>CP139021.1:382500-6295000 GCA_034044135.1 Flammeovirgaceae bacterium SG7u.111 | reverse complement strand
GGGGAGCATTCCAAGGGCGTCGAAGCCGTCCCGCGAGGGCTGGTGGAGCGCTTGGAAAAGCAAATGTAGGCATAAGTAACGATAAGGCGGGTGCGAAACCCGCCCACCGATAGACTAAGGTTTCCCTGGCAATGCTAATCATCCAGGGGTCAGTCGGGACCTAAGGCGAACCCGAAGGGGGCAGTCGATGGACAACTGGTCAACATTCCAGTACCCGCCATGGGCTAAAAAGTGACGAAGGAGGTTAAGGTACGCGCACTGACGGAATAGTGCGTTGAAGCCCTCGGGCGAGAGTACCGCGAAGCTACGGCGGAGCGGATAGCGACCTGGACTCCTTCCGAGAAAAGCGAACCATGGCGGCCCGTACCGCAAACCGACACAGGTAGTCAAGGAGAGGATCCTGAGGTGCTCGGAAGATTCATGGCTAAGGAACTAGGCAAAATAACCCCGTAACTTCGGGAGAAGGGGTGCTTACCTCATTTATGAGGAAGCCGCAGTGAAAAGGCCCAGGCGACTGTTTAACAAAAACACATGGCTTTGCGAACTCGCAAGAGGAAGTATAAGGCCTGACACCTGCCCGGTGCTGGAAGGTTAAGGGGGGACGTTAGCCTCGGCGAAGCGTTGAACCGAAGCCCCAGTAAACGGCGGCCGTAACTATAACGGTCCTAAGGTAGCGAAATTCCTTGTCGGGTAAGTTCCGACCTGCACGAATGGTGCAACGATCTGGGCACTGTCTCGGCCATGACTCCGGTGAAATTGTAGTTCCGGTGAAGATGCCGGATACCCGCAACGGGACGGAAAGACCCCATGAACCTTTACTATAGCTTAACGTTGGTATTGGGCAAATAATGTGTAGGATAGGCGGGAGGCTTTGAAGCGGTGTCGCCAGGCATCGTGGAGCCAATGTTGAAATACCGCCCTTTGTTTGTCTGGTGCCTAACCCCTTGCCGGGGACAGCGTTTGGTGGGTAGTTTGACTGGGGTGGTCGCCTCCAAAAGAGTAACGGAGGCTTTCAAAGGTACCCTCAGCACGGTCGGTAATCGTGCGCGGAGTGCAATGGCACAAGGGTGCTTGACTGTGAGGCCTACAAGCCGAGCAGGCAGGAAACTGGGACATAGTGATCCGGTGGTTCCGCATGGAAGGGCCATCGCTCAAAGGATAAAAGGTACTCTGGGGATAACAGGCTGATCTCCCCCAAGAGCTCATATCGACGGGGAGGTTTGGCACCTCGATGTCGGCTCGTCACATCCTGGGGCTGGAGAAGGTCCCAAGGGTTGGGCTGTTCGCCCATTAAAGTGGCACGCGAGCTGGGTTCAGAACGTCGTGAGACAGTTCGGTCCCTATCTGTTGTGGGCGCTAGAAGCTTGAGAGATCCTGACCTTAGTACGAGAGGACCGGGTTGGACGAACCTCTGGTGTACCTGTTGTGGCGCCAGCCGCACCGCAGGGTAGCTATGTTCGGAAGGGATAAGCACTGAAAGCATCTAAGTGCGAAACCCGTCTCGAGATGAGGCTTCTTTTAAGGGCCGTGGTAGACGACCACGTCGATAGGCCGCAGGTGTAAAGCCAGAGATGGCAAAGCCGAGCGGTACTAATTGCCCGTCAGCTTCCTTCACGCCGGCAGACCGTTGGCCGAGGGATACCCTTTCTTATCTGAGACATGCCAGGACTAAAGACATATAAAGACAAAATGGCGACGACAGCGCGGGTGCCCACCTCTTCCCATTCCGAACAGAGAAGTTAAGACCCGATGCGCCGATGGTACTGCGGTAACACGTGGGAGAGTAGGAGATCGCCAGCCCACCATGCGGGGGCGCCCGAAGGGCGTCCCCCTTTTTTTTGCCCCTGCCAAACCGCCCCACAGGCAGGCAATGCCCCCCCCACACAAAAAAAAATCCAACGGAAAGATGGCTCCCAGCTATTATTACCTACCGTCAACAAGGCATTTCAACCAGAGATACGAGGTCGAGGACAATACATTTAGGCTGTGCCCAAATAGTTAGTTGCTTTTTCCTATTCACATAATTGAAATAAAGGACAAAACCCCATCATTACTACACCCGCTGCGGAAACTCAACAAGGAACATAATGGTGAATAGGCAGGCACTAGATACTTGATTGAGGACCGCTTATACTATTTTGATAAGTAGGGGATCTCTCTGCTATTAGTAGTATTTATGGAAGTGAGTCATAAGAAATAGATTCCTATTGTATTTTACTAAAGGCTGGGAGCACCAGCCCATACCTCAAAAAAGTGGTAGAAAAGACGGAGAGAGAGAAGAATGAAAATGATGCCAAGCACTTTGTCAATGCGGCGGATAGTATTTTCATTGAGAAGGTCGCCTAGCTTGTTGGCCAAGAAGGCTTTGAGCAAATCCATAGTGAAAATGGTGCCAAGTAAACCAATGAAAAATTGAGTATAATCTTCAGAGGAATAGTTTTTTTCTAGATTCAACCCTGCTATCACAGTTATCCAAATCAAGAATGTAAAAGGGTTAAGCACATTGATAGCAAATCCTTTAAAATAAAACATATACACGGGAAGCTGCATATCCTGAGTTCCTGCGGCATGTTTTTGTGATTTAAGGATGTAGCGTATTCCTATCACGAGTACGGCAGTGCCTGCTACTATGCTAAAAACTTCTTGGAAAAGTGGTAGTTCAAAAAAATGGGAAAGCCCAAAGAAGATGGCTAAGACCATTGCCAGGTCGCTAGTGATGATACCTAGGGCAAAAAGTCCAGCTTCTAAAAATCCTTTTTTGATACCTACGCCAACCAAATAGAAGAAGGATGGACCAATGAAAAGCATTAAAAAACCTCCAAGTAATATTCCTTCAATGAGTGGGTGCATTGTATAAAAATCTAGTCAAGCTCTATTTAGAATCCACAAATTTACACCTCGTATTTAATCATGCTTGGTTTTATGTATTTTTCTGAAAAGAAAAGCATTATTTGCCAGATAAATCGAGTATAGAAGGGAAGATGACAGGAATAAGTCATGTTGTATTCGAAAGAAGCTTCTCCAGCTCTAGCTTTCTTAAACTTAGAAGCCCCAGAGCTCATATTCAGTACCAAACCCTTCTGGATGGCCTCGTCCATTAGCCTCATATTCATTATTCTGTACAGTCCTTTTTCTAGCGGTTCATCTTGTTTATAACCTATAAAAGGGGTGGTTAGTACGCCGTTTACTTCCGAGAAGGCTTGTACCGCAAGTATTTTTCCTTTTTCTTTTAGCTGATGAAATGTGAGTATCCCTGCTTTTTGTGCAAGTTCGATGTAGCCAGTGGTGTACTGAGGGTTAAAGTACGAATATTTTTCCAAATACAATTCTGTGTAGTACTGGTTAGTAAGTGCAGCATCGCCATTGCAGAGCAGCTGTATTTGACTCCATTCCATTCCTTCTTCTTTTGCTTTCTCCCACAGCTTTTTATCTGTCACCCAAGGGCGTTTTTTCTTATACTTTTTAGTTTCGGGTTTCATCACATACACTTGCCTGCTCACTACTGATGCAAAACCAATACTTTCCAAAGATACTTTAAGCTGCTGGTCGGTAGCTTCCGTTACTCCCTTAAAGACTAGGGCTGAATTCGGAAAGTGCTTGGTGAGGCAAGCTTTGATATCGGGAAGGAGTTGAAGGTCTAGCTGTGGAGCTAGGTTGCTAGAAAGTAGCCAATTATTTATAAATACAACATCTTCAAAACCCATTGCTTTAGCGAGACTGATAACGGGAGGGAAGGCGAGCTTACTAAGCCTCTTGAGAAATGGAGAGTACTTTGCATTGTTGAGAATTTCTTCTTGGGAGTAGTGGAAGTACTGCGTGATATTGGATGCTATATACGAATTGGGGATTTTCGTTTTGCGTTGAGGCTTGACGATGGGCAACAATGTCTTTCCTGCTGCCAATACACTCACTTCGGCAATGAGATTATCGATAAAAGCCTGTGTTCCTTCCTGAATCAAGGGCAGCAGATACGCTTTCGCTTCTTGCCCATTGGAGAAAGATTCCCACGCTAACTCTTCTATATTTCTTTTGTCAAAAAGCTTAATTTCCATGTAGCCAAAGCTAGTTTTTTTTATGCTCGCTGAACCTTGAAAGGAGGAATCTAAACAATTTGGCAAACTTTGGTTTGCAATGCATTTTTATACAGCAAGTCCAGATTATCAAATTGTGTACAGTATCTGTTTATCACTTTCTAATGCCTAATATTGGCAAGCAAAATTAGGCTGAAGTATATAAAAATGGCATTTGGTTCTAAATAATAGGACAGAAGAATTTAGAGAACGATGAAGAAGGCACTGAATAAAGTAAGAGATAAGTTTTTTGAGAAAATCCACGGGAACAATTTGGTGTACAACACCTGCTGGGAAGACCCGAAGGTCGATAGGATTTTGCTGGAGTTAGACAAAGACAGCGAAATAGTGATGATCACCAGCGCTGGTTGTAATGCGCTTGATTACCTCCTCGATGACCCCAAGCATATCTACTGTATAGATGTGAATCCAAGGCAAAATGCCCTGCTCAATCTAAAGCAATCACTTTTCAAAAACGGGGATTACAATGCGCTATTCAAAATGTTTGGAGTTGGGCAGTACAGACATGCTCAAGAACTATTAGAAGAATCGCTAAAAGACTTAATGCCGACAGCTGCTTCTGATTATTGGGAAGAAAAAATAGCCTACTTCTTACCAAAGAAAAACAAGAAGAGTTTTTACTTCCGAGGGACTTCGGGGAGCTTTGCTTGGGTGTTTAAGATATACCTCGATTCGAGTAAGAAAGCACGCAAGTTGGTAGATGCGCTGCTGGAAGCTCAAAGCTTGGAAGAGCAACAGGAAATTTATGCTGAGCTAGAGCCAAGCATCATCAATAAGGTGACCAAGTGGCTAATGGATAGGCATGTGACCATGTCGATGTTAGGTGTGCCGCATCCGCAGCGGCAGCTTATCCGGGATGGATACCCAGGAGGGATGTCAGGGTATATCCGGGATAACCTCAAACATATTTTTACCGAGCTGCCTATTACAGATAATTATTTTTGGAGACTCTACATTACCGGTAGGTACACAAAGACGTGTTGCCCTAATTATTTGAAAGAAGAGAACTACAGCTTTTTGCAAGGTAAAGAAGAATGCATAAGCACACATACTACCTATATCAGTAGTTTTTTGAAGAGGAAACCTGGGCAATATTCCCACTACATTTTGCTCGATCACCAGGACTGGCTTGCCTCACACGACGTAGCTGCATTAGAAGAAGAGTGGATGTTGATTTTGGAAAACTCGAAGCCCGGAACAAAAATCTTGATGCGCTCTGCAGCTCTTGAAATAGATTTCATTCCCGATTTTGTGTTGGAAAAAGTAAGTTTCGATAAGGGGCTTACTGCCAAATGGCACAAAACTGATCGAGTGGGAACTTATGGAAGTACCTATTTGGGTACGGTGAAATAGGGGTATAAAAAAACAGTAAGAGTAGCAGTTCCTTGACAGGACGCTACTCTTACTGTTTTATAACTTTTTTAATCCTTAGAAGCCGTTTGGAAACATAACTTCAAATTTAGTTTCAAAACAGCTTCTTAGTTCTGCAAGACATCCTCAGCCGAGTAAAAGTTTTTGAGGATAGATTCCATCTCTTTTCTTTTGGCAGAAACATCCTCTATTTCCCTCCAAACTTCACCAGTGATCAGGGTTTTGAGAGGCTGTGTTAGCTGTGGGATTTTCCCAAAAACCTTAAGCAACTTTTTGTCCCAAACCTTGTAGTATTTCAACAGGTCATCGGGGTAGACCACTTTCCTCCTAGTGCCTTCATTTATTCCTCTAAATGGTTGGGTGATGTTGAGATAGCCATAATCGTCCGTGAGTTGCTCACCAGGTTTGATGTCCCTGATGGCAATTTCGAAGTCATAGGCCGTAGTGAGGCAGTTCGAGTTGAAACTATGGTTTACGTACCTACCATTGTCCCAGCAAAGCACATAGTTGCCATGGTTGTTCCGAAAGGTATAATAGTCCAAGATATCTTGGTAAATGGGTTCCATGTCTTGGAACTCCTGAGGGCTAAACTCTCGGTCGAGTTTGTCCAGTACCCACGTAATGGTACCGGCAGGGATGAACTCCGTAGCGACAACGCCGTATCCTACTTCGTTACTAATAAATCTAAGTTCTGTTTTTGGGTGTATCATCTGAGTAATAGATGAAAATATAGATTAAGTTAATTAATATTTCTTTTGATAAAGATCGTCCAAAGAGCTGCTTTTGATTGATTCTACAAACTTCACCAATTGCTTTTCCATAATTTCCCACATTTGTTTGCCCTTCTCGGCAGTTGCTTTGGTGGCGTCGCCCATTACTCCGCTATCTGAAATCTTGTGGGTACGAACGTACCAGCTAACGCCTCGGTCGTTGTCGAAGTCCAAAAATTTGCTGCCAAAGTTGAGCGTTTCGTTCACCGCCTTGTCCATCTTTACCATTTCGGGGCGAATAGCCAACGTAGTGCTGGTTTCAATTTCTCCCGCATGGATATCGTTGGGCGTGTCTATGAGGTTGTAAATATCCACGTCACTGGTCTCACCCGTTTCCACGCAGACAAAAATACCCGCATCTCGGTTGATCATCTGCGCAGCATAGTTGAGCGTAGGCGCATTATCGCCGTGTCCATTGAGCAAGATGATTTTTTTGATTCCATTTTTTGCCAAGCCCATACCTATGTCGTAAACAAAAGCCGAAAGTGCGTTATTAGTTACGCTGAGCGTGCCTTTGAACGCCTCGTGATGGTAAGAGACCCCAAAGGGAATGGTAGGCAGCACAAAAGGTTTAGGTTCGTGGCAAGCTTCTGCCACTTTCCTCGCCAAATAATTGGCATCGAAATAATCAATATCCACGGGCAAATGAGGTCCGTGTTGTTCGATAGCTCCGCAAGGCAAAATGGCGGTATCTACCGATTTGAGCTTTTCTTCTATTTCTACCCAGGTCATCTCTTCCCAGAGATACCCAGATTTGTGTTGACTTGTTGTCATGATTGTTTTTCGTTAAGAAAATAAGGTTGAGAAAATGCGTTTTCGTCCAGTGTGAAGCTATTCCATTTCCTATCGGTCATCTTCACTTGTCCGTCGGCATGTTCCATTAATATGTTGAACAGCGGTTGGCGAATGCCCTCAGGCAAATCTCGTAGCATGCTTCGCTCATTATCGAATCGAAGCATCGTGATTTCCTTGTGTTCTTTTGCCAGCTTGCTCGTGCTTTCATTTTTAGAGATTTTCCCTTTGGAAACCAGCAGGTAATAAAGTTGGGAAGCATCCGAACCTATTTGTTTTACTGTTTTGGTTTCCAGAGCTTTTAGTCCTTTTTCTATTTGGACATCGGTATAGCCGCAGCGCTTCGGATCTTCGTCGAGTGCCGTGAGCATCCCAACTATTCGGCGACATTTTTCGCAGTTTCCACAAGGCTTCATCACCTCGCCCTCTTTGTGAGCGGCATGGCAAGAAACTTGGTGGCGCTGAAGCTCTGGATACCGTTTTACCAAGGTTTTGAGAATAAGCAATTCGGACATGCTCCGCAGCATAGAATACTGCAACATATTCCAGCCTTTCTTCTGATAATAGCGGGTAAGCGCATTGTCAAAATACTTACTTTGATCGTAGAGGGCATTATAATTAGTAATGCCCTTGTGCATCGTCTTCACGGTAGAATCGTATTCATTACCGATCAGTACATGCTTGATGTTACGCTTACGAGCTACGGGCAACACACCAAAAAGGAACACCGCCACCGTCCAAAGTCGGATAGGGTAGATGTCTGCACGGATGTTTTGGAAATTTTCCTTGATAAAAGGTAGTTGCCTTACCATCCAGTTGAACATCCTATCGCTATTGCACCAAGGTTTCACCGTGTTCGGTTCTGTTTCCTCAAAATGATGATAGGCATTATACGCCGTGTACCAGTGCCTTCCCGCCTCGTTGATAAAAACAGGGTGCGCTTCACCTATTTCCTTCACCAAGCCATAGGTAAGCAAACTATCTTTTCCACCACTGCTCAAAATAGCGAACTTATCTGCCGCAGGGCTAGCCTGCATTTTGGTTAGCTTGAGGTGGGGAAATAATGTGTTTTCAAACACGAGCTTCGCAGCCGTGTAGCGTTCTATTTGCTTTGCTTCCAACTTGTCGAAGGGAGGCTTAAGGAATTCATTCGGGCTCAAAAATTTATTGATATAAATCTCCCTCGATGTGTTTTCCACCATATCTTGGATAAAGCGTTTGTCCGCTTCGTCGAAGAGTCCATCGAAAATGATTTCTTTACAGAAAAGCCCATAGTTGATGGCAACTTGCACCAGCATCATGGAGGCAAGGTTCACATCATCCGCTTCTTTCTTATCAAAAAAAGTGGAGTTGTATGAGTACACCAATTCATTGCTTACCTCGGTCTGGTCAGCCATTTTTTTGACGGTATAAGTCGCTTTGACTTTTTTCGGTTCTATGGTCAACTGATGGATTTTTAGGTATTCAAAAATCACCAAGTCCCTTAGTTCTGCCATTTATTTCTTGAGTTTAGAAATGATAAGTCCCACTAATTTATCTGCGCCATGTGCCAGTACGTCGTAGCAAGGTAAGCCCGTTTCTTCCGTCACTTTTTCACAGGCTGGGCTAATTTCCTCTGCTTTCATCAGCTCATGGTTGAGGGTGATGGCAGCCACACCCCTGCCCGAAATTGCCTTTATGGCATTGATTTGCTCAGGAAGCGGATGCAATTTGTAACCGGGGAAACCGTCGTATTCGAGGCGTGTAGGCGCATGTTGCATAATGACATAATCTGGACGACCGGCTGCCAAAATCTCAAAACCACCAGGGTAAGCAGGGTTCATCAGGCTGCCTTGCCCTTCTATTACGATCACCTCTGGCTGCCCTTCTTTCCAAGCGCTCACCACCGCATGTTCTATCTCTCCCGATACAAAATCGTTGATGCAACTATCCATTATCATGCTGTATTTCGCCCCTTGCATCCACGCCGTTTGCCCAGTGCCTACCATTTCCGCTTTAATGCCCGCAGCTCTTAAGCCGTGTACCAAAAGCCAAGCCGTAGTTCGCTTGCCAATAGCCGAATCCGTTCCGAGGATGGCTAGTTTCAGGCAGTCCACCTTTTCTATATCTCCAGTAAAAAAATGAAGCTGGTCACGGTCAGGGGTTTTTCGCACATCTTTTATGGTGCAGTTTTTTTCCTTGGCAAGGGCGACTAGCTCCACATCGTTGGTAAGGAAATCGTGTAAGCCTGACGCTACATCTAGGCCTTTTTCAAGGGCAGTTTTTATCTCGGATTTTGACTCCTTGGGCAGCCGACCGCCATCAGGGGCAAGCCCTACCACAAAGTTGTCTATTATTTTCCCCTCCTTGCTCAGGCTGTTAAAGGCTTCTTCAAAGCTGTTGTAAATCAAAATGCCAGCTGGCTTTTGGTCGAGTATTTCACCTGCATCTTTGCCTGCATAGCGGCTGTCGATCACCCCCAATACCTCAAAGCGCTCGGTGAACCTCACCAAGCCATGAGCAGTTTTTCCTTCAGGAGTGTTGAATGCGTTTTGGCAATACACGATTGCCGTTCCGTCAATGCTTTTTTTCATGTTATTTTGTTGTTGAAATAAATGGTGATAGGTCAAATTAGTTTTTTTATAATGGTACTCTGAAAAACTTGCCATTTGTAGCAAATAATTCCAAAACTAATCAGCCCCATAGGGGCGAACTGTTTGGTTGCCTTAGTTATAAGCTATTGAAAACAACTATTTTCACCTACTACCGAAATAAATTATCTCATTCTTTTATCATCTCATCATCAAATCATCCCCAACCCCTCTAATACTTTGCCGTAAGAACCGCCACATACCTATCGGGTTCAAAAGGCTCTTTTTCGTGCCAACGAAGCATCCCGACAAGCCCAGCAGTAGAAGCAGGTAGTACTCGGTAGCCCTCTTTTTTGAGCAAGAAAGAACTCATATCTTTCATACTTTTATCGCTGATATTAAATGCTTTACCATCTGTTTGTTTCAAAGCATAAAGCGCTTCTTCCCCATCGAAACTATGCCAGTTGATAAGCGGCTCGTTTATTTTGGTCTCCCTTATTTCCTCGGGCTTCAAGTCCACACAGCTTTCATACCCTTTGTTAAAAGACTGGATGATCGGGTTTTTTAAGGTAGAAGAACCCGCTATCATCCTAGGGATACAAGAAGTTTTTCCTCTTTTGTAAAGCGAGACAAACCCACGATAAATCCCTGCGAACAGCGTTCCGTTGGAAACAGGCGCAGCGCAATATTTCGGTGCATCGCGCAGCTGATCGTAAATCTCGAAAGCTATTTGGGAGTATGCAGCAATCTGGATAGGCGTGTTGTTCCCGCCAGGGTTGGCATCATACCAATCATTCGCTTGGGCTAGCTCGGTGCTCTTGTTCACTACATCCTCGTAGCTTCCCGCAATCCGTTCTATCTCTGCATTGAGCCCTTCCATTTCCTTTATTCGCTCAGTGTGGTAGGTTTCAGGGATGAAAATCTTGCAGCGCAAACCGGCAAGATTCGCAGCTAACGCTACCGCTACGCCATAGTTCCCGCAAGTAGCTAAGGAAATGACTTCATACTCTCTCCGTAGCGCATCATAGACTTGGGCAAAAGCAATACGATCCTTTTGTGTACCCGTAGGGTTGTCCCCTTCAAATTTCAATAATACTTGTCGGATGCCAAAATCACGCTCCAAGGTGCGGGAGCGGTGCAGCCTCGAATCTCCAATTTCGATGTTCATCACATCTTCAAAAGACTCCAACCTATCTATGAGCGAGAGGCTAGTATCTTTTACCTGTTCGCTAAGCCTCAAGGCCTCTGGTGAGACCTTATTCTCAGCTGACTTAACAGAGTCTCTTATATTCACTTGCGCATGTGTGAGATTAACATAAAAACAGTCTTAAAAACATTGATAACCAATTTATTAATCTTTTGCTCCAAAAGGAATTATTCTTGCTAAAAAAGCGGGCGAAGATAGATTGTGGAAAGGACTCGTACAATAGTTTCAAGAGAAATTTTTTAAGATTTTTTGATGATTAAAACAATGTGGGAAATGGCTTTTTGTGTGCTTGTTATTAGAGAAGATTTCACAAGAGAGAGGTTGGAGATCAGAAGCCAAGGGTTGGGGGAAAATAAAGTAATTATAGGCTCTTGGAGCTGTTCGTAATTGGAAAGTTGATAACGGTTATGAATTAATTTGCAGAACGTAAATCATATGTGCCTATTAATTGAAATTGGGCGTCAGCATCTTCTCTATAAACATCAAAAAAAATAGGTGTTTTCTTCTTTACTTATAGAGTCACCAATAGCAATTTTATTTCCTACAGGATATAAGAAGTAGACTGTAGCTCCATTGTCAAGTTGAAACTCTTCTGACCTACCAAAATAAGAAGTTGAGCTTATGATGTATGAAGAGGTTTTTTGCCTGTAAAATAGTTGAGTACTATCTCTGGCTTCAATTTGATATCTTATAAACCAAATAATTCCAATTAATACTATCAGACCTGCTAAAGTATTCAGAACTATTGGCGCTTTAAGGTCAGTCATTTTTAAGTTTTTCATATTCAAATTTCGGAAACCTATAAGGTTTTCAAAACCTTATAGGTTTGATAATAAAATAACCCACCAAATTCCCCCTTCTCTTTCCTTTTCTGTTTCTTTGCATTTCCCAAAACAAAATGGCTAGCTTAGCTGTCATATTGATTGGTGTTTTTGAAGTTGTCTAAAGTAAAGAATTTCGTACCGAGAATGAGAGGGTTTTGGTCTAGACGATTCAATTTTGACGCGAATAATGGAGGTTATTTAAGGAAAAATTGGAGAAGTATAGAGTAAAATCAGCCATTCGTAGGCGAAAGGTTTTACTTTAGATAACTTCTTTAAAAATCTGAAAGAAAAATTCTCCCATGACGGTAAACGTTGATAAACTAGATCCAAGGAACCATATCATTGTTAAAGGTGCAAAGGTCAATAACTTAAAGAACTTGAACGTAGCCATCCCACGAAACAAATTGGTGGTGGTAACGGGCGTTTCGGGTTCTGGAAAGTCTTCCCTTGCTTTTGACACGTTGTTTGCCGAGGGGCAGCGGATGTACGTGGAGAGCTTGAGCTCGTATGCCCGCCAGTTTTTGGGGAGAATGGAAAAGCCAGAGGTGGAGTACATAAAGGGCGTTTGTCCTGCCATAGCAGTGGAGCAAAAGGTGAATACCCGAAACCCCCGCTCCACGGTGGGGACTACTACCGAAATCTACGATTACCTCAAGCTGCTTTTTGCCCGGATAGGGAAAACGTACTCGCCTGTTTCGGGAGAAGAAGTGAAGAAAGATACGGTGACGGATGTGGTGAACTTCATCCAGTCGTACAAAGACGGGACGAGGTTTATGGTGCTTGCTCCACTGGTGGTAAAGCAGGATAGAGAGGTAAAAGACGAACTGAATATCTTGTTGCAACAAGGCTTTTCGAGGGTGATGTTCAATGGAGAAGTGACCTTCATTGAGGAGCTGGTGGAAAAGGATGATTTGCCAGCTTCGGAAGATGTAAGTTTGGAGGTTTTACTGGACAGGAGTGCGGTAAAAGCCGATGACGAAGACAACCAGTTTAGGATAGCCGATTCAGTACAGACGGCATTTTTTGAGGGGCACGGGGAATGTGTGATAGAGGTTTTGCCGAAAGGCGAAGAGAAAGTGAGGAGAACCTTTTCCGATAAATTTGATGCCGACGGGCTGAGTTTTGAAGAGCCTAGCGTCAACCTTTTTAGCTTCAACAACCCTTATGGGGCTTGTAAAAAATGTGAGGGATTTGGGCATGTGTTGGGCATAGACCAAGATTTGGTTATTCCTGACAAAAGCCTTTCGATATTTGAAGGTGCGGTTGCCCCTTGGCGCAGCGAAACCATGAGCAAATGGGCGCAGCCGCTAATAAAGCACGGCATTGAGTTCGACTTTCCCATCCACCGAACCTATTCGGAACTGACCGAAGAGGAGCAACAATTGCTGTGGACGGGTAACAGTTACTTCAAAGGACTGAATGATTTCTTCAAATTTTTGGAATCGAAAAGCCACAAGATCCAGTACCGAGTGATGTATTCGAGGTACAGGGGGCGCACGGTCTGCCCCGACTGCAAGGGCACTCGCCTCAGAAAAGATGCTGGTTATGTGAAAGTAGGGGGCAAGTCCATCATCGAATTGGTGCTGCTGCCTATTCGCGATCTTCATGGCTTTTTTGATACTATCCAACTTGCCGATCATGAGAAAAAAATAGCCGATAGGTTGCTCACTGAGATCAACAACAGACTTGGCTATTTGGAAAAAGTAGGCTTAGGTTATCTCACGCTCAACCGACTGACTTCTAGCCTTTCGGGCGGGGAATATCAGCGAATCAAGCTGGCGACTTCGCTGGGCAGTGCTTTGGTGGGTTCGATGTATATCCTCGATGAGCCGAGCATCGGTTTGCATCCGAGGGATACGCTGAACTTGGTAAGCGTGCTGAAGGAACTCAGAGACTTGGGCAACACGGTGATAGTGGTGGAGCACGAAGAAGAGGTGATGAAAGCTGCTGACCAGATCATAGATATTGGCCCCGATGCTGGGGCGCATGGTGGCGAGCTTGTGTTCCAAGGCGATATGAACGAGTTGATGGATAAAAATGTGAGCCACACTTCTCGCTATTTGCATGGAATAGAAGTGATTCCTGTTCCCAAAAAGCGCAGGAAAGCTAATAAGTTTATAAAGCTAGTAGGGGCGAGGGAAAATAACCTCCAAAGTGTGGATGTGGACTTTCCGCTCAACGTGATCACTGCAGTGACGGGTGTGAGCGGGTCTGGGAAATCTACGCTTATCAAGCAAGTTCTCCAACCTGCTTTGGGCAAATTCTTGGGGCAATACAATGACCTCTCAGGCAAGTACGACAAGCTGGAGGGAGACCTCAATGCGATTAATAGATTGGAATTTGTGGACCAAAACCCCATTGGAAAATCTTCCCGTTCCAACCCCGTAACCTATGTGAAAGCTTACGATGTCATCAGGCAATTGTATGCTGAGCAAGGCTTGGCAGCCCAACGAGGGTACAAACCTGCTTTTTTCTCGTTCAACGTGGATGGTGGCAGGTGCGAGGCTTGCCAAGGCGAAGGGTTTGTGAAGGTGGAAATGCAGTTTATGGCAGATATTTACCTCACTTGCGAGAGCTGCAAAGGCAAGCGTTTCCAAAATGAAATATTAGAAGTAAAGTATAAAGAAAAGGATATTTCCGAAGTGCTAGACCTCACCATTGCCGAGGCGATCGAGTTCTTTGCCGAAAAGCCAAAAATAGCTGACAAGCTTCGTCCGCTTTTTGAAGTAGGCTTGGGCTACATCAAGCTGGGGCAATCGTCCAATACGCTGAGTGGTGGGGAAGCCCAGCGGGTAAAACTGGCTTCGTACCTCGTAAAAGGAAACCTAAAGCAAGGGGAAAAAATCCTATTCATCTTCGACGAACCCACCACGGGGTTGCATTTCCACGACATCAACAAGCTGATGACTTCCATCAATGCGCTGGTAGAGCAAGGGCATTCGGTGATCATCATTGAGCATAACATGGAGGTGATCAAATCAGCCGACTGGGTGATTGACTTAGGCCCAGAAGGCGGCGACGGCGGAGGAATGATCTGCTTTGAAGGAACTCCAGAGGAAATGGCGAAGATAAAAAACAACCATACCGCAGGCTTTTTAAAGGAGAAAGTTGGGTGATGAGGAAATTGATTATGCAATGATTTGATTATGAGATAGTGTGCATAACTGCTGATTTCCGTCGTGGTCGTTTCGACTGCCCACGACGCTGTAGGCACGTGGTGAACTCAAAATGTTCGTCGGTCTCCCACTCTCCAATTCGAGTCATCCCGTGCCCCGACACGGGATCTCCAACCTATTTGAAACTATGTAAATGAGCAAAGTTCCACAGTATCGGCTGGTGTATGGGATGGAGATTCCCCGTCGAGCGGGGAATGACACTGGTTTTTCGAGGTTTCTTTTTTCTTTAATTCATTTCTCGGTTCCTATCCCCTCCAAAAAAAATCGAGTCATTCCTGCGAAAGCAGGAATCTCCCACCTAGCTAAAGCAGTGTTTTAAGTTTTTGAAGAGTTGTTCAAAGTGAATTAGATGCTTGGCAAGACGGGCAGACATATTTCTGTGAAAGTAATTCGTTGGGAGTAAGAGATAATTTTTCCTTGCAATTTGGGCAAATAACCGACTCCCCACCAATTACTATCGTTTTTGCCCAAAGATCACCTAGCCGTTGGTGATTTTGAGTATTTTTAATGGTAATGAAAGCTATAGTACCAAAAAAGAATAAATCAAAAAAGTCGAGCAAATGACGTTTGACTGCCTTCCCAAATGTAATAGGAGCTCCTGAAATAGCAATCACCTTTAGACCTGCGATTAGTTTGCCAAGTGTTTTGCCTTTGAATGATTCGGTTACAGGAAAATAAATAAGCCAAAAAAGGATAATCAGCCAACCTTTAGGGTCATTTTTAAGTGTATATCCTCCTTCGTCATTGGGCACACCATAAGTTACGACCAGCCAAAGAAAAAAAGTAAAAAACAGCCCATAATCAATTGCTGCTGAAAGTACTCTTCGGAGTAACTTGGCTTCGGTTTTTATCGTCATTGTTTATTTTAAATCTTTTTGTTTCAGTTTTCCTTCTAAACCTAACAAATTAAAACAACACAAACAACGAAGCGTCGGTATGGTCATCCCGTGCCCCGACACGGGATTCAACCTTCTGAAGCTATGTGAATGAGCAAAGTTCCGCAGTATTGGCTGTTGCATGGGCGGGAGATTCCCCATCAAGCGGGGAATGACACTGGTTTTTGGTAGAGGCGTGATTAATCGTATCTCTACGGTTAAATGACTTTTGAAGATTCCTCCTTCTTCCCCTTCTTCAAGCCCAATCCATGCAGGCTTTGCCCCACAAACGATTTAGGGAATTTTTCTAAGCCGGGGAAGCCGAGTTTGATGTCTTTTCCGCTGTGGGGGATGTAGGCCGTGCGGAAGATATAATCCCAAATGCTGAGGGTCAAGCCGAAGTTTATGCCTCTTGGATGGCTCTCGGGCATGTGGTAGGCATGGTGCCACATGTGCATGTTGGGGTTGTTGAGGATGTATTTTAGCGGACCTATTTTTACTCGGAAGTTGGCGTGGTTCCAGTGCCCAATGGCGATGGCGAAGATATGCACCACAAAGAAATCATCGATGCCGAAGCCGATCATGGCAAGGGGCAAATAGACGATGGATTTATAGACCACATTTTCCATCCAGTGGTAGCGGAGGTGGGCGGCAAAGCCCATTTGCTCCACCGAGTGGTGGACTTTGTGGAACTCCCACAGTGCGGGGACGGTGTGCAACAAACGATGTACCCACCATTCGGCGAAGTCTTTGACTACAAAAAGTAAGGCGAGTTGCGCCCACACGGGCCACTGCCCCACATTGATGGCTACCAAATTATTGATACCGAAAATGTCCAAGAAATCATTGAACAGGTTCACGAACACATCGGAAGCCGCATTGAAAATAATGAGAGAGAAGAGGAAAAAGTTGAAAAACATGTAAAAGAAATCGAGCCAAAAGTCTTTGCGGAACTTGGGCTGCTCTTTTCGCCAAGGCTTTACCAGCTCGAGCAGGAAAAAGAAAGCAGAAATGGCAATGAGGTAGTAGAAATAGTTTTTCCACCAAGGTTCGCTGTAGTTGAATGTGATTTGGTTCCATACCCAATTGGCATAGTTCACATATCCATTTTTGAAGAGCTCAATGTATTTTTCCATCAGTCGAGATGAGTTTTTTAGTTGTTGTTTTCATCTAAACAGTCTGTCAAAACCAATCGTTCATGAATATATGATTATTTATTCATATGATAAAAAGTTTCCAAACTCTCGCTTGACTACTTTCTTGCTTTGAAGTATCATTGGGTAGTAACTTTCAACTCATTGAAATATGAAAATTCCGAAACCAATCTATAAAGTAGCCCTTGGAGTGGCTATTCTTTGTCTCCTTGCCAGCATCGTATTTATGATAATGGGCGATTATCCCACCGCAGGGCCCTTTCTTATCACCTTTTTTCTCGCACTTGCCCTTGGTTTTCGGGGCTACGAAACCTTGAAAGGTTTTGCTTTTACCATTCTGATTTTTGCCGCTGTAACAGCTTCCATGTATTACCCTGCCTATTTTAGGGAGATCAACGGTTTTGAGCTGACAGTGCTCATCGTCCCCCTGCTCCAGCTCATAATGTTTGGGATGGGCTCGCAGATGAGTTTGAAAGATTTTGCAGGGGTTATTAAAATGCCGAAGGGTGTGATTATAGGTGTTTTTTGCCAGTTTACCATCATGCCGATTGTAGGGGTGAGCATCGCTACTCTATTTGGGTTTCCTCCTGAAATAGCGGCAGGAATTGTGTTGGTTGGTTCCTCGCCCAGTGGCTTAGCTTCCAATGTGATGGCGTATATTTCCAAGGCAAACCTTGCCTTGTCTGTTACACTCACTGCTGTGGCAACTTTATTAGCTCCTTTTACCACCCCTTTGCTCATGAAACTCTTTGCAGGACAATTCGTCCCCATCGACTTTTTGGGAATGATGTGGAGTATTATGAAAATGGTGATTTTTCCTATTGTTGCCGGCTTAGCCTTCAATAAGATAGCCCACGGAAGGGCAAAATGGCTTGACAATGCCATGCCAATAATCTCTATGGGAGGCATAGCGGTGATTATTACTATCATTACCGCCGAAGGGCGTGATAGCTTGCTTACCATAGGCTTAACACTGATATTAGCAGCATTTCTCCATAATACGATGGGGTATTTTTTGGGGTATTGGGCATGTCGCCTTTTCAAAATGGACGAACGTTCTTGCCGAACCGTTGCCCTAGAAGTTGGGCTGCAAAATGGGGGCTTGGCTTCGGGCATCGCCTTGGAAATGGGTAAAGTGGCAACGGTCGGGCTTGCCCCAGCGGTATTTGGCCCGCTCATGAATATTACAGGTTCTTCCCTAGCAACTTGGTGGAGAGGCAAACCTACGGGGGAGGAGGAAAAAAAGGAGGAGGGTTGAGAAATTAAAGACGTCTATTTATGGCATTTCAATTGAAATAACGTTTGACTTTACCCTCTGCACAAGTGACTTCACTCCCCAAATTTTCAGCTTCGCCTTTTATCTTAACTGTTTTCATCCGTTATTTTTGACATTAGCAAGATGAATACAACTACAGAAAAGAAATTAGCTTTTTATAGCTCCTTGTTTATCGCCCTTGCCATCAATTTGCCGAGAATCCTTGTTTCAAAAGAAAGCTTCTTAGCCGGCTCTTTTTCGAAAGCAAATATAGGCATGTATGAATCTTTTTATCAGGCTTTTTACAACTTCCTTTTTTGCCTCCTTATTACATTTTTTAATTTAAAAGAGTGGAAACGCCTTAAAGGCAAGAGGAGCCTCCAAGAGTATTTGTCACTAATTTCCCTCAACCTATTGGCTGTATTCATTTTTGCTGCTATAGGTATCATTTCCCAAAGGTATTTGTTCAATAACTTTGACTATTTCATTATCTTGGTGGGTGGGTATTTCTTTCGTTTTTTACTGAGTATTACCCTTATTCTAATAGGTATTAGGATTTACCTTTTGGTAGAAGAAAGTAGGGCTAAAGATATAGAGAACGAGCAGTTGAAATCTCTTTACCTAAAAGCAGAATTAGGAGTTTTGAAAGGACAGTTAGACCCTCATTTTTTCTTTAATGCCCTAAGTAGCCTTTCAAGCATAGTTAGGGAAGACCCACCCAAAGCACAGCAGTATATCAGTCATTTATCTAAAGTGTTCCGGTATTCTTTGCAGGTATCAGACCAAAACTTGGTGCTTCTTTCCGATGAATTAAAAGCGCTAAAATCGTATGCGGAATTATTAAAAATGCGTCATGAAAAGGGGTTTCAGCTACAGATAGATATTCCCGAAATTGAGTTGGGCAACCATTTGCCCCATATGTCATTGCAGCCCTTGCTGGAAAATGCAGCAAAGCACAATGCTGTATCATTGGAAAATCCGCTTACGGTAAGAATTTATACAGAAAACAGGTTTTTGGTGATAAAAAATAACTTTCAGCCAGTTCCCTTTCCTGAAAGTGGCACGGGGATAGGATTGGCTAACTTGAATGACCGATTTCAAATTCTTTTGCACAAAGGAATTGAAATCGTTAAAAATGAATCTGATTTTATCGTTAAATTGCCACTATCCACTGCTCAATAAAACAGCCAGCCAACATGCCATTAAAAGTTGTAATAGTTGAGGATGAACCCGCTACCGCCAGAAACCTTGAATATATCCTGCAATCTATCGAGCCAGACATAGTAGTGTTGGTCGTTTTACCAAGCGTTGCTGCTTCGGTAAAATGGCTGCAAGCTAACCAAAGCCAATGCGCACTGATATTTATGGATATCCGATTGTCAGATGGGCTTTCGTTTGAAATTTTCGAAAAGGTAAAAGTGGATCCGCCAGTAATTTTCTTAACGGCTTACAATGAATATGCGCTCCAGGCTTTCAAGGCAAATGGAATTGGCTATATCCTTAAGCCTTACGATGAAGACGAAGTGGAAGAAGCTCTAGTTAAATTCAAGAAACTTTCCATAAGTACACCTGCTCTACAAAATTATAGTGAACTTATTACCTTGATGGAAAACCTGAAAGCAGGGCCAAGTTCTTTTAAAAAGTCTTTTTTGGTGCAACACAGAGAAAAACTTTTACCGTTGGATGTGGGGAAAATTGCTTGGTTTTATACCGAAAATGAACTAGTGTATGCATATACAAGTGACCACAATAAGTACATCATCGACTTTACCTTGGAGCAGCTTCAGCAGCAACTAGACCCTACACATTTCTTCAGGGTCAATCGTCAGTTTATCGTTTGCCGCAAAGCCATTCAGGATATTGATTTCTATTTTAATGGAAGGCTTATTGTGAATACCACCCCAAAATCAAATGAGCAAATTTTGATTAGCAAGGCGAAAGCACCTGAGTTTAAGGTTTGGATGAACGCCTAAAGTTCACCCCTCATTTTTTCAGCTTCGCCTCTTTTCCAAAGGCAAGGCAGCAGCGTTCTGGGTAAATTCACCATACAATGTTTCACTTAAATAAGAAATCGTATGGATACCCAACTTACACAGTATAGAGGAAGCGTGTTGTTGTTTTTAGTTACACTTATCCTTTTAGAAATTGCCTGGAGCTGGCGGAGAGATAAGAAAGTGTACCAGATAAAAGAAACCTTTACCAACCTCGCTATTCTTTTTGGCTTTCAATTTTCTAAATTTATTTTTGCAAGCTATCAACTGGCGGTTTTAGGCTCATTTACCAAGCTTGCCCTGTTCGATATCCCCAAAAATATTTGGACTTTTCTCGCCACGTTTATTTTAGCTGATTTCATTTATTACTGGTTTCACCGCGCCTCGCATGTTTGGAAACCGCTTTGGGCATTTCACCTTATTCATCATTCCAGCCTTTTCATGAACCTCACTACAGCCTATCGGCTAAATTGGTTTTCGGCTATTATTAGCCCACTTTTCTTTGTGCCCTTAGCACTGGCAGGTTTTTCTCCAGACTTCATTGTGATCAGTTATGCCCTGAACTTGCTTTACCAATTTTTCCTCCATACTGAAGCCATTGGGAAGCTGGGACCGATAGAAGGCTGGATAGATACGCCATCCGCTCACAGGGTCCATCATGGTTCCAATCCTCAGTACATCGACAAAAACTTTGGAGGTGTTCTGCTGATTTGGGACAGGATATTCGGCACTTATCAACCTGAGACCGAAAAGGTGAAATATGGTATTACCACAGGTTTTATCAGCAATAATCCGTTAGTGTTGAATTTTAAAGGGTTCATTGACTTGTTCAAAGGAAAAATGAGATATAAAGGATAATCGACTGAAAGGAGGGGGCGCTATAGCTCTCATCTTTTGAAATTCCACTCAAGTTTTCTCCACGCTCAATCCGAGTTAGTTCACCCCTCCATTTTTCAGCTTCACCCCGATAAGCCCTTCACAGCTTTGGAAAACCCTACATCTTAGTCATATCATTATTTAACTCTTTAATTTAATTAAATAAGAACCCATGAAAAAGTGTAATTCATTTTTCTTCAAATCCAATCAATTCATTTCAAAAACAATCTTGGCTTTTGCTTTTGGAAGCCTACTGTTTTCTTGCTCTGAGGACAGCCTAGATGACACCATGATCATCTCAGAAGAGGAAGCGGCTGAGGTAGTGATCCAATCTGTAGAGGCGGAAAGCGGAGGAGTAGTAGTCCAAATAGAGGATGCATCTACTATGACTGTAGAAAATATTGACAATTGCGGTATTTCAATGGATACCGTTATTTCGGCCTCGAGTAGCACTGGCGCAACCATCGTTTATGAATATACGCTTAGCTGGGATTATGCACTCACTTGTAACAACTTCACACCTCAGCAATTCAGCTTCAACTATACAGGGCAAGCCAGTTATGATGCTCCTAGAATAGCTTCAGCAGACACCCGTACTGGTGCACTTACTGTGGAAGGACTTTCTTTTTCAAGCAGTAAGCTGCTATTTAACTTGGAATTTGTAAACCAAGGCAGTCAAACATCTAAAATCGGGAACAAGAGTTCATTCACAAGCACCACCACTTTAAAATCTGCTGATTTGGCAGTAGATAAATTGACATACGAAATCCTTTCTGGAACGGTAGAAGTAACCATTTCTGGAGCAACCTCAACAGGGACAACCTTCAGCTATAGCGGTACACTTACGTTCTTAGGCAATAGGCAAGGTATGCTGGTAATGGCAAGTGGTGCGACTTATTCAATCCAGTGGTAATACTTTCCTTTTATCTGAAAGGAAACTAAATCAAACTTTATTTAAAATTGAAAATCATGAAATCAATTAAATTTCTTATCAGTGCAATTTGTCTATTCTTTATGTTCCAAGTACAAGCTCAGTCAGTAGAAAAACTAAAAGATAAAACTCCTGAGGAAAGGGCAAAGATCCAGACCGAGAAAATGGTGGAAAAATTGGCCATTGAAGGTGATTTGGAAATGCAAGTTTATGCAATCAACTTGAAATATGCAGAAGCTATTGAGCCGTTAAAAGACAGCGAAGATAGCAAGGTCTCAAAGTTCCAAAAGCTAAAAAGTTTATCCGAGGACAAAAACGCTGAAATGGAAAAAGTGTTGACAGAAGACCAGTTCATGGCATACCTCAAAATGCAGGAGGATATGACAAAGGAGCTGAAACAAAACTTCCGAGCTCGAAGGAGTTCCAATTAATTGGAAACGGTGTGGTTGATAAAAAGGACTGGGATATTCTCCGTCCTTTTTTTGATGATGAATTAATAGGAATTCACCCATTCCTCGGATGGAAATCTTGGCTCTTTATGAAATTACTTGATTAAGCCGAGTAATAGAAAAGTTAGGATTGAGAGTAAAGAGGCTAGATGAATTGACAGGCTAGCTTGGGGTCAACTCAAGCGGATGCTTAAAAAGTAATTTCGGCACGAGCGAGAGACTTGCGCCAGAGTTTCCTCTTTCTTGAAAAATATTTAGACCTTAAGTTTAATTGCGAAAATTTAAAAAAAACAAGCTGTATTTTGTGTTTTTTTAAATGTGTATTGTAATATAATTATTTACACATTTATCAACCCTTTTAAATCTAATTAAATCATGAAAACAAAAGCATTAAGTTACTTATTCGGCGCTTCATTTTTAGCATCATTAACTTTAGGTATATTTCATAATTTCAACGCAAAAGCTGATGCTCCTGGCGAAACTATATGTAGAGGAACTTCTGGAACATGCTTGACATTTCCTGACGGACAAGTAATCAAAGGAAAGAAAGAAGTTGTAGAGGAATAGTCCTTTTAACTACATCTACACTAGAAACCAAACAGGCTTAATTAAAACTGTTTGGTTTCTTCAATTGTCTATATTTTTTTGAACGCATACCAATACCAGGTAATGAAAATACAATTACAAAAACTCAGTCTTCTCATACTATGGGTTATCAGCCAATCCTGTTCAAGTAAACCTGAAACTACGGAAAGCTTTGATAACCTAGTTTTGGAAAATACTACGACTGAAAAAGTGCTTCCAGACACTTTAGATCAGCAGTTGATCATCAGTGACGGCAGCAGGATGATTGCTTTTGATTCTTGTATTGTCATACTCAGTGATAAAGTTGATAGCTACCTGACCTTGGTCAATCTGAGGAATAATGAGATCAGTGAGGCGGGTATGAAGGGGAGGGGCGTTGGCGAGCTAATTATGGCCTATTCGCTGGTTCGGAGTCCCCTCGAAGGTTATTTTGAGGTGTATGATATTGGCTTGAGGGCTATAATGAGGTATAACCTAGATTCGTGCCTGAACGATCCTAAAGGCTATATCCCTAAAAAAATTGACATGATCAGGCCTTCTGGAATGAGCTTTTTTAGCTACTCTGGAAAAGAGTATATAAGCCTAGGAAATAGCCGAATAATAGGGCAAGGGATTTTTAATGACCGATACCGATGGAGTATTTACGATACTAAAGACCGTGTATTTAACTATGCATACGAATATACTTTTGACCCAGAAGACCAGTCAGAAAATATTTTTAAGTCTATGGCTTACCAAGGGAGTACGATGGCAATGGGAGATAAAGTGGTATGGGTTTGTTGGTACTCGCCTATAATGGAAACATACATGCTAAGGGAGGATACCTTAGCGTTGGTTAATAGCATTCAGCATGGTACAGTAAAATATGAAGCAACTAGGGAAGGGGGAGGTGTGGGGTCTGCATTGAAAATGGGAAACCAAATGGGCTTTACCACAATAGACGTGGATGAAGATTATATATATGCCTTGTACTCGGGAAAGGTGAAAACCAAGGAAAACCCATACAGCGATGGATCCAGCAATAAAATACTCATATACGATTGGGAAGGTGATTTTGTGAAAGGCTGTAAGCTCGACGAGGAAATCATTTGCTTAACCAAAATGCCTA
Source organism: Flammeovirgaceae bacterium SG7u.111 (assembly GCA_034044135.1). Lineage (NCBI taxonomy): Bacteria > Pseudomonadati > Bacteroidota > Cytophagia > Cytophagales > Flammeovirgaceae > Flammeovirgaceae bacterium SG7u.111. The sequence goes on along the minus strand of CP139021.1, from coordinate 6,270,975 downwards.
ACAAAAATAGGTTATATGGAATATCAACCAACTCAGGAGAGTTATTGACCTTTGAGATATGAAAAAAAGATTAGCGGTGAGAAAAAGGCAAAGCTGAAAAAACACATTTTATTTCAACTTCTAGCCTCTAACTTCTTTTAAACCCCGAAGCGTCGAACCGTTAACTATCATCCATCAACTAGACGGATAAGGTATTAAGTAAAATCATAAAGAACCGAAAATGTAGAGCCAAGGCATGCCTTTTCTTTCTGCCAGATCATATTCCTCCCCCCCCATTCCTCGGATGGAAATCTTGGATGACGGATTTTAGGTAATCCATATCGAGGTGGGTGTATATTTCGGTAGTGGTGATGGATTCGTGACCCAGCATATCTTGCACGGCTCGGAGGTCTGCGCCGCCTTCTACTAGGTGGGTGGCAAATGAATGCCTGAAAGTATGCGGGCTTATCGTTTTGTGAATACCCGCCTTGGCTGCAAGATCTTTCACTACCAAAAAAATCATTACTCGGGTGAGCCTTCCGCCCCTTCTTCCCAAAAACACCATATCTTCTTCTCCGCTTTTTATCTTTATTTTATTCCGCACTTCGCTCATGTAAATTTCCACGTATTTCATGGCTTCGCTGCCAATAGGTACTAGTCGCTCTTTTCTGCCTTTGCCGTACACACGGATGTAGCCGAGGTCGAAAAACAGGTTGCTTATCTGCAAGTTCACCAACTCCGAAACCCGCAGCCCCGAGCTGTATAGCGTTTCAATAATCGCACGGTTTCTTGCTCCTTCGGGCTTGCTGTGGTCAATAGCAGCGGTCATTTTGTCAATTTCCTCCACGCTCAGCACTTCAGGCAATTTCCTGTCGAGCTTGGGAGAGGAAATAAGGCTGGTAGGGTCTTCCGTCAGTTTATCTTCAAAGTATAAAAATTTATAAAAAGCCTTCAGTCCCGATAAAATCCGTGCTTGGGTGTAGGGCGAAACGTTGAGTTCGTAGAGGAAAACAAGGAACTGCTCAATGTCGAGCGATTGAATTTGTGTAGGAATTTTATCAATCGCATGCAGCTCCAAAAACTCTTTTAGCTTGCTGATATCCCTCAAATACGCCTCCACGGTATTTTGCGTAAGCGATCGCTCTAGCTTTATGTAATCTCTAAAGGCTTTTATTTCTCTTTCCCAAATTAGTTGGCTTTCCGGGCTCATGTTCGCTGCTTTCTGTTTCTCAAAGAAAAGAAAAATTTAAGAACAATGATGGATGAATTCTATAGTTACAAGTTGTGATTGGAATCTTTAATTAATTTGTTTTTTACTTTACTACTTTGTAAGTTGTATTTGCTAATAAATCTGTGGTATACTGTATAAGGATAATTTCGATAAAATGAAGTTAAAATTTGAGGTTTCTGCGCGCTTTATCACAGCGTTAAAAGAGTTGGCAAAAGTGATTTTGGCAATAATACTCGTGATACTACTTTTTTTTAGGTAGAACACGCAAGGTTAGAATTATATTTATAATTCTGTGAATTCAAGGAATGTGGGTGAAAGACGAGAATAGCCCACATTCACTCCATCGTGGGAAGGTCTCACTGCCACATTTTTATTAGCTTTTCCAAAACTGCTTTAGAATTTCCTCATTGAATTCATCTTTGTAAATTTATTCTGCATCTCTTCCACTTTTCCATGTTCTTCTGAGAGTTAGCGTTGCGCCCTCTCAGAAGTTTTTATTGGGCAAATCTCCCGATTTGCGAAACCTAGTGGGCAAAGATGTAGCCCTGTTGTCTTTTAAGGTGTCAATCAGGAGATTGACTATTTTTGATTGCTCCGTAGAGAAAAAACTCTACGGAGAACATTTGTTTTCCGAAACCAAGAAATGTTTATTTAAGTTAGATTTGGAAGGATTAAAAAATTAGCGCATCAGGATGCAAGCAAAGAACGAGGAATTGGCTCAGGCGGTGTCGAACCTGCCGCACGAACCGGGGGTGTACAAGTACTTCAATGAGGAAGGGACGATTATTTATATAGGAAAGGCGAAGGACCTGAGGAATAGGGTAAGTAGCTATTTCAATAAATCGACGGGGATGAACCGCAAGACGCTGCGCTTGGTGAGCGAGATTCACAGGCTGGAGTTTGTGGTGGTGAACTCGGAGTTTGATGCGCTGCTGTTGGAAAATAACCTCATAAAGGAAAACCAGCCGAAGTACAATATTTTGCTGAAGGATGACAAGAGTTATCCGTACATCTGCGTGACCAATGAGCGCTTTCCCCAAGTGTTTTCCATCCGAAATATCACCGATCGTCGTCACCAGTATTTTGGTCCTTATGCAAGTGTCCGGGCGATGAACACACTTTTAGAGCTATTACGTCAGCTTTTTACCCTTCGTACTTGTAACTATTTGCTGAGTGAGGAAAATGTAAAAGCAGGCAAGTTCAAGGTTTGCCTAGAATATCATATCAAAAACTGTAAAGGACCTTGCGAAGGCTTGCAAGACGAGGTAGAATACAACAATGACATCGCCCAAGTGCTACAGATTTTGAAGGGGAATTTGACTCCTGCAAAGCTGTATTTTAAAGAACACATGCAAGCTGCTGCAGAAAGGATGGAATTTGAAAAGGCGGGCATGTACAAGCAGCGGTATGAACTTATCAGCAACTTCCAGAACAAATCTTTGGTAGCCAACCCGAAGGTGACGGACTTGGAGGTGTACTCGATCATAGATGGAGAGTCGGAGGCGTATGTGAACTTTATAAAGATCGTGAATGGCTGCATAGTACAAACGGAAACGGTGCAGGTGAAGAAGAAGTTGGACGAGCCGAAAGAGGATATTTTGAGCCTGGCAATCATTGATTTTAGGGGTAAGTTCAATAGCCATTCTAGGCGGATCATGCTCAATGTGCCTGTGGAGCTTCCTTTTGAAAATGTGGAGATAACCGTTCCCAAAATAGGGGACATGAAAAAACTATTGGAATTGTCGATCAAAAATGCGCTGTATTTTAAGAAGGAAAAGGAAACGCAGAAGATCGAAATCCAGAAAAATAAGAACAAGAATTATACGCTGATCCAGCTGAAGGCGGACTTGAACCTGAAGGAGCTTCCCCGCCACATTGAGTGCTTCGATAACTCAAACTTGCAAGGAACAAACCCAGTTTCGGCAATGGTCTGCTTCAAAGATGGAAAGCCTGCCAAGAAAGAATATAGGCACTATAACATAAAGACCGTGGTTGGTCCCGATGATTTTTCCTCCATGTACGAGGTAGTTACCCGGAGGTACAAACGCCTCAAGGAAGAAGGTTTGCCAATGCCAAATTTGATTGTGATAGATGGGGGAAAGGGGCAACTCAGTGCTTCGGTGAAGGCATTGAAAGATTTGGACTTGTACGGAGAAATCCCGATTATAGGCATTGCTAAGCGGTTAGAGGAAATCTATTTTCCAGAAGATTCTTTGCCGCTTCATATCAGTAAAAAATCTCGCTCGCTGGTATTGCTCCAAAAAGCGCGGGATGAAGCCCACCGTTTTGGCATCACCCATCATCGCAACAAGCGAAGCAAAGCAAGCCTTAATTCTTCCTTACTAGAGGTGGAAGGGATAGGCGAAGGAACGGTGCAAAAGCTACTCACGCATTTCAAATCGATGAAGAAGGTGAAGGAAGCTGGAATGACGGAACTCGCTTCGGTGATAGGGAAGAAAAAAGCAGAGATTTTGTTGGAGAGTTTTGAGAAGGATAAATGATGTAGAGACGCCTTGAAAGTGTCTTGGAAATTGATTGGGAAAGGATAAAATAGTAGGGTCAAAGCATGCCTTGGCTTGTACAAAAAATGATAAATTTATTTAGAAAATATAGACGAGGAATGCTTGGTAAGGGAAATATTAGCCAATACCTTCTGTATGCTATTGGAGAAATAGCGCTGGTAGTTATCGGAATTCTGATTGCTTTACAAATCAATAATTGGAACGAAGAAAGGAAGGCGAAGCGCCTAGAAATAGAACTGGTAGAAGAGGTAAGTACTGGCCTAAAAAGTGACTTGGCTGATGTGGAGCTGAACCTAAATACTTTGGAGAGAAGGATAGTGAATCAAAGTAAGCTCATTGACTGGCTCGAAAACGATCAACCTTTTCATGATTCCCTTTCTTTTTATCTCAAGAACATGTATTCCTATTCGTTTTTCTCGGTGAACGAAGGTCCTTACGAAACCCTGAAGCAATATGGTATGAGGCGGATTAAAAATGATTCACTCAGAAACCAGATCGCAAACCTTTACGATATAGTTTACCCGGTTTATATAGATATTTTGGGTGTTTATATTGAAGATGCGAATAAACTAAAGTCCTTCAGTCCAAGGCATTTTGAGGAAATGACATTTTCCAACAAGGTGATGAAACCCCTTAATGCAGAAAAACTGAAAGCCGACAATGAATATACCTACTATGTGAAGACCTTGCGAAACACCAACCAAAGCTATTTGAAATACCGGACTCAGCAGACCAAAGATGAGATTGAAAAAACGATTAGGATGATAGAAAATCAACTGGCGGAGAGGTAGGACTGATACTACGAAAGCCATTTTTACTCATTTCTTCTTTTAAAATTAGTTTGTAACAACCTCTATCGCTTGCCTAATTCGGCTATTTTTTCGGCAAATTTTTCCCCAAAGTCGATATAGCCTGGGCTGTCATAATGCCATTTGTCCGAGTATTTATAATAGCGAGTGTCGCGGATAATGGCAGCATTTTTATCCGTGCGGATGTATTTTTCTTGGGCATATTGCACCAGTTCGCAGTAATCCCATACTTTTCCATCGGCATCGTTCCATGAGTCCGATATTTTGCCGATCACCACAGGCAAGTCGTCGGTGAGCATGGCTGCGCGGATCAAGTCCATGAGACGTTTGAGGTGGCCATAATATTTTAGGGCAATCTCCTCGCTTCCTGCATCGCTTTCGCCCTGCATCCACAAAATACCGCTGGGAATGAGCGTGTCAGGTTTTCCATCGCCGTCAATGTCGCTTGTTTTCAGTGCGTGTTTCATAGTTGTCAAAAAATGATCGTATTGGTTGAGCCCGTTTGAGCCTATATAATCAGCATCCCAAGTTCCCGAACGGGGAGAGCCGAGCGTATCAATCGAAGTGCCGCCTCTTGAATATTTGATGATCGCAATTTTTTGGTTGGGGTAAAGCCGTTGGAGCTTTTTGGCAAAGGAAAGCTCGATGCCGAAGCGGTTGGAAAGCTTGTTGGTTTTCCCATCGGAAGAAAAACCAGTGCCGTGCCCAGGCTTTAGCTTGTCCCACATGCCGAGCCCGCCCGTTTCCGCTTCGTCGGGGGCGGAGTTGCCGTGGAAAATCCACACATTCCCAAAAGTGGTGTTGAGCGAGTCGGGAAGGTCTTTTACATAGCCAAAGCCGTCCATATTGGATTGCCCACCAAGGTAAAATAGTTTGAACTCGGTTTGTCCAAAAGCGGTAAATTGAAGTAGAAATAGGCAAAAAAGGAGGTACAAAAAAGCTTTCATTTTCAATGGTTCTTTGTGAAAAGTCAATAAGCACCTAAGTTTCATTATTTCTATCCAAAATCAAAAGAACATTTGATTTAAAGGAGTGTTTTGTGAAAAACAAGCGGGCTTTAGGTAGAGATTTGTTAGTTTGTGAAATACCTACAGTGTTGGATTGGTCGGGTTCAAATACTACAATTCTGAATCTCCTCAGGGGATAAATAAAGGAATGGGGCAGTTTTCCAACCTCGTAGAGGTTGCATATTTGTAGCAAATGAGATTGGTAAAGAAGACAACTCCGTTAGGTGTTGCATATGTATTAGCACCATATATATGAAGATCTTAAAACTTGGAAATATTACGATTGAAGCTGATGAGGTACGGACGAGAAAATTCTACGAAAAACAAAGTGGATTTACTTGTAAATGTTCTGACTGTACAAATTATGTAAGCAAAGTTCCTTATATACAAACTTTATTAAATGGAATTGACATTGAGCTTGGAATTGATTTGAGTAGAGACGTTGGGCAAGGAATGGATGAATTAATACCTCATGATTATGAGGGTTATCATTTGTATCTAATTCCATATTATGTGATTGGAGGATGTTATCATAATGGGGAAGAATTAGATAAGGAACAATCTGGACCAATTTGGTCAAGTACAAGGCGAGCAGAGTATAAGTTAACTGATGATCTGTCTTTATTGGTTATAAATACATCAGGAGATATTGAAATGGATACTGCTGAAAATGTTTTAACGATTTGGTTCGAGTTTAAAGCGAGTTGAAATGGTTATGCCCAGATTTTTCATATCCATACCTCTCATCTTAACTGGAGTTTTCAGTTGGACAGAAGTATATTCCCAAGAAAGAATTCTTGAAGCATTTGACTTTGAAGGAGATAGTTTAAGGCTTATAATCAACAAAATAGATTATGAAGAGAAAATTGTGACTTCTGAAATTGAAAATAGACTTTGGGAAGAAGATTCTATTGATGTAGTAATTGAAGCTGAAATAGAAGAAGGTGATGGGTCTGTTTATAATAAAAATGGGATTCAGATCGAAGAATTTCAAAATGCTTATTTAGTCGAGGATGATAGTTTACTTCAACTTTATCAAACTCAAATGATAGGTGAAAGATCCTTTGATATCCATTTGTGCGGGCTTAACTATGAAATACATCTTATTAAAGGGAGAAAGGTAGTTGAAATGCTGAGTATAATATTGAACTGTGGGCGTGTTTCTACTTCTAGGGGAGAATTTGATATGGACATGCTAGATCTCAGCTATTTGGTAGGAGAGTCAATATTTAGAAAAAATCAAGTGAAGGTCTACGCTATTTCTTACGAAAGTGAAGAAAAGAAAGTCTTTTTTACTCAAGCAGTCGAAAATACAAACTCCATTATTTTTACCGACAAATCAAAGACGCATTTCATTGATATAGATAATGAAATAGAGGTGTTGTTGGGTTTAATGAGGTAAATTTTCATCTACATAAAGACCTTATTTATGCAACACCTACGGCGTTGATTTTACCATCAGACTATTTCTACAATTCTGAAACCCCTCACGGGGTAAAAAGCAAGATACATCTAGCCAATCCCCAACCTCGTAGAGGTTACACAATTGTAGAAATGAGATTTAAAAAGTGAACAACGCCGTTAGGTGTTGCACAAAGCGGTAGCGGTGCTTAAAAACTTAGATGGAAGAAGTTATGAAAACCATTCAAGGCGATTTGATAAATCATGCCCTGATCTTGAAAAATTCGCTGGATACTGCTTTTGAGGAGGGAATAGAAAAAGGGTTAGAAATAGTAGCAATAAATGGTATTAAGCAGGGAAAGAGTGATGAAACGATTATAGAGCTTACAGGCTTAAGCCTTGCTCAGTTAGCACAATTGAAAGAGAAAATCAAAGAAAGTCGTTGATGTTCTCAAACCTCAACCGCCGTCTTAAATACCTCATGCCATTTCCGTTTGTTAAATATACTAACGCTGTTTTTTTCTACTATTTGGAGGAACTCCATGCGGGGCATCATGGTGGCACCTAGGCTTTCGAGGTGTTTGGTATATACTTGGCAATCGACCAGCTCAAAGTTGTGTTCGTACAGGTTGCGGACGAGGGTGATGAAGCCTACTTTGGAGGCGTTGCTCTCCTTGGCAAACATCGATTCGCCATAAAAACATTTTCCCATACTCCCGCCGTAAAGCCCGCCAACCAGCTTGCCTTCTCTCCAGACTTCTACGGTGTGGATAAAGCCCAAATCGAACAGTTCTTTGTAAGATTGGACGATCTCATCGGAGATCCAGGTGCCGTTTTGCCCAGGTCGATACACGCTGCGGCAGCCTTCTATCACCCCCTCAAAATCTTGGTCGAAGGTTACTTCAAACTTTCTGCTACGGAGCACTTGCTTCATGCTTTTTGAGATTTTCAAGTCCTTGGGGAAGAGCACAAAGCGAGGGTTGGGCGACCACCAAAGGATGGGTTCGTTGGGGTTGAACCAAGGGAAAATCCCCTGCTGATATGCCGCTACAAGTCTTTTTGGAGTCAAATCACCACCAATGCCCAGCAGCCCCGATTCGTCGGCAAGGTAGGCTGGGGGAAAATAAATTTCCAAAGGGTCAAGTTCGAAAACGGGCATAGCTAATTGGGAAGTTTGAATAAGAGTATGCCATAAACATACCCTCGACCTGAGCTTGCTAATTTATAAAAATCGAAGGAATTTTAAGTGCCTGGACATAAGAAAGCGTATATTTGGACGAGGTTATTTTTTCGTTAGGCGAGGCAAAAAACCCTTGCATAACCTAGCTACGGAATGATTTTTTATTGCGGACGGCTAGTCGAAGCATAGTGGAAAAAGAAAGAATCCAAATTCACAATTTTTTGTGTTTAGGTACTTAAATAAAAAATCCCCCAACAACTGAGAAGTTGAAAGGGGATCTTTGAAAAAGTTTTTTGCTTATCCTAAAGAAGCCTCATAGTCGGCAGCGTTGAGCAAACCGTCGAGGTCAGCAGCGTTATCTGGTTTTATCTTGATCATCCAGCCTTTTCCATAAGGATCAGAGTTTACCAATTCTGGTTCGTTTTCTATTTCTTCGTTGAATTCCAACACTTCGCCAGCGATGGGCATAAACAAATCCGAAACGGTTTTTACAGCTTCTACAGAGCCAAAAACCTCGCCTTCGGGTACAGAATCGCCCACAGTAGCGATATCCACATAAACAATATCACCTAGTTCTTTTTGAGCGAAGTCAGTTACGCCAATGTATGCTACATCACCTTCAAGGCGAATCCATTCGTGGTCTTTTGTGTATTTAAGATTTTCTGGGAATTCCATGTGTATTGTGGTTAAAATAATGAGATAAGCACTGCTGCTTTTTATGATTTCGTGACTAAGCCCAAAGATAAATGTTTTGTTTTTCAATTAAATGCCGTTTTACAAAAGTTTTTTAAAGCTTCAAAACATTCATCTCGCTCTGGATTTTTTCCCAAAAGCTTGAAATCAAAAAACTGTAACCCGTAATTGCTCTGCAAAAGTTGATTTGATAAGTGATAAATATGTGGGATTTTCATCGCTCCTATTACTCAAAAAAATCACCATTTTACCGCCCGTACCATTTCCCTTTTACCAGGAGGTCCAGGGGTTTTTTCTGCTTCCAAGCCCAAGCTGATCAGGTTGCGGCGAAATTGGCCTTGGGCACAGTAGGTTACAAAAAGCGAATTTTCCCCCATCACATCTACCGTTTTTTTTAGGTAATCCACCGTCCACATTTCGGGCTGCTTGGAAGGGGCAAAAGCATCAAAATACACCAAGTCAATGGCAGAGCTTGTTGTAAAGTTTTCCAAGCCTAGCTTCAGTTTTTTCAAGGTGAAATTGGGCAAGATCTGCACCTCTTCTTCCCAAGGGGCAAGGTGGATTTCATCGAAGTGGGCATGCACTTTTTCAGGTAAAAACTTTTTATAGTTGAGTGATTGAATTAACTCATCGGAAAGAGGAAAAGGTTCGAGGCTTATGAAGGTAATTTCCTGCTTTAGTTCCATTGCCTTGACTATGGTCAAAATGGCATTGAGACCTGTTCCAAAACCAATTTCCAATATAGTCAGCTTGCTGGGTTGTTTTCTTTCCAGCAAATAATTCAAGCCTTTATCTATAAATACAAACTGCGACTCGGTATAAGCACCGTGCCCAGAATGGTAGGTTTCGTCCAAATCCTCGTGGTAGAGGCTGTGCGAACCGTCTTTTGTTTCTATGATTTTTATTTTGCCCATATTTTGAGTAGCGTGTTTCAGGTTTCGTATTGCGAGTAAGTTTTATTGGCTCTGGTGCGAGCGTCTCGCTCGTGCCGTTACTCTTTCAAGCACCCACTTAATTTATCCAAAGTTAGTATGTGAGTTTACTTTAATACTCACCACTAATCCTTCTGAGAATAAAAAATATAAAAAGCCCGCATGGTCAGCGCCAAAATCATCGGGATCATGGGCGATGGTAAGTCTTGTGGAAGAACTCCCCAAAGCACGATGATTAGTGAATTTAACCCACCTATCACCAAGAAGTACTTTTTCCAAAAGTTGGGGAGTTGTTTTTTGAGGGCAAAAAATGCTGCCACTAGGTGCAAAGGATTTGTCCAAAGTATATTGAGGTTGTTGACGGTGGTGGTATGGTCGGTAAAAAACCACAAGAAAACAATGACCAACCCTGCTATTCCTGCTACTAGAAATAGGGTGAAATCGATCCAGCGCTTTCGCTTTTCTTTCCTAAACCCAATCACCGTAGCAACTGCTATAAGTAAGAAAATAGACCAAAAAATCAGGTTGGGGTGGGGCAAATAACCGCTTTCTTCGGGAAGTGCTTCGAAGAGTTGCTTGGAGCTTCTTACCAAAGGTTTTCCTCCTTCCAAAGTGGCTTTTTCCAAGTCCTTGTACACATAATCGGGCAAGAAGGTGTAATCTCGGTTGGTCATGATCTTGTCGGCGGGAAGGCCCAGTGCCATGTCGATGCCGAGGTCGAGCCACGGCGCTTTTTCCTCCACATAGTTGTCGATCATATCTCTAAAAGAAATTTCATTGGCAGGAGGAGTACGGTCGAAAGTAGCTTCGTCGCCCAAGGATTGTTCCACCACATCTATCATTCGGGTGGCGCAGTTGTCGTAAAAGAAATCGTAGAGGTAGTACCTGTTTTCGGGGAGGTGGTTGGTTTCCAAAAATTCAAAAACCTTTTGGACTTGGGCTTGGTTCAGGTCGAGCACCTGCTCTTTGTACGAGCGGTTGAAGTAATGGTATTTGTATTCGAATCGGCTAAAATCCTCAATAGAAAGCTTGTAGTTTAGTTTTCCACGAGCAAACTTGAACACAAAGGTGTCGTCAAAGTCAAAGGTGCCGTAGTTATAGACCCTGTCCAAGCCGAGCCTTGGGTCAGCCACTCGGTAGGCGCTGTGCCCAAAAATAGAATACACTTCTGATCCGGGATCAATGGTGATGGCCGATACAAATGCACGGTCTGAAAGCTGGGGGACTTTAGCTTGGGAAAAAGCAAATTGTTGGGCTAAAAGAATGAAGAGAAAAGTCTTTAAAAAGCGCATGGGATAAACAGATTTGAGTTTGCCCAAAAATACAAGGTTTCGCTTAGCATCAATGCGGCATGCAAAAAGTTTATTCAATTTTAAAAGGTCTGATTGTTACGGGTTTTTGCCTTTTATGGAGCCAATTGGCAGATTGACTGTTTTTTTTTACAAATCCATAGAGCTAAAAACTACGGATAGCGCACTGTTTGAGAAACCTAGTTCTGAAAAAGCTGCAACTCCCAACTCTAGTAGGTCAGTACGGAATTCATGTTCATGTCCCAATAAAATTTAGCGGGCCGGATTTTTTGCCCCTCTTCGTAGATATACGCATTTCCTTCCGAGTCCACCATGGGCAAATGCTTGTTTTTGACAGGGTTCCACTTGGCTGGCCAGAAGATAAAGTCGTGCATAATTTTATTTTGGATCACATTCCTGATCTGTTCTGCATCTATCCCTATATCAAAACCGGCATGTTGGATAATGTCAAAAGCCCTGCGGTACTGGATTTTTAAGATGCCATTGGAATATCCGCCGTAAGGAGCTTTCGAGATGTCCTTGTAACCAAAGCGGGCAAACGAACAAGAATCGTACAATACAGTTTGCTCAGAATGTGGATTGCCCGTCCAGAGTACATTGCTGATGGCAAGCTGGTTTTGCCCATCGTTGTAAGAAAGCAGAAAAGCCCCTGTGCGGAACTGGTCTGAGCCTGGTGAGCCCAAAATGTCATTTTCTATGATGAGGTTGAATTTGTCAAGTTGCCAAGATATCGTGCCTGTGTTTTGAGAGGTTTTTATCTGGTCGATGAATACATTATAAGCGTAGCCAATAGAGTTTTTGTATGCCATTTGGCTGCTTACCTCGGAGAGGAATTGATTTTTAACAGAATCGATATTGCCATAGGAATATACTAGGCCAGCATGGATTTGCCACTCGTTTCCTTGCCTGTCAGTTGGTCCATACGATTTGAAATTCCTATGGAAGCGGGCATTTAAGTTTACTTGAACGTGGTCTTCGTAATAGTAGCCGCCAAAAAATAACCCAAGCCTTTGGAGGGTGCTTCCGTAGTTAAATGTCAATCCGCCTGTCACACCCCAGTTATCAAACTGGGCGAAGGTGCTTGTAGTGCTAAGCAAAAATACTAAGATAAAAAGCGTTTTTTTGGGTAGCATTTTGTTGTAAGAGCCAAAGTTTATCAACGTACTGCAAGAATTGGGGGGCAAGTTAGGAGTTATGGCAAAAAAAGCTATTGAATTTGAAAACAATGTCATTCAACAAATTTTTATGATAATAATTCTAGCATTTTAAACTTTTTAAACCAACGAAAATCAATGTCTAAGATCACACTTGGAGGAAACGAAACCCATACAGCAGGCGAGTTGCCCACAGTAGGCAGCAAAGCACCAGATTTTACTTTCACCAGATCAGATTTATCGGATGCTAGTTTGTCCGATTATGCAGGCAAAAAAATAGTATTGAACATTTTTCCGAGTATCGATACGGGCGTGTGCGCTGCCTCGGTAAGGAAATTTAACCAAGAAGCCTCTTCTTTGGAAAATACGGTGGTGATCTGTATTTCAAAAGATTTGCCTTTTGCCCACAGCCGTTTCTGTGAAACAGAAGGACTTACCAATGTAATTCCTGCATCGGAATATAAAAACAGTAGTTTTTCGGATGCTTATGCATTAAAAATAGTAGATGGCGCTTTTGAAGGTTTGCTTTCTAGGGCAGTAATTGTAATAGGTGAAGATGGGCTCATAAAATATACAGAACAAGTTCCAGAAATAGGCCAAGAGCCTGACTATGAAAAAGCGTTAGCTTTACTTTAATATTTTGCTCCTTTTAACTTCATACAAGTTGAGCCGATGCTCTTATTTGCATCGGTTCTTTTGTTTTTTAACCTCAAGTTATTTGGTGATGAGATGTAAAATTTTACGCTTTTACTGGCCACAACTGGTTTCTAATTTTCTAGTTCTCCATCGTTGAACCAATCTTTGAAGGCGGCGACCTTTTCCCTACTTACAATTATTTCTTTTTCGGATTGAGGTTCGGTACTTATTTTTAGTCGGCTGTTCGAATACACTAGTACATCTTGGATGGCATTTATCCCAACGGTAAAACTTCGGTTGGCTCGGAAAAAAAGCTTAGGGTCGAGCATGTTTTCCAGTTCTTCCATTTTATAATCGATCAGGAATCGGCGTCCTTGGAGTGTAAAGAGCGAAACATGGCGGTCTTCGGCGAGGAAATAGGCTATTTTTTCCACTGCTACGGAACGGATATGTTCGCCAAGTTTCACCATAAATCTCGACTTGTAGTTTTTTTGGAGCGAGGCCAGCATTTGGTTGATCTGTTCCAGTTGGTTCGGCTGCTGTGGTGAAGGAAGGTTCTGGCGCAAGGTTTCCAATTTATTGAGGCTGCTTTCTACCTTTTCGGCAGTGATGGGTTTCAGCAAATAATCGATGCTGTTTACCTTGAAAGCTTCTATGGCGTACTCGTTGTATGCAGTGGTGAAAATGACGGGTTTTTGGATGGTCACTTTTTTGAAAATCTCAAAGCATAGCCCATCTGCCAGTTGGATATCCATAAACACAAGGTCATATTCCTCACCTTGTCCAAACCACTTTACCGCTTTTTGAATGGAAGGTAACACCGCCAAAATCTCACTGTTTTCCACCGAAAGTTTTAATAAACGCTGGAGCTTATCTGCCGCAGGCTTTTCGTCTTCTATGATTACAATTTTCACTTTTTTAAATATATATATAATGCCATTTCCGGCTAATTTGACCTCTAATATTTACAAAACCTCCTCTTCCAATTCCAGTTGGAGCAAAGGCACTTTTATGATTACCTCGTCGTAGGCTTTTACTTTCACTACAGGTTCGGAAGTGTAAAATGAATACGCTTTTTGTAAATTTTTCAACTCTTTTTTGGGCTTATCAATCGGTCTTATACGTTCATTGAGCCTGCTTTGAACCGCTAGGGTATTTTCCCCATCTAGGTAGCAGCGGATGTGCAGAGGTTGGTTGCTCGAAACTATCGAAGTCCTTACCAAATGCTCTACCAGCATGGGTAAGGTACCAGGGATCAGTTCCTTTATTAGCTCGGTTTGGGGGATTTCCGAGCTAAAACTCAAGTTGCCGTGGTGGCGGATATTGAGCAGCTGCAAAAGATTGTCAACCGCATTTAATTCTGTTTTGAGCTGGGCGAGTTCGTACTGCTTGTTGTCGAGCGTGTAGCGATAGACCGTGGAAAGTTGGTTGATAAAGTTATCCGCTTTTTTAGGGTTTTGGTGGAGTAGGGAAATGACGGTTTCGAGACTGGAATAGAGCAATTCTGGGTTGATCTCGTTTTTGAAAGCTTGGAGCTGAAATTCTAGGGTTTTTCTCAACGAATGTTCTTTTGCCAGCTCTTCATCGTTTTGCTTGCCCAAAAAGCAGATGCTTGTATAAAGCAAATTGTGAAAAATGCTGATGGTCAGTAGCAAAGAATTGAAGGTATAGAGCTCGGGGAGGAACGAGCTGAACTGTACCAAATAGATGAAATATGCCGAGATAACTGCCGAGACAATGAGGATGGAAAGGACGGCACTTAACCCGAATTGGGTGAATAGTCTTAGTTTAATATTTTTATTGAAAGGGACTTTTTTATCCAAAAAGATGATGAGCAAGCGAGTTGCCTCAAACTGCCCGTAGGTGAGGATGAGGCAAAGCAACCATTCAAAAAGTTCAAAGTTTTCTGCCAAGTTTCCCGCCCTATCGAAAATCAGCAAAATCATGATGTACACCACCGTTCCATAGGCAATGGGGCTGACTGTCCGGTAAGTGAATTTGTGTATAAAATTCTTGTTCATTTTTCTTTCTTGGTTACTAGTTACGGGTTGCTTACGGTCCGCCGCTGCGGTTTCTAGTTTTTTGAGTTCGATTAAACGAGTAGAGTAGGTCGCTCCTACGGAGCTTACTATCTTTTTGGCTTCAAGACTACAAACATGTCGCCTCTACGAGGCTTTTTATATCTTTTATGGAAGAAGGGCATTCTTACAATTTATCTCCTTATTTCTACTTTATTTCGTATCTCTACATTATCTAATTTCTATCCTCTAGCTTCCAATCTCTATTCTAAAACATCATCAACATACTTCCCTTGCTAGGTGTGTAATTGATGAGCGGGAGGTTTACCTTGTATAGTTCGCCGTTGGTGATCATGATCGGGTTTTTGGTAAAATACTCGTACCGTTTTTTGATGTTTTTCAGCCCAATTTCAAACGATTCGTTTTGCTCAGGCTCGGCTGTTTTGTTGTTGATGATTGCCAGCTTTTTGTCATCGTCAAGGCTGATTTGAACATGCAGGGGCGACTCTTCCGAAATGATGTTGTGCTTCACCGCATTTTCCACCAAAAGCTGCAAGGTAAGTGGGGGGATTTCACTTTTGAGCACATCTCGGGGTAAGTCGATATCTACTTTTAACCCTTCATCGAACCTTACTTTTAATAAGAAAATATATGCTTTTACGAAGTCAATTTCTTCTTGTAGGCTCACCAGTTTTTTGCTGTTGGTCTGGAGGATATATTGGTAGGTTTGGGCAAAGTTTCGGATAAAGTTTTCAGCCAAGTCTGCATCTTGGTAAATGAGCGAAGAAATGGTGTTGAGACAATTGAAAAGGTAATGGGGGCTTAGCTGGCTTTTGAGCATATCGAACTGCATTTCCAATTGCTTTCGGGTAGACTGTGCCCGCTGCACCTGCGTAATGGCATATTCGTGGTAAGAATAGGTAGTGAAATTGATGAAAGTATAGGTAATGACACTAAAGAAAATCAGGATAGAAAGTTTTATTACAAACTCTGTGTTGCCATTGGCGAGCATTTCGGCTTCGTAGCTGCCCCTTGCCAGCAGTGTGTAGAGGTAAGGAATGCTCAACACAACCGTGTTTACTAGGAGAGTTCCGAGGGTAATGCCTGCCAGTAAGCGTACGAAAAGAAACCGTTGCCAAGGCAAAATTTTATTGAGTAGGGAGCCAAGTCCCCACAGTGCCCAGCCACCTGCATTGGCAAGGAGAATTACCCCAGCAAAATTCCCGAGGTCATCAGGCAAGCTAGGCAGCGAACCCGAGTTGCCATACACCAAATAAGTGTAGAGCAACAATCCCGAAATACTACTGAGGGCAAAGCCTCGCCAAAATATCTTGTGCATAGTTTAATCAGTATGGAGTGTGGCTTTAGAGCAAGAGGAATTCATTTCCTCTTGCCCTAAAGCCTTGCTCAAATCTATCCTAATGAATCATTTCAATCACCCTTCTGTATTCTGAGTCGGAAGAGATGGTTCGGGCGCATTCCCTGTATTTTTCTATTAGTTCGGCATCATCCGCAGAGATTAGGTCGCTTACGGTTCTGAGCACCGTCCCTTTTTCCGAGCTGGAAGAGATGGACTTGGTAGCATCTAAGAGGGAAATGACTCCTGCCCTGCTAAGGTTGCCCTTGTTGGCTGCTGCCCTAAGGCTACTTCCTTTTTCACTAGTGCTGCTTATCCTTTTGACTGCGTCAAAATAAGCTTTTTGAACCGCATCGGATTTTTCTATCAGAGGGAGCGCTTTGCGTATCACGCTGCCCTTTTCCGAATCGGAACTGATACTTGATGTGGCTTCAAGTAAAAGGATAGCATTAGGTGCAGAAATTAGTTCGGGTTTGTCTAAAATACTTCTTAGCACGCTGCCCTGTTCGGAGCTGCTCCCTATTCTTTTAACTGCGTCAAAATAAGCGGCGACCACTTCATCATTGTTTGTAAGTTGGGGTACGCAGGTTCTCAAAACAGAGCCTTGCTCAGAGCTGGAACTTATCGAGCCCACACTTTTCAGTAGCCGCACTTGAGCTTTGGGGGCTAGTTCGTATTCTTTGAGCAAGTTTCTCAAAACCGATCCTTTTTCGCTTGTGCTGCTTATGCTGTTTAAGGTTTTGAAGTAAGCGTCTACTACATTCTCTTTGTTGGAAAATATATCGTTGAATTCACGCATTACCGATCCCTTTTCGGAGCTAGAGCTAATTTTGTTGCAAGTTTCTAACAAATAGATTTTTTGTTGGTCAATGAGCTGGTGCTCTTTTAAAATATGCCTGAGCGTAGCTCCTTTTTCCGAAGAAGAACTAATAGTCGATATCCCTTTAAAAAAGGCTTCCGATACTTCGTTGCCTTTCATAAACTGTGAACTATGCTTTCTGTAGAGACTTCCTTTGCTGCTTGAAGAGCTTATGGAGGTAATTCCAGAAGCGATTGCCACTAGCTCTTTTTCAACCAGCCCTGGTTGCTCTAACAAAAAGTCAAAATACTTCGCTTTTACGCTGCTACTTTCTATCTGGTTGATCTCGTTGAGCACAGCTGTTGCGCCACCTTTTTTGTAGAACCTCTTCACGCGGTCTTCTGCGCCTATTCCCGTTTTTCTTATCACGTCGAGGAGTACATCTGCCAGCCATTTTGCCCCTTCTGGTTCGAAAGGCTCAGAACTTCGGCCTACATAGTATTCTTTGGTAAGCGTTCCCCTCGAATTGCTTTCGATGATGACTGCCCGTTTATTTCCGAAAGTAGTTTTGCTTATTTTTAAGAATCCGCCTGGTTCTATGCTCTTGATGCTTTGGTCATCTTCAGTGATAGCAACTTTGCCCTTGTATTTGATTTCATAACTCGAAAAAGCATCTTTCGATTTGTAGGAATAGGTGTTGTCGTTGACGGAAATTCGTGTGGTGGTTTGGGCCAATACCATTTGGGTGCTCATCAGCAACATAATGAGTGAAAAAATGCGGAAGTAGATACGGTTCATTTGCATGGGTATATGATTAAATTTTTTCTAAGTACATGACAAAAAAATCTTAAAAGCGATTTTGATGTCGTTTCTAATTGTATTGATAAAAGCATTGGTAAGGAAATCAAGCCCGTAAGTAAAGAAGCTTACGGCCCTCCTGCCGTGGTTTTTAATTGCTATTTTTTTGACACAATCATTAAGGTAAATGCCTACGCTGTAAGACCAAACAAAAGCAATGGAAATGACTTTTATCAGGGTGTCTAATCTTTCATAATCAGTAATATGGGTATCTTCCAAATTAAAACCAGCCGACTTGAAAGCCCTGAACATAGTTTCTATCTGCCAACGGTTTTTATAGATGTCTAGGCTTAAGTCTTCTTGGTTATAGGAAACCAATATCAGGTAATCAATTTTTCCATTTTGACCAACATATTTAATACCTGAGAAATAGCCCAACGTATCATTGAGATAAACAATTTTAGGGTGAAAATATACTCGGTTTAGCCATTAATAACCAATAAGCTTTCACCGTTTTGCCTTCCGCCAAAGTAATATGCATATTATTGCGGACCCTGATAAAATAACGGATTTGATGGCTCGTCAAATACGCCAACCAATCTTGGCCAACAAACTCTCTATCAGCTGTCAAATAGGCAATCTTATCATCTCCAAAGTTGAGCATAAAACGATTGAGTAGGTCTTTTCGCTCTTTTTGAGAGGAATTGCCCCGCTTATTTCCCAATGTGCACCAAAATACGGGCAGGCCTACTCCTTTATAAATTACTGATAAGAACAAAATGTTGATGTTGAGCTGTCCCAGCTTCCAATTTGTCCGGTCCAGGCTTAATTCATATTTACCTTCTATTGGTAAGGTTTTCATTATCAGCTTACAATAAAGGGCTTCTGCAAAGGTGAATTGGCTGAAGAACCGCTGGACTCTACGAAGTTTTGATGATAGAAGAACCCCATTATCATATCCTGTCGCCAATCGTTTGAAATTCACGCTCCTTACTTTCAAAACCGATATGATTAAATAACTCAACAACGTTATTCTGGCTTTATTTCCTCCCAACTCTTGCTGCAAAATCAATTGCAATTCTTTACTTTTATACAGGCTTGTCATCTAGGTTGTTTTTTTGTCTCGCAACTCAAAAATAACCTTTTGATGGCTTGCCTTTTATTTTTGTCATGTACTCAGAAATTTTTTATTACACTAGAAAGAATACTCCAAATATGAACTGGGGAAGTGGGTTATTCAAATCCAATGAAGCCAATCGTCAAGATTTATACGTGAACTGTAAAATGGATGGGGTGAAATTGTTGGGTTATGCTTGGAAATGCCGATTAGGTCAACAATATTTTTTGTGAGACATACAACAAAGTATGTGAATTTGGCAATGAAGACTGGGGTTATATAAAAAAAATGTAGATGGTTTGCCATAAAGCAATCGATAGGTTTTACATTTACATTGTTTTTATATGTGAAAAAGGGTACATATGCTTTATTTTGAAACCCATACATAATGATTAGAAGGTGAAAAGAACTCTTCTTATACTCATCAACCTTTTTCTTTTACACGGGCATTTTTTAAGCGCGCAAACCAGTGGTATGTACAAAGACCAGTTG
This sequence comes from Flammeovirgaceae bacterium SG7u.111, assembly GCA_034044135.1. NCBI lineage: Bacteria > Pseudomonadati > Bacteroidota > Cytophagia > Cytophagales > Flammeovirgaceae > Flammeovirgaceae bacterium SG7u.111. The sequence goes on along the minus strand of CP139021.1, from coordinate 6,251,540 downwards.
GTATTGACTCACTATGCCAAAGAAGAAGGACTTTCCAATAACCAAGTCACAGTTATCACTCAATGTAAAGATGGGTATATTTGGGTAGGTACAGTAGATGGGCTCAATAGGTTCGACGGGCATGGCTTTGAAGTGTTCAGGCATACTGTAGAAGATGAAGAAGGGTTAACGGGTAACATTATTACCTCCATTCTCGAAAGTAATGACGGAAGGTATCTTTGGGTAGGTACTACCGAAGGGCTTTTTTCTTTTGATAAAGACCTTCAGTCATTCGAGCTGATCGGTTTTCCTCTTTTATATATACGTTCACTTGTATTTGATTCTCAAAAAAACTTGATGCTTCTGGCCAACGGGGCAATTTATAAGCGTAATCCCTCTACTGCTGAATTTGACTTGGTTTTCGAAAGCAAAACTAACTCTATCAGGGAGTTCGCCATAGTTGGGGGTAGTGAGTACCTAGTGGGTACTGATACTGGTCTTGGGCGTTTGGACTTGCGTACCAATTCTATTAAACCAATAATAAAGGATTGTGTGGTATTGGCTATTCAAAAAGTACTTTCCGGAAAATATATAATAAGTACGGAAAAGAAAGGGCTGTTTTGTTTAGAAGGAAATAGGTTCACAAGAATGGGGGAGGGACAAAAAGTATTTACTTCGGGTCAGATAGAGGGTATGGTGGAGGCTGGGCCTGGCAAATACTGGGTAGCATCAAAAGACGAAGGCCTGTATTTTTACGATTCGGATAAAGGGAGATTGCAGGGTTATTATTATAATATTTATGAACCAGAAGGCTTAAGAACCAATGCGATAACTGCATTGTTGCAGGATAGGGAAGGGAATTTGTGGATTGGTACCTTTGATAAAGGGGTGGGTTTTATAGATAGGTGGAGGAAACCTTTTATGCATTTCAAGTTCAACTACAGACCTGATGGCTTGCCCAATAGCAACGTGAGGTGTATGTTCCAAGATAGGGACGGAGATATTTGGATAGGGACAAAAGAAGGTGGTTGTCTAAGCAAGTTTGATAGGGCAGAAGGGACTTTTACAAACTTCTGCCCAGATGAAAATGATCCTTTGAGTATAAGTAGCGACTACGTACTTTCGATTAATGATGCTAGACCAGATAAATTGTGGGTAGCTACGTTTACCGGAGGGCTCAACCTTTTCGATAAAAAGACGGGTAGGTTTGAGCATTTCCGGAGTGAAGAAAACGACCCTGAGAGCATTTCTCAAGATAAGGTGTACGATGTGCTGGTGGACAGCAAAGGGGCTCTGTGGGTAGGCACCGGAAGCGAAGGGGTAGATATGCGGGAAGCAGGTAAGTCTGGCTTTGTCCACTTTAATACAAGGAATAGGAATCAATCTGGTTTGCTTGGTGATAGGGTGAAAGATTTGTACGAAACAAAGGATAGCACCCTTTGGGTGGGAACAAATAGTGGACTAGGTAAATATGACCGTGATAAATACTCTTTTGTTTTTTACCAACGGACAAATGAGAAATACTCTCTGAGTAATAATAGAGTTTATTCGATTTTTGAAGATAGTAAAGGAAACTTTTGGATAGGTACTTTTGCTGGCTTGAACCTGATGGATAGGGAAACGAACCGTTTCTTTGCCTTTACAAAAAAAGATGGACTTGCCAGTAATGGAGTGGTCGGTATAGAAGAAGATGGGCATGGAAACCTTTGGGTATCGACTACCAATGGGCTTTCAAAGTTTTCCCCACCTCCTAATTTGGATATTGACCATTTGATGAGTAGTGGAGAACGGGGGGAGTTTGTGAATTACGATGTAAGTGACGGGCTTCAAGGGACAGAGTTTGCCTTCAATGCCAGTTGTAAGTTAGAAAACGGTGAAATGATTTTTGGCGGAAGCAATGGCTTTAATTTATTTCATCCAGACAGCATAAAGGACAACCCGTTGGTTCCACAAATAGCCTTTACAGGTTTAAAGCTTTTTAATAAGCAGGTGGATGTTGGGGGGCAAGATGGGATTTTGCAAGACCATATCAATAAAACAGAGCAGATTGTCCTGACGCATCGGCAGCATACCTTAACGTTTAGTTTTGCGGCGTTGAATTTTTCTTCGCCAGAAAAAAATCAATATGCCTACATGTTGGAAGGGCTAGAGAAAGAATGGAATTATGTGGGGAACCAGCGTTTTGTTACGTACACTAATCTGAGCGCTGGCAATTATGTCTTTAAGGTAAAAGCTTCTAATAACGATGGGGTTTGGAACGAAGAAGGGCGGTCGATAAAGATAAAAATGCAACCTCCTTGGTGGACTACTTTGTGGTTTAGGATGTTTTGTGCTCTGTTGTCAATAGGTGTCGTCATTTCTATATTCAGGTATCGAACTGGTAGGTTAAAAAGGACGCAAAAGATGTTGGAAAAAATGGTTGATCAACGTACGGTTGAACTGCGTGAAGCCAACACTGAAATCCAAGATCAAAACAAAGAGCTAAATCAACTGAACGAAGAGCTTCAAAGTCAGCAAGAAGAACTCTCTTTGCACAATGAAGAACTGATGTCTACGTTGGACCAGTTAAAAATGGCTCAGGCACAATTGGTCCAATCGGAAAAAATGGCATCTTTAGGCTTGCTCACCGCAGGGATAGCTCATGAAATAAACAACCCGGTCAATTTTATAAAGTCAGGTATAAGCGGGTTACAGGTAGTAATAGAGGAGTTTGAAAAAGTAGCAAAACTTTATGAAGAAGTGACTCCAGAAAATGCTGTGGAGAAAGTTAAGGAAATAGATGAGCTGAAAAAGGTGCTCAAGTTTGATATGATGATGGGGAAAGCCGTGAAAATCACTCGGCACATAAATACGGGTGTGGAGCGGACAGCAGACATAGTGAAAGGACTGCGCTCATTTAGCCGTTCGGATACGAAGATGACCTATTCTTATAGCCTAGCTGAGGGAATAGATAATAATTTATTGCTGATCAACCACCTTACGAAGGATAGGATACAGGTATTTAAAAACATAAATGTATTCCACGAGATTGAGTGCTCACCTAGCCAGATCAATCAGGTGCTGATGAACCTATTGGTAAATGCGGTTCAGTCTATTGAAGGCGAGGGGAATATTTACATTTCGGCTACGGAAGAAGGGGAGAATGTGGTGATAAAAATAAGAGATACAGGAAATGGCATTGCTCCAGCAGATATCAAGCATATTTTCGATCCTTTTTTCACTACCAAAGAAGTAGGCAAAGGTACGGGCATGGGGCTTTCGATCACCTTAGGAATTATAGAAGAGCATCTTGGAAAAATAAAGGTGGAAAGTGTAGTGGGGGAAGGTACTACCATGATCATTACTTTGCCTATCCGAAATATAGGCTAGACAGCAGGTCGTTTTTTTAGAATAGTTCTTATCTGAAAGGTGATCTCACTCATCTTTTTCGTACCTTTGGGGCAGCTGAAAGGGGGTTTAGTATTTAGAGAGTTCAATCCCCAATCCTTCATCGCCTTATGAGGATCAGTTTTTTAGCCCTTTCAATTTTTACATTGAATTTATTCGCAGAATTAGTAACCCAAATCTAATGAGGATGGTCAAATTAATTTGGTCAAACCCATTAGCTTTTTTTGGACATAATTCTCCCACGTATTCTAACATCAAAAAAATGAGAACTTTACTTCTTATACTAGTTATTCCTGTACTGTTTTTTTCGTGTTCAGGGAACAATGAAAATGAAAACAATCCGAGAAAAGTGCGTTTGCTTTCGGAAGATTGGAAATTTTACTTAGGCGAACCGGAAGGTGCAGAAGTAAAAAGCTTCGACGATAGGCAATGGCGTACGCTCGATATTCCCCACGATTGGAGTATTGAAGGAGAATTTGATGAAAACCACCCTGCTACCGTAGGAGGAGGAGCACTTCCGGGAGGGGTTGGCTGGTACAGAAAATATTTCAAACTATCAGCTGCCGATAGCGCCAAGCTATTTACAGTGATTTTTGACGGTGTTTATCGCAACAGCGAAGTGTGGATAAACGGGCATTTTTTAGGTAATCGACCCAATGGGTATATTTCCTTCCAGTATGACCTTACGCCTCATTTAGGGTTTGGAGAAGAGCCTAATGTATTGGCAGTGAAGGTAAACAACTCTCCGCAACCTAATTCCAGATGGTATTCTGGTTCAGGTATTTATAGGAATGTTTGGCTAGAAAGTACAGAGAAAATATATGTAGAAAAGAACGAGACATTTATTACTACACCAGAGGTTAGTACTGAAAGAGCAATTGTAAACATAAAGGCAAAACTTAGGAATGCGACCAAACAAGAAGGGAATATTAAATATGCGATAGAGGTCAAAAAACAAGCTTCGAGTGAGGGGCTCATTTATTCCCACGAGCTTGTATTGGGTGAAAACTCAACCGAAGGAGTGGATATAAACATAAAAGTCCCCTCTCCTGCACTTTGGTCGGTAGAAGATCCAAACCTCTACCAAGCAACCATAAGCATGTATGCAGAAGGGGAATTAGTGGATAAAACGTCCAATACATTTGGTATAAGGTATTTTGACTTCGATCCTGAAAAAGGTTTTTTCTTGAATGGCAAGCCTATGAAAATCAAAGGAGTGTGTAATCATCATGATCTTGGAAGCCTTGGTGCAGCTATTAATACAAGGGCGCTGCGTCGCCAGCTGGAGATCATGCAAGAAATGGGCGCGAATGCCATTCGGACTACGCATAATCCTCCTGCCCCAGAATTGCTTGATCTGTGCGATGAGATGGGTTTTTTAGTAATGGATGAGATGTTTGATATGTGGAAAAAGGGTAAAACTGAATTTGATTATTCCCTTAATTGGGACAAATGGCATGTGAAAGACCTTCAAGATTTCATTAAAAGAGATAGGAACCATCCGAGCATCATTATTTGGAGTGTGGGCAATGAAATCCCCGAACAATGGGACGAGGCGGGGAAAACAATAGCGACAGAATTGGCTGCTGTGGTGAGAGAATTAGATACAACTCGCGCTATCACCGTTGCTTGTAACCCACCATCTCCCGAAAATACGATAGCACAATCGGGGGCTTTGGACTTGATAGGTTACAATTATGCGCTGGATTTGTATGAAAATTTCCCAGAAGTCTTTCCCGGAAAATGCTTTATAGCAACTGAAACAACTTCCGCATTGGCAACTAGGGGCTATTATGATATGCCTTCCGATACTGTTCAGCGTTGGCCTGTGCGCTGGGATATTCCTTTCACCCAAGGAAATCCTGATAATACCGTTTCTGCTTACGACCATGTGAGCACGCCTTGGGGTGCAACCCACGAGGAGGTGCTAAAAGTAATAATGAAGCACGATTACCTTTCAGGCATGTTTGTTTGGACGGGCTTTGATTATCTTGGCGAACCTACTCCATATTCTTGGCCATCAAGGAGCTCTTTCTTCGGAATAGTCGATTTGGCTGGTTTCCCCAAGGATACCTATTACCTTTATAAATCACTTTGGGCAGAAGACCCGGTTTTACATATTTATCCCCACTGGAACTGGTCTGAGGGCGATTCTGTCGATATTTGGGCGTATGCTACTGCGGATGAGGTAGAGCTGTTTTTGAATGGGAAATCATTGGGCAAGAAGGAAAAAGAAGGGGACGAGCTGCATTTGATGTGGAAAGTGCCATTTGAAAAAGGTACGATAACAGCTAAGTCTGCGGTAGATGGAAAAGAGTTGGTAAAAGAATTGAAAACGGCTGAAAAACCACATAAAATAAACTTAGAAGCCGATAGAGGAACTATTCAGGCAGATGGCGTGGACTTGTCTTTTGTGACGGTAACGGTAGTAGATAGTGCTGGAACGATTCATCCACAAGCCCATCACCAAGTTTCTTTTGAACTAGAAGGACCTGGTAAAATAGTAGGAGTAGATAATGGAAACCCTAACAGCCACGAGTCATTCAAAGGAAAAACGATAAAAGCTTTTTATGGAAAATGCTTGGTGGTTATCCAGTCAACTGGTGAGGCTGGAACTGTAAAACTGGTAGCCAATTCTGATGGACTTGAAGACGGAGAGTTGGTTATTAATGTAAAGTAATTTTGTTCTGGTAATAAAGAATAAAATTATGTTTAGTTAAAGCTCGACCTTCTAAAGTTTACAAACTTTAGAAGGTCGAGCTTTCCTTTGCACCCAATCTGAGTGCAAAGGAATAATGGTTTATTGGATATTATAATCTTGTAACATTAAATAAACTAAACTTGTTCTTTTTCTTTACTCTTCTTTTGTGAGAATCCCCTTGTTTTTGGGCTTTGAACCCTTGAGCATTTCTTGTTGAATTTATGATTTTCTTATCTTATTGTAAATAAGGTGTTTATGGGTGATGTAATTATCATTTTATACATAAGATAGTTACAAATTATCACTTCTAGTTATCAAACCGTGCATATACAGTTAACCGAGATTTTCGGCTTGCATCGCCTTCAGATTTACTTTTAGACCCTCTAAATACTTATTAATTAACTAACTAAATATGGCGATGAGGAATCTAGTGAATAGAAAATGGAAAAATCCCAGCCGATCTTTGTTCTTAAGATGTGCGATGGCTTTTGGAATGCTTTTAATGGGCATGCCATTGTTGGCACAATCATCTTATACAATAAAAGGCAGGGTTGTATCTGCTTCTGATAAGGAAGGTCTACCGGGTGCAATGGTGCTGATCAAAGGATCAGAAACAGGTGTCATCACAAATTACGATGGCAACTTCGAACTCAAAGTAAATCCAAATGACGTATTGGTGGTTTCATTCTTGGGTTATATCACGCAAGAGATAGAGATCACGACCCAAACAGAAATCAATGTGGCTTTGGAAGATAATATTTCCGAGCTAGAAGAGGTGGTGGTTATTGGGTACGGTGTACAGCAAAAAAAGCTGGTTACAGGTGCTACAGGTCAGGTAAAAGGCGATGAATTTGTAAAGCTAAGCGCAACAGATGCCATGCAGGGTTTGCAAGGGCAAGTTGCCGGCGTAAACATTGCCTCTACTTCGGGTCAGCCCGGTGAGGGCATGAAAGTGACCATTCGTGGTGCTGGTACTATCAACGGTTCGGGACCGCTATATGTGGTAGATGGAATGCAAACGGGCGACATCTCTTACCTGAACAACTCCGATATTGAGAGCATCGATGTGTTGAAAGATGCTGCTGCTGCCGCTATTTACGGTTCGCAAGCTGCCAACGGTGTAGTGTTGATCACTACTAAAACAGGTAAGGCAGGAAAGTCAAATTTTTCCTTTGATGCTTTTTACGGTCTTCAAGAGCCATCTCGCCAAATAAGCATGCTCAACAGTACAGAATATGCGGTGATTATGAACGAGGCGGCGGTTAACTCTGGTAAAGTTCCTTATTTCTCCCAAGAAGAAATAAATGCGATGGGCGGTGGCACTAACTGGATAGATGAAATGATCTACAACGATGCCGTTACCCAAAACTATTCTCTTGGACTGAATGGCGGTACTGAAAAGTCGATCTATTCACTTTCCATGTCGTACACTGGCCAAGAAGGTATAGTTGGCGGACCTGGTATTTCTGAATATAACAGGTACGCTTTCCGTGTCAATACTGAGCACAGCGCTTTCGATGACATAGTAAAAGTTGGTCAGCACTTGACTTTCTCTTATGTTGACAAAAATGGTATTTCGGTAGGAAACCAGTACAACAACACATTTAGGAGTGCATTTAATACAAGTCCATTCCTTCCAATGTACGATGACGCTGGAAATTTCCTGAACAACTCTGCTAATGCGGGGGTGATGTACCAAGGTCAAGAGTGGGAGCCATGGGCGCCAGGTGAAAGTAACCCATATGCAACTATGGTGTATGAAAACCAAAATCAGAATAACGATCAAAAGGTTTTTGGTGATGTATATGTAGAGCTTAGCCCAATCAAAAATTTGAAGATCAGAAGTCGTTTGGGTGTTGATTTTTATACTAGCGAGTCAAGGGGTTATAAGCCCATCTATGAATTGTCGATTTATAGCCAACGTACTTTTGACCAAGCAAGCCAAAGCCTTAACAAAGGACTAGCATTGACTTTTGACAATACAGCTACGTATGAATTTGAGTTGGGAAACCATAATCTCTCCGTGATGGCGGGTATGTTTAGCTATAAAAACAATGGTTCTTCCATGTACACACAAAATGCTGACTTAAAAATCCCTGGACTTACCTATGCCTATATAAATAATACTACAAATACAGATTTCACCAAGCTTTCTTTCAATGGCTCTCCTTACGACGAGTCGAAGCTCTTGTCTTACCTAGGTCGTGTAAGCTACGATTACAAAGGCAAATACTTGCTCAATGCTACTTTCAGAGCAGATGGGTCTTCACGATTTGCCGAAAACAACAGGTGGGGCTATTTCCCATCAGTGTCAGCAGGTTGGGTTTTGTCTGATGAGGCTTTCTTGTCTGATCAAGATGGCTGGTTGGACTTCTTGAAGCTTAGGGCTAGTTGGGGGCAAGTAGGTAACCAAAATGTAAATGCATTCCAGTATTTAGCTCCTATCAATGTTGGAGGCTCTAACTATTACTTTGGTTCTGCCGATTTTGATGCTTCGGGAAATGTAGTAGGCGCATACCCTTCTAGGTTAGCCAACGAAAGCTTGAGGTGGGAAACTTCGGAACAAACCAACGTTGGTATCGATGCACATTTTTTCAGCGGAGAGTTGATTTTAGCTGCTGACTGGTACAACAAGACCACAAAGGACTGGATACTACAGAAGCCTGGATATGCAACGGACGGTACAGATGCTCCATTCTTCAATGGTGGCAATGTAAGGAACATGGGTGTGGAACTGGCCGCAACTTGGAGAAAGTCAATTGGAGATTTCAATTTCTCAATTAATGGAACAGTTGCGAAAAACGAAAACGAGGTATTGGAAGTGCCTACCGAAGACGGTATAGTACCAGGTTTGGAAAACATGTTGTATGATAATTCTGGCGTGTTTTATAGAAGAGCGGAAACAGGTTTCCCTATTGGATATTTCTGGGGTTGGAAAACCGATGGTGTATTCCAAAACGAGGGAGAAGTTGACGCTCATACAAGCTCAGATGGTGGCCTAATCCAACCAAATGCTTTGCCAGGTGACTTGAAGTATGTGGATTTGAACAACGACGGTTTACTCAACGATGATGACAAAACAATGTTGGGCGACCCTAATCCGGACTACACTTTTAGCTTGTCATTTTCTGCCGATTACAAAGGTTTTGATTTTTCAATCCTTGCATATGGCGTTGCAGGAAACCAAATAGTTCAGTCTTACCGCAACCACGCAAATGGCTTTGCCAACTATAGCAAATCTATTTTAGGTCGGTGGCATGGAGAGGGTACCTCAAACACTATCCCAAGGGTAACAGAGGCAAATGTTAACTATAAATTCTCAGATGTATTTGTGCATGACGGCGATTTCGTGAGGCTCAATAACGTGACCATAGGTTACGATTTCAGCAGGCTTTTCGAAAGCAATGTAGTGAACAAAGTTAGATTCTACGCATCTGTTCTCAATGCACTTACATTCACCAATTACGATGGTATGGATCCAGAAGTAGGCTATGGATTGGAAAATGGTTCTGCAGGTGTTGACCTTGGTTTTTACCCACGTCCTAGAACCTATCTACTTGGTCTAAATGTTAATTTTTAATGTGAGATGAAAATGAAAATTATAAAAATATCATTAATCATATTTGGGATACTTGTAGCTACAAGTTGTTCCAACAGTTTTTTAGATACCGAACCAATTAACTTGGTTACCGACTCGAACTTCTATAAAACAAAGGCTGATGCCGAGATGGCCTTGGTAGGCTGCTACGATGGTCTTCAGTTACTGTATTCTTCGGGTGGGGTTGCTTTTCCCATTGCATCAGAGGTGTTTTCCGACAACTGTTTCGGAGGAGTAGGAAACAACGATGGGTACAACTATCAAGTAATTGACGAGTTCGACATCAACCGTTCTTCAGGCGAAGTGAACATCTTCGATGCCAACTGGATAGCTTATTATAAGGCGATCTTCAGGGTAAATACTTTGCTTTCAAAAATGGAGCAGATCGATTGGGAAGGAGATGAAGCTTACAAAAATTCAGTTGAAGCGCAGGCAAGGTTTATTCGTGCATATTGCTACTTCGATATGACTAGGCTTTGGGAGAAAGTTCCATTGCTTACAGAGCCTTTAAACGCAAACATTCCACAGTCAGAAGCAGATGATATTTATACAGTAATTGCCGAAGACTTGAAGTTTGCTGCTGAAAATGGCAGTGAGGCAGTAGAAGCAGGTAGGGTAAACAAGTGGGTAGCAAAAGCTTATTTGGCAAGGGTATTCTTGTTTTACACAGGGTACTATGGTCAGTCAGAATTAGTTGGCGGTATTTCTAAAAGTGATGTGCTCAACGGTCTTGAAGAAGTTATTTCGGCAGGAGGATATAGCCTTATAGAAGAGTACAAAAACTTATGGCCAGCGGCTTCTACTAGCATAAACGAAGCTGGAGATGCGTTGGAAACTACCTATGCTGGAAAAGACAATGCAGAAACACTTTTTGCTATCAAGTATAACATTACCTCAAACTGGGATGGTGTTGTGGATAGCAACCACTGGTTGGTAATGCTTGGTTTGAGAGCTCAGTCTTTTAGCCCATATGGAAGAGGCTGGGGCGGAGGCACCGTCAGTGCTAAATTGTACGAGGCTTATGAACCAGACGATACGAGAAAAGAAGCTTCTATTATTGCGATAGAGGAAGAAGGGCTTGATTTTGATAATTCTGACCAGCGTGAGTACACCGGTTATACCTTCAAAAAATATACAACACTAGCGAACCCCGACGGTCAAGATGTGTCTGAAGCCAATGGTGGTGTTAGTTTCCAGATTAGCCAGTTTCAAGACTATGTAGTGATGCGTTATGCGGATGTGCTGTTGATGGCTGCCGAACTTGGTAGTGCCAATGCCCAAACATATTTTGACGAGGTAAGGGCAAGAGCTGGCTTAGCACCTGTGGCTTTGTCTGTTGATAATATAATGAAAGAGCGGAGGGTTGAATTTGCCCTCGAAGGTATTCGTTACTGGGATTTGCTGAGGCAAGGAGTAGGCGTAGCTGCTGCCGCTATCGACGAACAAACAAGGGTTCTTAATGGAGGCGTAGAAGCTACAAAATCGATTCTTGGAAGCAATATTACCAAAACACGTGGATTACAGCAAATTCCTCAAAATCAGATCACCCGTTCGGATGGAGTGTTGAAGCAAAATGCTGGATGGGAATAATTAGGCTTTTAATCCATATAAAGACAAGAAAAATGAAAAGGAATTTAAATAAACTACTAATAGTGCTGATAGGCTTAGTTGTAGGGCTTTTGTCTTGTCAGCCAGAGGAATTCTCTTTGGGAGAAGTTCTTACAAAAAGTGACCTAAAATATTCGATCACTCAAAACCCAAATGACCCTAACATGGTGATTTTGGAAAGTATGACATCGGGTGCGGCTCCTATTTGGAATACTCCTACTGGCAGATCTGTTCGAGTATCAGATACGGTGAGAATCCCTTTTGCGGGAGATTATGAGTTTACCTATGGGGTAATGAGCGCCGGTGGCATAGTAAAAGACGATGTATTTCAGTTGACGATCTCTACCAACAACTTTTCTTATATCGATGATCCTATGTGGGAACTACTCACGGGAGGAGTCGGAAATGAGAAAACGTGGTATCTCGATTTGGATGCTGATGCGCAAAGCAAGTATTTTCTTGGTCCGTTATATTTCTCAGGCTTAAGCATGGGCTGGGGAAATGAATGTGTGGACGATGTAGATTGCTGGAATTGGGATCCTGATTATCCTGGTAACGCTTGGCTAATGCCTGAGGGGGATTATGGTTCGATGACCTTCAGCCTAAAGGGCGGTGCAAGTGTATCAGTTGACCACAAAATGCTTGGTAGAACTGAGAATGGTACTTACTTTTTGGATGCAGAAGCGAAGACGCTGAGCATGACGGATGCCGGACCTTTGCACGATGAAGGAAGGGATGGACAAGTAGTAGACTGGGGTAAATTAAAAGTGATAAGCATTACTGAAAATACCTTGCAGTTAGCAGCACTTCGTGACGAAGGGCTATCGGGAGAGGGACCTGCTCTCTTGATTTATAACTACATTTCAAAAGATTATGCTGATAACTGGACTCCACCTTTGGAAGAAGATCCCGAGCCAGCACTGCCAGAAGGTTGGGAAGGCGATATCTCTACCAATGTGAGTTATGAAATTAAATGGGTTCTTTCCCCAGAAACTCCTTTCAACTGGGCTGGGCTTGATGGGATGATGCTAAATGATTGGAATACTGTAACAGATTACCCAGATTGGACAGGTTTCAATGCTTCCATTCCTGCAACTTACGAAGATTTCTCATTGACATTGAATTCTCAAGACAACACTGTCAAATATGTAGATCCCTCTGGAGCTGAAGCTACAGGAACTTATGCCTTAGATGAAAAAGGAATTTACACGTTTGATGGCGTTACTCCAGGTTTCAACATTTGCTCTTGGGTGAATTTGTTTACCACAGCAGAAAATCAATGGAGAATCCTTCAGATTGAGAAAGATGCCACTGGAAGTGTAACAGGAATGTGGGTTGGTGCTTTAGATCCAACCAAACCTGAATATGCAGCCTTCAAATTGATCCCACAAGCACCGGGTGCTGCGGAGAAAGATCCAGTAGAAGAAGCTAAAAAGCTGATTACAGCCAAAACTTGGAAACTAGATTCTGACAGGACGTACGATGTAACTACAAGCTGGGGAGCTGAACAAGGGCCTATGATGTTCTCAGATTTTGCCACTTGGGCTTGGAATCCTTTGCCAGGTGAGCACTATGCATCGGGCGAAGCAAGTGTTGATTATGGAACTATGAAGTTTGAAATGGATGGAACTGTAGTGGTTAACCAACACAAGCGTGTTTATACCTATGATGATGGCGGGGCTACAGTAGTGCGCAGTGGCATGCCCGAGGCAACAGATGTATTGGAAACCGATGAGGTGGTTACTTTAAATGGAACTTGGTCATTAGACCTTGAAAACAACAAAATTACGATGTCTGTCGGGTTATTACATCCATGGACGTGTGATTATGCAGTAGCTGACTGGGGCGCGATTACCATCCATAAACTAGAAGAAAATGCACTTTTCTTACAGGCTTTGAGAGATAAAGACCTTTCTGGTGAGGATGAGTTTTTGATGACCTACCTTTTTGTTCCTGCCGAATAAGGCTGTAAGTTATGATACTCTGGGAGTTGGGATATTTATTTGTTTTCCAACTCCCAAGGAGTATCCCTTCAAATTTCTGATCGCTATAAAAGAATAATTATTACTGGGGCTATCAGTAAGGTTGATGGCAGCTCTTGTAACTTATTTACCTCCCTACTGTGTTTTTTATTAAAGAATTGATTAAAATTTATGAGGTGTTTCAATATGTATTTGATTTTCTTGATAAGCTTTTGTTTTGTTTCTTGTACAGAGGAAAGTGGTGAAATAGAAGAGATTAAAGATCCGGTTACCCTATCGGCTACTCCAGCTTCTTTTGAGTTTGAGGCAGAAGGTGGGACGCATACATTAGCCATTACCAGCAATGCTGTTTGGAAAATAGCCTACACTACAGGTGAATGGTATCGCCCATCTATACAAAGCGTAAAAGGAGATGCTTCTATCGACATCATAGCAGATGAAAATGAAGATACTGCCGAAAGAAGTGCCTCGCTAACACTTACCGCAGAAGGTGCTGCAGATGTGGTCATTGCCATTTCCCAAAAAGGAAGTGAAGCAGTGGTAGTTGAGCCTGATCCAGAAGAGCCTTCCTATATCGACCCCGATAACACAGGCATGAGAGATCTTACTTCATTGCAGCTATCGGAGTTGATGGGTGCAGGATGGAATGTAGGGAACTCTTTGGAAGCGATAAGTTCTTCAGGAGGAAAACTGACAGGAAGTGAAGTTACTTGGGGCAACCCGGTAATCTCGCAAGAGTTGATTGATTCGATAAAAGCAGCCGGCTTCAATGCGGTAAGGATTCCCGTATCGTGGTCTCATAACATAGAAGAAGGAACGGATTATAAGATTAAAAAGGAATGGCTGGAAAGGGTAGAAGAAGTAGCCAATTATGTTACTAGTAATCAGATGTATGCCATCATCAATGTGCATTGGGATGGGGGATGGATGGACCATCCTTTCTACGACCAGCAAGATGTGATAAACGAAAGATTGGCGGCATATTGGAAACAGATTGCCATTCATTTCCGAGATCACAGCGATTACTTGCTTTTTGCGGGAACGAATGAAGTTCATGTAGAAAACGATTGGGGTGACCCAACTGCCGAACATGTTGCTGTTCAAAATTCATTTAACCAAACTTTTGTAGATGCTGTGCGAGCTACTGGTGGGAGAAACTCTTACCGTCATTTGGTAGTGCAGGGCTTCAATACAAACATTACCCATACGGTCAATCATTTTATAACCCCTACCGATAGCGTGGACAATAAGCTGATGGTTGAAGTACACTTTTACGATCCTTATGAATTTGCCCTGAAAGAAGATGCAGGAGGTAAATCGCAGTGGGGAAAAGACTTTGCAGGTGGAGATGTTGCTACATGGGGGGATGAAGCTTGGGTCGACGAAGTTTTTGGCTTAATGAAAACCAACTTTGTGGACAAAGGAATACCTGTTGTTTTGGGTGAATATGGAGCGATCCTCCGAACTTCATTGGCTGGTCAGGCTTATGACGATCATGTAAAAGCAAGAAATTATTATTTGAATTATGTAACTGCGGCGGCGAAAGCCAATGGGATGATACCAGTTTATTGGGACAATGGGAACAAAGGAGACAAAGGTTTTGCGCTGTTCGATAGAAGTACTGGTGAGCAAGTTTATCCCGATGCTATTAGCGCAATAGTGGAGGTGTTTTAATATATTTAAGAAGCTTATAATGCGGCTCAGCTGCAGGATATGTTTTACAATATGAAGACTGAATAAACAATTTTTTGGTACTGACCATAGGGGATGAAATGCTTATGGTCGGTATCTTAAAAAACGACAATTGACATGGTAAAAAAACTAATTTTTCATTTAAGCCTAGTTGCATTTTTGGCGGCATGTTCACCTGGTAGTGTGGGCTTTAAGGTTGAGCAGAATAGCGTAATAGTATATCCTTTTGCCGATGGGCAAGGTGGTGCTGTGAAGGTGACTATGGAGGCAGAAGACATAGCCAAAATAGAGGCTTCTGCCACAAAAATATTTGATGCTACCGAAAGCTTGATAGCAATTCCTCGCTCGGAGCAGGTAGCGTTTAAGACAGAGGAAAACGATAAAGAGGTGGTCATCAGCACTGCGAAGTTGCAAGTGAAAATCTCAAAAGAAACTGGGGCGATCAGCTATTTCAAAGCAGATGGAACGCCAATTATGAGCGAAGATGCGGCATTGGGCAGAACCTTTACCCCCATGGAAGTTGATGGCACAAAAGGCTATGAACTGCACCAAGTATTCGATACGCCAGACGATGAAGCGCTATATGGATTGGGCCAGCACCAAGCTGATGAGATGAACTATAAGGGCAAGAACGAAGAGCTTTTCCAGTACAACACCAAGGTTTCTGTACCTTTTGTGGTTTCTACCAAGAATTACGGGATTTTGTGGGACAATTATTCTCTTTCGAGATTTGGCGATCCTAGACCGTATTCCAACATCGACCAATTTGTTCTTTATGACAAAGAAGGAAAAGAAGGTGGGCTTACCGCCACGTACATTGATGATAAGAATACGGAGAGTATCTTTTTGGAAAGGGTAGAAAATCAGATTGATTACGAAAACCTAGAAACAGTAGATAAATTCCCAAAAGATTTCAACTTTACCAATGCGAAAATTACATGGGAAGGGGATATTGAAGCAAAAGAATCTGGTATTTATAAATTCCTTTGCTACTACGCTGGCTACACAAAACTTTGGGTAGATGGTGAGCTGCAGTTTGATAAATGGCGTACTGCATGGAATCCATCCGTTGCCAAGTTCAATGTAGACATGAAGCAAGGCGAAAAGAAACACATCAAATTAGAATGGTTTCCTGATGGGGGAGTTTCGTACATCGGTTTGAAAGCACTTTCTCCTGTAGCTTCCGAAACACAACAAAAGCTTTCTTTTTACTCGGAAATGGGCGAGGATATCCGCTACTATTTCATAGCTGGCGAAAACTTGGATGGAGTGATCAGTGGATACAGAACAGTGACTGGCAAAGCGCAAGTGATGCCAAAATGGTCGTTGGGTTTTTGGCAGAGCAGGGAGCGGTACAAAACTTCAGAGGAGCTGTTGGACGTGCTTAGCGAGTTTAGGAAAAGAAAAATTCCAATTGATAATATTGTTTTGGATTGGTCGCACTGGCCTGTTACCGAATGGGGAAGCCACAAGTTTGACCCCGAGCGTTTCCCCGATCCCGACGGCATGATCGACCAAGTGCATGAGCAAAATGCAAGGATCATGATTTCCGTTTGGCCGAAGTTTTACCCTACCACCGAACATTACAAACAGTTCGACGAAAAGGGATGGATGTACACAAGGGCGATTGAAGACAGTGTGAAAGATTGGATTTACCCAGGTTATTTGGGTTCGTTTTACGATGCCTACGAGCCTGGTGCACGGGAGTTGTTTTGGAAGCAGATCAAGGAAAAATATTATTCTAAAGATATAGATGCATGGTGGCTAGATGCCACTGAGCCAGATATTTTATCCAATGCAAGCGTGCAGTACCGAAAAGATTTGATGAACCCTACGGCTTTAGGGCCATCTACCCAATATTTCAACGCATATGCTCTGATGAACGCAAAAGGGATTTATGAAGGGCAAAGGTCTTTGAAAGAAGATGAAAGGGTCTTCATTTTGACCAGATCTGGTTTTGCAGGCCTGCAAAATTATGGAGCGGTAACTTGGAGTGGCGATATCGGCACGAGGTGGGAAGATATGAAAGCGCAAGTTTCTGCGGGTATCAATTTTGCCTTGTCGGGCTTGCCTTATTGGACCATGGACGTTGGCGGGTTCTGTGTTGAAAAGCGCTACGAAACTGCCAAAGAAGGAAGTGAAGACCTAAAAGAATGGAGGGAGCTAAATGCAAGATGGTTTCAGTTTGGAGCATTTGTACCTTTGTTCCGTGCCCACGGTCAGTACCCTTACCGGGAGATATTTAACTTAGCTCCAGAAGGTCATCCGGCGTATGAGTCCATGCTCTATTACATCAAGTTGAGATATAAATTGATGCCTTATACCTACAGCTTAGCAGGTTGGACGTATGCCAAAGATTATACGATAATGAGGGGCTTGGCAATGGACTTTCCTGAAGACAAAAATGTATGGAACATCGGTGACCAATACATGTACGGGCCTTCTTTGTTGGTAAACCCCGTGACCGAATATGGCAAAAGTTCAAGAAGTGTCTATCTGCCAGTTTCCAAAGGATGGTATAATGTGCATTCTGGAGAATTTGCAGAAGGTGGTCAGACTATAGAAGCCTATGCCCCTTATGAAAAAATGCCTCTTTTTGCCAAAGCAGGCTCTATTATTCCGTTTGGTCCTGAGATAGAATATACTACTCAAAAAGCTGTAGATCCGCTCACGGTGTATGTGTACACGGGCGACAATGCCACTTTTGACCTGTACGAAGACGAGGGCACAAATTACAACTACGAAGAAGGGAAATTTACCAATATTAATTTCTCATGGTCGGAAGAAAATAAAACGCTGACGATTGGGGCGAGGGAAGGCCAGTTTGAGGGCATGTTGTCACAGCGAACTATTCGTGTAGTGTTCGTCTCCAAAGAGAACCCGGTTTCTATTGATGAAGCCGCTCCTGTAGAAGAAGTACTTTACGATGGAAATGAGATCAAAGTAAGTTTAAACTAGAATTCATGTGGACAAAGCTGATTTTTAGGTTTTGAAAGAAGCCCAAAGATCCATATGCGCTTAGTTCATCTTCATATTTATACTATTTACTGTCGGTAGTTGGCAGGTTTCGGTTTGCAATAAGTAACTACCGATAGTTTTTCTCTTCTTTTTTGAGAAGTTAAAGATTCTCGTTTTGATTCACTACCAATAATTTTTTATTCTTATTATTACTAGACCAATACCAACTGTAATGGTTGTTGAGGTAAAACAATTCACCTAAAAGCCTCCACTGTTTATGCTGTCCGGTTTCCATCTTAGAGCACTAGTACCAATATTGATGCTACTCATTGCATTGACTTGTGGCGTTGTTCTGGCAGATGAGCCGCAATATTCCTTTTTAAGGATCAATACTTCCCATGGCTTGGTCAACAATCAAGTTACTTCTGTTTTCAAAGACTCCCGCGGTTTTGTTTGGATAGGCACATCATCGGGCCTAAGCCGGTTCGATGGGTCGGGCTTCAAGAATTTCCGTTACGACAGGAATGATTCTTCTACTATTATCGAAAATGATATTTCTGATATTGAGGAAGTTGAGTCAGGGGATATCTTGATAAGGACTACTGGAAGATATACGCTGTACGATATTAAAAAAGAGGTGTTCCTCAAGCAAGAAGCATTTTTGGAAAAGTACGGAATAGGCGACACGGTAGAAGATATTTATGTAGATAAGAACAAAAAATCTTGGTTTAAGCTCGCAAGCCAGTCTCATTATATTACCCCAAACGGTGAGAATGGTTTTTCGAATCCTTTTAGGGCTAACTCAGAGGTTCAGTCGGCAGTTTCGAGTTTTTACCACGATGGTATCAACTATTATTACCTCTACGGAGATGGCACTATAGAGAGCTTTGATGGGCAAAATTATCAGCTGATCTATAGGGATAGACACCTCAACGGAAAATTGGGGGTTGAGAACCTAAACTACGAAATATTTGTAGATAACTCATCAGATATTTGGGTATACGCAGGGGTAGACGGTTGTTATTATTTTCAAGCAGCTAGCAAGCAGTGGCACCATTTTACCACCAATTCGGAAGATATCAAGCTTTCGAGCAACCTTATATCCAAAATAATCCAAGATAAGGAAGGGGTTATTTGGCTAGGAACGGATCATGGCGGAATTGATTTGTACAATAAGTCGAGCCATAGCCTCACGAAATTGTATCATGAGCCCGAAGACCCTAAAAGCTTGTCCCAAAACTCTATCACCGATCTTTTTTTAGATGACTTCGGAATAGTCTGGATAGGGACGTACAAAAGTGGCTTTTGTTATTATCATGAAAGCATCTATAAATTTCCACTTTATAACCACCTTTCTTCTGACAATACAAGCTTGCCTTTCGAAGATGTAAACTGTTTTGCCGAAGACAAAGAAGGAAATCTGTGGATAGGGACAAATGGTGGTGGATTGCTTTATTTTGACCGTGAAAAAGGAACTTATAAGGTTTATAAAAATGACCCTGATAATGCGAACTCCTTGAGCAATAATGTGATTGTCAATATTTACCTAGACGCCGAGGGGCTGTTGTGGATTGGTACGTATACAGGAGGACTAAATACATTTGACGGGAAAAATTTTAAGAGGTACAGCTTCTCCAAAGAAATTAAAAATAGTTTGCCAAATGATAATATCTGGACGATAAACCAAGATAACCAAGGTAGGATGTGGATAGGAACGCTAGGAAGCGGAATTGTGCTATACGACAAGGCATCGGATAGTTTTATGCTGCCACCTAACAAAGCTAAAAGACAACTTCCCTCTAGTGTTGTCACTGCTATTCATAAAATGCGGAATGGGAACATGTTTATTGCAACTTCTGTAGGTGTTATTTTTTATGATATGAACAGGCAGCAGTATATCAACCATCCATTTTACGATAACAAGGAGCCTCTTCGCATAAGCAATAATCTTGTGAACGATGTATTTGAAGACTCTCGGGGCTTGCTTTGGATAGCAACTCGCTCTGGTTTGAACCTGATCGACCCAAATACCGATCAGGTGACCATGTTTGAAGAGGTGAATGGGCTTTCCACCGATATTATCAATTGCATAGAAGAGGACGATGAAAAAGCAATATGGATCAGCAAATCGTCGGGGTTGAGCCAAATCAACGTTGTAGAGAAGCAAATAGAAGGCGGTTATGAATTTTCATTTAGGCACTATTCGGAAGCAGATGGCTTGCAGGGCAAAGAGTTTAATGTAAATGCAAAATATAAAACCTCGAAAGGGGAACTGATTTTTGGAGGGGCAAATGGTTTCAATTTGTTCCAACCTGAAAACATTATTTACAATTCGGTGCTTCCTAAAGTAGAATTTACCGATTTTCAGCTATTTAATAGCAGTGTAAAAGTTGGGGAGAAGGTTTTGTACAAAACCATTTTAGATAAGTCGATTGTGCTTACCGGTAGAATAGAACTAAAGCAATCGATGAATGTGTTTTCCATCGAATTTGCCGCCTTAAATTTCTTCATCCCTAACAAAGGGAAGTATAAATATATATTAGAAGGTTTTGATCAGCAGTGGGTTATGCTAGGGGGAGATGTGAGGAAAGTGACCTATACCAATCTTAATGCTGGGGAATATACTTTTAAAGTAAAGGCTTCGAATAATGATGGGCTTTGGAACGAAAACTACAGCCAATTACAGTTGGTCATTCTTCCGCCATTTTATCAGACATCCTTTGCCTATGCCACCTACATTTTGATCATTGTCGGTTTCCTTTTGTACTACAGGCATATGATGATCAAGCGGACAAAGTTGAAATTTCACTACGAACAAGAACGCCTGATGACCAAGCGGCATTTGGAGATGGATGAAATGAAATTGCGGTTTTTGACCAATGTCAGCCATGAATTTCGGACACCGCTTACCCTGATTCTTGCCCCGCTCGATAAACTGATGAAGTTGAAAAATGGTGAACAAGAGCATCATCTGTTGGAAACTATCAACCGAAATGCCCATCAGTTGCTAGGGCTGGTGAACCAGTTGTTGGACTTTCGGAAACTGGACTTGCAAGGCTTGCAGTACAAGCCATCTTATGGAGACCTGATTTCTTTTTTGCGCGATGTATGTGAAAATTTTGAGGATAGTTTTCAGAAGAAAGAGGTTTTGCTAGAATTTGAAAGTAGTCTAGGGTCGCTGAACTTTGAGTTTGATCATGAGAAACTGCAAAAGATCATGATGAATTTGATTTCCAATGCATTGAAGTTTACCCCGGCAAAGGGCAGCGTACTAGTTTCGGTAGAAAAAACTTTATCAAATAGCGAAGAAGAGTTTGTTTGTATTAAAGTGGAAGATACAGGTGTCGGTATTTTGGATGAAGAAAAAGAGAAGATTTTTGAACGCTTCTATCAGTCGGAGCGGAATAATGCGATGGGGATTTCGGGAAGTGGAATTGGGTTGAACTTGGTTCGGGAGATGGTGCAGCTACACCAAGGTACAATAGAGGTGAAAAGCGAGATAAACAAAGGTGCTACGTTTGTGGTGAGTTTGCCCTTGAGTGCTGTAGAAGGTGTGCGCCGAGAGGTAGAGGCAGAGGTGAAAGCGCAGGAAGTGGTGTTGGAGGAAGAAGGAGTTCGAGAGCCTAGTGAAAGTACCACACAAATTGCCCAGAATAACCAGTCTATTTTGCTGGTAGAAGATAATTCGGACTTCCGCTCTTTTATGAGGGAGTCTTTGGCTGATCACTACAAAATATTTGAAGCGCCAGATGGAAAGGAAGGGCTAAAAATAGCCTATTCCAAACTGCCAGATGTGATAATTAGTGATGTGATGATGCCTCAGGTAGGTGGCTTGGAGCTGTGTAGCAAATTGAAAGGCGACCTTCGTACCTCTCATATTCCCATCATTTTGCTTACAGCCAGAACTGCCGATGAAGATAAGATAAAAGGGCTGGAAATAGGGGCGGACGACTACATTACAAAACCCTTCAACTTGGACTTGCTCTTGCTCAGGGTTCAGAAACTGATGGAGAAACAGAAAAGCAGCCAAGAGCGGTTTCAGAAAAAAATGGAGGTGAACCCATCCGAAATAGAAATATCATCTATAGACGAAAAGCTTATAAAAAAAGCCCTTGCCTTGGTGGAAAAAAATATTGCCGATCCTAAATTTTCGGTCGGGAACCTAAGCCATGAATTGGGAATGAGCAGGGTGCATCTTTATAAAAAACTCTTGGCCATAACAGGAAAAACCCCCATCGAATTTATTCGGATTATCCGCTTGAAAAGAGGAGCTGTTTTATTGGAAAAAAGCCAAATGACTATTTCCGAAGTAGCTTACAAAGTTGGGTTCAATACCCCAAGGTATTTCAGTAAATATTTTGAAGAGGAGTTTGGTGTCTTGCCGTCAGAGTACTTGAAAAAGCATTGAAGGGGTTCAGAAGCAAAAAAGCCTGCCATAGAATAATTTGGCAGGCTTTTTTGTGCAAGACTTTTATTCACTCCTCAGCGATTTAACTGGATTGGCTATAGCAGCTTTGAGGGCTTGGTAGCCTACTGTGCTTATAGCAATGAGCAAGGCTACTACACCGGCGATCACAAATGCCCAGAGGTTAATAGATGTGCTGTAGGCAAATTCCCCGAGCCATTGGTCCATGAAATAATAGGCAATGGGGCTTGCCAAAACGAGCGAAATTCCCACTAAAGC
Source organism: Flammeovirgaceae bacterium SG7u.111 (assembly GCA_034044135.1). NCBI lineage: Bacteria > Pseudomonadati > Bacteroidota > Cytophagia > Cytophagales > Flammeovirgaceae > Flammeovirgaceae bacterium SG7u.111. The sequence continues at coordinate 6,228,951 of CP139021.1, read as the reverse complement.
AACAATTCCTTTAATAAGCAACATGAATACTTGCCCTACGGAAGCTCCTAACACTTTTCTGATCCCGATTTCTTTGGTGCGCTGCTCGGCGGTGAAAGAGGCTAAGCCGAACAAGCCCAAGCAGGCGATAATGATGGCCAAGCCCGAAAATAGCGTAATCAATTCGCTAAGACGCTCTTCGTCCCCGTATTGCTGATCGAACCTATCGGAAATTACTTGGTAGTCGAAAGGATGGCCAGGGCGTAGGTAAGACCATTTTTCTTGAAGCATGGCAACTACTTCATCCCTTTTTTCTGGTACGAATTTGATTGATACATTTCTGTTTCGACGGGGTGAAACCAAGAAGATAATAGGCACGATGGGCTGGCGCAAGTTTTCGAAATGGAAATCTTTTACTATCCCTGCCAAATAGCCTGTCCTTCCTCCATAAGTTATCTTTTTATTAATGGCTTCTTCTGGGTTTTCCCAGCCTATGGCGTTCACGGCCGATTCGTTCAACACAAAAGCGTCCAACGAGTCACTTGCAATTTCTTTGTTGAACCCACGTCCTTCTGTTATTTCCATTCCATAGGTTTTGAAGAAATCGTGGCCCACATGGATGTCGGCTATTCTAGAATTGATCACGACCATTTCACCACCAACTTCGGCAGTAGTGCCCTGCGAATCCAGCAACCTACCTGAAGGAACTCGGCTAGAGTTGGATACACTTACTATACCCGGATGAGCTTCTAACTGCTCTTTTATCATGTCAAATTGTTCCCCTATTTCATCGCTAGAAGGAAGGGAAAGGATATTTGCTTCATCGAAGCCAAGTGATTTGGTTTTTACAAAGTCGAGCTGTTGGTGCACAATGGCTACGCCAACTATGAGGGCAATGGAAATGGTGAATTGTAAAACAACTAAGGCTGAGCGCAAACCAGCTCCTTTTTTACCCGATTGGGGCAAGGCTTTGAGCACTGCTATTGGGCGGAAACTTGAAAGTACAAAAGCAGGATAGCTTCCTGCCATCAGCCCAACCAAAATGGTGACGCCTGCCAAGGTAAACCAAATGAAGGGATCGTTTAAGTGCAAATCAATGGCTTTTTGGGCAAAATCGTTGAAGTAAGGCATGGCAAATGTGACGATGACCATTGCCAATATCACTGCCAAAAAGGTAACTATAATTGATTCTACCAAAAACTGCCTGATGAGTGTAAGCTTGTTTGCCCCCATTACTTTTCGTACGCCAACTTCTTTGGAACGCTTCACCGAACGCGCAGTGGAAAGGTTCATGAAATTGATGGCGGCAATGAGCAAAATAAACAGCGCAACTACGCTGTAAATATAGATATAGGCGATATCTCCATTGGCTTCAATTTCACTATCGAGGTGCGAGTGCAGGTGGATATCTGTCAGCGGCATTAAGTGAAATTTGTTGTATTGCTCAGGTTTAATACCGTTGGAAGTCGTTTGTAAATGGTTGTTCAAAAAGCTTGGGAACTGGCTTTCCAAATCGTCTGGGTTGTAGCCTTCAGGCAAGAGCAAGAAAGTAGAGTAGTTGTTGCTGCCAAAGTTGGTCATCATTTCTTCCTCGCCAAAAAAGTTTTCGACGGTGGAGAAAGATGCGAGGATGTCAAAATGGAAATGTGAGTTTTGTGGTACGTCTTTTATTATGCCAGTTACCTTCATTTCGGTCAGGTTGTCATAATTTACCATTTTGCCAATGGGCTCTTCATCCCCAAAATATTTTTGAGCAGTGCTTTCGGTCATTACGAGGCTGTTGGGCTCGCTCAGTGCTGTTTCTGGATTGCCTTTCACCATTTCGTAAGAGAAAATATTGAAAATAGATGCTTCGGCAAAGAAGGTGTGCTCTTCTACTATTTTCTTTTCACCATAGGTAATGAGCGGCCCGTCGGAAAGAAGACGAACGCCTTCGAGGATCGTTCCTTCAAAATCATTGAGCAGAAGGGGCTTGAAAGGTGGTGCAAGGTGACCGAGATGAAGGGATGTTTTGCCGTCTTGCCCGAACCATTCTCGGGAAACCCGGTAAATATTATCAGCATTTTTATGGTAGCGGTCGTAGCTCATTTCATCTTTCACAAAAAGGAGAATGAGCAAACATGCGGCTATGCCAGTTGCGAGACCAGAAATATTGATAAAGGTAAAAACCTTTTGTGACATCATGCCTCGGAGGGCAACTTTAAAATAATTTTTGAGCATAATAAAGATCTTGGAGGTGTTGAGTCTACTATAAGTTATCTAAAAAATATGCCGTTTTTGTAAGTTATTGATTTTTAATAGTATATGTGTTTTTTAGTTGTTGGTTGGTTGGGCGGAGGCGGATAGTTTTGCCCGAAATCGGGCAGTATTTATAAGAGGGTATCAGATAATCCAACAACTTGGTTTGGAAAGTATTAGGTATGGTCGAGTGCAAATGGGCTGGTTTAAGGGCAAGCAGTTGGTTTATCCAGTTCTTTTTTCATTTTTTGGATAGATGGCAGGATGAAGGTGAAGCAGCTACCTTTGCCTTCTTTGCTTTCTACCCAAATATCTGAATGGCTTTTGTTTAGAAATTCTTTGCTGATAATTAGCCCTAAGCCCGTGCCCTTTTCTTTTTCGGTGCCTGATGTGGTAATGGAATGCTCGATTTGGAAGAGGGTTTTGAGACGTTCTTTGGGTATGCCGACTCCCTCATCTGTAACGCTTACTTGTATGGTTCCATTTTTTAATTGGCTTGTTTCCACGGTAACTGTCCCCCCTCGGTTCGAGAATTTAATGGCGTTTGAAATGAGGTTTCTGAGTGCTGTTTTTACGCAGTTGAGGTCGGCAAAAGCAAACTGCCTATTGTTAAGAATCATTTCGGGGCTAAGCTCTTTTTCCTCAAACAGGTCAGAGACCAAATGCAGTTGTTCTTTCACCAAGTCGTTGATGTTAAAAGCTTGAGGCTGAATATTAAGGCTGCCCATTTGGCTTCTTGCCCATATCAATAAATCCTCTAGGAGGGAAGCCATTTTTTTTGAGCTGTCATTGAGCGATTGCAAGAAGGTCATTCGTTGCGAGTCGTCCATTGCCTCGTAGTTTTTGGAAAGCATTTCCGTGAGGTTTTGCAAATGGAACGTTGGGTTTTTGAGGTCGTGGGCTATGATGGAAAAGAACTTGTCTTTGGTAGCATTGAGCAGGAGAAGTTCCTTGTTCTGCCGCTCAATGGTTTTTTTGTAGCGTTCTTTTTCGGTTACATCTGAAAGGAGAGCCATCACAAACACACGCTGGTCCTCTACTTTGATGATGGAGGTTGATAGCGAAATAGTTTTGTCGAAACCGTCTTTGGTTCGGATGGTCCATTCTTCACCTGTAATGTCTACTCCTTCTCGCATCTGCCCCATTCGGATGATGGCTTTGTTTTGTACCTCGAGGTTTGGGTAGAGTGACTGGTACCAACCCAGCTCGTTTATCTCCTCTTGGGTGTAGCCGGTGAGTTTGATCATCTGGTCGTTCCAGACCGTGAAATGGACAAAAGGGAATTCTTCACAATTGTGGAAAACACATAAGCCCTCTGCGGCATTATTGATCATAGAATTGCGGAAGGCATAGTTTTCATTTAGCTCTTCTTGGGCTATTCGTTCAGCAGTAATATCTTTGGTTACGCCTACAATGATGTTTTTTTCTATGTCTAAAAATGTAATTCTGTTAAGAAAATAAAGAGTTTCCCCAGTATCGGGGCGGTTGTACCGAAATTCTATAGGGGGTGGTTCTTGCTTTTTTTCCATTACATCGTCCATGTAACAGCTCAAGTTATCTTGGTCGTCAGGGTGTACGTTTTCTAGGTATTCTTGTATGTCTGGAACAGTTCTGTCTGGGGGTAAGCCATGAAGTAAAAACATGTACTCCGACCAGTGTTCTGTGCCTTCTTTCATATCAATCAGCCAGCTTCCCATGTTTCCTATTTTTTGGGAAAAATTCAGGAAGAATTCATTTTCTTTTAGGGCCTGTTCTACTTCTTTTCGGTTGGTGATATCTTGGCTTACGCCTATAAGCTTGATGGCATTTCCATTCTCATCTCTATCTACTACCTTGCCTAGGCTGTTGATCCATACCCACCCTTTTTCAGGGTGGTGATACCTGAAATCTGAATTATAATGGGGGCTACGTCCCATCAAATGATCTATTAAATCTTTTTTAGCTTTTTCTGCATGGTCAGGGTGTAAGCGTTCGCCCCATCTCTTGAGTATATTATTTTCTTCATTTACTGCAAACCCAAAAAGTTCATATGAGTATTTGTTTGGTATTGCCAAATCTTCTTTGGGATACCATTCCCATACCGACATTTTATTGAGGTCTGCAGCTAGTACAAATAGGTCGTTGTTAGAAGTAGCGCCGCCCTTAGAAGCTCCGTTTTTCAACTGCTCAGCTTTGCCGTAGTTTTCCATGATGGAAGACTCCTTGAGCAAAGCTTGGAGTAAAATATTTTCAGACTCTAATTTTTCCACTTGTTCTTGAAGCGACTTGTAGGAGGTTTGGGACCTAGGCATTCGGCTTTGTTGGTTTTTTTTAGAAAGATAGTAGGAAAGTTCAGATGAAGATACTTGTCAACAATTTACGATAAAAAATGAGATTTTGAAATAATTCTTTTGGTGAAAAAGGTGAGTAACGGCAGGCTTACCACATATGCGCTCTCTTAAAATAACCTTGTCAAAAGAGAGGGAATTACTTACCTTTCGCCCTTAGAATTGTACTCATTTTGACCTAGAGAAACGAAATGCATCCTGTTTTCTTTGAATTTGAAACACCAGATTTTTTAAAAGGGATTTTCCCCGATACCGTCACCATTTATAGCTATGGTTTTCTGATAGCCCTTGGGGCGACTTTTGCCTTTTTGTATGCAGGTACGAAGCTCAAAAAAGAATATGGGCACCCCTTCCATAAGTCGGCTGATATGGCGCTGATCCTGCTTTTGGCCTCATTTGTGGGCGGAAGGTTTTTCTTCTATTTGGAAGACCCAGGCTATTATTTTAGCGAGCCTTCCCGCATGCTCGAAAACCTAGGGCAAGGGTTTGTGTTTTATGGCTCTTTGCTGTTTTGCATTCCTTCTTTACTAGTTTACTTGAAGTTGAACAAACTGCCAGTTTGGGGAGTGCTCGATGTAATGGCGATCACCGCCTGTATTGTCCATATGTTTGGGCGGATGGGCTGTTTTATGGCGGGCTGTTGCTACGGTTTGCCTTGGGAAGGCGGCGTATGCGCCGTGCAATTTAACGATGCCGCCAGCATGGCTAAGCCCTTACACACCGATTTGCATCCTACCCAGCTCTACAGCGTCACGCTCATAGGTAGTATTTTGCTGTTGTTGCTTTGGCTCAAGCCCCGCAAAAAATTTGATGGGCAGCTTTTCCTTCTTTATGCAGTACTGTATGCCATTGGTCGCTCCATCATAGAAATGTTCCGTGGCGACGTTCATCGCGGCTTCGTGATCGGCGATTGGCTATCCCACTCCCAGCTCATCGCTTTGGTGATGCTTTCTGTCGTGGCCTGGTTTTATCGCAAGAAGATGATGGAGAGTAGGGGGTGAATTTTTGGATTACGTTTTTTTTAACTAGCGATTATTTGGCGATTTGGTTTTAGTTTTGAGCGGAGGTTTGTACTAGAGGGAGAATTTGGGTTATACTAAGAAATTCAAAATTATGACTTCACCTAATATCAATTCATGGAAGGTTCCAGAATGGCATACAGATTTTGGAGATCCATATTTAGAGTTTTCACTTTTAAAAGAAATAGCTGTTTTCATAAAGAAAAACTTTAAAAGGTTAGATGTATATCTTGAATGTATTGAAGAAGACGGTTATTTAAACTTGGAGGTATATAAAGATGCAAACAAAAAAGGTGAAATATATGCTAACCAAGATGGTTCAAGATTTAAAATCAGCGCATTTATTTTTACTGAAAATGATGAAATTGAATGCCATACCTTTGACGTTGAAGAGTTATTTGTTTTTATGAAATTCCATTTCACAAAGCTTTAAACACCTATCCCTTATGTTTTAAGCAAGGGGTTGACTTTTTTTCATATCTTCTGCCTTGTTTTATGATCGCAAAGATGAGGAGGTCGCTCCTACGGAGCTTTTTTCTTTTGAAGTTTTGAGGCTATAAATAGGTCGCCTCTACGAGGCTTGGTTTAGCAGGATTACTTAAGAGATAATCCTGTGGGTTGGGCTCGGCCACAGGAGTTGAATGGGGCTAACCAGCAATCGCAGCGGCGAACCGTCAGAAACCAGCAACCCTTTTTTACTCACAATAGGTTTTCGAATATTCAAGAGAGGGCTGGTAGCCTAGCTCAATGGCTTTGGCGAGGTAGCGGCATACTTCGGGCGATGCTCCTTTTTGGATGCCCAACTCTGCTAGGGCAAGTTGGTGGTAAGCTTCGGCAAAGTCCGGGTCGATAGCTATGCTGGTGAGCAGGGCTTTTTGGGCTTCCTCGAAGCGGTCGAAGCGGAGGAGGGTGAGGGCAAAATAGTAGCTTACATTTTTGTCTTGGGAGCGGTCGAGTTGGGAGGCTTTTTGGAAATCGTTTAGTGCTTCGGCTAGTTTGTTTTCGGTCATGTAGGACAAGCCTCGGTTGAGGAAAATGTCGTAGTGTGTAGCATCGAGCGCTATGGCATTAGAATAATCTTCTATGGCTTTTTCGGGCTGGTTGAGTTTTCGGTTTACATTTCCCCTGTTGAAATAGTATTTGTAGTCTTGCTGGAAAAGGGTAATCGCACTGTTGAATGCCTCCATTGCTTTTCCATTTTCCTCTAAGTTGTAATAGGCTACGCCCAGTGCATTGAACGCATCGTGGTTTTGCGGATCGGCTTTTACCGCCTCGGCTATCAACGAAGCAGCTTCGCTAAATTTCCCATCTCTCAATCGGTTTTTCCCCTCGCTTATCAGTTCTTCAGGAGTTGGCCCGCAAGCCGAGAGTGTCAATAAAAGGGCAAAAATATATATCAAGTTGTTTTTCATGGCTTTTGAAAGTTTTTGTATTGCTGCTATTTTCGACTGCTACAAAAGTAGCGTGGTATTTTCTTTTTACCCAAACTCTTTTTTTGCTAATCTTTAATACCCTCCTTTCTTTACCATAGTAGGCTTGAAGCTAAATCTATCATCAAATAATCTTTGTTGGCCAGAATCGAAATTGAAGCTGAAATGGCTACGTCCTTCAATGGTTTGTGGATAGAAGCCAATGGAAAATTGGATAGTGCCAAAACTCAAACTTTCGTTGAGTACTCGGCAGCCTATGCCTACGCCAGTGAAGAAATTATTATGAGAGAAAAAGTTTTTTTCCTGCCCCACAAAAGCTGCATCGGCAAATCCAAAAAGAGCGATTTTGAATCCATAAAAGTACCAAGGGCTGAAGAGCACAGATTCTAAATTGAGGCTGAGCGCTTGGTTGCCTACTATATCGCCGCCAGAGTGCCATCTGATAAATTCTCGAACAGGTGTCCAAGGTTCTTCCCAAGCTTTCCCTCCTGTAAAAAAAGTTAGTCGCACAAAATTACGGATATACCACCGGTCAATGGGGTGAAGTTCGCTGAAATAGATTCCATCTAGCAGGAGGCTGTTGTCTTCTATGGTGTTGTTGCGGAGTAATGCATCTGTTTGGAAGGTATATCCAAAATAGCCAACTCCTTCCCAAAGATTTAGCCCTGTTAGTTTTAACCCGAGGTAGGGGCGGTTGGAAAATTCTCCTTGTTGGTAGCCATATATTCCTTGCAAGAAATAACCGAGGGGCAAATCTTCTGTTCGTCCATATCCTGTGATCATAGAAGAGGTGAGGTACTTTTGCCATGAATAGCCCACGGCTGCCATGTAGAGAGAAGAGTTATGGTAAAAATAATTGGAGTCAGGAGCTACTTCTGGTCTTTCGTCAAATTGCTTGTTGAAATATCTTCCCGAAAATACGATATTTCCTCTTTGGTTATTCCCTTTTAGCTGAAAAGCTCGCCCTATCCAAAGGTCTTGGTAGCTGCCCGAGTAAGGGATTCGGAAAGTGGTGTCTTGTTGCTCGGGGTAGCGTTCGTTTTTAAAGGTATTGTACCAAGAAATATCAGCTCCCCCAGCATATCGTACTTGAGGAGTCAGAAACTCCCGTTGGAAATTGAGGCGAGTAATTTTCCCTTCAAAGTTATTAGAATAACTTGCTTCGGCGGCTACGAAGCTGCCCCCTAAATTTTGCAGCCTGTACCTAACTCCATACCCAACAGGAGGGTTTTCGTTGGTGGTGAACTGCGTTGAAATGCTGAACTCATGGCCAAGCCCACCAAAATTGCGATCGTATATTTCCCCCCCAAAGTTGTCTATCCCGCTGACCTTCGCCCTTGCTCCTATAGAAAAAACATCTTGGGTAACTACAATGATATCGACTACTTGGGGATCGTCTTGATGGGGGGCAACTAGAATTCTAGCGTCTTGAATGAAGGTGAGTTGCCTAAGTATCCGCTCGTTGTCAGAAAGGGTGAAAGGTGTCAGTATATCATCTGCTTTGAAAAGTAAGTTGTTGTAAATCACAAATTCGCGGGAGGAGATATGCAAGGTATTGGCAGTTTGGGCAAACCAAGTTACTGCCCTCCGAGTGGTATCGGTTACCAAACCTTCCAGTATATCGACCTGTTTTAGCCCAATATTGCCAATGGTTTTTCCAGAAAATTGAGCGAAATATTCTTCGCTCCGTGTGAACTGCGTAAGGTTTTCTTCTCTCTTTTGGCTATCGGCTTCTACAAAAAGTGTTTCATAGAGCTCGGAAAGTAAAGTGTGTTTTGTGGCTTTGCTCTTGAGGGAATCGTAAAATGCTTGGGACCTAAGCATGTTTTTGGTTATTATCTCGTAGCGCAAGCCAACATCTACGATAATAGTTGTGTCTTTTTCTATGGTTTGGGAGGTGCTGTCTAAAATTAAGATGCTCCCCGTTTTTAGTTTGAGGGTGTCGGCGGTGTGAGGACCGGCTATTTTTTCTTGGGAAAATACGGAAGATGGGGCTGCCATCAGACATAGTATTCCCAACATGAAAGATATGAGTACGTTTGTTAATCTCACCGAGTATGATTTTTCACATGAAGCCGTGTAAATTTAAGTCAGGTATTTGCTTTTCCCCAACTCAATTATTGGGTAACAAAACCCGCTCTGCTATTTATAAATTCAAAATTAAGATATTGGGTTTGCCTTTTTAAAGAAATACAGCATACTTTGCCAATCTCGTACCACTTAATATTATATTCAAAACATGAAACTGAAACTCATTTTTATACTTGCAATTGGGCTATTGGTTGGAAATGTTGCAATGGCACAAGTTCCATTTCCATCTGAGCAAGACTCAACAAAAGAAGGCGTAACCGAAGAAGATGTGAGGCGAACATCTAATAAACCACCGTTGAAAGACCGTATTTATATAGGAGGGAATTTAGGCCTGTCATTTGGTACTATCACTTACATAGATGTATCGCCATTAGTGGGTTACAGAATTACTCCCGAGTTTTCTGCTGGAGCGGGGTTTAGCTACCGGTATTATGAAGACAATAGGTATAATTCGGGCTACAATATTGTGGGACCAAGGGCTTTTGCCAGATATGTAATAGCTGATATGTTTTTCCCCTATGTAGAATATGAATCACTTTATGTGAAGTTCGATAATTCGGATACAAAAACGTGGTACGATGCTTTGTTTTTAGGAGCTGGGCTTATGCAGCCAGTGGGAAAGAAAGGGCGGATAATGCTTACGGCTTTATACAATGTGAATTATAGCCAGACCCACTCACTTTATTCGAGCCCGTGGCAATACCGAGTTGGTTTTGTATTTTAAAGCATCCTTTTTTTACTCTTTCCCAATAGCTTCAAGAGTTAAATCCGATTTTTTCACATGATGAAAGGAATATATTTAGTAGTGAACGAAGCGCTTTGCCTAGGCAAGCCAATAGAAAAAGTAGTGGCAGAAGCGTTGGAAGGGGGCGGCTTGGCAGCTGTTCAGCTTTGGGAACCAACTTTTGATACCAAGGATTTGGTAGAAGCAGCTTTAAAGCTAAAAGTGGTTTTGGAAGGATCGGGCATTCCATTTTTGATTTACGATAGGGTAGATGTTGCCCTTGCCGTAGGGGCAGATGGCGTGCACTTGGGCATTGAAAGTATGCCATATGCTTATGCAAGAAAGATTTTGGGCAAAGATGCGATTATAGGTCTATCGAACTTGAGCTGGGAAAATTTGGAGTTTGCCCAAAACTCAGATGCTGATTATTTGAGCGTGGGACCAATTTTCCCTACCGATTCTATTGAGACAAGCCGAGAGCCTTGGGGGCTGGAAGAGCTTCGCAAAATAGTAGCCTATACCAACAAGCCCATTTTCCCAATAGGAGGAATGAATGAAACGACTATAGAAGATGTAGCAGGTACGGGGGCAAATGGAGTGGCATTGGTTTCAGCAGTTTGCTCTTCGGAAAATCCTTCCATTGCTGTAGCTCAGCTGAACAAACTTTTCTATGGGGTAAGCAAACAGGAACTTATTAAATAGGTTTTGAAGTAAGTAATAGCGAAGTGCCTATTTTTTGAACGAGATTTGTTTTTGAGGAAATGATTTGCTTTTTTCCATGGTTGATTAGTTAATCGCTGACTTTTTGGCAGACAAGCGATAAATTGCAACAATTTTGTAAACATAAAATAATAGTTTAACCAAAAAAATATACCTGCATTACATAAACAGGCTTATAAAAATAAAATCTATGAAAGATATAAGAAGCGAATTTAGAAACTACGCAGTGAAAGGGCAGGGGCTGAACGGTTTGGTAGTAGATCAATATATGGGCAATGTGGATAACATGACCAGAACGGTGATAGAAGAGAGAGAGAGAAGGTTTGCCGAAATTGATGTTTTTTCAAGGTTGATTGCAGATAGGATCATCTTTCTGGGAACTGGGGTAGATGATTATATCTCAAATATCATTATCGCTCAATTGCTTTTTTTGGAGTCTCTTGATGCCAAAAAGGATATTTTAATGTATATTAATAGCCCAGGTGGCAGCGTGTATGCAGGTTTGGGCATTTACGATACCATGCAATATGTTCGTCCTGATGTAGCAACAATCTGTACTGGGCTTGCTGCTTCTATGGGAGCTGTGTTGCTTACTGCTGGTCAGGCTGGAAAAAGGTCTGCCTTGCCACATTCAAGGGTGATGATTCACCAACCGCTAGGTGGTGCTGGAGGTCAAGCTTCCGACGTGGAGATCACTGCTAGAGAGATCATGAAGCTCAAAAAAGAGCTGTATGATATCATAGCGAAGCATACAGGTCAGTCTTACGAAAAAATCTATGATGATTCTGATCGTGATTACTGGATGATTGCTGCCGAAGCTAAAGAATATGGAATTATTGATGAAGTATTGGAACACCATGTATCTTAATTTTGAGTATAATATATTATACAATCAATCCTAGTTGTTGATGTTTCCTTGGTTGGCGGGATGTAAATCCCGCCAACCAAGGATTGTTTTTTTTAATTAGCACAACGTGCTTAAATAGTTTTTAGATGAAAGATATTGTTTGTTCATTTTGTGGGGCAAAGAAAGATCAGGTAGAACTGATGGTGTCAGGTTTGAATGCTCATATATGTAATAAATGTATAGAGCAGACTTGGCGAATTTTGAACGAGGAAAGGAAGCCGAGGCAAGCAGGAAGCCCAGTTTTCAAGTTGATCAAGCCGGTTGACATGAAGAAAAGGCTGGATGAATATGTGATCGGGCAAGAAAAGGCGAAAAAAGTGCTTTCGGTGGCGGTTTATAACCACTACAAGCGACTCATGCAGGACGATGGGAAAGATAATGTGAACATCGAAAAGTCAAATATTATATTGGTAGGAGAGACAGGAACGGGGAAAACCTTGTTGGCGAAAACCCTTGCCAAGCAACTTCAAGTTCCTTTCTGTATTGCCGATGCTACGGTGATTACCGAGGCGGGCTATGTGGGCGAAGATGTGGAAACTATTTTGACCAGATTGCTCCAAGCAGCCGATTATGACCAAGAAGCTGCCGAAAGGGGCATCGTTTATATTGACGAAATTGACAAAATAGCACGTAAGTCTGACAATCCTTCCATTACTCGCGACGTAAGTGGCGAAGGTGTTCAGCAAGCGTTATTGAAATTATTAGAAGGTTCGGTGGTGAACGTTCCACCTCAAGGTGGTCGTAAGCACCCTGAGCAGAAAATGATAGCGATCAATACGGAGAATGTATTGTTTATATGTGGTGGTGCTTTCGACGGAATTCAAGATAGGATTTCTTCTAGGCTAAACACTAGGCCAATCGGTTTTTCAGGAGATGCCAATGCGCTGGCAGAGCTTGAAAAGCAAGACTTGCTTCAATACATCACCGCTCAAGACTTGAAAGCTTTTGGGTTGATTCCCGAACTGATAGGTAGGCTTCCTGTTGTTGCCCACCTCGACCCGCTCAAGAAAGATGCATTGAGAAGAATCCTTACCGAGCCCAAAAACTCGATCACTAAACAGTATAAAAAGCTGTTTGAGATGGAGGATGTTAAGTTGTCTTTTACTGACGGAGCGCTAGACTATGTGGTTGAAAAAGCCATGGAATATAGTTTGGGTGCTAGGGGTTTGAGGTCTATTTGTGAAGCTATTATGCTAGAACCTATGTTTGAAATGCCTTCTAATGTGAGGGTAAAAGAGCTGGTGATAGACAGAGAGTTTGCTGCCAAAAACTTTGAGCGTTCTGCTCAGGCAAAGAACTTAAAAGTTGCCTAACTTAGAAGCTGTTTGGAAACATAGCTTCAAATTCATTATTTAACTACTAAAAAAGAGTACCTATGGATATGATGGACATGATGGGGAAGCTGAAAGATGTTCAAGCTAAACTAAAAGAAGCCCAATCAAACCTCGTAAATGTGACTACTACTGCAGAGTCTGGTGCAGGTATGGTAAAAGCTACGGTGAATGGACTGAAGCAAGTGGTTGAGCTGGAATTAGACGATTCCCTTCTTACTAAAGATGACAAAGATATGCTCCAAGATTTGATTATAGCGGCGGTGAACAAAGCTATGACCGATGTGGACGATAAAGCAAAAGAGGAAATGAAGAAATCAACCCAAGGGTTTATACCAAATATCCCCGGTTTCGATTTCGGAAACCTTTAATTGTTAGCAAGTTTTTAGTAAAGCATCCTGCCTAAAATAATTATGGGTAGGATGCTTTTTTTTAATAGCGAAACCCTCATTGTTTTAGAGAAGAAACTGTATTTTTGATTTCACTTTTTACAAAACCAGTTTTAAACAACCACATCCTTTTGGGCAGATTTCAAGATATTTCCGTCGTTATCCTCAACTACAACACCAAGCAGTATCTTGAGCAGTTTTTGCCCTTGGTAAAAGCCTATAGTGAGGATGCCAAAATAGTAGTGGCGGACAATTGTTCGGATGATGGTTCAGCTGCTTTTATCGAGACCCACCACCCCGATGTTCAACTCGTCAATAACCCTGAAAACCTAGGTTTTTGTGCAGGGTACAATTACTCCCTATCTCTTCTGGAAAACAAGTATTTTTTACTCCTCAATTCCGACATTGAGGTTACGCCAAACTGGCTAGAACCTATGTACGAGCTGATGGAAAGTGACGAAACGATTGCTTGTTGCCAACCGAAAATAAAATCGTATTCGGAGAAAGAAAAATTTGAGTATGCCGGGGCTGCTGGTGGGATGATCGATTTCTTGGGATATCCATTTAGCAGAGGAAGGGTGTTTGACGAATTGGAGGTAGATAAAGGTCAGTACGAGGGTTCTGCTGATATTTTTTGGGCTACGGGCGCTAGTTTGCTCATCAGGGCTGATTTGTTCAAATCGTTTAAAGGGTTTGATGAATTCTTTTTTGCCCATATGGAGGAAATAGACTTGTGCTGGAGGTTGAAAAATGCGGGTTATAGGGTGTGCTATACTTCCAAAAGTGAGGTGTTTCATATTGGTGGTGGGACGCTTAGCAAGTCGAGTCCGCGGAAGACCTTTTTCAATTTTCGGAATGCTTTGGTGATTTTGGTGAAAAATCTACCATTTTTTAGGCTAGTGCCTATTATGTTTATTCGGCTAGTTCTTGATGGCGTAGCAGGGCTTCGGTTCCTGATGCTGGGTGAAGGAAAGCATTGCTGGGCAATTGCAAAGGCGCACCTTTCTATTTACAAAAATATTTTTTTGCTACTACAGAAAAGAAAGATGGTAGAAGGGAAAAAGAGTTTTTTAACGTTTCAAGAAGTCTGCAAAAAAAGTATTGTGTGGCAGCATTTTGTATTGGGAAAAAAAACATATAGAGACTTCTAGATCAGGTCTTTGATCATGGCGCGGCGACGCATATATTTTTGGATATTGAGCCAAAAGGCGAGGGCGAGGTAAACAATAACAGGTGATCCGAAGGTAAGAAAAGAGGTATAAATAAAATACATTCTAATTACACCACTGGAGATTCCAACCGTTTCACCAATAACACTACAGACGCCAAATGCACGCTTTTCGAGAAAAAATTGAAGCTTTTTCATTTTAAATAACATTTGTATCAATTGAATTTAGAAATTTTTAAACCGTTTCAATTATTACGGTTTCCTATGAATGCTAGTTCCCTCCTTTAAGATTTATTATATATACTCTTTTATCTCTCGTGGGGTAAACTGCTCTGCGACACAAGCTGCAAGTTTTGCCTAAGTAGTATATTTTGGGTAGAAATTATAGATCAGGCAAACAATCCATATCTTTTATTTGTACTGACCTAGACTTTTATTAAATTTAATTCTTCTTTAAAAGCTGTATTGTTTTTTGTGAGGTAGTATTTTTTATTCGCAATGCTCGCTATTCCTATTGTTAGAAACAATAAGTGAGGTATAAAGTTTAATGGGTGTTAACAATAACTTTATGCTACTTACTGATGATGTGAAGAATTATTATTAGCTTCACGCCTAAAATTAAAGCAGTCTTTTAAAGCTGAGATTTTGGAATAATGATCTTATCAAGATATTTTTGTGTTTATCGAAGATATTAATCTATTTTAAATATTATGAATATGTACAAACGGGCGTTATCATTTATTTTACTATCAGCTACACTATTTTTTGCAAGCTGTGATTCATTGACACCAATGCTTAAAAAAGCGGGTGGTGGTCAATTTGTTGTAAAACCTTCTCCAGTAGAATTACACGGAGACTCGGTTGCATTTGTAGCTTCTGCTACATTGCCAGAAAATGTTCTTAAGCCAAAGATCATGTATGAAGTAGAGATGTTCTATGCTACTCCAGACAATGAGCCTTTGTCTCTTGGCAAAATGGAATTTGATGGGGATGCTTTAGCCAAAAACCCAGCTCCATCTGCAGAGCAGTATTTCGGCTTTATTTACGATGAGAAATACAAGGAAGGTAATGTTGCTTTCATAGGAAGAGCTTACAAAAAAACTAAGCCAGAGAAAGTAAAAGCGAGCGAGTTGACTCCATTCCCTCCAGTAGGTGATGCAGCAAAAGGAGTAATTACTACTTCTTTGTTGGTTCAAGCTCCTCTGTTGGCTAACTATGCTCCTCACGGTTATGACAACTCTGAAGAGTATATCCCAACTAACGTTGACTTCTTCTTCTTGCAAGGTCGTTCAGATCTTCGCTACAGCGAAAGAAGAGGCGAAAGAGGTAAAGAATTGGACTCTTATGTTCAAGCTAACAAACCTGTTCGCACAATTAATGTATCAGGTATGCACTCTCCTGAAGGCCCTACTGACGTAAACAGCAAACTTGCTAACGAAAGAGCTGCTGTAGTTGAGGATTTCTACAAGAAACTTGCTAAAAAACACGATTACGAAGATGCTGTTGATAGTATCAACTTCCAATTGAAGCCAGTAGTAGAAGATTGGTCTACTTTCAAAGCTGCTCTTAGTGCTTACGATAGATTGACTGATGCTCAAAAAAGCGAAGTTCTTGATATCTTGAACGGTCCTGGTGATTTCGTTTCTAAAGAATTGAAATTGCAAACACTTTCTTTCTACAAAATGATCTTCAGAGATGTTTATCCTCCATTGAGAGCTGCTAAAGCTGAGATCCTTGAGATCAAAGACAAGCCAACTGATGCTGAGATCATGGTACGTGCAAAGAAAATTGCTAACGGTGACGAAACTGAAGAGCTTAACGCACTTCAAATGAGCTACGCTGCTTCTATGACTCCTGATTTGGCTGAGAAAGAAAAAATCTATCAGTCTGCTATCAAAATGAGCGACAGCTATGCTGCATACAACAACCTTGGTGCTGTTTATATGGAAATGGCTGCTAACGCTAGCAGCGAAAGCAAAAAAACAAAACTTATCAAGGATGCTGCTTCTAACTTCAAGCTTAGCCTTCAAAAGCAAGAGTCTACTGAGGCTTATGCTAACTTGGCGAGTGCTCAACTATTGTTAGATGAAAAAGACGAAGCGTTCTCTACTATCGGTAAAGTATCAGGAGCTTCTTCTCCAGAACTTGCTGCTTCAATTAGTGCTTTGAAAGGTTATGTAAACATCACAAAAGCTAGCTACGCTTCTGCGATCAGCGATCTTGAAAAAGGTGGAAACAGCTCAGAAACTCTTTACAACAAAGGTTTGGCTATCTTGTTGAAAGCTAGCAAAGAGATGGATGCTGATTCTTATCCTAAAGCAATGAGTGCTTTTGAAGATGCAATCGCTGCTGACAGCAAAAACGCTTTGGCTTACTACGGTGCTGCTATAACTGCTGCAAGAGTAGGCGATGCTGAAAAATTGACTTCTAATCTTGCTAAAGCTATTGAGGCTGATGGAAGCTTGAAGGAAATGGCTGTTAAAGATCTTGAGTTTATTAAGTTCCAATCTGCAGTAGCTGAAGCTACCAAATAAGGGATTTGATAAAAAAATTATAAATTTTCAGAGCCTGCTTTAACAAAATAAAGCAGGCTTTGTTTTTTTTGTAATAAATTTGCAGCGTTAATAAATTTTTAAATAGCTGACGCCAACGATATATACTAAGTACAAATGAGAGAAATTCAATTTAGAGAAGCGCTCAGAGAAGCAATGTCTGAGGAAATGCGCAGAGACAAGAATGTCTTTTTGATGGGTGAAGAGGTTGCTGAATACAATGGAGCTTATAAGGTGAGCCAAGGCATGCTCGATGAGTTTGGTCCTGAAAGAGTTATTGATACGCCAATTGCAGAGTTAGGTTTTGGAGGGATAGGAGTTGGTGCAGCAATGAACGATCTTAGGCCTGTTATTGAGTTCATGACGTTTAACTTTTCGCTTGTAGCTATTGACCAAATCATCAATGGCGCAGCTAAAATGAAGTCAATGTCTGGCGGGCAATTTAATATTCCTATAGTATTTAGAGGTCCAACAGGTAACGCAGGTATGTTGGGTGCACAGCACTCTCAGAACTTCGAAAACTGGTATGCTAATACACCTGGTTTGAAAGTAGTAGTTGCTTCTACTCCTTACAATGCCAAAGGGCTTTTGAAATCTGCTATTCGTGATAACGACCCGGTTATTTTCATGGAGTCGGAAGTGATGTACGGCGATAAGGGAGAGGTTCCTGAGAGTGAATATTTAATTCCAATAGGTAAAGCTGACCTTGTACAAGAAGGAACAGATGTTACTATGATTTCTTATGGTAAGCTTTTGAAAGTTGCCAAGGAAGCTGCTGCTGAGCTTGCAAAAGATAATATTTCGGTAGAGCTGATCGACTTGCAGTCGGTAAGACCAATTGATTACCCAGCTATTTTGGAATCTGTGAAGAAAACAAATAGGTTGGTGATAGTGGAAGAATCTTGGCCATTGGCTTCTATTGCCTCTGAGATCTCTTACCATGTTCAAAAATATGCTTTTGATTATTTGGATGCTCCAGTTATCAAAATCAACAACTTGGATGTTCCTTTGCCATATGCGCCTACGCTTATCGAGGCTGCATTACCAAACGTAAAAAGGACTATAGAGGCAGTGAAATCTGTAATGTACGTGAAGTAATTAGGTTTTACCTATTCTTATATAAAGTGAGCTTGCCAGTTTTGGCAAGCTCTTTTTTTATTCTACTACCATTACACCATCTTTTATTTCCAACATCCTATTTGCCATTTGGGCAAAAGAAGAATTGTGGGTCACTATTACAAAAGTTTGCCCCAGCTCGTCCCGTAGTTTGAAGAACAAGTTGTGGAGTTCATCTGCATTTTTAGAGTCGAGGTTGCCACTTGGCTCATCTGCAAATACAATAGAGGGGTTATTGACCAATGATCTTGCTACGGCAGCTCTTTGCTGTTCTCCACCCGACATCTGGGAAGGCTTATGCCCTTCGCGCGAGGAGATGTTTAGCAGTTTCAATAATTCTTTCCCTCTTTTTTCCACCTCTGTTTTATCTTTTCCGCTGATGTAGCCAGGTAGGCAGACATTTTCGAGTGCGGTGAATTCAGGTAAGAGGTTGTGGAATTGAAACACAAAACCAATACGTTGGTTTCGGTACTGCGCCAGTTCATTTCCCGAAAGGGAAAATACGTCTGTATCGGCAATGCTCATTTTGCCTGTATCGGGAGTGTCCAATGTTCCTAAAATATGGAGCAAGGTGCTTTTTCCAGCTCCAGAGGCGCCTACTATTGATACAACCTCAGATTTTTTTACATGGATATCAATCCCTTTTAAAACAGGCAGTTCTCCGTACTGCTTTGTGAGCCCAACAGCTTTTAACATTTTATAAGTGTATGTGATGTAAGCACTAGTGCTATTTTTTTGAAATTAAATTTTACTTTACAAACCAATGTCTTACGGCTAAATAGGTGCATTTGGTTTTGAGGCATTATTGATTGCCTTTAAAATTCACGAAATTAACATGGTCAGGTGAAAAATGTTAGTTGAATACTGAAAATACCGACGATTGTTTTTATACTTGACCAAGTCAATTGGTTTGTATCCAAGTCAAGTCCCCTTATGTTAATTTATCAATTGTGAATCTGCTAGTTTAATGATTATCCATTAATTATGGAAATGAAACAAGCTCAAAGCTGGTAATAGATTTAGGATTAAAAGAGCTAAAGAAGCGACTTGTTTGAGCGCAAAACGATATTGATTTTTTACTTCTTATGTGAAAGAGAAATAGGAAGGTAGATACAAATAGCAGAAGAAGTCCTTCAATTATGCAAAATCGAAAAGTTAATCTGAGGACGCTCACAGAAGAGCAGTTGCAAGAGTACATTAAGGCGAATGTGGGAATTTATGACGAGTACTTCGATAAAGACTTTCTGAAAGAGCTTTACAAGCATGTGATGGACTTGATTTTGCGTGTTTATTTCCGTCCAGAGTTTATTGGTTTTGATACTTTTCCTAAAAGAAATAGGGTAGACTGCCCCTTGATTTTTGCTAGTAACCATTCTGGTATGGCTTTCCCTTGGGATGGGATTGTAATGGCTGCAGCTTTTTTTCATATTGCTGGTTATGGCGAAAATGCTTGTCGCCCACTTACTTCGCCTATGCTCTCACAAACGGCATTGATGAACCCCTTTCTAACTAAAAACCTATGGAAAAGGGTAGGAAGTATAGATGCCACCACACTCAATTTTGAAACAATGATGCAGCAAACGGATTATAACTTGCTCATCTACCCAGAAGGGGTGCCAGGCATTGGGAAAGGGTTCGATAAAAAATATCAATTGCAGCGTTTTTCAACCTCTTCGCTGCGGATGAGCTTGAAATATAAAACGGATATCATCCCCGTAGCGACGGTTAATGGAGAGTATATCAACCCTCTCCATTATAGTAATGCTTTCATAAATAAGCTTATCAATAAAATTGGTATCCCATTTTTGCCTCTTGGTTATCTTACAATTATACTTTTGTTGCAGCCTTGGCTTTTTTATTTTGCCATGCCTGCAAAGTTGATTTATGTGCGAGGTAAAAGAATCAAGCCATATAAGATGCTTCAAAAGCCATTTGAAGAAGTAACAAGGGAAGATTTAGAAATGCTTCGTGATAAGGTTCAGTCTATAATGCAAGCGCAATTGGATACGGCTGTAAAAGAGTATGGACAAAAGCATTATAAGCTCAGAGAGCTTGTAAAAAAAGCTTGGGTCAATTTACAGTACTTTCCCTACTATCTCCCCTTTGGCTGGCCTTTACTTTTCTCCGATTTTATGAGACAGTACAAGAAAAATGGAGCTGGTAAAGTTAAAATGAAACTAGGTTTCCTTTCCGTGTTCAGAATTTTTTTACAAAACCCATTCTTGCTTACTTATTTCATCCCTGTAGTTGGGTGGATCCCAATGCTCATTAAAGGCTATAGGGGTAAATAAAGCTTGAAATGGAAAAAAAATTGTAATATTGCTGCTTGTCTGAAGTAGGTATTTCCTTCCTAGTCTGGGAAGGATAAAAAAATCTCCAATGGTTATAGCATTTTTGTTCTTTTTACCCTTTATTCTGACCTATACCGTATTTGTAGTGTATGCAGAGAGGAAAGTTTCTGCATTTATGCAAGATAGGTTAGGTCCTATGGAAACTGGCAAATATGGATTGATCCAGACTGTGGCAGATTTGCTAAAATTGCTTCAAAAAGAAGATGTAATACCAAAGTCGGCAGATAAGCTTTTGTTTGCTTTGGCACCCATTGTCATCTTTACATCTATTTTCGCAGGTTTTGCTGTAATGCCGGTCAATATGAACGTAGTTGGGTCTGATGCTCCCATAGGTGTGTTTTACCTCATGGCTATCATTTCATTGGATGTAATAGGCGTATTAATGGCAGGCTGGGCATCTAACAACAAGTATTCGCTTTTTGGAGCAATGCGTTCTGTAGCTCAAATTGTTTCATATGAGATTCCACTAGGCTTGTCGGTCTTGGCTGTGGTAATGATCAGCCAAACACTCAACTTGCAAGAAATGTGTTTTCAGCAGGGAGTTTGGTTTGGAAGTTATGAAAATGCAACAGCTACAGGAGATGCACAAAACTACTTGTTCGGAATAAAAAGCTTAGGTATAGAGACTACTGTTTGGGGAGGTTTTTTCACATGGAATATATTCCGTGCTCCTCATATGATTTTTGTGTTCATCATTTTTTTTATTTCTTCTTTGGCTGAGGCTAACCGAGCACCTTTCGATTTGCCAGAATCGGAGTCAGAGCTGATAGGAGGGTATCATACTGAGTACTCTGGTTTTAAATGGGCACTTTTTATGTTGTCCGAATATGCAGTGATGCTACTGGTAAGCCTTTTGGCTGCCGTGCTATTTTTTGGAGGCTGGAATACTCCACTACCAAATATAGGGGAGTGGAAGCTGGCAGAACTCACAAGTGGAGAACCAGGCTCTATAATAAGTAATATTTGGGGCGTTTTCTGGTTATTTACAAAAGCTTTTGGATTAATTTTCTTGCAGATGTGGGCAAGATGGACTTACCCAAGACTTCGGGTTGACCAGCTTATGTCATTGTGTTGGAAGTATTTGATACCAATTTCACTAGTTATGATTATCGCAAGTGCGGTGTGGAGGTTGTTTATGATATAAATTAAGATTTATTTGCACCTTACAAACTTTTATGACGTTATATTTGTAAAAAAAGGAGACCTTTTATAACATAATTGCGAAACTTCATGTATTTTTAAGCATATAAAACAATAGCAATTTTTGCTTTCTCTCCTACGTTCACTAACAAACTACCATTCCTACAATACCATAATTTCCTTAATAATCCACAAGTTTTTTACGTAATGTTTACCTATTCATTCAATACGGATGAGGATATTATTATTAGTAACTGGATTTTTATGGGCATGGTCAGGTTTTTTGGGAGTTGATTTCTCAAAGCCTACCAACACTGCAAGTAACTATAGTTTAGCTGAGAAAAGTCTGAAAATCACGAAAGAAGGCTTTAATAAAGAAAACCTTCTTTATAATTATCAGCTGAATATAAGCTACCCTGTAGTAAGAATTGATGAGCCTGATATCGACTATGAATTAAACATGGCGATTCAGGAAATCATGAGTGGAGCTATTTCTGATTTTCAAAGTAAAATATATACTGAGAAAGCGAACGAAAAAGAGGGCTATAGCTACCTCACACTCGATTATGATGTATGCAGGCAGTTAGAAACTGTGGTAAGTGTTAGGTTTGTTAAAATCACCCACTTTGTAGGCATCGACCATCCTTCTCTTTTATACCTTACCCTCAATTATGACCTTGAGAAAAAAGATTTTATTTTTCTGAAAGATATTTTCAAAGAAGGAATTGATTACAAAACCATTTTAATGGACAAGATCAATTCGAATCCTGATTATTGCAAAATCAAAAAAGCTAAGTTTTTAGGCAACTTCTGCATTGAAGACGAGCATTTGGTATTGACATTGAATAATTCAAATGGGAATCGTGAGGATTGCCCAGAATCTTTCAAGATCAAATGGAGCGACTTATCCGATATTTTAGATGAAAATGCTATTGGGGCGCATCTAAATACCCACACAAAATAGGATATGCTTTGATTAAAAAATAAAAAACAGTTTTTTTGTGAGATGCTTCCTTACCCTCGATTTTATCGAGGGTTTTATTTTTGTCAATAACCAAAAATAAAGCTTGGAAGAATATGACAAACTTGTAAAAAGATACTTTTTAACATCACATTAAAAAAACAGAGAGCAGTGGAAAGGACAAAGATTGGTTCACTATTAGAATCTGGAAAAATTGGAACAGAAGTGCTTGTGAAAGGGTGGGTAAAAACTTTCAGGAGCAATAGGTTTATACAATTAAATGATGGATCGAGTATCAATAATTTGCAAGTAGTAGTAGATTTTGAGCAATTCGATGATACTTTGCTAAAGAGGATTACCACCAGTGCTTGTATTATGGCAAAGGGAAAGTTGGTAGAATCAATGGGTAAAGGGCAAAAAGTCGAGCTCATTGCCGAGGATATTCATATTTATGGTGATTCAGACCCAAATGTTTATCCTTTGCAGCCTAAGCAGCATTCTTTGGAGTTTTTGAGGGAAAAAGCGCACTTGCGCTTCAGAACGAATACTATAAGCGCTGTGATGCGAATTAGGCATTCGTTAGCTTTTGCCATCCACAAATTTTTTAATGATAAGGGGTTTTATTATATGCACACGCCCATCATCACGGGATCGGATGCCGAGGGTGCAGGTGAAATGTTCAGGGTAAGTACTTTAGACCCTCAGAACCCGCCAACTACAGAGGAAGGAGAGGTAGATTATAAAGAAGATTTCTTTGGAAAAGAGACCAACCTTACCGTTTCTGGGCAACTGGAAGCTGAAGTAGGCGCTATGGCTTTGGGCGAGGTCTATACTTTTGGACCTACATTTAGAGCGGAAAATTCAAACACGGCTAGGCACTTGGCTGAGTTCTGGATGATAGAGCCGGAAATGGCTTTTTACGAGCTGAAAGACAACATGGACTTAGCGGAAGAATTCTCAAAGTACCTTATTAAATATGCGCTGGATAACTGTGCCGACGATTTAGCTTTCCTCGATCAGCGAGCTGAGAAGGAAGAGAAAAGCAAGCCGCAAAATCAGCGGAGCGAAATGGGCTTGATAGAGCGCTTGAAGTTTGTTGTTGAAAATGATTTTGAGCGATTGACTTATACAGAGGCTGTTGAGGTTTTGGTGAATTCGAAGCCAAATAAGAAGAAGAAATTCCAATATCCTGTGGAGTGGGGGATTGACTTGCAGTCGGAGCATGAGCGCTACTTGGTAGAGAAACACTACAAAAAGCCAGTGATCTTGACTGATTATCCTAAAGACATTAAAGCTTTTTATATGAAGCAAAATGAGGATGGGAAAACAGTTGGTGCTATGGATGTTCTTTTCCCAGGCATAGGTGAGATAATTGGCGGTTCGCAGCGTGAGGAGAACTATGAAAAGCTCTCGAAAAGAATGGCGGAAATGGATGTGCCAGAAGAAGACTTGTGGTGGTTCTTGGAGTTGAGGAAGTTTGGTACTGCACCGCATAGCGGCTTTGGTATGGGCTTCGAGCGTATGGTATTATTCGTGACGGGTATGGGTAATATCAGAGACGTAATCCCATTTCCAAGAGCACCAAAAAGTGCAGAGTTTTAGAGGAGAAAATAAACTATTTATATGCAAAATCCCCACGTCTTACAGCATGGGGATTTTTTTGTTTCCTAAAAAGTAGATGTCTATTGCTCTAGGTCGGCAGTACTTTTTTCTAGGTAGTTCACCAGCTGCCTTATAGCTCTTCCTCGGTGGCTTACACTATTTTTTTCTTCCGTGCTCATTTGTGCAAAAGTACCTTCAAAACCATCAGGGGTGAAGATAGGATCATAGCCAAAACCACCATTCCCAATTCTTTCATGGGTGATGTGTCCGTTTACTATTCCTTCAAACTGGGTAAATTCTCCATCAATCACGAGCGTTACCACGGTACGGAACCTTGCTTTTCTGTCAGGCGTATTATGAAGCCTTTGGAGCAGTAAATCCATGTTCTTGTCATCATTTCTACTAGGGCCAGCATACCTGGCAGAAAAAACACCAGGGGCATTATTAAGCTCTCTCACTTCAAGTCCAGTATCGTCGGCGAAGCAGTCGATGCCAAAGTTTTTCCATACATATTCGGCTTTTTGCTTGGAGTTACCTTCCAATGTATCGGTAGTTTCGGGAAGCTCGTCTGTGCAACCAATATCATCTAGGCTCAATATTTCAAAACTATCTCCTAGAATTTTCTGAATTTCATCGATTTTGTGTCGATTGTTTGTTGCAAAGCAAATTTTCATTTTTGTAACATTTTAGGTGAAATCAAATTTTTTATAGCTATCGTCCACCCTTTTCAGGCAGGAGCTTTTTAGTTAGTAAGTTATTGGTTACCAAAGTTAAAACCTTAAAGGCTAAAAGCACAGGGCATTAGTCATGTTTGTTATAAGATTATGTAGTTTTTATTGGTTTGGTGCAATTATACTTAGTGTTACTAGGATGGGTTTGCTTCTCTATACTTGAGTTGCAAACCGTGCAAGAAGTTTCTAAGGACTTGGTCTTTACAAAGGCGATACTGGCTTTGGGTAGGTTTTCTGAAAAAGGCGCTAAGCTCGTGTTTGCCTAGTTTGAAATCGGCAAGGGAAAGAATTTCCAACATATCGTCGTCTCTCAAGTTTAAAGCAATTTTCAACTTTCTCAGGATAAGATTGTTGTTGAGGGTTTTCTCAGGTTTAGGCTGCTCCCCATCACGCTTGCCCCGTTTGTCATTTATCAGTCCGTTCAGGAAGATAGCCAAATCCTTATCATACAAAGCAACAAAGTCAGGATCTTCTTCTCTTTTCAGCCAGTTGCTCACTTCTTCCCTTGTAACTTGTTTATCAGCAAGGGCAAAAAGTGCAATCATTTTGGAGTCGCTAAAGTCAAAGGTGTAGCGGACACGTCGAAGAATATCATTGTTGTTCATATGGTATAAAAAGATTGTGAACTGCAAAAATAAGGAATAAGCAATCTAAAAGGGGGAAGCTTCCTGTTTTTTGAATAATGCCCTAAGTGTTAGCTTCAGAAGATGATTTGCCAAAGCGTTGGGCAAAGTCATTTGTATCACTATCTTGTGGCAGATACAGTTTTGCTAATTAACAGATTTGAAAACATGGAGAAAATAACCTTATCCGAAAACTTACATCTTTCTCGCATTGTGCTAGGTTTATGGCGCGTGACAGACTGGGGGATATCTCCCAAAGATTTATCTACTTATATCAATCAGGCTTTGGAAATGGGCGTAAGCTCTATGGACTTGGCTGACATATATGGGGACTATGAATGTGAGAATTTGTTTGGTGATGCCCTTAGCCACGATCCTAGCCTTAGGGACAAGCTAGAGGTGATTACTAAGTGTGGTATTAAGCTTACTTCAGGGAAATATCCTAAGCGAGAAATGAATCATTATGATACAAGCTACGCTCATATAATAGGTAGTGCCGAAGAATCCCTCAAAAAGCTCAAGACAGACCGGATCGACTTATTATTGATTCACCGACCAGACCCATTGATGGATCCTGCTGAAGTTGCAAAGGCCTTCGATGACCTATCGCAATCGGGTAAGGTGCTCAACTTTGGTGTGTCTAATTTCACTCCTATGCAGTACGAGATGCTTGCATGCCATTTTTCTGGAAAATTAGTTACCAACCAGGTCGAGATATCACCTTATTGCGTGGAACATTTCCAAAATGAAAACATTGAGTTTTTTCTTAAAGAAGGAATTAAGCCCATGGCTTGGTCACCGCTAGCAGGAGGGCAGATTTTTAAACCTAAAGATGCGAAGGGGATAAGGGTGAAAGCCCAGCTTGAACAAGTGGCAAAACAAGTAGAGGCTACAGGTATAGATGAAGTAGCTTATGCTTGGCTACTTATGCACCCGGCTAAGATAATGCCCATAGTAGGTTCGGGAAAATTGGAAAGGTTGAGAGTGGCGATAGAGGCAGAAAAATTAGAGTTGACCAGAGAAATGTGGTATAAAATATTGGTAGCAGCACAAGGTTTTCCAATGCCTTAACTGATTACCCCAGCGTAATTTATAAGCCAGAACATCTTTGTTCTGGTTTTTTTTGTTTTAAACCGAAGTTAACAGCCATTAGTGGCGTGTTTTTTTACATGTTATGTGTTTGGTTAGTTAATTTAATATGAATTAATATGTTTTAATATTAACCTAAATAAAATTTAATGTTAAAATTTAATATAGGATTTTGTATTTATTCACTGAAAAGTACAATTAATTTAATAAATAAAATTGTCAAATGTTTTTTTTAGTGTTTATGAAATTTCCAAAAAATGACTTTAAGATCATTTTAAACTGTTTTAGTGTAATATCGAATTTTGTTGATAATTCTTAGCGATGTTATTTTATAGATACTAACTATCAATAATCTTATTAATAATAGAATCTTTGTGATTAATTAGTTAACATAAAATTAAGATGTTTAATAGTTGCTTTTTAGAATAAACATGTTACATAACAAAGAATTTGATTTTTATTGATTATTTTGTTTTTTATACTTAAGGTTATTTAAAATTCTTTTATTATAATTTTTTAAGAATAATATTTTATATATTAATTTTATTTTAGATTTTTATTTTTGTTTATTTAGTTTTTTGTTGTAGATAAATATTGCTGGTGTTTCAAATACTTAACAATAGGTTCAATATATATTCAATTTTAGTTGAATTTTAAAACTGATCATTGCACCATTACTTAATGGTAAGTATGGTATAATTAAACATTCAGTTTACAATATAGTGAAGTTTTTAGCGGTCTTATTTTTTAATTTTGCAGCGTTTGGAGTTTTAGCTCAAACCGATTCTGTTGTTCAACAAACGGAAAGCTCAAGTCCACTATTAGGAGCATTATCTACCTCAAAAACTATTCATCCTACCGCAGCACTTGCTTTAAAGCCAGATTCGGCTACATCAGTAGAAAAGCGTTTTTTGCACAAGAATTCAGTTACGGGAAGGCAAATAGAGTTTATTGCTGGTAAATCGAAATCAGTAGTAAAATATGGGGCTAGGGTGCAAACTCGATTTGATGCCAAGCGGCTGATGAATGGCTCGGAAAACAATGGGTTTTCAAGGGATATGTATGTAAGGAGAGCTAGGGTGAAAGCCGATGGTTATTTGTTTAACCCTAGAGTAGGTTTCAAGTTTGAAGCGGATGTATTAGGAGGGCAGATATTAGATGCCGTATTGAAATACAATTTTATAGGGAATTTTACCCTATGGGCAGGGCAAACTAAATTGCCAGGGAATAGAGAAAGGGTGATTTCTTCTGCCAATCTACAATTGGTAGATAGATCATTGCTCAATAAGAAATATAATATAGATCGTGATTTAGGTTTACAGCTCCGCCACCATTTTAATATTGGCGAGTTTGTGGTAAGAGAAATTTTATCGGTATCGAGAGGGGAAGGGAAAAATTTCTCAAATAATAAAGAAGGTGTTTCCCACGAAGGGTATGGATACACAGGAAGGTTGGAATTTTTGCCTTTCGGAAAGTTCAGTGGCAAAGGAGATTATTCTGGCTCGGACCTAGCTCGTGAAAAAACGCCTAAGCTTTCAGTAGGTGTGAGTTTCGATTATAACGATAATGCGATTAGAGCTCAGGGGCAAAGAGGTGATTTGTTATCAAGACCTACAGACCTTTCTTCATGGTATGTAGATGCGATGTTCAAATATAATGGATTCTCTTTTATGGGAGAGTATACTACTAGAAGTACCTCTGAGGTGAGTCCTATTGTAAGCCAAACTTCTGATGGAGACTTGGAGACGTTTTATGTAGGAACAGGGCTTAATATGCAAGTTGGGTATTTGTTCAAGAATAATTGGGAAATAGCAGGTAGGTACACTTTTATAGACCCACAAGACGAGATAAGGAGTAATGAAATAACCGAATATACGCTAGGGCTTTCCAAGTATATTATAGGGCATAAGGTAAAAGCCCAAACTGATATTAGCTATCAAAAAGAAGAAGCGGAGCAAGAAGCACTGATATATAGGCTACAACTTGAACTTTCTTTCTAACAGCATTTAATAAAAAATCACCTAAAACAATTCAAATTTTAAAGTAATGGCAATTGCAGAATTAAAAAAAGCACCAAACGTGAACGAGATAATTAAGAGAGTTCTCATGGTGTTGTTAGTGCTATTTGTGTTTTTAGTTTCTCTTAGCCTAATGAGCGGAGGCTTTAAATTGTTGGGTAAAGGAGTCGCTGAAGAAATAATGCTAGCTACATCTAATCCATTTATAGGGCTTTTTGTAGGTCTTTTGGCTACAGCACTTGTGCAAAGTAGCTCTACTACTACTTCTATGATTGTTGCCATTGTTGCTTCTGGAGCAATTACGCTGGAAAATGCTGTCCCTATGATTATGGGTGCAAATATTGGCACTAGTGTAACAAGTACGATTGTAGCTTTAGGTCACCTTACCCGTAAGGCGGAAATAGGCAAAGCGATTTCGGCGGCTACGGTTCATGATTTTTTTAACCTTATCGTAGTTTTGGTTCTTTTCCCTCTCGAATATTTCTTTGGTTTTCTATCTACTATAGGTGGTACTATCGGAAGTTTCTTGTACAGTGGATCTGCTGATGAAGGTGTAAAAATGTTCAGCATCATGGGTGTTACTGTAAAGCCTACTGCCAAAGCTATTATTTCTTTGTTAGGTAGTAATGGCTGGCTTGTAATTGGTGTTTCTATCGTGATTTTATTCTTCTCATTGAGAAGCTTCACCGTATTGCTCAAAAAGCTTTTGATTGGCGATTCGCAGAAGAAAATGGAGCAGTATGTATTTAGTAAGCCATTACAATCCCTTTTGTGGGGTGCTGGCCTTACCGCTGCCGTACAATCTAGCTCAGTAACAACTTCGGTAACTGTACCATTGGTAGCTACAAACAAGCTAAGCCTTGAAAAAGCATTTCCTTTCCTAATGGGTGCAAATATTGGAACAACGGTAACTGCTTTGATAGCTGCTGCTTCACAGACTGAAGCAGCTCTTAGTATTGCTTTGTGCCACTTGTTGTTCAACCTTATTGGCGTAGTAATTTTATTCCCAATCCCTATTTTGAGGAAAATCCCAATATTCTTGGCAGAATCTTTAGGTAAAGCTACTGTGAAACATAGAATTACAGGATTTGCTTATGTGTTGGTTACCTTCTTTTTAGTACCGTTTGTACTGATCTACATTACAGCAAATAATGGTTCGGGCGATATTCCTGCACCAAAAGTGGAACAGGTTGAACAAGTACCGGTAAACCAAACCTCGAACTAGCAATAGTTAGTTTTTTAAGACAAGACCTAAAGCAGCCCCAAAAGGGCTGCTTTTTTTGTTAAGTAACTTAATTCTAGCCTTCTCAATATTGGTCATAGAATCAGAAGCGTTTGAAAATCATTCTTTCGGTTTTACCAAGGTCATATGCAGTTAATCTATTTATGACGACATTTGGGTTCAAACATTAAAATAAACATGAGTAATAAGGACTATTCAATTTTTACAAACAGATTATTTAACGGTGTTTTCTGGTTGGGTATTACCGTACAACTTCTTCCCATTGCCATGATCATTTATATGGAACTCTATCCCTTGGTTGTATTGTTTGGCTTTGCTTTATGTGTCAACCTGTATTTCTTTATTAATAGGGCAAAGCATTATTTGGTCGATTTGTCAAAGAAAGATGGGAAATGGAAGCTAGTGTATTATTCGTATAATACCTTGATGGAAAAAGAAATTGATGATAAAGACCTCCATGTAAGCTTCCGCATGGCTGCTGGGCGTGGCAGATTGTATAAGTTTGAGATAAAAGAAGGTTCCAAATTGGTTATGGCTCAATACCAAAGAGTAGGGGATTGGTCAAAAGGCAAATTGAATACCTTGTTTGAAAATATCAAAAATGTGTTGCCAAGCGAGCAAGTGAGTAACCGGCTGATAGTAAAAAGCATTTTTAGTAAAAAGTAGCGTAAAAAAAGAAACCCTGAGTATTTTGCCCAGGGTTTTGTTGTAGTGTTTTTTGTGGTTATAAATATATGTTGAGAAAGTTTAGAACATATCGCCTCCGTCACCGTCATATTCACGCCTACCGCCACCGCCTCGTTTTTTCTTTTGGTTTAGTCTGTATGAAAAACCAAATATCACTTGTCTAGATCTGCGTTGGAATTGGGTTTCCGTAAAGAAGCTCTCTCCAAAAGTCTCTGAACTATATTTTCGGGTGTTGAACACATCGCTTACCCTCAAGAAGGTGGTTGCTTTTCCCTTCATTACATCTTTACTAAAAGCAAGATCAAGGTAAGAATATGCCAAACGCTTTCCCTGTACGGTCTCTTGTGGAGCACGGTAGTTGAACATTACTTGGAAATCTAAGCTTTCGAACAGCGTCATTTTTGAGTTGGCACCAGCAGTCCAGGTATAAGAGTCTGCATAATATTCCTCCCCTAAGTTTCCTCCATCGGTAATGTTCCTAAAGAAATTGAAATTCGCATTTAGTTTCCACCATTTGGTAATGTTGGACGAAGTGACCAGTTCAGCTCCAAAGTTTTGGCCAGTAGCAAGGTTTTCGGGCCTGCTATAGGTTACACCATCTTCATCCACTTCGCTCACCCATTGGATCACACCAGTGGCATAACGGTAATAGATGCTAGAGCTTATAGATACATTTTCCCAATCTTTCAAATGCCCAATCTCATACGAGTCGGTAAATTCAGGATCTAGGTCTGGGTTTCCACTACGGATACTCCATGGATTGCTGTAGTTCCAAAATGGAGCCAGATACCTGAAACGTGGTCTGCGTAGCCTGCGACTATAGCTTAGTTGTACTTGGTTGCTCTTAGGCAAGCTGTACGACAAATGGCCACTTGGGAAGAAATTGGTATAGGTCTTTGTGTTGTAATCATCTGTACGGATGAGGTTGGTTGCTATTTCAGTGGTTTCTGCCCTCAATCCTATTTGGTAAGAAAGCTTCTTTATTTTATTCCCATAAATCCCATAGACTGCATGGATGTCTTCATTGTAAACAAATTCATTGCTTACACCATCTATCTCTCCCCAGCTACCATCTATGTTTTCTTCCACAATATAGTCATTGCTGATCTCACGAATGCTTCCTTTGTACCCTGCCTCAAATATACCCGTCTCACCTATTTTCTGTTCATAATCGGCTTGGAATACCAAATTGCTCTGGCTTTCGTCATTTGTTGACCGTTGAAAAATAGGGTCTTCATCGCTAGCTATTAAATCGATTAGTGGTTTTTCTACGATATCGGAAAACTCATTTTCCCAATTGCTTGTGTATTGTACATTTGCAGTGAATTCCTTGCCCTTCGTATCAAAAGTTCTTCTATAGACCAATGAATAGTCTAAGTTATTGTCATCTGCTGTCTCATCACTATCTCTAATACTAGCGCTTGTAAGGTTACCACTATTGTCATAGTCATAGTAGTCAACATGTGAAAGAGAGTTTTGGTCTCCGAGTTTGTAAAGGAAAGAGCCTGTTAGCGTATTTTTAGAATCAATATTATAGTCCGCACCAAAACGGAAAGTATGAGAAAGTTCATTACGAGAAAAATCACTCAGTTGGTCTAGGCGAGAAGTCAACTCTCCGTTCTCATCAAAAAGAGACCTTTTTGTGTAACCAGAGCCCGGGCTTTCCCTATACCTGATACCATATAGTCCAAAGAAGTTTAGCTTTTCTCTTCTGTAGTTCATATTGATAGAGGCATTATGGTTATGCGGAATACCAAGGTTCATATCAAACGTGCCGTTCACTCCATTTTTCTTGTCTTTTTTCAATACGATATTGATAATTCCACCCATGCCTTCTGCATCGTACCTTGCCGAGGGATTGGTTACCACTTCTACTTTGTCAATAAGGTTGGAAGGGATGTTTTGAAGCCCGCTTGATCCGTCGATACCAATCAGACCTGATTGCTGTCCATCTATCAAGATCCGAACATTGCTACTTCCTCTTAGCTCTACATTCCCTTCTACATCTACCGTGACAGATGGAATGTTATCAAGTAAATCTGCAGCCGTTCCGCCTATGTTCGAAACGTCTTGCCCGGCATTAAACACCTTCTTGTCCATTTCTATTTGCATCAGCCCCTTTTTCGCCACTACTTCCACTTCACTCAACATTTCTGCTGACTCCGAAAGGCTTATTTCCCCAAGGTTTGCTATTTTTTTACCTTGACCAACGGTTACGTTACTTATTTCAAGGTCTTCAAAAGACACAAAGCTTACTTTTACCTTGTAAGTACCTAAAGGCACTATAACCTTAAATTTCCCCTTTTCATTGGTGATGGAGCCACCCATGAGCGAGTTGTCACTTGGGTTGAATACGGAAACCGTGGCAAATTCGATGGGTTCTTTGGTTTCTGAGTCGATCACTTGACCCACTATCATTGTTTCGGCATCTTGTGAAGCTGCCCCTCCTCCGTGTTTCACTTGGGCAATGGACATGGTAGTTAATGCAATAACGAAGCCTACTACTAGTAGATAGTTGCGTAATTGTTTCATGTTAATCGTTTGGGTTAATGTAAAAAAAGGTATGGGTATTTGTTGTATATGCTGGAAACAGTACCAACATTCTAGGCTTACTATTATGTATGTACATAAGTCTAGTTTATTTATGCTTCAAAACTAGTAGCCAATTTTGTAGAGAATCTGAAGTTGGGGGCTTCGGTTATTGTTTTTCGCTCAAAAGCAGTTTTAAGCATCCAAACGACAGGGTTATTCTGGTTTCACGAAATTGATTTGTAGTTCGTGGAGACCATTTCTGAAGAAATAATGAACACCATAATGGTTCTGATCGCAGATTTTTTTGACAATAGATAGCCCAAGTCCAAAAGAGTTTTGGCTTTGGTTGTTCTTTTTAAATCGCTCAAACATTTGTTCGAGGGGAAGCGTGGGGACTTCTCCTGTATTTTTTATCACCAAGGAATTAGCATCAAGAGCTATGTCTATTTTCCCATTTTCTATATTGTGCCTTATCGCATTTTGGAGGAGGTTGGATATCACAATATTTACTTCCATCGGGTTGATAAACAGCCGTACATCTGGGGCAAGGTTTTTAGAGACCGTAATGTTTTTTAGCTCTGTCAGTTCTTTAAAATTATAAATAGAGTCTTCTAGCAGTAGAGTAAAATCCAGTTCTTCTTTTTTGGCAAATTCTTGGTTTTCTATTTTGGTAAGAAGCGCTAAGGTTCTGCCTAATTTTGAAAGTTTGCCGACAGCATCAAAAGCAGAGCCAACCAACTTAGCCTGCCCATCGTCCAAGTTGGGCGACTCTAGCAGAAGTTCCATTTTTCCCTTGGCTATGGCCAAAGGTGTTTGCATTTCATGAGAGGCATTTTCCGAAAACTCTTTTAGGGTTTTGTAATCATGCCGAATCTTATCGGTCATGCTTTTGATAAAAGAATTTAGTACATTAAACTCTTTTATTTTCGATTTTACAGGCTCAAATGCCTTGTTTTCTTGTATTTTAAAATTTTCTATTCGCTCTAGTGTGGTTTCAAAAGGGCGGAGAAGGATTTTGGAGACGAGCAAACTAGATGCTACCAATACCACTGCAAGCAAAATAAAAAGCGTAGCTAGAGAGAAAAATGTCCCTTCAAAAATATCGTCTTCTTCAATAATCACATCTGTGATCACGATGCGGTAATACTGGTCGCCCACTTGCCTAATTGCCGTCATTTTGCGGTGAGGCTCCAAGCGTTTTATCCAGCGGTGCTCCATTAGCGTGTCTACAAAAACAGGTCTTTGCTTTTCGTATTCCCCCTCTAGTTCTTCTATATGGATTTTATAGTTGGCAATTTGTTCGGCATCCACGCCTTTTTTCAACCCCTCTTCTATAAACTTCATTTGCTCCCAAATGAAGAAGTCCGTCTCCCTGTCTAGGTCCGATTTGAGCACGTAAAAAGTAGTAAAAAACCCTACCCCAAACACCACAAGGGAAATACCCAGAAAATAGATAGTTGTTTTTACGAGTAACCTCATGTATGAAATGTTTATGAAACCGAAGTATTGAACCTGTAGCCTACGCCATAAATGGTGGTAATGTAATCTCGGCTACCCGCAGCTGTTATTTTCCGGCGGAGATTTTTGATGTGTTGGTAGATAAAATCAAAGGAGTCGTACAAGTCCACATGGTCGCCCCAGAGGTGTTCGGCTATCGATTGCTTCGTAAGTGCCCTGTCTTTGTTGGCCAAAAAGTAAATCAACAGTTCGTATTCTTTTTTGGTGAGCACCAAGGACTTTTCCAAAACCTGTACTTCAAAAGTATCTACATTAATGCTGATCTCGTTGAAAATAATTTCGTTTTTCCCACCAAAGTTTCGGCGCCGATAGATTGATTTGAGGCGGGCATTTAGCTCAGAAAGGTGGAAAGGCTTGGTAATGTAGTCATCTGCACCGAGGTTGAGCCCGTCCAGCTTATCGTCCAGAGAATCCTTTGCAGAGACAACCAACACACCGGTTTCGTGCATTACTTTTTTTATGTGGGTAAGAATATCCAGCCCGCTTCCGTCAGGCAGCATGATATCAAGCACCACCAAGTCATAAACAAAAGCTCCCAATGCCTCCATAGCATCGCTCTTGCTGTATGCGGTGGTACAGACTGCCCCTTCCTGTTCCATGTAGTTTTGGACGGTTTCGGATAGCTCGTAGTTGTCTTCTACTATTAAAATCTTCATTGCGGCTAAGTTACCAATACATTCTGAAGAGATTTTGAAGAGAAAGTGGTTTGTGATGCTTTTTAGTCCAACCCATAGAAAAGCCTGAAACAACATTGATCCATCCAAAGCTATTTCAGGCTACAAAGAAGTGGTATTTATGTTAAAACCTACCTCCACGTCTTCCGCCTCCGCCAGATCTTGAGCGGTTGTAGTTTTGCGCTCCTCTGCTCCTGTTTTGGTAAGATCGATTTAGATCAGGTCTACTTTGCCCCGTTGAAGGACGAGTAGATGGCTTGGTTGCAGGTCTTGTAGTATTCGGTTTGGTAGAAGGCCGTGTATTTGGCGAAGATGGTCGTGTGCTTGGCGAAGATGGCCGTGTACTTGGCGTATTATTTTGCGGACGGGTTGCCTTGTTAGTTTTTTTGTCCCAACCTCCCTGTTTGTTTCGCTGGTACACATTTCCATTCCTATCTGTATAAACATTATTTTGCCGAGTAGAAGGCCTTGCCTTGCTATTCACATTTTTGTTTGGGAGATTCCCTTTTCTTATATCCCTAGTGGCTACCCCTTTTGGTCTTCTAGCATAAAGATTAGGGGACGGGTTGCGTTGCCCAGCTCTGTACCCGGCACGATACCCCGCTCTATATCCAGCGTGGTATCCTCTGTGATAACCATGTCGGTAGCCTCGGTAATAGCCTCTTGGGCCCCAGTAACCGTAGTGGTAAGGATGGCAACTCCAACCTATCCAACCATAGCCGAAGCTAATGGAAAACCCCCAACCTGTCCAGGGATTGTAGTGAACGCCATAACCCCAAGTGCATGGGCGAGGATAGTAATAATGCCCGTACCAAGGGCGATAGTAGTAGCCTGTTCCGTATACAACCACACCACTATACATATAAGAATAAGTATAACCAGGAGTGTAGCCAACATAGACTACCTCAGGTGTAGAATCGTAGATATAAACGTATTTTACATTATAAACGGGTGAATCTGCAGGTAGCTGATCTACCTCGCTAGGGCGGGTGTCAGAAACTGCCCATGGGCCCGTGGCCTTGTCTGATATGAACCAAATCCCATCATCAACGCAGTAGTATTTCCCTTTGATAAGAAGGACTGTTTTGTCTGTATTGGGCGCATAAGAGACATCTGTATTTGGAATTTTTTCGAACTTGGGCTCTCCATCATACTTTACTTCTACAGTTGTTTCCTTTCTGCTTACTGTGGCAGTTTGGGGAATGCTTTGCTCCAAGGCAGCATCGGTAGCTTCGGGCGTACCCGGAACGCTAGCCAGCACTGTGCTCATTTGCGACTCGGATGGGATTTTACTGAACTCCGCTGGCAAATCCTCTGGTTCCATAAATTTCCAATCGCCATCTGCCAAGGATTTAGAGTAATACCAACGGCCTCCCAAAAGCACATAATGGTTTTGGGAATCAATTTCCATAATGATATCACTTTCTGTGTTTTTTACATAAAGTAAAGTTGTTCCTTCTATAGAAGCATATTCAGGTTTGCCATCGGTGATAACCAGTTCCGAAGGTTTGGTAGAAACTATGATAGCCGGAGGTTCGATAGCTTGGGCACTTATAGAATCCAGTTCTCCTTCTTCTATGTTTTCAGTGGCAAACTTTTCGATGGTAGCAGGTACTTGTTCAGTTGCTTCCCAGCCAGATATTATATTAGCAGAAGTGTACCAAAACTTTCCGCCCTTCAGGTAGTATTTCTTTTTGTTGGCTTCTTTTACAATCAAAAAAGGGCTGTTCAACACAAACTCTATTTTTGAATTTTCATCTGTTTTAAATTGTGGTTCTCCATCTATGGAAATAAGCACAGAAGGGGACGTTCTAAAATATAGCTCAGGAGGCGTATTGTTCAATTTGTCAGAGGTGTGCTTGAGCCCTTCTATTTCTTCCATGCTGGCAATAAGGCGGTCGAGCGACATCTCCAAATCCCAGGTTTCAAACTCTTTGGTGAGGAACTGTTCTAATTTATCTAGTTGGGTTTTATCTTCAAGTTCGGGAAAATGCACACGGATAATATCAATCTTTTCAAGCGTTGCAGTTCTTAACTCTTTGTCGGTAGCCATGGTTGCTTTAAACCAGATAGCCCCAAAAACAAGGTTGCTGTCAGGAAGATTGATGGAAATTGCCATTCGGGCATCAATGATGTTATTTTCAAAGGCATCTAGCTGTGGCTGGTATAAAGTGATAAGGCCATCTTTAGTATCTATCTCTTTCGGCCACTCATACTTGAATTCTTGTGCATAGCTAGCAAACGAGAGGGCAAATATGAGCAGGGGAAGTATTCGCAATACAAAAAATCTCATAGTATTAGGTTTTAGTTTCAGCGTTATTGGTAAATATAAGTACTAAGTCCTTTCGAATAAGGGCTCGTGACATTAAATTATTGAATCCCTGTATTATAGAAAATCCCTTTCCATAGCGAGGTTTGCTACCGAAAGGGATTTTTTATGTTCTTCTAATGCATGATTGCTACTTTCAAACTTCAACCCAGCCACCGGTCTCGGCTGATTTGAAAATAGCGAGCAAGACTTTGGTGTTTTTGAGGGCGTCTTCGAAAGTGACAGGTACTTCTGTGTCGTCCAATATCGCTTTGGAGAAAGCATCGCCTTGGAGCTTGTACTGGTCGCCTGCATCAAACGCTATGGTTTCCCAAGTCTCTCTGAAAATGTCTCCTTTGTCTAGGAAAAGCTTGATAAGGCGCTTGTCTGGCGTGAAAGAGGTTTGGAATTCCAGACGGGCTTTTGTACCCGAAACGGAGAAAAACTGATGCCCACTCGCTTGGGTACTTACGGTAAAAATGGCTTGTTTCCCACCAGAAAACTCCATGATCACACTTGCCAAGCGGTCTGTTCCCATTTTTGGGTCATTATCGAGAGTAGCGACCAAACGGATGGGCTCTTCCCCAAATACATACCTCGTGGTGGTAACTGGATAGCAGCCAATATCCCACACACCGCCACCGCCATACTCTTTGATGTTTCGGATATTTTGCGGATCGTCATTGTAATATGAAAAAACAGCATGGATAAACCGGAGGTCTCCCAGTTCTCCACTTTGCGCCATTTCCCTCGCCTTTTTCCACTGCGGATGTGATTTTACCATAAAGGCTTCCCCTGCCTTCACACCACACTTATCCCGCACTTCTATCATTTTTTCCACTTCGGCTATGGTCAGTGCCAAAGGCTTTTCACATAGCACATGTTTTCCTGCTTCCATGGCTTTGGTTGTCCATTCTAGGTGCAAGTGGTTAGGGAGAGGATTGTAAATCGCATCAATTTCTGGATCAGCCAAAAGCTCATCGTAAGAGCCATAAGCCTTTGGAATCCCTAATTCTTTGGCGGCTTCTTCTGCTTGGGCAAGGTTGCGCGAGGCAATGGCTGTTATTTCACAATAGTCACCTTGCTGCATGGCAGGTATCACTCGGGTGCGTCCTATTTTGGCAGTACTGATAATTCCCCATTTTATCTTCATGATCGTTTTTGTTGTCTTTTGGTAAAAAAAGAAACGGGAAGTTAGGAAGAAGAAGATTTCAATTGCAAATTGGAGGGGTCGGAATTTCTAAAAAAAAGCTGATAACTTTTATAGTTACCAACTATATTTTATCGCCCTCATCTTCAATTCTAAGCTTTAAAATAACGTTTTATGTGTAATAGAGTTAGCAACCAAAGATTCTTTGGCTCGGAAATGGCTCTCAAAGCCTGAACATGAAAGCAATTTGTGCTATTTTTACATAGAAACAGATACGGGCAGCCTTATCGCTCCGGCGCAAGCCGGTGAGGAAAGTCCGGGCAGCACAGGGCACCGTACTTCCTAACAGGAAGGCACTGGCTTAGGCTAGTGACAGAAAGTGCAGCAGAAAAAATACCGCCTCGCTTCGGTGGGGTAAGGGTGAAATGGCGAGGTAAGAGCTCACCGCTCTGTTGGTGACAACAGGGGCATGGTAAACCTTACGGGCTGAAAGACCAAATAGGCTTTGCTTTTTTCCGCCTTGGTGGTTCGCCACCCGGCGGGATAGAAGGGCGGCTCGTCCAAAATCCGAAAGGAGAGTATAGTGGGTAGGTTGATTGAGCCAGTGGGCAACTGCTGGCCCAGATAAATGATAAGGACTCCCTAGGGAGTACAGAACCCGGCTTATATGCCCGTATTTGTTTTTTTAATGCACTCCATTTGCTAGACAAACGGTTATATTTAAAACAAGAAACCAATTTTTTTTAAAATCATATTATGGCGAAAATCCTCATAGTTGATGACGAAAAGAGCATCCGATACACCTTAAGGGATATTTTGGAATACGAAAAGTATGAAGTTGACGAAGCAAAAGATGGCGAAGAAGGCTTCGAAATGATCCAAAAAGGAAATTATGATGTAGTGCTTTGCGATATAAAAATGCCAAAGTTGGACGGAATAGAGCTGTTGGATAAGGCAATGGAGCTGGGCAAAGAGCTTCAGTTTATCATGATTTCTGCTTTTGGCACCATAGACCAAGCAGTAGAGGCTACCAAAAAAGGGGCATACGATTTTATTCCCAAGCCTCCAGATTTGAACCGTTTGCTCTTAGCGGTTCGCAATGCGCTCGACAAATCGGACTTGGTACAAGAAACCAAAGTGCTCAAGAAAAAGATTTATAAAGCTCACGATATAGTGGGCGAATCGCCTGCTATTTTGGAGGTGAAAGAGACAATAGATAAAGTTGCCCCAACCGAAGCAAGGGTGTTAATAACAGGACCAAACGGCTCGGGAAAAGAATTGGTTGCCAAGTGGCTACATGCTAAAAGTAACCGTTCTAAAGCTCCTTTGGTTGAAGTAAACTGTGCTGCTATTCCCGCGGAGCTAATAGAAAGCGAGCTTTTTGGCCACGAAAAAGGAGCATTTACCTCAGCTCACAAACAAAGAATAGGCAAGTTTGAGCAAGCCAATGGAGGCACGCTCTTTCTGGACGAAATTGGCGATATGAGCCTTTCGGCTCAGTCGAAAGTGCTGAGAGCTTTGCAGGAGCACAAGATCACACGAGTAGGAGGTGATAAAGAGATAAAGGTAAATGTGAGGGTGTTCGCCGCAACCAACAAAGATTTAAGGAAAGAAATAGCTGATGGGGAATTTAGGGAAGATTTGTACCACCGCCTTAGCGTAATAGTGGTGAAAGTCCCTGCACTCAACGACAGGCGCGACGATGTCCCTCTTTTGGTAGATAAATTCTTGCAAGACATAGCCAACGAGTATGGCGCTGCAAAAAAGACGGTAAGCGAAGAGGCAATTGAAAAACTAAAAGCCTACGACTGGTCGGGGAATATTCGGGAACTCCGAAATGTGATAGAAAGACTCATCATCATGAGCCAAGAAGAGATTTCAGGTGATGATGTAGTGAAGTATTTGTAAGAGAATTCCTACTAGTAAAATTGAAGCCATCCAAGTTTGGGTGGCTTTTTTTGTTAGTTGGGAGTAGGTTTGTGGGAAAGTCGATGTCAGCAAGGTTTGAGCGATATGCTCAGGTCGAGGGGGATGAACAAAAGTTAAAACTGGAATAAGATAATGAAGGTAAATACAATCACCATTTTGATAATTTGTTGTTTGTTTTTTTCAAATATTGTTTTTTCTCAAAAAAAAGAAAAACAATACTTAACACTGCCAACATATGAAATAAAAGACAGTAGTTTTCTATCTATTTGTGAGATGTGTTCATATTACAGCAATAAAGTATTCGGTAGAAAGAAAAACACTATTTGGGCACTTGATTTCTACAAAGTTAAGGGCGATACAACTTTCTATAATATCATTGGGACAGAATGGGAAGATTTTGATAATGAAGTGTTTTGGGATACAAATGAAGCTGGTATAGGGATTGTCAAATTTGAAAGCCATATTATTTTGATAAAACACCCGACTGTGCAATATTCTTTATCTTCATACCCTTTTTACTACTTCAATAATATTTTCACTAAAACAAATAAGGTTGCAGATATTGGTTTTGTTCCTGCGGGAAGTAATGACCTTTTTCATATGGATTTTTACAGAACCTCATTAGGCTTTGCTTGTTCCAATGTTTATTTTTTTAAAAATGGAAGAATTACTCCTAAGTCTTGTTTAAAACAGCCAAATCATGTTTTTGGTAGTAAAAAGTAGTCCGGCTGTCTCACTGTTTAAAGGTATGGGTATAAGTATAAGTTTTTTCATGTTTCCTGTCTTGGGTTATGATCTTTAGACAAGGTCAGCAAGTGGATACAAAAGCTTTTCTGTTAATCAAGGAGTAACGGCGTTAATCCCACTATCCAAGCCAGTACATTTTTCAAACTGCTCGTGTCCAAGGGTGCTTCAACACTACCTTAATTTGATAAGCAAGTTCATAAATAGCCTTTGATATTTATTGCAAGGATATATTTCCCCCTCCCTTTTTGCCTTTCTCGGTTTCATTCGCTTATTTTTCAGAATCATTCAACTCAAATAGGAAAAGAGCAGGAACGTATGAAAAATGAAAAAGGCATCCACGAGCTTTACAGAGAAGATCCGATAGAAGCCGACCGCCAACTTTGGGGTAGGGAAAGTGACCCAAATACCCGAAGGGGATTTTTGAAAAAAGGGGCTTTGGCTCTGATGGGAAGTGTATTGGGGGCAAAGGTAGCCTATGCCGACCTGATGCCCGCTGGGCTTATTCCCGCAGCACTTGCCCAAACCGATGAGCCTTTCAAACTAATAGGAAAGCACGAAGGACTCACCATCCTCAACGACAGACCTTGGAACGTGGAAACCCCTCCCCACCTACTTGATGACAAAAAAACGCCTGGCGATAAGCTTTTCATCCGAAACAATGGAGTTGTTCCTAAAAAGCCCGACCCTGAAACGTGGACGCTGACCATTGAGGGCGAATCTGCCAAGCAAAAAAAGACCTATACTTTCAAAGAGCTTAAGGAAAAATTTGAGCATCATACCTTCCAACTTACTATCGAATGTGGAGGGAATGGTAGGAGTGAATTTAACCCTCCTGCCAAGGGAAACCAGTGGACTACAGGCGCAGTCGGCTGCCCCGAATGGACTGGCGTAAAACTCAAAGATGTGCTGATGGATGTGGGGATAAAAGAGGATGCAGTGTACATTGGTTATTATGGAAAGGATACGCACCTGAGCGGTGATCCGAAGAAAGTGACTATTTCGAGGGGTGTACCTATTGAAAAAGCCTTGGAAGAAGAATCGCTGATTGCTTGGGCACTGAATGGGGAGGATCTGCCCCTGATGAACGGATACCCGCTGCGTTTGGTAATGGGCGGTTGGCCTGCCTCGGTTTCGGGCAAGTGGCTGGAAAGAATAGTAATCAGAAACAAGGAACATGACGGTACAAAGATGACAGGGATGTCGTACCGAGTACCTTGCAAGTCCGTAGCGCCAGGCACGGAAGTTCCCGAAGATGAAATGTGTATTATAGAATCGATGCCTGTAAAATCGCTGATAACCTACCCAAAATCTGGGGCGGTGATTAAGCCTGAACGAGTGCTAGAAGTCCGGGGGCATGCGTGGGCTGGTGACTTTGAAGTGAGCGGCATGGAAGTGTCGATCGACTTTGGGGCTACTTGGCAAAAATGCAGCTTGGAAAAGCCTGTCAACCGCTTAGCTTGGCAACATTGGGAAGCAAAAATCAAGTTCCCCGCCAAGGGATATTACGA
Source organism: Flammeovirgaceae bacterium SG7u.111 (assembly GCA_034044135.1). NCBI lineage: Bacteria > Pseudomonadati > Bacteroidota > Cytophagia > Cytophagales > Flammeovirgaceae > Flammeovirgaceae bacterium SG7u.111. The sequence continues at coordinate 6,186,149 of CP139021.1, read as the reverse complement.
GGTATGGGCAAAAGCAACAGACAGCCAAGGCAAATCTCAACCAATGGTAGTTCCGGGCTGGAACCCACGGGGCTATCTTAATAATGCCTGCCACCGTATTGCGGTAAAAGTTGTGTAAAATATAATGCATTGCGTTTTGCACAATATGTCATTTACATTGATTATCAAATATTTAAACCAATGGTTTTAGTTAAAAATATCACCTTATGGCTAGCCATCGCCCTTCTGGGAGCGATAGCTATTTCCTGCAGCTCCAAAACGGAGGAAAGCCAAACAGAAATTCCTATTGCGCTAGCCGAAGAAGTTACGAAGCCCGATAGTGTAGATGAACAGGGGCTAATTGTAGACGATGGTTACTTATTGGTTCGGACAAATTGCATCAGCTGCCATTCTCTGAATTTGGTGACCCAAAATAGGGCAACACGCGATGGCTGGAAAAGTATGATTCGCTGGATGCAGAAAGAGCAAAAGTTATGGGATTTGGGACCTAACGAAGATAAAATCTTAGATTATTTGGCAAAAAATTATGCGCCTGAGCAAACGGGAAGGAGAGTTCCACTAGAAAATGTAGAATGGTATGAGTTAGAAGAGTAGGTCTTTTGTTAATTGTGTTGGTCTGAAGGAAGTCAATTAGACGAATTGGGATGGTTTTGGCGTTGTGTTTGCAAGTGTTAACACAAAGCTGGTAACAGTCTTCAGTATTTTTTAAAGGTTCTATCCAATCTTTTCAACCAAACACAAACAAATGAAAAACTTGATTTTAGCCATTGCCGTACTTGTAGTTTTTGCATCGTGCAGCAGCAATGATGTTGACCCAACCGACTTTAATATTTTGAGCAATTTACCTGCGGATACGGGTGGCATCCAGAAACCTTTTTACCTTGGAAGCACCACCTCTCCTTATGGGTTTTATGCGTACACCCCAAGCAGCTACACTGCCGATGGTGCAGAGTTTCCCCTCATTATTTTTCTACACGGGTCGGGTGAGCGAGGAAATAGCCAAACAGACCAAGCGAAGTTGGATTTGGTATTGAGAAATGGCCCACCTATGATGATCAAAAAAGAAAAATGGAATCCAACATATCCTGCATTGGTAGTTTCCCCTCAGTGCCACGATGGTGGTTGGAATGCTGATAAACTCCATGAATTTATAGAATTCTTGGTGAAGACCTACCAAGTAAATGAATCGCGGATTTACCTCACAGGTTTGAGCATGGGCGGTGGCGGAACATTTACCTACCTCACCGAAAAAGGAAGCGAAGCGTATGTGGCTGCGGCAGTTCCAATTTGCGGTTGGGCAAATGCCAACAAGGCTGAGGGCATGAAACATATCCCCGTTTGGACGTTCCACGGCGATAAAGATACGACGGTGAAGCCGGGCAGCGCCATGAACATGATTTCAAAAATAAATGAACTTACTCCAAAAGTTCCAGCCAAGCTTACTATCTATCCGGGTGTTGGCCACAATTCATGGTCAAAAACCTATGATGGAACAGGCATGGGAACGGAAAGTGCCGAGTACGATGCTTTCAGCGTAAGTATCTACGATTGGATGTTCCAATACCAGCGAGAAATTTCGGTAGAAGTGGTTGCTGAGTAAGAAAGATATGTGCTGCTTTTTCAAATAGGGCACGAACCGGAGGTTCGCGCTAGTGAAGACAATAAAAAAGTACGGGGCATCCCTCATGAGAGATGCCCCGTACTTTTTTGAGTTTATTTTTTACTTGCAACCCTAAATCTGCTCATCGTAAGCCCAGTCGATTTTGTCTTTCATATCTTTGATGGCGATGCCGAGTTCTTTGCAGTTTGCCCTTATCTCATCTACTTTTCCGTAGTCCTTGGCTTCTTTGGCAACCTTATATTCTTTCAACACCAAGCCCAACATTTTTTCAAACCCACTTGGTTTTTCCTCTTTTAGGCCCAACACTTCGGTGGTAAATACTTGAAGGGTGTTTATCATTTTATCGAACAACTCTTTGCCCAACTCGGCAGGTTTCAGTTGCCCCAAGTGAACAGAGTTGATTTTCTTAAGCAAGTTGAACAAGCCTGCAATAGCTACAGCCGTATTCAAATCGTCGTTCATTCCTCGGTAAATTCCGTTGACTATGCTCTCGACTTGCTTTGCAGCTTTCTCATTGATTTCTACTCCTTCTTCTTCAACATAAGTCAGTTTTTGAGCTGTTCTCAAGCCATTCATCAATTTCAAATAACCTTTTGAAGCTGCTTTCAATGCTTCGTTGGAGAGGTCCATAGTGCTGCGGTAATGCGTTTGCAACATGAAGAAGCGCAAGGTCATAGGGCTATATGCTTGGTCGAGCAAGTCGTGCGAACCAGTAAAAAGTTCGTTAGGTAAAACAGCATTTCCCACAGATTTGCCCATTCGCTGACCGTTGATGGTGAGCATGTTGGTGTGCATCCAATATTTAACAGGATCTTGCCCATTTGCAGCAGTTCCTTGGGCTATTTCGCATTCGTGGTGTGGGAATTTCAAATCCATTCCGCCGCCGTGGATATCGAAAGTCTTTCCAAGGTATTTGTTGCTCATCACAGAGCACTCAAGGTGCCAGCCTGGGAAGCCTACGCCCCAAGGCGAGTCCCAGCGCATGATATGTTCGGGCGAAGCTTTTTTCCAAAGGGCAAAATCGATGCTGTCACGCTTCTCTTCTTGTCCGTCTAGTTCTCGTGTTCCTGCTCCAGCCATCAATTCATCTAACACTCTTCCCGAAAGCTTGCCGTAGTCGTTGCCTTCGTTGTACTTGCGTACATCAAAATAAACCGATCCGTTTATTTCATAGGCCAAGCCTTTTTCCAAAAGCGTTTGTACCAGTTCAATTTGCTCTAGGATATGACCAGTAGCCGAAGGTTCGATGCTAGGAGGTAAGTTATTGAGCTTTTCCATCACTCGGTGGAAGTCCGTGGTATAGCGTTGCGCTATCTCCATCGGTTCCAAGTTTTCCAGCTTTGCTTTCTTCCCAATCTTGTCTTCTCCTTCGTCGGCATCGCCTACCAAGTGCCCCACATCTGTGATATTACGGACATACCTCACCTTGTACCCGCTGTGCAGCAAGTACCTATACATGATATCAAAAGCGGTAAAAGTACGGCAGTTGCCCAAATGCACATCGCTATAGACCGTAGGTCCGCATACGTACATGCCCACGTAAGGAGCACTTATTGGGGTAAACACCTCTTTTTCCCTTGATAAGGTATTGTATATTTTCAGTTCTTGTTGCATCGGGCAAAATTAAGTAAATTCTTTGATTAGCTAAAAAAAACAACTGAATCAATAAGCCCGAAAATGAGGAAAGGGTTTTGATAATTTCTGTTAAAAGTCAATAATCCTCTTTACATCCCCTATCTTTGCCCCATTCTAGGCTATTTTGGCAACATAAATGTAGTTTCGTGTCTATGCCGACAAAGTGGTTTAAACAGGGAAATCAGCTAATACAATGAAAAAAATATTTACGCTTTTTGTAGCAATTTTTGCGTTATGCTCTATTTCGTTCGCCCAATCTAACAAGGCTAACTTCAAGAAATACGAGTACGGAAAATCATTGCTAAATAATGAACAATACCTCCAAGCCATGGAAGTTTTCCGTTCTTTGGCTTCGGTTCAAACCGAAAACCCTTATTTGGAGCATGCCCTATATTTCTTTGGGTATAGTGCCTATCAGTCGGGAAAAAATGATGTGGCAAAAAATGCGCTGCTAGAGCTAGCCTTCAAACATCCGCAGTGGGATAAAATCCAAGATGCCTATTATGTATTGGCGTTGATAGAGTTCAAAGAAGAAAATTTTATCCAAGGCTATGAACATCTTAAAAAGATTACCGACCCAAAATTTGCCGATGATGTTGAAAACTTGATCAATAACGGTTTGGCAAACCAGCCTGTTTCTACATTGGGCAACCTTTATATGAATTATCCCTCCGATAAGCTCGCCAAAATCACTTGGGATGCCCTCCAAAAAGTAGAAGTATACCCAAACCACAAAGAAATTTATGAGTTGCTGCAAGAAGAGCTTGGATTAGCCGATTCTTCTGGAATGGCTACCGAAATAAAATCTATCAAAAGAGAAGTATATTCGGTAGCGGTTGTGCTTCCTTTTTTTGAAAAAGAAACAAACGTCGAGTCTTTTGACAGAAAAAATCAAGCTGTGCTGGATATTTACCAAGGTATAGCCGTAGCCCAAGAAAAACTTGCCGAGGAAAATATTCAAATAGAACTGCTTGCTTTCGATACCGAAAAGGATAGCTTAAAAACCATCGATCTTCTTACCGATCCTGGTTTTAGGAATGTAGATATGTTCATTGGCCCACTTTATGGCAATACCATCCCTGTAGTAGCCGATTATGCAGGTACGTTTGGTAAGGTAATGATAAATCCTGTTTCTTCTAACGAGAAAATTATCACGGGAAATCCATATGCATTTTTAACTTCTTCTACCAAAGCGACACAGGCTCGCCGTGCCGCAGATTATGCTTTCGATTCTTTGGCTAGCCAAGAAGTATATATTATTTCTGGGCTTTCGGCTACCGATGCCGCCATGGCAGATGTGTATGCCCGCCATTTTGAAAGCAAAGGAGGGAAGGTTGTGCTCAAGCAGTATTTCGATTACAGCAAAGAAGGTTTTGAGATGATGTTAAAGGATTTTGAGCCGCTGGCAGAAGACAGCCTTCCACATGTTTTTGTAAGTAGTTCCGATCCTGTTGTAGCAGTAAACACGGTAAGCGCTTTGCAAAACCTCCAAGCCAATATCAACATTATTGCTCCATCCGAATGGCTGGATTTTAGGCAATTGACCTATAAGCAAATGGAGAGGAACAAGGTTCATTTTATCTACCCAAGGTATGTAGATTCGAGTAAGCCACTTACCAAGGATTTTGAACGCCGCTATGTGAACAAAAACAACCTGATTCCATCGGCATATGCCTATATGGGTTACGAAACCATGTATTTCTTTGGGAAAATGCTGCATAAATACGGCACAGGTTTTTATGCCGACCTTCATACGCAAAAATTTGTGCCTGGTCATATTTTGACAGGCTTTGATTATGAAGGAGGAAACGACAATCAGTTTGTGACTATCTTGAAATTTGAAGAAGGGCTTTTGAAAATTGTGAATTACCCTCAACCAACTGAGGAAGAAGAAAGCCCGAACGAATAAACACCTTATTCGCAAAATAACTGGAGTATGGAAAAGAAGAAGTTGAGTAAAGAATTATACCAATTCCTTTCGGAATACATCACCGAGCATAAACGAGTCATGTTCGAGGAGATTTCCTCCAAGCGTACCCGTCATATTACCGTAGTGATGGAAGATATTTACCAATCGCAAAATGCAAGTGCGGTGGTTCGTACTTGTGATTGTTTTGGTATTCAAGATGTGCATGTGATAGAAAACCAAAATGAGTACGTGATCAACCGAGATGTGGTGAGGGGAGCTGCCAACTGGGTGGATATCCACAAGTACGAAACCGCAGATGAAGCCATTTCTGCGCTGAAAGGCAATGGTTATTTGATAGCTGCTACTACGCCAGGCAAAGCTTCTATTTCTCTCGACGAGCTTCCTATCGACCATAAAGTAGCTGTGGTTTTTGGTACAGAACAAACTGGAATAAGTGAAAAGGTTGCAGCCGCAGCAGATGTCAGTATCAAAATCCCCATGTTTGGCTTTACCGAAAGTTTCAATATATCGGTAAGTGCGGCTATTTGCCTTAATCATATGGTTACCAAATTGCACAAATCGAACCTCGACTGGCAGCTCAGTGAAGAGGAAATATGGGATTTGAAAGCCGATTGGGCAGAAAAGACCATTAAGAAAGGGGAGATAATGGTGAAGGAGTTTTATAACAAGTACAACAAATAACCTAGTAACTCTTCTGCAAAAGATGGCCAAACGAACTTTGCTGCTCCAAATGAAGTTTCTCTTGGCTAAACATCAAACTTTTCAAATCAACTACAAATGAAATTAGACATATTGGTATTGGCTGCTCATCCCGACGATGCAGAGCTTTCTTGTTCAGGAACCATTGCTCGCCATGTAGCACAAGGCAAAAAAGTAGGGATTGTTGATTTTACCAAAGGAGAAATGGGCACACGAGGAACTCCGCAGCTCAGGATGGAAGAAGCAGCAGCAGCGGCAAAAGTGCTCGGGCTTTCGGCGAGGGAAAACTTGGGGTTCAGCGATGTATTTTATACAAACGATAAAGAGCATCAGCTAGAAGTAGCCAAAATGGTTAGAAAGTATCAGCCAGAAATTGTGCTTGCCAATGCCGTAGATGACCGCCATCCTGACCATGGAAAAGGAGCTCGCTTAGCAACAGATGCTTGTTTTATTAGCGGGCTAGCTAAAGTAGAAACAAGGCTCGAAGGAGAAATCCAACAAGCTTGGAGACCTTCTAAAGTGTTTCATTATGTGCAGAGCAAATATATTGAGCCAGATTTTGTAGTGGATATTAGTGATTTTTGGGAAACCAAAGTTGCATCGATCAAGGCTTTCCAAAGTCAGTTTTTTGTAGGAGATAAAAGTACAGAAGGAGCACAAACCTTTATTTCCACACCTAAGTTTATGAAGTTTATAGAATCGAGAGCGAGGGAATACGGTCAGCTCGGCGGAGTAGAATACGCTGAGGGTTTTACCAAAGAACTTCCCTTGGTCATGAAAGATTTATTTGATTTTGTATAAATAGAACCATCCTATGGATTCTATAAAAAAGTACCTTCCCGCACTAGGAGTTACCCTTTCAGTAGTTATTTATGTGAAGCTCGGGTATTTCCACCAAAGATCAGACTTTGGAGCGATGATGGTGCTTTTTTCCTTGCTGTTTGCCTTAACTTTTGCACTTTATCGCAGTAGTCTGTCTACCAAAAAGCTCATTTATGTCGGTGTGTTTTTCAGGCTCTTGTTGCTATTTGTTCTCCCCAACCTTTCCGACGATTACTTTCGCTTTCTTTGGGACGGTCGCTTGAGCCTTGCCGGGATGAATCCGTACGTGTACCTTCCTTCTGAATTGATGGGCTCCAACATTTCAGTGCAAGGAATTGACGCATCTCTCTTTTCCCAACTCAACTCTCCCGAGTATTTTACCATCTATCCTCCAGTGCTGCAAGGGGTGTTTTTTATAGGAGCAGTTGCCAGTCCCTTAGGGGATTTATTGCCTGGCGTAGTAGCTATGCGGCTTACGATAGTCTTGGCTGAGATAGCTACGCTTTGGGTCATTCCTAAATTGCTTCAAGTAGTGGGGCAGCCTCAGCGGAATATTTTATTCTATGCCTTGAACCCTTTGGTGGTAGTAGAGTTGGTAGGCAACCTGCATTTCGAGGCACTTATGATTTGCTTTTTGCTGTTTGCGTTGTATTTCATTCAAAAGGAAAAAATCCTCCTTTCAGCAGTTTTTATGGCACTTTCAATCACTGCAAAGCTGGTTCCTTTAATGTTCCTTCCACTCTTCTTCTTTTACTTGGGATGGAAGAAAAGCATCAAGTTTTATTTTATTACAGGCTTTTTTACCCTCCTAGCTTTTTTGCCATTTCTAAGCGTAGAGCTTGTGGAGCACATAGGGAATAGCGTCGATTTGTACTTCCGAAAATTTGAGTTCAATGCCAGTATCTATTATGTGGTGAGGTGGATAGGATATCATGTGAGGGGCTATAATATTATCCAGACCGCAGGTCCGCGTCTATCGTTGGCAACCTTAGTTTTCATCTTAGTGTTGATGGTAAACCAGCGCAATAGTTTCAAGGACTTGTTACTCAAAATGCTGCTTTCCTTGAGCGTTTACTTCTTTTTGGCTACCATCGTCCATCCTTGGTATGTTACTGGCGTAATGTTACTTTGTGTCTTTACCCAATTCCGCTTTGGGCTAATGTGGTCATTTTTAGCCTTGTTTTCCTATGCGGCTTACCGTTCCTCTAGTTATGCGGAAAACCTATGGTTGGTGGGTGCTGAATATATTATAGTTTACGCTTGGCTATGTTACGAAGTCGTGGTATACCTTAATATTGGTAAGGAAAAAGCGGAAATAGTAAGTTTTTTTATGAGGATATGGGGGAAAATTAGGCATAATCGGCTATTCGAGTAATTTTTCCGAAGTATTCTATCAAAAACATTTTTTTAATTCCGAATCATTGTTTCTTTTGTAGCAAGAAAAGAAGCTATCTAATGTTTTAGTTTATTAGCGAAAATAGACCATTTGTGGCATGAGGTAACAACTTTAGACAGCTTCTAACAAACAATTCTGTTTCTGTAATTTTAAACCTAATCATAGATCGTATGAGTGAAGTATCAACAAATGACAGAATCGAGAAAGCTTGTGTAAATGCCCGGGACAAATTTGAAAAACTGGGTGAGGATTTTAGTGAAGTAAAAGGGAAACTGGACTGGGTCCTAGGCAGCTATGCCAACGATGGCAACCCTGAAGGGCTTTACGAAGTAGGAGGCATTGCTCTTAGCTCATTAACAGCTTACAAAAAGCAAAAGCCACGTCAAGTTTCGAAAAAGCTGATTGAGGATTTGGAAAAAGCTTTAAAGGAGCAATAGAAATCCAATTACAGACTCGATTTTTTTTACGCACCTCTTTAACTGCTAGCCAGTTTCATCATTCAGGAAAGTCAAAAGGTAGTTGCCAGTCCGGGCGAAATCGGCTGGCAATTTTTTTTTTGCCTATTTTTTCGCACAACTTGCAGAGTTGTTCTTACCAATATACCCCTAGTGCTCTTTTACTTCTTCATTCCTAGCACATCATCAAACTATCTGTTGTCTTTCGAGTTTTCTGTGCCGCTACTATACAACGGCAGGCTTTCAAAAGCGCACTGGGGAAAGAGGGCAAAGGCAAGACCGAAATGGCTGGTGCGTTGGGTGGCTTGGCTGCACGGGGCGAGCCTTGCGTGAGTGCGCCCAAATAATCTTTACTCTTACAACATTATTTAGACTAGTTCTAAATGTTTGGGCTCTCAACAAAGTAGTTGTCTGGACGGGGGAAAAACAGAGGTTTGCCCTATAGGTTGAGTGCAAACATTCCCAATGGCTTTTGTGCGTTAAAATCGCTGTTTTTCCCTTTTTAAGGCGGTTTTTTCGGGTGATAAAAGCCAAGGAAAAAGCTAATGAATATCATATTTTACGGGTGTTGGCTTCTTTATTTTTACGGATATCAAAACCCATAAAGGAATCAAAATGTCACTCGACAAAGAAATAGCACACAGAGGTATAGTACGGTCGGTTGGGAAGAAAAGCATTGAGGTAAGCTTAGTGAAAGTTTCCGCTTGCTCAGCTTGCCATGTGAAATCTTCTTGTGGTGTGGCCGATGCCGAAGCGAAAGTGGTTGAGGTACAAGCCAACAAAGGGGAATATAAGGTAGGTGAAGAGGTAGAAGTGAAATTTAACCAAGCTACGGGTTTCAAAGCCCTTTTTTATGGCTACCTCCTTCCATTCTTATTGGTATTGTCTGCCCTTATTATTGGGACTAGCCTTGAGTTAAAAGAAGAAGTTTCAGGATTGATTTCCCTTGCAGTTTTGCTGCCGTATTATTTAGGACTTTACCTTACAAGGAAGATGATGAAAAGCTCATTTAGCTTCAGAGTGAGCCGAGTAGTATAGTACCTCTGTTGAGGTAGAAAATGAAAAGAAAACATAGATCAGATATAGAACAAAGTTAATATGAGCCCCACCATTCTTTATACCATCGCTGTTGTGAGCAGCCTAGGCGCTGTAGCAGCCCTCATTTTATATTTTGTATCCACCAAGTTTAAGGTAGTGGAAGATCCCCGCATCGACGATGTGGAGGCAGCTTTGCCCGGTGCCAATTGCGGTGGCTGTGGCTATCCTGGTTGCCGCGGCTTTGCCGAAGCATTGGTAAGGGAGCAAGACCTCGATAGGTTGCATTGCCCTCCTGGTGGCAATGAGACCATGAGCGAGGTTGCAGATATTTTGGGGCTTCAGGCGGTGGAAAAAGACCCGTATGTAGCGGTAGTCCGTTGCTCGGGTTCGGTGGAGCACCGAGAGAAAACCAATTTGTACGATGGCGTGAGTTCTTGTACGATAGCGGCCCAGCTTTACAGCGGTGATACGGGCTGTGCCCACGGTTGCCTTGGGCTTGGCGAATGTGTGGATGCTTGTACCTTCGATGCTATGTACATGGATGAAAAAACGGGTTTGCCTGTAGTAATCCAAGACAAGTGTACTGCCTGTAATGCCTGCGTAACGGCTTGCCCGAAAGACATTATGGAGCTTAGGCCGATGGGGCGTAGGAACAGGAGGATTTATGTTTCTTGTATGAACGAGGAAAAAGGTGGAGTTGCCAAAAAGCACTGTTCTTCGGCATGTACAGCTTGTAGCAAATGTGAGGATGTATGTAAATACGATGCGGTTACGGTTGAAAACAACTTGGCTTATATAGATGCCGATCTGTGTAAACTTTGTCAAAAATGTGTGGATGTCTGTGCTTCGGAAGTAATCCAAGCTGTGAACTTCCCACCTAAAAAAGTGCGCCCACCAAAAGAGGAAAAACCAAAAAGAGAAAGAGCATCTCGTGCTGAAAAAGCCCAAGCGGTACCAACTGAAGCACCAGCTCAAGCTACAGGCACTGTGGACGTGGTAGCGATGGCTGCCGAAAACCTCAAAAAAGAAGAGAAAAAAGACTCGACTGACGAAAAAGATAAGGAATAAATTTTTAGGTAAGCACTGTCCTGAAGCGGTGTTTATTTTATACATAACACTAAATTATTTACCAATAAGCTAGGTTGGAATACCCAGTTACTTTTTACCAAAGGTGTTGATTTTTTTAATCCACCAATAAGACATAAGCACATGTTCAGGTTATTCGATAGTTTAAAAACCTTTCCCAAAGGCGGTGTCCATCCTCCCGAGAACAAGTTTTCGGCGGGAGCTGCCATAGAGGAACTGCCATTGCCCAAAATGGTGCATATCCCTATTTCCCAACATATAGGCGCTCCTTCTGAGCCAGTAGTTGAACGAGGAGAAGCGGTGAAAGTGGGGCAAATCATTGCCAAAAGTGCAGGCTTCGTTTCTGCCAATATCCATTCTTCGGTTTCGGGAAAAGTTGCCAAAATCCAAAACATGATCGACAGTAGCGGTTTTGTCCGCACGGTCATCTCTGTGAGGGTAAAAGGCGACGATTGGGAAGAAAGCATTGACCGCAGCCCAGATTTGGTGAAAGAAATCTCCATTGAAGCGAAAGACATCATCCAAAAAACATTGGATAACGGAATAGTAGGGTTGGGGGGTGCAGCATTTCCTTCTCATGTAAAACTTTCTGTGCCGAGGGGTAAAAAAGCCGAATACTTGATACTGAACGGGGTAGAATGCGAACCGTACCTCACTGCCGATCATCGCCTGATGCTCGAAAAAGCGGATGAAATAATGGTAGGGGCGCAAATTTTGATGAAAGCGCTGGACGTGACCAAATGTATAGTCGGTATAGAAAATAATAAGTTGGATGCCATAGAGGTAATGAGCCAAAAGGCAAAAGACTACGAAGGCATTTCGGTGCAAGCACTAAAAGTGCAATATCCGCAAGGAGGGGAAAAGCAACTGATAAAAGCGGTAATCAACCGAGAAGTTCCTTCGGGAGGGCTGCCCATCGATGTTGGGGCAGTGGTTCATAATGTGGGTACGACCTATGCGGTGTACCAGGCAGTTCAGAAAAACAAGCCCTTGCTCGAAAGGGTAGTGACCCTTACTGGAAAATCGGTAAGCAAGCCTTCCAACTTTATGGTGAGAATAGGAACGCCAATAAGCGAGCTGATAGAAGCTGCTGGCGGTTTGCCAGAAGATACGGGCAAAATAATAAGCGGTGGACCTATGATGGGAAAAGCCCTCACCAGCACCGACATTCCCGTTGCCAAAGCAACTTCTGGTGTATTGATTATTCCTGAAAACGAATCGAGAAGGGGAGTAGTAGAAGCTTGTATCCGATGCAGCAAGTGTGTGGGCGTTTGCCCTATGGGCTTAGAGCCTTATTTGCTGATGACCCAAGGTGAAAAAGCCATGTTTGAGGAGTCGGAAAACGACCGAGTGATGGACTGCATAGAATGCGGCTCGTGTGTGTACGAGTGCCCTTCGAACCGCCCACTGCTAGACTGGATAAGGTTGAGCAAAGTGAAAGTGAACACTATTCGTAAAGAAAGAGCAAAGAACTAATGAGCACCAAATTATTAACTGTATCGTCGTCACCGCACATCCACCAAAACCAAGGGGTGAGCAGCATTATGTGGGGAGTGGTCATCGCCATGATTCCCGCCTTTGCCGTCTCGGTCTATAACTTCGGTGTGGGCGCGGTGTATGTCACAGCCCTGTCCGTGGCATTCTGTATCATGTTCGAATACCTGATCGTAAAATATTTGTTGAAGAAAACCCCCACCATTATGGACGGCTCTGCTGCCATCACGGGGGTGTTGCTTGCCTTCAACGTTCCTTCCAACCTTCCTTGGTGGATTATCCTCATAGGAGCGTTGGTCGCTATCGGCATAGGAAAGCTTTCCTTCGGGGGCTTGGGAAATAATCCCTTCAACCCTGCGCTGGTCGGTCGGGTGTTTTTGCTCATTTCCTTCCCAGTGCAAATGACAAGCTGGCCCAAGGCTGGGGAAAGCCTGCTCGCTATAGACGGGGAAACAGGTGCAACTCCGCTAGGCTTGTTAAAAGATGGTTTGAAAAACGGGGACAGCGTTTCCCAGCTCATGGGCGAAATTCCTTCCCACCTCGATTTCTTCTTTGGCTTGCAAGGAGGCTCTACGGGTGAAATTTCAGCCTTGGCACTGTTGCTCGGCTTGGGCTACATGCTTTATAAAAAGATAATCACTTGGCACATTCCATTTACCATTTTCGGTACGGTGCTAGCCATTAGTACTGTTTTTTGGATGGTAAACCCCGAACAATTTGCCGACCCTATTTTCCACTTGCTCACAGGTGGCCTGATGCTCGGCGCAATATTCATGGCTACGGATTATGTGACTTCACCCATGACGGCTAAGGGCATGATCATTTATGCCATAGGTATCGGGTTTATTACCATGATGATCCGATTCTTCGGTTCTTACCCAGAAGGGATTTCTTTCGCTATCCTCATCATGAATGCATTTGTTCCATTACTCAATAAATACGTGAAACCCGCAAGGTTCGGAAAGGAGGTAAAAAATGGCTAAAAGAGAATCAAACTTCGCAAACATGGTGATCACCCTCACGCTGGTGACGCTTATTTCTTCGGCTTTGCTCGGCTTTGTGTACGAGTTTACCAAAGAGCCTATTGCCCTGGCTAAGTTGGAGAAGCAGAAAAAAGCGATTGCAGGAGTAGTTCCCGCTTTCGATAGTGACCCGCTCACAGAGATGTACAAATTGCCCATTCCCGATAGCAAGGACAGCCTGGAGTGTTACCCGGCCAAGCAAGGTGGGGAATTGGTGGGAACAGCCATCAAAACCAAATCGCCAAGGGGCTACAGCGGCGATATCTGGATAATGGTCGGGTTTACGCCCGAAGGAGCTATCAACAACATTGTGGTACTTGAGCATAAAGAAACACCGGGGCTTGGTTCTAAAATGTCTACCGAGAAATTCTTGAACCAGTTTTTAGAGAAAAATCCTGATACGTTCAAAATGACCGTGGGCAAAGACGGTGGGGAAGTTGATGCCATTTCTGGTGCAACTATTTCCTCTAGGGCGTTTTGCGAAGCAGTCCAATTGGCATACGATATTTACAAAGAAGGAGGTCAGAAATGAGCAAGAAAAAGCTAACGCAGAAAGATAATTTTTTTAAAGGATTTATTCGTGAAAATCCTGTTTTTGCCTTATTACTTGGGCTTTGTCCAACCCTTGGGGTGACTTCAACCGCTATCAACGGCCTCGGAATGGGGCTGGCAACTACCTTTGTTTTGCTCATGTCTAACGTGGTAATTGCTACTGTAAAAAGCATTATACCCGATAAGGTACGGATCCCGGCTTTTATCGTCATCATCGCCACTTTTGTAACCGTGGTAGACTTGATGATGGCTGGCTTTTTACCTGCACTTCACGAGCAACTCGGTTTGTTTATTCCGCTCATTGTGGTGAACTGTATCGTACTTGGTCGTGCCGAAGCATTTGCTTCCAAAAACACCGTTGCCTACGCCGCGGTCGATGGCTTGGGAATGGGCTTAGGTTTTGCCTTTGCACTTACCCTGCTCGGTTCGGTGAGGGAGATTTTGGGAAGCTTGTCCATCTTCGGCTGGAAGTTCGTTGATGCCGACGGCATGTTGGTGTTCGTATTGGCACCAGGCGCTTTCTTGGCACTCGGTTTCCTCATCGCCATCATCAACCACCTCCGCGATAACCCAATAAAGTTGGGGAAAAAGAAAGAAGAAGAGGCAGTGGAAGCGTAAACGGGTTGCGAGTTGAAAAAAGGTTGCTGGTTGCTTGTTACAGGTTACTAGTTAAAAAATGGATAGAAAAATTATAATTTATCCATACGACCCTTGAATTTGCAGTTCTTTACTTTTTGTTCAAGCAAAAAGTAAAGGAACAAGCCTAAGAAGCTGGCTATTATAAAAAGTGATTTCACAAACAGGTTTTAATCTGTTGATATTGAACAAATAAAATTATGGAATACATCATCATTGTCATCTCGGCTATTTTCATCAACAATATTGTGTTGGCCCAATTCCTTGGGATCTGCCCATTCCTTGGCGTTTCGGGAAAAGTATCCACTTCCATGGGTATGAGCGGTGCGGTGCTCTTCGTCATGACCGTAGCGACCATTGTTACCTACCTCATCCAGCACTATGTGCTTATTCCCTTGGGCTTGCCCTTCTTGCAGACCATCACTTTTATTTTGGTAATTGCCGCTTTGGTGCAAATGGTGGAAATCATTTTGAAAAAAGTCAGCCCTGCGCTGTACCAAGCCTTGGGTGTATTCTTACCACTTATCACCACCAACTGCGCCATCCTCGGTGTAGCCATCTTGGTGATCCAAAAAGATTATAACCTGATGGAAAGCGTGGTATTCTCCATTGCCAGTGCTGCAGGTTTTGGCTTAGCCCTCGTCACCTTTGCAGGTCTTCGCGAGCACATGGAATTTGCCAACATCCCCAAAGGAATGAAAGGCGTCCCCGCTGCCTTGGTAGTAGCAGGTTTGCTCTCCATGGCATTTATGGGTTTTGCGGGAATAGTTTAGCGGGTTTCGTGTTACAGGTAAAAAAAGACATATATTTAAATACAAAGGCATTTTACAAAATCTCGGTTGCACTAGCGCGAGCGTCCGCTCAATGCTGTCAACTTAAGCATTTTTGTGTTTCAAATTAAATTAGAAATACATAGCGCAAGGGTCTCCCTTGTGCTTAAAATTAAGTTCAGCGTCTCGCTGAACTTTCAAAAACATTCTTAAGTTAACGACATTGAGCGTCCGCACGTGCTTTAAAATGACCTTCAGCATCCCAGTTTATGCAGCTTTAGCAGTACTGAAACTCTAAAGTTGACTACATTAAGCATCTGCTTGGGTTGTTGTCAAAACAAGCTAAACTTTCATAAAACAACTCCAACATCCACCACTACTAGCTTTCAATTTTTCAAGGAAACCTCTCACTAATGGAAGCGCTAGAAATGAAAACCCTGACCAAGGAGAATATTCAAGACGAACACATCTGCGGTGCTTTTTCAGACAAGAAATGTGCTGAAGGCTATCAAGCCAAAAAGGACTGGCTAGCTGAGCAGTTCGACGACGGTTATGTGTTTAAGAAAATGGATGTGCGGGGAAAAGTATTCATCGAATACGTACCTGTGGAAAATGGTTGGCTGCCGATTGATGCTCCCAACTTCATGCTCATCAATTGCTTCTGGGTCTCAGGAAAGTATAAGGGGCAAGGCTTTGGCAAACAGCTTTTTCAAGCCTGCGAAGCAGAGGCAAAGGAAAAAGGAATGGATGGTATAGTGCTAGTGGCAGGAAGCAAAAAGCAGCCATTTATGTCGGAGAAGAAGTTTTTCAAGCTTCAAGGCTTTGAACTTTGTGATACTGCTCCACCCTACTTCGAACTTTGGTACAAGCCTTTTGCCGAGGGAAACCTTAGCCCAACATTCAAAGAAATTACACAAAAAGCTGAGTGCGATATAAAAGAAGGTCTTGCGGTGTATTATACCAATGCTTGCCCTTTCACCGAGTACTATGTGAATACCGAGCTCAAATCGGTGGCGGCAAAAAGAGGGCTGAAATTCACTGCCAAAAAGCTGAGCAGGGAAGAGGCACAAAATCATTTCGTGCCTCATACGATGTATTCCATTTTTTACAATGGAAAGTTCGTTACCCAGCACATTTTGAATGAAAAGTACTCCGATAAGTTTTTGGGAGAGTTTATGTAGGCAAGGAGCTATCCGCTATTCCCACGAAAGTCGGAGTCTTCTACTCAAAATCTTCAGGATCATCCAAGATTTCGTCATGGGCGGATCTACTCCTTTTTGTGACTTTAGCAATTATAAGTACGGCTACGACGATAACCACTAGCCCTAATAATAAAGTAATCATAGTTATAAAGTTTGATGTGATTTTCTTTTATAGAACATGAAAAAATACGGGAACGTATTTCGGTGTGTGTGGTTATTGTCACCTCTAAAGTCATTTATCCCTTTTCTTCAGCTCAGAAATGAGTTTTTCGTAATTACTGACCATTGCTTTTTCGAGGTGAACTTGATCGCCTCCTAGTATTTTCATAATGATAAAAAACTCAATGGTTTTAGTGTCAGAGTTGTAATTGAGCAGTTTTTCCGAAAGTATTTGTCCAAATCGAATGTATTCATTCTGCATTGAATTCACCGTAGATATTTTGGTAAGCAGGTCGATGGGGAGATGTTCAAATACACCACTGGTAACACCAGACTCATACACAGCGGTTTCAATCGGGCTGATGCCCAACCCTTGCCATTTGGGGATAGTGGAGAACCCACTGTCTGCGAAGGAGGGAGATGCGCTAATTGGTAATTGGAGTTCTTCCTTGCTCATAGAATCCATGACACTGTCCGCAACTTCCCCAAGTTCAATGTGGTAGGTGAGCCTTTTTTCAATTTTTGCATGGTTAGATTCCAACTCTGCGGTCAGGCTTTCCAAAAATTGCTTCGTTTTTCTTTTCTGCTTGAAGTCATCGTTCCAGTTGCTAGCCATTATCCCCAAAAAAACGCTGGCGAAAATTAGAAGAGATTGAAAGATATACTCACTTTTCATGTGAAGGTCGATTATTTAAAAGATGAGATCAATTTACCGAGGCTAAGGGTTGTTTGCAAAAGAAAAGCACGAAGAAACAGTTGTGATAGGTTGTGAAAAGATGCTTTTATAAAAGTCATCTATTCATGTCCAAATCACGTGATCATTCCTCTAAAGGAAATAAGGTGTATTTATTTAAACTTGATTAAGCCTACATAACATGTTATATTTATTTTATAAACAAAGCAAATCATGGGGTTCTCAAGAAAGGTTAAAGAAGAAGTTTTAGTATCAAGCGCAAGGCATTGTTGTGTCTGCCATAGGTACAAAGGTGTTAAAATTGAAATTCACCACATTTTACCTAAAGAACAAGGAGGCGAGGATACTTTTGAAAATGCAATTCCTTTATGCTTTGACTGCCACTCTGATGCTGGACACTATCATGCTCAGCATCCAAAGGGTACAAAGTTTTCAATCAATGAGCTAAAAAAACATAAGAAAGAGTGGTTTGAAATAGTAAAAAAGAATAATATACCTGAAAAGAAAGAGAATCGAATTCACGCTAGATACCTAATTACGAAAGAGTTTGATATAATAAAAGGTATTTCACAAAAAGATTTATCAGGTATACCTATAACAAATTGCATTTTTCTTGAAAACTACTCGCTGAAACACTTTAGGAAAATATTTAAAAATCAACAATACAGAGATTTAGAAATTAAAAATAATCTAGATTGTACACCTGAAGCATACTTATCAAAATACCCTGATGTTGAAGTTCTTCAATATGATGAAAATGAATATCCTTTTTATCATCATGAGAGAATGCCTATGGTTAGAGATGTCGCGATTAATTGTAAAAATGATGGGTTAACACAGTTTTTGTTAAATAATAAAGTGCCACCAGAAAAAATATCCAAAATTTTAACTTATACAGAAGCAGGAGGGTGTGGAGATCATAATGGTTCTTTTGGTGAACTTTATCTACTTAAACCTGTATATTTTAAATTTTTAGTTGTGACAAATATTTCAAATGCACACATCAAATTGAAAGAGTTAATTTGTAAGTCATATAATGGAATACTTTATCATGCCGAATCAATAAACAGTGAAAATGCTATACATTTTCCACCAATACTAATCGAGCCTAATCAGAGCGTGGTTATACCATTGGGAATGTTCTTGACCGAATTTGATGACCTTGAAAAAGCTGACGATTTCATAAGGTTTAATGAAATAAAAGGAGATAGATCTATTGTACTAGATCATACTTCTGCTTCAAAAGATGAAGAAATAGAATACTTAGGAATGAATTACTTTCCGTTAAAAATTAATTATGAAATTGATGAAAATCAAGAATATGAAGACATTCACGACTTTGACTTTTCCAATTTATATTGGATAGATGGATATTGGAATTGCGGATCGTGCCCTCATTTGTTTTTTCAAAAAAATAATGGTGACTTGTTATACCAAGGAGAAATATTCAATACTATTCCTGATATAATGCACTATCACAGAATAAAAATTAAACATGATATAAGTAAAATAATAATTGCAGAATTGGAACATGAAAAAACGGTAATCCAAGAAATTAAAATTAACGGTATAACCAAAATATCTAATTTAACATTAAATCACGGTGAAGAATTAAGTTTAGAGATTAGCTTTAATGATATATTTGAAGTAAAAGGATATTATTCGATTTTTTCAAAAAAAAATGCAATTCTCCCTATTCACAAAAAGTTTAATATAGTCAGAAGATACAAAAACAATAACTCCCTAACCTCTTAATAGAAATATCTTTATTTGTACCGTGCAAACCTCACTAATTTCCACAATTTCTACTTACCATACGCCCTCTTGCTTTGCCAGCTAGCCAATGTTCCGTATTATTGCGTGATTTTTAATACCTTATTTTTGGCATAACCTAAAATTACAAAATGGAATATCAGGAAATTATTGAAAAGGCGTGGGAAGATAGAAGCCTTTTGAAAGACGAGGCAACTTTGTCTGCCATTTACGATATCATCGAAATGCTCGACAAGGGTGAGTTGAGAGTAGCTGAGCCAGTTGAGGACGGGTGGAAAGTGAACGAGTGGGTGAAAAAAGCGGTGATCCTTTATTTCCCTACCCAAAAAATGGAAGTTCAGACCGTGGGCCCATTCGAGTTCCACGATAAGATAAAATTGAAAACGGGTTACGACAAGCTAGGTGTAAGGGTAGTGCCTCATGCCATCGCTCGTTATGGTTCGTATGTAGAGAAAGGCGTGGTGATGATGCCTTCGTATGTGAATATTGGTGCGTACGTGGAAGGCGGCACTATGGTAGATACTTGGGCGACGGTAGGTAGCTGTGCTCAGATCGGTAAAAATGTTCACCTAAGCGGTGGAGTAGGTATTGGTGGTGTATTAGAGCCAGTTCAGGCTGCGCCAGTTATCATCGAAGAAGGAGCGTTTATTGGCTCTAGGTGTATTTTGGTAGAAGGCGTGAGAGTTGGAAAAGAAGCGGTATTGGGTGCGAATGTAACCATTACGGGTAGCTCAAAAATTATTGATGTAACAGGTGATGAGCCAGTTATTTACAAAGGATACGTTCCTGAGCGTTCAGTAGTAATCCCAGGTACGTACACCAAAAAATACCCTGCTGGCGATTTCCAAGTCCCTGCTGCTTTGATCATTGGCCAGCGCAAGCCTAGCACCGATTTGAAGACTTCGCTCAACGATGCTTTGAGGGAAAACGACGTTTCGGTTTAAGTGTATTAGAATCGTCTTCATTTAATACTGGAGATGCGCTTTAGAAAATAAAAGTTTAGGCTAAAGCCAATTGTTTTATTGATTTGTACTATTGATAAAAATCTATTGATATCACTAGGCGGGGCTTTTAAGCCCCGTGAAATTTCAATGTAAAACAAAGGCTTTAGCCAAAACTTATACCCACCAAAAAAGAAAGCTTTATCCATCCATGCTTTCCAAACTCGATCATTTTTTGGCTCGCAACCAAAAGCGGCTTTTTATCGGTTTTTTGCTTCTTTACCTGCCCATTAGCTTAGGTACGTTGGTGTATAGCCCGCTACCTTGGTACGACGAGACCTACATGGCGTCCATTGCGCTGGAATTTAACCAAACGGGGAAATTTACCCCTGGCGTAGCCTATCATGCAGTAGATGGGCAAGAGGATTTGGTGTATGGTCCCTTATTTTTCCTGATTATTTCTACAGTTTACCAGCTTTTTG
The DNA here is from genome assembly GCA_034044135.1 of Flammeovirgaceae bacterium SG7u.111. Lineage (NCBI taxonomy): Bacteria > Pseudomonadati > Bacteroidota > Cytophagia > Cytophagales > Flammeovirgaceae > Flammeovirgaceae bacterium SG7u.111. Next base: position 6,165,742 of record CP139021.1, on the reverse strand, counting down.
GCTTTGGAGTGTTTCAGTACCGCATGGTCGCTTGGCTGAGTGGAATGCTTGTCCTCTGGCTTACTATGAAGCTTTTCCAAAGCAAGACCGAAAAGAAGGGAAGGGGCTTTTTGGTTTTTGCCCTCATGGCTATCGATCCATTCTACCTACGCTGCACGCACGAAGGGCGGAACGATCTTACCACCATCGCCTTTTTGCTCGGAAGCTTGTGGTTGTTTTTAAGGTTTACCCAAAAGGAAAAGAGCGATGAAGAGAAAAGTTGGTTGCCCATTTTATTCTCAGGGTTGCTTACGGGGCTGGCGGTGCTTACCACCCCTCGGATAGGTATTTTATTCTTTGGCTACGGACTGCTTTGGCTTCAATTTTTCTTCAGGAATAAAAAACGTAGCATTTCCGCATTTGCCCTTTGGCTTGTGCCAATTCTTATTCCTTACCTTGCTTGGTATTTATACGCCTTCGAAAATTGGGAGCATTTTATCAGCTTTTACACTCAAAAAATGGTGGGCTACACGCGCTTGGGCGAGCACCCTTATTACATCCCTAAGCAGCAGTACCCGCTGATTTTGGCAGGATTTGCCAGCATGCTCATTGGTATGCTTCGCCTCAAAAAAGATTTTTTCCATCCTTTGATCATTTTCTCCATCGTCTCGGTTATTTTATTTTACCTCCTAGTGTACGACAATGGACCTTATGCAGTGTTCATCGTTCCTAGTTTCTACCTTCTCCTCTTCTTTGCTGGCGAGCCAACACGCAAAAAGACCGTATATGACATTTAGCATTGTTTTATAACTGATTATTTCATTACCTTTGAAAGTTGCCCAAAATTTAATGGGGCATTTTTTACTGTTTTGTGCTCGTTCAGCGGTTCCTTAAAAATAGAACAGGAAAGTTGGATAAGAGCGTAAAATCAGCCTTAACCGAATTACTAGCATGTCTTAATTGATTTGTTGGCAACTCAAATTGGACACGTTGACAGCAAGCTTGCTACTCTTAGAATAAAAAACGTTTTTTTAACAAGCTTCACTAACCTAATGAAAGTCTCTACTAAAAGTCCTTTTCAAATTGTTTACTCTCTTTTCGAGCACCAGTATCTCGGCTACTTGTTTGAGTCGTTTGTGGTGGAAGTAAACGAGCTGAATAACCTGACACTCAAGTACCAGAATATTTCTTCGATGAACGCTCATGAGTTTGGCGAAGGCTTGGACAAAACCGACTTCAAGCTGATCAAACTGATGGACGAATGCAGCCAAGAGGAGATAATGAAGAGGTTTTATAAGAAAAAAGTATTGCCTTCCCAGTTTTTTGAAACGGTGTATGAAACCAAAAAAGATGATGCCCTGATTGAAATTATCGATTCTTACCTCGAAAGAAAACGCTCGAAAATACTTGGGTTGCTAGAGGGGAAAATGGTATTTGAGATGGGCAACGACGGTGACCCTACTTACAAAAAAATAAATGTTGAGAAGGAAAAAGCATCTATTTTATTCCATTTCCGGAGAAATGACGAGAATACCCATTACTTCCCAACGATAAAGTTCAAAGGCGAAAAATTAGAATTTAGGTATAGAAATGCGATCATCTTGTGCAACGAGCCTGCTTGGATGATGCTGGAAGGAAAGCTGATCAGTTTCCACCAAAAGCTGGATGGGAAAAAGCTCAAGCCTTTTCTTAATAAAAAGTTCATTGCCATCCCTAAGAGCATGGAGGGGACATATTATAAGAAGTTTATTTCCCAAATGATCGAGTCGTTCAATGTAACGGCAAAAGGCTTCGACATAAAAAATTTATTGACTGATGCACGCCCTCGACTTTCTATTACGGAGCTGTTGCAGAGCAATACTGCCAATTTGTTTGAAAGTAAAGGGAACGGAAAAAGTAATGGAAGTGCGAAGGATAATTCAAAAATGGTGTTTAAGCTTTCTTTTCGCTACGGGGATTTTAAGTTCTCGGCAGACCAGCCGAACCCTGCTAGCGTGAAAATGAAGCACGATAGCAGTCAAGATTCCTACACTTTTTATAAGGTGAAAAGGGATATAGATTTTGAGTCGAAAACGAGGGAAAAGCTGAAATCACTTGGGCTCCCGATCAACAATGGAAAGCTTATTATTGATAAATCGAAGGCATTTAGCTTCATTTCAGAGCACATCGAAGCCTTAGAACGGGACGGTTTCCAAATAGAGCAGAAGGTAGAAAGCAGTGGGAAGAAATACTTTTTGGGTCAATCGTTTATCAACGTGGAGATCACGGAAAATAAGGACTGGTTCGATATCAATGCCATTGTAAAGTTTGGGGACTACGAGATTCCTTTTATAAAACTAAGGCAACTGATAGTTGCCAACAAAAACGAGTTTACCCTGCCCAATGGGGAAACAGCGGTAATTCCTGAATCGTGGTTCACCCGCTATTCAGATTTGTTCCAGTTTGTAGACGAAGACAACGAAACTTCGATGCTAAAGAAGCATCATGTTGCCTTGGTACAAGACCTCCAAACGGACAATCTGGCACAAGTGACTATGAGTCGGAAGCTGGAAAAGTTGCGTGATTTTTCCCAAATAGATGATTTTGATCTTTCACCCAATTTCAACGGGGTGTTGCGCCCTTATCAAAAAGCGGGTTATAATTGGCTACAGTTTTTGAGCCAATACAACTTTGGAGGCTGTTTGGCCGACGATATGGGTTTGGGTAAAACCGTGCAGACCTTGGCTATGCTCCAAAATGAAAAAGACCAAGGGGCACAAAATGCAACTTTGCTCATTATGCCCACTTCCCTGCTTTATAACTGGGAAATGGAGGCAAAAAAGTTTACCCCCAACTTGAAAGTATTTTGCTACACAGGTTCTTCAAGGGAGAAAAATGTGGAGATTTTTCAAGACTACGATCTCATCTTAACTTCCTACGGAATAGCCCGGATAGATTCGGATATTTTGGAGGAATACTATTTCAACTATGTGATTTTGGATGAGTCGCAGATCATTAAAAATCCGAATTCGATCATTGCCAAATCGGTGAGTAGGTTGAAATCCAAAAAACGCTTGATCCTGACGGGTACGCCTATTGAAAATACTACGCTGGATCTTTGGTCGCAGCTTAGTTTTGTGAATCCGGGGCTGCTGGGTGGCATGAAATATTTCAAGCAGGAATATCAAATCCCGATTGAAAAAAAGAACGATGCAGATAAGAGCCAGCGGCTTCATGCGTTGATAAAACCTTTTGTGTTGAGAAGACACAAGTCGCAGGTAGCAAAGGACTTACCTGAGAAAATAGAAAAGGTTCAGTACTGCGATATGACAGCTGAGCAAGAGAAAGAATACGAGGAAACCAAGTCATATTATCGAAATAAAATACTGGAACACATAGAGCAGAAGGGTGTGTCCCGCTCGCAAATCATGCTTTTGCAAGGCTTGACGTTGCTTAGGCAATTGGCTAACCACCCCAAAATGGTAAATGTGGAGTCGGATAGTGAATCGGGCAAGATGCAAAGCGTGCTTTCTATGTTGGAAACAGCTATTAGTGAAAAGCATAAAATACTGATATTTAGCCAGTTTGTAAAGCATTTGGGCATATTCAAGGAATACTTGGACAAGGAGAAAGTAAAATACGCCTACCTAGATGGGGCAACTAAAAACAGGCAAGAAGAAGTAGATAATTTCCAGTCGGATGAAGACATGCGTGTTTTCCTTATTTCCCTGAAAGCAGGTGGGCTTGGCCTGAACCTCACCGCAGCCGATTATGTGTTTATCTTAGATCCGTGGTGGAATCCGGCTATTGAAGCGCAGGCAGTAGATAGAGCGCACCGAATAGGTCAGGAAAATAAAGTCTTTACCTATAAATTCATTACTCGTAACACTGTAGAAGAGAAAATATTGGCTTTGCAAGAAAACAAACTGAAGCTCGCCCAAGACCTGATTACTACCGAAGACACCTTCATCAAAAGTCTAAGTCAAAATGATATTGAGGCGCTGTTGAGCTAGGAAGTAGAGACGCTCTATTAGAGCGTCTCTTTTTTAATTTAATTAATTTCCAACCCTACCACACTAAACCTTCCAAATCTCTCCATTTTTGAAAGTTAATTGATACGGTTTACCATTGGTTTCCAGCTCTATATCAAATTCTGAAGCGTAGGGAGTGTCGCCTATTGGAAACCATGTCTTTTTCTTTATATCAATGGCAATGAACAGTCCATTTTCATCCCCCATGGCACAGAAGATCTCAAAGTTACCGTCGTAGATCTCGATTGGGTGAATACTTTGGAGGGTGTCGTAGAGAAACTTAATGTCAGTTACTGGGATTCCTATTTCGCTAATATTCAGAAAAGAGTTTTGGTCGAATATGCTGTGGCTTGGGGTTTTCAAGTTTTTTCTGGCAATAAGCTCAACAATGTTCTTATCTGGGTCGTAAAAGTAAATGGACGCTGCATTCCAACTTTTAAAATCAGCTATTTCAGCATCGCCGTATTTTAAGATTTCCACCCGTTCTTTGAGCCAAGCGAGTGCTTTTTCGGTATCAGATGAAGGGATATTGATGGCAAAATGGTAAGGCGTAGCATTTTGACCATAGATAAATTCTAGCTCTGTGGAGCCTATGTTTACCGAGAAGGAAATACCTTTTTCTCCGCCGAAGGTAGGTAGGCCTAGTATTTGTTGATAAAACTCTTTTTGCTGGTTGGGGTTAGTGGTGAAGAGCTTGAGTTTTTTGAAATTCATGTTGCTTATTTGTTTGGATATGCATACAAATAAGAGGTTTTAGAAGGAAAAAGTTTAAAAGGAATGAGCTAACTATTGATGAATTTAAAACTAAAAATAAATGAAAAATCTTATCCTGTATATAGTAGTGTTTACCCTTCCTTTGGTAGGCTTTTCGCAAGTTTCTTATGAGGAGAGGATAGAGCATAAGCTGAAGGAAGGCTATGAAGACCATAGGATTTTCCCATTGGGGAAAAATGGGTTTGTGGCTAGGACGAAGGCGAGCAGCAGGCTAGAAAATTTGCGAGAGTGGAAATTTGATTTTTACGATACTAACCTTACCCAAGTTAAGAGCAAACAGATAGATATCCACCATAAGTACCTTGCTGCCGAAACACTGGTTTTGGGTCAACATATTCACACACTGTTCAAAACTAAAAAAGGGCAGTTTACGGTGGTGAGTATTAATATTAGTACCATGGAAACTTTTACCGTGGAAGGGATGGTGACCAAGGAAGCAGGCATAAATGAAATGGCTGTTTTGGGTGATTTTGCCTATTTCAAAACTCGCATTAAAAAGCATCCTTATCTATTTTCAATCAATTGGAAAACTGGACAGCAAAAACCTATTCCAGTTTCTGTTTATGGCATACAGCCAAAGAAAATATCTTTCGACAACTTTCAACTGCTAAAAAGTACCAATGAAATCTTTTTGTATGCCAGCGCAGAAGTAGAGCCGAAGAGGACAGAAACATTTATCATCCGCCTGAACGATAAGGGAGAGAAGATAGACATGTACAGCCTAACGGATGGGTTGGAGGAAAGTGTGGTCGGGATTTCGGCTTTTAACATAGCCAAAGACCAATATATTTTTACAGGAACTTACACTACTAATACGAGAAGAGCTTCAGAAGGAGTCTTTTTTTGCAGCACCATAGGTGATGAAATAGGACATATCGAGTTTTATAAATTCCTCGATTTAGACAATTTTCTTTCTTACCTTCCTGAGAAAAAGCAGGAGAAAATAGCCAGAAAAAAAGAGCGAAAAAAACAGCAAGGGAAAGAGCTTACCTACAATTACCAGCTAGTGAACCATGATATAATCAGGCAAGAAGATGGTTTTGTGATGTTGGGTGAGGTGTATTATCCTACTTATGTCTCGCAAGCGGTTTACTCTGCAAGTGGGAATACCAGGTACGTGCAGCAGTTTGATGGTTATTATTATACCCATGCGGTCATAGCTAAATTTGGGCTTGATGGAAAGCTTCTGTGGGACCAAACCTTTGAACTGAGGCCTAGCTATAAACCTTTCACGGTCAAAAAATTTATAGCACTTGAAGAACAAAATAAGCAAACGCTAAAGTTGGTTTTCCCCAACATGAACAAGATTGTATCGAAGGTGATAGGGATAGATGGAACGGTGCTTCAAGAGAAAGAATCTGAAAGGATAGAAACAGTCTATGAAGGGGATTATGCCAAGCGGGGAAGAACCTATATCGATTTTTGGTACGATAATTATTTTTTGACCTACGGAGAGCAAAAAATCAAAAATAAATTGGATGACAAGGTACCTACAGCTCGGAAGGTATTTTTTGTAAGCAAGGTGAAATTTGAGTAATGAGTTTGTAAAAGAAGTACAAAAGCCGATGGTTTTGCTTAATAACAAGACCATCGGCTTTTTATGAATAGCACATAAAGAAACCAACCCTACTCAGGAAACTGATATTCATACAGTTTAGTAATTTTCTTTTTGCTGAGCTTCACCACTTTCATAGCCATGCGGATATCTTCCACGGGCCTGCCTCCTCGGCGGACGTTTTGCTCCGCTATTTTATCCACTGCTTCCATGCCTTTGATAACCGTACCGAACACAGTATAAGAATCGTCGAGGTGGTGCGAGCCATCTTTGGCCTGGACTATATAAAATTGGCTTCCACTAGAGCGGCGTTCGGGATTCATCCTGTCTCCTTGCCTTGCAGCTCCAATAGCTCCGTAATCATGTTTTAGGCTTTCCACTATTTCTGCTTCAACGGTGTAGCCGGGACCTCCTTTTCCTACTTCACCTTCAGTGCCTGGGCGAGAGTTGGGGTCGCCACCTTGTACCACAAAATCTTTGAGCACTCGGTGGAAAATCAGGCTGTCGTAAAAGCCCTCCTTGGCAAGTTTCAAAAAGTTTGCCTTGTGCAAGGGGGTTTCATCGTACAGCAAAATATGGATAGTGCCATAGCTAGTCGAAAGCATAACTACCTCGTCTTTTTTGCTTTTCTTCTTTTTTTTCGATTGGGCAAAAGAAGGCGAGGCGATAAGTCCCAACAAGACAAAGCATAAAGCAAGCTTCAGTTTATTCATGGAAACAGTTAGGTTGTGTGATTGAAAATAGGTTTTTCTTAAAACACTGAAAAGTGATTTACAGTATCTTAAATTGCTTTTGCTGGAATGCCAAATACGGTAGTTTCTTCTTCTACATCGGTCATTACGAGCGAGCCAGGAGCTACGCTGGCATTTTTGCCTATCTTAACCCCAGAAGTAATAATGGCTCCGGCACCTATCAACGCACCTTCACCTACTTCTACCCTTGCCCCTACGGTAGCCCTAGCACCAATCTGAACAAAATCTGAGATTACCGCATCGTATTCCACCAAAGCGAGGGAATGAATGATAATGTGGTTGCCAAGGGTTGCACTAGCGTTCACTACTGCGCCTGCGTTTATGAAGTTGCCATAACCCAAGATGGCACTCTCAGAAATATCCGCATTGGCGTGGATGGCATTTACGGGCATCACTTTTCGGCGTGTGTTGAGCATTTTTACCACATCTGCCCTGTCCGACCTTTCCTCTATGGCCACAAAAGCCTCGCACTTTTTGCCAATGTACTTCAAAAAGCCATCGTCGCTAGTGCTTCCGAGTACACTAACTTCATTTATTTCTGTATTGTGGAGAGACTTGTCATCGTCCAAGAAACAATAAACAATAATATCTCTGCTGTTGAAAATATCTTGGGCAACTTTTCCTATGCCGCTCGCTCCTAATATGATTACTGGATTTTCCATTTTATATCGAAATAATTAGATGTTTTGAGAATTGGTTAAGACTTACTGATCAAAAATGATGATCGGTTCCATCCAAGGCGCAAAGTTAATCAAATGCTTGGTAAGGGCTGCACCTTTGGGGAGTTGCTTATAACTATTGAAGTACCACCACATCTAGGATATTGACCTCATCCACGGGCCAGTTGTCCTCAGCGCTCACTTCCACAGCAGCAATCGAATCAATGACCGAGAGCCCTTCTATCACTTCCCCAAAAACAGTATGCTCGCCGTCGAGGTGGGGAGTACCGCCTAAGGTAGTGTAGATTTGCACCTGTTCGGGGCTGAAAGTGATGTTGTTTTCCATCTCCAAGGCTTCGAGCGATTGTTTGTTGTATTTTTCTCCTTGTACAATGTAAAAATCGAATGAAGAGGATTTCTTCTCGGGGTTTTGCTCGTATTCCCTAGCCAAGGCCAGCGCACCTTTTTTGTGGAAGTTTCCTGCACGGAACTCAGCAGGAATTTGGTATTTGCCGATGTTCTTTTTGACCCTGCCCAGCTCCCTATCGTCCGAGTCGCCAGCCTGCACCATGAAGTTTTTGATGACTCTATAAAACTGGGTTTTGTTGAAATACTTCCGCTTGGAAAGCATCAGGAAATTGGCTCGGTGCAAAGGTGTGTTTTCATACAACCTGATCTTCATGTCGCCTTTTGAGGTTTTGAGTAGGAGGATCGTTTCCTTATTTTTCTTCCCATACTCCTCCAAAAATGCCGCTGCATTTGAGTTGTCGAGCTTGATGAATTTTTCAGCTGCCTTTGCTTTTTTCTTCTCTTCCACCTTTGCCTTCGTTTTCTTTTCCTCTTTGTTTTTTTGTTCCGAGCAGGAAAACGTAAAGAGTGAGATAAGCAAAAGATAGATTGGAAGCTTTAAATAGTTGAAATTCATGCTTATTTTAATTTTTGAGCTTTTGTTCAATGTGGAAGAGAAGCAAAGTTAAACTCATTTGCCCAAAAAGTAATTAAGTACGTGCCCAAAAGAAATCAACTATCCCTAGAGCTGTGGCGCATAGCCCTGTTGTTCTAAAAAGTGATTTGTGCGCCACACGGATCTTCATTATACATTTACAGTGTATTAAATAGAGAAACCCCTTGATCTGATTCCGAGATGAAAACAGGAAAGGGGTTTCGGTTTGGTAAATAAGGATAAGGTGCCCAATTCAGTTATAGTAGGAAGGCGAAAATTAGTTATTCAGGCTTTCCTTTATCGTTAAAACTTTCGTCGTAAGCTTTTATAAAAGCGTGTTTGAGTACATTGATTGCTGCTTTTGCCACATTGGTTTCAGGTTCGGAAATTTCCCCCTGTAGTGGAATTTCAGTGGCTATGTTGTCTTCTTTGGGGTTTTCCACCACTTCCGAAACCACTCCAGTAATTCCCTCCCACATAGCTTGGAAAAAGTTCTTTTCCTCTACGTCCTTTTGGAGGTTAAATATTTTTACGTTGCTCATAAACGGTTTTAAATATCCGTCTATGTTGTTATTGTCAATAGTTAGTTCCGAAAACAAGTTGAATTCCCCTCGTTCGGCATCGAAATTCCCGTAGGCATTAAAGAACTTGTTGAGGGCAACTAGCTCTACTTCCGTAAATTTCACTTTGAGATCGAGGTCGGGAATTTGTTTCACGAAATTGGCTTTCCCCGAAATGTCTAGTGAGCCTTCGCCTATCGACCTACCCGTGAGCGCTACCACAGAGGGAAGCTTTTTGTCGTTTCTCACCACATTGCTCAGGTTAGAAACATCCATGTATAGGCTGTCTATGAATAGTTCCACCTGAGGTTTTGCCATGAGGTCTTGGAAGGTGATTTTCCCATCTACTATTTTTAGGTGGTTGATTTTTATGGGCAAAAGCTCTTTTAGCGGTTCGGTCCAGTCCACTTCTTCTCCCGTCTGCTTCGTGGTCTTTGCCTTTTCAGTGCTTTCACTTTCTACACTCGCTATAAAGTTGAGCTCAGGGTTGGTAAAGGAAATTTCTCCCACCAAAGACCCTTTGAACAAAGACTTCCATTCTACAGACAAATCGGTAGTGGGAATATCTACAAAAGGTACGGGGGCGTCGCCGTCTGTTTTTACAATTTTTAGCTGCTTAATCACGTAAGCCCCACGGTACAGGTGTAAGTCAACATCCTCAATTTGCCCATGATATCCCTCTATATTATCGAGCGTTTTATTCACATATTTTGCCACATAGTGCGGTAGTACCAATCGTCCAACTATGAGCAGGAGGGCAATTGCTATAAATATGTAATATCGCTTTTTCATGGAGGTAAGGATAAGGTGATGTGAAAGTTTGATAGTTTAATATGTTGATTGGTTTTAAGGGTATTTGGTTTAATTGTTAAATGCTATGTTGTTCAGTTAGTCTGTTTAAAAAATGAGCGGGGAAAGAAGTTGGTTGTGTCAATTACGTGTTCTAATTGTTGTTAGTTGTTGAGAATTAGAGCTTAGTGTTGGTTTCGTGGTTCTTTCCCCTTATATATTGAATAAGGATATGAGTTTTCGCTAAATCCGCTGCCCTCTGATAAGCCTGAAAATAACTGCCACTAGTGCGATGACAAGAAGTACATGGATGAGGCTACCTAAGTTGAGTACGAAGAATCCTAGTAGCCAGCCTATAACAAGAATAATTGCAATTAAATAGAGTATGTTTGACATGGTAAGATTGGTTTGGTTAAACGTACTTACCTATTTGTAAGATTTGTACCAACAAGTTGTCAGTGGCTTACAGGATGTGTGGATTATAAGTGTTATTCTACTTTAAATGAGGGTGTTATGTTTGTGTGAAATAAATCTAATGATTTTACGACTTACCTGTAGAAAAGAACTGTTGAGGAAAAAAAGCCACACATTTGGCGGGCGAATGGGCAAATATTTTCCCTATTGGGCAGGTTTCTTAATGCCAACGGTTGATTTGAGTCCGCTGAAAATAGATTTCCACCAATAGTTGACTATTGATTTTTCTTTATCCCGTTGGAAATTGACTTTGCCTTTCCTAAATTTTTTACCGGCAAGGTTCTCTTTGGGTATTAGCATGCTTTCCATTAGGTCGAAAAGTACTTTCTTGAAAATGTTGGCATTTGCATGGGATGTTGGAGGGAGGTGCTTGGCTTTAAGGTCGGAGTAATAAAAGTGGAGGTTGCCGATGCTTTGGCTTTCGTCAGCGGTGATGAAAAAATCCATTTTTTCCATTTTACCACTTTCTATGTGCACCAAAGCGATATTTTCGAGAATAGGGTTGATGCTGGTAAGGGACATGGTGCTGAGACTTCCTGAAAAATCAAATTGATTATCTTCTCGGAACATGTCAAAGTTGAACGCTACGTCCAGTTTCCCTTCTCCCATAAAATCAGCTTTTGCCTTCATAGAAAACTTTCCAGAAGGGTTCACGAGAGAATCGTTGGTTATATTCAAGATATTTGCATTTATGCTTTCAAAAAACAAGCTGCCCGGGTTTTCAGCTTCCTTTATGAGTTCTTCGTATTGTAGAAAAGAGTTGGCAAATTCGGTGTTGCCGATGGCAAATTTCCAAGGTAAGTTGCGAAGGATGGCTTGGGGCAAGGGCTTGAACTGATTAGGTTTGCGAGGGTAGTGCTTGTCTCTAAACAGTTCTAGGTTAAGTCCTTGAAATTGAATAGAGCTGAGGTCAATATACTTTTCCTTAATGGCTTTGGCAAGATTAAAATCGGTAAAAATTGCTTTTTCTATGAAGAGCTTGGCTTGTTCAGTTTGGTACTTTTTCCGTTGGGCAAATTCGGCTTTTGAGTAGTTGGGAGTCATGTTGAGCCCACTCATTTCTAGTTGTAATTGTTCTTTCCCTTCACTTTTTAGCTCTTCCAGTGTGAAGGAATAAAACCCATCCGAAGTGTTGGTTTTCAATTGGGTTATAGACAATTGGTGGTTTTCTAGCTGAATGTTTTCAGGATGCTTTTTGTCAAAAGAAAGGTTGCTTGTTTGGAGGCTGAGGAGACAAGAAAGCGAATCGAATAAGGAAGAAGTATCCGCTGTAAAGTTTACCTGAACTGAGGCAGGGGAAAGGTTGAGTGTTCCAACTTGGATTTGTTCATCCAAAAGATAAGACCATAAGCTGATCTGTTTGAGCGAAATAGCTGGGAATTTCACGTCGAGCTGAGGGAAACTACTTGAAGAATCGGCTGGATTTGTTGTGATGCGGGCATCATCCAAGAGAATGCTTAATGGAAAAAGCTCAACAGATACTTCACCCAGAGAAATATTGAATATAGTATTTTCCTCAGCTTGTTTGTAAAGCTCTTTTTTCAGAAAATGAATGAATAAAGGAGGAAGGGCTAGACCGAAAATGAGCAGTACTGCAAAAAATCCGATGAAGTATTTTTTCTTCATAAATGGTATAAATACTGGTTGAAGTGTTGGAGTACTTAACCTATTCCCTTTGAAATGGTTGCTAGAAAAGTATTTTTCATTTCCCCAAAATAAACAGCTCTGTAGCCTGCCATAGGCTTTGGCAAATATAATTTGCTTCGGTTTCCGTTCCTTCTGGAGCGATGCGAACAGTTCGGATACCAAGCTTTATTGCAGGAGTCATGTCCCGTTCGCTGTCGCCCACCATCCATGATTGGACTGGGTCGATATGGTATTTGGCTATGGCTTTTTCGAACATGAGCGAGCCAGGTTTTCGGGTAAGTGAGTTGGTAAAGTTTTGGTGGTAGGGCGAGAAGTAAATGTCATCCACCAAATTTCCGCATGCATCTTGGAGTTTTTGGTGGCAAGCCATTACTTCTTTTTCTGTATACAGCCCTTTGGCTATCCCCGCTTGGTTGGTGATGATAATGACCAAATAGCCAGCTTCTTTGAACTTGGCAATGGCTTCGGGCACGCCTTCAATTATATCGAATTTGTCTACTTCAAACGTGTAATGTCCTGGGTCGTGATTGATGACTCCATCCCTGTCCAAAAAGACGCATTTTGTTTTTATATCGTTTCTTTGCATGTTTATTGTCTTGCAATTGTTACGTTCAAATAAAGAGAAAATAATTGACCATGAAAAAAATAGTGTTGAGTTTGTTTTTAGGTTTGGTGATGGTTTTGCCAACCCTTGCTCAAGATGCTGAAGGTGCATCTATCAAATTTGCTGTGAGCGAACATGATTTTGGGGATGTGAAGCAGGGAGAAAAAGTTACCCATGTTTTTAGCTTTACCAATGAGGGCAAAGCTCCCTTGTTGATCTCAAACATAGTAACTACCTGCGGATGTACTGCGCCTTCTTATCCTAAGGAACCGATTATGTCAAATGAAACTGGAGAGGTGACTATCGTATTTAATACACAGGGGAAAATGGGGATTCAGAATAAAATCATCACGGTTTATACCAATGGAACAGAGCCTCAGGTGCGGATAAAGATTAAAGCGAATGTGGTGCCTTAGGTTGATGGTTTGGTGTAAATGATGATTCTTAAAGAAAAAGCCCTCATTTCATAGAGAAATGAGGGCTTTGATTTTTTATTCCCACTCAATAGTGGCTGGTGGCTTGGAGCTGATGTCGTACACCACTCGGTTTACACCTTTCACTTGGTTGATGATTTTGCTGCTGATCTCTGCCAAGAACTCGTAGGGAAGGTGGCTCCAATCGGCGGTCATGCCATCGAGGCTGCCAACTGCTCGGAGGGCAACGGCGTTTTCGTAGGTTCTTTCATCGCCCATTACACCCACAGACTGTACAGGCAGAAGCACGGCTAGGGCTTGCCACACGTCGTCGTAGTGTCCGCTATCTTTCAATCCTTTAATGAAGATATTATCTACTTCTTGGAGGATACGCACTTTTTCAGGAGTAACGTCGCCCAAAATTCGGATGCCTAAGCCTGGACCTGGGAATGGGTGGCGACCTAAGATCGATTGCTTGATTCCCAATTCCTTACCAACTCTTCTCACTTCGTCTTTGAACAGCGTGTTGAGCGGCTCAACTACTTTCAGCTTCATGAAGTCGGGAAGTCCGCCTACGTTGTGGTGAGATTTGATAGTAGCCGAAGGTCCTTTCACCGAGATAGATTCGATTACGTCGGGGTAAATTGTTCCCTGACCTAGCCAAACTACGTCTTGGATGAGGTGCGCCTCATCGTCAAATACTTCTATAAATGCGTTGCCAATTGCCTTTCTTTTGGCTTCTGGCTCTGAAATTCCTGCCAAGGCGGTGTAAAATTTCTCTTTGGCATCTACACCTTTTATGTTCAGCCCCATGTCTTTGTACGACTGGAGAACTTCTTCAAACTCGTATTTTCGGAGCAAGCCATTATCTACAAATATGCAGTAAAGGTTTTTTCCGATGGCTTTGTGCACCAAAATTGCGGCTACGGTAGAATCCACTCCGCCAGAAAGTGCCATCACTACTTTGTCGTCTCCTAGCTTTTCTTTGAGCTCGTCAACGGTTTGGTCTACGAAATGGGCTGGAGTCCAGCTTTGGTCGCAACCGCAAATATCGACCAAGAAGTTTTTGAGAACTTGCTTACCTTCGGTAGAATGGGTTACCTCTGGGTGGAACTGCAAGCCAAAGGTCTGCTCGCCTTTTACTTGGAAGGCTGCTACTTGTACGTCGTCGCTGCTGGCAATGATCTCGAAGTCTTCGGGAAGTTCCTTGATGGTATCTCCGTGGGACATCCACACTTGCGTGTCTTTGGTGATGTGTTTCATGAGCGGGCTTTGGTCGTTCATGAAGCTCAGTTTGGCCCTTCCATATTCTCTTATTTTGGAAGGCATTACTTCTCCGCCTGCTTCAAAAGCAGTCATCTGAGCACCGTAGCATATTCCTAGCATCGGCAACTCGCCTCTGATAGAATCTAGCTCAATCATAGGCGCATCTTCGTCGAGTACGGAATGTGGACTGCCCGAAAGGATGATTCCCTTTACGTCTTTGTCAACCTTTGGAAGGTGGTTGTAGGGGTGTATTTCGCAATATACATTTAGTTCCCTTACTCGTCTGGCGATGAGCTGTGTGTACTGGGAACCAAAGTCAAAGATTAAAATTTTCTGTTCCATTCGCAAAGTTAAACAAAAAGGGAAAAGTTGCTCAGGAAAAGCCTTAATCGCCTTGTTTTTTTTGAAATACGAGAATAGATTTTTTCTTTAATGAAATTTGAATCAAGTAAATTACTTGAAAAAGATAGCCTAATTATAAAATGAAAGTGTCGAGCATTACTTCTAAGCCCAAATGGCTCAATATAAAATCGTATCCATTTCGCCCTCATTATACTGAAATTGATGGGCAAAAAATGCACTTTATAGATAGCCAACACGGGGCATCTACTGCGGTGATGGTGCACGGCACGCCTACTTGGTCATTTGTTTATCGTCATTTGATCAAAGCTCTTTCGGACAATGTACGCTGCATTGCACCTGACCATATTGGTTTTGGGCTTTCTGATAAGCCAGTGGATTATCCTTATTCTGCTGAGAAGCACTCGGAAAATTTCGGAAAGTTTGTAGATAAGCTTGGGGTAGAAAAATTTGATTTGATCGTACATGATTTTGGAGGACCGATAGGGTTGAATTATGCCGTAAATAATCCGCATCGGATCAATCGGATTATTTGTATGAATACTTGGTCGTTTTCTATGGAAGAAGACCCGAGCTTTAATAAAGTCAAGAAGGTTTTGCGAAACCCTTTCCTTCCATTTTTGTACAAGCAATTTAATTTTTCTGCGAAGTATCTGTTACCAAAAGGCTATGCTAAAAAGAAGGTGCTTATCCCCAAAGTACATGCACATTATACCGCACCTTTTGGGTTGCCCAAAGAGCGAATGGGCACGTTGGGCTTTGCCCAAAGTTTACTGTATGAGCAAGAGTGGTTTGAGGAAATTTGGAAAAAAATAGAGGTGATTTCCGAGAAGGAAATATTGTTTTTGTGGGGGATGAAAGACCCATTTTTGGGTGAATATTATTTTAAAAAAATGAAAGGGGCATTTATCAATGCTGATTATTATACTTTCGAAAACAGTGGGCATTTCGTGATGGAAGAGGAGAAAGAAGCTATAAATAGAAAAATATGGGCATTTTTGAGTAGGGAATGATTTACATTTTTCTGATTTCTTCAGATTCGTAAATAGCAGTTTCCTGCACTGGGTTATTTGCTTTTTCAAGCATTGCTTTTGCTACTTTAGCTCCTTCTATTCCCTTGTATTTGTTGGGAATAAGCCACGAAAAAGTTTTGTCTGCCCATTTGGCGAAATTTTCTCCTTGTCGTTTTTCATTCCTGTTGCCCAAGAGCAATGATGGGCGGAAAATGTGGATAGTTTTGAATGGAATTTCTTGGATGGCTTTTTCTATTTTCCCTTTTACCCTGTTGTAATAAAATACAGAGCTTGCATCGGCGCCCAGTGAAGAAACGAGGGAGAAAGAAGTGCAGTTTTGAAGATGGGTCTGGCGGGCAAAGCTGAGGACATACTCGTGGTCAACTTGGTAAAAAGCTTCTTTTGAGCCTGCTTTTTTCATAGTAGTGCCAAGGCAGCAAAAGGCGTGGGTACAACCCTTCAGGAGGCTGCCATAGCTTTTTGGGTTATTGAAATCAACTTCATGAATAACCGTTTTTGGGCTAGAAGCCTTGAAAGTTCTTCTGGCCAGCACCACAACTTCGTCAACGCTTTTGTCTTGTTCGAGTAGCTGAAGAAGGTGTGAGCCAATAAGTCCTGTTGCCCCAATAATAGCTGCCTTTTTACCCATGTTATTTTATTTCTTCTTCAATGTGATATTCGTTCCTTTTAGGTTCATTTCGTGAGATTAGCTCGGCAAGGAAGCCTGCCAAAAAGAGTTGAGTACCTATGATAAGTGCGGCGAGCGCAAGGAAAAATATAGGCTGCTCTACTACTTCTCTTTCAAGTTGGATTCCCAATACATTGGAAGTATATACTTTTTCGATGAGGATTTTGGCGGAAAAGATAAAACCTAGTAAAAATGAAAGTGAACCTAACGTGCCAAAGAAGTGCATGGGGCTTTTTTTGAACCGGCTCACAAAGGTGATAGAAAGTAAGTCCAAAAAACCATTTATGAATCTTTCGAGCCCAAACTTGGTCACTCCATATTTTCTTGCCCTGTGTTCTACTACTTTTTCCCCAATCTTCTTGAACCCATTCCATTTGGCAATCACAGGGATATACCTGTGCATTTCACCATAAACTTCTATGGTTTTGACCACTTTAAGGCGGTAAGCTTTGAGCCCACAGTTGAAGTCGTTGAGTCTGATGCCTGAAAACACCCTGGTCACGTAATTGAAAAACTTGGAAGGGATTGTTTTCATGATGGGGTCATGGCGTACTTTTTTCCATCCCGATACAAGGTCATAGCCTTCTTCAGTGATCATTTTATATAAATCGGGGAGCTCGTCTGGACTATCTTGCAAGTCGGCGTCCATCGTTACCACCACTTTCCCTTTACAAGCTTGGAAGCCTGTTTGGAGGGCAGCGGACTTGCCATAATTTCTGAGAAAGCTAAACGCTCGAATAGACGAAAAGTCCTTTTTCAAGCCTTTGATCACTTCCCAAGAAGTATCTGTACTGCCATCATCTACCATTATAATTTCGTAGGAAAGATTGTTTTTTTTCAAAACGCGATCAATCCAAGCGGCAAGCTCGGGCAGAGATTCCTCTTCATTAAAAAGCGGGACGACGATAGAGATGTCTATTTCTGGGGTAATCATAAGTGTTGTTTAGCTTACTCAAAAAAATGATTGTTTAATAAGGTACTTCCGGGTTTTTCTTAGTTATGGCGGCAGTAATCAAAGAAATGATCATTCCTACAAAAAAACCTGAAACTAAAGCCAATATAGAATAGCCCAAAGGAGTGAAAAGATAATCTTCATATATACTCATGGCCATATCTATGGCATTTTGGTCTACCGTACCCGATTCTTCAAGTTGAGTAACTGTAAAATCGAGCATAAAAGTCAACAAGTAGTCGTCTATAAATGAAAGATATACATAGAAGAATACACACATGAACAACCCTGCAATGAGCGAGGCGAGTGTGCCTAAGCCAAACCCTTTGCCGAAAGTCATAACCCCGTTGTTGTCACCCTTAAACTCTTTCATTCCTAAAAAAAGGAATGCGAAATAGATACCATATCCTAAAAAACCAATGATAGTATTTCCCAACAAACCTGTATAAAGGATGATCAAGGTGAAAATAATATTTACCACACCTAAAATCAGTCCATATTTTATAGCTATAGATTTAGAGGAAACTGGCTCTTGCTGGTAATCAAGTAAATTATCTTCCATTTCAGTAGATAGGTTGTTTTAGAAAAATGAAATATCTTTTATTGTTGAGAACAAAGGTAATAGAAATAACAAAAAGCAATTTAGAGGCAGCTTTTTTTTGGACTAAAATATTTTCTTAGTTGTTTGGAGGAGAGTTTTTAAGCAAGAGGTTCGGATATTTGAAGATAAAATGTAAATTGGGTCGCACATTTCTAGGTCAAGTGCACTCTCAACCACAGCTAATTTAGTTACCTATTTCACTCGCTATTGTTTGTTTTGGCTTAAGCCATGGGTTATTCTTTGCTTATTTAGCTTTAGGTATTTCCCTGATAAATGAATTACCTTCTTTGATTATTTTTTTTGGAAGAGCTTTTTTTGAGAATTGCAATTGCCCAACATTACTTCATACCCAGCTAATAAAAAGTACCAGAATAAAACTTTTTGAGTCTATAAGGAAGCTTTTCTACAAAGGCTTAAAACTTAGGTGAATTGATTGAAATCTAAGATAAAGGGTTTATTACCTTACTATCCATATTTTTATTATTTGATTTTTCTAGAATAAATAAAGAAATGCTAATACCATTTTTAGGACTTCCATCGTAGTAAGAAAGAGTTTTTCTGGCAGTCTGGAAAACCAATTCGTGTAAAGTTGTGAGGGGTATTTGGGAATTGGTAACTCAAAAACACAAAAAATTAAAAACTTCTGTATAGGTAGCCATCACTTTATATTTTACCACAGGGCAATCTAATTGGAGCAACACAATACTTATTAGAACAAAAGAGACAATGCAGCAAGAAATTGAAATAGCAGATTTGAGAAAGCTGACACAGCTCGTAAAGGAAAAGTATGATTTTGACTTTCGAAATTATGCGATGTCTTCCTTCAAAAGAAGGATTAAGCGTATAACAGAGTTATATAAGTTCAAATCGGTTGATGCATTAATTGATAAACTTGAAACCACTCCTTCTTTCTTTGAAGAGTTTGTTTCTGAGATTACTGTGAATGTGACAGAGATGTTCAGGGATCCGTCTTTCTGGAAAGTGCTGAGAGATCAGATAATCCCTAATATATTACTGAACCATAATAAGATCAGTATTTGGCATGCTGGCTGTTCCTCTGGAGAGGAAGTGATGTCTATGGCTATCTTGCTCAAGGAAATGGACATTTTAGACAAGTCTCATATAGTGGCTACAGATGTGGATACAGAGATTATCGATCGTGCTAAAAAAGGCGTGATCAATATGAAGAATATGGACCTGAACTCGAAGAACTATATCCGATTTGAAGGAAGGTACACAATGGACAGGTATTATACCGAAGAGAATGGTAAAGCTATTTTAGATCCTTCGCTACTTGCGCCGGTGTCTTTCAGAAAGCATGATTTAGTTCAGGGTATCGTCTTTTCTAAGTTCGATTTAATTCTATGTAGAAATGTGATGATCTATTTCAACCAGACATTGCAAAATGATGTGCTGTACAAACTTCACGAAAGTCTTTTCAAATATGGCTATTTGGCCATAGGCTCGAAGGAGTCTCTTATATGGTGCGATATAGCCAACAAGTTCATTGTGGTGAACAATGAAGAGAAGGTGTATAAGAAAATAAAGGAGTAGTAACTACTCTGAGCAATACTATTAGAACTTAAGTGAGAAGTTTGTATGCGCTAGAAAGACTGCAAATGAGATTCAAACTACATAATAAATATAAGGCCATAGCAATAGGAGGGTCGGCGGGAAGTTTCCAGCCAATCACGAAGATATTGGCATCTTTGCCAAAAGACTTCCCTCTGCCAATATTTCTATGCCTGCACCGTTTAAAACACGTCAGGCATGGGTTTGTGGAGGCATTGACGATCAAAAGTGTGAAGCCGGTGAGTGAGCCTTATGATAAAGAAATGATCAAAAGAGGGTTGGTGTATTTAGCTCCGGCCAATTATCATATGTCAATCGAACTCGGTAACTCTTTTTCGCTAACCACAGAAGAGTTGGTAAACAACTCGAGACCTGCCATTGATATTACCCTTGAGTCTGCGGCCTATGCCTACAGAGATAAGTTGATAGGGATTTTGCTTTCAGGTGCCAATAAAGATGGTGCTTATGGGATGAAGAGGATTAAGGAAAGGGGAGGGACGACAGTAATACAAGATCCTGAGGAAAGCATGATCAATACTATGCCGAGTGCGGCACAAGCTATGACTCAGATAGATTATGTTTTACAGACAGATCAAATTATAAAATTTCTACTGGAATTGGACAAACAATTCAGAATCGCATGAAATCAATAACAAGAAGCTTTAGCATTTTACTGGTAGTGTCATTTATTTTAGTGACGATCTACGCAGCTTTTGAACTTTTCGGTCTTCCGACTGATATTTTGAAAGCACTTGATATTAACGAAACTTCAAAAGTTGAAGTTGCACGGCAAGTCACTCAAAAAGCTTATTGGGCTTTAGGGTTAGACCTACTCATTATCATGTTGATGATATTTATGTTTTCGACTTATAATTTAAATCATAAGGCAGAAAATATAGTCTATGTGGAGAAAGATGTTACCGTGAAGAAGAGTGAGGCTGAATCGTCTAATTATGATGAGGTTCTTTTATTAGAAAGGCTAGAAAGGTTTAGAGAGCAAATTGATGCTATCACAGGAGATGATGAATCGAAAGTGCTGGACAAAGCTATTAGTGCTCTTTGTAAAGAACTACAGGCTAGTACTGGTGCTATTTACAAGACTATAACCGAAGATGGCTTGAATTTTTTAGAGTTTGTAGGTGGGTTTGCCTTTCAAAAACCTGATAGCCAAAAGATAAGATACGAGTTCGGTGAAGGCTTAGCAGGTCAAGCTGCGAAGTCGGGAAAAGAGCTTCAAACATCGTCTGTTCCTAACGGGTATATAACAGTGTTTTCGGGCTTAGGGGAAAGTACTCCAAATAATTTAATAATACTCCCAATAAAACAGGAAGATTTCGTTAAAGGAGTGGTTGAAATCGCTTCATTTACCACTTTTTCCCATGTTGATGTTGAGTTTATTCGCGAGACTTCAAAGATCATAATAGGCTTGCTTGAAACCGAGGATGTGACTGTTTCATAACCTTTTGAAGATTAATAACTACGCTAATACAATGTTCAAAAAAATTAAAATAGGGACTAAAATCACAACACTACTGCTCTCAGTTGTTGTATTGTCCGTTTCCGCAATCAGCTATCTGGCATATGTCCAGATTAAAGACTCCACTGAGAAAAGGTATGCAGAAAGCTTTGCTGCCCTTGGTTCGTTGAAAGCGGAGCAGTTGCGTGCAATTTTCAACAACTTAGAGTCTAATATTGAAATCCTAAGTGGTACTGAAGGCTTGCCAACGCTTTTGTCTGAGTATTCGATGGATGCAGATTATGATCTTCAGGATTCGGTAAAGAGTGAGATTAAAAACCAGTATGGTTCTAAATTCAAGTCTGTAGAAAAAGGTTATGGTTATTCCAGTATTTTTCTAATTTCTTCTAGCGGGGAAGTTACTTACCTTAGTAAACCAAGTGTTTCCAATATAGAAGAAAGTGCGGTTTTTCCTGATTTCGAATATATCCAAGGTGAAATAAAAACTGACTCTGTCTTTTATTCAGATTTATATGTAGATGCTGGTGGAGTTTATATAAATGCTATCAAAACCCTTACAGATGAAAGCGGAATGCTTTCCGGTTATTTAGGTTTAGTTTATGATGTAAAAAGCAATATTTATCCTATTGTTGAAGATAGAACTGGTCTTGGAGCTACTGGAGAAATTTTGTTATCCAAAAGATCAGGTTTAAAAATTGACTTTATTAGTCCATTACGACACTTAGATATTTCGCCTCTCTCTTATAGTGTTTTGTTAAAAGATAAGGCATCGGTTGCAATGCAGAAGGCTGCCTCAAATGAAGAGCCTAGTGTAGTTGAAGATGTTGATTATAGAGAGAAAGTGACGGTAGCATATTGGTCTACAGTACCAGGTGTTAATTGGGGTATTGTAGTGAAAATGGATCAGGATGAGATCTTATACTCATTAAATACATTAGGTTGGACTTTTGTGAAGTCAGGTGCTATCATCGTTCTGTTTTCAATACTAGTAGCAATAATCTTCTCTAGGCTACTGACAAATCCTATTATGTCCTTAAAGTCTAAGATGAATTTAGTGGCTAAGGGAATTTTGCCTGATAGGATAGAGAAAACAACCAATGATGAAATTGGGCAAATGGCCTCAGCTGTACAAGAGTTGGTAGGGGCGCTTAAAAGAACTGCAGATTTTGCTTCTCAAATTGGTAGGGGAAATCACGATGCTGATTTTAAGCCAATGAGTGATGATGATATGCTAGGAAATGCACTTATCACAATGAGTGATAGCATTCAAGAGGCTGAGCAAAAAGATAGCGAACGTAACTGGATTGTAACTGGAGTTGCCGAAATTGGTCAAATATTAAGGTCTCATAATAACCTTGAAGATTTGGGTGATGAAATCACAGGGTTTATAACTGATAAAATTCACGGAATTCAGGGTGCGTTCTACACCGTAGATGATGATAACAGCAGTACTCCTACCTTGGAAATGAAAGCTAGTTATGCTTATCAAAAGAAAAAATATCTAAAGGCGAGTTTCAAGTTTGCCGAAGGACTTCCTGGTCAATGTGCCGCAGAGCAGGATGTAATTTATAGGACTGAAATACCAAATAGTTATGTAACAGTAACTTCAGGCTTAATAGGTGAACAGAAGCCAAGTTCATTGTTGCTAGTTCCATTAATTACGAATGAAAAAGTTTACGGGGTTTTAGAGTTTGCTGGATTTGAAGAGTTTACGAAAACCCAAATTGAATTTGTCCAAGAAATTAGTGTTATTGTAGCAAGGACTATTTTCAATATCAAAGTAAACGAAAGAACTGTAAAGCTTCTTGAAGAGTCACAAAAAATGAGCGAGGAGCTTAAGCTTCAGCAAGAAATTCTAAGGCAGAATGCTGAGGAAATGGAAGCCACTCAAGAAGAGCTTAAGAGAACGAACCATAGGTTAGAAGATCAAATATTAGAGGTAAATAGGACACAAAAGAGATTACAAGTTTTACTTGAAAATGCTTCGGAAGTAATCACTATTTATGAAAAAGATGGAAGGGTACGATATATAAGTCCATCTGTAGAGCCTATTTTAGGATATACCCAAGACGAGCTTATTGGAGTGAATGACATCAGTAATGTTCATTCGGATAGTACGGATACTTTCAGAAAGATGTTTGATGAGTTGTTGGAGACGCCTGATTATAGGGTTACCAGACAATATGAGTACAAACAAAAAGATGGTCAGACTGTCTGGCTGGAAGCTACAGGTACAAACCTATTAGGTGATGCCGCAATACAAGGGATTGTAATTAATTCTAGGGATATTACAGAGAGAAGAAGGGCTGAGAAAGAAGAGCGAATGAGAAGTCAAATGCAGGCGCTCTCTGAAAACTCTCCAGACCTTATTAAAAGAGTAAATAGTGAAGGTATATTCTTCTATGTGAACCCTACTATTAAACAGATTACAGGAAAGCCTACTGAGTTCTTCTTATCTAAATCTATTTATGAAGTAGATATAGATACATCTTTAAAAGAGGCGTGGATAGAGATTTTTAAAGAGGTTTCTCTTAAAAATGAAAAGGTTTCTACCGAAATAGAGGTTAAAATAGAAGAAGAAGGTTTTGAGAACAGGATAATGCAAGTAAATGCAATACCCGAGTTCAGCGAAGAAAATGCTTTAGAGTCAGTGCTTTTGGTATCGCATGATATCACTGAAAGTAAAAAGGCGGAAATAGAAATTAGGGAAACCAATAAAAAGGTTACGGAGAGTATTAACTATGCTCAACGAATTCAAACATCTATACTTCCAGATGATGAAGCTATCAGAACCGTATTCCCAGATTCGTTTATCTTTTACAGACCTAGAGATGTTGTAAGTGGAGACTTTCCTTGGTTCTTTCAGAAAGGCGATGATGTGTATATAGCTGCAGTAGACTGTACAGGTCATGGTGTTCCTGGAGCATTGATATCTCTAATCGGTTATTTTATTCTAAATGATATAATAAACAATAGCGGTAACAGTTCATTAAGCTCAGGAGAGGTACTAGACCAATTGAATGATGGAGTTACCAAAACTTTGCGTCAAGATGTTAGCTCTAAGACACGAGATGGAATGGATATAGCTCTTGTAAAAGTGAATAAGAAAAGTAATATCATCCAGTTCTCAGGAGCGCACAGACCTTTGTACCACGTTTCAAATGGTGAATTAAAGCAGGTTAGGGGAGATAGGTTCCCAATAGGTGGAGGTCAATACAAGACGAGGACGAATTTCAAAACGAGCGAAGTTGAAATTACCCCTTCAGATGAAGTGTATTTCTTTTCAGATGGTTTGCCAGACCAATTTGGAGGTGTTGACAATAAGAAGTTTGGTAACCAAAGAATAAGGGATTTAATCCTAAATAGTAATCATCAGAATATGGGTGAAATGAAGAGGTTGTTTGAGTCTTCATTTGAAACCTGGAAAAGTGATAAACGGCAAACTGACGACATCCTTCTTATAGGGTTGAAGTTTCAAAATATTTAAATCAGTAATTTTTAAAATTCCGAATTGACTCAGAAAAAAACAGCTTGTCATGAAGTATATATATGATTTACACAAAACAATGTTGAAAAAAAACCTGATATTGGTTTATGAGGGAGAATTTACCCAAGAAATAACCAAGTCGGTTTTATCAATGGCTGAGAGGAATATGGATTCCTTCGGAGAAGAGTCCAATATTAAGCGCAAAGTTTTTAACGTGATGGTAGAGTGTTTGCAGAATATCTGTAAACACGCAGAAAGTTTCGATGAAAGTGAATATGGTAAAGGAATGGCTAATGCTATATTCATGATAGGGAAACAAGATTCTGTATACTTCATCACTTCTGGTAATGCTATATTATCGGAGTATGTGCCTGATATGGCTTCAAAGCTCGAAAATATTAATAGTCTTGATAAAGCAGGGCTAAAAGATCTTTACAAAAGTATTATAAGAAATGGTTCAATTTCTGACAAAGGAGGAGCTGGACTTGGCTTTGTAGATATGGCTAGGAAATCCGGACAGAAACTTATTTTTGATTTTGAGCCAATCAATGATAAATTGACATTTTTCTCACTACAGACTACAATACCAAGAATCTAATACAAAAAAACGATATAAAGCGATGGAATTATTAAACCTTGAAGGTACTGAAGATACTCCGAGTGTCTTGTTAGATAAAGGGAATGAAATTTTTGAATTATCAGGAAGGTCTTTACCTGAAGATGCAGCAGAATTTTATCAACCCATACTTGACTGGCTTAGTAAATACAGCTTAGAGCCAAACCCAAAAACTCAATTTGTATTTAAACTTGAGTACTTTAACACAGCTTCTTCTAAATTGATTTTGGATGTGTTATCTCAACTAGAAGAAATTGATGGGGTAGATATTTTGTGGTATTATCACGAAGATGATGAAGATATGGAAGAAGCAGGCGAAGAGTTTTCTGAGCTTGTGGAAGTGGATTTTGAATTTAAAATCTACTAGTCCAAGAATAATCTCAAGAAAAGGGATTGCGGTTTTGAAGCTGTGATCCCTTTTCTTACAACCAAATATTTTGGTTGAAAAGAAGTAATTATCCTAACCATAAGCTATTAATAGCTACTTAGATTTGTTTTAGATGAGTGAAGAAATACTCAAAGCTTTAACGCAACTATTCGCCATAATCTGTAAGCAAGATGGTGGAGTTACGGAAGGGGAACGCAATTTCGTTATTAGCTTTTTTAGACAAGAGCTAGATCGCAAGAGTGTTGCTGAGTACGTAGCGCTATATGATAAATTTGCTGATTATGGAGTTGAAAGTAATGAAGATCTGTCCGATTCTCAGAAGAAAAAGGCTAAAAAGAAGCTGACAAACGTTCGAGATTCGGTTCGTACTTTGGGGATTTGCCGAAAAATCAATAAAACACTTAACCAGAAGCAGAAAACAATTGTATTGGTTAAGCTGCTTGAGTTATTAGCATCTGACAGATCTTTCACTCCTCAAAGGATGGAAATAATTAACACAGTGTCTACTGTGTTTAATGTTCCTAGTGAGGAGTATAAAAAGATTGAAGATTTTGTCATTGAGGAGCATTCATCTCGCTTGGATAATGATGATATTTTAATCTTCGATGATGAAAAACCACCAGAAGGAAGCAATATCAGGTATATTGATTCAGGTCTATTGGATGGTGAAATAATATTTGTAAGGGTCAAAAGCGTTGGTTTATATTTTACAAAATATACAGGTGAAGATGAAATCTCACTAAACAACCAACAAGTAAAGAAAGATACCATTCTCCAATTTACCCCTGGAAGTGTATTTAAAACTCCTAAAGGAGCTCCTCTTTATTATAGTGACCTAGTTAGCAAGTATAACAGTGAGGGTGAACTTGATAAGATTTCTTTTAATGCCGATCATATTGAATTTAAGTTTCCAAATGGAGCGATAGGTTTGAATGATGTCAATATTTCAGAAAATACTGGAAGGTTGATAGGTATAATGGGAGCAAGTGGGGCTGGCAAAACTACCTTATTAAATGTATTGGCAGGTATAGAGCAGCCTTCTAAGGGTCGTATTCTGATTAATGGGTTTGATATCAACAAACAAAAAGACAAAGTAGAGGGTGTAATTGGTTATGTTTCTCAGGATGACCTTCTTATCGAAGATTTAACTGTTTATGAAAACTTATATTACAATGCCAAACTTTGTTTCAAAGGCTTAAGTGAAGAGGCTATCGATGGAAAGGTGATGGAAGCTTTGGCGAACTTAGGTTTAGATAGAATAAAGGATCTAAAAGTTGGTAATGCCCTTAATAAAAAAATAAGTGGTGGTCAGAGAAAGAGGCTAAATATAGCTCTCGAGTTAATAAGGGAGCCATCTGTTCTTTTTGTGGATGAGCCTACTTCAGGTCTTTCATCTAGAGATTCAGAAAATGTTATAGATTTATTAAAAGAGCTTTCACTTAAAGGAAAGCTGATTTTTGTGGTTATCCACCAACCATCGTCAGACATCTATAAAATGTTTGATAAAATGATTTTGATGGATACAGGTGGTTATCCAATATTTAATGGAAATCCTGTTGAAGCAGTTGTATATTTTAAATCTGTAACTGGTCAGGTAGGTAGCGAGAAAGGGCAGTGTAATACATGTGGTAATGTTAATCCAGAGCAGTTATTTAATATTATTGAGGCAAGGGTAGTTGATGAATACGGTGAATTCACAAACAAAAGAAAAGTTGCTCCTGAAGATTGGAACAAACTCTTTAAGGAGAACTTTAGCCTAAATAGAAATGATGACATAGAAGAGGCTCCTCCTAAAAACCTTAGAATTCCTTCTAAGTTAATTCAAGCATCCATCTTTACGATTAGGGATTTTCTGTCTAAGGTCAGTAATAAACAGTACCTCATAATCAACTTAATTGAAGCTCCTATATTAGCTCTTTTACTTTCACTAGTAATTAGGTATGTAGCTTCAGGAGACGATAGCTATATTTTTAGGCATAATGATAATATCCCTCCTTATATCTTGATTTCGATTTTGGTCTCGCTTTTTATGGGATTAACAGTCAGTGCTGAAGAAATTATTAGGGATAGAAAAATATTAAAGAGAGAGAAGTTTTTGAACCTTAGTAGAAGTAGTTATTTAATATCCAAACTTTTAATTCTATTTGGTTTATCTGCTCTTCAGACCCTAACATTTGTCTTAATTGGTAACACAGTACTTGAAATTCAGGGTGTTAATATAATGTACTGGTTTGTTCTCTTTACTATTTCATGTAATGCGAATGTTTTAGGGTTGAATATTTCATCGGCATTTAATTCTGCAGTTACTGTCTATATAATTATCCCGCTATTAATTATTCCACAAATGATATTTAGCGGTGTGATCTTTGATTTTAGCAAGCTAAATAACTCTATTTCTGGAAGAGGACAAGTACCGATCATAGCTGATATTATGTCATCTAGGTGGGGCTATGAGGCAATAGCTGTTCAGCAATTCAAATCAAATAAATTTGAAAAGCACATATTTGAATATGAGGCTGAAGAAAGTACGAATAACTTCAAGGTCGCTTATTGGATTCCTAAGATGCAAGAATTACTTATGTCATCAGGAACTATTTTAGAGCAAGAAGTTATTTCTGACTCACTCAGTGAAGAATTAAAGACTAAGTATGAAATTATAAAGTATGAGTTGATTAAAGATTCCTATAGCCAAGCAAATTTGGATATTACATTTAAGGATAAAGATTTTGACTCATTTAATGCGGAGGATGTCAGCTTGATTTGGGAGCATTTGGAGAATGCATCTAGTTACTATAGCCTTTTGCTTGCAAGGGCAAATGATGCTAAAGATTCAGTATTATATAGTATGGAAAATAGCTTGCCTCAAGGGGTTTCCTTAACAGAGTTTAAAGACAAGCACTTTAATGATCAGCTAGAAAGTGTTCTAACTAATAGTTCCGCAGAAGAGAGGATTGATATTGTAGACGGAAAAATCATCCAAATACTAGATCCTGTATTTCAATTACCTTATAACAATGGTCAACTTTTAAATTACAGGGCTCAGTTTTTTGCTCCTAAAAAACATCTGTTTGGTGTATATTTCAATACGTATTACTTTAACCTTTGTGCTATTTGGTTCATGACCCTAATACTGTATATTACTTTATATTATGAAGTTTGGACTAAAGCTTCAAAACTTATAAGTAGAATGAATACAAAGAGACCGTTATCAAAATAACTTTGAGAACCAATCGTTTTTAAGATGCTATAATAAGAGGGATTGTTTTAGATTCGTTTAAAAAATCACTAATTTATCGTATCAATATTTTTCTTGAATCCATTTTTAACTATTCTTAAATCTAATAGATATAATACCTTATGAAAACATTGTATCTAAGTATATTTACAATCGCTTTTTTACTTGGTTGCGGAGATAATAATGCATCTAATGAAGAGCAGGGCAATGAAGTCAAACATGATAAAGAAGTCGTTGTGGAGGAATTGGCGCCTCAATTATCAGATGATATCATCAACGATATATTACAATCAATACCTTCACCACTTGAAATTTCTTTACTGATCAAAGAGGTTGGTACTGTGTATCAAAAGTCAGATTTGAATGACTATAATAATGTATCTAGATATAACTCAAGTTTTAAGCAAGCTTTAAACTTAGGTATTTATGGTACAGATTTAGGGTATGCAAACATTTATAACAAAAATCAAGATGCTTTAAGTTATCTAAATTCTGTTCAGAAACTAGCTGAAGGAATCAGTATTGGTCAGTTTTTCGATTACAATACACTTAAGCAGTTGGCAGAGAGTGCTGACGAAAATCTTGATGAGTTGTTAAGAACAACTACAGCTAACTTTGAAAAGATCAACTACCATCTTAGGCAACAAAAACGTGAATACTTGAGTATTCTTTTGCTTACTGGTGGATGGGTAGAGGCTCTTTATTTGACTACTATGGTTCATGATAGAACCAAAAATGAAGTCTTGAGAGAAAAAATAGGCGAACAAAAAATCGTACTAGATAGGATTTTATTAGTTCTTGATGTCTATAAGGATAGAAGAGACTTTCCTGAATTGATAAATGATTTGAAAGAGCTTCAAAAGATCTATGACCAAATAGAAATAGAAACAGTGTATGGTCAGCCTACAATGGTTGAAAAAGATGGTATGTTAGTAGTTGTTGATAACACAAAAAGTGTTGTTAAAATTACAGATAGGGATATAGATAGTATTACAAGTCTTTTAAAGTCGATCAGAAGAAAGATTATAAACTAAGCTTGTAAAAATATTATCTCCACTTATTTAATCAAGTTTGGACCGTTTGATTATTGATAACTACCATGAAAAAAATATATAAATTTTCTTTTTTTATTCTTCTAATATTAACTAGTTCTGTGGCATATTCTCAATGTAATGCAGAGTTATATGTAAATAAAAGTATGAAATCACTATCTCCAGGGTTTCAATTTTCCAAAAGTTATAGAATAGACGGCAGAGGAGGTAGAAGACCTAAAATAGAATATACTTGTGTATTCAGTAAGGATACCAATTATGAGATAAAGATTAGTGGAAAAGATGGAGGGGCTCAAGGTCTTATAGGGACATTGTATGATTCTAAAAGAACTCGTATGGTATCTAACTTTTATAATAACAAATTTTTGGAGGGGTGGAATTTCAAATGCCGTTCTACTGGGATTTATTATTTGAGTTTTACATTTAAGAATTCGAAAAGTTACTGTGGAGCAGCTGTACTTGCTTTTCGACGGTAAAAATAAGTTTTTATACTTATCAGAGGGAGTGGCTTAGCCACTCCCTTTTTTATTGCATTTATATTTTACAGGAGTATATGGCTTTTTGAATTTAGGTTTAGAGGTTTTCCCGATTCTTTTTTAACTTACTTTAGATTTTTTTAAAAGAACCTAATTCTACCAAAACATGAAGAGAAGAAAATTTATTAAAACGACTGCTGCTGTTTCGGCAAGCTTGAGTGTTGGTACTTTTACAGCTTGCTCTACAAGTACCCAAAAAGAAGAAGCTAAAGAAATTGTTACTGAGGGAAAAGCTACTGTTGCTGCACCAATATTTAAGATTTCCCTTGCAGAATGGTCATTTCATAATGCGATTTTTGGTGACTCCATAAAAAATATAACTGATTGGCAAGATTTCGCCTACCGGATGAAAAATGATTATCAATCCATAATATCACAAGGCTCTCTCAAGAATATTGATTTTCCAGCCAAAGCTCGCTCGTTAGGCTTTGATGCTGTAGAATATGTGAATACTTGCTTTTTTGATAGAGCAAGGGACACTAAGTATTTGGCAGAGCTCAAAAATAGGTGTGAGGGTGAAGGGATACAAAGCCTTTTGATTATGTGTGACAATGAAGGGGCAATTGGGAATTCAGATGCAGAAGAACGTAAAAAATCGGTAGAGGCCCATTATAAATGGGTAGAGGCTGCAGCGTTTTTAGGTTGTCATTCCATAAGAGTTAATGCTCAAAGTTCTGGTACTTATGAAGAACAACAAAAAGGAGCGGCAGAAGGGTTAAGAATGTTGGGTGAGTTTGCGGATGGACATGGTATAAATGTAATTGTGGAGAATCATGGAGGCTTTTCAAGTAATGGAAAGTGGTTGGTTGAAGTGATGAAAATGGCTGATCACCCTAGGGTGGGTACTTTACCTGATTTCGGTAACTTTAGAATTAGCGAAACGGAAATGTACGATCGTTATCAAGGTGTTACTGAGCTTATGCCTTATGCAAAGGCAGTGAGTGCTAAAGCCTATGATTTTAATCCCGATGGAAATGAGGTAGATATTGATTATCACAAGATGATGAAAATAGTGCTAGATGCAGGTTACAGGGGATATGTTGGAATTGAGTTTGAAGGAAGTAACCTTCCCGAAGAAGAAGGCATTCTCCAAACTAAGCAATTACTTGAAAGAGTAAGGGAAGAGTTAACTCCTCAATATTCATAAGTTACAGAATTATGACATTTTAGGCAGCCTGTAAAAAGGTTGCCTTTTCTTTTAAAACTATCAACCAAACTCTGACTTGATAAGGAGGCTATCTTTGTCGATTACTAAGAGTTACCGTGTTTTACGAAATTGAAGATGAAAAACCTCTTACTATTTTTAATTTATATACCTATACTTTTTTCTTGCTCAGATCAGGAGAGGAACCCTGAAAAAGCAACTACTCGTCCTAATGTAATATTAATCCTTACCGATGATCAGGGCTATGGGGATTTGGGTATCCATGGAAATGAAAGTATTCATACTCCAGTACTGGATAAGATGGCAATAGATGGGGTGAGGATGGATAGATTTTATGTATCTCCCTTATGTGCACCAACAAGAGCAAGTCTTCTAACTGGTCGGTATAACCTCCGGACAGGTACTCGTTGGGTTTCAGATGGTTTGGAAAATATGAGAGGGGAAGAAATTACCATAGGGGAAGTTTTTAACAACGCAGGATATAAAACTGGATGCTTTGGGAAGTGGCATAATGGAGCTCATTTTCCTTACCACCCAAATCAGCAAGGATTTGATGAGTTTATAGGGTTTTGTGCAGGTCATTGGAATAACTACTTCGGAACAAAACTTGAAAAAAATGGAGAGCCTTTTTCAACAAAGGGTTTTATTACTGACGCGCTAACGGATGAAGCCATTTCTTTTATTAAAGAAAATAAAAATGCGCCGTTTCTATGCTATATTCCCTATAATGTTCCTCACAGCCCGTTTCAAGTTCCTGATAAGTATTACGATAAGTATTATAATAATCTCACAGCCATTGAAGATGAGGCAGAGCGTAGAAAGGCTGCTGCGGTTTATGGAATGTGTGAAAATATGGATGAGAATGTTGGTCGAATCTTTACTGAAGTAGAAAAGTTGGGGCTGTCAGAAAATACGATTATCATTTATTTGACAGATAATGGACCCAATGGTCATAGGTTCAATGCAGGCATGAAAGGAATAAAAGGTTCTGTACATGAAGGTGGGGTAAGAGTGCCATTTTTTGCCCAATGGAAAGGTCATTTTCCTAAGGGTGTCAAATCGGGAAAGCTTGCGGCTCATATTGATGTGTTACCTACGTTAGCGTCTCTTTGCCAAATTGATTTGCCCAAAGGGTTAGTGCTAGATGGAAAAGATATTTCTCCTTTGTTAATGGGGAAAGAGGAAGGCTGGCCAGATCGAATAATTTTCACCCAACAATCTGATAGAGAATTAGATCCGTTCAAAAAAGGGGCTTTAAGGAATAGTAGATATCGCTTGGTGTTTGAAGGCAATAAAGGTGGCGAGCTTTTCGACATGCTAGAAGACCCAAGAGAGCAGCATGACCTTTCAGAAGAAAAGCCTGGTTTACTCGATAGTCTAAAAGGTGAATACCTAACTTGGTTTGCGGATGTGTCTGCCGAAGTATATGATTTGCGAAGTATTCCCATGGGTTTTGAAGATCAGCAAAAAATAGTACTACCTGCTCATGAGAGTAATTTTGAAGGAGGGCTCAAATTCAAGGAAGGGCATGGTTGGGCTCACGATTGGCTCGTAAACTGGACTTCTACTTCAGACCAATTATATTGGAAGGTGGAAGTAGCAGCATATGGTAAGTACAAAGCATATATTTCTTATACTTGCCCAGAAGAGAATATTGGTTCGCAGATACAACTTACGGCAGGGGAAAATAAGGTTGTAGGGAAAATTATAAAACCCTTTGATCCAAGTTATTACCCAAGTCCAGATCGAATCTCTAGAAAGGAAGTTTACGAGAAAGATTGGGAGACTGTAGAGTTAGGGGAGATAGAAATATCTCCTGGAGTTAGGCAGCTTACCATTAGGGCAACGGAAGTGCCTACAAGCCAAGTTGGCGAGTTTAAAAATTTGACACTAATCAAAACGGAATAAATTGCTGATGAAGTTACTCATCTATTTTACCTTGAACATAGTTGTAGTTCCAGGGCTTTTTGTACTATTGGGCTTAGCCTTAGCAATGCTTTTGCCCCAAAGAGACCCCATCCGAAGTGCAAAAAACAAGGTGAAAGTCGGTTGGGCTTCAGTATTGTCGGCAACAGTAATCGTTTTAGTTATTTGTGCAGTTTTGTGGGGTTTGGGAGAGATGCTACCTGTAGACAAATTGTGGGGAATCAGTAGGATATTACTTTATTCTTCCGTTACCTTGTTTCTGAGTTGGGTAATACCATGCTCGTCTTACCTATATTTGTCGGGGCGTAAGCAGCGAAAAGCGTTGAAAGGTCAGGCTTCAATCAGAAACCCAACGGGAAAAGTTGAGCATTACCTTATCACATTGCCGGGTTATTTTATAATTGTATCGGTAATGGGGCTTTTGGGCTATTTTTTTTATTTTTAACAAGTGGTATTAGTAACTTATCGGAGGTTACGGTTTTCCCTTATATTGTTTTACTTTATGCAGATACGTTTTTATTCATACCTATTATTAGCTGTTGCTGGAATTGGATTGTGGTCATGCGGACCTGCAAGGCTCAAAGATGATTACATTGCACCTTTGCCTAGCGAAGCCAATAATAAGCTAGTGGTAAAAATTCAGTTTATGAACGATGTGATTCGGAGTAATCCAAATAACGATTACTATTATTACAAAAGATCATTACTGAACCTAGATGCAGAAAGGATAAATGCCGCATTGAGAGATATAAATGGAGCTATTCAGCGAGAGAGCAGTGAAGGGAAGTACTTTTTCGTGAAGGCCAAGGTGTTAAAAGAGCAAGAAGAGTATGGCGAGGCATTGGCAGCTGCAAAAGCAGCGGAGAGGAAGGGGTTTATTTTGCCTGAATTAGACATGCTTATGGGAGAACTTTGTTACTTGGACAGCAACAGAGAAGATGCCTTAGCCTATTTGAGGAAAGCGCAAGGTAGCCTTCCCAGTCACTATCAAATCCCACATTATATTGGAAGTATCCTAGTCGAAATGGAAGATACTACGGCAGCAGTTCAGCAGTTGAACCATGCATTAGAATTGTATCCAGGCAATACCCCTACCTACAATCAGCTTATAGGATTGTACAATAAATATCAAGCACCTAAGATAGCATTGGAGTATGCGAATAAGGGCCTAGATTTGGCCCAGCCCGACGATTTGTTCTACTACCAAACTGGCGAAGCTGTTGAGAAGGTTTTTGGGATCGATTCATCCAATTATTGGTACGATCAGGCACTTAGGATGAATAAGCAAATGTGGGAAGCGAATATTAAAAAAGCACGGTACGAACTCAAGAAAGGTGCTTTTTCCCAAGCAGAAACGTACTACAAACGGGCCCTAGTCCAAAAACCAGATATTGAAAATGGGTACTTTGAGTTAGGATATATTTATGAATACTATCTGGATGACCTAGATGAGGCATTAGTTTCTTATAAGCAAGCCGCAACAGTTGACAGCACCAATACACGTATCTCGTGGAACATCAGAAGGGTCATACGAAAAATTAATTTCAGAGAGTTTTCTGGTACATTTTAAAATAGCGCAAAAGCTTCTGAAGAATTCTCACTATTTAAACTTTCTTCCCATGGGAATTGATAACCGAACCAATCGAAAACAGCCTTGTTTTTTGGCTTTTCCCTATTCGGCTTTGGTCTAAACCGTACCCGCTAGTAGTTATTTGGAAATATCTTTCTTGTCACAAACAAGATATAGCCTATTGTTTTATAAACTCTTTTCGGCTCACTAAAAAGTTTCGTAGCATATTTCGGTTGAGGGTTACAGCTTCGTTTGTTTTTTGAGATATTCCATAAAAAACATCTTTTCCTGGGTAGAGTAATAGTTCGTTGTCTTGCTCTCGGTAAAGGTCGTTAAGAGTGATTATACACATGGCTTGCTGTCTTCTAAGACTATCTCTCAAAGAGCTTCTTTGTACAAATTCTTCTACCCTAAAGGTTTGGAACTGTTGGATATAGGCGTAGAGTTTTGCAGAGTCCAGTTGTTGGATACCTGGTACTTTATAAAATACAGAGTCAAATTCTACGGTAAAGCTGTTTTCAGTATCCCCTGGGTATTTTACCTCCATCCTCTTAAGGGTTCTCCAACTGGTGAGAAGTACTCGCTTGTCGCGCCAGTCTTGCTCGTCTATATCCAAAATAGTGTACAAATCCAGATATGTGCCTGGTACATAAATACTGAACAATTGTCCGTCGGGAAGTGATGCATAAGTTTCGTTTCCCTGCTTGGCTATTTTATAGTTCAAGGCTTCGGTCGGACCAGAAAACACATGGATGTCTATGGGATTTCGTGCTAGTTCTTTTTCCACTTCAGCCTTAAAAGAATCGCCAACGGGGCGCTTTACCTCAATTTTTTGAAATAACTGAACCAATGATTCTATCCGCTGAGCATTTACAGGATAGGTGCTGTTCAGCATCCATTGTTCAGGGCCTTTTGTTTCTAGTATATCCTCGCCTAACTGAATTTTGGTGATAGTGAGGGTCGTATCGTTAAGGGAAAATACCCTTGTGTTCATATCGAGAGTGCTAGAACTTTCAGAGGTCTGGAATGATAGAACAACTCCAATGGCTAAAGCAATATTGATCCCAATAAGAATTTTTAATTTACTCGTCATGTGGCTTTTTTAGCTTTTTCTAAAAGCAATTTAAGAATTATTATAACCTAGTTCTGATTTTTGGGTTCTAACCCATATCAAAATAGGAAGTTTGGTGAAAAAATATGCTTCTTATCTATGGTCAAAAGTAGAAAGCATTTTTTTTCGGGAGAAGTATCGCCGCTAAAGTATAAATTTGGAAGGTAAACTCCATTGCCAAACGATTTGAATCAAACCACTTTTTATTTTTATGAAATTCGAAATTAGTGAAGCGCAGTCTTTTTTAGCTGAAGAAATTAATAAGATCAATTTAGAAGTAGAGCCAGTAGAGCTTTATCAACCGATTAGGTACATACTTGATTTGGGAGGGAAAAGGATGCGCCCTGTTCTTACTTTGCTAGGTTGTCATTTATTTTCCAATGATTATTCCAAAGCCCTTTATCCAGCTTTAGCTATTGAAGTGTTTCATAATTTTACCCTGATGCACGATGATATAATGGACAATGCTCCTCTCAGGCGGGGAAATGAGACCGTGCATGAAAAATGGGGTAATAATGTAGCTATCCTATCGGGAGATGTGATGTTGGTAAAGGCTTATGAGTTATTGTTAGAAAATGACGTGCCCCATATGGGTAA
This sequence comes from Flammeovirgaceae bacterium SG7u.111, assembly GCA_034044135.1. NCBI lineage: Bacteria > Pseudomonadati > Bacteroidota > Cytophagia > Cytophagales > Flammeovirgaceae > Flammeovirgaceae bacterium SG7u.111. The sequence goes on along the minus strand of CP139021.1, from coordinate 6,128,971 downwards.
AATGGCTAAACTTTTTAACCGCTGTGCATGTGAAGTTTGTGAAGGACAGCAGTTTGACATGAACTTTGAAAAAATTGATCGTATTTCTGAGGAGGATTACCTGAACATGATTCGGCTCAAAACTGCTGTTTTACTTGGGTTGAGCCTACAGATGGGAGCAATAGTAGGAGGGGCAGATGATAAAAATGCGGATTTATTGAGAGAGTTTGGGGTGAATTTGGGAATGGGTTTTCAGCTTAAAGATGATCTCTTAGATGTATTTGGAGACCAATCTAAATTTGGCAAACAGGTTGGTGGCGATATAATAGCCAACAAAAAGACATTTCTTTTGATAAAAGCTTTGGAAAAAGCAACAGGGGAAGATGCCGAACAACTGGCGCATTGGCTTGCGGCAAAGGACTTTGATAACGAGAAGAAAGTAAAGGCTGTCACAAAAATTTATAATAATTTAGAAATCAAGTATACTACAGAGTTAAAGATGGAGTTGTATTTTTCAAAAGCTTTCCAGCTAATTGAGCAAATAGATACAACCGAAGATAAGAGGTCTGAACTTATCGCTTTTGTGGAGAAAATTATCAACCGCGAAAAATAATGGACGTATTTATTTCGACTCAATCCTCTCACTTTCAAAAAATTAAAATCATAACTTTTGTAAATCTAGTTTTGATATTTATTTTTGGAAGCTACTAGAAATTCAAATGGTGCTTTTCACCGCTACTTTCATTACTTTCCACAAACGAGCAACTGCATTAATTCTTTTTTAACAGGCTATTCCAAATAATCTTTTGATTTTAATGGTTTGGTTAGCTGAATAGTACTGTTTGGTATATAAAAAAATTAATGAAACTGATTTAACAATCAATCCATTCACATCAACGAAAATGAACCAAAAAATGTCAAAAACCACTTTTTTCGTCCTCCTTTGGGTAGCCTTTGGCGTATGGAGTTGCGGAAACACCAAAGAACAGAAGGTCTCTTCCAAAATTACTTTGAGCGAAGTAGAAATTCCTAATGGATATCAGCAAAGGTTTGAACAAGTAGCCTATTTGCTCGACTCTGTGGCCATAACTGAAAGCCTTATTGAAGAAAGGTTAAACGATGGTACTAAATTCATCGATCACCTAGACCGTATCCGAGGGTTTGAAGCATTTGTAGAATACACTCGTCAAAAGTTGATAAAACTAGAGAATGACTTAGGGAGTAGTGATGGGCAAAATCAACTTTTACAGCAGATCATTGCGCAATATCATGAGGAGCTTGAAGTAAAGGATTCGGTAATAGGAAGACTTTCTGAGCAAGTAGTAAGGTACAAGGGAAAAAATGATGAGTTGGTCCGAAAAATAGATCTGCAGAGGCAAGAGATCACAAGCCTTGAAGATGAAATAAATGAAAAAGAGAAGGAGTTGGATCGGTTAAAAGATAGTATCACTTCTCTTTCGAAAAAAATGACAATAGCCAAGGCTGATTCTTATATGGAAAAAGCTGCTGCTGCTGAAGAACTTGCCAATAGAACACAGTTTGCCCCTAAAAAGAAAAAAGAAGCCTACCAAGAAGCCTACCAGCTTTATAAGCTTGCTTATGAAGCAGGAAGCCAACAAGCTGGAAAAAAAATGGAAGAATTGAAGTCGAAGATGTAATTTGGCTTCAAAAATAAATTCCATCTAATTCTATGCAGCACATCAAGAATGTAATATTTGATTTGGGAGGGGTGATAATGAACCTCCATTTTGACCGAACTTACGATGCTTTTAATGAGTTGATCGGTCAAGATTTTAAAGAGATATTTGCCCAACACAAACAAGATCCAGTAATAGATCAGTACGAAACAGGTCGTTCAACCACCGAAGAATTTCGAGACGGATTGAGGGAAATGTTTGGGCTGCCTCAATTAGCAGATGATGCTATTGATAAGGCTTGGAATGCTATGCTAGGCGATATTCCTAAAGAACGAATCGAGTTTGTAAAAAAAGTAGGAAAGGAGAAAAGGGTGTTTTTACTAAGTAATACAAATGCTTTACACAAAACCTATTTCGACAAAGTCTATTCAGATACTGTGGGTGGAGGGGATATAGAAGAGTTATTTGAACAAGCATACTATTCACATACCTCACACGATCGCAAGCCAAATGTGAGTATCTTTCAAATGGTTTGTCATGAAAACGAGTTGAAACCTAGTGAAACCGTCTTTATCGACGATACCTTGCAACATGTAGAAGGTGCTAGAAAAGCTGGTTTGGAAGCTATTCACCTCCAATTACCTACTACTATTCTCGATTTAGGTCTTATTTAGGTATATATACATTATACAGATACTTAATTGTGAAAGCTAGCCTTTTGTAAAATATACAGAACAGAGGGCTAGCTTATTTTGTAACAATGCTTTTCGGCTCTGTATTTGACTCCTTTATGCTAGTCAAGAACTTCGCAAATTGCAATTGTGTTAAAGTAGTATGGTTGTTGCCTTAATGTTTATATATAATCAAGTCCTAACTAAGGAATTATAAATATTACGTTAATTATTTAGGCTGTTATGTACAAGTCTAATATAGATAAGGTAAATTTGCAGAATTATTTAACAAGGTGCATCAATATGAATGTGTATGGATAAAGATATTTACATAATACGACACGGAGAGACTGACTATAATAACAAAAGACTTGTTCAGGGAAGTGGAATCGATTCTGACTTAAATGAGACAGGAGTGATGCAGGCAAAAGCATTTTTTCATCACTATCAAGAAGTGGGGTTTGATAAGATTTATACATCAAAGCTAAAGAGGACTCATCAGTCTGTTAGGAGCTTCATTGATGAAAGCTTGCCTTGGCAGCAGCTAGAAGGCCTGAACGAAATTTCTTGGGGGCACAAAGAGGGGAGACCACTCACTAGTAAAGATGATGAGGATTATGCAAACATGCTCATAGGGTGGAGAAGTGGCGATTACCATAGAAAACCCAAAGGCGGTGAAAGTCCTTACGAAGTGCAGGAAAGGCAGAAAAAAGCATGGAAATATATTATGTCAAATGAGCATGAGAGTAAAGTGCTTGTTTGCATGCATGGTAGAGCTATTCGGATTCTTTTGTGCTTCCTTTTAGGAACTGAGCTAAAAGATATGGATCAATTTGAGCACAAAAACCTATGTCTGTATCATTTAAGATATAGCGATGGAAGGTACGAGATCTTAAAAAGATCTGACGTAGAACATATAAAGAAGTACCAAGCTCTGCAAGTTAGGAAAGTAGGCTAAGCCTCTTAAGCCATTATAAGGAAGATAGTAGGCTTTTTATGAAGTTCTACTGTCGTCTTTTTCCATCCATTTACTGTTTTTGTTTTAATCATTTGGTCGGGGTGATGGATGTTTGCTGCAATGCAAATTTTGGTATCGATTTGGCATGTAGCGATTAAGTCCGTCATTAAGTGATTGTTTCTATAGGGGGTTTCCATAAAAATTTGAGTTTCCCTATTTCTAACAGAAGCTTGCTCCATTTTCTTTATGTATGCCAGCCTTTTGCTTTTATCAATGGGCAAGTAACCATGGAACACGAACCGTTGCCCAGAAAGCCCCGAAGACATTAATGCTAGGAAAATGGAGGAAGGTCCTACTATAGGCTCCACCTCTATTCCTTTTTTATGAGCGTATTCCACAGCCATCGCCCCAGGATCGGCTATGCCAGGGCATCCAGCTTCAGAGATCACCCCCACATTTTCGGTAGTAGGGATTTTATTGAAGAAAAGTTCGATTTCTCTAAGCTTTGTTTTTTTATCTAGGACAAAGAAATTAAGATCTCTTATACTCTCTTTAATGCTTAACGAGCCCAAAAATCTCCTAGCCGTTTTTTCTTTTTCCACCAAGTAATAATCGCATGATGAAACCGCTTCACGCAGTTGGGGAGAAACCCAGTTTAAATTAGTATCGGCAAGAGGGCTTGGAATGAGAAATAACTTCACAGAAGAAGGGTTTTGGTGAGATGAGAACTTAGTTTTCAATAAAAATGCTTGAATTTCTTCAAAAAGGCTATAAATAATTGCAATTGAGCCTATTTTTCAGTTAATACTTTATATAATTGATAGCTTATTTGTAAAAGTAGTATCTTTTTGAAACCTTAGGTTAAATATTTTGCTAGCTACTTTATAAAAGATGGAAAGTGATGATTATAGTTTTGTGAAAACCTCACTTTGGCAATCTATAGTGTACTTTATATTTATCCTTATAGTAGTAGTTCTAATCCAACATATGTTTCGGGAATTATTTGGAGTGGCTTTCGCCTCTATCATCTAGACCGGTTTTAGTCTGTTTAATGTTTTTTATTTCCGAAATATGTTTAGGAGTTATCCCTCCTGAGTTTTTTATGATGTTGATTATAGGTGAGCCAAGTAAATATTATATCTTGCACCTGCATTTAGCTTGGGTAAATATTTCAGTACAGCTCTCTTATTTAAGAAAGCTATTAAAGAGTAAAAGCCCGCAGAAATATGTTTTACGCTATAAAAATATGAGGGAATACTTATTTTACTAGTTGCCATAACGTCGTTACCCTTTGCGTTGGTTAGTATTATATCAGGTTTCCTGAGCTTTGAATTTAAGAAATATATACTTTTTGCTAGTGCGCGGTTTTTAAGATTTTGCTTATACGACTGGGTACTTAGGAATGTTGATCTAATATAAGATTAGAGTATTTTTTTATGCCTAAATAGAATATGTTTCAATTTGGTCAGCTACATAAAACAAAGTTTGTTTTATGTAGTTATACCCAAACAAATCAGGCTTAAAACTTTTTAAGTGAAGTGAATTGTTTTGATGAGTCGATTTGTGAAGTATAGTATTAATAAGGTCATTGCCCTTTCAGGCAATATTATCATACAATATCTTAGTCAAAAAAGTTGAGGTTTCAAGAAACACTTTCTTTGAGTTTTAACTTTATGGCATTTTTATAGTTATAAACCATAAATAGGACAGGCACAATATATCTAAATGGGGCATGTTTAATTCTATGAATTACTCATTCTGTTAAAATCAGCTTTGTACTCGTTCCTTTTTCATGTTTTTACCTTAAAACATTTTACACTTTGAGGATAAGAATAATTTTTAAGCTAAAGAACAAAGGCGCTATCTTGCCCTTTCATCACCAAAAGCAAATTCGTTTTTTGCTTAAAGAAGTGTTGGGAGATGAGCTATTGAATAGCACCAACCTTTTTAACTACTCTGGACTGAAGGGCCAAACTAAGGTTGGTCGAGAGGGATTGCATTACTTTTCAAAAAGAGTAACGCTTGTTTTTTCTGCAATGGATGAAAAGTTTATCAATACAGTTATTGATAAACTTTTCAAAAACCAACATGTGCTTTTGGGTGATCTTATTTTAGAACCAGAATATGTAGAAAAAGAACTTACCAAGCCTCTCACATCTTCATGTAGATATCTTTGTTTATCACCTTTGGTGGTAATTAATGAAGAAAGTAGTGAGCAGAATAAAGAATTTATCCATCCAACAAATGATACATTTTCTGATTATTTGTATGAATCTACGATGGAGAGGATGGAATATTCAGGGCTGTACGACGCAAAAGAGATAGAGTCATTCTTTAGGTTTCAAATCGTACCAGATAAAATCTATCTCGATAAGATTGCTCGTCAAGACAAGAAATTTGCCCGTATTTATACGACAATAACCAAAGGAGAAATCAAAGAAGTAAGAGGGTATACATTCCCATTTTCATTATATGCTGATCCAAGAGTACAGGAGTTTATATACAATTGTGGGTTTGGCGAATTGACAGAAAATGGCTTTGGTATGTTAGATATGGCATCTGTTGAAGAAGTAGCAAGAGAAGTTATTTACGACCGTTCTATGCAGCAGGGTTCATAGTATAAACCTTCCTGATTAATACTCTCATCTCCTTATTTTATAATAAAAGGCGTAGGAGAAAAAGAAATAACGAAAATGATGAGTGATAGCCAGCCTATCACTTTTCTTTTCCACCCAATTGGCTGTTCATAAATTGCAGGGGGGTGATATACCCCCAAAAACCTACCTATTAAAAAGCCAAATACTAGCCAGCCTGTATATCCTTCAACCGTTGGAACCATCGATTTAAATAAAAATTGAGCCGTATACACAGAAACTGCTATTAATGCAATAGACTTTGGATCCTTAGTTATTTTACTGAATGTGAAGTAAAGATATACTAGGTAAATTAGCGTCATTTCAAGGTTATGACTCCAGTCTACATGAAAATCTTGAGCGGAAAAGAGACCTAACCCACCAAAAAATATAAACAGTATAAATAAAGCTGGAGAAACCCATCTGTGAAGGCGTGGTCCAATCAAGCCATACAGAATATGTCCTCCGTCGAGTTGACCTATGGGAATTAAATTTAGTGCGGTAAAAAAGCAAGCAAGAAAGCCTGCAAGTAAAAGAGGACTGTGCATAATCTCATATTCATTTGGAATAAGAGAAGGGTCTTCAACCACAAATTCTTTAAAGAACTCAAAGAGTAGGTTTGTTCCCATTACTATTGAGCCTTCAGGCATATCTTCATAAACATAGTCGGCGTAATCCAATCCATATTGAGCATATTCTGGATGAATCTCAAATATCTGTTCTGGGGAGGGAAGGTGTGTAAAGCCATAAAAAATGACACCGATAGCCAAAATAAAGCCTGCTAATGGTCCTGCGATCCCTACATCAAAAAATTGTTTTCTAGTATGGAGAGGGCTTTTGATTTGGATGAATGCTCCCATAGTTCCTATGCTAGGACCAAAGCCCAAAAACCACATGGGGATGTAGTAGGGAAGGGTGACTTTGAGTTTGTAATATTTTGCGGTAAAGTAATGCCCAAATTCATGAGCTGTTAGGATGGATAAAAAAGGAATTGAAAAGTAAAATCCAGCTAGAAAATTATCATAATCTAATGGGGCATTGGAAAAAAAGAAAATATTTCCAAACATCCACTCGGCTCCCGAAAAAGTAGTGGTGATTATGGTAATGATGAAAAGTAGTAGGTGTATGAGATTTCTTTTCAAAACTGATATGATAGGTTATGACCTTATGGAATAACAAGAAAACTTAATGGAGGTTTTCTTAAAGTCCTATAAACAAAGAAAAAGGCTAAGCATCATGATGCAAAGCCTTTTTCCTATTTACTTAAAGTGAATTACTACTTCAATTCAACTTCAGCACCAGCTTCTTCAAGCTGCTTTTTCAAATCTTCAGCTTCTTCTTTAGAAACACCTTCTTTGATAGTAGATGGTGTTTCATCTACAAGAGCTTTAGCTTCTTTAAGACCTAGACCTGACAAGCTCTTCACAAGCTTAACAACGGCTAACTTAGCACCACCTGGAGCTTTAAGAATAACGTCAAACTCAGTTTGCTCAGCAGCAGCAGCTTCATCACCACCACCAGCAGCAGCAACTACAGTTGCAGCAGCAGCAGCAGGCTCTATGCCGTACTCGTCTTTTAATATTTGTGCTAATTCGTTAACTTCTTTTACAGTCAAGTTAACTAATTGTTCTGCGAATTCTTTTAATTCTGCCATTTTAATACCTCTTTAACAATAAAATTAATAATACAAAAATTGTGGAAGCAATATATGTATCGTGCGTAACTCGATTTAAAAAAAACTAAAAAGGGCGTTATCTTAGTTATCTCCTCTTTCCTCAAGGGTTTTAAGGATTCCAACAAGCTTTTGACCTCCACCTTGCAAGCCAGAAATAACATTCTTAGCAGGCGATTGAAGTAAGCCAATAACTTCTCCGATAAGCTCCAAGCGGGACTTAAGTTTACTAAGTGTATCAAGTTGGTCATCACCAACGTACGTAGCGCTATCAACTGAAGCTCCTTTCAGAATTGGTCTTACAGAGTTTGCTTTTTTGCGGTAATCTTTAAGAACCTTAGCTGGAAGATTACCAGTCTCAGGAGAAAAGATGATACCAGAAAAGCCTTTTAATACTTCACTAGAAAACTCTTCGTAATCAACTTCAAGATTATCTAAAGCCTTCTTTATTAATGTGTTCTTAACTACTTTGTACTCAAGACCGTTTTTGAAGCATTCGCCTCTAAATTCGTTGATTTGAGCAACACTCATCCCAGATGAGTCAGTTATATAGAAATTGTCAGTGTTTGATAACTTTTCCGTCAAATCACCAACGTATTGGATTTTTTCTTCTTTAGTCATGATTATATACCTGAAATTGAAGATTTTTCGATTTTAATACCTGGACTCATCGTGCTTGAAAGCGTTATGCTCTGCATGTAAGTTCCTTTTGCCGCTGAAGGCTTCAATCTGTTGATTACGTTAATAAGTTCTTCAGCATTCTCTTTTAATTTCTCAGAAGTAAAAGAGACTTTACCTACACTAGCGTGGATGATACCAAACTTGTCAACTTTAAAATCGATTTTACCAGCCTTTACTTCGTTTACTGCTTTTCCCACTTCAAGTGTAACAGTACCTGCTTTAGGGTTAGGCATTAAGCCTCTTGGTCCAAGAATACGACCTAACTGACCAACTTTAGCCATAACAGTAGGCATAGTGATAATTACATCAATATCAGTCCATCCACCTTTGATCTTGTCAACATATTCGTCGAGACCAACGTAGTCAGCACCCGCAGCTTTAGCTTCTTCTTCTTTGTCAGGAGTACAAAGAACTAAAACTTTAAGTGATTTACCAGTACCATGTGGCAATACAGCCACACCTCTCACCATTTGATCTGCTTTTCTTGGGTCAACACCAAGTTTGATATCCAAGTCAACAGAAGCGTCAAACTTTGTATAAGTAATTTCTTTTACAAGAGAGCACGCTTCGGCTATAGCATAATCTTTTTCTTTATCGTATTTAGCTAGAACAGCTTTTTGATTTTTTGTAAGCGCCATTGTTTTATTTTTTTAGTGAAAAGCCTTGCTCCTAATGGTTAGAAAAAGACACTTCACATAAGGTCTAAAATTAAATTTACTCGGCCCAAGGGGCATCACCTGAGACTGTAAGACCCATGCTTCTAGCTGTTCCTGCGACCATTTTCATGCCCGATTCTACTGTAAAAGCATTTAAGTCAGCCATCTTAAGTTCTGCGATCTCTTTTACCTGATCCCAAGATACTGATCCAACTTTATCCCTATTAGGTTCAGAAGAACCTTTTGCTACTTTTGCAGCTTCTCTCAGCAATACTGGCGCTGGAGGGGTTTTGATTACAAAATCAAACGATTTATCAGAATAAATAGTAACAACAACTGGAGTAAGTACTCCTTGTTTTTCTTGGGTTCTTGAATTGAACTGTTTACAAAAGTCCATGATATTCAAACCCTTACTACCCAGTGCCGGTCCCACTGGAGGAGACGGATTAGCCTGTCCTCCTTTAATCTGCAATTTTAGAAATCCGGTAACTTCTTTTGCCATTTTGTTTTTAATCTACTTTTTCTACTTGAACATAATTAAGTTCGACTGGAGCATTTCTACCAAAGATCTTAACCATGACATTAAGTTTCTTACGCTCTTCGAACACTTCTTGAACGGTTCCGGTAAAACCATTGAAGGGCCCGTCCATGACCTTCACGGTTTCTCCTACTATAAATGTAGCTTCATCTGTAATTTCGCCTTCGGCAGTTTCTTCTACTTTACCCAAAATACGGTTGATTTCTGCTTCGCGCATAGGGGTAGGCTTGGCGTTAGGTCCCTTACCATCAACTTGTAAAAAGCCAATAACACCAGGAATGCTTTTGATAGTGTGCAACACTTCACCGTGTTCGATATTTGCTTGAACTAGCACGTATCCAGGGTAAAAATTCTTTTCTACAGCTATCTTTTTGCTTTTGCCATCTTTAAGCTTGCGAATTTGGTACACTTTTTCAGTGGGTGTTAACACTTCCGGAATATGTTCATCCAAGTTGTTCAAGGATATCTCTTTTTCCAGATAGATTTTCACCTTTTTTTCCTGCCCGCTCACAGCCCTTACCACATACCAATTTAACTCGCTCATAATTTTTAAAGCCTTTTTTTAGAAGGAACCATAAAACAAGTCCAAGCCGTATTTGAACACAGTATCGATCAAGCCTATAAGCAAGGCAAAAATGAATGATGCGATCAAAACCAGCACTGAACTACTTTGGAGTTCATCATACTTCGACCATGTCACGTGATGGATCATCTCGTTGTAAGACTCCTTAATGAAATTTTTTATCTTAGTAAACATTGCTAAATACTGATTAACCAGTAAAAAAAAATTATACTGACAAAAGCCAGTATAACTAGCACGGGCGGTAAGGATCGAACTCACGACCTACGGTTTTGGAGACCGTTGCTCTACCAGCTGAGCTACACCCGTGTATGATTAGATTTCTAATTGGTGTGCAAAGGTATGAACTATATGAACATTATCAAATTTATCGGATAAAATATTTGATCAAAAGAAGGATAAATACTCTTCTTTGCCTAAAAAGACCTCTTCAAAAAAAAAGCCCTGCACAAGGCAGAGCTTTCAATTTATTATCAAGCGTAAATTACGCTAAGATTTCAGTTACTTGACCAGCACCAACTGTTCTACCACCTTCTCTGATTGCAAAACGAAGACCAGCTTCCATTGCAACTTCTTTCTGAAGGTCAACAGTAATGGTGATGTTGTCACCTGGCATAACCATTTCTACACCATCAGGAAGAGATATCTCACCTGTTACGTCTGTTGTTCTGAAGTAGAACTGAGGGTTATAACCTTTGAAGAATGGAGTGTGACGACCACCTTCGTCTTTTGACAATACGTAAACCTCAGCTTTGAATTTAGTGTGAGGAGTTACAGAACCTGGCTTACAGATTACCATACCACGTCTGATAGCTTCTTTGTCAATACCTCTCAAAAGAAGACCAACATTATCACCAGCTTCACCTCTGTCAAGAATTTTTCTAAACATTTCAACACCAGTGATAGTTGAAGTAAGCTTCTCAGCTCCCATACCGATGATTTCTACTGGATCACCTGAGTTGATTACACCTCTTTCGATTCTACCAGTAGCTACAGTACCACGACCAGTGATAGAGAATACATCTTCAACAGGCATCAAGAAATCTTTGTCAACCAAACGCTCAGGAATTGGAATGCTGTTATCAACTGCATCCATTAACTCCATGATAGTATCAACCCACTTTTGCTCGGCATTAAGACCGCCAAGAGCAGATCCTTGGATAACAGGAATATTGTCACCATCGAATTCGTAGAAAGACAATAACTCACGAACTTCCATTTCAACAAGTTCTAGAAGCTCTTCGTCATCTACCATGTCAACTTTGTTCATGAATACTACCAAAGCAGGCACACCTACTTGGCGAGCTAAAAGAATGTGCTCCCTTGTCTGTGGCATAGGACCATCAGTAGCAGCAACAACTAGTATTGCCCCGTCCATTTGAGCTGCACCAGTTACCATGTTTTTAACGTAATCGGCGTGACCTGGGCAATCAACGTGAGCGTAGTGCCTAGTAGCAGTTTGGTACTCAACGTGAGACGTATTAATAGTAATACCTCTTTCCTTTTCCTCTGGTGCATTGTCAATCGAGTCGAATGAACGAGATTCAGAAAGACCTGCATCTGCCAACACCTTAGTGATAGCAGCAGTCAAAGTTGTTTTTCCGTGGTCAACGTGACCTATAGTTCCAATATTCAAGTGAGGCTTGGAACGGTCAAAGGTTTCTTTAGCCATTTTTTTCCAATTATTAAATTAACAACCTATTCTTATATGTGTGTATGATTTCAATACAAAGTGAATTACTCAGAGCCAATGACGGGATTTGAACCCGTGACCTCTTCCTTACCAAGGAAGCACTCTACCCCTGAGCTACATCGGCTTAAAACAGTGAGCGGGAGACGAGGCTCGAACCCGCGACCTACAGCTTGGAAGGCTGTCGCTCTACCAACTGAGCTACTCCCGCTTATGTTTTAACAGCATGAATGGCTATTAAATCGCTATGTAGCAATTAAATAACCAAACAACTTACCTTTTGGTGGGGAGGGCAGGATTCGAACCTGCGAAGCCGAAGCAACGGATTTACAGTCCGTCCCATTTGACCGCTCTGGAACCTCCCCCTAAATGTCTGTGTCCGACATTTTTTCTGAATTGGTCTGCAAAGCTATACGCTTTTTTTATAAGTTCAAATATTTTAAATAAAATTTCACAACGTCTTTAAAATATTTATTTGCTATATAGCCTTATCCTCTCATTATCAGTATTATTTGCTGAGTAGATAAAGTGTAATAAATTTGTGTTTTTATTTAAACTAGGTAATAAATGGGTTTTACGAGTGCTTTATCAACCGCCAAGAATCTAGACAAAGAGGACTGGCTAAAAAAATATAGAAGCGAATTTCTACTACCATCTTCCCAATCTCCTATAGATATATATTTCTGTGGCAATTCACTTGGTTTACAGCCAAGTAAAACGGCTTCCCATATTGAAAGGGAATTAAGCCGTTGGCAAGATTTGGGAGTAGAAGGTTTTTTCAATGCATTTGAAGGTGAGCCTTCATGGATGGAATACCAGTATAAGCTATCAAAAAAGCTTTGTCCTATTGTAGGCGCACAGCCTAGTGAAGTGGCTTTGATGAACTCACTCACAGTCAATCTACATTTTTTGTTGGTATCTTTTTATAGACCGAGCCAAGGGCGGTATAAGATTTTGATGGAGGCAGGAGCTTTTCCATCTGATCAGTATGCAATGGCATCTCAATTACAATCTCATGGATGTTCTCCAGAAGATGGGCTTATAGAACTTACACCAAGAGAAGGGGAAGAAACACTGCGGACCGAAGATATTCTTTCTGTAATAGAAGAAAATGCAGAAGAGCTCGCATTGGTATTGTTGGGAGGGGTTAATTATTATACTGGTCAGTTGTTTGAATTAGAGAAAATAGCAAAAGTGTCTCACGGAGTTGGTGCTGTTGTTGGGTTTGATTTGGCGCATGCAGTAGGGAATGTGCCACTAAAGCTTCACGATTGGGGTGTAGACTTTGCCGTTTGGTGTAATTACAAATACATGAATGGCGGACCAGGTACAATCGGAGGTTTATTTGTGCATGAAACCCATGGAAAAGATAAAGGTGTTGCACGCTTGTCGGGATGGTGGGGAAACGATGAAAAGACCCGTTTTCTTATGCAAAAAGACTTTCAGCCTGCAATTGGGGCTAACGGATGGCAATTGAGTACTCCTCCCGTATTATTATTGGCGGCTTTGCATGCTTCGTTAGATATTTTTGAAGAGGTGGGAATGGAAAAATTGGTAGAGAAAAGTAAAAAAATGGTTGCCTATCTGCGGTTTTTGATCGATGACATAAATAAAGCAATTGGTGAGGAGACAATACGAATTGTTACTCCAGAAAGCCCGAGTGAAAGTGGAGCACAACTATCTTTGGTAGTGGAACAGGGGAAGAAGATTTTTGATAATCTGATTAAAAAGGGAATTGTGGTTGATTGGAGAGAACCAAATGTAATAAGGCTTGCACCAGTACCTTTATATAATACCTTTGAGGAAATCTTTCAGTTTTATACTGTGCTCAAAGATACATTCAAAACCTTGTAAATTACTTACAGGATGCAAAAGTCCGACCCTAAAGATCTTTTTTATAGGTACTTCCCCCATGAGCCAACTCCTGGTCAGGCAACTCTTTTTGATAAACTGGGTGAGTTTATTGTAGAAAAAAAGCGAAATAGGCTCACTTTTTTGCTTAAAGGATATGCGGGTACGGGAAAAACTTCGGTGATCAGCGCCATGGTAAAGACCTTGAGGCATTTCGATTACAAATATGCTTTGCTAGCTCCTACTGGCAGAGCGGCGAAAGTAATTTCATTTTATGCAAAAAGGCAAGCTTTTACCATCCATAAGATTATCTATAAACCAACCGAAGACCCTGCCTCGGGACGAATCGTTTTCAAAAAGCAGCCTAACCAGAGTAAGAATACGGTTTTTATAGTAGATGAAGCGTCCATGATAGACGATGGAAGTGATTATGGTTATCGTAATGGGTTGCTTACGGAGCTGGTTAGTTATGTATTTGAGAAACCTAATTCGGGAAACAAGTTAATGCTGGTGGGGGATACTGCTCAGCTTCCTCCAGTGCATAAAGATATTAGCCCTGCTTTAGATGTTTTGCACTTGGAGCAAGAGTGTATGTTGAAGGTAATGCCTCATATGCTTACAGATGTGGTGAGGCAGCAACAAGCTTCTGGGATTTTGGAAAATGCTACAGCGATTCGTCTCCAAATAGCAAAGCGGAATTTTCAAATCAACCTCAATACCAAAAAGTACAAGGATATTTTTAGGATGCCTAGTCAGAAGTTAGAAAATGGGCTGCGCTATACCTATGACAAATATGGTGTTGAAAACACTTCCCTGATTTGCCGATCCAACCGTTCGGCTACATTGTACAACCAGTTCATCCGCAAACAGATATTGTACTACGAAGAAGAACTATCGGCAGGTGATATTTTGATGGTGGTCAAAAACAATTACTTCTGGTTGGATGATGAATCTAGGGCGGGGTTTCTTGCCAATGGTGAGTTTGCCGAGGTAATGAGAGTAGGTTCGGTAGAAGAGATGGGAGGGTTTCGGTTTGCCAACCTCCGTTTGCAATTGATCGATTATCCAGATGAGACGCCATTTGATGCGAAAGTGCTTTTGGATACGCTTCATAGTTTCACCCCTAATTTACCCATGGAGGACTTAAATAAAATTCAAGAGCAAGTGATAGAGGATAATGGACCATTTGAAAACCCGAAGGAAGTAGAAACTCTGTTAAGAGAAAACCCCTACATAAATGCGTTGCAGGTAAAATATGCTTATTCCCTTACTTGCCACAAATCACAGGGTAGCCAGTGGAAAGCTGTATTTGTCGATTTGGGCTACCTCAACGATGAGATGAAAAATGTGGAGCTGATGCGTTGGGTTTATACAGCGATTACCCGTTCAACGGACGAACTTTTCCTTGTCAATTTTGAGCCCGATTTTTTTAAAGATTAACCATAAAAAAGCCCTGAGTGGATTTTATACCAAACAGGGCTTCGTTTATTGTTCTGGAGTATTTACCTTGATAGTTGGTTGAAAGAAATGTTGTTTTCCATAACTATTTTCTTTACGCTCATCTGAAGTTTAGTTAATTTTTATTCGAACACGACTCGTAAGGGTACGCCACAAAACTTGAAGGGTATTGTTTAAATATCTCAAAAAGTATGTAGTGACGAACGGTTACTAAAGTCTAGTCAAATTATCTTCCAACCAATGCGCTCATTTGATTTTCCGCCAAAAGCTTGCTCATTCTTCTTTTTACCAAATCGTTAGAAGTAGTCATGGTAAGAGTTTTGATGATGGCTAATTCATCAAAACCTTTCAAGTCATTATAAGAATTGATGCCATTATCGCTCATTACCTTTGCTACCGCAGTAGCAAGTTCGTTGCTTGCACCAGTTGCACCAAGTTTCACACACAAATCGGTAAGTGCAGTTACGCCAGCTTTTGTATCGAACAAATCGCCAGTAATCATATTGATACCATTTACAGGTAAGTTGATGTTTTTGGCAACCAAGTAGTACATTTCGTAAGCAGCTTTGATTTGCTCACCTTTAGTTTGCTCGCCCAAAAGGATCAATGGACCGAACAATTGTTTGTTTGCCAAAAGATAGTCCATTAGGTCATCGCCTTGAAGCTTTGTTTTGCCCTTGAAACCTTCAGGAGCATAAACTACCAATGTGTTTTTCACTTTTCCATATCTGTCAGTAGATATTTCCAAATCAAAACCATACTGCGCTAGGCAAGCTTGAAAAATTTCTGGCTTATCGTTTTTTACAATAGCCAAGTAGTTTTCTAGTGAACCATATTTCAAAGTGAACTGGATAAATCCAAAAGAACCAGCGCCATCGTAAAAGTTCAAGTCGCTCACACCGCCTTCATTCGAAGATACGAAGGACAAAGCAGCAGCAGCTTCCTTAGGGTAACCAAAATTAGAAATCAAATCTTCTGTTACTTTTGTTCCTCCACTATATTGGATACCGTCTTTTCTTTTTGTGTATTTACTAGGAACATTATCTCTGAACCTTGCTATTCTCATAGTCCTGAAATAAAGGTTGAACCAAGGCTGGTTTGTGGTCTCTTGCTCTACTTTAAATATTTCTCTAGCATCATTGATTCCATTTGGCACTTCAGAAGTCAATTGAGTTTCTGTAGTGAGCCCTGGTAGTTTTTGTATTTTGCTAGGTGTTTCATTAGCGATCACTTGTTGATAAGCTACAGCATTGTTTTCAGGTTGTGAAGTGATGGTCTTATTGGTGATTTGCTTGCGTGGTGCTTCTCTCCTTACCATCGGGTTAGCCGGATCGTATGCAGTAGAAGTGCTAGTCATACCTCCAGAAAGACCTGTTAGCTTGCTTTGTCTTCCAGTATTAGAAGCTATAGTAGTTGTAGAAGCTTCTATAGATACTAGTAACAATTGTCCTGCGTGGAGTGTTCCTGAATACAAATCGTTGTTTTTCATCAACACGGTTTCAGGGATACCATATCTACGGGCTATTTTTTGTATTGTTTCTCCTTCTTTTACCCTGTGGTAGCGTTCATTATCATTATTAGCAAATAATGTAGAGGCGCTAAATAAGAAAAGAAAGTAAATAGATGCGAGTGTAACCAGTGCAAGTCTGGTGTAAGAAGTCTTGTTGCCAAGAGCGGCGCAAGTGTTTTCCTCTTTAGTTGAGGTAAGGAAATGTTGATACAGTCCATTTCCATGGACTAATCCTTTTGAGTTAGTAGTCATTTTATTGAGCGGTTTGGTTTAATTGTTTTGGTTGTAATGTTTATCACAAAAGTGATATTACAAATCTAATAGTTTATTGCATTTTTGCAACAATAATTTAAATATTGCATGAATCATGCCTGTCGTGCATAGACATCCTGTTTTTTTGAATTGTTTCTTACGCTCTAAAAAAAAAATAGGTTACAATGTTTACCTTCTCTAAATGTCATCTATAACAGACAAAAAGGCTTATTTTTCCTGAAAAGTAGTGACTATCAATGGTTTTTAAGTGATGTTTTGTCTTTGTCTTGCTGACAATTTGTCTTAAAAAAACAACTGGAACAGATTTTGGCAAAAGGTTTGGAAAGCAATCAAAATATTAATTTTAGTAACTTTTATTAACGAAAATACACATGGAAGAGAGAGGTACGATTTCGGTCAATACCGAAAACATTTTCCCAATTATTAAAAAATTTCTCTATTCTGACCAAGAGATATTTTTACGGGAATTGGTATCAAATGCAGTAGATGCTACACAAAAGCTTCAGAAACTTGCATCGATCGGAGAGTTTAAAGAGGAGCTTGGCGAAATAAAAGTCAAGGTAAGTATTGACAAAGAAAACAAGAAAATCACGATAAGCGACAGCGGAATCGGGATGACTGCCGAGGAAATCAAGAAATATATCAACCAAATCGCTTTTTCAGGCGCTACCGAATTTGTTGAGAAATTCAAGGATGTAAAAGATGCGAACCAGATAATAGGTAAGTTTGGTTTGGGTTTCTATTCGGCATTTATGGTTGCCGATACGGTAGAAATCATTACCAAATCGTATAAAGAAGGCTCTGAGGCAGCTCGTTGGTCTTGTACAGGCAGTACCGATTTTGAAATTACTGCAGGAGAAAAGGAAACAAGGGGTACAGATATCATCCTCCATGTAAACGAAGATTCCTTAGATTACCTTGAAAGCGGAAAGGTTGGTGGTATTTTGAACAAATACTGCAAGTTCTTACCTATCGAAATCGAGTTTGAAGAAAAGGTAATAAATACTACAGCCCCAATTTGGGTCAAAAACCCAACTGACCTCAAGGACGAAGATTACCTAGAGTTTTACAAAACGCTTTACCCGTTCTCAGAAGAACCACTTTTCTGGATTCACCTCAATGTTGATTATCCATTCAACCTTACGGGAATCCTATATTTCCCAAAAGTGAAAAACGATCTCACGCTTCACCGCGACAAAATACAGCTGTATTCTCGCCAAGTGTTCATCACCGATGAGGTGAAAGAGATTGTGCCAGAGTTTCTTACGCTCATGCACGGCGTCATCGACTCACCAGATATCCCGCTCAACGTATCAAGAAGCTACTTGCAGTCGGATAGCAGTGTGAAGAAGATTAACTCTTACATCACCAAGAAGGTAGCCGATAAATTAAGTGACTTGTTTAAAAGTGATAGAGAGTCATTTGAGCAAAAATGGGAAAGCATTGGTTTGTTTGTGAAATACGGAATGGTTACCGATGAGAAATTCTACGACCGATCTAAGAAGTTTGGCTTGCTGAAAAACTTGGAGGGTAAATTCTACACCTTTGAGGAATATGGGAAACACGTGGAAGCAGCCCAAACGGATAAAAACGGGAACAAGGTATTCCTTTATACCAACGACCAAGAGCTGCACCATTCTTATATAGTAGCTGCGCAAAAGAAAGGGTATGATATTTTGATATTGGACGGTCCGCTCGATAGCCACTTCATCAGTACGTTGGAGCAAAAACTGGAAAAAACGAGCTTGAAGCGTGTAGATGCCGATGTTGCCGAAAAGCTGATAGAAAAAGACGAGGCAATAGAATCGGTACTGAGCAAAGAAGAAGAGGAGAAAGTGGTAGAAATTTTCAAAAAAGCGATAGCTAAGGAAAATGTTGCACCTGAGGTAACGGCCATGTCGGCAGATGCTATGCCAGTGGTGATTACCCAACCTGAGTTCATGCGCAGGATGCAAGAAATGCAACAGATGCAAGGAAATATGATGTTTGGCGGAGATATGCCGGGCATGCAGGCGGTTACTATCAACGGAAACCACCCGCTTATAGGCAAAATAGTAAAAGCTGAAAACGAGGAAGAGCAAATTAGTGTAGCTAAGCAAGCTTACGATTTGGCTTTGCTTTCGCAAAATATGCTGAAAGGAGAATCGCTTACTACTTTTATAGAAAGAAGCATATCCATGATTGCTGACGAAAAATAATTCTGAAGCAATTTTTATATACGAAAAGCCAGCTCATTGAGCTGGCTTTTTTTATCTGGTTACCACCAACCTAAACCCCGAGCTATGCACATTTTCTATACTGATTTTCTCATCTTGGCTGAGGTATTTCCTGAGTTTCGATACAAAAACATCTAAGCTCCTTCCGTTGAAATAATCATTTTTCCCCCATAGTTTTTCGAGTATTTCGCCTTTTGGTACTAGCTCACCTTGGTTGTGAGCCAGCATTACCAACAAATCGCTTTCCCGCTTGGTTAAGCCTTTTGTCTCTTTTCCCAAAGCCAATACTTGGTTTTTACTATCGAAAAGGTAGTTTCCAAGATTGAATTGCTTCAAAATAGGAGTTGAATTTCCATTGGGCAAACAGCGATTCAGCACGGCTTCCACTCGCAACACCAGCTCCTCTATGCTGAAAGGCTTGGTCACATAGTCATCGCAGCCTGTTTTGAACCCACGGATTTTGTCTTCTTTCATGTTGCGGGCAGTTAGGAAAACGATGGGGAATTTGGGTTGCTCAGCTTTCATTTCTTCTGCTACGGAAAATCCGTCTTTTTTGGGTAGCATGATGTCGAGCAGGCACAAATCGAATGGGATGGCTCGGAAATAATCCACCGCTTTTTGCCCATCTGTGGCAAGCTTTACCTCAAAGTTTTCCCGTTCCAAATTATCTTTTACCACAAACCCCAAACTCGGGTCGTCTTCCACCAAAAGTAACTTTGCTTTTGTCATGCCTTTCTATCAAAATATAATATAAACTCGCTCCCTTTTCTCAATTCGCTTTTTAATGATATTTTTCCCCCATGGGCTTTCACCATCTTTTTTACATAGCTCAACCCAAGTCCAAACCCTTTTACATTATGGACGTCGCCTGTAGAGATCCTATAAAATTTATCAAATATTTTCTTTTGTTGGTCAGGAGCGATCCCCAAGCCATTATCTTTTATGGTAACCTGCGCCTTTTTGTCAATGCATCGAATCCCGACCACAATTTGGGGAGGGGCTTCACCTCGGTATTTTACCGCATTGTCCAACAAATTATGGAGGATATTCGAAAAATGTAGCTTATCTGCCCAAATTATTACTGCTTTTTCTGTGCAATCAACCTCAATAGAAAAGCCTGTACCTAACTGTGCTGCTTGTGCGCTTTTTTCTAATTCTCCAACTATTTCCACCACATTTACCTCTTCAAACTGGAGCTGCTGGCTGCTTTTGTTTACCGTAAGCAGTTGCAATACTTTTTCCACTTGGGCTTCTAATCTACCATTTTCCCTATGTATAATTTCCGCATAGGTCGAAAGCCTTTCTGCTGATGCACTTGCTTCGCTTTCCATGAGTACTTTGCTCGAAATAGCTACGGTAGAAATTGGGGTTTTAAATTCATGGGCCATGTTTTTGATAAAATCGGCCTGTATCTCCGAAAGCTTTTTTTGCTTTAAAATAAAAAATAAGGAATAGAAGAAAAAGAGAAGGACAATGAAGATTACCGCAGAGGAAAATAGCCAAATATCCATATTAGAAACCACACTGGTTATTCTGTTTGGAAAATAAATACCAAAGTAATTGTGGTCAATTCCCGAGCTAGAAAATGGAAAAGAGGCGAGTTGATGTGGATCACATTCTTCGCTGAGGCAGACGTATTGCTTGTAGGAAATGTCTTTTTCTGAACAATTGTACATGCCTAGCTCAAAGTCATGCTCTACATGGTGGCGAGAAAATTCCTGTTTCAAAAGCTCCTTCAACACGCTAGGGGCGACTTCTTCCGAAATATTTACCACATAGTACCCTGGCGAAACCTGCTGGACGGGCTTTAGTATCGAAGCATCGAGTTGTTGGTAATTCAGCACCCTTTTGTGTACGCTGGAAAGTGCATGCGTCACCTGTTCTTCAAAGTTTTTCTGTTCTACATCAAAAGCCTGCCGAAACCAATATACTTGAACTACCACTATTCCACTAATGGAGAGCAAGGCCAGCACCACAAATACACGTAAAGCTTTTCGTTCCACTTCAATTTACTTTTCCTTTCCTGAAATTACTTCATTCTGACGCTCCAGCCCATCCATTTCTTTCCTTTAACTTTTCATTAACAGCACTTGGGTTTTCGTTAACTCAACTGCATCGGGTGGAAAGCTATTTTTGGTACAAGAAATTTTTTATTCGTCAAACCAAAAAAATAACTTACTTATGAAAAAAGTAATTCTTCCCCTGCTCATGTTATTTTTTGCCGCAGCAAGCTATGCTCAGCAGGCACAAGTTATTGGTACAGAAGCAGCTACTTTCAGTTGGAAAGCCCAAGAAGTGAATTTGGGAAAAATCAAAAAAGGCGTTCCTGCCGAAGCTGTGTTCACGTTTACCAACGAGGGAAAAGCACCGCTCATTATCACCGAAGTGAAGCCAACTTGCGGATGTACCATTGCTTCTTGGCCCAAAGAGCCGCTGCAAAAAGGGGAAACTGCGAGTATAAAAGCGACCTATAATGCAGCCAACAAAGGAGTTTTCCACAAAAGTATCAGGGTGTATAGTAATTCGACTACACCTGTTGCCGTATTAGTAATAAAAGGAGAAGTGGTGGAAACGACAGTGGGGAGGTAAAAGGTGAACGGTTAAAAAATTAGCTGCTGTTATTATAGGCTTAATTTTAACAGAACGGCTAACCTATGGAACCACCATAAGTTATCAGAAGCCTATTCAGATTTGGATAGGCTTTGCTTTTTCAATACTACCTTATTGTTATTCAGTGATTCTATGCATTTCACAACATCTTTGTTTTCCATAATTCGGATGCATTTCGCTGTTAAGCCAAACAGACCTCCTGGTTTTATCATTTTGTTTCCCCATTTAGAAACTTTTCCGTCCAGCTTTAGAATCTCCTCACCCCACACCGAAGCACCATAAGGCATTCCTGAAAACCGAAGTGCATTTCCCCAAGCAAAATCACGGGAAAAACGGATACCATGACCAGCAATTCCTTCGTCTAGTTGCCCCGCTACCGCATCAATCAATTTTAGCGGTTTCCATGCAAATACAAGAGCTTCTTGTACTTGGTCTATCATTAAGCAGAGTAAAGCATTAATTGCATTGAAGTCTTCTTTAAGGTGGTGAACGCTATCTCCTGGAGAAGTTTGGGCTGCAGCAATTCCAAGGTCAAGGTGGATGTGTGCGTTCATTCCTACCAATAAATGCTGAAGGACCAAGGGCCACCATTGTCGTTGGGCATCAAAAGTCAATTGCCAAGATTTGGTAAGCGTTTCATTTTCTAGATATGCAGCAAAGGCTTCCAAATAGCGGTTGGCAAAAGCTACATCTAACCGTTCCATTCGGTGATTATCGGCAAACTCTTCTTGTTCAACTCCTTCTTTTACTCGGGCGGTCACCTGCTTGTAAAGACTTGGAAAATAGCCCAAAGAACTTTTATTTTCCAAGGACCAAAGAATGATCTTATCTAGTTCGCTAATAACTTCTTCAATGGTTTCAGCCTGATTTATTTTCATGGTTTAAGTAAGTGGTGGTTGTTAGAAAATAGAAGGGTAAGTATCTTTTAAATACGTAATGTAGTCTACAAAATTACTCTCAAACTCGTTTTCAAATTGCTCTCTGAACTGGTTTTTGCTGGCTCTATACCTTACAAATGCCATAAAGAAAGCATTGTTTGGATGGAAATTTTTAAAATAACCATAATACCTCGGGTTAGTAAATTCTAAAGAATCTATTCCTTGTATATAACGTTCAATATATTTGTTTTTAAGTGTTGATTTTTCCTTATAAGTCATCTGCTCATCAAAGGTGTTATAGAGCGAATCGAGTGTTTTGGTAAAGTTCAGCGTATAATTGGCAAATTGCTCATAGTCGGGCTGCGATTGCTGATAATTTTTATATTCAGGCGAATCCATCCCGTATTTATGTAACAGAAAGCGTTTTGCTCCTTCTTCTCCCACAAAATTTGCCAAGTTCTCGTTGTACTGCAAGTTGTCTTTGATGAAAAGCGTGCCGTGCGTAAGCTCGTGAATGATCACCTCGGCAAGGTAGCCCTCGCTGCGATAGAGCATGTTAGAAAGGATGGGGTCGTTCAAAATCCCCAAGGTTGACCAAGCATTCACTTGCCTCACCCGAGTGTCCCAACCTTCTTCTTTCAGCGCCTTGGCTTCTTTTTTCAATGCCAAAGAATCGAAAAAACCTTTGTAAGAAACCCGACCTAGCACGGGGAAATCCCATACTTTATTTTTCAATGCAAAAGGCTTACAAGCGGTTACTACCCAAAGTATTGGCTTGCCCTTTTGGTCATACATTTTAGTGTAACTATTGCTCTGGTCAAGCCCGACCGAGTCGAAGGCATATTGCCTTATTTCCTGTACCAAGTTGATGCGTTGCTTCAGCGAATCGGGGTAATTTGGGTCTGCCAAAAAGTTTTCGATAGGCTTGGCTTTCACCAAAATTTCCAATTGGCCATAGCCTTGCTTCAGCCCATAATGAACCAGCTTGAAGTTGATGAGTAAATAGCTTAATATGAAAACAAGGAGCAGTTTGAGCGTGAATTTGAAAGGATTGGCAAACCATGGGATTTTACTTTTCCAGTTTTGGTGCCAAAGGAATTTTTCAGGATGCTTTGCGCCAATGGTTTGATAAAAAGCTTTTATCTTTTTCAAGTCGGCTTCATAGTCGCCTGTTGGATAAATAAGTTCTTCGCTTACGCCTCCAGTTCTGGTTTTGAAGTCAAAATACCCCAACACCAGCGGGACATTTGCCTTTAAGGCAATGTGGTAAAATCCCGTTTTCAAGGTAGGGACAAGTGCCCTTGTCCCCTCTGGGGTGACGGCAATGCCAAAGCGTTCCCTCTCTTCGTACTTCTCCACCACTTGGTCCACCAAACCCATGTTTCGGCTACGGTCGACGGGAGTGCCACCCAGCCAGTAAAACAAGAAGCCAAGTTTAGAATCAAAAAGTGATTTTTTGGCGAGGTAGTGGCACTCGGGCATGTTTAGCAAGGGCCTGATCATGATGCCCACAATGAAATCCCAAGTACTAGTATGGGGCATCACTACCACAAGGTATTTGTTGGTGCCGTCGGGCACTTTTCCTTTTACCTTCCAGCCAAAAAGCCACAAAAAGAACCGGCAAATTATTCGAATGAGCATTTGGAATTTGTTTTCATGTCAAACCTGAAACTTGCTTATCCTAATAATAGGTCAGACTCTGCTGCCATCACTTTTGAGAAGTTGAAACTTGCCAAGGCTTTTTCCATTTTTGCCCCAATTTCTGCCGTGCAGAGGTTGCCGATGCTTCCTTCGTGCGTGTGGTTTACATCAGTTTTGTCTTGGTACGAACCGTCAGCTATTTGCTTGCCTATTTTTTGGTATGCCTCACGGAACGGTACGCCTTTCAACACTTCCTCGTTCACGGCTTCTACGCTGAACAAGAAACGGTAGCGAGGGTCTTCAATAATTCCTTCAGTTACTTTTACCTGTTGCAGGGCATATTCGCTTATTTCCAAGCAAGACTTCAGGTCGGCTATTCCATCCATAAACGATTCTTTCACCAATTGGAAATCTCGGTGGTAGCCCGATGGCAAGTTGGATGTGATGGCAATTATTTCCCCAGCCAAAGCTTGAACCTTGTTGCACTTTGCTCTTACTAGCTCAAATACGTCAGGGTTTTTCTTGTGCGGCATGATGCTAGAGCCTGTGGTGAGCTGGTCGGGGAAGGTAAGGAAACCAAAGTTTTGGTTCATATAAAGCGTGATGTCCATTGCCAGTTTCCCCAACGTAGCGGCAATTGAATTGAGGGCAAAAGCCAATATTTTTTCCGATTTTCCTCGTCCCATTTGGGCATAGACCACATTATAGTTCAGGTCGTCGAAGCCTAGCAGCTTGGTGGTCATGCTTCGGTTGAGAGGGAAAGAAGATCCATAGCCAGCAGCCGATCCAAGGGGATTTTGGTTGGCAACTTTCCATGCAGACTGGAGCAACAGTATGTCGTCCACCAAACTTTCGGCGTAAGCCCCAAACCACAGTCCAAATGATGACGGCATGGCAACTTGTAAGTGCGTATAGCCTGGAATAAGCACATTTTTATAGCGTTCGCTTTGAGCTTGCAACGTTTCAAAAAGCTCGTTCGTCATCTGGCTGATTTGCATGATCTCGCTTCGCATGTAGAGCTTAAGGTCTAGCAAAACTTGGTCGTTGCGTGAGCGACCGCTGTGGATTTTTTTTCCGACATCGCCCAGCCTTTCGGTTAGCAATTTTTCTACCTGCGAGTGCACATCTTCTATTCCATCTTCAATCTCAAATTTCCCTTCGGCTACTTCTTCGTAGATTTTCCTAAGTTCTTTGGTCAGAATATCTAGCTCGCTTTTTTTCAACAAGTCGATGCTTTCGAGCATGGTAATGTGGGCAATGGAACCCAACACATCGAACCTCGCCAAGTTGAGATCCAGCTCTCGGTCCCTACCTACGGTAAAGTCTTCAATTTTTTTGTCTATGGAAAATCCTTTCTGCCAAAGTTTCATATATCAAGGTGATTTGTTTTTAATTTCTTCACTTGCTCGCAAAGTTACTTTTCTAGACGAAAATAAAGCAAAGAAATATTTGAAGCTCATTTGTGTAAGGTTTTAAGCTTCAAATCAGGTTGGGGTGAGCTTTAAAATGACCTTATCATATGCAGATATTTCAAAAAAATAAAGTAGTGGGAACGTATTAATACTCTTTGGGTAGTTATTTGTCACAATGATATGGCATAAGTATTAATTTAAGAGAAAGGCTTTTCATTATGTAAAGGGCGGTCTACATCAAATTCTGCTGAGGTATGCCTTTTTAATCACTCATTCTCTATAACTAAATAAATCACCTTTGACCTGTAAAGGTGGCTCACTTTAATATATTTTATAATGTTTATTATCTTTCATTGCCACTGGCATCAACCCATTTGCTGCCATTCCACCATATTGGAATATTTAAGGTTCTATCAAAAAACATGAATCCAATAACGTTTTCACTATCATCCAAGTTTGGTCTTTGGTTGGAATATCCATTTTTATTCGTCAGTAGTAGTTCGCCACTTTCATCTTCTGGTGCACTTGCCCAAGGGTATGTTCTTAAGTAGTTGTTGCTATCCGTGTAGATGATTCTATGTTTCTCGCCATTTGGTGAAGATGGAAGACGCCAAAACCTTAGACCTCTATTATATGCGGCGTCTCTAATAATAAGGCTTGTTGCAAAACCTCCACTTCCAAGTTGTTCAAATACATTTGCGTGTGTACCAAGTTTCATTAACACATCCCCTTGGC
This sequence comes from Flammeovirgaceae bacterium SG7u.111, assembly GCA_034044135.1. Lineage (NCBI taxonomy): Bacteria > Pseudomonadati > Bacteroidota > Cytophagia > Cytophagales > Flammeovirgaceae > Flammeovirgaceae bacterium SG7u.111. The sequence goes on along the minus strand of CP139021.1, from coordinate 6,102,692 downwards.
TATCTGAAATAGTAAAATATTTACCTGCATAACTCAATTGTACTGATTTGTTATTTTCAGTAGCATCGTATAATGCTATTGATGGTCTGTTATCTCTTATTTTCATTGTGTAAGTCCCAGGAGCTTGCTCGTCACTATAATAATGACTGGCATTGATCCCGATTTTTCCTTCAGGAGATATTGAAAAAACGCTCCCCTCTATTACACTGCTTTTCAATGAACTATTTTCATTTTTAAAAACCAGAAAAGGACGATACCCTCCTTCAATTAAAAAAGAACCAGCGTTATTTTTTACTTTATCTATGATACCAATAGCACTATTGTCTACTGGTGATTCGACATCTCCAGCTTCATTAACAGCAAAATTATTTATCATTAGAGCATTATATCCACTATTATTAATAATCTCTACAGGATATCTTGCGTAAGCTCCTCCACTATTATCTGCATATTGAGCAGGTTTTGGGGTATTGATTAATAATCCCCAATTAATATCTTCCTCTGTTAAAGTATTTGTGTACACATTTTTAGCAAAAACTTCTCTTTTTTGTGAGAGAGGGATAAACTCTTCACCATACTCCACTAATTTAATTAGCGTATTTGAAGAAATGTTCTCAATATTAACTTGTTTGCTTCTGGAAAAGTCTATAGAAGTTGTTTGGCTGTCAAGCATATTGATCATGACTCCATATGCGCTCTCACCTTTAATTGTAACAGGTTTATCTGCAAGAGAAGAATTAATGTTAGTTCCAGCAATAGTTAGGGTTTGGTCTATATTGTATGTTCCATTTGGAAAAAACAAGGTGTAGTTATTGTTTGAAGAGAATTCTAATGCTTCTGAAAGCAATCCATATACATTTCCATTATTTGGCATCGCTCCAAATTGCTTCACATCAACAGTTGATTTTTCTACAACTAAAGATGCTTTGAGACCATTTTCCAATCCTATTGTCCCTGCCCCTCCATTTGTTGTTATTTTATAGGTTGCATTTCCACCATCTCCAGCTTCATAAAAACCTAATGTTTTTACTATTTCTCCTTCTGTCAATGTTTGATCAAAGGACATCTCACTAGAGGAGCTATAAAAATGAATATTTGAAAGACTTTCAGATTTATCAGCATAAAAAGCATAGGGAACAGATAGTAACTGAGTCACACCTAATAGTTGAAAAGTACTACCGTTGTCTTCACTCACTTCTACTTTAATGAAAAATACTCCGTTCTCCCATTTTACTTGAGCAAAAACTCCAGAAATAGTAGCTCCAGAACCAATTTGTACATTAAAAAAGCCTTGATCATCTGTTTCGGAATCAATTAATTCTTGATATGCGACTACTCCTGAATGACCTCCTTCTAATATACTAGCTTTTACTTGTATATTTTTTTCTATAATGGGATTCCCATTTGGGTTTGCTAAGGCCTGAAAATTAAACATTTTAGGCGATTGGCCCATAACAGTAATACTCAGCATAAGAAAAAAGCTGAAAAAAAGCATATTGATTTTCATGTCTTAATATTTAAAAAATTTAGCGTATAGTTTGTGTTCGGAGTTTACTATAAAATAATATATCCCAGAAGGAAAGTTGGATATATCTATTTGAATCTGAGGGGTATAAATTAAGTTGTCTAATACTTTCTTGCCATTACTGTTTATAATAGAATACTTAAAGGGTAATGTCCAATTCTGAATACCTACCTGTATATATTCAGAAGATGGATTAGGGTAAATAATTAATTTACTTTCATTGAATTGAACATCAATATTTTTGCTGGAATTCTTACTTTTTTTAAAAGTGTAGATGTTACCAATAACACCAGAATACGAATTTTGATTTTTTCCCACAAAAACTGCTGAGGACACAGATGTATTGTTTTTGAATTGTATTTGAGAAAAGCAAGGAGAAAAAAAAACAAATAACGGAATAAAAAATAGTAGATATTTCATTCGACGAATAACGTAACAAAAATAACAATCTCCAAAAACAGTAAGTGAATTTTAGTTTAATGATATCTTTATAAACATTATTCAGTAGGTGGTTTATTAACGTATAATATTAGGTAAATAAAATCTATAGCTCATTTTTTGACGACTTTGGGCTTTAAAGGAAATAAACTATTCTTTTCAAAATCCAACCACCCGTGTAAAAACATCAGTTTTTTTGAGCTAAAGTCTTTAATATGGTTAATTGTTAACCTCTTATTAAAAAGTGCCATGCTCAAAAGCTACTTCCTCATCACACTTCGCAACCTTTGGAAAAGAAAAGTTTTTACGGTGATCAATGTCATGGGGCTTGCCATTGGCATAGCTGGCTTTCTATTGATTTTACAATATGTCTTTTACGAGTACAGCTACGATACTTTCCATGCAAAAGCAGATCAGATATACAGGGTGCGCTACGATGTATGGCAAAATGGAAAGAAAACCATAGAATGTGCGGCGGCTGTGCCTGCCGTAGGCCCGGCCATGAAAGACAATTTCCCTGAAGTCAAGGAGTACGCCCGCTTATTTCCCATAAGCGGAGTGATGACGTATGTGCGCCCCGATGGCTTCTCCATTGCCTTACGGGAAGAAAAAATGCAAATTGCCACACCTTCAGTATTTTCCATGTTTTCCTTCAAATTGCTGAAGGGCAACCCCGAAACAGCATTGGAAGGCTCGGATAAAGTGGTGCTTTCCGAACGGGCTGCCAAGAAATATTTTGGAGAAGAAGACCCAATTGGGAAAATCCTTGACTTGGGCGGGCTTTCCGATAATGAGATAAACCTAAGTGTGTCGGGGGTTATGGAAAATGTGCCAGAAAATTCCCACATCAAATTTGATTTCCTCATTTCTTACCAAGCACTCAACGATCGAACGGATAATGCTGCGGAAACAGCTTGGGGTTGGTACGATTTCAATACGTACGTGGAGCTGGAAGAAGGGGTTGACCCGTTTGCTTTCCAAGAAAAATGGGATGCTTGGCTCGAAAACGAAAAAAAGGAGGAGTGGGAAAAACGAAATTCCAAGTCAAGGTTTGAGCTTCAGCCGCTCACGAGCATTCATTTGTATTCCAACCTTTTGCAAGAGTCTGAGCCACAAGAGCAAGGGGACGGTGATATTGTGAAGTTCTTGATGATAATAGCAGGGTTTATCTTGCTGATAGCTTGGGTGAATTATGTGAATCTTTCTACCTCAAGGGCTGCTGAGCGAGCCAACGAAGTAGGAGTGAGAAAAGCCATGGGGGCGTACCGAGGGCAGCTTGTAAAGCAATTTATGTTCGAGTCTGTTTTGCTCAATTTGCTGGCCACTTTCATAGCTCTGGCATTGGTCAGTTTGCTTTTGCCTTATTTCCAAGAGCTTACCCAAAAGCCACTTTCATTTGCCGTGTTCAGCCAAACTTGGTTTTGGGTAGCCTTGCCAACGCTGTTCCTCATTGGAGCAGTTTTGTCGGGCTGGTATCCGTCTTTGGTGCTTTCGTCTTATAAGCCAGTTGCGGTGCTGAAGGGAAAATTTTCTAGCTCCAAAGGAGGCGTGCTTTTGAGGCAGGGGTTGGTGATTTTCCAATTTGCCGCCACCATTGTGTTGGTCGCGGGGACTGTCACCGTGTATCGCCAGCTTGACTTCATGATGGATCAAGACTTGGGGTTCGATATGAATAAAACGTTGGTGGTAAAAGCGCCTGAAGTGGTAGATTCTACCTATGTTTCTCAGTTTAAAACATTCAAAAATGAGCTTTTGCGAAGCAATGCCCAAATAAAAAGTGTAACGGCTTCGAGTAATGTACCTGGCGATGAAATTTACTGGACGAACGGGATAAAGCGGCTGCATGGCGGACCTGAGAGCCATATTGTGATGTACAATGTGGGCATGGATTACGATTACGTCCCGTCTTTCCAGCTCGAAATGGTTGCTGGAAGAAACTATTCTCTCGATTATCCTTCCGATTCCTCTGCAATCATTTTAAATGAAGCGGCAATTGAAATCCTGGAGTTTGAGTCAGCCGAAGAGGCAATTGGCGAGTATTTGGTAAACGGCGGAGATACTTTGCAGCTAGTGGGCGTGTTGGAAAATTATCACCAAATGTCGCTCAAAAACACACAAGCTCCCATCTTATTTAAGTTGCGACCCGATGCGAGGAGCTTTTATTCTATTAAACTAGAAAATGGAGAATTTTCCAACGTGATGGAAGATGTTCAATCCCAGTGGAATGCATTTTTTTCTGGTAATCCCTTCGACTATTTTTACTTAGATGAGTTTTTCAACAAACAATACGAAAACGACCAGCAGTTTGGAAGTGTTTTCGGCATTTTTGCAGGTTTGGCCATATTTATTGCTTGCTTAGGGCTATTTGGTCTTTCGGCATATACTGCCATCCAGCGCACCAAGGAAATTGGCATCCGAAAAGTGTTAGGTTCTTCAGCGGGAGGGATTTTCATGCTCTTGTCCAGAGATTTTATCCGCCTTATCCTCATTGCCAACCTGTTGGCTTGGGCACCTGCTTGGTTTGTGTTGGAAAGGTGGTTGGAATCGTTCCCCTTTCATATCCAAACGGGGTGGGCTGTCTTTGTATTCGCAGGGCTGTTTATCTTGTGCATAGCGCTACTGACCGTTAGTTTTCAAACCGTAAAAGCAGCAACTTCAGACCCCATACATGCACTCAGAGATGAGTAGTAGAGTCAATCTTGACCCTATTTTCAGAGGCTCAATATCAGAATATTGCTGATATTGAGCCATATATTTTATTGTCTTCAAATCTTTACGCCAAAGGTCTGCTTAGTCTCTGAGTTTATTCTTAAATTCCCTCATCAAAAACTTTCACGAACCTCTGACTATGCTTCGAACTATCCTATTCTTCGTTATTTTTATTTGCTTATCAACATTCTCCCTTTTTGCCAAAGTTACCCTTCCTGCTGTTTTTCAGGAAAATATGGTGCTTCAGCGAGATATGCCAGTGCGGGTATGGGGCTGGGCAAACCCACGAGAAAGGGTAGCGGTAACACTTCGAGGAAGGAGCTATGTGACCTATACGAACAGGGCAGGGGAGTGGGAAGTAATGATGGATCCGTTGCCAGCGGGTGGTCCTTTTCAGCTCAATGTGTTGGGAAAAAATTTGATTACCATAGATAATGTAATGATAGGGGATGTCTGGCTCTGCTCTGGGCAGTCGAACATGCGCTGGAGGGTGAAAGATTCTAAAAATGCCGAGCAGGAAATTCAAAATGCTCGCTACCCCGCCATTAGGTTGCTCAATATTCCTACTGCCCGATCTTTCCGCCCTGCCCCTGATATGCCTCCTGCGGTTTGGGAAGAAACCCTGCCAGAAACTATTGGTGATTTTTCTGCAGTCGGTTACTACTTTGGACGGTTTTTGTATGAAAAAATGCAAGTGCCCATTGGGCTGGTTAACGTGAGCTGGGGCGGAACGAATGTACAAGCCTGGATGCCTTCCGAGAGCCTGATTGATAACCCGAAATACAAAACACCCATTGAGCTTACGAAAGGCTTACCAGGTACGGTAGAGGAAGTTGAAAAAAGCCAAGGCAAGCCGCTCGATAAAAACAAATACCCTTCACTGATCTACAATGCCATGGTTGCCCCTTTTTCCAAGATGACGATTAAAGGAGTGATTTGGTACCAAGGTGAAGCGAATGCTAACAGGAATGAATCGTACGAATACCAAACGCTTTTCCCCACACTTATCAGCAGTTGGCGGGAAAAGTGGGGGCAAGAATTTCCTTTTTTGTTTGTGCAGTTGGCAAATTTCAAAAAAGCTGCCGAGTATCCAGAAGAGAATAGCTGGGCAGAGTTGAGAGAAGCGCAATTGAAGACTTTGGAGTTGCCCAAAACAGGAATGGCGGTTACCATCGACATTGGTGATGCAACTAATATTCATCCTAAAAACAAACAGGAAGTAGGGCGAAGGCTTGGGTTGGCAGCACTTTCTCAGGCTTATGGCGAGAAGGACGTCGTTTCTTCAGGTCCCCTTTACGATTCGGCTTGGGTAGAAGGAAATAAAATGAAAATCCGATTTACAGAAACAGGCTCAGGTTTGGCTTCTACGGATAAATATGGCTACTTAAAGAGTTTTTCCATAGCAGGTGAAAACCGAGAGTTTAGCTGGGCGAAAGCGGAAATCACTTCAGCAAATGAATTAGTGGTTTTTAATGATTCTATTTCCAAGCCGATGGCAGTTCGCTATGCATGGGCTATAAACCCCGCTGAAGCGAATTTGATAAATAAAGAAGGTTTACCTGCCTCCCCTTTTCGCACCGACGACTGGCCAGGCATCACCGACTCGGTGAATATAAGGCAAGCTTTTTTACCAAAAGAAAGTATCGATACCGTAGATGTAGCCAATCGTTCGATGGAAAACCTTTCTGCTAAAGTACCTCCTTTGGCACTTCCCCAACCAGAAAATCTGAAAGAGTGGAAAGGTCAAAGGGACTATTACCGTGGAAAAGTAATGGAATCCCTTGGGTTGCGTCCTTCAGATATGCCGGGGGCGAAACCTGTACGGGCAAGGTTTGTTGGTGCACCACTCGATTATCCTGATTATCAGATCAGGAAATTGCTATACGAGGCAGAAACTGGTTTTTGGGTGACGGCAAATTTGTATATTCCTAAAAAAGGGGAAGCTCCTTATCCGGCGGTGGTGTATTTTGCTGGGCATACTTACGAAGGGAAGTTTACCGAAGATTACCAAAAAGCCATGATCAGCTTTGCCAAGAAAGGCTACGTAGTGCTAGGGCCAGACGAGCTTGGTGGAGGGGAACGGAAGTTTACAGGCCAGACGGGAGCATACCTTTACCTCACGGGAACAAGTCCAGGCGGTTTGCAAGTGAGAGATGGAGTTAAGGCGGTGGATTACCTCCATTCTCGCACCGATTTGGTTGATACTACCCGAATTGCAGCAACAGGTCATTCGGGCGGAGCATTTCACACTTTTTACCTTTCTGCCATAGACGAGCGCATAAAATGTGCAGCTCCTATCATGTACATAGCCTCGTATGAAGGCATGATCCGTTCGAGCAAAGCTCATACGATGGATAATTATGTGGTGCACCCAAGAATGTATTTTGAGCAATCGCAACTCTTAAGCCTGATAGCTCCCCGACCTGTTTTTATGGGCGTGGGCGAGCAAGATTTTTTTCCCATAGATGCTGCTATGGAAACTTACGAGAATGCGAAAAAAATTTATGAATTGTATGGAGCAGGGGAGAACCTGCAAATAGAAGCCATTGATACAGGGCATGTTTATACACCCCAACACCGAGAGTCGGTAAATGCTTTTTTCAATAAGAATTTCAATGTAGATGCGCCTAGCAACGAGCCTGAAATAACAGTAGAAGCAGTTGAGAATTTAACAGTGGGGATGCCTTCCTATTCTGCTGCAACGCTTTCGACCGTAGCCTATAATCGAAGTAGAAATTTGCCTGACACCAAGCTGGAAGGCGATGCGCTGAAAGAAAAAATAAAAGATGTGTTGGGTTTTTCCACCTATTATCAGCCCAGCTTGGAAATTAGGGCGAGCACACCTGAGCTGAACAACAAGGATTCGGTGGTAAAGGAGCGGGTGATTGTGGAAACTGAGCCAGAGGTGCAGTTGGTAGGGGAACTTTATTATAAGGAGAATACAAAAAACAATCCTGTAGTCTATCTTTTGGGAGGAAGTGAAGGGCAAAAAGATTCTTTGGTTCAGCAAGGATTTGCTGTTTTTGAAATGGAACCGCGGGCTGGAAATAATGGAGAAAGGAATAAAAGTAGGAACAAAATAGATCTAGAATATTTGACTTTTTCTAGTGGGGTTTTCTTAGGAAAGCCACTTTTTGGGCAAAAAGTATTTGATGTGTTGCGAGGGTTGGATTACATCAAAACTAGAAGGAAAGTTTGTGATTTGGATAAAATAGCTCTTCTGTCTCCAGATAGTAGTTTATTCTCACTGATTGCTATTTATGTAGCAGCTTTGGACGATCAGGTAAAAACTACGGTGATATCAAGACCGCTCATGACCTATAAAGCAGCAGGGACTTCCGAAAGCTTTTGGCATGATTGGCCGTTTGCCATTTTCCAGACCAATATCTTGAAATTTGCTGATGTACCCGATGTAGCTGAGCTGATTGCACCAAGGGCTTTGTTCCTAAGCGAAGGAAAAGACACGGCGAACAAGCCTATTTTGAGTGGAGAATTGAGGGGGATTCGTTCGGAATATACGAAGCAAAAAGCCTTTGGAAACCTTAAAATAAATTCGGCGGCAACCTTCGAACAGCAGTTACAATTTTTGATAGAAAAAAATTAGAGACACCACTTTCATGATGCCTCTAAGAAATTGTTTTTTAGTTTTCAGTCTCTCATTTATCAACTTTCTATTCCTAAAAGCTTAGCATACCAAGGTTGCTCCTTTTTAGGATAGAGGCGTTCGTCTAGTTTCACTATCGAAACCAACATGTGGCTATCTTCTTCATCTTTTCGGAGCAAAATTTTTCCTTGTTTAAGGAAAGGGTGAACTTGTTCGAGTTCTACTTTTTCCAAGAGTTGCTCTTCCATAGTAGGCGGTTCTTCGCAAGGAATGGTTTCCAAGCTTTTGGTATAGGCCGTTAGCCCAGCAAACATCACAAATGAAACGATCACAAATGAACAGATTTCGATCAGAGTAGCCGATCGACCAATGGCGGTACCGTGTTGGGAAGCTAGTAATAAGAAATTAGTCCTAGCCAAAGAAAATTCGTAAGCAGTTGAAGTTTGTTCAATAATAGTTTGTAATGTCCCTATAATCATCAGCATTATTTAAGTGAAAAATAGAACTCAAAGTCGTTGATTTGGATTCTAAAGTTTTACAATACTAATATACCTTGGCAGATCGTAAGGGATTTACGGTCTAGTGTTTTTTAAAACAAAAAAAGCAGCCCCGATTTCTCAAGGCTGCAAATATATACATTTTGATGTTGTTATCTTAAATCAATGACTTCTACGTCAGGGTATTCCTTTGCATTGAACACAAAATAAGAATCTGCTACATTGCTTTTAGGTGTGAAGTTGGTGATTTTGTATTTGTAAATTCTTCCACCTTTTTCGTACATATCGTAGCTGCGGAGGGTTTTGTCATTTTTGGCGATCTCCAATCTGATTTTATAAAACTTGAGATCTGTATCTTCTGGGCTCAACTCTACAATTTCATACGTTTTCCCTTCTATTTTTTTCTCTTCTACAAATACATACTTGAAACCTTCTTTGTAGATATCGAAAATATCGGATGGGAGTAAGTCTTCGGGATCTTTTTCAAAAGTGGTGATGGTTACCTCTTGCTCTTCTTTAAAAAGCGTCCAAACTGTGCTTAGGTCATTGTATACTTCCTGTTGACCTAGGTTAAGGCGGTACTTATTGTCTTTTACGGTAATTTCCCCTTCAAACGTATCATCTGCTCCTTCGGGGCTACTAAGCGTGCAGCTAAAGTTTGCTTTAAATGCAGGAAAGTCTCTATACTTTTTATTCATCGCATCCAAAATAGACTTCGCTTTTGGGTCGTACTGACCGTACACCAAAGCAGTGCTGAACATAAATGCGAGTAGCTGGAGCGTAAATAATATTTTTTTCATCTTACTTTCAATTTTTATGTGGTTTGCTTCCTTTTTATACTTTTTAATTGAAAAAGAAAGCATTGTATTCATTGAACAAGCATTTGCCCAATTGGTTCTGAATATGACAAACTGTTCTTACGAGGCAACAAGTATTTAGTTATGAATCTTTCCCTATTTAGGATTTTTTAAGAGAATGAGCCCCTAGCCTCTATTGGTTAATGTACTTAGGAAAATTTCCAGATCTTGGTCGTTCATAAGTACTTGACGAGCTTTGCTCCCCTCAAAAGGACCGACAATTCCGGCAGCTTCTAACTGGTCAATAATTCTACCCGCACGGTTGTAGCCAAGGCTCAGTTTTCTTTGTACCAAAGAAGTACTTCCCTGCTGGTGAAGGACGAGCAACCTTGCCGCATCTTCAAACAGTGCATCTCGTTGGTTAATATCAAACGCTTTTACGCCACCCTCATCTTCCGATTCGTATTCAGGAAGTTGGTAAGCTGTGTCGTAGCCCTGCTGATCACCAATATGGTCACAAATCCTGTCAATTTCCTCAGTATCTATGAAGGCACATTGTAGTCGGATGATTTCCGATCCGTTGGAAAGGAGCATATCTCCCATACCTATCAATTGTTCTGCACCGCTCGTATCCAAAATAGTTCTTGAGTCGACTTTTGAACTCACCCTAAAGGACAAGCGGGCAGGGAAGTTGGCTTTGATAATACCTGTGATCACGTCTACCGAAGGGCGCTGTGTAGCTATTACCAAATGGATACCGATTGCCCTAGCGAGCTGTGCAAGCCTTGCAATGGGCATTTCCACTTCTTTGCCAGCCACCATCATCAAATCGGCAAGCTCATCCATAAGCAGCACGATATAAGGCAAGAAGCGGTGACCTCTTTCGGGGTTCAGTTTTCTTTGCTTGAACTTTGTATTGTATTCTTTCAGGTTTCGGCAGCCTGCATTTTTGAGCAAGTTGTAACGAATATCCATTTCGTTGCAGAGGGAGTTCAAGACGCCAACTGCTTTTTTAGTATCGGTAATGATGGCTTCTTCCGAATCGGGTAAAGAAGCCAAATAGTGCTGCTCGATCTTATTGAAAAGGGAAAGTTCCACTTTTTTAGGGTCAATCAGCACAAACTTCAACTCGGCTGGGTGCTTCGCATAAAGCAACGATGCGATGATGACGTTCAGCCCAACCGACTTACCCTGACCGGTAGCACCTGCCATAAGCAAGTGAGGCATTTTGCTCAAATCGGAAATAAACACCTCGTTGGAAATAGTTTTCCCTAAAGCTACGGGAAGCTCTCTCTTGGTATTTTGGAACTTTTCGGTAGAAAGAATAGATCGGATGGACACCATCTCCCTGTTCTTGTTTGGTACTTCAATACCAATCGTTCCTTTTCCTGGGATTGGGGCGATGATCCTGATTCCTAAAGCAGCTAAACTTAGGGCGATATCGTCTTCCAAGTTTTTGATCCGAGAGATTTTGACCCCAGCTTCTGGCACTATTTCGTACAACGTAACCGTAGGGCCAATTGTCGCTTTTATAGAAGAGATTCCTATTTTAAAGTTGTTGAGGGTTTCAACAATCCTGTCTTTATTTTGCTGAAGTTCTTCCGTGGTTACTTTTACCTTGCTAGGACCAGCGTCTTTTAGGAGCTCGAGCGGGGGTTTTTCATACCTTGCCAAGTCGAGGGTAGGGTCATACAGATCGCCATCCTCTATGGTAAGTTGTTCCCCAGAAACACCATTCCCTTGCCCCAACGGAGGCGGTGGCAATTGGTTAGAAACCTCTACTTGTGCTTCAGAAAACTCAGTTTTATCTTCTACACTGAAATCAAGCTCAGCTGGTTGCTTTTTATCCGAAGGAGTAGGAGGCTTCGGCGAGGCTGGTTGCAAACTAGTATTTGTGCTCAGCACCATTGAAGTCCCCATTTCCATTTCGTCTTCTTGGAGGTTACCTTCTTGCTCCATTCCAAGTTCATCTTCCAAATCGCCTTCAGTTCCTTCTTCTCCAGCAGCTTTCTCTTGCTCTTCTTTCTTACCAAATGGCCATAGTTTTTTCAACGATTCGGTGTTTTGTACGAAGTAAATCAAGAAAACACCCATGGAGAAGATCAAGAAAAATATAGTTCCCCAGCCTATGAGGCTATCAAAAACCTCGGCTACTCGAAGACCGATGCCTCCGCAGAGGAAATTGAGGTTGTTTGGCTGGTCGGATATATGGACAAAATAGCCCATAAGCAGGCTGATCCATAGCATGGAAAATACTGCTAACTGAAAAGCAGGCTTTAGTGGGAAAATTCTCTTTTTAAAAACAGACTCTATTCCGTAAGAAAAAAGCAAAGGGACAAGTAGGACAGAGGCGATACCAAACCATTTGTACACAAACAAGTGAGCCATCCATGCGCCAGTGAGGCCTAGCCAGTTTTTAACTTCTTTGCCCGAGGTGATTAATTCCCCAAAGCTCAACGACTCAACAACACTTTGGTCGCTTTGCCCAGAAAATACGAAAGAAAGGAGCGATAGAAACAGAAATAGCGAGTAGATCAATACCAAAAGCCCTACGCTCAATTTGAAACGGCGGTCTTCCAAAAAGCTGAAGCTGATTTTTTTCCCGTCCATAAAATCTTTCGTCCCCTTGTTCTTCTTCTTGCCTCTATATGTATTTGTTTTTTTTGCCATTTATCTTCTGTGTTTTTATGCTTTCTTCAAAAAAATAATCAATAGCGCTTGACCTTATTTTAATGCAATTCTCAATCAGATTTTGTTCTTTAAGGAAAGCTTTAAAAAGCATTAACTATCAGTTACTTATAGTTTGCTGTTGGATTTGTTTAATTAAAATTGTCATATTTTATTCAAATAGACAAAAGAAAGTGAAATTCCATTCTAATCTCTCTACAAAAATATAGTATTTGCTACTAAAAAATCAAAGCAAGCCCGAGCTATCGGGAATACCAAATGTTATTTTTATCATCCATCCACTGTGGGGAAAAAGCTTTTTTTTGATAGGATAGTCACATGCCTTTTTTCCCTATTCATCATCTCCTCGTAATTTTAGAGCGAGGGATGTCCGAAGTTTGTAAAGTCCTTTTTCCAACCCTACAGGATAGCTGTGGGGGTTGCTAAACCTCCTGATACTACTGTGGAATGTGGAAAGCTCTTCTTGAACTGTATTTTTAATTTCTGCAATCTTAGGCAAATCATAGACCAATTTCCCTTTTTTGAATATGGGAACGAGTAGATCTTTGGACTCGATTTCATCTAATTTTATTTTTTTCCTTCTCGTACTATCCAAGGGATCGACTATCGATACTTTTTTTGTTGGCAAAGGTTCTGCTTCATTATATATCATGTCAGCGTTAGCTTGACCGTTTATATAAAATCTTTTCACCTGTTGGATACCCGGGTTTGAAGTTTTGGTCGACTGTTCGGAGAGCTTGATTTTATAATCCCAACCTTCTCCTTTTCTTACTGCGGATACTTTGTAAACCCCACCCAAAGCGGGCTGGTCGTAGGCTGTGGCTAGTTTAGTGCCAACGCCCCAAACATTCACTTTGGCATCTTGCTGTGCTTTCAAACTGGTGATAATATTTTCATCAAGATCGTTGCTGGCAACTATTACCGCTTTTTCAAAACCTGCTTCATCGAGCATTTTCCGAGCTTCTATGCTGAGGTATGCCAAGTCACCCGAGTCAAGGCGAATCCCTGTCATTTCGTAGCCTTGTTGCCTTAGTTTTTTACCAGCTTCAATCGCTATTTTCACACCTTCCAGCGTGTTGTACGTATCCACCAAAAAGACGCAGTTATTGGGCATAGCCTTGGCATAGGCATCAAAAGCTTCCATTTCTGAGTCGAAAGACATCACCCAACTATGAGCATGTGTCCCTTTTACAGGAATATTAAAAAGCTTGCCTGCCAGCACGTTAGAGGTAGAAGAAGCCCCGCCAATATAGGCAGCCCTACTTGCCGCCAATGCCCCGTCAATCCCTTGTGCTCTGCGCATCCCAAATTCTAGCACAGGCTCGCCTTTGGCAGCTTGGTGCAAGCGAGAGGCTTTTGTAGCAATTAAACTTTGAAAATTTACGATGTTGAGCAAAGGTGTTTCCAGTAGTTGGCACTGGTAAAGTGGTCCCGTAATGCGGATGAGCGGTTCGTAAGGAAAAGCCACCGTACCTTCGGGCATGGCATCTATATCGCATTCAAACTTGAGGTCAGCCAAAAAATCTAGGAACTCTTTTTCAAAAAGCTTTTTTCCATCATTTCCTTCTATGGTGGCCAAATATTCCAAATCTGAAGGTTCAAACTTGAAACTTTCCAAATAATCTATCACATATTCTAGCCCACAAGCTATGGTAAAACCACCTTTAAATGGATTGTTCCTAAAATAAAGGTTGAAGGAAGCCTCCTTGTCCGTCATACCCGTTTTCCAATAACCATAGGTCATTGTGAGCTGGTAGAAATCGGTAAAAAGAGCGAGTGAAGAGCGATATAGGTCTTGAGTCAGTTTCATTTGAGGTTGGGATAATGGTTTTTTTTGCCAAAAATAACAACTTATAAGTAGTAGTGCTTCATTACTAAGGTAAAGAAAGAGGAAGAAAGTAGTAGGGCTTTCTTAAAACAAGGCTGTTTTTGAAAAGCTAATAGGTATTTTCTTTTTATATTTCCAGTATAACATAGGAGTAAAATTCTGAACTACTTTTTGTTTTTTTTTTATTCTTCACATATCAACTATCTCTTAATATGAAAATGAAATCAACTGTTTTAGTTGCTGCCCTCCTGTTTTTAATTATTTCCTGTTCTCCAAAAGCTACAAATGAAAATGAGGAAAACCCAAATAGAGTCACTGTCGATGTGGTGATCTATGGGGGAACATCTGCTGCGGTGATGGCTGCGGTACAAGTTGCCAAAATGGGCAAATCTGTGGTAATGGTGTCCCCCGATACGCATTTGGGAGGGCTTTCTTCTGGTGGCTTGGGCTGGACCGACACAGGCAACAAATCGGTAATTGGTGGCTTGGCAAGGGAGTTTTACCATCGAGTGTACCTGCATTACAATACTCCAAAGGCGTGGAAATGGCAAGAAAAAGATGCGTATGGCAACAAAGGTCAAGGCACGCGGGCTATGGATGGCACAGATCGGACCATGTGGATTTTTGAACCCCACGTAGCAGAAAATATTTTTGAACAGTTTGTGAAGGAGAATAGTATAAAAGTGTACCGAGATGAATGGCTAGACAGGGAGCACGGGCTTGAGAAAGAAGGTGGAAAAATAGTCTCAATACAGACATTGAGCGGGAAAGAGTTTGCAGGAAAAATGTTCATTGATGCTACGTATGAGGGTGACTTATTGGCTTCTGCGGGGGTGAGCTATCATGTGGGCAGAGAGGCAAACAGTGTCTATGGAGAAGAATGGAACGGAGTTCAGACTGGTGTCTTGCATCATGACCATCATTTCAAGTCGGACATAGATCCGTATAAAATCCCTGGCGACCCAAGCAGTGGGGTGTTGCCAAGGATTTCTACCGAGCATCCTGGCGAATACGGGCAAGGGGACGATAAAGTGCAGGCATATTGCTTCCGTATGTGCCTTACCCAACATCCAGATAACCGCATAGCTTTTGCCAAGCCCGAAGGCTACGACCCTGCACAGTATGAACTGCTGGCAAGGGTTTTTGACTCGGGGTGGAGAGAGTTGTTCCGCAAGTATGACCCCATACCCAACAAAAAGACAGATACAAACAACCATGGACCTTTTAGCACCGATAATATTGGGATGAACTACGATTATCCTGATGCTAGCTACGAACGGAGAATGGAAATTATAAAAGAGCACGAAGTCTACCAAAAAGGTTTGCTGTATTTTATGACGACCGATGAACGAGTACCTGCCGAAATTAGGGAGGAAATGCAGAAGTGGGGCTTAGCAAAAGATGAATTTACGGATAACGGAAATTGGCCACACCAAATTTATGTGAGAGAGGCTCGTAGGATGATTGGCGAATTTGTGATGACGGAAAATGAGGTGATGGGAAGAAAACCAGTGCCAAATCCTGTGGGGATGGGTTCGTACGCCCTCGATTCGCACAATACCCAGCGGTATATAAAGCCCGATGGTTTTGTGCAAAATGAAGGGGATATTGGCGTACACCCCAAAAACCCTTACCAAATATCTTACGGCTCACTTATTCCTAAAAAAGAAGAATGCGAAAACTTGCTAGTTTCGATATGTGTATCTAGCTCACACATTGCTTTTGGTTCTATCAGGATGGAGCCAGTATTCATGATTTTGGGGCAAAGTGCGGCTGCGGCGGCTTGCATCGCTATTGATGACAAACAACCTGTTCAAGATGTTGCGTATGAAAAATTAAAAGCAAGATTAGAAGCGGATGGACAGCGGTTTTAAACTTGAGTGTTCTTAATAATCAGCATTTATACTTACTTATAAGTACATCAAGAGCTTTGTTTTTGTGTGAAGACCTGTTGTAAATAGAAAATTGGGATCAAAAAGTGAGTTCTTATCGTAAAACATATTTTTCACCTGAAAAAGTAGCAGAAATATTGGAAATAAATGGCTTCACTTTATTGGCACATAGACCTTTCAACATAGTGAAAATTGAAATTGCTAAGAAAAAGTAAACTCTACTCTGCTTCGGAATATTTTTTCTTTCTGTACCCAGTCAATAAGAACAGGAAAAAGCTGGCGTTATCAACTTTGAAATATCGTACTCAATTTTAATTCAGGTTAAGTTCCTTTGGAAATCTTTCCAGGTCCAAAGCTATTTTATACACTAATCAGGAGCTCCTGTTATACAAACTAACTAATAAATTATGCTGAAGCAGTTTGCCATTTTGTTGATGCTGCTTGTTTCAACCGGAAAATTACTGGCACAAATGGAATCCACAGCATTCTCGGCTCCTGGTCGGGGGGGGGTGGCTACTACTTTCACTACCGATTATCAAACTATCGGTATCAATCCTGCTAATCTAGGCTTTCATAAAAGCTTTAGGGATCCTAAGCTAACCATCGGTTTTTTGGAGATGAATACCACTTTCTTTTCAGAGGCTATGAGCAGGAAAGAATTATTCGATGCGATGTTCAAATCCACAGATGTTCAGTTTACCGCAGAACAAAAACAGCTTGCTGCGAATAAACTGGCTAATACGGCTATTTCCCTCAATGCGGATGTGATGCTAATTGGTATTGGTTTGCAATTGCCCAATAATCAGGGAGTTGCCTTTAGTATAAGAGACAGGATTCAGCTTTATACCCAAATAAATGAAAATGCTGCGGAAATTGCTTTTATGGGCGCTTCTGCCGGCTATTTTCCCAAATTATTGCTGTCTGACGGTAGTGTAATTTCCAACCCAAGACACCCTTCCAATGAAGGTATGACCGAGCTTTCGCAAGAAACGCTCGATCAAGTAGTGAATGGCTTATTTTTAAGTGACGATAATGCCAGTAACTATTCCGATATTTTGGACGGTTCTAGAATTTCAAGTTCTTGGTTTAGAGAAATTAACCTGAGTTATGGAAAACAATTAGTAGAAACCTATGATTTTTCACTTTACGCCGGTTTGGGAGTGAGGTATATCCAAGGTATGATGCTTATAGAGCTTGCTGCTCAAAATGGTGAACTTGTTTCTTCCAATATTTCTATGTCTTCCGATTTTGGGCTGAGTTTTGGCGACTCTCTTGAAGTTACAAACCCTACCTTTGAGCCTTCCAATCAAGTAAGTACGTTCAATATGTTGGCAACTCCAAACCCAGTTGGTAAAGGATATGGGCTTGATTTTGGTATTACGATGCGCATAAAAAGAAACTTATATGTAGGCTTGGCCATCACCAATTTGGGTAATATAAAATGGGATGGAAATGTGTATGAAGTAACCGATGGAAAATTGGTTCAATTTGCCGGAGCCGGATTTGATAACTATAACTTGCTAGCCAGTAGCCAAGGTGCGTTCCAGTTTGCGGGGGACAAATCACCGTTTTCATGGGAAGGGTCTAGCAGTATAACACAAGAACTTCCAAGTACTATCCGTTTGGGCGGAAGCTATGAAATTTACCGAACCTTCCATGTGGGGATTGATGTAGTAGTCCCGAGAAATAGGATAGCAGGTAACCTCGAAAAGCCACTATATGCTGTTGGTGGTGATTTTAGAGTAAGCAAAATAATCAAGGTTTCTACAGGGTTCAACTTTGGTGGAAATAACGATTCGAAGGTCAATCTACCTGCTGGTATTACTTATATGGCGAGAAAAGGCTTTTACGAAACGGGGATTGCCACTCGTGATATCACGACATTCTTTGGCGACTTCGGCGGTAGTACCGTACCATTTGCCGCCGGTTTTTTACGATTTAAACTATAACCAAAATATAAATTCTCTATAGACCAAATAAACTATCCTTAACTAAGCCTCATGCAACAGCGTGAGGCTTTTCTTTTTTTTAAACAAATCCTTTTTGCATTGAAAAAAATACCTTCCATATTCGGGGCTGATTTTAAAAAACTGGCAATTATATGGAATTAAGAGAATTAGGAACTACCGGTTTGAAAGTTACCCCAATCGGCTTAGGTTTAGCGTCTTTAGGGCGACCAGGATACATAAACTTGGGGCACTCCCAAGACTTGGAAGAGAATTATGATAAACAAGTAATGGAACAGCGGGCTTATGCCGTGATGGATGAAGCGTGGAAATTGGGGATCCGCTATTTCGATACGGCGAGGTCTTATGGTGCTGGGGAAGAGTTTTTGGGGAATTGGCTGGAAGCTAGGGGGTATAAAAATGTAGCTATAGGTTCAAAATGGGGCTATACCTATACGGCAAATTGGAAAATAGAAGCAGAGGCTCACGAAGTAAAAGAGCATAGTCTGCCTGTGCTCCAAAGACAATGGGACGAAACTAAAGCGAACTTGGCTTCCCACCTCGATCTTTACCAAATTCATTCGGCTACGTTGGAGAGCGGTGTGCTTGAAAATATCTCCGTATTGGAACAGTTGGCAAAGCTAAAAAATGAAGGGGTGTTGGTCGGGCTATCGGTAAGCGGACCAAAACAGCCATGGGTAATAGAAAAAGCTTTAGCGGTAAAAGTGGATGGCATAAGGATTTTTGATGCTGTGCAGGCTACTTGGAATATATTAGAAACCTCACCGGGGGAAATGCTGGAGCAAGCTGCCAAGGAAGGCTTGGGGGTGATTATAAAAGAAGGGGTGGCAAATGGAAGGCTTACTGGCAGAAATGGGGATGAAGAGTTTAAGCCTAAGATGGCCATATTGACTTCACTGGCAGAAAAATATAATGTTTCGGTAGATTCAGTAGTCTTAGCCGCAATTATTGCCCAACCTTGGGTATCCACCGTATTGAGCGGTGCTGCTACCGTTGCTCATCTTACATCGAATGTAGCTGCTCTAGCAATTGGTTTGAAGGAGGAAGATTTGGTAAGTTTGGTTAGTCTTAAGGAAGAACCAGAGGTGTATTGGGCAAAGAGAAGCACTTTGAGATGGAATTAAGCCGAGTGTTATTTTCACTCCTTTTCTCTATGCATTTTTGATTTTTGTTTTTCTTCTTTATAGCTTTCGTTTTTATAACATGTACCAATAAGTATGACCAATCCTGATAACTTGATTTTGACTAAAAAGCAGACCTCTCAGAAGATCAAGAGGATCGCTTTTGAAATATATGAAAGTAACTTTGAGGAAGATGAAATTGTAATAGCGGGCATCAATGGTACGGGGTATGAGATTGGCAAAGTTCTCCAAGAGGAGTTTGCCAAAATTGCGCCTGTAAAGTGCCATTTGGCTCAATTGATCATTGATAAAAAAGAACCTCTAAAAAGTAAGATCACGCTTGATTGTGAAATGGACCTGCTTTCAAACAAGTGTATCATACTTGTGGATGACGTATTGAATACGGGAAGGACATTTGCCTATAGCTTGAAGCCTTTTCAGGATATCACTGTCAAACGTATCCAGGTGGCGGTCATCGTGGACAGGGCTTACCATCGCTATCCTATTTCAGCTGATTTTGTAGGCTACTCGCTTTCTACCACAGTAAACGAGCGTGTAGAAGTAAGGCAAGAACAGGATGGTTTTGGCGTGTATTTACATTAGCCAAACATCAAGTTAGGTTTGAATAGCTCGAAACTTTTTGCCTAGACTTTTGTTGACCTACCAGTAACTTTTACTCTAACATAAACCTAATAATGAAGGAAACCGGCAGAAGTAAGCCTTCTAAGTTTTATACATTAGAAAATACACACCCATACATGTTCCTGATCTATTTGGCAATAGGTGGGATTTCACTGGTATTTATATTTTTGTTGGGAGGGTTTATTTCCTCCACACCCGATCTGGAGCTTGATGTAGCTCCTCGTTATTTCCCCAAAGCCTTTGTGATTAGTACATTGGTGCTTCTTGCAAGCGGTTATTTCCTCAATAAATTGAATTTTTATTTTGCTCACGACCAATTAGACCTACTTAAAAAGAATCTGCAATATATATTCGGAATGGGTCTGGTGTTCTGTGGCTTACAAGTATATGGCTGGCTAGAGCTGTCCGAGCATGGAGTTTACCTAAATGGAAAAGCTTCGGATGGCTATCTTTTTTTACTCTCAGGCTTGCATCTTGCTCATTTGTTGGGCGGGCTTGTTTTTCTACTCGTAGTTTATCGCAAAGTCCAGAAATTAGGTAATGACCCTATACATGCGCTCTTATACTTTTCAAGTGCATATGAAAAAATGCGTATTAAGATGCTATACATTTATTGGCATTTTATGGACTTGCTTTGGATTGCTATTTTTGCCAGTTTTCTATTATCTCGCTAGTTTTTCTTCAATTTTCCTCCAAACCTTTCATGTAGTAGCAAGCGGTTTTAGCTTGGTCTTATAATTGCAACATATTGCTAAAAGCAAATAAACGTTAATAGTATAAAGGATAGAATTCTAAGAAGAATAGTGCAATTTTATCTTTAAATATTATTATATTTGATGTAAAGGTGGATCAAATGACATTTTAAAGGGACTTGTAATGAAAGATAAACAAAAAGTATTGGTAGCAGAATTTGAATCAATAGATGCTGCATATCTAAGGAGCATGTTAGAAAGGAATGGTTGGGAAAGCGATTTGGCAAGTAACCAAATGGAAGTTTTGCATAAGCTTAGAGAAAGAAAATATTCTCTTGTATTAGTGAATAGCAATCAATCGAAAGTAACGGGAATTGAGACTACTCGCAAAATAAAAGCTTTAGAAAGAGAGATAAAACGTAGGATTCCTGTAGTGGGTATCGCATCTCATACTTTGGAAGCTGAAAAAAGGAGTATTCTAAAGGCTGGGGCTGATTACTGCCTTACTAAGCCTGTTTACAAAAATGTATTGTTGGAGACATTCAAGAATGTATTTGGTTCAAGCACGTTGACATCAGTTGCCAGTTAAAAAAACCTTTCTTTGCCCAAAACATACATCCCTACACTTATTGGGTGAGGAAGTCTTTTGGCCTTTCAATTACAACCATAAGTTCCTTAAAAAATAAACTTAGCTTTAGGGCTAAACATTGAAAACAGACAACATTCATATAGAAGCATCACGCTTAGCGTGATGCTTTTTTTATTCCTCCTTTTGGCAACGAAGTATAAGTTCTTCACTTGCTTTTAATTCTATAAGTTTTTGGGTTTCATAAAATGTGTTGATTAAGCCTGTTTTGTCTGAAATAGAATATAAAGAGCTTTTTCCATCAAAAGAGAAAAAGTCTTTGTGGAGCTCCATAAATGATTCCGCATGTGGAAAAAGGTCGTCTATTTTTATTTTCAGGAGGTCAAAGAGGTTTTCTAACCCTTCTTTTTGACTTTTACCCTCTAGCTTTTGTATATCTGCAAAAAGCTCGGAAAATGAAATATTAAGGTTTTTGATACCTTGGTAAGTCGCATGGATAGTTCCTGTGGCAGATGAACAGGCTTCCCAGTCTGGGTTGAAAATGGCTTTTTTGAAGTAAGTAACTCCTTCTGGGCAAAGAGAAAAACCTAAGATGATACCTGCATTGCAGTCTGTGGAACAAGTGGTGTCACCTAACTCAAATAATTTTTCTAAAATAGCTCTTCTATTGCTGATTTTGCATACTAATGCGGGAATGTATTCATGGAATAAGTTCTTGCCATAAGTATTTTCGATTTGTTCCAACAGTATGTCTTGGATATCTGAGCAGTCGAAATTTAATAATCCCAGAACAGCATTTTTGCTCGTATAGTGGTCTGATTCTTCGGAAAAGGCATGTTTTATTAGTAAGGGTTTGATAGGCTCATATTTGAGGTTGCCTAATAACTCT
Organism: Flammeovirgaceae bacterium SG7u.111; assembly: GCA_034044135.1. Taxonomy (NCBI): domain Bacteria; kingdom Pseudomonadati; phylum Bacteroidota; class Cytophagia; order Cytophagales; family Flammeovirgaceae; species Flammeovirgaceae bacterium SG7u.111. Next base: position 6,080,817 of record CP139021.1, on the reverse strand, counting down.
AAAACTTCTGTGAAATCAGTATCTATCAGTTCCCCATTTTTGATATAACATTTAGCTAGTTGCTTTGCTGTAGATAAGTCACCCCATTTTTCAATAATTGGAGCAAATAAACCCATGTCATGGGAATAAGGGTTTACCAAGCAGCTCTCAATAATAGCGTTGCCATCTACCTTGTTCCCGTATCTTAAAATGGTATTTATAAGAAGAGGAAGAGATGTGGCTTGAAGGTTTCCTTCTTTCGTATTTAGGTGCTTTATAAGTGATCGAGTGATTTTCAGCATGGGTTATTGGTGATTAGAGCCTTAGTGGTGGTGTAACTACAAGAATGTACATGGCTTAAAACTATTTTAAAATTGGGTATTCTTGATAGGGATTCTGTATTTTCGCCCAAAATTTTAAGTATTTATAACTTCATTTTCTGTATGATACAGCGTATTCAAACTATATTTTTGGCTTTAGTGGCCATCTGCATGTTTTTGGTGATTTTCTTGCCTATTTGGAATAAAACTAACCCAGAGACCAGCCAAACTGCTACCCTTACTGCTCTCAGCTTGGTTTATTCGGATGTAGGTGATTCTCAAGCGAGTCAAACTACTATTTACATTGCCATTGCCGCTTTTTTGTCGAGCGTACTGGCAGTTGGCTCTATTTTTAGCTATTCTAATCGCCTAAAACAAATGAAACTCAATTTGTTCAACACAATTTTTATTGCTGCGGTAATGGGCTTAAATATTTACTTTGTGTTTGAAGGGGAAAAATTGTTTGATGTTGAAATGCAAGGAGCATTTGGTGTTGCATTTTTCTTGCCGGCAGCTGCTTTGCTCTTTAACTCTATGGCGAATAGGTTTATTAGAAGAGATGAAAATATGGTTCGTTCTGCAGAACGGTTCAGATAGCATTATAAGTTCCTGTTTTTCAATCCGAACAAATATCATTGGCAATGGATATAAAAGAAATAAGCTTGGCAGAACTTGATTTAGTAGCCCCGTTATTTGACGCTTACAGAGTGTTTTACCGCCAGCCTAGCGATTTGGCTGGGGCAAAAGCATTTTTGAAAGAAAGGATAGAAAACAATGAAACGGTTATTTACATGGCAGTGGTAGATGGAAAACCTGCGGGCTTTACCCATTTATTTCCGTTGTTTTCATCAGTAGCTATGAAAAGGCTGTGGTTACTTAATGATTTGTTTGTTGCAGAAGAATTTAGGAAAAAAGGGATAGGCGCTGCATTGATGGAAAAAGCTCGGCAACTAGCAGTTGGTACTGGGGCTGCGGGAGTGATGCTTGAAACGGAGGCTGCTAATACCACCGCTCAAGGCTTGTATGAGAAACTTGGCTTTGTGAAAAGTAAAGACTTTTTCTATTTCCTCAGCACCTCTGACGCTGCTACAAAAGTGATGTAGCATATTTCTCGTGTCCAACAAAAGCTTCTTATGATAAATCATAAGAAGCTTTTTGTTGGAGTTTGTGATTATCTGGAAGCTTGTGCAAGTTTTACCTGACCAATGAGTGAAAATACATATTCCATTTGGGCATCTTCATTAGCAAGCCATTGCTCTACCGTAGGAGTGATTTTGTGATCAGGAATTACTCCTACTCCTTTGTTAGATGGGTTTTGAAGGGCCAATGAATAACGGAAGGTCGGTAATGAAAGGCGAAGTCCTGTGTTAGGTAAAACAGCATCTAAAATAACTCCACTTGTATTGCCTAATTTCGCGCCACCTGTCTCTTCTCCTATAAGAATAGCTCTTCCTTGGTCGCTGGCAATAGCAGCAAAGCCTGCCGCGGCAGAAAATGTACCTCCATCAATAAGGACATAAACATCACCTTCAAAAGCTAAATTTTCAGGCTGGAGTTTTCCAAGCGCAGGGTGATTTGTATACAGTATCTTGCCATCAATTTCTTTGAACTTGTATGACATTCGTCGGGCAAGAGGAATGGCATATTTGGTTTCAGGGTTTACCTCTACTGAGCTGTAATATGCAAAAGGCTCTTGGCTGAGGTAGGCGAATAGCTTTGCGCCAAAATCATCATTGCCACCATTATTTCCTCTTAAATCGATAATTAGCTCTTGAGCTTTTTCTTTTTTAAGAGTGGTGAATATTTGTTTTAAAAACTTGTCATAATCGATTTTTGCAGCTTCTATATCCCACTGGCTAAAAGTGTTTATATCTAAGGTCCTAACAGGCTTTGCATTCCCTTTTACTTTTGAAAAGGAAAAAGAAATTGGTTCTTGTTGAGAAATAGTAGGTTTCACAACAGCAGGCTTTACCGCATCTACTGGTATATTAGCCTCTTTCCCATTTTTGGTCAGGGTAAGGATATGTGTGTCAGTATTTTGAACAAACCTTGTGTAGAATAAGGGGAACCAGTACTCTAGCTCGTTAAATTTTGCTGATTTGATGTTACCATCTGCAGTAATATGTGGCATAATCAAAGTGAGTACTTCTTCAATAGGCTTACCATCTATTGCCGTTATTTCAAGCCCTTTTTCTAATCCTGGTGTTTTACTAAAGTCTTGTTGCACATATGCTTTTCCTTCCAAGAACTTTACTTGTACAGGAAACATAGTTCCATTTTGATTGTAATCTATATAGAAGGAATGGGAAGGTCTTATGGCGGTATGGCCGCAGGCTATTTTGGCTATTAACGGGTTTACAAGACGATAAAAGTCCATTTCACCCATAGGTTCCGTTAGTTGGTTTTTTATTGATTTTACTTCATTATCCCACGTAAATCTATCCATGTACCAAAATAAGCCAGAATGATAAGTTTTTAAGAGGTTGTTAAGTTGCTCAAAGTCTTCTGTAAGTGCTTTTGGAGAGAGTATAGTACCTTTTGGTAGTGCTTCCTCGCTTAATCCTTGGGCTAGTATCCTTGTAACAAATACAAGAATAGCGAAGGTTATTGTTAGTTTTTTCATAGTTTCAGTTTAATAAATTACGTAATTCAAATGTAATTATTTTAACTCCTAAATAAAAGAAAGGGTTGTCCAGCACCTTTTTTTTAAATATTGTTAGCAAAATAAAGGTAAACAGAAGCTAGGGTAGGGGTTTAAACAGTTGAGAAGGGAGTTTGCTTTAGGGCATTATGATTTATAGCAAAAGATTTTTTTGTAGTTTTGATTTGGAAGATAATTCTTCAATCTCACTTCTTTTTGGATGTTTTGTATTAGATTTGTTACACTCAAAAAAATCCTGTTCGTTATCACCAAGATAACAGAATCACCACATATCTATCCATATTGCCAATCTTTTGCCTATAGGCACATCATGTGCGTATCTTTTTAGGCAATCCTCTGTTAGTGTTTTAAGTAAATTTCACAACCTGTTAACAAACTGTTATTGCGTGTTTGTGTTCTTGAATTATAAGAAATTACTTAATTGTATTCTAGAAATGTAGTATAAGGGAAAATAAATATTTTATATCAACACTAATCAATACTATTATGCAAAGGATTAAGGCAGTTTACTTACTATCTGATGATCAGGTTAAAACATTTGGTTACTTCGACGAGCAATTCAATGAGTTGGAAGGTAAATACACCAAAGAATTGCACAAAAAGATAATGGCAAAAGCTGATTCGTTTACCAAATGGCATGATTTCCCAACTTTGGGTACTTCCAAAAGCAAGATGAACTAATTTTTTAGTGTAGAAAGCCGCGGCTATTTTTGGACTAAGATTTTTAAGGAAATACTTTTATAATTTCCTATGGTACGACTCGCCCTTCAGGCACGCTGGAGGGTTTTGTTTTAATTTGTTGGTGAGATATCGACCAACTCATTCTTGTGTATTTTGACGGTTTTGCGGATTTGTTCTAGCAAGTCGTTACCAGCAAAACACCCTCCCGGTATATCACACTGATAAAGAAGAGTGATATTCAATATATAGGTATCTCCATTTTGCTCTGCTTTATTAATTATGACCCTCAGTTTTTTAAAATTTGGCCAACCTCCATTGGGGCAAAACTCAATTATATCGAACTTTTCTATATTCTTTAAGAGTATGTTTTTTATTTCTATTTCTTCCATTTAGAATTGGGCTTGAATTAAAACGTCTGATGAAAGCATGGCGAATCAGTATCAACTCAAAGTTAGGAGAATATCATTGCTGAAAGGGCTATGATTTTATAAAAAGAGAATATATGAAAAAGAAATTCTTGCTTACGTTAAGTCCTTGCTTGCTTTTGTTCCTGTTGCCATTCCATGTCCCGTTATCTGTTTTTTATCATACCCTAGCTCCTTACGGAACCATTAATAAGTATTTGGTAGCATCTGTCATATTTCTTACTAGTGTGTTGTTGTTTGATGTTTTTTTGTCAAATGAAATGTATAGAAAACGCTATACAGGGAGGCTTTCTTGGTTGTTGTTATTGTTAGCTTCCTTAGCCTTGAGGTTTGGGTTGTTCGATTTCCAGACAGATGATTATAGAGAAGCCCTATCAGTTTGGTTTGACTACATAAAAGACAATGGAGGGTTTGCTGCACTAAAATATAGGAATTTCTCTGATTACAATTCGCTCTACTTATACCTAATGGCGGGATTGACCTACTTGCCTATTCATAAGCTTTATTCCATTAAGCTTCTTACAGTTTTGTTTGATTTTTTAGGTGCGTGGGCATTATTCAAAATTGTTGCATTGAAGAACCCTACAGGTTTTCGTCCCTTTTTTGCAGCTCTAGTCCTATTATTGGCTCCTACTGTCTTGTTTAATGGGGCACTGTGGGCACAATGCGATATGATTTTTACTGCATTTTTACTTTGGTCTTTGTATTATATGATCAAAGACCTTCCAAATTTCAGGTTAGCGATAGTCTTTTTTGCCTTCGGTCTGATGTTCAAATTACAAGCAGTCTTTTTTGTGTTACCACTTACTTTTATATATTTATCTAGAAAAGTTAAGCTATGGGAGTTTCTGATCATCCCCTTAGTTTGGGTTATAACAATCTTACCTAATGTGCTACTTGGGAGAAGTTTCTTTGATTTGCTTCTGATTTATGCAAGGCAGGTAGTGCGTTATCCCTCTTTAGCCTATAATTCACCATCCTTGTATAATTTATTCCCCAATGCTCCATTTGAGCTATTTAATACTTGGGGAATCATACTGGCATTCTGTTTTGTGATGCTATTTGTAGGAGTAGTATTAAAATTAGATATAAAGTTTAATAAAGAAGTTCTAATACGAATAGCTTTTATTTCTGTGATGGTGATACCTTTTTTTCTACCTAAAATGCATGAGAGGTACTTTTTTGCTGCAGATATTTTTGCTATTGTTTATGTATTCTTTGTGGGGAGATTATGGTTTGTAGCAATAGCTATGAATTTGATTTCACTATCGTGCTACGTGCCCTTTCTGTTCAAAGAAGAATTATTTGAAGGAAAGTATTTAACTATATCACTGTTAGCCGTGATATGTATAGTGCTTTATGAATTTTGGGATTTCAGTAGAATGAATTCAACTAAGCAGGAACGGCTACTTTAGCTTTTACCTTTTTCTGTGAAGGGATTTCCAGTTTGAAAGTCGAACCGTGATTGACCTCTGAATCAACTGCTATGGTTCCACCTATTTTGTTTACAGCTTCTTTTACAATGTACAAACCGAGACCTGAACCCTTGCTATTTTCAGCTCCTCTGTAAAACATTTCGAATATTTTATTGATTCGGTTTTGTTCTATGCCTTGACCATTATCAGAAATTTCAATAAAAGCAGTGTTATTTTTGACATGGAATTTTATTTGTATTTTTTGGTGTGGTTCATTCGTCTTTCTGAACCTAAAGGCATTTGAAACTATATTGTTGAGTATGATTTGAAGTCTTTTTTGATCTGTAAAGAATGCAGTTGGGTGCTGGATATCTAGTTCTATTTCAACTTGTTGAAATGGGTCTTGGTATTTTTGCCCATCAAGAATCTCTTCAATTAAAGTATGAAAGTTGATTTCATTTTTCCTTACCCTAAGTCTTGTGTTTTGAGAGTAATCTAAAATATCGCTAATATAATTATCGAGCTTGTTGACGCTTTTCTGCATCAAGTCAAGGTAGTATCCTAATGATTCTTCTGAGTTATATTCTCCCCTAGAAATATTTATCAGACCAAGTAATGATGATAAAGGCGCTCGGAGGTCATGAGAGGTTCTATAAACGAACATATCAAGTTCATCATTGACCTTTCTGAGAGCAAGATTCTGTTCTTGAAGTTGCTTTTTGCTTTCAAAATTTTCTAGTTCTATAGCTTTTCTTTCAAGTATTTCTTTTTGAAGTTCATTGTTCGTTTGCTCTAAGTTTTTAGTTCTTTGGGCAACTAGTGTTTCTAGTTTACCTGTGAGACTTTTTAATGAAGCTTCACTTGCTACTCTTTCTTGAATTTCATGTTTGAGTAGTTCTTGTATTTCCATGCTGTCTCTTCTGGATTGTAGTTCCTTATGTTTGGTTTTGTACATAAGCCTAGATATTGCCCAAAGGATAGGTATGAGACTAAAAATCGCAAAATGCTTGGTTAAAAGCTCAGTAGGTGTAATATTTTGATTGAGATATGTTGCCAAAAGTAGGGTGATAATACTAGGGGCAAAAACGATAGAGAACTGTTTGCTATTGAAAGTGAAGATACTGGCTATTGAAATGCTTACAATTATATATGTTTCAAACCCTCCACTTCCTGAACTGATTTCTGTTAAGCTAATAAGTGAAGCCCATACGAGTGATGTTTGTAAAAAAAGGATATAGATATTGTTGAAAACAAGACTATTGAGGGATTTGATGCTTTTGGGCAATCGGCTAATAATTAAAAAAAGAACTGATGCTGAAAATGCAAATACATCATAAGTAAGGTAACCCTTGAAAGGAGTGAAGACAATGTCGATTACTAACAATATACCTGTCAGTAATAGCACAAGTATATTAAGTTGTCCCGCCCTTTTAAGGTTTTCTTTTGAGTAGCAGTCTTTGAATTTCTGGCAATCATTCGCAGAAGCTGAAGGAATACCATTCCTAACCTTTTTCAAAAACTCATTTTTATCATTTAAATTAATCATAAGTGAGTAAATTACCTATGGTTGTTTGTCAGTTTAGTCTACGCTAAGGCTTTTGGTTTCACATATAATAGATGTTATAACGCCTACACATGGTGTTTGTGTATTTAGAACGTGGCTTCTATACAACAAGTGTCTGAACAATCAATTTGATTGTGAATTATACTTAATGTCACTCCTTAAGTGTTAACACCTTCTCGTTCATACCTTCTAATACCTTTATTATGAGTAACTTTCGAGTATTGTCTGTTTCTGTTTTAATTGCTTTGATATAACTGCTATTTTTGAGGGAACTTAAAAACTGAGCATGAGATATTTTTTAGAAATAGCTTATAACGGAAGTAGTTATCACGGATGGCAGATTCAAGAAAATGCAAATACAGTGGAAGCTGTTTTGGAAGATCGCTTGTCAAAAATGTTACGTCAGCCGGTTGATTTGGTAGCAAGTGGTAGAACTGACACGGGTGTCCATTGTCGGAGTCAATTTGCTCATTTTGATCTTGAGAAGCCACTTCCTATTCAGGATTTTTTGCACAAATTAAATTCATTTTTACCCAACGATATAGCTGTTCTTTCGCTAAAGGAAGTAAAACCTGATGCCCATGCTCGGTTCGATGCCATCAGAAGAACTTATGAGTATTTGATTATCACCCATAAAAGCCCTTTTTGGCAGGGTTTAGCACACCAGAGCAAAGTAGATTTGGATTTGGAGGAGATGAACTATGCCTGTAAAGTATTGTTGGGAGAACATGATTTTCAAGCTTTTTGCAAAACGAGGGTTGATGTGAGCCATTATTTGTGCGAAGTGATGGAAGCAAAGTGGGAAAAAAGAGGTGAGCTATTGGTTTTTACTATCAAAGCAAATCGTTTTTTGAGGGGGATGGTTCGCTTGGTGACTGGAGCTTTGCTTGAGGTGGGGGATGGAAATCAAGCTGCTTCTTTTTTGACTGAGATCCTTGAAAAAAAAGAGCAGGGTACTAAGAGTTTTGCTGTCCCTGCTCATGGCTTGTACCTCAAAAAAGTAGAGTATCCAAATCATGTTTTTCTTGAAAACTAAAAGTGGTAAGTTAAAAGGAATCAAGTAAATACCCATTCCTATTTCCATCAATTATAGGGTACATGTTTCTAAAAAACTCTTTATTTTTAAAAGATTATAAGGTTTATTGTGGTGATACATTTAAAATATATTTCTAATGAGTAAAAGAAAAGTAGATATAAGTAAGCTAAGTAGTATTTGTGAAATACCTGGTGCTCCTGGTTTTGAAAAGAATATTCGGGATTTTGTGTTGCAAGAAATTACTGGCTTAGTAGATGAAGTAGAAGTAGATAACCTTGGGAATATTTTTGCCTTAAAAAAGGGAGTAAACAACCCACATAATAAAAAGGTGATGGTTGCTGCTCATCTCGATGAAATAGGGTTTATGGTTACCCATATAGATGATGCTGGGTTTATTAAATTTCAGCCATTAGGAGGTTTTGATTCCAAAACGTTGACCTCGATGAGGGTGCTGGTACATGGCACAAAAGATTTGGTGGGGGTAATGGGAAGCAAGCCAATTCATATAATGTCCCCAGAGGAGAGGACGAAAGCACCTAAGCTCTCTGATTTTTATATTGACTTGGGCTTGCCCAAAGAAGAGGTCGAGAAAATGGTTTCGGTGGGCGATGCAATTACCAGAAAACAAGACCTAATTGAAATAGGTGAAATGATCAATGGTAAATCACTTGATAATAGGTTATCTGTTTATATTTTGATCGAGACACTTCGCAAGTTAAAATCACCAGTATATGATGTTTATGCAACATTTACCGTGCAAGAAGAAGTGGGTCTAAGAGGTGCGAGTGTTGCAGCGCATAAAATAAACCCTGATTTTGGGCTTGCTATAGATGTTACCATAGCCAATGATTCACCAGGGGTGCAGGCACACGAGAAGGTTACTGAGCTGGGAAAAGGTACTGCGGTTAAATTATACGATGCGGGAGTGATTTGTGACCGAAGAATGGTTGATTTCCTTAAAGTGACGGCTAAGAAAAATGATATAAGTTGGCAGCCAGAAGTACTTACGGGTGGAAGTACGGATACAGCAGGTTTGCAGCGTATGGGAAAAAATGGTGCCATAGCAGGAGCTTTATCTATACCTCTTCGCTATGTGCACCAAGTGACTGAAATGGCTCACCAAGACGATGTAATAGCGACAATAGACTTACTTACAGCAGCATTGGAAGAGGTCGATAGCTATAATTGGACTCATTAATAGTATACGCTAAGACTAGTTTCTTTAATTCGAATAGCCAAGATATATTATTTATCTTGGCTATTTGTATAAGGCTTTAAATGAAAAATGATTTTTATCAAGTTTTTAAAATGCAAAATTAACATTATTAAATGACTTGTAATCAGTTATTTAAATACTTTGTTTGAATTATTTTAGAAATTAATCAATTGAAAAGTACCATAAAATCAGTAAAAATTTAAATTTGCATGAACTTAAAGGTTGGAGGTCATGTTGTTTGATTTGAAAGCCAAAAAAGAATGATCATCAGATTGTTCGATTAATCTAAAATTACTGACTGATTTTTAACACATTCACAGTCTAATCTAAAATTACTAACCAAGGCGTTCAATTTGATCTAAAATTACTAACCAATTTTTTTTCTAAGGTTACTAATATAAATCCACCACCTTTTACTAACAAAACCATATTTTATTTTATTTGTTACTTATTATAATAGTCCTATCTTTATAGGGAAGTTATAGTAAGCTGTTTCAAAAATATTGTAAACCTCATTATTTTAGTACTATGTTAAGATTTCTTGACTCAATTGGAATGCTGGGAATCATTTTGATTTTCGTGTTATTGGTCATAGGTACTATCTTAATTCTCAGGTCGATAATCAACAAGAAAACTGAAAAGATTATCTCTGAGGGAAAAGATGGAGACTATTTGACCAAAAAGTATTATTCGGTGGACAACCACAAATACAGAGGGTTGGTTCGTAATGTTGGATTAGCGTTAAGCTTAGGTTTAGTGCTTGCTGCCTTCGAGATGCCTGACTTCGATGACCAAGAATTGGTTGATTTGGGCACGTTAGATGCAGAAATGGAAGAGATGATGGAAATACCTCCTACGGAGCAAAAGCCACCTCCACCACCAAAAATTCAAGCTCCTGAAATTATAGAGGTACCTGATGAAGAAGAAATTGAAGAAGAGATTGAGGTAGATCTAGATATGGAAGCTGACGAGGAAACTGTTATCGAAGAAGTGGTAATGGAAGAACCTGAAGAAGTAGAAGAAGAGGTTGCTGATCAGATCTTCGAAATTGTAGAGGAAGGTGCTGAGCCTGATGGCGGTATGGTTACTTTCTTGAAGTGGGTAGGTAAGAACGTTAAATACCCTAACCAAGCCAAAAGGATGGGTGTAGAAGGTAAAGTTTATGTTCAGTTTGTTGTGGACAAAGACGGGTCTCTTACTGACGTGAAAGTAATTAGAGGAATTGGTGCAGGCTGTGACGAAGAAGCTATTAGAGTTTTGCAAAAAGCAAAAAAATGGAAGCCTGGTAAGCAGAGGGGACGTGCTGTAAAGCAAAGAATCGTACTTCCTGTTAACTTTAAGCTAGGGTAACCTAAGGTTTCCTTAAACAGATATTGAAGCCCAGACGAATTGTCTGGGCTTTTTTTGTGCTTATACCTCTATTTTTTTTAATCTTTGCCTTCTCTCAGTGTTTATTATCCAAATTATGCACAAACAGTTGATTCAATATCTTCTTATTTTATTTTTCATACTCGGCAATTGGGTTGGGCTGATGGCTCAGACAGAAAAGTATATATTTCCTATTCGACCTGGTGTTCAAAATTACCTCTCAGGGAGTATGGGGGAAATACGTTCTAATCATTTTCATGCAGGGTTCGATATTAAAACTCAAGGGCAAGAAAACCTACCTGTATATGCTGTTGCCGATGGTTACGTTTACCGTATCAAAATTTCTCCCACAGGTTATGGAAGGGTGCTTTATGTTCAGCATACCAATGGAAGGAGGTCGGTATATGCCCATCTAAACAAGTTCAGAAAGGATATGGAAGACTTTGTTTTACAAAAACAATATGAGGAGGAAAGTTTTAGTATAGAACTATTTCCTAATGCGAACCAGTTTGGGGTACGAAAAGGTGAGGAAATTGCGCTTTCGGGCAATACGGGTTCTTCGGGAGGTCCACATTTGCATTTTGAGATTCGGCAAAACAATGATGTAGCTCTGAACCCTGCCAAATACGGCTTTTCTGAAATCAAAGATAAGGTAAGCCCCGTTGCTTATAGAGTTGCACTCAAAACTTTTTCTATGGATGCGAGGCTAAATGGGAAAATGGGTAGGATAGAACGAAAGGTTGTTAGAAGTGGCAATATGTACAAAGCTTCAGGGGTGATTGATGCAGTTGGGTTGCTAGGAGTGGAGTTTCAAGGAGTTGACAGAGCAAATGAAACAAGCAATACGTATGGTATAAATATGGTGAAGGTTGAGTTAGATAGGAAGCTGATCTATCATCATGAAATAGAAGGAATACCTTTTGAACTAACCCAATATATCAATCTTTTTACTGATTATTACCAATGGGGAGAACATCGGAAAATTTTTCAAAAGTGTTATCAAGACTTAGGGAATAAATTACCTTTTTATGAAGAAAGCCCAACAAATGGCTTTTTTAAGATTGAAGCAGATGGCAAGCTCCATGAGTTAAAGATCTTTTTGATCGATAGTTATGGCAATACAACGCCTATTCTTATCCAGTTGAGGGGGAACGAAAGTTCTACTGTGCAAAAGGGGGCTTTGGTAACAGAATTAGAAAGTGGAGTAAGGCAGAAGCATTTTGTTTGGTATGCAGATAGTTTATCTCAAATTGTAAATGTAGGTGGACTTGAATATGAAATAAAACCAAACTACAAAAGTGAGAAAGGTTATCTATATGCATGGGATTTAAGACAAGGGTTGCCCGATTCTTTGTTGCTTTCAGATAGTTTAGAGACAACAGATTTGCTACATGGTTTTTTGCCTAAAAAATCTACAAGTTTTTATAATGAGTTAGCCGATGTTCACATTCCTGCCGATGCTCTTAGCGACACCCTTTACCTCACTTTAGGTATCAAAAATAAACGCTTACAAATTGCCGAGTATTACACACCTATTTTTGAGCGAATCAAAATTGACTTTCATGTTCCGGACTCCCTTCCGCATGAGGAAAAATACCATGTTTATAGAATTGGAAAAAGAAATAAGCCCTCGTTCATAGGTGGAAATTGGGAAGGTGCGACTGTCTCGTTCAGTACTAGAGGGCTAGGTGAGTTTGAGTTGTTGGCTGATTCAATTCCTCCAACTATACGGGTAATAAGTAGGAGTAGACAGTATGTCCGGTGCATTATCAGTGATAGGTTATCAGGAATAGATTCCTACAGAGCAACAATAAATGGGAAGTGGGTCATGATGGAGTATGACCCACGGAAAGCGGTAATTTGGACGAAATTGATGGAAAGTTCTGATAGCCTTAAAGGAGACTTCAAACTAGAAGTTACGGATAAGGCAGGAAACAAGAAGGTATACCAAACAAGGTTATAGCCTCAAATTGATCTAAAACTCTTTCAGTTTTAGATCAATTTGAGCTTTAATGCTGGCTGAATGATTGATAACTTCATCCAAAAATAATTTTGTTTCTTCGGCATCAACCACTTCTTCATCACGGATTTGGTCAATCATAGTGAGAAGTTGTGTAAACCCTTCATTTCCCAAATAACCAACACTCGATTTGTATTTGTGGGCTATTTCTCCCAAGCTCATATAATCACCTTTATCAAAAGCATTCTGCATATTTATGGGGTATTCTTCAAGGTTTGCAGATATGGTTTTTAAGAGCTTTACTAGCAATTCTGTCCTGCCATTTGCTACGTCTGTGATATAGCTAAAATCTATTTTCATGGGTTTGGGTTTAACTATTGATATATTATAACTTTCCTGACTTTGCCTGATAAGCTAAATAAAGGTTTAGCAGACCTCCTCCAAGCAAAACCAACCACCATTCGGTGTGCTGCCTTTCAAATAAAAAATAGTAAATACCTAGCCCAGCTAATAATATGGCGGCAACTATAAACACTAACACTTTATTTTTTCCTAAATTCATATACAGGTTGTATTTTGAGCAACAAACTAAACGAACACATCCGTTTTTGCAAGTTTATAAATTCAAAAGCGAAAAAACACTAGTCCTTCAGTTCTAGTGTTTTTTAAATTGGCAAGCATATAACTTCAAGGAGTTGTATTTTTTCAACACATAGTCATTACATATTAATTTTATAGCCATGACAATCATACCTAGCCTTTTACTTAAACAACTATACAATAGAAATAGCTTAGAAAATGTAAATGGGGGAATTGAGTTTGCACTCAAAAACCGGTTGACAGATGTGGAGCTTTTACAGATAAGCGAGATCAAGATAAATAAGAAGGGTATTCCCCTTGGAAAGGTTATGCTTGATTTTGGAAAGGGAAAAGTGATGCCCATTACTGAGTTGACCAAAAAACAGCCACAGCTTTTTCCTCTAAGGCATGTGATTAGAGTTTTTGTTGATGGTGTGGAGTTGGAAGATGGCAAGCATAAAATAGAGATTCTATTTCAGGTAAAGAAGCATGGTAAACTCCATCTTAAAGTAGAAGACAGTATCTCCTCAGGCGATGAGCACCTTGTGCGTATTCCTAGGAATGATTTAGATGATTATAACCCAAAGATCATAAAAGAACGTCAAAATTTTATAAATAGCCTAACTGAGTCGGAGCTCAAGCATATTTTTAGCTATTCCTTTGACCCTACTCTCACACAAGGTAACTGTGAGAACTTTACAGGAGTAGCACAAGTTCCATTGGGTTTTGCCGGTCCTATTAATATTAATGGAGAGCATGCCAAAGGGGAATTTGTAGTACCTCTTGCTACCTCTGAAGGAACATTGGTTGCTTCATATAACAGAGGGATAAAAGTGGTTAATTTGTGTGGTGGTGTAAAAGTTACTGTAGTAGCTGATGCTATGCAGCGAGCACCGGTTTTTGTGTTTGAAGATGCTCGGCAGTGCAAGGCTTTTGTGGATTGGGTAAATGAAAATATGGATGAAATCAGAGACCATGCAGAAGCCACTTCTTCGATAGCAAAACTGCTGTATGTAGATCCATATCTTACCAATAAATTTGTGTACCTAAGGTTTAATTACTCAACAGGAGATGCGGCTGGACAGAATATGGTGGGCAGGGCAACTTTTGCAGCATGTAGCTGGATTTTGGATCATTATGAACACCCTGTTAGCAACTTTTACCTCGAGTCTAATTTTGCAACCGATAAAAAAGCATCACAGATAAACGTGATGAGGACAAGGGGCAAAAGAGTGATAGCCGAAGCAACAATTAAACGTGATGTGCTAATCCAACAAATGAGAGTGGAACCTTCACAGCTCAACTATCACTCAAATATTTCTACACTAGGCGCATTTTTTTGCGGGGCAAATAACAACGGTGCCCATTCCCCAAATGCTATCACGGCTATTTTTATAGCGACAGGGCAAGATGTAGCAAATGTAGCGGAGTCTTCGGCAGGTATTTTTTATAGCGAGGTAACTCCTGAAGGAGATTTGTATCTCTCACTTACCATCCCATCGTTAATTGTGGCCACTTTTGGTGGGGGGACAGGTTTGCCAACCCAGCGCGAATGCCTAGAAGTTTTAGACTGTTATGGAAGAGGTAAGGTGAATAAATTGGCTGAAATTATTGGTGCGGTTGCCTTAGCTGGGGAAATTTCGCTAGGGGCAGCTATTTCCTCCTCCGATTGGGTTTCTAGTCATGAAAAATACGGTAGAAATAGATGAAAAAGAAGGTTGAAGCGTAATGAAATTCTTACATAAGAAAAGCCGTCCTTAAGGGAGGCTTTTTTGTTGCCTTTGCTTGTAAGATATTTCTTGTTATTAAATGGGATGATTGTTTACTTTTCGAATCGAATAAGAAAAATGTATGCTCTTAGTTGGGAGGCTAGAAGTCTTCGCCAGCCAGCATATTGATTTTTATCTCATTGAATTGTTTCTCTTTCAACATTTTTAACTCTTTGGCCTTGTCTTCCACCCATTGAACTTGGTCGTAGTCAAAATTAGGGTAAACAGTTTCGTAATTTACATATTTAACGCCCAGTGCGGCATATTCTTCAGTATAGAGATCTTCTATAATAAAGAAGTTTTGGTTGATGTTTGCCTTCAAATCTTCTTCTTCAGGAGAGTCGAAGAGCATGATATCTTTTAGATCTCTTAAGTAGTCAATTTGCTCTTCTTCTGCTGTGACTTCAATTTCTTCAAGCATTTGGTTACTGCTACTTGCTTCTTCTTCTTCTATTCCCCAAAACTCATCGCTTTCAGAATCTTCTTCTACCGTTGTTTCTGCAAGGATAGTCACACCATTTGCAAAGCTAAATTCAGCTAATTCTGCTTGCCACCCTAGTATTAGGGACCTAGTACTTTCTGTCATCTGGTCCCAAGGGGTGCCAACATAGCTAGCCCATAGGCTTGTATCTTGGTAATCAACTTTTATCAGTTTCCAGATATCAGGCTTTCCCAAAGGATCATTTACGGGATCTTGAGCGGAAAGGTATTGGAATGAAAAGAAGCTAAGGGCAAGGGTGAGATAGATCTTTGTCACAAAAGCTTTCATATAAATAATTAGGATATTAATACTTGGTTTTGGGTTAGCACAGATTAATGAGGACATCTTTGCCTTTTGTGCCAGTTTACTTATCTTCTAAATAACAACTGATTGGTATAATTTACCTTATCCAATACTTAAATAAAAGTTAATAAAATAACGGGGGATTTATCCTAAGTATCTCTTTTCGTGTAAGTTTTTTTGATGTTTTATTTACAAAAATAGGCCCTGGGGTTTGAGGTATGAGTAAAAAGTAAAAAATGCATCTGATTCTCACATAAGGATTTGGGTAAAACTGAAGATGTTGAATTGGTCGCCAAACAAAAAAGGCGAAGTGCAAATTAACGCACTTCGCCTTCTGATATGAACTAAAACGTCCTACTGATGTGCCTAATAATTTACTTTGATGACGCTATCAGCAGTTCCATTATAATCTCCATTCGCCACCGTGTGCAAGTTGAGTACTACATGATAAGCGTTGAATTCTGGTCGAGGTTGTATAGAAACAGCACTTGGAATCATTTCCAGCGTATCTCCATTTAGCTCGGCAAATAAGATGCTGTTCTGGCTGCTGTCCATAGGTGTATGATAATTGTAATCAGAAGTGACTCTCCATAGCGTAAGCGTAAGTGAATCTTCACCTTGAAAATCGTAATACAAATGGGCTATGGATTCAGGAGTAGTTTCCGTAACAAAAGCTGAATCTATCAAATACGTTTTTTTAGGGCCATTATTTTGGTTTACAATATTACCCTCAACCATTCCCGCCATCTCCTTGTCCGATGGACCGATTCCATCATCTAAGTTGTTTGATGGGTCGAGATTATCATCACCGCATGAAACTAAAATAAGGCTGAATAATGTAACGAACACAATAATGTTTCTCATGATAATTTTTTTTTATTTAAAACCTTCTAACCCTAATCCAAACAATGCAAAATCGTACCGAACTGGATCATCTGGATTAATTTTTTTCAAATTTCCCGTCAATTCGGTAGCGGCTCTCCAGTCAGTTGGTTTGCGATGTAAGAGACCAAGCGCTTTTCCCACACGCTCTACATGAACATCTAGCGGGCAGATTAGCTGGGAAGGTTTTATCGTATTCCAAATACCAAAGTCTACTCCTTTTTCATCGTTGCGCACCATCCAGCGTAGGTACATATTCAGCCGCTTACAAGCCGATTTTCGCGCTGGGGTGGCAATATGTTTTTTTGTGCGTTCAGGAAAATCGGGTAAGCTAAAAAAGATGTCATGAAACCCCCTCAGTCCTTGTTCCACATTAGTTTCTTCAGCAGAAATATGTTTGGAAAAAGCCATTTCTAAGGATTCGTTTTCAGCGTAAAACTGTTTGAAAAATTCGAGGAAGTACAGCGTGTCCGTGGCGTTAAAAGTTCTATGTTTGAAACTCAGAAAAGATTTGAGATCAGAATCTTGATGATTTTTGATGAAATCAAAAGGAGTATTGTCCATCATCCCGATCAGCTCCCTACACTTATTTATAATCGTTTTCCGTTGTCCCCAAGCCAACATTGCTGCAAAAAATCCCGCTATTTCTATGTCTTGCTTTTTTGTGAAAAGGTGAGGGATACAAATAGGATCATCTTTGATAAACCCTGGTTGATTGTATTCTTCCGCCTTTGTTTCCAGTAAGTCTCTAATTTCCGCTGCCTCCACTTTATAATGAAAATATCAATGTGCAAATTTTACCTTTCAACCTCTGTTGGTTTTTAAATCCTGCTCTGGTAAGTAAATAACTGAAAGTACCTACCTTCGCTATCAATTAATTCTTGGTGATTTCCCCTTTCAGCTATTTTACCATTTTCTATCACCAAAATCTGGTCAGCCTGGCGAATGGTGCTTAGCCTATGCGCAATTACGAAAGTTGTTCGTCCCTTCATCAACTCTGCCAAACTCTTTTGGATCAACATTTCACTTTCTGTATCTAGGTTAGAAGTAGCTTCATCCAAAATCAACACCCTTGGATTTGCCAAAATAGCTCTTGCAATAGCTATTCGCTGGCGCTGTCCACCCGAAAGCTTAATTCCTCGTTCACCAATTACCGTATCTAACCCTTTTTCAAACCGGTCTGTAAATTCATCTACATAAGCAGCTTTTACCGCTTCAATCAATCGTTCTTCTGAGGCTTCGGGGCGGGGGAAAAGGATATTTTCCCTGATAGTACCCTCAAAAAGGAAATCATCTTGGAGTACCACTCCTAACTGGCTTCGGAAAGAATCGAGACTTACCTTCGATAAGTCTTGTCCATCTACCGTGATCGTTCCTGAACGAGGGTTTAAAAAAGAAGCCGCTAAGCTCGCAATTGTCGATTTGCCCGACCCCGAAGTTCCCACCAAAGCAGTAACACTACCCTTCGGCGCATCAAACGAAATCTTGTGCAATACGTCCTTATCTTCATCATAGGCAAAAGATACATTATCAAACCTTATGTCGCCAACAATTTCTCCTAGTTTCACTGTTCTGGTTTCCGGGTCATTTTCAGGAGACATTTCCATGATTTCGGACGTACGGTCCAAGCCAGCAAATGCCTCGGTCAGTTGGCTTCCTATATTGCTCATTTGTACAATTGGGGCAATCAAAAAGCCCAAATAGAGCGTAAATGAAAGAAATTCACCAAAAGTCAAATCTCCATTGATTATGTAATATCCACCAATTCCCATGATACCCGTACTTGCCAAACCCAGTAAAAAAGTGGAAGTACTTGTGACCATGGCAGTTGTAGTCAAGCTCTTTTTTACATTCAAAAAGAGCCTATTTACCCCATTCTCAAAACTCTTGTTTTCTTGCTCTTCTGCATTAAAACCTTTAATTACTCGCACGCCATTTAGCGTTTCGGTAAGCCTTCCCGTTACTTCAGCATTGATTTTCCCCCTGTTCCTAAATATCGGGCGGATGTACCCAAATGCTTTAAGGGCGATTACTCCAAATAGAACCACGGGCACCAATACATACAAGGTCATGGTCGGGCTGATGTTGATCAACAACCCAAGTGAAATGATAGCTGTGAGCGTCCCGCCAAATAGCTGTACTAGCCCCGTGCCTATCAAGTTTCTTACTCCTTCTACATCCGTCATAATCCGAGATACCAGCGCCCCTGATTTATTATTATCGAAAAAGGAAATGGGGAGTGTCAATATTTTGCGTTGGACTTGAGCTCTTAATTCTGAAATCAACCGCTGGGCTTCCACGCTTAATAATTTTGTAAGGGAAAAGGAGGTGATTGCCTGTGCTGAAATGGCTATTCCTACTATGATTAGCAGGTTTGTTAACCCTTCCAGATCATTATTAGGCACAATATCATCAATCAGTTCCTTACTTTTCCAAGGGAGCACCAAACTGGCCATCCGACCGATAATAATCAATATCAAACCCCAAAAAATCAGCAGCTTACGCGGCCATATAAACTCTTTAAAGACTTGTGAGACCGTCGTTTTTTGTTTACTCATACTTAATGTCAAATGATAGTTGGAGGTGTATCAAAGAAGGATAACCAAATTGAGCCAAAAAAGGTCAGAAAAAATAAAAAAAATTGAAAAAGTATCAACTGTTCACGCTTAGGCAACTTTTCAAAAACTATAGTTTTTTTCATAATAGGAGAGGGTTTTGTGTTGTATTTTGTGCGCTGTTGCTTAAAATTGGGGGTGATGAAAATTCTAAGCCCCAAACTGCCCCCCTATAAAGCTAGCGAACAGAGCTGGTTGGTTATTTTTACTTTTCTTTATTTAGGCATTCCAAATCTTATTTTTGTACTAGGTTGGCTGCATTGGTACATCGCTATTCCGGTTTCATTGGCTTTGCTCTGGTCAGGTTGGAGAATCTACCTCGAAAATAAAGAAGCATCACTTCCTTGGGCAAAGTCCGAAATCACAAAAAAGGCTTTGTGGTTAATGGTTATTGTGGTTACTGTTTGGTTGTTAGTGGCAGGTTCAGGTGGGGTGTTTAGGCAGTTTGGTGATTACGAAAAACATAATTCTATTGTAAGAGAACTTACGGAAAAGGCTTGGCCAGTAATTCTTGGAGACTCCGATGTTGTAAAAGGAGAGACTACCTTTCTGTGTTATTATCTAGGTTACTACCTTCCTACGGCGTTTTTAAGTAAACTTACCCACATTCAGTATGCAAATATTTATCTTTTTATTTGGACTTGGATTGGGGTTGTATTGACCTTTTTCTGGATTAGAAAACTTGCTGGGTTAAAAAAAGGAAGTTTGCTTTTTTTGATTTTCCCACTTTTGGCAGGCCTTGATGTTTACGCAGCTGTTTATCGGCTTGTGCAGTCTGTAGTACACCATGGGTTTGATGATTCGTTTTGGGAAATTGTATTATACAATGGTTTAGATGGTATGCTTTTACATAATTGGGGAGCTGCCGCAAAAGCTCAAAACTTTAACTATCGGGATATAAACAGGTTTATCAGTTGGATGCCACAACATGCAATGGGGGCTTGGTTGGCAGGAGCTTGGATTTATTGGGAAGGGAGTTTTAAGAAAAAAAATATATACATTGGATTAATAGTAGTACTGACGATAAACATCTCCACGTTAGCTGCTATTGGATGTGTTTTTTTAGCTCTGGTTTACCTTTTTAGAAATGACTTCAAAACCAATTTCAGTACTCATAATTTGTTTACAGCAATTGGTCTTGGTTTAGTGATGTTATCTTTTTTACTTGCTCATTACCCCATATCACCTAAAGGGTTTCTCTGGGAATTTATAAATTGGAGGACTATTCCCTTTGTTTTGTTTTTCTTCTATCTCATTGAATTTGGCATATATGCATTTCTTGTTCACCCTTTTTACCGCATGAAATCATTTAAAACTGACTTTTTGATGGTTATAGGAATACTGATATTGCTTCCCTTTTATAAATTAGGTTTTTACAATGACTGGTTGATTGATGTCCCTTTCTCCATTCTTTTGATTTTTTGGATATTGATTATACGTTTCTTAGCACATGCACGAAGAAATTTACGGTTTTGGGTATTTGTTTTTTTACTAGCTACAGCAGCACTTACTCCTATCCACATGATGTCAATGTCTATTATGGGCTCATATCTTGGAGCGGAGTTTTTTCCCATATCTACTCCAGAGCACTCTCCTTGGATTACCGATGTAGAATTTAGAGATGTAATAACCAAACAATACATGGGCAAAACCGATAGTTTTTTCTGGAAATACCTAGCGAAGAAGTAAAAATCAAAAAAACAATGCCACATTTTTAGGGGAAACAGAAAGGATGTTTTAACTTAAAGCAAACGTTTGAAATGGACAGATTCAAGCTTTTGCCTAGTAAATAAGATAATTAAAACAAACCCCTAAAATGAAAAAAGACAAATACCCAAAGACCCAAAAAACACAGAGACGAGAATTTCTGAAAGGTTCGGCATTGGCTGCGGCTGGCTTTATGATTGTACCGCGGCACGTACTTGGCGGAGTAGGCTACAAAGCGCCTAGCGACAAACTGAATATTGCGGCGATCGGTGCTGGCGGGAAAGGCTGGTCAGATATCAAAAATGCGTGGAACGAAGGCGGAGATAATGTTGTAGGTATTTGTGATGTGGATAAAAATAGGTGCAAAAATGCTACAGATCTATGGCCCAAAGCCAAATACTATAACGATTTCAGAAAAATGCTGGAGGAAATGAAAGAAATAGATGCTGTAACTATTTCTGCTCCAGACCACATTCATGCAACTGCGGCAATGGCCGCTATGCAACTAGGCAAGCATGTGTATGTTCAGAAGCCTCTTACTCATAACATTAAGGAGGCTCGTACGCTTACCGAAGCAGCTAGGAAATACAAAATCGTTTCGCAAATGGGAAACCAAGGTGCATCTAACCCTGGTCAGCAGCAGATGATAGAATGGTTTGAAAAAGGGCTAATTGGTACGGTAAAAGAAGTTTATGTCTGGACTAACCGCCCTGTGTGGCCACAAGGAATTCCGTTCCCAACTGAAAAACCAGCCGTACCAGAACATATCTCCAAAGATGATTGGGACAAGTTTATCGGTCCTGCCGAGTACGTAGATTACCATCCACTTTTCCACCCGTTCAAATGGAGAGGTTGGTGGAATTTTGGAACAGGTGCATTGGGCGATATGGGCTGCCATTTGATCGACCCTCCTTTTAGAGTGTTGGAACTTGGCTACCCAACCGAGGTAGAGTGCAGCGTAGGTCAGGTATTTACCAAAGATTGGACACCGGAGTATATTCCAGAAGGTTGCCCTCCTTCGTCACATGTACAGCTCAAGTTTCCTAAAACCAAAAAGAACAAGTCAGGAATTACCATGACTTGGTACGATGGCGGCATTAGGCCATTCCACCCAGAACTTATCCCCGCAGATGATCCTTTGGGTGATGAAAGCTCTCAAAATGGCGTGATGATGATTGGCGATAAGGGAATTATGACTTGTGGGGTCTACGGATTGAGACCAATGGTCTATCTGAACAGCGGTGAGAAACTGACTATGCCAGAAGGCTACGATGGCAAGAATATCTATGAAAAAACGAAACCAGAATACGGTCATCAAGTATTGTGGACAGATGCGATCAAAGATGGGTTTAATGGTAAGAAACATAAAGGATTGAGATCATCATTCGATTATGCAGGCCCTCTGACCGAAACGGTGCTGATGGGTAATTTGGCTATCCGGAGTTACCAACATGGTAAGATGAACGAGAAGCAACGATTGGAGTTTGAGGGAAGAAAACGTTTCTTATGGGATGGAAAAAGTATGAAAATCACCAATAGTGAGGATGCCAACCAATATGTATTTAGGGATTACAGAGAAGGTTGGTCATTATAAACTTCAGGTTTATAAAAATAACAGCCCCAAAGAGAATAAGAACTCTTTGGGGCTGCTGGAAAGCTTACAGTGAGGTCGTTTGAAAAACTACACACTGTAAGAACTGTCTTGAATTTTCATAATTCGAATTTTTCTATTTCTTACAATAAGAAAAAATATGCTGATAAGAGCTAGGGTAGCTATCGAACCAATGGTTATTGGGGCTATGCCTGCCATTTGGCTTTTTCCTTTGATCTGAAAAGTGGGTAATTCTTGGAAGGTGATGTAGTTTTTAGGAGTTGCATCAGTAATTTTCACCTTATGGTAATTTCTTTGATTAGGATTGAGGTTGAAAAGTAAAGTGTTTTTGATAGATAGTCCCGCTAGTTCACTGCATGGAAATTCAATACTGATTCGTGCATTGTGGAAATGATCTCCCTCCAGTATTTCAATATTAGTTGGTCGCACTAGTTCTTCTTCTTTTCTTACTTCAAAATTTAAAATAAGGTACGTTTTGGCAAATTCTATAAATACGTCCTCATCAATATCATCCTTTATGTAAGGATTACCTTCTCTCAATGCATTGTTTATAGACCAAGGTACATCTAAGGTCACAATAAGGTTACTGTTTTTGATTTCCAGGGTAGCGTAAGTCTCTTTGGGGCTGTGAGCCAAGGCAATATTTATAAAGCTGAGCAACCCGATTACAAGTATTATAACTGTTTTTTTCATAGCTTTAGAGTATTACCTTCCAATTTTAAAATCTGCTGAAGGTGTTCCTTTGAGGCAGCGTGGAAGGAAAGGGAAATCTTCCGTTATTACATAATAATAGGTGCCATTTGGGTATTCTGGCGTTACTCCTGTTCTTCCGTTACACTCGTCCAGATCACCATCTCCACCCACATATTCGTAGTCATTCGTGTAAATTCCAGAGTATTCGCCGCAAGGGGCAGAGTCGCCATCGCCAGGTCGGTCGCCCTGCTTGAGGGAAAAGCTCGAGTTGAGTGCAGTAATTCCACTTGAGCTGTTGCTTGCTTCTTTGTAACCGTACATGTAGTAGATGGGGAAGCCGTCGGCAGCATAGCCTATCAAGGTCATTTGGTTGGAAGTAGCATTTATTGATTCTAGGTACAAAGTAGGTACACCATGGTAATGATATTTTCCCGTTGGTTGAACATGAGCATTGTTGCAATCTAGGCCAAGATTTATGGACATCGCATCCAAATTCCACTCCCAGTTGACGTTTGAGTTGAAAAAACTTCCACTGTGCGGCCATGGCTCTGCGGCTTCCGGATCCAGAATGACCCCATTTAGCATTATTCCAAATTCATATTGCGGACCAGAAGTAGTACTGAGCAAAGGGGTAATACTACCCGAAAGACTAGGAAAAAGTGGTATTCGGTAGGTCTCTTCCACCTCTCCAATTGCATTTGGATTGAGCGAGCCTTGCCCCCCACCAAAAAGCCCAACTTTATGGTCGGGAATAGCATTGGAAGTAATCACCCGGCTATCTCCATCTATACTGAAGTTGACTTCAGAAGTATAGCTCAACGATTCACTACAAACCCCTCGGTTGCCAAGGTCGACAGTTGCTACATCGTCACAATCACTTGGATCTAGTACTTCTTCTTCTATTTCACCGTCATTTCCATCACAGGATGCGATGAATAGGCCAAGTAAAAGTAAAAGCGTATGCATGTTCAATGGAGTTTTCATTAGAATGTATTTTTGTTGTGTTAGTATTTAGACCTTTTTCCAAATTGGTGTTTGGATAAGAATGATTTACACTATAAAAATACGAGCTGTATACCCTCAATGCTGGCGATTAAAGCCAAAACGGCGAAACTCAAAACTGAAACCTCCGAATCGAGAACTGAAACGGATTACTTATTTGCCCAGAATTTAAAGCTAGGAGCTTTTTCCTTGCTAATGGTCACAAGCTCGAGGGTGGGAGGATGCAGTGTAAGGCTTAGTTTACTATTGAAATAGAACTCGATTTCTTGGATGCTACGCTTAGAAACGAGGTATTGCCTATTGGCACGGAAGAACTGGGCAGGGTCAACTTGTTTCTCAATTTCCTCCATTTTTATGTCGAGCGCATAGTCTTGGTTCTTGTTGCTTTTGATGTACGTGACTTTATTGTTCACATAAAAATAAGCAATGTCCTGCACGTTTATCATTAGCATTTTGTGCTTGTGGTGTACCAAAAAGCTTTCCCTATATGCAGGCTTGTGAAGCTTTTGCAGCACTTGGTGCAAGCTGCTCAAGTCCTCGGCCCTGGTTGAGTTGGTAGAGAAGTTGGTTTTAAACCGCTCAATTGCCTCAGAAAGGTCTTCGTCGTCTATGGGTTTTAGGAGATAATCCAGTCCGTTTACCCGAAAGGCCTGGATGGCATATTCATCGTAAGCCGTAGTGAAAATTACGGGACTTTGGATGGTAACTTTGTCAAAAATTTCGAAGGAAATTCCATCGGAGAGTTGGATGTCCATAAAAATGAGGTCGGGGGTATTGTTGGTTTTCAGCCACGCTGCAGCTCCTTTTACCGTCTCAAATTCTTCAAGAATTTGGTGCTCAAAATTGAGCTTGCCCAATGCTCTTTTTAATGCCCGCTTGGCGGCATTTTCATCTTCTATCAGTAAAACTGTGAATTTTCTACTCATATTTGTTCGCTAATTGGTAATAAAACCCTGAATTTATCTTGATTTTCCGTGAACCCAAAAGTGATTTCTTTATGCAAAAAGTGCCGAACTCTAAATTCCAAGTTACTTAGCCCTAGTCCATTGCTTTGCACAAAAGAAGTTTTGCTTTTTACTTTATTTTCAATTTCCACACTGTCTGGATGGAAAGTAAAATCGACATGGAGCGGGTGTTCGTTGGATACCTCGTTGTGCTTAATGGCATTTTCCAGTAAAAGTTGTAAGCTCATGGGCGGTATAAGCTTGCCCTTCGCCACTTCCGAATTGTGGAGGCTCATGGTTAGTCTATCGCCAAAGCGCTTTTGCAGCAGTTGGAAATACTTTTCTAAAAATTCTAGCTCCTCTTCTATTCTTACCAAATCTTGCCCGTTGGAAGCGAGAACATAGCGGTAAAGTTTCGAAAACTTTTGGAGATACTGAACAGCACTTCCTTGGTCTTCTTCTATCAGCTCCTTGAGCGTGTTAAGGCTATTAAACAAAAAGTGCGGGTTTATCTGTTGCTTTAGCACCTCCATTTCCGCCTTCGACTTTTGGCTTTTTAACTCCTCGTTTTCTTGCTTTTTAGCTCGGTTTCTTTCTATCTGATCTGCAAAAATGAAGTACAGGCTGACGGTGAAAGAAATGCTGATAGAGCGGATATAAATAAAGGGAGTTTGTGTGATGGAATGGAAAATGAATAATGCTAAGGATACAAATAAAATGTTGGCAATACTTATTGAAATATAGGAAACAAACGGTTTTTTATTGTACTTGGTAAGTTGGCTATCAAGAAAAATACTTCCCAAAATGCACAGTAGCTGAATGCCGGAAAGAACAGGAAGTGGCAGCCGATGCCTACCCATAGATATTCGAATGCTTTCCATAATAGGTCCAGAGAGCATGAGAACTACTATGATCAAGAAGACTTTTTTGTAAGATTTCTTCATACGTTTTCATAGGTAATACCTGACTTCTTTGGACTAGGGCATACCTTTCTCAAAAGAAGAATAATTAAATGGGTTTGACAAATAGACTGGAACTCAAGTGGAAAAATGGGGAAGTGAAACAGAAAAGAAAGGCATTGATTTGTTGAAGGGGAGGGGAGAAGGTTATGAAAAAAGAAGTCGATTGGCTAGAAAAGACATAAAAAAAGAGGAAGGTTCTAGCTTTTTGTGCTTCATCTTCCTCGTATAGGTTTTCTTACTTTTTACCACTCGTGTTTTCAGGGTATTGGTAATTGCTACTTTCAGTGCTTGCAGCTCAGCAGGTCGCTTTTGCCGCTTCTTTTTCTGTTTGCTCATGATTTATGGATTTTTTAAAATTAGATATTGATGCAAATGTATGACTTTTTAACGGAAAGTGGGGTTGGTAAGTTCGGCGCGGTCTCAATTAAGTAATTTAGGAGATACATTTCTTTTATTAGCTTCTACTGAGAATTACAGGTTTATAGTTCTTAATCTCCTTAGATTGGACACATTTTTTCAATCATGAAGGGATGTAATAATTATAGAATATGAAATTTTTAGAACTCAAGCTGTAAGCCAACTTCAGGGAAAACTGGACTAGTGACTATCCTTGATATAGGTTGGCTACAAAAGTTGACTTTTATAAAGCAACAATGCCAAAGGTTGTTATTCGTTAACCTTTGTTTGTGATTTATTTTCAGAGTTTTAACTAACTTCTCAGTTTCATGGTCTACGGTAGCGTCAAGTTTTAAGTGGTATTGGTCTGGCAAGCTGTGAAAAAATAATGGAGATGCGCAAAGGTGATATTTGGCTAGAGAACGAGGAAAAGAAGGGAGCTACGGCTACTTTGTACTTCACCATGCCAGAAGTTTATTCTTGAACATAAAAAAATACCTGAAGAGGAATTTCCTCTTCAGGTATTTTTTTTAGAATTTTAATCTATTCTTATCTTTTAAGCTTGTTGCCATCTGGAGGAGTTGCATCAGCTGCAATCATCGTACAACGGAAACCAATGGTAGCAGTTGCTGAATCTTCTTCAAGGTATCTTCTTGTACCAGGAGATAACCAGTAAGCTACATCTTTCCAAGAACCACCTTTATAAACCCTTACATGGTTATCAATAAATGTAGACCATTGTGGCTTGTCATAAACATAATCCCAAGCTGCATCATCTAAGAAACCACTGTTCCTAACTGGGTTAAGGTCTTCCATATCTTGGTATGAAAGTGGACGGTAAATATCTTCAACCCACTCACTTACATTACCAGCCATGTTATACAAACCGTAATCGTTAGGAGGGTTGTTGTAAACAGGTTCAGTAATCATAGCCCCATCATTCAACTTACCAGCGATACCAGCATAGTCACCACGACCTCTTTTGAAGTTGGCCATAAAGTTGCCCATTTGATCTCCATATGGATTCCTTGTAGAGTGACCATCCCAAGGATAAAGTCTTCTGTGGCTTTGGTTTTCGTCATATTCTTGTACACCTATTAGTGCTTGTGCTGCATATTCCCACTCAGATTCGGTTGGTAGCCTATAGTTTGGAACTACAATACCAGACTCAAGAGGAATTTTATCACCCGCTTCTGCTGCAGAAACTTCTTCGTCAGTACCGTTTTTCATTACTAGGTTACGATTTACCACTGAAGTTCTCCATGTACAGTAGTTCTTTGCTTGCAACCAACTTACACCTACTACAGGGTGGAACCTGAAGCCAGGGTAACGGAAGTAATTATCAACATATGGATCGTTAAAAGCAAGTTCTTTTGACCAAACTGTTGTATCTGGCAAAGCCTCTTCCCAATAAACAGCGCCTGAATCTCTTACATAGTGAAGGTATTCTTGCCAGTTGATATTGGTAATCTCTGTTTCGTCCATATAAAAAGACGATACAGTAACTGTTCTTTCTAGGTTATCCATAGAGCCCATAAGATCTTCTTCATAAGATCCTAAAACAACTCTACCACCTTCAATATAGCGAAGGTTTGGTCCTACTGGTTGTCCATAATATTTTCTTACTCCAAAAGAATTCTCATCTTTTCCGTTGTAAGCCATACCTGTAGTGGTACTTCGCTTACCTGGATCCATTGCAGATGGAAAGTCATTCTTTTTACCGCAACTACTCAAGATGAGTGTTGAGACTGAAAGTAGAAAAAGCAAGTGAAAAAGGCTTTTCAATCTGTTCATAATTAATTTATTAAATGATTTCAGGCTATGTATCTTTCTCAAGATTTTGATTAACTTTCTAATTAACTAAGACTGTATATTTTTATTGCCACTGGAAATTGGAAGGTAAAAATATATCGATGTAACTAATTCAATAATTGTACCTAAAAAACTATTCTTCCAAAATTTCATTTATACAGTGCATAGCTTCATGTATGGAAGAAATGTCTTCTACTATAAAAATAACACGTTTTTTTGCCTCTTTTAATCTACAAGTCCTCGGATTTTTTCCAACATATTTCAATATTTTCCCAAAAAGGTTGGATTGATAATACGAAGCATTCTCATGTTCAGCTAAATAGGATTTGAGCGTACCAGATTTTAAAATAAGTTTCTCAATACCCAATTTTTCACATTTCCACCTAAGCCTAATTGTCTCCAATAAGTCCTCTACTTGGTTTGGGAGAGGCCCAAAGCGATCGATTAGTGAAGTTGAAAACTTTTCTAAACCTTTTGGGTTAGAAACAGCATCTGCAGCTATATAGAGGTTCAAACGTTCAGAAATATTTGTGACATAATCTTCTGGGATCAATATTTCAAAGTCTGTCTCAACCGTACAGTCAACTTTTAATTGTCCCTCTGTAAGTTCTAGCTCTTTTTTGAACAAATCTCTGAACTCTTTTTCTTTCAGTTCGCCAATTGCCTCCTCTAGTATTTTATTATAAGTGTCAAAACCTAGGTCGGTAATAAAACCGCTTTGTTCTCCACCCAATAAATTACCAGCGCCCCTAATGTCCAAATCTCGCATAGCAACTTTGAACCCATCGCCAAGATCAGAAAACTCTTCCAAGGTACTTAGTCTTTTCCTCGAATCTGCCGAAAGGCCAATTAATGCTGGGGTGATGAGGTAACAATAAGCTTTTTTATTGGATCGTCCAACTCTTCCACGCATTTGGTGAAGATCTGAAAGACCAAAGGTGTGGGCCCGATTTATAATAATGGTGTTAGCATTTGGAATATCAAGCCCTGACTCGATAATATTGGTAGAAACCAACACGTCATAATCTCCATCAATAAAGGCCATCATTATTTTTTCCAGCCTCACACCGTCCATTTGCCCATGAGCATAAGCTACCCGAGCATCAGGTACTAGGCTTAAAATACTATTTGCAACTGCTTCAATATCTTTTATTCGGTTATGAACAAAGAAAACTTGACCTCCTCTGTACAATTCCCGGCGTATGGCATCTCGTATAATTTCATCGCTATACGTTTGAAGCTCGGTAGTAACAGGTTGGCGGTTGGGTGGGGGAGTGGAAATAATGGACAAATCTCTCGCTCCCATCAAAGAAAACTGCAAAGTTCTGGGGATTGGTGTCGCCGTGAGGGTTAGGGAATCTACATTAATGCATAGTTCTTTCAAGCGTTCTTTTGCTTTCACCCCAAACTTCTGTTCCTCATCTATGATCATAAGCCCAAGGTTTTTGAATTTTACATCTTTGCTTATGATCCTGTGAGTACCTATCAGAATGTCAATTTTGCCCTCTGCTGCTTCTTTTAGTGTTTTCCGTATTTCTTTTGCAGTTTTAAATCTATTTATAAACTCAATCCGACAGGGAAATTTATCTAACCTATTTTTAAATGTATTGTAGTGTTGTACGGCCAAAATAGTAGTAGGTACCAAAACAGCAACTTGTTTGCTGTCACAAATTGCTTTAAAAGCCGCACGTACTGCCACTTCCGTTTTGCCAAATCCTACATCGCCGCAAACCAGTCTGTCCATAGGGTGAGGCTGTTCCATATCTACTTTTACATCTTCAATGGCTTTTGCCTGGTCAGGTGTTTCTTCGTATAAAAAAGACGACTCAAGCTCAGCTTGCATGTAATTGTCTGTTCCAAACTGATAGCCAGGTGCTGTTTTCCGTTTTGCGTAGAGCGTGATCAAGTCTTTGGCTATATCCTTGATTTTCTTCTTCGCTTTGGTCTTTTTCTGCTCCCATTCGGGCGAGCCTAGCTTGCTCATTTTCGGCGCTTTGGTTTCCTGCCCAGAATATTTAGAAAGTTTGTGCAAGCTGTGTACACTCAGGTATAAGATATCATCATCTCTATAGATGAGCCGGATAGCTTCTTGAGGGCGCTCATTATTTACCACCTTTTCCATCCCGCCAAAGCGACCGATGCCATAGTCAATATGGGTGATATAATCTCCAACTTTTAGCTCTCGGAGTTCTTTTAGGGTGAGGGCTTTTGACTTAGAATATTTTTTTTTCTCGTGATAGCGATGAAACCGTTCAAAAATCTGGTGATCGGTATAGCAAACTACTTTTGTGATTTCATCGATAAAGCCCGATCGGAGCGAAAGGCGCATTTCTCTGTACTCCAAGTCCGGGTCAATCTCTTCAAAAATCGTTTTTAGCCTATCGAGCTGGCGTTGCGACTCTGCTATGATTATATTTTTATACCCTTTCGATTCCTTTTGGTCTAGCTCATCTTTTAGCAAATTAAAATCCTTGTTGAAATTGGGCTGGGGCGATGAGTTAAAATCAAAAGTTAGTTTTGTTTTGAGGTAAAAGCGGTTTCCAAATTCAACTTTGGTAAAGGCAGAAAGCTGTTCTTCAAATACTTCTGTAGAAACAAATAAGTCTTCAGGATGGCTTATTACTTGCGTATCTCCGCAAGCTTTTAAAATAGAATTGAAATCCTCTGTAGCACTTTGAAAATACTTTGAAAAAGTATCGGTGGTGAGTTGGTAATCCTTAAGCCAAACGACTGTGTTTTTAGGAATGAAGTTCAAAAAAGAATCTCTCACTTCCTGTAAAAGTTTTGTTTGAACATTAGGGATAATGGAAACAAACGTCTTGGTTTCAACAGAAAGTTGGGTGATGGGGTCAAAAGTTCGGATATTATCAATTTCATCTCCAAATAGCTCTAACCTATAGGGAAGCTCATTTGCATAGGAAAAGATATCAATGATTCCTCCTCTTACCGAAAATTGCCCTGCTTCGTAAACAAAATCTGTTTTCTCAAAATCGTACTCTATCAGTAGTTCGCTTACAAAATCTACACTTACTTTTTCCCCTAGCTTTGCCGAAAACGTGTTTTCCAACAAAGACCGCTGGTTAATTACCTTTTCGGTGAGGGCATCAGGATAAGTAACTATCAGCACATCCTCTTTTTTTCCATTTATCTGGTTGAGCACCTCGGCTCGCTGGAGAATATTGGCATTTTCTATTTCAGCAAACTGGTAAGGCTTTTTATAGGAAGTGGGGAAAATTAAAATATCGGTAGTAGGAAGAAGCTGTTGGAGGTCATTCATGAAATAAGCAGCCTCTTCCTTGTCGTGCAGGATGTACATATGGCTACTTGGGCTATTACGAAAATGGCTAGCTGCAATGACCGCATCCATACTTCCCGTCAAACCCTTAAATTGAACAACATTCCGGTTTTTTAATTCGGTTAAAGCCGTTGAATGAAAGCTGTCTTTTTCAAAGAAGCTGAAAAACTCATCTAATTCCAATAGTACGTCAGTAGTAGGCGATTTTGATTCTGTTGCTTTCAAAGCACGTAGTGTATATGGTCTAGTATTGATTTCAAACAATCATTAAACCCCTTATTTATTCAAAGGGTTTGAGAGAACTCTACAAAGTAAAAATTAGAGTCCTTGGTGCAAGTGGTAAAAAAGATAAAAAAAATTCCCTAATAAAGAAATTACAGGAATGAGCAAAGATGTTGTAACACTGGCATCGGTGGCTGGTATGATTTCCCCAAGTTCATTTAGCTGAGGAGAACCGGGCAAATTGTCGAAAAGTATTCCTTCCCTAGGTTTTTGCGGGTTATACAACAGCACTTCCTTTTCTTCGTCTTCTAGTGCATCTGTTTCGTGAGTGTGGGTCACCGCCATATATTCATTTCCATCAATGGCCTTGAACTTGAAGAACATTTTATAAATAACCTGATCGTTTATTTCCCTTCCCGTTGCCTTTTTTCTGGTAAGTTTTCCATAACCTGCTACCCCTTTTTTCAGAAGCCAATATGAGCGTATTCCCCCGTTGAGAGCTATAGTGACCATTACCAATCCAATGAGCGGGATCACAAGAGGAAGTAAGCCAATGGCAATCCCATTTTCAGCAGTTCGGCAACCTTCAATTCTGGCATATTCAGGGTTGCTTTTCAAGTATTCTACTGATACCTTACTGCCAACGTGATATTGGTAATCGGTTCCAAAAGACGAGCCTTCTAGCTTTTCCCCCTCTTTCGTCCAAAAAGAAAAATAATATTCTTCTATACTTTGCTCGTTTACCACCGTGCCTGTTTCCCTTACCTGGTTCACTTTACCGGGTACAGTTACTGTTTTTCCAAAATATAAAGGAAGGTGGGTGAGCTCGGAGCGAAAAGAGAAAAACCAAAAGAAAATCATC
Organism: Flammeovirgaceae bacterium SG7u.111; assembly: GCA_034044135.1. Lineage (NCBI taxonomy): Bacteria > Pseudomonadati > Bacteroidota > Cytophagia > Cytophagales > Flammeovirgaceae > Flammeovirgaceae bacterium SG7u.111. Next base: position 6,048,055 of record CP139021.1, on the reverse strand, counting down.
CCAAAACCAAATATAGGCCAACCTATTCGATTACTCAGACCTCCAAAAATCACTTGGACAGCAGTCGAAAAAGGAACATGCCTTGGGGCTTCAGCTATTTTCTTTTTTTGGTAATTCATAGTTGTTCGTCTAATGGAACAAAAATAATGACTTTATCCTCAAACAAAAGTAGTTTGGGGATTTCTGGTCAGTCAAATTAGAGTATGTTTAGAATTTAAGTTTTCAGGCGAAAATGATTACCACAGCGGCGGCCCATTTTGAGGTTCTCGCGAAAGAAGAAAACTCGAAAATAACAGCGCTCGCTATTGAAGAATTTTATTTTAAGTGAGATTATTGAATCGGATAGGCGCTTATGTGTTCGTTTACATTGAAATAGGTAAAGTTTAAAATATGCTCTTATAAGAGATAAGCAAAGGGAGATAAACTGTAAGAGGAAAGGAACAAAAAAGGCGGGACATCTGTCCCGCCTTGCAAATTTTTCAGTTGAAATCTTAACCACCGAAATCATCGAATGATACGTTCTCATCAGGTACACCCCAATCTTCACACATCTTGAGTACGGCTTGGTTCATCATAGGAGGTCCACAGAAGTAGAACTCAATATCTTCAGGAGCATCGTGGTTTTTCAGTTGGTGTTCGATCACGGCATTGTGAACGAAACCTAAGAAACCGTCACCTTCTTTATCATCAATTGATTTTTTCTCTTTCCAGTTGTCTTCAGGAAGTGGCTCAGACAATACAATTTCGAATTGGAAGTTAGGGAACTCTTTTTCAATTTGTCTGAAATCGTCTTCGTAGAACAATTCTCTCTTAGACCTACCACCGTACCAGTAAGTTACTTTTCTACCAGTTTTTAATGTGTGGAATAGGTGGAACAAGTGAGACCTCATTGGTGCCATACCAGCACCACCACCTACGTAGATCATTTCTGCATCTGTATCTTTGATGAAGAATTCACCATAAGGACCAGAAATAGTTACTTTATCACCTGGTTTTCTCGAGAAAACATAAGAAGAACAAATACCAGGATTTACGTCCATCCATGCATTTTTAGCTCTATCCCAAGGTGGAGTAGCAATACGGATAGTCAGCATCACGATATTTCCTTCTGCTGGGTGGTTGGCCATCGAGTAAGCTCTAAATACTTCCTCGTCATTTTTCATTTTCAAATCCCAAAGACCGAACTTATCCCAGTCTTCTTTGAATTTTTCTGGACCAGCCGGATCGCTTGGGTCTGGAGCTATATCAATATCTTTAAAATCAACTTCTACTTTAGGCACATCTATCTGGATATATCCACCAGCCTCAAAGTCAAGGTTTTCACCTTCTGGAAGTTTTACAATAAATGCCTTAATGAATGTAGCGACATTGTAGTTCGATATCACTTCACAATCCCACTTCTTAATACCGAAGATTTCTTCAGGTATCCTGATGGTCATGTCTTGCTTTACCTTCACTTGGCAAGAAAGCCTTACGTTCTCAGCTTGCTCGCTACGGCTCAAGTGGCCAACTTCTGTAGGCAATACTTCCCCACCACCATCTTCTACCACGCACTTACACATAGCGCAAGTACCACCGCCACCACAGGCTGAAGGCAAGAAAATCTTTTGGCCAGAAAGCGTACTGAGCAAAGTTGAACCTGCCGAGGTAACTACTGGATTTTCAGTATCACCGTTGATGATGATCTTTACATCACCACTTTGTACCAATTTTGACTGAGCGAAGAGCAGCAAAACGACCAAAAATAAGATGATGATCGCAAACGCTACAATTGACGCAACAACAACTGTTGTTAATTCCATTTGATTGTATTGTTAGATTCTGAAAAATTTACGCAAATATAGCCCTTTGTTTCAATCCATAAAACCCGCTTGGAAATAAAATAGGTCGTATAATGACTTTGTTTAAAAGGGACTGCAATTCTAGCGAAAAAAAGGCATTTATGCCCAATCAATTTGTAATTCAATCATTTCCCAAAAACAAGGTTTGTCCAAGTAACCCTGCCGTTATCAAAAGTACTGCCTTTTTGAAAGTAAAAAGTGGACTTTTTCCGACCTAAACGTAAGTTTTTAAGCTAAATACAATCAAGGCTTATAAAAAAACCATTTGCTCAGCTCTTTCCAACTCACTTTTTTCCCATACATCAGAATTCCAACCCTATAAATCCGTCCGGCAACCCAAGTAGAAAGCACAAAACCTGCAATTAAAAGACCCATAGAGAGGAAAAGCTCCCACGAAAACCCGATAAACGGCAAGCGTACCATCATTATCACAGGCGAGGTTAATGGAATCATGGAGAACCAAAATGCCAAAGAACCATGCGGGTCGGCTATTACCGCTCCCGAAACTATCATCGATAAAATGAGTGGAATCGTAATGGGTAGCATAAATTGCTGTGTATCTGTCTCGCTGTCTACCGCAGCGCCTACTGCCCCAAAAAGCGAAGCGTACATCAAATACCCGAACAAGAAGTAAAAGACAAAGCTTCCGATAATTAACGGAAAGTTAACCGTAGAAATAGCTTTAAACAGTTCAGCTTTTTGGTTGTCAGATACATTCGCCTCCACTTTTATAGGTTGCTCAATTGGAGCTGCCGACATAATGCCCTGTTGGTTGCTAAGGGTGTCTTTGGCAACTGCTCCAGTATCCAAGAACATACTCGAAACATTTATGACAATGGTAACTAATACTATCCAGATGAGTATTTGGGTCAGGCCAACAGCAGCTATTCCTATTATTTTCCCCATCATCAGTTGGAAAGGCTTCACCGAAGAAATGATCACCTCAATAATTCTGTTCGTTTTTTCCTCAATCACCCCACGCATCACCTGAGCACCGTACATAAAGGTGAAAAAGTAAACAAGCAACCCAGCAAAAAGCCCGATTGCGGTGGAAATATTTGCATTGCTGTCTTTTTCCCCTCCATCCGAAAGGTTGATTGTACGGATGTCCACATTGGAATCTAGCGATTTCAGAACCTCCCTGTCAAGCCCTGCTTTTTCCAGTTTTATATCTTTTATTACCTTTTCAATCGTACGCTCAATGACCTCTCTCGTAATGCTCGAAATTCCCTTTTCAGAGTAAATCGTCACGCCCGTTGGGTCTTCCACGTTTATATCGGGAATATACAGCAGCGCATCGTAATTACTGTTTTTGAAGCTTTCTTTCGTTTCTTCTATCCTATCGCTGTTGTAGATGAACCGTAGGTTTTTCCTGCTCTCAAACTTCTGGTCAAAAAGCCCGCTGTCGTCCACCACCTGCACCGTTTTTTCATCCCCATCGCGCGTGGCAAGCCAAATAGGCACCACATATACCGAGGCGATCAAGAGCGGCCCTATCAGCGACATAATCAAAAATGTCTTTTTCCTCACCCGGGTAAGGTACTCCCTGCTAATTATTAATAATATCTTGTTCACCGTTTTTCGTGTTTAGGTTGGATAAAGTTAGAGAGAAGTACCATTCGTTTCCCCCACGGTTCGGATAAAAATTTCGTTCACCGAAGGGATTTCCTCCCTCAGGGCACAAATAGAAACTTGGTTCACCACCTTGCTCACAAAATCATTCAGCGAACCATGATGGATTTTCACCCTGTGTTGCACCGTTCCGTCCCCACTTTCTTTTGCCGAAAGCACACTAAAATCCTCTCCGCCACTTGCAATCTCCCTGTCCGTTTCCACAAAATAAATTCCCTCCTTGTAGTTCTCCTTTATTTCCTTCGTTTTGCCCTCCAGTACTTTTTTCGACTGGTTTATGAGCGCAATATAATCACACAGTTCCTCTACCGATTCCATCCGGTGCGTCGAAAAAATGATTGAGCAGCCCTCGTTTCTCAGCCGCATTATCTCATCTTTTATCAAGTTCGTGTTTATGGGGTCGAAGCCCGAAAAAGGCTCATCCAAAATCAACAGCTCTGGCTGGTGGATGATCGTCGCAATGAACTGCACCTTTTGTTGCATCCCTTTCGAAAGGTCCTCAATTGCCTTGTTCCACCAGGTTGTCATATCAAATTTTTCCAACCAAAACTTTATTCTTTTCTTTGCGTCGTGCATCGAAAGCCCCTTCAGCCGTGCCAAATAAATCAGTTGCTCACCGACTTTCATTTTTTTATAAAGCCCTCTTTCCTCGGGCAGATACCCTATTCGGGCAATATCCTCCCGCTGCAATGTACGCCCATTAAAAAGCACCTTCCCTTCGTCAGCAGCGGTAATTTGCGTAATAATCCTAATAAGCGATGTTTTCCCGGCGCCATTAGGTCCCAGCAGCCCAAAAATACTCCCCTTTGGCATGTTTAGGCTCACCTCCTCCAGTGCCGTATGCTTGGCATATCGTTTCGTAACCTTGTCAACAGTTAAAATATCTGTGTTCTCCATCTATCTTCGTTCAGTATGAGCTATGGTTTGGTAAAAGCTTGAGCAGCAAAATAGCAAACCGTAAAAATAGAACTCAGCAACTAACAACAAACAAGGAGACCCGATTTTTTCAAATTAAACCTTGGGCGCACTTTGCCCAGCCCGAAAATGGGCAGGTGCAAGCCCCGTCCTGGGTGGGCAAGCCACCCAGCGCACCAGCCATTTCGGTCTTGCCCTTACCCTCTTTCCCCAGTGCGCAATTTTTTCTGTAGCCATGCTCCTAATAATCTTATGACAAGATTCGCATCAAAAGAAAAATCGACCTAATTTGGATGAATAAATTCAAACCCTATTTCTCCAATGAAGAAACTATTGCCATTTATACTATTAGCTCTTCTCGGTTTTGAGGCCACTGCCCAGCGGCAAAAAAGCTTCTCCAAGCAATTTATGCCCACATGGGAAAACGCCACGGAGTACACTCTAGCCGTAGCGAACCTCATGCCTCCCGAAAAATACGATTACAAACCTAGCGATGGGCAGCTCACTTTCGCCCAGCTTATGGTGCATATTGCAGAAAACTTGAGCTGGATTAATTCTACCTATATTATGGCCGAAGAAAATCCAATGAAAAGTGACGACTATGACGGGCTTGGTAAAGACGAGGTGATTGCCCTTTTGGAACAGTCCTTTAAATATACTTCCAAGTCGATAGGCAACCTGAATGATTTGCAAATAACCAAAGGAGTGAAGTTTGCCGGGGAAAACCTGAGCATAGGGCAGATGGTCTACCTGATGCGCGATCATATGACCCATCATAGAGCGCAGGCCATTGTTTATCTTAGGATGAACGGGATCAAACCTCCTACGTACGTGGGCTGGTAAATGATAGCCTGCCTAGCTAAGGTTTGCCTTTTAGCTTTTATCTGTTCAATTTTGCAATAAAATTGAAAAACAAACGATAATCATATCATGCTAAACGATCCGGAACTCGATGGAAAATACCTGGGTACCATCACCAAAGATTTTGTTGCCGCGGCAAACACGCTCAAAGAAGCTGCTTATCAGCTCAAGAAGCGCAACATTTCCGAGTATTCAATTTTCCCAATAGCCAAGCAAAAAATGGAAATAGGGCAGTTGTTGATCGCTAAGGAAGAAATGGCTCTTAACTGGAACTACAATTTCTCCTACCTCGACGAGTTTGTGCAAAGAGGATTGATAAGCGAGGAAAATATTGCAGATTTTAAAGCGGCATACAAAGACCCTGATGAGTTTTGTTGTCTCTTTGTGGTGGATGAAGACTTTGTGAACTTCGTTTTTGTGCCGTATCCAGAAGATTAGTTTCAAAACAAAAAATACCCTGCTTATTTTGGCGGGGTATCCTTTTTTACTAAGCTTTAGAGAAACACGCTTTTTCTATCCGAACGCGCTCTAAAATAACCAACCAAATATTTTAAAAAGCTTACTCCTTAGTTTTTCATATTTTGCCTCAACCAAATTTGGGTTGTAAATTCTATTTTCCCAAACAATATTTGTAACCATCCATTCGTCTCAAGTCTCCAAACTATGAAAAAAAACTATTTGCTATGCTGTGCCTTTGCCTTTTTGCTGGCATGCTCTCCTAAAAAAGAGAAAGTGCTTGAGTTGCCTGAAGTTGATGGCTCAGCTATAAAAAAAGTCACCTCTGTAGAACTGCAAAACGTGATAGATGATGAGGGGGTACAAGGCGCTGTTTTAGTATTTGACCCTCAACTTAACCAGTATTATTCCAATGATTTTGATTGGACAGAAAAAGGGCAATTGCCAGCTTCTACCTTTAAAATAACAAATTCGATCATCGCCCTAGAAACGGGTGTGGTAGAAGACGATAGCGCATTTTTTGAGTGGGACGGAGAGGAGCGGTATTTGGCTATTTGGGAAAAAGACATGTACCTAAGAGATGCTTTTCAACTCTCTTGCGTACCGTGCTACCAAGAAGTTGCCCGAAAAATAGGAGCTGAAAGAATGAACCAATATTTGGATAAGCTTAATTACGGGCATATGGTAGTAGACTCGAGCAATATCGATCAGTTTTGGCTACGTGGAGAATCTAAAATTACCCCATGGGAGCAAATCGACTTCCTTTCAAGGCTGTATTTTTCCAAGCTGCCAATTGAACCTCGTACGGAGCAGATAATGAAAAGCATGATGCTGATGCGGGATAAAGATAAATATCAGCTGAGCGGAAAAACAGGTTGGTCAACCCAAAATGACGTGGATAATGGATGGTTTGTAGGCTTCTTGGAAAAAGGGAGAAATGTCTATTTTGTGGCAACGAATATAGAGCCTCTCGAGGGGTTTGATATGGATGATTTTGCCAAAACAAGGGTGGATATTTCTATGAAGGCTTTAGGGATAGTGATATAGACTTGTTTTCGACCTTTTTCCAAATAAGCAAAACACTAAAAGAACAAACTCGTAAACCAAATATGGCCGTTCGGTCTATATTCATTTATTCGACTTAATCCAAAATATGGAACTTAACCTCATTGACAAGTTGACCCTTCTTGCGCTTGACGACGAAAAAGGGACGTTAGTTGCCGATTCTACTACTTTCCCCTATGCATTAGCAAGTACGATTATTTTGGAACTTGCCTTGCGCAACCGGATAGAAATTAACGGTAAAAAAGTGAAGGTGCTGAATAGCTCACCTACAGGAGACGTTGATATTGACTTTTATTTCGAGAAAATCTCTTCTTCCCGAAAAGAGCGCTCTATAAAGCATTGGGTGCAAGAATTTGGAAATAAGGCGACCAAGATCAAAAAAGCGTCGATAGAGAAAATGGTGAAAGAACGGATTTTGTTTGAAGAAGAAGGAAAAATCCTTTGGGTGTTCAAATACAACAAATACCCTACGCAAGACCCAGCTCCAGAAGTTGATTTGAGAAATAAGTTGTCTCAAATTATCGTGGGAAAAGCAGAGCCAAACCTAGAAGAAGTAATGCTACTTAGCCTAGTGGCTACTTGCGAGCTTGTGAAAGAGGTTTTTGGGAAAGATAATGCCAAAGCAATAAAAGAGAAGATAATAGATTTGGCGCAAAACTCGCCTTCAGCCAAATCGATGCATAAAGCTATAAAAGCTATCCATGAAGAACTTATGGCTGTGATGATGATTGTGGTTACTACAGTAGTGATTACTTCTTAATTTCAGTACTGAGAAATATGAAAAAGCAGTGAGAACCACTGCTTTTTTTATTTGAACAAAACCTTTTTATTCGGGTTGGTTTTTAGAGCTTGTTCTAATATTATGTTATCAATAACAAAGAAAACTTCTAAGTATGTATTCCTGTTTCTGCTGTTGTTTTTTTGTAGGCTGAGTGCTCTTTATGCCCAAACATCTGAAAAATGGGAGCTGAGCAAAAGTGAAGAGGGAATAGAGATATATGTTCGTAGGATGGAAACCTCAGGGTTTAGGCAAGTGCTCGCCAAAATGAAAACAGATGCATTTCCTACCACTTGTCTCGCACTTATTCAGGATGCTGAAGCAGCTACGAGCTGGATAGATAGGATGGTGAAGTTTGAATTGATTGATGCAGAAAATGATTCGGTGTGGTATACCTATGGTGAAATAGGAATTCCTTGGCCGTTTCAAAATAAAGACCTTATCAGTAAGAATTCAGTGACCTCAGATTCTTTGGGCAGCCATATCTGTGTTGCTTTGGAAAGTGTACCAGATTATTTGCCTGAAGAGGAAGGAAAGGCTCGCATTAAAGATTCGGAAGGCAAATGGGAGTTTTATGAAAAAGAAGGCAAAACCGAAATAGCCTATACGATGTATGCCGAAGCTAATGATTTTTTACCAAACTGGTTGGTGGAGAAAATAGTGGTGGGAAGTGTGTTCAAAACAATGGAAAATATGAAAGCCCTCTTGAGTGAAAAGAATCTTTCGGGGAAGTAAGTAATTCTAAAAATGCTTTAAATTTGGTATTTTAATGGTAAAAGTTGAGCCCACATCTATAGTGCTTTCAAATTCAATTTCACCCTCTATGCTTTTTATGGCTTGTTTTGCAATGTAAAGTCCAATACCTGCCCCTTTGGATTTGAGGTGGCCACGGTAAAACATCTCAAACACCCTTGGTTTCACTTCATCGTCTATTCCGCTACCATTATCAGCAACGGTAATGATGGCAGATCCATTTTCTTGTTTTATTGCCACATCTACCAAAAATACATCTTGTCCATGATCGATGTATTGGAATGCATTCGCTAAAATAATCTTGAAAACTTCTTCTAGCCGAAATTTGTCAGTATAAAACTCAAAAGGTTCTACATTGAGGCTCATTTTAGATTGGTAGAGCTCTGGTACATATTTCAGCTTTTTAAGCGCTTCTTTAATTGACTTAGTGAAATCAATTTTTTTGATCTCAATTGGCAAGTTGAGGTTACGGGAGTGATTCAGAATGTCATTGGTAAAGAGTCCCATTCGGTTCATTCGCTCCTCGATTAACTCCATGTATGTAGACACCTCTTGTATGTTGGTTTCAATTTTACAGAGGTTTACCAAGCCCATTATCGAGCTCATAGGACCTCGGAGGTCGTGGGACAGGCTATAGACAAATGTCTGAAGCTCCTTGTTTCGTAGTTCTAGTTCTTCTCGGGCATTTTGTAATTTAGTTACATCAATTACAATCCCCTCTATCCTATAGATTTCCCCTTGTTCATTTTTGATAAGTTTACGCTTATCGTTTATCCAGCGTATTTCTCCAGAAGGGTGGTTAATTCGGTAGATCGAATCTGACTCCCCATTATCCAAAAGGCTAAGGTCAATTTCTTCTGCCAAGTGCCTGTCTTCTTCCACTACCAATTTTATCCAGCAGGGTTTTGAAGCAATGCACTCGATAGGAGCGCCAAAAACTTGCTCCACCGCAGGGCTAATGTAGTTAAAATCTAAAGCAGGATAATCTGCCGACCACACTCCCTCACTCAGTGAGTTGAGTACATCATAGAGCCTTTTTTCACTCTTTTCTAAAGCAATCTCGGCCTTCCTCTTTTCGGTCACATTGCTTGCCAAAACCAGTCTTGCATTTCTATCTTCAAACTCTATACTACTCGAAAATATTTCTACGTACATCTTTTTTCCACTTTTTGTAATATGTATGGAAGGGAGAAGATGCGACTCATTATTTGTATTTTTGGCTAGGTAGGCTAAAAATGCATCGACTTCTTCTTGGGGTCTAATATCTAGTACGGTGAGCGTTAAAAACTCTTCTTCAGTGTATTCATATTGTTTCAGCGCTTTATTGTTCACTGCCAAGAATTCGAGTGTATTGATATCATAAATCCACATGGGGTGCGGATTGGCATCGAAAAGCAACCTGTAATATTTCTCACTGCTTTTTAGTGAGTTTTCATAGTTTTTTTGTTCTGTGATGTCTAATGCGGAAAAGTTGATGGCAAATACATCCCCCAGTTCATTGACAACTGGCAAGTAACTTAGCTCAAACCATTTTATTTTTTTCTCTTCAAGTGTTTTTTTATCGTTGGTTATGTGAATAACGGTTGATACTTTTTCGCCTTGCAGCACTTTTTCTATCCTAAGCCTTACTGCTTCAAAGGTATTTGGAGGGAAATATTCGTGGTAATAGCTACCAACTTCCATTTCTTTTAAAAGATACTTCTGTGAGAAAAATTTAGCTAGTTTATTGTACGACAGAATCCGAAGGTCAGGTGCAATCAGTACATGAGCTTGAATGATGTTGTCCAATATTGCTTTTGCATTAGCCCTGCTTTCGGCAAGCTTGCGCTGAGTTTGTATTTTCTCCGTCAGGTCTATAATAGCTAATACAAACTTTTGCTTTCTTTCAGTCTTTTCTCCAAAAGGAGATAAGCTGACTTCATTATAGAACATACTGCCATCTTTACGGTAGCTCCGCAAAATCACTTTGCGCTTTTTATTTTCGGCAATGCCTTGCCTTAATTGCTTTAAAGCGAGCTGAAGAGTATCCTTGGCAAATAAAAGCTGAAAGTCATTCCCTAACACTTCGTTCGGCTCATACCCTGTAAGTTTGGTAAATGCTGCATTACAATAAACAATGTGGGTGTTATGTTCCGCATCAGCTTCTATTATAAGAGTGCTACAGTTCGCAACATCCAAAGCTGTTTCAACCAAAGAGACGGTATTTTTGTCTATTTTTTTAAGTCCTACGCTGTTGATAGTACCTAAAACTCCAGCTTGTTTGCCGTCAGGCAGCTGAAAGGGAACGAGTTTGATGGAAAGCGGAATGAAGTAAATATCTGAAAGCTGTAGCTTGAAGGTGTCAGTGGTGAAAGAATGCCCTTGTGTTATAGCTATCTTTGTTTTTTGAAATAAATCTGAAAGTTGGGGAAAGACTTCTAGAAAGCTTTTACCTATAACTTCTTCATGTTTCTTGTTTGTTGTTTTTTCAGATGTCTTATTCCAGATTGTTATTAAATAGTCTGGATCAAGCGTAAATAACCCCTCTTGACTATTATCTAAAATAGTCTGGAGCAGAGCTTCGCCTTGGTCACCAGAAAAGTTTAATAACATTAGAATGAGTTTTATCTTCTAAACATAGATCCAAATCAAATTGAAATTTATTTAAAAAACCTTATTAAATGAGCTTTTAATCTGATTTTTTGTGCTGTATGAAAATAACGGAATTGTGAAGGATATGATGGAAAGTGTGCTTGTGTTGGATATAAAAAATAGATTAGGGCTTAGTGTTAAACTTTTAAATGCTTGATTTTCCGATCACTAATTTGATGGAAGAGAAGTTTGGGACTGATTGCATATTGCTACATATATCCGCTTTGTTGATAAAAAAAAGAGACTTACTAAGTCTCTTTTTAATGTTGATGCAATTTCTAATTGCCAAGGTTAATCAATCGCAAACTTTTAACTCTAAAAAGTAAAATACGATTAAGAGTTACATCTATTATTATACTTTATATCAAAGACTTTAATTTCTCTTTTTAAGCTTATACAAACTTACAAGAGTAATCCATGTAAGACAATACCTACTTTAGGGTATATTTGATGCCTAAAGCCTACGTATTTCCATACAAATATGTTAAGAGTTGTAAACAGGATTTTTAAAAAAAATTGAAAAAAAGTAATGATTATTTTTTGCCCTTGAACTTCTCTAAGACGAAAAATACCAAAAGCCCGAGTAAAACAGTGGCAAATCCGGCTAGAGATTCCATAGGTTTGTCCCTAAGCAAAAAAATGAGTGTCCAAATAACCAAGCCCATGAAAATAGCAGGTGTAAAAGGGTAGCCCCAAACTTTGTAAGGGCGATGAAGGTCGGGCTTTTTTATACGAAGTACAAATACACCCGCAACGGTCATGAGGGTAACTAAGCTCAGTGTGAACCCAGCATAGGTAAGTACTTGGTCGAAGGTAGAGCTAAAAATGAAGCAAAGTGTAAGGACTCCTTGAAAAAGAATTGCATTGGTGGGTATGTCGTTTCTTTTTACAGCCAAAAATTTTAGTTGGGAAATGTCTTCGCCCATTACCTGCATCACTCTAGGCCCGGCAAACACCATTGCACTTACCGTGGATACAAGCAACAAGGAAATAATCAGCCCCATGGCTTTGCCAAGCTGAATTCCAAAGATGTTGGTAGCGGCTATGTAACCAATTTCCACTTGCCCTTCAAGCTCGGCTATGGGCGTGGAGCGCAAGAAAGTGTAGTTCAATAACACGTAGAGAAACATGACAAGCAAAGTGCCGAAAAATAGTGCTTTTGGTACATTCTTTTTGGGGTTGCTGACTTCTCCGGCAAGGTAAACTGCAGCGTTCCAGCCTGTGTAGGCATAGGAAACATAGATGAGCGAAACGGCAAAAGCAGAGCCTGTTAGCAACTCCCAATCACCTGGTTGCGGCAAAAGGGTGATTTCGTTGGAAGAAGGCATGAAAAAACCTGCTACTATGAACAGGAGGATGAGTACAACTTTGATGGAGGTGAAAATATTCTGAAATTTGCTGCCGATGCTTTTGTTGGTTGCATGGATGATAGTAAGTCCAATCACGGTGGCTGCTGCCAAATACGTTGCATTTACCGAAGGTAACACACTTTGTGCATAAGTTCCCAGAGCCATGGCGGCAAGTGCAGTAGGGGCGGAAAACCCGATAGTAGCCGACACCCAACCCGACACAAAGCCAATAGAAGGATGATAGATTTCCCGCATGAAATGGTATTCACCGCCCGAGCGGGGCATGGCTGCGGACAGTTCTCCGTAACTTAGCGCACCACAAAGCGCAGTAATTCCACCAACCACCCAGAGCAAAAGCAAGGGGAAAATAGATTTGATATCGACCACTTGGAAACCTAGGCTAGTGAAAACCCCAGTGCCTATCATATTGGCCACTACTACGGCTGTGGCAGTGTATAGCGTTATTTTTTTCGTTGTGGTCATGGGTGCTAAATAATGAAGGAATAGTTATGTCTAACAGTTGCTTACCACTGAATCTCTTCTTTCTTTTTCTCTTTTTTCTTTGGCTCGTCCGCTTTGCGCTGCATTTCGAACTTGAGTTGTTCTATCCAGTAGGTCACGTGGTTGTTGCAGCTTTCGAGGTGTTTTTTCCAAAGTCCTTCTCCCACGCTCAGTGGTTTGCTTACTGGGATCATTACGGTGGTTTCCCGCTTCATGGGTTTGAATTTTCCGTACCTATCGCGTGTATAAGGGGTGAAGGCAAATGACTTGAAAAAATAGCGGTATTTTCCATCTTTTACCTCAATTTCAAGGTCATAGCGAATTTCTCCACTTACTTGTTTGGTCACGCTTTTTTTTAGCACCTTAAATGTGTTGGTGATAGTGACAGTTCCTGCTTCGGCATCTTCGGAGAAAGAGCCTTTCCTAGTTTTTTTATTTGGAACTAAAGACTCACAAAAGCCCTTGGCATTTTTGAACAATCGCTCTTTGTCAAAGTCCGCTAGTTCAACTACTTCGGTGTATTCTATTGCTCCAGTCTCGTTGGTTGGGAGTGGGAAGTCTTGCGCTTGGGAAAAGTTATATACGCACCCCAAAAGGAGGAGGAAAGCTGTTGTTAATTTTTTCATGCAACTTATTTTTTTATCCAAAAGTACAAAGATAGGGTTTATATGGAAACAAATGATTTTGAAAGAATAAGTAAACCCGATTTAAGCTATTTTGGTAATTCCCTGTTTCAGAAAAACTGTAGGAGCACAAAAAATATTAATAGCTGATACCTATGTGATTATAGGCTCGTTGTAAAATCGGTATTTCGAGATTGCGCAAACCTTATGATTACTACACCAGCGCTCAGGAAACTTCTCGGAGTAACTCAAACTGCTTACCAGACAAACAATCCTTTGACATGACCAAAAAATCTAGTGTAAATCATAAAGCTTTTTTTATATCCTATTCAAGGAGCCATAGCCTTTCTTTTGCTGCAAAATTGCACCAAAAACTGCAGTTGCAAGGTACACAGGTATGGTTCGATAAAGTAAATATCCCTTCAGGAGACGATTTTCAAGAAAGGATAAATGCTGGGATAAGGGATGCGCAGAACTTTTTGTTTGTAATGTCGCCCACGTCAATCACTAGCCCTTATTGTCTTGCTGAGCTTGAATACGCTGCCAAGTCTGGAAAGCGGATTTTCCCCCTTCTCCACATTGAAGAAACGGAAACCGAGGGATATACGGAAGAGCAAGCCAATATTCGAACACAAGTTTTTGAGATTATAGGACGGCGTGACTGGATATATGCACGTGAAAAAATGGTAGAGCTTGAGGCGCTAGGAGAGTGGAAAGAGCAGCATGAAAACCATTGGGCACAACATCAGGATAAGCGCTTTTTAGAAACGTGGAAGTGCCCCGTGGAAGCGGAAGAAGTAGACACGCTAGAAAGTGTGGTCGAAAAACTGTTGGTAAACACTAAGAGGCATAGAGCTTTTGTACAAAAACATACCACATTGCTCAACCAAGCGTATGATTGGGCGCAGTTGGGGAAGCCAACATCCGAACTTTTGGTGGGGAAAGAGCGCCAAGATGCCGTGAATTGGCTTCAAAAAGAATTTAGAGGAGGTGAATTGCCTCCTTCAGAAATTACTCAACTCCAAGCGGATTATATTTGTGCTTCCAAGAAGAATGGAAATAACTTAATGACCGAAGTTTTCCTGTCCTACTCGCTGAAAGACAAGGCGATGATGGAAACCGTAAAGGATGCTTTGGAACGAAAAGGGGTGACCACTTGGCTGCACAGCTTTGACATAGACAAGACCAAGGTGTATGAAAAAGAGATTACGAAAGGTATAGAAGAAGCCGACAACTTCCTCTTTTTTATCTCCAAAAGTTCCTTGGAATCTGAATGGTGTTTGCATGAACTCAACCATGCTATTACACTCAATAAGCGAATTATTCCACTTTATATAAAAGACCCAAAAGGCTACACGCTTCCTAATAAAGCGGGCAACGAAGAAGAAATTGTCCGCCAATTACTCCGCTTCCAGCATGTTGATTTTACCAACAACCGAGCTGGGTTTGAAGATGAAAATGGTAAATCTGACTTTGAGCTGGACATGGAGGAAGTGTTCACCGAGCTGGAAAGGGACAAAGAATATTATTTCCAACACAAAGTTCTGCTTGCCCAGGCACTTCGCTGGAAGCAGCAGCCCAAAGCCGCTTTTTTGCTCGCAGGGCACAACCTCGACAATGCGATTACTTGGCTGAGGCTGCACAAAAATAGGGGAGACCATCCGCCAGTTTCCCTTCACGAAGAGTTCATCTCTACCAGTGACAAAAGCAAAGGGCTTCACGCTACCGAAGTATTTATTTCCTATTCGAGGAAAGATGGCGACTTTGCCCGTAAGCTCAACCAGAAGCTACAAAATGCAGAAAGAATCACTTGGTTCGACCAAGAGAGCATAGCCTCGGGGGTAGATTTCGACCAAGAGATTTTTAAGGGAATAGAGCGTTCGTTCAACTTTGTATTTGTAATTACGCCCGATGCGGTAGATTCGGAGTTTTGCGAGCGAGAGTTAGAGTTTGCTGCCAAACATCGAAAAAGGTTTATCCCAATTTTGCTGAAAAGTGCGGAAAATTACGAGTCGAAGCTTCCAGAAGCTTACAAAAATACGCAGTGGATAGATTTTGAAGGGCAAGATTTTGACAAGGCATACCACGATTTGGAGCTTTTGCTAGACACGGACAGAGAGCATGTGGAAGGTCATGTGAAATGGCAACAACGAGCTTTGGAATGGAAAAATCATAACTACTCAAAAGATCTTTTGCTCAACAAAACAGCATGCGATCTTGCTGAAGCATGGGTGCAACAAGCCGAAGGGAAAAACCCTTCCATCACCAAACTCCAAAATAGGTTTATCAGCACCAGCCGTGGGGAAATAGCAGCCATAGAAGAGAAAGAAAAGAAGGTGGCCAGGCGGCTGAAAAGTAGGTTGAAATTGGCTGGGGTTAGTTTGATGGCTTCTCTTTTACTTTTGGTAGTGGCAGGCTATTTTATTTATGAAAGTAATAGGCAAGAAGCATTAGCAGCCAAAAAAGCAGATGAAGCACTACTAAATGAACAAAAGGCAAGTGGAAGTGCGGTGTTGGCTGAGCAAAGATCTATAGAAGCTCAAAAGGCATTAAATGAAGCAAAGCTTGAAAAAACTAGAGCAGATAAAAAAGCACTAGAAGCGGAGCTTGAAAAGGAAAAAGCTACAAATGCATTGGCTGCACTAGCTGTAAAAAGCAAGGAGCTGAGAGAAGAAAAGTGGTTGGCAGAAGTAGCGAGAGATTCGGCTGAAGTGAGACGAATAGAGGCGGTGATAGCCAAAGAACAGGCGATAGTGAATGGAAAAATTTCTTGGGCTTTACGGAATGTAAGTATCTCAAAAGATTATTTGAACGAAGGTTACTACAGTCAAGCCATGCATGCGCTAATCTTTGCCTATGACTCTATCAAAAGTGAAGGGATAGATATTCCTGAAGAATTGGAGAGCTCAATAAGAGATGTAAATAACTCAATAGTGTATTACCAAAGCAAGGAACTGTTGGAAGGAAAGGAGCTTTATCCCCTTGAGTTTTCCGCCGATGGATCCACACTTTTGGCTATAGATGAAAGAACTGGGGCGGTTCAGTTGGTAAATATGGAGGATGAATCTATTAATGAAATCTACACTCCAGACGGTACGGCATCTGAAGATTATTTGTCATTTGCACCAGCTCTTTTTTTAGAAAACGGAGCAAAGGTTTTAGTTGGAATTGAGGGTGAGAACAGCGTTGCTATTGGTGTTTATGATGTAGAGGGTAATTTGCTAAGAAAAATTGGTGAAAGGAAAAAAAGGAAATATACCGCCTTGGCAGTCTCTTCGGATGGGCAGCATATTCTTTCAGGTGATGCTACGGGTAGAATTAACCTCTGGGACATAAAAGGAAGCCTAATAAGGACGTACAAGGCACATAAAAGTGAAGTGCGTGCACTCGTTTTTATTGATTATAACAAAGGTTTTGTATCTGGTAGTAGAGATGATGAAGTCATTCAATGGGATTTGGAAGGAAAAAAGGAATATACGTACATTAGAGAATGGGGGGTGAATGTGATAGTGGGCAATGAAGATCAGTACCTGATAGGAGGAGTGAACTATTCATTTAGCTTAAATGATTCAGGGGAGGAACCACATAAGGAACAGTTTCCAAGAGATCATAACTGGGGGGTAGTATCTGTTGGGTTCAATGAGAGTGGGAATAGGTTTTTGGCAAGTTCAGGCTCAAATATTGTGATCTATGAAGATTACGGAGATAAGGTACAGGAACTAAAAAATATAGGATATTATACATCTTACGCTCTTTTCACACCTTCCGATAATTTGTTTGTAGCAAGTAATGGAAAAAGCTATATGTGGGAGGAGAATAAGTTATACCGAGAAGCTGATGAAAAATCGGTTAGCTCAATTGTTTCTAATTGGAAACAGCTAGAAAATATTCTCCCTCTTACTGCTAAAGAGCGAAAGCAATTAGGGTTGCCTAGGGAATAAAAGTAGAGATAGGTGGCTATAGAACACAAAAAAGCCCCCACACCGTAGTGTGAGGGCTTCATTATTTATATCAGGAGATGACTAAGCATCTACAGAAGCCATGTGCTTGATAAGCTCAACAACTTTAGTAGAGTAACCCATTTCGTTATCGTACCAAGAAACAACTTTTACGAAGTTGTCAGTAAGACCGATACCTGCACCAGCGTCAAATACTGAAGTACAAGACTCGCCTACGAAATCGTTAGAAACAACTTGATCCTCAGTATAACCAAGAACACCAGCCATTTCACCTTCAGAAGCTGCTTTCATAGCTGCACAGATTTCAGCATAAGGAGCTGCTTTTTCTAGGCGAACTGTCAAGTCAACCACAGAAACGTCAGGAGTAGGAACACGGAAAGCCATACCAGTCAATTTGCCGTTAAGCTCAGGGATAACTTTACCTACTGCTTTAGCAGCACCAGTAGAAGAAGGGATGATGTTTTGACCAGCGCCACGTCCACCTCTCCAGTCTTTCATTGAAGGACCGTCAACAGTTTTTTGAGTTGCAGTAGTTGCGTGAACAGTAGTCATCAAACCTTCAACGATTCCAAATTTATCATTCAATACTTTAGCGATAGGCGCCAAGCAGTTTGTGGTACAAGATGCGTTAGACACGAAAGTCATGTCAGAAGTGTACTTGTCTTGATTAACACCCATAACGAACATTGGAGTGTCGTCTTTAGAAGGAGCAGACATTACAACTTTCTTAGCACCAGCGTCTATGTGACCTTGCGCACTTTCTTTAGTTAAGAAAAGACCAGTAGATTCTACTACGTACTCAGCGCCAACTGCACCCCAGTTGATGTCAGCAGGGTTACGCTCAGCAGTAACACGGACAGTACTTCCGTTTACTATCAAAGCACCGTCTTTTACCTCTACAGTTCCATTGAAACGACCGTGAGTCGAATCGTACTTCAACATGTAAGCCATGTAATCAACACCGATAAGGTCATTAATACCTACTACTTCAATACCTTCAGTTGCTGCAGCCACACGGAAAACGAAACGTCCTATTCGGCCAAATCCATTGATACCAATTTTAGTCATTTTGATAGATTTTTGAGTTATGTTTTAAGAATAAAAAAATTGGATTATTTTAATTCAATTCGTGAATCAGATCCATGTTTGATACTCCTTTTTCATCTCAAAGTAACGGCTTTATGTTGGCTTTTGCAACCCTAACAGTAAATTTCACAGTTACTTAAAGCCTTAGCGGATAATTCTATATTTTCAATTTTAATACTGCTTCAAGTCAAGGTTTTAGGTGTGTTTAATCATAGAATTGCCCTGCAAAAAGTCATAAACTTTTTAAGGGTTTCAAAATCCGAAAAGCAAGTTTTGCAAACCTGTAATAATAGTGCGTAAACACTAGTGGGGTAAATTCTTTTTTAGAGGGTTGGTGAAGATTGATATTTGGAGGAAATTCAGTATTGTAATTGTATTATATACAGACAGGCTAGAAAAAATTCCTTTGTGTCATCTTATTTCTATTTTTGGGTAGAAATCCTTTTTACACAAAACATAAAGAAACAGCATGAAGAAATTTGCAGCAATGTTTGATATGGACGGGGTAATTATCGATAGCAATCCTTTCCACAAAATTTCCCTAGAAATTTTTTGCAAGAAATACGGGTTCACTTTCACCGAGGAAGACCTGAGGACGAAGTTATTTGGCAGGCGCAATGCCGAGTGGATTCCACTTATTTTTGGAGAAGACCTTACCGAGGAGGAAATAGAAAAGTACTCTTACGAGAAAGAGGCTTTGTTCCGTGAGGTTTATAAAGATGATATAGTGCCCCTAGCAGGCTTGGTCGATTTTTTGAAAGAGCTGGAAGCGGCAGGAATTCCCCGAGCGGTGGCTACTTCGGCACCTCCCGAAAATGTGGATTTTACATTGGAAAAAACCAATTTGGAAGGGATGTTTGGGGTGAAGCTCAATTCTAGCCACGTGACCGAGGGCAAGCCTCACCCAGAAATTTACCTAAATACTGCCAAAGCGATGGGATATGCCCCAGCCAATACGGTGGTGTTTGAAGATTCGCTGGCGGGAGTGGAGTCTGGAAAAAGAGCGGGGGCAAAAGTTGTTGGGATAGCCTCTACCCATACACCTGAAGAGCTTCACCAAGCAGATTTGGTAGTTCCTGATTTTACCCACCTTACCGTAGAGCAAGTGGCGGCTTTGTTCGACTAACCAAAACAGATATATAATGTCAGTACTCTGTGGAATAGATTTAGGAGGAACCAAAATAGAAGGGGTTCTATTGGAAAGTGCCGAAAACCCGAAGGTGTTGCACCGTATGCGGATTCCTACCGAAGCGGTCAAAGGATATGAAAATATCATTGGTAAAATAGTGGAATTGCGGGGAATGCTTGAAAAAGAATCGGGCTTGAAGATTGAGCGCTTGGGAATTGGCACGCCAGGGGCGTTGGATCCGACTTCCCAAACCATGAAAAACAGCAATACGACTTGCCTAAACGGGCAGCCTTTCAAAAAAGACTTGGAAGAAGCCCTGGGCATGTCCATCCTAATGGCGAACGATGCCAATTGTTTTGCCTTAGCGGAAGCTACGATGGGCATAGTGCCCGATGAAGTTCCAAATGCCGAGGTGGTGTTTGGGGTAATTATGGGCACAGGAGTAGGTGGAGGGGTGGTGGTAAATGGAAAAGTGCTCAACGGAAGGCATGGGATAGGAGGTGAGTGGGGGCATAATTTTTTGGACAAGTCAGGGGGAAAAAGCTATAGCGGGCTGCACGGAAATGTGGAAACAATTTTGGCTGGTCCTTCGCTGGAAAGGTATTACCGCTCCATAGGTGGTGGTGAATCTATCCGCCTTCCCGAAATCTACCAAAGGCATTTGGATGGAACTGACCCCCTGGCATCGCAGACGATCCAACGCTTGCTGACTTTCTTTGGAAAAGCCATTGCCTATGTTATAAATATACTCGATCCCGATGCGGTGGTGCTTGGCGGAGGTGTGGGAAATATCGATTTGCTCTACACCGAAGGGGCAAAAGAAGCGGGGAAACATGTATTTAATAAGGTATTGGAAACAAAATTCTTGAAACCAAAGCTTGGGGACAGTGCAGGGGTTTTTGGCGCGGCGATGTTGTGGGGGTAAATCAGCTGTAATAGTTTGAGTATTGATAGGGGAGATGCGAGATTTTACAATCTTTATTCTATTTCCACTTATCTCATTTTCTACCGCTCATGGATTAAAAGTGTGGATTCATAAAAGTAGGGCAACTTTTTCTCGACATATCCTTATAAAAGGATAGCAGTATTAATCAAAATAACAGAACAGAAAAAATGAAACTTGTAAAGTCCACTTATGATAAAATGGTTTTTGGGGTGTGTGGCGGATTGGCCCAGTCGTTTAATATGGATGCGACGTTGCTGAGGATTCTTTTTGCTATAGCAACAGTGCTGGGCATTGGCTCACCAATTATCATTTACGTTATCTTAGCTCTTGTGATGCCTAAAGACCATTATATATAATGATTAAAGTTACGCAATAGGTTTTGATGCTGAGAAGACGTTTTTCAAAATGTATGGAGAACGGGGCTTTCTAAAGGTTTTGTACCTGCATGCGTAACTTAGCTTAATAGGTCGGGTAATTAGAGAAATACCTACCTTGTGTTTCTTTTTTTGGATAATCAACCGCTTTATACATAAATTGCAGCCTTTCAAATTTGAAGGGTTGCTTTTTTTGTGCCTTTGCACTCGATTTTGAGCGACTCTTGTAATATTTGCCTTTTCATGAACGAACTGCCTTGTTCAAGCTGGGCTTTTTAAATTTTATACAAATGAAATTACTAGAAGGAAAAAACTTATTGATTACGGGTGCTTCAAAAGGCATCGGTCGTTCTATTGCCAAAAAATGTGCTGAGCACGGAGCCAACATAGGCTTTACCTACCTTTCGAGTGTGGAAAAAGGACAGGCGCTTGAAGCTGAGCTCCAAGAAGCAGGCATCAAAGCGAAAGGTTACCGCTCAGATGCGTCTGATTATACTGCTGCCGAGCAACTTATCAACGATTTTGTTGCTGATTTTGGTTCTTTGGATGCTTTGATCAACAATGCTGGTATCACCAAAGATGGCTTGCTTATGAGAATGAGCGAAGAGCAGTTCGACCAGGTAATCAATGTGAACCTTAAGTCTGTTTTCAATACGACCAAAGCTGCTTGCCGCACGCTTATGAAGCAAAAAGCTGGCTCTATTATTAATATGGGGTCTGTAGTTGGTGTAAAAGGAAATGCAGGTCAGGCAAACTATGCTGCTTCTAAAGCGGGCATCATTGGGTTCACCAAGTCGGTGGCTTTGGAGCTTGGCTCTAGGAACGTGAGGGCAAACGTGATTGCTCCTGGTTTTATTGAAACAGAAATGACTGAGGTGCTAGACCCGAAAGTGGTAGATGAGTGGAAAAATGCTATCCCAATGAAAAGAGGGGGCACGGCCGACGAAGTAGCTGACCTTACTATTTTCTTGGCTTCGGATATGTCTACTTATATTACTGGACAAGTATTAGAAATAAATGGTGGAATGAATACCTAAGAGTTTCATTTTTCGGACTAAAAAAGCCTTGCAGATATTAAATCTGCAAGGCTTTTTTAGCTTTTTGGAGGAAAACTAATGTTACTCCGCATCCATATCTTCTCTATCCCTCAGTTTTTTATCATCAACGTGTTTGTTCAAAAACTTGTTGAGATCGTCGGTCGTATGGGTCGATACAATTTCCCCCGCTGAGTTTATTGATATATTGAATCCTTCAAGTTCTGGACTTACTTTAGGAAGTGCTTTTGATTTCTTTTTGCTCATCTTATTATAAGTGTATTTAAAATTAAAATCTCTATTTCTTGTATAGCCATTTCGTGTATGTACATATATCAACAGTGTTAATTCGTTTCAGGTTCGGTTTTTCCCGAAATTTCGTTGATCTATGAATTTTCGTATAAAGTGATGATTTTTCTGTTTGTGGTTAAGTGATTGATTAAATGTTGTTTATGTGTTTTTTGTCTTTGGCTTGTAATTGATTGGGCAAAACAATTTATCAATCTAAAATTTAACTGAAACGATCATCACTGAAAACATCACCAACGGGGTAAATTTAGATCAACTTGTAGCTACTATCCAAGCAGTTCAAGAAACATCTTTGAGTTCAGAGTCAAAACTGACTAGGTAGACGGTGGTTACTGTAAAGCAAGAGTAAAAGAATTTTATGGTGTAGGCACAGAAGATAAAACTTGAAGAGATGCCTTCATTATGGAAGCTGACCACCCAACTGTTTTATTAGGAAATGATTATACAGTCAACCCTGTCGAATTTTTCAAATTTCCTCCAACTATACAGGTTCCCAAAATCAAATCCATGAAAATTTCCAGATCTATTTAAGGGCAATCGACCCTTTTCCCGAATTAGTGTCAGGTTTCTATCTTATTGGATAGATGTTTTCTAAAGCCTAGAAATAAATAGCCAAAGCCAATCAATACTGCCCAGGCGGCAAAGAACCAGTCAAAAGGTTGGTTCATGTTATTTTCATAAAATTTTATCACTGACCATGTGCATCCTAGTACGATACCCAAAACACCTAAAAAGACATAAATTTTTGATTTTTTAACCTTTGTAGCATTAATCATAGTGGGGGGTGTAAGAAATGTTGATGAGACAATTTATGATTTTCTTATAAGACTAGCACTTATATTTAATCTGTTAAACGAGTTGTGGTCATTTTTCTGTTATTAGAGCAAGATTTTTGACGGTTTAGTGCAGAAGTTTAAAGTTATTTCTTCACGCTACAAATGGTTTGTTTTGCCTTTATTCCCTATGGAAAGTGCTTTACCTGGTGACAAAACACTTCCATTTTCGCTTGCAAATAAAAACTTTAAACAACTTCACTCATTCAAATCCTGTAAAGCCTTAAAATAACTATTTTTGTACATGCAACCGCATTGGTTGCAAACAACCACAACCACAGACAGACATGCTAGAGCAATATTTTGAAAAGTTTAGAGAACAGGTAATTGGCAATCGGCAAAAGTTTGACACTCCTTATGGGGAGCAGACCATTGTTTATGCCGACTGGACAGCCAGTGGGCGATTATATGAACCCATTGAAAAAGTATTGCTCAAGGAGATAGCCCCTTTTGTGGGGAATACACACACCGAAACATCGGTGACAGGATCTATCATGACCAAGGCGTATCACGAAGCTCTTTATATCATAAAAAAGCATGTAAATGCCAGTAAAGAAGATATTATTATTTCTTCCAATTCGGGAATGACTGGAGTGGTGAATAAACTTCAGCGTATCCTCGGGATGAAAGTTCATGAGAAACATTATAAATATTTTACCCTTCCCGAAGATGACCGCCCAGTGGTTTTTCTTACGCATATGGAGCACCATTCCAACCAAACTACTTGGTTGGAAACCATTGCCGATGTAGTGGTAGTCCCAGCTGATGAAAATGGACTCTTTAGTCTTTATCTATTTGACGAAACAGTTAAGAAATACAGTGATAGGAAGCTGAAAATCACTTCGGTAACGGCTTGTTCAAATGTGACTGGAATTAAAACTCCTTTCCATCAAATTGCAGAAATCATCCATAATTACGGAGGCTATTGTTTTGTCGATTTTGCCTGTTCGGCTCCTTATGTAGAAATTGATATGCATCCAGAAAACCTAGCTCAATCGCTCGATGCGGTGTTCTTTTCCCCTCACAAGTTTCTTGGAGGTCCTGGGTCTACAGGCGTGTTGGTCTTCAACAGGAAATTATATAGTAATAAAGTGCCTGACAATCCAGGTGGAGGAACGGTAGATTGGACGAACCCTTGGGGCGGACATAAATATGTGGATGATATTGAAGCGAAAGAAGATGGAGGAACACCAGCATTTTTGCAGACTATTCGTGCTGCGCTGAGTATTAGACTCAAAGAAGAAATGGGGGTGGAAAAGATGTTGGAAAGGGAAGAGGAAATCTTGGATATCATTTGGCCTGAGCTAACAAAAGCGCCTAAGCTTCATATACTGGCGAAACATGTGCGCCAGCGTTTGGGGATTATCTCCTTTTACCTCGAAGAAATGCACTACAACCTTGCCGTGCGTATATTGAATGATAGGTTCGGTATTCAAGTGAGGGGAGGGTGCTCATGCGCTGGAACTTACGGTCACTTCTTGCTAAATGTAGATCCTAATCGCTCAAAAAATATTACTGACAAAATTAGCTGCGGCGACCTTTCCGAAAAACCAGGTTGGGTACGGATGAGCATCCACCCCGTAATGAGCGATGAGGAAGCTAAGTATATTGCCAAATCCATTAGTGAGTTGGCGGAAAATCAAGCTGAATGGGCGAAAGATTACGAATATAACCCGCTTACCAATGAGTATGCCCACAAAAATAAGGTGGAAGTAGAAGACCAAATGGTAGATCAGTGGTTTGGTAAAAAGAGTGTGGTTCAGATGTAAGAAGTAGCCTTTTTTTGAAAAGAAAAAGCTTGAGCTTGGTGAGGGTGTTAAACCAAGCTCAAGCTTTTATACTAGTAGGTACATTTACTTTTCCAACTTTCTTTCCTTCAAAACTGATTCCTTTTTCTTAACTTGCGACGCAACTTCATTTTCCCTGTCTACCAAGTAGTTTTTTTAACTAATCTTTCTTGTATTGAAATTCGCATTTTTCATTAACAAATTATGCTGTTTGGCAGCGGGAATCGCTTATTTAAGCGTGTTAATTTCCCCTTCTTACTTTTGGCCGGCGGGCTTTTTCGCTTTGGCGACCCCTACATTGCTTGTCGTTAATTTTCTGTTTCTTGTGTTGTGGCTTCGAAAAAAGAAAAAATATTTTTGGTGGCCATTGGTCACCCTGTTGATTGGCCTTCCCTTTTTAAGAGCGTCATTTGGATGGAACTTACCAGGGGAAAAAGAAGGTTTTTCAGTACTTAGCTACAATGTGAGAGTGTTCAACCTGTATGAAAATGATAAATCTCACGATTATACTACCAGCGAAGCGCTGATAAAGTGGGTTGAAGAAGAAGATTCGGACATCAAATGTTTTCAGGAATTTTATAATAACGCTAACAAAAAGCAGTTTGCCACGGCTAAGCGACTAGAAGTAAACGGCAAGTATTATTCATACGTAAACCCAACTGTCACTAACTCGAAGGGAGGAGAATTTGGACTAGCCATTTTTTCCAAGTTTCCTATAGTGAATAAGGGTAGCATAACATTGAGGCAGAACTCTACAAACTCCGCTATTTTTGCAGATGTCCTTATGGAAACGGATACGTTGCGAATCTATAATATTCACCTTCAATCACTGAATTTTAGGGAAGAAGGGGTTTTGTTGAACGATGATATAAAGAACACATCCAAAAATGTGATCCGTAGGATGAAAATTGGTTTTACGACCAGAACACGTCAGCTTGACAAGTTGAAAGAGCATATCGAGAGCTCGCCCCACAAGGTAATTCTTTGTGGAGACTTGAACGATACACCGTATAGTTACACCTATTTTCAGCTAAGAATGCTGATGGGAAATGCTTTTGAAAAGGCAGGAACTGGGTTGGGTTTTAGTTACAATGGCAACCGACTTTTCTTTCTTCGTATCGATAACCAATTCTACACTGAAGGTATTAAGCCCTCAAGTTTTCAGACTCTGGAAGGGCAACAAAACTCCGATCATTTCCCTATAAAAGCTTTTTACAAGCTTTCTCAAAACCCTTGATAACTCTCTGTCAAGGCTGTTTTTCCAAGTTAAACTATGTTAAATACAGTTTTGCCATCAACCGCTGCTGTAAATTTGATGTTGTTAAGCTGTTCAAACTTTGTGTGTTTGGGCATTTTTGATGAGTAGAAACTGTTTTTTTGAGTGTTTAACAGCCTTGAAAAACCGTTTTAATCCAATTACATAAGTTCTGACAAATGTTGGGATAATAACTTTGAGAGTCTATTAAGAAAAGTAATAATATATTGAAGTCTAACCTTTTCCTAAAAAAAAGCAGTTTACTTACTACGGCAGTACTGTTAGGTTTTGCCTTGGTTGGGCTGATCGTGCTCCAGTTTTACTGGCTCAATGTTTCGGTGGAAGTCAATAACGAGCGCTTTGCCCACGATGTACGAAGTGCCATGGGCGATGTGGTGCTGAAGCTTGAAAAAGAAGAAGCTATTTTTTTGGCCAAGCAGCAATTTGCCAACAGTGTAAATGTGGTGGACGATTATTTCCTGATGGATTTTGATTCGATGGGAAATGCACGTTGGGAAGAAGGAAAAACCATCAAGTTTACCCAAACCATAGAGTCGGAAGAAATGGCTGCCGCAGGGTTTTCCTATGAAGTAGAAGAGGAGGCAAGAATTAGCAAATCGGGGTACGCACGCAAGAAATTTTCCAGTATAAGTTCGGAAGGAACCAAGGCGCTTGGAAGTTCACCTATGGTTCTCAACGATAAAGTGGACTCGGCAAGGTGGTACAAGCGGATAAGTCAGCAGAGCAGGGCGAAGCTTTCTAAAATGACCGATATGGTTTCCGATATTGTGGTGGAACTGATCAGAAAAAGCAAGGACTTTGATTCCCGAGTAGATAAAGAACGGTTAGATTCATTGTTGACAGAAGCTTTGCACGACAGAGGGCTTGATATTGAATACGATTTTGCCGTGGTCGATGGCTCGCAAGGCTTAGAAACCGTGGTGATGACCGATGCGCCAGGTGCGGGGCAAACTATTAAGAAATTAGGCTTCAAAGCCACTCTTTTCCCCAGTGATTTGTTTGGAAACCAGCATTTGCTCTACGTGTATTTTCCCGACCAGCAGTCCTTCATTATTCGAAAAATGTGGCTGGTTTTGGCATCTTCTACGGTCTTTATTTCTCTCATTATCTATGGGTTTGCCTTTGCTGTTTTTACCATTATGAGGCAAAAGAAAATCTCTGAGATTACCAATGATTTTATCAGTAATATGACCCATGAGCTAAAGACGCCTATTTCAACGGTTTCTTTGGCAACCGAGGCTTTGCTCGACCCTGACATAAGGGCATTGCCCAACCAAAGTGAACGCTATCTGGGAATCATCAAAGATGAAAACAACCGCTTGGCTTTGCAGGTGGAGAAAGTATTACAAACGGCCAGGATGGATAGGGGAGATTTCAAACTGAAAAAGATGCAGATGAATATCCACGAGGCAGTGGACAAGGCTATCAAAAACATTGCAATCCAAATAGAAAAGAAAGATGGTACCTTGGAGAGTGTTTTGGATGCAACTCAGCCCGTAATTGAAGCCGATAGTTTGCACGTGACCAATATTATTTACAACCTTCTGGACAATGCCAATAAATACTCACCAGAAAAGCCGGAAATTACCATTCGTACGGTTGATTCTTCGAATGGAATCAAGCTGTTTGTTTCCGACAAAGGACAAGGGATTTCCAAGGACATGCTCAATAAGATATTCGATAAATTTTACAGAGTTCCCACAGGGAATGTGCATAACGTAAAGGGCTTCGGGCTTGGGCTTAGTTATGTGAAAACCATGGTAGAAGCCCATGGAGGCAGTATTTCAGTAAGAAGCGAACTCAATAAAGGATCTGTTTTTACCATATTTTTACCCTATCATCATGAATAACCCAAAAATACTTCTAGTAGAGGATGATCTCAACCTCGGGCAAATACTCAACGAATACCTTAACGTAAAAGGCTACGATACCATTCTTGCGCGCGATGGGGAAGAAGGGTACAAAAGCTTTGATAAAGGCAAATTCGATCTTTGCATTTTTGACGTAATGATGCCCAAACTCGATGGGTTTAGCTTAGCCGAAAAAGTGAGAAAAAGCGATGCTGATATCCCAATCATTTTCGTGACGGCAAAGTCCATGAAAGAAGATGCTATCAACGGATTTAAGGCGGGGGCTGACGATTATATTACCAAGCCGTTCAGCATGGAAGAGTTGCTGCTGAGGATCAAGGCTATTTTACGCCGCACGCTCAAGCAGGAAGAGGAAAATAATCAGGAAAAATTTCAGATAGGAAACTTCTCTTTCGACCATTCCTCACAGAAGTTGGTCTTGGATGGGAACGAGCAAAAGCTAACTTCGAAAGAGTCGGCTCTTTTGCAAATGCTCTGTTTGCACAAAAACCAAGTGATGGATAGGTCGAAAGCGTTAAAAAAAATATGGCTGGACGATAATTATTTCAATTCTCGAAGTATGGACGTGTATATCACCAAGTTACGAAAATATTTGAAGCCCGACGAAAACCTCCAGATTCTCAATGTGCACGGGCAAGGCTTCAAGCTGATAGAGTTGCAAAAATAAATTTCAGAAGAAATTTAGATAATTGAATAAAAAAACTAATTTTGCAGTCCCATTACAGCCGAAAGGCAAGAGGGATGGCTCCGTAGCATAACTGAATAGTGCACCTGGTTACGGCCCAGGAGGTTACAGGTTTGAATCCTGTCGGAGTCACATAGAAAGGTTGAAACCTTTAAAATAAAGCTAAAAAGGCTGTTTTTGTCTGATCTGATCAGTTAAAAACAGCCTTTTTTCATGGTTTTTTGCCCCAATTGTTAGAAGGTAAATCCAAATGTTAGAAGGTTCTTTTCCCCCGCTCTATTTTATCCAATATATTATTCATTTTCTTAGCGGTACTCGTTAAACTGTGCTTGGTAATCTTGGCATAAATCCTTGTGGTCGTAAGTTTCTTGTGCCCCAATATTTCGGCAACTTGTTCTATCGGAACTCCATTACTGATTAGCATCGTCCCGCAAGTATGCCTGGCCATGTGGTGGGTAAGGTGCTTGTCCACCCCAGCATGTAGAGCCACTAACTTCAAATAGTCGTTCACTTTCTCATTAGAATAGATGGGCAACAGGCGACCCGTGATCTCTGCCGAGTCGCTGTCCTTGTATTTCTTGTAAATCTCTTCGCCCCATTTCAGTAAGGGAATGATCACTTGGCTTTTGGTCTTTACCTGCTCTTTCTCGATGTAATACATGTTATTTTCCTCATCATATTTTACTTGGGAAACTTTCAGGCTAGAAACATCGGAGTACCTCAAGCCAGTCATTGCCGAAAAAACGAAGATGTCCCTCACTTTTTGAAGCTTTAGGTTGCCATCCAGTTCGGAGAAATAGATTTTTTCCAGCTCTTCAGAAGTGAGGTAGCGAATTTTTTGCTCTCGATTGTCGGACTTCATTTTAAACTTTTGATAGGGATTGTTGAGAATGATTTCATCTTCAACAGCTTTATAAAGCAATGCACGAAGTTTCTTATGGACATCATTGATGTACCCTCTTTCAAAGCTTTTTTTACTTTTCTCCCCTACCTGTGTGGAAAGCCATTCGTCAAACTTTTGGAGGAACTTCAAGTCTATTTCATTGACTGTGATATTTCGAAGCTTCTTTTCGGCTAGGAAGCTCCTGATTTTTGCCGCCTTTACTCCCCAATTTCTTACAGTCCCTTCGGTGTGGTCAGGGGAGATTTTTAATGCTTCAAGGTGCTTTTCCAAAAACAATAATAGGCTTACCTGCTCACTTCCTCCTGTGAAAATATCTTTAATAGATAAAGCAGAAATAGGTTTTTGGCTGTATTGCAATTGTAATTTGATCTCGTAAAGCCTGTTTTTGATCCAAGCTATTTCCTGATTTACCAAGTCATTGGATTTGCATACCTGATTGTTCTTGTCCCACTCAGATTTTTTTAGCTTATGATCCGTGCTGCTCTCCCACGACTTTCTATCATAGGTCACCCTGAAATAAAGTCTGTAATCCTTTCTTTTTTTGCTAAATGTGGCTGTGTGCAGATAAAACCTTATCGTCAACTGTTTCATTACTTATAAGATTTTAATGTCCTGAGGCATCGTTTCACATTATGGACGGTGGAGGTGGAAACCCCGCAGTCTTTGGCGGTCTGGTTGGTGTTTACGCCCTTTTCTATGCACTTTACCACCTCGGGGTATTTCGCCAAGAAAGCCCTTAGCTCCTCCCGTTCTTTTTCCACGTCTTGCACCCCTTTAAACCCCTCTTTAAATAGGGTGTTCTCGGGTTTTTCGTCTCCGTCTCCTTTCTTTTTTGCACCCTGTGCAAACCCGATCCGTGAAGGGCTGTCCACCGTGCCCGTGGGGTAGACAAACAGGTTTCCCGCATTGGCTAGGAAGGCATCGGCAAAGCCCTTCAGGTCGTTGATACCCACCCACCATTTTTGGTTCTCGGCAAGGAACAGCTCCGACTCGGACTGGACACGGTAGGCATAATAGACCAAGAACCAGAGGCAGGCGAGGATGGCGGCTTCCACAAAAGCCGAGAGCGATACCCACAGCCAAAGGTTCAGCTCGCTTTCCTCTAAAGCTTTGGCTTTTCCTGTTTCGTATTCTTTTTCCAAGCCAGCCAGCTTTTCGGCTTTTTCCTTTTCCAGCCGTTCCTGCCTGCTGGTAAAGCTGCCCAGCGTGGCAGAAACATCCTTGTTGCTCACGTCTATCTTTCCCAACCAGCTCACGGATTCCTCAAACCCGATCTTTTCTATCTCCAGCTTTTCCAGTTTGGCTTCATACGCTTTGGCGATGCTATCGGACTGGGCGAGGTGTGCCTCTTCAAAGCCGGAGACCGTGGAACTGTGCCGCTCGAAAAGCGATTGGACACCGCTGAGGCTGAGGAACACAGAGAGGCTAAACGCCAGCGCAGCGAGCAACGAGACCAAAGGGAACTTGCCGTTGAGGTAATAGCCCCTTGCGCTGATGCCCACCGAGAAATTCTTGAGCAGCTCGATGAAGAGCAAGACAGAAAGGGCGATTGGGAAAGCCGCCCAGTAGGGGAGTGCGCCCGCCAGCGAGTAGAACAGGAATCCGAGTCCCGTTGCGATGCTGAAAAGTGCCAAGAGCCACCTGCCCCAACGGGCGAAGAGCTTCAACGGACGGTATTCCTCTATGAAAGGGCGGAAGCGGAACTGCTCCCTGGCCCCGTCTATTTCCTTTTGGAAATCCTTTCGGGATAGGATTTCCCTGTAGATTTTTGTAATATTTGCCATC
This sequence comes from Flammeovirgaceae bacterium SG7u.111, assembly GCA_034044135.1. Lineage (NCBI taxonomy): Bacteria > Pseudomonadati > Bacteroidota > Cytophagia > Cytophagales > Flammeovirgaceae > Flammeovirgaceae bacterium SG7u.111. The sequence goes on along the minus strand of CP139021.1, from coordinate 6,016,672 downwards.
TTGATAATTGTTGGGGCATGGACTTGCCCCTCCTAACGAGCCTCGGTGTGCCAGCACTGGGGCTTTTTTATGGTAGGGTTCGTCCATGCCTTGTGTTTGGATTGAAAGGGTTTAAAAGCCCAAGAAACCAGCCGTGTCCTTGTTCAGGTTCTCTTCGCTGATGAACTTCTTGAAATTGATGAACTTCTCCTTGAAAGCCGTCTTTTCCGCTTCTGGTAGTGAGCCTAGGTACTCCAAGAGCTCCTTGGACTGTTGGACGTCCTGTTTGTCTTGGTCGGACATGCCGCCTTTCCCCTTGGGGAGCAAATGGAGGTTGGTGACCCTAACTTTTGTAGAGGAATGCTTTTGCCCGTCCTTTTCCCATTTCTCGGTCTTGAGCTTTCCTTTGATGAGGATCATGTCGCCTTTCTCCACATACTTGGAGACGGTATCGGCTATTCCGTTCCATGCCTCTGCGTTGTGCCATTCGGTGGCCTCTTTCAGCTCTCCTTTTTCGTCCTTCCACTTCTCGGTGGTGGCAATGGAAAACGTGGCGACGGTCGAGCCGCCATCTAGCTTCTTTAGTTCGGGGGCTTGTCCGACCCTGCCGAGCAACTGTACTTCATTTAGCATAATCGTATGGTTTTAGGTTGGTAAAAATTATCTGTTTAAAATGGTGTCTGTTCGGAGTCCAAGAATTCTACGTCCCTGTGGAAGCCCGGTGCGTACCTGTTCTTGGTCTTGCCCGTATTGGATGGCCAGAAAAAGAAGGAGTGTTCCCTCTCTATGTCCCCCAAGAGTTTTTCGCTCGGTTCGTGGTACTCCTTTTTGGCTTTCTTTGCCAGTTCTTGGGTACGCTGTATGTCCTTGGCTATCCTTGCAAGTGTTTTCCACAACAAGTCGAAAGGGGGGTGTTCGGTGGTCTCCAGTTTTTTCGTGATGTCCTTGTGCCAGTATTCCAGCTTTTCGGAGACGAACTCCCATTGCCCCGAGCCTATGGCGGTGTTTGCCAAGGCATAGAGGTAGTCGGAGTCGCCCGTCTCAAGGAAAAGGGCAAGGTTTTTCTTGAGATACCTTTTGAGGCTTATCAGGTTGTTCTTTTCTGGCTTGATGCTCCTCTTGAAGAGCAGTTGGGGCTTTTTCACCCCCTCGAAGTCGATGACCGGCAGCCTTTCCCACCTCGACTTGTTGGTGTCCTTGGACTTGATGCCGAACTCGAAAAAGTCTTTCATCACCATTTCCAAGAACCTCGGCAAGTTGTTGAGGTAGAGTGGGGGCAATACCTTGAACTCCTCCTCTACCATCGCCCCATATTTTATGAGCTCGTCCCTTTTCATCCTCACCTCCAGCCTCGTCATGTGGTGCTGGTTGAGGTTGGGTATGAGCCCTGCGCCCAGCCACGTCTCCACAATGTAGGGCTTGTGGTTTTTCTCCCGTATCTCCCCGCTCTTGTCGTAGCAGGTGATGGACTTGTTGGAGCTCGACATCCCAAGGCTGAAGCCCGTCAGTTTCCCGTTATGTGACCTAATGCTCAAGAGCTTGTTCCTGCCCAAGAGGGAGTAGGGGCTGTCCCTTGTCTGTATGGACTGAATGAAGGAAAGGAACTCGTGGCTCGTGGGGAAATCTAGTGCGATGTCGATCCTCGAATAGTTGTTGAAACCTAGTTCCCATGCTTGCAGGAAGTACAAGAACCGCATGGGAAAGCCTTCCCTGTAAAGCTCTTCGTTCTCTGCCCTGAACATGCCCATGGTCTCGTCCCGCATGATCTTGTCGGAACGGGGGTTGGCGTGTAGCTGCCCGAACTTTAGCTTGCGGTAAAAGATGGTGTAGGTCACGCCGAACTGTGGCGTGCCCGTAGTGCCCGTGTCGGTAAATCGCTTGACCAACCGAAAATCCCCTTTGGCATACTCTTCTTTTTCTTGGGCAAAGGGGCAACCTACAATAGTGCATTGAAACCAGTCTAGGTTGCAGACATATTTTTTGATAAAATAGTCCCGTCCCGTGTTGCCTGTCGGGTTGGGTTTTGTAGAGATAGTGCCCGTACTACTTGACGGGCTGTCCGATGTTTTCGATATTTTTTTGAATTGGAATACTGTTTTTTTGCAATAGCTTTCCATGTGCTTTTCGATTTAGATGATATAGGATTCTTTCTTGCTGAAGTAGCCGATCTGCCTGCCCCTCGCCTTGGTCTTTCGATCCCACTCGTAGAGGACGGCAAAGCGGAAGTGGGGCAGCCCCGTGAAATAATCCACCAAGCCGCCAAAGTCCCTGTGTTTTGTTACCCGATAGCAAGTCCAGCCGCCGCATGCCCACTTGACGGCGAGCTGCGCCTCAGAACGTACCTTCATGGTCTATGGATTTTGATCTGGCAAGGGCTTGGAAATAGGTCTCCATGAGCTCGGGAGTGCCAATGCCGCCATTGGTGGAAAAGCCATGAAAGCCAGCCTTTGGGTCTTGGCTGGGAAAAGGGGGGAAGGGCTTGCGCCCTCCGTCCCCCGAGCCGTGTGGCTTCTCATGGTCTTTAGTGTTTTTAAAAAGTTTTTTGAACAACTGGTCGAGCCAGTTTTTGGGCATAGCTTGCCCGTTGGCAAAGAATTGGTTATCTTTGGACATGTTTTTACCAGTTTAGAGTTTGGGAAAACAGCAAAACAAAAAGCAGATGGTAGCCGCCATCTGCTTTTTTTATGCCGATTTCTTTTCATACATTTTTTCTAGGTGCGACTCAAGGTCTTGCCTCTTTACGAACTGAGCTTTGGAGGTCACTTTTATCACAGGCAGCCCCTCGTTCACAAGCTTATACCAGCCATAATTAGTGATACCGAGCATGGTCATTACCTGCTCTCTTGTAAAAAGCCCCTTTTCTTGGAGAAATACTTCTGAGAAATCCATGGGTTTCTGGTTTTGTTTGAGATTGTTCTACATATCAAATATAGCTTGTGAGGATATTAAATAAAACTGTATAATAATATTATTATGTAATAATATTTTAGAAATAATATAACTTCTTGTTAATCAATAAAATAAATTTGAGACTATTTTTAGCTTTACATTTTATTTTTATGATATCATGGAAAATATCGGAGATAATATTAGGAGTATTCGGAAGGAAAAAGGGCTAAGTATGAATGATGTAGCCGCAAAGGTTGGCTTAACCTATCCGGGTTATCAGCAAATTGAAAAAGGACGTAATACTACTATCGAAAAAATATGGAAGATTGCTGAAATTCTTGAGGTTAGCCCAAGTAAGTTATTGGGGTTCGGTAATGATATTGATTCAGTTGAAATGGATAACCTCAAGGGAAGGCTAAAGGACAAAGAAAAAATTTCAAAATACCTCGAAAAAGAAGTAGTCCTACTAAAAGCTTATTATCTAAAAGAAATAGGTTTGTTTGATGATTTTATCAATAACTATCTTGAATATTTTTTACCACTAGAAAAAGAAATAAGTGATATTGAAAACTTAGGAGAGGATAATACAATAGACTTTATAGGTAATGTAAATAGGTTGATGAACGAAAGTATTAAAAAACATTCGTCTAAACTTTCAAAAATCAATATTGAGCCCTCTGAAACCAAAGTTATTTGGGAAGCATTTGTAAAATGTTTTTCAGATAAATCAAATTTAGTCGATTATACTAATGTACATCTAATAGAAGATTTGGTTACTGCTTTACAGTTTTTATTCTTATTTAATTCTTTTGAAGAGCATATGAATAAAGGTAAAAGCTAATTCAAAATTGACCTATAAGCAAAAGAGCTGCCCCAATCTAACAGGGCAGCTCTTTTTTGTGCCATAAAGCTCCAAAAACACAGTTTTTATAAGCAAAACTACTCCTTTTTCCCACCCATTTTTAGTAAATTACTACTGCTTCCTTACAGATTTAAGGCAAGTTTAAGGCATGATTACATCTATTTTAGTCAATAATTATAGTAGAAATAACATGGGTTCAACAAGAAAGAAAGCCTCCGAATTGGGGCAAAAAAATATAGTCGAGGTATTTGAAAGGGAGTTTTATGGGATTGGGTACAAAAAGGTTTGCTACCGCTGTGGTAAGGAGTACACCGCTACTAGGGTGGATAGTTTGGCATGTTCCACCAATTGTTCCATAGCCGTGAGCAGGCTCAGGAAAAGGGGGATCACCCCTGCCTTGGGGAAGAATTGGGTTGGAAAGGAAAAGTAGTTGAACTTTTTCATTAAAAACACTGTGATTTTTAAACCTCCCTGCCCACGGTCTGCAAAACCCGTATGGATTGAGGTATAGCCGAACTTCAAAAGAGTTCGGCTTTTTTATATTAGCCCTGTTTAATAAAAGTAATCTCACATGCCTTGCAAGTGCGTCTTTCTTGAAGGTATTCGTTGATGTCGTGCCAGCCTCCTGTCTTTTGCCAAATATCCAGCCCCCGTCCTAAAACTATTTTCCAACCATTGTCTATGACGAGGGAACGATCGTGTATCTCTGTTTTGAACTCAAAAGTGAATATGATTCCAATGGACTCAAGAGAATAAGCCATCGCTTGAAAGGCTTCTGTACTATCATTAATCCGCTCTTCTTCATTATTTGTCACCAAATGCAGTTTCACTTCTTCCTCTTTTTTCTTCTTCTTTGAAAGCAGAATCGCCAACTCCATAAAGTTTTTTTGCTGGTAAGGGAGACGGATGTACGGATCAACTATTTCCACTGAACCAAAATCATAAAGATATTGCCCAAATAGTTTTTCATACGACACTCCTTTCTGGTTGTCAAAAATGATTCTTTGCCCCTCTGTAAGCTCGATTCTATCTTCTGTTTCAGTTGCATCGGAACTACTTTTTGGCAATTCTGAACTCTCTTGGTGGGTTTCATCCCCTTCCATAGAGGCCTGGTATTCTAATACCTCTAACGTCTCTATACTTACCCTTTTGCCTGAAGACTTGATTTCATAGCTAAAATCAATTTCCTCGGCAAAGGTCTCGTCCATTTTGCATAACTGCTGTTTTACCCTCATCCTGTTTTCAATCGCAATTTCCAACAGCTCTTTTGCTTCTACTTCGCTAAATTCTCCATGAGGATAAATCACCTTCACAAGCCCAGAAAACGTCTTTGAGATGGACGTTTTATCTCGTGTGGTGATGGTGTCAGAAAGCTCAAAAAACTTTAATAGTTCATTGGAGCGATCTTCTTTTCTCAAATCTTTCAGGATTTCGGCTAGGTAGTCAACTATGAAACCGTAGTCCTCCGTAAACATCTCGTTTCGTAGCTTTTGAACCTCCCAACCTGCTACATAAGAATGTATTCTATCCAGAAAGGCAGTGTCATAATAATCTTTTGGAAGGGCATCAAACAAATCACTATGCTTGAGCATATAAGGTACTGAGTGATCGGTATTGCCCACAAAAACCATAGAGGCAGATGCCCCATACACTTGCGTACCCCTAGAAAAGGACTTGTTCGCCATGTAGTTTTTCATAATATCTACCAAGCCCCTATCCGACTTTTTGGTTTTCCCAGCAAACTCGTCATACGCCACCACGTCCCAATAACCCACCAAGCCTATTTCCCCATTGCTATTGTTCACGAACAACTTAGCCTTGGAAACCTCCCCTCCAGAAATTAAAATACCATGTGGGGAAAGCTCCGAATATATATGGCTTTTCCCTGTGCCCTTAGGGCCTAGTTCTATCAGGTTATAGTTGTTTTCGGCAAAGGGCACAAGCCTTGACAACTGGAGCAGTTTGGAGCGAAAAGTGAATTCAGAAGGGTTTAGCCCAATAGACTGCAGCAGTCCATCAATCCACTCTTCCTTCGAAAAATGTTTTCTAGCATTTTTGAACTCTTCCAAATCCACATTGGAAATTTGGATAGGCTTCAGGTTTTCAATTATCCAAGGCGACACGCCCTGCTCCTCAGAAGGCAGGTAAGCTAACGTCAAGATACACCAAACCCCACTCGAAAGAAGCTTTTGGTGTTGTTTGATGATTGAATCTGAAATGGGAACTTTAGTTAACCCTAAGTTGGCAAAACTGGCTTCGTAGATGTCTTTTTTGTCATTTAACTTTACAGCAACCTTGTCTATTATTCGGTGAGAGCCCTTCTCCCTTACCGTAGATTTAATGATTTGGGCTTCATCTCTATGGACAAAGTGTTTTGCTATAATATTTTTGACAGTTTCTACCCCTTGCCGTATGGTTTCGTCATCGTCAGTGGCGCAATATTGCCCTAAAAGGTACTCAAGCACATAACTAGGCACTATAGCATTCCCTTTTACATGCTTGGTCAAGTCTTTTCTAACTACCTTCCCTCCAAAATGCTCATTCAATTTCAAATCTAGGTTCTTCATTGCAGCGTAGTTTAAAAGTCATCAAAGTCGCTTGTAAACGAAATATTGAGAGTAAAGCTATATTCTTTGTATGGTTTCCATTGTGACGAGCCTGCCACAGGCTCTTCCAGCCTCAAAAATACCTGTTGGTTTTTATACTGACCACTTGCCTTCGAACTAAGTTGAAACCTATGCTTTTCCTCCCGCTGTTGGGGCAAACTTCCTTCAAAATCAAAATTGAACTTAAACAAATTACTTATTAGCTCTCCCGAACCCGCATAAAAACCTGCTTTAATACTCCTCGGCAAGGATTTGTCCGAAACAGGTTCGTTTTGGATAAATGAAATTGCTTGGATATTTGTTGTTATTTTGTTGGTCGATTGGATGATATCAATTTCGACTTGGTCTATGGTATCTTTTCGGCGTTTGGATATTTTGATAAGAGGAACTATCGTTTCCTGCAAACTGCTTCCCCCATGGATAAACCTTGAGCCTGCCCCTTTTACCCTGTTCCTGTTGATGCCCTTAGGAATCAACACATCTACTCCCTTTGCCAAACCAAGGCTTTCTGAAGAAAAGTATTTGGTAGCCACATCTGGCTTCAACTCTTTGCCAAGGATGAACCTCCTATTCTCTTTCCATACCTCTCCTTCTGCTGCTACTTGGCAAAAATCACTTTCCTCCAAGGGTTGGTTCTGGTAAATAAACCCGTGGTCAGAAGTAAGAATCATATTGTTGCCATTCATACTGGCTATCTTTTTCAGCAAAGTCTTCAAAAAATCAATTTCCTCCTCCACTGCATCAAATACCTGCTCTTCGCTCGACTTGTCGTCGCCTTGCTTGTCTATCCTGTTATGATAAATATAAATCAGGTCATAGCCTTTCACAAAATCCCGCCCTTCTGTAGAGGATTTCAGTTTAACAAACTCATCTGCTTGAATTGCTGTAGCCCTTGCCCCCACTTTTTCGGCTAATACTTTCTTCCTACCACTTATCCCGTTTGCCAATGTGCCGTCCACCATTATGGAATCAGACTTCTCCTTAAAGCTTATATTTTTATGCGGAAGCAATGAAGCCATGCCCAGTTGGGTATAAGAAGGGAGGTTGGTTACCAAATGACCTAGCTCGGCATCGTACCTGTTCTCCTTCAATAATTGCTTATGAAACTCTACCCCGCATTCGTAGCGGAAGGCATCGGAAATGATTACAAACAACCGTTGTTTTTTCTCAAGGTATGGGGCAACGTGGATGTTATAAAAGCTTTTTTGGTTGTCCATGCCCACTTCTTGCCATTTTTCCAGCTTGTCCACTACCGACTGCCATTCGTTGTTTGATGCCAGCAGCCAATCGTTCGAATACACCTTTTCAACTTTATCTGCCAGCTCTTTCAGTTTGCCAGACTGGTGGGTGTCTCTATATTTTTTGACGAACTTTCTATACACATAGTCAATCTGATACAGGTTTTGTGTATAGCTCCTAATCCCTTCCTCTCTGGAGGCAAACGTCACCTCTTTGTTCTTTTTTACCAAATCCATCAATTCGACTGCATATTTTAAGCAATCGTAGAAGTTTTTATAACCAGCATACCAAAACTTGTTTTCCCGAAGCTTGGTCAGCTCCAGCGTCTTTTGCTTCGAAATCGATTCATCTACAATAAGCCCAACCAGCTCGTGGATCACCCTTTGCTCTGTCAGCTCAAAGAGGTTGTCGTCAATCAGTTGGTCTAGGTTGGCTTCGGAAAGCAAACTTTCCAGTTGAGTGTCTGCCGCTATTTTTGCCGACATTTCCTTAAAACTATCCCGTATGCTATAGCTGTCTTGCCAGAGGGAAAGCATCAGCCCCGCCTCTCTGGTAAGCCCTGTCTTTTTGCCCAGCTCAAAATTGTTCATAAAAGCTTCGAGCATAAAGTCATAAATACCGACAGGCTCGCCTTGGTAATTGTACTTTGCTTTCAGCTCTCCCCAATAAAAACCCGAAAGGCAAAAGCGGTCGAGGCTTTTCTCCAAGCTTGTGTCTTCTTCCAGAAAAAGGCTGGCGTGCTTGTGCAGAAAAGTATTGAGGTTTACATGCTCGCTTTCAAAAACGACCGCCAGCATTTTGTACCTTATCTCCTTGTGCGTATCCCCTTCGCCCAAAAGCCCTTTTAGCCCCAGCCTTCGCTCTTTGTTTTTAAAAAACTCTATGTGGGTAGCTACCAACTCCTTAAAATAAAAGTCCAAGCCGAGTTCTTGTAAAAACATCGCCTCTTGGTCGGTATGGAATTCGAAGTTGGCTAATTCCAAATCCAACAACCAATTTTCCTCCACCCTTGGTTTTTCCTTATCAAAATACAGTAAAAACTTTGCGGCAGGCTGCTTTTGGCTCACTAGGTGCTTTACCTCAAACTCGTTGCCTTCCACATGGATTTTGGTTACGTCGTCAAGGGCTACTTGGTCAAACTCCTCCTTCAAGTCGCCCTTTTCATCGTACCAAAATATGATTCTATGTTGCTCGAAGTTTTTCTCCAGAGCCTTTGTTATATTGTTTTTCATATCGCTGTTACCTTATCAAGCTCGTATCTGTCCAGTCAAACTGCTTCACTTTGTCTTTTGCTTTTTTGTCGTTTAGCCCTGCCACGTCTTTTATGGCTGCGCCAAACTTGTTGTAGTTCACCAACACGCCGTCGTCGAGGTCGATGGGAATACGCTCGGTGGCTATGGGGTACAAAATCTCACGCTCGTAGGCTTGCAGCTCCCGCAAGATGTCGGCATATTTTTCTTTCTCTTTTATCGCCTTGGTTTGCTCTGCCGAACTGCCCGAGACGGACACCTGCTCCAAATGCTCCATTCGTGAACGCACTTTTTCTTGTAGCTCCCTCAAATAGCCATTGAGCATACGGTTGAGCGTATCGGGCGTGTAGCGGTGCATGTAGATAAGGGCATTGAAGCTGCCTTTGGGGCTGCTAAACTGCCAGTAGATGGGGCGTTTTTTATAACGCTTTATGTGCTCTTTGTAAAAGTCGGCTATGAAGTATTTGCGCAAGGTCTTGCCCAACGCATCTTCTACAAAGCGGAGGTTTTCAGAAAAGTGTGCCGAACCAAAGCTGGCTTTTAGAAAGGCTTGGAACTGGGCTACAATATCGTCTTCAAACCATTCGTCATTCAATAGTGGGATAATGTTGTCTTCGTCTGGAGTGAGGGAGAGGGCTTCAGCACCTACTTTTTCTATATACTCTTTTAGCGTCTCCCCTTGGTTGGCAAGAACCAACCCTTCCTTGTCTAGGCTATACCTGCCAAACATACAGCCTACTGCATAGCTGATGAACTGCTTGATGATTTCTGCCTGATCGAATGGCAATTGGAAGTTGGCGTAAGGGTTTTCATTCTTGAGGTGCCATTGGTCGCCTGATAATTCCCAGCCTGAACCGAAAGCCTCCGACAACTGCCCCAGTTGCTTCTGATCCACCTCATCCCGCAAAATCGTAATGTCCTTCAGCGCCACATCGGGCGTCAGCTCTTCCTGCAGGCCGTAGATCTCGATGAACTCCTTGTTCAGTGCCTCCTCATTGGCATGCAACTGCTCGAACTGCTCCTGCCAATGTGCACAATACCCCTCATAGGCTTCGGCTAATGTGCTTTTGTTTTGTTTTAAAAGTTCATTGGTCGTGAAGTCCCATGAAGTCTCGCGGGAGTTCCATTCGGATTGGGAAATGACTAAGCAATTATCATGTACCTTTATATCATTTTCAATATTAACAGGTAGCCCCCCAATGTCACCAATTTGTATATTTAAAGTAGGGTTTATACTATTCAGAAGTACTTGAGAAACCTTTGAATTAAGAAAAAGATTAACTTTTTTCAAAACATCAAAATCCGAATTATAACATATTGCACTTGCATCATCAAACAAAAAACCACCAGAGCATATTCGAGAAGAAAAATCTCCACTTGTAATTTTAGACCATGTTACAGCTTGCTTTAAATTATAATTTAAATTCTGCGGGCGCGATCTTAATTTACCATTCGAATCTTTAAAATTTTTTATTTCATCCCCATCGTTCTCCCAATTAATCACAAACTCATGATTACCAAACCATTTACGTCTCGCCCCCCCTTTATGGTGCGGAAACCATTTCTTTTCTTCACCTCTATTAAAGTAAGTATCTTCGTTTTTGACTTCAAACCATGATTTTAAGAAACGATTATTATCTGAAGTTGCTAACCCTTTTTTTGTATCACATAAAACCGAAAGACGGGAATATTTAGCAAATGACTTCATCGCCATCTCACTCAACCAATACCCAATCGGGCTACCAGGGATTTTTTGGAAGTCGTTTTGGTTGGCGGTGTAGAAGCTTGAACTTTCCAATTTATCAACAAAAACATTGCGTTTATTTTCGGATTGCCCTACATCGTTCAAGTTAAAATACACCCCTTTCTTTAGTTCACTTTCTGCCACAATACAGAAAGCACTGCACTGAACTACTTTTGAATTTAGCTCGGGAAATGAATTATAACCAATTTGAATTAAGCTATCTATTGTATGCCCCTGTAGCATCTTTTTTCGCATCGACTCATAGCTACTAAGAAACATCCAAGACTGCTGATTTACCATCCCCAAAAAACCTTTCGGTTCCAACATTTTCAAACCTGCTTCCATAAAACAAGCCATCAAATCCGCTTTGGAGTCGGGGTATTCGTGTTTTACAAAATCAGCCAATTCTTTGTTCATATTCCCCCCGCCCATATACGGTGGGTTATCGACAATACAGTGGTATTTCCTACCTAGCAAAGCAAGCTGCTCTAAAGCTTTCTTTAATGTCAGAAGCTTATTATTATGGATTGTGCCTTTTGCTATTTCTTCCGTAGCGAGTTGCAATAGGGCGTTTCGGCTTTTCAAGCTACTCCATGGCATTATCAGAGAGCCAAAATTAGTAGCGAAAGTCATCTCCCTCAAGTCCCTGTATATTTCACTGGAGAATGGAAAGCCCAAAGTTCTTAAAACATCCTTAACCTCATCAACATAACACTCTACGCCTTCTATGTGGTTTTCCACTAAAAACGCTACTGTTTTTTCATTAATCTCCGACCCTTTTTTTTGAAATGTTTCAACCCTTTCAATCTTAACAGTCTCTCCTGTATCGTCATCTAGGAAGGCTTCTTTTTTAATCACCTCTACGTTTTTGGCAAGTACATATTGGTAGGGGCAAAAAGCTTTTAGCTTGTTACTGTCTATAAAAAAAGTTTCAGCATTTTTATCGCCAAGATAACTTTTTAACTCTGAATTTTGGTAGCATAAAATTTGGGGAGACAAAGACTTTCTAAATACCCTTCTGTAATATTCCCTTGCCTTCATCATTAGGGCAAACCCAGAAAGTTGCGCAGCTCGCTCGTCTATCTCAAACCCGAACAAATTCTTTTCTATAATCAGTTGGGGAATCTCACTATTGCTATACCCTTCCTCCTCGTATATTTTTGCCAACAAATCGAAACCATAAACCAAAATATGTCCACTACCACAAGCTTGGTCTAATAAAGTCAGCTCTTCAGGACTATTGAGTTTTAAATAGTCCTCCGCTGTAGAAGAAGGCGACTCAATATAATACGGCATGTATTCCTTTAGGCTCGATTGTGGTCTATTCTGCAACCACAACTTCCCAAGGGTATTTTGCACCATATACTCCACAATCCAACGGGGCGTAAACAGTTGGGTAGCAGCAGGAATTTCATCGGCTTCTACCTTCCCTTTTTTGGCGAACACCTCGTCCTTTTTCTCCGAAATATAAAACTGATAGAGCCAACCAATAATCTCTACCTCTTGGCAGTCTTCCAAAGGCATTCCCTCTAGCACATCGTGGAGTATGGAAAATTCTGAGGTAAGGTCTGTGGGGAGCAGCAGCTCGGCATAGTCGTCTATTCGCTCAAAAAGGAAAGGGAACACCTCGCTAAGGTGGTTACAAGCCCCTATCAGCAAAAGCTTATAGGCGTCGTTCTGAGGGTCTCCGCTCGGTATTTTTCCGTCTAGCAAGCCGTATAGCCTGTTTTTGTCCACCAAGCCATATTCATCCAGCTCGCTAAACAGGTGTCCTTTTTTGGCTTCGTCCAGCAGTTCGGGTATGGTGAAGCCCTCTTTGGGGCTTAGCACCCTCGTGCCTATGGGCTGGTAGCCATTGGCATCCATAAAGCGTAAGGCTACAAAGCGGTTGAACCACGTATAGGCTACCTTTTCCACCACCTGCTCTTTGGAAGAACCCTGTATCTCCTTTTGGAGCTTTGCTAGGCTTTTGGCTTTTTCCCTAAGTTCGGAAGTATCGTTGTTCAGCACATATTCCAGCCTAGAGCCTACTTGCTCCATCAGTTTTCTCCTTGCATCTTGTGCAAATTTCTTTAAGGCGTTGGTGTTCATTATAGCACTATTCTGTGGTTGTTTTTTATTTCGTTCAAAAGGGCTTCTTTGTAAGCGGCTATGTACTCTTCCACTTCCTGCTCGGTATGGATTTCCTTTTTGTCGTATTTCACCTGCACCCTACTTATTCGGTTGTATTTTACCGTAGGTTCGTTTGCAGCCGTTGGCTGGTTTTCGGCGTTGAGCCTTGCCATTTCGTTGAGTTGCCTCGGCAGGAGCATTTCTTTAATTTTTGATTTCGCTACTTGGATATTGCCAATGTATTTCTGCTCGCTTATCTTCCTTATCTCTTCCTCAAGTGGTTGGGCTATCTGGGCTTGCTGGTGTAGCTCCAGCCCAGTAAAATCAGGTCTTTCCCTTAGCTCTCCCAGTGCCTTATTGGCTTCGGCTAGTGCATTCTTTTTCTCGTTTTCTATCTTCTCCAGCACTTTTTTCCTGAGCTGTTCTTTTACGGCTTTCGCCTCTTTTATAGTGTTCCCCGCAAAAGGCTTAGGGTGCTGAAAGGCTTCTGTGAGCCGCTGTAGCTCATCGCCCTCCACATAGTCGAGGTTGGAGGTATCGCCGTTGAGCACATGGCGGATGTCATCGTATATTTTGCGCTGTTCCCCGTTCCAGAAGCGCATAAGCGGGCTATACACATCCTCTTTAAAATCCAACAGCTCGTCCGAAAACTGTCGGACTTCTTGCAAATAGTAGGCATATTCTTTTTTGCCAAGCTTATCCAAAAAAGCATGGTGCTCTTCGAGCATAGCCAAAAACGGGTAGTCGCCTTTTCTTTGCAACAATTCCCTTACCTGCCCTTCCATTTTTCCCACTTCTTCTTTGAACGCATTGGCGATGTCTTTCCCTTCGGAGTAGGGGCAGTTTTGGTCAAATGCCTCGCTGTAGGTCTCCTTTAGCTCCCTCACCAGCTTGGGGTCAATGGTGGCTTGTAGTTCCAGCAGCGTATTGGGGTGTTGTTTGGTATTCAAAAGCGTAGCTACCACCGCCCCATTGTCCAGCAAGTTCGTGTTTTGCCTTAGCTCAAGCTTTCCTCTTTTGTAAAGCCTTACCACCAGTGTCCAAATAGCATTCGGATACCACCCGTAGGGCTTTCTGGTCAGGCTATCCCGTAGGTCGTTAAGAGAAGTTCGGTCAGACTGGCTTTTCCTGCGCTGTATCAGCGTCAGTATTTCTTGCTCCGCCTCGGTCATGGTCTTGTCGTCGGCAGCAAAAAGGCTGTCGTCCGAGCTATTCATTTCTTGCTGGATAGTCGCCTCCGAAAATGGTCGGTTTGCCAACATCCTCAGGTTTGGGTAAGCTACTTTTACAAGGAATTGGAAAGCATTCGCCACTTTGTTTTTCCCTTCGCCAGCAGCGTTCATTTCCAGTTTGCTGCCGTTCAAGTACACATCGGAAGCAGCTAGCAGCTCGTTGCCCAGCCGTACCAAGCTGCGCCTTCTTTGTGCATTTTGCTGGGCTTTTTCTTGCAATATCCGCTTTAGCTCAGCCCTGTTGGCGGTAGATTGGTTCTGCTTTATGTATTTGTCGGTTCTCAAATACATTTTCAAGTCCTTCAAGAAGATAGCATCGGAAGCCAATACCATTTTCATCCCATTGCTGCCCATGGTTTGTGCTTTAAGAATATCGGCAGACTCGTAGCTCGGGTAGTTAGGCGTGATTATTTCTATCTCCAGCTCCTTTTCCCTCCCAAGGCTTATGCCGTCTATCTTGCTAGTGAAGTCATAGTCTTGCTTGTTGTCGATGAACTTTATCTTGTTGTCCCTGATGATTTCATCGAAAAATATTTCCTTCAGCAAGGTGTTTACGGACTGGTCGTCTATATCCGTAGCCTTTATTTCCTGCTCTACGTCTTTTTCGTCGTCGGTCAAAAACTCAAAAAGCTCCCCATTTCGTTGGATGTAACTTTGGTTTTCGAGCAGGTTGAGGGCTTCTTCCACTTTTCTTTCGTGTGCTTTCAGGTCAACATGTATGTCGCTGAGCATTAGCACCGAGACGTTTCTTTTGGTAGGCTTGAAGTTGGAGAAGTATTTCACCAAAAACAGTGCTTTGAGCACCGAGATGACAAATAAATCGTCTATGTTGTTTTCGGCTAGTGTAATGGAGCTTTGTATCTCTCCCCTTAGCTCGTTCCTAATCCCTTCAAACATAAGGTCGAACGAAACAAGGGCATTGTCCTCTTTTCCTTCTATTTGCTGCGAGACTTGTTGGAATACCCCGAGCATAGACCTTTCGCCTATTGCCGAATGCTTCCCTTGGAAAGCATTGTGGGTAGAAAGTGCCCTTCGGCAATGCTGGAACAGCTCGAACTGATAGGCTACAAAAGGGTATTTGTTGGTGAAGTCATTTTTATCTTTGTAGTGCTTGAACTGCACGCCCCCATCGGAGAAGGAAAGCAATGTTTCCAAATTGGCGTGTTCTTCCTCCCATTTGTTTGCCAACAACTCCTTCGCATCCCCATTTTTTTCGAGAATCCTCTTTTCTATCACTTCGTCCACGTTCGCCGATGTCAGCGGGATTTTTAACTTAAACCTAGCCTGTATCCGAGAAAAGTCGTTCTGTTGCTTTTTGTTCATATCCCCCACCACTTTTTCCATGTCCTCTTGGCTAGTGACCAAAATCCAAGAATGTCCATTGGTTCTGGTAGCCAATGTTTCGGCTATCGTCTGCAAGTTGAGCATCAGCTTGGTATTGTCGCTAATGTATTGCCCTACTTCATCTACAAAAAAGTTGAGGCGAAACCCTTTGGGTTTGCTTGAAATATATTCGTGTACCCTCTCACAAAAGTCTTCTATGGACTGCTTTTGTTTTTCTTCTATATCGTCAAGTATGTTTTCGTATTTGGAAGGGTCGTTGCCAAACAATTCACCAAGTACCTCGGCAATATCGTCGGTTACCAAGGGGTCAAAATAATCGAGTCTCGCTTTTTTCCACTCCTGCGGATGCTTCTGGTCAAACTGCTGGATGAACGCTTCGTATTTTCCTTGTTTGTCGAGCCACATCTCAAATTCGGCTACATGGGTCTGGAAGCCATAGTAACCCAAATGGTCAAAAAAGACTTTGTAAAAAACCGATAAAATAGCGTTTTCCTGAGACTTAGAGGTTATTTGCGCTTGTTGGTCAATATTGAACAGGATGGATTCGGATGGGAGCGTGGTTGCATGAAGCACGTCCCCTTTCAGCATCTCGTCATCCTCAATCTTCTCGGCAAACAGTTCGCCGCTTTTATACCCATTGCATTCTTTGTTCTCAAGGACATACGACAAAATCTTGAGAAGGTGTGATTTACCGCTCCCAAAAAAACCAGAAATCCAAACCCCGTTCGCCCCACTGTAGTCTTTGTACTCCTGAAAAAAATCTCTTATTTTCTTTGCGATTTCATGTGTCACAACGTATTCTGTTACTTCGTCGGCAATGTGAGACCTATCGTCGGCTTTTATAACCGTTTCTATGGTTCGGTTAATGTCTTTTGAAAAAATGTCCTTTATTTTCATTGTTGGTTAGGTTATTTGATATTTTCGATATTAAATGCACGGTAGTAATTGTCATCTTTGAGTGCCCCAAATAGGTTGAGGGAATGCCCATCGTATTCTCCAGGGAAAAACGTGACAGTAGGAGCTTCTTTGGCAATATTCTGAAGGTTGTTCAGCACGTTGTGCGAACGTAGGTAAGGGTACACCAAACCTATTCCAGTTAAAAAATATACATCAGCCTCTGCCGCATCAATAAGCTCGCTTATTTTGGGCATTAGCACGCTATGTATGTTGAGGCTTGACTGCAAAGCCCTCAAAAACTTGTCTTTTGACTTTGCCCTCTCAACTCTAAACATTCTTTCAATCCCCCCTTTTTCTTCAAGTATTTGGCAGCAGATGTCAAACAAATTCAGTTCAAGCACGTGAATCCCATTTTCCTCCAGTTTGTTTACCAACCCTCTGATAGCCCTTGCCACTTCGTTTTCTTTTGTTGCATCATAAGCAGAGATAAAAAATGGGATTTCCCCGCCTAATGCCTCTTTGTTTAAAAAAGTCTTAGATGAAACTACTTGGAATAAATGCTCAAACTTATCTGCTATTTCTTTCATCAATCCGTTAATTTTTGAATGTCAATATCGCTCACAAAAAATAATTTTAGCCAATTTGGGTCGTCTTGGCAAATTGCATTGACCACCTCTGGCGCTAAAATTTGAGGTTGAATGGTTTTATCCCTATTGTTATCAATCAACCCTGACTCTTCTAATATCTGAAAAGTGACTTTTCTGATTTTGTAAATGGATGAATCACTTTTCTCTTCCAAGTTTGCGTGTACTTCACTTTTTCTCCTTATAAAGGAGGCGAACTCTCCAAAGGTCAGTTGGTAATCAAAGACCAACTGCTTTTCCCTTAGCACTTCAACTACAAAATCCCTCAGGAAAAAATGGCACTTACAAACAGAGAGCAAGGCAATTTGCTTTTGAGAAACCAAATCTCCATTGATCAGTAACTCTTTTTGCCTTTCAGTCAAAACATTCAGCCTTTTAGCTATTTCACTAAATGCTCTTTGCCCAGTTGTCTTTTTGCCATGCCCCAACTCGTTAGTATAGTCAATCTCTTCACCCTGTTCAATTTTATAGGCTATTTTACTCATTTCTTTTACTTTGAGAGAAAAACCTGTAAAAGAGAAGTTGTATTCAGTAGTCATAAGTTTTTCGGTTTGCTTTTTTTAATTCCATTACTACTATTTCTAGTAGCTCTCATTTAATAAGCTATCTAAAAAAGGAATTTTAAAGGTAAAACCTTTTTAAGGTCTTTGATAAACCGAGAAAGAGAGGTATAAAAAAATAATTGTGAGATAAAAACAAAAATACTCACCTGCCATTTCGAATGCTAAAACAACGTGTGAATATACATATTGTTTTGTGTCTTTTTGTAAAAATCTGAATTAGAAAAAATGGTGCGTAGCTTTTTGTTTATTTAGAAATAACAGATACTGAATTGGAAAGTAATAGTGGCTTTCATGGAGAGGCAGAAAAAGCATGTTAGCTTTCTAAATATTTAGATTTGAGATACTTAAATAAGTTTTGTGCGTTATCTACGAAAACTATTTTTTATCTAGCCATATAAAATTATGGAAAGTAGAATTTTCCCAAATTGGGGTGAGCTTAATGAACTAAACAATCCCCTCACTGAAGGTGAGAAAACCCTTCTTACTTATCTTGATAAATATCTTCCAGTAGATAGAAGGTGGACTAAAGACCAACCATTAACTGATTATGATGGCTGGCTGATTTTTGCACAACCATTTTTAAATGGTACTAGACCTGATATTATAATCTTCAATCCGTTTGTGGGAATTGTGATTTATGAGGTGAAGGATTGGAAAAACCTTGACAGCGTTAAGGATTATAATAGCCTTAGCCCTTTGAGGCAGGTAGAACACTACAAAGAAAAAATAATAGGTCAGCTTATTCCTCACATGGGTGAAGTCATTGACAGTAACCCTAAAAATTATGGTCTAATCAAGACTGCTCTTTATTTTCATAAAGTTAGCACCAAAGATGCTCAAGATGCCTTTGAAAAAAAAATAAAGGGTTTTGACTATTTTCCAGTGTTTGGTTTTGACTTTCTTCATGAAGAACGGTTGAACCAAATCGTTCCTGATGTACATATAACAAAAAGTAGGTTTTGGAATCGTTCTTGGAACAAAGACCTTTTTTATTGGCTTAAACCTCCTTTCCATTCAAAAGATGATGGAGTTTTTTTAAACCTCAGTAAAAACCAAAAAGTAATAGCTAGACCTAAAGAAGGCCATCATAGAGCTAGGGGTGTTGCAGGAAGTGGTAAGACACTTGCGTTAGCATGGAGAGCCGCACAATTAGCTTCTATGGGGAAAAATGTGCTGATAATATCTTATAACATCACCTTATGGCATTATATAAGAGATATGGTTATGAGAACCCCATTTGACTTTTATACAAACTATATCACTTACAATCACTTTCATGGGTTCTGTAAAGATGTCTTATATAGCCTTGGGGAAAAGTGGCCTAACTCTTCTAATGCAGAAGAGTCGGAAGAAGAGAAAAAGTATTTCTTTAAAACAGTTGTACCTGAGTATGTTAGAGCTGTTTTAATGAAGAGAGGAAGGCAAAGGTTAGTTAAATACGATGCAATATTAATAGATGAAGGCCAAGACTACCATTTAGATTGGTATCAGTTATTGAATGACCATTTTTTGACATCTAGAGATGAGTTATTGGTTGTACTCGACAAGAAGCAAAACATATACGAGAGGAAGTTAGATTGGCTTGACAAGAGATCAAATAGCAATTTCCTGAAAAAGTTTGAAGATAAGTATATAGACCTTTCTACTTCCTATAGAATGCCTTCCCAAGTTCAAAACTTGGCGGTTCGGTTTAGTGAAGATTTTGATATGGATCAAAGCTTACAGATGAGAAAAGTTGAGATGACCATGCAAGTAGGGTTTAATAATGTTGATTCCCCACATATTATATGGCTAAACATAATGGAGGGCGAATGGGAAGGGTATATAAAGAATGCTTTCTTAAGGTTAAAAAGAGAGTCGGAGCACCCCTCGGATATGGTGTTTCTGATTCCAAATAAGGAAATTGGAACTGACGCAGTTCGCTTATTTGGCGAAAATTATAATATAGAAGCTAACCATGTTTTTGATCGTAAGCATAAGAAATCATTTTGGATGGGTGATGGAAGGTTGAAGATTTCTACCATCCATAGTTTTAAGGGCTGGGAATTAAGAAATATTGTACTTCTTATACCTGAGGCGGGACATGAGAGTTTGAGGAAATTAGACTCAATGGTTTATACCGCTATTACAAGAACAAGACAGAATTTGATCGTCATAAATGCTAATCCTAGATATAAAGATTTTGGGGAGGGCTATCCTAAGCATTGGCATAAGCAAGATCAGTCACTGTTTGCTTAAAATGAAGTACCAATTAAATAACAATAAAAAAAATGACAAAAGAAGAATTCATAAAAGTAGTCGAAGAGAGTTTGGAGCTTAAGTATGACAAAGAAGAAAGCGGGCTCGTTTTTATAAACAATGCATATCAAAAAAAAACAAGTTGTATTGCCGATTTTGAGATCTTAAAAAAGCTTGGGCTAAATAGGACGGATGTAGATCGTAATAAAGTATCAAGGTGTATTGGGAGTGTAATGGGATATGGTAATATTAATTCATTATTACGGATTAGTGGTGATAAGATTGTGGATGGTAACGACTATAAGAAGTTTTTGAATTTAAAAGGAAATTCAAATTCAAGTTTAAAATCGCAATTACTTCTATTTTTAGAATCGTATAGAGATGATTTTGTTATTCCTCTTGCTGAACAATTATTTGATATATATAAAGACGATATTAAAACTAGACTTTCTGAAAACTTATCAGAAGAAGAGATCAATGCGATTCTAAAAGTTGGATTGAAAAAATAAGTGTTTGATCTGATATGCATATCGATTTATTAATTAGCAGTGTGCGTACACTGGTTTTTATATGTTTTCTATGTTTAACAATTCTATGAAACTAATCATTAAACATCTGATTTTTTGCATCATAATCTTGTTTTGCAATCAATTTATCTACGGCCAAGTGAACAACAAACGATTCAAGGTAATGGCCTTTAGCGAAGTGTTGTATTATTCCAAAGGAAAGCCCGTAGCTATAAACGATAAGCTGAGTAGACCCTTTGAAGGAGTGATAGTTCACGATACCAAGAGCAATACTTTATCTGTCGGTTATTATTACGGCGGGGCGGATTATTTACAAACAAAATTCAAAGTAGGCGAGTATTCTTCAGAGAATAGTTGGTCTTTAGTTTCTACGGATGGGGCAAATATTCAAGCAAAGGCTTCCTTTTCTTCAAAAGCTAATGTGTTCCAATTGGACAAAGGGCTGGGGAACAAAGAGTGGTACAGGATAGAGAGTGTCCGCTCTTTTACAGATGACCAGATCTGGTTAATTGGGGACTATTACGATAAGTACAAGGATGAACCAAGCCTGATGCAGTCTTATGGGTATGAAATGGAAGCAGCTACGCTCCTTGAAAGAGCGGAAAAGGAAAAGGCAAAAAAAGAATTTGCTGATAGTGGGGAGTCGGATGGAGAATGGAGTGGGGGTGGGGATTGGGGAGATAGTGAAGATTCATCTGAAGCAGAAGAAATCACGGTAAACCCATTGAATGGCGTTACATGGGGGTACGCTTTGAGTAATTCGAATCCATATATTTACCGTTTGGTATTTGCCGATTCGGTATTGGATGAAAACATGAAGTTGTTGCCAAGCCTAAAGCCTCATTCATTGTTTATTTTTGGAGAGAAGACAGCCACACTCAACTTTTACAATAAAGGAGAGTGGGAAACATACTATACTGAGGGCTCGCTAAACAGCTCTGGCTATATAGATGAAGAGGAGGATGATACGTTTGTAGATCATGTAAATAGACCCTTAGAATTAGAAACTGTTTCTAACGAAAGGCATGCTTGGATTCAAGTTGAAGATAAATCTAATGCAATTGTAACCGAGATGTCATGGAAGGAAGGAAATGGTTCTTTATATGTCCTAAACCCATCATCATTTAAGTTAGAATATAAGTACCAATACAGTGAGATTATTTTCTACACTCCATTAATGTTGAAGGCTTTGGGTAGGTACGATGTAGCATCGGATTAGAGGCGTATCAAAAGGTTTAGTCATTTGGGTCATACTTTGGTTTGGAGCGAATTTTCTTAGCTTATTTTGGGATAGAATTTGATATAGGGATGTGTTTTTAAATCAAAAAAGTCCATCACCTACCAGTTCACTCGGGTGTAATTCCCTGCAATCTCAATAGGCAATAAGGCTTTTTAAAAATGTAAAAAGCTAATACAAGATAAGTGTTATTTAAAACACACACCTATAATGATGTAAGCTCCACTACCATTTTCTGAAACTTCGTTTTTAGTCTAAAAAGTATCTGATATTACACCTTCCCCAGAAGCTCAAAGGAAGGTAAAAGCTTAAAGCAACATAAGTAGCTGACTATCTTTGATATACCTAAATTGGTTTGAATCCTGTCGGAGTCACAAATGACAAGTAAAAAAGCCCATTATTCTTACAATAATGGGCTTTTTTGATGCTATAAAAAGTGAATTTCTTCCTTTGGTTTTTCAGTGAAGTTTTCGAAGATTGTTTTCTCTATCAAAAGAAAGGTTAGTCGTGCAGCTCTTTTTCTCTTAAGTAATCAAGAAGTAGTTGAGGCCTATCTGTTTGGATCACATTTGCCCCTTTTTCAATTACCCATCCCCAATTATCATCAGGTTGTTCCAATGCCTTTTCGTCAGTATGTCCTGCGCACAATTCATCCCACAAGGTGTTGATCCAAACAGAGGTGTTGTTGTTGGTCATATATTCGATATTTTGCATTACGCTTGAGTCATATTGGTCATAGATAACTTCGAATGCTATAGGCTCATAGTTTTCAATATATCCTTTTGTATAATCGATGGGATGAAGAATTGAGTCGCGCTTGTAAATACTGTAATTCAGAGGCCAAACCATCGGCATATAAAGTACACTATCCATGTAGTTTCCATACTTTTTCTTCATCAATTCTATAGGCTCATTACCCTTAAAAATACCTTGCTTTACCGTATTGGTTTCCTTTAGCAAGGCATAGGTCTGGGGTAAATAATCCCAAGCTTTGTCAAGGTTGATTAATATAGGTTTGTCTTTAACAAATTCCATTAATTCTCTTAAGGTAGGGAGTTGGTGTGCAGTTCGCCCCCCAGCTCCATTTTTTAAGTAAAGAGTTTTGATCGAATCTAAAGGCCATTCATCTACTTTACCTTTCCCACTGGTGGTACGGTTAAGTGTTTTGTCATGGATAATTACCAGTTGGGAGTCAAGTGTCATTCTCACATCAATCTCAACTATATCAACGCCCATTTCAATGCAATTTTGAACTGCTTTTATAGAATTTTCAGGCGCATTTCTCCAGTCTCCCCGGTGAGAAACAACTAGTACACGATCCTTAGTAGGTTTTTTTAGCTGAGCAAGAATGGATTCTGCACTTTTCTGTTTCTTTGGGTGTGATTGCTCGCTGGTACTGTTATTAGCTGAGTCGTTTTTTAGTTGGCACGAAATCAGAATAACAGAAAAAATAATAGGTAGAAAGATTCTCATGATAGTTTTTCAGTTTAGAATGGAAGTGCCTTTTAAAGGCACTTCCAACAGGTTGTTGATTAATAGCCAGTATTTTGTTTGATAGCTGGATCAGTATCTATCTGAGACTGAGGAATGGGCATCAGCAAATCATCATCATTGATGCTGATATTTATCCCTTCATCAGCGAACCATTTGTTCATAACAGAAATAGCTTTTCCAGTTCTGAGCAGGTCAAACCAACGGTGTCCTTCTGACACTAATTCTAGTCTTCGTTCGAGTGCTATGGCATCTCTTACTTCAGTTTGTGAAGTTGAGGTTAGTTCAGCGACATTAGCTCTTTTTCTTACCAAATTAAGGTTTTTTATAGCTTCAGAAGTTTGGTTTACCTCATTTTGGGCTTCCGCCAGCATTAATAAAACATCTGCATAGCGAAGTACAATAACATTACTTCCTCCATCAGAAGGTGAGCCAGAAGGCTCTTTCAATTTTTTTGAGAATGGAATTCCCTCACTGGTCAATCCCATAAATGCTTGAAATCTTTTGTCGTTTTTATCATACAAATTATACAGGCTGATAGTAGGTAAGTTATGCCCTTTGGCCCCGCTCACCGTTCCAGAAGGCGAAGTTTGTTGAAACATGCTACTTCCTTCATCATTTCCGTTGAGCCCGCTGGCAAATTGTACATCAAAAATGATTTCGTCGTTGTTTTCATTTTCCAGTGCAAAAATATCAGCAGGTTCGTCTAGCAACTGATGAACACCAGAGGTTTTCAACTCGTTCAGTATGGCAATAGCATCATTATAGTTTTTAAGCGTAAGGTGTACTTTCCCTAATAAAGCCTGTGCCGCTGTTTTTCTTACCCTGCCTACCTCAGATTTGGTAAGTGGAAGGTTTTGAATTGCCGCTTTCAGGTCGGTTATCACCTGTGTATACACTTGTTCTACAGGCGTTCTTTCCTGACCAAAATAGTCGTTGGGGTTGGAAGTTTCTTCAGTTACCAATGGCACATCACCATATAACCTTACAAGGTTAAAATATAAAATAGCCCTTATAAACTGCATTTCTCCTAAGCGTGAGGCTTTTACGGTTTCATCTTCAAAGGAAACATCTCCTATTCTGTTTATTAACGTATTTGCCCGTTGAATCCCTTGGTAAGACTTCTGCCAGATATTGGTAATCAATGAGTTGGTGGTAATGGTGGTGAACTCATCTAGTTGTCCATAATTACCGCCATCGTTGGCTGGAACTTCATCAAAAGAGTTGTCAGATGGGATTTCTCCAATAATTGGGAGGTACAAGCCGTACAAGCTCCCTGCTTGCAATTTCGCATAAGTTCCGTTTACGGCTTCTTCTATTTCTGTTTCAGTTTTGAAGAAGTTACTTGCAGATTTATCTGTTATAGGGTCTTGATAGAGCTCGTCTTTACAGGAAAAAAGAAGAGTAGATACTAAAACTAGTAGAATATATAAAGTTGTTTTTTTCATGATATGCTATTTTAAAGTGATGTTGGTACCAATAATGAAGGATTGTGCTATAGGATAGTTATTTCTTGCATAGCCAGCCTGTAATATATCACTGGTTGTTGCATCCATATTGAACCCTCTGTAATCCGTGATTGTAAAGAGGTTATTTGCAGATAGGTACATACGCAGTTTTTGTAGGCCCAACCTGTTGATGAGGTTAGTTGGTAATGCATATCCGATCTGTATCGACCTAAGCCTTAAGTAATCACCATCCTGCATATAGATATCAGATGCTCTTGTGTTTTTTCTGGCAGAGGAGAAATTTCCCATGTTAGGCTGTGCAAAAAATCCGTTAGGGTTATTTTCTGGATGATAGCGGTTGTCAAAATAATACTTTGTTGGGACGCCAAACCCTTCTCCTGTTTCGGTGATCACCCCTTGGTCATAATTGTAGACTGTCCTACCAGAAATGCCATTCAGACTAAAACTAAAGTCAATGTTTTTGTACGAGAAGGAGCTACTAAACCCGTAGAAAAATTTAGGAGCATAAGTTCCCCTTGAGGTTTGGTCTAGCTCATCTATTATACCATCATTATTGATGTCTTTTACAATGTAATCTCCGGGAATACTGCCTGTTAGATGTGGTGATTGGGCAATTTCATCTTCAGTTTTATAAATGCCATCAATTTCATAAGAATAGATTTCTGATATTGGTCCACCTATTTTGGTAATCCAAGCCGCACCATTTCCACTTTTTTTAATTTCTTCTTGCCCATCTCCTAGAGCCAGTACTTCATTGGTATTGGAAGTAAAGTTTGCAGAGGCGTTCCATACTACAGGACCGAGATTAATTCCAGTGCTTGATAGCTCCAGTTCGATTCCTGAGTTTTTTACCTCTCCAATGTTTTGCAATGAATAACTATAACCTGATTGTTCGGGTACGGGTACTTCCAACAATAAGCCCTCGGTATTAATGGTATAATAGTTAGCTGAAAGAGAGAGCGTGTTGAAGAAACTCAAGTCGATGCCTAAGTTGATAGAAGCACTGGTTTCCCACGAAAGTGCAGAGTTTGGTGAAGTAGTAGCAGCAAACCCGGGAGCTAACTCCCCGCCATATGTATAATTATCCGATTTGACTAATGCTTTAGAATCGTAAGAACCTATCTGATTGTTTCCTGTTTTACCCCATGAAGCCCTTAATTTAGCATAGCTCAGGATGGCTGATTTAGGGAAAAAAGATTCGTTGGTAACGATCCATCCAGCCGAAACAGAGGGGAACTGCCCCCACTTTGAATCATCCCCAAATCTAGATGACCCATCTCTTCTAATGGCCGCAGATAGCTGATATTTGGATTTATAGAAATACTGGAATCTGCCAAACCAAGATACTTGAGTCCAAATATACCTAGAAGTAGAAAGTGAGTGTGCGCTTGCCCCTGCAACGTTGGTAATGTTGTCATCAGGAATATTAGTACCTGTTACTTTAGAAGATTGTCCCTGTTCTTTTTGGAAAGAATAACCTGCCAATGCATCTATTTCATGGTCACCAAAGGTATTGAAATAATTGGCGGTGTATTCGGTGAGGAAATTGACAATTCGTCCATTGGTTTCACTAGTGGAAGCCTGGTCTGGAGCAGGAGCTCTGTAATGACCAAGGAAAGATGGATCATAGTAATCATAAAACTTATTGCGGTAATCACCACCAAGCAATGCTTTGATTTCCAGACCTTTTATTGGCTTTATGGTTAAGAAAGTGTTGCCAAAAGTCCTGAACAGGTATTTTTCATCTTTTACCAAGTTAGCATAGGCTACAGGGTTTTCCTGCAAAGCCCCGTCTTCAGGGGTATTTGCCACTAATTGCTCACTTATATTCAGCGAACCATCTGGTTTATAAGGACTAAAAAATGGATAACTTGTATAACTAACGGCTACAGGGTCTGCATTCCAGTCACCAGAATTGGTGTCTTTTTGTTTGGAGTAAGAGGGGCTGAGGTTTATGTTGAAATCAATATAATCAGTGAGCTTGGTCTTCAATTTTAAAGTTGATGTGTATCTTTCTAGGTTAGTTCCAATAGCGATTCCATCTTGTTTGAAGTATCCACCGGAAACGTAATACTCAGAGTTTTTACTTTTTCCTGAGATAGAGGTGGTTATATTGGTCATCATTGCTTTGTCAAATATTTCGTCGAGCCAATCGGTATTAGTGAGACCCGGTTCGCCTGCCAGATAAGGATCAAGGTAATGCAACCTTAGTTGCCTTTTACTCGCCCCATTTGCTATTCTTGTAGCCCTGTCGTCTGCGATGCTTCTATTTGTAGGGTCTTTCGATACATAGCCATAATCTCGGGCCTCTGTAAAATATTGAGCTGCTTCATAGGCATCTACATATGATACTTTATCGGCTCTTTGCTGAAACCCAGTATAAGCATCGATAGAAATCACAGGTTTTTCAGAGTTACCTTTTTTAGTCGTAATAAGAATGACCCCGTTGCTGGCTCTTGATCCATAAATGGCAGCAGAAGCAGCGTCCTTCAAAACATCTATTTTTTCAATATCATTAGGATTGATAGAACTGAGCGTAGAGCCTTCGCTCAAAGGAACACCATCTACCACTACTAGTGGGTAGGTACCTGCGGTAAGCGTACCTATTCCTCTTATGATTACCTGAGCATCATAACCTGGCTGTCCGCCAGTTTCATTGACCAATACACCAGATAATTTCCCTGACAACTGTTGTTCAAAATTAGGAGAAGAATATTGTTGTAGTTCCTCCGATTTTGTGCTGGAAATAGCGCCGTTTACCTTAACTTTTGACTGAGAACCGTAACCAATAACCACAATTTCATCTAGTTCAGATGCTTGTAACTCCATCGCTACATCTATCTGCGTTTGATTGCCGATCTCGATTTCTTTTGTAGCATAACCTACAAATGAGAATAGAAGAACTTTTGCTGTCTCGGGCACGTCTAGCCTGTATTCACCATCTATACTCGTTACTGTGCCTATAGTAGTGCCGGCAATCAGTACGGTGACACCCGGTAGTGGGTCTCCTGTTTCCGCATCTTTTATTTTTCCGCTGATCACTCTATCGTCAACAATAATTATTTCCTCTATCTTTTGTTTGACAAATGCTTTTCGGACAATAATCTGATTGTTTACCCTTTTGAAATGGAGTTTATACTCATTGGCCAATGTCTCTAATAAAGACATCATGTCGTGTGACGACTCGATTTCTATTTTCTTTTTAAGTGGAATCCTTGATTTGATGTACGTAAACTTTAACCCTGTTTCTTTTTCAACATAACTAAATGTCTCTTCCAAGCTTATTTCTTTGCTTGATAAGGAAATGGATATCTCTTCCAATTTTTTATGTTGGGCTAGCGACTCGGCAAAGGTCAGTGTCAAGAAAAAACATTGCAAACATGTTCCGTAGATAAAAAACCGCATTGCGTTTTTGAACGTTTGTAAAATAAAATTCATAATTTTAAACTGTTTTAGCATATAGAGTTGTGTTAAGACAATAAAAGGTTACCCAGAGTAGCTGACACTGGCAGGTGTTTTTACTCTGTACCAAAAACAAATGAATACTAAGCTCCTTGGCAGAGGAGCTTTTTTTTTGAAAATGTTTTGTTTGTACTGTATTACTGCATAAATTTTTTGGGTTTGTTTAAATAGTTATTTACAACCATGGCCATGTAAAATATAATGTTTTTGATCTGTAGTATTGAATTCCCAATCTCCAGCAAATTGGAGGGATTCAAGTATAATACTCAAAGGCTTTGAGTCAAAGTCAGCCTTGATCTGGCAATTAAGTATAGATGGGTTTCTTACATTGAAATCGACCCCATAGTGCCTTTCAAGTATTGGCAATACATCGCCCAACCTTTCATTATCAAAGATTAAAATATCATCTTTCCACCCAATTGTTTTTACAAGGTCAAATGAGCTCAGTTTATATGTTTTTGACGAATTATCAAAAACCAGCTGGTCTCCGGGTTCTAAGGTGTAAAGGAGACTATCAGATTCATTCAATATTTTTATGCTTCCTTCCACAAGAGAGATAAAGGAGGAATCGGATTCAGGATAGCTACTTATATTGAATTGAGTTCCTACTACTTCCACTATAAGCCCTTTGAAGTTTACCCTGAAGGGGGCTTCTGGATTTTTTTCTACTTTAAAAAAAGCTTCGCCTTCCAAATCGAACTCTCTCAATTTATTTTGAAAAGGTTTTTTGAAGGTCAATTGACTTTCCGCATTCATGATAATCTCCGATTTGTCTGCAAGCTTAATCGTATTGCGCTGACCCGGTTCGGTGATTTTCTCTACAAGATCAAATGATGGACTATTTTGTTTTTCACTATTGAATTGCAATAACCCGTACAGTAACATGCCGAAAAGAGCGACAACCGCAGCTACCTTGGAAGCTAACCTATAAAGGTTTACCACTTTGGCCTCTTCCTTCTGGACTTTGGATAATCCGAAATTAGGTTCATGTTTTTTGATTTTATCAACTAACATATTTTGAGTCCTTCTATGAGAAAATTTTTCTTTATGGATGTGGTCCGAAAAATTGTCCCATCCTTTTTTGATGTAAATAAATAGCTCACGGTTTTTCTTTACCTGAAGCATCTCATCAAGCTCTTCGCTTTCTTTTGCTGATAGTTCTTTAGCCAATCGCTTAGTAACTAATGTAATAAATTTAGTCTCTTTCATACCTTTCTATTCTTATGACGCAATACGTATGCTCAATCTACCATCTGTTTTTGTTGCCAAATGGTTAACAAAAAAGCATTATTCCATTAAGGGAGCAGTATTGTGATGATGAGTTGAGCAAGTTCCCACTCCGATTTCAGTTTTGAGTATCTACTTGCAATTTGCTGAATGGCTTTCACCATTTGATTTTGGACTGTATTTGGTGAGATGGAGAGAATTTGTGCTATTTCTTTGTAAGGAAGTCCTTCGAATCTACTCAGTCTAAAAATAAGTTGACGTTGCTCAGGTAGGCTACTTATTATTTTTTCAATTTCGTGTTCGAGCTCTTGGTAGCTGATTTGATCTATTGTAGTATTAATTTGGGGCGTTTCTGAAGAGGTAAGCTCAGCTATGTCTTTTGAGCTTTCTTTTTCTTTTCTCAATAGGCTGAAAGCTTGGTTTCTGGTAGCTACAAAAAGATAAGGTTTGATGTTTATATCTTTCTCAAGAGTTTCCCTTTTTAACCAAATGTTCATAAAAACATCAGAAACGGCTTCTTCACACTGGAATTCATTTTTTAAGAATTTGTAGGAGAAATCGCAAAGTTTAAAAAAATACCTATCGAATAAAGCTTGAAAAGCTTTCTCCTCGCCTTCTTTAATACAGCAAATTAATTCCTCATCTTTTAGATTTCCCCAATTCATATCGTAGCAAAGGAATTGAAAAAAACGATCATCTGTAAATAAAAGCGATTAAGCTATTGTCAATAATTAGCCTCCAAATATTTATATTTTTAGTTTTTCGAGAGTAAAGAAAAATCACTAAGCACTTTAAGTTAAGCAGCTTCCATCAGCCATTGATACGGTGATATTCTATTGAAGAACCCTATCCTCTTAGCAATAAAGAATTTCCAGAAGCTCAAAAGAAACTTTTAAAAATTGAATCCATGCGCATCTAAGCTACTCAAGCAGCTAAGGGGAAAGGTATTTAGAAATAGGCGAGTATTATGTGTTAGTTGGCTAGCAAAAGATTAGATTTGAATTAGTTGATTTACTAATTTACAAAACACAATATCTAAGTTTTATAAACATGAAATATTTCAAGTACCCATTGTTAATATCTTTCATCATGGCGCTATCTAATCTGGCGGTAATTGGTCAGGAAGCGCAAATCACTAACATTGGAAATAGAGAGTCGATGACCCTGAATGGTGTGTGGAAATATATTGTCGATCCCTACGAAACGGGATATTATGATTACCGACGCGAGGTGCGCGATGAACAAGCAAACCCCAGTACCGCAGAGTCCCTGTTTTTAGGTTACAAGCGACAATCTCCTTCCGACCGTGTAGAATATGATTTTGAAAAAGCTGATAATATCCTTGTTCCAAGAGATTGGAATTCCCAAAAGGAAAAGCTTTATTATTATGAGGGATCTGTTTGGTATTTTAAGGCTTTCGACTACAAAAAAGAGACGAATAATAAGCGTCAGTTTCTTTACTTCGGGGCGGTTAATTACGAAGCAGATGTGTATCTCAATGGAAAAAAATTAGGAAAGCATGTTGGAGGGTTTACTCCTTTCAATTTTGAAGTAACTGGTAAGCTAAAACCAGAAGGAAATTTCTTGATCCTGAAAGTGGATAATACCCGTGGGCTTGAGAAAGTACCAACCATTAATACTGACTGGTGGAATTATGGCGGCATTACCCGTGATGTAGAAATTATAGAAGTGGCTGAAACGTTTATTCAAGATTATTATGTACAGTTAGCCCTTGACAATACAGAAGAATTGGAGGTTTCTGTAACCTTGAATGGGCCTAACAAAGCTAGCCAAGAAGTAACGGTGGAAATACCTGAGGCAAAAGTAATAGCTACGCTCATCACTAACAGCGAAGGCATTGCAGAAGGAAAAATTAAAGTGAAAAAATTGAAGCTTTGGTCGCCAGAAACCCCTTACTTGAACGACGTGAAGTTGATCCATTCAGGAAATGTCTTGACTGATAAAATTGGTTTTAGGACTTTGACCACCAAAGGTGCTGACATCTTGGTAAATGGCAAGTCTGTATTTTTGAGAGGGATTTGTATTCATGAGGAAAATGGAATCCGAGGTGGGCGTGCTTATTCAGAAGAAGATGCAAGGATGTTGTTAGGTTGGGCAAAAGAATTGGGTTGTAATTTCGTTCGCTTGGCTCATTACCCCCACAATGAAAATATGACCCGAGTGGCCGATGAGTTGGGAATTATGGTTTGGTCGGAAGTCCCTGTTTATTGGACTATACAGTGGAAAAATGAAGCTACTTTCAGCAATGCGAAAGCCCAGCTCACGGATATGATTACACGAGATAAAAACCGTGCGTCTGTAATTATTTGGTCAATGGCAAACGAAACTCCTGTATCTCCCGATAGAACCGAATTTTTGAAGAAAATGATCGAGACGGCAAATGACCTCGACCCTGTTAGGTTGATTAGCGCAGCCTTGGAAAGGCATACCAAAAAAGGAACAAAAAATACTCAAGTGATTGAAGATCCTTTGCAGGAATATGTAGATATTATCGCTTTCAACCAATACATAGGCTGGTATGCAGGCTTGCCAGAAGACTGCAAGACTGCTGAATTTGATATCCAATTTAACAAGCCAGTCGTGATCTCGGAGTTTGGGGCAGGTGCATTGCAAGGTTTATACGGTAGCAAAGAAGAAAGATGGACAGAAGAATTTCAGGAATATTTATTTGATGAGACCTTGAAGATGCTCGAAAAAATTCCTCAGCTGCGTGGTACAAACCCATGGATTTTGGCAGATTTCCGGTCTCCTCGTCGTGTCTTACCTGATATACAAGATGGATGGAACAGAAAAGGCTTGATTTCAGAAGTAGGGGAAAAGAAAAAAGCATTTTATGTACTTAAAAACTATTACGAGGTGAAGCAAACTGAATATGTAGAAAAAAATCAAAAGAAGTAAGCTCGTGAAGTTTAAAAAAATTAATGATAGCCTGCAAAGGAACTACAAGTTGAAAAATTGAATATCTATATAGCAGATAGTAACTCAAGAACCAGTAGGTTGTATACTTTTTCTGGTTCTTGAATCACTTCCGTTAATCCTTGTTCGCACTCATTTTCAGAAGAGGTTCTTGCCGATAATCATCCATTTTAAGAAAGAGTCTGCTTAAGGTTGCCTTCGTAAGTAATAGAAGTTTTTTAGTACCTAAAAAGAGGATGGTGGGAGGGAAATCTGTGTGCGAGTTACACTTGACCAAGTTTGGTTTTTCACAACTAATCTTTTTGGTGTTTTGCTACATGGGTAGTAGTTTGCATCGGAATTACAAGGGTGCATAAGCCATAAAAGCCGAAATGCTGCAAATACAAAAAAGTAACTGAGAGTCTTGTACGTTCATCACTAATCGTTTTGGTAAGTTGCTTTTCCAGTTAATATCGAAACATATCTATAACTTTAATTTATATAATTTTTTTATGAAAACTTCACTTAATAACATTGAAGGAAAAGTAGCAGTAGTCACTGGCGGCGGCGGCATACTTTGTGGAGAAATGGCTAAAATGTTGGCTGCACAAGGAGCTAAAGTAGCAGTATTGGATTTGAAAAAAGAAGCTGCCGACCAGCTTGCTGTTGAAATTAATAAGGCTGGCGGTACGGCAATTGGCGTAGAGGCGAACGTACTGAACAAAGAGCTGCTAGAAGTAGCCCACAGCGAAGTGCTTGAGAAATTGGGTCCTTGTGATATCTTGGTAAATGGTGCTGGCGGCAACCATCCAAAAGGAACTACAAGTAAAGAGCATTTCCAACCTGAAGATATTGAAGATGAGAGCTTAATTTCATTTTTTGACCTCGATCCTAAAGGGATTGAATTTGTATTCAATCTCAATTTTTTAGGGACGTTGCTTCCCACTCAAGTGTTTACTAAAGACATGGTAGGAAGAGAAGGTTGTTCGGTGATAAACATTTCTTCTATGAACGCTTTCACGCCACTTACCAAAATCCCTGCATACAGTGGTGCAAAAGCTGCGGTAAGTAACTTCACACAGTGGTTGGCGGTGCATTTTTCAAAAGTAAATATTAGGGTAAATGCATTGGCACCTGGCTTTTTCTTAACAGACCAAAATAGGGCATTGCTTACCAAAGAAGATGGTAGTCTTACGCCTCGTGGTGAGCAGATCATAGGTCAGACTCCTATGGGAAGGTTTGGCAAGCCAGAAGATTTGAATACGACTCTTGCATGGTTGTGCGACCCTGCTTCAAGTTTTGTGACAGGAGTGGTGATTCCTATTGATGGAGGCTTCAGCGCATATAGTGGCGTTTAACTAATAGAAATTTTAGTTAGAATTCAGAAAGTTTTTGAAAAGGATGTTTTTGCTGGCTTAGTCAGTAGAAACATCCTTTTTTGTGTTAAGCCATCTTTTTAATTCTACTGCGAAATGACCAAGCCTGCTTGCTTTTTATTTTTCTATCAATTTTAACACCCTTGAAATATTATGCACAGAAACTTCTCTTTTTTGCCTATTTATTTTCGCCTCTCCTCAACTAATGGTTTTTGCTTTTCAAATTTCCGAAAAAGGGTAGATGTCGAGCTAGTAAAAGAAGGATTTATAAGAATTTGATGTTTTATTAGTACTTGTTTGACAAGTTGTAAACTTATTATTGAACCACCTTGGAATTCCTTGAAAAGAAAGCATAATTGGTATGGGTGTATTCTGGGTAGAGGGTTAAAGTTATGTTTATTTGTCTTATAAGTGTATTTTAAACAATTTACACCCATTTTTCAGATAGTTTAGCCCCCTTGGTTTGGTGGGTTTATACATAGCTTTGTTTCGTTAAATTTATTTCCTAAAGCCCCAAATGTGCCTTTAGAAATAATTATTAGGTTAATTAACTAAAATTAAATTTAATGAAAATGAAAAGAGGTTTACGAAGGTTTTTCATGCCCTTGGCAAGAAATTTTTTGTTAGGTAATGCTCTCCTATTGCTTTTAACAGGTGCGCTGTACGCACAAGATACTAAGATAACAGGTAAGGTGACTTCCGTAGGTGACCCAGAGGGTTTGCCCGGAGTAAGTATTGTAGAAAAAGGGACTACAAATGGTGTAATCACTTCTATCGATGGTTCGTTTAGCATCACTGTACCTAAGGGTGCTGTTTTGATATTCAGTTTCTTGGGATTTGTTGCTCAGGAAATAGAAGTAGGTAACCAGTCGGTAATCAATCCAGTTTTAAAAGAAGATGTTACTCAGCTAGAAGAAGTAGTAGTAGTTGGGTACGGAACAGTAAAAAAATCTGATCTTACCGGGTCGGTTGCAACCCTTTCGGGTGAAGACCTTAGGAAAGCACCAACATCTAGTGCGGCTGAAGCTATTTCAGGTAGAATCCCAGGTGTGAATGTATTGACCACAGATGGTTCCCCAGATGCTGAAATCGTAATTAGAGTTAGGGGTGGTGGTTCTGTAACCCAAGACAACTCACCATTATATGTAGTAGATGGGTTTATCGTAAGTAGCATAAGAGACATTCCCCCAGCTGATATTACAAGTATAAACGTACTGAAAGATGCAGCGGCAACGGCCATTTACGGTGCACAAGCAGCGAATGGTGTGGTAGTAATCACTACCAAATCTCCAAAAGCAGGTAAGACTGAGGTAAATTACAATGGCTTTGTTCAGGTGAAGCAACTGCCACAAGACAGAAAGCTTGATGTGCTTGGTCCTTATGAGTACGTAATGGCTCAATACGAAAATGCTAAGTTAAGATCTGAGGCTGATCTTAGGAACTTTGAGAAGTATTATGGTAAGTACGATGACCTTGAGCTATACAACTACAAAAAGGCAACTGACTGGCAAGATGAGCTTTTCGGAAACTCTATTGTATCTCAATTTCACAACTTGAGCATCAATGGAGGTACGGAAAAGACCAAATTGGTACTGAGTTTAACTCACAATGACGACAAAGGTATTTTAGTTGGTTCTGGGTTTACTAGAGATGTTGTGAACTTCAAGATAAACCATGAGGTTTTTAAAGGATTGAAACTTGATGCATCTGCAAGGGTGACAAATACTGAAGTTGACGGTGCTGGTACTTCTGGTAGCTCACAACTTCGTGTAAAAGATGCTGTCACTTCTAGGCCTATGAATGGTATTGCCGATGAATTGGACATTGATCTTAATACAGTTGATGCTTCTGATGATTATCAGTCATTCTTATTGAGCTTGATAGACCCAACAGAACTTGCAGAGCAAGACTGGAGAAAAAGGAAAACCAACTCTTATGTATTTAATGCTGGTTTGACTTGGGATATCGTGAAGAATCTTACCTTAAAGAGTACTTTCACTTCTGAAAATAGTTTTGACACAAGGTATAGGTATTATGGTCCGCTTACAGGTGAATCACAAAAAGAAGGTAGTAGCCTTCCACTTGGTACTATCACTGACAGTAAGAGAACTTCTTTCAGATGGTTGAATACGTTGAGCTACAAATTTAATTTGGGTGAAATGCATGATCTTGACCTTTTGCTAGGCCATGAGACGTATTCAAATGGAGGAAATGGAAGCTTTGTAAGAGCTGAAGAGTTCAGGGAGTCAATGCAGCCAGAAGAAATGTTTGCCAACATGGCTTTGGGTAATACTGTAGAATATTCTACTTATGAGTCTACTGAGAGCAACAGGCTTTCATTCTTCGCTAGGGCAAACTACCAATTGAATAATAAGTATTTAGTAACAGCTACTGTTCGATCTGATGCAAGTAGTAAGTTCTCTGAGGTTAACAGATTAGGAATCTTCCCAGCAATTGCGGTAGGATGGAAAATTTCCGAAGAGCCATTTATGTCAGGCGCTGGTTTTGTAGAGGAATTGAAATTGAGGGCTAGTTATGGTCAAACAGGTAACGATAGGATTCCTGCCAATGCCACTCAGTTTTTGTTTACACCAAATACATCGAATGGCCCTGGTATGGGAACTAATGATTATAACGCTTATTATTCGCCAGAGGGTCGTACGCTATATAACCCAGATATTGTTTGGGAAACTACTATTAACAGAAACATCGGTCTTGACTTTACACTCTTCAACGCAAGGATTTATGGTAATATAGATGTGTATGACAATTCTACAAAAGACCTTCTTTTAGCTTCTGCAATTTCTCCTATTTCTGGTTTTAATACTCAGTGGAACAACGTAGGTACTACTTCTAACAAAGGTGTTGAACTGGCATTGAGCGGTTATATTCTTGAGAAAGATGATTTCAGCTTAAAAGCAAGTGTGAATTTTGGTATAAACCGATCTACTATAGATGAGTTGGATGGAACTGATGAGCGTTTCTTCCAGTCAAACTGGGCAAGTACTGACTTGAAAGACAGAGATGATTACTACCTAGCTGTAGGGCGTACTATCGGTTTGATCTATGGTTATGTGAACGATGGAATGTACTCTGTAGATGATTTTGCAGGATATGATGAGGTTTCCGGAAACTATACGCTAGAAGAAGGCGTGCCTGACAATAGTAAAACGCTAGGAGTAGCCAGTCTCAAGCCTGGTTACATGAAGTTGAAAGACTTGAATGGCGACGGTGAGATCAATAGTGAAGACAGGCAAGTAATAGGTAGCGCTTTGCCTAAAGCAACTGGTGGTTTCGGATTAGATGCTAACTTCAAAGGCTTTGATGCTTCTGTATTCTTTAACTTCTCATACGGTAACGATATTTACAATACAGGTAAACTTGAGTTCAACCAATACTACAGGACTACGTACGGTAACATGCTAGATAATATGAGCATGGCCAATAGGTTCACGTATATTGATGTGGATGGTTCTTACACAGGCGTTGCAGGTGACGTAGTTACTGACCTTGAGCAATTGAGGGCAATGAATAACGGTAAAGAAATGTGGTCTCACAATGGCTATGGAACAGCAACTGCTGTTATACACGATTGGGCTGTAGAAGACGGATCTTTTATCCGATTGAACAATGCTACGCTCGGTTACTCATTGCCAGCAAACTTGATTTCTAAAATCAAGATGCAGAATTGTAGAATATATGTTACTGGTTACAATTTGTTCTTATGGACAAATTACTCAGGATATGATCCAGAAGTGAGTACCACAAGAAGCAACAACTATGCTGCTTTAACTCCTGGTATTGATTACTCAGCATATCCTAGAAGTAGGTCTTATACAGCTGGTGTTAACATTACTTTTTAATTAATAAAGGACTTTAAAGTAAGTAGATATGAAATTTAAGTTTATAATCATGACTTTGGCAGCTTTCATGCTGACGGCTTGTGACGATTTCCTAGCTCCAGAGTCGCTATCAACTTTCGATAGTAATTATATCTTCTCAAATGCAG
The DNA here is from genome assembly GCA_034044135.1 of Flammeovirgaceae bacterium SG7u.111. Classification (NCBI taxonomy): domain Bacteria; kingdom Pseudomonadati; phylum Bacteroidota; class Cytophagia; order Cytophagales; family Flammeovirgaceae; species Flammeovirgaceae bacterium SG7u.111. Next base: position 5,979,359 of record CP139021.1, on the reverse strand, counting down.
AAGATGCTAGAAAAGCAGTAAATGCCATTTATGTTCACTTCAGCCACGATGGTTTCAGGTCAAGGCTATCAAACAACATGACGGGTAATACCGATATAGAGCACCAAGGTGGGTCTAGCGACGGTGCTAGGTACCAAATATGGAGACTCGATGCTCAAGAAAACAATGGTGACCTTGGTTACATTTGGGATATTGGCTACAAAGCAATTCGTGATGCCAACATAGCTATAGAAGGCATAGAGGATAGTGAGGCGCTAAACTCCTCTGATGTTCAACTTTCAGATATGATGCACCACTTGTTAGGCGAAGCTTATACGCTAAGGGCATACTGGTACAGTATGTTGATTTTTTATTTTGGCGATGTGCCATTTTCTGCTGAAGCTCCTAAAGTAGGAATTGAGTTCAACCTACCCAAAGAGGATAGAAATGTGATCCTTTCAACGGTTATTCAAGACCTGATAGATGTAGAAGAAAGAATGATGTGGGCTGATCAGTTGCCTTTCGGGATTGAGCAAGTGAACAGGGAATATACCATGGGTATGATTGCAAGGTTGTCTTTGCAGCGTGGAGGATATTATCTAACTCCTAGTATGGCCATGGAAAGAGAGGCAGATTACCTCGATTATTATAAAATTGCCAATGACTACGCTAAAAAACTTATCGAACTAAAAGATAGGGAGTTGACTCCTGATTTTAGGCAAGTGTTCATGAACCAATGTAAATTCATCTCTCCAGTAAATGAAGATATGCTTTTTGAGGTTCCATTTGCTGTTGGAGAAGGGGATGTAGCTTGGAACATTGGTATTAGAGTAGATGCAGGTAACCACCCTTATGGTTCTGGTAGTAACTATATGGCCATGCCTCCTACTTATTTGTACTCATTCGATCCACTCGATAAAAGAGTGGATGTAACATGTGGTTTGTATATGATCAACTCAGACTTCGAACAAGAGCTGGTTTCGTCATCTGGAATGAACATTTCACAAGGTAAATGGAGCCGTCATTTTCTAGATACACCTCCAGGTGCATCTACATCGAAAGGCACTGGTATTAACTGGCCTATGATGCGCTATGCTGACGTGTTGCTAATGCATGCAGAAGCAGAAAACGAACTAAACGGTCCATCTGCCGATGCTCAAAGTGCTTTAAGAAGAGTTAGGCAGCGTGCATTTGATGAAGCTGATTGGGCTGATAAAGTAGATCTGTACATCAGCAATGTGAGCACTAGTAAAGAGAATTTCTTCAATGCAATTGTAGATGAGAGAGCTTGGGAGTTTGGCGGTGAAATGATCCGTAAATACGAGCTTATCAGATGGAACTTGTATGATACAAAAATCACTAAGATGGTGACTGACCTGAAAAAAATGGCTGATGATGCCAATTCAGGCGCAGGCGATTTACCTGACTATTTGTATACAAAGCTTGATGATAACGGCGACCTCTTGATTTATAACAAGTTTAGAAAAGTAGCAGGAGCTCCTGATGATACTTGGACGCGCCAATCATGGCTTATCAATATGTACGACGCAAACTTAGGTACTTATTCTGAGTGGATTACGAGGGATTGGGCTAACTATACTTCGCCAGTTCGTTACATATTCCCTATTCCAACCATAGGAATTGACAATAGTAGGGGAGTGCTCACAAATGACGGCTATGGATTCTAAGCTGATTTTTACATCTAATTTGTAATGTTATGAAAAAGAAAAAAATTAATATATACTCTATATTTTTAATAGTGTTCTCAAGCTTCGTGGTCTTTATATCATGTAAAGAAGACGAGGAAGTTTTTCCAAGAACAAGGTTATTCAGACCTGTGCTAAACGAGGAGTTGTTTTCTGAAGAAAACACAATCATTGTAAACATGGGCAATATGAAGGAAGCTACATCTTACACCATTACTGTAAGTCGTGATACGTTTCAAACGGTGGATTACACATTTGAGTCAGATACAAACTTTGTGATCATAGATGAGTCAATAGTAGGTGAAGAGCTGTTGTGGTATACTATTTATCAAGTACAGGCTACTGCACATGCCGATGTGGCTGATTTTGATAGCAAGGTATCTGATTTGGGAAATGTTCGTACTCAAAAGTTCCCATCTAACATGATGGCACCAACATTCTTCGATGTTACCGATACAAGAGCTAGAGTATTCTGGTCAACTGTGGGAGCGCCTGTTACAACTGTGAAAGTTTTTGCCATTGATGATTTACGTTTGGAGAACCCTTTAGCAGAATTTACAGTGAGTGATGCTGAAAGAGCTGCTGAGGAAAAAATTGTTTCAGGATTGGATCCCTTGAGCCAATATCAACTAGCTATTTATAGTGACGAGAAAGTAAGAGGCTGGGAGGTTTACGAGACCAAAGAGGGGCTTGATTTTGGTGATAAGGTAGTTGACCTCGTTGGAATTGACAACCCTGATATTCTTTCCGACACACTCCCATCTATTGAAAGCGGTAGCGTTGTACTATTAGAAGGAGGAAGGACTTATAATGCTAATGGGCATGCGTTTGACAAATCAGTGATGATCAGAAGTGGATATAGCTTTACTCCTGCATTGCCATTGATCGATTGTGGATCAAACTTTAATATTGTTGAAGGCAGTACTATAGATTCTTTAGTATTTATAGATGTAGCTTTCTCAGGTGACTTTGGAGGCAACTATATCTTCAACATAGATAAGAGTGGTACAGTTGGCGAAATCAAATATGAAGGATGTCAAATCAGGTCATTAAGAGGTATCGCTCGTATAAAAGGCGGAGTAGGTACGCTTGGTAAATTCACTATTAACGATTGTGTTGTTGATAGTATCAATGGTTATGGTGTATTGGCTGTGGATAAAGATAGCTGGGAAGCAGGTGATATTTCCTTCACGAACTCGACTTTCAGCAAAGTGATTTATTTCTTAATAAGTAGATCGAATACAAACTCTGTGTTAATTGATGGGTGTACTATCAGCGAAACTCCAGAGAAAGGTCGCCAGATTTTCAGGTGGAGAGGTTCAGATGGTGAAAATGATGTAGTAAATGGTATTACAATCCAGAATACAATCTGGGGACATGGCTGGAATAAAGATGGCGAGCCTGATTATGCAGTGGCTGGGTTTCAGGGGTTGGCCAATACTAATTTTAATGTTATCAATACATATACTACTTCTGATTTTTCTTTTTCTGGAAGTGAAATCCCTGGATTCCCTAATTTCCTTTATTCTGGTGGTGCGGCTGACCTTTGGGAGTCACCTTACGAAGGTGTTGATTTTAATTTTAAAGATCAGAGTTTTGCCGGCAAAGGCGATAGCGGTGATCCTCGCTGGAGAATAGGGTTATAATATTAAAGGTTTGCAGGTTAGGTTTAGCTTTTTTGCTAAACAGGTAAGTCAAAAACTATTTGGAATATATGAATGATAAAGCGTGCTCATTTTTTTGAGCACGCTTTTTTTGTATGTACATGGTTCCTAACTATCTCATTGGCAAGGCTGTTGTTTTTGTAGAAAATGCGAATGCTTCTATCCAACTCATTTTCTATGGAGATTTTGTTTTACAATTTTAGCCGATTACTTTGTACCTTCGCATTCGGCATACTATCAAATATCCTACTCTCATAACCTTAGATACTTCTAATTCATTCTTTATTTTTTACCATAAACACCTTGCTGCCAAAGTACGGAAGTAAGGAAAATGCCGTTAAGAAAAAAGCTGATCTGGATAGGTCTCTAAATAGAATTAGTAATCTGAATAACTACCTCCAAGGTTTTGGAATTAGGAAAAAACCTACCTGACAAACAAGGACTTACACACACTCTACCAACTTGATATATCTATTCTCTTTTATACGTTTTGTATGGGGAATGCTGTTTTAATACATTGTTTGTCTAGCAAATTTATTGTTTGGTAAAAAAAATCTCGTAAAATCGGTCTGTACATCAGGGAACAGTTTATGAATATCGAAATATCCAATCTGTTTAATCAGGGGCTAAAAAAACAACTTCGCATCAGCTTTACATGTTTCATGTTCATGCTATTAGGAGTTCAAATAGCGGTTGCTCAACAAACTCCAAAATACAGTAATGAGTTTTTGGCGATAGGTGTAGGAGCTAGGGGCATGGCAATGTCCAACAGCCAAGTTTCTATAGTAGACGACGCCACGGCAGGGTACTGGAACCCGGCGGGGTTGCTAAACATCAAAGAGAAGTATAGCGTTTCGGCAATGCATGCTTCCTATTTTGCTGGAATTGCTAACTATGACTACGTAGGTTTTGCCACTCCAGTAGATAAAAGAAGCCATATTGGTGTCACGCTCATCCGCTTTGCGGTAGATGATATCCCCGACACCCGCTTTTTGTTCGATGCCAACGGCTCACTCAATTATGATAACATCCGCTCATTTTCCGCTGCCGATTATGCTTTTATGTTTTCTTATGCAAGGCGTTCGCTGCTTGTAAAGGGCTTGAAGCTGGGGGCTAATTTCAAAGTGATTCATCGTTCGGTAGGGATATTTGCCAATGCCTGGGGGTTTGGAATAGACATAGGCGCACAACTGGACAGGAAAAATTGGCATTTTGGTTTGGCTGCTCGTGATGTAACAGGGACCTACAACACTTGGAACTACAACCCCGATACATTCTACGAGATTTTTTCTCAAACAGGAAATACAATCCCCAACAACTCGGTGGAAGTAACCTTGCCGAGAATCTTAGGTGGAGTTGCTTATTCGGTCCGCATCAAAAATAAATTTGGGGCATTGCTTGCTGCTGAGTTTGACATGACCCTTGATGGAAAGCGGAATACAGTGCTAAAAACCGATGCCTTTTCGCTCGACCCGCATGTAGGGCTGGAACTTGACTACCAGCAACTTGTTTACCTAAGAGGGGGAGTAGGGCAGTTCCAAGAAATCAAAAACTTTGATGGCACTACCTACATGACTTTTCAGCCAAACTTTGGGGTGGGAATTCGCCTCAAAAATTTTGTGATAGATTATGCCCTCACCGACATTGGTGATTCTTCTGAGGCATTATATTCACATGTTTTTTCCATCAAACTAGGAATGGGTAAATCTAAATTTACAAAACCAAGATTTGAGTATGAACAGGAATAAAAAGAAGCACTTGGCTTGGTTATTACTACTTATCTCAAGTAGCTTATTTGCACAAGATTTTAACAGTTGGATAAATTTTAGCCAAGACTATTTTAAAGTTGGCGTGAAGCAAGATGGAATTTACCGCCTCACTTATACCGAACTGGACAATGCAGGTTTTCCTATATCCACCATCAACCCGAAGAACATACAGCTTTTTCACAGAGGAAAGGAAATGGCGATAGTGGTAAGTGGGCAAGCTGATGGTATTTTCAATGAGAGCGATTATATCGAATTTTACGGCCAGAAAAACGATGGTACTACAGATAAATTCATGTATGAAGATGAAAATGGACAAACAAACCCATTTTATAATCTTTATAGTGATGAAAGTTTTTATTTCTTAACGTATTCGCTCGATGAAAGCGAGGGAAAAAGGATAGAAGAGATAAATCAAGACCCAACTGGGCTTACCATTGTTCCTTACCATTTGCAAGAGAGGGTTTATCACTGGTCTAATAATTTTAGTGGAGGACCTTTGTATCCTACCTTTATCCAGTCTATTCAAAATCAAGGAGCATTGCTTTCCACTTTTACCCAGGGAAAAGGGTATACTGGACAGTACAGAGGAGGAAGCTACAAAGAAAACAATGTGTTTTATTTGGATAATTATACTACATCAGGTGTAGTGCCACACTTGGAGGTAAATATGACGGGAAGATCAAATACCCCACATGTTGTAGAAATATTGGTAGGGGTAGACCCTGCGAACCAAAGAAGTGTGGGCTTTATTAATTTTAGTCAATATGAAAATGGTTTGTTCTCGGTAGACCTCAGGCACGACGATTTACCTACGGATGCCGATAGTGTGTTTATCAGCTATCAAATCAGTCAAGTTACATCTCTCAATGAAATAGTATCACTTTCCTACATTAAATTAACTTATCCGCAACTCACAGATGCTGGCGAAGCTGCTAGAAAAGCACTTACCATTTTGCCCCAAAGCGAAGCGAATGTGAGGTTGGAAATTGATAATGTATTGCCTGATACCCGAGCTTGGGATATCACAGATATTTATTCCATAAGATCCTTAGTAAGTGACTACGATGATGCTTCCAAACAACTCACTCTGGCTTTTCCCGGTTTCTCTTCCGCTAATGGAAAGTTAGCTTTGGAAACGGCTACAAAATCGGTGAATAGTATCAGTAAGGCGGATATGTCTCCTATTCGACCGGAACAGTTCGATTATTACATTATTTACCACCCCAATGTGTCAGGATCCTCAGGCGATTATGAAAATGTCCCCTTCGATTATGCTGCATACCGATCTTCGGAGCAAGGTGGAAGCTATGAGGCTACAGCAGTCGATATAAATAATATTTACAATCAATTTACATATGGCGAAGTCAATCCATTGGCTATAAGAAGATTTGCTGATTATACTTTGCAAAATGGCAAGCCGAAATTCTTGCTTATTGCAGGGAAAGGGTTAGAGCTGACTCAACAATATGAGCGATATAAGCCTAGTAGCGAAGCTTGGTCGTACCAAAGTCTCATCCCTCCATATGGTTTTCCCGGTTCTGATAATGCTTATTCTTCGGGTCTAAAAGGTTCAGTAGGGGACGAACCCGCTATTCCAACAGGTAGGATTTCAGCCATTAATGCAACTCAACTTGCCTCTTACCTCAACAAGGTAATTGAGTATGAGCTTCCGGAAAACTTTGGGATGTGGAAGAAAAATGTATTGCACTTGAGTGGAGGCATAAGTATAGAAGAACATGAAGAGCTAAAAGGCTACATGGATAGCCTTGAAGATATAATAATAGGTGATTATTGGGGGGCAAAGGTAAAGCATATCGTAAAAGCTACCACTGAAAATGTTGAATTTATAGATGTGACCCAGGAGGTTAACGATGGTGTTGGGCTGATGACGTTCATTGGTCATTCAAGTACCAGTACCACCGATATTGAAATCGGGTATTGTAGCAATTCTGTTTTAGGTTTTAAAAACCAAGGAAAGTACCCCTTTATGTTTTTGAATGGCTGTAACTCTGGGAATGTTTTTACAACAAGCCGTTCATTGGGAGAAGACTGGATTTTGACTCCCGATAAAGGCGCTATTGGGTACATTGCCCATGTTTATTTGGGTTTTGCTAGTGTGCAATTCAATTATACAAACTATTTTTATCAAGCAGCTTTTGCCAATAAGGCCTTGGTGGACAAACCTGTTGGGGTCATTATGCAACAAGCTATTAAAGCATATAGAGCGAAATATTCCAGTAGTGAGTTGGCAGAGGCAAATGCACAGCAATTTTTGCTTCAGGGCGATCCGGCAGTAAGGCTTTTTCCTTCCTACCTTCCTGATTATATGGTGGATGAAAGCAGTGTTTTTGCCAAAAGTTTTGATATAGAGGAAAAGCTATCGGCTCAGTCAGATTCTATTCAGTTGGGAATAAGTGTGACCAATCTTGGTATTACCGATGGGAATGATTTTACAGTTTCGGTGAGCCGTACATTCAGCGATGGTTCTACTAAAGTATATGACCCTCAAACGTATAGTGCGGTAGTCTATCGCGACACGCTGTATTATACTGTACGTGTATCTGAAGAGGAAAAATTGATTTCAGGAGGGAACAATCTTTTTCAGGTAAGCATAGATGCCTCTAATGCCGTGGACGAAATGGATGAAAATAACAATACGGCAATGCTCAATTTGTTCTTGCCCAAAAATAACATGATCATCCTGACTCCAAGTCCTTTTAGCATAGTAGGCAGAAAAAATATTGAGTTTTTGGCACAAAATGCAGATCCGCTTAGCCCAGATCGCTTTTATACGTTCCAAGTGGATACAAGCTCGAATTTTAATAGCCCTTTATTAACAGAAACGAGTGTTTTTGCAGGCTTAACTCCCGAATGGGCAACGGCACTGCCAGGAGAGAATAATATTGCCGATAGTACGGTTTTCTATTGGAGGACCCGCTACTCTGACATCAGCAATGCAGAGGATTCCCTTTGGACAGAAAGCTCGTTTACGTTTATCAACGAAGGACCGAATGGTTGGTCACAAACCAAGGCTGCTCAGTTTGATAAAAACAAATTGAATAAGCTAGAAGCTTTTGGAGACAGGGAGTGGGGGTTTGTGAAAACGAACTTAAAACTTGAGGTGAAATCAGTAGGAGGAGCGGTGACAGATTGGCAAGATCATTACATAAAGCTCAACGATTTTGAAGTGGTGGTGAACGGAGAATGCGCCCGCAACAGACTCATTATGATGTTTATAAATAAGGAAACAGGTTTGCCTTATCCATTGCCAAGCTATGATCCTCCTGGAGAAATGGGCGATATCCAGTTCTATTCTTGTGGCTTTGGAGAGCCAGGTTTTGCTGCTTTCTTGAGAAATAGTTCCTCCGCAAATGGAAAAGACTTTGTCTATTCTGAAGTGTTTCATATCTTTTTAAACACAATGAACGAAGGTGATTATGTGGTGTTTATTACTTCGGGTCAGTATAACTTTTCTAACCTGAGAGACCGGCACTTGGAAGCGCTAGAAATGGTTGGCATAGATGGAAATAATCTAAGAAATGTTATCAATAATGGCGATCCATACATTGCTTTGGGTGTGAAAGGTGCAGCTCCAGGCACTGCTCAAGAATTTTTGCCGCGCTATACTTCCGGGACTCCTTCCAATGCCCAAAAAATTGAGCACACATTTAACCTAAACTTGGAAGCAAGTTCGGGCGATATAGCCACACCAAGGATAGGTCCATCTAAGCAATGGGACCAATTGTATTTGGTGAGTAAAGAAGAGGAGAACCACGATAAGTGGCAAGTTGATTTGGTGGGTGTAAACCAGCAGGGTATAGAGCAAATTTTGCTTTCAGATGTGGATGAAGGGCTAACTGAGATCGGTTTTATAGATGCTGCCCAATATCCTTATTTGAAGTTGGTAGCCAATACGGAAGATTCTGTAAATAAAACTCCGGTGCAGCTTTATGACTGGAAAGTGATTTTTGAGCAAGTGCCCGAAGGGGTTTTGTATTATGCTGATAATGCGCCAACTGACCAAATTCCTTATTATGAGGAAGGAGATACTACAAGGTTTAGCTATACATTTAAGAATGTGACTGGCTCAACTTTTTCCGATTCGCTCATTATCAGGTACACGCTCCAAAATCAGACGACAAATAAGCAATCAACTTTCTACGATACGCTAAATAGCCTAGCAGCATTTGATTCCTTAAAGTTTTCCGTGGAGCTTGATACGCGAGAGTGGGTGGGGCAAAATAAGTTGAATATTTATGTCAACCCTAGGGTGCAGGCTGAACAGGTGTATGAAAATAATATCTTGGAGTCCTTCTACCAAGTCGGTCGGGATAGTACCAATCCGGTGCTCGATGTAGTTTTTGATGGGCAACATATCATGAATGGGGATATTGTTTCACCTTCCCCTATGATCACCGTGAGCCTGAAAGATGAAAATAAGTACTTGGTGCGAGAAGATACGCTTGGGGTCGACTTGTTTATGACCACCTGCGACAGCTGCGAGCTTATTCGAATTCCTTTTTCCGACCCTACGATAAATTGGTCGCAGGTAGGGGAAAATGATTTCCAAGTGTATTACCAGCCCGATCAGCTCACGGATGGGAATTATACCTTTATGGTACAAGGAGCTGATGTGATTGGGAACAAGGCTGGAGTAAAACCTTATAAAGTTAGTTTTGAGGTGATAACCGAATCGAAAATCACCCATTTTTATCCTTATCCAAACCCATTTTCCGACAATGTCCGGTTTGTGTTTACCCTTACGGGAACGGAAATTCCAGATGAGTTGAAAATCCAGATTATGACTGTTTCTGGTAGGGTAGTGCGGGAAATAACCCAAGATGAAATTGGGGCGCTTCGGATAGGAAACAACATGACGCAATATGCTTGGGATGGGAAAGACGAATATGGCGACCAGCTTGCCAATGGCGTTTATCTTTACCGAGTGATAACCCAAATGAATGGCCAGCAAATGGACCATAGAGAAACTTCGGGCGATAAGTATTTCAAAGAAGGTTTTGGCAAGATGTATTTGATGAAGTAAGAAATAGAAAAGTATAAATTTAAAAAGGCTGTACTTCCATGGAAGTACAGCCTTTTTTCTGTTTCCAGTTAGGGTTATTTGCCCTCACTTTTCATCTTCACCGCTTCGGGCTGAATAGGATTGCCATCTCCGTCTAGGATCACAATCTCATCAAATCCGACTTCCTCAAGGCTTGAAAGGATTTTTTCCTTATCGCCCACCACAAACCAATTTAAGTTTTCGGGCAGAACTACCTGCTTACTTAGTTTTTGGACTTCTTCCAACGTCAAGTTTCTTACCTTTTGGTCATAGGTTTTATAATAATCGTCGCTGAGCTTATATTTTACATAGTTATTGAGCGAGCTGGCTACCGAACCATTGGTTTCCCATTGCCCAGGCAATTGGAGAATTGTATTCCCACGGGTCTTTTCAAACTCCTCTTTGGTAATAGGCTTGTCACCCACAAACATCTTGAATTCTTTCACAATCTCTTGGGCAGATTCCTTAGTTTTATCCGTCTGAACAGGGGCATAAGCCAACATAGGGCGCTGACCTTTTGCATTTATTACGAAAGCTCCTGCGCCATAAGCCCAGTGCTTGTCCTCCCTTAAGTTCATATTGAGCCTAGAGGTAAAATCGCCACCAAGCACATTGAGCATCGATTCTTTGGCTATTTCATCTATTTTGCCATAAGGGCTGGTGAGGTAGCCAGCAATAATCACCGACTGCTGCGACTCGGGCCTGTCCATTAGGTATAAGGTATTTCCCTTCGTTGCTTTTACCATAGGAATATTCTTGGTAGGTACATCACCCTTTTTCCATTTTCCAAATCGCTCTTCCAGTTTCGATTTCAGCTCGCTCATTTCAATATCGCCAACTACAACTACGGTTGCATTATTTGGCTTTATCCATGTTTTGTAGAAGTTTTCCATGTCAGCTTTGGTGAGCGAAGAAACCGTGTTTTCGTATCCAGAACCCTGCAATGGCATGCTATAGGCATGTCCTTCACCATACAAAAACTTAGGCATCACGCGGATGGCCAATTGGATAGGAGATGATTTTTGGCGTTGAATATTGATAAGCTGTTCTTTTTTGAGGCGCTCAAATTCTCCTTCCGGAAAAGCAGGAGAGAGTACGATCTGAGAATAAATATCGAGGCTGGCATCAAACGATGGCTTCAATGTGTTCATAGAAATGTACGAATTGTCGAGGTCAGAATACGTGTTTACCGAAGCTCCCAACGTCTGAAGCTTCTCATTGATTTGGAGTGAATTCATTTCACTAGTTCCTTCGTCCATCATATTCATAGCCAAGGAAGCCAAGCCTGCCTGTGAAGCCTTGTCGGTAGCATAGCCTGCATCAAACATCATATTCATTACTACTGTAGGCACTCCTTTTCGTTGAGCCAATACGACCTTCATCCCATTTTTGAGTTCAGCTTTTTGGATATCGGGGAAAGAAGCGGCAACTGGCTTTCCAAGAGGAGGGAGCTGGCTTCTGTCTACACCCTCTCCCGAAGCAGTAAAGTTGGGGAAAGGAGTGGCAACTACGGTCAGTTTACCATCCGAAAGGTATTTTTTTACTGTATTGTGGATGTCCTCTGCAGTCGCTTCCGAAACCCATTTTAACCATTCTTTGTGGGTATCAGGGCTTCCTCCGTACACTTCATGGTTTGCCAAAATATCCGATTTTCCACCAAAACCACCAATTCGCTCTAACCCTTTAATCGCAGAGGCAAAATATTGCGATTTCACTCGGTCAATTTCTTCTTGCTTTGGTCCATCTGTAATAAGCGTTTCCAAAACCTCCGCTACGGTTGCTTCTATGTTTTCCACACTTTCTCCTGGTTTCACGTTGGTGGTGATATTGAAAACACCAGCAATTTCACGTGCATCAATATAGCTCCAAACGCTACTGGCTATTTGCTCGTCGTACACCAGTTTTTTGTAAAGTCTTGCATTTTTTCCACTTGTCAATATGTCTGATGCAAGGTCGAGATAAGCAGCTTCTTTTGTTCCCCATTGCGGCACGTTCCAGTTCATCGAGATCCGTGCTTCGGGAACTCTGTCTTCAAAACTGAACCTTTTTTCACCTGTTCTAAGTGCAAGGTCAACTTCTGGCTTCGCCAAGGTAGGCCCTGGAGGAATGTCTCCAAAATATTTCTTCACTTTCTCAAAAATATCATCAGGATCAACATCGCCGGCAATAGAAAGTACAGCGTTGTTCGGCCCATAATAGGTTTTGAACCACTCTTGTACATCTTCTAGCGAAGCTGCGTTTAGGTCGTCCATAGAGCCGATAACGGTCCAACTATAAGGGTGGCCTTTTGGAAAGCTGTTGTTGTTCACAAGTTCGTACATCCTTCCGTAAGGCTGGTTTTCCCCCTGTCTTTTTTCATTTTGAACTACCCCGCGTTGTTCGTCAAGCTTTGCCTGGTCAATTGCGCCCAATAGATGTCCCATCCTGTCAGATTCTAGGAAAAGAACTTGCTCTAAAGCGGCGGTGGGCACATTTTGGAAATAGTTGGTGCGGTCGTGGTTAGTCGTGCCGTTTAGGTCAGTGCCGCCTATGCGCTCTAGTGCTTGGAAATAATCGTCGTTATAATTTTCACTTCCGTTGAACATCAGGTGCTCAAAAAGGTGGGCAAATCCACTTTTTCCTTGTTTTTCGTTTTTTGAACCCACATGGTACCACACATTTACCGCAACTATCGGGGCTTTGTGGTCTTCGTGTACCAAAAGTCGTAATCCATTGTCCAATACATATTTCTTATAAGGAACGTCGATGTCTTCTGGGCTAAATAGAGCCTTTTCTTGTGCAAAAGAAAGACTAGCAGAAATCATCAGACTAGCTAAACTAAATGCAATGAGTCTTATAGTTTTCATACGATAATTATGATTTGTTGAAATGATATTTCTAAACCGTATCTAATTTATTCTATTAGTGTAGTATTTCAAATGAGGGATTTGTAGAACCTTTGTTTTGAGTGTTGGAAGTAAAAAATATAGGATAGACGGTGTGTTGTTCATTATATTATTGGTTTATTAATTCACTCCTGCTTTTTAGAGTAGGAGAAATAAAAACCCGTATTGATTTACTCTAAGTTAATTTTTGCTATAACTTTCATGAGAATAAATTTGTTTTAGAAAATGTATCTGACTAGAAAGGGGTTTAAAAAGTAAGTTAGAGGATGTTTGAAACTTAAGTTTTCAAGCGAGGTTTAACAGCCGGACAGACGCTCTGTGGACACTCGAAGCAAAGCAAAAAAAAAATTAAACATGCTCTTAACCTATTCTGTTTTTTAAATTTATCTGTCCCATTTTTCATAGTTAAGTAAGAAATGATTTTACATCAGAGTGACTACCATAAGTTTGAGTTTTTTGAGGAAAAATCCTTGTTCAAAATGCAATGGAATTCGGGGGCTGAGGAAAAAGGTGAGGAATGGTACAAATCAGAAATGTTGATCTATATAGAGCTTGTAGAGAAACACAATGTCAAATTTGTGTTGATTGATGTAGCGGAAGTTTCCTATGCCTTGAAACCTAGTTTGCAACATTGGATGGAAGAAAATATATTGAGAAGGGGAGAAAAAGCCGGACTGCAGAAGACAGCGGTAATAGTACCTCCTGATATTATTATGGAATTGTCCATAGAGCAAACTTTTGATGAGGCAGTTAACTCAAAAGTACAAAGAAGGGTGTTTGGTGATTACAAAGAAGCAGAAGTATGGCTTTTTTCATAAAAAATGGGGGTGCTTTCACAAGCATCCCCATTTTTCTTATATCCAGTTAAATACTCTGCCTACTACAAGTTCAAAGTGCCTAAATCCAAATTGTTTTTCTACTAGTTGAGTACTCTTGCCAACTGTTCCAGTTGCTTTACGAGTATATAACTGTGGAGTTGTAGTGCTACATAGCTAAGGCTTTTTTTAGGATACAACCTCTCCTAGTTCTATATAATCGGTTTGTGGGGAAATAGAAGTGCTGGATGTGGCAACTACTTTTCCTTCCGGATCGATGATTTCTAAAACCAACTCCACTTTTTCGTTTCCTTCAAACTTTTCCTTTATGGTCAAAGAGCCTTTTTTGCCCTTTTCATCTGCGCTTGCGTAAAGCTTAAGATCATTGAGGTACGTAGCGGGAACATGGTTGAGGTTTACATAACGGTAAAGTCCGTCATATACATTGAAGTCCGAAAGGTCGGAAGGGATCATTTCCAAGTCGTGCGAATTATCGCAACGGATAACTATTGGGATTTTTTCTTTCAAAGCGTTTGCTTTCTTCTCTGTCCAAAAACTTGGCAATGGCATCGGTGGTATCTACCGTCCATTCGTCTTAGCCACCTACGTGCTCTCTAACCTTTTGGGTGTACATACTTGCGATTTTTGCACCGCACTTTCAAAATGGAGCAATATTCTTTCATTTGGGCAAGGATTATTGAGGATAAGTTGCTTGCGGTACCAGCCCGGTCCTTGGTAGTAATTGAGGTCGGGGTGAACAGCATCTGTAGCAGAGGGGGACTTTCGTCCAGATAGGTACGGTCTCAGGTCTGCCAGGCTTAGCTGGGCGAATGGCTTCCCATATGCCCTCAAGTCGCTTTGAAGGTATTCCCAATCTTGGGTTAGTCGTTGTGTGGTTGGGCAAATGCTCGAGGTTTACTAAACAAAGGAAAATAACTAATGGGTTATTTAGAATAAAAATAGTTGATAGTATTATTTTTCAAAAATACATGATGATTGTCTATAGCTAGGATTAGGGGGATTTACCTTTTACTAACCAATAAAGAGAGGGTGCGTAGCTACTTTATGCCAATTATAATTTGCTTTAGCAAGATTTTTGTGGCTAGGCCGTGGCAAACTGTGGAATTATCACACAGTAATCCCCATTTTATACAAAATTGTTTCTTGGTTTACTTAAATTTCATGTAATTCGTGATTTTATTAACAAAATCTTTGTGTACGTACCATGAAGCTGCTTTTTGTTTCTAAAAATGTGTTTTTTATTGAATTATAGGCTTTTTTAAAAATAAATAAATATTACGTTTTAAAAATAAGAATAAGTTTGTGTGTGGTTGAATATTGAAATAATACAATTTTTATTTTTTTTAACCCTTTTTATTGATGGCAGTGTGTTATATGTTTTTCATCCTTTAAGTGTATTATATTTTTTTTGACATGAAACACGTGAATATTACATGATATTTATTTCTTGTTAATAAATATTAATAGTTGGTATCCTTTTTGAAAATATCAGGTCAAAGAGTGCTCAAAATAACGCTAATGCCAAACACTATCTTAGACTAAGCAGCAATGTAAAGATCGCATTGCCAAGCAGTAAAATTTAAACTCAATTTTAAAAAATACCCAAACATTGGGGTGGGAGAATATTGCCCAAACTCAAGGTTTGATACATGAATCCAATTTTAAAACATTACACTAAACTTGAATAAGCTATGAAATCCAATTTATTCCTAACACTTGCTCTTGCTTTCTTATTTTCTTTCTCAACCAGCTGTATATATGAAGTAGAACCTTGTGAGCCTGAAACAGAAGAACCTTCAGAAGGAGGCGAAACTGGTGGCGGCGAAACCGGAGGAGGTGAAACCGGCGGCGGAGAGACTGGCGGTGGTGAAACCGGAGGAGGCGAAACTGGCGGCGGAGAAGTAGGTACATTTGTATCTCTACCAGGTAATGAAACAAACAATGACTGTACGCCTTGGAAAAGAGTTAGAACAGGTAACATTGAACTTGAGAATAATGTATGGGGTACCAACGGCGATGGTCGTTACCAATCATGTCTTATAACGAATGCCGATGGCTCTTACGGTTGGACATGGAGCACGCCTTCTGGTTTGAACAACAATGTTAAAATGTATTTGCAATCAGTTGTAGGTCATAAACCATTTTTCCACTACACTCTTGGCGAAGGCTTCCCATTTTCACCGAACGAGCTAGAAGTATTTAATGCACATTTTAAAAGTGAAACAAATGCTTCAGGTAAATATAACTTAGCATTCGAATTCTGGACGGTAAAAGAATACCACAGCGATGATGAGTATATCAACAAAACTCGTGCAGGTGGTAACAACATCACTGGTGAGTATATGTTCTGGATGCAAGCTCACTTTGGTATGCCAATCTCACACCACGATCAGTTGATTGACGGAAGAAGATGGAACGTAACTGTAGGTGGAAGTGGTCAGCTTTATGTGGCCTTTATCCCTGCTGATGGAAATGATATCACTGAAGCTACTATTGACTTCATTCCTTTCATCGACTGGTTGGAAAAAGAAAACTTGATCAACCCTAACGAAAAAATCGTAAGTCTTGAGTTGGGTAATGAGGTTATCGAAGGTTCTGGTAAGACTGTCATCAGAGATTACGCAGTGAATGTCTCTAAAAAATAAGTACGAGTAAATTTAGATAATCCAATCTATAAGTTTTAAATCCAATGAATTAGAACCGCCCCAAATATTGGGGCGGTTTTTTTGTTTCTCTCCTTCCTCAAAAAGGCAAACATTTCCCTTGCTAAACGCCTTTTCATAAGTAGCTTTGAATGTTCGATTTTTAACCATAGCTACTACTTATCATATGGACGAATTACTCGCCGCCCGCCTCCAAATGGCATTTTCTCTCGGTTGGCACATTGTATTTGCTTGCATCGGCATGGCCATGCCTTTTTTTATGGCTTTTGCCGAATGGAAATGGCTCAAAACCAAAGAAGAAATTTATCTTGACTTGGCAAAGTCTTGGGCAAAAGGTGTGGCAATTTTCTTTGCCGTAGGTGCCGTTTCGGGCACATTGCTCTCTTTTGAGTTAGGTTTGCTCTGGCCCGAGTTTATGAAACATGCTGGTCCTATTTTCGGAATGCCTTTCTCCATGGAAGGAACGGCATTTTTCATCGAAGCGATTGCCCTTGGGGTTTTCCTCTACGGTTGGAACAGGATTTCCCCAACTGCCCACTGGATTTCGGGCTTGGTGGTAGGTATTTCGGGTGTGATGTCTGGAATATTTGTAGTTGCCGCCAATGGCTGGATGAACAGTCCGTCGGGCTTCGATTTCGTGAACGGGGAATACACCAATATTGACCCGATAGCCGCTCTTTTCAACGATGCATGGTTTACTCAAGCTTTGCACATGACCTTTGCAGCATTTGCCAGTACGGGCTTTGCCGTGGCAGGGGTACACGCATTAATGTTATTGAGAGGACATAAAATCAGGTTTCACCAAGAGGCTCTGAAAATAGCTTTGGTTTTTGGGGCAGTGGCAGCTTTTGCCATGCCCATCACGGGCGACTTGGCAGCAAAAGACGTAGCCAAAAGACAGCCTGCCAAGCTTGCGGCTATGGAGGCTCATTACCATACCGAAAAAAGTGCTTCGCTCATTATAGGAGGTATTCCTGACGACGAGCGACAAGAGGTAGACTACGCCATAAAAATCCCCGGTGCGCTGAGTTTTTTGGCACATGGCGATTTTGAGTCGGAAGTGATAGGGCTCGACCAAATTCCCAAAGATGAACAGCCTCCTGTTATCGTCACGCACTTTGCCTTCCAAATTATGGTGGGACTGGGCAGCCTGATGATGCTTATTGGGATCATTTATTTTTTCTTGGCTTGGAAAAAGAAGAATTACCTCAACCTAAAATGGTGGTTGTGGACTTTGACAGTAGCTTCACCCATTGGTTTCATCGCTTTGGAAGCTGGCTGGACCGTGACCGAAGTAGGTCGCCAGCCATGGATTATCTACGGCGTGATGCGAACTTCCGATGCGCTTACCGCCATGCCAGGCATTCAGTATTCATTTTACCTCATAGTAGCAATATATGCCCTGCTCACTTTGGCGGTAATTTGGCTGATGTTCCGCCAAGTAAAAGCCATCCACCAGAAATATGAAGGGAAGGGGAATGATGATTTGGTCATTAGATGATGCGATGATTTTTTGATTAAAAAAATAAAAGAACCAACATGATTTTTACCGAATTAGTCACCCTGATAATGGGGATCAGCATTGTGTTTTATGTGATTTTTGGTGGAGCCGATTTTGGTGCAGGTATCATCGAACTCTTCACCGGCGACAGCGGAAACGAGACCATTTCCAAGGCAATTGCTCCGGTGTGGGAAGCTAACCATATTTGGCTCATCATCGCCGTGGTGATCATGTTCAACGGTTTTCCCGAAGCCTATGCGGTTTTTTCCACAGCTTTGCACATTCCCATACTTATTGCCCTCATCGGCATCATTTTCCGAGGTGCAGCCTTCACCTTCCGCCACTACGATGCCTTCAAAGATGGTTCGGAAAAATGGTATTCGCTGAT
Organism: Flammeovirgaceae bacterium SG7u.111; assembly: GCA_034044135.1. Taxonomy (NCBI): domain Bacteria; kingdom Pseudomonadati; phylum Bacteroidota; class Cytophagia; order Cytophagales; family Flammeovirgaceae; species Flammeovirgaceae bacterium SG7u.111. The sequence goes on along the minus strand of CP139021.1, from coordinate 5,960,906 downwards.
CTTTCGGGTTTCCAGCATCGTTACCGTGTTGTTTTTGGGCATTACCGTTTCCGCCATGTTTAGCGGAACCATTCCTACTTCTGTAGATGTTGGATTTTACGCCTATTTCATCGCACCTTGGGCAAACCTGTTTTCCCTTTTTGTAGGAATCTTTTTTACCATTCTTTCCGCCTATATTGCCGCTATATTTTTGTTGGGAGAAGTGAAATCTGAAGATGGGTACAACCTTATCCGTAAGTTTTCCTACCGACTTTTTGCTGCGGCTGTCGTTTGTGGCTTATTCATTTTTGCTTCTTCGTATTACCAAGAACTTGCCTTTCACGAAGCCTTTTTCAAGCAGCCCATTTCCCTAGCTTGTGGCGTGTTGGCTACCGTGCTCGTTCCATTCATTTTCAAGCTGATAAATGGGGAAAAAGTCTGGCGGACAAGACTATTGGCAGGAATTCAGATCACCGCTATCCTTATAGGTTGGCTCATGATCCAGTACCCCAACCTCATCTTGTTTACCGATGGAAGTACCCTTTCCATCTACGATGCCTCCGCCCCCGAAATCACCATGAAAATTCTCTTCGGAGCATTAGTATTTGGCGTTTGCAGCATCTTCCCTTCTCTATATTATTTGTTCAGGATATTTAAAATTAAAATTTAGAAGCTGGATGTTAGAGATTAGAAAAAAAGTGATATGATACAGTCATATAAGGATTTAGAAGTGTATTCTCGGTCATTTAAGTTGGCAATGGACATATTTTGGATGACTAGAAAATTTCCTAAGGAAGAAACATATTCTCTCACCTCTCAAATTGTCCGGTCCTCGAGATCTGTTAGTGCAAATATTGTAGAAGGGTGGGCTAAAAGGCAATATGAAAATGTTTTCAAACAGCATTTAAGTAAGTGCTATGGGTTTGCGCAGAGTCTGAAACTTGGCTCTTATTTGCATTAGGGTGCGGTTATATCGATGAAGAATTATTCGGGATATATACCGATGAATTGAATCAAATTGGAAAGATGTTAAATAAACTCCATCAAAACTGGAGAAGCTAGACCTTGCTATTTTTCTAATCTCTATTCTCCAGCTTCTAACCTCTAAAAAAGATGACCTTCTACCAAAGCATAGCAACATATTACCACCTTATTTTCTCTACGGGAAAACCGCAGGTCGAATTTGTGAAAAATACCGAAATAGCTGGAAAAACTCAATCCGTGCTGGATATTGGCTGCGCCATTGGCGGGCTTTCGGCTCAGCTTTGCCAGCACTTTGGGAAGGTAGTGGGAATAGATTTGGACGAAGGGATGATCGAGCGAGCCAAGGAAGAAAATGACTTGCCCAATCTAAGTTTCCAAGAGCTTGATATGCTCAAAATAGAAGGGATTTGTGGGGCAGAGGCTTTTGATATAGTAGCCTGTTTTGGGAATACCTTGGTGCACCTTGATGGCACTGAAGAAATAGCTGATTTCTTTGTTCAAGCACGAAAAGTCCTGAAAGTAGGAGGGAAGCTCCTCTTCCAAATAGTTAACTACGACCGTATTCTCGACCAAAACATCACTGCTCTCCCTACGCTCGACAAAGAAGAAATTACCTTCGAAAGAAACTACGAGTACCTACCCGAAACCCACAAGATAAAGTTTGCCACCAAGTTCAAGGTAAAAGCCACAGGCGAAGAAACATCCAACGCCATTGACTTGTACCCGCTCCGCAAAGCCGAGGCAGAAGAATTGCTTCGCAAGGCAGGCTTCACCAAAATCAACTTTTACAGCAACTTCCAGCGCAAGCCCTACGAGGAGAATGCTATGCCGTTGATAGTGGAGGCTGGGTAAATTACCTAATCGATCAATGGAACATTTATAACATGTCTTTGACTTAATGTTGTATTTGTAAATTCGAAAATTAGCCTTTTCTGATAATAATGGCTTTCAAACACAAGCTTGGAACTATTGAAGTTGTTGAACTCAGTATAATTATCGAAATCTTTTTTATAAAGCTGTTTTCGATCTCTTGCAAGGTAAATGACCAAGCCTATTGGTTTTGATTTATCATTAGTCAATAAATGAGGATTGTTCATTTGAATAGTAAACCCTTTATGATTCTTCTGAGATAATGAGACTCCTAGTTTTAGATCTATTGGATTGTTGCCTAAAAAAAGTTTGATATAATCATGGGGAGGATACTTGAATGCAACACTATCTAAAAGGTGTAGAGCTTTCTCTAAAGAGTCTGCTTTTTCATTTAATAGAGTAATTTTATTATCTTTTTCATTGAGTTGTTTTGAAGGGTTGCCACAAGCCTGTAAGCAGCTTAAAAGCAAAATCAGTACAAATTTTTTCATGAGAAAGTGAGGTTTTGATGCAATGTGAAATTTCCTCTATTGAACTACTAAATTAGCACATCAGCACATTATCAAATCTTCCCATCATCGAATAATCAAACCATCCCCTCATTACCTAATCTTCCCCCTCACCAGAAAAAGAACTGGCTCACCAGTTCTTTGTAGCCTAGGTCGAGGCAAACCTGCATCTTTGGACCATCAATCTAAACAAAAGACCTAGAAACCATGAAAAAGATATTTTTAGCCATAGCAGCCTTGTTTTTATTTGCGGCATGTAGTGATACTTCTGATTTTGAACCTAAAGCCATAGACGGACTTTGGAAAGGGCAGACTAGTCAAGAACAAAGCGTGTACTTTGAAATAGAAGAAAGGGGGGAGCAGGCTTTTGTAACTTTTTACGAAATAAGTGTGGTACCTCAAAAAGGGCTATTGCAAAATAATCTACAGTCAGTTTCTCAAGAATATAAGGAGGGCATAGCGGAGGTAGAAAGTGCCACTTTTACCATCAACCCAGATGAAGACCTTACGGGAACATTGATAGAAGCAGAAGTAAACCCAGATGGGTTTTTAGTAGGCGATTTTTTGGTCTTCACAGGCTTAGATGCCAAAGGAGTACCTACTTACCAAGATGGTACTTTTAAAGCGCGGAAAATATAAAAATTTCATAACCAGCTCGTAGCCGGCCCGGGGCATTGCCTGTTAGGGTCGGCTATTTTTGTTAAGAAGGGTGCTTAGTTTGTGATAAAACCATTGCTAGTTATAAAAAAATCAATAGACAGGGTATTTATGCCCCGTTTGGAAGTAAAAACGAAGTGACTTTAGCCTAACTTAAACTAAAAATGCCCCCTTGCTACATCAGCAAGGGGGCATTTTATATCTCCAATGGCAATTGTTTTATTCCGTCATGGTAGTGATCATCACTCGCTTTTCGGCGGTGAGCACCTTGGCATTTTTCGTCTTTTTGAAACCACGGGTGTTTGCCACTACTTCTTCCAAATTATCCACTATAAAATCGTAACCGTATTGGGAAGAGGTATGGAGTGCCTCGAATGGCTCGGTTCGTGCATTTATTTGCAAGGTTTCTACGCCAAACGGTTCGGTACAGGTGAATTCTTCAGGAATTTCATATACCTTATTTACCTTCGATTGGTCTATGTAGTAGTTGTCGAGCAGAAGCACACGTTGCCCATCGGCCGTATGGTAGATAAATCGCAAGTAACAAGGCTTGTTCACTCTTGCATATACTTTCATCGTCTCCCCTTCGGTGAATATCAAATTCTCATCGCCCTTGTTGGTCCACGAGTCTATCATCAGCCCTCCGCCAACAATTTCATCCCTAGAAAACACCTTGAGGTTTGAATAAGCCTCTTCAAAGTTTTGGGGCTTCACGCCAATTTGGTTTTGCTCAAGCCACGAAAGCATCATAGTCGATTCCATGCTTGCCAAAGCTTTTCCACTTTCCAGCTCCCTAAAAATCGAGATGAACTTCAACTTGTCGCCTTCTTCCCAAAATGTGCCTGTAATCACGTATTTTACTTCTTTTTGGGTGTTTTCCGTGTATGGGTTTCCTCCTTGGTAAAAAGAACTAGTCCCTCCTGTGGTCACTGGAAAATCGGCTACATCTACCAATTTCTTCTCAAATAAGCTCGTCCAGCGCTTTGAAAGCGGGGAAGCCATTTTGGTATCTTGGTAGGTGAAGTTTGCCAACTTTACCGTTTGCTCAGGCTTTTTGAGCTGAAGGTGATAACCTTTTGCCATCATGTAGGCTACGTCGTCGAGGGTGAGGGTTTCCCCTTTTTGCAGTTGGGCAACACCTTGGTTCACACCGTTTTTTAGCTCATCTATTGAAGTGATTGCCTGGTCTAGCTCAGCTAGTTTGGCAGGGTCGAGGGCTACTATTACCGTGAAGCCTTCCTCAAATTCACGGAACATGGGCAAGGTTTCAAAATAATGTTTAAGTGCATTTTGGTTATCTCCGGCAGCTATAAACTCTTCGGCTGTAGCCACTTTTCTTTTAATGGCCTCAGCATTTTTATTGAGCGTGATTTTGTAGGCTTCTACCAGTTTTTGCTTGTCGGCAAAGGCAAAGGCAAAAGCTTCTTTTTTACGCTTGTCGTAGTAGGTATCTACTTGCAAGCCAGTAAGGTTTACTTTCGAATACGAAGCGCTTGTTTTCTTGAAATATTCGTGGGTTTTCGAGTTTACGTTGGTGATGTTGATGGTGCCCACACTCTTAATGGTTACGTTGATGGACTCTACAAGCTCAAGCCGTGCATAGTCTAGTAGTCTGTCGAGTGCAGCATCCGCATCGGCTTCAGGTACGTTTCGCTCCGAATTGAAGCCGATCACATAGCGCGATTTTGGGTACATCGACTGGCGTTCATCGTATTTGGTCCAAGCAGGGGCTTGGGCAAGCAACATATTCGTCAAAAAAAGAGATAAAAGAAGAAACGAACCTTTAAAGAAAATGTGTGTTTTTAACATTATAAGGAGGTTTTGTTTTCCGAATTTTAGAAAAGTGGGTGGTTTATTCTTTTTTATGGATTAAAAGCAAAATAGGGTATTTTTTGAGTGTTAGGATAAAAATGCCACAAGAAAAGAATCACTTCATATAGAAGCCAACTTTTAGGATAACAGCTTTATTATACTGATTCTGTCAAAAATAGATTCGTTTTGCTCAATTATTTTCTCCAAACAAACAACAAATCACGTTTTGCCCTATCTTTAGACCACGAAACAAGAACCTTAACTTTCCTATTATAGTAATTAGTAATATATCAACTTTATAGCTTCTCTATGAAATTTATCAGAAACGTAATAGCAACGCTTGTTGCACTCATGCTCTTTTTTGGTTTTTTCTTTGTCATCCTTATTGGAATTGCTTCCATGAGTGGAGGGGACGAAGTCGCGGTTAAGAGCAACTCTATTCTGACGCTCAAGCTTAATAAGCCCATAAAAGAGCAGGGGCAAGAAGATCCTTTTTCCGAATTGAACATCCCTTTTGCTCCTGAGCTGCCTATGGGGCTCGACCAGATAAAGCAAAGCATAGCAAAAGCAGCGATGGATGACAGGATAGAAGGAATTTACCTCGATCTCAGTACGGTAGGTGCTGGTTTTTCTTCACTCGAAGAAATTCGCAAATCGTTGGTAGCTTTTCAGGATTCGGGCAAGTTCGTGGTGGCTTATGGGGAATATTTTTCCGAAGGAGCCTATTTTTTGGCAGCAGCTGCAAACGAGGCTTATCTACATCCACTGGGTGCTATTGAGCTGAACGGGCTCAGCGCAGAACTTACTTTTTACAAAGGTCTTTTTGATAAGATAGGCGTGAAGCCTGAGATTTTTAGGGTGGGCAAATACAAAAGTGCGGTGGAGCCTTATATCAGAAAAGAAATGAGTGAGGAAAACAGGCAGCAAATCTCTGCTTATATCAACGGCTTGTATGATTTTTACCTTGCTAGGGTAAGTGAAAACAGAGAAATCCCTCTAGAGAAACTTACTGAAATCTCTGACCAATCATTGGTGAGGGAAGCGGAAGATGCAAAAGAGCTTGGCTTGATCGAGAGCCTTGCCTACCACGATGAGGTGATGGATATTTTGAGAAATAAGCTTGGGCTAGAAAGCGATGATAAAATCAACTTTATTGGCCTGGGGAAATATTCGAAAGCGGGTGTGAAAGGTGCAAGCAAGTACAACAAGAATAAAATAGCGGTGCTAGTAGCCGAAGGGGAAATGCAAATGGGTAAAAGTACCGATGGCGTGATGGGTGCTGAAACTATTGTTTCTGAAATAAGAAAAGTTCGTAAAGATGATAATGTGAAAGCAGTGGTATTCCGAATCAACTCTCCTGGCGGAAGTGCGCTGGCAGCCGACCTTATTTGGAGAGAATTGATGTTGCTGAAAGAAAAAAAACCAGTGATTGCTTCTATGTCCGACGTAGCTGCTTCGGGCGGGTTTTACATTGCTGCAGCTTGCGATACCATTATGGCACAGCCGAACACCATTACAGGTTCTATTGGCGTGTTTGGAATGTTCCTCAATCCTAATGAGTTGATGACCGAAAAGCTGGGGATCACTTTTGATGTGGAAAAAACAGGTGAGCTTTCCGATTTTGGAAGTGTAGGCCATGAACTGACGGACGTAGAAAGGCAGATTATCCAAACTTCGGTTGAGCGTACGTATGAGATATTCACCCAAAAAGTAGCTGATGGAACTGGCCTGAGCCAAGATAGTGTGAAAGAACTTGCTTCGGGTAGGGTTTGGACAGGGCAGCAGGCATTTGACCGTGGGCTTATCCACATGCTAGGGGACTTTGAAAAATCTGTGGCTATTGCTGCGGAAAAAGCGGAACTGGAGGCAGGTGATTTCCAACTCAAATATTTCCCACAAAAGAAAGATTTCTTAACCGAGTTGTTGGAAGGGATGAGTACTCAAATGAAGCAAAGCCAGCTGGAAAGCGAACTAGGCGAATTGTACCCTGTACTAAAAGAAATGAAGAAGTTAAAAGCGCAAAATGGAAAAGTCCAGGTGCTTATGCCGTTTGAGCCTTATAGCTTGAGATAAGGTGAGCTGCTCAAGAAAATTTAACTTAAAACCCCAAGTTTTGCAATGTGCAAAGCTTGGGGTTTTCTTATGCATTTCACTATCTTGCTAGTGACAAAAAACACCTTTTTCACTTTATGCCATTACAAAATGAAAACCATAGTTAGAATTATCTTTTTAGAGCTGCTGCTTTTGGGCTTAATGGCCGCAGCAAGTGCTCCAGCCGCCGATCCTGTAGGCAAATGGAAGTTCCAAGCTCCTACTGCTCCGTACGAGTACCAAGAAGGGTATTTTGAAATCCAAAAAGAAGGAAAAGAACTGAAAGGAGCTTTCCTAGGTCCTGAAAATAGTAAAATGGCTTGGGAAGATCTCCAAAAGAAAGGCAATACCCTTACTTTCGGGGCGTACTTCGAGGGCGAATATGTTTCATTTAATTTGACTTTTGAGGAGAAGGCTTTCAAAGGCGAAGCTACTTATTCGGAAGGAACTGTGGAGCTAAGTGGGGAAAAAATAGAATAGGAAACGTTTTTCATTCAATATTAGACTATATCACGGTTTGCTGAAAAAAATCAATAGACGGGGTTTTTAAGCCCCGTTTGGAAGCTCTATTGGAAAGTTAAAATTTAAACATGCTCTTTATATCAGGTTCAATGAAAGCAATTTCATTGAACCTTTTTTGTATGTTTCTCGAATTTTAGGCGGAAATACTCAATGACTTTTTATGTTATTTTTCAGCATTTACAAAAGCACCTGCCTGATCAGGAGCTTTGCACCAAAATAAAGAAATCACCGCCCCCTTTTTCAAACGTTTTGATATATGCTACGTAAAAACAAAAGCTTTCGGGTATTTATCTTGTATAAGTGAATAATTTGCCGTTATAAACTAGTAATTACTACTTTTTTAGGAGAAGCTTAAAAGAGATGCTTCTGTTATAACTTTATTCAATCATGACCAGACTATTAATCGTATTTTCCATTCTATTACTATCCTTTCAGGGCTTTGCCCAAACTCCAACTCCAGTTGCTGCTTCTTATCAGGTTTCTTCTGGTACGGTTAAAAAGTCTAACTGGCGACCCAACCAAAGCCAGTTGGCGCCTGCTATAAGCTCTACTGCCATAAAATACAGGTTTGAGCCAACAGATGAGGCTTGTAAAGTGACAATGAGTATGCAGTGGTACTTGGGGAGTTCTGTCTATGTAAACGGGCAGGAAATCAAAAGTCCTTATGTTACTTCCAGCGACCTGTCGAAGTTCAGTATTATCACCATCAAAATATCTGCGGATGTGTATTCAGGTTCTGCCAATGTGGGCAAAATTAATTTTGACTTAGGAAAAACCCCGTCTTCTGGAGGGGTTTGGGGAGCAGATATCACCGAAAAAAGAGCTTGGTCTTCCTTGTTGGTGGGCAAATCTGGGGAAGCTTCCAAGTTAGTTTTAAGGAGAAGCGTTTCATTGCGGAACCTTCGCATAGAGCAAATTGACTTTGGTGGAACAGAGCAGTTTAGGCAATCTGCTTATGAAAGAATGCTGACCAAGGCAGAAACCTACGAAGAATCGGGGAAGTTTAGGGAAGCTTTAGATTACTATACTAAAGCAAATACGGTTCATCCGAGTAGGCTGGAAGCGAAGAATAAGAAAATGACCTTAGAGGTGCGGTTGAAAAGGTACGATGATTACCTGAAAAAAGCCGAAGCTCATTTTAAGAAAAAAGAATATTATGCGGCACTTACGGATTACAAGGCTGCCGTTAAGGAAATTCCTGACCAAGAAGCTCCAGAGGAAAAAATTGAGCTGATAAACAAAAAAATTGCCGATTTCAAAAGAATAGAAGAACAGGCTAGCCAACTTTTGGCCGAAGCCGATACGTGGAGAGAATTAAGACAAGCCGAACAAAAATTTAATACGGCTTTAGCTTTGATGCCGATTGACCAAAAAACGTATATCGATCAGAGGATAGAAGAGGTAAATTATGAGCTTGGGCTTGAGTACAATAATTTTTTGCAGGATGGTGAAAAAGCTTTGAGCGTAAAAAATTATGTAGAATCGGCAAAGGCATTCCGAGAAGCTTCTTTGATTTACCCTGAAAAACCTGAGGCAAAAGCTAAAAAAGAAGAGGTTGAAAAAATAGTGCTCAAGCTTATCAACAAGAAATATACAGATCAGATTTCTGAGTCTATCTTCAAGAGGAATGAGGCATATGATAAAGCTGCTGCGGCAATAAGCATTGAAAACGAAAGGTGTTTTGTCGCAAATGCGGTGTATTTCGACTGCCAGTCAGATCATTATTCAGAACTGAGGGACAATGCTGAAAAAGAGATGGAAGCCCAGCTTTATGAAGCAGCTTACATCATGCCTGCTCAGAACTGTGCTCCTGTTAATTGTCAGCCGGTAGTGGCTTCTAATAATGCTTCGGCAGAACAATTACTGGAAGTTGCAAAGAGAAAAAGCCAGTTGTTTGCCGAGTATCAGCACATCTCTTTCAAAAACTATAGGGATGAATACTTGGACAAATCTATCCAGCTGAACCCTCGAAATGCCGATGCGTTTGTATTCAAGGCAGATTTGGCGGAGACCTCAATGGAAAAAATGGCTTTGCTCAACCAAGCGTTGGCTATCAACCCGTCCAATGAAGAGGCTCTGATGAAGAAAGAAAACATCAAAGGGAATTTCTATAGCGAGGTGTACGAGAAAGTAGCCATAAGCGATATAGAGTACTTGGAAATGGCTTCCAAGAAAGGACTATTGAGAAATGTAGGGGCAAGTGGTGAGCATAATATTTTGGAACATGCCATTCATCACGATCAGGAAGAAGCACTTGATTTCTTATTGAAAAATAAAAACACGCTTAATTCTACGATAAATACCAACGTGAATGAATTGCTTTATTTTGCTATTTCCGAAAGGGTTTCCAATTGCTCAAACTTCTTGATCAATGAGAAAAAAGCCAATGTAAACTACCAGCCCGAAGGCAAAGACCCTATTCTGGTAATGGCGGTGAAAAACAATGATTTTTCTGGAACTCAGAAGTTACTAGCGGCGGGGGCAAGGTTGAGCGTACAAGGCACAGGAGGGAAAACCCCACTCGATATAGCTGTGGCGAAAGACTACCCGCCTTTGGTAGAGGTGCTTTTGAAAAAGTACGATCAGCCAATTCCCGCAAGGTATATTTTTGCTTCAATAGAAAATAACTCAAGGGCAATATTAGGTATGCTGATAGGCGCTGGGGGAAATATCAACGTGACTGACAGCGAGCAAAATACACCTTTGCACCTTGCGGTTGCACAAAAAAAATCAGGACTGGCTCAGGTCTTGGTGGAAAAGGGCGTACAGGCTGATTTGAAAAATGGACAAGGTGAAACACCTCTTTTGATCGCTTGTGAAACGGCACAGTCTTCCATAGCGGAGATCTTGATCATGAGTAGGCATAACATAGATATTGCCAACTTAAAAGGGGAGACTCCGCTGTATTGGGCAATTCAAAATGACCTAGAGCGGATAACCGAGCTTTTGTTGAGCAGGGGAGTAGATGTAGTGACCACAATGGAGTTTGCCAAGAAAAGTGCAAAACGAGGCTTTATAGAAAAGGCAAGTGCCGAGGTGCTGAAGTACGCCATAGCAAATGATGACACCCAACTAGCCAGAATTTCAGTAGAATATGAGCCATATATAGGTTTCAGGGAGCAGGCTAGTCAGCCAAACTTATTGAGGTATTCCATTCAGAAGGATAGGATGGATATTTTTGAGCTGTTATTAAAAGCAGATCCTGAAAGGAAAACTAGTAATAGCAAGTATTCGGCAATGCATTTGGCCGTGGAGGAAAAGAGTATGAAGTACACAGCTTATTTGCTAGATCATCTGTATAATACTTCGTCGAAAGATGTAAATGGGCTAACTCCGTTGCACTTAGCGGCAAAGGTGGAGTTTGTAGAGGGAATAAGCAGACTAGCAGGCAGGTTTGGAATAAACGACCAAGATAATTTGGGGATGACGCCCTTGCATTATGCCGCCCAGACGGACAACCCGAGGGTGGTGAGTGTGGTGCTGCAAAATGGTGCCAACAAAAAAATAAAAGATAACCGCAACTGGAATCCCAAAAAGCTCGCTAAGAAAATGAAAAAACGAAATGTGAAGAAGATGCTTTAAAGAAAATTATATCTCAAAAATAGGACCCCAGCCCATTTGGCTGGGGTTTTTTATTACCTCCCATCCCACTTGTTTTCCTCTGGTCAAAAACATTCTCCTATTTGCAACTAGACTTCGGCACTGCCCGTCTTTTCAAATAATATATTCTCCCTTTTAGGACTTTCTGCCTCAACTGTTGTCATTTAAGCGGATGATATTTCTAGTGTCAAATTTTTACTACAAGCCAAGCCTCTTTAATTATGATTAAAAACTATTTCAAAGTAGCCCTTCGAAGCCTTCGACAAAATTCCTTCTTTACGTTTATCAATGTCTTTGGCTTGGCCTTAGGCGTCATCAGTTGCTCGCTTATTTCCATTTATGTGCTCGATGAGTTGAGTTACGATAAGTACCATGCTAACTCCGAAAGGATTCATAGAGTAGATTTTCATGGAAGGTTTGGGGGGAACGATTTGGAAATTGCCCAAGTAGGAGCGCCTGTTGGCGAATCGATGCGGGCTGATTTCCCCGAAGTGGAGGACTTTGTAAGGTTCAGGTCACATGGAAGCTGGCTAATGAAATACGAAGATCCAGAAAGAGGGCCACAGAGTTTCAAAGAAGAAGATGTGATCTATGCAGATTCCAATTTTTTTGACTTTTTCTCTGTCAAATTGCTAAAAGGCGATCCTTTGACCTGTCTTACTCGCCCCAACACCGTGGTGCTGGATGAAGTAACGGCAAAAAAGTTTTTTGGCGATGCTGACCCTCTCGGCAAAACGGTGGTAAGCGGTGGGCGATACGAGTATGAAGTAACAGGTGTTTTCGAGGAAATTCCTACCAACACCCATTTTGACTTTTCTGTAATAGCTTCACTTGTCACGCTCGACGAGGTGAAGGAAGGGATTTGGATGAGTATGAATTTCAATACGTATGTACGGTTGAAGGAAGGGGCATCTGCCAAAGCCTTGGAAGAGAAGTTCCCCGCCATGGTGGAAACCTATATTGGCCCTGAAATAGAGAAATTCATAGGGGCTTCGCTAAAGGAATTTAGGAGTGCGGGAAATGAAGCCGGCTTCTCGATGACACCTTTGCTCGATATCCATTTGCATTCCGACTTAGATGGTGAGCTGGCGGCTAACGGCGATATCAAGTATGTATACATTTTCTCGGCTATTGCCTTGTTCATTTTGCTTATTGCCTGTATCAATTTCATGAACCTGTCTACAGCCAGGTCGGCAAAGAGGGCAAAAGAAGTGGGGATACGAAAAGTACTAGGCTCTTACCGTATACAGTTGGTAGGGCAGTTTTTGGCTGAGTCGACCTTATTGAGCTTTTTGTCCTTCCTCATTGCCATGTTGGTGATCCCAATCGCCATGCCTTATTTCAATGAATTGGCGGGGAAAGATATTCAGTTTTCTTACCTAGATTCTTGGATGACCGTGCCTCTTTTTATGCTTGCAGTTATGTTGGTAGGGCTTATAGCAGGAAGTTACCCTGCATTTTTCTTGGCATCTTTCCAGCCCATAGCTGTGCTCAAAGGGAAGGTGAAATCGGGAATGAAGAGCGGTTTGCTAAGAAATGTGCTCGTAGTCCTTCAGTTTTCCGCATCCATATTCCTGATCATAGGTACGGTGGTGATTTATAAGCAACTCAATTTTGTTCAAAATACGAAATTAGGTTTCAACAAAGAACAAGTATTGATCTTGAACGATGCATATGTGCTGAGAGATAATATTACGGTATTTAAAAATGAAATGTTGAACAACGCAAATGTAGAATCAGCATCTGTTTCAGGCTTTTTACCCGTGGCCTCTAATCGAAATAATAATGCATTTTTTCCTGAAAATCAGCCCGATAGTGAGTTGACTACAGTGGTGTGCGCTTTCAATGTGGATACAGATTATATAGGTACGATGGGGATGGAAATTATAAAAGGGAGGAATTTTGATGAAAACCGCGTGACGGATTCTACAGGGATTGTGGTAAACGAGGCACTTGTGAAGCATTTTGGTTGGGAAAAGCCTCTTGGAATGCGCTTGGGTACATTTACTTCTAACGATGGAAAAATTGAGAATTTTGAAGTAATTGGGGTAGTAAAAGATTTTCACTATAGTTCATTGAGGAATAATATAGATCCATTATTGATGCACCTTGATGGAAGTACATCCTCAATTTCATTTAGGTTGAAAACGGAAAATGTAGCCGACGTGATTACAAGCTTGGAGGCTAACTGGAAAAAAATGGCGCCGGGCAATCCGTTCAATTACACATTTATGGATGAAGAATTTAATGATGCTTACAGGGCTGAGCAGCGCACGGGTAATATCTTTGGTGTATTTTCATTTCTGGCAATTTTCATCGCCTGCCTAGGTTTGTTTGGCTTGGCTACGTTTACCGCCGAGCAGCGTACCAAAGAAATAGGCGTGAGAAAAGTGTTGGGCGCTTCGGTAGGAGGAATTGTCCTTTTACTCTCCAAAGACTTTGGAAAGCTTATTTTGATATCCTTTGCGCTGGCTATGCCATTGGGCTGGTACACTATGAAAGAATGGCTTTCAGATTTTGCCTATCGCACAAATATTGGCTGGGAAGTTTTCGCTTTAGCGGGAGTTGCCTCCTTTTTGGTTGCTTGGCTTACCATAAGCTATCAATCTGTGAAGGCGGCTAGGGCAAACCCGGTCAAATCCCTCAAATACGAATAAGGTTTTATTACCACTCAATAGAGACTAGCCGCAGATTTTTATCTGCGGCTTTTTAGTTTCGTTTTTAAGTAAGTGGACAAATGTAACCGTACAATAAACTGGTATTTAGTTTGGGCTAAAGCCGTTTTGATTAGAATGGTTTACAACGGGTTAAAACCCGTTGCTAGTGATAAAAGACTCAATAGGCGGGGCTTTTAAGCCCCGTTTAGCAAATAAGTACATTTGGCTTTAGCCTAAACTAAAGCTTTCAATAGCAAAGAAATTCAACACGCAACTCTTTAGGTTTCTTTTGGTCAGGTACTTAATTGATCATGTGTTGAATATTTTTTTCTCTCTTATTTTGTGGATCCAAACCAAGCCTAAACAGTATACAATAGACATTCTCCTCGTTCTTCTTCTTTTCCACAACGGTAACATAGGTATTCCATTCATTGCCTCGCTCATCATGAAGGGTTATTTTATTGGTGAGTGCTTTGTTTTCATTACTTGAGCTGTACATATTTGCGGCATTTGTAAGGAAATGTATCGCTAAGTGGTTGCCATTGAAAAGTTTTCCAATATGTTGTCCTATCAAGTTCTCTTTTTTGAAGAACCCAAGCTTGGTGAAAGCATCGTCTATATATTCTATACTGTAATCTTTGTTAATTACTATAAAGCCATCAAAAAAGCTAGATAGCACATGGTCGTACAATTCGTAATAAAGCTGGTATTGCGCCATTTTTTCTTGAAGCTCACCGTTTGATCTTGACATTTCTTCTTGGGTGGACTGTAGCTCTTCCATGTTTTGCCTCAACTCTTCTTCACTAGCTTGAAGCTGTTCAGTCATTACCTTCGATTTTTCAAGAAGCCTATTGGTGAGGTTTTGGGTTTTCACCGAAGAAATTGTAGTAGCCAACCTCGACGCTATATTTTCAATTAGCTCAATGGTATGAGGTCCGAAGTCTTTGAAAGCAGCAAGCTCGATGAGTCCTTCTACGTTATTGTCGGTCATCACTGGTACAATAAGGAGATAATTGGGGTTGGCATCCCCAAAACCAGAAGTGATATTTATATAGTTATCAGGAATATCCGACATATATATTTTATCTTGTTCAAGCCAAGCTGCTCCAAGTAATCCTTCGCCTTTTTCAATTTCCTTTGTTAAGTACTTTTTTCGGTCGTAGGCATACGAAGCCTGTAGTTCCATTACATCTCGCTCTTCATTTTTAATAAAAATACCTCCTTGGTTACTACCTGTGTATTTTATCAAGAGCATAAGTGTTTCAAACGCCAGGTCATCTAAACTTTTAAAGCTACTTTTTATCACATCGGCAAACTGAGCCAACCCCTCGTTGGACCAATTCCTTTTTTCATCTTCCAAACTTTTTAGTTCTAGTGCTTTGTTCTTTTCGGAAATGTCTTGCAAGTTGGATTTGATATTTATGGCGAGGTCTTTAAAACTATAGGTCAGGTTACCTATTTCGTCCTTGTTCAAGCTTTTCAACGCTTCAGTATCAAAACTTTCCTTATTCTCGATAAAGCTTTTTACTTTACCATCTAGCCAACTAATTGGGTTGGAAATAATACGGGCATAATAAATGGTCATAAACACGCCTATTAGAATCATTATACCTATCGAAGCGAGCAAAAAGAACATGGTATAGGCTTTAGCTCTTTCCACTTTGGCATTGATAAGGAACTGGAGTTCATCTGCAACAGGTTGTATTTCAGTAGAAATTTCCGATAGTTGGGATATGAGGCCTCTTTCCCCCACAAATCCGATTTTCGATTCTGATTTTACAATTTTATCGAATTGATTCGCATAAGCTGATATATAGCCAAGCATTTGTTCTTTGTATTCAGCAGTTGCGTGCTCTGCTGTACTTTCTGTAATGTATCGCTTGTACTCCTTTGCGGTATTTTGAAGTTTTTGGATGTAGCGGGTATCTTTTCTGAGCATATAATCCTTCTCATGCTTTCGGAGGGTAAGGGCAAATACTTTTTCTTCGCTGGAAATACCCTTTTGCAGGTTATGTACAAAACTTCTCATCTCTCCTTCCAGGCCGTGGTCTTTAAACCCTCTTTGATGGAATTCTTTAACTAGTTCCTCAAAGGTGTTTTCATATTCATTCATGAGGTTGCCTGCCATCGTGAGTTTTGAAAGCACGTATTCATCTTCTGCTGCAATACTTGATTTAAGTTCGGATAAAACTTGGTTGAATTTGTGCGTATGTTCTTTGCTTTTTTCAACCGATAGGCTTGTTCCTTTTTCTAAAAAATCAATAGATTTTCTGTCGTTTAATATGAATTCTTTTTCGCTTTTTCTGGCTTCAGCCCAATTAAGTAATAGCCTGTCTACATTGTTTTTATTTTCTTGAAATGCATTGGTCTTGTCTGAAACTACATACGAAGCAGCTCCCCCTAGCCCAGAGACTAGTATTATAAAGATAAAAGATGCTCTTATCTTTGCTTTGATGGTTTTCATCAGTGTTTGTATTGTTAGTTTAAGTTGAAATAGTTTGTTTGGTAAGACAAAAGTAAAATGAAGCGATGATAGTATGATGAACCTAATATTAAATTAAGAGTAGATTTTTTTACTTTTAAAAAGTATTTTATTTCTTATATTGATTGTATGTGGGAATAATATTTTGCTTTTATTTAAAAAGCAATCTGTTTAATCTGTTAATGTTTTTTTTGATAAAATGTTACTGCATGCACTTGTAAAGTGCAAATAAAACCAAATAAAATACTATTTTAAATAATGGCTAAGAGCAAATAACCCCCTCTCGCCCCAAGAATTACAACTCGTCTGGCTTATTCAACAGTTCGGTAAGATAAAGTTTCCAAAAGGGTTCTTTCTAGTGATGTTTGAACTATCAAAACTAGAAAAACAATGAAACACTTACTGCCTCTCTTCTTGGTGATCTTTTCGGCTCAATTGCTTTCTGCCCAAGTCCTTATAAAAGGCTATGTGGCAGATGAAAAAGGGGAAAGCCTTGTGGGGGCAAATGTATATTTGGATAATACCTACGATGGCGGTACGAGCAAGCCAGATGGAACTTTTGCATTTGAGACAGAAGAAGTAGGAAAGCAGGTGTTGGTGGTGAGCTTTATCGGTTATGAAACCCAAAAAGTAGGTATCACTATTTCCGACTCTGTGTATGTAAATATCACGCTCAAAGAGGCATTTAATACGGTAGATGCTGTGACAATTACCGCAGGCTCACTAGAGGCAAGTGACGAGAAAGAAGGGGTAGTGCTGAAGAGCTTGGACATAGCAATGACCGCCGGGGCGAGTGCCGATATTGTGGGCGCTCTCACTACTTTGCCAGGTATGCAGAAGGTAGGGGAAAGTGGTCGTTTGTTCGTCCGTGGTGGAGAATCGAGGGAAGTAAAGGCATTTGTAGATGGAGTGGAGGTATCCAACTTCTATTCGACCACGGTGACGGGCTTGCCTTCCCGAAGCCGCTTTTCACCTTTTTTGTTCAAAGGGACTTTCTTTAGTACAGGAGGCTATTCGGCAGAATATGGACAGGCATTGTCCTCGGTGCTGTCTTTAAACTCTACCGATCCCGATCCTGTTCCCTCGGTCGAGTTATCGCTTTTGTCGGTAGGGGCGTCGGTAGCTGTCAACCAAGCTTTTGAAGATGAATCGGTTTATGCCGAGCTATCTTATAACAACTTGAATCCTTATACAAAGCTAGTTCCCCAGCGGGTAAACTGGATAAATGCGAGTGAAAGTTTGAATGGGACTTTGTCTTACAAAAAGAAGTTGGAAAATGGCGGGAAGATTCGGATGATGGCAATGGGTTCTACCAATGGTTTTGAACTGGAGCAGCCCACCCTATTGAACGAACAGGGGTTTGATCATATTAAAGTGACGAACAAGAATGCTTTTTTCAATTCGGTGTGGGAAACGCCTATTAGGTCGAAAGGAGTACTTTATGTAGGTGGCTCTATCGGTCTGAATGAAGATGACAAGTATTTTAATGAGAATAACGAATGGACTTCTTCCTTCAATTCTCATGTAAAGTTGAAATACAGTCATGAGTTCACACCGCAGACTCTCCTCAATGCAGGTACCGAGCTATATTTTCAAGACTACGAATCTCGCTTGGTAAGTGATGACGAAAGGGAGCTTTTGGGGAATTTCCAAAATACAATCTCTACTGCTTTTGTAGAGTTGAGTCAATACTTTTCGGAGAAATGGGTGGTGAAAGCAGGTGGACGATTCGAGTACGGATCTTATTTAGATGGAACTACTTTCTCACCTCGTTTGTCACTGGCTCACAAACTCAGCGCAACCGACCAAATCTCTTTAGCAACGGGTGTTTTCTTGCAAAACCCTGCAACAAATTTCCTCCGATTTTCTCATAAGCTCGAACAGGAGCGAGCAAGTCATATTTTGCTCAACTACCAGCGAGTGGTTCACAATCAGATATTTAGACTGGAAGGGTACTACAAAAAGTACGATGACCTGCTGACCTTTGCAGATGAATACGATGCCGAGACTTATGGAAACGAAGGAGACGGTTATGCATATGGGGCGGAGCTTTTTTGGAGAAATAGAAATGAAGCAAAAAGCCTAGACTATTGGGTAAGTTACTCGTGGATGAAATCGGAACGCCTCTACAGAGATTTCCCCGTAAAAGCGATGCCTACTTTTACATCGGAGCATAATTTTTCTCTGGTGGTAAAGAAGTTTCTACCAACGCTCAAAAGCCAAATAGGATTTACCTATTCCTTCACTTCGGGCAGGCCTTACAACGACCTCAACAAAGATGGTTTTAACGAGGGCAAGACCAAGGCTTACCATGACCTGAGCTTTAATATGGCGTATTTGCCTAAGCAAAATGTGATCATCTACCTATCGGCTTCCAATATTTTGAGTGCAGACCAAGTCTTTGGCTACCAGTTTAGCGAGCAGCCAGACGATACCGGGTACTACCCCAGTGAGCCTATGAAACTATCTGCCAAGCAGTTTTTTGTGTTGGGCTGTTTCGTCACCATAGGCCGCAGTGCCAACCAAAAATTGGAGGAATTGTAGCGGAAGAGTTCTAATCAAGAATTATAGCAACAAGATAAATCAATTACTGAAATTTAATTTAACCCTTTAACTCATAGTCAAAATGAAAAAAGTAGCTTTAGTATTGAATGTGTTTTTTGTTCTTTTCTTATTGTCAAGCACTTGTTTTGCCCAGTCTTCAAAATACGAGACTGCAATTTTGAAAGGGAAGGCATTGCTGGGTGAAGGCCATGCTACTGGCGATTTCCAAAAAGCAATAAACTACTTCGAGCGAATTGCTAAAAAAGAAACTGACGAATGGCTTCCAGTCTATTACCAAGCCTTTGCCATGAGCTTTGCTGCCAATAATTTGGAAGGTGTCAAACAAAAAGATCAAGAATTCAACAAAGCTTTGAAGGTATTGGAAAGTGCTGAAAAAATTGAGGAAAATTCTGAGGTGTTGGCCCTAAAGGGATTTATAAATATGTTGAAATTAGGAAATGATCCACAAAATTTAGGTCCCTTGCTTCCTCCAGTTATTAATCAATTGTATGGAAAGGCACTAAAGTTAGATTCCCAAAACCCTCGTGCGATGCTATTTTTAGGGCAAATGCAGTATGGTTCAGCTGAATATTTCGGGGGAGGAACTGAAGATGCTTGTGCCACCATTCAGAAGGCTTATGCTATATTTGAGAAGCAACAGGGGCAAGAAAAGACAATTATGCCTGCCTGGGGAATGGAAAGTGCCAAAAAGTACATAGATATGTGCGGCAAGTAAAAAACTAGATTGTAATATAGTATATCACGGTTTGTTTTAATGAGTTTTTCAGCTCTTTACTACTATAAAAAATTACTGGACGGGGCTTTTAAGCCCCGTTTGGAAGTTAAAACGATTATTGGCTTTAGCCGAAACTCTAAGCCATTTTATAAGGTGAAAAGTCTATACTTATCAAACCGCGATTAACTCCAATAAAATATAAACCTAAGAAAAGCAGATGAAATTAGCCCGATCTACCATCCTTAAAGAACTAAGAGATATTGTAATTCTTGCTGTGGTGGGAGTCATATTCAATGCCATATTTTTTGGAGATGGGATAGATGAGCTAATTGTATCTGCTTTAATTTGGGTGTTTCTTTACAAGGGGAATTCTTATGTGAATAGTTTGGTCGGGATAAAAATACGTTGGTTGGAGAAGCCAGTAATGAGAGTGCTAATAGGGATTGTGACTTCGGTATCCTATACAGTATTGGCTCTTGTTACCATCATTATTTCATATTACTATTTTGTAAAAGGATATCCAGTTGATGGTATCATTAAGGAAATTGGAATTAATACTTTGATCTTTTCCATCCTAATCACCTTAGTTATCTCTATGTTTTTGCACGGAAGAGCTTTTTACCTTAACTGGAAGGAAGCGCTCTATAACGTAGAGCGCTTGAAAAATGAAAACTTGAAAGCGCAGTACGAATCGCTCAAAAACCAAGTAAATCCACACTTCCTGTTCAATTCGCTCAATGCCCTCAGCTCTTTGGTGTACGATGACCAAAAGAAAGCCGTGATTTTCATCCGGAAACTCTCGGAGATTTATCGGTACGTGTTGGATAACAGAGAGGTGGAATTGGTAGAAGTGAAAGAGGAGCTAGCTTTTTTGGAAAACTATGTTTTTTTGCAAAAAATCCGCTTTGGTGAGAATTTGCAGTTGGAGTTGGATACCAAAAAAACGGAGGGATTTGTGCCTCCTTTGTCCATCCAACTGTTGGTAGAAAATG
The DNA here is from genome assembly GCA_034044135.1 of Flammeovirgaceae bacterium SG7u.111. Lineage (NCBI taxonomy): Bacteria > Pseudomonadati > Bacteroidota > Cytophagia > Cytophagales > Flammeovirgaceae > Flammeovirgaceae bacterium SG7u.111. Next base: position 5,940,471 of record CP139021.1, on the reverse strand, counting down.
CCATAAAGCACAACGTGGTTTCTAAAGATTATCCCCTTACCGTTCGGCTAGTGCTGGATGGGGAATTTGTCTCGGTTACTAATTCCATTCATGAGAAAAAGGTGAAAGACAGTACTGGAATTGGTTTAGAAAATATTAAATCGAGGTATTCTTTGCTTCCTGCACCACCTGTGGAAATCAGCAACGATGGAAAGGTGTTTTTGGTGAAATTGCCAGTGTTAAAACTTGAAAGTTCGCTATGAGATTTGTGATAATAGAAGACGAGGAAATTGCCGCAAGGCGATTGGAAAAGTTGGTTGCAGAGATTAAACCTACCTATATCATGCTCGCTACGTTCGATTCGGTAGAGGCAACTTGCCGGGCATTGCCAAGCCTCAACTACGACCTGGTGTTCATGGATATCCAACTTGCCGATGGAAACTCCTTCGAGATATTCGAACAGATTTCGGTAAATGCCCCCGTCATTTTCACCACTGCCTGCGACGAATATGCCCTCAAGGCGTTCAAGCAAAACTCCATCGACTACTTGCTCAAACCGCTTGATCCAGAAGAGCTAGAAAAAGCGCTTAGAAAGTTTGAAAGCAACTTCAGTCAGCAAAAGCCGCTAGAGCTTGATGCTATAATAAATGCTTTTTCCAAGAAAGGAAAAGAACGCTTTTTGGTAAAAATAGGGGAGCACCTGAGGTTTGTAGAAACCAAAAATATCCAGTTGGTCTATAGTAAATTCAAGGCTACTTATGTGCTTGATAAAGATGGGAAGTCATTTGTATTGGATCATTCCATGGACAAAGTAGAAGAAATGCTAGACACTACGGTTTTCTTTCGAGTTTCCAGAAAGTTTATCGTCAATCTTCACTTCATAAAAGACATCATCGCCTATTCCAATTCAAGGCTACAAATTATCATCAATTCATATGAGGAAGAGGAGGTAGTAGTGGCAAGGGAAAGGGTTCAAAATTTCAAGCAGTGGCTGGATAGGTAGGGGAGGTTTATGCTTTTCAACTAGGCTCGTCAATATTCGAAATGAAAAAATGGAATGCCCCCCATTGTTGTCATTCCTGCGTAGGCAGGAATCTCCATCCTATTGTTCAAAAGAGTTGGCATTGATGAAAGTAGGTAGGGGATTCCAGCTCAAGGCTGGAATGACGGAATATGGGGGCTATTTTTCAACTTCATTAGTGGTAGTCAACAAATCAAATCACCTATAACTCTCCATCCAAAAACACTACCCATTCCTGCCATTTTTGCTCAAATACTTCTAGCTGCGCTTGCTTTTTATCAGTAGGCAAGTTGCTATAAGTCAACGCATTTCGAGCTATTTTCTTTAGGGATTTCAAGTCCAGCTCCCAAGCGATGAAGGCTGCCCAATAATCGGGAGTGATACCTCGGTAGCCGAAAATGGCGGGGTCGTCAGGGCTGAGAGAAATCTGGATGCCTTGGGACATGTAGTAGGTGGCAGGGTGGATGCGAAGGTCGCGAACGTAGCCCAAAATTTGGTTGCTGAGCGGGCTTATTTCTATACTTACATCGTTTTGCCTAGCCAAGTCTTGCAACACGGAAAACTTGAACAAGTTGAAACCATGCCCAATGCGGTGGCTGCGGAGCAAGAAGGCATCGTAGAGGTTGTCCACCGACTCCCAATCGCTCTCACCATCGTGGAGGCAGAGCGGCATATCTGTTCCGTAAACCTTGTTGAGGGAATCAATTTTCATCCAAGTATCTAAAAAATGGAAGGTCGAATGCCCCGCATCTTCTTCGGCCACTAGGTCATAGGCTGCTATGAAATCAGGGTATTGCTTACGCAAGCGGTAGGCATTTTCCAAATCATAAAGTACTTGTTCGTTGTTCATAAACCGCAAAAAGCAATAGACTATTTGCAAGCTAAAATCGGGATATTCCTTTTGCACCTCCATCTCCATATCCTTCCAGTAGCGGATGATTGTGTCCGAGGTGTAATATGCCCCTTTTTCATGATTGAGATCGTACAAGCCGCCAATGGGGATTTCCCGTACCTCTACATGTTGCGCACCGTCTGCCGCCATAATTTTAAGGGCATCGGTGTGGTAAGCTTTGAACATAGGCTGGTAGCGGGTAAACCCAGAAATTCGCTGGAAACTATGTTCAAATTCCAACCAAATATCTACCGAATCGCCGTCTATTCTTTCATCAAACGTCAGGAGATCGTACAATTCTTCTTTAAAGCCTTTGTGTTTTTTCGCCAGCTTTTTCACCGACTCAAAACCTTTTGGTACATCTTTTTTCTTAAAAAACTGGAGTTGCCCTTTCACATACTTTTCATTGTTTTCTTCCCAAAAGACATAGCAATCGTCTTGCGTTGCGGCTTTGTCCACTATCCAGTGGAAATCGCCCATAGCCGAAGAATGTACGTGCATGATTCCGCCCTTGGGCATTTTTTCCAACAGCCCGAAAAGCTTCGTGTTGAGCATGTATTCCTGCGACTGGTAAAAATATCTTGCTGGTGGGGTAAAATGCTGCGCTTTGTAGCCTGCAATCATTTCCTTCCGCAGCGCCACCAATTTTTGGTTTACCCGCTGCTCGGTCGGGCTGAGTATTACGTCGGCATCAAAAGCCCGTGCGCTGTCCGTGGCTTTTAGCATGTTCCGAAGCTGGATGTATTGCTCTTTGTCAGTAGGCTTGGGTAACACCACAGATTGGGCAGCCAGTTGAGAAAAGCAGCAGAGCAATAAAAAGAGGAGGGAGGAAAAGATTTTGTTCGTCATGGTGGTTGAAATGCGAATAAATGGTTCAGAATTGTCACAAAGATGGTGAATGCTATTCAAACCTGAAAGGGGAGAGGCGGGAAGGTTTTTGTGCTTTTTAGGAGATAGAATAAAAATAAAAAAGGGAAACTTCCTCACCTGATGGCTGAGAACAGCTGACCACAGATCAAGAAATTTCCCCAAGAAATGGAGTTTTTGATGGGAAAGTTATTTTCCTTCCCCTATTTTCTCCACATCTATCACAAAATACTTGGTATCGCCTTGCCACGAAAATTTGGCATATTTTTCTTTATAAACAAGCTTCACACGCTCGCCGCTCAAAGAAACTTCTACCAGTTCATTGAAAATATCTTCTCTGTCTTTAGGTATGGAAAACTCCCAAACCCCTGTACCTGCAGCACCAGTTTGAGCGATGCTTCCAGTATTGAGTTGTCCTTCCCAAGTTTTGAAAACAATCCCTTTTTTACTCACTTTCATTACTGTTCCCGAGCGAATGCCTTCGCTTACGCTGATGCTATACACAATTACAAAAAACACGATAATAAGTGCCAATACACCAACGCCAATCTTAATAAGCTTCTTTTTAAGGTTAGATGCCATGGGTTTTATTTTAAGTTTTGAGTTTCAGTTTTAATTTTGACTTTCCAGTAATAATATGGGAATCTACCATTCTTCTTTCAGAAAAACCATAGGAATGCTTACAGAAGTTTGGTCCCACACCAAAAAAATATCAGCACCACGCTTCGATTCTACAATGGAAATAGTAAACTGACGTACTTGCCCAGGCGGATGGTACACTGGTATTTTTTCCCTAAATAAATCCTTTTGGGGTTTGTAGTTGTACAGTCCCCATTGCCCAGGCTCATCGTTGAGAATGACCGTCCACTGGGCAGTATCGGGGATGGTGAAAATAGCATAAGTTCCCGGATCAACTTGATGCCCCAAAATCTCTACTGGCTTGGTGATGGTCAGCTCGGTAGCGTCGTCGTCGCCCGTGCGCCAAATCTTGCGCCAAGGCACATTATAGCCAAATGGGTACGATTTTTCCCACTTCATCTGAGGGCGGCCGTAAGTCACTTTTGCATAGAATTCGCCTTTTTTGAAGGTGGATAAACCTACCTCGCTTCGTCGCTTTTTAGGATTGCTCTGTTGGGCAAAAAGCCCTGCAAAGGCAAAAGTTAAAAGCGTTATGAAAATTAGTTTTTTCATAGTTGAATACATTGTAAATTAAGTTTACAGACTTAATTAAAGTAGTTATTTACTCACTTTATAGTCTTTGCTGAAGGTTGCTGGTTACGAGTTACTGGTTTCTGGTTTTTCACTTTCTAATAATAAAAAACTAGTAATAAGAATCGTAGCGGTGAATCGTCAGCAACTTGTAACTTTTAGCCAAAGTGAAATAGGTTTCTCGGTACAAATCATCCGAAACTTATTTATTCTAACAATTCTACAAAACCCCCTTCGTACTCGGGATCACCATGTTTTCAGGGTCGCGCTTTATCGCTATTTTAATGGATTTGGCAAATGCTTTGAAAATCGCTTCTATTTTGTGGTGATCGTTGTCGCCCTCTACTTTTATATTGAGGTTTGAGCGAGAAGTGTCGGAAAATGACTTGAAGAAATGGTAGAACATTTCCGTAGGCATTTGCCCCACTTTTTCTCTTTTGAAATCCGCTTGCCATACCAACCAGTTCCTCCCAGAAAAATCGAGGGCTACCTGCGCCAAAGATTCATCCATGGGCAACTGGAAGCAGCCGTAGCGGAAAATGCCTTTCTTATCGCCAAGGGCTTGGTAAAATGCCTCGCCAAGAGCAAGTGCCGTATCTTCAATGGTGTGGTGCTCGTCAATGTGCAAGTCGCCATCCACATGGATTTTGAGATCGCAGCCCGAGTGCCTCGTGATTTGCTCCAGCATATGGTCAAAAAAGCCTAGTCCTGTTTTTAGGTCAAACTTTCCTTCTCCATCTAGGTTCAGCTCTATGTTTATCTTGGTCTCGCTCGTGTTCCTCACCACCGTAGCACGGCGAGCTGGCAGCTTCAAAAATTCGTAAATCTTCTTCCAGCTAGTAGTGCTAAGCACTGCCTCTTCCGAAGCCTCTTCTGCTATGTAAATCCCTTGTGCCCCAAGGTTTTTGGCAAGCTCAATATCAGTAAGCCTATCGCCTATCACAAACGAGTTTTCCAAATCGTAGCTACCGTCCATGTACTTGGTAAGCAACCCAGTGCGGGGCTTGCGAGTTGGCGCGTTTTCATGTTCAAAAGTTCGGTCTATCAATACTTCGTCAAATACAATTCCCTCACCTTCTAGGGTTTCCATCATCTTGTTTTGCGGAGGCCAGAACGTATCTTCGGGGAACGAATCTGTACCTAAGCCGTCTTGGTTGGTTACCATTACGAGCTCAAAATCTGTTTCTAGAGCTATTTTTCTCAACCAAGTAATCACCCCTGGCACAAAAGCGAGCTTCTCCAAAGAATCAACCTGAAAATCGACAGGGGGTTCTACAATGATCGTCCCATCTCTATCTATAAAAAGTACTTTCTTTTTCATTTTTTATTCATTTCATTTTCTGCAAAAATAAGTTTCTGAGTGGAAATATCACGATTTGGGATGTATTCTTCCTGCCAGTCATTTTTGCTGTGAAATAAATCCTTTTTGTTTACTCCAACACCTTTACTTTCATGGTAGGAGAGCTGATGGCTGCGGGTATCCCACCTGGTCGGATACCAAGGATCAGGAAATACCGATCTTCGGTGAGCTTTTCATTAATGACCAATTCGATCTCAAATGTTTCCCCGCTTCGTACCATTTCATTAGTAGGTTTGATGGGCGTTACCCCTTGTTGTGCCATCCTTTTTCCATCCAGCAAGTGAAAATATACCACAGGCTTGAATTTAGGGTTGTTTTCGAGGTCAATATTAGGACAATCTGAAATATCAAATTTAAACCTTACTTTGAAAGGTTCTCCTCGCTTCACTTCATAATCTCGTTGCTCTACAGGCATTTTTATGTATGAGAAGGTGCGGAAGTTCTCTATGTTTTTATACAACACTAATTTAATATCGGTCTGAAGGGAATCGTAGCCTTTTGCATCGTAATTGGCCACCAAAATCACTTCTTCTCCTTGCATTTCTTTTTCCCAGTCCCAAAGTCCAAACTGGTTGCGCCTGCCGTAAGGATTATTGAGAGAAATGGCTTTCTCCCCAGTATAAAAAGTGTATTTGGAGGCATTTTGGTAGGAATTCATAAAGGCAACAGGTAAGCCATTTACTTCTTTTTGAAGGTCTTTTGCCCACTCGTCCCAGCCATGGAACTCGGTTTCTACTTTTCCCTGAGGGAGGAAGTTGTACATAAGAAAGGCCCTTGCTGTTAGCAACAGTACCAAAGAAATAGGCACAATTATTTTCAAGCTTTTGGAAAATGCTTTTGCCGAAGCTGGATTTTTGAAACTTGTATAAACCAAGGGTAAAGCCGCTACAAATGTCCAATGTGCCTCAACTCTTCCTTTGAAACTCATAAACAAAAAGAAGAGGTAAATTCCGTAAAGGTTGAATTTTAATGCTTTGTCGAAACTATTTTGAGGCTTGAACTTGAAGCCTAGGTAAAGCAGTAAAAAACCGATAATAGGTCCAGGAACAAAGAGCTGCCCTAGTAAATATTCCGACGTAAAGCTAAAGCGGTATTTATCGCCCGAGCGCTCAAATAAGTGGTACATAAATGTGGGAAAGCCGTTTTCGTATTGCCACCAGAGGTGCGGTGCAAAACCTATTATTCCAATGAGCGCTGCTAACCAAAACTTGCCATTTTTAAGGAGTTTGAGGTTGGAAAGTACTGTGAAGCCAATAACTAAAACTCCATGATATTTGCTGAGTAAAAGCAGGGACATATTTAGCCCCAAAAGTAAAATAGTAAGGGAAGAAGGTTTATCAAGAAAGCGTTTGTATACCCAGAAAAAACTTGCCGAGAAAAAAAGCAAAGGAGCATCAGGCGTGGCCAAAAAGCCTGCGTGGAACACCGCCACTGAGGCTACCACCAAATAGAAATAGAGTGGTTTTTCGGGCTTTATAAGTTCTTCCAATAGGAAAATCGCTAGCGTATTGAGTAAGACGATAAGCAACCTTGCCCCCAGCTCATTTCCAAAAATAGAATACCCTAGTTTTATTAAAAATGCTACCATAGGCGGGTGGTCAAAATAGCCCCAAGCCATTTCGGTCGAATACAGCCAATAGTACGCCTCGTCGTGGAAAAGCTCGGTGAAGCCAGCCTGCATGAGGGAAATGAGAAGCCAAATAGCATAAAAAATTGTCCGTTGCTTGGATGGGCTTTGAAGTGCGTTTTCAGTCACGATTGGTCAGTGATTTGGGTGTTTCAGAAAAATATGTGGAAGTATAGCGATAACTCAGGTATTTTTTAGAAATCGAGATGAAAAATCATACTATTGTGTTAGGATTTATCTCATCAACTTCCTTGTGTAAAGATAGGTAGTCTAACACTCCATCTCTAATTTTTTTATTATGCCAGAAACTACAAAGCCCCAAGTAAAACAACCAACCAAAGCCAAAGATCGAATTGTTTTTTTAGATATCCTGCGAGGGTTCGCCCTTGTTGGGATTTTATTTGCCAACATCTTGAGCTGGAGTGGTATCAAGTTTTTACCCTACGATAGCATTGTAGATATGGGAAGTTTTGATGTGGATCGAACGCTTTATCAGTATCTCAAATTCTTTGTAGATACCAAGTTTTACACCATTTTCTCTCTGCTATTTGGTGTAGGTTTTTGTATCCAGATTTCCCGAAACAAAGATAATCCTAAGTTTCCCCCATTGTACCTCAAGCGGCTTTTCCTTCTTATGATCATCGGGCTGCTCCATGCCCTGGTTTGGTCTGGCGATATCCTGATGCTTTATGCACTAATGGGGATGATTTTGCTCGCACTCCGAAATGTTGATGTAAAAAAAGCAATTTGGGTGGGGCTAGGCTTGTACTTCTTTCCCATCATTTTGGATGTGATTTATATGTACACGTTTGCTGCTGACCTGCCCGTGCTAGAGAAAACCGCCCTCAAAGTGTATCCGGATGCTTCGCCCGAGGAAATTGTCTTAGGCTTCCAAAGCACGGATTTGGTTACCGTGTTCAAAACAAATTTTCATAACGTTATTTGGCGTTGGTACGATTTCATCCCTTCTGGTCGCCCGTTCAAAGTTCTTGGGCTGTTCTTTTTGGGCTATTTGCTTTTCTCAGCAGACTTTTTCACAGTCCATGCAAAAAAGTGGAAATCTATCATTTTGTTCCTTTCTTTGGGCATAGGCTTTACCAGCATCACCATGTTCCTTACAGGAAGTGTTTCTTCTTTTTCCAAAAGCTGGGTTGATATTTTTGATAAGCTTCTTCATGAGATTGGGCAACTTTCTCTAGCTCTGGCTTATGTCAGCATCCTTTCCAAATTGGTCGATTCATTTCCAAAATTCATCGGTTTCACTTGGCTCAAAGACTACGGTAGGATGTCTATGACCTCGTATTTGGGGCACACATTCTTAGGGATTCTCGTGTTTTACCCAATCATTGGATGGGGGTATTTTGGCTTGCTAAGTTTGGAAGAAATCTATTATGGAGCGGTTGTTATTCTGGTTATCCAGCTCATATTTAGCGTCGTTTGGTTCAAGTTTTTCCACTTTGGTCCTATCGAATGGTTGTGGAGATGTGCTACATACGGCAAATGGTTTCCTATTAAGAAAATTGAGAAGAAGTAAGCATGAAAACTATTTTGGAGTATATGCTATTGGTCGAGCCAATCCTTTAACTCAGGCGCTTTGGAGCTACTCACCACTACTTCAAAGCTTACATCGGGCTGTAAGTCCAAGAGCAACCTGCCTTTGAAATACGGATGGATGGCTTTCACAGCTTCTACCCGTACTATTATTTGCCGGTTCACCCTGAAGAAATAATAGGGATCGAGCATTTGCTCCAGCTGATCGAGGGACTGGTTGAGGGCATATTTTTTTCCTTCGTGGGTAACCAAAAAAGCCACCTTGTCTTCGGAAAAGAAGTAGGCTATTTTTTCAGTGCCCACTGAAAGAATAGTATTTCCCGATTTGACCAAAAACCTGCTTTTATAGCTTTTTTTCTCTTGGTTCAATGCGCCCAATAGCTTATCTATAGCTTCCGAAGGTTTAATTTCTTCGGAGCTTCCTAGCATTTTTTTCAATTTATCGATAGCGGTAGAAAGTTTTTCGAAGGTCACAGGTTTGAGCAAGTAGGCAATGCTGTGGAGGTCGAAAGCTTGGAGGGCGTATTCGTCGTAAGCAGTGGTGAAAATCACGGGGCAATCAATTTCTACCTCTCTCAATATATCGAAAGATGTGCCGTCGGATAGCTGTATATCTAGAAAAGCCAAGTCGGGCAGATCGTTTTCTTTGAACCATTCTACGGCGTCTTCCACCGAACTGATTTTTTCTAATACGACCGTGTTGGGGTCGTACTTCATGGCCATTTGCTCTAGTTTATTGGCAGCTAAGGCTTCATCTTCAATAATCACTATATTCATACACTTCAAATTTAGCTCAGGAAACAGGTCGGATTTTAGGCTTCTACAAGCTTTATGAGAGGGATGCTTACCCTAAAATGGGTTTCCGTTTTTTCCACTTCAATTTCTTCATTGGACACAAGCTCATACCGTTTGCGAATGTTATTCAAGCCCGAACCGCCATGTTTTTGGGACCCAATTTGCTCTTTGGGCTGGAAGTTGTTCCTTACCGTGAGCAGCTCTCCATCTTCGCTGGTGAATATATCGATGGTCAGTGGTCTTTTGTAAGAATATTTATTGTGTTTCAATGCATTCTCAATGAGCATTTGGAGAGCAAGTGGCGGTATTTGCCTCATTTTGTACTTATCGTCTACCTTATAGTTGATTTTCATTTGTCCTTCAAACCTCTTTTCCAATATAAAAAAATAGGCTTCAATGAACCCAAGTTCGTTATCGAGCGTCACAAACTCACTGTCCTTGCTCTTGAGCACATACCGATATACTTCCGAAAACTTATCGAGAAAGGCAAGGGCCGGGTCGTTGTCAGGCTCTATGAGCGAAGAAAGGATGTTGAGGTTGTTGAACAAAAAATGGGGATCGATATGGCTTTTGAGTGCTAGAAGTTCCGTGGTTATCCGTTCTTTTTCGAGCGATTCTTTCTCTACTGCCACCTTTTTCCATTTGTTCATAAAGAAAATCCCAAACTGGATTGAAATGACGGGTAGGGTAAAAATAATGCCATAGATATTGAGTAATGTAAGCTGATAAGAATCGGGGGGGAGCTCGGTAAAGTTTGTTTTGAAGAGGTAATACGTAAGGTTTACGCAAGAGAGCGAGTAAATTCCGCTCAAGGCAAGCTGGACATAAAACCTAGCGAGTGTTTTTTTTGTCCAAGGTAGAGCCCTGTTGAGTAGGGAATAAATAAGATAATTTCCTATCCAAAGCAAAAAAATGACACATGCCAGCCAAAAAGCGGCAATGTAAAAGATAGCCGAAGCAGTTTCCTCGTCGGGCCAAAACTCAAAGTAGTATACAAGCAGCCCAATAAGGTAAAGCAGCGGAAATAATATTTTTTTTAGGATTTTCGCCAATGTATTCTTCTGTGTTTATCAATCATTCTAGGTGGAAGTACAGGTTTCCAGTTTGCAACTTGAAACCTGTACTTCGCTATTTGAATAAAACCTGTCGTACATTTTTGAATGGGATATAAACGGGTTGTTTGTTCGCTTCCCATATAAGTATTCCAAGGTTTTTATAAGTCACATCATCTCGCTTGCCTAGCAGCAGTTCAGTGCCATTTTTGAGCTCTACAAGCGTATAGTTATAATTTTCTGGTATCAAAGAAGCAATAAGATTGAAAGGGATGAAATAAGAGAAATCATCGTTTTCCCCGTCAAGCACCTCAGCATCTATTGATTCGTCTAGGTCAAAAAGTAGCCTCCCTTCGTAGGACTTTCCTTCGGTAGATGTGACTTGCCCTCGGATGGCTGTAGGCAGAGGGAATTCGTCGTAGGAAGGGGCAGCGTGAGGAGCTTCGAAAAACTTGACGGAAATAAAACTATTCCATGCTACTTTTATATTTCCCATCTCCTTGGTTCTTATCACTATTCCGTGGTTGCCTTTGCCTACATCGTCGTGCCTACCCAAAAAGACTTTCCTTCCAGATTTTAGCGTGATCATAGAGCCATCTCGCTCCGATTGTATTTTTTGAATATCTTTCATCAGCAAGGTCACTTTTGTGCCTCCTTGCATGTATCCATCTATCAGGTCGTCTTCTGTGCGCTCTTCCATATCCCAAGTGATGAAGCCTTCAAAGCTACCATTGTTGGTCAAGACTTTGCCATAAAGTGGTTTGCCTATTGAGCTGCGCACATTGGAGGGAGTGCTTATAAAATCAATTTGTTTGATTGTTTCCCAGTCGAACTCCAAAAGCCCAACACTTCGGTCGAAGATGGAAATCCCTTTATTTAAATCACCTTTGAAGTTCTTACATTGGATAGCGCTGCGGTCTTTTAGCAATACTTCGGCCCTTTCGCTGTCAATGGAACGGATGCGGAGCAAAGCGCCAAATTGGCATTTGAAGTAGTATTTTATTTGAGGGGCTCGGTCTTCCCAGAGCTTCATGAAGCCCATATCGAAACCAGATTCGGAATCATTATTTTGTTGGCTTCTGACTTTTTCAAGGTCGATGGCATCGTGGTAGGGAGGTTCAAGTTTGATAGCATTGAAAAGATCGCCCCACATTGCCTGCTCATTTTCCCAACGCAGTTGACCCTCATAATGCTCACCATTATTGAGGGTGACTTTTCCATAGAGAAAGCCGCTACTCAGGTTTTGTTGGGCATTTGTGGTTAGTGATGCACAGAGGCAAACAATTGTGAAGTATAGGTATTTCAAATACTTAATGAACATACTAAATTTATTTGTCCGGGTTTCCCCGATCGATGTTCAGTTTATGGTTAATTATAAAACTCAGAATGTAATTTTGGTATCAAAGACAAGCTTTGGCGGAAAATTCCCTTCAAAAACACTCTCCTATTTTTTCCTTGTTATTTCAAAAATAACTAAAAAACCGAGTTTTACTCGCTCTTATTTAGAATTTTAAAAAATTATAACATTTGACTGTTTATGTCTTCAGTTAATTTGAAACCTTCTCAGTCAGATTATGCTTAACAGTGTGAATCCAAAAATGTTTGGAAGCTATTCTGTCTTCTTTTTAATACCAAAGAATAAACATCCAGAGCTTACTAAGCGTAGTTTTGATCAAAAAAAACGTTTATCTAAAAATACTATTCAAAATAGTTGTGTTATAATCCGGAATATCCCTAATTTTGCCCGGCAAATAATCTAAGGTAAATTTTATTTGCTATGCCATCAAATTCATCCAAAGTTTTATACGAGGCACTCACCTATGACGATGTCTTGTTAATCCCGAATTACTCGGAAGTTCTCCCGCGCGAAACAGATACCAGCACTTTTCTTACTCGTGAAATCAAGCTTAATATTCCTCTTATAGCTGCTGCTATGGATACAGTGACCGAAGCCCAATTGGCTATTGCTATGGCACTGGAAGGAGGGATAGGTTTCATTCATAAAAACATGAGCATCCAGAAGCAGGCTGACCAAGTGAGAAAAGTAAAACGTTCGCAAAGTGGGATGATCCTCGATCCTATCACGCTTAGTCCAGATGAGACCTTGGCAGATGCCAACCGGATCATGAAAGACTACAAAATAGGTGGGATTCCGGTAATAGACAGCCAGCGCACCCTTATAGGGATTTTGACCAACCGCGATTTGCGTTTCCAGAAAGATCTTGGGAAGAAAGTTAGCGAGATCATGACCAAAGAAGGCTTGATCACCGCTCCTGAAGGTGTAAGTCTCGAAAGTGCAGAAGAGATTTTGCAAGAATACAAAATTGAAAAACTGCCTATAGTAGATGGCAATTATAAACTTGCAGGACTAATTACCTACAAAGATATTCTCAAAAACAGGGATAGGCCTTATGCCTGTAAAGATCAGTTTGGTCGCCTGAGAGTGGGAGCTGCTGTAGGTGTTACTGCAGATGCCATGGAAAGGATAAGTGCATTGAAAAATGCAGGGGCAGATGTGGTGTGTATAGATACAGCCCACGGACACTCTTTAGGAGTTCTTGAGGCCTTGAAAAGGGTAAAAGCTGAGTTTCCAGATCTTCAGGTAATAGTAGGGAATGTGGCTACAGGAGCTGCGGCAAAAGCATTGGTAGATGCCGGGGCAGATGGAGTGAAAGTAGGCGTAGGCCCAGGGAGTATTTGTACTACAAGGGTAATTGCCGGTGTAGGTGTTCCTCAACTTTCGGCCGTATTTGAAGTAGCCGAAGCATTGAAAGGCACAGGCGTTCCGTTCATTGCCGATGGTGGTATCCGATTCTCTGGCGATGTGGTGAAAGCCATAGCGGGCGGAGCAAGCAGTATCATGATTGGTTCTTTACTTGCAGGAACGGAAGAAGCTCCTGGCGAAGTGATCATTTATGAAGGGCGTAAGTTCAAGTCTTACCGAGGAATGGGTTCGGTAGAGGCGATGGAGCACGGTTCGAAAGACCGTTATTTCCAAGATGTGGAAGACGATATCAAAAAGCTAGTTCCTGAAGGTATTTCTGGTAGAGTTCCTTACAAAGGTTTTGTAGGTGAAGTGATTTACCAAATAATTGGAGGTCTTAGGGCTGGAATGGGATATTGTGGTTCTCAAAACATCACTGAGCTACAAGAAGCCAAGTTTACAAAAATCACTGCTGCCGGATTTGCCGAAAGCCATCCTCACGATATTTCTATTACAAGGGAAGCTCCTAATTACAGCAGAAAGTAACATAAAGTTTTATTGAAAATATCTAAAACCAGCTTTTGCCTCGTGCAAGGCTGGTTTTTTAGTTTAGAGAACTTCTTTGAAAACCCTATAAAAAAGAAAGACATGGCAAAACTGCATTTCTGCGCTTCGCCATGCTTTCTGGTTATAACTGAGATGTTAAGGAGCCAAATAAATAGTTGCTAAACATCATTTGTCTAATCTCAAGTTATTTATAGTTGCATTATTAATCCTTTTTTAGGCCCAAGCTACTTTTATAGTCAGCTTTGTATCGAGCAATTTTATCAAATCATCTTTTTGAATTTCTTGCTTTTGGTCTGCCATTTCCAAGAAGGCAGTATATGCCACATTCAGCTCTTCTCTGCTAAGCTCCACGCCCAATTCCTTGATGCGGTAATGCAAAGCAGCTCTTCCGCTTCTGGCGGTAAGCACTATGGAAGACTCAGCCACTCCAACTTCCCTAGGGTCTATAATTTCATAGTTGTCCCTGTTCTTGATAAACCCATCTTGGTGGATACCCGATGAGTGGGCAAAAGCATTGCTTCCCACAATTGCCTTGTTGGGCTGAACCAACATACCCATTGTATCCGATATCAATCGGCTGATGGGGTAGATTTGGGTAGTATTTATATCGGTATGGAAATCCAACCATTTATGCTTGTTCAAAGTCATTACCACCTCCTCTAGAGAAGTGTTGCCTGCTCGCTCGCCTATGCCGTTTATGGTACATTCTACTTGGCGCGCACCATTTTGCACACCCGTAATGGAATTGGCGGTAGCCATGCCCAAATCGTTGTGGCAGTGCGTAGAAATGGTTGCTTTATGGATGTTTTTTACGTTCTCTTTTAAGAAACGGATTTTCTGTCCGTATTCTTCTGGTATGCAATAACCCGTGGTATCGGGAATATTTACGACCGTGGCACCAGCGCCAATCATCGCCTCAACCACCTTTGCCAAATACTCATTGTCTGTTCTTCCGGCATCTTCGGCATAGAACTCTACATCTTCCACGTATTTTTTTGCAAGTTTCACGGCGAAAAGCCCACGCTCTATCACCTCTTCTTTGCTAATACGGAGCTTGGTGAATACATGCTGATCCGAAGTGCCTAACCCTGTATGGATACGAGGTCTTTTGGCAGGCTTGAGTGCTTCTACAGCAGTTAAAATATCATTCTCAACGGCGCGGGTAAGCCCACATACCGTAGCGTTTTTAACCAGTTTTGCTATGTCGTTTACAGATTTGAAATCACCAGGACTAGAAATCGGGAAACCAGCTTCTATAATATCTACGCCCAGAGATTCCAGCTCTTCGGCGATCATCAATTTTTGTTGTGAATCTAACCGGCAGCCCGGTACTTGCTCCCCATCTCTAAGGGTGGTGTCAAAAATGTCAACTTTTTCGCTCATTGTTAAAAATCCTATTTGAATAAGTGTGATATCGTAAGGGTACTTGTTGGCTGAAGTATTCCCCTTTGCAATAGTGGGTTCTAAAGTAGGAGGAAGTATATTCATTAGCAAAACAAAATTTAAAATCTAATACGATTTCTAAATTGAACTCATTTTGTTAAAATTGCTGTTAAAAATCAAAATCCAGCTTGATTATACAATTTTAAATACGATGTCTAAAGTGAAAATTGATAAGCTCCAGCGCCTGATTAAATCACTAAAGAAGAGTGAGAAAAGGTATTTTAAGTTGCTAATGGCCAAGGAGGGTGCTGGTGGGCAAAAGAAATTTGTTCGGCTTTTTGACCTTATAGAAAAGAACAGCCAGGCAGATGATGCTTGGATTAAAAACCAAGAGCCTTCTTTTAAAAGTAGCCAACTTCCCAACCTAAAGGCACATCTTTATTCTAAGATTCTACAAAGTCTGCGGATGTATTATTCTTCTCAAAATCCTGAAATTGAGATTCGGGAATTATTGGACAGCGCAGTGATTTTGTATAACCGTTGCCTCTACGACCAATGTGCCGAAGTGCTCCGAAAAGCGAAGCGGAAAGCACAAAAAATTGAAGCGTTAGAATTGTTACTTGATATTTACAAGTGGGAGAAATCGGTAATGGGACATACTTTCAAAAGGGGAAATCAAGAGCGGGTAAATACAATTGTGAGCGAGGTACAGGAAGTGAATAACCGCATTAATATTATCAATAAATTCACCAACTTATCAGCAAAGCTTAACTCTATTTATCTGCGGGTGGGCTTTATTAGGGACGAGGAGAGTTACCGCCAGATAAAGCTTTTTTTTAGAGAAAATCTCCCGGATTTTAAGGAAGAGGAGCTTTCTTTCAGGGAAAAACTTCATTTGTACGATTTGCAAGTTGGGTACTGTTTCTTTATCCAAGATTTTAAACAAGGACATTTCTATGCAAAAAAATGGGTGGAAATGATTGAAGAGTCGGGGGAGTTTACGGTTACGAATTTGGAGATGTACATTAAGGGGATCAATAACTTGATGATTGCCCAATACAAGCTTTTTTTCTATCATGATTTTGTGGAAACCAACAAAAAGCTAAAATCGGTTAGGAAAATACCAGGGCTAGATTTGAACGAAAATATTTTGGTAAGGCTCTACAAATACATTTATGTACATGAGTTCAACCGATACTTTATGTTGGGGGACTTTGATGTTGGTGTGGAGCGGATTAGCCGTATTACCAACAATTTGGAGAAATATGTAAGCCGGCTCGATAAGCATTCCCAGCTAATTATGTACTACAAAATCGCCTGTTTGTACTTTGGTAATAGCAATTACCACGAAGTGATTTTTTGGTTGAACAAGGTGATAAATACCCAAGAAATTGATTTGAGGGAAGATGTTCACTGCTTTGCCCGCATCGTGATGCTCATAAGCCACTACGAGCTTGGTAATACCGATGTGATTGACTATTATATTCGGGCAACATACCGTTTTTTGTTGAAAAAAGATGACCTTCATAACTTCCAAAAATACATATTGGGTTTTATGAAAAACCTGACCAAAGATATGACGGAAGAAGAATTGATCTTACGTTTTAAAAATCTGCGATCGCAACTACTTCCACTTGAGAATAGTCGCTACGAAAAGCGGGCATTTATTTATTTCGACATCGTATCTTGGCTCGACTGCAAAATTGAAAAAGTGCCTGTGCAGGAAGTGGTAAAGCGAAAAGCGAGGGTCATTACCGAGCAGCCGCTGCCAGTTTTGGCAGATAGCGATGAGGAAATAGAATGATCCTACATCAACCTTAAGTATATGCTAAAAGCTGTAATATTTGACATGGATGGTCTTCTGATCGATTCGGAGCCTCATTGGAGCGAAGCTGCAACTATTTCGTTTGCCAAAGTTGGGGTAAAAGTTACCGATGAAATTATAGAAGGAACATTCGGTATGCGTACCGATGAGTCGGTAGCTTATGTGTTCAAAAAACACTCATGGGAGGGAATGGAGCCTAAAGAAATGGAAGGGGTTATTGTAAAAGAGTTTTTAGGCATTATTCAACGGGAAGGCAAGCTGATGCCCGGGGCAGAGAAGATTCTTCATTTTTTTAAAGAAAAAGGCTTGCGGATAGGTTTGGCTTCATCTTCTCCACTAATGCTGATTGAGGCAATGACTCAGCAAATGGGAATCCGCCCTTATTTCGAAGTCGTTTCCACTGCGGAAAATGAAGAGTATGGAAAACCCCACCCTGCAGTGTATATAAGTACGGCAGTAAAGCTGGGGGTGAAGCCTTCTGAAGCCTTGGCATTTGAAGACTCCTTCACAGGTTTGCTTGCCGCCAAATCGGGTAGGCTAAAAACCGTGGTAGTACCTGATCATGCCCATTTTGATGATCCTCGTTTTTCCATAGCCGACTTGCAACTTCGCTCACTTACCGAATTTACAGGAGCAGATTTTGAACGATTGAATGATTTGTATTAAACAGAAAAGAAAAAAAATGAAACTCCACATCCTCAATGGCGATGCTATCGTAGAGCCTATCAAAAAAAGTGCGACTCCCGGAGAACTGATGGTTTGGCGGGAAATGCTTTGCGAAGGGAAAGCTACTGCGACTCCTGGAGAAATAACCTTTTGGGCGGAAAGGAAAGATTTTTTTGAGGTCCAACTGGAGACGCCTGCTCAAGAATATGCAAAAAAAACCATAGGGGAATTTGATAAACTAACGGGTTGGCAAAAGTTCGATGAACTCGTGCTTTGGTTCGAATACGACCTTTTTTGCCAAATAAATATGCTTGCTGCACTTGCAACTTGCCAAGCGCTGAATGTAGATATTCCCATTTCCCTCATTTGCTTGGGGGAGCACCCAAGTTCAACTAAGCTGCTTGGCTTGGGGGAGCTTGCTTTTGGGTATTATCCCGAACTTTTTGCTAGTAGAACTCAGCTTTCCAGCGAGAATGTTGCCTTTGCGGCGAAGGTGTGGGAGGCCTGGTGTGCTTCTGACCATGAGCAGCTCCGTCCGTTTTCAGAGGAAGAGCATGCTGTTTTTAAGTACCTCGCTCCTGCGCTCCAAGCCCATTTTACCCGTTTTCCTGACAAGGCTACTGGGCTAAACCAATTGGAAACCGACATGCTACAACTGATAGAAGAGGGGTTGGGTACTGAAAGAAAAGTGGTTGGCAGCATGCTCAGGAAGGAAAATTACTTCGGGTTTGGTGATTTGCAGTACTTCTGGTATTTGGATTTGCTTGCCCCACTTCTGGCAAAAGAAGGCGAGATTTTGCAGCTCAACGAGCTTGGTAAAAAAGTACTGAAAGGCGAAGCAAATTTTGCTGAGATTATTGAAAATAAGAAACGCTTTTACTTTGGTGGAGCTAGAAAATATGGGGTATAGAAATGTTGGTTAAGAATACTGAAAACTAAATTATGGCAGGTATTTTTGCCTTCAGTTCTTAGTTGACGGTTGCTGGTTTCGGGTTGCTGATTTTATTCATTATTCAGCGAATAAACATTGTTTTCATGGTCTTGTCATCTGATTTTTCTCGTTCAAATAAAATAAAGGATACCATGCCTAATAACCAGTAATTAGAAACACGCAACCTGTAACTTTCAGCTAGGTTGGGAAAAATAACAGAATGAGAAATCATAAGTTACGAAACCTTAATTTACAGTGCTTTTAAAACCTATATCCTACCTGAATTCTGCCAAAAGCATGAAACCCGACAAAGGCTTCTTCAAGCTCTTTGCTGAGTAAATGATAAACAAATTGTAGAGAAGTTCGCCTGCCTGAGTAGTTGAATGAAAGCGTGCTTTGTAGCATAAATGGGGAAATAGTGGCGGTCAGTGGGCTTTCGTTTTCAAACATTCCTCCCTCTATAAGCGAGTTGTATACTACATATGTTGGCAGCAATTCACCTGCTATAAAAAACTCTTTTCCGTAAGCATAAGGTCTTTTTGGATTATTCAATACACCGCCTTTCCACATAGAGTTGCCAAGGTTGTGGAATTTGCCCCACCTGAAGAAAAGTGCGCCTTCTACGTTGCTTTGCGTGATTCCTCCGCTTCCTTTTGCTCCAAACCCAAGTGAAAAATTATCGACTAGGCGTGTCTCGTGCCTGTAGCTGAGCGCCAGATTGGCCGAGAGATGATTGGCTATTTGAGAGTCCCAGCCTTGGGGCTGCCGCACTCCCAAAAATTCATGGACATAATATTGGGTTTCGTAGCTCAAAGAACTTGGACCCACTATCCCTACATCGAGGTTTGCTTGGATGATAGCTTGTTTGAAATAGTAGCCCAGACCCAAGTTGGCAAACAGCCAGCCTGCGTAGGGTCTGTCCATGTTTTCAGGGTTTTTGAAGCTTTTAAAGCGCGTGGTGTACATCTGCTGTGCTACAGACAGGTTGAGCAAGATGCCTTCAGATTGGTGCAGCAATGCCCCGTTCGCCAGAAAATTAGGGTGTTCGAGCCTTTTTCTAAACCCAATTTCCAACCCGTTTGTATAGTAGCGGTCGAGATTCACATGTACTAATACATCATTATCAGCCCTTACAAAAGCTTCAAAGTCGAAGTTTTGTCCTGCCGAAGGGGCGAGTTGGAAAGTGAGTAAATAGATAGTAACAGCCGCAGCTTTTATAAGAAGACGTAAAGTTATTGGGTTCATTCAAATAGTTAATTGGTTAGTCTAATCTAAGGAATCCTTTGCACATTTATTGCCAATAATTCGGTACTTAAAATAAATGGCTTGCCAGCCTTGCTTTTGACTCTCTTCAAGGCCAATTTTGCAGCTCAATTTTTTCAACTTATTTAAAACCCATTTTCACGATGAGAGAATTTTTGATAAACAAACCTGATCAAGCTCTTCTACCAAAAATCCAACACAAGATAGACTTCAAAACCAAGCCCTTGGGCGCTTTAGGCGAATTGGAAACCTTAGCCAAGAAAGTATGTTTGGTTCAAAACACGTTAAGCCCTGAGCTTAAAAAGCCTAATATGGTGGTATTTGCCGCCGATCATGGTGTAGCTGCCGAAGGCGTGAGTCTTTTCCCCCAAGAAGTTACCTTTCAGATGGTGATGAATTTTTTGGCTGGAGGAGCTGCTATCAATGTTTTTTGTCGTCAACATGGCATCGAAATGAAAGTAGTAGACGCAGGTGTGAAGTTTGATTTTGAGAAAAATGATTTGCTGATAGACACCAAAATAGCCCAAGGGACTGCTTCCTTTATGCAAGGGCCTTCCATGAGCCAAGCGCAGTGCGAAGAGGCGATAGATAAAGGGGCGGAAGTAGTAGAAAATATAGCCGGAGAAGGATGTAATATCATCGGGTTTGGAGAGATGGGAATAGGAAATACGACAGCCGCAAGTGCCTTGTTGAGCGCCTTTGTTGGGATATCTCCAGAAGAAAGCGTAGGGCGAGGCACAGGGGTGGACGATGCAGGTTTACAAAGAAAAATCAACGCTCTTAAAAAGGCTTTTGAAGTGAATGAAATTAACCCTAGCAACCCTGTTGATACTTTGGCAAAAGTTGGAGGGTTTGAAATTGCTCAAATGACCGGTGCGATGCTCCAAGCTGCATCGATGGGTATGGTGATTTTGGTAGATGGGTTTATAGCTACTTCGGCATTTCTTACGGCTTATCAGATTAACCCGTTGGTAAAAGATTTTGCCGTTTTCTGCCATCACTCAGATGAAGGCGGTCACGCTAAAATGCTTAAGTATATGGATGTGAGAGCTATTCTTCATCTTTCGCTCCGTTTGGGTGAGGGTACGGGAGCTGCTTTGGCTTATCCGTTGGTGCAGTCGGCGGTGAATTTTGTGAACGAGATGTCGAGTTTTGAAGATGCGGGCGTGAGCGACGAAGGGGTGAAGGGATAGACTTGTTTTTTACATAATTGAAAGACTAGCCAATGCCTATGAGGTGCATTGGCTTTTTTTATGGTTTTATCTTTATAGCACAATGATGTTGCGCAAGCTTACCACTTGTTATTATTTGGCTGAGTACATGACAAAAATAAAAGGCAAGCCATCAAAAGGTTATTTTTGAGTTGCGAGACAAAAAAACAACCTAGATGACAAGCCTGTATAAAAGTAAAGAATTGCAATTGATTTTGCAGCAAGAGTTGGGAGGAAATAAAGCCAGAATAACGTTGTTGAGTTATTTAATCATATCGGTTTTGAAAGTAAGGAGCGTGAATTTCAAACGATTGGCGACAGGATATGATAATGGGGTTCTTCTATCATCAAAACTTCGTAGAGTCCAGCGGTTCTTCAGCCAATTCACCTTTGCAGAAGCCCTTTATTGTAAGCTGATAATGAAAACCTTACCAATAGAAGGTAAATATGAATTAAGCCTGGACCGGACAAATTGGAAGCTGGGACAGCTCAACATCAACATTTTGTTCTTATCAGTAATTTATAAAGGAGTAGGCCTGCCCGTATTTTGGTGCACATTGGGAAATAAGCGGGGCAATTCCTCTCAAAAAGAGCGAAAAGACCTACTCAATCGTTTTATGCTCAACTTTGGAGATGATAAGATTGCCTATTTGACAGCTGATAGAGAGTTTGTTGGCCAAGATTGGTTGGCGTATTTGACGAGCCATCAAATCCGTTATTTTATCAGGGTCCGCAATAATATGCATATTACTTTGGCGGAAGGCAAAACGGTGAAAGCTTATTGGTTATTAATGGCTCAACGGCTAAACCGAGTATATTTTCACCCTAAAATTGTTTATCTCAATGATACGTTGGGCTATTTCTCAGGTATTAAATATGTTGGTCAAAATGGAAAAATTGATTACCTGATATTGGTTTCCTATAACCAAGAAGACTTAAGCCTAGACATCTATAAAAACCGTTGGCAGATAGAAACTATGTTCAGGGCTTTCAAGTCGGCTGGTTTTAATTTGGAAGATACCCATATTACTGATTATGAAAGATTAGACACCCTGATAAAAGTCATTTCCATTGCTTTTGTTTGGTCTTACAGCGTAGGCATTTACCTTAATGATTGTGTCAAAAAAATAGCAATTAAAAACCACGGCAGGAGGGCCGTAAGCTTCTTTACTTACGGGCTTGATTTCCTTACCAATGCTTTTATCAATACAATTAGAAACGACATCAAAATCGCTTTTAAGATTTTTTTGTCATGTACTTAGATTATTTGGCTCTTCTAGGTCGCCCCGATAGGGCTTGCAGGTTAAGGTTTTGCAGATGCTACAAACAGGATGCTCCCATGGAGCATGCAAATTTTTAGCCTCGATAGAGGCGATCTGTGTACCTGACCATAAAAAATCAGCTATTCGGCATGGAACTTTATATGACTGAAAACAATCAGTTTCTTAAGTCCCGAAGGGACGGTATATTTATAGAAAGGGCAAAAAAATAAACTAGCCCTGAAGGGGCGACATACTTATTTCGCCCCTTCAGGGCTGTACCCTAAGCTATATTATGTGGCTATAAACATGTCGCCTCTTCGAGGCTTTGGACTGAGCAAAATAAGGCTCGGCAAATGTAACCTTACAGACGATCTACTCTTTTAAAGGACTTTCCATTGTACGTTTTCATTTGTCCACTTACTTAAAATCAACAAAATACATAAGCCCCATCGGGGCGAACCACTTGATTTATGAAAAAATCTCGGCTTGTGGCAATCTTTACGGATTGTCATTTGCTTTTTTTCTATTCTCTAATTTCTAGCTTCTAATCTCCAACATGCGCACTGGGGAAAGAGGGCGAGCCAAGACCGAAGTGGCTGGTGCGCTGGGTGGCTTGGCTGCCCGGGACGGGGCTTGTGCTGCACCTCTTTTTAGGCTGCGGCACAAAGTGCGCCCTATTCATAAAACTTGGTTTCGGGCTAGGAAATCAAATTTTACTCATTCCAACATTGCCAACTGGAAATTATATTTACATTTGCAGGTCGAGAAATAGCTGGAATTTGCAGGCATGCTTAAAGAAAAGCTGCCTATTTTCTTGATAATGAGTTCATATTGCCTTAAATAGCAAGGTGCTAGCGTGTTGGGAATGCCAACTATGTAAGTGGTGCTATTCAAGGAAGCAAAGATATTCGCAAACTAAACCGGTGCTTGTAAGCGCCAAAACAGAAAATCCATGGAAATGCATTTAGACTTCGAAAAGCCGATAGTTGATTTGGAGGAAAAGCTAAACAGCATGAAGGCCTTGGCCGAGAGCAATAATGTTGATGTATCAGATGCTATTAAGACATTGGAAGACAAGATAAAAGAACTCAAAGTCAGTACTTTTCAAAACCTCACCCGCTGGCAGAGGGTTCAGCTTTCGCGCCATCCGGCACGCCCTTATGCCCTCGATTATATCTACCAGATAAGCAACGATTTTATAGAGCTTCATGGCGATAGGAATATCAAAGATGATAAGGCGATGGTGGGTGGATTGGCGAGTATAGATGGACAAACGTTCATGATTATTGGTCAGCAGAAAGGAAGGAATACGAAACAACGTCAGCTCCGTAACTTCGGGATGGCCAACCCTTCGGGCTATAGGAAGGCGCTTCGCCTCATGAAAATAGCCGAGAAGTTTAACAAGCCAATTGTTTGCCTTATTGATACTCCGGGTGCTTTCCCTGGGCTAGAAGCCGAAGAAAGGGGGCAAGCTGAGGCTATTGCCAAAAACTTGAAGGAAATGTTTATGCTGAAAGTGCCGGTGATCTGTATTATTATAGGTGAAGGTGCTTCGGGCGGTGCATTGGGTATTGCGATTGGCGATAAGGTGATGATGCTTGAGAATACATGGTATTCGGTGATTTCTCCTGAGTCTTGTTCTTCTATATTGTGGAGGAGCTGGGAGTTTAAAGAGCAGGCAGCTGAGGCGCTAAGGCCTACGGCAAAAGACATGAAAGAGCTAAAGCTTATTGATGGGATTATTCCTGAGCCTATGGGCGGTGCGCATACCGATCCGGTTGGGATGGCGCATATTGTAAAAGAAATTGTTTTGAAAGAAACAAAAGCGCTGTTGAAGCTTTCGCCACAAGAGCGTATTTCCAAGCGTATTGATAAATTTGCCAACATGGGCGTGTATAAATAGGCCTGGGCAGTTTGAAAAAATAGAAGTTGGATAGCTTCCCAGAAGGGGAGCTATTTTTTTTACACGTTGTGAAAAAGAAAATAGAGTGCTATGTTTCGCTTTTTGTGGCAATTATGGCAAAAAACTAGGGTTGGATAATAGTTAAAATCTTTCCAACTTTGCAGATTCTAAAACACGTAGTTAGATTTACAGTCAGATGGAAAAACCCGCATCTGATATTGCCAGCTACAATGATGTTGGTATGACTGTGAAACTTCTGCAAAAAACGATTGTATGGATAATTTTGAGGCATTAAAAGAGCTATTAGACCAGCCTAGAAAGATTGTGATTTTCCCTCATCGCAAGCCTGATGCAGATGCGTTGGGAGCTAGTTTGGCTCTAGCTGCTTTTCTCAATAAAAAGGGGCATGAAGCAACGGTGATTTCGCCTACTGACTATCCTGATTTTTTGAATTGGTTGCCAGGGAATGAGTGTGTGTTGGTGTATGAAGGGAACAATACGAAGGCAGAAAATTTAATTAGCGAATCAGATGTTCTTTTTTGCCTCGATTTTTCGAGCCTCGATCGTATAGATAACCTAGGGCCTATAGTTGCCAAGTCTACTGCGACTAAAGTACTGATAGATCATCATTTGGGGAAAGAAGATTTTGCCGACTTTGAACTTTGGAACCCTAAATCGGCGGCTACAGCCGAGCTTGTTTTCGATTTTATCAACCTGTTTGGTGACAGCAATGCAATCGACTTGCCTATGGCGCAGTGTATTTATGCTGGAATTATGACCGATACGGGTTCGTTCAAGTATTCCAGCACTTCGGGCAAAACACATACAATTATAGCTGATTTGCTAGACAGGGGGCTGAAGCAAGAAGAAATCCATCGGAATATTTTTGATGTAAATACAGAAAACCGCATCAAGTTTTTGGGCTATGCGCTCAATGAAAAATTGGTGATCCTCCACGAATACAAAACAGCTTACATAGCTATTACCGCTGAAGAATTGGTTCGTTTCCAGCTGAAAACCGGCGATACAGAAGGACTGGTAAACTACCCCCTTTCTATCCAAGGAATAAAGCTTGCAGTCCTTTTTACCGACAGAAGCGAGCATATTTCGATGTCCTTCCGCTCGGTGGGCGACTTTTCGGTAAGCGAATTTGCCAATGCACATTTCAACGGAGGTGGGCATAAAAATGCTTCGGGTGCTGCCGTGAAAAATATGACCTTAGATGAGGTGGTGGAGCGTTTCAACAAGCTCTTGCCTTTTTATAGAGAGCAGCTTAATAAGTAACACTAAAAAGGCAACCAAAGCCTGTTTTTTGGCATTTATACAAACAGATTTCCCAAAGAAAAACACAATTAGAATGATACATAAAATCTTAAAAGTAACCTTGTTGGCAATTATTTTTCCTGCATTTATTTTTTCTTGTGAGGAAGATACAGGGCCAGAAGGGCAAGATCAGGCGGTAAGAGATAACATAGTTATTTTGGACTATTTTGAGGAAAATGATATTACCGAATACGAAAGTACGGAGTCGGGGATGTATTATATAGTAGAAACTGAAGGGGCAGGTAGCACCGTGCCAGATGAGGCAATAGTAAAAGTTCATTATACGGGTTCTCTGCTTTATGGAAATGTATTTGATAGCTCAGTTTATAGAGACGAGCCGTTTGAATTTCAGGCTACCACAGGCAGAATTGTATCAGAATATGACGAGGATGGCGAGCCTGTGTTTTCGGGGACGGTTATAGACGGTTGGATAGAAGCTGTTAGTTTGATGAAGCTAGGGGAAAAGACGAGGTTTTACATACCTTCCGCACTTGCTTATAAAGAAAGAGGCTCGGGCAGTATTCCTGGGAATAGCGTTATTTATTTTGATATTGAACTATTGGAAATACTTCCTTTGTAAAATTAAAATTGTAAGGGAAAACCCAAAAAAGGCTAATCAATTCAATTGGTTAGCCTTTTTTGGTGACAGAAATATGTTTGTTTTAATAGTGTGGTAGTTATTTAAACCTTTACATATTTCTCCTTTTCAAAATCCCATTTCTTAATAACTTTTGCAGGGTTTCCTACAGCAATTGAATATGCAGGAATGTCTGTCGTTACAACAGCATTGGCTCCAATCCGGCAATATTTACCTAATGTTAGCGGCTCACCATTTTTTTTGCCCATAATCACAGCACCTGTACCCACAAAAGCGTCTTCTTCTAAGATAACCGGGGCTTTAGTAACTTCTTGATAGTGATGAGGGCTATCTGCACGAATGCCATGATGTAAGCCAATTACCCTGACATATTGTGCCAAACCTACATGTTTGTGAAAGGTAACAGGGCCACTTATAATACACCCAATTCCTGTATGTACCTCTTCTCCTAAAACCACATCTCCCATACCATTATTAATAACTACATCTTTTTCAATTCGGCATTTTTTGCCAATCACAAGCTTGTGAAACGGCGCTAAATCTAGTCTACATTTCAATGGAATACCCTTTTGGAGGTATTTTGGAAATATGAAGATACATTTAGCCCAAAATCTCAATCTTGAAGAATAAGGCTTAGGACGAAAAAGCATTTTTAAAACCCAGTATTTTGCGTTAGGATTAGTTTTTATATATGTTATTATTTTCTTCATTATCTCTCTACTTAAGTTGTACATTTTTCTCTAAAAGTGATAGGAATTCTTTTCCTCGTTCTTGCCATGTATTTTGTTCTGCCAAAGCAAGGCGACGAGTTTGTATAGCTTTACTGTCATTTTCCAAAGCGTGGTTTATTGCTCTTTCAAATGCTGAGGAATTATCAGTAACATATACCAAATCTGAAATTGGATTTAATATTTCTGTATTGAAGTTGGTAGCTACCACTGGCTTGCCTGCACCTAAATATTCGTAGAGCTTTAGCGGAAAAATGGTTTTGCTAATAGCATCTATTTTATAGGGAATCAAAGTTACTTTGAGTGCTTTTAAGTAATTGGGAAGTTGGGCATATGGAATTTTTCCGACAAAATGGATATTGGGCACATCGTAAATCCACCTGGGAATATAGTTTGACATAGTTGGTCCGATCATCAGAAGGTCCCAGTTCGGATTGTTAGTCATAACTTTCTTGAGCAGTGGAAAATCTATCCTTCGTTCTATATTACCAACATAGCCTATCAGGTTTTTACCATATTGTTTCACATTGGGGGGAACAAGCGTGGTTTCTTGTGTTGCTTTAGAGCAATGTTGAAAATCTGCCGCATTAGGAATACAATATGTATTGGAATGATAAACCGACTTTTCCCGCTTCAATTGAGGAGAAGTTGTAATTACCAAATCAACCTTACTAAGCAAGATGTTTTCTAAATATTTCCCATGTTTTAGTGAATAACTTCGCATCATACCATCAACGCAATGGTAGACTTTATAAAATGGATTAAGTAGGTCAGACAAGTTGGGATAGTAAAAATTATATGAATTGATGTAGATGTATTTTTCAAACCCCATTTTTCTGATGCTCTTTTTAATACTGTAGAGAACTATTCGGTGGTTTAATTTTGACAATTGGTTATAAAGCCAGCCATGTGGCAGAAAGTTAATTGGTAGAACGGGCAAAGGGGTGATGAAGTAAATGCCTTTGTTTGATTTCGAAATCTGTTTTTTGTTATCCTTATCGGCTCTTATCGCCAATCCTAATTGATGTAAAAGTGCTAGAAAGGCTACTTTATTTGAGAAAATGTCTTTCCAAGTAAAAGGGTTTTCTACCCACAAAACTCGATTACTTTTTGCTAGCTCTTTTGCAATGCTTGCACTTGTAGATGTATAAGTCCCATGAAACTTAGGAAGGGCGAAGAAGATTATATTTTGGTTATTAAGCATGCTGTTTAGTTTTTAATATAGATAATCCAAATCTTCTCCTTTTGTGTACAACATGCTTTAAATCAATTGTTTACATGCATATAGTGTTGCTCTATGTATTCCGTTAGATGGAATTCATTCCGCCAAAAGGATATTTTGGAAATAAGAGCTATATTTCAAGTGTCTTATAATCAATGTGTTATGTTGTTTTTGTTAGTTTTTGGATATGTTGGTGTAGTTAATACTTGAAGAGTAATTACATCAGATGAATGATCTATATAAAAAAGTAAGCGTTATTGCTATCAACTTTCACTCAGTGAGGCATACCGTTGCTATGCTTAAGTCACTGCAGAGAGATTGCTATCCCAATCTAGAAGTAATTGTGGTTGACAATGAATCAAAATTTGACCCTACAATAGTTTTTAGAACCATTCTGCCAAAAGTGAAAGTGATCCGTTCCGAAAAGAATTTGGGGTTTGCTGGAGCGAATAATTTGGCTATTCAAGTTGCTACAGGCGACTTTTTATTCTTCTTGAATAATGATGCTGAAGTTACAAATCAATGTATACTAAGGCTTACACAGAGGTTATTGGTTTCTGAACACATTGGTGCAGTTAGTCCAAAAATCAAATACTTTAATAGTAATATCATCCAATATGCAGGGTTTACTCCTATCAATCCGCTAACAGGGCGTAATCTGACTATTGGCAAGGGTGAAATAGACAAGGGACAACATGATACTTCCCAAGAAACAGCTTATGTACACGGTGCAGCTATGATGGTTAGGAGTGAGGTAGTTCATAAAATAGGCAAGATGCCAGAAGATTATTTTATCTACTACGAAGAGCTGGATTGGAGTACCCAAATTAGTAAAGAATATATGATTTACTACGAACCTAATGCTCTGGTATATCACAAAGAATCGAGATCTGTAGGTGAAAACAGTCCTCTAAAAACATATTACCAAACTCGCAATCGTATTTTGTTCATGTACAGAAGTTTCTCTGTTTCAAACTTCTCCCTATTTCTTCTATTCTTTTTAGTCTTCAGCTTGCCCAAAACCACTTTGACCAAACTGGTTAAGAATGAATATCAGAATATTAAAGCCTTATTTAAAGGGAGTTACGATGCTCTTATTGCTCTTTTAAGCAATGAAAAATATTACCCACCATATGAGTTTTCCTGAGAAGGATTTTCAAGTACGATTCCTAATAAACTTTTCTACAAGCACTTTTAACAAACTATCACTATGGCAATTTCAATATTTTGGATAGCACTATCTATTTTATTTTACACTTATGTCGGGTATGGGATTTTGATAACGATATTTAATCAAGTCAAAAAAATATTTGATAAAGATAAACCTCAAAACAAAATTTACACGAGAAGTGTGACTTTGATAATTCCAGCTTATAATGAGGAAGATGTAATTGCTGAGAAAATTATAAATACCCTACAATTAGATTACCCTAAAGCATTTTTAGACATTTGGGTTGTTACAGATGGTTCCACCGACCAGACTAATAATATTGTTCAAAGTTTTGATGGGGTAAAACTTTTATATTCTCCAGAAAGAAAAGGAAAGGTAGCG
Organism: Flammeovirgaceae bacterium SG7u.111; assembly: GCA_034044135.1. Taxonomy (NCBI): domain Bacteria; kingdom Pseudomonadati; phylum Bacteroidota; class Cytophagia; order Cytophagales; family Flammeovirgaceae; species Flammeovirgaceae bacterium SG7u.111. The sequence continues at coordinate 5,910,980 of CP139021.1, read as the reverse complement.
GCTATTAACCGAGCGATGGCACATATAGACTCTGAAATTGTAGTTTTTAGTGATGCCAATACTATCTTAAATAGAGATGCGCTTCAACATTTAATCTGTGAATTCCGAGATAATGAAGTTGGAGCTGTTGCAGGGGAAAAAACGGTTGTTACGAAAAGTACCAAGAGTTCAACGGGCAACGGAGAGGGATTGTATTGGTCCTATGAGTCCTTTTTAAAAAAGCAAGACGCTGATTTTTACTCCGTAGTAGGTGCAGCAGGGGAGCTTTTTTCAATGCGAACGGCTTTATTTCAACCTTTGGAAGAAGATACTATTTTGGATGATTTTATGCTATCATTCCAAGTGAATTTGCAGAACTATAAAGTGGCTTATGCTCCCAATGCGAAAGCGATGGAGCTGCCTTCCTCTAGTTTGTCAGAAGAACGCAAAAGGAAGGTCAGAATAAGTGCAGGTGGTTTTCAGGCAATGTCCAGGCTACCTCAACTATGGAATATTACCCGTCATCCTCTGCTTTCATTTCAGTACTTTTCCCATCGTGTTTTCCGCTGGACTATTTGCCCTTTGGCACTCGTATTACTTCTCATATCCAACACTTACATTGCCTTAGACAGCGTGATCTACTTCCTGTTCTTTTTAGGACAGTTAGGGTTTTATGGATTGGCTTTGGGAGAACATCGGCTTTCCAAGCACGGCAAATCTAACAAGATAGCCTACATCCCATATTACTTCTTGTTTATGAATATCTCGGTGGTACAAGGAGCACTTCGATTTATAAAAGACCAGCAACCTGCTACTTGGGAAAAATCAAAGCGAGTGGAAGGAATGGTATCAATCTAATCAATATCAATAAAAAACTTATCAAAAATGAATCAGATTAAACTTTATTTCTGGGAATTATTCTACCTAAAATTCACCGCTCATTTGGCAGAACTGGCTTCTGGCTCACAGTATTTACTGAGAGGTTTACGTAAAATAAATTTGCCAGAAAAATTCAAGTCCAGAATCGTTGCCCACTTGGGTGATACCTTCGATTCGGTCAAGCCTTTTATTGCAGAGGTAGATAGTGTCAAATTTGAGATTGACCTTAACGACGATGTGCAAAGAGGTATTTATTTCAATGCTTTTGAAAAAAAAGAATTACAGCTGATCAAAAAAATTATTCCAGAAAATGCGGTTTGCCTAGATGTGGGAGCAAATATTGGCTTTTACACATTGAACATTTCGAAATTTAGGCCAAAAAGCACCATTCATACTTTTGAACCAGATCCGGCAGTTTATGCAAAACTTCAAAGAAACTGTCAAATCAATAGTGTGGACAACCGTGTAATCCATCATCCTATAGCACTTTCTGACCAAATCAGCCAGCAACAGTTTTACAGAAGTGATGAGGCTCATTATGGTTGTGGAAGCCTTTCGTTCCAACCCCAGTACTCCGCTGAAACAATTGAAATTGAGACGTGTACACTGGATCATTTTTTAGATGAACATGCTATTGACCAAGTTGATTTTATCAAAATAGACATTGAAGGGCACGAATTGCAGATGTTGAAAGGCGCGAAAAAGACGCTAGAAAATAAAAAGGTCAAATACATTTTGGTAGAGTTCAATGGGGAAAAACTCAAGGCAAACGGAGATACTTTGGAAAGCTTTTTATCCTTCTTTGAAAGTGTTCAGTATGCGCCTACTCTATTCAACTTAAAATTGCTAGAAAAGCTCAAGGCAGGGAAAATCAACCCAGAGCGTATTTGTACCAACTTCTTATTTACCTATTAATTGATTTGCGACCCTTTTCTCACTTTTCAACTATGAAAATAACCTATATATCTTGTCGTCATGCAAATTGTGGTATTGGACGCTATACTTCTGAGTTGGCAAATTATGTATATGACCAAGAGGATGTCCAAGTCTATCGAAAAGGAGAAGGCGATAAATCTTTTATCAATGCCTACCCATATCGCTCATTCCGATCTTTGAAAGATTATATTGCTCCTTACTATTTGTATCAGGCCATTAAGAATGAGGATAGTACCATCTGGCATGCAGATTATCCTGATGCGATTACCTCTTTGCATTTCAAGAAGAAAACGAAAGGCAAAGTTGTTACCACGGTTCATGATGCTATTCCTTACTTGTTTTATAAAGATAAGTTGAGTTTTAAATTTTATGAATATAACATGAAGCAGGCAATGAAGTATTCAGATGCATTCATTGTGGTTTCAAAACAAGCAAAGGAAGATCTTATTCGCTTTACCAATATTTCTGAAGATCGCGTACATGTGATTTACAATGGAATAAACCATGATTTTTTTTACCCTGGTAATGTAACGGAAAATGAAACATTTACTATTCGCTATATAGGAGGCTTAGGTGTGCCACATAAAAATGCCATAGCTTTAGTGGAAACCGCACGTATTTTGGAAAAAGCCAATGTTAAGTTCAGGTTGGAAATAGGAAGTGGAATTGGGACGAATACACAATTGGCAAAGCTCATTGAAGAGTATGGGTTAAAAAATGTGTATTTCAATGGTTTCATTCCTGATGTAGAATTAAGAAGTTTCTTAGCAGGGGCAGACCTGTTTTTTTATCCCAGCCTATACGAAGGGTTTGGGTTTCCCCCTTTGGAAGCAATGGCTTGCGGGACTGCCGTGGTTGCGGCAAATAAAGGTTCCTTACCTGAAGTATTGGGCAATGCTAGTTATTTGGTTGATCCCAACCCAGAAGATTTTGCAAATGCAATTATTGAAGTAATGGGCAACGCAAAAATGAGACAAACTATGCAAGAGAAGGGTATTGCCCAAGCTCTCAAATACCATTGGTCAAAAGCAGGGAGCGAGACCCTTTCCCTCTACCATTCTTTAGCCTAAAACATTTCCATCTGGAGGAATTCATTCCGCTCAGTGTAATTTATATAAATATAACTTAACCTAAGTTGATTGTAACTTTCTGGTAGTAAGTTTTTTATGAAAAGCGTGCCTGCTTTTGTATTGAATTAATTGTAAAATATAACTAAGAACTTTAATGGTGTTAAAATGAAAATAAACAATCCAAAATCTCGCTTCGACTTAAAAATAGCTTCTTCCGATTTGGTATTAGAAATAGGTGGAGGGCACAATCCACATCCTCGTGCAGATTATGTTGTAGATAAGTATGTACATGATAATACGCACAGAAGTGGAGACCTGAAGGTATTGGGTGAACAGTTTTTTGTAGAAGCAGATGGTGAATCATTACCTTTTAAAGATAAAGTATTTGATTATGTGATCTGCTGTCATGTATTGGAGCATGTTCCTAACCCTGAAAAATTTTTGAAGGAGATGATGCGGGTGGCAAAAAGAGGCTACATCGAAGTGCCTTCCTTGATTGGTGAATTCCTAGCCCCAAAATCGTCCCATACTTGGGTGAGCCTTGAAATTGAGAACAAACTTACTCTTGTAAAAAAGAGTGATTTAGGGATGGAAAAGCCAACTCACGATTTTGGAGATTTGTTTTTATATCACCTTACCCAAAATTCTATTCCATTTAAAATGCTGAAGAGGAATTACCCTGACCTTTTTAGTGTCCGTATCGAATGGGACGAAAGCTTTGGTTTTTCTATCAATCCGACTGATGAGGCAACGCTTTCTTATTTCACTAAACCTTGGACAAAAGAGCAAATAGAACAGATGTTTCCAAAGTACAATAGGCTAGATGAGACTATAGAATCTCTAAAAATTTTAACTCATCTCTGCTGGAAATATGCGCTTAGGAAGTTGAATGAAGTACAAACTGCTTTTATGCCTTCTCTTGACTTTTTCCCTAACAAAAGCCAAAAGCACCAGACAAATCCTTTCCAAGTGTAACCATGCTTTCTTACAAGAAAATATTGTGGACAGTAGCTAATAATGCTATAGATTTACTTGTCGGTGTAGGCATTTTTATACTGGTAAGTAAAAAATATACTCCTTCAGAAGTAGGTATCTGGACCCTATTCACTGCTGTATTTTATTTTGTGACGAAAATAAGAGAAAGCATCGTACAGTCTGCATTGGTAAAGTTCTCTGCAGGAAAAACAGGAAATGAATATTGGGACGTGTTACAATGTAGTTTTGTCCTCAATATTTCAATTGACTTATTAATTACCACATTGGTACTTACAGCAGGCAGATGGGTTTTACCACACGGTGTAAGTGATTTATTGATCTATTATCCACTTTATGCTACAGCTTGGGCAATTTATCGTTGGCAATTGATAGTACTACGATCTTCTCTGAAAGTGGAAGCAATTTTTAGAACTAATTTAGCCTTTGTAGCCATATTGATTTCAGGATTAGTTTGGGTGTTTTTTACCACCCAGCCTTTGTCTTCCATAGTACTGGTATTGGGTATAGCAAGTTCTATATCAGTAGGCTTAGCATGTTTTTATATTTCTCCAATATTGATCTGGAAAGCGAAGCCTAAATGGAGGTTGCATTTGGAAATGTTCCAGTTTGGAAAGCACGGTTTTTTCAGAGATTTAGTAGGGTTGCTGTCGGGGAGAATTAATGTGTTTCTAATAGCCAGTTTCCTCACACTTACAGATGTTGCATTACTAGGAGTAGCATCTAAATTTACTCAGTTGATCGTGATTCCTAATACAGCTATTCAATCGCTCTTTTTCCCCAAGGTTTGTGAGCTTGTCAATACAAAAAAACTTGAACTGCTTAAGTTTTTCTTTCAAAATACGGTAGCTCTGGTGCTAAGTATTCTTTTACCAATGGCATTGCTAATTAGTCTTTTTGCAAAACCTCTGGTTATTTTGATTAGCAGTACAGAATATACAGATGCAGCTCCTCTTGCTATTTGTATGGTTTTTACTTCGGCGCTGACTTTACCATTCGGCAACGCCTTTGGAAGCGTGGTCAATGCACTTAATAAACCAAAACTCAATACAAAAGTAGTTACAGGAATTTCCCTATTAAATATTGTCCTCTTATTTACTATCGTCTACTACTGGGGATTGATAGGGGTTGTGGTAGCTCCGCTTATAGCCAATGTGATTGGTCTAGTTTGGACACAACGAATTTTAAAAAAAGAACTCAATATTAGTTTCATCGGCTGTTTTAAGCTGATTCTGGAACAATACAGAAAGCTTTTGCTATCTGGGAAAAAATATGTTAAAACAAACTCACCCTCCGTTCATTATGAAAAATAACCTAATTAAAATATCTGTTATCATTCCTACCTACAACCGAAGCCAATTATTGGAGCAGTGCTTGAAAGCTTTAGCGGGTCAAACTCTAGATCCATTGTTTTTTGAAGTGATCGTGGTTAACGATGGTTCTACGGATAACACAAAAGAAATTATAGATTTGTTCTGTTATTCACTTCCTAATCTTATTTATCTGGAACAGCAAAACCAAGGTCCTGCAGTAGCAAGAAACTTAGGTGCTAGTATAGCTAAAAGCAATTATTTGGCATTCACCGATGACGATTGTCAAGCAGATTCGGATTGGTTAGAAAAAAGTCTGTTGTTATTTACTAACGAATTGGTTGGTATACAGGGGAAAACATATACGAACAGGGTTGAGACTTCTCCACTTACTCATCAGATTGACAATGAGAAAGGGAGTTACGCTGTACCCACATGCAATGCCATATACTATAAACCTGCTTTTTGGGAAGTTGGGGGATTTGACGAGTCGTTCCCTTTTCCGCATAATGAAGATGCGGACCTGGCTTGGCGAATCAGCCAATTAGGTACAATTCGATTTTGCCCTGAGGTATGTGTGTATCATCCTCCTCGTTTGGAGCATTTCTCAAAGCTAAAAAAGCGAATGAAAATTATGGAAAGTGAGTTTTTACTGTTTTACAAGAATCCAGTGCTTTATAAGAAATATCGCAATGCAAGTCCATGGCATACTATTTACCGAGAAGTATTTTTTAAGCATCTTCCTATCAAGTTTTTAAGCAGCTTAAAAAAGATATCCACACCAGTATTCATGTTTCAAAATTTTGGTTTGATTCTTTATTGGTGGTATGATTTGGTGAGGTTATTTCCTAGGTTTTGGAGCTTGAGAAGCAAGTAAAAACAGAGACCCCACATTGATACAATCATTGTGGGGTCTCTGTTTACTGCGGACTATAAACTTTTAAGAATGGTAGATGAAATTATTTAAATGATGAAGGATTTATCTCAACAGCTTTAATAAGAATAGCGTAACCTACCGAATAACATGTTGGTATACTTCAGTTGTTTCCATTGCGCATCGTTCCCAACTGTATTTTTTCACCCAATGCTTCCCTCTTTCAGCTAGTTCCATTCGTTTGTCGGTGTTTGTAATCAATAGAGAGGTCTTATTGACCAGGTCTTCTACATTGTAATCCAAAAGCATAGCGCCTCCTCCCGAAATTTCGGAAAGAGCTCCTCCTTTGGCACATAATACAGGTGTGCCTGCTGCCATCGCTTCTAAAGGAGCAAAGCCAAAACCTTCGTATTCAGATGGGTAAATCATTAAATCTCCTTGGTTGTAAAAAGCATTCATCTCTTCATCGGGTAAGTACCCAGTGAATTCAACATTTTTCAAGCCTAATTCTTTAGCGATGTTAGGGTACTCGGTTCGCTCTGGGAAAGCTCCTGCTATTCGCAACTGTACAGAATATTTCTTTTCCAGCTGCTGGAATGCTTTTAACAGTAAGCCTACATTTTTGCGCTTTCCTAATCCTCCAGCATATACAATAGTGAACTTTTCATTAGCTTTCTTCTTTTGGGTTGGGAAGAAACGCTCAAAATTGATCCCGTTGGGAATGGCATGTACTAATTCTTGTGGATAATTGGCGTATTGAATAGTGTCTTGCCGAGCTGTTTCAGAAACGACTATTAAAGGAATCCTACGCTTCCTAAACCGCTCAATAGCCCAGTGGTAATACTGTTGATACCTTGAGCCTTTCTCAAGTACATGGAGCAAGGATACATCATGCATAGTAACTACTACTGGTTTTTGAACAAAATAGGTTAAAGCCAACCCTGACATGAACCAGTGGGCATGGTACACATCCGAAGAAGTTTTTCCTATTGCATTGCGGATGAACAATGGCAGTAAGTATGGATGCATTTGCCTAAAAGAACGGTAATGAATGGGTTTGATCCATTTGTGTTGGTGATAATGCTGGTCTGGATGATTGGGCTTGAATGGTTTGTAAAGTTCTACTTGCCCATTTTTTTTGGATATATGCTTGGCCAATTCATAGCCGTAATGGCCAATTCCTGATTGGAAATGCTGGCAAGAGACCATCGTTATATTTTTCATGATGCTTGATTTTGTTTTTCTTTATCCATTTCAATTGCCCTAAAAAGAATAGCTACATAAATCCAAAAGAGGAAGTTAGACGGGAGCTTGACCAAAATTTCTTGAGCAAGTTCTACTACAGCAAGTGGGAAAATAATGACAATAATACATAGGGCTATAGTTTTCAGTTCGGGGTCTTTCATATTGAAAAAGTACCCCCAGGCTCCTTTTATCAATAGGTTTGCCCACAGGAAGAGGTAGATAATAAGTCCAATCCAGCCTGTTTCTACAGCTACCCGTACATAGCCAGAGTCAGGAGGGAAAGATGCCAAAAAAGATCCTGGAGAGAACCGTCCGCCCCATACACCCGTTGAACCTAAACCTCCACCTATAGGGTGCTTCAGTATCCATGGCTTAATCCGGTCTCGATTATGCTGCCGTTCCAAATAAGATTTATCTTCACTTGCATTGAAAGTAGACTGAATACGTTTGATATGATAATTGTTGGTAGGCATTATAATGACAATGAACAACCCAATTCCTGCAATAACAGCCAGCACATACATTTTCACACTTTTAGAAAGCCCCACAATGCAGGCTCCTGCTATTGGTAGTACTGCATATGCAGATCGAGCTCCCGCGTAAATCATTCCTCCAAAGCAGCATAAGGCCATTATTACAAGGCATACTTTTAGTAGCCAATGAAACTTTAAACGAAGCATTAGAAAGCCTACAATAGACATATACGCCATCACAATACCATAATGTGCAGGCGATCCCATTGTTCCAAATGATCGCCACCTACCTTGGATAAAGACCAAATGCACCGCATCGTTGCGGATGATATGCCGCATTTCAAAATCAAAGTAGCCAAAAAAGTATTGGTACAATCCCCAAATACCAGAAATACTGGACATACATAGGAGGAAAACCAAGATATTTTTAAGCTGTGTTGGGGTTTTTAAAATACCATAAGTGATAAAAAATATTTGAATATAGCCTACGACAGGACGAACAACATAAAACCATGCAACCCGTGAAGAGGCAATTGGGTTAGCAAACTCCAATACATTATAAGCAGCCCATAGAACTATGGGAATAGTAATAGGTGTATGGAAAATTGACCAATCTCGGCTCAGGTAGCATCGGTACAACATTCCCAACATCATACATAAAATGGTGAAGTCCATCACTAAACCGATGGGGATACCCGAAAGTAATTTGAGCAGAACAGACATGAAAACCGATATGAAGATCATTAGGTATACTCCTACTTTCGGCTTGAACATAGCACTGATAATGAAAGGTCCTCCTATCACAGCCGCTACTATTACAATAGGTAGCACCCAATGAACTTTAACCGTGAGAAAGCTAATGCTAAGGCAAATAAGTAGGCAGGAAACTAAAGCACCTATGGAAAGTGCTCGCTCTTTTATTAGCCAGTTATACAAGCCAGAATGAATTGCCGCCTTGGCATCATCTCCTTCCGAATTAAAGTACTTTTTCAGTTCCACTGCCGTGATTGCTATTTATGTGTGGTATGAATAAACTTACCCTGTGCTTTTCTAGAACTTCCAGCTAAAACAGCTTTTAAATTGTTGAATGCGAACTTGGGTATTTCAAAGAGGATGTTATAGGTTTCTTTCCACAATTGGCTTTTGTGAATGAATAAGAGGTTTGAGAAGATGAATAACAGGTTTGTTAAGGTCCAAAAAGGAAATGAGTCATTAATGCCTAAAATTTCCCAGCAAAAGAGAAATTGGATTACAAATATGTGTAAGCTGCGGGGAGGTCTCCACAAAACAAGGAAGTAATCTAAAGGAGCAATTCTTTGTTGTTTAAGAGCAGATTTTATCAAATTTGTACCATAATAAAAAGCATTGAAATATTGGTTGCCAAACCAACGAGTTCGTTGTTTTTGTAGGTCATCTGTTGAATTGGTTTTTTCATCATAGACAATTGCTTTTGGTTGATAAAGCATGGACAGGTTTTCAAACCGGGTTAGCAATTGAACCATAAGATTTTTGTCCATACCGGGAGCTCTGGCATCTAAGTGTAAAATTGCTTCATTAAAAACCTTCAGGTCAAAAGCAACTCCACTGCCACTTAGTTCCAAGTACTCGAATGTATTGACTCTTGCTTGCCTAAACATCCAATCATTAATTGCCTCAGAAATAGTATCATAACATTCTGACGCTGAAATAGCTTGGTGAGGCTTACGTTTGCCTTGAACGATGCTATAGCCCTGTTGGATGCCTTCAAGAATATTATGGAAAAAATTACGATCCACAATGTTGTCTTTGTCTAATAAGATTAAGTGGGAAAAGTCTTTCCCCTGCACTGTTCCTATTTTATTGATCTCCTCAACTGCAAAGCGGAGGGCGTGGTGATAAGGGTTACCCTCTCTATTCTTAAAAGATTTTTCTGCGAAACTTATAGGAAACCTTTGGGCTTCAGAAACAATCATTGGGTTTGCTTCTTGAAATAAGACAAAGACGTTTGCATTCTTTTCGGAATCAAAAATAGATTGTAAGACTTTAAGTAAGGTTTTACTTGGCTTGTACGCAGGGATCAAAACAATAGGGTTGGTTGGTTTTGTTCCTGTTTTTTTTCTATTCCGTTTTTTTGTTCTGCCTGCCCAAATAGCTAAAATCCATTGGACAGTATAGAAAATAAAATAAAGTTCTAGTAAAAGAAGTAAGGTTTGTATAATCATAGTCTATATTGTTTTTTAGAATATGAAATACAAACCTTGTGCTTATAAAATTTTTTGTTTATAATATATTGATTTTCAGTATATTGTTTAATTTTAATGGTGATAGTGCTGCAAGTAATAGTCGATCCTGTGGATAAGTTTCCATCAGGTGGAAAACTTAGGCAGCTTTTTTAAATCCTCCATAAGCCCACCTCTTAACAAGCTTGCGGAATTTCGAACGAAGCTTTGGCACATCGCCGATATAACCCTCCATGCGTTCAATATTTACTCTATTAAAAACACTACCCACTTTGTTTAATTTGCAGTCTAATAAAGCCTTTTCCGCACGTTGGTCTACTGCTCTAAAAGTCTTGTTAGCTTTAAAAACATGAATGCTATTATCTAATATTGTAGCCCATTCTTGCCAGTCAGAACAAATTGAAAGAGGAGGGGGTATGACGAAAATAAAATCATATTTCATTTTCAAATCAGAAAGGGTTTGTTTCCATTTCATTTGTGTTGCAAAGTCAAAAGGAGAATCATTTTGATGATTTGCCTGAATGCAACCAGATTCGGTGACTGACTCTAAATGAGTAAAATGATTTCCTAGGGACTTTAGCTCAGTAACTACTTCGCTTTTTCCAAACCAGTCAGCCTGAATCATCAAAACACTATATCCACTGTCTATTAATTTGCGGCTCAATGATTGGGCTATCCATGTTTTACCTTCTGACTCATAGGTACTCGTTAGCAAAAAAGTACGATTACCTTCTGGAATAGCCATCACTTTTTCCCGCAAGTTTTTTACTTGTTCTCTTACCAAAAGCTTTATCGAATTGGCTAATTGAGAGTTAGGTTCAACTCGTTTGTCGTTTGCATTTGGGAAGGCGGCAATCATAGGAATTTGAGTGCTTGCCTCAAACTGGCTTACTGCTCCAATGCTTCTATCCAATAGTTCGATCACAACAATAAATGCAATAATTACTACAAAAACGGCTAAACCAGCCCCTGCTAACATAAACAAGCGCTTGGATGCTTCGGGTTTGATGGGTAAAAATGCTTCATCATTTATAGTCAGTTCATTTATACCTGTGCCTTGTTCTACCGTTTTGGTCAAGTTTAGTTTATTGAGCAAGATGAGGTAGCTCTGCTCGGAAGTATTGATTTCTCTATCAAATGTACCAATTGCCGATTCTAGTGGGGCAAAGCTATTTGCATACACTTTTAGCCTTTGGATTTCTGCTTTAACAATGGGCATAATTTCTTTTGCCATTTCAGCTTCTAACTGCAGACCAATGTAACGGCTTACTAAGTCTTGGCGAGTCATGGCCGGATCATAAGGTACTTCAGAAATGGTATGCTTGATATTTTGTTGAATGTCTTTCTTCACCTGCTCTGTGAAGAGTGCTAAAGAATCGAGCGGCAAATCTTTTTGCTCTTTAAAGGCATTAGTAATTTCTGCCCTATGCACTTCTCTTAATTTAGATTTGAGCTCAATGACCTTTTCATTTTTATCTAAGCTGAGGGGTAGTGGCGCTCCTTTTTTTTTGAAATTTTTTTCTATTTCAAGCATTCCTTGCCTTTTGGCAGCTTCTTTTTCCTCAATTTTGGCAAGGGCAATTTCCATATCCACAGTCTGGTTTACTATTGCTTTGGTCAATTCACCCAAGTTAATTATGGTGTTTTTAATTTTAAACTCTTCTAAGGCTTTGACTTTCATGTCCAGTTTGAGCTTAGCCTGCCTCACTAACTCCTCCATAATTTGTCTGTCTTTGGAGATACGCTCACGTGAGAGGTTGATGTGATAAAAAATTAGTGCCTCACTGAATAGGTCAGCAAAATATTTCGATTTAAATGCCCCATCTGTCTTGGTTTCTATTTTCAAAAAATAACTATTCCCCAAACGATACCCTTTAATCATGCTGTTTAGAGCCTTGTTACTCATTCCATTAGATTCCAAAAACTGGATAACAACTGCCTGCTCTGGTTGAGAAAGGTTCAATATGCCTTTATTTTCTAGGCAACTATCTATCAATGTCAATATCCGAATAGAATCCAAGTCATAGGTACCGCCTTCTGGTTTTTCCAAGTCGAATAGTTGATGTTTTTTCTGAACATAATCTTTCAAAGCCTTTAACCGCACATATTCAAATGTGCTTCTTGATTTGAGCAATTCCAGTAAATTTTGAAAGTACATCCCTATTTCATACTGTTTGATAGCCTGCCCAGAAAGGCTCAAATCCGAATTAGTTTGAAGGTTGACGTGGACGGTGGCATTAGAAGTGTAAACTCTTGGTAAGTCTTTCGTCAGGTAAAAAACAAGTACTACAGCAAGGATGGGGAAAAATATCCAAAGTTTCCACTTCGCTAATAGCACTTTTATTATTTCTATAAATTTGGTCATGGCTTATGATACTTTGGCTAGTTGAAAGCTGATTTAAAAACTTGCTTTCTCTTCTCCGATCATCACATTGATTTCTCGAAATATTTTCTCTGCTGCAAACTGACTGCGTATTAAACCTTCTTCCATCTGTTCTATTCCTCCTTGAGTTTGGATAACCTCGTCTAGTTTTGCTTCTCCAATTTTGAATTTTTCTTTGATAAGCACTGCCATTTCCAACTGAGCTTGCAACCGTTCTTTACGCAACCTTACAACTTCAAGGGCTTGTAAGTAGTCCAGGTATTTTTGCTCAACCCATGACCTCAATATTTTTTGTTGCCTCAAAATATCATTCTCTGAGGTTCTAACATTACTTTTTGCTATGCGAACTCTACTTGGGAGGGTAATTATTTTATCTGGGCTGATTTGTAAATTAACACCCATAGATGGCAGTAAGGCAGTGTTGCTGATTTCACTTTGATAATCATTAGTTACGCTGAAAAGCTGAACGCCAAAGCGAAAGCTTGATAACCAGCTATTTTTTTCTTGCCACACTTTGGTCTGCCGAATGCTTCTTTCCTCATGAAGCGTTTGGAGGTAATAAGAGTTTTGGAAGGCAACTTCTACCAAAGAGTCGATAATATGATTTTCTTGACCGTTCATTTGAAACCCGACAGTAGATTCTTGTGGTGTTATCTGGGCAATACTATAAGTATTTAAAAACAAAAATAGTATAAGGGTAATGACTAAGTATTTCATAGCAGGTTGATGTTAGTAGGTGAATTTATTTTTTGAAGATCATGACTTCATGGCGGTAATTTGGTTGGCTTTGGTACCAGTCGTTGTAAATAGACCCGCCAGATTCTGCCCATTGGGCAAATTTTAAGTGCGATTGGGTAATGACTTTCCCTTCACTGGGATAGTCAAACGACACAGGAGTATGTATGGCCCAAGGCAGATTGTTTTCAGTCTTATAAAACTTACTACTCAAATTTGTTCTGTCATCTTTTTTCCCAAAGAGAGCTGTATTTATTTTGGTTGTTGGGGCATGGCCTGATAAATGAATCTCTTGTTCTCTATTCTTATTTACGATTAAAAAAGGGTTATAAGGAGCTCCAGTCAACTCGTTGTCGAATACTCCATTTTGTAATGTTACTTTTACTATAAACTCTAAAGGCTCTACAAACTGTTTTCCCCTTTCAACATTGGTATAATTACTTTCTGGAGAACGAGGAAGGAGTTTTGATGCATTTTCAAAAAATACAATTACTGCCTTTTCATGCCCTAACTCACAGCCATTACTATTTTGCTCAACAAATCCCTCATTCAAAAAAGTGCCTTCAACGCTTTGGATTTTGTCTGAAGAAATAGGCAGCTCAATCCCAAAACCATTCTGGTACAAAGCTCCAATAGCTTTTACTTTGAGGCTAAACTCCAGTTCTTTTACCATGTAGTTCGCATTCATAATGCTTCTTACATTATAGTCGAGCACCAAATCGTTGAAGTCATAATCTCCCTTGGACGGCCACAAATCTTCAAAAGCTAAAGACCCAAATCTATTTTTTGAAGGTGTATACTGTGAAATAGCCCGCGACGGATCAGCAGGAAATTCATCGGCATAGTCATGGATGCCGTCGTTATCTGAGTCAACAGAAGTGGAAATGCTTTCTAATTCATCAGTTGTAATTGCTGAATAAGGATTGGCGGTAACATAAAAAATGGCATCGTTGAAATCATTGTCTCCCCCAGGTCGGGTAATGTCTTCAAAGCCCAATAATAGCAGTTCTCGTTTATCATCTCTGAGTTGGATTAAATACTGCCGATAGGCTTCTCCTGCATAGTCATTCATGCTTTTTATGGAGTACTTTGTTTCAAAAGAAGGCTGCACCGATTGTGTCCCACTATTCCACCCATTAGGTATCAAAAACCAGCCTATACCAGTATTAGCGGGAAATCTGCCTAAATACACCTTGTTTCCAGTGTACAACCCGCCTCCACTATTATTAAAAGAGACATTTGGGAATATAATATAAATCTGATCATCTGGTACTTCGCTTATGGAAGTTGGGGGAGAGGCCAGGTTGTAAGTAAAAAAGCCAAGAGTATTTTTATAGCCTGCCCCTTCATGAACAAAAGTAACCCACAAGTCGGCTTCATCGTTCAGGCGTGTATTCATATCTATATCTTTCAAATATTGTGGATTAGCAGAAGGGACGGGTGCACCTTCGGGCAAAGAAACATTGATGTCAATTAATAATTGTTGGTCTACATTGTCATCAGTGGCCAATAGATAATCGGGAACGCCCAATGAGTTCCATCCTCCTAGTGTATTATAAGACTCAACTCCAGTCGTTCTTTTCCACAGGACAGATTTTTTAGTATGAGAATACTCGTTTACATTATAGTAGATTACTGAATTTTCTAGTAGTATTTCATGGGTAGTGGGTAATCCGACAAAGTTGATTTTTAACCATATTTTCTCGATATGTGCTCCTAAAGTCAGGTTTAGTTTACTTTTTCCGTTTGGGTTGCTTACTCCATTTAAAATAACATTTTCTTGATTAGCTGCCGAGTCTACCAATGTAAAAGGGACGGATGAAAGTGTAGTCCCGTTTGGTAATTCAAACTGGATATTTAATTCAAATTGATTTGTTGTTTCGTAATTAAAGTTATCCGAAACAACTAAGTTTTCAATTACTTCTTGGGGAGATATTGCATCAGACACATCTTCCTTTAAGTCACTTTCCATTTCATAGAGACATGACGGTAGTAGGCTTATTGCTAACAATAAACCAATTGTTGTAATGGTTTTCATAAGTCAGTATTTTAAAGAGTGCTGGAGGCTTTTTTAGACATTTTCAGTTTGCAAAAGAGCAGGGAATGTTCGGAGAATAATTTTCAAATCGAACCAAAAAGAATGTTTTTGAGTGTATTCATTGTCTAGTGCTATGCGCTCTTGAACAGACATTTCGCCTTTACCTCTTTTGGTTACCTGCCACAAACCTGTGAGGCCTGCTGGTGCTAAAAAACGAGTGGCTAGCTCGTCAGAAGTCAATGTTTCTGCTTCATAGAGCGGTAAAGGGCGGTTGCCTACCAAAGACATATCTCCTTTGAGAACATTGAAAAGCTGTGGTAATTCATCAATACTTGTATTTCTTAAAAACCTACCAAGACGGGTGATTCTGGGGTCGTTTTTAATTTTGATAAAATTAGATTGGGAGTTAGATTTTTGATGTAGAAATTCGCTCTCCAATACTCTGCTATTGTTGTCATGGAATAGCCATATTTGTTCTGTTGGAGCAATACTACTTTCGGGTTTGCTTTGTTTTGAGTATAGGTTTTCCTTTTTGACATCATTTAAAAGCTTATCGGCATTTACTCTCATGGTCCTGAACTTGTATAGCTCAAAAATTTTGTATTTACTACCTACTCGTTTGGATTTGTAAATGGGGGCACCTTTGCCTTTGGACTCCAGTTGAATTAATAAGGTAACCAAGGCTAGTAACGGGGAAAGCAATAGTAATGCAGAAAATGAAATTGTTACATCTAAAAAACGCTTCAAAAAAGAATTAGTCGAATAGATTTTTTCAACAGGTATAGATTCTTCAGTTTTAAAATTCTGATTTATACTATCCCAATGCGTGCTCAAAGTTTTTACCCTTGTTGCGATAGCTTTTAAATCGTATGGGGCTCTATAAACGTCATACAAACGTCGGTCTTGTAATAGATTTGTATCGATCCGTTTTTCAGAACCTGTCAGCATGATGTATCTGATTTCTCGGTTAGTGGTTGCATTTTTACACTTTTGAAAAAAGAGATCAACAGGCATGTCGATACTTTTTTGATCAAAAATGACAAGTTGCGGAGGATGCTTATATATAATCAGTGGTGCTTTTTTTCCACTACTAATAAACTTTATATCTCCCCACATGGCTAATATTGATGTTAGTTTCGGAGTTGGCTGGCGATTGATGTATAATATTTTCATGGTATAGTTTTTAGGCAACTGTTCTTTTGAAGATGTTTTTTATTCTCAACACCACTTCTACTGGGTTAAAAGGCTTTGTGATAAAATCATCAGCGCCAATAGCCAAAAGCCGGATACGAGAGTCTGAATTCTCTTTGCCTGAAAGGATTATGATAGGAATGTTCCTATAAAGACTACTTGACCTAATGGTTTTTGTAAATTCCATTCCACTTATTTCTGGCATCATAAGGTCAGTTAAGATTAGATCTGGACAAGTATTTTTCTCTAACCAAGCCAATGCAGATATAGCATTTTCCTGTGATATCACATTAAAATCCTCTGATAGAACAAACTCTAAAAGTGTTCTTAAGGCTCTATCATCTTCTATTAATAATATGTTTTTCTTACTCATGATTTTATAGTTTTGGTTTTGGGAAGTATTATTTCAAAACTAAAACCATATTTTCATTTGTTTATATAAGTATCTGAATATCTGTGTTTTATTATTGTTCTAGTCTTGAGATTGTGGACTTGGTATTTCTACTGGGTAGAAAATATTCCACTACGTAGAAATAAATTGTATATTGGAGTAACATTCATCAATTGCTAGTAAAATGGGACATTGTAAAATCTTTTTGGTAGAAGATGACAAATGGTATGGAGAGTATTTGAAATATACACTCTCACTCAATCCTGACTTTGAGGTAGAATGGTTCGATACGGGTAAAAAGATGTTGAACCATCTGCATGAAAAGCCTACTATTATCACGTTGGACTATTCTCTCCCTGATTTTACGGGTCAAGAGCTTCTCAAAAAAATCAAATTATTCAATCCTGAAATACCAGTTATTATTATTTCAGGTCAAGAAAGTGTTGAAACTGCAATTGACCTGCTAAAAGAAGGGGCATACGATTACATTGTGAAAAATGACGATGCTAAAGATAGGGTGTGGAATACGATAAGAAATGTTGTAGAACATCTACAGCTCAAGAAGGATTATCAGGTATTGCAAGAGGAAGTAAGCCAGAAGTACGAGTTTAATGATATTATTAAAGGTAATAGCCCAGCACTACAAAAAGTGTTTGCTTTATTAAGAAAAGCCGGAAAATCTAATATTACTGTTTCTGTCACAGGAGAAACAGGAACAGGAAAGGAATTGGTCGCCAAGGCTGTGCATTACAATTCGGACCGAAAGAAAAAGCCCTTTGTGGCAGTTAATGTTACGGCAATACCCGCAGAATTGCTTGAAAGTGAGTTGTTCGGTCATGAGAAAGGAGCGTTTACGGGTGCTGTCAACCGCAGAATAGGGAAATTTGAAGAAGCAGACAAGGGTACCTTATTTCTTGACGAAATAGGAGATTTGGGGTTAGATCTACAAGCTAAATTATTGCGGGTATTGCAAGAACGAGAAATTACTAGACTAGGAAGTAACGGTGTGAAAAAAATTGATGTGCGCCTCATAGTTGCTACTCATAAAAACTTGAAAGACTTGGTGAAAAAGGGGCAGTTCAGACAGGACTTGTATTATCGCCTTTTAGGCTTGCCTATTCAACTTCCTCCACTTAGAGAACGCGGAAATGACATTATTCTACTTGCCAAATTTTGTCTGCAAGAGTTTTGTAAAGAAAATAAGATGGGCAAACTTTCTTTTACAAATGAAGCCAAAAAGAAATTGATGGGTTATTCTTATCCAGGTAATGTGAGGGAGTTGAAGGCAATTGTTGAGCTTTCAGCGGTAATGGCGGATGGTAAGGAAATCATGGAAGAAGATATAGTTTTTGATGAAATTGATCACGAAGCCCAATTGATGTTAGGAGAAATGACATTAGCTGATTACAATAGAAAAATAATTAAATTGTATTTGAAAAAGTATGATAAGAATGTATTGAAAGTAGCCAAGGTATTGGAAATTGGTAAATCAACTATTTATAAGATGATGAAAAACAATGAATTATAATTAACTATGTTATTAATTTGTAGTTAATTAAATAATAAAGTCCAGTATTCATAAACCAAATTTTTCATTATGTACTTCACCAATTTTAACCTCCAAGAGATCATAGTCTATGTTGAAAGCCTAGGTTTAAAAAAGACAGAAGGGATTTTAATCATGACAACAGAACATACTCCATTCGATTTTGATGAACTAGTCATGGAGTTTGGTAAAAAAAAATGGGAATTCTTTGGTGGTATTTTCCCAGCTATTCTGAATGGTAAACATAAGTTTGAAAGAGGTGTAGTCATAAAAAAAATAGCAATTGATGCCGCACCACTCGTAATAGAAGGGCTCAATGAAGAAAAATTTAAGCTTAGTGAAATTGAACAATATTCTCCTAAAGCCAAAAGTGTTTTAGTACTTATCGATGGACTTACTGCCAATATCTCAAGCTTTTTATCGGAGTTGTTCAATACATTGGGAGATGGTTTAAATTATATAGGAGGAGGCTGTGGTTCTCTCACCCTCCAACAAAGACCTAATATATTTACCAATAAAGGTTTTTTTCAGGATGCTGCTTTATTAGTCTTTCTCCCTCAACCTATCAGCCTTGGTGTGCGGCATGGTTGGAAAACCATTCAAGGACCTTTTGTAGCTAGTTCCGCACATAAAAATGTCGTAAAAGAGCTAAATTGGCAGAGTGCGTTTGAAATTTATCAGTCTGTAATTGAAAGCGATTCTCAACAGACAATAGGGGTTGATAATTTTTTTGAAATAGCAAAGGCTTATCCATTGGGGATCAATAAAGAAAACAAGGAGAAAATTGTACGAGACCCTATTGCGACTAATGAAAAAGGAGAGTTGTTTTGTGTTGGGGAAGTACCTGAAAATGCCGTTTTAAGTATTTTGAAAGGTAAGCCTCAAAATTTGATTGCTGCAGCTAAGCAAGCTACAAAAGATGCTATTGAAAGCATGAGCGGAACATCTACGGATGTACTTGTGATAGAATGTATTTCTAGGTCTTTGTATCTTGAAAAGGATTTTGAACACGAACTAGATGAAATTAATGAGAATGTAAAAAAATATAACCCTGATTTGCAAATACAAGGTGCTTTGACTCTTGGAGAAATTGCCTCTGGGCGGGGATATATTGAGTTCTATAACAAAACAGTTGTAGTGGGGCTAATTCATTAAATTTGGAAAAATACATTACACTTCAGTATCCCGAACATGCAAGATACAAGAACCGAAATTATCCAAGACATATCTACTCTCTATGAGTTATCACTTTCTGTAGGGAAGTCCCTTAAGCTTAAAGAAAACTGTGATTTCTTTCTAAAAGCTCTTTTGGCACGCAAGAATTTTACTTATGCAACTGTATGGTTAAAAGAGTCGGTTATACCTGCATCATCGCCAGAACACAATGATTTTGTAGTTATTTACTCCTATCCTCAAAAATTATTCAAAGCCTCTTTGGTTTCCATCAAAAGCCCATTTTTTGAGAATTTTGGACAGAATAAGTTCAACTCTTTTACGGCTCAAGAGCACGATAACTTATTTAATGATGTAGATAAATTAAAAGATAAGAAAGGTGTTTATGTCATTTATCGCTTAGGGGAATTGGGTTTTTTGAAGTTGTATTCTTCAGCCTCTGAAAAGACTTATTCTAAATTGGAAATGAACAAGTTGTATAGTGTGATTTCCAAATTTTCAATGTCCATACAAGCCTGCCTTGAACATGAAAAAGGATTAATAGAGGCGGATCAAAGAATTAGGGCAGAAAAAGAATTATTAGAAAAAGACAAGCTTTATATAGACCTTTTAAAAAACCTGCAAGAAGGTTTTGTAATTACCGACCAAGAAGACAAAATCCTTTTCACCAATGAGCAGATGTCGAACTTGACAGGCTACAGTTTGGATGAACTAATAGGCCAGAAGGCTTTTCAACCTTTTCTTCCTCCCAGTGCTTGGGATTCTTTTGAAAAGAAACAAACAGAAGAATCTGAAAGGTTTGAAATAGAGCAATATTGTAAAGATGGGTCTAAGATTTGGATTCAGGTAAATGCTGCTCCTTACAAAGATGCAGAAGGTAACATCATAGGTACTTTTGCTTTGGTTTCTGACATTACCCAAAGAAAACTAGCAGAAAAAGCACTAAAGAAAAGTGAAGAGAAATTAAGTCTCATTATTGATACAGCGCTGGATGCTGTAATTATGATTAATTCTAAGAGTGTAATTACTCAGTGGAATAAGCAGGCTGAATTAATTTTTGGGTGGAAAGAAAAGGAGGCGATAGGCAGTTATATACACGAACTTATTATGCCAAAACAATATGTATCAGCTCATTCGGATGGGATGAATAGGTATATAAAAACTGGAAAAGCTGTTGTGTTGAATCAGCGTATCGAAATTAGCGCTATTCGAAAAAATAAAGAAGAATTTCCAATAGAGCTGGCAATTACTCCTATTCCATTTGAAGATGAATTACATTTTAGTGCATTTGTAAGAGATATTACCGATCGTAAAAAAGCAGAAAAGGATTTGTTGGAAGCAAAGCAAGTAGCTGAAGACTCTGCAAAAGCGAAGGAGTTATTTTTAGCTAAGATGAGCCATGAAATCCGCACACCTATGAATGCTATATTGGGTCTGTCGGAAATTATGCTCAAAACGAAACTGAGTGAAACACAAAATAAGTACTTGGATGCTGTTCGGTTTTCTGCCAAAAATCTTCTAGTTATTATCAACGATATCTTAGACTTTTCCAAAATTGAGGCAGATAAATTAAACCTTGAGGAAATTCCTTTTAGTATAGAAGAAGTAATAGAAAATATCTATCAGCTAGTACAGCATAAAGCTGAAGAAAAAGGGATTGTTTTCAATATTTATTTTAACCAGCTTATTCAAGAAATCGTATTGGGAGATCCAGTAAGGCTGAATCAAACACTTCTGAATATGGTGAACAACGCCATAAAATTCACCGAGGTCGGGAGTGTAAAACTCTCGTGTAATTTGCAACAAGAGACCCCCACGCATCAGTATTTACTGTTTCAAGTCGAGGACACTGGGGAAGGAATTCCTGAAGAGAAACTCGAATACATTTTTGATAGTTTCGAACAAGCTGATGTAAGTATTTCCCGGAAATATGGGGGGACAGGTCTGGGCCTGACTATCAGTAAGCAACTGATTGAACTTATGGGAGGGGAAATAAATGTGAAAACTTCCTTAAAAAAAGGGACAATCTTCTCCTTCGTTATTCCCTTTAAGAAAACATCGCAGGATATACTGGAAATTAAAAGTGATGATGAGTTTAAAAACCGTGATTACAAAGGGTTTCAAATCCTCTTAGTAGAAGATAATAGAATCAATCGCTTTTTTGCTTCGACTATTTTGGAACAAAAAAGTTTTAAAGTTGAAACGGCTGAAAATGGGAAAATAGGGATAGAGATGCTTGAGAAAGGGGACTTTGATATAGTATTAATGGATATTCAAATGCCAATTATGAACGGTATTGAAGCAACCCAAATTATCCGAAATAAATTGAAAATGGAGGTACCAATAATTGCTTTGACCGCAAATGCTTATCAAAAAGACCTAGAGAATTATAAAAAAGTTGGGATGAATGATTATGTAGTCAAACCATTTGAAGAACATACGCTTCTTGAAAAAATTGATGACTATCTACCCGAAAGTCCAAAGTCAGGTATACCCATTGATGATAATTTAACTAGTTCTTCTGGCCAACCTATGTACGATCTGTCTAAACTACAATCTAATGTCAATCAAAACACGGCATTTTTGAATAAAATGATACAGATCTTTATTGATGATACGCCTGAAGTTTTGAGGAGCTTGGAAGAGGCATTGAAGGAAAATAATCTTCAAAAAATGTCAGAAATAGCTCATAAATTAAAATCTACTATTGATTTGTTGAAAATCAATTTGCTCAAAGAACCCATTCGCCAAATAGAGAGGTACAAAGAAAACAATTTGCAAAGAGAAGATTTGGAAGAAAAGGTGGCATATACTAAAACAATATGCACGAATGTGATTGAAGAACTAAAGCTTCGCTAATCAATGTGTTTCAATAGGATAGAGGAATAGCTTTAAGAATATCTGTCCATTGTGAGTTAATGCAAGAATAGCCCCATCTAACTTAATAGATAGGGCTATTTGTATAAATATGGCTTTTGAGCATTGGAATTCTAATCCAATGGAGCAGTTTCGTAATCGGTTTCATTTATCCATCCAGCTTTTACATCCTCACCTGACATATACCTTTCGTAATAGCCTCTTACATTTTCTTGTGAGTAAATATAAGTATCAAACACTTGCCCATCGCCCAAAATCCTTGGATCTTCTTGCTCTTCAAGCTCTTTAAAAAGCTGTTGTTTAAGGTTGTTTTTTACCTCCGACATTTCTGTGCCTATAGCCAAGTTGTGGATGCAGTAAGGATCGTTTTCTATGTCGTAAAGTTCTTCTTCCAGTCTTTTTCCAAAGTTCAAGTCCCACCATTTCGAGTGCCCATTTGTACGCCTATCGTTGAGGATAAACGACTTGGTAGCTCCTCCATCGGTGTTCATGTAGCCAGTTTCTGGGTTTCCAGAAGGCCAGCGGCTCGTTTCGAAGTTATGGAGGTATAAATATTTTCCTTTTACAATTCCCCTCACCGGATAGCCCCAATCGTTGGGTCTGCCAAGGTCGTGGCGTTCCTTGCCCAAAAGCACATGATCTCTTGCTGGGTTTATTATCCCTTCTTTTGCAGTGTACAAGATGTCGGTTAAGCTTTTTCCTTGTATAGGCTGCATCCTCGAATTCTTTTTGGTCACTCCAGCTACTTCCAGAAAAGTAGGGGTGAAATCGATAAAGCTTACAAAATCTTCTACTTTTCGTCCTTTGCCCTTGATGCCAGCAGGCCACATAATAGCCAAAGGCAAATGGTTCGAAAACTCGTATTTGTTTCCTTTTACCCTTGGGAAAGGCATGCCGTTGTCAGCAGTGACTACTATTAAAGTGTTTTCTAGTTCGCCGTTTTTTTCCAATAGTTCAATCATCGCTGAAAGGTGCTGGTCAAAATACTCTATTTCATAAGCATAGTCCAGCATGTCGTGCCTCACGCTATCCGTATCGGGCCAGAAGGCAGGTACTTCATCTATGTCTGAAAGTTTTTTTCCTCCTTTTTCTACTCCCGACATAAACTCATAAGCCCTGTGAGGCTCAGTTGAGCCATACCAAAAGCAAAAAGGCTCTCCTTCTTTTCTGTCTTTCAAAAAAGCTTCGAAATTGGCTGTGTAATCAATGGATGAAATTTTGCTTGTGGGAGGCGTTAATTTGAACTCGTTGTAAACTTTTCCTGTAAGTTCCCTCTTGTCTCCTGTCGAATCGAGAGCTATGCCAGGTGCCCAGCCTTTGGCGGTGTAGCCTACGTGGTAGCCATTTTGTTTTAAGGTTTCGGCATAAGTGGTGAATTTGGTAGGAAAAAAGGGGACATGGTTTGCAGCTTCTTCTAGCTGCCAAGAATTCCTGCCTGTGAGGATGCAAGACCTAGAAGGGGCACATTTTGCATTTGGAGTGTAGGCATTCATAAAAAGTACACCTTCCTGAGCTACTCGGTCAAAGCCTGGGGTCTTTACCCAGCTGCAGCCATATGCACCCATGTGGGCGAACGTAGCATCATCTGCTATGCAAAATAAAATATTTGGGCGTTTCGCTTCCTCTTTTTCAGGTTGGCAAGCAAATAAGTTTATTGATATAAACAAGATGAATAATTGATAATAAGACTTCATATTTAATATAGTTTTTCAATTTTATTTATGTCAGGAAATTACGGCAAATCTTCTGGAAGATGCACTTTCTATAATCAAAATCCGACGGTAAAGCTAGAAAATAGGAGAGGTGAGCAAATGGATGGGAGATTGCTGGTATATATAGCTCATGCGTGAGCAGGTGTAGCCTTATAAATACCTAAGTGTTAGACGTTTTTTTGCTGGTAAACCTTTCTTTTAGTACCTGATTTCAAAGGGGGTGATTTGGCAAGAAATATGGTGGATTATGGATGAGGTTATTCAACGATTTTTTTGTGCTTAAATATAAAAAAACAATACATTGCTTATGCTTGATAGTCAGGTATTTAAAGTATATGTGTTTGCCGCTGGGTTTGGGAGGGGGACTTCATTGAAAATAAATAGTTAAGCATCGTTGCCAATACTAATTCTTTCATCTATTTTCCGCCCTTATTTCCAAAAAAATAGGGACTAAAATACTTAATCTCAAGTCTGATGAACATATGTTTTTTAATGTACCCCTGGGATAGGGTTGCACCAGAGACGGATACTACGCTTCGGATGATACATGAAGCCGCCTCGCGCAGGCATAAAGTAGCTATCCTGATGCCTAAAAATCTGACAATTAGGGAAAGCATGACCTTCGGGTTTTGCCGGATGCTGAAGCGGGAAGAAAAAGTACCGCAGAACATCATGAGCTTTTATAAAAAGGCAGAGTTCAAGGAGCAACTCGTACCTATGTCGGGTTTCGATGTCATTTTTGTGAGGACGAACCCGCCGCTCGACCCAGTGATGCTTAACTTTCTCGATTCTGTAAAGGACGATACCTTTATAGTAAATGATATTGACGGTTTGCGCAAGGCGAACAACAAATTGTATTCGGCAGCTTTTGAAGATCCTGAAAACAAGATTATTCCCATCACCCACGTATCGAAAAATAAAGATTACCTCAAAAAGGTAATCAAAGAATCGGATAGCGAGAAGATGATTTTGAAGCCGCTGGAAGGGTATGGCGGAAGTGGGGTGATTGTGATCGAAAAAACAGCCATGCAAAGTGTGACATCTTTGCTCGATTTTTACATAACGGGCAAAAGGGGAGAAGACCATTATGTGATTTTGCAGGAATACCTTGAAGGTGCAAAAGATGGAGATGTGCGCGTACTTATGCTTAACGGAGAAGCTATTGGCGCTATGAAGCGTGTGCCCTCTTCCGACGATGTAAGGGCGAATGTTCATGCGGGAGGAACAGCTCACAAACATGTGCTTACGAAAGAGGAAAAGGCTCTTTGTAAAAAAATTGGTCCTAAGCTCGTAGCCGACGGTTTGTATTTTGTAGGCTTAGACTTGATCGGAGGAAAACTCATCGAGATCAATGTTTGTAGCCCTGGTGGGATTACCCGTATAAATGCATTTAACAGAGTGAAACTTCAGCAAAAAGTGCTTGATTTTGTAGAGAATGTAGTGAGTAATAAAGAAAAGGCTATTGCCCGTAAACATGCTTTCCGTAAGAAAATAGAAGATGCTTAAGTTAACTGTCGATGAGATGATCGGCCGTATTGAAAGGGGGATTACTTTCAATGCCGAAGCAAAAGATGGATCTTTCAAGTTAAAGATCGAAGAATACACTGCCTACATTTGTGCGGCAGTCCACAATGGGGCTAAGCTTAGGCCAGATTTATTAGAAAACTGCTTGCTCACCCAGCAGGAGCGGTGGTACGAAGAAGATCCTCACACCAGCGATTTTATAAAAGACCTTCCCATCGTAATGGAAGGGTTGGATTCACGCTACGAGTACGACCTCAACCGTGAGCCAGCTCAAGCTATTTATGATACGGCTTGGGGAAAAACTGTTTGGAAAAATGCCATTACTCCGCAGCAGCGGGAGGTTTCCCTGCAAAAGCACGAGGGCTTTTATAAGGTGCTGGAGACATTGGTACAAAAGATAGAAACCAAGTTTGGGGCGTGTTTGGTGTTCGATATCCATTCGTATAACCATAAGCGCTGGAACAGGGATACTCCGCTTTTCAATCTTGGAACGGTGAATGTAGACAACGTTCGCTTTGGCAAGGTAATAAGTAAATGGGTAAGCTCATTGGGCAAGATGGAGTTTCCCGACACGGAAAATGAGACAGCGATCAATGATGTTTTTTTTGGGAAAGGTTATTTGCTTAGCAACCTTACCAATAAGTTTGAAAACACCCTCGTACTTGCTACGGAGGTAAAAAAGGTTTATTGCGATGAAGATTCGGGCGAGCTATACCCTCAAATGATCAGCCTGATCCAAAAGCAATTCAAGGGGGCTATTCATAATTCAGTTAAGCTTTTTGCCCGCACGCATACGTCGCTCAAGGTGGTGAAAAGGTCACACTTGCTTTCTGCTGAGCTTGAGCAAAATATCATTGATGTGGATAGGCAGCTTTTCCACTTGGTAAGAAACTTTGAGATTCTCTATTACATCAACCCGATCAATATAGAGTCGGAGAAAAAGAAGTTTTTCAATTCGAAATTCAAGGTAAACCCTACGTTCAAGTATCGCAGCTTGCTCATCGACCCTTTTGAGTTCAAAAGTGCGTTGTACAATATTCAGGTAAACCAAATCCTCGACCCAGAGATTAGGCAACTCTACCAGTCTTGTATAAATGCTTATGCCGATAAAGTGGATATTTTGTCTTCTATTGGTACTCAAAAATTTCTTTACAACTCGTTGAGGTACTTTGGCGAGCCCAATGCAAAGGACTTGGCAAATGCACAATATCTGATGTACAGCCCAGAGCCAGCAAGCTCCAAGTTTGAGGAAAACCTTTCCGACAAGGACGCCGAGGAGATTTTTAGGCAAACAGTAGCCGAATATGGTTTTGAGTGTAAAATAGAAACGGTACCCAACCTTGCTTCTAAAGCCTTGGTGCTCAACAGTACCAAGACCGTTCGGATAAAAAAGGGAGCGAAGTTTTCGGAGAAAAGCGTGGCAGCGCTCGCCCATCATGAAATAGGTGTGCATATGGTCACTACTATCAACGCCCGTTTGCAAACCCTTAACCTCATGAGGCTGGGTATGCCGCTCAATACGCTTACGCAAGAAGGTTTAGCTGTGTTGAGCGAATACCTTTCGGGCAATGTCACCATCAAACGGCTCAAGG
The DNA here is from genome assembly GCA_034044135.1 of Flammeovirgaceae bacterium SG7u.111. Taxonomy (NCBI): domain Bacteria; kingdom Pseudomonadati; phylum Bacteroidota; class Cytophagia; order Cytophagales; family Flammeovirgaceae; species Flammeovirgaceae bacterium SG7u.111. Next base: position 5,883,840 of record CP139021.1, on the reverse strand, counting down.
AGCTTGCTCTGCGTGTAATGGCGATCCAGCTAATGCTGCAAGACAAGGATTTTAGCCAAGTTTTTGCTTACTTGGTAGAGGAAGGGAAAATGGATACTAATGCGGCTTATTACCTTACGGCAAGGATATTCAGGGGCGGTGGCTTCACCAAAGATTATCTTTACCTGCGAGGGTTTAGAAATGTATTGCTCTACTATTTGGAAGGCCATTCGCTCGATAATTTGCTTATAGGGAAAACCTCTTTGCAGTACATCGATACGCTTAACAGCTTAGTGGAGAGGAAAATATTGCTTCCTCCCAAATACAAAACTACAGCTTACGAGCAACCGGTGGAAAACAGTGAGATTTTAAACTTTATCATTAGTGGTATTAGGTAAGCACCTGTACTTTTTGGTAGTAATAGGATTACCCAAAAATCGAATTCATGAATAGGTTTTCTGGGCAAGTAATTAGTTTCAACTGCTGGATGGACATGGTTTTTCATTTCTAGTTACAAAAATCTCTGACTAAAAATAGAAAGCCGTGTTATCTTTGTGGTTTGAAAGTCTTCTTATCGTTACTGATAATGAAGGATAATTATTTACCGAGGCAGAGTAGTTGCCTTAACCAATGTTCAATGATGAAAATTTGCAAACGTTTTTCCGATATACCTTTTGCCCACCGTCAGCCAAAGCACGATGGTCACTGTAAGTTAGTGCACGGTCACAACTGGAGTGTGGAGCTGGAGTTTGAAAGTGACGAGCTGGATGAAAATGGCTTTGTGTTAGATTTTGGGAAGTTCAAGAAAGTAAAAAAATGGATAGCTGATCATTTGGATCATGCGATAGTAGTGGACCAAGAAGATGAGTTGCTCAAAAAGTTAGTTTTTGAAGAGCATCCAGAGCTTTTTAAACCATTAGTGGTGCCTTTGCCTAGTTGCGAAGGTTTGGCCATGTTTTTATACAACAAGTTTAAAGAAGTATTGGAAGAGGATTTCCCAAGGCTGAAGTCAGGCGAAATCAGGTTTTCGGCGATAAGGATGTGGGAAGATTCTAAAAATTATGTGGTATACGAGCCCAAATGATATAGGTGGATATTATCCCTTAAAAATCAGCCACGGTAAGCTTTTTTACCGTGGCTGATTTTTGTTTGTGGAGGTAAAATTATTTTAGTTGCATATATTTTCAAACAAAACTTTCCCACCCCAGTTTATTTTTTTTAATATTTGTACAGTATATTACTATCAAGATTCTCCAACCAGCATAATACGGATTTTACTATCAAATTTTCATTGTTTGAACCAAGTACTTTTGTGCTTTTACGGCTACGGTATGCGTGCTTTTTATTCTCTTTTTTTTATGTTGGTGTTTTTTTGGAGTTGCTCTCATTCAAGCCCCAATCATGCTGATTGCACTTGTACTTCTTTTGAAATAAAGGAGGTTGTAAGGACAATACCAGACTGCGACGAATACCAAGATTGTACTTCAGTAAAGTTAAAGTTCCCCAAAATCTCATCTGGTTTACATGCGGATAGGATAAATGAAGACATATTGAAAAGTGTAGCACAAGGAATACGCCCTGAAAATGAGGATAAAACAAGTGTCGATGAATTGGTATCCGAGTTTTTTAATTCTTACAAAGAATTTGCAGAGAAGTTTCCAGATACGTCCTATGGGTGGTATCATGAAGTGGAGTGTGAAGTAAGCCGGCTAGATAGTAAAGTTTTAGCTCTCACTTATTCGGTCAGTTCTTTTACAGGAGGCGCTCATCCTAATTCAAACACCTTGTACTATAACTATGATCTTACAACAGGGGAAGTTATTGAGCTAAAAGATATGTTAAAGACGGCAGATAAGGCAAAGCTTGATGAAGCAGTGGGGACGGCTTTTAAAAAGATGAAAGGAATAGATACTGAGGTTGATCTGACAGAATTACTGAGGGGTTATGTGGATAAGTTTGAGGCAAACGATAACTTTTTATTGAAGGATGATGGAGTCGTTTTTTACTATAACTCTTACGAAATAGCTCCTTACTCAGAAGGTCCGTCCAAGGTATTTGTAAGCTATGCGGATATACCATTCTTTACTAAAATTTAATATTTGTTTACTTTTTATATTAACTCTTATTAAGGTTTCAGGCTATCTTCAAATTGATAGTTCTTTATCTAAAATCTAACACAATTTCTAAAACTAATTATTACATTAAAACTAATGCATTTTTATGAAACAACTAGACGATTACTCAGCTCAACTAATTGATTTGGCTTGGAAATACTTGCCAGGTATTGCAATGGCTATTGTAGTACTTATCATTGGCTTGATCATCATCAAATCTTTGACAGGGTTTGTGAAAAATTTGATGATAAAAAGAAATGTAGATGTATCTCTTGTTCCTTTCCTTACCAGTCTTTTCAATGTTTTACTGAAAGTAATGTTACTTATCAGTGTAGCTTCTATGGTAGGCATTGAAACTACTTCTTTTGTAGCAGTAATTGGTGCTGCTGGTTTAGCAATAGGCTTGGCGCTCCAGGGTAGTTTGGCAAATTTTGCGGGTGGTGTGCTTATCTTGATTTTTAAACCGTACAAAGTAGGGCAGGTTATAGAAGCACAAGGCTTTATTGGGATAGTAAACGAGATCCAGATTTTTGTGACTATCCTTAAAACGTTCGATAACAAAACGATCATCATTCCTAATGGGCCATTGGCCAACGGGGCAATCACTAACTATTCTACCGAAGAAAAGCGTCGTATAGATATGACTTTTGGAATTGGTTATGATGATGATATCGCAAAAGCAAAACAAATTTTGGCTGATCTGATAGCTGCAGACACTAGAATTTTGAAAGAGCCTGCCGAGCCATTCATTGCTCTTTCAGAGCTTGCAGATAGTTCTGTGAACTTTGTAGTGAGAGTTTGGGCAAAAGGAGCAGACTACTGGGGAATTTACTTCGACATGCAGGAAAAAGTAAAACTTACTTTCGACAAAGAAGGTATTGGCATTCCTTATCCACAAACGGATGTGCATTTGTACAAGCACGACAGCAAATAATTTTCAATTTTCCTATTAAAAATCATTCTGTATGGGCCTATCGGTTGGCATTTGCCTCCCGATGGCCTTTGTTTTTAATTAAATAATAAAAAAGTATGAAACTACTTCTAACACTTGTTTCCCTTTTGGTTTCGGTTGGCTTGATGGCGCAATCCGATACTACTTATTGGACTAATTCATTTAATGGAAGCCTGAACTTTAACCAGTCATCTTTCAGTAGTAACTGGACTGGTGGTGGTGTGAACTCTCTAGCTTTTGATGCACTTATCAATGCGAAAGCTGCCTATAAGAAGAATAAAACTTCTTGGGACAATGAGTTTGAAGCACAGTTTGGGATGGTTAAAAATGATGGGCAAAGCTTGCGTAAAGCTAGTGATAGGTTGTTTTTTGACACAAAAGTAGGTCATGACCTTTCTTCAAAATGGCAAATGTATGCATCTGTCAACTTTTTGACCCAGTTTGCCAATGGCTTCAAGTACGAAACAGGTGCCAATGGTCAGGAGATATCTAGGAGGATTTCAAAGTTTATGGCTCCAGGATATTTGACTACTTCATGGGGTTTTGAATACAAACCTGCCGACTATTTTTGGGTAAGGCTATCCCCATTTTCTCCTAGGTTTACTTTTGTGACGGATACCACGCTTTATTTGAACGAGGATGCTGACCCTCCTAAAAATTATGGTGTGCCAATTGGTGACAAAGTTCGTTCAGAGTGGTTGGCATTTCAGCTATTGGCAGACTTTGATAAAGATTTGACTGAAAATCTTAACCTTAAAGCAAGATATTTAATGTATGCAAACTATGAGACGTTTGCACTAGAAGAAATTGATCATAGGTTAGATTTGGCTATTACGGCCAAAGTGGCCAAATACATAAGTGTGCGGCTTTCTGGAGCGCTTATTTATGACAAAGACCAAGACGATGACGTACAGCTCAGCCAAGCGATGGGCATTGGCTTTGTGTACAAGGTGGCAAACAGGAAGGCAGAATAAGGGGCTTTAATACGTTTTTTTAAGAAATGGCAAGTATCAAATTATTGGTACTTGCCATTTTTTTTGAACCAAAAAACATTTTCGGTTGTATGATACATGATGAGATTTTGATTAATTCATGGTCATATAGCTCATCTTTTCTTAATTTTGAACCATATAATGGAATCAACAAACTAATTGAAATGAACTGGGAATCATTAACAAAAACAGAAGAGTTAGAAGAAATAAAAAAACTTTCGGCAAATAAGAAAGTATTGATTTTCAAGCATAGTACCCGTTGTTCGGTAAGTGCAATGGCTTATGACCGACTAAAAAGATCTTGGAATGAGAAGGAAATGGAAGGAGTTACTCCTTACTACTTAGATCTTATTAGGTTCAGAGAAATTTCTAACAAAATAGTTGAAGAGTTTGATGTTGAACACCAGTCTCCACAGGTGTTGCTAATTGAAGATGGTAAATGCGTTTTCCACGATTCACATTTTGGTATCAATTACCAAGAAATAAAAAAGATGAGTGCGGCATAGCCCAGGGATCAATTCCTAGGGCTTTTTTTGTGGGCGGCTAAACATACTGTCGTTAAGACTGTTTTTAGTTGGAGGTAGTATACGAAAGGCAGTCAAGATTTTCAGAATACCCGGTTTATTGGATTGGGTGTATCAATTATGTAGGATCAATTTTTCAAATCTCATGAATATAGGAGTTATCTGTTACCCTACCTATGGAGGAAGTGGCGTAGTTGCTACCGAGCTGGGAAAAGCGCTTTCCGAGGAAGGACATCATGTCCATTTTATTACATATTCCCAGCCTACAAGGCTCGATTATATCAATAGTAATTTGTACTATCATAAAGTGGATATAAGGACGTATCCACTATTTGAGTATCCGCCTTATGAGCTTGCTTTGGCAAGTAAGATGGTGAATGTGGTGAAAACGGAAAAATTGGATATTCTACATGTTCATTATGCTATTCCTCATGCCTCAGCTGCCTATATGGCCAAGCAGATTTTGAAAGCTCAAGGGATCACCATTCCTGTAGTGACTACCTTGCATGGTACTGATATCACGTTGGTGGGAAAGGACGAGAGCTTGGAACCCGTGGTTTCATTTAGCATCAATCAGTCCGATGGGGTAACAGCCGTTTCCCAGTCGTTAAAAGACGATACTTTCAAGTTTTTTGATATTTCTACTGAAATTGAAGTAATTCCCAATTTTATAGATTTAAAACGATTCAAGAAACAGAAAAAAGATCATTTTAAAGCTGCGATATGTCCTAAGGGTGAAAAACTGATGATCCATATTTCTAACTTCAGAAAAGTGAAGAGGGTGGATGATGTGATCAATATGTTTTATGAGGTGAACAAGCAAATGCCATCAAAACTCTTGCTAGTAGGGGAGGGCCCTGAGAGAAGGAAAATGGAGAACCTTTGCCATGAACTAGGGATATTTGAAGATGTCCGGTTTTTGGGCAAACTTCAGGTGATAGAAGAGATTCTTTCTGTATGCGACCTGTTTGTGATGCCTTCTGAGAAAGAGAGCTTTGGCTTGGCAGCTTTGGAAGCTATGGCTTGTGAAGTACCAGTAATTACCAGCAATGCAGGGGGGATTCCTGAGCTAAATATCAATGGTGTAACTGGGTTTATGAGTAATATAGGTGATGTTCGGGATATGGTTAAAAATGCCCTTTTCATCTTGCAAGATGAGAATTTACCGAAGTTCAAAGAAAACGCACTAAATAGGGCTAAAGACTTTGAACTTCAGAGAATATTACCACTTTATGAGAAACATTATGAGCGTGTACTGATGAAAAGCAAGTCATTGGAGTTGTCCTGAATAGGGCATGACTAGAGGATTTTGAGAAGTGGCAATTTAGGTTTTGAGGAAGGTTTTGAATAGTTTTTTAAATTGTTAAGCCTGTAACATAACGTGACCTAAAATATTGCTAAAAGGTTAAGGTTTAATTTTTTTTGAAATGAATTGGAAAATTTCTGTTGTTATCTGCAAAATAACACTACCTTTGTCACTTAATTAATATATTATATTACAATACAATAATGAATAAAGGAACAGTAAAATTCTTCAACGAGTCCAAAGGATATGGATTTGTTATCGATGAAGACACAAAAAAAGAGTACTTCGTACACGTATCTGGTTTGATTGATGAGATTAGAGAAGGTGATGCAGTGGAATACGAACTAGAAGAAGGTAGAAAAGGATTAAATGCAGTAAATGTCAAAGTAATTTAATATTTATTCTTTGTCTTTTTTTCACGGGAAGAGCCTATCAGTAGTGATAGGCTTTTTCATTTTATAGGCGCTCTTGTTTGAAGGAAGGGGTGGGTGAGGTGCAAATGCCTAAATTGAATAGGGGGAGAGGCGGATATCACTCCAGTAAGTTACACAATGGCGGTTTTTTTAGGCTCGCTCATCTTCTGCATCGTCGTCAGAAAAATCACTGCTATCTTCATCTTTTCCCTTTTTACTCATATCGGATATTTGAGCACGAAGAGATTTCTTTTTTGGGAACTTTACCTTGAGGAAGTAGTCTAAAACAAAGCTAAAACCAAAAGCTAAGGCAATTGCTGCAGGAATTACTATCCATTCTCCATAGTTTTTGAGCGCAACAGCCATGATTATGAACACTACATTTATTCCTCCCATTATCAAGGCTGTATTGGCGTGGTTTAGACCAAGCCTCATCACCAAGTGGTGAATGTGGGTTTTATCTGGAGAGAAGGGTGATTTACCTCGTATTTTTCTCGAAATCATGATACGTGTAGTATCAAAAATCGGCATCATCATTACACAAACAGCGGTACCTATACCAGCTTCAAACTTCAATGGGTAGCTACCAGGTAGGTTGTAATTCACATCAATGAAGTACAACGATATAGATGCCAAGAAGAAGCCAATAAGAAGTGAGCCAGTATCTCCCATAAATATTTTTGCCGGGGACCAATTGAAGTTTATAAACCCGATAATACTACCAGAAAGGCTAAAAATCATTAAGCTCAAAAGGCTGTGCCCTGTTAAATAGAACCAAGCATCGTAAGCTGTGAGCGTAATAACCGCTAGGGTACTTGCCAGTCCGTCCAGTCCGTCAATCAAGTTGAAGGAATTGGTTATGACAATGATGGTAAAAATTGAAATAGCATAAGCTAAGAGGTCTGGGACGTGTACAATACCAAAAAGCCCGTAAAGAGAATTGAGCCTGATGTCGTTGAGGTAAACAACCATAAAAGCTGCAAAAAGCTGCCCTAAGAGCTTATGGTAAGCTTTTAAAGGGATTAAATCATCTCTAAGACCTAAGATGAAGATGATCACTAAAGAAGCGAAGAAATACTGGAAGTTCCCAAAAACCTCGATAGGCCTCCACATCACCACGGCCATAAGGAAGCCAAAGAAAATGGCAATCCCACCCATAGAAGGAATTTGACCTTTGTGGATTTTCCTACCCCCAGGAGTATCAACGATATTCTTCCATTTGAAGACCTTGATGACCAAAGGTAACAGCATAAAAGAAAGCATAAAAGCCGTAATGAAACTTGATATTATATCGGGCATTGCATTGTATTTTCCTTAACTATGGGGCAAAGGTAGGGAAAATTGGGGGAAAGAGATTAATAGCATGGCTAATATAATTATTTGAAAACTAAGGGTGAGAATTTTAATCGTTGTTGAAAATAATACTATATTCCGAGGCTATTTTTGTCCATGTATAGTTTTCATGTGCAACCTCCTTCATTTGAAGAGACAATTGCTTTATTGTTTGAGAGTTTTGTTCTTTGATGATTATTTTAAGAGATTCTGGCGAATCAAAGTACTTTGCCTTATTTTTAGTACTATATCTGTTGTATAATACATCCCATGCTATTATTGGAAGGCCTAGCCACATTGCTTCAACCAGAGATGGGTTTGTTCCTCCAGCACTGTGACCATGTATATATAAATAACAATTTCTTCTAATACTATCTAACTTAATTTGATCAAAAATAGGATCTAGTAAGTGAATGTTTGAGAATTTAGAATATTCTTTTCGGAGTTGTTGCCCGTAATTACTATCATTCCAATTTCCTATAATTATTAAATCTAACTCTAGCAGGGAAAAAGATTGCAGTATAATGTGTATGTTGTTTTCTGGTTCTATTCTACAAACTGAAAACGCATATTTTTCATTAAGACTAGAAAAGGGATTAGGCTCTATATTTGGTAAAACAATTGTATGGTCACCTCCATAAGCTATTACGGGTGTTATTAATCCATATTTTTTATAAACATAATTATATATTTCTTCATTATCAGAGATAATGATATCTGCGTATTTAACGGCAATTTTTTCACAAAACTTAAGATAAGTCTTTGCTTGAGAGGACCATTTATCCCTAGTCCATTCTAGACCATCAATGTGAGATATGATTTTAGTGTTTTTTGAAAAGAATTTTAAAAAAGGGAATAGAGGGCTTGCTCCTACTCCAAGTACAAGTATAGACTCTACTTTTTCTATAAGATATGAGTGTAGAAGTGAAATGATATCATATAGAACTCCTTCTGCACCATTAGCACTTAAAGGAAGGTATACAAGTTTAGAATTATTATAACTATTAAGCCTATCCTTGTGGCAATATACTTTTTTACTACAATAAACGACAAAATTAAACTTGTTTTTTAATTGCTTTACTAGTTGATCCGCTAGAGTTTCAAATCCACCGTATTTTGCAGGAATACCTACTGAGCCAATTATTGCTATTTTCTTCAATACGATTAATAATTATGTGATACAATGCACAAGTGTAAAATACAAAGAAAACTATTCCCTTCTGTACATAAAGAAGGGATTCTGTTAACATTGAAAATATTACAATGCAAACTAGCATTTGTAACAATATTTTAAATCCAAAAATGTTTTCAGGTATTTTTGGATTTAATGTAATTATAAATATATGTAATAAAATAATTAGAAAAAGGATAAGACCTATTAGCCCATTGTGAACTAAATAATCAATATATTGATTATGAGCGTTGTAGTTTTCTTTGTACGCAACTTCCAGATTGTTTGAATAAAATATTTTATGGTAGTATGCCAGACCATCACCAGAACCTACTCCTATTATTTGTTTTGATAAAGATTCTTTTTGGAACTCTTCAATTATTGAAGACCAGATTTTTAATCTATAAGCTTTCCCCCCAAAGCGTTCTTTGCTAATATCTTTATTGAAACTTATTGCCTCAAGTACCCTAGTTTTGTTTAAATCATTAATATTTATATCTATTATAATCAGGGAAGAAATAATACTTAAAGCGATAAATATTTTTTTTCTACTAATAAACTTATGTCCAATTGTAAGTATAAATATACTGATTATTAATGATATGATGACCATCCTCGAGGATAACATGATTATCATTCCAATGAATAAAGTTAAAGCAAGATAATGTAAACTCTGGCGTTTAAAGAACTTAAATATTGCTAAAGCAAAAAATGAAAAAGTTAAATACACTGAAAAATAGGTAGGGTGTATTCCAATAGGTTTACACAATAAGGCATTTGAAAAATACCATGGATTGTAGTAAGAAAAGCCGCGATTTAATTCAATTGCTTCTGTGCAATTTAAATAAATCGCATTTAATGCACATATTACAATAGCTACGAGACATGAATAAACATGACCTTTAACTGCAAATAATATATCATTTTTAGAAAAAGAGTTGCTAAAAAAAATAATAGGTATAGCGATATATGAGAGACTTTTTTCTAAATAAAAAATGGAAGTATTTATATTTAAGGAATAAAGTGTACCAATACATAGCCATATGAATAGGGCTATGTACAAAATAGATACTTTGTTTATAATAAAAGATTTTGTTTTAATAATGTGAAATATTGCGAATATTAAGTTAAGAATAATTATTATACTATTAAACTTAATAGAAAAAACTAGAGAGACTGAAAATAAGAACAATAAGTTCTTGGATATAATATGTTTTTTTACGAGGTGATTTAAACTAATCATGTATTTTGATGTATAGTCAATAGAATATCAAATGTTTAATCAGATTTCTTAGTCTTAAAATATGCTTACTTTTGATCCATAATGATTCTTTCTTTTCTGAAATATGCCAATAGCAAGGTATAGAATAGTTTTTCTAAGAATGAATAACATCAATGTTTAATTTATTTGTTGTTAAACAATCCATTGTTATAGTTAGCGCTTCTTCTTAAATTATTTAGAAATACTAAGTGGTTTAAGGTAAAGAAATATTTGACATTTTAGGTTGGATTATAAACACCTGATAATAGAGATTATCACAAATAGGGCTATATATAACTAGAAAAGCAAAAAATACACTTCAGTTTTAGAGCGTAGCATAGTCAAATCTGGAGTTTAATCTTTATTACTCCTTTGATATCTCTATGCTAAGAGCTCAAGAAGGATATATCTTCGTGATAACTTTTAATGAAGCCCTAGTCTAATATTTTTTTATAGCCATTTCCTTATTAATAGAAGGCTATTGCTACCACTTCATGTTATAGAACGACGGTAATCTGATACAATTTTAATGAGATAAAAAAGTAAATACAAAAGTATTGGGGTTAAGTAATAATAAAAACCATTAAAGAATGCACAAAATGGAATAGATACAAAAAAGATGAATAATACTATATTTTCTTTTATTAGACGTTTAAATTTAAAATAAATTTTTATATAAAAAAGAATATAAAAAAGTAATATAAATATACCGTAAGAATAAAAAATACTAAGGTAGTCATTATGAAACCATATCTTATAGTTTAACCTTTCTTGATTCACATCATGTGATAGATGGAAAGCTCTTCCAGTCATCCAGTCTAATAAAGAAAACTCTTTTACTTCTAAAAGCCACGAACTCCATATTTGAATTCTAGATATATTAATAAAGTTGTTCTTTATGCTATAAATAAATGAAAAGTATTGAAAAATAAAAGTGCCTTTTGTCTGCTCGAGAAAAAAATCTATTTTAATAATTAAAGTAATTGTTAAAATTATAAATATAGTAACAATTAAAAGCTTTCTTATTGTTAGTTTAGTGTGATAGAGTAAAAATGATAAAAGAAAAGATACTACTAAAGTTCTTGAACCTGTAGATAGACTCAGAAAAATTGATATTATTGATAAACCTACAAATCTTTTTTTTCTCTTAAGAAAAAAGATTTGTAGGTAAACTAAACCAATATATCCAAAAAAATATGTGGCGATCTGCGGTATTCTAAATAGTCCGTTATTATAAGCACGAATATATTCAACATCATTTAAAGAAACTTTTGCATCTAAAGTTGAAGATAACCCTCCTTGATTAATTCCAATGAATGAAAAACTGAAAAGGAAAAATGATACAAAAAAAATAAGGTGTACATAGTTTTCGATGTGAGTTATGTTTTTAGAATAAATTGTAATGATGCATATATAAATAATTATATGTATAAACTCTGTATCTTCAATTTTAATACCGTATCTGTAGCTTGATAGAATAACTATTATAGTAAGTGCTGTAATTGAAATAAGAGTATCATGATCATATTTTATACTAAAAATTAATACTAGAGGTAATACACCCATGTATGATATTACCAAAACAGGTATATGTATAAAATAATTTATAATACAGTCTATAAAAAAAAATATTAAAACATAACCGAAAATAAAAGTAGCAACATTAGTTTGTGTTTTAAAATGAATCATTTTATCGGTTGAAAATTCTTCTGAAAACTTTGTCTGGTCGGAATGTTATTGATAATATTAAAAAAAGATATTTTATTATGTTTTGCTTTTTAAATAGGAACTTCCTATAAAATTTGAGATTTAAATATGTACAGTATATCAATATTTTCTTCGATTTAGTATTAAATATTTTATCTCTGAGTACGAAAGTCGTTTTTATTGTATTATAAGGGAGGTCATTAGAAACACTGTTTTCATGTATTCTTACACCTGTTAATGGTTGATTTATATTGGCAAATATATGACCATCGGCAATCATTCTTCCAAATAAGCCATAATCTTCAGCTGGAACAAACTCTTGTCGATATTGATATTTTTTCATAGCATCTCTTCTGATCATGACTGTTCCATGTAGTATTCCATGTTCGCCCTTAATATACCTTTTCTTGATAGTTTCAAATTTATTGGGGAAGTTTGTATTAAAAAGCTCCTTACTTTTAGCGAAATATGTTGCATTTGAGCCAACAACCGAAATATTTTTATTTTGAGTTAAAAATGCATGTTGGATTTTAATTCTATCTTGAAATATTACATCATCTGGATCTACTCTTAGTATAAACTCCGATTGAGAGTGTTTTATACCAACATTTAGCGCGTTGGCAAATCCAATATTCTTTTTTAAAGGTATAATAATAAGATTTGGAAATTGTTCTTCCTTTTCTTTAAGTTTAGATAATGAATCATCTGTAGAGCCATCATCAACAATTATTATTTCATTTGGCTCAACAGATGATGTTTTAATGCTTTCAAAAAAATCATCTAAATATGCACCATTGTTATAGTTTGCTGCGATTATTGAGACGTCAACTTTTTGCATAATTTTTAGATTAGAAAAAAACTGTTTTAATATGCTACTGTTGGATAATTATCGACCAGATTAACTTGAGTTTAAGGTAGATTATAGTTTTAAGTATACTTTTTGTAGGAATACAAAAGTATATCATTTACAACAAAGTGAGTCGATTCCCTACAAGAATGTTTTGCCTTGCTGGTTTTCTGTAGAGCTACTTAAAACGATATTTTTGTATTCATTTGTGATATGTCTTTTTTAAATTTGAGTATATGGTGTACTAAAGTTAGAGTTAGTATGGTGAATTTTGGCTGCAAATTGTAACAATCAATTAAAAATATAACAATGCTTATCGTTATATTCTTATTATATTGTTTCCCTTGTTGAAAGAAAATACTTGACCTAAAAGTCTTAATCCAAAGCTCAATAAGTGCTTTTTTATTTTTATCAAATGGTCTCATATTTTCTATTATGGATTTTAACCTACTAATAGAGTGTGAAAAATAAATTTTCGAATAATAAAGTAGACAAGTATCTGATGCCGAGTGTTTCTCAAGAAATGACTTGTTAATATTCAAAGCTATTTCTAAATGAATTAAATGGTCTTCAGAAATTGTATTCATAACTGAACCAAATCTATTCTCTCGATAAAAATATAACCTTTCTCTCAACAAATATATTTTTTTTGCAAAAAATAAAGGTTGAATAGCTACAGCAAAGTCTTGATGTTTCATTTTGGGAGGCGAAAGAGGAAACCTTATGTGATTATTTATAAAAATGCTTCGTTTGTATAATTTTGACCAAAATGAAACAAAAATTTCAGCATTTGCACTTAATTCAATTGCTTTTTCGCCTCCATCGATGATTAAATCTTCTTTTTTGGTTAACTTGTATTCGCATTGAATAATATCTATTTTAAATGCTTCCGCTTTTTGATACATCTTTTCATACATATCTAGAGATATGCTATCATCAGAATCAACAAATCCCAGATATTTTCCATTAGCATTTTCTATCCCCCAATTTCTTGCAATTCCTTGTCCTTGGTTTTCCTGGGAGTGAAAAATAATTCTATCGTCTTCTTGTCTAAAACATTTAATGATGTTAGGGCTATTGTCTGTTGATCCATCATCAATGATAATTATTTCAATATCTCTCAATGTTTGATTGCATACTGACTCAAGGCATTCAGCTAGATATTGATCAACATTAAAAACGGGGATGATTATGCTAACTAATGGCTTCATTGGCAATAGAGTTATTAATATAATACATGCTAAGTTTAGTTTATTTCAAATAAGTTGGTTTTCACACTGGACTTTTTGTGACTCTTTATGGCAAAGTATTCCCAATCTTGAAAATAGAACATCATGGATATTCAAAAAATATAATTTAACAATCTCTTTATTCCTTTTGGAGTATTATCTGTGGTTTAGGTTATTGATAGTCAATGTGTTTGATAGTACAGTGTGGGGTATAGTTTCGTTAAAGTTTAATTTTATACAAATCATAAGTTCTTTTAGCTACAAAAAGGATATTTGCTCGTCTAAGAATAGGTTTTAGTGTTTGCCATTCATGTACTTGGTCGTATATTCCGTAGATTCTATAGTCAAATCTCTCTAAGTAATTTTTTACTTCTATAAAATTTACATGGTATGTATTTTCTGGGTTCATACTTACTTCTACTTCAATAAATGATATACTTTGTTTAGTCAAGTTTTGAACTCCTCCTTTTAAAACCTCTAAATCATAACCTTCTGTATCAATTTTTAGATAATCAATTGAACTAATTGACTTTTCATTGCAAAACAAATCTAAAGTTTGAACTTGAATTGATTCATTTTTTGTCTGTTTATTATCAAATCTAGTTGGATTGATTAGGCTATTCATTGTTGAATCAATATTATCTTTATGTACTTCGATGTCCTGCGTCATAGCTTTAGCTCCTAAAGCTATTTGGTGGCATTTAATATGTTTATTAGCTGTATTTGATTTTAGGACCTCATATGTTTTTTTTACTGGCTCAAAACACCAAATTACAGATTTTGGATAAAGTCTTTTAAAGTGAAGTGCTGTTTGTCCTACATTTGCTCCAACATCGAAGAACGTGTGAAATTGATAATTTTTAAAATCACTTTTAAGATCTCTTAAAGGCTCAATTCCTATAGGTAGGTTTCTGTAAACTGTTAATCCAGTAGTTTTTAGGATAGCTTGCCTAATTTTTTGGATAGTTATTCTGATAATTTGTTTCATTTTAGGTTTTAATCTTATTTTATATTTAACAAAGTGAATATCTATTTTTTTATCCTTATGATATATTTTACAACCCAAGAAATTTTATTGAATTCAGTAACAACTGTAATCATGGTTAATAGCAATAATAATAAATAGATTACACTTTGAAAATCAAAGTGTATACAGATGAGCATACTAAAGCAGAGTACTATCTTTGGAATCCAATTTTTTAGTACTTTGTTTAAATTAAATTTGAATGCTTTTATAAAGGCAAAATATATGAATATTGGGCTAACAATAATTGTTGAAGCAATTGAATAATAAAATACTAAGCTTTCTGTGGATATAATAGCTCCGCTGATTATAGCTATAATTAATATAATTGCATTAATTCCTCCAATTTTGAGTAGCTCATGTTCTTTTTTCAGTACGATATAGCCTATTCCTATAGGATTAAGTGAAGTTTGTGTGAAGCATAATACACCAAAGTATGGCAGGTATTCTGCGACTGCTATCCAGTTGTTCCCCCAGATAAGTTGAACTAATTCTTTGGGGAGTGTTATAAAAATTATTGTCAACGGCAATGCAAAAAGGAACAGTGATCCTTCTAAGTATATATACTCTTTTTCAAATTTTTGTCTCGAACTATTAACAGCTTTCTGTATTGTAGGTAAGAATACTTGATTGATAACCATTCCTACAAAATTGATTGGTAACATCAATAAAAAATAGGCATTTCTATATACTCCCAAAGTAGCTTTGTCATAAAGCTTTCCTATCATCATATAGTCACTATTTCTAGCCCAATAATTAATCATATTGAACCCACTGACATTGCCAACTAAAGACTTTACCTCTGTATAGGTTTTTTTGAGCTCTTGCAATGACGTAATATTAATAGAGAGTCTTGTTTTTCTATAGTATACAATGGCTTGTACTATATATCCAACTATTGGTCCCCAGATAAATGCCCAAAAAGAAAAGCCAGAAAGTGCTAATGCTAATTGAGTAGATGAGTTGGATAACTGCATAGCCACAGTGGCTATGCCTATAGCTTTGAACTCTTCTTCTTTCTGAAGCTTTGCTTTGGGGATAATAGAAAATGATTGTAAAAAAAATGTACTGGCTAGGCAAATAGTTGGCAAGAATAATTCAGGGCTATTATAAAACCAAGAGATTGGTTTTGCCATGCTTACCAGTAATAATGATAGAAGTAGACCAAAAATCACTGTTGCTCCTGACAGTTTATTAAGAAATTTGAGATTATAATTTCCTCTAATAACAGAAAAAGAAAAGCCTGCATCTGAAAAGATGGCTATAAACCCAGAAAAAACGACAATCATAGAAACCACACCATATTCATCTGGTGTAATAATCCTAAAAATAAATATAGAAGCTAGGTAATTAAATGCTTGGGCTAAATAAGCAAAAAAGCTAACTGTCAGTAAATTTTTAAAAAAACTCTCTTTGAGACTCATGCCCTACCTGCCTTTTTTACAACTGAAAATAACCTCTTCTCTACAACCTCCCATCAGCCTCACCCTTACTCAAAAAGCCCTTTACATCAAAAATAACTGAGCTAGGATTTTGGATGGAAGATAAGTTAAGTTCTTCAAACGAACTATGAGAAACGGCAAGTATAACGGCATCGTATTTCTTTTCCAAAGTTTGGGTCAAACTTATACCATACTCTTCTTTTACCTCAGCCTCACTAGCATGTGGGTCGTATGTATCTACATTTATACCGAAGCTCTGAAGTTCGGAGATTATATCAATTACTTTTGAGTTTCTTATATCGGGGCAATTTTCCTTAAAGGTGACGCCAAGAACCAGCGCATTTGCCCCGTTTATTTGACTACCTTTGCGGCTCATCAACTTCACTATCCTATTGGCAATGTACATGCCCATGTTGTCATTGATCCGCCTACCTGAGAGGATAACTTGCGGGTTGTAACCAAGGCTTTCTGCTTTGTATGTTAAGTAATAAGGATCAACACCTATACAATGACCACCAACCAAGCCTGGCCTGAAGGGCAAGAAGTTCCATTTTGTTCCTGCAGCTTCCAAAACTTCAGTTGTATCAATGCCTACTCTTTCAAAGATCAAAGCTAGCTCGTTTACGAAAGCGATGTTTAGGTCGCGTTGAGCATTCTCAATAACTTTTGCAGCTTCGGCAACTTTTATACAAGATGCTTTATGGGTTCCGACGGTAACGATGCTCCTATAAAGAGCATCAATTTCTTCGGCTATTTCTGGGGTACTTCCACTTGTAACTTTCTTGATATTATGAATCCGCCTAAGTTTATCCCCAGGATTGATTCTTTCAGGGGAATAACCACAGAAAAAGTCTTGATTAAATTTCAATCCACTGAACTTTTCTAATACGGGCACACATTCTTCTTCCGTACAGCCAGGGTACACGGTAGATTCATAAATGACGATATCTCCATTGCTTAAAACCGACCCAACAGTTTCACTTGCTTTTATAAGTGGGGTTAAATCAGGTTTTTTATGGGAGTCAATAGGGGTAGGGACAGTTACTATATAAATTTGAGCTTCTGCTAGGTCTTCCTTTTTGGAGGTGAAGTTAATTTTGCCAGCTATTTCTTCTAGCTCTTCAACACTAACTTCTAAAGTGCTGTCTTCTCCTTTTTCTAACTCAGTTATCCTGTCTTGTTTTATATCGAAGCCAAGTACCTCGTACTTTTTTGCCAGTTCGACAGCTAAAGGCAGCCCAACATAGCCTAATCCTATAATAGCAATTTTTTTTCCTTGTTGACTCATTCGGGTTGAATCCTCGGTGTTAGGTTAAGTTTCATTGAATTATCCGCCAATATTAGAACTTTTTAATCTTATTTCCATCAAAAGGTCATATATTTGCTCTCGAAAATGAGAAGCATACTACTATCAAAAATTAATTGTAATTGCTATACAATTATTCGGATTCAAATAAGTTTCCATAATAGCAAACAGACATCTAGTATATTTTTTGATTAATACCTTTTGGCATATACTACCACTCTATATATCATACTTACTATCATCATTTATTGTTTTTTGACAAAATTGAGCTTTGATGCTTGAATAAAAAATAAATCTCAAACTTTTCTAAACTTGAGTGCAGCGTTTCAAGCTAAACGAACGTGTCTATTAATGAACTTTAACACAAAAAATCTTAATATGCTTTCTCAACTAGTACAAAAACTTCCTTGTTTGCCTTTTTTATTTGCTGTTTTAGCTGTTCTTATGTTGCTTTCCTCTTTTGGAGGCAGTGTTGAGAGGTTAAAATCAGATTCCCAACCATTACAGCCACAAAATGAGGTGGGTGTTACACAAGTTGGCGTGCAGGTATCTTACCAACAATAGGTAATATCTGTACGTTTTTATATTAGTTTTATTCTTTTACAATCCTTTTTCCAACTCACCTGTTTTTTTTACTCCTTCAACTTCCATCTGCGGTAAAACCTTTGCATAACAAAATTCAAGTTATACCCTTTTTGCAAACACTTGCGGGCCAAGAGAATATTGCCTGATATTTTTTTGCTCCCCTAGCTTCTGAATACCCCTCCTTCTGTTTTTTACTTTATATTTGCTCAGCTTGTGTATCTGCCATATTTACTAGGCGCTTTCATGGTTCAGCTGAACTGTGTAGGTCAAACTATTTTTTTTAATAACCAAAATAAAGTAAAAACTATGGCTGGAGGAGCCCCAATATCAGGAGCAGAAAATGCTGCTGTACAATTTGAAGATGGAAATAGACCTAATTACACCACACCGCTCATTGTACTGACTTCCCTATTTTTTATGTGGGGATTTCTTACTTGTATGAACGATATTCTCATTCCCTATTTAAAAGAAGTTTTTGAGCTGACATACTTGCAGGCTATGCTGGTCCAGTTTGCCTTTTTTGGAGCTTATTTTATAGGCTCACTTATTTATTTCATTATTTCCGCAACTTTTGGAGACCCTATTACCAAAATAGGGTACAAAAATGGAATAATTGCAGGGCTTTTAATTTCATGTGTTAGTTGTGCCTTATTTTATCCAGCAGCTGAATACAAGGTGTATGGCTATTTCTTGAGTGCTTTGTTCTTTTTAGGAATAGGATTTACTCTTTTACAGATTGCCGCAAACCCTTATGTATCTATTTTAGGCTCAGAAGAAAGTGCCCCTAGTAGGTTGAACCTTTCCCAAGGCTTCAATTCTTTCGGAACTACCATCGCCCCACTGATAGGTGGTTATTTAGTCTTTCAATATTTTGCCGTCGATGGCGAATTAACTGCCGAGTCGGTAAAAATTCCTTACCTAGTATTCTCTGCGGTATTTTTGCTACTAGCGGGAATTATTTGGATCACACCTCTTCCAAGCTTTAGCAACGATGAAAAAATAGAAGGTGGGGCAGGAGCTTTCAAATATCCGCATTTGGTATTGGGTATGATTGCTATTTTCATGTATGTAGGAGGTGAGGTTACTATAGGTAGCATGCTCATCAATTTTTTTGAACTGGATAATATAATGGGGCTCGATAAAAGCGAAGGAGATATTTTCTTAGCATTTTATTGGGGTGGAGCTATGATTGGCAGATTTTTAGGAGCAATTTCTCTTAGCCAGATGGAGCAGGGCATAAAGAAATTTATGCTGATGTTGGGAGTGTCAATAGCTGCTTTTGCTGTAATTTATTTTGCCGCATATGTAAAAAGCGGGCAAGAACTCAGTCTTTCTTCTGTTGCACCATTTTTTATTTTAATAGCAGCAAACTTGGCTGCATTTGTTATTGGAAAATCGATGGCAGGTAGAACCCTTGGGATTTTCGCCAGTATCAATATTGTACTGTTGATACTCACTATCTTTACCGACTCAAGTTTAGCATTCTGGTCAGTGATAGGCATCGGCTTGTTTAATTCTGTAATGTGGTCTAATATTTTCACACTATCCATTGAAGGTTTAGGAAAGTACAAAAGCCAAGGTAGCTCACTATTGGTTATGATGATTTTAGGAGGAGCGCTTATTCCTCCTCTGCAAGGTGCTTTGGCAGATATGAAAGCTATTGGGGAGCAAGCTTCCTTTTTCGTCCCAGTTTTCTGTTATATCTACTTAGCCTTCTTTGGTTTCAAAGGGCATAATATTGGAAAGAAAAAATTAGGGT
The DNA here is from genome assembly GCA_034044135.1 of Flammeovirgaceae bacterium SG7u.111. Taxonomy (NCBI): domain Bacteria; kingdom Pseudomonadati; phylum Bacteroidota; class Cytophagia; order Cytophagales; family Flammeovirgaceae; species Flammeovirgaceae bacterium SG7u.111. Next base: position 5,863,897 of record CP139021.1, on the reverse strand, counting down.
TATAACCATGAATCTGAAGGTTGATTTTTCAAGACCTTAAATAGCTCAATATTTTTTTGTAGCCCAACTTTCCTAAAAGTTGGGCTTTTTTTATGATTTTTTGCTCTATAAGCAACCGCTTATCACAAACCCCTGTCCTTTAAGATTGAGAATCCGTTTATTTATTTAATAAAAGACTGAAAGAAGAGGTGTAACCATTTGATACTTTTTAAGTATAGCTTACAAAACCTTTTCTGTTTTTCCCTTTCACCACCCATTTCCATTACAACAAGCTTTTTCGACTAGCTTTCTTGTTTTTTTATTAGAACCAAACCTCCATGTTTAACCACAGCCTCTTACTCGCTTTTCGAAATTTTAAAAAGCACAAAGTTTCTTTTTTCATCAATCTCATAGGTCTTACCACGGGGATCGCCTGTACGCTGTTTATCTACCTTTGGGTAAATGATGAACTGAAAAAAGATCAGTTCCACCAAAAAAGCGATAGGCTCTATCGAGCGATGGAGCATCAGCAATATGCAGAAGAGATTATGACAACTTCTTCTACACCAGGTATTTTGGCGGAAACCATAGCAGAAGAAATCCCAGAAGTAGAATATGCCGCAACTACTACTTGGGTGAGCCCATATACGCTTTCTATCAAAGACCATAATGTAAAAGCTGAAGGATATCATGTGGGAAAAGATTACTTCAATATTTTCTCCTATCCGCTTATCCATGGCGATCCGGACAAAGTATTGGCAGATAAAATGTCAATGGTGATCTCCGAAGAGCTGGCAAATAACTTGTTTGGAACAACTGAGGATGTGATAGGGAAAATGGTCGAGTTCCAGCACGAAAAGAGCTTTATGGTTTCGGGCGTGTTTGAAAATGTTCCAACTACGTCTTCCGAACAGTTCGATTTCGTATTGAATTTCGAAGAATACAAAGACGATAACGATTGGGTATTGAGCTGGGGGAACAATGGACCTAAAACTTATCTGATACTACACGAAGACACAGACGTAGCAGCACTAAATGAGAAAGTAGCTGAATATATAAAAGGGAAAAATGAAGAAAGTAATGTGACGCTGTTTTTTGCTCCCTATACAGATCGCTATTTGTATAGCAGGTACGAAAATGGGGTACAAGCTGGTGGAAGAATTGAATATATCCAGATATTTTCCGTTATTGCTGGCTTTATTTTGCTCATTGCCTGCATTAACTTTATGAACCTTTCCACCGCAAGGGCTTCGAGGCGAATAAAAGAAGTGGGAGTGAAAAAAGCACTTGGAGCTAAACGAGGCTCGCTTATTACCCAGTTTTTAGCCGAGTCAATGCTGATTGCCATTTTATCACTTCTTGTAGCGCTCATCATCGTGTTTATTCTTTTGCCTCAGTTCAATGGAATTACCGATAAGCAAATTGAATTTGCCTTCGATTCCCAACTGCTTTTGGCCCTGCTGTCCATCACTCTTATTACAGGCTTGGTATCAGGAAGCTACCCTGCGCTCTATTTGTCAGGTTTCCGACCTATAAAAGTGCTGAAAGGCGAAGTGAAAAGCTCTTTGGGAGAATTGTGGGCAAGGCGGGGCTTGGTGATCTTCCAATTCACACTTTCTATTATCCTCATTGTATCGGTAGTTGTCATCTTCAAGCAGATTGAATTTGTCCAAAACAAAAACTTGGGCTACGACAAAGAGAATATTATTTACTTCGAAATAAATGGAGCGGTGGAGAAAAACCTAGAAACATTTTTGACAGAAATGAGGAAGGTTCCTGGAGTAGTGGCGGCCTCGAGCATCGGTCACAACTTGGTAGGGAGGCAAAATAATACCAGTGGGCTCAACTGGGATGGAAAAGACCCAGATGATTTGATTTTGTTTGAAAATGTTCGCTTGAACTACGGAATGATAGAGACTTTGAAACTAGAAATGGTAGAAGGTCGGAGCTTTATGGATGGAAATATTTCCGATACCAGCAAAATTATTTTCAATGAAACGGCTATCAAGATTATGGGCTTGGAAGATCCAATAGGTAAGACCATCCGCCTTTGGGATGAATACGATATGGAAATAGTAGGTGTGGTAAAAGATTTCCATTTCCAATCTTTTCATGAAAATGTAAACCCTTTGTTTTTCAGGCTAGACCCAGACATGACATGGAATGTGATGGCTAGAATAGCGAAAGGGGAAGAGAAAAATACGATTGCCGAGCTTACCGATTTCTATCAGTCCTATAATGCCGGATTTACCTTCGACTACCATTTTTTAGATAAAAGCTTCGAAGAGCAGTACAATGCCGAGCTAAGGGTCGCCGTGCTATCAAGGTACTTTGCCGCTTTGGCAATTCTTATCTCATGCCTCGGGCTTTACGGTTTGGCAGCCTTCACTGCCGAACGGAGACTCAAGGAAATTGGAATACGCAAAGTATTGGGCTCAAGCGTAAGCAACATCGTTTTATTGCTCTCCAAAGATTTCACCCGAATGGTGTTGGCTTCTATTGTACTCGCTATCCCCATTAGTTTTTTCATCGTCAATACGTGGCTGGAGCGCTTCGCTTACCGGATAGATATGGAAATATGGTACTTCGCCAGTGCAGGATTGCTCGCCCTTTTCATTGCTTGGATAACTGTAGGCTTGCAAGCCTACAAAGCCGCCAGCGTAAATCCAACCAAATGCTTGCGGAGCGAGTAAATAAAACTAATGTGGGGAAACCCAAAAGAGCCAGAGATATGACATCTCTGGCTCTTTTGGGATAATAATTTACGGAATATCCATAAACTTATGCGTTTGCAGGGAAACTTGCCAGTTGGGGTTTTCCTTCACAAACTCGACTATGAGCGGCATCATCTGCTGGGTTTTGCTCCATTCGGGCTGGAGGAAGAGTCTGCATTTTTCGCCCACAAGGGCAGCATGTTCTTTAGCCCAAGCAAAGTCCGATTTGTTGAACACAATGATTTTCAATTCGCTTGCCTGCTTGCAAACTTCCTTCAATGGCTTTTTGAATTTCTTGGGAGAGAAAGTAACCCAGTCGAGCTGCCCCGAAAGCGGATGCGCCCCAGAGGTTTCAATATGGATGCGAAAGCCCTCTTTTTTCAATGCTTTGGTAAGCTCGGTAAGGTCATACATCAAAGGCTCACCGCCTGTAATGATTGCCAACCTAGCCGGATGCTTTGCCGCTTCCGCTACAATTTCCTCCACACTTTTCACAGGATGCAAATCAGCGTCCCACGATTCCTTCACGTCGCACCATACGCAGCCCACATCGCAACCCGCTAGGCGGATAAAATAGGCGGCATTTCCCTGAAAACAGCCTTCCCCTTGGATGGTATAAAAGGCTTCCATCACAGGCAAATGCAGCCCTTTGGCTACCAACTCCTCTTGTTTCACTATCGTTGTTTCTTCAGTCATTTATGCAAATTATGCTTGGGCTAATTTAGAAGCCAGCAAGGTGTTTTTAATTAAGGTTACTACGGTCATGGGGCCAACGCCGCCCGGTACTGGCGTGATGTAGCTACACTTGGGAGAAACCTCATCAAACTTTACATCGCCTTTGAGGGCAAAGCCAGACTTTTTGGTATCGTCTTTCACACGAGTAGTTCCCACGTCTATCACTACTGCTCCTTCCTTCACCATGTCTTTGGTAATGAACTCGGGCTTGCCCAGCGCTGCTACCAAAATATCCGCTTGGCGGGTTTCCGCAGCCAAATCTGCCGTGCGGCTGTGCGCCATGGTCACGGTGCAGTTGCCAGGCTTGGCTTTTCGGCTCATCAAAATAGTCATAGGTGTTCCCACGATGTGGCTTCTTCCTACTATCACGCATTTTTTGCCTTCCGTTTCAATGTTGTACCTTTCCAGTAATTGGATGATTCCGTAAGGAGTTGCAGGCAAATACGAAGGAATGCCCAACAGCATTTTTCCTAAGTTGTTTGGATGGAAGCCGTCCACATCTTTCTTAGGATCAATCGCTTCGGTAACTTTAGTTTCGTCGATATGCTTAGGCAAAGGAAGCTGTACAATGAACCCGTCCAACTCTTCGTCCTTGTTCATCTCGTCGATCTTTGCCATAAGCTCTTCTTCGGTAACATCATCGTCGTAGCGAACCAACGTAGAACGGAATCCTACTTGTTCGCAGGCTTTCATTTTGTGTTTTACGTACGTTTGGCTACCACCGTCGTTGCCAACCAATATCGCTGCCAAATGTGGGGCACGCTTACCAGCAGACAACATTTCTTTCACCTCAGCAGCAATTTCTTCCTTTATTTCTCCGGAAACCTTTTTTCCATCTATCAGTTCCATATACTAATATTTTTATGAATGTCTTCTCAGTGATTTTCTAAAGAGCTGCAAAGTTAAGGCTTTCACATTGAAAATCATCCTACAGCAAAAGAAGGATTTAAGATTTTGTCTTTCAATATCAACCTTTTACCTAAAAGGTTATAGATAGATAAGAATTCATTATAAGAACATCGCTGATTTATTTGGTTAGGCTAAGTAAGTTTGCAACCTAAAGATTAGAATTGTAGAGAAGGCAAACAAGAATACAGAATACTATAGAGACGCATCGCATGCGTCGAGGAAATAGATTGAAATAGAAAAAAATATAGAGGCGTAATGTATTTCGCCTCCAGAAAAACAATGAAAAACGGGAAAACGGGAGTATTGCTTATCAATTTGGGGACACCTGACAGTCCTTCCACCAACGATGTAAGAAGTTATCTTTTTCAATTTTTGAATGATCCAAGGGTGATCGATATCGCTCCACTGGCGAGGGCTTTGCTGGTCAACCTCATTATCGTTCCTTTTAGAGCGCCAAAATCGGCTAAGATTTACCAAGAACTCTGGACAGAGGAAGGATCTCCTTTGTTGATTTACACAAAATCGGTAGCGGAAAAGCTTCAGGGAGAGTTGGGTGATGAATTCCATGTAGATTATGCCATGCGTTATAAAAAACCCTCGATGGAAGTGGTGCTGGGTGAGATGAAAAAGATGAACTTGAAGAAGATTATTTTGCTACCACTTTTCCCCCATTATGCTTCTTCGAGCACAGGTTCGGCATTGCAAAAGGCGATGGAAATCATCAGTAAATGGTGGGTAATCCCTGAAATAAGCACGGTAAGCCAGTATTTCAACCATGAGGGCTACATCAATGCGTTTGTAGAACGTGGAAAGCAATACCCGCACGAGGAATATGACCATGTGTTGTTTAGTTATCATGGATTACCTGAGCGCCAGCTAGATAAGGTGTATGAGGATGGACTTTGCTCGGACAGGGATTGTGAGCATGAGGTGAACGACGAGAACCATTTCTGCTACAAAGCGACTTGTTATGAAACTACTCGTTTGCTTGCCCAGCGTTTGGGTATTCCACCTGAAAAATATTCAGTAGCGTTCCAGTCCCGCTTGGGTAGCGACCCTTGGGTTCAGCCTTTTTCAGATAAGGTAGTGGAGGAAAAAGCAAAAACAGGCGCGAAGAAAATGTTAGTCTTTAGCCCAGCCTTTACCGCAGATTGCCTAGAAACGGTGATTGAAATTGGGGAGGAATACAAAGAAATTTTTGAAGAGCACGGCGGAGAGAAATTGCAGTTGGTAGAAAGTCTCAACGATCACCCATTATGGGTGCAAGCGCTTAAAGACTTGGTGATGGAAAAAGCTCGCCCCGATGAGAAACGATTGAATTCGACGGAGTTTGGAAAGTAAAGGTAAAATAAATAGAAATGTGAAAGCCTGTCCCTTTTAAGAGGACAGGCTTTTGTGTTTCTTGCAATTGGTGGATTATGCTTTTTTCTCTTTAGCGATGGTTTCGCTGGCAGTTTTGATTGCTTCAGAGATGTTTTGGGCAACTTTGTCTCCAAAGTCGTTCACTTGTTTTTTACTTTTGTCAGCAATGTCTTCCAATTCGTCTTTCAGATCATCTGCTCTATCTAGTAGGTCTTCTATGGTTTCTTTGCCACTTGCCGGTGCAACTAAGATTCCGCCTATCACGCCCAAGGCAGCTCCTGCTAGTGCAGCTAAAAATATCTTTGAGTTATTGTTCATCGTCTAATGTGTTATAGTTGAAAAATAGTTACAATTGAAAGTACGGAATTTTCAGAAGAAATGATTTGGAAAACCCTGAATAAGTTTAAGATTCTTTCATTTCAGGAAATAAAAAAGGAGAAAGTACTTCACCTACACTATTTAGTTGAAAAAAAGCTAAGGTATTAGGTGAAGTATTTATAATGTTAACAGCTAGAAAGGGAGATTGTTCAAAGTTTTTATACTTCGTACGTTCCCTACTCATACAATTTCGCCACAAACTCGCCATAGCCGTTGTATTTGGAAGTAGGTCGCCAGTCGCCGTCGGGAATGGATTTTTCCCTTGCCTGCGACCACCTAGGGTGTGGCACTTCTGGGTTCACATTGGAGATAAATGGATACTCGGCTGGCTGAAGTTTGTGCCAAAAGGTTTCGGGCTCTTTGTCAGTAAACTCCAGTTCCACTACCGATTTTATGTTTTTGTAGCCATATTTCCAAGGTACTACCAAGCGCATAGGCGCACCATTTTGCTTGGGAAGCGGCTTGCCGTATAAGCCTGTTGCCATAAAAGCCAACTCGTTCATTGCTTCTTCTATTTTCAATCCTTCAAAATACGGCCACGGATACCACGGTTGGTTTTTCACCCCAGGCATTTGGTTTTTGTCCGAATGGCTTCTCATCCGGATGTACTTGGCTTTGCTGTCTGGCTCTAGCATTTTGATGAGGGAAGCCAAAGAAAAACCTGTCCAAGGGACATTCATCGACCAGCGCTCCACACAGCGGAAGCGGTAGGTTCGTTCCTCCAGTTGGATTTTTTTCATGATGTCAGCCAAGTCATATTTCCCTGTGTTTTTCGCCATCCCTTTCACCTCAAACGACCAATCCCTCGTATCAAAATCATCTACATATTTATATACATTGTAAATATTAGAGTCCTTAGGGTGTATGAATTCATAAAAATTGTTGTAGTGCGTAGCATCGTATTCTTCGGTAAGCGGGCGCTCTATTTTGTACCTTTCGTTGCGTTTTGCAGGGTACAGGTCCAGCATGCCGGGGAAGGTAAAGTTATTGTCCTGAAGTGCTTTTTGAGCTGTTGCCGCAACCTCGCCAGCTGGTTTTTTGCCTGTGCAGTTGGCAAGGAGCATAGGGGAAGCCATCACGCCAATGCTCGCTAAGCCTAGTTTTTTTATAATTTGCCTGCGGTTGTTATAGGTGCTTTCTTCGGTGGGTTTCAGTCCGTTTTGTTCCCAAGGTTTGGGGAAAATGATGTTGGCCATAGAGTTGTGGTTTTGGGTTTGTGAAGTTGTTTAAGGCTATTTCTTTACGTTACAAATGGCTTGTTTTACCTTATATTTCGTTACTTTCCTCGTCAATAGCTCTGCTATTCCCTTCGAAAAGTGCCCGGTCGGCGTCCCGATTATCTAAGGCAAAACACTTCCATTTTCACTTGCAAATAAAAACCTTAAGCAACTTCAGTATGATAATTCAACCAACATCTAAAAAATTGGTTCACATCACCTTAGTGCTTTGCCCCTGTTTAACAGCTTTTAACGCTTCGGAATTAAAAAGCAACAAAGACTACTCCTCCCTTTTTCCACTTTCTAACAACTCTTCTTTCATTCCGTATTTCACCTCAAAAATAGGACCGCTGCCTAGGTTTTTGGGTGCGTTTGGTTTGGAAAGGTGCACGGCTATTTCGGTAGAATCATTTTGGGCTTTAAGGTACGTTTCTAGCTGCTGGCTGCGTAGGGTTTGAAGGTCGAGGGCTACGGAGTCCAATATTTCAGGAGCTATTAATAGGAGGCTGGCATCCATAATTTCTAGCGTATCCGATTTGGCTTGCTTTCTTACAAATTTTTCAAAATCTTCTTTGTCCTTTTTCGGGTCTTTCTTTTTCTTTTCGGCAAAGCGTTTTTCCATTTCCCACACAGCAATTTGCTCTTTTTCTTTTTCTATATCGTTGAAATAGACCAATTCAATTTCCAACTCAGGTTTCTTTTGTTCGAGGTCGAGTAAGAGGTCCAACTGCTTTTGTTTTTGATTGGTAAAGGCAGTATCGAGGTACGAATACTCAATGCTTTTGATATTTTTAGGGTCGGTGCCCAAAAAGCCTGAAAGCAGTTTTACAGGTGCGGCAGCAGTTTTTACAATCAGGTTCTTAAACGTGTTCCAAACTATTTTTCCCACCCGCACTTTCGGGTCATTCAGGTCACCTCTCACGGGTACGTCTAAGGTGATCACTCCGTCCTTATCTTTGAGCAGGAAGAGGGCAAACTTCATAGGAAGGTCGTACAAGCCCTTCGATTTACTGCCCAGTTCAACATTATGAATCACCAATTTATTTTCACTGGTAAGGACTCCCGAACGGATTTCAGTCCGAGCTTTGTAGTACATATCTCCATACAAAATCGGAAAACCCATGTAGTATTTGGAGTAAATGTTGAGGTCGCTGAGCATGAAATCGGTGATGGTGTAGTCCAGCAGGAGTTCCATAGGGTTGGTCGGGTCTGCCCCAACCATCGCGACCAATTTCCCCCGCTCATTGAGGAGCATATTTGCATTGGCTTCCACCCAGTTAGATGTGCTGGTAATAGTGTCGCTAGCAAGAGAAATTTGGCTAAGATGATAATTAAAAGGGTCGGTTGTTCTTTTGTCTATAATATCGATGATGCCTTCTTTTATATAAAGATTGTTCACCGCATAATACAACTCATTTTTCTTAGCAGGTTTATTAGAGGATCTGTCAGCAGCAGTTTTATTGGCTTTTCCTGCCATCTGCTGGACAAATTCTTGCAAATTGTTGGTAGAATCGAACATCTCAAAATAGAGGTAGGGCTGAGTGAGTGTAACCGAATCTACGATGAAGCGCATCTTGTCCAAATCAATTTCTTTTAGCTTTACATCCAGCTTTGCTAGCTTGGTAAATTCATAATTATTGAAGTCTTTTAGCTTAAAATCCTCAAACCCTACTTTTCCGTTTATTAGCGTTTTTTCAGGAGCTTTGATATTGCCATTGAGGTTGAGGCTTAGGCTCGCAAGCCCAGTAAAGTCCCCAAATGCTAGGTATTTCTTTACAAAGTCGGAGTAGCCTGTTAGGTCAAGTTTTTCGAGGATGATATTAGCCGAAAAATCTCCTTTATTTGGATTGAAATTAAGGGTTGACTGTACAAAACCTCCATTTTTAAGATCGAATTTTAGTCCTGCTTCACTCGCTTGGGTTTGGTCCCAGCCTATAAATGGGATGAAAAAGGCAAGGTTTCTCATTTCAAATTGCTTGCCTATCGCTTCATCTCTGGCGGTGATGAGGGCTTCGCTCAGTTCTAGGTTGGAAAGTTTGAACTTGAGTGGCTCAGATTGGGTACTATCTTTAGGCATGGCCTTTTCTTTTTGATGAAAAGCCAGCAGGTCATCAAAGTTGAATGTAGAATCGTACATGATGATATTCGTATTCAGTCCTTTGAGCAAGAGCTTTTCCACCACTATTTCATTGCTGATAAATCTAAGCGGTTCTGTGTCAATAAAAAGCGTATCGAAGCTGATGAAGTTAGTAGAATCATCTGCTTCAAAGAGCGTAAAACCTGCCACTTCTACCGAGCCATCCCAGTAGTTGAGGGAAATATTGTCGATTGCTACCCTTCTTCCTATCCATTCCTTGCCATTTTTTACGGTTACCTGCCGAGCTATTTCGGAGAGGAAAAATAGTGTGCTCGCAATAAGAAACACTAGGATTCCGATAGTGATAGCAATTTTTTTTCTCATGGTTCAAATTGTGTTAAAAGCATACTTTTATTCTCCTGCAAGTTTGTTGAAAAATTTAACAGAAGTAAAGCGTGGGTTGTTAAAAAAAAGATAAATATTAGGTATTGGGATAAAATAAGGCTGAATTCTGTGAATATTCTTGTTTATCTGCCATGGCTTACCCTACAGATTGTATTTTTGTGGGACAAGAAACAATTACTACACAGATGTTTGCCAAAATCCTATTATATCCATTTTCTTTGCTCTATCATTTTGCCACTTGGTTGCGCAACCGCACTTATGACTCTGGTATGAAAAACTCTGTCAGTTTCGATTTGCCTACCATTAGTGTGGGTAACCTCACCGTAGGCGGCACGGGCAAAACTCCGCACATCGAATACCTGATAAGGCTGCTCAAACCAAGCTTCAAGCTGGCTACGCTTAGCCGTGGATACGGTAGGAAAACCAAAGGATTTGTGGTAGCCGAAGAGGGGATTTCGGCAACACAATTGGGCGACGAGCCTATGCAGTTTTTCCAAAAATACGGATCAGAAGTATTGGTAACGGTTTGCGAAGAGCGCCTTTACGGCATCCCTGCCATCCTGATGGAAGAACCCGAAACCGACATCGTTTTGCTGGACGATGCCTACCAACACAGGCAGGTAAAACCTGGAGTGAATATTTTATTGAGTGACTTTAACCGACCATTTTATAAAGACTTGCTGCTACCGGCAGGAAGGTTGAGAGAGAGCAGGAAAGGAGCGGAAAGAGCAGATATAGTGATTGTGAGTAAGTGCCCAACCAATTTGTTGCCCAACGATATGTTGGCGATTAAGAAAGAGATCAGAGCTTATATCAGTTCTCAAATTCCTATTTATTTCACCTGCTTCGATTATGGAAAACCTGTCCAGTTGCTGGGTGCTCCCACCGAAACCCCGAGAAAAATAGTGCTAGTTACAGGCATTGCAAATACAAAATATTTGGAAGAATACATCGGCAAGCACTTCGAAATGGTGGAACACCTTCGCTACCCCGATCACCACACATACACCGCAGCAATTATTGACAAAATAAAAGCTTCGGTGGAAAAAGCGGGCGAATATGTATCCGTCATCACCACCGAAAAAGATGCGACCAAACTGGCAAATGGCGAGCTTGGGGAAATGCTAAAAGAACTACCCGTTTTTGCCCTTCCCATAGAAGTGAAGTTCCTTGGCGGAGAAGCAGAGCAGTTTGCAAAACAGGTATTGGGAAAAGTAGAAGCGTTACAGCCAGAGGGCGAGGAATAGTTGGTTGCTAGTTGTGGGGCTATTCGTGTCATTCCCGCGCAGGCAGGAATTTTCTAATGCCGCTCGGCTCTAGCCGAGCGAGAGTTCGGTCATTTCTGATATTTAATTTCATCATCCCATCCAAATATACGAGTCATCCTGAACTTGATTCAGGGTCTCTTGCTTACTGCATGCGGGAGGGAAATTCCCAGTCAAGCTGAGAATGACGGGTTTGGGGAGCGAGAGTTCAATCATTTTTCTCTAACCTGCAGTCTCCAACTTCTAACCTCTAAAGCACCAAAAGCCCCGCTTCCCGCAGCGTGTAAATCGGTTTGGAGTACCAGAAAGGTTCGAAATCTTCTTCGAGGGCAGCTTCAAAAGAATTTTTTAGGGTTTCAAAAGTGAGGAGTGTCCCTCCTGCAACGCTTGTTTTTTCCAGCATTTCCAGCAACCATTCGCCTTTTTCCTTTTCCACCGAAATGTTGAAGGAATCGGTTTTGGAATGGAAGTCGAGCTGGAGAACTTGCCACGAGTTTCCCCTTTTCGTTTTGGTGAATTCTTGCACCACAGGCTTTCCGCCTAGCCAAGCAATTTTCGCATTTGGTTTGAGGAGAAAATCCTCTTCGCTTTCTAGGCTATTTACAATAAAGTCCTTTTCCACCGTGGTTTTGGGGATGCGGAAGTCAAACCATTCCTGCAAAGGAAATTCAAAACAAACCTCATGCATGTAGTTGAATAGCGATTTTTTGAGTCCAAAGCTGAATTTGCCATGGTCTATTCCCGTCGAGTCCTCAAATTCCACGTCGTTGTTGGCGAAGCTGATTTCCTTTTCCTGCGGGATAATCCCGAAGTCGGAGGGGCTGATGCCCACAGGGCTGTGGGCGGTGAGGGCAAACTGGTGCCAAAATCCCGATTGCAAAATGCCGAGCTCGAACATCTGCCGCACCATTTCTAGGCTATCTACCGTTTCCTGCTCGGTTTGGGTGGGGTAGCCGTACATGAGGTAGGCGTGCGCCATAATCCCCGCCTTGGTAAAGTTGCGGGTCACTTGGGCGACTTGCTCCACGGTCACGCCCTTTTTTATCAGCGCAAGCAACCTGTCCGAAGCGACTTCTAGCCCACCCGAAACCGCTATACAGCCCGAGGTTTTGAGTAAGCGGCAAAGGTCTGCCGAAAAGTTTTTTTCGAAGCGGATGTTTGTCCACCAAGTGATGGTCAGTTTCCTGCGGATAATTTCCAAGGCAAAAGCCCGCATGAGCGCAGGCGGAGCGGCTTCGTCCACAAAATGGAAGCCCCGTTCCCCTGTTTGTTCTATCAGTTCTTCCACTCGGTCTGCCAAAATACCTGCGGCTATCGGTTCGTACAGGCGGATATAATCGAGTGAAACATCGCAAAAAGTGCATTTCCCCCAGTAGCAGCCGTGTGCCATGGTGAGTTTGAGCCATCGCCCATCGCTCCACAAGCTGTGCATAGGGTTGGCTATTTCTATCACCGAAATGTAGCGATCGAGCGGCAAATCCGAGTAATCGGGCGTGCCGACTTCGCTTTGCTTGTAGTCTGCTTTTTGGGAAGAATTGTGGTAAACGACTTCTTCATTTTCCAACAAAAACGTTCTTTTTAGCTCCTCTTTCCCAATTTCTTTTTTCACAAAAGCATGCAGCAGTTCTATGGGTAGCTCGCCATCGTCGAGGGTGATGAAATCGAAAAATTCAAACACTCGAGGGTCGGAAATGGAACGCAGTTCGGTGTTGGGGAAACCTCCGCCAAGGGAAATTTGGGTACTTGGAAAATGCTTTTTAATGAACTGCGCACAGCGAAAAGCACTGTATAAGTTTCCTGGGAAAGGGACGGACAAGCAAGCCAAGTTAGGCTGTTGTTCCTGCATGCTTTTTTCCAGCAGAGCCAAGGTAAGTTGGTCGATGTAGGTCGGGTCGCCTTGCAGGTACTCGTAAAGCTCATCGAAGGAATTGGCACTGCGCCCCAACCTTTCCGCATAGCGGCTAAACCCAAAGTTCTCGTCCACACATTCGATGATAAAATCGGAAAGATCTTCTAGGTACAAGGTGGCAAGATGCTTTGCCTTGTCCTGCATGCCCATGTTGCCAAAAGCCCATTCCATGTCTTCGAGTTGGGCAAAGCGGGAAGCTTGAGGCAAGAAGTTTTCGGAGCAAATTTGCCGAGCAAACGTCTGGTTTTCCCCTTGCAAAAAAGCAATCACTTCGTCTATGGTTTGGATGTATTCCCCCCTGAGGGCAAAAATCCGTTGGGCATTTTCAGAGGAGATGGTATTGTTCTTTTGGGCAAATTCAAAAAGAGAGGGCAGGGTTTTCGTAGAAAAAAGTGCCAAAATCACCTCAATTCCCAAGTCAAGCTGGAAGGAGCTGATATTTTTCGTGTTCAAAAAGCCTTTCAAATACGCCGTAGCAGGGTAGGGGGTGTTGAGTTGCGTGAAGGGAGGCGTAATAAGGAGAATATCTTTCAAAGTACTTTTTTGTGCCAAAGATAGGGTTTTAAACCAAAACAAAGGAAGTGGTTAAGTGTAATGTAAGCTGATTAGTTACCGGTTGCAGGTTTCTAGTTGCTGGTTTGATCTATTGAAGACAGGACAGACGTCATTGGGCTTGTGTATTTAGCCCCGCTAGGGGCGACCTGTTTGTAGCACAAGCTAGATTGCACAAAGCTCCATCGGAGCGAACCCATTGATTTAGGCAGCCAAGCTGCTAGCTGTGCTGAGAGGAGGTTCGGTATCGGAATTTGTTTTGGGTAGTGCTTTCTTGAAAAGGAATAAGGAAATATGGTAAGCAGAGAAGCCTACTGGGAAAGAAAAGATCAGCCAAGCTAAAATTCCACGCAAGTTAGCGAGCCAAAGGGTATTGATTGTGCCGAATAAGTCTTTTTCTAATTGCTCGAAAATTTGCCCTAGCGTGAAAGGGAAGGGTGCTGCATCGAACATGAAGTCGCCAAGGCTGATGAGCGGAATATACAGGGCAATTTGGATAGGATACATGAGGTAATTGACTAACTGGATGGTAGGCATATTGAGACGGAGGGTGATGGCCGCCAAGGCACTGAACACGGTAGTAAGCCCCAGAAAAGGGAAAAAACCAAGGGCGATCCCGATTGCGACCGAAAGAGCAAGTTTCTTTGGGGAAATGCCCTGTCGCAAGAATCCGATAATTGCTTGGATTCCTTTGTTGGAACTGATCCTATGGATGCCTTTGATGTTCAATGTTTCACTAGTTTTGAGCAAATAGTTAAAAAGAGGTTTTTGGAAAAAGTCAAAATGTTACAATTCTGACTTTTTTGACAGTGATCTAAAGTTTGCTTTTAATAAGCACATTTTCTTCTTCAACTATAGGAAAATAAAATGGGTTGAATGGTTGATGTTTTTATTAAAACATTTGAAAATAGCTTAAAAACTTACCTTTCTCAAATATTTTAACAATTGTTATTAAGACAATGCTAATTTGGGTTTAGACAATTAATGTTGGTTATTATTCTTGATTTATTGTTCCTACCTAAGGTTTTATTTCTTAGGAAAGTTTGTTTTTTCTCTTTAAAATACAATTTGGTACATGTAGGTTGCTTGTGTAGGCAAATAAGATTTGTGAACGTTCCCGATTACTGATATTAATCATCTTTTTAAAGGGAAATAGTCATGTGAGTATACCTTGGGGACATGTACCTTTGTCACATAATAATTCACTTTTACCTTTTCCTAGACCAGTAGATTAGTACACATATATTTTTTTAGAACCCCTTCAAGTCTCTTGAAGGGGATTTTTTTTGGATAGGGATTGTTTTGATTTATTCATAAAGTGCGGAGGTTTGGGTGTAAATTGCACTCAATAATTTGATTTTAATCTAAAAATTAAAGTAAAGGTTTGGCTAAACTGGCTGATATAGATCAAAAGCAGCAATGCTACCATTGTGGAGAAGATTGCGATTCGCATCCTGTAGAATTCGATAATCAGGTATTCTGCTGCGAGGGTTGCAAAACGGTGTACGAGATTTTGCAAGGGAATGATCTTTGCGAATATTATGACTTGGAGCAGAGCCCTGGAAAGCAGCAAAAAGATGCTTTTGGGGATAGGTTTGCCTACCTCGATAATGAAGAAATAAAGGCACAATTGCTTTCCTTCAGCAATGGGAGATTAGCTAAAGTGACTTTTTTTATTCCCAATATCCATTGCAGCTCCTGCATTTGGCTGCTCGAAAATTTGCATAAACTGAACCCGCACGTACGGCAGTCGGTAGTGAATTTTCCTAAAAAGCAGGCTACGCTGACCTACTCGGAAGAAGATATAAGCCTGCGACAGTTGGTGGAGCTGATGGCTAGGATTGGCTATGCACCTGAAATCAATTTAGCTTCGGGAAAAAAGGAAAAGCAACAGGCTTTCAACAAAAGCTTTTATATAAAATTAGGTGTTGCGGGTTTTTGCTTTGGGAATATCATGCTCCTTAGCTTGCCCGATTACCTCGATGCAGGTTATGACATTGACGAGGAGTTTCGCTCATTTTTTGGTTACCTCAACTTACTTTTGTCCTTACCCATCTTTTTCTATGCTGGCACCGACTATTTTGTTTCTGCTTGGAAAGGCTTAAAAGAGAAATATATCAATATAGATGTGCCCATTTCCTTAGGAATTATCACTCTGTTTTTCCGTAGTGCCTTCGAGATTTTGAGCGATACGGGGACAGGTTATATGGATTCTTTGGCAGGTCTGGTTTTCTTTCTTCTGATAGGGAAATGGTACCAACACAAAACCTACCAAGCCCTCTCTTTTGACCGAGATTATGAATCGTATTTTCCCATAGGCGTTACTCGGATTTTGGGAGCAAAAGAGGAAACAGTACCTATTAAGCAACTCCAAAAAGGCGATAGGATTCGCATAAGAAACCACGAGCTTATTCCTGCCGATGCAGTGTTGCTCAGAGGCGAAGGGAATATCGATTACAGTTTTGTGACGGGAGAGTCGGAGCCTATTTCGAGGAGAAGTGGCGATGTGCTTTATGCTGGGGGAAGGCAAATAGGAACGGGGATAGAGATAGAAATTACCAAAGCTGTGGAGGGAAGTTACCTTACCCAGCTCTGGGATCAGGATGTGTTTAAGAAAGAAAGTTCGTCAGCAATTTCCAATCTTGCCGCTACGGTCGGGAAATATTTTACCATTAGCATTTTACTCATTAGCTTGCTTACGGCGGTTTTTTGGTACTTTACCGATAGCAGCATGATCGTGAACACGGTTACTTCGGTGCTGATTGTTGCTTGCCCGTGTGCCTTGGCGCTCAGTATTCCGTTCACCTTTGGCAATAGTTTGAGGCTGTTGGGAAAAAACGGGCTATTCCTAAAAAATACGGAGGCTATTGAAAATTTATCGAAGATCAATACCATCGTTTTTGATAAAACGGGGACACTAACTGATAATCAGCAGCAAGAAATTACTTATGTGGGTTCGAAATTAAATGAGTTACAAATTGCCAAGATAAAAGCGGTTGTGGGTAATTCGGCTCATCCTTTGAGTCAAGCCTTGGCGAAGCATTTAGAAAGTAAAGTTCACTCACCCAAACTCGAAAGTTTTGAAGAAATTCCTTCCGAGGGGATTTTGGCTACAGTAGGAGGGGTGCAGTTTAAAGTAGGATCAGAGTTTTTCACCGAAAGTGAACCTGTTTCACAGCAAGGTAGCAAAGTATATGTATCGATAGATAGGAAGCCGAAAGGTTGCTTTGTGTTTAGCAATACGTATAGGAAAGGCTTTGAAGAGGTTATAAGCAAACTTTCGGGCGAATATAATTTGCACTTGCTTTCAGGAGATAATGATAAAGAACGGAAAAAACTCTCTGCTTTTTTTACCGAAAAAGACCAATTGAACTTTAACCAATCACCACAAGATAAGCTTGATTACATCAGCAAGTTGAAAAATAGAGGCGAGAAAGTGTTGATGGTAGGAGATGGGCTGAACGATGCTGGGGCTTTGAGAAACAGCGATGTTGGGATTTCCATCAGCGATGATGTTTATCATTTTTCCCCTGCCTGCGATGCCATTTTGGAAGCAGGTAAGTTTCATTTGCTAGATAAGTTTATCAGCTTTTCGGGCAGTAGCGTAAAGGTGGTGAAAATGAGCTATGTGCTCTCTTTTCTCTACAATATAGTTGGGTTGAGCTTTGCGGTAACGGGTGTTCTTACACCGTTGGTTTGCGCTATTCTTATGCCACTAAGTTCGGTTTCGGTAGTTGGTTTTGTAACCTTAGTGACGAATGTATATGGGAAGAAGATGAAGGTTATAAGCTAAAGAAAAATTGAAAACGAATAGCAGGGAAAAATGCTGGATATTTGGGTCGGTTTTGCTGTTCTGGAATATTTCCAAAAGACTCTCCGTAATCGTGGATTTTTGCCATTACGCCTATATCTACATTTATTCCATAAGGTCCATCACCATAAAAGCTTTTGCCAATAGAAGGGGTAACGTATACCATTTGGGTATTGTAAGTAGAGTTGTTGTCTCTCAGCATGGTGAGCTTTTGGGAAAAGTAGAATATGGGAGACTTGCTGTGGAATGTCGTCTTGCCAAAATGGTATTGATGTTCGAGTGTAATCGATGAACGCTTTCTTTCACTATTCCCCAAGTTAAAGAGCCCTCCGTAGCTCATTGCAATCTTATTTACAGGAGTGAGCTTGTACTTCATACCAGCATGGAGCAAGTCCAAATAACCCAGCCCAAAGGCTACTTCAAATTGCTCATCGCTAGTATAGCGTTGGGCTTGAGTAGTTTGGGTAACTACAAATAGTGATACCGAGAGGACAACAAGTATAATTCTTTTCATCTTAAGCACCTAAGGCTAAATTAAAAATGGTCTAAGTCTTTTTGAAGAGTCGCTTGCGTTTGTGTGCTAAGGTAGTAAGTTCTACTGGGAATGTTGGTGTTAGTGAATGGTTGAAGTGATTGTGATTGTGGGGTATTTTTGAATAGATTGGTTGGCTATTCAAAAGCTTGTTATGTTGTTTAACAAGGATATGACAAATAAGGTTGGCTTTTTAACAAATAAAAGTGAGAAGGTCCTTTTAGCCTTTGCCCAAACCCTCGGGAAAGCACTAGGCTTTTTGTTGGGTAAAAACGTAAAAAAATGGCTTCAGATTACCTTCTGAAGCCATTTTGATTCTGGGTCAGTTTTCTTGATCAGTTTGAAGGAGGAAAATCGTTGATAGGAGAATTTTCCAAAGGAACATACTTTATTGTACTTCCAAACTTAGCATTTATAGCCTCTATAAACTTATTGGCAACATAGGCTGAGCCTCTTGCATTAGGATGTACGCCATCAAGTGAAAACATTCCATAAGGCGGGGCAACATCAGCCGAAATAGTTACGTCATACTCCCGGGTTACACCAGCGCCAGCTAATTCTTTGAAGATATTGTAAATATCCACTAGGGCTACTTTTTCAGAATTTGCTGCTACTATTCCCGCTATAATCTGGTTTAGCTCAATTGTTCTTTCCGAAACTTTTGTGATTTCAGGCGATGTAAGTACGTACCTATCAGGAATGCCCTTTCCCTGCGCTAGCCAAATGGAAATAGAATCTTGGGGTACTGTCAATCCCACTAACTCTGTTGCATCTATATGGCGAATACTTGGCAAGCCCGGCACTTGTGGCAGGTCTTTGTCGTCTATCACAAAATTGTTAGGACCAGCTTGGAATGCTACTTTTGACCTTTTCATTTCTTCTGGCAAGCCAGGTGTTGAGTTATACAAATCAACTCCAGCATTGAAAGGGGCAAAGCCGTCGTTCAGTTGGTCTGCTGTAGCTTGATCCAATACCAAAGCATTGTAAGGCACCAATTTGAAAAAAGGAATATCAACTACATCTGGAATATTTGCCACTACACCATCTGCCCCTGTAGCTAGCAATGTTTGCATGGCAGCTCCATATTGTAATTGAAAAGCAGCAGGATCGGTAAAAATAGCATCGTTGGTAGCACCAGAAATGGCGTAGCCCAATACATCGTTACTTCCTAGCCAAAAGGTAAAGAACGATGGTTGCCTAGCTACAGCATCACCTATAATAGTGGAGGTGCCAGGAGCAGAAGCAAACCTTGCATATAAGGGGTTGTAAAGGGGCGAGTTAGGATTTCCCGTATCTGGCGTGAGTGCTTGGCCTAGCAAAATGCCAGGTACGCCAAAGTTGTTGAGCTTCGTTTTGTCTCCAGCATAGGCAGTTACTGCATCTCCAGGTATAATTGGCTCGGGAAGTGAGCTTGCGTTCAACTTTAACCTACCTAAAATTATCCCACCCGGGCCTAAGCCAAAATAGCCGTTTTCGGCGTTTATATCTGGCTGGTTGAACTCGGTAAGGGTATTTTCACTCAATTCCATCAATTGCTTAGAAAAAAGGTTGGGGAAAGAGTTGTTTTGCCCTCGGTCATAGAGAGCCCCGTCCATATAGCCAGCAGTAAGCGAGTTTCCTAATGAAACTACGGTGGTAAAATCTGCATTTCCCGGCGTGGCTGGCACATCTGGTGGTGGCGCAGGAACAGCTGGCGTATCTTTTAATAGATTGTCTTCGCAGGCTGTCAGAAATGAGATGACAGCGACAAATACTATATATATAAGTCTTTTCATTTTTCTATATTGAATTTTTTTAATGTGTAAAAGTCGGGTTGAGTAAAGCCTAGCGCATTGCTTCGTCGAAAGTAACAGAGATATAATACATCTGGCCTACAAAAGGTGCGCCTATACTGGTACGGTAATCTCCACCAAATAAATTACTTCCCCCAACCTTGATCATCGATTTGATACTTTTTATCCTGTAGCTAACTTGTGCGTCCACTACGTCATACGATGGCATGTTGCCTGCACCAAAAGTATTCCACCAGTAGAATTGTTGTTGCCAACGGTAGCTTACGTTGAACCCAAGGTTTTTTACCAAATCTCTATTAGCCAACGAGAGTGAGAACCTGTTTTCAGGAGTATTGAAATCAGGAATGAAGTCACTTCCTTCATCTTCGTTCAGTTTCATTTTAGCCCAGTTGTAGTTGCCATTGAAAGTAAAGCCTTTTGGCAATTTGTAGGTAACCCCTAGGCCTATACCCTGCGAGGTGATTTCTTCTTCTGCATTTATATAAGGGGCGAAAAGCGTACCTGCTGGCAAGGTTTGCCCTTGGTGTGTGCTAGGCTCTTTAGATGCCACCACTATCTGGTTCATAAAATCTTGGTACCAGTTATAGTAGTAGTTTACATCTACCATCACGTTGCCGTTGATAATGCTTTTGTAGCCAACTTCCCATACAGAAAGCTTCTCTGGCTGCACATAATCTAGGTTGAGCGTTTCGCCAGTTCGGGGGGAAATCGCACCTCCTTTGTAGATTCCATACCTACCCGCATTGCTTTCCGTACCACCAAGCAATATGCCTGAAGTAGAAGGGAAGTAGATAAATTGCGCTTGGGTATCGGGGTTACGGAAACCAGTTTGGAATGAAGTACGGAAGTGATGGTTGTCACCAGCACGCATTACCGCAGAAATTCTTGGTGTGATTTGCCCTTCAAAGTTCTCATTTTTATCGAAACGCAATGAACCTGTCAATTTCAGGCGATCTTCAATAAACTTTTTGGCTATTTGGGCATAAATACCAAATTCGTCGATGGCGATCCTTTCAAAGTTCTCCCCGTTTTCAGGGTCTTCGTTGAAGATAGTTCCTTCCGAAAGTAGCGAGTACCTCCTGAAGTTACCACCAACCATCAGTTCGGCCCAGTCTATTACATCGGCAAAGTTGTAATTACCTTCCACGTGGTAAGTTCTTGAGTTATCTATAAACCTAGCGCCAGGAGGGTTACGTTGGAAATAACGGTTTTCCCTCACATCTTTTACTACTTCATTAAACCTTGGAGAACCAGCTGGAGGAATACCAAAGCCACCTTCGGGTGGAGGTGGAGCATCTGCTGCCCCGCGAGCTATCCTATGCGCTTCTTCCTCAGAGTATATTTTTCCAGCAGGAACGCTAGGGTCTGCTTGATAGAGCAAGCCCAATCTTGCCAACCCATAGTAAATACCATAAGTAGGCGCCCACCTTGCTGCTGTTGGAGAAAATTCTTCGTTGGTAAAAGTGGCCAAAGCAGTCATGTTGTACGAATCACCAGCATCAGTTAAGGTAGCATATCCTCTTAGGAAATAGTTTTTCCCTTGTAACTCCGCTTTGTGGAACTGTTGGCTAAAGCCCCTAATGGCGTACTTCTCGCCACCTTGGTAGATAGAGCTACCCGAACCGTAGCGGTAGGTGTAGGACGCTTCAAGGTCGTCATTAATTTTGTAATGAATAGCCGCATCTGCTTTTATCGATTTTGCCTCGTAGGCATCTATAATGTCTTCTTCCCTCAGGCCAGTTCTTGTTACAGATATTGGATCAAGCGTTCTGAAACCATCGGCCAATGTTTTGCTGGCTGGTAAGCCAGGCAATAGCCCTGCTTCAGCCGCATCTGCTATGGAGGTGTTTATGGGGATGGTAATTTTAAATTCATCGCCATACATATTCAGTCCATCAAAGTCTGGCGTAATGCCTGGGTCGTTGCTCACAAATTGGTTAGGGTAGCGCCTGTCGGAAGCATAGTCGTTGCCTACCCAGTCCGTAGCATCCAACATCGAGAAATTCACTTTTACTGCTAGCTTATCGTTGAACACCTTCGCATAACGGATAGAGCCACTCCACATAGGGTTGGTTTCCCCTTGAGCATCAGAGCGGGTAACTCCCGACTTTACTTGGGCGCTAAGTCCTTGGTAGTCAAACGGGTTTTTGCTGGTCATGAACAAAATTCCATTGAAGGCATTTGGTCCGTAAAGAGCAGATGCGGCACCGGGTACAAGTTCTACCGACTCTAGGTCAAGCTCATCAATTCCAACTAAGTTACCGGTAGGGAAATTGAGCAAGGGAGCTGAATTATCAATCATATCTACCAACTGGACAAATCGGGTGTTGGCGTTGGTGGCAAAACCACGGGTATTTACCGAGGTAAAAGTCAAGCTACCCTTGTTTACTTGCACACCTTTCATATTGGCTATGGCATCGTAAAAGTCTGGGGTAGCAGTTTCTTGAATATCTAAGATTCCCATTTTCTCTACGGTAACGGGTGATTCCATGATGTTTTCTTCAATCCTAGAAGCAGAAACTACCACTTCTTGCCCCATAATAACAGAGGAAGCCAAACCCATATTTATCACTTGACTAGCAGAAGTAACTTCTACCTCTTGGTTGTCATACCCAATAGAAGAGAAGACGAGTGTAAAAGGAGGGCTTACTTTAGTTTGAAGCTTAAAATTTCCATCTATATCAGTAGTTGCGCCAATGGTCATTCCTTTAATGACGATGTTGGTGCCTACCATTGGTTCGCCCGTTTCCTTATCGGTGACCTTCCCTGTGATGGAAGTCTGGGCATACGCCGGAAGCATGAATAATATCATTGCCAGGCTGGCAACGATAGATTTGAAAAATGTGGAGTTATGGTTTCTCATATTTACTTTAAATTTGGATTATGTTAATTAAATAGATTGTAATTGAAGCTTGTCTTTTCACCAAGCCGTCATTTTTTAGTGATGTATATCACAGTTCCTACTCAGTGATTCCAAGTAAGTTGGTTGTGAATAAAAAAGTAGAACTGAGGTAGTTTTGACTGGGTTTAGTGAGTCAGCTTTTGCACGTATAACAGCACCAAATAAGTGAACTCACTTATCAGGTGGCTTATGTTGCGCAAATATTTTTTCAGACATTGTTCATTTAATGAAAGGTTATCTTTTCATCAATTTCAAACAAGTATGAACCAAGTCAATAATTTAAGGTAGATTTTTTAGTAGTACAAGAATAGTTTGGCTGACTTATTTAGCGCAAACACTGCTTGCCGATAATATAAAAAGTAACTGCTAATTAAAAATTTTTCAACAATTCAAACAAGCAAAATGAAATATTGTTTGACGTATATTTTAAAAAAGTACCTTCTTTAATTTTTAAAAATTAGCATAAATAAGAATGTTAGGAAGACACCAGTTAGTGACATGCTGGTAAAATGGTCTAGGGCAAGCTCGGATGGTGTTAGTTTTTGTAAATTATCATAAGTAGTTAAATAAGCATCTTCCCCCAGTTGCTCTACTATAAAATCTTTAGAAGCCACCAGAAGTTCAATAGATTCTTTGAGGTAGAGATCAAAAGCGCTTTGTCCAAAACTATTAAGGAATCCAAAAACCATCAACGTACAAGCTATTGCGGCTACGGCGGTTACTATAAATCCAAAACCAAGACCTTGGGTGGCACTTAGGCGGTTGTGGTTTTTCTTGTCGCGAAAGTGGCGGAGACCAAGTGCAAAAATGAGGGCATAGATACCTATATACATAAATTTGTATTGCCCAAAAGGGTTTTGCCCAAGAAGGTGGAGCAGGAGGAGGTAAATAAAAACCGAAAGGGCAGATAGCAGCCCAGTAATTGTAGCGTTTTGTACTATTCCTTTGTTCATTATACGGGTAAGGTCTTTTTTATTGCAAGTATAAATAAACTCATTGTGTTTTTTAGTTTTGAAATTTAATGGAAAGAGAGATTGTCGTTTTATTATTACTTGTTTGTAAGGAATTTGCCTTTCATCATAATTATGTAGACCCGACATAGAGTTGTTTCGTATGCATTATTGCCTGCTTTTTTAAGTTTGTGCAAACTGGTGTTGTAACTTGAAATTAAAACATATGGAGGAAATCCGTAAGTATTTTGATGGGCTGTATCAACTGGATGATGAAAACTGGGAATTGATAGGGAGCTGCTTCCAAAAGACGGTCTATAAGAAAGGAGAGGTTCTTCTTGCAGAAGGTGATGTTTGTGACTTTGTGGCTTTTGTTGAATCCGGTATTTTTAGGTTTTTCCACCTCAAGGAAGGAGATGAGAAAATTTCTGGATTTTTTTTCGAAAATGATATGATGAGCAATTATCCAAGTTTTACGAACAGAGAGCCTTCTACTTACTACATAGACTGCATGAAAGATGGGGCGGTATGGAAAATCAAAAAAGAAGACATGGTTAGGCTGTTTGAGGAAAGTCACCAACTAGAACGCTTAGGAAGGCTCATGGCGGAGCGCCTGTTTGCCATGATAGTGCGAAGGCTCGAAAGTTTTGTGTACGAAACTCCAGAGCAACGCTATCAAGCGTTGCTAGCTAAAGGCTCGAGGCTTATCCAAGAAATTCCACAATATATGCTGGCCTCGTATGTAGGCGTAAGTGCCGAAACGCTCAGCAGGATCCGGAAAAGAATTACGGTTTAGTACACTGTAAACTAAATAACCGAGTGCTTTAATGATGCTAATTATTTTGATTTTTAGACCCTGCTGACGGTTACTAGATGCTAGTTACGGGTTACTAGTTTCAACTAAGCAACAATCAATTACGGTAGCAAATCAACAATATGCTTTATTTAAAAAAAAACGAAAACTTAGTTTACAATGTATTTAGTTTTACTTTCTTGACGCGCGTCAATGAAATATACCTCCAAGCTTGCACATATTTGCAGAGTGATCACACCAAAGGGAAGAAGAATACAACCACCTGCTTCTCATAACTACAACCCCAACTAGCTACTGGTCGAATCCTTCGGTCGGGTATTGTTTTACCATTATGTCTTGAAAATACTTTCAGGTCTGTAGGTTCTTTATGATTAAAAACCAAGGTAACCCCGGTTTTTAAAGGATTACAGCCTGTATACTAACTCATTCATTAACCTATTTAAAACCTTATGAACGAAGTAAAAAAAATATTTTTGCTCTCAGTACTCCTATGTTTTTCCTTTAGTTCTTTTTCCCAATCTGTCCAGACTATTAGAGGGCAAATAACTGATAAAGATGCAAAATCGCCCATAATTGGAGCTACTGTAACGGTGGTAGGTAGCGATCCGCTCATAGGTGCGGCAACCGACCCAAATGGGTATTTTACCCTTAAAAATGTTCCTATTGGAAGGCAGGAGTTGAAAATAAGTGCGATTGGCTATGAGGAGATGATTGTGCCCAATATTTTGGTGCTTTCTGGGAAAGAAGCCCAAGTCAATCTGCAATTGGTGGAGAGTATTACCGAGCTGAGTGAAGTAGTGGTAACCGCTAACGATGGTGGCATTGATGATTTGAACAACGACTTGGCCGTGGTGAGCGCCCGTTCGTTTGACATGGAACAGACAGCAAGATTTGCCGGGGCAAGGAACGATCCTGCCCGAATGGCCACCAATTTTGCCGGAGTAAGCGGAGCAAACGATGCTCGTAACGATATCATTATCAGGGGAAACTCGCCCAACGGGGTGCTGTGGAGGCTAGAAGGAATTGATATACCAAGCCCCAACCACTTTTCATCTTTTGGCAGCACAGGTGGGCCTGTGAGCATGCTGAACTACAATTCTTTGGCAAAATCTGATTTTATGACGGCTGCGTTCCCTTCCGAATATGGCAATGCGCTGGCAGGTGTTTTTGACCTCCGAATGAAAAATGGAAATAATGGCAAGCGAGAGTTTTTGGGGCAAATAGGCTTCAACGGCTTCGAGTTTGGGGCGGAAGGGCCTTTTTCTTCAAAGTCTAAAGCCTCTTATTCTGTAAATTACCGCTATTCTACCCTTGGGGTGTTCAAAGCCTTGGGGATAAACTTTGGTACGGGATCAGCAGTACCTCAATACCAAGACCTCAATTTCAAAATCAACCTCCCGACCAAAAATGCAGGCACGTTCACCGTTTTCGGCTTGGGTGGGGATAGCAATATCGAGTTGCTAGGTAGTGAAGTGGATGTAGCTAGTGAAAAGGAAGACGATTTGTATGGCGATGAAAATATTGATATTTATAACAAAACAAAAACAGGTGTTTTTGGTGTTTCGCATACCTACTTTTTTACCCCAAATACTTCTTACAAACTTTCCGTAGCGGCTACACACCAGAAAGAGTCGGTGGAAATTGATTCGGTAAGTGTGGAAGATAGAAGCCAAATTATCCATAATACGAGCATCAATAATAGGCAAAATAAATATAGTGCGCACCTGATGTTTAGCCATAAGTTCAATGCGAAAGATAATCTTTTGGTTGGTTCGATAGTGGATATTTACGACATCAAATTTGTGGATAGCACGCTAACTGAGACGGGTTGGATTCCAATAAAACAAGGCGAGGGCTTTAGCACGCTTGTAAGGAGCTATGTGACTTGGCAACATAAGTTTTCGCAAAATATAGTCCTTAATACGGGTCTCCATCATCAATATTTTGACCTAAGCGGAAGCCAGGCACTAGAGCCTCGCCTTGGGCTTAGGATAAACCTAAACTCTAAACAATCGCTTAACGCTGGCTATGGATTGCACCATCAAGTACAGCCGTTGCCTACGTATTATACACTTTCCGAATTGGCGGATGGCTCGTTTGTCAGCTCTAATAAAGACATGGATTTTACCCAAAGCCACCATTTTGTCCTTGGCTACAACTACCAGCTATTCCCCGATTTCAGGATAAAAGCTGAAGCCTATTATCAAAAGCTCCAAAATGCACCGGTTGAGTCTTTCCCTAGCTCTTTTTCCATGCTCAATGCTGGAGATAATTTCGGTACGCCCGACAAAGGTTTTTTAGTGAACGAGGGAAAAGGGACGAACTATGGACTAGAACTAACATTGGAAAAGGTATTTAGCAAGCAATACTACTTTTTAGCAACTACTTCTCTGTTTAATTCTAAGTACGAGGGGAGTGACGGGATAGAAAGAAATACGGCTTTTAATGGGAATTATGTGGTGAATGTGTTGGGTGGAAAAGAGTGGAATTTGGGAAGTAAGAACAAGGTGTTGGCGGTGGATTTGAAACTGACTAGCGCTGGGGGCCGTTACTACACGCCAATAGATCTTGAAAAATCTATTGAGACAGGGCAGGAAGAAAGGCTTGAAGAGCTGGCGTACTCGGAAAGGTATAGTGATTATTTCCGAACCGATCTGAAAATTACTTATCGGGTGAATAAGAAGAAAACTACCCAAGAGTTTGCCATCGATATCCAAAACGTTACGAACAGGAAAAACGAGTACAGGCACACATTTAATGCTCGTTCCAATTCGATAGTGACACAATACCAAATGGGGCTATTCCCCATTCCACAGTTTAGGATTTTGTTTTAGGCTGCAAACAAACCGACGACGTCGTTTCAAACGACGTCGTCGGTTTTTACCATATATAAAACTTGACTTGTATTAATAATGTACATATATTTGTACATCATTAGATACAAAAAAATATGCTGACCACAACTGTTTCAGATTTCAGAAAAGATATCAAATCCTATTTAGACAAAGTTGCAAAGAACTTTGAAACCTTGATTATCAATCGAGGGAAAGAGTCTGGTATTGTAGTAATGTCTTTGGAAGAATACAACTCCCTCATGGCTACTAGTCATGAATTATCGTCCCGAAAAAATGAAATGAGGCTAGATTCCGCTATTGAAAAACTAAAAGCTGGAAAGGGTGTTTCAAAAGGCTTAATCGAGGAATAAGATGAGGTATGTTTTTGTGGATGAGTCTTGGGAAGATTATTTGTATTGGCAAAAAACAGATAAAAAGAAGCTAAAGAAAATCAACGAATTGCTAAAAGATATTGCCCGAAACCCATTTGACGGGATAGGCAAACCTGAGCCATTAAAACACAAATATTCAGGATTTTGGTCGAGAAGAATTGATAGTGAACATAGGCTCATTTATAAATACCAAGAAGATGAAATCTTAATTGCAAAGTGTAGGTTTCACTACGATTAAGTACCTGCCCAAAAGAAATCAATTAATGCCTAGGGCTGTGGTGGGGACGCCTCTTAGATTCTAGTCTCATAGCCGTTGTTCCAAAAAGTGGACAAACCACGGGTTTTTATTGTATGGTAATATTTGTCCACGTACTCAATTTTTTGCGACATTCCCCATCGCGCAGCCATCACCCCACCTTATTTTTAGCATTCAAATCCAGACCAGCATAAAAGCCTAGGTCTTTGTCTTTGAGGAGTTTTACCCAAAAGGCGATTTGCCCGCTGTGATAGGAGAAATGTTCAACTACGTGAAGGATATTTCCCAAGCTGGAAAACTCGTAGCCTTGCACCGAGCGCATTTTCAATAAGGTTTCTTCATCCATTGTGCTTATTACCTCCGAAGCTTCCCGTACTGTTGTCGAAAGCTTGGCGAGCAGTTCGGCTTTGCTCCAACCCCCTTTGGCTTCAAACTCCTTGTTCCTTTCTCGCAAATCTTCTTTTTCACCAAGGGAGGAAATAATGTATTGTGTCACGTTTCCACACAGGTGGACTATCAGGTTTCCCACGCTGTTCGATGATTCGTTTGGTCGCTTCCAAATTTCCTCTTCGCTCAGTTCTGCCACACATTTTTCAATTTTCCCAAGGTTTTCTTTCAGTCTAAAAATAGATTGTTCTACAAATTCACTGACGAGGGTAGGGGATTTCATAGGTCAATGTTTTAAGTTTTAATGGTAAGTCAAATTAGTAAGTATTTTGGTTATCTACTAACGCTTCTGATTGGGTTGCTTGTTATCCTTTAATTTCAGGTTGTATCGATTTTTATTTTTCATCCAGCAACTAGGAACAAGTAACCAGCAACCAGTACGTCATAAGCAAAGAACAAGGAAGTTGTTATTGCGAAACCTCAGATCATCTTAACACCTGTTTCCCTTCCACCGTAATTTCCGATCCCTCGGCAAGCATGACGGAAACCGGGCTTATTTGGTTGAGGAAGTTAAATTCTTGTCCGTAGGTCAGGGCAAAATCTACTTCTACTTCGTAAGATTGTACATCGTATTTCAGCCATTTGGGATGGGTTACTTCGTATTCGTTGCTTTTTTGTTCGCCTACTTTTGCATAACCCCAGTAGTGCTCTGTAATGAATTCGGACTCGCTACCGAGTGGCATTTCCGTAGCTTCTGAGTCTGCCGTTACCTTAAATCGTTGCCAGTTTCCCTTGCATTTCCACAGGTATTCCACTTCTCTTGCCTCCTGAGTTTCCTCCCAGCGGTGCAACATGGGCATGGTCTCGTAATGCTCTTTGTACACCGTATTTGCCACAAAAGTAAGGGCAGGTTTGGGCACAATTTCTTTGATGAACACCACGCCTCTGCGCCATTCTCCATCTACTTTCCTTCGCACATAAAACCGCAGGTTCACCTCTTCAAAATTGACATGGAAAGGGATTTTGACCCCAAGGAGTTTGGTGTTGAGGAACATGAAACCGACCAAACTCACATAGCAGGTACCATTCCACAAATCTAGCTCCGTGCCGTAGGGAACATGTGGTTTCAGCACAGAAGGATCAACTTCATAATTCGCAATCGCTAATTTTCGCCATTCGGCTTTGAGGAAGGACATCTTGCGCAGTTAAGTTAGTATATCGGGAAATTATTAAGGTTAACTAAAAAGCCAACCTTTCGGTTGGCTTACTCTATTAAGTATCTACCCTTTTACCCTCATAAACTCAAACATGCTAAACATCCATCTGGGTAGAGGTTTCTCTCCACGTTTTACCAAATCGAGGTTCCAGCCCATTTTTTTGAGTAATGGGATTTTGTGGGTTTCTACAAATTCGATCAGTGTTCCTTCAGGGGCTTGAATATAGGCGAAGTTGCCAGCTGCCTCACCCATGTCAAAAGTATCCATGGCTTTTGCGCTATCTACGGTAAATGGGAAGCCTTTCTCTTTCACCTCTTTTCTCAATTCGTCCATGCCGTTGATGTCGAAGCAGAGATGGATAAAACCCGGATCGCCCCAAATCCGCCCTTCATAAATATCGCGAGCTTCGCGGTCTTGCACTTGCACCAATTCAATTTGGCTGGGGCCAAACATAGGACTGAACGAACCGTTGCGAGATTCCGAATGCTCTAAGAGCATCCTTCTGTACTTATTTTGGCTTCCGGGAACGCCAGACCAATCATCGAACGAGCCATCTTTATCGTAAACAATAGTATCATAACCCAAAATATCTTTATAGACTTTTAGGCTTTCCTCCATATTTTTAACCCCAATCACAACGCCATAGACGCCTCCATTTACAAGGTTTTTTCTATTTTTCAATATATAGGCATCATACACAACTTCCCAAATGTTTCCGTAGCTATCTTTCAAATAAAAATGCTCGTTGCCGGAAGGGTCTTTAACTATTGGGGTAAGAAGATCAATCTTTAATTCCTGAAATTGTGCATAGGCTTTTTGTAAGTCTGCTGATTTCAACTTACCTATACAGATTCCTAAATCTCCAATTTGTAAATCGAATTTTGGTAATTCAGGGGTTTTTGCGGTATGTTGCCATATTTCAAATCCGCCACCGCCTTGCATATTCAGAGCTAAAATTGCGTGGCGTTCTCTTGTTTCCCCAGCAGTATGAGGTAACATTAGTTCTGCAACTGCTGCTTCTTCAAACATTTTCACATCCATGCCAAAATGTTTCCTATACCAATCAAAGCCCTCTTTTACATCGATAACTCCTACGCCGAGTTGTTGGATACCATTAATTCTTTTCGCCATTTTGTTTGTCATTTGTTCTTCTATTTTCTTTGAGTTTCCCCACCTAATCTATGAAGTTGCCTAAAGTTATTTATAATGGATTAATTGTCCTTGCTAATTTATAATGTAATGCGGGTAAATACCTCTTGATTTTTAACATGATCAATTCCCCAGCACCTACTGGTATCTCTTTTCTATCACGCTTTAGTCCACGAATTATTTGTTTGGCAGCTTTTTCTGCAGAAATGCCATTGGCTTGGCCGGCATCCAATTCACCATGTTCTTTTCCGTCTTTGGTTAGGGCAAATTTCGAAATGTTTGTTTGAATCCGCCCGCCCATAAGCATGGAAACTCGGATGCCATTTTTATAATTTTCTGCCAATAGGCTTTCGAAGAATCCATGTAAAGCATGTTTGGAAGCTGCATAAGCGGAGCGGTAGGGAAAGCCAAACCTTCCAACCAAACTTGAGGCTACGGCAAATTGTCCTCCACCATTTTTTAACATGTGCGGCAATACGGCTTTGGCTAAAGCGACTACACCAAAAAAGTTGATCTCCATGATCTTTCGATCATTTTCCAAAGGGGTTTCAGATACAAAAGATCGCTGGCTAATTCCTGCAAACTGGTAAAGCCCGGCAATTTTTTCATCTGCCAACACTTTTTCAGCTACAGCAAAAATCGCTTCTGTATCTGACATATCGAGAGGTTCTATCCTTACTTCACTTCCCAGTTGTCTAATGCTTTCGGCAGTATCTTCTAGCCCATTCACATCACGGCTCGAAATAATTAACCGTGTGTCATATTTTGCTAACTCTATGGCTGTTGCTTTCCCCATTCCTGACGATGCGCCAGTAAGCCAAAAAGTTTTCCCTGTAAAATTCATCCGCCATCAATGTTTAATTATTAACCTACTCGCAAATTAACAATTACCTCCAAAGAGTTTGGCACACCTAGCCTGAATTTGCTTAACAAACCCTACTTATCTAAAAAAACAAGTTGTTATTGGCACGACGCCTGAATTTTGTATTGGAATGAGGTTTTCCGAGGTAGGGTTTTGCAATGATGTTGAGTTGACTTAGCACGGTCATCCTGACCGTTTTTAATTGATTGTCGAGCTGGAAGCTCGACCTACTGACTTATAAAAAATAACCCCTCCTAAGCTTCTAGCTAAAAGGGGATTGTTTACTTCAAAGTCTCTGGTTAAAAGCCTAAGCCTGTTGTGGGAAGGAAAAGTTACACAGACCGAAACAAAATAGTATATTACGATACACCCTCAATGTTGCAGGTGAGCCACAGGCAACGAGAAGTTTAATTGTTGGCGGTTGGTGAAATCACCAACCCTCTTAAACAAAAGACTATATCACGGTTTGATTTGTATAGTTTTTTTGATTTACTCCAATTATATAAAATCACCCATGTGGCAAACTGTGATACAGTCTAAAGAATTACAAGAAATATTTTCTGAGTACATGACAAAAATAAAAGGCAAGCCATCAAAAGGTTATTTTTGAGTTGCGAGACAAAAAAACAACCTAGATGACAAGCCTGTATAAAAGTAAAGAATTGCAATTGATTTTGCAGCAAGAGTTGGGAGGAAATAAAGCCAGAATAACGTTGTTGAGTTATTTAATCATATCGGTTTTGAAAGTAAGGAGCGTGAATTTCAAACGATTGGCGACAGGATATGATAATGGGGTTCTTCTATCATCAAAACTTCGTAGAGTCCAGCGGTTCTTCAGCCAATTCACCTTTGCAGAAGCCCTTTATTGTAAGCTGATAATGAAAACCTTACCAATAGAAGGTAAATATGAATTAAGCCTGGACCGGACAAATTGGAAGCTGGGACAGCTCAACATCAACATTTTGTTCTTATCAGTAATTTATAAAGGAGTAGGCCTGCCCGTATTTTGGTGCACATTGGGAAATAAGCGGGGCAATTCCTCTCAAAAAGAGCGAAAAGACCTACTCAATCGTTTTATGCTCAACTTTGGAGATGATAAGATTGCCTATTTGACAGCTGATAGAGAGTTTGTTGGCCAAGATTGGTTGGCGTATTTGACGAGCCATCAAATCCGTTATTTTATCAGGGTCCGCAATAATATGCATATTACTTTGGCGGAAGGCAAAACGGTGAAAGCTTATTGGTTATTAATGGCTCAACGGCTAAACCGAGTATATTTTCACCCTAAAATTGTTTATCTCAATGATACGTTGGGCTATTTCTCAGGTATTAAATATGTTGGTCAAAATGGAAAAATTGATTACCTGATATTGGTTTCCTATAACCAAGAAGACTTAAGCCTAGACATCTATAAAAACCGTTGGCAGATAGAAACTATGTTCAGGGCTTTCAAGTCGGCTGGTTTTAATTTGGAAGATACCCATATTACTGATTATGAAAGATTAGACACCCTGATAAAAGTCATTTCCATTGCTTTTGTTTGGTCTTACAGCGTAGGCATTTACCTTAATGATTGTGTCAAAAAAATAGCAATTAAAAACCACGGCAGGAGGGCCGTAAGCTTCTTTACTTACGGGCTTGATTTCCTTACCAATGCTTTTATCAATACAATTAGAAACGACATCAAAATCGCTTTTAAGATTTTTTTGTCATGTACTTAGAAATATTTTAATAATTAACTAATATAGGATGTATCTAACTTTGACTCATGTGTCACCTCAGTAAATTCCTCAATAATTCTATATTCTTTTCCAGTTGCAGTTGAAAGCACTTCCGCAAGCTCTTCCATTTCTTTGAAAGAATCATCAATAGCAGCATAAATACTCCACCTTCTAGGTGATTCAAAAATTGCTTTTGAAAGCTCTCTTTTTTTGTTGAACAAGTTCAATTGTATATAATAATTCACATATTTATTTCCCCTCTCTATTCTTCCTTGTAGCACAATTTCATCTACCCCATATATAGGTTCCATTAGTCCATGAATATTTTTAATTGATATCTGTTGGTTTTCAATTTCTAATTGCCACCTAGAATAAATAACAATTTCCCTAACGTACATAATAACGCCAAAAAGCCCTAAAAGCAAGAAAAACAAGCCCAATGATAACAAAAACACCTTATCCTCTGAATCTTCGTCAAAAACAGACTTTAAATACATGAATAAACCTATTGAAGAAACCATCAAACTGAATATCAACATTATCAACTTCTGTATAATATTTACATACTTCTTTTTGTACTTCACAATTACCTTCTTCCCAACTTGTTGATAACTAAACATTGCGTTTTAATTTATTTATAAAACGAAACCCTCCCAAATCTATATATTGGGAGGGTTAAATCTAATTGAAGGAAATTTCGCTACCCTTTCTTCTGGGCTTGTTTTTTCTTCCTTTTCTCAATATGGTCGAGGTAGGCTTTTAAGAATTTTTGGTCGTTCTCGTCGGAGTCGCCGTATTTTTCCCTCATTTCTACCAAGCGTTTGTGCATCATTTCTTGCACATCGGCATAGGCGGGGTCGTCATACACATTTTTCATTTCCGAAGGGTCTTCTTGCAAATCGTAAAGCTCCCATTCGTCTATGTCGTAATAAAAATGTATGAGCTTGTAGCGGTCGGTTGCTACGCCGTAGTGCCTTTTTACCATATGAACCGAAGGATATTCGTAGTAGGTGTAGTAAATGGCATCTCTCCACTCGCTCGCTTTTCCTTCTACCAAGTCTTTCATCGATTCTCCTTGCATATCGGTAGGAATCTCCACGCCAGCATATTCCAAGAAAGTAGGGGCAAAGTCAAGGTTTTGAACCAGCTTGTCGATCTTCGTTCCCGCCTTCACCGCTTTTGGGTAGCGGATAATGAGCGGGGTACGGAACGATTCTTCGTACATGAATCGTTTATCGAACCAGCCGTGCTCGCCTAGGTAGAAGCCTTGGTCGGAAGTATAAACTACGATGGTATTTTCCGTCAGCCCGTTGGCATCGAGGTAATCAAGTACCTCGCCCACGCCGTCGTCTACCGACTGGATGGTACGCAAATAATCTTTGATGTAGCGGTTGAATTTCCAAACACCCAACTCTTCGCCTTCCAGTTTTGCATCTAAAAACGTCTTGTTTTTTGGCTCGTAAGCGGCATCCCACTGTTCCAATTGGCTTTCGCTAAAGCGTTTAAGTTCTCCATTAATTTCGGTTTCATTGCCATCTGGGTCAACTTTCAGCTTGAAATCATGTCCCCAGCGTGCGTGGCCATCAACCTGCATTTCCTGCTCTTGGGCAGCAGTGCCCATGGTTGAGTAATCGCTTACATAATTGGCAGGTGGAGTAAACGTAGTGTCATCGAAAAGTGTGAGATATTTTGGAGCAGGTTTCCAGTTTCTATGCGGAGCTTTGTGGTGATAGAGTAGGCAAAATGGCTTTTCCTCGTCTCTCGATTCCTTCAGCCATTTGAGTGCCTCTTCGGTGATGATATCAGAACAATAGCCTTCAAACCTTTTTTTCTCTCCATCTACCAAAAAATCGGGGTTGTAATAATGTCCTTGTCCGGGAAGTACCATCGAGTAATCAAAACCTTGTGGCAAGCCATCGAGGTGAATTTTGCCGATCATGGCTGTTTGATAGCCTGCTTTTTGGAGCAGTTTGGGGAAGTTGTCTTGGTCCCAGTTGAATGGCTGGACATTATCTACTTTGCCATTGATGAAACTATGCTTGCCCGTGAGCATTACGGCACGGCTAGGCGCACAAATTGAGTTGGTGACGCAAGCACGGGTAAAAAGAGCCCCTTCATCTGCTAGCCTGTCAATGTTAGGAGTGTTGTTTAGTCCATAGCCATAAGCGCTGATGGCTTGGTAGGCATGGTCATCGCTCATGATGAAGACGATGTTTGGGGGCTTAGGAGTTTCTTCTTTTACCTCTTCCTCTTGCTTAGTACAAGAAAGAGTGAATGCGGTTAGCATACTCAAAAGTAGCGATTTTACTATCAGGGAGCTTTTCGTTTTCATGTTGGGTCTTTTGTGATAAAAAATACTTGATCTAAGAAGCTGTTTGGAAACATAACTTCAAATTTATTATAGCTTCTTTCGGTGCATAATTTTGTTAAAATCTCCGCAGATAGATCCACTATCTTTGTCGATTTTTCCTCATTCTGCATCCAAAATAAGCTATAACCATTTTTAAATTTAGTTTCAAAACAGCTTCTAAGTAAGCCCAAACAAAAGTAGATTGCAAGTTTTGATAGGGGAAAGTAACTATCTAAAGTTACCAGCCATTTCCTAACCTATATTTGAGGGTAATAGACCAGTTGGGCATCATTGTGTTATGTGTGTAAGACATCCAACCTGCCCTTCCTCCAATTATCAGATTTTCTTCAATCCAAATGTCCAAGTTTACAGCGGCTACGTAGCCTATTTCAAGACCTTCTTTTTCGGTATAATTTACACCTATAATCTAATAGTTTTTCCACACCTCCTTTTACCTCTGTAAGGAAAGACCCGGTTTTCATATGCCTTGAAGAATGGTACCTCAGAGAAGGTCCTAATGAAGGGAAAAAATCAAAACGTTTTACTTTAAGGTGAAAAGCAATCTCTCCATCCAAGTTTACCCCATTGTTCTTTTCCGATACAGGTGCTATATAATCGTAGTGTACTTGTTCAGCTTTAATTCCACCTAACCTTGCTTGCCACGGTAAAAAAACGACTTTGTTTGAGTGGTGCTTGGGCGCTAATATAAAAGTGTTTTCCAGGGATATCTCCCCAACCATCGAGTAGCTTTCCATAGCCTATTCCAACTATAAGATTTTCTATGGGGATGAGCTTTTTTTGGGCAAAGGAAGAAGTAGAAGTAAGTGCAAATAATAGGGCAAGTAAAAAAACTGATTTCATAGTTTTAATGTATGAGTTAAAAAAGAGAGTGGTGTGAAGTGGAGTTGAAACTGGGTGTGTGAGAATATTATTTTAATATACACAATGTTTTGTTTTTATCCAAACCTTGTAGCTCTAAAAAGATGGTGTGTTTGGAATTTTGTTATGATGAGGGATAAAAAAAGGCGCAATTTCTTGCGCCTACAGGTAGTGTCTTTTTGGTGAGTATTTAAAGCTCTTTCCTGAGCCTTGCTACGGGAATGCCTAACTGCTCGCGGTATTTGGCAACTGTCCGTCGGGCAATTTGGTAGCTTTTGTCCTTTAGCATTTTTTCCAATTTATCATCGGAAAGCGGTTTACGTTTGTCCTCTGCTTCAATAATATTTTTGAGCACATGTTTCACTTCTTTGCTACTTACATCTTCGCCCGTATCGGTAGTGATGCTTTCGGAGAAGAAAAACTTTAGGGGAAATAAGCCAAAATCAGTCTGAACAGATTTACTGTTTGCCACCCTCGATACAGTGGAAATATCCATCCCAATTTCTTGGGCAATGTCCTTGAGGATCATGGGGCGGAGTTTGCCCTCATCGCCGGTGAAGAAAAACTCTTCTTGATACATGATGATTGCCCGCATGGTTTTTAGTAGCGTTTCTTGGCGCTGTTTAATGGCATCTATAAACCATTTGGCGGCATCGAGTTTCTGCTTTACAAATGTGACTGTTTGTCTCAGCTTTTTGTCTTTTTTCTTATTCTTGCTCTTGTCGTACGAATCGAGCATATCGGCATAAGACCTACTCACCCGGAGTTCGGGGGCATTTTTAGAGTTGAGGGAAACTTCAAGTCGCCCTGCTACTTCTTTTAATATAAAGTCGGGAGTGAGGTATTGGGTCTTGGAGAACGAGCTAATGCTTTCGCCCGGTTTGGGGTTAAGCTTTATAATAATGCTTATAGCATCTTTCAGCTGGCTTTCGGTAAGCCCAATCTTCTTTTCTATTTTGCTATAATGCTTCTTTTTAAATTCTTCGAAGCAAAGCATCACTATTTTGATAGCGTGCTTTACCGTTAGGCTTTCTTGGTCTTTGCGAAGAAGTTGCAGATACAGGCATTCTTGCAAATCTCTAGCAGCAATTCCAGGCGGATCGAAGTGTTGAATTTGCTTTAAAATTGCTTCGATTTCTTGCTCGGTAGTATCGATATTTCTTGTAAAAGCAAGGTCATTTACTATAGCTTCAATATCTCTTCTTACGTACCCATCTCCATCTATACTGCCTATTAATTGTTCTCCTATGGTAAGCTGCCTTTCATCTAGGCGTAAATAGCCCAGTTGGTCGAGCAAGGATTCTGTAAGGGTAGACATGGTAGCAATAGGCATTTCCCTATCTTCTTCTTCCATTCCACCATCACCTTGCATTTTGTAACCGCTGATATCATCACCACTTATATATTCTTCTATGTTGACTTCCTGTACAGGGTCTACATCGGCAAGTTCATCGTAATCATCTGCATAGTCCTCTTCGCTATCGGAGCCAATTGCTTCATCTTCCGGACCTTCGTCTTTTCCTTCTTCTAAAGCTGGGTTAATCTCTAGCTCTTCTTCTATCCTGCTAGAAAGTTCCATGGTAGGTATCTGCAACAGTTTTATAAACTGTATCTGTTGCGGAGATAGTTTCTGCGATAGTGATTGGGTTAAATTGAGTTTTTGCATACAGGTAGTTTTTAGGGATTTTATCGCTCAAGCACCATGTTGCTCTTTTATTAGCCGCAGTAATTGATAATCAATAAACTACAGGAAATAGATTGATAGTATATTATTTAGGTTAAAACTTAATTGAAAAAGCCCTTCGTTAGTTACGTTGACTATTAGATTCATCTATTTGAATATTGACATGTTTTGATGCCAATTGAAAGTTCGAATATTAGTAAAAATACGATACTTTTCCGTATTTGGTTCAAAATTTGTTAGGGATTTTTTATTTTTTTATAAAAACGATTTTTTAACATCCTTATTGGTTTTTGTCCCAAAGTAAATTTTCCACTTCTTCACTTCAGTTTTCTACGTTATTCTAAGCCCAAAGGCTTAGCTTTTTTGGAAACTTTTGTACATAAGGTGTAAAGTGGTTCTGTTTTCTAGCAACCACATTTTTCTTTAAGCTGTTTTAGGCTTTTGCGTACGGCTTTTTTGGGAAGGCTATTTGCCCCAGAAGAATAAAACCTGAAGTTGAATAATTGGTCTTTGCTATGACACCTGTCCTTTGTTTGTGGACAAACATTGTAGAAAACACTTTGGGGTTTCTACTCATCTAACGTATTTATAATAAAAAAAGGAGGCTTTCGCCTCCTTCGGAACAAATAGAAACCATTTAACCAACCCTTATTTTAATTTTCTAAAGTTTCTTACCAATGAAAGGCCAACTGAAGGTGCTACTTGTTTGGTATTAAGTAAATTCATATCTCCTGCCACAAACCCAACTTCGGCCATTAGCAATGTATTTGGCATTACCCAAAGTCCAAATCCTGCTTTTCCAGAAGTATATTTCATATCCGATGTCATCTGGATAGCTCCAGAAACGCCATATTTTTTAGCTTGTAATACTCCTTTCAATCCAAAAATAGGATTCATCACATACGATTCGGGAGTTTTGTTGATAGGAAGCATACCGCCAGTAACCATTACTGCTTTGTGTATTTTGCCAGTATTGAAAGAAATGCCTACTTCTAAAGTTGCAGGGGTGCCTGTAATCTTCTCTAAATCACATTCTTCACATTTTTCATTTATGTTGAAAAAGCCACCTGAGAAACCTACTACTATGCTTTTGTTGCTATACACTGGTGATTCATAGTTTCTTACTTTGCCATCACAAGCCTCTAGCTCGCTCTGAAGCTGATCAACGGCTTGGTTGAGTTTGTTGAGCTTGGCTTCCAATGTTTCCATTTTGTTTTTATATTCCTCGTTGGCAGCAAGTGCTTCGGTGAGCCTAGCGCTTTCGGCAGTACTTTGGTTTTCACTCAAGTTTTGCTCTGCCAATGCCGCTACTTCTTTTTCTACCTTTTTGATATCCTTTTTCCGGGTTGGCTCGAAATCACCATTGTCTTGGATATTAGCAACTCCACCATCACTTTCAGCTACTGTTTCAGGTTCTCTTTTAGAGGATTTTTGTCCTTGTAGCATCATTTTGGGCGTAGCGCCTTCTGCGGCACTGAAAAATTTCTTAGTATCCGAATAGGCTAGTCTGTTTATCCGCTGCGATGCATAAACATATTGCACTCTTTTATCGGTATTTTCTGAAATAAGTGCTATGTATCCATTTTCGGGTAAGGGGACTTGGATATAAGGGTCTTCTTTAAAATAATAGCGTGAATGCACTCCTTCATTATTGGTAACTCTCAGAAACAAGTTCTGGGAGTTCTCCGACTTCAGCATAGCATACACGCTTCCATCACTTTGGGTCATATAAAAATCTACAGGCTCTTCAGGCTGGAAAGACATTCTCCATTTTTGGGCTTCACTTTGATGGGCAAAGAGCAGAAAGAATCCGAAAATAAATAGATAATACAGGTTGAGTTTCATTTCAATTAATACTTTAACATATAGAAATAGTTGCTATTGAAGCAGCTCGTTGATCGGTATTGGTTTTATTGAATTTGTTGTAAGATATTTTTGCTAAAAGGATGGTTGAATTAAGCTAAGTTAGTTGTATAGCACTTTTCAGTTACAGCTTAAAAACGGGGTAGGTATGCAATCATTTTATTAAGAGGTACTTTTTTGTCTTTTACCAAAAAAAGGGTTCTAAATACAATATCTAGTTATTAATTGGGGGTTGTTATTAGTGTTTTTTGCCTAAAAAAAATAAAGTAGGCTATATTACAGTCGGAGAAACATGACGATTATCATCAAAAAGAATGGGGTATTCAAAAGCGAGAGTATTGAAAAAATCGTTTATTTTTACAGAGAGTAAAAACTGCAGTGAAATTAAAGGATGAAGCTATTTTTTTTGAGCTAATTCTGGCACTGATTTTCTTTTATTTTTTTAACTAGAAATAGGCTTATGCCAGCACTTACATGGCAGTAATCACAACCAAAAAACCAGCCTTTGAAATAAGTCCTTACCTAAGGAGCTATTTGATAGAGTCTAACCGGGAAATTTCTGTCCCATTTGCCTACACGGACTTATTCCATTATTCTGGGTCTGTAGCGCTGCAAGACAGCCGAGGCGAAGATACACTTTGGGAAACATTGTTTTATTCGGATTCGGACAGAGAGCAGATTCACCAGGGATTGAAACTTGTTTATGCCCACTTAAAGTCGAGCGGGGATACCTCTGTTTTTGAACATCTTTATATCGATAGAATTGATATTTGCCTCCACGGAAATACGAAACCTTTCCGCATCAGGATAGTGAACAAAATCAATGACCTTTTTGATTATTTTTATGTGAAAGAAGCTGATGCTTCGCGGATTTACGGTCAGGAAATAGAACATTTGCTCTCACCCAATAAAATCAACTATTTGGTAACTGGGAATACGCTTATAGAAGAGCATATAGCTGGTATTCCTGGCGATAAATTTATCCAAGACCACCTCAATGCAGGAGGGGTTCAAGAACACCGTTTGGCAAAAGAGTTTGTGAAGTTCAACGAGCGTTGCTTGGTGCAGCTTTTGGGCGATATGCGCTCCGACAACTATGTGGTAGAGATTATCCCCGATTTTGATGAGGTGTATTTTAGGTTGCGGGCCATAGACTTTGACCAGCATTGCTATGAGGGCAGGCGGGCGATTTATATGCCGCAGTATTTTAAGGAAAACAACCCTATTATCCAGCTAGGGCTTAAGTATATGACTCCCCAGCTCCAAGCTCAATACGAGAAAGAAGAGCGCTCGAGAATAGCGACAAGGATAAAAAGTGCCCAACAGGAGCTAAATGCTCTGCTAAGTACAATGGCAAAAGATACCCTTTCTACACAAGAAAATATTCGCCAGCTACGTGCTGAGCTCAGTGAATTTTATGGAGAAAAAAGCTTTATGCAATGTAAAAATATGGGCGAGATATTATTTATGAACCTCGATATGGTATTTCGCCAACCAAGTAGAAAGGTGTTTGTAGAATAAGCGGAGTTGGAGATAGGAGCTTTCCATCTAAGACTACTGATTTACATCAGGAAGATTTTTGAGGATTTTGGAGAGGATATTTGTGAATTGGGTAAGCTCTTCTTGGTTGAGCGTGGTTTTTACATGGAGGGCAAAAGCTCGGTAAATTTTGTGTTCGGCATCTATGAGCTCCCGTCCCCTGTCCGATACAAATAGATAAAAGATTCGCTGGTCGTCTTCCGATTGGGTCTTGTACACATAGCCTTTTTCTATGAGTTTGTTCACAATAGCAGAAACCGAAGGGCGTGTGATCTGCAGCTCTTCGGCAAGTTTGGAAAGCGTGGGTTTTTCAAGACGCCCTATCAGGTCGAGGTAATAAAACTGATTGATAGTTAGTCGGGAAAACTCATCTTCGCTCAATACCCCTTCTTTGTTCTCTTTGGTAGCTTTGGCTATGAAATCGATGATTTCAAACAAAACTTTTTCCGTCTCCATTGGCTAAGCGAGAAATCTTTAAACAATAATTTTTTTAGATAAAAAGTTACCCAACACGGGCGGTCGTCCAATTTAAAAGAAAAAAAAACAAACTAAAACACCAAGGCTAGAAAGTGTGGTAGTTTCACAGAAGTTTCACATAAAATGATAAAACATCCGCTAACTTCCCTTATTGGCCAATTGCCCACAAGCTGCGTCAATGTCTTTTCCCCTGCTTCGGCGGACATGTACATTTACCCCTTTTCGCTCCAAATAGGCGCTGAATTTATCTAGCTTGTCGGCTTCCGTATTCACAAAGTCTGCCTCGGAAATAGGGTTGTATTCGATGATGTTTACCTTACAAGGGACATGCTTGGTGAAGCGGTAAAGTTCCTCAGCATCTTGGAGTGAATCGTTGAAATTATGGAAAACGATGTACTCGTAAGTAATCGGGTTTTTCGTTTTTTGGAAATAGTATTTTAAAGCATCTCTCAGTACGGGCAAACTATTCTGCTCGTTTATGGGCATGATTTTATCGCGCTTTTCATCGTTGGCTGCATGCAAGGAAAGCGCTAGATTGAACTTCACTTCGTCGTCCCCTAGTTTTTTGATCATTTTGGCAATGCCCGCCGTGGAAACTGTGATCCGTTTTGGGGACATGCCCAAGCCCTTAGGAGAAGTGATAAACTCCACCGATTGCAACACATTTTTGTAGTTGAGTAAAGGTTCGCCCATTCCCATATAAACGATATTAGAAAGAGGCATGTCAAAGTTTTCCTCCGCCTGCTTTTTTACTTCAATTACTTGGTCATAGATTTCTGATGCATCGAGATTTCTGAGCCTGTCCATGTAGCCTGTAGCGCAGAATTTGCAGGTAAGCGAGCAGCCTACTTGGGAGGAAATACAAGCTGTCATTCGGGTGGTGGTGGGGATCAATACACCTTCTACCAAGTGTCCATCGTGAAGCTTGAAAGATGATTTTACCGTGCCATCGCTACTTTTTTGAGACTGGTGGACGGCAACGGGCTTTATTTCAAAGTTCGCTTCCAACATTTCCCTTGTTTTTTTGGAAAGGTTGGTCATTTCGGCAAAGCTTTGGGCAGATTTTTTCCACAGCCACTCATATATTTGCTTGGCTCTGAATGCTTTTTCGCCATTGCTCTCAAAAAAATCGATAATGGCGGGCAAGTCCAACTTGCGTATATCCTTCTTAACAGGTTGATTTTCTGACATAAACATACTATTGTAAGCTGCAAAGGTAGCAACTTTTGGAGGGAAACACCTTGGGTGATGGCTTTGTTTTTGCCTAGAACCTCGCCTTCATATAAAAAGTCTATTGTTTACTATCAAAAAAGACAATGTTCTAACGTATTTTGATTTTGGGGTAGGGGCTTTTGTGTATGTTTTTGTTATACCAAAAACATTAAGAACAATTATTTTTATATGCACAGGTTCAGTGTTAAATATTTGTGAGCTTTATTTATAAGTATACTTTATATGTATATATTCGTTTGTTTTTTATCAGAATCCTTTTTATTAAAAAAAACTTTGTATACATGCATAATCAATTGCCTCCACAAGCTATTTTGAAGGGTTATCTTCCTCAAATGCTATTGACCAAATCACTTAACATTGTTGCTGAATTGAACATTGCCGATATTGTGGCCAATGGGTCAATGTCAGTCGATGAGATCGCACAGAAATGCGAGGCAGAAAGCAAAGTTCTTTTCCGATTATTACGTGTCCTAGTTGATCAAGGTATTTTCATATTCGACGAGAAAGGGTATGTGGCTAATTCGGATGTATCTGAGTTTTTGAGAAGCGATGTGCCGGGTTCGCAACGTAATTTCATCAGGATGATGGGTAGCGACTGGATGTGGACTATTTTTAACCATCTCGATAGCAGTGTAAAAACAGGAGAAAGTAGCTTTAGCCAAGCCTTTCCAGCAGCTGATAATTTATTTCAATATTTTTCGAGTATCAATCCTGAAGGAGGGAAGATATTTTCGCAGTCGATGTCGAGTATGTCTTCTACCTATGACGCTACAGTGGCTGATAGTTATGATTTCTCTGGATTTGATACCCTCTTGGATATTGGCGGAGCGGAAGGTAACTTGTTGAAAAATATTAAACAGAAATCTCCAGAAATCAACGCTGTATTGTTCGATTTGCCACATGTAATAGAGCAGGTGAAAGCGACCGATAGTGGCTTAGCCTATGAAGCAGGTAGCTTTTTTGAAGAGATAAAAACACCGGCAGATTGCATACTCATAAAATATGTGTTGCATAATTGGAAAGATGAGCAATGCTTGAAGATTCTCCAAAATTGCAGAAAATCGATGCGAGAAGGAGGGAAGTTGCTTATAGTAGAAATGTTGATTGATAACGACAAAAGGCAGGTTTTTGAAAAATCAATGGACGTGGTTATGTTGATGTTGTTGCAGGCAGCCGAGCGTACCAGAGAAGAGTTTAGTTCCTTATTGAATGAGGCGGGCTTTAAGCTTACAAGAGTGATCCCTACAAAGTCCCCATTGTATATTTTGGAAGCTGAGTTAGTGTAAATGATGTAAACGCATTTGAACAAGAAAAGGCAAAGCTGCAATTAATGCACCTTTGCCTTTTCTTGTTTCTGGGCTTTTTGTCCGCTACTCTGTATACTTGTAAACTTTCCCTCCTTTCATCACAAACATAACTTCTCCCATTGTGCTTATTTCTTCAAGCGGATTTTCGGGAGTGGCTACTATATCGGCAAACCTGCCAGGCTGGATCGAGCCAAGTTCGTCTTCCATGCGGAGCAGTTTGGCAGCTTCCATAGTTGCCGATTTGATAGCTTCCATCGCTGGCATTCCTGCCTCTACCATGTATCCAAATTCTTTCCAGTTCTCGCCATGGGGGAATACGCCGGCATCCGTTCCAAAAACGATTTTTACACCTCTTTCATAAGCTTTTGCAAAAGTCCCTTGAATTTGAGGACCTATCTCCAACGCCTTGGGAACTACTACAGCTGGATAATAATTAGGGATTTTAGCTTTTTCAGCTACCGACTTACCTGCCGTAAT
Source organism: Flammeovirgaceae bacterium SG7u.111 (assembly GCA_034044135.1). NCBI lineage: Bacteria > Pseudomonadati > Bacteroidota > Cytophagia > Cytophagales > Flammeovirgaceae > Flammeovirgaceae bacterium SG7u.111. Next base: position 5,818,966 of record CP139021.1, on the reverse strand, counting down.
GGTCGGCACGAGGTAAGTTCCTCGTTCTATCATCAAATCCATCACTTCTTCCGTCATTTTTGTACCGTGTTCTATCGAAGTAATTCCTGCAAGTACTGCACGTTTCATGCCTTCAGCTCCGTGTGCATGAGCCGCAGTGATCATGTTGTAGTCCTTGGCGGTTTCAACAATAGCTTTAAGCTCTTCCATGTTGAACTGGGGACTTTGCCCGTCTTTTGCCACGCTCAGTACGCCACCCGTAGCAGTTATTTTTATCACATCAGCCCCATTTTTGTAGCGTTGGCGAACGGCTTTTCTCGCATCTTCAGGGCTGTTCACCACCCCTTCGGCAGGGCCAGGGTCGCCCATTAGGCTCTTTTTCATTCCGTTGGTAGGGTCGGCGTGTCCGCCTGTGGTAGCAATTGATTTTCCGCTGGTAAAAATTCTAGGACCAACGATATAGCCAGCATCTACGGCTTTTCTCATGGATATATTTACCCCGCTTCCGCCCAAATCGCGCACGGTGGTAAAGCCTGCCATTAGGGTACGTTTCGCATAAACAGTAGATTCAAAGGCAATATCTGCCTCATTTTTCCGAAAACGATCCATGTAGCGAGTAGGACTGGTTTCCTGTTCCAAATGCACGTGCATGTCCATGAAGCCAGGCATTACCGTTTGGGAAGAAAGGTCTATCAACTTATCATCGTCACCCGGCTTTTTGAAGCCTTTTTGCACCGAAATAATTTTTTCTCCTTCCACCACTATTGTCATCTTTTTTTGTGCTTTGTCGCCCACGCCATCTATCAACTTTCCACAGTGGATATAGGTTTGTTGGGCAAAAGAAAATTGACTGCTGAGAAGAAGTAGGGCGAGTAGTGTTAATAGGTTGTTGTAGTTTTTTTTCATGAGTGGGGGGATTTATCGTTAAATAAAATTTTTCATTCTCTATAAATATAGATTGTTTTAAGGCTATTAAAAGTACACATCCTAAAAATCCTGCAAATGATAAAGATAAGTGATGCTAGAGAAGTGAGCCAAGAAGAAATAGTAGCCTTATACGAAGCAAATAAATGGTCGTCGGCCAAGAAGCCCGACGAACTTTATAAAGCTTTGCTAAATTCCGATTACTTGGTGACCGCTAGGGATGCTGGAAAACTTGTGGGAATTGGAAATGCGCTTTCCAATGGATATTTGGTAGTATATTACCCACATTTGTTGGTGCTTCCCGAGTACCATGGGAAAGGTGTTGGCAAGATGATTATGAAAAAGTTTGCCCAAAAATACGGACACCTCCACCAGCAAATCTTAGTTGCCGATGGAGGTGCCATTCAATTTTATGAAAAATGTGGGTTTGAAAAAGCTGGGGAAACCCAGTCCATGTGGATTTACAAGGGTGGGGATCATTAAGCCCCGCCTTTTCTTACTCTACGTCTATTGTTGTAATAGCCCATTCATCTAGGTAGTACGAACTACTATTGTTTTTCCTCAACAATACATAGAATTGGGTTCCGGCCTCATTAAAAAAACCAAATTGTCCTAAAGAGTTGACTACTTTTCCCCTGCCTACATTAGCTTCTGATTCTTCAAAAAAACCAGGTAGCCTTACTTCATTCTGTTTTGTCAGATATTCTGCATCATAAAATGCAATCGTGCTAGAACTGTAGGAGTCCCCAAGGATTCCAGCTGCGATATTATTCTTCGAATTATAATCAAAAGCTATAAGATTGGCATTATAAGACCCATCTTTCCCTTGTAAACGTCCATAATACTTCATGTCTGAATTTTGATCTGTAGAGGAGGTAAATATAGTTCCACTTTGACCAAAGATCTTTTCTCCATCATCTGAGATCCACATATTGCTACCTATTGAATAGTTGCTATTGTAGTAGTAGGTATTTCTGACCATAGCTCCACCAGCAATATTTAGCTTATTCCAATAAGAGTACGAATATCCAAGTGTATATATATAATCTTGAGTAGGATGCAATTTTGCAGTTCCCCAATAATAAGATCCGCTACCGTAAATCACTGTATCCCTAGACAAGTCATAGCTGGCATAGTTATTATATGAGCTTGATGATCCCTTGAATGTATAGACCCAGTTGTTGTCAGGTGAAATAATAATGTCATCAATATTAAATTGTATGTGCTCCGTAAACAAGGTCGTCATTTTGCCCAAATCAACATAACTAAACCTGCCATCATGACCTACAACAGCATAATTACCATCCTTACTGACTGAGACACAGAACGGGTACATATTCAGCGGCATGGATGTAAAGGTTTGGGTAGAGGGGTCATATTTTAACAACTTATTTGGCGATGTGGTTACCGCAATTACGACATCGTTGCGCCTATCATATTCAGCATCTATTATTTGACCATCGATTAATGTTTTTGACTCCTTGTAGTCATATATCTTAACAGGGATATCTAACCCGTACTCTTCTCCATATTTTATCTTAAAGCTGGAGGCGGTCAAATTTTCGGTGAGGTTTGAGCGATCGATTGTGAGAACTAGCTCGACGGTATCTCCAACTGCTATTGAGCCCGAATTAATGTTTATATTTAAATACTCTTCTACATCTGCTAACTCCCAGTTAACTGCCTTGTTCCCAGTATTTACAAACTGTACAGTATCTTTTTGTTCGGTAAAGTCAAAAACTAAATCATAATACCATGGGGATGGCCATACTCTCGATAGTCTAGATACTTCTGGAACAATAATATCAAAAAATACAGCAGTATCGCCACCAATAGCATTAGATACTAAAGGTACATAAATGCTTTTAGTGCCAGGTGTTGTTAAACTATCTCTATTAATATATGCTCCTACACTTATTGCTCTATCCTCAGCAATTGTTCCATTATTTATATCAAAGCTTATCCATGGAATAGTGTTGTCAAGTTTCCAGTTCAAAAAACCAGTTCCTTCATTTGAAATTGTAAATCTCTTGTAAGATTCCGTTTCATCAATTGTAACAGGTTGTTCTGTGATTTTTATTTGAGGTTTTGCATCTATATAAAGCTGAACTTCCGAGAGAGCTTTTCCTGCACCACTGGTAATGATTTCAATAGTACCGTCATGCTTTCCTATATCAAGTCCTTCAGGGTTTGATATCACTTCTAATTCTAAGATACCTTGGTTTATCTCACCAGTTAAGGTCTTTATTTCTAACCACTCAGGTTTGGAACTAACAGACCATGTGAACTCACTGCCGCTCGGTTGTGTAGAAAGGCTAATTTTACTGGTATCGGTATCGTTGAAGTATAATTTGCCAGGGGACATTATAATCTGAGATAAAGTAGGCTCTACTTCTTCTATTACAGGCTCTTTCTCATCACAGCCAGAAAAAATAATTATTGAAAGAAACATCAATAATAGCTGACTTGTCAATATTTTTTTCATGATAAAAATTAAGGTTGTTTATATGTAATTATTCTTTAAATTTTTAACGTTGTGTTTTTTGTAAAAGCATATAATAAGCTATAAATATTTTACAGTGCGATGTTTGAGGTTTCTGTTTGCAAATATTTGCATATCTCTCTTGTGAATTACATTAAGTTTTAATAAACAAAAAACACCTCCACCAGCAAATCTTAGTTGCCGAGGAGGTGCTATTCAATTTTATGAAAAATGTGGCTTCGAAAAAGCCGGGGAAACACAATCAATGTGAATTTATAAGGGTGGGGATCATTAAGGATTCTACTCCTTTTCCTCGTTGTAAAAGAGTTTATAGTACTTCATTCCTTTTTCCTCGTCGAAGCCTTGCTCTACGTTTTCCTTGTTTCCATGAATATAGACGTGGAAGTTTTTGTCAAGCTTCAATACGCTTTTGAAGAACTTATTGGTGCTTTTTACCGCATTGGGGGAGATATTGAACTCTTCAAAAACGGGCTGTTCAGCTCGCTCTGGTCGTTCTTTGTACTCTTCTTTGTACTCTTTAAATGCTTCAATTATTTCTGGTTGTTGGATCACTTCTACCACAAACTCTTCTTCCGAAAAGTCTTCTTTTTCTTTGAAATACTTCGCTGAGTCGTTTTTGATGGCAACTTTTGAGAGCTTGTCCACGCCTTTTTCCTCTGTAAGTACTTCGTCCACAAACTCCAGGCACATGTTCATGTAGTTTTGGGTGTGGTAGAAATTTTCGTCACGCAATTTCACTTTTAGGAATGCATCTAACCAATACTGTGCTTCTGCTCCTTTGTTGAGGTTATCTACAATGCTTACTTTGTAGCCATGCTCCTGCTCAGTATTGAAAATAAGGCAACCTTTGTCCAGTTTATTGATGTTTATACCTTCTTCTCCACTTACGTCAAAGCTATTGTCCGTTTCATATACTTTGATGAAGGTTTCCTTATTCTCCGACTTGAATAAACCAATGGCATCGGCAATTTCGTCTTCTACTATGCAATCTTTGAAATAGACCACGTAGAATTCACCACCTTTTATTTTTGGGTGGGTCGATTCTTCGTAAAGCAGCTCGGCAATAGCCCTAGAAATAGGCACCAAATCACTTTCGTTATCAAAAAGCCTTTTCACCAGCTCAAAAACACTATTCCGTCCTTCCGCTTTCTCCAAGTCGAAATGGTAATAGGTTTCGGTTTTGAAAGGGGTAAGAAAGAAATGTTTGAGTAATTCTTCTACCTCAGGGGCAAGGTTTACGGCACGCTCCGAGAGCGACAAATATTCTTCGTGGGTTTTGTTTCCCACAAAATGGACTACTAATTCTCCGAAGCTGAGGTTTTCGAAACTTGGCATATAGGGACGATGGTTAAGATTGTAACTAAAAGCAAATTAATCAAGCTGCAAATATCTCATTACAAGTTGAATTGCAACATGCTTAGTCTGATTTTTTTTGACGCTAAATAAAAAAAACAGGGCAAGTGAAGTCAGTCACTTGCCCTGTTTTTCAGAAACTATAGTTGATAAAAGAACTAGTCATTTCTCTTTTTTAGCCTAGGTTTTTTTGTGAAGCTACCTTTTTTCTTTCCTGATTTGTTACCAGGTTTCTTACCGTAACCTCTTCCTCCACCTCTCGATTCTTTTTGACTTGGGTCGTATACAGGACCTTCGCCAATGGATTTTGGAAGCTTCACTTTTCGTACTTCCTGTCCTATAAGTTCTTCTATTTGGGAAAATTTATATGCTTCTTGTTTGGTGATGAATGTAACTGCTTCGCCCGTTGAGGCAGCCCTTGCGGTTCTTCCCACCCGGTGTACATAGTCTTCGGCATCGTTAGGCACATCAAAATTGATCACCATGCTTATAGAGTCGATGTCGATTCCTCTCGCCACAATATCCGTCCCCACCATGATGTTGAAGCTTTTATTTTTGAACTGGCGAATTACATCTTCTCGTTCCTTCTGATCCAAGCCCGAGTGCATTTCCCTTACCGAAAGGTTTTTGGCAGCTAAAGCTTTTGTAATCTCGCTCACCTTTCGTTTTGTACTCGAAAATATGATGACACTTGGCACATCATCATCCCTAAGCAGATAAGAAACCAAATCAATTTTTTGTTCTTCATACACCATGAAGGCTGCTTGTACAACACCTGCGGCAGTTTTGGAAATAGCAAGTGTTACTTCCACGGGCTCTACTAACATTTTTGCAGCAAAATCACGGATTTTAGGAGGCATTGTCGCCGAAAAAAGCAAGTTTTGACGCTTTTTGGGCAACATGTTTATAATGGTCATGATGTCGTCAAGGAAGCCCATGTCGAGCATGCGGTCAGCTTCATCTAGAATCAGGAATTCTAAGCCACTAAAATCACCTATGCCTTGCTTGAGGTAAGAAAGTAGTTTCCCAGGGGTTGCCACTACTATATCTACTCCCTCTTTCAACGCTCTTTTTTCTCTTTCCCAGCCTGCGCCGTCCCCGCCGCCATAGATGGCAATAGAGCTTGTGTTGGTAAAATAAGCAAGCCCTTCGAGCTGTTGGTCTATCTGCTGTGCAAGTTCACGTGTGGGAGAAATTACCAATGCTTTGATTTTCCCAGTACTTTCTAAGGTCATATCCATGATGGGCAGCAGAAATGCCGCTGTTTTCCCTGTTCCTGTTTGGGCACAGGCTATCACGTCTTTTCCTTCTAATATTACTGGTATTACTTGCTCTTGTACTGGAGTGGGTTCATCAAACCCCATCGCAAAAATGCCCTCTAGTACCTCCTCCTTCAAATTAAGTTCTTCGAATTTCAAAATGTATTCTTTTGGTAATTGATAGTAAAAACTGCAAAGCACGCTTTAAAAAACTTTGCCGCTCACTGGGCTACATGCTTTTTAGGTATTCAAAAACATCCGTTTTTAATAATATTTCAACAAATATAAGCTTTACAGTTGAAATATTTGGTGTAATGGACTGAACATGAGCGTTTTTTATTGGGGTAAATAAAAACCCAAGTATCTGCCTTCTGTTTTGCACCTGTTCTAGTTTGGAAATATCCCCATTTGTTCATGGGAAAAAATTCCTGTTCAAGGGAAAAATAACTGCTTCGCTGCTCTATATGCTTCGTGTTTTTTCCCAATTGCCCACCTTAGCATCGTAAATCAAAACGGATTGCCAATTTAAAGTTAAAACTAACCATGAGAAAGATATTTTTGAGTACACCGATTGTTGCATTATTAGTTTCAGTTTTATTTTTAGGAACTACATCATATGCCCAAACTGCTGTAGTTAGTGAAGATGGTGGCGGTATCTATGCCATCGCTCCTAAAATTGGGTTGTATGTTTTTCCTAACAAGGGTCAGGATGCCAAGCAACAGGAAAAAGATGAGTTTGAAAGTTATAAATGGGCGGTGGAACAAACTGGGATTGATCCATTGAGTATGCCAGAAGTTCGGCCTGAACAAGTAGAAACAGGTCCTGACGGATCAGCTGTAAGAGGTGCTGCTCGTGGGGCTGCCACAGGAGCATTGATCGGAGCAATTGCAGGCGATACAGGGAAGGGAGCTGCTATTGGTGCTACGGCAGGAGCACTTGGAGGGCATGCTGGAAGGAAAGCCCGTGGTCAACATGCTCAAGCTGCCGCAAATGCAAGTGCCGAACAACAAGAAGCTGAAATGCTCGATAATTTTAAAAGGGCATTTACCGCTAGTATGGAAGGTAGAGGATATACTGTGAAATAAAGCAGTATTGATATATATAAATTCAAAACAACCCTTCTTGAACTCGTTCAGGGAGGTTTTTTTTGTTTCTGTTTTTTAAAAGAGATACCTTTTGGAAAGGAGAGGGTTTTGAAACGGTGCATGGAATGTTTTTCAATTATCGTTTGGAAATGGATTTGGATAAGGTTTTTAGTGAGAAATTCGAGGTTTTACTTTTAGAAACCTATACCGAACTTGAAGAAAATGACCCAATTGTGTTGATTGGAAAACTGAAACTTGGAAAAAGTAGATCATGGAGAATCAGTTCTTTTATAGTACGCTGAATCAGCTTCATCCTATTACGGCTAAAGCTTGGGACGATTTGAACATGACTTTAGAAGAAAAGAATATTCGAAAAAATGCTTTTCTGATAAGTGAAGGTGAAAAAGCAAGCTATTGCTACTTTTTGGTAGAAGGAGTTGTGAGGGTATTTTATAGCAACGGAGAATCTGAGTATAACAAGACTTTTTTTGTAGAGGGTACTTTTCCCACTCCACTTACTGCCCTTCTTTCTGCTGCTCCTTCCCAACTCAATTTTCAGGCACTTACTCCAGTCAAATTATTACGGTTTTCTTATGCTAGTTTTCGGGGACTGTTCAACACTCACCGTTGTTTGGAGTTACTTTTTCTCAAAATCATGGAGTTCAATTGGATAAAAAAAGAGCAGCATGATATCCGCATGGTCACCAATTCTGCTACGGTAAATTATCAGATTTTCCAAGAAGAGTTTCCCAAGCTTGAGCAACTAATTCCCCAATATCACATTGCTTCCTACCTAGGAATCACTCCCATCCAGTTGAGTAGAATTAGGGCTAAACTTGCTAATTCTGCTTCTTGATCTGACTTATTAACCTATGTTAATGACCAAGGGATTGGGTCTGCTCATCTTTGAGTTGTAACCAAATCTAACATTATAATATGAACTTATCAGGAAATACAATTTTGATATCTGGAGGTGCTTCAGGGATAGGCTTGGCATGGGCAAAAGCTTTTGCTGAAAAGGGCAACAAGGTAATTCTTTTGGGAAGAAGCCAACAAAAACTTGAGGAAGTTGCAAAGCTTGGTTTCCATATCATAAAGTGTGACCTTGAAGTCCAAGAAGAGATAGAAGCAGCAGTACTGGAGCTTGGAAATAAATACCCAAACCTCAATTGCCTTATCAACAATGCTGGAGTACAGTTCAACTATTCCTTCAGTGGAACAGCTATTCCTTTTGAAAAAATAAGGAAGGAAATCAATATTAATTTAACAGGGCAAATCATTTTGACACAATTGCTAATTCCTTTGTTGAACACCCAAAAGCAAGCAACTATTATCAACACTACCTCTGCTCTTGGAGCTTTCCCCAAATCGAATGGTTTGGTATATAGTGCTGCAAAATCGGGACTTCGAAACTTTACAATTGGGCTAAAGAATAGCCTGAATAGCTCTTCAATTAACGTCTTGGAGTTTATTCCGCCTGTTACCGCTACACCTATGACGGAAGGTAGAAAAGAGGCAGTGCTTTTGCCTGAGGATTTAATAGCAGAAGTTTTACCCCAACTCCAAAAAGATTATAGACTGCTGACTACTTCGAAAGTTCGGTTTTTTCTTTGGGTTGCCTTCTTGTTTCCAAACCTTGCTTACAAGATTTTGCATAAAAACCTGTAGCGAATGATACTAAAAAAAGCCAGCTCCCAAAGGAGCTGGCTTTACACCATCAATGAGTGAAATGAATACTAGAAAATTTATTTTACTGGGGCTACCATTCCAGAGCTATTTGCCCTTATTACCAAGATATCAACACCTTGTTTTGGGTCAATTTTGGTCATCCCTACTACGATGATTCCACCATCTTCCATAATCAAAGCATCAAACCCTCTTTGGTCACTATCGCCACCTATATTTCTTTCCCAAAGCTTTTCGCCTTTAGGGTCAAGGCTAACCATGAATATATCATATCCTTTTGAACTAACCGCTTGTTCTTCTTCGTTCCAAATTTCTTGGAAACCAACAGCCAAGAAACTACCTTCTTTTGTTTCTTTCACTGTGAAAGCTTCTTCGGCAGCCAATGCGCCAACAGCTTTATTCCATTCTTCTTTTCCTTTATTGTCAGTTTTTATCAACCAAAAATCTTGGCTGGCGTAGGCAAAGCTGTAAGTAGAACCAGCAATCAGTAAGCCTCCATCTGTAGTTTGTATTACAGAGTTTCCAGTTTCGTTATCTCCACCTCCATAAGTCATGTCCCATTGCTGGTTTCCTTCTTTATCGATGCTCAATAACCAAATGTCCCATTTTCCTTTACCTTTCGATTCGGTGTTGCCAACAATTACAAAGCCTTCTTCAGTAGAAATTACATCAGAACCTTCTTCACTGGCAGCACCGCCATATGTTTTCTCCCATACTTTTTCTCCGTCTTTGTCTATCATCAATGCTTTGATGTCCAAAGAGCTTTCAACAAAAGAATTGCCTACTAAAAGGAAACCGCTTTCAGTCTCAACTACCGCACTCGCTTCATCTATGGACATGTCCGAACCAAAAGTTTTGTTCCATACCTCACTTCCGTTTCCGTCCACTTTCACTGCCCACATATCTTTCATGCCAGGCTGACCATTGTAAGAGTCAGAATGGCCTACGGCAATGATATTTCCATCGGCTGTTTCAATTACGTCTTTTGCTTCATCAGTCTCGTCACCACCAATTTTTGTTTCCCAAACTTTGTTGCCATCGCGGTCAAGTTTAAGAATGATCATATCTGTATTACTGGATGTACTTGGGGATGAGCGACCGGCAATTACTACACCACCATCCTTTGTCTGAATTACTGCGCGGGCTTCATCGTAGCTACGACCGCCAAAGTTCTTGACAAAAGTACCTGACAAATCAACATTACATGCGCCTATTTGAGATTTTGCATAGCTATCATTAGGCTTGAAGGTTAGTGCTTCTTCGTATTTGCTCTGGGCTGCTTGGTAATCCCCTTTGCCAAATTTCTGATCGGCAAGGGCAATGGTTTCTTTGTATTTTGTTTCAATAGATGTAGTAACCGTTGCCAATTGAGCCGTTACATATTTATCATTAGGCTTGTTGTTTAGTGCAGTAGTATATGCCTCTTTTGCTTTGAGCAGTGCACCTTGTTGTAAATAGGTATCCCCTTCTGTCTTATATTGTTTGTACTTCGCCTTGTCTTTGGTCTGAGCCATCGAACTTTCAGCTCCCAAAATGAACAAGGACAAAACTATACAGAGTAAAAATTTCATCTTATTCCTCATTATTATATTAGTTTTTCTTTAACTACTGGTTTCAAATCTTACTGAAACAATTGACTACAAATAGCTTCTTGTTTAAAGAACAAAATATTCACAGCTGAATAGAATGCTTAATTAAACGGCATCTCGTAACTTTAGAAATCAGACTAATAACGGATTTTATCACGTCTTATTCTTTTGCTTATAGTCTTGTTAACGCTTCAAAAACAAGCTTCCTATATGACCAGCAAAGAAAATTTTGGATGAATAATCTTAGAAGGGTAGGGAGTCTAGGTGGGTCATGAGAATAGAGGAAGATTATTTGGGATAATTTCAGCTTTACTTTGAGGAAGAAGGGAGTTTGGAAATCGACAGTGGAGTTTCTTTTTATATGTCACATATATATATCAAACATTTCATTTATGGAGAAGAGCTTTGGCTCTTGCCGCAAAAATGCATCTTCTTACCTAGCAAGAAGATGTTGTTACTTGCTGACTTGCACTTTGGAAAGGTTGGCCATTTCAGAAAGGAGGGCTTAGCACTTCCGCCTACAGTTCATTTAGCCGACCTTGGAACTCTCAAAAAAACCATTTTAGCTTTGGGTGCAGAAAAAGTACTTGTGTTAGGCGATATGTTTCACAGCCGTGCTAACTATGAGTGGGGGATTTTAAGCCTTTGGCTTGAAGAAATGAAGGATATTTCCTTCGAATTGATAGTTGGAAACCACGACGTGCACAGTATGGATAGCTTACCCCAAAAGCTTAAAGCTCATGGGTTACCTTATTATATTATAGGAAGATTGGTCTTGAGCCATGAGCCACTTTCTATAGATGAAATTCCACAAGGGTGTTATAATCTTTGTGGGCATATTCATCCTTCGGTAAAGCTGAGAGGGGCAGGGCGACAACACTTGCAGTTGCCTTGTTTTTATTTTGGGAAGGAAATGGGAATTATGCCTGCATTTGGAAAATTCACCGGGTTTGTAGGTGTTTCTGCCAAACCCGGTGATGCTATTTTTGCAATAGTTGAAGGAAAAGTTCTTCAAGTTTGCTAGCAAAGTTTTACATAACTACCTAGGAACTTGAGGTCTTCTTTATGTCTTTTGAAGATTTTTTTGATGTTTTCATCCTTATAATGGCCATCAAAATCAACGATAAACCAATATTTGAAGGTCGTTCCATCTCTTGCCGGACGGCTTTCCAACTTGCTCAAGTTGATCCCTTCTTGCTCGAATTCATCTAGAAGCACAGCCAACGAACCAGGTGTGTCCGGTGTTTTAAGGACTACCGTGGTCTTATCAGCGTCACCTTTCTGATTTTTGATGTTCTTACTAATAATCAAGAAACGGGTCATGTTGTAAGAACTGTCTTCTATGTTTTCATATAGCACGGGCAAGCCGTGGAGCTTAGCGCCTATATGAGAGCAAATAGCCGCACTGCCTTCATTTTCGCATGCTAGTCTCGCTGCCTTAGAAGTAGAAGCTACTTCTACCTCGGAAACTGAAGCATCAAAATACTCATTTATAAAATTGCGGCACTGTCTGAAAGCTATATCTTTCGAGTAGATTTTAGTGATTTTTGAAAGATCTTCCTCTTTGGTAGCAAAGGTAAAGTGAATAGCCATAGGAATTTCTGCCACTATTTTGACGTCCTTGCTGCAAAGCATATCTACGGTTTCGGGTACAGTTCCCTGTTGGTTATTTTCCAACGGTACCACCCCAAACCTTACCCGCTCTGTTTCCACATTTTCAAAAACAGATTTTATATCTCTTAGTGAAATATATTCGCTGTTTGCTCCAAACCTGCTTTCTGCTGCTTGGTGAGTAAAACTTCCTTCAGGACCCAAATAGGCAATGCGCTCAGGAAGCTCAAGGTTTCTGCTCACTGCAAATATTTCCAAGAAGATATCTTGAATGGCAGCTCTGGTAAGTAATCCTTTATTGAGCGAAGAAAGACGATCAATTATCGCTTTTTCACGCTCTGGGCGATAGATAATTGAGCCTTGCGCCCGCTTAAGCTCGCCCACATCTTTCACCACTTGCATCCGTTGGGACAGGAGCTCTAGTAGCTGGGTGTCAATATTGTCAATTCGATCTCTCAGTTGATCCAGATCCATCTTTATCTAGTCTTAATTTTTCTACACGTTTTAGGTCAAATGCTTCCAAAAGTACATAGCCAAGCGCATTAATAAAATTCTGGTAGGTATTGAAACAAAAAAAATCCCGGCAAAACCGGGATTCCTTATATAATTTGTAACAATAATGACTATTCTTCGTCTTCAGAGTCACCAGCTTTTGTTTGAGCACTTTTAAGAGCTCTAGGAATCTCGATAGTACCGATGGTTACCATTTCGTTGTTGAGGATAGTGTAATCTTCAGCCTTAAGTGAACTTACTTTTACTGATTTACCCAACTCCAAACCATTGATAGATACCTCGATAAACTCAGGCATATGTTGTGGAAGTGAACGTACTTTCAGCTTTCTAAGCTTTGTAACCAATTTACCACCTTTCAAGATGCCAGGAGCAGATCCAGTGAATTTAACAGGGATCTCCATTTTGATCTCTTTTGTTTCGTTAAGCTCCAAAAAGTCGATGTGTAGCAATACTTCACTTACAGGGTGTACTTGGAGATCTTGAAGGATAGCTTTGTATAATTTTCCTTCAATGTTTAGCTCTACAAAGTGAACATTTGGAGTATAAACCAAATCTCTAAAAAGCATCATTGGAGCATAAAAGTGAACGTTTTCTTCACCTCCGTACAATACACATGGTACATCACCATTTTCTCTTAGCCTTTTAGAATCTCCTTTTCCTAGACCGTCTCTTTTGTAACCTACAATTTCAATAGTTTTCATACTATAGCAATTTTAAAATATATGAATAAATGTCTCGGTACTCAGTTTGCTTTCTTCATCCCGAGAGTATAATGAAGTATTTTTTATAGGATAATTAATCCAAAAACAATGAACTGATAGACTCGTTGTCATTTATTTTCCTGATAGCTTTCGCAAAAAGGTCGGCTACAGAAAGTACTTTTATTTTGCTCGACTTTTTCCTCAATGGCTTTGTGTCTGTTACCACCAAAGCTTCAAGAGCCGAGTTCTCTATTCGTTCGTAAGCTTTATCCGAAGACAAAACAGGGTGGGTACAAATTGCCCTTACGCTCAGCGCCCCTTTTTCCATGATCAAGTCTGCTGCATTAGTGAGTGTTCCTGCTGTGTCAATCATGTCATCTACCAAAATCACATGGGCACCAGTCACATCACCTATCACTTGCATGGAAGCAATTTCATTTGCTCTGGTCCTGTACTTGTCACAAATGACCATATCAGTCTTGAAATGCTTAGCATATTTTCGGGCTCTTTTGACCCCTCCCATATCTGGGGCTGCAAAGATAAAGTTTTCTAGTTCTAATGACTCAATATAAGGCATAAAAATAGCCGTACCTTGTAAGTGAACCACAGGAATATCGAAAAAGCCCTGAATTTGGTCGGCATGGAGGTCGCAAGTAACTAGTCTGCTTGCCCCTGCAGCAGTTAGCAAGTTAGCTATCAGTTTAGCACCAATTGCAACCCTTGGCTTGTCCTTCCTGTCTTGTCGGGCATAGCCAAAATAGGGCAATACAACGGTTACGGTATTTGCCGAGGCTCTTTTTGCTGCATCTATCATCAGCAAAAGCTCCATCATATTTTCTGCGGGTGGAAAAGTAGATTGGATGATATAGACATCGACCCCTCTTATAGATTCCTCGTAATAAGGACCTATTTCATTATCACTAAATCGCTGGAGGGTTACTTTTCCCAAATCTTTTCCGTAGGAATGTGATATTTTTTTGGCTAAATATTTTGAAGCCGAAGCGGAAAAGATTTTAACGGTGGACATGAGGTCTTTTTAGTATTTGACTAAAGTCAAAGGTCTTTTAAAAGAACAAAAGGAAACGATCAGTTTAGACCATTTCCTTCTATTTTTATCAAGTAATTTTAGCAAGTTGTCCGACTAGGGCTCGAACCTAGACTCTTCTGGACCAAAACCAGACGTGTTGCCAGTTACACCATCGGACAAGAGTATTACTCGATTGAGGATGCAAAATTATATCAATTATTTTTTTGTGCAAACTTCTTTTCATAAAAAAGTTAAAATAATGCTTTGTGTGAAATGATGTGAGAATGTAATTTACTGTAAATAAGTGCTTTAATGAAGCAAAAATTATTTTGTTTTTTTGCCCGTAATCAAGCTCTTGCTATTAAAGCTTATGCAGATTTCATCTTCTTTTACTTTTCATCCTCTGGACAAAACCTTCAACTTCGTTTTTTTGCTCACCTATAAAGGTCGTAAATGTATTATGTGTCATTTCTATCACCAGTTGGTATGAGCCATTGAATCCATAGTACAAAAGCATGACCCCGGCAAAAAGCCCAACTATACCAGACCAGCCTTGGGCATGGTTTCCAAAAATAGCTACCAATGAAAACGGCGCGAGTATTCCACCGATAATAATAGGCAGCATGATGTACCTATAGCTCACGGAAATATTTTTTAGGTGAGAAAGGGGGAAGGTGTTTGTCTTTTTCTCCTGAACTAGTTCAAGCTGGTTTTCCGTCAGTTTCAATTCTTGGAATACACTTATCTTACAACTGTCAAGTATGTTTTCTTCTTTTTTTAGCCAGTCGTAATTATAGGTATAACTATAATGGTGTTTTCCACTGGGCGTGCCTGTCCCTTGGTAAGGATACCAGTACTTTTGGACCTTCTGCTTTTTGGGTATATAATGATAACTGGTTTTCAACCTTTTCTTAATCTATGAGAATACCTATTCTAAACCATAAAGATAGAGGCTGAGTTTGATTCTCCCGAAATTCATTTGGGTTGTATCCACTTTTTTCCTCATTTCTGTTGAATAACTCTACACTTTGGTAGTGTTCTCCTCCATAATTCTGTAGTCTATCCCCTTTCTCAGCTCGAAAAACACACTTTTTGGGAATTGGCACGACCTTTCTAATAGGAGTTACGCAAATAGAATGGATTTAACTAAATCTTATAAAACGATGAAAAAAGTTAGTATTATCTTTTTAGCAGTAATTACACTCGCTTCTTGTAAAGACAAAGAGTTGGTACAAGAAGTAGAATTGTTAAGAAGCAAGAACCAGCAACTTGTTTCGGAAATCAGTGAGCAGGATTCTGTTTTTGTATCTGCTATGGAAGAATTCAACCAGATAAGCTTAAACCTAATGGAAATTAGGGAGCGCGAGCAAAATATAGAGCTTGGAAATGGTGACAGAGCAAACATGGACGTAGATGCACGTCAGAGAATATCGGAAGACATTCAGGTGATCAATTCACTTATGGAGCAAAACCGTGAAAAAATAGCAGAATTGGACGAAAAACTGAAAGGTTCTTGGTATCAAAACTCTAAGTTGAAAAAGTCGATAGCAGCGCTTAAAGAAGATTATGAAGTACAGCTTTCTAGCCGTGACTCTTCTATAGCAATGTTGAAAACAGAACTTGAGAGCATGGATTTCACTATCCAAGATTTGAATGGAAAACTTGAGGAAATGGCATTGGCCAATGCGCTTCAAGATAGCATGCTTACAGAAAAAGCAACGATGATTGCTGAGCAAACTACTGAGCTAAACACTGCTTATTATGCTACTGGCTCTAGCAAAGAGCTTATCAAAAACAACGTAGTTGTAAAAGACGGTGGATTCTTAGGAATTGGAAAATCTGCTCAGATAAACAGTGATGCTAGTGTTCAAGCATTTAACAAGATAAATATAACTGAAACAAGGTCTATCCCAATATCAGGTAAAAAGGCAGAGCTTATCACAGCTCACCCTAACGGATCGTATAAAATAGAAGCTGAAGATGGTGGAAAAGCCCTTTCTAGCTTAGTGATCCTTGATCCTGAAAAATTTTGGGAAACGTCGAAATACTTAGTAGTAAAAGTAGACTAATAAAAGAGCAAATTGGTTTAATTGTTCAATGAACAACAGACAAAGTGCCCGGGAAATCCCGGGCATTTTATTTTTACTCCCTACCATTTATCCTTCCTCAAATCAGTTGCTTAGCTTGTTTTCCCAATTCAGGTAAATAGTACTGGTACATTACGCCAAAATTCCTAATAACCCGTTTTAAATAAAAGAATTGTTAAATAAAACAGCCTCCTCATAACTGAGGCGATAATTCATTAAATTGGAGGAGTTTTTCAATCCTATTCTGATTGCAAATTTTTAATTAACGGGCATTTTGAGAAAGCAAGCTACACTATTAATTTTACTACTTAGCATTCTCTCTTTTGCAGGGAGTTTTGCGCAATCTACTACTGAAGACGAGGCAGTCAGGCTTCTTTCCGAGTATCTACAGATTCCATCGGTAACAGGAAATGAGCTTGAGGCAGGGACGTTTCTTGCCCAAAAGGCTGCCGAAATGGGGCTTCATATCCGAACTTTTACCCAAGAGCAGGGCAGGTATAATTTTGCCGCTTCACTTTATCCGCTAAGCGAAGGCAAGCCGAATGTGATTTTGTTAAATCATATAGATGTAGTGGAGGCTGGTGATAAAAGTTTGTGGAAATATGATCCTTATAGCGGGATGGTTGCAAATGATACCGTGTGGGCTAGGGGAGCGCTCGATTGCAAAGGGCTTGGTGCAATGCAATTAGCTGCTATGGAAGCTTTTGTTGATACCGCAAAAAAGGCTGATTTAGCTTATAATATAACGCTGTTAAGTGTTTCGGGGGAAGAAGTTGGAGGACAAAATGGTGCAGAAATTATTATAAACCAGTATTTGAATGAATTGAATGCCGTAGTGGTATTTGGCGAAGGCGGAGGAGGAATGAAAGGTGTACTCAGTGCCGATCCTGAAAGACCTGTTTTTGGGGTTTCGGTTGCAGAGAAAAAGAGTTTGTGGCTCAAGCTTGACCTAAAATCGAAGGCGTATGGACATGGTGCAGCACCTCCTAGCAGGTATGCCAACAAAACTATGCTGGCTTCGCTTTATGCACTTACTCGAAGAAAACCGAAGGTGCAATTTGTGCCTGCAAACATCCTAATGTTGCGTGAACTAGGCAAGGTTGAAACTGGGTTAAAAGGAATGGCGCTCAGAAATGCAGGCAGAGGTCCTCTCAATTCTGTACTTAAAAAGAAGCTCATAGCCGATCCAAATACTTTGGCTATTAGTACGAATACTATTGTAATTACCAAAATAATGAACCCTCCAGGGCCAGCAAATCAAATAGCCAATAAAATATCTGCTACGCTCGATTGCCGATTGCTGCCCGGCGTAAGCACAGAAGCTTTTCTGAAAGAGCTAAAAGGGTTGTTGAGAGGGTTTGGGAGGAAAATAGATGTGTCTATTATAGGGGAAAGTGTAGACGCTCCCATGAGTAACCCAAATGATTTTTTCATTTATTTTAAAAATGCTATCCAGAAAAATTATACGGATGCTGAGGTGCTTCCTATGCTTTTGCCTGCTACTTCGGACAATGGCTTTTTTAGAGCAAAGGGCATCCCCACTTTTGGGATAATGCCCATGCTTATGGATAACAGCCAGTTTGCTTGCATTCACGGGACCAATGAAAGGATTTCTGTGAAGCAATACTTGAAAGGCATCCAAGTATTTGAAGATTTCATTTACTTCGTGATGACTAACAAAGGGAAAGTGGCAAAATCTAATCAATAACGCCTGAGCCAATTAGCTCTTCGCCTTCGTGCCAAGCGGCAAACTGCCCTGGCGCTACTCCACGCTGTGGTTTTTCAAACAAGATAAATATTCCTTTTTCGGTGGCGTATAGCGTAGCTTTTTCTAGGTCTTGGCGATACCTTATACGAACAAGATAGTTGACCGAAAACCCAATTTGCAGTTCTTTATCTGGTCTTATCCAATGTATATCCTCTTTTTTTAAGAATATAGCTTGGCGATAAAGCCCAGGGTGATCCGAGCCTTGCCCCGTGTAAACAATATTTTTTTCCACATCTGTTCCTATCACAAAAAGTGGTTCGGGAGTTCCCCCTACATTCAGCCCCTTGCGTTGGCCAATGGTGAAATAATGTGCTCCTTGGTGCTCACCAACCACTTTTCCAAGCTCAGGTTGCAAAGCAAAAGGCTCAGCTAAAGCTTCTAAATCGGTTTGGTCAAACGCATTTTCGCTTGAAACAGCTAGCTCTACCGGCTTAAATACTTCAGCCTCTCTATCCATTTCAATGATCTGCCCTTTTTTTGGCTTGAGTTGCTGTTGCAGGAACTCAGGTAGGCGCACCTTACCAATGAAGCACAAGCCTTGGGAATCCTTTTTCTCTGCAGTGATCAGCCCTTGTTCACGAGCAATTTGCCTTACTTCAGATTTTTCCAGTTCGCCTATTGGGAAAAGTGCTTTGGAAAGTTGCGCTTGGTTGAGCTGGCATAGAAAATAGCTTTGGTCTTTGTTGTCATCTTTGCCCGCCAACAGTTGGTGGATTACCTCACCATTTTTGTTTTCAAAGCTGCTTTTTCGGCAATAATGGCCCGTTGCCACATATTTAGCACCCAGTGCAAGAGCCTTTTCTAAAAAGATATCAAATTTTATTTCCCTGTTGCAGAGCACATCAGGATTGGGAGTTCTGCCTTTCTCGTACTCGGCAAACATGTAATCCACAATCTTTTCTTTGTACTCGGTGCTAAGGTCTATTACTTGGAAGGGAATACCGAGCTTTTGGGCTACTATCAGCGCATCGTTGCTGTCTTCTAGCCATGGGCATTCCTTACTTATCGTCACCGACTCATCGTGCCAGTTCTTCATAAATAAGCCCACTACTTCGTATCCTTGCTCTTTGAGCAGATAAGCTGCTACACTCGAATCCACTCCACCCGACATGCCTACTATTACTCGTTCCATTCCTACTATTTTTTAAGCTTTAATACTAATATACTCACAAAATGACACTTAATCTTTTGACTGCTATGTCCTTCTCGTTCGTTAAAAAGCCTTGCCTTAGCGCTGCTAAGCCTGCGTTTTTTGCCTCCGACAATGTCATATCAGCTGACGAACCTTATGCGTCCTTTTATAAGTAAATTAGTATAAATCCGCTTTAGACCCAAAAAGTTCAAAAACTAAAAAAGCCCAGTGAAACTGGGCTCAAAAATACGATTATTTGGCAAAAACTATATTCTGCCAATCTAATGCTATTGAAAGAGTTATTTTGCCTGCATAGCTTTGTTGAGCAGACCAAATACTTCATTTATTGTTTGCTTTTCTTCCTCATTTGCCGCAATATCCTCCGCTTTTTTAGCATAAACCAAGGCTTCTTCAAATTCGGAAACCATTCCTAAGGCATACGAGTGCAATAAAAATACTTTAAACTCAGGTTTTTCTTTTTCAGTTTCTTCAATCCAGCTTATTGCTAGTTCAAGCCCTTTTTTGTCTTCAGAGTTTTCAATAATAGAATATGCCTCTCTAAACAAAAATTCATCATCGGTGCTTGCGTATTCATTCCTGTAATCGTTAATCAAGGCTGAGTATTTTTCCCATTCGCCAAGTTGGAAATAAAAAATTTTCCTTGTATAAAACTCTCCCTGAGCTAATTCATCATCAGTTTCAGAGTTATAAGCTACAATTTTCTCCACGATTTTATCTATTACTGTTACATCTTGCGTAGCTATCGCGTTCATCAAGTTGTGATTGTAGCTTGCTTCTACAAAAGACTTCAAATAGTCGGCATCAAAAGAGTCTTTATTATCCAACACATATTTAAAAGCTGTCCCTTCTAGGTCATAGCCCGCATACAGTACTAAATCATTGTTAGCCTCATGTTTATAATCATCTTCCTTAAAGCTTTTTACGAAACTATTGGCAACTTCTATCGCTTTGTCTTCAAGTCCTTTCTCTTTCAATGCGGCTAAGTATTCGCTCGCTTGTTCTTTTTTGAGTGTACCTTTTTTGTAGGCATCGTCTAGCTCGCTGAAGTTTTTCCAAAGAGTAAGTGAGCCTTTCCCTGCTTTCAAAAATTCTTCGGCTTCCATATAGCCAACTACGGTTTTTACCGTGTTTCCATTTTTATCTACAAATAAATAGGTTGGAAAACCTGAGACTTTGTTTTCTGTAGTCAGCTTTGCCCCAAACTCAGTTTCGGCATCAAGTTTTACATTGATGAACTGTTCGTTGAAGTAGCTCCCAACACCCTCGTCGCTGAACACATTTTTATCCATCATTTTGCAGTACCCGCACCAAGTTGTGTAGAGGTCTACAAAAATCAACTTCTCATTTTCAGATGATTTGCTTAGTACTTCTTTCCAGTTTTCTTCCCCCAAAATTTCCTCGAAAGCAATTCCTTCTGCATGTGTAGCAATATTGATGGATAGGAATAAGATTAGTGCTGCTAGTAGATTTTTGGGTTGCTTTACAAAGTTCATATTATAGTAATTTTATTAAACAAGCTAACGATTCATAGTGGTATTGCACAAAAGTTACTAATACCAGACGCCAAGATTACGTTTTTTGTCTAAGATGAAAAATGATTTAATTATGCAATTTATGTGATATTTTCCATTTCCCCAGTCTAAAAAGCCTTAATCCTTGTTAAAATGTAGATGAAAGGGAAAATTGAAGGTATAAAAAAAGAGCAAAGTTTCCCTTGCCCTTTTGAAAAAGTGATATTTATAATGTTACATTTTATGTTGTTGCCTCGCCAACGGCTTGCTGCTTTGCTTGGTCTTCTGGCATCACGGCATCTTTGTGTAAATCCATCAGTATCTCCACCAAGTCGGGTTGAGGGTGACACCTTACCTTATCGGTACGGACACTTGCCAATGTGAAAATCCCGAATCTTCCCAAAAGAGCATTTTCACTCAATTCCCACATATCTGGCTGATAGTTGGCAGGAATATCGTATTTGTTACACAAGAAAACCAATAATTGCCTCAAGCTTTCGATTTGTGCTTTGGTATATTTATGGAAAAAACGTTTCCCTCTGTAGCCGTCTACATATTCTATCACCTCCGTGTCGGGCACAACTGTCCGAAATGCTGAATAGAATTTACCACTTTCCCAAGTTACCTCTCCTGCGTTGCAAATAGAAATAGCAATGGAATACTTTTCTAAGAACCTGGTATGTGTCCTGTTTTTATATCGTTTGGGAATTTCGTTTTTCTCATTGTGAACTCCAAGGTGCAAAGCCCAATATTTGGAAGAGAATGCGCTAAAAATAGTCCCGTCCTCATAAGAAGTCTCGTTTTCGTAAGGTTTTCCTGCTATCACAAATGCCGCTCCTTTACGATAAGAGCTTTTTCTCCAACTTTGTATTACTTGCCTAGGGTTGGGATGGGAAACGCTATGGTGGATATAAATTTGCCTTTTAGGATTGATTTCAGAGAAGTAATCGGTCTTCCCATACATCCGCTCCAATACTACCTTGTTTTGGTCTAATGTCTGCCTCATTTCATTAAAATCTTCGCTTTTTGAATAATTAAGCTTATTGGCTTTTAATCAGCATCAATATAATGCATTAATAACAAAAGACAATAGAAAAAATAATTATTCCCTACATCCGACATATTTTGTTGAAGCAACTTTGGAGTAGGCAAAAGTAGTTTAAAGCGAAGTCACGGTAAATTCTAGGAGCTTTATGGTGGCTTCTGTAGCTCCATTGCTCTGGCAGGCTTTGTAATGATGGAGTGATGATTCGTCGTTTGGAGCTAAAATGACCGATTTTTTCCCCTGTGCTTTAGCCTCGCTACTGTGTCCGCAAGTAATGGAAAGGTTGAAAATTACCTTAACTTGGTACGAGTTTGTGTTTTTAAGCTTCACTACGGTACTTACCGAACTGGAAATCTTGGACGGTTTGTGCAACACATATACCTCTACGCCATCTTTGGAGGCTATTTTTTTCCACTCCTCTGTGTATTCTGTAGGAGCAAGGAGAAGTGTGAAAAATAATAAAATATAGGCAAACATAGTTTTTAGTTGGTTTGTGAAGCTTTTACACCTTTACAGGTATAATAGGTAAACTCAAGAATCGTGCTTTAGGCAAATAAGACAACTAACTTGCCTAGTGGCGACGAAAGTCTTGATTGATTAAATTCAAAACAGCTTCTTAATCTTCCAAAACGTTGCTCATGAATGTGCTCTTGAGCCCCAGCCAAACCAAAAAGCTAATGATGCTATAAATGAGATAGATGTAGTAATAATCGCGCGTATCTTTGAAACGGGTTTCTTTGATTTCCGCTTTTTCGTACTCATCAATGATCTTAAAAATCTGATCCAACGCTCGGTTGTTGGTAGCCCTAAAGTACTTTCCCTCACCAATTTTGGCAATTTCCCTCAATGCAGTTTCATCAAGACTTTGCTCAATGTAACGCTTCCTTCCAAACATGTCCGTGCCAAAAGGAACTTTCCCTTCTTTTCCCACCCCAATGGTGTACATTTTTATTCCGTAAGCATACGCCATATTTGCTGCTGTTATCGGATCTAGGCTACCCGCTGTATTTTCCCCATCACTGAGCAAAATAAGAACTTTCGACTTAGAGTCAGACTCTTGCATGCGGTTTATTCCTACAGCAATTGCACTTCCAATAGCTGTTCCGCCCTTGGCTATCATATTGAAATCTATATCATCTACCAGTGAGTTTAGTAACTCGTAGTCGGTGGTAAGCGGGGAATAGGAAATAGCTTCTCCTGAGAAGATAACGATGCCAATTCTATCTTGAAAGCGTCCTCCAATAAACTCTCGGGCTACTTTTTTGGCAGCTTCCAGCCGGTTGGGCACAAAGTCTTCTATCTGCATAGACTCCGAAATATCCAATACCAGCATGATGTCAATTCCCTCGGTCCATTGCTCTATCTGCTCGTTGGTTTTTTGTGGGCGAGCCAAGGCAACCAATAAAAACACCAAGGTCAGTGCCATAAAAACAGGTGGGATGAACCTCAGCCAAGCTGAACTGCTTTTTCGAACCTTACCTTCTGGCAGGGCTATTTCCAGCTTTTGGCGCATCTGGTTGAGAATAAGCCAGCGCAACAGCAAGATAATGATAGCGGCAGGGATCAAATAAAGCACCCAAAATTGCTGCCATTCGTATCCCTGAAGCGTAGCGGGACTTAGCCATTTAAAACTGAACCAATCTATATTGAAATTATCCATTTTTCAGCTCTTCAACTTTCTCGTTGTACTTTTCAACAGTAAACTCTTTGAGCAGCTCAAAGTCTTGCTCTATTTCTTTATTGATCACTCCCGAATAAATTGCCTTATCAATATTTCTTAGGGACTGATGCAATTTATCGTTTCGCAAATAGCCGTTTATTTCTTTGGTAGTGAAACTTACCAGCGCCAAGTCGATAAGCTTGCCGGTGTATGTTTTCCAAATCAATAAAGCCCTATTGAGTGTTTGGTGATCTTTTTTGCCCTTCACCAGTTCCTCAAAATCCTCAAGGAACTGCAAGTGGTGGGTATTCATTTTGCCAAGTTTGTACTTCTTCCTAATCGGCTTGTTGAAAATAATAAATAGGACGATTGCCCATATCAAAATGGTGGCCAACACAAGCCAAAGCAAGGGGAAATTGAATTGCTTTTGAACAATAGCCCAAGTGGTGTTTTCCTTCATCACCACCGAATCTGGAATGGCTGTTACTACTTCTTGTAGCCAAATGCTATCGGAAAAAGGATTGTAAGTATCCATTTTTCCTTCTTCGCCAGCTACAAACACAGGAACTGCCAAATGTTGTACGGGAGGAAGCTCAAAGGTTGCAAGCACATAGATGACACTATCAAGACTTCCCGTGCTATCAGTTTGTGTAGGGAAGTACTTTTTTTCCAAGAACTCAAAAGGGGAAAAATCGTGAGAGGAGTCGGGAAAAACCACTTCCATATCAGAAGGGTGCTTGAAAGTTAGCAAATACTCCACTGGCTCACCTAGCTTTAGCGTATCTTTCATAAACCTTCCCTTGGGCAATTGTTGTGCAGCAACTTCTTCAGAAAGCCCTACAAAAGCTAACAAAAATAGAAGCAATCCTAATCCCTTAGCCAAACAATGCCTTTTTGCCCCAAAAAAATCATTATAGCTCAATTGCACTGTGTTCAATATCTTTATTTTTATATTGTTCAATAATGTTTATCTCTTTTTCTAAACCGCCCAACTCACTTCTCTTGCCTCAAACTCCTGCTCCATACTCTATCTTTTATGTCTATTTCTCACTTTAAAGAGCCTAATCAACTTAGGAATGTAATCTTCCTGTGTGTTTACATGTAAGTAACTAGCATTGAATTTCTTGGCAATATCCTCCAACGTCGCTCTTCCATCGGTGTAAAAGTGCTTGAGGTTTTGCCTAAACTCTGCCGATGAAGTATTTACCCATACGGTTTGCTTGCTTTCCTTATCGTACATAGGTACGATGCCCAACTTCGGTAAATCAGTTTCCCGCTCATCGGAAATATGGATGATGATCAGATCATGCTTTTGGGCAATAGCCTTCAAGTTCCGCTCATACCCTTGGTCCAAAAAGTCGGATATAACCACGAAGATACTTTTTCTCTTAATGGTATTCAACGCCAGCCCCATTGCCTCGCGAAGGTTCGTTTTGGACGAATCGGGCTTCAATTTATATACCGTACTGATGATCTCGTAAGCATGTTTGATGCTTTTGTTGGGCTTAATGTATTTTTCTTTTTTATCCGAAAAACATAACAAACCAATAGAACTGTCCTCCTTTGTTCCCGAAAGGGTAAGCACGCCCAAAATTTCTTTTCCTATGTCTATTTTTTGCTTTCCGTCAGCTCCAATCTCTTGCGAAGCACTCACATCCAAAATAAAAAAGATGTTTTGTTCCTTTTCTTCCTTAAAGGTTTTTACAAACGCTCCATGCCCTTTAGCCGAAACGTTCCAGTCAATATGCCGAACATCGTCCCCGTATTGGTAGGAGCGCACATCGTCAAACTCCAGCCCTGAGCCTTTGAACACCGAATGGTAATCGCCTTGCATCTGCGAGTTTATCGCCTTTCTTATCCGTATCTCGTAATTCCTCAGTTTTCCTATTATCTCCTGAAGATTCATATATCCGTGGTTTTGTTTAGCAACCAGTCCAAATTGGTGGTTGTTTGCCAAATGTAAGAAACTGTTTGGGAATTATATTTCTGAACAGCTTCTAGCAAACAAATTTAAACCGCTAGTGGGCTTAATAGTTCTGCTTTTCTATATTTAACAGTTTTTAACGCAGATGCTCGCCAAGTTCCCCCTACCATCCTTCATTTTGGGCTGTCCTTTTGATAGCAGAGTCTTTATGTTTGTCCACCTCGGTAAAATGAAAACTAGGCTTTTAATGTTTTATACAAAAATGAAATGCATAATTTTGGAACATGAAAAAAATAGGCTTTTTCCTTTTGTTGGTATCCCTTGTTGCTTGTGATAAAAATAAGCTGCCCAAAGGTGTTATCCCTAAAGATCAGATGATAGATGTAACGGTCGACATGCAGATGCTCGAATCGAAAGTGGACATGAGGATAAAAGGGAAAGAGGAACAAAAGGCATATTTTACTGCCTTGCAAAATGAATTATATAAAAAGCACGGTATCGATAGTGCAATTTATACCCAAAGCTTCGACTATTATATGAATAGGCTGGCAGACTCTCGCGATATCTTTAAAGCAGTAAACGATTCCATCGATGCTCTTAGAGATGAGCATAGAGACAAGGCAAAAGAAAAGACGAAACCAAACAAACCAATACCAACGCAAAAGAAGTAGCCCTAGGGCTACTTCTTGATACCTTAAACATCTATTTGGCATCTACTTCTACCACGCCGTTTGGCTCTATTTTGTGCCTTGCGCCAAACAAGTGAAGCCTGATCGGCTCTTCGCTTTGGTTGCTAATGGCAACCTTCTCTTTGGTAGCCATTACGCTGAGCAAATGCCCCCTAAAGTACACCTTGAATGCGAGTGCTTCCCAGTTGCCAGGAACAAACGGCTCGAAGTAAGCCTCTCCATTTTGCACACGCATTCCCCCAAATCCTTTGATTACCGACATCCAAGTTCCCGCCATACTGGTGATGTGCAGGCCATCGTCTGTGTCGTTGTTATAGTCGTCTAGGTCGAGGCGAGAAGTTCTCACATACATCTCGTAGGCTTTTTCCCTTCTGCCTATGGATGCCGCCAAAATGGAATGCACGCAAGGCGAAAGCGAAGACTCGTGAACAGTAAGCGGCTCGTAAAAATCAAAATTCCGCTCAATTGTTTCTTTGTCAAACTGATCTTCAAACAAGTAAATTCCTTGCAATACATCTGCTTGCTTGATGTAGCAAGAGCGTAAAATCCTGTCCCACGACCAGTGCTCGTGGATAGGGGTCTCCTCCGCAGGAAGTTCTGCCGCAGGAATCAATTCCTTATCATAGAAATTATCTTGTTGGAGGAAAATGCCTTTTTTGCTGTCTTCGCCAAGGTACATTTTTTCTAAAATGTCGAGCCATTTTGTTGTCTCTTCTTCAAAATTGAAGTTCACTTTTGCAATGAGGTCATCGTACTTATCCTCGTTTTTCGACTTCACATAGCCCAACGACTCAATCGTATATTTCATCGTCCAGCAAGCTAGCGTGCTGGTGTACCAGTTGTTGTTGATGTTGTTTTCGTACTCGTTGGGTCCCGTCACGCCTAGCATCACATATTGCTGCTTCGCTTCCGAGAAATTCACACGCTGCGCCCAGAACCTTGAAATAGCTATCAACACTTCCAAGCCATATTCCACCATGTACTCATGGTCGCCTGTGTAGCGGATATAATCGAAAATGGCAAAGGCAATGGCTCCGTTTCGGTGGATTTCCTCAAAGGTAATTTCCCACTCGTTATGGCATTCTTCACCGTTGATGGTCACCATTGGGTACAGTGCAGCTCCATTTTTAAAGCCTAGTTTTTCCGCATTTTCTATCGCCTTTTGCAGGTGTTTGTAGCGGTAAACTACCAGTTGTTTGGCAACATGTGGCTCGTGCGTAGCGAGGTAAAATGGTAGGCAATATGCTTCTGTGTCCCAGTAAGTTACGCCTCCGTATTTCTCTCCTGTGAAGCCTTTTGGCCCAATGTTCAGGCGTTCGTCTTCGCCCGTGTAGGTTTGGTTGAGTTGGAAAATATTAAAGCGGATTCCCTGCTGTGCAGCTACGTCTCCTTTTATAATAATGTCACTGGTAGCCCATTTCATGCCCCAAGCCCTGCTTTGCTCATGGAGCAGAACGCCAAAGCCTTTCTCTGCATAGGTATTGAGCAATTTCTTGCAAATATCTGTAAGCTCAGCCTCAGGATAATCGCGCGAGGTAACGTTGCAGCCAAATTTGAAAAGCACGGTTTCTTCACCCTCTTTACAATCTACAGTAAATGTGTGGGAAACATATTGTTTCTTTTCCGAAGGAATTGGGTTCAGCTGTACCGTCCTTCCGCCTTGGGTAAGGCTGAACTTCATTCCTGTACAAACAACAAAACCTGTTTTCTTGGTTTTTGAAACCAAATACCCTTCGTCTTCGGTCGGGATTTCTCGGCTGATTTCATCCCAAAACTGCTCGTCGTAGTTAGAATCCTCGTTGTGGACATCGCCATCGAGGTAAGGGGTGAATTCAATAGAGTCAGAAAAGTTGAGTGGCTTTATCGCATACCTGATCGCCCCAATATCTTTGGCAGGAAGGCTTACAAACCGCTTTGCATTCACTGCCACCTCTTTCCCGCTTTTCAACCTTGCGGTAAAAGATCGTTCGAGGTAGCCTTCTTTCATGTTTAGCTCCCTGCGAAAGTCCAATACTTCGCAATGTGCCAAATCTAAGGATTCACCTGCTATTTCTATATTTATCCCAATCCAATTGGGAGCGTTTATCACCTTGGCAAAATATTCGGGATAGCCATTTTTCCACCATCCAACTCTTGTTTTGTCGGGGTAATACACTCCAGCCAAGTAACTTCCCTGTAAGGAATCTCCGCTATATTGCTCTTCAAAATTGGCTCGCATGCCCATGTGTCCGTTGCCAATGCTAAACACACTTTCTGAAATTCGGTTGTATTCGGGTTTGAAACCTTCTTCTATGATCGACCACTCGTCGTGCTTCAAATATTCTTTCATAATGTTTGAGAATTTAAGAATTACCTCAAAAATAATTGTTGCCTATGGTTACAAGTATTTGATATTCAATAAGAGCATGTTTGAATTTTATCTATTTCGCTGCAAATGCACATATCGAGAATCTCAATCTGAGCATTTTCGGTTTTGGACCGACACTCGGAAAACCTAAATTTTAAACATGCTCTAAATATAATCCAGTCGTTGCCAAGGATGATGAACATATTTTTCCCAAGATCTAAAAGCTTGGGTGGCAGTTGAATTTGAATCAGTTTGGAATAAAAAACAAAGGCGAAAATCTTTCGGCCAATTTGCATTATTAAAGCTAAAAAAGCACCCTTTTTTTGATTTTTATTTGGGAGGGGAGTTGATTGCATGGGTTTATAAAAACGACTGCAAACATTTTGTGCACATCCTCCGAAATGCGTGACAGGCTCTACGGCGTTGTTTTGGGGGTAAGATGGATTGCTACAATTGTGCAACCCCTCACGGGGTAGAATATTTGTGCAAACCTCAACCTCGTAGAGGTTACACAATTGTAGAAGGAGTTGCCATAATTCAATACAACCCCGTGAGGGGTTGCATAAATTTCACCTATAAGCCTCGTGTTAGTTCAATGAACCCGAATAGGGGTTGAACCCGTTAATCCTCAGCAAAAATACGTTGAATTCTGGCTTTCAAATCTTCATTGGAATTCAGCTCTTCAAACTCAAGCGAAACAGTTTCTTCTCCAGTTGCCACAAAATCTTTTTCAGCAAATACCACCTTTCCTTCTTTCATGCCAAAAGCTATTATTTTACATGGCTCATCTTTTACAATCTGTTCGAAAGTCGTTTCATTCTTGTATTGAAAAGTTTCATATGCTACCACTTTTCTGTTTTTAAAAGTGATATAGCAACGACCAACAGGTATCACATCGCTTTTGATTTTTATACTTACCCTAGGCGATTGTTCATCTATTAATTGATCTAGGTTTTTAAATCCCATAGAAATAATATTAGCTGTATAGACATTAATACCATTCAACAAACCAATTGAAGGCAGTATTGGTGTTTTGTATGTCACTACTCTGATTACCAAGTTTTCTGATGGGTTGTAAAGATTTGGGAAAGGGATAGCTAAGTTGACTACAGATGTCAATTTCTCTTCAAGAATATCTGTATTAAATTGGTTGTTTTTACTCAGAATATCGATTTTTACAGAATCTAGACTCCCATCAGTTTTATACTCTTTAAGGCGTACTTTTAAGGCTGTAATTTCTTTTCCTTTGTTGGAAATGATTTTTACGATTTTGTTTTTATCCACTAGCTTAGGAAAAACAAAATCTAAAAAGTTGACATCCTCATTTTTCAAGGAAAAAGGGAAATTATCGGAAAATGGATAACCTAATTTATAAGGATGGTAGTAATACTCGACCATAGAGCCTCCAAATAGAATATCGTATTTAACAGATTTGGATCCATTGACAAGCCGTAGTCCATTTTCTATTTTATTAGGAGATATAAAAAACACAAGTGGGATGAGGTACAATCGCCCCTCATTTTGGAGTTTCCATCTGTTACCTATTTTACTTTTATACAACTTGAAAGGCTTGGGCTTGGCATCTGTCACTAACTCTATCTGAAGTGACTTAGCCTCGTCAATTGCTAGTTCATTGCCTTTTTTATCAGTTGCGTTCAAGTTGAACATCCCACCACTTTCTAGTAATCGTCCTTCGGTATCTACAGTAGATAATCCTTCCAAAATCATATCAGAAATACTGATAAACTCATTGAATGAAACAGCTACTTCACCATTGATGGTAGTCCCACTAGAATTAGTAAATGCCCCACTTGGAATTGTGATTTTAGTACCCGATGTCAATTCCAGTACCGTATCTGCATTGCTGTCAATGGAAAAAGATTGGGCTTCTTTTTTTAACCCGTCCAATAGGTGCTCGAATTTTGTATCACCTTCAACTAAAGCCTCGCCTATAACTAGACCGTGGTATTTTGGCTCTTCTTCTTGGGCAAACGTGAAGTTGGTTACTAAGAAAGAGGATATTATAAAAATCAGTTGTTTCATGTTGTATGCTGGTTAAAAAATAGTCTATCTATGCCGTTCTTAACAACGTTACTTAGAGCAAAAATCTGGCAAAAACAGAAGCTTAATTTGATAAGGTTTAACATTGCTGTCCCATTAAAATCCAATAAGACTCTTTTAAATATTTGAAATTTAGTTAGTTGTAGGTGTTTTTCGATTAAACGGATTTCAATTTGCATTTTCGCCATTCATTCCTAAAGAGAATAGCAAATGCATAAGGATAAATACGTTTTCGCTCAGTTAGCATCGTTTCTGGATAGGAATAAGTTTAACTACATCGTTCGTAAGTATGACGGAAACAAATACGTGAAGCATTTCACTTGTTGGAACCAGCTGCTTGCCCTGATGTTTGGGCAATTATCCAATCGTGAAAGCCTGAGAGATCTGATTGTCGCACTTGATGCCCATCATTCCAAATCTTATCATTTGGGTTTGGGCAAGAATGTTTCTAGGTCATCCTTGTCTAGGGCCAACCAGGACAGGGACCATCGCATCTTTGAAGAGTATGCTTACTATCTGGTTGATGAAGCCCGTCAGAAACGGGTTTCTGACATCTTCAAGCTTGACGGCAATGTCTACGCTTTTGACTCTACTACGATTGACTTGTGCCTTTCTGTATTCTGGTGGGCGAAGTTCCGTAAGAAAAAAGGCGGAATCAAAGTGCATACATTTATATGATGTAGAGACGCAGATCCCCGCATTCTTTCATATTACAGAAGCTTCTGTACACGATTCTACGGCGATGAAAGAGATTCCTTATGAACCAGGATCTTATTACATATTTGACCGTGCATATAACCACTTCAAGATGTTGTATAAGATTCATCAGATAGGGGCTTTCTTCGTTGTCAGGGCAAAAAAGAACCTCCAATGCAAGACAATCAAATGGAAACGGAGGTTGCCCAAGAACGTACTTTCTGATGTTACAATTGAATTGACTGGTTTTTATCCAAAACAATATTATCCAGGACATCTTCGGCTCGTCAGATATTGGGATGAAGAACAAAAGCGCCAGCTTCTATTCTTGACCAATGCAATGCACATTTCTGCTTTGCAAGTTGCCCAGCTTTATAAAAATCGCTGGCAAGTCGAGTTGTTCTTCAAATGGTTAAAGCAACATCTGAAAATCAAAAAATTCTGGGGTACTACTGAAAATGCGGTCCGTATACAGATCTATGTTGCTATATGCACCTACTGTTTGGTGGCAATTGTCCAGAAAGACATGAAACTTGACAGAAGCACATATGAGGTCTTACAGATATTGAGTATATCATTGACCGATAAAACTCATCTTCGAGACCTCTTCCAGAGAACTAAATTTCAAAATGACAAAGAACGTTTTAGGCTGAATGAGCCAAATTTGTTTAATTATTGATAACGTCCCAATTTTAATGGGACACTAGTGAAGGTTTAAGTAATATCTATAATGCTAAAGCTTCGGGTTATTCAATGAATCTGAACAAGGGCTTTTATTAAAAACTAATCTGATCGAAATATAAACCTGTTTTGTAACCATTCCCTTTATATTTGTTTTATTGACAATATCGAACCACAAAAATAGCTACGATGAAAAAAATCTTGATAGCGGCAATCCTATTGGTTGCAAGCAGCAGCACATTTGCCCAAGAGGCAAAAAAAGTACTGACCCACGAGGTGTACGATGACTGGAAGCGAGTTGGTAACAAAAGTATTTCCACCGAGGGGAATTGGTTGCTTTACTCTTTGCGGCCTCAGCACGGAGACGAAACTTTGAAAATTAAAAACTCGAAATCTACCTCTGAATTTAGTTTTGAGAGAGCCAGCGGAGCAGCTTTTAGTTACGATGAAAAATACGTAGTGGCTACCTTAAAGCCCCACTTGGACAGCCTTGCCGAAATGCGCCGTCGCAAAGTAGAGGACAGCGATTTGCCTACTGACTCTCTTTTGATTGTTGGTCTTTCCAAGCCCGACACGGTCAGAATTGCCGAAGTTGCCTCTTTTCAGTTGCCCGAGAAAGCAGGCGGTTGGCTTGCCTATTTGCTTAAAGAGCAGAAGGTCGAAAAAGATACTTCACTAGTTGCTGGCGACAGCGTTGCCATTGCCAATATGCCCGAGCCAAAGCAAGAGTCGGAAGAAAACGGTACGAAGCTCATTTTGCGCGAACTGGAAACAGGCAGGCAAGACACCTTTATGTACGTGACCGAATACTCCCTTTCCAAAACGGGGACAGGCTTGATGTTCCACTCTACTGGCGACGACAGCCTTTTCCAAAAAGGAGTCTACCTGTATGATATTTCTAACAAAGCTTTGCAACCGATGATGCGGGGCGAGGCTACATTTAGCCACCTCACGTGGGACGAAACGGGCTCACAGCTCAGCTTCCTTGCCGATACGGACACGACTGAGGCACAGATCAGGAAATTTGGTTTGTACTACTGGACTAACAGCCTTGACTCTGCCCAAAAGCTTATTGATGAATCTTCAAACGTTGCGCTTGATGGGTGGGTGGTGAACCAATATTATGCACCGCATTTTTCCAGAGATGGTTTCAAACTGTATTTTGGTTTTTCTCCAGAACCTGTTTTGCAAGATACCTTATTGCTAGAGGAGGAAATTGTGAATGTAGAAGTTTGGGGCTACAAGGATACTTACTTGCAAACGCAGCAAAATATTGAGGCGGAAATGGAAAAGAAGCGGGCATATTTGGCAATGTATGATCTTGGTGATGAGGTAGCTTCGTTACTCGGCTCGCCAGAAGTTCCCGAAATTATCCTTGCTGCCGAGGGAAATGCCGATGTAGCTTTGGGCTATTCGAATTTGCCTTATGGACAAGCCCTTTCTTGGGACGGTTATCCTCCTTACAATGATATTTATTTGGTAGATGTGAGGTCGGGGGGAAAAACCAAAGTTGCGGCCAAGGTGAAAGGCAACCCGCGTATTTCCCCAGAAGGACGCTTTTTCTACTGGTATTCGGCAACCGATACGGCTTGGTTCACCTACGATATCACAAAAAAGCAACTTTCCAACCTTAGCGGAAGCATCGATAACCAATTTTATAGC
This sequence comes from Flammeovirgaceae bacterium SG7u.111, assembly GCA_034044135.1. Classification (NCBI taxonomy): domain Bacteria; kingdom Pseudomonadati; phylum Bacteroidota; class Cytophagia; order Cytophagales; family Flammeovirgaceae; species Flammeovirgaceae bacterium SG7u.111. Next base: position 5,785,451 of record CP139021.1, on the reverse strand, counting down.
GAGTTCCACGATTACCCTGACTATCCTTCTTCTTATGGAAGTGCGGGTTGGACAAAAGGCGATGAAAAATTCTTGATTTATGACCGCTACGATATTTGGGCGTTTGACCCAAGTGTAGAGGGGAAGGCAGAGCGGATTACCCAAAACGGCAGGGAAACAAATACTTCTTACCGTTATATCCATTTTGACGATGAGATAAAATACATTGATTCTAAAAAGCCGATCTTATTGCATGGCACTCAGGCAAAAAGCAGAGCCGAAGGTTTTTACCAACTCGATTATAAGAAGAAAATCACGCTTACGAAGCTTTATGAAACCGAGCATGCGCTTTCCAACCCTATAAAAGCTAAAAACAGTGATGAGTTGCTTTTTACTATGGAAAGCTATGTGAAATTTCCTGATGTGCAGCTTTCCGACCTTTCGTTTGAAAATGTAAAAGAAGTGAGCAAAGCCAACCCACAGCAAGCCGATTACCAGTGGGGTACAGCCGAGGTAGTCACTTGGGTTTCCCTCGACGGTATTCCTCTTGAAGGATTGCTCTACAAACCCGAAGGTTTTGATCCGAATAAAAAGTATCCGTTGTTGGTCAATTTCTACGAAAGGAATTCTCATAACCTGCATCGTCACCGTATTCCGGAACCACATCGCTCCACTATCAATTACCCCTATTATGTGAGTAATGGTTACGTGATTTTTGTGCCAGATATTCCTTATAAAGTAGGCTACCCTGGGCAAAGCTGTTTCAATGCGGTGATGCCGGGCGTTACCAACTTGATAAGCCAAGGCTACATAGACAAGGATAATATAGGGGTGCAGGGCCATAGCTGGGGCGGTTACCAAGTCGCTTATCTCGTTACCCGAACCGACCTTTTCAAAGCTGCCGAATCAGGCGCACCCGTTCCAAATATGATCAGCGCCTACGGCGGAATTAGATGGTGGACAGGACTGAGCCGCATGTTTCAATATGAAAACACCCAGAGCCGAATAGGTGGTACTATTTGGGAGTATCCGCTCAGGTATTTGGAAAACTCTCCCATCTTCACCCTCGACAAGGTAAATACTCCACTTCTTATCATGCATAACGATGCCGACGGACACGTGCCGTGGTACCAAGGGATTGAATTGTTTGTAGGGATGAGGCGATTGGGAAAGCCCGCATGGATGCTCAACTATAACGGCGAACCCCACTGGCCACTCAAGTGGCAAAACCAAAAAGACTTTGCCATAAGGATGGGGCAATTCTTTGATCATTACCTAAAGGGTGAACCCATTCCCCAATGGATGGGCAGCGGAGTACCTGCTATCCATAAAGGCATAAAAAGCGGGTATGAGCCAGTAGGTAAAAACGAAGAATAGTACAATTTTAAATAAAATAAAAAAAGGGGCGTTGATTCGCCCCTTTTTTTATGAGAAAAATCATATAATACCGAAAAACCTCAAAAAATAGCCATAAAACCAGTAGGGTGACTATACGTATAAACCCTGATTTTAACCTAGGGACGTAACAAACCTTTGTTCATTTCCTTATATATAAATAGAAAGCAATATTTTTATATCATCAATCAAAAAGTAATAAATAGTGATCTCGAAATAATATTGATATTTGGCTTGGAAAACAAGCACTGAGGTCACAGTTCACCTAAACCAACACATAATTATGAAAAAGTTAATAATGATTATTGCTATTACTTTTTTAGGAGCTAGCCTAGCTTTGGCTAACGGAACTGAACCAGAAAAAGGAAAGGATAATAAAGGGGAAAAACCTAAAAAAGGACAGGCTGTGACCAAAAGCAAAAAAAGTGGAAGCTACTTGGCTTATAACCATAAATTAAAAGGTGCAGTAGCCCCTATAGTTGTTCAGAAAGAAACTATTTCCGTAGCGCCTAGGTCAAATGATTTTAAGAAAAACAACCATAAACTTCATAAGGCTACTCACATGCCGAGTGAAGCTGGTAGCTTAGTGATGAGAGAAAAAGGAGAATCTACTTTTCCTAAGCACATCAACCATAATAGGAAGTTTGCCAAGAGCCATTAATTGATGAGCACTTGACTTAAATTTGATAAAAGTAATTTGCCTGTTTCCATTGGAGATGGGCATTTTTTGTGGAAAAAGAAAAGGTATAATCTTTCTTTTGATATAACCTGAGAAAGTTTACGTTTCTAACACAACACCTGACCTCTAAACTACGGTTCCACCCAATCGCCGCCTTCGGCTATGATGTTGATAAGTTCGTCCACGGCATTTTCCGAAGGGACAGAACGCTTCACCACTTCCTGACCTTTGTAGAGGGTGATTTTTCCCTTTCCAGAGCCTACGTAGCCATAATCGGCATCGGCCATTTCCCCAGGTCCGTTCACTATGCAGCCCATTATCCCAATTTTTACCCCTTTGAGGTGGTCGGTACGCTTGCGGATCATTGCTGTGGTTTCTTGCAGGTCGAACAGGGTTCTTCCACAAGAAGGGCAGGAAATATATTCCGTTTTGGTCATGCGGGTACGGGCAGCCTGCAAAATGCCAAAGGAAAGACTATTGAGCGAAGTGATTTTTTTAAGGAGCTCTTCTTTGGCTAAAGTTTCAAGCTTGGAAGTACCGAGCATGATTCCATCGCCAAAACCATCTATGAGCAATCCACCTACATCCGTAGCGGCAAAAAGCTGCAATTTATCATCACTCATCGGAACAAAATCTCGTTGGGCAATTACTGGAGTTTTTAGTTTCTTATCCATCAAATCGAAAAATACCTTGCGCAGCTCAGGCATGGCATGTTCGTTTTCGGTAGAAAGCAAAATCACCAAATTATCTCGCCATTCAAGTAACTGCGTAAGCTTCGGATCAAAATCTGAAAGGCTCAAAGTGATAAAGTTCAGCTGATGGTGTAGAGGCGCTTCGTTGATTAATTCTTCCTTGCTTAGTAATGGAAAACTATTGTCTTTGTCATCCAACTCCAGCCAGCCAGCATGATCAATAATTTGCTTGAGACCGTTAGGTGGCATAAAAGGCAACGGTGTTTTTCCTGTATAGATAAAATCACCACCTTGCTCGCCCATTGCCCATTTATCCAGTTCGGACAGGTAATGGTGACCTACGTTTTTCAGGTCTTTCATTTCCGTTTCGCTAACCTTGCTCCAGTCGGCTATAACTCTGGGCACATTTCCCCCGCCTACCGAAAGTACTTCTGCACTTTCTCTTTTAGCATAAGAAAAAGGGTTTTTAGGGCTGTCTTCTAAGCTTGGAATTGGTTTGGAAAGCTCGGCTCTTTGGGTGTAGCGGTTGATAAGCGCAGCGGCTACGGGCGCTTCAAATTCTGGTTCTTCAGTAAGGGAAACGCGAACGGTGTCGCCCAGGCCGTCTTCCAGCAATGTGCCTATGCCCACCGCAGATTTTATTCTACCATCTTCGCCATCGCCAGCTTCGGTTACACCCAAGTGGAGCGGATAAGGCTTCAATCCTTCTTCGTCCATCTTTTGTACCAAAAGCCTGTAAGCCTGTACCATCACCTGTGTGTTGCTGGCTTTCATGGAAAGTACGATGTCGTGGTAGTTCAAGTCTTCGCAAATGCGGAGGAATTCCAAGGCAGATTCCACCATTCCGATGGGCGTATCGCCATAGCGGCTCAAAATTCGATCGGAAAGAGAGCCGTGGTTGGTGCCAATCCGCATCGCTGTTCCATGTTCCTTGCAAATGTTTACCAGTGGGGTGAATTTTTCCCTGATCCGATCAATCTCGGTCTGGTACGAAGCATCGTCGTATTCTATTACTTGGAATTTCTTTTTATCGGCATAGTTGCCTGGGTTTACCCGCACTTTTTCCACTATTCGGGCAGCAAGTTCGGCTGCATTGGGGGTGAAATGAATATCGGCTATGAGAGGGACATTGTAGCCCCTAGCCCGGAGTTCTTTTTTGATATTGGCGAGGTTTTCCGCCTCTTTTATGCTTGGGGCGGTGATCCGCACATATTCGCAACCAGCTTCCACCATGCGGATGGTCTGTTCTACGCTGCCGAGGGTGTCCATGGTATCGACGGTAGTCATCGACTGAACTCGGATAGGATTATTTCCGCCAAGGGCGATGTCCCCAATTTTCACCTCTATGGTTTCCCTACGCTGGTAGGATGTCAGACTGTTGCAATATTTATAAGGGTGGATAACCTTTGATGATTCCATGGATTTGAGATTGTTTGAAGTGGCGAAGTTAGTAAGCCTTCAAGCTTTATTCAATATGTTCCTTTAGTATAATGGAAGTATTTCAAATCAAACAACAAAAATTAGCTGTTGATGTTGGATATTTTTCTACATTGATCTGGAGAAGATAGGGTTTTAGAAAATAACAGGAAGAAATTTTACTTGCACTTAAACATTAGGTCAAACTTCTACGTCATTAAACTTAAACCTTCCTTTTACCCTATTTTTTTCTGAAAGGTGTGCTTATTCCAAAGAAGATTATTACATTAGAATCCAAATCGGGAGATTCTATTTTTTCTTTATTATCCCCGTGCTTTTAACTAATTAAACAACGGTTAGCAAGTTGCTATTACCGTGCAAAACACAAAATATTACTATATTCATGGATTTAACTCTTGTTCTGCTTTGGTCAGCCGGGATAATCATCGCAATATTCTTTTTCCTTTACGTGATTCCAGTGAAACTTTGGGTAACGGCCATAGTTTCAGGAGTTCATGTCGGATTGGTTCCTTTGGCTTTTATGCGTTTGAGGAATGTGCCTCCAAGGTTAATTGTCGAATCGCTGATTACTTCTACCAAGGCGGGTCTTCAATTGACCACCGCTGATTTGGAAACGCATTATTTGGCAGGTGGGCATGTGCCTTCGGTTATCAAAGCATTGATTTCTGCCGATAAGGCTAATATTGAGCTTTCATTTAAACAAGCAGCTGCTATCGATTTGGCGGGTAGAGATGTATTTGAAGCAGTTCAGATTTCTGTGAACCCGCAAGTAATCAATACGCCTGTCGTTTCTGCTGTGGCGCAAGACGGTATCCAACTGAAAGCCCAAGCAAGGGTGACCGTAAGAGCTAATATTGCCCAGTTGGTTGGTGGCGCTGGTGAAGGAACTATCTTGGCAAGAGTAGGAGAAGGAATTGTAACTTCCATTGGTTCTTCTAGGTCGCACAAAGATGTGTTGGAAAACCCTGATAAAATTTCCAAACTCGTATTGGAAAAAGGCTTGGATTCGGGAACAGCATTTGAAATTTTGTCTATTGATATTGCCGATATAGATGTTGGATCGAATATAGGCGCGACGCTCCAAATAGATCAGGCAAATGCCGATTTGAAAGTGGCCGAAGCCAAAGCTGAAGAGCGTAGAGCAATGGCGGTTGCAGTTGAGCAGGAAATGAAAGCGAAGGCGCAGTCGGCTAAGGCTAAGGTGATAGAAGCAGAAGCGCAAATACCAATGGCGATGGCGGATGCGTTCCGAAGTGGAAACTTGGGTATTATGGACTATTACAAAATGCAAAACATAAAAGCAGATACCGATATGAGGGCTTCCGTTGCTGATACCGGAGATACACCTAAGAAGAAGAAAAGTTCAGATGATGATTCATCTAAATAGCATAACGGCATAAAGAAGTTATGAACCGATTTTCCTTGATTATCCTTTAGGCTCGGTACAACCGAGCCTTTTTAATTGCTCTACACATTCATTCTTTACTAAAAAAATAACTTAACACTTATGCAAGAAGACGACATACTTGATGATTTCCTCAATGAGGACGACTCCGATTTACTTTCTTTCGAACAGCGAATAGAACAAAAAATCCGCGATGGCTATGAATTCAGAATGGGGGATTACATAAGTAAAGCCTTCGATATTTTCCAACAAAATATTGGTTACTTTATTGGGTTTGCCCTTCTCTATATGGTAATTCAATTGGCTTTGAACTTTATCCCTTTTTTAGGGTCGCTTGGTGCTTTGGTCATCAATGCTCCCCTTGGAGTTGGCTATGCCATAATGGCCCGCAAAATATCAAGAGATGAACCATATGAGTTTGGAGACTTTTTTAGGGGGTTCGATGCAGTCCTTCAGTTGTTTTTGGGAGGCTTGATTGTCGGTATTTTTGTGGTTATTGGAAGCGTATTTTTGATTATTCCCGGCATTTTCTTGGGAGTATGCTATGTGTTTGTTTCCCTCATTATTTACTTCGAAAACCAAGATTTTTGGCCCGCGATGGAATACAGCCGCAGGCTCATCACAAAGAACTGGTGGAGCGTTTTTGGCTTTGTAATTATATTGGTCTTGTTGAATTTTGCAGGAGCTCTTGTATTGGGTATAGGCTTGTTGGTCACAATTCCCGTAAGTGGCATCGCCATTTATGTTGCCTATGAAGACATTCTAGAAAACCAGCGCTATTAAAGTACCAAACGTTGAAGCTGTAGAGCAGCAGTAAAATATTAATCATAACTTATATCTATCATTTTTAAAACCTATCACACTCATGCAAGACGAACTATTAGATTTTGAAGGAAATCCAGAAAATTTGGGTCCAGAAAATAATGTCGGTTTTGGACTGAGGTTGGCGGCGATCATTATTGATGGCATTCTTCTTTGGTCTGTACAGGCAGTAATAACTTATGCAATGTTTGGAACTTGGACTATGCAACCAGAAGATCCAATGGATCCGATGAGTATATTTGGACCAGATTATTATACCTTGATGGGAATTTCGACCTTTTTTGGAATAGTATATCATGTGGGAATGTGGGTATATGCTGACGGCGCGACCTTGGGTAAAAAGGCTGTGAAAATCAAAGTTGTAAGAAACGATGATGGTGGTCCAATTGGTATTGGAACAGCTATTGGTCGATATTTTAGTTATATATTATCTTATATTCCTTGTTTCCTCGGCTTTTTGTGGGTGATTTGGGACAATGAAAAAAGGGGCTGGCATGACAAAATTTGTAATACGAAAGTAGTACCTGCGGAAGCCAAATAAAGATGAGGCTCATTGATATTGTAGAAACTGATTTTTTCCGCTCCATCCCAGTTCTGGGATGGAGTTGTGGTTTTAAGAACCTCACAGGTATCCCTTGCCCGCTTTGCGGTATGACCCGCAGCTGCCTAAGTACTCTTTCCCTTAATTTTGGCGATGCTTTTGCTTATCATCCCCTAGGTCCATTTATTTGTGCGCTCATCCTTGCCATGCTTGCAAGCTATTTCTTAAAGCCTCGGCTTTATTCCCTTTTGCAGCGCTTCCTCTCCAAAAATATTTTGCCTCTGCTACTTGTACTTTGGGTGGTGAACCTTGTGGTGAAAATGTGATTTTTTTGGCTTGAAATCAGAAATGCTCTTTTTTGAGGTATATTTATCCCGAAATCAAAACAACACCTGTTTTGATAGATGAAAATGAATTTTAACTTCAGGTTTACCCTTAAAAAACAAACTAAATGCCTCGTATTTCTAAAACAGGTCGCATATTTTTTTACCTGATTATACCCGCTTTGTTTATTATCGAAGCAGCTTATTTGGTAAGCTGTGGTCAAGAAGAGAAAAAAGAAGATAAGCCTTTTGTGAAAGTGGATAACGATCCTTCGTTTCTGGGGAGCGAATCTTGTAAGTCTTGCCACGAGTCGGCTTTTGAAGACTGGATAGGCTCCCAGCATGACCAAGCCATGATGGAGGCTAACGATTCTTCGGTGTTGGCAGATTTTAACGACGTGACCTTTGAAAGTCAAGGGGTGAAGTCAAGGTTTTTCCGCGATGGAGAAAAGTTTATGGTAAATACCGAAGGGCCTGATGGCAAATATTACGATTACGAAATTATCTACACGTTTGGCGTACATCCTTTGCAGCAATACATCGTCGCTTTCCCCAATGGTCACTACCAATGTTTGCGTACAGCATGGGATTGCTTGGAAAACAAGTGGTATGATTTGTACCCAGACCTGAAAATTTCTACAGGAGAATGGCTTCACTGGACGAAGGGTGGCCTAAGCTGGAACACGATGTGTTCAGATTGCCATTCTACCAATGTGAAGAAAAACTACGATGATAAAACCAACTCTTTCAACACTACTTTTTCCATCATAAACGTAAGCTGCGAAGCTTGCCACGGCCCGGGGAAAGAGCATGTGGAGTTTGTCAATTCGCCCAATTTCAATGAAAATGATCCTTACAATGCAGAAGCGCATTTGCACTTGACCTCTAGCCTTACTTCGGAAGAGCAGGTAGAAGAATGTGCTCGTTGTCACTCCAGGAGGGTGCATTATGTAAACGGCTTTGAAAATGGGGATAAGTTTAGGGATGATTATTTTCCAGAGATTTTGAGGGACGAACTGTACTTTGCCGACGGGCAGATCATGGACGAAGATTATGTGTACAGCTCATTTGTTCAGAGCAAAATGTACCACAACGATGTGAAATGCTCTAACTGTCACAATGTTCATAGTTTAGAACTGAAATTTAAGGGGAATATGGTCTGTAATCAGTGTCATGTTTCCCAAGATTACGATACGCCAGAGCATCATTTTCACCCTATGCAAACGGAAAGTGCCGAATGCGTGAGCTGCCATATGACTGGCAGGGTGTATATGGGCAACGATTTCCGCCGTGACCATAGTTTTAGGATTCCTCGCCCCGATCAGTCGGTGGAGTTTGGGACGCCCAATGCCTGTACGGGCTGCCACGAAGATCAGACCGACCAATGGGCTGCCGAAAAGGTGGTAGAATGGTACGGCGATGAGCGTGCCCCGCATTTTTCGGATGCGCTTACCAAGGGCAGCACACGCTCGCCCGAGGCGGTAAAAGAGCTGGTTGAGTTGCTCAACGATAAATCTCAACCAGACATTGCAAGGGCTACGGCGGTGCATTACCTCAACCAAATTTCCGATCAGAAAGCGATGGATGAAGTGATAAAAGCATTGGACGACGAAGCTTCTTATGTGCGCCATACTGCCATTCATTCTATGTACGATTGGCCACAGGAGCTGAGGTACGAGCATCTGACCAAACACTTGAACGATTCGCTTCGTTCGATACGAGTTTCGGCTATGGGCGGTTTGCTCGAAATTCCTTTGGACCAGGTCAGCCCAGAGCTGAAGACCCAGATAGAAAAAGTGATGCCTGAATATAAAACTATGCTGAACGTACGAGCGGATTTTGCCCCGGGGCAGATGACTATTGGGCAGTACCATGATCGGCAAGGAAGGCCTGCCGAAGCCGAAGCTGCTTACAAAGAAGCCCTTGAGCTGGATGAGCTTTTCAACCCGGCAAGGATCAATCTTTCGCACCTTTACAATAGGCAAGGCAGAAACGAAGAGGCGATGGCTTTGCTGAAAGATGTGATAAAACAAGAGCCGAGCTACGGACCAGCCTATTATTCGATGGGGCTGTTGCTTGCGGAAATGAAACGGATGGAGCAAGCCGTGAGTTTCTTGGAAAGAGGGGCTAAGCTAGTGGGCAATAACCCAAGGATTTATTACAATTGGGGCTTGGCTTTGCAGCAGCTTGGCAGAAATGCCGATGCGGAAAAAGCTTTTTTGGGAGGGCTAGAATTAGATCCTAATTCGCCAGATATCAACTATGCTATAGCTGGCTTGTACCTTCAAATCCAAAAGAACAAAGAGGCTGAGGTATATATTAAAAAACTGATAGAAATGTACCCTGATCAGCCGCAGTTCCAGCAAATGCTGGATGCTGCGAAAGGGATGAATTAGAAAAAAACGTAGAGACGCATTCAATGCGTCTCTACGTTTTCGAATGTTGAACGAATTGCGCACTGGGCAAAGAGGGTAGGGCAAGACCGAAATGGCTGGTGCGATGGGCGGCTTGACCACCCGGGGCGGGGTTTGCGTGAGTGCGCCCAAATGATAAGCGTAAGAGAAAGTACTGAATTTGTTTATTTGAGAAAAAAATGGCGAAAAAACCAGAGGAAGTATTGAAGGACATGAGGGGAAACAACTATGCCCCCTTGTACTTTATGCACGGCGATGAGCCTTTTTACATAGACCAGCTGGCGGATTATGTGGAAGAAAATGCCCTGAAGGAATCGGAAAAGGGGTTTAACCTGACGGTGGTGTATGGAAAGGATGTGAAGCTGGTGCAGGTGGTTGACAGTGCCCGCCGGTTTCCGATGATGGCACAGCGGCAAGTGGTGGTGGTGAAAGAGGCGCAGGAAATCCAAGATTTTGGGAAGAAGGATGCGCAGGCTCATTTGGTAGATTATGCTAAAAACCCTGTTCCTTCTACCATATTGGTTTTTTGCTATAAGCACAAAAAGCTGGATGGGCGAAGCGAGCTTTCGAAGGTGCTGGGCAAGCATGCGGTGGTGGTGGAAACCAAAAAGCTGTACGAAAACCAGTTGGCTGGTTGGGTGACGCAGCACTGCAAAGATATTGGGCATGGAATTACCGATAAGGCTGCGCTGATGTTGGCTGAGTTTATTGGGAATGACCTGAACAGGATAGCCAACGAGGTAGAGAAGTTGCTGGTGAATTATAATTCCACTGTGGAGATCAACGAGGACATGGTGATAAAACATGTGGGGATAAGCAAGGAATATAATGTGTTTGAATTGCAATCGGCACTTGCTCTCAAAAAGGTATTTAAGGTCAACCAGATCATCAAATACTTTCAATCAAATCCTAAGGATAACCCTGTTATTCCTGTGGTTTCTATGCTGTATTCGTACTTTTCCAAGATATTGCTCTTGCACCACAACCGAACTATGGAGCGAGACCAATTGGCTAGACTGCTGAAGGTAAATCCTTATTTTTTGAAAGAATATCAGCAAGCAGCCCAAAATTATCCCCTTTCCAAAACGATGAATATTATCCACTTTTTGCACAAAGCAGACTTGCAGACAAAAGGGGTGGATAGCGTGACGGATAGCCACGAAGTATTGAAAGAACTCACCTTTAAGATATTGCATACATGAGAATAGGATTGCTTTCTGATACCCACGGGTATATGGACGAGGCTATACTTCGCTACCTTGCTCCCTGCGACGAGATATGGCACGCCGGGGATGTTGGTACATTGGATGTGGCTAAGCAGCTGGTAGCTACAGGTAAGCCTGTTAGGATGGTGTTTGGGAATATAGATGGGCAGGATCTTCGGGTGGAGTGCCCTAAAAACCAACTTTTTGACTGCGAAGGGAAGAAAGTTTGGATGACGCATATTGGTGGTTATCCGCCTAGATATACCACAGAGATTCGGGAACAGTTGGATAAGATAAAGCCCGATATTTTTATCTGTGGGCATTCGCATATTTTGAAAGTGATACCTGACAAAAAGCGAGGGCTTTTGCATATAAACCCAGGAGCTGCTGGCATTCAGGGCTTCCATAAGGTAAGGACGCTGATAAGGTTTGAGCTTAATGTGGGGAAGATTTCTAATATGGAAGTGGTGGAGTTAGGGGCTAGGGTATAAAAAAGGCTGCCATTTTTAGAAAGGCAGCCTTTTTTATGTGGTTACGTCGAGTTCTACTACTCTTCGTCTTTTTTCTCTTCTTTAGCAGGAGCTTCCTTTGCTTCAGCAACTGGTGCTGCTTCTTTTTTAGGGGCAGCTTTTTTCTTTGCTGGCTTCTCCTCTGCTACTGGGGCGAAATCTTTCTTTAGATCCTCGATATCAACATTTTTGATAACAGGTTTAGCATTTAACCTTTTTATGGTTTCTACTCTATTCTTTGCCCTAGATTTATTTCTCTTTGCTTTACGCTTAAGTCTCGTTATTGCCATTGCTCTATAAATGAATTTTGAACTATCAGATTTAAAGGCTGCAAATCTAGCCTTTTTTATCCTATATGTGAAATGAAATTTAAAAAAAAGCAGTGGTTACCAAGAGTATAGCCAAACAAATTCAAAAAAAACATAAAAAATCATAGAATCATTGTTAAAATTGCCAATTGCTGAGGATTGAAGCTAGGTTTCCAGCTAATTTGATAGGTAGCCTTCTGCTTGTTACCATCGTCATTTGGCTAGCTTTCCACAGTTTTTTTTGATTTTTCTTAATCCCCTTCTATCTAAAAAACATATGAATTACTTGAAACACCACAAGCCGGATAGTAATAGGTTTGGTCTGAATATTTACCGCTCAAGAATTGACGAGGTTGAGTATCAAAGTATTGTGTCCCAGATAGTTGAGAACAATGTAGATGTGGCAATTGTAAGGCTTCCTACCCCAAAATTGAGTGAGATACTTAGCTTTGAGAAGTTGGCGATGCCGTTTATTGTGACCGATACATTGGCATATTATCACAAAGATTTGGCGGGTGTTGGAGAGCAAGAGTTGATAAATAAGGATGTCACTTTTGAGTTGGCAGGGCTGGAGCAGCACAAAGATTTGAATTTTTTGGTGAGAGAAACATTTGGGAATTACGTGAACCACTACCGTGTGAATCCGTTTTTCGATAACCAAGATGTGACCGAGGGGTATATGGACTGGATGCAAAGCTATGCTGAGGGTGATCCGAACAGGCTATGTTGGATAGTGAGAAGAGGGGACAAGCCCGTTGGCTTTGGAACGTTTAACTTTGAGACAGAAGGGAAGGTAAAAGGAATATTATACGGTGTATTGCCTTCTGAAAGGAGGACAGGATTGTTCACCGACATTATGCGCTATGCTCAAAACTACGCTTTAAAAGAGCGGGAGGGAATAGAGTTTATTCGCACTATTACACAAATTGAAAATATAGCGGTACAAAAGCTTTGGACGAAAGAAGGGTTCACGCTTCATCATACTACAAGTACTATTCATATAAATGCGTTGCTCGATAAATCTGTTTTCAATCCTTTTTATGTTCCTTTTATCATAAAGGCAGAAGAAAGAGATTCGGAGAAAATATCGAACAGGCATATTTTGAAGCAGATAAACTGGCAGATGGACTTTAAGCAAAACATGGTGACCAAAAACCACCGTTTTGTGAATATAGAGCCGATGCACAGTGATGAGGAATACGAACTGAAGTTCTCGTTCCCTATGGGCAATAAGGGCTTGGTAAGGGTGACCGATACCAAAGGGAAAACTTATGCTTTGGTCTATTTCGATGTAAGACATTTCTTGGCTTAGAACTTAGCCATGTATCATATTTGAAAGAAGGGCTTCGGAGTATATCCGAAGCCCTTCTTTATTTACACCTTGCATTCTACCAAAAAAATTCATGTTATCTTAATTACTTTCCTTCTCGTTTCTAGGAGTGGGTTAGATACTTTTGCTCATCTCAAAAAAGTATTTATTGACTCATCCAAGACGAATTTATGGAAGTAAATACAAATGGCTTTGATTTACGCTGCATCGAGCTGTTGAAAAGTGGTGACCAAAAAGGCTTAGATGGATTATTTGAAAAATACTACCAGCCTTTATGTGAGTTTGCAGAGTTGTTTTTGGACAACGAATATCATTCAGAAGAGGTCGTATCTGACTTGTTTTTAGAGCTTTGGGTGAAAAGAGGAGCATTATCCATTGAAAGCAATATCAAAGGCTACCTTTTTATTTCTACAAAAAATAAGAGTCTCAATTTTTTAAAAAAGCATAACAAGCATGTCGTAAGTTCTTTGGATAATGAGCTAAGTGTTGCTTCAAAAAACGATGCAGATTCCCTGCTGGACTACGAAGAGCTAAGTTTGGCGGTTAATAACATGCTCAAAAGCATGCCACCCCAGCGCAGGCTTATTTTTACCATGAATAGGTTAGAAGGTTTTAAGTACCAAGAAATAGCAGATGCCCTTTCTATATCAGTTCATACCGTTCATAATCAACTGACTAAAGCCAACAAATATATAACTGAGAAAGCCCCAGAGTTACTTCCTGGGATCATAAGTCTTTCTATGGCTTTCGTTTATTTTCCCCTTCCGCTGTAATAATGGCTATTATAAAGAATGCTGATAATTGTCAGTCCTACATGTTTTGTAATGGTCATATTCCCCACTTTTCATTCATACTAATCTCGATAATAGTTTACATTAACTTTACTTACCTCGATAGTCAATCGTAGTTCCTTTTTTTGTCTTTAAGCTGAAAACAGGAATTACATGGAAGATAGACTACGGTTATTGATCTCAAAATATTTATCGAAAGAAGCATCGAAAAGAGAGGTGGAAGAATTGCGGGCGAGCATAAAAGCAGATGGGGATGACAAAGAATTTTTTGCGAAGGTAAGCAAGATTTGGCTAGAGCATAAAAGGGAAGGTTCTTCTTATGATATAAAGCGAGGGCAGAGAAAGCTCAGGCAGAAAATAGAGAACTATCAAACGAGCGTAAAAAGCCTGGAAAAGAAGGCAGTTTCAAGGAGAGTTTGGTCGGTAAACCAACCATTTTTGGTAGCGGCTTCCATCGCGGTGTTTTTACTTATAGGAGTATCTGTTTTCAATATGTATTTCAATGCTGAGAAAAATATAGAGCTGGCTTGGGAAGAAAAGTTCGCCCCAAAAGGAGCGAGGGTGACTTACATTTTGCAAGATGGCAGTAAAGTAAAATTGAATTCCAATAGTAAGATTCGGTTTAGAAAGGATTTTTTGAAGGGTGATACCAGAGAAGTTATTTTGGAGGGCGAAGCCTTTTTTGAGGTGACGAAGAATAAGAAAAAACCTTTTATTGTAACAACAAATACAGTAAGTACAAAAGTGTTGGGCACGAGCTTCAACGTAAGGGCTTTTCCCCAAGAGCCTCAAGCCATAGTAGCCTTGGTAGAGGGGCGGGTGGAAGTAGTTGATAACAAAATAGATTCTAACAATAGGAGCCCTGAGATTTTGTCGCCTATGGATTGCTATGTTTTTGATAAAAAAAGCAAAGAAGGGCAAGTGTTTGAATCGGTCGATTTAAGCAAAATGATAGCTTGGCGGGATAATATTTTATTGTTTGATAATGACTCCTTAGGCGATGTGGCAAAGGTTGTAGAAGACTGGTATGGAGTAGAAATACGCTTTCAAAACCCAGCGCTCAGGGCTTGTTTGATTAAAGCGTCTTTTGAAAATGAATCGCTTAAAAATGTGCTTGAAGTATTAAAATACGCTACTTCACTGGAGTATACAAAAGATAGCGAAGGGATAATCACTTTCAGTGGGAAAGGGTGTGGCTAGAGCTGAAGATTGGTTTATTTTAATTGGTTTTCAGTTGCTTTAACATACTTGCTATAGAGCTGAAAAGGTGCACTGTACTATCTCAGTTTTTAGAAGAAAACTAACAGCTTTTTTTTAGAATAGAAATTTTTCGAAAGGTAAAATTCGAACAGTTACTGCTGTTCCTTATCGGAAAGTTTTGAATCAAAAAACAGGAATAGAATCGTCTATTCCCATTGAGAGCTCATGGATAAAAATAACTGAATAATACTGTCTTTCACTTAAACATTGATGTTGCTTATGAACTAAAATCAGGGTACAAAAAAAGGGATGCCTGCGCGGCACCCCAATTTCAACAAGACCAGAATCAGTACTCGAACACGCTAATGAAGGTACTGCTGGCTGCATCTTCAAACTTAAGATCTTTCACATCACTAATGAAATCATGAATAAAACTTTTAACAAGAAACTATTAAAAATATCCAGAAACTTGCTTTTTGGGCTCATCATAAAGACACTAATGATATCGATTGTTTTTGCCTCTGACCATGCAAAAGCACAAAAACTTCACGAGGTAATAGTTACCATAAATGAAGGCGATGTTTCCCTCAAAAAATCTTTTGGGATCATTGAATCTCGTACCGATTTTACTTTCGCCTACGAAAAAGGCACAATTCCTTTGAAGGCAAAAGTGAACATAGATGGTAAAAACACAGACCTTCAGAAAGTATTGGAAAAAATTGCTCTTGATGCAAAAGTGAGCTTCAAGCGCATCAACGACCAAATAGTGGTTAAGCCATCTTTGAAGAAAGTGAATACCCCGAAGGTGATGGAGGTTACGGAAGAAATAACGATCACTGGTACTGTAAAAGATGCTGCTGATGGTTCGGCAATTCCCGGTGCTAGTATTTTGGTAAAAGGAACTACCATTGGAACGGTAACTGATTTTGATGGCAAATTTAAAATGTCGGTAGAAGAAGGTTCTTCCATTATCATTGCTTTTGTGGGATACACTACCCAAGAAATAGAAGTAGGAAACCAGACTTCTTTTGATATTTCCCTTGTAGCCGATTTGAGGCAGTTGGAAGAAGTATTGATCGTAGGTTATGGTTCTGTTGACAAGAAAAATATGACTGGAGCTGCTGAAAATGTGAAAGCGGTGAAAGAAATTGCTTCTCGTCCAATTACCAATGTGGGTGATGTGTTGCAAGGAAATGTTGCAGGTGTAACTGTGATAAACACGAGTGGAGACCCAACCGCCGCTCCTTTGATTAGGGTAAGAGGTGTAGGTACGCTTAACGAGGAACAACCTCTTTATGTAGTAGATGGTGTGGTAAATGCTCCAATGCCAAACCCTGGGAATATTGCCAAAATAACCATTTTGAAAGATGCTGCTTCTGCTTCTATTTATGGCGCAAGGGCTTCTGCTGGGGTAATTTTGGTAGAGACCAAGCAAGGTGGTGTTTCTAAACCTCAAGTAACGTTAGACGCCTACGCTGGTACGCAGCAAGTGTGGAAAAAGCTAGATGCTTTGAATGCTCAAGAATATGCAGACGTAATGAACCTTGCTTTTGATAATGCAGGTATTGGTGCTGATGATTCGAGAAGGGATTATATAGACCCTGCTAAAAACCCTGATGGTTTGGTAACCAGAACTAACTGGATGGATGAAGTTTTCCAGACAGGGGCGATGCAAAACTATGACCTTTCGGTGAGCGGTGGTTCTGAAAAAGGCAACTATTATACGGCACTTGGCTACAGAAAAGTAGAAGGTACGTTGAAAAATACCGAATCGGAAAGGTTCTCTTTGAGGCTAAACTCTTCTTATAAGCTAAGCAAAAAAATAACTGTTGGAGAGAATTTCTCTATGTCGTATACTGATGGTAACTACGGTGCAAACACTACTTCTGGTTATACTGGTGCAATTATTACCGCTATTTACTACCCTCCAAGTGCAAGCGTGTGGGAAGATGAAGAAGCTGGGCTATACGGCGGTGTTACTCCAAGAAGTGACCTTACCTATGCAGGTTCTTACGGTGACTTGATCAACCCAGTGGCTTCGCTTGATAGACTTGACCACAGAAGACCTACTACTACATTTTATGGTAATGTTTATTTGGACTATGAAGTGATAGAAGGGCTTAGCTATAAGTTCAACGGAGGCCTCACTAGGATCAATGAAAATGCTAAAAACTTCACAAGCAAAATTTTAGAGCCGGGTAAGATCTTCAACTTTAACCAGCTAGACCAAAGCAGCAGCAACACTACCATCGCCTTGTTTGAAAATACGCTTTCGTATGATAAGACGATCAATAGTGTTCACAACTTCAATATTTTAGCAGGATATACAGTTCAGATGAACTCAAATGAATGGTTCTCAGCTTCCGCAAGAGGTTTTGATAGGGAAGATGCAAGCCTTAGGTATTTGCAAAATGGATCTGAAAACTTGAGAGTAAACGGAGGAGCATCTGAAAATAGGTTGACTTCAGCATTGGCTAGGCTTAACTATAGCTATAAAGATAAATACCTGCTTACAGGTATAGTGAGGAGAGATGGTACTTCCAAACTAGCTAAAGATAAAAGGTTTGGTGTGTTCCCTTCGGTATCTGCCGCATGGAGAATTTCTGATGAATCGTTCATGTCAGATGTGTCTATCATCAATGACTTGAAGCTTCGGGCTAGCTGGGGTGAAATTGGTAACTTAGGAGCTATTGGAGATTATTATACGGTGCCTCTTGTAAGGACAAGGTCACTCCTTGGAGACCCGGCATCGTTCGATAACTACTTTGGGTACAAAATAGACGAATTGATCGATCCTGACAAAACGTGGGAGACTACAGTACAAAGCGACCTTGGTATTGACCTTGAAATGCTAAATTCTAAAGTGTCTTTTACGGCCGATTATTTTGTAAAAACTACCAAAGATATGCTTCTCAGGCTTCCCGTAAATGGAACAGCAGGTGTTAGTAATGGTCCTATCCGAAATGTGGGTGAAATGGAGAACAGAGGCTTTGAGTTGACGTTAGGCTTCAGGGAGTTTGAAAAAGCATTTAAGTATGAGCTATCTGCCAACATTACCAGCATAAAAAATGAAGTGCTAGTGTTGGGTAAAGACTTTGAAGGAGGTATCGGTCACGGCGATAATGTGAGAGGCGTTTTACAGCCTTTGAGAACAGATGTTGGTCAGCCTGCTTATTCTTTCCATCTGATAGAAACAGACGGTATTTTCCAAACAGAAGAGGAGATTAATAACTACAAGGATAGTGAAGGAAACCTTATCCAACCTTTGGCTAAGCCAGGTGACCTGAAATTCATTGACCAAAATGGCGATGGTGCTATCAACCTCGAAGACAAAGTATTCAAAGGAAGCGCATTCCCTAAGTTTTCTTATGGATTCAACGCCAGGTTTGAATACAAAAACTTTGACCTCACCATGTTTTTCCAAGGTGTGAGTGACGTAACTGTTTTCAACGGCTTGAAATTCTCTACGCTCAAACCTACCCAAGGCTATAACATGCTTTCTGATATCAAAGGTGCTTGGTCTCCTGAAAACACAGGTTCTGATATACCAAGGCTTTCTCTTAACGATAACAACAACAACTTCGGAACAGAATCAGATTGGTATTTGGAAGATGCTTCTTACCTCAGGCTAAAAAACCTTACCATTGGTTACAACCTTCCTGCTACTGTGTTGGAAAAAGCCAAAATCTCGAAGTTTAGGCTATACTTCACAGGTACCAATCTTCTCACCTTCACAGACTATTCTGGAATGGACCCTGAGCTTATTGTAAACCATGGTATTGATATGGGCAGATACCCACAGTCAAGAAGCTTTATTGTTGGCTTAAACCTTGGCTTCTAGGCTATTTAGTTATTCACTATTTAAAAAAAATAACATCATGAAATTGATTAAATATATAGTTTTATTCTTGTTTCTATTTACCTCTTGTAGCGAAGACTTTCTTGAGCTAGATCCTCAAGGCGGTCCATCTTCAGGTAGCTTTTGGAAAGACGAAGCTGATGTAATAGCTGCTTTGAACGGGATGTACGAGCCACTCACATGGGACGATATGTACGGAAGAGGGTATTTTTGGTTCATCAATGCGAGTGATGATATGGTAACAGGTAGGGTAAAGGCTGATCCTGATAAAATGAAAAATTTCATTTGTACAGGAAATGAAGGATATACCAGAAATATCTGGGGTAACAAATACAAAATCATCAAAAGAGCAAATGATATTATCGTGAACGTACCACAGATGGAAGGTATTGATCCTGCTCTTAAAAATAGGGCATTAGGCGAGGCTTATTTTATGTCTGGACTGATGTACTTCGATTTGGCCTATAGGTATGGCGATAGCAAAGCGGGTGTACCTATTGTTGATAGGGATAATTTGATTGAGTTTAATATTCCAAGAGCTGAAAGCGTAACTGACAACTACGAATACATCATTTCAGAATTTGAAAAAGCGAGTGAATTACTTCCGTTGTTCAGCAGCTATGGCGCTGCCGATAGAGGTAGGGCTCATAAGCATGCTGCCAACGCTTTTATGGCTAAAACTTATCTTTACTGGGCTCAGTATGATGCCTCTAAATATGCCAAAGCTGTAGAAGCTGCTGATAAAGTGATTAGTTCTGGGCAACATTCTTTGATAAAAACAGGTAATCCGGCTGCCGATTATAGGGGTGTATTTACCTCGGCGAACAACTGGAGCGAAGAGTACATTTGGTCAGTAGTTTCCAATACGCTTACAGGTAGCATTCTTCCTGGAGTAATGTTCGAAAACAAAGGTTGGGGCAAATACAACGGCTGGGGCTATTACCAACCAACCAAAGAGCTGTTTGACGAATACGAAGCTGGTGATGCAAGAAGAGATGTGACTATTTTTAAAGAAGGAACGGTCTTCAATTACTTTGGAGAAGACTTTACTTGGACACAAACTTCAAATAACGTTACGGGCTATATGTTCGGAAAATACACTGAGCCTTTCAGCAGCGAGGCGCGAGTAAACCCTAACGGTGACAAGCCTACTTGTGACTTGAACGTACCTTTGATGAGGTACTCTGAAGTATTGCTGATAAAAGCGGAAGCATTGATAGCCGATGGAAAAAATGGAGACGCGCCATTGAACATGGTAAGGGAAAGGGCAGGATTAGCACCAAAGTCAGGTGCGACCATGGCTGATCTTAAGCATGAAAGAAGGTGTGAGCTAGCTGGTGAGTGGAGCGACAGGCACTTTGACTTGGTAAGATGGGGCGATGCCGATGCTGCCTATGCTGAACCATTGCATGCACATGACGGCAGCGAAGCTTGGCCAGCAAGACCACAGTTCGACCCAGCTATTCACCACGTATGGCCTATTCCTCCTCACGAAGTGGAAGCTAGCAAGGGTGTATTAAGTCAAAACGCAGGCTGGTAAGTAGCTAAAGGTTCTTTTCTTGAATGATGAGAAAATTATTAAAAACCCTCTTGGTAGCACTAGTTCTTTTGCAGAGCTGCCAAGAGGATGAGATCAAGCCTAATACAATTGGGCAAGAGGAAGAGTTTTCGAATGAGCATAAGTCAGCGGTTTATTCTTTATCCAATTGGATGGGGGCGATAGATGGCAACTTAATACTATCCCAATTTACTATACCAGGCACTCACGATTCGGGAGCTAGGTTCGATCACGCAATTTTATCGGGTACAGCCAAATGCCAAGACCTTACTATTGGTCAACAGCTAGAAAGTGGCACTCGTTTTTTGGACATAAGGTGTAGGCATTACTATGATTCATTTACCATCCATCATGGAGTGGTTTATCAGCAAATGAATTTTGACGATGTGTTGAACTATTGCTTCAATTTTCTAGATGCAAATCCTTCTGAAACCATCATTATGTCAGTAAAAAAAGAGCATACAGACGAAGGAAATACCCAGTCGTTTGAAGCTACTTTTGATGGCTACGTAGCTGCCAATCCTAACAGGTGGTACTTAGCCGAAAATGTGCCCGCTTTGAAAGATGTGAGGGGTAAAATTGTATTGCTAAGGAGGTTTGGTGCAAGTAATATTCCCAAAGGAATAAACGCTTCGGCATGGCAAGACAATACCACTTTTGAGATGAATACTTCTCAAGCTAACATCAAAGTACAAGACAAGTATACTGTGCCTAATAATAATGATAAATGGAACGATGTAGAAGGCTTGTTAAACGAGGCAAAGGCAAACAGTTCGGATAAATTATATATCAATTTTGAAAGTGGTTACAAGCCTGGTTGGTTTGGTATCCCTAGTATCCCTACTGTTTCCAATTTTATCAACCCCAAAATAGAAGGCTATTTCACACCTCAAAAGTACGGGAGGTTTGGGATTTTGGTAATGGATTTTGCAGAGTCAACCAAGAATAATTTGATAGTTCAATCAAATTTCCAATAAGTTTTTGAGAAATGTATATCCAATCAAACAACACTAAACTTAAAAGAGCGGAGTATTCCGCTCTTTTTCATTGAAAAAACTATACCCCTTATTTAAACAAATGATATTATGATGAAGAATATACTTTCAACCAGCTTCTTGCTCATACTTGCCATACTTATATCGTGTGAGAAAAAGGATGCTAAAATCAATGAAGAAATAGGCACAGCTGACCTTCAGCAAAAATGGAAGTTTGTAGCCTTTGGCGATTGCCGAGGCACAAGTGAAGGGAGTGGGGTCAACGTGGAAATACTTGATAAATTAGTAAAGCAAATTGTGCAAGACTCACCAGATTTTGTGCTATTTACAGGGGATATTTGCTATGGACACGCCCGAAGAAAAGAATTAGGTGATAGCTTGGCTTTAGTGAAGCTTCAGCAAGAAATGATGACTTTCAGGAATACAATTGAGCCACTTTACCAAAACGATATTGTTGTCTATTTGGTGAGGGGAAACCATGAAACGACCCAATATTTACCCGATTCGGCAGGAACACCAGCCCATCGCCCTATCTGGCCTGAGACCAAAAAAGTGTGGGACCAAGTTTTTTCTGGCAAATATGCTATGCCTCAGAATGGACCAGCAAATGAAAAAAATGTGACATTTAGTGTGGAGCATAAAAATGTATTGATAGTTGGGTTGGATTTATACACCGCAGCAGATGGAACTGTGGCAAATCTGGATGGAAGCATTCCTAAGCCGGCAACCAAAAGGGTAAACCAAGTTTGGCTCGATTCGATTTTAGCTAAAAATACATCTTCTCACATATTTTCCTTTACGCACGAGCCCGCATTTAAAGTAGATCACAAAGACTGCATGCATGGAGATATGTCGTATGGACTAGATTATTCAGCCCATAGAGACCAGTTTTGGAAGAGTATGGCGAAAGCGGGCTCACGGGTATATTTTTGTGGGCACGACCATGGCTTTGCCCATGCGCGCATAGATGATGGTGACGGCGATGAATCCAACGACATGCACCAAGTAGTGGTAGGAACTGCTGGAGCTGGTAAAAATATAAGCCCTGAGTACGATGGGTATAATGGAGGTTATACACCTCAGCCAGTTAGTACCTCCAAAGATTTTGGCTATTCGGTAGTGGAAATAGCTGGGGATACGGCAACGGTTTCTTACAAGTATTTGGAAGAAGGTTCATTTTCCGAAAGGGATGTGTTGAAGTATACGGCAAACTAAATAGTACTAAAAGTTTGACTTTATTTTAACTTGGGATTTTTATAACAAAAACACCCCTGCTAGCCTAAGCCAGCAGGGGTGTTTTGCTATAACAGAAACGGTTACTGCTAATGCTCGTGGGTTTGTCCAGACATTACGTAGTACCTAGGGTCGTCAATGGCATCTTCTATCACCGTTTCAAACTTAGGCGATGCTTTGCCCATTATCCTTTTACAGTCTTCGCTAAGGTGCTTCAATGTTACTTTTTTGCCTGCTTTCTCGTATTTCTCCACAAGGTTGAGCACGGCTTCTAGTGCCGAATGGTCCCAGATTCTGGCATCTATAAAGTCAATTTCCACTTCCTCGGGGTCGTTGTTTACATCAAATTTGCTGTTGAATGCTGAGATGCTTCCAAAGAACAAAGGTCCCCATATTTCGTAGAGTTTCACGCCATCTGCCCTCGTTGTTTTTCTGGCTCTCACTCGCTTGGCATTTTCCCAAGAGAATACCAAGGCGCTGATGATCACCCCGGCAATAACAGCTATTGCCAAATCAAAAATAACAGTGAGTGAAGAGACTAAAATCAGTACAAATGCATCCGTTTTAGGGATTTTGTGAAGGATTCGGAAACTCGACCAAGCGAAAGTGCCAATTACTACCATGAACATCACCCCAACTAGCGCTGCTATGGGCACTTGCTCTATAAGCCCTGAGGCAAACAAGATGAAGATGAGTAAAGTAACAGCCGCAACTATGCCCGAGATACGAGTACGGCCTCCACTTTTGATGTTGATAATCGACTGGCCGATCATGGCGCAACCACCCATTCCACCGAAAAGGCCGGTAACAATATTAGCACCGCCTTGGGCGATACATTCCCTGTTAGAATGGCCACGAGTTTCGGTAAGTTCATCTACCAAGTTGAGGGTCATAAGCGATTCAATAAGACCGATTGCTGCCAAGATCAAGGCATATGGACCTATGAATTGCAAGGTTTCCCAAGTCATAGGGACTTTATTAAAAATATCCCACTGGAACGTAGGCAAGCCTCCTTTAAGCCCTTCGCCACCACCACTGCGGATGAAGGAACCCACGGTAGCCACATCTAATTTTCCAAAGATTACGATCATGGAAACGACCACAATAGCGACCAATGCCTCGGGTATTTTCGAAGAGATTTTTGGCAGGCCCCACATTAGCCCCATAGTGAGCAAAACCAAACCTGCCATCAGAAGAAGTTGGTTCGTAGGCAAAAAGACTTTTTCTTTTCCCTTTTTCTCAATCAAATAAATGCCATCTTCTTCAAGGTTGAATTTGATGCTTTTGGTTTCGGCGTTGAAAACTTGCTCATCAGCTATCAAATATTCAGCTTCGTTTGTTTTTGGATTGACTAGTTTATTACCTTCCAAAGAGTACATTACCCTTTTTGTATCTACATCGTAGACCTCTTTTCCTTCTATCCCAAACTTCTTTACGGTAGATTCAGCCACCCATTTGTTATTGCCAAATGCATCTTTTACCCCTTCTTTAAACATTCCCATTTGAGAAAGGAAAATTACGATGGCTAACCCATTTACAAAACCCATCATTACGGGATGAGGGATAAGGCGGACAAATTTTCCAAGTTTGAACAAGCCGGCTGCAACCTGGATAAAGCCCATCAGGATAACCGTGGCAAATAGGTAGTATAAGCCCAAGTTTTCTCCTTCGGCACCCATGGCGTTTCCTTTGGCTACCAAGGCAACCATTACCACGGCCAATGCGCCCGTAGCTCCTGATATCATTCCAGGCCTTCCGCCGAAGATGGAAGTGATAAGCCCGATCATGAATGCAGCATACAAGCCTACCAAAGGATCAACCCCTGCCACAAAGGCAAATGCAACAGCTTCTGGCACCAAGGCCAGGGCAACCGTCAAGCCCGAAAGCACGTCATTTTTGACGTTTGCCATTCTTTTTCTTACAAATTCCATAGAGTTTATATTAGCTGAGCCACCCACTCAATACGAACGGGTATCAAAAGATTTCTAATTAAAATAAATAGCTGAGTATTGGTAAAAGGTGTGGTCGATAAAATCAAGCCGCAAAAGTACGGTTATTTCACAAGAAGGCAAGGGCTTGGGGTAAAACAGAAGTGAATCTATTGATAATAAATGATGATAAGCTAACCTAAAATGTATTCCTCTTCAAGTTTTTAAGTTTCAATATCTTACTATTCCAAAAGCTTCGTTACATATCATGTATCCACGTGGGGATAGTTTAACATTTTATAATCCTATCAAAAAATAACCTGAGCATCCGTTTCTGAATGATAGTACCTGCACAAAATAAAGTTGGAGAAAAAATTTTGACGGTAAGTAATCTAAAGGTAGATTTCTATCATAACGCTCATGCTACACATGCGGTAAAAGGTATTGATTTTGAGGTTTTTAAAGGAGAGACGGTCGGGATAGTAGGGGAGTCTGGCTCTGGCAAATCGGTAAGTGCTTTGTCTCTATTAGGACTGATAAGTGACCCTGGATTGGTTACAGATGGTAAGGCGATGTTCAAATCGATAAATGATGGGCAGTTTGACCTTTACCAACAATCTGAAAAAGCGCTCAGGAAAATAAGAGGACGGGATATTTCCATGATATTCCAAGACCCGATGAGTTCGCTCAACCCTGTTTTTACCTGTGGCGATCAGGTGTTGGAAACGATTCTCCTTCACGAAAAAGTATCAAAAAAAGAAGCGAAAGAGCGTGTAATATCCCTTTTTGAAAAAGTAAGACTCCCTCGCCCAGCTCAAATTTATAAAGCATATCCCCATGAAATATCGGGTGGGCAAAAGCAGCGGGTGATGATAGCCATGGCTTTGGCTTGTCGCCCTTCTTTGCTGATTGCCGACGAGCCTACTACGGCACTTGATGTTACGGTACAGTCAGCCATTTTGGATCTGATGCAAGAACTTAGGCATGCCAAAGAAACTTCTGTGATTTTCATAACCCACGATCTTGGTGTTATAGCCGAAGTAGCTGACCGGGTATTGGTGATGTACCGTGGGAAAATTGTAGAATCGGGTCCTGTCTGGAATATCTTTGCCAACCCAAAGCACCCTTATACCAAAGGTTTGCTGGCGTGCAGGCCAAGGCTCAACATGAGATTGGAGAGGCTTCCTATCATTACTGATTTTATGCGTTCGGACCTGGAAGGGAACATCACGGGTGTGTCCGATGCGAAGTTTAAATCGGTAGGTGAAGCACTGATGATGAGTGTAAAAAGTAGCGAGGATGTTGAAAAACAGCGAGAAGCTTATATGGCGAATGAACCTATTTTACAGGTAAATGAGCTTAAAACCTATTTTCCAATCCGAAAGACACTATTGGGCAAACCCAAAGAAGTGGTGAAAGCGGTAGATGGGGTAAGCTTTGAAGTGTACCCAGGCGAGACTTTGGGCTTGGTGGGGGAATCAGGCTGTGGGAAAACAACATTGGGAAGAACTATTTTACGATTAGTGGAAGCTACTGAAGGAGAAGTTTTTTTTGAAGGGGAAAATATCCTTTCCATGAAAAGAAATCAGCTTAGGCAACTCCGAAAAGATATCCAGATTATTTTTCAAGATCCTTACGCCTCGCTCAACCCTCGGATAAGCATAGGCGAGGCCATAATGGAGCCTATGCGGGTGCACAAGGTTTTTAAAACTGAAAAGGAGCGTGCTGATTGGGCAATGGAGCTGTTGGAAACGGTGAACCTAAGTAGTACCTATTTCAGCCGATATCCGCATGAGTTTTCGGGAGGGCAGCGCCAGCGAGTGTGCATAGCTCGAACGTTGGCACTAAAGCCCAAGTTCGTTATTTGCGATGAGTCGGTTTCTGCGCTCGATGTGTCGGTACAAGCTCAAGTGCTCAATTTACTCAACTTACTAAAAGAGAGGTATAACCTGACCTATATTTTCATATCTCACGACCTGGCTGTGGTCAAATTTATTGCCGATCGGATTTTGGTGATGAACAAAGGGCGAGTGGAAGAAATCGGTTTTGCCGAAAATATCTACGAACGACCCCAGAAGCCTTACACCCAGCAACTAATAAAAGCGATTCCGAAAGGTGACCTCGAGGATGTGAGAAAAGCTGTGATCAGGAGAAAACTGCAAAATCCCCCTCCCTATCGCTCTTTATAAGGAAACGATGAGTTTTTTCTTATCTATTTTTATGAGAAGAATGGATAGGTTTCCCTCCATCATTTTTGGGATGGTATAATAAAAGCTCCCGTTTATTTCTTGAAGGTTATCTTCTAGTGCAATTTCGTTTTGAATATTGTATGTATAGGCTTCCCAAACCATTTTTGCCTTTTCTTCTTTCAAATCTGCGGCATCGCAAACTATTTTTGCTTCTATCACCAAATCTGAAGTTTTTTCATCTAAAAGGTTCTGGAAGTCTTTATGGCAGTCGTCAATGGAAAAACTATCTTTTTTACTCAAAATCAATTCTTTTATCTCTTTCCCTTTTTCAAAAGCAGCTTCTGATATTTCACCTGCCGAAAGCTTTTTGAAAGCACGAACCTGCCGTTCTTGCTCCATTTCCTCGGAGTTCATGTTGGTTTCCGACTCGTATTTGCAAGAAGAGATTGCGAGCACACTTCCAAGAAAAAGTAAGGTAAATAAAAAAAGCTTCATAACTTTGGGTTTGAATTTGAGTCAACAGCAAAACTAACATTTAAAGCAGAAACTGCTTAACAATTAAGAATCCACTTTCCTCGCCTAATCTGCAAATATTAACTGAAAATGTGAAGGTTTAGTTAATTTGAACCGAGTATTTAGTTACATATTTGTACAAAATAATCTTAAAAAAAGCATTCGTGCTTATCCTACTTAATCTATCTAATAACAATGAAACTATTTTACAGACAAAGTGGCCAAGGGCTACCTGTTATTATTCTCCACGGACTATTTGGGTCTTCCGACAACTGGATGTCCATTGGTAAAAAACTCTCAGAAAACTACAAAGTTTTCCTCGTAGATCAACGAAACCACGGTCAATCGGAAAATACGCCAGAATTTAATTATGAGATCATGGCGGAAGATCTTCGAGACTTTATAGAAGAGCATAAAATTATTCAGCCTATTGTAGTTGGGCATTCTATGGGAGGAAAAGTTGCCATGAAATTTGCCACCAAATACCCCGAAATGCTCAGGAAGTTAGTAGTGGTAGATATTGCTCCAAGAGCCTATCCAGTCCATCACCAAAAGATTTTGGAAGGGCTAAACAGCATCAATCTTTCCTCTTTGAAGAGCAGAACCGATGCCGATATGGCGTTGGCACAGCATGAACCCATTCAGCCTGTGAGGCAATTTTTACTTAAAAACCTTTATCGTAATAGTTCAGGAGCTTTCGATTGGAGGATTAACCTACCAGTTATCACCGAAAAAATAGAGGCGGTAGGCGAGCTGATCCAAAGTGATGCTCCCGTTGATGTTCCTACGCTATTTATGGGCGGAACGAATTCGGCATACATCGTAGAGTCGGACCATACCGATATAAAAGCTATTTTCCCAAAAGCCGAAATCCGAATGATAAGCAATGCAGGTCACTGGATTCATGCCGAACAACCTGTTAAGTTTATAGAAGTGCTCAATCGTTTTATTGCGGGGTAAGCAATACTTGTTAGATAACATAAAGCAGCTAGTTGAGGTGTTCTCAATTGGCTGCTTTTTTCTTAAGAAGAAAGATGTTATATTGGTAGCGTACCAATGCATACCACATGAACTTTTGGACATCTTTCGCATTTCTTAGGTTGACGATTTTCCTCATTGGGGGAATATTGTTTTATTTGCATGCCCCTTGGGATATTCCCCGTGCTTCATGGGTTTTGGTAACTTTTTCCGCTGTTTACCTAGCCCTCGTTTTTAGCTTTTCCAAGAAATTGAGAAGGCGGCTTAGCTGGCTTGTAGGTTCGGTAGGCTTATCGCTCGTGTTTCTCTTTGGTTATGTTTTTTGCGAACTCAAAAATCCACTTTCTTCTTCGGAGCATTTTCTCCATTCTACTGAAAATACTAAATTTTTTGTGGGCGAAATAACCAGTGAGGTTACCGAAAAAGGGAAGACTCGGCGGTTTGTGCTGTCGCTTGAAAAAGTACAGGTTTCTGAAGGATGGAAAGATACAAGAGGGCAGGTGCAAGTCTATGTTGCTTTGACGGATTCTACCAAGCTAGCTTATAGCGATAAACTTTTATTCAAAGGCTTTCCAAGAGAAGTGAGTGCGCCGCTCAATCCAGCCGAATTTGATTACAAAAGCTACTTGGCTCGGCAAGGCATTTTTCACCAACATTATGCTCCCGAAAATTCCTTTCGGTTAGTAGCCCATGGGGAAATGGACTTCTTAGGGTTTGCCTACCAAATGCGAAGAAAATGCGAAGCTGTTTTCAGAGAATATATTCCCGACAAAGCTTCCCAAGAAATTGTGGTCGCCCTCATTTTGGGGATAAAAGAAGGCTTGGACAACGAGATAAAAGATGCCTATTCGGGAGCGGGGGCTATGCACGTGTTGGCCGTTTCTGGTTTGCATGTAGGCATCATTTTCCAAGTGCTTTCTTGGCTGCTAAGTGGGTTGCGAAGGAAGAAAAGGGGCAAGCTGCTTTTTGCCTTCCTTATTTTGGCGAGCCTATGGTTCTACGCCATGCTCACGGGGCTTTCCCCCTCGGTGATGCGGGCTGTCACCATGTTTTCCCTCGTGGTAGTTGGGCAAGCTTTCAGCCGACGGACCAATATTTACAACACCCTTTCCGTGGCGGCTTTTATCCTGCTTTGCTACGATCCTATGATGCTTACCCAAGTTGGTTTTCAACTCTCTTTTGCGGCTGTTTTTGGCATCGTATTTTTTCACCCAAAGTTTTATGATCTGCTGGAATTCGATTCCAAAATATTGGACGCGGTGTGGAGCATCACCTGTGTTTCGCTGGCAGCGCAATTGGCTACGGGACCTATCAGTATGTTTTATTTCCACCAGTTCCCCAGTTACTTTTGGTTGGCTAACCTGATCGTAATTCCTGCTGCTGCGGTGATTTTGTATGCAGGGTTGAGCCTGTTGGCGCTTTCATTCGTACCGATGCTTGCTTCGGGAATTGGCTTTTTGCTCAGCTATTTTGTGTTCGGCTTGAACTTCCTCATCGATTGGATTTTCCACCTGCCTTTTTCCCAAATCACGCAAATCCACCTCACAGGTGCTGAATTGGTTTTACTCTATGCGCTGGTGTTTTTGGTTGGGTTATTTTGGGTTTCCTACAAGTTTCGTTGGCTCATTGGGCTAAGTGCTGTGACTTTGCTGCTTTCTTCCTTGAGCTTGGGAAGTGCTTATGCTGTGAGGGAGCAGAAGGTTTTGGTTTTTTATGCGATAAATAAACATTCTGCCATAGGGATGTTGGAAGGGGAAAAAGCTGCCCTCATAGCCGATGGCAAATTACTGTCAGATGAAAAAGCTAAGTCTTTTCACATTGCCCCGCACCTGCTCGAAAAGGGAATTGAAGAGGAGAATTGGTATAGTTTAGATGGGAAAATAGAGGATTTACCCATTAGAAAGTTGGAAAATGGCAATGTGGTGTTGGTGTGGGAAGGAAAGAAAATACTGCTGCTTCGGAGTAGGGGAAAGGTTTCCTCCACTGTAGTTTTCGACTATGCATTGGCAAGCAATAATGCGCTCAGAGACTTGAAGTACGCACCCAGGTGTGAGCTGCTGATAGTAGATGGAAGTAACTCGTTTTACACCCAGCAAAAATTGGAACAGCAAGCCAAGGAAATGAATATCCCTATATATTTGACCCAAAAGGAGGAAGCCTTGGTACTGAAACATTAAGACCCCTGCTCCCCAATATACTCGCCATAATCTTCTACGTATTCGACCTTTTTGCCTTTTTTGTTGTAGAATTTCCATTCGCCTACTATCTCCCCTTTTTCGTAAGCACCAGAGGCTTTCTTTTTGCCATTGGGTTGGTAAACTGTCCATGTTCCGGTTCGTTCCCCATTTTCATACAAGCCTTCTGCTTCTAAAAAACCATCGGAGGTGAAGAATTTCCATTCGCCTTCAGGCTTTCCCTTTTTATAATTTCCCATAGAAAGCGGCGTGCCGTCGGGGTAAAAGCTTTTGCGATAGCCTTCGCCATTTTTGATCGAGCCTGTATAGAGCGAGTCGCCTTTGAGGTTGAAGTACGGTCCCACGTCCATAAGTAGTCCTGCAGTCCAAGTTTCTTCTTGCATGAACTCTCCATTGGCATGGAAGTTTTTCCAATTACCAACTTCCAGCCCATTTTCATACAGACCTGAAGACATCACCGTTCCGTCAGGATAAAATTCAAGCCACTTGCCAGTGCGGTTGCCTTGGCTGGTTTTGCCCTTTGCGGCAACGTAACTTTCTCCGTTTTCGTCCCACTCGTATTCTTCAAAATCGGCAGTTTGGTCGGGGTGGTGGGTGGCTTTTGCAATCAGGTTTCCTTCTTCGTCAAAGTACTTCCATTCCCCATTTTTTACATCGCTGGCATATTGCCCAACTCCCGCTACGGCGCTGTCGATGTGCAGCTCGTGCCAGATGCCTTCACGCTTGCCATTTACAAAATTGCCGGTGGCTTGTGGCAGTCCGTCGCCAGCATATTCCACCCATTTTCCGTGGGGCAGGTCGTTTTCATAGCTACCGAGTTCTGCTATGGCGCCGTTGGGGAAAAAGGCTCGGTAAGGACCTGAGAGTGTTCCTTTTGTATAGGTATATTCCGCTTCAGGGTTTCCTAGTGTATCGTACAAGACTGTTAAGCCATGGAGCTTTCCACCAGCGTACATTTCCTTTGCTTCGAGCTTGCCCATGTCGCTGTAAAGCAACCGGCTGCCGTTGCCGTTTTTCAAATCTCCAGTAGGTAGCTGCCCGCCTGTAGGGCTGTTGGTCGGGCTTACGCTTACCAGCAAACTATCTCGCCAAAGCTCTGTAGTTTTAACTTTCCCGCCGGGGAAATATAGGGTTCTTTCGCCGTCCAACATTCCATGGCTATAGGTGGCTTTTTCAAGGGTGTTGGATTGAGGGTCGAACCATTCCCATAGGCCATGAGGTTCGCCATCTCGGTAGCTGGCTTTTATTTCTAGTGTGCCATTAGGATAAAACTGGTAGGCTTTTCCTTCCTCTTTTCCCAGTAAAAAATAAACAACACTTTGGGTCTTGTGCTGCTCGAAGTACGCTTTTTCCTCCCCGTTTTTTATCCCCGCAGTAAAGTGCGTGACAAGGGAAGTATCGCCATTTTCATAAAACTCAATCCAAGTTCCCTGTTCCTTTCCATCTGCAAAATGCCCTTGTGCGGCAAGTTTTCCATTTTCAAATTCCTGCCAAGTGCCATTTAGCTTTCCATCTTTAATTTCTGCTACTATTTCTCGCTGGCTAGCGCTATCAAGGTAGTTCCATACCCCGTTTTCAGGGCGGGGTTGGGCTGAGGAAATTAAGCTAAGAAACAAAAAAGTTAGAAAGAATAAGAGGGAAAAACTAGCTGGTTTCATGTCTTTGTAGTTATTGGGAATCTAATAGCCAAGGGCTTGGTATTCATAAACCCTTGGCAAGAAGGTTACTTCAAAAACGGTGGTCGGGTTACTTCGGCTTTCAACTGGCGGTTTCTCACCCCAATCAAAATTTCCGTGCCTTGCTTGCTCATTTCCTTTGTAACGTAGCCAAGCCCAATTCCAGTACCTAACATCGGCGACATGCTTCCCGAAGTCACTTCGCCAATTTGTTCGCCTTCAGCATTGAGGATAGGGTAGTGGGCACGAGGGATTCCTCGGTCTATCATCTTGAAGCCTACAAGCTTGCGGCTCACGCCTTCTTCTTTTTGCTTTTGGAAAATATCATCGTTGATGAAGTTTTTGCTAAACTTCGTGATCCAACCCAAGCCAGCTTCTATAGGGGAAGTGGTATCGTCTATATCGTTTCCGTAGAGGCAGAAACCCATTTCCAAGCGAAGAGTGTCCCTTGCTGCCAATCCTATGGGCTTGATGCCTTCGTCTTTTCCTGCTTCAAAAAGTTTTTTCCAAACTTCTTCGGCAGCGGCATTGGGTATGTAGAGTTCAAAACCGCCTGCGCCCGTATAGCCTGTTGCCGAAATAATCACATCTTTTTGTCCGGCAAATTCTCCTTTGGTGAAGGTGTAGTAGCCCATTTCGCTTAGGTTTACCTCCGTAAGCTTTTGCATCACTTCTGTAGCTTTTGGCCCTTGCACTGCCAAGAGCGAAGTTTGGTCAGAAATATTTTCCATCTCCACGCCAAAGGTGTTGTGGCTTTCAATCCAGTTCCAGTCCTTTTCTATGTTGGAAGCGTTCACTACCAAAAGGTAGGTTTGGTCGTCCATTTTATAGACCAAAAGGTCATCTACTATTCCCCCTTTGCCATTGGGTAGGCAAGAGTATTGCGCTTTGCCATCAAACAACTTTGAGGCATCGTTGGTGGTTACTTTTTGGATAAGGTCGAGCGCTTTTTCGCCTCTGAGCATAAACTCGCCCATGTGCGACACATCGAATACGCCCACTCCGTTTCTTACCGTTTTGTGCTCTTCTACTTCTGAGCCGTATTTTACAGGCATGTTATAGCCAGCAAACTCGACCATTCTGGCACCGAGTTGCTCGTGTATATCGTTTAATGCTACTTTTTTCAATTCCATTTTGCGGTTGCTTTTGGTGATTCCTCCGCAAAACTAACGAAAACGCCCGAATGATGGCGAGCGGTTTGGGATTATAATAGGGGAAAATGGGGAATGTAAGGAGATAGTGAGTACATTGTAAACTAAGTTTTCGTATGTTTTTTTTAAGCCGTTTGTCAATTTATAACAATCGCTGATTGTTCCTGGTTGCTGGCAATGCTTATTCAATTTATTGAAACCGCAGCGTCGAACCGTCCATAACCAGTAACCCGTAACTAGAAACTCGCAACTGTCAGCTAGGTCTAAAAATGAACATAATGAAGACTATTAAAAAAAATCGATTATTTAGTTTACAGTGTAGTGGATGTGTTTTACGATATGATAGAATAATCCTTTTTGCTTTTGAGGATTGTGGGTGGGTTGATACTATCAGTTTGGGAAGGTATGGTCGCGTGTATAAGTAGGTTTAGATATTCATAGAAAAAAACACCCACGCCTCTGCCACGAAAGAGGTATGGGTGCTTCTGGTGGTAATTTATTTCAAGTTCAACTTGTAGTCATGTGCACCAGGTGCAAAGTTACTTCGGTAGATTTCTGTTCCACTACCCCATTTTTCCCAATTGACTTCAACTCGGTTATCGCCCAATACAATATTCATGAGTTTATCTTTCATGGTCATGGCTATATGTTCATAAGCTGGGTCAAATGCCACATTATTTACCTCTTTTGGGTCTTTTGTAACGTGATACAAGCCAGGGTCTAGGTCTTTGAAAGAAGCATTCAGTGCCCAGTCCATCTTTTCACCTTTGTTTTTATTTGGGCGTGTTTTCATGGAGAATACGTAATCTTTTGTTCGTATATAAGCTCTTGGCCCTGTTCCCGCATGGCTCTCTCCAATTACATAATCCCTGACAGGAGCTTCGCCTTTAGCGATTTTTGCCATGTCCATTCCGTCTAGATAATTGTATTTTTTATCTTTCAAATCAGCTCCTCCTGCTGCCAATATAGTAGGTGCAACATCCACGAATTCGGTATATTCTCTCACCACTTTTCCTGCGGGGAACATCTTTTTATCAGATGATACCACTACAATCGGGTTGAGGCTATCTTCTATCCAAGGCGTACATTTCGATACTGCGCCATGGTCGTTTAGTTTCCAACCATGATCGCCGTTTACATATACAATTACCCATGACTGTTTTTTGGCTTCGCTATACTCGATAAAGGCATCTACTGACTGACCTACTAGGCGGTCACCATATGCACAGAAGGCGTAATAATCCTGTACCATCTTTTGTTTTTCCTCGTCTGAAAAATGGTCTGTTTCTCCATTTTTACACTGATTGATCAGCTGCTTTGGCATTTTTTCAAATTCTTTCTTATCGAATACAGGTACGTTGTATTTGTATTTTTGAAACCTCTCTCTGTAATCTGCCGGAGGGAGTACAGGGGTATGGGGGAAATCGTACCCAATGTGAACAAATAAAGGTTTTGAAGGATCTATTCCACCAACAGTTTGCGAACCGACCGTAAAGGTAGAATCTGTATTTTTAAGGTAATCGGTTAGAGTTGAGGTGTAATAACCATCTCGGTTTTTTCCAGCAGGCTGTGAGCTGACTCCAGAGAGGATCATGCCCTTATCTAGGTGTTTTCCCTTTCTATCGTTATAGTGCCTGAGTAGGTCATATTTCTCTATTACTTTTTCAGACATTCCCGCATATTCGGGCCTTTGCTTTTCAAGCTCAAGCGAGTTGTATTCAAACTTCCCGTCAGGAGTGACAAAGAAAACTAAGTTCTTTATCGGGTTGTCAAATTTCTCTCCATCCAACTCCCGAAACCAATCTTTCCCCCAGCCCGTGAGGCCATCTTTAGCCATTTGTTTGAAACTGATATCATTTTGGTAAATAGGGTAGGATTTAGTCTTTCCATCCTTTATTGTTTTGATACGAACCCCCAATTTGCCAACATGAAATGTTTGATAACCTAATTGAGCCATCTGCTCGGGCAAGGTAGGCTTACAATGCTCTGCGTTGTTGTTATGGTATTCAAATTCATAAATACCCGAGCGGAAGGGGTAGCGTCCATAATGCATAGAAGCTCTGGAAGGAGCGCATACTTGCGCTTGGCAAAATGTGCTTATAAACGTTGTACCCATTTCGGTCAATCGGTCAATATTTGGCGACTCAACATATCCAAGTTCACTCATTTCTCGATCGTGAAGCATTTTGTTAAATGCCCGAATGGCATCGTATCGGTGGTCGTCGGTTACGATCCAAAGCACGTTCGGTTTCTGTTCCTCTTGTGGTGCCTCTTGTACTTTTGCGCATCCAGAAATACTTAAAAGAATGATGCTGATGATTACATATGGGTATAGTGATTTCATTTTTTTTGTATAATTTATATAAATGATAATGAGTCAGTTGTGAAGTGTAGGCTACTGGGTTTATTTAGTGGGTTTTAGGTATTAATCCTTCGGGTATATCCAATTTTTTATTGTCAGCACCCTGTGCGAAGTTGCTCAAGGCGTAGGTGTTGGGTTTAGACCAATCGCACTCAATTCGCCCATCGCCTAGTACGATATTGCCAAGTTTTTGGCGGAACCATTGTGCCAGCTCGGCATATTTTTCATGTGCTGCTACGTTATTGCGCTCTAGCGGATCGGTACGTAAATCGTATAAGGCCAGCTCAGCATCTTCCACAGGACAATCCAATGCCCAGCGGATATTTTCGTTTAGATTAGCCTTATTGCCGGGCTTTGTTCGCATAGAAAATGCAAACTCTTTAGAGCGCAAGTAGGCTCTGGGAGCAGCAACGAGGTGGATTTCTCCAACAATATACTCGCGCTTTTCTTCTTTGTTACCAATAAAATTCATGAGGTCAAAACCATCGAGGTATTCGAATTCTTCTTTTTCGATTTCTACCCCTCCAGTAGCAAGGATTGTTGGTGTAACATCCACATATTCCACAAGCTGGCGCTGGATGAGTCCTTCAGGTACTTTTGCCTTGTCGGATGCTACAACTATTAGTGCCCCATGAATAGATTTATCCCATGGGCCAAACTTGGCTTCAATGCCCTGCTCGCCTAGGTGCCATCCGTGATCACCAACGGTGTATAGAATTACATATTCTTGGTTGTTTTTTTTGCAGTATGCCTTAAATTCCTCAACAGCTTCTCCAATCAAGGCGTCACCGTACGCACAAAACGCATAGTAATCCTGAATAGCTTGTTGCTTGTCTTCATCGGTCATGCGCGACATATTCAAGCTATTGAACATTTTTTTCATTTGAGGTGGAAGCTGATCCAATTCTTTCGTATCGAATTCTGGTACTTCGTATTGATATTTCTTGAACTTGTCACGAAATTCTTTGGGGGGTAAAACGGGTGTGTGGGGTAGGTGAAACCCAAGATTGACCATTAGCGGTTTATTGGCGTCAGCACCTTTGGCAGTAGCTCCCCAGCTAGTGGTGTAATCAGTATTTTGGTTTTTCAGATACGATTTGAATTCATGTACGATCATGCCATCTACTGTTTTTCCAGCAGGCTGTGGGTTTACCCCTCCCAAAATCAAGCTTTTGTTGAGCCGGGTATATGCCCGGAGGATGTCCAGCTCTTTTTCGACTTTGTCTTTTTTTACCTTATCGTCACCTGTAGCTTCTTTTGTTTTCTTGTCATAGCTATAAATAATTAACCTGCCATCGGGAAACGAAACGAATTCCTTTTTATCTCCTTGAGTTGCAGGTGCCCACAAATCACCTACGTTGTTTTTCTGGAGGTCATGCTTGAAATGCATTTTGTAGTTGAAGTGACCAGGGTAATAATACCCTTGACCTGGCCCCCATTTATAGATGTAGGAATCTCCTTTTCCAAATACAGCAGTTCCATATCCTTGTTTTTGCAACGTTTGACCAAAGCTAGGTTTTACAAAGTCTGGATTTTGATGGCTTAACTCAAAAGCATAGTGTCCATTTCGGAAAGGGTAGCGCCCGCTATACATAGATCCTCTTGATGGACCGCATGCGGGAGAGTTGCAAAAAGCATTTACAAATAAAACACCTTCATCGGCAAGCTTATCAATGTTAGGCGATGATACATAACCTAAGGCACTTTCTTTTTTGCCTCGTGTTGCCATGTTGAAGCATTCCAAAGCATCGGCTCGTTGGTCATCGGTAACTATCCAAAGAATATTGGGCTGTGCTTCAGTGAAAGGTGAATACAAGCATGAGCCTAATACCACTAGAAGTAGACTAATGGTAATTGCAGGGTTTGTGTTTGAAGATGATTTCATTTTATTAGTTCCAATGTAACGGTGGCTATTTCGTACTTGCATCCTAAGGGATGCATGTCATAGTCACTTTATTTTATTTTTAATGCTCCATCTTTTTCAAAGCGAAGCTCCTTCTCCAATACTTCTTACCATATTTGGATTAGTTGAATTGAAAGGTTGCAAGTGTTTTAGTCTGTTTCAATCCACCAATTTGTAGACGTGTATGTAATCAATATAAGTAGTTCTATCTTCAAGGCTGCTTGTGGCCACTTTACTATTCAATTCAGGAATGGGGTTCCAGTCGTAGGCTTCAATGGAGAATTGTAGAAACAAATTTCTGTCAAACGGGACGGGAGGGGTAAGTGTATATACATATTTCCCGTCGAGGTAAAACAAGAGCTCGTTGGCACTTTTCCAATAAAAGCCGTATGTGTAGAAGCGTTCCGAATTTTTTGTAGGAGGAATCATCTTGGCCTGGTCTCTTGAAGCTTCATTGCATCCAGTTTTTCTGTGAATTGCGTTTGAGTGCATGATCTGATCCCAGTCAAAAGCCCATTTGTGAGTCTGTTCGGTGAGTTGCCCAACCGATTCTGTAATGTCAATTTCGTGCTTGTTTCCACACTCACCTGCATGGCAAAGCCAAAATCCTCCGCCCATTTCAGTCTTGTTCATCTTCATTCGGCACTCGTAATAATGACCAATTGACGTAGTAATGTTTGAGCGCAAAATACCTCCGTAATAGGTGTATGTGATGGGTTTCCCACCAGATTTTATAGTAACCGGTTCAGGCAATTTGCCTGCTTCAATCGTTAGGTAGCCATTTCCTATTCCAAAGCTCTCTTTCTGGAACAGGGCAGGGGCACGTCCACGCCAGTTTAACTCAGAGTGCCCTTGTGGGTCAATGTTCCACTTTGTCTCGTTTATTTTAGTACCAGCGAACTCATCACTCAATTCTTCCACCTTTTCCCATTTCATCCCTTGTACTTTGGGTTGGGCGTAAGAGATGATACATAACAATATAAAGATTGATGATAAAATTGAATTTTTCATTTTCCTGTTTTACTATTTATTCGATGCTAATTTTTTGAAAAAATAACATTCAGGTATCCTTGTATTCTCAATATATAAGCCCCATTTGGCAGGTTTGCGGTATTTATATGGGCACTTGTGGCATTGAGCGTGACTTTATCGGCGTACATCAGGACGCCTGTGGTAGAATATATTTCCACCTGAAGGTTTCTAGAGTTATTTTGGGTGATTTGGATATTGAGTATGTCTTGCGTTGGATTAGGGTAAACGATAGGCTTTAATTCCTCTGTAGACCCAAGGCTCAACGGAGGATTAGGCAATACTTTTATTGGTTTCGAGGCTTCAGCGACTATATATTCAGGAGATTCATTGACAGATTGAACCGCTAGCTTCACAGTGTAGGTAGAGTTTTCCGATAAAGTATCTGTAAGTTCAAGAGTAAATGAAGTCGTGTTATCTTCTTCTTTCAAAAGAACACTATCGAGGGCAACTGTCTCATTGGAAGGGGATATTAGAGATACGAGTAATTTGCGTTGTGAGTTAATGGCATAATCAACATCAAATGCAATGGTTTTATCCGTTGGGTACATTTCCGAAGGTAAGCCCTTGAAATCGACAGTTTCGGGTTTTGGAGTTGCCAAATTGGTATATAGTGTGTGGACTGCAATGTTCGTCTGCCAATTTCCATCAACAGGGCGCAGTGCTGCCAATACCTTGTAATCGCTTGCAGCAGGCTGTGGTGAATCCAACATGAAAGCAACGGTTACTGTATCGCTCCCTTTGCTGACCGTCACCTTGCTGTTGTTTACAAATACATTTTCTGGCTCAGGAGTATATAAAGCAACAATAATATCTCTTTGTTCGAAGGTGTTGTAGTGGACATCAAATTCAAATAAAGTGGTGGTATCAGGAAGTTCTGTTTTGAAATCGATCAACTTAACCCACTCTGTTGGTGGTATAAAGTTCGTTCCTTCTTCTTGAAAATCAGGAGCTGACAGAACTGCACCGGCATTTAGGACACGGTTTCCGCCTTCGAGTGCTCCGCAGTCTGGCATAGCCGAACTAGTAATTCCACCCAAGGCTACACCTGCACCAATTGAACTCGAAGCGGTTAGCAAACTGAAGCCACCGTTTGCGGTATCGGCAAAGTTTTTATCAGCATCGGCAAAATCATAAAACTGGTTGTTTTCTGGATTGAGATGATACCCCCATTTGGCACTGTGGGCTACATATTCAGTAAAATCATAGGTTGAAATGCTGCCTCCTTCAGGGTTTTGTGCCCAGTCAATTTTACCTCCTTTACTGTTCAGCACTTGCCTATTAGTACTCATTTTATAGATAGGCCCATTCATGAAGATGTTGTTGGCAAAGTGGCCGTTTTCTATCAAGCCAGTAGTATCTGGTGGAGTAATTCCCAACTCTTCCCAATTGTCGATCTGAACATTCCAAATACTAATGTTTTCGTCTACATTCCAAATGGTATTATTGTAATACTTAACAGGCTTGTGCATGGCATTGTAACGAGGCCCTAAGTACAAAAACTCTCCCGTTCTTGTGATTTCGTGAGGTCCGTCGTATGCATCGTGTTTGATATTGTAAATAAGGTTATGGTGTGCCGTATAGTTTTCCACATCTTCCATGTAAAAAGCAGTTGCCTTCACCTTATTATAGTTTCCATTCGATATGGGTACTCCAATCACATCATGAACCTTGTTGTAAGCGATCACACTTCCTTTCATGTCAATCGTCCCGATTCTGCCAGTGCTGGTTGCTTCTATCGGCCCTGCATCTTCACCCATTTGCATGGAGCCATAAAAATCGCAGTCCATGATATTGACTTTCGCATCGCCACCATCTACTCTTACTTGGAACCTGCCAGCATCGCCAAACGTGCAGTTATTGATGTTGGTGTTGTCGCTTTCGTTGATATGGATTCCTGATGTAAATACGCCCACCCAGCCAAAATCTTTGATAATACAATTCTGGAAGCTATTGTTTTGCCCATCGTGCAAGGCAAACATGTTGCCCCAAGAGTGTGCAATGTAATTGTCCTTAAACATGTTGTCAGAACTATTGGAGAGATAAACCCCTTTTTTATCAGTATCTCCTTGACCATATCCGTTGGGTGTCCAAAAAGGATGAAGGTACCGCATGGAGCATGCCTCGATGGTAGCGCCATTTGTATTTTGCATGTCGGTGTTACCCGCAATAAAGTTGATCCCTTTTATTGTCGCTCCTGTAGTATTATTGAGTACCAATACTCTTTCTCGAACCTGAATTTCAATGCGGGTAGAATCTATATTCTTTCCTTCCTCAGGCAGGTAATACAACTTCTCGTTTTCGGCATACCACTCGCCAGCCACGTCAATCAAATTTTTGTGCATCACAAAACCCCAACTGAATTTTATTTGCGTGTTCTTAATGGCGGCTTCCTCTTTCCAAATACTATTATTCATTCCTTTAAAAGTGACAGAATTACCCGAAGAGGCAGAAATTTTTCCGAAAACATAGTGGCGCATTTTGCCTGTAGTCCCCCTGAATATTCCATTTGTTAAATCTACATCGGGGAGGGTAGTGCCCTCTAAGGTTGCATAACCGTTAGCTCCTACGCCTGCATCTTTATGTACATTGCTCAGCAAAGCATATCCGCTGTTCAGGTCCATGGGCTCCATCATATCCCCAGTTGTGTTATTTGGGTGACGTGCCATCATCTGGTTTACACCGTTGGCAAAAAGTTGGGTATATGGGGTCTCGATAGTAAAACTTGAAATATCGGCGACCATTACTCCATCTGCCATACCCGAGGCTTTTGTCCAATTGGTTACTACCTCAGATCCTGTCACCAGTACGTACTCATTCTGGTAATTTTCAATAACCAAATTGTCTTTGTCAACCTTGAGTGTTTCTCTATAAATTCCTTCGTGGATAATAATAGAATCACCTGCCGAAGCATTCTGAATAGCTTCTGCGATGCTGTAGGTTTTTCCTTCTTCTTTAATTACTTCAGAATTTTTCCAAGGAATTTCGTTTGAGTAAACGTGGAATGCGCTCTGGGAATAAACCGCTGATGAGAGTAATAATAGTAGGGCTAAAAAAAAGCTGGTAGACTTATAATTCATTTTCTATATTTAATTTTTACGTTCTACAAATTAACAGCCTAACTGGCGTATTAAATGTAAATTGCATCTCAATTTGACCTCAATATTGAACTTATCTACCCTCAGCCTAACATCAATTTTACTTGTTGGTTTGTATATTTTGTTCGTACTTATGTTCTTGTAAATAAAACTGTTACGAAAATGAAGTTGCAATTGTGCACCCTTATTATATCATTCTTTAGCCTAAATGGTTTACCTCCATGCTTACTTGAGGCAAAAGCTAATAGCCAGCTACCCGACTTTCGAATTGCAGACTCATTATATAGGGTTCAACCTAATTCAGCTTTTATATATTATCAGCAACTTTACCATGCATGCGGGGAAAGTAATGATACACTTGGTCAGATAAAATGTTTGCGCCGAATGGGTGATATTCAATATAGTCAGATGAGTATTCCCGAGGCCTTAAACTACTATACAGAGGCTCTGCATTTATCCAACAAAGTAGGCTCAATTGCAGATGAAGCATTCATTTTTCGCAACTTGGGGAATTTATACTGCAAGTTTGGGCACTTAGAAGAAGGGACTGACTACATAATGAAATCGCACAAGTTGCTTTTGAGGTGTATAAAAGAAAAAAAAATAACCCATAAGTCATTGGTGTTTTCTTATACCAATGTAGCGGAGCTAGAAAGGCGAAAGGGCAATTACGAAACTGCCTTGCACTACCTCGATACCTGTTTATTATTGGTAGATACTTACGATTACTCTTACAGTGAATCGGCTCATATTTTACGGGTAAAAGCAACAGTACTTGCTGCTGTGGATAGTTTAGACCAGGCGTTGGATATTTTGCTGCCATTAGACAAGCACTTTGATGTGGTTTCAATCACAGAAGCAAATACTACGAATTATTACAGCAATTCGATCCTAGTATGTGCAAGTATTGGGAAGATCTATTCACAACTGGGCAAAGATGAGGTTGCTCTGAAGTACCTTTTTAAAAGCTTAGATTTGACAAAACGCTTGCAAAAAAAGGTGGATAACCAAGCGTTTGTCTTGAACCAGATAGCCTCAATATACAGTAGGAAAAAAAGGTATGACCTTGCTTATAAGTATAAAACAGAAGCCTATAATTACACCGAAAAATATTTAAAAACAACAAGCGAACGCAATAAAGGGGTATTAAAAATCAGGAATAGCCACATAGAAAAGCTGGAAGAAAAAGAGAAGGAATTGTTGGGTATGAATTTAATGCTTGCCAATAAGACAAAGGCAAACTTACGCTTAAGAATAGCCATTTTGATTATCCTCTCTTTCCTAATAATAGGAGGCTTGCTGTACTGGAATAGAAGGCAAAGAAC
This sequence comes from Flammeovirgaceae bacterium SG7u.111, assembly GCA_034044135.1. Taxonomy (NCBI): domain Bacteria; kingdom Pseudomonadati; phylum Bacteroidota; class Cytophagia; order Cytophagales; family Flammeovirgaceae; species Flammeovirgaceae bacterium SG7u.111. The sequence goes on along the minus strand of CP139021.1, from coordinate 5,742,429 downwards.
GAAATTGTTAAGCGAGCAAAAAGTGATACGGGAAAGAGCCGAAGAGAAAGAAAAGGTATCTCAGTTAGAATTATCTTATAAAAAACGTGAACTGGCGACCTACACTCTACAGCTAATGGAGCGAGACGACTTGCTGGATAAATTTGTTGCTTACATCAATGATAAAAAGGATGTAGAAGCCAAGTCGTTGAAACATGCTCGAAGGCAATTGGCTCTGAACTTATGGGAAGAGTTTGAAAAACGTTTTGTAAATATACATGAAGGTTTTTATAAGCGACTAAAGGAAAATTTTCCAGACCTCACGGTTAACGATTTGAAATTTTGCGCTTTGATTAAGTTAAGTCTTAAGGGAAAAGAAATATCTAGGTTATTGGGAATAACTGAGGCAAGCGTCCATACTGCACGTTACCGTATCCGAAAGAAGTTGCATTTGGAAAGTAATGCTAGTTTGGAGGAATTTATGAAAGCTGTTTAGGCTGCCGCCTAGCCTCCAAAATCAAAATAGTAGTAAAACTTGAAAAGATGCTTCTAAACCTTTTATAGATTTACAGAATGAGGAAACTGGAAATGGACGAGCTGAACCGCGTAGATATTGAAGGGTTCAAACAACAAGAAAAAAACGGGATAGCAATTGTGCTTGATAATGTGCGAAGCATGCATAATGTAGGCTCTGCTTTCCGAACGGCGGATGCGTTCAATGTGGAAAAGGTGGTGCTCTGCGGAATTACCGCCCGCCCTCCGCATAGGGAAATCCACAAAACTGCCCTTGGGGCTACTGAGTCGGTAAGTTGGGAATACGAGGAAGGGACAAACCTTGCCCTGCAGCGGTTGAAGAAAGAAGGCTACGAAGTGGTAGGGGTAGAGCAAGTAACCGAAACGGTAAAGTTGAATGATTTTGCCCCCAAGACTGATAAAAAATATGCTTTTGTGTTTGGTAACGAGGCCTTTGGGATGTCGGAAGAAGCTTTGGGCGACTGCGATTTTTTTGTAGAAATTCCTCAGTTCGGAACCAAGCACTCACTCAATGTTTCGGTAACAGTTGGCGTTGTTCTTTGGGATTATATTTCAAAAACTAACGCTTAAGCATGTACATCTTCCGTCGAGCATTAACCTATTTAGGTATTATACTTTTCCTTGGCACACTTTTTTGGTTTTCCACCTTCTTCTCCTACGAAACCAAATTTAAGCCCGAACCTATCCGAAAAATGGCAACGCCACTCATCCCCATGGAAAAATTCACTGATTTTACCTACCAAGAAAAGCTCCGTCTGATGCTAAAAGACCAGCGGTTAGAAGAGTGGTTTAGCATAGAGGAAGATGGGATTAGTATGTTCAATAGTCCTTGGGCAAAGACCCAAAACAAGCGAGAATGCAAAGTTTTCTTTTCGGAAAGGAAAGAGTTTTTGAAGCTGTTTGAAGAGATGTCCCCCGAAGAAGTACTAGGGGTTTATAAGAAAAAGGGCTTGCTGACTTTTGGGGAAATGGGCTTGGAAATAGATACGCTCGAACCTGAAAAAGAAACGAAAGATGGCCTGCTTAGCGGATGGAAAATAGCCCTAGACCCCGGGCATATGGGTGGCAGCCAAGAAATGGCAGAGCTTGAAGGGAAGTTTGTGAAGATAAAAGAGCCAAGTGGGGATATCATAAAATTCAATGAGGGCAACTTGAACTTGGTGACGGTGCTGTTGTTGAGAGAAAAGCTGGAAGAGCTAGGCGCAACGGTGATGCTTACCCGCAGCGAGCCGGGCATTACTTCTTTTGGGATGGATTACGATACGTGGCTAGCCGATAGCCTCGATCTTGCCATCAAAAAAGCCCTTGCCACCGATGAAATTGATAAAAAACAAGCCCGCTTTCTTCGGAAAACGGATAAAAAGAATGTGTTCCACAGGTTTTTTAAGCACTACGAATTTATGGAGCGGGCTCGTCGGATCAACGCATTTGCCCCTGACCTCACGCTTATAGTCCATTACAATGTAGATGAGGAAAACTTCTTGCATCACCGAGACGATGAGGGAAACATGACGCCAAGCAAGCTGAACTACAGCATGGCTTTCGTGCCGGGCAGCTTTATGGAAGGGGAGTTGGAAAAGCCCGAAGCTAGGTTGGCATTTTTGCGCTTATTACTTTCCGAGGGCTTAAAAAGGTCGGTGCTATTTTCCAATGAAGTTTGCCAGCGGTACGATGCTGAGCTGGGCATCCCTTCCGGAGATGAGCGTACGGTGAGGTACTTGGGGACGAGTTGTATAGCAGCAGGAGAGCCAGGCGTATATGCTCGGAATTTGGCACTTACAAGGCTTATAAATAGCCCCATGTGCTATGGAGAGGGTCTTTTTCAAGATAATAGGAGAGAGTACCTGGCCCTGAGCCAAACCAGCTTAGAAAACGGAGATCCCAAGCCATCCAAAAGAATTGAAGAAGTAGCCGAAACCTATTTTCAAGCTATTTTGGCATATGCCCAAAAGGTGTGTAATTGAACAAAGGGAAAGTTATCAGCCTCTCTTTTTCAACTACTTTTATCCTTCTGGTATCGTTTATATTCTTTTTTGAACTCCTTTGCGGATTTGTAGGCGGGGTGCTTTCGTTCGGCATGCTCCAAAATCTTATCATAGTAGATTTTTGCCTCGTCCATTTCTTCTAGCTCTATAGCAATTTTCCCTAAGTTGGAAAGGGAATACAAATAGTACCCCGAATCAAACGCTTTTAATTGTTCGGAAAAATTGACCGCTCGAAGGTAATAATTCCTCGAAAGTTTATCGTTGTGTTCCACTCTTCGGTAATAGTCGCCTAGGTAGAAGCCGGCATACCTTCCGCTTATTTCTTCGTAGCCTACCATTCCGCTATCAATTTTGTTGAGGATGTCTTGCGATACTTTGGCGAGCTTTTCGAAGTTGCCCACCGAATAGAGCGAACGAGCATAATACCTGTGGAAATATGGGTTGTCTGGGTACTTCATGTGAAGGTATTCAGCTAGTCCTAGCGCTTTGCGCATGTGGGATTTTTCAAAAGAATAGATCCTCATGAGGAAATATTGGGCTTCTACTTTTGCGTAAAAAGCTTCCTTTACCACCGTTTCCAGTTGCTCAATCCCCAGTTCTTTATCCCCCTTGTCAAAAAACATGAGGATAGGCTTGAGGATAGGATAGTTTTCGGGAATCCAGACGGAAAAGTAATTGTACAGCGCATCGCCAAAGAGCAGCTCGGGGCTGAGTTCACTATGTGCTTTGCTGTATTCTAGGTATTTGAGGGCATTTTTTCCTGCAAAAGTCGCCTTGGTCCAGTTGCTCCTTTCGGAGTACAATCGGGCTTTGAACGCATAGGCCGCTGCCAAGAAAAATGGGGCTTCTAAGTTGGTTTCATCTTCATCGAACATCTCTTCGGCATACATGATGGAAGAATCCATGTAGGCAAAGAAAACATCATCATATGCGTATTTATTTACATTGGGGGCGATCTTCCACCAGTTGGAAAGCCCGAGCAAGAAATAGGGGAGAGGATGCTCGGGGTACGCCCTTCTTATCCAGTGGAATTGGCTTTCTGCACGCGCAAATTTGAAATTATATAAGTCGTCAACCCCAGACGTGATCTCGATCTGGAGGGTCATGTTGGTAAGGAGCGTTTTTACGCTATCAAGACTTGGCAACCGCTGCGCTTTCAGTGAAGAGCAAGCCAGTATCATCAAAAAGAGAGCGAGCAAAAAGTTTTTTTTCATACTTTAGTAGTGTGTGCATACAATTGTTTGCTCAATCTGTTTGCCAAAATGATCGAACACTATTCTTTGGTATAAATGACAATTTAACACCTTTGGTTTGTTTTTCATCAGAAATTATTCCCAAAGATAAGGGATGTTGTGATTTATTGAGGTACGATTAAATTTTTAAACAGACTCCTAACAAACATCTCGCTGGGTTTTGAGGTTAGGAAATCACTTGTGATTTTTTCTACTAAGCACCAGTGCTTTTTAAGCAAAGAACTAGGTGTTGGTAATCAATGCTTCATGAAACAATAGGTTGTACTTATTTTTGATCAAAGACTTACATATAAAAGCAAAAATGCTTAGCAAATCGACACTTCTTCATCTCCGCATTCCATTTTCCTTTTTCCTGATGCCTGTTTTTCTTTTTTCCATCAGCGTGTCGCAGAGTTTTGATTGGCTGGATATAGCCTTGGCTTTTTTAGCCATCCATTTGTTTTTATACCCCGCTAGCAATGGCTACAATTCTTACTACGACAAAGACGAAGGCAGCATCGGTGGCTTGGAAAAACCACCACTGGTAGATAAAAGCCTTTGGAACGCAGCGATCCTTTTCGATGGTTTGGCAATCCTTTTAGGCTGGTTCGTGAGCCCGCTTTTTGCCCTTGCCATGTTTCTTTACGGGCTTATTTCCAAAGCCTATAGTTACGATAAAATCAGGTTAAAAAAGTACCCAATTGCCAGTTGGCTGGTGGTGGGGAGTTTCCAAGGTTTTTTCATTTTTATGGTGGTGCAAGAAGGAATAGGTGAGGAAAGTCTTGCTTCGGTGTGGAGGTGGGAAATTTTGTTCCCTGCTATTTTAAGCTCCATGATGCTACTGGGTTCGTACCCCATGACCCAGATTTACCAACACGAAGAAGATGGGAAAAGAGGTGACCTGACCCTCAGTAGGCTACTCGGAATCCGTGGGACATTTGTGTTCACCATGCTGTTTTTTGGGGTAGCCATGGCGGGCTTTTTCACTTACTACTTCAGCTTCCAAACTACCTACCATGCGCTGGCGCTTTTGGGCTGTGCCTCGCCTGTGCTGCTGTATTTTTTTCGCTGGTTTTTTAGCGTATTGAAAGATGAAAAAAATGCTGATTTCCGTTCCACCATGCGTCTAAATTTCATCTCAGCTATTTGCTTTAACACCTTCTTTCTTTGGTGCTTTTTGGTGCAGTTTTTTAGGTAGGGAAATGTTGGGTGTTGTAGGGTAGAGGGTATGCAAGTGTTATATTAAAAAGAAAAAAATGAGTAAAGGAACTGTAATAGGAAGATGTAAACTATGCCTCGAAACGAAGGAGTTGAATTTTGAGCATACTCCACCTCGTTCAGCTTTTAATAAAGAAACTAAATATTATATCCTTGACCAAACTGAATATTATCAAAAAGCAAAGGCATATACATTTGAGAACCTTAAGCCTAAATCACGCAAGGAACAAGGGGGGATTGGGCAATATAGCTTTTGTTTTGACTGTAACGGATTTTTAGGTTCAAAATATGTTCGGGATTATAAAAAGTTTGCACAAATAGCAATGGGTATCATTCAGTCGAATGATAAGAATGCTAAAGCTTTTGAATTTGATATTTCGGCTATAAATCTGCTCAAATTTTTAAAGCAGATAATTGCCATTTTCATTGCTTCAAATAATCATTCATTCACTGAGAGTTATCCCGAACTTTTGGAATTTGTGAAAAATGAAAAGCTTACTGAATTACCTGAAAAGTTTAGGTTTTATATGTACTTAAATAACGAAGGACAAAATAGAAATGGGCACATTCATTTTACAAACCTTCATGGAGTAGTATGCGAATTCACATTTAGACCTTTTGGTTTTGTGTTGAATATTGACAATCCGAAACGCATATTACAATTGTCGGAAATAACGGATTTTAAGCATTACGAAAAAATAAAAATGATGAATGAATTACCATTAACCTTGAATAAATATCCAACTCATTATCCAATTCCGTTGGACTATCGGAGTGAAAAAGAAATAAACGATAGTATGTGACAAAGTGAAACAGTTTTAACCAAGAAGTCCTTCACTTGTGTAAATACTTCGTCAGTACTCCTCAAATAGACCTTTGTTTCCGTAATAAATAATGAAGTTCTAGGAAGCTTGTCACCCTGAAATTACTTTCTTCCAGAGCATCGTGGGCGTAAAAAACGACCACGATGGGTGAAACGCGCACTGGGGAAAGAGGCTCGTGCAAGACCGAAATGGATTTGTGTGTTGGGTGGCTTGCGCAGCCGGGACGGGGTTTGCCCTTGCCTTTTTTCAGGCTGGGCAAAGTGCGCCCAAGTATTACGTTGAAAAGTACCGATGATCAGTTGTTGTGTGTTCAATCTGTTGGTGAAGAATGCTGTGTTTTCACTTTATGATTAGTTATTTTTATCCTATAATTTGGCTTCGGGAGTGCTGTTTTAGTATATACATATGAAAATATGTTAATATATAGTTGTGTATGACAAATGTCATTGGAAGGGGAGGCAGAGAAGCTTTCTTTTACATGGTAATTCACTCAAAACAACAGTAATAAAAATGACCAAAGAACGAATCATCATAGTTGGAGGGCTTTCGGCAGGGCCTTCGGCAGCGGCAAAAGCGAGGAGGACGAACGAAGAATGTGAAATTTTGCTTTTTGAGAAAACAGCGAACATCAGTTATGCAACTTGTGGGATTCCTTATGCGCTTTCGGGAAGGATAAAAGACCGAGATAAGCTGATGGTGGTGAAGGCGGATTTGCTGAGGAAAAGGTTCAACATTGATGTGCACTTGAACGAACCGGTTCACAAGATAGATACCAAGAAAAAAACGATAGTTACCAACAAAGGTGAGTATGAATATACCAAATTGGTATTTGCCACGGGTGGTACTTCTGTGACGCCGCCAATTGAGGGCTTGGCTGAATATGAGAAATGGTCACATTGCAAGACGATCGAAAACTACGACAAGATAGTGGCGGATGGGGTATTGGAAGATAAAAAGAATTTTACGGTAGTAGGAGCAGGGCTAATTGGGATTGAAGTGGCGGAAAACCTCCAAAGGGCTGGAAAGAATGTGACGGTGGTAGAGCTTGCCCCGTATGTGTTGCCTATTTACGATGAGAAATTTGCCACGCTGGCCGGAAAGGTGTTAGAAGATAATGGGATTGATGTAAGAACGGGCGTGAGCTTGCAAAAAATAGATGCTGAAAACAATCAGTTGCACTTGAGCGATGGCTCGGTACTCGATACGGATTATATGCTGATGGGCGTGGGGGTAAAACCCAATACGGAGCTTTTGCTAAAAGAAGGGGCGGAGCACCTAAAAAATGGGGCTATCATAGTGAATGAAAAGATGGAGACGAGCATCCCTGATGTGTACGCGGCTGGGGATTGTGCAAGTATTACGAATCGAATTACTGGGCAGTCGGACTTTTTTCCAATGGGCACGCACTCCAACAAATGCGGTAGGGCTGCTGGGGCAAATGCCGCCGGTGGAAATGAACAATTTGGAGGGGCATATGGAACAGCGATCGTGAAAGTGTTTGACTACACGCTGGCTCGCACGGGCATGAACCCTAGGCGCTTGGAAAAAGAGGGAATCCCTTACCAATCGACCTTAGTAATAGTGGGGGCAACGCCCGGGTTTTATGGAACTCCGAAGGATTTGATAGTAGAGATTTATTACCATGCGGAAACGAAGGTGTTGCTTGGTGCTGAGGTATTTGGAGAGAAAGGTGTCGATAAGCGAATAGATGTGCTGAGCGCGTGCATTTATGCCAAACTCACCATTGATGATCTTCCGAACTTGGACTTGGCGTATGCGCCACCGTTCTCACCTGCCAAAGATGCGGTGATAGTTGCTGGTTATGTAGCACAAAATAGCTCAAAAGGTGATTTTGATGAGATCAATAGCTTGGAACTGAAGCAATATTTAGCCGAAACGGTTGATGAATTTCAGCTAGTGGATGTGAGAAATCCGGTTGAGCTTCAGAAGCAAGGAAAGATAAAAGGGGCGATCAACTTGCCTTTGGACGGCATGCGAGATCAGCTAGATCAGTTGGATAAAGCCAAAGAAACAATAGTTTACTGTGCAAAGGGCTTGCGAGGATATTTAGCAACGATGATTTTGCTTCATAACGGCTTCACAAATGTGAGCAATCTTTCGGGTGGATTCACAGCCTGGAACAAAATAGTAGGCGAAGTGGAAATGCCAGTAGAGGAATTGGTGTAATGTTGCATCAGTATTTGGGTTTAGAAACAGGCGGAGCTTTTGCTTCGCCTGTTTTTTTTATGTTTGCAGGTTAAAAAAATAGGAATCAATATAAGAGCATGTTCAAATTTTACCTCCTTACGTTTTTATGTGTATCGTTTTTGCTGCGGGCTTCTGCTTCTGAAAGTAAAGAAAACCCAACAGTTCAGTTTAGAGATAGTTTGGTCGATCAACTGAATATCTATAATACGTGGCTGCAATGGCAATATTCCTGGTCAGCACTTTCGCAAAAGTTTGTAGATCCTACTACTTATTTCAAACCTATTGACACAGAGGTGTTAGAAGGTATAGTGGCTGCTTCTGCTTCATGGTCAAGTGAACTTGAAGGCGCGGCGCAAATAAAAAGGGAACTGTTGGTCATCATCAATCTGATTCCTCGGATAAAAAAACAGGGTTCGGTTTTATCCACCCAATGGGAATTGGGCAATTTTGAGAACGATAAACAGGGGGAATGGGACAAAAACCTTAATTCTTACCGGCAATTAGTTGGACAGTACGAAGCCTCTTTTCGAGCTGTTAAAAAGCTGGTTGACGAGCAGACAATAACGGCAGGCGAAGAAGAAAACCCTTGGAAAAAAACAGGTGATGCCATGTTTCGTTTGTTGGAAACAGGTAGGGAGGTAGTGAAATATACTTCTGTCAACAAAGAAATAGCTTCAAGTAGATTGGCTGCTTTAGATCAAGCTTTGGAAGATTTTGACGGGTATAAAGAAATGAATCTGAACGGTATAAAACGCATGAACCCAAGGAGGTCGGGTAATCCAGATCACTTGTATAGGCAAGTAAATGAAAGGCTGGGAATGTTGGCAAGGGTACTTCGTTCTGCAAAGCCTCTTACTTCGGATGATGATTGTATTAAGTTCAATTCCTATTTCAATCAAGTGGTAGATTATTACCACAAATTTGTAGATATGGCTGCAGGTCGTTCCTTCAAGCCTATTGCAACTCCGTACAGGCCGGTGCATATACTCCCAACATTCAAAGAGTTTTACATCGGAGACTATACTTTTCCTACTACTTCTCCCACAGAGCTAGGGCATACGGTTGCAATTCAAGAGGCTAGCAACAGACGTAGTTCAGATACCATTTTTTTGTATCAAAAAGATACGGTTTATATCATGGAAAAGTCAGGGGCATTTGATGGATATGTTTTCAATAATATGGTGTTTTTGCTAGATGTTTCCAGCTCAATGAGTGGAAAGGATAAACTGCCTATGCTCCAGAAAGCCATTCTTCACCTTTGTGAACAAATGCGTTGGCAAGATGAACTAGGAATAGTGGCATATGCAGGGAAAGCTCAAAAAATATTGTTGCCTACTTCTGCCAAAGAGCAAAAGAAAATAGAAAAAGCAGTGCAAAAACTGAAAGCTTCAGGGGCAACCAACCTTTATAATGGATTGGAAATGGCTTATAGAATGGCTGAACGGAATTATAAGGAAAATGGGAACAATAGGGTGGTATTGGCAACTGATGGGGAGGTGACTATCAGTCAAGGAATTCTGGATTTGACCAATCGGTTTGCTTCCAAAGGAATCAAGTTAAGTATCTTTTCTTTTGGGATAAATATATCAGAAGAGGAAAAGGAATCGCTTCGTAGGTTAGCCAAGGAATGTAAGGGGAATTACGAGCATATTACCGAACAAAATGCCGATGCTGAACTGATGAAGGAAGCTCAGCGGGTGCAAGGAGAGAGGTAGTTTTTTTGCTATTTCTAAAAAGTTATCCTAAGCTTTTTTCCCCAGCCCGTTTGGTAATTTGTATGCTCTACTCACCTTATATCTTTCGATAGTACTTCTTGTATTTGTGAGAGAGGAGCTATTCCTTTTGTTATAATCTGCTTGGACGAACTGAAAAAGTGCAGTGATGTTTTTCTGTTGTTTTACCAAGGTCATTGTCCAATTAGAGGGAGGGATATTTAGCAAGTTAGCTAAATCGTCTCCCATCAGAAAGCGCATAAAGCTCACATGGTATCCTTTGGGGAAAGAGATGGGTAATTTGCCAAAATTATTGAGCAGGGCTTTGGTAAGCCCTGTCCCTTCTGCTGAGGGTGCAAAATTCCGGTCGGTTATTCCTTTTTCCAACCAAAAAAACTGCTTGGCATTTTTTGGGATCAATTCTTCTTCAATACCCATCATAGAGCCTATTACGTTCCACAGGTGCAAATAAGCCTCTGCATCTTCGGCAGATACGCCTTTCCCCATCTTTCTCAACCCCCTCAGTATAATAAGTGAAAAGGCTAGGTTTGTTCCTGCCATATCCTCTTGGTTTACAGGGATTCCCCATTCTTTACTTTTCCAATCAGGCTTTTGAAGTACATGGAAGCGAATGGCGGCGTGCAGTAGCCTTACTTTTTGGATGCTCCTTATTCCAAACCCATCAGGTTCAAATGCATTTTTATCCAATACATCAAAAATGAACTGGGCAGTCTCTAGTAACCGTTGGAAAGTATCGCTTTTGGTTCGTTCGGAGAGCCAAAGCACTTTTGCTCCGTTGGCAGCTGCATAGCAGTAAGGGAGGGAATAGTAGCCCAGTAACGACATAATTTCTTGGGCATTGGTGGCAAATACACCTGCACCTTTTTTCATTTTTACAGGATCAGCCCAGCTCGGGAGTTCTTTCGTATTTTCAAAAAAATCAGATATAAAAGAAGGGAATTCATTTGGTAGGGGCTCATTGTTTCTAGATACGCTGGCAATAAAACCTCGTAGCGTAGCCCCAGCTTGTACCTCCGAATAAATCTGACTTATTAGCTCGTCAGCAAGGGGGTCGCCTTTCGTTCTGTACGGTTGGAGAAATTCACTCGTGTATTTCATGGTTTGAGGTATAAAAAATAAAACTTGAAGAGATATTTTGCCTCTCCAAGTTTTATGGTCTTAGTTCATAGATAGAGGAAGGATTACCTTGTCAATCACATGTATTACGCCATTTGATGCTTTGATATCAGCACTTACAACTTTGGCACCGTTGATTTTAGCACCTGATGATAAATCTACGGTGACCGTTTCTCCTTGTACCGTAGCTGCTTCTTGTCCATCTTTCAGGCCGGTAGACATCACCTTTGCAGGTACTATGTGATAGGTTAGGATAGAAATCAATGTTTGCTTGTTTTCTGGCTTCAATAAGCTTTCCAATGTGCCAGCAGGAAGTGCGGCAAATGCTTCATTAGTAGGGGCAAATACGGTAAAGGGATCATCACCGCTGAGAGTTTCCACCAAGCCTGCAGCTTTTACTGCAGCTACCAAAGTTGATAAAGATTCAGAGCCCACCGCAAGCTCAACAATGTTTTTTTTCTGAGCGTAAGAGGTAAAGCTCATAGTACAAGCAAGTACAAATCCTATTACTAATTTTAGACTAGTTTTCATTGAATTATTTTGTTAGGTTAAATATACGCACCTAAGGAAGGGAGTAACTTTTTTGTTTAAACCTAACTTGCTTTTTTTGTATTAAAAGCATATAAAGATATGATTGTCAATTATTTGTAGTTTATTGTTTTTTGGAAGATGAAGATAGATATACATTGAGACAAGTATTGTTACCTTGTAAATGATAACTTTTCATACTTTATTTATCCTAGTCTCACCAAGCTATTCCTTCTTCTTTCCAGCACCAACGGGAATGTTCATTTTCAGGAATAAGGAGTTGTTTTTTGAGTCGGGAATGTTTTTCATGACATTTACCAGTCCATAATAGTATTTTACACCGAAAGTCATCCCCTTCCCCTTCATAAGCTGATACCCAAAACCAGCGGCAAAACCTGCATCTAGCATGGTAACATCATCTTTGTTGAAAACTTCAACCTTAGATTTCATATCAGCGTTAGACTGGTTGAACTCAACCCAAGATTTGTATTGCCACCCCAACTGAGGACCTCCTTCAATATAGAAATGGTTTTTTAGCTTATATTTTGCAAAAATAGGAATGACAAAAGACTGGAGAACTTGGCTATAGTCTCCTTCCTCTTGAAATTTATCTATTTTGAGAATGGCAAGGTCGGCATCGCTGAGTTTAGCCGCTCCCAGTTTAGATTTCACCAACACTCCTGTATATAAAAACAATTGCTCTTTAAGGCGGATATCGAAGTAAAAGCCAAGGTTAAAAGTCCTCAGTTTTTTATTGGATTCAAACCCCGAGTTACCCGACCAGTTGAATCCACCCTCCAGCCCAAATTCCAAGTTTGGCGAGTTGAGCTTATCTCCCAAAAGTAATGATATGAGTACTTGTGAATGCAGATTAAAACTGATAAACATCAACAGAAAGAGAGGTATACACTTTTTCATAGTATGGTTTTTACTTGTACGAAATAAATATAGAGCTTTTCCTGAGTTCAAGAAAAATTGATATGGGGAAGTTAGTCAGTGGAATCTCCTTTAGAGCATGTTTAAATTTTATCTATTTCGCTGCAAATGCACATATCGAGAACCTCACTGCGAAATAAAATTTTTCACTGGGCCGACACTCGGTAGCGCTGCTATTACAAAATTTTCTTCCTTCGCGAGAACCTCAATCTGAGCATTTTCGCTTGAAAACCTAAATTTTAAACATGCTCTTAGTAATTTTAAAAAGACTGTTTTTCATATGGAAATGAATTTTCCAAGAACTAGAAAATTTTCAGGCCGTGGTCCTGGCAAGATTTTGAACAGTCTTGGTTTTCAATCTGTTGGTGAAGTTTTTTAAAATTAAATTATTGTTTCCTCAATATAAATGGCTTGGTTTTCAGTCAATAAGAATTCTTGTGCTTTTATTGAATGGATAATACTGTTTAAAAAAGGAATAAGACTTAACAATTAATTGATTAGTGCAAGATTGTTTAACAGGTCTTAATTGTTGTTTTTTGTGGCGAATATTTTTTTAAACAAACTCATACCCATATTAAAACTCCGTCTGAAATATCACTTAAAAAGTTGGTTAAAGGGTTGCAGAAGGGAGATGTCTCTGCATTTGAACATTTATATGACTTATATAGAGATAAACTATACGGATTTTCATTGAAACTACTCGCATCCGAAGAGTTGAGCAAGGATGTAGTTCAAGAAACATTTATAAAACTTTGGGAGAACCGCCAGAAAATAGATGAAACAAAATCTTTAAGTTCTTATCTGTTTACCATCTCCAAAAACTTGATCAAAGATCATCAAAACAGCTATAGTAAAGCTTATGAATTATCTTCGAGCTTGCCTAGCAATGATTCTTCTTTCTCTGTTGAGGTGCTGGATGATTTGAATTTCAATGAAATAAAAAAGATGGAGGCAAAGGTTGTCAATGACCTGACTCCCCAGCAGAAAGAAGTCTATATATTAAGTCGTCACAAGCACCTTTCGCACCAAGAAATTGCTGACAATATGGGGATTTCTGTGAATTCAGTAAAGACTCATCTCCGTTTGGCTCTAAAAACATTGAGGGTACACATTTCACCTATCACCGATTTCCTTCTTATAATTATCACAATATTAATTACACATTAATTAGCTGTTATATTCAATTTCTTTACTCACCCCTTGGCCTTTGTTCTCAGTATTAGGGTAAAAATAATTTAGTGAATAAGGTCAGAAGAAAAGAGTTCTTAAAAAAGAAGCTGCAGCAAAGTGCGTGTAGCGAGGAAGAGCTCAAGGAGTTATATTTCTTGCTTGATAAGTATGGTTCTCCAGAAGAGTTGGAGAAGATACTCGAGCAAGAATGGGAAATGGAAAGCCAACACAAATTGGATAGGCAGGAAGCGGTTTTTATTTTATCACAGATAAAGGGAAAGCTACCCATTGCTACCAAAAGAGTAAGTTTTAGTTATCAACAAATTTCTCGGATGGCAGCGGCATTTCTGCTGTTGGGCATTTTTACTTGGGCATATGTGAATTTTCTAACCCAGAAAAACTTGCCCAAAGAAGTACATTATGTTACTAAATCAACAAAGAAAGGGCAAAGGATAAGCTTTAAGCTACCCGACGGATCATTGGTCAATTTGAATACGGAAAGCTCGGTTAGGTATCCCGAGCAGTTTTCAGACGATGCAAGAAAAGTAGTTTTGCAGGGCGAGGCATTTTTTAATGTTTCGAAAAATCCAAACAAACCTTTTGTTGTAGAATCAAATGGGCTGTTCACAACCGTGTTGGGCACTTCTTTCAATATAAGGGCTTTTCCTGCCCAGCAAGTAGAAGTAACGGTAGCAACAGGGAAAGTGAAGGTGGCACCAACGGTCAGTAGAATTGATGTTCCGTTAGATTCGCTCCTTGACAAAGAAACTTTATTAATGCCAAACCAACAGGCAAGTTTCAATCCCAATGACCGCTCCATAGCAGTCACAGATGTAGAGCTTACTCCCTATTTAGCGTGGAAAAGCAATACTTTATATTTTGATATGGTGCCTTTTGCCACGGTAATAAAAACGCTAGAGAGATGGTACGATATTGAAATCACTTTTGAAAACGAACTGGCAAACCAGTGCATGGTACGTGCAAATTATACGAACGAAAATTTGGTGAACGTACTTGAGGGGCTAAAACTGTTGGTGAACTTTGAATATAAGTTTACAGAGAAAAAAAATATATCCATAAGAGGAAGAAGTTGTAAAGAATAAAATAAAGCTTTTAACAAAAAATAGAATGCTTATGAGTTAAAAAGACGATACGAATTAGCTTTAATTTCCTACAAGGTGGGAGATTAAAAAAAAGTCCAGAACTGTTGGCGCAGCCCTGGACAAAATCTTCCGCCCAAGAGTTCAGGCTTGGGCAAAAAAACGATTCAAAACTAAATCATTATAAAATTATGAAATTTCACTTACAAAACCTACTACTGGTTGTGTCAAGGCAATTAATCTATATTTCCGTTATTCAAGTGATCGCTATCCAGTTTTTGTTAGCGAATCCGTCGTCAAGCCAAAGCCTTGAAGAAATCCATATCTCAATTGATATAAGTAAGGCTAAATTATCGAATGTATTGCATGAGATAGAAGAAAAAACTGACCTTCAGTTTGCTTATAACCCGAAGGTAAACCAAAGTTCTGAGCTGATAAATATTAGAGTTAAAAATGGTAGTTTAAGGGATGTTTTGGAAAAAATAGCCAAGCAAACGGCATTTGATTTCAAGCGTATCAATAACAATATCTATGTGATAGAAAGGGAGGGTAGCAAAAAGCAAAAACCTTCTATAGAAGAGTATCAAGAAAATGTGACTATTACAGGAAAGGTGATCGATTCAGAGACAAACGATCCGCTTCCAGGGGCTTCTATCATTGTAGTAGGTACTACCCTAGGTACTGTTTCTAACTTGGATGGAGAGTTCAAGTTGACATTTCCGGCAATTCACAAGGAAGTTTCTGTTTCTTTCACCGGATTTGAACCGAAAATTATCAATATTGAAAACAAAAGCACTATTGAGGTAGCTCTAAAACAAGATGTGGCTCAACTGGAGGAACTCGTCATTATGGGCTATAGCACACAGAAAAAGCGTGATGTAACAGGCTCTGTTGCTACTGTCAATACGGAGGAAATAAGTTCGATTCCTACTTCAAGTGTTGATAAAATGCTAGATGGTCGTATGGCTGGTGTTCAGGTACTTACAGATAATGCACCTGGAGGTAATGTTACGGTAAGGGTAAGAGGGTACGGTACTATCAACAATAACGACCCGCTGTATATTATAGATGGTATTCCAGTATCAAACGGTATGAATAGTATAAACCCAGCGGATATTGAAACTATTCAGGTGTTGAAAGATGCTGCTGCGGCATCTATTTATGGATCAAGAGCTGCCAACGGAGTAGTTGTAATCACAACGAAACAAGGGAGCAGTGATGAAAGCGTGATTGAGTTAAATGCTTATGCAGGTGTTCAAAAAGCATTTAACTTACCAAAAATGCTTTCGGCTCAAGGGTATGGCGATATGCTATGGCAAGCGACCAAGAATGATGGTGGCACTCCTGCAAGTGATATTTATGGAAACGATCCAAACCAAGCAGTTATCCCAGCTTTTTTAGATGATGATCAAACTATACCAAGTGCTGATGTAGATTGGGTACAAGAAATATTTAACCCGGCAACAGTTCAGTCTTACAACCTCTCGGTTTCTAAGGGAAATGAAACGGGAAGACATGCTTTTAGTTTGGGTTATTTTAATCAAGAAGGAATCGTTAAACACACTGGTTTTGACAGAATTACTGCCCGCTTTAATTCAAGCTACAAGATAAAGGACCTGATAAATATAGGTGAAAACTTTTCAGGCACATTTTCACGCACAACAGATGTTGGGGTCAACTCTTCATTAGGGAGTATCATTTATAATGCATTCCAATTTCCTTCCATTGTACCTGTAAGAGACATTAATGGAAATTACGGAGGCAACCCCATTAACGATATAAGCAACCCATTGGGGCAATTAGATCGAGGTAAGGACAATGTGGACAAAAGAATCAGGCTATTAGGAAATGTTTTTGCCGGCATTGAACTAGGTGACTTGGAACTAAAAACAAATCTAGGTATCGATTTCAATAGCAATAATTACAGGAACTTCTCTCCGGTATACGATGAAATATTATCGGCAAATGCTATAAACAGCTTGAGTACCGGCAACTCTTTTAACTACCAGTTAACTTGGTCAAATACGTTGGCTTATCAGAAAGAACTTGGCGAGCATAGTTTTGATGTATTGTTAGGTCAAGAATCAATTGAGTTTTATGCTGAAAGTTTTTCAGCTTCAAGGCAAAGCTTTTTGTACGAAGACCCAAATTTCTGGTACCTATCTAACGGTACAGATAACCAATTAAACTCTGGTGGTGCTAGCGACTGGTCTTTATTATCATTCTTTGGTAAAGTGAACTATAGTTTGCTTGACCGATATTTGTTCTCTGCCACTTTGAGAAGAGACGGTACTTCTCGATTGAGTGAAAACAACTGGGGAACATTCCCTGCATTTTCTGCTGGTTGGATCATCAGTGACGAGTCCTTCTTTAATGTAGCCCCTGTGAATTCTTTAAAACTTCGCGCGAGCTGGGGTAAGGCTGGTAACCAACAAGTCCCATCTTACTCTACGTTGTTTAGCTACCAAAACAATGCGACGTATTCAAATTATGCTATTGATGGTGCACAGGAGTCTGTATATACTGGATTGGTACAGACCAGAGTTGCAAATCCTAATTTGAAATGGGAAGTGACAACCCAAACAAGTATTGGTTTGGATTTAGGTCTCTTTGACAACAAACTAGATGTCACTGCAGAATACTTTAGCAAAGTTACCGACGACATTCTTGTTTATTCACCTATTCCGCTAACCTATGGGGGGACAAGTGATGGAACGTGGATCAATGGTGGTCAAATGAAAAACAGTGGGCTAGAGCTGACTGTGAACTACAAAGGTCATTCAAACGAGTTCAACTATAACCTAGGGTTCAACCTCACCGCTTATAAGAATGAGTTAACAGAATTGGATGGTGTTTCTTACCTAGGTATCCCAAGCTCTTCTTTGCACGGAGTAAACTTTGGTCAAGAAATATCTAGGTCAACCATTGGCCAGCCAATTGGCTCTTTCTATGGATATGAAGAAGCAGGGATTTTTAAAACCCAAGCTGAAATAGATGCCCACGGAATCCAGCCAAATGCCCAACCTGGCGATCTCAGGTTCAATGATGTAGATAATGATGGGGACCTGGACAGCGACGACCGTACTTTTATAGGTTCACCTCATCCTGATGTGATATTAGGTGTCAACATGAACTTTTATTACAAAGGGTTCGATTTGGCAATGTTGTTTAACGGGTCTTTTGGAAGTGACATCTATAACCTTACTAAATATAAGACAGAGTTTTTCAACCAAGCAGCTTATAACAAAAGTGAGTCGACTCTTGATGCCTGGACTCCTGAAAACCCTGATTCTAGTATCCCTCGTTTGAGTTTGGATGATCCTAACAACAATATTAGGGTATCTTCTTATTATGTAGAAGATGGTTCTTATTTCAAACTGTATAATTTACAACTAGGCTATACATTCCCGACGGAAAAGCTTGGTGGACTTGATGTAAGAGTATTTGGCCAGGCTACCAACTTATTTACCATAACTGGTTACGATGGAATGTCCCCAGAGCTTGGTCTTCAGAACTATTCTTCAAGCAATAGAAACCTTGATATCGGTATAGACCGTGGTATTTACCCTCCATCAAGAACCTTCACATTAGGTTTGAATGCTTCATTCTAATAGTAGTGACTATTCTGAAGATCAGTTTTTTATTGTAAAAATTTCAAATCGAACAGAAAAATGAAAAATACATTCATATATATATTTCTAACAACAGCATTTTTATTTACGGCTTCTTGTTCAGATACTTTTTTGGACGAAACACCTTATGGTGAAATTGATCCTGATAATATGACAGATCCTGAAAATGTAGAAGGAGCTATCGTAGCGGCATACAGTGTGCTTAATGGACAATTTGATGGGGCAAGTAGTGCTTTTAACTCACCTGCATCCAACTGGAGTTTTGGCGATGTAATGTCAGATGATAGCTACAAAGGCGGTGGAGGTACCGGTGACCAAAACCAAATCCATCAAATGGAAATATTCAACATCAACCCGACCATTACGGATATTCAACGTAAGTGGGGCGCTCTCTACGAAGGTGTAAAAAGAACAAATGTAGCGATTCAGCTATTGGAACAGTCAAGTGATTTTGATGCGAGTTTAAAGTCTGTGAGAATGGGTGAATTACATTTTTTGAGAGGACATTACTATTTTGAGCTTAAGAGGATTTATAATCAGATCCCTTACATAGATGAGTCGGCAGTATTAATTGAAGATTATTATGCATCAAACACTGAATATTCTTCTGATGAACTATGGGGCAAGATAGAAGAGAATTTCCAAACTGCATATGATAACCTTCCGCTAGAGCAAGAAGAAGTTGGTCGCCCAAACAAAATGACGGCAAAATCTTACTTGGCAAAATGTTATGTATATCAGCAAAAATGGAGTGATGCATTAGCTGCTACTAATGAAGTGATAGAAAGTAATAAGTACGCGTTGCTCCCTGATTTTAGAGATGTGTTTCTTCCTGAAAATGATAATAGTTTGGAGATTATCTTTGCGGTTCAACATTCTGTAAATGATGGGGGAACAAGTAATTATAATGGTAGTATCGGTGATAGGTTATCGGCACCAGGGGGACCTTTTTATTCCCAATATGGATTCCACCGTCCTTCTCAAAACTTGATAAATGCTTATAAAACAGGTGTGGATGGTTTGCCTGTAAACGATAATGTAGACCTTACAGATATAGATATGGTGGATCCTAGGTTGGATCATACTGTGGGAAGGCCAGAAATTCCTTACTTAGATTTGGGTGTTATATACGAATCAAGTTGGGCTAGAGATCTTGCTACTTACGGTCCTTATGGTCCTAAAAAAAGGATCGTTTCTGTAAATTCAGATTATCAAGTTAAAAGTTGGCCATATGTAAGTGCGCTCAATTATTACATCATCCGCTATGCCGATTTGCTTTTATGGAAAGCTGAGGCTCAAGTAGCTTTGGGCGATTTGGAAGGAGCTAGAGCAGTTGTAAACGAAGTGCGCGAACGTGCGAAAAATAGCCAATACGTAATGACTTTAGATGGCTCAGCACCAGCAGATGATTACAATATTGAGCTATATACCGAGGCTTGGACTGATGCAGATGCAGCTCTTGAAGCGGTTCGTTTAGAAAGAAGGTTAGAGCTGGCTATGGAAGGGCATCGTTTTTTCGATCTTGTAAGATGGGGTGTAGCGGCTGAAACGATAAATGAGTATATAGAAGTTGAAAAAACAAAAAGGTCGCATCTTACCAATGCTCAATTCACAGAAGGAGTGAACGAATATTTCCCAATCCCTCAGACATATATTGACGTAGTGGGAGATGACAAAGTGACTCAGAGATCGGGTTATTGATAAATGAGTGAAGTTGTATTTCGACATTAGCTTTTCTATTTATCTGTCAGGCAAACTTGCCTGGCAGATTCTTTTTCTATGTCTAATTTCTCATTAATCCTCTCTCTATAAAGTTTTCCATGAAACTGATTTATATACTAAATAGATCAAGCGCTTTTCTATTGGGTTTACTATTGCACGCTTGTAATACTGCACAGTTTACCGCAGAAGAAGCAATTTCTTTTCCTGAAAGTATCAAGATCAACCAGATACAAGTGTTGGGAACTCACAACAGCTATGCCTTGCCACTTGATACCGCCGTTTCAAATTATATTGACCCAATTTTCGAACAGTTGATGGGGCAATATTTTGAGAAAATGCCTGAAGACCAAAGGGAAAAATTTGAAGAATACCATCCTAATAAGGTGAAAATGAGTGAAGGGCTTTCCTACGATCATCCTGATTTTAATGAGCAACTGGATTCGGGGCTACGTTCTTTTGAAATTGATGTCTATTACGATCCAACTGGCAACCGATTCAGCAAGCCTGCTATTTATTCTACTTTGAGGACAATGGGTAAGACTGACCTCTTGCCATACGATAGCGTGGGGTTGGAAAAGCCTGGTTTTAAGGTGCTTCATATTCCAGATATAGATTTCCGTACTCATTATACCACTTTTGAGCAAGCGCTAACCGCATTAAAAAACTGGTCAGAAAAGCACCCTAGCCATGTTCCTATTTTTATCATGATAGAGGCGAAGGACAAAGGAAAACCTATCTTCCCTAATTCTGCGGAAGTGTTGCCTTATACGGCGGAGGTGTTTGACGAGCTCGATAAGCTTGTATTCTCTGTTTTAGGAAAGGAAAAGGTGATTACTCCCGACGTGGTTAGAGGTAAATACCCTACACTAGAAGAAGGAGTACTGGCGCATAACTGGCCTAGGCTGTCAGAATCTCTCGGAAAGTTTGTATTCATGCTTTTGCCTTCTACTGCAGGTATGTCATTAAACAGCCCTTATGTAGAAAATCGTCCCAACTTAGAAGGCAGGGCTATGTTTGTACAATCGGAACCAGGGCAAGACCATGCTGCTTTTTTATTGTTGGACAACTCTATTCTTAGGAAGGAAGAGATTAGGGCTTTTGTGGAAAAAGGGTACTTAGTTCGTACTCGCTCCGATATCGAAACCTATGAGGCAAAGGTGAATGATATGACCCGTGCAAATGCTGCTTTTGAAAGTGGTGCGCAAGTCATTTCTACCGATTTCTTCAAGCCGGGCAATAATTATGGGACGGATTATTTCGTCCAGTTGCCCAATAAAAAACCTGTAAGGGTCAATCCAGTAAATGGGAACTTAAAGTAAGCTTCAAACCCTAAATTATTTACATCATCGATATGAAAAAAAATATTCTTCTATGTATCACCTTTTGGTTGTGCGTACATATGAGCTGGGGGCAATCCATTGCTTCTAGCAATACTGGCTACCGAAAAGTAAAGTCAGCCTCTTTGGTGCAAGACAAGAATTTTTATTTGCTAACCCTTTTCCAAAAGATTCCTGAGGTAAAAGAGTTATTGGCTAGTGATAAAAATTTAACAAAACTGAAGGACACGAAGCTTCAGGCAATTCGAAAAGCTGTAGAAACTTGCTCAAGAGACCGCGCTTGTGTAGTGGATTCTTTTGTGTGGTCAGAGAGCGAGATTGCTGAGGCAAGCAAGAGTTTAGAAAAGTTGCTTGAAAATAATGGGGCAATGGCAAGCTTGATCAGCCAACACATCCGCCCATCTATGGCTTACCAGTTATATGATTCACTTTCTGATGCCGAGCTTTTGAAAAAGGCATGGGAGGTTTGCGCCGAAGGGATGAACCATTCTATAAAAGTATATGGAAACGGCGACAAAGCTATTTATCCTAACATCGATTCGGTAGTGTATGATGTAAACAGTAGAAGTTATATCTATACTATCCACACATGGGCAAGTGATATTTTGGTACAAGCAGAAAAAAGCTCTTTGTTTTTCGGGGGAAGCCTTGATTTTACCAATTCGCTCTTATACCTCAACCATAAAGACGAAGCTGCACGCTATGAACCTATGGAAGGCCTCGGAAACCAAGCAGCGGTGGATTATATCCCTTCTGTTTCTTGGGGAGAGTACCCGTATGCTTCTATCTTGGTTCTTGGTGCTGGTTCAGAGATTTATGGGGTTTCGCTTACTCCTTTGGGCAAGTTCAACCTTAGGGTTGCAGCCCGTCAGTTTAAAGAAGGAAAGGCGCCTCTTATCATTGTTTCTGGAGGGCATGTTCACCCTTACCGCACTCCTTCTTGCGAAGCCATTGAAATGAAAAAGGAGTTGATGGAGAAATATGGAATTGCTGAAAAGCATATCATTATTGAACCACATGCGAGACACACAACTACTAATGTGCGCAATGCTTCCCGCTTGCTATTTAAGTACGGAGTGCCTACTGATAAGCCCAACCTAGTCACTACTAATTTTAGACATAGCGATTACGTGAGTTCGCAAAATTTCTATGATAGGAATATGAAAGAACTAGGGTATATGCCGTGCAAATTATTGGAAAGGATCTCTCCAACTACCATAGAATGGCTACCTAGTATCGACTCGTTTCAGCAAAATCCACTAGAACCTTTAGATCCATAGACATCATGCGACTATTATTGTTATTCACATTATTATTTATCGCTTCTTGTTCTCAGCAGAAACAAGGAGCTCAACCTGTAACAAATGCGGCGGAACCAATAAAGTTGGTAAATGCATTCTTAGGTACTTCGGGTGATCATGGGCAAATGTCTCCTGCTGCTTCTTATCCTTTTAGCATGCTGAGTATAGGTCCGCATACATATCCTTCAACACATACTGGGTATGAGTACTATGCAAAAGAGTTTTTGGGATTTTCGCACAACCGTTTTGAAGGAGTGGGTTGCCAAGGAAGTGGTGGTAATATTCTGGTAAAACCTTTTTTAGGTAACAACTGGGAGACATCAAAACTGATGAAGACAGGAGACAGTGCTTCTCCCGGATACTACAGCGTAGCTTTTACCAACCAACTCTCTGCTGAGTTTACCGTGACGGGCAACTATGGAATGCATCGTTATACATTTCCCGAAGGGGAAAAAGGACTGTATTTTGACCTAGGGCACTCTATTGTGAACAGGTTCAGGAACGAATCGCACCATATAGAAGGAAATTCTTTGAGCGGATGGATTGAAGCACGAACCACCTGTGGGGATGGCCAATACAAGATTTATTATTACTTAGAGGTAAGCCAACCTGTAGAATGGACAGAACTAGCTGATCATCAGCTGAAAGCTCTGCTCAGCCCAGATCAAAAAGAGGTAGAAATCCATATTGCACTTTCTTCGGTAAATGTAGAGTATGCAAAAAATGCAGTCAAGCAATATACTTTCCAGCAAATGAAAGCGGAAAGTGAATTAGCATGGAGCAAGTTACTCGGGCATATTGAAGTAAAAGGTGACCAAGAGCGTAAAGGGCTTTTCTACTCATTTTTGTACCGTGCCATCCAATCTCCTTATGTGATTACTGAGGAAGATGGGCATTACCGCACCATTGATGGTTCTGTGAGACAATCAACAACGCCTAAGTATAATGGTTGGGCAATTTGGGATAATTACCGTACACAGTTTCCGTTGCTTTCTTTGGTTTATCCTGAACGCTTCCAACATATTGCTGCTTCTATCGCCAATCTCTACCCTTATGGGAAAAAAGATTTCGCCACGGAAAACGAACCTTCTCCTACGGTGAGGACGGAGCATGCCATTGTGGTGCTGTTAGATGCCTTTAGAAAAGGAGTGGAGTTGGATTTTGAGAAAATTGCAGATTCACTTGTAAGCGAGGTTGAAAAGTTGCCTTATAATCACCCTGAAGAAGCCCTAGAAGCATCTTACGATGAATGGGCACTTTCTCAGATCCTTGATTCTTTGGGCAGGAAAGAACAAAGCAAGAAATTCTTGGACAAGGCTTTGAGCTACAAATCTTATTGGATAAAGGATTTTAAAGACCTTTCTAAAAATGATGTGGACCGAATGGGGGCAAGGGGGATGTACCAAGGCACTGTTTGGCAGTATCGTTGGTTTGTTCCATTTGACCAAACAGGGTTAGTGGAATTGACTGGTGGTGAAGAAGAGTTTATTAGCCAGCTAGATAAGTTTTTTGAGGGAGATTTTTACAACCATGCCAACCAACCAGATTTGCAAACTACTGGAATGTACCAAGGTACTTCCCAGCCTTGGAAGTCACAGGCAATTATCCACAAAATAGCTGTAGATACTGTTGTACAGCACTATTTTAATAACAACAGTCGAGGAACAGGTTCTTTTGTTGGACGGATTTATAAGAATGATCCGGCAACTTATCTTCGTACAATGGACGACGATGCGGGAACTATGTCGAGCTGGTATGTGTGGGCAAGTTGCGGATTGTTCCCCGCTTGCATAGGTGAGCCTGTGTATTACCTTCATGCTCCTTTATTGGAAGAGGTTAAGTTTAACTGGGAAAATGGGAAAAGCTTTTTGATCAAGGTCAAAAACTATAATCCGGCACATGCTTATATCCAAAAAGCCACTTTCAATGGGGAGCCTTTGGAACGGAACTGGCTCACCCACCAAGAAATACTGGAGGGAGGGGAATTGGAAATCACCACAGCTTCCGAACCAAATATTTCTTGGGGAATCCAAAACCAATGGGTTTCAGGGAAGAACTTATTAGCTGAAGGTCAATAAGAAAATACTTGAAACCATACAGTGTCACCCATTTGATAGTATTGAATGGGTGGCTTTTTTATGTCTTTTGCAAAAGGGGCAAACTGCATTGGGAAACCATGAAAAACAAAAAACAGCCTTCTTGCGGGAAAAAGACTGTTTTTGTACAAAAATAGGTTTTGTGTTTCTTGCCTTGTGGTCCCGGCAAGAATCGAACTTGCATCTAGAGTTTAGGAAACTCCTATTCTATCCATTGAACTACGGGACCTTTCTGTATTTCGGTGTGCAAAATTATGTTTTTCTTGTTGATTTTCAAAAAATATGTCTAACCTCTGCCGATTTATCTTCTTTTTTTTGCTCTGACGCTTTTACTTGCTTTTTTTACACCTTCAACTTCCTGAACATATGCTGAAAGATATTTTTGATAACATACTGAGTTTTTCAGACCGCCATGAAAATTTGTTGCTAATCATAGGGATTATCATAGCGGCTTTTGTGCTGGCTAAGGTCTTGAGAATTTTCCTCGACCGTTTTTTTGAGAAGTCTTCAGCTCTCATAAGGGTGGAGGCAACCAAATACCGTTTCCTCAAAAATGCGGTTACGTTTATCATATTTATTGCCGCTTCCTTTACGGTGATCTACCTCATTCCAGCATTCAAGCACCTTGCCCTCAGTCTTTTTGCAGGTGCGGGTATTTTTGCCGCTTTCTTGGGCTTTGCCTCACAGCAGGCCTTTTCCAATATCGTGAGCGGTATTTTTATCGTCATCTTCAAGCCTTTTAGGGTAGGTGATTTTATAAAGATAGGAGCCGATATATTAGGGCAAGTGGAAGATATCACACTCAGACATACGGTGATAAATGGGCTGGAAAATCGCCGGATTATTATCCCGAACTCGTCCATAAGTTCCGATACGATCGTGAATTCTTCCATTACCGATGAAAAAATCTGCCGCTTTGTAGAAATGGATATCAGCTACGATTCGGATGTGGACAAGGCCATGAAAATAATGGAGGAAGAAGCACTGGCTCATCCCAGTTGCCTCGATAACCGCAGCGAGGAAGATAAGAAAGAAGGCGCTCCCCAGGTGATTATCCGCCTTACCCAATTTATGGATTCTGCTGTAAGGCTTCGGGCTTATGTGTGGGCCAAAGATACTCCCTCTGCTTTTATTATGAATTGTGACCTAAATTATAGCATCAAGAAAAGGTTTGATGCCGAAGGGATCGAAATTCCATTTCCCCATCGCACGCTTGTTTTCAAGAATGGCGGTGAGGAACAATTGAAGCCTAAAAAAGGCTGATTTCCCATCCATAGTTCAAATTCACGATTATGAATTTACTCAAAGTTACTCTTATCATGCTGGCTTTTTTCTCTTGCCAATCCCACCAGTTGGATAAAGAAAAAGTAAAAGAAGAGGTAGCTCAAATGTTTGATGAGTATCATGCGGCTATCAAAAAAGAGGGACTTAAGGGAGAATTCTATTTTTTAGATTCGAGCAGTGATTTTTTTTGGGTGCCCCCAGGCTCTGCTACTGCCATGAATTATGATTCGGTAAGAAGGATTTTGGAAACTAATGCTTTATTATATCAAGCTGGAAGGTGCTTGAGGTTTTCCCTCTTACCAATGAAATAGCCAACTATTCTGGTACGGTAAGGGGGCGTATGGTAGATAAAAGTGGTGTAGAAACCAATGTAACTATTATAGAATCGGGGACGGTGATCAAACGAGAAGATGGCTGGAAGTTGCTTAGTGGGCAGTCAGCTGTTTCCCCCGAATAAGGGTAAAAAACATTTCTAACTCAATATAAAACGCCTTGTTTTTTGAATTTCCTCATCATTTCGTGTAAATTCAATATAATTACTATAACTTCTGTATTGCTCCAACATATTACTAATTACCAGCATTTGCTAACCAAATAGGGTACTAAACTCCGCATACTTCCTCCTCGTTTGTTTTTAATTAAAATGAGGGCAGATAACCTGTGCATTTTTGGTTGCAAACTATCGATTCAACCTGTTTTTAACGCTGACTAAAATTGCGCTTAGCCACATTAATCTATATAACCCTTCTATTTTTTTTAGGGGAGGGGTACGCCCAATCTCAAACAATTCGACTGCAAGAGATTGGGATAGAACAAGGAATGCCAGATGATTTTATCCAAAAAATCATCCAAGATAGCTATGGATATATGTGGGTGGGCACTCAAAATGGGTTGGTAAAATACGATGGTTATGAGATGGAAGTCTTCCAAATTCCGGTGATAGATGAAAGCCGTCTCGATAAAGCACATACAGCTGTGATAAGCGTGTTGGAAGAAGCAGAAAACGGAGATATTTGGATAGGGACTATCCATGGGGAACTTGCACGTTTTGACCGGAAAAATAACCGTTTGGTGCCTTTCAGTTGGAAGCCTTTACAAAAAAACTCGTCAGAAAGTGAACCCGATAATGAGAACCCGAAGCTTACTTCTGCATTTGCCGATAGTGTAATGCGGACTGGGCAAGTCCAAACGCTCTTGCCAGATTCGGATGGAAATATCTGGCTGGGAATGGGGAATAAATCTGGTTTTTTTAAAGTAGAGCCGGATGCTTCTACATTCCATCAAAAGGCAGGGGAGATTAAAGATGTAACATGGTTTACCCACGAAAATGATAGGATTGAGTACAGAGGAAGGGTTTTTCATCTGTTTGAAGGAAGCGGTGGTGTGCTATGGGCATTGGGTGATTATGGTTTGTTCCGTTTTCATGAAGAGAGTATGGGGGGAAAGGTTTACCAACCAGTTCCGGATACTGCTTTCAACTATGTAAATTATTTAATAGAAGGAGCGGATTGGGTGAAGGATAGCACCATTTTTACTGGTTCGTTCGATGGAGGCTTACAGATTTTTGATATCCAGACAGAGACCTTCAGTTCCTATACCTATGGAGATAGCCTAATAGAAAATAGCTTGATGAAAAAGCCAGTCCACAACTGCTTAGAAGTATATTTTCACCAAAAAAACACGAACAAACTTTGGGTTTCAGCTTTGTTCTTGGATCTGCAGCCCCAGAAGTTTTGGAAGTTCTTGACCTTTGACTTGCGCACCAAGATGTTTGAGCCTGTGGAGGTTAGGCTAGCGTCGAATAAGCCAAACCTGATGGACTGGAACTGGATAAATTCGATTTGCCAAGATCGCTCGGGGAATTTGTGGGTTGGTGGCTCGGGGGGGCTGTACAAAATGGCTATTCAAAATAGTTCGTTTAGCCTGAAGAGGCATAACCCCGCTATTAAAAATGGCTTGAGTAGCGATAATGTGAGCGTGATTTTTTCGGATGAAAAGGAAAATGTGTTTTTTTCTACAGAAAAAGGAATTGATAGGTTTGATCCTGAAAGTGGGATTTATACTAATTATAGATATCCATATCGTATTCATAATGCCAAAAACGAAAGCACTGCTCTTACGAACCATAATTATGTGTGGGATATGGCTTTTGGGAAGGATGGGTATGTGTGGTTGGCGGCGGACCATGGTTTGGAAAAATTCAACCCCTCGGACGGATCTTTTATACAGATTGACGGCTTGCACGACAAGGTGGATGCCTTGGAAAAGTGCGATGCGGTGGCAACGGATAAAAAGGGGAATTTGTGGATTAGTTTTTCGGGAAGGCTTACTTATTGGGAGCCCGAAACTGGTGTGATAAAGCATTACCGATATCCGGGCTATCAAGAAAGAAGAAGCTTCAGTGAGGTGATCACTTCTATAGTGGTAGATGATTTTAATACGGTATGGTTGGGAAGTGAGGGGAACACATTTTATTCTTTCAACCCTGATGAAATTCCCGAAACCGAAATGGCGACCGATGATCTTTTTGAGAAATATGAAATTACGGGTGGGAAGCCGAAGTTTGTAGATAGCCAAGGAAATTTGTGGGCAAGAACGTATGCTTCGGGCGTGGTTCGGATCAATACCAAAACGAAGGAAGTTGAGCAGTTTACCACCGAAGATGGACTTGCACACAACAAAACGTATGGGATATTGGAAGACAACAAGGGCTGTATATGGATTGGGACTTTCCACGGGCTTTCTTGCTTCGATCCTCAAACAGAAACCTTCCAAAACTACTTTCAGTCCGACGGATTGCCTATTAACTCGATAACGGGGAAAAATCCTTATAAAAGCAAAAACGGGGAGCTGTTTTTTTCTTCTTTCAAAGGAGTTCTGAGCTTTCATCCCGACGAAATAATTCAGAGCCCCATCACGCCCCAAGTGGTTTTTACAAGCTTTAAAGTGTTTGGAGAAGAGCTGGAAGTGGGTGGAGATTCACCGCTTTCCCAACATATTTCTCTTACCGAAGAAGTTCAGTTAGAACATTGGCAAAACGACCTTTCTATAAAGTTTTCAGCCCTTCATTTTAATAGCCCAGAGAAAAACCACTACAAAGTTTTTTTGGAAAAAAATGACCGCGACTGGCGTGAACTAGGTACGGAAAGGACAGCCATCTACACAAATATTTCCCCAGGGGAATATGTGTTTAGGGTAAAAGCTTCGAATAATGATGGCGTTTGGAATGAGGAAGGGATTTCGCTACGAATAAACATCGCTCCGCCTTGGTGGGCTACTTGGTCGGCGTACACAAGCTATTTCCTGATTTTTGCAACTGTATTAGTGCTTATTTATAGGTTTCAGATCAAGAGAAGGTTACAAGTAGCGGACATGAACCGCTTGAAAGAACTCAATGATTTTAAGGCGAGGTTTTATACCAATATCACTCATGAGTTCCGCACGCCACTGACCGTAATTTTAGGGCTGACCGATAATTTGGTGCATAGCTCGGCAAGCAACCTGTTAGACGCCAGCAACATGATCCGCAGAAATGCCCGGGCTTTGCTCAATCTGGTAAATCAACTGCTTGCCCTTTCTAAAATAGAGGCAGGCTCCATGGCTCTCCAGTTCCAGCAAGGCGACGTGGTTGCTTTTGTCAAATATACCGTGGAGCCTTTTCAAGCTTTGACAGAGAAAAAAAAGATTTCGATATCGGTAGACTCAGAAGTGAAGAAGTTGGTAATGGATTATGATCCTGAAAAACTCAATCAGGTGATATCTAATTTGCTATCCAATGCAGTGAAATTTACCCAAAAAGGAGGGGTGACAGTGCGGGTCGCAAAGGAGGAAGCTTGGGGAAATGAGTATTTTTTATTGAGCGTGAAAGACTCGGGAATTGGAATTACCGAAGATAAGCTCCAGCATATTTTTGATTTGTTCTACCAAGCCGATGATGCTACTACTCGGGAACATGAGGGCAGCGGGGTCGGGCTTGCGCTTGCCAAAGATTTGATACGGTTGATGGGAGGGGAAATATCAGTTGAGTCAGTTCCAAATGAAGGAACGGAATTCAGTATTTTACTTCCTATTACCAACGAAGCCAAAATGATGTCACCTAAGGAACAGTACAGCACAAGCAACTGGACAGTGACGGATGTGCTGGCCGAAGTGGACGAGATAGAGGAGGCAGAAGTTGGGGAGCCAGAAGAGCGGAATGTTGCTTTGGTGGTGGAAGATAATCCCGATTTGAGGGCTTATTTGAAAACATGTTTGGGTGATACGTATCAGGTCAGGCTTGCCACCAATGGGGTAGAGGGGGTTGAAAAAGCGCTACATTTTATTCCAGATGTGATTGTTTGTGACATCATGATGCCAAAGCTGGATGGACTAGCACTGTGTAAACGACTGAAACAAGATGAAAAAACCAGCCATATTCCCATAGTGTTCCTAACAGCAAAAGCTACAGTCGGAGACCGGATAAATGGCTTGAATTTGGGGGCTGATGCGTACCTCACAAAGCCTTTCCACAAGGAAGAGCTGCTGGTGACCGTTAGCCGATGTGTAGCTATAAGGCGGCAGTTGCGTACCCGCTATGCCCAGCTTGGTCCTTTTCCAAGTACCGACGACCTACCTACTAAAGTGACGGATAATTTCCTCATCAAACTCAATAAGGTGATAGATGGAAACTTGGAAAACCCTGATTTCGATATTACTTTCCTGACCGAAGAAATGGCGATGAGTCGTACCCAGCTTCATAGGAAAATCACTTCGATAACAGGGAAAAATACTTCGGGCTATATCCGTTTCCATCGCCTAGAAAAGGCTAGGAAAATGCTGGAAACTACAGATCTCACTCTAGCTGAAATATCTTTTAAGGTAGGTTTCAACGAACCAAGCTATTTTAGTCGGGCTTATTTGAAAGAATACAATATTCAACCTTCTGAAGTGAGGAAGCAGTCAAAAAGTGGAAGGTAGGAATGAGTTGATGTGTTGATGAAAAAGAAAAAGCCGTCTTCCAGTGTGCTGAAAGACGGCTTTAGTTCCAATGGTTTTTAACTGTTACTGAAACTTCACGCTGCCATACGAGGCATACACAGAGATTTTGGCACTTCCGTTACCTTTTACTCCCGCATATTCTTGTGAAGTATTATGAATAATCTGTTTTTTGATGTCCAGCCCCGAAGTGGAGTTTTTGAAATTTCCGTAACGTGTCTCAACTTCAAATTCAAAGTTGTTGGCATCGTCCAGGCCTATGTCAAAAGAGCCGTAGGAGGTTTTGATGTAGATTTCCTCAAAGCCATCTACCACATTTTCTATTCTGCCACCAGAATATTTTGCATATACTTTTAGCAGTTTGCTTACTCGCTCTATGTCTAGCTTGGAGTAACCTAGTTCAATGTCCAGCTCGTCAATTTCCCCAATCTCTACCCTGCCATATTTATCTACGATGCTCAACTTTTTCCCTTCCTTCACATTGAGGAATTTACAATATTTGGTATTGATCTCTCCATCTTTTACCGAAGCAATTTCCGCACTTCCGTAGCTCACATCTATTTCGGTTTCTGACCCGGAAAGGTTGCCGGCGGTGAAGCTTCCGTATGCCACTATCACATCCACATCGTTTTGCAAATCGCCCACATAGGTTGCTCCGTATTTGTTTATCAGCTTCAGGGGGTTGGCTGCTGGCATGTTCACTAAGTAATTGATCTCAAAACCACCTCTTTTCCAGTTAGAATTATTATTTCCTACATTCGTCTCAAATTTGATATAATCGCTCGAATTGTTGTAATTGATGGTTACCCTATCGAGGTATTCCTGTGCTTGGGAAGGGTTATTCCCCCATGCTTTAACTGTCACCTCTATGGTCACTTCATTCTTTTGCCATGTATTTACCCTCACTTCGCCATAGCGGTTCGAAAGGTCTACCAGTACATTTTTATCAACACTATATTGCTTGTTGATTTTTTTCTGGATCTCATTTTTTCTGTCTTGAGCCTGGGCAAATTGCGTGAAGCAAGCCAAGGTGAATGCCAAGATGAAAAGCCTATATATTGCGATATTTTTCATTGTTTGTGCGTGTTTTGATAGTATTTTAAATGATTTGGGAATGGTTCGTTCTAGAGATTGATGCTTTGGGTTTGGCCATTTTCCAAAGCCTTCACTTTCTCTAGTATGTGAAGTTGCTGGTTCAAAATTTCTATTCGGAGCTGGAGGTTGCCAATCATGGCGCTCATCACATTTTCATTGTGTTGGCTTTCTTCAAACTCTACTTTCATTAGCTGGTACATCGAGTCTAATTCGGCTATTTCCTGTTGGAAATCTTCCGTAAGCTCTTCGTTTTCTAAGTCGAAATTATTGATTATCACCTGTTTTTGGTGAATGAGAGAAGTGTAATACTGCTCTGCTTCCACAAGTTCGGCTATCGAATTTTCTTCGTCGGGAACTTGGAATGCACCGTCCTCAGTAGGCTGGCTCAGGTAATATTGGAATGTAGATACAGAAACGAGTAATATCAAAAATGAAGCGGCAACTTTCCACAGCAGGCTTGCAGGCACCATTTTCACCTCTTTGGCTGCTGTTTTTTGTGGAGTTTCTGAGTCCAGCTCTTGGTCAATTTTGTCCCAAAGGCTGCTGCTTGGGCTAAATTGATCTAGTTCTGCTCGGTGGTTTTCCATCCAGCCGCCTAGTTGTTGGTCTTCCAGCTTCTCAGCTATTTTTTTCCAAAGGTTTTCGTTTG
The DNA here is from genome assembly GCA_034044135.1 of Flammeovirgaceae bacterium SG7u.111. Taxonomy (NCBI): domain Bacteria; kingdom Pseudomonadati; phylum Bacteroidota; class Cytophagia; order Cytophagales; family Flammeovirgaceae; species Flammeovirgaceae bacterium SG7u.111. The sequence goes on along the minus strand of CP139021.1, from coordinate 5,709,776 downwards.
GCGAAAGTGTTTCCAGCTCTTGCTTATTTTGCTCTATAAAAGCAATGAGCGCATCCTCGTCCAACTCTTTCCGAATCTTTGCCCAGACCGCTTTTGGAGGGCGATGCTGGTCAAAGGCTGGTAAGTTTTCGGTGATATATTTTTCTAATTTGTCCATTTCTAGTTGTTCTAATTCTTGTGGTTATGCGGCAATAAGCTCTCTTAGTTTCTTTTTGGCTCTGTTGTACTGCGATTTAGAAGTCGATTCGGTAATGTTCAAGATCTCCGCAATTTCTCCGTGGTCGTAGCCTTCCAACAAGTAGAGCGAAAACACGACCCGATAGCCGTCGGGCAACAGTTGGATAGCATTTCTTACTTTTTCCACTGTCAGTTCTAGTTCGTAATCTGGTGGAGTTTCTTCCACTTTTTCTACAGGGTTACTTTCCTCCATAGAAACCACTTCCAGTTTTCTTTTCCTAATATGATTGATGGAATAGTTTACGACTATCCGCTTGAGCCAAGCACCAAAAGCAGCTTCCCATTTATAACTTTTTATGTTCTTGAAAGCACTCAAAAAAGCTTCTTGCAAAATGTCTTCTGCTTCTTCGGTATTATTGACTATACGCATGCAAACATTGAACATTGCCTTTGAATAAAGGCTATAAACTTCAAACTGTGCTTTTCTACTGCCAGCCAAACAGCCTTCTATCACGGACTTGTTTGGTTCTAAATATTTTCTGTTTTCCAAAGTGTATGTAAGCTCTAGTGCTATTCTGATTTAATGACAACTCGTACCAAAGATAGTTGCACGATGCTGCCAAATTCATAAAAAAAAGTGGGTTTTAGAAGGGGGGATTTACAAATGATGATTTGGGCGGTGAGGGAACTGGTTTATTGCTAAGCTTTCCATTTCTCAGCTAATTCATCAACTAACTCTGAAATTTGGAGGCTTTGGTATTTTGACACCCAGTCGCTGGGGATTGCTTCGGTGCCTATTAAAGTGTCAATAATCTGACCGGTCATCGAGCAAGTGGTGTCAGTATCTCCGCCTATTTTTATCAGGTCGGTGATGATGGTGTTAAATTCCATCTGCCCTATTTTCTGAGCTGCAAAAATTGAAATGGGTACAGAGTCAACCACGTATCCAGTTGCCTTGAGTTTTTGGCCAATCTGCAATATGGATAAGCCTGAGTGTTGGTTTAATTCGATTAATCTATCTTTCACTCTGGTGTCGGGTAAATCGGGTAAAATAAGACTGATGAGGTTTTGTTCGCCAGTCCAGTTGCCGTTAATGGCGTGAAGAACGGAATAGTATATCCCTAAAGCTCCTGTATATGCTTCGTCATTTTTGTGGGTTATATTGCTTACGTCTTTGATGGTTAACCTGTCTATCTCTTTCTTAAAAGCAAGAGGGGCAATTCTCATTGCAGCGCCATTTCCTGCGGCAAACTCACCTGAGCGGCCTACTAGGGCCCAATGGCCGCCAACTTGCAGTTCGCGCAATGCTTTTAGGGTGCTAGAGCCCAATCCTGTTAATTTTCTTCGGTTGTACCAGTCGAGAAACCTAGCGGCAACTTTTTCAGGCAGGACTTTTTGGGTATTGAAGATGGCTTCACAAGTGGCTAGAGTGAGTTGGGTATCATCGGAAATTGACCAATCGAAATCAAAATCAATATCTTCATTTATTTCATTTCCTTCGTACTTTCCACCAACAGCGTCGCCTATTGCTCCGCAAATCAGGCATCCTTTTAATCTGTCCTTTAATTGCATTGTTTTCTCATTAAGAATTCATCTCGTATTGTTATTTCCGAAGGTAGTGAAAATAGGGAATTAGTAAAGATCCGTGCTGCTTTTGAGTTTTTTCATTTTCTATAAATGGTGATATCATGGTTTGGTTTAGGCTAAAGCCGATGTTGTTTTTTGCCAAACGGGGACTTTATTAAGATTGACTTTTTAAGCGATATAATTGATTATGTCTAAATAGTAGCCTGTGGCCCATCTGCAACATTGAAAACTGTCCCGTTTGGAGATTTTATTAGATGTAAAAGAACCTCGTAGAGGTTCCATTATTGTAGATTTGGCGAAGCAAATGAAAAACAACCCCGTGAGGGGTTGCAGAATTTGTGTAAAATGTAGGTTTCTGCAACCCCTCACGGGGTTGATAGAATGTTTATGCTAATTACTACAATTGTGAAACCCCTACAGGTTTTTTTCTCTAAATATCTTTACAAAAATGACGGTTATTTAGTCCATCTTAATAAAGCCCCCCCAGTGAATTTTTTACGGCTCTTGTATGCGCACTGGGAAAAGAGGCTAGGGCAAGACCGAAATGGCTGGTGCGATGGGTGGCTTGACCAGCCGGGGCGGGGTTTGCCCTTGCCCATTTTCGGGCTGGGCATAGTGCGCCCAAAGTTTTTTCTGCTTTGGTGTGGTATATGTCGTTTGTTTTCTCAAACTTTAGCAGGAGAACATTGGTTTTGTTTGGAGATGGGAAAAATCAGGTATGTCTTTTTGGTGGTTTGCGTGCTGCTCTGTGTTGGTGGGGCGAGCGATTTGCATGCGCAGGTGAGCAAGGTAGACAGTAGGGAGGTGTTGGCTGATTTTGCCAATAGGAAGTTTGCCGTGGGCGATTCGCTGCTGCGGAAAAATGATGTGGTTAATGCGCTGCTGAATTTTGATGAGTCGATTGCACTTTATCAAATGGTTTATGAGGAGTATGATATTCGGCTGGCGAGGGTGCTGAAGGTGACGGCTAAGCTATTGGCGGATAGGGGCTATGCTTCGGAATCGGTGCCGTATGCTGAAAAAGCGTTGTTGATTACGCAAAGCCAGCAAGAGGTGGACGGGAAAGCTTTGGCTTCTATGTATTTGTTGCTGGGGAAAATCCATAGGGTGCAGGGGCGAAATACGGCTGCGCTGCCTTATATTTTGAGGGCGTTGGATATTTACTCGGAGGAGGAGGGGATGTTGCCTACGGACGAATCGGTGCTTTTATATGTATTGGTGGGGAATGTTTATTATGAACAGGAAGAGTTTTTGATGTCGGCGAGGTACTTGGAAATGGCAAGCAATTTTATTTTGCCTGAAACAGGTGAACTGAACCAAAATATAGCAAATTTGTATGAGAGCATTGGGCGGTCGTACATGGAAAGCGATTCTACGCAGCATGCGCTGAAGTACTTGAGAAAATCTACGGAAATTACGAAGCATATTTATGGGCAAAACTCGCAAGAGGTGGCCTTGGTGTATAGCTCGATAGCGGCGGTGCATTTTAGGAACGGGCAGTATGATAGTGCTTCTATGGTAGGAGCAAAAGTAGTGGATATTTATGAGCAGTTGCCGGAGAAAAGGGAGGAGCTGATCAATTATAAGAGCTTTTTGGGCAAGCAGTACTTTTTGGCGAGGGCTTATACGACTTCGGCGGAGTGGTACAGGGCGTACCTCGATATGAAAAAGAATAGGGTGTTAGGTGATAGTTTGAAACAGCGAGAGCTAGCCGTAGAATACATTAACATTGCGAATGCTTTTGGAGGTGAATTGGTCTATCATTATGCTTTTGAACTGTATGAGGGGGCTTTTAACTATCATAAAGCTGTTTTTGGAAACAGCTCGGTGGAGGTTGCTCTATTGGCCAGAAAGCTGGGGAAGCACTACATGGATTTGGGTGATAATGACCTGGCCATTGAAAAGCTAGGGATTGCGGCTTCTATTTTTCAGCTAGATAGAAAGAGGTATCTGGCGCTTTTGGCCGATGTGTGGACGGACTTGGGTATTACCTACGGGAAAACTGAAAAACCTCAGGCGGCAATAACGGCTTGGAAAGAAGTGCTGAAGGTGTTGCCAGAGCAGATGAACAATCAGAAGGCTTCGGTTTATCATGCCATTGCCTTGAATTATTACCAGTTAAAGGAAGTGGATTCGGCCTATCATTATGCCAAGCGGGAATCTGTTTTTTATGAAAATGTCTATCATGGAATTCATATTATGATGCCTAATTCTTGTTTGCTAATGGGGAATGTGTTGATGTTAGCAGATAAAAAAAGGCTTGCGCTCTCATATTTTGAAACGGGTTGGAGGCTTTCACACAAGGTATTTGAAGAAAAAACTACCTTGGCCTTGGAGGCAAACAAAAACCTTTCGGCTCTCTACAAAGAATTGGGTGAAAAGGGTATGGCCGAGCTTCATTCGGCTAAGGCATCTAAAATTTTAATATCGTTGAAGAATCTACGCTGAATTTTTATGGAAGATTTGATGAATAAGGGGAAGGCTCGTAGCAAAAAGTTTGAACATACGCTGCTTTATGTAGATGATGAGATGGAGAATTTACGCTCGTTTCGCTCGGTTTTTAGGCGAGAGTATAATATCCACCTTGCCAACACGGCTGAAGAAGGACTGAAAATATTGAAGGAGAACTCTGATATTCAATTGATTATTTCCGACCAACGGATGCCGGGTACTACAGGGGTTGAGTTTTTGGAGAAGACATTGGCGATAGATCCTGATGCCATGCGTATGCTATTGACGGGTTACAGCGATATGAAGGTGACCATAGAGGCGGTAAACCGTGGTAAAATCTACAATTATGTATCTAAGCCCTGGGAATATGAGGAGTTTAAGATCATTATAGAAAAAGCCTTGGAGGCTTATCGGCTGAAGATGGAAAACCGCCAGCTTACCCGCGATAAGGAGGAGCTGCTGGTGAAAGCGGAAAGGCAAGAAAAGGAAAATATAAAGGCTCAGTTGGAAAAATTGCGCCAGCAGGTGAACCCACATTTTCTTTTCAACTCGCTAAATATGGCTAGGGCTTTGGTGAAAAAAGATCCGAGTGCGGCAAGGAAGTTTTTGCTGAAGCTTTCGAAAGTGTACCAATATTCGTTGGAGTTTAAGGAGCAAAATTTGGTAACGTTGGCCGATGAAATGATTTTTATAGAAAATTATATTTACCTCCAACATATTAGGTTTCAAGAGGGTCTTACAGTAGATATCCGTGTGGAAGAGCGTATTTACGATACTTTTGTCCCGCCTTCTACTATGCAGCTTTTGGTGGAAAATGCCATAAAACACAATGTGGCAGGGGAGCATAAGCCGCTTTCTATTGAAATATACAACGAGGATGATTGGTTGGTAGTGAAAAACAATATTCAACCTAGGAACGAGCATATAGAGTCTACCAAAACAGGGCAGAAAAACCTTTTGAGCCGATACGAGTATATTACTGGGAAGCTGCCGGAGTTTAGCGAAAAGGGTGGTTTTTACTTCGCAAAAGTGCCGCTCATAAGGGAAAAGATTGAGGGATGAGGTGATGTTCGATAATGTGATTATTTGATTATCAGGTGTGGATATCACGAGTACTCGTTTTTACCATTTTTTATCAACGTTAAATCTGAATTTATCAAATGAAATTCCTTAAGTGGACTGGTGTCTTTTTGTTGGTGATGGTTGGGGTTTATTTCCTTGGCCCTCAACCTGATTTGGATGGAATAAATGGTGAACTACCTACTCTGTCCATTCCTTTGGAAGAACTGGATGATTCTATTAAACTTTGGGAGTCAGCCTATTCAAATATAAAAGAGGATAACGAAGCTAGGGTTGTTTGGGCAAATGGGGAAAGGAAAAAGACGCCTTATAGCATTGTTTATTTACATGGTTTTTCTGCTTCGCAAGGGGAAGGGCTGCCTGTTCACAAGCAAATTGCTGAATATTACAATTGTAACTTGTTCCTCTCTCGGTTAGAAGGACATGGGCTAGAAAGTGATTCGACTTTCTACTCGCTCACTCCGCAAAACTACTTGGCTTCTGCCAAAAAGGCTGTTGCAGTCGGGAAGTTGATTGGGGAAAAAGTTATTGTATTGGGGACATCTACGGGAGGAATGTTTGGCCTTTACCTCGCTGCGGAAAATCCTGATATTGCAGCTCTTATACTTTATTCTCCCCTAATAGATTTTGCTGATAAAAATGCCAACCTAGTGGCTAAGCCTTGGGGGCTAAATTTGGCTAGGGCGATAATTGGTGGAGAGTCCACTAGTTTCAAACCCAACAATCCTAAGACGCTCAGCTATTGGACTACCTCGTATAGGCTAGAGGGTGTGCAATCTCTTTCGGGCTTAAAAAACCAAATAATGACTTCTGAGACTTTTTCCAAGGTGAAATGCCCTGTGTTTTTGGGATATTATTATAAGAACGACGATGAGCAAGATAAGGTAGTAGATGTGTCGGCGATGCACCCAATGTTCGAGCAACTTTCTACCGATCCTACCATGAAAAAAAGCTTAGCTTTCCCAAAAGCTGGTCGCCATGTTATTTGCTCAGATATAAAATCCAATGCATGGGAAGCAGTTCGTGATTCAACTCTTTATTTTTTAGGTACAAAACTTGGGCTTCCTCCAGTAGATGAGGTTCCTGAAGAAGTGCTCAAGTTCCATGAAAGGTTAAAAAAGTAGCCAACCAAACAGGAGCTTGGTTTTAAGTACCTACCCAAAAGAAATCGAATATTGTTTTCCATAATTTTGTAGGATGTACAAGGTGGCCTCTATGAGAGATTGCATGGATGCATAGTGCCTTGGCCTGATCCAATAATGCTTGAGCATCTTCCACAAGATCTCTATCAGGTTGAGTTCGGGACAGTATGCAGGGATAAACTGTAGGTACAGGCCTTTTTTCTTCCATTTTCCCATAGCTTCCCCTACCTCTTTGGATCTATGTATCGCTGCGTTGTCCAAGACCAGTACGGTCTTCTTCGTGATCGTCTCGGAGAAACTGTCCAGTACCTGTATGACACATGCCGAGTTTGCCGCGCCATGGTAATAGCTCCCCGTGAAGGTGTTGGCCAACGGGTCGAGTATGCCCAAGACGGAGACCCCGTTGCCCCGCCGGGCGGGCAGCTTGTTTGCCGTGCCAACGGGCTGCCACGCATACGGAACGTTCGGGCACAGGCTTATCCCCGTCTCGTCAAAATAACACAGGTCGATCTCCCCTTGCCGGGCCTGCTGTCCCAGACAGTCGAGTTCTTGTTGGAAGAAACGGAACATCTCTTCGTCACGGTTGTTTTCCAGGGAGTTGCGCATGCGCTTCCAGACAAGACCCGACTTTTTCAATATCCGCTTGACGGTCTTCCCACAGGCGTCCTTGCCGAACTTGGTGGAGACCTCTTGGGCAAAAAAACGGAGACAGGTGACAGGCCCTTCCCGGGCAAGGGATGCTATTTTTTTTGCTCTTCCACCGTATAGATACTCGGCCGCCCACTCTTGGGGGCATCCATCAATCCTGCCGCCTTTGAGGATTCCCATCTGTCAAACCACTCCGAGATGGTGGCCCTGCGCACCTCGAATATGTCCCTGAGCATATCTATCGTATGTCCTTTGTTGCTCAGGAGCAGCGCATGGGCACGGTCGCGCTCGCGTTCAGAACCACCCTGCTTTTTCAAGGTTTTTAGTTCCATCTCTTCTGACGCACTTAGTGTGATATAGCGTTTTTCCATCAAGCTAATTTAAGGCTTTTTTATTATACGGTTTCTTTTGTCCACTTACTTAAAATTACAGTTCCCTAAACGGTACTAGCTTCAACACATCTCCTTTGTGAAAGTCGCTTCTGCCTTGTGGTAGTTCAAGAAAAGCATCTGCTTGGAGCAAATTTGCAAAATCGCCAGAGCCTTTTCCGGCAAAAGGAATAGCCTTAAGCTGGCCGTATTCTCCTGAAACTACTTTTACTTGTAAAAAGAAGCTGATGTCAGGTTTGAAGTTGAAATCTTGTTCTAGAATAGCATAAAGTGGCTTTGGCTGTTCTAAGCCTAAACTTGAAATGAGCCAAGGAAGAAAGTACTTATAGAAACACATGTACGTAGAAACAGGGTTTCCCGGTAAGGCAAAAACAACTTTCCCATCTGCGTTTTTCCCAAACCAAAATGGTTTTCCTGGGCGCTGTGCTACCCTGTGAAAAAGTTTCTCAACTCCTAGTTCTTCCAACACTTCGGGTACAAAATCGGCTTTTCCTTTGGAAACTCCACCACTTAAAATGACAGCATCATAATTGTCAATAATTTCCCCTAACTTTTCTTTGAGACTTGCTTTGTCATCTGTGAGGTGGAAGCTTTTGGACTCAACTGGTAGAGGGGCAAGTGCGGCTTGGATAGCATAACTATTGCTCCGTCTTATTTGATGTGGCAATGGTTGCTCATGTACATCTACCAATTCGTCCCCCGTGGAAACGATGGCAATTTTAGGCTTTTGGGTAACTTCTATTGTTGCTTTCCCTACACTTGCGACTACGGCTATTTCGGGTGAAGTCAATTTTCTTCCATTACCGAGTAAAGCCTCGCCTGTTTTTTTATCTGTACCTTGTAAATGAACATTTTTGAATGCTTTTGAAGGGGCAATTTGGATGACTGCATATTTTTTTCCATCCACTTCTTCTACGTCAAAATCCTCGAAAGGGATCACTGTGTCAGCGCCTTTGGCAAGGGGAGCTCCTGTCATTATTTCCAAACAACCTTCTGGGTTGGTAAGCTCCAACGGGGGAGACCCTGCCAATTGCCTTCCTTCTATAGCAAACTTATTTTGACCTTTTTCCAGTTGTTCAAACCGTAGGCAAATTCCATCCATCATCACTCGGTCAAAGGGAGGAAAGTCCCTGTCTGCGTGGATACTTTCTCTCAGTATCCTGCCAGTTGCTTCTCCAAATGGAACTGTTTCAGTTGGGAAAATATGAACGGAATCTTGGATGATTTTACTGGCTTCAGCTACGGTTATCATATTGAATTACTTTGATCTGTGTTGGGCAAAAATAGTTAATTCTTCCATTAAGCTATTTTTACTTTTTGCTGAACCTCACTCTTTTCAATTTTAAGCTCTTTCTGTTTGTTGCTCAAAATTGCTGCTACTTGGTTGATGACTTCTTCGTTCCAGAGCATGCGATAGTGTCCTATTTTTTCATAGGTGATCAGCTTTGCATTTGGAATAGCGCTTACTACATCTTTCGCATTTTGAAATGGGACAACTTTATCAAATTTATCGTGAATAATGCTAAGTTGAGGAATGTTTGCCAGCGCTAGTTTTTTTGCTACTTCTACGTTTTCAAGTGGTTCTCCAATTATGTTTTTAGTGATGTCCAACATTTTTTGGTAAGATTTTTCACCCAGGCCTATAAACTGTTGGAATTCCCTGAAGATAGTTGTCATTTTGTTAGGAGTGGTGAGCATGACCACTTTGTCAACGTGTGCATCGGTCTTCCAGAGGGCGTAGCCGACTACTGCTGAGCCAAAAGAGTGAGAAATCAAATAAATTGTTTGTTTTGGGTCTGCTACAAACTCTAAAAGGGCTTTTAAGGCAAGAGAAGAGATATAAAGGTTACAGTGGATAAGTTTCGATTTGCCATGGGCGGGAAGGTCGAGGGCGTATATTTCAAAACCTTCTGATAGTAGTTTTTCGGCAATCCCCATTAAACTACCCGCATTTGAATCCCAGCCATGAACCAATACTGCTGTTTTTCCATTGGGTGGTACTTCTTCGTTTTTAAGATGATAGCAATGTACATCTTCGTCTAGATTACTAGTAGGGATTTGGAAATGTCTTGCCTTATCATATAGCTTTTCTTCTTTGGGTTTGAGCTTCATCTTTTTCGTTTTCTGAAAAAGCATGAATGCTTTTTTGGCAGCAAGGTTAGGTAAGATGGCCGAAAGAATGCCATAATAAGCCTTGAGGAATGATAAAATTAATGTTTTCATTAGGTTGGGTTTATTAAATATACCAGTTGGTATATTTTTATATAAAAAAAGAGATTCTATTCTATGTTGATTTCGGTACTAGTACTAATTCGTTTTCAATCATTCTGTCAATCTGATCTACCATTTCAAGTAAATAATTGGTGTTTTCAAGCGTGACAGACATGTAAATAGCACCTTCTAGCGAGGCAAAAATGCTCCTTGCCAGTACTTCGGTTTTAGGCATGATTTCAGGTTTAAACTCTCCTTGTACCACGCCTTCTTCAATAATTCTGGCTATTGAACTTTCTAGTTTTTTAATCACATGCCTTACTCTGGCTAAAAGAGCGGGGTTTTGGTAATTAGCATCCACTCCAACATTTAAAAGAGGGCAACCTCCAAATGTGATGGTGTAATCGTAATATTTGCGATAGAAATTTGTAATAGCTTTGAGTTTGTCAAGTGCTGAATTGGCTTTGTCAAGATGAGTTTTCATATAGCCCATCACCTTTTTTATATTGTAATTGAAGGCTTTGATTGCCAAATCTTCTTTGCTATCGAAATTACTGTATACCGATCCTTTTGAGAGACCAGTGATTGAGGACACTTTACCCATACTTGTAGCGACATACCCATTCTTATTAAAAATGGGAGCAACTTTTTCAAGGATAAACTGGGTAGTACGCTCTTTTTTGGACATTTTACTCAATTATTACTTTAATTCTGAAACTAATATAATAGAAATATACCGGTTGGTATAATTTATTCTGAATTATTTTTCTCGCTTAGAAGCTTAAAGCTTTGAATTACCTCTTAAACAGCCTAAATTTTCAAGATAAGCACTTGTGCTATTTTATTAAATGTATTTTCGATCAGGTATTTATACAACCACAATCTAATTTAACATGAACTCAAGAAGAAAATTTATCAGAGGTGCAGCGATGGCAGCCTCATTTGTAGGAGTACCAATGGGAAAGTTATTGGCAAAACGGCCTAAAAAAGAGACCAAGCCTATTGTTGTATCTACTTGGAATTTTGGTGTGGAGGCCAACGAAGCGGCTTGGACAGTGCTGGAAAAATCGGGTAGGGCGTTGGATGCAGTAGTAAAAGGTGTGATGGTTCCCGAGTCTGATCCTACCGAAAGCTCGGTTGGTTATGGTGGTAGGCCCGATAGAGATGGAAGGGTTACGCTAGATTCCTGCATTATGGATGAATTAGGCAACTGTGGCTCTGTTGCGTGTTTGGAACATATTAAAAACCCTGTATTGATTGCCAGAGCAGTGATGGAAAAAACACCACATGTGATGTTGGTAGGAGATGGAGCTTTACAATTTGCTCTTTCGGAAGGTTTCAAAAAAGAAGATTTGCTGACCAAAGACTCTAAAAAAGCTTGGGAAAAGTGGAAAGAGACAAATAACTACGAGCCTGTTATCAATGTTGAGAACCACGATACTATAGGAATGTTGGCGATGGATATAAATGGGGATATTTCTGGAGCTTGCACTACCAGCGGGTTGGCCTACAAAATGCATGGAAGAGTAGGGGATTCACCTATCATAGGAGCTGGGTTATTTGTAGATAATGAAGTTGGTGGTGCTACAGCAACTGGCATGGGCGAAGAAGTAATAAAAATAGTAGGTAGTCATTTGGTTGTGGAATTGATGCGGCAAGGAAAATCGCCTCAAGAAGCTTGTAAGGTAGCCGTGGAAAGAATAGTGAAGAAGAATAAAAATTATAAAGATGTGCAGATTGGATTTTTGGCTCTCAATAAAAATGGAGAGACAGGGGCTTACTGTATTCACAAAGGCTTTACCTATGCGGTGAAAACTATCAAGAGCAGTGACTTGATTGATGGGAAGCATTATGTTCCTTAGGTAATTTTTTTACTGGAGTACTACTTTTTTTGAATAAAAAATAACCTAATAAAGTATTTCTTCACATTGTAGCTTTTGTAGTAAAAATAGGTTTTTAGCAGGAAACCATGTATGATATTGGATTTTACCAATATTTGATGGTACTATAAAATAAAAATTAAAATAATTCTTTTCATTGTTTTCATAATACTTGGAAATGAAGGCGTTAGATTGGTAATTAAGGTATGTTCACAAAAAGGATGTGAATGATATATTAACTAAAAAAACCTTACACTTATGTCTTCATATGTTAATAAAACCTGTTTTGGCAAATGGGTACTTTCCATTTTGATCTTCACCTTACCCTTGGCATTGTTTGGGCAAGCCGATAGAGGTATGATGAAAAAAGGCCTTCATGAATATTATGAAGGTAATATAAGAAAATCATTGGGTTATTTTGAAGCTGCCGCTGCTGCAGATGAGGAAAAACTTAAAGCAACATATTTCCAAGCGAGATGTTACTTGGAGATGCATGATAAAAAGCCAAAAGAAGCTTTGTCAATGCTATTGGATTTGAAGGATACTGAAATTCCTTCGATAGACAGAGGATACCATTACTATATGGCAATGGCCTATCATCAAAATGAAAAGTTTGATGAGGCTCTGTTAGCATTGAAGGCAATAGAAGGAGACTCGCCACGTCCCGAAGATGAAATCAACCTTTTGAAGGATAATATTACTTTAGCTAAAAAGTATTATGCTCAACCTGTAAAAGGGATGGTAGTGAAAAATTTAGGTTCTGATATCAACTCCAAAGACATGGAGTACAGTGCTGTGATGATGGATGATTATCGAACTATACTTTACACTTCTAGACAGCCAAAAAGTGGTGAATCGGAAATAGCGGAAGATGGTTATACGTTTGAAAAAATCTATAAAACAACGCTAGATGAAAATGATGAATGGTCAACTCCTGTTGAAATAACAGATGGTACAAAGCCAAAACACCACGATGCTACGGTTCAAATGATGTATGATGAGAACAAACTGGTTGTTTTCAGAAATGGAAATTTATTCCTAACCGATTATGTTGAAGGCAAGTGGTCTAAAGGTGAAAAGATTAAGCCTGTGACTTCTATTGCTTATCAGTCACATTGTTTTATAGCCGATGGCGGTCGCACTATCTATTTCTCTTCAGACTTAGCTTCTGAAAATGGAGATTTGGACTTGTATGTTACTTATAAGGAAGATGATGACAAGTGGACTGCGCCAGTACCAATTGTAGAGTTGAACACTCCTTACGATGAAGATTCGCCTTACTTGGCAGAAGATGGGTATTTCTATTATAGCTCAAAAGGTAATAAATCTATGGGTGGTTATGATATATTTAAAAGTGCTTATAACTCAGCCAATAGGACATGGAGCAAGCCTCAAAACCTAGGATATCCTACAAATACGGTAGGCGAAGATGTGTTTTATAATGTGTCGGGCAAATATGCTTATTATTCTTCTTCAAGAAATGATGGTTTTGGCTCATTAGATATCTATGGTGCATACCTTTTCGATAGGATTCGCTTGGCTGGTAAAATCTACGACCAAGAGAAAAAAGAGACTATTGACAATGCAATGATTACGATGGTGCATGATGGGCAAACTTATCAGACTGTAAGTAATGAAAATGGTGAATATGAGATCGTAATCCCATTTGAAAAAGAGCTTGATGTAAAAATTGACCAAGGAGATAAAAATATATTTGAGGACAAAGTTGCCATCAATATTTTCTTTGCTGGAAGAAATGCTAATTATGACTTCCTAGTAGGAGGAGAAGAAGGAGCATTGGTTCAGTCTAAATCAGGTAAGATCAAGTTTTATACTTCAAATAAGCTTGACAATGAAAACTTGATTAACTCAACTGAAATACCAGATGAGTACTTGGTGAAGCCAGAAGAGCTTATTGCATCAGCTGATGGCGATGGAGCAGTAGGAGGCGTAGGGGAGGATTTAACTCCAACTGAAATTGCTCCTAAATTTGAATCTTTCCATTTGCAGTTCGGGTTCGATAAGGCAATTATTTCAGGTCAGCAATTTAATAACTTAGAGGATGTGGTTGCCTATTTGCAAAAATATGCCAATACGAAGGTGACGATCACTGGTTATACTGATAGTACTGGAGATGCAAACTATAACTTGCAGCTTTCGGAAAGAAGGGCAAAAGCTGCTGCTAAATTCTTGAAGAAAAATGGGATAGACGAAAGTAGAATTAGCGTATCAGGTAAAGGTGAAAATAATCCACTTGTGCCGAATACTACTAAGGAAAACAGAAGGAAAAATAGAAGAGCTGAAGTTGTAATTGAATAATTTTTACCCTGAAGAACACAAAAGCCTCGCAGGTTAACTGCGAGGCTTTTGTGTTTGTACAGCTATGAGTTTTTTAAATATTTTGCAACTTGGCATCTAGTTTTTTGTCTCTTCCATATACATCCTCACGCAATTGAAGTTGACCATTATCATCAACCCATGCCGTCATATAGACCAAGTAAACATCAATTTCTTCTACTATTTGTATTCTTTGTGTCTTTCCCGTAGCTATTGCTTTTTGTACATCATTTTCTGACCATCTCGGATCATTTTCCAATACAGAAACGGCTAGGCTAGTTGGGTCGCTTACTCTCACGCAACCGTGGCTATACGCCCTATGAGCCATTTTAAACTTGCTTTTAGAAGGAGTATCGTGAAGATAAATACTCCATTTATTTGGCATGTTGAATTTCACGATTCCTAATGCATTGCCAGGGCCAGGCTTTTGGCGAAACCTTATTTTATTATATGAACTTTTATCATTCCAGTCTATATTTTCAGTGCTATCCAGCGCTTTATTAGTGCCCCAGCCGTTCACCACTTCGTAATTTTTATCTAATAAATATTGGGCATCTTGGCTTACTTTGGGACCTATTTCATTTTTAGCAATAGAGATGGGCACATTCCAATAAGGGTTAAAAACGATGTTAGTTAACTTGCTTTGGAAACAAGGGGTTTGATGTCTTTTTGCCCCTGTCACTACTACATTTTCTTTTACCAACTGACCGTCTTCATACATTCTCAACATATACTCAGGAATATTCACCCAAATATATTTTCTGCCTTTATGGTCTGGAAGCCACTTATAGCGTTCAATATTCAATTCAAGTTGCCTGATGCGTTCCTCAACGCTAATATTCAAGTTGTCTAATGTGTTTTTGCCAACTTTTCCATCGGTTGCAAGCCCATTTCTCTTTTGGTAAAATGTAACCGCTTCTACTAGGTTTTCATCGTATACTTCTCCTGTAAGAAATATTGTAGCTAAATCTTCAGTAATTCCCAACCTTTTGCGCAAGGTAGATACTACGGCACTTGTATCGCCCATTTCTACATCCAAAATTTCAGATGAAACCATCGGCCAGCCTCCATTTTTCTTTATTTCTTTGTACCTATCCAAATGTGCTACCAACTTAGGGTAGGCATCATCTTTAGGTAATAGATTATCAAGTTGAGTTTTTACATCGCCTTCAATTACTGCTTTAGTGAGGTTATTAACAACATTTGCAGTACGGCTTGGTAAATACCATTCAATACCTGTTAATTCTTCTGGCAACACATATCCATTGAGGTTAACCATGCCCACAGCCAGATAGGTTTGAGTAAGAAATAAATCCATTTTGCCCAACATCCTCGAACTAGGTACTGCTCCCGATGCTACAATCGCATTATATTTTTCGAATAAGTTGAATAGCTTTTGAAAGTTAAAATAAGATGGGTGCATCATGTCAGATACATAAGCAGGCATTTGATAAGCCATGGCTTTTAGGGTTCCATCAGTATTTATCCATGCTGGTTCTGAGTTTCTTGACTTGTAAAAAGCCTGAACTTCCCATGCTAGTTGTTTTTCACGAGGGTTTTTAATGTTTTGGAGGTTTTCTTCGGCAAAGGTCATGCTGACCTCGATATATTTCTGAGTGCTTGTGTAGCGCCCATCTTCAAGCAATTGAGCTTGCAGGTTTGAAAATGAAAACAGAGCTATAATAGCTAGTAGTGAGGAGAGTTTGTAGTTTTTAAATATCATGGTTTGGACGTTCGGTTTGAAATTGCGAATGATGGATTCAGGATCATTTACCACCAGTTTTAAAAAGCTAGATCGTAGTTGTATTAGTTTATTTGTGAATTTGTTGTTCATCATTATAACGTCAGTTAGGGTTTATCTTCGAAGTCGTTGTCTTTAAGTATACGCCTTCGAAAATACAGGGTTATAAAGGAGGGGTTTGGCAAATACAGCCAAGACAAGGGTATTATTCTGTAAAATGGGCAAATAGTAAAAAAATATAGTGGTAAACGGCTGTTTTTTGCAGGTTGCCCTATTTTAATAGAGGAATTTAAAAAATAGGAAGATTAGCCTTTGTTAACTTTGATAAAGACCTGTTTAAATGTTTTCTGTGTTAGGTGATTGTTTTTGTGAATAGCTGTTAACCAGTTATTCATCTTTTTCTTCCCTAAAGGCAACAGATAGGAAGTATATGAATCCGCCAACAATAAAACCTATTATTAGTAGCATACTGATTATACTTGACAGTGTCATAACTTTTCGTTTAGTTGGCTAGTTCTCTTTTGAACATTAATAATCCGATTATAGTTTTGGCGTCATTCACCTTTCCAGACATGAAGAGCTCCCAGCATTCTTCTAAGGAATATTCTATTACTTTGATGTCCTCATCCTCGTGGTCAAGCCCACCGCCTTCTCCAACCAGCATGCTATCGTCTACTTCAGCGTAGTATAAAAACACCCGCTCCGAGGTGCCGCCTGGGGAAGCGTAAAAATTACAGAGGTATTTGACGATATTTACTTTATAGCCTACTTCTTCTTCTATTTCTCTAATAAGAGCTTCTTCAGGGTTTTCTCCTTTGGCAACTCCTCCGGCAAGGAGTTCGAGCATCCATCCATCGCCATTTTGGTGGGTAGGGTAACGGAACTGTTCGGTAAAGATCATTTTTTGCCTGTCTTTGTGCCAAAGTATAGCAGTGACCGAGTCGCCCCTATCGAGGTTGAGCCTTCTTACTTCATTGCTCATTTCCCCATTGTATTTTTCAAATTTGAGAAAAGCTTCTTCAATCTTAAAAAAATCATTGAGTAATAGCTGGCTTTTGTTGATCTCTACTTTTTTCATGGTTGTTGGTTTGCTAAATCGGCTGGAAGTCCGTTTGCCAAAGATACTAAAATATGATTGCTTTCGAGCTTGCATGCAGTATTTTGGCGATGATGTGCACTGGGGGAAGGGAGCAAAAGAGAGACCGAAATGGGTTCGTGCGTTGGGCGGCTCACTTGCTCGGGAAGGGGCTTGCGTGAGTGCGCCCTAAAAATTCAGCTTTTTAATCTGGTAACATTTTATTTTTTCTTTGTTTGTTAGCCCATTGAGCTTTTTTTATATGACAAAGAGGTAGTTTATTCGTAGGAATTCACCTATATTTGCACCTCGAAAAAATTAAGTAAATCTTAAACCATTAATTTACAATGAGTTTGAAACATTATGAAACGGTTTTCATTATAACTCCCGTTTTATCTGAGCAACAGATAAAGGAAACCGTACAGAAATTCCAAGAAACTCTGAAAGAGCTTGGTGCTGACATTTACAATGAAGAGAGCTGGGGCATTAAAAAGCTGGCTTATCCTATCGACAAAAAGACGACTGGGTACTACCAACTTTTTGAGTTTAAGGCAGATCCTTCGGTTATCAAACAGTATGAGATCGAGTTGAAAAGGGACGAGAAAGTGATGCGTTTTATCACTGTGTCGCTTGACAAGTATGGCGTTGACTTCAATGAAAAGAGAAGACAAGGCAAATTCAACAAAAAGAAAAAAGAAACAGAATCAGATAAAAAAGAGGAGGTGAAATCATGACATTAATGAACGAATCTGTTAGCAGGACTGAAGTACAAAAGAAATATTGTAGGTTCAGAAAGCACAATATCAAGTATATTGATTACAAAGATCCTGATTTCTTAGCCAAATTCCTCAACGAGCAAGGTAAGATCTTGCCAAGAAGGTTGACCGGTACTAGCTGGAAATACCAGAAACGCGTTTCTAGAGCAATAAAAAGAGCAAGACAACTTGCTTTGTTGCCTTACGTAACTGACGGTTTCAAATAAAATTTATTCTCGATTCTGATTAAAAAATTCTTTTTATAATGGAAGTCATTCTTAAAGAAGATCTACAAGGTCTTGGCTATAAAAACGACATAGTGAACGTGAAGCCAGGATATGGGAGGAACTACTTAATCCCCCAAGGGTATGCTATTTTGGCATCTGCTTCTAACAAAAAGGTGCTTGCTGAAAATATCAGACAAGCAGCTCACAAAGCAGATAAAATCAAAGCTGATGCTGAGGAAAAAGCACAGTCTATAGGTGATATTACACTTACTATCCAAGCGAAAGCTGGTGAGTCAGGTAAAATATTCGGAGCGGTGACTAACACCCAAATTGCCGATGTTTTGACTGAAAAAGGCTTTGATATCGACAGAAGAAAAATCATCATTAAAGATGATGTAAAAATGTTGGGCGAGTACACTGCAACTCTTGACCTTCACAAAGAAGTGAAGCATGAGATCAAATTTGTGGTGGTTGCCAACTAATTATAGGTTACTTACTTATTTGGAAGATGCCCCACGCTTAGCGCGGGGCATTTTTTTTATTAGAAAAGTAAACCAAGTGAGACTTCAAGTCCTCGAATGCTACGCTTTTCCGAAATTTTCTCACCACCAGAAGTTGGAGCAAAGCTATTCCAAGTAGGCCAATAGTTATAATAAGAGTAGTCAATTTGGCTTTTTTGGCTTCTCCAAGCCACCCCCCAAACCATGGAAATACCTTTGTAATTTACTTGCAGACCCATTCCAGTTTGGAAAAATAACCCTCCATCAACGTTGTGAACCTCTACAAATTGATCCTCGCTATTGTCCCAAGCGTTGGCATAGCCGAGGTCGGCAAAATAGTAAGGAGATACCTTGCCTTGCTTCAAATAGCCTCGCAAATGAGCATAGATGGGAAGGGTAGAAAGTGGGTTGTGCTGGTCGTAGCCAATACCTACTCCAGCACCAAAGCGCTCTTTGAACATAATACCATTAACTGTATGGGCATTTACGTTCGTGTTGTCATCCCCGAAAACTACTCCGCCTTTTATAGAATGGAAAAAGCCACTGGTTTTATGTCCAATAGCCTCAATGTCAGTTTGAGATTGGATAAACCTTTTTTTTGAAGAATCATAAAATCGGATGCTTTTTACCTCGTTCAGATGGATTTTGAGCGTTGCGGAGTCTAGCCTTAATACTATTCCTGTTTCATCGATAGATTCTAATATATTGCCTTTAAGTTTTGACCCATTTTTGAGCTGTATCTTGGCGAAGGAAGTCGATTGGGCTTCAGCCAATAGTGGAAAAACCAATATAAGCAAAAGCAGTAGGTAGTTTTTCTTCATCGTAATCTAAAAAACACTTCCTTCCCGAAAGAGAAGGAAGTTGGTGATTGAATTAGTTTTCTTCCCTTACAATAGGTAATACGCTCATTTGCTTGATTTCCTCGGGGTCAGAATAGTCGTACTGGTACAAGCCGTCATCGCCAATCATCAGCAAGTTATTTTGATAAGGAATTACATCAAATGCATGCATCTGATTGGTATTCATCACCACATTAGAGGTAATTGCCATCAAATCTTTTTTATTGAAGATTTTAAGCCCGAAAGTGCCTTCGCAAATAAAAAGCAAATCGCCATCTACACCTAATCCATGTGGGTGTGACATAGGGTAGCTGATCACATTCGTGGGGCTGGCCGGATCGCTAATGTCAATAACATCTAGCTGGTTAGTAAAACCTCCACGGCAAGCTGAGCCGTCGCGCAAGGTAACGAAAGCATAATCGCCATCTACCACTACTGGGTCGCAACTCATTACATGTTGGTACTGAGATAAAAATTGTGGAGAAGCAGGGTTGGAGTTATCGTAGATATACATTCCGTTTTGAGCGCCTATAAATAGTTTGTCGGCAGTAGGGAAAATGGTTTCTATTCCCCAGCCTACTTCTTGACGATTTAAAGCTAAGGGGTTTTCCTTGTCTGAAAGATCAAATACCTGAAGGTTGTTGTTGTCTATGCTGTAGAGGTATTTATCTACAATGGTGAACTTGGCCATTGAGCCTCCTATGCCAGTAGATTGTCCTTGTGGCGCAATAAAAGAAGACACTGACATTTCCCTAGCAGAAAAACTCATTGCATCGATAGCTATAAACCCATTGTTCCCTTTATTAAAAAAGCTTGGGAAGGTACCGCCAACTTCTCCTTTGGTCACTTCTATTTTTTCTACAGCATTCCAGTCGATAATAGCTCCTTTTTCCATATCGAACAACCCTAGCGTATTCGAGTTTCTAAAAATACCTTCAACCCTGTTTAGCTCGGTTATGGCTAGAGGATTACTGATGTCCAAGGCTACTAAGTCGATGTAGCTGTCGGCATATAGAACATCGCCTCTTACAGCCATTTCGTAGTTCCCCGGGATAGTGATAAAATTAATAGGTTTAGGATCTGAAGGATTGGCATTATCGATCAAGTGTATACCCTCCCCTGGCTCATTTATCAAGATATATTGTCCGTAAAGGTAGAGCTTACCAGTGTTGTTGATTTCCTGTGGCTCGTCTATCACCACAGATTTTCTGATTTCTTCGAGGCTCATATAAACAGGCTCCATTACCGTGTATTCACGGGTGTATTCAACCTTGTCTTCGCATGAACTTGTAAGAAAACTTAATAACAGAAGCGTCAAACTTAGTGGCAAAAAATGCCTAATTTCTCCGATGTAATTTTTTGATTTCATTGTAATGTGTGTTAGAGATGCTTTAAAAATATCAGCTAGTAGTTATCAGATTAAGCATTTCCTATTTTTATAGGTACCTATAGTGTAAGTCACTAAATGCATAATAAAAGTTGTAGCGGTTTCAAAAAAAGTAGAACCACAGGCTTAGGTAATTTATAAATCACGATCTCTCTTCTTTTTTGATATTTGCCCCCAAATTTTGTAATCTTGAAGTCGACACCTTACCTACCTACAATTATCACCTCTTTTCTAAATATTCTAGCTATTTCCTCAAATGACAGAACAAAAAGGTGTTTCTTCTCCAAAATTAAAAAAGACATTAGGTCCCCTTATGCTTTGGGGGCTAGGCGTAGGGTACGTAATCTCGGGCATGTATTTCGGTTGGAATTTGGGGCTGGAAAAAGGCGGAACACTTGGGCTAGCCATCGCCACATTTTTCATCATCATCATGTACCTGACCTTTACGTTTAGCTACACGGAGCTTGCCTGCGCCATTCCCAAGGCTGGAGGGGCGTTCGATTATGCCGACCGAGGGCTAGGCAAAAATATGGGCTTTATTGCCGGCATTACCCAGATAGTAGAATTTGTATTTGCCCCGCCGGCCATTGCACTGGCCATTGGAGCATATTTCCACCTTTCGTTTCCCCAGTTCGATACCATTGCCATCGCCATTGTAGCTTATTTGATTTTTACAGGCTTGAATATCTACGGGGTAAAAGCTGCCGCTTCTTTCGAGCTTATCATTACTATTTTAGCGGTAGGTGAATTGCTTCTCTTTGCCGGAGTGACTTTGCCTGAGTTTGAGTTTAAGAATTTACAACAGAATGCTCTTCCTAATGGAATAGAAGGTGCTTTTGCCGCTATTCCATTTGCTATCTGGTTTTTCTTGGCTATAGAAGGTGTGGCTAATGTAGCCGAAGAAACTGTCAATCCGCAGCGAAATATACTGATCGGCTTTGGTTCAGCCATTTTGACCCTGGTAGTTTTGTGCTTGCTCACATTTAGTTCTTCAGTAGGGGTTGCAGGTTGGGAAGCGGTTGTTTTTCCCGAAGGGAGTGATGTTGCCTCCGACTCTCCTTTACCCTTGGCTTTGGGGAAAGTAGTGGGCGAAGGTTCTTTTATGTATGAACTACTTGTCACAGTTGGGTTGTTTGGTTTGATCGCTTCTTTTCATGGAATAATCTTAGCGGCAGGAAGGGCTACTTTTGAGTTTGGAAGAGTGGGTTATGCTCCCAAGAGGTTGGGAAAAGTGCATAAAAAATTTAGGACACCTGCAAATGCTTTGCTTATCAATATGTTGGTCGGGATAATAGCTTTGCTCACAGGGAAAACTGGGGAAATCATAACTATTGCCTGCTTTGGGGCACTTGGCTTATATATCATTTCCATGCTAGCATTTTTTGCTTTACGGAAAAAAGAGCCCGATATGCCTCGCCCGTTCCGAGTTCCCGCTTATCCATTATTCCCAGCACTTGCCTTGGGTATTGCCATCATCGCCCTTATAGCCATGACTTTTTACAACCTAGTGCTTGCCGCAATTTTCTTTGGCTTTGTAGCCGTTTCATTTTTTGCCTTTAAGCTTTTTTGGAAAGAAACAGAAGTATAGAGTTTTCTGCCCATGGTTATTATGGTTCTCAATGATTTTCTTGATACCTAAAAAGTAGTCTAATTCGCGACTGATAATGATCCGATGTCTCGTGGGCAAGGGAAGTTAGAGGCTGGAAACTAGAAGTTAGAAAAAACACCCTTTTTGAGTTTTACTTTTTTCTAACCTCTAATTTCTGGCATCTAACCTCTTAATTATCAATCTTAGATTCTGAATTATCAAGTAGATTCATAAAGTGCCTTATGCTATGGCAGAATACCAAAAAATTATCCTGCCATGAACTTGAAAACTGCCTTTTGGGCGTAAGTATCGCTTTTTTTCAAAACCGTTGAAGGAAACTTAGGTTGGTTGGGCGAGTCGGGGAAGTGCTGGGTTTCAAGGCAAAATCCTGATCTTTTTTGGTAGATACTTTTCCCCTTTCCTTTCACATTTTCCACAAAATTCCCAGTATAAAATTGTACGCCGGGTTGGGTGGCATACAGTTCCATTGTCCTGCCCGAAGTCGGTTCCTTCACCTCCGCAACCTTATTGAGCATGCGAAGAGGCCCATCTATCACAAAGTTGTGGTCATAGCCGCTTCCAAAAGCTAGTTGCTCATCTTCTTCGTTTATTTGCTTGCCAATGGCTTTGAACTCCATAAAATCCATAGGGGTGTCAGCCACATCTCGCAGTTCTCCAGTAGGGATACTGGTGTTATCGGTAGGGGTGAAGCGGCTGGCGTTTAGTTTCAGCTCATGGTCTAAAATATCGCCTTTACCCTCGCCCTTTAAGTTGAAATAGGCATGGTTGGTAAGGTTGATCACCGTAGATTTATCGCTAACGGCCATATAGTCGATGGTAAGCTCATTATCATTGTTGAGGGAATAGATCACCCGTGCTTCCACATTGCCGGGGTAGCCTTCTTCCATATCTTTGGAAAACAAGCGCATTTCTACACCTACCAAGTCCGCCTTGCCAATAATTGACCCTTTCCAAAGAGCTTTGTCAAACCCTTTTTCTCCTCCATGCAAATGGTTGGGACCGTTGTTAATTGCCAGAGAATATTTTTTTCCATCGAGAGTGAATTTTCCATTGGCTATGCGGTTAGCGTACCTTCCGCAGACCACTCCCATAAACGTATCGTTTGCCAAATACCCATCAAGATCATCGTAACCTAACAAAACATCGTCAAAATCTCCTTTTTTATCTGGTACTTTAATACCAATGAGCGTAGCCCCCAAATTCGTGATGGTTACTTCCATCCCATTTTTATTCTTCAGCACATATTTGTCTGCCTGAAGCCCATTTGGTAGAAATCCAAAAGGATTTTTTTCGATATGCATATCTTTCATTATTATTTAGTTTGTTGAGTTACTCTTCTTTGTTTTGAGGATAATTAAACAAGCTGGAAGACCTAGTTGTTACAAGTCCAAAAAAATGACTGCGTAATTGGAATGCTGGGTCTTCTTGTTTTTCCCACCGATTCAAATTTAATGTTAAAAAAATATCTTCCTACAAGATTCGGTAATTGATAATTTTCCATTCTATATTTATTGTATTGTCAATTTAGCCTGACCTCAACAATAAACACCATAAAATGAAGAAAATCTACCTAGTTTTTGCCTTCACTTATTTTTTGCTTTTTACTAACAGTTTCGCTCAAGAAAATAACCCCAAAATGTCGTATATGTGGAGTGCGCCTTGGATCAACCACCCAACCGCATCTGAAGTAGATTATGGCGTTTTTCATTTTAGAAAAACATTTGAGCTGAGCGAGAAGCCCGAAGATTTTGTAGTGTACGTGTCGGGCGACAACCGTTATCGTCTGTTTGTGAACGGCGAGCCTGTGGGCATGGGTCCTGCTAGGGGCGATTTATCCAATTGGCGGTACGAAACGTATGATATTACTTCGAAGTTAAAACTGGGGAAAAATGTGTTGGCAGCCTTGGTGGTAAACTTTGGAGATAAGGCACAAGTAGCTCAAATATCTGCGGGGACGGGTTTTTTGTTGCAAGCCAAGCACAAAGAGCATGCGGTGGTAAATACAGGAAAAAGTTGGAAAACGATCCAGAATGTGGGACATACAGCAATTGCCCACCAGTCCCAAACAGGCTATTATGCCTGTGGACCTACCGACAGGGTGAACGGGGGGTTTTACCCTTGGGGCTGGGAAAAACCTGGGTTTGATGACAGCAAATGGATGCAAGCTAAAGAGGCGGGACCTGCAACGGGAAGAGGCTATATATTTGGAAATTCACGCTTTTTAGTGCCCCGAACCATTCCCCAACTAGAAGAAAAAGTGGAGCGGTTTGCCAAGATAGCCCGTAGTGCGGGCATAAAATCGGACGAGGGGTTTTTGAAGGGCGAGGGAACACTCATTATCCCCACCCGAAGTAGGGTAACGCTCTTGCTCGATATGGGCGTGGAAACCGTAGGCTATCCAGAGTTGCTGGTGAGCAAGGGAAAAGATAGCGAGATAAAAGTTACCTATGCAGAAGCCCTTTACGATGAGAACCAGCAGAAGGGAAACAGAAATGAAGTTAAAGGAAGAAAAATAATAGGTTACCACGATGCTTTTCTTCCCGATGGTGGCGAAGATAGAATGTTTCGTCCACTATGGTTGAGAACCTTCCGCTATGTACAGCTCGATATTGAAACTACTAGCGAAGCACTTCATATCAAAGATTACAAACACATTTTTACTGCCTATCCTTTTGAACAAAATGCCCAGTTTGAGAGCGGTGATAATACGTTGGGCGATATTTGGAAAGTGGGCTGGCGCACGGCTAGGCTTTGCGCTACAGAAAGCTACACCGATTGCCCCTATTACGAGCAGCTCAACTACATAGGCGATACCCGTATCCAAGCCTTGGTTTCCCTCTATGTGTCTGGGGACGATAGGCTTATGCGAGATGCTATCCGCCATTTTGATAATTCCCGCCAGCCCAACGGGCTTACACTTTCCCGCTATCCCTCGGAGATTAAACAGCTCATACCTCCCTACTCCCTCTTTTGGATAGCGATGCTGCACGACTACCATCGATATCGTAACGATCCTGCTTTTGTAGAAGAACATTTGCATGGAATAGCAGGTGTGTTGGAATGGTTCGAAAGGCATCTAAACGAAGAAAACTTGCTAGGGGCATTGCCTTGGTGGCAATTTACCGATTGGTCTAAAGAGTTTGAAAGTGGCGTGCCCAAAGGGGCTGCTACAGGCAATTCTGCCAACCTTTCTTTGCAATATGTGTACACGCTTCAGCTTGCTGCCGATCTCTATAAAGCTTATGGAAAAGAGGCTGACGCTGAACATTGGCTTTCAGTAGCATCAAAGATAAAAACAGCTGTGTTGGAAAAATGCTATGATAGCAAGAGAGGTTTGATTGCCGAAACTCCTGAAAAGATGCAATTTAGCCAACATAGCAATATCATGGCAGTGCTCACCAATACTATTCCCGAAGGAAAACAACAGGCTTTGATGGAAAAAGTGCTTTCGGAAGAAGACCTGATCCAAACTACTTTGTATTTCAAGTTTTACCTCTTTAGGGCGATGAAAAAAGCAGGCTTGGCAGATGGCTATGTTCGCCAACTTGGCAAGTGGCGCTTGATGCTTTCCCAAGGGCTGACCACGTTTGGGGAAACAGGTGAGCCACATTTGCAACGCTCCGATTGCCATGCATGGAGCGCCAGTCCCAACTTCGATTTTCTCAACACTATCTGCGGAATAGCTCCTGCTTCGGCAGGCTTCAAAACGGTGGAAATAGCCCCGAGCTTAGGAAGTTTGGAAAATGTGAAAGGAAAAATGCCCCACCCACTCGGCGATATTTTGGTGGAGTTTGAGAAGGGGAACGGGGACAGTATTTCTGGGCAAATTACCTTGCCACAAGGGCTTACAGGAACTTTCAAATGGAAGGGTAAAACGATGAGCTTGAAAAGCGGAAAGCAGCAGGTGAAGCTATAACGATGAGGTGATTATTCGATGTGCTGATGTGCTGATGAAAAAAAATGAAAGGTTTCGTTGTGGTTGTTTCGACCGCCCGCGACGGTGGAGAAGCCAAAAAGGAAGGGTGTGATGATATGATTATCCGATGGTTTGATGATGAATAAATTATTTGATGTGCTAATGTGCTGATTAAAATTTCCGTCGTGGTCGTTTCTACCACCCACGACGCTCTATCAATTAGTCAAAGGTTTTTTGATTAGACGTTACAAGCAATGTTTTCAAGCGGCACCGCAACGGTGAGCCGTCTGCAATATGTGACTTTTTGATGTGTTGTTGAAAAACCTCGTAGAGGTGTCCTGTTTGTAGAAAGCGGAAAGTTTATTGGGTCAAGCTCCGTAGGAGCGGACTAAATTTGATTCCACCAGTAATGTTGGATGTGAAATGCGTACTGGGGAAAGAGGGCAAAGCCAAGACCGAAATAGGCTGTGCGCTGGGTGGCTTGGCTGCACGGGACGGGCTTGTGTGAGTACGCCCAAATGATGGTTTGATGATGAGGAAATTATTCGATGTGCTGATGAAAAAAAATGAAAGGTTTCGTTGTGGTTGTTTCGACCGCCCGCGACGGTGGAGAAGCAGAAAGGAATTTGCTGCTAGGATATGATTAGAAAAATTAAAACCTCGTAGAGGTGGCCTGTTTGTAGCCTGAAGAAATCATTTGGGATTAGCTCCATAGGAGCGAACTAGCTAATGGATGTTATAGCAGGAATGTTGAAAAAAGCTGACAAAATTGCCCATAGCAACTTGTTGAAATCAAATGAGAGGACATTTCGACTGAAAACGTCTTTGGGAATCGTTTCTGTGCTGCCATCTTGGCTGAAAACACAATTTTGTAGTAAAATTGTTATAGTATTGATTAAGTAAACAAACTAGATTCAACAACTAAAAAAACGATATAACTATGATTTGGGTAATCATTATTGGATTCATGATTTTGAGCTTTGTAGTAAGCAGAAGGCTCAAATCGAAATTTAGGAAATATGCTCAGATACCTTTGCGGTCTGGAATGAGCGGTGCGGAAATAGCACATAAAATGCTACGGGATAATCGTATTTTCGATGTGCAGGTGGTTTCCACCCCAGGTGATCTTACCGACCACTACAACCCAGCCACCAAAACGGTGAACCTGAGCGAAGGGGTGTACCACGGAAGGAATGCTGCGGCAGCGGCGGTTGCTGCCCATGAATGTGGTCATGCGGTGCAACATGCTACGGCGTATAGCTTCTTGAAATTGAGAAGTGCCTTGGTGCCAATCCAAAATGCAAGTTCTAAAATTTTGAACTTTATTTTTATCGTGAGTTTTGGTAGTGCATTGTTCTTTGGGTCAAGCTTTTTGCCTTGGGATACCACCTTGCTGATTATTATTGGTGCGTACTCAGCCATCACGTTGTTCACGCTCATCACCTTGCCCGTGGAGTTTGATGCCAGCAGAAGGGCCTTGGCATGGATAGACAGGGAAAGGGTAGTGACCAGAGAAGAGCATGCCATGTCGAAAGATGCACTTAAATGGGCAGCGATGACGTATGTAATTGCCGCGCTTAGTTCCATTACTATGCTATTCTACTATGTGCTTCAGTACATGGGAATGGATGACTAATCCCAAAAAGATTTTGATAAAAAAGGCATTTCGAACTACTCGAAATGCCTTTTTTTGTAGTTCTATTTTTCTTCTAATACCAATACAGAATCTTGCGAACTAGGTGAGGAAAATTCCAACAACCCATTTTTTTCGGTAAAGCTTCCTGCGAGGTAGGTGTTTTCTATAGGGTTGAACCAATGGACTTTATAAGTTTTCCCCAAGGGATTTCTAAGTTTAAATGTGGTTTTTTTGGGGACATAGGCCATCACCAAATCTTTACTGTCAGTGCTTACTACCGAAATGAAATGATTGAATTGGGTATTTCCAGGCTGTTTGGTTAGAAGTTCTGGTGTGGGCTTAAGTGTCCACCAGTCAAACTGCTGAAGAAAGCCAGAAAGGTAGCCAACTTGCAAACTCCCAGGGAAATCGATACTTTGCCTCCAAGTATCGGGAGGTATTTTGCTCAATCCACCATGGTTTTCTATTAAGTCGCCTTCTTTTTGTATCCAAGGCCAAATGCCGTTTGCTCCGTAGGTAATGCCAGCCAACGGTGTGGCAAATACACTCCAATAAGAGGCGTTGCGAACATCTTCTGCAGTAATATTAAAAATTTTTTCGTAGCAAGGCTCCATGTTGATGATCGGTCTTGGAGGAAGTTTGTCCCAGCTTTTAGCCATCGGACCTTTATTTACCCAATCGACTACCGGCTTGCCATTACTATGGCTCGATTGGTATCCTACAATGTCGAGCCAGTGCTCATTTTTATAGATTTCTCCAATCCATGAACTACCATGAGGGTGCTGGGCTACCAATCCCGGTTTTTCTTCTCCAAATACAGCTTGTCCTATTTTTTTCCAACGCTGCTCGTATTCCCCTGTATATTTTCCATCTCCGCCCAGGATCCAAACTATCTGGTTGCCTCCATACCTAGCCACAAGGTAATTGGCGAGTAAAGCTGCTTCAGTTTCTGGTAAGAAGTAGCCCGGGCTTAAATGCATCCCTTCTCCTGAAGGCAGCGCCCAAAGCAGAACAGGCGCTGCGACTAAGCCAAATTCATTTATTTTATCAATTTTTTCATCTATTCGCTTAAAAAAGGAAGGGTTGAGTTCTATTCGTCCGCTGCCCGTAAATGCAACTTCTCTTTCAGCATTTGTTTCGCATCCTCGCCACTGGGTGGTCACAAATTGGATGACATTGTAGTTGTTTTTAGCCCTTTGGCTTAGATAATCCTCCCATTCTTCGTCGGTAGATTTGAGCGCTCCGTTCCAAGCTGTGCAAGCTGTCCAGAAAAACGGTGTTCCATCGGAGTAGGTGAGGTGATATGCTCCTTTGCTTCGTGTAATAGCTCCTTTTTGGAACAGGGGTAGGGAGCTTTCGCTTTTTACGCAAGTAAAGCTTCCTTTTTTTCCATGAAGTCCAAGATTTGTTTTTTCAGAGCAGTTGGTGGTAAAAGTCCAAACTCCGAGTTCGTCGGGAGCAAAGCGGATTTTCCAGTTATTTTCTCCACCCCAAAAGCCATTGATCTTAATAGTTCTGCCAGTGGGCGAAACGAAGTCGGCATTAAAAGTTACATCGTATAGTGGATTTTCGTACGGTTTTGAGCTTTCAAACTCAAGCTCTAGCTTTTGCCATATGGCAATATCTCCCGCAGCTAGGGGCTTGGAAAACCAAGAAAAGAGCAGCATAGCAAGTAAGGTTACAGATTTGATCATTTCCCTTTTTAAGGAATGAAAATGAATGTTTGATACTTGAAAAATAGGTGGAAAAGCTGTGGATATCAAGTTGCCTTTCCAAGTTTTGAAAAAGAACTGGGGTAGGTAAGGAATGAGATGAAAGGCAGAAAATTAAACTGCTCTAACTTTGGTTATTTGCCAAATAGAAAGGTTTTCCAATGGAGGATGTCTTATTGGAAAAGGCTTAAGTAGGGCTAAGGTTCGGTGCTAGGAAGTGAAAAATCTTTTTAAAATGATGACTATTACCCCAATCAAAAATATGAGCATCGATATTTTATTGATACCATGCATCATTCTCAAATTGAAGTTGGTTTTGCGGTTAGGGTCTTTTTTTCTGAAGAAATA
This sequence comes from Flammeovirgaceae bacterium SG7u.111, assembly GCA_034044135.1. Classification (NCBI taxonomy): domain Bacteria; kingdom Pseudomonadati; phylum Bacteroidota; class Cytophagia; order Cytophagales; family Flammeovirgaceae; species Flammeovirgaceae bacterium SG7u.111. Next base: position 5,680,129 of record CP139021.1, on the reverse strand, counting down.
AGTAAATACTTCACCTATGGCAAAATATTCTTCTACTGTATTTTGAGTCCCTTTTTTTACTTCTTGGTCTTTTTCCATGCTAGTAATTTTAGATATTGAATGCTATTTACAAAAAAAACTAGCTGTTTGTGGGAAAGTTTTCAATAAGTGGATAAAAACGAAAACAGCCTCCGCCTTGAGCATGTGCAAAGCGGAGGCTGTTAAATCTTTTTAAGTAGCTGTTAATTAGCAGCTGCCAAATCTTCTGCTTGTTTGGCTTTCAGTTCTTCTGCTGTGTATTTGCTCAGTTTGATCTGAAAATAACCGAAAATAATGGTCATGATCGGGCTGATAATATTGAAAAAGCAGAAGGGTAGGTAAGCTATTGTAGCCACGCCTAATACGTTGGACTGGGTAGCTCCGCAAGTGTTCCAAGGGACAAGAACCGAAGTGACAGTTCCAGAGTCTTCCAACGCTCTACTTAAGTTTTCTGGCTTTAAGCCTCGGTCTCGGTAGGTTTCCGAGAACATTCTCCCAGGGACTACAATTGCTAGGTACTGGTCGGATGCAGTTATGTTGAAGAACAAACAAGTAGTAGCGGTAGAAGCTATGAGCGAACCAGTAGAATGTGCGTAATTGATGATGGTCTCGGTGATCTTGTGGAGCATTCCGCTGGCTTCCATTATTCCGCCAAATACCATCGCACAAAGGATCAGCCAGATAGTACCGAGCATTCCCGCCATACCTCCTGTGGAAAGCAGATCGTTTACAGTTGCATTGTCTGTCGTAATGGCAATATCACCGTACATCGATTTCATTACGGCAACATAAGTATTATAAGCAATGCTTCCATCACTTGAAATCTGTTGAATAACCTGAGGTTGGAAAATAATGGCAAATACAGCTCCTAACAAAATACCAGCGAGCAAGGCGGGAACGGCAGGGACTTTTTTTACAATCATTCCAATCACAATTACAGGAACTATGAAAAGTGCGAGGTTGATATTGAAAACAGCATCGATAGAACCGAGGATGGCATCAATATCGCCTGGGGCAGTCCCTTCTGTCCCTACAAAGCCCAGCACCAAGTAGATAATAAGGGCAATGGAAATGGAAGGGATAGTGGTATAAGTCATATAACGTATGTGGGTAAACAGGTCCGTTCCTGCTACGGCTGGGGCAAGGTTGGTGGTGTCGGAAAGGGGGGACATTTTATCACCGAAATATGCCCCTGATATGATAGAGCCGGCAATGAGCCCTTCGGACATACCTAAGGCTTTTCCAATTCCAAGCAAGGCTACACCAATGGTTGCTACGGTAGACCAAGAGCTTCCCGAAGCGAGGGAAATAATAGCACAAACAACACAAGAGGCGAAAAGGAATATTTTAGCATTGAGTATTTGTAGACCATAGTAGATCATGGCCGGCACGATGCCGCTGAGCAACCAAGTTCCTGCCAAAGAGCCTATCAGTAACAAAATAAGCATGGAAGGCATGGCAGAGCTAATACTTTTGACGATTCCCGATTGCATCTGGTCCCAGCTCATTCCTAGGGTCATGGCTACAATGGCAGCTACCGCCGATGCCAACACCAAAATTAATTGGTTGGAGCCCGAAAGGCCATCATCGCCAAAAATCATTACATTGATAAATAGGGCAATAACAAGAAAGAGAATAGGAATGAGAGCTGCTAAAAGGGTTGGTTTTTTGATGTTTTTATCCATTATATGATGTAATTGTGGTTCAATATAGTTGAGCTGGTGATGATTGGTCGCTTTTTCAGGTGATTTGAAAAATTGGAAATTTGAAGGTTTATCAAATATCCAAACACCTCAGAGGTGTGCATGTATAAGGAGTTGGCTAGCAAAGTTAGCCAAAGCAATGTTTATCACAAACAATTTGTTGGCTAGGGTTCGGTTGGTAGCCTTTACTTTTGTTTTCAGGGCTTAACATATATTAATTGCAGGCCATTTTACATACCTGTATTTTTACCAAATCAAACTTACCAAAAGGCAAGACCCAACCACTTGCCAACTCCATTAATCAACAAATAAAATTTACTAATTACTATCAAAGAAAATTAGGAAGCAGGATTCAGTTCCTTCTAAATAGCTCCAACTTCTTAATAAGAGGTTTACTAACTGATTTTAAATGTAATAGGTAGATGCAGCTAACTGTATTTGCCAAAGATAAAATTCACAGAAACTATAAACAGATGAGAAATTCATTGCTTATCCGCCTTTGCTTGGGTGCGATTTTATTTTTTAACCTTTCGGCTTCGCTCCAAGCACAAGTTCGAATCATGCCCTTAGGTAATTCGATTACTTTCGATAACAACACTTATCATAACTTAAATAATACTCCTCTTATAGAGAGGAAAGGCTACAGAAGACCTTTAGATAGCCTTCTTACGCTCAATGGCTACGCCTTCGATTTTGTAGGGAGCCAGCAAGCGGGAGATCCAAATGTATTTGACATAGATAATGAGGGCTATCCTGGGATGAGTATTGATTTTATAAAGGATAGGGTTTATAATTTATTGACTGCTAATCCTGCGCAATACATCATGCTGCATATTGGTACTAACGACTTAGGTGTTGGAACTCCTGCTTCTAGGGCACAAAAAGTTGCGGATTTGCTCGATGAAGTTGATAGGTACGAGACGGATAATGGTGTGGAAATCACAGTGCTTTTGGCGAAGATTATCAATGTAGCTCCAAATAATGCGGCAGATGTAACGAATTTCAATGCCGAAGTGGAGTTGATGGCGCAAGATAGGATCAACAACGATGGCGATAAAATAGTAGTTGTTGATATGGAAGTTGGTGCTGGCTTGGTTTACCAAGTAGATGACTCTGCTCCTTATAATGATGGAGATTTTCATGACAACCTTCACCCCAACGATAATGGTTATGTGAAGATGGCTCATGTTTGGTATGGCATGTTGCAGCCTTTGCTAGATGGCAGTCCAATTGTTACCACACCCGCTAAGCCGACTAATTTGGCACTTAGCTTAGTAGGAGGTAACTTTGAACTTGACTGGACAGATAATTCGAACAACGAAGATTATTTTGTGATCGAGCACAAAGCAGATGGAGATGCTGAGTTCAGTCAGTTGGATACGGCAAGTGCTGATATTACAACTTATTCTTTTCCTATCCCAGATACTTTAATCGACCATCAGTACAGGGTAAAAGCGAAAAATATAGCGGGTATATCGGCTCCAAGTAATATTGCCGAATGGACGTATACTCCACCGCCTCCGCCAGCAGGGGCATTTACTTTTTACCGAGCCATCAACCTTGGTGGGAATAACATTACTATTGAAGGAAATGATTGGGAACCTAGTTGGGCTGGAAATTTGACTGTCCGAGGAAACTCTCTCAATATGGGCTGGATTCCCCTTGTAGATGCTCCCTCTGATGCTGACAAAGTGGAGATGTTGGGTAAAACACTTATCAAAAGTGGAGGAGGAACTGGTGTGGATATGTTGGATATTCCCAATGGAACGTATCAAGTGTATCTCTGGATAATGGAGTGGGAAAACAACAAATCATACGATATTTTGATCAATGGAGCTACTGTAGAAAGCAGTTTTGGGTTGGCTTCTACTGAGTGGGAAAAAATTGGTCCTTACGAAGTAGAGGTTACGGATGGAACAATTAGTGTAGAAACCGTGGGTGACCAAGCGGCATTGAGTGGCTTTGAAGTGTGGGAAGGTTCGCAAGGTCCTCCAGATACCACGCCTCCTTCAGTACCTACCAACCTGATGGCTTATGGAATTTCTCAGACTAGCTTGACTTTGAACTGGTATCCAGCTACAGACGAAGTTGGTGTGGTGGGTTATGATGTTTTCCAAGGAAATACAAAATTGAATACCGAACAAGTTGCTGATACGAGTTTTGAGGTGACTGGTTTATTAGCTGAAACAGCGTATGAGTTTACTGTGATAGCGAAAGATGCAGCTGGAAATTCTTCTGATGAAAGTGAAGTATTAGAGGTTTCTACCCTGCCTGAACCTCCTGGCGCTCCCGATGCCCCAAGCAACTTAATATTGACTTTGGTAAGTTCAGAATTCCAACTCACTTGGAACGATACTTCGGATGATGAAGAGGGGTTTGTGATTGAACATAAAGTAGGTAATGGAAGCTATTCTTTCTTAGATAGTATAGATGCGGAGCTAGCTGCTTATTCTTACCCGATGCCCGATACGTTGCTCAATCATAGTTATCGTATAAAAGCTTGGAATATGTATGGAGCTTCTGAGTTTAGCAATGTAGCTACTTGGGAATATGTAGAGGTACTTCCTGACCCGCCTGCAGCTCCTACAAACTTGGTATTATCAATAAATGGAGGGGATTTCGAACTCACTTGGGTGGACAATGCTTCTGATGAAGAAGGTTTTGTTTTGCAACAAAAAGCAGAGGGTGAAGTCAACTTTTCTTGGTTAGATAGTATTTCAGCCGATGTGGAAGTGTATTCCTTTCCTCTTCCAGATACTACAAAAGATTATTCTTACCGCCTAAAGGCATGGAATGAGGGTGGAGAGTCTGCCTTGAGCAATACTGCCACTTGGGACTATATTCCGCCTACGCCTCCAGTTGGTGAAATGACTTTTTACCGAGCCATCAACCTTGGTGGGAATAACATTACTATTGAAGGAAATGATTGGGAGCCTAATTGGGCTGGCAATATGACTACCAGAGGTGATGCATTTAATATGGGCTGGATTCCTCTTTTAGATGCTCCCGCTGATGCAAATAAGGTTGAAATGTTGGGTAAAACGCTCATCAAAAATGGTGGGGGAACAGGAGTAGATTTGTTGGATGTGCCAAACGGAACGTACCAGATTTATCTCTGGATTATGGAATGGGAAAATAATAAGTCTTATGATATTTTGGTCAATGGGGTTACTGTTGAAAGTGGTTTTGGCTTAGCCTCTACCGCATGGACGAAAATTGGTCCATACGAAGTAGAAGTGACGGATGGGACAATTAGCATAGAAACCGTCGGCGACCAAGCAGCTTTGAGCGGGGTAGAAGTGTGGGAAGGCGCAGCTGCCGGTTCATCAGATACGACACCTCCTTCTGTACCAACAGGTTTGATAGCTTCGGAAATCACACAAACAAGTTTGAAACTGACTTGGCTTTCTTCTACCGATGATGATTCTGGTGTAGCTGGCTATTACGTATTTGAAGATGGAAACCAATTGAACGGAAGTATTCTTTCTGATACCAGTTTTGATGTGACCAGCCTTTCGGCTGATACAGAGTATGATTTTATGGTAAAAGCAGAAGATATTGCTGGAAATATATCAATTGCGAGTGCCACATTACAGGTTTCCACGTTGCCAGAACCAGCGTCTCCTCCAGCAGCTCCTAGTAGCCTGATGGTGTCAGAATCGGCTGGAATACTTCAACTGTCTTGGCAAAACAACGATATTGACATTGATGGGTTTGTGATGGAATATAAAGCCGAAATTGACTTGGGTTTTACATTTTTGGCAAATATTTCGAAAGACTTAACTGAGTATACTACCGCAACTCCAGATACGGTTCAGAAACATTATTTCCGAATAAGAGCTTATGAAGGAGCTGATACTTCTGAATATTCAAATATAGCGGAGTGGGAGCATATTTCTATTCCTACCTTCGACGGGGCGAGTATTGTGACCATAGGCAATTCTATTACTCAAGGAGCTTCAGAAAGGTACAGCTACCGCTACGAGCTTTGGGAATTATTAGATTCGATTGGTGCAAATGTTGATTTTGTTGGTTCGGAAACTTCCAACAATGGGGGGAATACTTCGTATCCGAATCTGAATTTCGATAAAGACCATGAAGGACACTGGGGCTGGAGAGCCGATGAGATTTTGGCAAACTTGCCTACTTGGCTCAACGGCTATGATGCAGATATTGCACTTATTCATTTAGGTACAAATGATATTTTGCAGGGGCAAGATGTGGCTTCTACTATTTTGGAATTGGAACAAATAATTGATGTATTGAGGGCGGATAATCCAAATGTTGTAATACTGCTTGCTCAAATTATCCCAAATACTTGGGGAACGGATTTTACGCCGTTCAACAATGCTGTTGCGGGAATACCAGCAACAAAAAGTACGGCAAACTCTCCAGTTATTTTGGTAGATCAAGCCACAGGGTTTGATGCAGCACAAGATACTTACGATGGAGTTCATCCAACTCCTTGGGGCGAGATTAAAATGGGGCGAAAATGGTTTGAAACTTTAGTTCCGCTATTGAACGCAACGCCTCCACTTGACCCACCATCTGCTCCAACAAACTTGTTGCTTGCGGTAAACGGTTCGAACTTCGAGCTATCTTGGTCTGACAATTCAGATAACGAATCAGGTTTCGTGATAGAGCAAAAAGCGGAGGGAGAAGGCTCTTTCAGTTGGCTGGACAGCATTTCTTCCGACTTGGAACTTTATGTATTCACACTTCCCGATACTACGCAAGATTATTCTTATAGGATAAAGGCATGGAACGCCGACGGGGAATCAGGTTACAGCAACGAGGCAGTTTGGGAGTATGTGGCACCGTTGCCGAACCCGCCATCCGCTCCATCAAACTTGGTGCTCGCGGTAAACGGCGGCAATTTCGAGCTATCTTGGTCAGATAACTCTGACAACGAATCAGGTTTCGTGATAGGGCAAAAAGTGGAGGGCAAGGGCTCTTTTAGTTGGTTGGACAGTATTTCTTCCGACTTGGAGCTATACACATTTGCGCTACCCGATACGACCCAAGATTATTCTTACCGAGTGAAAGCATGGAACTCCGACGGGGAATCGGCTTATAGCAACGAGGCAGTTTGGGAGTATGTAGCTCCGTTACCGAATCCGCCATCCGCTCCATCAAACTTGGTGCTTGCGGTAAACGGCGGCAATTTCGAGCTATCTTGGTCAGATAACTCTGACAACGAATCAGGTTTCATTATCGAGCAAAAATCGGAGGGGGAAGGCTCTTTCAGTTGGCTGGACAGCATTTCTTCCGACTTGGAACTTTACGCATTTGCGCTTCCCGATACGACCCAAGATTATTCTTATAGGATAAAAGCATGGAACGCCGACGGGGAATCAGGTTACAGCAACGAGGCTGTTTGGGAGTATATTCCACCTGTGGTAGGGCTTGATCCAGTTTTCTACCGTGCAATTAATTTTGCTGGAAATAATATTACCATCGATGGAAATGATTGGGAGCCTGGATGGACTGGGAACATGACTGTTCGAGGAGGCTCGTTCAATATGGGGTGGATTCCTTTGGTAGATGCTCCTACAGATGCTAATAAAAACACCATGTTGGGTAAAACTTTGATTAAAAGTGGAGGTGGAACAGGAGTAGATTTGACAAATGTACCTGATGGCAGCTATGACGTGTATTTATGGATGATGGAGTGGGAAAATAATAAATCCTATGATATCAGCATAAACGGAAATGTGGTGGAAAGTGGCTTTGGTCTAAATTCTTCTGAATGGATGAAATTAGGTCCGTATCAAGTAGAAGTGAGTGATGGAGAAATTAGCATAGAAACAATTGGAGATCAGGCTGCTATCAGTGGTATTGAGGTGTGGAGTTTAGATGGAGCTTCTGCAAGGACAGCAGCTGGTGACCAATTATTCACTGGGCAGTTAGAAGATAATATCAGTATCGATCATTTCTTTATCTATCCTAATCCTTCTCAGGGCGATTTGAATATTGAGATACCAGCTGGGCTAGGGGAGGTGTCAGTGAGTATATTTGACTACCATGGAAAGCTCTACATAAATGATATAACAATATCTGGGATTAATATAAAGCTTGATTTAGCTAGAGTTCCTAGTGGGGTTTACTTACTCAAGATCGCAAGTAAGAACAAGACTTGGACGAAGAAAATACTTAGACAGTAAAATTCATATATATCATTAGAAAGCCGCAGTACTTTGTGCTGTGGCTTTTTTTAGTATATACTATTCTGATAATAAAGTTCAAGACCTTTGTATTTATAAGGAATTTAGTGAGAAATTTCGGTAAAACCTTATTTATACTCAAGAAGCATGAGAGTCAAGGTACATTTCGGCCGTTAGTTTATCTCCAAATACAGTAAGTACTTTTCCTGTTTGACGTACCAATGAAATTACTTGTTGACTTGCTTCATGGCTTTCGGGAAGAATTTGAGCACTATTCCTCATACTATTACTTGTAAGAAAGCCTACAATGGAAATTGCGATAGGTTTGGCTTGCCGTTCGTTGAATGGCATCAGACCGGTTAGATCTGTAATGCAGCTATAAGTATCAAAAAAATGAATAGCACTCTCTTTAGCATCTGACATAAAACTATTTAGTAGCTTTAGGTTCATCCATTGACCTTTCAGTTCTACATAAAGCCGTTGTTTTTCTAAATCGACAGCTAATGAGTAAAACTCGTTGATAGCAATAACTTTTTCCATGATTGTTTATGGTTAATTGAAACTTAACTCAATAATTATATATTCAAATGCTAGAGTATAAACTATTATTTAGTGGGTATAGGGAAATGAATTCTGAGACTAGAAGTTACTCATAGCCTATTTTTAGTTAGGAAAAAGAGTTAATAATTGTTGCTTCACAGAGGTACTGCTTATAAAGTAAACAATGATTTCTCCTTTTAAGGTTCATTGACCAAGAGCTGATTTTAATATTTAGCCAATAATACTTTAAAAGGTGTTAAACTGTATAAGTTCATTATTTATAATTGCAAAACCCCTATTTTTCAACATAGAAAACAATTTTATTTCAAATGTGATTAAGCCTTTTAGATAAATCGTTTGCCCCCTTAGGTAATTTGTGACGTCTTTCCTTCTTAGTTATAAAGTTTAGGGATAACGGTATAGGGGTGACGTATGAATAACAAAGTAAAATCTTTGATATATTTTATTGGGCTACAACGTTCTGGCTTGGATGGAGTTGAAATAATTACAATTAAGAGGTAATCAGATTGGTTTTGGGATAGAGCTTGTAGTAGGGGTGTCTAAACTATGAAGTTATTGGAAGAGATCTGGATGAAGGAAAGAATAGGGTAGGCAAGAATAAGAGAGTGTTTACAAAATAAGAATTTTGCTAAACCAAGACTTTCAATGCTTATTGCTTAAAAATAGACTAGAACCGATGTAAGATTTGGGTAAAAAAAAGACCGCAACTGCGGTCTTTGTATATTTTTTCTACTTTTTACCTCCCAAATTCGTAGATGACATTGGAGAATCCTGATGAGGAATTGATTCTTTCCAATCGTAAAGAGTTGTCTTTGGTATCAAATTCAACTACTTTATACGTCTCTTCTACTGGTGTTCCTTCATCTAATACAATGAAGTTTTCTCTATCGATTTCTTTTAGTTTCCAGTTTCCAACATGAACCTTTGCAAAAAGATCTTTTCTTCTATATGTACTCTTGTTCTTGAACTCTATTGAATAAGAAGACAAATCGAGCTTAGCCTTATTTTCATTCCACTCAGAGCCTTTAAGCTGCCAAGAAGTATTTTTGATAAAGGTGCTAAGCTTATTAACTTTTTTATCCCTTCGATAACTATAAGAAGAAAAACCAACGCTGACTATCAATAATGTAGCTAACGCTAAAACATTTAACTTAAAACTTACCATTTAAAAAATAATTTTGTTAACACTTTCTTCATAAGAAATTATAGTAGGATTAATTGTTAAGCGTATGTTCGTGTTTCGTTTAGTAATACAGTCTCATAACGCTAGTCTCCAACTGGATATTATTAAGTATGTTCGTCTTACGAATGTAGTGTTTGAAAGCAATTTTGATATTAATGAGTGTAATTTGAAGTTGTTGGTTTTTTATGCTCTGCTTAAGAAGTTGTGATAAAGTTATATTTAATATTAGTAAAAGTCAATTATATGCTAATCTTTATTTGTTTGTTATTGTTTAAACACTTGTTAACCAGTTGATAGTAGAGGATGTTTTGCCATAAAAACATATAAAATCTACTGGAATATCTGCTATTGGCGCAAATTTATTCTGAAAGGATCAATAATCATAATGAACCACCAAAAAAGTCCACCATTGAGAGGACTTTTTTGGTGGTCAGTTTTGACAGTAAAGAGTATTTTTTTGAGAGTTATTCAGCTGGCTCTATCACATATGTGTTTATTTCATTGCCATCTTTTCCTGAAACTTCTATGAAAAAGATATCTGTTTTAATAGCATTAAGATCTTGCTCGAATGAAAATATTTCCTGAGAAAAAGACTTGTTATTAACAATTTTTCCAAAGCTGTCCTTTACAGAAATAGCAATGAACTGTTTGTTTTTCTTTCCTTGTATTACCAAGCTACCTTTTTTATAATTTGGGTAGATGGCCATTTTTAAGTTCGATTTATGGGGCTTGGTTGAAGAGATAGCATAAGATGTATAGTAGTTTCTAAACCCTTCACCTGACATTCTTTTATAAGCATCTTTAGAAGAAGCGATGTTTTTTCCATTTTGTTCTTCAACCTGAATAAAGCTGAAAGAACCGAGGAAAAAATTCTTTTGGACTGGGGTTTTTACAGCCTTGCCAGTGCTGCTGGTAATTTGACCATACGATGATATAGTTATGGAAGTCAATAAGGATATTATAAGTAGCTTGTTCATTTTATTATTATTTTTCGGTTTATTTGTTAGCCAACTACTGTTATATGTGATATTTTTCAATATTACAATAGTAAATGCTATGGACCTTTGCCAAAAATCAGGTTAGTTCAACTGGAATCTTGATAACTGCTAGTAAGTAGGAATTGTAAAAATTCAGGAGAAATTAGGTGTAGGAAAAAGCTAACCTAATGTTGGATGATGCAGTCATTACTTTACTAACATCAATTCCAAAGCCAAATTATGGTAAAGTTGGGATAACTAAAATGTGATATGAAGTGGAAAGTTACATGAAGTGCCATGGTCGTGGAAAGATTTATTCCATTATTAATGGCTTTGTTGGATGTTGTTGAGATGGATTTGTTATAGTTGAAGTTCTAAAAAGAAATATGTATATGAAATTATTGTTGATAATACTTTGCTTTATTACTTCTGGAGCTGTTGTTCAAGACAGCAATGTGTGGGAAACTTTATCCAAATTGAGGTGGGAATCGATAAATGACCCTGCAATGGGTATGGAAGTACAAAAGCCTATTTTTGGTGATGAGATTAAAGCATTAGATGGAGAAGAGGTTGAGCTAGAGGGTTACATACTGCCCGTTGAAGTTGAAGGTGATTTGGTGGTGCTGTCCTCTTTGCCTTATGCTAGTTGTTTCTTTTGTGGCGGAGCTGGGCCAGAGACGGTAATGCAAGTAGATATTAAAAAGAAGATTAGTATTGTAGATAAAAAAGTAAGAGTGAGAGGAATGCTCAAACTGAATGATCAAGATTTTTTCTCTTTAATATACAGCCTTGAAAAAGCGAAATTAATTGAAGTGATTGATTAACTACTGTTTATTTATATGGCGGAATTAAAGATGTTTCGAGAGTTGGACAATTTTTTGAAAACTAACAATTCCCAACCACTTTTATCACTCGATCCTCAGAAAGAGTTTATTACTTCTTTTCACCAATTGGGAAGTGTGTTGCTGGAAATTAGCGAGGATGAGAAGCTTATTTGTTTTATAGCAAAAGAATTTCACGGTGTTTTAGAGGCTCAAATAGTCAATTTTCCAGAAAATATATTTTGGGACTTTGACTTTCTGCTTGGGAGCTTGTTGAACCATGCTTTGGCTAAAGAAAATAGCTTGGAACAGTATTCCTATATAAAACTATTTTGTAGGAAAACAATACAGTTGCTGGAGCTTTTTGGCTGTAATTCAGCCATTAGGTTTCGCTACGTACATGATTTTACCTATGGGTTTGACTGGGCAAAATGGGTGAAAAAAGATGAAGCGAACCGGGCATGTATAACCCCTTTTTCCATGAAGTTTTTGGAGTCGCTTATTTTCCGGGGGAAAGAGCTGTTGGAATTGATAGCTGCAGATGATGAGAAGTATTCGAGGTTAAGAACTCAGCATTACCGAAATCCATTTATGTTTTCTCGAGAGCCTGGCGATGAAAAAGTTTTGATGAGGCGATTGGCGGCGAATAACTTGATTCCCGTGCCTTTGTGGAAAATAAAAGCTTCCCCAGTATGGCAAAAATCTTTTGCAGAAACTAGGGAAGCTTTATCAATAGAACTTGGAATTGAGTCTAATACTTAATTTTCAGGAGGAACGCTTCCTTCCTGAACTTGTCTGTTCAGTTCTCTTAGTTCTTCAATATCAGCCAAGTCAATTGTGCCAATTTTAGGTATAATCTGAATCAAGAAACGTTGGTTGAGCTTTTCGTTACCAACTACCCTACCTATACCGCTGGTTCCGCTACCAGATATAATGACTTGGATACGGTCCTGATCAAATTCAACGCCTTGTCTTTCCCAAAGTTTGTAGAGTTGGAGGGCACGAGCGTAGCTAAGTTCGTAGTTTCTTGCATAGTTGTCTTTAGATGCACTTCCTTCTACTACTAGCATATACTTGATGCTCTTATCTTCTAAGCTATCTATAAGAGATTTGAGCTCTTGCCCTGCATTTTTCAGCATTTCGTGATATTTGCCATCAATAGCGGCACTACCTGTTTTGAACTGAACATCAGACTTCAAAATATGTCTCTTGTATTTCGGCTGATATTCAAAGTATTTCTTGTCTAGTTTGGATATTGCTTCTTCTATTTCTTTAAGTTTTCTATACTCTTGTTCAAGCACCAGAAGCCTTCCTTTTTCAGCCTCCAATTGTTGGATGAGCGAGTCGGCAAGCGATTTTTCAGAGACAAGATACCCTTCTATTTCTATTAAGTCTTGCTCTTTCTCCGCCATTAGCTTGCTTTTAAGGTCTAATTGTTCTTGCATGGCCTTAATCCTGATTTGCTTGTCTTTGAACATCTTATAGCTCAATACAAAAAGTGTGAGCGTGATGATAAAAAGAGCGGTCATCAGGTCGGCATAACTTGCCCAAAAGAAATTCCCTGAATTATGTTTCATGTTTATTTTCTTTATTGAGTTGAAAAATTGAGCTTTTGTGAAGTATTAGCTCATTCTACATATAAAGAGGGACGATTTCATTGGCTATATACCATATTCCTATGCCTATGCCCAAGGCGAAAGCGACTGAGCCAAGCAAGGTAAAGAACTTAAATCCAAAAGAGCTAGTAGGGCCGCCACCCGAGCCGCTGTTGGGAAGTTCGGATTGTAAAAAGCTATAAAGGTTGCCAATATGTGTGGCCATTTGCCTGCTATTGTTCTCAGAGCTTTCCATTTTGTCTAGCAAAGCCTTGTTGAGACTGATAAGCTCTGATTGGTCGAGTATTTCTCCATTGCCAGTCCGTGCTGAAACTGTGGTAGCATCACCTGTTTCAAGTGATCTGATGCGTTGGTCTACAGCTTGCATCCTATGGTCTATCTCTCCAGCCAAATCTGCCGTACGTTGGTTTACCAATTCTAGGTTGGTTACTTGGCGCTCCATTAACGTTGAATTGTTTTGGAGAAAATGTTTCATGTTTTCGAAGTCGGGCTCGAGCCCTCTTATGTTGTTGAAGACAGATTGGAGGTCTTCAAATCTTCTTAGAGAATCAGAAAGCGTGTTGTTGAGTTGTTTTTGGTAATTCACAAACTCATCGGTGAACGAAGCAATGTTGTATTGAAGCTTTTTGAGCTCGTCGGGCATTAATTTTGGTGTGCGAGGAACGATGTTCATTCTTACGAACTGCAAGAAATCATATAAATCGGCATCTCTTTTTTTCTTAGCATTTTTGAAAACGGAGTTGCTTCTTACGGTGAGGTAAAGACCAAAAGCACTGGCAATCATACCAACTAATACACCACCTATGAAAGACTGGATAGCAACGTCGCTTACGCCGACGATAGCAATTTTTACCAAACCGATGATTACACCGGTAAAGGTACCTAGCAGACCTAAGTAAAGAGGCAACGCTAAAACTTGTTCTATCGAGCCTTCAATAGACTCACCTTTTCTTTCGGCAATGCTTTCTAGACCTACAAAGGTTACTCCTCCTTTATTTCTGAGAATGTAATTGTTACTAGATTCTACAATTTCTTGAAAGGGCTTGCTAAAACGGTTGTCATTTTTGATCAAAGCCATTTTTGTAGGGCTATCCTTCTTGTCGTCAGCCTCGTCATCAGTATCGTTGCCAGTTAGAGGCAGTAGTTCTATATCAAGAGAATGGCCGGCAGGGAATATTTTTTTTAGGTTATTGATCGTCAACCTATTGCCAGAAAATACAATGACCTGGGAAATGATAATAATAAGGACGATGACAACTTCAAGGATGAGAATTGGATCTAATTCGTTGAGCATGGTATGAATTAATTTAGTTATTAGGTTCTAAAATTGAATAACAGAGTCAATAAGCACTAATGGTGCTTGCAAGTCTCTAGAGTTATATAAAAGTTTAGGGTTTTTACCACTTGTATTAAGGGCTTTCTAAATAAAGAGATAATTAACAATAAAAAAGGCAATTATCATAATTCTTGAGATTAAAATTCAAAATAGAATTAATTTTTTTGATGAAAAAAGCAAATATATAGGAAGGGTTGGGCATAAGTAGCAAAATCTATGAGAAGTTTAGATGCTAAAAGTGGTGAAATATTAGGGGCAGGTGATAAGCATTTTTTCTTAGAAAGAAATTGTGATTTATACTATGGTTTACAATTGTTAAGGTGCTAGAGTTGATAATTGGTTTTAAAACCTCACATGAAGCTCATCTCTTTTCTTTATTTTGAATGTGGTAAATATTTGTTCTTTTAACTCTAGTGCCAACTATTATTTTGAAATTAATTCTACAATAGAATCATTTGTGTTTTATACATAAATTATACCATTAGCCAAGCCTCTTTTATATTACATAAGTAATATATAGCAAGTTATTCGGCAATTATACGTTTGTACAGGTAAGCGAGTTTTTGTTATAGCTTGAGCTATAACAGTTTTATTACATGTATAAATCAGCCAGAAATAATATATCGAAGATGGTGTTCAGTCCTCTGTTATCAATGAGAAATAATATTTTTCAAACCAAAGGTAAGCCACTAGTTTACTTAGCTTTTTGTGTACTTTTCCTTTTTGCAAGTGTGTCTGCTTCCTATGCTGAGGGACTTGTAAATGCCTATGTAAAAGTTATCTGCATAACGGCTGTAAATGTGGTAGATGAAGGGGAAGGAAAGACGTTTGAAGATGGTGGTGGATTTGTGATTGGTAAAGCTTCCGAAATAGAAATAATAGGAGGTGGGGGAGAAAATATAACAACAAACGGAAGCCCTGCTTCAGATACAGGCAATGATGGAGCAGGTGGTACTATTTATCTTGATGCAACTTCATTTTCGTTAAATGTTGCTGCTCCTGCTAGGGGCGGCTCAGAAGGCCGAAATTCTTATGATCCTGATGTAGTTAAAACTTCAGTGGGTGGAGGAGGAACTCCCCAAATTTCACTTGAAGGAAATGGAAATACAATTAGTAATGGGGATTTGACAACGAGTGTGACGGATAATACAGATTTTGGACAGGTCTTGGCTGGAGGTGCTTCTACTTTGCCATTTACGGTTAATAACACTGGTACGGCTGATCTTACTATTTCTTCTATTCAAGCCACTTCAGGTGATGCAGCTCTTTGGTCTGAAACGTTGCCTGGTATTTTAGTAGTTCCAGCTTCAGGGTCTTTAACTTTTGACTTATCGTTTAGCCCAACTGTTGCTGGTAATTTTAGTTCTGTTGTCCAAATTATAAGTGATAGTGGTACTGATCCCACATTTACTTTTGCTATAAGTGGAGAAGGGATTAGCCCCGAAATATCGGTAGAAGGGAACGGTACAGAAATAGCTTCGGGAGATAATACACCAAGCGCTGCCGACTTTACTGATTACGGAAATATTATTCTTACCGATACCCAAGATTATTCTTTCACCATCAAAAACACGGGAAGCTCTACCCTGAACCTTTCGGCAACACCTGTAACTATTTCTGGAACAAATGCCGGAGATTGGTCGGTACTTGCCCAGCCTGCTACTACCGTGGCAGCGGCAGGAGACGTGTCTTTCACGCTCCGTTTCTCGCCAAGTGCTTTAGGGTTACGAGCGGCAACAGTAAGTATAGGCAATGATGACCTAGACGAAGCCCCTTATACCTTTGATATACAAGGGGCTGCTGTAAAACCTGTAATAGAGGTAGAGGGAAATGGGAATGCTATTGCCAATGGTGACAATACACCTGAAGCTACCGATTTTACAGATTTTGAAAGTGTAGTATTGGAGGATAGTGTGATTTCTTTGTTTGTTGTTAAAAACACAGGTACAAGCCAATTGGAACTTACCAATGTTCCAAAAATCACCCTTTCAGGTGCGGATGCCAGCGAATGGTATGTGTTGGAAGAGCCTGATAGCATCACTACTGCAGGTGGGCAAACTGAGTGTAAGTTGGTTTTTCTTCCAACTTCCATTGGAACTAAAACGGCTACCGTAACTATAGTAAACAGCGACTGGGTGACTCCATCTTACGCTTTTGACATTACAGGGGTAGCACAAAGCCCCGAGATTGCAGTTTATGGAAATGGAAATGCTATAGCCGATGGGGATGTAACTCCTCAGGGTACAGACAATAGTGATTTTGGAAATACCTATGTTTCTGAAAATAAGTGGAGAGAGTTCAGTATTAAAAATGAAGGGACGAGCCAGCTCAATTTAGGCGCTCCCAAAGTAGCCTTGAGTGGTGCGGATGCCGCTGAGTTTTCCATAGAAACTATGCCTGGCGACCCAGTTGTTGCTGGAGATAGCACTGTATTCAGGGTGAGCTTTAACCCTACGGGTACGGGATTGAAGTCTGCTGTGGTTGAAGTGTTGAGTGATGACCTTGACGAGCCCCTCTTTGATTTTGCCATCCAAGGGACAGGAGTAAGTTCGGTAATTGAGGTGCATGGAAATGGAACACTGATAGGTTCTGGAGATGTGACACCAGCTGTAGCTGATTTTACAGACTATGGGTTAGTTATAAAGCCTGATAGTGTTATTATGACCTATGTTCTGAAAAACACGGGAACTGGGGCATTGAACCTAACAAGTTATCCTCAAGTTTCCATTGCTGGAGCAGATGCCAGCAGTTGGTATGTGCTAGATCAACCTGATAGTATTATCGCTGCAAGTGGACAAACTGATTTTAAACTGGTTTTCCAAAGCACTACCTTAGGAGTGAAAAATGCAACTGTTAGTATCACTAGTAATGATTTATCTACTCCAACTTATACGTTTGATATAACAGCCGAGGCACAAAGTCCCGAAATATCGGTAGAAGGGAACGGTACAGAAATAGCTTCGGGAGATAATACACCAAGCACTGCCGACTTTACCGATTACGGAAATGTTATTCTTACCGATACCCAAGATTATACTTTCACCATCAAAAACACGGGAAGCTCTACCCTGAACCTTTCAGCAACACCTGTAACTATTTCTGGAACAAATGCTGCAGATTGGTCGGTACTTGCCCAGCCTACTACTACCGTGGCAGCGGCAGGAGACGTGTCTTTCACGCTTCGTTTCTCACCAAGTGCTTTAGGGCTACGAGAGGCTACGGTAAGTATAGGCAATGATGACCTAGACGAAGCCCCTTATGTCTTTGATATACAAGGTACTGCTGTAAAACCTGTAATAGAGGTAGAAGGAAATGGGAATGCTATTGCCAATGGTGACAATACTCCTGAAACTGCCGATTTTACAGATTTTGAAAGTGTGATACTAACGGATAGTGTGATTTCTCTATTTGTAGTCAAAAACACAGGTACAAGCCAATTGGAACTTACCAATGTTCCAAAAGTCACCCTTTCAGGAGCCGATGCGAGCGAATGGTATGTGTTGGAAGAGCCTGATAGCATAACTGCTCAGGGAGGGCAAACTAGTTTTAGGTTGGTGTTCTTGCCAAGTTCGGTCGGTACAAAAAACGCTACCGTAACCATAGTCAACAGCGATTTGGTAACTCCATCTTATACTTTTGATATCACGGGAGTAGCGCAAAGTCCTGAAATTGCAATTTATGGAAATGGAAATGCCATAACTGATGGAGATGTAACTCCATTAACTACAGATAATAGAGATTTTGGTAATACTTATGTTTCGGCAAATAAATGGAGAGAGTTCAGTATTAAAAATGAAGGTTCGAGCCAGCTTGATTTAGGCACTCCAAAAGTGGCGTTGAGTGGTGCAGATGCTGCTAAGTTTTCCATAGAAACTATGCCAGGCGACCCAGTTGCTGCTGGAGATAGCACTGTGTTCAGAATAAGTTTTAACCCTACTACCTTAGGGGTGAAATCAGCTGTGATTGAAGTACTGAGCGATGATTTGGACGAGTCGCTGTATAATTTTACTATTCAAGGAACTGGAGTTGGTTCCGAAGTAAGTGTAGTTAGGCAAGGGGTAGAAATTGTAGATGGGGATAATACTCCTGAAGTAGCAGATGGTACTGATTTCGAATCTGTAAATGTCTATGGCGATACTGTTCAGCATTCATTCTTTGTAAAGAATAGTGGCGATGCAACTCTTATTATAACAGCAGGCAGTTTTGTGGGTGGAGATGCTTCATCTTTTTCAGTAGACTTTGCTTCTGCGCTTCCTGCGAATGTATTGGCAGGAGATTCCATCGAAATGGTTTTGACGTTTGATCCTACCGATTTAGGAGCGCTTACATCCGAACTTCAAATATCTACAAACGATGTAGACGAAGGAACTTACAATTTTACAGTAACAGGCACAGGAATAGGTCAAGAAATAGATTTAATGGGAAATAGCTTGTCTATTGCCAATCAAGATACAACACCTCAAGTTGCCGACTTTACCGACTACGGAGACTTGATTGTTGGGACTGGAACTATTGCCCACACTTTCCAAATTCACAATACAGGAAATGATACTCTATGGCTCACAGGAACTCCTTTTGTTAGTATTCTGGGTACAGGAGCAACTTCATACCAAATAACTCAACCATCATCATCATTTGTGTTAGGAGGAGCATTTGCAGAATTTGATGTGACGTTTGATCCAATAGCTTTGGGAGAACAGGAAGCTGTAGTAATTATTAAATCAAACGATGCAGACGAAGGGTTTTATGAATTTGATATTACAGGCAATGCCGTCAGTCCTGAAATTGAGATTTTGGGTAATAATGCGGTAATTGTCAACGGAGATTTTACAGCAAGTGTGGCGGATAGTACTGATTTTGGGCTAGTGCTGGCAAGTGATAGTTTATCCATTATATATACAATTAAAAACACAGGTACAAGTCCGTTGAATTTGACCGGTACACCAGAGGTAAGCCTTTTTGGAGGAGATGCCTCTTTGTGGGAAGTAACTGAATTGCCAGCTACCACTATAGCCGCTGGTGATAGCACCACATTTGAGTTGACCTATAAACCAGTGACGCTAGGAGCTTTCAGTGCTGTAGTAAGAATTGAAAGTGATGATATAGACGAAAGTACCTATATTTTTGCTATTGAAGGAGGTAGTATTAGTCCCGAGATAGTTGTAGAAGGAAATAATAAGGATATTGAATCTGGTGATAATACGCCTAGTATAGCTGATCTTACTGATTATGGAAATGTTGTTCAGATAGATACGCTAGAATATACATATACCATTAAAAATAATGGAACAACAGGCTTGGTGCTTTCAGGTACACCCGCTATTAATATTACTGGTACAAATGCAAGTGATTGGGCAGTGCTTACCCAGCCGGTAGGACCTGTAGCCGTGAATGATAGTGTGAGTTTTACCTTAAGGTTTTTACCAGGAGGATTAGGCTTACGAGAAGCTACAGTAGAAATAAGTACGAATGATCTGGATGAAAACCCCTTCACTTTTAATATTGAAGGTGTTGGCGTAAAACCTGTAATGGAAGTGCATGGTAATGGAAGTTTTATTACCAATGGTGATATCACACCAGCAGAAATAGATTTCTCTGATTTTGGAGATGTAGTCTTGTTAGATAGCGCAGATGCTTATTTTGCGATCAAGAATGCAGGTACAAGTGAATTGCTGTTGATAGGTGACCCGAAAGTATCCATATCTGGTGCAGATGCAAGTGAATTCTATATTATCTCCGAGCCTGATAGTGCTATAGTAGCAGGTGACCAAACCGGTTTTAGGGTAGTTTTCTTGCCTAACAGTATAGGTACTAAAACAGCGACAATAACAATTGCGAATGATGACTGGGATGCCAGCCCTTATACTTTTACTATTCAAGGGGAAGCGCTTAGTTCTGAAATCACAGTCTATGGAAAAGGAAACGAAATTGTATCTGGCGATATCACTCCATCAACCGTAGATGGTACCGATTTTGAAGTTGCCTTAGTGTCGGATGGAACAGTATGGAGAGAATTTGTAATCAAAAATAATGGTACTAGCTTGTTGGATTTACAAGCTCCTAACATTTCTGGAACACATAGCAGCGAATTTGCAATTAATGCGCTTCCTAAGAGCATCCTTATGCCAGGGGATAGTGTAATTACAGAAGTCAGTTTCAGCCCCACTAGCTTAGGATTGAAGTCCGCAGTAATAGAAGTTAGTAGCAATGACTTGGACGAAGGTAATTATACATTTGCCATTCAAGGAACTGGGGTGAGTCCTGAAGTAAGCTTAAGAGGTTTGGGAATAGAGATTATAGATGGAGACAATACTCCGGAAGTAGCCGATGGGACGAGTTTTGGTGAGGTAATTCTCGATAGGGAATACCAAGACCAAACATTTGTAATTTACAATACAGGAACAGAAGCGTTAGATTTGACCTCAACAGGATTGGTTGAGATTTCAGGGTCGGAAAGTAGTGACTTTTCAATTGTCAGATTACCTGTATCTCCTGTAGCAGTAGGTGATACCACTAGTTTCGTGATTCGCTTTACGCCTCAAGCCCTAGGGAGTAGGTCTGCGATTATAACTTTCGATAACAATGATTTGGATGAGACGGTATTCGATTTTGCTATTAGCGGAGTAGGGGTAAGCCCTGAAGTAGAAGTTTCTGGAAATGGAGTAGCTATTTCAAATGGAAGCTCTACTGTTTCTAACACAAACAATACCGATTTTGGCTCTCTTTCTATTGGAGTGGATACGGTCACATATGAATACACAATTACCAACAGTGGGACTTCCGATTTGAATTTGTCTGGTAGCCCGTTAGTGGCTATTTCAGGGGCTAATGCAACTGATTTTGAGGTTGTAGAATTGCCGAGTACTTCTATAGGGGTGGCTTTAAACAGCGCATTTAAATTGAAATTCAGCCCATCTGATGTAGGAATAAGAGAAGCGCTAGTCACTATCATCAACGATGACTTAGATGAAGGCACCTATACTTTTAAAGTAGAAGGAAATGGCTTGACCCCTGAGATAGTTGTTGAAGGAAACAGCCGTGAAATAGTAAATGGGGACATCACTCCTTCGGTGAATGACTTAACTAATTTTGGAAACATATTGGTAGATATCGGCTCTTTAGAAAGGACTTTTGAAATCACCAATGCAGGAAACTTACAACTGAACTTAACAGGAAGCCCCGTGGTAAGTCTTTCAGGGGATATTGCTGATTTCTCTGTTACTACATTTCCTGCAACTGCAATTGCTGTGGGGGGCATATCTCCGTTCAGCGTGGTCTTTAACCCACAATCAGCAGGAATAAAACAAGTGGTACTTACTATTGAAAGTGATGATTTGAATGAACCGTCTTATTCATTTACCCTCCAAGGAGTAGGTGTAGATGCCGAAATAGCTGTTTCTGGAAATGGTGTCGAAATAGTAGATGGGAGTACGGTAGTTTCAACTACTGACAACACAAGCTTTGGTGAAATGAAAGTTTCGGGTGAAACTAAAGTTCACTCTTTCACTATTGAAAATACAGGTAATGGCGAATTGTCTTTTACTTCAGCACCAATTATTGAGATCGATGGTTTGAACAAAGGTGATTTTACTGTGGTAACGCAGCCTGGAAGTACCATACTTGCGGCTTCGGCAAATACTGTTTTCCAAATAGAGTTTAATCCTTCGGCAATTGGGCAGAGAGTAGCTCAAATTATAATTGGAAATTCAGATTTAGATGAGGGGACATTCACTTTTCAAATAGAAGGTGTAGGAACACTAGCTAAGCCAGTTGCTGAAAATGATTACATCACACTCAATGAAGAAACACCGACTTACATAGATGTTCAGGCAAACGATAGTGATGACGATGGGCAAGTATTGACAACGGCTATTATTTATAAACCTCTAAACGGATTAGTATCTGTAACAAATGGAGATAGTTTGCTTTATACACCAAATGAAGATTTCAGTGGTGAAGATAATCTTACCTATCAAATTTGCGATCCTGATGGTTTGTGTGATACGGCAACAGTAGCTATCACTGTGGTGAATCTAAATAGTAAGCCAATTGCTGTTGATGATGAAGGCTTTACTCTTATGAACCAATCTGTAGAGCTTGATGTACAAGACAACGATACCGATCCTGATGGTGAATCGTTTATTACAAATATTTTAACCAATCCATCTAACGGTGTTGTTTCAGTGATTTCCCAATCAAGTGTTGAATATATTCCAAATATTGATTTTTACGGTGAAGATGCTTTTGATTATACCATAGTAGATGCCGCAGGTGAGTTGGATACAGCGAGAGTAACTGTGACGGTTAGCTTGGTGAATAAAGCTCCAATAGCTGTTATAGATACTGCTTATGTAGTGCAGAATAGATCTGTTGAAGTGGAAGTAATGGCAAATGATTCAGATCCTGACGGTGACCCTCTTACACTTCAAATTGTGGGCGACCCTGTAAATGGAACTGCGGGTTTGCTGGGTACGGATAAAATAATTTATGCACCAGAAAATGGGTTTTTCGGTTCAGATCAGGTGTTCTATTCAATATGTGACCAATATGGTTTCTGTGATACAACTAGTTTGATAGTGATAACCTTGTATCCAAGTGACAGACCTGTAGCCGTAAATGACGAGGCTACTGAGAGAGCAAATACAGAGTTGGTTTTAGATGTTCAGGCAAATGATATTGATACTCGCAATTTAGGGCTGACCACGCTGATAATTTCACCTCCAGTAAATGGTAGTGCTTCGGTAAATTCAGATCAAGAGATAGTTTATATGCCGAATTATAATTTTGCTGGGTTGGATAGAATATCTTACCAGATTTGTGATACGGGAGGTTTGTGTGATACTGCATCTGTAGAAATTACAGTCTTGGCTTGGGTAAATTATCCTACTGCGGTAAATGACGAAGCTGTTACTCCTTATGGGTCCTCGGTGATTATTGATGTATTGGCAAACGATACTGAGCCCGATGGCTTGGGACTGAGCTTATTCATCTCCAAAAATCCGGCAAACGGAAGTGTGAGTATCAATACTTATAAGCAAATAGTCTATACTCCAATTAGCACGTTTGATGGAACAGATGTATTTGAATACGCTATTTGTAACCCTGATGGGCTATGCGATACTGCTTCTGTTTTTGTGACAGTTTCGAATCCTCCACAAGCTGTTTCGGATGTTATTTCAGTAATAAAAGGCGGCACATTATTCATTGATGTGACTGAAAATGATATAGATCCTGATGGAGACCTAGACCCAAGTTCGGTAAGGATTATTGAGGAGCCAATGAGTGGGAATAGTGTGAGGATTGAAGATGAAGGGATAGTTATTTATGATTCAAGGGTGGACTTTACAGGTCAAGATTATTTGATCTATGAAGTTTGTGACCTTACAGGAAAATGTGATACAGATACCATTTTTGTATTTGTAGAAGTGCCAGTGAGCGAAGTTCTGGTAACCAAAAAAGGTCTTTCTCCTAATGGAGATGGAATAAATGATACTTGGATAGTGGAAGGCATAGAATATTTTCCTTACAATAAGGTGAAAATATTTAACCGTTGGGGAGATACAGTATTTGAAATGGAAGGGTATAACAACGAAGATGTACTCTGGGATGGTTCATCGAATAGAAGTCTATCACTTGGGAGTGGTACTGTGCCAGAAGGAACATATTTCTATGTAATAGAGCTTGGCAATGGGGAAAGACCTCTTACAGGCTTTATAGAAGTCAAGCAATGATGAGATGAAATCATTGACCATAAAAAAACTCCAAACTTAAGTTTGGAGTTTTTTTATGGCTTAAAGCTTATTTTTGAGAATTCATGGCATCAAGGTGAACTTGAAGTTCTTTAGCCCTTTTTCTAATAACATCCGTTCTGTTTGCCGCCAATACAGGAATTCGGTCTCCGTAGATTTTCTCAAAAAACTCGAACTGCAAGTCTCTATATTTCATCCATGCGAGTTGCTGGTCTTTTAGCACAAGTTTAGCATCTTCGTTAAGCCTTGCCGCAAGTTGGTCATAGAGTCGTTCCATTTCTCCATTCCACTTGTTATATCCCATTATCTCGCACTCCAGTATCCCCATTGTATTTGGCTTTACACTGTAGCAGTTGGCAATTTCAATATCAATAGGGTGCTGCTGAACTTGTTGGGTTTGTTGAACTTGCTGTACTTGTGGTAAAGTTGTTTGTTCTATCTGCCCATAAGCCAAGGTGCTTATCATAAGCAAAGAGCTGGCTGCACTGGCTACAAGCAAAAAAAATAATTTTCTAAATTCCATGTTAAAAATTCTGTTTTTGAATGAATGTATCAACTTGAGCATTGGGTTCGGTTACAAAGTAATTTCCCCAATGAGATACTTGTAAACTGGAAACGTTGAAATTTCAGCTCAAATATAAGGTTCTTCTTCAATTTTGAAGGGTTGGAAGTTAAAAGGCAGGTAGCGGATATAAAAAAAGGTTTCGGAAACCCGAAACCTTTCAACTATTCTTATTAAGCTATTGATTAATGCTTAGCGATTATTTTCTCTTTATGTTTTTTTAGTTGCCTTCTCAGTGATTCTACTGCAGCATCAGTAGCTGCTTCAAAACTTGTAGATAGTTCTTTGGAAAACAGTGTAGTTCCAGGGATATTTAATTTTATCTCGATGACCTTGTTTTCCCTACTATGACTTCCTTTTTCGATGCGCAAAAACACCTCGCCATCCTGTATTCGGTCAAAAAATGTATCTAATTTATTTGCCTTCTTTTGTATGAAATCAAGCAGCGACTGATCTGCTGTGAAATGAACCGAATGCATCTGTAATTTCATAAACCTTTAAATTTTAAAAGTGAACAATTAATTTAAATAAGGTCAACACTCTATGATTTCGGGTGTGCTTGCTCAAAAACTTTCTTGAGCCGACCTATCGAATTATGCGTATACACTTGCGTTGCCGAAAGGTTTGCATGGCCCAACAGTTCTTTAATAGCGTTAAGCTCTGCTCCATTTTCGAGCAAGTGTGTAGCAAATGTATGTCTGAGAACGTGTGGGCTTTTCTTTTCTGAACTTGTGGCAAGTTGAAGGTACTTTTGTACTATCCTCTGTACCATTACGGGGTAGGCTTTTTTCCCCTTTTCAGTTCTTATTACGTAACCCTCGTTTAGTTGAGCTTGTTGTAAATATTTTGTCAACAGTTCTTGTAAGCTATTGTATATCGGAATAATTCTTTCTTTCCCTCTTTTTCCGAGTACTTTAAGCTTTTTACTCCCCAAATCAATGTCGTGAACCTGAAGGTTGATCAACTCCGAAAGCCTAATACCAGTCCCATAAAGAAGCTCAATTATCAACTTGTCTTTTAAGGGGCTTTTGCTGTTGGCAAATAGTTCTTCCGAAAAAAGCTGAGCAAGCTCATTCTCCCTTACAAATGTGGGAAGCTTTTTTTCAGTTTTGAGCGATTGCATCTTTCTAGATGGAGCATCGGCTATCACCTTTTTGGTTTGCAAGAATCTATAATAAGCATTGAGGGAGGCAATTTTTCTGTTGATCGATCTGGGGGAAATACCCTCGTCTAGTAAAGACAGTACCCAGGCTCTGATATCATCGTACTGAACTTTTGTGGGATCGAACTTAGCCATATCTGGCTGGCTTGAGAGGCAGAACTCTTCGAATTGCAACAAATCTGTTTCATAAGCCTTTATGGTATGTTTACTACTCCTCTTTTCATATAAAAGATAATTTAAGAAGGAGTTGGTCATATGGATTGGGTTCGGTTTGTATACTATTTATACGGAAGATTTAGTATTTAGTATGAGATTATTTTATGAAATATTGCAAAGTCTTGATTTTCATCGGATTTTATTTTTTGTGTTAAGAAAGTCTTGTGCCTAATCTCATACAAGTATTTACTTACTTCGAAGTTTAAGATAAAAAAAAACCACCAGAAACCAATGAAGGTCTGGTGGAAATATATTTTGAGCAAGTGCTCTAAGTCTCTTTTCAGAAAACCAATTGAAAACTAGTAGTTCTCGTTAGCGTACATTTTTTGTTTGTAAGCCGCTTTGATTTTTTGGTTTCTACGAGCAACAGAAGGTTTTTCATAGAAAGCTCTTGACCTGATCTCTTTAAGAGCGCCTGTTTTTTCGAATTTCTTTTTGAATCTTTTTAGAGCCCTATCTACAGACTCATTGTCTTTTACTTTAATGATTAACATTTTTACCTCTTTATTTATATACTTAATAAATTTCTTGTGATTCCTTTTTTAGGTCTGCAAAGTTAGTTCTTTTTTATTTTATTGAAAAGTATTGCTATAATTCTTTATTCATTTGGGAGATTATTTGCATTCAACCCCTTTGTAGTACTCATTTTTACCAAAAAAAGCTGCCCAATTGAGCAGCCCTTCCTAAATAATTTATCTATACTAAATATCACTGTTCTAATTTAATCCATAGACGATCTTTGTAAATCAGATTTCATTTGGCTGATATACTTGTTCCAAACCGAATCAGGAATATCTACTACCAATGTGTTTTTCATTTCCCTAAAAGAAAATGTACCTAACATTACCTCCTTATTATTATAAGTAGACTCTCTGTTGATGCTCAGAGTTAGAGATTTTAATTGGTGAACACTTGTGCTTTCGACAGTAAGTGTAAAATGAAGCTCATCACAAAACTTCTCAAAGCTCTCCAAATTATCAAAACCAGTCAGGTTTGTAATAGCAGAAGTAGAAAAACTTCTTGAAGAGGTCTTGTTCTCCATTTGGTAGCTATTAATAAGGTCATTAACCTTTTGAAAAAGTTCTTGGCTAGTCATTTGAATATTCAAATCGCCAGACCAATAAGTATTGATTTTACCCTTAGCTGCAGCCGACAGAAGCTTATACGCTATTTGGTTGTTAGAAGGCAAGCTACCAGTATTGTTGTCTCTATCCCATTCTAGCCTGATAGTTTTTGGAATTCCATTATCCGAAATAGGAGTGGAGCTAGCATATGTTTGGCTTTGTGCTGTTTGTGTACCAAACATCAAAAGTGAAAAAAATATAAAAGTAGTGGAAAGTAGTGTGTTGTTCATTGCAGTAGGTTTAGTTTTCTGTGTTTTTGAAAGTTTTTTAGTGTTATTCCGTGTAGTTATATAAACAGAAAAAACCACGCCGTTCAGTGTAGTGTATTTATAATGCTTTTTTGATGGTAAGTGATATAAGTAGTTGGTTTTCCGAAACTAATAAGGAGTATTGTTTCATGTAACAATTTGAATACTTTTTGCTTTTTTAACATTTATTTAGAACAAAAGGGCTCCTAGGTTAAACATCAACTATTTGGGTAGGAAAAAATGACAAGTACATATTTACACCATAATTCAAGAATATGTCCTGGCAAAAGTAGTCGAGTTATTGGGTGAAAATACTTGAAAATTAGATGCTTTACTTCAAAAATTGGTTAGCAAACTAGCTTGGTTTTATCTTTTTAGTAAACGTTTTAAATTTCATAACATGCTGATATGTAGTTTTTTAATAGTCTTATTTTTTTGAAGTTTTGCAATTGAAACGTGATATAAGTCATTAGGCTGAAATGATAAGGCTCATACCTAATCAAGATCATGCCTTGTAATTTCACGGCATTGGTTCAAACCCTCCTTGTTTGAATCTCATGAGCTTATTAACATACATATCTATAAACAATTTTTTAAGATGGGAAAAGAAAAGAAATTTGTGACTTGTGACGGTAACACGGCGACTACTCACGTGGCGTATGCTTTCAGTGAAGTAGCTGCTATTTACCCAATCACTCCGTCATCAGACATGGGCGAAAAGGCTGACGCCTGGGCCGCTGTCGGCAGGAAAAATATTTTTGGAGAAAAGCTATCTGTAGTTCAGATGCAGTCTGAGGCAGGAGCCGCTGGAGCCATCCACGGTTCATTGTCGGCTGGTGCGCTTACCACCACTTTTACAGCCTCTCAGGGCTTGCTACTCATGATCCCCAACATGTACAAAATAGCTGGCGAAATGATGCCAACTGTTTTCCACGTATCTGCAAGATCAATAGCCGCGCAGTCTCTCTCTATTTTTGGCGACCACTCCGATGTGATGTCCGTGAGAATGACTGGTTTTTGTATGCTTTCTTCTGCCAATGTGCAAGAAGCGCAAGACATGGCAGCAATTGCCCACCTTTCCACTTTAGAAGCTAAAATCCCATTCCTTCATTTTTTTGACGGTTTCAGAACTTCTCACTCTATCCAAAAAATTGAGGAGGTTGATTATGAAACGCTCAAGTCCATGGTAAACGTGGAGGCGATTGAGAATTTCAGAAAAGAAGGGCTAAGACCTGAAGACCCTGTTTGTAAAGTTGGGGCGCAAAACCCCGACGTATATTTCCAAGGAAGGGAAACTGTAAATAAATACTACGAAGCTACACCTGCTATCGTGAAGAAATACATGGAAATGTATGCGGAGAAAACAGGTCGTAAATACGAGCTTTTCGAATATGTAGGTGCTCCAGATGCAGAGAAAATTATCATTGCAATGGGTTCTGCGGTAGAAACCATCGATGAGACCTTGGAGTATATGCTAGCCAAAGGCGAAAAAGTAGGTGTTCTAAAAGTTAGGTTGTACAGACCCTTCTCAGTTGCCGATTTTGTTGACAAAATTCCTG
The DNA here is from genome assembly GCA_034044135.1 of Flammeovirgaceae bacterium SG7u.111. Lineage (NCBI taxonomy): Bacteria > Pseudomonadati > Bacteroidota > Cytophagia > Cytophagales > Flammeovirgaceae > Flammeovirgaceae bacterium SG7u.111. The sequence continues at coordinate 5,651,130 of CP139021.1, read as the reverse complement.
CTTCTGTAAAGAAAATAGCAGTACTTGATCGTACCAAAGAGCCAGGTTCTATTGGTGAGCCTCTTTATATGGATACGGTTACTGCATTGCAAGACCGCAATGATGTTAAGATAATAGGTGGTCGTTATGGACTTTCTTCTAAAGAATTTACCCCATCTATGGTAAAAGCGGTGTTCGACCACCTCGACAACGATGGATGGCACGATTTCACCGTGGGTATAGAAGATGACGTAACCCACAAGTCTATTGAAGTAAAAGAGCAGTTAGATACAGAGGCAGAAGATGTGGTTCGTTGCAAATTCTGGGGATACGGATCGGATGGCACAGTCAGTGCTAACAAAAACTCCATCAAAATTATTGGTGAAGGAACCGATATGTATGTTCAGGGCTACTTCGAGTACGACTCTAACAAATCTGGTGGATACACCATTTCCCACCTTCGTTTTGGCAACGACAAGATTCGCTCAGAATATTTGCTCAATAATAGTAACTTCATCGCACTCCATAGAGCGCAGTATATTGGTAAGTACGATATATTAGAGGGTATAGTAGAGGGTGGCACATTCCTGATCAATACAAGTAAAAAACCTGAGGCGGTTTTCGATATGTTCACCGAGGACATGCAGAAAACCATCAAGGAGAAAAATATCAAAGTCTATGCAGTTGACGCTTCTAAAATTGCGAAGAGCGTAGGGCTTGGTAACCGTATCAATACGGTGATGCAAACTGCTTTCTTCAAATTGTCAGGTGTGCTTCCAGAGAAAGATGCCATCGAGATGATTAAGAAATATGTAGAGAAACAATTCTTGAGAAAAGGTCGTGAAATTGTAGAGATGAACTGGAATGCGATAGACGCAGCTTCAGACGGTGTGAAAGAGGTGACTATTCCTGAAAGCACTGAAAAGTCAGGAAAAATGCAAGAAGTTGTTCCTGCAGGACTTGGTGCTTGGGCCGACGAGGTGATGGAACCTGTATTGAGACTAAAAGGTGACCAAGTGAAAGTTTCCCAAATGCCGCTTAATGGTGCTGTTCCTACTGGTACGAAGAAATTCGAAAGAAAAGGCAAGGCTGGTAACCCAACCAAATGGGTGGAAAAACTGGAGTTTGTCGACTTCGATATCCAGGTAACTGATCCATATTTCGAACATCCAGGTTGCTGCTTAGGTTGTGGAGAAACTCCTTATATCCACATGCTTACCCAGATGTTTGGTGACCGTATGATCATTGCCAACGCTACTGGTTGTACATCAATTTACGGCGGTACTTTCCCGTCTATTCCTTACACCAAAGATGCTAACGGTCGCGGTCCAGCTTGGGCGAACTCGCTCTTCGAAGACAATGCTGAATATGGTTTCGGTATGAGGCTGGCAGTTGATGCCAACAGGGTTCAATTAGCGCACAATGTAGATGCCATCCTTGCAGAAGGAACTACAGCAGAGTTGACCGAGGGTTTGGTAAATGCGAAGAAATTGTGGAACGAAGTAACAAAAGAAGCAAAAGAAAACGCAGAGAAAATAAAAGCAGCCTTGCCTGCGGCGCAGAAAGAAGCAAGCGAAACATTAAAACCAATCATAAGAAAAACCATTGAGTTGCAAGATTACTTCATTGAGAAGAGTATCTGGATATTTGGTGGCGACGGTTGGGCTTACGATATCGGATTTAGTGGCCTAGATCACGTAATGGCTTCTGACCGAAACGTAAACGTATTGGTACTCGATACCGAGGTTTATTCTAACACTGGTGGTCAAGCTTCTAAAGCTACTCCACGTGGGTCGGTTGCGAAATTTGCCGCCGATGGTAAGAAAACTGGCAAGAAAAACCTTGGCTTGATGATGTCAACCTACGGAAATGCATACGTAGCATCAGTTAACTTGGGCATGAACAGAGATCAGGCTGCACTTGCCATGGTAGAAGCTGAGAAACACGAAGGACCTTCTGTAGTTATTGCGTACTCTCCATGTATTGCTCACGGGTACGATATGAAATTTGCCAAAAAGCAATCTGAAAAAGCAACGATGTCAGGATACTGGCCAATCTACCGCTACAATCCTGCTCTTGCAGACAAGCCATTTATTTGGGAAACCGAAGAAATTGCTGCTGACTTTAGAGACTATGTAGGCAACGAAATCAGGTACAGAACGCTTCAGCGAAGCAACCCTGAAGAAGCCGAGCGCCTCATAGAGTTGGCTATAAAAGACAACGAACGAAGGTTCAGTGATTTAAAACACCTTGGGGCTGTTGAAGAAGCCGAATAAGGTTCCCATAATAGTCTCCAAAAAGTTCATTGAAAATTAACAAAAATGCTTTTTGGAGGCTACTTCTTCCAACTGGATATTTCAGTATATTGAATTCAATTTATTTAGTTGGCTATTATTTTTTAACTGATTTTTTAAGCATTTAATTTAACTCAAGAAATGGCTGAGCTTAAAACCAAATACATGGGGATAGAGTTGAAAAACCCTATCATCGTAGGTGCTAGTAACCTTGTGCAGGATACTCAAAACCTAAAGAAAATGGAAGAAGCCGGAGCAGCGGCTATCGTTTATAAATCTTTGTTTGAAGAGCAAATCCAGCTCGAAAGCCTCCACATGGAGCAAGATTTGGGTTCGTTCAATGATCTAGATTCTGAAAGAGGTTCAATTTTCCCTGAAATGGAACATGCAGGGCCTGCTGAGCACCTCATGAACCTTAAGAGAGCGAAACAGCAAGTGAACATCCCGATCATAGCAAGCCTGAATGCAGTGTACGAAGACACTTGGATGGACTATGCCGTGAAAATGGCAAACACGGGTGTAGAAGGCCTAGAACTGAACTTCTATGCAAATGCGATTGACCCAACCAAATCGGGCAAAGATGTAGAGCAGGAACAGATCAAAGTATTGAAAGAGATCAAATCTGCGGTAAACATACCAGTAAGTGTAAAACTAAGCCCTTATTACAGCAACACTCTTAACCTAGTGAAGCAAATGGACAAAGTAGGGGTGGACGGATTTGTGATGTTCAACAGGCTTTTCCAACCAGATATAGACATCGAAAAAGAAGAGCACCAACTTCCTTACAACTTCAGTAGCTCTAACGACAACCGCATTGCCCTTCGCTATGCAGGTTTGTTGCACGGGACCATCAAAGGAAATATTTGTAGCAATACAGGTGTCCTGACTGGCGAAGACGCTATAAAAATGCTATTGGCTGGTGCCGATGTGGTGCAAATTGTAAGTGCACTTTACAAAAAAGGTATCAGCTATGTGGGCAAAGTGTTGGAGGAAATGCAAGAGTGGATGGAGCGTAAAGGGTACAACAATATTGAGGATTTCCAAGGAAAGCTTTCCAAAGAAAAACTCAAAAACCCATTTACCTACAAGCGTGCACAGTATGTGGACATCTTGATGCATTCAGATGAAATATTCCCTTACAACCCAGTGGATTCGGTTCACGGAAGTGATGATGAGGAAGTATAATTTGAATAAAAAATAGTTTCAAAACATAATTATTATTTCAATCTAAAATAATTAAAAAAATGGCAAAAATTGGTTTGTTTTTCGGGTCTACCGAAGGTAATACTGAAAGAATAGCTGGTAAAGTTCAAGCAGCTTTTGGCGGTGAAGACGTAGTAGCATTGCACAACGTAGAGTCTGCTTCAGCGGACGACATGGCAGAGTATGAAATAGTTATCCTTGCTTCTTCTACATGGGAAATTGGCGAGCTTCAAGAGGATTGGGATAACTTTATTGATGAGTTGGACGATGTAGAGTTTGATGGGAAAACTGTTGCGTTCATCGGTACGGGCGACGCAGATGGATATCCTGACACATTCTTGGATGCAATGGGTCTTATCTATGAAAAAATCAGCGATAAAGATATCAAGCTGGTAGGTACTTGGCCAACTGACGATTATGAGTTTGAAGATTCTAAAGGTCTTTTAGATGGCAAATTCTTAGGTCTAGGTATCGATGAGGATAACGAAAAAGGCAAAACTGATGAGAGAATTGCTGCTTGGGTTGCTCAAGTAAAAGAAGAAGCTGGTCTGTAAGCTGCCTTCAATCAATGATTCAAATTCAGTGTTAGGCTTAGCTTAGCAACCATTCATAAGTTTAGTTTATAAATGAGTATCAACGAAGTGCACCTACTGGTCTTATGGCTAGTAGGTTGCTTTGTTATTTTTGGTAAACTTTCCTGCCTCCATCACTATCGGTTAAAAGAATCTTTTTTTTAACCACTTATTATTTTCTCACTTATCCGGACCTAAAACATTCCGATGATGGATAAAACTCAAAAATATTTCGATAAGCTAACCATTCGGTTTGCCGGAGACTCAGGCGATGGAATGCAGCTCTCAGGCAAGCTCTTCGCCAATGCGGCAGCCAGCTCTGGAAAAATTGCCCGAACATTTCCCGACTTCCCTTCTGAAATCCGAGCCCCAGAAGGCACGCTCTACGGAGTGAGTGCCTATCAGGTGAATTTTGGTAAAGAAGATGTACATACTCCTGGCGACGAAGTGGATATTTTGGTCGCTATGAACGCTTCTTCTTTGAAGACCAACCTTAAACTGCTCAAAAAAGGCGGGATCATCATCACAGATACGGAAGGGTTCAATCGTAAGAATCTGAGGCTTTCTCAATACGAGGAAAGCCCGCTCGAATCAGGTGAGTTAGAAGAGTACAACCTGCTCGCGCTCGATGTAACTAAGAATATTCAACAAGAGCTCTCCAACTTGGGGATGTCTCCCAAAAACATAAAGAAAACAAGAAATATCTATGTGCTTGGAGTAGTCTTTTGGCTTACAGGGCACGATATTTCCTCTACTGCCAACTGGCTAAAAGAGAAATTTGGCAAAAAGCCTGAAATGCTTGAAGCCAATCTCAAAGTGTTAGATGCTGGTTACTTGTTTGGGCAAAGGTTTGAAGGCTTGCCTGAGCAGTTTATAATAGACGATGCTAGTATGCAGGCGGGTACTTACCGCAATATCACGGGTAACGAAGCCACCGCCTTGGGCATGGTCGCTGCTGCCGAAAATGCAAAGTTAGAGCTGTTTTTAGGCTCGTATCCTATTACTCCAGCTACCGAAATTTTACAATTTATTTCTTCTTACAAAAGCTTTGGCGTGCGCCATTTGCAAGCAGAAGACGAAATTGCCGGTATTTGTAGCGCTATCGGTGCTTCGTACGGAGGAAGCTTGGCATTTACCACCACGAGTGGACCAGGTTTGGCGCTCAAAGTAGAAGCGAGTGGTTTGGCAGTAATGACCGAATTGCCTTTGGTAATTATCAATGTGCAGCGAGGAGGTCCGAGTACCGGTTTGCCCACCAAGCCCGAACAATCGGATTTACTTATGTCTGTATGGGGTAGGCACGGAGAATCGCCTATGCCTGTATTGGCAGCAGCATCGCCAGGCGACTGTTTCCATATGGCTTATGAAGCATCCCGGATTGCACTCAAATACATGACTCCGGTAATTTTACTTACCGATGGCTACTTGGCCAATAGTACCGAAGCTTGGAAAGTTCCTGATTTGAATATGCTGCCTAAAGTAGAGGTGCAATTAGCCGATCCAGCTGAACCCTATCAACCTTACAAACGGGACGATGATACGCTTTCCCGCAAGTGGGCTGTGCCTGGTATGAAAGGGCTTGAACACCGAATTGGTGGTTTGGAAAAAGCTGACATTACAGGGCAAGTGAGCCACGATCCAGATAATCACCAGCTGATGGTCGATTTGAGACAGCAAAAAGTAGATGGGATTGCTAACGATATTCCATTGCTCAAGGTGGAAGGCGATACCGAAAGCGATTGCCTCATTTTGGGCTGGGGAAGTACCTACGGGGCTATCGAATCTGCCTATAAAATTTTGAATGAAAAAGGTGTGAAAGTGGCGAAAGCTCAACTCAAATACATCAACCCATTCCCTCAAAACTTAGGAGATGTGCTTAAGAATTATGACAAAGTAATTGTCCCCGAAATGAACAAAGGGCAATTGGCTACCATGCTGCGTGCCAAATACCTCAAAGAGGTAATTCAGGTAAATAAGGTAAAAGGAATCCCATTCAAAGCAATGGAAATAGCTTCCGAAGTCGAGGCCATCATTCAAACCGAAACAGAACTAGTATGACCAATATATTAGAAGAAATAAGTAAGTCTTGCGGGTGTGATACTACTTATAAACCAGCTGATTTTAAGGTTGAAAACGATGTGAGATGGTGCTCGGGTTGTGGCTCTTATGGCATCCTTTCCCAAGTACAAAAAATACTGCCTGAGCTGGGCGTGCCCAAAGAGAAGTTTGTGTTTATCTCGGGTATTGGCTGCTCTGGCAGGTTTTCTTACTATGTAGATACCTACGGTTTCCATAGCATCCACGGTCGACCAATAGCCATTGCTTCTGGGTTGAAACTTGCCCGCCCCGATCTTTCCGTTTGGGTAGCTACGGGTGACGGCGATTGTATGAGTATAGGTGGTAACCATATGATCCATGCTTGCCGAAGGAACATCAACCTCAATGTGCTAATGTTCAATAATGAGGTCTATTCCCTCACCAAAGGGCAGTATTCACCTACTTCGCAGCAAGGTCAGGTAACCAAATCATCGCCTTTGGGAGTGTTGGAAGAACCGTTTGTACCTGCTGGATTAGCGCTAGGTTCGGGTGCAACCATGGTCGGGAGAGGATTCGATAGGGATGCAGCAGGGATGAAAAATATGTTTAAAGCAGCCCATGATCATCAAGGGCTTTCGTTCATAGAGTTATATACCAACTGCGTAATTTTTAATGATTCTGCCTTCGACCCATTTACCTCTAGGCAGTCTCGTAAAGAGCATACGGTAAATGTAGAGCATGGAAAACCGCTCGTTTTTGGGGAAAATGATGATAAAGGAATTATCATGGATGGATTCAAACCGAAAGTAGTTTCGTTGGCAGATGGATACTCTGTAAGTGATTTTTTAGTGCATGACCAGCACGATGTAGCTCTTGCGTATATCATTGCCCAGATGTCGTACCACAACCCTGAGTTACCTCGAGCTATGGGCATTCTCCAAAGTATTGTAAAACCATCTTACGACCAACTTACCGAAGCGCAAATTGCCCATGAGCAAGAGGCCAAAGGAAAACCCGATGTACAAAAATTACTGAGGGGGAAAGATAGTTGGGTAGTGGAATAGAATTTCCCTTATCGTCTAGTTTGAAAATGATTAGCAAGCCATCCCTCGGGATGGCTTTTTTTGTTGACCTAGTTTCTTAAGAGGCATGGCTTCATTATTTTCCAATTTTATAAAAAGGCTACTTTTTCTTTATATAGTATTCGCTAAAAATTCATCTATAGTTTAAGGAGAAAGCTATAAATCCAAAGATTATATTGCTTGTTTTATAACAAAGAGATAAATTACTATCGAAGTGTTATTTAACCGATTTAAAAACCTACAACTATGAAACTATTTTATCCATTCATTTTATTGTTTTCTAGTCTGATCATAGCTAGCTGTTCGAGTGTGAAGGTAACTTCTGATTCGGATAAGACAACTGATTTTAGCAAGTACCAAACCTATAGCTTTTTGGGGTGGCAAAAGGAAAGTGATAAAATTTTAAACGATTTTGATAAAAAACGAATGAGGGAAGCTTTTAAGGAAGAGTTTCAAAAACGAAACCTCAAATACGTAGAAAAGGGCGGAGATATGGCTGTTTCATTGTTTTTGGTGGTTAACAAAGAAACTAGCACCACAGCTTATACCGATTATTATGGCGGCTATGGTGGTAGGTATAGGTATGGCAGCTATGGCTGGGGCATGGGTATGGGAAGCTCTACTACCACCTACTCTGAAAGCGATTATCTGAAAGGAACAATGGTGATGGATGTTTTTGATGAAAAAGCTGGTGAATTGATTTGGCAAGGAGTAGCTACTAAGACAGTAGAAGAAAATTCTGCAAAACGAGAAAAGTCTATCCCTAAAGCTGTCACTGCACTGATGAGTAAATTCCCTATCCAGCCTGTAAAATGATGTAAAGCGTGTTGAAAGATATTAAAAGCTAACACTAAAAATTAATTCTTATAACATGGAAAATTCAATAATTCTGCTTGTATTAAGCATGACGGTGATTTTTAGTTCCTGCGAACAAAAAGCTCCCGACAACTCTAAGGAAAACGTTGCGCTAGTCGAAAGTTTTGTAGGTGCTGTAGAGGCGATGGATCACAATGCCATGGAGTCGTTTTTAGCTGAAAATTATGTTGGGTTAGGTCCTTCTTATGGCGATTCCACCAATAAAGCTCAAGCGGTGGAAAACTGGAAATACAATTCAGATAACCTCTACGAGAAAATTCAGTACAACAAGTCGAGGAGCATAGCTGTGGTAGTGCCCGATGGCGATAACAAAGGAGAGTGGGTTTCCAACTGGGCAGAACTTCAGATTACTTACAAAAATCGGGGAGGAAAGGTGACTATTCTTGCCAATTCGGTCTATCAAGTAGAAGATGGTAAAATTGTAAAAAGCTTTACCTTCTACAACGAAGCCGATGCCTTGAGGCAATTAGGTTATTCTTTTGTTGCACCCTATTAGTTTCGGATCCAAGTTGTTCACTACTTAAACTAGAAAGATGAAAAAAATTAGATATATCTTTATAACAGTTACTGCATTTTTTATTTCTGGATTGTTGAATGCGCAAAACCAACCTCCTCAAACTGCTTCGGCGGTTAACATCGGAAAAAGTCTTGGGCTATTTATATTCCCCACCAAAAATCAAGATGCAGCTACTCAAGATGCTGATGAACTTGCCTGCTACAAATGGGCAATGGAGCAAACAGGAGTCGACCCAATCAACCCTCCCCAAATTCAAGCAGAGCAAGTGGATAGGTCAGCGGATGGATCCGCTATAGTTGGATCAGCAAGGGGTGCAGCTGCGGGTGCAGCTATTGGAGCCATAGCTGGCGATACGGGAAAGGGTGCAGCAATAGGAGCAGTGGCTGGTGCAATGAGAGGTCGAAGGGCTAAAGCTTATGGTGATGCCAAGCAGCAGCAGCAAAATACCCAAGCTGCAGCTGCAACAGAAAAAGAATTGATGGATAATTTCAAAAAAGCTTATTCGGCTTGCATGGAAGGAAAAGGATATACAGTGAAATAGAGTTAGTTAACTTTGATAATGAACAAAAGCCACCTCGAGGGGTGGCTTTTGTTTTATCCCTACCTTGTTAGAAAGGTTAAAGGCTTCTTGTTTATGTCGTCATAAAGCCTAGATATCATATATTTATCAATACATTGATACACAAATACATGTGACCTCTCCTTGAAAATACAGTATTCAGGATATCAAGTAAGTGTTTGGGTTAAAGCTACATCGGCTAGGCAGCCAAATGGCCAATGGAAAATAAGAAATGTGTCTTACAATGATGATTCGATCATTAAATATACTATTCCTAATCAAGCTCTTGGGAAGAATGCTGCAGTCATTATCGAATATGATCCTTATAACCACGAAGCAGTCTGCTTGACAGATACTTTTGGAAATAAAAATTTCTTAGCTCAATAATAAGATACAAATCAGCATTGGATACAGAAGCCACTTCAATTGGGAGTAGCTTTTTTGTACAAAAAATGCTTTTCATGTAGTTGATGTTGAAATGACAAAAGCTGCCTCAAATGGCAGCTTTTGTCGGATATTCAAGGTGTTTTTTATTTTTAGTTAAATGACATTTCCACCTTTTGCTCGGACTTTTCGTTTTGCTCTAGCCATGAGGAGATCATCCAGCAAGTTTTCTCACTTTCCCTGATAATCGCACCAATGAGGTCGATTGTACCTTCATCGTTGGCATCTTCGGCTACCTCTATTATTTGTCTTTCTTGCTCTATGAGTTTTGTGTAGTTTTTCAATACTACCTCTAGCATAGCCCTGTCTTTTAATTGGCTGTTTGCCTCGGCAATTTGCGATACTTGCAAATACTCTGAATAACGGCTCAGAGGTTTCACACGTAGGGTCAATACCCTTTCAGCTATTTCATCTACTTTTCCTTGAGCATCGTTGTAGAGTTCCTCAAATTTTTCGTGCAGCACAAAAAAACTATTGCTTTGCAGGTTCCAGTGAAAGGCTCTTAGGTTTTGGTAAAAGATATGGTATGAAGCTAGAAGTTCATTTAGTTTTGCTCCTACTATTTCTACTTTCTTTTTATCAAGATTTAGGTAGTTCATTTGTTATTTCTTTTTTTAGTTAAAAATAAATTAAGCAAGTGAAAAATTGCCATCAGCAAAGCTTTCCATCTTTTTAAGCTGTATGGAAGAGTTTTGTCGTTGGTTTAGTCGAATTCCATATTTACACTTGCACTTCAGTTTAGTGAAAAGGACATGCCAAGTGCCCTATTTTCCTTAACAAAGAATAGCAGTTTGGTCTATGTGATAAAGTGTAGAAAAAAAACCACAGTATTTGTAGAAAAAAAACGACTAGTTTTTGCTTTTTTTACTTGAATAGTTGCTAGGGTGCGCTTTAAATACCTTGGCATACTTTTCCCGATAATAAATAAAAGTGCAGCATTATTTTTTTTAATGATAGATTGGATATGAAAGATTACTTACTAATTATAGATGATGAGTTGGATACATGCATATTGTTAACTTCAATATTGAAAAAACAGGGTTTCAAAACCAAGTATGCGCTCAACTTGAAGGAAGGCTGGAATATTTTCTCAGAAGGTACACCGGCAGGTGTGCTGTTAGATATCAATTTGCCAGATGGGAAAGGGTATAATTTAATTCCTCAAATAAAGGGTGTGGAAAATCCTCCCTTTGTGATTGTGGTGAGCGCACTGGGTGGAGATAACAAAAAAATAGCCTTTGAAAAAGGTGCTGATTTCTACATGCAAAAACCTTTTAAAATTGAAAAAGTTATCAATACGATAAGAGAATGTACTAATTAAACTGGAGAAGTATACTTGCTTACAGCGAAATGGTATTTTTTATCCTTCAAACGTGATTTAAAAGACACTAACTTTACATTATGAACCGATTGCTCATAGTTGATGATGATGCCGATACGTGTGTATTGCTCAAGAAATTTTTCGAGAAGCAACAATTTACCGTAGATACTTGCTTCAAGGGAAGTGATGCGGTCATAAATGCGAAAACGAATACCTATCAGGTTATTTTAAGTGATTTCAGATTGCCTGATATCGATGGGCTTAATTTGCTCCAAAAGTTTAAGTCTATCAATCCAGATATTCCCGTCATCATCATTACGGGCTATTCAGATGTAAAAGTCGCCATCGAATCTATACGAAAAGGCGCGTTTGATTATGTGACCAAACCGCTTTACCCCGACGAAATATTGGCTACCGTAAAAGAAGCTATGGTTGCTAAGCCAGCGATGGTTTCAGTAGGTGGTGGAAATGGCACGATTGCCGAGGCACCTGCTAGTCCGCAAACAGGCATGCCCACCAAGAAATTTATCAAAAGCGTAAGCCCCCAACTCAAAAATGTGTACCAACATATCGAGCTGGTAGCGCCTACAATGATGTCCGTATTGGTGCAGGGAGAAACTGGTGTAGGTAAGGAAAATATCGCTAGCCTAATTCATGAAAACAGCCAACGGAAAGGAAAGCCATTTGTGGCTATTGATTGCGGTGCGCTGAGTAACGAGCTTGCCGGAAGCGAGCTTTTTGGTCATGAGAAAGGGGCGTTTACAGGAGCTTCTTCCCAGCGGAAAGGAAGTTTCGAAACTGCCAACGGAGGTACTATATTTTTGGATGAGATCGGCAACCTATCTTACGACAACCAAGTGAAACTGCTGCGAGCTATCCAAGAGCGAAAAGTGCGAAGGCTAGGTAGTTCTAAGGATATTGAAGTAGATGTGCGGATAGTCGCCGCTACCAATGAAGACCTGAAAGAGGCTGCCGAAAACGGGACATTTAGGCTTGACCTTTACCATCGACTCAACGAATTTAGCCTATTCATCCCGCCATTGCGGGAGAGGAAGGAAGACATCAAGCATTACCTCATGCATTTCATAAAGGAATCGAACGAAGCGCTTGGAAGGAACGTACAAGGTATCTCCAAAGATGCAGAGCACTACTTCATGACCTATCCTTGGGAAGGGAACTTGAGGGAGCTGCGAAATGTGGTAAAAAGAGCGGTATTGCTTACAGTGGGTGGCTCTTTGGAAAGCAATGTATTGCCGAGGGAAATTATAGAGCATCAGGCGGAGGAGTTCCAGTTTGAGATGGATAGCAACGACGCAAGCAACTTAAAAACAGCTGCAGGTTCTGCAGAGCGTGAGGTAATTATCAAGACGCTGAGAGACTGCGCTAATAACAAATCGAAAGCGGCCAAAGAGCTGAAGATTGATAGAAAAACCCTTTATAACAAGCTGAAGGAATACAATATCCATTATTAGAGAAGAGTGGGTTTTTTTAGAATGACTCTGGTTTTTTATAAACCTACTTGATAGCTCAAGTAATGAACGGTTTTAAGCTTGAGAGTTAAGAGGTTAGAAAAAAATTAAACTTTAAGAGGTGTTTTTTCTAGCTTCCAACCTCTCTTAAACTTCGAGGCGCCGAACTGTTACCAGCCACCAATAAGCTATGTTTTCCAGAGGCCTCAAGTAAAATCATAAAACCATGTCTCTTAATTTTTTGCTACCTATTCGCTTTTAGCGGAGTATTATTTTAACTCAATTTAAAACTAAACAATTGGCAATGAACCAAGATAGAAACATATTGTGTGTGTATGAAACAGAACATTTTAAGCACAAAATCCAATTGTTCCTTTCCAACCACAGCAATCTGTCGTTAACCTTTACCTCGGAAGAGATAGAGGCAAAAGAGGTGATAGAAAACTATGATCTTGTCTTACACGAGTTCACCTTTTCCGACGAGCAGAGTATTGAACAGTGTACTGCTTTTATTAAGGAAGTTACCTTAGAAATACCGCTGATTGCCATTTTGCCCTTCCACCTAAGCGAAAGCAATTTGCTTATAGTGAGAAGAGTTGCTACCGACGATATTTACCTAAACAGCCTAACTGCCCCACTGCTATACAAAACCATCCATTATACCCTTGAGCACTACAAATTCCTTTCTATAGAGCGGGCGAAGCACCGACAGCTAGAAAGCCTTTTCCACCGTTCGCTCGATCCTATTTTCATTTTCAACGATAACTTTGACATTATCAAAACAAACCTGGCAATGGTGAAGCTACTAGGCTTTTCGCCAGTTAAGTTACAAACCCTTCGGCTAGAGAAACTCTTTGATAAGAAAAAGGAGCTAGAAAGGTTTAGGGAGCAACTGCATAATGGCAGTGTAAGGGAGTTTGAAACAGTGCTTTGTGCTAAAAATAAAAAACCGATCAACGTCCTTGTCAATGTTATTCCCTTGGACGAGGAAATCAAAGGCGATTACCAATGCATTGTCCATGATATATCGCAAATAAAACGGGCTAAGTATTTGGAAATGAGGCATCAGAAGCTGATGGTGGCAGCAAACCTTGCTCGTAAAATTGCCCACGAAGTGCGAAACCCGCTCAATAATATCAACCTAGCTATAGAGCAACTGAATACGGAGGTGGGAGAAAATGATGATGTTGGTTTGTACCTTGACCTCATTAAGCGAAACTCGGGTAGGATTAACCAGCTTATCACCGATATTTTGAGTTCCTCATCAGAGCCCGATTTGTCTAAAGTAAAAGTCCCTATAAATGAAATATTAGATATTTCTCTGCAAAATGCTACCGACAGAATTAACTTGGTAGGAGTAGAGCTGGTTAAAAAGTACGATGAGGATGAGTGTGATATATTGGTGGATAAAAAACAGATGATTTTGGCAATGACCAATTTGATCATTAATGCCATAGAGGCAATGGAAGGAATAGAGACGCCCAAGCTGATGATAAACAGTAAAACCAGTAAAGAAGGTTTTTGCGAAATAGAAATAAAAGATAACGGAAAAGGAATAGAGAAATCGAAAATTGAAAACCTTTTCGACCCTTTCTACTCCGACAAGAAAAGCGGGGTAGGCTTTGGGCTTACTGCCACCCAAAACATCATTACTGGGCACAAAGGTGAGATAGATGTTGAAAGCAAAGTGGGTAAAGGGACGTCGTTCCTAATAAAACTTCCTTTGGGGTAATTACCAAGGAGGGTGATTTGAAAAATAAACAAAAGGCTTCGCATTCAGCGAAGCCTTTTGTTTATTTCAATAGTTCCTAATTCTTATTTTGTCTCCCTTCTCTATGTTGTGTAACTCATTCCACACCTTTGTAGAATCCTACACTCAAGAATATTCCTAAAACCTGCTTTTTGAGCTTTAAATCCCCTTTTTGGCAAGGGGCATGGTATTTCTATTACAATAAGCGTAAATCAATAATTTGAACTTAAAACACAATAGAAATATGAACGACTTACAAGTAAAAGGTGAATGGAATGTGATTAAAGGAAAAGTAAAAGAAAAATACGGTAACATCACCGACGATGATCTGAAAAAGGTTGATGGTAAAATGGATGAGCTGGTCGGGCTATTGCAAAAGAAGCTTGGTAAGACCAAAGAAGAGGTAAAAAAAGAAGTAGAGGCACTATAAAAATAAAGGTGCTATAAATATAAAAACCTGATCGTTGATTGGGCATTTTTCAAACTATAAACCAACAATTAACTATGAATAACTTACAGATAAAAGGTGAGTGGAACACACTCCGAGGAAAAATAAAAGAGAAATATGGTAACATCACCGATGACGACCTCAGAAGGATAGACGGTAAAAGAGAGCAGTTGGTCGGGCTATTGCAAAAGAAGCTTGGTAAGACGAAAGAAGAGGTCGAAAAAGAAGTAGAAGCACTATAGTTAATGACTGCCGACCTACAAAAATCATATGATTTGCTGATTGGCAAATTACAAAATTGGGGAGAAACGGGTATAAGTATGCTCCCCAATTTGGTTGTCTCGGTACTAGTACTATTGCTTTTTGCCTACTTGGCGAGGGTTCTTAGGAACGTTACAAATAAGTTGATTTCCAAAACATCTTGGAATGATATCATCAGGAATCTACTGTCCACCATTGTTTTTGTTACGGTAATTATAGTAGGGGTTTTTGTTGCCTTAGGTACCTTGCAGCTCGACAAAACCGTTTCATCACTCTTAGCCGGTGCGGGTATAGTAGGACTAGGTCTTACCTTGGCTTTCAGGGAACTTGCTTCAGATTTTATAGCGGGTATTACCTTGGCCATTAGGCAACCATTCAAGGTAGGTGATGTGATTGAAATACAGGGGCATATGGGTACGGTTGAAGGGGTAAACCTTCGGACTACCAATGTCAAGACCTTCCAGGGGCAACGGGTATTGATCCCTAACTCAGAGACGGTGAACAATTCCATTGTAAACTATAGTGCCTTTGGTAGGCGAAGGATTGACATGGACATTGGGGTATCGTATGGAGATGACCTCAGAAAAGCAAGAGAAGTAATTTGGAAGGCCATAAGAGAGCTTCCTTATGTGAAGTCGGATGAGGATGTGATGGCGCACTTCATGAAATTTGGAGACAGCTCCATTATTCTTACCCTACGGCTTTGGATCGATTTCCCTGTTGATAATCCGGGTTATTTGGATGCCTGTAACGATATGGTTATCACAGTGAAAGAAACGTTGGATGCCAACGATATAACTATACCATTCCCAATCCGCACCTTGGATTTTGGTGCTAAAGGAGGCGAAAAGCTTTCCGATATGGAATTGAGCTTAGATGGAAACAACGGACATTATAACTAAACAAAACTAACGACAAATAACACTCAATTTAAAACTGAACCTATAACTTAAAAAAGAAATATTATGAAACGTATATTGATCATTTTCTCGGCAATCGCATTGGTATTTTCATTGAACAGTTGTGAGCAAAAAACTGACAAGGAAAAAGCACAAGAAGAAATTGCAGAGGCTTACGAAGCTACAGAAGACTACCTCGAAACAGAGCGTAAGGAATTAGTAGACAAATTTGAAAAGCAGATAGATAAGTTGAACCAGGACTTGAAAGAAATAGATGAGAACGCAGAGGAAAACTCTGATGAGCTCAAAAAAGATATCAACAAGCAACTGGACAAGTTGAACGAGGAGTTGAAAGAAGTAAAATCATCTACTAAAGATACTTGGAAAGATGTAAAAAAAGAGGCAAACGATGTTTTTAGCGAAGTAGAATCTGAGCTAGAAGAGATATTTGGATAATAAATGCCTCTTGCCTTAACCGATACCACTAACATCATTTAAATGTATTTTAATTTGAAGAGATGCCTACCAATTTGGTAGGTTTCCTCTTTATCTGATCAAAAAATACGATTACTAACCCATAACAAGACATATCATGAAATCTACAAACTATGTTATACAAACATTTTTACTTTCCATTTTTGCAGCAACTATCTTGTCGAGTTGTGTTTCCGAAAAGAAATTTGCCACAGCACAGATAGATGCCCAAATGGAGATAGACAGGCTCCGGGAAGACAGTACAAGGCTATTTAATGAGCTGATGGCAGTGACTAACGAAAACATGAATCTGAGGAGAGATAAAACTATGTTAGTACAAGAATCGCTGGAGACCTCGGCTGAGCTGGCACTGAAAGATGGGCAGCTACAAATGAGGCAGAGAGCCGTGGAAGAGCTTGCAAGGGTATTTGAAGAATTTGATACCGAATATACCGATGTAGAACCTGAAAATGGTGAGCTTTTGATCACCATGAAAGAAAGCTTCTTGTTTGAAAAAGGTAGCGCAAATCTTAACTCAGAAGGTAAAGAAGCCTTGAAGCACTTTGCCGCAGTACTGGAAGGTGTACAAAATGTAGAAGTAGCCGTGGAGGGCCATACCGATAGCTCGCCCATAAAAGGGGAGGAAGATAACTGGGATTTGTCAGTAGATAGGTCGATTGAGGTAGTGGAAATGCTAGTTGACTCTTATGGTGTTGACCCCAAAATATTGGTAGCTGCTGGTAAAAGTAAATACGACCCTGTAGCACCCAATTCGGATAAAGAAAATATGGCCATGAACAGGCGGGTAGAGTTTAGGATTATCCCAAGGCTTGATGACCTGATAGAAAGCCATGAATATATAGAAACTGTACAAGGAAGAAGATAACCTTATCAGTAAATTGATCCAAATCCCCCAAAGAGCAATCTTTGGGTTTTTTTTTTGTCAAAGTAGAAACAAGGTCAAACTAGAACAAGACCCCATCTTCTCAATTTTTCCGTTAACTTGCAAGAGAAGGTTGAAATGGGTTTTTAATCTATCATCATCCACCAAAAAAGAAGAGCCTTGATTAGCTTACTTGATAATCACTTCATTTTTTTCGGAGTGCTCATTTGCGGTAATATACTGATGTACGTGATAAATATGTGCATCAACTATATATGGACTAGGGTGCATAAAATGGAAGCCCTTTCCGTGACAAAATCAGATGTCAATAACAGTTTGTTGACGCTGCTTATCAACATCCTAGTTGCCATTCCCGGCTATTTTTTGTACACCAAGGGGTACATCCAGTTTACGGAACACCATTTCTTCATCGATCTTCTGCTACTTTTAATCGGGTTTGATTTTAGCATGTACTTCCTGCATTATTTATCGCATACAGTAAAGTTTCTCAAGTCTCTTCACAATGACCATCATACACATACCTCCTTCAATGTATTTAGTTTGTACGTCATGAACCCTTTTGAATCCTTTTCTTTCGGGCTTTTATTGACAGTTGCCTGCTTCTTGTTTCCCGTCAATATTTATAGTTTCTTGGTCTTTTTGGTATTCAATTGGCTTTATGGAGTCATTTCACATCTCAACACCAATTCATCAAGCCAACCAACCGTATTTGTAAATCATATTTTCCACAAAACGCATCATACACAATATGACTGCAACTATGGGTTTTACACCTTGCTTTGGGACAAACTTTTTGGGACTTTTGCCAAAGAAGGTAAATAGGCAAGTAGTTTTCTTTTAGGTAATTATTTTACTATTTCAATGGGAAAATATTCTTTTGCGGTTAATTTTAGGGGATAAATATAATGGGACAACAGACAGTATTCTATTATTCGGATGTTGTTCCAATAATAAAAGCTAAAAAAATGAAAAAATATCTCATCGCAATTTTTTGTTTGATCATGTTGATTTCTTCATGCAATGTTCAAGAGAATTTGGACAAGCATAATAAAGGTCAAGATAAATCAGATTTTATTATGGAGAATTTAACCAAGGACGGTATTGCCAAAGAATTCTCTGAAAAGTACTTTCCAAAAGACCAAACAGAACAGCTCTTATCTGATATTAAAACAAATTGTGATTGGGAAAATAGAGAAGGAAAATTTGTGGACTTTTTTACAATGAGCAATAATGGAAAAAGAAGTACGGCATTCATATATGAATATTTTCTCAAATGCGATAGCTTACGCTTTGTCCTAATTTATGATATGGAAACCGAAGAGCCCGAACTATTCAAGTTTAATATTGAGCCAATTGAAAAACCTTCTCAAATGATTATTGACCCAAGCAAACAGTTGATGAATCAATAAAAAGCTAAGCATTACTCGGCTATAGCCGAAACTAAAAGCTTTCCTAGAACCAGTTTTAAAAAATGCCAGCAGAAACAAACTTAGCCAAGCTTATAAAGGAAATGACCCCGAAGCTGAACGATGGGGAATACGTTTTTCTGACCGTAACAGACCTAAGCAAAATTGATAGGAACGATACGGTTTGTGAGTTCAAAGAAGAGGAAGGAGTAACGGTAGTGATAGAGAAGGGCAAAGCCGATGAATTAGGGTTTACCTACGGTTACATTGCTTCGTGGATCACTTTACAAATTCATTCTTCCCTCGAAGCCGTTGGTTTGACAGCATTATTTTCTGCCGATCTGGCAAAGTTTGGCATCAGTTGCAATGTAATTGCGGGCTATTACCACGACCATATTTTTGTGGATAAAAAGGATGCGGAAAAAGCGATGAAAGTTCTCTCCGATTTATCAAAAAACTATAAATGAACAGTGAGATAAGCTAGATTGCGGGCTGAATGATATTATTCCAAAAAAGGCTTTAAAATGATACTCGCATCCGCACAAATTTGCTCTGCGCAAGGAGAAATTCAGGCGAACCTCCAAACGCATTACCGACTTATAAATGAAGCAGCTAGAAAAGGCGCTCAGCTGATCACGTTTCCTGAAATGTCCCTCACGGGCTATGAAAGGAAAAATGCTCAAACGCTTGCTTTCCAGAAAGACGATGCCCGACTGGAAGGACTTCAGAAATTAAGTTCGGAGCATGGAATCATCATCATTGCCGGAGCGCCAATCAAACTAGAAAATGAGCTTTTTATCGGTTCGTTTATCCTTTCCCCAAATCAACCTATTTCCATTTACACCAAACAGTTTTTGCACGAGGGGGAAGACGAGTTTTTCAGCTCTTCTTTTTCATTTAATCCCCAACTAAAGCTAGAAGAGGAACAGCTTTCCTTGGCTATTTGTGCAGATATCGACCATGCGGTTCATGCCAATGCTGCTTGTGAGGCGGGTAGTTCGATCTATTTGCCAAGCATATTTTTCACGACTAACGGAATAGGAGAGGGGCACAAATTGCTCCAGGGCTATTCCCAAAAACACCAATTAGCAGTGCTAATGTCAAACTATTGTGGGGAAGCCTGGGGCTATGAGGCAGGTGGAAGAAGTGCTTTTTGGAACGAAAAAGGTGAGCTGCTTGGAGAGTTGGATAGCCAAGAAGAAGGCTTGCTTGTAGTGGAGAAAAGGGAAGGCATATGGGAGAAAAAGTAGATTGTGTAAAGGTCGGGAACAAAAAAGTACTAACTTGTCAACAGAATAATAAGCATCATTAGCGCAATATTTTTCCAATCAAAGTCATTTTTTGCATACAAAGGAAGGTGGGAATAAAGATGTACAGAGGGTAAATAATTTAGGTATAAACAGTTTTAACCATTAAAAATAAAATCATGATCCGAAAAATCGCCACATTGTTGTTACTCGCTTTGGTAGGTTGCCTACCAGAAGGAAGGGTATATGAAAAACATAAAGAACTCTCGCCCGAAGTACAATGGCTTAGAAGCGACACCCGTACATTTGAAGTGCCCATAGAAGACAATAGCGTTCCCTACGACATGGGATTAACTTTTCGCTTTGTAAACGGCTACCAATATCCACATGCCAAAGTGAAGGTGACCGAAACCAGCCCCAGCGGGAAGGTAACGGAGATGGAATATGATATGATAGTAGTAGACCAAAATGGTGACTACATAGGCGAACCTGGTCTCGATATTTGGGATAGCGAGCACAAAGTAGCTCCTAGCAAAACCTTCGAAGAAACAGGGACTTATACCTACGAAATAGCCCACGCGATGCCCCGCGATACGCTGAACTTGGCCATGGAAATAGGAATAGTGTTGGACAAAGCGAAATAGAACTGATTTTAGGAAAAATGACAAAAGGTTAGTTGATTTATTAGCTAGCCTTTTGTTTTCTTATTTAAGTAAGGGAAAACAGAAACCTCAAACAGAAGCTTATCAAGAAAAAGGCTATGTTGTATTTTATCCATATTCTGTTCTTTTCACTAATTGCTACGATTAAGTTTCAAGAGGTAAGGCAAGTTCCTTTGCCACTTTCCCAATACCAATGGGAAAACCGTTTGCTGTTGGTTTTTGCTAAGGAAAAATCAGATGAACAGCTCTTAGCGCTCAAAAAACAATTGAAGGCGGAAGCGGACGAGCTGAAAGGGCGAGATATACTTGTATTTTACTTTTTTCAAGACAATTCAGGAGAATTTGAGGGGAAGAAATTGGATGAAAAAGAGGTAGAAAAGTTGTGGAAGAGCTACCTGCCTAGCAGAGAGGTGACAACGTTATTACTCATCGGGAAAGATGGAGGTGAAAAATACAGAAAGACAAAGGGTTTTGACCTAAATGAGATTTTCTCCTTGATAGATGGCATGCCCATGAGAAGGCAAGAAATGAGACAACGGGGGAAAAATTGAGCATTTTTGAAACACGAACAGCCCCATACCGAAGCATTGGGCTGTTCGTATGTGTATATGTAAGCTAAAATGGAATGACTCTTTTATAGCCTACTGGCAAGATCACTTTCAGGCGTCAAAAGCTTCAATATTTCCTCTTTCACTTCGCCAGAAGAGGGTCTCGGTGGGTTGACGTTCACTAGCTTTCCTTCTTGGTCTATGAGAACATATTGAGGAACGCCACTCATCATATAATCTTTCCAAAAAGGAGCTTCTGGATTGTTGATTTGAATGCCGCCTAGTTGCTTTTCAGCCACCATTTCTTTCCATTTCTCAATTCGTTTCTTTCCATCAACTGAGACGAATAAAAATGTAACTTGATCGATTTCCTTAAACTCTTCCATTAATTTTTTAGCATGAGGAAACTCTTCTATACAAGGTGGGCATGTCGTGCTCCATACATCAACATAAACTACTTTTCCTTTAAAATCACTGAGGCTTATTTCTTTCCCATCTGGCGTAGTACCTGAGATTGGTGGAGCTGGCTGGCCCGGTGCAAGAGCATACCAATCATCGTGTAAGGTTTGTAAAGGTTCAATGTATTCTGATTGAGGATACTGTTTTTTGAAGTTGTTGAATAAGCTATCTGTAGAAGGTGTCAATGCTCCTTCCATAAAATTTAATACATTTTTAGCCAATAAAAGCTCTTCCACTCCTGAAGGGTATTCCTTTTTTTTGATAGTTTTTTCGGCAACAAAAGGAAATATTTTATTGATGGAAGATTGTTCTTCTGTTTTAGCTAGGTCAATATAAATCGGAAATGCAAGAAGGTCAGAATAATAATTCATTAATAAGGTATATTCTAATCCGAGTAGACTGTTGTTCAATAAAGCCGTATCAAGTGGGATTTGAAAATAGCCCTCTTTTCCCTTTTCCAAAGCAACCTTTTCGAGCCTAGCAGAAATATCTGGAGTTTCCCAAAAGTGCACCAACGCATAAGTACTTTTTATTGATATCAGCTCAAGCCTGATTTTTTGTTCTAAAGTACCAATAAGTTCATCCGAAAACATCACCGAATTCGAATATCCTTGTAAATGATTTTCTAGTACTACTCTTATTGTATCAAGTCGCTGCATAAACTTGTTTTTATCCAACCTCATAATTTCTTCACCGTATCCAAATTGGAGTTCTTCTTTCAATTTAGCTGCTTGAACTAAGTAATTGTTCACTTCGGCGCCTTTGCCCGAAAAAGATACATTTAGCTCTTCTTCTGTTTCACTGATATTGATCGTTAAGTCGTATCCTGAGACAAGGTAAAGCTGGAATCCTTTTTCTTTTACATTGATATAAGCCAAAATACTGTCTGTCACAGCCAATTCTACCGAAGCATGGCCGACAGAATCCAAGGTAATTTCAGCCAGTGTGGAATCGGAAAAGTCGAATGTATTAACAATGCCAATTTTTATTTGCTGGGCACTGTCCAAAGAACTGTTGAAGGAAAGCTTTGCATTGGTCGGTTTTTCTTGCTGGCAACTTGTGATGGTTGCGGCCAATAAAAGCAGCGCAATACTGATTTGGGGCAAAATATATGTTTTCATGTAGCTGAGTGGAATGTTTTAAAGTGTGACATGTAGTAACATTACATATAATGTTTTGTTTTTCCAAATAGTTATCTACAAAAAAGCCCCACGCCTAGGCAGGCATGGGGCTTGGAAACTAATGCCGTTACTTCGAGTAACGGCGTTAATAAAAAACTATCTAGGGAATGATGCTCCAACGCCACCGTCTACGTTGAGCACGTTGCCTGTACATTTGGATAGCTCACCACCTACGAAGCAGAACACCGCATTGGCAATGTCTTTCGTACCGATGATCTCGTTCATTAAGTTTCTTTTAGCATAGAATGCAGGAAGTTCTTCTACAGTGATGCCGTATGCTTTCGCACGGCCTTCCGCCCATTTGCCTTCCCAAATCTTACTGCCTTCTATTACCGCATCAGGGTTTACCACGTTCACTCGAACTTTGTCTGGGGCAAGCTCAGCTGCCAATAGCCTGCTCATGTGTGCCTGAGCACCTTTTGCAGAACCATAACCTACGTTGTTTGGTCCAGAAACATAAGCATTTTTGCTTACTATGTTCACAATGTCCCCACCTAGGTCTTGCTTTTTGAATATCTCAGCACCTTTTCTGCCCAACATGAACTGGCCTTTTACCAATACGTCGTAAAGAAGATCCCAGTCTTTGTTTTCAGTTTCCAAAAGAGGTTTAGAGATTGCCAAACCTGCGCTATGCACTACTATATCTACGCCGCCAAACTCAAGGCTCGCTTTCTCGAAAGCCAAGGCGATATCTTCTTCGCTGGTTACGTCCATTTTGGCAAAGCCAGAAGCATCTCTACCGTATTTTTTCTTCAACTCCTCGTTAGTTTCTACCACACGGTCGCCGTCAATATCGGTGATTACCACGCAAGCTCCTTCTTGGATGAATTTTTCGGCGATAGCTAGCCCAATTCCACCAGCACTGCCCGAAACAAGCGCAACTTTTCTAGAAAGAGGCTTTTCTTTAGGCATACGTTGCAATTTCGCTTCTTCTAGCAACCAATACTCAATATTGAATGCTTCTTGCAGAGGAAGGGCAACGTATTCAGAAATAGCTTCCGCTCCTTTCATCACGTTGATAGCGTTGATGTAAAATTCACTTGCTACCCTTGCTGTTTGCTTGTTTTTAGCGTAGGTGAACATACCAACTCCAGGCCAGATGATCACGACAGGGTTTCTGTCCCTAATCGCTGGGCTGTTGTCATGCTTATGGTTTTCGTAGTAGTCAGTATAATATTGTCTGTACTCTTCAAACGGTTTTGCCAAACGCTCTTTCAATGCTTCCCAATCGCTTACGTCTTCGACAGCAGGAATATCCAACACTAATGGGCGGATTTTGGTACGAAGGAAGTGGTCAGGACAGCTAGTTCCCAATGGAGCAAGCTTGTCTATGTCGTGGCTGTTGGCAAATTCCAACACACGCTCATCATCCGTAAAGTGACCAACCATTTGCTGGTAAGAAGAGCAAAGTCCTCTTAGTACTGGAGCAATGACAGAAGCTTGTTTGGTACGTTGGTCCGCTGGCAACGACTCGGTACGAGCTCCACCAAAAACAGGCCCCTTTTTACCATAGTTCGCTTCCAAATAAGCCGATGCCATTTCGATTACCTCTAGGCTATTGATGTAGCATTTGTACGCATCATCGTCCCAAGTGAATAGTCCATGGCCGCCTAGCATTATTCCCCTGATGTCGGGCTTTGCCGCTACGGCATCTCTCAATTGCAAGCCCAAGTCGAAACCAGGTTTTTGCCAAGGAATCCAAGTGATGGTATCTCCCCAAATTTCTTTGGTGATCTGCTTGCCGTCTTTAGAAGCGGCAATAGCGATAGCAGCATCGGGGTGAAGGTGGTCGATGTGTTTGAATGGCAAGAAACCATGCAAAGGCGTATCGATAGAAGGCGCTTTAGAATCGAGGTCATAGATACAGTGGTTGAAAAGAGCCACCATAGGGTCTTCAAACTCAATTCCCTTGTATACATTTTCCAAAGCACGCAGCTTATCTACATACAAACCAGCTAAGCCAGAGCGCTTTAGCGTACCGATGTCTCCACCAGATCCTTTTACCCACATTACTTCAGTATCTTCACCTGTAAGCGGATCTTTTTCTACGGTTTTGCAGCTAGTGTTTCCACCACCGTAGTTGGTGATACGAAGGTCTGCTCCCAAAATATTGGAACGGTAAAGCAAAAGGGCAACTTGATCGTCGCCAAAAGAGGCTGCTTTTTCGTCATCCCAAAGGTAATCTACGTACTTAAAATCGGATGCTGTTTTTTTCATTTTAATAGGTTAAAATAGGTAAATATGTATGTTCTGAATTAGTTTTTACTTAGTTGTTGCTAGTTGTTGGCTAGCTTTATGAACTGGTCAAAATAGGCATCTAGCCCTTCCAGTTTTGCCGATCCCACTTTTGAAAACTCAATTTCGACTAAGTCTCCCAGCGAAGAAGGCTCTACCTGGTCCATCGCAATTTTCCCCAGCAATGCTGCGCCGAAAGCAGAAGCTTCGTTGAGGTTGGTCAAATACACATCCGATGAAGGGTAAATAGTTGTCAAAATCTTATTGTAGGGGTCATTTTTTCTAAATCCACCTTCAGTGAAAATGGGCATTCCTGTTTTTATGCCCGCCCGGTCTATCGCCACTTTGCTTTGCATAGCCAGTGAAAGGTTGAGCACCGCATATGCTTTCGCTGGGTCAGAGAAAAATTCAGGTGTTTTGCCATCTTTTTCAATTTCCTCCAACAGAAACTCTTTTCCCCCTTCTATTACCCTAGCTTGGCTTTGGGGAAATTGCCCCGAGCCTTGCACCACAGTAGGCAGAATAAAGCAGTCTTTTTCTGCTATGATTTGCTGGTAAAGCGAGGTGTCAAAATTGGGGAAAGGAATATCTCCATGGATTTTTCTTAAAACCTTATCGTAGGTCTCAAACTCTAAACCTCCTAAGAAAATCGAAGTTTTCACGGGTTTTCCGAAAGCACTGATGTTGTAGAAAACTACCTTTCCGAGCTCATCTTCTTTGAAACTCACTTTCTCTTCTTGGTGCATTACCACACACCACGTACCCGTGGAGTTGAGCATAAAATCGCCCTCTTGTTTGATGAGGTAGGGGAGAAGTGCCGCATTAGAATCGTGGATACCGAGGGTGACCACCGTACTGGTAGAAAGCCCTGTTTTTTCAGCCATTTCGGACGTAACCGTTCCCATTATGTCCCAAGGTTTTTGGAGTTTGGCAGGGAGCATGCCGGTAATTCCCATTTTCTCAGCCACATCCGACCAACGGTTTTCTTGATAGTCCCAAAGGTAGGTGTGCGAGCCTACGTAGGTAGTATCTGCTGCCGCATTTCCGCAGAGTAAGTAACCGTAATACTGCGGATAAGCTAAAATGTGTTTGGTTTTGGCAAACTGCTCGGGATACTGTTCTTTGCTGAACTGGAGGAGCTTTGCCAAGTTGAGCAACACCCCAAAATTAGGTGTTGCGGTAGACTGCTGTAAAGCAACTGGGTCACCAAATTCTTCATGGAACTTGGTGTGGAACTCTTCGCCTGGCTCGGTGGTGTACGACAATTCGGGTACAGATATTTCCCCATTTTCGTCTACACAAACCGCCGTAGCCCCGTGTGCAGAAATGGATACTGAACCGATGTCATACTTCTGGGCAAACTTACCCAGCTCTTCCAAAAACCAGTTTTGGATACTTTCCACATCATCGTGGATAAGTGAGCCGCTGACAATTTCATTCACCTGAGTAGTAGCCGAATCAACTACCTTTAGGCTGTCATTGTAAATTAGGATTTTCTTATTGGTCTTCCCAATATCAAAAACCGCTATGTACTTCATATTCATATTATAACTGGGTTTATTATGCTATTTTAAAGCAAAGAAGCGGCTCTGTTTACTTGATTACAGGCTTCAATTCTCTACAGTGATATTTTAACTCCCTGCACTTACTTTTCTTCGGTAGTTTTCTACTTCCCATGTATCAATAAAATTGATTTCCCTCTTGTTGAGGAAATGAGGTCCACCAAAGTTTTCCGACAGAATGCTAATCTTCATCCAGTCCTCAAACACATCGAGGGCAAGCTCAGCCGATTTTTTACTCGACTCCATTCCAAAAACACCCATGCCTTTTACCACCAAAATTTTTGGGTCGTAAGGATGGTCTTCTCGGTACTCGTTTATTTCGTGATGAAGCTTTTCTATCAGCTCGCCAATATTTTCAAAATCACCAATGTAGATGGGATAAGCTCGGCAATAAACGATTTGGTCGGGGATAAGCGGGAAGGCTATTTTGGCAAAACTTTCTGCCGTTCCGTAAAAATGCGCTGCCAATGCCTCGTGCCTGTGGGCTACCACTAGGTTGTGGTTTTCGAAAAGTTCAGGCAAAAGTTGCTTGAACTTTTCGGTATCGGGGTGAATTGGCAGCTTTCCAGCTGGTAGTGTTTGTGCAAAATGGCTGCGTAACCGAGCCATCGTATCGTCATAAATTTTTCTTATTTCTTCAACAGAATTAGCACTCACGAATATTCCGTGATTTTCCAGTAATATGATTTTTGGGTCTTGGGGGAATCTGAGACGGTAGGTAAGGAGTTCTTCTTCCACCTTTTTGGAGAGTACGTAGCCAGGATCTATGTACTCGATATAGAGGGCTTCTTCTCCAAGAATTTCCAAAGACATTTCTTTGGCTTTTTTGCTGCAAAGTAGAGCGTTTACAGCATACGGGTGCATGTGCACCACAAAGTCATAATCAATAAACTCGTGCATATTTGTCTCCACCGAAGGACGCAAACCCTTTTCTGGATATATACTGGCAGCCATCAAGTCATCCTTGATTTCCGCTTCTCGTTTGTTCGATTCCTCCGAGTACGAATTGCCCAAAATGGCACGTACTTTGGAACGGTCGAGCACGGCAAAGCCATCTACCGAAATGCTGCCCAAGGCTATTCCACTGGCTTTCACATAGATATTTTCCTGATCTTTATAGGACGTATTGCCCCCTCCTCCGATCGTAAAATCTAAGTTATTACCGTAGAACCTTGATATTTCTACGAGTTCGTTAAGTTGTTTCATAATACTGGGTCTCACAAATTGAATCAAAATTTATGAGACTTGGAAAAATTTAGGGTTATACTTTTTGTTGTTTTTTATTAAAAAAGCTAAAACATTTAACAGATTATGCTTCTAGTTTCTTTCCAAAGAACACTTTTCTCAATTTAAAGAATAAATGTGCCCTTGATGAAGAATATAGTTGGACGCACTTTACCGGTCTAAAAAGGCAGTGCAAGCCTCGTCCCGGTCTGTCGGGCCGCCCGCCCAAGCCGAAAATCGGCGCCATTTCAGTCCCGACATTGCCCTCTTTTCCCAGTGCACATTTCAAATTTTATGTAGAGACACGATTAATCGCACCTCTACATTTTTTTTTGCAATTTATCTATATAGCGGACCATAATTTTGGCAAGCTCGGTAATCGCTGCCTTCTGGGTCCATCCCAAAGGCAGTCCAGTCTTTGGGCCTGAAGATTTTGTCCTCTTCTACATTGTGCATGCAAACCGGGATGCGGAGCATGGAGCAAAGCGAAATGATTTCCGAGCCAAAGTGTCCGTAGCTAAAAGCGCCGTGGTTTGCCCCCCAAGCGGCCATCACCGAATATACATCTTTGAAAGATCCGTTGCCTGTCAGCCTTGGCACAAACCAAGTAGTTGGCCAAGTAGGGTTGGTTCTTTCGTCAAGAGTTTTGTGCATATCTTCGGGAAGTTCTGTAGTCCAGCCTTCGGCTATTTGCATCACTGGTCCAACGCCTTTCACCAAATTCACACGGCTCATGGTCACAGGCATTCCCTGACCCCGGGTGCGGAACTGCGAGGAAAATCCACCACCTCGGAAATATTCGTACATGGCAGGTGGCCATTTGGTAGCGTCCAAACATTTTTGCGCTTCCGCTTCTGTGATTTCCCAATGAGGTTTCATCGCAGGCTTGCCGTCTTTTTCTTGCTCTGCCGAGCCGTCGAGTGCCGAAGAACCAGAATTTATCAAATGGATAATACCATTTTCAGCTATTCCCGTCAGCTTTTTGCCTGTTACCCTTTCCACAGACTCAGGACTCCAGTAGGTTCTTACATCGGAGAAAACTTGTGCTTGTCCTGTGAGGAGGTGACCAAAAAGCATCACTACACCGTTGAGCGAATCATTTTCCGTAGCCATCATAAACGGCTGGCGGATTCCGTTCCAGTCGAACGAAGAATTAAGGATTGCTTCCATAAAATCCCCGTTCGGCATGTAGTCCGTCCATTGGCGCTGACCTTGGAAACCAGCCACGGCAGCGTTGTGCCCAAGGGCTTCTTCACCAAAGCCAAGTTCTTTCAACTTAGGGTTGCCAACCATCAGGTCGCGGCATATCAAGGTCATTTTCACCACTGTTTCCCATTCTTCGTCTTTGGTGGCTTGGTCTCGTTGCTGCTCAGCTGGGTTATAGTCTTTTCCTTCTTCGCAATTTTCTTTTACCCAAGCAAGAGCTTTGGCAAATTCCTCTTTGTCATAAATTTCTTCTTTTATCCTCCTGCTCACTTCCGACATGTCCACGTACTCGTTGCGCATGCCCAAGTAATCTTGGAAGAAATCGTCTTTAACTACCGAGCCGGCAATGCCCATAGAAACTGCACCAATGGCAAGGTAGGAGCTGTTTTTCATTGTGGCAACTGCCAAGCCTGCTTTGGAAAATTGAAGTAGTTTTTCTTGCACGTCGGACGGGATAGATTTGTCGTCAGAGTCTTGGACATCGTGGCTGTAAATGCTGAAAGCTGGGATGCCCTTTTGGGCATGCCCGGCAAGTGCTGCGGCGAGATAAACCGCCCCAGGTCGTTCCGTTCCATTAAAACCCCAAATGGCTTTGGGACGAGTAGGGTGCATATCAATAGTTTCTGTTCCGTAGCACCAACAAGGAGTCACCGTGATGGAAAGTCCAACGCCCTCGCGTTCAAATTTCTCTTCGCAATCCACCGATTCGGGAACTCTACCGATGGTTGAGTCGGCTATCACGCATTCTACTGCGCTTCCATCTGCATGACGCAGGCTAGAAGTCAAAAACTCTGCAACCATGTTTGCCATGTCCATCGTTTGCTGTTCCAGCGATTCGCGCACACCGCCTAGTCTGCCGTCTATGGTTGGTCTAATACCTATTTTTGGCAATCGCCCTCTCAACCTACTCTTCTCTGTTTTCATATTAAATGGTGTGTTTTATGATAAAATATATTTTTGTTCTGGTGAAGTAATAAATACAAGTTTATGGATAGTTCTTCTATTTTTCAACGGAAAACAAGAAAAAATGTTAACGGTAACAAAAATAAATGGTATCGTTACCAAAATTACTTTTGAACTTAGCTTATTAAGCGGTTTTTTTCCATCTATTTAAATAATCTGTTTTCCAATTTGTGACTTGATGTGTCTCTACTGTGTGTAATTCATTTAGGTAGGAGGATATATTATCCTGTACGAATAGAAAATTGGATGTCAGATTTGGAGTTAATATAGTCTGAAAGCCTAAGTTGGATGAAATTCGAGTCGTTTTTTAAAAAATAAGGGTTAAAAATTTATAGCTTTGGCAATGCTGAAGAATGGCTTGTCCTGTTTTGGGACTAAAAGCTATCATTTGGCAGATCTACATGGCAAACACTCATATATGTATTATTATATTAGCGGAAAGATAGCGGTAATAGACCCGACCTTTGTGGTGTTGGACGTAGGTGGCTTGGGCTATGAGATAAAAATCTCGCTCAATACCTACTCAGAGATAAAATCTGTGGAGAGTTGCAAATTGTTTACCTATTTTCATGTAAAAGAGGATATTCAGGCACTTTATGGCTTTTTGACCGAAGAAGACAAGCTCTTGTTCATGCGCCTGATAGGTGTTTCGGGAATAGGTCCTTCTACTGGGCTTATGATTTTTTCCTCGCTCAGCACTGTGGAAATAAAAGAAGCGATAGTGGGCGGAAACTCTCGAGTAATTCAGTCGGTGAAGGGGATTGGGGCAAAAACAGCCCAGCGCCTCATACTAGAGTTGAAGGACAAAATACAACTCGACGAGGCTTCGATGGCAGCGGTAAGTGCTTCGGAAACAGGTACTGGAGGATCGCAACATCTTAAAACGGAAGCTTTGGCAGCACTGGTAACCTTGGGTATCCCGAAAACGGCTGCAGAAAAAAATATCAATTCTGTACTGAAAAAATACGGTTCAGATATTAAACTTGAAGACTTAATCAAACATTCCCTTAAAACACTTTAGTGCCAATGGTGAAAAACTACTTATAGAATTCTCATTGAGTTTTTTTAGATTGTAATTAACAAATTGACAAACTTGTACTAGTAGAGCAAACTACTTTCAAGATAAGGGTTTAGCTCTTTTTAATGAATTTTTCCATCACTCGGAAAATTTGTGAAGTATGAGTTTTAAGTGGAAAGACATTGGTTTATGATCACCAAAAGCTTTGAAAAAAAATTGCTTTTTTTCAAGAAAGTAACTTTACTTCTCTTACCGGCTATCATTGTAACGGCATCCTGTGTAAAAGCATCGGCTTCTGCCTATTCTTCGCTGGAATATTATGCTGCATTTTCCTTCCAACAAGATACAACTCGGAAGGATACTTCTACAGTGAAACCTAGCGACTTGCCTCCCTATTTTAGGGACAGGTATGGTGATCCTTTTTCAAATTACCTCACGCCTTCGCCACTGTTTTTGGGCAACCCCAGCGGGATAGATCTTGGTATTTCGCTTGATAGTAACCAGAACTATTATAACATTTCTGAGAAGTTTGGTGATTTAGACTACCGTACAGAATCGCGGATTCCTTTCGATGCTTATCGCCAGATGAGGAATAATCAGATGACCAAAGACTATTGGAACCAGATCTCGCTTTCGCAAGACGAACAGGGTGGGGGGGCAAACTCGCTCATCCCCGAGATTAAATTGGGGCGTTTTGCCAACCGACTTTTTGGTGGCGATAAGGTGACAGTGCAGCCCAACGGTTCGGTATTGCTAGATTTTGGAGGGCTTTGGCAGCGAATAGAAAATCCGGCTTTGCCCATTAGGCAGCAGCGGAACGGAGGTTTCAACTTCGATCAGCAAATCCAGATGGCTCTTTCGGGAA
This sequence comes from Flammeovirgaceae bacterium SG7u.111, assembly GCA_034044135.1. Taxonomy (NCBI): domain Bacteria; kingdom Pseudomonadati; phylum Bacteroidota; class Cytophagia; order Cytophagales; family Flammeovirgaceae; species Flammeovirgaceae bacterium SG7u.111. The sequence goes on along the minus strand of CP139021.1, from coordinate 5,619,465 downwards.
AGATCGGGGAAAAGCTAGAAGTGAGTGCGAATTTCGATACGAAAAACACCTTCCAGTTCGAACAAAAATACAACATAGGCTACACGGCTTTTGAAGAAGATATCATTCAAGAAGTACAGTTGGGAAATGTGAGCTTTCCAGTGTCTAACAGCTTGATAACAGGTGCGCAAAATCTCTTTGGGGTTACTACCAAAATGCGTTTTGGCAAGCTTTGGTTGAGCACGGTTTTTTCAAGTCAGCGGGGTTCTACCCAAACGCTCACCATCAAAAATGGGGCACAGGCAAGGGAGTTTGAACTCCGTTCGGATACTTACGATGGCAACCGACACTTCTTCCTAGCCCACTTTTTTCGAGACCAATTTGAAGACGGGCTCAAAGCTATTCCCGCTATTACCTCGGGGATAGTAGTTACAAGGGTGGAACTTTATGTAACCAACCGAAACAATAATACCCAAACGCTCCGAAACATTGCGGGCTACATGGATTTGGGTGAAGGTGACCCCTACAATAATAATATTACTGGGACACCTATTTCTGGAAGGAACGAGGCGAGTAATAAGGCGAATAGCTTGTTTGAGAGCTTGGGCGGATTTGATAGAAATGTGGATAATTTGAGCTCGCAATCTGAAGGGATTGGCTTGACGAAGGGAACGGATTTTGAGCTGTTGAGAGGTTCGAGGAAATTGGAAGAACGGGAATATACATTCCATCCTCAGTTAGGTTTTGTATCGTTGGTCACTCCGCTTCGTAATGATGAAATCTTGGTTGCCGCATTTGAATACACGTACAACGGTGAGGTATATAAAGTAGGTGAGCTTACGGAAGATTATCAAAATTTACAGGATAGTGATGTGATCTTTTTGAAATTATTGAGCCCTTCTACTATTCGAACTGATTTGCCGACTTGGGATTTGATGATGAAAAACATATACTCGCTGCAAGCCAACCAGCTTTCTAGGGAAAACTTCCAGATGAGAATCATTTATCGAGATGACCTTACGGGAATAGACAATCCTAGCTTGCACGAGGGTAAAAATACCAAAGATGTGCCTTTGGTACAGATCATGGAGCTTGATAGATTAAACCCCAACAATGATCCCCAGCCCGATGGTAATTTTGACTTTGTGGAGGGGGTTACGATTGATGCCCAGACGGGTAGAATCATGTTCCCCGTATTAGAACCTTTTGGTTCACACCTAGAAAAACAATTTGACCCAGCAGACGAGCTTCCGTTAATCAATAAGTATGTGTTTGATGATTTGTATAGCGGGACCCAAGCCGATGCAGCCCTGAATACTACAAAGAATAAATTTTTTATGTCGGGTAGTTACCAGTCGGGTGGTGGAAATGAAATTATACTTCCGGGGATAAATATTGCTGAAAATTCGGTAGTAGTTCGGGCAGGCAACACGATGCTGACCGAAGGGATTGATTATACCGTGGATTACTCGTTTGGTAGGGTAAGAATTATAAATGAGGGCGTATTGAGTTCAGGGAAGGAAATTAAAATACAATACGAACAAGCTGACTTGTTTAATTTACAACAACGAAGCTTGGTCGGATTCGATGCAGAATACCATTTGACAAAAGATATTAAGTTCTCGGGCACATTACTTCACTTTAGTGAGCGCCCAGTGATTTCGAGAGTGAGTGTGGGCAATGAACCGACTCGGAATACCCTATGGGGTGTGGCAGGTGAGTACCGCTCCGAATCTCGTCTTCTTACCCGCTTGGTGGATAAAATACCGTTCATTAGCACCAAAGAACCATCCAACGTTGCACTAAGAGCAGAATTTGCGCAAATAATTCCTGGCGTACCTAAACTTTTGGTAGGGGATGCTGGTACATCCTATATAGATGATTTTGAACAGGCCGAAGTACCTTATGACCTTACTCGACAACCGACTACATGGGTAATAGGTTCAACACCTCAGTTAGTGCTAGACAAAGATGTTACTGCCCTAGACGGGCTAAATTATAACTATAAAAGAGCAAAACTAGCTTGGTACAATATAGATAATTCCTTCTATTATAGTTCAGGTATACGCAGCAGACCCTCCAATATTACAGAGGAGGATATGCAAAATAACTATGTACGTGCTATTCCCTTTGACGAGGTTTTTCCAAATATCCAAGCAGCTCAGGTAAACCCTAATGAGATTTCTTTTGACCTGGCATATTATCCAGAAGAGAGGGGGGCTTATAACTACAATCCTGATGTTGACCCTGATGGGACGTTGAAGAATCCGGAAGATAATTTTGCGGCAGTAACAAGGGCCATTTCCGGAGATGTGGATTTTGATAACATCAATATCCAGTACATCGAATTTTGGTTAATGGATCCTTTTATAGAAGGAAAAAACGGACGGCAAGTTACTGGTGCGACTGCCAATACTGGTGGAGAACTTTATTTCAATTTGGGAAGTATTTCTGAAGATGTAGTGCCTGATGAGCGGCACTTCTTCGAGAATGGTCTACCTGTGCAAGAAGGAGAAACCGTAACAGAAACTATATGGGGTAAAGTGCCAGATAAACAGTATCTTACCAATGCTTTTAGTGTAGGTGCAAATGCAAGAGCACTTCAAGACGTGGGTTTCGATGGTTTGAATAGTACTGAGGAGGAAGAGTTTTACCGAGAAAGTTTTATCAACCGTTTGCCGGCAAACCTAGACCCTGCTGTTAGGGAACAGATTTTAACTGACCCTTCAAGTGATGATTTTCTCTATTATTTCGATGATGTACACGACCAAAATGATGGGAAGGTATTGGAAAGGTATAAGGACTTTAATGGTTCAGATGGGAACTCGCCCGAAAGCTCTGGGGGGTTATATACCGCATCATCTAGCCAATTGCCTGATAATGAGGATTTGAATAAAGACAATACGGTACAAGATGTAGAGCAGTATTATCAATACAAGGTTGAACTCGACCCAAATAGTTTAGGCTTAGATCATCCATATGTGGTAGATAAGGTAGTAGGGGAAAATGAAGAGAATGGTGAGCAAGTGAATTGGTATCAGTTTAGGATTCCGATAAGGGATACTAAGGCAGAAAATATAAATGGAATTGATGGATTCAAGTCCATCAAATTTATGCGAATGTTCCTTACGGGCTGGGATCAGCCAGTGGTATTGAGAATGGTGCAGTTTAAGTTGGTCGGGGCGCAATGGCGTCCATTTACCGAAAGTTTGGTAGACCCGGGGTTGAATCTGCCCATAGAGCCGTATGATGCCGGTTTTAAGGTGACTACAGTGAATATTGAGGAAAACGGGCAGGTAAATGAACCGACTAAAAATGCCTATGATTTACCACCTGGTTTCAACCGAGATTTTGATATTACTTCTACTGTAACGCGCCAACTCAACGAGCAATCTATCCAGCTTTCTGTGGAGAACTTACAAGATCAAGATTCCCGAGCCGTATTTAAAAATTACGCCCTCGATTTGGTGCAGTACAAACGGCTCAAAATGGAAGTCCATGCCGAGGATCAAGAAACAAAAGATGGGGAGGTTACTGCTTTCATTAGGATAGGTACGGATTTCAAGCAAAACTATTATGAGATAGAAGTTCCGCTGAGTATGTCACCTATCCCAAGTGGAAGCCAGGAGGAGTTGTGGCCAAGGGAAAATGAGATAGATGTGGCCTTGGAAGAATTATATACTGTAAAGGCTGACCGAAATAGAGCAGGTGCAGACTCTCGGGTCCCTTATCCCTCAGGGCAAGTACTGAATGTGCGGGATAAATATAGGGTTACAGTGGTGGGTAACCCAGATCTCAGTTCGGTACAGACTGTAATGATGGGTATTCGGAACCCTAAATCGGATGATAACTTACCTAAGTCTGTGCTGGTTTGGTTCAATGAATTGAGGGTCACAGAGTTCAATACGCAAAGTGGTTGGGCTACAAATGTCAGTCTCAATACCCAATTGGCAGATTTTATGACGGTCAGTGGTTCGTTTAGATACAATACCGTTGGCTTTGGGGGCATTCAAGATAAGGTACAAGACAAGGCTCGATACACTGGGTTGGACTACGATGTTTCTGCAAATATCAACCTCGATAAATTCCTGTTTGGAAAAATAGGCTTAGTCTTACCGCTGTTTGTTAGTTACGAACATAGCCAGATTGATCCGTTTTATGATCCTCTCAACCCAGACTTGCCCCTAGACGTTTCTTTGAATACCATCAATGATCTAGGGGAGCGAAACTCTTATCTCAACAAGGTACGAGATATGTCTTATAGGAAAAGTATCAACCTTACTAATGTGCGAAAACGGAAGCTTAAGGAGGATTCCAAAAGCCGTATCTACGATATTGAAAATTTGTCTTTAACCCTGAGTTATATGGATGCCTTCACTCGGAATATCAATACGGAGTCCATGCAAACTAAGCAATGGCGGATAGGAGGTGTTTATGGGTTTAATAGTCAGGCAAAGCCTTTTCAGCCTTTCCAAAATGCTGAAGCGCTTAGTTCTCCTTGGTTGCAGCTTATCAAGGATTTTAATTTACAGCTCATGCCTTCTTCAATTGCGGTAAGGGCAGATTTGGTAAGGGACTTCCGAAGAACTCAGCTGCGGAATTCAGACCTTACTACCAGTGGCATTTTACCTACTTTTGAAAAGTCATTTCTATTCAACCGAAGTTATTCTCTCAACTGGGCGCTGAGCCAAAACTTAGGCGTTAACTATACTGCTCAGGCAAATGCGTTGGTGGATGAACCTGATGGTGATTTGGATACGGATATTAAAAGAAATGAGGTAGTTGATAACCTCAAAAATTTTGGTAGGATGAAAAGTTTCAACCAAGCAGTTGGGGTGAATTATCGTCTTCCTTTAGATAAGTTTCCACTTACCAATTGGCTGAAAGCCGATACTCGCTATACAGCTAGCTATGACTGGACGGCAGGGGCGCTCGGTTTAGCTGATTCGTTAGGGAATACTGTGCGGAACAATAATTCTATCCAAGTGAACGGACAGGTTGATTTGAACAAAATATATAATTCAATTCCTGCCCTCAAACGGATAAATCAGCCTGCTAGAAGAGGACGAGCTCCAGATGATCCGCTTACCATCAAACGAAATGCACTCCAAGAAAAGCTTACAAAAATTGAAGAGAAGATTAAGAAGAAAGAAGAGAAAGCGAAATTGAAAGAACAAAAGAGGCTGGAAAAATTGGCAAAGCAAGCATCTAAAGATTCTTTAAAATTGGCTAAAAGCGGGGATTCGTTGCAGGTTGCCGAAGCGCAAGAAGAAGTAGCCGAAGTACAGCCGCCCGTAGAGGGAATTACTTCAGAAGATACGATAGTAAAACCAAGTAGGTTGGAGAGAAAGCGCGATGCTTTGCAGGCTGAAATAGCAGAGCTTGATGCCGAAATAGAGCGCAGAAAAGCAGAAGATATTAAGCCAAAAGAGATGAAAGCGGTGAAAGGAGTAGCTAGGTTGCTCATGTCGATCAAAAATATCAATGCTTCTTATACGTCTACCAACAGTACTGTTTTGCCAGGTTTTACCAACACGCCTAAATACTTTGGGTTTGATGAGAACTGGGAAAGCCCTGGCGTGGCTTTCCTTTTGGGTTCGCAAGATCCGACTGTTCGGTACACTGCTGCTGAAAATGGCTGGCTGGCGCAAACTTTTTCTCAAAACAACCCTTTCTTGCAAAACAACAATACCAAGCTTTCTTTCCAGACAAACTTGGAGCCTGTGAGAGACTTGAAAATTCAGTTGAAAGCTGAACGTACTTCTACCGATGGCTACTCGGAGGTGTACCGCTGGTTACCAGAAGAAAACCGCTTCCAGTCTCAAACGCCAGTGCGGACGGGAACTTTCGGAACGTCGTTTTTCTCTCTTTCTACAGCCTTTGCCTCAGATGATGAAAACAATAACAACCCTGTTTTTGACGAGTTTGTACGAAATAGAGATGTTATAAAGTCGAGGTTGGATGCGCTAAATCCAGGAGGTGAGTATCAGTTGAATTCTCAGGATGTATTGGTGCCTGCATTTAGGGCTGCATATGCTGGAAGCGATGTGAATTCGATAAAGCTTAATGCTTTCCCGACCATCCCGATTCCGAACTGGCAAGTAACTTATTCCGGACTTTCAAAAATACCGGTTTTAAAAGAGACATTCCGAAGCGTGACGCTAACCCATGGGTACACATCGCTTTACCAAGTCGGAAACTACACCTCGTCACTCTTTTACAATGATGACCCCGATAGGTTGGGCTTAAACGTGCCAGCTTGGGAAGTTTCCTTGCCTCAGGCCAATGAAGATGGTACATTGGTACCTGTGTTGGTGATGAACCAAGTTACGATTTCCGAACTGTTTTCTCCATTGATAGGTATTCAAATGAGGACAAGGGGGAACGTAACTGTGAAAATGGATTTCAAGAAGCGAAGAGATGTTGCGTTAAACCTTTCCAATGCCGAAGTGACCGAGTTGAAAAGCAACGATATCACTGTGGATATTGGTTATACAAAAGCGGGAATGAAAGTGCCTTTTAAAGTGAGAGGAGCGATTAAGACCTTGGAAAACGATATAACCATGCGAATGGCGATGACGGTAAGAGACACGAGAACATTGCAACGGAAAATTGATGATGTATCGACCGTGACGGCAGGTAATATCAATATGCAATTCAAGCCAACCATTTCTTATGCTGTAAATAAGCAAACGCAGCTAACCATGTATTTTGAAAGGAGCATCAACGATCCACGGATTTCTAGTTCGTTCAAGCGCTCTACCACGGCTTTTGGTCTCCAACTTAGGTATGCACTCATGCAGTAAGGCTAAAGCTCTTTCTTGATAGAATATCAAAAAAATCGCCAACTTTGTGATTGAATAGTTAAAGGGTTAATGCTGAATAGAGCTTTTGCCTTAACCCCAAACTCTAAAAGCTAATCCCCAAAAAATGGCAGGAAAGAAGACGATAAAGGAGAAAATAATAGTGGGTGTTGATCCTGGCACAAACGTGATGGGTTATGGTATCATCCTGATCAAAAATAATAAGCCTTCCTTGGTTCAGTATGGGGTTATTCATTTGAAAAAATATGCGTCACACGCCCTCAAACTCAAGAAAATATTCGAGCGAATCACCCATATTATAGAAGAATATCATCCTGATGAAATGGCTTTGGAGGCTCCTTTTTATGGGAAAAATGTGCAATCGATGCTGAAGCTCGGAAGAGCACAAGGAGTTGCGATGGCTGCTGCTCTAGCCATGGATATTCCTATTGTAGAATATGCACCTAAGAAGGTGAAGCAGTCGGTGACGGGAAATGGAAATGCTACAAAGGAACAGGTGGCGAAAATGCTCATGGCGATCTTGAAATTTGAAGCAGATGAACATGCCATGCTTGATGCTACCGATGCACTAGGAGTAGCACTTTGCCATTTTTACCAAGGTGGGAGCAATGAGAGCAAATCAAAATCGTGGAAATCTTTTATCACCGATAATCCTAATAAAGTGGTGAAAAGGTGAGGAGGAACTGTGTCAAACCATTTGTTGTTTACCACAAAAAAATCCGCACCCAGCTTTCGCCAGCGTGCGGATATATATAAGTAGTAGGATATAATTACTTACTTTCTGATGTTCATGTGTTTCATTCTCACCAGTTCTTTTTCAGATAGAAAACGCCATTTGCCCCTTTGTAAGTCTATTTTGGTAAGGCCAGCGTACACAGTTCTGTCCAATTTTATGATTTTGTAGCCGAAATGCTCAAAAATTCTCCTGACAATCCTGTTTTTACCTGAGTGTAACTCTACACCCAATTGCGTTTTTTCTGTATTGATAATGGAAATTCCATCCAAATCAACCGGCCCATCTTCCAACACAAGTTCCCTTTTTACTATGGTATTGAAGTCAGGCTCGCTAATAGGCCTGTCCAATTCTACATTGTAAATTTTCTTGGTGTTACCAGAAGGGTGGGCCAAGTCTTTTGCTAGCTGCCCATCGTTGGTAAGTAGCAATAAACCTGTTGTATCCCTATCCAGTCTGCCTACAGGGTAAACCCTTTCTTCACAAGCATCTTGCAATAAGTCCATCACTGTTTTTCTACCTTCAGGATCACTCATAGTAGTAATGAATCCCTTTGGTTTGTTCAGTAGGATGTAAACAGGTTTTTCCCTAGAAAGTAGCTTGTTTTTATAAGTGACTTTGTCCGTCTTTTTGACCTTAAAGCCCATTTCAGTGATTACATTTCCATTAACCCTGATCTGTCCGTTGGCAATGAGCTCATCGGCCTCTCGGCGAGAACAAACACCTGAGTTGGAAATATATCTGTTTAGCCTTATTTCATCAGAAACTAGCTTGTCGTCGTCTTCTCTTTTGTTAAAACTTCTTTTGCTGTTTAGCGCACTTTCATAGTCAGGTCTGTTTCTTGATCCAACTTTGTTATTGCTATAGCGATTGGAAGGTTTGCGGTCAAATTTCGATTTAGGGTTTCCCCTTTCTTCACCATTGCGCCTATCGTCAAACCTTGACCTGTCATTGCCAAAGCTTCTAGGCTCGCGGCTATCTCTTCTGTCATCTCTATTCCTGTCATTTCTGAACCCGCCTCTCGATCTAGCATCATCGCTGCCCGGTCTTCTTTTGTCGTTGAAGCCTCTGTCATTGTCAAAATCGTTAAATCTTTGGTTGTCTTCTCCTCTAGAAAAGTGACTATCCTCTCTACCTTCATTTTCAGACCTTTTTCTAGCCCTGTACCTGTCTTGGTCTCTATCGGCTCTCCTTCTGAAAACACGCTTTTCTCCGTTTCCTCTCGATCTTGGTCTATCGTTGTCAAACCCTCTTGAACGGTCATCCCTTCTATCATCTCTGTTCCTGTCATTTCTGAAACTGCTACCTGACCTTGCGTCATCACTGCCCGATCTTCTTCTGTCGTTGAAGCCACGGTCACTGCCCTGGTTTCTTGATCTTGGCCTGTCGTTATCAAACCTGCTCGATTGACGCCTGTCTCTTCTGTCATTGTCGAAGTCTCTCGACTTGGACCTACCGTGGCTCTCGCCTCTGTAAGAATCTTTTCCCTTGTTGTCAAAATCTCCCGATTTGGATCTTGGGTCTCCTCCACGCTTAGGGAAACTTTTCCCTTTTCCTCCCTCTCTTTTGTCGCCGTACTGGCCTCTTTTTTTCATTGGTATTTTCGAATTTTTATTTGAATCTGCAAAGGTAAGGATTTTTTGTTGTTTAACTGGTCATAGGTGTTTGTTTTTTAGAGTAACTGGCTGATAATGAAGAATAATTATTTGGAGATGCATCCTTGTCTGCATGAGAGGGGAATTATAAATTGTATGTAATACATTTTTTATATAAAATCGGGTAAAGACAACCTATTTTACACTCCTACTTATATAAGCCAGAATTGAACAGAATGATATGAATATGAAAAAACATAGTAAAATATTGATTTGCGTACTGCTGCTATTTGTTAGCCAGAATAGCTGGGGAGAAGATGGTTACAAGTTATGGCTGAGATACGCACCTATTGCAGAAGCATCTCGTGCCGAATTTATTAACAGTATATTAGGTAAACCTGTAGTGTTTGGTACTTCTGCCACGGATTCGGTGATTATCAAAGAGCTTGGTCTGGCAAGTGAAGGATTCTTTGGAAAAGAGCTTTTGGTTTCCCAAAAACTAGGAGAAGGTACAAGTTTGTGGATTGGTACTCTTGGCAACTGCGAACTTCTTCAAGAGGCAAAGTTGAAAGCCCGAATTGAAACGCTAGGCGAAGAAGGCTACCTCATCGATTACATTTCTTACGAAAACAAAAAATACCTTGCCGTTGCTGGGGCGACCGAGAGAGGTGCGCTTTATGGCGTTTTTCATCTCTTAAGATTGCTACAAACAAAAAGTAGTTTGCCCGACCTTCCCATAAAATCTTCTCCCAAAATCACCCGCCGAGTGCTGAACCATTGGGACAATTTGGATGGAACGGTGGAGCGAGGTTATGCTGGCTTTTCCATTTGGGATTGGCATCGGTTGCCTGATTATATTTCCCCTCGGTACATAGATTATGCCCGAGCAAATGCCTCCATCGGGATAAACGGAACGGTGCTTACCAATGTGAATGCAAATGCTTTTACCCTCACGCCTTTGTACTTGGAAAAAGTAGCAGCTCTGGCAGATGTGATGCGGCCTTATGGTGTGCAAGTGTACCTCACGGCACGATTCAGCTCACCGATTGAGATAGGAGGGTTGGAAACTGCCGATCCGCTCAATCCTGAAGTGAGGGCTTGGTGGAAAGCCAAGGTGGATGAGATTTATGAGTACATTCCCGATTTTGGAGGGTTCTTGGTGAAAGCCAACTCAGAAGGGCAACCCGGGCCTCAAAATTACGACCGCTCCCATGCCGATGGGGCAAATATGATGGCAGAAACCCTGGCGCCTCATGGCGGCGTGGTGATGTGGCGAGCTTTTGTTTACAGCCACGAAGCTCCCGACGATAGGGCGAAGCAAGCCAACAACGAATTCGAACCTCTGGACGGCAAATTCCTCGACAATGTTTTTATCCAAGTAAAAAATGGAGCGATTGATTTTCAGCCTCGTGAGCCTTTTCATCCACTTTTTGGGGCGATGGAAAAGACGGCTTTGGGCTTGGAGTTGCAAATTACACAGGAATATTTGGGGCAAGGAACGAGCTTGGCTTACCTAGCTCCGCTCTTCAAAGAATGCTTGGATTCGGATACTTTTTCACCAAAAAAGGGAACGACTGTAGCCAAAATTATAGATGGTTCGGTGCAAGGGAAAAAGGAATCGCTCATAGCTGGTGTTGCCAACATTGGGACGGATAGGAACTGGACGGGCTATCAGTTTGGGCAAGCCAATTGGTACGCATACGGTCGTTTGGCTTGGGAGTATGAATTGAGTTCAGAGGAAATAGCCGAAGAGTGGATAGGGCAGACCTTTGGGACAAATCAACAGCTGATGAGCAATGCCAAGGCGATAATGATGGCATCGAGAGAAGCGGTTGTCAAGTACATGACGCCGCTAGGCTTGCACCACATTATGGGCAGGAATCATCATTACGGACCTGGACCATGGGTAGATGGGGGCAGTCGCCCCGATTGGACCTCAGTGTATTACCACAAAGCAGATAAGGAAGGCATAGGCTTTGACCGAACGGCTTCTGGCAGCGATGCGCTCAGCCAATATGCCCCCGAAATTGAAAAACTCTTTTCCAACCCGAAAACCTGCCCCGATAAGTTTTTGCTGTGGTTTCATCACCTGCCTTGGGATTATAAAATGAAATCGGGAAATACCCTTTGGGAAGAAATGTGCTTGAAGTACGATGAAGGGGTGAAAAATGTGGGGAAAATGAGAAAGCAATGGGACGAGGTAAAGCCTTTGGTTGATGATGAAAGGCATGCCGAAGTAGCCACTTTCCTCAAAATTCAAGAAAAAGAAGCGAGGTGGTGGAGAAATGCTTGTCTGCTTTATTTCCAAACCTTTTCTGGCAAGTCTTTTCCCAAAAATATAGAACAACCAGAGGGGGAATTATCCTATTACAAAAGTTTGGTTTTCCCATATGCCCCTGGCATAAAACCGAGATGGTAAATCAATTTCTATTCTAAATAAATACCCTTGAACAAATGAAAAAACTACTCATTGGATTTTTTGTACTGATCAATATTAGCTGGGTCTCAGCCCAGAATTCTATCACCTTTTATCCCGATTCTGCCAAGCATCAAATTAGCAGGCATATTTACGGGCATTTTGCCGAGCACCTTGGTAGGTTGATTTACGACGGTATTTATGTAGACGACAGCTTGGATGTGGAGACGACCAATGGCTTGAGGAATGATATCATTGCTGCGCTGAAAGAAATCGGGATTCCTAACCTGAGGTGGCCTGGCGGTTGCTTTGCCGATACGTATAACTGGCGAGATGGAATTGGTCCGAAGGAAGATCGCCCGACCATTATCAACACACATTGGGGCGGAATAGTGGAAAACAATAGTTTCGGCACGCACGAGTTTTTGGAGCTATGCAAATTGCTGGATTGCGAGCCTGTTATCTGCGGAAACGTAGGCAGCGGCACGGTGAGGGAAATGTCCCAATGGGTGGAATATTTGAATTTTGAGGGAGAATCGCCCATGGCAAACCTGAGAAAGGAAAATGGGCACGAAGATGCTTTTAATGTGAAATATTTTGGGATAGGAAATGAAAACTGGGGCTGTGGGGGAAATATGTCGGCAGAATATTACCGAGACAAAATGACTAATTTTTCGACCTATGCGAAAGATTACGGATCGAATAAGCTCTATCGAGTAGCAGGAGGGCCAAACAGCGGGGATTATCACTGGATGGAAACCTTGATGAGTTCTGCTAGGAGCAGAAACAGTTTCCAAGGCGTGTCCGTGCACCATTATACCATAGAGGGCGACCGCTGGGAAGACAAAGGTTCGGCTACTGAATATGACGAAAGATCTTGGCAGAAATACATGATAAATGCTTGGAGAATGGATGAACTTGTTACCAAGCATTCGGCCATAATGGACAAATACGACCCTGAAAAATCCAAGGGCTTGATCATAGACGAATGGGGGAATTGGCATTTGCCAGAGCCAGGCTCTAACCCAGGCTTCTTGTACCAACACAATACGCTTCGCGATGCGGTGACGGCTTCTATCAATTTCAATGTTTTCAACAACCATGCTGATAGGGTAAAGATGGCAAATATTGCCCAAGTGGTGAATGTACTTCAAGCCTTGATTCTTACCAAAGAAGAGGAAATGCTGCTTACGCCAACCTATTATGTGTTCAAGATGTACAAAGTTCATCACGATGCTATGCTGATTCCGAGTGAAGTGAAAGGAGAAACGTATGGGGAAGGGGACAGGACGATGAATGCCATCCAGACCTCTTGCTCCAAGGCGAGAGATGGTAAAATACATGTGACGCTTAGCAACGTAGATCCTAACAAGGAGCTGGAAGTTGAATGTGGCTTTGAAGGCCTTGGAAAGGTAAAAGCTTTGAAAGGAGAGATCATTACAGGGGAAAAAATAACTTCTTTGAATGATTTTGGGCAAGAAGAGCAAGTGAATATTCAGGAGTTCAACTCATTTAAAGCGACGGGGAATAAGTTGACTGTGAAAATGCCCTCCAAATCGGTGGTGATGATTGAGTTGGAAGTAGAGTAAATATCTTGTAAACTAAGTTTTCGTATGTATTTGTAAGCTGTTTATCAATTCAAAATAGTCGCTGATTGTGGCTAGTTACTGGTTGCTAGTTTTTTTAGTAATGCTTATTCAATTGATGAAAATCGCAGCGGCGAACCGTCAGTATCCGCAGCGGCGGACCGTCAGTAACTAGAAACCAGTAACCATCAGCAGGGTTCAAAAATCAACTTAATGAAGACTATTAAAACATTCGGTTATTTAGTTTACAGTGTAGTAAATGTTGGCAAAAAAAAAGAAAATGGGGAGCGCAAATGTGTTCCCCATTGAATTCCCACCGCTCGTCACATTTTTTCGTCAAGAAGTTTCCTATTCTCGTAAATTGCCCCAAAGCCAATTTCCATCTATGAAGAACAAAGAACAGTATATAATTTTTGTCCTCGCTATTTTAAATATTTTTATCCACCTACTTTTCTACGATTCTCTGGAATACCATCGAGATGAACTGCTGTATTTTTCCCTTGGCAGGCACCTCGACCTAGGGTATGCATCTGTGCCTCCACTCATCGGTTGGATAGCAGCTTTGGTGGAAAATACCATCGGGTTTTCTGTTTTTGCAGTGAAGTTGGTGCCTGCCTTGCTTTCAGGGGTAATGGTCGTTTTGTTCGCTCGAATTGCGAAGGAATTGGGCGGGAATTTTTATGCACAGGTTTTGGCTGTAGTAGCTTTTATGTGTACCCCGTTTTCCCTTCGGGCATTTTTCCTTTACCAACCCGTGTGCTTCGATGTGTTCTTCTGGACGCTGGTATTTTACCTCGTCATCAGGTACATCAACACCGAAAGTGATACTACGCTCTACTGGCTAGGGGCAGCTATGGGAATTGCTCTCCTAAACAAATACCTCATTTTTCTTCAATTGGCATCCATTTTTGTATTGCTCAGCTTCACGCCCCAGCGCAAACTTTTTCGCAAAAAAGCATTTTACATAAGCTTGCTAATAGCTTTTGTGATTTTCCTGCCCAACCTCTACTGGCAGATTTCTAACGACTTGCCCGTGCTGCGGCACATGTCGGAGCTAAACGAGCGACAACTGGTGAACGTGGATAGGCTCAGCTTTGTAACTAACCAGCTTTTCATGTGGAATTTATCCTTTTTCATAGCCTTGCTCGGTTTGCTGTACTTGCTATTGAACCCTGCTGGAAAGAAATATGGAATAGTGGCTTCTACTTCCATTTTGGTATTTGCCACGCTGATGTACCTGCAAGGGAAAGCCTACTATGCTGCCGGTATTTTCCCAGTTTTGCTTGCCGCAGGGGCAGTTTTTATTGGGAATAATATGAAGATGAAAGAGTTGAGAATTGCTCTGTTCGCTTTGTTGGTGATTGGAATTATTCCTCTTGTTCCTTTTGGCTTACCCGTGTATTCTCCTGATAAATTGGTGGAGCATTTCGATATGGTGGAGGAAGAATATGGAATTGATGCAGGAAGGACTTTTGAAGATGGAAAGAAACACGAACTTCCCCAAGATTACGCCGATATGCTAGGCTGGGAAGAACTAGCACTGGTTACTAAAAAAGCTTTTGACCAAGTGGAAAACAAGGAAGCCTGTGCTATTTACTGTGAGAATTATGGACAGGCTGGAGCCGTCACCTTGATAGGGAAAAAATACGGGTTGCCCGAAGCCCTCAGCTTTTCCGATGCCTACGAATATTGGCTGCCTCGTTCCTTTGAGCCCGACTTAGAAGCCTTTATTTATATCAATGACGAGCTTGGGGAAGACGTAGCTGCTATTTGCGATGAAGTAATTGAAGTTGGTGGCATCACCAACCCGCTGGCAAGAGAATATGGAACAAAAGTCTACCTCTGCCGAAAATTCAAGGGAAGCTTCAATGGCTTTTGGGGGCAGGTGATGGAAGGGCGATGAATTTGACGTGCCGATGTGTTAATGAGATGATGATTCGATTATGTGATGATTTGATTTAGAGCATGTTTAAATTTTGAAAAGAGCCGGGCAGGCTAAAACTTTGTAGTGACGAAACAACAAAGTTTATGGAAACAGGATATACCCGCTTGACCTCCCGGCAATGGCAATATATAAAAGAATATCTTCCCGTGGAAAGGAAACGCAAATATGACCTCAGGGACGTGGTGGACTCGATCTTGTACTGCATGCGCAGCGGACAGCAGTGGCGCAGCCTCTCGGGCGAGGGACGCCCTCCTTGGAATGTGGTATACTATTATTTCCGCAAGTGGCAGGGGGACAACACGCTTTTTCGGCTGAACGCGGCACTCAACCAACTAGAGCGCAAGAGGAAGGGCAAGAAGGCGACCCCGAGCATGCTTTCCATTGATAGCCAGTCGGTAAAGTGCGCGCCTTTTATCGGGCAGGACACGGGGCTGGACGGCAACAAGAAGGTGAACGGGAGAAAAAGGCACGTCATCACCGATACGCTCGGGCTGGTATGGGGAGTGGTCGCCACTGGCGCCAACGAGCATGACGGCACGATAGGGCAACGGGTGGTGGAGCCCCTCTTGGGCTACCTGCACAGGATGGAAAAGATCCTGGCAGACCAGGCCTATAAAAAGAAGTTCACCGGATGGGTAGAGGACAACATAAGGGGCGTAGAGGTCGAGATATCCTCTTGTCCCCCAACCCCCAGGGGCTTTGTGCCCATCAAGTGGAGATGGGTCACCGAGAGGACATTCGGCACGTTCAATTTCTTCCGGAGGCTGTCCAAAGACTATGAAAAAACTACCAAAAGCCAAGAAGCTTGGGTTTTATGGCAAAACTGCCAAATAATACTTAATAGGATCAAAAAAATGCCTATTTAAAATTTTTAAACATGATCTTAGATACGTAGAGCCAAGGGATGCCTTGGCTTTTTTTTGTCAAAAACTTCAAAAATCCTTTATTCCAAAGTTATCTTTCAGAAATGCTTTAACCTGAAATAGCCTAGCTCCATTTCCAATGATTCCACTCGTACCACTAATATCATTTATTTCAATAGTAACCTTCCCAAGAATCTTGCTTCTTGGGTCACAAAAGCAGCACCATCCACCATCATAATTGGGATGTGTTATCAGGTTTGTATTGTCGTTTGTATCAAATTCAATCTCTTCAATGGTATTTAAAGCACCTATTAACTTTTCAAAAGAAAAATTATATGTTTTAATAAAATTCATCTTTTTGATATATGGCAACTCTCTATTATTCAAATAGTAATAGTTGATTTTGATAGAGTCTCGATGTTTGTGGTGTGTAAATTTAAATTTATGGTGTATGCCATTGTAATCAAAAGACCCTCCATATGCATTCAATATTGAAAACTGAATTACAAATTCATCTTGAGCTATAGCCTTCCCATCTGCCAATAAGAGAAATACGAATCCCAGTAAGTATGTTAGGAGCTTGTTCATTTTGGTTGAATTTATTGCTCCAATTAATTTACGATCAAAAAAGTGAAAACACAACTTGGCTATACAATGCGGTTTCCTTAAAACCTGAAATTATACTTAAACTTTAGGCGGATGCTGCTTTCTTCCATTTGGAATCGGTCTTCTTCCAGTGGCATTTGTTCAGTAGCAGGTTGCTCTCGTTATACAATAGTTGTGATTCGTGAAGCTTTCTGTAGCGTGTTATCTATTTTGGGAGCTTTTACTTCTGGTTCTTGAGGTGATGGAGGGAAGAAACTTAACATTGGTCGACTATATCAAGAATCTTGTTTGGTATCCTCTTCAAGGTAATAGCATACTTTTTCTGAAATTTCCTTTAGTGGAACTACGTCCAAGGCAGCTCCAATTTCTATAGCTTGTTTGGGCATTCCGAATACTACGCTCGATGCTTCATCTTGAGCGATAGTATAAGCCCCGGCGTTTTTTAAAGCCAAAAGGCCTTCGGCGCCATCGTTTCCCATACCTGTCATTATAATTCCAATGGAATTGTTCTTAGAAATTTTAGCTACAGAGTGGAAAAGAACATTGACTGATGGCCTGTGTCTATTTACCAACTCTCCTTGGTAGGTAATCAGTTTCATTCCCTTTGGAGAGGAAACTACGCTCATATGGAAATTTCCAGGTGCTATATAAGCAGTGCCCTGTTCTAATATATCATTGTTTACTGCTTCTTTTACTCGGATAGTACAGCACTCATTTAGTCTTTGGGCGAAGCTGAGTGTAAACTTTTCAGGCATGTGTTGGACAATAACGATAGGAGGGCAATTAGGAGGCATGGCTTCTAGAAAAGTCTTGAGAGCTTCTGTTCCTCCGGTTGATGCCCCAACTGTAATGATGGATTTTTTTGAGTTTTGTAATTTGGCTTGATGCACCTTAGCCCTTGTTATTTCTGGACTTAGAGACCCTGTCTTTCTTCGCTTGGAATAATATGCAGACCGGATGATATCCACCAACCTGATTTCAGATTCCTTGATATCTTGTTCTGTAGATAGCTCAGGCTTGGCTATTACCTCCACTGCTCCTAGTTCCAATGCTTTTAAAGCTGAATTTGCTCCTTGTTTTGTGTGGTTTGAAATAATTACTACTGGCATTGGAGCCTGTTTCATTATTTTTTTCAAAAAAGTAAGCCCGTCCATTCTAGGCATTTCTATGTCTAGTGTAATCACATCAGGCTTATGTTTTTGAATCTTTTTCACTGCATAATAGGGATCCATTGCAGTTCCAATAACCTCTATTTCAGAAGATTTATCCAATATGGTTTTGAGGGCTTGGCGTACTGAAGCCGAATCATCAACTATTAATACTTTTATTTTATGAAACATAGCCCAAGGTCTTTAGAGTTTTTGGTACGATGTAGGGAAAATAGATTTGATTGATGCATTTGATCCTATAGCTGATTCGGAATGACCTAAAAATAAAATACCGTCTGTTTTCAAAGTATGGCTAAGCCTGTTAATTACTTCTTTCTGGGTTTTTATATCAAAATAAATGATCACATTTCTACAAAAAACAAAATCAAACTTAAACGGTATATTGTATATTTTTTTATTGAGGTTTAAGCTCGAAAAAGAAATCTTATTTTTCAAGTCTGTCCTCTTAAATTTATAAGACATCACTCCGTTTATAGCTGTTTTTTCGAAATAGGATTCCCTAATAGTCTTATCTAGCCCGACCAAAGCTGGCTCTTGGTAGATTCCCTTTGTTGCTGCTTTGAGTGATGGGATAGAAATGTCGGTGCCAAATAGTTGGAAATCGATGGCAGGGTTACGTTCCCTGTATTTATCTAATAAAATAGCAAGAGAGTATACTTCTTCGCCCGTAGAGCAGCCAGCACTCCATATTTTCAATAGTTTATTAGATCCTTTTTTAGGTAAGTACTGATCCAGATAGGTATTGATCAAAAAATCAAATTGATGAGCTTCTCTAAAAAAGCTTGTTTTATGAGTAGTAACAAGGTCTATGAAATTGCAATACTCCTTTGCAGCAGTTTTTTTTTTGAAGGAAAACAGAAAATCAATGTAATGGTCAGTGGTAGGAAAACCTAATGCTTTAGTCCTTTTATGAAGCCTAGATTCTAATAAAGTTTTCTTTATATCAGGAAGGTTTAGACCATATTTTTCAGCCAAGTATTCTTGGGCAATTTTAAATTGCTTATCACTTAGTTTACTAATTGATAGTTTGTTCGGTTTTGTCATGTTCAATAAAAATGATTGAGGTTAGTGCACCGTTTTAAGACCAAAACAAATCGTATTAATTGTTAAGCTTTAATGCATTGAGAATTAGTGCCATACTGCCATCTCCCAAAATTGAAGCTCCTGAAAAGCATTCTGCTGGCCTTAATAACTCATTTAATGGTTTGTACACGGTCTGTAACTCTCCCAATATGCTGTCTACTACTATGGCAACCCTCTGGTCATTTTTGTTTATTACTATCACCTTTTCCTCCTCTGGAGATTGATCCTTTACCTCAAAGAACTCTCTTAGTGAAACAAAGGGGACAAGCTGGTGGTCATACTTGATTTGCCTACTTTTTTTCTCAAATAATTTATCGTGGTTTTCAGTATAGCAATATTCTACTTCTGATATTGGCAAAAGATACTTCTGGTTTGCCACGCTAACTATTAAGGTATCAAGTACCGAAAGAGAGTTTGGCAATCTTAAAGTGATGATGGTCCCCAGCCCTTGTTCGGTATGAATTTCAACTTCACCCCTAACTGTTGCCAAGTCTTTTTTCACCACATCCATTCCCACGCCTCTTCCACTTACTTTGGTAACTTCTTCGGCAGTGGAAAATCCTGGTTCTAAAATCAACTGTGTTAATTCTCTTTCAGAATAAGTTTTCTCAGCCGAAATCAATCCTTTTTCTATGCCTTTAGCCCTTACCTTCTCAAGGTCTATGCCTTTTCCATCATCTTGGATTTGAATAAAAACATGGTCGCTGCTGTTGTAGGAAAAAAGCTTAAGCAATCCTTTTTTAGGTTTTCCTTTAGCCTCCCTGTCTTCAGGAGATTCTATTCCATGATCAACTGCATTTCTAATAATATGCAACAAGGGGGCTTCTACTGCACTTATAATGCTTCTATCCAGTTCAGTTTCCAAGCCTTGGGTGATGAACTCAACCTCCTTCCCAAGCTGTTGCGATAAGCTTCTGATCAATCTTCGAATCTTGACAGCCATTACATTTACAGGAGTTAACCTGATGTTAAAGGCATTGTCTCTTAATTTGAGCGATAGCCTTTCCAGCTTTTCAGCAGCTTCATCTAGTTCAGTATTGCCAAGGTAACCTGCCAAATGCTGTAATTCAGACCTGAAAACCACTATTTCACTAACTATGTTGATTAGGTCGTCTAATTTTTTGGTGGAAACACTGATATTACTTTCCTTTTTTTGCTTGCTAAAAAGAGACTGTTCAGTTGTTTCTTTTTCATTATCAGCTGCTTCTGTCGTTTCGGGTTGACGACTGGATTCTTCTAGTATTTCTTTTTTTTCAGTAGGAGTAATACTGTCTAAAAGCTCTACTCTTTTTGCATAATCATTTGCGGATAATTCAATTTTGCCAAGAGCTTCTTTGAATGTATCGTTGTTTGAGAGGTCAGAATCAGTTAGGGGAAGTACCTTGTATTCAGTTTCTAACATGAAGAGGAATACATCATTTACCTCTTCTTCACCTTCTGAAGTACTCAAATAAATTTCAAACCAAGAAGAAATTTCTTTGTTTTCAATCTGGGTTTCAAGAGGAATGTCATCGTTATGAACGATCATCTCTGTTTTGCCCAATTCTTCTATTTCTTCAAATACAGCGGTTAAGTTTACCCCTCTTTTAAATAATAATTTTTCAGGTTTAAAAACTATTAAAAAGGAGGATGCCTCTTTGGGAGAACCAGCATTTTTCCCTTCCATATCAACCTGAACTCCATCCTCGTCAGCTCTTAATCTTTTAACTTCTTCTATGATACTATCTACTTCACTTTTACAGTCGTTTCCATTGAGCAAATCTTTCAATGTGTCTGCTGTATGGAGTGTAAGGTCTAGAATAAAATCATCGTTTTGCCTAATATTTTCTCTTATATCGGCATAGATGTTTTCCAGATCATGCGTAAGCCTTTCAATTTCTGTTAAGCCAAACATTCCCGCAGAGCCTTTCAACGTGTGCAGTACTCTGAAAACCGTGTTGATTTCCTCAATACTGCCCAAGTCCTTTTCCAAAACCATTAAGCTTTTTTCAAGGTCTTTTACAAGGTCTTTTGCCTCTACAATAAATTCTTTAATCAGCTCCTGCATGAATCGATAAAAACTTATTTAAGTGCTTTTTTTACTAATTTCAAGAAGAAGTCCGTGTCGAAAGGTTTCTTTATCCAAGCTGTAATGCTTGCGTCTAGTGCCTTTTTAATTTTGTCTTCTCTTACTTCGGTTGTGAGCAAAAGAATTGGCATATACTCGTATTGAGATTTGGAGCGAACCAATTCAATTAACTCAGCGCCATTTATGTTTGGCATATTAAAATCCGTCACCAAAAGGTCGATTGACCTTCCATCAAAATACCTAGACGCATCTTGGCCATCCACAGCCTCCAATACATTATACCCCATAGTTGTAAGAGTTTTTGCAATCACCTTACGCGATACGTCAAAATCTTCGGCAACCAAAATGGTTTTGCTCATCTGTGTTTTTAGTTTTAATTATCATTTTGAAACAGAATTATCTACTTCTAGAAAATTCGTCAATTCTTTTTCAAATACTTTTACCACGCTGATAATCATATAAAATTCTTCAGCTACTTTTAACATTCCATCTAACGTTTGGGTGTCGAATCCCATGTTTTCTAATGGAGGTGCGCTCAGTTGAGCGGTTTCAGTGTTCACCACATCCAGTACTTCATCTACCAACAGGCCTACAAAAAATGATTCTTCATCATTGTCTATTTCTAAAACTATGTTTTTTGTCTTGGGAAGTATTTCAGTAGTGCCCAAGTCTACTTTTTTTGCTAAATCAACTACAGGCAATACGAGCCCTTCTAGGTTAATAACACCATTTATGAAGTTTGGGGCTTTTGGTACCCTCATCATATTTTCCAAGTCAATTACCCTTGTTACATACTTCACATCTACGGCAAAGTGTTCTTTACAGAGTGAAAACAACAAGTACGATTTGATTTCTGAAGTTGGCATAAAACAATCACTTTACGTTTTCTATTCTTCTGTATTTCCGTTTACCGAATGGTTTTTAATACCTATGGTGAAATTCTCTTCTGGAATTTCAATATCGTCATCGTTGTCCAAATGAATAGTAGGACCTGACTCCTTAGGGGAAGAAATTTTGGATCCTGGTTCATTTGTCAGCATGCTGTTGGTAGGAGTGTTTTTGCTGACTTCTTCGGTTGCATCTAAAATAGATTTCAACCTTTCAATCTGATCAAGGATTTTACCTTTTGAAAACTGTTGTTCGTTTTCCTCACTTAATTTAAAGAAGGCAACGTCTTTCTTTAAGTGCAGAGCCTGTGCATTAAAATTATCAGCAGAAGAAGCTAATTCTTCCGCTGATGAAGCATATTGTTGAGTTGCCTGGTTTAGCTGAGCTAGAGCAGCATTAATCTGTTCGACACCTGCCCTTTGTTCAGCACTTCCAGAAGAAATTTCTTGGATTAGATTGAATGCTTTTTGCATACCTGGTGTCAGTTCATCGAGTAAAAGACCTGAGTTTTCAGCCTCTTTTACACATTTTTTGGTAAGCTCTATAATAGTTTCAGCTGAGTTTCTGCTTCGTTCTGCAAGTTTTCTGACCTCAGT
Source organism: Flammeovirgaceae bacterium SG7u.111 (assembly GCA_034044135.1). Lineage (NCBI taxonomy): Bacteria > Pseudomonadati > Bacteroidota > Cytophagia > Cytophagales > Flammeovirgaceae > Flammeovirgaceae bacterium SG7u.111. The sequence continues at coordinate 5,597,114 of CP139021.1, read as the reverse complement.
GGCCACTACGGCAAAGCCTTTTCCTTGTTCTCCGGCTCTAGCAGCTTCTACTGCAGCATTTATAGCCAATAGATTGGTCTTATCTGAAATCTCATTTATTACTTGAATTTTCTCCGCAATATCCTTTATAGCGTCAAATGTGGCATCCGATGAAGATTTTACCGATTGCATCTTTATCGTAGTTTGACTTGCTATTTCTTCGGCACCTTGTGCATTTTCAGCATTTTGATTGATATTGCCTGTCATCTGCTCTACTGAAGAGGATATCTCTTCCAAAGAGCTCGCTTGTTCGGTAGCACCCTGTGCAACAATCTGTGAACTTTTGTTGATTTCTTCTGATCCCAAAGAAATAGCACCCGACCTTTCAGAAATGTTGTTTACTGTCAAAGCTAGCTGGTGAATCATCCTTTTGAGGGCAATATCTAAATCTCCGTGCTTATCATTTTTTTCAAAATCAATAGTAGCACTGTGTATTTTTCCTTGGGAAACTAATTCTGCAATAGAAATACTTTCCTTAAGGTTAGCAAGCATATTGATCAAGGCTTTATTAATGTATCCTAATTCGTGATTTTTTTTGGCTATTTCAGCATCAAATTGTACCGAAAAAAAACCTTTAGAAAGCTGTTCTATATTTTCAGTCATATTAGTCAACGGTTTGCCTACTTTGGTCTTCAAAAATTGAATTCCAAGATACAAGGTTATTGTATAGACAATAGCTGCTACAGGAATAATCCATAAATTACCCGTAAAGCCAACTAACATACCTGATATCGCAGCTACCATACTGTTCAATACTACCGAAACAGAAATGATATATAGAATTGATTTTTTAAAGAGAACTCTGAACAAGAGCAGTATGAGCGGTACTACTACAAAAACTATTATTAAGGATGAAATATAGAATTGAGTCATGAGTGTTATTTGTATTTTTCACTAAATAAATGCCTTCCCTAAACAGCAGGGGATTTATGCTAGAACGGTATTTTTTGAGTAATGACATTTATTATACAAACTAATTTGTTCTGGTAGATTGTGTTAGAATATCAAAGGCTAACCTCGGTTAAATGAAGAAGTTGTGAACAAACCGTTGTTTGCAATACAAGTTAAATCAAGTATCAACTTTATCCCTACCTACTTTCTTTTTTTAATTGAATTCCCAAAGATATTTTTATCTATTGTTTGTGTTGTTACTTGAGTTTTGAGCAAAAAAAACTCCAAGGTATTTGCCTTGGAGCTAGTAGTTAGAGAAGTTGTAATGGTAATCTATTTGTACTAAACATATAACGTTTCGAAGCTGAAAAAAGAGTTGAACTCTGACCCAAGGTCATTTAGTAAGGAAGGGACTTCTTTTACATTGATAAATAGTTGGTTTAGCAATTTTTCCCCAGCTTCTTTATTTTTAATATCTATTATGGCTTGTCCGCACTTGAGATTGTAAACATCTCCGTCTGTCATAAGACTTGCCACATAATCTTGGATGTATCCAGATTCCCGGCTTTGGTACTCGTACATTTTAATGACTTCCATGTATTCTGTATTGGGTTAGTCAGTGCCTATAAAGTTAGTTTGCCTAGTTACTTGTTTAAGTAAGCACTGGTTAATAATTAAGGTTTTGTATAGCTGGCTTGCTAATTGGTTCTCTTGCTTAAATCGTTGGCTTCGTTTGTCGAAAACCTTTCGAGTGTACAAGTATAACGGGTGCGCTCATAAACATTAGCCTACATGCTGTCAACAAGACTTAATATGTTTAAATCAGTATTAATCGTAAAGTGTACATGTGATATTGGGTGATCATAAAACAAAAAAGCCGTTGCCTAATTTTTTGGCAACGGCTCGTATTCACATATGAATTAGCTTATAGCTTCGAAACTGCTCCTGCGGTAAGTAGCGCTTCTATCGCCCCTTTTATCTCATTTCCGCTCGATGGCCTAGGCGCAGTGGCATCGGCTATTTTTCCGTCTTTCCCTATCAAAATATACCTTGGGATACCTTTGATCATATAGTCTTTGTTGATTGAGCTGTTCCAAGCATCATCGCCTATCACATGCACGCCCATAGTGCGGAACTCTTCGTCTTCTGACAGAAGTTTCTTCCAAGCATCAATGTTTTCATCTATCGAAACATATAAGAGAACCAAATCTTCCCTGTCGCCAAAATAGGTGTGAAGCTCTTTGGCAGAAGGCAATTCTCTCATACAAGGACCACACCATGTAGCCCAAACGTCGATATACACCACCTTGCCCACAAAATCGCTGAGGGAAACCTCGGTACTATCAAGACTGGTGTAAGTGAAATCAATAGCGGGTTTACCTTCTGAGAGTATCACCCATTTTTCGTAGTTTTCTTCAATGGATGCTAAGTTTTTTTCGTCTATATTTATTGCTTTGTAAGCAGTCATTAAGCTGTCGGCAATGCTATCTACTCCCGAGAAACTGATGTAATCAAATACTTGGCTTGCAGCTATGAAATCTTTGATTGGCCCTGGAGCCTCTAAGTTTGATGCTATTTCGTACATTTTCAAGCTATAACCTGACATTTCTTTCACAGAAGAATCTTGTGGGTTTGCTTCGGTATAAGCAGTAAATTCTTTACGAACAATATTGTTTAAGTAGCTTTTGAAGTTACTTGAAGCCAAGTAAGCTTCATCCATAGGAATCTCTTCCATAAATACATAGTAGGAGTCGGGTACTGCAAATTCTTCCAAGTCTGAATAATACTTGTGGTACATTGGGTACATCATTTTTTTCTGACCCCAGTCAGCAATAAGCTCAGCTTCTTCTAGCGCTTTGAACGCATCGCTTACTTCTAAGCTATCGAAAAACTCGGTATAAAGCCCCTTGTTAGCCATGAGTATCGAGTCCATCGCTAGTTCAAAATCGGCTAGTTCGAGCATCATTAGCCCACGGAAACCTCCGTCGTATTTTGCCATAAGCTCCTCGTTCAAGAGCATTTTTTTAGCAAAATAATTTTGCTTTTCAGCGCCGATACCTGTCCAAGCTACCGATTCGTCAAACTCTTCGGCATCGATGGTAAGACTGAGAGAATCGCCTGGCTCCAGGTATACCTTGGTGTACTCGCCATTAGATACCATGGCTTGAACTGGTTCGGCTAGTTCAAAAGTAGCTTCAAAATATCCTGTACTGTCAAGCCCTAGCTCTGCTAGAGTGATCTTTTCGCTGTCCAATGATGGAGTTCTGTAACTGATTGTTACTTTTTCGGTCTTTGAGTTCGTGATTGTACCATTTACGGTCACCGTTTCTACTACTGCTTCTTGCTCTTTTTCCTTGGAACAAGAGAAGAAAACGAAAGCTGATAAAATGAGAAACAACAATGAATGTTTCATAAGTGAATTTGAGTTTAATGAGAAATGCTAAACTTTTATTTATATATCAATAGTTACGAGAAAATGACTTAGTCTAAACCGAAAAGAAAGTAGCAGTGACGGCAACCTTAAAAAAAGTAGTTAAATCTTGGGTTAAGATGTTTGATAAAAGGTCGTGAGTTATTGGATTGTGAATGGAGGTAAAAGTTGTGAAGTGAATCGTAGTGACTTGTTATTGGTAATCATTAACAAAAATAGGGGCAAAAATTAGATTTCCTATAAAAAAATGTAATTCTTGTTATAAGGAAAAGGTAAGTGGATTGTTTTTAGACCTTTAGCCAATATTAGAACTGCGGTAATAGTTTCAGAACTTTTAATATTTATCCTAAAAACTGAAAAATGATTACTTTTGAGGCTTGACTTTCCAAATAATCACCTGTATTATTCTCTATCTAAATTTTGCGTCTTAAACACTTTACGTTTTACGAAGAAGAGGTAGTAGACCGATAATTAGCAACAAACCTATTCATTCCATCTTTCAACTCGGAATACGATGATTCGTTTTTTGATTACTGTTTTTTTTCTGGTTTCCACTTTTATGAACCTCCAAGCGCAAAGTGTCAAGGCTTTAGAGAAGCTTTTGGAGAAGCAAGATTTTGAAAAACTGGAGGCTTCTTTAAAGAAGAAATTGGAAAAAGATTCACTAGATGCAGGTGCATATTATTTCTACAGCCTTTATTACCTCGATACGGCCAATCCTTTTTATGACATAGATAAAGCTTACGAAGCGGTCAGTACTTCTTTGGAAACTTTGCAGAAGCTGGAAGGCAAAGAGGTGCTAAAGCTCGATAAAGCTGGGCTTTCGGAAGTGCGGATACGAGATACTAGGGCAAAGGTGGACAGCTTGGCTTTTGAAAGGGCGCGGGAATACCACGATTTAGCTGGGTACCAGACATTCATAAATGAGTTTGTGGCGGCCAATCAGATGGATTCGGCCATTGTACTAAGAGATAGTATTGCTTTTGCCGCGGCGCTCAAAGCAGATACCTACCAAGCTTATTTGTCATTTTTTGAGACGTACCCCGAGGCTAGGCAAGTGGAAGAAGCCAAGAAGCGCTACCACAAATTGCTCTACGATGCCAAAACCAAAGAAGCGACCATAGAAAGTTATGCCGCTTTTATACGGGATTATCCAGATAATCCGCACAAACCAGAAGCAGAACTACACCTTTACCAGTTGTTTACGGCAGATACCAAACCTTCCACTTTCGCAAAGTTTATTGCCGATTATCCGAGCAATAGGTATGTAGAAAGGGCTTGGTATTGGCTTTGGTTTTTGAGCGATTCGCCTCAAGGATTTCTCTCTATTTACCCCAATTTTCCCAATAAAGACTGGGCAAAAGAGGCGGTGGAAATGAGCCAAATAAACTTTTATGCATTTATAGACCCCGACTCGGCAAAGTTTGGTTTTATGGACCAGCAAGGAAAGCTCATGCTTGCGCCAAGCTACGAGGATATAGGTGAAAGCTACCGCTGTAGTGGTGTTTTCGATGATTTTATAGTAGTGGTTAGTAATGGAAAAACGGGGGCTATAGACAAAAAAGGAAGGGTAATAGTGCCTTATGAATTTGATAAGGTAGCATATTTTGCCCCTGGCGTATTGCTTACGGTCAAAAATAAGCTGTTTGGCTTGTATCATCAAGCTGGGTTTAAGCTGATGGACAATCAGTATGACGATGTGCAATTGCTTTCGAGAGGCTTGGTAAGTGTAAAGAAATATGGCGCCCTCGGCATCCGGACGATGAACGACCAGCTGGTACTTCCCATGGAGTATTCATTTATTGATACTGATAGGGAAGCGGGGGTGATCTCGCTCAGTAATGGAGGAAAGTCGGCGTATGTGAACGAGGAGATTTTGCTCTCGGCAAAGGGTGATGCCAGCCACCTTATCCAACTAGAGTACGATGATTTTGAGGTTTCTCATGAGTATTTCCTCAACCTAAGCAAGGGAGGGAAGCAAAGTATAAAAAATTATGCCTATGAGGACGTAGTGCCCGAAAATGATGAGATAAGAGATACACCTGGAGGCTGGCTTGCCGAGAAATCGACAGGATTTAATTTTTATAATATGCAGGGACAAAAAATATCGCCTGTGGATTATGAAGAAGTGATAGTGGGCAAAAAAAGCTATGCCGTGCGAGTAGGTGGCAAGTGGGGCGTGATTAATTTTGAGGGCGAGCTCTTTATCCAAAATGTGTACGACACTATTCATTTTGTGGAAGACAAAGGGATTTTGCTGGAGCAGGGAAAGAAGAAGTTGGGCTATTTTTATAAAGACGATCTTACAGATTTTACCAAGTACAGGTCGCTCAACATCCAGTCGGCAAAGTTGCCAGTGGACAGTGTGAGCTACGAGTACATGCCGTTTATCATCACCGAAGATGCCCGCAGGAAAAAGGGATTGCTTTCAGGAGACGGGTACGAAATTTTGGGCAATAAGTACCAAAAAATCACCTTGCTGGATGAGGAGATGGTGATGATAGAAAACTATGGGAAGCGAGGCTTGGCAAACTTGCGGGGGAAAACGGTGCTAAAGCCTTCGTACGAGGTGATTACCCACTACAAAGACGCTTATTTCTCGCTTTTTAAGACAAAGAAATTTGGCTTGTTCAATGCGAAAACAAGCGAAGTGATAGCTCCTGAATACGATGCTACCCTAAAGCTCTACGGGCAGTCGGACAGTATTTTTATTGCCAAAAAAGGGCAGTTTGGATTTGTGGACAAGCACAACGAAGTCGTAGCCGATTTCCAGTTTGACGATGTGCGCTACTGGAACGATACGGTAAGCCTGGTGAGGCACGAAGCCAAATGGAAGCTGTACAACTTTAGCGGAAACTACTTCCTCCCCGAAACCTTCGATACATTTGAATACCTCTACAATACCCCTGAAAATGTAGTGATAGTGACCTACCGCAGCAGCGGCTACGGTTTGCTCAGCAACCACAAGGGCAGGCTGATCCAAGAGGAATATACCGAAATCATCAACCTTGGGGATGAAACCACGCCTTTTTACCTAGTAGAAAGAGAAATATCGCAGGCGGGCAAATACGTGATGCTCTATATCAACGAAGAAGGCGAGGTGGTAAAAGACCAACTCCTAGAAGAACCCGACTATGTGAAAATAGCTTGTTATGATGAGTAGTAGAGGTTCAAAAAACAATTTACTCTACCCACACTTCCATCAAATATCTTGTTTTTAGTTCTTCTGGTCTTGTTTTGTAGAAGATGAACTCTTTGGTTAGCGTGGTGATATGATAATGCTCGTATTCTTGTATGATGTTGTATTTCAGTCCTTTTTCGGTGAATTCATCCATCAATTCTTTATCCGTATAAAGAAGCACTTTATTAAAAGTTGATATTTTTTGAATAGCTTCATCTACGCTGCCAAGGCTATCCAAATGGATCAGCTTATTTTCAGAATAGTATTCCATCAGCCCTTCGTTGTGGGTGACTATGATGGGTTCTTTGGGATAGTTTTCGTTGGCAAAATCAGCCATGAAAACGCCTGATTGGTACTTGAACAGGCTTGGGTAAAAGCTGAAATTGAGGAAGATGGCAAATATAGCAACTCCAAGAACTGCAAAAATGATAGGCTTCCCTTCTCCATATTTTTTGGTGACGTTGAAAAAAATGATGACCCCAGTAAGTACTATACATAGCGTAATTCCGATGACGGGGTAGTCGGTTCGAAAGAAATATTCTAACAAAGCAATCATTAAAATATAGACAACCGCATATAGGTTTAGGGAAATGTTTGTAATCTTCTTAATGGGATTTTTATTGCCTTTTTGCAGCAATACAGATGCTGTTAAAATGGATATAAAAGGATATATAATATTCAGGTAATGAGGTAGTTGAAATTTTGATGCGGAAAAGATGACGAACATGATAGAAAAGCCAAGGAGGGTAAGGTAATCTTGGTCTTTTTTACGCTTGAATAGCTCTTTTACATAGATAAACAAAGCGGTAAAGCCTATAAAAACCCAAGGTGCGTAGGCCCAGAGCATGGTATGGAAAAAGAAAAAAGGATCTCCCGACCCTTTGATAGGACCTGTGTTGAAAAACCTTCCAAATTGGCTATCCCAAACGAAAAATTTCAAGCCGGAAACTCCTGTTCTGCCAAAAACCACTTTTTCGGGGTGGAGGTCAAACTGGGTGTAAACAGCGTACAGCTCTGGAAAAATGAAGACAAACGTGAGGAGGAGTACAAAAATCCACCTGAATTTTAGCATTTCCTTGAATTGCCCTTTCAAAATCATATTCCCGAAAATGGCGGAATAGATAATAATGAGGATGAACAGCCCCTTGGTCATGATGGCAGTGCCACTAAATAGTGACGTGAGCACCAGATCGGCAAATGAAAACCGCTGGGTGAGCTTGTACATGTGGTAGATAGCGCCCATGATCAGCCCCATCAGAATGGCCTCGGCTCGCACATCGTTATTCGAGATGATTATATGCAGAGAAGACCCAAGAATAATTGCAGCTAAATACCCCGTTTCCTTATTGTAGATTTTCTCGGCAAGCTTGAAGGTGTAGAACAAGGAAACCAAGAAAAGTAAGATAGATGGGAGTTTGTAGGCAAAAGCATTTGCCCCAAAAATATTGATGGAGAGCGCACATAACCAATAAGGGAAATGGGGTTTATCTAGCCAATCTCTTTCTAGCACAATAATATCCAAGTAGTTGCCTGAAGCACTGAAAGACTTGGCGATGGATGCATAAAGTGCTGAATCTGATGTGAATACTTCATTTGTTAGGCTGGTTGCATTGATGACAACGACAACAATAGAAAGCAATAAAATTACTTTTTTACTCATGTCTTTAATTTCTAGCGTAGCTCGAAGTTTCCTGTTAATAAAAATCAGCTGCAAAATTAAGAGATATTCGGCTAAGGAGCGTTGCCAGCGCTTAGTTATTTAGGTGCTCTTCTTTCCACTCCATTATTTCTGTGGCTATTTCCCACATTAGGTTTCTAGAATCTTCTTTTCGAACTAGCTGAATGTAGAACTTTTCGTTTTCTGTATTTAATAAAAGTTGATGTAGGTAATCAATATCTGGCTTGCTTATAGCACCCTCAATTTGATTTAAGTAACATTTTGAATTTGGACCAATGGGTATTGGCCCACTTTTTACAGTACAAGATTTATTGGTAAGTTCTAGCCTTGTTGAATTAGTAAAGCAGCTAAAATGTTTTAAGGCACTATAACTACAATAAGCAAAAGTAGGAAGTAAGAATAGTGTTCTTAAGCCAGTTGATACATTGGATGATGCCAATGCATATAGACTTGCGATGGCAATTACAGAATATACTATTACGTACGTATAAACATACAAATCAACCTTTTTTCTAAATACATAAACTAATTTGTCGGCAGTTGTCTGTTTGAAAATACGTTTAGTTAACTTCTCATATGTTTCCTTTGGCTTATGTTTCTCTCGGTTTATTTCTAGAACAGCCGTCTTCTTGATTCTTGATAAAGTACCAATAGCATTTAATTCTTCAATTATATTTTGGAATGAAATATGAATTGACCCATCGTCTGAGTTTTCATAAGTAGCATTGAAAATAGTTGTAACAGAATCTTGTAAAAGGTTCTGTTTTTCAAACACAACTTTTTCAGGGTTTGCAAATACTTGTTTTAGGTACAAAAAAAAGCGGTTCTGGGCTAGTTTGTCAGCGTTCCGCTTCAAATGCTTGCTTTTTCCATAAATAAATACTGCAAAAAAGGATAAGGAGAATAAAAAAGGCAACAAATGTATATTTACTTCATTAGGCAAAAATGGGATTGAACCGCTTTCAGAAGAGTAAATCAAAAAAGTAGATGTGATTAGGATAAAAGAATTGATTATAACAATCAAACCATTTACAAAGATGTAATTTGAATTCCAGTCCTTTATTGGTAGTAAATTATTCCAGATATAAAGGTTTTCCACCTTTTCAGGTTTGGCAGAAGAATCGGGCAGGAGGTCAGGGAAGTTATAAATAAGAACTCCTTCTGTAGTTACTTCCACATTCCCTCCATAATGGTACATAAAAAGGGTTATTTCTTGTTCAGCTTTATGAAGATTCCAACCTGTAATCATTACAAGCTCTGAAACTGTAATTCTATTTCCATTCAAGGTTATGTATTCTAATACTTTCTTTTCTTCGGATAAAACAACTTCTGATTGAGAGTCCTTTTCACCGAAAACAAACTCAAAAACTATTTGAAATATGTTTTTATTCCATTTGTCTATAGAATAAACATATTTCCGCTTACCCATAAAAAACCGAAAAACGGATTTCTTAAATTTAATTCCCTTATTGAGTAAATTGGTTTTATCATCGAGAATCACATAAATAAAAAGTAGAACCCAGATAGGAAGATGGACTACCGACAAAACCCAAAAAAGAGTAGGTCCTATTCCCACCAAATAAGGAAAATAAACAAACGCATTGTAAAACAGCATAAAGGTGATAAAGCCCATAAATGCCCACTTGGCGAGCTTTTTTCCAAGCTTTTGAGCCTCTTTCCAAAAGTCCTTTTTCCCCACCACATCCGAAAAGTCGAACTTGTAGGAGAGGTTGTGGTCTGCGTCGGCTTTTAGCACACATTGGAAGGTGCCAATGAAGTCTTCCAGGGCATCTTCCACGTCGTAAACCGAAAGCCCCGTTTCCGTCACTATTTCGTGTTTGGTGGCGGCTGTTTTCCTTTGTTTGAGGAAAGCTTTCACCAAGCTTCTTACTTTCTCGTCGGACTGGTTGCCGACCCTGGCAGATGTGTGTTGAGCCATTTGTTGTTCCTTGCTGGTTGATTAAATAAACTACTCCTGATGCTCTTCTTTCCACTCCATTATTTCGATTGCTACTTCCCAGAGGAGGGTTCTGGAAACGTCTCTTCTGATCAGTGGCAGATAAAAGCTTTTATGTTCTGTCGAAGCTAACAATTGATGGGTTTTTCCATGATCAATTTTACAGAACACACTGTTTAGCTGCCATAAATAACATGTGCAATTCGTTCCTATGAACGGGATTGGCCCAGATTTAATAGTACAAATCTTGTTGTTTATTGTGAGTTTGGTTGCTGCAATAAAGGTTTGTAGATTTCTAAAGAAGCCTTGTAGGAAAAATATTAAAATTGGAAAATAGAGAAAAAAAGGTGTCGACGTTGTGCTTATACCGTATATAATAACTGTTGTCATTACCAAAAAGAATAAGATTCGAAAATAAGTTTCTATCTCAACTCTTTTCTTAAAGACAAATGTTAGTTCATCAGGGCTTGACTTCTTATAAATTCTCTTACCTAGTTTTTCATATCCCCTCTTTGAATTTGTGCTCTCAGAAAGGAGGGGTAAAGAAGCCTTTTTCTTTATTTTTTCAAGTGAATCCACAGTACTTAGTTCATCTATAATGGTCTGAAATGACAGATGTATAGCCCCATCAGGTGTGTTGTGGTATATGGCTTCCAAATCGTTTGTGGCAGTATCTTGGAGGTGGTTTTTTTCTTCAAAGGCTACTTTTTCTGGGTTAGAAAATATCTGTTTCAAGTACAAGAAGTACCTGTTTTTCTTTATTTTATGAGCCCTCTCTTTTTGGAATTTGATTTTATTTGTGATAGAGGCGAAAAAGAAAGAGAGCGTGAAAATGAAAGGGAGAATATGAATATTGATAATTGAAAAAATGAGATATTCCTCGGCTTCTGGAAGTGTAAGTAGTATACCTGAAGTAATGCAGATAAATAGGTTTATAACTATAATTACTGTGTTTTCAAACATGAAATTTTTATTCCATTCTTTTATCTCAAGCAAATTATTCCAAATAAACAGTTGCTCTGTTTTATTTGATGGCAAGGAGGCGTCTTCTGCACTCAAATTCGGGAAATGATAAATGAGTACGCCCTTGTCTGAGACCTCAATGTTTCCCTGATAATGGTGCATAAATAAGGTGATTTCCTTGTCTGCTTTAAGGCTATCCCAACCTGTAATCATAATAAGTTCAGAGACAGTTAGCCTTTTGTTATTGGAAAGAACGTATTGCAATACCCTTTTTTCTACTGCTAATATGTCATCAACTTGGTTGGTTTTTTCTCCGAAAACAAACTCAAATACTGTTCTGAATAGGTTCGGTCTAAATTTATTGAAGGAGAAAATATATTCCCGTTTTCCAAGAAAAAACTTTTTGATCTTATCTAGGATGCTAATATTGTCAAATAATGAAGTGTAATCGTATAAAATAGCATAGATAAACAAGGCTAGGATAACAGGTACGATACCCTTTACAAATGACCAGTATAAGGTAGGACCTATTCCCACCAAATAAGGAAAATAAACCAACGCATTGTAAAACAGCATAAACGTGATAAAGCCCATAAACACCCACTTGGCGAGCTTTTTCCCAAGCTTTTTTGCCTCTTTCCAAAAGTCCTTTTTCCCCACCACATCCGAAAAGTCGAACTTGTAGGAGAGGTTGTGGTCGGCATCGGCTTTTAGCACGCATTGGTAAGTGCCAATGAAGTCTTCGAGGGCATCTTCCACGTCGTAAACCGAAAGCCCTGTTTCCGTCACTATTTCGTGTTTGGTCGCGGCTGTCTTCCTTTGTTTGAGGAAAGCTTTCACCAAACTTCTCACTTTTTCGTCGGACTGGTTGCCGACCCTGGCAGATGTGTGTTGAGCCATTTATTGTTTCTTGCTGGTTGGTTAATTAAACTATTCCTGATGCTCTTCTTTCCACTCCATTATTTCTGTGGCTATTTCCCAGAGTAGGGTTTCATTACTTTCTCCTTTAGCAATTACTTTGGTGAATTTTTGCCCATGTACGTTTGCCGCTAATTGGAAATGTTGCTGAGCTTTCTTTCGGCAATATAAATTTTCTACAAGAGCTAATTCAAATGTTTGATTCCAAGCAAAAGGAAACGGTTTGCTTTTAGTGCGGAGGGTAGTTTCTTTTACATCAACTATAGTAGAATTAATAAACTGTGAAGCCTGTTTGAGAAAAAGAAAACCTGAGTAAAGTAGGAATGTACTTGCTACTACCCAGGAGCCTTCCACATAGATGGTAAGCGTGACAAAGGCTAAGAAGATTGCAAAAAAGAGTACTAAGCGTATGTGAGAAAACAAATCGACTCTTTCCTTCAGAATATAAGTCATTCCATTTGAATTAGTTTTTTTCAAAATCCACTTACCCATATTTGTAAATGGGCTCTCGGCTACTTGCGTCTTGAAATCAAATTGGGCTAAAGATTTAACTTTCTCCAAATTGCCAACTGTTTCCAATTCATTTGTAATTCCATGAAATGATGCATAAACATTGCCTTCTGGAGTATGCTCAAATGTTGCATCTAGCTCGTTGAAGGCTTTGTCTTGAAAGGAGCAGTTTTCTTTGAAGGCAACTTCTAGAGGATTTGAAAAAACTTTTTTGAGATACAGATAATACCTGTTCCGTTGTAGCTTGTCAAGCATATTTTTCTTGAATTTCCACTTCCCATAAATGAAAATGGCGAAAAAGGTAATGGAGAAAATCAAGGGTAAAAAATGGATGTTTATATTTTTAGATAAAAAATTGAACTCTCCGTTGTCTGGTGATATGATAAATGCTGCAGATGCTGATAATATAAAGGCATTCAGTACAGTTATAAAGCCATTTTCATAGATGTAATTGTTGTTCCAATCCTTCCGTGGGGTCAAATCATTCCAAATCAGTAAGTTGGAAATTTCTGCTTGAGATGTGGTTGCTTCCAACTCTAAGTGAGGAAAATGATAGATTAAAACCCCATCTTCATTCACTGTAACATTACCTTCGTAATGATACATGAATTTGGTGATTTCTTTGTCAGCTTTATCGGTATCCCATCCTGTCAGCATTATTAGTTCTGGTAGCGTAAGTATATTATTATTGTTTTTGACATACGTCAATACCCTTTTTTCCATTTCCAATACTTCATTTTCTTGCTTGTTTTCCCCAAAAGCAAAGCTGAAAATAGTTTGGAATACATTTACATTGATTTTATCTCTTAAATAGAAATACATCCTCCTTCCAACGAAGAAACGGTAAACTTTTTGAAAACGACTGCCTAAGGTTATTTGGCTATTTTTATTTCCACCTTCTTTTTCACTTTTAGCATAAAAGTAAAAAGCAATCATTGAAAATAAGCCCAGAAAAAACAGCAAAAGCAGTAATTTCGGTGCGATGCTTATCAAATAAGGAAAATAAACCAACACATTGTAAAAGAGCATAAAGGTGATAAAGCCCATAAACGCCCACTTGGCGAGCTTTTTTCCAAGCTTTTGAGCCTCTTTCCAAAAGTCCTTTTTGCCCACCACATCCGAGAAGTCGAACTTGTAGGAGAGGTTGTGGTCTGCATCGGCTTTTAGCACGCACTGGTAAGTGCCTATGAAGTCTTCCAGGGCATCTTCCACGTCGTAAACCGAAAGCCCCGTTTCCGTCACTATTTCGTGTTTGGTCGCGGCTGTCTTCCTTTGTTTGAGGAAAGCTTTCACCAAACTTCTCACTTTCTCGTCGGACTGGTTGCCGACCCTGGCAGATGTGTGTTGAGCCATTTATTGTTTCTTGCTGGTTGAAAAAATCTTGTTTACATAGATAACGTGTAGGCAGTGGTTTATCACTCAAATATAGTGTTTGATTTTGCTTTGTTGATCAATATATTTTCGCTATTCTTTAAAATGCTCTTCTTGCTAACATATATTATCACTGCTTGGTGACAGATGTCTTATTTCATTGTCCGTAAAATGCTTTTTTCAAATTTCAGGTGCAATGTTTCGTTGTTTTGTGCTGTTAATAGTTGTTTTATGCCTTCTTATAAGCATGATTTATTATGGACATTTTTTATTGCTATTCATTATAACTCCCACTAACTTACACCACCATAGAAATAGATTACAGTTGAAATAACAAAATACTTATAACTGATCTAATCTGACTTTTTTGATTAAAACATCATGCAATTGCTGTTTTTATGCTAGTTGATGTATGATGCGTACTTTTTATCTAACTCAACTTTTTATGAAAATTTTGCTAATTTCTCCTGCCGTTGATGGCGAAAAAAGAACTAACAAGGGGCTGATGATGCCTCAACTTGCTTTGTATATTTTGGAAGGGCTTACTCCCAAGCAACATGAGGTAATAGTGTTGGAAGAAGAAGCTGAAGCAATTGACTTCGACCAGCCTTGTGACTTGGTGGGAATAAGTTTTATGACGGCTAATGCTCCTCGTGCTTATGAAGTTTGTGAAGAGTTTAAAAAAAGAGGAAAAACGGTAGTAGTTGGAGGGGTGCATCCTACCATTTTGCCCGAAGAGGCACTTGAACATGCAGATAGTGTGGTAGTTGGTGAGGCAGAAGGTGTTTGGGAACAGTTGGTGGAAGATGCAGAGAAGGGTGAATTGAAAAAGAGATACCACGACCCTATTCCAGATTTGGACAGGTATGTGCCCAAGAATTATAGCAAGATAATGAAGAAAGGTTTCTTCAAACTCATCCCAATAATGACCACTAGGGGTTGTCCCTACAAATGTGATTTTTGCTGCGTGACCAACCTTTTTGGCAAGAAAATCAGACATATGTCCATAGAGAATGTGGTGAGGGATATAAAGGAATCTGGGGCGAAAAATTTCATGTTTTTGGATGATAATATTATTGGCCATCCGAAGTATGCCAAGGAGCTTTTTAGGGCTATTAAGCCACTGAATATCCATTGGGTGGGGCAAGCTTCTGTTTCACTTTTAGTAAAAGACGATGAGCTGATGCAATTAGCTGCGGATAGCGGTTGCCAAGCCTTGTTTTTTGGCTTGGAGAGTGTTTCTGTAGAGCAGCTAAAGTCTATGAGAAAAGCGATAAAAGACATAGAGGATTTGGAAGCAGCTTTGTTGAAAATCAAAAAAATGGGTATTCTCATTCATGCTTCTATGGTGTTTGGTTTTGATAATGATACACCGAAGGTTTTTGATGAAACCATTGAGTTTTTGATCAAAAATAAAGTCAGTACAGTTTCTTTGAATGTGCTTACCCCGTACCCAGGAACGAAAGTTTACGATGACCTGAAAAAAGAAGGAAGACTGACTACTACCAATTGGAAGTATTATGATCATAACACAGTAGTATTTAAACCTAAAGGAATGAGCCCTTATGAGTTGCAGATGGGCAAGATAAACGCAAGGAAGAAATTTTATAGTTTCAGTTCGGTGCTAAAAAGATCGACAGGAAATATGTATAACCCTCTGATCTATTTTGCCACCAACTTCGGGCACATGAAACAGGCGAAAGTGGAAGCAGAAAGAATGGAAAGGATAAAAGACGATTTGTTTGAATTGGTTTGATGAGATTGCTGTAGGGTGGAATGTGAAATTCGTAAATGTGCTCGGTTGTCCACTTGCAGTTACAGGTTTCATGTTTCGGGTTGCAGGTTTTTGTAAATAACTTCTACCTCGCGCCCGCAACTTGTAACCCGTAACCCTTTTTTCTTTTCCCAAAACCATATCTTCGCTGTTAGGTTTCTCTTTTAACCTAATTATATACAACAGAAAGCGAGATATGGATCAAAGTCAAAAGCCCAACCAACTGGTAGAAAGTAGTAGCCCTTATTTACTTCAACATGCTTACAATCCCGTGGAGTGGTATCCGTGGGGCGAAGCTGCTTTGGAAAAGGCAAAGTCGGAAGATAAACCGATTATTTTGAGCATAGGCTATTCGGCTTGCCACTGGTGCCATGTGATGGAGCGAGAGTCTTTTGAAAATGAGCAGATTGCGACGATTATGAACGAGCATTTTGTGTGTATAAAAGTGGATAGGGAAGAGCGCCCCGACATTGACCAAATTTATATGGATGCGGTGCATGCAATGGGCTTACAAGGCGGTTGGCCGCTCAATGTGATGCTTACGCCAAGTCGAGAGCCATTTTACGGCGGGACGTATTTCCAACCGCAGCAGTGGGCAAACTTGCTCCAGCAGATAGCGAAGGCTTTTTCCGAACACCGACCTGAACTTGAAGAATCTGCCCAAAAGTTCAAAGCTCACCTGAACAAAAGCGATCTCGAAAAATACACCCAAGGAGAAGGTTTGGAGGGGATTGATCTGGAAATGCTAATGGATAGTTTCGATGGTTTTACTGAAAAATTTGATGCTGCCAACGGGGGAATGGAAGGCGCTCCTAAGTTCCCCATGCCTTCTATTTATAGCTTTCTATTGCGTTATTATGCCCTTACGGGAGATGAAAAAGCATTGCAACATACACTTTTTACCCTCGATGAAATGGCAATGGGGGGAATTTACGACCAGCTTGGCGGAGGCTTTGCCCGCTACTCGGTAGATGCTTTTTGGTTTGCCCCACATTTTGAAAAAATGCTGTACGACAATGCCCAATTTCTTTCGGTTTATGCCGAAGCATTTAGCATTACTGGCGACCCGTTTTTTGAAGGGGTGATCTACGAAACGGTGGCATGGCTAGAGCGAGAGATGCTCAGCCCCGAAGGAGCTTTTTATTCGGCACTGGATGCGGATAGTGAGGGTGTGGAAGGTAAGTTTTATGTCTGGGATCAGGATGAAATAGAGAAACTGTTGGGAGCTGAAGCGGCACGGTTTATAGGCACGTATGGCTTGGAAAAGAAAGGAAATTGGGAAGGGAGCAACATTTTGGCTTTGCATGAAAAACCCGATGAAGAGCTTTTGGCGAAGCTGGAAGTTTGGAAGGAAAAATTGTTGCCCGAAAGGGAAAAACGGATAAGACCTGGGCTTGATGATAAAACGCTGGCTTCGTGGAACGGGCTGATACTCAAAGGACTTGCCGATGCGTATTTGGCAACGAAAAGTGAGCTTTGCCTCCAGTTAGCGACTAAAAATGCTGCCTTCATTGAAGAAAAGCTGCTGGACGGGGCAAAGGTGTTCCACAATTATAAAAATGGAAAAGCAACCATCGATGGTTTTTTGGAAGATTATGCTGCTATTATCCAAGGTTTTCTAGCATATTACCAAATTAGTTTTGAAGAGAAATATTTGAAGCTTGCCAAGGACTTAACGGATTATACTTTAGCTAATTTTTACGATGAGGAAGAGAAGCTTTTCTTTTTCACCGATGCGAAATCGGAGAAGCTCATAGCAAGGAAAAAGGAAATAATGGACAATGTAATTCCCGCTTCCAACTCCATTATGGCGACGAACCTCCACTGGCTTGGGCTGATTTTCGATGATGTCGATTACACCCAACTATCGGAGCAAATGCTGTTGCAGGTGGGTAAAATACTTGGTTCGGAACTGCGCTATATGAGCAACTGGGCTGCTTTGGCATGCCTCAAACTAAGCGCACCTGCCGAAATAGCAATAGTTGGAGAAGAGTGCCATGTTTTTGCCCAAGCCATTTCGGAACGCTTTTTTCCTAACAAAATAATTTTGGCAACGACTGAGGATAGCAACTTGCCTTTACTCAAAAATAGAACCGCAGTAGACGGTAAAACCACCATTTATGTCTGTGAAAACAAGGCTTGCCAGTTGCCCGTCCATTCGGTGGAGGAAGCACTTGACTTGCTTCAAAACTGATTTTTATAAATCAAAAAAGAACTCTAACCGTTGGCGAAAAACCAAGGCTAAGCAACCGACTTATAGGTTGCCATATTTTGATGTCATCAAGTATTTTTTTTAAAGTATAATTTGCTGGTTTAGGCGAGCTGTATATAGTTCTGTCAAAAAAGAACCAGGAGGTCGGTATGGCGCTATCAATAGATAGGCTTGTTTTGAGGTATCTGATTCTTCCGAAAAATTCTTCCTTATTTTTTAGACATCATTTATACAATATACCCTCAGCTGCTTATTTCTTGACTAAACATTTACTCCATCGAGGGGTGTTTTTGGTCTGTTATTTCTCAACAAAAAGTCAATGATGGAAAATTTATGTCGATTTTCAGCTTTTAAAAGCTAATTCTGACGTTTCGCCTTAGAACTATTATTTGAGTTATAGAGATGTTTTTTTACTGACCAATAACCAATAGATACGAACAAAAGCACAATGAAAATAAGAAAAACGATATTCTTAGTAACCTGTTTTTGGGTTATTTCTCAATGTCTATTTGCCCAATATATTCCTGATAATACGTTTAAACATCTTTCAATGGATAATGGCTTGGCCAAGAACCATGTGGATGGCTTTGTGGAAGATGCCCGGGGGTATATGTGGATTTATGGCGAAGGTAGTGTGAATAGATACGATGGTTACAGTACAGTCCATTACTCTTACGACCCTAATGATTCTACAAGTTTTTACGGCTACCCCTATGATGCTTGTGTTGACAAGGCTGGGACGCTGTGGTTTCTTACCAGTTCTGCGCTTTTGAAGTACAATGAACCTACAGATGATTTTACTAGAATAGTAAGCTATAAGAGCCTTGAAGGGGAGAATATTGACCTAAGAGAGTTTAATAATATAGAAGTTGATAGCGACGGCAACTTGATTGCCAGCAAGGGTGGGAAAAGAATAGTACATGTAGATACAAAGACGTTATTATCGGAAGAGAGCTCTGTGCCTGTACCACAAGAAATTGAAGAAAAACAAGGCAATGAGAGCAAGGCGATCTTTATAGACAAAGAAGGGGTTTTATGGTATAATTTGGCTAATAGTTCATATTTGGTGATGAGCGTAAAGGGAGAGCCTGCGGTACTTTTGGATTATAAAAGCCTTGGTTTTGGAGAGGTGGGTCTTAATAAAATCCTTGATGATTATACAGGCGAAAATCTAATATTGATTCCTAATGCAAACCTCTCTTTTTTCTTTCTATTCAATAAAAAAGAGAGAACCTTCAGGAAGGTTAGGCATACTTGGAAAAATACTACTTATGTAAATAAGTTTCTTGCCGGAGCTGTTTCTTACGATGAAAATACAATACTGGTTGGGTATGTGGAAAATCTAGGAATAAGGTCTGTTAACCTAAAGACTGGTGAAATCAAAGAGTTTAAAAATGATATAAACTACCCCAATAGCCTTTCAAACAATAATATAGTGAGTATGTATCGGTCTTCTGATGGGCTTATATGGATTGGGACCCATTATGAAGGGGTCAATATATTAGACCCGAATTTGAAGCCATTTAGGTTGTACAAAAAACAAGGGTTTGATTTAGAAAACAGCTTGAGCTACAATATGGTTACGTCCTACTTGGAGGGGAAAGATGGTAGTATTTGGATAGGTACATTCAAAGGATTGAACAAATTTGATCCTAGAAGAGAGAAGTTTGAGCATTTTGTACACAGCCCTACCAAAGGAAGTCTCTCATCAGATGATGTATTGTCATTGGCAGAAACGGAAGATGGGACAATTTGGGTAGCGACATGGAATGGCGGGCTCAATAAGTTTAACCCTAAAACGGGTAAATTTAAGACCTATATGATGAACCAAGATAATCCCGAATCATTAGTTTGTAACCATGTAATGCAAGTAGCTGTGAGTGCAGATGATAAGATTTGGGTAGGATACAACTGGTGCGGAGAGACTGGGATTGCATTTTCATTGTTCGATCCTGTAACCGAAGAGTTTGAGCATTTTTCTTATTCGAGAGAGGAAGGTGTTCCATTGACCGATGGGCTAAATGTACTTTATGCAGATTCGTACAACAACTTATGGGTGGGTGCCCAAAAAGGATCGGGTTTATATGTGTTTAAATATGAAATAGATAAGGGGCAGTTTAAGCATTTTATTTTACCAAAGGATACGTACTTCGATAGCTTTGCAGTGGACTGTTTTTTAGAAGAGGGAGAGGGCAAAATGTGGATGGGTACACGAGGGGGAGGGCTTCTTTTGTTTGATGAGGAAACAGAAACGATAACACGCTATAATCAATATAGTCATGGTTTTCCAAGTAACGAGGTTAAGTCTATTCAAAAGGATAAAGAAGGCAACCTTTGGATGGGAACTGGAAATGGGTTGGTTAGGTTTAATCCGGCTTCGGGTGATGTAACAAGCTTTGGGGTGAAAGATGGGATGCAGAGTAAAGGGTTTGACGATGGGTCTTTGTATTCGAGTACGGGAGAAATGTATTTTGGGGGTGTGAAAGGGCTGAATGTTTTTCGTCCAGAAGAAATAAAATCAAACCAAAATATACCTCCAGTATTTATCACAAAATTTAATTTGTTCAATAAAGAGGTTACTTTCAAAGATGAGGGGTCTCCTCTAGAGGAAGATATTAGTAGCCTAGAGCACCTAACGCTTACCCATGAGCAAAATATATTCAGTTTGGAGCTTACTACGCTCAATTACACCAACCCTGAGCAAAACCGGTATGCCTACATGTTGGAAGGGTTTGAGCAAGATTGGAATTATATAGGTGAAAAAAGAACAGCAACTTATACCAATCTAAATGCAGGTGAATATGTTTTTAAGGCAAAAGCTGCTAATAATGATGGTTTGTGGAATGAAGAGGGTCTTTCTTTGAAAATAACGATCCTGCCCCCTTGGTGGGAAACTTGGTGGTTTAGGCTGATAGTAGGGGGGCTAGTGATAGGTGGGGCTTTTGGGTTCTATAGATACAGGACTTTTAAGCTAAAGGAGCAGAAAAAGCTTTTGGAGAGAAAAGTACAAGAGCGAACTTCGGAACTGCAAGAAGCCAATGACGAAATTCAGGTACAAAATGAAGAGATGGCCCAACAGGCAGAGGAGCTAGAACAGCAACGGGATTATTTGCAGGAGGCCAACGAGTCGATTTCCCAAAAGAATGAGATGATCACAGCGAGCATCAACTATGCCCAGCGTATCCAGCAGGCTATCTTGCCCTTGGAAGAAGAGCTTGCGCGCCAGTTCAGTGACCATTTTGTGCTTTTTCGTCCGCGGGATGTTGTCTCTGGAGATTTTTATTGGATGCACGAAGGGGACGGGGTGACTTATATTGCCGTAGTAGATTGTACAGGGCATGGTGTGCCAGGTGCTTTTATGAGTATGATAGGTAGTTCCTTGCTCAATAGGATAGTTGGTGAGATGAGAGTTACAGACCCTAAAGAAATCCTTGCTCACCTCCACCACAACATAGTGAAGGCATTACGCCAAGAGACGAGTAGAAACCGAGATGGCATGGACATGGGGCTCTGCGCCATCTATAAAAACAAGGGGCATCAAAAGGTAGTGTTTGCCGGTGCGAAGAGCTTTCTGTTTGTACAGTACCCTACCGCCCCGCTGGAGGTGTTTGAGAGCAGTCGTATGTCGGTAGGTGGAAGCAAGACCGAAAAGACCAGCTTCAGGGCAGAGGAGTTTTCTTTTGAGGAAGGAACGGTGCTTTATCTTACCACAGATGGTTACATAGACCAGCATCGGGCTTTGGACAGGAGGAGGCTTGGCAGGAAGCGCCTTAAGGAGCAGTTAGAGGTAGTCAAAGGTTTGGCCTTGCTAGACCAAAAGGTATACTTGGAAAAGTACTTGGATGAGTATATGGGAGATGAACCACAGCGGGACGACATCGCTATGATTGGAATAAAATTGTAATGTTTTAGTATCATAACAATGATACATTTCTCCTTCCGTAATATGAATCTATTGTGGAAGGTTTTTTTATGTCAATATACAGGCGTTTTCCTGCACACGGTGCTTATCAGTATTTTTGAATACTTCAAAATTGAATTTGTTACCATAAATCATCTTCTTGTTCGTTGGGAGGATATAAAACCTAACACATAGATCATGAAGTTGAAGTATATTTTATTCGCTGTCCTTTTGCCAATAGTAGGCTGTAGCCTTTTTGAAAAGGATGAGGAAAAAGAAGAGATTATTTTGCCTGAAACCCTCACTTTGGTGAAGGACAGGATAGGAAATACCTACGAAGTGGGTTACGATCAAGTAAGCAATACCAACCAAGACCCTTATGTACAAAAAACCGATGCGGCAGGAAATGTTAGTTGGCGGGTGGCTCATGCTATTTCAGGTTTGCGAGAGCAGGCGACGCTAGTTAACCTTGATCCTGAAGATAATCCATGGGTTGTTTTTTCGGTAAATGGTAGTGATAGTACAGATGCTTCTTTCCAAAAAAGGTACAGTCAAACGCATGCTTTTGATAGTGTGTTGTTTTCAGATTATGGCTACGGTGGTGGTGCTGAGGTGAGTATTTTGGCAAAGTTGAACCGTGAGAATGGGCAAATAGAAAAAGCGACGTTTTTGATAGCCCGAACCAAGGAAGGCAGTATCTTTTCTCCTTTTGAGACAAATTCTTTTCGTGTAAATGCTTTTGGGGTGGGGTATGAAAAAGTGGTAGTGGAAGCGCAGTCTTGGTACAGGCCTCCTTCTGCGGAAAGCACGGAAGATAACTTTGTGTTTCATCCAGCTGCGGTGAATGAACATGCCATTGGGAGCTATTGGGAAATGAGCCTCGTAATGCCACTGAACCTTTCAGAACTTCAGGAGATTGAGTTGACCAAAGCAGACTTAGTGGAGTAGATACGAACCCTGGCAAAACAATTTGAACAACCTGAAAATAGTTACTAAAATCTCTTAGGTGACACCGCCTACATCCGAGATGGGATGGATAAGGCCCTCTGTCCAATTCACAAAACACATCGAATCTTAAAGTCGTGTTTGAAGAGATGCAAGGCTTCGGGTTGGGATGTCAAAAAGAGTGCTTAGAGGTCTTTTTGGGCGAATTTATGGATGGAGGAGAGCCTCAAAGAGGTGATATAGCCATAGTTGCATTAAGCTTTAATGAACTTGGCTTATTTTCTAAGTATTTAGAGAAACTGCTTGTCGTGAATTTTGTTAAAAGTGTTGGAAAGCTTTTCGCTATAATAATAGGTTTTATGCCCCGTTCTCAACCAAGTTAATAATTGTTTTTTTATTAAGTCGCTAATCACAAATACTCATGCATATTAGTTGTTCCTTTTTTTTTGCTATGCGTTGTTAAAAAAATCAATCTGTAGCGTTGCTATGCATGGATTTTTTTGTCCTGAGAGAAAGTCCGCTAGCTGAGTAAAAAAAATATCTATGCCAGTATGTGTATTAATTATGATAAGCTACTTAGCTCTAATCATTATCTAGAACCTAAAACTAATGAGAAATAAGGCTCAACTAATCTTTTTGTTTGTATACAGTTTCCTTTCCCAAAATTTGTTCTCACAACAAGTTCCAGATAACTGTTTTAAACATTTATCAGTGGATGATGGGCTTGCGGCAAACTACGTGAATGGCTTTGTACAAGATGGGAGAGGGTATATGTGGATATATGGGGGTAGTTTTTTGAGCAGGTATGATGGGTATGAAATAGTACAATACAAAAAAGAACATAAAGGTAAGTGGTTAGTCGGAAACATTAACAGCACTTGTATTGATTCTAATGGTGAACTTTGGGTTTTGTCGGCAATATTATCCAAGTACGATCAGTCAGTAGATAGTTTCGCTATAGTCGAAACCTATGTAGGACTAGATGGGGAAGAACATAAGATACAGGGAAATGGATTTTCAAACTTGGTAAAAAGCCCCGATGGCAGTGTGCTCATCAACAATAATCGAGGAAAAATATTAAAGTATTATTTAGAACAAGGAGTGGCAAAGGAAATACAATTGCCTCTCCCTCCAGAGATCAAACCGAAAAAAAATGAACATCCAAGAGCCGTTTTTGTAGATGGTGATGGCACTCTTTGGTATAAATTATCCAATACCTCATTTTTGGTGAAATGTGGAAAATATAATAAAACCACTAAAATCGACTATAAACATCTGGGCTATGGAAATATGCCAATCAGAGAAATGGTCGATGACATTACTGGAGAAAACTTGCTCTTTACTTCGGCTCTCAACATAGACTGTTTTTTTGTTTTAAATAAAAAAGACCATACCATAAGGAAAATCAGGCATTATACAGGAGACCAGACAGCCGAAAAAGAAATTGATATCACTGGTATCGTCCCTTATGACGAAAACATTGTCTTAGTCGGGTATAAAAGAAATATGGGACTGAAAGCGATTAATATACAAACCGGTGAGCAGCAGCTTTTTGAGCATGATATAAACTTCCCCAACAGTCTTACAAGTAATCATGTTTTAAACTTATACCGCTCACCCGATGGGCTCATCTGGATAGCCACCCAGTATGGTGGTGCCAACATCTTGGACCTTAATTTAAAACCTTTCAAGTTATACAGGAAACAGGGTTTCGATCTTGAAAATAGCCTGAGTGATAATATGATCACTTCTTATTTGGAGGGTCAGGATGGGACAATATGGATTGGTACTGACCAAGGTGGGCTTAATAAATTTGATCCAGAAACGGGCAAATTCAAGCATTACATACATGACCCAAAAGATAAGCACAGTATTTCGGCCAAACAAGCGATCGGTATGGCAGAAACAGAAGACGGGATGATCTGGATTGGTACATGGAGCGGTGGATTAAATAAGTTTAACCCTAAAACGGGTAAGTTCAAAGCCTATAGGGCAAATGATGATAAACCAGAAGGATTGGCGTGCGACCATGTATGGCAAGTAGCGGTCAGCACAGACAATCAAGTTTGGGTCGGCTATAACTTTTGTGGGAATAATGGTGTCGCTTTTTCCAAGTTCGATCCCAAAACCGAGAAGTTTACACATTTTTATAGCAAGAAAGGGAAGGGAAACTTCCCGCCTGCAAAGGGGGCAGAGGTTCTTTACGCAGATCCTTATAATAATCTTTGGGTTGGCGTTCGAGGTTTTATGTATAAATATGACATAAAGAGGGATGGGTTTATTTTTTTCGAAGACTTATCAGCCAAGCTAAACATAGCATGTTTTTTATCAGAGGATGAAGACAGGATTTGGCTGGGAACAAAGGAATCTGGTTTATTTTTGTTTGATCAAAAGACCAAAAACATCAAAATTTACGATGTTGAAAATAATGGATTACCGAGCAATTCGATTAGAGCCATCCAAAAGGACAAAGAGGGTAATCTATGGTTAGGAACATCGAATGGACTATCTAAATTTAACCCTCAAACAGGGGCTGTATCAAACTATGGAGTGAAAGATAAGATGCAAAGCAAAAGCTTTGACGATGGTTCTATGTATACGAGTACTGGAGAGATGTATTTTGGTGGGGTAAAAGGGTTGAATGTTTTCAGACCAGAAGAAATTAAAGTTAATAACAACATTCCTCCTGTGCATATTACTAAGTTTAACCTGTTCAATAAAGAAGTCTCTTTTAAAGATGAAAACTCTCCTCTTAAAGGAGATATCAGTACGCTGAAGGAGCTTGTGCTAACCCATGAGCAAAATATTTTCAGCTTTGAACTCACTGCCTTGAACTTTACCAATACTGATGAAAATCAGTATGCCTATATGTTAGAAGGGTTTGAAAAGAATTGGAATTATATTGGGGAAAATAGACAGGCAACCTATACGAATATTGGTGCAGGAGAGTATGTGTTTAGGGCAAAGGCAGCTAACAATGAAGGGATTTGGAACGAAAATGGTGTCACTCTAAAGGTTACGATCTTGCCCCCTTGGTGGGAAACTTGGTGGTTTAGAACATTAGTCGGGTTGATCGTAGTTGGTGGTTCAGTTGCTTTTTATAAGTATAGAATGCACACCATTAAAAAACAAAAAAGGGTTTTGGAGCTTAAAGTTGAAGAGAGGACTTCTGAGCTACAAGTAGCCAATGAGGAAATGGCGCAGCAGGCAGAAGAGCTAGAACAGCAGCGCGATTATTTGCAAGATGCGAACGAGTCAATTTCCAAGAAGAACGATATGATCACCGCAAGCATCAATTACGCCCAGCGCATCCAACAGGCTATTTTGCCGATGGAAGAGGAACTGTCTGGTCAGTTTGATGACCACTTCGTACTTTTCCGTCCAAGGGACGTGGTTTCTGGTGATTTTTATTGGATGCACGAAAGTGAGGAAGCAACCTTTATTGCAGTGGTTGATTGTACAGGTCATGGGGTACCAGGAGCGTTCATGAGCATGATCGGCAGTTCGCTTCTTAACAGGATTGTAGGTGAGATGAAAATTACCGACCCAGCTAATATTCTTAAAGTACTTCACAAAAATGTGGTGAAAGCTTTGAGGCAAGAAGCTACTTATAACAGAGACGGTATGGATATGGCATTGTGTGCTATTTATAAAGGTGGTGCAAAAGGAAAAGTAGTATTTGCAGGAGCTAAAAGCTCTTTGTTTGTACAGCAACCAACTAAGGAGTCGGTAGATGAGTATATAAGTAGCAGGATGTCAGTTGGTGGAAGTAAAGCTGAAAAGTTATCATTTGAATCTGAGGAGTTTATGTTTGACCAAGGAACAGTCCTTTATTTAACTACTGACGGATATATAGATCAGCACCGGGCTTCGGATAGAAGGAGATTAGGTAGGAAAAGGCTTAGAGAGCAACTTGAAAAAGTGAAAGGGAAAAACTTGGTTTGTCAAAAAGAACTCCTCGAGAATTATTTAATTGAATATATGGGAGATGAGCCACAGCGTGATGATATAGCTCTTATAGGTATTAGACTTTAAAAATACAGAGTCATAACAGCGTTGAAATGATTGTTGGGCACAACCTTAAGGTTGTGCTTTTTTTGTTTTAGCCAGTAGAAGAAATGAATTTTATAAAACAAAATGAGGGGGGGAGTTTGTTGGTTTGGTACTGATGTTCTAAATCAAGTTTACTATAAACCAAAGACAAAACATGAACCCACCTGCTGACTATAGTGATCTTAACGCTCTTTTTCTTAATTGTACACTAAAAAAATCGCCAAGTGTATCGCATACCGAAGGATTGATTAGTGTTTCAAGAAACATTATGGAGAAGAACGGGGTAAGTACAGAAACTGTTCGCCCTGTTGACTACGACATAGCCTTTGGGGTGTACCCCGATATGACCGAGCATGGTTGGGAAAAAGACGAATGGCCTTCACTATTCAAAAAAGTTGAGGCAGCTGATATTCTCGTGATAGGAACACCTATTTGGCTTGGTGAAAAATCCTCTATTTGTAACCAAGTTATTGAACGTTTGTATGCTTATTCGGGCATTTTGAACAAAGAAGGTCAGTATGCTTACTATGGGAAAGCTAGGAGGGACTCTTATTACTGGTAATGAGGATGGGGCAAAACACTGCGCTATGAATATTCTTTATTCTCTCCAGCATTTGGGTTATGTAATCCCTCCCCAAGCAGATGCAGCATGGCTTGGTGAAGTAGGTCCGGGTCCTTCTTATTTAGACGAGGGTTCTGGAGGTCCTGAAAATGATTTTACCAACCGCAATACCACCTTTATGACTTGGAACTTGATGCATATGGCAAAAATGTTGAAAAATGCTGGTGGTATCCCGGCATATGGTAACCAACGGTCGAGATGGAATGATGGGGAAAGGTTTGGGTTTGAAAACCCAGAGTATAGGTAAAAAAGCAAAAGCTCCTTAGCGTCTGTTATATAAGGAGCTTTTGCTTTGATGGATACGGGTTTATTTTACTAATTGGGGAGCCTTTTCTACCGTTTTCTTTTTACCCATTACATAGTCTTTCACATTTGAGAAGACAACATAGTAAAAGTCAAAATCGAATAACCTAGCATCGCGGCGGGCTTGCCTTAGGAAAAATAGTCCAAATAAGAATAAAATAAAGTTTGCTGCCCAACAGCCTATCTCAGGAGCAATTACCATTTCTTTGGCATACTTTTCACCCAAAATAGTGGCTATGTAATAGATCACAAAAAAGACTATTGAAATCAAAATTGGCATTCCCAATCCGCCTTTTTTGATAATTGCCCCTAGGGGAGCTCCAATCAGGAACATCACAAAGACCGCTACCGTTTTAGTAAAGTTTCTATAAATATCTACCCTGTAGTTATTAACAAGTTTTATTTGTCTTTCCGATCGCTCTACATTCGTATTGATCAAATTATAAATACTTCCAACTTTAGACGATGCCTTCACCAATTCACTGCTAGTAGGATCATCGGTCATTATCTCACGAACCTTTGCTGTGTCTACTTCGATTGTTTTTGGTTTCACGTCATCTTTTATAGGGGGAGAGTATGCGGCAAGTTGAACGGTGGCATGCCCACCTTGCACATCAGAAGTCTGCGGTTCTTTTTCTTGTAACTGTCGAGTCTTTTTCAGGTCTTCTTCCTCTCTTCGTTTATCTTGCTCAAACTGCATGCGCTCTTCTTCATTCATTCTTTGCAGCTCTCTCTCTTCTTCTTCCTTTGCTTGCTTTTGTCTCAGCTCTTTCATATCATCTTGCCTCCAAAAAGTATGATATGACAATACTGACGTATATAGTTTGCCCATATACATATCGTAAAGCTGCTGAGACGAATCTTTTTCGACAGCCAGTTGGGCAGTAGTTTTCATATAGTTGTGCCCAGCAAAAAATGCTTCTTTAGTATCCTTCATGCCATATGAGGATAAACTAAACATGAAATTAGAACTGTCGAACTTGTTGCGGAAATACTCCGTTGGTTGTCCCTTTTTCTTCCCCTTTCTAACCGATTCCTCAGAATAGATTGTGCCATCTTGAAGATCAAGCCTAAGGTATTTGTCGCCCACAGTTCTCATGGTGCCTCTTTTGGCCATAATCACTTGAACATTACCTTTTCTGTCCCTATGGTTGTAGATCATTATACCCTCAAGCGAGTCTGTTTCAGCAATTTTTTTGTCTATTTTGATCCTGTATCCGGGCAAGTCGGTATAAAAAACTTCTTCTTTAAACTCTAGTGTAGGCTTTTTTTGTTTAATATCATATAGTAAACTCCATGCTTTTAGGTTTGCTTTTGGGGCAAGCTGATCGTTGAAATAAAATGCACCAAAGGTTAGCATCATCACAAAAATCCCAACAGGCCACAAAATTCTGATAAGGGAAATACCTGCACTTTTAATAGCGGTAAGTTCCGAGTGTTCGCCGAGCGTGCCGAAAGTCATAAGGCTTGAAAGAAGCACTCCCAAGGGCAATGCAACCGGTGCTAGCACCAGTGAAAAGTAGAAAAACAACTCCCCGTACACTTCTAGTGGCAAGCCTTTGCCTACAAAGTGCTTGAAGTTTTTGATCATAAACTGAGTAAGAAAAATGAAAAGCACCACTGAGAATGCCAATAGAAATGGCCCCAGAAATGATTTCAAAATCAGTTTATCTATTTTCTTTAATCTTAACATATTTCTATCTAATAAAATGCTTTAGACGCATGACTTTCCTCTTCAAAAACAATCATCAAGCCTCACCGTTATTCAAACCTCTAAAACGTAAAGTTCGTGTGTACAAAAATAAGTATATCTCCCTTACGAGCTGAGTTTTTAACTTTTTTTATGCGCAAGTTAAAAAGTGTCTTTGCGGACAAGGTTGTTTTTAAGCTTAAAACATTACTTATCAGAAAGATGTTTTGCCTGTTTTGATTTTCAAGTTTTGATTTTTTTGTGAAGTACAATTTAGATTCTAGTCCTATTTTGGTAAACAGCGTTTAAGCACTAATTGGACAAGTGCCATTGTAACCTGATTTTTCAAAAGGGAGAGACAAATGAATAATTGCAAGTGAATCTATGTTGAATAGGAGATAGGAAAGTGTAACCTTTGGATTGAACAATGAATTATAAGTCATTAAATTGAAAGGGATTGTGATTGTTCCAATTCAATTTTTATATTTATTGAAGAGTTTCATAAGATTATTACCAATATGAGTAGTGCATCGCAAAAAGTTTTGATACTTAATGCTGACTACCGCGCACTATCTATTTGCAGTACCCACAAAGCCTTCCTGCTGGTTTATCTTGAAAAAGCCGAAATAGTGACCAAAGCGGCGGGAAGAATGTTGCGTACTGTAACTAGAACATACGATGCGCCTTCGGTTATTCGGCTGTTTAAGTATGTGAATATCCCGTATAAGGGAGTAATGATGACCCGTCAAAATATTTTTAGGCGGGATAATTTTACTTGTGTTTATTGTGGTGTAAAAGAGAACCTTACGCTTGATCATGTAATGCCTCGATCGAGGGGCGGAAAGTCGTCTTGGACCAATTTGGTTACAGCTTGCCAAAGTTGTAATTCAAAAAAAGGTGATTTTACTCCTGAGGAAATAGAAATGAACCTTCCTTACAAGCCATTTAAGCCAACTTTTGTCATGTTCATTAAAGAGTATTCTGGTATGGGAGATGATACGTGGCATCCTTTCCTCAAAGTGGCTAACTAGTCATCGTCTTCTGGGCTAGAAGACGATTTTTCTTCAATTGCCGTATCGTTTCCAAAGATATTCAGCGGGATAATTCTCTTTACAAAAGAAGACTTTCCTTCCAAGCTTTTATCATAATCTTCTTTGGCTTGTTTTAGTGATTTTTGCCACATTGGGGCAAAGCCTACTGCCGACTCGGACATGATATCCACTGCTTTCTGGTAAATGTGGAAATTCATGATTTCCCCTCTTCCTGGTTTTTGCAACAAGGTTTGGTTAGTAATCCTTAGGTTTTCATTTTCCTTTTTGAGCCTTTCTACCTCATTCTTTCTAGTATCTATAGATTCAGCTTCTATTTCCAGCTTTTGGTGCAAGTGATTCTTTAGTTTCTTTATTTCGCCTTTCAGCCTATTGTTTTTCAACAAGCCATTGACGTAAACTACGATAGCTAGCAAAGCTCCAATCACCAATCCAAATAAAAACGGTTCTAGCATTTCTTCCATAGTCTTCTGAGTTTTCTTCTTATATAAACATAAGGTATTTTACAAAAGTGCATAACAAAATTTAGTTCGCCAAAATTTTTTGGAGCTACTGTGCTCCTACTATAAATTTTGAAAAACTCAATTATTTATGCTGAATGCCAACAGTATAATTAATGACTAAAGTTAGCCCAAATAATTATCATTTATTATAGATTATTTGATTGCTTGTTGTAAAGGATAGGTGCATATGCAGAGTTGCGTAATATGATGGCATAACACCCCATTATGTAAGAAAGGCGGGTTTTGGGGTGTGTGATAATTTAAGAAATAGCTCCTTAATAGAGAAGAAAGCTTTTTTATTAGTTGCTTTATAAGCAAGTTGATGAACCAATGATATTCAATTGGCAGACCTATTGTTTTTGAACTGAAAATACGTGCCAATTATGTTTCACTATGATAAGTATAGCTTATGGGTGGTTACAATAAAAAAGTAACCACCCTTTGCTGTAGTAATTAACCTTGGTGTTTTCAGCTGTACTGCTATTTAGCTTTTTTTATGTGAAGCTGGGTTGATGATCACCACTTCTTCATCGTCGTCTTCGATTATAACTCTTTCAGGCAGCGGCCTGCTTCGTGCTGATGGTTTGTTGTTTCCTTTTAGTTTTTGAATTAGGTTTTCGAGTTCTTTTACTCTCTTCTTCGTTTTTTTAAGTTCTGCTTCATAAAACCGAACCAATTCTTCTACTTCTTTTTCTTCTAGTGTAATCTTTTTCATATACAAACCTTTAAAGTTTCTAACAATGCGGTTGTACATTGTGTAATCCCCAGCTTTTTGGGGCTGTGGATTGTTCCAATTTGTACAATTCTGTGTTGTTTACTATTTAAAAGAGATTTTTTGTGAAAATATTTGCTCAAATACTGCAAAATCTGTTAAGATTAGTGAATGGTTATCAACAAGTTATTGAATTAATAACTTGTTGACATTCGTTAAGTAGTAGGATACCCTAAAAGGCAATAAAATAGGA
Organism: Flammeovirgaceae bacterium SG7u.111; assembly: GCA_034044135.1. Lineage (NCBI taxonomy): Bacteria > Pseudomonadati > Bacteroidota > Cytophagia > Cytophagales > Flammeovirgaceae > Flammeovirgaceae bacterium SG7u.111. The sequence continues at coordinate 5,565,158 of CP139021.1, read as the reverse complement.
TTCTGATTTTGTTGTTTGTACTATAAGTTTTGTGTTTTAGTAGTTTTTGGTTACTAGATGATGGTACTAGAAAGATTCAAATAAAAATATACCACTTTAAACATGAATAAAAATAATCTATATTAAATAGTAAGAGTTTAAGGAGTTATTTTCTTGGCTTAGTATACAGTAACATAGGATTATAAAAAGTTTGTTGTTATAATTAATTCTGAAAGGTATCCCGACTGAAGGTGTAGGTATTTTATAAAAGGTTTAATGTTTAAGTAGTCTTTTAAAATTAGTCAGATTAGTTGGTGGAGCATTATTTATAGTTTTAAATAAAGGACTTTTTTTTAAAAAAACAAGTAATAATTGTATGTTTTTTTGTTTTTCCCTATAAAAACATATCAATTGAGTGAAAATGACAAATTATTTTTTGATTGAGACCTTTGTTTTTTAGTAGGTAAATTATTTGTAAAAGAGTATTTTAATGTATTGATTCAACTCGAGAATTAGCATAATAATTTATACCTTTAAAAGGTGCATTATTCTACCTGTTTCTTTAAAGCATCTCCCTAAATAGATGCTTATTTTTTACCAGCTAATAAACTCCTGTTGCAAGTACAGGATTGCCGATTCAACCATAAAATGACTCAAATGAAAAAACTATTTCACCCAGCCTCTATTGCGGTGATTGGGGCTTCTGAAAAGGAAAATACAGCAGGTAATCAGGTTTTTAAGAACTTAAAAAACGCATTTGGAGGAAAGCTTTTTCCTATTAATCTGAACCATGATGAGATCCTAAATACAAAGGCTTTTACGAATATTAGAGAGGTAAAGGAAGCTGTGGACTTGGCAGTGATAACCCTTAAGCCTGCGCAACTTTCCGAAGTGGTTAAAGATTGTGCAAAAGCAGGGGTGGAATATGTGGTTTTGATTTCGGAAAACGCACGAAATAGAGGGAGCTTTGATACTTATACTTATGAGGAGAAGATAAAAAAGCTGGTAGAAAGGTATAAAATCAGGATTTTAGGACCAAATAGTATAGGCCTGATGAGCTTGCACAATAAGATTAATGCATCTACAGCTATAACAACTCCAAAACCAGGAAATATTGCATTTGTGAGCCAAAGTGGAGCATTGTGTAATTCTATTTTGGACTGGGGCTTAAGGGAAAATGTGGGCTTTAGCCATTTTATTTCCTTAGGTGATATGATTGATATTAATTGGGGAGATTTGCTGCTATACTTGGGCGACGATCCATATACAAAAGCTATTTTGCTTTATATGGAGAGTGTTGGTAATGCAAGAGCATTTTTATCAGCGGCGAGGGAAGTGGCACTCACTAAGCCAATTATTATGATAAAGGCGGGCAAAACAAATGCTGCAAGCCGTGCGGCTGCGTTCCACACAGGTGCCCCAGCAGGTGCTGACGCGGTGCTGGATGCGGCTTTCAGAAGAACTGGTGTCCTTCGTGTAGAAACAGTTGCTGAGCTCTTTTACATGGCCTCATTGCTGTCTAAACAACCGACACCTCGTGGGAATAGGATTGCAATAGTAAGTAACGCTGGGGGGCCGGCAGTTTTGGCAACGGACGCTCTCATGCGCAATGGGGCTGTGCTTTCAGTTTTTCATGAAAAAACAGTGCTAGCCCTCAAAAAGAACAATCAGTTAGAGGGTAGGAAAATAGCTAACCCCTTGGATCTGCATAGGAATGCGCAGCCTAAAACATTTGTGGCAGCTTTAGAACTAGTGTGGAAAGATCCTGAAACAGATGCTATTTTGTTGATAATAAGTCCTCAGTTTTTATTGAACATTAAAGACTTATCAAAACAGGTAATTGAACTTTCAAGAAAATACAATAAACCGCTGATCGTCAGTTTGATGGGAGGGGGGCTAAGTCAAGAAGGAAATGTATTGCTCAATAAAGCAAATATTCCTGTTTTCTCTTTTCCCGATACGGCAGCCAAGCTTTTTGGCTACATGTGGAAATATGCATATAATCTAAAGGGGATTTACGAAACTCCAAGAATGCTTTCGAGTAGACCAACGGAAGATTTGGCTATTAAGAAAAAAGTGGATTTGATGCTAAATATTTGTAAAAAGGAGAAGAGAAAATATCTTTCTGAGTTTGAGTCCAAGGCAATTTTATCTAGATATGGTTTGCCAGTAATTCCGACACAATTGGCAACTTCAGAAAAAGAAGCTGTTGCAAAAGCAGAGGAATTGGGATATCCTGTCGCCCTGAAAGTACATGCTGATAGGTTGGTGCATAAGGCTCGGTTTGGGGGCGTGGTGCTTAATCTTCACTCCGAAACGGCAGTACGAGCTGCTTATCAAGAGATCAAAAATAATATTGAGAAAAATAGGGGTGAAGATGTCTTTTTGGGTGTGACCGTGCAAAAAATGTTTGGAAGGCGAGGGTATGAGTTGGTGGTCGGTAGCAAAACAGATGAGCAGTTAGGACCAATAATGGTTTTTGGTAATGGAGGTCGCAATTTGGAGATTTATAATGATAAGGCTTTTGGTCTTCCTCCACTTAATACCACACTCACGAGAAGAATGCTTGAGCAAACCAAGATCTATCGCTACCTAAAGGAAAATAAAAAGCTGAGCCCACAAGTGTTTGATAAACTGGAAAATATGATGGTTCAGTTTAGCAAATTGGTAATCGATTTTCCACAAATTAAAGAAATAGACTTGAACCCTGTTGTAGTTTCGGAGCATGATATTCAAATATTGGATGCAGCAATTGTTCTTCATCCTTTCAAAATAAGTAAAAAAGAGTTGCCTAAGTTGGCGATTAGGCCTTACCCGACCCAATACGAGCATAATTGGGAAATGAAAAGTGGGGAAGAAATTTTTGTAAGACCTATTATGCCAGAAGATGAGCCGCTTATTATCCAGTTTCACAAAACATTGTCGGATCAGAGTGTATACTTTAGATATTTTCATTCGGTTAGTTATGATTATCGAGTGTCGCATGATCGTTTGGCAAGGATCTGTTTTGTGGATTATGATAGGGAAATAGCTTTAGTAGCTCTTAGGCCTGGTGCAGAAGGAGATACGCTGCTGGCTGTGGGAAGGATCGTAAAGATGCGTACAGAGAATGAGTGTGAGTTTAGTATTACCATAAGTGATGCTATGCAGGGCATGGGGTTGGGAACTCATCTGCTCAAAAAATTGATTGAGGTGGCAAAGGCAGAAGGTTTAGAGAAGATAAAAGCAGATATTTTACCCGAGAATAGGTCAATGAGAAAGGTCTGCGAAAAGCTTGGTTTTAAGCTCAGGCTAGATATGGAAGAACAGATGACAAAAGCAGAACTTTCTCTAAAAGATGGAAAATAAAGGTCGCTAGTGTGGCCACACCTCGTTTTCTATCATTTTGCTTTTCAGTTTAGAAGGATCTATCACTACATGCTTAATTTTTTGCCTGTTCCATGTATATACTATGTGGACTAGTCCTTGGCTATCTTGAATAACTGCGGGAGAAGAGTACTCACCTTTTTCTTTATCCAATATCAATGCCGCTTTCCAGTGTATTCCATCGTCAGATATGCTAATATTTAAAGGGGAACGATTTCCTTTTGATTTGTTTTTTTGCTTATGGCTATGATTGTAAACAAGTAGTTGCATGCCATTTTTAAGTGTAACGGCGTCAATTCCTGCATTCGGGTTTGGTAAGCCAGTTGAGGTTGGTTCACTCCAACTTTTGCCGCCATCTTCTGACCAAGAGGATAAGATATACCCAGATTTGCTTCGGCAAAGAGCTTGTAATCGATCATTTGGGTGGCGTAAAATACTTGGTTGAATAATTTGATGCTTTTTATCATTAATAGGAGCAGTAATAGCCCAAGTTCTTCCCCAGTCGGTACTACTTTCAAAGTGTACTTTCCATCCATTATGTTCAGTGCTGGAAGGGCATATTAACGTGCTGTCTGGCAGAAGTATAGGCTTGTTTGATATAGGTCCTAAAATATCTTCAGGAAGGCGGTAAGCTTTACGCCAAGTTTGCCCACTATCTTTAGATTTTTTTAGCATACCCCACCACTCAGCAGAGTTGGGACCTACTTTGTAGAAAAGAAGCAAATGCCTTCCTGGTACTTGGTATAGTACTGGATGCCAAGTGGGATGGCTTTCTCCAGTATTTTGAATGCCATTGGCTATAGGTATTGGGTCTGTCCAATTTCCCCCTTCTTTTCGGCTTAGCCAAATCTCAACATTATTGTACTTTTCCTCGGGTATTCCGTACCAAGCTACTACCAATCCGCTGTCGGTTTCTACAATTGTTGCAGCGTTACTTTCTTCAAATAGAGCATCTCCATAAATGAATTCTTCTGATATAATTGGCGAGTTTTGGGAAAAAGTTGGATGTAAATAAAATAGGATGCAAATGATAACAGCAGAAAGGAGTTTCATTAGTTTTTCTTCGTTGAATTACAGCTTCAGTTGTAATAGGATACTGCTAAGCACACGGGAGGGTTACAATAAATGCAAATAATATTAATATTCTATACTTTGCTTATCTATGTTCGAGCAGCCAGATTATAGAAATAATAGGAGCTGCTCTCTTTTTTTGATCGGAGGTTTTTTTTGTGAAATTTTTTTATGGTATTCAGAGGAATTGTTAAAAATATTTGATAATTTCCTTTTCATTACCTCTATTAAACATGCCTTAGGCAAAAAATGAGTGGTTGTGATTTGGCGAGATCTTGACTCTCCTTTGTTTATAGAAGTAACTCTTGCAGAAGGTTTAAGAGTTTTGGCAACCCATAGTTTACAGTATTTTAAAATTCAACAAAACTGTTTTTACTATGGGATTTCTTAAAAATAGAGCAAAGACTGAAGTGAGCTCTGGTTCAATGGCAGATATTGCATTTTTGTTACTAATCTTTTTTTTAGTTACAACTACAATTGCTTCAGATAAGGGGATTTATGTTCAACTACCTCCTAAAGTAGAAGAACCTCCTGTGTTTGATGTGAAGGCAAGAAATATTCTTGATGTGAGGCTAAATTCCAAAGATTTACTATTGGTTGAGGATGAGCAAATTCAATTAGCAGAGTTGAAACGTTCTGTTAAAAACTTCATAGCAAATAATGGCGAAGACTTGGCTCTTTCGGAAAGCCCTAAGAAGGCGATCGTTTCTATCAAAACAGATAGAGGGACAAGTTATGAAGTATATATTTTAGTGCTCGATGAAATCAAAAAGGCATATAATGAGCTTAGGGCAGCTCATTTAGGAATATCTATTGATGAATATTTGGTACTTGATAAAAAAGGCTCTGAAAGAGAAAAGTCAATGTACCAAGAAGCAAAGGAGATTTTCCCTTATCAAGTTTCCGATGCAGGGGATTGGTAAAGATTATTAGGATTAATTTTTCAGCGATTCCACGCCTCCATCTGTGTGTCAGTTGGGGGCGTCTCTTACAAGTTAAATCTATTTACTGCATGTAGTATTTTAGATGAAAAAGGACATTATTAGTCAGGTGTTTTAGTTAAAAATTGTATCAGTTAAAGTTGTTTTTAATTCAATATTTCCCTGAAATGGTATTAAGGATTGAATAATTAAACATTCTAAAAACAACTTAGCCTCAATACATAAGTCGAATTGAAATGCAATTGATTTTCATTCCACCGTTGATAATTAAACGATAGATGTAATATCTTACAAAGAAACTAAGTATGAAAGAGAATATTACCTTACTTTATGTTGATGATGAGCCAATAAATCTTGAATTGTTCGAGATTAATTTTGGGATAAAATACCGAGTGATTACAGCCTTAAATGGCGATGAAGGGTTACTTAAAATAGCCCAAAATCCAGATATCACAATCGTTATAAGCGATATGCAAATGCCAGGGATGAACGGAGTAGAGTTTATCGGAAAAGCTAAAAGTAGAAACCCAGAGCTTACTTGTTACATACTGACTGGCTATGCACTTACCGAAGAGATCGGTAATGCGATTAAAAGAGGAGAAGTAAGTAAATATTTTGGAAAACCTTTGGATCTGGTTGATTTAGAGGAATCGATAGATAGTTGTCAGAAAGTTTAACTTATTTATAATCATATTCAAAGAGCCGCCTAGTAATTACTAGGCGGCTCTTTGTGTTTATGCTAGTTTAATAAGAATATCAATTTTGGTTTGAATGAAAAAATAAAAGCACCTAGGTTTCAAGTCTAGGTGCTTTTGTGGTATATGGACTTTTATCAGTTTTTATTAGAATTTGTTGACTAGTGTGATGTCCTTGAACACCATTCTAGATTCGTTATTGGCATCGTCTTTATATTTGACGAATACTCTTTTCAAACCTTCTGTAGGTTCTAAATCCCACTCTTTAGTTGCCGAATATGGCTCCCAAATTGCGCCCTCAAATTTTGGGCTATTTGAAATTTTCATATAGACAGCCTTTCGAGCTTTGAGAGTTAATTGTACCCTCGCATCTTCAGTGGAAGTTGCTCCATTATTTATTTTGATATACTGAGCAATAGGAGGCTCTGTGTCAAGTGTGATTCTAGCATTGGCAACATCTGATTCGTTACCTGCTTGATCTCTAAATTTCACATATAATACTTTAGAACCATCTCCACCCACTAAAGTCCAGTTTTTAGTTGGTTTGTATTTTTCCCAACGTGTTCCTCCTCTAAAATGGGGGCTATTACTTACCATCATCTCAATTGCATCTTCTGCTTTGAGTTCGAGTGATACATTATGTGTTTTATCATTGGTGAATTCCGCACCACCATTTATGATCAGCTCTTCTCCAAAAGGTTCTTGTCTATCGAGCATAATACTTGCTACAATAGGGCTAGTTTCGTTTTCTGCCTCATCTTTAAATTTAGCATAAACTTTCTTTTCGCCATCTTCCCCATCTAACGGCCAATTTTGGTAAAAGCCTTCATATTTAATCCAACCTGCACCATCAAAGTTCTGTGAGTTGCTTAACATCATATGAGTTGCTTCCATTGCGTAAAGCTGTAAGTTAACAAACCCACTGACATCAGTACAGTATTGAGCTCCTCTGTTGATAGTAATGCGACCTTCTTTTGGTGCTTGCCTATCAATACCTATTCTAGCATGCGCTGTTTTTGAAACGTTACCTATAGCATCTCTGAATTGAACAAACACAGTTTTTAAACCATCAGGTCCTGTAAGTGTCCAGTGTACTTCCTCTGCATATGGGATCCATTCTGCTTCACCATCAATTTCTTTAAAGTCAAACCTGTTTCCCAAGCGCATGGTCGTCGCATCTTCGGCGTACAGCTTAAGCTTAACTTTTTTGTTAGCATTATTAGTGATGCTGCTTCCTTCGTCAATTTCGATAGTGCCTTCTTTTGGAGGAGTCCTATCAAGGTGAATAGAATCGGCTACAGGAATAGATATATTACCAGCTTCATCTTTAAATCTTACAAAGACTTGCTTGTTGCCATCATCTCCTGCAAGTACCCAGTTGAAGTTTTTAGGTGAATAACTTTGCCATCTTGAATGTTTGAAGTCATCTGAGTTGCTTATTTGCATTAGTTTTGCCTCTTTTGACTTTACTTTTACCAAAACAACTTTGTCAGGGTGCATGGTGACCTCATTTCCTTTGTCTACAACAATAGTACAGTCAAATGGAGGTTTTCTATCAAGTAAAATATTGTCTACCTCAGGCTCAGACATATTGCCCGCCATATCTTTAAACTTTACCACAACACTCTTGATTCCATCTTCACCATCAAGCTTCCAATTAGTGTGGGTTTTATAAGGTTCCCAAGTAGCTCCCTCAAAAGTCGGGTCATTACTAATCATCATATAGTTAGCACCCCGAGCAAAAAGTTGGAGTTTAACTTTTTTATCAATATCAGTGCAGTATTCTGCATTATTGTCGATCATGATTTTAGCATCAACAGGTGCTTGAGTATCTACTACAGCTTTATCGGTTGCTACTGTAGACACATTACCGGCTCTATCTCTGAATTTTACAAATACAGCTCTGTCTCCATCATTGTTGCCGCCAAGTTCCCAGTTAGTCAATTTAGGCTTATACTTTTCCCATTTCGCTCCGTAGAATGTGCTCACGTTACTTACCATCATATAGTCTCCATCAACTGCACTGATTTCCAAGTCAACTACTTTGGCATCGTTACTGATAATTGTGACACCCGCAATGCTGTCATATTGAGCATCTGGAGTGACAATTCTGATGAATGGATTGCTTGGAGGTGTTTTATCTAATATGATATCGTCTGAATAAACTTTCGATTCATTTCCGGCAGGATCTCTGAATTTTACAAAAACAGTTTTATCTCCATCAACATCTTCAACAAGCCATGTTGGGATTTGCTGGGTATAACCTTGCCATTTTGAGTATTTGAATGTGCTATCATTCGAAATCATCATTTCGGTAGCGCCGGTAGCTAATATTTTTAGGTGAAGATCTTGGTAGCTTCTTGTGTACTTGCTTCCGTTGTTTACTAGAATAAGCCCATTTTTAGGTGCTTCTGTATCTACAAGAATATAGTCAGAAACGATGCTAGATTGGTTACCAACGGCATCTCTAAACTTGATAAATACTTCTTTTTTACCGTCTCCTGGGGGAAGTTCCCATGTAAATGAATCTTTATATTCTTCCCAGCCTTCGCCACCTCTTACAATCATCTCAGATGCACCAGTTGCTTTAGCCTTAACTGTAACTACTTTTTTATTAGTATATGTAGCATCTTTTTCGATTTCAACTTTACATTGGTTAGGAGGAGTGAGGTCAAGAATGATCTCAGCTGAAGCAAGTGCAGAGATATTACCAGCTTTGTCCATGTATTGGGCAAAAATCTCTTTTACACCTTCCATAGGGCTTAGTTTCCAAGCTCTTACTCCTTTCCTGTACGCTACCCATGGTGATCCAAGGAAGTCATTTCTATTACTGACTCTCATTTTCACTACATCGTCAGAACTAGTAGTAAGCTCAAGCTGCACTACTTTCATCTTATTGTTGGTATACTGCTTTCCCCCATTCACCATTATATCCGGATCTTGTGGTGGAAGCCTATCCAACTCGATGGTAGCAGTTACAGTTTCGGAAATGTTGCCATCACCATCCCTGAACTTAGCGTAAATAGTTTTTACACCATCTTCACCTCCAAGTCTCCAATAAGGCTTGCGTGGTTCATATGGCTCCCATCGGGCACCAGTGTAACTACCATTATTGCTGATCATCATGTCTTTAGCCCCTTTTGCTTGAATCGTAAGGGAGACTTTTTTCTCTTTATTATTGGTCACCGTCTCGTCATTGTTGATGATTATTACCCCTGTCAAACCCTGACCAAAAGATTTGAAACCTATTATAAGTAATACGAGAAGAAGCTTTATCTTCATAGTTCTTAGTTTTATTCGTTAGTTGCAGAACTAAAGTCATTACGCATTTTTCCTGCATATAGTATTTAGGTGTATTTCAACCTTTTTTCCATTTTTAGGATGCGTTTAGTCTCACTGCGTAATTTTTTTATAACTTTTCGAGAATCTATTATTTAACTTCAATCTATATCGAATACATATCCAGTATGGATAGAAAAAAAGAATCCATAATTTTTAGGTATGTAATACCATTTAAGCTTATGTGATGAGTGTAGTAGGGTAGGAATTGATAAACGGCTTGTTTGGCTTGGGTTAATGGTTATGGAATAATGTTTTGCTAGTTATTTGAAAAACCCTCGCTTTTGTACATTATTTGGCAAACCATATACCATTTGTATGCTCAAGAGGCTTTAGCCAATGGAGGCTATCAGGTTAGATAGTGAGATAAAAATAAATTTTTGTCTCTGAACAATCTCCAAATATTGGAAACTTTCCTTTTTTTTAGCCTGCTGTACCCAATTGGGAAACCTTTTTTTGATTGATTATTTTGGTTTAATCTGGATTTCTTGTGTTTTCAGTATCTAATACGCTCTTAATGAAATATTATTTTGACAAGTCCGAGCGAGGTATGTGAACAAAATCTATTTTTGTTTATCTTATATCGTTTGGCGACAATGTAAGGTTTTGGGGGATTTAAGTAAAAAAACAGAAAGGTTTTTCAGTTTATTAACGATTGTTTAAAGACCTCCTTCTCATATTAAGAGACCGATGTTGCTAATTGGGAGTTGAGTTCTGGATCATGTATTTTATTAATAAAACTATTGGTAAGGCTTTAAGGGGCTTAAGAAGATTTTTGAATAACTTGGCGGTTATAGCTAATTTCTCCAACTTTGCCCCTATCTTGTTGTTTATGCCTTCAAGAAAGTGAAAATCGAAAACTATACTTATCAGGATTAAATTTATGAGCCAGACATTATTATATATAATCATTGCCATAGTAGTGGCAGAATTTGCACTAGAAAGAATATTAGATTTTCTCAACCAAAAGAACAGAAGTACAAAGCTTCCCGAAAGTTTAAAGGGCATTTATGATGATGAAAAGTATGCCAAATCACAAAAGTACTCAGCTGCGAAAGATAAGTTAGCGCTTTATTCAAGTGCTGTAAGTTTGGTTGCGGTTATTGTCATGTTACTAGGTGGGTTTGCTTGGCTAGATTCCTTTGTGGGGACTCAAACTGAGAGTTCACTTCTGCAAACACTGCTTTTCTTTGCCATAATAGGAGTTGGTTCAGATATTTTGGGTACACCTTTCGGTATTTACAGCACCTTCGTTATCGAAGAGAAATTTGGGTTCAACAAGACTACCCCAAAAACATATATAATTGATAAGATAAAAGGTTGGGTGCTTGGTGCTATTATAGGAGGCCTGTTGCTAACCGTATTTATTTGGTTCTACGAAGCATTCAGAGAATACTTTTGGCTGTATGCGTGGGTTATTTTTATGGCGTTTACCATTTTTATTACCATGTTTTACACTAATCTTATCGTTCCTCTTTTTAATAAACTTACCCCGTTGGAAGATGGAGAGCTAAGGCAGGCTATTGAAGCTTATGCTAAGAAAGTAAAGTTTCCCCTCAAAAATATCATGGTAATTGATGGCTCAAAAAGATCTACCAAGGCAAATGCTTATTTCAGTGGATTGGGCGGGGCAAAGAATATTGTATTGTACGATACGCTTATCGAAAAACAAGAAACTGAAGAGTTGGTATCTGTTTTGGCACACGAAGTAGGGCATTATAAAAAGAAACATACGCTTCAAGGCTTAGCTATTTCTTCGGCTACCATGCTTCTTACTTTATACATTTTGAACCTTGTGGTTGATAACCCTGTGTTGTCCCAAGCATTGGGCGCCGATGCTCCCAGCTTGCACATGGGCCTAATCGCTTTTTCTATTTTATACAGCCCGCTCTCAACCGTTACTGGGCTTATAATGAATGTGTTTTCTAGAAAGAATGAATTTGAAGCAGATGAATATGCGGTTAAAACTTCTTCTGGTTCAGCTCTTCAATCTTCGCTTAAGAAACTTTCAGTAGATTCTTTGAGCAATATGGAACCTCACCCAGCTTATGTTTTCTTTTATTATTCACACCCTCCACTCCTCAAGAGGTTGGATGCCATGGCTAAAGTCAAAATATAATAAAAGACCTTTTATAAAAAGGAAAACTCCTTGTAGCATGCTACAAGGAGTTTTTTTAGTATGTAATCTGTTTCAGTGATTACTTGTTGAAACCTGAAATTGGCAATAAATAGTCGACATTTTTTACCTCAGATTTTCAATTAATACCTTATTAACTTGATGTTCTCATTAATGTTTTGACAATCCGATAGATTTAAGAAGAAAATTCCAGTTTTTAGGTTTAGGGTAGAAATGTCTATGGTTTTCTCTCCAAACCCAACCTCAGATTGGAACGATTCTGAAAAGACTGTTTTTCCTGAAATTTCATAGATCCTTAGGTTTACATTGCCGGCTTTTTCCAGTTTATAAGAAACGCTTAATCTATCGGTCACCGGGTTTGGATATACTTTTACTCCATTGCTAAAAGCTACCGTACTTTTTGTTGAAGGTTCTTCAGCTACTATTGTGGCTTCTTCTATCATCATTTCTTCATCCATTCCGTCGGTGAAGTCGAAGATTAGGAAACCGTTCCACCACATTGCTCCAGGAAAGTCAGTAATATCTTCACCATCTAAGGCTCCTCTGTCATAGGTAACCGATTTAGAGCTTGCTACCAACGTTTTAGAGCCAACAGTAATCGATTCTATGTTTAAGTTTCTGTCAATTGCCCCTCTTGAAGCATCATTGTAGAACTCTACAATTACCGTATCTACATCGTCCATTCCCATGGTCGATTCGAAGATATAATCTTCAAGGCTGGCTGTAGAAGAGGTGTCCCCAACTATTTCCCCGTTTACATAAACCCTGAATTTGGCAAACTCTCCGTCAAGGGCAGTGCCAGAAGTTTTAACTTTCACACCTTCCACTGGCATCATTGATTTTACATCAAATATCAAGAATCCGTTCCAGTACATTTGTTTACGGGGAGAAATAGTGGCAATATCCTCACCGTCAAGTTCTCCTCTATCGTAAGTCACGTTAGAAGCTAGGGGAGAGAATTCCATATCACCAATTTTGAGTAGGTCAACTGTTAAATTCCTATCAGCTCTTCCTTCAGATGCATCATTGAAGAAATGGATAGCCACATTTTCAATTTCCGAAGGTTTCAAAGAGGTTTCGAAACTATAAGGCATGATTGAATTTGTAGTCATTACCTCTTCACCAACCATATCCCCGTTCACATATACTTTGAAGCTAGCAAATCCTCCTTTAGCCTCGGTGCCAGAGGCATAAACCGTAATTGGGGTTGGAGGTGGTGGTAATAATACCATATCAATTACATGTATAACACCATTGGAAGCAATTATATCTGCTGGGTCAATGTTTGAATCGTTTACTTTTATACCCATTTCATCAACAGTAAACTCCAACGTTTGATTGGCTAAAGTCAAGAGTTCTTGGCCGTCTTCAATATCCATAGAATACACATCTGGGTTTGCTACATGGTAAAGTAACACTGTTGTAAGCAAGTCCAATGGGATATCTCCAACACTATCCACACCTAAATCCATAAATAGCTTTTCGAAAGCGGCATTAGTTGGTGCAAAAACGGTAAATGGTCCTTCGCCATTCAATGCATCCACTAAACCTGCTCTGACCAAGGCATCCACAAGGATGCTGAAGTCTTCATTTTCTACAGCTATATCTACTATAGTAGTCGAGTCATTTTGAGCGTGGCTAAGGTTAAGTGACAAAAGAAGGCATAGATGAGCAAGCATCACCTTCATAAAGGGATTGAGTTTTTGTAAATGGTGTGACATAACTTAAAATCTTTAAGTGTTAGAAGGTTAAACTAAATGTTTTGATAAAGGCAACATGGCTTAAACTATTTTTAGAGGATAGTTTAAGTGCTTGTTTTCTCTAAGCACTCGTACTTAAAGAACAGAATATGTTAGTTTTGCTCAACTATTTCCCAGTAGCTAGTAACTAGTGTAAGTAGGTTTGTTTTCTCTTTTCGAAAAGAAGTTGAAGACGTTTGGTAGGAGCTTATTTTAAAATGTTTGTATATCTGTCATTACAATTGTCGAATATTCAAACACATCAATTATAGCTAGATAAAAGTTTGTTAGATAAAATTGTTTAACAATTCTTTGTTTTTTGTGAACAAAATATAATAAAATAACTTCTTTTGTTTTTAGCAATGCTCACACAAACGTTACCACGCTACTATTATCAAATAAGTATACGTCTGAAAGTAAAGATATTTCAATCGTACATAAAGAGTTGATTATCAATGTAGTTTTGTTTGCTCTCGCTGTATATGCGTGAGTAGCAATACTTGAGTACAAAAAATACCAGAATATTTCCATTATGAATATGCAAGAAATCATCACCAATGAACTACAAGAGGCCCAAAAGGTATTAGAAGTATTCCTTAGCGACCCAAAACACATTTCAACTATCGAACAAATAGGGCATTTGATGGCAGATGCTATCAACAATGGCAAAAAAATTATTTCATGTGGCAATGGTGGCTCTCACTGCGATGCTATGCACTTTGCCGAAGAGCTTTCTGGTCGTTACCGCGACGAAAGGGCATCTTTGCCGGCCATTGCTATTTCAGATCCCAGCCATATTTCATGTGTCGGAAATGATTATGGGTTTGAACATATTTTTTCAAGGTTTGTAGAAGGTTTGGGAAGTGAAGGTGATGTGCTATTGGGTATTAGCACAAGTGGCAACTCTCAAAATGTAATAAATGCTTTTGAAGCGGCCAAAAGAAAAGGAATGGTTACTGTATTGCTATCAGGGAAAAATGGTGGAAAGCTAGCGCCTATGGCAGATGTAGCAATTGTTGTCCCTCATATGGGCTATGCAGATAGAATTCAAGAAATACACATCAAAATTATCCATATCCTGATTCTTCTTATTGAAAAACTGACAGGAAATGCTTAGAAACTGTTTGTAAATCAACTTTTTCAAACAGCTTACGCAATACATACTAACCAATTCAGGGTATGGCGTTTTTCTAGGCTCGTCCATTGTAGATGAGCCCAGAATACTTTATTTTCAAAGAAAATTTATTATAACGACGAAAATGAGCTGAAATAAGACTCATTAAAAACCCCAGTTAATATGATTATAGACAAAACTGCCATTTCGGAGCATAACGACGTTTTGGCAAAAGAACAACAAAGTGACTTTGAGTTTATAGCCAATAAACTCGACAAAAAGGGATTAGATGTAAAAAATATCCTTCAAAAATTAGTAGATTTCCAAGTGGCAATTCCCAGTTGGGCTTTAGGTACAGGTGGGACAAGATTTGGCAGGTTTCCAGGAGGAGGAGAGCCAGGTACGTTGGAAGACAAACTACTCGATGTAGGCTTGTTACATGCCCTCAACCATTCTAGCGGAGCTATTTCTCTACATATTCCGTGGGATATTCCAGAAAATGTTTCAGGAATCAAAAACTTAGCAGATTCATTGAAGTTGAAGTTTGACGCAGTCAATTCCAACACATTTCAAGACCAGCCCGACCAAGCATTGTCTTACAAGTTTGGCTCGTTGAGCCATGCCGATGCAGGTGTGAGACAGCTGGCAATAGATCACAATATAGAGGTTATTAAATATGGAAAAGAGCTGGGTTCAAAAGCACTAACCGTTTGGCTGGCAGATGGCTCTTGTTTCCCAGGTCAAAATAACCTGCGAAAGGCACTGAAAAATACACTTTCATCTTTGGGTACTATCTACGATTCCCTACCAGAAGACTGGAGGGTGCTCATAGAGTACAAACCTTTCGAGCCTAATTTTTACTCGACAGTGATTCCTGATTGGGGTACTTCACATTTGCTGTGTAGCAAGTTGGGTAAAAAAGCATTGAGCTTAGTCGATTTAGGCCACCACTTGCCCAATACCAACATTGAGCAAATTGTGGCTACACTCATGATGGAAGGGAAGCTTGGCGGTTTCCACTTCAACGATTCCAAATTTGCCGACGATGACTTGACAGTAGGTTCTATAAAACCTTATCAGTTATTCTTGATATTTAGTGAGCTGGTAGAGGGAATGGAAGACCCAGAAAGTATCAATCCTTCTATTGACTGGATGATAGATGCAAGTCACAATCTCAAAGATCCTTTGGAAGATCTTTTACAGTCTGTAGAAGCAATTAAAATTGCCTATGCTCAAGCTCTGATTGTGGATAGAAAGGCACTGGAAACAGCTCAGATGAGCAATGATGTTGCTGTAGCCCAAGAACTAATGCAAGAGGCTTTCCGTACAGATGTGAGGGCACTTCTAGCTGAGTCGAGGAGACAAGTAGGAGCTGCTATCGATCCGTTGAAATTATATAGAGAAGCTGGCGTAAGAAACCAATTGATTGGGGAAAGAGGTGAATTATCACTTGCTACTGGTTTGTAGCCTGACCTTTTTTGAACTTCAAAACTTAGCCCCAATACTCGTGTCAATACGAGTATTGGGGCTTTTTTATGAATTGCTATTGCGGACGAAGGTACTTCCAGTCCGCTTTTTATTTCTTTCTACATCCACACATTTATAATACTACTACCTTCTACCTGAAACCCCTTCGTCACTTCGCCTTCATTTATCACTATAGAATGACCTTTGGTCTCTAAGTCCCAAATATTGCCTCTAAAGAACACGTTGAACCCGTTTTCAACACCTACCACTTTCATTTTGGCAGCTAAGGCATAGTTGATACAAACATCTTCCAAAGGAGCTTTATCAATCCATTCAATTTCGAGTAGGCTGGGAGGGAGTTGTTGTTTCACTAATCCATTTCCATCTTTCTTGTTTTTTCTTCCTACTATCATGCAAGAAGGGACCAAAATACAATCTACATCCATTTGGGCAAACCGCTCATAATGCTCGCCATAAAAAGAATCGTGGCTAATTAGCACACCTGTTTTTCCTGTTGGAAGATCAAAAACAGGCATTTTGTAGTTTTCTGGCTCGGAAACAAACGATAGGATTTGGTGAACTGGAGCACGGTTGATGATCAATTCAGAGTATGCTTTTCCATCAGGTCCATAAATCACTGATACATTATAAAAGTGTCCTTTTTCCCCTACGGTAAGTTTGCCATCTACAATTTTCGGGTCGGGAAGTGTGATGCTTCCTGCTACCACGGTCACATCATATTTCTTTGCCATCGAAGAAAAAACATAGCCGTAGATTTTAGCCATTCTTTCGGCTTTGAGGGCAAATAATTTCTTATTGAGGATTTTTTGTTTGTGCAGAGGGCTTACGTCTTTATTCATCAAACCCTTAAAATTGTCGAGGGACATCTGCCTAAGAGCAGCATTGAAGCTGTACTTGTAATAAACCTCTGGGTTTTCGTCGAGGGCGACCAACCAAGTGCCTATGTGCTCAGGCAATACTACTACGGTTTTTTCATCAAAGAAATACTCTTTTTGGGCTTTAGAGAAATACTGATCTATTTTTTCATAAAAATTCTCAAAATTGGCATAATCAGCGGTCTCCATAAATGGTTGAATGCCCACTAAGTTACCTTTATGATGATCTTCGCCAATCTCAGAAATTTCCTTTAAGTGCAAGTCAATTTCGTGCTGTTCAAGCTTCTTCTCTTTGAAGCCCCAAAGCAGGTAGATTGTTGCCGCAATTGTGGAAAATATGAATACGAGCCTTAATGCTTTCATCATTGCTTAATTAAGTTGAAAATCAAATTTCATTAAGCAAGAGGTCAATGAGTAAAGAGTTTTGCTTTCATTCCTTCAAATATAAGGAATTAGAAGCTTAAAAGAGAGGGGGTATAAGAAAGACTGATTTTCTTACACAATAAATAATTGTTATTTATAAGAGAGGTAGCCTATTTAACGAATGCTAGTTCAAAAGGTTGATTTGTTTGGTTTAATAAACTGATGTAAAGGGTTTTAAAGATTAAGAGGTCTCCTCCTTTTTTATTTTGTCATCTACTTCTGCCAATACGGCTTCATCGTATTCCCCAAACCAAATAGCGAGCTTTTCCTTAGCCCTAAAGCGTACTTCTGGGGTAATATAAAAAGCAACTTGTGTGAGGGCAAACAGCAAAGCTGCAATGTCGTCTGTGTAGCCAACCATTGGGATTAGGTCTGAAACGGCATCGAATGGGAAAAGAAAATAGCCTATTGCGCCAACAATGAGCGCCTTACTTTTTTGAGGAAGCTCTTTCGACTGTAATGTGTAGTATAATAGCAGAACCATATACATTACGTTCACCCCAACTTTGGAAGCAATCTTCTTTATTTTCTTCCAAAAGGTGTTTTCATTGTAATGTTTTACAAACTTTTCGTACTTGATCTTTTTCATAAGAGCATGTCAATTGGTTGCTTTTACTTAAGTCTACTTGAACAACTGTAACTCGTTTACCTAAAATAAAGTTTCTCCCTCAGCTAACCAATAGATACTTGATGAACGGGAATATTTGTCAATTGAACAAAAAATAAGCCCTGCCTTAGTCTAATAACCAAAGCAGGGCTCAATTCGGGGTTTGAAGTGGTTAAAACTGATTAGTAACCATTGTCAAAAATTCTTTGGTGGTGTCATCGCTCACATCCCAGTTATACGTTCTCATATATTTGGTTTTAAGCAGTTCCATTGCTTTTTGATAGTCGGAACATTGTTCTATCAAATCAAGAGCATTATTGAATTCAGCATTGTCTCCAGCAAACAAGTCATTTTGGTAGCGGAATTTCATATTGAGCGACATGTTGCTTCTGATGTCGTTTTTTTTGGTGTGGCCTAGTTTTTCCAAAAGCGATTGGTAGTGGGAGTTGTCCGAGTCATCTTGTGATTCGTCACCTTTGTCCTCATCACCTTCATCCTCGGTCGTGCCACCTAGTTTTTCCAATACGGTAGAAGCAGCCGCTGGTGCCGGAGTTGCTTCCTCTTCTTTTTTAACTTCTTCTACTTGCGGAGTTTCGTCTTTCTGCGCATTGGGCACAGTCGCCTTCTCCACTTGAGGAGCCGCTTCTTCTATTTTACTCGGATCTAGTAAAGGATCTGGAGTCTCTTTTACCTCATCGGTTTCAAAAAAGTCGTTAGATTCCTCTGGCTCACCTACTTTCACCTCGGGTGTGGAAGGCTCCATGCTGGCGGGTATGTCAAATTCCGAAAACTCATCCTTATTCTCTTCAGCAGGAGGAGTAGACTCAGGTTTGTTGGCCATTTCATCTATCAGCGGGCTTTCCTCTTCCTTGTTGGTAAGCATAGATTCCAGTTCATCCACTAATCCTTCTCCTTTTTTAGAAGGTTCAGTAGTTTCCAAATCCTCAAACTCATACTCACCGCTATCTTCTAGCCCGACCCCTGAAAGGTCAAAGCTGGTTTCTTCAAGCACATTGGAAGGTTCGCGCTCCACGTCTTCTTTCAGCCCGTCAACTATATCGCTCAGCGACAAAGGTGTTACTTGGTCAAATGTTTTGATTACATCTTCACTTGGGCTAAAGTTGGCGTCGTTTGATTCAAATATGGTTTCCAAAACAGCACTTGCATCTTCTATAGAAAGCTTATTTCCCTTCGATTTCAACGCCTTGAAGAATGTTTTACATTCTTTGTGCTGGACTATGAAGTATTGGGCAACAGGGGCTACTTGCTTTTTGAAATTGATTTTTTCATCAAACTGACCTAAGAACTTTTCGAAAAAAGCTTTTGGGGAAACACTCAGAAGCAGACAGTCTTCGGTAGCTTCTTGGATAAGCTCTTCTAAGTCTTCTTTGCCTATTTTAATGTTTTTAGACAACAAGCTCATTAGTGTATTGAGGGCTTGCTTTACCTCGTCAGACGAATAATCAAAATAAGGGCTTACCAAGTTTTTGGTTTGCGACTGCCATTTTTCGTAAATGATCCTTACTAAAAAGAGATTTACTTGCTTCACTTCGGTAGCGTTCACAAGTTCTTTACCGCTTACAAAATGCTTGTTTTCAAATATTTTAGTGGTTGAGACAGAGGCGAACTCCCGTGCATATGAGGTTATGGCAGAATCGTTAGGTTTGATCTTCATCTTTATGGTTAATTAAGTGTCTGCTATTGAGGAATTATGGTTTTTTATCGCTAATTCATAAAATTAGTAGATATATGGCAAAATAGGAATATTATTTTGAGTAAAATAATTTGATAGATGTTTTTTTAAGCTATTGATAATCAAAGTGTATATTGCTTTTCCAACAAAAACAATGCTCTAGTTGTTTAATCTAGGAATAATGCAACGCTGGGCTGTTTATCAAGTATGCAGATGCTGAAAGGCTGCTGGATGTTGTGTGTGTTAAATTTTCCTAAGTAAGCTCTATCGCTTTGTTGCAAATTCAACTATCTGCAGCGGAAAGGTTGCTTGCAGTCGTTTTTCCGAATAGTCTGGCTATTTTTGCGGTTTTTATAAACAAATGTGCTTCTCAAGCGGTAGTTTCGCTATACATTAATTTTTGTCCATTATGTTACTCAATATTCTTCTTTGCGTTGGAACATTTTTTTTCATGGAAGGTGTAGCTTGGTTTACCCACAAATACATCATGCATGGCTTTCTTTGGGTTTGGCACGAATCTCACCATCAAATTAGGCATGGCATGTTCGAGAAAAATGACTTGTTTGCAGTCGTATTCAGTTTGCCTGCCATTGTCCTCATTTTTATTGGCTCAGAAAACCCAAACCTTAGGGAATTGATGTTTGTTGGTTTTGGTATTACAGGCTACGGGCTTTTTTACTTTATTTTCCACGATATCATTGTTCACCGCCGAATCAAGATTAAGTACAAAGCGAAGACGGAATACATGAAACGTATTATGAATGCGCATTATGTACACCATGCGGTACACTCTAAAGAAGGAGCAGAAGCATTTGGTTTTTTGTATGCACCGAAAAAATACAAGCTTAAAAAAGGGCAAAAAGAAAAGCAGCTTAGCTAAGTGCTAAAGATATTTGCAGCGCTGCTATTAGTTACTGATTTTTTACAGCTGAATAATAGGTTGATATACTGTGTTTTAATCCCTTTTAATAGAAAAGACAGTTCACTTTTTAATTTAAAACTAGCAACAAGGGATATTCAATCGTAGTAAAATTCGATACGAATGGTTAGTTCAAAGCATCTGAATCTATTAAGCGAGCTCATTCTCTATTTTCCCATGGATATCCTCGGCTATTTTTACCGCTTTGTCAACTGTCGATTTTAATCTCCTTTCGTCTTGTCCTTTGGGCGCTAGCCCCATCAGCTCCAAATCTTTCAGAAGCGGGATCATAGGTTTTACTTGCAAGTTTTCATAAGCGTGCAGCATTTTATGGGAAAGGGAAGAAACTTCTTTCCAATCGCTTTGCAGTGCGGCTTTCTTGAACGAACTAAGGTTTTGCTGGTTGTCAGATAAGAAAATAGACAATACCTCGGCTAGTGCTTCGGGGTCATCTCCCGTGAATTTTTTGAAATTGTCCAAAGAGTATGCCTTAGCTTCACCATTCTTTTTCCCATTCTTAGCTTTTGGCTTTTCCAGTCGCTTTTTAGTGTTCGAAATGTGGGAATTTACCTCCTCTATGGTACCGACTTCTAGCACGTTTGCTAGTTTTTCAAACATTTCTACTTCCTTAAAAGGCTTGAGTAAGAAGTCGTTGATACCTGCTTTTTTATATTCTTCAAGGTCACCTCGCATCATATTCGCCGTAAAGGCCACCACAGGGATATTTGCTTTTTGCTTGTCTTGCAGCTTGCGAATGGCTTTTGTGAGGTCTAGCCCACTCATTTCAGGCATCTGCATGTCGGTGAGTACTAGGTCGAACTCACTATCCGTCATTTTTCGGAGGGCATCGTGCCCATTGAGGGAAGTTCCAGTGATGACTCCCCATTTGTTGAGGATGATCTGGGTGAGCCTCATGTTTAACGGGTCATCGTCCACTACCAACAAGCGTTTACCTGAAAGCAGACTTCCGTTTACCTCTTGTGGCCTTTCGTGGGTTTTTACCTCTTTTTCACTCGATTTAGGATAAGAAATAGATACGGTGAAAGAAGTACCTTCTCCTGGGGTGCTATCGAAAGATATTTCTCCATCTTGCATTTTGAGGAGTTTTTTACAAATTGCCAAGCCCAAGCCCGTTCCGCCATATTTGCGGGAAATGGAAGAATCTGCTTGAGAGAAATCTTCAAAAATGGCACTTTGCTTATCGGCAGGAATGCCGATGCCAGTATCGTTCACATAGATTTTTAGGGCCACTTCTTTTTTCGTTTCTTTTTCTATTTCGCATTCAACTTCAACAAAACCTTCTTCCGTAAATTTTACCGCATTTTGGATCAGGTTAAAAAGCACTTGGCGCAAGCGAGTAGGGTCGCCTGATAGAATTTGGCTAGTCCCTTCGCCCATAAAATACTTGAGGTCTAAGTTTTTCTCTTTTGCCTTTAGGCTAAGGGCATCGCAGACTTCTTTCACTACCAAATCAGCTCTGAAAGGAACTGATTCCATGTTGAGTTTCCCAGCCTCAATTTTTGACATGTCCAAAATATCGTTTACCGTAGCCAGCAAATGCTCCGAAGAATTGCGGACAGCTGTAAGGTATTCTTGTTGCATACCGTTGAGCGGAGTGTAGGCAAACTGTTCGGTAAAACCCATGAGTGCATTGAGCGGAGTCCGAATTTCATGGCTCATGTTTGCCAAAAATTCTTCCTTTGCATTTTTCAAAAACTCAGCCCGCCTTTTCTCCTTAATAAGCATTTTTTGGTAAAAATCACTTTTGGAGATATCGGAGAAAATGAGGTACACGAAAATCCCCACACAGATCAAAGCCAGTACGGTGACAGCTAAAAGGGCATAGGTAGAAGTTTTGATCACCGACCTGGCTTCGTTTGCTTTTTGGTAGCCAGTAAACCGTGCCTCATCTTGTAGCGAGTCGATAATTTGCTGGATTTTGGTCATCAACCCCGCACTTTGCCTCAGCAAGTTGATCTCTCGGCGGGTCATGTAGGCATTGATGTTTCCTTCTTTTTTGAGTGCGTTGGAGAGGATACGTTCAACGCTCTCTACTTCCATTTTGGGCTTGTCCTCTTTTTCATACAGCCTAAGTGCTATAATGCGGTATTTACGGTAAATCAGAGGAAGGCTAATTGGGTCAAGGTCGGGGATTTCTTCTGCACGCGATTTTTTTGCTAAGCTTTTTATGAGCTGTTTTTCTTTTTCTTTTTCCAATTTGTTTACCACTGCCGTGAGCGGATCTTTGAGTTTGGCATAATTCCGTTCTTTCATGAAATTAACCAGGCCTTTCGATTCGGTACGGAGCAGGGTAGCTATGCTGTCTATTCTTACACGTTGCTTAAAATTATTTGCAGGGTGCTTTTTTAAAGAGTCTATTTCAACATAAATCATATCAACCGTCGACTGGTAGGTTTTGTAAACCGAGTCGTCTTGGTTGAGTGTATATTCCCGAATCATATTATCCGCATCGGCAACGTCCGCCCTTATTTTGTTGAGCATCAGTAAGCGAGTATCCCGCTCGGCAAGGCGCTCTACGGAATCTTGCAAAAGGGAAAAACTTACATAGGTCACCAGCACCGCAATGGCTACGGCACCGCCCACAGAGGCAAATCCCAGAATGACTTTCCTTTTTATTTCCCCGTCATTCGGCTGCTTGTTGTCAGTTTTCTTCTTGTTAAATAAAAACTTCATAGGCTCAGTTTCC
This sequence comes from Flammeovirgaceae bacterium SG7u.111, assembly GCA_034044135.1. Lineage (NCBI taxonomy): Bacteria > Pseudomonadati > Bacteroidota > Cytophagia > Cytophagales > Flammeovirgaceae > Flammeovirgaceae bacterium SG7u.111. The sequence goes on along the minus strand of CP139021.1, from coordinate 5,542,065 downwards.
CTTTCATAAGGAATCGCGTTATTTCTTCTCTAAAAAAACAAAAGTAAAGGTATGCACCGTTTGGACAAACAGATGCATTGCTTGCGTAAGTCAGGCTTGTGGAATAGAAGTTTGGGACAATCTTAACAAATATAACTATTTTGAGGGAAATGTATCGTACCTATTTTTCAGCTTTAAGGTTAGGTATTTGACGTAAGCAGTTTGATTTATTCCTCAATCTCACCAGCGTCCAATACATCCTTGTAGAGTTTTTGGCTTTTTTCAGAAAGCTCTTCAGGCTCAAAGTCTATTTCCCTAATGATTTCGAGCAGAGAATTAATACGCCCTTCGAGGGGGAAAAATTTATTGATGATGGCAATTTTGGTGTCTTTCAGCACGCAATAGCCCGATTTGAAATTTCCTTTCTCGTAGCGTAAAATATACTCTGTTTCTCCCACAAGGTCCTCAAGCTTTACCAAAAATCCTTTTGTGTATTTTATCATGTTACTTTTTTTTGAAGCCCAAATTTATTGATATAATACCAAAGCCTCAAAAATTCTCATTAGGATGAATCCAATACTTACCTGCATTTTTCTATCAATCCTAATTTGTCAAGGCTTTTTACTAAGTGAAAAAGAGACCGCTTTCCCTGCTTCACCTCCTTGTGGTAAGTCGATAGTCACGGTTGTAGACTTCCTTCCTTTATTCGTGATCATTAGGTTAGGATTACTGGAAAGATAAGCGCCTTTCAATGTGAAAGTTAGTGATTCTAACTTATGGGTAGGGTCGCTCGCTACGAAGTTAAATATAGTTTCCCCTTGCCGAGTCACACTCATTACACAAGGCTGTTCCGCTTTTATCTGTACCCGACCAAACTTTGCCAAACTAGCTTGGTGGTACACTGCCATCAGCATGTTTTCATTTCCGACAGCTTGGGTTTCCCCCGAGTTATACACAATTTCCACAGGCTTGTTGCTCAGCAGTTGTTCAAAGTCTTGGGAGTTGATTCTTGGGAAAATATAATAAGCATAACTGGCAGAAGTAGGGTTAGCGCCGTGGTCTATCCAAAGCTTAAACACCTTTCCTCTCACTGGTTTGTCTGATAGTTTTTGGGCTACCTTGTCCCAGCTTCCGCTTACCTCTTCGTTGCTGAGCTGAATTTTAGGGTTTTCTTCAAATACATAAACTACGTTGTCGTGGCGTAGGAAATCAATCTCTGTAAAGGTGTGCCCTCCTTCATTCAATGTTGTGATTTTACCGTTGATTCTTGCCAAGATGTTATCTTTCAGCCAGCTTTGTTGGATGGTGGTTGCTACGGTTTCTGGCTTGGAAGAGCTGATGTCCGTGCCTAGGCAAACGGTTTCCCCATCTACCACAAACCAAGACTTTTTGGCTTCTAACCCATCTTTTTTGTAGTGCATAGTGGCAATGGCGTGTTCGCCGGTGGCAATGCCTCCTACAAAGTCAGTCCCGCCCCAGCTATTTTTGCTGGTTAGCACTGGAAGTTTTTCTTCCAGTTGCAGGGTGGTTGTTCCCGGGATTTTTCTCCAGTCCCATAGTGGAAAAATATCGGTGTATTCTTCGTTGTTTTGATACAAAAAGCTTGCGCCATCGCCCATGTGGTAACCTTGTAAGTTTTCGCTGTTCACAGTTTCTGCGCCTCTCACTCTCCCCGAAGACATTTTTACCGAAAAGTAATAGTGCGGATCTTGGCTTACCAACATATCCGAACGCCAGAAAAACTTCTTCCCCTCAAACCCATTGTCGATTACACTTCTTTCATCAACTATTTTCTCCATAGCTTTGATCGAAGCCAAAGCACTTTCAGCTTTGTGCGAAGGAGTACTTGGGAAAAGTTGTCTTCCACAGGCGCTGATATCCATTTTTTCATGCCATACCACCCAAGCTATTCCATCGAATAGATAATGTTTCAGGATGTCAATTTTTTCCTGTTCAAATTCAAAGTCTGTCCCTTGGGTTACTTGGAGCCAAAAGAGCGTGCTAGAAGCGTAAGAAAGTCCATAATTGCCAAATTGCTGTTGAGGTCCGTGTTGGTGGAAGGAAAAATCAGGTTGGATACCTTCTTTGGTAGAAAGTACTATTTCCTCCTGAATGGAGTTTATCGCCTTTTTTACTTGCTCATCATCACCCCTCAAGGTACTTCTTACTAGCACATTTCCCGAGAGCCAGACCTTGTTTTGCCCCGTCATTTTTATTTGGGCTTTGTCCATTATTTTGAGAGATGCTTGCATGTCGGCAGAGTCAAGTTCTTTTTCCATCAAGATTAGAATAGGGCTGAGACCCATGGGAACTCCTATTTCTTGTTGCCACCAGTTGTCGCTCAAAGGCTCGGTTTTGTTCCAAAAGTCTAACGCTTTTTGGATGCTTTCCAATAAGATTTCAGATTTGAAAAGGCGGTCGGTTGGGGTTTGGTAGGCCGTAGCCAAAATTTTCAAATTTTCGAGATGTTGCCTTGCCGGCCATCCGCTTCTTGCTTTAGATGCATAATCAACTTCTTGCCAAGAGCCGTCTTCTTGCTGGGCTTTGAGAAGTTCGACTACCTCGTTTTTATTAGAATATTGGGAAAGGTATTGCTTGTACAGATTTGCTTTTATTTGCTCAGATAAAGAGTTTTCTACTTGGGCAAATACAAAAAACGGAAGTAATAGAAATGTGAGGGTAAAAAGGCATTTTGGTTTGCGGGACATCAGTGTTTAGTGATTAGTGCTATGGAACGATTGTCGATCTGAAAATACATTACAAAAGGTTTAGATGAAAGAGTTAGAGAGGAAAAGGAGATATAAACTAGATGGAGAAATGGTTTAAACCTTGCATGGATCAATAGGTTTTGACATTTTTGACAGAAGCTTAAAATCACAAAAAAATGAAACCAGTTGCCCAAATTGATACTCTTCCTCTGTTTCCCAAAATCCATGAGGAGCTAATTGCCTTGCTCAAAAGTTTATTACCATCTGATTGGGAAAAGCCAACCGTTTGTTCCAAGTGGTGTGTGAAAGATATTGCCGCCCACCTCTGGGATGGAAATCTCAGGAGGGTAGTTTTACACCGAGATGGCTACTTTTCTAAGGATGTCCCTGAAATAAAATCGAGTGCCGATTTGCTGGCATTTTTGAACCAACTGAACGCAGATTGGGTGCAAGCTTGCAAGCGCCTGAGCCCCGAAGTGCTCATTGAACAACTCGACCAAAGCGGCAAGCAGATGATAGCCGAGTTTGAAAGGTTGGATATGGAAGCCCAAGCGGCTTTTGCCGTTTCTTGGGCAGGTGATACGGTTTCCCCCAACTGGTTCGATATTGCTAGGGAATATACCGAAAAGTGGCACCACCAGCAGCAAATCCGCTTGGCGGTGGGCAAGCCGGGCATCATGAGCAAAGCCTTGTACCTCCCTTTCCTCGATACTTTTATGAGAGGCTTGCCGCATACCTACCGAAATGTGGATGCGTCCGATCAAACCTGCTTGCAAGTAACAGTTCCCGAAGTAGAAGGCAGCTGGTTTCTTCAGCGAGTAGAAGGGAAATGGATGCTGCTATCAGAAACCGATATGGAGCCCAAGGCTAAGGTAAAAGTGCCTGCTGAAATAGCTTGGCGACTTTTTTCCAAAGGGATTTCTAGGGAAGAAGCACTCGGGGTTTCCATCATTAGTGGCGATGAAGAATTAGCCATGCCGCTGTTCAGCATGGTGAGTGTGATGGCATAAAAAAGGGTTTCTGGTTGCGGGTTTTGAAAAGGTATTTCATATTGTCAAAGATTTCCGAAAACTGCGCACAGGGGAAAGAGGGTAGGGGCAAGACCGAAATGGGCTTGTGCGAAAGGTGGCTTGCCCAACCCAGGGCGAGCGATGCGTGAGTGCGCCCGACCACTAAGCTTTACTCCCCTCTTGTTCCAAAGTTTTGGGTAGCCATAAACATCGGGAAATCGTCTTGTTTTTTGGGAGTGTTGTAACGGATTCCGCAGCCTAGGTGTGTAAAGGACTTGTCGAGGATGTTTGCCCTGTGCCCTGGAGAGTCCATCCATTCCTTCACCAGCGATTTTGCAAAGCTAAGGTAAGTATGGGCGGGAACAGGTTCACCTCGGTACGACAGGCTAAAGTAGCCTCCATTTTGTGAGGGGAGATAGTAGGAGTTCTTTTCGCTCATTTGGAGGGCAAAGGTTTGGGCTACATTTTCTGCCAAACCAAGGTTAGTTAGCCCGACCAATGCTAGCCTATCTTTCACAGTTTTCTTTCCCCGTACTTTGCTGTTGTGCCCATAAAAGTTCCGCTCCACCATGTCGGTAGAATGCCCGAAAGCGGCTTCTTCCAGCTTAGCCGAATGCTGGAATACGGGGAGGCGTTTCTTTTTGCGCATGCGGTTGGTCTCGTAAAAAACAGCAGCGTTGAGCAAAGGATAATCAATATTCTTAAAGTCCATCTCGCGCTGGGCTATTGCTAACTCGACAAAAGAATTGAAATCATATTGGCTGTAGAGTCCATCGTGCCAAGGGGAATCTTGGGCTTGGGAAGGAAAAGAAAGACCAACGAAAGTAAAAAGGATTGACAAGGCTAATTTCATAGTAGAATTTTAGGTTTATGATCAATCTCTTATACTATCGTTGGCTCAAATATGTTGCTTTTATTTTTCTCTTAAATAGAAAATATAATCCGTAGGGGGAGGGGTATAGCCCGATTTGCGGATAAATCTCGAAAGACCGTTGCGGTGGTGAGTTCCGTGGTTCAATACGTTGAACAAGATTTCGCTCATGGTATTGTCAAATGGCAAACCTTTGGTGTTTTTATAGCTTATTTTTGAAGCCAAATCACCTTCATTAGCATCTTCTACCAATTTTTTGTAAGCTTCCATCAGTTCGAGGTAATGGCTGAGTGAACCTTCAAAATCGTAGTCAGGAGGTTTGGGAAGAGACATTTCTTTGCCTACCAATCTATCGTACCACATTTGGTTCACATAGATCATATGGTTTAGTCCTTTTACTGGAATTTCACTGTCGTGAATCCCATTGGTCTTCATCGTTTTTGCCAGAAGCTTGGTAGCCCAAACATCATAGTCCACCAGTGACATGAAAAAAGTTTTCATTGGTTTATATTTAAATGTGATGTAGTATTTAACATTTTACCCTTACTTATTGCCAAGCCTAAAAGAGGCACTTAGTAATGAGTTAGAAAAATAGGCTAAAGGATTCTCCCTTAGCCAAAAATAAATTCCCTGTAGAAAGATATTTAATAGTGACAATATCTTTCTACAGGGTGTCAAATGAATTGTAAATAAAACAAAAAGATTTTTTAATTAACAATTAATTGATACAGTATTATTCAGAATAAATCCTGAAGGCTTAGCCCCTCAAATGAAAAACTTATACGAAAGATATTTATTGCCAAGGTTGATCCATCGTGCTTGCAATAGCGGACCTGCGAATTTCCAACGCTCCTTGATTGTGCCCCAAGCGGAAGGTACTGTTCTTGAAATTGGCATAGGTTCTGGGCTGAATTTGACTTTTTATGATCCTGAAAAGGTGAAAGCAGTGGTAGGAATTGACCGTTCGAAAGAAGTTTGGGAGCGGAGGGACGTATCGGTAGGTGAGCTTGGTTTCGAGTTTGTATTTGAGGAAGGGTTTGCGGAAAATCTGCCACTAGAAAACCATTCGGTAGATACCATTCTTACCACCTTTACGCTGTGCTCCGTAAGTGGGTTGGGAGCGTCTTTTGAGGAAATGAGGAGGGTTTTAAAGCCTAGCGGAAAGTTGCTGTTTTGTGAGCATGGGAAAGCTCCAGAAAAAGCGGTGAATTTGCTCCAAAATGCACTTAATCCTGTTTGGAAAAGGATGGGAGGTGGCTGCCACCTAAACAGAGATATTCCCACCTTGATAAAGGCAAATGGGTTTCAAATTAATGAAATGGATACGGGGTATATTACCGGACTAAGGTTTGCCAGCTATAACTTTTGGGGGAGTGCTAAAATGAAGTGATAGATCCTGTTTTATATAGATTTTGCTTAGTCTTTGTGCAAGCCGTTATTTAGGAATTCGATTGTTTTTTGGAGCGACTTGAACCACTTGCCGCCATTGGCTTCCACCATCCGCCCAACAGCTATCATCGATTTTATTTGTGCTTCGCTGAAGCGTGCTTCCTCATCTTTCACCAAGGCGCAAAAAACGGTTTTCCCTGGTCGTTTGTTGGAGTCATCAATCACCTCGGCTATTGAATAAACCCCAGTCATTTTTGGGGTGATCACGTATAGGCAATAGTCACAATTTTCTCTTTCTACCAACTCTTTTTTATAGGCTTCCTCGTCCCAATTATCAACCACTGGGTTGAAGTATTCGATCTGTAACCGTGGAATTACGTAGTTTCTCCAACGGGATTTGTTTGCTGTACCTCCAAGAAAAACTTTAGCCATATTGTTTGAAATGGATTGTCTGAGAATTGGGTTGTTCAACATTTAAAAAGTACTATGGGCTTGTTAGGGCAATTTATTTAAGAGTGATTTGGAAAAAGTCCACCACACAAATCTGCAAAACTTCTGGCAAATTACCACTTTCTTTTATTTTATAATAACGTTAACCAAAACAAGTGCCGAGCTAGCCAAGATGGCAAAAAAGCAAGGGGATACCCTTGCTCAGTGCTATACTTTTGGAGCAGGATGGCTAGTTGTCGGAGCGCCCTTTTTATTGGCTAAGTTCGAGAAATCAGTATGCTGAGGCTGTTTCATTCGGGTTTGCCATTTTTGGGTTTCTTTGCTCAAGATCGACTCCACTTTTTCCACCAGTTTGGGGAAGGCATCTTCCTCATCGTAAGGTTCCGTACGGGTAAGGTACAATGCTCGTTCGTATTGTAGCGCCTCGGCGGCAGCTCTATACTCTTTCCAATACTTGAAAAAATCTCCTAACTCTAAAAACTTATTGAGAATCACCAGTACAATACCTCCAAGTGCTGCCGATACAAGCATTACTGTCTCTATCGTTTCGCTGTTATCGTAGCCTTTTGCTACGGCTGTCATGGTAGTGAGTACAGGAATGGTAGCGGCGATGATAAATTCTATCCGCTTATATTTCTTGTATCTTTTCTGGTTCAATGAGCTTTTCCTGTCAAACCAATTCATTTGGTCATCAAGCCTATTGGTTATATACTCCTCATCTGTCATCAATGGCATGGTTCTTCCCAATGGCTTATAGTTTCGGTGTTCACCGCTAAAATCTTTTTTATCGGAACTAGTGCTTTCTTCTTGTACTTCAATTTCTTCAGGCTCAGCTTTTTCTGCCTCGCCTTTCTTCTTTGGTAAAGGCAACCCTTCTTCCATAGCAATCTCTGTAGCTCTATCCTCTACTGTTTTTTTTACTTTTTCTTCCTCCATGATGCCTAGGCATTAGGTTCTACTGAATAGATTTATTAATATAAAATTTTGTTTTATACTTTCCAAATAAAAAACATTTGGACGCATTGAAATAGCGATTTTATAAAATAACTTAGAAAAAGTCGGTTTCTTATTTGAGGGGAGTAAAGATTGCTAAGGACACTTGTTTTTTAGCAAAAAATGGTACTGCTGAGTATCAACTCCTTAATAATTGAGAGGTTGTACTTGTGTTAATGGAATATCTTCGTTTTAAAAATTAATAGGGTCAAAATTCTTGAAATGCCCATTTTTCTTTATCCTATCTTTGGCTTTTTCCATGGCTCTCACCACGGGTATGTTGCCTTCTAGGTGGTCTATAAGAACAGCGATTCGCTCACCCTCGCTCTTTGTTTTGAGCAATTGATACTCTTGCCTGAGGGAAAGCCCCAGTTTATGCCCGACCCTGAATGAAAGAAATGGATCATTGACAGGGACATCAATATCTATTTTTATTAGCTCAAAAAACACTTCTAAAAGTTTCAGCAGTTTAGCCCGTCTTTCATTGGAAACTTCGTCGGTGAACTCTTTAAACTCGATTTCTCCACCTGCATAGAGTTTTTGCCTATCCATCGGGTTTTTAAAATTCTCAATCCTAAATATTCTATCTCCCTTGGTTGATATGTCCATCCTGCCATCTTTGTAAGTATTGGTGATGGAGTGGATGCGTATCTCAGTACCCCATGCTTGTACCTTGTTGTTCAGGAAGGTAGATATTCCAAAAGTAGCTCCGCTTTCTACACAGTCGTTCACAAGTTGCTTGTAGCGGGGCTCAAACACGTGTAAGTTGAGGGTTTCGTTGGGGAAAACCACCAGTTTGAGGGGGAAAAGAGGGAGTTTGATTAACATACCCAGATCTGTTTTTATCGAAAAAGAGTCCTTTTTTATCTTTAACAACAAATTGAACCAGAAAGGTTGTGATAATCGCAGTGTTAATCTTTTAACAAGGCTGTTTTTTATCAAATTTACTGCCCAAACTATTCGGAATCAGGCTTTGGTTTGCTTCGTACGGCTTTGTTTATTGCAGTGATTTCTACTCCTGTGTATGAAAAATAGAGGATGAGGAAAGAAGTGACGATTTGGTTCATCTGCTCTTTGTAGATGTAAGCGCAAACGCCTATCACTGCTGCCGAAAGAAACATTTTGAGCCCAAGCAAGCCTGAAAACTTATTTACAAACTGGTTGCTCTTTTGCTGGTTGGCTTTGAGTAAGGTATGATGGATAAAGGCTGTGAGGATGAAAAAATAGGGGAAAAACCCATATACAAGTTTGGGGGCTTCGGCTATATGCGCCACTTCAAAAGCTACAATAAAAAGTGTAAGTAGGAGAGCGGTAAGAATAGAAAGGGTAATGATGAATTTGTTGAATTGTGCCGAAACTTGTTCCATTTGCTTCATTAGGGTAAATATGTTTGCAATTATACTGAAACAAAAGTGCTTTGTGAATTTATGACCTGCCAAATATAGCTTTTGGAGAGAGAGTACAAAAAAAGCCGTCTTTCTGTGAAGAAAGACGGCTCAGACCGATCAGGTATCTTTTATAATGATATAAATAGCTAAACCAGAAGAAAGGAGGGCTAAAATAATGGTAAAAATAGGTGTTTCAAGCTCAAGCCATTCATCTATTTTCATTCCTCCCAATACCCCAGCTACCATGGTGAGGGCCATTTTGGTGGCTATCCCAGAGTACTTAGCGTAATCACTTAGTAGCGGTTTGGGGTTTTGCCGCTGGTTTTTGCTCTGTTTTTCCGTTGACTGGTGCTTTGGCTTGTCCATCTTTTGCTTTATCGCCCATTTGGCAGTTTCCGTTAAAAGTAGCTCCAGATTCTATGATCAATCTTCCCGCATAAATATCACCATTGATCACCGCCGAAGGCTTCAAAACAAGCACATCTGTAATATCAATTTTTCCTACAACTTCACCAGATACCTCAGCATTTTGACTGAAGATGTTGCCTTCTACCATAGAGCCATCGCCTAGGGCAACTTTAGATTTAGAGCGTACATTTCCAGTTACTTTTCCATCTATTCTTATGTTGCCAAATGTTTCCAAGTCACCAGTAATAGCAGTGCCTTTGCCAATGATATTACTCGAATTACTCATTTGTACTTCTTCTTGCCTTTCGGCTTTGTTGTTAAATAAACTCATTATGATTCAGATTTTAATTATTTCTTAATCAATCATTTGAGCACTGTTTACACCATGATTTCGGGTAAAAGTGTCTTCTAGTCAGTTGGTTACTTCAAAATATGAAGTGGGCACAGGCTCGATTAATGTAGTTGATTTTGCTAAAATGAGAAAAAAAAACTGATTGTAGCAATTTCTACAAAAAGAATATTTCCTTCAAAAGCCTGTCAGAGAAGTTGTAGGTTAGTTTTTTAATAGCGAGATACTCATTAAAGTCTGGCTCATTTAGAGCTTGTTCAAAAGTTGATGCGGGCTGCTTGCTAAAAAAAAGTAGGTTAGCTTGTAATTTAGAAATACTCGAAAGAATCATCTATAAAATTTCATTGCTTTTATAAATAGTTCGGTTCATTTTCTCCTATTCCCTATGTCAAGATAACGATATCTGCCGACATTATGAAAATAATTATAGTGGAATAAAGTCTTGAGGGTTCACCGGATTGCCATTAAACCATATTTCCAAGTGCAAATGAGGTCCGTCCGTATATTCTCCTGTATTCCCTATAATAGCTATAATATCGCCTGCTTTCACTGTTTTCCCCACTGTGCCGAGTAACACGGAATTGTGTTTGTAAACACTAATTAGCTGGTGCTTATGTTGGATGGCTATCACGTAGCCAGCATCTTGCGTCCACGATGACATAATAATTGTACCGTCGGCAATAGCCTTAATAGACTCATTCTTTTTAGCTACAATATCTAAGCCATAGTGGCCTTCTTTTACACTAAACTCTTTGGAAACTACTCCATTGCTAATGGGCATAAAAAAGAAAAACTCTTGCAGCTCGTGACGGGTGCTGTTTATGAGTGAAAGTTGTTCGTAATCATCCTCTTCAAATTCTTTTCTGAATTGAGAATCTATAGGGTGTATCTCGTTGTTGCTGTACTGGTTAGGTTTAAACGAGTCAATAGTTTCACTTGTTTGTAGCTCGGTAATAGGGATTCCTCCTTCCAGTACCATTTTCAGATTTTGGATGTACCTGTCTTTCATGTCCACCTCTATTATTAGCGAGTCGAGCTTGTCTTCTATTTCGAGTAGTGCAGAACTTGTTTTTAATGATTCGGTTCTGGGGTCGAACCATTTGGAAAGCACTGTGGTGGCCAGGGCAAAACTCAAGCCAAGCATGACTAAGAAAAAGATACTTACCGATAAAATTAGCTTAGCATAGCTGAATTTTATAGTCGTCTTCTCCGCAAAATTTTCCTCATCTCTTACAATGAGCAACAACCTTGATGTAAGCCGATTTGATATTGTTTTTCTCTGTTTCAAACTATCTGTTCAAATTACTAAAAGAGTTTCCTTTAAACTAAGCGCAAGCTGGTTTTTTGAAGGAAAGTCACGCTCAATCGTATCCAATGAAACTCATAATCTTTTCACAAAACCCTTTTTGGAAAGCTATAATAACACTTTCCCATTACATATCATACATTTGAGCGTATTGGGTGCAAAAGTACATCTTTTTACTAAGGAAGCATGAGGGGTATTTTAGAAAATAAATAGGGTACTGTATATCAGCTGATTAAGGGGTGTTGGCTATTCGGGTCTACAGAGCTTGGTTGGGAAGTGCGAGTAATGAGTAAATGAAGGGGAAAGGTTGATTGTTTTAATGCAAATAGAATTTGTCCTAAATTCTGAAATACTCAACATTTTACAAATAAGTTGGCGCAGAGAGCCTTCTTGTTATATTTGTAAAAAATGGAATGGCTTATGCAAAGCATTTGTTTCAACTAAGTGTTCGCTACATCAAAAGCATTTACTTATACCTATGCAAGAGAAGAATTGTTTCCAACTATCACTTATAACCTGGGTAAGGTTGCTGAGCGTGGTCTTGTTATTCTCTGGATGCCAGGCTTATCATGACACCACTGCCCGTTTCAATGCCTATTTTCTTGCCAAAGAGAAGATGTTAGAAATAGAGAATACGCTATTTGGTGAGCCTGTCAACGATTACAACGATATCCTGCAAGTATTGGTAACGATAGATACCAACCATACCCGCTCCCAGAAAACTGGCTTCGATTATGTGATAGAAAAGGCATCGTTGCCCATCCAATGGCACGAGACTAGCGAGTGGGTGGACGATTGCTATATACTTATAGGGACTTCTCGGCTGTACCAAGGCGATTTTATGAACGCCACGCTTACCTACAAGTTTGTGAATACCTACTCGAAAGATGCAGATACTCGGCATGAAGCTTTGGTGAAGCTCATGCGGACGTACATTGAAGCTCGGGAGTATGATAATATGTTTGCAACGCTCGACTTTATTCGAAAAGAAAAAGTACCCTTTAGCGAAGACAATACCCGCGATTACCACATCGTAATGGCCCATTATTACCGTCTTATAGAAGATTACCCGCTGGTGGTGGAGCACCTTGAGAGGGCGATGCCACTTATTCAAAAGAAAAAAGACAAGGCTCATTACTACTATTTGTTAGGGCAGATTTATGAGATGTTTGGCGATGACGAGAAGGCCTTTTTAAACTACGATGCCGTGATGAAGCACAATCCTGATTTTGAGCTTGCTTTCCAAGCTGATCTAAACCGATCGGGGGTGAAAAAGTTGGAAACCGAAGACGACGTAATAAAAGCGTCGAAGTATTATCGGAAATTGCTTTCCGATGAGAATAACTGGGAGTACCGCGACAAGATTTATTACGAAATGGCCATATTTGAAATTAAGCGCAACGAGCATAATAGTGCGATTAATTATTTGAGTGAATCGGCACAGGTGAGTAGCTCTAACACGGTTCAAAAATCGTATTCTTATTTGAAAATGGGAGAGATTTATTACGACCATTTCAAAGATTTTGAAAATGCGGCACTCTATTACGATAGCACCATGCAGGTGATGCCAAAAGATATTAAGGTCTATGAAGAGGTAAAGGAAAAGGCGGAGGTGCTGAAGGAGTTTGTAAAATACCTCAACATGGTTCGTGACCAAGATAGGCTCATCAATTATTCGAACATGGAGCCTGCTGAGCTCGATAGCGTACTTACCGCAGAAGTCACAAAAGAGAAAGAGAAGATTCTTCAAACGAGGGAAAACCGAGAATTGGCTGCCCAAAAAAGAGTGCAACCTACTTCAGCGGAAAGCTCTGAAGTAGAAGTAGAAGGAGGATGGTATTTCTACAATTCATCTGCCGTGGTATTTGGAAGAACTAATTTTGTGCGGATTTGGGGAACCCGACCGCTAGAAGACAACTGGAGGTTGGTAAGTAAAAGTTCTTCGCTAATTCAGCAACTCCCCCAGCAACAGCAGAATACTGCAAAGAAGAAGAAAGGAGAAGAAGAACAAGAAGATATTTTTGCCTCGGTGCAGACGGTTGATCAACGGAAAGCGCAAATTCCCAACAGCGATGAAGCCATGGAGGCTGTAAAAGAAAAACTAGCAGAAGGGCTATTTGGATTGGGCAAAACTTATTATTATAAGTTAAAAGAGCTGGAGAATACTCTCACCACGTTTAATCGGATGGCGGATGAATTTCCCTACCATGAAAATACGCCAGAGGCAATTTACATCATGTATTTGCTCTGCACCGACTACGATAGCTGTGATGCTAATCCTTATAAAAACAAATTGGTCGAGGAATACCCTAAGTCTTTTTATGCGCGCATTATTGTCAATCCGAATTATGTGGAAGAGAGTAATGTGATTAATGAAAAGGTGGCCAATATGTACAAGCATAGCTACGAGCTTTATAAAGCAGATGAGTTTGAGCAAGCAGATTCGCTTTTGAGCTTGGCTGTTACGCAATACCCCGAAAACAACTTGCTTGACAAAATAGCCCTGCTCAAGGTGATGATACTTGGGAAAACAACCGACAATATCACCGAATACTACATAAAATTAGACAAGTTCATGAAAACCTACACAGAAAGCGAGTTGGTAGCTTATGCAAAAACACTCATGAGTGGGCTTTCAGAAAAAGAACGCCAAATGGGGGCTTCTGCCGTGGAACAACAGTCTATAAACGAGCAAGAGGAAGGTGGGCAAACTCCTCCCGATGATGGCGGTGGAGATGAAAAAAAATAAGCTAGCGAGCTTCGAAAGGAAAGGACTGGTTTTTGACGTTTGTTGCAACAGGCGCTTTTTATAATTTTTTAACCATTTTGAAGCCTACTTTTTTAATACTTTTGCAATTGGGGTGTTTAAACTAGTAGTTGATTTTACTTTCATCCCAACATTACAGGAAATTTTAAACGATAGTATGTATAAAAATATAACAAGGATAGCTTGGGTGATTTTTTTCCTTGCGATAATTGGTCTCCCATTGTTGATTTCTTCCATTAGGTACAATTGGTTTGGCTTGTACGGAGGAATGCCCGACCTGAGCGATCTAGATAACCCTAAAAATGAACTTGCGTCGGAGGTTTTTTCAGCTGATGGGGAACTGCTCGGCAAATATTTTAGGGAAAACAGAAGTAGTGTAGAATACGATAACCTTTCCCCCAACCTGATAAATGCCCTTACTGCTACGGAAGATATACGATTTGAAGAGCATAGTGGCGTTGACCTTATAGGTTTGTTAAGGGTGTTTTATGGAATTGTTTCTTTCGATCTGCAAGGCGGAGGAAGTACTATTTCCCAACAGCTTGCCAAAAACCTTTTCCAGACAAGGGGTGCACTGAACGATGGAACACTATGCCGGATGCCTTTGGTGGGTACGTTTATCATAAAGGTAAAGGAAATGATTTTGGCAGTAAATATTGAAAAATATTACACCAAAAAAGAGGTCATGACTTTGTACCTCAATACAGTAGATTTTGGTAGCAATGCTTTTGGGATAAAAGTAGCTTCCAAGACTTTTTTCAATGTTGAGCCTGATAGCTTGAGTGTTCCCCAAGCTGCTATTTTGGTCGGGTTGCTCAAAGCCCCAACCGCTTACAGCCCTCGTCTCAATCCTGAAAACTCAATCAGGAGGAGAAATACTGTTTTTGGGCAAATGAAGAAGTATGATTTCCTTACCCAAGAAGAGTTAGATTCTCTAAAAGAGCTGCCCATAGGCTTGGAAGAATATTCGGTGGCAAGTCATAATAAAGGCTTGGCAACTTATTTCAGGGCAGAGTTAGCCAAAGAATTAAGGACTTGGTGCAAGAATAATACAAAAGCGGACGGGTCGAACTACGATCTTTACGCAGACGGCTTGCGAGTATATACCACTATCGATACTCGTATGCAAAAGCTGGCAGAGGAGGCGATAGAGGAGCATATGACCAAGCAGCAAGGATTGTTTTTTGAGCATTGGAAAGGAAGAAACCCATGGATAACAGATGATTATAAAGAGATAAAAGGATTCTTGAATAGGGTGATTAGGCGTACTCCAAGATATGCTTCGCTCAAAAAGCAGTTTGGCGACCAAAAAGATTCGATAGATGCCGTGCTGAACAGGCCTGTGAAAATGAGGGTGTTTACTTGGGATACTCCGAGCCACGAAATGGATACAGTTCTCAGCCCTATCGATTCGGTAAGTTACTACAAGCATTTCCTACAGGCAGGGATGATTGCGGTCGACCCGTTTACCGGCCATATTAAAGCTTGGGTAGGAGGGATAGAACATAAGTACTTCCAGTTTGACCACGTGAAACAAGGTTATCGCCAGCCTGGGTCTACTTTTAAACCTATTCTCTATTCTTATGCAATAGACAAACATAAATACCACCCATGTTTCAAGGTAGTAGATGCGCCTATTACTTTTACGCTGCCCTCTGGCGATGTCTGGACTCCTAAAAACAGTTCAGAGTATTCAGGTGCTACCTTTACCTTACGACAAGCCATGGCGATGTCTAAGAACACGATTGCCGCTTACCTAATGAAAGAGTTTGGTGACCACGGCCCCGAGCTGGTGGCTAATTATGCCGAAGATAAATTTGGGATTGGTTATTTGCGCCAAAAATATGGAATAAACCGTAAGCTAGAGCGTGTGCCTTCTTTGTGTTTAGGAACTAGCGATGTCTCTTTATTTGAAATGGCAGCTGCATATACCCCGTTTGTGAATGGGGGAATTTGGACAGAACCACTTTTCATTACCCGTATAGAAGATAAAGAAGGAAAGGTGTTGGCTGCTTTCACTCCTAAAACTATCCAGACATTTGGAGAAGATGTGGCTTATACCATGAGCTATATGTTGAGAGGATCGAACGAGGAGAGAGGGGGGACTTCCGTAGGCTTGAGGGTTCGTCAAGTAAAAGAAGGGCAGCAAGGCTATAATTTTATAAGGGGAAATCAAGTAGGAGGTAAAACAGGTACAACCTCAAACTATTCAGATGCATGGTTTATGGGAATCACCAAAGATTTGGTAGTAGGAGTTTGGTCTGGTGGCGATGATACGAGCATTCACTTTAGAAGCTTGAAATACGGTCAAGGAGGTAGACAGGCGATGCCAGCTTATGCTCTTTTTATGGAGAAACTATTTGAGGATGAGGAATTGGGTTTTGAAAAGGGAGAGTTCCCCAAGCCTGTGACACCCATTGGAGAGCTTGACTGTTGGAAATATGAGGTTCATGAAAGCTCTACAGATTCTACTGGTAATTTTATTTTGCCAGGAAGGGTTGATGAGAATGAGTTTAATTAAGGGCCACTAAAAATAATATAAAGCACCGATGGAAATATCGGTGCTTTTTTTTGCTCAAAATCTCCCTTTTCTAAATGGATAATAGCAATTTTTTTCTTACATTGAAAAACAAGAACACGGCTTATGGAAACATTCTTCCTTTTGAGTCTTTACTGGTAATTTAGGGAGGGGTTTTTACTGATGAAAATCATTTGTTTTGCCAATGATCGTCATGAAAAAGTTGAGGATTATAACAGAACTTTCAATCAAGCTGCTGATCATAAGCGCAATTAGGAGGTTTATTTTCACACCAAAAACAGTAAATATGAAGAAAAGACTACTTTATCTATTTATTTAATCTCCATAAACTAAAATACATAAAGCCTATGGCACTTTTAGTAGAAGCTCCCACAAATGAATACGTTTCCGAAGCAAGCTTGGATGAATTAGTACAGCAAAGTGATGAGTGGAAAGCCGATGCATTATTTTGGCGCGAAGAGTTGAAATTGTTCCAACGCTTGCTCGACCATTATTACGCTGTCACAACAACTAAAGAAGAAAAAAAACAAATTTCCCACCTGCAAAGCCTCATTACGTATTACGGAGGTGAAGTTGTTTACCAGATTAAGCATGATGTCTCACAACACAGAAAGCATCTGATAAGACTAAGCAAGTCTGGTGCCCCTATTCCCGAAAATGATAGGTCTAGAGAAGAACATAAAGCTTATGGTGAAAAAATGGTTTCTTTTTTAGAAGAGCTTGCCAATATCAGGCAAAGCTTATTTGGTTTCATAACTAATTTACATAAATAATAAAACGGTTCATTTCATAAAATATACCCCGCACTTTGGTGTGGGGTTTTTTAATGCTAACCACACAGGCTAATATGTTTGAGTTTTCTAAACAAGAATTTTATGAAAAGGCGTTGAGCCAGGTTTTTGAAGAAGAAATAGCTGTGCTAGGTGAGAAAAACTTGTCTGGAGGGTGTGTCAACAATGCAACGAAGCTAAAGACAACTAAGGGTGTCTATTGCATCAAATGGAACCAATCGCAGCCAAAAGAGATGTTTGCAGCTGAGCAAGAAGGGCTTTTTTTAATGATAAAAGCAAATGCGATAAAGATACCTAAACCAATAGGGGTTGGTGAAGTAAATCAAATTGCATTTTTAGTGTTGGAATACATTGAATCAAGCGTTCGTTCGTCTAGCTATTGGGAAGATTTGGGAAAGCAACTAGCTCAGATGCATAGGAGTAAAAATGAGCAGTATGGGTTAAGTATAAATAATTTTATAGGCTCTCTTCCACAGACAAATACCTTTAAAAGTAACTGGATTGATTTTTTTGTTGAAAACAGACTTGAGCCTCAGTTTAGGCTGGCAATTGAAAGCGGTGTTATCTCAAAAACATATTTGAAAAAGCTTGATGCCTTAGCTGCCAAGCTGCCTAATTTGCTTGTCCAAGAGCATCCGTCATTGGTTCATGGTGATTTGTGGAATGGGAACTTGATGGTAGGGGAAAAGGGAGAGCCTTGCTTGATAGATCCAGCAACGTACTTTGGGCATAGAGAAGTCGATTTGGCCATGACAAAACTGTTTGGAGGATTCTCCCACATGTTCTATCAGGCTTATCAAGAAACTTACCCTACGGAAAAAGGACTTGAAGAACGCTTAGATATTTACAATCTCTACCCCTTACTCGTTCATGTAAACCTTTTTGGAGTAGGATATATGTCAGGAGTAGATAGCATATTGAGAAAATATACCTAAGAAATGTTGATAGCAGTTCAGAAACAAAGATATGTGCTGTATAAGAGTTGAAAAGCACCCAACTAATCAGCTGGATGATCTGTTTTATTTATGATTGGTATCTTGAATAGTATGATGTTGAACTTTTTTAGATTGATTTTTTGTAGGCTAATTTTTTACTCCAGTTTTTTTGTTTTAAAAGCATAAATAAGTTTGATAGCTAAGAATTTAAAGTAAATCTAATTGGATTTGGGTTTAGATTAGAAACCGGGGGTTAGGTAATGTTACCTGCCTCCGGTCTTTTTTTATCCAATAGTTACTAACTAGGTTAGTAGATTGATTCTTGTAAAAATATAGCTAAGTTTTTCTTTGTTAATCAACATCTTGAAATAATCTGAGGTACCTATCTGAATAGGATCGTAGCCGTTGTGCTTGAGGTATTTTTTACTCGTTTTTTTATCGAACCAATGGACGAGACTAATCTCTCCTTTGCTTATTTCGAGTGCCGTGATCCCTCTTTTCCCTATCACACAGCCCGAATTAAAGAGGCAAGGGAGGTGTATGAACGAGTTGTAGATATCCTGTTCGCCTTCTGTTTTATCTTCCTTATAAAGCTTCTTAAGTTCTTTTTTATAAATATCAATCAGTTTTTTAACTGCCTTGCTTTCTTCTTTGCTCACTTCAGAATAATTCCGGCACAGCTCTTCTATTTTATATCGAAGTCTCTCAGACTTGGGTAATGATTCAAAAAGTGGGCGGTGCGTGTGCCCAATAATAGCAACCACCTTTTGTTTAGATGCGAAATTGTACGTGCTTTTCTCGATCTTAAATTTTTTGCGGCTATTATGGGCTACGGAGTAGTTTTTAATGCCCAGAGGATTAGCTAGGTACCTTAGGGTGTACCCAACCAAAGCATTATGTTTATTGTACTTGGCAGAAGCCTGGTGACCGTGGAAAATGAAAATGTCATTCTCTTTATAGTTTAAAACAATTCCTTCATGAAGTTCATAGTTAGTAGTGGGCGATTCTTTAGAAAGTAGTCCAATGTCATGGTTTCCAATGGTTTTATAAAGTAACCCTTTGGCGTTAAACTCATCAAATAATTTGTAAACCTCTTTCCACCGTTTGTTTATTTTCTTGTAGTCGAAACGCTGAAGTTCCTCAACATCACCATTCAAAATGAGGGTGTAATTTTTAGGGAGATAAAACTCTCTGAGGGCATAGATGAGTAAGTCCGAATTGGGAATAAAGTCATCGGTAGAGCCACCGTCTCCCATGTGAAAATCACTGATGATAAGCACCCTATCTTTTTTATTGATAGGAATAGTAGGTGAGTTTTTGAACAGTTTTTTTAAAGAGTCAAAGTTGTTTTTCCCATTTTTCA
This sequence comes from Flammeovirgaceae bacterium SG7u.111, assembly GCA_034044135.1. Classification (NCBI taxonomy): domain Bacteria; kingdom Pseudomonadati; phylum Bacteroidota; class Cytophagia; order Cytophagales; family Flammeovirgaceae; species Flammeovirgaceae bacterium SG7u.111. The sequence goes on along the minus strand of CP139021.1, from coordinate 5,522,819 downwards.
TTTGATGTAGTTAAAAGTAAGTTGTTTGGGGAAGAAGGATCAAATATTAGAACTTCTATCCAAATCTGCTTTTTTTAACTCAAACCTTAACTAATTCTTAATTTTTATTCAAACTGAAAGATGAAAACAATGGTAAATCAGGCTTAATTGATAAGCAAACATTACTGATTTTTCCAAAATAGGATCGGCAGCTTTTTGTCTAGATCAAAATCTTTGGTTAAAGAAGAGTTGAGGGCTCTGCTATTTTTGATTGCAGGAGTTTTTTCAAAAAACTGCCAAATAGCCCATGAAGTACCTATGCCGATTAGTGCTCCAAAATAGGTATCAATAAAGAAATGTTGGAGTAAGTAGATTCTAGAATATGCAGTCAGAACAGCGAAGGTAAATAGAATGAAAGAAAGCCTTTTTTTAGGAAGCATCATAGGAAGCAGAAATGCAAAAGCAAAAGCAGTAGCAGTATGGCCTGAAGGAAAAGAGCGGGTAGCATGGACGGCAACTCCATCTACAAAATGCAAAACATCTGGGTTGCTAAAAAAAGCCGTGGGGCGAGCCATTTCACTGAAGACATAGTTTTTACAATAGTGAACAATAAGCCCGTGCATTAACCCTGCAAGAAGCATAATTAGAGAGTAAGAATATTTGTAAAAAAGTAAGATTAGCACAGCAACTCCGAACACAACTCCGTGCCCCAAGTTGGTGATGTATTTGAAAAATAAATCAGAAAAAATGTTATAGGAAGAATTTACAGCTATACTAATGGTACCTTTGGGTAAGGTCAGAATAAGCGGCATGAGAAAGAGAAAAGCCACCAAATATTGTAATTGGTGAAATTTTTGAAATTTGGGATGTGGAGAGTATTGCTTTGAGTACATCGTTGTAACTGTTGGTGTTAGTGAAGATGCTTAAAGGAAAAGGTCGAAAATTCGAGTGCAAATTAATCACCTTTTCAGGAAACTTGATGAATAAGGTATGAACAAAAAATTAAATAGGCAAAGGGGGAATTGCTAGATGGTTTATGAGATATTTGGGGTTGGAATATAAGTTTTGGCAGGTGAGAATAAAAGAAGATAGACTGTATTGAATGTTGGGTAATAAAATTAGAGGATTTGAAGAAAAAATAGGAGGGGAATGCAGCGTTTTAGTAAATTTTGTCCGTATAGAAAGATAATGAACCAATATAAAAATAATATTAAAATATAATTTGAGCCGTTAAACCATAAGCTTAAAAGTTGGGTCTAAGAAATTGTTGGTAATTTGTTAGGAGAGCCTAACATTAAATGGTATCTTAGTTTAAAATGCCACTTTCGTAGTTTATGGAAAATGGATTAACTCAAAAAGAGATTACGTGCATTAAGGCATGCTTAAAAGGCAAAAGGACAGCTCAAGAAGAGCTTTATAAGTCTTATTATGGATATGGAATGTCCATAGCAATGCGCTATGCAGGTAATAAGGAAGAGGCGGAAGAGATTTTTAATGATAGCTTCATGAAGGTTTTTGGGAAGTTGAAGTTGTATGACTTAAACAAGTCATTCAAAGGTTGGGTTAGAAGAATCATTATAAATACATCAATAGACTATTACAGAGGTAAAAACCAGATAGAAAAAGGAACTATTTGTCTTGAGGGTGCATCAGATATAACTTACAGCTATGACATCATAAGTAAGTTGACAGCCGAGCAAATTTTAACCCTTCTCCAAAAACTTCCAGACAAATACAGACTAACGTTTAACCTTTACGAACTTGAAGGTTATTCTCATCAGGAAATATCAGAAAAAATGAATATACCGGTGGGGACTTCACGTTCGAACCTGACTCGAGCCAAAAATATACTTCGGGAAAAAGTAAAGGAATTATTTACGGAGAGATATGAAAGAACTGTTCGACAAGAGGCTGGCGGATAAAATTAGAGAAGAACTTGATTCATTACAACCAGAGTATGATCCCACAAGTTGGGATAAATTTGAAAAAAAGTTACCAACCAATTTTGTTCCTGAACCACGCTTTCCATTAGCTAAGATATCGACAATAGCAGCAATGCTATTATTCTCTATTGTGCCCTTCCAATTGGGTGATCAAGATGGGGGAATAGTGCAATCTGAAATGATGTCAGCATCCATGTTGGCAAGAAGGGGGGGGATAGAAGAAGGTTTTCAAAATGAGCAAACCGCAAAAGGTCTGGAATCACAACAGTTAGTTGAGCAAGCTGCAACTGAACTAAGGTCAAAAACCAGCAAAAGAGTTGGTTGGGTTAAAGAAAAACCTGAGGTAATAAAAAACCAAGAGGCTATTGCTTATGTTCGAAAAAGTACTTTTTATCCTCAAACAGTACTTGTAAAAAATGCGCCTTCTATCAACAGAACTCCATTGTTTCAAAAGGTTTCAATAAATCTACTTGCAAATAGTTATGGCAACTCTTTGCAAAAAAGTGATGTGGAATTATTAGGTGTAGAAAATGATAAAAAAAGAAGGCTCAATAAAAAGGGGTTAAAGAGATTTGTTATAGTTCCAAGCGAGTCTCAAAATGTAAACGGTAATTTTAGAAACCCAATGACTTTAAGTATCTCGACAGGAGCTTTTGCATCTTTCAACCATGAGAACCAGTTAGGGTATACAAAGCCAGGAGCTGAATTTGGAATGCTGGTGAATGTCCCAGTTGCAAAAAAGCTAAAAGTCTCAAGCGGACTGCTTTTGGGGCAGTATCAGGCTAAAGGGTTAGCTAATCCGTATAAATTTTCTGCTGTTGAACTAAATGGGCTAGTGGTTGATGATGTGGCTTTTCAAGGGAAAGGCTCGCCTCCAAGAAAGGTGGAGATGGTAACAAAAGAAGCGTTGATGCATTCTATTGTCATCCCTATAAATGTATCATATTCCATTGGAACTGTAGGGAAGTTTGCACTTTATGGGAGTGCCGGAGTGAATAGCTACGTGAACTTTAAAGAAATATATGAATTTAAGGAGGAAGAGTTTGTTGTTCCGGCTGAGACTAACGTGCCTGATGTTACTTTGTTGGAGTTTGGTAGAGAGCATTATGGAATGAATTCTATTGACGCTTTTTCAGCTATTAATTTGTCAGTAGGGTTAGAAAGAGTGTTGAAAAATAATAATTCCTACGTAATCGAGCCTTTTGTAAGGCTGCCGCTCAAAGCTATAGGTTCTGAATCCCTGAAGTTCAGGTCAGCTGGAGTATCTTTGAAATATAACTTCGTATTAAAGAAGTAAGGGCTTAGTAATCAAGTAAATCCAAGTGGTATCTTTTGATTATTGATTTCAATATTTTCCCGTAAATAGGAGATGTGGCATATCCAACCCCACCCATTTTAGTGCTTCCAATTGTATCGGCCCACTCATTAAAATCTTTCCCTCTTGAAAATAGTTTGTGATACCTATTGTTGTTTCTCAAATAAGTTGAGTGCGCCCTAAAAGATTGCCAAGGAGTAATGTATTCTTGGAAATGATCTCGCACAGTGCACTTATAAAAAGTCTTGCCATTCTTTTTTACCAATTTTTGTGAAACAACCTTGTCTTTATTTCTTTTAAGCTCAGCGGCTGTATAGTATTCGGTAGTTGTTTTTCTTCTGGTTTTCCCCGATTTATCTTTAATTCCAAAGTAATTGTTGTTTAAAATCCTTCGTCCATAGCTGGTTTCAAGCGCAGATTGGCTAAGCTTAATGGATGCAGGAATATTAAATTTAGCTTGTTCCATTAGGCAAGTTTCAATCTTTTTTAAATCTGCCGTATCGGTAAAATATTGGTAAACATGATCCTCCATAGGTATTTTGTCTAGAATCATATTCACAAATAACCTGCTTATTTGTTCATTCATTTCCTTAAGGGAATAGTCGTCCAATAGATCTGCCCTTGCTACATTATTACCTACTATATATTTATAGGTGATCTTGTGTTTTTCCCTTAGAAAGGCTTGCCTAATATTATCATTTCCTGGATCTGTTTCAAGCTCAAGTTCTTCCTCTAGGTCAGGGAGAATGTCAAGCAGTTCATCATTAATCTGGGGTTCATTACTTTTAACAGGGATCGAAATTTTATCCATCCCCTCTCCAAAATTATAGTAATGATAAATAGCGCTCGGTTCCTTGCTAAAGGAGCCTTTGAAAAGTATTACAACCATCAAGGCGAGAATGGCAAGCAATATTCTTCGGTCTAATATGAAGAATATATTTTGTCCCTTGATGTGCAGAAAAGGGTTCCAGCTGTTGATGCCCACGGAAACGCTGTCCCCCTTGTATTTGATGGGCAAAGTAAATCTAGCTTCTTTCATGATTGCCAATTATTTAAACATTTGATAGTTAATTATATTGGCAAAAATAATGATTGTTTAATTAATGAGCAATAAATAAACATAAAATGTTTATAAAATTAGCAAGTAGATTTTTGCATAAATCTACTTGCTTCATATACAAGGGATTGTGAAGGTGGGGCCTATTGATTAGAATTGCTGAAATACTGATCAATGGTAGAAGTAGCTACATAATGATAGTTTGGTCTAGCATTTTTGTAGATTCTTTCTGCTGTTTTGTTAAGATTTTCATCGTCTGCCATTTTTTTATACAATGGTGCAATGAACTTTCTTCTTCCTACATCCTTCAAAAATTTTTCCAACTGGCCGTATGCTGTGGTGTAATGATTATCTACTGCCAGCATCAACCACTCAAATAAAACTTCATTATTTCCACTGTTGCTCAATCCAAATAGAGCATCTAACTGTCCCATTTGTTTGGCATCTATTTTTCCATTCAAACTCCTTATAAAATGAACCCATTCTTGGTACATCCATCCTTTTGTGTTAGTGGGGGCAGTGCCATTTTCAATAAAGTTATTCGCTGCTTGTTCTGCTTTTTCAAATTTTTCCGATACTATTTGAGGGCAGTTGTCTGGTAATCCCGGGCCATACACCCATTTTTCAGGAATAATTTGATCTTTTGAGCCCGGAATGGTATCCAAAAGATTTTTGTCCAAATAAGCTAAAAACTCTTCTGTATTTACCGATTTGAATTTATGTTCATCAAAATAATTGATCAGGAATTTGTCCCAGCTTTTTTTTCCAACAGTTTCTTCAATCAGTTTTAAGAAGAAAAAGCCTTTATCGTAAGCAATGGAAGTCAACCCTTCGTCCGGATCACGACCGGTCAGGTTAAGCTTGAGGTGAGTATCCTCGGAAAAGTTCATCGATTCTAGTTCACTTTGGAGGTCTTGGTAACTTATAAGAGCCAGCATTTTGAATACATCTTCTCCATAAATCTCTTCCATTATTCGGTATTCAAAATAGACAGTGAAGCCTTCGTTAAGCCAGAAGTCGTTCCAAGTTGCATTGGTAACCAAATTGCCAGACCAAGAATGGGCAAGCTCGTGAGCAACTAATGAAACCAAAGATTTATCACCAGCCAAAATAGTTGGGGTGGCAAACGTAATCCTCGGGTTTTCCATGCCTCCAAAAGGAAAGCTCGGTGGTAAAACAAGTACATCGTATCTTCCCCAAGCATACTCTCCATATATTTTCTCGGCTGTTTCCAGCATTTCCTCCAAATCTTCAAATTCTTTTTTTGCTTTATGGATAGTAGCCGGCTCTGCGTATACTCCCGTCCGTGAGCCAAGTGCTTCAAAACTTAGTTTTCCCACTGCAAGTGCCATGAGGTAGGCGGGAATGGGTTGTTCCATCTTAAATTCGAATAAACCATCTGAACTGTCAGTTGTGAGGCTTTCTGCACTCATGAGGGCGGTAAGTCCTTTGGGAACTTTAATCTTGGCATTGTAAGTAAACCGAATACCTGGGCTGTCTTGGCAAGGTATCCATGTTCTTGCAAGTATTGCTTGAGACTGGGTAAATAGAAATGGCGCAGACTTACCGGCTGTTTGCTGAGGGCTCAACCATTGGAGAGCTGGTGCATCAGCAGATGTTCTATAGAAAATATTTAATGCTTCGGTAAACGTGTCTATTTCAATTTCTAGGGCACTTCCCAAATATTCAATTTCATTATGTAAGGTATATTTTAATTCCCTGTCTCCTACTGTTATCTTTTCAATTTCTAAGCCTCTTGTATCCAAAAATAGCTGATCATATTTGTTATTCTTAAAATGGATTTTAGCTTTTCCCTTCAATTGTTTTTGTTCAAAATCCACTTCCAATTCTAAGTCCAAGTGAGTCATTATTGCCTGCTCTGGCTGGGCAAAGCTATGGTGGTCTTCAGATTTAGCTACTTTAGGTTCAGGTTTTTCCATTGGTTTTTCCTTTGGTTTTTCACAAGATATAATCAAGAAACTTGCTGTAAAAAGTATTGATAAGTTGATTAAGCTACGCAATCTCATAATTGTTTGTATTAGGTTTCAGCTCCAAAAAATGACTATTTTTTCCTTAAATGGAAATGAATGGTATCTTTTTTAGAATTACCCTACCTAATTCTTATCGAGTAAGATTCATCATATAGAGTTTGTCACGCTTTATTTGCGTGACCTATAATCATTTTATCACTAGCAATGGGTTAGCCCGTTGAATAACACCATACTTATTTGATTTTAGCCTAATCTATACTTGTTATTCTTCTTAGGAAACATCTTTTTACTTCTTACCATGATACAGCCTAATGTGAATTAGGCAAAGTTCAATTTTACTTCATTTTTATTATGCGCAAAGGTTTTCCTAGATTTTTGTTCCTAGAAAAATGTCTGTATTCGTAACTTGAGCGTGATTTTTTTACTAAATACTAAAAGAGCTAAATATGAAATTGATTTCATTATTCATTTTATTGACCATTTCGCAGCTTACCTTGGGGCAGGGGAAAGTATCCGGAGAACTAAAAAAATGGCACAAAGTTACTATCGATTTTGAAGGCCCAGAAGTAAGCGAGGCTGACGATTTCAATCCATTTATGAATTATAGGTTCAATGTAGAATTTAACCATGCGGTGTCGGGAAAGAGCTATACGGTACCGGGTTATTTTGCCGCTGATGGCAATGCTGGCGAGAGTTCTGCCGAGAAAGGAAATGTGTGGCGAGTGCATTTTGCCCCAGACGAAGTTGGAGAATGGACGTATGCCGTTGACTTCAGGAAAGGTAACTGGGCTGCGGTGAGCGACAAGAAAAAAACTGGAGTTTCTGGTGAGTTTATGGACGGAACGAAAGGCTCTTTTTCCATCACCGAAACGGACAAAACGGGTGTGGACTTTAGGGCAAAAGGAAGGTTGAGTTACGTTGGAGGCCACTATTTGCAGTTTGAAGGAACGAAAGAGTATTTTCTAAAACAAGGACCCGACGCTCCTGAAAACATGCTTTCGTACGCCGATTTTGACGGCATGTTCCACAACGATGGGCACAAAGACAAGATGGTAAAAACTTGGGCGGCGCATTTGCAAGACTGGAAGGAAGGCGATCCGACTTGGAAAGAGGGAAAGGGAAAAGCGCTTATTGGCGGTATGAACTACCTTTCTTCCAAAGGACTGAATAGCGTTTCTTTCCTCACGCTCAATATTGTAGGCGATGACCAAAATGTATTTCCCTATATCGATTACGATACCTATGATAGATTTGATGTTTCTAAGCTAGACCAGTGGGAGATTGTTTTTGACCATGCTCAAGAAAAAGGTTTATTCCTTCATTTTAAATTAGCGGAAGTCGAAAACCAAGGCTTGTTGGACAATGGCGGCGTGGGAGCGCAACGGAAATTGTATTACCGAGAGTTGATCGCACGATTTGGTCATCACTTGGCGCTTAACTGGAATGTGTGCGAAGAAAGCGGAGATTGGGTAAAAAACCACAAAACCCCGCCTCAGTTTACGCAGCAGCGATTAGCCATGGCGCAGTATTTCTTCGACAAAGATCCTTACCACCACCACGTAGTTATTCATAACGGAAACCCTTTTGACGATTTGTTAGGGTCAGAATCGAAATACACAGGACCTTCTGTCCAAACTTCTAAAGCCGATTTTAGGCAAGTGCATGGAGCAGTTATAAGGTGGAGGGAGAAGTCTGCCAAAGCGGGTAAGCCTTGGGCGGTAGCCGTGGATGAGCCCGGTGATGCGCAGCACTCTTTAGTACCCGATAGCGATGATCCTGAACATAACCTAGCCCGCCAAAATGCCCTTTGGGGTGCTATGATGGCCGGCGCTTGGGGGCTTGAATGGTACTTTGGATACAAGCACGACCATTCGGATTTGACTTGTGAAGACTGGAGATCGAGAGATTTGTTTTGGGATCAGTGTAAGGTTGCACTTGATTTTTTTACACAAAATAAAATTCCTTATTGGGAAATGATGCCGAGTGATAGCCTCCTTTCCAACAAAGACGATTATTGCTTTGCCAAGGCAGATGATACTTATATTGTCTTCCTCAAAAAAGGTAGCGAGTGTGTGGTTGATCTTTCTTCGGCTTCGGGCGGTTTCAAAATTCAGTGGTTTAACCCTCGTACAGGCGAGTTTGAGAAGAAAGCTAAAAGGCTGGAAGGTGGATCAAAAGTAATCATCAAAGCTCCTGGGAAAGAGGAGATTGATTGGGTGGCTTTAATTAAGAAATAACAAATAGATGCAGTCCAAGAAAGTTTATATTGGATTGTGGTAAGCTAAATATTCCTTCCTTTTTGCTATTTAAACAGTAGTTTTTTAGCTTGTGAGCTACAGAAGTTGTCTAAAGTAAAACCTTTCGTCGGCTACGAAATCCTTTACTTTAGACAACTTTATAGTTTAAAAAAACAACAACTCACAAAATAAGGAGGGAAATACTTTGGATTCAATAGTTTCAATAGAATGGTTATCGGCGAATATCGACGATCCAGATTTGATTATACTCGATGCTACTCAAGACGGCAGTAAATCGGGCTTAGTGACGGAATATCCTGGGCTTCAGATAAAAGGCGCACGCTTTTTTGATCTGAAAAATTCGTTCAGCGATAAATCTACCAGTGTTCCTAATATGCTTCAATCGCCCGAAGAATTTGCCGTAGCTTGCCGCAAGTTGGGTATCAGCAAAAGCAGCAAAATTGTAGCCTATGACAACCTCGGTATCTATACCAGCCCAAGGGTTTGGTGGATGTTCAATATCATGGGACACAAAAATGTAGCAGTGCTGGACGGCGGCTTGCCCGAGTGGATAAAGAACGGCTTGACAACCGAACCTTTCACCGAAGAAGGTACGTTTGAAGAAGGTGATTTTATTGCTACTTTCAGCCCAGAGATGGTGCGGGATGCAAAGGGGATCTTGAAAAATATCGACAGCGGAGAAGAGCTTGTAGTAGATGCACGGGGCAAAGGTCGCTTTGATGGCACTGTGCCTGAGCCACGCGCAGGCATGAAAAGCGGGCATATTCCCAAGTCGGTGAACCTGCCTTTCAAAAAGGTGCTGAAAGATGGGAAACTCCTGCCCAAAGAAGAGCTGGAAAAAGTAATTGGCGAACTGGATTTGGGGAACAAGCCTTTGGTGTTTAGCTGTGGGTCGGGTATCACTGCCAGCGTAATTATGCTTGCCTGTGCACAAGTAATGGAAAACAAAATGGCGCTCTATGACGGATCTTGGTCGGAATGGGGTTTGTTAGAAGGCGCTCCTGTAGATGTGGCTTAGGGCTTGGGAAAAGGGAAATAAGTAGAAATAGAAGAAAAATTGTATAGTCGTTGCCTGATTAGGTGAAGGAGTCATTGCTTGATCTTGTTTAAGTAATTAAGAATCCTCAACCCTAATTTACTCAAACTGTTAGATTAAGTTTTGACTAAGGGTTATTAGGTGATAGGCTGGTTTGATAATTCGAAAATTTTATTAAAGTTTAGGTGTAAAAAAAGGGCTTCAAAGCCCTTTTTTTATATCGTGAGTTCAGATTATTTCCTTCTTCCTCTGCCGCTTTTGCCAGCAAGGTTTACTTTTTCTGTGTTACAGATAATTGCTTTTAAAGTCTCTGCTTTTTCTGCATTATCAATGCTTATGCTAATTCTTCTGCCGTTTGCCATTGTTCGTTTGTTTTGATTTTAATTTATATTACTCAATCAGTATTTTAATCACTCATGTAATATTGAGGTATTTTTAGAAGAAATTGAAATATTTTGTGTTATCAAGTTTTAATAAACTCCTTTCTAAAACTTCCTATATTCACTTTAAACCTAGGTTCAATACGCCTTTTGCATATCCTATATAGGTGTATTACCTAAAGGTAGCATTTCCAAAGTAAACGAAGTTTTTATGTTTAAATTACTAAATGCTAAAAGTTTTCTTTTCAAAAAAAGCAGGGCTTTTAGTACGAATAACTAAAAGCCCTTTCATTCAATAAATTACATCAAAGCTGGGTTTATTTGACAGTAAAGCTAGCGGCTACTGGTTTGGGAGCACCCAATTCCTCCGCTCTTTTGCCAGGAGACGAACCAGCAATGGTCAGTTTGAACTCTCCCTTTTCGAGTTTCAACTCTCCTTCGGGGGTTACCATTTGCATATCTTCTGGCGATACGGTGAAGGTTACTTCTTTCGATTCGCCTGGCCATAAAGAGATTCTTTCAAAGCCTTTGAGCGAGTACAAGGGGACTTCGGAAGATGCCTCAACATCCGTAACGTAAAGCTGCACTACTTCTTCGCCTTTTACTTTCCCTGCGTTAGTTACTTTGGCAGTTATGGTTACTGGTTCTCCCGCTTTTATTTTCTCAGCTGAAACTTTTGCATCGCTGTAAGTAAACTTAGTGTAAGAAAGTCCGAAGCCAAATGGATATTGAGGCTCTTCGGTCATGTAGCGGTAGGTACGCCCTTTCATTGCGTAGTCTTCGTAAGGAGGCAATTGGTCTACCGATTTGGGGAAAGTAAGTGGTAGTTTTCCAGAAGGAGCTACATCTCCAAAGAGGACATTGGCAATGCCATTTCCACCTTGCTCACCAGGATACCAAGCATAGATAATGGCATCGCAAAGCTCGTCTAGCTCAGGAATAGCAACAGGGCTTCCTCCATTAAGAACTACAATAATGGGCTTGTCACCAGCAGCACGAAGCTTTTTGAGGTAAGCGATTTGGTTTTGAGGAAGCCTGATATCGAAGCGATCACTTTTAGTTGGCGAGGCAATTGCTTCTCCTTCTTCTCCTTCTAGCAAGCCTGCTAGGCCCATAGAAACAATGATAGCCTCCGCCTCATTTTGTGCTTCACCTGTTGACCAGTCTATTGGGTTGATATTTTCCCTGTCAAGCAAGAATGCATATTTGTAGTTGATTTTTGTGCCTGGGTGAACCTTTGCTGTTATTCCTTCCAAAAGTGTAGTTATATTTCCAGATACGCCAAAGTAGTTGCCTAGCATCACTTCGCTACTTGCCGCATTTGGTCCCAGTACATACAGCCTTTTGATGTCTTTCTTGAGAGGGAGGACTCCATTGTTTTTGAGAAGAACTACAGATTTTTCAGCGGCTTCTCTTGCTAAGTCTTGGTGCTTTTGGCAGTTGATCACTTCAGGGCCTATTCCATTGTAAGGGTTCATTTCCAGAGGGTCGAACATTCCTAGGCGGAAACGGGTCCTCATGAGCGGAATAAGTGCGGCATCTATTTCTGCTTCGGTAATAAGCCCTTGCTCTACTGCTCCTTTGAGGTAAGGGGAAACACTTCCACAGTTTACGTTTATGCCATTTTTGAATGCCATGGCAGCAGATTCTTCTGGCGAAGTGGTTACTTTATGGTACTCGTGGAAATCTACCAAAGCCCAGCAGTCGGAAGTTACATGACCGTTGAATCCCCATTCTTTGCGCAAAATATCTTGCATGAGGTAGCTGCTTCCGCAGCACACTTCACCGAAAGTACGGTTGTAGGCGCACATTACAATTTCTACATCTGCTTCCTGCACAAGTGCTTTGAATGCAGGTAGGTAAGTTTCTTTAAAGTCTTTTTTGGGAGGAACAGCATTAAAAACGTGTCGGTCGCCTTCAGGGCCACTGTGTACCACATAGTGCTTGGCGCAAGCTGCTGCTTTCAAGTAGGTAGGGTGGTCGCCTTGTAGGCCTTTTACATAGGCTACGCCAATTCGGCTGCTCAAAAAAGGATCTTCACCGTAGGTTTCTTGCCCACGTCCCCACCTAGGGTCGCGGTAGATATTCACGTTGGGCGACCAAAAAGTGAGACCTGCATAAATTCCAGTATTGCCAATGGCTTGGGATGCATTGTATTTGGCTCTTCCTTCGTCCGAAATGGCCGTGGTGATGCGTTGGATAAGGGCAGGATCCCAAGTTGCGGCAAGACCAATAGCTTGGGGGAATACGGTAGCTCTGCCGTTGCGGGCAATGCCGTGTAAACTCTCGTTCCACCAGTTGTAGGCAGGTACTCCTAGTTTTTTGATTTCGGGAGCGTCGTAGTTCAGTTGGGCAATTTTTTCTTCGAGGGTCATTTGGTTTACCAATTCTTTTGCTCGTTCGTCAAAAGAAAGGTCGGTGTTCAAATATGCCTTTTGTTGGGCAAAGGCTTGCGTCAGACTAAACAGGCAAATAAGTGCTAATAAGTTCTTTTTCAAAATCTTCATATTTTGTTGTGAGGTAAAAAAAGTATGTAGCTAAAATACAAAAAGATTGTGAAAGTATAAGTTGCTAAATGTCATGTAAAAGCCTTGAAAATTGTCAAAAACAGCAAGATTGATTAGATTGTAAGAGTAGGCTCTTTTCTTTTCATTATAAGTCAAGATCAAAAAAGAAATGGTCATTTTTAATTGGCAAGTTTTATGAAAAAATACAAAGCGTTTTACTCCGAATCTAGCCGCCAAATATTGGTGGTATTGTTGTTTGTGATCTGGGTGACAGGTCTTATCCTCATCACACTCACGGTATTGGATATCCCATCCGAATGGGTAGCCCTGGTGATAGTAGCAATTCTATTGGTCCACATTTTCCTGTTGAATATGGCAAACCCGCTTATTTCCCTTCCTTGCGAAGTGATGATTTGGGAAGGTGGGGTAGAAGTAGTGTTTGAAAAAACGAGTATTTTATATCCATATCCCAAGGTGGAACACAGTTGGGACGAGATTTACAAAGTGAAGCAGGGGCAAAATTGGGGAGTGCCTTATTTGCAATTGAAAAGTTCGGCAAAGCCCTATGAAATGGTGCTTTCCTTTGGGGTGAACCTCACCAAAGATGAAATAAATGTATTGGCAGAGAAAATAAAGGCGATGAAAACTGTTTCGGGGTGAAAAAATGTACTGATTATTTGATGTGCTAATGAAAAAGAAAGCTCAATAAGGGGTTTCTTCGATAGGCCAACCCCTTAGGGTTTCACTGTTGTGCATCGGAATCTTTACGTTCAAAAAGGCAACTTGCCCAAGTCCACATTTCCACCAGTGAAAATTACTCCAACTTTTTTGCCCTGCCACTTTTCTTTTTCTTTGAGCATAGCTGCAAAAGGCACAGCGCCCGATGGTTCTACCACTTGTTTCATCCGTTCCCAAATGAGCTTCATTGCAGCTATAATCTCCTCATCGGTCACGGTGATTATCTCACTTACCAGCTCTTTGATGATGGGGAAATTCAATTCGCCTACGGTGGTGAGCAGGCCATCGGCTATGGTGTTTGGCTTTTCAGCTCTAGGAGTTATTTCCCCTTTTTTTAAAGAATGATAGGCATCGTCTGCACCCAAGGGCTCGCCTGCAAGAACAGTGGTTGTGGGGGAAAGGTAGTGCGTAGCAAGTGCAGTTCCTGCCATGAGCCCGCCGCCGCCTACAGGGGCAATAATGGCCTCTAAACCACTGATTTCTTCTAATAGTTCTACTGCGGCAGTTGCTTGCCCAGTAATTATGTTGTAATCGTTGAATGGGGGGATGAAGATTGCCCCTGTTTCTTCTACAACCTTTGCGAGTGTGTCTTCACGGGCTTGGAGAGTAGGCTCACAAGGAATCACTGTTGCTCCATAGCCTTCTACTGCTTTTTTCTTCACCTCAGGAGCTGAAGTAGGCATTACGATGTAGGCTTTAGTTCCGAACAGTTGGGCGGCAAGTGCCACCGCTTGCGCATGGTTGCCCGACGAGTGCGTGGCAACTGCTTTTGGTTTCTCATTTTCCATCAGCAACGATACTGCATTGATACCGCCCCTGATTTTGAAAGCGCCCACTTTTTGCAGGTTTTCGCATTTAAAATATAGCTCCATTCCCGCTATTTGGTTTATTGACGAAGAGGTCAGAACGGGAGTTTGGTGGATGTAAGGGCGTATTCTATCATGGGTAGCCCTGATGTCAGCTAGTGTAGGTTGATTTTGCATTTTGCAGGAAAATGGGTTAAAAAGCTCTTTATCAGACAAGGTCTCGATGATTCGAGACCTTGTGTGGCAAAAATAGAATTTAAAAGCGTTGATTCTTTATTCTCCTGCGTTCTTTTTTACTTCTATAAGAGAGATGTCAATTTCCTCGTCTTCGTCTTCTTCCATGAAATCGTATTTTTGAAAGGCTTTGTTGAACTTCATTTTCTCGCTCGTCATATCGAAGGTCAAAAGTAAGCTCGGTAGCAAAATGAGGTTGGTGAGCATGGCGATAAGCAAGGTGGTAGAAGTAAGCAAACCAAGGGAAATAGTACCGCCAAAGTCAGAAGCAACAAAAATGACAAAACCGCAGAACAGAACAATAGAAGTATAAATCATACTTGTACCTGTTTCTTTCAAACTGATAGAAACAGCTTTGGGAACATCAAATTTATGGGCAATTAGCTCTTGCCTATACTTTGCCAAAAAGTGGATGGAGTCATCTACCGAAATACCGAAGGCGATGCTAAATACCAGCACGGTACTTGGCTTGAGCGGTATGCCAAAGTAGCCCATGAGCGCTGCGGTAATCATCAGCGGAATCATGTTGGGAATGAGTGAAATAATAATCATCCGCACACTTTTGAAAAGCGATCCCATAATGGCGGCAATTAGCACAAATGCGAGCAACATACTGCCCCTCAAGTTCTTTATCAAGTAGTTATTTCCTTTGATAAACAGGAGGGTAGTTCCTGTTATCTTGGCTTCCAGCTCAGAATCGCCCATTATTGAGTCTATTTTAGGGATCAGCACTTGATTTACCAGTGTATCCATTTTGATAGAGCCAAGGTCAGCGACTTTCATAGAAAGGCGAATGTAACGACCGCTAGTATCAACCAAAGACGTCATCAGATCATTATCCGCATCTTGTTGATTTTTCATGTACCTATAAATGAACGGCTCGTTCCGTTTGCTTGGGAATTCGTAATCGATAGGGTTGTTGTTGAAATATGCTTGGTTTGCGGCTTTGTAAAGGGTAATTACTGAAACCGAAGGCGTTATTTC
The DNA here is from genome assembly GCA_034044135.1 of Flammeovirgaceae bacterium SG7u.111. Taxonomy (NCBI): domain Bacteria; kingdom Pseudomonadati; phylum Bacteroidota; class Cytophagia; order Cytophagales; family Flammeovirgaceae; species Flammeovirgaceae bacterium SG7u.111. The sequence continues at coordinate 5,507,591 of CP139021.1, read as the reverse complement.
AGGGATTTCGGCAAGTTTTTGCTCAAGCTCATCAATTTTCAGGAGGTTCGAACGCTTCCTTACCCCTTGCCTTTTCTTCGTATCCACCAATATTTCCAGCGGCATTATCCCGTTGAAGTTCTCTTCAAAAAAGCTAAGGTCTAAGCGGATAGGATGGTTGGGAGGGAGGTCATCTACCATATATGTTACTGCTCGCATTCTAACCATTCCTACAATTGCAACTACTACCAATACAGTTACAAAGCCATAAACCGTTACCCGGTGTTTGGTGATGATGGTGTCAAAAGTTTTAAGGATTGAACCTACAAATTTGAATTCGAGATGGCGGATGTGGCGACTTTTGGGGGCAGGGCGGTAAGAGAACACAGCAGGGATGAAAATAATGCTGATGATGAATGTGTTGAAAATGTTTACCGTGGCAATGATGCCAAACTGCTCCAAAACGTCTATTCCTGTAAAGGTAAGTACAAAGAAACCGACTGCAGTGGTAGTATTGGTAATAAGGGTTACTACCCCAATTTTTTTGATGATTCTTGCTAGCGCCTTTATTTTGTTGCCATGCAAGATATATTCTTGATGGTATTTGTTGAGCAGGTAAATACAATTCGGAATACCGATTACCACCAAAATAGAAGGTAGCAACCCTGTGAGCATGGTAATTTCATAATCGAAAATAACCAGCGTCCCCAGCGTCCAGATCACGACCATCCCAATTACTATAAGGGAGAAAATTACGGGTGAGAACGATTGGAAAAATAGGAAAAGGATTAATGCTGTCACACCAAGAGAGATGATCAAAAACATGTTCAGCTCATGCTTTACAGTAGCTTGAACGGCAGTCCTTACATAAGGCAAACCTGCATAATGTAGTTTGATCTCCGTTTTTTCGCTAAATGCGGTTCCTTCCTCTATTATTTCATTGACCAGCCCAACCCGTTTTTTGGAATTGAGGTAGCTATCGTCCATCGAGATCAGGATGACCGTAGTTCCATTTTCAGGGTTGATGAGCCTGCCTTCGTAAAACTTGATCTTGTTGGCGATACTGAGTAAGCTGTCTAGCTCTTCTTGGCTTTTGGGCGCAGTAGGGAAAAGTTTTTTGAACTCAAATCGTTTTTCAGCTTTATTTTTAGAAATGTAGAGTAATTTGGGTAAAGACACCACTTCTACTATACCTTCATGGTTTTTGATGGTTTCGGAAAATTCATACAGCGCATTGAATTTTTCGAGGTTGTAGATAGAACTATCTTGGATACCGATAGCAAACATGTTGTCATCTTTCCCAAAAGTCTCGGTGAAGTTTTTGAAATAGATCATCTCCGGATCATCATCCGGTACTATTTTCATCAACTCATAAGATAGACGGGCATCTTTGGCAAGGAAGCCCATAAAAGCAGTGATTACGCCCAAGGCGATGATAAGCACTAACCTATTTTTAAGAATAAAGCTTGCAAGCTTTGTCCACATAATTTCTCGGGTTTTTGGTTTTCCCTCTTTATTACTCTAATCTATTTTCGTTAGAAACTTAGCATTTTGAGCACCGCAACTGCAGCTTCTACGCCCTTGTTTCCATGTTTTCCTCCGGCACGGTCGAGTGCCTGTTGTTGGTCGTTAGGCGTGAGAACGCCAAACGCTACGGGTTTGTTGTACTTGAGGGATACGTCTGTGATGCCGTGGGCGATGGCGCTACAGATAAAATCGAAGTGCTTAGTTTCTCCTTGGATTACGCAGCCAATGCAGATCACAGCATCAATGCTATTGTCCATGGCCATGTGCTGTGCTCCTAAGGTGAGCTCATATGCTCCAGGCACATACTTGGTAATAATATTTTCTTCTTTTACACCTTCGTTTGTCAATGTTTCAACAGCTGCTTTGTAAAGCGAACCAGTGATATCCTCGTTGTATTCCGAAATTGCTATTCCAACTTTAACTTTCGAAAAATCAATGTTTTCAAGCCCTGAATAGATATTTAGATTTTTAAGGGAAGTTGCCATGTGTATTTGATAAAATGAGGCAATTTGTTTAGGGAAACTGCCGAATAAGCGTTGAATATTCTGTTTAGAAAAAGTAAAAATTGTAAAATTTTACGCCCCTTCACACCATTAATAACCACTATTCAATTTTACATCTTAATGTTTACAAGTTTCCTTATAAACAGAGCTAAAAATCAGTTGTTTTGATTGCGAATTCGGTAATATTTCACAGGCAGCCAAAGTTAGCAATTCTTTTTTAAGACTGATAAAGGGGATGCGTATTTAATGGTCGAGAAGTACATGGCAAGCGGGTGTTTTACCAGAGCGAGGCTAAGCTTTTGGAGATACTTTACAAGAAAGCAGGGTGATGTCGTCGGCGTAAGCATTTTCTCCCTTGTAGGTGTTGAGCTCGTTTATAAGTTCCACATGAAGCTCTTTTTGATCGGTATCAATGCTTTTTGCCAAAAAAATTTCAAGTGGGGCATCGCCAAATTCTTCATCGGCCTCATTGTAGGTTTCGGTGAAGCCATCGGTGAAGCAGAAAATGAAGAAGTCTTCTTTTATTATTCTACTTTCTTTTTCGAGGAAAGGAAGCTCATTGAACCCACCCAAAATAGTAGTTCCCGTTTCGAGGCGTGACATTTTACCATTTACATACATAAACGGAGGATTGTGCCCAGCATTTATGAAGGTAAGCTCATTGGTTTTGTAATTATAAAGAGCGAAGAAGGCTGTTATGAAGTTTTCGCCATCTGAGTTTTGGATAATGAGGTGGTTGAGTTTTTCCACCACAGTTTCCATGGGCAGGCCTTGGGTAGACAAAATTCTGAGCGAAGCTTGGAAGTTGGACATAAGGATGGCCGCCGGAACGCCTTTGCCCGATACGTCGGCAATGCAGATTAAGAAACTGTCCTCGTCAATTTTTATGTAGTCGTAGTAGTCGCCGCCTATGGTATGGTGAGGCAGGTAACTTGCTTCTATTTTGAGTTTTTCATCGTAAGGGAGTACTTTGGGGAATAGCAAAGTTTGTACGTCTTTGGCGATTTCTAGCTGCCTTCTGTATTGCTTTTGCTTCAGCTCTTTCCTTGCCAGCTTTTTGTTTTCTATCGCCACAATTATGATGTTGCTAAGTGCCTCTATAAAATCGAGATCTAGCACATCTTCGTCCTCCACTTCTTCCGAACTGCTAATGAATACGTAGGCCAACACCGTATCCTTGTGTTTTACAGGGATTATTTTTTCAAACTCTTCAAAATGGGGGATGGGTGACGGCAGGTTTGCTGCCTCTGTTATATCTAATATCGCCGAGTCCAGAGGAATGCCGGGGAAATTCGTTTCTGTACCAAAATGTGTTTTGCACTCCCACACCTCATCATACACATACATGGCAAGTTTTGCAATGTTTCTGTTTGATCTGATGATGAACTTAAAAATCTTGTACAAGTCTTTTTCGGGGGCATTTGAGTTGATAGCCCTGATAGTTTCTAACAACGACTTGAGTTCAAGTTCTTTTATTTCCAGCCTTGTTTCAACTGGTAGCGGCATAAGAGTTATGATAGTTTGTGAATAAAAAAAATGATGACTTTTATTTCCTTCCAAAAAGAATGAAACAGCCTATTCCATTTATCTGCAATCCTACTTAATATTTTGCACTTTTTTGCAACCAAGCCCTTAAAAGTATGTGTGGGGAAGGGGAAATGCGGCTTTTAATTTTTTCAGAAGTTTTGATTCTCTTGGCTCGCTTTAGTATAGCTTCCTTTTTGTCTATATTTGCCTTCCATAAAACAAACCTTTTGCAGCATGCTGAGCGAGAAGAAACTCTTATTAAAAAAAGACGATATAAAAGAATTGATAAAGCCGATGGGCGGTTGTTATGCCACCAGTCGAATTACCGTAGATGGAGCAAAAATCGGATTTATGTACCGTGAAGAACCCGATTTCGAATATGATAGCGGTTGGCGCTTCATGGCTGGTGACGAGACGGACGAATACATGGAAGAAACTGGTAACTCGGGTGTTTACGATGTAAACGCTATCGCCAACTACGATCAATCCATTATTCCTTACCTCAATTTGCCACAAGGTGCTGAAATGGAGCGCGTGCCCAACACCGATGAATTCAAAGCTTTGGGTTCTTAGTTACAGCCCTAAATTATTTTTTAACCAAAACCTATTATGAAAAAAGTATATTATCTCTCCACTTGCCAAACGTGTAAAAAAATAATTGCTGCTTATGGGCTGGACGAAGGCTTTGAAATGCAAGATGTGAAAAAGCAGATCATCAGCGAAGAGCAGCTCGACGAGCTTTACCAACTTGCAGGTTCTTACGAAGCCTTGTTCAACAAAGGCTCTCAAAAATATAGGCTCATGGGCTTGAAAGATAAAAACTTGAGCGAAACGGAAATCAAAGAATTGATCTTGCAAGAATATACCCTGCTCAAAAGACCAACTGTGGTAATAGACGGGGAAATTTTCATTGGCAATGGGAAGAAAAACCTAGAAGCCCTAGGTAAGAAACTGGGGGCTGCCAATTAGCAAGAAACCATTTTACTGAAACAAAAAACAATTTTCTTAACATGAAAAAGCTTATTTTTTTACTTCTTACCTTCATAGTTGCCCAAGTGGCTATTGCCCAGCAAAAACCTTTTCTGTCTTTAGATGCTGCTAAGAAAATGGGGACCCTGGCCGAGGAAAAATCAGAGGCGGCAGGTTACAAAATGAACATAGCTATAGTTGATGATGGTGGTCAGTTAGTGTACTTTGTACGAATGGATGGAGCAAAACTATCAGGTTTGGACATCGCTATCAAAAAGGCGGTTTGTGCGGCCTATTACGAAGCTTCTACCGAATCGTACCAAAAACGGATAGCTGATGGAACGCTTCAATTGATAGGCATGCCTCATATGTTACCCTTTGAAGGAGGCGTCCCTCTGAAAGTGGGCGATACAGTAGTGGGAGCTATTGGGGTGAGCGGAGCAACTGCTGCGCAAGATGGGGATATAGCCGACCTGGCCGTAGCACTATTCGAAGAATTGACTAAAGATTAAAAACCAGGGTTTTTGGATAACCCTCTGTATTGTTCGTGCATTTAGGAGCTGTTTGGGAGCATGTTTTGAAGATATATTTCAAATAGCTCCTAAGGGAGAGACTGTTTTTAATTGTCTTAGGTTAGAACGAACTCTTGAAACACATAATGAAACAACTTCTACTTAAAATCTGCTTTGCTTTTCTAACTGCATCGAGTCTTTGGAGCTGCGCACCTGAAATCTACACACCTCTTTATATCGAAAATACCAAGTATTTGGGAAAAGCCGAGGACAGAGGAGTTACCATGGAATATGAATACAACATACTACAAGAAGCGGGAAATCATGAATATGCTTCCCGTGAAAAGAAGACTGGGACAAGGGTAGTGGCAATAAAAGTGACTAATAACTCGGGCGTTCCAATCAATTTTTACCAAGATATTAACATTTATGCAGGTTCGAGAAAGGTTACTTTTATAGACAAAGATGTAGCCTATAAAAAGCTAAGGCAGAAAAGTAGGAAGCACTTGTGGTACTTGCTATTGTCCTTAATCTGGATACCTACAGACAATGGCAACGATCTATTTCCTCTTGGTGCGGTGGTTGGAGGAGGGATTACAGTCTATCGTGTAACCCGAACTAGGGCACAAAACGGCAAGTTTAGGCGAGAGCTTTATGTGAGGGATTTGTCGAGAAGGGAAATAAAAGATGGAAAAACAGCCTACGGGCTCATTTGTATTCGCGATACACGTTTTGTCCCGTTGAGCATAAAGGCTTTTGAAGCGGATTACCTACCCGATTGATCGTTCCATAATCACATAATCGATTCCGCCTTTTTGGAAAGTTTGACTGGTGCATGCCAAACCGAATTTTTCATAGAAGGCGGTTTTTTCTTTTCTTGCATTGCAAAACAGTACAGCCTCGCTTTTGCCTTTGGCTTGCTCTATCAAGTAGTGAAGCAATTGGCTTCCGTAGCCTTTTCCCTGAAAAGTCACCTTGGTTGCAAACTTTCTAAACTGCAATTTTTCCCCTTTCTCAAACAAAGAAACCACCGAAACCAACTCGTTTTCTACAAATAAGCCAAAGTGCTTGGCAGAGTCATCTCCTTCAACTTTCACATAGTCCAAGGGTTTGTTTGGCCACATCACTTCTTGCCTTAATGGCCATGTTTGTTCTGCTGTTATTTCTTTAATTTTACCCTCTTTTTTTGGCTCTATCATTCTGTTGTAGTTCAGTTACTCATCAAAATAAGTAAAAATAGTTTCTGGAGGCAAGGTTTGGAGGACTTGAAACTAGTTACTTTGTAAGTTGATTGTCACAAATAAATAGTTCCATTTTGAAAGGTGGAAATAAGTTAAGTTTTAAAAATGAGCTTTGAAATAAAAGATAAAACAGCACCGAAGGAGGGTATTAAAATTTCTCCATTCAGGAAGAATATTAGGAAAACGAACCCTCATAAACATAATAGCTATTTTGAGATTGTATATCTGACTGGTGGGAAAGGCGTGCATACAATAGATATGCAGGAGTTTGATATAGCGCCTCCCATTTGTTTTGTAGTTCGAAAAGAACAAGTTCATTTTTGGAATATACTTTCTGAGCCAGAAGGTTTTGTCCTCATTATTAAAAAGGCATTTATCGATTCGTGCTTGGATAAGGAAATTTTGCAATTGGTTTCGAAAATCAGCGCGTTTCCATGTATTTACCCAAAGCAAGACGGTATAGTCGAGCAGATTTTTCAACTCCTAATGCGAATCAAGGGTTAAAATCCCATTAAAATAAAAAGGGCTGAAGCAAATTTTCCAAAAGCGTGAACCATCAGCCCTTTTTCTGGCCTTACTTTTGATGCATTTTGAATGTCGACTTTTTCAATCAACCAACTAAAGAAGACTTCTACAGCCTGCCTAGTTCTTGATACAGCTTTGCCCCAAAATGATATAAAGGCCTCATTATATCGCCTTTCCCATTCCGTTTCGCCCTTTTTTCTCTTTGGAGGACATAAAAGCCGGATATTTCTTTCCTCACATAACCCTGCCACTTCCTTGCTGAGGTATGCCTTGTCCCCAAATACATTTACCGCTGTCATTGATGGGAGCAGCTCTTTAAAAACGGTGATATCATGTGCCGTAGCGGCAGTGACACCTACCCATTTCGGTATGGGCAAGGAGTTGGGGCGGTTTTGGACCAAGCAGTGCATCTTGACGCCATAATAGTAAACCCCTTTGGTCTTGGAATACGTTTTTGTAGAGATATTTCTGGCTACTTTTCCATACCGATTTCCTTTACAGAGTATAATGGGAAACGAATCTATAGAATAGTCATTCCCGTCATTTATATGTAAATCAGCATTATAGCAGAGCAATACCTCTATCAACAATGGCAAAACGTCGGACAATCGGTTTAAACGGTTATTAAATGCTTGGTAGCTAGGGAGGTCAGGAAACCAGCTTTTCCAATATTTAGTGATGTATCCATATATTTTAGAAACCTGGGTTTTCTCTTCTTCCAGCAGAGCAAAGAAATAACACGTCAATAGTTCAACATCAGTAAACTTTACCACTGTATTGTTGCTGAATCTTTGGCAATGATGGCACAATATGTTATTATAGCAGTCATCCAGAAAGCTATAAAGGTTGATTATTTTAAGTTTCACACCCATTGCTGTCCCATTAAAATCCAATAAGACTCTTTTAAATATTTGAAATTTAGTTAGTTGTAGGTGTTTTTCGATTAAACGGATTTCAATTTGCATTTTCGCCATTCATTCCTAAAGAGAATAGCAAATGCATAAGGATAAATACGTTTTCGCTCAGTTAGCATCGTTTCTGGATAGGAATAAGTTTAACTACATCGTTCGTAAGTATGACGGAAACAAATACGTGAAGCATTTCACTTGTTGGAACCAGCTGCTTGCCCTGATGTTTGGGCAATTATCCAATCGTGAAAGCCTGAGAGATCTGATTGTCGCACTTGATGCCCATCATTCCAAATCTTATCATTTGGGTTTGGGCAAGAATGTTTCTAGGTCATCCTTGTCTAGGGCCAACCAGGACAGGGACCATCGCATCTTTGAAGAGTATGCTTACTATCTGGTTGATGAAGCCCGTCAGAAACGGGTTTCTGACATCTTCAAGCTTGACGGCAATGTCTACGCTTTTGACTCTACTACGATTGACTTGTGCCTTTCTGTATTCTGGTGGGCGAAGTTCCGTAAGAAAAAAGGCGGAATCAAAGTGCATACATTTATATGATGTAGAGACGCAGATCCCCGCATTCTTTCATATTACAGAAGCTTCTGTACACGATTCTACGGCGATGAAAGAGATTCCTTATGAACCAGGATCTTATTACATATTTGACCGTGCATATAACCACTTCAAGATGTTGTATAAGATTCATCAGATAGGGGCTTTCTTCGTTGTCAGGGCAAAAAAGAACCTCCAATGCAAGACAATCAAATGGAAACGGAGGTTGCCCAAGAACGTACTTTCTGATGTTACAATTGAATTGACTGGTTTTTATCCAAAACAATATTATCCAGGACATCTTCGGCTCGTCAGATATTGGGATGAAGAACAAAAGCGCCAGCTTCTATTCTTGACCAATGCAATGCACATTTCTGCTTTGCAAGTTGCCCAGCTTTATAAAAATCGCTGGCAAGTCGAGTTGTTCTTCAAATGGTTAAAGCAACATCTGAAAATCAAAAAATTCTGGGGTACTACTGAAAATGCGGTCCGTATACAGATCTATGTTGCTATATGCACCTACTGTTTGGTGGCAATTGTCCAGAAAGACATGAAACTTGACAGAAGCACATATGAGGTCTTACAGATATTGAGTATATCATTGACCGATAAAACTCATCTTCGAGACCTCTTCCAGAGAACTAAATTTCAAAATGACAAAGAACGTTTTAGGCTGAATGAGCCAAATTTGTTTAATTATTGATAACGTCCCAATTTTAATGGGACACTAGTGTTTCACACCCTAAAATAAACCCTTTATGGCTTTTCTTTATATCAGGAAATATTTCTACCCTTGATTCGCATTCCTAAATGATGAATACCAAGCCCACGGAATGGAGAATAAGGCGGTGATAGAGGGGTTGCTCAAGGCTTTGCTAGCAAAATTACTCCAAGCAAAAAAACATGATGGATTAGGGGAAAGTGAAAAATTAAACCTATCGGGCAATTTAAGGAGCTACTGGCTCAAGGAAATGGATTGACCAATAATGTGGCACATTATGCGGAGCTACTCCATACCACACCCCAAAACTTAAATACCATTTGCCGGAAAGAAAGTAATAAATCTGCCACTGATATACTTTCGAGTTTTATCATTTCCGAGGCAAAAAGACTTTTGCTTTATACAGGCATGTCTGTTACCGAAATCGCTTACTCTCTAAATTTCAAAGACAATTCCCACTTTACCAAGTATTTCAAACGAAATACAGGTGTTACACCAAACTCCTTCCGGTTAGCTTCTTAACTTAGACCATTCCATTCCTTTTTCAAATAGACCATACTTTTGCTATTTCGCTTTTTAATTTTGCTTCCTTACGCCGTCAGCGCAAAAAGAGTTAATTTTGCCGATTCAATAAAAAAGGCTATTCGCTTTGTTTAGTGCTAATTATAATTTGTTTTTAATACAATAGTAAATATTCACAATACCCAACTTATTAACCTCCGATGAAGAAAATACTAATTCTAATTGTAAGCTTTTTAGTAAGCTTAACTATTTATGCCCAATCCGACGTAAGGGGCAAGCTAATAAATACCTCCGAAAACCAGCCGATTGAATACGCTTCAGTGGCAATTTACACTGCTGCCGATAGTGCACTAATAGGCGGTGCGGTTACCGATCTGGACGGAGCGTTTGAAATCAAGAAAGTAAAGCCAGGAAACTATTATATAAAAGCTTCATTCCTTGGCTATGATACCAAGGTTGTTGGTGATGTAATAGTTGAAAGGAATAAAGACCTCGACTTGGGTGCAGTAAGCCTTTCGGCCAACCAAAAGATGTTGGATGAAATAGAGGTGACCGGTGAGCGAATGACCGCTGTCCACAAAATTGACCGCCAAGTGTACGAAGCGGAGAAGTTCCAATCGGCTACGGGCGGAACAGCTACCGATGTGATCCGAAATATGCCTTCGGTTTCGGTAAATGCCAATGGCGATATCAGTGTGCGTGGGTCAACCGGTTTTGTTGTTCTTATCAATGGAAAACCTGTGCAAACGGAGCCTTCGGTTATTTTGAACCAGTTACCTGCCAATGCGGTGCAAAATGTGGAAATCATTACTGCTCCTTCGGCAAAATATGACCCTGAGGGGAAAGCTGGTATCATCAACATCATCACCAAAAAAGGGGCTACCGATGGGCTTTTTGTACAAGTGAGTGGAAAGCTAGGCTTGCCCAGTGTGGAGGATTACGATAATTCCGAATCTGCTAAACGTTATGGCGGAGATATTACCTTGAACTATCGCAAAGATAAGTGGGATATTTCAGCAGGATTAGCCTATTTGCGCAACGATATTTCGGGTAGGAGAGAAGGCGATGTGTACACTATAAAAGGCGATACGATGACTCGCTTTCCTTCCGACGGTGAGCGCAGTTTCGATGAGGTAAATTACTCAGGTAGGTTTTCAGTAGGCTATACACCAAATGAAAACAACACGTTTGACCTTGGTTTTTACGCTGGAAAACGCTCCAAAGACCGTAGGGCCGATATCTTATATTATGACAACCATGCGGAATTAATTTCTTCAGGCGAAAGGCTGTATACCTACCAGTATTACAACGAGAACTTGAGGATAAGAAGAGGTGATTTTGTGTTGGGAAGTTTTGATTATGGTCATACGTTTGAAAACAAATCGAAACTGAAAGCTTCCTTTTTGTATGAATATACCATGCTCGGTGGCCCTACTACCAACCTCAACCTTGGCTGGCTCGATACCGATGAAGTGATGCAAGATGAGTACAACACCAATGATAATCCGCTGAACGGAATGCGTTTGCAGCTGGATTATACCACGAAAGAGTATGCCATAGGTACGTTCGATTTGGGCTACCAATACCGCTCGCTCGACCATACGGGTGACTTTGTTTATCAGCGGAAAAATTTGGAAACTGGCGAATATGAATTGATTCCAGAGTTTTCTAGCCAAGTAGATTTGAAAAGGGATATCCATTCGGCATATGCCATCCTTTCGGGCGAAAAAGGGAAAGTGAGCTACGATATTGGTTTGAGAATGGAAGTAATGGACAGGGTGTTCGATTTGCAAGACAGGGCTGGAACAATTGATACCACTTACAACTATGATTTTGTGCAATTTTACCCCTCGGCAAACTTGCTTTATAATGTAAACGATGAACTTGACCTGAAAGCTGGCTACAGCAGAAGGGTGCAACGAACCACCACTTTCAAAATGAATCCATTCCCCGAAAGAGAGCACTCGGAAACCTTAGAACAAGGTGATCCGACGCTTTTGCCAGAGTTTATCGACTTGGTTGAGTTGGGGCTTGTAAAAGGTTTTGGGGAAGATAATTCTGTTTTTGTAACGGGTTATTTCCGAAATGTGCAGAACTTGGTGAACCGTGTGAATACGGTGTATAACGATACAATTTTGAACCGAATTTATTCCAACGTAGGTACTGGAAAATCTTACGGGGTAGAGTTTGGTACAGAGATAAAGCCAACCGAATGGTGGAATGTATATTTCGGCGCAAATTACTACAACCTTAGCATTGAAGGGGAGTTTGATAATCGCCCTATCAGCACCTCTAGCTGGGTATATAACATCAATGCCAACACGGGAATCGATTTTAGCGAAACGTTCGATATGCAGTTTAGTGTAAACTATATTTCAGACAGGGTAACTGCTCAAGGTGAAGACTCAAAATTCTTATCGCCTAACCTTACGCTGCGGAAAACCTTCTTGGACGATAGGCTCACCGCCACTTTCCAATGGCTCAATATGGACATGGGCTTGCTCAAGTCCAACGAACAGCGAATTACCACCAGCGTAGATAACCAATTCTACACCACTACTAATTATGTGTACGAAGTGGATGTGCTGATGCTGAACTTGACTTATACCATCAATAAGACGAAGAACAAGGCAAAGTTCATCAAAAGTGAGTTTGGTGCTAGTGAGTTTTAGGAAAAAAAGTTTGAATTGACAATCCCCAAGGCATTTTAACCTCCTTGGGGATTGTTGTTATTTTACCTCTTCAGCTATTTGCCCAATAATAATATCGGCGTGTTCCCTCGAATTTTCAATAAACCAAGTACTGGTTTTTAACCCACCGCATACCACACCGGCAAGAAATAGCCCTTCTACATTGGTTTCATAGGTTTCAGGGTTGTGCACTGGGGTTTGGTACTCATCGTCGCCAAGGCGGATGCCTGCTTTTTCCAAAAAGCTGAAATCTGGCCGGTAGCCCGTCATCGCTATCACAAAATCATTTTCCAACGTCACCATTCCTTCAGGAGTTTTTAAATCCACTTCATGTTCCCGAATTTCCACCAATTCGGATTCGAAATAGGCAGGGATAGAACCTTCTGCTATTCGGTTGTCTATATCGGGTTTTATCCAGTATTTCACCCGTGAGCTAATTTCCGAACCCCTCACCAGTAGCGATACCTCTGCGCCCTTGCGCCAAGTTTCCAAAGCAGCATCAATGGCCGAGTTTGCCGCACCTACCACCAACACCTTTTGTCCTATAAACGGATGCGGTTCATCGTAATAGTGGTGTACCTTTGGTAGGTCTTCCCCTGGTACGTTCATCTTGTTGGGCAAATCGTAAAAACCCGTGGCTATAATTACCTTATTGGCTATGTACGTTTTGTTTTTTGAAGAACTTACTTGGAAAAAGCCACCGCTAGTTTTTTCAATTCCTGTTACTTGTTCGTAGAAGTGGATGTTCAACTCCCAGCTGTTTTGCACCCTGCGGAAATATTCCAAAGCCTCGCTGCGGGTAGGTTTGTCTCGGTGGGAAATGAAAGGGACTTTTCCTATTTCCAAGCGCTCGGAAGTAGAGAAAAAAGTCATGTTGGCGGGGTAGTTATAAATGGAGTTTACCAAGCAGCCTTTCTCTAAAATCAAATGGCTCAAGCCCACTTTTTTGGCGGCTATTCCACAGGCAATCCCGATAGGTCCGCCTCCTACTATCAATACATCTATTTTTTCTTTCTCTGAACTCATGTTTTTCTGGTTGATATAGGTTTTGCTGATTTCTTTCAAATATACAATTCACATTGCTTTAACTAAAACAGACGTCAAATTAAGGGATGTTTCTTACTGCTAAACTGACAACAATCATTTTTCCCTCCAAGTGAAATAGATTAACATTGCTGCTTGAAACTACGTTCAGCACAGCATACTATGAAGAAAGAATTTCATATTTTTTTTACTTCCCTCATGTTTTACACCCGCATTCCCGTGCCGTCTTCTTGGGCAGGGAACGATCCTAGTTTGCTCAATGCGGCTACTCGGTATTTTCCACTCATTGGATGGATAGTAGGAGGGGTTTCGGCAGGAGTTTTTTACGCTTTCCAGCTTGTCTTGCCCCTCAGCGTGAGCATTTTGCTTTCCATGATTGTCTCAGTTTTGGTCACGGGTGCTTTCCACGAAGATGGCTTTGCCGATGTGTGTGATGGTTTTGGGGGAGGTTGGGAAAAAGAGCGGATACTTACCATTATGAAAGATAGTAGGATAGGTGCATACGGTATGATTGGGACGACACTCCTGCTTTTGCTTAAGTATACTGTCCTAGTCGAAATAGGCGATGTTTCTCCAGGAAAATTGGTGTTGGTTTTATTGCTAGCTCATCCGATAAGTCGTTTATTAGCAGCTTCTTTCATCTTTACTCATAGCTATGTACGGGAAGATGAATTGAGCAAAGCAAAGCCCATCGCCAAAAAACTCAGTTGGAAAAACCTCCTAATTGCATTGATTTTTGGCTTGAGTCCACTGTTGCTCTTTGGCGACGTTTTGTTTGCTTTGGTACTGGTACCACTGTTGCTGATGAAAGGCTACTTAGGTTGGTATTTCACGAAATGGATTGGCGGCTACACTGGCGATTGCCTAGGAGCTACACAACAAGTTTCGGAAGTAGTTTGTTATTTGTTTTGTTTGGCGATAACGGTCGTGAAGTAGCCTTCTTTTTGTTTGGTGAGTTAGTCTTTTTCTTGGATGGCTTGCCCTTTTTCAATGTTGGCGCTGATGGTATCTGGGGCGGAAGACACTGCACCTCTTTTTAGTAAGTTCAATGAGCTTTGCTCAACATCACTTTTATCATTCTTACTCTCTACAGTCCTTATGGTGACGAATGCGAACATGCATCCAATCACCGATAATGTTAGTATTTTTTTCATGATAACATTATTTATATAATTGAGAAGCAACCTCAAGTTAATCCTTTTATTTAACTATTTAAAGAAATAATTACTTTTTTCTTAGAAAAACGTTGATAGGTACTCCTTCGAAGTTAAAGTGTTTGCGTAGTCTGTTTTCTAAGAAGCGAACGTATGACTCTTTCACATATTTTGGATGGTTGCAGAAAAAGGCAAATGTAGGGGTATAGGTAGGTAGTTGAGTTACGTACTTGATTTTGATATACTTACCCTTTACAGAAGGAGGGGGTGTACGCTCTATTTCGGCAAGCATAGCCTCGTTTAGCTTAGATGTAGCGATTTTCTTCGTCCTATTTTCATACACATCTATCGCCTTTTCAATTGCCTTGAAAACCCGCTGTTTGGTAAGTACCGAAGTGAAAATGATAGGGATATAGTCGTTCGGAGCCAATTTCCCTTTTATCTCGGCTTCTACTTCTTTAGCAGTGTTGTTTTCTTTTTCTATCAAATCCCATTTGTTCATCATAATGATGATGCCCTTTTTGTGCTTTTGTGCTTGGAAAATGATGTTCAGGTCTTGTGCTTCTAAGCCACGGGTGGCATCTATCATCACGATACATACATCGGAGTTTTCGATGGCTTTGATGGCGCGGAGTACCGAATAAAATTCAATATTCTCCGAAACTTTTGCCTTTCTCCTGATTCCGGCCGTATCAGTAAGGATGAATTCTTTACCGAAAGCATTGTAATGCCCATCCACCGAGTCGCGTGTAGTACCAGCAATATTGGTTACGATGCTACGCTCTTGGTTGAGTAATAAGTTCACAAAAGACGATTTGCCCACATTAGGGCGGCCAACTACAGAAATCCGTGGAATTTCGGGAGCTTCGTCGTCTTCAGGAGGGTCTATGTGTTGGCTCATGTCGTCGAGCAACTCACCGCTTCCAGAGCCGCTCATAGCCGAGACAGGGTATATTTTATCGTAGCCAAGTTCATAGAATTCGCTGGCCATGTACATAGCTTCGGTATTGTCAGCTTTATTGGCTACTACGTAGACGGGTTTGTCCGTATGGCGCAATACCCTGGAAAAATCTTTGTCAAGTCCGGTAAGCCCTGTTTGGCAATCGACCACAAAAAGGATCACTTTTGCTTCACGGATGGCAATCTCCACTTGCTCGCGGATAGCTGCTTCAAATATATCTTCGCTACCTGTCACATATCCACCCGTATCTATTACGGTGAAGGGTTTTCCAACCCATTCCGCTTGACCGTAATGGCGGTCACGGGTAACGCCACTTTGGTTATCAATGATGGCATCTCTTTCTTCTACCAACCTATTGAAAAGGGTTGATTTGCCTACGTTAGGCCTTCCTACTATTGCCACTATATTTGCCATAATCTGTATTTTTATTGGTGAAGCGGTACGTATCCGCTGTTTAGCATTCTTGTTGAATTTTGCGCTACCTACGCAAAATTTATTGGTTTTATAAAAGAAAAACACCAAGACAAATGCCCAATTGAACATCTGTTGGTGTAGTTTGCTGTCCTGTCGTACTTAAGCGAAAGGCTTATTCCTTCACTTTTGGTACTCTAAAATATTCTCCATCGTGCTTAGGCGCATTTACCAAACCTTGTTCCCTTGGTAAGTGTTCAATCACCTTGTCCTCGCGTAGTATATTCACCTCACGGGTCATGTGAGTTTGTGGCTCTACGTTTTCGGTATCTACTTCACGGAGCTTGTCCATCCATTCCACAATCTCGTTGAGGCTTTCCAACATCTTGCCTTCCTCTTTTTCATCAAGATAAAGGCGGGAAAGATGCGCTATTTTCTCAAGTGTGCTATTATCTACTTTCATCAGTTTGATGTATTTCAAAGTGCAAAGTTATAGCTTGTAATGGAAAAGATGTGCATTGCTGCAGTTTATTTGATCAACATCGTGTTTGTGCTGTAAAAAGATTGTTTTTTGCTGTGGCTTTTTAAATGAGATTATTGGATTTTTAAACTTTAGGTTAAACTATGGAAAGGCATTGAAGCCCAATTTTCCTTTTACTATATTTGTATGGAGAGAAATTGCTAACAAACACTTTAGGCAGGATTATTTAATATAGCCTTACGATATTATGCACGAAATAGAGCCTTACATAAGGTGGAATAAGTACTATGTTTCGCATCTGGATGAGAAATCCCCGTTTTTTGGGAAGGAGTACCAAGACAGGTATTCTGAGGCAATTTATGGCTATTACATCCATCCGTTTTGGGATTTTATCGGCTCGGAAACACTCTATTTGAAGATCCTTTTTGCTCACTATGAGCAAGGCTATGTGGTGATAGAAATGTTGGGAGAATGGAACGATACCCTTCACAACGATGTGATGTTTTTGAAGCGGAACATAATAGATCCGATGGTAAAAAAAGGGATCAACAAATTCATCCTTATAGGAGAAAATGTAATGAACTTCCACGGTTCGGACGACTGCTATTACGAAGAATGGTTTGAAGACGTAGAGGAGGGGTGGATTGCTGCGGTCAATTTTAGAGAATTTGTGGTGGACGAATGGAAGAAGTACAATATAGACTGGTACATCAACTTTGGTGGAAATCTGGAGATAGATAACTGGCGTACCCTTAAGCCTACCGTTTTTTATGAAAAGGTGGACCAAGCCATCACTCGAAGGCTCGCTATGTGATTTATTCTATTTCCTTGCAAAGCTTTTTGAGGATTTTCCCGCCACGGTTGCGAAGTCCGGGCGAGGCGTAGGGGAGTAGGTCTTCTATCACCAGTTTCAGTTCATTTTTGAGCTCGGGGAAATGCTGGGAGACATTGTAGATCACCGTCATAGAAAAGGCCTTGATGGCAATGGGGCTGTTGTTGTCCATCAGTAGTTTGAAACATTGGTCAACTGCTTCGCCGTGCAGCTCCGTGGGAATATCTACCACTTCCATGATGTGCACCGTATTTCTCACCACTGCATCGTGTACAGGTTTGTCCAGCAGGTTGATCATTTCTGCCAAATAGGGCAAGATCAGTTTTTTGAGGTTATATTTCTCGAAGGTAGTATAAAGCGCCCAGGCTGACCGCTGCTGTACTTTTGGTTCACCTTTTAAGAATACCTCCATTAGTTCAGCCAAACGTTCTTCGTTTTCGCCAATGTACTTGGCTATTAGTAGCATTTGCTCTTTCGAGTGTTCTTCCAGCAGTGCTTCCTTAATGTTCATTTGTGTTTTTGATCTTTCAAAAAAATAAGACTTGAGAGGGGCGTGTAGCCTTGTTCCAAAGGTATTGGATTTTTGGTGTTGGGGCAAGGAGTTTTTTTAGAGAGAATTTAGATTTATATGGTGGCTATTTTAGTTTTTACTATACCGTATTCCAATTGAACTAAAGCCTCCTTTAGAGTCATAATTTACCCATGTTTTTCCCCAATGAAAATCTCTTTCATTGCCCAGCTCTTTTTTTAGCCATTTTTGATGGTGTTTCAGTTTATTTTGTTCGGCTTGTTTATTCCAAGAATTCCACGAAGGATTTAATTCGAATGGGTTATCTTGAATTATGAATGATAGCTCAACTAACTCTTTATTCAGAAAGCATAAAGAGAAGATAAAACAGTTGCCTCTTACCTTCACATTTTTTACATCAAGCCATACCCAACCATTCCCCATATCCCGAATTTCTTGTTGTTTACTAAGGTGCTGGTTTTCTACTGCTTCAAGTATTGAAAAGGGTTTTAAGCTGAAAGAGTCACTCAGTTTTATATTCCTATTATTTTTATCAATCATTTTTGACTTTTTGGAGCTGAAAATGTTCTTAAAGAAAGGCATAGGTCTATTTTTTTTCTTCTTCAATCCAAATAAAATACCTTTTACCAAAATCCCTATGCGATTCATTGTCTGATTCCATGAAGTATTTGGCGGTTGCTTTCATCTTCTTGTAAACTTCAGTAAAATCATAACCTTTGATCATGTAGTAGTCATCATTTCTTAAGGGACTTATATCTATTAAAGAACACATGGAGGTAAATCTAATCTCCTCATTTTTATCTTGAATGCCCTCCATTAATATTTGAATAGCTTTTTCCTTTTTCAAATTAAGGTTAGTATTTCTTCCAATTGCCCAAATTACATTTCTTCTTAGTTTTGAATCTTTTGTGTGTGCATTTTTAAACAGTTTGTTCAGACCGATTTCTCCCATAATACTTAGCGCCCATGCTGCTCTATCAATAACAATGGCTTTATCTTTTAACAATTTCACCATAAGGTTTGCAAGTTCATCTGTGGGCTCAGATAGCTCTTTTGAAAATTTATCAATAAGGTAATAAAGAGCGGAGAATCGTACCCGATAATCTGCATTCTCAAGTTGTGAAACAAGAATATTGAACAAGGTATCGTCAAAAAAGGTGGGGTCAGCATCTTGAATTACTTGATGTTTTTTATCCACCGAACCTTCTCTAATAATATTTATGAACTCATCTTTTGTCATTTTTCCTATACTCATTTTTATAGATACGTACCATACATCCTTTATTTACAAGGCTATTAAAAAAATCGAGTACACTACTAAATGAATCCTCAAAATATTGGGTTAAGTGATGTAGGCTCTCTGTTGTTCTTAGAAAATCATAGAAAAAATACGGGTCTAAATTTTCTATAAATTCGTGATCTCCAAGTGAGACTTCAATTTTTTGTCCTGTTACTCTATTTTCAAAAAGGCAATGCTCTCCATGAATAAAAAAATCCCAACTGTCATTTAATGTGTCTTTCCCATTCAATAATTCCGCATCTTCAATTAAGTGATATTCTCCTCTTTTGACCCTTTCAATCTCAGGTTGAGAAGTTTCTATTATAAGTTTTTGGATAAGCATTCTAGCAGTAAGCACAAAAGTATCCATTGCTTTTATCAATTCGTGCTCAATCTCTTCTGTGATTATATTCATTAAGGTTCAATATAAGTCTTATTAGCAATTATAGCCCAATAGTTTGATACTTGATGGCTTGTCTCCCATAGGTAAAAAACAATTTACTCTTGGATTGACACCATTTCCTCTTTCCAGAAACCTTCCTGCCGCACAGGCTGTTTGTATTTGGAGATTTTTACCTAATTTCGAGAAGTTCTGAAAACCTGCGAGGTTGAAGGGCTTTGATTGTTGGAGACTTAACTTATTCATATTTTGAAGGTGACTTTTTTGGGGACAGGTACCTCCCAAGGCGTACCGTTTATTGGCTGTGAAGAACCAGTTTGCTTATCGATAGATTTTAGGGACAAAAGGCTGCGCTCTTCTATCATGATAGAAGTGGACGGACAGAATATTGTAGTGGACACTGGTCCGGATTTTCGCCAACAAATGCTTCGTGAGCATGTAAAAAAATTAGATGCAGTTTTGTTTACGCATCATCATAAAGATCATGTGGCAGGGCTGGACGATATCCGCCCGTTTTATTTCAGGCAGAAAAATGATATTCCCGTTTTTGCCAACCAAGAGGTGATAAAGCACCTGAAAATGGAGTATTCCTACATGTTTGCGGAAAATAAATATCCAGGGATTGCTTCGGTAAATATCAAGGAGATTTCAGCCGAGGAGGAGTTTTATGTGGGAGAGACCAAAGTGACGCCTATTGAGGTGATGCACTACAAGCTGCCAGTACTAGGTTTCCGAATCAAAGATTTTACCTACATCACTGATGCGAAAACGATAAGCGAAAAGGAGATGGAGAAGATAAAAGGGACAAAAGTATTAGTGCTGAATGCGTTGCAGCCTCAGTCCCATATTTCACACCTCACTCTCGATGAGGCATTGGCAATAGTGGAGCAAATACAGCCTGAAAAAGCCTTTTTTACGCATATAAGCTACCGGATGGGCTTTCATGAAGAGATGTGCAAATCATTGCCAGAGCATATCAACCTTGCCTATGATGGGCTGAAGTTGAAAATATAAACAGGGCAGTGGGCAAACAAAAAGGGGGATGGTGTAAGCCATCCCCTTTTTCAAATTACTTTTGAACCAGTCTTTTGCCCCGTTTGGCAATGGTATTGAGGTTGCTTTCCACATCCTCGGTGATGTGGTCAAAAGAATCTTTTCCTTTGTCTACAAGCTCTTGGAGGTCGTCATTCAAGTCTCTTAGTTTTCTGTTGATTTTCTTTCTGGTTCTTTTTCCTTTGTCGGGTGCCATAAGAAGTGCGGTAGCAGCTCCTACTGTTGCGCCAAGTAGGACGCCCACAAAAAAAGTCCCAATATTATTACCATTGTCCATAATACATTTGGTTTATAGTTTTACAATTAAAATTCAATTAATACGCTTCAATCCCCTTGTTTATAAATGTTACGGGCTTTCTTGAGCATGGTTCAATATACGGAATATTTTAAGAACGGTTTGGATGATATCTGTAAAGTTTTCAAGGATTTTCTCTAATTTCCCCAATTCAAACTCAATTTTAAAAATCAAAACAACATTCTGATGGCTAACATAATAAATACCCCTAAAGCAGGCCAGCCTATTGGCCCTTATAATCAGGCCGTGATGGCGAATGGTACTTTGTATGTGTCGGGCCAGATTTGCATAGATGGCAGTACTGGCAAACTTATGAACAAAGATGTGGAAACTGAAGCTCACCAAGTGATGAAAAATCTAGGCTTGATTTTAGAGGAAGCAGGGCTAGGTTTTAAGAACGTAGTGAAATGCAGTATCTTCCTTGCCGATATGGCAAACTTTGCTGTTGTAAACGAAATATATGGATCTTATTTTGACGGAAAATACCCCGCTAGAGAAACCGTGGAGGTAAGCTGTTTGCCTAAAAATGTGCAGGTAGAAATTTCCCTCATAGCTGTGGAGGGTTAGCTCGGCTTACTATTTCTTTAAACTCCTTATATAGCCAATCACAATTTTGCAGGTCATCGTAAGTATCCAGGTCGCTTAGCTCTTCTAGCAAATGATAGGAGAGCCCAGCTTCTTGGAAATCGGAAATTGTGAGCTGCAAAACGCTTGGCGTACTCCATGGTTTGTTCAGAAACGCTTGTTCAAAAGGTTTTTTCAGGCCTATGAGATAATACCCGCCATCCAAGGCTGGACCAATTACGGCGTCGTGAGTGTCTAGGCTATGAAAAGCCTCTTTTATAATTTCCTCGGTTATGTACGGGCAATCACTGCCGATGATCGCCACCTTTTTTGCTCCTCCTGTAAATGCAGATAAAAATGCACCAGCCATTCGAGAGCCTAGCCCATCGCCACGTTGTACAGCCTTTTCAAATGACTGGTTTGACCAAAGGTCTTCGTAGTCTATTTTTTGGTCGTACCAAACTGATTTTTTGAAGGGCAGTCCTTTAGTAGCTTCTTGGGTGTAGGCTAATAACCTCTTATATAATGTAAGTGCGATAGGGGGGGAAGTTTCGAGAGCTAATCGGGTTTTTACATGTCCCATTTGAGGGTTTTTTACAAAAATAATTAGTTGCTCATTTGTACTTGGTGTCATGGAGGAGGGTTTGTAAGCCATTTTTTATATCTGCTATAAACATAACACTACCTGTTCTAAACTGTTTCGAATTTTTGAACCGGCGTATTAGTTGTGTTTTTAACAATGTAAAATTGTTGTATTGCTCTTGTGTGAAATAACCTTTATTTAATAAATATAGATATTCCTTTGTGTTTTAGTGGGAATAGGTTTAATTTCGCACGTTAATTCCCTATCGAAAACACGTGTCCTAGGGCACGGTATGTCGTACGGAATTGAGTAACAGCGTATTTTCTTAAAACCAAAAAATAATAAAACCTTGGTGACTACAGACGGAAGGAAATCTTTTGCATCAATTAAAAAAGTGTTGGACTATCCTGATTTTTTGGATCTGCAATTCAGATCTTTCACGGATTTTTTCCAATTAGATACACCGCCTGAGAAGCGAATGAAAGAAGGACTCTACCAAGTATTTGCAGAGAACTTTCCTATTTCGGATTCGAGGGAGAATTTTGTGTTGGAATTCATCGATTACACTGTCGATCCGCCTAAATATTCGGTGGATGAGTCGATAGATCGTGGTCTGACCTACTCTGTTCCATTGAAAGCTAAGTTGAGGCTTTCTTGCAACGATGAGGACAACGACGATTTTGAGACTATAGAGCAAGAAGTGTTCTTGGGGAATATCCCATACATGACTGAGAAAGGTTCGTTCGTGATCAACGGTGCCGAAAGGGTTATCGTTTCACAGCTTCACCGTTCTCCAGGGGTGTTCTTTGCGCAAAGCAAGCACACTAACGGTACAAAGCTTTATTCTGCTAGGGTAATTCCTTTTAAAGGTTCTTGGATTGAATTTGCTACTGATGTGAACAACGTCATGTACGCTTACATAGACCGTAAGAAAAAGTTCCCTGTAACTACATTGCTTAGGGCAATTGGTTGGGGTTCTGACAAAGATATTCTTGATCTTTTCGGTCTTTCTGAGGAAGTAGAGGCCAACAAGAAGAACCTTAAAAAAGTAGTTGACCGTAGGTTGGCTGCAAGGGTTTTGAAGACATGGACTGAAGACTTTGTAGATGAAGATACTGGCGAAGTTGTTTCTATCGACCGTAACGAGGTATTGATGGAAAGGGATTCGGTAGTTACAGAAGAAGATATCGACATGATATTGGATTCTGGTGTTTCTTCTATCATCCTTCACAGGGCTGATATCAACATCGCCGATTACACCATTATCTACAACACGCTTCAAAAAGATAACTCAAACTCTGAAAAAGAGGCAGTTGAGCAAATCTATAGGCAACTTAGGAACACTGAAGCGCCTGATGAGCAAACTGCTCGTGATATCATCCAAAACCTTTTCTTTAGTGATAAGAGGTACGATTTGGGTGAAGTTGGTCGCTACAGAATCAATAAGAAACTTAATTCTGATACTGATATTTCAACTAAAGTACTTACCAAGGTTGATATTATCAGCATCGTTAAATACCTCATCACGCTTATCAACTCAAAAGCGGTAGTCGATGATATTGACCACTTGAGTAACAGGCGTGTAAGAACGGTAGGTGAGCAGCTTTATTCTCAATTTGGTGTTGGTCTTGCAAGGATGGCAAGGACTATCAAAGAGAGAATGAATGTGAGAGATAACGAAGATTTCAAACCTGTTGATTTGATCAACGCTAGGACACTTTCTTCTGTGATCAACTCATTCTTCGGTACTAACCAACTTTCTCAGTTCATGGATCAGACCAACCCGCTTGCCGAGGTAACTCACAAGCGTAGGGTTTCTGCACTAGGTCCTGGTGGGCTTTCTAGGGAAAGGGCTGGTTTTGAGGTGCGTGATGTTCACTACACTCACTACGGTCGTTTGTGTACGATTGAGACTCCTGAAGGACCAAACATTTGTCTTATCTCTTCTCTTTGTGTTTATGCGAAAGTAAACTCAATGGGCTTTATCGAAACTCCTTATAGAAAGGTAGGTAATGGTAAAGTAGATATGACGGAGCAGGTAGAATATTTGAGTGCTGAGGAGGAAGATGATCACTTTATTGCTCAGGCAAATGCTCCTTTGAGTGATAAAGGTGATTTTGAGAACAGCATTGTAAAAACCAGGTTTGAAGGCGACTTCCCATTGAAAGGTCCTGAGGATGTTTCTTATATGGATGTTGCTCCTAATCAAATTGTATCGGTTGCGGCATCTATGATTCCTTTCTTGGAACATGATGATGCTAACCGTGCCTTGATGGGATCGAACATGCAGCGTCAAGCAGTTCCATTGTTGAGAGCTCAGGCTCCTATAGTAGGTACTGGCTTAGAAGGTAGAGTTGCTACCGATTCTAGATCTGTACTAAGAGCAAAAGAAGATGGTGTAGTTGATTTTGTTGACTCTACAGTTATCAAGATCAAATACGACCTTTCTGATGATCAGCAATTGGCTAGCTTCGATGACGAAGTAGTGGCTCATCCACTTACTAAATTTAGAAGAACCAACCAAGATACTTGTGTTAACTTGAAGCCACTAGTAGTTAGAGGTGACAAAGTGAAGAAAGGACAAGTTCTTTGTGATGGCTACGCTACTGAAAAAGGTGAGCTTGCACTTGGTCGCAACATGATGGTTGCATTTATGCCGTGGCAAGGGTACAACTTTGAGGATGCTATTGTAATCTCAGAGAAAGTAGTTAGAGACGATATCTTTACTTCAATTCATATTGATGAATTTGAACTAGAAGTTAGAGATACTAAACGTGGAGAAGAGGAGCTTACTTCTGAAATTCCTAACGTAAGTGAGGAAGCTGTAAGAAACCTTGACGAAAACGGTATTATCCGTGTAGGTGCTGAGGTGAAAGAAGGAGATATCCTAATTGGTAAGATTACTCCTAAAGGAGAAAGTGATCCTACTCCTGAGGAAAAACTTCTTCGTGCAATCTTTGGTGATAAAGCTGGTGATGTGAAAGATGCTTCAATGAAAGCTTCTCCGTCACTAAGAGGTGTGGTAATTGACACCAAGCTTTTCTCAAGACCTAAGAAAGATAAAGATTTAAGAGCTCGCTCTAAGAAAGAGGTTGAAAACCTAAAAGCGAAATTTAGCAGAGATTTGACCGCTGTGAAAGAGAAGATGGTCAGAAAACTGGTAACCTTGCTAGAAGGTCATACTTCTTTAGGGGTAAGGCATAAGTTTGGTGAAGAGATCATCAGTAAAGGTGTGAAGTTCAACGAAGCTAATATTAGAGCGAACCTCTTCCCAGAGGAGAACCCATACAGAGATGAAAGTAACTTTGCAGTAGATGCTGAGTCTAACCTCATCGCTGATGTGTTGCTTGACAACTGGACAGAAGATGAAAGGGTAAATAATTTGATTTCTGATATGGTGAAAAACTATATCAAGAAACGTAATGAAATTACTGGTTTCTTCAAACGTGATAGGTTTACTCTAGAAGTTGGAGACGAACTTCCTGCAGGTATCGTAAGATTGGCCAAAGTTTACATCGCTAAGAAACGTAAGTTGAGAGTAGGTGATAAAATGGCGGGTCGTCATGGTAACAAAGGGGTTGTAGCCAGAATAGTAAGGGATGAGGATATGCCATTTCTTGATGATGGAACCCCAGTAGATATTGTATTGAACCCACTTGGTGTACCTTCAAGGATGAACATCGGTCAGATCTATGAGACTATTCTTGGATGGGCTGGTTTGAAAATGGGTAAAAAATATGCTACTCCAATCTTTGACGGAGCTACTGAAGAAGAGGTGAGCAAAGAGCTTGAAGAAGCAGGTTTGCCAGCATTTGGTAGAGCGTATCTTACCGATGGTCTTTCTGGAAACAGATTTGACCAGCCAGTAACCGTAGGTGTGATTTACATGCTGAAACTAGGTCACTTGGTAGATGATAAGATGCACGCCCGTTCAATCGGACCATACTCGCTTATTACGCAACAACCTCTTGGTGGTAAAGCACAATTTGGTGGTCAGCGTTTTGGAGAGATGGAAGTGTGGGCACTCGAAGCATTTGGTGCTGCCAACGTACTGCAAGAGATTTTGACTATCAAGTCGGATGACGTAGTAGGTAGGGCAAAAGCTTACGAGGCTATTGTGAAAGGTGAGAACTTACCTAAACCAAATATTCCTGAATCGTTCAATGTATTGGTTCACGAACTTAGAGGTTTAGCACTAGAGATTACAATGAGCAACTAAGTCTCTTAAAAGAGAAGTTTATATCGAAAGCCCTGAAGAAATTCAGGGCTTTTTTGTTGCCTTTTGCATTCGGATGAAGGTTTTTTGTACTGGTTCGTTTATAAAGCTAAAATCAGGATGAATTCAGGGGGCATGAGTATATTTTATTGCATGATATTTTATGAAATCAGCAATCAACCTAGGATTCTCGATAGGGTAATGGTGACCTTCCGATTTCTGCTCGCCTTCTGTGCAAGGGCTTACCATTGCCGAACCACCCAGACGGATGTATTTATTGACCAATAAAAAACTGTTCTCTTCAGGAGGGACAACTTTGTCTTGCAAGCCCACAGTATGCAAAATGGGCACTTTTGCTGCTGCCAAAGCTTCAAGATTATCTATTGGGTTATCGGCAAAAGCTTTAGTTTCTTCATCCGACCCAAATCCATATTCAGCTTTTAAGGTCCGCCAATCGTTTCTACTACCTTTACTATTGCCAAAGCCTGCAGGCCAGCTTTTAAAATCACAAACAGGTGCATCGGCATAAATGCAGGCTATTTTTTCAGGGTTTTTCTTTGCCCAATTGTAGACGAAAAGACCACCTCTGCTATGGCAGGAAAGTACTACCTTTTTTTGGAGTTGATAAGTAGTGGTCATATACTCATAAAAAGTATTCCAAACCTCTCCTGCTTTTGGGCTTCCAAACTGGTTGTCGGTATTGATATAGGCAATATGGAAACCTTCTGAAACCAAGAGACTATCTAATTCGGAGTGATAATCAGGGAAACGGGCTCGCCAAACCCAAGGCTTTTCATTGAGAGGTTTGGGTGGAATGATCAATCGTACATCTCGTTTATCTAGAGAAAAGTCAAGGCGCTTGAAGCCTTTCCATTCAGACTCTTGCATTTCTTCTGTTTGAGATTGGCAGCTTAATGTGGCAAATAGAAATAAAGCGAGTACTAGAGAATAATAGCGCATTGGAGATAGGTTTTTCATAGAAAAGCAGAAGCATTTGAACTCTTTATATCGAGCCAAACTGCTTCTGTATGAAGATAGGGAATTTCAATCTTACTTCACAAGAATAGATAAGGCTTCAGACGAAGCGCCTTCACTTGTTGCGCTAATACTTACTGTTCCTTGCTTTTTAGTAGCTTGAAGTATCACAATTGCTTTTCCTTGGTGGGTCTTGATTGTAGTTGATTTATGAGAACCGACATAACGCTCCCAGCCATTGTCTACACCAATGTTGTTTATTTCACCTGTAATATCAAATGCTATTTCTTGATCTGCATCGGTTACCAAAATAC
Organism: Flammeovirgaceae bacterium SG7u.111; assembly: GCA_034044135.1. Taxonomy (NCBI): domain Bacteria; kingdom Pseudomonadati; phylum Bacteroidota; class Cytophagia; order Cytophagales; family Flammeovirgaceae; species Flammeovirgaceae bacterium SG7u.111. Next base: position 5,480,326 of record CP139021.1, on the reverse strand, counting down.
CATTTTCATCAAGTAGTTCGGCTGTTACCACCGCTACTTCATATCCATCTGCATTCAATGTAGATTTGCTAGTGTTTAAAATAATTTTGGCAACTTTTCCATTGGTATTCAAAGAGTATTCGGTAGCTTTTTCACCGCCATTGTACCCCACTACTTTCAATTCGCCTGCGCTGTAGGGGACTAACCATTTGATGATGTTATCCTCTCCGAAGTCAGAACGTTTTTGTTTGCCCAACGAACTGCCATTTAAGAAGAGTTCTGCTTCTTCACAATTGGTGTAGGTTTGTACGACAATAGGTTCATTATCGGTATATTTCCATTTGGGGTAAACCTTGTACCATTCCCAATGGCGCAATTGAGCCCAATAAGGAGGTTTGTAGTAGTTTATGTCAAACTTCCAATCATCGTCTTTTGTGTAAGAATATTCTGACTCCTCTGTAGGAGTGGTTACAGTATATACTTTCGGTGTATCTATCCAAAGGCATTCGAAGAAATGTCCTCTTGGGGTTTTGAAGCCGGCATAGTCGAAGAAAGAAATTTCTAACCCTTTGCGAGGCCAAGGACCAGCTTCACCAAGGTAGGCGAACCCTGTCCAAGCAAAAATCCCTGCTACAAAGTCGCGCTCTAAACAGTTTTTCCATTCCGAATATGCCCCCCAGTTTTCCGAACCCAGTATTTTTAGGTCAGGATATGCCTCGTGAGCAGCATCGTATTCGATGGCACGGTAATTAAAACCTAAAACATCCAAAGTTTGTGCATAACCACTTGCTAGCGCAATAGAAGGGTGAACGCTTCCTGCAGTTACAGGGCGGCTTGTATCCATTTCCTTTACCCAATCGGCTAAGCGTTTGGAAGTTAAAGCTAAGGAATCGACTCCTCCTGTATTTTTATCAAATGCAGTTTTAATTGTAAGAGAGTCGTAATTGGGTGAATAAGCATAGTACTCTCTTTTGCCATTTACGTCAGTATACGTTTTTGCATAGTAGGGAAATGTCCATTCTATTTCATTTCCAATACTCCACATAATGACAGAAGGGTGGTTAAAATCTCTCAATATCAAGTCCTTCAAATCCTTTTCAGCCCATTTGTTAAATACTTCTGGATAGGCTCTGGCTGCTTCTTTTGGTGCTGCATTATCGCCCACATAAACCAAGCTTTTTCCTTTAGGATTGCTCCACTCATCAAAAGCTTCGGCCATTACGAGCATGCCCATTTCGTCGCAAACTTCCATAAGCTCAACGGCATGTGGGTTATGAGATAAACGCACTGCATTGACACCTATCGATTTTAATTTCTCTATTCTATACACCCAAATACCTTTGGGAACGGCAGCGCCAACTGCGCCTGCATCGTGGTGTAAATTCACGCCTTTGATCTTCATCCATTCCCCATTCAAGGAAAAACCTTTATCCGCATCGAAGTTAAAAGTACGAATACCAAAGCGTTCACTTGTTTCATCCACCAAATTCCCTTTTTGCAATACCTTCACATGGAGTGTGTAAAGACTAGGGGTGTCTATCGACCAAAGCTTTGGTTTAGCTATTTGTACCTTGGTGTTGTTATCCTTTAAATCACTACTTGCTACCGCTTGTTGGGCTTGCGCAACCACCATCCCATTAGGACCTGAAATGGTATAATTCAATACGATTTCTTCTAAATCTTCTGCCCCATCATTTTGGAGTTTTGTTTTGATATTTACCTCGGCAAGTTGCTCTGAAACGGAAGGGGTGGTGATTTGCACGCCCCATTGCGCAACATGGAGGGGAGCAGTTTTTATAAGTTGCACCTTTCGGTAAATCCCCGATCCGCTGTACCAACGTGAGTCCACGTACGTAGTTCTGTCAACCTTTACCGCTATCACGTTATCAGTGCCATCAAATACCAAATGATCGGTGAGGTCATAGCTAAATGTGCTGTAGCCATAAGGTCGAGTGCCCAGCAAATGACCGTTGATCCATACGCTGGAGTTGTTGTACACTCCATCAAACATCACGCTCACTATTTTACCTTCGTCGGATGGGAATAGCTTGAATTTCTTTCGGTACCAACCAATGCCTCCGGGTACAAACCCAGTACTGGCAGCAGTATTTTCTTGTTGGTATCCCACTTCAATGCTCCAGTCGTGAGGTAGGCGTACATCAGTCCATTCGTTGTCTGGGAAATCGGCAGATTGGGAGCTTTCTACATCGCCCAAGTGGAATTTCCAATCGAAATTAAAATCTTCGGTAATTCGAGGGGTGTTATCTTGCTCTGTCTTACAGCAAGTGAGCGCTAAACATGCGAATGAAATAAAAAATAGTCTTTTCAAATCCATTGTATAAAGTATGTGAAAAAGTGTTTTCCACTACAACTATAGTAAGTAAGCTCAAGAAAAGTTAGTTAAACGTTTTAAATCGAGCTTTGTATTGGTTGGGGAGGAGAATCTATTTGCGCAATCGGTTGTGTTTTCCTTTTGCTCAATCGGAATTACATTTACTTGAGCAGAGGCAGGAATGCTTCCGCATGTTTTTTATTAATCAAAACGTAAATGAAAATGTATCCGACTTCACAACTCAAGAAAGCATTACTTACCGTAGTATTGATCTCACTCAGCACTCTTTTACATGCCGATCCTCCAGAACCGCCAGTTGGTTTTAGGTGGGTGTTGCAAGCTGCTTTTTCAGATGAATTTAATGGAACAAAACTGGATCAGAACAAATGGTTCGACCATTATCCAGGTTGGGAAGGGCGTGCGCCAGCCCGCTTCGAACCTAAAGCATTATCAATGAAAAATGGCAATTTGGAAATCAAAAGTGGAGTGCTAGATAAACCCAAAGGGAAATACACTATGTATGGAGGTGGAATTGTTTCTAAATCTTCCGAGGCGCATTTTGGCTATTATGAATGCCGCGCCAAAGCTTCAAAAATTGCGATGTCTACCACATTTTGGATGTCGAACGATAAAGTGCTTTTTACAGAAAAAGGAGATTGTGCAAATGATAAGTATAGCCAAGAGTTAGATATTCAAGAGTGCATTGGTGGCGGAACTGTTCATCAAAAATTTCGCAACGGAATGAATAGCAATACGCATTACAGGTATATAAAATGCGGAGAAAAGAAAGAAACCTTTTTCTCGAAAGGAGCTGGGACTTTCCTGAATTCTGAGGTGTCAGACGAATACCATACCTATGGAGCTTGGTGGAAAAGTCCGGAAGAGGTGGAGTTTTATGCCGATAATGAGTTTTTTGAAATGGTGAAAGTTACCAAAGAGATTTCCGATAAGCCATTCGACCGTCCTATGCACGTAAACATGGTGACGGAGACCTATAACTGGCAACCGGCTCCGAGCAATGAAGATTTGGAAAATGATGAGATCAACACCGCTTATTATGACTGGGTACGTGGCTATAAACTTGTTCCAATAAATGAAAAATTCGATCACCCAATTTCAGATGTAGCTATTTATAAAGACTTCATCACCGTATCGGATATTTCAGAGAATATTTTTGATACGAAAACTTTGGAACTGGTTTATACCTATTCCAATAATGAAAACACGAAGATCGTATTTAAGATAATTGAAGGGAATAAGAAAATGGTGACCAAGCAGGAATTAACTGTAGATGCTTACCATGGTTTTGGAAAAGCAACGCTCTCCCTTCCACTTAGCTTTACTCCAGAAGAGGGCAAGCATTATAAGGTAGAGGCTCAGCTATTAGGAAAAGGTGGAAAAGTGCTTGATGAAGTAAGGTATGATGTTTCAAGATAAAAAAAATGAGCGCTTAAGAGTATTACAAATAGAAGCCATCACAACAAATTTGCTGTGATGGCTTCTTTATTTTTTTTAAATATGCTAGATCTGAACTCCGATTACCGTAATATCATCCCGTTGTTGTTCTTCTTCCTGATGGGCTTGCAATAGTGTTTCCAAGCTAATTTGCTGTAGTTCCATTGGCTTGCCAAACTGATTGAAAATTGCATTCATGAACCTTTTAGTGCCAAACCTTCTTCTGTTAGGATCATTCTGGTCAATAAAGCCATCTGTAGTTAAGTAAAAGCAATCTCCTGGTTCTAGCTCTATTTCTAAATCAGAGAAGCTTTTTCCACTGATTTTGATCCCGCCAATGCTACTGCGGTCGCCTTGCTCTCTACAGATAGATTCAGCTTCTTTTTTACAATAGAGTAGGGGTGTTTTTGCACCAGCATAAGTCACTTTAGTATTTCCATTGGAGAGTTTCTCTATTCGGCAAACGCCTAAGTCCATTCCATCCCGGTTTTGTCCTTCTTTCTGTTTAAGCGCATCTACTACAAACTGATCCATGCAGGCTAAAATTCGGGAAGGTTCTGTTTCCTTCATTTCATTCACTATCCTATTGAGGAAGGAGTTGCCCAGCATGCTCATGTATGCGCCAGGTACGCCATGTCCAGTGCAATCAACCACAGCCAAGAAAACACTATCTCCCTGTTTGCTATACCAATAAAAATCGCCCGAAACAATATCTTTAGGTTTGAAAATGAGGAAAAAGTCTTTTAGGTCTTCTTTCATTTCCTCGGCAGATGGGAGGATGGCTTCTTGAATTCTGCGGGCATAGGTGATGCTATCGGTCAAGGCTTTATTCATATCTGCAAGCGCTTCATTCTTTTTGCCAACTATAATGTTGGTATCCTCCAAATAATCCCGCTGTACCTGAAGCTCTTCTGCCATTTGGTGAAGCTCTTCGTTTTGTGCCTTTATTTCCTCTTGTTGTTTTTGGAGGTTATCATTTGCTCCTTTAAGCTCTTGGGTACGAACACTTACTTGTTTTTCAAGCTCTACTTGCCTTTGTTTCAGATGTTTGGTTCTTACTATGAAAAACAATATACCACTTCCCAAGAAAAGTATTGCTGCAATGGTTCTGAACCACCATGTTTCCCACCAAGGGGGTAGGATCGTTATTTTTAGAATGGCAGGTAGCTCGTTCCATATAGCATCATTGTTAGATGCTTTTACTATAAACTCATACTCTCCTGGATCTAGGTTGGTATATGTAGCAGAACGTTGGTTGCCTACATAATTCCAGTCTTTTTCTAATCCATCTAACTTATAAGCATATTGGTTTTTTTCAGGAAGGTCGAGGTTTAGTGCAGCAAATTCTAAGGTAAAAACGGACTGGTCGTGCGTGAAGGTAATCTCTTTTGTTCGGCTTATACTTTTAGTAAGAGGTGAGTTTTCTTGGTTCAGCCCAACTGGTGTGTTGAAAATTTTCAGGTCGGTAAAAACAATGGGAGGTAAGAATAAATTATCCTGTATTTTGCTAGGATCAAGGATATTGAACCCATTGTTTCCTCCAAAATACAGCTTCCCGTTCCTACCTCTATGGCTGACTCTTTTCTTGAATTCTTTGCTCTGTATCCCATCGTCTACCGAGTAGGTGCGGAAATTTGGTTCCGTAGGGGAATTGATCCCATCTATAAATTTCACCAGCCCGTTATCCGTACTGACCCATAAGTTTCCTTCATCATCCTCTTCCATGGCCATGATATTATTACTTGGCAAACCATTGTCAGTGAAATAGGAAATGTTGATACCCTTTTCCTTGTTGATATAGCAAAGCCCCGACTCATAGGTACTTACCCATACATCTCCATCCTTACCTTCTTTCACAACATCAATAATCTGCCCCATCTGCGCTAGATAGGGTTTTATTTGTTCGTCATAAACTGTGACCTCTTTTGAGTTTAAGTCTGCGCTTAAGAAGTTATAGCTTCTCCCTTCTTCTACGGCATAGATAACCCATGCCTTGTTGTTTTTATTAATGTGGAAGAAATGGATATTTTCGGGCAACTTTATTCCATAAGCTTCCTCAAACCCAATAAAATGATTTTTTTTAGGATCAAACACCACTATTTTTTCCCCACTCAAAACCGAAATAATATTTTTGTTATCTTCTTGGATCTGTACTACTTCATTACTAGGTAGGGAATTGGGGTTGGAAGGGTCGTGAGAATACAAGATTGAAGTATTCCAGTCAGGAGATATTACATTAATGCCTTGCATATAAGTATGGATCCAAATTCTATTTTGCTTGTCCTCAAAAAGAATCATGACTGCATTTTCCTTAAGTAGGCCGGGCTTGTTGGCAGATGAGTAATATTTGAAAGTTTCAGTTTTTGGGTCAAAGGTATTTATGCCTCCTCCATCGGTTCCAAGTAATATTTTTCCAGCTTCAGTTTCCAATATGGAATGAATCTTACCATTGTTCAATCCAGTTGGGCTAGCCTTGTGGTGGGTGATACTTTTGTCAATTTTACTGTAGTAATTTATTCCCCCGTTGTACGTACCCAACCAAACCATTTGGTTTATTTGGTCATAAAATAAGGTATGAATAGAAGGGCTCAGAAGGCTGTGTTCATTTGTGATACTTGTGCTGAAATAGTGAAATGTGCCTGTTTTCAGATCCATATAATGGTAGCCAGAAGAAGTGCCTATATATAAATTGTCTTGGTCACTTGCCAAACTGATTATATTATTGTTGTTCAGTGCTTGGCTCGGTCTTGAAGGGTCGGCTAGCAAAGAGGAAAAAGTATCAGTTACAGGATCATATTTGCAGAGTCCATCGGTAGTGCCTATCCAAATATTTCCATCTTTGTCCTCGGCAAAATCTTTTATAGTATTCCCAATAATCGAATTACTGTTATTGGGGTCATGTGAATAGTTCTCAAATTTGGCAGAACCTTTTTTCAGTAGGCTGATTCCTATTTCTGACCCTATCCATAAGTTTCCTTTCGAGTCTGTTTTGAGTTTTTTTATGTTGTTCTTAATAAGACTGTTAGGATTGTTTTCATCGTGAACATAGCTTTCAAAAGCAAGTGAGTTAATATTGAACCTGTTGAGTCCATTTTCAGTGGCTATCCAAAGCGTACTGTCACTTTCTTCGGCAATTGAGAACACTCTGTCGCTACTAATGCTTTTGGGGTCATTTTCATCGGTATGAAAGGCTGTAAAAGTTTCTGTATCCCTATCAAATTTATAGAAGCCATGGTAGGTTCCCATCCAGATGCCGCCGTTGTTATCCTCTAAAAGGCAGAGGATAGAATTATTGTGCAATCCGTTTATGCCGTCATTTTTGAAGACTTTGATAGAATATCCGTCGTATAGGTTCAATCCTTCCATAGTACCTATCCAAAGATATCCTTGATTATCTCTCAAAATTGATAATACCCAACTATTGGAAAGCCCGTCGTCAGTGGTGATATGTCTAAATTTAATATTTTGGGCAGATGCCCCTAAGGCGATAAGAAGGAAAAATAGGAGTAAAGTTTTTCTCATTTTAATAGATGGTTTTGAGCATAAAGGGCACTTATATCTCATTAATAAGTAGCTGTTATACTGGTTGGCCTCGGTATTGTTTGCAAAAGTTAAAATGCTAAGCCAATGAATATGATATCGTCTTGTTAGTCTTCTTTGTCTTGATGCCTGTTTAATGCGCTTTTCAGCGCTTTTTGCAGGCATGCCAACGGACTTGTCACGTTTTTTTCTAACGTTTCAATTAGCTTTTTTGTACCAAGAACATCTCCTTTCTATATTATTTTGATCTACTATTCCACCGCTAAAGAGCTAGAAGCTTGCGCCAGAAATTAAGGAAACTTGTACTTTTGGATAGGCTTTTTCCTTGAAGCTTTTGATAACTAAAATTCCAATTATTTCTTCTCCAGAATACAGAGGTAGATAGATGATGGGTTCGGAAGCTTACATTAAGTATTTGTGCAGGGGAGAACTTTGGCTTCCTATTTCTACAGGCTTATTAAAAGATCCTCGCCCTTTGGGTAGGGGTCTTTTAATCGAAATACCCAGTTTGCTTTATCACTCGTTTGGATAACCTATAAGTGGGTAAGTAGAAATTTGGTAAGAGGAGCTGGGGGCTTTCTGGTTCTCCGAATCCACAGTTTTGAGGACTTCGTCTGCCTGGGGAGAGGGTGTTTTGCTAGTAAGGCTTTGGGTCTGATAGGCCTGTTTTCAAAGCCGCCACCGCAGTTAGAGCAAACATTTTGGAGGACTTCAGTTGCACATTCCCTACAAAAAGTGCATTCGAAACTACATATCATTGCTGTCGAGTGGAAGTGCTTTGCCACAACTTTCACAACTTTTTCTTATCTCTAGCATTGTGCCTCTTTTTAATGACTCACTCTAGTTTTAACTCTACACACTAAACTTCTTTCCTAATCTATAAAGTTTTGTTGACGGCTAAAAATTCCCATTCAAAAGTAAGAATTCCGGTTCACGGTTTTTCGGTTCTCTACCAATAAGAAACTCTGCATCTTTGAAGTGTAAAAAAAGCAGAAGCAAAGAGAAAAAGAGATTTTCATGTTTAGAGTTAGATAAGTTTTAGAGAGGTATTTGGAAAGGTTCGCCATATTATGGCGAACCTTTTTTTGTTGTTTTAATTTTTGATATCCCTCTCTTAATACTCTTTTTTGGAAATAGAGCAGTGTATTAAGTTTACTATAAAAAAACTGACTACCTATTTGAGATTGAGCAGAATTACGTATATTCATAACAAACTTTCAACTGACCACTATTTTCTTCAACCAGCAATTAAGGGGCTTTTTAGCCTACAATGAGTGCTGTGGTCACTCAAAATGACATATTTTTTATTTCCATTATTTAACCAAAACAAGGAAAAATGAAGAAATTAGTCGCTGAATTTATTGGAACTATGTGGTTGGTGTTGGGCGGATGCGGAAGTGCCGTGTTGGCCGCTGCCTTTCCCGAGCTGGGCATTGGTTTTGTTGGTGTTTCATTCGCTTTTGGTCTTACGGTGGTGACCATGGCATATTCAATAGGTCATGTTTCAGGTTGCCATTTGAACCCTGCCGTATCGGTCGGGCTGTTTGTAGGAGGAAGGTTTGAGGGCAAAGATTTGCTTCCCTACATAGTAGCACAAGTTCTAGGTGGACTGGCTGGTGCAGGTATCCTCTATCTTATTGCCAGTGGTAAGCCTGGATTCGAACTAGGTGGTTTTGCTGCTAATGGCTATGGCGAACACTCTCCAGGGGGCTATGGCATGACTGCTGCCCTCGTAACGGAAGTAGTCATGACTTTTATGTTTTTGATTATTATTTTGGGCTCAACTCACTCCAAAGCACCGAAAGGTTTTGCTGGGTTGGCTATCGGTTTAGGTTTGGTACTTATCCACCTGATCAGTATTCCCGTTACCAATACTTCGGTAAACCCTGCCAGAAGTACCAGTCAAGCCATTTTTGTAGGAGGCTGGGCTATTGGTCAACTATGGCTTTTTTGGATAGCCCCTATCATAGGTGCTACGTTAGCAGGTATCGTTTACAAATTTGTCTCTCCTGAGGAATAGGTCAATTCTTCAATTTAGGGTTTTGAAGCCCCATAACCAAATAGTTATGGGGCTTATTTTATGCTGGAACAGAGCCTTGATAAGCTTGGCTTAATGGAAGGTAAGGCTTTGCTAATTGAGAATATTTCCCCTTTTTATAAAGAACTACAATATAATAACGGCCTTTTGACAAAAGTCGAGATATATAATTGCTTTAGCTGTGTGTTGTGTAATTTTTTGGAAGTAATGAATTGTAACAATACTGCTTTTATTAATGTACTATTCTTATATTTTTCTTGATTACCTTTACATAACAATGTTTATTTATTTTTTAAGAGTATTGTTATGCAATAAAGGGTAATGTAGATAAATAAATAAAAACCATCGTGTGCAATATTTTGTAAATCTGGTTTAGTCTGTTATATTTAGAGAATTACTAGCAATTACATGAGTCCAACCAAAAGCCTAGCATATGTTGAAATCTATCGTAGATTATCAGAACCCAAATTCTCTGGCTCTTAGAGCCCGCAAAAAACGTTTTGACTTCTTCCTAAAAGAAATAGAGCCTCTTCCCCGTCCCGCAAAAATTTTGGATGTAGGAGGAACACAAGGTTTCTGGGAAAACATGAATTTTACCCACCACAAAAACTTTCAAATCTATATATTGAATTTGCAGCATCAGGAAATGAAATACCCTCACTTTACCTATGTGAACGGTGATGCTACCGACCTGCAGCAATTTGATGACGGTTTCTTCGACTTAGTATTTTCTAATTCGGTGATTGAGCATTTGTTTACTTGGGAAAACCAAGTGAAAATGGCACAAGAAGTACAGCGAGTGGGCAAGAACTATTTTGTACAGACACCAAATTATTGGTTTCCTATCGAACCACATTTCGTATTTCCTTTCTTTCAATATTTACCCAAAAGGTACCAAGTAGAGTTAGTGAGTAATTTCAATTTGGGCACAATCCAAAAAAGTAATAATAAGGAACGGGCACACAAAATAGTGGAAGAGTTCAAACTGTTGACTATTACCAAAATGAAGGATTTATTTCCCGACTCAAATCTTTACTTGGAAAAATACTTAGGGATGACCAAGTCTATAGTAGCCTATAAAATTAATTGAGAAATAGGGTTTACCAATACATAATAACAGGCATAGTCGGGTTTCAACTATGCCTGTTATTTATTTTACTCACTCACTTTTACCACTGCCTTTCCTTTCACTTGGCGATTGGTAATGCTAAGGATGGCGTCGGCAGCTTTTTCTAATGGATAGACCTTTGAGATATGAGGTTTTACCAAGCCTTTGCTAGCCATTTCGCCTAATTCTAACATGTTTTGGTAGTTCTTTTCTGGGTATTTTCTCCAGAAAGAACCCCAAAAAACACCCGTTACGGAGCAAGCTTTCAGAAGAACTAAGTTGAGAGGTAGCTTTGGAATAGAGCCAGCTGCAAATCCTACCACCAAGTATTTTCCTCCCCAAGCTATCCCTCGGAGGGCAGGATCGGTCATGTCCCCACCCACGGGATCGAGCACGATATCTACCCCTTTTTTATTGGTCAGTTCTTTAATTCTAGCCTTCAAATCCTCTTCTACATAATTGATTGTTTCGTCAGCCCCTTTGGCTTTGCAAATTGCGAGCTTCTCTTCCGTAGATGCTGCAGCTATCACTGTTGCCCCCATGGCTTTGGCAAGTTCAACAGCAGCAAGACCAACTCCACCAGCTGCACCAAGCACGAGCACAACCTGCCCAGCTTGCAGTTCGCCACGGTCTTTGAGGGCATGATAGGCAGTGCCATAGGTCCAAATAAAACCTGCTGCAGTGTCGTAATCAAGGGTTTTGGGCTTGGGAATAACGTTGTAAGCGGGTGCGGTGACCTCTTCGGCATAACCTCCCCAGCCTGTAGTAGCTATTACTTCGTCACCAAGCTTTAGGTGGTTTACTCCTTCGCCAAGCTCTTTTACTACACCTGAAACCTCTCCTCCTGGTGAAAAAGGCATTTCGGGCTGGAATTGATACCTACCTGCAATAATAAGCGAGTCGGGGAAATTGACCCCTGCAGATTTGACCGAAATAAGGATTTGACCTACACCAGGTTTTGGAGATGGTACGTCTTCCAGTTTCAAACTTTGTGGCGTTCCGAACGCCCTACAAACCATTGCTTTCATATCTATATTTTTCAGCTTTAATAAAAAATTGTCTGTCTTAAAAAATGTTGGGGCAAAGATAAACATCGGTTATTCGCCAAACAAAAGCTTTTTCTTTTGGGATCTAGACTAGGTGCACTATTTTTAGATATGCTACAACGGTATTTTTTAAAGAAACTTAGATGCAGGCTCCAACTCAATTAGGCAAAGAAAAAGACATTTATTATCAGGGCTTCTGTCTTGATCTTCTCGTTATAGCTTTTTTCTTCTTAAAACCTGACAATCAATCTTATTAGTAGTTATTTGACCGAGTCTATACGAAAAGGATCTTTGGGAAGATACGTCCTGACTTTTGAAAGCCTTAAGGTAGATCCATTCGATGCCTCTCTACACCTGACTGATTTTACATTAGACCTAGATTCTGCCAGTGCTGTAAATTTGCTGGATTTGGCTATGGAAGTGAAAAACTTTTTTAAAGTAAGAGTGTCCACATTGGTGTTGGATGTAGAAAGTATTTTATCCATTTATTTTATAAGTAAGCTCAATATAGAAGACCCTTACATTGAAATGCTAAAGGTTGCTGGGGAAAAGCAGAAAACCCATGAGACATTGGAAATATATTTGATTCGACAAATGCATTGCTCAAAAAGAAAAGTCAACATATCTTTTTTGCAAAAACAAAGTTGGTTTACTTTGAGAGAGTGAAGCAAAAAGTATTTTGAACTACTTTAGTAAAATTAGTTTAAGCGGTGTGTAGTAATACAGGTATCAGTAGTCATAAAATGATATCAAACATTTTGAGAACAAAAAATAAGGCAGAATCACTTTGATAAGTGTAAAATAGAAACTAAAATAGTAATGAGCATAACTGGTTTTATGCGAAAAATAACATTAACTTGGTTGTAGAACCAGCTAAGTACTAACTTAGTACTATCAATCGAATAGCAATAACAAAACAAGTACTGGTATTTTGCAAAGTTTGGAGAAGAGATACCCTAATATCTCGGAACTGAACTTACGCGGTTTCCGCCAAATGACACTGGTGTAAATACTTTTTACCTAATACCTTACAACTTAAACTTATTACGATCATAGCTAAATACGTATAATATGGGCGCTGTAAAAGGGGGCAAAATCCTCTATGTAGATGATGAGCTGGAGAACTTAGACAGTTTTAGTTTAGTATTTTTTCGTGAATACGATATTCTGACGGCTTCTTCGGCACGTGAGGCAATGGGGATTATTGAGCAAGAGGCAAAAACTTCTGCCCCTATCCAACTCTTGCTCACCGACCAACGGATGCCTCAAATCACAGGTATCCAGCTTTTGGAAATGGTGAGTGAAAAATATCCTGATATTGTTAAAATATTGATTTCAGGGTATAGCGACTTAGAGGTAGTGACCCAAGCTATCAATAAGGTAAATGTGTATAAATATGTGAACAAGCCTTGGGAGAAAAATGATCTTCAACAAACTATTTCACTCGCCCTTGGTCATTATAGCCTCAAACTAGAAAATAAAACCCTTCTTACGAACCTCAAAAAAGTAAATTCAGAGCTGGAAAACTCTAATAGGGAGCTTACAAAAGCTCTTGAAGAGGTAGAGATACTCAAAAATAAACTCCAAGAAGAGAATGTGTATTTGAGAGAGGAGATTGAGCTTGATAAGAACTTTAAGGAAATAGTTACGCAAAGCTATAAGCTAAAGCAAGTCCTAAAAGATGTAGAAAGCGTCTCTGATACTGATACTACCGTGTTGATATTAGGAGAAACGGGGACGGGAAAGGAGCTCATAGCTAGGGCGGTGCACCATATTAGTAACAGGAAATCACACCCGATAGTGAAGGTGAATTGCGCAGCCTTACCCCCTCAGTTGATAGAAAGTGAACTTTTTGGACACGAAAAAGGTGCTTTTACTGGGGCGAATAACCGTAAGATAGGAAGGTTTGAACTAGCTAATGGCGGTACTATCTTCCTTGATGAGCTGGGGGAAATGCCTTTAGATGTGCAAGTAAAGTTACTGCGAGTCCTTCAAGAAGGAGAGTTTGAGCGAGTGGGTGGTACTAAAACGATAAAAGTAGATGTACGCTTATTGGCTGCTACCAACCGGGACCTGAAAGTTGAAGTTGAAAAGAATAATTTCAGGGAAGATTTATATTATAGGCTTAATGTATTTCCAGTCAATTTGCCTGCGCTTCGTGATAGATCTGAAGATATTCCATTGCTAGCAACCCACTTTGTTGAAAAATATGCAGTGAAGGTCGGAAAGAAAATTGATAGGATTCCTAAAAAAACCATGGAAAAACTGGTAAGGTATTCCTGGCCAGGAAATGTTCGGGAATTGGAGAATATTATTGAAAGGGCAGTTGTTGTAAGTCAAAACAATATTTTGGAAATAGGTGACTGGCTTGATTTCAACACAAAGAAGAAAGCGGATGCTAAAACTGTCGTTTCACTTGAAGAAAATGAAAGGCGTCATATCCTTCAGGCTCTCAAAGCAGCTGGAGGAATTATCAGTGGTGAAGATGGTGCTGCAGCTATGCTAAAAATAAATCCTTCTACCTTGCGCTCCCGCATGCAGAAGTTGGGTATAAAGCTCAATAAAAAGTATGATGAGATTTCATAAAGTTGCGATATATCGCAACTTTATCCCCTCCTTTTAACATGTGAAATACCATACAACTATTAATTAAGTGACTGTATGTCAGATATTTGAATTGTTTTGGCATTTGCTTTGTAATCTTGTATAGCAAAGACAAACAAAAAAATGTATGACTATTACACACAAACTGAACTAAAGACTCTCCTTGAAGCAAGAACCTTAGTTGTAGCGTCATTCACAAAAACATCTTGTGGAATTTGTCATTTAGTTGATTATATGTTCTTTGATTTAATGAGACATTTCCAGTATCAGTTCATGTATGTGAAAATAGATATAGAACAACAACCAGAATTAGCTAATAAGTTTGACATCATTCAAACACCAACTATTTCTATATTACACGGTCAGGATGTTCATTTGAACTTGGCAGGTATTTTTACAAAACAAGAATACAAAGAGGTAATCGGAAAAATGATTAACACGACTAACATTGATTAACACTATCATTAATAACAGTACCAAATTAACTTAAAATGATACTACACGAAAGTGTTAAAAGTCAACCTTCTTTCTGGGCGATGTTTAGTAGTGCAAAGGACAGAGAGAATGAGTTGATAAGGGAGATAAAGTCTTTAAACAAAGCATTAGAGTTGTTTACTTATAGTACTTCTCATGATCTAAGAGCTCCAATTACTACAATGATGGGCTTAGTAAATCTGATAGATAGGGAAGAAGATGTAAAAAATGTGAAACTCTATACACAGATGATGAGAAAGAGTCTTGAAAAGCAAGATTTTTTTCTTCAAAACATCTCAGAATTACTAAAAATAGCACGGTTAGAAGTAACCAAATCAAAAATTGACTTACACTCCCTAATCGAAGAGACATTCGATCACTTGAGTTACCTTGACGGAGCTCATGAAGTGGAGAAAACAATAGATATAAAAAATAGTCACCCAGTAGTGATTTCAGACAGAGTAAGGCTCTGGGTAATGCTTAACAACTTACTTTCAAACGCAATTAAATTTCAGCGAGTTGATAGTGGTAAAAAGAAAATAGAAGTTGAGGTTATTGTCACTAAAAAAAGAGTTAAAATCATTATTTGTGACAATGGAATAGGGATAGAGCCAGAACATCAAGATAAAGTTTTTGATATGTTTTACAGGGCTACAGATTATAATACAGGTTCTGGTCTCGGGCTTTATATTGTGAAAGAGACGCTTAGTTCACTTGATGGAAAAATAACCATAACATCAAAGAAGAATAAAGGAACATGTGTTGAAGTTCAAGTTTCGAACTTAGTTTAGAGCTTACATTATATAGATATATTATTTAAGATTTTAAGTTTTAGTATAGGTTTAATTGTTGAATTGTTTTGTAAACTAATCTGACAGAAAAAATTGCGCAAAGCTTGCTTCATAATTAGTCTTATTTATTAGGGATTTAAGGCTAATAGGTTAGAGGAGGGGCTTAAAGCGACAGGCAGACTTTACTAGTATAGCTATGAGTTACACATTGGACTACCCATTCCTCTTGGATTGGGTAGTTTTGTTTTGTTCTGGCTACTAAAAATTGGAAGATGTACAATCACCTTATTAGGCTAGTAATTTGTGCGAAAGCTGTTGGTTTCCTAAACTATTTTCCTAAATTGGACCATTCAGTTTAGCGAGCTTGTTTAAGTTATTTTTCCACCTATTCCCTAAGATATTGAAAGAGATCAATCCTGTAAAAAACCTACTTTTTATAGATATAGAAACCGTTCAGCTCACCAAAACACTGGGAGAACTAGACGAACGCCTTCAGAAGGAATGGATACGAAAAGCTCCAAGATTCGACAAAGAACACCCTCCAGAAGATGTTTATCAGAGCAAGGCGGGGATAATGGCAGAGTTTGGAAAGATCATTACCATAGGCTTGGGCTACTTTAGCAAAGACAAAGACGGTACGGTGCAGTTTAGGGTGAAGGCGATCTCCGGAGATGTTGAGAAGGATGTTTTGGTGCAGTTTAAAGAGCTGATTGCAGAGAAGTTTGATCAAAAAAAGCTCTTGCTCGTAGCCCATAACGGAAAGGAATTCGATTACCCTTATTTGTGCCGAAGGATGCTTATCAATGGTATCCCCTTGCCGCCAGTGCTCAATTTGCTTGGCAAAAAACCGTGGGAAGTTCCTCATTACGATACCATGGAAATGTGGAAGTTTGGCGAGCTGCGCCACTATGTTTCCCTCGACTTGCTTGCCACGCTTTTTGGATTGCCCTCCAGCAAAAATGATATTGACGGTAGCCAAGTAGCCAAGGTGTATTACGAAGACGATGACCTGGAAAGAATAGCGACGTATTGCCAAAACGATGTAGTGGTTACGGCAAGAGTGTTCCTCAAAATGAAGTCCTTACCAGACCTGCCCGAAGAGCGGATTGTGCGGGTATAGAGTACCAAATAGTTCCTGATCTTTTCCCCAAAACATGACATAAGTCTTGTTTCTAGCTAATGAAACCCTGATTTATTCCTCGGGCTGGGGTATAGTTTTGCCGCTTTAATACCAACTTTTTAATGTAAAAAAATGAGCGACAAAAAATTAGGAAATCCGGCGGTGGTAGGCCTTTCTGGCTTTGGACTAACAACACTTTTATTGCAATTTCATAACATTGGTTTGATAGGGATAGGACCCGTACTTGCCATGGCAGTTGCCTTTGGAGGCGGAGCGCAACTCATAGCGGGCTTCATGGAGCAAAAAATGGGCAACAACTTCGGCTTTACGGCATTTACAGCCTACGGTGCATTCTGGATAGGTTTAGCTATTATCTGGATGCTCAACCACTATGGTATTTATAAGTCATCGCATACCGACGTTGGCTATTTCTTGGTGGCCTGGACGCTTTTTACAGTCATTTTGTGGATAGGATCTTTGTTTATCCATACGGCTATGGCATTCACTTTCACTACCCTCCTCATCGGATTTATTTTGCTAGATATCGGACATTTTGCCGACCCGGTTTTCAACGTAATTGCCGGCTACGAGCTTATTGTTTGTGCCTTGGCAGCTTGGTACATGATGGCGGCTATCGTTATCAACGATGTGGCTGGCAGACCGATCCTTTCGGTAGGGAAACCCTTGTTGAAGTAAGCATTTCATGTTTTTGGATGAAAAATTTTGCAACTGGTCAAGGTTTTTCATCCAAAACATATGTTAGAACTAGTATTCATTCTCTTCTTCCACATCCAGAAGTTCTTCGGTTATTTCATTTTCTTCATCCCCTCTAGATTTCTCTAACAAATAGATAATGACAATTGGGACGACGTTGATCATTACAATATAATCAGTCTGATTAGGGTCATAAGAGAACATGAATCCAGCCAGTTGAAATCCAAATTTGAAGGAAAGGTCACTAGTAAAATCGACTCCTATAGTAGCTTGAATTCCAGCGAAAAAACTATAGATTATTCCAAAAGCATTTATGTTTAAAACCTGTAATAACTGGTTGACTATGGAAAGTTTTACTCCGTTTTCTACTTCACCTTTTATTAGTTTTCGCCCACAAACTATGGAGAATACGTAGAGAGCAACTGCTAATAAAAAGAATAATACTGACGTGCCTGCCATGGCGGCTGTGTCCAGAAGCGCCCAAATCACTATCCCAATTCCAGCAGCACCCCTGCTATTTGGTAGTATCCTATATATTTTAAATTACTATTCATGCTGGTTGTTTTTTTACAGTTAGCATCGAAGTTAATGCAATGTGCACGTTTTTAGAAATTAAATTTACTGATTCCTTTAGGAATGCAGAATTCATTTTCCTACCTGTTCTTCTGAGGGTTAGCGTAGCGTTTTCTCAGAAGTATTTCTCTGGAAAATCTCCTGATTTGCAAAACCTCTGTGGGCAGGATGTGGCTCTACGGAGAACTTATTGGCATTAAAATTCAAGACCAGCTTCGTCTCTCTCAACAAAGTTTTTCATACATTTATACCGTGTTTTTTTCTCCTCAAAACAAGAAAGGGGAATTCAAGACATAAGAAAAATAACAGCCGCTGTGGAACAGCTACAGTGGTTGATACCCACCCAAATACGGCGGGTATCAGGAATTGTTGTGATATACAAATGTTGTGTGCAAAGCTGTAAAAACAAAAACAGTAAATTGATTTAAACAATCAGTAATATGCTTAATTCCTTTCAATAAAAAGCCTGCAATTTTGTGGTATAAAATCACAAACAATTGAAATGGCAAATTCAAAATTAGTTTCTTTCGAACTTTCACACTTCTATCCAAATATAGAACTTCAAAAATTCTGGGAGTTTTTCGTTGACTACAAATGGTATTCTCAATCCGAAATTATGGCGGGAGAAGTTGTTGTCGTTACAGAAGGAACAGACCACCCACAAGGCTTGGGAGCTGTAAGAAAAATTTTGATTGGAGATATAAATCTTACCGAAAATATTGTTGGTTTCGACCCACCAAATTATTTCAGTTATGCTGTACACGAAGGGGGTATGCCTGTAAATAAATACAGAGGCGAATTTTTCTACGAATCCAATAATGGCGGAATGATATGGAAATACAAAGGAAGCTTTGAGCCAAAATATTTCGGTACAGGTTGGTTTTTTAAATGGTTTCTAAAATCAAGAATGAAATCACAACTTCCTGTATGGGAGAAGGGGTACAATTCTTATCACAATATAAATACCTAACTATGAAATTAGTAAATGCAAAGACACGTATTTTACTCAAACTGTTTCTTCCTCAACGAAAAAAAGCCAATCCTAAATATGCAATTCCTGAGTCAGATAAAAATTTGTCCGGGAAAACCATTGTCCTCACAGGTGGAACAGACGGCATAGGAAGGGTAGCCGTTGAAATGCTTTATAAAATGAATGCAAATATTGTTTTGTTAGCACGAAATCCCCAAAAAGTCCAGAAACAAATCGAAGAATTGAAGTTGCCTAAAAGGCAAAATAGAATAGATTTTGAAGATTGTGATTTGGTATCTATGAGCAGTGTAAAAGATTGTGCCAATCGTATTTTAAAGAAATACGACAACATAGATGTTCTGGTAAATTGTGCAGGGATTAATTCTACCGATAAAGCAGTTAGTAAAGATGGTTTTGAATTGAATTGGGCTATCAATTATTTAGCGCCATACCTTTTAACCAATCTGCTATTAGAAAGGCTGAAGGAATCAGCATCCGCTCGCATAGTGAATATTACTACGAACACCGATTTTTTGGAAAAAATAAACTTCGATGAAATTGAAAAACAATCTGATTTTGATACCGATGATAATTATTCCGCATCCAAACTATCATTGAATATGTTTTCCATTGATTTAGCTGAAAGACTTAAAAACAGCGGTGTCTCGGTAAATTACCTTTATCCTGGATACATCAAATCGAACTTATTGCGACACCTGAAAGGAGGAGCGAAACTAATGCAATTTATGATGAATATTATGGCATCACCAACCGAAGTTGGTGCAGACAGAATCGTAAGACTAGCCATATCATCTGAATATAAAGACGTTACAGGAGTATATGTAGCAGAAGACCAAATTACGCCACCTCATAGCGAAGCTCAAATAGAATCAAAAAGAGAAAAGCTTGAACAAATTACAGTAAAGGCATTGAACCAATGGTTGTAAAATTAAATTGAACAATTTTTTAATAAAAAATCTAATTAAAATGGAGAATTTAAAAAGCACTGAAGCTAATAGAGTGTTAGCACAGAAAGTAATAGAAGCAATTAGTAATGATAATTGGGAATATGTAAATGAAGTTTTTGCAGAAGATGCTGTTGTCTGGGTAGCTGGTAGTATGCCAATTTCAGGCACACATACCAAAGATTTTGTAATTGTAGCTGGTAAAAGAACAAGAGAAGGTTTTCCTCAAGGACTAAGCCTTACTGCAAAAGGCATGACAGTAGAAGGTAGTCGGGTTGCCATTGAAGCTGAATCTCTTGGAAAGCATATTAGTGGTAAAACGTACAACAACCATTTTCATATTCTAATGGAAATTAAAGACGGAAAGGTTTGTACATGGAAAGAATATATGGATACCATGCACGCAAATGATGTGTTTTTCGGGTAATTTATTCAAAGAAATCTGATATGTAAATCATTATATTAACAAGATGAAAGAATTTAGAGAAATAAAATCAATTAGTCAGATGCATCACCTTTTAGGATTGAACAAGCCTATGCATCCGGCAATTTCATTGGTTAATATGAAAGATGTGAAACTCTCTAAAGAGCTGTTCAATCAAAAATACATTTGGGATTTTTATATGATTTCTTTAAAATTCGAGAATTGTGAACTTCAGTATGGCAGACAATACTACGATTTTGAAGAAGGAACGTTGGTCTTTAGTTCTCCTGGACAAGTATTCGAAGCAAAAAAACAACCTGAAACATTAAATGAAAACGGTTGGGCATTATACTTTCATTCAGATTTAATTCAAAAATCTGATTTAGGCAAAAACATAAAATCATATGGTTTCTTTTCTTATAAGTCCAATGAAGCGTTACATCTATCGGAAAAGGAAAAGGAAAAAATCTCACGATGCATAGATGCAATAGAAGACGAATGTCAGCAAAATATAGACAAGCATAGTCAAACCGTAATTGTATCTAATTTGGAATTATTACTCAACTATTGCAATAGATTTTACGACCGTCAATTTTATACCCGTAGTACACACCAACAAGATGTTGTAGAAAAAATAGAAGAATTATTGGTGAATTTTTTTAATACGGACAATTCCATACAACAAGGGATTCCAACTGTAAAATTTTGTGCAGACCAAGTGAATCTTTCGCCAAACTATTTGAGTGATTTACTGAAAAAAGAGACAGGAAAGAATACGCAAGAGCATATCCATTCTCACCTTATTGAAAAAGCTAAAAATCTATTATTGTCATCAAATGCATCCGTAAGTGGTATTGCTTACGATTTAGGTTTTGAGTATCCACAGTCATTCGGAACCCTTTTTAAAAAGAAAGTTGGTATGTCACCAAATAAATACAGACAATTAAATTAATTCTAAAATAAAAAATCAATGGTGAAATATTTAACCTTCGCAAAGCGAAAAGACGGAATGTCGCACGAAGATTTTGCAAACTACTATACAAATCAACATACACCTTTATGTGTTGAACTTCTTCCTATTTTAAAAAAATGCACCATAAGAAGAAATTTTCTTCTGGGTAACCAGATAATTTACCCTCAAGGCTTTTCAGGAGAATTAGAATATGATGTAGTAACAGAATCTATTTGGTCAGATCCAGAGGCATTCAATCAATTTCGAGAAGATATTAATAACACGGAAATTCAGGCAAAGATTAATGAAGACGAAATGAACCTTTTTAAACCTGGCTCTATTCGGGTAGTTATGGTTGAAGTTTCCGAACATAAAAACGAATAACTAAGTTATGAAAGTTATATTAACAGGTTCAACTGGTATGGTTGGTAAGGGTGTGTTGTTGGAATGCATCGATGATTCAACAATTGAAAAAATTTTATTAATCAACAGGAACTCAATTGACATTTCTCATCCCAAGATAAAAGAGATTTTACACAAGGATTTTACAAATTTTAGCAACATTAAAGCAGTCTTTAAATACTATGATGCTTGTTTTCATTGTATGGGTGTATCATCAGCTGGTATATCTGAAGAAAGGTATTATAAACTCACTTATACAATTTCTGAAGCACTAGCTAATGCAATTTATAATGTAAATCCTAATATACTTTTTACATATGTTTCAGGTGCAGGAACAGACAGTTCTGAGCAAGGTAACTCAATGTGGGCAAGAGTAAAAGGCAAAACCGAAAATTTTATTTTAAACAAAGGTTTTAAGGATGCTTATGTGTTTAGACCAGGAGCTATTTTACCTGAACGTGGTGTAAAATCTAAAACTAAACTGTACAATTTTTTCTATGTTATCACTAAACCAATTTTTCCTTTATTAAAAAGAATGAAGTCAGTAACCACCACTTCTAGAATTGGACGCGCAATGATTAATTTATACAATAACCCGCAATCCTTAAAGCATCTAGAAGGTGCTGATATAAATAAGATTGCCAAAATAAAAGGATAAAAGCATAGCACACAATAATGTGTATAAGCAATATAGCGGTTTGAGTTCCAGCTTGAACCGTTTTTTTTCATTTTATTAAAGTATATTGTATTTCGTAAAGTAGTTGTATAAAGCCCACTACTGCTCATACACGAGACCGTTGGCATTCACCCTATACTTCTGAGAGTTAGCGTAGCGTCTTCTCAGAAGTACTTCTCTGGAAAATCTCCCGATTTGGGAAACCCTTGTGGGCAGAATCTAGCCCTACTGCCTTTCAATGTGTCAATCGGGATATTGACTATTTTTTATATTTGTGGAGAGGAAAAACTCTACGAATATCAAGTCGGGGACGCCCCTTAGATTCACATTGAAATAGCAACCATAAAAAATAAGACCATGAAATATGACAAAGATTGGATGAAGGAAAAATATAGTAATGATGGAGGAGTTGAATATTTATTTTTTTGGGGACATCAACCGAGAAAAGACGGTCAGATAGGGATGTCATGTTTAAGCCAATGGTACGAAAGAGAATTTGAATACGATGGAATAAAATATTTAACAGCCGAGCATTGGATGATGGCTGAAAAAGCCAAGCTGTTTAGAGATAAAACAATTCTTGAAAAAATATTGAATTGTAATTCACCGAAAGAAGCAAAGAGCCTTGGAAGAAAAGTCAAAAATTTTGAGGGAAAGAATTGGATAGAAAATAGAGAAAGAATAGTGAAAAACGGAAACTATCTGAAATTCAAACAAAATAAAGAATTGTGGAAATACTTAGATGGAACGGGAGATAAAGTTTTAGTGGAAGCAAGTCCATACGATAAAATTTGGGGAATAGGCATGAAGAACGGAGATAAAGGTATAGAAAATCCAATTAATTGGAGAGGTTTGAATTTATTGGGATATGCATTGATGGAAGTAAGAGATAAATTAAGAAACGAATAAAAAGAAGGATGCTGCAAACAACTTGCAGATAATATTTCGGGTAAAAGCCCGTAACATCAGCCCCGTTCTTCTGAGAGTTAGCTCAGAAATATTTCTCTGGCAAATCTCCTGATTTGCGAAACCCTTGTGGGCAGAATCTAGCCCTACTGCCTTTCAATGTGTCAATCGGGAGATTGACTATTTTTTTTATTCGTGGAGAGGAAAACTCTACGAATAGCAGGTTATGGCGACACAAGCTATCAAATTATCTCATCATCAGGTTATCAACTCCCTTGAATTCCCCCCTTTTTCACTATAAATTGCAGGAGCGTTTTTTTTTACAAAATCCTATACTTTTAACAGGGTATATTTTTTTTAAAATCACCATTACTAACCAACATAAGTTTTCTGATTCCCAGGTCAAGGTAAGCTTGTGTGTTTTTAACGATTAATGAAATTCAACATGAAGAAGAACTTGAACTTGCTTATTTTGGCAATAAGCGCACTTTTTAATTGGGGTTGCCAGTCGGGCAGCTCTCCCTCAACTCCTTTTACTATGGAACTCAATCAGAATTGGCAGTTTAGAAATGTAGGCAACGACACTTGGTCGTCTGCGACAGTGCCTGGTACGGTACACACCGATTTGCTAAACAACAATGAGATTGAAGATCCTTATTACCGGCTCAATGAGCACGACTTGCAATGGATAGACAAGGAGGATTGGGAGTACCAAACTAGCTTTAGTGTATCTGCCGAGGTACTTTCCAAAGATAAGGTTGCCTTGGAGTTTTTGGGGCTAGATACCTATGCAAGCGTATATCTGAACGATTCGCTGCTTATCAAAACCGACAACATGTTTAGGGAGTACACCGCCGATTGTAAGCCCTTGCTCAAAGAAGGCGAAAATACCTTGCGCATCCTTTTTGAATCACCTATCACCATCGGCTTGGAAAAGTACGATGGGTACGATTACAAAATCCCAGTTTCCAACAACGATTTGGCAGAGATCGGGAACGTTCCAGATGGGAAGTACGTGAGCGTGTACACCCGAAAAGCTGGCTACCATTTCGGTTGGGACTGGGGGCCTCGCTTTGTGACCTCTGGCGTTTGGCGACCGATCAACTTGAAGGCTTGGAACGGTTTTGAAATAGAAGATATTTTTATCCAGCAAAAGGAACTGGGTGAAAAAGCATCGATGCTCGCACATGTGGAGGTTTCATCGCTATCTGCTTCTGAAGATGCTTCTGTAGAGATAATGGTGAATGGGAAAAGTATAAAGACTGAGGCAGTAAAGCTAGTGACTGGTGCAAATAAGCTTAGTATCCCTTTTGAAATTCTTGACCCCAAAAGGTGGTGGCCCAACGGAATGGGCGAGCAATACTTGTACGATGTAGAAGTGAAGTTGACTAATAAAAACGTAGCCGATTCGGGCAAAAAGCGTATTGGACTCAGAACGGTAAAGTTGGTGACCGAGCCTGATGAAATAGGGACTTCGTTCTATTTTGAAGTGAACGGGCATCCGGTATTTATGAAAGGGGTAAACTACATTCCCCTCGACCTGTTTCTCACCCGTGTGACGGATGAGCGCTACGAGCAAACCTTGCAGTCTGCCGTAGATGCCAACATGAATATGGTCCGGGTTTGGGGCGGTGGAGTTTACGAAAACGATGTTTTTTACGAGAAATGCGATGAAAAAGGGCTGCTCGTTTGGCAAGATTTTATGTTTGCCTGCGCCATGTTCCCCGGCGATGAAGCATTTCTAGAAAATGTGAAGCAAGAAGCTATAGACAATGTAAAACGCCTCCGAAATCATCCATCTATTGCCCTTTGGTGTGGGAACAACGAGATTTTGGCTGCTTGGGAAGGCTGGGGCTGGAAAAATCAGATGATTGAAGAGCAGTCCCAAGAAGTGGCGGATAAGATTTGGAAATCGTACCAAGATATTTTTCACAAGGTTCTTCCTGAAGCTGTAGCAGAATTCGATGGGGACCGAAGGTATTGGGCTTCCTCTCCAAGTACTTCGATGGGCGTTCCAGAATCTGCAACAAGAACGGCTGGAGACATGCACTACTGGGGCGTTTGGTGGGGCAAAGAACCTTTCAAAAACTATGAAACCGTGATGCCTCGCTTTATGTCTGAGTTTGGTTTCCAATCCTTTCCCGATTTCTCTACCGTGCAAAAATATACCGCTCCCGAAGACCACGATGTATATTCGGAAGTGATGGAATCGCATCAGCGCTCTACCATTGGCAATGTGACCATTGAAGAATACTTGGTGAGGCATTACAAACAACCCAAAAATTTTGAATCCTTCTTGTACGTGAGCCACCTATTGCAAGCCAAGGGAATAGGTTTTGGTATGGAAGCCCATCGCCGAAATAGGAAGCATTGCATGGGTTCGTTGTACTGGCAGATCAACGATTGCTGGCCGGTGGCATCTTGGTCGAGCATCGATTATTATGGCAAGTGGAAAGCCTTGCACTATCGCACTAAAAAAGCTTTTGAAGACCTGCTGGTTTCTTACGAATACACCGATGATAGCTTGAAAGCTTTTGTGATTTCCGATTTGCTAGAACCTGTAGAAGCGGAATTGAAATTAACATTGATGGACTTTGAAGGAAACAAGTTGGAAGAAGTAGGAAAAGCCATCACCGTGAAGGAAAACACTAGCGAAGTTTATATTGAATTGATGCAAAATAAGCTGCTGAAAGGTAAGAATAAAAAGACAGTGTTTGTAGTTGGCGAGTTGGTACAAGGCGATAAAGTGCTGAACCAAAACATCCATTTCTTTGCGCCACCCAAAGATTTGGCTTTGCCTAACCCGGATTTGAGCTATGAAGTGAAAGAAGCAGTCGACCAGTTTGAGGTGACGGTAAAAACCAAGAAGCTTGCCAAGGACGTGTACCTCTACACCAGCTCCACCGCCAACTTTTCCGACAACTATTTCGATTTGCTCCCCGGCAGTGAAGTCACCCTAAGTATCCCAAAATCTGCGGCAAGTGATTTGGCAGCTTTCAAAGAAGACTTGAAAGTGATGACTTTGGTGGATAGTTATTAGGTTTAATCTGTAAAAAACTACTTGTAGAGACGCCCGAGTCGGGCGTCTCTATCAAATTATTCGGTCATTATACGCTGGTAAAGGAATCTTGCTTTTTATTCCTTTTATCTTGTAAACTGAGCGTAAAAAGCAGTAATAAAAAATAAGATAATAAGACTTAGATTACTTATTAAGCCTGTTATAGCCCATTTTTTATTTTTCTTCATTTCAGCGAAGCTAAAAACAAGACCGGCTACATTGGCCCCAGTAGAAATAATCATAGCAAAAGCAAAAAAGATAGCATCCTCTTTTCTTAATTCCAGAAATTCGGCAAGGGAAGCTACAAGTATCGTAATCATTAAAATCACCACACTTACTATAAGAGCCCTAATTGTTTTGAGATTCATTTTTCGAGAAAATTTATATTTTATGGGGGCTAAAATAACTTACAATTTTAATGTGCCCAAACAAAACACGAAAATGAAAAAACTACTCATCACCCTTATCGTACCCTTCTTTTTAATTTCTTGTGAGAAAAAAGAAAAGGAAGAAACTGCAACAGTAGAAGTTAAAAAAGCCGCTGCCAATCCTGATTTGGAATACAAAACTTATTCTTCTGCGAAAACCGATTTGGTGATTTCGAGGGCTGAATATTAAGATAAACTCTACGGCTTTTGGCTGGGGCAGTGCATTGCCAACTGGATGGGTCTGGTCACCGAGATGGATAAGATTGGCAACATTGGGGAAACCAAAACGGGTGATTTTTACACTCGAGAAGATTGGGGCAAGCCAGACCTGCCCAATATCTTGTAGGAAAAGCCTAGCGACCTTTCCCCACCATCTTCTTTTCTCACTGGTCTAACCTCTTTTCTACTTTTTATACTGCCCAATATTATTTTTGGAGATACTCTCGGCAGATACTTCAACTATTTTTTCTCCCCTAGAAATTACTATGGGGCTTTTTTTATATTTCTTGAACTCTATGAGTTTCAGGTATGCTTTTTCTAATCCTTCAATTATCTTATCGCTATTTTCCATCAATTTTATATTTTTTTAAGAGGTAATTCCACTTTTCTGTATTTGATACCTTGCTAGTTTTAAGCCCTTTTTTGGCAATTATCTCATAAGGTTCGCCCGAATTATCAATCAACATCCATTCGTCAACTTTTGGTTCGTAGATATTGAAGAAATTTTTTAACCCGTTTTCATATCTTCTTCTAATCACATTTCCAGGAATATGGTGTCCACCTTCTTTTACACGAATTTCCACTCTTTTTACGGCAAGCTCTGGCGTTCTTAACCAGAAAAATAAAAGAATTACCTTATAACCATTTTCTTTTGCCTTGTTGACAAGGTTCTTATAGCTTTTAGTTGCAAGGGTAGTTTCAAAGGCGAAGTCTTGACCCGTTTCTATTAAATGTTGGATTTTGGTCAACATTAACCTTCCTGCGTGTACAGCAGATTTTTCAGGGTTAAAAGGAGAAAGCCCTCTTGCAATTTCATCTGCATTTACAAATTCTTCACAGTCTAATACTTCTGGAAGAATTGTGTAAGAAGCAGTAGTTTTTCCTGCACCATTACAGCCCGATATGATGTAAAGTTTTTTCACAAAAAGCCTTTTTAAACAAATCTAAACTTTTCTTTGGGATAGCATCACTTTAAGCATTAAACATTTTAGTCAGCTAGGACAAAGTGAAAAAATAAGATCAATTCAATTTTCTCTTCAACCTAATTCTGCCTTCCCTTCAGCTCAGATGCCCATGTGCTTGGGATTGCTTTTGCCAACTCATTTTTGATGTTCTTGAGGCTTTCATCGTTTACCAAGGAAAAAATAGGAGGGAGCTCTACCTGTCAGGTCAATCATTTGTTTTGCTTCATTTTGCAATTGAGCAAAACAAATGAGTTGGAAATCTTAAATAGCTTCAGAAACGCGTTTTGTCTCTTTTTCCTTATAAAGAGGGAGGGTTATATGAAATGAAGTACCCTTGCCTACTTCACTTTCTACTTCAATCTGTCCACCATTTTTTTCTAACAACTCTTTACAAAGCATCAGCCCCAAACCACTGCCTTTTTCACCAGAAGTGCCTTTCATACTTTTATTAATCTGCTTACTGAAAAGCTTACTTACTCTTTCCTTATCTATTCCAAGTCCGTTGTCCCTAATAGTCAACGTGATTTCATGTAGGTTTGAATGAGAAAAGATCTCTACTTTTCCGCCTGTTGGGGTGAATTTGATAGCATTGTTCAGCACATTTCTGATCACGGTATCTACACTTTTTTCATCAGCAAAAATGAAGCATTCATTCAGCGTATATGCTTCAACGGTGATGTATTTATTTGCCGAGGCTTCGGAAAATAACTCCACATTTCGCTTTGCCAATTTACTTATATCTACCTTCTGCTTATGAACGGTGAGCTGGTTATTTGTAGTCAGAGCCCAAGAAAGAAGATTGTCGAGCAATAGGTTCACATTTTTAGTCTGTCGGTTGATTTTTTCCACAAACAGTTTTAGTTCCTCTGGGGTCATACTTCCCATGTGGTTCATCAAGAGTTCCATAAGCCCAGTTAGGGAATTGAGAGGGCTGCGGAGGTCATGGCTAATGATGGAAAAAAGCGTATTGTTTGTATTGACCAAGTGCTCTAATTTTAGATTTTGGTTATCGAGCTGCTTGTTTTTTTGCTTGGTATGGATGAGGTACAAAATAGTGAGCGCAATGAGCAACGCAAGCATTATCGTTCCTATAATTAGGTAATTGGTTCTCTTTTTTTGGTATTGCAGATCGAGCAATGCCATGAAATGTGCTTGTTCTTTTTTTGCTACATCATATTCTGTTTGCATGCGTATGAATTGTTGATCACTCTCATATGACATGTTTTTTACCTTTTCCTCCAGTGCTTTTATTTTAAAATGATCTTCTTTTTCTTTGTCGCCTTTTTGTTTAAAGCTTTCTACCAGATTAGAGTAAATTCCATTTTTCACATTTGGCCAGTCCTTGGTCGAAAGTTGTTGTAATGTATTAGTAAGTATAGCAATGCTTTTATTTGGTTGACCAAGCTTATTATATAATCTTGAAAGGTTGAAGTAGCCATTGGTATAATAGCGTATTTTGCCAGCATCTTCCCATAGTTGGATTGCTGCTTGGTAGTAATATAGCGCACTATCGTGTTTTTGAAGATGCTCAAAAGAATAACCTAGCTCATTGTAGGATATTGGTATGTAGCCAGATATGTTTTGTTTTTTACTTATTTCAAGAGATTTGTAAGAGTAAATCATTGCAGAATCTATTTGACCAAGTTCTTGGGATATGGCCGCAAGGCGATGGTACTTTCTACTCAGGTCTCTTGAATAAATTACAGAATCCTTTGGGGTGAAATAGAGGTCGTGAAGCTGCTTTTTTGCCTTATCATATTGTCCTAATCTTCTGAATAAGTCTGCAATATTAGTGCTAGCTTTATAAGAGAGCGATTTGTTTTCAAGAACTTTTGCCAAGTCTTCCACTTTGGCAAAATGTCTCAAAGCATTTTCATATTGAAATAAAAGTTCTTCAGTACGGGCCAGCTTGCGAAGGTTTTCTAGGTAAGTGCTGTCATACATGACATCGTTATTGCGAAGCCATTCTGTATATTTTTCAAGGGCTTGGGCATAGTCCGCATTAGCAAAACAGCTATCTGCTTGTTCAGAAAGTTCATTCTGAGCTTGTACACATAAGAAACTAAATAGCAAAAAAATGCTACTAGAATATTTACCTAGTTTTATAAGTAAAGAAAGTGGTGAGTTTTTCATGCGTTAGTAGCTGCTCGAAATTAATGTGTATTTGAATGGTAGTAAGTTGTTTGGCTACGTACTTGTTATGCTCGCAAATCTAGATTGTTTTGATCGTAAGTGCCCTTTTAGGCTGAACCGCCAAGTTGCATAAATATTGTCAAAAAAAATACCCCTAATTTCAGGGATTTTGATGAATACGAGTGAAGCGTGATGTGTTTAATTCTTTTTTTAGAAGTACAAAAATAAGGGATATTTTCAATTGCCAACTATTTTTTGAAAGTACTTAAGTACTCATTATCAGCGATTAATTAACATTGTATATTTGGGAAATCAGAAAATATAAACTAGTAGTATCGGTCTGAACACACAGAAACCGCTTCCGGATTATCCAGAAACGGTTTCTATAAGGTTGTTAATAAGTCTTTACAGTTAATGGCTTAGCGCATGTTATACTACTATCCAAGCTTTATTTAGCTTTTGTAAATAAACTTCTCGTTTACAATTTGCCCGTCTTTCCAAGTCTGCACTGCTACTTGAGTATAGTTCATGTCACCCCACTCTTTATGGCTATAATCGAATGCCCACTCAACAGTGGCAACACCAGCTTCTTCACTTATTAGCGTATTTTTTACTTCACCGCTGCGGAACTCGGTTAAGTTGTTTACAAATGCCTCTTCATATTCCCTGCAAACTTTCTTACCTACTCTCAAAGGAGTATCGTTATCTTGCATTACCACATCTTCAGCATAAAATTTCTCAAAAGCGCCTAGGATATCTCCTCCTAAAATCATTTTGTTGAGCTGCTCTACAT
This sequence comes from Flammeovirgaceae bacterium SG7u.111, assembly GCA_034044135.1. Classification (NCBI taxonomy): domain Bacteria; kingdom Pseudomonadati; phylum Bacteroidota; class Cytophagia; order Cytophagales; family Flammeovirgaceae; species Flammeovirgaceae bacterium SG7u.111. The sequence goes on along the minus strand of CP139021.1, from coordinate 5,449,661 downwards.
TCTCTTTTATTGATGCCATTGTATTATGTAATTTAGTTGTTAATGATATAGATGTATAAACATATAATGTAAATGATTGTTCCTCGAGTCATCAAAATTTTTTAATTATTTTTGAAAACTACCATTTTAGGCTTCTGAGAAGACCTAAGTGCCAATAGAATAGTATTATTTTTCAAGAAAGAGAGTACCGAACTAACAGTTTTGCGCCAAATGCAGATAAGAGAAGAAAATAGAGTAGTCATAAGTAGCCTGTTTCTATCAGTGCTTTCAGGTCTATTTTTAGGTTTTTCTCTCTTTGTGTATCAAGCATATAATATTCCCACTGGCATTTCCGCTTCGGGGCATTCTCTAGGGTTGAGGGCTTTGGCTTTTGGGCTAACTACTTCGCTCCTTTTTGCAGGAAATGAATATATATACCACCGTTTTTTAAAACTTAAACTTCTTCTGTGGAGAAGCTGGGAAATATGGTGCGGGGCAACCGCTACTTTTTTACTGTACAATTATTTTTGGAACTGGTTTGATCTCTTACCAGAAACCTATTTCAGGATGTTTGCCGAGTACTTCGGAATCATCATAATTCCCCTGTCAGCAGCCTATTTTTTTGAAAAAAATGCTTTTAAGGAAAAAGAAACTCAACAAGAGCTTCCTCTAGTATTCACTTCTTCCAATGGAAAACAGTCCATCCAAATGGAAGCAGAAGACTTTTTGTATGCCAAGGCGGAGGATAATTATGTGAAGATTTTTTATCTGAAAAATAACGAACCCAAAAGTGTTTTGTTGAGAGAAAAGCTTTCAAACATAGAAAAGCAGTTGATCGTGAGCCAATTTGCCCGCTGTCATCGCTCATATTTGGTGAATAAAGCCAATATTTCCCATGTGGAAAAGAAAAACCAGAGAGTGCTGCTCCACTTAAAAAATGTGGAAGACCCTCTACCAGTTTCAGCTTCTTATGTACAGGAGTTTTCTTGAAATTTAGGATAAGACTTTTCTGTCTTGTAGCGCACAAAAGTGTTCGTGAGCGGGCAAAATAAGGTTGGGTGGCGAAAAGAAAATATTTGTAAGTTATTGATAATCAAAATTATAAAAACTGGTATTAATCTTGGGATTACGCTTTTATTATTAACCCAAAGCCTACCTCTTTATGCTTAAGAATTACATTGTCACAAGTTTCCGTAACTTTTCCAGAAACCGCCTTCATACATCCATTAATCTGATTGGGTTGTTTCTGGGGATTTTGAGTGCCTTCATTATCTATCTCAAAATTTCCTTTGAGTATTCGTTTGATACCTATCATTCGCACCCCGAAGAAATTTACAGGATAGTAAGCACTGATACCGAGTACGGAACTACCGAGACCAACCGAGGTGTTCCTCGCCCGCTGCCCGAAGCCTTACGGACTGATTTTCCCGAGCTAGGTCCTGTAGTTTTTGTCGATGATCAGCTCTTAGGTGTGGTGATAGTAGAAGAGGATGGGGAAAGGAAAAAATTTCAGGAACAGGAATCCATGCTGACATTTGCCGAGCCAGGCTTTTTCGATTTGTTCAAATACCAATGGGTATCGGGTTCGCCAATGGTCTTGAACGAGCCCGGAAAGATGGTTATTTCTGAGAAGTTGGCTGTCAAGTATTTTGGAACTACAGATGCCATGGGCAAGCAATTGACCCTCGACAATGAATACCTCCTTACTGTGGGCGGAATTGTGAAAGATCCTCCTTACAATACGGTGATACCTTTTCATTTGGTAGCATCGAACAGCACTGTTTGGGACGATAGAGATAACGATGAATGGGGAAGTACTTCTTCGAGCCATGAAGTTTATTTCCGCATCCCTAAAGGAGAAACACCTGCAAAGATTAACGAGCGCTTGGTTGATTTTGTCAAAAAATATCGTGGCGACCAAGCCCAGTTTCTAAAGTACGAGGTTCAAAATTTACAAGATATCCACTTTAGTTCCGACTGGGGTGCATATGGTGCCCAAACACCTATACAAGTGTTGGTATTGCTCATTGCCATCGGCATTATGTTGATCATCACCGCATGTATCAACTTCATTAACTTGAATGCTAGCCTAATTTTCACCCGAGCGAGAGAAGTGGGCATAAGGAAAACATTGGGTAGTAGCAAAAGGCATGTGATGTTGTATTTTATGACTGAAACATTTCTCATCACCATTATGGCGTTAGGCTTGGCTTTGTTGTTATCGGGAGAAGCCGCTCGTTTGCTTGCACCAGTTTTAGGAGAAGGGATTTCCCCCGATTTTTCCAACCCAAATGTTTGGGTCTTCTGTGCAAGTATCATGGTAGGAGTGACTCTTTTTGCCGGATTGTATCCTTCCTTTATGCTTTCTGTACTTGATCCTGTGAGGGCAATCAAAAACAATATAGATAACAAGTTTGGAAAAAAACTCAATGTGAGGAAAGGGTTGGTAATTGCCCAATTTGCCATTTCCCAAATCCTGATCGTATGTACGATTTTGCTCATGCGCCAGCTCAATTACTTGCAAGAAGCCAACTTGGGAATAGAAAAAGAAGCTGTGGTGGAGTTTGGGACATTTGCGCAAGACGATGAAAAATTACAGGTGCTCAAAAATGGACTTATGCAGCATCCAGATATCAAATATGTTACCTTTTCCAACTCTGGGGCAATTTCGGGAAGTACTTGGAATAGTAATTTTCATCTAAAAACAGCAGACTCTCTTTACGAGAACGAGGCGCAAGTAAAACTGGTTGATCCTGATTTTCTGGACACATATGGCATAAAGCTTTTGGCTGGTGAGGGATTAGTTTTTACCGATTCGGTGGAAAGATTTTTGGTGAATGAAACGTTGGCAAAAAAGCTTGGCTTTGAAGACCCTTACGATATTTTGGGAAATGAATTGCGGCTTTGGGGAATGACCGCCAACGTGAAAGGGGTAATTGAAGATTTCCATACCCAAGCTCTTCATGATGAGGTTGATCTGACCGTAATGTTAGCCTCAAGACGTAATGCGTATTACATGGCAGCTATAAAGCTAGAGGGCGAATCGTTTAAAAGTGCCTTGAGCCATTTGGAAGATGAGTGGGAAAAAGTATTGCCAGAGTTTGTATTGGAGTATGATTTCTTGGACGATAATATAGCCGAATTGTATGAAACGGAGCAAGAGATTTTTGTGTTGTTCCAGCTTTTTGCCGGCTTGGCTATCCTGATAGGAGCTATCGGTTTGTTCGGCTTGGTTTCGTTTGTGGCTAACCGCAAGCAGAAGGAAGTCGGCGTGCGAAAAGTGTTGGGGGCGAGCAAGGCAAATATCATGAAAATATTCACTATGGAATATCTCTGGTTGCTCTTGCTTGGGTTTGTAGTTTCCACCCCGGCAGCCTATTTCATTATGGATGCTTTGTTCACAGAGTTTTATGTGTACCGGGTCGACATCAAATGGGATGCGTTTGCCATCGGTATTTTCCTGACTTTTGCGGTTGCGTTCCTCACGGCGGGCTACCACACCCTACGCTTGATATTTGCCAACCCGGTAGATTCTTTGAGAAGCGAATAGTTTTCCTACTAAAATTTTCTAATTTTTAGGGTTGCAAACGTACCTTTGTGTACGTTTGCAACCCTATTTTATGAAAATATCTATCAACCAATCACCAGTGTATTACCTCCCTTTTTTGAAAGGAAAATATACTGTAGCCCCTGGGCTAAAACCAATTGAAAAAGCCGAAGAACTCGATAAATTGGTTTTTCAGCTCGACAATGAGTTTGAGTACTTCCGAAAGAACAAGGAGGCTTGCCGAGCAGAAAATATCCATAAGTATTACCAAAAAGCACGGTATAACCCTGAGCTCGAAAAGGCAGTCAATTTTTACCTCATAAAACAACTTTCCAAGGAACATCCCGAACTTTTCATCAATACCGAACATGGGGACAGAGCTATTTTGCAATGCCTGCATACGGGGGAAATGATCCAATACAGCGAAGAAGGTGAGTTGATAGGAGAGAGTCCTTACATCGACCTATTCGATGCGCTCAACTGCCAAGTGCAAGAAGACATAGCCGTTTGGCAACTTGCCGATGACGATGATTGGCTTGCCGCTGTGCACCTCTGTGCCCCCAACCATTGGAGTGCCGAAGAAAAGATTGGGCAAAACTTTGATTTTGTGCACGAGGTAATCCCTGGGATGGAAAAAATAAGGAGGCATTATATGGGTATGTTGGACAGCGTGGTGAAAAAAGGACCTTACATCCGCTTTGGCTGGGGCGTGAGCACCGATATAAAGCTTAATCACCACCCAGATCCTGCGCCGGGCTACAGCCAAGAACTGTGGTATGGAAGAAAGTTCGATCCTGATTTTCCCATGCTTTTTACCCGAACAGAAAGACAATGCTTGGTAGGAATCCCCGAACACAACGCCTTTATTTTTACCATCCGAAGCTATTTTGCCGATGTCTCCAAAATGGATGAGCCAACGCTGCAAGCCCTCAAATCTGCCCTGCTTTCCATGTCAGCCGAGACATTGGTCTATAAAGGCCTGGACGATAAACGAGAGGAGATCATTGCTTGGCTAGATGAATTGATGGGGTAGGGGTAGAAGCTAGAGGTTGGAGATTAGAGGTTAGAAAAAGGTAGAGCCAAGGCATGCCTTGGCTTAGGATGTGTTTACCCTAGAGCTTTTTTTGTTGAAAGTAGTTTTTCTGCTCATCAAATACACTTCCACTAAAATTAGATTTATCATCCAACCTAACCAAGCTACTATTTTATAAGTATCCATTGGGGGAAGTTCGAGCGTGGAAACCATTATCCATTTTATCAACCTCAAACTTATAGCTGAAAGAGTAAGTGCGTAGCTTCTCAGCATGAATTTCTGATGGTTTTCCCAATCATTTTTCCGAATACATGTAAACGCTTTGTAAGTAAAGGCAAACCATAAAACAGCTTGGATAATGAATGATGCCCTAGAAAAAATACCACCATTTGCATAGTAAGCCATTATAAGCCCCGATGGACTGGCAATGAAAAGCACAAGAAGTATATAAGCTTTACCAAAGAGTTTGTGGGCAATTGGAAACGAGTTTCTAACTGTTTTTGAGAACTGCGGAATTCCAAAAATCAAGACAAAAATACTAGTGTAGACATGGCTGAAAAATGCCCATTGGTAGTGAGTATATGATGACACTTTTTCTTTTACATTCAAGAAAGCAACATCAATTTTGAGGGGAATATATTGAAGTGTAATAAGCATCATTAGGTAGGTGAAGTACACTAACGATGCATAATAAATAGTCTTGAATGTATATGTAAATACCTGATTCATGTTGAAAAATTAACCTCTGCCAAAGCGGTCATAGTATTCAGAAGCATTCTTCTCGTAGCGTAAAAGTAATTGGATATTTTGCTTTTCAATATCAGTAAAATCACTCTTAATATCGGTATGAATGGGTATATACCAAGGTTGTGCATCGAAGAAAACCCTCATTGGTCTATTCTTAAAAGAATATCCATGTCTGGCATAAATGGTATTTCTAATAATGGTAAGATCACCTTTTTTAAGGTTTTCTACCTCTTCTTTTGCCAGCAACTTATTGGAGGCATTAATTTCATAAATAAGGTTGGTAGCAGATGCGAATTCTCGAGTCATCCATTCTTCTATTTCATTTTCATCGATTTCAAAAGACTCTTTTTTTTCAATATACTTATTCCAATCTACATATGCTTTTGAATATTCAAGCATGATGTCGGGGTTATAGCTAAACTCTTTCTTTTCCAAGGTGTATTTCCTATGCTTGATGTCTATATTTTTATAGGCTGTCCATTTGCCAGTTAGCTGACCATTTGAAATAGTAAATGTAAATTCTCCATCGTACTTATCATCGCCAGGTTCTTTCACATTAAAGGAGAAAACATCATTGTCAAGCTTTTTTACTGACCCCTCAAATGGTCTGTCATTTCCAGCTACAACACTGTGGCCTACCACAGTGCTATCCTTGATTTCATCGATAGAGATATTGATTTTATTTTCCCGATTCCATACGTAGCCTTCATCAACATATATAGTCTTGTCACCGTTGCTTTTTGTATCTTTTTCGAAATAACCTACCCAAGATCCTAGTAACGAGGTTTGATCATCAACTTCCGAAGAGATAATTACTTGATCAGTTTTTGGAATGCTATCTGCCTTTTTAGGGATTTCCGTGCCTTCTTCAACTACTACTTCTGCGTCTTTATTTTTAATGTTCGATTCGCAGCTTAAAACAAGAGTAGCTAAAAGTATGATTAGTAGTGTCTTTTTCATGTTACCATGTTGATGATTAGGTTACAAAAGGAGAATTTGATTAAAAATACTTTTTTTGAATGAAGAGGTAAAGGTTTTAACAAACAGCTTTTGACTTTAATATGAATTATACCTTCACCCTGTTAAATTCCATCCATTGGTTTACAGTATGAATCCAAAACTTTAAGAATTCGTGGCTTAGGAACTGGTTAGAAAAATCGGTGAAGCGCTGGACGTGGATGCCTGTGTAATGCAGCCAAATGGCTAGCCCTCCATAGGGAATCAACCGTTTCTCTTCGCTGGAAATGGACGTTATGGATTCATAGCCTTTGTAAAACTGATCTCTTTTCTTGTTGAAGAGTTCTTTGTTCGGCTCATTTCTGAAAATGAGCATCAGGCTGTAGGCGATGTCCAAAAATAGCCAGCCATTTCCACAATTATCAAAATCGAATAGGGTGATTTCCAATTCGTTTTTGACCTTCATATTATCGTGCCACAGGTCAAGGTGGATTGCACCATATCTTAATTTACTCGCATCTGCACCACTCAGCTGAGAAGCAATGATGGAATTGGCTCTTTCAAAGTACTGCATTTCATCGGAAGATTCTGAAAAGAACGTTTTTGATAGTTCGTATGCCCAATTGGTAAGGCTATCTGCGTCATACTTTATTCTGTTGATCCGTTTATTAACGGTCAGTTGGTGCATTTTTGCTATGGTTTTTCCAAGGGTATAACATAGCTCTTCTGGTGGGTTTCTGATGGACTCCCCTTCGGCATAGGAGAATAAAACAGCGAATCGCTCCCCTTCAACAGCCTTGATTCGCTGAATTAAGGCTGTATTTTTATCTCGGATAGGGTAGGAGACGGAAATGTTGTTTTCCTTAAGGTAACCAAGCAAGTCCAACTCTGAGATGATCTCCTTTTCGGTCCGCCAGTGGAGGAAATACACCCGAAGCACAAATTTCCTATTCGAAGTAGTGATCAGGTAGGTGTGGTTTACACCCGTTTTCAACATGCGGCAAGTAGTCTGGTTATCAAACCCATAGTGTTCGATGACAAATTCTGCCAAATATTCTGGTGAAATAATGGAGCTATAAGCTGGAGCGTAGTTCATGTTGCAAGGTTACTAAACCTTGGTGAGAATAGTTGAAGGTTTCTATCCATACCTTCGGCGTTTTTTTTCTTTGCTTGTTCGAGCTATAATTATATCGCCTCCTGCTAAAGACAGGACAGGTTCTTCGAGGCTTTTGGAAGGCGAAATAGAAGAGTCGGTAAGGAAGTAGGAGTCATGCCGCACACAGATGCGGCATCTCCTGCATACTGTGCAAAAGAGCTGGCTTTTTTGGTATATGGGTGGGGAATTTCCACTTTCGTGGGAAAGACGGGTTGGGAAGGATGTGGTGTAGTTTTATTTATGCAAAAAAGCAGCTCTTAATTTCTCGTAGCTGAGAAGTGATTCTTCAAAGTCATCAGTTTTCTGTGCGTCATATACACGTTTTAAAAAAGAACCAATATTTTTAGGAGGGACTAAAAAAATGGAGTTTCGATATTTTATGGGAAGGTATATTTTAAAAATGTCTTTGCTTGATTCTAATATCAGCTCACCGTCAATAAAGTACTGCGATCCCTCTTGGAGAAGCTTACTTTTATATCCATCCCAAACTCTTTGTTTTATAGAAAAATAGCGAAATGTATTTGAATCAGTCAGCTCCAATTGATTCCCTTTTTCGAAAAACTCTGAATTAAAGCTTCCTGTCAATTCACTTTTATTCGTAACAAAATTAATCCATCCCTTTTGTTTAAAAAAGGCGGTATCCTCAATGGAGAAATTTTCAGGTTGGGCTTTTAATAGTTGACAGCTTGAACAGATCATTAAAACTATTATTACATATGGCTTCATAAGTTATTCGATGCTTTCAAAAAGACTAGTTTTTGAATTAATGATGTGTAAATATACTTTCTTTACTTTAAGCATGCCATCAGCGAGGTTTTGGTGAAATGGTATGGAAAAAATGTAGGCTGTTCAGGTTATTTCGTCGCCCCACACACAGATGCGGCATCTCCTGCCTACTGTGCAAAAGAGCTGGTATCTAGGAGACTTTTTGTTTTTATCTGCCGCCTTTGTTTGAGTCGAGCGGATGCTCGCCCCAGTTGGAGGCAGATATATAAAACCAATAATTCCACCTATCCAAGCGAAGTTTTTTGTACATTTATACCGTGTTGAGTCTCTTTTTATCAAGAAAAAGAAGCTCAGTCCATAAGAAAAATAACAGCCGCTGTGGAGCAGGAACTGTGGTTGATACTGACCTAAATACGGCGGGTATCAGGAACTGTGGTGATATACGAATGTTAGATGTAAAATTATTTAACCTGACTAATAATGAATTATCCATCAGAAATTAACCAAGTGACTCCAATCAATGGGGAGATATCATTCTTCCCACCTTCTGGAACTACTTTGTTTGAAATGGGTAATGATGGAGCGGGAAATTACTATGGACTTTACTGGCAGATTGGTAGAGAAGATCAAGAACCAATCGTTGTTTGGATGAATCATGAAGAATTTACTCTTGAGCCTGTTCAAACCAACCTTAATGAATTTCTAAATAATTACGACAACGAATCTTCTGAACTAACTAGTTATCCAAGTCTAAAAGACGAACAATACTTTTTGAGTTGTTTTCAACGGGGAAAGGTCAAGTCAAGAAAGGATAAAAACGAAGCTGTTAGACTGTTCAAGTTGGCATCAGATTTATTTCCTGAATTTTCCGATAGCTGGTTTTGGCTATTCAAATTAACTGAAGAGGAAAATATCGAGCATAAAATTAATTATGCCATTAGGACAATTTGCAGCAATTGGACGTTTGGGCTACCAAATAAGCAAGCAGTAGATTTCATAGTTCAGAGTCGTACAAACGGGATAACATACGACGATCCAATATTCAATATCATTAGCTCGTCTTCAAATACTTCAGAGCTCTTAAATCTAAAAGTTGATGCCGTAGAATTTTATGAAATTGCGACACAATATAAACTAAAGGGGGACTTTGTGAACTATCTTTTAATGCTTCAGAACTATTCATACTTTTCAAACCTTAGCAGATCTGAATTTGACTCTGAGAGGTGGAAGAATGAATTAACAGAGGCAATCGAACGTCATTTTCCAAATAGAAAATACAGCTAACACGCTATATGATAGCATCCTTTGATTGTGCCAGAGTAATCATTAGTGGCGTATGGAAGCCCCGCCAAAACTTCGTTTTGGCCTATTGCAAACAAAACAAGGAATAGACCAAAACGAAGTTTTGGCTATTTAGTAGACGAAACATTAGATTTACCAAAAACAGACGCTACATATAGTGGCGTTACAAAAAACATTATCAACTCCTTCTAGTTTGAGCTGAAGGCGGGAGTTGAAAGATTTGTTACATTTTTTGTTCTTCCTATTTTGCAAAGGAGCAGGTATTTTTGGCGAGTAGGCAGGAGATTCCCACTTGCGCGAGAATGACGGATTGGGGGAAGCTTTGCTAGCTCTAGTCAAGATGGGCTAAACCCTAAATAACCAGTAACAAGCACCCAGAAACCAGCAACCAAAGCAAAAAATCCCCAGATACTCGTTGCGGCTTACTATATTTAAGGTTTACGAGCGTTGGAACGGGCATTGCCCCAAATGATAGCACCTGATGATCCCTTTGAAACTGAGTATTGAAGGCTTGTATTCTTACCGAGAGAAGCAGACCATTGATTTTACGAAACTGACCTCTAACCACCTGTTTGGCATTTTTGGCGAGGTGGGCAGCGGGAAGTCCGCCATTTTGGAGGCGATGATGTTTGCCCTCTATGGCAAGAGCGACCGCTTGGCGCAGAACGAAAATAGGTTGTATAACATGCTAAACCTTCAGTCGGATAAGTTTGCGCTGGAGCTAGAATGCCTTTCGGGCAAGAGCGGGCAGGAGGAATATAAGTTTGTGTACGAGGCTCGGAGGAACAGCAAGCGCTTTGAGGACGTGAAGCGGGGCAGGAGGATTATTTCGAAGAAGGTGGATGGGGAATGGTTGCCGCTTGAAACTGCTACGCCCGAGGAGATCATCGGGATGAGTGCGGAGAATTTCCGCCAGACGGTGATTATTCCGCAAGGGAAATTCCGGGAGTTTATAGAGCTTGGGGCAAAGAGCCGTGCGGATATGATGCAAGAGCTTTTCCACCTCGATAGGTTCGACCTTTCCGATAAGGTAAAAACCCTTTGGGTGGCAAACAAGGAGCAAATTACCGTTGTTAGCACCCGTTTGGAGCAGTTCAAGGAGCTGAACAAGGCATTGCTCGATGAAAGAAAGGCTTCTTTTCAAACGCTTTTGGAGGAAAAGAAAGGGCTAGAGGAGAAGGTGAGACTACTGCAAGCCGATTTTTCTTCTCAAGAAGAACTAAAAAAACTCTTTGCCGAAAAGGCTTCTTTCCAGCAAAGGGAAGTTACAATGCTTGCCCAAGAGCCTAAGTTTGAGAACTTGGAAAACGAGCTCAACCGCTACCAAGAAGCAGTGCTGCATTTCAAAAGTTTGGTAGATAGCCTGCGCCATTGCGAGCAGGATATCAATAAAAAAGATACCCAGCTGATGTCCCTCGCCAGCGAAAAATCGGGCGTGGCTGCGGAGTTTCAATCGAAAAAAGCAGAACTGGAAGCTGCTACCAAAGCTTACGAAGAGCGGGAGAAGATAGCGCAACAATGCCAAGATTTGGAAACGCTTTTGCAGCTGAAGGGAAAGAAAATAGCACTGGAAAAAGTAACTGCAAAAGCTACGGATCTGGGGCAGCAATCGGAGCAATTGAAGGCTGCTTTGGAGCAGGCGAAGCTGGAGCAAAAAAGGGTGCAAGAAGCTTTGAAGGAGCTGAGGGAAAAGGAGATAGATGTTTCTTTGCTCAAAGATGTAGACCATTGGTTTGAAAAAAAGGAAACCATAGAAAAAGCGAAAAAAGAGCTGGAAGGCAAGCTTCAGGAGATTGTAAGTAAGCAGGAGCTGATTCAGGCAACTGTTTTCACCGAATTTGAAAAAGAAAGCGTTGAAATAGCAAAAGATAAAAGCCTTGCCGAGGGGCAAGAATTACTCTCCACAGCACTGGCTGACTTGGAAGAAAAGAAGGCAGAGCTTGAGCCAAACATCCACGAGCTACGAGTGCAAAATGAGTTTGCCCACCACAGTGAAAACTTGGTGGAAGGTGAACCTTGCCCGCTTTGTGGGTCTGCAAACCATCCTTCGCCCTTGGAAGCCGCACATGTGAAAGAGGAGTTGGCAAAACTGGAAGAGCAACTTAAGCAACTCGGAGAAAGGCAAAAGCAATTGGGGAAGTTGGAGGAAAAAGTAGTTGCCGCTAAAAGTCGGTTCGATAGCGAGGAAAATTTGAAAGCTCACCAGGAGGAGTTGCTGGGAAGGAAAGTAGAAGAAAGAAATTCCCACAAGAAAGCATTTGTATGGGTTGGTTTTGAGGGGAAAGAAAGAACGGAAATCTCTGAAAAACTGAAAGCCCAAGAGGCTGCGAAGGCAAAGATGAAGCAGCTTCAAGCTGAGCTGGAGGGATTGAACGAGGAATTGGAGAAGAAGCGGGTGGACATGGAAAAGGTGGAGAAGGAGCATCAGGAGAAGGCTTTGGAGAAAGCGAGGTTGGAATCGGAATCGGAGGCGTATAGGCAAAAAATGCATTTCCCCGATTTTATCAAATACATAGATAAGCCCGAAGAGGAACTTCAGCATAGTATAGAGAAAGGGAAGCGCAGGTATGAAGAAACCGAAAGGGTTTACAAGGAACTGGACGAAGCCCACAGGGTATTGGAGCAAAAGCTGACGGCACTGGATTCGAGGCTTGCCGCTGAGCGGGAAAACCATAGCCAGCTCAACGAGCGGAAAAGTACGATCAATGCCGATATTGAAGAAAAGTACGGGCAGACTAGTTTTACCAACTTGCTCGATGTAAAAAATACGCTTTCCCTTCAGCTAGATGTGGAATCGGAACGGAGGAAAATTGCGGCATTTAGGGAAGAGTTACGGGAAGTGCAAAGCCAAGTGGCTGCCGTGGTCCAGAAGATTGGCGAGCGAGTTTATAAGGAAGAGACCCATGTTCAAAATGAGCAATTGTTGAGGGAAGCGGAACGGGCTCAGCAGGAAAGTAGCCGTAAAATAGGGGTGCTGGAAACGGAAATAGGGCGAATAGAAAAGGGCTTGGAAGAGCAGAAAAGCTTGAACAAAGAGTTGAAAGAGCTGGAAGTCCGCCAAGAGAATTTGAGTACGCTGAGTGGCTTGTTCAAAGGAAAAGGCTTTGTGAAATATATATCTTCTATTTACCTTCAAAACTTGGTGAAGGCGGCAAATGTTCGCTTTTTGAAGCTTACGCAAAATAACCTGAGCCTCGACCTGAACGAGAACTATGAGTTTATAGTGCGGGACCAGTTGAACGGGGGCAAAACCCGCTTGCTCAAAACGCTTTCGGGCGGGCAAACCTTCCAAGCTTCTCTATGCCTAGCCCTTGCCTTGGCGGAAAATGTAAAGTCGCTCAATGAGTCGGGGCAGAGCTTCTTCTTCTTAGATGAGGGCTTCGGAACGCTGGACAGAAAATCCCTTGCCGTGGTGTTTGAAACGCTGCGCAGCCTCCAGCGGGAAAATCGCATTGTGGGAATCATCTCTCATGTAGAAGAACTCCAGCAGGAAATCCAAGTTTCCCTAAACATCACCCACGACAAAGAACGCGGTAGTTTGATTGGGTATAGTTGGGAATGAATTAGAAATTAGAGGTTGGAAGCTAGAGGTTAGAAAATGTAGAGACGCCCATTTATGGCGTCTGAAAAGGGAGTTTGCATTACCCAATCTCCTTCCACCATTCTAAATTTTGCTTATCTGAACGAGAAAATAAACTCCCAAGCTGAGGTGTGCTTATTTCTAATTTTTGCTTTTGGGCTTCTACTACAAAACGCTCTACGGGTTCTTTCCAAGAGTGCTGGGCCAAGGTAAAACCAGCCCAGTGAACAGGCAGTGCTTTTTTTACTTTTGCTTCAAGAGCGGCTTGGATGCTTTCTTCGGGGTACATGTGTATTTGGTGCCAGTTTTCATTGTACTGCCCGCATTCCATAAACCCGAAATCAAAAGGACCTAGTTTTTCGCCTACCTCTTTGAAATGCTCCCCATATCCGCTGTCCCCACTGAAATAGATGTTTTCTTTCTCTGTTTTGAATGCCCACCCACCCCAGAGCGATTTTGCCCTATCGGTCAGGCCCCTTCCAGAGAAATGCCTTGTTGGGGTGAAAGTGATAGAAATATCGTCCAAAGTATCGTTATCCCACCAGTCAAATTCGGTGATGGTATCGGGGGAAATCCCCCATTTTACCAGGTGTCTTTTTACCCCCATCGCCACAAAATACTGTTTGGTTTTCCCTTTTAGTTTTAAGATACTGGCATAATCGAGGTGGTCGTAATGGTCGTGCGTTAGGAGGACTAGGTCTATTTCGGGGAAATCTTCGATGATGTCCAGCGTATTTTCCGAAAAGCGTTTGCTGGGAAATGGGGCAATAGGTGCGGCATCTCCTCCTAGCATAGGGTCGATAAGCAGCGTTTTTCCGCTGACCCTCATCAACACAACGGAATGCCCATACCAGATGAACTTTGCCTCTTCCGACTCGCTTAAGAACTCTTCCTTATTGAAACCGGCAACGGTTAATTTCTCTTTAGGAGCTCTGCCTTCTGTTTGGAAAAATTGCTTGTAGAGGAGCTTAGGGAGGGTTTGGAAATTGATATCCATATTGGTCTCTTCCAAGTTTTCAAACTTCCCGTTTTTCCAGTTGGGGGAGTTGGCATATGATTCTTTTAGCTCTTGGTTTATTTTTCCTCCGAATTGTTTCATTGCTGATTTTGCCAGTTAAAAAGTAAAGGATTTATACCGTTTTACAACACCTTCGATTGGAAAAGGTTTTCCAGTACCTGTTCGGGGTTGTGGCATAAGCCGGGGTGTGTTTTGGAGCTTTGGATAATGGTGCTTCTGGAAGCAACCAACCAACGAAACCTAGAGGGCAAGTCCAGTTGCCCAATGCAACCTCCTTCTTTCCCCCCCTGGCATACTTTTTCCCATGCTTCTAGGTAGTTTTTCAGCATATCAGGGTCAAGGTCTGCTGAAAAGGCTTTTAACCGTTTTTCATCTATGTGGTATCTGATTCCCAAGTACTTTTTGCGTTTGGAAAAAAGGATAACGCCAACGTTCAGAAATTCCTCACGCTCTACTTTGGGCACTACCCTGATGACGGCATATTCGTATGTGACTTTATCTTGCATCTTCCGCTTCTTTGGCTAGTAGTTCTATATTGGCTAGTTTGGAGCTCAAAAATTGGACATAAGCAGCTCTCATTTCGTCGGGAGTGATGGTGTTCGATTTGTCATCTAGCCATTCTTCAGGTATGATCGAGATAATTTCCTCTATTTTAGCTTGAGTTAGCAAAGCCTGAATTTCTTTTGCCGTTTTTTCCAAATGGTCGGCTCTTTCGAGCAACACATGATCTTTTATACTGGGAAAGGTGCGGGGAAGGTGGCTTTCCCAACTCGCCCAGTTGTGGTGGAAATACAAGCTTGCCCCATGGTCAATGAGCCACAGTTCATTTTTCCAATTTAGCAGGTTGGTGTTTTTAGCCGTCCGGTCAATGTTGGTGATCATGCTGTCGAGTAGCACTACTTTTGAAGCAGACACTGGATCGGCAATGGAAACCAACGGATCGTAGGTGATGGCACCTGAGAGGTAGTGCAAGCCCAAGTTGAGCCCCACGCTAAATTTTAAGAGGTCTTGGATTTCTTCGTCAGGCTCGGTTTTGCTAAAAGAATCGTCGAGGTGCATAAACACCAGCTCTGGAACTTTCAAACCAATTGCTC
Organism: Flammeovirgaceae bacterium SG7u.111; assembly: GCA_034044135.1. Classification (NCBI taxonomy): domain Bacteria; kingdom Pseudomonadati; phylum Bacteroidota; class Cytophagia; order Cytophagales; family Flammeovirgaceae; species Flammeovirgaceae bacterium SG7u.111. The sequence goes on along the minus strand of CP139021.1, from coordinate 5,434,522 downwards.
GGGCAAGCTCTCCACCTATTAGCTCGGCAATCAAGGCTTTTTTCCCTTGCCCAGCTCCCCTAAATTTCAGCACATACATAAAATCATCGTCTGCTTTTACAATGGCCGGGAGCGAGCCACCTTCCCGCAGTGGGGTGATGTATTGGACTACATTTACCGTCCTGATCTCGATTTTGCTCATAGCGGCTAAGGTAGTGAAAATTCTCAGCTAATTCTAGCGTGGAATGATGCCGAAAAGTTAGCGAGAGAGCATAAAAAATACACTTAGAGTTAAGTTTCTATTTTGGTATATCTGGTCTGCAAATACAATATCTTTCATCCCATGGTTATAAAACAGTGCCATTCCTATTTTAGAATCCCCTCCTACGTAGCATTCAACTCCATACCTCAATCCATAATCATTTTTCGAATCGCTATTAATATCATTGAGAATAAGGCCGTAATAAGGTGATATTATGGAATTAAAACCTCCTGGTAAAGAAAATAGCATTCCCTTATAAAAAGAGAATCCTAAATCAACAGGAATATTTAAAAACTTAGCTTTAGTGTCTCCAAAATGGGTTACAGAATAATTGATTTTCGGGCGAATTAAGTAGCGTTTCTTTTCCATCGAAACAAAAAAGCTTGAAGAAACCCCTCCTCCTTTCTCATTTATATTAGCACCGAAGTCAACACCCAAATTAGGTTTAAAAGGAGGATATGCTTTTTTCTTAAAAGCCTTAGCATGTATTTCTTCTTCGCTTATTTCAACTGGAGTTTCAGAAAGATCTTCTTGTAGAAATGTTAAAAATTCATCTTTGTTTTTAACGCCACCGAACTTCTTTTTTCTTATTTGTTTTTGATCGTCAATTACTATGAATGTTGGGTATCCTACAATTTGAAATTCTTTTTTAATCTTTTCACTTGTCAGAGCATCGCCGTCATACTTTAGCGGGATATACTTTTCTACAAGTATTTCCCTTACCACACTATCGGGAAAAACCTTTACTTGTAAAAAGTTGCAAGGGCCGCACCATTCTGTTGTAAAATATAAAAGTACGTGCTTTTGCTCTAGCTCAGCTTTACGAATAGCACTGTCTAGTGAAATTTTATAGAACAAGGGCTTATTGTATTTTTTAGCTTTTCTAATGCCTTTCATGGTAGCGAAAGGTTCAGGTTTTCTATAATCCTCGACATTTACATCATTAAGTTTAATTGTATCCTCTTCTAAGAAAATTTCGAAGTTATTTGGGAGGGTTTCAATTTTTATTTTACGATTCATATACCCAACATGGGAGATTAAAAGCGTATCATTTAAAAGATTTGCGGGGATGATAATTTCAAAATTTCCTTGGTTATCGGAAACCACTCCTGTTTTTTCAGAGCTAATCTGTATGGTGACGAGCGATATAGGTTCAGAGGTCTGTTGTGAAAATATTTTTCCAATGATTTTTTTATCTTGACTTTGGGCAATAACACAAGTAGAACATGTCAAAAAATACAGCAATAAGAATTTCTGTTTCATAGAATCAGTTTTTAATGATCAAAATTGCGTAGAGAAAAATTGATTGTTAGACAGTAAATAACATACTCTCTTTTTGCTCTAATGCAAAGTGGTAGAGCTTTTGAAGGTTTACGTCAAATTATTGAAAGAGTTGTGGGAATTTTGTTACAAGAGATATTTTAAAAAGACAGGTATGTTTTATAATTCCATTTTCCCTACATCGGCGCAACCACCAAAGGTTCTAGTTTGAGGTTGATCAATTGAGCGGGGGATAGCGATGGTCTCGCTCGGAGCGAGGCCATCGATTTTGTCGCTTTTAGCTATTCCAACATCCATTTTTCTGAGGATGCAGAAGTATTGTTAGTAGCATGTGCTTGTATGTATGCTTCTTCGCCTCCAAACCAACTCAAAACGTCCTCTCTGCAAAGTTTTGTTTTCTTTTCCGTAAGGTGTGCATGGTAAGAAGAATGTGGATAATTTCTAAAGTCAGAGATGAGTTGATGTTTCTGAGGATTTGTATGGATATAGACGACTAATTGGGTAAAATATACTTCATCCAGTACTTCCATCCTTTTAAATGGTTCTTCAAAGAGTGCCCCAGATCTTCCATGAGTTTTATTTATCCCTTGTACATATCCTTGCAAGAAACTAGAGAAGGCATTACTGGTATGCCAAGACAAAGGCTTTTCTTGGTTTTTATGAATGAGTTTTAGTAGCTCTTTTTCTTCTCTTATTTGTACGAGTAGGTGGTAGTGGTTTTTTAGTAAACAATAGGCGAAAGTCTTGGCAAACCCATGGACAAATTTGGTATATTTTCCTAAAAAATATGAATAGTTCCTTTCCTCAAAGAATACATGCTGCCTATTAATTCCTCTGTTATAAATATGATAGTAGTTGCCTGGGATTAACAGTGTGGTTCTTTTGTCCATGAGTTTATTCATTTAATGGAACATGATGTAACCTATCGATGGCCTCGCTCGCAGCGAGACCATCGGTTCATCATAACAACTAAAATAGTAAAAATAATTAGCAAATTCTACATCGGCGCTACCACCAAAGGTTCTAGTTTGAGGTTGATCCGCTCTTTGCCTTTGACCTTGTATATTGCTGTAAAATAAGGGCTGTTTTGTAGGTGTTTTTGGGTGAAAGCTTTTAGGGAATCGGGGTTGGTGAAGTATTCTACCGTTGCCATCACGCCAATATCATGATTGGAGAAAAAGAAAAACTGCTCGGTGTCATTTGGTCCGGGAATTCTAGATACGATGGTATAGTCCAAATCGGTTCCAGTTTGGCTGATGACAATCGTGGTATCGCTTATCGTTTTGTGCCCTTTGAACGCTATTTTTTTATCTTCAATACTAAAGTAAGAATTGGCTTCATTGAACAGGTACACAAAATCCTTTTGGTTGAGAAACCTACCTACATAAATGGTATTTCCTTTTTTTATGTCTGAAAAGGATGTTTTAGTAGCATACTTGATTTCAAAGTCGTGCTCCCATCGGGTAAAAAAACGAGCGAGGGAATGAGTTGCATTTTCGGCCATTCGGGTGGAATAATTGAAATCTAACGGGCTTGTTTGTTCCTTAAGTTCTGGCTTTTCTTCCAGTAGCGCATAATATTCATCTAAGCTGTTGATCTGGAAGTTGCGTGTCCAGCCACCCAACCCCGATATGGTTTTTCCCCCATATCCAAAGGCATCGCCAATGTAGAGGTTGGTTGTATGTTGGTTATCGAAGAAGCCTTTCCAAATCAAAGGTTTGCTTTTGGGGAGGGTGGAAATAACCCATGCGCCAGCAATCACAAGCAAAAGCACATAAGGCAGCAAGTGTTTGTAAGTTGGGTACTTGGGAAGAAATTTGGCTTGCCGAAGGCCTTGCTTTTCAAACCGAACGCTATACTGCCCTTTGTCTATTTTTATCTGCCATGCCTCATTTGCCCCCTCTTTTTCATAATAGCTTTTAAGCTTTTTGCGAAGGTTATAGATATTCACCCTTACCCTTGGGTTGCTTTTATCGGAACTGGGGCTACCTCCAAAAAACTCCATATCAATGATGCCTTCTTTCAGAAAATGCTCGTCAATATTGGCATTTACCAAGTATTGCAAAAGAGCGATGCTGGTGGGGGCATTTTTGAAAGTGCTGCTTTCTGTGGTTTTCTTCGTTATTTCCAGTTTTTTTTCCTTAGAGAGCATTTAGTTGGAGTCAATTGAAAATTGGGTTTTTGGTGATTTTAGGGCTATTAAGAACCGTTATAGCTACCGTTAAAGCGGCGTTAAAGTTAGTGAAATTACAATGGAGATGCTTCCTTTAAGAAGGATTTCGGACTTTCCCAATCATTTTGAAATAAACACCTCCTTATAATGAAAAATATCAAAACTCAACTTTTGCTCAGTTGGATGATTTTCCAACTAATTTCAATGACAACTCTTTATGCCCAACCAACCGTTGGGGAAACTCAATTAACTAACATAAAATACCTGTCGGGTACTAGCAAGGACGACATGGTGGAATGGGACTTTTTCTGCTCGGCGGGTAACGAAAGCGGCAAATGGACCAAAATCGGCGTGCCTTCGTGTTGGGAATTGCAAGGGTTTGGGCAGTACGATTACGGGCACGATGATTTTGAAGGTCGCTTGAACGAGCATGGGCTGTATAAGCATACCTTCAATGTTCCTGCTGAATGGAAATCGAGAAATGTGAAGATTGTGTTTGAAGGAGTGATGACCGATGCGGAAGTGAAAATAAATGGAAAGTTGGCGGGAGAGGTTCATCAAGGTGCCTTTTATGAATTCAAATACGACATTTCTAAGCTGCTGAAATATGGAAAGGAAAACTTGATAGAGGTGAAAGTAAACAAGGCTTCATCAAACGAGTCGATCAACCATGCGGAGCGGAAAGCTGATTTCTGGATTTTTGGAGGTATCTACCGACCTGTTTATTTGCAGGCTTCTCCCAAAGAACACATCGAAAGAGTAGCTGTTGACGCCAAGGCTTCGGGAGATATCAAAGCGGATGTTTTTGTAAATGCTCCTTCCGCTCAAAACCTAAGGCTTTCTTTGCAAAATTTGGATGGGAAATTAATTCAGTCGCTTAGCCTGGCCAATCTTGACAAACAAGAAGGAAAATGGTCTCTCTCAAGCAAGGCTACTGACATCAAAACATGGAATCCTGAGCAACCCAATTTGTACCAATTGGCTTTTGAGTTGTTGGATAAGAAAGGAAAAGTGCTGCATAAAACCACTCAGCGCATTGGCTTCAGAACGGTGGAGGTAAGGGAAGGAGATGGTATTTATGTAAATGGCCAGCGCATCAAATTCAAAGGGGTAAATCGCCATTCTTTTTACCCAAGCTCTGGGCGAACCACTTCGAAAGAACTAAGTATTGAACATGCGAAAATGATGAAGGACATGAACATGAATGCCGTGCGGATGTCTCATTATCCGCCAGATGTTCATTTCTTGGATGTTTGCGATTCTTTGGGCTTATTTGTGATAGACGAAGTATGTACTTGGCATAGCCCACATTTGGACACCAAAGTAGGGCGAAAAATTGTGAAAGAGACAGTAGCGCGGGACGTGAATCATCCTTCCATATTGCTTTGGGCAAATGGAAACGAAACTGGTTGGAATACGGAGCTAGACGATGATTATGCCAAATGGGATATTCAGCAACGTGAGGTGATCCATCCTTGGAATATTTTCAGGAAAACCAATACGATGCATTATCCTCGTTACCAGATTTTCGCTTACGATACTTATGCGAAGGACAAGATTTATTTCCCCACCGAGTTCTTGCATGGCTTGTACGACGGCGGGCATGGTGCTGGATTAGACGATTATTGGAAGCAAATTTGGAATATGCCTTTGGCAGCAGGTGGTTTTCTCTGGGACTTTGCCGATGAAGCCGTAGTGCGTACCGATAAAAATGGTGCGTTGGACACGGACGGTAACCATGCCGCAGACGGAATTGTAGGTCCTTACGGAGAGAAAGAGGCGAGTTACTTTACCATCAAAGAAGTATGGTCGCCAATCTATATAGAAGATAGGTTTGTCCGCGAAGGTTTTAATGGAATATTTAGGGTAGAAAACCGCTATCATTTTACCAACCTTTCTGCATGTACAATGACAGCCAAGTGGGTGCAATTTGATGGACCAGACGGTTCACTAGCACCTTCTGTCATTTCGGAAAACACGGTGGAGCTTCCATCGCTTGCCCCTAGTATGAAAGGAAGTTTCAACATTGGGTTGCCCCAAAATTGGCAGTCTGCCGATGCATTGCACCTGACAGCAGTTGACCCTCATGGAATGGAAATTTTCACATGGACTTATCCTGTAAAAATGCCGAAGCAGCTGAGCAAACCAAAGGTTGACTATTCGGGAGGGGACGAGCTGGTTTCGGAGACAAAAGACGGAGTGATAAAAGTGAAGGCAAACGGGATTGATTTTCAGTTTTCCGAAAAAACAGGGTTGTTGCAAGAAGTAAAAAAGGGAAGCCAATTGATTCCATTCAACAATGGGCCCATCATTTTTGATCATAAAGACAAAATAGAAGAGCTAACAGTAACTCCATCAAAAGAAAAGGTAGAGATTAAAGTAGTGTTTGAAGAATCGGATAAATCGCCTGGTTGGGCTTCCCATAAAGAATACAGTTCAGATATTATAAAATGGACTATTCATTCGAATGGCAAACTTGACCTATGGGTGGAGATAAAGGGGAAAAAACTACTGAAAGGCGTAAAGGGAATTACTTTTTCATTCCCTGAGTCAGAAGTTAGCGGGATGAAATGGCTAGGTGATGGCCCTTACCGAGTGTGGCGTAACCGAATGAAAGGGACGAAGTTTCAGGTATGGGAGAACGATTACAATAATACGATTACCGGTGAATCTGGATTTGTGTACCCCGAGTTTAAAGGCTTTTTTTCAAGTTTGTATTGGGCGAAGGTGAAAGGCAAGAACAACAACGGGTTTACCGTGTATTGTCGATCAAACCATACCTTTTTGCGTATGCTTACTCCTGAAAACCCAAGTAAAGATCCTAATAAAAGGGTTTCTCCTGAATTTCCAATTGGAGATATTTCTTTTGTGAAAAACATCCCTGCCATAGGGACCAAGTTCCAAACAGGTGATACAATGGGGCCACAAGGAAACTCTGAAATCTATTTGTGCAACGACGATGAGCCTATTATCATTGATTTGACTTTTGAGTTTTAAACGCCTGTGTTATTTTTTATTCGACTAGTGTAAAGGGCTATTCGGTATGGCTGATTACATTAGTTGAGTAAAAACAAAATCAATAAAAAATTATCATGAAGCAAATTACCCAACTACTACTACTCATCGTATTATTAAGCGCTTGTTCGAAGAACGCATCTCAATCTCCAAGTGAATACCATGTAGATGGTGACAATACCGCTGAGGGAGATGGCTCGCTTGCCAATCCTTTTAAAACTATAAGCCAAGCGGCGGAAATAATGGCTGCTGGCGATATCTGTTATATCCATGAAGGAACGTATCGGGAAACAATCAACCCTAAGAATTCAGGAAGTGCTGGCAAACCTATTACATTCACCCGCTACGAGGATGATATTGTTGTTATATCTGCTACGGAGAAGCTAGATGGATGGGAAAAGCACACTGGAAATATTTATAAGGTTTCGGGGTTAGACTTATCCTTGGGCGATGGCAATAATGTGTATTACAATAGTCAGAAAATGCAGATTGCCCGCTGGCCAAACGATTCCGACAACAACGAATATTCGTTGGATGCCAAATATATCAGCAAGGAAAAGGGAACATGGTCAATGTCGTATATCAGTAACAATGAAATTCCTGATATTGACTGGACGGGTGGAATCATTCATTACCTAGGGTCTCATAGCGGTTGTAGTTGGGAACGCACCATTACCGATTATGAAAGCGATTTGGATAGAATTTACTTTGAAACTTTACCAAAAAAATGGCCTTTTGGTACAACCCACCACCCAGGTCGGTTTGAAAACGGGCATAGGGGCATTTTTTATCTAATGAACAAACTGGAAGCATTAGATGCACCACGAGAATGGTATTATGATTCAAGTAGCAAAGAACTTTATTTTTATGCTCCAGATGGCAACCTGCCAAAAGACGACCTTGTGGAAGTAGCTACCCGCGGCAATACGGCAAAAATTACTACTAATTACATTCACCTTGAGGGCTTGAATTTTTTTGGTGGGATGCTGACCATTAAAGGCGATCACAACAAAGTTGCCAATTGCATGGTAAAGCATGGGACTGAAAGATTGATCACTAACCTAAAAGGTGCAGCATTGCCAGATGCTGCTATCCAAGTTCTGGATGGAGACTACAACGTTATTGAAAAATGCGTATTAGAAAACGGTACGCTCAACGGAATTTTTCTGAGTCACCAAGCGGAAGACAACTTGGTTGAAAATTGCATTGTTCAATATTTCAATACCATCGGGTTGCATGCACATTTGCTTAACAGCAGTGGAGCTCGCAATAAAATCATCAAAAACTCTTTTTACGGCTCTGCCCGAGATGGTGTAAAGGTGACCGGAGATGACAGCGAATTTGCCTATAACCATGTTCAAAAATGTTTGATTTCAGGAGCTGATGGCGGTCTGTTTTACGTGACAGGAAGAAGTATCCCTCGAAATATAGAATTGCACCACAACTGGTTTCATGATGCCTATGGAGCTGAACATGCTGGGAAAAAAGCAACAGGAATTTACCTCGACAATAATGCTGCGGGATATATAGTACATCACAACGTGGTTTGGGATGTAGAATGGGGTGGTTTGCATTTTAACTGGAATGCGCTCAAAAATGAAATTTACAACAATACTTTTTGGAATGTCGGAAAGGTCCCTGAGCAGTCAGTCATTGATAGCTGGGTGCCCAAAAGAGACGGCAAACAAACCAATGTAAGAGATAATATTTTATACAATAACTTTTCTGGTATTCGCCCATGGTGGCATTCGGGCGATGGCAAAAAATACAGGGTAGACGAAAAAGAATTCCTTGGCCCTGAGGCCGACAATGAATTTGAGTATAACGAACAGTTTGCCGAAATCCCTTTTCATACGGAAATCCAGCAGATTTTCATGCCAATTGAAGGTTCTCCTTTGATAGATAAAGGGCGAATCGTCAAGGGCATAACCAGCGGTTACAAAGGCGATAAGCCTGACCTCGGAGCATATGAATATGGGGGAGAATATTGGGTGCCAGGTGTGGATTGGACTCCCAAAGGCTTTGCTTGGACGCCTGGTACTGACTACCTAAATATGAAAAGCTCTTTTATAGAAGAAGCTTCCAAGGAATAATTAACTACAATAAAACAAAAAAATATGAAATGGATGACTTATTGTTTGTTGTTGGGTGTTTGCCTTGCCTCATGCCAGCAAAAACAGCAAACCACGGGTAATGAAGAATTTCCCTTCTTTATACCCTCGGAAAAGCCAAACCGCCCGTTAAGTGCAGCAGTTGAGCGAAATTACGATGCATATTCCTCTATTCGTCCCGAACAAAATGAGCTGTACACGCAATTTAAATACACCGAGCTGAAGGGTTTTGATTACAATGGTGGAGATGGGACTATTACCCGTCGCGATCCTTCCAAAGTGATTTTTGAAAACGGGAAATATTATGTTTGGTACACTGGACGAAAAACACCCGTGAAGTCTGTAGGAATGGCAAGGGCAAAAGAAGCCAACGATACTATTCCATCTAGTGATTGGGATTTGTCGGACATTTGGTACGCTACTTCCGAAGATGGATTTACGTGGGAAGAACAAGGCATTGCAGTTCACCGTCCGGAGAAACCGCAACCGGGATGGCGCTCGGTTACCACCACCGATATTCTGAAATGGAAGGGGAAATATTACCTGTATTTTCAGGCGTTTATGGAAGCTAGCGGTTTGCGTGGTGACTTTTGCCCAGTATCCGTCGCCTATGCCGATTCTCCCGATGGCCCTTGGACGCATTCAAACAAAATTGTAATTCCTAATGGCCCAGAAGGCTCTTGGGATCAATATTCTATTCACGATCCCTATCCGTTGGTGCATGATGGAAAAATCTATTTGTACTACAAAGGTGACTTCGATAAACGTCCTGAGCTGAAACCTTCAAAAATCCGCATGCAAGGCTTGGCTATTGCCGAAGACCCGCTAGGGCCATTTGAAAAGCATCCATTAAATCCGGTTATCAATTCAGGGCATGAAACTACCCTGTTTCCTTTTAAAGAGGGTGTGGCTGCCATCGTTCAGCGGGATGGGCAAGAGCATAACACAATTCAGTATGCCAAAGACTGGGTGAATTTCGAAATTGCTTCTATTACAGAACTATTGCCCGTTGCCGCAGGCCCTTTTGTTCCCGATGCTTTTACCGATACCAAAGATGGAAGAGGGATTACATGGGGTATTTCCCACATTATTAACGCAGGAGGCGACTGGAAAAACAACCATACCATCTTGCTTCGTTTCGACTGCGATTTGAGCCTAGATGTTGACGATCAGGGGATGAAAGACCATCACATGAATTACAGTCCTGAGTTTCATTATACCCATCGTTTAAGCTCAAAACAGCTGAAAAGAATCCAAAGGGAAAATAACAAGTTAAAAGAATAGAGAGTATGAAAAGCATTTTTGTTAAAGCGATTCTTTTTACCTTATTGCTGCCATTTTTTTATATACCTGCTTTTGCTCAAAACCTATCAGCAGCCAATGTGCCTAAGCGCCTAACCCATGATTTGAGCGGTTTTCATTGGAAAGTGCAGGGGACTTTGCCGGGTAGGGGAATGGAAGAGAAATTCCCCGAAATCAGCTATGACCATATGGGCGATGCACTGAACTGGGCTCCTGCGCATGTTCCTGGCGATGTGTTTACAGACTTATGGAGGGTCGGGCGTATAGAAGATCCTCATTTTGGTAGAAACAGCGTGAAAGCCAAATGGGTGAACGAATACGAGTGGTGGTACCTGAATATCTTCAATGTTCCTGAAGAAATGAAAGGTAAAAAAATCGAGTTGGTATTGGACGGTGTGGACTATGCCTGCGATGTGTTTGTAAATGGAAAAATGCTTGGCTCGCACGAAGGAATGTTCACTTCGTTTTCATTCGACATTACCGACCTTGTTAGTTTTGAGTACAAACGCAGAGGACGAAATACACTTGCCATTCGCTTACATCCTGCTCCACGGAGATATAGCCAAGTAGCGGGAAGAAAGCCAGCTTGGCATGGCGATTATTGGGTAGATTTGGTGCCAACAGGAATTTGGAAGCCAGTGCGCCTAGAAGCTTATGAAGCGGCAAAGGTGAACGATATCTACATTACGTCTGAAATCGACCTGAAAAAATCTTCTGCGGATTTAAGCATCCAAGTGGAGATTGAAAATGATGGTACAACCGATAAAACTGTGGACATCGAAATAGATGTGCAAGGCGAAAATTTTAAATCTAAATCTTATAAAGCAAGCGTAAGGAAAAGCTTGGCTCCAGGTAAAAATGAGTTTACCATCCCGCTTAAAATTGAGGATGCAAAATTGTGGTATCCTTGGGATTTAGGAGACCAGAACCTATACACAGCAAATGTTGCTGTGAAAAGCAAGGATAACCTATTAGATGCCCATGATAAGCTTTTTGGTATCAGGGAGCTGAAAATGGAAATGAATCCGGGTTACACAAAAGACGAAGTGGAAAACCCGTGGACGGTGATGATAAATGGAAGGCGTCATTTTATCCGCTCTGGAACGTGGGGAGGCCCTCCCGATATTTTCTTCGGTCGTGCTAGCAATGAAAAATACGAAGAGTTTATTCGCTTGGCGAAGGAAGGGAACATGAACAACCTCCGAATCTTCGGCTGGCATCCCACAGAAATTCCCTACTTCTACGAACTTTGTAACAGAGAAGGTATCACGGTTTGGCAAGATATACTCCCTATTGCAAGTTTATCTTTGCCCAAGTCAGAAGAATTCAAAGACGCGATATTCTCCGAAGCCATTTCAGTAGTAAAAGACTTGCGAAATCACCCGTGCATGGTGATTATTGAAGGGGGGGAAGAGATCCTGATGACGGCTTCTGACCCTGAGCATAATTTGAACCTGATGAAGGAGTTGGGCGAGGTGGTCAAACCTTATACAGACCTGCATTATATTCCCGTTTCGCCATTGAGCGACCATGTGGGAATTGAATTAGGCTTCAAGCCCAAAGAAAGCACGCACGCCAATGGCTTGTTTTACGGAGAAGGTCGAAGCAATATGGAGCAATTTTTCCAAAAGAAAGACTTCGCCGCTGTGCCCGAACTTGCTATTTCCTCTTGCCCCAATGTGGAAAGCATTAAAAAGTTTATTCCTGAAAATGAGCTATGGCCTCCGGGACCAAGTTGGGGCCACCACTGGACCGATTTTGATGTGTTTCGCACGTTGAATTTTGATGCGCTGAATACCCAAGCAACTGGAAGCATGCAGGAGTTTGTAGATGCCACGCAGGTTGCTCAAGGGATTATTTTTCAATATGGATTAGAGTATTTCAGAAGAAGAAAACCAAAGTCCAGTGCTATTTGTATTTGCCATTACATCACATTTGCTCCTGATATGAAATGGGGAATTGTGGATTATTATCAACAAACAAAAATATCGTACGATTATGTGAAAATGGCTTATCAGCCATTGTTGGTGAGCTTACAGCACGATAGAAGACGTTGGTTGCCCGGTGAAGAATTCAAGGGTGAATTATGGGTGGTGAATGATTTTTTCAAAGAGTTTAAGTCGTGCAAAGCAGAGGTTGTTTTTTATGATAAAGACAAACATGAAGTAAAAAGAGAAAAAGTTGAACTAGGGAATATAAAACCTGATAGCTCTGAGGAGTTTGCTACGGTTACCTGTAAAGTCCCCGGCAAATTAGGAGACCAATTTTTTGTGGAAATTGAAATGACTGATAAAACAGGTAAGGTTGTTTCAATGAACAAATACTTGCTATTGGTTGGCGACGAAAAAGTTGACCTGCCAAGGTTGAGAGAAATTGGGCAAGAAGCGATTGACAAAAAAACAAAATACGGTTCTCATAATTACCTCAGGTATTTTGAAGGATTAAACGGAACAAGAGGGGTAAAACAAGCCGATGAAGTTTTGCCTACTGTCAAAGAATTCGATCAGAATTAAACTTACATTTGGGATACAAATTTCGCTAGTTAGTAAAAGTTAAATAGAATAACAATGACACGAAAAATTTCACAATTAATTCTGATTCTGCTCTTTTCAACCAATGTATTATGGGCAGACGACCGACCGAATATTGTTTGGATTACTACCGAAGATAACTCCGCATGGTGGCTTCGCTTGTACGATGCCGAAAATGGGGTGCCCATGCCTAATGTGGAAAAATTGGCAGACCAAGGTATCGTATTCAATCATGCTTTTTCAAATGGAGCAGTTTGTTCTGTTGCTAGAAGTACACTATTAAGCGGTTGTTATGCCATGCGTGCCGGCAGCCAGTTTCACCGGAATGCTTTTGAAGTTCCTTTTCCCGAAGGGCTTAAAAGTTACCCAGAATATTTCCGCGATGCGGGGTATTATACTGCCAATTGCTACAAGGAAGATTACAATTTCAAAACAGAAAAGATATGGGATGAAAGTTCTAAAAAAGCATCTTATCGAAACAGAAAACCAGGGCAGCCATTTTTTCAAGTTTGGAGCTTGCACGATACGCACGAGAGCCGAATGCATAAGCCTCTGGATGAGCGTGACGAAAATACGCTCATAACTAAACCGAAAGATGTAGAACTGTATCCATATCACCCAAATACGGCAGTTTTCCGTAAATCGTATGCGCACTATTACGATAAGCACAGAGATGATGATAGGCGCATAGGAGCGCTAATTCAGCAGTTGGAAGAGGACAGCCTGATGGATAATACCATCATATTTTATTATGGAGATCATGGAGGAACCTTGCCTCGCTCCAAAGGCTATATTTATGAAAGTGGGTTGCAAGTACCGCTCATTGTTTACATTCCAGAAAAATGGAAGCACCTTTTTCCTTCAAAAGCCGGCTCGCGAGTAGATGGGTTTGTGAGCTTTGTAGATTTTGCCCCAACGGTGCTGCATCTTGCAGGCATCGAAGTGCCCGAACAAATGGATGGAGAGCCTTTTTTGGGTGAAGGGATTACACTAGATGCGCTCAACAAACGAGAGGAGACCTTCGGCCATGCCGATCGTTTTGATGAAAAGTATGATTTGGTCAGGAGCTACCGAAAGGGTCGCTATAAATATATGCGAAGTTACCAGCCTTTTAATATTGATGGCTTGTACAATAGTTACAGGTACAAACAAGCTGGGTATAAGGAATGGAAAGAATTATATGAGGCAAAGAAACTCAATGAAGTTCAATCGGCATTTTTCGAAAAACGCTCGCCCGAGGCTTTGTACGATTTGGAAGCCGATCCGCACGAAACGGTAAACTTGGCTGCTGATCCTGCCTACGCTGATTTGCTTGAGGAAATGAGGGGGAAATTAGTTGATAAGCTATCATCACTTCATGATTTGAGCTTTTACCCCGAGGCATACCTAGCTAATGTAGCAGGTAAAAATCCTGTAGGTTTTGGATTGGAACACAAAGCTGAGATTGATGAACTCATCCAAATTGCCGATTTGCAACTGAAACCTTATAAAAAGGCTAAGTCAGGAATTAAGAAAGCTCTAAAATCGAAAGACCCTTGGGTACGCTACTGGGGGTTGATAACATGTAGCACTTTTGGCGATGAAGCAGCAGAATTTATTCCTTTGGCAAAAAAACTACAAAGTGAAGATGAAGAAGTTCTCGTGAAACTTCGCGCAGCCGAATTCTTGGCTTTGGTAGGTGAAAAAGATCCTGTGGCTTCATTCCAAGCTTTATTGGGCAATAATCAAAACTCTTTAGAAATATTGTTGATCCTGAATTCAGCAGCTTTGTTCAAGACAATGGATGCCAGTTTGCAGTTTGAGTTGGATGAACAAAAGCTGGTAGCAACAGCAGGAGGTCATAAAAATCAAGAATACTGGATTAAAAGTAGGGTAGACTTTTTGAATGGGAAATAGTTAGCTCTAGCTATTGAATTATTATTTTTTGAATTAGAAGAAAATGAAAAAACTATTAAAAGTAGTGTTGGTACTATTCATCTTAAATGGGTGTACTAACACTAGCCAAAAACAAGAATCAATTTCTCAGGAAGCTACTGAATATCAGCCAACGTGGGAGTCTTTGAATAAGCACGATGCGGCGCCCGAATGGTTTGCCGATGCCAAACTTGGTATCTATTTTCACTGGGGACCTTACAGCGTTCCAGCTTTCGGAAGTGCGTGGTATCCACATAACATGTACAAAGACGGTGGCAAGGTGCGTAAATTCCACGAAGAAAACTACGGAAGCATCTACGAGTTTGGGTATGAAGATTTCATTCCTATGTTCAAAGCGGAACAATTCGATCCAGAAGATTGGGCGGAGCTGTTCCAAATGGCAGGGGCGAAATTTGCAGGGCCTGTTGCGCAGCATCACGACGGGTTTGCCATGTGGGATAGTGAGGTTAATCCTTGGAATGCAGGAGATATGGGACCCAAACGAGATATTTTGGGAGATATCTTCAAATCTATTGAGAAGCGTGGAATGAAAACCATTGCTACGTTCCACCATGCCCGTAATGGCCAGCGAAATGCCAAAGATTCAACGCAATGGAAGATCGGGTACAACAGCCATTATGTGTATCATCCTGATTTGCCAACAGCTACAACTGACCCCAAGCTGCGCAAGCTCTTTGGCAACTTTGAAACCATTGAGGAATTTGACCAATACTGGCTAGATCAGGTAAACGAGGTGATTGACAAATACGATCCCGACATCTTGTGGTACGATTCGTGGCTAAACCTGATCCCCGAAGATAAGCGTATGACAATGGCTGCCCATCATTTTAACAATGGATTGAAGAACAACAAAGAGGTAGTGGTTGCCCATAAGCAAGACGACATGCCGCTGGAATGCAGTGTGCTTGATTTTGAACAAGGCGGTAGGAGGGACGTACATCCCATGCCTTGGCTGACTGATATTACACTGGGCAAAAGCCGTTGGATGTATGTGGAAGGTCACCCTTACAAAACAGCCGATGTGGTCATCCGAAACATGATCGATGTATGGAGTAAAAACGGCATCGTATTGTTAAATGTATCGCCACGGGCTGACGGGGTTATTAATCAGGAGCAGCGAGATGTTTTGAAAGAGATCGGTGATTGGTTGAAAGTCCATGGAGAGGCTGTGTACGGGACACGAACACATACCATCTTTGGCTATGGAACAGCAAGTGCTGGCGATGGTCATCATGGAGGGCAATCGGCTACTGTTCAGTATACTGCCGATGATGTGCGATTTACCGTTGCGAAGGATAAAAAAGCTATGTATGTTTTCTTTTTAGGGAAACCGGAAGCGGGCAAGCGCATTTCTTTGCGGGCTATTGGAGGGTATCATCGTAACATTCCTCCGTCACCTATTAAGAACATAAGTATGTTGGGCTCGGAGGTAGAAGTTGAGTGGGAGCTGACTTCTGGAGACTTCTCCCTGACCATGCCTGAAAAAGACTTGAATGAATATGCGACCGTTTTTAAGTTTGAATTGGAGTAGCAAAGGGCAAGGTCTTTCGTCCTAAAATCAAGTTTTAATAGGTCACGTTTTTTTAGCGTGACCTATTAATTTTTTTATCACTAGCGGCGGGCTTTAGCCCGTTGGATGACAGCAAACCTATTCGGCTTTAGCCTAAATTATAGCCGTTATTGGTTTGGGAAAATCAAATTGTGATATAGTTTAATTAAGCTGATTTTAGGACGAGAAATCTTCAATTTATCAGAAATTAAAATTATACCCTGCAGTAATTAAGATGGGCCAAGGGTTGGTAACTCCTTCAATTCTAGGATCGTTTTTTACTTTATCATAATCATCATAAAATTGTGAAGGTCTGAAAGGTAGTAAAAGCCCTAAATCCCAATAGGTCTGATCAGACGATTTTGAATTCAGTTTGATCCCAAGCCCTACTGTGGCACCTCTGTATAGTTTATCATATTCATCAAGCCCTTCAACGGTGATTACTCCATTAGTTCCATACATGCCCGAAAGGAAGAATTGCGTGTGAGTCCTACTTTTAAATTCTTTCCTCAACCCTACGTTGTACCCAAGCCCCGCCATTTGGTAGCCAGCTCCTCCAAATACGTTCAATCCATTGGTAATGTTTGTACCCAAGCGGATGCCAAATGCACCATAAGGCAACCCAATTCCAAATCCTAAGGAGGTAACCCCACCCTCCGAACTATAAGGGTATGCTGATCCTTGGCTTTCTTGTGAATATCCCGCATGACAAAAGTGTATACATGCTAATAGGAGGATTAGTTGTGTGAGTTTATTCATAGCTGTTTTATTGATTAAAAAAATATTGATTCGATTATAAAAAGTAAATTACTATATAGTATTGTCAAGAATACGCATAGTCTTGTTTTAAAAGATTGAACGAGCTATGTGTATTAAAGTGCAGCATTTATAAGTGGGGATTACTTTTTATAAATGTTCCACGTTGCTATAAGATATTAAAATAATATATATAACAAAGTGTGTTTGTATTTTAAATTGTTTACCCCCTTAAAATGAACAGTTTGCCCCCCAAATAAAACTAAACGATTCTCTATTATTGAAAACGGGATATTTGAGTTTAGGCCTAAAAAAACAATCCCCATTATTAACTAAGTAAAAATCACAATGAAAATGAAAAGAAAAACTACGTTCATCACGTTGGTATACGTGATGCTTGTCCATGCTTTGCTTGGGGCGAATTACTACATTTCCCCCAGTGGAAATGATTCTAACTCCGGCACATTACAAAGTCCATTTGCCACACTTAATAAGGCAATTTCTGTCGTTTCACCAGGAGATTACATTTAC
Source organism: Flammeovirgaceae bacterium SG7u.111 (assembly GCA_034044135.1). Classification (NCBI taxonomy): domain Bacteria; kingdom Pseudomonadati; phylum Bacteroidota; class Cytophagia; order Cytophagales; family Flammeovirgaceae; species Flammeovirgaceae bacterium SG7u.111. The sequence goes on along the minus strand of CP139021.1, from coordinate 5,417,097 downwards.
CTAAGAGGTGGGACTTATTCTTATTCCTCAACCATTTTGATTGCAGAGTCAAACAGTGGTTCATCGTCTAGCCCGATTCGTGTTTTTGCCTATAACAGTGAAACACCTGTGCTCGATTTCTCTGGTCAATCGCTTAGTTCGTCCAACAGAGGTGTTGTACAAGATGCTGCCTATTGGCATTGGAAAGGAGTTACTATCCAGGGTGCAGGAGACAATGGAATGTTACTCTCAGGAGACAATAATACTATTGAGAATTGTGTGTTCAGAGGCAACCGCGACACCGGTTTGCAGTTGAGTAGGTACAATACTAATTATGATGCGATTAGTGAGTGGCCTTCTAACAACCTGATAACAGGCTGCGAAGCTTATGACAATGCAGACCCTGACAGCGAAGATGCAGATGGCTTTGCCGCTAAGCTTACATGTGGTGTTGGTAATAAGTTTATCAATTGTATTTCCCACCACAACATTGACGATGGTTGGGATTTATATACTAAAAGCGATACTGGACCTATCGGAGTGGTGTATTTTGAAGGCTGTATTGCCCACAGCAATGGAACACTGACCTCTGGTGCTACCTCAGGGAATGGCGATAAAAATGGGTACAAACTAGGATCTTCTGCTCATAATATCAATCATATCTTGAGAAGATGTGTCGCTTTCAACAATGGGAAACACGGCTTTGCCGACAACGGCAATGTGGGTAGTATAGAATTCACAAACTGTACTTCATATAGTAATACGCAATATAATTTCCACACAAGAGATGGGGCTTCTCATATTTTCAAGAACAACTTGTCTTTCAATTCTAGTTCTAATGACCGTATTAGGGGAAATGCCTCAGCGCCAAATGCTTTTGATAATGATGACAACTGGCCATACACAGCAAGTAGCTCCGATTTTGTGACACTTAATTCAGGGCCTAATAACAACCCAACTTCCAATGGTTTTTTGACGCTTTCTTCTGGTAGCTCTTTGATCGATGCTGGCGTGAGCAGTACAGGAATCTCGTACAATGGCAATAGCCCAGACTTGGGTGCAGTTGAGTCGGGTGGGACACCTCCGCCTCCAGGAACATATACCTTGACTACTTCGGTACGAGGGCAAGGTTCGGTGAGTCCAGACGGAGGTAGTTTTACTGCTGGAAGTACTGTAACAGTAACCGCGACCCCTGCGAATGGTTGGACGTTCAGCAACTGGAGTGGCGGATATACCGGAAACCCAGCAACAGTTACAATGGATGCTGACAAATCGATTGTTGCAGTATTTACGGAAGACGGCGTTGTGGCACCCCCACCAAGTGGAGATTACGTTCACAACTTTACAGCATCGGGTACGAGCAGCTCATTTTACAGCATTTCGGGAAACCTTTCTACTTCAAAAGGAACAGTAGTCTATAATGGACTTACGCTGACACAATGTTTGAAAATAGAATCGAGTACTTCCATCTCTTTCAGCGCTGCCCAAGAAGCTACGTTGACCTTGGTGTTCAACGATGGATTCAATGGTGATTTTAAAATAGATGGAAACGATTATACTGTATCTTCTGGTGTTCTTACCACTACACTGGGTGCTGGTAGTCACACCTTGAGTAAAAGCGATGTAGCCAACCTCTATTATATGAGCTTGGCATATGCAGGAGGAGGAACTACTCAATACACGGTTTCTGCCTCTTCAAATGGTAACGGCTCAGTTTCTGGTGGTGGAACTTTTGACGAAGGATCAGTAATTTCGTTAACCGCAATTCCTAATAGCGGATATCAATTTGTTGGTTGGTCGGGTAATGCTAGTGGAACTTCTAATCCTCTTTCGGTTACCGTCAATGGCAATAAATCTATTGCCGCTACTTTCTCGGCTATTCCTACTAATACATGTGAAAATGTTGTTTATCAGGCAGAAAGTGGAACTTGGGACGATGCTACAGTAGACTCTAACCATGCTGGTTATACTGGAAGTGGCTTTGTGAATACGGCTAATGCAGCTGGGAAATACGTTGAAATCACAGTTGATGTGCCTTCTGCTGGCGATCATGATGTAAGCATTTTTTATGCAAACGGTTCTACTGACCGCCCTGCAGATATTTCGGTAAATGGATCTACCCAACTTTCGAATTTGAGTTTGCCTAACACTGGTGCCTGGTCTACTTGGTTGACTGCAGACTTTACCGTTTCTTTGAACTCAGGGTCTAACACCATCAGGTTTACAGCTACTGGAGGTTCGGGGTTACCTAATGTAGATAAAATCGAGGTTTGTCAGTTTGATGACGCTGGTGTCAATTATAGTCTAAGTACTACCATTAACGGTTCTGGATCGGTAAGTCCAAGCAGTGGGATATTTGCAGCTGGCACTTCTGTGATCATGACGGCGACTCCTGCAAGCGGATGGCAATTTGATAGCTGGAGTGGAGGGTATACTGGTAATCCAGCAACGGTTGTAATGGATGCAGACAAAAATATTACAGCCAATTTTACCTCAGTTTCTTCAACCGCAATAGCATTGAGCGCATCAGCGTCTGATGGTACGGTTAACCTTAGCTGGGTAGTGAGCAATGGTACGGTTACCGGTCAACAAATCTATAGAGATACAGATAGTGATCCAAGCGGTAGGGTGAGAATTGCACAAGGAGTTGCTGGTACTTCTTATACTGACAACTCTGTAAGCAATGGTACTACTTATTACTATTGGGTGAAAGCCTCGGACAATGGCAATGGTGCTACTATTAACTCAAATGCAGCAAACGCTACTCCAACTGGAGTTGTTGTGCCTCCAATAGGAAATGGACCAATTGGTTATGCCTCAATGGCTGGTGGTACTACTGGCGGTCAAGGTGGCGTTTCTTACAACTGTAGCACTGGAGACTGTATCACTACCTACATTCACCAAAAAAGAGACGGTGATATTACTGTACCTTTGACCATCTATGTAACTGGAACAATCACCCCTGGAAATTCTACAACGGCTGAGAATAAGATAGAAGTAAAAGACGTGAGAGATGTATCCATCATTGGCGTGGGAACTTCAGGTGTGTTTGATGGCATTGGAATCAAAATTTACAAAGCAGGAAATGTTATTATTCAGAATGTTGCTGTTGGTAACGTTTTAGTTGGGGACAAAGATGCTATTTCGATAGAAGGGCCTGCCGACCATGTGTGGATCGACCACTGTGAGTTGTATGCTGAGTATCAAAATGTGGGCAAAGACTATTACGATGGTCTTTTGGATGCCAAAAAAGATTCAGAATACATCACTTATTCTTATAACTATTTGCACGATAGTTGGAAAATGATGTTGGTTGGAAATGGCGATGGAGATGACTATGATCGTAAAATTACCATACACCACAACTACTTTGATAATGTTAACTCTAGAATGCCATTGTTCAGACATGGTGTTGGCCACATATTCAGCAATTATTACAGCGGCGTGGTATCGACAGGTATCAACTCTAGAATGGGAGCTTGCCTAAAAGTAGAGAACAATTATTTCAAAGATTCTCAAAATCCAATTGTTTCTGCGTATAGCGATGAATTAGGAGGGACGCAAGAGAGCGGGAACATATTTGACAATGTAACTTGGGACTTATCACGTGATGATACTAGCGAACCAAACAGTTGTTCCTTGAGCGTTCCATATTCTTACTCTTCGGCACTTACCGGTGCGTCCAGTGTACCTGCAACAGTAATAGCAAATGCAGGTGTGGGCAAAATAGGAGCCAATGTAAGGAATGCTAGTGGAGGGTTTATCCAGTTAGAAGAAATCGATGAATTCGTGATCTACCCGAACCCAGTGGCTAATATGCTTAACCTCGACATTCCTACACTAAATGGAAATGAAGAGTTGAGGATCGTTACACTTTCGGGTAGAGAGGTTTTGAAGCAAAAAATCTCAGATCATTCTGTGAGCCTTGATGTGAGTACTTTGCCAAGTGGCGTTTATGTGCTTCAACTCAAAACAGGTGCTCATACTAATCTAAAAATGATGATCAAACAATAAGGAGATTTCCCTTATTGATATGGTGAAAAGTAAGCCCCGGAGCTTTGTTGGTTTCGGGGCTCTTTTTTTTATACAAACTCATAATTCCTTTATAGGACGATCCTACAGCTATTGTGTTGGGAAGGATGCTTTTGGTTACCAAGCACCTACACCAATTATGCAGCCATCGCCGATGGTAACACCGGGAAACAGAACACAATCCAAACATCATTACCAATGGTAATGGGCTTGCCGAGCCAATGTGTTCTTCTTTCGTCAATGTCGATAGGCTGGGTGGCTGTATAAATTCACCCATTATGGGCATTACTCTTTGAAGGTGTGAAAAAGGTATCGTGCAGAATTAGCTCATTACCTTTTTGGGAAGAATATCACTAAACTGAAGGGTGGAAACCACATTGCCATAGAAAGTCCTGAAATCTTTGCCATGTCGCTCTATTCTAAGAACCTCGGTGCGAGCCTCATTAAAATATTCCCAAACATCTATTTTTTTTCCATGATCTTTTGTGGTGATATTGAAAAAGATACCCTCTTTGGTCATTCCTTCTCTATAGAAAGGCATCTCATTGAATGTGAGAATATTTGCAGGCTTGTTGCGTAGTGTGATTTCAGCTTCAAGGCGGTTGTTGATGGCGTAGATGCTGATTATCTTAAAATCGATCACTACTTCTTGCCCATTTTCAATTCGAACATTCAAGAATTTCTGCCTTGTATCTGCTGTGATTTTATACTCGCTCTCCGACTGTCCATTGTACCAGTCAAATTGGTTTTCGTTAACTACTTCCCAAGTTTTTAGGTCATAGTCTAGCAAGAAGCCTGTTTGGAGGTTGCCAACCGTAAGGTCAGTAGGGTCATAAGTAGGTTTGATGTTTCTAGGTTTCGCCTTAGACTTCATCTCACTTTGCCCTTGTGCAGCAAGCTTTCTTTTCTTTAAGAAGTCCAAAGAATCTTCTGGGTAAATCCGATAGCGTTTATACAGCTCAGAAACGATTCGCTTGGCTATTTTATGGTTTACTTTTTTTATCATGCTGGGCATCCGAAATAGGTTGATGACCCACCCGATTCCAAAGCCGAGACCGGTTAGCCAAAAAAGGAGCTGTTTTACCCATTTACCTTGGTAAAGATAGGAAGTGCCCACTATGAAATGGAACATATACGATAGCCCTACAGACCTCATCTCTCTGCTGTAGCGGTACAAGAATTCTTCTTGCCCCTCGGCAGGTAACTTGGAGATATCGTCTTGTACGGCTATCGGGAAGTTCTTTCTTATCGTATATCTGACTTGTAATGAATTCATGAAATTGATGATTGACAGAGTTTATAAAGTAGCGGTTCAATAAAAGCTGCACGCTCAACAAAACTACTACCAATTTGAATTGTAGCTTTCTCTATCAAATATACTCACTTTTGCGGCAAGAAGTTCGCCAAAACAGTCAGAGGTAAAAAATAACAGTGTCAGTGGGGAAATAGGAGTATTAATGGCTGGCGGATGGGCAATAAAAAAGGGTATCCGTAAGGATACCCTTCATTAAATAATTTTGCAGTGTTTAGCCTTCTTGTTTGTTCTTTATGTCCTGAACTTCAACACGAATGTCTTGAGCAAAGGTCTTAATGTCCTGCATTCCTTTTCTCACACGTGTTCCTGCAGCTTGATTTTGTTTGTTATAGAACTTAGAGAAGTCCTCTTCCAAAGAAAGCACTAACTGCTTTAATTGCTCGTATTTTTCCATAATAATCCGCTTAAATGTTGTTTTTATTAATTAATTCAGGGCGAAAGTTAGATAAATAGTTCGGAATAAATAAAACTAAAATGCCTTTTTTTGCCCAAAAACCGATAAAAAAATGCTGATTTGGACTTTCGAAAGAAAAAATATGTCTAAATCAAGCAAGAAAGAGCAGTAAGCACCCCTTAAGGCGCTACTGCTGGAATATCACTATTGGCATAAACACCAGACTTCAGCTTGTTAGAAATAGCTTCGAAAGCCTTAATAGTCTCTTCAACATCTTCCATAGAGTGTGCCGCCGTAGGAATAAGGCGAAGCATGATCACATCTTTAGGTACTACAGGGTAGATTACTACCGAGCAGAAGATTTTGAAGTTCTCGCGCAAGTCCATAATCATATTGGCTGCTTCGTTGGTGCCACCACTCAAGATTACTGGAGTTACTGGAGACATGGTACGTCCGAGGTTAAAACCTCTTTCCCTCAATCCACTTTGCAAGGCATTTACAATTTCCCAAAGCTTGTTTTTGAATTCAGGCCTAGTCCTAAGCATTTCCAAACGCTTCATGTTGCCAACTACTAGCGGCATTGGAAGTGTTTTGGCAAATATTTGAGAGCGAGAGTTGTATTTCAAAAACTCGATCACTTGCTCGTTACTCGATACAAAAGCACCGATGCTAGCCATTGACTTAGCGAATGTAGAGAAATAGATGTCTATTTCGTCTTGCACGCCTTGCTCTTCGCCAGTACCCGCACCAGTTTCGCCCATAGTACCGAAGCCGTGAGCGTCGTCGACTAGTAATCTAAATTGGAATTTCTTTTTAAGCTCAACGATTTCCTTGAGCTTGCCCATCTCACCCAACATGCCGAATACTCCCTCGGTAATCACCAAGATAGCTCCGCCAGTTTCTTCTACTATTTTAGATGCTCTTTTGAGTTGTTTTTCACAGCTCTCAATATCGTTGTGTGGGTACACAAACCTTTTGCCCAAGTGCATCCTAAGGCCGTCGATGATACATGCGTGGCAGTCACCATCATATACTACTACATCTTTCCTATCAAGAAGTGCGTCGATAACCGACATGATTCCTTGGTAACCGAAGTTAAGAACCATGGTGTCTTCTTTATGAACGAACTCTGAAAGCTGTGCTTCAAATTCCTCGATTAGAGTAGAATTTCCTGACATCATGCGGGCACCCATTGGGTAGGCAAGACCCCAATCAGCAGCTGCATCTGCATCGGCTTTTCTTACTTCAGGATGGTTGCCCAAGCCTAAGTAATTGTTCAAACTCCAGTTGAGTACTTTTGAGCCCCTGAACATCATGTGAGGAGCAAGCTCACCTTCTAACTTTGGAAATGCGTAGTAGCCATGGGCAAACTGCGAATGTTGCCCGATTGGGCCTCTGTCTAATAATAACTTCTCAAATAGATCCACTTGACTTAAAATTTATTTGTTAAGCAAATAATTTAATGTATTGGCTAAGTTTCTTTCAAAATACTTCTCTAACTGGCGAAACCAAAGCCTTAGTTTTATGATAAAATTATCATGTGTACATGCAACAAGGTATATATTGCTAAATAGTGCAAATTTTCCTTGAAAGCATTCAAAGTTAGCACGATTTGCCCCTTATTCAAAACCATGTTAGTTAGGTTAAACTAAGTAGTTTTCCGACTTTGTTCATCTAAAGGCGATGTTTGGTTTACATAAACTTCCATTTTTCCAGTTTATATTCACCCAGCTTTTATGTGCTTGTTTGGTTAATATGGGCAATAAAATAGAACATGCCCTTAGATGTTGTTTGAGAATTATATTTGAAAATTGTTATAGCTAATTTTGGATGCGGAATGAGGCAAACCGACATGGATAGCAGCATCGTTATCTGCGGAGAGTTTAATGGAATTATGTATCAAAAGAAGTAAAAAATCATAAAGGTATATTTCCAAACGGCTTCTTGTAACCTTTATCTATAAATGTAGGCATTTGATATGGAGACTGAACAAAAGTATTTTAATAGAGATTTGAGTTGGCTGTCCTTTAACTATAGGATATTGCAGGAGGCTAAAAACCCAGAAGTGCCAATAGTTGAGAGGGTAAAGTTTTTGGCTATTTTTTCTTCCAATCTAGACGAGTTTTTTAGGGTAAGAGTTGCGGCCATCCGTAGCTTAATGAAAATAGGTAAAAAGAAAATCAATAAAAACATAGGTTTTGAACCTGCGAAAGCCTTTGCTTTGATCCATGCGGAGATAATCAGGCAACAGCAAGAATATGGAAAGGCTTTTTACGAGGGAATATTACCTACACTTGAGCGGGAAGGTATTGTCCTTTATAATGAGCAACCCAAGCTCATGCTGCACAAGGAAACGATCACCCGATTGTTTAAGTCAAGAGTGTTGGCGTATTTGAGGCCCGTGCTTCTTACCGAAGAATCTCGCCCTTTTCTCCAAAACAGGAAGTTGTATTTGGCTGTAGAGCTTAAGCGAAAAGATGCTGAAGAGCTTAATAGGTATGCCGTTCTGAACATTCCTTCCGATAATTTGCCCCGCTTCGCTGCTTTGCCCGTAGTAGATGGCATCTATTATTATACATTCTTGGACGATGTGATCAAAGCCAATTTGGAAATAGTATTTCCAGGTTATGAAATAGTGGGTTGCTACAGCCTAAAAATGAATAGGGATGCAGATTTGTATATTGAAGATGAGTACGACGGGGACTTGGTTGAGAAGATAAAAAGGCAGCTCGACAAAAGAAATATTGGGGCGCCGAGCAGGTTTTTGTACGATTTGAATATGCCTGTGAAATTCCAAGAATTTTTGCAGAATATCCTCGGCTTGGATAGGGAAGACATGGTGCCGGGAGGCAGGTACCATAACTTTTATGACCTCTTTTCCTTACCCAACCCCAAAGCTCCCGATTTGGAGTATCCTTCCATGCCATCGCTTTCCCATCCCTTGCTCGATAAGTCTGATTCATTTTTTGAGGCAATGGACAAGCGAGATTACATGCTCCATTTTCCCTACCAGTCCTACGATTATGTTCTGAGGTTTTTCAACGAGGCTGCCATAGATGCTTATGTTACCGATATTTTTGTGACTGTTTACCGTGTCGCAGCCAATTCTTTTATAGCCAATGCGCTCATAAGTGCGGCCATGAATGGTAAAAATGTGACCTGTTTTGTGGAAGTTAAAGCTCGGTTTGATGAGGAGAATAACTTGAAGTGGGCAGCGGAGATGGAAAAAGCAGGGGTAAAAATAATCTATAGTATTCCTGGACTCAAAGTTCATGCAAAGGTTGCTTTGGTAGTAAGGAGAAAAGAAGGTTTAAAAAAGAGGTATGCTTTTTTAGGAACGGGTAATTTCAATGAAAGTACGGCAAAAATTTATGCCGACCATGGGCTTTTTACTTCGGAAAAGTCTTTAAATAAAGAGCTAGAGAAGGTTTTTGGGTTTATAGAAACTCAGGAGAACAAGCCAGAGGTCAAGCATTTGTTGGTGGCTCAGCTCAATATGAAAGAGCGGTTTTTAGAAATGATGGATAGGGAAATAGCACAAGCTAAGGAGGGAAAGTCGGCAAGTATGGTTTTGAAAGTCAATAACTTGGAGGATTTGGTGATGGTGGATAAGCTTTATGAAGCTAGCCGAGCAGGGGTGAAGGTAGAGTTGATTATTAGGGGGATTTGCTGCCTAGTGCCCGGAGTTGAAGGCATGAGCGAGAATATCACCATCAGGAGGATTGTAGACCGCTATTTGGAACATGCTCGGATATTTGTGTTCCATAATGGGGGCGATACGGAAGTGTATTTGGGTTCGGCGGACTGGATGGGGCGCAACCTGAACAACAGAATTGAGGTAGTATTCCCTGTGCTCAACAAGCGGGTGAAAGCCGATGTGCTCAAAATTGTAGAGTTTCAGCTTGAAGACAATGTATCGGCAGTGGCACTAGACGAAGGGTTAAATAATGTTCCTTTGGAAGTGAAAGGTGAAAAAGTCCGCTGCCAAGAAGATGTGTATCATTGGCTAAAAGAAAAGCCCTTCCAGTTATAGAAGGGCTTTCCAAACTTATTTAGAAACCTTGTTTCCTAACGCTCAGCGATAGGCTTCACAGGTCTTTCGTTTTCACCAGTGTAGATTTGGCGAGGTCTTCCGATAGGCTGACCTTCTTCACGCATTTCTTTCCACTGAGCTATCCAACCTGGCAACCTGCCCATAGCGAACATTACCGTAAACATTTCGGTAGGGATACCAATAGCCCTGTAAATAATGCCAGAGTAGAAATCTACGTTAGGGAATAATTTTCTTTCTATGAAGTACTCATCAGCCAAGGCTTTTTCTTCCAATCCTTTGGCAATATCAAGTAATGGATCTTCTACGCCCAAACTTGCCAATACATCATCGCAAGATGATTTGATGATTCTGGCACGTGGGTCAAAGTTTTTGTATACCCTGTGGCCAAAGCCCATCAAGCGGAATGGATCGTTTTTGTCTTTTGCTTTTGCAATGTATTTATCTACATCGCCGCCGTCAGCTTGGATAGCCTCTAGCATCTCGATCACCCCTTGGTTGGCTCCGCCATGGAGCTTGCCCCAAAGTGCGTTGATACCCGCAGAAACAGAAGCGTACAAACTGGCAAGTGAAGAACCTACCACTCTTACTGTAGCTGCAGAACAGTTTTGTTCGTGATCTGCATGCAGGATCAACAATTTGTTGAGCGCATCAACTACTACTGGGTTTAGTTCATACTCTTCTTGCCTGTTTGCAAACATCATTTGCAAGAAGTTTTCCACGTAGTTGTACTTGTTTTTAGGGTAGTTGAGCGGACGACCAAGCTCGTTTTTGTACGACCAAGCAGCAATAGTAGGAAGCTTAGCCAATAATCTTACAATAGTTGTATCAACACCTTGTGGTGAGTTGATAGGGTCTAATGACTGAGGATAAAAAGCAGTAAGAGCAGTTACAAGAGATGAAAGAACACCCATTGGGTGAGCAGAAGAAGGGAAGCCATCCAAAATCTTTCTGACATCTTCGTGCATATCAGAATGCTTCGCTATCCTCGCTTTGAATTTGTCATATGTTTCTTGGTCAGGAAGGTCGCCGTAGATTAGCATGTAGGCAACTTCCAAAAATTCACAGTTATCTGTAAGGTCTTTAATGGTATAACCTCTGTGTCTTAAAATACCTTTGTCACCATCTAAGTAGGTAACTGCACTCTTTGTAGAGCCTGTATTTTTAAAACCAACGTCAAGTGTAATAAGGCCAGACTGAGCTCTGAGTTTTGAAATGTCGAGAGCTAGTTCGTTTTCGGTTCCGTCTTCTATAACTGGGAGCTCAAAGGTTTTCCCGTCGAAGTGTAATTCTGCTACTTTCTTAGTCATCTAATATGCTATTATATTGTTTTCAATTAATCTATAGGAATGGCGAAATTATATAAAAAACACCAAAAAATCATTCATTTATTACAAATCTCACAACGATAACTACCGTGAACGTTTGAATGTTTCTGTTGGTCAGATTAAAAATGGAAAAGGTATAAATTAATATAATTTATCTTCATCCACCATCATGATTTTTAGTTATTAAAAATGCGAAATTATTAAAAATCAAAATGTATCATCTCAATATAGGAGTATTGGCGTACATTTCTTCTAAAAATTCATTTTTCTATAGAAAGCTAGGCAGATAATTTTTTTTTTGCAAATTTGCCGAGGTCAAGTTTTGACTATTAAAAAGAAAAATTCGCTTATAATGCGGCTTTTCCAAGCAATTGTTTCATCGTTTTTTTGGAAAAGAATTGAGGGGTTTGGCAACAATCCTTTCAAAAAATGTTTATAATCAACATACAGTTCCAGCTTCTGCTTAAGTTTAACAACAAACTTTCCTTAGGTATAGAGTTAGTGATCTTATTGTTTTATACATGTTTTTTAGCTGGAAATTGGGATGGAAAAAGAGGGGATAGGAAGTTTAATTTAACAACACTGGCGACAAACTGCTGTCGCTCGAACCATACACATTAGAAAAGATATGACAAAGAATCTAGTCATTGTAGAGTCACCTGCGAAAGCCAAGACTATTGAGAAATATTTGGGAAAAGATTACACGGTAAAATCCAGTTATGGACACGTGCGAGATTTGCAAAAGGGCAATAATGCCATTGACATAGAAAATGGGTTTTCGCCAAAATATGTAGTTTCGAGCGATAAGAAGCAAGTGATAGATGAGCTGAAGAAAATATCGAAAGACGCCGAGACAATCTGGCTAGCGACTGACGACGACCGCGAAGGAGAAGCTATTTCATGGCATTTGAAAGAAGCTCTCAATTTAGATAAAGATAGGACTAAACGGATTGTTTTTAGGGAAATCACCAAGTCGGCTATCCAAAATGCGATTAAGTCGCCAAGAGATATTGATGGGAACTTGGTGAATGCCCAGCAGGCGCGTAGGGTGCTCGACCGATTGGTAGGGTTTGACCTTTCCCCTGTGCTTTGGAAGAAAATAAGAGCGGGGCTTTCTGCCGGTAGAGTACAGTCGGTAGCGGTTCGGATAGTAGTAGAAAGAGAAAGAGACATAGATGCATTTGAAGTGAAGTCTAGCTTCAAAGTTGTAGCTTTTTTCAACTTAGACGGAGGGAAGCAGTTGAAAGCGGAGCTTGGAAAAAGGTTTGTTACGAAAGACGAAGCCCAAGCTTTTTTAGAGAAATGCTTAGGGGCGGATTATGCCATTGAAAACCTAGAGAAGAAGCCTGGGAAAAAATCTCCGGCACCTCCTTTTACCACTTCTACCCTTCAGCAAGAGGCCAGCCGAAAGTTGAGCTTCTCGGTGGTTCAGACCATGGCCGTGGCCCAAAAACTATATGAAGGTGGTTACATTTCTTATATGAGGACGGATTCTGTGAACCTTTCGGAAGAGGCATTGGCCGCCGCCGCTTCGGAAATATCTTCTGCTTTTGGCTCAGAATATGCCCAGCAAAGAAAGTTCAAAACCAAGTCGCAGTCGGCACAAGAAGCTCACGAGGCTATCAGGCCAACCAACTTTGGGATGCGGGAAATCCCAACAGGCGACCGCAACGATAAGAGGTTGTATGAGTTAATATGGAAACGTGCAATTGCCTCACAAATGGCGGATGCGAAGCTGGAAAAAACCACAGCAACTATAGGGGTCTCTACTGTTCCCGAAAAATTGACAGCTACTGGCGAGGTGATCAAATTTGAAGGTTTCCTTAAGGTATACATAGAGTCGACCGATGATGAGAAAGATGAGGAGCAAAAAGAAATGCTACCTCCATTGAACATAGGCCAGGCACTGGATTTGGACTTGATGAAAGCAACCGAGCGCTTTAGCCGACCTCCTGCAAGATTTACCGAAGCAAGTTTGGTGAAGGCTTTGGAAGAAAGGGGGATAGGCAGGCCGTCAACGTACGCTCCTACTATTGCCACTATTCAAAAGAGGAATTATGTAGTTAAAGAACCTAGGGATGGAAAAGAGCGGAAATATGCTGAGTTGACGCTTGAAGGAACTGATATTTCTGAAAATATTCTTACAGAAATAACAGGTGCCGAAAAGAATAAATTATTTCCAACCGATACCGGGTTTGTTGTGAATGATTTTCTGACCAAGTATTTTCCAAACATCGTAGATTATTCTTTCACCGCTAAGGTAGAAGAGCAGTTTGATGATATAGCACATGGCAAGATCATTTGGAATGAAATGATCGATTCATTCTATGGAGATTTCCACAAAACGGTAGAAGACGCCGAGCAGAACGTGTCGAGAGCCGAGGTAGGCACTACTCGTAAGCTGGGTGTCCATCCTGTAAGTGGGCTTGAGATGTTTGCCAAGTTGGGCAAGTATGGACCTTATGTGCAAATTGGTAATGCTGAGGATGAGGAAAAACCTCAGTATGCATCGTTGCAAAAGGGGCAGTACCTTGATAAAATAACCATAGAGGAGGCGTTAGAGCTTTTCAAATTGCCCAGAGATGTTGGGATGTTTGAGGATAAGAAAGTTGTAGCAGCTATTGGAAGGTTTGGCCCTTATATCCGCCACGATGGCAAGTTCGTTTCCCTCGGCAAAGAATACGACCCGCTTTCTGTAACAGAGGCGGAAGCTATTGAGCTGATACTGGCGAAGAGAAAAGCAGATGCCGAGAAGTTCATAAAGTCATTTGACCAAGAGCCAGAGCTTCAGTTGCTCAATGGCAGATGGGGACCGTACATCTCTTTCAAAAAGAAGAACTATAAAATCCCTAAAGATAAGGTAGCAGAGGATTTGACATACGAAGAGTGTGTAGAGATCATAGAAACCGCTCCAGAAAAGAAGACCAAGAAAGGGGCAAAAGCACCTGCTAAAAAAGCTGTAGCGAAAAAGCCAGCGGCTAAAAAAACAACAGCAAAAAAAGCTCCTGCTAAGAAGGCTGCTCCAAAGAAAAAGTAATTCCCTTAGGGCTAAGATTTAGAAAAAGGCTGTCATTTCTGGCAGCCTTTTTTATTGAAATATGCGTAGAACCATCTTTTTCCTCTCTGTTACGTATAAATTAATAATACCAGAATTAAGGGTTATCCATGCACTTCCTAACCTAGCAAACTTGCTCATAGTCATCAGATGTCTCACCTCAAAACTTACAGCTATGACATATGAAAAAGAACTTATAATCGATTTAGAAAAGCTTTCTTCTCAAATCAAAAAATGGTTTTTGGTACACGAATGGGAGTTAGAAGACTTAGAAGCCGTCGGTATGGTCGCTTTTAAGGCAAGAAAGAAAAACCTGTTAAGTGTTACTTTTCCTACCGCACCAAGTTCTGTATCAGTGATTTGTTATCACGACCATCACCATACCAAAGTGATGGTGAAAGAATGCGGTTGGGATGAGAAGTTGAAAAACAACCTTTCTTGGCTACTGGTTACAGGAGGTTCTAACATGTCCATGAAGAACAGGCACGTTCAAGTGAGTAGTGATTTTGAGAAGTACGTGGAAGGGGTATTGCAAAGTTATGGTAACGTTATGTCTACGCCCCGATAGTCAACCAGTTTCATCCAGCTTTGTTGCCGCTAGGTGTTTTCTAGCGGCTTTTTTGTTGAACTAATCCATGGGGCAAGTGGTTGTCATTAAAATACATTAATTTTGTGGAAAAATATTCTCTTGGTCTCATCCAAGTTAATCAAAAACAAATTTTGAAATGACAACTGTATTATTAGCAATAGGATTTTTTGCGGTGTTTTTTATTTTCATGTCTGTAAGGCTATTATTTATAAAAAATGGGGAGTTCAAAGGTACATGTGCTTCGCAAAGCCCTTTTTTGAACAAAGATGGCGGTCCGTGTAGCTATTGTGGTAAGGATGCTTCGCAGTGCGAAAAGAGAAAAGACAATATTGTTGAAGAGTTGATCTCAGAAAAAGCGTAGTTTAGCATTTGATCAAGAATTATTAACGAATTTATAAAAAAGCACTTGGCGAAAAATGATACTTTCGCCAAGTGCTTTTTTTATATGCGCAAAAGAAGATTTTAACATACTCTAAAACTGAAACGAAAGAATGAAATCAAGAATTTTACTTTTTTTGAAAGGCTTGGCTATGGGTGCGGCGGATGTAGTGCCAGGGGTTTCTGGTGGAACCATCGCATTTATCACAGGCATCTATGAAGAGCTTCTCTTCTCTATCAAGTCAGTTGATCTTAAGGCTTTAAAACTTCTTCTCAAATTTGATTTTAAAGGTTTTTGGGAGAAAATAAACGGAAGTTTCTTGCTTGTCCTTTTTGCAGGTATAGGTACTGCATTGGTTACTTTTTCAAGGGTAGTACTGTATTTACTTGCCAATCAACCCATTTTACTTTGGTCATTCTTTTTTGGGCTTATCATTGCTTCAGCTTTGTTAGTAGCTAAGCAAATAAAAGCTTGGTCGGTAGGAGTTATTCTGGCCCTTATTATTGGAACTGGCGTTGCTTTTTGGATAACTACCTTATCAGCTTTTGCAGGAAATGAAGGTGTGCTATATGTCTTCTTTTGTGGGGCTATTGCTATTTGCGCCATGATCTTACCCGGTATTTCTGGTAGCTTTATTTTGATTTTGCTAGGTGCTTATGAATATATTTTTGGATCTCTCCAAAAGCTCATAGATGCTTTGGTGGCCACCAATATGACTGAGATTTTGGTGAATTTGAAAGTGATTTTGGCTTTTATGATAGGCTGCGTTACAGGAATTATCTCCTTTTCCCACTTGCTCACATGGTTGTTCAAAAAATATCACGATATCATTGTGGCAGCCCTGATAGGCTTTTTGTTCGGTTCGCTCAATAAAGTATGGCCTTGGAAAGAAACTGTGGAGACTTATATAGATAGGCATGGGGTTGAAAAGCCATTGGTTCAAAATAATGTGAGTCCACTTGCTTTTCCTGAAATAACAGGTCAAGAAGCCTTTTTTCTTTATGCTATAGGCTTGGCTGTTTTGGGTTTTGTGAGTGTGTGGGGTATAGAATATGTTTCGACCAAATTTGGGAACAACGAAGAGGTTAGCGAATAAAGCTTTTTAGTCCGCTAAGCTGAAGAAGCTCTTCAATAGAATTGCAGGAGGCAAATAGGTTGTGAAGGTGTGAAATGGGTTCATGTTTGAGTTGTTCGAAGTTCAAATATTCCAGTGCATCTATCACCTGTTTGCCTCCTTTCATTTCAGGGTCTGTCCCCATGGCAAGTTCTCCGCCAGTAATCTTCACTTCAAAAAAAAGTTCGATTCCATGGAGCGGTTTGACGAGCAACTCATTTACAAACAAGAAGCGCTTCACTTCAACTTCTAACCCCGTTTCTTCCACAAACTCTCTCTTTAAGGCGATTTCAAGTGTTTCCCCATAATTTACCCCACCGCCAGGAGGTGCCCAGAGGTATTTGTTGTCGGGCATGTTGTGCTTTATCAGTAACACTTTATCCCCTTTAATACAAATTCCACAAACCCTGACCCTTAGTTTGCCACCAAAAACTTCATCCATGTCATCAAAAGTAATCTGTTAAGAGGTTTGTTCATTATTTGCCCATAAAAAAAGAGCTTTTTTTATGGGCTTCAAGCTATTTTGAAAATTTTCGTTTTATCTCCTTGAACTTTGCCATCGTAATGGGCTTACGTAGTAGTCTCGGGGTACGTATCTGCTTTTTGAGGTCTTCAGGGTTATTGGAGCTAGACATGATCAAGATGGGGATATCTTGCTTTATATTCTTTTTGATTTTTTGATAAGCATCTAAAAAGGCTCACCTGCTCATTACAGCCATTCGGATATCAAGGAAAATCAAATCTGGCATTTTGCCTTTCGAAACAGCGTTTCACTTAGAAATTCTAGTGCATCTTTTGCGCTTGTATAAATTGTCAAGTCGTCGGAAAGGTTAGTGTTCGATTATAACTTGTTTATTATGAAACTGTTAGTGGTGTCTTCGTCAATCAATAATACTGATCTGAAATTTCTTATTAATTAGATTCTTGAGTGTATTGAAAATGAGTATCTAATATATAACAAAGTTATTGCAGATGGTGTTATATATTTTGTAAAGTAAGTGAAATATCGCGAAATTAGGCTATTTAAGCTGATCTGGGCTGGAATGCCCTGGTATGGAAATGGTGAAAGTACTTCCTTCCTCAGGTTGGGTCAATACATCTATCTTCCCTTCTAGTTTTTTTACAGTTTGGAGCGTGGTGTACAGGCCAAGACCATTTCCTTTGGTTCGGTCGCTAGTGGTGAAGAACATATCAAAAATATTATCCATGTACTTTTTCTCTATGCCTATTCCATTGTCTATTACCGAGATGGTAGCTGATTTAGCATCAGAATTGATACAAATTTTGAGCTTGTTGTCTGCACTTTCAAGCTTTCTATATTTAATAGAATTGGCACATAGGTGCATGAGTATGAGGTGAATTCGTTGTTTGTCTGAGTAGAAAAAGCATTCTTGTTGAACTTCTACTTCCCATTCTACACTATCCGCCCCTTCTAAGTACTGTAAGCTAGTTTTTGTCTCGTTGATTATATTTTCGAAGTTAACCTCTTCTACTTCAATCCCTAACTTGGAGTTCCAAGCATATTCGTTTATCTCACGGATATACTTTTCTATACGAGCAATTTGGATATTTACCATTTCGAGATAGCTCACCAAACTTGGGTTGTCTTCCTCTATTTTCAATACTTGTACAAGACCTTGGATAGTAGCAACAGGTGCTCTAAGATCGTGGGACACACTATATACAAAATAATCTAGCTCTTCATTTTTCTGCCTAAGCTCTTCATTCCTTTCTGTAAATTTCTGAAGGATATCTTGTGTGTTTTCTTGCAAGCACTGCTTGAAAGGCTCTGAGGAGTTTTTATAGCTGTTCTGTTTTTTTAGTAGTGCTTGAATGGCCTGGGTATCGTTTTCGTGGTAGGAAACCATGTTGTTTTCTAGCAAAAAAGCAGCTGGAGCTTTTGTAATCATTTTTGCTATTTCGGGTGCTATAACTGACACATGTAACAATTGCCCATTACTGCAATATTCCTTGAGCTTTGTGAAGTGATAGCCTTTAGCATCTTTACTTATTCCGGTTAGCTCTTTTAAGTCTAGAATTAGCCCCAATGGCTTTTGTTTATTAGCCTCTAAAATCGCACTCACTTCTAAGTGAAGAGATTGATAATGAGCCTCTTCACTGCTTCCTTTTTCACTAATAAACAGTATGTCTTCTTCCAAGAGAGATACTTGGAAGCTAAATGATTTATTGTTTTCAGTAATAATATTTGCCTGTAAAGCTTTAGTCATGAATTAATTTGTCGATGTATGATATCTATCTGACAACGGATTTTTTTTATAAAACGTGAGTAGTAAGGCAATTATCTGTCATTATTTTTTAAAAATTTAACCCTGAAGGAAATGTTAACTATTTTCAGTTTTAAACAAGGCATATTTCATGTTTCATTGCTTAAAAAAGAATTTTTGGTATACGATTGGGCAGATATTGTTGTTTGAAATATATCCTTTAGTTCAGGAGAAAAAAGTTAAGAAAGTCGATTTCCTTACTTGAAGGCGTGGGCTATGCGATTGTAAGACATACATCTTTTATCCATTTGCTTTGATGGAAGGTTTTGGATAGCTTGAAAGTAAGACTTGAAACATCGTAAGTATGAGAGTATTTGTTTGATAGTCAAATAAGTATAAGATATTGTTTTTATGAGTTATCTAATTGTTAAGCATATTGCTGGTTATGATTACTGTAGGGGGTAAGTAAGCGAATTACTCGAAATGCATTACAAAAAGTAAAAGATGCAACGAACAGCCTTGCCAAGGTGAGCTTGATGTAGAAGGCAATTATTCAGCTAGAAACGTTGTAGACCAACTGGCTAGTTCTATCAATATAACACTAGGTGATTTGCGGAAAGCAGCTGATTTTGCAAAGAGTGTGGGCGAAGGAAATTTCGATCACGATTATGAACCAGTGAGTGCGCAAGATAGCTAGGTAAGAGCCTTGTCAGCTATGCGCCTAAAGCTGAAAGAGGTTGCAGAAGAGGATAGAATAAGAAATTGGACTTCTGTGGGCTTAGCAGAGTTTGTTGAAGTATTGCGGGAAAACCATAAAGACTTGACTTCCCTTGGTGATGCTGTAATTCACCAAGGGAAGTCAAGTACACCAACATGATGTCACGGAGTCTCGCCAATTGCTCAACCAGACGCTTGAGCTAACTGAGGAGCTGAAGAAACCTGAGGAAAAAATTAGGCAACAATTGAATGAGTTAGCCTTTGAGAAAAAGAAAAACGAGTTGATACTACAAGGATATGCTGAAGGTGTAATTGTCTTTGACCAAGGAGGAATCATTAGTTTCTTTAACAAATCGGCTGAAAAGGTGTTTATGAAAGAGGCAGGCAAGGTTTGCGGAAGCCATATTTCAGAATTATTGGATATTGATTTTATAGAAAAAAACAAAGAGCTGGTGCCTTGTGTGAAAATTGATGGGACGGAAAGTGAATGCACAACTCGGACAGAGGTGATGGTAAAGGTTGCTGACGGATTGCCAATGCGTCTTTCTGTAGCCAAGGGCAAGGTAGGAGGGGAGAGTTATTTTACAGCTTTCATTCAAAATGAGTCTGTAGAGCAGCTATAAAAAGTTTTTTGAAAAAAAATCAAGGTCTTCCTGTATAAGTTGAAGACCTTTTTTTGTCTTACACAACCAATATATTCGTGGTTCAAAGTTATAAATAACCTCCCAAAGGTCTTAAAATTAATGTTTTCCTAACAAGTAAGCCTATAATCGGGTTTCGTCATAAGGAAATGAGCTTGTTTTTGACAAAACCCAATATTTGCCTATGCGGTTTCGTATTTTGTATATCATCACAATAATATTAGTTTTGAAAATTCATAAGAATTCACATCACCTTAATAATGGATAAATATTCATACATCGCAAATGCACATGGAGCTTATATAGATGAGCTTTATAATTCCTACAAAAATGACCCTGAGTCGGTAGATAAATCTTGGCAATCGTTTTTTGAGGGCTTTGATTTTTCGCTACAAAAATATGGAGAAGATGGTGGTAGCCTAGTACCTGGCGCCATTAGCAAAGAAAAGCTTTATAAAGAAATAGGAGTGAGGCGCCTGATCCATGCTTACCGCCTAAGGGGGCATTTGGAATCGACCACCAACCCAGTTAGAAAACGCCTCGATAGGCAAGCAAGGCTCTCCTTAGAAGAGTTTGGCTTGACCGAGAAAGATTTGGACACCGTGTTCGAGTCGAGTACCGAGATCGGGATGGAGCCATCTACCTTAAGAAACCTCATAGCTAGGCTTAGAGAGATTTATATAGGCAATATCGGCTTTGATTTTATGGGTATCAGAAACCCAGAGCGTTTTGAGTGGTTCAAAGCCAAGGTGGAAAAAGAGTTTTTGAAATTTGAGCCTACGCTTAAAGAAAAGCAGCGAATTCTCGAAAAGTTGAACGAAGCCGTTGTTTTTGAAAACTTCCTTCACACCAAATATATTGGTCAGAAAAGATTCTCCCTTGAAGGTGGGGAAACTACTATTCCTGCACTGGATATGATCATCAACCAAGGTTCTGATTTGGGCGTTGAAGAAGTGGTGATAGGAATGGCTCACCGTGGTAGGTTAAATATTTTGGCGAACATTGTGGGTAAAACCTACGGTGAAATCTTCAATGAGTTTGAAGGATCTGCTTTGCCAGAAGAAACGATGGGCGATGGCGATGTAAAGTACCATTTAGGGTATTCGTCTCAAGTACCCACTATAAATGGGAAGTTGGTCAATATCAACTTGGTGCCCAACCCTTCACACTTAGAGGCTGTAGGACCTGTGGTGATGGGTTATGTAAGGGCGAAAGTTGATAATATTTACAACCACCAGCCCAAAAAGATCCTTCCAATTCTGATTCATGGTGATGCTGCCGTAGCTGCGCAGGGTGTTGTTTATGAAGCAGTGCAGATGTCCGATTTGAAAGGGTACCATGTAGGGGGAACTATTCATATCGTGATCAACAACCAAGTTGGTTTTACTACGGATTTTACCGACGCCCGCTCTAGTGTGTACAGCACTGATATTTCAAGGCTAACGGAATCTCCTCAGCTCCATGTAAATGGCGATGACCCTGAAGCAGTGGCTTTTGTGGTGAAAACGGCTGTGGAATTTAGGCAGAAATTTAACAGAGATATTTTTATAGATTTGGTATGCTACAGAAGGCATGGTCATAATGAGAGTGATGAGCCGAAGTTTACGCAACCCAAACTTTATAACATAATATCAAGGCATCCGAACCCAAGAGAGGTTTATCAGAAAAAACTATCTGATAGGGGAGATGTGGAAGGGAACCTTGCCAAAAAAATGGATAAAGCGTTCCGCAAGCTTTTAGCCGATAGGTTAAATGAAGTTCGTCAGAATCCATTGCCTTACAAAGTGCAGGCGTTTGAGAAGCAATGGCAGCAATTGAGGCACAGCCGCAACGAAGATTTTGATACTTCTCCAGATACTTCTATTTCTATGGAAACTATCAAAAAAGTAGCTACAGCACTGACTTCATTGCCAGAAGGTTTCAATCCATTGCGCCAAATAGAGAAGTTGATTAAAGAAAGGCAACAGCAGTTCTTCAAAAGCAAGGAATTGAATTGGGCGGCAGCTGAGTTGTTAGCTTATGGTTCGCTTTTGATAGAAAATGTACCTGTAAGAATGACGGGTCAGGATGTTCAAAGAGGAACTTTTTCTCACAGGCATGCTATACTCAACGATGCAGAGTCTAACGAAACATTGTGCCAACTTTGTCACATTGATGAGGGCAATCAGTCTCCCTTCATGATTTATAATTCGCTTCTTTCAGAGTATGCGGTTCTCGGTTTTGAGTTTGGTTATGCTATGGCAAACCCAAGCTCTTTGGTGATTTGGGAAGCACAGTTTGGTGATTTTGCCAACGGAGCACAGATCATGATAGACCAGTTTATTACCAGTTCGGAAACGAAATGGAACAGAATGAACGGATTAGTGATGTTACTCCCTCACGGGTACGAAGGTCAAGGTCCTGAGCACTCAAATGCTCGACCAGAAAGGTTCTTGCAATTAGCAGCCGAGAATAATATGGTAGTAGCTTATCCTACTACTCCTGCCAATATTTTCCACCTCATGAGAAGGCAAATGACATGGGGCTTTAGAAAGCCATGTGTGGTAATGTCGCCAAAATCTATGTTGCGCCATCCAAATGCAATTTCCCCTATAGAAGAATTTACCGAAGGTCGCTTCAGAGAAATCTACGAAGACGAATACGCTAAGCCTTATAATAAGGTAGAAAAAGTATTGCTTTGTACTGGTAAAATCTATTACGATTTGCTAGAACGCCAACAGGTCGACAAGGCGAAGGAAGTAGCAATTATCAGGATAGAGCAAATGCATCCTTTCCCAGAAATTCAATTAGAAAGACTGCTTGCCAAATTCAAAAACATGCGCAAGCTGATTTGGGTACAAGAAGAGCCGGTGAACATGGGATACTGGACGTATTTATTGAGAACATATTACAAGCGTAGAGACCTAGAGTTGATATCGAGAAGACCGAGCGCTTCTCCTGCAACTGGGTTTGCTAAAATCCATCAAGCTGAGCAGGCTAGGATAGTAAATGCGGCATTCGCAAAATAAAAATACGTAGGCACGGCATAGCTTAAATATGCCGTGTTTTTTAAATCTGTTTAAATTACTAATCAAATCCTTATTATATAAAAGTCATGAGCTTCGAAATAAATGTTCCTGCTGTTGGAGAATCTATCACAGAAGTGACCATCTCTCAGTGGAATAAACAAGATGGAGATTTTGTAGAAATAGATGAAATCCTTTGTGAGTTAGAGTCTGATAAAGCCACATTTGAACTAAATGCAGAAAAATCTGGAACACTTAAAATCATTGCCCAAGAAGGCGACACTATTCCAATAGGAGGTGTGATTTGTGAGATAGTTCCAGTTGAAGGGCAGGCAAGTACTCCAGCGGCCGAAGAAGCTCCAGAAGAGGAAGCTGCTGCTCCCTCAAAAACGGGTAAAGTAGTAGAAATGGTAGTGCCAGCGGTAGGTGAGTCAATTACCGAGGTAACTGTGTCAACGTGGAATGTAGAGAATGGAGACTATGTAGAAATTGATGACGTGCTTTGCGAATTGGAGTCTGATAAAGCTACTTTTGAACTTTCTGCCGAGCACAACGGAACGGTGAGTATCATAGCTTCGGAAGGAGAAACTGTAGAAATTGGCGGTCTTATTTGCAAAGTAGAAGTAATGGAAGGTGGTAAGCCTGCTGAAGCAGCTGCCGCAGCACCAGCCGAAGCCTCTTCAAATGGACATGTAGAAGCCGGTGGAAGCGATACCTATGCTTCTGGTCATGCTTCACCAGCTGCAGCTAAAATATTGGCTGAAAAAGGAATAGCGGCTAGCGAAGTAATAGGAACGGGTGTAGACGGAAGGGTGACCAAAGAAGATGCGTTAAAAGCGGAGAAAAAAGCTTCAGCACCTGCTGTTAAAACGTCTGCTCCTGCTAAGGAAGAAATATCTGCTCCAACTGAGCCAGTAGGTGATAGGAATGAGAGAAGGCAAAAGATGACTAGTTTGAGGAAAACTATTTCCAAGCGACTTGTTTCGGTGAAGAATGAAACGGCTATGCTAACTACTTTCAACGAAGTAGATATGAAGCCGATCATGGATATCCGTAAGAAATACAAGGAAATGTTCAAAGAGAAGCACAGCGTTGGGCTTGGCTTTATGTCTTTCTTCACCAAAGCGGTTTGTGTGGCCTTGCAAGAATGGCCTGCCGTGAATGGGAAAATTGATGGAGATGAACTGGTCTACCACGATTTCTGCGATGTTTCCATAGCTGTTTCAGCTCCTAAAGGGTTGGTTGTTCCTGTTATAAGAAATGCAGAGCAAATGAACTTCAACGAGATAGAAGCCGAAATCATCCGATTGGCTACCCGTGCGAGGGACAATAAGCTGACCATCCCTGAAATGACAGGGGGAACATTTACCATCACCAACGGTGGGGTATTTGGTTCTATGATGTCTACCCCAATTATTAATGCCCCTCAGTCAGCTATTTTGGGTATGCACAATATTGTTGAGCGCCCTGTGGCCATCAACGGTGAGGTTCAGATCCGTCCAATGATGTACGTAGCCCTTTCTTACGACCACCGAATAATTGATGGACGTGAGTCGGTAAGTTTCTTGGTGAGGGTAAAACAATTGCTCGAAGATCCTATCAGACTTTTATTAAGCGTTTAATCTAATCACTCTTCACTTTACATAAATCAATAGAAACAACATGAGTTACGATGTAACTGTAATCGGTTCGGGACCTGGAGGTTATGTAGCTGCTATCAGAGCGGCACAGCTTGGTTTCAAAACAGCGATTATTGAAAAATATAGCACGTTGGGCGGTACTTGCCTCAATGTAGGTTGTATCCCTTCAAAGGCACTTTTAGATTCTTCGGAACATTTCCACAATGCTACGCACACTTTTGCCAAGCATGGTATAGAAGTGAAAGAACCAAAGGTAAACCTTGCCCAAATGATCGGGAGAAAAGACCAAGTGGTGAAGCAAACCTGCGACGGCATCGAATTCTTGATGAAGAAAAACAAGATTGATGTTTTCAATGGCTTAGGCTCATTTGTAGATAAAAACAAAATTAAGATCACCAAGGAAGATGGCAGCAGCGAGGAGATCAGTACCGATAAAACCATTATCGCTACGGGCTCTAAGCCATTGATTATTCCTGGAGTGGAGTACGATAAAAAGAGAGTGATTACCTCTACTGAAGCCTTGAAAATGAAGGAGATTCCTAAGCACATGGTAGTGATAGGAGGTGGAGTGATTGGGATGGAGCTTGGTTCAGTGTACGCCCGAATGGGTACTAAAATCACCGTGATCGAGTACTTGGATAAAATTATTCCAGGTATGGACGGTACGCTTAGCAAAGAACTTCAGCGTGTGCTGAAAAAAGGATTGAAATTCGATTTTAATCTTCAGACCAAAGTAGTTTCTGCAAAAACAGTTGGCGACAAAGTGGTCATAAAAGCGGAAAACAAGAAAGGTGAAGAAATTACTTTTGAGCCAGATTATTGCCTAGTTTCTATTGGAAGAAAGCCTTATACTGAAGGTTTGGGCTTGGAAAATGCAGGTGTGAAAGTAGATGAAAGAGGAAGGATAGACGTAGATGGGCATTTGCAAACGAATGTTCCGGGCATCTATGCCATAGGCGATGTGGTGAAAGGCGCTATGCTTGCCCACAAAGCGGAAGAAGAAGGCGTTTTTGTTGCAGAAACATTGGCAGGGCAAAAGCCTCATATCAACTACAACCTTATTCCTGGTGTGGTGTACACATGGCCAGAAGTGGCAGGCGTTGGTTTTACCGAAGAGCAGCTCAAAGAACAAGGAAAAAAATACAAAGCGGGTTCTTTCCCCATGAGGGCACTAGGCAGGGCAAGGGCCAGTATGGATATAGACGGCTTGGTAAAAGTATTGGCCGATGCCGAAACAGATGAAATATTAGGAGTTCACATGATAGGGCCAAGGGTTGCCGATTTGATAGCTGAAGGAGTCGTAGCGATGGAATACAGAGCATCTGCTGAGGATATCTCAAGAATGTCCCATGCACACCCTACTTACACCGAAGCGATGAAAGAAGCTTGCTTAGCTGCTACCGAAAATCGCGCTATACACGTGTAAAGAAATTTAGAGAATAATCGATTACATTTATTTATATAAAAACCCACTGATTTTTGGTCAGTGGGTTTTTGCATTCAAAATCACTCCTAATATTCATTGTTTTTGCCTTGAAGGTTCCAAACTTTTGTCAATTTATTCGGATTTCATAAATTTAATCCTATTTTTGAATAGAGATAATTCTCAATTTCATATCGATGTATTGCCCTTTCACGCTACATTAAATATGAAATAGATGAAAATGAAAAGCCTACAACCAATCAAACCGCAAAGTGATTCGGGACCAAACCGAAGCTTTAGCGTTTATACCGCTATGTCTGATTCAGACATATGGAATCGTTTCTTACAAGGTGATGGTGAAGCCTTTAACCATATTTATGTCCATTTTTTTTCGCTTTTATTTAACTACGGTCATCATTTTTGCCAAGACCGCGAGCTGATAAAGGATGTAGTTCAAGAGCTATTTATCTACTTAAAGACAAAAAGGAAAAAGCTTGGTAAAACTGATAATATCAAGTTTTACCTCTACAAGTCCCTCCGAAGAAATTTATTCAGAGAATTGACAAAGAAAAAATCTGTGGTGTACGTAGACGAGCTTCCCTCTACGGCAGATTTTGAGATCACCCTTTCCCACGAATCTTTTCTTATCCAAAACCAAGAGCAGGCCAAGCTAAAAGAAGAGCTTACGAAAAGTGTAGCAAAGCTTTCAAAACGTCAAAAGGAGGCTATTATCTATTATTATTATGAGGGGTTTTCTTACGGGCAAGTATCGGAACTGATGGGATTTTCCAGTGTAGAGTATGCTCGAAAGCTAATTTACCGGTCGCTCGAATCACTGAGGAAATATGTCCCCAATATCTATTTGCTTACATTAATTGCTGGTTTATCGGTGTCGTTTTAGAAGGTTTATAAAAAAGTTGAAATTTTTTGTGCCTGTTCTTTAACGCACCGCCTTTCTAAAGATGAAAGGGTAATATATTATGTATGAAGTATAATAATTATAACATATCAAATTTTATATCAGATGACTTTTTTGTGCAGTGGGTGCAGAACCCAGATGCTGAAAGTGAGTTTTTCTGGAGAAATTGGTTAGAAAAGCATCCTGAAAAATGGGAGGAGGTGCAAAAGGCAAAAGATATTGTCACTTCCATAAAACCCAAAAATGAATATTTACCATCCAATGAGGAGTTTATAGAAGTATTGGAAAATGTTCATAGGGTCAAAAGTTCTTCCAGACCGTTTTACTCTTTTTCTGTCTCAAAAGCATTTTTTGCTAAAGTGGCAGCTTCTATCATTTTTATAATTGCTTTGTCTATTGGATATTATTCTCTGGAAGGAGAGCTAAATAATGCTTTGTCTTCACGTGAGGAAGGGGCTATCAGTTACGTGACAAAAAAAACAGCGAGAGGGCAAAAGTTGACAATCACATTGATTGATGGAACTGTTGTTAAGTTAAATGCTGAAAGCTCGATCAAAATACCTTCGGATTTTGGGGTGGATGCCAGAAATGTGATTCTGACCGGTGAAGCATTCTTTAAAGTAACCAAGGATAGTTTAATACCTTTCATTATCAATAGTGATGGGTTGGTCACAAAAGTATTAGGGACCTCTTTTAATATTCGTTCGTATCCAGAAGAAAATATTGAGAAAGTTACGGTAGTCACAGGGAAGATATCTGTAAAAAATACTTCTTATAACAAGGATATCTTGCTTAAAGAGTCCTTCTTGTTGCCTAACCAATCCTTGCTTTATGATAAGGATAAAAAAGAGGAGCTGATTAATAGAAATGTGGATGTGGGGGAAGAGCTAGGTTGGGTAGAGGGAGTACTTAGGTATGATAATGTTGACCTAGATAAGATTTTGAAAGATTTGGAGCGCTGGTACGATGTAGATTTTGAAGTAAGTACAAAGGTAGATCAAAATGGTATTTATACAGGAAGCTTTGATAATCAGTCTCTGGAAAATGTGCTACAGGGGCTGAGTTTTATGTCAAAGGGGTTTGAATATAAAATAGAAGGTAAAAAAGTCTTCTTAAGTAAATGAAAAAATACTGACTGGCGGCAACCAGTCAGTATTGTACTTGTCCGTGAATCAATAACTGTAAGATGGGGATCTTGACAGGTTGAATAGTAAATAGTTTTAACTCACAAACACTGTAATTTATGAAAATGAAAGTTATACGACAAATTTTGCGTATGTCAAAGTATGTTTTATTTGGATTTTATATCCAAATGTTATTTGCAGGGCTGCTAGTAGCCAATAATGGGAACGCCCAATCGGAGAAGCTTACCAGTATAGAACTCGATTACAGAGGTCAAACTGAAGTGTCTTTGTTAAATGCGTTTAAGATCATTGAGAAAGAAACTAACTTCCGGTTTGCTTATAATAACAAGGAAGTTAAAGTTAGGCAATCGGTTAAGTTGCTCAATAACACTAATCTTTATGAAGTGTTGGTAGATATTTCCAAAAATACAGGCTTAAAATTCAAGCGGATTAACAACAGTATATATGTGAGCAAAATTGAATCTGTTGAAAAGACTACTCCTACAGCAGATGTAAATGTATTTGAGCAAACTACTGTATCTGGTAAGGTTACTTCTGGTGAAGATACTGAACCCCTTCCCGGCGTGAGTATTCTGATCAAAGGGACGTCTATAGGTACCACAACGGATATAGATGGCAACTTCACTTTGAGTATACCTACCGATGCTACTTTGGTATTTAGTTATATAGGGTTTATACCGCAAGAAGTGGTGGTTGGCACCCAATCGACCATCAATATTGTATTGGAACCAGACCTAGAGCAGCTAGAAGAGGTTGTGGTAATTGGCTACGGTACACAAAGGAAAAGTGACCTTACGGGTGCTTTGTCTTCTGTTTCTGAAGAAGATTTGAAAACTACTATTGTAAACTCATTTGAAGCGGGCTTGCAGGGGCGCGCAGCAGGTGTACAAGTATTCCAAAACTCTGGTCAGCCAGGTGGTGGTGTTTCTGTAAGGGTAAGGGGAGTTGGTTCGGTTACTTCAACCGCAGAGCCACTTTACGTGATTGATGGTATTCCTTTGAATGGCGAAGCGGGTAATATAGCCCAAGGTTTTGACTGGGCTGGTGGTGGAAATGGTCAAACAGCCGTAAGTGCTATGTCTGCTATAAATCCAGCAGATATTGTATCTATAGAAGTATTGAAAGATGCTTCTGCAACGGCTATTTATGGTTCTAGGGCTGCTAATGGGGTAGTACTCATTACTACTAAAAAAGGAAAAACAGGCGAAGCTAAATTTGAATATGATGGTTATTATGGTATTCAAGAACCAAGTAAGTTGTTGGATGTGATGGGTTTACAAGAATATGCTCGCTATAATAACGAAATGGTAGCTTTAGGTTTTACCAACCAAAGGGATGAGTTTTTAGATCCTAGTCTGTTGGGCGAAGGAACAAGTTGGCAACAGGAAGTATTCCAATCTGCCGCTATCCAAAACCATCAACTTTCTGTTTCAGGAGGTTCTGATAAAACAACTTATGCCATTACTGGCGGTTATTTTGACCAAGAAGGTACAGTAGTAGGATCTTGGTTTAAAAGGTACTCAATGAGGGTAAACCTAGATACTGAGGCAAAACCTTGGTTGAAGATAGGTAATACACTTTCAATGTCTATGACGCAAGAGCGGATTACGTTGAACGATTCTGAAGATGGTGTGATTGCAGCTACATTGACTCAAGCTCCAGATATACCATTGAGAAATGCTGATGGAAGCTGGGGTGGTCCTACATTATCGGATGGTGGTATTACCAACCCGGTTGCGATGGCATTGGACAGGGATATGCAGGTGAAGCGGTTCAACTTGTTGGCAAATGTATATGCTCAAGTAAAATTCACTGATTATCTCAATTTCAGAACTGAACTGGGCACCAACATTGGAAATACAAACAACTACGGATTTAATCCAACTTATGAGTATGGAAATGTAGTAAACGATAAGAATCAGTCAAGAAGAAGCTTTGCCCACAATTATTTCTGGATTTGGAAAAATTATTTAACCTTTAACAAAACCTTTAATAGTGTCCACAATATAACAGCTATGGTTGGACAGGAGTCGCAAGAGGCAAGTTGGGAGTCGTTGATGGGTCAGAGGAATGGCTTTGTTTCTAACGATATCCAAGAGTTAAATGCGGGTGATGCGTCTTCTGCTACAAATGCCGGTTCAAAAGGCAGCCATGCTTTATTTTCTTATTTTGGTAGGGCATTCTATAGTTATGATGATCGCTATTTGCTAACTGCTACGTTGCGTTATGATGGCTCATCCAACTTTGGACCAGCTAATAAATGGGGTACTTTCCCTTCAGTTGCATTGGCTTGGAAAATCAACAATGAGGCTTTTATGTCAAATGTTGAATTTGTAAGTAACTTGAAGTTGAGGCTTGGGTATGGTGAAGTAGGGAACCAAAATATTGGTGGCTACCAATATGGCTCTTCTCTTAAAACAGTTATCTCAGGAATTGGAAGTGGCTTCTTGCTCAATAATATTCCAAATGATGCAGTAAGATGGGAAGGATTAAAAATGCTAAATGCAGGTATTGATATAGGTCTTTTGGAGGATAGGATTGGTATTACAGTAGATGTGTATGACAAATACACGGATGGAATGTTGATCAGATCTCCTATTCCTAACTTTCTTGGTGGAGGTAGCTGGATGGGTATTGAAGCCCCTGTGGTAAACTTGGGAGAGCTAAGAAACAGAGGTATTGAACTTACCCTGAATACTGTACCTATCAGTAATGCGAATTTTTCATGGAGCTCTGACCTGATTGTTTCTCACAACCAAAATGAAGTGGTTTCTTTTGGAGATGAATCTTTATTCTATGACCAAAATGTACAATGGTTCCACCATGTAACTCGTACGGGAGTTGGTCAACCTGTTGGTCAGTTTTACGGCTACGAAGTAGAAGGCATCTACCAAAATGCTGAAGATATCAATAACCATGCTGTTCAAAATGATAAAGTGGAAAGGATAAATGGTGTGTGGGTTGGTGATATCAAGTACAGAGATATTAGCGGACCAGATGGCGAGCCTGATGGCCAGATAGATGCTACTTATGACAGAACTGTCATAGGCAATCCTTATCCGGATGTTTCATTTGGATGGACGAACAAAGTGAATTATAAGAACTTTGACCTAACGGTATATTTACAAGGTACTTATGGAAATGATATCTATAACTTTACCAGAAGGAATACTGAAGGTATGACAAATATTCTCTCCAACTACCTAAAAACCGTTGCCAATAGAGCTGTATTGGTTTCTGATGACCCTAACGCAGACCCTGACGATGTGAATGCGTGGTACGTATCCAACTCAGGAACGGATATGCCAAGAGCTATCAATACTGACCCGAACGATAACAGAAGAGTTTCTTCAAGATACGTGGAAGACGGTTCTTACCTAAGAATCAAAAACATCATGCTAGGGTATAACTTGCCGAGTGACCTAGCCTCTAAAATCAAGGCTAGGTCACTCAGGGTATATGTGAACCTTCAAAACATCTATACCTTCACCAACTATTCTGGATACGATCCTGAAATTGGTGCATACAACCAAAACCCAATGCTGACAGGTGTTGATAATGGTAGGTATCCTATGCCTAGAATGTACACAGGTGGTGTCACTTTAGGATTCTAAGGAAAGAAATGATGGTTAAAACTCAAACGATATCAAACATGAAAAGAAAATATATATATTTATTGATACTGCCTCTTTTATTGTTTCAGTGTAACACAGATGAATTTCTGGATAGGCCACCAGAAGACCAGCTTGCGGTTGATAACTTTTACCAAACTGATGAGCAAGTGCTAGCCGCTACAGCTCCTTTGTACGGTTGGCCATGGTTCGATGCCAACGACAAAGCATGGTGGGCATTTGGAGATGGCATGGGTGGTAATCACTGGTCCAACGATGGCGATATGGGTGAAATATTCCTTTTTGCTGTTAAAGCAAACAGTGCAAGGTTAAATGAGATGTGGAACTCTCTGTATAGGGTGGTGGCACATAGTAACTCAGTTATAAATAACATTCCAGATAAGTCAAGTGCAGATGTTTCTGAAGAAGTGAAAGCGCATGCAATAGCTGAAGCGAGGTTTATGAGAGCGGTAGCTTACTTCTATTTGGTAAGGCTATGGGGGCCTGTAACTATTATTGAAAATAACGAGGAAGCTGTTTCTGATTTTAAATTACCAAGAAACTTTGAAGAAGATGTGTATAGGTTCATAATCATGGACTTAGAGTATGCCATGAATACGCTGCCTGAGTCTTCTAGGTCTGCTGGCAGGGTTCACAAATGGTCGGCGGAAGGCATGCTCGCAAAAGTATATTTAGCAAAATCAGGACTTGGTCAAAGTGGTAGTCGTCACGATGAGGATTTGCAAAAGGCGAAACTTCATGCAAAAAATGTGATGGAAAGTGGCCTATTGTTAATGGACGACTATGGAGATTTGTTCAAAACAGAATTTGAAAACAATAGTGAGTCACTTTTCGCTTTCCAATGGGTTTCTTGTCTAGATTGGGGAACGCAGAACACCAACCAAGCTTATTGGGCAAAAGACAATACGATAACAGGTGTAGGAGATGGTTGGGGCGGCTACATTGGTCCTTCTATCGATTTGCAAAATCAATACGAAAGAGGTGATGTGAGAAAATACTATACCATTATGCAAGATGGTGATTTCTATCCGAACCTCAATGCCGAAAATGGAGGCTTCTTGTTCTCTCAAGAGCCAGGTGGTGAGATGGGAGCAAGTGCTTGCCACTCTGCAGTGAAAAAATATGTGGTTGGTACTCCTGAGGATAACAGCGGTCAAGTTTGCTTTATGTCAACTGCTATCAATACCTATGT
Source organism: Flammeovirgaceae bacterium SG7u.111 (assembly GCA_034044135.1). Taxonomy (NCBI): domain Bacteria; kingdom Pseudomonadati; phylum Bacteroidota; class Cytophagia; order Cytophagales; family Flammeovirgaceae; species Flammeovirgaceae bacterium SG7u.111. The sequence continues at coordinate 5,384,322 of CP139021.1, read as the reverse complement.
ACAGAGGCTTGCAGATGTGTACTTGATCTATGCAGAGGCGACTTTAGGCAATAATGCAAGCACAACCGATGCATCAGCACTAGAGGCTGTAAATGCGCTAAGAAGAAGGGCTAAGTTAGAAGAGAAGGCATCTTTGACTTTGGACGATATCTATCATGAAAGAAGGGTTGAGTTTGCTTATGAAGCTGATCACTGGTATGATTTGATAAGACTTCATTACTGGAATCCGCAGAAGGCAATTGATATAGTGAGCAATCAAGAGCGAGGTACTTTATCTTGGGACGATGATGGTGAAACACAAGTAAACTCTTTGAAAGTGAGTGTAGATGATGGTGACTTTATGCTTCCAATACCAGAGGCTGAAGTGAGTAAGAACCCTAGGTTCTTGGATGATCCTGAATCGTATGAGTTTTTGTAGTCTCCCTTAAACCTTCTTATTTCAACTTTAAATTAGCTTACAATGAATAATATAAGTTTCAAATCTTACACAAGCATTGCCCTCCTCTTTTTGGGCATGCTTACCTTCCAGAGTTGCTCTGAAGAGGATACCTACCCGATACCTATGGTGAACAATGTAAGGCCAACGGCAGAAGATGTGACTATTACCGAAGGTAACTTCGGGGAGACTATTGCCATTCAAGGGGCGGGGCTTGCCAGCACGGAAGAGGTTTGGTTCAATAGTGTACAAGCCTATTTTAATCCGACAATGATTACCGATAACAATATTGTTCTTTCTATTCCTGGAGATTTCCCAGAAGAAATTACGGATAAAATAACAGTAAAGACTAAAGGAGGATCAGCAGAATTTGATTTTAAAGTGATCGTGCCTGCACCAGTAATAAAGAGTGTTAGCAACGAATATCCGGCAGTGGGTGAAGTGATGGAAATAGCCGGTTCTGTGTTTTACAATGTCCAATCGGTTGTGTTTCCTGGCGGAGCAGAAGGGGATATATTGGAATATACACCAGAATTGATCAGGGTTGTTGTTCCTGACGGAGTGACTGAAGGAGCGCTCACCGTAAATGCTTCAGCAGGTTCAACGGAATCGTCTATGAAACTCTTTGACAAGACAGGCATGATTTGCGACTATGATGCAATGAACAAATTTGAGGATTGGGGCAAGGAAACCGAAGTGATAGATGGTAGTTCAAACCCTACTAGCCCAGTGCCAGTTGATGGAAATTATATCAAAATACAAAGCTCTACCGAAGTTCCTGCTGACAACTGGTGGGTAGACCAAACCGTTACTCCACATGGAGGTATTGTCATGCCAGATTATCCAGACAATGACCCTGCGGATATGTATGCACTTAAGTTTGAGTACTTCTCGGTAGGAAACTTTAATGGTGGTCATGTGCAAGTACAGTTTGGCTGGGGACCTGACTATTGGTTTGAACCTTACACTAAGTTAGGGGATGGTAACAATGAAGATTTTGTTTCTTCCAATTGGCAAACGGCTGTTATTCCTCTTAACCAGTTTAAAAGTGGAGATGGATCAGCTATTAGTAAGTACGGAGACCTCAAAGGCATGGATTTCTTGTTGTTCTTGCTCAGAACTCCGGATGCACCCGAGCCTTTAGTAGGCTTTGACCTGAATTTTGATAATATCAGGGTCGTTAAAATTAAATAAACCAATCGTAATTAGATAGTTTCAATTGATGTGAGTTTTACTCCCGTTCTCTTTTGCCCGGGAGTTTTCTTAGCGCCTCTTATTGCCAAAATGAAAAGAAATTATAAACTATATTTCCTATGCCTAGGGTTGTTTTTTGTCTTTTTCCAACATATTAGTGTTGCGTGGGCACAAGAGTTTTCCATAAAAATAGACCAGTTTGGCTACAGGCCATCTTCCCAGAAAGTAGCAGTGATATCTAGTGCCAAAGAAGGGTTTAATGCTCCGTCTAATTATGTGCCTGCTAGTGAGCTTACCATTATTAAGCTCGATGATAAGTCAGAGGTTTACACTGGTAGTGTAGCAAGTTGGGGAAATGGGGTAGTACATAAGCAATCGGGTGATATGGCTTGGTGGTTCAATTTTTCAGACTTTACTACTCCAGGTGACTATTACATTTTGGATAAAGAGCATCATGTGACTTCCGATGTGTTCACTATTTCTGAGCATGTCTATAACCATGTGTTGAAGCATGCCGTGAGGGTGTTTTACTACCAACGGTGCGGAGTGTCCAAAGAAGCGCAGTTTGCAGGAAGCAGTTGGGCTGACGGGGCTTGCCATATTCACGATGGGCAAGATAACTTGTGCAGAAGTAGGTTTGGTAATGGCGACCCAATTGACCTCTCGGGGGGCTGGCACGATGCCGGAGATTATAATAAGTACACCTCTTTTACTTATAGCGTAGTGCACCAGTTGCTTTGGGCTTACCAAAATAATCCACAGGTGTTTCAGGACAATTACAATATCCCAGAAAGTGGAAATGGAATTCCTGACCTTATAGATGAAATCAAATTTGAATTGGATTTCCTCCAAAAAATGATGTTGGGCGATGGGCAAGTACTGGCGAAAGTAGCTGTAACTGAACATCAGGGGGAAAGCCCCGCCAGTGCAGATAAAAATGAGAGGTATTATGCTCCAGCTATAGGTTCTGCTTCAAGGTGTTTGTCAAGCGTGTTTGCACATGCAGCGTTGGTATTTAGCGATTTTCCAGAACTTAAAAATTATTCAGATGAGCTTCTTCGGAAGTCTGAGCTGGCTTGGGAGTGGATAGAGGCGAACCCTGCTTATTCGAGCTGGGATAATAATGGCTTTGGTAGCGCCAATCCTGAAAAGAGCGAATATGATCAGGATGCTTATTTGATTACCGCTGCCGTTCATTTGTATTTGGCTACAGGGAAAAGCAAATACGAAGAGCATATTAAGGCAAACTATCAAAAGCTTCATTGCCTACAGTGGAATTATTGGTTTGCATATGAATACGATTATGGGCGTACGCTATTGGATTATTGTAACAGTCCTAATACCGATACTCAAATCTGTGAAACTGTTAGGGAGAGTTTTAGGAAATCGATGAATGGTGAGGAGTTTTATAATGCCGTCATTTCTAAAAAAGATCCATACAGGGCTTATTTGAAAGACAGCGATTATAATTGGGGAAGCAATAGTATTAAATCGAGGGCTGGAGAATCATTTTATGATGCGTACCAATTTGGAATCCCCAATTCGGATAGTGCGGCTTATAAAGATGTTGCCGAAGATTTCATGCACTATATACATGGGGTAAATGCACTGGGTTTGGTATTCATGAGTAATATGGATGCATATGGAGCAGTGCATTCGGCCAATGAGATGTACCACCTTTGGTTTGGTGACAACACTCCTTTCGATAACGCAAAAACATCTACCTATGGTCCTCCTCCTGCCTATGTGACCGGTGGGGTGAACATGCATTATAAGCCAGATGCATCTTATACAGGAGACGATCTGACCCCTCCATTGGGGCAGCCTGTACAAAAAATGTATAAAGACTGGAATACTTCTTGGCCAGAAAACTCATGGGAACTGACAGAGCCCGCTATTTATTACCAAGCTGCTTACATTATGCTGTTATCAAAGTTTGCCAGCCCAGGTGTCGTTGAAATAGATATACCAGATCCGATAGTGACAGGTTTGGCAGAAGAGGATATGGGAGGAATATTGTCCTATCCTGTACCGAGTAGCGACTTAGTTTATTTGGATACTCGCTCTTTTTATTTACCAAAAGTTGATGCAATAGCTCCAGATGGAAAAATAATTGAATTGAAAGGTGAAGAAGTCAAGATAGAAGGTCAAAGGCTAGAGGTACGCCTTTCGGGGCTAGTCCCTGGTTTTTACATACTTAAACTAACTTATCCTAATTATATACAAACCCATAGGGTGATATTGAAGTAGCAATTTACTACGATAAGGCGCTATTTCAATCGACTCTTTACACAACATGAAGAAAACCAAAACCCCACCTGCCTCTGGCTTGGTGGGGTTTTATAATGCTTTGGTCCTCGTTTCGTATTAAACAGCAGCAGTGTTGAAGTACCTTTTAAGCCAGCTATCTGCGGCGGTTACTAGCCATTCGGCATCAAATTTTTCTTTGGTTTCAACCAAGCTGTTGAACGTAAGGGTGCTAGCTTTTACTTTGCCGCTTTCTATGTCGGACTTGATAGTAGAGAGACTAGAAGTAAATACTTGAGAGCCCTCTTCTAAAAAGGCAATTTGGGTCCTGTCAAAGAAATTAATGGCAAGGGCACTGCCTAGCTCTTTTATTTGGGCAACGGATTTGTCGATAGAACAACCTGTTGCTAAGTTGACCTCAGTATCTACACCTATTACAATAAACCTATTGTACAATACCTTGAAAGAACTAACAAGGTCAGCTCCATGGGCTTGCCACGAGCCTACAAATCTTATTAAAACGTCTTCTATCTGGCTTACTTCGTCCTTTGAAAGAACTCGATCTGCCTGATAAACCCATATTTTGGAATGAGGGGGAAGATGATTAAACTGTGTAAACATAGCTGTATGTTTAAGGGAATGAATTCCCATGGGTTAAAGAAAGCAAAAGATCAATTTTTCAATCATCTAGAGCATTATCGAAATAGTTTTTTGCAATTTTCCTTTAGGAAAAAGTACATATTTGGTCAATTATACTTATCAAAAATAGCGAAAATGATTGAAATGGGAGAGAATCTAGTTCATAAAGCTCTAACTTTGGTTTACAAACCATTTGATAAAGCCACAAGTTCCGCCAAATCCAATACTTTTACCTCTTTTTCCTTTTCCTTGTTTTTTACTCCGTCAGAGAGCATAGTCATGCAAAACGGACATGCCGATGCAATTACTTTTGCACCCGTTCCAAGTGCCTGCTCAGTGCGTTCAATATTTACTTCTTTGCTTCCTTTTTCAGCATCTTTGAACATTTGAGCACCGCCAGCCCCACAGCACAACCCTTTGGTCTTGCAACTTTTCATCTCTACCAAGTCGGCATCTAGTTCTTCCAATACTTTTCTGGGAGCTTCATAAATATCGTTTGCCCTGCCCAAATAACAAGAGTCGTGGTACGTAATGGATTTTCCTTTAAATTCACTCTCTCCTTTAACCTTAATACGTCCCTCGTCTATCAAGTGCTGCAAAAATGTGCTATGATGTACAACTTCGTAGTTTCCACCAAGTTCAGGGTATTCATTTTTTAATGTATTGAAGCAGTGCGGGCAGGCAGTTACTATCTTTTTTATTTCGTATCCATTTAATACTTGGATATTAGAAACAGCTTGCATTTGGAATAAAAATTCATTTCCAGCCCGGCGAGCAGGATCGCCCGTGCAAGACTCCTCTTGCCCCAATACGGCAAATTTTACTCCTGCAGAGTTTAATATTTTAATAAAAGCAGCGGTTACTCTTTTGTAGCGGTCATCGAAAGAACCGGCGCACCCTACCCAAAACAAAACCTCTGGTGACTCTCCCTTGGCAGCCATTTCTGCCATAGTAGTTACTTTTGTGATATTTTCAGTGTTCATATTTTTTTGGTTAAAGCTATTGTTTGTCTTCGTTTTGTTGTATTTCTTCCGCCCATTTGAACCGCTCGGAAGCAGGGAAAGCCCAAGGGGCAAAGTTGTTTTCTATGTTGGTGAACATGGCATTCCACGATGCCGGCGTGCTCGATTCTTCCATAGCGATATAGCGGCGTTGCTGCAAAATTATTTCTAACGGGTTGATGTTGATAGGACAGGCTTCTACGCAGGCATTGCAGGTAGTGCAGGCCATCAACTCTTCTTTGGTGGTATAATCTCCGTAGAGTGATTTGTCATCGCTGAATTCTTTCCCATTTTTATCTATTCCTTTCCCAACTTCTTCCAGCCTATTGCGGGTATCCATCATTATTTTACGGGGAGAAAGCAATTTTCCAGTTTGGTTGGCAGGGCATACCGAGGTACAGCGTCCACATTCGGTGCAGCTATATGCATCCAACAGGTTTTTCCATGTCAAATCAGTGACATCTTTTGCCCCAAAGGTTGGTACTTCCGAGTCGTCTTGTGATACTTCTTCCTCCCCTGCACCGCCTATTCCTAGCATAATATTTACCTCATTGGTTACGGAAGGCATATTTTCCATCTTGCCATGAGGCGTGAGGTTGGAAAAGAACGTGTTGGGGAAAGCCAAGAAAATGTGTAAATGCTTAGAGTAAGTAATATAAATGGCGAAGATCAGGATACCTACGATATGGATCCACCAAGCTATGCGTTCGAGTGCGATGAGCGTAGGCGTGCTAAAGTTTTCGAAGAAACCGACAAATGTTCCGCTAATGGCAAATTGCCCAGTTTGGTGGTAATGTTCGGCTACGTAAGCACTTTCTCCAGCTCTTGTTTGGAGTACGAGGTCGGTACCATTCATATTGAAAAGGGCACACATCAGAACAATTTCCCAAACCAAGATGAGGTTGGCGTCTAGCGTAGGCCAGCCTTTCATTTCGGGCTTGGTGAACCTCGGCAATTTTAGTAAGTTTCTTCTGGAAAAAAAGATGACACAAGAAACGACTACGCCAAAGGCAAGGATTTCGAAAAAGCTGATAAGAAAGGTGTAAAAACTACCAAATAGGGGGGCAAAAAGACGGTGAGTACCCAAAAGCCCGTCCAATACGATTTCCAGTACTTCTACATTTATAAGGAGAAACCCTGCATAGATGGTGAAGTGCATAATGCCAGCAAGAGGCCTGTCGAACATCTGCTTTTGCCCCAAAGCCATCATTACCATGGTTTTGAACCGTTGGACAAAATTACCACTGCGGTCTTCGGGCTTTCCGAGCAGGATATTTCTACGTATGAACAAGAACCGCTTGATCATAATGTAGTTTGCAGTGAGAAACACCGCTGCAAAAGCTACTTGTTGTATAATTTGAAATGTGTTTTCCATTTTCACCTATCGGTTTATGTGTTATTGGTAAAGCGTATAGTAATAAGTCAGTTTTGAATAAAAATGTTATGCATGCAGAGTAATTTTTCAAATATGCTAAATTTTATTCGTTCTCCCAAACTTCAAAAAGCTTTGCTTGCTTCTTTTTTGAGCAACACTTAAATCCTATTTGAATCAATTTATTTGTTGATACAATATACTATATTATTCTTTCTAACCATCGTTAGTAAAGTATGGAATCGGTAATAGTTACTTTCTTTATTGGCTTGGCTTTAACGCCCGGGACATTATTTTTTTACTGGGCTTTAAAGGATATTCTCGATGAGCTGAATTTTAAGGATAATGCTTTTAGAACGATGGGAACTGTGGTACATAAAACTCCAGTGAAATACGGTAGCGAAGAATACATGGGGCAAGCAGGTGTGAAATATACAGCGGAGACTTTTGGAGGTTATTTTTTTACCATCGAATATCCTGCTGCTGATGGAACTGTTTATTCTTATCGGTCGAGAAAAGTGTTTGATCAAAACAAAGAGTGGGTAGATGTATGGGTGAATAAGGACGACCCTACTGATATTATGGTAGATGGTTTTTATAAAGTTGGAAACTCAAAATATTACCAGCTCATTATGGGAGCTATTTTTGGACCTATACCGCTTTTACTGCTTTTAGGAAGTATTCTGGCTAATTTGATGTAGATTAAAAAAGGTAGTAAGTTTAAACTTACTACCTTGTAAGGTTTCTTACCCCCTCATATTTTTCCTTCTATTCCTACGGTAATCTTCAAAAACAAGATCGCCCAAACCTTTGAGGCTACTGTAATAAGCATTTCCATTATTCACTTTCGTGAATTCCTTCACAAACTGCTGCAAATAGGGATCGGAAGCGATCATGAACGTGGTGATCGGGATTTTTAGCCTGCGGCATTGCGCAGCTAGAGTAAGGGTTTTGTTCAAAATTTTGCTGTCCAATCCAAAGCTGTTTTTATAGTACCGAATCCCTTCCTTTATACAAGTTGGTTTCCCATCGGTAATCATGAAGATCTGCTTGTTCTTATTTTTTCTCCTACGGAGCAAGTCCATTGCTAGCTCCAGCCCTGCCACCGTATTGGTGTGGTACGGTCCAACTTCGAGGTAGGGGAGATCTTTGATCTGGATTTGCCAAGAGTCGTTGCCAAAAACGATGATGTCGAGCGTATCTTTTTTGTATTTGGTGGTGATCAGCTCTGCTAAAGCCATGGCCACTTTCTTGGCCGGTGTAATTCGGTCTTCGCCGTAGAGGATCATGGAGTGGGAAATATCGATCATTAGCACTGTAGAAGTTTGTGCTTTGTATTCTTTGTCTACTACTTCCAGGTCATTTTCGGTGAGGGTGAAGCTCCCCAGCCCGTGGTTGATCTGTGCATTTCGGATAGAATCCGTCATGGAGATTTGCTCCAAGGTATCACCAAATTGGTAATTGCGGCGGTCGGCACTTATTTCATCTCCGTTGTGTCCCGAAGCAGCCGTATTATGGTCTCCTTTTTTAGACTTTTTAAGCTTACCAAATATCTCTTCCAAAGCACTTTTTCGGATGCTCTGCTCACTTTTCCCCGTCATCTTAAATGAGCCTTTTTGCTGCTCATTTTCTTCTATATATCCTTTCTTTTTGAGGTCGTCTATAAAGTCGCCAATTCCGTATTTCCCATCGGTCATTTGGTAGCGTTTGTCCAAATTTGTGAGCCAGCTCAAAGCCTCAGCTACATCGCCAGAAGTCATGGTGAGCAACTGCATGAAAATATTCAGAAGGTTTTCAAACTGACTTTTTTCGGGGTCTTGTTCGGGTACGTAGTCTGTAAATCGGAAGCCTACCATAGCTCGGGTTTATGCTTTTAGTAAATCTAGTTTAGGGATAAACCAAAAGAGTAGTAGGTTGGTTCGAAAAAATATGTTTTAAGGGAGGAGGATGGTTTACTTCAATTCTTTAGGATCGTACGCATCTCTTAGCCCATTGCCAAGAAGGTTAAAAGCTAGCACCATAAAGCAGATGCACAAACTTGGAAGGAGTACCAAATGCCAGCTTCCTCGTGTACCAATAGCCCTGAAGCCTTCGTTTATCATCATTCCCCATGAGGGCATAGGAGGCTGCACGCCCAATCCCAAAAAGCTCAGCCCAGCTTCAATCAGAATTGCTGAGGCAAAGTTTGAGGTGGAAATTACAATGAGTGCTCCCAAAATATTGGGCATGATATGTTTGAAAATAATTCGCTTATTGGAATAGCCGAAAGCACTTGCTGCCTCTATATAAAGCTTCTGCTTAATGCCCATGATCTGCCCCCTAACCACTCGGGCAATTTCTACCCACATGGTAAGGCCCACCGCCACAAATGCTACCCAAATCCCCTTGTTTTGTAAGGCAAGGCTGATGGCGATCACGAGCATGATGGTCGGGATGGACCAAATCACGGTCATAATCCACATGACAAAGGCATCGACTTTGCCTCCGAAATAACCCGCTACTGCGCCAAAAGTCACCCCTATAAGAAGGGAGATCAGCACGGCAACAAAACCGATGGAAAGGGAAATTCGTGTACCGAAAAGGAGGCGGCTCAAAATATCTCTACCCGCTTTGTCTGTACCCAAAAGGAATACTCGGTCTTCTATGTTTTTGTCCCAAAATTCTCTTTCAAGCTTTCTTTTGGAAATAGTTTGACGCTCATTATTGAGGTCGAGGTAAATTATATTTTCCCCATCTATCTCGTAGCTGTTCACCATTTTGTCGGACTGACCTACATAGAGAGGTTTCACGCAGTTGATAAGCGCAAACCCTACTCGCTTTTTTTCTCTTCCATAGGGGGAAAAAAATACACTGTCTCCTACCACATCAGGCATTTCGTTTACAGGGACAATTGTGTAAGCACTTTCTTCCCCATTGTATATTTTCTTGAAAAAGCTGGTATGTTCGGTTTCTAGGTTTTTTCTGATTTTCAGTACTTTGACCCTAAAAACAGGAGGTTTTTTTTGAACTTGCACTGCGCCGTCATTGGCATTAGGAGTTTGATCGGGCATGATCAAATATCCCAACCCTGCTACCAAATGGGCTAAAATAATTACAATCAACCCCAACATAGCGGGTTTGTTGCCAAATAGCCGTTTTTTTACGTAGTAAGAAGGTTTGTGCGATGTAGTGTTTTCAGGCATTAATTCTATATAAAGTATAGATGATCGGAACTGCTTTCTTGTTACTTTAACTTCCAGAAAGTACCTGTTTTGGAAGTTGTTCGAGCAATTAAAAAAGTACTAATTGCTTTTGCTCCTAGTAAACGCCTGCAATGTTGTTTTATTCTTATAAAAAATAGGATCACAGCCTGTTATGTGCGAGGAGGCCCTCTTTGGTGGCCAAATAGGCATAGGTTTTATATTTATTATCAAAATCTAGCTTATGTTCTGGAGCTTCTTCATCCATTGATTTAAAACATTTTACCCACTTTTTTTCCAACAAACCCAGTAGGCATGTTTTCAATTCTTCATCTTTTACAGTCAATTCTTCCAGCAGTTTCTCAAAAGGAGTGACGAAATAAAGTTCGTCCAGTACATCAAATTCAATATCAGACATTTCTATTGCCTTTTGTTTTTCAAAATTTAGTTGAAATAGGCTAAAAACGCCTTTTTTTCCAAGTATAACCACCAAAATTACTACTTATCCCGACAATTACGGCATAGAAGGAATAGATCATGCCCAAGGGGAATATCAAGTGAGAGAGTTTTTGTTTGCCATAAAAAAGTAATAGGCTGCCAAGGTAAATAAATTCCAACACCAATTTTATCGCTATAAGCGAAAGGCTAAAATTCCATGATAAAAGTCCAAAAAAGGGAGCTGCCAAAAGAAAGATGAAACTAAAGTGGTAAGTAAAAATAAAAATGGCGAGGAGTTTTGGGGCAAGGGATGTGTAATGTGACCATTTTCCCGCCCAGCGTTTGCGTTGATGGAAAAAATCCTGAAGGCTTTTGAGGGGAGCGGTACTCACGGCAGAAGCTTTGTCTTTCAAGAAAAATACGTTGTAGGGGTGTTTTTTGTGGATTTTATGGAGCAAAAATTCATCGTCCCCACTGGCAAGGTGTTCGTTGCCAGCATAGCCGCCCACTTCGAAAAAAGTCTTTTTTTCAAAAGCCAAGTTTGCCCCGTTGCACATGCTTGGGCTTCCTGCCGCAAGGCTAGCTGCTCCAGCTCCTATCAGGCTCATCATTTCCACTGTTTGCATTTTTCCAAAGAGATGGTTGCTTTCAAAAACCACCCCTCCACTCACAAGTTTTGCCTGTTTTTGTTGGATAAACTCACTGAGGTGGGCAAGCCAACTTTCCTGAACTCGGCAGTCCCCATCGGTTGTAACAATAAATTGGCCCTTGGCTAATTCAATTCCCTGAACAATTGCAGATTTTTTAGGAGAAGGGAAGCGGAGCTGGTTGGTTTCTATGCGGAGTGGGAAATGTGCTTTGGAAATAAAACTTGAGACTAGGGAGAATGTATCGTCTTCTGATCGGTCGTCGATGATGATCACCTCAAAACTGAGGTGAGTTTGGACTTGGAGGTCGGCTAGTAATTTTAGGATGTTTTTTGCCTCGTCCCTAACGGGGATAACCACGGAAAAATAGATAGGATTCCCTTCTCCTGTATTCTGAAAAGATGGGATTTTGTACCAAAAATAGATAAACGAGCTGACCAGTAACCAGTACCCTGTATGGATAAGGATGATAAAATAACCCAGCCATTCGATTGTTTGAACCATAGGTTTGGATGAAATTGGATAACAAAAAAGCCCACTAGAATATATCCCAGTGGGCTTTTAGGGAAATATTATCTGTTTATTTTCCTTCTATAGAAATCAATTCTACTTCAAAGATCAATACAGAGTAAGGAGGGATATCTCTTCCCGCTCCTCTTTCGCCATAGCCCAATTCCGATGGAATGAACAAACGCCATTTTGAACCAGTCTTCATCAGCTGCAAAGCTTCTGTCCATCCAGAAATCACGCCGTTAACAGGGAATGTAGCTGGCTCGCCTCTTTTGTAAGAGCTGTCAAATTCTTTACCGTTGATCAATTTTCCTGCATAATGAGTGGTAACTCTGTCGCTGGCTGCGGGCATAGGTCCATCGCCTTCTTCCAGTATTATGTATTGCAAACCGCTAGGGAGGGTAGTTACGCCTTCTTTTTTAGCATTTTCAGCTAAAAATTTAGTTCCTTCTGCTTTCATCTCTTCTACTTTTGCCATCTGTACTTTCATCATATACTGCTCCAAGGCAGCATTGGCATCAGCAGGGGTGATCTTAGGGGATCCAGCTTGTACATCTTCAAAAGCTTTGAACATCACATCTACGTCTAGCGAATCGAGCAAGCCTTGCTCGCCCATTCCCGAAGCCAAAGAAACACCAAATGAATAGCTGATTTTATGCTGTTCATCATCGAGATATACATTTTTGAGCGCAGCTATCGAATCGAGCGAGTTTTGTAAGGCGGTATTGAGTGCCTCCATTTGGGCTACTTGTTTGATAAGTTCTTTTTTAGATGGTTTCTTTTGAGCATTTGCTAAACTAGCAATTACCATCAAAAAGCTAAAAAATATAAAACTAACTTTTTTCATGTGTTTCATTTATTAAACCTGTTTTGGATTTTCTACAAAAACGGTCGCTAAGTTAGCGAAATAATGTAGGACTTGTACAAGGAGTGATAAATTGAAAAAGAGGAGGGCAAAAGAAGATTGAGTGAGGTAAAACTTTTTTCTGTAGAAATAAGCTGATTTCTACATATATATAAAACCATCTATCAATTCTCACTTCCCAATTCCCCTTATCCTTTCTATCTTCGCTGCAGACAACCATTTATTGAACCCCAACTCCAATTTAATTATGAAATTCAACTGGTTAGACCGCTTGGTTTTCCCTCTTTTGGCAATGATTATTCTCGTGCAATGCCAACCTTCCGAATCGCCCCAATCTGCAAGTGAAACTGATTGGGAAACGGTTTTTGAAAAAAGCAAAGGGCTGGAAACCGTAACCTACCAACAAGGAATCGAATATTATAAAAAATTAGACGAGGCTTTTGCCGAAATAAAAATGCTGGAAATGGGCGAGACCGACTCAGGAGAACCTTTGCATTTAGTCTTGTTTTCCAAGGACAAAAGCTTCGATATCGGCGAACTCAAAAAAGCTAAAAAAGCCTTTTTGCTCATAAATAATGCCATCCACCCTGGGGAAACCGATGGGGTAGACGCTTCCATGATGCTCTTGCGTGACGTAGCTCAAGGAAAGGTTTTGGGTGAAGAAATGGGAAATGTGGTTTTGGCTATCATTCCATTTTACAACATAGGAGGGGCGCTGAACAGGGGTAACTTCAGCCGAGCCAACCAGATTGGACCTAAGGAGCACGGGTTCAGGGGAAATGCGAGGAACTATGATCTCAACAGGGATTTTATTAAAAATGATACGAAAAATGCTCGCTCATTTGCCCAACTGTTCCATTATGTAGACCCCGATTTTATGATAGATACCCACGTGAGCAATGGGGCGGACTATCAATACACGCTGACTCTTATTTCCACCCAAAAGGAAAAGCTTGGCGGCGTGCTTAAAGACTATCAGGAAGAAAAGCTAGTCCCTTACTTATTTGATTACATGGAGGAAAATTCATCTACCATCACTCCTTATGTAAATGTACACGGCGGTACCCCTGACAATGGTTTTACCCAATTTCCCGACTGGCCTCGCTATTCTTCGGGCTACGTCACGCTTTTCAACACAATAGGTTTTATGAGCGAAACCCACATGCTGAAACCTTATCCTCAGCGAGTGGAGGCAACTTATCAGTTATTAAAAGGCTTGGCAACTGTTTTGGCAAGAGATAGAAAAGAAGTAATTGCACTTAGGGCTGCAACAAAAGAAGCGGTGGCGAAGCAAAAGGTATTTCCTGTAAGTTGGGAAAACGATACTTCAGCTTTTCGCATGCTGCAGTTCAAAGGCTATGAGGGAAGTATGATAGAAAGCAAGATTGCACCGGGGCAAAAGAGGCTGTTTTATGATAGATCGAAGCCATTTACCAAGGAGGTAAAGTACTTCGATACATACAAAACAGCCGTAGAAGTTACAGCTCCACAGGCTTACATTATTCCCCAAGGCTGGCACAATGTCATTGGACAACTGGAACTTAACGAAGTAGAAATGTACCAGCTTGAAAGTGATTCGGCCATTGAAGTGGAAAGCTATTTTATTGACGAGTATAAATCTTACCCAAGACCTTACGAGGGGCATTTTATGCACTACAACGTTAAGCTTCGACCTGAAAAACAAACAATCACTTTCCGCAAGGGGGATTATGTAGTACCTGTAAACCAAGTCAACAACCGCTACATAGTGGAAACGTTAGAACCAGAAGGTGTGGATTCCTTTTTTAACTGGAATTATTTTGATACCATTTTGCAGCAAAAAGAAGGATATTCATCTTATGTGTTTGAAGACATCGCTTTTGAGCTGCTCAAGACCAACAAAAAAATGGCAGAGGAGTTTGAAAAGAAAAAAAGCGAAGATAGCGAGTTTGCAGCCAGCCGAAGAGCGCAACTCAATTTTATATATCAGCATTCGCCTTTTTACGAAAAGGAACATATGCGTTATCCAGTATTTAGGCTGTTATAAATACAAAACCGCCCTGCTTGGCTTGTCCAAACAGGGCGGTTTTTATAAGGAAGCTTTAGTGTGCTAACCTGCCATAGTAAGTATATAGCGATCAGAGAATTTTTTATTCAAGCGGCGTTTGAATTTTTCTATCATCACTCTGCCTCTTTTGCTTATGTAGTGCTTTTTGTTTGAGAGTCTCTCAAGTAGAGAGAAAAGAGTGGCATACTCTTCATTAGGACCAAATTCTTCGAAAGTGTAATATGCTTTATCAAAAGCATCTTCAATAGAGCGGTTATGGTCTTGCTCATAGTTGAACGACCAAAGTGCAGCTGCTCCCCAGTTATAGTGGGCGAGAGATTCTTCTAACTTTACTAAAACCTCACCTCTGATCGCCCCCTCCACCTTAAATGTAGCGTAAAGCAGTTCACCAAAAGCATCGTAGAGTTTTTCTTTATTCATAGGGATTTAACGGTTTTTGAAAAATAAATGTAAGGTTTATTGAGATATAGCTATTAATCTATAATCTTATCAAAAGTTAATAGGTCAACTTAATTTTCAAATTCGATTGAATATTCTTTCAGATTGGGTTGATGTAAAATATAATTTTGAATAGAAAGTTGATTAAAAGGACATTGACGTAGTTTTTGCAAGTAGGGTTTTGTGCAAAATGGGATAGTTTTTAATGCCTACGTAAGTCACATGTAGATGAGTTTTGGATTGGTGCCTATTAGACAGCCAGTTTTAGCTTTTCGACAATCCAAAAAGTAATTTGTGTAGAATGTATATTTAGAAAAGTCTTTTTGTGCTAAAAAAGTTGCAACAAAAGGAGAATAAAGTCTGGAGGGTATATTGTTAGCTCACTGCTTTAAACTTTTTTCCGGGCAAGGATTTTACAAAACCATCAAATTCGAGCTTGAGTAGCACCGAAGCCAGCCTATTGAGGGAAACCTGAGATCGAAAGCTCAGCAAGTCTATCTGCATCTCACTTTCTCGCAAAAGTTTCATCACTGCAATTTCTTCCTCGCTCAAGCCATCTAAACTTTTTTCAGTCTTTTTGGGCGCAGTATTTTCTACGTCCCAGTTTAGCATATACACTAAGTCTTCTGCTCCAGTTATCACATTGGCAAGGTTTCTTTTGAGCAAGCTATTACAGCCCTCCGAAAAGCTGTTCCCAACATTTCCGGGGTAGGCAAAAACATCCACCCCGTACGAGTTGGCAATATTCGCCGTGATAAGTGCTCCACCTTTTGCCGCAGCCTCTACTACTATCACCGCATCGCTCATACTGGCTATCACCCTGTTCCGCTTGGGGAAAAGTGGGGCATCGGGTCCAGTCCCGAATTTATTTTCCGTCAAAAGTCCACCATTTTCCAGCATTTGCTGAGCTGTAGCTTTATGTTGGCTGGGGTATAATTTATCTATGCCATTGGCCATCACCCCAACCGTAGCCAGTCCGTTTTTAAGAGCTTCCCTATGCGCTATGATATCAATCCCATAAGCCAAGCCGCTCACTACCAAAATATCTTCAAATGCTTTCAGTTCTTCCATTAGCCGCTCTACTATTTCCCGCCCATAGTTGGTAGAATTTCTTGTTCCAACTACGCTTACCACTTTCATAGCATTAAGATTAGAGTTTCCCTTAAAATAAAGCAATTGTGGTGTGTCCATATGTCTTTTCATCCGTTCTGGATAGTTTTTGTCAGTATAGAAAAGTAGCTTTATACCTGCTCTCTCTGCTCTTTTAACTTCTTCTTCGGCAGCATTTAACACATTTTTCTTTAAGATCGTATCCACTAACTTCTCACCAACACCTGGGATTTGCAACAACCGTTTTCTAGGTGTCTTAAATACATTTTCCGCTGACCCGCAGTAGCTCACCAGTTGTTTCGAATTTACATTCCCCACACCTGGCAAAAAGCCCAAGGCTACTTGATATACTTTAGTTGAATCCATATTTTCCGAACATTTCGAAAATAACGCTAAGCACTGTGCTTAGTCTGGATTTTGGCAAAAAATTGTGAAATGGTTTTACAATGATCCAAATCAGTAGAAGTATAAAATAGGTTTTCGCCTTTCTCCTAAGAATCAAAAAAAGCCACAGCGGGCAGCTGTGGCTTGTGGTCAGTTACTATATTTCCCTATATAGCATAATATGTACAAAATTTAACAAGTAATTTTTCGGTATACTTTTATTGCTAGTTGAAGCAAAACAGCATATATCTTCATTCGTATTAAAAAATGAAGGCTATTGCAGGCGTAACCGTTCAAAAATACAAAAAAACAATAATAGGTTAAGCAGTCTTTTCCCATTTTTCATGATAGTAAAGCGGACTTTAGTATTTATAAATTATATACTTATGCACTTTACTTTGTGTGATAATAAAAAATAATTGATTTTTTTTTGATATGTATTGGGAAATATAAAAAGTGCTGTTAATTTTGCATCCCACAAACGAAGCATTCCTCAGTAGCTCAGCTGGTTAGAGCACCTGACTGTTAATCAGGGGGTCCTAGGTTCAAGTCCTAGCTGGGGAGCAAAAAGCAAGTCGAAATCAATCGGCTTGCTTTTTTAGATACATTAAAATTAGCTTCAAAGCTCTTTGATATTTTGTATCACATAGCTCTATTCCTCAGTAGCTCAGCTGGTTAGAGCACCTGACTGTTAATCAGGGGGTCCTAGGTTCAAGTCCTAGCTGGGGAGCAAAAAGCAAGTCGAAATTAATCGGCTTGCTTTTTTTGTTTATACGCTTTTGCCAGTTTTTATGCATGTTGTACATGCCGGCCTTGCTGATTGTTTCTTCCCCAAGTAGTAAATATTACCCGAATAATCCTATGCCTTCCTCTTCATACCTTGGGTAAGCTAACTTTAGCTGAGCTGCTCAAAGTGAAAAAGAGGATCGTGTGTTGATTTCACAGTATTTAGTTGGGAAATTCGAATAGGGTATTTTTTGATCTTGATTTTCACCAAAAATATATTGGTTATAGCTAACTTGTCCGAGCCAGTTATTATACTAGAAAACAGGTATAGTTTTAATAGGTATATCACTATAAATAGAATCAAAAAAGTTATTGTAAAGAAATGGATTACAAAGCATTAGACAGTCGCTACGAGCAAATGAGTTATAGGAAATGTGGGAAGTGGGGCTTAAGGCTTCCCGCAGTTTCGTTGGGGCTTTGGCATAACTTCGGCGGGGTGGACGTCTTTGAGGATGGTAGGGCTATGTGTCGCCGGGCTTTTGATATAGGCATTACGCATTTCGACCTTGCCAATAATTATGGTCCGCCTGCAGGATCTGCCGAGGAGAATTTTGGTAAGATCATGGAGCAGGATTTAAAGCCTTATCGTGATGAAATGATCATCTCGACAAAAGCAGGTTATTATATGTGGCCAGGACCTTATGGCGAATGGGGAAGTCGCAAAAACTTGTTGGCAAGCCTTGATCAAAGCTTGAAAAGGATGAAGCTGGAGTATGTTGATATTTTTTATCACCATCGCCCAGACCCTGATACGCCGCTAGAGGAGACTATGATGGCTCTCGATCATGCTGTGAGGCAGGGAAAGGCGTTGTATGTTGGCGTCTCGAATTATCCGGCGCCACTGGCAGCCGAAGCCTCAAAAATTTTGAAAGAACTTGGTACCCCTTGCTTGATTCACCAACCTAAATATTCTATGTTCGAAAGGTGGGTGGAAGATGGCTTACTCGATACTTTGGAACAAGAGGGAATAGGTTGCATTCCTTTTTCTCCGCTAGCTCAAGGGCTTTTGACCAATAAGTACCTGAATGGAATTCCCGAAGGCTCGAGAGCAAGTAAGTCATGGAGTTTTTTGAAGCCTGAGCAAGTAGCTCCGGCGTTGGGAAAAGTGAAAAAACTGAATGAAATAGCGCTGGAAAGAGGGCAATCTTTGGCACAAATGGCGCTGGCTTGGATTCTGAAAGACCCAAGGGTTACGTCTGTCCTTGTAGGAGCTAGTTCTGTGCAGCAGCTAGACAATAGTGTAGCCGCATTGAAAAACTTGCAGTTTGACCAAGAAGAACTGGATGCTATTGAATCGATCTTAGCTGGATAACACTTGGTTTCTTTATAAGATATTTAAACCGTAAAGGGGCATTGTTTTTGCACCTCCCTTATTTTTATACTACAAAAAGAGAGAGGTGTACCTTCCCCTATTTCTTCTTGTCAAACCCCGATTTACTACCTCAAGTAGTTTGGTCACTTTTTCTAGAGGTCTCCAATTCTTAAAAACGAATGCCAGACAAGCCACGAATAAAATATGGGATATTTTATAGGTTCATCTATTGATAATATGGCATAGATAGTTTAGTTTTGCTTTTATTTAAAATTAATCTAAATAAACTATGAGTAGATCCGCTGCAAATTTAAAAATAGGCGAATCTGGCATCGTATCAGATTTTTTAGAAGAGGGCACTGCTGCCAAACTGATAGAAATGGGCCTTTTGCCGGGAAGTAGACTGAGGCTTATCCGCACTGCACCACTAGGGTCTCCTTTGTATATAAAGCTGGACAACAGTAGTGTTGCGCTCAGAAAAGACGAGGCTGCTCATATTTTGCTAACTTAAAAACAAACACATTCGGGAATGCCATTGACGAAAGAGTTGGATGTGGTGTTGGTGGGCAACCCCAATTCTGGAAAAACATCCTTGTTCAACCGCCTTACGGGGCTCAACCAACAGGTAGGGAACTTCCCTGGCGTAACCGTTGATAAGAAATCTGGGTCTTGCTCGCTGCCCAACAGCGCAAAAGCTAAGATTACTGATTTGCCTGGGGCGTATAGCCTTTATCCTAATTCTGAGGACGAGAAAATAGTCCTTCAGCAGCTTTTCCAAGCTGAGGGAGACCGACTTCCCGATGCCGTTATTTACACCGCAGATGCTACCAATTTAGAACGCCATTTCCTCTTGCTTACCCAAGTGATAGACCTAGGGCTGCCCGTTATTTTGGCTATCAATATGCTAGATGTGGCTAATAAAGACGGGATGCTTATTGATGGAGAATATATTCAGCAGCAGTTGGGAATAAAAGTGGTGAGGATCAACGCTAGGACGGGAGAAGGGGTTGGCGAATTAAAACAAGAATTGCTTGAAGTAAAAAAATCCAACACGGGTTTTATAGATATAGAGGAAATAGCAGGAGAAACAATCTCTGCGGTGCAAGATAAATTTGCTTATACTACCCGGTATAAAGCATTGCTTGCAGCCCATCATGGAACAACTCTAAAATGCTTTTCGGAGGAAGAAATAGGTTTTTTAGAGCAGGTTTCCAAAAAATCAGGCTTCAACAGCATAAGGGCGCAGGTAACGGAGACACTCAACCGTTTCAAGAAAATCCAGCTGATAGTAGCAGAGGCTGTCAAGAAAAGTAGGGGTGAGGAGGAGCATTCTCTTACCGACAAGGTTGATTCCTTACTTACCCACAAAGTAATAGGTACAGTTATTTTTGGGGCATTGTTGTTCCTTGTCTTCCAAGCCATTTTTGCTTGGGCTAGTGTACCCATGGACCTGATAGACGAAGGTACAGTTGCGCTAAGCGAGTGGGTACAAAATACGTTGCCCGACAGCATGTTCACCTCGCTGTTGGTCGATGGAATTATTGCTGGTTTGGGAGGGATCATTATTTTTGTTCCTCAAATCACCATCCTGTTTTTGCTTATTTCTTTGCTAGAAGAAGTTGGCTATATGTCGAGGGCAGTGTTCCTTTCCGATGGGCTTATGCGCCGCTTTGGGTTGAATGGAAGAAGTATAATTGCCCTCATTTCAGGAGCGGCTTGTGCCATTCCAGCTGTGATGTCTACCCGGACCATCAGTAATTACAAGGAGAGGTTGATCACCATAATGGTCACTCCATTGATAAGTTGCTCGGCTCGTATTCCTGTTTATGCCCTTTTGGTAGCCTTCGTAGTTCCGGAAGATTCATCCGTATGGATTTTTAATAGTCAGGGCCTCGTGGTGATGGGGTTGTATGCTTTAGGTACGGGCTCGGCAATTTTTGCTGCTTGGGTTATGAAGCAAATTGTGAAAACGGAAGAAAGCAGTTTCTTTGTTATGGAGCTTCCTGCTTACAAAATGCCGCATTGGAAAAACGTGTTCCTCACTGTTTTTGAGAAAGTAAAAGTTTTTGTGTTTGAAGCAGGAAAAATCATTTTTGTCATCTCTATTATTCTTTGGTTTGCCGCTTCTTTTGGTCCTGCCGATAGTATGGAACAAGCAGAAGCCCAAGCTCAGATAGCCCTAGAAGAAGGGACGGTTAGCCAAGAGGATTACTCAAACGTATTGGCTTCGAAAAAGCTGGAAGCATCTTATGCAGGGGTGTTTGGGAAGTTTATTGAGCCAGCTATTCGCCCCTTAGGTTTCGACTGGAAAGTAGGAATTGCCCTTGTTACTTCATTTGCGGCAAGAGAGGTGTTTGTGGGTACTATGGCGACCATTTACAGCGTAGGCTCAGACGAAGAGGAAAAACCTATTTTGGATAAAATGCGAAGCGAAGTCCGTCCCGATGGCAGCAAAGTTTACACTCGGGCATCGGCACTTTCCTTATTGGTGTTTTATGTATTTGCAATGCAGTGTATGAGTACGCTTGCTATTGTAAAAAGGGAAACTAAAAGCTGGAAATGGCCAACGATCCAGTTGGTATATATGACCGCTCTCGCTTATTTTTCCAGCCTTATCGTGTTTCAGCTTTTTAGCTAGAGAAAATGAGCTGAAATTACTCTTCCAGCTCTTTCTGTAACCTTTTTGGCATACCCGAAACTACTAAGTTGTAGGAGTGAAACACCCATTCCCGCAGTTCTTTGTCGTTCATATCACCATTGATAGTGATGGTGTTCCAATGCTTCTTGTTCATGTGGTACCCAGGTTTAACGGCATCGTATTGTTCACGAAGTTCAATCGCTTTTTCAGGGTCACATTTCAAGTTAACACTTTCAAAATCGGTAATATCTGTAAGGGCAAACATCTTTCCCATCACTTTAAACACCAATGTGTTTGGGCCAAAAGGCGTGTCTTCTGTTACCTTTTTGAGAGAGAGGCAGTAGTTTCTAAAATCTTCTATGTGCATGTTTTTATGAACTTGGCTTTTGAAAGGATTTGTTTTGCATTTAAACAATTTCAATATAGCCAAACGAATGGTGTTGTGCCAATTACTTTTGAACCATATAAAAAATAATTTCTGTTGTTATGAACCAGAGCCTTGTAAATATTGCCCTTGTGGTAGATGATTATGACAAAGCCATTCAGTTTTATACCGAAACCTTAGGTTTTGAATTGGTAGAAGATAGTGATTTGGGAGAGGGAAAAAGATGGGTGCTGGTGCGCCCAAAAGGAGAGGGGAGTTGCCGTATTTTATTGGCAAAGGCTAGCGGTGAAAAGCAAGAAAAAAGTATAGGAAACCAAACGGGTGGGAGAGTGTTCCTTTTTCTGCATACCGATGATTTTTGGCAGGATTACCATGCCTATACTTCAAAAGGGGTAAAGTTTGTAAGAGAACCAGCCGAGGAGGCTTATGGGATAGTTTCTGTATTTGAAGATTGCTACGGGAACTTGTGGGACTTGATAGAGCCGAAGGGGTAAAAAAATACCCTCTGGGCTAGCAAATCCAAGAGGGTAAAATGTTTTTTCTGGGTAATGCTTAGTTTAGCAAAGCCCAAGCTATAGCGATAATACCTACGATGAAACAGTAGATGGCGAAGAAAGAAAGCTTTCCTTTTTTTACAATTCCTATCATCCACGTACAAGCTGCCAAGCCTATTATGAAAGCAGTGATAAACCCGATGCTCAGAACTGTTATATCTACGGTGTGCGCTGCTTCGTCTTCAAAGAAATCTTTTAATTCGAGCATAGTTGCGCCAATGATAGGGAGCAACACCATAAGGAATGAAAAACGAGCTACTTTGGCTTTGTCTACGCCAATGAGCAAGCCTGTGCCAATGGTAGCGCCCGAGCGGGAGATACCGGGTAAAATAGCAATTGCTTGTGCTATACCTATGATTATAGCCTCTTTGTACCCTACCGGTTTTCCGCTTCTTCCTTTGGTGTAGTGCGTCATCAAAAGTAAGAAGCCTGTAACCAGAAGCATGGCTCCTACAAGTAGTACATTTCCTTCGAAAAGTGCCTCTGCTTCATTTTTGAAAAGGATTCCAACTACTCCGACTGGAACTGCCGAAATCAAAATCTTAGCAACAAATTGAGTTGATTCGTTCCACTCGAACTTAAATAGCTCCCGTATGATTTCCCAAATATCTTTTCTGAAAACCACAATGGTACTTAGGGCTGTAGCTGCATGGAGCACAAGGGAAAAAAGAAGCCCAGCTTCTATCTCTTGACCGAGGATCACCTTTCCAAGTTCGAGGTGTCCACTGCTACTCACAGGCAAAAACTCAGTCAGTCCTTGGATAACTCCAAGGATTATAGCGTCAATAATGCTCATTGTTAAAAAGAGAGGTTTATGTGCTTAAAAAGAGTGAATAAGTGATAAGATAGGGTGAGTTATTCTTTGTTTTTATCAACCGGATGGTTGGCGCCTTTGTAAAGAATAGCGTAAAACTCCACCACAAATCCTGCGATGAGTAGAAGTGGACCAAGGGTAAGGCCTAAAAAGCCAAAGCCATGAAGCTCTCCATCTAATGACATGACGATAAACCCAAGAGCCAAAATGACCATACCGATCAGCATTAATACATAATTTCCTTTGTTGAACGCTAGGTTGTTTTCTGTTTCTTTCATCCTTTGTACTTTTTGAATAAATAGGTTAATAAGCTATTAGTTTCTTATGATGTTTGGATTCAATCATATTGCTGCAATAATACAAGTAATTAAGTTCAATATAAAGCCATGTGCAGTCCTTGTAAGGGGTGTAAATGTGAAAGATTCTTAATTTTCCCCTCTTAATACAATTCGTCGAGCTTCATGTTGAGGTAACGACCTAGAGCATTGAGGCAACTAAAAAAGCTGATTACGCCACCTAGTACAATCAAAAGGCTCAAAATAATCAGAATTCCCCATAGGTTGTGGATTTGATCGAGGCCATCTATAAGGGAGTTGCCTAAAAAAAGGATAACCAAAAGAAGGGCAGATGCCATCATTCCGCTGATTAAACCTTGAAAAATAGCTGTTTTTAAAAATGGTTTTTTTATAAACCAAGAAGTAGCTCCTACCAGTTGCATACTCCTGATCAAAAATCGTTGTGAAAAAAGAGCCAGTTTGATAGCATTGTTGATGAGAATCACCACTGTAATTTGTAAAATGATGATGAAGAATAAGATGATCCCTCCCACTTTTTGCAGGTTTTGGTAAATTTCTTCTACCTGGCCTATGGCAAAAGAAACTTCAAATACATAGGGCATATCTTCAAGTCTTTCCTTCACCTGTGCTAGTTCTTCACTGCTCCTAAATCCTTCATCTATTTGTAACTGAAAAGCATTTCTAAGTGGGTTTTCACCCAAAAAGGCCATGAAGTCCTTTCCAGTTTCTTCAATCATTTTTTGCGCTGCGTCCTCTTTGGGCACAAACACTACCGACTCCCCCCCATCTTTTTTCTTCACAAACTCTTGTGTTTCTAGCAGGTTTTTGAGTTCGGCTACTTGCGTACTGTCAATGTTTCTTTGCAAAAAAATCTGTATTTCCAATTGTCGGAGCTTCGAGGTGAGGGAGTTGCCGTAAAGTACCATCAACCCAAAAAGGCCAACCATAAAAAGTGCTGATGTAATACTAAATACAACATTTACAAATGGGTAACTTCCCAGTCTCTTTTTAGCTTTTGCCGCCATCTACTATTTAAGTGATTGAATGAAATTTATTGTCCAAATTGTATTGGAAGGGCAAAGATATGGATTTAGATGATTAGTACTCTGTAAACTAAATAACCGAGTGTTTTTATTATGCTAATTTTTCCACTCTTTAAATATTGCTAACGGTTTCTAGTTACTAGTTTTAACAAATGTGATTGTAGTTTTTGTTTTTATAAGGCATTGGCATATAGTATCTTATGTTTTAAAAAAAAGAAAAATAATTTTACTTTTAATTTAAAAAAACTAGCAACGGGTAGCCGCAGCGGCGGATCGTCAGCAACAATCAATTATGCCTATAAACCAACAAAAACTTTGTGAAAAAACACAAAAAATCAGTTTACAATGTATTAGTAGCTAGTTCCTTACATCCAAGCCCCAGTTTAGCTTGTTGCGGAGCGTGTCCAAAAAGTTGTCTTCAAAAAGTTTGATCAAACTTACTTCAAAGTCACATTTCCTTACCGCCAGCTGCATGTTTACATCTACTTTTCTTGAGCGGGAATCAAGGGAGACCAAGAAGTTTTTGCTCCGGGCCTCAATGGCAAAAGAAATAACAGAATCGTCGGAAACGATCAACGGTCTCACACTCAAATTATGAGGGCTTACAGGGGAAATGATAAAGTTACTTGATGTGGGAATGACCACTGGACCACCTACGCTGAGAGAGTACCCAGTAGAACCTGTTGGCGTGGCAATTATCAACCCATCGGACCAGTAAGAAGTAAGGTAAACACCATCTATGTACGTATGAATCACGATCATGGATGAACTGTCTCGCTTTAAGATCGTGAATTCGTTAAGACCAAAATTCAGCCCATCAAAAATATCATCCTCCGCTTCTACTTTGATGAGCGACCTCCGCTCTTTAGAATAGTACCCTTTCAAAATAGCATCGAGTGCTTCCTTTACCTTATCCTTTGAAATTGTAGCCAAAAAACCTAATCTGCCAGTGTTTATGCCAGCTATAGGTATGTTGGTGTCTTTCACATAAGTAACCGACTCTAGGAATGTTCCATCACCACCTATGCTTATAAAATAATCTGCTCCAGCAAGGTCATTTGTACGAGAGAAGACTTTATAATCGCCTATTTCCCAACCTACTTGTGTAATGAAATGATGAAGGTATTCGGATATAAGCAGAGATACATCTCGCTTACTCAATTCATCCAATACCATTTTTATCACTTCCGACTTCGGCTGCTCAAATGTTTTGCTATGGACTGCGATTTTGTACAAGATAGAATGTTGGCTAAGTTTTTCTGTACAGTAGTGTACAATATGAAGGAGTAAAACTAAGAATTTTTGCCTAAAGATATCCTATAATGGCTGTCATCAAAAAAATGGCAAAAAAATAGGGAGAAGAAATTCTCCCTATTTTTTAGATTTCTAAATATTTTAACAATAAATCTATCCGATGAGATTCGTAATCTTTGGTCTGTTCATCGGCATATTTTGCTACTACATTGTATTCAAACCGCTCAAAAGTAGCAATGATGCGGGTAAGATCGAACGTATTGAACTGAAGCGTTACGAACAAATTAGTTTGGTCAACTTCATCTAACTCTACAAAGCAGCTAATGATTTTTGCCTCGTTTGACTCTACCAAGCGGCTTATTTCCGTGAGGGAATAATCAATTCCGCGTACCGAAAGTACTATTAAAGCGCCACCTGTAGGGTGTACGGAAAACTTGCGAGCAAATTCTAAGGCTGAATTTTTGAGGTTGATAGCTCCAATGAACTCATCCTCATCATCTACAACCGATGCAATGTCTTGATTTGAATCAATTGCTGCTTTTAAGACTTCAAAGAAGTGATAGCTTTCCCCTACCATTATGCCAGGGTTTTGTGCGGCATAGCCGGCAATTTCAGACGATTCGTCTAGCAACTCTAGCGATCTCTCCGAAAGCACTCCTACATATTTACCGTTCAGCACTACAGGTAGGTGGCTATGTTTGAACTCAGCCATCATGTCGAGTGATGCGGCAACAGTATCGGTAGTTTTTAAAACTGGAATGGATGCATCTATCAAGTTGCTTGCTATCATATCTTTTTTAGTTTAAGCAGCAGTATACTCTCCAGACAACTATCTGGAGACATCAGACACTATTCGTTCATATCAGCACTTTTGTTTTCTCAAGGAATTCTTCAAATAATTTGTTGAACACTTCAGAATGTTCCATCATGGGCACATGGCCACATTTGTCAATAAAATGGAGTTCAGTGTTCGGTATAAGCCTGTCGAATTCATGTGCTACCATTGGTGGGGTGATCGTGTCATTCAATCCCCATATCAACAACGTTGGAACATGTATATTCTTGATATCCTCGGCCATATTATGACGCTGGGCCGAGCGTGCCATGGCTACAATCCTCATACATTTTGGAATGCTTTTGGTCACTTCAAACACTTCGTCGACCAGCTCTTTGGTTGCAACTTCAGGATCATAAAAGGTATAAGCAACTTTCGTTTTTACAAACTCATAACTACCTCTTTTTGGATAAGAGCCACCCATGGTGTTTTCAAACAACCCTGAGCTGCCTGTCAAAAGCAGGCGGTTCACTTTTTCCTGATGTCTTAGCGTGTAAATTAACGCCACGTGACCTCCTAAAGAATTTCCAATCAATGTCACATCGTTGAACCCTTTGTAGTCGAAGAATTTTGAGATAAACTCAACCAAGCCTTCGAGCCCGGCTTCTTTCAGGGGCATGTCATAGATAGGCATCATTGGGATGACAACCCTATATTTCTGTGAAAAATGGCTGATTACGGTTTCCCAGTTGCTGAGTGCACCAAAAAGACCATGTAATAGGATGAGTACTTCTCCCTCACCTTCATCCAAAAATTTAAATCCGTTCTCTTCTTTTATATTAAACTTCATAAGCCTGTTAGTTTCAAACTATTAAACAAACATACCACAATAATCAAAATTGTACAAAAAGGCATTGAGCACAAAATGCTAGTCCGATCTAGAGAAGGTAGGTTCTGCCACAGGCAAAAATGTGTTTCATTATTAATAACACTCCTTGTCCTGTAAGGTTCATTTACCTAATTAAGAGGTATAGTACTATTGTTGAGTTGTCTAGTAATTTTAAAGCTGCAAATTTAACTAGTAAAAAGGCCAAAATTGAATGTACGCTTTAATGTTTTTCTCAAACTGTGTAAAACACTTGTTTTCCTACTCTTTACTTATGGGCTAGCGCTCTTTTAAATTAGCCTTCCTTTTGTTCTTAAAAAAGTAAACCGAGTAAATGTTCGTTTACCCGGTTTTTATAAAAATATAATGATTTATTCAAGTTAGGTAGCCAGATGCTAAGCTTGCCACTGCGATTATATTATAAATCTCGCATTTCGGGTGGCTGGCCAGTTGCTTCCAGTACGTTCCACCATAACTCTCCTGCCAAGTCTATTTTTTTTCTCTCTTTCACTGCTACGGGAATAGGTAAGTAAACGAACTGATTGTTCCACCTACTTGCTACGAAACCTGTTTTGCCAGCCATAGCTCCGTGTACTGCATTTAGTGCTAACCTGCTACAGAAAACACTATCACTCGCATTTGCAGGGGCGCTTCTAATGATATAGCTAGGATCGATGTACTTGACAGTTACATCCTCTCCTTTAAAGTAATCGTTGATTTTATTTTTGAGGTAAATCCCAATGTCATCGTACCTCACGTTGCCCGAAGCATCAGTTTGCTTTTCTTTTTCATCTTCAAAAAAGTACTGTCCTGCGCCTTCGGCCACCACTATAAGTGCATGATGTCTTTTGTCCAAGCGCTTGCGGAGCGATTCCAAAAAACCATTTTTCCCATACAGATCAAACCTGATTTCTGGTACGAGTACAAAATTCACATCTGGCATAGAGAGGGCGGCATGTGCGGCAATGAAGCCTGAGTCGCGACCCATAAGTTTTACAATTGCAATGCCGTTATAAGCTCCTTTAGCCTCGTTGTGGGCATCTCGGATAATTGGGTTGGCCATGGTAAAGGCAGTTTCAAACCCAAAAGACTTTTCCACCAAGTTGATGTCGTTATCTATTGTTTTTGGTATCCCAACTACCGATATTTTCAAGCCTCTCTTTTCTATCTCATCGCTAATGGCTTGCGCGCCTTTGAGCGTGCCGTCACCGCCTATGGTGAAGAGGATATTGATGTTATTCCTAACGAGGGCATCTACTATTTCCCCTACATCCTGTTGTCCTCTTGAAGAAGCTAAAACAGATCCCCCAAATTGATGGATTTGACCTACATTTTGAGGTGTGAGCTCTATGAACGGAATGTTGAATTTTGGGATAAATCCTTGATAACCATATCGAACACCCACTACATTCGTGACTTTGTAGCGATAATACAGCCCCATTACGATGCTCCTGATCACGTTATTGATGCCAGGGCACAAACCGCCGCAAGTCACAATGGCGGCTTTGGTTTTAGATGGGTCGAAAAACAAGTTTTCTCTTGGTCCCGCTTTTTCAAAGGCTATCAAGTCTTGCTTTTGCCCTTTTTCAGAATTTTTGTAGGTCACATTATAAAGCACCTTTAGGTCGTCTGAAATGAAATCAAACATGCGCTCACCTTTTTCCTTGGCAAGACCCAACGGCGACTTTACAGTGCATTCCCCAAGGGTTTTTACTTCAAAATCCTTAGCTTTCATAAGCATAAATTAGTTTTTGGTGGTCAGATTTATCACCTGATAGAGGTATGGTTTAATAATTGAACAAGAGCATTGTTGAAAATACCCACGTAAAAATAGCTTTTCAGCCTATGAACAGCAATTTCATCAGTCAGCTTTTTGGGAAATGAAAAGAAGATCTGAGTTCTTGCTGCTAAAAACTATGGTTAGTTATTGTATATCAGTTGTTTATGAAGAGTATGATTTTTATCAGAGAAGAGAGGGTTAGATATGACGATATTCAAAAAGCAAGTTAGTGCTTAAAATTTATCACTTTCTGACAAAACCTTTTCCGCTGACTTTGGCGAGATGAAATTTTTGTTGAGGGCATCGTCCACCATTTCATCTATAGAGCGAGCCAGTATCATTTCCACGCCATATTCCTTGAGGCGCTGAATCACCGTGAGGACATTGCTCGACCTTTTGGGGTTGCCGATGTCGCGGATATAAATAGCCTTTACCTGATGAGGGTGTTTCATCACCACTTCTTCGTAGATCAGCGCATCGTGTTGGCCGCTATCCCCAATCAAAATAAAGGGAAGGTCCGGATACATAGTCAGGACTCGGTCTATCTTATTTAACTTGTGCTGGTGGCTTCCACTTCCCGCCCTCCAAAACTTAAAAATGCTGAATTCCATGTCCCTCAGCATGAAAACACCTCTAGGGATGTTCCAATGTTCGCAAAAGTCCCGCAGCATTTCATACAGGTTCCATTCGCTACTCGAAACATAAAAAAAAGGGTTGTTTGCTTCTCCATTTACCCCGTTTTTCAGGGCTCTATAAAAAGAAGGTACGCCCTTTAGTGGCTTGCGTGTAAGGGCATTTTTCAGTGCCATCAATCGCACTTTTTTGAGTTTTAGCGTTGAATGTGATTCCAGAAACGTATCGTCCACGTCGGAAATGATTCCAAACTGGCTTTGGGAGTTAGGGAAAAGGACTTCGGCATTTAGCATACCTTGCATGGTATTCACCTTTCCATCTACCGAAAGTGCATAGGTTACATTTTGCCAGATGGTAGTTTCATCCTGTTCTTGTTCTGGGAAATAATAAATTTCAAAAAATCCTTCCTCATCCGTCACGGTTTCCAGCACTTTTCCTTCAAACAGCACCTTTACTTCCACATCTGGCCAGCCGGGGCTTTTGTAGCGCTTCAGCATGGAAAGAAGGTTTCGAAAACGACTGTCTTTAAATTTAGGACTGGGAATCCCATAGTTTTCCACCACTCGCCCCCTAAAGAATACGATATCCTTATTGCCAAAACTGCGGTAAGGAACCAGCAGAGGCGTGCCATCCCAGCCAATTGCTTTTTTGATAAGATATTTGAGGGTTTTGATTGGGTAATAGATAGCACGACGGAGTACCCTCCATAGCCTATTTCTTAATAGAAGATATTTTAAAATACCCCAAAAATTTCCTTGATTTTGTCTTGATCCCACCTTGAATTAGCTCAATTCCTAAAAACAATCTCCATCCATAAAAATACTAAATTGGGGCACAGATTGTTTGCTTTTACTATTTAAGGATTTGTTTATTTTTGAGAGGGGGAGACCCCAACACAAGTATTCAACTCGTGTTGGGGTTTATTTTTAGTTAGGCACACGAATATGTTGACCCAAGAATATTGCATTGAGGAGCAACCTGTTTGTTCCATACCAAGAGCTTCGGAAGTTGGGGTTGTCAGCAAAGAGAACTACCCTGCCGCTGCCCACTGGGCTGACGATGAGCGATGCCGAGGGCTTCAGGAATTTCTCCAAGTTTTCTTCCAAAATGTAGCCGTCTATGTGCGGATCGGCGGTGTATTTTGCCACTGTCCCAAAAGCACTTTTGCTTGGCGCAAGCCACACATTGCTGTTGCGGTAAACGGGCAGGCTTCTTCGGGTGTAGCCAAAGCCCAGAGGGTGGGTAATGTCCAAATCTACCTCGCAAATGATACCACCTACTCTTTTCTTGCCCAACTCTTCACTTGCCATCACATAATCAGTTCTTCCTGTGCTTTTTTCCTCTTTCTCATCCTTCTTTTCTTTGATGAGCTCCTCTTTCACCAATCCTTTGTCTATCGCCCACTTTGAGGCACTTCGGCTGGTAATAAGCGTATTTCCTGCTTTTACCCAAGCTTTTATCTGCTCTATTTTCGCCGAATCTAGTTGGTAATACGAGCCAGAGACCAGCACCATCACATTGTAGTTCCAAAGGTTCAACCTGCTGAAATGGCGGAGCGGGGTTTTGGTAATCGGCATGTTCATTCGTGTGTCGAGCATGTGCCAAACTTCACCCTGTTCGTACCCGCTTACGCCGTCGCCAACTAGCATCAAGGCTTTGGGTTTTTCCAAAAACTGGAAGTTCCTGCTGCCCAAATCGATGCCCGAAACGCTGTAGCCCGTTGATGTGGTAAGGACTTCCACCGACCATTTCTCTGCCGCTTGGCTCACCAAACTGAAAAGGGAATCGGGTGAAATCAATTGCCTTTGCACGGGAATTACCACCGTTCCGTAGCCAAATTTCCTCGTGCCTGCGCTCGTCCCAATTTCGAAGGGCTTGAACGCCGAAGTAGCTACCACCCCATTCGACTGCAAGAAGTACAAAGCGGCAGGTGCGTTGTATTCCGTCCAAGGCATGATGTAGGTATAATCCGATTGGGAAGGGGCGGGGAAATCGGGTGATTTCACTTCTGTTATTTCTGCGCCAGTTTCAAACGAGCCGACCGTCGAATAAGGCATGTTGTAAAAATTCGCCAGCGACCAAGCCGAGGCATCGTAATACACGCTGTCGGCATATTCGCTGTAGGTTTCAAACGCCGACTGCACCATGCGGTACTGCTCCTGCTCGGTGGGAACTACATAGGTTTTTCCAGCTTTGTAGTTCATTCCTCCCGCCGAAATATCTTTTCCCAACTCATACACTTTTACCTTGTGTAGTAGTAGTTTATCTATAAAAGCAGTGGTGCGCCCTTGGTCGTGTTCGTCACCAAATACATAAGCTTTTACCTTGCTATTTCTAGCATTGCTCAGCGCACTTTTGAAGAAATTACGTTGGTAGTTGCGAAGCAAATCCTTGTTTTCCGCAGTCGCTTTTACCGTAGACATGCTCGCTACATATTGGTTGCGAATAGTGAAGGCGAAGGTCAATTTCTTGCCCGTTTCTTGCCGCTGCACATGCCCACGAGAGCTTGCTTGCTCGAACAAAATCGCCAATGCGCCTTGTAAGTCGGGGTAAGACGAGCCGTAGCCTGGGTACGTTCCATCAAACGCTTCCTTGGTGAAATACATAGAACCAATTTCGTTCATTCCTGCGGAAAAATACTTGGCAAATGTTTCGTTAAGGGTCGTATAATTTTCCTTGGGCATAATCGGGTCTTTACTAGCATTTGGCTTCATCGGCTCAAAGAAAAATGTGCTGTTCGTGCCCATTTCGTGGTTGTCCGTCACCACGTTTGGGTACCATTTGTGGTACCACGCCAGCTTGCCGCGGCTTTCGGGGTTGATAGCCAGCCACCAGTCGCGGTTGAGGTCGAAGTTGTAATGGTTGGTCCTTCCGTTGGGGGAAATTTCCAAGTGTTCGATGTCCATCGGGTCATCTACCACGGGGCTTCCCTTGTGCGTGTTTGCCCAGTGCGTGTGCCTGTCCCGCCCGTCGGGGTTGATGGTCGGGTCGAGGAAAACCACCGTTTTTTCCAAATAATCGAGCACTTGAGGACTCGTAGAAGCGACCAGCGTATAAGCCGTGAGCAGAGAGGCTTCTCCGCCCGATGGCTCATTTCCGTGCACATTGTACGCTAAGTTGATAAATGCGGGCAATTGGCTCAAATCTGCCGAACTGCTAGGCTTTATCGCTTCCAAATGTTGCGTGCGGAGCTGTTCGAGGTTGGCAATATTTTCGGGTTTGCCAATGTTCAAGATCACCAACCTTCTGCCCTCATGGGTTTTGCCATATTCCGTGAGGGTTGCCCTGTCCGAGAGTTCGGCGAGCTTTTCTAGGTAAGCGACCATGCGGTCGTGGCGGGTGTGCCATTCCCCAATTGGGTAGCCCAAAAACGCTTCAGGCGAGGGGATTTCAGGATTGAAAGGCGCATACTTTTTATAAAAGTAATCTTGCGCCGATGCGCCCAAGGCAAGCGCCAAGAGCAAAACGGTCAATAGTTTTTTCATTGTAGTTGTGGTTGTAATGTGAATATTGAGATTCGAATAACTAAAATTAAGCGTTGAAGGTCAAATTGACGAACCGTTTGTCATAAATGTTGGGTTGAAAGCAGATAGTGGGGGAGTTTTATGTGTTATGGCTTTTTAAATCCGAAAGATTCTCTTGGGAAATTGTGTTTTGTAGGTTACTTTGGAGTTTTAGTAACTAATCCAAAGATCTCCAAATGAAGGAATCATCAATAGAAGAGCTTGCTTACTTTTTAAAAGAAGCTAAAAAGAATGGTAGACCTCAACCTATTTTCTTTTTGGGAGCAGGCGCTTCTAAAACAGGTGATATTCCTTTAGCAGGAGAAATAGTAAAAGATATTTTAGAAAAACACTCAGAAAACCCTCGCATAAAAAAAATAAAAGACGAGAATAAGAAGTATTCTACCTTAATGGCTTGCTTAAATGCAAGTAGTAGAAATGAACTTTTAAAAAATTATATTGATAAGGCAAAAATCAATGTAACCCATATTTATCTCGCTCAATTGATGGAAAAGGAATATGTTGATTACATCCTCACTGTCAATTTCGACAATCTAATACTTCGAGCCTTAGCACTGTTTAATATTTTTCCACCAACATATGACATGGCAGTGTTAAGTGAACAAATATTGACTACTTCACAATTTCATGAGAAATCAGTAGTGTACTTGCATGGACAACACCATGGCATTTGGTTGCTCAATACTGAGGCGGAAATGGCAAAAGTAAATGCTACTATCTTAAGAATTTTTGATAGCATAAAAAATGGAAGACCTTGGGTTTTTATTGGCTATAGTGGACAAGATCCTATTTTTGATCATATAAAAAAACTTGGAAGGTTTGACAACGAATTGTATTGGATAACCTACAATTCAGAAGATCCTCCCAAGAATGTGAAAGACTTTCTTGGAAACACAGCCATTGAAGCCTCTATAATAAAAGGCTACGATGCTGACTTTTATGATGAAACTTAATCAAGAACTTGGGCTGCCTCAACCAAATATCGTCCATAACCCTTTTGTTGCTTTAAAGAAAATGTTAAAAGGGATCAATGACATAGATGACCAAGAGCATTTTGTAGGTGTAAAAAAACGATTAGAGATATCTGAAAAACAGGTAGATGAAGCTATAGAAGAATCTTCAAAAACAGCTATTGATTATCTTGAAAAAGAAATTATAAATGTTATCCTTTATAAAAAATTTGATCCCAAAACAATTCAAAAAATAGAAATTGAAACAAATAGACTGAATAATAAAAAGTTAATACACTCCCTAGCAAACTTATACTATAACTGGGGATATGCTTTAAAAAGTGATGCGGATTCAAAAAAAGGAGATGACGCTGAGTGTTATTACTTTAAAGCATGCAATAAATACCAAAAAGCGACAACCCTCAACCAAAATCATGATTTAGCTTTCAACAACTGGGGAAATACTTTAGGTAGAATAGCATTAATAAAAACAGGTCATGAGTCAGAGAAGCTATATATACAAGCATTTGAGAAATTTGAAAAGGTAATTAGTATCAATCAAAACCATCACTTGGCTTATTACAACTGGGGGAGTTATTTAAGTACATATGCTGATTCAAAAAATGCAGATAATGCTGAAAAACTTTACTCACAAGCATTTGAAAAGCTTAAAAGAGTTACAGAAATATGTCCTGAGTTTTATATGGCATACCATAACTTAGCAGTATTATTAGCTAAGTTAGCTAAAGTTAAAACTGAAGAAGAACTTGAAAGTTATTATCAACAAGTGTTATCTGGTCAGTTTGAAAAAGGAGTAGCTATTAAGCCAGACTTACCTGAACTATTTGAAATTTGGGCAACGTTTTTACTAAAATTAGCCAATATTACAAAAAGGAAAAGTGCGAGAAGTTTAATTCAAAAGGCTATTGAAAAAGGCAAAAAATCCTTGGAATTGGGAGGTAGCTGCTACAACCTTTCTTGTGGTCTTGCTTTATTAGATGAAAAAAAAGAGGCTTTTCACTATTTAAACCTAAGTCTTAAAAACAAAGATATAAAAACCGACTTTGTACTTAATGACGAAGATTGGTCAAGCTTTTTGGAGGATGAAGAATTCAAGGCTATTATAGGAAAGTATAAGCAAGAGTAAATCAGCTTGCACTTTAAAAATAGGCAGATCGCACTTTTTGTAAACCTATAGGTTTCTTTTTTCTTTATAAAGTCATACTATAGTCTTACTTTTCTCTATTCACACAACCTTTGTTTTCCAACTAATAAATCTTACCTTTAACAATTAGCAACAACTCCTACTAACCAACTTCATGCAAGTTGCCCGCCTAAGCTCACCTATAGTTTACTTCACCACTAGCTTTCTTCCTCTAAAAAAATAGAAAAACATGAACCGTTATTTTGCCCTTGTTCCTCTTTGCCTATTGCTAATCAGTAGCTGTGCCAAAAAGGAAAACACCAACTCTCCCGAAGAACCGCCTCAGCTTCGGCAGGTGCTATGCGTGCCCGTCACCACTGATGCGGACTGGTACACCACGGATAATAAAGCTCCGCTGATAGATGGGCTGGATGTGTTGAGCTTCCCTGTAACAACCAACAGCGAGTTGGCGCAAAAGTATGTGAACCAAGGCTTGGTACTCGCCTATGGGTTTAACCATGCGGAGGCTGCCCGCTCTTTTCACTATGCCACCAAGCTGGATTCTGCCTGCGCCATGGCGTATTGGGGCTATGCTTTTGTGCTGGGGCCCAACTACAATGCGGGCATGGAACCTGATAACTACCAAAGAGCCTACGACGCCATCCAACAAGCGGTGGCTTTGGCAGGAAGCGCAAGTGCAAAAGAACAAGCTTTGATAAATGCCTTGGGGCAGCGCTATTCCAAAGAGGTGGTGGCAGACAGGAGCTCCTTGGATGTTGCCTTTTCAGAAGCCATGAAAACGGTGCACGAAGCCTTCCCCGAAGATGCAGACATCGCTACCATTTGTGCCGAATCTATCATGGATTTGCACCCGTGGGATTTGTGGGACAAGGCGGGAAACCCGAAAGAATGGACGCTTGAAATCAGTTCTTTGCTGGAAAAAGCATTAGTAATAAACCCCAAACATGCAGGTGCTCACCATTTCAATATCCACTTGGTGGAAGCTTCGCTTGAGCCTGAAAAAGGCTTGGAAAGTGCTCAGGTATTTGATGAAGATTTGGTGCCTGGGGCAGGGCACTTGGTGCACATGCCGTCCCATATTTACATCCGCACGGGCGATTACCACAAGGGCACGTTGGCAAACATTCGGGCAGTAAAGGTCGATAGTAATTACGTCACTTCTTGCCATGCGCAAGGGGCGTATCCTTTGGCGTATTATCCTCACAACTATCATTTTATGGCGGCAACGGCTACGCTGGAAGGCAACAGCAAATGGGCATTAAAAGCTGCTGATGAAGTATCGGCGCATTCAAACACCCAACTGATGAAAGAGCCGGGCTGGGGGACAATCCAGCATTATTACACCATTCCTTATTACGTGTATGCGAAGTTTGGGGAATGGGAAAAAGTGCTGAAAATGACAAATGCGGATACCACGCTGAAATACCCTGAGGCGGTCAGGAATTATGCTCGGGGAATGGCTTACTTGGGTTTGGATGATCTCGAAAATGCTAAAAAAGAATTGGTTTCATTAGAGAAATATGCTGCTGACGAATCGCTGAAAGAAGTCACTATTTGGGATATCAATTCGGTAGATGTGTTGCTGCAAATAGCCCAGCGAGTGTTGAAAGCAGAGATTTTGGCTAGCGAAGGGCAGTTTGAGGAAAGTATTGTGCTGCTAAAAGAAGCGGTGGGAATAGAAGACAACCTCAATTACAACGAGCCACCCGATTGGTTTTTCTCGGTGAGGCATCACCTTGGTTCGGTGCAAGTGGAGGCAGGAAAGTACGAGGAGGCAATCAGGACTTTTGAAGAAGATCTGGCACGGCTGCCCAAAAATGGTTGGGCCTTGCATGGAATGAAAGCAGCTTATGCCAAACTAAATGACGAGATGAAGGTTGCCGAAGTAACAGAAAGCTTGTCAGAGATATGGGCAACTGCCGATATCGAATTAACAACGGCGAGGTTGAAGTAGTTTTCTAGACTTAAACCTTCCTTCACAAGGTTTTATCGACTGCTATACCCTATAGCCTTTGGCTAAAAGTTACTGGGTAAAACTCAAAAGAAACCTGCGGTTACCTCACTGAAGAAGGCTTGGGGAAAACAAAACCCTACATAAAAGAAGGGAAGACCTGTCTATGAAAAACATGAAGATGAAAAACCGACTTTTCTATCTTACTTCTATCCAGAAAATATGTAAATTCACTAGCTACAACCACATTCACTAAAATTCACGCTATTGACCTACGTACGTTTAAAACTTGGCACTTTGCCGAGTACTTTTCCTATCTGGAAGATGGGACTTGTACTTTTGTTGTTCACTTCGCTTTCTTTTGGCAGTTTTTCCATTGCCGAAGCTCAAGAAACTATCAATGAAGATTCGCTCTACATTCGGGAGCATTACACCAAGATTGAGCGCCAAATTCCGATGCGGGACGGGGTGAAGCTTTTCACTTCTATTTATCTCCCAAAGGATATTTCGGAGAAAAATGCCTATCCTATCATGTTGCAGCGGACTCCGTACAGCTGCCGCCCTTATGGAGAGGGAAATTTTAAAAAAACCATTGGACCATCCATGCATTTTGCCCGCGACGGGTACATTATTGTGTATCAGGATGTGCGGGGTAGGTACATGTCCGAAGGAGAGTTTGAGGCATACCGCCCTTTTATTCCCAATAAAAAAGGGAAGGAATTTGATGAAAGTTCAGACACTTACGACACCATCGATTGGTTGATTAAAAACATTGAAGGTAACAATGGGAAAGTAGGGACTTGGGGTATTTCTTCGCCGGGGTTTTACACCACCATGACCACAATAGAAGCCCATCCTGCCTTGAAAGCTGCTTCTCCACAAGCACCTGTTTCCGACTGGTACATGGGGGACGATCGCCACCATAATGGCGCATTTTTTCTGATGGGTTCTTTCGCCTTTATATCCTCTTTTGGCTCTCCTCGTCCCGAGCCGGTTACTTCTGGCTACCGTCCTTTTCGAGAATATGGCACGCCTGATTCCTATCAATTTTACATGGGCATTGGCCCGATCAAAAACATTGATGAGAAAATATTTAAAGGCGAAAATAGGATTTGGAATCAGTTGATGGAGCATGAAGTTTACGATACATTTTGGCAAGCCCGAACACCAGTTCCCCACCTAAAAGACATCAAGCCTGCCGTGATGGTAGTAGGAGGTTGGTTCGACCAAGAAGACCTTTATGGGCCACTGAAAGCTTATCAGGGCATCGAAGCCAACGACCCAAAATCTCCGAACCTATTGGTGATGGGACCGTGGATTCATGGAGGTTGGGCGCGTGGAACGGGAGAATCGCTTGGGAATATCCGCTTCAATGGAAAGCATAGCGAGTTTTACCAAACAGAAATCGAACTACCATTTTTCAAGCATTACCTGAAAAATGGCCCTAGTCCCGAACTTCCTAAAGCTTATATTTTTGAAACTGGGGCAAACAAATGGAGGAATTACGAGCAGTGGCCACCTAAAACGTCGGTTGAGAAAAAGTTATTTCTCCATCCTGATGGAAGGCTTTCTTTCGAAGAAACATCAACTGAAAAAGCCGAACCAACTTTTGACGAATACCTCAGCGATCCCAACAAGCCCGTGCCTTACACGGCTGAAACAAGGATTATCAGGGGAAGTGATTTTATGTACGAAGACCAGCGGTTTGCCGCAAGGCGACCCGATGTGTTGGTATACGAATCGGAGGTATTGGAAGAAGATGTGGTGATTGCTGGAAATGTATTTGCCAACTTATTTGTTTCCACCACAGGCGCCGATGCTGATTTTATAGTAAAGTTGATAGATGTCTATCCAAATGATGCTCCGAACGATAGCCCGATAAATCCAGGTATGAAAATGGGGGGCTTTCAGTTGTTGATAAGAGGAGAAGTGATGCGGGCAAAATTCCGAAATGGTTTCACGAAAACAGAGCCGATGGTGCCGAACAAGATCGAACATGTCAAGTTTGATATGCAAGATGCTTCCCACAGGTTCAAAAAGGGACACAAAATCATGATCCAAGTCCAAAGCTCATGGTTTCCCTTGGTGGATAGAAACCCGCAGACCTATGTCAATATTTACCAAGCTGAGGAAAAGGATTTTCAAAAAGCCATGCACCGAGTGTACACCTCGGGTGAAAGTTCTTCTTACATTGGTGTGAGAGTGGTTGAGTAGGTTTTTGGGAGGTTCAATTACGAATAAGTCAGTCATAGCACGGGCTTATTTGTGATTGCCCACACTATTTGATTGTGTTTTATGTTGCCTTTTTTGTGAAGGATGCTCAAAAAAGTATTCTGTATTTTTGAACAAAGACTTTAGAAAGATGAATCAACTCATAGCAGTAAATTATCCAGAATCGCTAGCTTTTTCCCTCAAAATGGAAAAAGGAGGATTTGAGGAAGAGATCAAAAAACTTTCTATGATAAAGCTGTACGAGATTGGGAAAATTCCATCTGGAAATGCTGCAAAAATATTGAACATAAGCAGGTTGGATTTTCTTGATATTTAAAAAAAATACAACGTGTCGTATTTTCATGAAGGGCTTGAAGATGAACTAGAAACAGATTTGTCTAATGCGTAAAGTTGTTTCAAATACGACTTCTATCCACACCTGCCGCTCGGCTCTCGCCGAGTGGTAACTAGTGTTGTAGCCTCTGGCTACCTTGGGCGTGGACGCCCGATAAATATTCCTCACTCGGCTGGAGCCGAGCGAGATTGGAAAACAGGAAGCTTTTAAGCAATAACCCCCCAAATACTTTTCAGTCCCAAGATCGTAATCAATAAAACAAAGACGCTCGCTAGCACTGTGGTTAACGTTTTGTTTTTGTAAGTACCCAGTAAACTGCTTTTGCTGCAAAGCCACACCAATAAGAAACCGATGATAGGGAGCAGCAAGCCATTGGCAACTTGGGCAAAGCGAATCACTTCTATAGGTTTGAAGCCGATGGAGGCAAAGAGCACGCCTATGGCAAGAATTATAATCCATGTGAGGCGAAACTTAGTTGAGCTGAGCTTGGCTTCCCAACCAAATCCGCCCGCCATCACATAAGCGGCTGCCAGCGGTGCGGTAATAGCAGAAGTAATTCCTGCGGCAAAAAGCCCCAAAGAGATCAAGTATTTCGCACCCTCACCAAAAAGAGGGGCTAAGCCTTTTGCCAAATCGGTAGCACTGCTTATTCCTTCCCCTTGCAAGGCGGAAGCCGAAACAACAATGGCGAGGGAAATCACCCCTCCAATAGCTATTGCAGAAACCGTATTTCTTTTAGCATCTTTCACTTCGTCAGCGCTTTTCCATTTATCCTTTGCCAAGGAAGCATGTAAAAACAGGTTGTAGGGAACGATGGTTGTTCCAACCAAGCCAAGCACATCCAGCATGCCCTTTTCAGGAATTTGAGGAAGGAAAAGCCCCGCTGCCAATGTGGAAATATCGGGCTTCACCAAAATGGCTGCTACTACAAAGGCTATGCTCATAAAAGCGACCAAAATCGCCAAGCCTATTTCAAGTACTTTATGGTTACCAAACCAAAG
Organism: Flammeovirgaceae bacterium SG7u.111; assembly: GCA_034044135.1. Taxonomy (NCBI): domain Bacteria; kingdom Pseudomonadati; phylum Bacteroidota; class Cytophagia; order Cytophagales; family Flammeovirgaceae; species Flammeovirgaceae bacterium SG7u.111. The sequence continues at coordinate 5,343,502 of CP139021.1, read as the reverse complement.
CAGCAGGAAGGCAAACGAACCGATGATCAAGGGAGTTGTTTTGAATCCATTGCTAGGAATGAACGTATCCAAACCCAAAGCACCTCCGCTGATATTTCCCGCCTCATAAACACCATTTCCAACTACTATTGCCGACATCACCACTATTAGGGTGAATATTTTTAAGACAGGAAGCTTAATCTCCGATTTGATGAGGGAAGCCAAATCCTTTCGGGTGACTATCCCCAAACGGGCTGCCATTTCTTGAAAGAGCATCGTCATCAGGATGGAGAGCAGCACTGCCCAGAGTAATTGCAATCCGTGTTTTACCCCGGCAAGGGTGCATACGGTGACTGTCCCTGGACCAATGAATGCTGCTGTGATTAGCATTCCCGGTCCGCTCAATGAGTTCTTTTTGTTATTTGCCATAGCTGAATTCGCATTAGCTAGAAAACTAGTGCAAATAAGCGGTTTCTCAAAAGGAAAATAGGTTGAACTACATCATGAACTTTCCGATTACTAACCCTACGGCAATTGAAATGAGCATAAAAACTATAGATACAAGCAAGAGTACGATAATAAACCTCCCAATTTTAGCCAATACCTGTTTTAGAGAATATTGGTATAGCCTTTTGTAGCAATAGATATAGTATAACATTACAATAAAAATATTGGCTAAGAAAATACTAGGATTAATGAGGAGAGATGCTAAAAAAAGGACTGAACTTGTAAGGAACGTAACTCCTTGTATATAAGCGGATATAATGAAATGTTCGCCATAATTATACGGTTTGCCAAATACTTTGAAGGCAATAAAGGCATAGAGCGGTAGCATCAAGAAGGAGATGATATTAAAGTTTTTCAAAATCCCTTTTTGAATATTGTCGCTAAACTCCCTTTGCTTTTTTTTGACTTCTTCAAGTTTTAATTCTCTTTCAGAAAGTTCTTTACTTTTTATCGAATCCCTCTCCTCGTTTTCAATGTCACTTTTTAGAACAGTTTCGTCCATCATCTCAAACTGGGCTTCGTTTACTTGCCCAATAGTTTTGAGGTAATGGTCTTCAAACTGGTTGAAGGTTAGGATAGCGATAGCCATGCCTATGGCAAAAAAAGTAAAGGGGTTCACGTACTTGTTACGAGTGCCATTTATAAATTCTTTTAGAATGGTTTCGGGCTGTAAAACAAGTGCTTTCAGTGTCATGAAATACTTATTGTCCCATCCAAAAGCTGTAGCCAAAAGGTTGGAAACCATGTTTTTGAAGGTAATCCTTTCTCGGATCACTTTTCCACCACAATTGTCACAGTAATTTACTTCTTCAGCGAGTTCTTTTTTGCAGTTTTTGCAATGCATAGGTTAGGGTTGGTAGAGTTCTAAAAGCTAGTTGGGTTGGGAAAGGTGAAATTGCAAGAATCAAAACTTCAAACATACCACAGATGCTGCTTCTTTGTTCTCATGAGTTTTGGTAAGTAATCCACTTTGTTTGTCCACTTCAAATACTACGATAGAATCCGAGTCTTGGTTGGCGGCTATCAGCCATTTTCCCGATGGGGAAAGGGTGAAGTCACGTGGAGTTTTTCCAAACGTTTCTTGGTTTCCTGCCAGCGTCAAGGACTCCGTTTCTATGTCAAACTTCAAAATGGAAATGCAATGGTTGCTTCGGTCGCCGCAATAGATGAATTGTCCCGATCTGTCAACCTTTATTGCCGAAGAAGCGGCATCTTCTTCCAAAGCTTTGGGCAATGACAGCAAATTCTTTTCCCACCTAAATTTTCTCCCATCGTTTTTGAGCAAGCTTACATCGCCTGTCAGCTCGTTCATAACAAAAGCATATTTATTGGAAGGGTGAAAATCGATGTGCCGAGGGCCTCGTCCCATTGGAACTTCAATCTGGTCAACTCTTTTTAGTTTCCCCCCAACAACTTGGTAAACCATTATTTTGTCGATGCCCAAGTCTGGAACATAAACTAATCCGCGCGGGTTGGAGTACGCCATGTGGGCATGAGGGGCTTCTTGGCGTACTTTGTTCACGCTACTTCCTTCGTGCCGGATATTTTGAACTGCTGGTTGGGGCATCCCTTTTTCATCAAGTGGAAAAAGGACGACATTCCCAGTTTGGTAGCAGGCAACAGCCAAAAGATCGTGGTTTTTAAGCTTCTGCAAATGGCAAGGCAAGCCTCCTTCAATTTCTTGTTCGTGAAGTAATTCCAAGTTATTGTCTTGGATGGAATAGGTTAGCAACTTGGGAGATTTGTCTTCGCTCAGTTCCTGAAAAGTGTAAAGTAGTTTTTTGTCTTCGTTAAGAGAAAGGTACGAAGTGTTCCTGTTTTTTCCCTTAAAAAGCAACTTTAGGAAGCCGTCACTTTCTTCAAACTCAAATACATAAATTCCTTCTCCGTGTCCTTCCAGTCCATCTCCTACAAATTCGGTATAAGATCCTGCGTATAGTTTCATTGGTTTGGTATTTTAAATAGTGGAACTAAATTGGTTGATTTTGACAAGGTGTACCAACAAGACATGCCTTGTTAATAGTTAAAGCTTTTTGATTTTGATATTTTTAAATTCCACTCCTTGCCCTTCTGCTTGTAAGCCAATGTAGCCTGAAGTCAAAGGTGTGCCATCAATTTTGATAGCCGGATCGAAGCCATTGGCCACGCCGCCGCCTATTTGCGGCTTGGTGTAACGTAAAACCGTATCGCCATTCACCAAGTGGATTACCAGTGAATCTCCATAGACTATAAGGTCGCTTTTCACCCATTCGTCCCAAGCGTAGGTATCGGAGGATGACTGGACGCAGTGGCGAGCGTCCATTTCTCCTTCAAAAAATATTTCCGTACCGGGCGAGCACATATTCCCAGTAGGTCGGGGGTTGCCATCTCCCGCATCTGCCAGCATTTGGTATTCCACCGAAATGGGCCAGTCTTGCTCTTTCAAGATCGTTTTGGGGTCTTGCGAGTGGAACATCACCCCGCTATTGCGGTAGGTGTATTTCGCTGCATCTTCCAGCCATTGGTCGGTAAATCGGTATTCAAACTTTAGGTGGTACGAGGAAAATGGCTCTTTATAAAACAAGTGCCCGTAGCGGTCATTGAACTCGTTATAATCGTCGTAATTTACTTGGATTGCGCCATCCACCACTCTAAAAGTGTTGGCGTAATTCTCCCCAACTTCGTGGTGGTAAAATTTAGGCGTCCAGCCATCGAGGTCTTTGCCGTTGAAGAGGATCTGCCAAGTTTCCTCGGTGCTTTTTTCTGGTGCGGCAACTTCTTCCGTGGTGTTGGGTTTTGAATTGCATGATGCTAATAGGATAAAGGCGGCTAAAATTAATAGTATGTTGTTTTTCATCGTAATTTTTTATTTTAAAACTTGGTTTGGAGGAGGTGATGCTATCCTTTTTTTAATAGCAAATAGTTTTTATATTTGAAATATAAATTTATATATAAAAAATTTATCTAACGTATATTCTCTACTTTTAACTATTTCTACCAGAGGTTAAGCTAAGAAACATAAGTTACATATTCAGGCTCAAAACCCAAAAAATATCGATTTCTAAGAAGCTTTTATACTTTATGCAAGTTCTTAATGGCAGTTCGACACCTCGACGGTCCGATGCCTCGGGTGTTTAAGAGAAGTTAGAGTCTGGAGGTTAGAAGTTAGAAAAAATACCCTTTTTGAGTTTTTGTTTTTTTCTAACCTCTAATTTCTGGCATCTAACCTCTTAACTATCAATCTTAAAATTTTCCATGACTTGAATTATCAAGTAGATTCATAAATCTTCATTATTTAATACCCAAAACGACGAATTACAAAATGAAAAGGAACATTATTATCTTATTGGCAATTGCCCTGCAATGCGTGCTTGGCAATACTTTTGGCCAAAGCAAGCAGCCAAACATTATTTTCATCATGTCCGACGATCATACCTCTCAGGCAATAGGAGCGTATGACGGCAGGCTGGCAGGGCTGAACCCCACGCCCAACCTCGATAAACTTGCGGAAGAAGGCATTCGGTTCGAAAACGCTTTTTGTACCAACTCAATTTGTACACCAAGCCGGGCAACCATTCTCACGGGACAATATTCCCAAACCAACGGGGTGCTGGACTTGGACGGAGCGCTGGATGTTGAAAAGCAATTCTTACCCCAAGAACTGAAAAAGTTGGGTTATTCGACAGCGATTATTGGGAAATGGCACTTAAAAAACGAACCCGTAAATTTCGATTATTATAAAGTCCTTCCAAGCCAAGGGAAGTATTTCAATCCTAGCTTTAGGGAAAAGGGCAAAGGAGAGTGGCCTAAAAATGAGGTGAAAACCGAAGGGCATTCTTCCGATGTGATCACCGATCTGTCGATCGATTATTTGAAAAAACTGGATAAGTCCAAACCATTTTTCTTGATGCACCACTACAAAGCTCCTCACGATATGTTTGAGTACGCGCCAAGGTACGAGGAGTACCTCAAAGATGTGGAAATTCCCGAACCGGCAAGTATGTACAACCAACCCTATTTTGGTTCGGAGGGGACAAGGGGGAAAAACGATGAATTGCTGGATTACATTGGTACTTCCGTTTCCCCGCGCAACCAACAGGCGAATAATCACAGTAACTATGTGAAGAAGTTTTTTGGCGATTCGCTAGATGCGAAAACTGGTACCCATTTGGCATATCAGAAATACTTGAAAGATTACCTCCGCTGCGTGAAAGGGGTAGACGATAACTTAGGGCGCTTGTTCGCTTACTTGAAAGAAGAAGGGCTTTGGGAAAATACGGTAATTATCTACACCGGCGACCAAGGGATGATGCTCGGTGAGCACGACTACATTGACAAACGCTGGATGTACGACGAATCTATGCGAATGCCATTTATAGTCCATTATCCAAAGGTGGTTGATAAAGGCAGGGTGACTGATTTGCTAATAAATAACGCTGATTATGCTCCTACCATGATCGAGCTTGCTGGTGGTAAATCGCCCGAATATATGCAGGGAAAAAGCTTTGTAAAAACCTTGGAAGGTGGAGACGAAAAAGGCTGGAGAGAAGCGACATATTACCGCTATTGGATGCATATTATCCATCATTATGTGCCGGCACATTTCGGCGTCCGTACCAAAGATTATAAGTTGATTTTCTACTATGGAAAGCATTATTTGCCCGAAGAAGAATTTTCCAAGTTTTATTGGGGGAAGCAATATGCAGGAGTAGGCAAAGAAACCCCACATACTTGGGAGTTTTATGATTTGAAAAATGACCCTGAGGAAGTGCACAACAGGTACAATGACCCTCGCTACAAAGAAATCATTGCCGAACTAAAAAAAGAGCTGAAAGCCCAACGCAAAGAGCTGGATGAAACCGATGCAAACTATCCTGAAATCCAAAAAATAGTGGAAGCGCATTGGGAAGATTGATACGAAAAAGTTGAATTTTTTTCTTTGGAAAGCGTATGTAAATACTTGATTTGCATGCGCTTTCTGTTTTTATCTAACTCCTGCCTGCTTATTTTCTTCTTTGCCTTTGTTCTTACCATTTTGAATGTCATATTAGTATATGGCACTAAAAAACTTGCACACAGAAAGGTTGATCTTACAAGAGATAAGTTGGGAAGACCTAAATGAAATCCATCGACTACATTCTACCCCCGAGGTAGATGAGTTTAATACGCTGGGAATCCCACAAAACTTAGAAGAGACGAGGGTGATCATAACCCCTTGGATCACTTGCCAAGCCAGCTCTCCCCGAAAGCTTTATACATGGAAAGTCATACTGAAAGAAAGCGGCGAATTTCTTGGTCTGGCTGGGCTTACGCTTTCCCAAGACAAATACCACATGGGTGAAATCTATTACAAATTGCTGCCCACTTATTGGGGTAAAGGTTATGCTACCGAGGCTTCAAAGGCGATGGTAAAAGCTGGTTTTGATGAGTTTGGCTTGCATAAGATTGATGCAGGGGTTGCTACCGCCAATACAAAATCGGCGAGGGTGTTGGAGAAAATAGGGATGACCCGCGAAGGGCTCAGAAGGAAAATTCTTCCCATACGCGGGCAATGGGTAGATAATTACCACTATGGTATCTTGGAAGACGACCCTCGGGATTATTAGTGTGTTTTACCTAAACCTTTCTAAAAATCAGTCTTTTACCAGCCAAAGCAAGGATAGCAATACCGATAATGACCATTCCTATAACCGAGATGGCTTCTACAGAGCTGTCTGGTAATATATCGCTATTGCTACGCTTGGCGTAGATGCCATAAATTGCCCAGAAAACTACTGCGTTGAAAAAGAGGTCTTTTCTTCTTACTACCATCAAAAGGGCAATGATAATTCCTGCACCTATCATTATGCTAGCCCAATATTGCTGATCTATTCCAAAACCGTCCCAGCCTAGGTCCACCAGTAAAGCGGTAGTGTTGGCGATGGTCGCAATGGTAATCCAGCCGAGATAAACGCTGAAAGGGACATGTACCATCCATTTTTCCTTTTGGGGAACATTGCTAACTCCGATTTTGAGCGATCGGTAAATTTTAATAAGAGAGACAAGCAATACAAGCATGATGAGAAGGGATATTTCAACCTGTTCATAGTGCCAGGCAACTATCCAACTTGCGTTTGCCAAAGAAGAAATGAAAAACCAACCACCTATTTTGCCTATAAAATTAGCTGTATCGACTTTTTTCTTGGTCAAAAGGCTTATTTGGTAAACAATGAAAATGAGCAGCAAAAGGTAGATTATACCCCAAATAGAAAAAGTAAAACCCGCAGGTACAAACAAGTTTGGGTAGGCATCGGAAAGCTCACCTGTAGTTTTCCCATTGAGGGGCAGGGCGTTTGCCAGTCCGTTGAGTACGATAGTGGCTATGAACCCTATAATATTTAGTAAAATGTATCTTTTGGTTGGTTTGCTGTTGTCCATGGTTTTTTACTATAAAACCAATAAAAATGCATACTGTTAAGCTTTTTTAGATTTCTATATAAAAATAAACCCCTTCCGGTCGACTACCAGAAGGGGTTTGTCAAGAACTTTCAAGTGGAGCTACACTGCCTCATGACCACTTCCGCCTCTCATCATCTGGATAATGAGGGCAAAGATCATCACAGAAATACTTCCAATCACATTATACCACAAATATGGGATGTTGATGGCAGGGTGGAAGTAACAGAACAAGATAATTGCTTCGGACAACACTGCTGCTATAAATGTAGCCCTCGAACCTGCTCTTTTTACATAAAAAGCGGTAAGGAAAATTCCTAAAATTGTTCCGTACACTAATGATCCTAAGATGTTTACCGCTTCTATCAAACTGCCAAGGCGGTTTGCGTACATAGCAAAAAGAATGGCGTACCCTCCCCAAAACACCGTGATCCATTTTGAAACTTTGAGGTAATGCGCATCGCTTGCTTCCTTTTTACCCAGCCGCTTGTAAATATCTACCAGTGTGGTGGAGGCCAAGGCATTCAATTCTCCTGAGGTGGACGACATAGAAGCCGAGAGAATTACGGCTATGAGCAGCCCTACAATTCCCGTGGGCAAGTAGTCGATCACAAAAGTGAGGAAGATATAGTTGATGTCGTTGGTATCGGCAGAAGGGTCGGCTGTTTCAATGATTGTTTTCGCTTCTTCTCTGGCCTTTTTCATCTCTTCATCCGAGGCTCTCAAATGTGTTATGGCCTCTTCTGTCTTTGCATCATCTCCTTCCTCTAATGCATCTACATACGAAAAAGCACTTTTCTTCTTTTCTTCATAGGCATCTATGTAGGCACTTTCTGCGGCTAACAGCTCGTCATGCATAGCCGTCTCTTGGGTGTTTTCCAGCAATACTTTGTTGAACACTACAGGAGGTTGATGGAAAATATAAAACACATAGACCATCGCCCCTATGAACAAGATAAGGAATTGCATCGGGATTTTCGCCATACCGTTGAAGAGCAAGCCCAGCCTACTTTGCTTCACCGAACTGCCCGAAAGGTAGCGTTGTACTTGCGATTGGTCCGTACCAAAGTAGGAGAGGGCCAAGAAAAATCCGCCGATCACCCCAGTCCATATATTGTACCTGCTGCTGAGGTCAAAGTCAAAATCAACTGCATTGAGCTTGCCCATTTTTCCCGCAATCTTCATCGCACTTCCAAATGAAACTTCGTCGGGAAGCATTTCAACAACCAGCACCCCCGCTATGAACATCCCAAATAAGATCACGACCATTTGGTATTTTTGCGTCTGGTTTACTGCTTTAGTCCCTCCAGTGAATGTGTAAACTATTACCATTATGCCGATGAGGGCATTTGTGAGGTTGATGTCCCAGCCCAAGAGAGAAGAAAGGATGAGCGACGGGGCGAAGATGGTAAAACCAGCGGCCAGTCCTCGTTGCATGAGGAAAAGAAAAGCTGTAAGTGTCCGAGTCCACACATCGAAGCGTTTTTCCAGAAACTCGTAGGCGGTATATACATTGAGCCGGTGGTAAAATGGGACGACGGTCATGGAGAGCACCACCATGGCTATAGGTAAGCCAAAATAAAATTGAACAAAGCGCATTCCATCTGAATAAGCTTGTCCTGGTGCAGATAAAAAGGTGATGGCACTGGCTTGGGTAGCCATAATGGAAAGTGCGACTGTGAGCCATCCTGCTTCTTTTCCCCCCAACAAATATCCCTTGATGTCTTTGCTTCCCCGAGATTTCCACGATCCGTACACCACAATGAAAGCCAAAGTGCCCACCAGCACAATCCAGTCGAGTATTTCCATATAGATTAAATTTTGTAAGTATCAGCTTTGCTAAGCTGTTTGCTTGGTTTAAAGGCGCTGATTGTTAGAAAATAAAGTTTGTTTTTTAGGCATTGGGTAGGTGCATTGTTGCCCACGCAGGTACACCTTCCCCTTCGTGCTCCTGATTTCTGAGTCAGAATTATGCAAAGTATTGGGTAAACAAATAAAATAGGATGATCAGCACGATCAATTCACCTATTACTATGGTATAGAGTTGTTTCCAGCTTTTTACAAAAGAAGGAGGAGCTTCATCTTGTTTATGCTCGTCTATGTAAGGTTTGTCTTTCATTTTGATTTATTAAGCTAATATCTTTAAGCAAAATGGCATAAATACCACAAACAAGGTAATTTTAAGTATCAAATCAAAAAATTACATATACATAACTTTAAAATAGATTTAACTATGTCTTACCTCAATGGATCATTTCCCGATGGTTCTTCTGATTCCAGGGACAGAGGCCCGATAGTAGAGCCTGCTTTCAGTCACGAAGAAACCATGAGAATTATTAAATGGGCAACAATTTGCCTTGTGTCTCTTATCAGTATCACCTGTGTAGGCTCTTGGATAGTCATTTAAGTCCAATTTACTCCCAAAGTTACAATATCCCATACTCCAATCATTACCTACCTAATATATTGGGCGCTTTTTCCCAAAATCTTACATCTATAAAGATAGAATCCAATCCTAGTACTTTCTTAACAAATCCCAACGGACGGATATATTTTGGTTTTATCGGTGTTAAATTAACAGAAGCTTACAAGAAAGATCTTTCTAAAGGTTTAAGTAAGATTTTTGCCAAAAAACTATTTTTTAATATTTTCCAACGTTAAAGTGTACGAATATGAAGAACATCAACATTGAACAGCTTTGCCATAGCTACATCCAAAATGGTATGATCGAAGATTGGAAACTAGACTTGATTTTGAAAGACAAAGGTGTGTATGAATGCACGTTTACCAACATCACCACAGGCCAGAAAGATGTGAAAGTGCTAGAAAGAAGCAAGAATGTGAGCATCAACAACATGGTAGAGGCGATTTTCTGCGACTAGTCCATCTCTTAGAAAAGAAATTTTTAATCCGGTCCGGGGCATATTAATGCCCCTTTGTGCCAACTAGCTTATTACCTACATACTTTTCAGCCCCGGTAGGATTAAAATGTTGAATGATAACCCTTGTCCCTAATTCATTTTTAGAAGTATAATACCAACCCTACAGCTCCATCTACTGGTTCTTGGTAAGGTTATTTTGATTTTGAAAACTTCTTTTTGTCTGTGGTAAGATGGCGGAGCATCTTGAAATGTTAAAGTTTAAAAAGTGACCAGACCAGCCTCCTGAATGTCAGCCATAGTAACCCAAGTAATGGAAGAACTGCAGGCAGTGCACAGTTTATCCAAAATAGCAACATCCGTTGTGCCCCACTCGCAGTAGAGGCATCCCCGTTGAAAGCCCAGTTTCCCATCAAAAGATATCCTATAATTCCGAACAATAGCCCGTTGAGTAAACCCATTTTTACAAGAGTGTAAAATGCTTTTCCTCCTTTTTCGAGAGAAAGGTTTAATGCTTTTGCCGTCCACAAGAAGAGGAAAGGGAAGCTGATTTCGGCAATCCAAGCCACCAAAGTGCCGATGGGGAGGTAAGGGTACGATAAGATGGGAAGTAGCAGAAGGTCAGAACCTATCAGTAAAAGGAACAAGCTTATAAGTAATAAGACTAGAGCGATTAAAAATGTCGTCTTTTTCCACAAAAAAGGCATCGAGCTGAGTTTAGGTTAGAGCATGTTTACTGTAAAAGGAAGAAAAACGGTCCTAATTTCTATTATCCCCCCAAATTATTCTTATTTTTCAAGAACTTTTTACATAACATAAATACCAAAGTAAATCACTGAAAATGGAAAACAACTCTAAGCCAAAAGCTTACTGGAAAGCTAACTTGCGCTATTTGCTCATACTACTCGGAGTGTGGGTCTTCGTTTCTTATGGATGCGGGATTTTATTTGCCGATTTCCTCAACGGCATAAAAGTAGGAGGGTTCAAACTTGGGTTTTGGTTTGCCCAACAAGGGGCAATGTACGTCTTTGTCATCTTGATTTTTGTCTATGTCCGGCTCATGAATAAGCTCGACAAAAAATACGGTTACGACGAATAGTAACCTCCCCTCAAACCAAAAAACATCTTTTTACTTTTTAATCCCCTCTATAAAATGGACGTACAGATTTGGACCTACCTCATAGTAGGCGTAACTTTTTTGATATATATAGGCATTGCCATATGGAGTAGAGCTGGCACTACAGGCGAATTTTATGTGGCAGGTGGTGGTGTTCACCCCATAGCCAACGGCATGGCGACTGCTGCGGACTGGATGTCGGCAGCATCGTTCATTTCCATGGCCGGGCTGATCTCCTTCATGGGCTACGACGGCTCGGTGTACCTCATGGGCTGGACGGGCGGCTACGTGTTGCTTGCACTTTTGCTTGCACCTTATTTGCGGAAGTTTGGCAAGTTTACCGTGCCCGATTTCGTGGGCGATCGTTATTATTCTAACACCGCCCGAACAGTAGCGGTGGTTTGTGCCCTCTTCGTTTCTTTTACCTACATAGCCGGGCAGATGCGTGGCGTAGGCGTGGTATTTTCCCGCTTTTTGGAAGTGGATGTGACTGCGGGGGTAATTATCGGGATGATCATTGTCTTTTTCTATGCTGTTTTGGGTGGGATGAAAGGCATCACCTACACCCAAGTTGCCCAATATTGTATCCTGATTTTTGCCTTTATGGTGCCAGCCATTTTCATCTCTATCTTGATGACGGGCAATCCTATCCCCCAACTGGGTTTTGGAGGGTCGCTGGAAGACGGAACGTATTTGCTCGATAAGCTAGATGGCTTGCACGAAGAACTCGGTTTTGCCGCCTACACCGAAGGTAGCAAGGGCGTGTTGGATATGTTGTGCATCACCGCTGCCCTTATGGTTGGTACCGCTGGTTTGCCACACGTTATCGTTCGGTTCTTTACCGTGCCCAAAGTGAAAGATGCCCGTGTTTCGGCAGGCTATGCGCTTATTTTTATTGCGATCCTTTATACCACCGCTCCAGCTATTTCCGCTTTTGCAAGGACAAACCTGATCAATACGGTGAACAATGGGGAGTATGAAAAAATGCCCGAATGGTTTAGCAAGTGGGAAACCACGGGGCTGATAAAGTTTGACGATAAAAATGGAGATGGGAGGATAAAATATGTAGGAGATGCTGCGGAAAACGAGCTGACCATTGACAAAGATATTATGGTACTTGCCAACCCCGAAATAGCCAACCTGCCCAACTGGGTTATTGCCCTGGTGGCTGCTGGTGGTTTGGCCGCTGCCCTCAGCACGGCTGCTGGGCTGTTGCTCGTGATCAGCTCTTCGGTTTCTCACGATCTCATAAAAAAACAGCTAGCCCCTAACATTTCGGAAAAAGGAGAGCTGATCGCTGCACGGGTTGCCGCAGGCTTTGCTGTAATTTTGGCAGGGCATTTTGGTGTGAACCCGCCCGACTATGTAGCCGCCACCGTGGCATTTGCCTTTGGCTTTGCCGCATCCTCCTTTTTTCCCGCCATCATATTGGGGATTTTCAACAAACGGATGAACAGGGAAGGAGCGGTTGCTGGAATGGTCGTCGGCTTGCTGTTCACCTCGGCATACATCATTTATTTCAAGTTTATGAACCCCGAGCTGAATGTAGAAGAAAACTGGTTCTTGGGTATTTCACCCGAGGGAATAGGTACGGTAGGGATGATCGTAAACTTCGTGGTAGCTATGATCGTAATGCAGTTTACGCCAGCTCCACCGCAAGAGATTAGGGACTTAGTGGAGAACATTCGCTTGCCTGATCATTCTGGTGAGGCACATAGCATTGAAGCTTGATTTTAGAGGCAAGATGAATTGACACGGTAACTTAGGGTCAATTCAAGCAGATGCTTGAAATTATGGTTTCGGCACGAGCGAGACGCTCGCGCCAGCTTTCTTCTTTTTTTGGAGAAACTATTTTTGACCCTAAGTTTCATTGTCAGTTCAGTTAGATGTTGGAGATTAGAAAAGGTTTCGACTACTTCAGGGCATGTTTAAACTTTATCTATTTCGCTGTAAACGCTCATTTATGGAACCTCATTTCTCCAAATAAAGTTTTTCATACATTTGAATCGTGTATTTTTCTGTTTAAAGCAAGAGAAGAGAATTTGACCCATTAAAGAAAATTACAACACTAGTGGTTGATATCCATTCAGGTTTTGGGGATGCTGATATATGAATGTTGTAAGCCATTTGAAAAAAAAGTAAGCACATTAGAAAATGGAATATTCCGAAGTGAATAGGTTATCTCGATTAACAGCAATTTTAATTCAAGTACAGACGAAAAGAATTGTTACTGCTTCTGAATTATCCCAAAAATTTCAAGTTAGCAAAAGGACAATTTACCGAGATATTAAAGCATTGGAGAGTGCAGGTGTCCCTATTTTGACCGAAGAAGGGAAAGGCTATACATTAATGGATGGATATAAAGTTCCACCTGTGATGTTTACTGAAAAACAAGCAAACGCCTTAATTCTTGCTGAACAGTTAGTGCTGAAAAGTAAGGATGCCTCATTTGTAAAGGATTATTCGGAAGCAATAGATAAAATAAAATCAATTCTAAGATATAGTATCAAAGACAAAGCAAATTTATTGGCTAATAGAACCCAATATAACGAAGCCTTACATCAAGAAAGGAGTAGTAACAATTTATCAGATCTGCAAAATGCATTGACCAATTACAATCTTGTTAAAATAGAATACATCGATAAAGAGAATGCTGTATCAGTTAGGTTGATAGAGCCATTTGCCATATTGAATTCCGAGAATTGGTATTTAGTTGCATGGTGTCGTTTGCGTAATGGGTTTCGGTTTTTTAGACCAGACAGAATTCAAAAGATGGAAATTTTATCAGAAAATTTTGAGCCTCATAATATGACTTTACAAGAGTATTTTGACAAATATCATTAATTCTTTTTGACCCTTGACAATGGGTTGTCACAAGGCAGATTTACGTTTGCATCATATTAATTTTGAAGCAATAAAAATGATGAAAAACGTAATTAACACTGGGTTTGACCCAACCGAGTTTCCAAAGCCTACTATGATTTCTGTCAATGGTATAGAGCTAGAAGTGTTTGAAGCAGGTCAACAAAATCGGGGAAAACCTATCGTACTCTGTCATGGTTTTCCTGAACATGCGTTTTCTTGGCGTTATCAGGTACCAGCTCTTGTCAAAGCTGGCTATCACGTTATCATTCCTAACCAGAGAGGTTATGGTAACTCATCTTGCCCGACTGAAGTAATCGACTATGACATTGAGCGCTTGACTGGAGATCTTGCGGCACTTCTTGATCACTACAAATACGAAAGCGCTACTTTTATCGGTCATGATTGGGGGGCAAATGTGGTATGGAGGTTGGCTCAATTGCATCCTAAACGGGTAAACAAAATAATCAATCTGGCTTTGCCTTATCAAGAACGTGGAGAAAAACCTTGGATTGAGTTCATGGAGGAAATATTTGGCGAAGAGTTTTATTTTGTGCACTTCAATAAAAAGCCAGGAGTAGCAGACGGTATATTGGATGAAAACACATCTCAGTTCATTCGTAATTTGTTCCGAAAAAACGTACCTCCCGCACCACCTGAGCCAGGAATGTTGATGATTAATCTTGCAAGGGCAGAAAAAACACTTGGAGAGTCCTTAATGAGCGACAGCGAACTGTCTGTTTTCATTTCCGCCTTCAAGTCATCAGGATTCACAGGAAGTATAAACTGGTACAGAAACATTGATCGAAACTGGCATTTATTGGCGGACGTAAACCCTATCATTCAACAACCGACCCTTATGGTATATGGTGAACGAGATATGATTCCGAAATCTGAAAACCTAAAAGATTTTGTTCCTAATGTGGAAGTGGTTAGTTTGGATTGTGGTCATTGTATTCAGCAAGAACTTCCAGAAGAAACAAATCAAGCTATTTTAAAATGGTTAGGACGACATAATGCCTAAAAAGGAAATAGAAACATATTGCCCTAAAAGCCGAACAGATTGGCGAAAATGGTTAGAAAAAAATCATCAGTCAGCGCAGTCCGTTTGGCTTGTTTATTTTAAGTCATCAACAAAAGTTGCTTCTCTTAGTTGGAGTGAAGCTGTTGATGAAGCACTCTGCTTTGGGTGGATAGATAGCACTAAAAAGACCATTGACGAAGAAAGGTATATGCAATATTTCAGCAGAAGAAAGCCTAATAGTATGTGGTCAAAAATAAACAAAGAGAAAGTTGCCAAACTCATCCAAAATAACCTAATGGCAAAAGCAGGCTTTGACAGTATAGAAATTGCTAAACAGAATGGCTCTTGGACAATTTTAGATGAAGTTGAAGCACTTGTAATTCCAGAAGATTTAAAAGAAGAATTGGCAAATCACAAAGGCGTCATGGAATACTTTGAAAGTCTAAGTAAGTCCATTAAAAAAATGTTGTTGTACTGGGTCATTTCTGCTAAAAGGGCAGAGACAAGACAAAAGCGGATTTTAGAAGTAGCAGAAAGTGCAAGTAAAAACTTGAAGCCCAAACATTTTAGGTGAGAATATTTTAAGTACCTGTCCAAGAGAAATCAATTTACCCCTAGGGCTGTGATACACAGCCCTGTTGTTCCAAAAAGAGGTTTGTGAGCCACAAACCTCGGGTCTTCGAGTTTTTTGTGCTCAATAAAACATTTTCCTCAATTTATTTAGGGTATTAAGTCGATTGGTATAGTTTTAGTTACTATGGAAATAGTTGATTAACTATAAAAATAGTAGATATCTAAATTTTAAAGGTTTGAGAGAATTAACACAGGCAGAAGAAAAGGTAATGCAGATTTTATGGGAGTTGAAAGAAGCATTCGTAAGAGATATCCTCGAAAAGTTTGAAGGGGATAAAAAGCCGAGTTATACCACAGTTTCGACTGTGATAAGGGTGCTTGAAGGAAAAGGGTTCGTAGACCATAAGGTGTTTGGAAATACTCATTTGTACTTCCCAAAAGTATCGAAAGAAGAATACAGCGAATTTGCTGCTTTTTCTATGTTAGAAAAATATTTCAGTGGGTCGGTTGGTAAACTCGTATCCTTTTTTGCCAAAAAGGAGAAGGTTGATATCCAAGACCTAGATGAAGTCATTAAGCTTATCAACGAGAAAAAATCAGAAGAATAGACATGTTATGAACTACTTGAAACTACTCGGGGAATATAGCTACATTATTCAAGTCAGCATTTCCTTATTGATCTTATATGGGTTCTATATTTTCTTTCTCAGAAAAGAATCATTCTTCGTCGTCAATAGAGTTTATCTGATTTCCACGCTAATCCTTTCCATTTCCTTGCCGCTAGTCTGGTTAATTGAGTTTGATAACAACCAGTTTTCTATTGATTCGGGTAATGAAATCACTGTTTTCATCACAGAAAATTTACCAAAAACAAATCTCAATCCTGCGTCTCAAGAACTTGGAGAAGTTGAGTCAACTTTCTTTTGGCAACAATTAGTTTTTTACATTTACCTCACTGGCTGTGCTATCTCACTTTTCTTATTTGCAAAGTCACTTTTCTCTCTTTTTAAGTTGATAAGTAGGCACAAATTGGAAAGAAAAGAAGGTTATTGTCAAATTGACTTGCCTGATAGCTACCCTACTTTTTCGTTTTTCAATATCATTTTCTTGAACAAGAAAGAATTGGCAACTAAGGATGCAGCTCAAATCATATTGCATGAGAAAGCTCATGTCAAGCAATGGCATTCGCTCGATATAATTTTTGCTGAACTTGTCAGTATTGCTTTCTGGTTTCACCCTGCCTGCTATGCGTACAAAAATGAATTGCGAAAAGTGCATGAATACCTAGCAGATGACTACGTCCTGAAATCAGGAATCGGTAAAGAAGCTTATGCAAATTTACTAGTGGAGGAAATTTTACAATCCAACGCTCTTCCTCTCGCAAATAATTTCTTCAGTATAAACATTTTAAAATCGAGAATCATGATGATGCACAAATCAAAACCACGCCTTTTAGCCAAGAGTAAGCTGTTGTTTGCCCTCCCTGTATTTGCCTTTTTGGCAATAGTGGGAGCTTGTTCCAATCAATTGAACAATCAAATGCAACTCAAAGAATTTGAACTCTTTGGGTATACTCGTCCCCATTCGAACTTTGCGAATTATGACTTAGTAGAAAAGAATAATGCTGCAAACAAGGAATTACCTTCTCTCATAACAAAAGCTTTAAAAGAAGGAAATCTCCAAGCATATAGCATCGACTTTTCGAGTGAAAATCCATTAGGTAAAGAATTGTCTATAGAGGAAATAGAAGAAAACTATAATGAATATTGGGGAACAGTAAAGGAAAATGGGAAAGAATATATCACCATTGTAGATGCTAGTACTCCGCAAGCTAGGAAAGAAACTTACCCTATGGATGACCCCGTTTTATTTAGCTTCAGGGCAGATGAAATGAATGGAGGTGAAACGTTCATTACCATGTCAATAGGAGCAGTGTTTAGACCTACAGGAAGAGATAAGCACATAGCTAGCTTCAAACTGGAAGAGCTTGAAAAAGCCATAGGGGCAAAAATCAGTATGATAACTAAGCCATATCCTTACTAGATAATTCAGGAATGTTTTTTTGTCCCAACTAACTATATTTATAGTAGATGAGCCTCCGCGACCTTTGTTTGTGGAGGTTTCTTTGTTTTTATAACAGGGCGTTGCAACCTTTTTTATATAGCCTCCCTCTATTTGGTTAACTACTCACCAAGATTGTGCAATCAGTAATCGGCAAAATAAAGGGCAATGTTTTTATAGTTGAAAGCCCAACTAGCAGGTCATTTTTATAAACTGATTAAATCCTAAAAACATAATGAAAAATCTAAGCACTCGGAGAAATGCACTAATTTTTGTTGCACTAATGGTTTTGTTTACGCTTGCTGAAGTAAATGCTAACCATATTAGAGGAGGATACTTGACCGGAGAACAAACCGGCGAGCTTAGCTTCACGTTCACGGTTTACCTTTATCGAGATATGGATGGGGTTCCTGCCCAATCTGGGCTTTTTGAATTTGGGCACTCTTCTGCCACGCCTACTTTGGTTGAGCCAGAATCGTTAGGGATTACTGCAAATGGAAAAATCGAACTGTTGAAATATACGGTTGCGCATGTCTTCCCTTCGGCAGGAGAATATAAGGTGAGTTATTATGAGCAAAATAGAAATCTGGGAGTGAGGAATATGTTGGCCTCTGGGCAAACTCCATTCTATATCCAATCTGTTTTCAAGGTAAGCCCTATGTACCAAGAAAATTTTTCCCCTAGGTTCTCTTTAGTGCCTATGGGTGAACTATTTGCTTTCACTAGCACCAAGCTCAATTTGTTTCCCTATGATGTTGATGGAGATAGCCTGTCATTTAGGTTGGTTGTACCCAAGCAAGGTGTAGATGATGCTGGGGAAGATATTGATGTCAACAGTTATTTTTACCCAAATCATCACACTTTCCAACAAGGAGAACAGGGTAAGGTATTCGAAATAGATTCCGTTTCGGGTATATTGACTATCGATGTTCCAGAAACTGGTGAATATTACTATGCAGTATATGCTGATGAATGGCGGGATGGTGTGAAGATAAGTTCGGTATGTTTAGATATTGAGTTTGTAAGTATAGAAAGTTCAAATGATTCGAATAGCAATAGGTTTGCCAAACCATTTATCTCTTTCAATGAAGAAACTTGCTTTGGAATAAATGAAAGTAGGGTAGAGGCATTTAGAATAAAAAACGCCGATACTTTTGAAGTAACTACCAATTTTGAAAACTCCTCGTATATCCATCTTACAGAAAAAGTAGAAGCTGATATTAAGGATTATCACAATGTTTTTGAGCTGGTATTTACTGGCTTTCCCGCAGAAGAAGTAACCGATTCTATTTACACTATTAATATAACGGCTAATCGTGGCTATGAAACTATTTCCAGAGAATGGAATTTCCACTTAAGTCCGGGCTCTCAGTCAGCAACTCCCGATGCTGAATTTACGGCTCAAAAAGATTCTGTTATTCTTTCTTGGGATTCTTACCAAAGCTTTTCGGCTAGCGAAGTTTCTGTTTGGCGATTTAGTGGCGATATCTCGATTTTTAGTACAAATTGTTTGGAGCGGGGTAAACAAATAGAAATGGAATTTGAGAAAATAGGGGTAGTAGCTGGAACAGACACGGTATTTATAGATCAAAATGGAGGGATGCCTTTCGGTGAACAGCCTTACTTTTATGTCCTTCGGGCAACTTATTCAGAAGCTGAAGAGCTATATAGCCCATTTTCTGATATAGCTCTTGCTACAAGTGCTGATAACAATTTTGCTACGTTGAGAGGTACGGTTTTTTACGATGAAAACAGGAATGATACTTTAGATGATGGAGAAAGCTTACTGAAGGGTATTGAAGTCACTCTTCTGCCTACGGGGCAAAACTCTACAAGTGATTTGAAGGGTGAGTTTGAATTTGAAGTACCTTTTGGGCTTTATCAAATAGGACTCGAACAAACCCCTGATTGGAAGTTGCTTAATTCAGATAATTGGGTTGTTTTAGACAAGGAAGAAACTGTTGATTTCAACTTGGCTTTAGTGCCATCTTACCAAGATATTTCTATTCTATTGTCAGGTTCTGTTTTCAATGAAACCTGCCAATCTTCAGTAGATTATGACCTTTTTGTCTATAACAATGGTACTGAGAACTTGGAAAGTGGGATGGTTGGTTTTGTCAAAGATCCGCGATTGGTTTTTGTAGATGCTACACTAGCTCCCGATATCCAAAAAGGAGATAGTTTGATTTGGGAGGGGGTGAACTTGGCCGCATATCAGACTAAGCGGATAAGTATGACTTTCAATACGGAGGGAATAACCACTATAGGCGAGACTTCAGGAAATGCTATTTTCTTCTCCAATCCTATTTTAGATAAGGAAGTACCCTTCCATGTTGGTGTTTGCAATAGTGACCCAATCTACGTCGGGCTTGACGATAGCCAATTGGAAAAAGGTGTTATACTCTACCCCAATCCCGCTTCGGAAAGCTTGTATGTGGAGTTTTCCCAAGGTATTGGAGATAAGCTGAGCTACTCGCTCAGGAATGCGACTGGTTCGTTGATTGAGCAGAAAACCTTGCTATCCCAACCGCAAATAGGCATCGATTTGTCAAGAGTTCCCCAAGGTTTTTATATCTTGGAGCTGAGCATTGGCGATTCGTATTTTAAGCGGAAGCTGGTGAAAGAGTGAGTTCTTTAACAAGGGGCTTTTAATATATAACCTCCTCGCCATTAGGCGTGGAGGGTTTAATTTTTAAAAAGAAGCTTTAACAAAAAAATAATTTATAATTAATCAGACATACATTACTTTTAGGGAATATAGCATTAATTGACTCTAAACCAGCAACAATGAAAAAGGACTTTACCCTCAAACCAAAGCTCAAGCTATTTGTGCTTTCTTTCCTGTTATTATTAACGTTTCAAGCAAATGCCACGCATATCCGTGGAGGATATCTCACAGGAAAACATATAAGTGGGCTTACATATGAGTTTAATGTTTATATATACAGAGACGTGGATGGAGTGCCGCCCCAGTTTGGTGAAATGGAGATATGGAATGGTTCACAAGAAGTGTTAGCTGAAATTGTAGTGCCTGAATCCTTAGGTTTCAGTCCAGTAGATTCGCAAACAGAGTTTTTAAAATATACTATTACATATACTTTTTCTACTGAAGGAGAGTACAAGGTGAGTTTTTATGAACAAAGTAGGGCTCCTGGCGTAAAAAATATATCCTCGTCTGGTAATAATGCTTTTTTTGTTCAGTCTATTTTTTACGTTGAGAGTTCTACCATATTAAATAGTGCTCCTTTATCAGCTATTACACCTAGGTTTTATGCAAGGAATTCAACAAAAGAATACCTAAACCCTTTTATCTATGATCTAGATGAAGATAGTATTTCTTTTAGGTTAACCACACCCAAACAAGATATAAATGAAACGGGGACAGGTATTGAGGTCTCTGATTATCTCTTTCCGAATGATTCTTCTTTTCATAATGGTGATTTGACTAAAGTATTTAAAATTGATCAAAATAGTGGACAGATCACTGTTGATGTATCGGAACCTGGAGAGTTTCATTTTGCGTTTTATGTTGATGAATGGAAGGATGGCAAACTCGTTAGTAGTATTAATTTCGATATGCAATTTATATCGATAGATGATCATCATGAAATTCCAACTTATAGTGATCCGAGAGTTGGTTTTTTAGAAAATACTTGTATCACTAATCAAAGTAAAATGTTGGGAGCTATTAAAATTAGCAATGCTGATTATTATACCTATGAAAGTAACTTTACTAATAATAGTGCAATCAAAATATTTGAAAGGACAGAAGTAGATATAGGAGGATACCACAATGTATTGGATTTTGAAATTAATACTGATTCTCCTGAAGAGTTAATAGGAACTGAATTCATCGTAAAGGTTCGAGCATTTCGGGGGAATCAATTCTCTAAAGATTCTAAACAATGGAGTTTTAGAGTATTCCCAGGTACTGCACCTGCAGTTCCTACTGCACTTATGGGGGGTGAAAAGAAGACTCTTCATCTATCTTGGTCTCCCTATCAGAGTAAAGGTTCCAATAAAATGAGTATTTGGAGATTAAAAGGGCAAGAACCCAATTTTGATCTGAGTTGTTCAGACTTTCCCAACCATGAAGTTGATTTTGAAAAGATAGGAGAGGTAGATGGGACAGACACAACGTTTATAGATTATAATGGAGGAGTACCTATTTCTCCAGACACCAATTATTTTTATGTGCTCAGGGCTGAATTTGGAGAAGCTTTTAGTCCTTTTTCTGATATTACGTTAGCTATTGAATCTGAAGATACATTATCAAGTGTCAAAGGAATAGTTTTTTATGATGAAAACGAAAATGGAATTTGGGATGAATATGAAAGGGCTTTACCTAAAATAAATGTGAAGCTATTTCCTGAAAATGAAATAGCAATAAGTGATTCGAGTGGGAATATTGAGTTTGAAGTTCCCTATGGAGTTTATTCTATTGATTTATTGAAAGGGAACTATTGGGAAGCTACAACTCCTGCTCACAATTTTATTCTTAATGGTGAAAAAGATACGGTTTTTCACATTGGTGTAAAAGCTTTAGTAGAGAAACCATTTATGGCATCTATTTACATCAACTCTCCAAGGGTAAGGTGCGGTTTTGAAGTGCAGTACAATGTAACGGTTCAAAACAATAGAGATTTTCTACTCGAAAATGGAAAAGTGGGGTTTGTGAAAGATTCTCTTTTTACCTATGAGACGGCCAACCCTGTACCCGATGAGATAAATGGAGATACATTGCTTTGGAACACTGCGCTTGCTCCGCTAGGAAAAGAGGTTTTTAAAATCAAGTTGAGAGCTCCCAGTGTGGAACACATGGGCGATACACTTCGGAACGGCTTGTTTTACTCTCACCCGCTGGAGACTGTTCCTGCTACCAAAAGTACAAAAACAGAGCTGACGTGCGCTTACGACCCCAACGACAAGTTGGTTACCCCTGTGGGCGTTAAGGAGGAGAACTATACGCTGATGAGCGAGTACCTGGAATACACGGTGAGGTTCCAGAACACGGGGACGGACACGGCTTTCAATGTGGAAATTCGGGACGAACTGGACGATAATCTCGACCTTTCTACCTTTGAGGTGGTGAGCAACAGCCACGCCGTAAGGACGCATATCAATAAATTTGGGGAAGCGGTGTTTGCTTTTGACGATATCCATCTACCCGATAGCAACGTGAACGAACCTGCCAGCCATGGTTTTGTGATGTACAAGGCGATGCCCAAGGCCGAGTTGCCCGATTTTACCAAAATTGAGAATACGGCATACATCTACTTCGATTTCAATCCTGCCATAGTGACCAACACCACGCTGAACACTTTGGTATACAACATCCCTCCCGATGCTCCCGATAGCTTGGAAGCGGTGGAGGTAACCAAAACTTCGGTAAACCTAAGCTGGCTCGATAGGTCAGATGAAGAGACAGGTTTTGTGGTAGAAAGAGGAAACGATAGTTTTTTTGCCAGTTTCAAAGAATTTTCTCTTCCCGCCAATGCCACTTCTTTTACCGATACGGCGCTCAACGACAATACTACGTATTATTACCGGGTAAGGACTGAAAACAACGGTATTTTATCTGACTTCAGTAATGTGGTCCGAGTAAAAACACTGGAAGAGGTAATTAATGCTCCTACTAACCTGAGCATCGGCTTTGGAGATGGGTATCACCCAATTCTCACATGGGAGGACAATGCCGACAACGAGACCAATTACCTTATAGAGCGTGCGGCAAACAACCTTTTTAACAATATGACAACAGTTTCAGAACCTGCGGATACCGAAGGGTTTACCGATTGGGAAATAGAAGTTGGTAGTTCCTATTTTTATCGAATACGGGCGGTCAATAGCCTAGCGGTGTCTGCGCCTAGCAATGTGGTAAATGTTTTGGTTACTTCGCTTGAAGACAGCAAACTGGAAGAGAAGGTGTTCCTCTATCCCAACCCCGCTTCGGAAAGCTTATATGTAGAAGTGCCTCAAGAGCTAGGCAAAGAAGTAAATTACTCTTTAAAAAATAGTGCAGGTACTGTCATAGAGCAAAAAAGTGTGCCTGCCCAACCGCAAATAGGCATCGATTTGTCAAGAGTTCCCCAAGGTTTTTATATCTTGGAGCTGAGCATTGGCGATTCGTATTTCATGCGAAAAATGGTGAAGGAGTGAGTTGTTACTAGATAAAGCTCCTAATTTTTGAAACTTTGTAGGTAAGCTATCTCTATAGAAATTCATTTGAGTAACTTCCACGGCCGTAGTCGTGGAGGTTTTTCTATAATGTTAAAATCCAAGACTAGCTTCGCTCATCTAAACTAAGTTTTTTGTAGATTTATATCGTGTTGGATGTTTTTTTAAATAAAAAAAGAATTCAGCTCATGAGAAAAATAACAGCCGCGGCTATGGAGCAGGAACAGTGTTGATTCCCTCCCAACTACGGCGGGTATAAGGAATTGTATTGATATATGGATGTTGTAAGCAATAAAAAGTAATGGGAGTTGGATACCTAATATTACCCTTTATAGTCCTACTTTTCTACGTAATTCCAATCGGCATTGCGTTGTTCTCAGGAACAAGTAGAAAGGCGAAGTTCGGTGTTTTGGCTATTCCGGTTGCTTTTACTTTGATCTTTGCCATTAGAGTAGTTTGGGACAAGTATCAAACATCAAAAAAAATTGAACGACTTCCTCAAGCAAATAAATTAACCTTCCGAAGTTCGAACTCCGCTGTGCGAGACTCAATAATCGAGATAAAGAACATTCTGAAGAAGTTACCAACAAGACGTGACCATGGTTCCGTTAGTTATTCTATTGACAAATATTCTGATTCATATGGTCAATTCAACTTTAACTGGGCAAGAATAGGTCACTTCCAACACCTTACTAAAAGGGGATTACAAAAGGTTAAATTGAAGGAGCTTTCCGAATGGGGTACACAGGACAAAACGCCTTTTGATACTTTGTCATCTAACGAGGCTGAGCGATTGGTGAAGTTGATTGAATTTCTTGATTACAATCAACTTAACGGAGCTGAACTTAACAGCTTTGGAGACATATCACTTACATATAATGATTCTTTGAGAATTTCAGAAAATATTGGGTTCAGAAAAGTAGTTTTGGATACCACAAAATCATTCCCCCCCAACTTGTACCATTGCTTTGATAGTAAGGACGGTCTGTATCTTGTGAAAAGAGTGAAAAAATGAAATATTGCTTACAACAAAAGATAAAAAAACATTGGGCTGATCTGCAATCCGAAAGTTCAGCGGATTTTGGAAATTCCGCCAAGTAAAATATAAATTTAGAAATCGGTCTTGGCTCGTAGGTCAAGGAAAGTAAGATGCTATTCACTCCCTACGTTTTTTATCAAGGCGTTATCGAACATAATTCATCATTTCTTATATTTATCTAACATTGTCAACTTAACGTGAAAATAACTCCAAAAGCGAAAAGAAACATTTCAAGGATTATTCCCTTCGGGATAATCTGGGTATTGAGTGGATGGATAGTTGATGTAACAGAGTTCGGAGTAACACATAACCAAAACCTCAATCCAGATACTGCTATTGCCTTGACCGTCCCTGTGCTCATTTTTGCTAGCATAGCGAATGCCGTGGTTGGACTTATGTTAGGGACTTTAGAAGTAGTTTATTTAGAAAAGAGATTCTCAAATCAATCACTATGGGTCAAGCTTTTTTACAAATTCTTCACCTACCTCACCTTATTTGTTATAATTATCGTCATCCTTTATCCTCTAGCTTTATCTTTAGAATCAGGTGTAAGTTTGCTAGCAGTTGATACTTGGCAACAATTAGGCAGATTCCTAGTAAGTATAACTTTCTTTGTTACCCTATTTCATTTGTCTGTAAGGGTAATTGTCAGTTTGATCTATTCAACAATAAGTGAAAACTTAGGACACCATCTGTTTCTAAATTTTTTTTCTGGGAAATACCATCAACCCAAAATTGAAAAGCGGATTTTCATGTTCCTAGACATGAAATCTTCGACTACCATAGCCGAAGCGCTAGGCCACATAAAATACTTCAAATTACTGGGCACCTATTACAATATTATGTCAGACCCCATCATCAATTCATTCGGTGAAGTCTACCAGTACATAGGAGATGAAATCGTGATTTCATGGAAGGCTAGCAAGGGGATTAACCAGGCAAACTGCATCAAATGCTTCTTTGACATACGAGATCATCTCAATGAACAAAAAGAAGTTTTATTTCATGAATTTGGCTTTGAAATTGGTTTCAAAGCAGGGATTCATTTCGGTGAAGTCACTATTGGAGAAATTGGGGCTCTAAAAAAGGAAATCGTATTTACGGGGGATGTCTTAAATACGACCGCCAGAATCCAAAGTCTTTGTAAGGAATTAAAATCTGACTTACTGATCTCAGGTGCAATTAAAGAATTATTACCCCATTCTAACTATCAATATAGCTCTAAAGGAGAGATAGAACTGAAAGGAAGAAATAAGAAAGAAGAACTTTTTAGCGTAACTTCCCAAAAACAAGTCAGTAATCTGAATTAAAACGCAGTTTACGTTAAACGTTGGTGGAATTAGAAAATGAATGAATTGGAATACATACAAGATATAGTTTGTCAAGTTTTGGTTCAGGAAAAGTCTAAAGAGCTAATCTATTCGGTGCTAAATGAATTTATACCAGAATATGAGACAATAAATTTGGATTACGTTGGTAAACCTGATGATGAAGACTATGAATTTGAATCAGAAGATGAAATGATTAGTTGTTACATAGAAACTCCAAGTGTTCGACAAGCCTTTTATTGGAATAAGTATGGTGACAACCCTGATAAAATTATGGTTGGAGTTAATGTTACAAGTGATAATCAATTAGTATTCAGTTTAACTTTCAATGGAACTCTAAAAATAGAATCTGAATATTATCTCCGACTAAAGAAATTTTTGAAGTCAAATACTGGAGTAATATCATATGTCAATCCTGCCGAATATGATAATGGAAATGACTTTAAGCTCAGATACGAGAACGAAATTTATGAATTTGAAAATAAAATACATCGCTAACAATACCTTAAACTGCATTAAAGCATAGTTTAGCCAGACCGTTAGCAATAATTGAAAAATGAACATTGTAAAATTAACTATAAAGGGTGAGCATGTAGACTCTGAAGAATTCTTTGAATTCGCAGATTATTACTTTCAATCACTCCATGATAGTAAGCAAATAATAAATGCAGAATGGCAATATGAACCAATTGAAAATGGATTAAGCATTAACCTTTTTTGCCCAGAGAAAGATTCGTATGAGGAAAAAAAATCAACCATTTATGGTAATCAATGGAAGCAGAGAATAAAAGAAGAATTAAAATGTAGGTTTGAGTTCAATAATATTGGTTTAGTTAAAGTTGCATTACCCTATTAATCTGGAGGGTAAAAATTAGGTAAGAGCTAGTTTGTTTATCTCCACCCATCCTTGCGAATATTCCAACTTGCCTTATTTTTGAGCCTAAACTTTTTTAACACATGAAAATGAAATTCAACCTTCTTACAATTACCCTGCTATTGGTAGGCAATTTTGCTGCAAAAGCTTCCGCAGTAGATACACTTCTGGTAGAAAGCAAAGCGATGGGGACAATCAAAAACATCGTACTCTTACCCGATTCCTATGACCCAAAAGGCGAAGCGCTCCCTGTGCTGTACTTGCTGCACGGGGCTTTTGGCGACCATACGGATTGGATGCAGATCCGCCCTGACCTCGGTGACTATGCCGACAAATATGGATTTATTATCATATGCCCCGATGGTGGGTTCAATAGCTGGTATTTCGACAGCCCGATAGATGAGGAAATGCAGTATGAAACCTACATTGCTAAAGAGCTGGTACAGAAGGTAGATGCTGAATATAAGACGATTACCAACCGAAATGGGCGGGCAATTACGGGCTTGAGCATGGGCGGCCATGGAGCTTTGTACTTGGCATTTAGGCACCAAGATATTTGGGCGGCTGCGGGAAGTACCAGCGGTGGGGTAGATATCCGACCCTTTCCCGGAAATTGGGACATAGCCAAGCGAATAGGGGAATACAGCGAATTCAGAAGCAATTGGGAAGAGAATACCATTATCAATATGGTCTATTTGCTGAAAAAGAATAGCCTAAAGCTGATTATAGACTGCGGGGTAGATGACTTTTTTTATGGAGTGAACAAGCAGCTTCACCAGAAGCTAGTCGATAGGAATATTCCTCATGATTATATAGAGCGACCAGGCGAGCATAACATGGAATATTGGGCTAATTCTATCACATACCAACTCTTGTTTTTCAACGATTTTTTTAATTCTCAGGAGAAAGAATAGTTCTTCTTTGGTTTGATGCTCTATCTCCAAAATTGCAGTATATTCTTTCCTCGTTTCTTCACATTCTTGACGAAGGGAATGTTTGTCTGGGTTGATCGGATAACTTTATCTGGATATAGATACTACAAAAAAACTAAATATGAAAAAAATGAAATTGATTATCGCTTTGTTGTTTGTATCATTTTTTGCATCTGCACAGGTCGCCAAAGAAAAGAAGGGCTTTGTAGAGGTAGAAGCAGAAGACTTCGTTTCACAAACTAAAGACGATGTGCGGAAATGGTATGTGGTAAAGAAAGGAGCAGTTCCCGAAATAGCAGATGAAAATTTATTGGAAGGAGCTTCGGGCGATGCCTATATTGAAATTCTTCCCGATACCCGTAAAACACATGACGACAAACTAACCGCAGGAGTAAACTTTTCTAATGAGGCCGGGCAAATGGCCATCGTCTCTTACAAAGTTAAATTCAAGACTACGGGCAAATATTATGTGTGGGTACGGACGCATTCGACAGGTTCGGAAGATAACGGTGTGCATGTTGGGCTAGATGGGGAATGGCCAGAGTCTGGCAACCGCATGCAATGGTGCGAGGGTAAAAAGCAATGGACTTGGGATAGCAAGCAGCGTACAGAAGAGGTTCACTGTGGCGTAGAAAAATTGATTTATTTGGACATCAAAGAAAAGGGAGAGCATACCATTAGCTTTTCCATGAGGGAAGATGGGTTTTCTATGGACAAATGGGCGATGTCTCTTGAGTACGAAAGTCCTGAGGAACGCTAAGAAAATGTACTCTTATGGTTTAAACAAGTGTATGGGTATAAATTTTTTCATATTTCCTGTTTTGTTTGACGATGGCAAAGATTCGGTGGACGAGCTTTGAACGGATCGCGTTGATGATGGACATCTTGTGCTTTCCCTCGGCGAGCTTCCGGTCAAAATATTCTCTCAATTGCCCGTTGGTCCTGAGCGTGGAGAGAGCGGCCAGGTGGAAGATTTTTTTGAGCTTCTTGTTTGCCCTGTGCGAGACCTTGTTCCTTGAGTTGACGCTCGTGCCGGATTGGTATCTGAACGGGGCGCAGCCTATATGGCAGGCGAACTTTCTGGGGTCGTCGAACTTCTGGAAATTCTCCGTGGCGACGATCGTTGCGATAGCGGTCTGCCTGCCCACCCCCTCGATGGAGACGATATTGTCAAAGTTGTCCTTGATGTCGGGGTCGTTTTCTATGAGCACGTCTATCTCCCCCTCGATCTCTTTGATCGTTTTCTCGTAGGCGGACATGATCTTTTTTACCCTTTTTGTCTTCCCCACAAAGTACCCTTTGTCGAGGAACCCCTCTTCTTGTTTTAGCTGCCCCTTGTACTTGGACAGGTCCCTGACGGCAAGGTCCCGCTCGGCGCATAGCAGCTTTAACTTGCTGATAGCCTTTGATGTAGGTCGTACCGGTTTTGCCTTGTCAGAAAACCGTTTGGCATAGTATGCTATCCTGGCCGCATCCACCTTGTCGTCTTTCCCCTTGTGAGCCCTTGCGAGCGGGAGATGGCATAGGGCGATTCCATCCAGAGGTTGAGCCCCAGGCAAAGGCATGTCTCTACAAGCTTGTTGCCGAACTGTCCCGTGTGCTCCGCACATAGCAGGGCCGTCTCTTTGTCGAGCCCATGCTCCTTGAAAAGAAGCCGTAGCCCCTTGGACAGCACCTTCCCGTCGTTGTCCCATTTGAGGCTGGCCAGCTCGCCGTGCCCGGTCAAGAGGGCAAGGTCGATGGTGCCTTTGCTGATGTCGATGCCGATAAAGTTTTTAAATTCCATGGTTATCCGTATTTTTATGTTGGACAAAATCTGGAGGCCAAGGTCCCGGTGCACAGCCTAACTACCTTAACGGTGGCAAACTCTTATATAGGCCTATGCCCAGGAGGGAGACAAGCATTTGGTACACACATGAATCTTGTTCATAGGAGGGATTAAGTCGCTTGTTCCCTTCTTGGCCAAAAGAATGATTAGTTGCTTTCCCAAGTAAATACAATCCTTCGAATAATACAACTGCACAAATCTAAGGTAGGTGGGAGAATGATTTATGTAGTTCTCCCACCTACATTTTTATCTTGATTATCGTCTCGATTTCCTAATAGATTTGTAGCCAATTACCCTATCTCCTCGTGAGCCTATTGACCGGTAATAAGCAATGATATCGTATTCGTTGCTGGTATCGCTATGGCTGCTTTCAATGGTGAGTTCATCTCTTTTGCCAGTTTCAGGGTTGTAGATTACATAGTAATAATCGTACCTGCCTTGTTTCATTAGCATACTTGCCTTGTAGGCATTTTCATTTGGCACATATTGCATTTGGTTTTCTAGCTCCAAGTGCCAGTCATTAAAACTCCCCAAAATATACACATAACCATCTTTGTATTGGTCGGGAGTTTCAAGAGTGAAAATCACCTCCACATAGTCGCCCTCAACATGAGCATCTTGGGTGTTTGAACTTCGGATCAAGAACCTGCCGTTAAGGTCACGGTCGTCCATCCGGTTGTAGACCCTACCTGTTCTTGGTTTTTCGGGTAGCACTATTACTTGGTCCATCTTTGTAAAGCGGTTGACTGTTTTGATATTAAACGTGCTGAAATCTCGGAAATCGACTACCCTGAACTCGTTTCCTGCACTGAATTCATTTTCTCGGTTGAAGTAATTATAATCCAACACTCCTTGGAATTCCTTCACAAAAAGAGGCTTCAAGTCCATAATGGCATTGTCCCAGCGGTAGTTTTGTCTTAAGGCAACAAACACATTTTGTTCGGGTCTGTCTAGCTGTATGCCACCATAATTTATCTCAAACTTCACTACTTGGTTACGTCTGCCTTCTTCGCTGCCCATTGCATCTTCTACCCTGGCACCTATGGTTGCCGTTTCTTCATAAATCACAAACCTTCGGGTGATTATTATATCGTCCTCATTCTCTCGGTAAACGATCATTAGGTAATTTCCCGATACCTTGAATCGCGGTAAGCGATACATATAATGAACATAGTCTACCTTCGAGTTCATAGAATATTCCAAATCCATAATATAGAATTCATTGTACTCGTGCAAATACTCAATAGGTTGGAGTTGAGATGATTTCCAGTCAAAGTTGCAATGGACGAATTTGACTTTGTACTGATCTGCGTCTTCGGCCAGTTCATCAAATTCCAGTAAAAAACCATAAGGCTGGCTTAGCGGAATCATAGGCGAATCGGTAAGCTCTCCTGGCATAATGCCCAAGGGATACAAGCGTACTGTCCTGATGGTGTTCTCATACACATAGTTTTCGTAGCGAAGCCGTTTGTCTACAGCATAATCGTGGCGGGAAAGCCATTGTTCCAGCTGGGCAAAAGAACTCGAAGCAGAACCTATCACCAGCAAGCCAGTAAGTAACACTCTAAAATAAAAATTAGCCATTGGTTAGTTAAATCTTAGTGCAAATGATAATCTGCTAAAGATAATCAAATAAAGCTAAGTGTGGCCTGGCAGCTAGGAATGGGGGAATAGAGAAAAAATAAAAGAGCCGCTGTTAGGCGGCTCTTCAGTTAGGCGAAAGTATGGTCTATTGAAACTTTAATGTCGCTATATTTTTTCCAATACCTACTCCTTGCTCTACCCCAACTTCTATGGCAGCGCGGTAATGGATACCTCCATAAAGTCTGCTTATGGCAGCTTCGTCAGCAAAATGGAAGAAAGAGGTAAAAGACCTAGGCGAACCATCTATGTCGGTACGGTTTACATGGGTTCTATCCACAAAAGCATAGTTATCGCCAAAGAGGTCTGTCAAGATCTGAGCAGTGGCCCCTGACTGGACTGAGTGGCCTGAAGTGTATTCTGGGAATGGAGGCGTACTCAATGGAATGGCCCAAGTATCGTCCATATGCTCGTGAATATAAGTGATAGGCCTTATTAAATTATACTCGTATTTTGCATGCCAACATGAGACAAAAGCATCGTGAACACCCATGCCAAGCTTGGCATATACTTCAGCTGTGCGTGCAAGGTCGGCGTTTTCATCTTTTAGAATTTGCATCATGATAGAATAAGAGTGCCCTGGAGGTGTGGCTGTATTTCCTGGGTCATCGCTCCAAAATTCAGCAATTTTCTTTTGCTCTTCGGTTAGGTTATGAACTACTTCGTACACTTCTTTGGCTTCAAGGTAAAACGTAGACGTTGGATCAGTTGAGAATGCAGGAGGGGCAATAGGGAGCATGTCAACAACATTTTTTTCCATGAAAGGCCTCACGTTTCCCCAGTAGGGTTGCAATGGGATTGGCGTTGACGCACTTGTAGGTTCCCAAAGGCCTTCTCCTACAGGGACTTCATACGATGCAGGAAAGTTGTTTTTGTAACATTCTTCTTGTCCATCGCTATTGGCAAAAGTTATCATTACATTTCCTACAGCTTGCCCATAGGCTATTGAGCGGTTTACCACCTCTTCCGGTGCTTCTGTTTTGAATTTTGCTACATATTTTTCTTCCAAGTCATCCATTAGCGCCAAGTTTGCCGCAGACGTTGATTTGAAGCAACCTTTTAGGAATACGCCCAAAGTGGCATTGGCGACCGCTCCCCAATGGTATTCTTCATTGTTTTCTATGCTTGGGATAGTGCCGATACTGAAGTCTGTAATTTGTCCTTCAAGAGATTTATAGCCTGGCATTCCGTGCCTCACACTTTCATAAAGAGCTAAGCCCGAATAGCCGTACACACGGGCGGCCACTGGTGGGGAAAAACCTGGGGTTTCTTCTGTTAGCTGAAGCGTAAGTTCAACCCAAGATAATATTACTTCCGATGAAAAATCTGATGTGCCATCTGTTGGTACTACCTCATCATCCTTACAGCTATTTAGGGAGATTGTTGTCAGGAGGAAGGCAAGGAAATAGGTGAGTTTTTTTGTCATAATTCTAAGGATTCGTGTGAAAAAGTTTAATGTTAAAAATTAGGGCCCATTGAAGTGGTGTTTAAACGTGCCTTTTTGGACTGTAGTCTGTTAAGCTACACAAATAGCATGCGGTTTTGGCAATGAAGCCTAAGAATAGGCTTCAATA
Source organism: Flammeovirgaceae bacterium SG7u.111 (assembly GCA_034044135.1). Lineage (NCBI taxonomy): Bacteria > Pseudomonadati > Bacteroidota > Cytophagia > Cytophagales > Flammeovirgaceae > Flammeovirgaceae bacterium SG7u.111. The sequence continues at coordinate 5,310,693 of CP139021.1, read as the reverse complement.
TTTTTTTTAGGTTGTGGTGTAAGGATCATATGTGATGGGGGGAAAGTCTAGTGTTGTAGCTGAGGGTGAGTATTAAGCTTTTTTGAAACCCAGCGCTTTTTCTCCTTACTGCAAGTAGCCCCCATTGTCCACCTTTTTTCCACATAGCTTCTCAATAATAGATAAGCATGCTTAAATGGCAACCTAGTAGTATAAGCCACTAACTACTTGATATACTGGTTGCTTGTATATTATGTTAATAAATAAAATATTTTAAACTATAAGTTTTGGTTATAGGTGTATTAAAAAATGCAATTGTACAAAGTGTTAAATATAGGGCTTGATAGCGTACTTTCGCATTGAAATTACTTGATAACCATAATATAAAACTGGATGAAAAAGATAATAGCATTTTTAACCTTATTGACCTTGAGTGCGGTTATTCCTGCATGCCAAGAGAAGAAGGCGCAAGAAATGGTAGAAGCCGATGGAGAATCGGGAGCTACTAAAAAAGAGAAGCCGACTACCAACAGAGATTGGTGGCCCAACCAATTAAATGTAAGTATTCTACGTCAGAACTCCTTTTTGTCAAACCCAATGAAGGATAGTTTCAATTATATCGAGGAGTTTAATAGCTTGGATTATGATTCGCTTAAAAGTGATATTAGGAAAGTGTTGACAGAGTCGCAAGATTGGTGGCCTGCCGATTTCGGTCATTATGGAGGTTTGTTCATCAGGATGGCTTGGCACAGTGCAGGCACGTACCGTTCGGCAGATGGGCGTGGGGGTTCTCGTGCAGGGCAACAGCGTTTTGCCCCGCTAAACAGCTGGCCTGATAATGCCAACTTGGACAAAGCGAGACGTCTTATTTGGCCGATCAAGCAAAAGTATGGCAAAAAGATCTCTTGGGCAGATTTGATGGTGCTTACAGGTAATGTGGCTTTGGAAGATATGGGGTTCAAAACATTCGGATTTGCAGGTGGTAGAGAAGATGTATGGGAGCCTGAGTTGGATGTGTACTGGGGAGCTGAGAAGAAATGGTTAGGGGATGAAAAACGCTACTCTGGCGATAGAGAGCTTGAAAATCCATTAGCTGCTGTACAAATGGGGCTGATTTACGTGAATCCTGAAGGACCTAACGGAAACCCTGACCCTTTGCTAGCTGCAGACGATATTCGTGCAACTTTCGGTAGAATGGGAATGAACGAAGAAGAAACTGTAGCATTGATTGCCGGTGGTCACACACTTGGAAAAGCTCACGGTGCTGGCGATGCTTCACATGTAAACCATGATCCTGAATCTGCCGATATCGAGGAGCAAGGATTTGGATGGAAGAGTGACTATAAATCTGGAAAAGGAGCTGATGCTATTACCTCAGGATTGGAAGTAACTTGGACGTCCACTCCAGCAAGGTGGAGCCACATGTTCTTTTTTAGCTTGTTTGAGCACGAGTGGGAATTGACCAAAAGCCCTGCAGGAGCTCACCAATGGGTAGCCAAAGGCGAGCCTAAAATGACTGTTCCAGATGCTTATGATTCTGAAAAAAGACACAAACCAACGATGTTCACTACGGATTTGTCGTTAAGAATGGATCCTAGTTTCGAGAAAATATCTAGAAGGTTTTACGAAAATCCTGAATTATTCAACGATGCTTTTGCCCGCGCTTGGTTCAAGTTAACCCACAGAGATATGGGTCCAAAAACAACCTATTTGGGACCGGAAGCACCAACAGAAGACCTTATTTGGCAAGACCCAATTCCTGCGGTGGATCATCAATTGATCAATAAATCAGACATCGCAAACTTAAAATCAACTATCCTAAATTCAGGTTTGACCATAAGTGAAATGGTGACTACAGCTTGGGCATCAGCTTCTACATATCGTGGATCAGATAGGAGAGGCGGTGCGAACGGTTCAAGAATCCGATTGGCACCTCAGAAAGATTGGGAAGTGAACAACCCAGCGCAATTAGCCAAAGTATTGGCTGTGTATGATAAAATCCAAGCTGATTTTAATGCAAAATCTGGAGCAAAGAAAGTATCTATGGCTGACCTGATTGTGTTGGCAGGTGCTGCTGCGGTGGAAAAAGCGGCTGCGAATGCGGGCTATACAGTAGATGTACCCTTCGTGCCTGGTCGTATGGATGCTACGCAAGAGCAAACGGATATAGCATCTTTCGGCTTGCTTGAGCCGATGGTCGATGGTTTCCGCAATTATTTGAAAACCCAATACACCATTTCAACAGAAGAATTACTGATTGACAAAGCACAATTGCTTACGTTAACTGCTCCTGAAATGACGGTGTTGGTAGGTGGAATGCGCTCACTTGGAACCAACTACGATGGTTCTAAGAAAGGTGTTTTCTCTGACAGTAAAGATGAATTGAATAACGATTTCTTCGTCAACCTGTTGGATATGAGCACAGAGTGGAAAAAGGCTGATGAGACCAAGGAATTGTTCAATGGGCTTGACAGAAAAACAGGAGAATTGAAATACACTGCTACCCGTGCAGATCTCATTTTCGGTTCAAATTCGGAACTGAGGGCTTTGGCAGAAGTATATGCCAGCGACGATGCAAAAGAAAAATTTATCTATGATTTTGTCGCAGCTTGGGACAAAGTGATGAAGCTTGATAGGTTTGATCTGGTCTACCAATAGATAGTAAATAGCAAAAACTCAAAGAGCCAGTCCGGAGTGGGCTGGCTCTCATTATTTGGAAGTTGCTTGTTTTTTCCAATATTTCACGATTTTATTTCTTCTCTTCCATCAGCATGTTTGGCAAACCTGCCTTTTTCCTTGCCGTGAACTTGCTCTCGCTCGGGCCAAGGCCAGCCACCAAATTCAGTTCTCTGGTAGTCGGCAAATGCTTCTTGGATTTCAGTTTGGGTGTTCATCACAAAAGGACCGTACTGGGCAACGGGTTCTTTGATGGGCTTGCCTTGCAATACGAGTAAAAAACCTTCACCTTCACCATTTTCCAGATGAATGTCTTGATCCGCTTTTAGATAAGCCATATGGTATTCTGAGAGAGATTTTCCTTCTGTTTTCAAAGAATTTCCTTTGTAAAAATATACCGCCCTATTTGCTTCCGAACCAGTGGCTGGAAGTGTCCATTGCGCATTGGGGTTCATTTTTATAGTAAAAATCCCCACATAGTTTTCTGGGTTTGCTGCCCAAGAGTTTGGTGTGGGTGCAGGAGCTTGCGTACCGTTTAGCTCCCCAGCTATCACATTTATTTCCGTAGTGTTTCCTTGGGCATCTTTTACGTTTAAAACAGGGACTTCTTCTTTCCAAAGCATTTTGAACGAAGGCTCTACAAACTTGCTAGCCTTGGGCAGGTTGAGCCAAATTTGAAAGATTTCTAAGGTATTTCCACCATCTTCTTTTAAGAGGGGGAACATTTCGGAGTGCTGAACGCCTTTCCCAGCGGTCATCCATTGTACATCACCAGCGCCAAAGCGGCCTGCTGCACCTAGGGAATCGGTGTGGTCTACAAAGCCTTCTTTGTTGATGGTTACCGTTTCAAACCCTCGGTGGGGGTGGTAAGGGAAGCCTGGAATTGTACTTCCGTGGTACATTCGCCATCCATCTTTTATGGTGAAATCTTGCCCTACATTTCTGCCTCGCAAATGGGCTGAATCAACTCCCATTTTGCCATTTCCCGCAGGGTATTCGTCCCTATGGTGAGCGCAAAAAAGAAAGGGGTCTTGGGTTTCCCAAGGAAAGTTCATTGGTTTTATCTGAATGATTTTATCCGAGTCCATTTTTTGTTGGTATTTGATTTCCGATACATTACCCAACAAGGAAATGGTGGATTTGTTAGTTAGGCGCCTTTGTCTTTCAATACCATTAAAGTTTGGTAAACGAAGAGTAGCCCACCTAGCAATGAGGTAACCATGAACATGTGAGGAGTAGGGAAAAGGTAAATGAGAAAAATTAGTGTGGGTAGAAGGAAAAAGATGACGAGGGTTTTGTTGATTAAGCTCATAGTTGTTAGCATTTAACTGAATGTGTGTTTGTTGCTTAAGATCTTGTTTCATCTCTAGGTTTGAAGTAATGCCGAAAAGTATTGAATCACAACTTGATTGAATTGGGTTTGAAGTCTTTTGTTGATTAGCAATAATTCACCCTAAATTCTCAAAACAATTCAAGGATTATCCCCTATGTTTTTGGATAGCGGTCAAAGCCTTGTAGTTTTGCCTTTAAATTTGGAGTACATCGATGCTGGCTTATCTCATAAAAGAGCTCAAAAGTTTTCGTCATGCCTTTAGCGGACTGAAGTTTTTGCTTTCCGACCATAATTTTTACTTCCATTTGCCAGTAGGCGGTTTGGTGGTAATTGCTGGCTTTTTTTTTGGCGTGAGCAAATTTGAATGGATGTGGCTAGTAGCAGCCATTTTATCGGTTTGGATTACCGAGGCGCTCAATACTGCTATAGAAGGTATAGTTGATATCGTTTCACCAGAATTCGACCCTAAAGCGGGGAGGGTGAAAGATATTGCCGCTGCGGCAGTGTTCTTGTCGGTCGTATTTGCAGGGATAGTTGGGATACTAGTTTTTTCCCCTTATCTCATCGGCTGGTTAGGCATAGGTGCTTAATCGCCCTAGTTAAAATCAAAATTACATTGGGGGTAATTTCTCGGTGTACTGTTTATTTAATAAAAATCAGTAATCATGAGTGTTAAAGTAGGAGACAAGATTAAAGTACATTATGTTGGGACGTTTAACGATGGGGAGGTTTTTGACTCTTCGGTTGCACGTTCTCAACCGCTTGAATTTACCGTAGGTGATGGTTCTATGATCAAAGGCTTTGATGAGGCTGTGAGGGGAATGACAGTTGAGGAGAAGAAAAAGGTCGCAATTATTGCTAAAGAAGCTTATGGAGAAGCAAGTGACGACAATGTGGTAAGTTTTCCATTGACTTCTTTGCCAGAAGGCATGAATCCAAATATTGGAGACCAGTTAATGTTGAACAACCAAGGTCAGCAGATTCCTGTGGTAGTGAAGGGGAAAACAGATACGGAAATAATATTAGATGCTAATCATCCAATGGCTGGGAAAGACTTGAATTTTGAGATAGAAGTTGTAGAAATTGTAGGGTAGTTCCAGAGAAGTAAAATCAATATCGGGGATCGCCAGTAACGGCGATCCTTTATTTTTTGACGATGAATTTTTTTGTTACCAGCTTTTTATCGTTGAGCGATAGGGTATAAAAGTAAATACCAGAGCTAAACTTGTCGAGTGAAACAATCAGGCTCGATTCCATGTGTGAAAGCTCATAGCTTTTTATCTCACTGCCAAGTACGTTCCTAAAGGTTATGGTCGCTTTAGTGTCGTCATTCAACACCAAGTAATCAAACACGACGTATTGATTGGCTGGGTTGGGGTATAAGTTGGAAATATCGATGCTTCTGTTGGAAAGCAGCCGGTCATTGTTTTTGTCGGTCAGGTCCACTAAGTCTTGGGAGTGGGCTAAACCTATTAAGTAAATTCCAAAAATTAAACTAAGTACTATTTTCTTCATATTTGATCGGATTAGTGGCGTTCAACTTATTTTTATGCAAATGAATAGATAAACAAATGACGGTAGTGAGGTTATCACTGTTAGTGGGATGTTTTGCTAGCTGTTCGAAAACCGTAGGGGTTGAAAGGGGTGGTTTTCTTAATGGTTGATGTTACAATTATAACAGTTATAAATTCCAATAGTTGGTCTTAGTTTTGCCAAAACATTACACCCATTCATTTTATCAAAATTTCAATGAAAGCCTGTGTTTTCTAATCTTTATTTCAATCAGAGACAATTTAATTAAAAAAAGATATAATTTTTTGTCTTAGGTAAGATTTCATTTGTCTAGGACGAATTTTTATAGGAAAAAGTTATCTGAGGGGATAATAAAAGCTATTTTTCTTCCTAAAAATATTGTATTGTTTGTGAAGTGTTGGTAATTAGTATTCTACCTTCCAAAAGGAGAGTTTTACTCATTTACAGATAAACCTTAGTTAAAACTTATTGAGTAACCTTACTTCGTTAGCCGACTAAACTTTTCCAAAAAAGTTGTTTTTTCTAAAAATGCTTACATCAACCTGTCTTTTCCGATAGTATTTTTTTTAGAAAAGAAGAGGTGGATTGTTGAGGAAATACTGAAAAAATGCTGATTGGTCTCAAAAAAGGCAGTAAAGCTTTTTTATGGAAATATGATTTTTTGAGGAAGGTATATGAATTTGCAGCGATTTACTTAAATTTAACCAAATAGAGTCATTTCATAAACTACAAAAAACAACAACAAAATTAAACTACGATAAGATGAGTTCGAGTGAAAAAGGGAATGCATTAGCAGTGGATCATGGAGAATGGCTAGGCCACCCAAAAGGGTTATTCATATTATTTTTCACTGAAATGTGGGAGCGTTTCAGTTATTATGGCATGAGGGCCATCCTCGTGTTGTTTATAGTATCATCAGTGGCAGAAGGGGGCCTCGGCTGGACAACGGCGGAGGCTCTTAGTTTATATGGGTTTTATACCATGTTTGTTTACCTTATGTCTATCCCTGGTGGCTGGCTGGCCGATAACTTTTTAGGCCAGAAAAAATCGGTGATGCTTGGTGGTGCGCTACTGGTAGTGGGCCACGGCGTAATGGCTATCCCTGGAATGCTAGCTTTTTATTCGGCTTTGGTGTTGATCGTGTTGGGGGTAGGCTGCCTTAAGCCCAATATTTCTACTATGGTGGGGGGCTTGTACAAACAAGGCGACCCTAGGAGAGATCAAGGTTTTACTATTTTTTACATAGGAATTAATGTTGGAGCATTTTTGTCAGGTATTTTAGTTGCCGTGGTAGCCGATGCATATGGTTGGCATGCTGGTTTCGGGCTAGCTGGCATTGGAATGCTTTTGGGGCAATTGTTATTTATATATGGTCAGAAGTATTTGGTTGGGGTTGGTGATTTTGTTCCTGCCGAGAAAGTAAAAGATAAGTCTGGCGTGCACGATAAGCCGCTTACCAAAATTGAAAAGGATAGAATAGTAGTCCTTCTTATTTCTTTCCTTATCGTAGTGGTTTTCTGGGGAGCATTTGAGCAAGCCGGTGGGCTTATGAACATATACGCCCAGTACAAAACGGATAGGTTTATTGGGCTTTTCAACTATACAATCCCAGCGGGAGTTTTCCAATCGGTCAACTCTTTTTACATCATGGTATTTGGAATGGTGGTAGCAGGCTTCTGGGCTAACAGGGCTTTGAAAGGAAAAGAAACTTCTACGCTTCTTAAAATGGGTATTGGTACCATCATCATGGGGATTGGCTTTCTTTTCATGTCTGCCGCAACCTTAGAGACCGAAGCATCTGGTGATTACAAGTCGGGTATGTATTGGTTGCTTTTGGCTTATCTGTTCCACACTATTGGGGAGTTGTGCGTATCGCCTACGGCACTTTCTTTCATCACAAAACTCGCCCCTGTAAAATATGCATCCCTAATGATGGGTATTTACTTTGCCGCTACAGGCGTGGGCAATAAGCTGGCGGCTTCCTTAGGTGAAGCTGCCCAGAGTGAGCCGACCAAGGTGGAGATTTCTTATTCGGAGCTTATGGAAATAGCCCCTAACTTCCAAGACGAAGATATTGACTTAGGTTACCTCACGGTAGAGGCAGTTGTGCAGAAGCAAGGGGATGAGCTGATAGCAACTGGCTCGGGAACGGCAATCAAGCCTTTGCTTACTTTCGTAGAGGGTGATAGTAAACACTTGAAATCTGAAGTGATGTCGGTTGCGGAAGATTTTAATAACGAGATAGGGTTGATCTTCAGCCTTAACCCTATTACAGAAGAAGAAGGGGTGGCAGAAGAGATAACGGAAAATACCAATTTTGAAGGGACTCTGTTGGTAAGAGAGGTTCAGAATAACAATGAACTGAGGATATTTACCATCATAGCTGGCTTCTCCATTGCGTTTGGCTTGCTCTTGTTGGTGTTCTTCAAGAAATTAAAGGCCTTGACTCACAACGCCGAGGATGTAGTAGTAGAATAAAGGAACTAGGTATAGTTTGAAAATAATAACCCCGTGGTGCATTGGTACTGCGGGGTTTTGTTTTTATACCGCTGTAGATGAAACATAAAACAATTTCTTGGTATAAAAGCATTTCCACAAATAAACTATTTGGGGAAGTAGGGGGTTAGGTGGTAGCTCAAATGTTTCAACATTTTTCAATACCAAACAATGAAAATAACCACCTCAGTTGCTTGCGCCCCCCAGTATGTGTGGGAAAATTTTGGCGAATCGCTTTTCCAGAAATTAGTACCTCCTTTTCCCAAGGCGAGGTTGCTGGAGTTTGGGGGAAATGAAAAAGGAGCAAGGGTGGCGATAGAACTGAATTTCCTGCTTTTTAAGCAAAAATGGGTCAGTGATATCACAGATAATGGGAGAGAAGGGGACGGTTTTTATTTTGTAGACGAAGGAAGTGAGCTTCCTTTTTTTATAAAAAAATGGAAGCATAGGCACGTGATAGTGGAAGGTGAGAACGGTGGGGCAAAAATAATCGACGATGTTAGTTTCCAGTCGCATGGAAAGCTCATGACTTGGTTTTTTACCCCACTTATCTGGCTACAGTTTGTGTATAGAAAGCCTATTTACAAACGGGTTTTTGGTGAAAAAGCGAAGGCTACAAGCTCCCCTCGCTAAGGTAGATGATGCCGATTTGGACTAGGCCAATGATGAACCCGAGCACAGCCCCAGCCCATTCTATAAAGGCAAGTTCCTTTTTGATTACCGACATGAGCAAAGCCTCCAGTTTCTCATTGGAAAAGTTGCTGACCTTCTGGTAAACCATTTCTTCAATGTCGATTTCCTTCACCTTTGTGGTGAGTTGCCCCATCAGTTTGGGGACAGATTCATCAAGCATCTCAGAAAGTTTCTCCATGATCTGAACAATCATTTTATCATTTAGGAGCATTCCCAGCATCGGGTTGCTAGCTTTTAGCCTTACCCTTAGGTACTCCTCTAGTTCTTTTTCAATATGAGTTTTTATTTGCTCCCGATTAGCCTCGTTGTCGAGCTTGCCCACGATCATGTCCACATTGAACAAGTCCCTAGCGACTACTTTGCCCAAGCGCTCGGCAAGTACTTCTTTTCTTTTTGGGAAAATGCCGTGGAGCTTGAACAGCCCGTAGTTTTTCTCTTCGCGTGGGCGAAAGAGCATTTTGATGGCTACAAAGTTGGTAAACCAGCCTATGGCTGCAGAAATGAAAGGGATGGAATATATAAGCATTTGTCAGAATCTTCTATTAGTATGTTGAATATAAGGTGTTTCAAAAAAATACCTCCATTTAGGTACGGAGGCAAATTTATATCAAATCATATTATCATAAAAACAATTGAACAGGGAAGCTAGTCACCTTCTGGAGCATCTTTCGTTGCTTTTTTGGTAGGGTCAGATCCAGCGATATTGATAAAATAGGTTACTTGTGCGCCCATGGCAAGGTTTTGCGAGCCTATTGGCGTGTCTGGCTGCTCTCTGTCTAAGATGTTGTTCAGCCCTTGTGCAGCCCTAAATTCCACATGCAAATCCCCAGCTTTGCCCAAGTTAAAGCGCAGTCCAGCACCTATAGAAATCCCGTATTCAAACTTGATGGTGTTTTCTTCGGTGTAGTTGTAAGTGATTTCATCGCCGGGGGCAAGTTCTGCATAAGAATTTTGCGAAAGCAAATAAGAAAAATGAGGACCGAGGTTAAGGATTACTTTGGCGAAGCCTCCACCAAAATAAATGTGGGTCATGAAAGGGACTTCTATGTAATCGTACTCAAAATAAGCCCTTCGGGCATCGAGGATATCGGTGCGGGGAAAAAGCTCTGTCCAGCCCTTTTGCGTGTAATTTATTTCGGCAATTAGTCCCACATTGGGTTTAATGCTGTTTCTGAACACTAGGCCGCCCGTATAACCAGTTCGAAATTCTGTGCTAATATCTGGTTCAAAAGTGACGCTGCTAAAGTTATAACCTCCTTTTAGCCCAATGCTAAATTGCGCTTTTGCCTCTTGTTTTCCGCATAGGAACAGGGCGAAAGCAAAGCCCAAAAGAATATATTTTGTTGATTTTTTCTCAATCATTGTAAAGAGTAGTTTCTTTGAAATGGCAAGCTAGAATAATTTGGCTCACACTTTGCCATTTGGTCTACAAAGAAAGTGAGGGGAAAACCAAGTTCCAAATAAGTTTGAATAGGAATTACCGTAAGCCAAAAAAACATGCCATATTCGCCTTTTGTTAGAGCATGTTTGGGCTTTAAGTTTTCAAGCGAAAATGACTAGATCAAGGTTCTCACGAAATAAGAATATTTTTTATCGGACTGGCGTCCCAGTAGCATCGCTACCGAGTGTCGGCCCAGAAAAAAATATTATTTTGAAGTGAGGTTCTTGAGGTAGGTATTTGTAGCGAAATAGGTAAAGTCTAATCATGCTCTTAGCATGGTAATTGCCGATATTTCCATGACTGAAAGATATTTGGGGGCATTCGGCTTCCACTAAACCAACAAAGAGAATTTTGAGAAGAGTGAAGATAATTTTAGCATACATCCTGACCCTACTGAGTTTTGGGTTAATGACCAGCCAAAATGCCCAAGCGCAAGACCCCAACCTTACTCAGTTTTATGCTGCGCCTTTGTATATGAACCCAGCTTTTACGGGGGCTGTGTCCAATTATCGCTTGGCGACCACTTACCGTAGGCACCTCATGTCTATTCCAGGAGGTTTTCAAACCAATCTGGTATCCTTCGATAAGAACTTGGAGGACATCAACAGTGGAATAGGTGTGATGTTTATGAACGATAGGCTCTCCACGCAAGGGCTTTCTTCTAACCATATCAATCTTTCTTATGCTTACGAAGTGGGCTTGAACCAAAACACCTTCTTTAGGGCGGGTCTTTCTGGTGGATATGTGCTCAGGAGCGTTGGGTACGGCGACTTGCTCTTTGGCGACCAGATAGACAATGGGGGCGATTCTCAAGAAACCTTTGCCAGTGCACAAACGGGTATGGTCGATATTTCTGCGGGTTTTTTGATCTACAGTGAAAAATATTGGGCAGGGCTTTCGCTTTTTCATCTAAACCAACCTAAAAAAATAACAGAAGCAGGGGAGATGAGCCTTCCGTTGAGGTTCAACCTTCATGCTGGGCTGAAAATCCCTATCGATAAATTTGATCCTGATAGGTCATATCTTTCGCCTGCGGTGCATTACCAAAGCCAAGGGAGTTTCGATCAGTTGGATGCAGGGGTGAATTTTTATTATAAGCCTATTATGCTTGGGGCATGGTATAGGGGAATGCCTACCAGTAGCTCGGAAGTGCAAGGGCTTGGGCAGCAAGATTCGATCAACTTTTTGGCGGGTATTCAGCAAGGCCCTCTTTGGATAGGGTATAGTTACGATATGAGGGTGTTCAGTTCGAGGTCTTTTGGCCCTAGCCATGAGATTTCTATTATTCTCGAGCCAAAATCAGAAAAGAGTAATGGGAAGTCTCGGGTAAGATGCCCAGCTTTTTATGGAGTGAACTAAACAGGGTTCTTTTCCAATACAAAAAAGGAGAATAGGCTAGGTCTGTTCTCCTTTTTTTGTATTCTCAATGTACACACCCTAAGGGTATTGGTAACTTGAGGATTTGTTGATCAAGAAATAGGTATTTGCCAATGGGTTGTAACTGATCTTGTCATGCTCGGGATAAACTATTGTTTCTCCATTGATTTTACTCAAACCGAATCTTCCTTTTCGCTCTACTATCACCAAGCCGTTTCCACAATCGACAATACTGTCGTAGAGCGGCAAGATATTTTCCATTGTGCTGATGTCGATAATGCCTGGTTTGTCATTTTGCCACACCATGAATCGTCCGTATTCGTTTTTTTCTATTCGATCGTAGCCAATGTTCAATACGAAGTTTTCCTGTCTGTCTATCACGCCCATGCCCTCTCTGTTAGTGACCATGGCATGCCCAATCGAGTCAAATGGGCTGATGGTCTGGTATTTTGGTTGGATGACAATCTTTTCGAGTTTGTTCATATAGCCCCATTTCCCACCGAGCTTTATTCCGCAAAAACCTTGGCTGAACTGCGAGACGCTATCGTAGCGAGCAGTTACCCGCAAACGACCAAGGTAGTCAACAAATCCGAAGGTGCCGTACATTTTTACGGGGAAATATTTCTCCGCATGGCTTCCTACTATTTCTAAGTTGTCGAGCTCATTTCCGGTAGGAATGTCGTGCGCTTCTGTGTCCATATAAGACATGCGTCCATTTTGGTAAATCCGCGCCATCCTGTCTTCGCTGATGCTGGAAATAGAATCGTAAGCAATGGGTAAAATCTGGGAGCCGTAGCGGTTGAGCATTCCGTATTTCTTGCCTTCCTTCAGCTTGAGGCACCCATCTTTCATGCGCTCAAAGCTCACTGATGTGCTTAGGTGGGCTAGCTCGACGCCCCTTGTGCTTATCGTGCCCCATTCTTCGTTGTCATAAAAGACAAAATATAGCTCATTGATCACTATGAGGCTGTCAATATAAGGGCTGATTACCGTTTCTTCGTTTCGATTGATTATGCCATAGTAGCCGTCTTTTTTTACCGCAGAAAAGCCGTTTACGAATGGAGAGATATTTTGGTAAGCCTCTTTAAAAACAGGCTGTAGGTTTTGGTCATAAAAGCGCATAGCACCGTAATTGTCCATGCAGTAAAGCCCTTCGGAAAATGGGCTGATGGCATCAAACTTTCCTTCCGTTAGATTTTTTCCTTCAAAGTCAAAAAGGTCGTGTTTGTTTGCAAAAGAGATGCAACGGATCAATCCAGAAGATTCAAATTGTATAGCTTTATAGCTGAGGGGAATGAGCTCTTGCCCCAAAGAATCGATCAAACCTTCCTTGTTTTCCTTCCTTACCACAGCAGCGCCGTTTGTAAACTCGCCAAGAGAGTCATAAGTGTTGAAAAAGCGGATGCTGTTTTCTGCGTTGGTCAACCCGAATTTTGTCTCAATGAAAAACTGGTAGGTGTCATATCCTTTGCAAGCGACGCTGTCGTAATAAAAATCGGTTTTTATCTCTCCGCTAGCATTGCTAAGTTGGAAAAGAGGAAAAGGGGTCGCTGTATAATGTCCTTCGTTTTTTGTTATTTTTTTATGTTTGAAGTCGAGTAAGACTTTTCCTTCTGTATCTATCAACCCGTTGCGATAGTTGTATTTAACGACTGCTTTTCCTTCCTCAAAAGCAGCTATTTCTTGAAAGACAGCATCTTGTAGCTTCCCTTTTTCTTTGGAGTATAGTCCAAAAAAACCTTCTTGGTTTTTAACCTTATACAAACCGCTTGGAAGAGTTTCGATCTCGGCAAATTCGCAAGGTACAAGCTCTTTTCCTGCTGAAGTATAAAGTCCTATGTTGATGCGTGAGCCGAGGGAATTGTTGACGCTCACCAAGCCGCTTTTCGTATCCAAGTCCACCACATCAAATTGGATGGGCAGAATGATTTTACCCTCGGTGTCTATTAGCCCAAACTTGAGCTTTCCTTCCTGCTCTTTGCCTGCTATGGCAAGGTTGTCCTTAAAATAGTTGATGGAGGAAAAGGTCGGGTCGAGCAAGATGTTGCCTTTTTTGTCCATAAAGCCCCAAAGCTCTCCACTTTTGTAGCCGCAGAAATCTTGGTAAAAGCGGACGGGGTGGAGTGGGGAAGGGTCGTCGCTCCAGCCTAGTTGGTCAAAAGCCGCTTCCGAAACAAGCTTTCCCTTTTTATTGATAAGTGCGAATTTCCCCTCTGTTTTTACCTTGGCAAAGCCTTCTTCGCTGAAAGGGCTTGCAGCTTCAAAAGTAGCTTTGACCTTCACTTTTCCTCCTTCACCGTTGGTGTACCCAAAAAGCTCAGAATCGGTGTCTTGAAAGGGTACAAGCTCCGTTTGGCAAAATGCAGGTGTTGCCAATGATATTAAAAGTACAAGTAGGCAAATGGCTGATTTATCGTATCGCTTTGTATTGCTCATAAATATCTTGAATAGATCGGTAGGTGTTTTTTAGTGCGATTTCTTCTACTTCCGAAGGAGAAAACCAAACGGCTTCTTCAATGGCCTCGTCCAGTTGCGGGGTGAGTTGGCTGTCGTCGGTACAAGCCATTTCGTACCAATAAGTACATTTGAGTACGTGCTTTCCCTTGTGCACATAAGTATGCCAAGTGGTGCCAATTTCCCTCTCCAGTTTCACTTTTACCCCGCATTCTTCTTCTACTTCTCTCAGTGCCGCTTCATCTTTTTGCTCGCCTTTTTCCAGCTTCCCTTTGGGTAAGTCCCATTTCCCAAGCCGTTTGATAAAAAGGAGTTTACCTTCTTTTTTGGCTATACCTCCCGCTGCTTCTATCAGCTTAAACTCGGTTTTTACCGAAGCAATTACCTCTGCGGGGTTTGAAACCAAAAATACAAGATTAGCTGCTGCGCCGCTGATCCGACCTTCGCAAACGGCTTCATAATGTTTCATGACCTGTTCTTTGCTGGCATTGGCAAGGATATATTTTGCGCCATTGAGCTGGTCTTTTTCGGCAATGGATTTTATTTCAAATGGAATGTCGTTGGCAAATATTTTCATTGAGTCTCATTAGTGAATGAAGTGCCAAATATACTGATTCATACTTTTCCTAGGGAATTATGGGGGAAAAGGGTTGGGGATAAGAGTGGTAGAAAATGAAACAGTAGTTTTTATTTATCCTGCATCTCAAAAACCTGCCCCAAATGATGTTGCAAATGCCCCACATAATCCGCCATGAAATAGATGAGGGTGGCAGGTTCTGATCGGGGAATAGGTTTCCACGCAGTTTTATCTAAGTTGTGTTGGGTGTACGGTTTGGTTTTGGCTTCTTCGGGGATAGCCTCCATCACATTTGCCAAGTGCCAATTGAACTGGAACTAGAGTTCAATCAAGTCTTCCCACTTGGTCGACTGGTAGGCTTGCAGTTCTACCCAACCGTCTTGGGCATAGCCCTCAAAAACCATGTGGTCTTGGAAGCTGGTGCGTACAAAACGCTGATGGTTGTTCGATGCCGAATCCACTAGATGTCCAATAATTTCCTTCGCCGACCATTTGTCTGGTGCGGGCTTTTTCTCGCTCTCCTTTTCGGGGATTGCTAATAATTTTGCTCTCGATTCGGTCAGAACAGTTTTTAATAGAGCTCCAGTAGATTGCATAGTTTGTCTCTTTTTTTTACAATCATAGTAGGTTTGGGTTTTAAATACTACTTCTTTTTGTGTGTTTTTTACAACAAGAAATAGAGTGCACAAAAAAGCCATCCCGAAATCAGGTCAGGATGGCTTTCAAATTTATTTTCAAACACAATTAAAATTGTTCGCTCATTACATTCCGAAACCGAAATACTCGGTACCTCGCTGGCCAGGATATTTCCCTTCCATCAGCACGCCGCCATTTTCTTTTTCTAAGGCGCTTACGAGGTCTTCCACGGTTTTGATCTCGGTTTTATTGATTCTGGTTACGATGAAGCCTTCTTGAATATTGGTTTGGGCACGGAGCTTACCAGGCAATAGCCTGGTTATTTGCACTCCATGGTCTACACCATATTTTTCTTTTTCATCTTTGCTCAGTTCTTTGAAATCGGCTCCAAGTTCTCTCAACGTATGGCTAATGGGAGCTTTTACTATTTCCTGATTGCCGTTCAGGCTTTGCAATTTCACTTTATAATCAAACTCTTTTGAGCCTCGTAGCACTTTTACGCTTACTTCATCGCCTGGCCTTTTTGTACCAATGGTCTCTTGAAGTTCTGGAGAAGATTTGATGTCTTTTCCATTTATCGCAATGATTACATCGCCAGCTTCTAGTCCCGCCTCGTCTGCGCCACTTCCTTCCCCTACGCTTGCTACAAATACACCAGAGTTGGTTTTAAGATTTTGGTCTTCAACTATTTGGCTGTTTACATCCATGATCCTTACGCCCAACAAACCTCTTTGTACGTTTCCGTAAGTGATCAAATCTTCCACTACTTTGCTAGCCATATTAGAAGGCACGGCAAAAGCATAGCCTGAATACGAGCCTGTTGGCGAGGCAATGGCCGTATTGATTCCGATGAGCTCGCCGTTGAGGTTAACCAAAGCGCCGCCGCTGTTTCCAGGGTTTACTGCAGCATCGGTCTGGATGAACGATTCTATCGCCATGCTGTCTTTCAATATGTTGATGTTCCTTCCCTTCGCACTTACAATACCAGCCGTAACTGTCGATTCTAACCTAAACGGGTTGCCTACGGCCAATACCCATTCGCCTACCCGTACATTGTCCGAGTTGCCCATTGGCACAGTTGGCAAGTTGCTGTCGTCTATTTTTATTACCGCAAGGTCAGTGGTAGGGTCAATGCCGATTACGGTTGCTGGCATTGTACGCTTGTCGTGCAGCATCACTTCAATCTTGCTTGCACTTTCTATCACATGGTTGTTGGTAAGGATATAACCATCTTTACTAATGATCACACCTGAGCCAGTTGCCTCACTTGGTCGCATCTGTTGCCTCTGCTGGGGGACTTGATCGTCGAAGAAATACCTGAAAATTGGTGGGATTTCTTGCCCACCTCTCGAAGATGTCGTTCTTGTGATCTCCGAACGGATGTGAACTACGGCAGGCGTCACCCTTTCGGCCGTGCCCGTGAAGTCGAGCGTCATTTCGTTTACACTGCTGGGTCTGTCGTATTTTACGGTTTTCGCCACAGTGTCTGGCGAACGCTCTATCATTACTGTTTTATCTTCTTCAAATGCCTTAAATGTACCTAAGGTGATGGCACCTCCAAGCACAGCGGCAAGTACGGTTTTCCCAAATTGTTTCATGGTAATATTTTAGTTTTTGTTTATCTTATTTGAATGCTTTCACTAGCATCGTTTGCTGATGTACTTACGCAAATATGAAGTTGGGGATAGGCTAAAATCGGCTTTTAACAGAATTTAACCCTGTTTTTAACTCTTTTTTAGAATTATCTTCTTTTCTCAAACCAATAAAAGTAGCACAAAGTCAGGGAGGTGACTAGCGCTACTTTTTATTGGTTATTCGACTTGTTAAACTTGAAAGGCTCTAGCCTATCCATGTCAAACGCTGTCATTTATGCTTGCTAAGAACAAAGTACTATCATTTGGTGGCTTGTGCTTTTGTTACTAGGTTAAGCTGAGTTATGATTAAATGTTTCCACCGAACGATACCTCCATAAGCTTTGCCTTAGGTTGATTTCTTCTTTGGGTTAATTTCTACATTTTTAGCATGTAGCGTAGTTGGTTTTTGTATGAAAAAAGGTAAAAAGGGGAGGGATTGGCCCTCCCTTTTGCATTATGATATTTTGATGCTTCTTGGTTTTACTTCTTCTTTTTTAGGGATGGAAAGTTTCAACAAACCATCTGTATATTTAGCAGAGATGTTCTCTCCAGATACGGTCTTAGGCAATGTAAATGAACGTTTGAAAGAAGTGAAGCTAAATTCCTTGCGGTTGTATTTCTCGTTAGACTCTTCTGTCTCGTTCTTGCTAGATGAAGAAATAGTCAATACATCGTTGTCCAAGTTAATTTCAAAGTCGTCGCGCTTCAAGCCTGGGGCTGCAACTTCTAGTTCATATGCATTTTCGTTTTCTTTCACATTCACGGCTGGAACTGTTCTGTGCCAGTCGTTACCGGTTACATTTCCAATGTCTCCAAAGAAACTATCAAATAGGTTTGAGAATGTTGGATAAACTTCGTTTTTGCGATCATTCCATTTTACAAGTGTCATAGCTTTTCTTAAATTTTAGTTATACAATCTTAAAATATCTTGCCGAGATTTTCTCGGTGTTCGATTATCATTTTTTCAAGACTCGTGCCAATTGGTTTTTTAATGTAAAAACTGAAATAATTGCAGAAAAGGCTTGTTTTTATATGACATAATGTCAAAAATTAAAATTCAATACGGTCAATATGGCGTGTTTTGTTTTTTCGCCTGCAAAAATAACAGTACTTTTATTTGAGGAATTATCGCTACATACGAGGAGATAAATCATCAATAAGGGTTTAAAATGGGTTTTTCATGAAAATAGGGAAAGAAAAAAAATAAAAAGGAATTATTATAATGCTTTTGAGGTTCTTACAAAACACCTTCACTATGGAAACTTACAAGCAAAATAATTTCGGAAATAAATATTTGTAATTATTCCAATAATAAACCTTTGGAAGATAAAGCCGTAAGACAATTCCAATAACAAATGGAATTGTTTTTTTATCTAACCATCATAACTCCACATTGAAAAACTATTACAACCCAATGCCTTCCTGAGGGGTTTAGTTATTATTGTTTATTTTTAAGGATAGGTGAGAAGGAAGGATGACTGAAATTTAATTGCCCAAAACTGATATAATACAACTAATTCGATAAACTGAAGAATTTGACAGAATTAATACAAAAAAGGATTGATATGGGAAATGTATTCTTTGATTATAAAGCGAGCTTGAGTTTTAGGTGCTTGAAAGAGTACTTGCATAATAAAAAGAAAGAAGGGAATAAGAGCGAGGTGATCGTAGCAGACTACATCCTGCGGGAGGCAGGAAAGAGTGGGATTTTTGAGAAGAAGATCGAAGACAAAGATATAGTAAGTCTAGATAAAGAATTGTTGGATATGGTTTTCTCTGCCGTGTTTTCACCCGTTGCTTTAGAGAAAGATATATCGGCGATCGTACATCCTTTTAGGATGGAACCTATTTATACTACTCCTGCATGGAAGAAAAACTTTTCGAACATCACTAATGGTTTTTGCATAGCTCATGAGGATATGGGCAAAATGGAGAAAAATAAATTTCTTTATGCCAACATTTTCATTTTGGAAAACTTGTATGGACTAAAGGTCGATTTCTTTGGGAGCAAGGTATTTCAATTTAAGGAAAAGTCCACTGGGCTAAACCGCTATTTCAAAGCAAACTACGATAGCCGCTTTATGAATGTGGTGTTGAAAGGCGATAAACCTGCCTTGAGTCCAGAAGAGCTGACGCTGCTTTCGGAGAATTTGACGGAAAAAGAAATTTGGGATAAGTACTTGCCCCATGGCCTGGTAGAATTTCAAGGTTTTATGATGCTTTCGTTGGTAGATGTTACTCAAAATGAGGTGCTTTCATCTTTGAAGTTCGACTTATTGAAGAAAGATGCCATCATTTCGAGGGAGCACTTCCAACGCCTAGAAACCAAACTGAGGGAGCTGTATAGCCAGCCGGACCTCCGCTTTGGGATTGTTTCCTACTCAGGTAGCCAAGTGGAGCAGGTAACCATGATGCCTCAGATTTGGAACAGTATAGTAAGTGAGGAAGATATCAAAGGAGTGGTTTGTACTGGTGATGTGGATGAAAGTGCATTTGATGGTTGTATTTACCACCTCATGATGAGCCACAATGAGGTTCAGGTAGTACCAGACCTTACCAAATACGAAAAGCCTTCGCCTGTGGAAGAGCTATTGCTCAAAAAAGGGATAAAAAGTGTAATGGTTGCTCCTTTGATCTACGATGGGGTTTGCTTAGGAGGTTTGGAACTAGGTTCACCACATGTTGGGGCGTTGAGTGCGACTTCAATGATCTACCTCAAAGAAATATTACCCGTTTTTTCATTGGCGGCCAAGCGAAGCCTAGAGGAGCTTGATAATAAAGTGCAAGCAGTTATAAAAGAAGAATATACGGCTATTCACCCTGCGGTAGAGTGGAGGTTTGCGCAAGCAGCTCTCAATAAGATAAATAAAGATAGGGTGAACGGCGGGAGGTTGACCGAAGGCGAGAAAATTGTATTTGACGAGGTACATCCGCTTTATGGGCAGACCGATGTGAGGGGTTCTTCTACCGAAAGAAATAAAGCCATTCAGGCAGACCTTACCGAGCAGCTTACCTTGGCTCGCAACGTACTTAATACCATAGATGGTAAGGAAAACCTGAACCTCATAGACGAGGTTATTTTCAGGATAGATGAATGCATTGCAAGCATTTCCACCGGTATGGGTTCGGGCGATGAACTGACTATTCTCCAGTTTATCAGCAATGAAGTTGAAGATTTGCTCAACCATTTTAGAGTGTCAGGTCAACTTTCTGTAGAGAATTATAATAGGTATTTCAATGCGCTCGACCCTAAGTTGGGGCTTGTGTACAAGAAGAGAAAAGCCTTCGAAGACAGCCTGACTGCTATAAACGATGCTGTTTCTCAATATATAGAAGAACAACAGGTAGATATCCAAAAAGCATTTCCCCACTATTTTGAAAAATACAAAACAGATGGAGTAGAGTACAATATCTATATAGGTGATACCATAGTCCCAGATAGGAAATACAATGATGTCTATTTGCAAAACTTAAGGCTTTGGCAGCTTAAAATGACGGCGGAAATTGCGCAGCTTGCTAACCAGCTGAAGCCAAACTTGCCCTTGCCTTTGTCTGCTACCCACCTTATTTTGGTGAATAATGCCCCTATTTCTATCAGGTTTAGGGAAGATGAAAAGCAATTTGATGTAGATGGTGCTTACAATATTCGCTACGAAATAGTGAAAAAAAGAATAGACAAGGCTCATATCAAAAACACAGAGGAAAGGCTTACACAACCTGATATGATCGCCATTGTGTATACGCACGACAGTGAGGCTAATGAATTTATACGCTATATCCGCTTTTTGCAGAAACAAGGGTTGCTAGAGGAAGGTATTGAGTTTTTAGAGCTGGAGTCTTTGCAGGGGGTTAGTGGTCTAAAAGCGCTTAGGGTTAAAGTGAAAGTTCAAAAAGATGTCGAAACAGCTATTAATACACCTAAGGTAATTAATAAGCTGCTGGAGGAAGTATAATAAAAGGAAGAGTACATATGAATAAATAAAGAGTTGTTGATTTTGTTCTGTGGGATATTGTTATTTCTTTCCGTATAAATATTGATTAAGTATTGTTGGCTAAACAGAGGTAAATATAGTATGTAACATTCTGTCATGAAAGTCAACAAAAAAAGAATTTTGATATACATGTACAGCTAGGGCTTACATTTTCAAATAAAATGATATTAAAAGATCAGTTTTATTTGCGTAATAAATATCAAACAAACGGTTAGATAAGTAATTACATTATTATACTAGCAATACCTATGAAACAAACTTCTAGATCAAAAGAGCAGCCAGTTTACAAAAAAGCAATGGAAATTGTACGAATCACCCAAGCCATCATTGAGCGTATGGATCGCGATAAGGATGTGCTGGGAGTAAGAAATGCAATGTTTGAAAATGCCTGCATGTTAGGAGCCAAAATAGCTGGAACAGAAGCCACTAATTTATATTCTGTTAAAATGCAAAATGCAGTTGTGATTAAAATGGCGGCTTGCGACCTGTTGGCACAAACTTCTATCTGCAAAGAAGAAGAATTGGCAGATCCTGATTTCATAGATGTATTTAGGGATGAAATAGAAGACTTTAGGAAGCTTTTTGTTGATTGGATAAATGATTTTGACAAAAAGAAAGATATTGATGATGGCTGGGGCTTGTTTTAATAAATAGCCGTACCTGCCTCATATTTCCAGATTACTTGCAGATTGCCCACACAGAAGATTGAGCCCTTCTCTGTGGGCTTTTTTACTTTCTCCTTCGGGCAAGAAGGAATATTATCGGCTATATTTGTACCAAAAAAGTGGAAAAAGAAGCAGTGATAGAAGCAAAAGCTCTTCGTAAAGTTTTCAATCTCGGGAAGATCAACGAGGCTATCCCAGTGGTGAATGTCGATTTGGAAATAGCCAAAGGAGAATGTGTGATATTGAAAGGTCCTTCGGGCTCGGGAAAATCTACCTTGCTCACCTTGCTAAGTTGCTTGGCAAAGCCTACTTCAGGCGAGTATTTTTTTAACGGGGAAAAGGTTTCCCGTTGGTCGGAAAAGTTTCTTACAAGATTCAGGAAAAAACATATAGGCGTCGTATTTCAGCAATTCAACCTGATCAATGGTTTTACAACAGCTAAAAATATTGCTGTTCCGCTTTTGCCCCTAGGTTTGCCTTTTAGCCAAATTGACAAAAAAGTAGAAAAAGCAGCAGAAGAAGTGAATTTGAGCCATCGACTTCATTTCGATGTGGGCAAGCTCTCAGGCGGGGAGCAGCAGCGAGTTGCTATTGCCAGGGCATTGGTTACCTCTCCAGAAGTGTTTTTTGCCGATGAACCGACTGCCCACCTCGACTCGGCTATGTCAGTCGAAATTTTAACCATTTTTCAGAAACTCAAAGCTGAAGGGAAAACCTTGGTAATCACCACGCACGATCCGCTGGTGGAGCAGCACGAAATGGTAGACAGGGTACTGGTGATGAAAGACGGAGTGGTAAAAGAGGAAAACTAAAGAAATGGGAAAGGCACGGTTTTGGTCTTAATCCTGTTAAAAATACAAATAGTTAAAGAGGAAAACTCTTTTGTAGTTGGAGAAAAACAGTTGAACCCATTGAATATGACGATCTTGCTAAAACCAAAAATCTTCTTGTCTGTATTGTTTCTCGCGCTCATAATGATAGGCTGTTCGAAGCCTCAGAGCCAAACAGCGGGAAATATGGCTTCCACGAGAGGAAATGCACAACCTCAGGCTTCAGGTAAACAGAAAAAAGTTGACTTTAACCCCAATACTACCAAGAAGTTCAAACCAAAAACAAAAAGGCAAATGCGAAAGGAAGCAAGGCTAGCCAAAAAGCCTCAATATAATGACGCTATGTATTTTGGGCATAAGAAAAAGCCAAAGAAACGTCCCCCAGGAAAAAGGAAAATGTGCAAAGAATGTGGAATGGTGCATTGATGTTATCTGTTTAGAAAAAAATACTTAAGCTTTCTCGTAGTTATGAGAAAGCTTTTTTTGTATCTTGAAAGGCGAAGTTTAGAAGATGATTTGAACCACAAAAACCTTTCATGGAAAACAATCAAAAATTAACTCAATTCACCCAGAATACGGTTGAAGTAGTTATTAGACTTGGTTTTTTGTTTTTGTTAATAGCCTGGTGCTTAGGTATTTTACTTCCTTTTTCAGGGGTAATAGTCTGGGCTGTGATTTTGGCTATCGCCTCAGCGCCGCTTTACGACTTTCTTAATAAGCGCTTGGGAAATAAGCCCAAAAGAGCGGCGACGGTATATATTATTATAGGGCTGTCCATTATCATGTTGCCAAGCTGGTTGTTTTTAGAGTCGCTAATAAGCGGGGTACATGAGTTAAAGACGAACTTGGATAACGGCACATTGGCTGTGCCCCCTCCAAATGAAAGTGTAGCGGAATGGCCATTGATAGGAGATGAACTTTACGCTAGTTGGAAACAAGCCTCTGAAAATTTAGAGTCGATAGTGTTGAAGTATCAAGAGCAGGTTACTACTGTTGCCGCTTCCGTATTACAAGGTGCGGTAAGCATGGGAGGAAGTGTTTTTCAGTTTATTTTGGCAACAATTATTTCGGGAGTTCTTCTGGCAACGCAGGGTACGGATGAATTTAGTAGAAAATTTTTTAGGAAACTTGTTGGGGAAAGAGGGCATGATTTTGCCGATATGTCAATAAAAACAGTCAGAAATGTAACGAAAGGTGTGTTAGGAGTTGCGGTGATCCAAGCGTTTTTGATAGGGCTTGGCTTTTTGCTAGCAGGGATTCCTTACGCCGGGATTTGGGCTTTACTGGTTTTGATTTTGGCTATTTTACAACTACCTGCTCTTGTGGTCGTGCTTCCCGTTATTGTGTATTTATTTTCGATTTATGGTCCTATACCCGCCTCTCTCTGGACGTTGTATCTCTTGGTGGCCGGAGCGTCAGATAATTTTTTGAAACCTATGTTGCTGGGAAAAGGAGCACCTGTGCCCATGATAGTTATATTTTTGGGCGTTGTTGGAGGGTTTTTGCTTTCAGGTTTCATTGGGTTGTTTACAGGTGCTATTGTGCTCTCCATTGGTTTCAAGCTTTTTGTGGCTTGGTTAAATACCGAAGATAAACCTTTGGAAGAAGCGGTACGGCCTGTGCCCGAAGACTAGTCCAGGGATAAAAAATGGACTTATGAAATTCTCCCCAAGCCCATTTTATGTGATATAGTTATTCTACCCAACTACACGCTGTTTTCTGGCTTTGATCTTTGCCAACTCAGCATTGCACAGCTCGTAGTTTTCAGCATTGTGGCATACGAGGATGATCTCTTCTATTTTTTTTCCTTCTTCTTGTCTCAAAAACCACTCGCAAGTACCTACCGAAATTTCGGCCGCAATGCTCTTCGGAAATTTGTAAGAGCCTGTACTGATATTTGGGAAGGCTATTTTTTTGATGTTTTTCTCCACTGCAAGGCGCAAGCAGTTTTCATAACAATCGGTCAGTACCATTTCCTCCTTGTTTTCCCCATCTTTCCAAACTGGGCCTACCGTGTGGATGATGTAATTGGCAGGAAGGTTTCCTGCTATGGTAATTGCCGCTTTGCCTGGCTCTAGCGTCCCCAAGTTTATGCGCAACTTCTGTATCGCACTCTGAACAATAGCCCCTCCCGCCTGAATAATATTACCATTAGTACCATAACCAGCACCGCCTATTAGCTGAGTATTGATCGAATTTACAAGAGCCTCAGCCTTTACTTGGGTTATATCTCCTAGAATGATATTGGTTTTACCCATAGGTGTTAAATTTTAAATTTCACTTAGTTTTTATAAAACAAAACTGATCAGTGGCGATCAGGCTCGCTCAACTACAAAGCAGTTCCCAGAGCGTAGCCAAGGAGGAATGCTTGGGTCAAAGAAAGTGCTTTTTTTCTAGCCTTGCCTTGTATATTAATAGCTTAAAGCTCTATAAGGTTTTTAAAACCTTCAATTTGTTTTGATATTAAAGGGATTTATTCAAATTTGGGAAATTGTATGATAACGTTTGCGAAATGAATTTACCTACATGCCTTCTTCTTAAACTACACTACAGCACATTTTAATTCAAATTCCATGGTTTTAAGTACTATCGATTGGGTCTTAATTATTTCCTTTTTCATTATCTCACTTTTTATTGGTTTAGTCGTTTCCCGCAAAGCAGGATCCAGTTCCCAAGAATTCTTTCTTTCGGGTAGGAATATGCCTTGGTGGTTGTTAGGTGTTTCTATGGTGGCTACAACTTTTTCTGCGGATACACCTAACCTTGTAACTGACATTGTCCGGAAAGATGGTGTGTCGGGCAACTGGGTTTGGTGGGCGTTTTTGCTCACGGGAATGCTCACCGTGTTTGTGTATGCAAAGCTTTGGCGGCGATCAGAAGTACTGACAGATTTGGAATTTTACGAGCTTCGGTACAGTGGTAAAAATGCTGCTTTTTTGAGAGGTTTTAGGGCGATTTACCTTGGTGTTTTTTTTAATATTATGATTATGGCGACTGTTTCGCTAGCTGCCATCAAAATTGGTGGGGTAATGCTTGGGTTAGAACCTTGGCAGACCTTGCTTTTTGCTTCTATCGTTACCGTAATCTACAGTTCGCTCGGTGGTTTGAGAGGGGTTTTGATAACCGATTTTTTCCAATTTGTAATAGCCATGACCGGTACAGTGTGGGCAGCAAATGTGATTTTGGATTTGCCTCAAGTCAACGGGCTTTCAAACTTACTTTCCCACGAATCGGTAGTAGGTAAACTGAGCTTTGTACCTGATTTTTCCGATACCGAAACATTTATAACCTTATTGATTATTCCATTGGCAGTGCAGTGGTGGAGCGTATGGTATCCGGGAGCTGAACCGGGTGGAGGTGGCTACATAGCCCAGCGAATGCTTTCGGCTAAGTCGGAAAAACATGCAATAGGAGCCACATTGTTTTTCAATGCTGCGCACTATGCATTGCGCCCTTGGCCATGGATTTTGATCGCCTTGGCTTCCCTCATTGTATTTCCAGATATAGCCTCTTTGCGAGAAGCGTTCCCCAATGTAGACCCTTCCGTAGTGAAAGATGACTTGGCTTACTCCGCTATGCTTACCTATTTGCCTTCGGGGCTATTGGGCTTGGTGCTGGCTTCGCTCATTGCCGCTTTTATGTCCACCATTTCTACTCACCTTAACTGGGGTTCTTCCTATGTGGTGTACGATTTTTACAAGCGGTTTGTAAACACAGAAGCTTCCGACAAGGAGCTGGTAAACGTCGGTCGAATTTCCACGGTTCTCCTCATGGTAGTGGCTAGTATTTTGGCTTTGTTCCTCAAAAATGCACTACAAGCCTTTAATATTTTGCTGCAAATAGGTGCGGGAACAGGTTTGTTGTTCATCTTAAGATGGTTTTGGTGGAGGGTGAATGCTATGAGTGAAATTACCGCCATGGTTGTTTCTTTTTTCATGGCTTTGTATCTCCAGCTTATCCATACAGGCTTAGGGTTTGAGCCTCTTCCCAATCATTACCAACTAATAATAGGCATCATAGTAACCACAATTTCATGGGTGTCTGTTGCGCTGTTCACCAAGCCAGATGACGACGAAGTGTTAATTAATTTCTGTAAGAAAGTAAAAGCAGGTGGACCAGGCTGGGCAAGGGTTACCGCCAAGGCCAAAGACCGAGGGGAAACGTGGATGGAAGGAATGGGAAAATGGAGCGTACCAAGAGAAATAAGCCTGATGATCATCGGTAGCCTTACTATTTATGCAGCTCTTTTTGCCACAGGCTTGTGGATTTATGGAGAATACACTTCAGCTTCCATCACTTCGGCGGGAGCTATAGTAGGAGGGTTCTTGCTTATGAACGGGTGGAATAAACTAAATGCTTCTTAAGGTTTGAGATAAGATGAGACACAAATGAAAGTCCCCCTTTGGATTAATGCCATAGGGGGACTTTTTATATAGACTAATTGAGTGTCTTTGAGTTTTTCAACTAGTATTGGCGTTGCTCTACTTTCCTGCCGTAAAAATCGTAGAGATTCTTTTCATACTCAATATTGATAGGCTGATCGGGTTGGAATTCTGGAGATTCTTCCAGCGTTACAGAGTCCATATAAATCCCCATGCTTTTCTCTATAAAGTTTATCGACTCTATTTGACTTATTGGCAGCGCCACCAATTTATCTTTGTTGGAAGTCCATTGTCCAACATCTACTATAAGAAATAAGATTTGCCATGTATTATCGTCAATGACAAAATCTTTGACATGTCCTTTTTTCTTGTCGGAGCATTCCACTCTGTAGCCTTTCAGCTCTTTGAAGCTGCGAAGTTTACTTTCCTGTTCTGCATCTGTTTTTATACTACTAGGAATATGTTCTCGCCCAATTGACCAAGGCAAAGGGTATGCGGCAGGAGCAGTCATGCCCGTCACTCCCCAGTAGTTGCTAATGGAGAAGTGCTTGTTTAGAAGTTCCTCGTATTTTCGTGAAACAGGTTTGTGGTCATCCCTGTCTGGGCAATCCTTCAGTGCATCTTTGGTAAGGTGTATTTTAAACTGGCTATTGTTCCACTCAGGCTCACCCAAAAATACCCTTGGAACGAGTACTCGCCTGCCCTTGAACCAGTTGCCTAAGTCAGCCTCCAAGTATCGCACGGTCCAAGTGTCCTCGTCAAACAGGAAGTCGGAAACATCCCCTTTTATACCGTCTTTTGCAAAAATTGAATATCCTATAAGTTCTTTTACTGATCGTTTCATATCGTTTATCAAGTTTGGTTCTACTTATATAGGTTCGAAAAAAGAATGCCACGGCTTATTATATGCTTTAGCTTGGTTTACAAGTTAAGAACTTGTGGATTCGATTCCACGGTGCGGAAATTTTGAAACAGGAGGGAGGAGGATGTGGCTTGCTGTTTAAAAAAACTTGCCTGGTCAAATATATAGCATGGTATAATACGTTGTTTTTATACAAATCAAAAGGTTTTTTGATCAAAGTTTTAATAAAAAAGCATTATTATGAACCGATTTTTAAAAGCCAAGCATTGGCAATTGTTTTTGTTATTTTTTGGAGTTCCATTCATTTTTCAAGTTTTAATGATGGGCTCAATTTTTTCTCAGATTGGAAATGATACAAGCGAACCCCTATTATTCATATTCAATTTTCTAAGTATCATGCCCATTCTTATGATATTAATGATGGGGGTGTTGTTTGGATGGTTTTGGTCGGTAGTAATTGGGCTTCAAAAATACTTGCCAGAGGGAGTAACTATAAAAATGACAAGGTTTAAAGTCTTCTTTTTCATCCCTATCATTTATATCCTGTTTTTTACAACATCATTTTCTATAATGTTTTTTAATATAAGTGGTATTGTTGAAGGAGCTTCTGAGCCTCCCTTCGATCCATCACTTATTTTTGCCTATTTCGGGATAATTATGCCACTACACCTGTTCTCTATGTTTTGTATATTTCATACTATTTATCAAGCAGCGAAAGTATTTAAAGCCGTAGAGCTTCAACGTGAAGTAAAGTTTTCAGATTTTGCAGGTGAGTTTTTTATGATTTGGTTTTTCTACGTAGGTATTTGGATTATCCAGCCAAAAGTGAATAAAATGGTGGCTGAAGAGCATGGAACTAATTTATAATTATTACAACGAAAAAACAGCAATACATGCAAAAAATAGTCATCACAGGAGGAACAGGATTTATCGGTTTGAGCTTTGCCAAGTACTTGAAAGAGAAGGGGTATTCCCCCGTTTTGGTAGCCCGAAGCAAGCCCAAGGAAGACTTCGAGTTTGCCCAATGGGATGCCGTGACGGTAGGGGATTGGGCAAAAACTTTGGAAGGGGCGACTGCGGTGGTGAACTTAGCTGGCAGATCGGTCGATTGTATCAAAACCCCCGGCAATGCTGACCAGATTTTGCGCTCAAGGGTCGATTCTACCAAAGCGGTAGGCAAAGCATTTGAAACCTTACAAAAACCGCCCAAAGTGTGGGTGCAAATGTCCACGGCGCATATTTATGGCGATCCGCCCACTCAGGTTTGCTCTGAAGGTTCAACTCATGGCTACGGACTTGCTCCCTTTGTAGGCGAAGCTTGGGAAAAGACATTTTTGGAAGTATTGCCAAAGGGCGTGCGGGAAGTTAGGCTCCGTACCAGCTTTGTAATTGGGAAAAACGGCGGTGCTTTGGCTAGCCTCAAGCAGATTGTAAGGCTAGGGCTAGGCGGAAAAGCTGGGCATGGCAACCAAGGCATAAGCTGGCTTCACGAAGACGACATGAACGCAATCATGCTCGAAGCCATCACCAATGAAAGTTATAACGGCTATTACATAAGCTCTGCCCCCCATCCCGTTTCCAACAAAGTATTTATGGGAGAATTAAGAAAAAAAATGCGAATGCCAATTGGACTCCCTGCTCCAGCGCTCATGGTTCGTCTGGGTTCGTACCTCCTTTTCAAAACTGACCCCGAACTAGTGCTTAGCGGGAGGTATGTAAAACCTACCAGATTGGGAAAAGAAGGCTTCCAATTCAAATTTCCTACATTGAAGGAGGCTTTGGATGATTTGGTGTGAGGCGGGAATCAATCTTGTTTAAAAAAAGTTATCTTTGATACGATGATTACAAGCCAAGATATATTAGCCAAACTCAAGGAGTTGAAGCCTATTCTTAACAAAGAGTTTTCAGTTAAAGAGATAGGGGTTTTTGGGTCATTTTCTACGGGTCTTTCCACCGAAGAAAGTGACATTGATATTTTGGTGGAGCTTGAGAAACCAATTGGATGGAAGTTTTTTTCACTTGAATTATATCTTGAGAAAATTTTTAACAAAAAGATAGATTTGGTGACTAAAAATGCCTTAAAGGCTCAATTGAAGGAGCGGATTTTGGACGAGGTTAAATTTGTTTGATGTGAAAAAGAAGGACAGGACATTCAAAATGTATCTCGAAGATTTGCTACTGGCAACTGAAAGGATAGCCGAGTATATTGAGGGTTATACGTATGAGCAGTTCGAAAGAGACCATAAAACTGTAGATGCCGTAATCCGAACTTTGAAATTATAGGAGAAGCCTCCAAAAACATTCCTAAAGAAGTTAAAGAGCGATATTCAGAAATTCCTTGGGCTGAAATGTATTTGATGCGGAATAAGGTTTCCCACGAGTACTTTGGGATTGACCATGAAATAATCTGGGATGTAGCAATAAATCACTTGCCTGAAAACAAAAAGCAAATCCAACAGGTGTTAGACGACCTGAAATGAATTTTCAATACTGATTCACAAACCCACTATCCGTCAGTGTGTGTAAAAAGCTGAGCAGGGCTTCTTTCTCCTTCTCATCCAGCCCAATTCCAATTTTCCCATTTTTATCTAAAAAGGTAGAATCCAATGTTTTTGACTGCTTCATTTCCTCAGAATAATGATCTAGTACTTCTTCCAGCGTAGCGAACCGCCCATCGTGCATGTAAGGGGCTGTAAGGGTAATGTTCCTGAGGGTCGGGGTTTTGAATTTGCCCAAGTCAGCGGAGTCTAGCGTGATGCGGTAGCGTCCTTGCAAGGGATTTTCACGTTCGGTTGGGTATAAGGAATCCAGCCCAATGTTGTGGAAACCGTGGTCTGTAAAAAATGGTGCTGGGTGGCAAGAAATACATTTTTCCTCAAAAAGAGCCAATCCTTTTTTTTCCAATGCTAAAAATTCAACTCCTTCTTTCCCCAAAACAACCTGATCGTATTTGGCATTTGCCGAAATTAATGATCGCTGGTATTGAGCCAGTGCCCTCGCCACGTAGGCAACTTGAATACTATTTCCAAAAACTTCCCTGAATTGCTCTGGATAGGTCGGGTCATTTTTGAGTTTGGTGACTAGTTCTTTCAGGGGCAACGCCATCTCATCAGGATGAGAAAGGGGGGCGAATAATACCGATTCCAAGTTTTTTACGCCACCGTCCCAAAAGAGTCCTTTGTTCCAAGCCAAATTGATGAGAGCAGGGGTATGCCTAGCTAGTGTTTCTTGAGAACTGCCCAAGTTGGAAAGGGGTAGCCCGTCGGAAAAAGCGCGCTGGGGTTGGTGGCAAGTGGCACAAGAAATTCTTCCGTTAGCAGAAAGGGCTGGGTCGAAAAACAACTGCTTGCCCAAAGTAATTCCTTCTGGGCTAAACGGGTTGCGGGCAGGGTAAGGAATGGAGTCGGCGAAGTAAGGGGGAGGGACAATTGTAGCAGTTTTTTTTGGTGTACACCCGCTCTGGTAAAGTGCTGGTAATAGTAGGATGAAAATCACCTGACTGATTTTTACAATTAACGATAGCCTTGTGTGTTTACCCATTTTATTACTTTTTCTGATAGAAGTTGTGTTCAAAGTTTTCTCAAATAAAATTAGTGCTGTAGGTTTACATTCTTGCTATCAACTCAATTTTATATGTAGCATGTCTATAAAACAACCCTGCTTTGCAGCAAAGCAGATAAAATTTAAACATGCACATAGATTCGTGCCATTTTAATAAAGGAAACCTTATATTTAATTTCTGACATAAACCTTTTTTACAGTACATACCTCATCTCACATTATCTACATTTTTTACTCCTGACAAATCTGGGAGGCTAACGCAAACTTTGCCAACACTAACAAAACTTTTTTTCATCCATCAATTTAATCTAGCCCAATCATGATTTTCGACTTTCATGCACACCCTTCTTTCAAACCTTTCAACTCGAGGTGTATTCATCATTTAAGCGACCAGCCTTTGCCCGATCCCGAATTGTGGAAAGAGCGTTTCCGGCCCAAAGGAAGTACCCACATTTTGCCCCGTATGTTGGAAAAAGAAGTGAATTATACTTCACAAATCCACCTCAACTCTATGGCTCAGGGGAGAATCAAAGGCATGTGCGTGAGTATTTATCCGCTGGAGCGAGTGTTTACTATAGCATTGGAAGGGTATAAGAATTCGCCACTAGAAAAAATCCTCAATATCATTCCTGGAAATGAGATAGTAGAAGAAGAGCTGAAGGAAGGTTTTTTCAAAATGGTAGCGACTTTGACGGGCTACGATGCCGATGTGATAGATAGGGTAAATAGAGGAGAGAAGAGCAAAGGAACCGAATACCATTATTTCAATCAAGCGAAGCTGGAGCGAGATTACTTGATCTCCCATCAAAATAAGCTTCCTGATTATGGGCTAACTGCTTATGAAATAGCTAACAATTACGAGGAGTACAAAAAGATAATAGATGATGATAAAATAGCATTTTTGCTCTCTGCCGAGGGGATGAACATGTTTTTGGATGAGAGTACAAATTTTGAGAAACATCTTGCTGCAGAAAAAGCAGGAGATACGGCTGAGCTGAGGAAGATTTACACCGAAAATGTAACAGAATTTAAAACGTATGCGTATCCGCCATTTGTGCTTACATTTGCCCACCATCAGTACAATTTCCTTTCAGGGCATGCTCCCAGTTTTGTGGGCATAGCCGATACTTTTTTTGACCAAAGCGGCTCGGCAAAGGGGCTAGATGGAAAAGAAGTGAGCTACTTCGATTTGGGCTTTACGCCATTGGGCTTCGATATATTGGAGTTATTGCTCAATAGGAAGGTAGGCAGGAGGGTATTGATAGATACCAAGCATTTGAGCGCAAAAGCCCGGCTTGAATACCATAAGTATGTGAAGGAGCAACGAGAACAGGGAGATTTTATCCCAATAGTGCAAACTCATACGGCAGTGAGCGGAAGGGCTTCCATGGCTGACGGTATTGGGGAAAACCCAAAGAAATTAGCTAAAACAGATAAAAAGAGTGAGTTTTTCACCATATCTATCAACTTGTTTGATGATGAGATAGTGGATATTGTAGAATCGGACGGGCTGATGGGGATTATGCTGGACGAAAAGCGGACTATGGGCAAAAGGCTTCCCAAACAAACGTTGACTTTGGCGCAAGAGCTTGAGGCTAGGCCTGTTGCCCCTAAGTTTCAAGAGTTACAAAATGACCCGCAAAAGAAGTTTGAGTATAACAAAGGGGAATTTAAGCAAAGCCTTTCCAAGCTAGTGAAGCTTAAATGCGAGCTTGCACTAGAAAAGAAAGAAGAGTCGCCAAGCCAGAGAAAAATTCGTCGATTGAAAAACAAAATAGACAGGTTTGAAGGAAAGGTCAATTACCTTCGTATGCGTTTGGAACATTGTTTCCTGTCGCTTTTTATGAACCAAGTCTTGTACATTGTGAAAACAGTGGAGAATTCGGATAAGGAAGGGCTGAAAGGAGGCAAAGCATGGGATCACATTTGTATAGGCTCGGACTACGAAGGGGTGATCAACCCATTGGATGTTTTCTATTATGCCCATGACCTCCAAGGGCTGGAAAATAAGTTGGAGATATTCTGGTATAAAGCCATTAGACTTAGTGAAAAATACCCTGAATTTCAGATGTATAAAGATTATCTTTTTGGCAAGAAGCCAAGCTATTACATCAAAAAAATGCTTTGGGATAATTCAGAGATGTTCCTTAAAAAATACTTTACTGAGGAGTATTTGAAAAATGGGAATGGTGGGATAGAGTCAACAAAACCCAGTCTTGTTTCTTAAACAAATAACCCCGAATGGCACTAGGCTATCCGGGGTTATTTATAATGTCAACATTTCGAATAGACTTATTTCACTTCAAAATCCAACATTTTTTTATCTTGGATAAAGCCTTCAAGTCTGTCTCCAATTTTTACAGGACCAACACCTTTGGGAGTGCCGGTAAAGATCAAATCGCCTTGTTTCAGCGTGATAAACTGAGAAATGTATGAAATGATCTCGGCGAAGTTAAAGAGCATTTTGTCAGTATTCCCTTCTTGACGAGTCTCCCCGTTCACCTTTAGGCTAAAGTCGATATCTGAAAGATCTTCAAACTCACTTTTTGGTATAAACTCCGAGATAGGGGCAGAGCCATTGAAGCCCTTGGCAAGTGTCCATGGTAAGCCCTTCGACTTGGCTTTTGACTGCAAGTCCCTCGCCGTAAAATCGATCCCCAATCCAATCTCTTGGTAATAGTTATGTGCATACCTACTTTCTATACTTTTACCCTCTTTCGAGATTTTCAGAACAATCTCTATTTCATGGTGAATGTCCTTGGTATACTCAGGGTGGTAAAAGGGATCGTTGTTTTTGAGAAGAGCTGTGTCTGGCATCGAAAAGATGACAGGTTCGTCAGGTTTCTCGTTTTTCAATTCTTCTATATGGGCTGCATAATTGCGGCCTATTGCTAATATTTTCATCCTTGTTTTGCTGGTAAGTTTAATGATGTAAAACAGTATGCTATCAAATATAATTCCTTTTTAGAAAAGCTGCTATTTTGTCATAAATATCTAATTTTTTATCCTCATAACTTAATATTACATGTAAATTTATGCCATAACCAACATGCAAAATATTATCCTTATGGAACCCACTCCAAATAGCCGAACTTCCAAAACTTTTGAGGTAATGGCGCCTATGAATGTCAAGCTCTACAACAAAAACAAGCTCTTGGCAAAAGAAGATTGGTCGCAGTTTGACCGATGGCTCAAAGAGCTAAAAAACATAGGGATAGATGCTATTTCAGTATCTATTTTTTGGGGGATGGTAGAAAGCGAGGGCGATGCGCTTTTCGAAGATAAAGAAGGGGAGATTTTATTCGATTGGGCGTATTTTGACCGGGTTCTTGAACTTATCTTAAAAAATAAACTTAATTGGTCACCTTCCTTTTCCCTCCACATGGCTGGTGATCTTGCCGAAAACTACCTGCAACATATTCCAGATTGGATTTGGGGGAAATTATTGCTTGAAAATGACAAGATAAAAAAGATCAGTGACCTGAAATATGTGAGCGAGACGGGTGAAAAATCTTTTGAATACCTCTCGCTTTGGGCAGATGATTATGTGCTGCCGTATTACGAAGATTTTTTCAAGGCATTTTTGAAACACTACGAGGACTATGCCGAATACACCGCAAAGCTAATGTTGAGCATGGGCCCTAGCGGTGAGCTTCGTTACCCCTCCTTTAATTTACACGACTGGGGAGGCTACCCAAATAGAGGCACGTTGCAGTGTTATTCAAAACCTGCAAAAGATGATTTTATGAAATTTCTCCTAAAAAAATATATAGACCTCAAAGGGATAAACCATGCTTGGGGAACGGCTTTTGCCGAACTAAAGGAAGTAGGGCCGCCTACGGCTGAAAACGATATTTTCCAAGGAAAAAAATACATCACCACGCCTTATGGCAGAGATGTGAGCGAGTGGTACAACCAAGCTTTGCTCCAGCACGGCAATAGGATGTTAAGAAGTCTCGATAATATGACCAAAGGAACAGCATTTGAAGAGACAAAACTTGGCTTTCGGCTGTCGGGGGTGCACTGGAACATTAGCAATCCAGATATGCCGAGGGTTTCTGAAGTTACTTCGGGTATAATCAAATCGCATGAAAACATGGATTATACCGATCATGGCGAGTACAAGGAGTCCCTTGCCCA
Organism: Flammeovirgaceae bacterium SG7u.111; assembly: GCA_034044135.1. Classification (NCBI taxonomy): domain Bacteria; kingdom Pseudomonadati; phylum Bacteroidota; class Cytophagia; order Cytophagales; family Flammeovirgaceae; species Flammeovirgaceae bacterium SG7u.111. The sequence continues at coordinate 5,275,432 of CP139021.1, read as the reverse complement.
AATAGTGGACGAAGACTTGAGGAAAAAGACGGTGTTGCATTTTACTTGTGTAGAAAAGGTAAATAAAGATGAAAAGGGCTACTCCCGAGCCGAGGATCTTACCCGTTGGCTAGGTGATGCGGCCAATGATTTGGGTATAGAAATCATTGCCGAAAATGCGATGTATGGAGGATTGTATTCCCACCAAGGCTGGGATCAGCTGGAAAAAGCGCTTCATAGGAATAAGCCGTATAACGGGCTGAATATTCGAAGTATCAGGCACATTTTGCAAGGGAATGAACTTGGCTATTTTCGCCTAAAAAACTTACTATTGGCGGGAAAAAGCGAAGCTCCGAAGCCAATTCTCCAAAAGAAAACTTTCCGAGTAATGGGACCTTTGCACGTAAAGGTGAGCAACGATAGCCAACTGCTGGAAGAAGTAGATTGGTTCGATTTTGACGCTCATCTCAAGGCAATTAAAAAAATAGGGGTGACGGCGGTGACCATAGATGTATGGTGGGGAATTGTTGCCCGGGAAGGTGAGGGCTTGTACGATTGGTCGTATTACGATAAAGTGGTGCGAATGATCCGTTCCAATGGATTGAACTGGGGACCGATCATGTCCTTCCATCAAGCGGGGGGAAATGTGAATGATGATTACAACCAGATGATTCCCGTTTGGCTGTGGGGAAAGCTTATGGCTTTTAATAAGATTAACAAAATCAGTGATTTACAATATGTAAGCGAAACGGGAGATGCCAGTATCGAATACGTTTCCCTCTGGGCTGATGAGTTTATATTGCCGCATTATGTGGCTTTTATGGAAGCGTTCAAAAAGCATTATGCAGATTATGCTTCTGTCACGGAGGAGGTAAATATTAGCCTTGGTCCTGCGGGCGAGTTGCGCTACCCATCTTTCAACGGACACGACTGGGGCAGTTACCCAAACCGAGGGACTTTGCAATGCTATTCCGACTTGGCAAAGGCTGATTTGCGAGAGTTTGTGAAGGAGCGCTATGGCACGCTGGAGAAAATAAACAAGGCTTGGGGGACAGATTACGAGGATTTTGGAGAGATTAATCCGCCCGATAATCAGAAAAATGACATTTTTTCAGGTAAAGGCTATTTCCAGGCCGAATATGGTTTGGATGTGATGGAATGGTACCACAACTCGCTCATGATGCATGGCAGGCGGGTGATGAAAGCGGCGTATAAAGTGTTTAGTGAGGGGGCTTTTGCCAATGTGGAACTGGGCTTCAAAATACCGGGCGTACATTGGAAAATTAGCGATCCGAATATGCCTAGGGTAGCCGAGGTAACAGCCGGGCTGATTTGTCCGCACCAAGATTTAAATATGAGCGACCAAGGCGAATATGTGGCAATGCTTAAAAAGATATTGAACCACGATCTCCAATCGAAGCTTACTTTGCATTTTACCTGCCTCGAAAAGTTCAACAGGGACTACGAGGGCTACTCCCGTGCCGAGGACTTGGTGAACTGGATGGCAGATGCCTGCCATGAGGTGGGGCTAGATGTAAAAGGAGAAAATGCCACGGCTTGGGAAATTAGCTCTAAAGAGGCGTGGGATCAGATGGAAAAAGCGCTCACGCGAGAACATCCTTACTCTGGGCTTACCATCTTGCGGATGCAGAATTTGGTAGAAGGTAACGATTTTGCCCTCAATTGCTTCAGGCTTCTTATCCAAAAAATAAACAATTTGCCTGTATGAGAATGAGCTAACAGACTGTCGAGGGCTTTACCAAGGGCCCCGATGACTTTTATTCATGCCCTTGTCTCAAACTCTTTCTTTTATCCATCCTTCAAAATCCAAATAATCGAGTATATCGTTTTTTTGCTCGATAGAATACCCCTCAAAAAGTTCTGTTTGAAGTTTACGAAATAGTTGGGGGTAATCGCTTTTGGGAGAAGTGCTAATTTTTGAAAAAAAGCTGAGCAAGCGCTTTTCAAACGCTTCCATTTTCCGCTTTTTCTGCAAGTACCGTCGGGTAGAAGCCACGGCGTATTTCAGCACCATAATGTTCCCCAATTCGAAATGGATAATGAGGTTGAGCATCCTACCGTAGGTCTGGATGTCTTGCCGCATATTTTCAAACGTGTTGTAGATAAGCTCGTTGAGGCATTTCAATGCTTCGGAATGCAAGCCTTTTTTGAAGTGCAAGTAGGCAAACTGATAGTAGATAAGCAATTTGTAATCGACCGCCACATGCCGATCGTTTTTTTTGATGAATGCGGTGGCAGGTTCAAAAAGTGCCAAGCCCTTGTCGTATTCGCCCAAATCTCGGTAAAGCTCCAGCTCTATATTGTACGTATGCAACATGGCTTTGATGGAAAAAGAATTTTTATCTTTCTCGGAGAGCAGCCTGATTTTTTCAATGTGTTGGGGCAAGTCATCCGTTTGTTTCAGCTGGATGCCTATCCCTATCAAATTGTTGAGCGCGGTGATGTACGACCGAGGATCTTCTTGGATACGTTTTGGGTGTTTTTCCAATAATTCTACCAAGAGGTTAGCTGTCCTAAAAGCTTCTGCAAAATTCCTGTTTATAAACGACGAACTTTGTTTTGCATAATAAAAAAGTGTTTTTGCCTGTAGCGATTGGGCTTGTTCTTCAGCGTGAAGCAATTCGTCGTCCACTGCGCTTCTGCTTTCTTTGCTAGGGGGAAATGCCTCGATAATGAGCTGCCAATATTGGTACAAATTTTCTTGTCGAGCAATACATTTCCTCACTTCTTCAAATACTTTTTGCAACTCTTTTTTTGCCTTTACCGGTCCTTGTTTCGAAAGTAAAAACTGCCGTTTCCAAGCCAAAAGGGCAAGCAAATGGTGGTCTTTTTCATACGTTCGGGCAAGCTTCAAGCCCCGTTCTATTTCCAGTTGGCAATGGTCGAAAAGGTCTTTCTTGAAAAGGATTTCAATGTCTTGGAGCAATTGGATCAGCTCTGTTTCCTTATTGCTTTGGTGGTGGAAATTTCGCAGGCTGCGCATCACCAGCTTGTGCAAATAGATTTTGGTGACGTGCAATTGGTTCAAAAATTTTTCCCCAGCAAAAAAAGCTTTTACCGATTCATTAGTTGGGTTTTCAGCTTTATCTATAAAATCAAAAAGGCGGATAGGGTTCTTGTTCCCCGAGCCCGAGGCGGCAACTATTTTGAAATACCTTTTCTCCGAAGGGCTAAGCGATTTTATCAAAAAATATAAGTTGCCTTTTTTCTTCATCCAACAAGTTGTTAATAGCCAAAATATCTGAAAAGATAAATTGAATACACCTTTTAAGCAAATTAGGATACTACGTTTTTATGATTTTTAACTAGCGAAGACCTTTCCTTTCCTATACTTTTGAACCGTTCAATAAACCTATATTAATTTATGAGTTCAGAAAGCTATTTGTACAAATACCGGCTGAGGCATCCTTTTCTTCACCAGCTTGTGCACAGGGTGAACTGGAACATAAACCTTAAAACACATTTTAACCCTAAAACTGATTCAATTATGGCAAATGCGATTAACTGGTTCGAAATCCCTGCAACAAACTTTTCAAGAGCTGTCGAGTTTTATGCTAAGGTACTTGGAGGGGAGCTCCACAAACAAGAGATAGGCGGAATAGAAATGGGCTTTTTGCCCATGGACGGTGAAGGCGTAGGCGGTGCTGTATGTTCCGGAGATGATTACAAGCCCTCTGCCGAAGGGGCAATGATTTACCTAAATGGCGGGAGTGATTTGTCTGAGCCACTGAGCAAGGTGGAAAGTGCTGGAGGTAAAGTGGTGATGCCCAAAACTAAGATTTCCGACGAAATTGGCTACATGGCTATTTTCCTCGACACCGAGGGAAACAAGTTGGCGTTCCATTCGGCTGGCTAAGGAGTTATTTGGACACAAGATGCAGAAGCCAGACGGGAGTCTGGTTTCTTTTTATCCGAATGTGTTTTGTTGATTTTCAAGAGGTTAATACCGAAGGAATTGCACAATAGTCCGTTGCTCGTGATAAAAATCTCACTAGACGGGGCTTTATTAAGATTGACTTTTTAAGCGACATAATTATCATGTCTAATAGTAGCCTGTAACCCATCTGCAACATTGCAAACTGTCCCGTCTGGAGATTTTATTAGATGCAAAAGAACCTCGTAGAGGTTCCATTATTGTAGATTTGGTGAAGCAGATGAAAACAACGCCGTAGGTGTTGCAGAATTTGTGTGAAATGTAGGATTCTGCAACCCCTCACGGGGTTGATAGAATGTTTATGCTAATTACTACAATTGTGAAACTCCTACAGGGTTTTTTCTCTAAACATCTTTACAAAAATGACGGTTAGTCAATCTTAATAAAGCCCCGTTTAGTGAGTTTTCATTAACAGCTGTGGGTTTCCTGCTGCTTTAGCGGTATGAGTCTTTAGAACAACGTCAAACAAATTGGGTTGTAGTTTAAGTTGCGATAAACTTCATGCGTGGTTAACTTTATTATTTGTAATGTTTTCAACGCTCTTAATTCCCTCGCTAGTAGGCCTATCGAAAAAACTAAAAAAATAGCTATAAAACATGTCGTACTTCTCTCAAGAATTCATTGATTTTTTTGCGGGCTTGGAAGCCAATAACCGGAAAGAATGGTTTGATGAAAACCGCAAAACATATGAAAAACAGGTAAAAGAGCCTTTCAAAGCATTTGTCCAAAAGCTGATAGATGCAGTGAGCGAACGTGAGCCAGAGATTGCCTTGCTGCCCAAAGATGCAATTTTCAGGATCAACCGAGATATCCGTTTTTCCAAAGACAAAACCCCTTACAAAGTTCATGCTTCTTGCGCCATAGCCAAGGGTGGGAAAAAGGCGATGTCCCCAGGGTATTACCTCCAATTCAACCACAAGACTGTTTGGCTGGGCGGTGGACTTTATAACCTCGACAAAGATGCGCTCAAAAGGGTGCGATCAGAAATCATGTACGAAACCGAAGAGTTTACCCAGCTGGTGGAAAGTGCCGAGTTCAAGAAATACTTTGGAGAGCTAAAGGGTGAGAAAAACAAGGTATTGCCAGCTGAGTTCAAAGAGATGAAAGAAGAAGTTCCGCTCATAGCCAACAAGCAATTTTATTTTATGACCGAGCTGGATGCCGGACTGATTACCAGCGACAAGTTGATGGAAACGGTGTTGGAATATTTTGGGGAGGGCTACAAAGTCAACCAGTTTTTGAAACGAGCAGTGGAAATTGGTGAGGATTGATTTAGTACGTTAACTATGTTTAATTACACTCATTTGTCCAGTTTGTTAGGCATGGCTGACGGTTGCTAGTTTCTAGTTGCTCGTTACTAACCATTCGCCACTACGACTATGTTGTTTTAATAAATTAATATATTGTTTTTCAATTAGTTAAAGAGTTGCTGGTTTACTTTCTATTTCTTTTGTAAAGGAAAAATATTTCTCTCTTTTTATTTAAAACTAGCAACCGCAGCGGCGGATCGCCAGTAACGGGTAACTAGCAACAATCAGCGATAGTAATAAATTAACAAAAGGCTTTTTATTGGTGAAACCTCACTTTACAATGTATTTAGACTGACATGCCTAAAAAACGATTACACCTTTTCGAAGTAGAAGATTTTCCTTGGTATCCAAATTTCATTCGGGAAGGGCAGACGGATTACCTCCGCTTTCTTACCCAGTTGTTCAACGTGTTCCAAGCCATAGTTCCGCTGGTGCGGGAGGTGATGGAAAAGACTGGGCAGCAGGAAATAGTGGATATGTGCTCGGGAGGAGGAGGCTCCATGTTGCTTTTGCGGAAGCAACTCAAAGAGGCAACTGGGAAGCCTTTCAAGGCAACACTGACCGATCTGTACCCCAATATTTCTGCTTACGAGTACATCAAAAAAGAGTCTGCTGGGGAGATTGGTTACTTGCCCCAATCGGTAGATGCGGTGCAAGGACCTGAGATTGAGACAGGTTTTTTTACCATTTTCAATGGGTTTCATCATTTTGAGCCAGCGCAGGCGAAGGCTATCCTCCAAAAGGCAGTGGACAGGAAAATGCCTATCGGAATTTTCGAGCCTATCGACCGCTCTGCGTGGCAGATCATCGCCAATATTTTTGCCCTCACAGTGCTGATGTTGCTCACTACGCCGTTCATTAGGCCCTTTCGCTGGCAGCGCTTGGTGTTCACCTACCTCATTCCCCTCATCCCGCTCTGCACCCTTTGGGATGGCATCGTGTCCGTGCTGCGGCTCTACGACCCCGAAATGATGCAGCAGTTGATTTCCGAGTTGCCTGAAAACGATTTCCATTGGGAAACGGGCAAGGCATCACACCCTTTCGGAAAGGTTATTTATTTGATTGGGTATCCGAAAGAGTTTTTGTAGGCATTTTGATTGTATGCACAAGAAAAGCATTTTTTGGGAAAATAAAAACCGTTGCAACTCAAGGCTGAGCGACAACGGTTGGTGATTGTTGTGGTTAATTTCTTTGGACTTACCTCACTATTTGGTAGCCTAATCTTGCCCATGCCTTTATTCCTCCTTTCAGGTCATAGACTTCTTTGAAGCCCATTTCATGGAAAATACTCATGGATTGGTTGCTTCTTCCGCCCACAGCACAGTAAATGAATACGGGCTTATCTTTATCAAGCATCTTAAGGTTTTCCCTAAAGTCGGGCTGGGTGTAGTCGATCACCTCGCAGTTTTTGAGCGTGCCTTGGGCTACTTCGCCAGGGGTGCGCAAGTCCACCAGTTGGGCGTCGGGCGTGCTGTGCAGCTTTTTGGCGAACGATTCTGCATCTAGTGCCTTAAAAACCCGTTCATCGGAGATGTTTTGGGCAGTACTTTCACAGGCGGCAAATACTAGTAGCGCCAACGAAAGGCTTAGTAGCGTTTGTGTAATTTTCATTCTGTTATTCAATTGGTTGATGTTCGTAATTTATGGTTATGATTGCTCTCTACTGAAAGTTACACTCGCAGTTTTCTAGGCAATTGATGACCTTGAGAACGTCTTTTTCCTTTAGTTGGTAATATACATTTTTCCCTTCCCTTTTTCCAGTTATTATTCCGTTCATCTTCATGATGTTGAGGTGATGGGAAGTGAGCGATTGCTCTGTTTGCAGTTGCTCGCAAATCTCGTTTACCGAAAGCTTTTCATTCCTCCCAAGCAGATCTACTACACTTAGCCTTAGCGGGTGAGCGACTGTTTTCAAGATAAAAGCGACTTTTTCTATGTGTTCCGAATGCGGGTCAACTATGGTTTCTTCTTTCATAACTTCAAACATATGAATATATATACATGTATAGAAGTGTTTTTATAAGGTAAATAGTTCAGAGAGAGGAGGAAGTTTATATACGTGTATAGGGTTTGTATGTGTATTTTAGTTGGGGAGTTGTTATATTAGAAATATGAATTAAGAAAATGTAGGAAATCGTAAAAACACACACCTTATTTATGTCAAATAGACCTAATTATCTTTCTGAAGACTTCCCTAAACCGTTATCCATTGATGTTGGCTCTAAACATACCTTTCGAAATTATAAAAAAATCATTGAATGGAGTAAAAATGAATTGGCTTTTTACGAAAAACTGGGTAATCCAAATAATATGGACAACGTTTTTAATGCTTATATAATTAAAGCTATTGAAGATGAACTTAAGCATGTTGGAAATAATAGAACAGATTTTTTCGAACAGTTAAAAAAACGTATTGAAATAAATTTTAAAACTTATGGTTTGATTTCGTCAAAAAGCAAAGCAGGGAAATGGTTATTAAAACAACATAAATCAAAACCTTCTTTAACAATAGGATCTTTTAATTACTTTTCAAGTAAGGTCAAAGGAAAAGAAAATGACCAAATATTTCAGAGAAGTGGAGAATTTGCTGCTTTTCTCTTTGATGCAGGTGCTGTACCTAATTTTGACATGGAGGAAGAAGTATATAAAGACTTTTACTCTAGTATATTAAAAGAAAAAGATGAGATTCTGAGTGAACTTTTAGAGATAAAAGAAGAAAATAAAAGTTTAAATCAAATAATTCAAAATCAAAACAAGGATTGGGAAAAGAGTTTTACTGATCAGAAAGCGGAAGTTGCCAAAAAATTTGATGATGAATACATGCGCCATCAAACTAAAATGAATGAAGCTGAAGAGTTTTATGAAAAAAAACTAGCAGTTAAAAATGCAGTTACATATTGGTCAAAAAAAGCATCGGGACATAAAATCAACTCCATTATTTTTGGCTCTATTTCAGGAGTTTTAATGATAACAGCTATTGTTATTATGTTTCATATTGGGAAATATTTAGTTGGACTAGATTTATCCGATAAGAATGGAATTGGACGAAAATTATTAACAGAAACAGGAGCGCTTCAATTATGGGTTTATGGTTTTTTTGTTATTTCTATGACTCTCTTTATTTGGATTGTTAGACTTTTAGTGAAAGTGTTTTTAAGTAATCTACATTTATTATCAGATGCAAAAGAACGAGAAACTATGATTCAAACATATTTAGCATTTGAAAGAGAAGAAAATACTTTGAAAGACACTGATAGAGACTTAATTCTACCTGCAATTTTTCGAGTTTCTTCTAATGGAATTATAAAAGATGATTCCCAACCGAATACACCATTAAATGTAATCACTAAAAAATTTACCCAATAGTTACTAAACTCCAAAGTGTTTCATGTTTATCCTCGATGGCCTGTCTCTCACAGCCTAACCACCTCAAAAAGTGGTTCGCGGTATAATTAATAATGAGCAGAAGCAGTTGTTTCATCAAGTTATTATACCATTTGTCACACTATCTCGCCCAAGGTGGGTGAATTGGTTGGGCAAGTCAAATTTTATCTTTATTATTCCAGCCAAATAACACTCCTTACCTTTAGCAGACACCTTATCATTCTTCCTTTAGCAAAGGTTATGTTTGGCAAATCAAGAATAATTACGTGTAATCTTAAATACGGTCAATATGCTGGAACTTCTGTTTAAAACCTCTTTCAGAAACTTGCTGAAAAACAAAATGCTCACCACTATCAATGTGTTGGGGCTTTCGATAGGCATCACCTGTGCACTGATCATCTACCTGATTATCAGTCATGAAAACAATTTTGATAAATACCATTCAAAAATTGATAACATTTACCATCTCTATACAGAGATGCATTTTGGAGAAAACCAGAGTTTTAACCAAGGAGTACCCTATCCAGTGCACGAGGCTATTGAGGAAGAGCTGCCAGAGGTAAAAATACTCGGGGAACTACTGACGGCAGGAGGCGCAACTGTTCAGCTTAACAAAGAAAAAGAAGCTATAGAACTAGGTAAATTAGCTGGGGTTGATACCAGTTATTTTAAAATATTTGATTGGGAATGGATAGCAGGAAATCCTGAATTATCGCTGGCTAATAAAGAATCGGTCATCCTTACGGAAAAGACAGCCTTGAAATTTTTCGGGACGTTGGATGTGGTAGGCAAAGATTTTCAATTAAATAAGGAGCATTCGGTAACGGTGACCGGATTACTTAAAAACCCACCTGCTCCCAGCAATTTTGAGTTTGGTGCTTTTGTGCCTATTGCACTGATTGATGGAAGTTCAAGAGAAAATGCACATTGGAGCAATGTAGCAAGTAGCTACCAGAATTATATAGTGGTAGCTGGTGAAGGTGAGGAGCTTCAGGCAAGTGTAAATGAACTGGAGCAGAAGATTTATGATTTGTACCAAAGTAAAAAGCCTAATAAAGACTTGAGTTGGGAGATAAAAATGCAGCCGCTGAAAGCAATGCATTTTAACCCAGTAATGTATCCCAATACGGGTCGAAGTGCAAGTTTAGATGTACTTTGGGCACTTTTTGCGATAGCCGTAGTGCTGATCCTTTCGGTATGTATCAATTATATCAATTTGTCAACTGCATTTGCCACGCTGCGTTCCTCGGAAATAGGAGTGAGAAAAGTGTTGGGCAGTAGCAAAAGGCTGCTCGTGTTCCAGTTCTTAAGCGAAACATTTGTACTGATTAGCTTAGCTTTGGTGATTTCTTTCTGCCTAACGGAGCTAATGCTCAGCAATATGCATTTCTTCATCGACTGGGGAATTGACCAGAACTTGTTCAGGAATGCTTTAAAAACAGATTGGCTACTTTATCTTTTTATCCCAGCCCTTATACTGCTATTGACGCTGCTTTCTGGTATTTATCCTGCAATTTTAGCTTCCTCATTTAACCCAATTGATGCAATTAAAAACAAAATTAGCGCAAAAGGAACGAGAGGTTTTTCTATGCGAAGAGCTCTGGTTTTGTTGCAATTTGGTCTTTGCCAAATATTCATTTTCGGAACCATTGTAGTAATGCAACAATTGGAATTTGCCCGCACAAACGACCTTGGTTTCGATCGTGATCATATTGTCAATGTTCATCTCCCATGGGAAGAACAAGACAAAAGAGACGTTTTGCAAAACGAATGGGGAAATATAAGTGGCATTTCTGATATTAGTTTTTCTTCCCAAGCTCCTATGATGAATGGCTGGAGCGCGACCACCATTACATTGGAAAACGATAGCACCAGTGAAGAAAAGCAAACAAACTTGATAGAAGCTGACCCAAACTATTTTGGTCTTTATAAATTTAATTTTCTGGCTGGCAAACCCTACCATGAAAGCGATTCGCTGGAAGAAATCATTGTCAACCAACAGTTTTTATCCTTGATGGGGCTTGAAGATCCTTATGAGGCAATAGGTAAACAGGTGTTTTATGATGAAGATTATCCTTTAACTATAACTGGAGTAGTTTCCGATTTCCACCTCAACTCTTTTAAAGAAGAGATAAAACCTTTGATGATGGGGATGGACAAGAATAGTTTGTATGTAGCCAATATCAAAGTCAACCCCCTAACGCAGAAAGAAACACTTGCCGCTTTGGAAAGCAAGTGGAAAGAGGTATATCCAGATCAAACCTTTAACTATGGCTTTCTGGAAGATGATATTTATAAAATGTACAAAAACGAAGAGCAGACTTACCGCTTGTTCAACCTATTTGCCGGCATAGCCATATTTATAAGTTGCTTGGGGCTGTACGGTCTTATTTCGTTTATTAGCTTGCAAAGAACAAAAGAAATTGGCATCAGAAAAGTACTGGGTGCTTCGGTGAAGCAAATCGTATATCTCTTTTCCAAAGAATTCATCATTCTTGTGCTTACGGCACTTGTACTAGCAGGGCCAGCGGGTTATTACATCATGACGAACTGGTTGGAAGATTATGCCTACAAAATTGATTTAACTTGGGACATATTTGCGATTACCTTGGTAGTATCTATGCTCATTGCATTAGCTACCGTAAGCTACCAGTCCATCAGGTCAGCATTGCAAAACCCTGTGGATGCACTCCACGCCGATTGAGTATGGTAAGAAAGAGTGGGTCACCATAACATAGGAAAATAGTATCAAATCATATTTATCGGCTCACTGCTGTCTATAAAAAAAGATGCTCCTCAATAGCTATTGAGGAGCAAAATAATCAGGGAATATTTTCTAGTTACTTGATTTGTTTCAACAACTCGTCAAGGGTTTTGGCAACACCTACACCTGGAAGTTTGATAGGGGCAGCTACTTCAGCTAAAAAGGTTCCGTTTACTTCACCTTTTTTGTAAGTAGTAAAACCTATACGGTACAGGCCAACAGTTAATGCCTTAGTAGGATCACTAACTTCACTTTCGTATCTAAGCAAAGAGTTGTAGCTGCTTCCACCTGGGTTTTTAGGCATTTCACTGCTGTCGTCATTTCTAGCAAGTGTATACCATGTAGCGTTAGCCACACCTTCTTCAGTAATACCATCTTTTGAAACAATGGTAGAACGCTCTAGGGTGATATATGTATCAAAATAATCTTTTGAATCTTTGTTAGCCAAATAGCCTTCAGACTCAATAGGGTTTTTGATTTTTGTTTTACCAACTGGAGACATCATTCTGATACCTAGCTCAGGAGCTACTGCAGGTACCCATACATAAATGTAATAAAATTTCTTTCCGTCTTTTACCTCGTCTTCGTTACCTGGAGCAGCATGTCCCAAATAAGTAACTACATCAGTGTAAGGAACTGCGATAGTTTTTGGTCCTACTTTTTTGGTGACAGAGCTACCAAAGCTACCTAACTTTTGAGCTTGTGCAGAACTGATAAAGCCTAGGAACAATGCCATTAATAATGTTGAATTCAAAAAATTTTTCATGTTTAATTTTTAAGTGTTTATTGAATTATAAATTACACAAACCTAACCATTGTTGTATTCTGATATTGCATCAAAATAAAGTAAATATTTATAAAACTTTATATCGTACTGTGTATCAGTAGTGATATTTTATTTTGAATATAATGATAATTGTAACTTTAACAATTAACAATTTGTTATTATACAATAGATGGCATGTTTGATAAATCTAGTTCAATAACAAAATAAAAACCGAAATATAAAAAGACAGAAACTCATTTACTTACCTGCTATACTGTGAGTTACTTAGCCTGTAAAGAACAGTTGTTTGGTTAGAAGTCAAATGTTATCTTCATTTTAAATGCGGCAGTGGATGGAATAAATGGACCAGATGAAGTAGGTGTTGGAAGACAAAGGTAAAAAAGGGAATATTGGTTTATGATTTCTAGCACTAACCTAACAATGCCATTGTAAGTAGAAAATCAAGTCAAAATAGTGTTTCCCATCCCCTAGTTTACGGGATTCTTCCTATTCACCGATTATGTAGTACTACAATTAGGATGAATAAATTTGGAAAGACAATTAAAATATTTACTTTTATTTTCAATAGTACAGACGGGAAACCGTAACGCACTTATATTATTTATTGTCGCTAACTAACAACTGTGATTCCCATGTAAAACATGTTGATACATGGTCAGTTTTCAACCTTATTACTACACACATAGCGTGCAATAAATACCACTCAAATCAATATTTAAATTACACTACTACGTATTCATTTATTCTTTAGGAAGGAGACCTATGTCAGTTTCTTCCAGAGGAAGCTATTGTTCCAAGGCTATTTTTTTACCTGCCTTAGGGTTCAGTATTTCACCTTATTGAACAAGTACTAGCAACGGCTTTTAAGATAAGATTATCAATATACAACTCAATTAGTGTCAATTTAAATTTTAACAATTATGAAGCAAGTTTTACTATGTTGCCTGCTCATGCTATGCGGTATGAGTACGGTCTTTGCTCAGGGTAGATCAGTATCCGGGCAAGTAATTTCTGGGGACGATAACACACCGCTGCCAGGTGTAAATGTTATCATTAAAGGCACAAGTAATGGTACTGTAACCGATATTGATGGTAAATTCCGCCTTCAAGTACCTTCCGATAATTCCATACTCGTTTTCTCTTATATTGGTTTTCAACAAACAGAAATAACCGTAGGAGCAAGTAGTACTATCGATGTTTCTATGAAGATAGATAATGAAGTACTGCAAGAGGTAGTGGTAAACGCATTAGGTTTTGAGGTAGAAAAAAGCAAATCGGGTAGTTCCTTCTCTCAAGTGGACGGAGGAAAGTTAATAAACTCAGGTGAGCCTAATTTGCTCAACAGTATTGCTGGTAAAGCATCTGGCGTTAACATAGTTCAGAATAGTGGCGACCCTGGTGCTGGTTCTAGAATTGTAGTAAGGGGAGCGACTTCTATTACGGGAAATATTCAACCTCTTATTGTAATCGACGGTATCCCGGTCAACAACGAGACCCACTTTGGCGAAGGCTGGGGTGGTGCCAATTCCAATAGTGGTTCTGTTGGTAGTGGTGGTGGAGTTACGCAGCAGTCAAGGCTGAACGATATCAACCCCAACGATATAGAGTCGATGGAGATTTTGAAAGGTGCATCAGCAGCTGCCCTTTGGGGTGCGAGGGCTGCCAATGGCGTAATTGTCATTACTACCAAAAAGGGTAAATCTAATGGAGGTAAGCCATTCTCTATTCAATTGAATTCTTCTGTTTCTTTAGATCAGATTAACAAGAAAATCCCATTGAACGAGACCTATGGCCAAGGGTATAGTATGATGTTTAATGAGTCTTCTGGCTATTTTCAACGCTTCTCTTGGGGAGATAGAATAGCCGATAGGCCAGGTGGGGAAGATGAGCGTATAACAGATCCAAATGCAGATGGATACATAGGATATTTTGAATCTGCGAACGGTAACAGGATTTACAGAGTTCCTGATGGAACTGCAACTGATTTGAATGGAGGTAAAAACTCACGTTATACAGGCGATCCTCAAGATTACTTGTTTAAAACAGGAGTAGCATTCAACAACTCTATTTCGTTAAGCTCTGGAGATGATAGGGGCAATATATATTTCAGTTTGTCTAATATAAATCAGAATGGAATAATAAAGGAAAACAGTACCTATGAAAGGACTACCGCTAGGATAAATGCTACTCGGTATATTGGAAAAAGTGTTACGGTTTCAGCCAGTGCGGCTTATTCCAATACCATGTCGGATAGGATTCAGATGGGTTCCAACTTAAGTGGATTATTTTTAGGTGGGTTAAGAACACCCTCAGATTTTGACCCTAGTGATTATATAGGCACCTATACCGATGCCGATGGTAACCAATTCCCAAATGCACAAAGGCATTTTAGAAACCCATGGGGCTCTAAGTTTGTGACAGGAGCCAATGGGGAACTGTATTCGTCTGCCATTTACGATAACCCGCTTTGGATGATGAACAACATCACGAGTACGGCTTCTGTGGATAGGTTCATAGGAAAGCTTGAATTAGGGGTTAATCCTTTCGAATGGTTGGATTTGACCGCAAGGTGGGGGATTGATACCTATACAGATGGTCGTGAAGATTATTTCCCAGCCATATCAGCGGGGGAAAATTCGGGCGGTCGCTATACCAAAGAAACCATTAATGAGCGTCAGATGAACTTAGATTTGATCGCAAATATGCAACATCGTTTCTCAGATAATTTTGAAATAACTGGGTTGATTGGTACCTCGTTGAACCAACGGGTTTTCGATGACCATGGATTAACCATTCTTTCATTTACCAATCCAGATTCTCCTCCAGTATTGAACAATGCTTCTTCTGGCAATTACCAAGGCCTGAGCCGTTTTGAAGAAATTCGTTCTCAAAGTGTGTATGGTTCAGCTACCGTTGGCTTACTCAGTCAAGTGTATATAACTGGTAGTTTGCGTGCGGATGCTTTCTCTACATTGCCAGAGCAGGATAATGTATTTCTCTTTGGCGCAGTAGATGTGGCATGGCAGTTCCATGAGCTAATACCACAAAACAACATACTTACCTTTGGTAAAGTACGAGGCAGTTATGGTCAAGTGGGAAGGTCTCCTGATCCATACATAACCACTACTGATATCATCATTCCTGACCCCGCTTTTAGAGGTTATGGAGAGGGATGGGGAGGAGCTATTGACCCTGCTTCGTATGGTGGAGGTGTAGCAAGGAGCAATGTTGCTGGAAATCCGACTATAGAACCTGAAATAAAGACAGAAACAGAAGTTGGCTTAGATTTACAATTCTTCAAAAACAAGTTCTCCTTAACTGCCAATGCGTATACCAATAAGGTAGACAACGCCATCATCCAAGTAGACCAACCACCAGCTACGGGCTTTGTTTCTCAAGTAGCCAATGCTGCTACTATTGAAAACAAAGGAGTTGAGCTGGAGGCATCATTGCAGCTTATAGACAAAGGAGACTTTAACTGGACAGCCTATGCTAACTGGACTAAAAACCGCAACGAAGTCACAGATATGGCAGGTGTGGAAAGTATCTCATTAGGTGGTTTTTCTGGTACAAGTTCAAGAGCTGTGCTTAATCAACAATTGGGCGTGCTCTGGGGAGCAACCTTTGAAAGGGATGATAATGGCGCATATGTGTTGGACGAGCAAGGTTTCCCTACCCAGTCCAATACTCCGGGAGTAATTGGTGATCCCAACCCAGATTGGAGAGGAGGCTTAGGTACAAGAGTTGGTTGGAAAAACTTCTCATTAAATGTCTTGTTCGAAACCAGCCAAGGTGGTGATATGTGGAATGGTACATTAGGTGCTCTTACTTGGTTTGGTAGAGCAGGCTTCACTACCAATACAGTAACGCTCTCAGAAGCGGAAGCTAATAACCTAGAGGTGTATGGTGGGTCAACCGTAGCTGATTATTACCCACACGTACAAAATGGCGATGGCTCCTATACCGTAAGGGGAGAGGTGAAAGATTTTGGAGGAGGAGATGTGCTCTTAGATGAGAATTGGTATGTAGATGGATTAGGTTCATCTTTCACAGGGCCAGATGAAAGCAGTGTGGAAGATGCTTCATGGACACGTTTGAGGGAGCTTACACTTGCCTACACGTTCAATTCGGCCGCTTTCAGAAGCAAGACCAAACTTCAGAACGTAACCCTTTCATTTACAGGTAGAAACCTTGCTTTATGGACAGATTATTCTGGTGTAGACCCTGATACCAACTTGACTGGTGGTGGTAGAAATGCAATAGGGCTGGATTATTTCAACAACCCAGCAACCCGTTCATTCATCTTTAAACTTTCAGCAACTTATTAATCAGAATCATTATGAAAAAACTTAAATATATTTTATCGGTTTTCCTGATCGTATGTATCGCACCATCCTGCTCCAATTATGTAGATGGGTTTTTAGAAGATCCAAACAATGCCTCAGATGGACCATTGAACGGATTTGTAAGAACAGCTCTTGCTGTATCTATTATCGCACACGAAGGAGAAGATACCCGCTTAGGCTGTATCTGGGCTCAGCAATTTACCGGAGAAGCGTTGCAATACAATGGATATAATATTTACAATATTACAGCGCAGGATTTTGACTGGGATAATAAGTACTATGGTACTATCCAAAACGCAGAGCTCGCTATAGAAAAAGCGGAGTCTGTAAATAACAGATTAGTGATAGGAATAATGCAGGTGGTAAAAGCACATACGTTCGGTATGCTGGCCACTGGCTATGGCGATATTCCTTTTTCAGAAGCTAATAAGTTTTTGGAATTCCCCGATCCTGTTTATGAGGATCAGATGTCTGTTTATTCAGGAGTGAAATCATTGCTAGACGAAGCTATTGCTAACCTAGAAAGTGGTATAGGAATCACTGCTGGCGATTTTGTTTTCGATGGAGATGCGGAGAAATGGATACAAGTAGCCAATACTCTGAAAGCTAGGATGTTTTTGCACACTGGAGAATATGCAAGTGCCATCAGTGCTGCAGAAAACGGTATCCTTGACGCAGAAGATAGCTATAATGCGGTCCATGCCGGAGGTGCTTATAATGGGGACATGAATATTTGGTATTCATTTCAAGTGCAAGATAGACCTGGAGATATGACGGCTACCGATGCGTATCTTCCTCAGCTTCTTGACGACAATAAGGCAGTTTATAGGGGAAATGCTAAAACCGACGAAACGGCTAGGTTCCAGTTTATTTTCGGAGATGTACCTGTCGATGGAAGTAGCTACGATATAAACATTGACGACGGCATGTTTACCCCTACATCGCCTTATCCACTGGTAACCTATGAAGAAAACCTATTGATAATGGCAGAGGCTAAACTTAGAACCTCCGATATGGCTGGGGCGCTGGAAGATTTGAATACGCTAAGAGGGTATTTGGCAACCAAGTATAGCACTACTTACGACGCCTATGTGTTGGCAGACTTTGAGGATGGTGGCATTGCCAACATAGCTGGAAAAACAGCAGAAGAATCTTTGCTAATGGAAATTATAGAAGAGCGCTACGTGAGCTTGGCGGCTCAAATGGAAGTGTTTAACGATTTGAGAAGGACGAAGAATATGTTAGGTCTTACGCCTACAGCAGGAACTCAGTTTCCACAGCGATTCCTCTATCCACAGGATGAGTTAAATACTAACGACAATGCGCCAAATCCAATCCCAGCTCTATTTGAGCCAACAGATTTGTTCAAGTAAGCAATGCTATTTAACTTGTTCTTCTTAGTCAAATAATTGAAGGGGTCTTTTTTGCAGGCCCCTTCTTTTTTGATAGTAAAAGCAGGTAGTTAGCGATTGTACCTTGGCATTCTCTTTTGATCTTAGTTTAGAGCTTAATTTACATCCCTTCTATCAGTACCTCAGAAGAAATTTTCTTAAGCGTAACTTTCTTTTTGGAAATAGAAGAACCTATTACCTTGGGCGCATCTTGCTCCGAAGGGGCAGCAAACCGAACCGAACCGCTTATGGCGGCTAATGCTGCACCCAACATAGGGTCATTTGTATCGCCAAAAGGAACAAGTTCTGAGTTTTCGGATACGGCAATGTCAGGATCGAATCCTGCTGTGTAATCCGAATTACCAATGCTGTTATAAGCTTTCATCACAATTGGTTGCAAAGCCCAGTTGTTTTCGCTGTTGTCATCATCGGTGATAGTGATAGAACCCACATTTTTTCCATAAGTAGTTTCTCCCACTAGGTAGACATTCATATAAGGCTTCAAGCCATTGATTACCAATTCACTAGATGAAGCAGAGCTACCTGTCACAATGAAATAAACACTACTGATCTGTCCCCCAATATTTCCGCTCAAATCGCTAAAATATTGATTGAAATAAGACACTCCATAGTAATTTTCTATTTCTTCCTGCAAAGCATCATTATATTCTTCCTTGAAAAACAATAAATTGGAGCTCACGCCAGTGCCTATCAAACTTGCCAAGGTAACAGCTGAGGTCACGTATCCTCCTGGGTTATAGCGCAAATCCACAATAAGTTCGTTAACTCCTTGCGTTTTGAATTCGGTGAATATTTCGTTCAATTTGTCGTCATATTCAGTTCCTGTGGAGTTGTTTGGAGCAGGAATGAACTGGTTATACACAAGGTAGCCAACGGTCATCCCGTCAACTTGGTAAACCGTATCTAGGAAAATAGGATCTTCCTGAAGCACCGTTGCGCTCAAGTCAACCACCTCGCCTGTTTCTACTAAGCCTGTATTTTCTTGTTCCACCAAAGTAATAGCCATGTCGGTGGTATAAAACAAGAGGTCGACATAGTTTTCATCGGTAATAGTAGTCCCGTTTACCTTGGTAAACATATCCCCCCGTTGCAAGCCAGCATCAGCTGCCGGCGAGCCCGGAATGGTGTAAATAATTTGGGCGAGCACTTCATTTCCAGTGCTGGAAACATAGAATAGCCTATATTCCATCCCAGTAGATGTAGTTTCACCAGAAAGGGAAGAAGTCAGCTCATCCGCATCTTCGCTGATGAAAGAAAACCGGTCTCCTTGAGGATTGGTAGATTCGTCGTAAGTATTCAAAAGTGATTCGAAGTAGGCACTCGGTTCGAGTGTTAGGTCGGTTTCTTCGGGAATTTCCTCGGTCCAGTAATAGTAATAATCCATATTCGCCAAAATCCAATTATTCACATAGGCGTATTCATTGGTTGTGGTCGAATCTGTTTCAATAGTTGAGCCAGTTGTGGTTGTTGGTGCAAGTGCCTCTTCCTCAGAACAAGACGATAAAAGCATGATTGGGGCAAATAGTGCTACCAATAATAGTTTCTTTTTTAAATTGATGATCATAGTTCTTAAACCTAAGAGTGTTTAAAAGACACTTCCCTAGCGCGTTTCTGTGGTTGGAAGTGTTGTTAGTTTATGCTTAGTGCCCTTTCAGTTGTTAAAAGACATGCATAGTTAGCTTTAGGTTTGGAAGCAAGGAAGAGAAATCAACCAACCTTAAGGTTTTCTAAATGAATGGAAGGGTTTTGATTACGAGCAAAAATGGTGGTTGATGAAATTTAGATGAGAGAAGATAATCTTGCTGATTCAGTGAAATTACTTGACGGAGGAATAATTGTTATTGATTTGTTTTTTGTTATATTGCTGGTAATGTTTATTAAAATTCACTTGCCTCTCAATAAAAAGCCATGAAAAGACTTCTGTTTGTATGCTTCTTGTTTCCTGCGATCAGCTCATTTTCGCAAAGCATTATTTTTTTCAACTCTCCAACCGTAAAAGACACGATCAAACTCACCCCAGACACCCTTTATTATTCATTAAGCTATTATCTACAAGACGAACCTGGGGTACTTTATAAAAAAACATATTATAAAGGTTTAAGAGAAGGAGTTACGTTCAAAAAGCAGAATATAATTGAGACAAAAGTAACAAGTTTTATTGGGCTTGACAGTGTGAGAGAGTTTATCTACGATGAACAGTGGGAGCTGATAGGAGAGCGGTTATTAAGTGGGAAAGAAGTGGATAGCGCATCATCATTTTCGAAATTAGAATATGCTAAAGCGGATATAGTTTTTGGGGAAACGGTAAAGTTGATAGAGGGAAAAAAAGGCAAGAAAAAAACGCTTAAGCTATTATTGAGTAATGACCTACCTCAAAATAATTATTTCCAACTACTCTCAAAAGACAGTCACCTGATAGTTCCAGATGGGCGGATTTTTATGGAGCACAGATCTGAGTTGCTCGTAGAACTGGAGGTCAGCTTTGAATCGGGATTCTGGGAGTATGAATTGGAAATGTTAGCAGCCAATGGTAAGTCCCAAAAAATGAACATCGAAGTAATTGGATATGATTTGTCAAAAGATGATTTTGTGGGTGTAGAAGAGCTTTCAAGCAGAGAGGAAGTCGTTCTCTCAAATGGTGTTGATATTTTTATCGAGACCCCTAATAATGAAAAACTGCTAAAGGTTCGTGGCAACGAAAAAGAGGAGAATATCCCTTTAACACAGGTGGTAAATAAGCTAAGCAAAAAGAGAGCTTTGCAAGATGGTAATTATATTTTTGAATTAGTCGATCTTGCAAAGGGAAGCAAGTCTTTTTGCAAGGTAAAGCTTGTGTGGCCAAATTAGTAGAGACGCAATAATTTGCGTCTCTTTTGCATTTACAAACACTCATCCATGCACTCCCTAATAATGGCAGCAGCTTTGCGGATTTCCTCTTCTATAATGATCAGCGGCGGGGCAATTCGGAAGCTGTTTTTGGTGGAAAGAAACCAATAGCCGATCACGCCTCGCTCAATGCATTTTTCAACCACCTTGTTCACAACCTCGAACGAGTCTAGCTCAATGGCGAACATCAAACCGATGGAGCGGATTTCCTTCACCAATGGATGCTGTAACAATTCTCGGAAGAGCTGCCCCTTCTGATGGACGTGATCGAGAATATTTTCTTCCAAGAGCACTTCCAAAGCGGCATGTGCCGCCGCACAGCATACTGGATGCCCACCAAACGTAGTGATATGTCCAAGCGGAGGGTTATTAGTAAAGGATTTCATCAGCTCATGGGAAGCGGAAAAAGCGCCGATCGGCATTCCTCCGCCAAGCGCCTTGCCCATGGTGAGGATATCGGGAACGACATCAAATTGCTCAAAGGCGAAGAGGCTACCCGTCCGACCGAAACCCGTTTGGATTTCATCGAAAATGAGCAGCGTACCCGTTTCATCGCAGCGTTTGCGGAGCGCTTTTAGGTAACTTTTATCGGGGATTCGCACCCCAGCATCACCTTGCACAGGCTCGATGATGACGGCTGCGGTTTTGGTAGTGATTTGGGTTAAATCTTCTTCTACATTAAAATGGATAAACTTTACATCGGGTAACAAGGGACGAAAAGCTTGTTTTTTGACCTCATTGCCCGAAACGCTGAGCGAGCCATGAGTATTGCCGTGGTAAGAACGGTAGCAAGAAATAAGCTCGGTGCGCCCAGTTGCCCGTTTGGCAAGCTTGAGCGCAGCTTCATTGGCTTCCGTACCCGAATTGACAATGTAGGTAGTTTCCAATTGTTTGGGCAGCACTTCGGCTAGCTTTTGGACGAGGGCAAGCTGTGGCGCTTGTAGGTATTCCCCATACACCATCACAAACGTATGTTTCTCCACCTGATCGTGGATCGCTTTTTTTACTTTCGGGTTGCCATGCCCCAAATGGCTCACGCCTATCCCCGAGATCAGGTCCATATACGCCCTGCCCGATTTGTCGTAGAGGTAAATGCCCTCTGTCCGCTCTATTTCTAAGCCAACAGGCATCTCGCTAGTCTGCGCGAGGTGTTGGAAGAAGATGTCTTTCGCATTGTCCATGCGGCAAATTTAGGAAGGAAATTGGTAAAGGAATAATGGAGGCCGTTTCTGATTTTTTATGGGGTTTTGTACATTAGTCTGAAATAGCTAATTGCATAAAGATGACAATCAGATTACAAACAAAATTATTTATTTTATTTTTTTCATTGGGGCTAGATGCCTGTGGAACCAAACACAAGAAAGTAATTGAGCGCTCATACAACTTTGGTGAAATTCAAAGGACTACAGAATTACTCTTGAATATTAAAGATGAAAATTACCAATATGGCCTATTCTTGGATGATGGCAGCTATAATATCAGCTATGAGTTTAAATTTAATCCGTCAGAAAAATCACTAGTATTCTTTGATATCGATTGTAAACCTATTGATTCAAAAGCTTTTATTTTCAACGACAAAAGTTATATTATTCATAATTTCCTTTACGACGATCCCAATGCTATTGACGAAGAACTTAATATTTATTTCAATAAGGAATTTGGACTGATGGCATTTAGAGAACTAATATTTAATGGGCATATCACATGGACTAATTCCAATGCTCAACTAATCCAAAAACTGGAATTTGACTCAACTGGTTTCTTTTACCGTAGTTTCAAAAGGTGAAAAAAGAATTTAAATGCAAGGAGTATCTCACTCAAGTAGGCAAGGTGTTGGAAGAAGATGCCTTTTGCATTATCCATGTGGCAAAGGGAGAGATTTTATTATAGTGCTTCCGTCTATAGAGTAAGATATGGTGTATATTTATTTTTTTATTAAAAACAATATCCTTTAATCAATTTAAAGGTCAAAAATTCTAAAACCAGATACATACATAAGATGAAAATCACATCTACAAAGGTCAATTCAATTGCAGTAATAATAAATACAATTGCAATCTTGGCGACCACTTTCTCTACAAACAGCTCTACTGAGTACGTTCTATTGTTTTTAATAATTATATCTATCATAATAAATATAGTCTTAATCTTTAAAAGATTAATTACATCTAAAATAATAAAGTTAATAAACAAACAAGAGATAAAAGCGATACCTTCTCCACCAGAAAACGAATATAATAACCATTTTTATGATCGATTCTTTAATGAAATTAGCAATTCTAAACGTAATATCTACATAGTTGGAAGAGGTTTAGCATGTGTTGATAAGAAAGAAAAGGAAATTGCTGATAGGTTCTATGATAACCTAAACCAATCCTTAAAAAAAGGAGTAACTGTTGTTAGAATCCAAGCTACAAAAGATATCAGTGAATATTGGGCAGAAAAAATGGCTCAATTAATATCTTATTATCCAAATTTTAAATTTTACGTTTTATTAGATGAAGGAAAACACATTACAAGTACTTGTGTATTTGATCCGGATAATTCTAAAAAAAATGCAGTAAAAATATCAATCCCAATATTCAAATCCTTTGGGTTAAACAAAAATACTATTGCAGGACCATCAGTTTTTATTTACCGTAACTTAAAATTATCTGCTGATATTAAAGAGCAAATAGTAAAATTGGCAGATGAAAAAATGTCTCTTTTTATAGATAGAAGTAAATTTAAAACAACAGATGATAACCTTGAGACAGCAAAGAAAATCTATAAGTACTTAGTAAGCCTGAAGTCTAAACACGACCCCAATTCAAATGGAATTATTCGGGTCTTAGAGGAAAAAACATTATCATGGAAGATTATAAATGGCACAGACGCTATTTACAAAGTTGTAGAACAAGAATTTAACCATAGAACTAACTTTAATGATATATTAAAAATAGATATCCTTGGTTACACCTTATTTTCAGTTGTAACACAAATAGAAGGTTGGTTAGACCAAGACTTTCTTAATAATGTTGAAATGAACCTTTTCTATATTGATCCAAGTTTCGCTGAAAAGAGTAGTTCAATTAATTCTAGTTGGAAAAAATCCATAGATACTAATATTGATATTATAAATGGGTTTAAAGAGGAAAACCAAAAAATCTTAAACACGAAAAATGTCAACATAAATTTATATTCTTACACTAAAACCCCAGGTGTACATGGGTTTTGTTTCAATGATACAAAGTACTTTTTCTCATTTGCTTCTTGGGATGAAAAAGGTCAAATTAAATACCCAAGGACAGATAAGTTTTTTTTATTGAATGAGGAAGACGGTTCATCATCCGGCAAAATTCTAAAAGACTTATTCAAAAATTGGAAAGAATATAACTACTCAAAGCCTGTTTAAACTTTAAACAGGCCCCAAGCTCGACTTTAGCCATTTGACAACTGTTGAAAAGCTTTGTTTAAAGCAAAACAAGACATGTTTTTAATTATCAACTTCACTTTAAATAGTCGCCCTGTTCGCAGATTTCCCGCCTTGAACATTATAAATACAAAATAAGCCAACCGAAAACCGCCCCAATCTTATGAAAGAGATGTGCTAGCTAATCTCCAAAACACTTGCGGAGAAAAACACCTCTATTCTCCTTAAATTTGCGGAGAATAACCTCTATATTTATCGCAAATTACTAGTTATGGCAAAGTACATATATGAATACGACCAATGGCCTAAATTTACTTGGGATGATAAACAGCTAAGCGTAATTCTTGGTAAAGTCAGGCACCTTCAAGGAGTGATTTATGGACAAATGAGGGGGCTTGGTTTTTCAATTAAGGAAGAAACAATGCTTTCTACGTTGACCTTAGATGTATTGAAATCATCTGAAATTGAAGGTGAAATATTGAACTACGAACAAGTACGTTCGTCAATTGCTAGAAGGCTTGGGCTAGCATATGCGGGAATGGTTCATGTGGACAGAAATGTGGAGGGAGTAGTTGAAATGGTGCTTGATGCTACGCAGAGATATGACAAACCGCTTGACCATGAACGGATATTTGGCTGGCATGCAGCTTTATTTCCGACAGGATGGAGTGGGATACATAGAATTGCCACTGGTTGCTATCGTGATGGTGAAATGCAAGTAGTATCTGGTCCAATGGGAAGGGAGAGAATTCATTTTCAAGCTCCATCTCCACAAGTTGTAAAAAAAGAAATGGATGCATTCTTGGACTGGTTTGACCAAAACCCTGAAACCGATGGGGTTTTAAAAGCTGCAATTGCCCATTTTTGGTTTATCATCATCCACCCGTTTGATGATGGCAATGGGCGAATTGCCAGAGCAATTTCTGACATGCTGCTTGCTCGTGCCGAAGAAACGTCTCAAAGGTTTTATAGCTTTTCTAATCAAATTTTATCAGAAAAAAAGAAATACTATGCTGTCTTGCAAAATGTACAACATAGTTCTGGTGACATTACCGAATGGTTGGATTGGTTCTTAAACTGTTTGTATAAAGCATTATTGAACACAGAGGAAACGCTAAAACGTGTTCTCCAAAAGGCAGATTTTTGGGATGGTCACAAAGAAACAGTACTAAATAGCCGACAGAGGTTGATGTTGAATAAACTATTGGATGGATTTGATGGTAAATTGAAATCGTCCAAATGGGCTAAGATCACCAAATGTTCAGCAGATACTGCTCTTCGAGATATAAAAGATTTAATAGATAAAGGAATTCTGAAACAAGAAGAATCTGGGGGACGAAGCACAAATTATGAACTAGTATTGGAATAAAGAAAGTCCTATCATAAGATGTGCCAGCCACCGAATAACCCCTGACTTCTTCCTGATTCGAAGAAAAAATTTGAAGAGTGGTGTACTAACAGCGTTAGTTGCCTGCCTCAAAACCGATGGGGATTAGGCTTGCCAAAAATGGCAGAGGCTCTTGCTTCTAGATTATCCTAAGAGTTAGAAAAATGAAACTAATCCTATAACAAGATAAATCATCCTCAACCTTTTACTTCCTCTTCCTTCGCAAGGATTTCATTTCCCCGATACTGATGGTTTTTGTCTTTATAAATTAGGGAATCATCGTTGAGCGGACCAAAGGTGGCGAGGTCAGCTTCTTTTAATATCTTGCCTTCGGCATAAATATGATTTTTGTCTTTTGCATAACAGGCGTACTCAAATAATTCAAAGCTTTCAATATCAACATGCTCCATGGGCAGGCCAGCGTAGTAAATATGGTTTTTGTCCCTCGCATAATACGTTGGGTCCATCACTTCAAACGTAGCGGCATGCGCACCCTCCAAGTAGTTGTTTTGATAAACCACTTTGTCGTCAAATATAAAATAGTCTTCATCCAAGTCCTCAAAGGAGGAAAGGTCCTCATAAGCGTATGCAAACAACTTATTTGCCAGCTCGTTTTCCACGTACATCTTAAAGTCATAGATATGCAATTGGTCTGCAATTAGGCTTTTATTCAGTTTTCGGGTAGCAGAGGGATCTATGTCAGAAGCAATCAGGTCGTTATCGTTTTGCATCCAAACACATTTGCTGTCTTTGCAAAAGTTCTTGTTGATTATCTCAAAGCTTTCATACTCCACATCGACAAATTTGTGACGGTAAAAAAAATGACGATCGTCCTTTGCCCAATCATCATTTATTGGTTCGTAAGTAGTAGGGTTGGCTTTTTCAATTCGGTGCAGTTTCGCCTTTGGATCTGGGTTTTCATCCGGTTCATCAAACGGGCTGTAAACATACTCGGCAGGGACATACACATGGTTTTTGTCTAAGCAATAATAATCGTCTACCACCCTCAGCGATTCTTTGTCTGCTTCTTGGTCTATAATAGATGATTTGTA
This sequence comes from Flammeovirgaceae bacterium SG7u.111, assembly GCA_034044135.1. NCBI lineage: Bacteria > Pseudomonadati > Bacteroidota > Cytophagia > Cytophagales > Flammeovirgaceae > Flammeovirgaceae bacterium SG7u.111. The sequence goes on along the minus strand of CP139021.1, from coordinate 5,248,758 downwards.
ATACAGATGGTCTTTGTCCTTGGCAAAGTTGCGTGCCAGCACCTTGAAGGAATTTGGGTCAGCATCCATTTTGGCGTTGCCAAGTTCAAACCAATTTCCCATTGGGCTATAACGTATAGCTTGTTTATTCCGGGAAAAATAATAGTTGTCCGAAAGCTCCTTGTCCACCGCCCCTGCAAAGGGACTGAAAGCCCGCCCAATGAGCGAAATCATCCCTAGGAGCAAAAATGCTAAAGGTGATTGCTCCATATTGGCTACTGCTTTAATGATCAAGTTCAGCAGAACTATAGAAACAATGACGGTTGTGTAAGGATATTGATAATATAAATGCATGGGCAAATATACCGTAAACCGATGTAAAGCGCAGGTGCAATTCTCCGAAGAACCTACACTAACGTGGTTAGTTTTTCACTCCCCCACACTCACCATCTTACTATAATTATCCGCCACTTTTCCAGAAATCCCTTCGAACATCACCACGTTGTCGGTATCGAAATCGACTGAAGTAGGGTTTTTGAAGATTTCAGATACTTCAATATCAAGCTTGATGGCGTTGGATTGCCCACCTTTGAGTTCGAACTTAGCATCGCTGCCTGAGCTGATGGGCAGGGTAACGGTGCGATAGTTGGCATCCGAACCTACGTGGAAGATCAAGCCTTTATCATCCGAGCCGTCTTTGGGGGAATATTTGCCCTCCAGCAGCAAAAATTTGTAGCCCGTGTTCCAGTCCCAAGCCATGTTGTTGGAAGGGTCGAGGTCGCCGATGTTGTCGAGGGAAAGGTTGCGGGTCGGGTCAACGCCTATGGAAAATTCTAGCTGGTCGTATTGCCCTGCTGTCACTTCTTCTATTTCAATTTCAAACAGGTGGGTAGCATCTTTTCGGCTTACCAAATGGTAGCTTTCTGGCTCGGTATAAACTGCCCCCGTAGCGGAGTTGCGCAGCTTCACATTGCTGAGGTAAAACTTAAACTCTTGGATGGAAAATTCTTGCCCTAGCTCATTCTGATAGGTTTTGCTGTCCAGTTCTAGCGGATCGCCGTCAAAAAGGTTAGCTATTTCCAGCGTAAGCATTCCCTCGCCGGGCACTTCGTCGTTGTTGCTGCAAGAGCTGATGGAAAGTAAAGCCCCAAGTATCAATAGGAAGGAGATACCGTGTCGGAGCACGGCATGACGGGTGTTTGTGTTTTTTATAAAAGGTTTCATTTCGTTTCAGTGGTTTCAAAAGGATTGGAAAATCGTTCGTTGGTAATGAAGGTTTCATCGGTGAGCATGTGCAAAAATGCCAAAATTGCTTCTTTCTCTTCTTGGGCTAGGTGTAGCTTGATAGGTTCGTTGGGGAAAACCTTCTCGTTGCTGGCTTCAATGATGAGCGGGTCGAGCGTTGCGCTTTGGTTCACGTGTTCGTTATAGTGGTCGAGTACTTCTTCCAAGGTCTGAAATCTTCCGTCGTGCATGTAGGGCGCGGTAAGGGCGATATTTCTGAGTGAAGGAGCTTTGAATTTCCCCAAGTCTTCTTCCTTTCCCGTTGTTTTTTTCAAGCCGATGTTGAGGTTCCCGTCTTCGTCCAGCCCATTGTTGTGGAAGCCTTGGAAATCGTTGAGGTCGCCATGGGTCATAGGACCGAGGTGGCAGTCCCCGCAGTTTCCGCCCCGCAGTCCAATTTCGGAAATAGGGTGAATGAAAAACAGCTCGATGCCCAAGAGTTCCTTTGCCGTAGGTTCGTATTCCCCTCGCAAATATTGGTCGTATTTGGAATTAGCCGAGATCATCGTCCGCTCAAACTGGGCAAGGGCTTTGCCTATTTTTTCGGCAGAAATACCCTTTTCCCCAAAGGCAAGCTCAAACTGGTCGAGGTATTGCTGCTCTGCTTCAAGTTTCGCCACGGAAGCTTCCAAACTTTGGTGCATTTCAATAGGGTCTTGAATGGGCAATAGAGCTTGCTCTTCGAGGCTGCTGGCTCGTCCATCCCAAAAGAATTTTCGCTGCCAGAGCAAATTAGCGAGTGCCATCGCATTTTTTGTCCCATCTTCACCATCAATTCCCTCGCTAAAGCGGTTGGGGTCGGAAAACCCGTTTTCCTGTTTGTGGCAGCTTGCGCAAGATTGCGAATTGTCACCCGAAAGTTTTGTTTCGTAAAAAAGCATTCGCCCCAAGGCGATTCCTTCCACTGTAAGTGGGTTGTCAGCCGGAATTTCGTAGTTCTGGCTGAAGTAGGAAGGGATATCCGCCGCCAGATCGTAAGGAGCATTTTCCTTGGTAGGCTCTTCTTTTGAACCAAACCAGCTTTCGCAGGAAAACAACAAGGGAACGAGGACTATATGAATGATGAGTTTTTTCAGGTGCTGATTGTTTTTTTAGTAAACTACCTTTATGTGGTAATTGATTGTGAAAATAGAATTTCTTTAAAAGAAAGTTGGTGATGAAAGTTACAAGGGGTGCAGAACTAAGACCTGCAAGAGAGTGAGAGGGTTGGAAGGGGATTGATGATTTAATATTTCGAGATGATTCAATGATTTTTTTGCAAATGAAAAACTGTAGAGCCGCAATGCATTGCGGCTAAGACGATAAAACGATATTTCGAAATAGAAGGAGGTAATAAAGAAGAAAATGATATGTAAAACCGTAGAGCCAAGGCACGCCTTGGCTAGGAATTGAATGGACGATGAATCGAAGCTAATACTGCAATGCATTGCGGCTAAGGCGATAAAACGATATTTCGAAATAGAAGGAGGTAATAAAGAAGAAAACGATTTTTGCGCACTGGGGAAAGAGGGTAGGGCAAGACCGAAGAGGCTGGTGCGTGGGGCGGCTTGACCACCCGGGTCAGGCTTTTTGCGTGAGTGCGCCCTAGTAATCCTCTTAAACCAACCCATTCCCAAACAACAGGCTCGGAAATGGTGTTAATGGGTAAAAAAAACAGCTGGCATGATCAGAAATGTGACGTACAAAGACAAAGAGGTGACGAAGGAAATCGACCTTGCGGTGGGGCGGGCTTTTAGCTTTTGGGAAGCGATAAAAATGAAGGGGACCGGCTCGCAACAATTGCTGATTACCCAATGCAGCCCCGAGCTAGAGGGGCTTTTGAAACTGGACAAATACCGTAATACTTGCAACATAGAGCTTCGAGGCAAGGGCGTGATCATTCGGTTTCGCTCAAGGCTGGAGACCTTTGCTTGGGTGCTGCCCTATGCAAAATTGAGCTTGGAAGTCTCGGAGAAGAGCGTGTCGATTTATAGCGGGGAAAACTTTATCATTGCCCAGCATGCTTTTTCGTATGCACTCGATTCCAAGTTTTTCACAAAGCTCAACTTGCTCAAATCTCAGTGATTTATGACCCAAAAACTGTTGAAAATCCTTCGCTTTGCCCTGCTTTCCCCTCTTTTTCTTGCCCTACTGACCAACGGCTGTATGAGACTCAAGACTTCTGACAAAAAAATACTGGCGCACTTTGAGGAGCAAGGTGTAGCGGCTTCGGTGCAAAAAATGGCGCACGATGCCAACGAGCTGCGCTATGTGGAAACAGGAGCGGAAAGGAACAAGGAGAATTTGCTGGTGTTTGTGCATGGCGCTCCCGGTGCCGGCGATGACTTCTTTGGCTTTTTGACCGATAGCGTTTTGCTGGAAAAAGCCCGGATAGTAACAGTGGACAGGCCCGGCTATGGGCATTCGGGCTATGGCAAATCGGTGACTTCTATTCAAGAGCAGGCGATCATAATTGGGAAGGTATTGGAAGAGGCGAAGGAAGATCATATCTACCTGATAGGGCATTCGTACGGAGGTCCGATAGTTGGGAAAATGGCGACGATGTATGCCGTGGATGGAATTATGATGCTTGCCCCGGTGAACGATCCGGAGTCGGAACCGATCTACTGGATAGCGCATTTGGGAAAGTGGAAGCTTACCCGCTGGATGGCCTCAAAACCGCTGAGGGTGGCAACGGACGAGAAATTTGCCCACAAAGCCGAGCTTGCCCTGCTAAAAGAAGATTGGGGAAAAATAACTGTTCCCGTGGTGCATTTGCATGGGGGAAAGGATTTTTTAGCACCCTTTGAGGGAAATGTGGCTTGGAGCAAAAAATACATCAAACCCAAAATGCTAAAACTAGTGGAAGACCCCGAAATGACGCATTTTATTCCGTGGAAAAACTATGGGCTGGTGAAGAAAGAGCTGCTGTTGTTGATGGAGGGGGAGTAACAAGCTGTTGTTTTTAAGACTAATCTTGAGCTAAAGTTGTGAGTTGAGAACGAATGGCCTATTCTTTGTTTTAAACTTACTTACATTGTTTAAATTAGAAGAAGATAACATGAAAAAACTAGTAACTCTCCTCCTCGTGCTCACATCATTGAACCTTTTTGGGCAAGATTCATCGCTAATAGGCAAAAAATCGCCTGAATTGGATTTTGCCAAAATGCTGAATTATAGCAATGTCTCTGCTAAACTCTCGGACTTTAGCGGAAAAGTCGTCATTATAGATTTTTGGGCAACATGGTGTTCGCCCTGTATCAAAGGGTTTACCCATTTGGAAGAACTGCAAAAAGAATTTGTAGAAGAGCTACAGGTGATAACAGTAACCGATGAAAAAGAAGAAAGAATTAATAGGTTCATTGAAAATTTTTCAATTAGCTTACCGATAGCCTTGGATAGCAGCAGGCAGCTCGGCAAGTCATTTCCACATAGGGTAATTCCTCACACGGTACTTATAGATAAAAAAGGCGTAGTTAGAGCGGTTACTTTTCCTAATAACATTACCAAAGAAGTGATAAACAAGCTGGTTTCAGGAGAAGTTATATCCTTAGAAGAAAAGAAAGAAGTTATAGGGTTTAACCCTTCAAAACCACTCTCTGGAAGTGAGAATGTTAATTTTCAGGTCACTTTTCTTCCTTACCAACAAGGTATTCCCGGCTTTCACTCCACCGGAGCGGGTAGAATTGTAGTGACAAATTCTTTGCCTCAAAAGTTTTATGAAATCGCCTATGGTTTTCCTAGTCAAATTAGAACTGTAATAGAAATAGCGGATACTACCGCTATGACTTGGGAAAAGCATAATAGGTATTGTTTTGAAATGATAATTCCTGCGGAATTGTCTGACCGACGATTTGAGATTATGAAACAGCAATTGGCGATTTACTTTGATGAGTACAAAGCAGAGGTAAAAAAGGAAATGATGAAAGTAAAAGTACTTAAGGTAATTGAAGGACGAACGGTTGCATTGAAAAAGGCTGATAGAGTAGAAAGTGTAAGTAGTTCAAGTAGTCAAGGATTGTCGATGATAAATGCTCCTAGCAGTACTATTTCAGATTTTTTACAATCACAGCTCAGTGAAATTGTCTGTGATGGAACAGGGCTGGAAGGGTTATACGATATAGAATTGAAATGGTATGAAGAAGACCCAGGTAATATCCATAAAGAGTTGGAAATATTAGGGTTGGAGTTGGTTGAGGAGGAAAAGGAAATAGAATTATTAGTGATTTCAGATAAATAAACTTCTGTAGTGTCAGTAAAAAGGAATACCGTTTGTATTTGTTCCATCTTTTAGCCTCGTGAGAGGCGATCTGTTTGTAGTAAAATAAAGCTCCAGCGGAGCGGACCTCAGATTTATCAGGTAAAACAGTAGCTCAACCTCTCAAAGGTCGAGCTACTGTTTTTTTAACCTTGCAACACGCAACGTGAAACTTGTAACTCAGCTTTACACTTCCGACCTCAACACTTCTAACGGTGGCTTATTCAACACGCCACGGCTATTGAGCATACCGATGCCCATGGTGAGTAGGGTGATACTGATAAAGACCAAAAGGGCGGTGCCGATGTCTGGGCTAAAGGGTGCGTCGAAGTTGAAGACGGCCAAGGCCCAGCTGCTACCCAGGGCAAGCACAATGCCTGAAAGTGCGGCCAAGCCTCCCAAGAACAAATACTCTAGGGCATTGATGCGGAGTACTTGCTTGCGGTTTGCCCCCAAGGTGCGGAGCAGCACGCTTTCTTGTATGCGCTGAAACTTGCTGATAATGACTGAGCCAGTAAGAACTAGCAACCCTGTCACAATACTAAATAGCGCCATAAAGCGGATCACAAAGGACACTTGTCCCAGTACTTCGTCCACGGTCTTGAGGATAAGGTTGAGGTCGATGATGGAGACGTTGGGGAACTTGCTTACGACTTCTTGTTGGAAGGAAGCGGAAGCCTCATCGGATGGGACTTTGGTGATGAGCACGTGGAACTGTGGGGCATATTCCAACACGCCTTTGGGAAATACCACTAGGAAATTGGTAGATACCCTGTTCCAATCTACCTCTCGCATGTGCCCTACATAGGTTTTTACGGGTGTTCCCTGTACATCGAACACCAGTTCATCGCCCATTTTTACTCCCATTCTTTTAGCAAAGCGCTCTTCGAACGAAACATAGATGGAATCGGAGGAAGGTGATACTTCGCTGCGCCAAGTTCCCTCTACGGTCGTTTCCGATTCGATGAGCGAATCGCGGTAGGTGTTTCTAAATTCTCTTCCAAAAGCCCAGTCTTTGTACTCAGAAGTGCTATCCGCCATGTTTTGTTCTTTGGTAATCCCATTGATAGTGCTTAGTCGCATGGTCACGATGGGTACTTCGGAGATTATGGGCAAATCATGGGATTTGGTTAGCTCTTTAAGTTCCTCTTTTTGGGGTGTTTGGATGTCGAACAGCACCATGTTGGGCTGCCCTCCGCTTCCGGCAAAGTTGAGCTGGTCGAGCAGCATTCCCTGTACAAAAAAGAGTGTGGAAATCAGCGCCGTTCCCAACCCTACCGACACAATAAGGATGATTGTCTGGTTGTTGGGGCGGAAAAGATTGGCGATGCCTTGTCGCCATATGTAGCTCCAAGAAACGGGGAAATATCTCTTCACTGCCCACATAAGCAGTTGGGCAACTCCCGTGAGCAAACCAAAGGCAAGGGCAAGGAAAAGGGTGAAGAAAAAGGCGTCTTGCACATCGCCAATTTGTAAGTAGGAGAAACCGATAATGAAGAGTACGATGGCGGCATATACGCCTATTTTTATCCAATCGGTTTTGGTGTTTTCGTCGTAGGAGCTCCGCAAGGCTCTGAGCGGGGAAACTGTTCTGATCTTGAGGGAAGGAGGCAAAGCGAATAAAATAGAGACTAGCAGCCCTGTAAGTACTCCGCCCAATATGGCTGTGATGGAAATACTAAACTCTACCTCGAAGGGCAAAAAGCTTTGCAGCACGGCGGGTAGGGCAAGCTGCACCACGCTTCCGAGCAGCGCCCCCACTATGGAACCCAAGAAGCCCATGCTCACAATCTGGATCATGAAGATAAAGAAGGCTTGCATGCCTTGTACGCCCATGCAGCGCAACACGGCAACGGTAGTTAGTTTTTCTTTTATGTAAATATGGACGGCACTAGCCACTCCCACGCACCCCAATAGCAAGGCGACAAACCCCACGAGATTCAAGAATTGGGTGAGGTTGGAAAATGCTCTTCCTACGCTTTTTTTCCGCTTTTCTACTGTCTCGTAGCGGACTCCTTCTTTCTTGAAAATATCTTCTCGGGCTTCGGCATAGGCTTCTACATCGTAGTTTGCTGGGAATTTGTAGTAATTCTTATAAGTAATGCGGCTGCCTTTTTGTATCAACTCTGTTTCGTCCAAATATTCCATGGGGATATACACCGACGGGGCTACTGTGGCGGTAATTCCCGCTTCCCCAGGAGCTTTTACCAGCGCACCTTCTATCACAAACTCAATTCCCCCAACTTTCACTGTTTCCCCCACTTTTGCACCAAACTGCACAAGCAAGGTATTGTCCACCAAGGCACTTTTTCCTGTGCGGAACGACCTAGAAGCCGTTGCAGGGTTTGTTTCAATCTGACCATAAAAGGGGAAATCACCTTCCAGTGCTCTAATTTGCACCAACCTTGTACCACCTGTGCTACTGAACTGCGCCATGGAGGCAAAGCTGATTTCCGAGGCGTGCTCTATCATCACCGAGTCGATTATTTCGCTCACCGAATCGCTGAGAGCTTGCCTATCGGTAAGGACGAAATCTGCCCCTATCAAGCCTTTTGCCTCGCCTTCGATGTTCTCGCTGAGGTTATCGCCAAAGGAATTGATGGCTACCAAGGCGGCTATACCCAAAATGATGGACGAGGTGAAAAGCAAAAGCCTACCGCGATTTTTTCGGCTATCGCGCCATGCCATGGTTGCCAGCCAGCGTATGTCAAATTTATTCTTTGTATTCATGGTTTGTTTTTGCAGAAATGCCTAGCCAACGCATGCGTTGGCTCTACGATAAATTATTTTTGCACCAAATTAGGCTCGTCAGATACGACTTTTCCACCTTTTATTCGGATGATCCTGTCTGTTTTGGCGGCTAGTTCCAGGTCATGAGTGACCAGCACCAGTGTAGTTCCTGCCTCTCTGTTAAGATCGAAAATCAATTTTTCCACTTTTGTGCCTGTTTCTTCATCGAGGTTGCCTGTGGGCTCATCGGCAAAGAGGATTTTGGGGCTGTTGGAAAAAGCCCTTGCAAGGGAAACCCGTTGCTGCTCTCCACCCGACAGTTGAGTAGGATAATGGCTCGAACGCTCATTCAACCCTACCTTATCGAGCAAGTCTTGTGAACGAGATTTTACATTTCTTTCTCCACGAAGCTCTAAGGGCACCATCACGTTTTCCAGCGCTGTAAGTGTCGGAATTAACTGGAAATTTTGGAAAATGAAACCCACATATTGGTTGCGCACCCACGCCCGTTCGTCTTCGCTCATTTGGTCGAGGGAAACATTGTTGAGCGTAACCGAGCCAGAACTTGCCCTATCGAGGCCGGCGCACAAGCCCAAGAGTGTGGTTTTGCCACTGCCCGAAGGACCTACAATGGAAAAGGACGCACCTTCTTCTATCGAAAAATTCACAGAATGCAATACGGTAAGCTCCCTGCTTCCACTTTTATAAGTCTTAGTCAGGTTTTCTACTTTTAAAATATCAGCCATTAGTATTCAAAAAAGGAGTTTGGAATTGGGGTTTGGAGTAAGAGCAAAACAATTTGTCCTGCTCAAAAAGTCATCGATAACTAAACTCTTGCAAGATAAATTAGTTTGGTCAGTTGGCAAATTAAAGCTGAAACTTCACAATCGGGCAGATAATCCGATGAACGGGGGAATGGTGGTTTGTGGGAGCAGAAATCCTGATTTTGTGCTTCTGTGCAACACCTACGGCGTTGTTTTCTTCCTTTCTTGAGCGGCTACAATTATGAAACCCCTCACGGGGTTAAAGCGGGTGGTATTATGTAACATGAGGTATAATCTTTATTGCGCTCAAAAACCCCAATGGATTTTACTTTATAGCTCATTTAAAAAAAACTTCTGCGGCTCTAGCTTCTTTTTTTTCCTGCCTTGATGAGCTTCATTTCCTCCACAGCTTCTTTCAATTCACTGATAAGATGGATTTTAGAGTTCGTAAGTTGTTGAGTTTTTACGTAACGCAAGCTTTTTAACACTTCAAGAAGGTGTAATGCCTTATCGTCTTTTATCTAAACCTCATTCCTGAGTTCCTCGCCTTTTTCAAAGTTTTCGATGTTGCTCATTACGGTTTGGGCAATTTGGAAAAGGGCTTCATCTGTTAGGAATGCTTGGTGGGAAGTGATGAGTACATTGGGGAAACTGATGAGCCTAAGGATGAGGTCGTCTTCAATTATTCTTTCTGAAAGGTCTTCGAAAAAAAGGTTTTCTTCTTGTTCGTACACGTCAATTCCCAAATATCCTATTTTTCGTTTTTTCAGTGCTGTAATGATGTCTTTAGTATTGATGAGTGCGCCCCTGCTGGTGTTTATGATCATTACGCCATTTTTCATGGAGGAAATGGACTCGCTGTTGATGAGGTGTTTTGTATCGGGGAGGAGAGGGCAGTGCAACGAAATTATATCGGATTGGGCATAAAGAGTTTCTATGGGCTGGTAGGTGACACCAAGTTTTTGTAGCTCTCCCGACTGATGTACATCGTAGGCAAGTACTTTACAGCCTAGCCCAAGCATGATCTTGCAAAAAGCGGCACCGATTTGGCCTGTGCCTATTACCCCAACGGTTTTTCCAAAAATATTGAAACCTGTGAGGTTGTCGAGGGAAAAGTTGCACTCTCTGACCCGGTTATATGCCTTGTGGGTTTTGCGGTTTAGGGTCATGATGAGGGCTAGGGCATGCTCTGCAACGGATTGGGGCGAATATGCTGGGACTCTCACTACTTTTATCTGGTGTTTTTTTGCCTCGGAAAGGTCTACATTATTGAAGCCGGCACATCGCAGGGCAATGAGCTTGACCTTATTTGCAGCAAGTTTTTCGATGGTGGGCTTATCTAAGGTATCATTCACAAATACGCAGACAGCTTCAAAACCTTTAGTGAGGTCGGCAGTTCTTTCAACTAGGGCTGAATTGAAAAAGGTAATGTCGTGGCCATAGGTCTCGTTGAGCTGTTGGAAATAGATTTTGTCGTAGGGTTTGGTACTAAAAAAAGCGAGTCTCATATAAAAAACAGGTTGGTTGTGATAGTAGTCAAATATACTTCTCAGCTAGCGGTTTCAAAACCCAAATGAGCGGTAATTTCTTATCTGTAGATTTTTTTTCTTATTTTCAACCTTTCGACCATAGTTGATAGAATAGTATCAATAGACGTTGCAGATGAGCAAAAACAATATCCCTTTTTTTATAGCAAAAAGATATTTTTCCTCTCACCGGGGAAAGAACAAAAAAACAACTCAAAGTGCTGCAGAGGCGCTTATTGGGCAAAGCTTTATCAAGATATTGAGCAATATTGCTATGGTGGGACTTGGAGTGGGCACGGCGGCGCTCATCGTAATCCTTTCGGTGTTCAATGGACTGGAAGAGCTGACCATCAGCTTGTATAATACCTATAATCCTGAATTGAAGATCACACCTAAGCTTGGGAAAACTTTTGAGCTTCCGCCCGAAATATATGGACAACTGAAGGACCTGGATGGAGTGAAAGCTGTTACCGAAGTGATAGAAGATGGGGCAATGGTGAGGTATGGGAAAGTGGAAGTTTTGGTGACGGTGAAGGGGGTAAGTGATAACTATTTGGAGCAATATGATTTGAAAAAAGCAGTAGTTTCTGGCGGTGCTGAGCTAAAAAATGGAGAGCAGTACAGGGCTTTGCTAGGCATGGGGGTTCAACATCAGCTTTCGGTACAGATGTCCGACGATACGAAGGCGATGGTTTTCTATTACCCAAGACGAGGTGAGCGAGTGACTACCAATATGGATAAGGCATTCAAAAGGAATGCGATATTACCAGGTGGTGTATTTGCCATTGAGCAGCAGTTTGATCTTAGTTACGTTCTTGTTCCACTAGAATTTGCCCAAGAGCTGATGCAGTATGAAGAGCAAAGGAGCAGCTTGGAAATTCGCTTGGCTGAAGGGGCAAGTCTTTCCTCGGTTCAGTCCGATATAAAGGAATTGATAGGGGAGAAGTTTGATGTAAAAACCTCGGAAGAACAACAGGCCTCGGTGCTGAAAGCCGTAAAATGGGAGCGCCTTTTTGTATTTGTCACCTTTGTGGTGGTGCTTGGCATTGCTTCTTTGAATGTGTTTTTTGCCTTGGCCATGCTGGTAATAGAAAAGAAAAGGGATATTGCCATTTTGTTTTCGGTGGGTGCTACTAGGCAGTTTGTAAGAAAAATATTTATGCTAGAAGGAGCTATCGTAGCTTTTACGGGAGTAGTTTTCGGCTTGGTATTAGGTTTTATCATCGTCTTTGTACAAGAAAAATTTGGTTTGGTTTCTTTGGGCGTAAGTAGTTCGATAGTAGACGCTTATCCTGTAAAAATGAAGTGGACTGATTTCGCCCTTACAGCAGGGATTGTGGTGGTTATTACTATGGTCGCATCATATGTTCCTGCCAAAAATGCTTCGCAAACTCAGGTAAACGAACATGTGTAGCCCAACTCTTGGGTACTTGAGAGGGTCTTTTTGGGGAAGCTTGAACCACTTAAATGATTGCAGATTTCGAATGAAACTTCTCAAAAGATATTATTACTTTTTACTTTATCCTCTTTTTGCAAGTGGGCTTTTTGCCTGTGAAGAAGTGGTAACTCCCGATCTGATTGCCGAAGCCCCTATTGTGGTTATTGATGGCTGGATAACGGATGGAGAGCCTGGTAGCTACATAATCCTTTCCAAATCAGCTCCTTTCAATCAGAGTGAAACTGTTCCGAAGCTTACTAATGGTCAGGTTATCGTAAATAATAATGAGGGCAAGTCCTATTCCTTTCAGCATATTGGAGAGGGGAAATATGTGCCCCTCCAACAGGATTTTGTGGGGCAGCCGGGCAAGCGATATACGCTCACAGTGAATGTAGAGGAAACGAGTTATACGGCTTCTATCCGTATGCCTTTAGCCCCTACGCTCGATTCGGTCAGCTACAAACTCAGAGAAGATGATGTGTTTTTTGACGATGGTTTTTATATGGTAGCGCATTTTCAGGAGCCGGCTTCATCCCGCAATTATTATTTCTGGCAGGTATTGAAAAATGGAGAGGTAGTAAACCAAGATAAGTTGCTGATCAATTCGGATGAGCAAGTAAATGGGGGCTATCTTAATTTTGAGTTGGACTATAATATTCCCTTGGAAGATGTAGATTCTGCGGATGTTTTGGGGGTGAACCTCTTCGCTTTGTCGGCTAATGCTTACGAATATTACAGCGGTTTAGAGTTTTTGATAGAGGCGGGGAGCCCTGCGCAAGCAGTGCCTGAAAATCCTCCAACTAATATCGTTGGTGGTGCATTAGGCTTTTTTAATGCCAGTGCAATCAATACAGATACAGTAAGTGTGAAAGAGTCGCTGTGATGATTATTTTCCTACAACAAAGAAGCGGATAACTTTGAAAGCTCCTTTTAAGGTAAAGTCTACGACGAAAGGTTTGGCGTATTTGCGGAAAGCCACGGAGAGTGCGGCTATGCTTCCGCTTACAATTGCCGTACGCTCATCGGGGCTCATGAATGCTTCGTAGATAGGGTAGGCGTTGGTTGCTATAAGAGCCGTGTCAATAAATTTGGAAGCGATGGAAGCATTGCTGCCTGCCACTATTATCAAATCATTTATTTTTTCTTGGTGCTCTTCTTTGCATTTTGCCAGCAAAGCCTTTGTTTCCTTGTCTTTTTTAATGGACTTTGGCTCGGGGATGTAATGAATAATGTCGCCATCGGCTTGGATGAGCGTTTGAAGGAAATACGATTTGTCCTTGGCCTCGTTTTCCACCACGGTGGTTATTTCCACATAGCCCGTCTTAAAAAGGTTTCGGATAAACGCATATACTCTAAAAGGAAGCTGAATGGCGAGTATCAGTTCCTTAGGAAGGTTTTTAATGTTTGATATGGTAGAGTTTAGGTTCACTTATTTTTCTTGCTAAAAAGTTGGTTTAGCCCTTTGCCGGCAAGTTGGGTGATGGTGGTAAAAAGTGTGCTCCAAATTTTTGTTCCAGAAGAAGTAGCATCGTTATGGAGGTCGAGTACGACTTTTCGTAGCTCAGGAGGGAGGTACACAAATTGGTTGGTAAGGTAGTTGGTCATGTCCCCATCTATTTGGATCACCGTCTGTAGCAGTACTTTCTGCGTCCCAAGTTCCCATACTTTTCTTAGTAAAGTAACCTGATCCGGATCCAGCTCCATGTCTTCCACTTTATTTATGTCTTGGATACTCAGGTCGTTGTTCCACCCTTCCGATGCCATTTGAGAGGAGAACGGTTCTAGATCAGAGGTCATTCCATCCATATTGCAAGTGCCGTCAAATCCTTTTTTGGTATTGCTGGTATCTACGTTGTATTCCTGCCTTCTTATCTTAAAAAGCCCGACTACATTTGAGCTTTGGCGCTCTATTCTGGTCAGGAGTTTTAGTTTTCCTTCTAGGTCATCTATCTCGTTTTGGCTCTTCGCTTTTTTGAGCTTTGCAGCAAAATAAGCTTGCCCTTTGGCTGCCATGTCTTTTATTTCTACAAATGAAAACTCACCGCCAAATCTCCATCTTAGCAGCAAAGGTTCCTGCCCTTTGGTTTTGGGGATTGGGTTTCCGTCTGCCTTTACGCAGATTCCAAATTCCACGAGGATGCTTCGGTACCTATTGGCTATGTCCAAAAAAGCCATACGTTTCTTGGGAGGCATTTTTGCACCTGATAGGTTTTCTTTAACAATAGTATTTACTTCTAGCGTAAGGAGGTCAGAGGCTAGATTTTGTAGGAAATTTGCCATCGGGATAGGGGCGATTAAAATAATCGTGATAAAAAAACTACTTGCTTTCCAGTGCTTTTTAGGTTTGAAAAACTATGTAGCTTAAAAGGGAGTACCAACAGACCCGGAAAGATCAATTTGCACCCCCTGTTTATAAAGTAAAGAGATATAGCTCTAGAGGTCGCTGTCGTCTCCTCCGTCTATATTTTCCTCGTTCAAATTCACGCTTTTCGTCTTGCGATAAAGCTCAAATATCGACATAATGGCTTTTACATTATTATCAACAATCTCGTAGCCTCGCTCTTCTTTCCTAGCGTGGAAATCCCTAAGCCAAGCATATTTATCGGTAACCAGCTCATTGCTCATGTTGGTCACCATATCGCCCAACATTAAGTTGATACGCGTCTGGATTATCTGAAAGTCGCCGTCTTTGTTGGCCGTTATATTTTCGTCAGGATCTACTTGGTAATCCCCCACTATTGTTTTGATCTCTAGCGTAGTGAGATTACTAATAGCATTTTCAACGTTGTTGACGAACTTGTTGAACATATTGGGTTCTTCTGTATTTGGCATAATTACTCAATGTTGTTTAGTGCTAGATGGATTCAATATTATAGTTTATTTGCATAAAAGCAATAAAAACCTTAAAATAATTTCTTTTTTTGGAGAAAAGAGGATGAAAATTTTTTACAAAAAACAAAATTCATCAAAATATAATGGTGAGCCCTAGCTGGAATGGTCGGCAATGATTACCCACTCTCCGTTGATATTTTTCCAGATAAGTGAAAAATGACCTTCCAGTTCGCCAGCCTTGCGGTCAAGGTGCCATTTGCCAATTACCATGATTACCTCCTCCGCTATTTTATCCGCCGAAATTACATCAAAAGTAAGTTGTCCCATGGCTTCGGGATCAGGATATCTTTTCTTATACCTTGCCAACGTTGCTTGGAAGCCATAGGTCACACCCGTTTTGCCTATAAACTGCAATTGTTCAGATTCCCAATAGCCTTTCATAAAAGCATCCACATCTCCTCTGTTCCAATCTTCATTTTGCCTTTCCAAAATAGCTCTTACTTTTAGTACATCGGCATCAGCCTGAGAATAGGATTGTAAAGAAAGTAGGAAGAAGATTGCGTAAAGAAGGGTATGTTTCATGTTGCTTGTATATTAAAAAAGTTTGAAACCGTTAATGTTTGTTTTTGCAATGGCAAAACCTAAGTTTTAGGAGGATGAGTAGTTTCCAAACCACTTATTGTTTCTGTATATTTGTACGAATGTAATAAAATTACTGGTACATAATTTTTTTTTGTACGCCCTTCTTCTTCCAAAAGTTGAATACCGTACAAATAATCAAGCTTTTTAGGTGCAGCGGTTGACCTATGTAGCTAGAAATGGATGTAAGTTATGAGGGTCTTTTAACATATATTTGATTTATTTTCCTTAACCCGATTAGAATATTACCTAATATCGCTTGTATTTTTGTGCTGAGCAAAGATAAAAATGCCAAAGCCTTATAAAAACTAACTGAAATTGAATTTTATAAAGAATACCTCTTTGAACCTATTTAATAGAATCTAAACAAGGAATTACGTGAAAAGAATTTGCTTTTTATTACTACTCTTCTTGGCTTCTTGCGTCTCTCATAAGGATATAGTGAGTTTACAAGACCAAAAGATTTACGAACACACACAAAAAGGCTTACCCAATTACCACGTGAAGGCCAACGACATTCTTCATGTAAAGGTGAACAGCTCAGAGGAAACTACCGTAGCACTCTTTAACGATGCTTCGGGCGGTCTTTCTGGAGGTGGCATGATCAACAATGAATCATATCTTTACTTAAACGGCTATTTGGTAGATAGCGAAGGCAAAATCAAATTGCCAGTAGTGGGGGAAATGGATGTGGCTGGTAAAACTGTAGAGCAAATTCGTGAACAAGTGGACGAGGCCTTAACCCCTTATTTGAAGCAAAAATCCGTAACGGTGAAGTTGGCTAATTTTAGGATAGCTGTAATGGGCGAAGTAAATATGCCAGGTAGCTTTTATATATATGACAATAAAATAAGCCTGTTACAAGCCTTGAGTATGGCGGGAGATTTTACCTACTACTCTAACCGTACAAAAGTGAAGTTGGTAAGGGATATTGGAGGTAAAACCAAAACTACCGTAATTGACTTTACTAAGCCAGACCTACTAGCTAGTGAATATTATTTCCTTCAGCCTAATGATGTTGTTTATGTTGAGCCGCTCAAACAAAAGGCGTTTAATGTAAACGTAGCAACCATTAGTCTATTTGTTTCAGCGCTTTCTGTTGCAGTGCTTGTAGTTAGTACTGTGCTGAACCAAACAAAGTAATTAATAACAAAAACTTAATCCAAACAATCTGGATATGAACAATTTGACTAATATAGCCGAAAACGAGAATAAGGCTTTTGATGAGGAAAAGGTGGACATCAAAGGTCTTCTAATGAAGTTTGTTCGCAAGTGGCATTATTTTGCGGTTAGTATTCCGCTTTTTTTAGCCTTCGCTTTTGTTTTTGTAAGGTTTGCCACACCTATGTATAAGGTAAAGACAACCTTGTTTATAAGTGAAAAGGATAAGTCCAATCAAATTGACCCAAAAGACTTTATCAATAGTGCATCATTTTCAGCATCAAACGATAACATAGATAATGAGATAGGGATCTTGAAGTCAAACTTTCTTATCACTCGAACCTTAGGTCATTTAGATTTTGGGGTTTCGTATTTCGAAAAGCGAATGATAGGTCAGCAAGAAATTTACAAGTACTCTCCGTTCTTGGTGAAAATAGACTCTTTCAGTAGCCAAATAGCTGAGAAGCCTTTTGAAGTAAGGTTCTTAGGGAAAGATACTGTAGAGGTGAAAATTGAAGCTGAGAATTTTAGGCTTTATAATCCAATCGAAAATAAATTAGACCATAAAACGATAGCTCGTTTTGAATATGCCGATACGCTTATTATTGGAGAGGCGAGTGAGCATCCTTACCTTAATTTTAGGATAGAGGCTAATCCATTGTATGAGCCAAATTATGGAGATCTTTCTGAAGAAGCAGTTTATACTTTTGTTATTAGAAACCTAGATTTGTTTTCACAAGAATATGTGAAAAGACTAAAAGTATCCCCTATTAATAAAGATGCTACTATTTTGGAATTGTCGCTTGATGGAGCTATTCCTAATAAAGAAGTGGAGTTCTTGAACATGCTGACCGATCAGTATATTGAAAATGAAATAGAGCAGAAAAATAATACAGCAGAGAAATCGATCAACTTTATCGATAGGCAATTAGCACAGGTTTCAAGTTCACTTGAAGGGGCTGAAGATAATATGGTAAATGTGAAGGGGCAAGGAGGGTTGATGAATGCGAGCTTTGAAGCAGAGCAGACATCTAAGGAGATCAGCGACTTGGAAAACAAAATGCGTGAGATTGATTCTAAATACAAATACTATAAGTACTTAGAAAAGTATTTGAATGAAAATTCGGGTGCTAATGATGTGTTGGTACCTCCAACATCTATGGATGTGAAAAACACTGTTCTTAATGAGCTTGTAATTCAGCTTCAATCATCGTTGAATGACTTGGCAAGGTTAGATGGCGTAGCGGGTGAGAGTAATATGGAGCTGAGAAGAGTGAAGGGGGAAGTAGGGCAGCTCAAAAAGTCATTGAAGGAAAATGTGAAAAGCAGTATTAATGCTTCTCAGTTACAGTTGACTGAAGTGAGGAACCAAATAGCGGGTAAACAAGGTAGATTGAGCCAGCTTCCTTCTACGGAAAGAACATTAGGGCAGATACAGCGTGACTTTAACCTGAACGAAGAACTTTTCAACTACCTTATGCAAAAAAGAGCTGAAGCTGGCATTGCCAAAGCTTCTAATGCTCCTGATAACAAAGTTTTGGATGATGCGAGGCAAGTTGGCGACAAGCCAATTTCTCCTCAAAAACCAATTATCTTTGGTGCAGCATTTTTGTTAGCGTTGTTGCTTCCAATAGGTGTAGTATTGATTCAGGATTTCTTGCACGATAAAATAGATGAGCAAGAGCAAATAGAAAGGTTGACCAATATTCCGATAGTAGGTGTAGTTGGTAAGAAACGCAGCAAAGACAAAGACCTTAAGGATGATAGGACGTCTAACATTGCCGAGGCATTTAGGGCAATGCGTGTGAATTTGCAATTTATTGCCCCAGGCAAAGAGAAGCGGGTAATGGCTTTTACCTCGACTATCAGTGCTGAGGGTAAGACTTTCTGTTCGGCCAACTTGGCTACTATGCTGGCTTTGTCAGATAAAAAAGTTGCTTTAGTCGGTGCAGATTTACGTAAGCCAAGGTTATTTGAGCACTTTGAGCTCGGTGATGAAAAAGGTGTGACTGAGTTTTTGATTGGTGATGCAACGTTGAACGAAGTTCTTAGACCACAACCTCAAGTTTCGGAAAACCTAAGTGTGATAAATAGTGGTGTAGAACCACCTATGAACCCTGCTGAGTTATTAAGCTCAACTAACTTTACTGAGCTTATCGCTCAATTAAAGGCTGAGTTTGATTATGTGATTATTGATACTCCTCCTGTTGGCTTGGTAAGTGACTATTTCATCATCAAGGAATTGGTTGATGTTACGCTTTATGTTGTGAGACATGGTTATTCAAGAATCAAATTCTTGCAAGATCTTGACAAAGCATTCAAGGCTAAGAAATTCGATGATATTTCATTGGTACTCAATGGGGTGTCAACTTCTTCTACAGGAGGTTATTATGGATATGGTTATGGATATGGCTACAACTATAATAACTACTATAAGAAAGGTTCGAAAAGGAGGAACGTTAGAAGGAAAAAACACAATGTGGTAGGAAAGAAATCAAGTCTTTCTAGTTTGTTTAGCAGTTCTAAGAGTTCTGCCAAAAAGCCAAGGGCTAAGAAAAAACGTTCACGCTCAGGTGTAGCAGAATAAAATAGTTTATTCATGATAATTGAAAAGAGGCTTCGGCCTCTTTTTTTATGGGAGTATTCCCGTGTTCACAAATCGTTTGTTTTACTTTTTTTATGCGTCAAGATAGATGTAATAAATCTGTAAGAATCGTCAAGTTTTAACTTATGTGAATGTCTTAACAGGCTTAACATATATTTAGCATCTTAAATTGTTGTGCAATTATATTATTCATTTCTTTGTGTAAGGTATTAAACCTAACAGCAGAATGAGCCCTGCCTGAAGCAGATTTCTAGTTGTAATGTTTTGATGAAAATTAAAGCTAATTTCTAGGGATTTGCACTCATAATATTAAACTATACTGGCAAAGAAGATTTTTCTTCTTTCAAATTGTTTTTTTTGAAAATGTAAAGAATATAAATGGGCGATCCATTGTGGATTCTCTGCATTATTTAAAAAAGTTTTCCATTGATACAGGAGAATAAATTGGAATTTTATCTAATCAATCCATCATGAAATTAATCGAAACAAAACTATCTGGGGCAGTCATTCTTGAGCCTAGGGTTTTTGGGGACTCTCGGGGTTACTTTTTTGAGAGTTTTAACCTAGACCTATTTGAAAATCTTACAGGGCAAAGACCCGTGTTTGTTCAAGACAATCAATCTTATTCGAGTTATGGTGTGCTAAGAGGCCTTCATTATCAAAAAGGTGAGTATGCCCAGGCAAAACTTGTTAGAGTGCTTAAAGGCACTGTGATAGACGTAGCTGTTGATATTCGAAAAGGGTCACCTACCTACGGGCAGCATGTAGCTGTAGAGCTAAGCGAAGAAAATAAAAGACAACTTTTTGTACCAAGAGGCTTTGCTCATGGTTTTGTCGTGCTTAGTGAGACGGCTGAGTTTTTCTACAAGTGTGATAATTTTTATGCACCAGGGCATGAAGGTGGCATTATTTATAATGACCCTAACCTGAACATTGACTGGGGAGTGCCAGCTGATAAGCTTTTGGTGTCTGATAAAGACAAAAAACTTCCCCTTTTGGAGAATGCTACAAATGATTTCACACTAACCCCTCAAGCTTAATTTAATATGTCTGTAATTTTAGTAACAGGAGCTAACGGTCAGTTAGGGAGTGAGTTGCAGCTTCTTTCAAAAAGCAACAAAGATACATGGGTGTTTTCAGATGTTGATACCCTTGATATTACTAATTTAGAAGCTGTTCTTAAGGCGTTTGCTGATAAAAAAGTTGAATTTTGTATCAATTGTGCGGCTTATACTAATGTAGATAAAGCTGAGGTGGATGAAGCTATGGCGTATAAGATAAATGAACTTGGCGCTGAGAATTTAGCAAAAGGAGCTGCTCAAAATGGAGCGGCATTTATTCAGGTTTCAACAGATTTTGTGTTTAAGGGTGATGACTTTATGCCAATATCTGAAAGCCATGTGACAAACCCGATATCGGTTTATGGAAAAAGTAAACTAGCCGGTGAAGAAGCTGCATTGGAAAATAACCCAAAAACGGTGATAGTTCGTACCTCATGGTTATACTCCACATTTGGGGCGAACTTTGTAAAAACAATGATCCGCTTCGGAAAGGAAAGGGAGTTGTTGAGGGTTATTTCTGACCAAGTAGGAACTCCTACTTACGCAAGAGACCTTGCTTCGGCAATACTTGCCATCATAGAGAAAATCCAAAATCCTGAAAAGGGAGCAGAGTATGATGGGATTTACCACTTTAGCAATGAAGGTGTCGCTTCTTGGTACGATTTTGCCCATGCAATATTTGAGCTATCAGGAGCAACGGCAAAATTGGAGGCAATCCCTACTACAGAATACCCCACCCCAGCTGAAAGGCCACACTATAGCGTGATGAAAAAGCAAAAAATAAAGGATACGTTTGGTATTCAAATCCCACACTGGAGGGATAGCTTGAAAGCGTGCATGGCTGAGTTGGAAAAGTAATTTTATAATCAAGAACTTAAAAAAATAGATATAAATGAAATCGATATTAGTAACTGGAGGAGCAGGATTTATTGGAGCTAACTTCGTTCCTTATTTTGTTGAAAAATATTCTGATTACAGAGTTATAAACCTTGACAAACTTACCTATGCGGGTGATTTGGCAAACCTTAAAGAGATAGAGGAGGGTGATCGCTACAAGTTTGTAGAAGGAGATATTTGTAACAGAGATCTAATCGAGTTTTTATTTAGAGAATACGATATTAGAGGCGTTGTCCATTTTGCCGCAGAGTCTCATGTAGATAATTCTATTACTGGTCCAGAAGCGTTTGTAAGAACGAATGTGAATGGAACATTTACGTTGATAGATGTAGCTAGGAACTACTGGATGGATGCCCCTTTTGCCTTCAAAGAAGGGTACGAAGATTGCCGCTTCCACCATATTTCAACTGATGAAGTATATGGTACTTTAGGCGAAACGGGTTTGTTTACCGAAACTACTCCATATGCCCCAAACAGTCCTTATAGCGCTTCGAAAGCAGCGAGTGATTTGATTGTAAGAAGTTATTTTCATACGTATGGAATGGATGTGGTAACAACCAACTGTTCTAATAACTACGGACCTAAGCAGCATAAAGAAAAATTGATTCCTACCATTATCCGTAAGGCTTTGGCTCTAGAGCCTATTCCAATTTATGGAGATGGAAAAAATATCCGTGATTGGTTGTATGTACTTGATCACTGCAAAGGAATCGACTTGGTTTACCATACAGGTCAGAGTGGTGAAACGTACAACATAGGTGGCCGT
Source organism: Flammeovirgaceae bacterium SG7u.111 (assembly GCA_034044135.1). Classification (NCBI taxonomy): domain Bacteria; kingdom Pseudomonadati; phylum Bacteroidota; class Cytophagia; order Cytophagales; family Flammeovirgaceae; species Flammeovirgaceae bacterium SG7u.111. Next base: position 5,226,839 of record CP139021.1, on the reverse strand, counting down.
AACGAGAGAAATAACCTTGAGATCTGCGATACTATTTGCCGCGCCCTAGATGCTAGCCAGCCAAGGGAAGATGGAAAGTCTTATAAAGATTTGATCACATTTGTGAAAGATCGTCCTGGACATGACAGGAGGTATGCTATTGATGCTACTAGGCTCGAAAATGAGCTGGGTTGGAAAGCCGATGAGAGTTTCGATACAGGTATTGTGAAAACGATTGATTGGTACCTTAATAATAAAGAATCAATTCTAACCCCAACTGCTCAATAGTAGATGACTGTCATGATCCAAAAGCTCAAGGATAAGCTTGGCAAAGATGCTGATCTTAAAGATATGTTGACTGGCAGTGCCGTCAACTTTATGTTCAAAATCTTAGGGGTGGGATTTACTTTCCTGCTCCAAGTTCTTGTCTCCCGTATGTATGGGGCTGAGGGTATGGGTGTATTTTCATTGTGCGTGGTAGTACTTCAGTTGTCGGCTATGTTTGGCAAGGCTGGGCTAGACCAGGCAGTGATGAAGTATAACTCCCAATACTCAGCACTTGGGCGGATGGATATAGTGAAAGAAATAAACATAAAGATCTTTAAGTTCGCTTTAGGGTCAAGTTTGTTGGTTACGGCAATCCTTTATTTTGTTTCGCCTTACTTGGCAGAATATGTGTTCAACAAGCCGCATCTTACATCTTATTTCCAGCTTACATCTTATGTAGTAGGTCCTTTCACTTTTGTATTTATTTTTTCAGAAAGCCTCAAAGGGTTGAGAAAAATAAAGTCATTTGCATTCTTACAAGAATGCGCACACTTCATCTTTGCAACAGCAATTTTGGTCATTATGCACTATTTCTATAAGAGTGATTATATACCAGAAGTAGCTTACATGTTGGGCGTGATGCTCACATTTATAATAGGAGCCATCTTGTGGTATAAGCAAACCGGTATAATGGGGCATAAAGCATCGGATGAGATCAGTTATAAAACTATTACTGATTTTGCTTTACCAATTATGGTTATTTACCTAATGGATGCTTTGTCAAGGTACATTGGTATTTTAATGCTGGGATCATTGGCCACGGAAAATGAAGTGGGGGTATTCAGTGCGATGGAAAAAATCACTGCACTTGTATTCTTACCTTTGATGGTAGTAAATGCGATTGTAATTCCTAAGTTTTCCGAGTTCTTTGCTAAAAACGATATGGATAAAATGGAGAAGTCTGCATTGCAAGCTGGCAAGCTTATTATGGGACTCACTGCTCCAATCATCATTGCCATCATCATTTTACCAGAGTTTATCTTAGGAATGTTTGGTGAAGAATTTAAAGTAAGTGTATATCCACTTTGGGTACTTTCATTAGGCAAGTTTGTATTTGCAGGATTGGGCTTAGCAGCTTCGGTATTGCAGATGACCGAAAACCAGCGAATTGTACGAAATGTACTTGTGGCTTCTACGGCACTCAATGTTGCATTGAATTACTTGCTTATACCTGAGTTTGGAGTGATGGGGGCTGCAATGTCAAATGCCATCGCTATGATTTCATGGAATGTATTGGTCCTCTTTTTAGTGAAAAAGAAGTTAGGGATTTTTATTCTGTACATCCCCTTTATCTCTAAGTTGAAATAAAACTAAACAACATACATCATGTACGAAAAATTGAGTAAGATCATCGGGTTTGTGAAGGCTAGGTTATGGGTGTTATTGTGGAAAGGTGGGTTTAAGTCTTTCGGCGCAGGTTCTGTTATTGGCGCTCCATTGCGAATAGATGGGATGAAAAATATTTCAATAGGTTCGGGTGTATATATCAGAGAAAAAGCATGGCTTTATACAGACACTTTACTCAGTGAGAATCCAAGTCTAAGCATAGGTGACGGAACGTATATTGGTCATTTGTTTCATGCAGTAGCCTTGGGAAATGTGACTATAGAGCGTAAGGTCATTATGGCCGATAAAGTGTTCATTACAGATAACTTTCATGGTTACAAAGATGTAGGTACGCCTATCATAGACCAACCATTGGAGCTAAAAGGCGATGTGACCATTGGCGAGGGGGCTTGGTTAGGAGAAAATGTATGTGTGATTGGGGCTAATGTAGGAAAGTATAGTATAGTTGGTGCAAATGCAGTAGTTACCAAAGATATTCCCGATTATTGCATTGCTGGGGGAGTCCCTGCCAAAGTGCTTAAAAAATACGATCACGCTAAGAAAGAGTGGGTGAGTGCTCGATAGTGAGGTTATTAGCACTGAAAATAAATTTGTTCTATAAAGAAAAGAGTTGATGAAGTTTAGAATAGGTCTTTTACGAGTAAATGTGACAGTGATCTCACTGATAATACTCTATGTATTTACCTTTCAAATTTTCTTTTATATAAAAGATCTTCCCATTCTTTATGCGATTTCCAAAGGAGGGGTGCCTATGCTAGGTTTTATGGTAACCTTCATTGTCTTGTTTGTTTGGAAGGAAAAGCCTAAATATTCTATGCAGGTATTTTGGTCTGCCATAGGCTTGATGGTGCTTTCTGCATTTACTGCTGCAATTCACTATGGGCAGCCATTGTCATATGGGCTAATAGCACAAGCTAAAATCTTCCCATTTTTCTTCTTTTTCTTGACATACGCAGCTTTGCGAGTGCTCAAGGCAGACCTGAAAGATATCACTCAGTCTTTATTGTGGTTTGGGTCGCTTACAACATTGTCGTACTTATATGTGAATCTTTTTGTAGATCCAAGACCTATTTTTGAAGCTAATTTCGATAGCCAACTGGTCTATTTTAGTTTTGAAAAGGGTTTTAGGTTTCTATTCGATATAGTACCAGGAATTATCGTAACTTTTTATTTTTTCCGTAAATATTTAATGGAGAAAAAGCCGCTTTACATTATTCCAGTATTGCTTTTCATCGTTTATCATGCTATTTACCAAAAGCAACGAGTTGAGTTGTTGACTTTGTTGTTAATATTGGGGTTATTGGCCTTACAAAAGGTTTCTCTCCCTAAAAAGATAGCGTTTATTTCTTTGTTCTCGTTTTCGTTTGTTTATCTCTTTACTCAGTTTGAGTATTTCAGCGTAATGCTTGATACTTCCAGTGGAAAAAGTGATTCGTTGAATGTGCGTATGAATACGATTGGACAAGCGACTGAATTCCTACTTGACAATCCTCTTAATTTTCTTTTCGGGTCGGGCTTCCTCAATCCACTGTTGTTTGATAAGACAGTTCAAGATATTTACGGGATTAACTTTTGGCCGGCAGATATTGGATGGCTTGGTATCACTTTCGAACTGGGTTTTGTAGGTGTGTTGGTATTTGTGTTTTTGTACCTTTCCGTTTTTAGAGCGGCAACTAGTATGAAGGATAATGAAGCTCCTCTTATGATGCTAGCGATTAAAGATTACATAATCTTTTCAATTATTTATTCAGTAATGGCATTGAAAATTGTATTTCAATCAGGGATTTTTATGTCCATACTGGCTATTCTTGTCTATGTAAGCCACCTCTTAGGCAAAGAGAAATTAGTAAAAATGAGGATCATTAACTAATGCTAACAACCTCGTTTTAATGAATTCCTTATCTTTATAACAAATTGATATTTAGTAATTTAAATTTATTTAAATAGAAGGTTAAGAATTTGTTTATTGAAAAACAATCTACTGAAATTATGGCAGAATCTAAAGTTTACATCACACTAGTTAACTGGAACAATTATAATGATACTGTAGAATGTATCGCTAGCCTAACAAAGCTTCAAGATCCAAACTTTCAAATTTTGATAGTAGACAATGGCTCTTCAAATGGCTCAGTTGAAGTATTCAAAGATTTAATGACAGGAGAGTGTAAGGAGCAGGAGTACACTGACTACCTTAAAGAGAAAATAGGTGATGTAGATATTACTGTTCTTAACGAAGATCACACTATTCAGTTTGAGCATAAAACCTCTAGAGAAAGCAATCCTTTTCAGCACCCTGTGCTTGTAGTTAACAAGTTACAAAATGCTGGTTTTGCAGGTGGGCAAAACGCTTGTTTTAAGTACATAATGGAGCAAGGAGATTATTCGTATGCTTGGATGCTTAACAACGATACGGAAGTAGTGCCAGATTCTTTATCTACTATGGTGACTGAGATAGAGTCTGATGAGAAAATAGGTATGGTAGGCTCTGTCTTGATTTATCACGGTGAAAAAGAGAAAATTCAGACCATAGGTGGAGGGAAGTTCTATCCACTATTGTCAGCTACAAAGCTTCAGTATAAGAATATGCACATTTCTGAGCTTGACAATGTTACAAAGGAAGAGGCAGTAGAAAAGCTTGATTTCCTTATGGGAGCATCCGTATTGGTTCGTAAGGAAGTACTTGATGAAGTTGGTTTGATAGACGAAGAGTATTTTGTGTATGTAGAGGAAATGGATTGGATGCACCGCATGAAAAAAGAAGGCTGGAAACTGTCTGTAGCTTTGGATAGCAAAGTGTTCCATAAAGATAGCTCAAGTACAAAAGACATCAAGGAGTTCTATTACTATCAGTTGAACAAGAACCACATGATCTTCCTGAAGAAGCACTATGGAATGTTCTATAATGTGGTATCGGTAGTTCCTGCTTTCCTTAATACTATGCGTATCACTCAAAAGAAGAAGAACTTGCGCTATACTATTAAAGGGCTGTATGAAGGTTTTACATACAAGGCTAAAAAAAAAATAGTAGCTTAACTTAATTAGAAAAGGCAAATTGTTCCTAGCTGAATAGGAGTACTTTGCCTTTTGTTTTATTTATCTGAACCTAGTTTTTTTGATAATGATGAAAACAATTGACATTCTGGGAATAGACGTGCTTAGCTCTACTACTTCCGAATTGTTAGAGGATTTGGATGTGCTTCTAAGTGCGCCTTTTAAGAAAGCCCATAGTCTAACTTTTGTAAATGCTCATACAGTAAACATTGTATGCGAACAGCCCGAAGCTAAAGAAGCAATCACTTCTTCTGATTTCGTCTTAAATGATGGAATCGGTCTTGATTTGGCTGCTTCTTATAAAGGAGAAAAGTTTTCTGAAAACCTCAACGGTACTGATTTTACCCCAGAGGTATTAGGCTTGTGCGAAAAGAAAGGATACAAAGTTTTCTTGTTTGGTACCAAGCAAGAGATATTGGAGGTAACGGTTAAAAATATAAAAGCTAAATTTCCAAATCTCAATATTGCAGGTTACCGCAATGGCTTTTTTACCAATGAAGATACGCCTTCCATAGTAGAAGAAATAAATGAGTCTGGTGCGGATGTGTTGATTGTAGCGATGGGTAACCCAAAACAAGAAATGTGGATTTATGAAAATAGGTCTGCGCTTAAAGTAAAATTGGCGATGGGTGTTGGTGCTTTTTTTGATTTCACTGCTGGAGCGGTTACACGAGCTCCAATGTGGATCAGAAAAGTAAAGTTTGAATGGCTTTACAGACTTTACCTAGAGCCTCAAAGAATGTGGAAACGATATTTGGTTGGCAATTTTAAGTTTATGTTCCGAGTATTGGCTGCTGGGAAATAAATAACACTCTCCAATAGAATATTTGTATAAGACTTTGAAAGTGGGCGTTGGTTTTGAACCTAGCTCACTTTTTTTGGTTACAAGCGTGAACGTTTTGAAATAATAACTATCCATTAACTTACTAGCATCTGACCATATGTTGCTCCACCGGTTATCAACCCTATCAAAAATCCTTATGCCCATCTATTTGGTGGTGCTGGTTTGGTTTTTATTTTTCTATACAGGAAACAGATTGATACCAAATCGTAATGATTACACCCTCAAAAGAGATGTAAATGCGATTCCCTTTGTGATGATAGGGCATTACATTGACAAATGCACTTGGGAAGAATCTGGCGAAGATGAATATGTTGAGTTTGCCGTGAATGTATTCGGGAATATGCTCTTGTTTATGCCTCTTGGCTTTTTATTACCATTTATGCGTTGGGGGAGTGAGAAAACAGGGTGGGTTTTGCTAATCTGTTGTGGCTTAAGTTTACTGATCGAGTCCCTCCAAATTTCATTGAGCGTAGGGAATTTTGATATTGATGATGTGATCCTCAACACTTGTGGAGGCTATCTGGGTTTGTTGGTTTACCGATTGCTTTACTACAAAGTGGCTTAAATTGATACATAACGATACGAACAGCCCCTAGGAACATAGTTCCTAGGGGCTGTTCAGTTTATCAGGAAGTGGTATTATTTACCTACTTCGCCATCTTTTACTTTTTGTTTCAATTCTTCATTGGCATAAATGGCAATTTCAACTCGCCTGTTTTGAGCTCTACCAATTTCCGAGTCATTTTTGGCAACTGGCTGTGTTTCGCCTAATCCTAAAGGTATTAACCTGTCGCTATTTAATCCTAAAAGCTTAGCGTATTCTACTACAGCTTTAGCCCTTTCTTCTGAAAGCCTAAGGTTATATTTTTCAGAACCTTCACTATCTGTATGGCCGGTTACCATTATTTCAGTGTCAGGATATTCTTCTAAGGTTTCTACCATTTTTTGGATACTTGACTTGGCTGTTGGTTTTAGGCCATCAGAGTCAAAATCAAACAAAATACCTGAACCAAAAGTGACTTTTATGCCTTCTCCCACACGTTCTACTTCCGCTACTTCTCCAAGTTCTTCTTCCAAGTCTTCTTTTTGTTTATCCATGTACCTGCCAATAGCCGCTCCGGTCACGCCACCAATGGCAGCTCCTAAAATTGCCCCTTGGGTTGTATTTCCAGATTTGTTGCCTAATACTCCGCCAATTGCACCACCTGCACCTGCGCCTACTGAACCCCCTTTGGCGGTATTGCTCCATGAAGAGCAACTGCTGTAGATAAAAATTGAGGTAAGTCCTATAGCTATTAAACTAATTATGTTTTTCATGATATCTTCTTTTGGTTTGAGAATTTGTAATGTTATTGGTTAGAAAAAAACTAGCGGTTTAAGGAGGGCTAGATTGAGTTAGTTCCTCGCACTGCTTTTATAGGTCTTAATAGATGGGGAAAATAAAACCTAGGTTGACATTAAACCCTCGGTTTCTGATGTCCAGATCATCGTCGGTAGTGATGTCTTTCATACCTAGCCCGTATCTTACATCGAGCAATAACCAATTTTCTTCAGATACTTTCATGTTTACGCCTGCTCCCAAAATTGCCCCAGCATCAATTGAGGAATAATTCTCCTCTGTATCTACCGAAACCCCTCCAACTTCAGCATTGTCTTCTGCGCCCATGATAAAGCCTGCATAGGGTCCTGCAAAAAGTCTTGGTCTAATCCTCTCACCGGGAAGCATAAATTCGAAGAGAACAGGTATTTCCAAGTAGTTGACCGTGCTCGACTCTAACAGTCCGTCTTTGTATTCCGTGCCTTTTCCCATATAGTTTACCTCACCCGTAACGGCAAAGTTTCCCGCGGACTCTTGGCGAATAAAAGCACCAAATGCAGCTCCTGGAGTCATCTTTACATCTGATTCAGCACCTTTGAATTCTGAGAAGTTAACCCCGCCTTTTAGGCCTAGGTAAGTTCCTTGTGCATAAGTTTTACTGAGGTTGCCGATGAATAATAACCCTAAAGTGGCTAGTATGGAGAATGCTTTAAGTTGTCTCATTTCAGTTTGTTTTTTTGTGGATAAATTAATTTTGTATTTTCCTTATCCTTACAAAAAAAGCATTCCTGTTTTTGGGACGTGAGGTGTTCTTTTTGTTTTATTCACCTGTAAACCAGTTTTTTGTGGTATTTAAGTCTAGCGTTTTGTATTTGGTGTAGAGCGGAAGGGGTGTGAATTTAATTCTACAAACGTGTTGTTTGATTCTACAAAATCGTGAAAAAATAGAAAGTATAGAACAAAAAAAGCCCCACGCACTAAGCGTAGGGCCAGATTAGTATAGTAGATTTTTTTTTATTGAACAGCGTCTTTAGTTGCTACTAAGTCAAACTCTACAGTGAACTCATCTTTGATGGTTTTGTCTCCCCACTGCTCTAACCCAGAGTGGAACATCATATCCCACTTTGTTCTATCCAATTTGAAAGAAGCTTTTGTGCTAATTCCAGTGCTATCAGCAGCAATAGTAGCTGGAAATGCAATTTCATTAGAAATATTCTTGATGGTCAAGTTTCCTTTTACAGAATCAGCAGTAACTTCAGAAATTTCGAAAGTTGCCATTGGGCTAGTTTCTACATCAAAGAAATCAGCTGACTTCAAGTGTCCTTCAAGTTTAGCTTTCATTTCATCTTTTCCCGCTAAGTCTTCAGATACGATAGTGTTAAGGTCGATATCAAAGCTTCCGCCTTTTACTTCACCACCTTCTACCGTAAAGCTGCCGCTAGCCAAGTCAACAGTACCGTTGTGATCGCCAGTCATTTTGGATGCGTGCCATTTGATTTTGCTATCTTCAGCAGAATAAGTGTACGTGCCATCTTCTAAGCTACCAGCAGGGGTTTCTTCGACTACAGCTACTTCTTCAGTTTCTGCAACTTCTTCTGTTTTCTTTGCACCACTACATGAAATAAGTGATACGATCAACCCAATAAGCAAGAGATTACTCAATTTAACAAGTTTCATTTTTTTTCTAAGTTTTAGTTTTACAATCAAAAATTGAGGTTATTTCCATTTTCAACTGGATAACTAATGACTTTTAAAATGGTTATTAAAATCCTTAAAATATTTCTCGAAATAATCATACCTGTTATGTAATAGGTTGTTAGTCAGGGTGTAAGTTGGGTTGGAGAGCTGGAAAAAATACCGTTCGTCAAAAATAATTTCCCTATTTACGTACAAAAGGTTATCATTGGAGAGCATTCAGTAAACCTAAACTATTATAGTATATGAGTATCATCAGGATGGTTTTAGCAATTTTATTACCCCCTTTGGGCGTATTTTTTACCGTAGGAATCCGAGGCGCTTTTTGGTTGAATATTTTACTCACGCTTTTAGGTTTTATCCCAGGGATAATCCATGCGGTATGGGTAATAGCCAAGCATGATGAGTAGAATATTTGTAAGTTTGGGATGTGGCAATCGTTTCGCTATTGCTTTAAAGCTTATATAAATTTTATCTGTTTCGCTGCAAATGATCATTTCAAGAACTTCACTTCGAAAAATCTTCTTTCGTGAAAACCTTAAAGCGGTTTGCCGCCGCAGTGATCTTTTCGCTTGGAAACCTGAAGTTTAAACAAGCTTTTATTTCTAACTTCATAAATAATAGAAAATGAAAATCTTGTTTATCGGCGGCACCGGGAATATATCTGCTGCTTCTACTCGCCTTGCCATTGAGAAAGGGTATGAGGTGTATTTGTTCAATAGGGGAAATAGACCAGTTCCTGAAGGGGCTAAGTCTTTGGTGGGGGATATAACAGACCTTGAAGGAACGAAAGCGCTTCTCAAAGATCATTATTTTGATGTGGTTGCAAATTTCATTGCCTTTACACCTGAAGATGTACAGCGCGATATTGAATTATTTAAGGGCAAGACCGATCAGTACATATTTATCAGTTCGGCTTCGGCATACGAAAAGCCTGCCTCCCATCCGGTTATAACCGAGAGTACCCCGCTCAAAAATCCATATTGGCAATATTCGAGGGATAAAATTGCTTGCGAAGACTTGCTCAATAAAGTGTATAGAGAAGAAGATTTCCCCATGACAATTGTCCGTCCTTCGCTTACCTATGATACCGTGATTCCCGTGGCCATTGGGAGTTGGGAAGATTTTACCATTATCGATAGGATTCGGAAAGGAAAGCCAATAATCATCCACGGGGATGGTTCATCGCTCTGGACCATTACGCATTCCGATGACTTTGCCATAGGCTTTGTAGGGCTTTTGGGGCATCAGCAGGCTATTGGGCATAGCTTTCATATCACTTCAGACGAGATTTTGACCTGGAACCAGATTTACGATGCGGTAGGTGCAGCAGCAGGTGTAACGCCCAAAGTAGTATATATCCCATCTGATTTTATAGCTAAATTCGACGATTTCCAAAAAGGAAACTTATTAGGGGACAAGGCTGTAAGCGTGGTTTTTGACAATACGAAAATAAAGTCATTTGTACCAGAATTCAAGGCGACTATCCCTTTTAAAGTTGGTATAAAAAGGACTGTAAAATGGTTTGAACAAGAATCTTCTCGCATGAAAATAATAGAAGAAAATAACCAGTTTATGGATAAAGTGATAGCCGCTTACCAGAAATAACTATTTTCCGAAAAAGATACTTTCTAAGCCCTTTTGAGATGATGTCAAAAAGGGCTTTTTTTATGCAAACCTATTAGCATTTTTATGGAAGAAAGCACTGAAAAAAAAGGGAAACGTAAAATTGAGGCAGGAGTGGTTATTGGCTTGGTCGCTATTTTGATAAACCTTACCACCGTATCGATCTATGTGTACGAAGCTAGGATCATGCAAACCCAACAAGAGGTTTCTGCATGGCCTTATTTAGAATGGCAGGTGGTTTATAACCAAAACGATGGGTTATCTGTGGAAGTGAGCAATAATGGGATAGGGCCTGCTCTCATCAAGTCGACGAAAATATTGTTAGAAGGCAAAGTGTATGAAAATATGGATTCGATGTTTGTAGGTTTGGTTGGCACGACGAAGTTCCCTCACCTTACGGGAAGGGTAGAGAATAGGGTGTTGCCAGCAGGAAAAAGTATAAGGTTGCTCAAAGTTACGGATAAGATATGGGCAGAAAAAGTCAATTATTACATGCTGCAAAAGGGCTTTGGTTATGAAGTTTGTTTTGAATCTATTTACGGAGAAGCGTGGACTTGTACTGGCTTAGAAGTGGAAGAAAGTAAGTGTAAATAACCATCATTTTACAAATGATAGGTGATAATGTATAATATTTGCTGTTTTTTAAATGATTTTACCAAACTTTTGTGAATAGACTGATATTAACAAATAGGCTGAGTCGTTAGTTTTCTTATAAAAGGACAGATAAATATTAATAAAGTAATATTTGTATTGCCATGGATACTACTCTTAGGTAATAAGGTATTAGATCGTGAAAACTAATTACTTATAGCGCTATTGCTATGGGGTATTTTGAGAGAACACTTATGAATCCAAAGAAGCTATTGTTTTTTGCGCTTATATTGTTTCCTGTATTAAGCGTATTTGCCCAAGGCACGGAGTCCAAAAAAGCACTGAAGCTCTACGAAAGTGCTCAGAAGTACAAGCAGTCCCGCAACTTCGATAAGGCAATAGAAGAACTTGAAAAGTCGGTACGTATTGATCCAAACTTTGCCGATGCTCACCGTGAGCTGGGTTATTTTTATTTGGTTCTCCGTGAGGTGAAAAAGTCGCGGGTTCATTATGAAAAAGCTGCAGAGCTTGCTCCAGATAATAAGGATTATATTATTCCGTATATCATGGTGGCTCAGTTCCACATTGGTGATGGGCTGTACAGCTCGGCAAAGGTGAACGCAGAGAAGTTTCTGTCTTTTAACCCCAGTACTCGTTACCAAAGAGATATCAACCTTGCAAAAAAGATTATTGCCACTGCTGATTATGCGCTAGAGGGCATGAAAAACCCTCTGAATTTTAACCCTACACCTCTCTCAAAAATAGTGAATAGGTATTCTCAACAGTACTTTCCTGTACTCACTGCCGATCAGAAAACATTGATATTCACCGCAAGGGTAGGTCACAACGACGAGAACATGTATGAAAGCCAGTTTGTAGATAGTGCTTGGCAAGAGCCTGTCTACATGGAGGAACTGAATACACATTTCAATGAAGGTACTTGCAGTATTTCTGCCGATGGTAAAACCTTGATTTTCACAGCTTGTGAAGGCTCTAGGGAAAGGCAAGTAATAGGTGCTTGTGATTTGTTTATTTCCAGAAAAGTAGGTGGGGTTTGGAGTAAGCCAGAAAACATGGGCAATGTGGTGAATGGAAGGTCGTGGGAATCGCAGCCTTCGTTGTCTGCCGATGGAAGAACGCTATATTTTGTATCGGACAGGAGCGGGACATTAGGTGGAAATGATATTTGGGTTACGAGGATGAATAGTGATGACCAATGGACACATCCAACTAACCTTGGCAATCCTATCAATACGCCTGGTGATGAGGTTTCTCCTTTTATTCATGCAAATGGAAAAACTTTGTTTTTTTCTTCAGATGGCTTAATGGGCTATGGAAAGCTAGATTTGTTTCAAACAGAATTGGAAAATGAGACTTGGGCTGAGCCTTCTAACCTAGGCTATCCAATAAACGATCATAATGCTCAGGTTTCTTTGTTCATTTCGGCTGATGGGCTAAAAGGATTTTACTCGCATGAGGACATCCAAGATGGAAGGGTAATCAGTAGCGTGCTTACAAGTTTTGATGTACCCGAAGAAATCCGAATCAAAAATATTAGCGATTATGTGAAGGGAAAAGTATTTGATGCAGAAACGAAAGAGCCGCTCGGTGCTAATATCGACCTTACGGACATCGTATCTCGAGATGTGATTAGTAATGTAGTTTCCGATCCAAAAGATGGCGATTACCTCATAGTACTTACCGAAGGTTCGGAATATGCCTTGCATGTGCAAAAGAAAGGGTATCTATACAAAAGTTTGAGTTTCAATTACAGTGAAAAGCATCAGAATGGAATAGAGCTAGATATATATTTGGATCCGATAAAAGAAGGCTCAACAGTAACGCTTAGCAATATTTTCTTCGAATCTGGTTCTTATGAGTTGCTGCCAAAATCAAAGACAGAGTTACTCAAGTTGATCCAGTTCCTAAAGGAAAATGAGGACATGAAAATAGAGATTGGTGGTCATACAGATGATGTGGGCAGCGATACGGACAATAAAGTTCTTTCGCTCAATCGGGCAAGGTCAGTGGTGCAGTATCTTGAAAGTGCGGGTGTTCCCGAAAAAAGAATGACTTATAAAGGATACGGAGAAACCGAACCTGTAGCTAGTAATGAAACAGATGAAGGGAAAGCTCAAAACCGTAGAATTGAATTTAAAATCATCTAGTTTTTTTGCAAAGTTTAAATGGCAAAAGAGTTGTTACATGTTGGTGTAACGGCTCTTTTTGTGTTTTATTAAGCTTGTTTTCTTTTTGTGGACTTCCTTTTTTTTAGGCGTGCTTTTTACCAGTTTTTTTTAGAAAAAAATATCTTGAACAAATACTTCTTCCTTTCTCTAAAAGTAAAGATGGTGCGGTTAAAGAGAATATTTTTTCATCCTATTTAGTGAGTTGATAGCCAGTAGGGTACAAACCTTTATGTAAGAAATCCTGATTTTTTGCGCACATTTTTTGCAAAGCTCCGTATAAACGTACTTGTATCAACCAAATATCTTATGAAGGCTAATTTAAAAGTATTCTTATTTTTTATCACTTTGGTAACAGCTCCTTTGTTTTTCTTTTCTTGCGGAGGCAATGATCCTGACCCTGTAGATGTAAATAGTTGCAATACGCCGACTACTACCGAAGAAAATGGGGTTTTCTTGACTTTCCGCACCAGCGGATCGGCTAATCCGGCAAATGTTTCTGTGTTATTTAATGCACACCAGCGTGTAGGAAATGATACAGTACCTGTAAAAGACTTGAAAGTAGCTAATATTAGTGTATTTGAGAATGGCGATCCTATTTCCCCTTTCGAAAGTGATTTTGGGATTTTGCCAAAGCCTAATATTTTTAAGTCACATACGCTTTTGGTGCTCGATTTGAGTGGTAGTGTAACCTCAACTTCGCTTACGGAGCTAAAAGCGGCAACGGTTAGTTTTATCCAAGAGATCGTCCCTACGACAGACAGCGATGAATTTGGTGAGGTAGAAATGCAGATTATGTGGTTTGACGGTGGGGCAAAACTCAACACATTGGTCGCTTTTACTCAAGAGCGCTCTAAGCTGATAGCTGGTGTTGAAAATATTACAGAAGACCTAAGCAACGATAACTCGACCAACCTCAATGGTGCGGTGATAGAGGGTGTAAGTATTATGGAAAATGTATTAGGACAGGGCGGAAGCATCATTAGAATGGGATCTATTGCGGTGTTTACCGATGGTTCTGACCAAGCAGGAAGGAGAACAAAAACTGATGCATTGAAATCTGTGGCTCAGGCGCAATCAAAAGGAATCATCATGAACACGATTGGTTTGGGAGGCTCTATCAATGAAACCAATCTGGAAGCATACGGACCAGACGGCTTCTTTTTTGCCCAAGATGTGAACGAGCTTGGTCCTAAATTTAAAGAGGCAGCAGGAATAATCAGGGCTGAAGTGAACAGTACTTATCTGTTCCAATATTGCTCACCAAAGCGTGCAGGAAGCCATGAGTTACAAATAAAAGTAGATTATGGTGACCAAAGTGGCTCGCTAACTACCTGTTTTTCTGCCAACGGGTTTTCTGGCGGTTGTGTAGTAGAAGGAAAGTAGTCCGAATAGAAGAATATTAACTATCAGGCCAGTGTTGCGAAAGCAATGCTGGCTTTTTTGTGACTAGAAGTAGTTTTTCAAATAATACTCGCTGTACTCCTCAGGCTTTATCAAATGTGTCCCATCAGAAAACAGCGTGCTATCCAAATAAAAGAGTTCGTCGAAATAGCTGTTGAACTCTGTTTCCATTCCACATTCGATAGCCTCGCTCTTGTCTAGCTGTTCCACCAAGCCCTTTTTGGCATTAGAAACAGGAGCAGGAAGTATTACGATATCAAACCCATTTTTCTCTGAAAGCTCTTTTATTTTTGAGAGATATTCTACAGAAATAGGAGATAAGAAGGTGAAGTCGAGCGAGTCTGTAGAAGTAAAATTGGGTGCCCATGAGGTGACCAAAATATGAGGTACTTGGGAAAAGTTACTATAAGGGATTTTTGCGATTTGTTGTTTTACCGTTTCTGTGAACAATGGCTGGTACTGGGGTTTGTCAAACGGTTTTAGGAAATAGTGGTAGGTAAAGTTCTGGTCGAGGTTGTTGTCAAAAACAAGAGGACTGAAAAGCATAAAAAGAGTATCTATTTCATTTCCAGCTTCTAAGTGATTTTTCAATAAAATATATTGCCCTACCATGCTGATAGACTGGTTGCTTGTGAGGTAATTGACAGAATCGTTTTTTGCATGGTTAGGAAAAAGCTGCATTCCCACGCTGTCTCCTATCAGTACTTTTTTAGCAGGGTTCTTTTTTTTGCTTTTCGCAATGGCATCGTAGATTTCATGACCAGGGTAATCATAGGTGTAAAGTCCTGATTTTAATACCAAAAAGGACATCAGTTCAATGAATAACAAAGAAAGAATGATATATAAACCCGTTCTGGAAAGAAATTTTTTCATGCTCTCAATTAAAACTGGAAATAGATGAATTCCTGTTGGTCTCCTTGGAAATAGAAGATGAAAAATGCGATAATAAGATAGAAAACCCATCGGGCAGGGGTGCTCCATTTGAGTCCTATTTTCTCAAGTGCAAATTTATTTTCCCTGCCAGTCCATTCAATAATGCAAAAGAGAAAGATTAGGGCTAATGTGACCAAAGCATGCCGCATACCTATAAAATTTGGCGCAATTAGTGATGATTTTGAAAAAATAGTTGCTATGTACTTTGTGGCGTGGTCGATATTTTCAGCCCTAAAAAATATCCAAGCCAAAGTGCTCAGTAAAAAGGTTGCGAGAATCCCTGCAAATTCCCGAATGGTCGGGAAAATCTTTCCTTCAGCTACCACGTCTGTGTTTTTCCTATTTATGTTGAAGAGGAGCAGCGGCAAGAAGTAAATTGCATTGAGTGTTCCCCAAACAATATAGGTCCAATTTGCCCCATGCCAAAATCCGCTCACGATAAAAACCACAAATGTGTTTCTGACTTTTTTTAAGATATTTCCACGGCTTCCGCCCAAGGGGATGTAGAGATAATCTCTGAACCAAGTAGAAAGAGAAATGTGCCAGCGCCTCCAAAATTCTGCAATGTCTCTGGAGAAATAAGGGAAAGCAAAGTTTTGCATCAGGTCAAAGCCAAACAGTCTGGAGGTACCTATGGCAATGTCAGAATATCCCGAAAAGTCTCCGTAAATCTGAAAGGCAAAAAAGACTGCTCCTAGCATCAGCGTGCTTCCCGAGTAGGAGCTGGAATTGTTGAAAATGAGGTTTGCCAGCTCAGCGGCATTGTCTGCTATCACCATTTTTTTGAACAGTCCCCAAAGGACTTGTCTTAGCCCATCAACAGCTTTGGCGTATTCAAATTCTCTTTTTTTATAAAACTGGGGAAGGAGGTGGGAAGCCCGTTCTATGGGACCAGCTACTAGTTGTGGAAAAAAACTTACAAAAGCTAAAAATGAGATAAAGTCCTTTGTGGGGCTCAGCTTTTTCTTGTAAATATCTAAGGTATAGCTAAGAGTTTGGAAGGTATAAAAACTGATGCCCACAGGCAAAATGATGTGTAAAGAACTGCCTTGTATGGGCGTTCCCATGAGGGAAAATGCACTTTCAACATTCTCTAAAAAAAAGTTATAGTATTTGAAAAAGCCCAAAAAACCGAGGTTGACAGTTATACTAGTCCAGAGAAGTATCCTTCGGAAGTGTTCATTTTTTTGCTTGTGAAGAGCCAGCCCAACTGAATAATCTACAACAGAACTGAAGAAAATGAGCGAAAGAAAGCGCCAGTCCCACCAACCATAAAACACATAACTGGCAACAACTATCAATAGGTTTTGTAAGCGAAGATTTTTATTGGTAACCAACCAGTACAAAAGGAAGACAACAGGAAGGAAGATAGCGAAGTCTAGTGAATTAAAAAGCATGTTGCCTTTTTAAAATTGTTGGTTTTTAGAATCAAAAATGGCTTTTGAACAAGCTACTTGTTTTTTTATAGGATGGACCGTTAAGCGCAGCTCCAAAGGTAAAAAAATATTGAGGATTTGTTGGTGTATTTCCGAAAGCCCTATTTCGTAGACAAGGTTTCTTAAAGAAACTTCTCAGAATTTTAGCTGTATGCTTAAGTCGTGCTATATTTAAGCCGAAATAAATAAATCCTGAGTTTTATACACCAACTTAGCATGAGCAAACAGAAGTTATCTCTGAAACATTTAACACCTTATATAGTAGGTATAGCTGCTTTTTATTTGGTTACCTTGTCTTATTTCTACCCTGAGTTGGTAAAAAAAGAGACCTTGCATCAAACGGACGTGATCCAATTTGCGGGTATGTCTAAAGCTGCTGTCGATTACAATAAAAAGACGGGAGAACAAGCACTTTGGAACGATGCTATGTTTTCGGGTCTGCCCAATTATTTGATTGCTACGGGCGTTCCGGTCAGAGGAATTTTGATTTTGAAAACCATCACCAGAGGTTTTATTGGGAAAGAAACTACAGCCCATCTGCTTTTCACCTTAATGTTTTCATTTTCGATAATGGCACTCTGCTTTAGGGTAAAACCCTATTTGGCTATGTTTGGGGCTATCGCCTTTGCCCTCACCACTTTTAATGTGATGAGCATAGAAGCGGGACATACTACCAAAATGTGGGCTATTGCCTATGCTGCATTGGTGATTGGCGGTATGCATTTGATCTTCTCTAAGAAATACCTCATGGGCTTTGCCATTTTTGCTATGGGACTCGCTTTGGAGCTAGAGCCAAGTCATTTTCAAATCACATTCTATCTCATATTTATATGCATAATATATGCAATAAGCGAGTTGGTTTTTGCAGTGAAAAACAAGGAGATTCCTGCTTTTGCCAAGCAATCGGCAGTGATACTATTAGCGATAGTATTGGCTTCAGGGACAAGTGTAGCCCGAATTTGGATGACGATGGAATACACTCCATATTCGATACGAGGAGAAGCCCAGCTAAAACCGGTTGAAGGTGCAAAGCAAGAGATTCAGGCTGATGGAGGCTTGGACAAAGAATATGCTTACAGTTGGAGCGAGGGAAAATGGGAGAGTTTGACCTTGCTCATCCCTTATTTTTATGGAGGAGCAAGTGGTGAAAAACTTTCAATTAATAGCAATATGTATGAAGCTCTTGCTGCAAGCTATGGAGCGAAGCAAGCCGAGCAGATTGTGCAATCGGGTGGGATTCCTTTGTATCGTGGCGATCAGCCGTTTACTGGCGGACCTGCTTATGCCGGGGCAATTGTCTGTTTCTTGTTTGTACTTGCAATGCTGATTCTTGATAACCGGTATCGTTGGTGGATATTAGGAGGTTTTGTGTTGATGATGTTCTTTGCTTGGGGCAGGAATTTCTCTACATTCAATTACTTCTTGTTCGATTATTTCCCTGGTTTCAACAAGTTTCGAACTGTGGCAATGGCGCTGAGTTTAGCAGTTTTACTGATGCCTTTGGCAGGCATGCTTGCCTTGCAAAAATTATTGGACTCTAAATGGAATAAAGAATTGCAGAAACAGTTTTTTATTGCTGTTGGGGCTACGGCTGGAGTAGCGGTGCTGGCAATTTTGCTTTCAGGAATACCCGATTATACCCGCTACATAGAGCAACAAGGGCAGGTGATCAACGTGGATCAATCGTTTCCGCAAAGGTTGGGGGTACAAGATCAAGCTACCGCTAATAGACTGATAGATGCTCTTCATGACGACAGGCAGTCCGTATTGATTAGTGATTCTATTCGTACCGCCATTTTGATCTTGATAGTAGCTGGATTACTGTATTTTACCCTGCAAGGCAAGGTAAAACCACAGGTAGCCATTATGGTAACGGGCGTGATCATGGTCGGGGATTTGTGGCTAGTGGGGAAACGTTATTTGAACTCTGAGAAATTCCAAAAAAATGCTGTGCAGCGCTCACACCAAATTACCGAGGCAGATAAGGCTATTTTAAAAGACAAAGACATGCATTACCGCGTGTTCTCATTGGGCCAGTTCGACCGAGAAGCCCAAACTTCTTATTACCACAAGTCGGTAGGGGGGTATTTTGCAGCAAAAATGCTTCGTTATCGTGACCTTATAGACCGTCAACTTTTTCCTGAGCAGAACAAAATGATTGCTTCGTTGAAAGAAGGAAAGCGACCAGATTTTAGTCAAGTTCCTGTGAGCAACATGCTGAATGTAAAGTATATAAAGTTTGGAAACGAAGCTCGTGCTGTTTTGCAAAACCCAGAAGCAGCGGGTAATGCTTGGTTTGTGGAATCAGTGAAGACGGTGACCAGCCCCGATGAAGAAATGGATGCATTAGCTAGGCTTAATCCTACAAAAGAGGCAGTGATAGATGCCTCTCGATTCGAGGTTTCGGCTACGAATTTCCAAGTGGATAGTGCGGCAAGTATTGAATTAACAAAATACAGCCCAAGGCGATTGGCATTCAAATCATCTAATTCAAACCCTGGACTGGCTGTATTTTCTGAGATATATTACCCCAAAGGTTGGGAAGTGAAAATAGATGGGAATCCCGCAGAACTTGTAAGTGTAAACTATGTATTGAGGGGGTTGGAAGTTCCGGCAGGAGAACATGAAATCACGATGGAGTTCCACCCCAAATCATTTGAAAATGGGGCGACCATTACGAATATAAGTAGCTATTTGGTACTACTTATTGTAATTGGCGCTTGTGGGTTTATGGTAGTGAAGGAAGTAAAAGGAGGGAAAGAGGAATAGGCTTTGGTACTACTTATTTCAATACAAAAAGGCTGATAGCACGATACCTATCAGCCTTTTTGCTTTTATATGAAACAGAAGTGCTAAACTCCTTGCTCAGTATGTTGGATATACGCTTCCCTGATGATGCCATCTATCAACCCTGTTCCTGGGGCAATTATGCTTTCAGCACCTGCTTTTTGCATTGCTTTTATGTAAATATCTGCACCGGGAACTATCACATCGGCTCGGTCTTTTGGCATGTTTAGTACTCTCACTCGCTGGAGGACATCTAGTTGGTTGATTTTATCTCTGGTAGAAATAAGGTCTTCCAAGGATAGAAATTTGAGGTTGTCATTTCCTGAATGTTCCATAAGCGCATTTATATTTCCTCCTGTTCCAATGGCAACAGGTACTTGTACACACTCACCAAGTGTGCTAGAAATCCACTCGCCCATTTCATTGAATAGCGTTTCTTTGTCCAGCCCTTTCCCCAGACCTCTCACTGCACCAATTGTAAAAGATCTGCTGTCCACGTTTGCTTTGTTTTTGTAAAGATTGATTTCGGTGCTCCCTCCACCTACATCCACATGTATGTAACAACTTTCTCCTAAGAACTCTTCTATAGCCATACTCAATACTGCAGATTCTTTTTTACCGTCAATCAGCGTAATGTCCATGTCGCATATTTTTCCACATTTTTTAGCCAATGCTTCACCATTTTCAGCTTCTCGCATAGCAGAAGTAGCATAAGCCAGGTAATGTTCCACCTCGTAGAGGTCAATCAGTACCCGGTAGGCTTGAATAAGTTTGATGAACTTATCTTCAGTTTCAGGGCTAATAAAGGAGTTGGTAAAAACTTCTGTACCCAACCTGAGGGGAAAGCGAACATTTTCGAGACTTCTAAATACAGCTCCCGATTTTGTTTCAAAAACATCTACTACTCTAAATCTAATGGCATTTGATCCGATGTCAATTGCGGCTATTCTCATAGTTTGTTGTCCTTATGTTTATATAGGTTCTTTTTTCTGCTCTCATTAAACAAAAAATAAGGTTAATTCAAAGTTTTTTTGACATTCTCTTTTAGAATAGTTTAGCAACGTAGCAGTGTTACCTCCTTTCCCTATTCATACTTCAATGCATCGATAGGGTTTCTTACAGAAACTTTAATGGCTTGGTAGCCAATGGTGAGCCATGCTATGGTAAGGGCTAATCCGCCCGCTATCAGGAATTTTTCAAGACTTATTCCTGCCCTAAAGGTAAAATCTTCCATCCAGTTGTCCATAATAAAATAGGAGGCTGGAAAGGCGATGAGCAGGGAAAGGAGAATCAGTACAGTGAACTTTGAGGTGAGCATCAGTACAAGGCGAGGGATGGATGCTCCCATCACTTTGCGGATGCCGATTTCCTTGGTACGCTGGCTGGTAGTGTAAACCGTGAGCCCAAATAAACCTAAACAGGAAATGAAAATTGCCAGACCTGCAGCGTAGTTTGAAAGTGTGCCTACAAGCAGCTCTTTGCTGTACATTTGTTTGAATTTATCATCCATAAAGGTGTATTGGAAAGGGTATGCTGGTTCGTATTTTTTGTATAGTTCTTCTATCTCCCCTAAGGTTTTTGAAAGGTGGTTGTTGTCTAACTTGGCAAATACATTCCAGGTCTGGTTAGGGTCTAGGCGGATGATGATTGGCTCGATGGGCGAGTGGAGGGATTGGTGATGAAAGTTTTTCACTACGCCAATGATGGTTCCTGGTTCGTCTCTCCAAAATCTCAAACTTTTGCCTATCGGGTTTTCAATGCCCATCTGTTTTATCGCTTCTTCATTTACAATGTAGTTGAGGCTATCAGTGGACATTTTTACATCGAAACTTCTCCCTTCGGCAAGCTCCATTTTCATGGTTTCCAAAAAACCATAATCGCAGCTGATGACGTGGAAAGCTATTTCTTCGCCCTCCTTTTTCCCCTCCCACCTAGGATCCGTGGTTCAGTTCCCAACCGAGAGGGGGATTTCTCCTGCATAAGCGGCTTGCGTAATTCCGGGTAACTGCTTAAACTCATTCATAAAGGCAACATCATGTTTGCTAATGCCTTCATTGATGCCAAAGTACAATACATTTTCCCTGTCCATTCCCAAGTTCTTGGTTTGGATAAAGGAAATCTGATCGTGGATAAGCAGCGTGCAGGTAATGAGCGTGGACGAAAGTACAAATTGGAAAACAACCAAAGAACGACGTACCCAGTCGCCACCAGCACCGAGCTTAAATGTCCCTTTAAGGACTTTTACGGGAACAAACGAAGAAAGGAAAACTGCTGGGTAACTTCCCGAAAGGGTACTTGTGATAAGGCTAATTATGAGTACAAAAAGTAGAAATTCCGAGTTGAAATAGGGGATTTCTATTTCCTTATTGGTAAGTTGGTTGAAAGTAGGTCGGAATACTTCTACAAAGGCTACTGCCAGCAGCATGGCTATGAACGTGATAAACATCGACTCCCCCAAAAACTGTCCCATAAGTGATCGCTTTTTTGCCCCAACTACTTTTCTTATCCCCACCTCCTTTGCTCTATTTCCAGCTTTTGCCGTAGAAAGGTTCATGAAGTTGATGCAGCCTATTATCAATATAAATATGGCTACAATGCTAAAAAGGCGAACATAAGCAATCCTTCCCCTAGCTTTTCTTCCTTTGGAAAACTGTTGGTAGAGGTGTACGTCCTTATAAGGTTGCAGAAATACTTCAGTACTTTTTTCTTCATCAATATGGTGTGCGATAAATCCGCTAAGCTTTTTATTTACCTTTTCATAATCAGTTCCTTCTTTTAGGAGAACATTCATTTTGATCGACATATTTCCCCATTTGTTCAGCCAATCACGCTTGCTAAGCTAGAAGTTATAAGGAAGAACATAGTCGAATTTTAGAGATGAATGTACTGGGACTTTGTCAAATACTCCTGTGACCTTGAAAGGGGTATCGCCATCCCAGTTTCTTACGTTGATGATCTTTCCGAGGAGGTTAGGGGAGTTTGGGAAAAACTTGTCTGCCAAGTTTTGGGAAATAACAATGGAATACATGTCTTCAAGTACCGTTGCAGGGTTTCCTTGTTTTAATTCGAAGCTGAATACTTTGAAAAAACTGGCATCGGCATGGAGACCGAGCTCTTGAATACCATTTCCTTCAACCAAAAGCAAATTACGAGAGCCCCAGTCCATCCGTATCACATCTTCTATTTCAGGGATTTTTGCTTTTAGGGCTTCTGCTAAAGGGCTTGCCACGGTGTGTCCATATTCCACTTTTCCATTGGTAAATTCTACTTCAGAGATTACTTGAAAGAGCCTGTCGTTTTTCTCGTGGAAGCGATTGGTTTTCAGTTCGTCATTTACCCAAAGTAAAATGAGAAGCGCACAGGCAAGCCCAAGAGCCAACCCAAGGATGTTGATAGTGGAAAAAAGCTTATTTCTTACCAAGTTTCTATACGAGATGAGAATATGGTGCTTTAGCATAAGTGCGGTAGATAGGTGACAGTGACAAATTGAAATGAACAATCAATTTAGGGTAAATAGCTTGAGTGCTCAAGAGATTTTACCTGAATCAATGGCAATTGAGTTTTGTCGGTAAGTCTATTTGAAGAGCGGTTTTAAATAGGGGTAATGACTACTTATATTAATTATAATTTCTCCCTGCTTTGGTCTGTAGCTTTTTTTGGGAAAAGCTAGGTAAATTGCCTATGAGTGACTTGAGCGTTATTTTTGTTTGTAAAAGCTTGGTGAACGATTGTTAAAAAGCCGAATAGTCAGATGTAGGAAAATTGGTTTTATGAAAGAAATTATAAGCTATGTGTTGTAAACTAACAATGAGAAGATTTGTACAAGTAGAGGATAAATGATAAAAAATCTATTGGTCTCATAAATTGGATTGATTGTATTATCTAAAGAAGGGGTTTTTGCTTGTTGTTAAATATTTGAATTGTTATTAACAAGTGAATAACTTATAGCTATTCTAAGCGCATGTTATACTATGCTTGTTTTATGGTGTTTTGAGCTTTTCGAATATGCTTGTTAGTGGGTGAATCAGTGGTGGTTATGGGATTACCTTTTTATGTAAGCAGAAAAAAGCCCGATTTGTTAATTATAACTTATTAAATGAAGAACTCTTTCGGACTAGTATAAATGATAGGTGTTGTTGTAGAAAAATAAAAAAGATTCGAATAGTGAGATTGATATAAACTATCCAATAATATTTTCAAAACCCGATTTTACAGATGTAAGTTTTAAAAAAATAGTAAGTACTAACATTTTTAGAGTGGGCGTTAGGCTGATGTTGGTTAACAGTAAAAAAACAATTTCAAGATAACTAATGCTAAGAACTACCACTCTAATTAACTTTTTATTATTGTTTCTTTTATTTGGCTGTAAGCTAGAAGAGACAGAATACATTGTTCCCCGTCCGATAGCCTACGAACCTGGGCAAGTGACCTCTACTACCTTTGAGGCGAAATGGAGCAAGATCATAGGATATGAGACGTATTGGCTGGAAGTTGCTACCGACGAGAGCTTCTCAAACATAGTTGATGAATACAGCAACAAGGAAGTAGCCGATACTACAATTCTGGTCGAGGGCCTAGATGTGAACCAATCGTATTATTACAGGGTGAGCGCGTGGAAGGCGGGTCAGGGGCATTCGAATGTAATTGGACTTCGTACCGAGGCATTGAGCGTCCCACAGTTCAAATCGGTGGATTTCATTTCCAATACCGAGGCAACAATAGAATGGCATGAGCTGGAGGGCTCTACGAGCTATTACATCGATATAGCCACAGATGAGGGTTTCGAGAACCTGTTGAGCAGTTATTCAAGCGTAAAGGTGGAAGCGCTTGAATTACTACTAAGCGACTTACAGCCCGGGGAAACCTACTACTTTAGGGCGCGGGGCAAAGGTGCCGTTGAGTTTTCGGGTTACTCTGGAGTGACAGTAATAGAAATGCCGGCATTCGATAGGCCTGTTGCTCTCCATCCCACAGAATATAGCCTTACCGGTTTTGTGGCTGTTTGGCATCAGTTAGAAGGTGCAAAGTCTTATTTGCTGGATATAGCTACAGACGAAGCTTTCGAAAATATCCTTCCCGATTATTCCGGGTTATCGCTGGGCGATACCTTGCTAGAGGTGAAGAACCTAGAGGTGGGGCAAGGGTATTTCTATAGGGTAAGGGGCGTGAATGGCAAAAGCGTTTCCCCGTACTCAAATGTGGTCGGGACCAAAACGGAAGCCTTTGAAGCGCCTAGGGCGCTTGCCGCGAGCGATGGGGGCCTGTTGGACTTCCATGCAAACTGGGAGGCTGTGGAAGGTGCCTCCACGTATCTGCTCGACGTGGCGCTGGACAAGGGTTTTTCTCAGAAGCTGGAAAACTATACAGAAAAGGAGATAGTTGGGACCACTGCTTTGGTAGAAGGGCTTGAGGTGGACCATACGTATTATTACAGGATCAGGGCGAAAAGGAATAGCTCTGTTTCTGGATATTCCAATATTGTGGAGGCCGGCACGCAAGGCTTTGGGAAGCCATTGATCTTGGGCACGTCTGACGTTGGGCTGGTTTCCTTCAAGGTCACTTGGGCAGAGGAGGAAGGTGCAACGGTTTATTTATTGGATGTAGCTACAGATTCTAGTTTCAGTGATTTTGTAGATGGCTATGAGGCGAAAGAATTGGCAAGTACTTCGGAAACAGTTACCGAGCTAGAGCCCCAAAAGGAATATTACTTTAGGATAAAGGCAAAAAGGGATAATTCTTATTCCGTTTATTCAGATACACATAGTGCCATAACCCAAGAACTAGAGGCTCCTTTAGCCGTAGATGATGGTAGTTCATCTTATTATAAGTTCAGTGCCAGATGGGAGTCGGTAGGAGATGCTGATAACTATATTCTTGACGTATCGAGAGATGCTGAATTTACACAAATGTTACCAGACTTTGATGGCAAGGTAGTCGGTACGGCTACTTCCTTCGAATTAAATAGTACAAATCATGGGGTATATGCAGGGAATACCTATTACTACAGAGTGAGGACCTCTGCTAAAGGTTATACATCTGGCTACTCGGAGACAATAGCTACTTCGCTGGCGGCTCTTCCTATACCAGATCTAGATGCAATCACAGATGTCTACCCTCCGACATCTTCCCAAGACTTAGATGTACACTTCAAATTTGATGAAGCTTCTGGAGAGTATGTATATAATGAGTTAGGTACTCAGTCAGGCATACTGAAAGACATGGATCTTTCGACTTGCTGGGTTACGGGTGCTGTTGATGGTGCTTTGAGTTTTGATGGAATTGATGATAGGATAAACCTTACTGATGATGCCGCTTTTCTTAAGGCATCTTTTAGAGAAAGAACCATAGCATTATGGGTCAAATTTTTTGGGATAAATGAGTCGGGGTTGATTTATGAAGAAGGAGGGGCAACAAATGGCATGGCCATAGGGCTAGTGAACAACCAAATAATTGTAACGGCAGGGGACGATGATGAATATGACTATGTTACATCTGTAAGTCTTAGCCCAGATATTTGGTATCATATCACAGCCATTTATGACAATGGTGAAATACGTTTGCATATCGATGGAGGGGATGCTGTAAGTGCTAACACCGATTTTCTAAAAGGTGAAATAAGTTATCATGGTGGTCAACCTGGAATGGGGGGAGCCAATGGAGCGGTAATCATTTCAAGTTTGGGGAGTGAATACCTACACGGTATGGTAGATGATTTAAGGATTTATAATACTCCAATAACCCGAGATCAGATAAAGGCTATTATGACCTATGGCAGTACACTGACCGAAGGAGAGAAAGCTGTATTTTCTTATGAAATCGGATGGGATGCTATTTCTAATATAGATGGCTATTTGATAGACGTTGCAACTGATGCAAGTTTCAGTAATATCTTGACAGCATACGATGCCAAGTTCGTAGACTCTAATAACATTATTGTTGAAGGTCTACAGCCTAATACTACTTATTATACAAGGGTAAGAGCTATTCAGGGTACGTCTATATCTAGCAATTCAGTAGTCCAATCGATTCACACAGATATTTAGCATTAGTTAAACTAAAAAAGCATTTCTCAATATGATATCTACTAATTGTCAGTTATGATATACAGATTGTATCGAAATATGATGAACCACTTACTGAAAACACTAATTTTATTGCTGCTAGTTACAGGCTTTGTTAAGCCTGTTCTTTCCCAACCTGACACGCTTGTAAGTGAAAAGGGTTTTAAGCTTACTGTAGAGGAAGATATTTTAAACCTACCAGTAGAAGGTATTCAAGGACTGAAAGTTTATGGTGCTTCCAATAAGCTTGAGAGAGCTTTCGATTCTCCTTTTGACCTTTCGGTAATCGGGAAAAGGCAAATTGAGCTTTCTGGTGCTAACTCCGTTCCCGAAGTTTTAAAATTATGCCCAGGTGTAATAGTTAGACAAAAGTCGAATGGTAATTATGATGTGCAAATACGTGGTGCAGGTTATTTTCCCGGTGGAGATGTCCTTTCTGGCTACGACCAGACTTCGCAACTGTTGGTCATGATCGATGGCATCCCTATGATAGATTACTTATGGGGAGATATACTATGGGAGGCACTTCCAGTAGATATGAACGATATTGAAAGAATTGAGGTGGTGAGAGGCGGAAATCCCGTTTATGGGAATAATGCTGTAGCAGGGTCAATTAATATTGTAACAAAAAGCAAGAGAAAAAATGGGTTAAGTGGTGAGGCAATGGCTTCAGCTGGCACTGATAACAATTACCAATATAATGGAGCTATTAATTATGGTATCGAAAATAAGCTGCAGGCTCGGTTATCAGGTTATTATCATACACTAAACCGCCCGTTCACCGATTATTACTCATTGGTAAAAGATCAATATATACAAAGTGATTCTCTTTTGTTTTATAATCCTAATGCATTTGAAACTAATACCTATTCAGATGCGGCACTCCAAAAATATGGGGCAAATGGTTTCTTAACGCTCAAGCTAAGTGAGGGAATTAGTTTTGATGCGCAATTAGGCCTTCAAAACTCACTTGCACAAACAACATCTATGGGTATCGACACCCTTATGGCGATGGTTATGCGGCGCTCAAAGAGTAATTTTTTCAAAGTGAATGGCAATATTCATGGGCTAAACATCCAAGTAGGGTTAACGAATGGGGAGCGTAATTACTCTGTTGATTACCCTAATAGTGATTATAACTTTAGCCAAACGTTTGTCAATGTTAGTTATAACTTTAAGTTTAACAAGCTAGTTGTTATTCCTGGAATAAGTTACCAGACAGGCAAATATTCAAATATAAGTGAGGTGACGAGTTTTAACCCTGAAAACCAAGGGGGAGGAAGTAATCTCGGACCGCCATTAGACCTTTCTTACCAAAACACATCATTTTACCTCAATGGAGATTTAAAGGTTAATGATAAACTGAGGCTATTAGGGGTTACTCGATTGGAGACTTATAACATTGCGGAGTCCTTTGTTTTCAATGGTGCTCTTACAGGTACTTATAAGGTTACTAATGATTTTATATTTAGAGCTGGCATAACGTCTATGAATGCTTCCCCTTTTTTGCGGAACTACCCTCAAAACCAAATAGCTAATGTAGAAGAGGAGAATGTTTTGATTCTGCAGGCCAATAAAGGCTTGAAATCAGTTTCCAAGAACTCGATACAGGTTGGGTTGAGAACAAAGGCAATTCAAAATACTGAATTTGACCTTGAGTTCTTTTTTAATAACTCAAATAATTACCTAGAAGAAGCCCAATCTCAAGATAGTCTGTTGTTTTATAGAAAAAAGGAAAATTCTTCTTTGGAAACCAAGCAATTTGGTGTAACTGCCAAGGCTATTATAGCCTTATTCTCAAGAGTTCAACTTGGTACTTTTATCACTCTTCAAAGCACTCAATTTACAAACTTGAACCAAGTAGGAACTAATGTGATATTTAATAACAACTTTGATTCTACCGTAGTAAGTTATACTCCTACGCCTCAGTTTTATGGGGGTGCTTATTTAGAATATAGTCCGCTAAAAAACCTTAGCACTTTTGCTAATATGTATTACTTCAGTGGGCATTCCTTAATGGACCGAAATACAGAAAGACCTATGAATGGATCATTCAGCCTTAGATCATGTTTAAAAATTTTAAATAGGCATTTTTTTGATCCTATTAAGTATTATTTGGCAGTTTTGCCATAAAACCCAAGCTTCTTGGCTTTTGGTAGTTTTTTCATAGTCTTTGGACAGCCTCCGGAAGAAATTGAACGTGCCGAATGTCCTCTCGGTGACCCATCTCCACTTGATGGGCACAAAGCCCCTGGGGGTTGGGGGACAAGAGGATATCTCGACCTCTACGCCCCTTATGTTGTCCTCTACCCATCCGGTGAACTTCTTTTTATAGGCCTGGTCTGCCAGGATCTTTTCCATCCTGTGCAGGTAGCCCAAGAGGGGCTCCACCACCCGTTGCCCTATCGTGCCGTCATGCTCGTTGGCGCCAGTGGCGACCACTCCCCATACCAGCCCGAGCGTATCGGTGATGACGTGCCTTTTTCTCCCGTTCACCTTCTTGTTGCCGTCCAGCCCCGTGTCCTGCCCGATAAAAGGCGCGCACTTTACCGACTGGCTATCAATGGAAAGCATGCTCGGGGTCGCCTTCTTGCCCTTCCTCTTGCGCTCTAGTTGGTTGAGTGCCGCGTTCAGCCGAAAAAGCGTGTTGTCCCCCTGCCACTTGCGGAAATAATAGTATACCACATTCCAAGGAGGGCGTCCCTCGCCCGAGAGGCTGCGCCACTGCTGTCCGCTGCGCATGCAGTACAAGATCGAGTCCACCACGTCCCTGAGGTCATATTTGCGTTTCCTTTCCACGGGAAGATATTCTTTTATATATTGCCATTGCCGGGAGGTCAAGCGGGTATATCCTGTTTCCATAAACTTTGTTGTTTCGTCACTACAAAGTTTTAGCCTGCCCGGCTCTTTTCAAAATTTAAACATGCTCTTAATATAAAGGTTTCGTACAATAATATTTTTGAAAGGTTTAGTGTTTTTGTAAATGCTAAAAATTTATTGTCAAGTGACAACCCTGAATTTATTTACTCAGATAGGGTAAGGCCGATTTATTTACTAGGCTTAAATTATTCTTACTAACTGAAAATGACTGATTTGATATGAAGATCATTTTAATATATAACACCTTGGTTATTTTACTTTTAGTAGGTTTACTAGCTAAGCCAAATGAAGTGGAAGCATTGTCATTCAATAATATAGAGTCGTCGTCTGATACGTTGAAGATTGATGAGCTCTTAGCATATTCTAAAAAGGCTTTTTATAGACAGCAATTTGAGCTATCGCTAGATTATGCTGAAACAGCTTTTAACCTGGCGGATAGTATCATCTATTTCGACGGTAAGGTTAATAGTACAATCCTTCAAGGGCAGTGTAACTATCGTTTGGAGAAGTATGACGAAGCCATGTTTTTCTATTTAAGAGCGGAGAAATATTTATTAGAACTTCCCGATAAAGAGAATGAAATCAGGAGCTTGCACTATCAAATAGCCCTTCTTTACCAATCTCAAAAAAATTACCCAAAAGCAGTAGAGTATTATAAAAGCTGTGTTAATAGCAAAGAAGGGAGACTAGAGAAGGAAATGAAGATGAACTCTCTACAAAATTGGGCAGCTTGTGAAGTAGAGTCTCGTAACTATGATAAGGCATTCACTGTTTATTCTCGCATCCTTCTTATTTTTCAAAAAGAGAAAAACATCAATGGAAGTATCAATACACTCAATTACTTATCGACATTGGCAAAGCTTTCAAATGACTTTGAAAAATCGATGACATATACTGAAAAAGTTGCTGAGATTCTTGAAACAGAACCTGCATACGTTTCAGAACTAAGTACAACTTATAATAATTTGGGCTTTAATTATAAAAGGCTTGAAAAAGAAAAAAAGTCTTTCGAGTATTTTCAAAAGTCTATTGACTTAGCAAATAGTATAGAAGACTTGGCTTTAGAGCAAAAAGCAACAATACTTAATAATGTTGGCGTTGCTCACACTAATTTGAAAGCATTTGCCAAGGCTAAATTCTATTTCAATCAGGCACTTGATCTTTATAAAACCAATGAAAACGAAAAAGGCAAAGCTGAAACACTCAACTATTTAGCAGCTAATTACTACATAAGCGGAAATAATATCCAAGCAATGAAAGATGTTCTTTCTGCTATTAGAATAGGTGAAAGTATCGAGTCAAAAAAGACATTGCTAACTAGTTATAAACTACTTTCCTTGATATATCTCAAGGAAGATATGCAAAAAAAAGCGAAGGAGTATGGCAAAAAGTACAGTGATTTAGATGAGGAGTTAAAAGCCTTAGAGAAGGAAAGGCAGGAAGATATGCTGAAACAACAGGCAGATGCTAATCAGCTAGAGGAGGAAATTAGAGAGCTAATCCAGGAAAATGAGAGGAAATCTAAAGAGCTAAAGAAGCTTGCTTTGGAAGCGGAAAGAAGAGAAAACCAAATGGCGATGCAAGCGAAAGAATTGGATCTTGCCAAAAGGAATCAAGAACTGCAAGCTATTGAGCTCAAAAATCAGCAGCTTGAAAAAGATAGGGTGAAGCAATTGCTTATGCTTACCGAGCAACAGTTTCAAGCACAGCAGCAAGATCAGCAAATTGCCCTTTTGGAGAAGAATAAGGAGTTGCAAGAGGCAGAGAAGAAGAAGAAAGAAAATGCTATTTCACTTTTACAAAAAGACAAGGAACTACAAGATATAGCCCTTAAAGAAGCAGAAAGGATTAAGAAATATGGAATTGGTATTATTGGTCTGGCGTTAATCATTATCTTGATGGCTGTTTTTGGCTTAATTCATAACAGGAAATCTCGTAAAAAGCTGGAAGAGAAAAATGCTATCATTAATGAGACCAACGAAGAGCTACAGGTAAACCAGGAGATGATAGCTCAGCAAAAGGAAATACTTGAAGTTGAAAATCAAAAAACAATGGAAAGTATTGCGTATGCAAAGCGAATTCAAAATAGCATTTTACCTTCTGGAGATAAGTTTC
This sequence comes from Flammeovirgaceae bacterium SG7u.111, assembly GCA_034044135.1. Taxonomy (NCBI): domain Bacteria; kingdom Pseudomonadati; phylum Bacteroidota; class Cytophagia; order Cytophagales; family Flammeovirgaceae; species Flammeovirgaceae bacterium SG7u.111. The sequence goes on along the minus strand of CP139021.1, from coordinate 5,195,259 downwards.
ACAATATCCTACCCGAAAGCTTTTTGATCTATAAACCAAAGGATATTGTTTCGGGAGATTTCTATTGGGCTTCTGAAAGGGACAATTTCAAGTTTATTGCTGTGGTAGATTGTACAGGGCACGGTGTTCCTGGCGCTTTGATGTCTATAATGGGCAATAGTATTCTGACGGAAGCTATTGTACGTCAAAAACTTGACGATCCTGCCGACATATTAAATTATTTGAACAAAAACCTAATAGAAAGACTGAGTAGTAATGACCAGAGCATTAACGATGGGATGGATGTAGGTTTTTGTATATTGGAATATGGAGAGCATGAAACTGTGAAGCTAAAGTACGCAGGCGCTAAGCATGTTCTGTTTGTGATAACAGGAGGAGAGCTAGTTCAGCTCAAAAGTGATCGTCTTTCCATTGGAGGAAGGAAAAGTGTAGGAGAGCTCAAGAGTTTTAATACGAGAGAGCTTTTAATTCACAAAGGTGATTTGTTGTACCTTACCACTGATGGATATATTGATCAGAATGATGTTAACAGGAGAAGGTTTGGCTCTAAGAAATTTAAAGACCTGATAGAAGCCAATAACAGTTTTTCTATGGAGAAACAGCAAGGCGAGTTTGAGGAGGCTTTGGACAAACATCAAGAGTTTACCGAGCAGCGAGATGATATTACGGTAATAGCACTAAAAGCGTAGGAAGAAAGCAGCGGGATACCGCTGCTTTTTTTATTTCCATCTATATATTTTCTTTTCTTATCCAAAATTCAACTTATATTACAGCTCTTAACATTTAACTAAAGCTGTATGAGACCTCTTCTCTTACCTATTCTATTCTTTTTGTGTACGTTCGGCGCTTTTGCCCAGTCTGTCCAACTCAAATTAGCCTCCGATGTATGGCCTCCTTTTACCAATGTAGAAGGCGAAAAGGCTTTCGCCAGCGATTTGGTAGAAAATGCCTTGAACAGAAAGGGTAATAAAACATCTACTGAAATTCTTGCTTTTGAAGATGTATTGTCAAGTCTCAAAGATGGAACGTATGATGGAAGTGCGGCGCTTTGGAAAAGCCCTGAGCGTGAAGAGTTTCTCTTGTTTTCAATGCCTTATTTACAAAATCAGTTGATTTTGGTCGGGCGAAAAGGCTCGGATGTAAGTGCAAGTTCACTTTCCGACTTGAAAGGTAAAAAAGTGGCGGTAGTAGGCTCGTATGCTTATGGAGAGCAGGTAGAGTCTGCTATCGATATAGAATTTGTGCCAGGAGAAAGTGACCAAGCGAACCTAGAAAGTTTGCTTAAGAGTGAAGTAGAATACATGTTAGTAGATGCGCTATTGATTCAAAATATGTTGCTTTATCAGCAAGAAGAGGTTGCCACATACCTTGAAGTAGGTGCTGTTCCACTAGTGGTTCGATCATTACATTTTGCCCTTCGCAAAGATTTGCCCGATGCCCAAAAAATTATTGATGGGTTCAATGAAGAAATCATGAAAATGGTGGTTGATGGAAGTTATAACCGTATTCTAAAGCTCAACTGGATAAATGTCGATATAGATGGTGATGGGAAATTGGAAATGGTGCTCAACGGGAAAGCGGGCAACTCGGCGCCCACAAGCAGCTACAATGTATATCTTCAGAACACACCTTCCACCCTCTCTTCAAGTGGAGGCTATTACGTAGGAGGAAATAAATACAAAAATTGGGACAACGTGCCCCAACAGTACAAACAGCCACAAGTATCGCAAGAGGATATGGGCAAAGTAAAAATCCTGAATTTTAATTTTTAGGCTTTTACTTTTATGTAGCACAGTACTTTTTTTTACTTTCTTCCCAACTTATAGGCAAACCAGATACTGGCAACGGTTAGGGGAAAAATGCTCAAAACAGCCATCCATAATATGTTGCGGGCAAGTAATTGTAGGGTTTGTGCAAAGCTGTGTGGGGTTTGGCTAAAGATCAGGGCAAGTACGCTTGTCAGTAATGTGGCTAGCAGGGTAATGAACAGAGCGGCGGTAAAGCTGATCAGGATTCTTTTCCCCGTTTTCTCTATCCTTATTTTTTTTGCTTGTTTTCCTACCAAATAAGCTAAAATAGCCGATAGCACTACAAATGTGGCAATATTTAGTATTCCTATTCCATTAAATACGGTGTCGAGATAAATAAAGGAGTGAGTGGCTAGTGCGACAAAAGAAGTGATTAAAAATGCTATGATGAACTCGGCTAAGAACAAGGCTTTGAGGGCATATATACCTCCTAAGTTTTCATTAGTTGACATGGCTATTGGTTTTGTGTATGAGATACATCAATATAACCTTTTTACCACTCAGAAGCAAGCATTTAAAAACTTGTCTTCCTGAAGAGGGGGTTAAATTCCCTTGGTTTTGAAGCATGCAGCCTGTTCCTTGAACTGAAATAAAGAATTGCCCCTAAAATTGGAGAACAAATGATGCATAATGCCATCAGTGTTTTGGTTGATCGCTTTTGAACTCGGCTTTTGTTAAATCGCTAAAAACCCTAATGTAAAGAATTATCCCTATGATGAATACGAGTAAAAAATAGGAGCTTTCCATTTTATGTTTGGTTGAAGTCTTTGACTAAGATACGGATCGATGTCTCTTGTTGTAAAAAAAACTTGCTTGTTTTTAACAAACCAAACTCAATGAATTTGACTCTTCAAATCAATATATGTTGGTTTCTTTTTCATGAGAAAAGTGTTTTTGCATGCCCATAATGACCGCTTAATTATTAAATTTAGGAATAACTATCCTTTAGGTATTAACCGCACCCTATCCCTCCCCAAGGTATTTATTTACCAAAGCCAATGTTATTTACTACCAACAACTATCGGGAACACGAGTATTTATCACATTATTGACCTAAAATCACTATGAGTAGTAGAAGAAAATTCTTGAAAAAAGGATGCAAAGCGGCTACAGCTTTAGCAACTACAGCCAGTATCGGCTTTCCCCATTTGGCAAATGCCTCATTGGAAGAACAGCAAGTTTGGAGGGGGCTTCCCCAATTTGCAGAAGATGAATTTATTTGGGATTGGGTGCGAAATGAATATTCAGTTTCTACCACCATTGCCAACCTCAATAATGGAGGTGTGAGCCCACAACCCAAAGTGGTTCAGGAAGTATTTGAACATTATACAAAGGAGTTCAATACTATCCCTTCTATGCATATGTGGAGCAAAGGTTCTATTTCGGATTCGGTAAGGGAACAACTTGCTGTCTTGGCTGGGTGTAGTCCTGAAGAGATTGCTGTCAACAGAAATACGACTGAAGCGATTAATACGGTGATTTGGGGAATGGATTACGCCAAGGGTGACGAAGTGGTTTTGTGTGAGCAAGATTATACTTCGGTAATGAACACATGGGAAGAGGCAGAAGCGAGGTACGGTATAGTGTTGAAGTGGGTTTCGTTCGACCTCCCTATTGAAGATGATGATACAATAGTAAATGCTTACACAAATGCTGTTACTGAGAAAACCAAAGTAGTTACCATCACCCATGTAAATAACCTGAACGGAAATATCATGCCCGTGAAGAAAATCACCGCTGCGGTAAAGAAAATCAATCCGGAAATAAAAGTGTTGGTAGATGGAGCCCATGCATTTGCCCACCTTAATTTTAAGATTTCAGATCTCGGCTGTGATTTTTATGGGACAAGCCTACATAAGTGGCTTTGTGCTCCTTTTGGCACGGGGATGTTGTATGTGAAAAAGAAGGAGATCAAAAAACTTTGGCCACTCTTTACCCATGAAGATCCTCAGAGCGATGATATAAACAAGTTTTCAACATTTGGCACTCGCAACCTGCCGGCCGAGCTTTCCATAGCCAGGGCTATTTATTTTCACAACACCATTGGGGGCGAGCGCAAAGAAGCAAGGTTGCGCTATCTGAAGGATTATTGGATTACACGAGTAGCCGATATTCCTAATGTAGAAGTTAAAACTTCTTTAAAACCCGAGTATGCCTGTGCATTAGGTTCTTTTTCTCTAAAAAATATGGATGAAAGAGATGTGGTTGACAGATTATACAAAGATTATCACGTTCACCTGACCTATAAATCTGATAAAAACGGGAAGTATACAGGAATGAGGGTAACCCCGCATGTGTACACCAATACCAAAGAAATGGATAGGTTGGTTGAGGGTATTAAAGATTTGGCTAAAGTGCAGTAGCTAAAATTTAGCAAACTATTTCCCCTTTAGGAAACTAAAGAGGGAAATAGTTCGGGTTGTTTTGGGTTTATTCCTCAAGGTCTTTTAATAAGTTCTCTGCAGAGTCGGCTATCCGGGCATATTTACCCAATGTCCAGCGGCTAAAAAAGAACAAGGAGATGACTAGAAAAGGAATGTATAGAAACATCCAATATTGGCTTTCGGCAAGGAAATCCTTGTTACTCGTTATTTTGGAAACTACGGGGAGAATAGCCACCCCCAACAAAAAGCCGAGAACCACTCCCATTTTTTGAACATAGAAAAAGCGTTTTCGTCTGATGGCAAACTGAGAAAGCAGTTGTTTGTATGTCGCTATTCCTATGTCTAGCTTTTTGAGGTTAACTATCGTTTTTAGAGAGAAATAGGGCAACAGCAGGAACACCAAAATGGAAAATATCCCAAGGGCTTCCAAGTACCAAGCCTCCAGTTTGCCAAAGTTGAATAAGATTACGCCAGCGTATATTATGCATATAATAGTGCCAGCGCCTTCAATGCGGATAATTTTTTGTAATCTGTTCTGGTATTTTTCCTTCGTCATGTCTACTATAAGTTTATGGGTTAATACTTTTTGTTTTTCCATTTCTTTGCCCATGTTTTCCCACAGGGCTTTCATTTCATCTAGTTCCATAGCTCTTGTTTTTTACTGACCTGTGTTTTCAATTTTTGCTTTATTCTCGATAGGCGAGTGCCCACATTCGATATGGAAAACCCCGTTATTTCTGCAATTTCGTCATAGCTTTTCCCTTCCAAATAGAGCAGTACGAGTCCTTTTTCCACTATGCCCAGCTCTTTTATATGGGCATAAAGTACTTTTGTTTGCTCTTCGAGGGTTTGGTCTTGGGGCTCAAATTTTTCCAATATGCCATCGTCCATCGAAAAATGGTTGCCCTTCTTTTTTTCTTTGTTGAGGTGGGAAATGGCAGTATTCAAAGCGACACGGTAAATCCACGTCCCTATGCCCGATTCTCCTCGGAAAGATTCAAAAGACTTCCATAGCTGAAAGACTACCTCTTGGTAAAGGTCTTTCTGATCTTCCGAGTCTGTGGTATATACCTTGGTGATTTTATAAATGATCGCCTCGTTTGCCTGAACCACTTTTATAAAGTCATCTCTGTTTTTCACATTTTTCAAATTGATTACACTACGTTAGTAAGAAGACCTTGCAAAAAATCACATCTTGAGGTAAAAAAAATAGAAATTCCCTTACCAGTGTACCCTTTTGTAACACCTTCCTTCATTTTCGTGTTGATGTATAAAAACCGAAATAGTACACGCTAACCCTCATGTTTCTATGAATTTTTTCAACTCTCAAAACAGGCATCTTCTAATAAGCGAACTCAAGAAAAAAACTTTTGACCTAGTGATAGTAGGAGGGGGGATAACAGGTGCGGGAATCGCACTCGATGCGGCATCTCGTGGGCTAAACGTTGCCTTGGTCGAAAAAGGGGATTTTGCCTCGGGGACGAGCAGTCGGTCTACCAAGCTTATCCACGGAGGCTTGCGCTACCTAAAGCAGCTCGAATTGGCCCTTGTTGCCAAAGTTGGTAAAGAGCGGGCAATTGTACACAAGATGGCGCCGCATTTGGTTCGCCCCGAAAAGATGTTGCTTCCGTTATTTTCTGGAAATATATTTTCCAAGTTCATCCTTTCTGTTGGGCTGTTTTTGTACGATAGGTTGGCGGGAGTTCCTGCACGCGACCGCTACCAAATGCTAAAGCCAAGCGAAGGAGAGTTGCTCGAACCGCTTCTGAGCGGGATTCCTATTATAGGGGCAGGCTACTATGCAGAGTACCGCACCGATGATGCTCGCCTTACGCTCGAAACATTAAAAACAGCGGCAACTTTTGATGCCCGGTGCATAAACTATGTCCAGGCACAATCAGTAGTGTACGATTCTGCGGGTAAGGTGGCTGGTCTAGCATGTAAAGACGGGTTGGTAGGAGATGAGTTTCAGATTGATGCGCAAGTGGTGGTAAATGCTACGGGTCCTTGGGCAGAAAAGCTGAAAAATTTGCCCCAGTCTAAGAAGTTATTCCTTACCAAAGGGGTGCACATAGTGCTGGCACATGAGTTGGTGCCCATCAAGCAAGCTATCTATTTCAACCATTCCGATGGAAGAATGATCTTTTTGATCCCGAGGGGCAGGGCGACGTATATAGGCACAACCGATACTCCGCACGCTGGTTCGCCCGACGAAGTAAAGGTTGCAGTTGAAGATGTTGAGTATTTGATCAGCGCTGTAAATCAGGTTTTCCCAACCTTGAACCTTAGTATAAAAGGTGTTGAATCATCGTGGGCTGGGCTGCGCCCGTTGATATTTGAGGAAGGGAAAAAAGCTTCTGAGATGTCTAGGAAAGACGAGTTGTATTTTGATAGTTCGGGGCTGGTGACCATAGCAGGCGGGAAGTTGACAGGGTTCAGGAAAATGGCCGAAATGGTGGTAGATGGAGTGATAAATAAGTTTTTTATAAATAAAAAAGAGGAGCTAGGTAAAGCGAAAACGAAATCTTTGAAGCTTTTTGGAGGAGAGTTTAGAAGTTATCATGAAGTGGAAAAATTCTTTGTGGAGCTTTGTGCCCGAGCAAAGCCCTTCGGCTTAGTAAGAGGGGATGTGCGGGAACTCGTGTTTTGTTATGGAACGAGATCTTCGGGTATTGTAGAAGAGTATATTCGAGGAGTAGAAGGCGGATTAATGAAAGAAGAAGCACTTGTGCAGGCAACCTTAGGTTATGCCCTAAAAGAGGAAATGCTGCTTAAAATGGTCGATTTCTTTAATCAACGTACGGGCAAATTATTTTTTCATATATCAGAAATTAAGAAGGATATGCCTATCGTATTGAGATTCATGGCGGAGCACTTTGCATGGGATGAGGCTAGGAAAAGAAAAGAGCTTGACACCTTGAAAAAAGCCATGTTTGATGCTACGGTAGTTTTAAGGTAAATGAATCCATTGCTTAGCTGATGGAGTATGGAAAGGGCTTGTATTGGAAGGAAGGTTGCATACTTGTTGTTTTTTAATTGTAAAGGGGCGATGTTAGTCTTAAGTTTAATTCAAAATCTTTATGAATAGCTTGTAGTATTAACAAAAAATAGTTTACTTTCGCAATGCAACTTGCAATGGGTGAAAAGTCTTCAATTCTTGTTGCGGCATTTTTTTGATCTTTTAGACAAAGGTAAAGAAAGAAACGCATCACTTTTTTGGCACGTTTTCTCATCTATTAAATTTTGGCTTTCAACACAGGGCTATAAAGAAAGGATATAAATACTTTTAAGTGTAAGAAATATGGCAATAGATTTAGTAATGTTGGTGGATGATAATGATACCGACAATTTTATTAATAAACGTATAATTGAGCTTACGAGCTTTGCCTATCGGATAGAGATAAAAAATTCTGGGAAAAGTGCCTTGGAATATTTGAATAGCGTGAAGGACGACGAGGAAAATTTGCCAGATCTGATTTTTCTCGACATCAATATGCCAATAGTTGATGGCTTTGTTTTCCTATACGAATTTGAAAGTTTCCCTGAGGCAATCAAGAAAAAATGCAAGATTGTCATCTTGTCGAGCAGCGACAACAAAAGAGATATCGATAAGATAGTGAACAACGATTATGTGATCAAGTTTATTACCAAGCCGCTTACTGAAGAGGCTTTGGACAATGTAAAAAACTTGTTATAGATAAACAGCTTTTGTAGAGCTAAAAAGGGGAAGCCTTGTCGTGAGGCTTCCCCTTTTATGTTTTATGGAAAAAAAATGATATACTTTGAAAATAGATTACAAACTCGTATTTTAACGAAAGTACTTTTTTTAATTTCATGCAAATGCAGTACTTATTCCATATAACCTGCGTTGCTATTGCATGTATTGTTTTTAGCAGTAACCAACCTGTGCGATTGAACCAATAACAACTTTTGCGGCATGTTTTGCGAAATATGTAAATCTTGCCAATGGTCCGAAATCTTTTTCTTTATCTTTAATCCGAGGAAAATGGGGAATTATCTTCAAAAAATCACAATTCTGTTTTTTACTAACCTATGCTTTTGCTCTGCAGGTTTTGGACAAAATGTCATACGCCTGAACGAAATAAAATCACAAGCAAGGCAAGGCAAGCCTGAGGCGATTTACCAGTTGGCAAAAATTTATGAAGAGGGGAAATCTGGTGATCGGGTGAATTCTAAGCGGATTTACTCCTTGTACCTAGAATCAGCTAATTATAGTTATGATTCGGCTCAGTATGAAGTGGGGCGGTTGTCAGAATCGGGTACAGGCACCAACATGGACCTACAAAATGCAAAGAATTACTACAAAGGAGCTGCAGATCAGAACCATGCTAAAGCGGCATTTCGGTTGGCTCAGATCTATGAACGTGAGAAAAATCAGGAATTGGCGATTGATTATTATCTGACTGCCTTTACCCGAGGTTATGCCGAAGCTGGTTCAAAGTTAGAAACGCTTCCTGTAGCGCAATTGGCTAATAAAAATCGCCCTTCTTACATTATGTATATGGCTGAAAAAGGCGATCCTGAAAGCATGTACAAACTCGGCTTGGCTTATGCCAACGGAGCAGGCGTTGAAAAAAATACTAAGAAATCATTTGAACTATTTAGGTTGGCTGCAAGGAAAGAATATGGACCAGCGCAGTATGAGTTGGGTAAAATCTATGCAAAGGGCTTGAAGGTGAACGAGGAATATGTGCAGCCACCGAGCGTAAGGCTTGCGGTGGTGAATTATGTAAGGGCTGCTAACAAAGGTGTAGCTGCAGCAGACAAAGAGCTTGAAAACTATACAGTTAGGAATTTTCTTTCTGTAGATGATAAAGATTACCAGATCTACGAAGCCCGCAAAGGTGGAGGAGGAAGCGAGAATAAGCAATATCAATTGTACTTGAGGTACCTGAATGGCAATGGTGTTCCCAAGGATGAGAAAAAAGCGTTGGAATATTGTCAAATGGCTGCTCTTTCGGGGAATGCTGATGCTGCTTTGGCTTTGGCCGATATGTATGAAAAAGGCATGATGCTCGAAAAAAATCTAAGGAATGCTTTTGTTTGGTACAAAGAAGCTGCTCGTCTCAAAAGCGATACGGCCTTGTTTGCCCTGGCCGATATGTATGCAACAGGAAGAGGAACGGAAATAGATGTTGCCAAGTCAGTGAGGTACAACCTCAAGGTAGCAACTTCTTCAAGAGGAGAACTTTCCGCAAGGGCGATGTACAAACTTAGCAGGTACAATATTTTACAATATGTTGATCAGAACGATTTAGATTATATCAGTTATTTGGGTTTGAAAGGGAATGTTTCGGCTCAGATGAGATTGGGTCAATATTATCTTTCCGAGGGAAATGCAAAGGCAATAGATTGGTTTAGGATGGCTGCCGAGCTGAATAATGCAGAGGCACAAAAACTTCTGGGAGATATTTACCTTTATGGTAAGTGTAAAGTGGTGGTAGATGCAAGAGAAGCGGCTTCGTGGTACTACATGGCAGCAAAAAGCAATCACATAGGGGCAATGAAAGAGCTGGCATTTATGTATTCTGAAAAGCTTTTGCCAGGAGAAGAAAACACTAACCAAAAAGGTTTGCAGTTAGCTCAAAAATACTTGGAAATTGCCCAGAAAAACCCTTCTCAACTAGATTTGGGTATTTACCGAATCATTGGTGATATCTACTCTGAAAGCGGTGAGTTTCCACAAGCTATTTCTTATTACAATGTATTTATAAATGGCTTCAAGGAAGGTACAAACAGGTCGTTGGACATGTTGAAAGCCTTGGACGGAAGAGCTATTGCTTTTTATAATATTAGGGATTTTAGAAGTAGTTTGAGAGATATAGATTTGGCTTTGGCTCAGATAGAGAGGTACAAAGGCCAGCCAGAAATAGTTACTCAATACAACTTCTTAAAAGGAAGTTTGCATTATCAGAAGGGTAGGGTGATAGCCAATACGGGCAATCAATTGGCGGCTTGCAACGAATTTCAAAAAGCAAGAGCTATGGGAATGACCATTGATAAGCGCTACCTCGATCTTTGTGGAGCAAGTAGTCAGCGCCAGTAGGTATTTTGGGTAACCAAACCCTTCTTTTTTTGTTATAGCTTTAAAGCTCTTGCATTTTAATTGGAAACAATTGCAAGGGCTTTCTTTTTTCACTTAACTTTGGGCTTTAATTCGGTAGGGTTTTCCAACTTCGGAATCCCTAACTAATCGCCTAGCTATTGTTTTTATAGATTTTTAGGAAGAGAAAGGCAGGATTTGCTTTATGGATATAGAAGACATTCAATCGGTTAAACAACGCTTTGGTATCATTGGAAACGCCCCCTCGCTCAATAGAGCTATAGAGGTGGCTATGCTGGTTGCACCTAAGGATTCTACGGTGCTCATAACGGGAGAGAGTGGTAGTGGTAAAGAGTCTTTTTCCAAAATCATCCATCAGCTCAGCCATAGAAAACACGGTGAGTTTATTGCCCTTAACTGTGGTGCGTTGCCAGAAGGAACCATTGATTCTGAACTTTTTGGACATGAAAAAGGAGCTTTTACAGGTGCTACAGAGGCCAGAAAAGGTTATTTTGAGGTAACTGATAAGGGTACTATTTTCCTAGATGAAATTGCCGAAATGCCTTTGGAAACTCAAGCTAGACTATTGAGGCTACTTGAAAACAGAGAGTTTATAAAGGTTGGTTCTTCAAAAATAAGAAAGACCGATGTGAGGGTGGTTGCAGCTACCAATGTGGATTTGTGGAAGCATGTAGAAGATGGAAAGTTTAGAAAAGACTTGTACTACAGACTCAGTACTATCCCCATTTATGTGCCCCCATTGAGGGAGCGAGGCGATGATATCCTTTTGCTTTTTAGGAAGTTTTCTTCCGATTTTGCAGAAATAAACCGTGCGAAACCATTGGTGCTTGACGAACAGGCCCAACATTTATTGATGGGGTTTAGGTTTCCAGGGAACATCCGCCAACTTAAAAATATTGCAGAGCAAATGTCTGTGATGGAGTCCGATAGATTCATTTCTGCGGAAACCTTGCGCAGGTACTTGCCTGCCAACCAATCAAACTATCTCCCTGCATTGGTAAATCAACAAGATAGAATCAACGCAAACACATCTGATAGTTTTTCCGAGCGGGATCTGCTTTATAAAGTTCTTTTTGAACTCAAAAGAGATGTTGCGGAGTTGAAAAAAATAGTGTTGGGAATGGGCGCTGGCCCGGGCGTAGAACGGCAGAGTCCCGTGTATGCCAAACCCGATTCACTAATGCCTACTGTGCCTCATGCGCACGATACTCACACAGATGATGAGTCCGATGACGATGGTTACTTGTCCTATGTTGGTAACGAAGGCAGGGCTTCTAAAAAAACATTGAATATCGACACTATTGACGATATTACCCACGAGATGGAAGATGAGTCTTTTTCTTTGCAAAAAAATGAGAAAGAGATGATAGTGAAAGCCTTGAAAAAGAACAGTAAGAAACGAAAAGATGCGGCGAGAGATTTGGGTATTTCGGAGAGGACGCTGTATAGGAAAATTAAGCTTTATGACATTGATGAATAGAAAATATATGTTTTTGTTGAGGGTAGGATTGCCCTTGCTCATTGTCTTGGCTTCTTGTAGGAGGTTGCCAAATGCTACGTTCACAGGCTTTAATCTGCCTCCTGAAGTAAAGACATTTTCAGTAGATAACTTTGCCTTTGAGGCATTCGATGGGCCTGCTGACTTGGCCATTAGGTTTACCGAGGAAATGCGAGAGTATTACCAACGAAATTCGCCTTTGGAACAGAAAATTGGAAATGGCGATTTACAGTTTTCAGGTCGGATTACAGGATATAGAATCAACCCGGTGGCAGCTGGGGCGGGAGAGTTCCAAGGAGCGCAATTGCAGCGTTTAACTATCTCTGTATCTGTTAACTATATCAATCTTTTTGACGAGGAGACAAGTTTCGAAAATCAAAGTTTCCAATTTTGGGCGGACTTTCCTGCAGATGAAAATATTTCCGATGTGGAGCAGGGTCTGATTGACGAGATTTTTGAACAGATAATTTTTGATATCTATAACAAGACAGTGGCAGATTGGTAGTTTCCAATGGAATTATTCCCAATGTTATTTGAAAAGCAGCATATTTAATAGAAGTATTTCTGCCAAATGCAATGGGTTATTTTTCAAAATCTTGTATCTTTAACATTATTCTTTTAGAACACCAATAAACCCTTCATAAAAGTGGAATTAGATAGGCTAGCCGTATTGATAAAAGAGCCCGATGCTGTAAGTGAGTCGGATGTAGCGATGCTCGATAGTTTGGCAGAGGAATATCCCTATTTCCAAGCGGTAAAGTTGTTGAGGGCCAAAGCATTAAAAACCTCGGAGGCAATCAAGTCTGCGGCAGTGCTTACCTCCGATAGGGTCTTGCTTATGAAACTGATCAATAGCAGTTTCGATAAAGACATCAACTTGCCTAATATCGACCATATAAATGTAGAAGATGGTGCTGTAAATGCTTTTTCTAGCCTTTCGGGCGATGAGGCAGAAACGCAGGTTACAGAAGAGCCTGAGGTTTCTGTGCCAATAGTAGAAGAAGAGTTTTCTTCTGTGGAGTATGGTCAAGAAACTATGCCTGTCGATGAACCCTTTGAAAAAGAAACATTTGAAGAAGAAGCGGTGGATGAGGGCTACCAAGAATATAAAGCTGAAATAGAAGAGAAGTCTGTGGAGTTTGATGCTCCTGAGTATGATTTGCCTGCTGATTATGGTAAATTAGAGCAAGAAGAACACTCTGTTGAGGATAGTGAAGATGAAACCGAAACAGTGACAAATGAAGTGGAAGAAGTTCCGGCTGTAGAGCCTATTTCAAAAGAACTGAATTTAGAAGACGAGGATGTGTTTAGGTCTGAGTTGATGAAGAGCTTGGAAGACTTAAAAAGGACAAGAGAGCAGGTGGCTGAAGATGAATCTGCGAGGGTAGTGGAGGATACTCCTATTCCAGACCCAGTTGTTCCAGAACCCATTCCAATTCCTAAAGAAGAAGACTTTGAAGATATGGAAGATCTTGGTCTAGGTGATGACTTGGGCGAGCTTAAAGAATTGGATACGAAAGAGGACGATGCCATTATCTTTCCTAGTGATGAAAAACTAGAAGATGATGCCTTTGAAGTATTGGATGACGACGATGATGATGTGGATATAGATTCTTCGTTTTTTGATTTGAACACAATGATTGACGAAGACGAGGATTCGAATAAAGACGAAAAAAAAAAATGATTGATATTACTAGTGAGCGGCAAAAAGAGATTATAGACAACTTTATGCACAAGCTGCCAAGCATAAGACCAAATGTAAAAGAGGAGGTTTCGGTGGATCTAGCCCTTGATCTGTATGAAAAAAGTGTAGCGACGGAAGGTTTCAAAGCAACCGAAACTTATGCAAGGATTTTGGCTAAGCAGGGGAAAAATGAGAAAGCTATTAATATTTATGAGCAGTTGATATTGAAATATCCCCAAAAAAGCAGTTACTTTGCAAACCTTATTGAAAATCTAAGAAAAGAGTAGAAAAAAATGTTAGTTTTTATAATAGTATTGATTCTGGTAATTGCAACCCTTTTGGTGTTGGTAGTCCTTGCGCAAGATTCGAAGGGCGGAGGATTGACAGGTAATATGGGTGGTGCTAGCCAGCTTATGGGTACTCGCCGCACTACTGATTGGATAGAAAAAGCGACATGGACTCTTGCAGTTGCATTGTTTGTATTGGCTCTTGGTTCTCAGGTTTTTATCGATAGAAGTGGTAATAGCCAAGGGATAAACTCTCCAAACATTGAGCGTGCTACCGATGGTGGTGCTGTAGGTGGAAGTGTTATTCCTGAGGATTTGGAAGTTCCTCTTCCTGAAGAAGGTGAGGGGTCTGACGACGCTATTTTAGAACTTACCGAGCCTGCTGAAGACGGTGATGCTACTATTACTGAAGAAACTGAAGATGGAGGTAACTAAGATTTAGTCTTTCAAAGAATTCAAAAAAATCCCCGAACATGTTACATGTTCGGGGATTTTTAATTTGCTGGGCAAGTACTCAAACTAAATTGCCTTTAGTGCATCAAATATATCAAACTGTTCTTTTTTGTCTTTTACCACAAAAATAGGAAGGTCTGCATGGTAGCGAAGAAGCCTTTCTGTAGTACTGCCAAGTAAAAAAGAGGCTGCCCCTGAGCGTCCCTTAGAACCTATGGCTATAGCATTCACCTTTTCTTCCAAAGCTGCCAAATGGATTTTATCTGAAGGCTCTTCATTTTCATCTAGCGTGTAAATACATTTAGATTTGACTTCACCCATTTCAATGTTTGCAGTGAATTTTTTATGCATCTTCTTAGCATTCTCTTCCATTACCTTAGCAAACTCCTCGTAAGACTTGCCTGATGTATGGTAGCCAGCTGGGACAGAATACACGTGCTGGAAAATGATTTCAGCATTGTCTAATCCTTTTTGGAAGGCTAATGCCATCTGCACGGCCATTTTTGAAGTCTCAGAAAAATCGATTGGTACCAACATCTTATTGATTTCCCTATCGTGAATCACCCGATCTTTCGGAACTACCACCACGCTACATTTCGCAAGTTGAACCACTTTTTCAACTAAGTGAGTGCTCTTCTTATTTTCTTTGTCAAGGTTTATAATGGTCAGGTCTATTTCTTTGATCTTTATCTTTTTCAAGATAGTTTTGACCTCATTCCCTTCTTCTACCAATACTTCGATGGCTACATCGGGGCTGTCAATAAAGCTTTTTTCAACCTCTGTTTCTATTTCTTTCCGAATGCTTTCATCAACAGGGGCTAAAAGGTTGGGGTATTTTTCCTTCAAGTCATCAGGGATTTCGAGTGATTTTGCTACATGCAAAAAATAAACTTGCAGCACAGGAGCTCTTTTACAAAAATTTCCCACACTTTTTATCAGCTGGGCGTCATCTTTATCTTTGTCTAAAATGACTAATAGTCTTGAGATATCATACATAGGTTTGTTGTGTTTATCTGATCCTGATGGTTATTTTTTTTATAGCACCTGTTTTTGGGACAGGCACGTATTCTTGTGCTCAATATACCAAAAAAGCCATTTCCAACAAAAAGGAAATGGCTCTTAACAGAATGCTTGTTTTCTTTATGACTTTGCAGAATCCTCTACCGGTGCTAATTCCACCTCCTTATTGGCAAAAATATCTACCTGATTGCGCATTAAATCATCCATGTTTTCTCTTTTCCTAATCAGATGAGCTTTGCCTTCATGAATTAATATTTCTGCAGGTCTAAACCTAGAATTATAATTAGAGCTCATGCTGTAGCCATAGGCACCCGCATTTTTGATGGCAATGATGTCATTTTCCCTTACTTCGTTAAGCTTTCTGTCCCAACCGAAAGTGTCAGTTTCGCAGATATAGCCAACCACTGCGTAGATCCTGCTTTTCCCATGGGGGTTGCTCACATTCATTATTTCATGGTACGAGTCGTACATCATTGGGCGTATAAGGTGGTTCAAGCCCGAATCGACCCCCACAAATACAGCTGAGGGAGTGTGTTTGATTACATTGGCTTTGGTAAGGAAAAAGCCTGATTCGCTCACCAAGAATTTCCCTGGCTCAAACCAAATTTCCAACTCCCTTCCGTATTCTTTGCAGAAGCTTTTGAAAGCAGTTTGTATTTTTTTGCCGAGCTCTTCCATATCTGTGGTCACGTCGTCTTCTTTGTAGGCCACTTTGAACCCGCTACCAAAGTCTATGAACTCTAGGTCTTTAAACTCCTTAGCCGCATCAAATAAGATTTCTGCACCTTGTAAAAAAACTTCGCTATTCAAAATATCCGAGCCAGTGTGCATGTGTAGACCATTTACTTTTATCCCGTATGTTTTTACAACTCGGAGAATATGGCGGAGTTGGAAAATGGAAATACCAAATTTCGAGTCCAAATGTCCTACGGAGATTTTAGCATTTCCACCTGCCATAATGTGCGGGTTGAGCCTAATGCAACACGGAACAGTCCCATGGTATTTGTGTCCAAATTGCTCTAAGATAGAGATATTGTCAATGTTGATCGCTAAGCCCAATTCAACTGCTTCCTCTATTTCCTCAAACCCTACGCAATTGGGCGTGAAAAGTATATCGCTAGCTTTGTAGCCAGCTTTCAAGCCAATTTGTGCTTCTTGGATGGAAACTACGTCTAGCCCAGTTCCCGCCTTTCGCATCAGTTGCAAAATACTGATGTTAGAGAGAGATTTCATCGCATACTTTATCTTTAATGTACTCTTGTCAAAAGACTTCTTGAGCTTTTCAACTTGGGAAGTGATTTTTTCCGCGTCATACACATAGACAGGAGTTCCAAACTCCTCGGCGATGTCAAGGAGGTTTACCCCTTGGATTTGATACTGGTTTCCGTTAAGTTCCATGATTTACAATTAACAGTGGCCAAGCGGCCAAGTTTTACTACCTTCTTGTTCGTGTTAGAAGGATTTTTTTGATTATAGATTTTATGAAATTACCACAAAACTAGGTGGTTTATTATTAAAACCTATCAAGAAATGCGGTTGAAGCAGCAGTAAAAATCTTATTTGTGTGTAAATAGTTGATAGTCAGTAATAAGTTGTATTAGTTTGAAGAGGATTGTACGATGGAAAAATTGCTTTCTGAAATAAAAAAATGTGAAATATGTAAGGCTGAATTGCCTTTAGGCACAAATCCAGTAGTGGTTGCCCATCCAGAGGCAAAGCTGGTCATCATTGGGCAAGCACCTGGAACAAAAGTGCACCAGACAGGTATTCCTTGGAACGACCCAAGCGGTAGGCAGTTGCGGAAATGGTTAGGCATGACCGATGAATTATTTTATGATAAAGAGCATGTTGCTATAGTGCCTATGGGGTTTTGCTACCCCGGCAAAGGAAAATCTGGCGATTTGCCACCCAGGCCAGAGTGCGCTTCCTTGTGGCATGAGCCATTGTTCAGCCAGATGCCGCAGCTTAGGCTCACTTTGCTCATAGGGCAATATGCTCAAGCTTATTATCTACAAGCCAAGCGGAAGAAAAACCTAACGGAAACGGTGCGTAACTATGAAGAGTATTTGCCTACTTTCTTCGTTTTGCCACATCCTTCTCCCCGCAATAGGTTTTGGTTAAAAAATAATCCGTGGTTCGAACTAGAAATACTGCCTCGGCTCAAGCAAGAAGTGGAAGCAATTACGACAGGCAAAGGGCAATAGTGCTTTTTTTATATCATTTGCGGCTTTATGCAACTAAACATTGCCATTTTCTGGAAGGAAATCATTAATTTAATAGCACAGCTGTTTGTTTATTTCTATATATAAGCTACTTTTGCGGATAATTTTATTTAAGGCAAGGAATTAATCATTTATAAGGATTTTGTTGATATGTACCTAGAAAAAGAAACGAAGGCAGAGATTTTCGAGAAGCACGGTTTTAATAAATCGGCAGCGGATACAGGTTCACCTGAGGCTCAAATTGCTCTTTTTACACACAGAATCAGTCACTTGACTGAGCATTTGAAAGAAAACAAGAAAGATGCTTCTACTCGTAGAGGTCTTTTGATGCTTGTTGGTAAGAGAAGAAAATTGTTGGATTACTTGATCAAGAAAGATATTACTCGTTACAGAGCTATCATCAAAGAATTAGGTATCAGAAAGTAATTTTTCCCTTTGGAGTATTCCTGAGGACTAAAAAAATATTCTAATGTGTGTTCTTTTATAAACACACTCCCAAAATAATCCAGCAGGGGATTCTTCTTTAGGAGTTCCCTGTTCCTTTTTTTAGCCTGCCCACCCACCTTCCCTCAGCAAGGCAATTGGAATTCCCACAAAGTTATTGGCACTTTTTACTCGTTTTTTGTGGAGAATGAAAGAGAAATTTCCCTAAACCATTTTAGTTTGAGTATAAAAAAAATATATTTGGAGGTATAAAGGCAAAACTGATGATAGTTAGAGAAAAATAAAAAAGCCTTTCTATAAAAAAGATTGGGATAAACGACTTCCCAATTGTTGAGATGTTTAAGAAAAGAAGAAAAAAGAAAACGACAAAAAAGATGAAGAAATGACCCATATGTTTGGGTATTGAAAAAAAGCGGCTCCCTCTAAGAAAATGGGGGAAATCAACCTTCCTAATTGACCAGTAAAAGCCCCGCAATTCATTAAAAACCACCAGTGTAAAGGCGTAATCGCCTAGATCGAGCTAAACAGACAACTTAAGGAAGGACAAAATCGGTCAGCAACCTGGTAGTATCATACGTTGGAAACGATATTTATGGGTGTTTTGCCCAAGTAACTCTCTTGTAAATGGTGTTGATTTTTTATAGGACATCATAAGTAACAATATACTTAGTTGTTTACAAGAGAAAACTCTCCAACAAGAAAATCATAAACGAATTTATATTTTAATAGGTGGAAATAAATAACACATCAAAAAATCATATTGATTATCAAGATTATTTTAATTAAACATGAAAGTAGTAAACAAAAGTTTTGAGTTGCCTGATGGACGGGTAATTTCAATTGAGACAGGTAAACTTGCCAAACAAGCAGACGGATCAGTAGTAGTGAGAATGGGTAACACCATGCTATTGGCAACAGTAGTGGCAAATGAAGAAGCTAGAGAAGGAGTTGATTTCTTGCCGATGTCTGTAGACTATCAAGAAAAATTTGCAGCAGCAGGTAAGATTCCTGGTGGCTTTTTGAAGCGTGAGGGCAGGCTGAGCGATTATGAGATATTGATTTCACGCTTGGTAGATAGGGCTTGTAGGCCTATGTTCCCAGACGACTACCACTGCGAAACCCAGATCTTTATTTCAATGATCTCGGCAGATGAAAATTCACTTCCAGACCAGTTGGCGGCACTTGCTGCTTCTGCTGCTTTGGCAGTTTCAGATATTCCGTTCAACGGTCCTATTTCAGAAGTAAGGGTAGTGAAACACGGCGATGAGTACGTGGTAAACCCAACTCCTGCGGTAATAGAAGAATCTAGCCTCAACCTGATAGTGGCTGCTACCATTGATAACATTACCATGGTAGAAGGTGAGATGGATGAATCTAGCGAGGAAGATATTCTTGAGGCACTGCAAGTAGCACATGATGCTATCAAAACACAGTGCCAAGTACAGATAGAACTCTCTGAAGAAGTAGGCTCTACCAAAAAGCGTGAATATGCAGGCGATAAGGAAGATGCTGAGCTTAAAGCCAAAATGATGGACGAGCTTTTCGATAAGTTTTACGAAGTTGCTCTTAAGCAAATCAATAACAAAGACTTGCGTAAGAAAGCATTTTCGGAGGTAAAAGATGCGTACCTAGAATCTTTGCCAGAAGACGATGATACATTGGATATGGACTTGATAGGTCGTTACCTTAAGTCTATTGAGAAGAAAGCTTGTCGTGATTTGGTATTGAATACAGGTGGAAGGCTAGATGGTCGTGCTCTTAACGAGATCCGTCCTATCTGGGGGGAAGTAGATTACTTGCCTTCTGCACACGGTTCAGCGGTATTTACTCGTGGTGAAACCCAATCGCTAACTTCTGTTACTTTGGGCACCAAGCTTGACGAGCAAATGATTGATAGCGCAATGCGCAAGGGATATAACAAATTTATCCTTCATTATAATTTCCCAGGTTTTTCTACTGGTGAGGTAAGACCTAACCGTGGACCAGGACGTAGGGAAGTTGGTCATGGTAACTTAGCGTACAGAGCACTTGTAGGTATGTTGCCAGAGGATAACCCTTACACAATTCGTGTAGTTTCTGATATTTTGGAATCAAACGGATCGTCTTCAATGGCTACTGTTTGCGCTGGTTCTTTGGCAATGATGGATAGTGGCTTAAAAGTTAAAGCTCCTGTATCGGGTATTGCTATGGGTATGATATCAGATCCTGAAACTGGAAAGTATGCTATCCTTTCAGATATTTTGGGAGACGAGGACCATTTAGGAGACATGGACTTCAAAGTGACTGGTACTGCAAAAGGGATCACAGCTTGCCAAATGGACATCAAAATTGATGGTTTGTCTTATGATGTGCTGAAAGAAGCATTGTTGCAAGCAAAAGAAGGTCGCGCGCATATCTTGGGCGAAATGAACAAGGTGATCAGCGAGCCTAGAGAAGATTATAAAGCTCACGCTCCAAGGTCGGTAATTGTTGAGATCGAAAAAGACATGATCGGTGCTTTGATTGGGCCTGGTGGTAAAGTCGTCCAAGAGATCCAAAAGGAATCTGGGGCTACGGTTGTGATCGAAGAAACTGAAAAGTGTGGTGTAGTAAATGTATTTGCTACTGACGGCGACTCTATGGACGATGCCTTAGGCAGAATTAGAGCAATTATTGCTATTCCTGAAGTAGATACTGTGTATGATGGAATCGTTAAGTCTATAACACCATTTGGAGCATTCGTAGAATTTATGAAGGGCAAAGAAGGGTTGTTGCACATTTCTGAGATTACTTGGGAAAGGCTAGAAACTATGGATGGTGTGATGGAAGAAGGTGAGGAAATAAAAGTGAAGTTGGTAGAAGTTGATAAAAAATCTGGTAAATACAGATTGTCAAGAAAAGTATTGCTGCCAAAACCAGAGGGTTACAAAGCTCCTCAAGGTGGTGGCGGAAGGAGAAGGCCTCCTCGCAACTAATATTTTATATAAAATACCATTCGGTGCTTGATTGCCGCAAGCACCAAAAAAATAAGCTGGAAATTGTACTTTTTGTACAATTTCCAGTATAATTGAAACTTGTCTTGTATTAAATCAATTACTTATAAATAGAGTACGAGTTTCTTTGTTTTTAAAGCGCCATGCGTTTATAAAATACTAGGGATTTAATGCTCTTCGGGGTTAGGCATCTGTAAGTTTCCTCTAAAAGCTTATGATGAAGTGTTGTTGATGTTTTTGTACGAACATTCACTTTAAAGTTTTAGGTAGCGGAATGAGACAATTAAAAATAAGTAAACAGATCACCAACCGTGAAAGTCAATCACTTGACAAGTACTTACAAGAAATCGGCAAAGTAGATTTACTATCTCCCGATGAGGAAGTGGAGTTGGCCATGCGGATAAGGGAAGGAGATCAGTTAGCACTAGAAAAACTAACCAAAGCCAATCTGCGATTTGTGGTGTCTGTTGCCAAACAATACCAAAATCAAGGCCTTTCATTAGGAGACTTGATAAATGAGGGAAACCTTGGTTTGATAAAAGCAGCCCAACGCTTCGACGAGACCCGCGGCTTTAAGTTTATTTCTTATGCAGTTTGGTGGATAAGACAATCGATTCTTCAAGCACTTGCAGAGCAATCACGGATAGTGCGTTTGCCACTCAATAGAGTTGGCTCTCTCAATAAGATTTCTAAAAAGTTTTCGGAACTGGAACAACGCTTTGAGCGTGAACCATCGCCTGATGAAATCGCCGAAGTATTGGAAGTTACCATCAATGAGGTGGTAGATACTATGAAAATATCTGGTCGCCATGTTTCTATGGATGCACCATTCAAGTCGGGAGAAGAAAATAATTTGTACGATGTAATGGAGAGCGAAACAGGGAAAAAGCCCGATACCGAGCTTATGAACGACTCGCTGCGAAGAGAAGTTCAACGTGCCCTTTCTACGCTCAGTAAGAGAGAAGGCGATGTGATTACACTCTACTTCGGCTTAAATGGGGAAACTTCCATGACGTTGGAAGAAATAGGGGAGGCTTTTAATCTAACCCGAGAACGAGTTAGGCAAATTAAGGAAAAAGCAATAAGGAGATTGCGACATACCTCTCGCAGCAAAACCTTAAAACCCTATTTAGGGTAAGTTCTAAAAAGAAAAACCCGAAATTATCAGGCTTTTTTCATTTCTACAAAGGTAAAGTCAAACTGGTTTTTCTCATCAGCTTTATGCTGTTCTTCATTTACTATTAGCCATTCTTTCGGATCAAGCTCAGGAAAGAATGCATCACCCTCAGGACTGGCGTCCACTTTGGTGAGGTGTATCTTATCACAAAGCGTTACCCCTTGCTGGTAAAGCTCTCCACCACCAATCAGGAAAGCCTCTGCGTCTCCATTCTTTTTTGCTATTTCAACCCCTTCTTCTAACGAGTGTGCTACTAAACAACCCTCTGCCGAATAGGCTTTCTGACGGGTCACAATCACTGTGGTTCGGTTGGGCAGTGGCTTGCCTATAGACTCGTAGGTTTTTCTTCCCATAATGATATGGTGTCCTGTGGTTGTCTGCTTAAAAAATTTGAGGTCGGCAGATAAGCGCCAAGGTAACGTATTGTTTACACCGATAACGCCATTTTTGGCAACAGCAACTATGATAGTCAAAAGCATAGGGAATAAATTGAAAGGTTTAGGAATATGAAGTAAAGGTAAGGATATCTTTTAAAAAGTGCCTAGCACCTTAGGCAAGGGCTTTTCTACTTGTCATTAAATGGTTATTTTAGTTAGCTTTTTGATGATTTTGTACTAATAGTTATTTCTTGTTGCCTTTTGCTTCGGCGGTACTTGGCTTAATGTAGTGCAACATAGAATCGGAGCAGTTGCAGTCCATTACATACCCATCCCTGCCTCTGTATACAAATTTGAATTCAGTACGTCGGTTATAATCATTTTTACAGTTGTCGTACGTACTTTCTAGGTCAACGGGATATTCGTATTCGTAAGCACACCTTTTTATTCTCGATGGTTTTAAGTCATTTTCGAGCAAGAAAGATGTAGCCTTTGCATTTCTTCTGTTTGAAAGAGCTAGGTTGTCATAGATGCGGTGGTTCTCATTATTGAGAGGGCAAGCGTCTGTATGAGAGCTCATTTTCAAGTCCAAATCGGGAAAGCGTTTCATGATTTCCGTGATTTTGGCTAGCTCGGTTTCTGGTTTCACCAATTTGTTTTCAAATACTGGTCTATTTGGGAAACGCGGATCTGGTACGGCAAAATTGTAGCGGATATTTCGGATAATAGTTACCTTCTCCACATCAATCTTTTTGTCGTATAATAAATCTTTTAGGCGTTTGATTCTTTCAGGATTTTCCATGCTATCAACCTCAAAAGGTGAATTTAAGTTGATAAATAGGTTAGAGCCTGAAGGCTTGATTTCTGCCAAAAAGTTGATGCCATCTTGATAGAAAAGTTCATAAAGCTCACCTTGGCCTATTCCTTCGCCTAAGCTGAATGGCTCGCTGTCAAAAGTAACAAATATTTGCTGCTCACTTTTGATGTTTGCTAAAACGATCAGCTCTGCTTTTGGTCTTTTTTCCAAGCAAATCATTGCTCTGATAATTCCATCTTTAGGGATTTTTTCGATGTAGGTATTTGTGAAAACCGAATCGGGTAAATACCCTTCCGCTTCTGCTACAATCTTGAAATCTTCGTTCAACCTAAAATTCAGGAATAAATTTTTGCCATACTGGTTCGTTGGTTTGGCTTCGTAAAATGGCTCGTCTTTGTAGTAGGTGCTATTCACGTCACTGTGGAGCATGATAGATGCATCTACGAGCGGTTCTCCGGTTCTTTTGTCACAAACGAATACTTCTAGCTTTGCTATCTTGAACTTATAGATGTTATCATTATTAGTGTATTTTCCATCTATAATGGCACTATCCCTGTCCGAAGTAAAGAAGCCATACGTTTCATTTTCATTGAGGATCAAGCCAAAATCGTCTTTCTTGGAGTTGAGCGAATAGGCCATGTTCACCGTATCGGCAAGGTTCAGAGGTTCGGTAAATGAACCTCTAAGCTTAAATGATTTGTAGATATCAAGCCCGCCCATACTCCCAGATCTGTTGGAAGAAAAGTAGAGTGATTCTGACCCAGTATTATTTGTATGTAAAAAAGGGAATACTTCATTTCCATTCGAATTGATCGGTTGATCTAAATTAATTGGGTTCTTCCATGTTTTAGATCCTTCATCCCATTGAGCTACATAAATATCGGAGTTGCCCATGCTTCCGGGTACAGGTGCGTCGGATGAAAAATATAATTTATCACCTTTTTTATTGAATGAAGGGTGGCCTGTGTTGTATTTTGGACTATTGAGTATATCGGAATTTTCGCCTGAAAAGCGGAGGGGTGACGTCTGCCACGCACTATCAGCTTCATTCCACTCAGCTAGAAATAGTCTTAACGTGTTCAGCTTGTATTTCTCTCCTGGGGCACTTTTTTTAAGGTATTTGAGTGAATCATAAGCGTTGCCAGTAAAGATTAGTTTGTGAGGGTCGTTTGGGTAAAAAGTCATAGGACCTTCGTTGTACTGCAATTCCCTCTCTATAGCAAAAAAGCGCTCTGGCACGCCTGCAACACTATCAGCAGGGGCTAAATTCAAATTATTTCCTGCTCGTTCAGGATCACTTCCTCCTGGCGAATAAGTGCTTTTTGTTTCTCTTATGTACTCATCGGTCCAGACAAACATTCCTCCAAAGTCTTCTTCCATCAATTTGACTTTGTACAGGTCTGAAACTTTTCTTACCTCATTATTTACCTTGTCTTTTTTCTCGTTATTAGGGTCGCGGTCAGACACAAAAATGATAGAACTATCCTTAGCGTGGAAGGCAGGGCTAAATTCGTGGTTAGGCGTGTTGATATATCCTCCCAATTTTTTGACATAGTAGGTATTTCTTATCGCCTTGTATTCCTTGGTGATATCATCGTTTGCTAACACAACGGAGATGTTATCAAAAAAGCTTCTTGCCTCGGCGTATTTCCCCCTGCCGTTGAGCAAGGCTTGTGCGAAGCGTAAGATATCGAGTTTTGTAGGCTCATTGTCATCTGCAATATGCTGACCTGCCTGAAGGTCAAGGCACTCATCAGTTCGCGAACGAATTACGATGTCCCCTTCAAGGCTATTTACATCTTCAGGGGTGATAATTCTGCTGTACCAGTCAATTGCTCTTTGTACATCTCTCAAAAACCAGTAACAACGGGCTATTTGTAAGTCACATCCTTTCGCTTTTTCCAAATCAGCGTCGTGTTTAATGAGCATATATACTTTTGCCGCCAAGGCATATTCACCTTCTTTGCAGTAAAGGCTATCTGCTATTGTTTCAAGGTTTTGTGGCTCGTATATTTTATAAACATATTTTTTTGCTGCCGCGAAGTTGCCCAATTCTATGTAGCACCCAGCAAGCCTTTCATTCATAAAAGTAGTTGGATAAACTATGTCGTTTTTATCACAAATTGCAATAGCCTTTTTGAGAAATCTACCTGCTGGTTGAAATTCTCTTATATCCATCAGGCCTCTGCCTATTCTAGTATAGTTTCTTGCTTGTTCGCTTAGTATTTCCGACTCGGGTATACCTTCTCCGTATTTCTTTTGGATTTTTATGCCTTTGTCGAAATAAACAGCTGCTGCCTGAAACTGTTCTTTGGTAGTTTCATCATTGCTCAGCAATTGCTCAGCCATTCTATCGTAACTCGCTACTAGGTGTTCATAGGCGTGATCTTTTTCAGAAGGCTGTTTTAAAAGCTTTTTGTAGAGGTCTGCTGCTTGCTTAAAAGCTTTAGCTTCAAATAGACTATCGGCTTCTTGGCGCAAGTTTACATCTTGAGCAAGAGCAGGGCTTAATAGGAAGCCTATTAACCCAACACAAACCATTAAGCGTATAAAGTATATCTTCATTTCAGTTCAAAATTGCTGATGAGAAGGCTATCCTCTGAAGGATGCCCTATTTTATCTTCTTCTTTATTTGGTAACAAATTCTATCCCTTTTGGTATTAGAAATACCTTGGGGTCAACAATATATTTTTATCGAAACTAAATCTGTAATTGAGTACAAATTCATGTGAACCGTACTGAACTTGGCTGAGCTCGGTAGTGGTTACAAAATCATACGAATAGCCGAAGCTAAGTTTCGGTGAAATATTGTATTGCATAATAAGTGCCAGAGCATCGAGTGAACGGTACGACAGCCCTACACCGAAAATATCTTTGTAATACATATTGGCATTCAGGTCAAGCTGAACAGGTGCCCCTTCTACAGCCTTCACCAATACATTTGGTTTTAGCTTAAGCGTTTCTGAAAGGGTGAACACATAGCCAGAGTATAAGAAATAATGTTTTTTGATATTTTCTATTGAAATACCTTCCGATGAAGTACTGCCAGTATTGAGGATAGATGGTACAGAAAGTCCAGCAAAAAACTTATCACTATAGTAGTATACCCCAGCTCCTACATCGGGTGTAACTTCAGAAACAACTTGTGCCCCTCCGTATACAAAATCGTTGGGGTTTTGAACTGTCAACTTTGAGTAATCAGTGCGGTAGTTGATCAAACCAGTTTTTACCCCGAAAGATAACTTGCCGAAGCCTAGCGGTATTTGGTAAGCAAATGCCGTGGCAACTGAAACCCTATTGGTAGCGCCGATCTGGTCATGAATAATATTGAGTCCTCCTGCTAGTCCGGTACCTTTGCCTAAAGGACTGTGGATAGTAAAGGTTTCGGTGGTAGGCGAGCCTTCTAGCCCTGTCCATTGCCTTCTTGCCAAAGCCGAAAGGCTAACGGCTTCGTGACTGCCCACATAAGCAGGGTTGATACTTACGCCATTGAACATGTATTGAGAATACATGGGCTCTTGCTGGGCAAAAGCTTGTGTACCAATTAATGTCAATAAAGCTGCTAGTAGGGTAGTTAAATTTATCTTCAGTAGTTTCATTGTTGTTGTTATTTAGTTTTTACAACTATAAATGTCTCAGCAGTTTCTATCAGTTTTCCAGTTTGGTCATACAATAAGAAGAAGTATGTTCCGTCTGGCACTACATCAGTTCCTGCGCTTATGCCAGTGTTTTTGTTGGTTTCACCTTTCCAAGTGATGGCATATGAGTAATTTGGATCATTTCCGCCTCTGGCTTCAAATACCAAGTTGCCCCACCTGTTGAAGATCTGTACCTTATAACCTGGTGTTACACAGTCTATTTGCCAGAAGTCGTTCACCCCATCATTATTTGGTGAGAACATGGTAAATATTTCTGGTTGAATATTGATCTGTACCGTAGCTGTATCACATTTTCCACAGTCATTGCATACTTCGTACACAAATTGATCTCCTGAGAATCCTGTCCCGACATTAGTAGGAGTATAAACAAAGTCTCCGTTGTTTTCGAATTCTACCGTACCGAACTGTGGCTCTTCCACTACGCTGAATATATGGCTTCCACATGCTATTGAAAGCTCATCATTAAGCGCCACATTCTCAGTGAGTGATTCTATGCTACAATCGGTTACTGTATATTCGTCATCGTTTGCTATTGGGTCTGTACAAGCTGGATCACAACCAGTTTCACATTCTACGGTTATATAAACCGTTGCCGTGTCGCAAGATGCTTCGCAAAGACTTGTAGCTTCTGTACAAACTATATAGCTAAACATGTCTTCACCAGTATAATCCGCTTCGGCAGTGTATTGGTAAACTCCGTTTGCATTCATTGTGATAGTGCCGTGCTCAGGGCCGTCAAGCGTTGTCGCATTATATGTTGCAGTAACGCCGCTCGGGATAAGGTCATTGGCACTTACATCAATTGAAATTTCAACTCCACAAGAAGCCGAAGCAACCGTGTCGTCCACAGCAACTACTTCTTCGCATTCTATTATGTTGCAAGGCAATACAGTGATGGTTACCATAGCTGTATCGCAGAGCGTAGCACAAGTATCGTTACTGGTACATACTCTGTAAGAGAAGGTGTCTTCTCCTTCAAATCCACTTTCAGGGATGTATGAATATGTACTGTTTGACATCAACGAAACCGAGCCGTGCTGTGGCAATACCACAGGTAGCGTATCGTAAACAAGGTCGATGCCGTTGGGGCTGAAGTCATTCGCCGCAACATCAATGAAGAACGGCTCTCCACAGTTTTGCCCCGAAGCGGTATCGGCTTCGGCAACTGGTGGTAGGCAGTTTTCCGTGTCGCAGCTTACATTGATATAAACCGTAGCCGTATCGCAAGACGATTCACATAATCCAGCAGCTTCAGTGCAAACGATATAGCTAAACTTATCCTCTCCACTAAAGTTCTCTGTGGCTGTGTAGGTATAAATACCATTGTCAGTCATTATAAGTGTACCGAACTTAGGTCCGTCAAGTGTGATGTCGCTGTAAATAGGCCTAATTCCCTTTGGAATAGAATCATTTGTGGTTACATCAATTACAACTTCCACTCCACAAGTAGCAGAAGAAACACTGTCGTCCATAGCTATCACTTCTTCGCACTCTTCAATGTCGTCACAAGGCAATACGGTGATAGTTACCGTGGCCGTGTCGCAAAGTGTAGCGCAAGTATCGTTGCTGGTGCAAACTCTATAAGAGAACGAGTCTTCGCCCTCAAACCCAGCTTCAGGAAGATAAGAGTATGTTCCATTGGCCATCAAGCTAACCGAGCCGTGTTCTGGCAATACCACAGGTAGCGTATCGTAAACAAGGTCGATGCCGTTGGGGCTGAAATCATTCGCGGCAACATCAATGAAGAACGGCTCTCCACAGTTTTGCCCCGAAGTGGTATCGGCTTCGGCAACTGGTGGTAGGCAGTTTTCCGTGCCGCAGCTTACATTGATATAAACCGTAGCCGTATCGCAAGTAGCTTCACAAGTATCAGTAGCTTCTGTGCAAACCACATAACTGAACTTATCTTCCCCGTCGTATTCCTTATCAGGAGTATAGTTGTAAATACCATTGACCGTCATGGAGATAGTGCCGTGCTCAGGTCCATTGAGGGTGACATCGCTATAAATTGCTATGACACCTTCTGGGATAGAATCGTTAGCGGTTGCATCAATTACTATTACTTCGCCGCAGATTGCATTTGCCAACGTGTCGTCTATGGCTATCACTTCCTTACAAACTGGAGGAGCTAGGTCACAGCTTTCTACTTCTACAAATACATAAGCAGTATCGCATTGAGTGCCGCATTTTGTATCTACTGTACAAACTCGGTAAGCGAACGAGTCCAAACCTACGGTGATGAAATCTGGGGTGTAGGTAAATGTACCGTTGCTGCTCATTTTCACACTACCAAAAGCAGGGTTTTGAACCAGTACGGAGTCATAAACAAGCTCTTCTCCGCTAGGGCTTTCATCATTTGCCGAAACATCAATATTTATGAAAGGGTCGCAAACAAGTGCAGAAGCTGAATCTGCATTGGCAGTCGGTGGCACACAATCCACAGGGCATTCCAAGACGGTAATCGCAACCGAAGCGGTGTCGCACATAGTCCCACATTTATCATCGGTAGTACAAACCCGGTACGAGAAAGTATCTTCTCCCAAGAAGCCGTTTTCAGGCATGTAGGCATAAATTCCATTTTCTTTCAATACAACCGAACCGTGCTGTGCTTCAATTACAAGTGCAGAATCGTAAACAAGATCCAGCCCGTTCGAGCTAGAGTCGTTCTGTGCCACGTCGATCAAAATCGGTTCTCCACAGAAAGCGGCTGACAAGGTATCCGCACCGGCGGTCGGCGGCACGCAATCCGCGGGACATTCCAGCACGTTGATGGTGACAGAAGCGGTATCGCACATCATTCCGCAAGTGTCGCCGGTAGTGCATACCCTGTAGGAGAAAGAGTCTTCACCCAAGAACCCGTTTTCAGGCATGTAGGCATAAATTCCATTTTCTTTGTAAGCGACCGTTCCGTGCTGAGCCTCGATCACCAAGGTAGAATCGTAAACAAGGTCAAGCCCATTCGAGCTAGAGTCGTTCTGCGCCACATCGATCAGTATCGGCTCGCCACAGAAAGCGGCTGACAACGTATCTGCACCGGCTGTAGGAGGGAGGCACTCTTCACCATCACATGTAACGTCAATTCTTACCATTGCAGAATCAGTAGTTCCACAAGGATCAGCTATAACATATTGAAAGCTATCAATTCCTACAAATCCATTGTTGTAGTACACAAAAGAACCGTCTTCGTTGAAAGTTAGGTCTCCGCTTATTTCATCTTTATCAGTTGCGAGTGAGAATACAGAAACAGTACTGTCTGGGTCATAGTCATTGTCCCCAACATTTCCTGCTATAGAATCAGCAGGGCAAATAATAGTGTAGCTATCATCTACGGCAACTGGCACTCTATTAATTGTATCCGATTCCATATCAGGACTAACTACCAACAAATTGCCATTTTGTAGTTCTGCTAGTTTTACCTCTTTTTCAATGATCAATCGACCATTAGGGTCGTTCAATAGATCAGGGTAAGAAACGCGCACAAAAAACTTGTCTTTGTAACCATTTGGCAAGCCGAAATGCACGAGAGGAGGTCCTTGAGTACCATGGCCATTTCCACCGTTTAGCTCTCTCAATCCGCTTACTACATTTCCGCAGTAATCGAGAATAACAGCATTTGCACCATGGGCTAATCTAGCTCCCTCTGCGTTTTCAAAAGTTGGGTTGCCGATGTTTCCATCAGTATCCCTATTTTCCAAAACCTTAACTATTATAAAATCATTTCCTTTTTCAGTTGTGTTCAGATCGTTGATCCACAATTGGTTTTCGAGTCCATTAAGATTTACATACAAATCAAGGTCGCCATCTTCATCTACATCCGTGAAAAGAGCGCCTTCTGCATCACCATTGACATCTATTCCGTTATTTGACTGTACAAATTTGATTGGTCCTCCAGCTTCAGTTTCATTTATCATTAAGAAGCTGCTACCTTGGTCATCGGCCAAGAAAATATCAATATCACCATCGTGGTCAATATCTCCACCTGCCAAACCATCGATGTTATCTAGGTTTGTGTTAGAAGGAAATGCGCCAGGAACAAGAACAAAGTCTCCGTTGGCGTCAAGTTCATATATCTCTGTCGTTTTTGAAGCAGTCCAGATCAGGTCAAAGTCGTTGTCATTGTCCAAGTCGTAAAAAGAAACCGCGCCCTTGTTTTCATTGCTAGCATTCTGAATGTCATACTTCTGCATGAAATTCCCAGGGTTTTCTGGGTTGTTTATGTAGAGGTCAACAGCGTTTCTACCGTTCTTTCTGGCCAACATATCAATATATCCATCATTATTGATATCGGTTACGGTTGCATAATCACCATCGTAATAAGTGAAAGACGGGTCAGTACCGCCACCTAAAGGCAATCCAATGCTAGTTGGGAGAACATGAACAAAAAGATTATCGCCACTTTTTGCACCTATGGTTGTGTTTTCATATATCTCTACGCCCCAGTTGTGGTTTTCTATGAAAAGGTCTAAGTCACCATCATTATCGTAATCCAATGCGCCAATACCTTCTGTGTTCATACCTCCAGGAATTTTGAAGGGATGATCAGAAGGGTCGTTTATATCGGCTGTGTACAACACAAAATTGGGTAATTGGCTTGGGAGCCGACCAAAAGTATAACCAGCACCAGGTCCGTTATTGAGGTATACTTCTACTCTAAAAGCAGAGTTCCTTACAAAATCGTAGTATCCATCATTGTTGAAATCTACGATGACCAACGAGCGTTCCAAGGCAGTGCTGCCCTCTAGCACATCTGCCAATATACCTTTTGCATGTGTACTTGTTACATCAATATACTTTCCCGAAGCAGGTTCAAAGAAGTAAACCCTACTGCGTTTCTGACCATCGTAAGTATTTACTATGAGGTCAAGGTGTTCATCTCCATTAAGATAGCCAAATGAGAACCCGCCATCCTTAGCCCCGGCAAGGTTGATGTTATAGTCAGCTGCACGTTCAGTGAACTGCTGAGAAATGCTTTGTTCGGTTATCGCAAGGGATAGAAAACCTACAAGAAGTAGTCGAAGTGTTATCTTCATAGCTATTTAATTCAATTACCTTAGTTTTTTAGGCTTAATTAGTTTGTGGCTTAATTCATTTCGTTTTTAAGAAGTTTGCCTAAGCCATTAATTATTTTTCCTGTTTCCCTCCAGAATGAAGGCAAGGAGCGTGAGTATGAGTTTGTTAGCTTTCGCCTAAGTAAGATAATTTAAGGAAATGTAATTTTTAGTTGGTTTTTTGTTGAATTGACCTGTGTTTTTGTACACGGGATTTTATTCAAGATTAAAAGTACATGTTTGGTTTTTAATCTAAAAATCGCTTAATACTAATTAACAAGATACTTTTTTGCTGTTCATAAGTTAAAAAACTGTTTCATGTAAGTATTGTCGTTTTATTGTACGTTTGTAAGGTTGGTTTCTTTTAGTTTATTGCACTGTAGTTACCACTTATTAACAAAGTAAACCGTCGTCGGTACAAACTCTATTAAAATGAAGGTTAGGATATCAGAAAATTTTTTGAATGTACGCTTGCAAGAGAATGAAATTATAGCTCTTGGAAATGGGGAAGTATTAGAGGTCAAACTGTTTTTCCCCGGAGCGTCTTTTTTGTTTTTTAGGTTGTTGTTGGAAAAACAAGATGTAAAACTGAAAGCATCTTTCAAAAATGGTATTGTGGAAATAAGTATGTCTGAAACAGAATGGAAAGCTTGGCAGCAAGCTGGCGAGATAGGGGTGGAGTACGTTCAGGAAGGCGGTGAAAAAGAGATAAGGATATTGGCGGAAAAGGACTTGAAAAAAAGGAGGAAACAGTAAAAGTGCTTTCGCTATAAGAGAGAACGAGCCTCTGCTTTGTAAGCATCAAATTGATTTTTGTTGCGCTGGATGGCGGTCGCTAGCTTTTTATGCTTTTGGAAATAATTACTCTGGAGAGCCATTGCGTGGTGCTTAGAGTAGCGCCTGAGTGCATACCGAAAGTTAATGATGTCTGTAACGAGGTTCTCAAAAAGCATGTGTAGGCCTACAAGGTTGTTTTGAGCATCGGACAACTTTTTGCAAATGGGCAACTCCTCATTGTCGTCTATTTTTTCAGCAAGCTCGGTGATCAAGTCAGAGATTTCTTCCTTAATAGTGTTGATATCCTCTAACCAGAGGTTGTGGTTTTGTTCTAGTTCATCTATATAATTGTTTTGCGCCATCATTCCGCTAGGTTACAAGGTGTTTTTATTTTGAGTGGACTCAAAGAAGTTTGATTGTATTACCAAAGTATAGTGGTTCAAAAGTTGGTTTATAGAGTAAAAAATACCTTTGGCAAGACTTGTCTTCTCTTTAAAAATACTTAATTGTTTTGTAAAATTTTAAAAATACTTTAGATCACTAAACGATTTGGTACTCAAAACTATTTTTGTTTGTGAATTTCTCACTCAGTGATCTGTTTTACAAACAAGAGGAAACAAAAAACAGAAGCTTTCCTCAATAAGGACAAACTTCTGTTTTTGATGAGTTTGAACAAAGGATATATTACAAAATGCACCAAGTATTGGGTTAGGAAATCAGCAAATTGCCAAGTGTTATGAACGTATGCGGTTAAGCCCCGCATCGTTGATAATCGTAATTTTCTTGCCTTTTATTTCTATCAATTTCTCCTCTTTAAAATCCGATAGGGTCCTGATGACAGACTCGATGGCTGTACCCACAATACCTGCAAGGTTTTCCCTTGTAATATTGATTGTCCCCTCTTTATTGTCCTCATCCAAACGGCTTTTGAGCATGAGCAATGCTTCGGCAACACGCTGCCTTACAGAGCTGTAGGCTAATGTCAAAAGTTGCTCTTCCTTTTCTTTCAAGTTGTTAGAGAGCATTTTTATAAACTTATTGGATACGTCCTTGTTGTTGAAGATCAGCGAAGTGAAATCTTCTTTAGGGATGATGCAAATTTCAGATTCTTCGAGCACCATGGCGGATTCGTTGTGTGTAGAACCTTCAAGCTGGGCCATATACCCTATAAAGTCGCCCTCTTTGTAGAGACCAGTGATGTAATCTTTTCCATCGCTGTTGGTCTTGTAAGTCTTTACCTTACCGCGGTTTACAAAATACACCGCATTGGCAATGTCTCCCTCCAGGTAAATGTTTGTTTTATTCTTATAAATCCTTGTTTTGCGGTCTTTCGAAAGGTTCTGAAGGTCTTCTAGACCTCGGGCTTTGTTGAGGAAATCGTCCAGGCCATCTACACTTCTATTAAACTCGGCATGAAACATAGCTCCTTTTTTAAGGCGCATCTCCACAGCATCAAGCAGTTCTATATCGTCAAATGGCTTGGTGAGGTAATCGTCTGCCCCAAGGTTCATCCCTTTCCTGAAATCATCTTTTTCGGACTTGGCTGTAAGGAAAATGAAAGGAATAGTATTGGTATTAGGGTTTTTGCTGAGGATGTGAAGCACGCCATAACCATCTAATTCTGGCATCATTATATCGCAAATGATGAGGTGAGGATGCTCGCTTTGGGCAATCGCTACGCCAACTTTACCATTTTCAGCAGCCAATACTTCATAGTTGGCTAGTTCTAATATTTCAGAGATGTTTTCCCTAACGTCAGTGTTATCTTCAATAATGAGGATTTTTTTCATTTGTCTTTTTGTTTAATCGAGTTTGTGACGGCCTTCCCGCGCAGTTATCATTCATTATTTCCCTTAGAAAAGCCACCTGTCAGCTTCCAAGCTCTAAGGGAAAAGTAATCGTAACAGTAGTACCTACGTTTAATTTACTGTAAAAATCAATATTTCCATTCATAAGATCGACATATCTTTTCACAATATTTAGCCCTAGACCTGTTCCCTGGATGTTTGTTGTGTTTTTTGCTCTAAAAAAGCGCTCAAATAAGTGAACTTGTTCTTGTTCAGGTATGCCTATTCCATGATCTATGATCTTTATAGCAAATGTTTCTTCGGTAAAATGAAGTTCAAGTTCTACATCTTTACCGTTGGGTGAATATTTCACCGCATTCGACATAAGGTTGATCAGAATATTTTTGATCAATTGCTTGTCCAGAAAGACTGAAGTGGGTTCGCCAAATGAATTGAGCAATATATTTTGTTCACTTAGGGTAGAAAGTGAAAGCTCTTCCACTACCGATTCGGTATGGGCAACAGGGTCGAAGTATTCGGGGTGTACCATTACCTTGCCTTCTTCTAACTTGCCTAGCGATAGGAAGTCGTTGAGCAGACGGTTGAGGTGGTTTACATTAGATTTTATCCTGTTTACGTGCTTTAACCTTTTGCCCTGATCACTGGTGTTTTCATACCTGGATATAAGGGAAGAAGATGAAAGAATAGTGCTGAGAGGTGTGCGGAACTCGTGCGAAGCCATGGTTACAAACCTCGATTTCAGCTCATTCAATTCCTTTTCTTTTTCCAGCATCTTTATCATTTCCTCCTCCGCTTTTTTCCTTTCGGTAATATTTTCGGCTACTACCAGTATTTGGCTAATCTCATCGGTAGTGCCTGGAAGTGGGGTGGCATGGAACACATATTGTCTGCCCCAAAGAGCTACATCGAAGTTGACTATCTCGCCAGAAAATACACGTAGGTACTGGGAGGCTACGAAGCTGGCAGCTTCCACATCTTCAAAAATATCTGCTACCGTTTTGCCTACTATATCTTTGGAAGACATGTTGATCTCGCTGAGCTCTTTCCCATCTACAAACACGAATCGAAGGTTTCTGTCCAGCACATTAATGGTGCCGTTGGGGAAATTATGAGCGATGGTGCTATAAAGGTTTTGGCTTTCGCGAAGCGCTTCTTCGGCAATTTTTCGAACCCGTATCTGGTCTTGGAGGTTGTGGTTGCTGTTTTCCAGCTTTTCCACCGTTTCGGCTAGTTCCAAGGTTCTTTCTTTTACCCGTTTTTCCAGCTCACTGTTGAGCATCCTGATTTCGGCCATGTTGCTATGATGGGCATAGCTGTATCGAATAGAACGCTCGAGTTCCGAAGAACTAAAATTTCCTTTTACTAAAAAATCCACTGCCCCTGCATGGAGGGCTTTTTCATCCGTATCGGTATCGCCTTGGCCGGTGAGCAAAATAAATGGGGGAAGGTCGGAAAAAGTAGCATTTGCTTCGCTAATGAGTGAAAGCCCATCACGCGTACCAAGGCGGTAATCTACTAAATAGATATCATGCTCTTTTTTTCCAATTTGCTCTAGCGCCTCTTCGTAAGTAGGCACCCAATCTAACTGGTAATCTTTTCGGGGAATTTCTTCCAACAAATCTTCGGTGATAAGGAAATCTTCCTCATCGTCGTCTATCAATAATATTTTCTTAATCATCCAACCAGTCGCTCAACATTATTTACTATAAAGGGAATGCTAAATATACATACTCTTTAATTGTTAGGGAAATGAGGATTTCCTAGCTATTGGGAAGTTCCACTATTTCCGACCAATACTTTCCCAATGTATGCATGATTTCAACCAGGCCATCGAACGTAACTGGTTTCGTAATGAAAGAGCTTACGCCCATGTCGTAGGTTTTTAACACATCCTCTTCTGCACTCGAGGTAGTTAAGATCACTACAGGGATTTTGCGGAGAGCGGGGTCTTCTTTTATTTCTTTAAGAGCTTCCCTACCATCTTTTTTAGGCATATTAAGGTCTAATAGCACCAAGCTAGGAGTAGGGTGTTTTTCTTTGTCTTCATAATTACCCTCGTTGCGTAGGTACTGAATAAGTTCCTCTCCATCTTCCACAAAATGCATGATGTTGCTAATGTTGCTCTCTTCAAGGGCATCTTTAGCAAGCATTCTATCTTCAGGATCGTCATCAGCATATAAGATAGAGATGACATTTGGGTTTTCAGTTGTCATATTCAAAATTTGAGGTGTTGAGGTTAATTTTATTATAGATAGTTATTCGGTTTCTACAAATATAATCTCTAGAAACGATACTTAGTTTGCATTTTTTTCGCTAGCATGTTCGGCAAGGATAACAATGAATGTTGATCCTTCACCTGAAGTACTATGGGCAGTAATGTTGCCTCCGTGCCTAATGGCAATCTTCTTGCAAATGGATAATCCGATGCCCGAACCTTCGTACTGTCTGCCTGCTATCCGCTGGAATATATTAAAGATACGGTCTAGGTACTTTTCATCAAACCCAATTCCATTATCTCTCACATGGATTTCTATTTTATCTTCAGTACTATCTGTTGGTTGTTTTAGTTCAATTGTTATTACGGGGTCTTCTCCGTCTTTTTTAAATTTAATAGCATTAGAAATCAGGTTTTGGAAAAGCTGGCGGAGTTGCGTGGGGTCGCCTTCTATTTTTGGTAGTGAATCTATGGTGATAGTAACTTTATTTCTTTCTATAGAATGTTCCAAATCGCTTAACACCTCTTCCAATATATGGTTGAGATCTACAGTCTCGAAAGCTTTCATTTTAGTGGAAACCCTCGAAAGAGTGAGCAAGTCGTTGATTAGCTTCTGCATTCGGGATGCCGAGCTAAGCATCCTGTTGAGGTAGTCTTGCCCCTTTTCCGTTAAGTTTTCAGCTTCTTTTCTTTTTATCCTATCCCCAAATGTCTGGATTTTTCGGAGCGGCTCTTGGAGGTCGTGCGAAGAGATATAAGCAAAATCTTCCAGTTCACGGTTGCTTCGTTCTAGTTGGATGGTGTAGTCCCTTAGTTTGGCCCTGCTCTTCTTGAGGGCTTCTTCTGCTAGTTTCCGAGTGGTTATCACCTCGTTGAACATGATAAGCCCGCCAATCTGGCCATTAGCATCGCGCCATGGGTGTACTTCCCAGCGGAGCCAGTCTATAGTGCCGTCACTCCGGTGGATTTTATCCTCTTCGCAGCGAATAATTTCTCCTTTAAGGCATTTTTCATAGACAGTATCCCAGTTTTTTTGGTAGTCTGGAAATACTTCGGGGTGGGAGAGACCTACGAGGTCTTTTTGTTCAAACTTATACTCTTCTATCCACCGATCGCTCACCAATAAATATTTGAGGTCGCAATCCGTCATGGCAATAGCCGCTGGAGAGTTTGTCATATAGTAGCGAAGTTGTTCCTCGCTTTGTAGAAGCTGTTTCTCCGCCTTTTTTCGTTCAGTAATATTGATTAGAAAGGCAATGACCAACATCTCGTCCCCAATCCTAGAATAGCTCAAGCTAACTTCTACAGGGAATTCCGAATTATCTTTTCTTTTGGCATAAAGGTCAAGACCTTTTCCCATGGAACGAGGCTTGGGCTTTTCATAAAACCCTTCTCGGTAATGATGGTGGTTTGCTAAAAAACGGCTGGGTATTAGGTCTTCTATTTTTTTGCCCACTAGCTCACCTCGGTCGTAGGCAAACATTTTTTCACTTTTAGGATTGGCTTTTACTATTTCGCCCTTGTTATCCGAAATAATGATGCCCTCGGCGGAGGATTCGAAGATTGCCCGTAATATGATTTGCTCGCTTAACATTTATAGTATATTGGTGGACTTTTGTGTAAGTTAAAAAAATACCTAAAAATCTTTGGTACTAAGGTTTGCTACCTATCATTCCTACAAATATATGGTTTAGGTGAGAGAAAGTAGTGGTGGAGGTTACTGAAATCCCATTTGTATTCTCAAAAATGGGGTTTAGATGAATGTTATGCTTCTTCGTGGGGAGCTTCTACTCGGTTCATATCTACCATCACGTCCATTTTGTGCGTGCCACTACTGAAAATTACACCTTTGAAAGGGGTAATGTCAAGATAGTCCCTGCCCCATGCAATAGTGATGTGTTGTTCTTTGGGCATTTGGTTGTTGGTCGGGTCAAAATCTACCCAACCTATGCCTGGTGCATATACCGAAAGCCAAGCATGGGATGCATCCGAACCAATCATTTTTTCCTCGCCTTCGGGAGGAAGGGTTTCTATGTAGCCGCTCACATACCTTGCAGGCAAACCTACTGACCGGACACAGGCAATGGCAAACTGAGCATAGTCTTGGCAAACGCCTTTTTTGTGCTTGGCTACATCGCGCAATGGCGTGGTCACAGAAGTGAAGCCGAGTACGAATTTGAAATCTTTAAAAATACGCTCGGTAAGCTCCATTGCAGCTTCCAAAATAGGACGATCGTCGGTAAAAGACTCTCGGGCATAGGCTTCAATGTCGTCGAAGGGTTTGATGAGCTGAGAAGGTAAAATGAACTGGATGGCGTCCAAGTCTTCATCGGTACTTTTCTCTGAAATTATTTGCCTTGCTTCTGCACAAGTAGGGCTGTCCTTCAGCAAAGGGACTTTTGGGGCTTTGAGCTCAACCAAGCTTTCCGCTGTTACCGTGAGAGACTCGTGTGGTTCTTGTATGCTAAAATAATAGGTTCGGTTACCAAAAAAATCTACACGCTCGGTAAGGTCAAGAGGTTTAGGGTCGATTTTTAAGTCGAACGAAATACACTGTTGGTTCTCGAGTTGGCGAGGGGTAAGCTTTGCTTCGTTGTGGCAAAGGTTTACGAAGCCTCCGTAGTCATATATGGTTTTATGTGATAAGAGAAACCTCATATTTCTGGATCAATAATGTTTTCGGTAAGCTGCTGTTGAATATGAGTATGGCTAAAGTAATTTTGTGTGATCACATTGGCCGTATCGGCTAGCCTTCCGGCAGCAAATTTCAACAAATCATCAAGTTCTGTTCTTAGGAAAGCCTCGTCCGAAGCTTTTGACAGATCGTCCAATTTTGCCAATCGGATTTTGGTGTACGCATCGAGTATAAGTTGGTCTTCCTTGTCCATTTCATATCCTCCCGATTTGTTGGGAAGTCTATTGATATAGTTGCCCAACTTTTCAAACTGATAAGCAATCGACTTTGGATAATACTTATCAAAAAGAAGCATTTCGAGTACGAAAGGAACATGGAAATGAGACTTGTACCTTGATCGGTAACTTTCCAAGCCTTCATTGAGGCTGAGTAGGGCTTCGTTCAGGGTAGATTCTGTTTGCTCATCGTAACAAGGAACTAATAAGGCTCTCATCGAGGCAATATTTAATAAGCCTTTTTCCAGTCGGCTGCCAATTTGCATCATGAACCAGCCCATGTCGCGCTGCATATTTTCAGCGTTGAGTCCCAAAAAGGCAACCAAAGTGGTAATGATATAATCCAAAATAATTTGGACTTTCCTGATCCTAATCCGTTGGTTATTTGAAATGTATTCCCATTGGTTTTCCACGTTTTCTATCAACCTCCATACATCTCTCGACCATTGGTCTCTTACAGCAAAAACATTATTTTTAAGATAGAGAAGATTGTTTGCCAAAGAGCCAGGACGCTTCGCATTCAGCGCAACAGATATGATTTCTCGCTCAGGGCAATCGAACTTGTTTTCTCCCCCTTTTCCTACAAAGCCAGGGTATGTCATGGTGATATGCGTGAGGGCACGGAGCAATCCTTTCAGGTCGTCCGATTCCACCGTTTCTTTTCCCGAAAGTTTATTTTGGTTAAAATTTTGGAGAATAATCCTCAGCATTCTGGCAGTAAAGAGCGAGCGCTGTAGGTAGCGGCCTGTCCAAAAAAGGCTTTCTGCGGATCTGCTCGAAAGCGCACTGCTATCTCTACTAGGCAAAGGCTGAATGCTCTTGTTGGTAAGTGGGCTAAGTATAATTTTAGGTGGATGTTTGGGCAAATCTTCCATTACCCAAGTGTCCTTGCCTCTTCCGCCAAGTTGGTTCGATACCAAAGAGTTCTCCTTATGGCTCGAGCTTCGGCTTAACCCTCCGGGCATCACTTTATACCCGTCTTTCCCTGCAAAGGCAAAGCTACGGAGTACAGTATAGCGCGGTTTCAAATGGT
Organism: Flammeovirgaceae bacterium SG7u.111; assembly: GCA_034044135.1. Lineage (NCBI taxonomy): Bacteria > Pseudomonadati > Bacteroidota > Cytophagia > Cytophagales > Flammeovirgaceae > Flammeovirgaceae bacterium SG7u.111. Next base: position 5,154,581 of record CP139021.1, on the reverse strand, counting down.
TTCTTACCAAAGAAGGGGCGGTTGAAAAGCTCACCTGCTGCTGGCCAATAAAGTTATGTGGGGTTGTTCTTATTCTAGTTCTTAGCTGTTCTAGTTCTGTTTTGGAGAGCTTATCTCCAAAATAAGAACTAAAGCCCAAGCCCCTGTCAATGGCTTTGATGACCAATTTATCAGCATTTTCAATTACATAGTCCATTTCCTTCTTTTGCCCGCACCACCAAGTTGCAGCCGAAGGAAGGATAAGTTTTTCATTGAGAAAGAATTTGGCAATTCCCGGAAGGAAAGGCAATAACCCTGGGTTTTCCAAGATACTGCTTCCCAACGGGTTCACCACCGAGACATTTTTTGCCCTAATGGCAGAGAGCAAGCCTGTGACGCCCAATTGAGAATCTGGCCTGAGCTCAAGTGGGTCGCAGTAGGAATCATCTAACCTTCTGATGATCACATCAACTTTTTCGAGACCGCTCAGCGTTTTGAGCCAAACTGTTTTGTTTTTTACCATCAAATCACTTCCTTCCACTAGCTTGTAGCCCAGTTGGGAAGCGAGGTAAGCATGTTCAAAATAAGTTTCGTTGTAGTACCCTGGAGTGAGCACAACTACTCTTGCATCTTCTTTATGCTGGTTTAACAACCCCGGAAGGCTATCGCTAATATGACTGAAATAGCCCGAAAGTTTGGCAATGTTTACTGGTCTGACAAGGTCAGGTGCTACACGCAACATTGCTGCTCGGTTTTCGAGAGCATAGCCCGAACCTGAAGGTGCTTGTGTACGATCATTGATCACCCACATACGTCCGTCGGGCCCTCGGGCCATATCGCAGGCGTAGATAATGAGTTGGTATTTGTTGTCGAATTTTATGCCGTCGCATTGCCTCAAAAAGCCGCTGTGGCTGTACACTAATTCAATGGGCAGCAAGCCTTCTTTTACCAGCATTCTCTGCCCGTACAGGTCGCTCAAAATCAGGTTGAGCAACTCCGCCCGTTGTTGGATGCCTTTTTCTATGATCTCCCAATCAGCTTTTTGAATAATGAGCGGAACGAGATCTAACTCCCAAGGCCTGTCCATTTCTTGGGAGCGGTTATATACATTATAAGTTACACCATTTTCACGGAGCAACTGGTTGATTTCCTTTTGCCGTTTACTTAAATCTTTTTCTGAAAACTCTTTGAGTACATTATGGAACGGTTTCCAATGTTCTCGAATCTCCCCACGTTCGTCCATCATTTCATCGTAAGTGAACAATGAACGGGCGTAGTGCTTTAAGAATTTTGGATGTTTGATATCGGTTTCCATTTATGCTTTACTAATTCAATCGAGGGTAGATGATTGTTTGAAGTTAACCAAGCTTTTGATAAATAGTGAACATCCTTTTGTTAAGATGTTCTTATGCTCTAGTAATTATTTGGTTTTGAGCTTTTTATTTTATCTCCTCTATCCCCTTATATAAAACATGTAGAGAGATAGGGGCAAACCTACTTCTCTACATGCATTGTACCGCTGGAAGATTGGTGATCAGCGTGCCTTGTAATCAGAACCGTTGTCTATTTTCCTTTGCTTTTTGTAAGCCTCATATCTAGTGTATAAGGGTATTCTGGGTTTTGGATAGCTGCTGCCAAATCCACAAACTGTCCTGCTTTGTTTGCTTCCACTTTTCTTTCTGTAGAAGATGGAGCGTTTACAAAAACGCCTTTCGATGTTTCAACTTGGTCTTGTCTAACCTCAAGTGGCTCTTGCGTGTGGCCATAATCCCAGAAACGGTTGATTCTCCGCCCTTCAGCTTCAAATGCGTTGATTGGGAATATTTCGTAGCTCCTTCCTCCAGGGTGGGTTACGAAGTATGTGCACCCACCAATAGAGCGGTTGTTCCAAGTGTCTACCAAGTCAAATACAAGCGGGGTATCTACGCCAATGGTCGGGTGCAAAGCCGATGGCGGTTGCCAAGCCCTGTACCTAATTCCCGAAATATATTCCCCCTTTGTACCCGTGCTTTTGAGTGGTACTCGGTTGCCGTTGCACGTAAGAACATAGCGGTTGTCCGTAAGCCCCGAAATTTTTACTTGAAGCCTTTCTAGGGAAGAATCTACAAAGCGGGCTGTGCCCATGTTGCTCATTTCCTCCCCCAATACGTTCCAAGGCTCTATGGCGCTTCGTAGTTCTACTTCAATGTTTTTGAGGTTTAGCGTGCCGTAGTGTGGGAACCTGAATTCGAAGAACGAATCAAACCATTTAAGATCAAAATCATAACCTGCTTGTTTGAGGTCATCCACCACATCGGCAATGTCTTGTTTCACATAATGTGGGAGTAAGAACCTGTCGTGAAGTTCCGTGCCCCATCTTACTAGTTTCTTTTTGTAAGGAGTTTTCCAAAACCAAGCGATGAGTGCGCGGATAAGCAATACTTGCAATACACTCATACGGGCATGAGGAGGCATGTCAAAAGCCCTCATTTCCAAAATGCCGAGCCTGCCTGAGCTAGAGTCGGGCGAGTAGAGTTTGTCTATACAGAACTCGGCACGGTGCGTATTTCCCGTAATATCTATAAGTAGGTTTCGGAAAAGCCTATCTACCAGCCAAAAAGGTACTTCTTCGCCTTCTGGAATTTGGCTAAAGGCAATTTCCAACTCGTAGAGCATCTCGTCACGGCCTTCGTCTACCCTTGGTGCTTGGCTAGTGGTGCCTATAAATGCCCCTGAGAAGAGGTAAGAAAGTCCGGGATGGTGCTGCCAATACGTGATCAGGCTCCTGAGCAAGTTCGGGTTGCGCAACATCGGGCTATCGGCAGGGGAAGTTCCTCCCAAGGTGACGTGGTTGCCTCCTCCAGTACCTGAGTGCTTCCCATCGAGCATGAATTTTTCAGTACCCAAGCGGGTTGTCCTTGCTATTTCGTACAAGGTTTCGGTGTTGTACACCAAGTCTTTGAAATTGGTGACGGGGTGTACGTTCACTTCTATTACGCCCGGGTCGGGGGTGACAGAAAGTTTTTCTACACGATAGTCTTTTGGTGGCTCATACCCTTCTATCAGCACAGGCATTTTCATAGACTTTGCAGTAAGTTCTACCTTGGCTATGAGGTCGAGGTAATGTTCCAAGTGGGTGAGGGGGGGCATGAAGATATGCACTCTTCCTTCTCTTTCCTCAATAGTAAGCGCTGTGCGAACGACGGTATGGACCGGAGCTGATTTTTTCTTCTTTTCCTCTGCTTCACTTTCTTTAAAAAAGTTGGCAAGCTCGGGAAGTTCTCGGAAAAGGTCTTGGTCAAACCGAACCTCTTTTTTGTCTTTGGGTTCCCAAGGAAGGCTGTCGAGCGGTAAGCGCAAGCCCATGGGAGAGTTGCCGGGGAAGAGGAACATGTCTTCCCTTCGGAATTTCCACTTACCCGATTCCCAATCTTGGTCTTGCAAGTTCCACTGGAGTGGGAGAACAAAGCCTGTTGGTGTGTCCAGACCTCTATCAAGTACCTTGGCAATAGTTTTTCGCTCAAGAGAATCTTTGAGGTTGAACTTTAGCGGATCGATGTTTTCTGGCAAGCTTCCTTCTTTCCATGCATAGTAAAAAGCATCTTCGTAGCCAGGAACAATATTTTTAACTGGAATGCCTAATCTTTTGGCAAGCCTAGCCATGAAATTTAGGGCATCTAGTGGGGTGTGTTTATAGTCTGTGGCATTGTCTGCTAGGAGGGTCTCGTCATTCCAGATTGGTACACCATCTTTACGCCAATAACAGCTGAAGTTCCAGCGAGGAAGCTCTTCGCCCGGATACCATTTTCCTTGTCCATAGTGGAGAAGCCCCCCTTTTCCAAATTCATTTCTCAGCTTTTTTATCAGCTGGCTGGCCAAGGCTCGCTTGTGCGGTCCATCGGCAGCTGAGTTCCATTGGGCTGATTCCATATCGTCAATAGAAACAAAAGTAGGTTCGCCACCCATGGTAAGCCTTACGTCACCATCTTCTAAGTCCTTGTCAACTTTAAGGCCGAGGTCGTATATTTTTTCCCATTGCGCCTCCGAAAATGGCAGAGTTACCCGTGGGTCTTCGTGGATACGCTCCACGCTATTGTCAAAGAAAAATTCTACTTCGGTTTTGTCCGTCGCCCCTTCTACCGGCGCGGCACTTGCCGGCTCTGGCGTACATGCCAAAGGAATATGTCCTTCGCTGGCAAACAAGCCCGATGTTGGGTCGAGCCCAATCCAACCAGCGCCCGGAATATAAACTTCCACCCAAGCATGAAGGTCGGTAAAATCTTTTTCAGGACCAGAAGGACCATCGAGCGATTTTTGATCTGAGGTGAGCTGTACCAAATAGCCAGAAACAAAACGAGCCGCCAAGCCCAAATGTCTGAAAATCTGGACGAGAAGCCAAGATGAATCACGGCATGAACCAAGAGCTTTTTCAAGTGTTACCTGACAAGTCTGAACACCTGGCTCCATACGGATGGAGTAGGCAATGTCTTTGTTGACAGCTTGGTTTATTTCCACCAAGAAGTCTACGGTTCTTCTTTTTGTTTTTAAATCAATTTTTTCGAGCCACTTATCTAAAAGAGGACTTTCCTCCGAAATTTTGAGGTAAGGAGTAAGCTCTTCCTTTATTTGGTCTTTGTATTTAAAAGGAAATTCCTCAGCATACTCATCCAAGAAAAAATCGAAAGGGTTGATGCCTGCTAGCTCAGCAATTACTTCAACTTCAACAGAAAGGGACTTTGTTTTTTCGGGAAAAACTACCCTTGCTTGGTAATTGCCAAAAGGATCTTGCTGCCAGTTGATAAAATGCTCTTTTGGTTCGATGTTGAGCGAATAGGCTTCAATTTTTGTACGGCTATGCACTGCGGGCCGCAACCTAAAAGTATGAGGTGACAGGTTGATAAATCTATCGTAATCGTAACGGGTTTTATGTTTTATTGCTACTCGTATAGCCATATTACTGTCTGTTTAGAAGATCGTTTTTAGAAAGATTAGGAGTAGTCGAATGATTTTGCAAATCTAAATTTCTTTACCAACTCAAGTACTTTTTTTCGAACATTACCGCAAGCTGGTTTAACTTGTCCAAACATTCTATAAGGTATTTGAGTGTTTCCTCGTCACTGGCTGCTCGTATTTCGGCCATGGTCAAAAACTTAATTCTTGACTCTAGTTTTTCTGCCTCAAATTCCAATGAACCGACTTCCATTTCTTTAGATTCCAGTGAGTGCAGGCTTCTGATCACCGACTTTAGGTTGTGCAAAATAGATTTTGGAAATTGTTTGTTGAGAATTAAAAAGTGCAAGACTACATTCTTGTTAATCTCCGATTTATACACCCTACGGGCAATGTCTAGACAGTCTGTGGTTTTGAGCAGGGTAGCCCAAAGGTAGTTTTCCACAGGGGTGATCAGCTTTTCAGAATCCATTCTAGAAAGATCGGTATAGCGAGAAATGAGCATCCTATTTATCTGGATTGCTTTTTCGAGATGGACACCCGTATTGATGATGGTCCATACATGGTCCCTCATGAGGGTGTTTGTGATGAACCCTTTTGTAATATAGGTATTGTTAATTATGCTTTGATAGAAATCGTAACGTTGCTCGTCGCGGAATTTCAAAGAAGCACATTCGTTCACGTAATGATAAAATTTGTTGATCGCCTCCCACGTCTCGTCCGATAGCTTATACCTTGCGCTTCGGGCATTTTCCCTAGCTATCTTTATCATCTCTTGTATGGACATTACATTATCGGGATCCCTAGTGGTGAAGTTAAAAACACGTTCACTGGTGATGTTATCGTACTTTTCTCTGTATTCGTCATAAGAGCCACCCATTCTCAAGATGGACTCAAGTGCTAATTTCTTATTGATTGTGTAAGGGGCATCGAGCGTAGTGAAATACTGTTCCCTGCTATATCTGGCCAAGTGTTCTGCTCTTTCAAGATACCTACCCATCCAAAACACGTTATTTGCTATTCGTGCTAGCATTTTTCTTGTAGTTTTATGTTTGACTATTAAAAAATCACTGGGGTTTAGCCCTGCCTCATGCCAAGGAGGAAAACCCATTTCTGAGGTTGTAGAAAATAAGGGCGTCTATACCATTATTTATGTTAAAGCCTCTTTGTTGTAAGTAAATAGTAAGTGAAAGTTATGCCGTTAGTGGTGGCAGTGCAAGTGTGAAATTGGTCAAATGTGGTTGCCCTTTCTGTATTATATCTATGAAAAGGTTGCCAATAATACTTAATCTTTATCGAGTACCCAAGTATCTTTAGAACCTCCTCCTTGCGATGAATTTACAATCAAGCTTCCCTTGCGGAGTGCGACTCTGCTTAGTCCACCTTTGCAGACAAAAACATCCTCTTTGCCCACTAGCGAGAATACACGCAAATCGACATGTCGCTGTTCAAAAGTCTTCGATTTGTCTATAAAAGTAGTGTGTACTGAAAGGGGCATTATAGGCTGGGCAATGTATTTTCTAGGGTTTGCCAAAATCAGCTTTTGATAATCGCTAATTGCTTTTTTTGTGGCTTTGCTCCCTACCATCACACCGTATCCGCCCGATTCGTCTACGGGCTTTACCACCAGTTTGCTCATATTTTCTAGCACATATTTGCGATCGTCTTCACGCTCACAGTGGTAGGTATGTACATTTTTGATGATAGGGTCTTGGTCAAGGTAATACTTGATGATCTCTGGCATATAGGCATACACCGCTTTATCGTCCGAAATACCTGTGCCAGGAGCGTTGGCAATCGTAACTTTGTCTTCTTTGTACACATCCATGAGGCCTTCCACGCCTAGCATAGAGTTTTTATTAAAATATTTAGGGTCCAAAAAGTCATCGTCAATTCTTCGGTAGATCACATCTACCTTTTGGTCGCCGCTAATAGTCTTCATATACACAAACCCGTTTTCTACGCGCAAGTCCCTGCCTTCTACCAGCTCTATACCCATCTCCGAAGCCAAGAAGGCATGCTCGTAGTAAGCAGAGTTATAAATGCCGGGTGTGAGAAGTACGCAAGTAGGTTCGTTGGATGATCTTCTGGGCACGGCGCTCAGCAACTTATTGAGTAACTGTTGGGGGTAATCGTCAACGGCTTGTACATTGTATTTGGAGAAAAGGTCGGTAAATGTCCGCTTCATTGCCTGCCTATTGGAAAGGACATAGCTGATACCCGAAGGGCTTCTTACATTGTCTTCCAATACGAAATATTCCCCATCGTCTCCTTTTATAATGTCAGTACCCGAAATGTGGGTGTACACACCGCCCGCAGGGGTAAAATCTTTCATGTGCTTGCAATATGACTTAGAGCCGAGGATCAGGTCTTTAGGCAAAATACCATCTTTCAAAATCTTCTGCTCATTGTAAAGGTCTTTGAGGAGTAAATTGATGGCTTGGGTTCGTTGAATAACTCCCTTTTCTACCTGTTCCCACTCTTTGTTGGGGATGATCCGAGGGAAAATATCGAAGGGAAAAATCCGCTCTACCCCTTTGTTTTCGGAGTAGACATTGAATGTGATACCTTGATTAAAAAAAGAAATTGTTGTGTAATCAGTTAGGGCTTTTATGTCCTTTTTGTTCAGCCCTTTAAAGTGGTTTACTGTTTTAACATACGTTTGCCTGACTGAGCTTTCTTTACCAAATACTTCATCATGAAACTCTCCAGTTTGATCGTAACTTGAGAATAAATCTGTGTCATTCACCATATCTTCTTGACTTGCTAGTGTTTGTTTAGGTTTTTCGCAAAAAAAACCTTAATACGTTGTCTTATCCGCATTGAATATAGCAAAATATTAATTTTTTATAAAATAATAGTAAAATTTTTAGATAAAATAAAAATAGGAATCTTGTAATCCCTTGGTTTTGAACCTGTTTGAAACAATGTCTGTATTAGATATTTTTAAGCTGGCAGTTTGAAGGAAGGGTAGCTTTTAAACAGATTTTTTACAAGTAAAAATACTTTTTTAAACCCACTCTTAATATCCACATCCAAAAAAAGTAAAGTTAATTTAATTGAGGAGTGCTCATAGATAAAGCTAAAAAGTAGGTCAATTGTTTTGAGAATTGCTGTTTAGATCTTGTTCAGGTTATGATCAAGGTTTTTGGGATATTTATAACTGGTATCTTTTCTCTAATTCTTTTTCTACATATGTAAGGGAAGTGTTAAAGCCTAAAAGAAGTTAATAATACTTGTATCTAGGGGCGGGCAACGGATGTTTTGTGAATGAAAAAACACCCTTCCGAAGCATATCGAAAGGGTGTTTGAGTATCTAAATCCTAACTTAGAAAAATAATCAAATGCATTTTATGCTGACTTACAAGCACTTGCTCCAGTCTGTATTGCGCATATCTTTGGTGTCTGCAAACTCACAGTGCATTTTGAATGCTGACTTCAAGCTGTGAGGTGTGTGCGCTTTTTTATCACTTAGTTTCACGTAGTCGTGAAGCATTTCCTTATAGTCTGGGTGAGCACAGTTTTCGATGATAGTCTCGGCACGCTGGTTAGGTGACAGTCCACGTAAATCGGCTACACCTTGCTCCGTCACAAGTACTTTTACACTGTGCTCAGAGTGGTCGAAGTGAGATACCATAGGAACTAATGTACTGATGGCACCACCTTTTGCCGTAGAAGGGCAAGTGAAAATAGACAAGAAGCTGTTACGGGTGAAGTCACCGGAACCGCCCAAGCCATTCATCATTCTTGTTCCCAATACGTGCGTACTGTTCACATTACCAAATATATCTGCTTCCAGAGCCGTGTTGATGGTGATAAGCCCAAGTCTACGAACAACTTCAGGGTTGTTGGAAAGCTCTTGCGGACGAAGTACCAACCTTGGCTTAAAGAAGTAAAGGTCGTGGTAAATATCTTGTAATTTATCTGGGGTAACGGTGAGCGAACATCCACTGGCAAAAGTAACGTTTCCATTTCTCATAAGGTCGATTACAGAATCTTGGATTACCTCAGTGTACATAGTGAACGGAGGGATATCCATGTTTTCGCCCAACGAACCAAGAACGGCATTGGCAATGTTCCCTACGCCAGACTGGATTGGCAAAAATTCCAATGGAATAGTTTCGTTTTTAATTTGGCTAGCCAAGAAGTTGGCTACGTTTTCCCCAATTTTTTTGGTGGTGGCATCTACAGCAGAGAAAGCACCGATTTCATCAGGTCTGTTGGTTTCTACCACGCCTACAATTTTGCGAGGGTCAACTTTCAATGTTGGTGTTCCGCACAAATCTTTTACCGTGAAGATGGGCACTGCACGACGGTAAGGAGGATCTTGTAGCTCATACACATCATGCAAGCCTTTGATGTCGGCAGGGTGATTTCTGTTCAATTCTATGATGATCCTGTCTGCCAAGCGGGCGGCAGTTGGGGAAATACCCACACCAGATGTCAATACAATCTCACCTCTTGAGCTAATGTCAGCTGCTTCTATGATGGCCACATCCACATCGCCTAAGAACTTGTACCTCATCTCCTGAGCAACTTGAGACAAGTGCATGTCGAAATACTCTGTTTTACCAGCATTCAACAATTTGTTGAGGTCAGGATTAGATTGGTAAGGCGTACGGAACTTGATTGCCTCGGCTCTGGCAAGCTCGCCGTCAAGTGAGTCGCCGGTAGATGCACCAGTGAAAACCCCGATTTTGAATGGTCTTCCAGCATCATGCTCAGCTTTTGCTCTTTGGGCAATAGCAGTAGGAACTGCTTTTGGAGAGCCTGCAGGTGTAAAACCACTAAAGGCTACATTGTCTTCGTTTCTGACAAAAGTTGCAGCTTCCTCTGCACTCATGAATCGATATGACATATTATTTCTCTTTTTAAAGTGTTTGTTTCTAATCCAATTTCAATGTGTCAAAATTAACACCCACTTTCTCCCTGACAGATGATATTGGTCAAGCACTCCTGTAAAAAAAGCTGCTTTATGTCAGGCTTTAAGATGACTCTTTTGTAAGTGAAATTACGTAAGCAAATGCGGGAGTTTTTTGAAGGGCAGCCGGCCTGTTTACGTTTATTCACAAATGGCATGGTTATAGCCTTATTCCCAATTCAATTGAAAAGCTGTGCTATTATTTTGCTGAAAACTGAAACATTCGTACTTCATCCTCAGTATCAAGTAATGGCAGGCGACTAATCTAACAACTAAGCTGTGTGCTGACATATTCCTTAATATTTACTTTTAACAAACTTTATTTCTTATGAAATTCCAATCACGATTTAAATTACTGTTGCTGGTGCCTTGCATAGCTGTACTTTTGTTTATTCAAGCTTGTGGGGAAGAAGATGCTATTTCCAAAAAGGAAATTTTGGTGAATAATGACTGGAACATGACCGAGTTTGAGGTAGAAATTTCTGTTTCTCTTGCAGGGGTGCCTTTGCCAACTAAAGAAACTTTGGATCTTATTGCAGAATTAGACGAGTGTGATAGAGATGACTTATTTGACTTTATGGAAGATAATACTTTCATCGTAAAGCCAAACTTGAATTTATGTGTAGATGGAGATGACGAAGACGAGGGGAATTGGTTTTTTTCAGAAAACGAAACGAAATTCAATTTAGAAATTGACGACTTGGAGTTCGAAATTGGAGTTGATGAATTGGATGATGATTTAGAGTTTAACTTGAACGACCTGAAAATAGATCAATTGACTTCTTCCTCTTTCAAATTGAGCAAATCGGACGATGTAACTACTACCTACAATGGAGTAGAAGTAACGGCAAAGCTTTCTGTTAACCTTACTTTGAAGCCAGAGTAAAAAGTTGAAAGAAGATAGTATAAATGGGAAAGTCGCTGAAAAGCGACTTTTTTTGTTGGGGTGAAAGTTTAACAAGCTCTTAATTAACCAGCCACTCTTCGGGATCTTGCTTTTTTAGGTTTTCCCAAACTTCAAAAAGCAATTCGGCAAATCCGCCATCACTTTCGGCTACCTCGCCAAGTGGATCGCCAGCGGCTACTACTTGCCCTACCTGCACCGAGGTGTTTTTGAGGCGGTGGTAGTTTGTGTAATACTGTTGGTGCTGAAGCGTAACTACATAATAAAATGCCCCAGGAGGTTTAGAAACGGCTATGACTTTGCCTGGGAAAACGGACAACACTTTTTCACCTATTTTAGTAGTGATGTAGATGCCCGGGTTATCGTCCCAAATATTTTCGTAGATTGGATGCGGTTGGTTGCCAAACCTTCGAGAAATAAACCCTTCCTTCACAGGCCATGGAAGCTTGCCTTTTAAGTTTTCAATGTGGCCACTTGCCGCTGCTGCCTCGGAAACTCCACTGGCTATGTCTGCGGTGACCGCTTTGGTAACGGCATTTTGAAGGGCGTTGAGTGCAACCTCTTCTTTTTCCATCTGCACTTTGAGCTTACCTTCTTTTTGCAAAAGGTCTTTTACCAACCTGTTTTTTTTGTTTTTCATATAAAGCAAGCTCCTTTGTTGCCTTTCCAACGAATTTTGGAGAGTTTCCTTTTCTTGCCTTTTGGTTACTAAGCCTTGTTTTCTTTCTTCCAAAATGTTCATTACGGCAGCTATTTGCTCAATTTGGTATTGCCTATATTCATCGTATTGGCGGAAGTAGCTGAGGCGGGAAAACATCTGCCCGATGGACTTGCTTGAAAAAACAAAGGAAAGCCTTTCTATATCGTTGTTGGATTTGTAGGTGGAGTAGAGCATTGCAGCGTACTCTGCTTTTAGTTCTTCGAGGTCTTTGTTGAGGGTGTTGATCACATCTTCGCTTTCAAAAATCTCCCAATTGAGCACATCTAGCTCTTCGTTGATCTGTTGGAGCAATCTGCCCACTTGGGAAATCTGGCTGTTGAGGCCTTGCAGTTCAGTTAGCTTATCGTTTTTGCTTTCCAAAATCTTTTCCAAGATTTCAGAAGTCTGGTCGATCCTCTTCTGAATAGAATGCCTGTTGGCTTCCATCAGACTTCGGTCTGCTTGCCCAAAAAGGTAGTATGGTAGTAAGAAAATCAGTGATAAAACAATCCCCAGTTTTCCAAGTTTAAAGCTGTTGTGCATTTGCCCTACGTTGCCTAAAGCGATTTTTGTAATCATTCCTTCTACAAAAGAGCAAACTTATGGCCAATTTCCCAAAAAGGCATTACCCCTTATTTTTCTATCTTCGCTAATATTAAGTCTCTTTAAGACTTTAGTTGAATTTTAGGGAAGTTAGCTGGGAAACCTATTTACAAATTTTCTGACCTTTAACTATTAAGTAGAGTTGCAAAGAGCTATAATAGATTATTTGAACAGAAATGGAAGATACATACCTAAGCATAGATTCGCCCTCCGAAGGGTTTTATAAGGAGAAAGGAAGCAAGTTTTTGGCTTATGCCTATCCTGTGAAAACGGAAGATCAGGTGAAAGAGAAAATCCAAGAATTAAAGAAAAAGTACTACGATGCAAGGCACCATTGCTATGCCTTTATGATGGGTAGGAAAATGGATAGATTTCGCGCTGCGGACGATGGCGAGCCTGGGAATTCGGCAGGAGCACCTATTCTAGGGCAGATTAGGTCTAGGGAACTTACGGATGTGCTTGTGGTGGTAGTGAGGTACTTTGGTGGAACAAAACTTGGGGTAAGCGGACTGATAAATGCCTATAAAACGTCTGCGGCGGAGGCATTGGAAAATGCTGAGATTATAGAAAAAATAATAACCGAAACGCTGAGTATGACATTCGAATATCCTCAAATGAACGATGTAATGAAGGTGGTAAAAGATTATGACCTGAATATATTAAAACAGGAATTTACCATGGATTGCATTATGGAAGTAGAGGTGCGAGAAAAGTTGCTGCCAGAAGTAAGGGCAAAGTTGGAAAAAGTAGATGGCCTTAGGTTATAGCTGTCATAAGCGCGGCAAAGTGGCTCAGGCTGCCAAACAGTACAAAAATATGCCAAATGGCATGGTGAAACCGCAGGCTTTTCCACAAATAAAACAACACACCAATGGTGTAAAACCCACCCCCAATGGATACCAGCCAAAGGGTTTCGCTGGGCATTTTGAACAAAAAAGAATTGGGTACGAGTACGATGGACCACCCCATGAGCAGGTAAATACCCGTAGATACGTACTTGAACCTATTGGTGAAGAATAACTTGAAAATGATCCCCAAAAAGGTGAATACCCACTGGGCGGCAAGCAAGATTTTTCCCGCCGAATCGTCCAAGCCGAAGATCATTACAAAAGGACTGTAAGTACCTGCAATGAGGAAAAAAATACTGATATGGTCAAGTTTGCGGAGTTCCTTTTTGAGTTCCACATGGGTTACGGCGTGGTAGATGGTGGAGGAAGAGTAGACCATCATGTAGGAAAAACCGTAAATGGCTGCGGCAATTATCACGTAGGTTTCCCCGTTTTGCGCCGCTAGGGTGAGCAAGAGAGGAATGCCAACTATTCCTAAAACAATCCCAATGCCATGGGTAATTGCATTGGCTAGTTCTGATTTGAGTTCTAGGTTTATTGGCATTTTTGTGTGTTGTTTTGGTTCTTCTTGAAACTAATCGCAAGACCAAAATTATGGAAGAAATTTAAGTTTTTAGGTAAAAAGGTTAGAAGTTAGAAAAAGAGAAAATAGTCCATAAAACAATTTATAACATCTAGCCTCTGACCTCTAACTTCTATTTTACCACCCTAATAAGTAGGCAAAAATTAGTGGTGCAACAATAGTTGCATCCGACTCAATAATATACTTCGGCGTATTGATGTCCAACTTTCCCCAAGTGATTTTTTCGTTGGGAACTGCACCCGAATAGGAACCATAACTGGTGGTAGAGTCAGAGATTTGGCAGAAATAGTTCCAAAATGGCGTTTCTTCTCTTTCCAAGTCTTGGTAGAGCATAGGTACAACGCAAATGGGGAAATCTCCAGCAATTCCTCCACCAATTTGGAAGAAACCTATTTTGCTATCCTGAGTGTTTTCGGTGTACCAATCTGCCAGCCAGGTCATGTATTCGATGCCCGATTTTACCGTAGAAGGCTGCAATTCTTTTTTTACACAGTACGAGGCGAAGATGTTGCCCATGGTAGAATCTTCCCAGCCAGGCACCACTATCGGCAAGTTCTTCTCAGCGGCAGCTAGCATCCAACTGTCTTTCGGGTCAATCTCGTAATACTGCTCCAAAACTCCTGAAAGCAACATTTTGTACATGTATTCGTGGGGGAAATAGCGTTCGCCCTTGTCTTCCGCATTTTTCCAAATAGCATGAATGTGCTTTTGCAACCTCCTGAAAGCTTCTTCTTCGGGAATACAGGTATCTGTCACTCTGTTCAAGCCTTTCTCCAACAGCTCCCATTCTTGGCTAGGAGTGAGGTCGCGGTACTCGGGCACTCTGCGGTAATGCGAGTGGGCTACCAAGTTCATCAGGTCTTCCTCTAAATTTGCCCCTGTGCAAGAAATGATTTGCACCTTATCGTTGCGGATCATTTCGGCCAACGATTTGCCCAGCTCGGCGGTGCTCATTGCCCCAGCCAAGGTGATCATCATCTTGTTGCCATCTGCCAATTGCTTTTCGTAGCCTTCAGCAGCATCAACTAAAGCAGCTGAGTTAAAATGCTTGAAATGCTCAAGCATGAATTCTTTTATGTTGTTGTGTTTCATTGTTAAATAGTTAAAAACACCAAAAATATAATTTATTGATAGTAAGCTTCTTAAGTTAAAGTGATTCTAGTTTCAGTGATCGGCGAAACTAGGAATCCCTTCTTCTATTTGTTTCTTTTTATCAGCAGGAACCCTTATTTTATTTTCCAGCATCTACTTTTTTACCAGAACCGACTAATTTGTTTTCCACAAACTAATCTTCGTTATACCCCAAAATATTGAACATTTCCCTTACAGATTGCTCTTCGCGGTACACATGATCAACAATGTTCCCCTTTTCGTCCCTGTCAATAATTACATGCTTGGGCGAGGGGATAAGGCAGTGCTTGATGCCGCCATAGCCGCTGATGGAATCTTGGTAAGCTCCTGTGTGGAAAAAGCCGATGTACAACGGTTCTTTGTCCTTGTCTTCGTCCGAATATTTTGGTAATAACACCTCTTGGTTCAAGTCTTCCGAGTTGTAATAATCCGAATGGTCACAGCTTATCCCTCCAATATTTACTCTTCGGTATTCATTTTCCCATTTGTTGATGGGCAGTAGGATGAATTTCTCGTGGATAGACCAAGAATCGGGGATGGTGTTCATCAGGCTGTTGTCGATGATGTACCAAGTTTCCGCATCGTTTTGTTGCTTTTGTTCCAGTACTTCAAAGATGATAGCACCCGATTCGCCTACGGTGTATTTTCCAAACTCCGTGAAAATATTTGGTTCGGCAATGTTGTCCTTGGCGCAAGCTTCCTTTATGTTTTTGACTATTTCCTTGATCATGTACTCATAATCGTACTCAAAGCCAAGGTGGTTGCGGATGGGGAAACCACCACCCAAGTTGAAACAATCGAGGTTTTCGCTTTCCTTTTTGAGCTCGGTGTAAAGGTTCAATGCCTTTTGGAACTCGCCCCAGTAATACAAACTGTCTTTTATGCCAGAATCGACAAAGAAGTGTAGCATTTTCAGCTCAATTTTGTCATTGTCCCGAATGTTGTTTTTGAAAAATTCGATGATTTCCGAGCCAGGTATACCTAGCCTTGAGGTATAATAAGCCGACTGAGCTTCCTCGTTTATCGACATTCTCAACCCAATTTTCACCTTTGTTTTCTTTACCAACTTAAGTAGCCTGTCTAGCTCCTTCTTACTATCTAAAATGATGATAGAGTTGACAAAGCCAGCCTCTTGCAATAGGATGATTTTGCGGAGGTAATCGTCGGTTTTGTACCCGTTGTGGATAATTATCCTTTTCTTGTCTATCTGTTTTTTCTCGTAGAGGCGAAGGATAAGATCGATGTCAAAAGCCGAGGAAGTTTCCAAGTTCACATTGTGCTTGAGCGCTTCTTGGATTACGTGGGAAAAGTGGTTGCACTTGGTGCAATAGCAAAAATGGTATTTCCCGCTGTACGAATTGTTTTTGATAGCCCTGTTGAAAAGGTTTCGGGTCTTTTTTATTTGGTCGCCAATTTTAGGTAGGTAAATAAACCTAAAAGGCGTGCCGTGTTTTTCAATCAAATGCTTGAGAGAAACGCCATGGAAAGTGAGCGAACCATCTCTCAAATCAAATCCCTCTTGGGGGAAATAATAGCTCTGCTCTATCAGATCAAAATAAGTGCTTTTCATTTGAATAAAAAAAGACCAAAACGCTAGGCCTCAACTTGCTGACTATAATGGGTTAAAAATTGATTTTCTACTCCAAAACTTCCCCACTGCTCACTGATGAGAATGCGCCTGATATACCCTAGTGTTTGATAACCAAGGGCTTTTAAGAAAAGCCTAGCCTTTATGTAATAGGTTTTTCTCAAGCACCTATCTGAATACTAATCAGTTAGAGGTGATTTTAGGAGCGCAAAGAAAGGATAATAATTGAATAAAACTTTATTTTTCCCAAAAAAAATAAAAGTAAGGTTTTGGGTAGCTTTTTTAGAAGGGGTTACCTTAAATGTGGGCTGTTTTTGAATTTAGAAAACTAGGAGTTCTCTATAGGATCAGCTGCTCTTGTCAAAGTTTCTTGATTGAGGTTTTTGGGCAAGGTGATGATAAAGGAAGTGCCTTCTCCTCTTGTACTTTCCAAGCTGATATTTCCATTTAGCCTTTTCACCAAAAGATGGACGATGTAGAGCCCAAGGCCCGTAGAGCTTTCTCCTCCCGTAGGTCGGGCACTTAGCTTTTGAAACTTGCGGAATACCCTTTTCTTATCTTCTTCATCGAAGCCTGGTCCTTGGTCTTTCACTGTGAAAACAACCTTTTTGTCAGCTTGCTTAATCGAAAGGTTAATTTGGCTATTTGGATGGGAAAATTTAATAGCGTTGGAAATAAGGTTGTCTACCACACGGGTAAAGAGATCTGCATCTGTTCGGATATCAACATTCCCTTCACTTTTCAGGGAAATAGAAATATTTTTCATGCTGGCCTGCTGATTGAAAGGCTCGGCAAGACCCTGCACAAAACTTTTGAGGTCGATGGTATTTAGGTTGAGGGTAAGGTCTTCCTTTTCAAAGTCGTGGATATCGAGCAGGGAATTGATGAGCGAGCTACCGTTTTTCACTGCATCGAGTGTGAGCTGGCGAGCTTGGAGCTGTTCCTCGTTAAGTGGTCCTGTTAGCTTCAGCAAGTCCATAAGGGCTTTTATCCTATTGAGCGGAGAGCGAAGGTCGTGGATCACTACATGCATCAGGCTTTCTTTTTCGTAGTTTGTTTCTGAAAGCTTTTGGTTGATTTCCGAAAGAATCTCGTTGTGGTGTTGCACTTCTTCTTGTTTCTCCAGCAATTGCTTGTTCGCTTCTTTTTTCATGTAAGAGTTGCGTGTGAGCAATAGGATGAGAACAGCCAATAATACTACCACAATTACCGATGCGATGATTGCCGTGTATTGTTTCTGGAGTTTTGCCTCGCTTATTTGCAGAGCATTTTCGTTTAACTCTTTTTCTTTTTTGAGTAACGTATTTTCGGTGTTTTTTGCCTTTACCTCATAAAGAGCATTTAGTTCGGCTATTTTGTCACTTCGTTCTTTTTCATAAAGGCTGTCTTTGAGCAGCGTATATTGTTCATAGTACTGTAGCGCATTGGAGCTGAGCCCTTGTTGTTTATTTAGTAGGTACAAGATCTTGAATGCATCCATTTCTTGTAAAAGCAATTCCTTTTCTTGGGCTATTTCCAAAGCTTTTTTTATACTGTTTTTGGCTTCGGCATAACGCCCCATTTCGCCAAAGGTCTTGCCTAGGCTCATGTATGCCAAGGTCAAATTATAAGGACTGTTAAGCTCTCTTGCCAAAATAATAGCCTGCTTGTTGGATTGGATACTTTTGGTATATTCCTTTTTGCGTGTTTGCAAAGAGCCAATATTTACCAGCGTGGAAAGGATTCCCAGTCGGTGCCTGCCTTCCGTGTAGGCGGCTTTGGCTTGTGTAAAAACTTCAATAGCTTCAGCATCCCTTTGTTGGTCTTTGTAGATAATCCCTATGTTGTTTAGCAAGTTTCCTCTACCAATGATCGGGATTTTTTCTTCAGGCCATTCTAATGCTTTTAAGTAAATTTCTAATGCTTTTTTAATGTCTCCTTGTTGCCTGTATAGCAAGGCGATGTTGTTGCTTATGGATATGTTCAGCGGAATGCTTTTGAGGCTATCGGCAATATTTATGGCAGTATAAAACTTTTCAAGAGCTTCTTGAGGCTTGCCGGTGCGGTGGTCAGAAAGCCCTAATATGTTCAAAATTCGAGCAGTTTCTATCGGTAAATGGAGTTTTTGGCTAAGCACAATCGCTTTGTTTAGGTAGAAGCTAGCACTGTCGTAGTTCGATTGTACATGATAGGAGATTCCTACATATTTGTTCCCATTCAAAATGCCTTTTTCATTTCCTGTTTTTTCAGAAAGTATGAGTGCATTTTGTGCGTGTTTTCTAGATTCATCAGGATCGGTGCCGTAAAGAATATGAGATAACTTAAGATTGGTGAGAATTAAAAGCGTATCATTTTCGGTGGTAGACAATACCTTCTTAAGGCTATCAGCATCCAACCTTTGGGCTTGGAGCTCGCCTATAAATATTTTGCTGGAAAGTAGGGCTACAAGCAGCAATATGTATTTCATATTCAATAATGTCTTTTGGGGCTTTATGTGATTAGCTTATTAACGCAGGTGCAGTTTTTTCTTATAGTAGTGTGGAATAATATCTTGAGGAAGTTGTATACAATTGGTTTACGCTACAAAAACTTTGATTTTGTTCTGTGTTAAAGAAATATTTGCTTTTTTGGTAAAGCCGATGAATTCGCCTTCTATTTCGAGAGGGATTTTCTTTGCTGATTTAAGAAGGACTTCTTTTCCTTTTAATACAACAACTTCTTTGTTTTTGGTGTAAGTTCCGTCAAATAGCCGAGTGATATTTACCAACACTTTCCACTTTGGTATTTTGCTTACCATACTGATGGCGAGCTGATTGTCGTCGGGTTGGGCATGGGGTAAGATTTTAATGCCTCCTCCAAAAAACTTCCCTTTACCTACTGCTAAAATGAACAGCGGGAGTTTTATTTCAGATCCATCGATCACTACTTTACATCTAGTGCTTTTGAAGCCAAAAAGCGTGAAAGCAAGTCCTGCTATGAATGTCAGTTTGCCGAGGAATACTTTTTTTCGGAGCTTGTCCACGTTTTCCACCGTTTTTCCCCCAAACCCAAGGCTGGCTATATTCAAAAAATAACGCTCCTTTTCAACATCATTTTCTGTGTAGCTGATCTTGCAAATATTTTGGAATTTCTCTTTGGTACTACCGAGGATTTTGGTAAAATGCCTTATGTTTTTATCGATTCCTTGGCTTTTCACCCAATCGTTTCCCGTGCCTGTCGGTAAAAGCCCTATTTGGAGTGTTTCTTGGTTTTTGTTGATGATAAATGGGGCAAGTGCATTGATAAGCGAGTGCAGCGTACCATCACCGCCTACTGCCAAAAAGCGTCTTATTCCTTTGGTGTAGGCTTCGTTTACATGATTATGAAGTTCAGCTTGGGCTTGAGAAATGTGTACCGAAAAAATACTTGTATTACCTGAAAATGCACTTTTAGTTTTTTCCCAAGCTTCCAAGGCTTTTCCATTTCCTGCATGGGGGTTGATGATCACAAAAATGGTTGCCAGCATTTGGGAATTGGCTTATGGTTAAAAAATATAGGTGTTTCAATGTTACCGATCTTCCAAACATATGAAAATCTATTTTTTCAATAGTATTATCACCTTCTTTTTTCCAGAAATCGTCCTTAAAAAACACGTATGGATGGTACAAAGCCCAGTGAGCCGAAAAAATATAAAATGTTAAGGGCAAAGTCAAGAAAATTTTCCTTCTTTGTTCTGAACTTATTTGAAGTTGCCTAAAGTAAGGTATTTCATAAGCGAAAGGTTTTGCTTTAGAACTTCTTAAACTGAAACTATAATTTATGAAAAATACATCTTACCTGTTTTTTGCTCTACTTATGGTTTTTAGCAGCTGCAGTAGCATCAAAGTTATTTCGGACACCGATGAAAGTGCTGATTTCACTACTTACAAAACCTTTGGTTTTATGCCTTGGAGCAACAGTTCTAAAACGTTGGTAAATGGAGTGAACAGAGAGCTGATACGAGAAGCCATCAAGTTTGAAATGGAAAATAGGGGCTATGAATTTGTGGAAGGCGAAAGTGACTTGTCTGTAAATGCGATGATAATTCTGGAAAGAGAATCAGCTGTAGCTTCTTACAACGATTATTATGGAAATCATCCTTATGGTTACACATATTATGGCGTTGGGTTTGGCTATTCTGCCACGAGCTACGAAGTATATGATGTGTGGAAAGGAACGCTGATTATTGATGTATTTGATGCCAAGCAAAAAAAGCTGATATGGCAAGGTTCGGCGATTGGGAAAGTCAATGAAGGCATAGAAGACCGAAAGGATAACATTGATTATGTGATGAAATTTATTTACAAAAAATACCCGTTGAAGCCAAGGAAAAAATAGGCTCGCCGTGAATTTGATGCGGAGATAAGGGGAGTCTCTTGCTCATGTTGTGCAAACACAAAAAAGGCTGGGTAAAATCAGTTTCTACCCAGCCTTTTTTGTGTTTGCAGCGTTTTTTTTATTCCGGTTTGAAGGTCGCTACGGTAGCGTCTCCGCTTTTGAGAGCGAGTTGACCGTCTTCCACGGCAAATGATTTAGTTTCGTCTAAGGCTTTCATGAATTTGCCTTCCAAGTCAGAAGTGGGGCAAGCCATTTTGGTGCTTCCTAGCATACCGAAGTCTAAACTTGTTCCATCTAGCGAATAGCCACCAAAGAACTTGTTACAACCTCCGTAGCCATTCACTTTGTCTTCTTTAAATTCCATAAAAGCTGCTGCCTGGCCTGCTCCATAGTTGATCTTATCCCCATAAAGCGTTTCCAGTACCCATTTGGTTTGGGTGATGGAGGGTATTTTTGCATTCTTCATAGTGGAACATGCGCTAGTGCTTAATAAAGCGATGAGTATGATTGATTGAACAAAAATTTTCATAAAAAATGAGTTAGGTGTTAAAATAATAGCTCTTTAATGAATCGACTTAATTCTTTACTACCGAAACCGTCAAACATGCATTTGGTTTCATTGCTATTTTATTAAACTCAAAGAATATGGAACATCCTTGGCTTGGCTTCCCCAGCTTGTATTAGGTTTGCTGCCCATTTTAAATATTATTTCACCCCCTTTTTTGATATCATCGAATTGAATGAAATTAGGAGAGTGGTCTGCCCCGTTAAGGCTAGCCGATTGGATGTAATAGTTCTGGCTTGAATTGTTTTCCGAGGAAATAGTAAACGTGTTCCCATTTTCCAGCGTAAGCGTAGCCTTGTCGAATAGCGGGCTTCCAATCACGTACTGATCTACCCCAGGTGTTACGGGGTAAAAGCCTAAGGAGCTGAACACATACCAAGCGGAAGTTTGCCCGTTGTCCTCATCGCCGCAGTAACCATCGGGCGTGGCAGCGTACAATTTGGTAAGAACCTCCCTTATTTTTTCTTGGGTTTTGTAAGGGGCACCAGCGTAGTTGTAGAGGTAAATCATGTGCTGGATTGGCTGATTTCCGTGCGCATAATTGCCCATATTTACGATCTGCATTTCCCTGATTTCATGAATAGTTTGCCCGTAATACGAGTCGTCAAAAGCTGGGGGCATCTCAAATACATTATCCAATTGCCCTACAAAAGCATCATTTCCTCCCATCAAATCAATTAGCCCTTGCACATCGTGAAAAACCGACCACGTGTAGTGTAGGCTGTTTCCCTCGGTAAAGGCATCGCCCCACTTGAGTGGGTTGAACGGCGATTGGAAACTTCCGTCTTCATTTTTCCCCCTCATCAGGTTTGTGGAGGGGTCGAATACATTTTTGTAGTTCATAGACTGTTCGTAGTACTTTTTGGCAAGATTTTCTTTGCCAAGTTTTGCCGCCATTTGAGCGATGGTGAAATCGGCATAAGCATATTCCAGCGTACGTGCCGTATTCTCGTTTATTCCCACATCGTAAGGTACATAGCCCAATTTGTTGTAATAATCGAGCCCTTCTCTTCCCACCGAGCCAACTGGCCGCCCTTCTTCCACGGTCGCATTTTTTAAGATAGCCTCTAGCAACACTTCCGCATCCGAAGTTACCGCTCCTTTCAAAAAGGCATCGGCAATGATAGGCGCAGAATTGGAGCCAATCATGCAATCGCGGTGGCCAGGGCTAGCCCATTCGGGCAACCAACCCGATTCTTTGTAAGTGTTGGCAAGCCCCTCCATAATATGCCCATTCAGCTCGGGGTACATGAGGTTAAAGAAAGGGAAAACTGCCCTAAACGTATCCCAAAAACCGTTGTCGGTGAACATGTAGCCGGGCAACACTTCGCCATTGTAGGGGCTGTAATGAACAATTTTGTTGTCGGCGTCTATCTCGTAAAACTTGCGGGGGAAAAGCAATGCCCTGTACAAGCAAGAGTAAAATGTCTTGATATTGTCCGTATTTGTATCCTCAATTTTTATTCTTCCCAGCTCTTTTTCCCAAGCTGCTTTGGCTTTTTCCTTGGTAACCTCAAAAGAATCTTGCCCTATTTCCCTCGAAAGATTAAGCTCGGCTTGTTCTGGGCTGATGAACGAAGAAGCTACTTTTGCATGGACAACCTCTCCTCGTTTCGTTTTGAACCCGATGATTGCCCCGACATGCTGCCCTTCGCTGTCCAAGGTGTTTGCTTGTAATTTCCACGTATCGCCCCATGTGTGGGTAAGTTCAAAGTCCTTGTCGAATATTGCTACAAAATAGTTGTGGAAATTTTCTGGAACGCCACCGCTATTGTTTCGGCAATAGCCAATTATTTTTCTTTCTTCAGGAATGATTTTCACCATCGAACCCTTGAAAAAAGCATCCAATAATATGTAGGAAGAATCAGATTTTGGGAAGGTGAATTTGAAATGTGCCGCCCGTTCGGTGGGGGCAAGTTCCGCTACCACATCGTAATCTGCCAGATAGGTTTTGTAATGATAAGGCTTTACCGTTTCAGCTTTGTGCGAAAACCAAGAAGCCCTTTCGCTCTCCTCGTATTTTAGCTCGCCCGTAACCGCCATGAGCGAAAAAGCCGCATAGTCATTAATCCAAGGGCTTGGCTGATGGGTTTGTTTTATCCCTCGTATCTTATTTTCATTGTATTTGTACGTCCATCCATCGCCCATTTTGGAGGTCATCGGCGTCCAAAAGTTCATGCCCCAAGGAGTGGCAATAGCAGGATAGGTGTTTCCATTGGAAAGGCTGTATTTTGAATCGGTGCCCATGAGCGGATTTACATAATCCGCCAAGTCGACTTGCTTAGCAGAAGAAGTGTTGGATGATGGGGCGTTTTGAGTCCTATTGCAAGAACTAAAAATGGTGAGAATGAAAATGCTTACTAAAAATACCTTTTTCATGAAGAATGTAAATAGATGGTTGAGTTGACTTGTTTTACCGCAAATATAGGGTTTAAAGCGTTGTAAATTCAGATTTGCAAGTGCAATTCCTCTGACCTAGGTGTTTCGCCCGAACTACCGCCGTTACTCTTTTTAGAGCAGCAACTCTTTATAGCCCCAATGAACGCTCTTCCTTAGGAAAAAGCCTCCTGCAAATGCTGGCACAAAAAAAGGTGCAGGAAATACATCCTGCACCTTTTATTTTGTTTTTATAAATTACTTTCAACCCCCTCCCACCGCATCTTCGCGGTCATAAACCAAGACAGGAAATATGAAAAAATTTATACGCATTCCCTTGTTTAAACCATAAGAGTAGTTGGGGAGAAAATTATCCATTTTCAGCAGGCACTAGATTGAATTCTGATGCTTGATAAGATTTATATGGGCTAAAAATTTTCTTGTTATTTAACATCATGCCATGGATGATATCAAAAAACAAGAAAAAATTAATATTAAGATTCTGTTTTAATGTCAAAAAACTCACTTGATATATATCATCACCGTATTCAAAAAAGTAAAATAAGAAGTGAGTGTTATTATCTAATTCAAGTCTTAGATAATATGACATCACGTTTTCTATATCAACAATTCTTAATGGCTTTGATGATATTAAATTGTAATCATTTTGTGTTTGTAAAAAACATTGGCCAACACTTGAAGTTAAATCTAGTTCCTCTTTGGGATATTTAATGATTTTTAGAAATTCTCTTGGGTTTTTCTTATCTTGTTGTGGGAGTGCTGCCAATACAACCACACCATCCCTATCATAAATATCCCAGTCTTCAGGAACTGAAAAAGACATGTTTATATCATGAACATTGCAAGATTTCCAATTGATTTTAAATTCACTAGAATCTATTTTATAGAACCATGTACCAAGTTTCTGACCTTGTTTATACTTACCATTAATTAAAAGGCTATCAGATGAGATTGTAAACTCTCCATTTTCGACACCTTTATTTGTAAATTCACCTTGAGCAAATATCGGCTTGTTTTTTGGCGGGTATGCAAAATTAAAATAATTAACCTTGTCATGCCCACAGCTACAAATACTTAATGCCAAAATTATAAATAAGAAAGAATTATTTTTCATAAAAGATTTCAAAACTAGCGCCTACTTTGATTTTAGTATTTTCTTCAACAGGGATAATCACATCTCCACTAATTCCTGTAGCTATACTTTTAGTTGATTGTCCTTGATTATTAACTTTATAAGTCGACTTAAAATAAGCCCCATAGTTCAAAAAGCCAGCATCAATTTCTCTACTCATTTTAATAGAGTTTTCTGTCTCTCCCCTAGAATTTTCCGTATGTACTGCTTCTAACTTGAATGGTTTTATATCAGCTGAAGCTTTGGTCTCTGTCATAGAAGTAATTGTTGTTTCAGAACTAATTATATCCCCAGGGTTAGCATTAGGAGCATCTGTAAATAAATTATCTAACATCCTACTTAAGTCAAAAGTTTTTTCATGTTTTACTTCTAAAGTACGTTCATATGATAACGAAAGGTTATCTGAACTAGCTTCTCCTACTACTTTCGTTACTTGTACATGGGCTTCGGCTTTTGCTCCAAAAGAAAGCAATCCTTTAAAATAATTCCAAGAGTCGTTATAAAACTTGTCAAAAGAATCTTGTTCATAATCAAAGGGGTTATAATCTTGTCCACCACAACAATCCCCAGGCGCCATCCCATCAGGATCAATAAATCGGATCGGGTTGTCGAATGCATAATTATAAACACTGTGCCTCCTCATCTGGTCTGCTAGTGGATCTACCGTATGCCATCTACCAAGCTGACTATCATAAAACCTCGCCCCGTAGTCCGCCCAATTGAGCCCGTGCTCTTCCTGTTTTTCCTTTCCGTTGTACTGGAACTTGTGGTCGGGGATTCCTTTCCGTTCAATCCCCGCCATGTTCATGCCGAAGGGGTAGTAGTGGTTTTCCTGTGCTATAATACCTTTTTTGTGGGTGATCTGCAAGTCGTCGAACCAAACACTCACAGCACTCTCGTTTGCCACGAACACCTTGGCGGTCCCGTCTTGTGTCACCTCTACGTCAGAGAGGATGTTTAGGTAGTTCCAATCTTCGTCCACCATCCCGTTGTGCAACCATCGAACCTTATCCTCCACCAGTTCCCCGTCCTCGTTGTAGATATAGATCGCTACATAAGCTACAGGTGCAGAGCCATCGTCTTTATTTTCACCTTGTGGGGCGAGTCCAAAGTTTACTGAAACAGGGCTTCCCCCAACATCTGGGGTGAACTTGTTGGTTAAGTTTCCAACTATATACTGGGATGTTGTTTTTGTTCCCGAATCTTCCTTATCGAACCACGCCTGAACGTTCGCGCCAATTATGTCCCCTTTTCTTACCTCAAACACCTTTAGCGGACCGACTGTCCTCAAAGTATTCTCGTCCTCTGACTTGAGCAAGGCAGAACCGACGATGCCGTCCTCCCCTTTCTTGGGGTCGAACGTGCTCACAACATTCTGAAAGCCTTTTTTGGTCTCCTCATCTGCCGCAACGTCATGGTTGGAAGTGGCTTTGTATTGTAGTTCTTCCCCTTCCCTCACGCTCATCCTCAGGTTGCCGAGGTGGTCCTTGTAGTGGTATTCGTACACAAAGTCTTGCGTGAGGTCGTGGTGCTCGGTCTTCCAGAGCGCCCTTCCCTCGGCGGTGTGCACAAATCGCAGGGTGTCCTCTTCGTAGTGGAAGCTACCCAAGTAGTCGGTCACTTTCGCTAATACGCCTTCCTCGTATACTTTCTTCTGTAGCTTGATCCCTGCCGCATCGTAGCGGTATTGGATCGTATTGCCCGAGCCAAAGTCGATCAGCTCCGGCAGGTTGAGGTGGTTGTAGGTGATGCCCGTTATCCCCTTGTTCTTGTCGGAGGTCAGGTTGCCGTTCTGGTCATACATATATTCTCCAGAAAGCGCCTTTTGGGTATTGTCCTTTCCGTCCTTAAAGTCGGCGAGGAGGGCATTGCCTGCCAGTCCCGCACCGTCGCTCACACCTTAGATTTGTGCAGTTGTATTATTCGAAGGATTGTGTTTAATTGTAAAACCTTGATTTCCTTTTGGCCAAGGGGGGCATGGGCGACTCAACTCGCTCCACGAACAAGATTCATCCCACTGCTGGATGCCCGTGTCCCCTCCCGTGCCCAGGCCTGTATAAGAGTTTGCCACCGTTAAGGTAGTTAGGCTACGCACCAGGTCCTTGGCCTCTAGGTTTTTTGTCCAACATAAAAATACGGATAACCATGGAATTTAAAAACTTTATCGGCATCGACATCAGCAAAGACACCATCGACCTGGCCCTCTTGGCCGAACATGGAGAGCTTGTCAACCTCAAATGGGACAACGACGGGAAAGCCCTGGGCAAAGGGCTCAAGTCCCTGTTCAGGGAGCACGGGCTAGGCAAAGAAGACACCTTGCTATGTGCCGAGCACACAGGACAGTTCGGCAACAAGCTGATGGAAGTGTCCCTGGACCTGGGGCTTTGCCTCTGGATGGAATCACCTTATTCCATCTCCCGCTCGCAGGGAATGACAAGGGGAAAGGACGACAAGGTGGATGCCGAGAGGATCGCCGGCTATGCCAAGCGGTTCGCCGACAAGGCAAGATTGGTAAAGCCTACACCCAAGACTATCAATAAGTTAAAGCTTTTGTCCTCTGAGCGGGAACTTGCCATGAAGGATCTCTCGAAATACAAAGGGCAGCTAAAACAGGAGAAAGGGTTTCTGGACAAAGAGTATTTCAAGGAAAAAGAAAAGAGGGTGAAGAAGCTCATCGCCCTCTATAAAAAAACGGTCGAGGAGATAGAGGAACAGATAGCCCAGTTGATAGAGGACGACCCGGACATCAAGGACAGTTTCGACAAGATCGTCTCCGTGGAGGGCGTGGGAAAGCAGACGGCCATCGCCACGATAGTGGCCACGGAAAACTTCCAGAAATTTGACGACCCCAAGAAGTTTGCCTGCCACATCGGCTGCGCCCCGTTCAGGTACGTGTCGGGCAGCAGCATCCGCTCACGCAACAAGGTCTCGCAAAAAGCCAACAAGGACCTGAAGAAAATATTCCACATGGCGGCACTCTCCACCCTGAGGACAAAGGGGGAGCTGCGAAAATATTACGACCGCAAAGTGGAGGAGGGCAAGCACAAGATGTCCGTCATAAACGCCATCCGATCAAAGCTCGTCCACCGCATCTTTGCGGTCATTAACCAAAACAGGAAATATGAAAAAATTTATACGCATTCCCTTGTTTAAACCATAAGAGTAGCGGTGAGCCTATTGCTTACCTGTCCCTCGTCGTATTGGTAGGTCAAGTTGTCCACCAGCCCATAGGTATGCTGCTCGGGGGTAGCACCCAAATCGGTCAGGCCATATCGCTGGAGGGTCTTGATATTTCCATTTGCATCGTAGCTGATATTTTGTACGTTAAAGTCCTCGTTCGCCCTGCCCGCATAGGTAGCAGATTTTAGGCGGTTGAGATCGTCGTAGACATAACTGTATTGGCGCTGTACCTCGTCGAGGTCCGTTTTCCATTTAATCCTCCCGATATTGCCGTTGTACTGAGCGTTGGCATCCGCATTATCGTACATCAGCTCCATGGCGAAGAGCTTGCTCTCACTCACATTGTTCAGGTCGTTGATCTTGGTCAGCCAGCCACGGATGTTGTATTGATAGTCTACCGTCTGCAAGGCAGGTGTACCAGGCTCGCCAGCCAATTCGCTGTGCTCTTTGGTCACGAGCTGCCCCAAGGCATTGTAGGTATTTTCCGATAAGGTCTCGGCTTCCGCCTCCATTTGCAGGTCAAATGCTTGGCGGGTCTTGAGTAATCTATTGGCATGGTCGTAATCGAACCAGTTCTTTACGATGGTGGCGGGTTTATCTTCAGACTCGGGGTTGGCATGGCGGGTGTGCGATTTAGTCACATTGCCTATAAAGTCAATTTCATTGGTCACGATGTCCGTCCCACCTTTGTGGTTTTCAGCTTGGGTCTGTACTACTCTTCCTTTTCTGTCGTAGAAGGTCACGGTCTTCAAGAAGCCGTTGTCCCCCTCACCCAATTGCCTTACCTCGGTGGCGGTCAGCAGCCCTTTCACCCTATCGGTCACTGCCTGTTCTGCCATAAAGCCTGCCTCGTTTACATTGACATATGCCTCCTCTGGCGTGCCGTCGTTGTCTAGGTCATAGTCGTCGTAATAGTTAATGGTAAGGATGTAGAGGTCTTCTGCCGGTGGAAAGTCATCTTGCGGTATCTCATAACCACGTTGCTCGTTTTCCGGCGTGACCGTCCCTGTCAGCTCGGCGGTGAATGCTTGAGAAGGGTCGCTCAACGTAAAGCCTGGCAGTAACTCTATCTCTTTTGTGGCCAAGTAGGTACTTTCTCCGTTGTGGGTTTCCCTCTTCACGTTGCTCCCTTCTACTTGATCGGGGTTATTCGTTGCCCGTACGGATTGCACTGCATAATCCGTAGGGTTAATTACCTCTATCTCTGCCAGCACCTCTTCTTTTGTCAAGGAAGAAGTGTATATCCCCGTCATCACCGGGCGGCTAAAGATGTCGTACTTGGTAAAAAACCACTCTTGCTCGCCATCTTCGTTCGGCTGCCTCTGCTCGGCATCTTGGGTGAGTACCAGCCTATCTAACCTATCGTAGACCATATAGGTTTCTCCCTCTGTGCCGGGCACTTTCTTTGCCACCATCCTTTTGCGGGCATCGTAGGTGTACTTGAAGCAGAGCTCGTCCAGTATGGTGTCAAAGTTGTCATGGCCGCTAAAGTCGTCGCCCATCTCCTCCATTGCTTTTGGGGGGAGTACATAGCGGAGGTTGCCATAGTCGTCGTAGACGTAGTAGGTGCTAAGGAAGTCGTTTTCATCTTGTACCTTTTTTAGTACGACCATTCCTTGTTTGTCTTTGTATTCCAAAGACTTGTGGTTTTCCTCGTCGGTTGTTTCCGATACGAAGAGCTGGCCGTCTTCATAAGCGCTGGCAGTTGTTGGGAGGTCGTTTTCTCCTGTGCCTACTGTCCAGATGCGGATGTTGTCGCCCTCTTCATTGGTCAATTGCCTCATATTCACCGAGCGGTCTTGGGTAGTGCCTACAAACGGCAGCCAGCTTTCGCCAGGGGCAACTTGTGCCAGTACTCTATTGAGTGGAGAAGGCTCTATTACCTGTTGCGAAAAGGCATAGTTTGACTGGGGTATGCCATCCTCTGGAGAGGAGTAGAAGGAATGTTGCTCGGCAAAGGCATTCGCCCTAAAATCACCTGCATTATCTGCTTCTGCCTCGGCATAAGGGAGGTAGCCCCTCGTCTGCCTACCGAACTCGTCATAA
The DNA here is from genome assembly GCA_034044135.1 of Flammeovirgaceae bacterium SG7u.111. Classification (NCBI taxonomy): domain Bacteria; kingdom Pseudomonadati; phylum Bacteroidota; class Cytophagia; order Cytophagales; family Flammeovirgaceae; species Flammeovirgaceae bacterium SG7u.111. Next base: position 5,124,740 of record CP139021.1, on the reverse strand, counting down.
TATACAGGTTGTACCATATCCATCCAAGCATTGTTTTTCTCGATAGCCATCTGGGTGACCTGTTGGATAGGTCTTCCCAATCCGTCCATATACTGGGTGGCTACTTGTATTTCATTCGGGTTTTTGTGGGTATATAGCTTTGTAAAGTCATCGGTTATCAGGTCGTCGAAGGTCTCCGTAGTTGTAGGCTTTTGGAAGACGTATGTCCTTACATAGTTGAGGTCGGTGGTTGTGTAAGCCGCTGGTGGCGTGAAGTCGTATACGATCACCGCCTCGCTGGGAGGGCTCCAACACCCTGTCGAGATGTTTTTCGCCCTAAGGTACTCTTATGGTTTAAACAAGGGAATGCGTATAAATTTTTTCATATTTCCTGTTTTGGTTAATGACCGCAAAGATGCGGTGGACGAGCTTTGACCGGATGGCGTTTATGACGGACATCTTGTGCTTGCCCTCCTCCACTTTGCGGTCGTAATATTTTCGCAGCTCCCCCTTTGTCCTCAGGGTGGAGAGTGCCGCCATGTGGAATATTTTCTTCAGGTCCTTGTTGGCTTTTTGCGAGACCTTGTTGCGTGAGCGGATGCTGCTGCCCGACACGTACCTGAACGGGGCGCAGCCGATGTGGCAGGCAAACTTCTTGGGGTCGTCAAATTTCTGGAAGTTTTCCGTGGCCACTATCGTGGCGATGGCCGTCTGCTTTCCCACGCCCTCCACGGAGACGATCTTGTCGAAACTGTCCTTGATGTCCGGGTCGTCCTCTATCAACTGGGCTATCTGTTCCTCTATCTCCTCGACCGTTTTTTTATAGAGGGCGATGAGCTTCTTCACCCTCTTTTCTTTTTCCTTGAAATACTCTTTGTCCAGAAACCCTTTCTCCTGTTTTAGCTGCCCTTTGTATTTCGAGAGATCCTTCATGGCAAGTTCCCGCTCAGAGGACAAAAGCTTTAACTTATTGATAGTCTTGGGTGTAGGCTTTACCAATCTTGCCTTGTCGGCGAACCGCTTGGCATAGCCGGCGATCCTCTCGGCATCCACCTTGTCGTCCTTTCCCCTTGTCATTCCCTGCGAGCGGGAGATGGAATAAGGTGATTCCATCCAGAGGCAAAGCCCCAGGTCCAGGGACACTTCCATCAGCTTGTTGCCGAACTGTCCTGTGTGCTCGGCACATAGCAAGGTGTCTTCTTTGCCTAGCCCGTGCTCCCTGAACAGGGACTTGAGCCCTTTGCCCAGGGCTTTCCCGTCGTTGTCCCATTTGAGGTTGACAAGCTCTCCATGTTCGGCCAAGAGGGCCAGGTCGATGGTGTCTTTGCTGATGTCGATGCCGATAAAGTTTTTAAATCCCATGGTTATCCGTATTTTTATGTTGGACAAAAAACCTAGAGGCCAGGGACCCGGTGCGTAGCCTAACTACCTTAACGGTGACAAACTCTTATACAGGCCTGGGCACGGGAGGGGACACGGGCATCCAGCAGTGGGATGAATCTTATTCATGGTCGGAGTTGAGTCGCCCATGCCCCCCTTGGCCAAAAGGAAATCAAGGTTTTCCAATTAAACACAATCCTTCGAATAATACAACTGCACAAATCTAAGGTGATCGGGTTGTCGTTGGCATCATACCATTGATAGGTTCCTCCTGATGGAGCGCCCGTAACCTCTAAATAAATCGGTCCTGAACAGATATTGGTCTGTGAGCTTACAGCTGTAGGCTTAGGGGGGCGCATGTCGGTAAATGTAATTATCTTTTCGTCACTGGTCATGGTGCCCCTCTTGATAACAGCATAATATTGTTCCTGGCCGCAATACCCTGTAAAGGCAACTTGGTTAGGGACAGTGCTGGACACGCTCTCTACCAGTTCGCCCCCGTTGTGGTTTGCCTATATACCATGTAGGTGTCCCCATAGGCGGAATTTGCCCCGCTAAGGGTCACATAGGCAAGATCATCACTATCAATGGGAGAGCAAGTACTACAATAGTAGGCACTGGTTATATCAGGGGTACTTGGGGCAGGGTCAAAGGATACAGGTCCGGCGGTGGCCGAGCAATTGCCAATGTCTTTGATCTCTGTGACCTTGACGTAGTAAGTGATACCCGAGCTTGCGGTAAATGTACATGTACATTTGTAAGAATAACCTCCCTGGTTCGTCCAAGTGATGGATACCCCATTTGTGGTATATGGGAAGCCATTATTAATGCTTGGGTGGGTGGTGACCGATTTGGCCAAGACCGTCATCCCTTCATTTGTGTACCAGTCGAGCTGGAGGTTGAAGCTGTTGAAGATGGTATAGTTTGTTATGCTAGTAATAGTATACTCGGTTGATAACGTCATTGCCGACTTGCTGAAGGTAACCGTATTTGGTGAATCTGTAAATACGGTTACCTTTTGTCTAGGTCCCTCGCACCCCGCAGCAGATACGGCGGAGACCCAATAGTTGGTGTTGGCAGAAAGATAGGGAGTGTCAAACGGGTCCGGTCCTGATTTTTTTAGTTTTCCACCCGTGGCGGCATCGTACCACCTGTAGGAGGAAGCCCCTTCCAAGTTGGCTGTCAACGTTGTTGATCCAGAGCCACAAATGGACTTGTCCGAAACCGTGGGCAGCCCTGGTATTTCGTCCACCGTAGCCTTGACGGTCTTTACATCGCTCCAACAACCATAGGCGGTATTTTTGGCCTTGACGGTGAACAGGTAAGGTGAACTGGAAACGGCTAGGTTCTTGACGGTGATAGAGGTTCCCGGCGTCCCAATCTCGTCCCCCTGTGCGTTGTACCAGTGGTACTCCAGGCCAGCTACCGTCCCTGAGACAGTGAAGACCACGTCCCCTGCACCGCATCTTGCCTCGTCCTGTACCGTGGGCTTTGCGGGCTTTTTGTTGGTAAGCGAGAAATCGGCAGTCTGCCCGCTTGCCATGTTCCCCCTCTGTATGGTGGCATAGTATTTTGCGGTGGTGCAATAGCCGGGTATGGCAATCTTGTTGCTGGCTCCCGAGCTTGCGACGCTTACTACCGCTGTGCTGTTGCCTCTCTTGTATATCTTGTAGATATCGTTATAAGCGGAGTTTCCTCCCTTGAGGGTCACATATGCCTTGTCGTCGTCCGTAAGGCATGCCTGGCAATAATAGCCATCGGCATCGGTAATATTAGGAGTGCTGGGAGCTGGATCAAAAGAAACAGGGCCTGCGGTCGCAGAGCAATCGTTTGTACCTCTTGTACTTGTGACTTTAGCATAATACGTTGTCCCCGAACTGGCGGTAAAGGTACATTTACATGTATAGCTTCTATTATTGTTCGTCCAAGTGATGGATACCCCATTTGTGGTATATGGGAAGCCATTATTAATGCTTGGGTGGGTGGTGACCGATTTGGCCAAGACCGTCATCCCTGCATTTGTATACCAGTCGAACTTGAGCTCATCAAAAACAATGGGATTTACATTATTGACGGTATATGTTGTTGTCAAGGTCGTTCCAGACTTGCTGAAAGAAACGGTATTGCACTGTGCAAATAAATAATGCGCCCATACAACAACTAGGAAAATTGTTGTTATTAGTTTTTTTACTGACATGATGTTTGTCGCTAGTTTTATTGAATGCTTATAAACATTGTGAGTGACTTAAAAATGCTATTTATTGACCCTTGTAGTGGTATTCATTCATGCTGAGGATGTTCCCGTCCTGGTCTCGGGTTAGCTTGAGCCTACCAAAGTCGTCGTACTCGTAGTAGGTGGTGTACCCGTTTTGGTCTGTTTGCGAAGTCATGCCTATTAGAGGGTCATAGGTGAAAGTCGTGACCATTGCGCCTGGAATCGCCCTTAACTGTTCCGCTTGTGATTCAGACAATCCCCCGCTTCCTAGGTTTTTGACCCCGCTTACGGTGATATCCGCATAACCGACCCCCACTATTTTAGCGACAGGCAAGGTGTTGTTGTATCCCCAGAGGAAGGAGATGCGTAAAGCGTCTCCTGTCTTTCCTATTTCCGTTGGGTTGCCATTTTTATCATAGTCATAATAGGCGATCCTTTCTTCCAATGCCAAGCTTCCTTTGGCTGCCTGTACAGTCTCTGGTAAAATCCTGGTTTCGATAGTAACAGGGTTGTCGTTGTCCCAGTTTTTATAATTCGTCCTCTGGGTGACCTTGGCCAGAATAGAGTTGTTCGCCCCTTTTACAACCTGTTCTATTTGGATCGGGGTTGCGACCCTGTTCTGGGTAGTAAGCCCATCAATGACTGACTGGTTTAAACCCGTCAGTTGCGAACTGTTATTTGGATAATAAGTCTTGGATGAGGTGGTACTGCCATTGCTGTTAAGTTGGCTAGTTTCCGATGTCAGACCGGTCTCGCTGTCATACGTATATGAGACCGAGGTGCTGACCGTGCCGTTTTCTTCTGTCAATTCAGTGGTTGTAGAGCTAGGTCGGTATGCTTTTGTTTTGTGTACTACCGACTCCATCGTATAGGAGCTCACCATACTTTCTGTAAGGCTATATGAACCCTTATATCCTGTTCTAATTTTGGGGTATCTCATCACCTTGCAATCAAAGACCTGTCCAGATTGACCAAAGAGGCTTTCCCCATAATCATTGGTTATTGTTTGCTTGGTTTGAAGTGTTCCCCCGGAGTTTTCGAATATCTCTTCCTTCAAAACTTTGCCCTGCTTGAAATCGAAATCCGTGTACAGGTCTGGGAAAAGCTTGGAGGAACCAGTAGGGTCAAATGATTTGTCGAAGGTGCTGAACTCTTTTACCACCTTGCCTATTGCCTCGTCATATTTGATGATCTCAATCCGGGTATAAAGTACATGACTACTTGAGATTGTCAAGGGAGTCATGGGAAGGTAGCTCTCAGAATAGGTATTGTAATTCGATGTTTCTAATTTGTCTTCAAAACCGAGAATATAAAAAAGCTCTCCATTATCAAGTAATTGAAGCAAGCTATTCGGTCCTACTATAATATCCTCATGCTTTACCGTGAGGCTCTTGAACCTAGGGTATAACTCGGTCAGAAACCCGCTAGAGGTCCCGGGATTCTGCGTATATCCAGATAGGTATTTATATTTGGTGGTGGTACAGTTGCCAGTGCCAGGGCAACTTTCCGTCTGGGCTACCCGGATACCACCGACAGTAATGTTGTTGGCTATGGGGTCTTGGGGGTAGGGGACTTGCCTATATTTTATTATTGCCTTAGCAAAATTTGCCCCATCCTCATTGCCCTCGCCGACCTCTGTAAAGAGTATGTATGTTCCCTGTGACAAGGTAACTTCATAGGTCTGTAGGAAATGTCTACTCTCATTGTCCCCAAGGCTTTCCTCTGTGGCGTATAGTTTGACAAGTCCGGTCGAACCGTTGCTCTGGTTGTAAGTGATATATGTACCGTCTTTTTTCAACCCGCTTGTGGCGACCGACTGTGTGGACGAGACATCGACTTCCAACGTAATCTGAACTGTCTGTGAAAAAGGTATATACACTCCTTTTGACTCCGAGGGGAAGTCATCGCAATATGGAGCACAGTCGTCATAATTTACTTCAGCAAACTCTGTTTCATCATAAACCGGGTTTGAGGAATCGTAATAGCTCTCACTTCTACTGATATCGTTGGGTTCGTAGGTAATCTCTGTTATTCCTTTTGTGGGATAGATGATCTGCTTGAGTGCGCCTACCCTCCCTTTCGCGAAGTTTGGGTTGAGGGATGAAACCACATCGTTCTCGTCGAAATCGATTCCGTTGTAAATCCCCCAAAGATCCGTCCTGTTGCTTGAGATCCTGTTGGCAGGTACTTCGTCAAGGTCGTAATAATTGAAACTGTAATAATCTTCCTTGTTCCCGTTAACACCCTCTTTTATGACGGATTTTAGGAAAAAATAGTAGCCGTCGTCGTAATAGTTGAAAGTGTATCTGTTGATCAAAACACCATCTATGTTAAATATGGAGACCGAGCCAAGCTTGGCCTGTGGCGTGCTGTAGGTGTAGCTACCCCCCATATATTCTGTGTTGGTAGGTTTGAGAGATATGTCGTGGGAAAAGGTTATATACCCGTTGGGGAAGTCGATCCTCTCGAGCAGCTTGGACTGCGTCTCGGTGCTACTTTGCCGTAGGCTAGCCTCCCTGCTATTGTTCCAAGGTGTGGTGCTTTTAACGTTATATGTTTTGGTGAAATACTCGGCAACAAAATCATAGTCCCTGTATTGGAAGTCGATCGTCCCCTTGCCTCCTGGGATGGTGACCTTAGATACCATCCATGAACTGGTATAATCTGTTTCATCATCCCCCGAACTGAAATTTCTTGTATATTCGGTATCTCCGCCATTGAACTCATGCAAGATGCCCCTATCGTCAGTGATGCCGATGGAGGCTAGGTTATTGTTGTGAGATACGATGTAGTTCCTGTGCTCGGAGAACACTGCTTTCTTGTCTGTGTGGAACCTGAAGCTGCCGCCCAGTACAGGAGTATTGATGATAAACTTGTCGGGGCGTGTGTCTACAATGCCTTCGGCAGCCCAGGTAAGGAGCTCTGCCTGTTTTGTTTCGGTCTCGCTGCTCAGGTTGGCAAAGGTTGCGCCGTGGGTGAAATACCCCTCGGGTTGTTCGTCTGGCATGCCCTTGAGCTGCCTTATTATCGCCCCGCCAAAATTGGCGGTCCAGCCCATCCCTACCATTCCAGGATCCGTATCTGGCCTAAAGCCCCCATATCCATAGGAAAGGGTCAGTGGGTATTCGAAGTCCCCTACCTTTATGGTATAAATGGGGACTGTATAGTTTATCTGCCCTAACGATAGGTTGATTGGGACTTCCCCGTATTGGCCGAGGCTTGCAGCCTCGGGAGAGGCTGCAATGATCTGTGGTAATTTAGGGGTTATGTAATCAGATCCTTCTTGTGCCCAAGAGAAAAATGGCATTAGGAGAAATGTAGTGAACAAGTAGGATATTTTGGCAATCCTCCCAGCCCATTTTGTTTTGTCTATTTGTTGCATCATTGTATTTAATTGGCTTATTTTTTTTAATCCTTTAAATCTTAAGTCCCATCCGGATGTCCCACTTTTCTCTGTGGGTTGGGGTAGGACCGTCCCATCCCAGCTTTCTGAGCGCCGCCAGATTAATGGCAGCCTTGTTGCCGATAGGAAAGTTGAGCCCTCCACCGAGTAGCAGTGCCATATTCCATTGCCTGTCGATCGATTTTCCGTTGGCGTCCATCCCCGAGTTTAGCGCCTCCCACTCGAAGTGAAGGTGGGGTAGCGCGTACTTGGGCAAAATTCTCGTAAACGCCCTCGCGCCATAGACTGCTTCGTCCCTTCCCGAATTGTTGTCCTTGGCATAGCGGAAGACAGGTCCTGTGGCCACGTTCCACCATTTTTTTATATTGTAGGAGAAGGCAGGGGAGAGGTCTACCTGCATGAGCTCCCCGAGGGAGAGTCCGAGGTTTCCCTCCAAGTCATAAAGGTCGAATCCGTTCTTGACAGGTGTTGGTGCTCTCGTCCCCGGTATCGGCTTGTCCTCGAAGGGCAGTTTTTTGCCCAGCCCCGTCCGGAATACCCAAGGGCTTTCATGTGTCTTTGTCGGTCCGCTATAGGTCAAGTCCCTTAGTACCGTCAGGCTGACATTTCCCACGAGGGGCAGCTTGGCGGCATACCCCGCACCGAACAATACCGATGAGAGGAGCTCCCTTTTTTCGAGGGAGTCGAGTGCCCCGATGCCCTCGTATTCCAATTGCACGTACGGTACTTTTTTTCTTGGTTGGAAGCGGGCGTATACCCTGCCCCCGTAGTCCAGTTTGGAGAAGTCCCACTCTTTTTCGAACATATCTTGGCCCATCTGTACACTTGGCCCTATTCCAAAGGTGAACATACTGTCAAGCTTGATATTGAAGATCGGGGAGATATCGACCCTTATAGGGTCTCCGGGGATGATACTGATATTGCCCTCCAGCCCCAGTTTTTTGAGGATCGGGGCGACCATCATCATCCCCGGGGTGAAAGGCTTTTCCTTCATCCCGTCTATCCAGCTCTCTTGTCCTCTCGGGTTTCCAAGACTTGCTTCGATGCCCATCCTAAATACCCATGGGCTTTCTGAGCCTGGTGCCGTACCCATATCCCTGAGCACGGAGGCGTTTAGCGAGGCAAGTTCCCCAATAGGGAATTTATATCCCCCGCCCAGCAGCCAAGTATGGTCAAAGCCCCTGTTCCCGAGGCTGTCGGTTTTTGACATGCCCTCCAGCTCTACTTGCCCATAAGGCAGCCAGCCTACCGGAGATAGTCTACCGAATACCCTGTATCCGTAATTTATTTCCTCTTTTTCTTTTTGTGTCTCCCCGTCCTTTTCCTTGGTCGCCAAGTAAGAAAAGTTTGCGCCGATACCTATGCTGGAGAACCTGTTGGGCTCGTAGGCAATCATGGGCGAGAGCCTCAGCGAACTGTTTTCTTTGTCCGGGCTGAGGGAAAAGTCCCCGCCGAAGGCCAGCCGTTCCTTAAATGTCCTCGGGTTCCTTGCTGTGTCTATTTTCTGGAAACTGGGTTTTAGGGAAGACAAAAAGGAAGAGAACGGTTTTCCCACGCCTTGCTTCCTACCGAGCCCTCCCGCAAGGGAGACCCCAAAGTTCCAGTCTCCCAAGGTTAACTTATCTGTTTCTTTATCAGAAAAGAAATCCCTTGAGAGCAACAGCCTGAACTGCTTTCCTTTTTGCATTTCCATGGAATAGCCGATGCCCGCGGTGCTAGAATGTATCCAGTCTTTTTTGCCCAGGCTGTCGGGTTGCAAAGATGCTTTGTACCCCACTTGCAGCCATGGCAGGTTTTTGTGGAACAACAGGTCGCCATAGAGCCTGCCGCCGATGTCCCATCCCGATTGGGCATCGGCTGATACGCCCCCGTTCTCTGCCTGTTTATAGCCCGCTAGGATACCCGTGCCAAACCTGAACGTCTTGTTTGGCAAGTATTCCAGCGAGGGCGACAGTACAAGACTGGAAGGTACAGAGCTAGAGAACCCGAACCCACCGCCCCAGCCCCATCTTGAGGCAAGGCTGTCCTGCGCATTTGCCCAGAAGGGAAGGGCGAGCGCCAATGTGATGGCCATGAGCGATATATATGTTGTTTTGGTCAAGACGTGATTTAATCTTTATTCTACAGAATACACCTTGAGTCCGGCGATGCCTGCGCTGGCCCCTGTGGTGGCGACCTGTATCTGTCCGCCGGTGACCTCCACCTGCCAAGGGCCTAGCCTCGACCAGCCCTTCTCAGGCTGGCTGAAGTAGCTGGCCGTTGATCGTCTAGTACCTTGGTCCCGGATTCCCATTCCACAAGGTAGAGGTATGCCTCATAGGTGCCGTTGGGCACGCTGGTGAGGGTCACGGACGCGCCGTCTGTCGATTAGCTCTCTCTCCGCCGGGTCTGTCGGCGCGTCGTCCCACGGTATCCAGTTGAGGTTGTACTCCGCGCCCGTGTACGCCACGTTGTCCGCATACCCTGGGTCGAAGGTGTTGCCACCTATGGTCACCGAGCCGCCACCGCCGAGGTTGATCCCCCTGTAGAAGGATGCGACGGGCGCAGGGTCGGTCGTCTCGGTCACCTGGGGGTTGTCCTCAGATTCGTTGCCCGCTTCGTCGTGCGCCTTGACCGTGAAGATATACTCCGTATCTGGTGACAAGCCCACCACGGTATGAGCGGTAGAGGTGCCGGGGATGCCGTCCTCCGTCCATGAGGAGCCCCCTCCCGCTATGTCGATGCTGTACGAGGTGACGCCCACGTTGTCCGTGGAGGCGCCCCACTAGAGCGATACGCTGGTAGAGGTCTTGGTCGCCACGGCGAATTCCGAGGGCGCGGAGGGGGGGGGTTATGTCTATGATCACGTCGGTCTTTTCTTCAACCAAGATGTTCCCGTTGTTGGTTATATTGATTTTTGTCCCGTTGACCAATGGGTCGTTTTTCTTTAGAAGAACTTTCCCGTAGACTGTCAACAATGAACTGTTTATTGTTAGGATCCCAGGGAAGTTATTAAAGTCTCCCAAGGTGATTGTCCCACATGTGATATTGAGGCCTGGGGCGATCGTGACATTGTACCCTGATATGGACACGTTGTCTTGACCTTGTGGGTAACTTGTCGCGGCAGGGCCGTTTACTGTCTCAGACCATGTGCTGGGCTCTGACCAGCCCCCATCTTTTATGGCATAATAGGCCTTGGGCGAAGATTGGGCATAGGATGCATTTGCAGCCAAAAATAGCCCTAGGAACATCGGTATCAGCTTCCTTAGTTGCATCTTGGTTTGTATTGAAGTTTGTTGTTTGTTTAAATAGGACATAGGTCTCCTGTCTTGCCAAAAGCAAGTGTTGTTGTTTTTGTTTATGCAGTATTTTTAGATTAGGTGTCTATAATAAAGATCCCAAGGGTATTTCCATTAGTGTCGGTAAGTATTTAGTCGGTGATAGGTCGATTTGGACGAGGGGGACTCTTGGGTAGTAGTTATAAAAAGTCATATTTATTATTGTTTGCTATGAGTGTTGTTTGCTAGTACAACGCAATAATAACCTGCAATTGCATCAAAAAAAACTTGTTGGTAAGCCGGGTTTTGGCAATTTGAATATGTGGCGGGATATCTTACATATGTGATATTTATCGTATTTTACTTTGTTTTAATTTGGGCTAGGCCACTTTTTTGGTTGTTGAGGGGGAGCGCCCATGAAATATCACTAAAAATGGTGGTGCAAGGTATGTGGTATGGTATCAAGGTGAATAATTCAAATATTAATAAAGTACTATTTATTCTTGTAAAAATTATTTTATTTTTTTTAATGGCATAATTTTAGTTTGTTATGATATTTTCCATTTTTGGTTCAAATAGGACTTGGCTTAGGTTTGGGAACCCAAAATTAGTTTTTATGGGCAAAAATTCTTGATTTCATTTTTACCCACAAAAAAACGCACTAGCTACCTGCCGTGCGTTCCAGTAATAGTTAAACTAAAGCCTTGACAGGCTCTAGGAGGCTTCAAAAATAAGCTGTTATAGGGCTAAAAGCACAGAAATCACTTTTTATTTTTAGCCTCTATCTTTTCCGTCTCTTCCAAAACCCTTATTGGTAATACCCTTGCGTACCAGCGTTGGGTAGTTCTGATATCGCTGTGGTCGAGCATCAAGGATACAGATTCTATGGAGTAGCCCATGTTCAGCCAGCGCATTCCCGCTGTCTTACGGGCAAGGTGGGTCGTTAATTTGAGGTCAATGGCAAGGATCAGAGCTATCTCTTTCAAAATCCTGTTGTAATAAGCATTGCAATACAGGGGTATCTCAAAACCATTTTCTTCTAGTAGCTGTAGTGCTTCTTGGCACAGGGGTACAAAGTAAGTCTCCATAGATTTGTCCCGTTGCTTCACATAGCATTTTTTGTCTCTATAGGTTTTTAGGTCTTTATACCGAAACTTTTCTAAGCCTTCGTAGGACAAGCCAAGATACATTTGAAATAGAAAGGCAACCTTGACTTTGTTTAGCGCAGGCGAGGCGAATGAGATACCTTGAAGTTTCTGGATTTCATCTACTGTAAGGAATTCAATTGGCTTTTTTTCATATTTGAAATCATAGTACTCCAACTTGTTGGTTTTAATGATCCCTTCTTTTTTTGCATGCTTCAATACATGTTTTACAAACTGAATTTGCTTCATGCAATAATTTCTTTTGTAGCCTTTGTGCAAGCACCAAGCTAAATAATTGTTTGCCCATTTTTCATTGATTTTTTTGATTGGGGTGGAAGTGTCAAACTGCTCAAGCTTTTTAAGTCTAGTGTCATAAGTTTCCCAAGTCCTATATTTCAAGGTTCTATCCTGGCCTTTTAGCTTGACCACTTCTTTGGCTATCGCAAATAGTGTTACTGGTTTATTGCCATCTCTCCATACTTCTCTTACCAATTCTAGTTTGTAGTTAGCCTTTTTGGTCGCATCAAGCAATTCGATCCTAATCCTTTCGATTTTTTTACCCAAACGGCTATTTGAGCGGTTTACCCACTTGTTTTTAGTGGTATTAATACCAGTTGAGAAATAATTCGAGTGTACACCTTTATGTGTAACCTTTGCATATACCACGCCTTTACTAGTGGAAGCGCAAGTATTCCTGAATCGGAACTGGATAGTAGTTGTAACCATTTGTTTTACAGTTGGTTTAGTTATGATTTCAATAGCTGATTGAAATTTCTTCCATATGAATCACCCTTTTTATCACAACGTAAAAAAGCCTTTTTGAAATTGATTCAAAAAGGCTTTTTTTACTGCTAAACAATCTAAAAGTCGGGGTGAGAAGATTCGAACTTCCGACCCCTCGCCCCCCAGACGAGTACTCTAAACCGGACTGAGCTACACCCCGAAAAAATTAGAAGTGCAAATATGAGTTTTTTCGTTTTAAATGCCAAGTTTGGAATGATGGATTTTTTTAATAACTAAGCTCGGTTTTGGATTCGCAGGTTACGAAACCGTGAATCTTTTTCGCTTTATGATCTTCATCAGCTTTGCGTTATTATTTTGCCTGTTTTAACGCTTTTAAATTGAGTTTACGCTAATTTTACTAAGTGCTGAAACAGGCATTTTTTAGTTGTGATAAGCTTAGTTTTTTTACTGTCCACCACAGAATTACACCAGAAATGAAGATTAAAGAGGAAAAGATCAGGGATATGGTTGCCCGCCTAGAAGAGCTTCGGAAAAGCGCTTTAGAAATGGAAGATCGCTACAGTATTGTGCTTGCGAGGGTACACCCTAATTTTAAAGATAGCGCTAGGAACTTGTTGCATTACCGTGCGCTTCGCCAGCACGATATTCGCGATTTGCAAATCAAGTTAGGCAACATGAGCCTTTCTCGACTGGGCAAGGCGGAAAGTCACGTGATGGCGAGTATAGAGGCTTCTATCGCTATCCTCAAAAACTTCATTTCGGATAAAAAGCATAAGCCTGCCAAAGCGCACCTTTCTATCAAAAAAGGGAATAAACTGTTGGAGAAAAACGCATTGGAAATTTTTGGTTATCGTTCCAAAGGAAGGCGTGTACGGATTATGGTGACCCAGCCTTCCATAGCTGCACAAGAGCCTCAGCTGGTGCAAAATATGGTAAAGGCAGGGATGAATACGGCAAGGCTCAATTGTGCGCACGACGAGCCGGTGGTGTGGAAGCAGATTATTGACAATATCCATGAGGCCAATAAGAAAACAGGGAAGAGGTGTAAAATCAGTATGGATTTGGGAGGTCCGAAGATCAGAACGGGGAGCATAAAACCTGGGCCGAAGGTAGTGAAGTTTGTGCCCATCCGAGATGAATACGGAAGGGTGACCCATCCTGGACAGGTTTGGGTTGTTCCAGAAGGAACGGAAATGCCGTTGGAAATTACCGATTACTTGCCTGTTTCGGAGGAGTTGTACAAGAGCTTTTTGCCGGGAGATATTCTCAAGTTGAAGGATACCCGTGATCGGAGTAGGTCTTTTAAAATTGTAGGGCATGGGGTTTATGGGATTGAAGCGCTTTGTCATGATACCACGTATGTGGAAGCTGGAACGCCATTTGAAGTTGCTCGCTATGGGGAAACCGTTGGACAGGGAACCATTGGCGATGTGTTGCCCGTAGAGTTGTCATTGTTGCTCAAAATAGGTGATCTTTTGGTACTTCACAAAGAGCAAATGTTAGGAGAACCGGCGGAATATACAGAAGATGGGGAGTTGCTAAAAGTTGCCCATATTTCGTGTACTTCGGAGGAAATTTTTACCAGTGTAGAAGCTGGGCAGCCGATTTTGTTTGACGATGGAAAAATAGAAGGGGTGATTGAAGAGCAAAGTTCTGAGGCATTGAAAGTAAGGATCACCTATGCCAAGGAAAATGGATCGAAGCTAAAAGCAGACAAAGGTATCAATTTCCCTAAAAGCAACTTGAAGATAAGGGGCTTGACCGAGAAGGATAAGGAGGATTTGCCATTTGTGGTGAAGCATGCCGATGTGATCAATATGTCGTTTGTGAATACAGCCGAAGATGTACAAGAGCTGATAGATGAGATAAACAGGTTGGACGCCATGGATAAAGTGGGCGTAATCTTGAAGATTGAGACGCAGGCAGGCTTCCTCAACCTTACGGATATTTTGATTACGGCGATGCAAGTTTATCCTGTTGGGGTGATGATAGCACGTGGCGATTTGGCTATAGAATGCGGTTGGGAAAATATGGGCAGGATCCAAGAGGAGATTTTATCGCTTTGCCAAGCGGCCCACGTACCCGTGATTTGGGCTACGCAGGTGTTGGAAAGCTTAGCGAAAAAAGGCATTCCTTCGAGGGCGGAAATCACCGATGCTTCCATGGCGCAGCGTGCCGAATGTGTGATGCTCAACAAAGGTCCGCACATTGTAGATGCTATTGAAATGCTCGACCACATCCTCACCATGATGAAGGATTACCAAAACAAAAAATCACCGATGATGCCTGTTATGGAGAAGTAAGTTGGGTTGCGAGTTAAAAAAAAGGGATGTATAGCCGCTCTGATGAGCGGCCGAGATAGATGCAAATTTCTTCTATCCCAAGGTCTGTGACTCACAGACCTTGGAAAGTACCTGACCAAAAGAAACCTAAAGAATTACGTGTTGAATTTCTTAGCTACTGAAAGCTTTAGTTTAGGCTAAAGCCAACGTCGTTTTTACTTCTAAACGGGGCTTAAAAGCCCCGCCTATTGAGTTTTTTTATCACTAGCAACGGGTTTTAACCCGTTGAACCATACTAACCAAAACGGCTTTAGCCCAAACTAAATGCCAGTTTATTGTACGTTTTTATTTGTCCACTTACTTAATAACCCGCAACTCATTTCTTTTTCTTCTTACTCGACTTCGCCAGTGGGTTGAAATCGAGGCAGAGCTGCACCCAGTATGCTAGGTCGTCTTCCATGTCTGTTCCTTCGGCATCTATGAACACGAAGCCTTTCATTGCCCTGCCCGTGAAGTTCATTTCCTTGCAGCCTTTTTTGGTGAGGGAGTCTTCGTAGAGATCAGGATGTATTCGTGCCATTAGCTCATTTTTCACTACGCCCACGCACATTTTATCGTTCACCATCACGCACAAGCCGCCCATCATTTTCTTTTCTTCAAAAGACAGATGTTTTCTTTTTATTATCTGCCGCACTCGGTCGGCAAGGTGTTCGTCGTAAGCCATTGCACTAGGTTGGTTTAAAATTTAACACTGTCAGTTTTCAAGATAGAAAGACGGGGTTTCCTATGCAAGAAAAATGTGTTAGGCTTGGTAAGAAAGTAGGGTAGAAGCTAAAAATAAGTTTTGTTCTAAAAGTGGTTTAATACTTCCAAGGCGGCTTCTTTATCGATAGAAAGCTGGTGCTGTAATTCTTCTAGGTTGGCAAACTTTTTTTCGTTTCGGAGGTGGTCTATGAAGTGGATTTTAAGGGTTTCCCCATAAATGTCCTTGTTGAAGTCAAAAAGGTGCACTTCTATGGAGCGCTCGCCTTCATTTGCTATGGTGGGCCTCACGCCTATGTTGAGCATGGCGTCGTAAGCAATGTCATTGTGAAAGGCTTTTACTGCATAAATCCCATTTTCGGGGATCAGTTTGTAGGTTTCTTTAATGAGCAAATTGGCAGTGGGGAAACCAAGTTTGCGTCCAAGCTTAGCTCCACCAACCACTTCGCCCCGTAGCTGGTAGGGCCTGCCGAGGTATTTTGCAGCTGTCTGCACGTCGGAATGCTGGAGGGCTCTCCTTATCTTGGTAGAGCTTACGGCTATTTCCTCTACTTCTTGCCTTGGTATTTCTTCTACCTCAAAGCCGAAATTGTAAGCATTTTTCATTAAAAAATCAAAACCACCCTCGCGGTTGTGGCCAAAACGGTGGTCGTAGCCCATCACCAGTTTTTTTGTTTGGACGGTATCCACCAATACTTTTTGAATGAACTCTAGGGAACTTAGGCTGGCGAATTGTTTATCGAAAGGGATGATGAGCAAGTTATCGACTCCAAAATCGCTCAAGCGTTCTATTTTTTCATCGAGTGTAGAAATGAGTTTGAGGTCTATATCCATTCCGCTGAGCACAAAACGGGGGTGTGGCCAAAAAGTAATAACAACATTTTCGCCTTCCATGGCAGTTGTAATCTCTTTCAACCTTGCCAAAATTTGCTGGTGACCAAAGTGTACACCGTCAAACGTACCGCTCGTCACCACTGCATTTTCAATCTTAACAAAATCGTTTAGCCCATGAAAGACCCTCATAAATACTTATTTTAATTAATGGCTGTTGTGCAACTTTGGTTATTTGTCTTCCGACTCTTTTTTAGCTTCTTCTTGTGCTTTTTCTACCTGAGCCCTAATCTGATCTGCCAAGGTAGCTGGATCACTAGCTCCCACTACTGAATATTCTCCTATCCGCTCTCTTCTTAGCTTGGATAAATATCCACCCACACCCAGTTTCTCACCAAAATCGCGGGCTATGCTTCGGATATACGTTCCTTTCGAGCAGACAATTCTAAAATCGACCTCAGGTAGTTCAACTCTTGTGAGCTCAAAAGTGGTTAACTCTACTTTTCGTGATTTCAGTTCTACTACTTCCCCTTTTCGGGCATGTTTGTAGGCTCGCACGCCATTTATTCGCACGGCAGAATACATCGGGGGAATTTGGTCGCTCCAGCCCAAAAAGCTTTCTGCCGCCTCTTTTAGGTCTTTTTCAGTAAGGTGGTTAGGGTCTGCCACATCTTCTACCTCATGCTCCAGGTCGAAAGAGGCAGTAGTTTTCCCAACTACTATTGTGCCTGTATACTCCTTTTCGGCATCTTGAATGTCGTTTATTTTCTTTGTCTTTTTGCCTATGCAGACAATCAACAAGCCAGTAGCTAGGGGATCAAGCGTACCTGCATGCCCTACTTTTTTGATCTTGGCAGCGTAGCGTATCTTTTTTACCACATCAAACGACGACCAAGTAAGTGGTTTGTCGAGAAGGAGCACCTCTCCGTTTATAAGGTCAAATTCTTTTTCCAATTCCTCTTTATTTTGAATGATGGGCAAAGATAATGATAAAGGTAGGTGTAGAGAAAAATATGGATTTTTGTTGGGGAGAAATCTTGGGAATAGGCTGTAGCGCACAAAAAAACGGCTTTGAAAATTTAATTTTTCAAAGCCGTTTTAGAATTTCTTGGGCTCGTTGCTGGTAACCAGCTAGTTATTAGATAGAAGTATTAACGTTTTGCAGTCAATACCATTTCTTCGCTAGTTTTTACTTTTTTAACGTCTTGTTTTGAATATGTATGGCACGTTTTGTAAGCGCAAGAAGACATTCCAATAATTAAAAATGAGAAAAGAAGAATCGCTTTAAATTTCATGGCTGAATTTTTTTTCAGATTAATAGTACAAACACAAATTATTATTTCAGTAACGCAAGTATGCTAAATTTTGATGTAAGCATCTGTTAATAATCTACTACAAAGATTAATAATATTGTATAGTATCATGATATAAGAAGGTTGCACCCTCTTATATCGGCGTTATCGAACCTCCCTACTACAGAAACAAGCCCATTTCCAACTTGTTTGCCTATGTCCTTGGTTTCTATAAAACAGCAAGAATCGATATTTGCCAAATCAATGACATTGATGCCTCCATTTGTTTTCCTTGCCCTAAGGCTAAAAGGATCACTCATATCTCTTAACAAAAGTCTTGCCCAAAGAGGTTCTTGGAATAATCCATCTTGTGTAGCATAGAATTGTGAGAGCAGTTCGGTCATTCCGTATTCCGAATGAATCGTCTTTAAATTGAGCCCTTTTTTTAAAATATGGTGCACTTCTTCGCGAAGCATCTCCTTTCTTCGTCCTTTCATGCCCCCGGTTTCCATCACAATAGCTCCTTCTAGGTCGCAACTGTAGCTTTCTGCCAAGTCGAGTAGGGCAAAGGTGACGCCCAAAATCAATACTTTTTTGCCAGAAGCTAAGCTTCCTATTGCTTTTTCTACTAGGCTAGGAAGGTCGTGGAGGTAAAAGCCCGAGCCTTCCGAAGCCTTGGCTATGAATTGCTCTGCCATAAAAACCAAGGATGAGTTTTGGCGCTCCAAGTAGGAGGGGAGTAGGGCCAAAATGCAATAATCGCTGAGGCTTCCGTAAATGCTTTCAAAAATTTCAATAGATATTTCTTTGTAGAAATCAGGGTCTCCCACGAAGTGTCGGCTAGTATTCGCTCCCGTAGTTCCGCTGCTTTCGAAGGTGAGTTTTGGGATCACTCCCTTCCTTAGCACCGTCTGAGATTTAAAAAACTCGATGGGCATAAAAGGGATGTTTTCAATTTGGCCTATTTGAGCGGGGTCGATTTTTAGGTGTTTGAGGTATTCACCATATACAGGGATTTCTTTTGCCTGAAAGCGGAATATTTCCAGGGCCAACTCATGAAAACCCTCTTTTTTGGTGTCTAATACTGCTTGTTTTAATTTATTTGCGTAGGTCATTCTGTCCGAAGCTTGCCAAAGAATCTTTTACTTTGCAAAAAGAAACAAATTGTTGGGTAAATAGATTTTAAAAGAATAAACTATTTTAGGGGTGAAGTTGATAAACTTATGAATCTAGAACAACTATTTTTAAGTTTAGGAAGTCTTTTAGTAGCATTTGGTTTGATAACGAAATGTTGAATCGTACAGAATTTAGCTTTACTATATAAAATGATAAACGCACAAAAAATTTTCTTTTTCTTGATTGGGGCACTTTTGGTTTATTCGTGTATCAAAGAGCCGGATTATCCAAATGAGCCCGTTATCGAATTCTCCAAAATAATTCAAACAAACACCCCCAGTGTTGATGAGGTCATTGTGGAAGTAACCTTTCAAGATGGAGATGGTGATCTTGGACTGGCTGCCAACGAAGTAGATTCCTATCCTGACTATGGCGAATACTTGGTAGATGAGTTTGGAAATATTCTAATAGATGAAGCTACAGGTGATTCCATACCTAATCCCTTCTTTTTTAATTACTTTATAGATATATGGAAAATGGGAGCTGATGGTCAATATGCACTTGTGAATCTTCCAGATGGCGTTAGTTTTAATGGGCGCTATCCAATCTTAAATGAGTTGATGAACGAAACTGCCTTAGAAGGTGAATTACGCTACCAAATTGATATTTTATATGGGGGAGGATCTCCTATTAGTAGAGGAGATGTAATCAAGTTTAAGGTTCAAATAGCGGATAGAGCAAAACAATTAAGTAATGAAGTATGGACGGACTCCGTCATAGTGGGTGAGCCCCAAGTGCCATCGGTTAACACTGGCGGATAGTTGAAAAAACCATCTTGTGATCTATACAAGATGGCTTTTTTTTGTTCTTAACCCAACTCTGCATTTATGAATGGAAGTTTTCTTATGCGCTTCCCTGTAGCTGCAAAAATCGCATTTCCAATTGCCGCTGGGATAGGGGGCAAGCCTGGTTCTCCCAGCCCTTGTGGCGGATCATTACTTTCCACAAACTGCACTTCGATCTCCATTGGAGCTTCTCTTATTCGCAGCTGACGATAACGGTCGTAATTGCTTTTTACAGGTTTGCTATCTTTTATCAACTGTTCTCCGTACATGGCATGTCCATAGCCGTCCATTATTCCTCCCTCTACCTGCGTTTCAGCTCCGCTAAGGTTGATCAAGATACCACAATCTACTGCGCAATACACTTTATGGACCTTGATTTTTCCATCCGTTACCGAAACATCGGCAATCTGGGCTACATGCGAGCCGAAGGAGAAATGCGATCCAAACCCTTGGTAAACCCCTTCGGGTTTTGGTTGTCCCCATCCAGCCATTTCTTTCACCTTGTTTATCACGTTGATGTACTTGTCAGGATCGTATTTTACATCGCCTGCAGGTTTGTTTTTTGCCTGTTGGAGTAGTTCAATGCGGTAATCTATCGGGTCTTTGCCAAGTGAGTGCGCTATTTCGTCGATGAAGCTTTCTTCGGCAAAAGCGACATAATTGTGGTTAGGTGCTCTCCATGCAGCCGTAGTTACATCGGAATTTACCTTGTTGTAATCCACTTGGTAATTGGGGACAGCCCCTGCCGGGAAATTATGCTCCCGTGTTGCATTTCCCACTCCCATTCCTGCAGATTGATGATGCCAAGCAGTCAACTGCCCATTATCATCCAAGCCAGCGGTGTATTTGTACGTGGCTGCGGGTCGGTACATGCCGCCTGCCATGTCGTCTTCCCTTGTCCAAAGCAATTGGATTGGTTTTTTCACCATGCGGGAAAGTTTGGTCGCTTCTAACACAAAATCCCTGTAAAGCCTTCTGCCGAACCCACCACCCATTCGGGTAAGCATAATATTGATGTTTTCTTCGGACATTTCGAGCATTTCGGCTACTTCTTTTCTTGCCCGCTCGGGAGTTTGGATAGGACCTAATAGATCTGCTTTTTCAGCCGTTACATGGGCGAAAAAATTCATCGGTTCCATTGTGTTGTGGGGGAGGTAAGGGGCTTCGTAAATAGCCTCTATCTTTTTGGATGCTTTTGCCAAGGCGGTTTCTACATTTCCATCTTGCCTCCTTGGTTTTTCAGGCTTATTCAGCAAAGCCTTTTTCATTTCTGAAAACTGCTCTTCTGTGTTTTCTAGTTTTGAAGGAGCTTTCCATTCTATTTTTAATGCTTTTTTTCCTTGCATCACCTCCCAAGTGGAGTTGCCAAGTACAGCTACTTTATCATCGAACGAAACTACATCTACTACTCCAGACAGCTTTCTAGCTTTTGTATCGTCCACAGCTCCCAATTTGCTGCCGAAAGCAGGTGGGCGAGTGATCATAGCATAGAGCATGCCATCCACTTTAGTATCGTAGCCGTATTTCTGCTCTCCAGTTACTATTTTGTCATTGTCAACATTGTGAATTCTTTGCCCAAGCAGTTTGAATTCGGTTACATCTTTGAGTGTGATATTTTCGGGGGCAGGGGAGTTGGCTGCTTTTTCGGTAATATCTCCATAAGAGATTTCTTTACCGCTTCCTTTGTGGTAAATCATGCCCTTATCGGTGGTGATTTCTGCAGCGGGCACACTCCATTCTTTGGCAGCAGTTTCTATCAGTACTTGCCTAGCTGCCGAGCCTGCTTCTCGCAAAGCGGCGAAACTTGAACGCACCGATCCGCTACCACCGGCAACTTGTCTTTTATAATTATTGGTATCTAGCGGGGCTTGTTCTATCCGAACGTTGTTCCAGTCAACGTCTAGTTCTTCGGCAACTATCATGGGAAAAGCAGTTTTTACACCTTGCCCAATTTCGGGGTTGGGTGCCATAATGGTCACTATGCCATCGGTAGCTATACGCAAAAATGCATTAGGTTTGAAGAGCTCCAAGGCAATTTCTTCGGTGGGTACAGGGTTGGTACAGCCCGCTAGCCAATTGAAGCTCAAAACCATTCCGCCTCCAGCAGCAGCTGATACCTTTAGAAACCCTCTTCTGTCTAATTTTTGTCCTCTCATTGTGCGCCTCCTTTTCCTGCGGCAACGTGGATTGCTTGCCTTATGCGTTTGTAAGTGCCACAGCGGCAGATGTTTCCTGTCATTGCTGCGTCTATATCGTCGTCGGTTGGGTTGCTGTTTTTGCTCAGCAGCGAAGTAGCCGACATTATTTGCCCCGCTTGGCAATAGCCACATTGCGGTACATCAATTTCCTTCCAAGCCAGTTGGACTGGATGGTCGCCCTGTTCGGAAAGTCCTTCTATAGTAGTGATTTTTGATTCTCCCACTGCCGAAACGGGAAGGGAGCAAGAGCGCATGGCACTGCCGTTGAGGTGGATAGTGCATGCCCCGCATTGGGCTATGCCGCAACCGTATTTTGTGCCAGTGAGATTCAAGTTGTCCCTCAATACCCAAAGCAATGGGGTTTCGGAGCTTGCCTCCACCTGCATTTCCTTTCCATTTACATGGAGCTTAAAAGAAGCCATAGGTTTGATTTAAAGTTAACAATTAGGTTTTGTGAATTTTTAGCTATTTGACTTCAAGGTAGTGAAATAATGGAGGAAATCCGAAAGGTTGAGTTTTAGAAGTAGGCATTTAACGTTTTTAGTAAATGTAATTTGCTTTCTCACCCATGTGTGTGTCTTACGTTACAAGCCTTGAGAAGGGCGTTTTTATCTACGAAAAATATGTAAACTTGAAACCTATATCTTGTCTTTTTATGAAACACCTCTATGTTTTGTTCTTGTTGCTTTTTTTGTTTGGAGCGTGTACTCCTGCTTATATTCCTTCTCCGGTAAATGCTCCTTTTTTCAAAAAGAAAGGAGATGGACAACTGAACCTGCTGACAAGCGACCAAAGCGGGCATACTGCCCAAGTTTCATATGCAATGTCGGATAAAATATTTGTGCTGGGCAGTGCCAATATGCTGGATAGGGAAAGGAGGGAGTATAATGCATGGAGCACTATTTGGTCAGATTCCCTTAGAAGTTCTCAGGAATTTAAATCTTTCGATATTGGTTTGGGGTATTACAAAAGGTTTAAGAAGGGTGTTTTTGAAGTATCGGGAGGGTATGGTTATGGAGAATTTAAGGTGCTTCACCATAGTGAGCGGCTTGATGAAGATGCACAATACTTGAGGCTGTTTGATGAACAATGGCAAGGGCGTTACTACAAAATATTTGTCCAGCCAGGTATTGGCCTTACTATCGATGACATAGAGTTTAGGGGCGAACATTTATATCTCGTATTAGGTTTTTCACATCGATATACATTTGTTGGAACCAATGAGTCGGGCTTTCATTTTACAGATTTGTACACGGAGCCTGCTGTCTCTTTCAAGTTTGGGTATAAAAATGTGAGGTTTTATATGCAGTCAGGGGTAAGTATCAAACTAAGCTACAACGATTTGGACTTTGCCTCGGGCAAGGAGTATGGGCACGATGCTTTTTTATTTTCTATGGGTGTAGCCTTGGATTTTAATATCTTTCATAAAATGCCTAAATTATAAGTTGAGTTGTGAAAAAGTCTTTGTTTATGATTAGTTTTTTTAATGTGTATTTATACCCAACTAATAAGCGAATAAAAACGTAAATAAGAATATAATAACAAGCTGACTAGCGCAATTTTTTTCACCATTAAACCTACAACCATGTCAACACTTAATAAAATATTAGTACCCACCGATTTTTCAGAAGAAGCTAACAACGCACTTGAAGTAGCAGTAGAAATAGCAAGATTTTGCAATGCAGATATAACTCTATTACATATTGTTGATGTACCTTCAATTGGTTCTCATTCCGTTACGGGCGATGCTATCAATATGAATATTAGCGGCGGAGATGCGGGTGGTGACCCTATGATTTATAAGGGATATATGAGCCGTTTGGTGAGCATAACCAAGCAAAAAATTTCTGAGATTAAGGAGAAATATGACGATGTAAATTTGAAGGAGCATATTGTATTCGATAATATGCAAAAGCACTTAGCCCAGTTTGTAGTGAAGGACAAAACTGATTTGATCATTATGGGTTCTAAAGGCTCTAGCGGGATCAATGAGATATTGGTAGGTTCAAACACGGAGCGGGTGATACGTACTTCCAAAATCCCTGTAATGACAATCAAAAGCCAAGTAGAGGAGTTTTACCCCAAAAATATTGTTTTTGCATCTAACTTCATAGATGTTTCGGATGAGGCAATTGACAACCTGAAATTGTTCCAAAAACTATTTAGTTCTACCCTGCATTTTGTTAAAATTGTCACCCCAAATAATTTTGAAACTACACCGGATACGGAGGTGCTGATAGAGAGTTTTGCACAAGAAAATGAGTTTGATGATTATACCGTGAATGTGTTTAATTATTATACAGAGGAAGAAGGCATCCGTGCATTTGGTCATACACTCAATGCTGACTTACTATCCCTCACCACTCATGGGCGTAAAGGGATTTCCCATTTGCTGTTTGGTAGCATTGCCGAAGAAGTTGTTAACCATGCTATAAAACCCGTATTGACATTTAATGAACAACATTGATTACAGTTGATGTAACAACTTGTGTTTTCCTATAGAAAAGGCCTAGGGCGTTGAACGTTTCTAGGCCTTTTTTGTGTTTAGTATATACTCATGATAAATTTTAAGTGCCATGCGATATAGTGTGTTTTTTTGCTTATTATTATTGGTTGTTGCGTTTTGGGGTTGCCAAGAAAAACCGCAAAAACTGTCGGAGGAAGAGGAAAAAATGTATATAGAGAAGGGAAAGGAGGTAGCCCAGCAGTCGTTTTTAGCGCTTAGTAGCCAGTTGATGGGGGCGATGAAGGAAGGAGGAGCTGTTCATGCCATTAATTATTGCAACCTCCAGGCAGTACCGTTGACGGACTCTCTTTCAAAAGCCTATCAGGTTGCTATTAAGAGGACATCGGACAAATGGAGAAATGAAAAAAACAAGCCTACAGAACTGGAAGCTGAGATAATAAGCTGGTACTTAGAGGACAAGAAAGTGGGCAGGGAACTTTTGCCAAAGGTTGTAAGTTTAAAGGATAATGAAGTGCTATTTGCAGCACCCATTCTTATCAACTCACAATGCCTCAAGTGCCACGGCACACCTGCTGATATTGATGACCAATCACTTGACCTACTCAAAAAGCATTACCCAAACGATGATGCACAAGGTTATAAGCCAAATGACTTAAGGGGTATCTGGAGTATTACGTTCAAGTCACCCAAATACTAACTAGCTACTTTAGAAGCGTTACTATTTAGTTGTTATCTATTTTATAAGTAAGTTTTTTATGTTTTTTTAACATAAAATTTGTGATAATCCGAAAAAAAATTAATCTTCGGGTTCAGATACTACAAAATTGTATCAAAACGACTAACAAGACAGTAAACGAACCGCAAGCTTCGTTACTCTAATTACTAATATAAAACTACACGTACATATGAAGATGAGAACTACAAAAAGTAGATTAGAATTTCTGCGCCTTCGGGCAATCCCCGTTTATATTTCAACCATCATTTCTAGTTGTTGCCTCATTCAGTAAACTGAGTTTATTGAATCCTGACTGCTTATGCAGTATCCCCAAATTTTATTTTAACATCAATTGGCTCTGATTCTAGAGCGTAATTAGCGGAGCTATACTTTGCTGAAATACCGGGAACGTTTTAAATATTAAAATATAAGATTTTCTCAATTATATATACACCTGAATTTTAAAACATGAAGATGAAAAATTACCTTTCAAGATGGGGAAAGATCCCTACGATGGCACTGTTGTTATTATTTGGCAGCGCGGTAACATTCGCCCAAACAATAACAGGCACCGTTACCGATAGCGGTGATGGAAGTCCGCTCCCTGGTGTTAGTATCCTTGTAAAAGGGACTACAACAGGAACTATAACCAATATTGATGGTCAATACACTTTAAATGTAGGTGGCGGATCAATATTGGTTTTTTCTTTTGTGGGATATAAAGCCCAAGAAGTTATGATAGAGGGAAAAACCTCTATAGACATAGTGCTAGAGCTTGATACTAAAGCACTAGAGGAAGTAATCGTAACTGGTTATTCGGTAGATAGTAGAAGAGAGACGACTGGCGCGGTTTCAACCGTAAAGCCTAAAGATCTGACGGTTGTTCCTTCTGGCAACATTGAACAGCAGCTTCAGGGTAGAGTAGCTGGTGTAACAGTTATTACCAACGGTCAGCCCGGTACGGACAGTAAAGTTCGTGTAAGGGGTTTTGGTGCTTTTGGCGGTAACAATCCTTTGTATGTAGTAGATGGTGTGCCTGTGGGTACTACTGATTTCTTGAACCCAAACGATATTGAGTCGACTACGGTACTGAAAGATGCGACAGCAGCTTCTATTTATGGTGCTCGTGCAGCTAATGGTGTGATTGTTTACACTACCAAGCAGGGCAAAAAAGGAGCTCAGAAAATGGAAGTGTTCTATGATGGAATGATCGGTTTTACCGACCCAGGCAAATCTGCGCCAATCATGAGCCCTCAAGACCAAGCGACTTGGACATGGAATGCAATCAGAAATGCGGCAGAGCAAATAGGCGAGACTCCAGTATTTAGCCACCCACAATACGGAACAGGTTCTACTCCTGTTATTCCTGACTACTTGATGGTAGGTGGTAGCTTCGGTGTAGTTGGTAATGTTGATTTGGAGGCAGAAAGGGCGAAATATAATGTAAACCCAGAAGCTGGATCAATTTACCAAGTGGTAAAAGCGAATAAAGATGGAACAGACTGGTATGATGCAATAACTCGTACAGCCCCTATTCATCGACATACGATAGGTGTTTCTGGTGGAGGTGATGGAAGCCGTTACTACATTAGCTTGGGCATGCAAGACCAAGATGGTATTTTGATTCATCAAAACTTCAAGCGTTACTCAATCCGTTCAAATGCCGAATTTGATCTGTTGGACAACTTAAGCTTGGGCTCAAATTTTCAAGGAACATATAGATCTACCACTAACCTCTTAGGAGGCGGTTCTGGTTCATCTGATGATGAAAATGATATATTGACAGCATCAAGAATGGCATCGATCATTCCTGTATATGATGAGTTTGGCGGATATGCTGGTACTGCGGCTCAGGGTTTCAACAATCCTAGTAACCCTGTAGCGAATCGAGTAGGGCAAAAAGATAATAAAAACTTCAATATTAATGCTTTCGGTAATGTGTATTTGAAATATGAGCCAATAGAAGGGTTGACATTGAGAACAAGTTTTGGAGGTAGGTTCGATCAATATAATGGCCAAGGCTATACCCGTCGTCAGTATGAAAACTCTGAAAATAACTCAGCATTTGGATACAATCAGTATTCTGGATACGTAGCTGAGTGGGTTTGGACCAATACCGCAAACTACAAGAAGGAGTTCGGTCAGCACAGCATCGATCTTTTGGGAGGTTATGAAGCATTGAATACTGGTTCAGGTAGATCCATGTCTGGCAGTGGTATCAACCCTTTCTCTCAAGATGTTGACTTTGTGACACTTAATACGGTGAATAACAGACAAGTAGGTGGTGGGTATTTCAAAGGTGTAAACTTTGCCTCTGTATTTGGAAGAGTAAATTATATCTTCAATGATAAGTACATGGCTTCAGTAGTTGTTCGTCGCGATGGTTCTTCTCGTTTTGGAGCTGAGAACAGATATGGTACTTTCCCTGCATTCTCAGCAGGTTGGAGGATTTCTTCTGAAAGCTTCATGAGCCAGGTTACTTGGGTCAATGACTTGAAAATACGTGGTGGTTATGGTAAAATGGGTAACTCCAATAACGTAGATCCAAATAACCAGTATAGCTTATTTGGTACAAGCCTAGACAACTCAACATACGATATCCAAGGTAGCAACTCTTCTGCTGCAGAAGGATTTTACAGAAGTAGAATTGGCAACCCAAGAGCAAAATGGGAAACTTCTGTAATGAGTAACTTAGGTTTTGATGGTCGTTTCTTCAACGACAGGCTTGAGTTTGTTCTTGATTTCTGGCAAAAAGATACAGAGGACTTATTGTTCCAATTGCCTGTAACGGTACAAAGCGGATACCGTGCTTCTGCTCCTTCAGTGAATGTGGGTAAAATGAATAACAAAGGTATCGATTACTTGATAACCTACAGAAATACAACTGGAAGTGGATTGGAGTATGAAATTACTACTACTGGTGGTTTCTTGAAAAATGAGATTGTTGAATTGGATGGTGACCTTACTGAACTTCCAAACTTTAGTGCGCAATATAGAGGTATAACTCCAGTGTTGAACCAAGTGGGTTATCCATTGTCGTCTTACTATGGCTATGATGTACAAGGTTTGTTTCAGAGCACAGAAGAAGTAGATGGTGCTGCAACACAAGATGGCGCTGCTCCCGGTCGGTTCCGATTTGTTGACCAAAATAATGACGGTGAAATCAATATAGAAGATAGAACCTACTTAGGTGACCCAATTCCTGATTTCACAGGCGGACTTACTATCAAACTGATGTACAAAGGGTTCGAATTTGAAGCTTATACCTATGCTTCGTTAGGCAATGAGATTTACAACGTATCTAAGTTGTTTACGGATTTCTACCCACTTTTCCCTGGTGCTGCTATCAGTGATCGTGTAAAAAATAGCTGGACTCCTCAAAATACAGGTACTGATATTCCAATTTTTGAGAACGTATCGAACTTTAGTACCATAGGGCAGTCTAACTCTTTCTATGTAGAAGACGGTTCATACCTGCGTTTGCAAAACATCACGTTGGCTTACAACCTACCTATGAATCTGCTGACGAAAATGGGCATGTCTAAATTCAGGGTGTTTGGAGGCTTGAACAACATCTTCACTATTTCAGGTTACGAAGGTTTGGATCCGGGAGTAGGTGGTGCAGCTGATACCAACTTTGGTATTGACTTGGGTAACGTTCCAGTTACAAGAAGTTATACTTTCGGTGTAAACCTTGGTTTCTAGGATAATTTCATCACTTTCTTTAATGATTTGATAAAAAATATAAATTGATATATAAATGAAAATCACAAAAAAAATTGCGTTAACGCTGTCATTCTTGATAGTATTTTCGGTATCCTGTAAGGAGGACTTTTTGGAAGTCCTTCCTACGGCATCGCTAAGTGAGGCTCAGTTAGCCTCAATAAAGGGGATGGAAGGATCCCTGATAGGAGCGTACAGTATTCTGCTTGGTAGAGATGGTTTTTATTCTAGTTCAGACAACTGGTTTTGGGGTTCTGTAGTAGGAGGAGAGGCGAATAAGGGGAGTGACCCAGGTGACCAGTCTGGGGTGAATGAAATTATGCAGTATAACACCCAGACAACTAATGGCGAGGTAAATCTTAAGTACCGAGTAAGTTATGAGGGGGTTGCAAGAAGTAATGCCGTATTGAAGTTAGGTGTTCTTGCAGAAGATGTGCCTGACGAAGCTAAAGTTGGAATCATAGCAGAAGCAAGATTCTTAAGAGGTCACTATTACTTCGAAATGAAGAAAATCTTTGGAGATGTACCTTACGTAGATGAGACTTGGGACGGTGTCACACCAGTAGCCAACGACAAGGATCTGTGGCCTATGATAGAGGCAGACCTTGATTTTGCCTACAAAAACTTGCCTGAAACAATGAGTGATCCAGGAAGAGCAAACAAATGGGCTGCTGCTGCTTACTTGGCTAAGGCATATGTTTACCAGGAAAAATGGTCTGAGGCAAAAGTTCTTTTTGATGCAGTAATTGCAGATGGGCAAACTGCCAATGGTCAGAAATATGGTCTTGTTGAGAACTATGCTAATATTTTTAGGTCAACAAACGACAACCACGAAGAGTCTGTGTTTGCTATCCAAGCATCTGCTAATACAGGTACTGTACAAAATGCTAATGCTGGTATGGTGTTGAACTTCCCTCATGGCTCTTCAGGTCCTGAAAGACCAGGTGGCTGCTGTGGTTTCTTCCAGCCTACTTTCGATATGGCTAATTCATTTCGCACAGATGCAAATGGGCTTCCATTATTAGATGGTTCTTATAATGATGGCGGAAATGCATTAAAGAATGACTTTGGGATGTCGAGTCATGATGATCCAGATACTCCAGACCCATATGAACCAGATGCAGGCAATGTAGATCCTCGTTTGGATCATTCAGTAGGCCGTCGTGGTATTCCCTACCTAGATTGGGGCCCTCACCCAGGTCAGTTCTGGATTCGTAGCCAACCTTATGCAGGTCCTTATTCTCCGAAGAAATTTATTTACTACAAAGGAGGAAGTGGTACTGAGAATGATATAAGTGGTTGGACACCAGGGTATACTGCGTTGAATGTAAGTGTGATCCGTTATGCAGATGTATTGCTGTTAGCTGCAGAAACAGAAGCAGAATTAGGTAATTTGGAAGCTGCAAGAGCTTTGGTAAATCAAGTGAGAGAAAGAGCGGCAAATTCTGAGTATTTTGTAAAAACTGAAGGTGGAGATGATGCAGCCAACTATGTGATTGGTACGTATGATGCTGCCTGGACTGATAAAGCTGCTGCGATCGATGCCATTAGGTTTGAAAGAAAACTAGAGCTTTCTGGAGAAGGCCAGCGTTTCTTCGACTTGGTAAGATGGGGTATAGCTGAGCCAACGCTAAATGCATTCTTAGCTAATGAGAGAAGCAATAACCCAGGTTCTTCTATGTACCAAGGTGCTAAGTTTGATACAAATAAAGATGAGTACCAGCCTATTCCTCAAAACGAAATCGATTTGCAGGGAACAGAAGTTCTCAAGCAAAACCCTGGTTACTAGGGCTAACTAAATACTAAGGAATTTAAAGTTTTTCCACTCTTTACAGGGTGGAGAAACTTCTTTTGTTTTTTATTATTTTTCTATTTTTTGCCTTATAATACTCCTGCCACTATCTTACTAATCAATTGATAGGACCCAACCCAAATTCTAGATACTATTTTATTGTTCAATTAATCTGCTTTTCTACAGTAAAAAAGACTGTTTTTTCACTCGTATAGATAAAAGCCTCTTTTGAGGGTTCAAGTTATACTTACTACCAAAATCTTACACGAACCAATCCTGCTCTCTCTCACTTTTTAAGGTGCGGGCATTAATTATTTGAAAATGAAAAATACAAAACAATGAAACTAATGAAGTTTACCCCTATTTTTTTATTTCTAGGCATTTTGTTGTTTGGCTGCTCTGGTATAGAAAGCGAGCAGCGCGCAACGAAAAATGAAGGTGTTGCTCTTTTTCAGTCTGTACCCCCTAATAGTTCAGGCGTAGAATTCCAGAATACGTTACACGAAAATGATAGCCTCAATTATTTTACCTACCCTTATATATATATGGGAGGTGGAGTATCGATTGGCGATATCAATAACGATGGGCTTGCCGATATTTACCTAACGGGTAATTTTGTCGATAACAAGCTTTATCTTAACAAAGGCAACTTCAAGTTTGAAGATATAACAGAAAAAGCTGGAGTGGCGGGAGCTGGTATGTGGTCAACCGGAAGTACCATGGCCGATGTGAATGGCGATGGGCTTTTGGATATTTACCTTTCCGTTTCAGGGAAATTTGGTTCAAGAACCAATCAATTGTACATCAACAATGGGGATGAGACTTTTACCGAAAGAGCCAAAGAGTTTAATATAGCAGATGAGGGCTATAGTACCCAAGGGACTTTCTTCGATTATGACAACGATGGCGATTTGGACCTGTATGTTTCCAATTATCCTCCTACGTCTTTCAGGACGCCTAATGAGCAATACCGCTACTTAATGAACACGGTCACTTGGAAAGATTCGGACCATATGTATAGGAATGATGACGGAAAGGGTTTTACCGATGTGACCGAAGAGGCAAACATGCTGAGCTTTGGCTTGACATTGAGTGCTACTACAGGAGATTTCAATCAAGATGGGTTGGTCGATTTGTATGTTTCAAATGACTTTGCTACTCCCGACTTTTTCTATTTCAATAATGGTGACGGAACGTTTACCGAAAAGCTACAAGAAATCACCAAAAACATTTCGATGTTCGGTATGGGTGTAGACATTGGGGATTTTAATAATGATGGTTTGTTGGATATTGTACAAATGGAAATGAATCCTTCTACCAACAAACGTAGCAAAGCCAATATGGCAAGTATGAACCCTGGTTTGTTCTGGAGCAGTGTAAATAACGGTTTCCATTATCAGTATATGCAAAACAGCTTGCAGCTTAACCGCGGGCTCAACGGCGATTTACCTATTTTTAGCAATGTAGCCCGCATTGCTGGGATGTCTTCCACAGACTGGAGCTGGTCGCCCTTATTTGTTGACCTTGATAACGACGGATGGAAAGATGTGTTTATCTCCAACGGTACCAGAAGGGATATCAACCACAAGGATTATTTCAAAAAAATAGACAAGAAGAAAGATAAGATGGAGAATTCCTTGAAATATACTTTGGGGATTCCTTCGGAAAAGGTAGACAATTTTGCCTTTAGAAATAACGGTGACCTTACGTTCACTAACTCGGTGAAAGAATGGGGGCTAAGCTTTGAAGGTTATTCAAACGGGTCTGCTTATGGCGACCTAGACAACGATGGCGATCTTGACATCGTGGTTTCTAACATTGATGATTTTGTTGGGATTTTTGAAAATAGGGCTACCGAATTAGAGGATAATCACTTTTTGCAGGTTAGGCTAAAAGGAACGGGGAAAAACCATTTTGCCCTTGGAGCTAAAATAAAAGTAGAGGATGGCAATCAGAGCCAATTCTATGAAATTACTACAACCAGAGGTTTCCAGTCATCGGCGCAGCCACTCGCTCATTTTGGGCTTGGGGCCGAAACGGAAGTGGACAAAGTGATTGTGACTTGGACGGATGGAAAAGAAGAAGTGTTGGAAAATGTGAAAGCTGACCAAATTCTCAATTTGGATTATGCAAATGCAACTGATCCGGCAATGGTGGCTGTAGAAAAAGCTAAGCCTATGTTTGAAGAAGTGAGCAAGGAAAAAGGGGTAGATCATATTCATATTGAAAATACCTATAATGACTTTGCGCTGGAGCCACTTTTGCCACACCGTACATCTGCCTATGGTCCTGCTTTGGCTACAGGCGATATAAATGGAGATGGGTTAGAAGATTTTTATATTGGAGGCGCAAGCCAGAAGACAGGAGGCTTGTTTGTCCAAACAGCAGAAGGGACATTCAATAAAACATTGCCAACAGCCTTGGAAGCAGATGTGAGGGAGGAAGATTTGGGCGCAGCATTTTTCGATGCAGACGGAGATGGTGACCAAGATTTGTACGTGGTAAGTGGAGGGAATATTTATAAGAAGGGTGCACCGCAGCTCCAAGATAGGCTTTATATAAACGATGGAAAAGGGAACTTGACCAAAAGCGATGGGTTGCCCGATATTAGGGTGAGTGGGTCTTGTGTTCTCCCTGCCGATTATGACGGAGATGGAGACCTGGATTTGTTTGTGGGTGGAAGGCTCGTGCCTCGCAATTATCCTCTTCCTGCCGATAGCTATATTCTGGAAAACCGCAGCGAAGGAGGAAAAATTTCGTTTGTAGATGTGACCAAGGATATTGCTCCTGAGCTTGCAGGGCTAGGCATGGTTACCAGTGGAGAGTGGGTAGATTACGATAATGACGGCGCAGTGGATTTGGTACTTGCTGGCGAATGGATGCCTATCACTTTCTTCAAAAATAAGAATGGGAAGTTTGAAAACATGACCGAAGAATATGGCTTGGCAAATACTACTGGCTGGTGGTTCAGTATTTTGGCAGAAGATTTTGACGGAGATGGAGACAAAGACTTTGTGCTTGGTAACCTTGGGTTGAATTACAAATACAAGGCAAATGAGAAAGAGACTTTTGATGTATATGCCAAAGATTTTGATGAGAACGGTAAGATAGATATTGTGCTAGGTTATTATAACCAAGGTACTCAGTTTCCTGTAAGAGGTCGCCAGTGTTCTTCTGAGCAGATTCCAATTATTCAGATGCAATATGAGACGTATGATGAGTTTTCCGTGGCTACGCTAGAGGATGTGTATTCGAAAGAAGCGCTGGAGTCTGCGTTGCATTACCAAGTGACTGATTTTAGCAGTGCTTACATAGAGAACTTGGGTGATGGGAAATTCAAGAGACATAAACTTCCTAACGAAGTACAGCTTTCCAGTATCAATGGCATTGTGGCTGAGGACTTTAATGAGGATGGAAATTTGGATATCATTGTAGCAGGAAACTTATATACATCGGAAGTGGAAACTCCTCGTAACGACGGCGGTATAGGTTGCCTACTGTTGGGCGATGGCAAAGGAAACTTTACCCCAACTACCTTCCCTGAAAGTGGGATATTAATTTACAACGATACTCGTGATTTGAAACTGATAAAAGGGAACAAAGAATGGTTGCTGCTTGCCGGTAATAACCAAGGACCTGTACAGATATTTAAGAAAGAGGTAGATAGAAAAGAATTAGCTGTTTTGAACCAATAGTTTTTAGCTTGCGACTATCTTAACTTGTTTTTGCTCCAAGCACTGCATTTACACGCAGTGCTTTTTTATGCCCATACTTTTGTGCCCTCACTACAATTCTTGCACATGTCAATGTTTTTTCGGGACTGGATGAGTAGCTGACGAAAGCGATTGTATTCTTTGCTTTGCCATACTTCTTTGAAAGTAGAAGTCTCCACGCTGCCCATGCGGTGGTGCGCGTCCTTATCAAAACAGCAGGGAACGACCAGCCCATCCCAAGTGATCACACAGGAATTCCACATTTTCCAGCAACTATCCACTAGCTTGTTTTTAATGGAATAAGTACCGTCTTTTCTTTTGCTGTACCTCGAATATTTGTCTATGGTGGGTATGAGCGGTGACCCGTTTTCATAATCGTAGATTTGGGCTGTCTTTAACCCAACTTCATCTACTCCGAGTTCTTTTGCGAGCTTTTTTACATCATCTATTTGGTGTTCATTTGGCTTCACTACCAAAAATTGGAAGACGACGTGAGGGGTTGAAGACTTGAGTTTTCTTTTCCATTTTACAACATTTTTAGTGCCTTCCAACACCTTCTCCAGCTTACCGCCAATTCTGTATTGCTCGTAGGTTTCTTGCGAGGTGCCGTCAATGGAAATAATGAGCCTATCCAAGCCCGATTCAACTGTTTTTTTTGCATTCGTATCGCTGAGGAAATGCGCATTGGTAGAGGTGGCAGTGTAGATTTTTTTGCTTGAAGAGTAGCCAACTAGTTTTAAGAAGTCGGGGTGCAAATAAGGTTCTCCTTGGAAATAAAAAGTAAGGTAGAGAAGGGTAGGGGCAAGTTCATCAATAGTTTTTTTGAACAAGTCACTGTCCATCATGCCTGTTGGCCGGGAAAAAGATCGCAAGCCACTTGGGCACTCGGGGCAGCGCAAATTGCAAGAGGTGGTGGGCTCGAATGCTAGGCTAATGGGCAATCCTTTTTGTAGGGGTGTTTTTTTCCATTTGGACCAAAAATAACTTCCTAGCACTTTGCCTGCATTTATACTTCGGCCCAAAGTCAATTTGCTGAGCAGGTTTAGTCCATCGGTAAGGTTGCGGTTCATGTGTTCGTTTTTTATAGCTTGAGGTTGATAGCAATTTGGTCATACAGACTTCATAAATAGTTTTCAGACCTCTCGCAAAATAGCGATATCTTTAGGTGGAAAAGAAAAAAGGTTCGATTTATTCATCAAACCTTTTACCTTACTCCTATTCATTTTTGAACTATAACTTAAGATACTGGGCATTTTTAGAAGAAACCTTTTCCTTATAAAGTTTTTTGAATCTCCTCATTTTTTCGGCCTTTGTGTCTTTTTCTAATTGATCATGAGCTTTTTCACGAACCTCTTTTTCCCCGTTTCAAGCTTTAGCATATACATGCCAGCGTCCAGTTGTGGAAGGTCTAGCTGAAGTTCATCATCTAACGATGGCTTAACCTCTTTTTGGAATACAACTTTTCCAGAAAGACTGTACACCTGTACCAAACTCCTGCTTTTCAATACTTGTGAAAATAAAAGGTTTACTTTACTAGTTGCAGGATTCGGGTACATGTTGAAGCTAAAAAGTTCAAGCTCATCTTCTACAGCCAAAGGTCGGGTATCAATGACTGCAAGGGTTTGTTTTGTTGTGTCGGAAGTTCCTAAACTGTCGGTAACAACAAGTGTGATTTCGTATTCCCCAGTTACCTCATAACTGACGGTATGCTCGGCTTGATCTCCTTTTTCTCCATTTCCAAAATCCCATGTAAGCGTACCTTGGTTTTGTGTAGTGAAAACTATCGAGTCTGCTAAGTAAATATCAAGAGTGTCGTTGCTCATATCAAAATAAGCAATCACTGGAGGAGCAACGGTAATAGTTGTAGATGTTTTTTCACTCTCTTGTCCAAACTGAACTTGGCTAATAAGGATGGTAGTAGTTTTAACTAGGTTATCCAATACCAAAGTTTCTCCTGAATGGATCAAGCTATCTGGATTATCAGCCAAGTAAAAGTTGTAAATCGTTCCTCCTGAAGGGCTTATTATGACTGTCGCATTGCTAGCTACAAGAGTATCTTGGGTGGTTTCTGGCTTTTCAAGAATTAGGACGGCTACAATTTCTTGTTCCAGCACAGTATTGCAAACATGCTTTCCATCAACTTCAGCCTTCAATAGGTAAGTCCCTTCGGCTTGGAAGTTATAGTTGATACTTGTCCCTTCACCTATAGATTTTCCATCCATCGTCCACTTGATCGAACCAATACTAGATCCTGTTATTTCAAAACTAGCGGAGTTGTTTTCGTGCAACAGCACAGTATCTGGGGCAGAAATACTAGCAGTCAAACCCTCTACTTGAATGCTTACGGCTACTTTTTCACTCTCAAGAGCTGAATCGAGTGAAGAAACCCAAACAGTGTGGCTTTTTGCAAGATTATCCAATGTCAAACCCGTACCCTTTATCAAAATAGAAGAAGCATCTTCTTGGTAGAATCTAAAGTTGGTTCCGTTGCCCGGGTCAATAGTTGCTGATCCTCCTGAGCAAACCCAGATAGTATCTTCTGCAACCGTTGGGGTAGGGCTTTTCCGAAGTGTAATAATGGTTTTCTCTAAATCTATATTACAAACTTGTTCCCCATCAACTTCCGCCTTCAATAGGTAAGTTCCTTCGGCTTGGAAGTCATAGTTGATACTTGTCCCTTCACCTATAGATTTTCCATCCATCGTCCACTTGACCGAACCAATACTAGATCCTGTTATTTCAAAACTAGCGGAGTTGTTTTCGTGCAACAGCACAGTATCTGGGGCAGAAATGCTTGCTACTAGTTTTTCTACCTGTATCTGTACCGCTACTTTCTCGCTTTCCAGTGCGGA
This sequence comes from Flammeovirgaceae bacterium SG7u.111, assembly GCA_034044135.1. NCBI lineage: Bacteria > Pseudomonadati > Bacteroidota > Cytophagia > Cytophagales > Flammeovirgaceae > Flammeovirgaceae bacterium SG7u.111. The sequence continues at coordinate 5,088,029 of CP139021.1, read as the reverse complement.
GTCGAGCGAGGATATCCATATAGTTTGGTTGGTAGAGATGTTTTCCATACTCAAGCTAGCCGTCGCCTCTTCGATAACTGTTGTAGAGTCACTTTGATAGAACCTAAAGTTCGTTCCGTTGCTAGGTGTAATAATTGCTGATTCTCCTGAGCAAACCCAGATAGTATCTTCGGCAACCGTTGGGGTAGGGCTGATGTGCCTGACTACTATTTCTTTTTCATCAAATGCTTGGCAACCAAGGTTGTCGATGATAGTTAGGCGAACAGTATATGTGCCTTCTTGTGCGTAATTGTGGGCTATAGAAAGCGTGTCCGTTCCAATATTGCCATCGCCAAAGTCCCAAATAGCAGTGAGGTAATTTGTGCTTAAGCCCTCAAACTGTACCATTGTTGGGGTGTAAGAATGCACTGTGTCGGCAGAGGTAAAAGATACGGAAGCAGCTTGGCTTTCAACGTTGAACTGTTGGTGGTAAAAAGCAAGGGCAGTATCTGTTGCAATAGCATGGATTTCGTGCTTTCCTGAATAATTTGTCCATTCTAATGTAGCTCCGCTATGAATAAGTGAATCGGGTTTTGAACCAAGGTAAAAGTCAAAGCTCGAGCCATTTTGTGGAGTGATTTCCAACGTTTTTCCCTCACAAATCAGACTGTCACTTTCTATAGGGGTGAAATACCCTTTTGTAGCCACCAAGGTATGGATGATTGAATCTTCGCAGCCAAGGCTGTTTTGGTAAACTAACTTTACATCGTAAACGCCTACTTCCGAATACGTATGGCTTGAGCTTTCATTTCCAGAAAGCTGGCTATTATCCCCAAAATCCCATTCCCAGTCAGTTATATTTTCGCTCAAAGATGCATCAAAATTAGCTACGGGAGAAACTTCAAGGTCAATGGTGTCGGGCAAGGTAAAAGCTGCGGAGATAGTCAAATATTGTAGGCTAACCGACTGTTCTTCGCTTTCAAGAGCATTGTCTGCATTGGTCACATAAAAGAGCTTTGCGGTGTCGCTTACGTTGATGCCCATTTCAGTTCCAGTGTAGAGCAATGTATCCAAATTTGCATCTGCATAAAATTTGAAATTTGTGCCATTTGTTGGGCTGATAATTAGAGAATCGCCTTCGCAGAAAAGTGTATCGGTAATAACCGGTTTTTCTGACAAGAAAATGTCAGAGCTTATTTTTTCAGCAGCCATCAAAAATGAACTTTGAAGTTCTTCTTTAGAAGTTCCTACCGCAATAGCTATTTGGATGGTATCCAATTCGCCAGGTTGTAAGTTGTAAATGGAAGTGGCCAACATGTGGGAAACATCTTCCCCACCAGAATGGTAACCTGCTTTGTTTTTTGGAAATCCACCAGAGGCTGCCAGTAATTTTTCTTCGTCTGAAAAACCATCTCCCAATCGAAGGTTATTAGGAGTGTCTGTGACTTTGTCGAAGGTGAAGTGGGAAGTAGTTTGCTTCAGAATTTTAACTCCAGCATATTCATTGGAAGAATTATATACATATCCAAATTGGTAAAGGCTGTCCCAATCGGCAAAGTTAGGGTTCGAAGGTAAGTCCCAGTCTGAGTAGTGTCCTACAAAAAGGGTGTCAAGCACTTCAGTTCCTTTGTTTTCAATATTGAATTCAAGAATGATGAAGTTTTCCGAACCGTTTTCTTCCCAGCCTTTTAGGTGTTGGGTAATTTGGATGTTTATAGGGTCTGCAACCGCTCCAACATCAGTAAACCTCGAAACTATTTCTTTATAAACTTGGCCATATGAGGCTATGCTATCAGAAAGTTGAGGGATAAAATCGTAATTCCTTTGCCCTGGTTCGCTGATTAGTGCATCCGAAACTCTACCGTCAGGAGTAGCAAGTAAGAGCCCCGATTCGTTCATTAGCAAGTTATCATTCCAGTTGAAACCAATCCCTTTTGGATTATTAGGTGTGCCTATGTTGCCAACCCTGCCCTCTGGAGATGTACTTAGCGCAATGTTGTTTATTTTTACATTGAAGTACCCATCTCTATACAAATAGAAGTATTGGTAGTCGCTATACGAACCATCGCTGTAGCTCAATTTGAACAACATTTTGTGGTAAATAGGCATGTCGGGGTGAACGTAGGCCTTAAAGGGGGCAGTTTGGTTGTTGGCAAAATCAAGTGTAGCTATAGTTCCAGCATCCATCACGCTGTCTACTATGGTGAGGTAAGGAGATTGGGAAGTTAGCGTGATTTTTAAATCTGAACTAGAAACGCCTAGTAAGTTTTGGAATTTACCCCAGATTTGCATCGTATCTCCTAATACAGCATTCACGGTGTCACCCATTTTGAATATTTCCTCACCAGATTTCCCATCGAAGAGTTGGGTCATTCGGATAGCAGGCGTGTTGTACCTTTCGGTAAGGGCGCGGTACACATTTAACCTTCCTGTGCCCAGCATATCGGGTAAATTATTTCCGGCTACATTATAAACATCGTCGGTGGTTTGTCTTAAAAGCTCACCTACTTGTATAGCGGTAAGGTCTGGGAAGTGTGAGCGGATAAGTGCCGCTGCTCCTGCTACAAATGGGGAAGCGTAAGAAGAGCCAACAGCTTCAATATATGTATTAGCAGAGCTGTTATACCTAGCAGCAGGAATTTGATATCCTGGTGCAAGCATGTCCACAAAATAACTATATGTAGCCACTCTGCTATCAGTTTGGTTTGAATGGGCAACAGATATTACATTGTCGTAGGAGGCTGGGTAGAAGTCTATGTAAGCATTTGTGTTGCCAGCAGCAGCAACTATTACAACATCAAGGTCTTTTGTGATGTAATCTATAACTTCTTGTTCGAAGGTAGAAGCTCCTCCTCCGGGCCTACCCAAGGACATGTTGATCACCTTACAGCCATTTTCAGCTGCATATACCGCAGCAGCCCAAAGATTAATAAGCGCGCCATCGCTTCTCAGTATTTTTATAGGCATTATTTTACTTTTAAAACCTACTCCAAAGCTTCCAAAGTTGTCATTTATTTCAGCAGCAGCAACTCCTGCAACTTCAGTGCCGTGGCTGTAGGTGTCATAAGGGTCATTGTCTAGGTCACCGAAATCAAAGCCTAAGGAGTCGTCTACAAAACCGTTACTATCATCATCAATACCAGGCAGTCCGTAACGCTCAGCATTGTTGTAGTGTATCTGGTTTTTAAGGCTAGGATGGGTGTATTGAACACCTGTGTCTATAATTCCTATAACCGTATTTGTATCCCCTTGAGTAATGTCCCACGCATCATATACTTGGGTTTTTACATGTCCCCAATGATATGCAACATGCGGTTCGTCTGTAGGCGTGTATAAAAGATCATAGCTAGGTAGTGCTTCTGCATATTCTACCCAATCTTCTTCGGCGAGTTCAGCTAGGAGAGAAGGAAGTTGGTCTTCTGGAACTTCTATTTTATAGTAATTCTCAAGCTTATGTTTTGGTGTATTCTGTTTCAAAGGAGCGGCTAAGATGCCAAGTTTTTGTTGCTTTGCCCTGCCTTTAAAAACAGTACTGGCGCTCATGCCTTTTTTGCGTAATTTGGCTTGTAAGCGAACGTCATTGCTAAAGCTTTGGAGTTGGAGATTATAGGAAGAATTGGTGTTGTATTGATTGTCCCGAAGCTTTATCACAACCTCAGTTTTTTTTGGAACAAACAGTTTGCCCTTCCCTCCAGTTTGAGCAAAAACATTGCTCAAATAGGTTAAGGTGATAAAAATAACAAGGATTGGTAATTTAGTTTCTTTCATGGTAATTGGTAGTCATAACTTATGTTGAAATCGGCTTGGTAACCGATAGGTTAACATGTGTAGTTATTACGTCCTATTAACATTCGTTATACATACACAAATGTGTTGAAACTTACATCCGTATGTTTTGTACATATTTAGGTGGTTTTTGGGTGTCATGCAAGTAAAATGCTCTGGATAACGGAGGTTAGTAAGGTCGAAATGAATAGCTTGTGATGAGCTGATACTTTGGAAAAGCTGAGGGGATCGTACTTTATAACCTAACCTAGTATATACAAGGTTGGATTTCATATTTTGATTTGTTATGCGGTTAATTGTTTTTTTCATGCACTACCAACCATCCCCTTTTTGGGTTATGATTCTTGTCTAAAAAAGATGTTTGTTGGGTAAGATTAGATATTTTTGAATTTGGTTTGAGAGGATTGTATATATCAAAATAAACTTGAACACTCTTGAGCTAAAGCCTGTTTTAATACGAAACTAGATTTGACCAAAACAACAATACATATAATGAATATTCGCCGCACTTTTGATTTCCTGCATTACCAACTTGAAAAGTTCCCCCAGCAAAAAGCTATAAGTTCAAAGGTAAATGGTGAATGGAAATCATTTAGTACTCAAGAAGTTGCAGATATTGTGAACCAATTGAGCGTTGGATTAATGAATATAGGTATTTTCAAAGGAGACAAAATAGCTGTCATTTCCGAAAACAGACCCGAATGGAACTTTGTGGATTTGGCTGCTCAGCAACTAGGAGTCATTTTGGTGCCTTTGTATGCAACACTCCCTCCTAAAGATTGTGCCTATATACTGGAGCATGCCGAGTGTAAATTGGTTTTTGCTTCAGATCAAGAACTATACAACAAAATAGTAACTTCTGTCGATGAGGAAAATGCACTTCTTTTATATTCTTTTGAAAAGTTAGAAGGCGTGCAACATTGGACTAGCCTCCTGAAAGAAGTTGGATCTCCAGAGATGGATAGGCTAAAAGCAATTCAAGACTCAATTGGCGAGGAGGAACTGATGACAATAATTTACACTTCTGGAACAACAGGAAAACCAAAAGGAGTGATGCTGAGCCACAAAAACGTGGTAACCAATGTGAAGGGCGTGTACAAAGTTTCGGGCTTGGTACGGGGAAAGTTCAAGGTGCTTAGTTTTTTGCCCCTAAGCCATATTTATGAGCGTTCAGGTTTCCTTTTGTTTCTCTTTGCCGGCTCCTCTATTTATTATGCCGAAAGCCTAGAAAAAATAGGGGATAACTTGAGAGAAGTAAAGCCTCATTTTTTTAATAGCGTACCACGGTTGCTAGAAAAAGTGATGGATAAAATAATAGCCAAAGCAAACGAGCTTTCCCCGCTGAAAAAATCACTTTTCAACTGGGCAATGCGTTTGGGGTTGGAGTATGAGCCTCACAAAAAATATGAGATGTCTTACAGGGTTCAGATGTTTATAGCCGATAAGTTGATTTTCTCTAAATGGCGAGAGGCTTTGGGAGGAAATATCAGTTCTATTTCCTGCGGAGGAGCAGCTTTACAACCTCGCTTGGGTAGGGTGTTTTGGGCAGCGGGCATCAAAGTGTGTGAAGGTTATGGGATGACAGAATGTGCCCCCGTAATAGCAGCGAACTATGCCGATAATGTAGAAATGGTTCGAATGGGGGCAACAGGTATGTTGGTAGAAGGGGTAGAAGTAAAAATAGCCAAGGACGGAGAGGTGCTTTGTAAAGGACCTAACATTATGATGGGTTATTATAAAGAGCCAGCACTCACTGCTGAGGTACTCAAGGAGGGTTGGTTTCACACGGGTGATATTGGAGAAGTTTCGCAAGAAGGTTTTTTGAAAATCACCGATAGGAAAAAAGAAATATTCAAGACCTCGGGAGGGAAGTACATCGCCCCGCAGGTGTTGGAAAACAAGCTTAAAGAAAGTTTGTTCATAGAGCAAGTGATGGTAGTAGGGGAAAATAGGAAGTTTCCTTCAGCCCTTATCGTACCAAATTTTGATGGGCTGAAAGATTGGTGTGTGGAGAATAAAATTACCTTTTCTGATTTGGAAGAATTGGTGAAACAGCCGGGAGTGATCAACCGGATAGCCAACGAAGTTTCCCGGGCCAATGAGCTTTTTGGCAACTGGGAAAGGGTGAAGCAGTTTCGCCTGATCCCGCAGATTTGGTCGATAGAAACGGGTGAGCTTACCCCAAAAATGTCGATGAAGCGCAGGGTTATTTTGGAGAAGTTCTCAAGGGAAATAGAGGATATGTATGTTTGATTTGGCTAGGTAGGGAAGCTTAAAAGCGGCGCAAAGAAATTTTTCTTTTGCGCCGCTTTTGTATGGCTACCTTTTTGGGTATTTATCTTGCATCAATTTTTCTATCATAAATCGCTTGGATGTGTCTTGCATTATTTTTCTCAATTTTATTAATCTTCTCAATTTGTTCTGGAGATGCTTCAAATATGTTGCTGAGCACGTACCAGTTCACATTTTCGGTATAAGGAGCGGTGGTTAGCGAACCAGGGTAGTGATAAGCACTTTTGAGGCACGCATTCATTTCTTCCTCCCCACCGAATAAATCGGCTATTTTAACCATTCCTTGTTCTACATTATTTGAACTCTGCTCTTTTGCAGGAATGGCATCGATGAACTCATTGATAAACGCATTGGTTTCACCCATTTTAAATAATACTCCTACCACTAAAAATTCTGCGTGTTTGCCATCCTTTTTTATGGAGTTGACAATGTGCATTTCCATTGGGTAAGTAAGACCATCTATCAAGTGCTCAGAAGGAGTGTGGAAATGGAGTTGGAGCGTTTCATAATCTTTCCCATCGGCGTGAACACTACTTCCGTTTTCAAAAAGAAGTTCTACCGTGTGCCCAAGGTTTTCAATCGTACGGATGTCGTCATTTAAGTTCCATTCCATATGGTGATCAACGCCCTTGTCAATGTGGTTAGTAAGAATATTGATGGGAGATTGCCTGTGGTGAGAGGTGAATTCTGGTGTGCAATAGTATGCTGCCTTTAAAGTCTGAGCTTCCTTGTGTTCAGAGGTTTCGGTTTGAGTGCAGCCTGCTATCATCACAAGCGGCAGCAGAAAGAATAACTTATTCATTGTTTCAAAAAGTTTGGTTAAAAAATACTTGATGTGGCATTTGGTGAGCTTAACAAATAAGATGAGTTGATTTCCACATGTTTTGGTAAACAAAAAATACCTCTAAAAAATGAAATCGAGTGCAAGTTAAAATACGGGTAGTTTAATTGCAAAATGAATTATCAATAAGAATAACGCAAAAGCTGGAGATACCTGTGCTCACGAGATACACAAAATAAGGGTAAGAATAATTTTTTGTTGATACTGTTTAGCTACTTGGAAAATTGGTGCGATTTTTCTAAACACCTTTCAACCATAGTAGTTATTTTAATGAGAGAATAACCTAACATTGAGGATATTTTATAGATTTGCGGATTGGTTGAAAACTTAGGACTCAAAGCCCTAGTTTTTTCAATAGTTCGTAAAAAAAATTAGTTCAATTTATAAAACCAACAAATTCCGGACAATATGGCATTTGATATCGAGATGATAAAAGCGGTTTACGCACGCATGGGAGAACGCGTAAATAAAGCTCGTGAGCTAACAGGCTCGCCCCTTACCCTTGCTGAAAAAATTCTGTATTCACATTTGTATCAAGAGACTCCTTCTGAAGTGTATGAAAGAGGAGGTTCTTATGTGGATTTTGCGCCTGACCGTGTTGCAATGCAAGATGCAACTGCTCAAATGGCACTTTTGCAGTTTATGCAAGCAGGTAAAAGCCAAGCCGCTGTTCCTTCTACGGTACATGCCGATCACCTAATTCAGGCTAAAATTGGTGCTGATAAAGATTTGCAGGCTGCTTTGAACCAAAGTAGCGAAGTATTCAACTTCCTTTCTTCGGTTTCAAGCAAATATGGTATTGGTTTCTGGAAGCCAGGAGCAGGTATTATTCACCAAGTAGTATTAGAAAACTATGCATTCCCAGGTGGAATGATGATTGGCACTGACTCACACACTGTAAATGCGGGTGGTCTGGGAATGGTAGCGGTTGGTGTTGGTGGTGCCGATGCGGTGGACGTGATGGCAGGAATGGCTTGGGAACTTAAATTTCCTAAACTGATCGGGGTGAAGCTTACGGGCAAACTCAACGGTTGGACTGCACCAAAAGATGTGATTTTGAAAGTAGCGGGTATCTTGACCGTAAAAGGTGGTACTGGTGCTATTGTTGAATATTTTGGCGAAGGCGCAGAGTCTCTTTCATGTACTGGTAAGGGTACGATCTGTAACATGGGCGCTGAAATTGGTGCAACTACTTCTACCTTCGGTTACGACGACTCGATGAGAAGGTATTTGAAAGCTACCGACAGGGCTGATGTTGCTGCTGCCGCAGATGAAGTTGCCGAGCACCTTACTGGTGATGCAGAAGTATATGCGAATCCTGAGAAGTACTTTGATCAGGTAATCGAGATCAACCTTTCTGAGCTAGAGCCACATGTAAATGGTCCATTCACACCAGATTTGGCTACGCCTGTTTCTGAAATGAAGGCGGTAGCAGAAAAAAATGGCTGGCCTATGGATGTTGAGTGGGGCTTGATTGGTTCTTGTACCAACTCTTCTTACGAGGATATTTCAAGAGCTGCTTCTATTGCAAAACAAGCAGTGGAAAAAGGCTTGAAGCCAAAAGCTGAATTCGGAATCAACCCAGGTTCTGAGCAAGTGAGATTTACCATCGAGAGAGATGGTTTTATCGACACGTTCGAACAATTGGGCACTAAAATATTTACCAATGCTTGTGGACCATGTATCGGTCAGTGGGCTAGGGAAGGAGCTGATAAGCAAGAGAAAAACTCTATTATCCACTCTTTCAACCGTAACTTCTCTAAGAGGGCTGACGGCAACCCTAACACACACGCATTTGTTGCTTCTCCTGAAATGGTAGCTGCTGTAGCTATCTCTGGTAAGTTAGGTTTCAACCCTATCACCGATACCATTACTAATGAAAATGGTGAAGAGGTGAAATTAGATCCTCCAACTGGATGGGAATTACCCCCAAAAGGATTTGATGTAGAAGATGCTGGCTTCCAAGCTCCTGCTGCTAATGGCAGCGAAGTTGAAGTAAAGGTGAAGCCTGATTCAGATAGGTTGCAGTTGTTAGAATCATTCCCTGCTTGGGACGGTGAAAACATCACTGGTGCTAAACTGTTGATCAAAGCTCAAGGAAAATGTACTACTGACCATATCTCTATGGCAGGTCCTTGGTTGCGTTTTAGAGGTCATCTCGACAATATATCTAACAACTGTTTGATTGGTGCTGTAAATGCATTCAACGGTGAATCTAACAGCGTTAAGAACCAGTTGACTGGTGAGCTAGGTGAAGTACCGGCTACGCAAAGGGCTTATAAAGCCGCTAATGTTCCTACCATAGTAGTAGGTGACCATAACTATGGTGAAGGGTCTTCTCGTGAGCATGCGGCCATGGAACCAAGGCACTTGGGCGTAAGAGCGGTAATCGTTAAGTCTTTTGCCCGTATCCATGAAACTAACCTTAAGAAACAAGGGATGTTGGGCCTTACTTTTGCTACTGAAGCCGATTACGATAAAATCCAAGAAGATGACACGTTCAATTTTATCGATTTGAAAGAATTTGCTCCAGGTAAGCAGCTGACTTTAGAGGTTGTTCATGCTGATGGGTCTACTGACACTATCAAATTGAACCATACGTATAATGATCAGCAAATCGATTGGTTTAAAGCAGGTTCAGCATTGAACTTGATAAAGACTCAAAACAACAGCTAAGAAACTGTTTGAGCTATAGATACTAAAACCCCCGAAGATTTTCGTCTTCGGGGGTTTTGTTTTGACCAATAGAATAGACAAAAAAAACCGAGCTACCTTGTGAAGTAACTCGGAAAATACCAAAACTTTATAAATAATGAATCCAATCTTAATTCTCACTAACTTTTACTCGGCTGATATCTACTTCTTCGAAGTAGGCATATAGAGCGTCGTGGTCGGTAACTTGGCAAATTTTCTCAATAGTTTTCGTTTCCGAATTGTACCATACTTCAAATACGTGATGACCAAGTGAAAACAAATGCAACTTAAAACCTTGGTAAGATTTGCTGGTGATAAACGTACCACTGGCAAAAAGGATGTTGCCTTGTTCGTATTTTGAAGCTTGCTTAAATGCTTTTAGGTAATCCATAACAATATAATTTCGTTCTACTACTGTTTGACTATATAACACAAAAACTCTTAAATATTTTTTGAAGGTAGTTTTGTAAGAGGTAAGGTTAGAAGCAAAAAGCAGCAGAATCTGAGTGGTAATGGGTTGTTTTTATAAAAGATAATACGGTTGTTGAAGTCTAATGTTCAAAAATACATGGATTATAGCTGCTTTAAAATGAAAATTGTCATTTTTCTTCTATTAAATAACTCATGAAAGATAATTGGAAAATTGATAGATAACTGCTCTCTTTTAAATGCAAATTAAATGCAAAAGTAAAAATTACAGTTGGATAATTTCAAGGCATTATTGTTTGTTTTGAAGTGACTCTATAGGCGGTCTTTGCATAATAGGCCTAATATTGAGCCAACTTACTACTATTGTCAATGCCGTTATTAGGACAAAAACCAGAGATAGGCTATAAAAGCTTGGTCTTAGGTTTATCTCCAAAAAGTATTTACCCAAGCCCCAAGTGGCAATGAGTGAAAGTAAAATCCCCGAAAGTGCGGCAAGCCCGCCTATAAAGAAATATTCTATAATCGTAATTTTCACTATCTGGCTCTGGAATGCACCCAAGGTTCTCAATAAACTGACTTCTCGAAGCCTTATATATTTGCTGTTTACAATAGAGGTATAAAGTACCAGTAAACCAGTAAGTATGCTAAATACAGACATAAAGCGGATGACAAAGGCTAGCCTGCTAAGTAGATCATCTAATGTTTGCATGATCAGGTCGAGGTCAATAGCCGATATGTTTGCATGTTTCTCTGAAAGCTCCTGTTTGAGCCTGACGGATGCTTGTTGGCTTGGTGCATGTAGCAATGCAGCGTAAAACTGCGGAGCTTCTTCTAAAACCCCTTTTGGGAAAACAAAACCAAAGTTTGCTGGTATGCGCTGCCACCTGACTTTCCGCACGCTGCACACCCTAGCGTTCAATTGGATACCGTGAAGCTTAAATTGGATGTAGTCTCCTGTATCTAGTTTTAGCTGCTGGGAAAGTACTTCCGAAATAGAAACTGGAACTGTATCAGGCTTTGACCCGTCTTCCAGAACTTTTATTTCACCTTTTACAAGGGTTTCAGCATCCATCAGGTCATCTCGGTACGTAACCGGATGCTCCATGTATAATACCCAGTTTGGAATTTGCCCACCCACAGAGTCTGCTTTAATAGCATTAAGGTCTTTTCCATTTATTTCATGAATCCGAAGGCTTACTACGGGGATAATATCTTCTATGTCTAAACCTAAGCGTTCAGCGCATTCAAGCACCTCTTCTTTTTGGTCGGGTTGGATGTCGTAGAGCACTAGGTTGGTTCGGTTTTCACTCCATACATCTGCCACTTGGTTGAGAATACCTGTATGGATAATAGTGACAATAGAAATGAGCAACGCTCCCATTCCAATTACGACCATGAGCAAAACGGTTTGGTTTTGAGGCCTGAACAGGTTAGAGAACCCTTGTTTCCAAACAAAAGAAGCTTTGGATGGAAAAAGCTTTTTGGTTAAAGTTACTGCAAGTACGCCTACAGTAACTAAGCTTAAGATAGCTCCAGAAAAGCTGATGAAAAATAGCGAGCCTGTAAGTATATCTTTGGTAAGGTAAATGGTGAAAGCCCAGTTGACAAGCAATACAAGACAAGCTATCCAGAAAATGCTGCTGGGCTTGTGCCCAAGGTCAATAGCCTCTTCTCGTAAAACACTCAACGGTGGAGTGTAGCGGGTTTTAAGCAGAGGTAAGATAGAAAACAAAACAGTGACAGAAACGCCTACGCAAACACCGAAAAGAACCGAAGGCCAGGAGGTTTTGAAGGTAAGGGCGGCGGGTAAGAAATCTTGGAAAATGAAGGGTAAAAGACTTTGAAGTGCGCTGCCTAACGCTGCACCTGTAATGCTTCCTATCAACCCCATAAATACAACTTGGATAAGGAAAAGGTTGAAAACATCTTTTCCAGAAGCGCCTAAGCAACGAAGAATGGCTACTGTTTTTATTTTTTCCCTCACATATACATTAACCGAAGCACCAACACCAACTGAACCTATGATTAGGGCAATAAAGCCAGCCAAATTCAAAAAACGGTAGAGGTTTTCAAACCCATTTCCCAAGCTCTCTTTGCGGAAGGTAACCGTTTCGTACCCAAAGCCATATTTATTGATAATAGGCTTTATCTCTTCCAAAAAAGCGGCGGTCTTTCTCTCACTCCCAATTTTAAAAAACTTACGGTAGTAGAGCCTGCTTCCTTTGTCTATCAGCCCAGTCTGCTGTACGGTGTCATAGGGAATATAAATAGATGGGGCGATGGTGCCCATGATTTTGATATTGCCTGGTAACTTGGTGACTACCCCGGCTACTGGAAATATGAGTTTGCCTATCTGCAAAGTATCGCCTGTGGAGACTTCGTATTGGAGGGCGAGGTTGTCGTCAAGCAAAATACCTTCTTGATTTCGAAACTGCTCTAGGGCATTTTTGGGAAGGGTTTTCATTTCCCCATAAAACGGATATCCGCCTTTTATCGCAACTATTTGTACCAGCCTGCCATCTTCCAGAAAAGGAAATTGGACATAGGAGGAAAATCGCAGGTCACTTGCTTGTTCTGTGGGAATTGTATCAAAATAGAGTTCATCGGCGGTTTGAAAATCTTTGTCATTGTACAGAACCAAATCGGCTGCCAAAAGGGCTTTCGCTTGGTTGTCGATGTCCTTTTTGAGGTTGTTGTTGAACGAGTTGACTGAAACGAAAGCGGCAATGCCGATTCCTATAGAGGAAATAAAAACCAGAATACGAGGAAGCTTGCTGCGTGCATCTTTCCAAGCAAGTTTCCATACCCACAAGCTTTTTATCCAAGATTTTTTTTGTCTATTTATTTTAATAACTCTATCCATTCGGATGCGTTAGTTTATGCCAGTTGAGGTATTTTTATCTCCTTTTTAACAGCAATAAGTTCTAGTTGTTTTTGTTGAGGGCGGTGTTTATGACCTTGCTCTAAGTAAGACACCTCAAAAACAGTAAAAAGCAATTAGTTTTGTAAATAAAAAACCTTTAGCAACTAAAGTACTAAAGGTTTTTCCCAAATCGTCTGGAAGCTGTACGATGTATAAACTTAGGCGATTCGGCAGCAATTTGCCGCAATAAGCACCTCCTAAAAACTACTCGCAGCCTTCTTTTCTCCTCGTATCGGTAATTTGAAGAATTTTCCACCCCTCTGAAGTCTTTACTAGGTGGAAAGCATTCACGCCGCAATGGCTGAACTTGTCGCCATGATAAAAGTTATATTCAGTCCATGCCGAGGCAAATTCGCCATCTATCTTTATTTCATAAGATAGAATTCGTTCGTCCCAGATTTTATCGTGAGGAGTGCCCACTGCTTCTGCAAACTTACTGATAGGTGTGCTATGCAACTCGGTTTTACCATCTTTGGAAGCTACGGTCTGTAAGCGAGCTTCGGGATGAAAAACGCCTCTCACCATAGTACTGTCCCCTTTTTTCATTCCATCAAAAAGTTGCTCTATTGTAGCTCTTACATCTTTTTCTTCTTCAGGTTTGAGGTTAGAAAATGAGAAAAGCAAAATAGCTAAGGAGCAAAACAGGAGGGTCGTTCTTTTTTTCATGGTTGTAGTTTTTGTATGATGAAATTCCAATTTCCACCAAAAAGAACCTTTTCCCAACTACATTTTGATAAACGGTCGGTGGCAACAACCAAGCTGAGGTTTCTTTATTTCTTGGATTAGGTAAGGGTTTTAGGCTTTAACTTTTATTCATCTTGTTGTTTTTGCTTTACAATAGACTTATCTTGTCGGCATCTATTCACATGAAACTGAACCTTCATATTTTTGCATGGAAGCTATCAAAAAACTAAAACTATCGCCTATAATCACCCTTGCTGCTTTGGTTATCATAACAGCTGGAATGATTGCAGCTAAATCTATTTTTATTTCCATATTGTTATCGGTTTTTATCAGCGTTATTTTAGCGAAGCCAGTAGTTTGGCTTAGCCGCAAAAAAATCCCTGATACAGTCGCTATTATCATCGTACTTATTGGTCTTTTATTAATTATTTTAGGTTTTGGGGGAATTGTAGGAAGAACAGTGAAGAAGTTTTCGGAAGATGCTCCAATGTACGAAGATAAACTGAACGAGCTTTTATCAGGAACTATCAGTTGGCTTAATAACTGGGGGTTTAGCGTCTCTACAGATCAAATTTCAAGCTTTGTAGACCCTGGTAAAGTATTGGGTTTTACTACGAGTGCAATAGGGGAGTTTGGCGGTGTATTAGCGAACTCATTTGAAGTGTTTATTATCGTGATTTTTATCTTATTGGAGCTGCAAGCTTTTTCTAATAAGGCAAAATACATAAACAAAACGCATGATGTTCCTCTGAGCAAATTGTTGGAAGTTGGTTACAGTATCCGAAATTACCTGTGGATAAAGACGCTTACAAGCTTGCTAACAGGGGTGCTTATTTATGTTTGGTTATTAATCATAGGAGTGGAGTATGCCCTTTTGTGGGGGCTGCTTGCATTTTTGCTCAATTATATTCCCAATATTGGTTCTATAATAGCTGCTGTGCCTACCATGTTGTTGGCATTGATCATTTCTGGGCCTACAGCGCTTCTTTTGACTTTGGTAGGTTACTTTGCTGTGAATATGATAGTTGGAAATATTGTAGAACCCAAAATAATGGGAAAAGGGCTTGGGCTTTCCACTTTGGTAGTTTTTCTCTCATTGATTACTTGGGGTTTTATTTTTGGTACGGTTGGCATGTTTCTTTCCGTGCCCCTAACTATGACCATCAAAATCATGCTTGAAGAAAACCCCAACACCAGATGGATAGCCGTAATGTTGGGGACTGGAAAAGAAATTAAGGAGGGTTAATCAACTTTTTTGAAAACGAAAGAGCTGCCATCGTATCCTGTGAGGGTAAGTCTCAGGTTCGCAACTTTGTATTTCATCCGCTTGCCAAAAAGCTTTTGGTTTACCAAGTTTTCTATTGTCATGTTGGGGCACATCATTTGGGTGCTGGCGCCCATCCCAATTTGTAAAACCCCTGGCTCGGCTACATAAAAACTCCCGTTGAAATGATTACAGCCAGCATGGCCACTTAAGCGTTCTTCTTTGGAATAAAACTCGAACATAGGAAGCCCTTTTCGCTCAAAATCTTTAGGGTCAAGGGTATCGCCATTAGCTTCTATCATTACCCAAATATCGTGGAGCTTATAGTCGGGCTGGAAGTTGCCACAGCCTTCGTAGGTGGTGTATTCGGTTTCCTCACCTTGCTTTAGTTCCACACGTACCGAGTTGCGGTAAGTGGTGTCAGCCATCGTGTCGGAGCACTCTTCCCCTTTAATGGTGATGACGATCCTCGCCGTTTCGGTTTCAGCGGCATAGCGGGTAACAGGTGCATCTTGGGCTTTGTTCCCTTTCACTGCCGGGAAGTGTAGTTCAAGCCCGTCCATTGTTTTAAACACAATTTCCTTTTCAAAGTCCATTGTTACGTTCCAAAATGGTTCGTTTCCTTGAGCTTTAAAAGCTAATTCTATACCTGTCATAGACGGAGGGATTTGGGTGGAATCGGCTTTTAGTGGCGCTGTGTTTGCCTCAGCAGGTGTTTCCTTTTTTTGTTGGCTTTGCGAGCAACTAGCAATAAACAGGGCGATGAAGCCCATTAACCAAAAATGATTTTTCATAAGATGTTAGGTTTCTGTTTGGTTCAATAATAACAATATGAAGTAGAATTACAATGACCAACCAAAAGTAGTTTGGAATACATAATCGTCAGTAGAAGAGTTTTCGGCAGGTTGGTTATCGTAGTTATAAGAAACCCCCAGTTTTATATAAAAATCTAATGGCAGGTCATATTTTGCATCAAAGTTTAAATCTGCCCTCCAGCGGCCTTTTTCCGTTATACTTGGGTAAACAGTGCCATTGGTAAGCAGGGAGAGGTTGCCGATATCAAATAAGTTTAGCTCTGTTCCCAAAAAGGCTTCCATACTTTGTTTGTCTGATCCCTCGTTGCTAAACTTTTCATTGTTGAAAGAAGCACCTCCCTGAAAAGCCCAGTAAGATTGGTTGGTATGGACTAGATAATTACCAATCCCAAGTTTCCCCGTGGTTCTCAAATCAATTTTTTGCTCGGTATTGCTCAAAAAGTTTACTTGCCCAATTACAAACCAGTCTTTGGGTAAAAAATAGCGGTAGGTGAGTCCTCCGTCGGTACGTCGAATAGGCTCTACATCGTCTTGGGATGAGTTTACAGAATTGAAATTGGCATCTGCCGACCATTTGTCAGCAATATATCCTGCGTTGCTCCTCAGGCTGAGTTGCCGCAAGTTATTCGCTTTGGTTATGCTTAACCCAAAATCTATGGAGGCGTAGAGCCTGTCCCAAAAACCTTTTTCTATTTCTTTTAAAAATACAATGTCCTCCTTTTGTGCATCCACCACTGAGCTATCGCTAGTAAAAATTAGGATTTTTTCTGCCGATACTGATTTCAAATTGCCATTTAGCCTTTTACCTTCCGAAAGTATGATAAGGAAAAAGCTATTGCTAAAGATCGTGCTGATGCCATCCCATTCTATTTTAAAGTCACTGTCGCTGTAGTCCGTTTCTATGGTGAGTACGCCCCTGTCCATACCTTTTATCTCCCCAACTATCATATCTCCATTGGTCAGGTAAAGAGAGTCTGTAGTTTGGGCAAAGGAAAAATTAGGGCTAATCATTAAAAAAAAGAAAAGACAAAGGTTAGGTTTGCTCATTGTAGGAAACATGTTAAAGAGGGTTTTCAAGACAACTTTCAATTTCGAACTCTTTAATGTAAATAATGTTTAAGAGATTTATGCCAACCCATATTCCTTTTTAAATGGATCTACGCCAGAGTTAATATGTTAGCGTCTTTTGTGTTATGCTAACCTTAATTGGTGATGGGTTATATGTAGGTTTCAACTTATCTCTTATAGGGTTTTTTGGATAATATTCAGTTTGTAACTTAATTCAGGTTTGAAAGGGCTACCTATCCTTTGCCTATTTTTGGTTTTGGAATGAAAAGAATAGTATTTAACATTGGGTAAATAAGCGAACGACCGATTAATGCAGAAGAAGACATTTTTGAAGGAAGATGAAAAGGAACTGTGGGATGCCCTGAAGCGGGGCAACAGAGATGCTTTTTTGGTGGTTTACGAAAGCTCTTATCAAGCACTTTATGTCCATGGGCTGGCTAGTTCGTCAAGCGTGGAACTTACCAAAGATGCTATCCATGAAATGTTTTTGGAAATATGGGAGAATAGGCAAAAGCTCAATTCGGTTTCTAAAATCACCCCTTATCTAAAAGTGTACCTCCGAAGGAAATTGCTCAAGGCAAAAGTAAGGTTGGGGAAGGAAGATGGGCAAGTTGTAGATTTGCAAACGGAACCCTCTTACGAAGATCTTGTGGTGTTGCACCAAGCCCGCCAAGAGAAAAAAGAGTTGGTAGTAAAAGCTTTGGAGAAACTAACCGATGCTCAAAAAGAAGTACTGAGATTAAGGTTTTATGAAGGGATGAGTTATGAGGAAATTGCAGAGCTCAAATCTACCCAAACCCGCACAGTGTACAACTTGGTGCACCAAGCTGTGAAGAAGATGAAAACGTTTCTTTCCAATGTCCCTTCTGTTGTTTTCCTCCTAGGGGCTTTGTTTTTTTAGCCTATTTAAGCTGTTTTTTATCTGTATTAGCACATATTTGGATTTTGTTTTTGAAAAAAAATAATTTTTTTCTGGAAAGCATGGTAAAAGCTAATAAGGCTTTGCACTAGTAATTACAAAGGGAAAAGATTTAGTCTTTTATTGTATTCAGTTACCCTTTCATAACTATTGATTCTAATCAAACAACCAGCAAGAAGTGGCTTGACTTTACTGATAAAGTCGGCTCTCAACTTTCCTTTTATTTTTATGAGCAAATACAACAGTATAGAGGACTTGGTTTCGGATGAATCTTTTCAGGCATACGTGCATGATGAAGAAGACAGAGATGTTGCTTTTTGGGAGAGTTGGCTGGAAAGCCATCCTCAAAAACAAGTTATGTTTATGCAGGCGAAGGAAATGGTTGTCCTGCTTTCTTTAAAGGTCTCCCCCGAAGAACTAACAGCAGAAAAAGAACGATTAGTAACATCTATCAAAACCTATCCACAAAAGGAACATGAACCTAAGCGAAGATGGCTACTGTCAAAGGGCTTTGGTCTTAGCGGGGTTGCCGCGGCTGTTTTATTAGCAGTGATGGCGCTTATAGGTTATAAATCGTCAATATTTGGACCAAATAGAGAAGAAAGTAAACCATTGGTTGCCGAAGTGAAGATGATAGAAAAAAGTTCGCCAAGAGGAGTGAAATCTACCATCAACTTAATGGACGGCACGCGGATAAAAATGAATTCAGAGACAACCATCAGGTTTCCTGAGGTATTTGGGGATAGCATCAGAGAGGTTTACTTAGAAGGGGAAGCGTTTTTTGAAGTTGCAAGAAATACAAACAAACCATTTATAGTTCATGCTGGTGATGTGCAGACGCGAGTGTTGGGGACATCATTTAACATTTCGTCTTATCCAGAAAATGTGGCGACCAAAGTTGCACTGGTAGAAGGTAAGGTAGAAGTGGGGCATCGAGGCTTAGACATGGCCTTGCTAGAACCAAGTGAGCTGTATTCTTATAACAAGGAAAAGGAAGTGGGTATAAAAAGACCGTTTGAGGCGAGGAAAGAATTGGCTTGGCGCTCTGGGACTATTTTTTTCAATAACGCTGATTTCGAACAAATATCTTTTACACTATCACGATGGTACGATGTAGAATTTGAGGTGCTTAATGAGCCTGCGATTGTAGGTTTTAAAGGTCAATTTACACACCAGAGCTTAGAGTCGGTATTGAAAGGGATTAGTTTCTCAACTAAATTCAATTTCGAAATAAAAGGAAAAAAAGTAATTATTAAATAAACCACCAAGTATGATATGAAATTGAAAAATTACGACACAAGTTAAAAAAAGCCAGCATCCCTAGGGGG
Organism: Flammeovirgaceae bacterium SG7u.111; assembly: GCA_034044135.1. Classification (NCBI taxonomy): domain Bacteria; kingdom Pseudomonadati; phylum Bacteroidota; class Cytophagia; order Cytophagales; family Flammeovirgaceae; species Flammeovirgaceae bacterium SG7u.111. Next base: position 5,069,007 of record CP139021.1, on the reverse strand, counting down.
AATACTGGCTGTAACATCACATGCTTTTGGTTCGGTGAACGTTTGGCGGCAGACCCCGAAACAGAAAGCATGCGAACCGATTTTGAATTAAACATACCTTTCCTCAAAACCTTCTTAAAAATATGAAAAGGAAAATACTAAGACAAATTATTATGACAAGTAAATACACATTGATAGGAGCATTCCTTCAGTGCTTTCTTGTTGGGTTGCTATTAGCAAATGATGGAAAAGCCCAGCGCGTCAGTATAGATGATATATACTTGACCGTGAACCTAGAAAATGCCACGCTAGAACAAGCTTTCTCGCAGATCACCACCCAAACGAACTTTAAGTTTGCGTATGAAATGGCCAAGGTGGATGTGAATGAAAGAATCACGACTTCAGCGAATTTCACTTCGTTGGGAAATTTGTTGAGGGATATTTCAAAAAATACCAACCTTAAGTTTAAGCGAATCAACGAAAATATTTTTGTAAGCAAAAAGGGACTTTTAGGCGCACCTGTAGAAGAGAGTGTAGAAATGCTAGCTCCTGCACAGCAAAAGGTAACAGGTACTATTATTTCTGGAGAAGACAACCTGCCTCTCCCGGGGGTTAGTATTTTGATAAAAGGAACGAGCATAGGTTCGGTGACCGATATTGATGGTAAGTATAGTTTAGAAGTACCCAATTCATCTTCTATTTTGGTTTTTAGCTATATCGGTTTTGTTCCTCAAGAGATTACTGTGGGTGAACAGTCTTCTATCGACCTTACACTAGAGCCAGACATGGCACAGTTGGAAGAGGTGGTAGTAGTAGGTTACGGTACAGTAAAGAAAAGTGACCTTACTGGCTCGGTTGCTTCTGTAAAAGCAGAGGAATTGACCGCATACCCTGCACTGGGTACAGTTCAAGCTTTGCAAGGACGTGCGGCAGGTGTGCAAATCACAGCCAACAACGGTGAGCCGGGCGCTTCTTACAAAGTACGGGTACGTGGTGGGACATCCATCAATGCCAGTAGTGATCCTATTTATGTGGTAGATGGTTTTGTAGGAGCTACATTGCCTCCTCCAGAAGATATCGAGTCCATTGAAGTATTGAAAGATGCTTCTGCAACGGCTATTTACGGTTCTAGAGGAGCGAATGGGGTAATCATGGTCACTACCAAAAGAGGAAAAAGCGGCAAGACTAGGGTAGACCTCAATACTTCTTATTCTATCCAAAATGAAATAAATAGGTTGGACTTGTTAAAGCCTGATGATTTTGTTGATTATATCCGTGAGGCAAGTGGCAATCCTAATTTTACTGGATTAGGAGCAAATACGGATTGGCAAGAGGAAATTTTCCAGCAAGGATATATCCAAAACTACCAAATGGGTATTTCTGGCGGATCAGATAATGTAAATTACTATTTATCGGGAACGTTTTATGACCAGAAAGGTATCATCTTAAACTCGGGCTACAAAAGGTATTCTGTAACTAGTAATGTTGATATTAAAGCTTCTGAGAAGTTCAGGGTAGGCTTAAACCTTTTTGCACAGCGTAGCGATAAGAAAGGGGCAAGGACACAGGAATCCTCAGGTGGAGCAAACGGTTCTGGTGTAGTTGCGGCAGCATTCAAAATGGGACCAGATCAGCCTATTAGAGATGCTAATGGTAAATACACACTTGCGAGACTAAATGACGCGCATGATAATGCCGTAGCTGTAGTTACGGAATATGTAAACGAAGATATAGTAGATAGATTCCAAGGGAACGTGTATGGTGAATATGATATCTTGAAAGATTTGAAGTTTAGGATTACACTGGGTGCAAGCTCTAACTCGGGTCGAGTTGGTCAGTATACGCCAACCTCCCTTCAAGGTGGAATAGGTGTAGGCGGTGATGGTAGAATGGACGGTACTAAGAACTCTCTGTTTTTGAACGAAAACTACTTGACGTACACGAAAGATATAGGCGATCATAATATTTCTATTATGGGTGGTTATTCTTACCAATCTTCCAGAGACGAAAGTTGGGGTGCAAGAGGACAAGGTTATCCTTCTGATGGTGCATTATATTGGAACTTAGGCGGCTCGTCTTCTTGGCAACAGCCTACTTCTAGCCTTTCCGATTGGGAATTAGCGTCTTGGTACGGACGTGCAGTCTATAACTTTAAGAGCAAGTATTTACTTACGTTCAATGCACGTTACGACGGTTCTTCAGTGTTTAGTGAAGGAAATAAATGGGCGTTCTTCCCATCAGGTGCTTTTGCTTGGAACATGAAGGACGAAGCCTTTATGGAGGGAATAGATGTGATCAGCGATTGGAAATGGAGGGCAAGTTATGGGCTAACAGGTAATAGAGGTATTTCTCCTTATCGTACACTTGCAGAGTTCTCTACCGCACTGTCGGTCCAAAACGGTGTTCCTGTTAATGCAGTATTCCCTACCAATGTTTCAAATGAAAACTTGACTTGGGAAACAACGACTCAGTTAGACGTCGGTATAGATGTAGGCTTGTTCGAGAACAGGTTGAACCTGATCATAGATTATTATAGCATGGAGACTTCTGACTTGTTGTTCGATGTGCCATTGCCAGAATATTCCGGATATAAAACCCAACTTCAAAATATAGGTAAAGTAGGTAATAAAGGTTTTGAATTTACCCTCAACTCCAAAAACCTAGTGGGGGAGTTTAAATGGGATATGGGTTTCAACTTATCTATGAACAGGCAGGAGGTATTGGAATTGCCAGATGGTAATTCCGACATTGACTATGCATCGGGCCCAGGTCATATGGTAGGTTTGGGTAATACACAAATTCTTCGTGTAGGACAGCCTGTAGGAGCATTTTATGGCTGGATTTATGATGGACCTTACCAACAAGGCGATGATATATTGCCTGGTGGAGGGTTTGAGCAAGAGCTTGGCGGAGAGAAATATAGAGATATTGATGGTACAAAGGACGAAAATGGAGACTTGACAGGTGTTCCTGATGGTCAATTGAATGCGGATGATAGAGCTATCATAGGTGACCCTAACCCAGATTTTATTTGGGGTTTCAATAATGACTTTAGGTACAAAGGGTTCGATTTGAACATATTCTTCCAAGCATCTCAAGGTAACGATATTTTTAGTTATACGCTATTGGAACTTGACCTAATGGCAGGAAGAAACAACGCCACAACGGCTGCACTGAACCGTTGGACTCCTCAAAATACCAATACAAATATTCCAGCGGCTTCGGGGGATAGGACAAGAAGAGCTTCTACACGCTTTATATATGATGGTTCATTTGTTAGGTTGAAAAACCTTGCATTGGGTTACAATTTCCCTCAACCTATACTTGACCAAATCAAGCTACGTAAGTTGAGGCTATATGTAAGTGCTCAAAACATATTCACCATTACCGATTATGAAGGCTACGATCCTGAAGTGAACTACCGCAGTAGTGGTTCGGGTGATGGAAACAAAAATATCGGTTTAGATTATGCCAGTTACCCTAATGCAAAATCCTATACATTCGGGCTCAATATCGGCTTCTAGGCACTTACTTAAAATACCTTATTGATATCTAAACTATTTACAGTGGTGGAGGGTGTTTCACAAAAAAGAGTCTCCTCTTGCTGTATCTAACCATCAAAAAAGATAAGAAAATGAGAAAAAAAATAGTATATAAATTACTGGTAATAGGGATTGTACTCGGTGTATTCGGTTGTACAGACCTTAAAGAAAATCCTATTGCGTTATTAGCTCCTAATACATTTTTTCAAAGTCCAAAAGATGTTGAGGCAGCTGTAATGGGTACGTATGCAGATATTGCTAATGAAGAATTTTATGGTCGAAAACTAGTACTTTCTCTCTTGCTAAGAGGAGACATGGCCGATATTGGGGATAGAAATACTCCAGGTAGGCGTCAGCAGGTAAATGATTTCAATATGGATTCTAATAATGGGATGATCACTGCTTTTTGGCCTAGGGGTTATAAAATTATAGGATCTGCCAATGCGGCAATTGCAGGGGCTGAATTAGTAGGAGAACCTGCTGCAGAGGTCAATGCGTTAAAGGCAGAGGCTATGTTTATCAGAGCATTTACTTATTATCATTTGGTACGCCTTTTTGGAGATATCCCCTATATCGATTTTTTTATCACCGATCCGGAAGCCGTGAAAACTATAAGTAAAACACCGACTAGTACTGTATACCAAAGCATAATTGCCGATCTCGAATATGCAAAAGCAAACTTGCCTGACCAACATGCAGGAAATGTGAAATCGAGGCCTACTAAAGGTACAGCTGCTGCATACCTGGCTTCCGTATATCTGACTATGGGAGATGACCAAAAAGCTCTTACGGAAGCAGAGTATGTAATTAGTAACGCTAGTACATTTGGGTATAGACTTATGCCTGACTTTGTCGATCTCTTTGATCCTTCAGCTACAAGTGGCGTAGATGAGCATATTTTCATGATAGATTTCTTGGGGCAAGTTACAGGGACCGACCTACAACAAAACGATTGGATGGGACCTATTACAGGTATAAGAAGTGTCTATCTTCCAGATGCTAACTCAGGTTGGAGTGTGGCAGTGCCCACTATGGAAGTGTATGAAAGCTGGGATGACAGGGATTACCGTAAGGAGGTGAGTATGATAGATGAAGCGTATGCCGATCCTGAATTGACCGAGTTGGTAGGCTACGAAAAATTTGCGCCTAACCACGGTTCGCCAAGGCCTCATATTGGAAAATATTGGGGCAGATGTGGGCTGTCAAGAGGAGATTGCGGGCAGTCTGACATTAACTATGCAGCAATGCGGTATGCAGAAGTATTGTTAATTGCAGCTGAAGCAGCTGATAACTTATCACAAGATGGAGTTGCTGCGGGATACCTCAACCAAGTGAGGGCAAGGGCTAGAAACTGGGCTGGGGCTGAAGTAAATTACCCAGCCGACTACACGGCTGCTGAAGGTGACTTGACTGAGGCAATCCGTGAGGAAAGACGCCTAGAGCTTGCTTTCGAGTACAAAAGATGGTACGATATCAAGCGTTGGGATATTGGGGATGAAGTGTTCAAAGGAGCTAATTCTTTAGAGCCACATGCCGATTTTGATAAGTCGGTAGACTACTTATTCCCATTGCCTCAAGACGAGCTTGATAGAAATGAAAATCTAAAACCACAAAACCCAGGTTATTAGGGTATCGGTATTATTTTGATACGATTAGGAATCACGAAAATGCCACGCTCATAGCGTGGCATTTTTTAATGCTTTTCATCCTCAACAGTTGAAGTATGTTTTTTTCTTGAGCAAAAAAGCGGAGGTTTAGAAAAACTGTATATGTTTGCAGAACCATTTTATTGGAACTTTAGCTCAGTTGGTTTAGAGCACTGCCTTGACAGGGCAGGGGTCACCGGTTCGAATCCGGTAAGTTCCACTACCTCTTTCTGAAAGGGTGATTTTAGCCCAAAAAAGCCGATTTTGAGTCCGTAAGGTTTCTCAAAATCGGCTTTTTTCATGCTTTTTTATGTGCAAATGTTTAAAGCTTTTTAAAATGTTTAAAGGTTGCTGTTAGTTCGATGTGTTACCGATAAATAGTTTGTTTAATTACATATCTCCTAGTTTCTTGTTGATCATTTTAGCAGTTTCCGAAAGACTTTGTTTCGTTATCTTGGCATAAATCCTAGTTGTTGATAGGTTCTTATGTCCCAGTATTTCAGATACCTGTTCTAATGGTACACTATTACTCAGCAAAAAGGTAGCGCAAGTATGCCTTGCTACGTGGTGGGTCAGTGCCATTTCAATTCCTGCCAAGTCTGCAATTGTTTTCAAGTAGGCATTCACTTTGGGGTTGCTGTATATTGGTAGTAACTTTCCTGTGATCTCCGCCGAGCCGCTATTCTTGTACTTCAAGTATATTTTTTCCGCCCAATGTAAAAGTGGAATTGTTACTAGTCCTTTCGTCTTTTGTTGCTTTTTTTTGAATATAAAATAGAGTTTTTCTTCCTTGTCGTAATGGATTTCCGAAACCTTTAGCGAGGCTGCATCACTATACCTCAAGCCCGTCATTGCCGAAAAAACAAAGATATCCCGTACTTTTTCCAAAGCTTTATTTCCTCCAAGATCAGCATAATAGAGCCTTGTCAGCTCATCATTTGTCAGGTATTTGATAGCAACTTCCCTATTGTCGGAAGGCATATTCCATTTTTTGTAAGGGTTATGGCTGATGATTTCTTCATTAATTGCTTTATTGATCAGGGACTTTAACCTTTTGTGGTGCTCGTTTATATAGCTCCGTGCATAGGGTCTGTTGTACTGTTCGCTGATCTGGCAAGAAAGCCAATCATCAAAATCCTGAATGAACTTTACTTCTATTTCATGTAAGACTGTATTTTGTTTACCTCTTTCTACTAAATATTTTTTGAGTTTTTCACCCCTCACAAACCAATTAGTGACTGTCCCTTTAGAATGTTGCTTCGATTTCTTCAAAAAAAGGAGATGTTGCTCTAAATAAGTTACAAGCGTGATTTTAGAACTACCTCCTTTGAAACTCTCTTTGATCATATTTAGGGTAACGATCTTTCCTTGGTAGGCAATTTCCCGTTTGATCTCGTATACCCTATTTTTCACCCACATCATTTCTTCATTTACAAGCTCATTGCTCTTGCAAAGCTGCATCACTTCGTTGAAGTCTTTCTTTTTGAGTCGGTGGTCTGTAGCGCAAGCCCATACATCCCTATCATAACAAACCCGAAAATAGAGCTTAAAGTCCTTCGTCTTTTTGCTGTAAGTGGTTTTATGTAGAAAGAATTTGATCGTCAACTGTTTCATTACTTATAAGATTTTAATGTCCTGAGGCATCGTTTCACATTATGGACGGTGGAGGTAGAAACCCCACAGACCTTGGAGGTCTGGTTGGTGCTTACGCCCTCTTCTATGCACTTTACCACCTCGGGGTATTTCGCCAAGAAAGCCCTTAGTTCCTCCCGTTCTTTTTCCACGTCTTGCACCCCTTTAAACCCCTCTTTAAATAGGGTGTTCTCGGGTTTTTCGTCTCCATCTTCTTTCTTTTTTGCACCCTGTGCAAACCCGATCCGTGAAGGGCTGTCCACCGTGCCCGTGGGGTAGGCAAAGAGGTTTCCCGCATTGGCCAGGAAGGCATCGGCAAAGCCCTTCAGGTCGTTGATGCCGATCCACCATTTTTGGCTCTCGGCAAGGAACAGCTCCGACTCGGACTGTACACGGTAGGCGTAATAGACCAAGAACCAGAGGCAGGCGAGGATGGCGGCTTCTACAAATGCCGAGAGCGATACCCACAGCCAGAGGTTCAGCTCGCTTTCCTCTAAAGCTTTGGTTTTTCCTGTCTCGTATTCTTTTTCCAAGCCAGCCAGCTTATCTGTTTTCTCCTTTTCCAGCCTTTCCCGCCTGCTGGTAAAGCTGCCCAGCGTTGCCGAGACGTCCTTGTTACTGACATCAATCTTGCCCAACCAGCTCACGGACTCCTCAAACCCGACCTTTTCCATCTCCAGCTTTTCCAGTTTGGCTTCATATGCTTTGGCGATGCTATCGGACTGGGCGAGGTGTGCCTCCTCAAAACTGGAAACCGTGGAACTGTGCCGCTCAAAAAGCGACTGGACACCGTTGAGACTCAGGAACACCGAGAGGCTAAAAGCCAGCGCAGCCAGCAAAGAGACCAAGGGGAATTTCCCGTTGAGGTAATAGCCCCTTGCGCTGATGCCCACCGAGGAGTTCTTTAGCAACTCGATGAAGAGCAAGACAGAAAGGGCGATGGGGAAAGCGACCCAGTAGGGGAGAGCCCCCGCCAATGAGTAGAACAGGAAACCGAGGCCCGTTGCGATGCTGAAAAGTGCCAAGAGCCACCTGCCCCAACGGGCGAAGAGCTTCAGCGGACGGTATTCTTCTATGAAAGGGCGGAAGCGGAACTGCTCCCTGGCCCCGTCAATTTCCTTTTGGAAATCCTTTCGTGATAGGATTTCCCTGTAGATTTTTGTAATATTTGCCATCTTGATAATTGTTGGGGCATGGACTTGTCCCTCCTAACGAGCCCCGGTGTGCCAGCACTGGGGCTTTTTTTATGTGGGGGTTGTCCATGCCTTTTTGGTTTGTAATTAAAGTGGTTATGCAGCGAAATACATTTTGATATAGTGGCTTTTAAACTCTTCTATCAATGAAGCGTCGATGCCTTGGAGTTTTTCCGCTTGGCAATGCCTCTCCAGTTCGTCAAGCGTTTTAAAGGAGTTTGAGAAAATGTAGGACTGATAGATTTTCGCCCTTTTCCTCCTTTTCAAGCTCTCCATCAAGTCTAAGATGTTATGGTCACCAGTCTTCAATTTATGGTTGAGCTTATCAAGAAACTCTTTCAGCTCGCCCACGGTCTTATGGCCAGTGCAGTTTAGTTGGATTCCAGTAGGATATATGGTAAACAGTAGAGTTCGGTTGTTTTCAAAAGTTCCTTGGGACAGGTCATTTTTTTGGTAAACCTCCATGACCGCCATTTTTGGGAGATACCTGTCCAATATTCTAGCTACCATGTTTCGGAGTACTCCGGTCTTGTCCATGGGCTCTATCGAGCCATCCCTTCGGCTGTAACCGTTCATGTTGGCGTCCTTGCCCTCGTTTTTAAGAGGGTCAAAATAAAATTCATGCATAAAAGTGCTTCCGCTGGGCACGAAAATCCTGTCGGAAAATTGATTTTTCATCGTACGGTTAAATTTTGAAATGTTAGAAATATGAAATGAAGAAACTTATAAAAAGCACGTAATCAGTACGATTACTTTGCGGAGCAAAGTTTTCTTAAACGGTAACTACTTAAAGCCCGCTAAAAAAAGCCTTTCCGAAAAGGCAATAGAAACCTGTCCCGATATTCAGAGACCTGTTATCGGGTATGTTTGTTTCCGCTTCGGTTGCTAGCGTGGCCTAGGCGGAAAAGATCGTACTATATGGGGGTATTTGCTTTATGGGGGCACAGCTTGCCCGTTTGGGGAGAATTTGGTATCTTTGGACATGTTTTTACCAGTTTAGAGTTTGGGAAAACAGCAAAACAAAAAGCAGATGGTAGCCGCCATCTGCTTTTTTTATGCCGATTTCTTTGAGTACATTTTTTCTAGGTGCGACTCAAGGTCATCTCGTTTTACGAATTGTGCTTTGGAGGTAAGCTTGATAACAGGTAGCCCCTCGTTCACAAGTTTATACCATCCATAGTTGGTGATACCAAGCATTGTCATTACCTGCTCCCGGGTGAAAAGCCCCTTTTCTTGGAGAAATGCTTCTGAGAAATCCATAGGTTTCTGGTTTTGTTTGGAATTTATTTTTTTGTTGAGTAAAAATACTTATAAGAAACTATATATCCTAATGAGATATTTAATTTCTGTTTTGGATTTTTATAACTCTTTGGCTTTCAGTTTTATAAAAAAATCCTTTTGAGAAATTATATTTACATTTATGAATGAGGTACTAAAAAAAATAAAGTCTCTAAGGTTAGAGAAAGGATGGACTATCGCAGATACGGCAATTAAACTTGGGTTCGCCTCACAAGCATCTTATCAAAAAATCGAATCAGGTAAGACATCAATAACAATTGACAAACTATTCCAGTTAGCTGAATTGTTCGATGTAACACCCCAATTTTTACTGGGTTTGGAAGAAACCAAAGGTTCGAGGGTTAATGAGCTAGAGAGGATTAATGAAGATTTAAAATCAAAACTCGAATTAACCCAAAAATTAAATACGTATTATGAAACAGACTTAACAATCTCAAAAGTAGCTATTCTTCACTTGATAGGCTTTTTTGGGACATTTCTAAAATTATACTTTGAGTATATTAAGGATAGTGATATAAATGTTGATTTTTTATCTGTAGAGGAGTTAAGGATATATGAAACTAAAATTGAAGAATTAATTCATTATTCTATTGAAAAAGCTTTGCAACAATCACCTCCACATATAAATAGGTCTGACATAAAAGGAGGTTTAAAGAGAATGTATAAGCGAGAAGAAATATTAGAATTACTTGGGCATTCCCAAGTAATATACAACGATATGGCTGAAGGGGCTCAAATGCTTCAAATTTTGATTGATATTCTATCGCTTAAAAAGGTTGAATTAAACAGATTTAAAGACTTATAGGAGTAAAGCTGTATCTTAAATTCAAAAAGAGCTGCCCCAATCCAAAGGGGCAGCTCTTTTTTGTGCCACAAAGGCTACAAAACACCTGTTTTCAGGGTAACTCAGTGCTATTTTTTACTAGTATTTTTGATGAAATCAGGATATACCGCCCATATTTATACTGTTTTTATACAGGGTTTATTTGTATTTATTCATCCTTTATACTGGATTTAGGCTATGTATTTAGGGTTGGTGCATAAAGCGAGATAAAAGAAATATCGTAGAGCCGCCCTACCAGGGCGTCTACAACAAGAAGCGCCAATCCTGAGCGATGGGGTCGCTTGGAACGGGTCCATCGTTATTCTTGCGCCCGAACTACCGCCGTTACTCTTTTTAGGGCAGCAAAGCTTTATAGCCCCAAAGAACGCTCACCCATCCAACAATCCTTTTTGACGCCGGTAACGGGGTCGTTGTTTTTGGCAATACTGGGCTGCGGGGAAGTTAATTATTTGGAAGGCACTTTATGTTTCGTATTTTTGTTAGCAAGTGCATCTTAATCATACATTTTAAAGATATATGTTATGGCTTCTTTGGTAATAGATAAAATAAGGCAAGAGGTAGCAACACTTGGGTACGATGAAAAAGTTGAGCTCTTGCATGTGCTTGCGAATGAATTGGCTCGCTCAACTCCCCCCCAACCGCAATCTACTTTGTTAGATTTGGATGGGCTGGGTAAAAAAAGTTGGGGAAACACCGATCCCGATGAGTATGTAAATAAATTGCGTGACGAATGGTAATCGGTGAGTTAAAGGGGAAGTTAGTCGGTTTAGATACAGCCCCACTTATTTACTTCATAGAGCAGCACCCAACGCTCCATCCGAAAGTAAAAAATGTTTTTGAGTTGCATGCCCAGCAAACGTTTGGGTTTATTGTTTCAGTCTTAACCCTCACCGAAGTATTGGTACACCCGCTCAGAGAAAAGGACACAAAACTGGCGGCGAAGTACAAGCGTATTTTTGAAGATGCAAAAGGGGTAACTATTGCGGAGATGAATAAGGATATAGCCGTTAAGGCGGCAGAACTTCGGGCAAAGTATGCTAGTTTGCGAACACCAGATGCTATCCAACTAGCCACGGCAATCCACCACCGATGCGATTATTTCTTTTCTAATGATGAAGCCCTAAAGAAAATCACGGAAATTGAAGTGATAACGATAAATGATATAGCATAGTTTTTTCTGGTTCGAGTAATGCTAAGGCATCATAAACAGTCTCGCTCGGATCTTGACGGCATCGATTTTTCATCCACACTTGCTGCCCTTGTTTGGCAAACCCGTCGTAGTGGTTTGGGACGCCAACGACGATGGGCGGGAATGGGCAAAGCGTCGGGGGCGTAAAAAAAACGACCCCGACGGGTATGGCTCTTGCAGAGCGATGGGGTCGCTTGGAGCGCCCCCATCGTTTTTCTTGCGCCTGAACTACCGCCGTTACTCTTTTTAGAGCAGCAAAGCTTTATAACCCCAAAGAACGCTCCTTTATCCAACAAGCCTTTCTGACGCCGGCAAGTAACGGCGGTAGTTGTGGTGAGCAACCCCGACGGGCAAATAGGAAACCGGGCAACGACCGGCCCCAAAAGCCAAAAACGCCCCGCCAAAAGGTGACGGGACGTTTCAATGGTTGCTTTTTGTTTTTATTTGCTGCCCTTGTTTGGCAAACCCGTCGTAGTGGTTTGGTACGCCCACGATGATAGGTGGGTGCGGGCAAAGCGTCGGGGGCGTAAAAAAACGACCCCGACGGGGTACGGCCCTTGTTTAGCGATGGGGTCGCTCCAAGCGCTCCTATCGTTATTCTTGCACCCGAACGAACTACCACCGCCGTTACTCTTTTTAGAGCAGCAAAGCTTTCTAGCCCCAAAGAACGCTCACCCATCCAACAATCCTTTTTGACGCTAGCAAATAACGGCGTTAGTTGCTGGTGGGCAAACCCCGACGGGCAAATAGAAAACTGGGCAACGACCAGCCCAAAAGCCAAAAACGCCCCGCCAAAAGGTGACGGGACGTTTCAATGGTTGCTTTTTGTTTTTATTTGCTGCCCTTGTTTGGCAAACCCGTTGTAGTGGTTTGGTACGCCCACGATGATAGGTGGGTGCGGGCAAAGCGTCGGGGGCGTAAAAAAACGACCCCGACGGGCACGGCTCTTGTCGAGCGATGGGGTCGCTTGGAGCGCCCCCATCGTTATTCTTGCGCCCGAACTAACGCCGTTACTCTTTTTAGAGCAGCAAAGCTATATACCCCCAAAGAAAGCTCATTCATCCAACAACCCTTTTTGACGCCAGCAAGTAACGGCGTTAGTTGTGTTGGGCAACCCCGACGGGCAAATAGGAAACTGGGCAACGGCCATCCCCAAAAAACCAAAAACGCCCCGCCAAAAGATGATGGGGCGTTTCGATGGTTGCATTTTTGTTTTTACTTGCTGCCCTTGTTTGGAACGAGCGGATGCTCCGACCACCTTAGATTTGTGCAGTTGTATTATTCGAAGGATTGTGTTTAATTGTAAAACCTTAATTTCCTTTTGGCCAAGGGGGGCATGGGCGACTCAACTCGCTCCACGAACAAGATTCATCCCACTGCTGGATGCCCGTGTCCCCTCCCGTGCCCAGACCTGTATAAGAGTTTGTCACCGTTAAGGTTATTAGGATACGGCCCAGGTTCTTAACCTCCAGATTTTTGTCCAACATAAAAATACGGATAACCATGGGATTTAAAAACTTTATCGGCATCGATATCAGCAAAGAGACCATCGACCTTGCCCTCTTGACCGGGCACGGCGAGCTTGTCAACCTCAAATGGGACAACGACAGGGATGCCCTGTCAAAGGGGCTGAAGGGTTTGTTCAAAGTGCACGGGCTTGAAGAAGGGGATACCTTGCTATGTGCCGAGCATACGGGGCAGTTCGGCAACAAGCTGGTGGACACCTGTCTCTGCCTAGGGCTTTGCCTCTGGATGGAACCGGCCTATGCCATCCTCCGCTCGCAAGGCCTGACAAGGGGAAAGGACGACAGGGCAGATGCCATAAGGATCGCCCAATATGCCAAGCGTTTTTCCGATAGGGCAAAGCTATCCGAGCCTACGCCCAAGACTATCAAGGTGTTAAAGTTGCTTTCCGCCGAGCGGGAGCTGGCCGTGCGTGACCTGTCGAAATATAGGGGGCAGCTAAAACAAGAAGAAGGGTTTCTCGACAAAGGGTATTTCAAGGAAAAAGAAAAGAGGGTAAAGGGTATCATCGCCGCTTATAAAAAAACGATCGATGAGATAGAGGAACAGATGGGGCAGCTCATAGAAGACGACCCGGGCATCAAGGGGAATTTCGATAAGATCGTCTCCGTGGAGGGCGTGGGCATGCAGACCGCCATCGCCACCATCGTGGCCACGGAAAATTTCCGGAAGTTCGATGACCCCAAGAAGTTTGTCTGCCATATCGGCTGTGCGCCGTTCAGGTATGTGTCGGGCAGCAGCATCCGTTCACGCAACAAGGTCTCGTACAAGGCAAACAAAGAGCTCAAGAAAATATTCCACATGGCAGCCCTGTCTACCCTCAACACGACAGGGGAGCTCAGGAAATATTATGACCGAAAAGTCGCAGAAGGGAAAAACAAGATGTCGGTACTCAACGCTATCAGGTCAAAGCTTGTCCATAGAATTTTTGCCGTCATAAAGCAAGATAGAAAATATGAAAAAAATTATACCCATACCCTTGCATAAACCATAAGAGTAGCGCCCCCATCGTTTTTCTTTCGCCCGAACTAACGCCGTTACTCTTTTTTACAGCAAAGCTTTATAACCCCAAAGAACGCTCCTTTACCCAACAACCCTTTTTGATGCCAGCAAGTAACGGTGGTAGTTGTTTTTAGACAACGCCGACTGACAAATAGGAAACTGGGCAACGACCGGCCCCAAAAGCCAAAAACGCCCCGCCAAAAGGTGACGAGACGTTTCGATGGTTGCTTTTTGTTTTTATTTGCTGCCCTTGTTTGGCAAACCCGTTGTAGTGGTTTGGTACGCCCACGATGATAGGTGGGTGCGGGCAAAGCGTCGGGGGCGTAAAAAAACGACCCCGACGGGTACGGCCCTTGTTTAGCGATGGGGTCGCTCCAAGCGCTCCTATCGTTATTCTTGCACCCGAACGAACTACCACCGCCGTTACTCTTTTTAGAGCAGCAAAGCTTTCTAGCCCCAAAGAACGCTCACCCATCCAACAATCCTTTTTGACGCCAGCAAGTAACGGCGTTAGTTGCTGGTGGGCAAACCCCGACGGGCAAATAGAAAACTTGGCAACGACCAGCCCAAAAACCAAAAACGCCCCGCCAAAAATGACGTGACGTTTCGATGGTTGCTTTTTGTTTTCATTTGCTGCCCTTGTTTGGCAAACCCGTCGAGGTGGTTTGGGATGCCCACGACGATAGGTGGGTGCGGGCAAAGCGTCGGGGGCGTAAAAAAAACGACCCCGACGGGTACTGCTCTTGTTGAGCGATGGGGTCGCTCCAAGCGCCCCCATCGTTTTTCTTGCGCCCGAACTAACGCCGTTACTCTTTTTAGAGCAGCAAAGCTATACCCCCAAAGAACGCTCCTTTATCCAACAACCCTTATTGACGCCAGCAAGTAACGGCGTTAGTTGTGTTGAGTAACCACGACGGGCAAATAGAAAACCGGGCAACGACCAGCCCAAAAACCAAAAACGCCCCGCCAAAAGATGACGGGACGTTTCGATGGTTGCTTTTTTTTATTTGCTGCCCTTGTTTGGACGGAGCGGATGCTCCGACCACCTTAGATTTGTGCAGTTGTATTATTCGAAGGATTGTATTTAATTGGAAAACAACTCTTTAAACCTCATGGGATACCCAACCCGTCTCATAGAATCAAAATAAAATGTAGCCTCTGCTGCATAAATTGAATCGTTTTCTGGACAGTGTAGTTCTACATATTTTACAACTCCACTTGGTTTGACGATTTTAAATATGATTGATCCTTTCTCCTTTATCAATGAGTCACCAATGTCTGCTGCGTGCCATATTTTTCTAAATGGGTAGCGGTCGAAATCATTGGGTTCAAACTTATTGTCTTTTTGAAGCACTAAATCATAACGCCCGTGATTAGTTCTATCGATGTACTTATCTGATACAAGATGCTTGTAAGAAAGGCTTGTCTCTACTTCAAGTTGTGCAATACACCGTTCAGTTTTATTACAACATACAAATGGAAGTAAAACAATGATTAATAAGACTCTTTTTGTAAACATATTATTTATCTCTTGTTTTATATAATTCAATGGAATAAGATAATCCAACACTTCCTCCTCCTTTCCCACCTATTGAAGCACCAACTTTGATATATTGGGTGTTAAGCCTTTTGAAACCCGACAGCTTAGGATTATTAAGATCTAAGTTAGTACCAACTACACCATTCAAAATAAACCCCCCACCTCCATAGACTTCAAGTCCAGCAGGATCACCTCCAATAATAGAAATTCCATCATTTGCAGTATCAATCAACTTAAATCCGCCCGCGGCGATTCCAATATCATACCCTAAAGCAGGTCCAAGCGAAAGATAAACACCTACACCATCAATACCTTTAATTATCGAAATGTCTCCTGCAAACCCTCCTCCAAGAATAGCACTGGCTGAAAAATTAAATCCAACTCCTGGTTCTTTAAGTAGCATCAAAGCTTCTATGTAAGGTGATAATTCATTTAATCTTGATCTAAACTTTTTAAGTTCTTCTGCAGACACTGATTTTTTAAAACCTGTATCTGTATTCACATAATGAACCGAACCATCTTTATCTCGAAAAATATGTATACCAAATTCATCACCAATATCATCAATCTTTTCATATCTCCTATCTTCTTGTTGATCATATACTCCATCGTTAACATCCGAATCATCATCAGTCCATGTATAACCATTTGGAAGGCTCCCACCTTTCTCTAAGAATTTTAGGACATCACTTGCTTCCAATAAGCCTGAGGGGTCATTAAGTCGTATAGGGTTGTTAAGTCCATACCTGTAGGGGGTCCAGCTTCTAGCAGCTTCTGACAATGGGTCAACTTGGTGCCATCTTCCCAATTGACTATCGTAGTTTCTATACTCTGTCTCATACCAATTAAGCCCAAAAGATTCCTCTTTCTCAACTCCTCCATTGTACTGGAAAAGGTGGTCAGGGGCTCCTTTCCTTTCTATCCCCGCCATGTTCATGCCGTAGGGGTAGTAGTGGTTTTCCTGCACCACCAGTTGCTGGTGCGTGATCTTGAAATCGTCTACCCATACCGGCTCGCTGGACTCGTTCACTACGAACACTTTTGCATAGCCATTGTGCTTAGCCTTATCAGGGGAGGCCTTTAGTTCGATCCAATTATCCGAGCCTTCGCTCCTGATCTCCTTCCTGGCGCTCTGTACCACCTCGTCGTTCTCGTTGTAGAACACCACCTGCACATAGGCGAGGGGCACACCATTTAAGCCATCAGTCCCAGGAGGCTTCATGCCCAATCCCAAGTTACCAAAAAAGCTTCCTGTTTCCGAGCCTGTCCCAAAACTTTCCGAGAAAAATGTGGAATAGTTACCTGAACTTGGCGAAGATGCTGGGTTATCGTAATAGACCCATACGGATGCTTCTACTTTGTCGTCCTTGCTGATCTTGAACATCTTGTAAGGGCCTACCGTAGATTCTATCTTGACCGCTTTAGTCCCGCCATGTGAAAATTCCCCATCTCTTGTCCCTAATTGGTCAAAAGTGGCTTCTTCCAGTTCCTTGGTCTCTTCCGGGGTCTCCTCCATGGTCGCCACATATTCCTTGGTCGCCTCCCTAAAGCTTACCCTTAGGTTGCCCAGGTGATCCTTGTAGTGGTATTCATATACATAGCCGTCCCCGTTCTCGAATGGAAGCGCGCTCTTGGGCAGCACCCTGCCTTCTGCCATGTGCATGAACTGCAGCTCGCCGTCCTCGTACACAAACTCGCCTACATAGTCGGTGGTCTTTTTCAGTGCGCCACCTTCAAATACCTTCTTCTGCAGCTTGATCCCCGCCGCATCGTAAGTGTACTCTATCCGCTTGTCGGAAGATCCGAACTTGATCACGCTGGGCAGGTTGAGGTGGTTATAGGTGATCCCGTTCCCGCTCCCGTCTTTTATGCCCTTGTTCAGGTCTTTTACCAAGTTGCCATTGGCGTCGTAGGCATAGTCGTTGCCACTGGTGTTCCCATCTTTAAAATCACCCGCCACCTCGTGGTCGTTGCCGCTGGTGCCGTCGGTCACGCCTAGCAGCCTGTTTCCATCGTAGCTGTAGCTCAATTGGTCTATGTACCCATAGCTCTTTTGCTCCTGCACCTGCTGGGTCAGCCCTTTCCTGTTTAGGCTAAGGATGTTGCCGTTGAGGTCGTAGGTGATGTTCGATACGTCGTAGTCCTCGTCGCTGTTGAAATTTTGGTCAAAGCCATAATTGGCGGCGGTGAGGCGGTTGAGCTTGTCGTAGCTGTACTGGAAGTTCCGTTCCATATCGGTGGTGGCGGTCTGCCACTTCACCCCGGCTATGTTGCCATTGTATTGGGCAGTGCCGAAGCCGCTCTCGTAGAACAGTTCCATATTGAAGAGCTTATTATTGCCCATGTTGTTGGGATCGCTCGCCCCGTTGATCGACTTCATCCACCCACGGATGTTGTAGGCGTAGGCTGCCGTTTCCCCGCTGCCGCTGTCGTTGTTCAGGACCTTGTTTTGGAGCTGCCCCAAGGCGTTATAAGTGTTCATGGCGATGGTCTCCGTATGCCCCGTTCCCTCTATCTCGTGGTCTATCTGCGTCACGTTGCCCAAGTGGTCGAGAGCAAAAGTCTTCAAGATGGCGATATCTGCCTTGCCCTGTGCTTTATGCAGTGTACGGGTCTTGGTCACCCGGCCCGCAAAGTCATACTGGGTATACACCCTGTCCGAACCTTCAAGGTTGTTCTGGGTCACCACTTGGATGGGGCGGTAGCGGTCGTCGTACCAGATCACGGTCTCCAGCCAGTCGCTCGTGCCCAATATTCTGGTCTTGCTGCCCGTCACCTGGCCTTTTAGCCTTGTAAAATAGTCATCGTCAAAGCCTTTTCCAGATTGGGTGTCGTCAAACGAGAGCGAAGGACTCCATTCGTAATCGTCATAATAAGTGGCGCTGAGGTAGGCAGATTCCTGTTGGTTACTCGGATAGGCCACACTTGTATAGCCTAAGATGCTGCTGCCGCGTGACTCGTTGAACGTCCCATGGGTATCTACCAAACCCTGTGCCGCTGATTGGCTTGCTGCCGTGATCGTGGTGATGCCCGTAAGCACGGGGCGGTTGAACACATCATATTTTGTAAATGCCCATAGGCTTGAATTCCTTTGTACGGGATCCTGGGTAAGCACCAGCCTGTCCAGCTTATCGTAGACCATATACACGAAACCTTCCATCCCTGGAATCCTTTTCTCTGTCATCCTGTTCCTGCCGTCGTAGCGGTATTCGAAGGAGAGGTCTGCTGCCTTGCTGTTCCATGTCCAGCTGTTTTCCTTCAATGTCTCGAATGCCTCTGGCGCGAGTACGAAGCGGAGGTTACCGAAGTCGTCGTAGATATAATAGGTCCAGGTGAACACGGTCTCTGTAGAGCTTTCGCTCCCGCTTGTCACCGTCTCGCTAGCTACTTCCGATTTCTTGAGGATGACCTGCCCACTTTTGTTGGTGAACTCGTACATGCTTTGCCCATTCTCGTCTATCACCTGCTTCACATAGATCTCGCCCATGGGGTAGAGCCCTTCGTTTTGTGGCGACCCATTTTCAATCGACCATTGGTGTACCTCTGATGCTTTGTATTGGGAGATGTAGACGGTTGCCGAGCCGTTGGCGGTAGCGGTGAACGTAAAGCCTGGCTCTAAGGTCACGGACTTTGCTGCCCCTATCAGGTTGCCCGAGTTAGTGTTGATCGGATATTCTGCTTGGTCGCGGGGCAACACGATGTCTTCAATATCGTTTTCTGTGGCATTTACCATCTCGAAGAACTGCACGTTCTTGCCAAGATTATGCCAGTTTGCCCCTGCCCCTGTTTCGGAGAGCACTCGGTTCAATGGAGATGCCTCGAATGCGGTCTTGCTATAGGGCTTGGTATCGCCTGTGATGCCATTTCCTATCGTACCTGAATTGTAGAAGTCATACTGTTCACTTCCTTGGTAGGGAGTTGGGCTAGCCACTGGATCGACGATCCCGGTCATGCTTTTATATGTCCCTGTGGAATCACTGGCCACGTAGGGCAAGAAATTGAACGCTTCCCTGCCGAACTCATCGTAGAGGACAGGGGATACCATGTCTTTTCCAGTGGGAGATCCTGCTTTTATCACTGTCTGGATAGGCCTTCCCAGCCCGTCGAAGTATTGGGTGCTGCTCTGTGCCTGCTCTTTGGTCAGCCCTAGTGGGTTGGCGGGGAGCGTCTGTCTTTTGGTAGTATAGGTATGTGAGCGCACATAGTTTTTGTCCGTTTGGGCATGTGCGTCCCAAGTTGCCAGCCAGCAGAGGGCAAGCAGGGCTATGCTATATATTTTTAATTTCATGGTCTTTGTTTTGTAGCTTGGTCAAAAAATTAGTGTTTGTAGTTGTATTCGTTAGACTTGAGGATGTTGCCCTCATGGTCCCTGACCAGCTTGAGCCTGCCGAAGGAGTCGTATTCGAAGTAGGTGGTCAGCCCGTTGGGGTCTGTTTGGGAGGTCATCCCTATGAGCGGGTCGTAGGTGTAGGTGGTCATCTGGGCATCTGTCGGGTAGAGCCTTACCTCGTCTATGTATGAACCGATAGCACCTATCGTTTTTGTCTGGAAAGCTGTCGAAGTGACCGTTATTGGAGGTTCTTCGGTGTACTGCCAGTCTCCGGAGCCCTGTTTTTTCCAGTAGCTCAAGATGTACTTCCCGGCAGTGGTAGGAAGAGGGACCTTGTATGTTCCGTAATGGATTTTCCTTCCTGTCTTGGCGTAAGAGCTGTTATTGCCATCTTCCTCAAAGCTGGTATGGAAAACGGTGGCGTGGGCGCGCTTTAGGGTTCGTAAATAGCTGCCGTTGAGATCGAGTATAAGTCCAGAACCATTGAGGAGCAGGGCCGCCCTATATTTGATGCTATAGGTCCCGGGCTGTAGGGTCTTTGTTATTGAAGGAGCCGATGGCATATTCTCTCCTGCATCTAATTTATAAGACCAAGTAGAACCGTCTAGACTTAGGTATAGTATGTTCTCACCTGGGCTGCCTGGAGAGCCCAAGCTTGATAGAGATACCGTAAAGGTCACCGTCTGCGCTTGGTCGATGGTAAAAGTAGTATTAGGTAGGTCTTGGTCGGTGGGCACGCTTATGGTAATGGCATTTGAATACGAGATTGGAGCCTGTTCGGTATATGTTTCAATATCCTCTTCGTACGCTGCATTGGCCACATTTGCTATCGGTAGTGTGTTGTTGTAGCCCCAGAGGTAGGTGATGGGCGTGCCCCCTTCCTTTCTTACCGTGCGAGGGTTTCCAAAGTCGTCATAACTCTCGTACCTTATCCTTGTCTCCGCACTGGCCTGCCCCTTCTTTTTGGTCTGTACCAGCTCTGGGGCGATGATATCCCCGCCCCACTCTTTGTACGAGGACTTGAGCGAGGAAAGGAATGTCGAGCCCAGATAGTTTGATGTCTCTATGACAGGGGAGAGGATGTGCCTTGCCTTCATCTTCTCATAGACGTTCCCCGAGGTAGCAAAGTCGGTGGGGTATTTCATCTTTGATATCTTCCAAACGCCTTTGCTGTCTTTGGTCTTGCTTTCTTTCACGAACAAGTTAGCATCATAGGTATAGTAGGTTCTAGATGTCAACTCCCCGCCCTCTAGATAATCTGTCACTACCGTGCTGTCGAGTGTTTGGGATAGTTGTTGGACATGGTAATTCCTACGCCAAAAAAATCGGTTTTTTAAAACTCCATACGATGATGAAGGGCTTACAAAACGTCTTATTTTTAGGCCTTGTAATAGTTCCTTCTCCTCATGGGAATAAAAATTCTCGACTTCTTTTATTAATGCTGAACCATTGTAATATTTTGTGCTTTTTTCGAAAACTTCACCAAATACGTATGTGGATTGGTAAAAGACCTCTGCTTCATAAGCTATCCCTATAGGCTGGGTTGTAAATAGTTCGTAGTAAGGCCACCATAAAACCCATTCATTTTTCGGAAAAACATCTGTGGATATATGTTGATGGCTTACTATAGGAAAAGCATCAAAGTCATGCTCTATCCAGCCTGTATTATTTGTCTCGCTACCAATGTATTCTTTGACGTTTTTATAGGTACTAGGGCTTCCGTTTAAGTTTATGCTTGCTTCCGGGGCAGAGAGATAAGTCCGTGTCAATGAAGATGCCACATTTCCATTAAGCTGTATCGAAATTTGCCTAAATAAGCCAGAACTTACCGGTAGCCCAATAATATTTGTGGGATATCCAAAGGATATTACGTCTGTACCAATTCCATACACAAAGGTTCTTAGCATATCCTCTCCTCCCCCTTCTTTCTTTATCTCACGTATCCGTAATCCACCGATAATTGACCCATTTGAATTTTCGTTTCCTTCATACGTATAAGTGGTCTTGCCCCCTGTGGGATATGTAATACTTTCCAATGCTCCTGACATTGAGTAGATTGGATTAGGGGTTCTATCTGCTGTTTTACTAATAAACGGTCCAATGTTTGATTGGGAAGGGTCTAGTAGGGCGGTATTGGATGCACCGTTGAAATAGCCCCAGTAGTCTACTGAGTAGGTCTCCTCTGTTTGCTCATCATGAATATTGGGAAACTTTGATGGAGTCCCATCATTATAATAGACCAAACTATATTTATATATTTCTTCAAGGTCTACATCTTCAAAGCTGACCTCTTCAAGCTTGTACCAATTTAGCCTGTCTGAATCGTTGTGGTATTTGGAACTCTTGAGATTAATCGTTTTAAAAGGCGTGGTGCCTCCCCTTTTAAAGATTTCTATTTTTTCAAGAATCTTGTTTTTGTAGTACTTCCCTTTATAGGAAAAGCTAACCTCACAATTCTTGGAAGTTATTTTTTTTATTCTCTTTTGGGTATAACTATATCCGCTGAGGGAAGAACCAAGCCCCCCCTCTGTAACAGACTGGCTCCTGTTCAGCTTTAAAATATACTTATGTGCTTCCAATGTAGGGGTTTCTGTATTGAATACATTCTCATATTCAAAGTAAATCGTATCAGTCTTGTTAGCTGATATAATTTCTGTTAATAACCATGATGTGCTTCCCTTGACAGTAATAGAACTACTATTGTTTACAAACTTTTCTAGTTCCTCTTTTTCTGTCGAAATAGATTTGCCAAACCGATAAAAATTGCCATTCTCGTCCACAATATCAAAATACTCAAAATAATAGCCACCTGGTGTTGAGTTTTTGAGTATCGGCTTAATTGATACAGATGGCTTGTAAGGTAATGTGATAGGTTCTAAAAAGGTGTTTATATCATTGCTCCTTTTGAACACAAACTTACCTGAGCTTCCTAATAAGGAATAATAGAAGATATCATATTCGGAATCATCGATCTTTTTTTCAATGTTACTCATATAGGTATACCCAGGATCATTCTTTGTATGATAACATCCTCCATTTATAACCTCATCACATTGTTCGCCATATGGCAAATCATCTTCGGACTTAATGATATGATCCCAATATTGTTCGTCAGGTTGACCGTTTATTTCTCGAGTAATTGTCCCTCCTGTATTGAGTTTCCATCCTAAGCCCACAAGGCCATCATCCGCAGATGGCTGTAAACCCGATGCATGGTAGCTCAAGGATAATGGCAAATTCAATTCCTTTGATTTGATTGTATATAACGGAATGTTTACCGAAGAAAGACCAGTAGAATAGCTTACAGGATAGTCTATATATTGAATAATTTTTTGTGCTTCTGGGGATGGAGGTATCACTTCAGGCAGTTCCTGCCCATTTGCCTTTATCACCAGCACGGTACAGAGCAGTGCTAGTATAAATTTAAATTGTATCATGTTTTTTCGTAACATTTTATATCGAATTAGTTGTTTTGATTTTTCTTTACAATTTCAATCCCGCCCTCACGACCCAGGGGTCGTTTCGGATGGAGGTCTCCCGGTCCCAGGTAGCGTCCCTGAGCACGGTGATGAGGAAGGAGGCTTTCTTGCCTATGGGGAAGTTTACCCCCCCGCCAAGCAGCAGTGCCCCTTTCCATGTCCGGGGGCTGTTGCTGTCGGTCTGCCCCCGCATATATTCGTATTCGGCCTGCAGGTAGGGGTAGCCCTCTTCCGGCTCCAGCCGGGTGAACATCCTTCCCCCAAATACCTGCGTCACCTCTTTTGTCTTCTCGTCTTTCTGGAACTGGTAGCTGGGCCCCAGCCCCGCCAGCCAATAGTCCTTTATCTTGTACCCGACTAGCGGGGAGAAATCGACCATCGGCGAGGGCCCGAGCACCAGCCCGATGTTCCCCTCTATCTCTATCCGTTCGGAGAACGGCTCCTTGTCGGGGTCTCCTTCCTTTGCCGCCGGCGGTGGCGACTTGCCCGGTATGTAGTTTTTCTTGGGCTTGTGCAGGGGCTTTTTCACCGTGGTGCGCCATACCCAAGGGGAGGCTTGCCTGTTTTTATTATCCCCCAAGCCAAGGTCACGGAGCACCGTAAGGCCTATGGCCCAGCCTTTTGCCTGTAGCTCGTAGCCCGCGCCCAGTAGCAGGCCGCTTTCCCAGTTCCTGTACCAAGTGTCGCTGGCCAGGCTGTCGATGTTGCGGCTGAGCGCCTCTGCCTCCAATTGGGCATAGGGCCATTTCTCTTTTGGCCGGTAGCGGAGGTAGGCCCTGCCGCCCCATTGCTCGTTCGTCCTATTGGCGAAATCTAGGCTGTCCTGCTCGAAGCGGTAGGAGATGCCCAGCCCGAGGCTCAGCACAGAGTCTATCGGGATATTGAACATGGGGGATAGCTCCACTTTGTTGGGGCTTCCCGGTATGATGCTGAAGTTCCCTTCCAGGTTGAAGGTCTTGGTGAGGAGCTGTAGCAGCCCCATGGCGTCCATGGTGGGCAGCCCCGCCGAGCTGGTGGTCACGGGCATGCCCGTTGTCCATCCCGTGCGCAGTACCCAAGGGCTGTTGTGCACGGGCGTCACGCCGTCGTAGCTGAGGTTCCTGAGCAGGGTGAGCTGCACACCGCCCAGCTTCGAGAGCTTGAGGTCGTAGCCCGCGCCCAGCATCACCGAGGAGACGAAGCTCCTCCCGCCCTTTGTGCTCGTACTGTCCAGTGCGCTGATCCCCTCGTATTCCACTTGCGCGAAGGGCAGTTTGTTGCCCAGTTGGTAGCGGAGGTAGGCCCGCCCGCCATAGTTCATGACGGAGAGGTCTTCCAAGGAACTCAGGCTTTTTTGGAACTGGAGCGCAGGCCCTACGCCTATGCTCAGGCTCGAATCTATGCTATAGTTGAAGGTGGGCGATACGTCGATGGTGGGCGGGTCGCCCGGCGTCACGCTGACCGTGCCTTCCAGCTTGAGCCGCTGCAGCAAAAAGCTGATAGGGTCGAGCTTGGCATCGAGCGGTATCCCCCCGCGGTATTTTTCCACGAAGTCGGGGTCAACCTTGTCGATCTTGTTCTTCCCGCTGCCCAAGGGTACTTGCAGCCCCATCCGGATTGCCCATGGCGAGGGGTAGGCGGTGCTCGCCCCGCTCCAGTTGAGGTTCCTCATCACCGAGATAGTCACGTTGTTCCGGCCGTCGATCTTGAAGGTATGCCCAGCTCCCAGCAATATGGAGGAAGTGAACATGTTTTGTCCTATGCTGTCCTTGTCGGAGAGCCCCTCGTATTCGGCCTGGAGGAAGGGCAGCTTTTGGAACGGCCTCATCCTCGCAAAAGTCCGCAGGCCATACCCGTAGCTGATAGACTGGGGCAGTTCCCCGTCCCCGGCGGCTTGGCTGAAGTTGAGCACCGGCCCCAGCCCGAAAGTCCAGGTCGAGTCCAAGCGATAAGAGACGAGCGGAGAGATGTTCGCCGAGAACGGCTGTGCGTTGCTAATACTGAAGTTCCCCTCGATCGACCATTTGCTCGGGAGCGTGTCGCCCAGGATATCCTTGCCGGCTCCGTTGGTGCCGGGCAGGCCTAATTGGTCGCCCGCTGGCCCTTGTGCCGGCTTGTTTTTTTGGAACAGGCTGCCCAATCCCCATTTTTGGCCAATTTCTTGGGCGCATAGCGGGGCAGGGGCAGTGCTTAGGCAAGCTGCCAAGAATATCGTTAGCAAGAGGGCGGTGCTTTTAACGGGCATCAATGTTTGTTCTTAGTCGGCAGGCTGCCCTGCCTAAAGTTTGTTGTTTGGTTTGAGATTTTCGGGCTATTCCCTTCCTTCGAGCTTTTCGATCCTCTCAAGGAGCGACCCGATCATTTCCTGTTGCTTTTGAAGCTCGGTATTCTTTTTCTTTAAAGCTTCTATCTCCTTTTGCTGCTCAATGGTGTAGAGGGTTAGTTCTTCGATTTTTTGTAGGAGCT
Organism: Flammeovirgaceae bacterium SG7u.111; assembly: GCA_034044135.1. NCBI lineage: Bacteria > Pseudomonadati > Bacteroidota > Cytophagia > Cytophagales > Flammeovirgaceae > Flammeovirgaceae bacterium SG7u.111. The sequence goes on along the minus strand of CP139021.1, from coordinate 5,043,363 downwards.
TTGCATCCATCTCGCCTAGGTCAATGCCATTTGCTTCCACTTCTTTGGCAGAGGGGATGTCCTGCAAGTGGTGGTTTTCTTGGATGAAGCTTTCAACTTCTGAGAGGGTGGGGAGTGCGTAGTTTTCTTCGAATACGAAGTCTGCCCAATTTTCTTTTACAGCTACCTTAACTTTTTCCGAGATGATTCCCGTTTCTACAAAAAGCTTGTAGTCGTTGCTTGAGATATTGAGATTATCATCACCTATTCGAACTTTGCCATCTCCCGCTATATGCATTCGCACTTTTGGTTCGCCACCAGAATTTGAGCCTTCTGATGTCATAAAGTCTAGGTAAGTATCCCAAGAACCACCTCTGTATGATCTTATTTTGGCTTTCCCTGCGGCAAGGTATTCAAAAGAGATTTCGCGATTGATTTTTTCATTTGCATTTGGAATTGCATTTGGACCATCGATTATGAGCTTACTATTCTTAATGCTATTATCTCTACTCCCCATTCTGAATGAACCTTCAATATCAAGGGGGTGCATAGGGTCTTTGCCTATTCCAACCCTACCGTTTGGGGTTAAAATCATTACCTCATTGAGAACCCCATTTTGTTGAGTTCTGAATCGTAAATTAATATTTGAAGAGTTTGAAAAGTCTCTTGCTTGGATATAAGCAGTACCCGAGCTCCCCTCACCTTCATAGGCATGTAAAAACATATGCCCTTTACCATAGTAATCTCCATTTACATGGAAAGTTGCCTTTGGGCTGGAAGTACCTACTCCAACCTTTCCTGCATTTGTAATTATAAACCTTAAAGTAGATGAGCTTGCATCGACCGTACTTAATTTTATATCATTTGATGCTCCTAAATTAAGTGAGTTATTCGTATATATTTCGTTGTTATCCATGATCATCGAAATTGAGCCGTCACTTAACTTAAAATAGCTTGAAGATGGATTCCATTTTCCTCCAATTGTTCCTGTGTGTTGAATCTCAAATTTTGCTTCAGGTGTTGTTGTCCCTACTCCTAAAAAACCACTTTTTGTTATGGAAAGCCTTGGGGTCATATTTGTGAAGAATTTAATCCCTCCATACCCTGACATTCTTGCTTCTGGAGATGATAGGTTTAAATTGTACCATCCCAAAGAGTATTGTCCAATTGATTGCCCATTATATGTGAACCTTTCAGAACCGTCAGGTTTCACGAAACCTATAAAATTATTTAAAGGCAGGTTTTGGTCTTGAGCATTTGCAAATTGACAGACAAAATGTATTGCCAAAATCAATAGTAAATTCTTTTTCATAGTCGGATTTTTTTTATTAAAGGGTTATTATTTTTCAATAAGCTGGTGGACTAATTTTTTTAGTTCTTTAATTTCTTCCTCTTGTTTTTTTAGCTCAGTGATTTCTTTCTCCTGTTTTTCAATCTTCTTCTCCTGCTCAATAGTATAAAGCATCAGTTCTTCGATCTTTTGGAGGAGCTTGGCGTCCATTTCACCTAGGTTGATGCCGTTTGCTTCCACTTCTTTGGCAGAGGGGATGTCCTGTAGGTGATTGTTTTCTTGTATGTAGCTTTCTACTTCGGAGAGGGTGGGGAGGGCGTAGTTTTCTTCGAAGACATAATCTGGCCAATTCTCTTCAAGTTCCACTTTCACTTCTTCCATAATTGCTTTTCCACCAACGGCTAATTTGTATCCTTCTGGAATTGAAAGGTTATCAACTCCAATTGATGCAGAACCTCCTGTTAATGAAGCCCCAGAGATTCTTCCGGTATGTACAAGTACACTGTTGGGTTTGAACTTGTCCTCTATCTTGGACTTAGTGGTGAATATCTCCCCTTGTGGGGTAGTAACTTGATTATTGTTGCCCCAAGTATTTTCTGTACTGGGAACTATTATCTCATCAGTACTCGTCCAATAGTAGGTTATTCCTCCTCCCCTCAGCCAAATGATTATCCTGTCTGATTTGTAGGTTGGTAATATATCAGAGACCAAGGGCAATTCATTTTCACCTCTTCCTTTTAGTTGCGTAACATACGCTTGGTAATGTCGATTGTTATGCCCCCAGTTGGATGAGGTATACATGATCCGCACGTCGCAGGTGCCAGTCCAACTTCCATTTTCATGAACATTATTCCTATAAATCTGCAAGGAGACAGGGCTATTGTTATTATTGGCATTGGAACCTGTGAAAACTACTGGGTAAAAGATGCTTGCATCGCCATTGATAGTGAAGCTTCCCCTAGGCTGGTCAGGCCTATTTGTTAAAGTAAAATAATCTTGGCTGTAGGCATGGCTGATACCGGCAAATACCAATATCCCTAAAAAAGAGATGATATAAAAGAGTAGTTTGTTCATTGGTTGAAAGTATTTGTTAAATTCAGTTTAAGGTTTATTCTTTTTCAAGTAGCTGGTTGACCAACTTCTCTAGGGTTTCTATTTTCTCTTCTTGTTTATTGATTTTCTCTTGCTGTTTTTTCAGCTCCAAATTCTCATCTTCAAGCTTTTGAATTTTTGCAACTTGCTTCTCGATTTTCTTCTCCTGCTCAATGGTATAAAGCATCAATTCCTCGATCTTTTGGAGGAGTTTGGCGTCCATCTCGCCTAAGTTGATGCCGTGTTCTTCCACTTCCTTGGCAGAGGGGATGTCTTGTAGGTGATTGTTTTCTTGGATAAAGCTTTCTACTTCGGAGAGGGTGGGGAGGGCGTAGTTTTCATCGAATACGAAGTCTGACCAGCCGCTTTTTAAGGCTACCTTGACTTTTTCGGCCATGATGCCCTTACGAACAAAAAGATTAAACCCACTATTAAGTTTTGATATGTCAACCCCATCTAATGAACCAACAATTACATTACCACCTCCATGTGCTATTAATACATCACCAGAGGACTTGCTATTTATTAATACTCTTCTATCAATACCATTCGGGTTTGATTCTAAAACTAAATACCCTTCTCCCGAGCCCCTAATCCTACCTCCATCTACAGATCCAAAAGTTGTCCAAGAGTTCCAGTCATTTCCTAATACTGCGGCTAATTTTGTTCCATCCTCAAGAGTGCTGTACTTGGCGACATGAAGACCTGCTTTAGGATATTTATAACCAATCCCAACATAGCCCTCTTCGTCAATTGTCATGCTAAATGACGATGTGCCCACATTGTATAGTCCAAATCTTCCTTCATACTGAATTTGGGCTTCTTTCATTCCATTTGAACTGACTGCACCAATTTTCATCAGTGAGCCATTGACACCTCCTGTTTGAGAGTAGATAAATGCATTAGAATTAGTAGTAGATATGTGTAACTTTGATTGTGGGTTTGAGGTGCCAATTCCAACTTTTCCTCCATCACTTGGAAATATGATAAAGTTTCCTGTTCCAGTGCGAAAGGTCATATCACGATTGCCATATGTAAAAATTGAAAAATCCTCACCATTACCATAAGAAGTGGATGAAATATTATGCATTAAACCTCCCCAGTAATTACTTGAAGTCCCTAATCTTAAAAATTCATAAACCACTTTAGCAGAGTCTGAATGGGTTGGGTTTAAATAGGATACATTTACTTGTTGCCCATAAATTGAGATATAAGCCAACAAAAAGGAGATAGTCAGTATAAAATTTTTCATTTTGACAAGAGGATTATTGTTTGTTTATAAGTTGGTTGACTAAGTTTTTCAATTCAGAGATTTCTCGATCTTGTTTTTGAATTTTACTTTGTTGAAGCTTTATAGCTTTCTCCTGCTCAATGGTATAAAGCATGAGTTCCTCAATCTTTTGAAGGAGCTTAGCGTCCATCTCACCTAGGTTGATGCCGTTTTCTTCTACTTCTTTGGCAGAGGGGATATCCTGCAAGTGGTGGTTTTCTTGTATATAGCTTTCTACTTTGGAGAGGGAGGGGAGGGCGTAGTTTTCTTCGAATACGAAGTCTGACCAGCCGCTTTTTAATGCTACTTTTACTTTTTCGGCCATGATGCCCTTACGAACAAAAAGATTAAACCCACTATTAAGTTTTGATATGTCAACCCCATCTAATGAACCAACAATTACATTACCACCTCCATGTGCTATTAATACATCACCAGAGGACTTGCTATTTATTAATACTCTTCTATCAATACCATTCGGGTTTGATTCTAAAACTAAATACCCTTCTCCCGAGCCCCTAATCCTACCTCCATTTGGCGAGCCAAAAGCTGTCCAAGAGTTCCAGTCATTTCCTAATACTGCGGCTAATTTTGTTCCACCTGCATCTACCTTATAAGAAGCGACGTGTAGTGCGGCAGATGGTGAACTAACACTTATCCCTAAACTACCATCAGCATCCATAATCATTTTTCTCTCTCCTTTGCTTGCCCAGCCAAAAAGTGGTCTTGCTGTGATTTCACCTCCAGTCAGTCTAGAATCAAAAACCATTACAGGTTCGCTACCTGCATCATTATTGCTCCCTATCTCACCTACTAATATTAAAGCTTGTCGAAGGTCGGTATCATGAAACCCTTTGATCATTGGTATAAACTGGCTAGGCTGGGAGGTCGAATTTGAGATTGATAAATAATCACTACTAGAATCATATGCTTTGATTCTAAAAAGATTATCATTATTCGATATACCCTTTATGTCTAACAAGTAGGCAGGCGTACTCGTCCCAATCCCCACATTCCCCATGAAGTATTGTTTGCCTGATGTGCCGTCCCACTGAGCATTGGCAGTAGAGCCAATAAAAAGGGTGAATATAGATGTTAGTAGTAGGGTGCTTATTATCGGTTTTGAAATCATTACTTGGTTTTTTTATTGTGTTTAAAATTGTATTATTCTAATATGATTTGTGCTTGAGTTTTGTTAATTGCTTTCTCTGTGGTGTGATGAATATTTATTCATTAGAAAGTGGAGGTGTATATATGACTCTAAAAAAAATGATATCACAAAAAGAATGATAAATAATCATTGTTATAACTATTATACAATATTTTTATTGTTTGTTTGGTATTATTAACAAGTATAAAAAAGTTGATATAATAGATGTATTTTGATAATTAGTTGCATTTATTGAAGTTGTATTTATGATATGATAAATATAACTTTAATAATATTTGTTTTTTGTTAAGCGTTTTTTAGCTAAAAATACTGTAAAATTTTTAGATGAAAGCATTTTAAAAAATATGAATATTCTGCAATTGGGATTTCTTTAGATTTGTAGAACATATTTGAGCTTAATAGCAGGGTAGCTTCTTCATGTTCAGCTTAGCAAAGAGGTTTTATTAAGATTTGACTTGTTGGAGTAGAGGTGTCATAAAAAAGGGAAGGTATATCAAAGGCAATTGATTTGGGTCATTGATAATAAATAGGGTTTTACATTCTATAGATTCGGAATTGATATAGCGTCTTCGTTATTAAGTGCTTGAATTGTATCACAATGGGCTGTACAAAGAAAATGAAGTCCCCAATCTTTATAAGTTGATCGTAGATTATCCTTTTAAATTAAACACCTCTATTGTTGAATTTACGAAATGTCTCATTTTGTCCAGCTAGTCGGTGTCGAACTTGTCTTGATAGGCTTGGGTTACATTCACATTTGGTGATTGTATAATTGAATATCAATTATATTACTATTTTAGTTTTATTGAACAAACAGTAGACTATATCACGGTTTGTGACAATGATATAGTCTAATAGGTAAGAAGCCTGTAATTGGTAATGTTGGATTATAGCTAGTGAGTAAATTTCCCTTTTAGCCCAAATGTTTAACATCCATGATAAGAGAAATTGAATGTAAGTCACAAAGTAAAGATATTCAATACTTTATAAGGGTAAGTTCGAATCCGGTAAGTTCCACAAACACTCCTTCTCTACATATGTTTTGTCTTTTATGTGTTAAGTTACATTACATCCGTTTGTTTCGTCTTTTTTAACTCCCCTATTAAGTCTTCTCTTTGGCAAGGTGTTGCCATTTTTCAAAGGCTAAAAACCGTTGAAAGGCTCCCTAAATTAAGGTGCTTTTGTTGAGTTCTTGTTTGTCCATGTTTAAAACAGATACAAAATTCCTATAAATAAACATTTCCTTATATTGTTTTGGTCATAATCTTTGTATTTAAGATTTTTTTATTCCAACCCATTGATATACCCGTCAATAAAAAGTAGGTTTGGTAGCCATTCTAAACTAGCCATTTAAGAAAAAATTCTAAACGGGTAGCTTAAAATCAACTTATCTTACAAACACAAAACAACAATAATGTCAAAATCCACCCCCAAAATAGTAGATCGAAAAAACCTTCTCCCATTTATATTAATAACCAGTCTTTTTGCCTTATGGGGTTTTGCCAATGACATCACTAACCCAATGGTGGCAGCTTTTAAAACCATCATGGAAATCTCAAACTTTAAAGCATCGTTGGTTCAGTTTGCTTTTTATGGAGGGTATGCTACTATGGCTATTCCAGCAGCCTTGTTCATCCAAAAATATTCCTACAAAAAAGGGATATTATTAGGTCTGGCTTTGTATGCGACTGGAGCATTGTTGTTTTGGCCAGCCGCTCAGTTTCAAGTGTTTGGTTTTTTCTTAGTCTCCCTTTATATCCTCACATTTGGATTGGCATTTCTAGAAACAACAGCTAATCCATTTATTTTATCGCTTGGTGAAAAAGAAACGGCTACCCAGCGCTTAAACCTAGCGCAAGCATTCAACCCAATGGGCTCGTTAATCGGAATGTTTGTAGCATCACGCTTAATCCTTGCCGCCTTGCACTCCGATAAGCACACGGACGAAGCGGGAAACCTGATCGATTTTTCCATGTTGGACGCTACAACCAAAGCTATGGACAGGGCTCATGACCTAATGGTTATCCGTAACCCTTATGTAGTTATAGGCATTGTAGTAATCGTAATGCTAGTCGTGATAGCAATGGTGAAAATGCCACAAAATGAACATGAAATAAAAATTCATCCTTTAGATTCGGCTAAAAGGCTTTTGGGCAATAAAGTATATAGGGAGGGAGTGATTGCCCAGGTTTTCTATGTTGCCGCTCAAATTATGTGTTGGACATTTATTATACAGTACGCAGGTAATTTGGGAATCGACAAAGCAACGGCTCAATTGTATAACATAGCAGCAATGGTTGTTTTCCTGACTAGCAGGTTTATAAGTACCTTTCTCATGAGGTTTATAAATGCCCGCAAGCTGCTTATGTTTTTTGCCATAGGTGGAATGGTAACAACTCTTTCTGCTATTTTAATAGTGGGCGTCTCTGGGCTTTATTTCCTAATGGCTACCTCAGCCTTTATGTCACTGATGTTCCCCACTATTTACGGTATTGCCCTCAGGGATGTTGGCGAAGATGTTACACTAGGCTCTGCCGGGTTGGTAATGGCAATTGTAGGCGGGGCGCTTTTACCTCCTATACAAGGTGCAATAATTGACCTTGGCACGGTAGGTCCATTGCCTGCTGTTAATTTTTCCTTTTTTCTACCATTCGTTAGCTTTATAATGATTGCAATTTATGGATACCGATCGAATAAATTTCAAAGTTGATGGGCTGTGGCAACGTCAAAATATAAACATGAATAAATGGAATTTTGCCAATTAAAAGTATGCTTGCAAATTGGCAAAGGGCAGAAAGTAGTTGATTGCTTGTGGTATGAAACCGATTCAACTTTAGGTTGCCATTTATGGTCTTTGAAGCTTTATTTCATCCCAATTTCTTTTTTGTACTTTGCTGGTGAAATACGTGTAACTTGTTTAAATATTCTTGAAAAGTGGTACCTGTCGGCGAAACCAGTTTTGAGGGCAATCTCATCAATTGATAAATGGGTGTGATGAAGCAAGATCCGGGCTTTATCAATTCTTTTTTTCTTGATATATTTTTGGGGTGGCATCCCAATTTCTTCGGAAAATAAACGGGCAAAAGCGTTGGTCACCAAGTTGGTTTTTTCAGCTAACGTAGTGTTGCTCAGTTCTTCACTCACATGGTTCTCTATATAAGTTAAAACTTGAAGGATCCGGTAGTCTTTAGTATAGGTTTTCCAGTTTCCCTCAGGTAATTGCGATAATAAATCATTTATTAAAGAATGAATAGTCAAGGTTTTATGAAAGCTGAAACTTACATGTTCATAGCCCATATAATGCTTTATGTCCTTTAATTTTATTTTTAAGTAGTTGGTGAGATCAAAAATGAAGATGCCAGAAGGTATATTATCAAAAGGAATACCTAGATTGAAATGGATAAACAGGTGCAAAACATGGTCAGAGCGTTTTTTGGAGAGGTTTAAATTCACACTTCCTCCTTTCAAAGAATATCCTAGCTTAGGGATTTTATGGTTGTGTATCCGAGTAGCATATGATGTGTTTGGAGCTATCAGAACAATTCTATCTGGGGTTAAATCATATTCCTTTCCATTGCAAATTACTACTGCTCCTTCATTGCTGTTATGATAAATTCGCCAAAATGGATAAGACAATTCACTAAACTCCCAGTTTTGGAGCCACCAGTAACGGCAACAGTGTAATTGTATGTTATATTGAGGGAACTCTTGTAATTCATCGGAGGGGTCACTTTTATCGGGTATTCTACTGTTAGCATCCATGCCATCAATGTTTAAAATATATACAAAAATACAGCACCCTTTGAAAATCGGATTTTTTTCATCTCATTTGGTGGATTGAAACTAAGAAATGGCCTTGATATTAGGTTTTTATAATCGCTAGAATGAGTTTTTTGTTTTTCTACAACGTGCATGTGTAAAAAATATAGTGTAACATAAGTTATTGAACAAAACTGTTCGGAAATACTCGAATTTGTCAACTTCGAGTGAAAGCCCCTTTGGGGCAGTAAAGTAAGAAGTTTTTATTTTTGATAAAAAGAGGACTCTATTTTTGGTTTATATTTCGTTTTATCATAAAAACAGATTAGTTTTTTGAGGAATAATTAAGTCTGCTTGATTATTGAACTAAAAGCATTTTTTTAAATGAAGGGTAATCCTACTAAATTGGATGAGAACAAGCTTTGGGAGCATTTTAAAAATGGAGATGATACAGCTTTCTTGCAATTGTATCAGGCTATCTACCAGAGCTTATTTGCTTATGGAGTCAAGTTATCCAATAACAAAGAACTAACAAAAGATGCCATCCAAGATATATTTATGGATTTGTGGGAAAAAAGGCACAAGATTGTTTCGGTAAAAAAGGTGAAGTCCTATCTTTTTACCTATCTGAGGAGAAAGCTAATGAAGGATTTGGTAGATAAAAAAATCGATTTAGACAAAGTGTCAGACCAGCATTTTGAACTATCATTTTCTCAGGAAAAAACTATTATTGAGAACGAAATAAAGCTAGAACTAACTGAAAACCTGCAAAAAGCCTTGAAAAAATTGACACCGAGGCAAAGGGAGATTATCCATTTGAAGTTTTACGAAAAAATGGACTATGCCGAGCTAGCCGAAGTCTTGCAGATAAAACAGCAATCGGTTGTTAACCTTTCGTACGAAGCCATCAAATTATTGAGAGCTATTCTTATTAGCTTAGTTATCGCAGCTTTCTTTTTTATATAAATCCTCTCCCTTTTTTTATTATTTTGTTGAATTATTTGTTCTGACAATCAGTGAATTACGATTTTTTTATAAAAAAAATCAATAATTTTCAGTATGGAATCTCTTCTTGCCGCACTAGCTAATGAAACCCGTTAGAAAAGAGTGCAGGAGCTGTTGAGCTGGCACATATTAATTAGAGATTACACATGCAATTTGAAAAATATACAGTAGAAGATTTTATTGGAGACGAGTCTTTTCAAAAATATTACTTTGACTTGAGCAAAGAGGATAAGGTATTTTGGGAGAGCTGGATTGCCAAGAACCCAGAAAAGTCTTTGGAGGTAGAAGAAGCTAAGCTTTTTTTGTCTTCTCTTACATTCGATGTAGAAACTCTTTCCGATGATGAGTTCCACCAAGAGTTTTTAAAATTAAAGTCGAAAACAAAGCCTGTGGAAAAGGGAAAGGCGGTTAGCTTCGTTAGCGTAACATCGAGTTGGTTTGGTCGAAAAGCAGCGGCTGTTGTCGCTTTTTTACTCGTAGCGGGTGTTGGCTATTATTTTGTGAAGGACGAGCTAGGTGCCTCAGAACCATCTCCAAATACGGAAATTGCTTTCGTAGAAAAGAAAGCTCCGTTTGGTACTAAATCGACATTCAAGTTGCCAGACGGTACTAGGGTAAAATTGAATTCAGGTACAACGCTGAAAGTATACCCCGATTTCAATAGGAAAGAAAGAAGGGTAGTGCTAGAAGGTGAAGCTTTTTTTGATGTAACAAAAGATCAGTCGAAACCATTTGTGATTGAAAGTGGGAATATAGCCACTACGGTAAAAGGTACTTCTTTTAATATAGAAGCTTTTGAAAATGAGGAAACTATAAAAGTAGCTGTAGTAACTGGCTTGGTGGCTGTAACAAAATTGGAAAATGACAAATTAGATGAACAAATATTTTTGAGACCTGATGAGATGTTGACATATAGTGAAAGCTTGGATGGATTCTCAAAGGGGAGCTTTGATAAAGATGCTGTTTTAGGCTGGAAAGATGGGGTTTTGTATTTTAAAGATGCCAGCTTTGAGGCGATTCAAAAAGATTTGGAAAAATGGTATGGAGTTGAGATAGAGGTGGGCAATAAGAATATACTTAATCGACCTTATACAGGAACCTATAAAAACAGCTCTTTAAAGGAGGTATTGGAAGGAATGAGTTACGTTCTTGATTTTAAATTTGTTATCGATAACAACATTATTTATATTGACTAACTAAATGCTGTATCACCTTAGTTGCGAAGGTTTTATTTTTTAGAAGGCATGGGTCTCCGATAAACCCAATAATTATCAGAATGATTAGTATTTACTAAAACAATGATGAAAGAAAATGAAAAGTTACGACACAAGCTAGTATTTGCCCCTTAAAAAAAGAAGCCAAAAATCTCGTGAGACTCTTGGCTTCAAATACAATTTCAATTTCTGATACAATTAATAGGCTTGGCTTGAGACACTATTCCTATTCATCAATTCAGAAACAATTCTCTTTTATAAAGAAAACTATGTAAAAATATGAAAATGAAACTAATACGACAAATTATTATTATGTCGAAGTATACGCTATATGGAATATTCCTTCAAGCATTGTTTGTTGGGCTTTTGTCAGCAAAAGAAGGGATGGCTCAAAGGAAAAGTTTAGAAGAGATCTATGTTAGCATGGATCTTCAAAATGGTACAATACAGGAAGCTATTAAGGTCATTGAAAACCAGACTGATTTTGTGTTTGCGTTTGAAAAAAACCTGATAGAGCAAAGTGATATTCAAATATCCGCACAAGTAGACCACGAATCAGTAGCCAACTTGCTCCGCCAGATTTCAAAAGATACTGGCTTGGGGTTCAAAAGGGTGAATGAAAGCATTCATGTAGCCCGAAAGACAATTTTTACTACGGCAATATCTGAAGTAATCGAACCGATTAATGTTCTTCAAAAAAAGGTGACTGGCACGGTGGTGACAGCGGAAGACCAAGAGCCTTTGCCGGGTGTAAGTGTAATGATAAAAGGAACTTCTTCTGGAACTGTTACAAATATAGATGGAGCATTTTCATTAGAAGTAGCAGATGGAGCAGTGCTGCAGTTTAGCTTTATTGGTTTTAAAACCCAAGAGGTGGAAGTGGGAGACCAATCTAAATTAAGTATTGTTTTAGAAGCTGATTTAGAGCAGCTAGAAGAGGTGGTTGTAGTAGGGTATGGCACTCAAACAAAATCTACCCTCACAGGCTCGGTTGCACAGGTAAACGAAGAGGTATTGAAGTCAAAAGGAACATCAAGTGCTGGTTTGGCGCTTCAAGGTGAAGTTCCTGGTGTGGTAATAACCCGTACGTCTTCTCGTCCGGGTCAGGAAGGGCTTGATATAAAGATACGTGGTGACATATCCGTTAATGGTGTTTCCCCTCTAGTGGTAATGGACGGATTGATCATTCCCGAATGGCAACTTTCCACCATCAACCCAAATGATATCGAATCAATTTCAGTATTGAAAGATGCTGCTGCGGCTATTTATGGTACGCGTGCTGCGGGTGGTGTTATTTTGGTGACTACCAAAAAAGGGAAAGCAGGAAAAGCCAAAGTGAGCTATAGCGGTCAATACCAGCTAAACTATGCCAACGATTTTCCAATAGCAAACCTGAATGAATGGGCTCAGCTTTGGTTGGAAGCGGGTGACAATGATGGTATTTCTTACCTAGATACTGACGGAAACCCTCAGGAAGCTGCTTCAAACTACCGGTTCTTTACTAGAGATGAGTTGGTGTCTATTATTGACGGAACGATGCCAATGGCACCTGAATCTTATTTTTGGTTAGGCAAAGACCACCGTTTTGCGGATGTAAACCAATATGATGCCGTTTATGGAACCACTGCTTCTCAAAGACATAACCTATCTATCTCAGGAGGAAATGAAAAAGTGAGGTATTGGACTTCTTTTGGCTACAACGATGAACGTTCGCCTATCGATTTTGTATACGATGGTGCAAAACGTTTTAACTTTCGCACCAACCTATCGTACGATATAAATGAGCTGTTAAGCACAGATTTTACGGTTTCTTACGACAATAGGTTGATCGATTCTCCTACCCAAGGTGTAGGCCATGGAGTTCAAGATATGTATATCTTCCCTATGTACAATCCACAAGGACAATATTATGATATTTTTGGGGCAAATAACTTATTGGCTAAGTTGGATGAAGGAGGAAGGACAAAGACTAGAAACGAAAACCTTCGTTTGGGTGCTAAAATAAACCTAGACCTAAATAAATATGTAGAGGGTCTCTCGTTTAGTTATGATGTAAATGCAGGTTTGAGAGATACTGAAAAAACAGAAAGGACAACATCAGTCACCATGTATGATTGGGATGGGAATGTATCTTACACTCCAACTACCTTGTTGACATCTTCTGTAAAAATAAGTCAAGGAAACGATCTTACTTTAATGCATAGTTTGCAAGGTAATTATCGCTTCGCTGTTGGTAAAAATAATATTGGGCTAACAGTAGGAGCTACAGGTCAAAAAGATGAGTATCAGGATTATTACATGGCTAGGTCTAATATGGCTTCCGATGATTTGGATGATATCAATACTGGTGATGTCACTACGCAAGTCAACTCTGGAGGGAGATATGCTGTTGGTCTATTATCTTACCTCGGTAGAGTAAATTATGATTACGATGGTATCTATCTTTTTGAAGCCTTGGCTCGTAGAGATGGATCATCTAGGTTACACCCTGACTTTAGGTGGAAAAACTTCTACGGAGCATCTGCTGGTGTGCGTCTTTCCGAAATGTCCTTTATGAAAGGTGGCTTTTTCAATAATTTGAAACTACGTGCTTCTTATGGGGAAACAGGGTCTGTAACAGGTATTGGTGCTTATGACTACATTTCTAACATGGGAGCTGGCTCTACGGTATTTGGTGCTTCTCCAGCTTTGGCCAACACGGCATGGATTAGCGGCATGACTACTACCGACCGTACTTGGGAAAGGGTAGGGACTACCAACTTTGCTCTGGATTTTGGTGTTTTAAATAACAGACTAAGCGGTACTTTTGAATACTTTATCCGTGAGAATAACGACATGCTCGTAAATATCACTTACCCTCAGGTTCTTGGTGCAACTGCTCCTAAAACCAACAGCGGTGACTTTAAAACCAAAGGTTGGGAACTGGCTTTGAACTGGAAGGATAAGATTGGTGAGGTTTCGTACAATGCAGGGTTAATGTTCTGGGATAACCGCAGTGAAGTTACCCGCATGGAAGGAGCCACTGCAATAGTTAAAGGTTTGAATACAATTGTTGAGGGAAAACCTCTTAATGCTTTATATACCTACGTTACCGATGGAATACTTACAACGGAGGAAGAAGTAGAAGCCTATTATAATATGTATGGTTTTGCTGACACTGATGATCAGACCGTGATGAAAGACGGAACCGTTCTTCCTGCCTACAGAAGCCCTAACCGTTTGGTGCCCGGTACCGTAAAGCGTGTGGATGTTAACGGAGATGGTATCATCAATGAGGATGATTTGGAGTACTATGGCGATGCTAACCCTCATTACAGTTTTGGTATCAGACTTGGTGCAGAATGGAAAGGCTTTGATTTTTCTGCCTTCTTCCAAGGGGTTGGCGAACAGAATATATTGCGTACGGGAGCTCTTGCATATCCATTTAGAAGTTGGTGGACAAACCAGAACAGTGCTTTCTTAGGCAATACATGGAACGAAAATAACCAAGATGCTGAATGGCCTGCAACTTATTATAATGGAACTAGGAAAAACTGGAATTATGGTCATCCAAACGATATAAATGTGGTAAATGCATCTTATATGCGGGCGAAAGTCATTTCATTGGGCTATACCCTTCCTCAAGAGCTGCTTAATAAAGCCAAAATAGACAGGGTTCGCTTGTCTGTTACAGGTAACGATTTATTTGTTATCTCTAATGTGAAGGACGGTATGGATCCTGAAATGGTTACCTCTGCCAACCAAGGAGACACTGTTCCCTACAGTAAATCAGTGATTTTTGGTCTTGAAATCACATTTTAGTATTTAATGATAATATGAAGAAAATGAAAAATAGATATATAAAAAAGTTCACCCTAGCTGTCTTGCTCTCATGTTTTATTATGAGTAGTTGCAATGACTACTTGGACCAGTTGCCACAAGATGTAGTAAGTGAAGCTGTTTATTACCAAACAGCAGATCAGTTTGAAACAGCATCTAATTACTTTTATACTCGCTTAGGCTTTTTTGATGGAGACGAGCAATCCGATTTGTCAAATAACCTTGGAGATAATGAAAACTACGCATGGGGTAATACGATAATCCCTACTACCGATGATATTTGGGAAGATAACTATTCTCAACTTCGTGCGGTCAACCAACTGATAGAAAAAGCAGAAGAGTATCCTGGTGAACAAGCTGAGATAGTAGTACCCATAGCAACTGCTCATTTTTTCAGGGCTTGGCATCATTATCTATTGCTCAAACGCTTTGGTGGTGTTCCAATTGTTACACGTTCGTTGGATGTAGATTCGGAAGAAGTGTATGGTCCAAGAAATAGTCGCTATGAAGTGGTTGGACAAATGTTGCAAGATTTGGATGTTGCTATTGCAGGTTTACCTTCACAAAACGATATGGGTCTTGCAGAGCAAGGCAAGCTTTCATTGGAAGCGGCAAAATCATTCAAAGCGAGAATATTGCTTTACGAAGCTACTTGGGAAAAATATGTAGGCGAGGCTACGGATGGCGACGGGGTGAGCACTGGTGCTGGTTCTGCAAAGCCTACTGGTTATCCAAGTGTTTCTGATATGTTTGCAGAAGCAAAAAAGCAGGCAAAAGATGTGATGGACAGTAAGGCTTTTGAGCTATGGAACTATCGTGACGAAATTGGGCAAGATCACTTGTTTTATTTATATAACTTAGAAGACGGTTCAAACCCTATAGGCTTGACAAAAGCTGATAACAAGGAATTTATTTTCCAAACGGTGTATGATTTTACGTTAAGACAAATCCGCCAAAACTTGACACATGCAAAACCTCATGGACCATCACGTAAATTAATGGACATGTTATTGTGCTCAGACGGGTTGCCAGTACAGTTTTCTTCTGAATTCGAAGGATATGATATGATGACTTCAGAATTTGAAAACCGTGACGACCGTGTGCACCTTTATGCAAACACTCCCTTGAAACAATATTGGGGATGGGGTTCAAACACCAATGGTGGTGGAGCTCAATATGGGGTAGACTTTGAAGATAGTGGAATAAACTTTGACTACCGTTATGTTCCTGCATTGACATCACCTGGTACGTCTCGTAATAATGGATATATGGGTCGTAAGTTTACCACAGAACACCAGTTGCGTGAAACAAGGGAGGAGTCTTATAACTATCCTCACATCAGGTATGCTGAGGTATTGTTGATTTACGCAGAAGCTACTTGTGAGTTAAATGGCGGAACTATTGATGATAGCGATCTTAATATCTCGATTAACTTAATTAGGGAGCGTTCAGGTGTTGCTCCTCTTACTAATGCACTGATTGGTCCTTACGGTGACTTGAATATGTTAGGAGAGATTCGTAGAGAGCGTGCTATCGAGTTATATGGAGAAAACTTCCGTTTCGATGATTTGAAGCGTTGGAACATAGCTCCAGAAGAGTTGAACAACGATGTGTGTATTACCTATATTACTGGAACAGAGTACGAAACTGCAGAAAACCCAAAAGATCCAGGTAATCCAATTTATGTAGATGGAATTTGGCCGTATGGGCTAACAACGACTGAGCAAAGTGTATCAAGTTATGCTGGTATTGCAACTACCAAACCTGGCGCCTTGATCATTGATGCTGCTGGAAACCGCAATTTCTCAATTAAGAACTATGTGGATCCTATTCCATTGAATCAGGTAAACTTAAATTCAGAGCTTTTGCAAAACCCAGGTTGGTAATAACCAAATTGAAATAATAAGTCAAATTATATAGCTGGCAGCCAATAGGTAGCTGTTGCTGCCAGCTTTTTTTTGCACCGATAGTTATCGGGAATACGGAGGTTCTATTTTAATAGCTGTAATATTAATATTCAAATGAAATGAAAAAACTACTAATTACATTCATACTTCTACTTTTCCAATTTGGCTTACTCTTTTCCCAAGACTACTCAAAAGAAACCAAGGCAGAGCGTGATGCCCGCATGGAATGGTGGCGTGAAGCCCGTTTCGGAATGTTCGTTCACTGGGGGCTGTATGCAGAACCTGCCGGAATTTACAAAGGAGACTCGGTAAGGGGAAATGCAGAATGGATCATGGACAAATTGGATATTCCAATAAATGAGTACGAACAATTCGCAGGCAAATTTAACCCCGTCAAGTTCAATGCAGACGAATGGATATCCATAGCAAAAAATGCTGGGATGAAATACATCGTCATCACCACCAAACACCACGAAGGCTTCTGCTTGTGGGATTCGGAAGTAACAGATTATGATATAATGGACGCTTCGCCGTTCAAAAGAGATATTTTAGAAGAACTGGCAAAAGCATGTGAAAAAGAAGGAATCAAATTGTGTTTTTACCATTCCATTACCGATTGGCATCACCCCGATGCACAGGCTCCCCTTTTCCCCAACTACAATGCAGGGCAGAAAGATCAAACGGTTCATAACCCCAAATTCCCTTCCTATTACAAAAACTACCTAAAGCCTCAGGTAAAAGAACTCCTAACCAAATACGGTGAAGTGGGCGTAGTATGGTTCGATGGAGAGTGGATTCCAGATTATACCACTGAGATGGGCAAAGAAATGTACAATTTTATTCGTAGTATCCAACCAAATACGATCATCAATAACCGTGTGGACAAGGGCAGAAATGGTATGGCGGGTATGAATGTAGATGGAGATTTTTTAGGTGATTTCGGTACACCAGAAAAAGAAGTGCCTGAAACAGGTTTGAGCACCGATTGGGAGTCGTGCTTGACCATGAACGGTTCTTGGGGGTTTAAATCATTTGACCATAACTGGAAAAGCTCGGAGTTACTGCTCCACAACCTCATAGATATCGTTTCTAAAGGTGGAAATTTATTGCTGAACGTTGGCCCAACTGCAGAAGGGCAGATTCCAGGGCCAAGTGTGGAAAGGTTACAAGAAATGGGTGAATGGATGAAGGTAAACAGCGAATCGATTTACGGAGCAGGGCTTAGCCCGGTAAAAACTCCAGAGTGGGGTAAATATACGAGCAAGCCAGAAGCAGTATATGCACATGTGTTCGAATGGCCAGAAAACGGTCGCCTTGTAATAGATAAAGAGTTAAAAGTAAAAAGTGCAAAGCTCTTGGCAGATCCAAAGGCAAAGCTTAAAATAAAAGTAGGCAGTAAGGGAACGACCATCCATCTTCCAAAAGAAGCTCCTGATAAAGTTTCTTCAGTTATTAAGCTGGAAATTAGTGAGTAAACAAAATATTGGTTTACGTAAAAAGTAAAAGATAGATGAAGTTTTTTTTCTTGTTTCTCGCATTGTTTCTTTGTATTTTTATTACCAATTATGGAGTTGCACAAGTAATAAATGCAGGAATAGGAGGGAACAATACGTCAGATTTGCTAGGTAGGCTAGAAAAGGATGTGCTGGAAAAAAAACCAGATTTAGTCATACTGATGGTAGGAACAAACGACTTGCTAAACTCCAGAAAGATGATTTCCCACCTGAAATACGAAAAGCAATTGGGGGAAATAACCAGCAGGTTAAAGAAAGAGGGAATTGAAGTACTGATGATGAGCTCTTTGCCAGTGGATTCTGCTTATCTGTACAAAAGGCATGACCGGCTTTTGTACAAAGAATCGCCGAATGAAATCATGGAAAAGGCAAGTTGGATCGTGAGCAAGGTCGCAGATGAAAACGAGGCTCTTTTTCTCAACCTATTTGAAAAATTTAGAGCGCTAAACCTACCTCGCCATAATGAGGATTTGTTTATCAGGAATCCAAAGAATAGCGGGGCAACCGATGGGGTTCATCCAACAGCATTAGGTTATAGGTTTATTGCCGAAAACATATTTCAATTTCTAAAAGAAGAAGGTTTGCTTCAAGGGCAAAAGAAAATAATTTGCTTTGGAGATTCTATTACTAACGGTGTGGGAAACAAAGGAGGAGGGACTACTAATGGTGAAAATTACCCCTCTTTTCTGTCAAAGAGAATAAGTGGCTATAGAGAAAAAATAGCTGATAAATAGGTAAATGGAAGCTTGTTAAGCGGGGCATCTTTGTGCTCAAGGGCGGAGATAGTAAATCACAAAGAGGAATGAGTGTCCAGTTACACAGACCGGAAAAATATGTTAAAAGAGAAGTTAGCATGTTTAGTATGGGCTATAAGCAATGGAAACTTTTTGGAATGTACTAAGCAAAAAATATTACTTGGCACACAGTGGCGAAACATATTCTGAAATATCAATTTCAAGTGTATTTCAATACGTTGTTTTTATCCAGTTAATTTTTTAATTAAAGAGTTGTTGAGCACTGTGTCCAAAACATAAATCGATTAACAAAATGAAAAGAAAAATATTGTGTTTTACCATTATCTGCGTTGTTTTTTTGATAGGTTGTAAAAAAACTAAAGTCGAAATCTATGTAGGTGATAATGGGCAGGCTATTAGTGAAGGGACGAAAGACGCCCCTTTTTCAAAAATTAACGATGCGATAGCAAAAGCTCGTCAACTAAAGCTTCAAGATGCTAGTACCAGTGTGGTAATTAATATCTTGCCCGGACAGTATTTTTTATCATCTCAAATTGTTATCGATCACATTTTAAGCGGGCTAGAGATAAAAGGGGCAGGGGGTTCTTTGGTGACCATAAAAGGCTCTGCCCCTTTAGACCTGAGTTGGGAAAAATCGGAGGCGAATATTTACGTTTCGTCTCTTCCCACAGGGCTTGATTTTGACCAGTTTGTGGTTAACAATAAGCTACAAATTTTGGCTCGCTACCCCAATTATGATGAAAATGGTGGCTACTGGCAAGGGCATGCCGAAGATGCTATTTCCAAAGAAAGAGTAGCAACATGGAAAAAGCCCGAGGGAGCAATTTTTAATGCCATGCACCGAGGGAAATGGGGAGGCTTTCATTACCTCATCTCCGGGGTGGATAGCTTGGGAAATGCTATTTTAGAAGGAGGAAAACAGAATAACCGACCATCAAGTCCGCATAAGGAATACCGGATGCTGGAAAATGTATTTGAAGAATTGGACAGCCCAGGAGAATGGTATGTAGACAAATCAACCAACAAAATTTACTACTGGCCAGCCGAGGGAATCGATCTTTTAACCGCAACTTTTGAAGGGGTTGTACTTAAAAAGTTGCTTGAGATCAAAGGAACTGAAGAGTCGCCGGTGCGAGATATTTCTATTGAAGGAATAAAGTTTGAGTTTGCCCAAAGGACGATTATGGAAGCTTACGAGCCTTTGCTTCGTAGCGACTGGACAATTTACCGAGGAGCAGCGGCTTTTATTGAAAATGCCGAGAATTGTTCGGTGTCGGATTGCGAGTTTACCAACTTAGGAGGGAATGCCATTTTCGTGAGCGGCTATACCAGAAATATAAAACTTGCGGGCAACCATATCCACGAATGTGGTGGAAGTGCTATTTGTTTTGTTGGTCACCCTTCTGCTGTTCGTTCCCCTTCTTTCCAGTATAGCGAGTTTGTTCCCTTGGAAGAAATGGATACGGTTGTTGGTCCAAAAAATGACTTGTACCCCAAAGATTGCATCGCTGAAAATAACCTGATCCACCGAATAGGACGGACCGAAAAGCAAACGGCAGGCGTCCAAATAGCGATGGCGATGGATATCACTGTTCGGCATAATAGTATTTACGATGTGCCACGGGCAGGGATCAACATTGGAGATGGTACCTGGGGTGGACATATTTTGGAATACAACGATGTGTTCAATACTGTTTTGGAAACAGGCGATCATGGTTCTTTCAACTCTTGGGGGCGTGACCGCTTTTGGCATCCCAAGCGAAATGTGATGGACAGCATGATCATGGCAAACCCAGAAATGCCAAAGTGGGATGCGATTCACACCACAATCATCAGAAATAACCGCTTTCGTTGCGATCATGGTTGGGATATTGACTTAGATGACGGCTCTTCAAATTATTATATCTACAACAATTTGTGCCTCAATGGAGGGATCAAACTACGAGAAGGGTTTTATAGAGTAGTAGAAAATAACATTACGGTAAACAACACTTTGCATCCACATGTTTGGTTCGCCAACTGTGAAGATGTTTTCCTCCGAAACATTGTCAGAGATTCATACAAAGATGTAAATGTATTGAGCTGGGGAAAAGAACTCGATTATAATTTATTCCCCGACGAGGAGTCGATGATGAAGGCGCAGATTTACAACATCGATGCAAATAGTTCCTTTGGCGATCCTCAGTTTTCCAATCCTTCACAGCTCGATTTTAGCGTAGCCGAAAACTCTCCAGCCCTTGCCCTCGGGTTCAAAAATTTCCCCATGGATGAATTCGGAGTAGTGAAACCTTCATTGAAAAAGCTGGCAAAAACACCCGAAGTTCCTGTGCTGAAAAGTGCCGAAGAGCTAAGAGGAGATATTAGCCCAGTGGTTTCTTGGTTGCGCAACGAAATTAAAAGTGTGGATTCGAAGGAAGAGCAATCGGCTTATGGACTCAACACAGCCGAAGGAATAATTATGCTGAGAATGTGGGGAGGAAGCTACGCTGCACAGAGCGGTGGTTTGAAAAAGAAAGATGTAGTGCTAGAAGTGGAAGGTGAAAAAGTCAAAAATGTAAAAGACTTTTTTGGAGCATTAAAAAAACACAATCAATCAAAAGAAGTGAAAATGCTTGTCATGAGAAATCAAACGGAGCAATTGCTTACAGTCAAAGTAAATAAATAATTATGAGCCAGTTACGATTAATAGTTGCATTTTTTATTTGTGGAATATTCCTGATCCTCGAAGCAAGCTATGCTCAAGAAAGTAAGGTAATAGACACAAATGCTAATGGAGAAAAGTTTGAGCATTACTGGAGCAAGGGCGTGGGTGCAGGAAGGGCAAACGAGGGTTTGCGGGCTGGTTGGTTAGAACAGCTTCAGGTAGTTCAGGAGAATTGTGGCTTCGAATATGTCCGCTTCCACGGGCTTTTCCACGAAGACATGTTCCCCGTCCTCGAAAGCAGAGGCAAAATTGTGTACAACTGGCAATACATCGACGATTTGTTCGACCGCATGCTCGATTTGAATGTAAAACCTTTTGTAGAGCTAGCATTTTTGCCCAATCAATTTGCTGCTGAAAATTCAAAAACCGTGTTTTGGTGGAAGGCTAATATTACTCCTGGTGAAAATTACGCCGAGCAGTGGCATGATCTTGTAAAAGCATTCACGCAGCATTGCGTCGATAGGTACGGAATTGACGAAGTGCTAACTTGGTACTTTGAGGTGTGGAACGAACCTAACCTATACCCACTTTTTTGGGATGGTACAAAATCTCAATATTTCGAGCTGTACAAGCAATCGGCACTAGCTGTACGCTCGGTAGATAACCGACTTAAAGTTGGCGGGCCTTCTACCAGTAATTTCGTTCCCGATGCCCGCTTCGATGGGGAAATTGAAGACCGGGAAGCTGCCAAAGAAGTTTTTACCATCGATGATATAAACACCCTAAAGTGGCATGGCGTATGGATCGAAGACTTCCTCAAATTCTGCGAAAAGGAAAACCTACCTGTTGACTTCATAAGTTGCCATCCTTACCCCACCGATTACGCTTTTAACCCCGAAACAGGAAAGGGAAGAGGGCTTACCCGCTTTGTAGGCTCTACCAAACTCGATTTGGAATGGCTGAATGAAATCATTTCCAAAAGTGCTTTTCCCGATGCCGAGCTGCATCTAACTGAGTGGAACACTAGCCCAAGTAGCCGCGATGCTATGCACGATTTTCTACCTCCGGCAGCATACATCGTAAAAACCAACCTCGATTGCATCGGCTTAACCAACTCGCTGGCATTCTGGACGTTCACCGATATTTTTGAAGAAAAAGGAGGCGCGGCAAGTATTTTCCACGGAGGATTTGGAATGATCAATTTCCAAGGAATAGTAAAACCCTCGTACCACGCCTACCGCATGCTGCATCATTTGGGGGATGAAAAACTCTACAAAGACGAGTACCTGTTTGTAAGCCGAAATTCGGGCAACGGAAAAATTTCTGCATTGGCTTACAACTATCCTAAAGAATACGAAGGAGCTGTTCCTGCTGGAAGAAACAAACTAGAAAAAGGCACTTCTAAATCGCTCCAATTTTCACTGTCGGGCCTAAAGCCAGGTACACAGTTCAAAATTGAAACCTTGGACAAAGACCACGGAAACATCCACAATTACTGGGAAGCGATGGGAAAACCAGAGCCACCTACACGTGAGCAGGTGAAAGTGATGAAAGACTTTGCAAATACTTTAAAAACCGAAATCTTAACTGTAGGGAGTGATGGAAATCTAACCATTGAGCAAACCTTGACTCCATGGAGCGTGGTGCTGATAGAACAAATAAATTAATTGATACAATGAAAAAACACTTCACAATACTTACGATTTTAGCCTTACTCCTCAGCATTGGTTGGGGCAAACAAAAGGCGAACGCACAGCAAATCACAGACGAAGAACGCATGGAGTGGTGGACCGATGCCCGTTTCGGTATGTTCATCCACTGGGGGATTTACTCCGTACCAGCCGGATTTTACAAAGGTGAGGCACAAACCAACTCTGCCGAGTGGATCATGAACAAAGGCAAAATTCCTTTGAGAGAATACGAGAAATTTTCCGACCTGTTTAACCCAACTCAGTTCGATGCCAAAACATTTGTTGGATTGGCAAAGGAAGCAGGCATGAAATACATGGTCATTACCTCTAAGCACCACGATGGTTTTTCCATGTTCGATTCAAAATCCAATCCTTTCAATGTGGTAGATGCAACGCCATTTGGGCGAGATGTGCTCAAAGAACTCGCCGAGGAATGTGCCAAGCAGGATATCAAATTCGGGTTTTATTATTCCCAAGCACAAGACTGGAGTCACCCAGGAGGGCTGGGAAATAACTGGGACAAAAAGATGCAGCGGGTAAGCGCCGATGTATATGTACGGGAAAAAGCACTTCCCGAGGTAAGGCAATTGCTGACTGAATATGGAAAAATCGCCATTTTTTGGTGGGATACTCCTCGGAAAATGACCAAAGAGGTGATCGATAGTTTGTACCATATCACTACCGATTTGCAGCCAGCTATCATTACCAACGACCGATTGGGCGATGACTATCCGGGCGATCATAAAACCTACGAGCGCCATTTGCCTAAGCAAAAACCCGAAGCACCCTATTGGGAAATTTGCCAGCCGATAAGTGGCAGTTGGGGCTACCGCAGCGATGACCAAAAGTTTAAACCTGTTTCCACCCTGCTCAGAAACTTGGCAGATGCCAGCAGCATGGGTGGAAATTACCTGTTAAATGTGAGCCCAACTTCTTTGGGAACTTTAGCCCCCACAGCCGTGAACAATTTGAAAGAAGTTGGCGCTTGGATGAATAAAAACAGCGAAGCTATTTACGAAACAGAGGCAAGCCCATGTGGCAAACCCGATTGGGGATATGTTACCATGAAAACAGTTGGCGGCAAAACCAATTTGTATCTCCACGTGTTCGACTGGCCAGCCGATGGTAACCTCCTTGTACCCATAAAAAATAAAGCACAAAAAGCGTATTTATTAGCCAATAAAAACAAGGCTTTCAAAACGAAAGCTGGCAAAGACGGGTTGGTGGTAAGCCTAACGGGCACGGCCTCCGATCCAATTAACTCGGTGGTGGTGCTTCAGTTGGCGGGCAAGCCAAATGCAATTCCCCCGAAACCTTTTGGGCAAAATGAGGAAGGCATTGTAGCTTTTTATACAGAGCGTGCACAATTCCAAAACTTGCAAGGGCCGGGCGCTCGCTACAACAGCTCGAAAGACTGCGTGGGAAGTTGGAATAGCGAAACAGCTGTGGTGTACTGGAATTTTTCCATAGAAAAACCGGGTAAGTTCAAGGCGGCGGCAATGACTGCTGGCCTGGAAGATACGGAGTTTACCGTGGAAATAAATGGGCAAACAAAAACGGTGAAAATTCCAAAAACTGGAGGTTACGACAAATTTGAATCTTTAGAAATTGGCGATTTTGAAATAAATAAATCAGGTGATTATAAAATCACTTTTAAGCCAGTTGCGGGAGCTTGGAATCCTATCAACTTGAAGGAAGTGGTGATGAAGCCCGTCAACTAAGAGCATATTTAAACATGCGCTAACAACCTTTTAATACAATATGAAATGAAAAGATATGTACTGCCATTCTTGCTGATTTTGGCAACTGTTGTTGCTTGTACTACTACCAAGACTGAAAAACCGTCTGATTCAGATGTGGTGATCTATGGAGGGACTTCGGCAGCCATCACGGCTGCGGTGCAGCTTGCGCAGATGGACAAATCAGTCATCATCGTTTGCCCCGAGACACATATTGGCGGACTTTCGGCAAGTGGGCTAGGGTTCACCGATGTAGGCGATAAAAGCGTAATTGGCGGGCTTTCTCGTGAGTTTTACCATCGTGTGTATTTGCATTACCAAAAAGAGGACGCATGGAATTGGCAGCCGAAGAATGAATACGGCAACGAGGGGCAAGGAACTACGGCGATCAACGACAGCATGCAAACCATGTGGACATTTGAGCCGCATGTGGCAGAAGGAATTTTTGAGGCATTTATAGCTGAAAATAGGATCACTGTTTTGCGTGATGAGTGGCTCGACCGAGAAAATGGGGTAGAAGTAGTGGATGGGAAAATCAAGTCCATCACTATGTTGAGTGGGAAGAAATTTGAAGCGGAAATTTTCATGGATGCCACGTACGAGGGCGATTTGATGGCTGCCGCTGGCGTCACTTATACCATAGGGCGAGAAGCCAACAGTGTGTATGGCGAAACTTGGAACGGTGTGCAAACCAACGAATTTCACCATAGCCATAATTTCCAGCAGCTTAACATTAGCCCTTATGTAATCCCCGGCGATTCTACAAGCGGCGTATTGCCCCGTATTTCTACAGACCCTCCTGGGGAAAAAGGGTCTGGCGACAAGCGCATTCAGGCGTATAATTACCGCCTGTGCACCACCAATGCTGAAGGCAACGTAGTGCCTTTTGAGAAACCAGAAAATTACGATTCTACGCAGTATGAATTATTGAGAAGGGTATTCAGAGGTGGCCGGACTTCTATGTTTGGAGGTGGAAAAATTCCCAATAAAAAAAGGGATGTAAACAATGTAGGCCCTTTTAGCTCCGACAACATCGGGATGAACTACGAATACCCAGAAGCCTCTTACGAAAAAAGGAAAGAGATACTGGAAGAGCATATCAACTACCACAAAGGCTTGCTGTACTTCTGGACTCACGATGAAAGCGTGCCGGAAAGGTTAAGGGAAAATATAAAAAAATGGGGCTTGGCAAAAGATGAATTTGTGGATAATGGCCACTGGCCTTACCAGATTTATGTGCGGGAAGCTCGTCGAATGGTTGGAGAGTTTGTGATGACCGACAATGAAATACTGGGGAAAAAGCCTGTTGAAAAGTCGATTGGGATGGGCTCGTATGCCATGGATTCGCACAATACCCAAAGGTACATTACCGCTGAAGGCTATGTGCAAAACGAGGGCGATTTGGGGGTAGAGCCTGGGCAGCCTTACCAAATCCACTTGGGAACAATTCTTCCTAAAAAAGAAGAATGCAAAAACTTGATCGTGCTCACAGCTATATCGAGTTCGCACATTGCTTTTGGCTCTATTCGGATGGAGCCGGTATTCATGGTGCTGGGGCAAAGTGCTGGGATGCTTGCAGGTATGGCGGTTGATGCCAACAAAGATATTCATGACATAGAATATGAGCAGTTGAGATCAAGGTTGTTGGAAGCCGAACAGGTTCTGAATTAAAGGTTTGTATTCTATTAATATCAAGACTTATGAAGCGTAGTATTGGGTTTTATACAAATTGTCGAAATACAACAGTACTTCTTTTTTCAATAGGAATTCTGGCTTTTAGTGCGTGTACAAAGCAAAAGGTAAAAGTATATCCAGCACCGGAGGGCGTTGAGCTATCCAAAGCTTTCGCTGTGGAAGTAGAGGGGCAGGCAGTGCCTGTTTATAAAACAAAAATCCCACCATCAGAACCGATACCTCGCCTAAATCACTCGCGCAAAATATTCGGATTTGCTTCATTCGCTTCTTTCGATATGAAGGAAAAAGTGGAGGTTAAAATCACTTATCCTGAGGCGGTTAGTTCTGTGAAAATATTGCCGACGTCCTATGGGATTGAAGCAAAATTTGATGGGAATGACATATCGTTTTCTGTAGATAACCCAGGCAACCTGACCATTGAAGTGAATGGAGATTGGCATGAATCGTTGCATATTTTTGCCAATCCTTTTGAAGAAAATATTCCTGACCCAGAAAGTTCTGATGTCATTTATTTTGGTCCAGGAGTCCATGATGTAACCAGTGTGGCACTAGAGGATGGTCAAACAGTTTATATAGCTGGGGGGGCTTATCTCCGCTGTGGAATGGAGAAGGATGAGAAGAAGGTAGAAATACGTGGGTCAGAAAAGAACTTACCTACCTTTTTTATGGAAGGAAAAAACATCACTATCCGTGGGAGGGGCATTATTGACCAGTCTGCTATTCCAAGGGCGCGCAGAAGGCACACCATATTTGCCCAGCATTCTAAGAACATAACTATTGAAGGGGTAACTATCTGCGATCCCAGCCACTGGACCGTTCCGATTCAGAGTTCCGATGATATTCATGTTGATAATATCAAAATCCTTGGCTGGAGAGGAAATGCGGACGGGGTTGATATTTCTAATTCAAGAAATGCTTTAGTGGAGAACTGCTTTTTTCGCACCCTTGACGACGCCGTGGTGATCAAATCTTTTGAAGGGCGTGGGGAGGTAAAAAACATCCATACCCGAAAGTGTGTGGTCTGGAACGAACTTGCCCATTCTTTGAGCATCGGGGCTGAAATATGTGAAAATGTCAGTGATATACTTTTTGAAGACTGCGATATTATCCATGATGTTGGGCGGGAAACGGCACTTCGAGTTTACCATTGCGATGATGCGGTCATCAGTAACGTAACATTTGAGAATATCCGAATAGAGGAAGCCCGCAGGTTAATATCTTGTTGGATTGGGAAGACGAGATGGACAGAAACAGAAGAACGGGGCAACGTCAGAAATGTGATTTTCAAAGACATCACAGCCATTTCCGCACCTATCGATACAACCCTCACTGGATT
The DNA here is from genome assembly GCA_034044135.1 of Flammeovirgaceae bacterium SG7u.111. NCBI lineage: Bacteria > Pseudomonadati > Bacteroidota > Cytophagia > Cytophagales > Flammeovirgaceae > Flammeovirgaceae bacterium SG7u.111. The sequence goes on along the minus strand of CP139021.1, from coordinate 5,015,482 downwards.
TCAGGATGGCACAGATTGGAAACCGTATATCATTCGCGATCATGCGAGTATGGAGCTGGTAGGATTTGATAAAGACCACACTGTAGAGGGTGTGTATTTTGAAAATGTGGTTCTAGACGGAAAGAAAGTTGTCGCTGAGCAGGTAACGATGAACGATTTTGTAAAAGATGTTCGGTTTGAATGAAAGGAGGAGAAATCAATCAGAAATCAATCTTTACGGTGTGAAAAAAGGGATGGGCTTTAAAGAAGAAATGGTCTATTCAGTTCCCGAATACGAATATTAATCAGATGAAATAAATTGCTATGAAATTAAGACTATTATTTTGGGTATCAGCTGTTTCATTTACTTTTTTTAGCTGTTCGGTGAAAGGGCAACAGGATTTTGAAAGCTTGAATGCTTCATCCGACTGGAAGTTGCAATTATCAGATGATTGCACGAGCAATTGGGAAGAGAACTGGTTTAAAGATGGGCTAATCTCAAAAGTGGTGCAGGATGAAAAAGGCATGGATTTAATTGCCGGACCTATCAATAGAAACGATGCGCACCATACGGTTTTGTGGACCAAAGATTCCTTCAAAGGAGATATCAAAATTGAGTATGACTACACCCGAACAGATTCGCAAATAGTGAATGTGAACATCTTGTATATACAAGCTCAAGGAATTGGGAATGAAGGTAGGGGAAAGGATATTACGGAATGGAACGAGTACAGAGAAGTGCCGACCATGAGTAAGTATTACTACAACATGAACCCGCTCCATGTTAGTTATTCGGCTTTCCCCATGGTGAACGAAGATCCTGACAATGATTACATAAGGATACGAAAATACCCCGCAGAAGAAGGCAAGTTTGGAGAAACAGAAGTGCCTCCGGCATTTTTTAAAACTGGACTTTTTTTACCAGGCATCACCTACAAAATCACGGTTATCAAAACGGGTTCGAAGCTCCACTTTCAGGTAAAGGGCGAGGGTGTGGAGAAATTATATTCTTGGGACTTAGATGAAAAACAATCACCTAAGGAAGGGCGAATCGGGTTGCGCCACATGTTTACCCGCTCAGCACGATACAGAGACTTTAAAGTTTATACAAAATAGAGAAAAATGAGAAAACTATTATTCAGCACTATTAGCATAGTATTTTTTGGAATAAGTACTCTTTCTGCACAGAAAGTAAGTGTGGTGTATACTACCCCAACTGAGCGTTGGGTTGAACCCAAAAAGTCTGCGGCAAAAGTAGAAAAGGAAGTTTCTAACCCAGACATTACCATCTATACCGATAGTGTATTACAGGAAATTGATGGCATTGGCGGTGCGTTCAACGAATTGGGCTGGACGGCTATTCAAGCATTGCCAGCCACTCAATCGAAAGAAGTTTTTAATGCACTGTTTTCCGAAGAGGGTTGCAACTTTTCCATGTGCCGTATTCCACTGGGGGCAAGCGATTACGCTCTAAGCTATTATTCCTCCAACGATGTTCCCGAAGATTTTGTAATGCGTGATTTTAATATCGACAGGGACAAATTCATTCTCATTCCTTACCTCAAAGAAGCCTTAAAAGTTCGTCCTGATTTGCAAATCTGGGCATCACCATGGACGCCTCCAGCTTGGATGAAAGTGAACGAACATTATTCGACCCGAAGTGGGGATTGGAACGGTCGCCCTGATGGAAACCGAATGACCCCTGGTGCAGAGGTTTTCAACAACGCAACGGCATTTAAAATGCAGGAAAGGTATCTTCAGGCTTACGCTTTGTACTTCTCGAAATTTGTACAAGCTTATGAAAAAGAAGGTATTTCGCTGTGTGCCATCCAACCTCAAAACGAAATTGCATATGCGCCTAACTGGCCGAGTTGTACTTGGAGAGCAGAGGATATGTCCTATTTTATTGGACACTTTTTAGGACCACAGTTTGAAAAAGATAACATCAAAGCTGAAATCTGGTTGGGGACCATCAACTGGGGCAAGCCAGACTATGTGAGAACCATTTTGGACGACAAAGAATCTAAGAAATACATTAAAGGAGTTGGGTTTCAGTGGGGAGGTTCTAAGTCCATTCCCACCATTGCGAAAGAGTACCCCGATTACAAGTTCATGCAAACTGAAAATAAATGTGGTGAAAGTGAAAATGACTGGACTTCGGTAGCAAGATCGTGGGAAACCATCGTGCATTTTTTCAACAACCGAGCTGGTAGCTACATGTATTGGAATATGGTGCTGGACGAAACGGGCAAAAGTGCATGGGGCTGGCCACAAAATTCTATGGTGGTGATTGACCGTGAGAAGCAAGAAATCAATTATACCGATGAATTTTACCTATTCAAGCATCTTTCGCATTTTGTACAACCCGGCGACCATGTGCTGAAATCTTCGGAAGGCAAAAACCATTTGGCCTTTAAACTGAAAGACGGACGTGTGATGTTGCTGCTGAACAACCCTGAAAAGGAAGCGAAAACAATAAACGTGATGGTTGGGAAAACACCAGTTTCTATTGAGTTACAGGCATCATCTATTAGTACAGTGACGGTTGGTAAGTAACAGATTATTGAGGGCTGACAGAAGATGGGGAAATCACTATTACTGCTGTTTAGGGACGACATTTCCCTGTATTCTGTCAAGTGCGTTGGAGTCTTTAGGTGCTTTCAGATAAAATAACAAGTCAAATTATCAAACCAATGACCTATGAAAAATACTAGATTATATGCGCTTATTTTGTTTTTTCTCTTTACCTCATTTGGTACTAAGAAAGGGCAAGATACGATCTATCATGAGGGTTGGATTGACTTCAATAAAAACGGCTTAAAAGATGTATTTGAAGACCCGACAGCACCACTGGAAAGCAGAATAAACAACTTGCTCTCATTGATGACTGTTGAAGAAAAAACCTGTCAGATGGCTACCTTGTATGGCTATTCTCGGGTGTTGGAAGATGAAATGCCCAACGAGAGTTGGAAGCAGCGGGTTTGGAAAGATGGGATTGGAAATATAGATGAACACCTAAACACGCTTCACGGCAGACCCTCTACTTATACAGAACATTCTTTTCCCTATAGCAACCATGCGCTTGCCATCAATGAAATACAAAAATGGTTCATTGAGGAAACTAGGATGGGGATTCCTGTCGATTTCACCAACGAAGGAGTTCATGGCTTATGTCATAAAAAAGCAACCTCATTGCCTGCGCCCATTGGCATTGGAAGTACTTGGAATAAGCAGTTGGTTGGCCAAGCAGGCCAGATGGTAGGTAGGGAAGCTAAGGCTTTGGGTTATACAAATATCTATGCACCTATATTGGACCCTGCCCGAGACCAGCGGTGGGGGAGATGTGTGGAAAGCTATGGCGAAGACCCGTACCTAGTTGCTGAGCTAGGCAAGCAAATGGTATTGGGGATTAAGTCTCAGGGTGTAGCGTCTACTATTAAACATTTTGCGGTTTATAGCGTGCCCAAAGGAGCGAGAGACGGGGAGGCGAGAACGGACCCACATGTAGCGCCAAGGGAAATGCACCAATTACATTTATATCCTTTCAAAAGAGTAATAAAAGAAGCGTCCCCCATGGGAGTGATGAGCAGTTATAATGACTACGATGGCGTTCCTGTTTCTGCAAGTTCTTATTTCCTGACCGAGCTGCTCCGACAAAAATATGGCTTTGATGGATACGTAGTTTCTGATAGTGAAGCAGTTGAGTTTATTAGTGACAAACATAAAGTAGCAGGAGATTACAAAGAAGCAGTTCGTCAGGCTGTAGAGGCAGGGTTGAACGTGCGAACAACATTCAGAACTCCTGAGTCATTTATCGAGCCCTTGCGCCAGTTGATTGCTGAAGGAGCTGTTTCAATGAAAACAATCGATGCAAGAGTTGCCGATGTATTGTCTGTAAAATTTAGGCTAGGACTATTTGATGAGCCGTTTGTAAAAGACCCTAAAGAAGCTGATAAAATAGTACACACGTCCGAAGCTGAAAAGTTATCAAAACAAATCAACAGGGAATCGTTGGTATTGTTGAAAAACGAAAACAACCTCCTTCCTTTAGACCGTAAACAGTTGAAAAACGTATTGGTAACCGGACCTTTGGCAGATGAGGTCAGTTTTACCTATAGCAGGTATGGTCCTGCTGAAAATCCATCGGTATCCGTATATGAAGGGATTAAAAAGTATGGAGGAAATGAGTTAAATGTGACCTATGCAAAAGGGTGTGATGTGATAGACCCTCATTGGCCTGAAAGCGAAATTATTACCTATCCGTTGAGCAAAGAAGAGCAAGCCGCTATTGATGAGGCTGTGTCAAAAGCGAAAGATGCGGACGTGATTATTGCAGTTGTGGGGGAAGACGAAGAGAGGGTAGGTGAGTCAAAATCTAGAACCGACTTAAGGCTTCCTGGAAGACAACATCAATTAGTTCAGGCATTATACGCAACTGGAAAACCTGTTGTGCTAGTGTTGATCAACGGGCAGCCCCTCAGCATCAATTGGGAGAATAAATACCTTCCCGCAATCTTGGAAGCTTGGTTCCCAAGCAATTCGGCTGGCGATGTAATTGCCGAAACCCTTTTTGGAGCGTATAACCCCGGCGGGAAACTCACCCTCACTTTTCCAAAAACGGTAGGTCAGATACCTTACAATTTCCCCTTTAAGGTAGGATCACAAGCAGGACAGTCCCTAGATGAACAAAATGGGATTGGAAGCACCCGGGTAACTGGAGCTTTGTACCCTTTTGGATACGGGTTGAGCTATACAACATTTGGCTATAGCGACCTGAAAGTAACCCCAACTTCCTTGAAACCTCAAGCCAATGTACATGTATCCTTTCAACTCACTAATACGGGTAAGGTAGCCGGTGATGAGGTTGTCCAATTGTATGTAAAAGATGAAGTGAGTAGTGTAACTACTTATGACTCCCAACTTAGAGGTTTTGAACGCATCCACCTGTTGCCAGGAGAGACAAAGACCATCGATTTTGTGCTGCATCCAGATGATTTGGTTTTGCTAGACAAAAATATGAATTGGACTGTCGAGCCTGGTACTTTCAAGGTAATGGTAGGCAGTTCATCGGAAGATATTAGGCTGAGCGGGGCTTTTGAAATTGAGACTTTGAACTAAATGAGGAAGCATATAAATGCTCCGAAAAGTATAAAAATTAAAAAGATGAATTGGAAAGTAGAAAATAGGGGTTTCCCCAAGCTAAAAATGCTGCTATGTGTGCTGCTCGTCAGTTTGGCTGCGCCGTTGCTGGCACAAGAGCAAGATTGGGCAAATTTGGGGAAATATGCAGAAGCAAATGCCAAGTTAGCAGCACCTTCTCCCGAAGAAAATCGGGTGGTTTTTATGGGTAATTCGATCACCGAAAAGTGGGAAACCTACGACTCCGCTTTTTTTGCAACTAATCCCTACATCAATCGGGGGATAAGTGGGCAAGTAACCTCACAAATGTTGCTCAGGTTCAGACCAGATGTGATAGAGCTACAGCCCAAAGTGGTGGTGATTTTGGCCGGGACAAATGATATCGCCCAAAATAAAGGACCAATCAGCATCGAGCAAATTGCAGGCAACATTTTCTCAATGGCAGAACTGGCGAAGGCAAACGGGATAAAGGTGGTTTTGGCAGCAGCTCTGCCAGCTACTTCTTATTCGTGGAGGCCTAATATAAAACCAGCAGACTCTATCGTCGCCCTCAATAAGCTGATTAAAAAATATGCAAAGGAGAACAAGTTGGTCTACGTAGATTATTACAAGCCAATGGTGAACAAAGAGAAAGGGCTTAAAAAAGAATATGGAAGGGATTCGGTACATCCTAGCCTAGAGGGCTATAAGGTGATGGAATCGCTGGTTGTAAAGGCGATTACAAAGGCTTTAAATAAATAAGAATATACGAGATTGTTGCTTGTAAGTGTTTGATAGTAAGCTTAAAAAGCTATTGTTTGCAGTTTTTTATCTAATAAAACTGTATCCTGCTTATCAGCACAACCTCTTTAATTATACTTCACTTAACTACTATCTATTTATGTAAACCAATTAATTATTTCTGAAACTGTAAAATGAAAATGAAAACTAAGACAAAATGTAACTATCGAAAGGAAGGGAGTTTACCCTGCCTTTTTGAACCAAAGCGCTTTTTGGCAGCGCTTTTTTTCTTGATCAGCTTTAGTGCCTCGGCACAGCAGATTACAGTCAATTCGTTGCAAGAATTGCTGCCGTATCTCAAGCAAGATAATGCAGATGTAAAGTTGGCTCCAGGGACGTACACGGTTACTCCCGATGACATCGTGAATGGCGATTTTCCTGACTATACGACCGTGGGAGGAGTGAAAGCCTATGTGCTTTTTCTTGTCTCGGGAAATAACAGTACCTATGATTTTACCGATGTAACCGTCAATGTGGAGACGGCTGTGTTTAATGCTTATACAGATTCCTATGACGATTTTTTCGAAGTACAAATTACAGGTAATAACAACGTTCTTAAAAACTTGACTTTAGTAGATGTGGGGAGCGTCCATGATTACCCTAAAAATGGGGCACTCAATGTTTGTATGGATGGTTCGTACAACAGGATCGAGGGCTTTCATATTACCGCAAAAGGTTCGTACCCTTACGGTTATGGCGATGCTTTTGGTAAAGGGGGCACGTATACCATCAAGCACTTTAAGCACAGCGCTTTCTTGATTAGGGGAGAGTCGAACCATGCAAAAGACAATACGATCATTCACCGTTCTTATGGTCATTGCATGTTTATGCAAGCTGCTAACAATCCTAAAATTGAAGGTTGCTACCTTGAAGGCGAGATGCGTTCTACAGATGACATGCTCGCTGAAGAAGGGACAGGTACTGCGGCTGATTTAATTGATTTTTACACGGTTTGGGGCTACCGATTGCCAGCAGGCTATATGAAAAGTACCGGTGAAGCTGGTATTCGAGCTTATAATGCAGGTAACACCGTAATTGACGGAGTGGAGTATAGCCGAGGAACTTCTAACGTAACAGTATTGAACTGTACCATAAAGCATTTGCGGACAGGTGTAACCGTTGCCCATGCCACTGGAACAAAGTATGTAGAAGGATGTATTGCAATAGGTTGCGAGAACGGCTATTCGCTTGGTTCGGGAGATGTAGTTGATAGTTATGCAGACTGTGCTTATGGGCCAGTTTATGCAAGTACCTACACAACTGATAAGAATTATAATGCAGAAATTACGATTATTCCTGCTGAAGATCCATACTACAACGGTTCGGGAAATGTTGCCTACATCGGAGGTAGCAACCACAACATTACGTTGAAGAGTGCCCCAGGTCTGGTTATTGACCAAGATTTAAAAATTAAAGTAGGGGGTGAGAGAAACCATATCAGTACCCAAGGGGAAAGCCTTTCCAATCAGGATGACTTTACCGCAACGAATATTGTGCTTAATAACAACACTAACTTCGCTGTAGAGCTAAGGGAACAAACCTCAACGATTACCGGAGTTTCAGGAGGCATGGTAACTGACTTTGGTACGAACAACAACCTCGTACATACAGCAGTTTCTGTTGGGAAATATGAAGCGGAAGGTTTCAGCAATGCAAGTGGCGTAACCACAGAAATTACTACCGATGAAGGTGCAGGTGAGAATGTGACGTCAATTGAGGCTGGCGACTGGATGGAGTACGAAATTGATGTTCCTTTCGATGGCACTTACACCATGGCATACCGAGTAGCCAGCGAATCTGCAGATGGAGATTTTACGGTAAGTGTTGGTGGAGAAGAATTGGAAACCGTCTCTTTCACGGCTACGGGCGGTATTCAAACATGGGGCACGGTTTCTTCTGCATCTCCCATTTTTTTAAGTGCTGGAATACAGACAATCAGGGTGGCGGCAAACTCATCTGGTTGGAATTTCAACTGGTTGGATTTATTGCTGGAATGCGCTGTAGTAGAAGTAAAACCATATGCAGAAGTGTACAATATGGTGGGAACGACCATTAGCACGCAAGAATCTTTTGATGTGTCTATTTTCCCAGGCAATTCGGCAAGCTTGCAGCCAAAGCCTGCTGTAGGAGGCACTTGGAGCTGGACTGGTCCTAATGGTTTTACCGCAGATACAAGGGTGGTTGAGTTTGACGATATCCAAGCGGATGTTGCTGGAGCTTATGAAGTAACCTTCACCAACGACTGTGGCCAGCAAAATACAGCGGCTTTCAATATCACTGTTCAAGGTTCGGTATTGGTAGAAGCAGAGGCATTTTCAAGCATGAGCGGAGTAACTACAGAAGCAACTTCCGATGTGAGCGGCGTGGAAAATGTAACTTCAATAGATGCAGGCGATTGGATGGAATATACTGTTGTGGTACCGTTTTCGGCTACTTATGCTTTTGATTACCGCGTAGCCAGCGAAACAACTGATGGCGATTTTGCGGTAAGCGTAGACGGGCAAAGTATTGGGCAAGTCACTTTCCCAGCCACTGGTGGAGCGCAAACATGGGCTACGGTAAATACCACTTCGGCTATTTACCTAACAGCAGGAACGCATACGCTGCGCCTAACTTCAAACGCTGCAGGTTGGAACATCAACTGGTTAGAATTGAAGGGGCAGGGTTTTGTGAGTCCTTGTAACTTACCATTTGAAAACGAAGGGTTTACGGTGCAAAATGCTTCTGTAGATTGGTCATCTGGTCTCATGGATATCACTTGTGTTTCAAGTGCCAATATTTACGTGCAGTTAAGCGAAACAGGAGCATTATCTAGCGCAGATAATATCAATGTTTATTACAAACTTGATGGCGGTGCGCTGACCTCGATTTCGGAAAGTACAGGAAGCCTAAGCGAAACGACTGCAATTGTAAAGAACTTGACAGGAAGCACCTTAGAAGTAATAATTCAAGGGACTTCTTCAAGCGAAGAAAACTACTACACCGTAACAAACATTAGCGTAGTAGAAACTACAGATCCATTTGCAAGAGTTGAGGCAGAAGACTTTGACGATATGAATGGGGTGAAAATAGGAACTACTGGCGACATTGATGGAGTGCAAAATTTAGGTTCTATTGCCCCGGGAGAATGGAGTATGTACGCTGGCCTTGACCTTACCGGTGTAAAAAGTATCAATGCCCGTTTGGCTTCTGTGTATGATGATGCGTACGTAGAAGTTCGGTTAGATGCGGTGGATGGACCGCTGGTAGGTAAAGTATATGCAGCAAATACGGGTGCATGGCAAACGTATGAAACGACTAGTGGCTATATGCTAGACGTAACGGGTATTTACGACGTGTACCTAGTGTATCAGACCAAAGAAAGTCCTAACGTATGCAACATCAACTGGTTCCAATTCTCCGATGTATTTGTGAAGCCTCCAACAGATCCTTACACAAGGTTTGAGGCTGAAATTAACGACGGCGAAAGTGGAACTATCGCTTCACCAACCTCCGATGTAGATGGAGAAGAAGAAGTGGGCAGCATTCAGGACGGTGATTGGATTAAGTTTGATTTGTTGGATTTGAGAGAAGCTGACGGAATTGATGTACGAGTAGCCAGTGCAACTGATGGTGGAACTATTGAAGTAAGGCTAGGTGCTACTGATGGGGAAATTGTTTCTTTTATCGATGTACCAAACACAGGTTCTTTAAGCACTTGGGAGACGGTAAGCACAGCTATTGACGAAGTAGATGGCGAATACGATGTCTATTTTGTATTCAGAGGAGCAGGCACTGATTTGTTAAAAATCAACTGGCTTAAGTTTACAAAATATGTAAACCCATTTGGAAGAATAGAAGCCGAAGATTATGACGGTCAGTATGGAAGCTTTACGGTTGGAGGAACATCAGACGCCGAAGATAATGGCGTAGGATCTATTTTGAAATCTATAAAACCCGGTCATTGGGTCCAGTTTTCGGATATGGACCTTACGGATGTAAAAAGTGTGAGCACTCGCTTTGGAACTCAAGTTGGCGATGCTTTTATAGAAGTAAGAGTAGGAGCTGCCGATGGTGAGTTGCTCGGAACTATTGATATGTACAACACGGAAGGTTGGCACAATTGGGAAGTTGCAAGCGGAAATATCACTCCTAAAACTGGTATTTATGACGTGTATTTTATTTACCAAACAGAGTCAAGCGCCAATGTGTGTAACAGCAACTGGTTCCAGTTTTCTGGGCTTGAGGTAAGTGAATCAATTGAAGCATTTGCAAGAATAGAAGCGGAAGGGTACAGCAACGCAAGTGGAACTGCAACGGCGGCTACTTCAGATGTGGACGGCGAAGAAGAAGTCGCTTCTATCCAAGACAGCGACTGGATCATGTTCAAAAATGTTGACTTGACCGATGCTGGAGGCCTTGATGTTCGTGTAGCCAGTCCTCATGAAGGCACTACCATTGAAGTGAGGCTAGGCGCATATGATGGCGCATTGATCTCTACTGTTGAAGTACCAAACACAGGTTCGGCTAGTGCTTGGGAAACGGTGAAATCTGAAGTAGAAGAAATGGAAGGTGAGTACAATGTATATCTTGTATTCAAAGGAACATCTGCTGACCTTGTGAATATCAACTGGCTACAGTTTACCGAATTTGCAAGCCCACTAGGTTACTACGAAGCCGAAGATTTTGATGATATGTACGGCATCGACACTCAAGCAACTTCTGATGATAACGGAGACGAAAACGTCGGTTGGGTTCACAACAACGACTGGATCATGTTCAGCGAAGTTGATCTAACCGGTTTTGTAGATATTGATGTACGCTACAGTACGCCAAATAGTGGGTGTACTGTTGAATTACGAGTAGGTGGGGTTGATGGCAGGTTGATCGGAAATGTCGAATTGCCAAACACTGGTAATTGGAGCAATTGGGCCACTGTCAATTCAGAGCTTTTAGAGGTAGAGGGTGTTCACGATGTGTATGTTATATTAAAAGGTGGCGGAGGCTATTTGTTTAACCTTAACTGGCTTCAGTTTAACCAATATGCAGATCCATTTGCAAGGCTCGAAGCGGAAGATTATGATGCGAATGATTGGAGGAAAGCGAGCGTTGGTGGTACAACAGATGCTGAAGATAATGGTGTCGGGTCTATCCTAAAGTCGATCGTTCCTGGCGATTGGATCATGTTCAGTGATGTTGATCTTACTGGGGCAAAAAGAGTGAGTACTCGTTTTGGCTCTATTTACGATGATACATATGTTGAAGTAAGGACAGGAGCTGCTGATGGCGACCTCATCGGAACTATCAATTTGTATAACTCTGGTGGCTGGCACAATTGGGAAACTGCAAGTGGAGACATCACCGGAGAAGTTACAGGAGTGCATGATGTTTATTTTATTTATAAAACAGTATCAAGTGCAAATGTCTGTAATAGTAACTGGTTCGAGTTTTCGGAGTTTGGTTTAGAAGAACCAGCAGAGCCTTATGCAAGAATAGAAGCGGAAGGCTACGATTTGGTGAACGGAACAGAAACAATAACTACTTCAGATGAAGATGGTGAAGAAGAAGTTGCTACTGTTCAAGATGGTGACTGGATTATGTTCAGCGGCTTTGAATTTGTAGATGCTGGCGGCATTGACGCTCGTGTTGCAAGTGCTGAGGGAGCAACCATTGAAGTTAGGTTAGGCGATTATGCAGGCGAGCTTTTGTCAACTATTGAGGTGCCAAATACAGGTTCAGCAACTACTTGGGAAACAATTGGGGCTACTATGGATATCGCTGATGGCGAATACGATATTTACCTCGTTTTCAAAGGAGGGGCAATGAGCCTCAACTGGTTTAAAGCTACCAGAAAGCCTATTGAAATAAGTACTCTTACTAGGCTAGAAGCGGAAGATTATTTCTCACAATCAGGTATAGAAGTAGAAACAACTTCTGATGAAGAAGGAGACGAGCAAATTGGTTCAGTTGAAAATGGAGACCATGTTTCATTTGATGTGAACGTGCTCAATGCTGGTATCTATAAAATAGCATATAGGGTTTCTTCAGAGCTAGGCGGAAACATTGCCATCCAAAACGAAGGAGAGGTTTTAGGGACAGCTACTATTCCAACCACGGCAGGCACTTGGGAGACCGTCATTTCCCTGGTAAGGCTAGAAGCGGGCATACAAACGCTCGAGTTCGAGTTCAACGGCGGAGAAGGCTACTTGTTCGACCTGAACTGGATGGAGTTCGAGTTGTCGGGCATCTCATTGGACCTAAGCTCCAAAACGAAGGGAAAGGTTGACGACAACAGCATCCATACCTATTTCGACGTGGCCAACACGGGGACAGATAGCGTTGCATTGGGCGGGTTGACCATCCGCTACTGGTTCACCGCAGAGGATTATACGCCACTGGACTTTTGGTGCGACTATGCCAAATTGGGCAAGTCCAACATCACAAGCTCTTTCCACAAGAGCACGCCTGCAAGGTCTGGCGGGTACACGTACTTAGAACTTGGCTTTGCCCAAGGGCTCGACCTCTTACCGGGGACAAGCACCGGCGATATCATGACCCGCTCTGCAAAAAGCGACTGGACGGCTTTTGACGAGGCGGACGACTATTCTTACCTCCCTTCCGGCAGCTATGTAGAAAACACGCAGGTCACGATGTACCTAGATGGTATTTTGGTATGGGGCGAAGAACCTGAAGCTGAGGCAACAACCGCTTCGTTTGTGGTAGAGCACAAGGCGGGGGACGCAAATTCCCCTTACAACAATTCCCTGAGGCCAAACTTTGAGATCAGGAATACGGGGAACACCGTCGTTCCGCTTTCCGATGTGACCATGAAATATTGGTTCACCTCCGAAGATGCGACGTCGACCAATTTCTGGACCGACTGGGCAGAGATGGGCAATGGAAAAGTAGAGGGCACCGTGGAGGAGCTGGAAACGCCGGTAGCCGGTGCGGACAGGTACCTTGAGATCGGCTTCACTGCCGAGGACACCTTGTACAGCCTAAGCGGTTCGGGCGAGATCCGCACCCGTTTGGCGAACGCCAGCTGGGCGGCTTTTGACGAGACGGACGATTATTCATACGTAGGCACGAACACTTACCAAGCAAATGCGAACATCACGCTCTATGTAGGTGGCGAGCTTGTCTGGGGCACAGAGCCAAGCGGGGCCGCGCAACGGGTTGCGGCAACGGCTATCGTGAGACCAGAGGAGATTTTTTCCGGCATTCTCCTTTACCCGAACCCAATGGATAACAAGGCAAGCCTAGAGTTGGCGATGCCGCAGGCGGGAGTTGTAGGCCTCAAGGTGATCTCGCTTACGGGCAGGATCCTGCATTCCGAGTTGAGGGAGCTTCCCCAAGGTAGGCAAGTGCTGGGTCTCGATATGCCCGGGCTATCGGATGGCATCTACATCATGAACATAAATGTGGATGGGGAACAGATGAATTTACGGTTTGTGGTGAGACATTAATTTGAAATAGATCTAACTAGGCACCATGGCTCTTGTAGGGCTGTGGTGCTTTCAATGTTTTAATTGAGATGAATTTTTTAGACGGGGGTAGCCTCTATTGGTGACTTAAACGATAAAATAATGAGAATTACCTACTATGGATTTTTTGTAAGGAGAAATAAAAATAGGACGACTAAGTTGGTCTTGGTCTTGATTGGGATCATGATGGGAAGTTTGTGCCATGCCCAATTTAGAACCCAAGTGGGGAATGAAGATTTTTCCGATTGGTCGGGCATTTCAAAAGTCAAGAAAGGTATAGCCCATGCGAATAGTGGAGATACAATTTCCTATACCTATTCAAACCAAAGCCGAATTTATTTCCCTAAAATCAGTAGGAATTATTTTGGCGATGCTGCCGATTGGACCAATTATGAAGGAATTGCTTTTGACATTTACCTAAAGCCGAATACCAAGGCCGAGCTTTCGGTTATGTTAAAAGTAGATACATTGGACTACCTAGAGCTGAACCCAGTGAGCACTGCAAAAGTGGGCCTAGTGGGGCAAGGTTGGCAGTCTGTTTATATTCCTTGGGACATGTTTGATATAGACGCAGGGCAAAAGTGGGGCACTCTTTTCGCCATAAAACATGTGCAGCTAACGCTCAATTTCGCAACTAATTCGACCTTCCAAATAAGAAATTTTTATGCAACAAAAGGGCAGTCCGTAGGGTTGCAATCATCCATCCAAGGGAAATCATCAGATGCGGGAACCTCGGTTACCTATGAGGTGGAAGTAGGCAATACCACCGATATCCAGCAAGGCGTTCGGCTCAGAATAGAAACCGAAGGGTGGGAATCAATGAAAGCATCCATCGAACCAAATTATTTTGATTTAGCTCCGGGAGAAGCAAAAAAATGTAAGCTGACAGTAAACATCCCCTCAAAGTTACCTACCGGAATCCGAGAAAAGCAGGTAGTGAAAGCAATTGCTAATGGAGCTGCTGTCACATCTATCGAGTTTACTACTGCCGTACGAGTGCCAACCCCCAATATTGTGTTTACTGCTGAAGGGTGGCAAAAGGTAAAAGATAAGGTTGACAAATATGAATGGGCTAAAGAAGGCTTAGAAGAATATGAAAACAGGGCAGAAAGATGGGAAGCACCCAAAGGAAATGATTTTTCTGACCTAGAAGGAGAAGACCTACTGGGTAAGTCGGTGTTTAACACGGATGGCAGACGCATCCTAACGTGTGCCATTGCCTACCAACTAACTGGTGATAACAAGTATGCAGAAAAATGCTTAAAAGTCATTCGCCGATTGGTTCGGGAAGAAGATGGATACCCTGCCACCTTGGTGGGAGGAAGCAATTCATTTGTAGGGGAAGGCAAATTTTGGCAGTCGATTGGTCGCACATACGACCTTATCCGCGACTGCGAATTGGTTACAGAAGAAGACCACAAGTTAGTTGAAAAGACTTTTAGGTTGTTTGTTACCCGAACTATCCAAGGGAATACCCGTGGGGCTATCAGCAACTGGAATGTTGCCGAGCTCACCGCAGCACTGTACTGTGCCCTGAACTTGCAAGATTGGCATCTGATAGACCAACTCTTGACCTCGCCAACGGGTATTTACAAACACTTGGAGCATGGAATTATGAGCGATGGGTGGTGGTACGAGTGCGCTGTGGGGTACAACACTTGGGTGGCAACTGAATTTTCCGAAACAGCCATTGCCCTAGAACCTTGGGGCATCAATTTCAAAGACATGAAATTTCCCATAGGTACCACCAAACATTTTTCGCTTTTGGCAAGCAGAAGAAAAGGGGGGATTTATGGGATGCAGTTTGAAAAATGGGGGAAAATTGAGCGCAACAATGTGAGCATAAAAGACATGTGGGATGCCTCTATTCCATTTTTGGATTACCGGGGAGTGTTGCCCGCAATTAACGATGCCGTAGATGCTAAGGTGGCCGGCCGACCTTATGAGTTGGCTTATTTCCTCTACAAAGACCCAGAATATGCTGCCATTATCAATCGGAGCAAAGGGCGTGATTTGTTGTATGGAGTACCCGATCTGCCAAACGTCACTTCCGAAAAAATGAAAGTATCGGCTTATGCCGACAATATGGGTATTGTCCAGTTACGATCCAAAGGAAAAGAAAGAGAGCAACGTGAGCAAATTCAGGCAACTTTGCATTACGGTTCCCATGGAGGATACCACGGACACTTCGACCGCACCAACTTGGTAAGCATGATGCGCTATGGCCGTAGTTTTTACGGTACTTTGATGTATTGGTATAGCTATCAGAGTTATCTGTACAAATTTTTAAAACAGACATCTATCAACAAAAACATGGTAGTGGTGGATGAAAAGATGCAAGAGCCAGTTGAAAACTTCCGAAAGCTATTTTATACAGGAGAAATGATGCAGGCAACTGCCATAGAAACTAACTCAAGGTGGAGTTATCCTCCCTATGGTGGAATTGTTTATGATCCTGAAAAACCTTTTTCACAAAAGATGTGGGAAGAAGGTAGAACTATTCCTATTCCAGAAAATGCGCCTGAATACGGGGCTTGTACCGAGTTTACCGAACCTGTGATGCAGCGCCGAGTAATGGTGGTGCTGGACGATTATATAGTCCTTGCCGATTACCTCAATGCAGAAAAAGAACACCAGTTTGACTGGATGTTTCAAGCAAAAGGGTTTAGGGACATCACGGCAGATAAGAAAGAATACCTCCGCCATACCAACCAAATGAATGCAGACCCTTTGGGTAGCGCACAATTTATTACCGATTGCAACTGGTACAAAACCGAAGGGACTTCCCGAACCCAATTCGAAATGTGCTGGGGAGATAGTTGTGATAATGAGGGAGTTCGGTTGCCGCACAGTACCGAAGGGCCCTTAAAAATTGATGTGTTCAACGCATGGCCCCAACAAAACGAAATTATGATTGGCACTTCGACCGAGAATTTTTATGTAGACAAGCAATTGTGGTACACCGTGAGTGCCGATGGCAATACGTTGGTGAACGATAGTACAGGTGCATGGATTTTGGGAAGCCAACAAATAGTAGCGGATATTTCTGGAAAAACTACCTTGGAACTCACCACAAAAATAGGAGGGAAGGCAAGGAACAACACCATTTTTTGGGGCGATGCAAAAATTGTTTTAAAGGACGGTTCTGAAGTATTGGTTTCAACTCTTCCTGTGAAGTATGAAAATATTTTGATACCCTCAACAAAAGGGAAAGATTACTACGGTGGCCCTATCAAAATAGGAGGTGAACCAATGGCCAATTCAATTCCCGGAATGCCAGAGAATGCGAAGGAAGCTACAAAAATAATGATAGACCTTTCGGGCATGGACGCTGCCACTTTTAAGGCAAAAATTGGTGGAGATTTTCCTTTAGGAAACGAAGCCTCACGCTTGAAATCCATGGCGGTCAGAAGCTATGGAACAGAAGCCCGATATCTTTCGATAGTTGAACCTTACGAAAATGAATCGATGATCAAATCGGTAGTAGCAAAAAGTGCTAATGAGTTAGTGGTTGAACTAATAGACGGGAGGGTTCAAGAGTTAACCATATCAGGAATTGAAAGCAATACGGAGGAAATAAAGGTGTCGGTTAAGGAAACGAAAGCGGGGGAAGTTCTTCGACAGGAACAGACCTATGAATAGTAAAATTAGCCAGTTTGGGTTTTAGATTAAAAAGCAATCAACGATTAAATACTTCACGAGTAAAACTTCACAAATGAAATGAAAAAGAATAACAGAATATTCAAATTAAACAGGTTGTTAGGCTATTCGGCCATCCTCTCTCTTCTGCTCTTTAGCTGCCAAACACACTTCAAATATGAAGTGCAAAAAACAGCTCATGGTGTAGTTGTCCAAATGGACAGCACCACAATTCAGGTTGAGATAATGGATGAGGCAATTGTTCACATCACAAAAACTTTAAGAGGTGAAGAAAAAGCTTCTTTACCCGATTACGTAACCGTTTTAGAGCCGCAGAACGTACCGTGGGACTTTTCAGAAACGCAGGAGCAAGTAGCAATCAGCACCGCTGTTTTAGACATTCTAGTCAATAGCGATGGAACGATCATTTACCGCGACAAGGCTGGGAAAGAGCTTTTGGCAGAAACAAATGAGCTGTCCTATATAAATCCCCAGGGTGAAGAGCATACCGTTTCCCAAGCATTTTATGCTGGAGATGAAGCTCTGTATGGCTTGGGGCAGTACCAAAGTGGCATCATGAACTGGAAAAATGTACCTATTCGCTTGCAGCAGTACAATCAGGAAATTGCCATTCCATTTTTGGTTTCTACCAATGGCTATGGTATTTACTGGCACAATTACAGTCTTACTGACTTTAATAGCCCACAAAATGAGGTTCAGTTTGGCGCTGCCAGTATGGTAGAGAGTGCAAAAGACGAGCAAGTAGCGCCAGTTGATGGGGAAAAGGAAAATGTAGCAGCTTATGCCAGCAAGGAAAATATAGAGAAAAATATACGGGAAACTACCTTCACTCCGACCAAAACGGGAGAATATACTTTTATGGCACTGAGTGATAACAATGGTCGTATGCGAGGTGAGATTAGGGTGACAATAAATGGGGATGATATAATCAATTACTCCACTATCTGGATGCCAAGAAGGTATTCGGGAAGGAAACAACTGGAAGCAGGAAAAACATATAAAGTTGTGTTTCAAAACACAGGAGCGAAGATTCCTGGGCGCTTGTTCTATAATGAGCCTGATTATAACAAAACTGTTTTTAGTAGTAGAAAAGGAAATGCAATCGATTATTATTTCGTACAGGGCGAAAACCCAGCAGAAGTTATTTCTTTAAATCATGAACTGACGGGAAAAACCCCCATGTTTCCCAAAAGTGCTTACGGTTTTTGGCAATGCCGTGAACGGTATCACGACCAAGAAGAATTATTAGTGAATGCACGTGAGATGAGGGAGCGTAAAATCCCTTTTGATAATATTGTTCAAGATTGGTTTTACTGGCCCAAAGGAACAAAAGGCCCAGAGTGGGACAGGATGAAATATCCAGATCCAAAAGCGATGGTTGATGAATTGAAAGCATTAAACCTGAACCTGATGGTTTCGGTATGGCCTGAGGTGAAGAACGATGGGATAGAGGAGAGGTATGGTCTTGACAAAATTGAGAGCAGCAACTATATAGATATTTACGACCCAGAAATCAGAGAGGGTTTTTATCAAGCATTGAGCGATTCGATGTTCCAGTTTGGGGTGAACTCTATTTGGCTAGATGGTACTGAGCCCGAAGGGGTTAAAGACACTAAAGTAAATACAGCAGTGGGGCTTTATGAAGAGGTTCAAAATCCTTATTCGCTAGAAGTTACCAGAGCAGTGTACGAGGGGCGAAGGAAAGAATTTCCTAACGAACGTGTTTTTAACCTGACTCGCTCTGCATATTCTGGGCAGCAGCGTTATGGAGCTACTTCTTGGTCTGGAGATGTAGAGGCTTCTTGGGAGCAATTTTCAGAACAGATTGCCGCAGGCCTGAACTTCACCATGGCAGGCGTTCCGTATTGGTCGCACGATATTGGTGGTTTTTTTAGAGATTCAAAGTCGATTAATCCAGAGTTTGATAGTCAATATACCAATCTTGAATATATTGAACTGCTTACACGTTGGTTCCAGTTCGGAACATTCAGCCCCATTTTCCGAATCCATGGTTATGTTTCCGAAACAGAAATATGGCGCTACGGACAAGAATTTGAAGACATGGCCCGCAAGTTTATTGATGTCCGTTATCAGCTGATGCCCTACATCTATTCCGAGGCTTGGAAAATTCACAAAGATGGGCATGTGCTGATGAGCCCATTGGCGTATTATTATCCGAACGATAAAAATACCTGGGGAATTAAAGATCAGCTATTTTTTGGAGAGTCGATAATGGTAGGGTTTGTAACAGACTACAAGCAGAGGAATAAAGACATTTATCTGCCTGAAGGCAAATGGTTCAACTTCTGGACGAATGAACAAACCTTAGGAGGCAAGACGATCACGGTTGCAGCCCCTTTTGATGAAACGCCCATTTTCATAAAGGCGGGGTCAATCATCCCAATGGGACCTAAAGTACAATTTGCCACCCAGCAATTTGACGATCCTTTGCAACTGCACGTGTATTCGGGGGCTGATGGAAGCTATGAACTTTACACCGATGAGGGAGAGAGCTATGCCTACGAAAACGGTGTGTACAGCATCATCCCAATGAAATATGTTGAGGCAGAGAAAAAGTTGATTCTTGAAGAGGCAATTGGCGAATATCTCGATTACCAATCAGTTCCTCAGGAGTTTACCCTCTTTTTTGATGGAGAGAAATTGGAGACAGGGGTAAGCTACAAGGGAGCAAAAATAGAAGTAGAATTGGCTGGGAAGTAAAAATAATAGATTCTGTATAGTTTGATTTATCGGAATGATTTTTTTGTAAAAAAAGAGCTATGAGATATAAAATGCTTTTTGTACTGTTGCTAGCGAGTAAGCTGCTTATTGGGAAAGAGCTATTCGTTTCGCCTATTGGGGATGACAAAGGAGAGGGTACAAAAGAAAGCCCTTTTGCTTCTTTTTCAAGAGCGCTGAGCGAAACAAAGGCGTATGCTGGAAGAGAAGCCGTTACTGTTTGGTTTAGCGAAGGCGAGTATTACCTCGGCCAAACCATTGAGATAGGAAGTGAGTATTCAGGAACACCTGAAAACCCCGTTGTATTTTCCGCTTTACCGGGGGCAAAGGTAACTATAAAAGGGTCTAGGCGGTTGGGGTACTTGAAGTGGAGTGAATTCAAAAATGGGGTTTTTGTAGCCGAATTGCCTTCAGGGCTTGATTTTGATCAATTGTTTATCAATGGGGAACGGCAAATAAGGGCACGTTTTCCAAACTATGATTACCAAAACCCACTTCGAGGAGGCAAGGGATACCTTCAAGTAAAAGGCGGGACAAACCATCGGTACGATACATGGTTTTCATTCGATCCGAATACTTTCACGAAAAAGGAATGGAAACAACCGGAAACGGGAATAGTACACGCATTTCAGAGCCACAACTGGGGCAATATGCAGTACCGAATTAAGACGGTCAACCGCAAAGAAAATAAGGTGTATTTGGGCGAAGGGGGGTGGCAGTTACAGAGAAAACATGGAATTGGGGGGGAAGGAAAAAAGACATCCTGGTATTTTGTCGAAAATATATTTGAGGAGTTAGATGTGGCAGGAGAGTGGTTTTTGGATAAGGAAACTAGGCAGCTTTATTATTATCCAGAAGCGGGAGTGAAGTTGGCTGATGCTAAGGTGGAAGTTACCGTGTTAAAAGATTTGATTCAGCTGAAAGGGACAAAAGATTCGCCGGTAGCACATATTCAATTGAAAGGCTTTCGTTTCACGCAATCAGCGTTCACTTTTATGGATAGCTACGAGCCTGTTGCCCGTGGAGATTGGGCAATTCATAGAGGCGGGGCTGTATATTTGGAGGGCGCTGAGAACTGCCTTGTAGAAAATTGCAGTTTTGAGTATGTTGGAGGCAATGGCGTGTTCATGAGTGCCTATAACCGAGGCAACAAAGTGACAGGTTGCCGGTTTGTACATACTGGTGAAAGTGCTGTTTGTTTTGTCGGGTTGCCTTCGGCCGTTCGTTTTTACCAAACTTGGGACGATAGCCAAATACATGGCAAAGATTGGGAGGAGATGCGTGAGAACATGGATTTGACTCCAGGTCCTAAAACCCCCGATTACCCGAAAAACTGCGTGGCAGAAAATTCGATAATGCACGATTTTGGAGATGTCGGTAAGCAAGTGGCAGGAGTGTATATTTCCATGAGCCATAAAATAACAGTATCTCACAATACTATTTATAATTGTCCGCGCGCCGGCATTTGTATCAATGACGGAACTTGGGGCGGGCACATTATCGAGTATTGTGATATTTGGGAAACGGTAAGAGAAACTGGCGAACATGGTCCTTTTAATTCTTGGGGACGGGAGCGCCAATGGAAGGGATCGAGGGGTACGGATGACCATTTTCTAAAAGAATTGACAAAGCTGGATGCCATTGATAATGTCATTATACGAAATAACCGCATAGCGAACTACCGCAAATCTATCAGCGCAGGCAACTGGACGATCGATTTGGACGATGGCTCAAGTTATTTTGAAATATACAACAACCTAAACCTCGGTTCAACCATCAAATTGAGGGATGGAATGGCTCGTAAGGTCTTTAATAACATCACCGTAAGTGCAGTTCCGTTGGGTTGGCATGTGTGGCCAAAAGAGTCGCAGGACGAAATTTACCAAAACATATTTGTGATTTCGGGAGCTGTGCCCGGAAATGAGGAAGCAACGGCTCAGTTTATCCGACCAATTCGCTTGCCTACAGAAACCAAATGGAGTACCAATTACGATCGTAACTTGTATTGGAATATAAATTTCCCAAATACCCCTGAGATAGTCAAGGGTAAATCGCTGCCCGAATGGCAAGCCGAAGGCTACGACCAGCACTCTGTTGTAGCCGATCCGCTCTTTGTGGATCCCGTCAATGGAAATTATCAGGTAAAGGAAAATTCACCTGCATTGAAACTAGGTTTTAAAAACTTTTCAATGGATGAGTTTGGACACCAGATGACTCGTATAACTCCTTTTGGGGGCGAATTTTCAGAGCCAAAAATATTGACGATAACATCCGATGTACGGGCTGGAAATGGTGCTAAAATTTACTTCACACTTGATGGGTCCGAACCAAGTGTCCATTCTTTAGAATATACTGGTAAGGTGAAACTAGCTCATTCTGCAACGGTAAAAGCCCGAACTTTTGATGCAAATGGAGTTCCTGTAGGCTTTACCGCCAAAGCTGATTTTAAGAGAGTAGAAGAGGTTGTTCACCCGAGCTGGCTCAGCACACTGCTTGCGGGGGAATATCAGCAAAAAAGAGGAAAAGCTTCTACTGGTGCATTAGAAATGGAAATTCAAGGTGCTTTGCTGGTCAATATTGCCGATGATCCTGATCTGATAGACGCTACGGGAGGGTATGACTTTGGTTGTTATATCAAATTGCTCGTTCCTGAAAAGTCAAAAATGTGGCTAGATGCTGAACTGGTGAGTGATTGGGTTATTCAGCAAGTCAATGGAAACAAGGTTCGAGATATATCAGACCTTCAGCATTACCTTAAAAAGTATCAGGGGGAAACGGTAATCATCACTGCGGTGAGGGATTACAACTCAAGAAAGTTTGAAATCAACTTTCCATAGGATTTATAATGCTACTTGTAAACTACAAGCAGCTGAGATTTTTTATCTTATACTAAGAGTGAAAATGAAAAGGGTTTTAACATACTATACATTATCTGCTTTCATCGTACTTCTTGTGCAGGTCGAGCTTTGCGCTCAAGATGAGGGCAGGTCTTATTGGAACAACAACATTCCTCTTGTTTCGTATCGCTTGCCTCCGCCTCCTATAGGTTACAAACCAGTTCAGGAAGACTTGGATGGGGATGGCGATCCGGACATTATTTATTCGGTCACCATTCGGAATACGCCCATTATGTGGATAGATGACGACGATGACTTGAGAGAAGGAGATTTTGAGGGAGATACGGATAGTGATTGCCTATTGATAGATGTGAACAAAGATGGCAAATATTGCGATTACGAAGATATAGCCGTGGACTGGATTGATAAGGATGGAGATGGCATGGCAGATATGCAGGTATTTATCGAAAACGCAAAGGAAGGGGCTAAGAAGTGGGGTCCTGGACATTATTTTTGGGTAATTGATAGCGACAAGGATAATGTCTTCAACTATATAGACTGGAATACTTTTGAAGTACGTGCATGGCTTCACGAGGGAAGTTCTAATTTCTTCGAAGATTATGTGGGGCAGAGTACATTTCTGAAAGCACACACTTCTACCTATCATATGGAAGATGTACGCCTGAATTGGGAAAACCCCTTTTTATTCTTCGATCATGACGGGGATGGTTTAACGGAAATGGCGTTTAGGGCATTGGATTCACCAAAAAATAGAGATACAGTATTCGTAGAGGGAAAGGTGAGCTATGTAGGAGTTTCCTTTGATTTGGACAATGACAATGCGCCGGGAAATGAATTTGATTACGACATGTCTTTTCGCTTTCGGGGAGAAGGCAAGGGATTTGACTATATGGATCAAGTACACAAGTTCAAGAACGTGCGAGTGGAGGAAGCCGATAAGTTTTTCAAAGATCCTCGCTGGAGGCAGGTTACCGAACTCATCTACCCTGATTTTGACACAGCGTTGGACTTGACATACAACCGAGGTGAATGGGATAATATCTACTTTTCGTACGATGAAGATGACGATTGCGAACGCTGGGAAAGGGTGGAGTTCTATGATCCAAAGAGCCTTTTTACAATAGGAGGGCGAAACGGTGGATTGGATAATAATTTACAAGCCGATGCTATAGGGGATCGAGGCGAATGGGACCTAGACAATAGCGGAAAAGGAAACATTTATATTTCAAAATTTGATGGGAGGATTCATCTCTATGGTGCCGAATGGGGCGCATGGCGGGTAGATCAGCTAGCGTATTCCTACCAAGGTTTTGGGGGAATGTATGATACATATACGCCAAAATGGGAGCGACTTCAGAAAGAATTTACCCCGTTCAGCACCTTCAAATATGAAGATACGGACAACAACGGCTTTATCGATCAAATTGAAATGGATATAGATGGAGATACTCTTTTTGAAAAATCCGTCTCGCTTCTTGAGTTGGGAATCGATGACAAATGCGAAATTATTGATGCAGCTAAAATGTCCTACGAAGATTATCGAAAACTGCACACTTCTATGTCGGAAGGTATTTGGGCAAAAGCCCAGGCTGCGTTGGACGTTGCAGACAAACTAGGGTTGAACACCTCTTGGTATGCCTTCATGAAAAATCCAAAATCGGACTACCAAAAATATAGCTACGGCTACTGGCTACAATTTTATGTGTACATGGATTTGCTGGACCAGGCCAAGCGTGTTGAAAAGGGCTTGAAGCCTGATAAAATCGATAAGGCCTATTTCGAGGGAAACTGGGAAATATTACTTGACCAAACGAAAAAATAGTGTGATGAAAATATCTCGGCTCTTAATTCTATTTGTCATTATTAGTATTACAAGTTGTACGCCCAAAAAGGAACGTACTTGGGAAGAAATAGGCACACAGTACGAAGTGCCAAAATGGTTTACCGATGCTCGGTTCGGGATATGGGTACATTGGGGTGCGCAAACATTGCCCGAATATGGGGGTGGTTGGTATGCTCGCCATATGTACATGCAAGATGTTGGTAACCAGACTTTCGGGAAAAATGCATATCCCTATCACCTCAAAAGGTTTGGGCATCCTTCTGAAAAAGGATATAAGGATGTGATTCATGAGTGGAAGGCCGAAAAGTTAAACACCGATGAGCTTTTACAATATTTCACGAAGGACTTGGGTGCTAAATATTTTATGGCGTTGGCGCACCACCATGATAATTTTGATAACTGGAACAGCACTTATCAGGAGTGGAATTCGGTGAATGTTGGTCCCAAGCGAGATATTATTGGCGAGTTTAGTGAGTCCGCCAAAAAATTTGGTGTACCCTTTGGAGTAAGCACGCATGATGAGCGCTTTTTTGAGTGGGGATTACCTGCTTTTGGTGCAGATACCTCCGGACCATACAAAGATGTTCCCTACGATGGCCGCCTAACCAAAGAAGATGGAAAAGGTACGTGGTGGGAAGGAATGGATCCTACCGGATTATACGGCCTGCCACCCGAGCAAAGGACACCAGAATGGGAAGAGTTTTGGAAAGAAAACTGGTTGCTCCGAATGAAGGATTTGGTCACCAAATATGATGTAGATTTTTTGTGGTACGATGGCAGGGGATTTCCTTACGGAGAGTATGGAAAAGAAGCCTTTCGTACATTTTATAATAACGACCTCAACAAACACGGGAAAATCAATGCGGTAATCACAGGAAAAATTCCGGGTGGTGATCCAGCCATCGTTCATGATATAGAACAAGGGGTGGAAACAGAAATTTATCCAGAACCTTGGCAAAGCATCTGTTCTTATACACATTGGTTCTATAAGAAAGACGATCCGTCGAGGCACGACGCCAAAAGCACCATCGAGTTATTGATAGATGTGGTGAGCAAGAATGGCAACTTCGTGCTAAATGTTGAGCTTTTGCCCGATGGGACTATCCCGCCAGAGCACAAAGTGATCCTTGATGATTTTGGAGCGTGGTTAAAACTGAATGGTGAAGCCATCTACGCTACTTCGCCTTGGAAGGTTCACGGCGATAACCTCTTTTCCATCGCTGCTGATACCTCATCCAGCAATGCCAATATGGCCAATACCGACCTTGTAGATCAAAAGAAAAGAAAAAGTGTACAATTTAACAATCGAACAAAAGACAGTCCTGCATACGGGCACGATCAAGTGCGATTTACCACCAAAGGAGATATGCTATATGTTTTTGTATTGAACCCAACAGAAGGGGAGATTGAAATTCCTGCACTGGGGCTTGGTTCAGCTTATCAGCCAAAGCAAATACATTCTATGAAGCTTATAGGGAGTGATGGTCCGGTTCAGTTCAATCAAGCAAAAGATAAACTGATTCTGAATGTTCCAGCCCAAAGGCCAAGTCAATATGCAGCAGTTTTTGAAGTAAAAGGAGCTCTTTAACCTTTCCAGCCACGAACTAAGTAGAGTTCAAAATATAAATGAAAAATGAAAAAAATACTAATTGCTATCTTGGCCACACTATTGTTTTCATGTGTAGAACAACCTCAAAACACTGAAATATTTATGGCTAGACCCGAACCCTTTTCCACCCCAGAGATTGCTGCTCGTGTAGATTCCATCATGGCGACAATGACCCTCGAAGAAAAAATTGCCCAAATACAAGGCATCCGCCCAACGGAGCTTTTGAAAGACGGAAAACTTTCGCTTGATAGCTGTCGCAAAAAAATACCCAACGGAATTGGTCATATGTGTCAGTTTTCTTCTTCGTTTACCATGGAGCCTGAGGAGTTACGCGATTTTGTGCGGGAGGTTCAACGGTATCTCATGACGCAGACAAGGTTGAAAATCCCAGCTGTTTTCCACGAAGAAGCCATTACCGGATTTTCCACCAAAGGGGCGACAACGTTTCCCCAGCAAATTGGTATTGCCTGTTCTTGGAATCCTGAAATGGCTACCCGAAATGCCCTGTCAACCCGCAAAAACATGAAAGCAGTAGGCGCTAATTATGCCTTGTCGCCCATGCTCGATGTCATCCGCACCGCCCATTGGCCAAGAATAGAAGAAAGTTATGGTGAAGATCCTTACCTAACCTCCACCATGGGTGTGGCTTTTGTGAAAGGCCTGCAAGGCGATGATTTCAAGTCTGGAATTACTGCAACCACGAAGCATTTTGCAGGCTACGGAGCAAAAACTACCAACGAAAAAGATTTTTTTGAGGATTACCTGATGCCGCATGAGGCGGTTATTAAAGTTGCTGGGGTTAAAAGTGTGATGCCCTCGTATGCTGCTTACAAAGGAGTGGCTGATGTGGCTAATCCTGAGTTACTCAATGGAATTCTCCGAGGTAAAATGGGTTTCGACGGGATAGCGGTGAGCGATTATCATTCCATTGACCATGTACATGATAAATGGGCACAAGCTAGTTCTTTCAAAGAGGCTGGAGTGATGGCCTTGAAAGCGGGAAATGATCTAGAGTTTCCAGTTCCCAAAACCTACGAGTTTTTACCTGAAGCACTTGAGGATTCTACGATCTCAATCGACGTGATCAATACGGCTGTGAAGCGTTCTCTGACAATGAAAATCAAATTGGGATTGTTGGATAACCCAGTTTTTGGAGTAGATGGAGAGTTGGATTTTGATCCGCCGGCTAATAGGAAATTGGCTTATGAGGCCGCTTGCCAGTCCATTGTTTTATTAAAAAACAATGGGATTCTTCCTTTAAAAGTAGATGAAATAAAAGATGTTGCATTGCTGGGACCAAACTCCGACAATGTGTTTTGTTTGTTAGGAGATTATACTTATCAGTCAATGATTACCTATTTCTGGGGGCAAACTTTTGATCCTAATTCTCCCAAAATTGTGAGCATTATAGAAGGGCTGGAAAACAAATTGGGAGATAAAGTCAATATCCATAATGAGCGGGGCTGCGACTGGACTGAACCATTGGGGACTATAATAGATCCTAATAGTTATGGAGACGGTGAACTGGGGACAGCAAAGAAAAATATATTGAGCAGAGTTGCTCAGCCAGATTTGGAAAAAGCACTTTCCATAGCTCAGAATAGTGATGTGATAATAGCTGCCATGGGTGAAAATACGTACCTGTGTGGGGAAAACCGCGAGCGTGAAGGGATTCGCCTACCAGGAGAGCAAGAGCTGTTTGTAGAAAAGCTTATTGAAACAGGAAAGCCTGTTATTTTGGTGATTACTGGAGGAAGACAGCAATTGGTGGACAAGTTTGAAGATAAATGTGCGGCTATTGTTCAGGCATGGTTTCCGGGTGAAGAAGCGGGCAATGCCCTTGCAGATTTGTTAGTCGGAAATGTAAACCCATCTGCCAAGCTTTGTGTGAGCTACCCAAAAGATGAATCTGAACAAGAATTAAATTATCAGCACGGATACAAAGACGTTCAGCCTCAATACCCTTTTGGCTATGGACTGTCTTACACAACGTATGCGTATTCCGATTTCAGCATGCCAGCAAAAGTCAATTTGAGCGATGCAGGTTTTACCATCTCCTGTACTGTTGAGA
The DNA here is from genome assembly GCA_034044135.1 of Flammeovirgaceae bacterium SG7u.111. Lineage (NCBI taxonomy): Bacteria > Pseudomonadati > Bacteroidota > Cytophagia > Cytophagales > Flammeovirgaceae > Flammeovirgaceae bacterium SG7u.111. Next base: position 4,987,341 of record CP139021.1, on the reverse strand, counting down.
ATACAGGTTCGATGGACGGTGCAGAAATAGTCCAATTATATGTATCGCCAGTTGATGAATCATCTTCCATGGATCCCATCCAGTTGAAGGGCTTCAAACGGGTTAATTTGAAAGCAGGCAAAAAGAAAACGGTTGTATTTACAGTATTTCCTCAACAATTGATGCACTATTTAGAAGAGGGCTGGAAGGTAGAAGCAGGTAGTTACGAATTTAAAATTGGTGCTTCCAGTGTAGATATCCCTTTAAGTGGAACAATACAGCTAGAAGGAGATGATCTACTGCTGGAGAATAGAAACACATTTTTTTCTACAAGTAGCATTACTGATTAAATTTAGATATACGCTACCTGTGGGGATTAACATCACTTTAAACGAACCAAACAACGATGAATAACAGATTGATTTCAACCACGATTTTATTTTTTGTATTGGTGTTTCAGCAGGTCAATGCCCAAAACCGACCTCAGTTGTTTGCCAAAAACGAAGACAGACAAGCCATTCTTGAAAAAATTGAAAATGAAGAGTGGGCTGCCTCTGCTTGGAAAAGGATAAAAGAGAATATTGACGTTTATGTAGACCGCCATCAAACCGACCCTGAGTGGATCGTTTCCCGCATGTCTATGTACTGGAAAGATGGCGAACGCTATACCCAGTGCTACATTAAGAAACAGAACTGGGACTACGGTGAAGGAAATGCACCCATTCCGACGGTAAGGCTTCCGGGAATGCGTACTTGGAATAGTTACATCAATGTTCCGCTGGAAGATCGTTTGCCATACAGCGAAAACGGTGACATGTTGGCTATTGACCGTGCCAGCGACGATAAAACTCCGGTTCTGGTACCTTATAAGAAAACCGGGCACATGATTCGTTACAACAACAATGAGATTTTGACCTTGGCCGAGGAAGCTGCTTTTGCCTACTGGATTACCCAAGAAGAAAAGTATGCCGAATTTTCCGCAGATATTTTTTGGACTTGGTTGCTAGGGACCTATTACATGGAGCCGCCACTCGACCCTGAAAAGTCTACAGGAGGATATGGTGGCTACGAACCAAGGGGGATTATGGGATACTACGATTACGAACAGATCCATGACGATCATCAGCAACACGGTGCGTTTGTTTACGATTTTCTTTACGATTACTTAAAAGCGAATCCACATGAACATCTTGAAGTGATAGGGAAGGATGTGGTGGACGTTGCGGGCGTAGTGTTTAAACGCTTTGTCGACCTTGGTTTGGTTCGAGGTGGTAAGCGAGGCAACTGGAACGTCAATGGTTATAAAAATATCGTTCCTTCTATGCTCATATTAGAATCGAATGAATTTTATGAAGACGGGAAAGGAAAAGAATATTATATCCCTTACTATACCGAGATCACCACCGATTACCACGAGGCCTTGCCCGATTTTATCAAAAACTTCGATGAAGTTACCGGGCTGTGGCCCGAGTCTCCTGGGTATGCGTCGGGAATGATTTCAGCTGTGCTGGATATTGGAATGCCACTTTACAATGCCGGCATAAATACCATTGGCGATAATCCGCTGTTGCAAAAAGCCGCTATGGCCAACTTGGGTTGGCTAGATGCACGTGGTAATCTTGTGCTATTTGGCGATATGCGTGGCGGGCCAACCAACTTCTCAGTTTTTGAAAGAATGTTGGCTTACTACACTTGGCAGAATGAGCCCGAAAATGCGAAGAAAATGGCCACGGTAATCCGTAAAGGAATAGTTGCTGGGCAATACAACCGAAGCAAAAGTAACTGGAAAGGGCTTTGTTTGTATCAACCTCTTCCCGAGTCAGGCAGCGAATTGCCCTATCACAAAGCGGCTTATTCTGAGCACCATCGCCACCTGATAATGAAAAATGGTAATAGCGAAGAAAACGGGTTGATGTTTACCTTGTATGGAGGTAAAAAAGGAGGTCACCTAACCGACAATGGGTTGTGCATGCAATTTTATGGTAACGGTTATGTCTTAAATCCTGATGCTTCTGCTTACGAATCGTACTGGTCGGACGATGCCAAATACCACCGTGGAATAGCTGGGTCAAACACCATAGTTCCAGGATATAAACGAGGCGAAATAACCATCAATGCAATGGATCCGGTTGTGGATGAAACCAACAGCTTTTACAACACCTCGGAAACTTCTGCAACCTGTTCTTTTGCCGATGTAAGTGCCGATGAAAAACGACGTTTGGTCGCTATGGTTCGGACTTCTCCAAGTACAGGTTATTATGTTGATGTTTTTCGCTCAAATCAAAATGATAACGATAACTTACAGCATGTGCTAGGAAATGAGGTGGTTTTGAAGGATGCAAGAGGCAAGGTACTGAACCTTGAAAAAGTGGCTAAAATCGACAACCATTATCATGAAGGGTATGCTTTTTTTGAAAACTTGAGGTTGGCTAAATACGATGAGGATTTTGTTTCAACTTGGACAACTACTCAAGTGGAATCTGCTTATCATGTTGATATGTGGATGATGGGACAGGATAACCGTGAAATTTATATTGCCGATGCCCCACCGTCAACCTTGCGTACCGATTTAACTCCGGGCGGTGTGAACCGAAGTCCGCAACCCACTCCTACGATGATTTTGCGCCAAACAAAAAATAATGCACAAACTAGCCCGTTCGTGGCGGTTTTTGATGCCTACAGTGAAGGAGAAAAAGCAATTGGCTCTATCACAAATGTGGCTTCAAATGAAGGTTTTGTTTGTATTGAAGTTGACTCCAAAAAATTGGGAAAGCAACTCATATTGAATGCCATTGACAAAGAAAACTACAAACCGGAAAAGCAGGTGGAATTTCAAGGGACATTTGGAATTATCTCTGAAGTTGCTGGCAAGCTAGACTACTTGTACCTAGGTAGTGGTAAGGTGTTGAAAAAAGGGAAAGTGAGTATAGAGGCTGTAGAAGGTGATGTAGCTGCCGAACTTAGAAATGTGGATGGGAAATATTTCTATTCTGCAAATAAACCGGTGACGATAACGACAGAAAAAGGGAAAGCCAAAACCTATCCAGCAGGTGAGGATTTGCCTGTAGAATAGAAGTGAAATATATTATAAGTGTTTTTTTTTAATAGACTGATAGTCAAATAGTATTAAGCTAACTCGATATGAAAATGAAAAGCTTTGTGTTGTCGTTTTTGTGCCTGATTTGCCTTTCCGCAGCAGGTCAAAATGTAATCTACGATAACTTGGGCACTGCTCCTGTAGGCGGAGGGCTTGAAATGGAAGAGTATTGGGTCTGGGGCAGTTCTGTGATAAAGGGCGAAGACGGGAATTATCACATGTATGCGTCCAGGTGGCCAAAGTACTTGAAGTTTCATCCTGGCTGGATGATCGCTTCCGAAATTGTTCATGCCGTTTCGGCTACGCCAGAAGGACCTTATGAGTTCAAAGATGTGGCATTGGGAGCGAGGGGTGCGCAGTATTGGGATGGAAGATCTTGCCACAACCCCAAAATTGTCAAATACAAAGACACGTACCTGTTGTACTACATGGGGTCAACGCACCCATTTGAAGAGGTAACAGAAGAAAATGCAAGTGAGCTGACCTTGTCCAGCAAATGGTGTATTGGAGGGCGTTGGGGAAAACGTGTGGGTGTGGCAACTTCTAAGAGCCCAAATGGTCCGTGGAAAAGGCTCGATGCACCTATTTTGGATGTGAAACCCAATTCATTTTATAGTTTCCTCACTTCTAACCCTTCTCCATTGATTAAGGAAGATGGCTCTATAGTGCTCCTGTTCAAAGGGAGAAGTTATAGGGAAGATGGGTTGACACACTCTGGTCAGTTTATAGGGGTGGCTACTGCTCCTTCTTACGACGGGGAATACACCGTAATGGGTGATGACCCGCTTTTTTCATCTGAAAAGTTTGGTGAGGTGGAAGATCCCCACTTGTGGAGCGATGATGAAGGCTTTCATATGATTGCCAAGGACATGACGGGTGATATTGCCAAAAGCCATCATGGGGGAGTTCTTGCCCATTCAAAAGATGGTCTTAACTGGGTTCTGGACAAAAATCCATTGGCATACACCCGAACAGTGAAATGGGATAATGGTGAAGCTATTAAGCAAGGCCAATTGGAAAGACCTTTTGTTTTTGTAGAAAATGGAAAGCCAACGCACATATTCTTTGCTACAATGGACGGCCCTGGTGGATTTGGGAATGGTACTAAAACATGGAATATGGTCATTCCATTGAAATAGGTCCAACAGAGCTAACTATATAAATGATGAAAATGAGAATTATATTTTTGATTATTTGGGTGTGTTTATGCGGAAATAGCATTCATGCTCAGAAGGTAGATTTTTCAAAATATCCAAGTACTGTCATCTCCAATGGCGAGGTGACCATGAAAGTCTATTTACCAGACCGTAAAAAAGGATTATATCGCTCAACAAGGTTCGATTGGTCGGGGGTGATTGGGAGCGTTAAGTACAGAGGTCATGAATACTTTGGGGCTTGGAAAGATTCACATAATCCACTGGCAACAGAGGATGTTTTAGGCCCTGCCGAAGCATCAGCAAGTGGTGGGTTAGGATATGATGAAGCAGCGCCAGGGGAAGGGTTTATCCGCCTCGGTGTGGGAATCATCCAAAAAGGTGATGAGCAGGAATACAGCCAACATATTGAAACATACAAGATTTTGGACTATGGTAAATGGAAGATTGATCAGGGAAATGATTGGATCACATTTACCCATACCATTAATAGTGACTTTGGCTATGGGTATGTCTATAAAAAAACGATAAGACTAAATGATAAGGGTTTCACTATTGAACATACGTTGGGAAATACCGGTGAAAAGCAAATTGAGCTCGATCAGTACAATCATAACTTTTTTGTGATCGATAATCAAGTCTCTGGACCATCCGTGAAGGTCAAATATCCTTTTAAGGTCCACACTGAAAGTGACACCAAGGGCTTGGCAGAAGTAGGAGGCAATAGCATAAAGTTCAACAAGGAAATAGAAGAGGGGAACAGTTTTTCTGTTGAGTTGGAAGGGTTTAAGCCATCTGTTCAGTTTAATAAATTTAGCATAGAAAATAAAGAAACGGGCGCTGGCGTAACTGTATCCATCGACCAGCCCCTAACCAAGGCTCATTTTTGGGCAATTAACAAAACTCTTTGCCCAGAGCAATTTATTCGGTTATCTGTTGAACCTAATAAAGAACAAACATGGACGTCTCGCTACATTTTGTTTGAATCTAAAGCAACTACAAAGCAAGCGGATTATACGTACTCCAAAGTCGAAATTGAACCTGAAGTACTTTCCATAATGCATGAAAAATGGAAAGATGAATTCAAGCATGTGACGTACCCTGAGCAGTTTTTGAACCATGTGGTTGAGGTGAGTCCGGGCGAGTCAATCCAGAAGGCAATGGATGCTGCCAGCGCTGAGGGAGGCGGGATTGTTTTATTGAAAAAGGGCATTCATTATTTGGATACTACCCTTACACCTAGGAGCAAAGTCACGCTTGCTGGTGAGCGCCGTGCCGAGACAATCATTATGCAAGGGCCTGAGATGACCGTTTCTGGGATCAATTTAGAGCCAACACCACAGGTGACTGATTTTGTAATTAAAGACCTGATTATTCAAGGTACAAGGAAGGGCAAAGCCAATGGGATACGGTTGTCTGGGAAAAATGGTAGCCGGCACAACAGAATTATGCTTCAAAATATTACCGTGAGGGACTGGTCAGCGCAAGGGGTTCATATGAAGCGCACGGATAATATCATTATGGATAATTGTGATTTTCAGTACAATGGATCTGGAGGGAGTTTGTTTCACAATGTTTATTTTTTATACAACAAGTACATTCTACAGTCTGACTGCGATATGTCTAATCCTATAACAGGGAAAGGAAACAAGTACACTTCGTGTGAATTTGTATTGGCTCAGCGGTGCAAAATCAGAAATGCCAATGGAAATGGAATCCAAGCCGATCATGAAGAAGCCGGCTATTTGTTTTTCCACAAGTATGATATCTCAGAATGTGGGAACGTGGCTCTTTGGTTTCCTTGCGAGCATTATTACGATAAATACAATTACACAGAAAATCCAAAGTACGCTCCTCAAAAAGTCATTATAAACCGATGTGAAATTATCAATAATGGCTATGGCGCCATGTGGCGAAGGGTAGGTGGTGCTCATATTATCAACAGTAAGTTTGATAATGAGAAAACCGATATGGTATTGTACAAGTGTGATGTGACCATGGAGAACAGCATATTCAATAAAGGAAATGAGGAGCTAACCGATATCGATCAATGGCCACAGAATGTAAGTACGCTTTGGTAGCTCAGCAACTAAAAAACTACCTAAACATTTAAATCGAAACTTGAAGCTATCATGACATTTAGATATACAAGCATTTTACTTATTGTTGGAGCTATGGCAATTGGCTTGGTTTTCAACTCCTGTAGTTCAAAAAAAGTGGCTGACCAAAGCTGGGAACCATTGCTGGACATGAGCTTGAGCAATTGGGATAAATTTATCGGAGTACCTCATCCTACAGTTGGTTTAGAAGGGTATGAAAAAGGTGGCAATTTGGAGGGGAAGCCACTTGGGTTGAATAACGACCCTCAGAACGTTTTTTCCACAATTGAAATGGATGGTGAGACCGTCTTAAGGGCTTCGGGTGAAATTTATGGAGGTATTAATACCAAAAAAGAGTATGAAAATTACCACCTCAGTATGAAGTTCAAGTGGGGCTCAAAAAAATACGAACCTCGCCTCGACGAACTAAGAGATAGCGGAATTCTTTATCACTGTCAGGAACCACAGGGCGCAGCTTGGGGCATTTGGATGCGGTCTCAAGAAATGCAGGTGCAAGAAGGAGATTGCGGCGATTATTACGCCATAGCCGGTACAGGAGTGGATATAAAAGCAATTCAAGTGAATGATGCTGAATCGGAATCAGTCAGCTTCATTTATGATCCAAATGGAGAGTACCAACGGTTTAAAACCGGGGAAAAAGAATGGAGTTGCAAAAAAATAGCTGATCATGAAAAAACTGGTGAGTGGAATATGCTTGAGCTGGTTTGCATTGGGGATAAATCCTATCACATTGTAAATGGAAGGGTGGTGATGGTGCTGGAAAGGTCTGTTGCTTATGACGAAGATGATGTTGCCACGCCTTTGAGCAAAGGAAAAATTCAACTCCAAAGCGAAGGAGCCGAAGTGTACTACAAGGAGATTAAAATAAGGTCGGTAAATGAGTTGCCAGAAGAATTTGCGAGCCAATTGAAGTGAGTTTTTTTTAGTACATGACAAAATGAAATCTCCCTCGGTCTGTGGCTCACAGGCAGCGAGTGTTTTTTATAAAAAGAGTGAATATTAATTTTTTAAAGTCATAAAAATGAAAAGAGTATTTTTTATCCTATCAGCAGTATTGATAATGAACACAGCTTATTCGCAAAGCGAGATAAGTATTAAGGCAAATGGAGAAGGCGAAAAGTTTGAACACTTTTGGAGCAACAGTGTGGGGGCAGGGCGTGCAAACGAAGCATTACGTGCCGGATGGCTCGAACAAATGGAATTTGTGCAGCAAACCTGCGGTTTTAAAACAGTACGTTTCCACGGTCTTTTCCACGATGATATGTTTCCTGTGATGGAAGTGAATGGAAAGACAGTTTACAATTGGCAATACATTGATGAGGTTTTCGATAGGTTGCTAGATATGAATGTACGCCCATTCATTGAATTGGCTTATTTTCCCAAAAGTATTGCTGCGGAAAATTCTCACACCGTTTTTTGGTGGAAAGCAAATACAACTCCCGGACCAGGTTATGAGGAAAAATGGCACGATTTGGTTAAGGCATTTACCCAACACATTGTAGATCGCTATGGGGTTGATGAAGTGCTTAATTGGTATTTTGAAGTTTGGAACGAACCTAATTTATCTCGTGCTTTTTGGGATGGTACCAAATCACAATATTTTGCTCTATATAAAGCCTCGGTTCAGGCGGTACGTTCGGTAGATAGCCGCTTTAAGGTAGGTGGTCCTTCGTCGAGTAACTTTGTAGCCGATGACCGCTACGAAGGGGAAAAAGAAAATACCGAGGGCTTTGAATTGACTTTTAATGCCGACAACATTAATGACCTGAAATGGAGAGGTGTTTGGATTGAAGACTTTTTGAAATATTGTGAAAAGGAAAACCTTCCGGTTGATTTTATCAGTACTCACCCTTACCCAACAGATTTCCCATTGGACCCACGTACGGGAAAAGGGAAAGATTTTTCACGTTATGTTCATTCAACAGTAGAAGATATAAAATGGCTAAACGGTGTGATAGCCAAAAGTGCATACCCCAATGCAGAGATACATTTGACCGAGTGGAACACAAGTCCGAATAGCCGCGATGCTATGCATGATTTTCTTCCTCCGGCTGCCTATATTGTTCGTACCAACCTAGAATGTATTGGGTTGACCAATTCGCTGGCATTCTGGACTTTTACCGATATTTTTGAAGAAAAGGGCGGCGGCGCAAGCATCTTTCACGGTGGGTTCGGCATGATCAACTACCAAGGGATCGTGAAGCCATCGTATCATGCTTACAGAATGCTTCATCACCTAGGCGACGAGAAGTTATACAAAGACGAATTTTTGTTCGTAAGCAGAAAATCAGGCAATGGAAAAGTTGTGGCTTTGGCGTACAATTATCCCGAAGAGCATTACAAAGCTGTTCCCAAAAGTATCAGGGTGATTGAGAAGCATTACTCCGGAAGCCCAAGAAATCTTGATTTTAAACTTACCGACCTAAAGCCAGGCACTCAATTTAAGATTGAGGTATTGGATAAGGACCACGGAAATATTTATGATTACTGGGAAAAAATGGGCAAGCCCGAACCTCCTACACGTGAGCAGGTGGAAGTGATGAAACAAGTGGCTGAAAGCTTAAAGACAAGTATTGTGACAGTTGGTGACGATGGTGTGCTGCATATCCAACAAGAGCTGTCGATTTGGAGCGTGGTGCTGATCGAACAAATCAATTAAAAAAGATAGCATATGAAACTTATACAATTATCGCTACTCTTACTCCTGCTAATAAACCCCTTGGGGCTTTTTGCCCAATCGAAGGACAAGCCCAACATCATCTTTCTGATGACGGATGACCAACGTTGGGACAACATGGGGTGCTATGGTAAGCCTGAGTTCAATACGCCTAATATCGATAAGCTCTCCGAAGAGGGCGTAACTTTTGACAAGGCATTTTATACGGTGGCTATTTGTATGCCCAGCCGGGTAACAATGATGACGGGTCGCCACAACTCAAACCACCGGGTGGGCTTCGTTGCCCCAGATGACTATACTTTGTCCCAAGCTGATTTTGCCAAAGGCTACCCAGCAATACTTAAAAATGCGGGATACCGAACAGGTTTTATTGGCAAGGTCGGGTTCACCGTTACCGAAGAAGCTATTCGGCCAAGTACCGCAAAAGAGCATTTCTACAAAAAACACATGGGAGCTACCTTCGATTTCTTTGCCGGCAGCGAGACGCACGATAGAAACGGCATTGTCATGTGGCCAGAAAATGATCCTGAGCTGCAGGCAATCTATAAGGAAGGAAGGGAAAATTCGGGAAGAACGTTGAGAACGGGAGAGGCGATGTTGCGCTTTTTGGAAACCCAACCTCAAGACCAGCCTTTCTGCCTCTCGGTTAGTTTTTACGCTGTAAAACACGATAATAATAGGGACATGTACATGCCGCATTTTGAGCAGTTCAAGAATTACGATATGTCGGTGCCGGAGAATTGGGTGGAGGGTGAAAATGAGGACTTGCCCAACGTGGTGAAAGAGAATGCCCGTGGTGTTTATCTGCATAAGCAGCGATCATCTACCCCTGAAATGCACCAGAGGTTGGTACGCCGCTTTGCCACGCAAGGCTACAGCGTAGATCAACAAGTCGGGCTGTTGGTGGAGAAGCTAAAGGAAAAAGGAATGTTGGAAAATACGGTCATCATTTACACCAGTGACAATGGCCGCTTCCAAGGTTCGCATGGCCTTTTCGATAAGTGTTTGCTTTATGAAGAATCAGTGAAAGCTCCCCTGATTGTGTATGATGGAAGAGTGCCAGTAGCCCAACGTGGATTTAGGGAAGAGGCACTTATTTCTTCGGTGGATATTGCGCCTACTATTCTTTCATTCGCAGGGCTCGAAATACCAAAAAGTATGCAGGGGAGAGATTTTAGTAGGATTTTGGATAAAACACAAGATATGAGCCAATGGCGAGATGCCGTATTTATGGAAGATCTTTTCCTCGTAGCTATGTTCAAAGAGCGCTATAAGGAAAACGTGGATGAACTTAATGAGGGGCTTATCAAAGCGAATAAATCTTACCGAAGCCATGGGGTTAGGACAGACCGCTACAAGTATTTTGTGTACTACGAACACAGCCCTCAAATCGAAGAACTATACGATATAGAAAACGATCCATTTGAGCAGAATAACTTGGCGAACAGCCCTGAGCATGCCAAAATCCTGAAAAAGCTGAGAAAGAAGACAGAGCAAATGTATCGTGAGATTTTACCCTGACAGTAGTGGTTAAACATGCACACGATACTATCGAAGCAAAATTGCTATATCAATTTATTTTTATTGGAATAATCATTATTTTTAAAGCAAAGTAAAATTCACAAATACTAAAATGACTAGACAAATTATCCTTGTATTACTATTACTCAGTTCGGGTATTATCCATGCCCAAGTACAAGAGAGTATTGGGAAAGCCGATTTTTCCGATTGGGAGGGCATTTCCAAAGTGAAAAAAGGGGAGGCTTCTTTTAAAAGTGACCAGGCCATTTCCTACAGATACCCCGATGGCGAGCACACGTACAAAGGGTTCAAAGCCATTTACGGACATGCTTCCGATTGGAGCAAATATGCAGGACTGGCTTTTGATATTTACCTCAAAAATGAATCTACTGCATCGTTGGAAGTTACATTTAAAGTTGCTGAACAGGATGCCGATGCCGTAAACCCTGTAAGCACGGCCAAGTTGCAAATAGCAGGTGCAGGTTGGCAGTCTGTCTATATTCCATGGGAGTTGTTTGATCTGGCAGAGGGACATAAATTGGCAACTCTTCAAGCTGTTAAAGAATTAGAGATTAGAGCTCAATCAGCACAAAAGTTATTTTTTAAAATCAAAAATGTTAACGTTACCAAGAGCGAGTTAGTTTATGTAAATGCACCCATTCGGGGGAAATCAATTGCTGGAGGTGGGAAAGTTGAATACGAAGTTGAAGTGGGGAATACTACTTCTCAACAGCAAAACGTTCAGTTGCATTTTGCAAAATACGGTTGGGAATCGATGGAAGCCATGGTTGCGCCCGCTGTCATTGAGCTTCAGCCTTTGGAGGTGAAAAAGTGTAAAGTTGTGGTGGATGTCCCAGCAAAATTACCCGAAGGTGTTCGCGAAAATCAAGTATTAAAAGCCATCCCCAATGGAAAAGGCTCTGCTGCTGCTACGCTCGAATTTACCACTGCCGTTGCAGTCCCTTTCCCCAATATCTTTTTTACAGCCGGAGAATGGCAAAAAGTGAGAGATAAAATGGAAAAGTACGAATGGGCGAAAGAGCAGGCTAAGGAATACGAAGAAAAAGCCCAGCGATGGAATGTTCCTGAAGTTGCTAAAACCCTGCCAACACGCGATCATCAGTTTGGACAGCACCTCTATAGCGAACGAGATGCAAACAACATGTTCAACTGTGCAATAGCCTATCAGTTAACAGGTAAAAAAGAGTATGCAGAGAAATGTGTGTTGTTTTTGAAAAGACTTTCCAATCCTGAAAATGGCTATCCAACGACCTTGCGTGCAGGCGGAGCTAATTTTGTGAAAGAGGGAGGCTTTTTTCAAAATGTAGCCAGAGGGCATGACATGATCAAAGATGCTGGTTTGTTGACAGCAGAAGATGAACAGCAGATCGAAAATACATTTCGTCTGTACATAGACGTGGCGATAACACAGAACAGTGCTGGGGCAATTGGCAATTGGGACTTGAGCGAATTGTCTGGAGCATTTTACTGCGCCCTTTCTATTCAGGATTTGCACTTGGCAGAATATATTTTGAACATGCCGGCAGGAATTTACCAGCAGTTGGCGCAAGGTGTGTTGAACGATGGCTGGTGGCATGAATGTGCGGTTGGCTACAACTTGTGGTGTTCACGGATGTTCTCCCAAGTTGCCATTGCGCTCCAGCCTTGGGGAATAAACTTTAAAGACAAACTATTGCCCTTGGGCACTAGGCCTAATCACTCGCTGTTGCCCCGCAGAAACCGGCCTGGCTTGTGGGGAATGAATTTTATGAAATGGGGAACGCTGAACAACAACAGCATTGGCATTAAAGACATGTGGGATGCTCCGCTAGATTTCCTTGATTACCGAGGTGTAATGTTTGCAGTGAACGATGCTACCGAAGCCCTAGTGACTGGTGCCGATTACGAATTGGCTTATTACCTGTACCGAGACCCAGAATATGCCGCCATTATCCAACGAGGGGATAAGCGGGATTTGCTCTATGGCGTACCCGAATTACCAGAGGCAACCTCTGAAAAAACCAGCAAATCTGCTTATGCCGATAACATGGGAATTGTACAATTGCGCTCTCAAAAACAAGGAAGGGAGCAGCGTGAACAAATCCAGGCGGTATTGCATTATGGAACTCATGGAGGAGGGCACGGGCATTACGACCGTACCCAGCTGATCAGCATGATGCGTTACGGTCGTAGTTTCTACAATCCCGAAATGTATTGGTACGGTTATCATACGTATTTGTACAAATTTCTGGTACAGGCTTCTGTCAATAAAAACATGGTAGTGGTCGATCAGAAAATGCAAGAACCTGCGGAAAGCTTCAGGAAGCTGTTTTATACCGGGGAACTCATGCAAGCTACGGTAGTGGAATCGGAAGCCCGCTGGATGAATCCGCCGTACATGGGCATGGTGTACGGGGGCAAACCCGTGACCGTTCAGGAAAAAGCATGGTCGGAAAACCGTAGCTTATTTATACCCGATGACCACCCTCCATATGGAGAGATTACGGGATACACTGATCCTATCATGCAGCGTCGCTTAATGGTAATGATGGATGATTACATCGTGTTGGCAGATTACCTCCAATCGGACAGCGTGCGCACCTACGACTGGCTGATGCAGATAAAAGGTTTCAAAGAATTGAGTGCTGATAAAAAAGAATTTATACGCCACGATAATCAATGGAATACCGATCCGTTGGGAGCTGCGCAGTTCACTACCGATTGCGATTGGTACACAACTACTGGAACTGCAAAGTCAACATTCGAAATGTGCTTTGGCGAAGGATGTGACAATGCGGGGGCTCGCATGAGGCAAAACGAGGACGGCCCGCTTAAAATTGACGTGTTTAACGCTTGGCCAACCCAAAATGAAATAATGGTAGGGACTACTCCCGAATCTTTTGGTGTAAATAAAAGGGTTTGGTTCAGTATCGAAGCCGATAATCAGACACTACTAAATGACAGCACAGGTGCTTGGGTGTTAGGGGCAAAAAATATTGAACTAGACATCACAGGTAAAAAAGAACTGGTTTTGACTACGAAAGTGGATAAATCTAGAAACAATACCATTTTTTGGGGCAATGCCAAACTGGTGTTGAAAGATGGCTCAGAGGTATTTGTTTCATCGCTTTCTGTGAAGTATAAAAATATGCTTCAGCCGACTTCTGCGGGGGTGGATTATTACGGAGGCCCCGTGAAAATTGAAGGGGAATTAATGGGGAATTCTATTCCGGGAATGCCTGAAAACACCCAAAAAGAAGCCACGGCGATTATTGACCTATCGGGTGTGGAAGCGGTGGCTTTCAAAGCTAAGCTTGGAGGCGATTTCCCTTTGGGCAACGAAGCGTCGAGAAGGAAGACGCTGGCTGTGCGGTCAAACGGAAAAGAGGCGAGGTACCTGTCGGTAATTGAGCCTTATGAAAGTGGATCGGTGATCAAATCGGTGAAAGCGAAAAGTGCCAATGAGCTGGTGGTGGAGCTAAAAGATGGTCGGGTGCAGGAATTGAAAATCAGTGACTTGGAGGGAGATGGAGAAAATATAAAAGCGTCGGTGACAGAGCTGAAGGATGGAGAAGTTATTCGACAAGAGAAAACCTTTGGCCAATAGGCTAGAAGTGATTTGACCAGAGGAGTTTTAAATAGGATTGGATTTAAAGAGAAAATGAAAAAAATACTATTAATAATTTGTGCTTTTTTAGCTGGTTGGCCGGCGTTTTCCCAAAACCCGATTTTAAAGTTAGGCGAACCAAATTTTTTATATGCAGCTGATCCTACGGCTGAGGTGTACAACGGGAAAGTGTACGTTTACTGTTCGCACGATCAAGATACTGCCGTGAGCTACAGCACCATGCAAGACTATTTGGTGCTAGAAACCGAAGACATGGTGAATTGGACAAACCATGGTGTGATATTAAAACCCCGCGAATATTCTTGGGCACAAGGGCAAATGAACGCCCCTGATGTCGCCTATAAAGATGGTTGGTACTATTTCTATTTTCCCTACGACAAAACCCACATTGGAGTAGCCAAGAGCCGAACCCCAGTTGGACCTTGGGAAGAAGCGGTCACCGACAAGATTACCACCATTTTTGATCCCACGGTGATTGTGGATGACGACGGGCAGGCGTATATTTTTGGAAGCGACAACAAGATGAATATTGGAGACAAGGGGCGGCATGTATTGGGCGCTAAGCTCAAGGATAATATGATTGAGCTAGATGGACCTTGGATGAGGCTAAGCGAAGAAGAAGTGAGCGAAGCTGTGTATGTGTTCAAACGCAATGGTATTTACTATTTCATGGCGAGGAAAGGATGGAGAACGGGCTATTTTATGGCGGAATCCCCACTTCCAACTGAATACGCCGAATTTAAGGGGTATATCACCAAGGAGCAGCGGGAAGCCCCGGTACACATGTCGGCAATTGAGTTTAAGGATGAATGGTACTTCTTTTATCAGCGAGGCGATGTGAACAACGGTTCTTTTTTCAAGCGATCAGCTTGTTATGAAAAAATGAAATTTAACGAAGACGGAACTATCCAACCCATTGAATATACTTTAAACGGCAAATAACACAGGGAAATCAACAATGAACAAACTAAGCAAAATATATCAATGAAAAAAAACATTCACAAAACCCTACTGACTTCGATTTTTATCGGCTGTTCTTTGCTGCTTTCTGCGCAAAACGGCTTAAAAAGCCAACATCCTCGCATATTAAATAATGATGCTTCCAAAGCCGCATTTCTAACTTCTCTTGAGGAAGTGCCTTGGAAAAAAGAGTTTGTAGAGCGCAAGAAAGAAAATGTAGCGAAGTACATAAAGCTGTGCAAAAAAGATCCCAAATGGCTGGTGTCCCGCTTACAAATGAACTGGAAAACAAAGCATTCGAACGTGTACCTAAAAGGAGGCGATTTTTCCCATTCCGATGGGGAAGCACCCGTCCCGACGGTTCGCTATTCGGGTACAAGAGACTGGGCTACAGATTACAAATCTCGTCCATTGGAAGAGATAGAACCTTATTTTGACGATGAGCGAGGGTACTTTTTAGAGCACAAAGAAACGGGTAAAAAGCAATGGGTTCACCCTTCCGAAATGGGGCATGCAATAGAAGGCATCAACCGACGGATTTTATCTATAGTGGAAGATGCTGCTTTCCTATATTGGCTTACAGGCGATAAAAAGTATGCAAAGCTCGCTGCACCAGTATTTTTCACTTACATCGACGGGATGCATTACCGCAATCCGCCAGAGGTACTGGACGAGTCTAACCAAAGGTTTATTTCGGGCTTGGCAACTTTCGAAGTGATTCATGAAAAAGCTGTCCAGCATTTGGCTGTGTCTTACGATTATTTGTACAATTATTTTGTGGAAAATAAGGCTGATTTGAGCAATACGGCAGCCGTTTTCCAGAAATGGGGCGACCAGATCATCAAATTTGGTATTCCCGACAACAACTGGAACCTCTTTCAGGCAAGATTCTTAACCTATATAGCTCTTGCCCTTGAAGAGGATGAAAGCTATGCAAACGGAAAAGGGCAGCAGTATTATTTGAAGCACACATTTGAGGCTTCTACCCCTCGGCAAATCGCCATAAAAGATGCATTGCTGGTTTATGATCAGGAAACGGGTATTTGGCCCGAGTCTCCCTCTTATTCCATGCATGTGAATACCACTTTGCTAGAGATTTTGGCTTTGTTGGATAATGTGAGCAACGCCAACGAATTGGCAAATTTTCCCATCATAGAAAAAGCTGCTTTGGCATGTTTCCAATACTTATTTCCAAGTGGATATAATGTAGGGTTTGGCGATTCGGGGCATGGGACTATTCCTTTCGAAAATTTTGAATTGCTCATAGCCAATTATCAAAAATACGGGGACAAGGAAAAAGAACAGCTCATTACCTCTTTGCTCCAGCCTTATGTAGAAAATGGCTTGTACAAACGGAGGGCAAAAAGTCTTTTTCAGCTCAATTTTTATGTAGATGAACTGAGTTCGGTTGCGCCCGATCAGCAAGTAGAGACTTCAGGTCTAATGAGCCCCACTTTTTATGCACCCAATGTAAGTATGTTTGTCCAGCGAATGGGAACAGGGGATAAAGCGATGATGGTTTCTACGGTGGGCTCGTATGGCAACCACGCACATGCCAATGGAGTTTCCATGGAATTGTTTGCCAATAAGTATGTTCATGCGCCCGATATGGGCAAGGGACGAAGCTACTGGAGCTCAGATTTTAGAGAGTATTATTCCAAAATGCCGGCGCACAATACGGTGGTGGTAGATGGGAAATCGACGTATTCAAATATGCGGAGTTTTCATCCTTTTAGTTTGGACAATCATTTTCCAAAATCAGGTGAGCTAAGTCCACTTTTTAAGCATGTTTCATTTGCCAAAGTTTCCTTTGTGGAGCCAGAAACCAATGCAGATCAGCAAAGATTGACAGCTCTGATCAACACCCCATCGGGCGATGGATATGTGTTGGATTTGTTTAGGTCAAAAACGAATAGGGCAGCCCAAAAGCACGACTATTTTTATCACAATCTTGGACATACCTTCCAGCTTTTCGACCGGGCGGATAAGGAACTGGCATTGAAAGAGACTGAGGAGCTGACTTCAGAAAATGGGCAACTAAAAGCATACGATTATTTGACGGAAAAGAAGGCGATTGATATTAGCGAGGATGTAAAAGCCGTGTTCCGAATTGAAGAAGCGGACGCAGCGGATAACCTTATGAAAATTTGGATAAAGGGAGATGAAAACCAACAGGTGTTTTTTGCCAAAGGTCCAAAAAGCAATGCCTTATCGAAAGGAACGGCTCCCGAGTCGCTGCTTGATGCGAAGATGCCTACGTTGATCTTGAGAAGGAACAAAGAAGCTTGGGTCAACCCATATGCGCTCGTTTTCAACCCTCACATGGAAAATGGGAACAATCCGATAAAGAATGTAGTGTTTACCGCCGATTCAAAGAACCCTGCCTGCCAAAAGATAAAAGTGACACATGCTGACGAACTGGTTGCTGATTACATAGTTGCTTCCACTTCGGAAAGCGATGTGGTTTCCGAAGAAGGGTTTTACCAAAAAGGGTTGCTGTCGATCATAAGGACACAAGGTGAAGAAATTACGCCGGTCTTTTTGTTTGCAGCTGGAGTGTACCAATTGAAAAAAGATGATTGGGAAATTTTGGCAGTCAATACGCCGGCAACAGTTTCTGTAGAAAAGAAAGAGGACGGTTTTTGGGTACAAAACGATGAGCCAGTAGTGGTAAAAGTACCCATTGCACCTGACTTCAAACCTGCCGTGGTCCGCTTGTATGATGACAGCGGAAACTACATAGAGCGAAAAGGAAATGTGAGCAGGATGAACCCAAATCAGGTGGAGTTCCGCTTTGAAAAGGCTTACAAGAAAGCAGTGGTTATTTCGGAATAAATGGATTAGAGGTTTTGATGATATAAAATAAAAATAAATAGCAAAGACATGTTTGTAAAAAAACTATTTTTATTACTGGCAATATCAGTAATTTTTCTTGCCTGTAACAAGCAAGAGGAGATTGTGGTCAAATCGCCCGACGGGTCTAAGGTCTTTACCGTTTTTCCAAAATTGGCTGAGGCTGATAAAAGCGGAATTCCATTTTCGGTTCAATATAAAGGAAAGGATGTTTTGTTGCCTTCTTTGCTCGAACTCAGCTCAAATGATCTAGATTTTAGCACTCCTTTTTCAGTAAAAAAAGTAGAAGAATCTTCGATAGAAAATGAGTGGACGACCAGGTTTGGTGAGCGAGGAACGATTCCCGACAACTACAATCAGCTTACGATTTATCTTGAAAATGCTTCAGCGAAATTGACCCTTATTTGCCGAGCTTACAACGAAGGAGTTGCCTTTTCTTACGAAATTCCCGAGCAAAATGACTTGGGGGAAATCAGCCTTAACGATGAAGAAATCACGTATCAGTTTGCCGAAAACCATGCTGTTTGGTCAACCCCCAAACGAGCTCCGAAGGTTCTGACTGCACAAGGGGAATATCGGAAGATTCCTTTGGCCAGCTTGGAAGAAGGTTGCGAGCGCCCATTGGTAGTAGAAGTTGCTGAGGATTTGAAAATAGCTTTGGCTGAAGCAAAGTTGGTAGATTATGCCCGTCTAAGTTTCAATGCAAGCCAAGATGTTGAGCTTGGGATCACATCTAGCCTTGACGGGAAGTTGGAAGCAGTGAAACAAGATACCATTACCGGTGCATTGGCCGGGCAAAGAAGCCAGCAGCCTAAAGTGGTTAAAACACTTCCGTTCCAATCACCTTGGAGGGTGGTGATGATGGCAGAAAACCATGGCAAATTATTAGAAAACAACTACCTCATCCAGAACCTGAACGATGCTTGTGCAATTGCAGATGTGTCATGGATAAAGTCAGGAAAGGTGTTGCGGGAAGGAACATTGACAACGGAAGGAGGCTTAGCCGCAATCGACTTTGTGGCAAGCCATAACATGCAGTATGTGCATTTTGATGCGGGTTGGTATGGCAACGAAATGGATAACCGTTCGGATGCGACTACCATTACGCTCGACCCAAAACGCTCCAAAGGACCATTTGACTTGGAAGCAATTACCGCTTATGCCAAAGAGAAAGGCGTTGGCGTAATGCTGTATGTGAACCGACGGTCTTTAGAAAAGCAACTGGATGAACTATTGCCCTTGTTTAAGGAGTGGGGGATAGCCGGTATCAAATATGGCTTTGTAAGAGTGGGCGACCAAGATGCTACGGCTTGGATGCATGAAGCAATAAAAAAAGCTGCTGATTATCAGATGGTAGTGGATGTTCATGATGAATATCGGCCAACTGGCTTTTCCCGAACCTATCCAAATTTTCTTACCCAAGAAGGGATAAGAGGCGATGAAGAAACGGTTCCAAACCAACATACTTTAATCACCATGTTTACCCGCTCGCTCGCCGGAGCATCGGACAACACCATTTGCTATTACAACAAGCGGGTGGAAAAAATGGGTTCGCATGCATCGCAGTTGGCAAAGGCAGTTTGCATCTTCAGTCCACTTCAGTTTTTGTATTGGTACGATAGAGCTCCGGCTGCACCTGTAAAAACGGATGCGCTGTGGGGAGATACCAGAACTATTGGCAACGAACCTGAGCTTGAGTTTTTCAATAATGTGCCCACCACTTGGGATGAAACAAGGGTGCTTACGGCTGAAATTGGTGAAATAGGAGTGATTGCCCGCCGAAAGGGAAGTGATTGGTTTGTAGGTGGAATAAATGGGCTAACTGCCAAGAATGTGGAAGTTGACTTTTCTTTTTTAGAAGAAGGGGCAAGCTACAGTGCTAAATTTTATACTGATAACGAAGCTATAAATACTCGTACGAAGGTGGAAATAAAAGAGAAGGCAGTAGACTCAAAAACGAAGGAAATATTGGATGTGAAGGCAAATAATGGGTTTGTCATGCATATCAAACAAATTAAATAGAATGAAAATGAATTGTAAATCAATACCTGCAAAAATCAAATTTATTAGGCAAGGCTTCAGCCTTCTGATGGCAATAGCGTTGCTGCTTTTTGGAATTACTTCCCAAGCTCAGGCGCAAAAAGTTGAAGTGGTCGCTGATGGCTTCACGTTGATACATAGCCTTTCCGAATTGCGAGAGTATGCCAGCAAAGACAATGTGAAAGTCAGGCTGGAAAAAGGGGCGTACCAAATTGACGAGGCAACGAGCATACGCTTTATTCAGATAACAGGTGATAACTCGCATTATGACCTTAGTGGTGTGCGATTTATGGTAGATACAAAATTGTTTAGCCGAACAGACTTAGCAAAAAGTGAGGATGGAAACTCGATGTATTGTGCCATTGAAATCTCTGGGAATAAGGTAGTGCTGGAAGGTTTGTACATGGAAACCTATGGAGATAAGCCAGGCAGGCAAAGCAAAAACAAGATGTTCAACCTAGTGGGTTCAGATATTACGCTGAAGGATGTGGAGATCAGAACCGCTGGCTCAAGTCCTTGGGGTTATGGCAGCCTATATGGTTTGGGAGGTGGCGATGTGCGGAAAATGAACGGGATTCGTGTGGGCTATCCGGCAAAGGGTGTGAAGTTGGTTGGTTGCAAAGTACATATGCGTGCGATGGGACATGCCATTTTCATTCAAGGTGCAGAGAATACCCTCATTGAAGATTGCCATGTGGATGGACTGCTTCGCACTACCGATCAAATTTTGGCTGAAACATCTGGCTATTGTTTTGATAAGGGTTTTTATGCCCACAAGGGTGGGTATGTTGAAGGGACTATCCTTCCTGCTGATGGTAAAATCGTTCCTGGAGAGATCATTTCCCTAAGCGAAGACGGTATTCGGATGTATCCAGAATATCAGGGGCATCCGACCAAAAATACCACTGTTAAAAACTGTACTGTTTTTCAGATGCGCCGAGGTATTTGCACCGGGCTAAGCACATCGGGCGACAAGGTGGTCAATTGTCAGGTTCGAAGCTGTGTGGCAACTGGGTTTAATGTGGGCAATGCCGATACTTTGATCAATTGCAGCTCCGATGCAAAGTATGCCGAGGCGTTTTGTATTCCCTACGTCAATGCTAAAAATGCCTATGTGGAAATGGAGATTTTGGATAGCAGGGGAGGTATAGCAAATAGTATGTTGGCAAAAATAAATGGTACTGGTCATGAGGTGATTATCACCACTTCCAACCCCGATTTCATTCCCAAAGAAATGGCAATAAAGCTTTCAACCAAAGAGGGCTATGGAAGCTTCCGGAAGAATGTAAAAATACATGCAACCGATATCCGGCTAGATAACCAAACCGATGCGAAAGTTTTGCTGTTGCCCGGAATAGAAAATCCTAAAGTGGAAAGCAAGGGAGAGGTAGTGAAGAAATGATATACTAAATATAAGGTAATTAAATAGTCTATTAAAAACAGTAACATGAAACGAAGAAAGTTTATTCAGTTAACAGGAATGGGAGTTGGCACAGCTATGACGCCATCTATATTTTACTCATGTAGTAAACCAAACGTGCCATCCTATTTGGGGAACTATGCAAAGTTATATACGGAAAGCCCATTGGATGCGGCAACCAAATGGTTTGTTGATGCAAAATACGGTCTGTTCTTGCATTACGGAGTATATAGCCTGTTAGGCAGGGGCGAATGGGTACAATATCGTGAAAAGATCCATGTGAAAGAATATGAAAAACTAAAAGACAAATTTACGGCAGAGAAGTTTGATGCTGAAACTATTGCAGATTTAGCAGTAGAGTCAGAGATGAAGTATATCAACATAACTACTCGTCATCATGACAGTTTTTGTTTATTCAATACGAAAACTACCGATTTCAACAGTGTACAGTCACCTGCAAAGCGTGACTTAGTGGAGGAATTGGCCAATGCTTGTGATAAAAGAGGTTTGGGCTTGTGCCTGTATTATTCACACGGAAGAGACTGGAGACATCCACATGCGGCAAACAATGATAATTGGGGAGGGTTGGCGCGTCCATTATACGAGACGGAAGAGCCATATTATAAGTATGGTGATGAACATGACCTGAATCTTTATATTGAATACATGCATGATCAGCTGACCGAGCTCCTTACAAATTATGGTTCTATTGCAAGCATTTGGTTCGATGGGCATGGCGTACCCGTAAATGGTCCAACCGAAAAATTTAGAATTGAAGAAACCTATCAATTGATAAGAAAGCTCCAGCCCCAATGTTTGATTTCTGCTAAATGGGGATACCTAGGAACGGAAGATTACCTTTCTCCAGAATATCATTGGTTGGCTAATAACCAAGAGAAAACAAAAGAGATGCTCGATTCAGGTAAGCCTGTCGAAATATGTACCCACATAGCAGGATGGGGATATACCAAAAAGAATGACGGAAAACATCGGGGGGCTGATTCCATTATCGAGAATTTGCGATATGCAAAAAAATACAGAGGAAACCTGTTGTTGAACACGGGACCTTTGCCCGATGGATCTATAGACAAACAGGATGTGGCATCGATGAAGGCTGTTGGGAAAATTATTCGAAATGAAGGCTGGCCTTCATGATAGAATGGATGGGAAGCCAACGCTATTCAGATTGGGCTTTGAAGAACGATTACGGAATTGCAGTGCGCTTTGCCTAGGATTTAATTCCGGGGTTTTGCCATGTATATTAACCAAGTAAACTAGAAATGAAATATAAGAAAATGATGAAAACATACTTTTATTGTTGCTTGATCAGTTTTGCACTGATTTCTTGCGCTCAGAAGAATGAAATTCCAGTGAAGGATAGTAGGCCTAACATCCTATTCATTATGTCGGATGACCATGCTTATCAGGCTATCAGTGCATATGATAACAAGCTGATCCAAACACCAAATATAGATCGGTTGGCGGATGAAGGCATGCTATTTACCAATGCCTGTGTGAGCAACTCCATCTGTGCCCCATCTAGGGCAACAATCCTCACGGGAAAGCATACCCACATCAATGGGAAAATTGACAACTTGATGCCGTTTGATACCACGCAGGTTACTTTCCCACAGATTTTCCAGCAAAATGGCTATCAGACAGCCATGTTTGGAAAGTTGCATTTCGGAAATAACCCAAAGGGTGTAGATGAATTTATGATTTTGCCAGATCAAGGTTTTTATCTAAACCCCGATTTCAATACCCCCAGAGGAGATACCACAATAATGGGGTATGTAACTGACATCATTACAGATTTGACGCTTGATTGGCTTAAAAAAAGGGACGACGAAAAGCCGTTTATGATGATGTACCTGCACAAAGCTCCGCACCGCCCTTGGTGGCCTCAACCTGACAAATTCAAGGAGTTTACCAAAAAGGAATTTCCATTACCAGAAACGCTTTTTGACGATTACAAAAACCGTGGAGAGGCTGCCAATACAGCAGAGATGAACCTACTTACCCATATGATGTACAGCCACGATAGCAAAATTCGTCCAGAAACATTAGAGCGAATGGGCGACAAAGTAAAACCTGTGGTCGAAGAGTTTGATAATGGATTTTATGGACCATATGGGAGAGCAAATGCTGCCCAAAAAGCGGAGTATGACGTAGTGTTGGATTCGATCAATAAAGCTTTTGAAGAAAACTGGCCACAGATGACCGAGGAGGAGAAAATGCAGTGGAAATACCAACGCTATATGCAAGACTATTTGGCGTGTATCTCTTCAGTAGATGATAATGTGGGACGAGTGCTGGAATACCTAGATGAAAGTGGTTTGGCTGAAAATACGATTGTGGTATATACATCTGACCAAGGTTTTTATTTGGGCGAACATGGTTGGTTCGATAAGCGATTTATTTACGACGAATCATTTAAGACACCACTTCTTATCCGTTGGCCAGAAAAAGTGAAGGCTGGCTCAGTAGAAAATGAGATGGTTCAAAACCTTGATTTTGCACAAACTTTACTGGGAGCGGCGGATATCCAAGCACCAGACGATATGCAAGGCGAAAGTCTCATACCACTTTTGGTTGGGGAAAAAGAGAAATGGAACCGAGATGCAGTTTACTACCACTATTACGAATATCCCAGCGTACACATGGTAAAAAGGCATTATGGCATTGTTACCAAGGAATTTAAGCTGGCGCATTTTTATTACGATGTGGACGAGTGGGAGCTGTATGATCGCTTAAACGACCCAATGGAAATGAACAACGTTTACTCCAATCCTAAGTATGCCGAGGTAGTAGATAGCCTTAAGGTAAAGCTCACAGCACTAAGGGAACAGTA
Source organism: Flammeovirgaceae bacterium SG7u.111 (assembly GCA_034044135.1). Taxonomy (NCBI): domain Bacteria; kingdom Pseudomonadati; phylum Bacteroidota; class Cytophagia; order Cytophagales; family Flammeovirgaceae; species Flammeovirgaceae bacterium SG7u.111. Next base: position 4,963,041 of record CP139021.1, on the reverse strand, counting down.
CAAAGATTCGCCAGAATTGGATCAGCAGTACATAGATATCTACAAAAATATGCAGGTAGAGAAGGGCAATGATTTCTGGTAGGCAAATGTGAAAGCTGATGGTGGATTACCATAATTGTCGATAATGAACTTTCGTGTAAGAAAATGAAAAACAATTATTTTATCATACTTAGTGCTTTGTTTTTATGTACTTTCTTATTTTCCTGTAAGGAGGAAAAAGGAAAGGTATCCATAGAGTCGTTATTGGCTGAAATGGTAGACAGAGATGCAATCACCCGTTTTCCAGCTACCGATTTTAGGCTGAAGCAGGCAAGTAGTTATAACCGCGCTTCGGTCACCCCAGAAGATACCGTTGGTTGGTTTATCAATCACGATTTCAACTCCAATGAGAAAGACCATAATTTTATTCGAATAGAAGAGGAAAATGGGCAAAAAGAATGGGTCTTGATGGATCATGAAGGGCCGGGAGCAATTGTACGGACGTGGATGCCATTTTTAAAACCAGACAAGCCTAATGCGGATATAGAGATCAAAATCTATCTCGATGGTGCTGAAGAGCCCACGCTACAAGGTAACATGCTAGGATTATTGAATGGCGATGGATTGATACCTTATCCTTTTGCCCATAAATCTTTGCGCTCCGCAGTTTCTTTTTTCCCCATTCCCTATGCGAAGCGCTGCAAGATCACTACTACAGGTCGCCCTTTCTTTTATCAGTTTACCTATCGTGAATATGTAGAGGGGACATCGGTTGAAACCTTTACGCTTAACGGTTTTAATGCAGCAGCTCAACTGACAGAAAAGGTGGGCAAAAAATTGTTAAACCCCGAAAACGTGTTAATGGGTGAAGAAGTGACGATGAAAGCGAAGTTAGGGGCATCCGAAGAAAAATCTATCCAGCTTCCTCAGGGTGTAGCGGCTGTAAGGAGGCTTTCGCTAAAGTTGGCGAATTATGATTCGGCTTCGGTTACCCGGTCGGTTGTGCTGAAAATGAGTTTCGATGGAAAACAAACAGTTTGGTGTCCCATTGGCGACTTTTTTGGGACAGGGATTGGGCTAAACCCCTATCAGGGCTGGCACAATACAGTATTGGAAAATGGTATAATGAACAGTAGGTGGGTGATGCCTTACCAAAAAATGGGAAGCATTGCTGTTGAAAATCTAGGTGAAAAAGAGGTCGAGGTTGAGCTTAGGGCAGTAGTGGGAGATTATAACTGGACCGAACAAAGCTTGTATTTTAATGCGGCGTGGCGAGGGCAGTACCCTGTATCTACTCGTCCGTTTTCCGACTGGAATTATGTAACTCTACAAGGTCGTGGGGTATATGTGGGCGATGCCCTTACGGTCATGAACCCGGTAGAAAAATGGTGGGGCGAAGGTGATGAGAAAATCTGGGTAGATGGAGAAGATTTTCCATCCATTTTTGGCACAGGTACAGAAGATTATTACGGATATTCTTGGGGAGGAAGAAGCACCGATTTTTACGAACATTCCTTTCACGCCCAGCCACGGTGCAATGTTTATAATAAGTTGAATAGAAAAACTTCCAAAGAACGGAGCACTTTAGGCTACAGTACCGAGACAAGGACAAGGGCACTGGATGGAATGCCTTTTGGCAGCTCGTTCCAATTGGATATGGAGATCTGGAGCTGGACAGACTGTGAGATGGGCTATGGGGTAGGAATGATGTGGTACGGTGATGCAAGCACTACTACCAATAGGTTGCCTGATGCAAATGAAGCATTGAATGTTCCACAGTTAGCTGAAAAGGAATAAGTTAGGATGGGTAAGAATCTGAATTATAAAAAAATATCATCATGTCATTGAGCTTTTTGAGAAACATTTTGTGTGTATTTTATGTCAGTATTGGGCTTTGTTGGTCGTGTGTTCCAAAACCAAAAAATGTAAATGAAGCACCCAATGTAATCCTGATTTTGGCAGATGATATGGGGTATGGTGAAATTGAAGCACTTGATCCGGAACGGAGCAAAATACCAACCCCAAAACTCAACCAATTGGCTTCTGAGGGCATGGTTTTTACCGATGCACATACCAGCTCATCGGTTTGTACGCCATCTAGGTATGCCATGTTGACCGGTAGGTACAATTGGCGCACCCGATTGCAAAATGGGGTTGTTCAGGGAGGAGAAGAACCGTTGATAGCTCCTGATAGAATGACTTTGGGGCATTTGTTTCAAAAGCAAGGGTATAGCACGGCGCTGGTAGGTAAGTGGCATTTGGAGTATCACTATGAAGTGCCCGAAGAACTAAAAGATGTGAAACCGAAGAAAAAGAAAGGTAAGTACTTGGCAGAAGTACCTATTGGGACGATGATTCCCGATGGCCCGGTTACTCGGGGATTTGATTCTTTTTTCGGCTTCCACCATTCAAGAGCAATGAGCAGCATTGTTCGAAACAATGAAATAGTTCAAGAGATGGATGTGGTTGATGTGTTGCCAACACTGACCAAGGAAGTTGTTCAGCTGATCGACCAGAAAGCGGCTGAAGCTAAAGCTGGCAAGCCTTTCTTTATCTACTTTGCCCAAAATTCGCCCCATACCCCCATAGTGCCCGCTAAAGAGTGGGTTGGTAAAACAAACTTGGGCAAGTACGGAGACTTTGTTGCCCAAACCGACGGTTCTGTTGGGGCTGTCCTTGAAGCGCTAGAGCGCAATGGATTAAGTGAGAATACTATTGTTATTTTTAGTGCCGACAATGGAACATCCAAGGCGGCAAATATTGAGAAGCTGCAATCGATGGGACATTATCCAAGTGCTTGGTTGCGAGGATCGAAAGCTGACCTGTGGGATGGTGGGCATAGAGTACCTTTTATTGTTCGCTGGCCCAAGCAGATTAAAGCTAATTCAACCTCAAACCATTTGGTTTGCCTTTCGGATTTGATGGCAACTTTTGCTGCGTATTTTTCTTTTGATATTCCCGAAAACAATGCAGAGGACAGCAAGAGCTTTTTGAGTGCCCTTTACGGAAAACCAGTAGATAACCCACGCAAAGAAATAGTCCACCATTCTATAAATGGGCGTTTTTCAATCCGCCAGGGCAATTGGAAGTTATTGCTGGCGCCAGGGTCGGGAGGCTGGTCTTCACCTAAAGATGTTGAAGCAATGGAAGAAGGGTTTCCAGAAATACAATTGTATAACTTAAATGAAGATATAGGGGAGGTGGACAACCTTGTTGAGCAATATCCCCAAAAAGTTGACTCGCTGGTAGGGTTATTAGAAAATGTGGTAGGTAAAGGAAGAAGTACTTCTGGAGCTGCCCAAGCAAATGATGCGGAAATTGATATTTGGAAGAAGCATATGAATAGTAGAGAAAAATAATCATTATGAAACTGTTGAAGTGGTTTTTGCCTTTAATGGCAACATTATTAATTGTTATGACTGGATGTGAGAAAGGCTCTAAACCTCAAGAAGAGGTTTGGTCAATTGACTCTCAGCAAGAATGGCAGGCGAATGTGGCAGGGAAATCAAATTTGGATATTACCGAGGGAAATGCAGTGCCTACAGCAGGTGAGGCTACTTTCCAAAGTACAATCAAATCATTTCCTGAAAAGCAATCGATATCTTCTATAACCTTGTCGCAATCGCCTGATTGGTTAAACTGGAATCCGATCAGTAATGTTGGTCCTTCGAACCTAGGCGACGCTCCAATAGCTTTGCAGTTGGGCGATGGAAATTATTGGATGTTTGGAAGGTATGGAAAAAGTAAAAACCAGATGGCAGGTTCCTTTCAAGCTAAGGATACCATGCTAGCGGGATTTGATGTAAAACTAAAGACTACGCCTTTCGAAAACCAGTTTGATGCACCCGGAGGTTTAAAACCCGGGAAAGGTGGATACCACGCTTGGCAAAGTAAGGATATGGTAAATTGGGTACATCATGGGGCTGTATCTGAAAAATTTGCTAGTTGGGCAACTACCGCCGAATATGTAGATGGCAAGCTTTATCTCTACTATGACTTTCCGAACGATCAAGACCCGCACCTGTATATTGATGATGACCTTACGGATGGCAAGCCTGGAAAAAACATGGGAATGGTGTTCAAAGATCCAACCGATGGTTCCGACTGTGCCGTAATTCGGGACCTTGATGGCAAGTTTCATATCATCACCGAAGACTGGACGCCTATTGATGCGTCTACCCATGCTTGGGATTCTCCCTTGGCTGTTCATGCCATTAGCCCCGACGGGATCAATGATTTTAAAATAGTGGAACCTCCTGTGGATGAACGTACTAATCCGACAGGAAAATTTGCTGAATATGCTCATCCGCACTGGCATAAGGAAGCTCCTGATAGGTTTCCTGGGAAAACAGCAACTGAAGATGTACCCCAGCACAGAATTAAAGCAGGCGATACCCGTGCTTTTGCTAAGTATGAAATTCACGAACCAGAGCAAAATGCCTATGGCGATTGGGCTTCAATCTCGATTGGCGGTCAGTACTATTTATTTTGTGACTTTGATCCGGCAGGGGGGCATGGCAGAAAAGACATGAGTGTAGCTTGGTTTACTTCTAGCGATATCAACCAGCCCTTTGCCTTTTGCAGTAACATTGGGCAGGGGCATCCCGATCCGGATATTGTATTTGCCGAAGGTCAGTTTTATTTACTTACACAAATGAACACCGATTATACAAGCCCAGGACCGTGGGTAGAAACTGTTGAAGTGCGTGTAGGCGTGGATACTACTAACGATGGAGCTATTGACCAATGGAGTGACTGGCAGGTGGTGAAGGAGCAGTATGACTATGTAGAAGGCTTTGCCAAACAAGTAGAGAGAATTCCAGCTCAGTTGGACCTTTCTGGTTTACCAAAAGGTTTTGGTTTTCAGTTTGAAGTTAAAATCCATGACAGCACCGAAAATAAATCAAAACCGACACTAGATAAAGTAGTAATCTCATTTAAAAATTAATATCATGATTAAAAAACTCACAATTACCCTAATTTTAACTTGGCTAGGAAGCTGGGCTTTGGCGCAGGAAGCTGCCAAAATTCCTCTTCCTACAGACTTGGTACAAGGTTACCCTCGCTTATACATCACGCAAGAGGAGAAAGCTAGTTTGGAAGAACTTGTCAAAAATGAACAATGGGCACAGGATGTATTGGCAGGCATTCACCAGCGCATCGACAAGTATGTAGAGCAGCATGTAGATTCATCGGAATGGATGCCCTCTCGCTTGCAGATGTATTGGAAAACTAAAGCTGCCAATGTGTATGTAAATGGCATTTATTACTCACATGCCGATGGTGAAGCACCTGTCCCTACAGTAAAATTTACAGGTTCGCGTGATTATACTACAAGTTATGCACAACCCAAGCTGGAAGATATTTTGCCGTATATGGACGATGAACGAGGTATGTACTTGCCGAATAAAACCAAGGAAGGGCAACCATTCGAATGGGTTGAAATAGCAAATACGGGTGGTATTGTTCATAAAATAAATGAAAAGATAATCGCCCTTGCTCGCGATGCCGCCTTTATTTACTGGCTGGAAGGTGATGAGCGATACGCCAAATTTGCCTTCGATATTTTCGATACCTATATGATGGGCATGCATTACCGCAATGAACCTATCGACTTGCTCAATGGGCATATCCAAACCTTGGTAGGGCTAACGTGTTTTCAGGTAATTCACGAGCATGCCCTAATCGATGCGGCCGAATTGTATGACTTTTTGCATCAATATGTCGAACAAAACAACTCAGATAAAATCGGGATCTACGATGCGACCATAAAGAAATGGAACGATCAGATTATCAAAAATGGAGTGCCCCAAAACAACTGGAACTTACATCAGGCCAAAATAATCCTGAAAGCTGCCATGGTGTTGCAAGACGACAAAAACTATGAAGATGGGAAAGGGCGTGAGTATTACATCGATTACATTTTGAATGTAACCTCGGCTCGTCAGTGGTCGCTTGCTAAGTTTATGGATTACGGCTACGACATAGAAAATGGTGTATGGGCTGAATGTCCGGGATATTCGATTGGTGTAACCAATGATCTTACGCACTTTATCAACGACTTCCAAAATACGTTCGATCATAATATTTTGCCCTATACTTCTGTAATGGAAAAGGCTGTTAAGATGCTTCCTCAGTATTTGTTCCCCAATGGGCAGATTGTAGCTTTTGGCGATACTTACTACGGACTGCTTTCTACCAATGCAATGAGCGATATGATCCGCATTGCCCAAAAAAGCGGAGATAAAGAAATGGAAAAGGAGTTCACGGGCATGTACCGTTTGTTTAACTCCGAAGCCGACCAACCTGCAAGGCAGCGCAGGGTCAGAGGGAATATTTCTTCGTTTTTTGCAAGCAAACCCTTGGAGTTAAACCCTGGCTATGAAAAAGCAACAATTGGCGATTATATCACCCAAACATTTTATGCGCCCAATGTGAGCTGGCATGTACAGCGCATGGGTCAAGGCAAAGATGGGATGATGATCTCTTTGAACGGCTCGCTAGGAAATCACATGCATGCCAACGGAATTAATATGGAGCTGTACGGAAAAGGCTTTGTGCAAGGGGCCGACCCGGGCAAAGGAGCTAGTTATCTTCAGCCTATTTATTTGGAATATTACTCCCAATTTCCTGCGCATAATACTGTGATGGTCGATGGAGCTTCTTCCTATACCGAGATGTTGAGCTACCATGCTTTCGACCTCGTGGGCGAATACCCGAAGGCGGAAGAAAAAGAAGGTTTCTATTCAAACATCACATATTCGGATGTATTCTTTTTAGAACCTGAAACCCGAAGCGATCAGAACCGAACGGTAAGCATCGTGAAAACAGGAGAAACCACAGGGTATTATGTTGATATTTTCCGCTCTAAAAAACAGCACAAAGGCGATAAATTCCATGATTATTACTACCACAACCTTGGGCAAAGCATGCAGGTGATGGATGCGAAAGGAAATCCACTTTCTTTGACCCCAAGCGAAGAAATGGGATTTGCCGGTGGTCACCTATACGCACTCGACTACATGTGGGATAAAAATTCGATTCGAACCTCTGACGATTACCAAGCGGAGTGGAAAATTGATATGCCCGAAGGCGAAGCAGATGTGTTCATGAATCTTTGGATGAAAGGAACTGAAGGAAGGGAAGTCTTCTCTATTAAATCACCACCAAATAAGGCGTTTCGTGGAAATGGTGGACTTCCTTATGATGTGAGCAAAGCACCCTACTTGACCTTGACTGCCCGCCAACATGGTGAAGCGTGGGAGCATCCATTTGTATCGGTGTACGAGCCTTTTACTTCCGAAGAGGGAAAAAGCATTGCATCCATAAAAGGCTTTGAAGATGAAAATGGAAGCAAAGAGTTTGTGGGGGTGAAGGTAAGCCATAACTCTGGGCGAGAAGACTTTGTGTTCTCTTCTTACGGAGGAACACTTGCCAGCTACGAAAACAAGTCTTCGGATGCGGCCTATGCACTTGTTGGTACTGAAAAGAACGGCGATTTTGTGCTATTTATGGGCAATGGAACGCAATTCACAGCCAATGGCTATGCAATTGTTGCAGCTGAAAAAGGAAACGTGGTGTTGGAACAAAAAGAAGGTGAATTTTTTCTACACAACGAAGTGGCGGTGACCATTTCCTATGGGAAAAAGAAGAAACAATTTGAGGCAGGCGAATTAAGAAATATCAAACTAAAATAATAGAAGTATGAAAGTGTATTTTAAGTATTTGGTGGGATTGCTAGTAGCGGCTACTTTTTTGATGGGCTGTGAGAAGAAAGAGAAAGTTGAAGAGCAACAAGAGCAAAAGCGTCCCAATTTTTTATTTGTTGTCGTTGATGACCAGTCCCCTTTTGATTTGAAAACCTACGACCCAAATTCGATTTTGGAAACGCCGACCATCGATAAATTGGTGGAGAGTGGGATGGTTTTCGAAAGTGCCTACCACATGGGTTCGATGAACGGAGCTGTCTGCACTCCTTCGAGGCACATGATCATGAGTGGCCGTACCCTCTGGCATTTGCCCCCAAGTGCGCAGTACCAAAAGCGAACCGATCCACATCCCATCGACGATCAGACTATGGGGGCAATTTTTAACAGGGCAGGGTACAAAACCATGCGAACCTGCAAAAAGGGAAACTCTTACCCCGGTGCGAACAAGCAATTTACGGTAGTGCATGATAAAACCAAACGAGGAGGTACAGAAGAGAGTGGCAGTGCTTGGCATGCGAAGCAAGTATTGACTTATTTGGATGAAAGGGACAGCACCAAAGAAGCTGCTCCTTTTATGATTTATTTTGGTTTTTCCCATCCTCACGATGTCCGCAACGGAACGCCTGAGCTGCTCGAAAAATACGGTGCGGTGAACCACGAAGATACAGCAAGCCTACCTCCGGCAAACCCTAAGCAACCTCAGTTACAAGAGAATTACTTGGCTGCCCATCCTTTTTTCCATGGCCATCCAAACTTGAGGGATGAGGAAAGGGTACGTGGAGTTTGGAAAAATAGGGATGAACAAACTATTCGGAATGAGTTGGGGCGGGAATATGCTTGCTCTGAAAATATCGATATCCAGTTAGGAAAAGTGCTAAAGAAACTGGAAGACATGGGCGAGCTGGAAAATACGTACATTATCTATACTTCGGACCACGGAATAGCCATTGGGCGTCATGGCCTAACGGGCAAGCAGAACTTGTACGAACACACATGGAGAGTACCATTTATTGTAAAAGGGCCTGGTATTAAGGCAGGTGCACGGGTAGAAGGAAATGTTTATTTGTTGGATATCCTACCTACGCTCTGCGACTTGGCAGGTATTCAAATTCCTGAAACCGTAGAAGGGAAAAGCGTAAAACCTATTTTGGATGGCAAAGAAAAAACTGTTCGTGATATTATGTACGGAGTGTATTGTGGAGGAACAAAACCTGGAATGCGCTCGGTGAAAAAAGGAGATTGGAAATTGATCAAATACGACGTGATGGATGGAGCGGTTAGGGAAACTCAACTTTTTAACCTTGCGGAAAACCCTCACGAATTTTTGCCAGAACATGGAAAAGAAGGCGAAATGGAGACCAACTTGGCGGGCAATCCTAAATATGCGGAAAAGCTCAAAGAGATGGAGGCTGCCTTGCTCGAACAAATGGTGAAACACGAAGATCCTTATAGACTTTGGGATCAGGAATAAAGCTCTTTATGAATCTAGATGATGATTTAGTAATGGAAAATTTTAAGATTGATAGTTAAGAGGTCAGATACTAGAAATTAGAGGTTAGAAAAAAACAAAACCTCAAAAGGGTATTTTCTAACTGAATTGACACGCTAACTTAGAGACAAAAATGATTTCTAGAAAAAGGCAGAAATGCTGGCGCGAGCGTCTCGCTCGTGCCTAAATCATGTTTCAAGCATCCGCTTGAATTGTCCCCAAGTTCAAATGTCAGTTCATCTAACTTCTAGCCTCCAGCCTCTAACTTCTCCTAAACTCTAACTCTTTTGAAAATGATGAAAAAACAACTGCAAATACTTATTTCCTTCTTCCTTTTTGCCCTACTTTTTAGTTCGTGCAAAAAGGAAAACGAACAGTCTAATAGCGAACAACCCAATATCGTAGTGATCCTTTGCGATGATTTGGGATATGGAGACTTGTCATCGTATGGTCATACCACTATCCAAACCCCAAATTTGGACGGCTTGGCTGGCAAAGGTATCAAGCTAACCAACTATTATTCGGCAGCTCCGGTATGTTCGCCTTCACGTGTGGGTTTGCTCACTGGAAGAAGCCCGAACAGGGCAGGGGTGTACGATTTTATTCCCGGACCTAAGAAGAGTGAGGACTTGAGGGATTTGGTGCATTTGCAAGCACATGAAGAAACCATTCCGGCAATGCTCAAAACGGTGGGGTATTCCACTTGTTTATCTGGGAAATGGCATTGCAACTCTCGGTTCAACAGCGAAGCCCAGCCCAAGCCAAGTCATTTTGGCTTCGACCATTGGTTTGCCACGCATAATAATGCAGCGCCAAGTCATGAGAACCCAAAGAATTTTATCCGAAATGGAGAAGATGTTGGTGAAATAGAAGGGTTTAGTTGCCAGATTGTGGTGGACGAGGCTATGAGTTGGTTAGAAAGTAAAGACTCCGATAACCCATTTTATCTTCAGGTCTGTTTTCACGAGCCGCACGAGCCAATTGCTTCGCCAAAAGAGTTGGTAGATAAATACCTCCCAAGTTCAGAAACGGAGAACCAAGCCCAATACTTTGCCAATGTGGAGAATATGGACAAAGCTGTTGGACGTTTGCTCGAATACTTGGAAAAGAACCACGGAGAGAACACTCTGATTGTATTTAGTTCCGATAACGGTCCTGAAACGTTGAACAGGTATTCGAGAGCGAAGCGGTCGTATGGATCGCCGGGCGAGCTGAAAGGGATGAAGCTCTGGACAAATGAAGCAGGGTTTAGAGTGCCTGGCATTGTGTATTGGATGGGAAAAGAGACTTTTTCGGGAACATCCGATGCGGTGGTTTCGGGGCTAGACTTTTTGCCAACTTTCGCCGAAGTATCGGGTGCTGCTTTGCCCCAACGGACGCTCGATGGAGAGTCGTTTACCCCTCTTTTTGGGCAAGGTGAATTTGTGCGTACCAAGCCGTTGGTATGGAGCTTTTACAATGCTCTTAATGACCACGTAGTAGCCATGCGGGATGGCGACTGGAAAATTATGGCCATGTTGAAAAACGACACAACTTACTTGTCCAAAATTTATAACCTGTACGATGGAAACGAGGCTTTTGTAAAAGAAGCTGAACTCACTGATTTCGTGCTTTATGACATGAAAAATGACAAAAGTGAAACAGCCGATGTGGCATCAAAATATCCCAATGTGTTTGATGAAGAGAAGAGTCGCCTGAAGGATGAGTATGAAAAGTTATTGGAAGGGAGCTTTATTTGGAAAAGAGAAAAATAATAAAAATAAAGAGTATGGAACGCAATTAATTGGCACATACCTATAGCCAGTAAGGGATATGGAAAAGAAAAAACTATGTTAAAATGAAGTATGAGAAGTTTAATTTGGTGATTCTACTATTACCATTTGTGTTATTTGCCTGTGGAGATTCTAAAGAGCAAACGTCTAACTCTGAAGAAAAAAAACCTAATGTAATTCTGATTTTGGTGGATGATCAAGGGTATGGAGATATTGCCGCACATGGGAATGAACATATCCAGACGCCTAATATCGATGAACTCTACTCGGCAAGTGCACGGTTTACCGACTATCATGTAAGCCCTACTTGTGCCCCAACCCGGGCAGCTCTTCTTACGGGGCATCATAACAACAGGACGGGTGTGTGGCATACCGTAAATGGGCGATCGCTCATTTTGGAAAGGGAAACTACCATGGCTCAGATTTTTAAAAGTAATGGATATAGTACCGGCATATTTGGCAAATGGCATTTGGGTGATAATTACCCGTTTCGCCCACAAGACAAAGGTTTTGACGAAGTGCTAGTTCACGGCGGTGGCGGAATTGGGCAAACTATGGACCATTGGGACAACGATTACTTTGGTGACATGTATTTGCATAATGGTGAGCTAAAAAAGTTTGAGGGCTACTGTACGGACGTTTGGTTTGAGAATGCCAAAAGGTTTATTGGGGAAAACAAAGATAAGCCGTTCTTTTGCTACTTGCCTACAAATGCAGCCCACTCACCCTATTGGGTAGAAGATCAATATTCAGCTCCTTACAAAGACAATGAAAACGTAAACCATGCTCCATTTTATGGAATGATTGCCAACATCGATGAAAACATTGGGAAATTGGTCGATTACTTGAAATCTGTAGAGCTAATGGATAACACCATTCTGATCTTCACGACTGATAATGGAACGGCGCAGGGGGCAAAAGTGGAAGGGCATCGCCTAGATGGATTTGTTATAAAAGGGTATAACTCGGGAATGCGTGGTATAAAAGCCAGTATGTACGAAGGAGGCCACCGTGTCCCTCTCTATATCCATTGGAAAGATGGGGGAATCACCACTGGGACAGATATTAACGAATTAGCGGCGCATTATGATGTTTTACCAACCCTAGTCGATTTGTGTAAACTGGATGTGAGCGATTCGATCACCTTCGATGGTAAAAGCCTAGTTCCTTTGATCGGGGGAAACAATGAAGGGTTCAAAGACCGGTTTGTTGTGGTGAACTCTCAGCGAACAGAAGTTCCCGAACCTTGGCGGAGGACCTCTTTTATGCAAGGCGACTGGCGGTTAATAGATGGAAAAGAGCTCTATGATTTGAAAACTGACCCAGAGCAACGCAACAATGTAGCGGAACAACATCCCGAAAAAATGGCGGCATTTAAGACAGCGTACGATGAATGGTGGGCTGAAATCTCTCCAAGTTACAGCGACCAGCCATATATCATTGTGGGACATGAAGCGGAAAACCCCACCACCTTGTATTGTCACGATTGGCATACCGATAAAGACAGCCCTTGGGCGCAAAGGCATATAAGAGCAGGGTATGTTGATAATGGCCACTGGCTGGTTAGGGTAGCAGAAAGCGGACGATACAACTTAAAACTTCGCCGTTGGCCAAAAGAATCGGGTTTGGGTATAAATGATGAAGCTCCGGTTCGCCCTGCAATTCCGGGGACAAGTGTGAGTGAAAGTAAAAAAGGGAAGGCATTTAAAGTGAACGAGGCAAAAATAAAAATTCAGAATGTAGAGACTTCCCAAATGGTGAATTCGGGCAAAGGATATGTAGAATTTGAACTTGACTTAGAGCAAGGTGAAACCAATTTACAAACGTGGTTTAAACTTGATGATGGTACTGAAATAGGGGCATATTATGTGGAAGTAGAAAAATTGTAGATTGGTGATGAACGTGTATAAGAATTTTTTAGTTATTACTGGTTTTGCAATCTTCAGCCTTTTAGTGTCTTGTTCTGAAAGCCCAAACAAGGTTGAGAAACCTAATGTCGTGATTATTTATACCGATGACCAAGGGTATGGCGACGTGAGTGCATTGAACCCAAATGCGAAATTCAAAACACCTAATATAGATAGGCTAGTAAATGAAGGAGTAACATTCACGGATGGCCATAGCAGCGATGCGGTTTGTACCCCTTCTAGATACACCCTTTTAACCGGCAGGTACAGTTGGAGAACCTCCTTGAAAGAAAGTGTTTTGAGGGCAGATGGCCCTTGCCTGATAGAAAAAGACCGGATGACCATTGCTTCCTTGCTCAAAGAAAATGGATATAATACTGCCATGGTGGGCAAGTGGCATTTGCAAATGGAGTTTGAGGGAAAAGTAGGCGAAGGCCGAGATTGGTCTAAGCCTTTTACGGACGGACCAATCGAGAAGGGTTTTGACTATTTCTTTGGCATTGCTGCTTCCATGAATTATGGAATATTGACCTACTTGGAAAATGACCGGGTGCTTGATCCTCCAGTTTTATACACTAAGAAAAAACACGATGTCACTCCCAGAACCTATCGGATGACGCCGCCATATGTGGAAGAAAGAAGCAAGGGCTATGTGGAAGTTGCCCCTTCATTTAACGATGAACTGGTGTTGGAGACTTTTGCCGCCAAAGCGGTAGAGTACATCAATAAATCGGCTTCTGATGCAAAAAATGGGAAGCCTTTCTTTTTGTATTTGCCACTGACCAGCCCACATTTGCCCCATTGCACACATCCTGATTTCCAAGGGAGAAGCGATTGTGGGAACTACGGTGATTTTATGGAAGAAACCGATTTTAGGGTCGGGCAGGTACTAGATGCTTTGAAAGAGAATGGGCTAGAGGAGAATACACTGGTGATTTTTTCTTCTGACAATGGTGCGGAAAGCAATTATGCGTACCAGCGAGATACCTTTCAGCATTTCAGTTGCATGAATTTTAAAGGAGGAAAGCGAGATATATACGAAGGAGGTCACCGAGTGCCATTTCTGATGAGGTGGCCCAATGCGATTAAGGCTGGCAGCAAAGTAGATGTTCCCGTTTGCCAGTCCGACTATTTGGCAACCATCGCAGATATTATTGGGGCTTCTATTCCTGAAAATTCTGGGGAAGATAGCTATAGTTTGTACCCGCTGATTGCAGCTGAAAGTACTGGTGCTTACGATGCTGAAAGAGCGGTAATCCATCATTCGTTCACAGGACATTTTGCCATACGAGAAGGGAAATGGAAGCTGAACATGCTCAGGGGCTCAGGCGGTTCTCTAAAGCCCAAGCTTATTGAGCCCAAAGAAGGAGAAGCCATTTATGAGCTTTATGACATGGAAAATGATCCAGAGGAATCTACTAATCTTTACTTCGAACATCCTGAAGTGGTGGAGAGGATGAAGGCAAGAATTTCCAAAATTATACAAGAAGGAAGGTCAACGCCGGGAGCTCCGCAAGAATACGTGAAGGAGGATTGGGGGCAAGTGACTTGGATGGAACTTTAACTATGAAAACAAATAAATACCCAAATGAACAACTTAAAGAAAACTATAATTGAACCCTTGGCTTGTGTTATTTTCATTGTCTTGGTACTTCTTTCACCAAGCTTGAAAGCCCAAACGTTTGCCGAGCAGCTGTCAGGTATCGATCGGACAGAGCCTTTCAACCTTACCTACAAAGAAATTGATAGTGTAAAACTGGACTTAACTTTTAGGTATCCGGCTGACTTTAACAAATCAAAAAAATACCCAACCATCGTCTTCTTTTTTGGCGGAGGATGGAACGGAGGAACGGTTAAGCAATTTGAGCCTCATGCGGAATATTTTGCCTCACGAGGGATGATTACCGTATTGGCAGATTACCGAGTGAAATCTCGGCATAAAACCACGCCTTACGAATCGGTTGCCGATGCCAAGTCGGCCATTCGTTTTTTGCGCAAGCATGCCAAGGCGTTGAATGTCAATCCTAAAAAAATTGTGGCTTCTGGCGGTTCGGCAGGAGGGCATTTGGCAGCGGCTTGTGGAAATTGTCCAGGGCTGGATGAACCAGGTGAAGATTTAAAAATAAGCTCAAAAGCAAATGCGCTGGTGTTGTTCAACCCCGTGTTCGATAATGGCCCTGAAGGTTTTCAAAATGAACGAATGGGTGAGCGATGGGAAGAAATCTCTCCAGCTCATAACATAAAAAAAGGTGTGCCGCCAACCATCGTTTTTTTGGGTACAAAAGATCATCTGATTCCAGTCTCTATTGCCGAAAATTACTATGCTAAGATGGAAGCTGCGGGCGGTCGCTGCGAGCTGTTTCTCTATGAAGGCGAAGGGCACGGATTTTTTAATAAACAGAAGAAAGAAGGGGTGTATTTCAACAAGACGGTTCGAGAAACCGACTTATTTCTTATTTCTTTAAAATACCTAAAAGGCGAGCCAAAATTATAATTGTATGAAAATGAAAGTCAATTTTTTTGTATTGATAATTGCTTTGTTGGGCAGTGTGAATGTGCTAATGGCGCAGTCGAAAAAGCCTAACATTATTTTTATCATAACCGATGACCAAGGAATGGGAGATCTTGCTTGCACAGGAAATCCATACATAAAAACACCTAACATAGATAAGTTTTATTCTGATGCGGTGCGGTTTACCAACTACCACGTTTCTACCACCTGCGCTCCCACTCGGGCTTCCGTCATGTCGGGGAGGCACAGCAATAGGGTGAACGTATACCATACCATTAATGGGCGTTCGCTCCTTTTTGACGACGAGGTAATTTTGCCTCAAGTGCTGGCACAAAATGGCTACACCAACGCCATGTATGGCAAATGGCATTTGGGTGATAATTATCCATTCCGTCCAGAAGATAGAGGGTTTCACGAGGTCGTTCGCCATGGCGGCGGAGGCATCGGGCAAGGGCCAGATTACTGGATGAACGACTATTTTGACGATACCTATTGGCACAATGGCGAATTGCAAAAATACGAGGGGTATTGCACGGATGTTTTCTTTTCCGAAGCACTGGATTTTATAGAAGAGAACAAGGATAGGCCATTTTTTTGCTACCTCTCCACCAATGCACCCCATGCGCCATATAACCTTCCCAAAGATTATTATGACATGTACCAAGGCAAAGAGTTTGACGATTTGCACCCAAGGTTGAGGAGATTCTACGGGATGATCACCAACATCGACGATAATTTTAAAAAGCTGGAAGAAAAACTGGACGAGCTTGGTTTGACAGAAAATACGATCCTGATTTTTACCACCGATAACGGTACTGCTGCTGGGCGAAGCACCTACAATGCAGGGCTAAAAGGCGGCAAGGGAAGCCAATACGATGGAGGTCATCGAGTACCATTGTTTATCCGCTGGCCTAATGGCGAGCTGACGGGAGGAAAAGACATTGATAAACTAGTGGCTCATTACGACTTGCTCCCAACATTTGTCGATTTGTTGGGACTTGATTTTAATGAGGTAAAGCCGTTGGACGGAATCAGTTTGAAACCATTGCTAAAGGAAGAAGATGTAGAGTGGAAAAACCGTATCTTGTACATGGATACGCAGCGTGAGCAAAACCTGATCAAGTATAGGAAATATGCGGTGATGGACGATGATTGGCGTTTGGTGGACGGAAATAAGCTTTACAACATCACCGAAGATTTGGGGCAGGAAAAAGATGTAATTGATGACCATCCTGAAGTGGCTGCACGTTTGGCAGAGGGCTACGAACGCTGGTGGCAATCGTTCATAGATGAAGGGGTAGACCAACGATATGCCTACATCAAGGTGGGGTCGCCACAGGAAAACCCAAGCAGAATTAGCGCACATGATATGATAGTAGGAAGGTACACGCCCGCTTGGCACCAAAACGGTGCAATTGAGGGAGCGGTTTCTACTGGCAAATGGAAAATTGAATTTCTACAAGATGGAGAATATTCGATTACCCTGAGGAGGTTTCCCAGAGAAAGCGGACTACCCATTAATGCAACTTTCCCAGCACAAGAAAAAAGGCTTGAATTAGACAAAACAGCTCCTGCCGGAGAAAAGAGTGATTTTACCCAAGCTCTTTTGTACGTGGCAAATATTTCCAAATCAATGGACATTGAAGAAGGGCAAGCCGAAGTCACTTTTAAAGGAAATATCCCTGCAGGAAAGTACGACATGGAAGCCCAACTGCTTGATGAGGACAATCGGGTTCACCCTGCTTACTATGTGTACATTGAAAAATTATAAGCAATGAAAGTTAAGAGAACTAAAAAAAATGGCTGGGCTGCGATGCTTGTTGTGTTGGGTATCGTGTTTGGGTGTGAGAAACAACCTGAAGTTGAACAGGAAAGCCAGCTAAAACTTTGGTACGATGCCCCCGCAGCCAATTGGAACGAGGCTTTGCCCATTGGGAATGGCAGATTGGGTGCAATGGTGTTCGGTATTCCTGCTCAAGAAAATATTCAATTGAATGAAAACACCCTTTGGTCGGGCGGTCCTCACCGAAACGATAATCCTGATGCGAAAGAGGCTTTGGCTGAAATCCGACAGTTACTTTTTGAGGGAAATTATATGGATGCCCACAAGCTGGCAAATTCCAACTTTATCTCAAAAACATCGCATGGTATGCCTTACGAAACTGTGGGGAACTTAAGGCTTGAGTTTGACGATCACAGCGATTTTTCAAATTATTATCGTGATTTGGATATTGAAAATGCCATCGCCAAAACTTCTTATACGGTGGATGGCGTCGATTTCCAACGAGAGGTTTTTACCTCTTTTCCCGATCAGGTGATAGTTATCAGGCTTACTGCCAGTGAAAATGGTAAAATAAGCTTTTCAGCTGGAATGGATAGGCCAGCTCCATCGAAGGTTGTGGTTTCTACTGAAGGGCCTGATGTTTTAACAATGGTGGGCACGAGCAACGACAGAAAAAACAAAAGGCTACCCAAAGATGCAGTTCCTACAAAAGGCAGGGTGAAGTTCCAATCGAGGTTGAAAGTTGTGCCCGAAGGTGGTTCGTTGACCTCTACTGATAGCACATTGAGGGTAATAGGGGCGAACAGTGTCATGCTTTATGTTTCCATTGCTACTAATTTTGTCAATTATCAAGATGTCAGTGCCGATCCTCAGCAAAGAGTCAGTGACTACATTGCAAAAGCAGAAAAGAAAAGTTATCAGCAGTTGCTAAGCGACCATTCGGCTTTTTACCGCAACTATTTCGATAGGGTGAGTTTGGATTTGGGAAGTACCGATTCCATTAAAAATCCGACAGATATTCGTATCAAACAGTTTGCCCAAGGAAATGACCCTGCGTTGACAGCTTTGTACTTTCAGTTTGGAAGGTACTTGTTAATTAGCTCTTCGCAACCGGGCGGGCAGCCTTCCAATTTGCAGGGGATTTGGTGTAACCAGTTGGATCCGCCTTGGAAAAGTGCCTACACCGTCAATATCAATACAGAAATGAATTATTGGCCAGCAGAGGTGACGAATCTTTCCGAGATGCACGAACCACTCATCGAGATGGTGAAAGAGCTTTCGGAAACGGGTAGGAAAACGGCGCAAGATATGTACGGTGCAGATGGATGGGTAACGCATCACAATACTGATCTTTGGCGGATTTGTGGCCCTGTAGATGGGGCTACTTGGGGTATGTGGCCAACGGGTGGATTGTGGTTGAGCCAACATGTATGGGAAAAGTACACTTTTAATGGAGACTTGGATTATTTGCGCTCCGTGTACCCTGCTATGAAAGGCTCGGCAGAGTTTTGCCTTAGTTTTTTAACACCCGAGCCAGAGAATGGTTGGCTGGTTATTGCGCCTTCAACCTCTCCAGAAAACCGTCCTGCGCATCATCCGAGGATGGTGAATATTGCTTATGGGACTACTATGGACAACCAATTGGTGTTTGATATGCTGACCAAAACAGCGGAAGCAGCTTTGCTTTTAAAGTTGGATGCCGATTTGGTTCAAAAAATTGAAGAAACTCTTTCCAAGCTTGCTCCTATGCAGATTGGGCAACATGGACAACTTCAGGAATGGTTGGAAGATTGGGACGATCCAGAAGACAAGCATCGGCATGTTTCACATTTGTATGGGTTATTCCCTTCTAATCAAATTTCCCCGTACAGAAACCCTGAGCTTTTTGAAGCGGCTAAAAACGTGCTCATCTACCGAGGCGATCCTTCAACGGGTTGGTCCATGAACTGGAAAATAAACCTTTGGGCTCGGTTGCTTGATGGAAACCACGCCTATAAACTAATGGGCGACCAAATCAAACTAGTTGGACGACCTGATTCGCCGAAAGGCGGCGGAACGTATGCGAATATGTTGGATGCGCATCCTCCTTTCCAAATCGATGGGAACTTTGGATTTACCTCAGGGATAACAGAAATGCTTCTTCAGAGCCACGATGGCGCCATACATTTGCTTCCTGCTTTGCCCAGTGTTTGGAAAGAAGGGAAAGTAACTGGGCTACGTGCAAGAGGAGGTTTCGAGATAGAAGAAATGGAATGGGAAAACGGTGAATTGGTTAAAGCTGTGATTACATCAAATTTGGGTGGGAAATGTCGGATTCGTAGTTATTCTGAGCTAACTTTAGAAGGTGGGGGGGCTTTGCAAGAAGCTAGTGGAAAAAATGACAACCCATTCTTCCAAACTCCAAAAATAAAAGAGCCATTGATTTCTGGAAAAGGAAAATTAAAAGGGGTACAAATTCCTTTTAGTGCCTTATATGATATCGATACCACGCCAGGTCAACGTATTGTGTTGGTTAAAAAGTAAAAAAAATGAATTTGCTAAAGAAAAGCGTTGTGGCTATAACACTAGTTGTTTTTTCATGTATAGTTTTCGGTTGTGAAAATCAAAATCATCCTGAACAGACTGAACCTTTAGATATAAATGCTTATTTGGAGGCTTCGGATGGGGAGGATATTTATCCAACTCCTAAGCAGATAGAAATGCTCAAAAAGGTGGTGCCCGAAACGGTGTTTCAACCCGCTCCACCAGCTTCTGATCGTGCTCATTGGGAAAAAATTGCGGCGAGTGAATCGGGAAAGAACTACCTTGAAGAGGCGCTTGAAGAATTAGAAAAAGCTCCAGAAGTACCTATTACAGATGAGATTTACCGACGGGCTAATTTGGAAGGAAACCGTGGGATTTATAAACCAAGGTATTACCGGACCATGGACAGGCTGGAGAAATTTATCATTGGTGAGTGCATTGAAAACGAGGGGCGTTTTATTTCGCAGATCGGAGTTTATGCTGATTCTATCATGGCCATGAAGTCGTGGTTGCACCCAAATCACGATGATAGTGAGAATAGTGTGCTGGAAGGAAAACGGGTTGCTATTGACTTGGGGGCAAGGAAATTTGGTTTGGTGTTAGCCCTTGCCGACGCCCTTTTGGAAGATAAGTTGCCCAAAGAGTTAAGAACCAAGATCGCCGACCAACTTCAGTGGCGGATTATGGATTCGTATTTGAAATCGTGCAGAGGAGAAGATACATTAGGAAACAAATGGATACGAAGCACGAGCAACTGGAATTCGGTTTGTACAAGTGGTACTATTTTTACCACTATTGTTGCTTCAGAAAAGTCGGAAGAGCGAATTGCCGTGATCGGCTGTGCTTTAAACAGCATGGTGTATTACTTGTCAGGCTTTGGTGCAGATGGCTATTGTTCCGAAGGCACCGGTTACTGGAATTATGGCTTTGGGCACTACTTGTACCTTGCCGAAATTTTAGACGACTACACCGATGGAAAGATCAACTTATTTGAGTTTAACGATCCTGAAAAGCTTAAAAGAGTAGCCAATTTTCCAGAAAATTTTCAAATACATGAGGGATTGTATGCACCATTTTCCGACGGCGTAACTCGTGTGAAAAGTGGTAGTGATAATTTTGCCTACACAATGGCTTCCAAACACTACGGAGCTAAAAAAGTATCGGAATTCATTTCTAACGAAGGTGTGCAAACCCTGATAGTTTGGAAAGATGGAGATGATTATACTACGGATAATGAGATTGGGACAAAGTTGCCATCGCATACTTATTTTGATGATTATGGGATTGTTATTTCCCGTGGACAGCAAGAAACCCCATTTTCTATAGCCATAAAAGCTGGGCACAATGCCGAAAATCATAACCATAGCGATGTGGGAAGTTATGTGTTGGTAGTTGGCGATGATATAGTTGCAGGTGATATTGGTGCACCATCTTACATTGCTGGCGCATTTTCTCCCGATAATCCGGCTCGGAGCTCTTGGGGGCATCCTGTGCCTCGCATTGAAAACATGTTGCAGTCCAATGGGAGGTCTTTCCATGGAAAAGTGACTCGTACCGAATTTGCAGAAACTTCTGATAATGTCACTATGGATATTAGTGCGGCGTATGAAGTTCCGGGCTTGGAAACGCTTGTGCGGACAATGAAAAACAGCAAAGTGGGGGAGGGTTCTATTACCATCAAAGATGAATTTTCGGCTAGCGAACCGCTGAGTTTTGGGACAGCGATATCGACTTTTTCGAAATACGAAATTTTAGATGCAAAAACGATTTTGCTCACTAGTGTTGATAAAAAAATGAAGGTGAGAGTAGAAATTGAAAGCGAAGGCGGGGAGGTGGAAATCGTTCCTGAACCTGTTCCGGTCGAGCATTTGAGAAGTGGGAAAGATGCCAAGCGGATTGGTATTGATTTTACTAAAAAACTTCAGGATGGATCTATAACTGTTATTTATAGGCCAGTTTTTGAAAATTAATGAGTAATGTAAAAAGTGAGTTAAGAAGGATTAAAAACCATATTCATTGACAAATTTCAATTATTAAAATATTCATATTATGCGGATAAAATCAAGTTTTTTCATTGGGTTTATGTGTCTGTCCATTTGGAGCTGTGGAGTGAAAGAAAATGAAGCAGAAACCGAGAAGGCACGCACAGTGGAAGAGAGCCTAGTTTATTGTGAGGCGCAAGCATCGAAAACATTAGAGTTATTACCTGATAGCCAATATTTACCACGGAATGTTGCAGCAAATGAAACAGATTGGAAGCTGGTAAAATATAAAGATTGGACAAGCGGCTTCTGGCCGGGGACATTGTGGTACTTGTACGAATACACTGGAGATGAAAAATGGAAACAAGCAGCAGATAAATATAGCCGCTACCTTACTCCCTTGTCAGTAACTCCAGCTGCCGACCACGATTTAGGGTTTCAAGTTTTTTGCAGTTTTGGAAATGGCTACCGCCTTACGAAAAATGCAGAATACAAAGATATCATCCTTAAAACATCTGATACCTTGGCTACTTTGTTCAACCCAACGGTAGGCACTATTCTCTCTTGGCCTGTAATGGTGGAAAAGATGGGCTGGCCTCATAATACCATTGTAGATAACATGATCAATTTGGAAATGCTCTTTTGGGCTTCTAAAAATGGGGGCGATTCTTCTTTGTACAATTTGGCGGTAAGTCATGCCGAAACTACCATGGAAAACCATTTTAGGGAAGACAATTCGGTCTATCATGTAATTGTTTACGATACGCTCACAGGGGAAAAAATAAAAGGTGTTACCCACCAAGGCTATGCAGATGAGACTATGTGGGCAAGGGGTCAAGCATGGGCTATTTATGGCTATACAATGACGTATAGAGAAACAAAAGACCCTAAGTTCTTGGATTTTGCCCATAAAGTGAGTCGTGTATATCTCGATCGCTTGCCAGAAGATCTGATTCCTTTCTGGGATTTTGATGCGCCAGGTATCCCTAATGCACCAAAAGATGCTTCCGCTGCGGCAGTTGTGGCCTCGGCGCTTATCGAACTAGCGGGGTACACAGAAGATGCTGCCTTGGCTGGCGAATACCTGACCAAAGCCAAGAAAATGATTGCTACCTTGTCAACCGATGAGTACCAAAGCAAAGATAAAAACACCTCATTCTTGCTACATTCTACAGGCCATCATCCAAAAGGTTCTGAAATAGATGCTTCTATTATTTATGCAGACTATTATTACGTAGAAGCATTGGTTCGCTTGAAAAAATTAGCAGAAGGAAAATCAATTTTGTAAAAAAGACAAGCTCATTATAAGGAGTTTTTAATCAGTAAGTATGAAAAAGAAAATGTTTTTGGCCGCATTAGTGGCTTCACTCGGAGGGTTGCTATTTGGGTTTGATACAGCCGTAATTTCTGGTGCAGAGCAATCGATCAAGGTTGTTTATGGATTGGATGGTTTTTGGCATGGTTTCACCAATTCCATTGCACTTATTGCCACTATTATCGGAGCCTTGTTCTCAGGAATGTTGGGCGATAAATATGGAAGAAGGGATACGTTGATTGTATTGGCTTTATTTTATGCTGTTTCAGCTTTAGGAAGCGGCTTGGCAGGTTCGTGGCACGCTTTTTTGTTTTACCGCTTCTTAGGTGGTTTGGCAGTGGGCGCATCGTCGGTGTTAGGCCCTATGTACATTTCGGAAATAGCTCCGGCAAAGCTGAGGGGAAGGTTAGTGGCTATGTTCCAGTTTAATATCGTGTTCGGAATTCTTGTGGCTTTTTTCTCTAACTACCTCATTAATTCAATTGTTGAACATGAGCCTTGGCGTTGGATGCTGGGAGTGGAAACCATTCCCGCCATCTTGTTCTTCAGCTTCCTATTTTTGATCCCGAGAAGCCCGAGGTGGTTGATGAAGCGCGGTCGACAAGAAGAGGCTAAGCAGGTGCTTTTCAATTTGAATACTGACCATGTGGAGGAAATTTTCACCGAAATAAGCAATAGTTTACAAACTGAAGTGAAGGGAGTGAAGGAGAAATTGTTCACACGTAAATTCTCTTTTCCTATCATGTTGGCTATTTTGCTTGCCACATTCAACCAGTTTTCGGGGATTAACGCCATCATGTATTATGCCCCTCGTATATTTGAAATGACTGGTTTGGCAAAAGATACTGCCTTGCTCCAAGTAGTGATCATTGGGCTTACCAACATGGTATTTACCATTATTGCAATGACAGTGATAGATAAGTTTGGGCGGAAATCGCTAATGAAAATTGGGACAATAGGGATGATTGTATGCCTAGGGATGACCTCCATTACTTTTTACCAAGAAAGCTTTACTGGCTATGCGGTTTTGATCTATCTGGTCGGGTTTATTGCCTTTTTTGCTTTCTCCCAAGGAGCTGTTATTTGGGTGTTTTTGGCAGAAGTTTTCCCCAACTCGGTACGTGCAAAGGGACAAGCATTGGGCAGCCTAACTCACTGGGTATGGGCGGCATTGCTTACTTGGACGTTCCCAATGGTAGCAGAGATGGGGCGAGGAGGTTTTTATGCCTTCACCTTTTTTACTATAGCGATGGTAGGGCAGCTGATTTTTGTGCTCAGGGTTATGCCAGAGACAAAGGGTAAGTCGCTTGAAGAACTTGAAAAGAGCCTTGTCAAAAGTGATAAATAGGTTCTTTTGAGAATAAGAAGTAAATTTCTTGCAAAGAATATTTTGTATTTTCAAAACAATTAGAAGAAATGAGATTTTTGATCCAAACATTATTGTTAATGGCCTTCGGGTTGGGGGCTTGCCAAAAAGGAAGCGATATCATTTTAGTAGAGGTACAAAACCCTTCTAAGTATGAAAGAAATGAAGTAGTATCTGTAAAAGCGGAGGCTCTCCAAAAACTGCTAAATGGCAATAGTGAGTCGGGGCTCGTGGTAAAAGAGAAAGGTGGAAAAGATCCTTTGGTCATCCAATGGATTGATTTTGATGGAGAGTCTGACGAATTGTTGTTTCAAGCTAGTTTGGCAGGAAATGAAAGCAAAACGTATGAGATAAGCTGGGAGGAAAACGTTGAGCGCCCTGAGCCTAAGTTAACCACCTATTCCCGTTTTGTACCTGAGCGTACGGACGATTATACTTGGGAAAATGACAAGGTAGCATTTCGTACATATGGACCTGTAGCCCAACAGATGATTGAGGAAAAAGTGCCTGGAGGTACGCTTTCTAGTGGTATCGACCTTTGGCTCAAAAGAGTGGATTATTCCATTATAGACGATTGGTATGCTAAAAACACCAAAGAGGTTGGCTACTACCATATTGATCATGGCGAAGGTTATGACCCTTACCATGTAGGTAAAAGTAGGGGGACTGGTGGAATAGGCATTTGGGAAAATGATACCTTGCTGACTTCCAAAAACTTTACAGCTTATAGAAGAATAGCATCTGGACCACTCAGAACAGTATTTGAGCTTGACTATGCACCTTGGAGTGAGTTTGGTGTGAAAGAAACCAAAAGGATTAGCCTCGATTTGGGGTCTAATTTTTCAAAGTTTGAGATCAGTCTCTCTTCAGAGCAGCCTGTCCCCAATTATACCATCGGTATCACTTTGCATAAGCAAGAAGGGGAGGTTAGTATTAATGAAGGCGAAGGGGTTTTCAGCCACTGGGAAGAGATAGATAGCGCTTTTGTAGGTGAAGGCATTGTAATTGACCCAACTGTGGTTAAGAAAGGATTTGATTTCCGTACGGATACTCCAGACCAAAGCCAATTGTTGGTAGTTACCGATTCTGCACAGCAAAAGCTGACCTACTATGCTGGTTTTGTTTGGACGAAAAGCGGGCAAGCGAGTAATCAAAGTGAGTGGTTGGAAATATTGAAAAAGCAGGCCGATTTAGTAGCAAATCCAGTAGTGGTTCAAGTCAACTAAAACTGGCTAAACGAGGCAGAGACATATTAATCAAGTTTGATTGTTAATGACAGATATAGCCGGATAGCTTACCAGCTCTTGTTCTGAGAAATAAGGAAATGTTATCTGCCCACGAAGATCAAAAAAAGCCGATTTTGAGTCCGCAAGGTTTCTCAAAATCGGCTTTTTGTCTTCATTTACTTAAAATATCTCATACATTTTGTCTTTAAGCTCCTCACTGAGTTTTGGATGTGTTTCTGTAAAGCCTTTGCAGGAAAGCAATACCATGAGGGCATCTTGTATATGAGTCATTGGCATTTTCGGGATTAATGTGACTGATTTTCTATTAGATAGTAGATAGAGGCAGCATTCATGTTTTTCGCAATTTAAAGCGAATTGTTCCCCCGAACCTTTTGAAATATAAGCGGTAAACGACGAATCATCAGTTTGTTCCTGAATTTCAAACCCTTTACTTGTTAGAAAGGTTAAGAGCTTGTTACTACTGGGTTCCATATTTTGAGGTTAAAAGTGATATTGAAAATTCACTGAACTGCTTAAGTTCTAAATAAGCAATAATATTGTTGTCCTATTTTTCTTAGTGAACACTGTTTTTTAATGGGTAAAATACTGTATGTTGTAATATTATACATGTTGAATATCGTATTTCGAATAGTTAGTTCTAAAATTGTTTTATTAGTACTTAAATATCTCCAAAAGAGGTGATATCCAATTCCACAAACCTCAGAACTTTGTTGTGCGATTGTACTTATTCACTGTTGTCAGTAAAAGGGTTGAGGAAAAGTTAGGCTCCTAAACCCTTTTTTCTCTACTATTCATTTCAAATCTTGATTCATTTCATCACTTTTATCCAAATACGCTTTTAAAAAGTGTACAATATTTTTAAAATCTTGTGAAAATTTCTGATTTCCTATAAGTAGGCGGAGTAGTTCTTTTTCTGTTTTAACTTTATAATTGTCGATGAGCAAATAAGAGTTTACCCCAATTAGCACACTCAACTGGCAATATCCTCTAGAACAGATCAAATAATATGTGTTGTTTGATTTGTTATCGATGTGGGCGGCAAAAGATGAGTCGTTGATACTCGAAACATAAAATCCTAATTCTTCTAATAAGTTTAGTAGCTCGTTTGTTAAGTATAGCATTTGACTATATGGTTATGTAAATAATAGTATAATTTGCTGAGAGTTAATTAGTTTATAAAATAAATTTCAGTTTAATAAATAACTAAAAACAATATGCAAATAGCCTGTGTTGCATAGTTCTAATTGAATTACATCCAAGGTGGAAGGCTAGCAATGTTGCCTGTGAGTCATAGCATAGTCAACGGATATTTTTTGTTGTTTACTAAACAAGCTATAAATAAAATGTCAGTGAATATTTATTGAGGTTTATAGAATGCTATGTTCTATTTTATTTTCGGAATAGAAACGAATATTTAATCTTCTCTATTCTCATAACAAAAAAACAAAAGCCTGATAATTTGTTGGGATATTTGAATAGATAATTGAAGTATAGACTTATATATGTAATGTTAAAATAAATGTAAATATAATTCCTACTCTATTTTTTTTAACATACATTAACATGCTTCTTGTGACTAATAGTCTTGTTCTATGTTATATATATTTGACTGGTATTCTAGTAATCAAAGCAGGATCTCTCATCTTTACTTGTGAATAAAACTGTAAACAACTTATTATGCCCGAAAAAGAAAAACCAAGGCTAGAGAGGTTAGCAGAAATTATGATCCAGCTGCAATCGAAGCGATTGATTACTGCCAAAGAAATAGCCGAAAAATACAAGGTAAGCATCCGAACGGTGTACCGAGATATCCGTACCTTGGAAAACTCTGGTATGCCAATAGTTACCGAAGAGGGGAGGGGGTATTCACTGATAAATGGCTACCGTTTGCCTCCCGTTATGTTCACCGAGGAGGAGGCAAATGCCCTTATCACTGCTGAACAGCTTATTATTAAGAACAAAGACTCTTCCTTGGAAGAGCAGTATAGAAATGCTGTTCTCAAAATAAAGACAGTATTGCGCTCTTCTCAAAAAGATAAAATGGAGTTGCTTTCCCAACGTGTACATATTCGGGATAATGAAGAGAACGAAAAAACAAGCAGCTACCTCATGGCTATCCAATCTGCCATCACTGCTTACAAATTAGTGGATTTGGAATACCTTTCCCTCCAAGAAGAAAAGACTCAAAGAGTTATTGAACCTTTTGCCCTGTACAGCACCCAAGATAATTGGCTGCTCATCGCTTTTTGCCAAATGCGGAAAGAATTCCGAACCTTTAGGTTGGATAGAATAGTGAAGATTTCTATCCAAAAAGAACAGTTTGAGCCTCATAAAATGAACCTCCAAGAATACTTTGAGAAATGTAGGGAAAATAATTGGGCACCCCTGACACACCCTTGACATAAGCCATCAGTACTTTTGAAGCATCATTCAAAAAAAACTGAAAATTAGAAATGGAAAACACAAAAATTGATGCATTCAACCTAGTTGGGATTTCAACGGTAACCACTAATGCAAATGGACAAGCAGCAAAAGATATAGGCGACTTGCTGAATAGGTTTATGGGCGAAGGTATTGCCACAAAAATCCCTAATAAGCTCAGCGAGGAAGTTTATTCGGTTTATACCGACTACGAAGGCGATTATACAAACCCTTACCGGGTGCTGATGGGTTGTAAAGTGTCGAGCTTGGATGAAATTCCCGAAGGGCTGGAAGGTCGGACAATTGGTGGAGGCCAGTTTGTGAAATTTGTGGCAAAAGGAGACCTTGCCCGAGGAGCAGTGTACAACGAATGGGTGAAAATTTGGGATACGGAGCTAGATAGAGCTTATCAAGCCGATTTTGAAATCTACGGAGCAAAAGCACAAGACCCTAGCAATGCAGAAGTGGATATTTTTATAGGGGTGAGGTAAACGCTCTACATGCTAATTTACTCAACTTCTTGCTCTATTCCTTTATTTTAGGGCGGATGAGGGTAACTAGCAACCATCAGCAAAAACTGACAAAAGTAATATGAAAAATAGTTTGGTGTATTAAATATAAATCATGCTCAGCAATATTGACGATTATTACCTCGGCCAACCCGAACCTATGAAAAGCTGTTTGCTGGCATTGAGGGAGATCATTCTCTCCTCCAATGCCAACATTACCGAAGCGTGGAAATACAGCATGCCTTTCTTTTGCTATAAGGGCAAGATGTTTTGTTATTTCTGGAAAGATAAGAAAACAGGTGAGCCGTATATTGGCTGGGTAGATGGAGGATTGATGGAGCATTCAGCCCTAGAACAAGGCAACCGGGCACGAATGAAGATTTTGCGGATCAATCCAGCTGAAGACCTGCCCATCGAGCTGATAGCCGAGGTGCTGGAAGAGGCATTGGAAATGAGAGAGGGGTTTTGATGCATATTGTGGCGCTGCTTTTAGTTTGGGCTAAAGCCCATTGATTGCGTTGAGAATTGCGGGGCATAAATACCCGTCTAGTTATAAATGGTGGTATGTTTTTTCAATTTAAGGAGAAGGGGTTGGTTTGGCAATAAAAAGATAATGTTTGTGGTACAGTTCCTTGTTTTATCCCTTATCAATCATGTAAAATGATTTTTCACTAGGCGGGGTTTTTAAGCCCCGCAACGGATGTTATATACATCAGCTTTAGCCCAAACTATTTTTTGAGGACATCAAAGCCATATCTCCTAATAAACTGATCGTACTCTTGTGCAAAGGTAACATTCTTATGATGCTCTTCTTGGTTTGCAATGTACTTCCTTACAATTGGTAATTTTTCATCATCCACACCGATGGCGAGGTACTCGTCTTGCCATTGGAACTTGGTTTTTGTGAGCTTTTGTTTATTGATCCAATGTGAAGATTCACCTTTTATAAGAGTGGCAGTTTTTCTAATGCTGATATCATCGTTGAGGGAAACTAGACAATGTACATGGTCTGTAAACCCATTGATGAAATCAATAAAGATATTTTTGGTTTGAGCATTTTCTTTGATATGTTTAAATACATCTTGCCTGATGTTATTGGTCAATAACGGCATCCTGTTTTTAGTAGACCATACGAAGTGTACATAAACCTTTATGAATGACATCTTTTTAGTTTGGGCTAAAGCCCGATTTAGGGTTTTGGATATTACGGGGCATAAATACCCCGCCTAATTATAACGGTGGTATGTTTTTACAATGTAGGGAATTGCATTTGATTAGGCAAGATGATTTAATTGGAAAAGGCGCTATTCGTGGGTACTGTTTCTTGCTCTGCCTTTTATCAATCATGTAAATTGATTTTTCACTAGGCGGGGTTTTCAAGCCCCGCAATGATTGATATACACATCGGCTTTAGCCTAAACTAAATGATATACTGAGCAATGATAGCTTATAGTTTGGCATGTATGGATAGGAGCGGGGCATAAATACCCCACCTATTTTGAAATGAGGTTTGCCTTTATGATTTTAAGGCAATAGTTCTTTTATCATGAAGCGTTTAAATAATCTGCTAATCTATCAAACGTAGAACCCCAGCCATTGTAGAAGCCCATTTTTTCTTGTTGCTGGCAATACTCCGCTGTTGGGTGAACCACACTGAAGGTGAAAAGCGTTTTTTCTCCCTGTTTCTCAAATGCGGCATGTAGTGTAACTCCTTCGGTCATTGGTTTGAAGTTAGCGGATGAGACTATTTTTGCCAGTTCCACTATTTCTGTGTATTCGCCCTCGGCAATGAAATTTTTTCCATCGGGCATGGCCATCACATATTCCCATTTGCCACCCACTTTAAATTCATGTGTGATGACTTTGGTTTCCATTCCTTTTGGTCTCCACCACTGTGCAATATGTTCGGGTTGTGTCCATGCTTCCCATACTAAGGCTAGGGGTGCATTGAATGTTCTTTCGAGGGTCAATGTACGGTCTTTCAAATCGCTCATATTATTTATCTTTTTGATTTTTTAATTTCATTAAATACTCTTCAAATGAATCGAGCCTTTCTTCCCACAGGCCTCTGTATTGTTCTATCCACAGGAAAGCAGGGATTAGATTTTTGGGTTGGATTTGGCAAAACCGCTCCCTACCTCTCTGGTCAATTTCGATGATTTCACACTCTTTTAATATTTTCAGGTGCTTTGAAATAGCAGGCCTGCTTACATCAAATTTTTCGGCGATGGCATTTATACTAAGTGGCTCACTTGCGAGCAATTCAATAATATCCCTCCTTACCGGATCTGCTATTGCTTGAAAAACATCTCTTCTCATTATTTTATGTAACTGATTGGTTACGAATATAAGTGTAACTAATCGGTTACGCAAGTGTTTTCTTAATTTTATTGGAAAATATAGATGAAAGAGACTATTGCTATAAGTCTTGGGAAAGCTTGGGTTACTCCACCTTCTCCACCTTTACCCTCACAGATTTACTAATAGGCGTGTTGCTCCTGTCGGCAAACTGGTCGTAGGGAATGAGTACATTAGTTTCGGGGAAGTAGGCAGCTAGGTTGCCCTCGGGGATGCTGTAGGGGATGATGAGGAAGTTTTTGGCTCGGCGTTCTTTGCTGTCGTAGTTGCTCACCAAATCCACTTTGTCGAGCTTTTTCAGCCCGAGTTTTTGGGTATCTTTCTCGTTCATTAGCAGTACTCTTCTTTCATTATAAATCCCTCGGTAGCGATCGTTTAAGCCATAGATGGTCGTGTTGAACTGGTCGTGCGAGCGGATGGTCATCAGCAGGAAATCCGATTGGCTAAGCTCGTGTTGTGGAAGGGGACAAACAGAAATGTGTGCCTTGCCACCGGGCAGTTTTGAAAAATGGCCCATTCGGGCATGGTTGGGCAGATCAAAGCCCCCTTTTTTGGAGCGCTCGCTGTAGTTGTCAAAACCATGGAACACTTGGGAGATTTTTTCCCTTACAAGGTCGTAGTCGCTTCCTAGTTGTAGCCAGTCTATGTTGGATTTGCCTTGGAAATACGCATTGGCTATGCCTGTCACTATCTCTGGTTCGCTCATTAGCTTTTCGGATGCGGGAGTAAGCCTTCCCTGCGACTGATGCACCTTGCCCATGCTGTTTTCGACTGTTACAAACCTATTTTGCCCATTTTTGGCATCTTGCTCGGTGCGACCAAGCGTAGGCAAGATCAGGGAAGTTTGCCCCGGTACTACATGCGTTCGGTTAAGTTTGGTGCTGATAGAAACGGTCAGTTGGCAGTTTTGCAGTGCTTCGCCCGTATAAATAGTGTCGGAAGCTGCCGATAGGAAATTCCCGCCAAGGGCGATGAATACCTTAGCTTTGCCCTCGTGCATGGCTTTGACGCAGTGCGCCACATCCAGCCCTTCTTCGGTAGGAGGGTCGAAATTGAACACTTTTTTATAAGCATCAATAAGCTTTGGCGAGGCATGGTGGGTAATTCCCACGGTGCGGTCGCCCTGAACATTGCTGTGCCCACGGACAGGGCAAGTGCCAGCTCCTTTTTTTCCGATGCTTCCTTTGAGCAAAAGTAGGTTGACGCATTCTTTTATATTATTAACGCCGTTTTTGTGCTGTGTAAGCCCCATTGCCCAGCAGATGATAATGCGTTTCTTTTGGGCGAGGAGGGCAACGGTTTCTTCTACTTTACCTGAGCTGATGCCTGTTTGTTGGAGCAATTCTTCTTCCGAGTACTGTTCCAAATCAGCCAATAACGCTTCTGCTCCTTGGGTATTTTTTTGGATAAACTCATGGTCAAAAACGCCTCCTTTTTCAGCATCGAGCTTCGCCAGTTTTTTGATGATCAGCTTGAGTAAAGCCACATCTTGGTTGATCTTTACCTGAAGGAAAATGTCGGTTATGGAAGCTCCATTGCCTATAACTCCTTTGACTTCTTGCGGGTTTTTGAAGCGAACCAAACCAGCTTCTTCCAAAGGGTTGACCGTTACTACTTTGCCACCATTTTCTTTGCATTTCTGCAAAGCGGAAAGCATTCTGGGGTGGTTGGTTCCCGGGTTTTGCCCAATCACCATCACCACTTCAGCATCCGAAAAATCTTCCAAGGTGACCGAGCCTTTTCCTATTCCCAAGGTCTCTCCCAAGGCAGCTCCGCTGGACTCGTGGCACATATTGGAGCAGTCGGGCATGTTGTTCGTTCCGTAGGCTCGGATAAACAGCCCGTACAGAAAAGCAGCCTCGTTGCTCGACCTGCCCGATGTATAAAACACGGCTTCGTTGGGGTCGGCTAATGAGCGCAGGGAATCCCCGATTAGTTCAAAGGAGTCTTCCCAAGAAATGGGTTCATAATGATGGCTGCCCGGCTTCAAAATCATAGGCTCAGTTAGCCTTCCGCTTTTCCCTATTTCATAATCCGTCCAATTGGAAAGTTCCGTGATGGAATGCTGCTTGAAAAAGGCTGGGGTAACTCGTTTGTTTGTCGCCTCTTCGGATATAGCCTTTACCCCATTTTCACAAAACTCACCCAACGATGACCTTTTTTCTGGGTCGGGCCAGGCGCATCCGGGGCAGTCGAAGCCACCTTTTTGGTTAAGCTTGGAGAGTGTAGCCACCGATTTTGTTAACCCCATTTCCTTCATGGCATGGTCAAGGGCTACTTTTACTGCGGGCAAGCCAGCCGCATAAGCTTTTGGTGGAGTCAGCTTCAGGTCGGTGAATTCTTCTGGACCTACTATAGAGATGTTTCTTTTGGTTTTGGTAGTCATGAAGGAGAGGTTATAAATGGGTTTATCTTTTAGCAAATCGAACAATTAGCGAAGCTCGCAAAAGTATTTGGAAATAGATTGAAACAGCACTTTATCATTATATGATCGGATAATTCCTTCATCGGCATATCGGCACATTAGATAATTAGCACATCACTTAATCTTATCAAAAAACAACAGCGTATCCACCAAATGTTCTTGCCAATATTCCCATTGGTGTCCACCTTCAAATTCTTCGTAGCTATGGTCTATTTTCTTTTCCACTAGTTGCTGGTGCAAGGTTCTGTTGTAATCGATCAGCTCATCGGTATTGCCGCAATCGAAGCGGAGAGGAGGGAGGCTATCCCTGTTTTCCAAAATGCTGGTAAAGGCATCTTCGTTTGCCCTCACTTTTTGCTTGTAAGCCGACAAGGGCTCTTCAACAAACAATTCCATTTGTCCCACTTCGGTGATGGAACTGTGGGCGGAAATGCCTGCATATTGCTTTCCATACTTCGACCCAACTTTCAGTGCGCCAAAGCCTCCCATGGAAAGCCCTGAGATAAATAGTTGAGACTTTTCCGAAACTTGAGGAATATTTTCCTTCACGGCAGTGGGTACATCTTCGGCAATCCATTTTTCAAAGTCTTTGCCGTCGTGTGCCATATAGCCCGATCCATCGCCCCAAAGACCATCGGAAGGCATCGCTAATACCATCGGTTTGATTTTACCTTCTTCAATCAAGCGTTGAGCTGTTTTATGCGCCCCACCCAAAAAAGCCCAGACCCACGCACTTCCGTACACGCCATGTAAGAGGGTGACTATGGGTAGGTTTTCCAACTGTTCTCCTTTGGGGACAAATACACAAATATCGCCTCTGCCCTTCAGGTTTTTCGATTTCACGGTGATGAATCGAAGCCCATCCATTTCAAATTGAGGATTGGAAAGCTCTGTTGTGTTGAATATTGATTTAGTCATTGGTATTTTAATTTTTAGCTTTTGCAGACGGTTGCAGGTTTCAACGGTTCGCCCTGCGAGTTACAAGTTTTTATCTTTTTCAATAGGGTTTATCACGGTTTGATTTGTATAGATTTTTTGGGCTAAAAGTTAGTTTAGGCTAAAGCCAACATCGTTTTTACTTCCAAACGGGGCTTAAAAGCCCCGCCTATTGATTCTTTTATCACTAGCAACGGGCTAAAGCCCGTTGAATAACACCATACCTATTCGGCTTCAGCCGAAACTATGTGCGTTATTGATAGTTGGAAATGCCTTTACTGTCAAAAACCGTGATAATCTCTGATATATTTTCAAAAAAAGACTACTCAAACACAATTACACCTTTCGCATTCTTTCCAGCCAACATATCGTCAAAAGCTTGCTGGAGGCTTTCCAAAGGATAGGTTCGGGTAATCATCTCGTCTAGCATGAGCTCGCCTTTGTCGTAGAGGTCTACTAGTTTGGGGAAATCTATCTGTGGGCGACATTTTCCATACAAGGGGTTGATATAGATTTTATCCCATTCGAAGAGGTTCATATCGATAGTGATGGTCTCTTCGATACCACTCACTTGCACGGCAGTTCCTGCATTTCTGACCATGGCAAGCGGTGCAGCGCCCAAAGCCGGAACGGCGGTACATTCAAAGGCATAGTCAGCGCCCCTTCCTCCTGTCATTTCTTTTACTTTTTCCGCTGCTTGCATCAAGCCTTTATCGTCTCTATCAGCCAAAATGGTGTGGGTAGCGCCAAACTGCTTCGCCATTTCCAATCGCTTTTCGTTGATGTCTATGGCAATGATTTTGGCTGCACCAGAGATTCTTGCTCCTTGGATCACGTTTAGCCCTACACCTCCTGTTCCCAATACCACTGCCGAGCTTCCTGCCGTCAGTTGTGCCGAGTTGACTACCGAGCCATAGCCCGTCATCACTCCGCAGCTAATGATACTTGCTGAGGCCATAGAGAGGTCTTTGCTTTCCAACTTCACACAAGCCGATTCTTTTACCAAAGCATATTCGGCAATAGTACCAATGTTGAATGAGCGTTCAATGGCTTTATTATTCCACTTTGTTCCTTCCAAATGTGCATGGCCAGGGGTAAAACCATTGCCTCCAGCAGTTACAGGTGAGTTGTTTTCGCAGATGTGCTGGTTGCCTTCTTGGCATTGGAAACATTTCATGCAAGGAGTTGCCCAGTTCAAGATCACGGCATCTCCAGGGTTGAAATCTGTGACTGCACTACCCACTTTTTCAACTATTCCAGCTCCTTCATGTCCAAGGACGATGGGCTTTCCCCAGTTTAAAGAATCGTGGTCGGTATGGCAAAGCCCAGCTGCTTTTACTTTTACTATAATCTCGTCTTCTTTGGGGTCTGCAATGGTAACGGTGTCAATTATGAACTTTCCGTCTCCAGTAGCTATTGCTGATTTAGATTGTATGGGCATTTTTTAAGGTCTTTTTTATACAAAATTGTTTGGTTTGAAAGGAATGGCTGTGTCTGCCAGTTTATTCTTATCGAGCACTTGACCACTTTTTATAAAGCGTGTGCCCAACATATAGGCTTTTGCAAAATTTACGGCATCAACAGCGAGTAACTCATCGTCTTTAAAGTACCAAGTGGAGAAACTATTTTCGGCTTCTTCTTTTCTCACAACAATGTCATTGTACCCATTTGAAAGCCCGACTATTTGAAGCTTTACATCAAACTGGTCCGACCAAAACCAAGGGATGCTATCATACACTACACCCTCTTGTCCGCAAATTGCCTTTGCAGCAGTTTTTGCTTGGTCTACAGCGTTCTGAACAGATTCTAATCGTACATTGGTTTTGTAATGAGGATTGTAATGATAGGTGCAGTCCCCAATGGCATAAATGTTTTCATCATTGGTTCGGGCGGTTTCATCTACCTTAATACCATTTTCAATGGTTAAGCCTGCCTCTTGTGCCAATTCGGTATTGATTCTAATACCTACACCAACTACAATTACATCGGCTTCATACCTAGTGCCATCGTCACAAACTACTACGTTACAATCGCCTTGCTTTTCAATAGCAATCACATTTTTGCTAGTGCATATTTCAACCCCATTGTTTTGATGCAATCCTGTAAAGAATTCAGACATTACTGGAGCGGTGACTCTAGCTAAAATACGTTCTTCACGCTCCAGCACAACCACTTGAGCGCCTAACTTTTTAAGGGACGCTGCGGTTTCTAACCCAATGTAGCCACCGCCAATCACTACCACACGCTTTTTATCGGAAGAGTTAAATGCTTTTCTAATGTTTACCGAGTCTTCGGCAGTACGCATTGGAAACACGCTTTGGGCGGCATCTATCCCCTTTATTGGCGGTATGAACGGACGTGCACCAGTGGCAATAACCAACTTATCATAAGATTGGGTCGAATTATCACTTAATGAAATGATTTTGCTGCTACGGTCGATGCCTTTTACAGCAATACCCAGTTTTAGCGTGATGTTTTCATCGTCATAGTTTTCCTTTGGGAACAATAAACTTTGCTCCGTACCTTCTTCACTTGTCAGATAGGCTTTTGACAATGGAGGACGATGATAAGGGAATTCTTTATCAATATCATAAAGAATGATTTCCCCTTCCCAGCCTTCTCTTCGTAGGGAAAAAGCTAAGTTTATTCCAGCATGACTTGCACCTACAACAGCGCATACTTGATTCTTTGTTACTGTCATGTGATTACTTTGCAACTTTTAAAATCAACCCGTCAGGAACTTCATCAACTTTAAGTTGGCATGCTAAACGGCTATATTCACTTACATTATCGTCAAACTCCAGCATATCCGCTTCAAGTTCGCTTGGTTCTCCAACAGCATTCCAGAATTCCTCCTTTACATGTACATGACAGGTAGCACAAGAGCAAACGCCACCACAATCGCCATCAATTCCTTTTACTTTGTTTTTAACCGCTACTTCCATTACGCTTCCAGAAGTTGCTTCAGTTTCTATGGTTTTGTTGTTGCTGGTTATGAATGTTATTTTTGCCATTTTTCTATTGATTTATGTTTAGTACTCGGTAAACTAAGTTTTTGCACTTTCTAAATAAAGCCTTTGTTGATGATTTACTACTATGCTCAATTGTTGCTTGTTACTCGTTACTGGTTGCTAGTTTTAAAAAAAACAGTCAATCAACTTATTACCTAGTTATAACCAGCATTATTAAAACCCGTAACCCGTAACCCGTAACCCGCAACCGCAGCGGCGGACCGCTAGCAACCGTCAGTAATATCTGAAAAGCAAAATAATGAGCACTATTAAAACACTCGATTATTTAGTTTATAGTCTATTGAATTTTACTTGAATGTTGTCAAAGCCTACTTTCCGTTTAAATTCGTCAAGGTCTTCTATGTTTTCTTTGCAATCGAGAATTTCCATAGAACCTACCTTTTCAGTAAGGGTTGTCAATAAGATTTTCATTATTTGACGTGCATGAGTTGCGCCTAAGCAGTTGTGCGTGCCAAAACCAAAACCTACATGCGGGTTTACTTTTCGGTCTAAAACGACTTCATCGGGTTTTTCAAAAACACGTTCATCTCTATTGGCAGAAGCCCAACACATGGATATTCTACTTTGCGCTTTTACAGCGTGTTCGCAAACTTGCGTGTCTTCGGTAGCTACACGTCCCATTTGGGTGAGGGGTGAGAAATAACGAATCAGTTCCTCAATGGCCGTGTTCATTATTTCAGGTTCATCGCGCAAGCGTTGTAAGGACTGAGGATGGTCTGCAAAATAGGCGATAGAATTGGTTACTGCATTAATAACGGTATCCCTACCACCGGCAAAAGTTAATATCAACACGCCTTTCACCTCTTCTTTGGTCATTTTTTTACCGTTCGCTTCAGAAGCTAGCAATACAGAGTATAAGTCTTCGCCAGGGTTGGCTATCGCTTTGTCTATTTGCGCATCAATGTAATCGTATAATATATTGGCTTTATCGCCATCCAAGGCAGTGTCTTCACTTCTGAATACGTGCGTGCCCCACGAAATCCATAGCTCCGACTCTTCATATGGAATGTTTAGTAAAAGTGTCAACGCTCTGGATTGTAGTTTCAAGGAGAATTCTTCAACTACTTCCAAGCTTCCTTTTGTGAGGGCTTCCTCAACCACCCCATTTACAATGTCAGTCAATTTTGACTGATATTCTTCTTCTAATGGACGCTTGAACCATGGCTCAACTAGCGCTCTGTATCCTTTATGTTCTGGTGGGTCAACTTCAAAAGGGATTTGCCTAACATCTCTAATATGTACTTCTGAAGGCACAACAATTCTACCGATTTCTTCTCCGCCCGACTGGAAGGTTTTCCAGTTATGAGCACATTTGCGGACATCTTTATGCCCAAGTACCATTTTTACCGGATCATCCTGATCATTCATCTCGCCAATACCTTTGCCCTCTCTGGCCTCTTTAAATGGGTCTGATAGCGTGCTTTTTTTCATGCTTTTATGATTTTGATTGATAATGTCTTTTTGGAATGAGTTGTAACAAACCTTGTTATCAGTTTGTGATTAGTTGAGCTCTTTAGTGGAAATGATCTCTTTTTGGCCAGAGCTCACATACAGAAGGATGGTTTTTGAATGTGTAATTTTTGTGCAGGGACGGTTGGGCAAAAGAAATGGCTTTGCAGTGCTCGGTTTGCCCCTCGATGTTAACTACTTCCAGCTCCATATTCACTCTGGTTTTGTTGATGGTTTATTTTAGTAATAGTACTTAATAGTTACTACCATTCATTCTCCAGTTGTGCTATTGAAGCCTTCCATTTGCGAAGAATTACATCTTTGGTAGTTTTTATATTCTTTATGAATTTCTTGATAACTCGGTTTCCAATTGGATTAAAGTAACACACAGAAGCTAGAGGTTGGAGGATAGAAGCTGGAAAAAGCAACTCGATATTTATTTTAAGCTATTTCCCATTTTGTCTAACCTCTAATTTCTATCTTATAAACTCTTGAAAGAAACCTTAAACTCTTTCCATAATGCACTTTATTAAGCAGATTCGTAAAGAACACATTTTGCAATAATGAGAAATAATATGGGGCGTAACTTTTCCTTTTTTGATAAAAAAGTAAACTATTCTGTTTGTTAAGGAAAATTTATATCTTTATCAGTAACAAAAAAGAGTATTTATGAAGCCGGAACTAGAAGCAATCAGGCTTGGGAAAAGAAATTCGATCTTGGTGTTTGAATACTCCAACGACCATTTTGACGCACCTTGGCATTTCCACCCCCAATACGAGCTGACCTATATTTTGGAAAGCAGCGGCACGAAGTTTATCGGCGATTTTGTGGGACCGTACGAAAAAGGAGAGTTGGTATTGTTGCGCTCCAATCTTCCCCATTGTTGGAAAAGTCATCGGGAGGAAAATACCGCATCCCGTTCGATGGTGGTGCAATGGAACAAAGGCATTTTTGCCAAAGTGCCGGAAATGGAAACGCTCTTTGATATGTTCCGAAAGGCTTCCAGAGGAATTATTTTCGAGGGAGAACATGTGGGGAAATTCATTCCCAAACTCATAGAGCTTGACCACCTATCGGGATACGAGCTTTATGTAAAACTGCTGGAACTGCTCCTGAACTTGACGGAAATTCCAAGCAAAACGCTTTCAGATGCCAGCTTTTTAGACGATTTGCCCAACGAGTACGGGGACAGAATGGGCAAAATCCACGACTTTGTAGAAACAGAATACCATAGGAAAATCCAAGTGAAAGAGCTGGCGGACTTGGTAAATATGTCGGAGCAATCCTTTTCCCGCTTTTTCAGCAAGATGATGGGCCGACCGTTTTTCACCTTCCTCAACGAATACCGCATCAACATGGCGGCAAAAATGCTTATTGATACAGATCGATCCGTTTCACAAGTAGGTTTTGCCTGCGGCTACGAATCCCTTCCTTTTTTCCACAAACAGTTCAACAAGTTCAAACAAGAAACCCCGCACAAATACCGAAAGAAATACGGGTACGTGGCGAGGTATAAGCAGTAGAGTTAACTTAGTCTAATAAAGCTTATTGATAGCAAGATATGAGCTGTTAGGTAGTTTTTTAGCCCAAACTCTGTTTTTAATCATCCTCACGGTTATCATAAAGAAGGCCACCGAAGCTTTTCTTCAGTGGCCTTAAGGTTTACCCTAAATTTAGGGACGGGGTGTTGATAAAATCTTAGCTAATCATAGGCATAGCGTAATCTTAATTAGTAATTCACAGAGAAGCTGCCTTCCGTAATACTTGCTGTATTAGAACCTATAAGCTCAGATGCTTCGAAATTAAATGTTCCCTCAATGGTACGGTTCTGTATGTCATGCTTACTTATGATAAGTTTACCCTGATCTGCAGTTAAAAATACGGAAGTGCCAATATTGTATTGGGCTGAATAATCCCCAAATGACTCTATATCATATGTTCCTGGAGTTATTGTAGGAGGCATGGAAAGACTAAATGTCTTGTTATTATCATTGCTGGTAGCAGAGATTTGGAGAGTACCGAGTGCTACATAGGCAATAGCAGAAGTAGCTGTCCAGTCCGTACCATCCACCTTTAAAGAAAAGCTGTTAGATCCCCCTCCACTAGCTGTTCCAATCAGTACTTTATTTATTGTGCCATTCGTAACACTTACAGTACTGTTATCAATAGCGCGAACAAGTGTAAAAGAGAATGTGCCACTAATCCAACCCTCGGTTTTATCTATTGCTGTTATCTCAACAGTGCCGCCTGCAGTTGCCGAACCATTGGTGGTATGTGCATTTGCTCCTATTTGCTCTGTGTAGGCTGCTACATGAACTGATGATTGTTCGAGTGTATACACTCCTGTATTATCATCTGATAGGGTAATTGTGATGACCTGACCGTCATCCGTCCGACCTGTAATGTTGGTAAAGCCATTATTAATGGTTGCGGCATAATAGTTGGGCTCCACAGCTTTCCATCAATACTTGCCGACATACCCTCAGTGCTAGGGGCTTCAAACTCTTCGCTACAAGACGAAAAAAAAGATACAGCCAATATTGCTGAGAATGTTAATAAAAATAATTTGAATGAATTAAACATACTTTTTATTGGTTGAAAATTTAAAAAAAATAGTTACTGTAATGTGAAATCAAAAAGGTCTATCAAGAATAAAATTATCTTGTACTACTCTTTAGAATAAGAATAGATGACCTTTACATGTAACGGTTGAATGTATATATAATATTGCATATATATAAATTTATTCAATACTTATGCTAATTACTTGTAGAGCTTGAGGCTTGCCTTTTGATTTGAAATGATTGGCAGTAGGGTAGGAGTTAGAAAAGAAGGGACTATCAATAAAAAATATCTTGCTTTATTTTGTTTCCATTTTAATTATTGATGGCGGAACTAGAGCTTCTGATAGTAATCTGCCTATATCTTTTGGGGATTAGCATTACCCCTTACTTTTTCTTCATAAAGTTGCCAGATGGTATATCTTCTCTCATATAGCGTATTGCAATATCTGCTTTTAAAGTAGGGAATTTATAACCTCTTTTTTAGCATGGTCTTGTTCTTCAACTCCAATATAGAGATCTATAACGGAAGGAGTTGCTGAAATAAGTGGGCTGTTTTTACATTTTTCGCAAATAACTCTTTCGGTATGAACTCTTACAAGCTCATTATCCAGCCTCAAAAGTTCATAATAAAATACTTGTCCTTTACATTCTCCTAAGCAACTTTTTAATTCATCATATTTAAAATTATTCGTTGCTTTTTTGCCATAAAAGCAATCTTAATTCCATTGAGGTAAGGGTAGGTTGTTAAGCCCTTCCATTCATCTACTGATGGACAAAATAATTTCTACTGATCTACTGTTAGCTTTTCCAACTTTTATTGAGTTTTTTCACTAGACGGGTTTTTAAGCCCCGTAACGATAGATATATAATCGGCTTTAGCCGAAACTGAGGTCAGGTGACTCATTTGGGTCTTCTAATCCCAAATCTCATTTGACTTGGTTAAAATAACTGGGCTGGAATCTGTTATAAGGATGGTTTGTTCGTGTTGGGCTACATAACCTCCAAGGTTTCCAACCAAGGTCCAGCCATCCTTTTTTTCAACTGCGATAGTCGAGCCTGTTGAAATAAAGGTTTCTATTGCTACGGTTGTGTTTTTCTTAAATCTTTCTCGGTTGCTTCGTACCTTGTAGTTCAGGATGTCTTCAGGTGCTTCGTGTAAGCTTCTGCCAACGCCATGACCAGCTAAGTTTTTGATAACCTTAAAACCTGCTTTTCTTGCGTTCGTTTCTATCAGGTGTCCTATATCGGCGATTTTAATTCCACCTCTGATGTTATCAATAGCCTTGCGCAAAATTTGTTTGGAGGCATCGACAAGCGGTTGGTGGTTATGGATATCTTCCCCCAAAACGAAAGAGCCTCCGTTGTCAGACCAAAAACCATTGAGCTCGGCCGAGACATCTATGTTAATCAAATCCCCTTCTTTTAGAATTGTTTTGTCAGAAGGGATGCCATGAGCCGCTTCTTTATTCACACTGATGCAAGAATAGCCAGGAAAGTTATAGGTTTCGTAAGGAGCAGACTTTGCCCCATAACTTTTTAGAATAGAGCCACCATATTCGTCTAGTTCCTTTGTGGACATACCGACTTGAGCATATTCTCTCATGCGTCTTAAGGTAGTCCCAACAACTTCACTGATCTTCTTCATGCCGATTAGTTCGGCTTCTTTTGTAATCGACATATTTCCCTTATTGATTTTGGTAATATCTACTTTTCTGTAATCAAAGTTATAGGTAAATGAGCGTTTTTCAAAAGTGAGCGTAACCTGTTGGAATAGGAGGGATGTACCGCTT
Source organism: Flammeovirgaceae bacterium SG7u.111 (assembly GCA_034044135.1). NCBI lineage: Bacteria > Pseudomonadati > Bacteroidota > Cytophagia > Cytophagales > Flammeovirgaceae > Flammeovirgaceae bacterium SG7u.111. Next base: position 4,919,972 of record CP139021.1, on the reverse strand, counting down.
TCGAAGGAATAACTTTATGAAGGAGGCATTCAACCTCACTCCATCACCTGATTGCCATTTCTGAGCCAAAAGCCCCAGTCTTTGCTGAATGGGTGGATATTTTGGGTGCTCCCAGCTGAGTCTACTACTTCCAGTTCTTGATTTACCCATTGGAAGATACCGCCCTCTAGGTTATGGACATTGGTGTAGCCTGCTTCTTGCAGCTTTTCCCCTATCCGCTCGCTTCGGTAGCCCACCGAGCAATAGACCACGATCTTTTTGTCTTTTTCAATGGATGGGAGCTTGGAAACATCAAAGCTATCGTAATCAACAAATTGTGCATAAGGCAAGTGGCTTACGCCGAATTCTTTAGGGCTTCGGATATCTAAAATGATATCCTGTTTCAAGCTGACTTCCTGAGGGGGGATGAGGGGGACGGTATGCTCATAGATAGATGTGTGCAGGAATACTTGGTAGGCAAGCTGTTTGTAGGGTAAAAAGAAAATGGGCAGGGCAACCAAGCCCAGCCCCAGTATATATTTTTTGCTTTTGATTAATTTCATAGCTCTTTAACACCTGAGAAAGTCAGATAAGTTTCTCCTCTTTTCAGTTTTGGGATAAATCACTCTTTTTTTATTTTTATTGATGGAGCATTTTATAACAATTCATGAGGGAGCGCCCCGTATGGTAGTTCGATTTCCACACATGGCCTTTCTTCTTGTTTTTCGAACTTGGAGTTACATCTATTGTCTCTTCGTACCAACCTCCGTTTTCTTTATCTATGGCGTATTCTTTGCAAAATGCCCACATGTTTTGGAAGGCTTCCATGTACACAGGCTCGTCAGGGTAATGCTTGGCAAAAATCAGTAAGGTATTTAAGGCTTCCGCTTGCGACCACCAGTTTTTGCTGCCTTTGGTGATCTGTGGTTTGTCCTCGTCTTGGAAATAATTTCCCCCGTCAAATACGCCTTTATATTCTTCATCAAACCCATTTTCCAAAGCTAAGTCCACCATTTTTTTAGTAAAATGCTCTGTTTCTTCTACTTCTTCGCCAAGTACTTCCGCTGCTTCTAACAGTAAGTAAGCTGTTTCTATATCATGCCCAAAAGTGACATGGTCGAGCCAAAAGTTTTGTTTGATCACGCTATCGCTTTCTTGCTGGAAAGAAATAGCGGTCCAGTCTTTTTCAAAATACAGGCTCATGTATCCTTTCTCACCAATGATTTTGTCTCGGGTGATCAGCAACATTTCTCTTAGCCGATCTTTCAAGAGCTCATCTTTCCACACAACATAGAGTTCGGCAAAGGCTTCGAGGATATGGATACTGGAGTTATAATCTTTGTAGTTGGCAATTTCCCCATAACGACCTAACAGTTCGGGGTTGAAATCAGGGGAAAGAGCGCTTAACCCTTCTCTAGTAAGTATATCATAATAACCTCCGTGTTCAGCGTCGTGGGCATGTTCATCTAACCAGAAGAAAGCTTTTTTTGCTAGCTCAAGGGCTTCGGGGTTGCTGGTGAGCTTGTAGTAAGCCGCCAGTCCATAAATACCAAAAGCAATGCCGTAAGACTGCTTGATAGCAGATGGGGCTTCGTTGGGGTTTGGGGCAAAGAAATGAAAGCCGCCTTTCTGGTAATCCCACATAGTATCTCGGAGGCCGGTAAAACCATAATGGGCAGCGTCGAGGTAGCGAGGGTCGTCGGGAAATAGTTCGGCAGCTTTGCTCGCTGTCCATAAGCCACGAGCTTGGCTCACTATCATTTTGGGTTGTGTTTCCATCAGCGTCCAGTCACTGTTGAAATTGGTGTAATACCCTCCGTTTTCTTTGTCTACCATGCGAGGATACCAAATATGGAGCAGTTTGTCTTTAAGGTAAAATTCTATTTCTTCGGTGAGTTCTTCTTTGCTGAGTTGCTGGCTGGCTTGGTCTTCTACTTTGGAGTTGCAATTGTTGATAACAAAAAGTAAGCTCACAAGGAGATTTAAGGTAATTAGTTTTTTCATCTTCATGTATAGTTGTTGGGAAATTGTATTCTATACCTATCTGATAAGTAGAAGTTGACTTTTTACCGCTCTAAGCCCCGGGAATAACAATGGTAAACGTAGTTCCCTTGCCTGTTGTCGATTCGCAATGGATGCTTCCTTCAAGGCGTTCCACCGCTTTTTTGACCACAAACAAGCCTAACCCATTGCCTGGGGAGTTTTCATTTCCCCTGAAGTAAATATCATAAATATTGGGCAACGAATCGGGGGGGATGCCTACGCCATTGTCAACCACCTTTATGCTTAGTCCATCTTGAGCTTGGGAAATCATGATATCTATCTTGGGGTTAGGGTTGAATGGATGCCCACTGAAGTAAATACTGTTTTCGATAAGGTTAGATAAGATGATTTCGATGAAATGGAGCTTAGAAAAAAAGTTGATGGGAGTTTCCGCTACGAAGTTGAGTTCGGTATTCGTCTTTTTCTTAAGGTCGCTAATTTGCTCTCCTATATCTTTTAGTATTTTTTCAAAATCTACTGCTTTTGAAAGCTCGTTCATGTTGTTGATGTCGTGGATCATGGTGAGCTTTTGAAGCATTATATCCATTTTTTCGGCAGTGTCCTGTACCTTATCGAAGAGGGAGATGGAGAATTCTTCTTTGATGTAGATCTTTGCCATGGAACTGATGCCCATAAGCGTGGTGAGCGGTCGGCGGAAATCGTGGGAAGAGCGATAGAGGAAGAAATCAAGTTCTTTGTTCGTCTTGCTCAGTTTTTCTGTTCTTTCTTTCACCTTGTTTTCCAAAGCTGCATTGAGCGAAGTGATTTGCTCGTTGGTGATTCTTAGCTCTTCTGCTTGCTGATGTAATTCTTCTGACTGACTATTTACTTCCTCATTTTTTTCTTTTATTTTTTTGTAGGCCGTATTTAGTTCTAACGTGCGTTCTTTTACTTTAGCCTCCATCTGCATGCGTTGCCTATTGAGGTTCATGATCCTCTGTTTGTAAAGAAAAACTAATACTGCAACAAAGGTGAAAATACTTATGCTTATAAACCATTTGCTTTTCCACCATGGGGGGGGCACATAGATAATAAGTGAGGTTGGAGTTTCTAACCAAACACCATCGTTGTTAGAGGCTTTTACTTTGAAAGTATACTTCCCAGGCTCTAGCTGCGTATAGGTTGCCTCGTTTTTATTCCCCACATAATTCCACTCTTCCTCAAGCCCTTCTAGTATGTAAGCGTATTGGTTTTTGCCAGGGTGGAGGTAGTTTAATGCGGCAAATTTTATAGTGAAGATGGACTGGCCAGGCTCTAAAGAAATAGCTTTGACAGTATTGGCATTTTGAGAGAGAAGCCCTATGCTATCACCTACTTCCATTTTTTTGTTGAACAAATAAATTTCGGTAACATACACTTGGGGGACTCTCGTGTTTTTAGTGATTTGGTTTGGTAAAAAATAGTTGAGTCCATTTGATCCACCAAAAAATAATTCCCCCCTTTTAGTCTTTAGGGTAGTGCCGAAATTGAACAAATTTCCTTGTAAGCCATTTGACTTGTCGTATTTACTGAATTCTTCTCTTTCCGGGTCAAATTTGTAAAGCCCCCAAGAGGTGCCTAGCCAAAGGTTTCCTTCATCATCTTCGTTTATAGAGGAAACGGTACTGCTCACAAGCCCATAAGCTTGTCCAAAATGTTTGAATGAAGCTTTATTTACATCAAAAAGATTTAGCCCTCCTCCTAATGTTCCCAACCAAATTCGTCCTTTTGAATCTTCGAAAATCGTAATCACATTGTTGCTTGAAAGCGAGTCGGGCTTTGAGGAGGCTTGGAAGCGGATGAATACATCTTTTTCTTCGTTGTAAAGGTTAAGTCCTCCTCCCTCTGTGCCAAACCATAGTCTATTTTTGCTATCTTCAAATATAAAACGTACCTTGTTTTTACTAATACTATTTGGGTTTGAAGGGTCATTTTGGTAGTGTCGAAAGCTAGTTGAACCACTGTCCAGTACACTTATTCCATCGCCAAAAGTAGAAGCCCACATCCGCCCTTTATGATCTTTCAGGAGGTAATAAACTTGGTTGTTTTTTAGGGTTGTATTATCTTTTTGGTCGCTGAGCAGGACTTTTGTAGATTTTGTTTTGAAGTCAAAATAGGTGATGCCCCTGCCCCAGGAGCCTACCCAAAGACCTTTGCCCTCCTCCAAAATGAGGGTATGGGCAAGCCGGTTTGTAGGTATATCTTTATAGTTGGTAAACGTATTGTTTTTTCTGTCAAAGTAAGAAATACCTCCCCCGTTAGTAGAAATCCAAATATTTCCTTTTGAATCTTCAAGTATATCCCATACGTTGTTGTGAGGAAGTGAGTTTTTATCTTTTAGGTTGTGAGAGAGAAGGTTTACTTTATAGTAATTTGGGGTAAATAAAGCAATTGTCTTATGAAAGTCACTCACCCATATAAAATCGGATTCATCTGAATACACAGTTCTAAATTCAGATGACTGAAAGTTTGTTTTTACTCCTATGTCATCGTTGAGTTTCTTAATAATTGTCCCTTTTTTATCTACGATGAGTAGTCCTACTTTGTTGATAGAAAGGAGAAGATTGTCTTGTCCATAACTAGCAACATACTGGACATTTTGATAAGCAGTTTCGATCAAAGGCTTGCCATTTTCTTTTTGAAAAATAAAAGTGCTATCAGCCCAATCAAACCTACCAAGTCCATCCAAAGTGCCTATCCAAACAGTGTTCTCTCGGTCTATGTAAATATGAGTTGTAAAATTGGCTTGGGAGTCTATATTTTCTTTCCGAAACATCATGAACTTTTCATGATTCCCGTTTGGGAAAAAACCAGTTCCGTTGCTGGTAGCTACCCAAATATTTCCTTCTTGGTCTTCCTTAAATTGCTGATATTTCAACTTGGGTGAACTCCCAAAAGCTAGAGTAGCTGTAAGGTGGAAAATAGAATCTTGAGCTGCCGGCTTGTAATCTATTCCCTTGTCTGTCCCAATCCAGAGGTTCTGTTTACTGTCTTCAAAAACATACCAGACATAATCACTTATTAGTGAGTTTGGGTTGGTTGGATTATGTCTAAAATGTTCGAACCTATCTTCGTGGTAGTGGTAATAGCTTATACCTTCGCCTAAGGTAGAAATCCAGAAATTTGCCCCTTTACTACTTGTTATAGAGATAATATGTGCTGAAGTTAGGCTTTTTCCTTCTCCCTCTCGGTAGGCATAATTATCGCAGCTAAGTCCGTCATATTTAATCAACCCATCTTCTGAGCCGAACCACATAAAACCAAGACTGTCTTTGTAAATAGCTCGAATATGGCTGAGTGGCTGCTTTTCTGAAATAGATAGATATTCTGCATAATAGGAAAGCTCTTTTTGGGCAAGTCCACGTTGGGCTGTTATGCTGAGGGCTATCGTAATATACAGCTTGATTGATTGGAGTATGAGTTTGTTATTACCCAAAGTGTAGTTTCTAGTTGGTATTTTTAGGAGTTAAAGCATCAAAAATAAAAGTTAAGTTTAAAATAAAGAATATGCAATTATTTTAATGCAAAAGTAGATTAAAGCATTGTTTATTCTTCCTTTATCCCAAACAATAAAATTGAGTGGGTAGAAAAGCCTTAGCATTTGCAGCAAAATAGATGAAACTTAAGCATACTTTTAATTAAAGCTTGGTAAACTTACTGTAAAAGTAGTGCCTACTCCTAGTTTACTCTCGAATGTGATGGAGCCTTCAAGTGCTTCAACCGCTTTTTTTGCTATGTACAAGCCTAAGCCTTTGCCTTTTGAGTGTTCGTTGGCCCTAAAGTACATTTCAAAAATACGTGGCTGAACGGATTCTTGTATACCTACTCCGTTGTCGCTGACCTTTATTAGCATTTCGCTGGCAGATTGTTGCAACATCACTTTTATAGACGGTGCTTCTGGAGAATGGGGATTAACAAAGTCTAGTGCATTTTCGAGCAAGATGAAGATGATATGTTCGATAAGTTGGGCGTATGACTTGAAACTGCCATTGTTTTTAGAAATTTCACTTTCAATATTGATTTGGGTGAGACGATCTTCAAGATTGTCTTTCGCATGAAACAGTACTGTTTCTGAATTTACCAAATTGGGCTTATCGCTGAGAGATAGTACCTCGTGGAGTATTGAAAACTTTTGGAGTACCTTCTCCATTTGTGAGGCAGTTTCCCCTACTTTTTCGAATAGAGAGCGGGAAAATTCATCTTTGAGGGCAACGACTGCCAAAGAGTTTAACCCTTTGAGGGTGGTGAGTGGTTGGCGGAAATCTTGTGCAGATCTGTATAGAAATAGGTCTAGTTCCTCGTTCATTGCTTTCAGCTTCTCCGTGCGCATGGCAACTTGCTCTTCTATGATTGATTCAGTATCGTCTTCTCCGTTTTTTAAGCTGCTGATTTTTGCCTGAAGCTTTTTGATTTTTACCTCTTTTTTAGAAGCTAGTTTTTCTAGTTCGGTTAGTTTTTCTTCAAGTACTGCAAGGTTGCTTTTAAGTTTTCTTGTGGCATTGTTATACATGAATACGATTATAACAATTAAAACAATTGATACGCCTGCCAATAGGTAAAGGCTTGTTAGAGCCGAACTTTCAATAAGTAGAACAGGAGCGTGAAAAAATATATTCATGGGAGATGTTATTGTTATTTTTCGTAATGTTTCGCTGTGAATTCGACCAAATATACTCAAACAAAAGTGTTTTGGAAGTATATGTGTATCCAAAACCATCTTGTAGTACCAAAGGGGGTGGATCACTTCACAAACAGATGTCCTCAAAATAAAGATTATGCCCGATTGGTACCTTATTACGGGGCTTATGTTTAATCAATAATATTTCTTCTCTGTTATGGTCGCGTTTCTTTTAAAACCAAAAACGGAACCGAATATGCCTCCTAGAATGTGGGCAAATTGCGAGATGTTATCATTGTCGAAAATGCTTATGACTTCCCTGCCCAAGAAAAGCAGCACAACTAACACGAAGGTGAGGGGAATGGTACCTTGCCTGAGGTTTACGATTGAACCAAGGAGGATGAGCATAAAAACGATACCGCTACCTCCCAACAATCCTGTGGAAAAGAAAAGTACATTTATGATACCCGTTACCAATGCGGTAATCAGCATCATATAAAGCATTGGTTTCGACCCGTATTTTTCTTCTAAAATAGGCCCTATAAGTAGGATGAAGGTCAGGTTGTTGATGAGGTGTGGCCAATTAGCATGCCCAATCACATGGCTCACCAACCTGAAATAATCAAGTGGGTTCAGTAAATTCATGGAGCTACTGACCGTGAAAAGGCTCATAAATGCATTCCCAGTAAGTTCTCCTATTATCAGTACGCCTACACACAGAAAGGTATAGGTGAGAATTACAGGTGAGTTATATGAAATCTTCATACCTAATTACTTCTTTTGAAAGGATATTTTGTTCAATGATTAGACCAAAAACACGCTCAAGCTTCGAGGTCCATGAGCCCCAATTACCAAAGATTGTTCGATATCGGCAGTTTTGGAAGGCCCAGCTATGAACACCCCAAAACCTGCTTCTCTCGCATCCAGTTTTGTATATGCCTGATGCATGTTCCAAACAAAAGAAGCTTTTTCCAACACAATTGCCAAATGTTGTGTGATGAACGGCAAGGCTCGTTGCCCCATATCTTCCTCCGTCACCCAAATTGCCGCATTTTCGGCTACGCCAAATTCTCCTTTTATTATAGCCAAGTCTACACCTTTGAGGTCGTGTGGGTCTTTCACCTCGGTAATATTTATATCTACGTTGGCTACATTTATATCTGGAATAGTTGAGCAAATGGTGCTCATGTCGGGGCAAGTTGTGATAATGGCTTCTTCTAGGCTAGTGCCGTAGGCTACTTCTACCAGTTTTCCGCCTATAGATTCGAGTACTTCCTTAAAATGTGGGATTAACTCTACATCTGTCCGTTCAAAAAGCTTGGTTTCGGGCAAATCAGTCAAAACTGGTTTATTTTTTTTTACCGCTGCTAATATTTTTTCTCTACTGTTCATTTTCTTTTCATAAACTAAGTGATCAACCTTTGTTTTTAATATACCAATCCCTAAAACTCTCTTTTGGAGCATTGGGCAATTCCCTCGCTTTTCCCCATGGATTCAGTGAGTTGTATACCAAGAAACGCGGAGCAATTCGAAGGAAAAAGCGTCCCATGCTTCCTGCAAAGCGGTAGAGTTTGGGGTAGGCGAAGAGTTTGCCCATCAGTTTCATGCTGAGAACTTTCGATTTTGGCAAGTTGCCTTCTTTGGCTATGATCTGTCGCCATTTGTAGAGCTGGTCGTGAATGTCGATTTTCACGGGGCATACATCTGTACAAGAGCCGCAAAGCGTAGAGGCAAAAGGCAAGGTCGAATATTTTTTGAGGTCTTTTCCTGGGGACAGGATAGAACCAATAGGACCAGGGATAGTAGAAGCATAGCTATGTCCACCGCTTCTTCGGTAAACAGGGCAGGTGTTCATACAAGCTCCGCAGCGGATACAGTGGAGTGATCTGCGGAAGTCTTCTCTTCCCAACTGTTCCGAACGCTTATTGTCTACAATTATAATGTGCATTTCTGCGCCTTTCTTAGGCTTGTGGAAATGAGATGAATATGTGGTGATAGGTTGCCCGGTAGCACTTCTTGCGAGTAGGCGCAAGAATACGCCAAGGTGCTCGGCTTTCGGAATGAGCTTTTCCATTCCCATAGAGGCGATGTGGATAGGGGCAAGGTGAACACCCAAGTCGGCATTTCCTTCGTTGGTACAGACCACGAAACCGCCTGTTTCTGCTATGGCGAAGTTCACGCCCGTGAGTGCCGCATCTGCCGAAAGGAAGTTGGCGCGAAGGTGTTGACGAGCCGCTTCAGTAAGTTTTTGTGGATCTTTTTCGCCTTTGGGCGTGCCCAAATGTTTGTGGAAAATCTCGCCTACATCTTCCTTTTTTTTGTGAATAGCAGGAAGTACAATATGGCTTGGAGGCTCTTCGGCAAGCTGGACAATTCGCTCACCAAGGTCAGTATCCACTACTTCTATGTTGTTTTTTTCTAAGAAGGGGTTGAGGTGGCATTCCTCCGTAAGCATGGACTTGCTCTTCACCAACTTCTTCACCTTATGCTTTTTAAGAATCTTGCCAACTATCTGGTTGTGCTCGTCGGCGTCAGAAGCCCAATGCACCGTTACCCCATTTTTCTGGGCATTTTCTTCAAACTGGACCAAATAGTTGTCTAGGTTGGACATCACATTGGTTTTGATGGCAGAAGCCTGGCTTCTTAGCGCTTCCCATTCGGGAACTGTCCATGCCGCTTTATCTCGTTTTTGCCGCACAAACCACAGAGATTCGTCGTGCCATTCTGTTCGCTTTTCGTCCTTGTTAAATATTGCCGCTTTTTCTGCGTGGCCCATAATTGTATCGTCGTATAAAAATGAATGTTTTTTTGTCTGATTTTGATGGATAGGGTTTTGGGTGATGAAGTACACTACAAGAAGGTTGTGGCACACAGCTCAGTAAGGAGGTTAGCCTAAGCTAAATCTTAACAACTAACTCTCCAATTCCTAAAACCTAACTAACCCCTATTTCCGTTCAATATTTCGGCAATGTGCATGACCTTCACGGGCTGTTTTTGCCTATTGAGGAGCCCTTCCATGTGCATGAGGCAGGACATGTCGCCACCGGTGATCACCTCTGCACCGCTCTGTATGTGGTCACGGGTTCTGTCGGTGCCCATTTTTACCGAAACGGCTTCTTCGGAAACAGCGAAGGTGCCTCCAAATCCACAGCATTCGTCTTTTCTCGCTAGCTCAACTAGCTCAATGCCTTTTACCATATCGAGCAAATCTCTCATAAAGGAGAAGTCTTCTTCCACGGTTTCGGAAGGTTTGCCTAGGCGCATGCCCCTTAGCCCATGGCAGCTTAGGTGCAGGCCTACTTTGTGTGGGAAATTGCTTTCAAGCTTTTCTATTTTAAGCACTTTTACCAAAAACTCGCAAAGTTCGTACGTGTTTTCACAGGTTTTCCGCTCAGCGGCATCCATCGTGAAATGCTTGTAATGGTCGCGCACATGCAAGGTGCAGCTACCCGAAGGGCAGACAATGTATTCACAATCTTTGAAATTTTTTACAAAAAGGGCTGCTGTTTTCTCGGCATCATCTTCACAACCCGAGTTGGCCATAGGCTGGCCGCAACATGTCTGGTTGAGAGGGAATTCCACGTCCATTCCTAGTTTTTCAAGGAGTTGTAAAGTGGACACTGCTACATTGGGGTAGAATTGGTCTATATAACAAGGTACAAATAATCCTACTTTCATTTTTCATTTGCTTGGTTAAATATTAAACTGGGGCTGAAAGATAATTATAAACAGGGAATTTGCCCTTGTTCTAGAGTCTACATTTTAAAATCTCGCCTATTTTCTGTTGGTGTAGCCCCCTTAAATAATAGTTCTTGTAGGTTGATAGCTTTGTCGCTATGCTTTTTAAGCATTTTTACGCAAGTCCAATATTTTTCATGTAAGAAAAAGTGGGGATAGGCAACAAAAAAAATCTGTTGTTTTTCTCTTGGAGATACTTGAAATCCCCTTTTTAAGCCATTTAGACTGTAAAATCACTTTTATTCAATTTTTGTTTACCTCTTCTGCTTCTTAGACATAAAGCTTCAAAATGAAGTAATTTTTACAATAAAAATAAACAAATATCGTATTGTAAACACGGCTTTATTACCCACTCTTACATAAGAACAAGAGTGTATAAACAGAATAAAATATTGGTTTATATAAAAAAATAAAATATTAATCTATTTATAAAAGATATTGGCATGTGAATGTTTTTTAACGAACATTTGATTTGGAAACAAAATGTCATTAATTTGAGTAAAACTTACATATGTAAGATACCGGCTGAACTATTCAGCTTCTTATAGAAGATTAATATTTAACTGAACAAACTTTCAAAACAATGAAATCATTAAAAATTAGCTTGTTGCTATTGTTGCTACCTCTCGCCCAATGTTTCGCACAGGTAGATATTGCTGATAGTTTAGTATCTGAAATTCAGTCCAAAACTCATTACTTCTATAGCCTGCAAGGTGACATTACCTATGAAGAAGGTGTTTTGACACTCAACTCGATGAAAATCGATTTGAAAAACACTGACATAGGCTATCAGATAACAGAAGATGAGGAAGATCATATTCTTTATTTCATCAGTACAGATGGTAGTGACTCATTTGAGTTTCAGCAAGACGGAGAAACGATGTTTACCACTGATAATGTGGTTCACTTGATACGAACCGATGAGCAAGCAATTGAATTGGTTGTGTTGTTTACCCTATTGAAAAGTATTTCCCCTGCGTAAGGAGTCTGAATAGAAGATTATAACTGATTACTATAAAACAGCGACAAATCAAACTTTTTAGAAGGGGTTTGAAGTCCGAATAGAAGATTGCCAACTACCTAAACTAAGCCCTAGCAGCAAGCTAGGGCTTTTTTTGTGCCAAAGATTCAGAGAGAACCTAGCCAATAATTAACATCAAACCCTGTTATATTCTTAGCTTGAAAAGGCTTCTGTTATTTTAGAGACCATTTTCGATGATCTGACACATTTTGCTCAAGAATATCGATCCTAACTTGTCCTTATGGCTAACACTAACTATAAAGAATTTTTTATATCTTATTCTAGAGAATTCAGTATCGCTTTTGCAGGTAAGTTGCACCAGCAGCTTAGGCTGAAGGGAGTGGAGGCTTGGTTCGATAAAGTAAATATCCCGTCGGGCGATTTTTGGGAAGACCGTATAAAAGCTGGAATTCGCAATGCCCAGAACTTTATTTTTGTAGTGTCGCCAGGTTCTATGGCAAGTCCCCACTGTCATGCCGAAATAGAGTATGCCCTTCAGCTCGGAAAAAGAGTGTTCCCAATTATTCACTGTGAGCTAGACGAAACCTTTCAGGTAGATGAGGCTTACCGCACCAACTACGAAATAATTCAAAAAGAACTAGGCAAAAGGGATTGGATATTGGCTAAAGAGAAGGCGGGGAGCTTGGTTGAGCTGGAAAGCTGGAAAGGTACTTATGAAAACAAGTGGCCACAACACGATGATCTATCCTACCTTTCCGATTGGGATTGCCCTACTGAGGTAGATTGGCAGTCGATAGATAACCTAGAGGAGGCAGTGGATAAGTTGCTGAAATCTTCGCAACGGCACCAGAAATATGTGCAGATGCATACCCATTTCCTCAACTTGGCTTACGACTGGGAAAAGCACGGCAACCAAACGGAAGATTTACTGGTAGGAAATGACCGTATAAACTCGGAAGAATGGTTGCTAAGGGAGTTTAGGCATGGGGAAAATGCGCCTTGTCATCCGAGCATTTTACAAGCGAAGTATATCTGTGCGTCCAAAAAGAACGCTCAAAACCTGATGACCCAGGTGTTTGTGTCCTACGCAATGGAGGATGTAGAAATTATGCGGGAAGTGCAGGCAGCTTTGCAGCTCAATGCAATTACTACTTGGGTTCACAGTACGGATATCGATAAAAATAAGATTTATGGAAGGGAGATAACCAAGGGAATAGAGGAGGCTGATAATTTTTTGTTTTTCCTTTCCGACCATTCACTTTCTTCCTATTGGTGTTTGAAAGAGCTGCAATATGCCATTTCGCTGAACAAGCGGATAATTCCACTCAATATTGGAGAAACGCATAATTATACCTTGCCCGACTTGGAAGGTGTAGAGGAAACGGTGAAATACTTGCTTAATTTGCAGTATGTGGATTTTACCGATAATGTAGCAGGTGCTACAGACGAAACGGGAAAGTCAGATTTTGATCAAGATATTGAAGATATAACCGCTGAGTTTCATAGGAACGAAGATTATCATTTTCAGCACAAAATGCTATTGGTGCAGGCATTGCGATGGAAGGCGAAGGGGAAGGCCGCCTTTTTGCTGAGAGGACATAATCTCGACAATGCGCTTACATGGCTCAGGCTCAATACAGATAGGGAAGAACATCCGCCTACAGAGCTGCACATTGAATACATAGAAGCAAGCGGACAGAGTAAAGGGATGCATCCAACAGAGGTGTTTATTTCCTATTCGAGGAAAGACAGCGATTTTGCTCGGAAGTTGAACCGTGCGCTACAAGAAACAGGGCGAATTACCTGGTTCGACCAAGAGAGTATTGCTTCGGGAGTGGATTTTGACCAAGAGATATTTAAAGGGATTGAGCGTTGTCAGACGTTTTTATTTGTGATCTCCCCCGATGCCATCGCCTCTTCATTTTGCGAACGCGAACTAAAGCATGCTGCGGATTTTCACAAACGATTTATCCCGATTTTCCTCCGTGAATCCGATAAATATCAGGAAATATTACCTCAGAGTTTTCAAAATATTGAATGGATAGAGTTTCATGACCTTAACCATTTTGAGAAATCTCTACAGGCTTTGATCTTAGCACTTGATACTGATAGGGAGCATGTAGAGTCTCATGTAAAATGGCACGAGCGGGCATTGGAATGGGAAACTAACCAAAAAAGTAAAGATTTTTTATTGAACGCCACGGCTTGTGACGAAGCGGAAGCTTGGTTGGAAGATATTGGTGGTAAAAAACCGCATTCTACAGAGCTTCAAAAAGAATACATCAGCGCAAGTAGAAAAGCTCTTTTACTAGAGCAAGAAGCACAGCTGAAAACGGAGAAAAGCTTGCTGTTACGTTTGCGGATGTCTCAAATTGCCGTGGGGATTGCTATTATATTTTTGTTTGTTTCTGGTTATTTTATTTATGATTCAAAGAAGAACCTAGCTGTAGCCAATGGAGCACTTGCAGAGTCTAAAAGGTTGGCCGAGATAGCTGATAAGTCAGCTGAATCGGAGAAGGCTGAAAAAGAGCGGGCAAAACAGGCATTGATCAACTTGCAGGCAAAGGAAGTGGAGTTGGAAGAGGCTTTAAGCGAAGCCTTGGCTGCTGAAAAGTTTGCCGAGGCAAAAAGGTTAGAAGCTGAACTGGAGAAGGTGAAGGCTAAAAAAGAATCAATTCGGGCGCTTGCTTTCAAGCTAGACAACCTTTCAAAGGAGGCCCTGGGAGAGGGCGATAAAACACAATCTATCCAATATTTGCTTGCTGCATGGGATTCCTTAAGCTACTGGAACATAGATAAAAACTACTTGATGCAGCGTACGTTTTATCAAACTGAAGAGAAAACGACCCACCACGAAGTATTAAAAATGGCGGGGCACACCGATTTTGTGAGTGCTGTAAAAATTTCCCCAGATGGTAGAAGAATAGTAACGGCGAGTTGGGATAACTACATTAAAACCTGGGATATGAAAGGAAATGAATTACAGGTGTTCGAAAGGAACGATCAGAATATAAATGCAGTAGCATTTGCACACGGAATGGATGTATTGGCAGTAGGTGATGAAGGCGGGGAGCTAAGCTTATGGGAAGTTTCTACTGGTAAAATGTTGAAAAAATATTGTAAACACACAGGGAGTATTCTTTCTGTTGCTCTTTCTCCGGACAATAAATACATCCTCACAGGAAGTTACGATAGTACTGCCATATTGTGGGATTTGGATGGCAATATATTGCATAGGTTAGAAGGGCACAAAGATGTGGTTTCCTCGGTAGCATTTCATGCCGATGGAAAACATTTCATTACAGGGAGTTACGATAAGTCTGCCATAGTTTGGAATGCAAACGGTACTATTTCCCATATTCTTAAGAATGGGCATAAAGGCTATATCAATATGGTGGCATTTTCACCCGAAGGAGATCGAGTGCTTACCGCTGGGCAGGATAGTACAGCAGTGATGTGGGGATTGAAAGAAGGAGAGTTGCGATCCTCGCCAATTTTTACTTTTGCCGAACACAAAAGCCCCGTGGGGTTTGTAGCTTTTTCAAAAGAAGGAGGTCAGCCCGTAACAGGAAGCAATGACGGTACGGTGATAAAGTGGGATAACTATGGCAATGTAGATCAAAAAATAGAAGTAGGTGCAAGTGGGAAAATATCTGTTTCCATATCTCCCAAGGGAGACCAGTTGCTCGTCGGCGATATGGGAGGGAACTCTTCTTTGTGGAATACAGGTGGGGAAAAGCCATTTAGTCTTTTAGGTCATCTGGAGAAAGTAAACGGGTTTGTTTTGTATCCAAAAGAGGAAAAAATAGTGACAGCGAGCGACGATAAAACTGCCATCATCTGGGATAAAGAGGGCAATCTTGTTCAGACCATTTTTGCCCATAACTATGGCATTAATACAATCGCCATCTCTCCACAAGGCAGCCTCTTAGCTATGGGTAGTTGGGATAATACAGGCTCGCTTTGGGATATGGAAGGCAACAAAGTTCAAGTCTTGCTTGGACATAAGGATGTCGTGAGTTCCATCGCGTTTTCACCAGATGGGAGCAGGGTTTTGACAGGTAGCTATGACAGCACTGCTATTTTGTGGAACGCCCGTGGGCAGCTGTTGAAAAAGTTTAAGCATGGTGGATTTGTTACCTCGGTGGCATTTTCACCCAATGGCAGGCAAGTGCTTACGGGAAGTACCGATCATTCTGCTATTTTGTGGGATTTGAACGGAAAAGTCATCAATGAGTTTAAAGGACACAGGTTCGAGGTCAATGCTGTTGCTTTTTCTCCAAAAGGAGATAAGGTTTTGACTGGAAGTAGCGATAATACGGCTATACTTTGGGGGTTGGACGGAACAATTATTCAGAGGTTTTTAAGACATACCGACCATATTACCTCCCTTGCTTTTTCTCCAAATGGAGATAAAATCCTTACAGGAAGTGATGACCATACAGCCATCCTTTGGGGGCTAAAGGGTAATATAATGCAGGAATTTGATGACTTTACGAAAGAAGTGAAGGCTGTTGCTTTTGCTCCCAGCGAAGACAAAATATATGTTGCCTCAGGCATGACCGTGGAAAGAGAACTTTTACCCAAAGGTATTTACCAGAAGTGGAGGGCTGAGCAAATTCCAGCGCTTCTGCCTCGCGAGTTAGATGATGCGGGCATTTTTCCTGAGTTCAAAGATATTTTGGCTTACCAAGACCGCAAGCAGCTCAGCGATTTTGCCCAGTATTTTTACGAGACAAAAAAACTAGAAAACGCCAAATTACTTTACATAAAGCTTTTGAAATTACCTGGGGCAACTAATTATTCGATAGATGATACGCAGGCTGAACAAATAGCCATTTCTCTCAAATCGGAAGGGGCAAAGCAAAGCGACTTGAGGAAACTAAATATCCAACACAAAGACTGGGTCAAAGTAGAGCAGGCTTTTGCGGCGCTGAAGGACTAAACTATTATCTGAATTCCCATAAGGGCAGGGGTAAAGGCATATCTGAGTTCCTGTTATTTCCCCTATTTCTTTCCTCTAATACCTATTATATAGCCTCACCTTGTGATCCCCCGTTATTTTTTTCTAATTTTCCATTGGTGAAAAACAACTACAAAAACGATCACAAACATGACTAGAAACAGGATTTTATTCACATTACTATTATCTTTTGCTACGCAATTTCTGCTAGCACAGCCTACCAGCTTGGATTATTACTTACCCAAAGGGGTAACATACGATTCGAAAATCCCGACGCCAAAGGATGTATTGGGGTATGAAGTAGGGGAGCGCCACGTCACGCACGACCAGTTGGTGTATTACATGAAAGCGGTTGCTGCCGCTTCGGACAGGGTGACAGTACAAGAGTATGCCCGCACCTACGAGCAGCGTCCTTTACTTTTGCTCACGGTAACTTCTCCCGAAAATCATGGCAAAATTGAGGAAATAAAACAGCAAAGGGCTGCTATTACAGATCCATCAAAAGTGGGTTCGTTGAATCCTGAGGAGGAAAAATTGGTGGTTTGGTTGGCGTACAGCGTACATGGCAACGAAGCCAGCGGGGCAAATTCTTCTTTGCTCACCGCCTACCATTTGGCAGCGGCGCAGGGTGAGGAAATTGAAAAAGCTTTGGCGCAAACGGTCTTTTTGGTAGACCCAGCCATCAACCCCGATGGTGTGCAACGCTTTTCTACGTGGGTGAACATGCACCGTAGCGAGCATTTGGTTACCGACCCGCAAAGTAGGGAGTTCCACGAGCGATGGCCCAACGGACGTACCAATCACTACTGGTTCGACCTCAACCGCGACTGGTTGCCTTTGCAACATCCAGAATCGCAGGGAAGGATTAAATTATTCCAAGAATGGAAGCCGAATATCTTGACCGACCACCACGAAATGGGTTCGAACTCTACGTTCTTTTTCCAGCCTGGTGTGCAGACTCGCTTCAATCCGCTCACTCCTTCAATCAATCAAGAACTTACCATCAAAATTGGGAATTATCACGCCAAGGCTTTGGACAATATCGGTTCTTCGTATTTTACAAAAGAAGGTTTCGACGACTTTTATTATGGAAAAGGTTCTACTTATCCAGATGTGCAAGGTGGCGTAGGAATTTTGTTTGAACAAGGAAGTTCGAGGGGGCATGCTCAAAGCACCATCCACGGAACACTTGGGTTTTGGTTTGCCGTCAGAAACCAGTTTACGGCGACACTTTCTACCATTGAGGCATCTCAAGCATTGAAAACAGATTTGCAAAAATACCAGTTTGATTTCTATGCAGAAGCAAGTGAAAGGGCTGGAAAGGATGCTGTAAAAGGCTATATTTTTGGAGACAAATACGATGCTGCCAAAACTTTCCACTTGGTGGAAATGCTAAGCAGGCATGGAATTAAAACCTACGAATTGGCAAAAAACACGACTGCAGGTGGAAAATCCTTTGAAGAAGGCAAGGCTTATATTGTACCGCTCGACCAGCCTCAATATTCGTTGGCGAAAGCCATTTTCAAAACGCAGACTTCTTTTAGAGATAGCTTATTTTACGATATTTCAACTTGGACAATGCCGCTTGCTTTCAACTTGCCTTATGCCGAGCTGAATGGCAAAGCGCTCGACCAAAGTTTGTTGGGAGAGGTAATGACAAAACCAGCATTTCCTAAAGGGAAAATGGTTGGCGGTAACAGCTCGGTTGGCTATGTGTTTGAATGGGATGGGTATTATGCGCCAAGAGCATTGTACCGCCTCAAAAAAGCGGGCATAAAAGTAAAAGTTGCCACTAAACCAGCTACTTACAAACTAATGGACGGTTCTGTTAAAGAGTTTACTTACGGAGCAGTAGTTATTCCTGTGGGAATGCAATCGGACAGGGGCAAGGTGGAAAGGTTGGTGAGCACAGTGGCTGAAAAAGACGGCTTGGAAGTATTTGGAATCTCTACAGGTTTGGCAAGTTCGGGAATAGACGTAGGGAGTAACTCTTTCGAGATGGTGAAAAAGCCAAAGGTGATGATGCTTGGCGGGGACGGAGTGAGCCCGTACGAAGCAGGTGAGGTGTGGCATTTGATGGATCAGCGTTATGAAATTCCCGTGACCATCGTTGAGCAAAATGATTTTTCCCGCATCGATATCGACAAGTACAACGTGATAGTGATGGTGAGTGGCTCGTATAAAATAGGTGCTAAAAAGCTTCAAGACTGGGTGAAAGAAGGCGGGACATTGGTTGCTTTGGCTGGGGCTACCAAATGGGTTGCATCTAACGGGCTTTCCCACGTGACTTTCAAAAAGAAGGAAAAAGGAGACAGTACGGCGGTAAAATCCTATGCATACCTTAGTAACAACCGTGGCGCACAGCAAGTGGGCGGAATGATTATGGGGGCAACGTTGGATATCACCAACCCGCTCGGCTACGGATTTAGAGAGGGCGATATTTCAGTTTTCCGAAGGGGAAGTAACTTTGCCATCAAGCATGAAAACCCGTATGCAACTCCGCTTATTTACTTAGACGAACCGCTCAAAAGTGGGTACATTTCGGAAGAGAACTTGGAGTTAGCGAAAGGATCAGCCAGTATTTTGGTAGATAAATACGGATCGGGAAGAATCATTTCCATGGTAGATAACCCAAATTTCAGGGCTTTTTGGTATGGAACAAACAAGTTGTTCGCCAATGCAGTTCTATTTGGAGACATCATCAGTTCTTCGGCTGCACGATAGAAATAACCCTGCTGTAGAGACAAGGCATTTCTTGTCTCTACCGAATCGAATGAAAACAATTTAAAGGATTGGCTAATAATTATAGCTAATCCTTTATCTTTCCAAGAGTAACAGAACAGACACATTATTAGAGAATATACATGAATTTTCTTTTTCCAAATATCCTTTACGCACTTTCGTTGGTATCCATCCCAATCATCATCCATTTTTTCAATTTCCAGCGGGCTAAAAAAGTCTATTTCACCAATGTGGCTTTTTTGCAGTCGGTGAAATCCGTGACCAATTCCCGCAATCGGATTAAAAATATTTTGGTGTTGCTGGCGCGTATCTTGTTCATAGCAATGCTTGTACTGGCATTTGCCCGCCCATTTTTGCCCAATAAAACTGCGGGTGCCGACATGCCCAACAGCAACTACGTCAGCATCTATTTCGATAATTCGTACAGTTTGCAAAATGAACTGGAAGGTCGTCGTTTGTTCGATGTGGCGGTCAACCATGTAGATGAAATCTCCAACCTTTTCCCAAATAATGCCCTGTTCCAGTTGCTCGACAACAGCTTCGAGAACTCTTCCAATTATTTTATGGAGAAAGATCGGGTGCAAGAAAAACTGTTGGAAAAAGGCTTTAGCAACAACGGAAGGCAGTTGGCAAATGTGCTTGCGAAACAAAAAGAGGCTTTTGCCTCGAACGGGATGGAAAAGGGAAACCATATTTTTTGGATCAGCGATTTTCAACGTTCTTCCATTGGTGAGCTTTCGGAGTTGGCGATGGATACACTGAATAATTTCTACATCATTCCCATGTTGCCTGACCAAAATACGAACCTCTTCATAGACTCTGTTTGGCTGGAAACCCCTTTTGTGAAGGCTAAGGAAAATAGCGTGTTGAAAGTACGAGTGGTGAACCTTGGGGACGAAGATGTGACGGAGAAAGGAATCAAGCTTTCTATTGACGACAAGCAAGTTTCCAGCACCACGGTCGATATTGCCGCAGGTTTATCTGAAACGGTGAACATGAATTTTTCGGTAGGAGAAGGTGGAGAAAAACGTTGCAAGTTAGAGGTAGAAGACTTTCCCGTGATTTTTGATAACGAGTATTTCTTTGTGATAAAAGTTGCGCCAGAAATCCGCATAGTAAAAGTGGCGGCAACTGAAAATAGCTACGTGGAAAGTGTGTTTGCCAACGAGCCATTTTTCAAGCTTACCTCTTATGGCATAGATGCGCTGGACTATAGCGCGCTCAATACCGCTGACTTAATTATACTGGAAGGATTGCGGGAAATTGACAATGCCCTGCTCGCTTCCCTTCAGCGAGTGATGGGGCAGGGGGCAACCGTGGTGGTATTTCCATCGCCCTTTCCCGATCTGCCTTCTTATACTTCTTTGCTAGGTTTTCCGCCCACGCAGCAGGAAGTTAAAGCCTTGCCTATTCCCGAAGAGGAAATGCTTTCAATGACCGTTCCTGACCAAGCCAACCCGTTTTTCGAAGGAGTGTTTGAGAAGGTTTCGGCAAACATGAGCATGCCAAAAGGTTTTCCGACCATCACTTGGCAAGCCCCTGGGCAGACCTTGCTACGCTTCCGCAACGAGCTTCCTTTCCTCACCGAAATGGAAACTACCGGGCAGAAGTTATACGTGTTTTCTAGCCCGCTAGACCCAGCTTTTAGCAACTTCCCCAAGCATGCGCTTTTTGTGCCCACCATGTACAAAATAGCCTTGGCAAGTAAGATTAAAAATGATAGGCTGTCCTATTCGTTCAACGATCAGGTTGCTATTGTTTCATTGGATAGCGTGAACCAAAACGATGTGTTCAGGCTAGTTGGCGAGCAGGCGGAAATTATTCCCTCTCAGCGCATTGTAGATTCGAGGTTGATGATTGATGTTCCTCACGAGGAAATAGAAGCAGGCAATTACCAACTCAAAAAAATGAATGATGAAAAGGTGTACGGGAACATCGCTTTTAACTACGACAATTCCGAATCGAGCTTGGAATATTACAGCATGGACGAGTTGAAAGAAGTATTTGGTGAAGCGAATAACATCCAGTTTTTTGAGACACCAGATGCCGCAGATTTCCGCGCCGAGTTCAGCAATCAAAATGTAGCCACCCCGCTTTGGCGCTACGCCCTTTTGCTTGCGCTTCTATTCTTGTTAATTGAAGTGTTGTTGATAAGATTTTGGAAGACGGCTTGATAATTAGGGAGTATGTTATTCGATTTCTAAGCAAGAAGTATTTTTAAATTCAGCATTTTCCAAAAATGCGATGATGGTTGTTTTCTTTTCCAACATTAAGCTTGCCAGTTGAGGGGTCGTAAGGTTGCCAGTGCGAACCCAAATTATCTTTGGAGGATGACCATTTACCATACTAATATCAAAAAAATCAGCATCGAAAGTGACTATGGTATAATCGTTTGATTTTGCGTATTTCCAAATCTCAGTGTCTTCCGTATCACTAAGCCCACAATCCGATACATGTTTGCATCCTTCAAAGTGGATTGCTAACTTTTTAGTGATTCGGTATGAAATGTTTTGGTCGAAGAGCAGCTTCATGAAGCATGTTGTAGTTTATGTTCTCTGTCTGCGGCGTAAGCTAAACAAGCCTTAATATCTTCTGAGGTAAGTTCGGGGAAGTCTTCAATGATTTCCTGAAAATCCATCCCAGCAGCCAACCACCCCAGCACATCATAAACTGTGATTCGGGTATTTCTTACACATGGTTTTCCAAATCGCTTATTTGGGTTTCTGGTGATAATGGTTTTATAGTCTATCATTTAATTCCTAAAAGTTTTCTTCTAAGTAAATATACAAACTCTCTGCTTTACTAAATCTCATTACTTGTCAGAAAGTTCGTTTTTCCCAACCCTAAACCTTCTTCATCATCCTAAAAGAGAAAAATCCGAGTACTAAAATGATAGTGCCCATTATGCCCCAAAGCCAGTTTTTGTTTTGGAAGAGTGGGGAGATTTGAGGAGCTTCTTCTTTAGTGATTTTTATCGCTTCGCCCAAGGTCAATGAGGAGATTTCCTTTGGGATTTTGTTGGTAAAACGGGCAATGTCGTAGTTAGGTTTTCTCGCACTTTCGTTTCCGTATGCAAGGATATAGGTGGCAGGCTCGGTAAATCTTGTAACCAATTCGTGGGTGTAGCCTTTTGCCTCCACTCCCCTGATTTTAAGCGATGCGTTGTCCCCATTTCTCACAATGATTCTTAGCTTTTGTAAGGTGGTGCTGCGAAACCTAAATTCGTTTCCATCCAATGAGTTTAGTGTACCGGATGCCAAGGTGCTGTAATGGTAGTTCCATCCTTTTTCGGTTTTTATACTGTCGGTGAGGTATTCGATGGTGACGGGTCGGTAATAGTCGAAGCCTTGCTCCACGTCTATTTTGAGATAGCTGACGGGTACAGATTTTTCCAAGCTGATGGTAGATACGGTTTGCTTACGGTTTTTGTTTTCTCGAGTGCTGAACTGTTGCACGGAAAATGTTTGGAGCGCTCCCGCCACCTGTTCGTACTGTGAAAGCTGGGCTTCGCTGAGCTTGGGCTTTTCCTTGCTACGGATTAGGATCCTGTAATACCGATACTTGGCTTGGGGGAAAATAACTTTGGTGAACTGAAAATCGGTAAGTTCATTGTTGATGGACAAAATTCGGTAATCTTCCACCAAAGTAAACCACTCCCGTTGGTTTTGGCTTCCTTCCAGTTGGACTTTCCAATCGAAATTTTGTTGCTCAAAAGCCAACTTTAGCTGATTAATAGGCTCAGCCGAAGGGATTTCGAACGTGAAATAATAATCGTTTGCATTTTGAGATGCATTGAACACCTTGAAGCTGACTTCGTTTGTTGAAACCTCATCGGTGCTGAGCCGAAGCAGGTACGGGGCTTCCACCGTATCGTTTGCCGCTGTTATCCCATAAATTCGGATGTCGGAAAGGTTTTGGGAGACAGCGCCAAACAACTCGTTGGGCAACACTATTTTGTGCCAAGTATCGCTTATTCCGTGTAATTCTTGTTGATAATCGTACTTATCCATTTGCCCAAAAGCGGCAGGACTAGCTAATAAAATCAGGTAAAATAGGATGTTAATCTTCAATTTCATCATCGGAAATAAGATGCTTGTATTTGTTGTATAAAAATGAAATGATCAGAAGCAAAATGCCCAACGATACGAACACAATGGTTTTTGCGATGGTATCGAGGTGGGAAATGTCGTAGAAAAATAGCTTGAGCAAGGTCACCGCAAAAAGTGCGATTGCCCCAATCCGAAGGTGCTTTTTCTTCTTCCCAATCCCTACGGAAATCAACAGCAAGGAATAGCAGCCCCACAAAATGCTCAGTCCCAGTTTGTAAGATTGGCTGAATCCGCCCATGTCCATCCAGCTGATAAGTTCGCTACTCGCAATCCAGAGCAGGGTAACGTGGAAGAACAATTCGGCAGGAATGCGCAACATATTTTGCAAGAAGTCTTGCTTAAGGAACTTTCCAGTGACCGCTAATAAAATGGCTACAAAGGCGAAGGAAACGTACCGTATCCCAATATTAAATTGGCTGATGTTGTAATACTCGGCATTGGTTTGGTTGAGGTACGAGTCGCGAAGCTCGCTCAGCGAGTACAAGCCTAGCGTGAGGAAAACCAAAAGGGCTACGGTGTTTAGCACTAGGTTGACAATACCCAATTCCTTGTTGCGTAGTTTTTTGAAGTTCAAAAAAGAAAGGATAGAAAGGAAGAGCAAGGAATAGTTGATGATCCAAATGGTTTTGAATTCCCTAAGGTCGTAATTGCTAAAGTACCTTGGGTAATCTTGCCCTTCTACATCAATAGTAAGTGCCGAATCGGTGAAGAGCTGGCTCCAGTACGTTTCTATTTCTAAGCGGAAAGCATAGTACAGCGTAACGAGGAAAATGGCTGGGATTATGAAAGAAAAGGTTTTAGAAAGTTTGTTTTCAGTGCTTTGCGCAAATTTTTTGTTGAACTTCAAGAAGTTGATAAACCCAAAAGCTGCCACAAACAGCATAGAACTTAAGAAGTTGATATTGAGCAAAGGTGTGATTCTGGTTTCAGGCTCTTCTATATAATAGTTGCCATAGTTCATGCCCCAATCGTGAATGATGCTGCCAAAAGCCAACAGCATGAGCGTATAGGAGAGCTTTTCGTACATGGAGACATTTTTAGTTCTGCCTATCCAGAAGAGCAAGGCGGCTTCTCCTGCCCAAAGTAGCGTTACCCAATTTCCATCTAGCTGCACAGGAACTGCAATGGTGATGAATATCATGACCATCCCCATAGCCAAGTAAAATAGCTTTCTGTCTGCCGATTTTTGTCGGTAGATAATGACACTTGGTATAAAATGGATAACGGCATTGCAAAGGGTGAAAAGCCCTAAAAATTCGTCGCCAGTAGCATGTTCGCTCAAAATGCTGAAGCCCATTCCGTAGAAAACAAAGGAATTTGCCATTGTCAACACGACGTCAAGCGCTTCGAATTTTTCTTTTCTGAGTAGCTTGTATGCAAGAAATGTGACGTAGAATGTGATGAAAAAGATAGCCAAAAAGACCAAGGCTAAGGTGAAGTGATCATCGGTTTGGTAGTTTGCCACTCGCCAAGCGGAGTAGATGAGCCAGGTAAGCCCAAAGGCAGAATAGTAAAGCGGTTTCCAGTATTTTTTGAAGGCAATGATCAAAATTCCCACATTGATGATAGCCATGTAGCTGAAGAGCACTGCCACTTTTCCCGAACCGTCGCTGAGAAGGAAAGGAACTGCATAAGCTCCAACCAAGCCTATAAGTGCAATGACTTGCTTGTTGTAATTGAGGGCTGCGACTACGGTAAAAGCGGTGAAAACCACCATGAGAGCGAAGGTCATTTCTTGCGGGATGAGCCCATAAAAACTGTAGGCGGCAAAGGTGATGAAATACATGATTGCCATTGCCCCGCTTACCAATACGGCACTGTAGCTTTCGTACTTTTTCTTTAGTTTAATTCCAAAACCCAAAAGTCCTAAGCCTGCAAAGTAACCCAATATGATTCGGGTAAGTGGGCTTATAAGTTCGTGTTCGATGGAATACTTTGCCCCAATCCCCACACCAATTACGGTGATGAGAATCCCTAATTTATTAATCAGGTTTTCTCCAATGAACTTCTCGGCATTCAATTTGACTTTTGGAACTGGTTTCGCTTTTGGAGGGGCGGTTCGCTCCTCAGCTTCTTTGGCTTTGTTTTGTAAATATTTATCGTAGCCAGAGATTGTTTCCTCTTCCTTGGGAACTTCCAGTGGTGCAATACTAGGAGGAGTTACGTCTTGCTGAACTTCCTCTTGTACCGTTGAGCTAGATGCTTTCAGTAGATTAGCTTCTCGGCGCAACTCGTTGATTGCCATGGAAAAACGTTCCTGTTTTTGTGAGAGGAGCTCGATTTTGTGAAGTAGTTGATTGATTCTTTCTTGGTCGTTCGCCATATACGTTCAGCAATGTGTGTAAAAAAGTCTTTGTTATTACACGTGAATGCGGGGCAGATAGTTTAGTTCCTTTAAAACTAATGGTGGTTTTCATTTTGTTTTTTGGCATGAGAAAACAGGAAAGCCAATCCCAATAAGAGGGTTGGGGTTGGCTTGTGATTCACCATTCTTAGCTACCTGTGTTTCATCAAACCTTTGAAATTTTTGTGACCAGACCGATTAGCAACGCCAGGGCAAAGACTGATAATCCATAGGCTGGTAAGTAAAAGGATGCTTTTAAGCCGTCCGTTACCATTCCGAAGGAAATATCCCCTGCGCGGGTGATGGCATCTAGAGCAGAAATAAGTCCTAAAATTTGAGATAAAACACCAAAAAGGAAAGAAAGCCCTCCGATGTAAAGTACCGCATGGAGGTGTTGCTTTTTCTTTTCCACATCTTTTTGGACAAAAAACAGTTTTGCAGCCATAACGAGCATGGCTATTAACCCGGTAGTGATCAAAATGAACCAAATAGGATCGTTCAAGGCGACATCTAAAAAATCAGTTTCCATTATGTTGAAATTTAGGTTGAAAATAGTTACAAGCCTAATATTCAATAGAATTGATTCAGCTAAAAATCTAATCAACCAAGTGGGTAAGTCGAAAGCTATATTGCGGAATTGATGTGCTTTTAGTAAAATCTCCATCGAAACCGGTAGAATCTTTCAGGAAACATTCTTTTGGTCACAAATAAGTACTCCTGTCGTCGGAATTAGCTAAATTGGAGAATAAACGACACCGAAGTGAAGAAATACCTAGGGCAGTTCATATTTATATTTTTTAGCTGGCTCATTCTTTTTTTTGTTTACAATTATCGAGTGCCAGCGCAAAAGTTTGGGGTGCTTATTCCAACGTTTATGGCTTGTATTGCCATTCTGAATTCGAACTTATTTAACAACTGGATTATTCCAAAATACTATTTTTGGAAGGCGCATTTTCAGTTTTTCTTCTACTCTTTTGCCGTCGTGGTTTTGGGAACCTATTTCCAAATGCTGTTCGTCTTTGGGCTATTTGTTTACATCAAGTTTGACTTGGAAAGTGTAACCCCAAGGCTTCAAGATGTATTGGTGATTGTGTCCAGTACATGGCTAGTTATTTTGGCTGGAATAGCCACTCGGCAAACAAAAGTGGCAGTAGAAAAAGCCACAAAGCAAGAAGCGCTTCAAAAGGAAAAAGTGGAAATAGAACTTAAGATGCTCAAGTCCCAAATCAATCCACATTTTTTGTTCAATACGCTCAACAGTATTTATGTGTTGGCGAAGAAAAAGTCTGACGAAACCCCGCAAATGGTGCTCAAATTATCGGATATTCTTGATTTTTTGCTGTACGAATGCAATTCTGATCAGATTGAAATAGGAAAAGAAATTGAGTTCATCAAAGATTACTTGGACTTGGAAAAGCTTCGTTACGGGCATAAATTGGAGCTGAATATTTCCATCAACCTTGAAACCCCTCACAAAAAAATAGAGCCCATGCTGATGATTCCCTTGGTGGAAAATGCATTTAAGCATGGAGTGAAACCTGAAAGAAAAAAGGCGGTGGTAGACATAGATATTTCGGATGCCTTAGGACTTAATTTCAGAATTGAAAACTCTATTCCCTCGGTAAAAAGTGAGGAGCATAAAGAAGGAATCGGTTTGGCGAACCTGAAGGGCCGCTTGGAAAAACTGTATCCAGATCAGGCGAAGTTAGAGCTAATAAACAATGAAAGTAGTTTTTTTGCCCATTTGTCAATTGTAGAAACTCATGGATAAGAAATGTGTCATTATAGACGATGAGCCTTTGGCGCATGAAGTGCTAGAAGAGTATATCGATAAACTGGACGGGTTTAGGGTAGTGGCTTCTTGCTCCGATGCGCTAGAAGCATTTTCTACCATCAAAAGAGAAAAACCAGATTTGCTGTTTTTGGATATAGAAATGCCTGAAATGAACGGGTTGCAGTTTTTACAATCCCTTCAAAAACCTCCCAAAGTCATTCTGACTACGGCATATAGAGAATATGCGGTAGAAGCCTTTGATTTGGATGTGGTTGATTATTTGTTGAAGCCCATTCGGTTTGAGCGGTTTATGCGTGCCGTCGATCGGTTTTATGAAACAGCCAGTGTTGTTTCCCCTAAAGAAAGTACCAAATTGATAGAAGATGGGTATTTGGCTGTCCATGCTGATGGGAAAATTTTTAAAATAGCCTTGAATGAAATTCTTTTTGTAGAAAGCTTTGGGAATTATGTGGAAATCAACTTGGCAGACAAAAAGTTAGTTACGAGAGAGGGGATTTCTCATTTGGAACAAAAACTTCCCCAAGAACTTTTTTTGCGGGCTCACCGCTCTTTTTTGCTGGCTATAAATAGCATCGTGAGTTTTAACAGAACAAGTATCCAACTGGAAAAACGCACTTTTCCCATTAGCCGCAAGTACCAAGACCATGTATTGAAAAGACTGGGAGAATTAGGGTAAAGCCAATATGAACTTCATTTCAATTCGTCATAGTTTTTTTATTACCTTTGTGCGGTTCTTTTCAGGCCCACCATTTTCATTCTTCTAGGTAAAAAACCACGCTGTATTTTTTATGGAAATATTGCTCGAAAACATCAAGCTCATCGGTCAGGGACACCCCTTTCATCTCCAACAAGTTAATATATTGATTAAAGACGGAACCATCAGTTCGGTTAGCCAAGAGCAGCTGAAAACTGAGGGGAAAGTGATAGGTGGGAGTGCCCTAAGCGTATCGGCAGGTTGGTTCGATATGCAGGCGATGCTGAACGAGCCTGGGTTGGAGTTTAAAGAGGATATTGACAGCTTGTGCGCTGCGGCGGCGGCAGGTGGCTTTACCGATGTGGCGGTCATGCCCAATACCCAGCCCATTATCCAGAGCAAAGAATCTCTTCACTTCATAAAAAGCAGAAATACGTTTCATTCGGTGAAGTTGCATGGGATGGCTGCGGTAACGAAGGATACAAAAGGGGAGGAGTTGACCGAAATGATTGACTTGACGCATGCAGGGGCAGTTGCCTTCACCGATGGCGACCATACCCTTGGCAATGCGAGCGTGATGAGCAGGGCGATGCTCTACCTAAAGGCTTTTGACGGGGTGCTGATCAACCGTGCTGAGGAACGCGCTTTGGCTAGTGGTGGGCACATGCACGAAGGGATTGTGAGCACGAGCATGGGGACGAAAGGGCGACCTGCACTGGCAGAGGAAATGAACATTCAACGGGATTTGGCTTTGGTGGCTTATCATGATGCCAAGCTCCATTTTTCCAATATCTCCACTGCCAAATCGGTAGAGCTGATTCGCCAAGCAAAGAAGGACGGGCTGAATGTGACCTGCGACGTAGCTGCACATCAAATGGCTTTTACTGATGAAGATCTTGCCAGTTTTGATAGCAACTTGAAAGTTCGCCCACCCTTTAGAAGCAAAGCTGATGTTGCTGCGCTTTGGGAAGGGTTAGCCGATGGGACTATAGACATCATAGTTTCGGCGCACAACCCCCAAGACGAAGAATGCAAGGAGCTTGAGTTTGATCTGGCAGATTTCGGTATCATCAATTTGGAAACGGCCTTTGCCGCACTCAATACCCACCGCCCAGATTCCATTCCATTGGAGGTGTTGGTGGAGAAATTTACCACCGCTCCTCGCAAGCTTTTGAAGCTAGATGCGGTAGAAATAGCAGAAGGACAACCTGCTTGCCTCACTATTTTTGATGAAAATGCTTTTTGGTCGCTCAAAGAGCAGGACATTAAATCGAAATCTAGGAATACGCCTTTCCTTGGCAAAATGCTGAAAGGAAAGCCAATGGGGATCATCAACCGAGGGCAGGTGTCGCTTGCTCCTGAGTTGAGGTAATTAGCTGTTTTCCGCCCACTTAGGATTGTGGGCTAAGGTTTTCTTGTAAATGGGGCAGCTTGGTGAATGCGCCCCTTCGAGGTAGCCGCTGCTCATCAGGAATTCATTGGTGATCTCTCCGCCCGTAAACTTGAAGGTTTTCTTAAATAATTTTACCCATTCCTCCCTTGTTTTGGGATGATGCTGGTCTAGCCACTTGGCAAAAGAACCGAATTCTGCTTGGAGTTTTTGCACCTGCTGGGCATTATAGATTGCAGCGTTTATCTTGAGTTTGTTCCGAATAATTCCCGCATTGTTTTTCAAGCGTTCAATATCATCTTCGCCATAAGCGGCAATGATAGCTATGTCAAATTCTGAATAGGCTTTTCGGAAATTCTCCTGTTTTTTGAGGATGGTGTCCCAAGAAAGCCCTGCTTGGTTTATTTCTAAAATTAGCCTTCCAAATAATTCGTTGTCGGAATGGATAGGAAAGCCATATTGGGTATCATGGTAATCGACATGGACTTGACCAATTTTCTTGTCAATGACTGCTTTGCAGTAAGGGCTGAGTTCTTGCATTGGTTGGTTATAGGTAAAATTGATTTGAGTTATTAGGATGAAATATAAGGATTTTTATGTAATACCTGAAATGTTGGAAGTGGTAACAAGAAATTACAGTATACAAAAAGCCCGCACCAAAGATGCGGGCTTTTGCCAGATGATGAATTAAAGTTTGCAAGGTGTGAAACAAAACAAGTTGGGGGCTTGCGCCCAACTACTTGTTAGTCCACATTATCGTGTAGAAACTTATTGTTTCCAAGGATTTCGTCATTTTCGCCAAGGCTGTAACGAGAGACATTTGGCTCAGCAGAGTGGGGAAGGTTCGAAAGTTTCACCCCTCTTCTCATATAAGCAGGAGTTTCTTGCCTCTTCTTTACTTCGTCGTTGCTCATGTCTTCTATCGACTGCAAGCCCTCAAGCTTCTCTTGGCGCATTTTATATTGATGTTCTAACCTTTTTTTTTTCTGCTCTTCGGTTTCTTCTATAAGCTCAAAGTCCCCATCGAGTTCAAAAACGATTTTTTCAGCATTCTTCTTTTTCTGAAGCAAGGTTTCTATATCGTCGTCCTCTTCTTCCCTGTCAAAAAAGTCCTCTGATTCAAGCCTGATCTTTTTTTGAATTTTATTGCTTTCCAAGTCATAAACCTTGGTCTCGGTGCTTTTTTCTTCATCGTCAAAACCAGTAGCGATGATGGTTACGTTGATACTATCCCCAAGTGACTGGTCAGTAGCCTGTCCGAAGATGATTTCAGCATCGTCACCTGCTTGCTCTTGGATGTAATCGGTGATTTCTTCCAACTCATCCATTTGGAAGTTGTCTTCATCGCCTACTACTATGCTGAGCAAGATAAATTTTGCCCCGAAAATGTTGGTATTGTTGAGCAATGGAGAAGTGATAGCGCCTTCGGCAGCTCTTCTCGCCCTGTTTTCCCCTTCGGTAGTGGCAGAGCCCATTACGGCAGCACCAGAGTTTTTCATTACCGTTTTCACATCTTCAAAATCGACGTTGATATTACCAGCAACGGTGATGATTTCGGCGATAGATTTGGCACCTCTTGTCAATACATTATCCGCCTGACCGAAAGCTTCTTTCATGGTTACTTTACCGTATACTTCCTGCAACTTGTTGTTGAGGATAACCAATACCGTATCGCAGTATTTTTTCAGTTCTTCTATGCCCTCTTCCGCTCTTCTCGCTTTAGGCTTGCCCTCGAAGCTAAACGGACGGGTTACGATAGCCACAGTCAAGATATCCAACTCTTTGGCTACTTCGGCAATTACAGGAGCTGCTCCAGTTCCTGTTCCACCGCCCATACCCGCAGTGATAAAGAGCATTTTTGTACCCTTTTTCAATACTTCTTTTATTTCTTCTTTGCTTTCGACAGCAGCGTTTTTGCCTACTTCTGGCTTTGCTCCAGCGCCTAGGCCTTCAGTTAGCTTACCTCCAATCTGGATGCGTTGGCTTTCTGGGATAGGGCTGTTGTCCAATGCTTGGATATCCGTATTGCAGATATAAAAATCTACTCCTTGGATTCCTTGGCGGTACATGTGGTTTACGGCATTTCCGCCTCCGCCACCTACGCCAAATACTTTTATAATTGCGTCTTCTGTATTCGTTCTTGATGCAAATTCGTATTTCATTTCTTCCATCTTCTTAACTATTTAAAGTGAAAATTTTAGATCTTTTTTTATGGGAAAATAATTGTGCGGCTCACGCATCCTGGCGCAAGTCCAGTATATTAATACGTGGCCTTATCATCGAAATCATCGATGAGCAAGTCCCGGGTTTTTTTCAAAATGGTATTGATGAAGTTTCCTCCTCCCGCTTGTTTAGCCTTGCTTCTGTATTGGAGTCCACCAGTTACGCCTTCCTCGCTTAGTTCGCGAGCCGAGCGGAATCCAGCCAATACCAATCCAACAGCCGTAGCATATAATGGGTGTTTCACTTCTTCAAAAGCGCATTTGCCAAGGTGCTCGTTCGGATAGCCTATCCGTGCGTCCATGCCTGTTTTGTACTCAAAGAGTTGCTTCAAGTTTTTGAGCATAGAGCCACCTCCTGTGATCACGATACCACCAGCCAAGCGGTTTTTGTATCCCGAACGCTCAATTTCCAGCATCACTAAGTCGATGATTTCTTCCATTCTGGCTTCAATAATGTAAGCCAAGTTTTTGATAGAAATTTCCTTTGGAGGCCTGTTGCGCAAACCTGGGATAGATACCACCTCGTTTTCGTTGGCTTCTTCTGCCAAAGCTCTTCCAAAGCGCACTTTCAGTTGCTCAGCTTGGTTTTGCATCACTGCACAACCTTGCTTAATGTCCGAAGTGATGATGTTTCCACCAAAAGGAATCACGGCAGTGTGTCGGATGATACCGTCTTGGAACACAGCGATGTCCGTAGTACCTCCTCCAATGTCTACCAAAGCGATACCAGCTTCTTTTTCTTCCTCGCTCAATACTGACAAGCTCGAAGAAAGTGGTTCTAAGATCATGTCCTCAATCTCGATGTCGGCTCTTTCCACACATTTTTTAATGTTGCGGATAGAGTTGGTCTGAGCGGTAATAATGTGGAAATCAGCTTCTAGCTTCACACCAGACATCCCAACGGGATCTTTGATGTTTTCCTCATAATCAACTGTGTAATGCTGCGGCATCACGTGGATGATTTCCGAACCAGGCTCGGTCACTATCCTGTACATGTCGTTGGTGAGCTTGTTCACATCTTCCGAAGTGATCTCGTCATCGTTCGACTTGCGCGTGAAGCTGCCGTGGTGCTCTGTGCTTTTGATGTGCTTCCCAGCAATTCCAGCATTCACCACATTGATGTTGATTTTTGAAGTTTCCTCCGCTTCTTTTACGGCAGCCAAAATGCCATGCACGGTCTTGCCGATGTTTCGAACAGTGCCTTCTTTTACACCGTCAGAAATCGCTTTTCCCAAGCCTAAAACTTCCAACTTTCCGAATTCATTCATCTGACCGACTATCGCACAAATCTTCGTTGTGCCGATGTCAAGCCCTACTACAATCCTTGTTTTGTCACCTTGCATAAGTGTATCGGTTAATAGTTAATGTTAATTATCTTTGATTCAAGGGTTTCCCCTCGAAAACTTTTCAACTTTGTCGTCAATTATTTACAGACGATCTGGCCTTCGTACTGCAACTTCACCACTTTGTATTCGCCCCAGCCTTTTTTAGGGACTATCTCATCGTAGAAAGTCTGCATTTTTTTTAGCTTTTTGAGGTAGCCTTCTGACTTCCCAAACTCAAAGCGCTGCTTCCCGATCTGCGGATAGATGGTGATGTCCATATCGCTATCCAAATCCAGTTGGGTGACCATTGCTCTCCAAAAGGGCTCGCTGTTTATGTATTCCACAAATTCACAAAGCTCTTTTCCTTGTTCAGAGTGGAGAAATTCCGATTTCAGCAGGCTATCTGCCCCGCTTCCGCTTATCAGCATCACCCTTGCCGCATACCCATCCGAAAGGTTGAGCAAATCACGGTCACGGCTGATGTAGCCCCCGTCGCCGTTGTTGCCTATTAGGCGGGCAATGGGCTGATCTTGCTCTATATTGATGATCAAGTTTCCTTTCAAGTCCCTCGAAACCTGTGCATCAAGTACAAAATCAATGGATTTTAATTTTTCCTCAATGCTTTTAAGCTCTATTCGGTTGAGCCTCGATGCTGTCGGGTGTTCAAATTTGATTTCGTCAATAAGCCTTACCACATCGTCTTTGGTCACAAAGTAGTACCCATTCTTTTCATCTATGTTGATGACGATGTTTTCATCCTTGGCCTTGCTGAAGTCCACCACTATAAAGCCCGTGAGGATCAGTACTACACTGATGCTAAAAAGCACTTGTCTAACCGATAATTTTTTTAGTTTCTGCATCATGGCTTTTATACCTTATAGGTGCTTAAATAATCTGCTATCTTTATTGGGAAGCGATCTATATCTCCAGCTCCAATGGTTGCCAAAAGTTCTGGCTTCCTATTTTCTATCTCGCTGAGCAGGTCCTCGTCTTCCACCAATTTCTTATCTTCAATACTGATGTTTTCTAGCAACATCTCGCTGGTAATCCCTTCTATCGGCAATTCCCTTGCAGGGTAAATTGGCAACAAAATCACGCTGTCAGCCAGTGAAAGGCTCTCCGAAAACCCTTCGGCAAAGTCCCTAGTGCGGCTGAACAAATGCGGCTGAAAAACCACTGTCAGCTTTTTGTTGGGGAAAAGCGCTTTCACCGATTTTATAAATGCCGTAATCTCGGTAGGGTGGTGGGCATAATCATCTATGTACACCGCCTTTTCGCTATACAGCAAAATATCGAACCTTCTTTTTACCCCTCTGTACTTGCCCAAAGCAGTTTTTACTAGTTCAGGTGCGATGCCCAATTCAAGGCAGACTGCCATTGCTGCCGTGGCATTTTCCACATTATGGAAGCCCGGCATGTTCAAGGTCAGGTCTTCAATTTTTCCTTTTGGGTACACCAAATCGAAAATGAAGCTAATGCCTTCTGCTCGTATATTTTCCGCTTTATAATCGCCTTGGTCAATTCCAAAACTGATCGTTTGGACTTGATTTTGGGCTAGAGCAGGAGTTGAAAGTTCGATGTCGGCTTGTAAAAAAAGCTTTCCATTTTTCCTGATCTTGCCAGCAAACTCTTCAAAGCCTGCGCTCATGTTGTTGGCATCGCCGTAGATATCCAAATGGTCGGCATCTACTGCCGTAATGATGGCCATATCTGGCGAAAGCCTTAAAAACGAGCGGTCGTATTCGTCAGCTTCGGCAACGGCAATGGTTTCTTCTACTGGTGCTTTGCTTAGCAGTAAGTTGGAATTGAAATTGTTGACAATTCCACCCACAAATGCCGTACAGGGCTTTTCGCAACCATGAAGCAACCATGAAAGCATCGACGAAGTGGTCGTTTTTCCATGTGTACCTGCCACGCCCACATTGAAATGTGCTGCCGTGATCATGCCCAATACTTCCGATCTTTTTACCAATTGGAAGCCTTCTGCTTCCAAGTATTTTTTCTCGCTGTGCGAAGCTGGGATAGCAGGGGTGAAAATCACCAACGAGCTGTCCTTTTTAGCTTTTATTTCTTCCGGAATAAGCGCTACATCGTCTGTGTAGTGAACAGTTATTCCCTCTTGCTCCAGAGCTTGGGTAAGTGGGGTAGAGGTTTTGTCGTAACCTGCTACTAGTCTGCCCTCGTGCTTGAACCACCTCGCCAGTGCGCTCATGCCAATTCCACCTATCCCGATGAAATACACGCTGTCGATATGTTGGAGTCGCGTATCCATTTTTGTTTGCAAGTTCTTCTACTATTGCCGCAATGTCTTGCGCTGCATTAGGTCTTGCCAATTTTTTTATTTCAATGCTCAGCTGAGCTTGTTTATCTTCGTTTTTGAGTAAGTCGATGGTCTCGCCAATCAACTTTTTGTTTGCTTCTACATCTTTCACCAAAATGGCTGCGCCTTCGTTTACCAAAGCCATGGCGTTTTTGGTCTGATGGTCTTCTGCCACATTTGGCGAAGGAACCAAAATGCTGGGTTTTCCCGTGAGGCAAAGCTCCGAAATGCTCAAAGCTCCCGCTCTGGAAACCACCACATCGGCGCAAGCATACGCCAAGTTCATTTGGTTGAGAAAATCGTTGAAATAGAGTCCTTTCAATTTTTTCTCATCAAAAACTGCCCTTATTTCTTCTATGTAAAATTTCCCCGTTTGCCAGATTACTTGGTAACCTGCCGCCAAGATAAGTTCCACGCCAGCTTTCAGGCTGTTGTTGATGGTTCTCGCCCCTAGGCTTCCGCCCAGAACCAAAAGTGTTTTTGTGTTGGGGTCAAGCCCAAAGTGTTTGAAAGCTTCCTCACGGTATTTTTCCAAGTCCACAATGTCTTGCCTTACAGGGTTTCCCGTTTGTACTATTTTCTCTTTCGGAAAATAGGTTTCCATGCCTGGGTATGCCACACAAATCTTTTTGGCATTTTTAGATAGTAATTTGTTAGTGAGTCCTGCGTAGCCGTTTTGTTCTTGCAATACGGTGGGCAAGCCCGCAGCCTGAGCTGCTTTCACGATGGTGCTGCTGGCGTAACCACCTACGCCAACCGCTACATCGGGTTTGAATTTTCTGATAATCTGCCTCGACTTCAAAGAGCTGCTGATAAGCTTGATGGGGAAAAGCAAATTCTTCCACGTAAGCCTACGTTGGAGTCCGCTTATCCACAAACCAATGATCTCGTAGCCAGCTAGTGGCACTTTTTCCATCTCCATTTTGCCCTCTGCCCCCACAAAAAGAATCTCCGTTTTGGGATTTCTTTCTTTGAGCGCATTGGCAATAGCGATGGCAGGGTACACATGCCCCCCGGTGCCGCCTCCGCTGATGATTACTTTGATATGGTCTTTTTCGTTTGGCAAATTAGTTTGCGATTGATCAGTTGATAATGATAATTAGTTGGTTTTAAGGATTACTTGGTTTAATTGTTGGTCGAATTTGTTAGGATTCTGTTTTGATAAATTTGGTTACTCTATTTATAGAATTAGTCAAGTGAATACTTAGATAATTGGAGCGGGGTTTCTGAATTTTCGTCTCACATTTCGTTTTGAAAGTTCTTCTTCCGAAAGCTCTGCTCTGCTCACGCTGATGATCATGCCCACGGCCATTCCCGTAAATAGCAAGGATGTTCCCCCCATGCTAAGAAGCGGCAAGGGCAAACCCGTAATAGGTAAAATTCCCACTACTACGGCCATGTGTACAAATGCCTGTACTACCAGGCTGAACGTGAGCCCGGCGACCAGCAGCCCTCCAAAGGCTCGATCGCTTTTCCCCACAATCACCATCCCTCGGAACAGCAAGATTAAAAATGCGCTGATGATCACTACCGCACCTATCAGCCCATATTCTTCCACTATAATGGCGAAGATGAAATCTGAATAGGGGTGGGGTAAAAAGTTTCTTTGTGTGCTATTTCCTAGGCCTTTTCCTGTTACTCCTCCCGTTGCTACGGCAATGAACGATTGCTCAGCTTGGAAAGGAACATCACCGTCTTCCATGTACATGCCCAACCTGCTTTGTACCGTATTTCCCCTCTGCCCAAAAGTGAAAGCGAAATAGCCGGCTACAAACCCGATGAGGAACAGCATTCCCAAATATTTAAGGGGCACACGACCGATGAAAAGGAGCAAGCTACAAGTTGCAAAAAGCAAGGCTGCGCTCGACCAGTCAGTCATCCCGATGAGCCCGCAGATGATTCCGCACCAGAAAAGTACGGGAACAATAGCTCTTTGGAATTCCTTGATACTCATTTGTCTTTTCGACAACATACTGGCTACGTTTGCAATCAAAGCCAGTTTTGCAAGGTCGGAAGGCTGGAACGAATAATCGATGAATGGGATAATGATCCATCTCGATGCTTGGTTGATATTGCTACCGTATTGCCAAGAGAAAATAAGTAGCGGCACACTAGCCAAAAGGGCTATCCTCGAAATTCTTGAATAGTACACATAGTCGATTTTGTGGCAGATGTACATAGCCCCAAAAGCCAAGAGTACCAACACGGTATGTTTCATGAGGAAGTGTTCCGTATCTCCGCCTGCGCTTCGGTAGGCCAGTTGCCCCGTAGCGCTGTAAACCACCAAAATACTGAGCAGGGACAAGCCAATGGCTATTGACCAAATGATTTTGTCACCTTGGAAGTACTTGTAAATGCTGTGTTCTTGTATAGTACTACTCATGATTTTTTTATTTTATTTTTATCGACCTAGAAAGTCGAGCTACATTTTTATCCTCTATCATCTAAGGAATAATCTCCTTGTGTATCTAGTTTCCCTAGTTGTTCGTGAACTGCTTTTTTAAACTGGTCGCCTCGGTCTTCATAGTTTTTAAAAAGATCGAAACTGGCACATGCAGGGGAAAGCAGTACAATATCTCCCGAATCTGCCAAGTGATATGCTTTCATCACCGCCTTGTTCACATCTTGTGTTTCGGCTACGTAGCTTACCATTTCGCCGAAGGTCCTGAGCAATTTCTCGTTATCCACACCAAGGCAGATAATTCCCTTCACGTTTTGGTTCACCTTGTGCAATATCTGCTCATAGTCGTTGCCCTTGTCCGTTCCGCCCGCTATCCAAATAATAGGCGTTTCAAATGCGTCTAGTGCGTATGAAGTTGCATCTACATTGGTCGCTTTCGAATCGTTTATGAACGTGATTCCATTGATCTTGGCAACTACTTCTAGCCTGTGAGCTGCATTTTTGAAAGTTTTTAACCCTTTCTCAATCGCTTCTTTATCGCAACCAACCCGCAAGGCAGCTATGATTGCAGCGCTCATGTTCATGGCATTGTGCGCCCCTCTTAGCGGCAGCCCATCAAATATCAGCTGCTCGTTTGCTAGTTCTTCTGGCTCATCTATCGCAGGGCTGTAAAACCTTGGGATATGAAGGGCGTTTCCTCTGGAGTTTGCTTCCGAAAAAGTTGCCGTCCAGATGTTCGTTTCTCTTTTATTTATTTCCTTGGCAATGTGTTCATCGTCGGCATTGTAGATGAACAAGTCGCCAGGGCGCATATTTTCAATCATCCTAAACTTTGCAGCAGCGTATTTTTCCATGCTGTTGTCGTACCTGTCCAAGTGGTCAGGGGTGATGTTCAGCAAGATGGCCACCGATGGCTTGAAATAATGGATATCGTCCAATTGGAAACTGCTGATTTCCAATACGAAATAATCATGGTCTTTTTCAGCCACTTTTCGGGCAAAGCTTTCTCCAATATTTCCTGCAACTTCCACGTCCAACCCTGCTTCTTGTAGCAAGTGGTGCGTGAGTAGGGTAGTGGTCGTTTTGCCATTTGTACCCGTAATGGCTACAATTTTTGCAGTGGTAAACCTGCTGGCAAATTCGATTTCCGAGCTTACCTGAATCCCTAGTTTTTTAGCTTCTTTTATTATCGGGACCCTATCTGGAATGCCGGGGCTTTTGATAATCTCGGTCACATCCGTGAGCAGATCATCGCTATGCCCGCCTTCTTCAAATTCAATCAGGTTTTCCGAAAGCTCTTTTTTAAAATGAGGCGCAATCATACCCTTGTCCGAAACTTTCACTTCGAAACCTTTTTGCTTAGCGAGTAAAGCTGCACCTACGCCGCTTTCTCCTGCACCGAGTATGATTATTTTTTGCGCCATTTTCCTACGTAGTCATTAATCTATTGGCAATTATCTTTATCTGATCTTGAGTGTTGCGAGGGTGGCTATGGCCATCAAAATTCCCACAATCCAAAACCGTGTAACTATTTTCGATTCGTGTATTTTTTTCTTTTGGTAATGATGGTGCAAAGGCGACATCAAAAAGATTCTCCTTCCTTCACCGTATTTTTTCTTTGTGTATTTGAAATAGCTCACTTGCAAAATCACCGAAAGGTTTTCGATGAGGAAAATTCCACAGATGAACGGAATCAATAATTCTTTTCTTAAAATAAGCGCTACAACCGCAATGGACGATCCCAAAGCCAAGCTTCCCGTATCGCCCATAAAAACTTGGGCTGGGTAGGAGTTGTACCACAAAAAACCGATGCAAGCCCCCACGAAAGCCATGCAGAATATCACCACTTCGCCTGTGAAAGGGATGTACATGATATTGAGGTAATCTGCGAAAATCATGTTTCCCGACACGTAGGCTAAGATTGCCAGCGTAGTGCCGATGATGGCAGAAGTTCCTGCTGCCAAGCCGTCTATTCCATCGGTGATGTTAGCCCCGTTCGAAACCGCTGTCACTATAAAGATCACGATGAGCACATACATAATGGGCGTCATCCAGTCGGCAGGAACTATATTGTTGTAGTCCAGCTCATTGTTTTTTACAAAAGGAATCGTCGTTTTGGTCGATTTCACATTTGTATATGACTCTTTGGCTATTACCTCTTCCACGTTTGCCCTCGTCACGCTCTCGTTTTTTTCACGGATGGTCACATCCTCGTGCAAGTAAAGCGTTAGGCCGATGATTAACCCTAAAGTGATCTGTCCGGCTACCTTGAATTTGCCTTTTAGCCCTTGTTTGTTCTTTTTGAAAATCTTGATATAATCGTCAATGAAGCCGATTACGCCCATCCAAATTGTTGCTGTAAGCAGCAAAATGATGTAAATGTTTGTGAGCCTAGAGAAAAGCAACATCGGGATAACGATAGAGCCAATGATGATAAGCCCACCCATAGTAGGTGTGCCTTCTTTTTCTTTTTGCCCTTGCAAGCCCAAATCCCTTACCGTTTCGCCCACTTGCTGCCTCAGCAAAATCCGAATGATCTTTTTACCAAAAATGGTGGCAAAAAGGAGGGAAGAGGCTGCTACCATGAGCGCTCGGAAGGATATGTATTGGAACAATCCAGCGCCTGGCAGGTCGTAAGCTTCTTTCAGATATGTGAATAAATAGTAAAGCAACGGTTATGAGTTTGAGGTTTTAGTTTTGAATAATTCGGTAATAATTTCTTTATCGTCGAAAGGGAATCGCTCTCCCTTAATTTCTTGGTATGTTTCGTGTCCTTTGCCGGCTACTAGCACTACGTCTTCAGTTTGGGCAAGCTCCACGGCTTTTGTAATTGCTTGCTTCCTATCGGTAATGGATAGGGTAGAGGCTTGTTTTTCTTCCGAAATCCCAGCTTCCATCTCTCGGATGATTTGCTCGGGTTCTTCGTTCCTAGGGTTGTCGGAAGTAAGGATGACACGGTTGCTTAATCTCGCCGCTATCGCAGCCATTTTTGGCCGTTTTTCCTTGTCTCGATTTCCTCCACAGCCCACTACGGTGATTACTGTACTTTTTCCCTGGTTGATTTCGGCAATAGTTTCCAATACATTTTCTAGTGCATCGGGCGTGTGGGCATAGTCCACAATCGCTCTTATATTATTCTCTGAAACCAATTGTTCGAACCTGCCACGTGCTGGTTGAACATCGCTAAGAGCAGTAAGCACTTTTTCCTTGTTTTCACCCAAAGAAACTGCCACCGCATAACTTGCCAACAGGTTGTAGGCGTTGAAACCGCCTGTGAGCCTAAACCATATTTGCTGCCCGTCCAGCTCTAGTTGCAAGCCGTCGAAGGTGTTTTCAAGTAGCCTAGCCTTAAAATCTGCCATAGAGCGAAGGGCGTAGGTCAACTTTTTTGCCTTGCAGTTTTGCAACACGTAGCTGCCTCGCTTATCGTCTATGTTCGATAGGGCAAAGGCAGTTTTAGGAAGTTCGTCAAATAGTTTTTTCTTGGCGTCTATGTAGTTCTTGAAAGTCTTATGATAGTCCAGATGGTCGTGGCTTATGTTGCTAAATACCGCTCCTGCAAACTGGAGACCTGCCGTTCTTTCTTGCCAAATAGCGTGAGAACTAGCTTCCATAAAGCAGTGCGTGCAGCCTTTTGCCACCATCTCGCCCAATAGCTGGTTGAGAGTTACACTATCAGGGGTAGTATATTTCGTGTCGAGAACTTCTTCGTCTATTTTGTTTTCTACAGTGGAAATAAGCCCCACATGGTAGCCCAGTTTCCTGAAAAGCCTGTGTAGTAAAGTGACAGAAGTTGTTTTTCCATTGGTGCCGGTTACAGCCACCAATTTTATTTTTTGAGTAGGATGTTCAAAGAAAATAGATGCAGCTTTGCCCATTTCCTTCGCTGCGTTTTCCACTTGGGCATAGGCAACGTTGGGAGCAAGCTGCTCGGGCATTTTTTCGCAAACTATCGCAACTGCACCTAGGGAAATGGCTTTCTCGATGTAATCGTGGCCATCTACCAACGTGCCGGGCATAGCGAAAAACGCAGAGCCTTTTGTAGCCTTGCGAGAATCGAAGCAGAGTGAGCTGATAGCCTGATCGAGGTTTTTCCCTTCCCATGCTAGCACCTTCGTACTTGACAATATGTGTCCTAACGTTTTGATAGTTTTTGTGTTAATTCTTTAATTCATCTATTTCCGATAGAAAGCCCTTGCAAGACTTTCTTTGGTATTCTTATCATCAGTAGTAGGGAAGGCTAACCTTCGCTACTATTCTAGTCGTATTGTTAATCTCGTGCCTTCTTTTGGTTTGGTCTCTTGCACCTAAACCTATCCCAGGCTAATGTAAATCACCCCGCCTTTCCTTGCTTTTTGACCTGGAGTGAGCGATTGCCTTTGTACCCTTCCTCGTCCTCTGGTTTTTACTTTAAGTCCCTGGTTTTCCAATACATAAAGTGCATCTTTCAAGGTCATTCCTCTTACATCTGGCACTTTTTGTTCTCCAATCTTATTGTTTACCCACTGGATAGTATCGCCTGTAGTAGCTGATTTCACCCAGTTGGTTGTATTCAAATCCACTTGTTTGATGCCCATTTCGTCGCAAAGCAACTTTAGGTCTTTGTAGTTTCCTGATCTCACCATTGGGAAAACACCATCGTTGATGAGTGTATCGGGAAGTGATTGTTCTATGCCTCTGATATAAAGTTTTTCAGCGATTTCAGCGAAAACTGGTGCCGAAACCTCGCCGCCGTACTGGCCTTCCCCCTTTGGGTCATCAATTACTACAATGCAGCTGTACTTTGGATTGTCGGCCGGAAAATAACCAGCAAAAGAGGTGTAGTAGCGCTTTGTATATTGCCCGTTACGAATCTTTTGGGTAGTTCCTGTTTTTCCTGCTATGTCAAATTTGTCGTTTCTTATTTCCCTTGCTGTTCCTCTTTTTACTACACCTTTCAGCAGCTCTTGCATGATGCCCAAGGTGCGGTCAGAACACATTTTATCATTGATTACTCTCGATTCGAACTCGTCTATCACCTCATCGCCTTGGCTGATGCTTTTTACGATGATAGGAGAGATCATTTTACCTTGGTTGGCAATGCCATTGTAGAAAGTAAGGATCTGCAATGGGGAAAGTTTTATTTCATAACCAATTGACATCCAAGGTAGTGAGCAACCACTCCATCCTTGTGTGCCAGGGCGGTTGAAGAATGGCTTTCCTGCTCCTATCATTTGGAAATCCAAAGGCTCAGACATACCAAATTTGTCGAGGTAGCTAAAGAATTTCTCAGGTTTTTCGCGGAAGTACCTAAAGATCAACTTTGAAACCCCAATGTTTGATGACTTTTCAAAAACTGTTTTCACAGGGATTTTTCCGTAACCGTAGTAGGCAGCATCCCTCATGGTACAGTCGTCGTAATAGACATACTCGCCATCGCCCGTGTTTACCGTATCTTCAATCGAGAGCTTGGTTTCTTCCAACAGAGCCATCATAGAGATAGCTTTGAAAGTAGAACCAGGTTCAGTAGTTCCTTGAGAACCAATGGCATAGTTGTAGTCCTCTACATACTGGCCTTCAGAGTTTTTACTCAGGTTTACCATCGCCTTTATCTCTCCAGTAGCTACTTCCATGATAATTACGCAACCATAATTGGCATAATTTCTTCTGAGTGCCTTGTCCAACACATCCGTAGTATAGTTTTGGAGGTACACATCTAAAGATGTGTGTACGTCTAAGCCATTTTCAGGGCGGATGTGGTTGCCATCGTTGATAGGCTTCCAGCCACCACCGGGTATTTTTTGGTAAAGTGCTTCTCCGTTTACTCCCGCCAATTTGCTATTAAAGCTGTATTCTAAACCTACGCCTCTAACTTGGTCGGTAGAATCTTCTCTTACAAAACCGATGGTCCTTCTGGCAAGCTCATCGAAGGGTTTGAAGCGTTTTTCCATCTTCTCGAAAATAACCCCGCCTTTTAGCCTTCCTTCTTTGAATAGAGGCCATTCCTCCATGATTTTTTTATCATGGTATTTTACCAATTCCCTGTTGATTATCTTATAACGACGTTTTTCGGTACGAGCCAAACGAAGCTCTTCCGCATATTCCTCAGCAGTTTTGTCTTGGAAATAATCGGCTATTAGTACCGAAAGTGTATCGACGTTTTTTTCAAAAAGCTCTTCTTCTGAAATAGAAGGGTCTAGAGAAACCCTATAAAAAGGCAAAGAAGCTGCTAAAAGGCTGCCATCATCGCTTAATATGCTTCCTCTTGTTGCATTTACTTTTTTGAATTTCAAGCTGTTTTCTTGGGCAATCCCTCTCCACTTTTCTCCATTTACCACTTGGATATCGATTAACCTCACCAATATAAATGCACCAAAGGCTACAACCATTAAGAAGGCTAGCCTAACACGAATCAATATGGATTTTCTGATGCTCACGATTTCCCGAGTTTATTAATTTTCTGGGGTGATTTTGATCACCGGTTTGTCATTTTCTATTAGCCCAATGGTTTTTACCTGATTGGCTATTTCCACGTACTTACTGGCATGGATGTATTCGTATTTGTAAGACCCGTGGTCCACACGAAGTTCTTCCACCGTTTTTTCCAACACACCAATATCCCTAGTCAGCCTGTCCGAATAGTAATTATTGGCAATGTAAAGCACTCCCAAAATGGTTAGAAAAATGAAGTAGGGCACATGCTTGATAATAGCAGAATCATC
The DNA here is from genome assembly GCA_034044135.1 of Flammeovirgaceae bacterium SG7u.111. Taxonomy (NCBI): domain Bacteria; kingdom Pseudomonadati; phylum Bacteroidota; class Cytophagia; order Cytophagales; family Flammeovirgaceae; species Flammeovirgaceae bacterium SG7u.111. The sequence goes on along the minus strand of CP139021.1, from coordinate 4,875,627 downwards.
TACGCTAAAATCAAACTTATACTCCGATACATGCCCAAAAAAGCTCTTCTTGTCTTCTTCTTTTGGTGGACTGTAAGTGTTCATATTTTTCAGTGTTTATGCACGAATGCTGTTCGAAAAACAAGGCTGGCTGTATGAGCCAGTTTCTTTATTTTCAATTTGGTTACAGATCTTTTTTGGATACTTTATGGTTATAATTAAGAGCTGATTAAAGCTTTTTTGCTACTCTGAGCTTAGCGCTTCTGGCTCTTGGATTTTGAGCAATTTCTTCGTTTGTCGGTATTATCGGTTTTCTGTTTACTGCTTCAAGTGGCTTTATCGGGTTTCCGTACATATCTTTCTCCACATCCCCTTTGAAGTTCCCTGCTCTAATGAAGTTTTTGACCAGCCTGTCTTCCAATGAATGGTAAGACATTACTACAAGTCTTCCTCCTGGTTTTAAGACATCATTTGCCCCTTCTAGCATTTCTTTCAACGCCTCAATTTCTTCGTTCACTTCTATTCTCAACGCTTGGAAAACTTGAGCATAATACCTGAATTCTTTGCCTTTTGGCGCATGTTTTTCAAGTACGTTTACAAGCTCGGCAGTAGTGTCTATGCTTTTCTTTACTCGCTCCCGCATAATGCTGGCAGCCAGTGTTCTAGCGTTTCTTACTTCGCCAAATTCGCTTAATACCCTTATCAGGTCAGGTTCTCGATACGTGTTTACCAAGTCCCTTGCGCTGAAGTCGGCTTTATTGTCCATCCGCATATCTAGCGGGGCGTCCCACCGGGTGGAAAACCCTCTTTCTGGCTTGTCGATTTGATGGGAGGAAATCCCCAAATCAGCCAAAATGCTGTCCACTTGCGCATAACCATAGAGCTTTAGGTACTTTTTGATATAGCGAAAATTACCCTCTATAAGCTTGAAGCGAGAACCGTCTGTTCCCTCAATGTTTTTTGCTGCGTCTTGGTCCTGATCAAAAGCCAAAAGCTTTCCTTCAGGCAGCCTTTTCAGAATCTCTTTCGAATGCCCTCCGCCCCCAAATGTCACGTCAACTACTACCTTGCCTGGTTGTAAGTCCAAGCCTTCCATACACTCCTCCAACATTACAGGCACGTGGTACATATCTCAAATTCTGTTTTGTTACTGGTATAATAAAAATCAGACGACAAAAATTGAGCGTGCGATTTTGTTTTTGTTATAAATTTATTTTTAATCAGTTCAACTCGTTTAAGAAGCTTCTTTTAAATCGTCCTCCTCATCGGCTGACTGTTGCTTTGGCTCGCTCACTTCATCGCTTCCCAAATACTTCTCTGCCAATACGGAGAATTTCTCTTGCTGGCTGAACAAGTACTCGTCATACACATCAGGATTCCAAATCTCGATCCTGTTTCCTAGCCCCACTAGCAAAACTTCTTTTTCGAGCTGTGCATACTTTCGCATCGAGCTCGGTATCCCAACCCTCCCTGACTTATCTAAGTCTAGTTCGGTGTTGCCTCTTAAGTACATCCGTTGGAAAAGTCGGTCTTCCTTTACGAACTCGTTGAGACTTACCACTTTTTCATAAATCTTTTCCCACTCATCGTGGGGATAAATGGTGAGGCAAGTCTCAAAACCTCTTTTCAGCACTATTTTCATTGTTTCGTTTTCAGGCAAAGTGCTTTTGATACGAGCGGGGAGCGTTAAGCGCCCTTTGTCGTCCAATTTACACTCATATTCGCTTGAAAAAGAATTCATTAGAGCTTCTTGCCTACGGTGATACTTAAGTTAATTATACAAATCTAATGTTTTATTTGAATAAGTCAACCACTTTTTACCACTTTTTACCACTTTTCCCCCTGACTATTCATTTGGCTTAACGTTGAGAGGTAAATAATTGTTATATAAGGTGTTAGTTACTTGTTGTAAAAACTTTTTTAGATGTGTTATAAATTATTATGTAAACATCATATTAATAGGTGTTTATAATATACTTTTTTAAGTAAAGATTTAGGTAGATATATATGTGATTATTTTAAGATTTTTCTGTTTGCATCTATTAACAAATACTAAAAATGGATACTGCTAAAAGGGGTGGTAAAAGGTGGGAAAATAGAAAAATGAGAGGGGAGGTGGTAAAAAGTGGTAGATATGTGGAGAGAGGTGGGGAAAAGGGCGAAAGGTGGGGGAGGTGGGAGAAAGTGTGATGAAGTGGGGAAATTAAAAAGCATAGTAAATGGTGATAGTAAGGGGTGGAAATGGAGGGTCAATCTGTGTTTTGGTCAGTGAGATTGTGGGCAAAACAAAAAGTGAATGAAAGTATCTGGAGATTTTGGAGGCAAGGGAGTTTTTGGCAATTCGGTAGTTTGATTTGTTTCTCCCTTCAGAGGGCTTCAATTGTTTGGAGTTATTGCTTATGGTATTTGTAACATATAAAAAGGGTGTAAAATGAAAAAATACATGGTTGTAGAGAGGTTTAAGCCAAATTGCTTGGAAAAGAATAATGAGCGCTGGAATGAAAAAGGACGAATGCTTCCTGAAGGACTTTATTATCTGAATTCATGGATGAATAAAGATCGGAGCATTTGTTTTCAATTGATGGAAACAAATGATTCAACGCTTTTTGATATTTGGGTTGATAGATGGAAAGATTACACGGATTTTGAGGTTTACCCGATTGACTAGGCTTTTGGATTTGTTGAAGGGGTTTTCCAGCAGGGTAGTGCGCGCACTGGGGAAGGAGGGCGAGCCAAGACCGAAGTGGCAGGTGCGTTGGATGGCTTGGCTGCCCGGGACGAGCTTGCAGCCCTTAGGCTGCAAAGTGCGCCCTAATCATTTTGTTTTTTAAGGAGAAGCTTGTGTTTTTTCTAGATTCCTTCCGATCAGGATTGCTTTTTTGGTTTGATGCTCTACTTTTGGTGGGATCAACAAATTGAAAACCTCAAAACACATATAATTATGTCAGATATATTATTGGATGAAATTCCTTCACTAGACCTTGCTGATTTTGAACACGGGGACGCTGAAAAAAAGGCTGCTTTTGTGAAAGCTTTGGGTGATGCCTATAATACGATTGGATTTGTGGCTATCAAAAACCATAAATTGCCCGAGAGCTTGGTGGATAGGCTTTATAAGTCGGTAGAAGAGTTTTTCTTGCTAGAGGACGAGGTGAAGCAAAAATATGAGAACCCGGAGTTGCAGGGGCAGCGTGGGTATGTGGGAAAGGGAAAGGAATCTGCAAAGGGCAGAAAAGTGGGTGATTTGAAGGAGTTTTACCATGTAGGGCAGGAAGTGGTGCCAAACGAGCCGCTTACGGAGGGTTATCCTGATAATGTTTTTCCTGAAGAAGTGCCTGATTTTAAGGCTGCGGGCTTGGAGGCTTTTGGTGCATTGGAGGAAACTGGGAAGCTGATGTTGCGTGCCATAGCTCTGTACTTGGGCTTGGACGAAGCGTATTTTGAGCTTGGGGTGGAAAAGGGGAACAGTATTTTGAGGGCGATCCATTATTTCCCTATAGAAGATCCGAGTGTGCTGGGTGAGGGCGCTGTGCGTGCAGCCGAGCATGGAGATATAAATTTGATCACTTTGCTGATGGGTGCGAGTGCCGAGGGGCTTCAGGTATTGAGAAGAGACGGTGAGTGGATTCCGATTACGGCTTTGCCGGGGCAGTTGGTGGTGAATGTGGGCGATATGCTGGATAGGCTTACAAACCATAAGTTAAAATCGACAATTCACCGTGTGGTGAACCCTCCTGCCGAGAAATTGAAAACAAGAAGGTTCTCTATTCCGTTTTTTATGCACCCTCGCTCAGAAATGGACTTGACTTGCCTTGAGAGCTGTGTAGATGAGGAAAACCCTAAGAGGTATTCGGATATGACGGCAGGCGAGTTTTTGCAAGAGCGATTGGAAGAGTTGGGCTTTGGGAAAGGAAAGGGCAAATAGTCAAAAGGGCAAAATCCCCAGCTATTTTGTTTGAGTATATTTCTTACTGGTTATATTTGCCGGCCTAACTTAGGTTAGGATGAACTAATTAATTGAGCATATTGGAAAATAAATTTTGGTCAACCCGTAGGTATCGGAAGTTTGGAGTGGTTACAGTAATAGCTGTGTATCTGTTGATTTTGGTGGGGGGAATAGTGCGGAGCACAGGCTCTGGTATGGGTTGCCCCGACTGGCCCAAATGTTTTGGTACATGGGTGCCCCCTACCAGTGTAGACCAACTTCCTCCAGATTATAAAGAGCAGTTTCAGGTTCAAGGAAAAGAAATTGCCGACTTTAATGTGTACCATACCTGGACGGAATATATTAACAGGCTTATTGGGGTTCTGATCGGGTTCTTTATACTTATTACACTTATTCTTTCGTGGCAATATTGGGAAACCGACCGCTTGATATTTTGGCTGTCGTTGGTAGCCTTTTTGGCGGTCGGTTTCCAAGGTTGGCTTGGCTCGGTGGTAGTGGCCACTGACCTCAAGCCTGTTCTCATTACTTTGCACATGCTTCTGGCGCTGGTGATTGTAGGAATTTTGATTTATACGGTTAGCCGGTCTTTTGAGTCGCTGAAGGCTACGGCTTTTGCCAGAAAGCGATCGGTTTTGAACTTCTGGTTAATAGTTGGGCTTGTGCTTTCGATATTCCAAGTAGTACTAGGGACGCAAGTGCGGGAGCAGGTTGATTTGGTAGCCCGATCGTTCGATGGCCAGCAACGGGAGCTTTGGGTTGACCAACTTGGTATTTTCTTTTACTTCCACCGAACATTCTCACTGGTGGTGATGCTGGTGAACGGGTACATATTTTACTTACTCAAAAAAGGTTGCGTCAAATCGGACCCAATCTTCAAATGGGCAATTGCCTTGCTCTCGGTGATAGGCTTAGAAATAATTACAGGTGCGATAATGGCCTATTTTTCCATTCCCAAAGTATTACAACCTGTACACCTATTGTTTGGTACACTCCTCTTCGGTATTCAATTCTTATTGGTACTCTTCGTAAATGCAGATAAGTTGTTAAACAAGGAAAAAAATCAGCTGCCTTACACAACTTTTATGTCTGGCATTTGATTTTTATAATATATTCTTTCTTTTGGCAAGAGAAGGACTATTTCTTTTCTTTAATCATTAACTTTGCCGCTTAATCTGAAAATTAACATAAACCTTTACCCCTCAAAAGAAGGGTTACACATCTATTTATGATAAGCAGTAATTCAGAATACAAGGTGTTATTTTGGAGTCAAGTCTCATATAAAGCTAAACAACTATTCATTCTTCTCAAGTTTAGACTTTCAGCATTAGTGGTGTTTTCAGGCGCTTTTGGGTATTTGTTAGCCTCAAAAGGGAGTATCAATTGGTTGGACTTCGGTATGTTCATCCTTGGTAGCTTTATGGTAACTGGCGCAGCCAATATCATCAACCAAGTGAAAGAACGTGACTTAGATAAGTTGATGAAACGCACAAAGGATAGGCCTTTGCCAATGGGCAGGCTTTCTGTAAACGAGGCTATTGCCTTTACCTTGGTGCTAGCTATGGCAGGGAGTGCGCTTTTGGTATTTTTTGTAAATCCATTGGTAGCCGGGTTGTCTTTGTTATCCCTTCTTCTTTATGGGTTTGTTTATACCCCTCTGAAACAAAAATCGCCTATTTCGGTGTTGGTTGGGGCTTTTCCAGGGGCTTTGCCTCCTATGATTGGATGGGTAGCGATGGCTGGAGGATTTACCGTTGAGGCATTTGTATTGTTCGGAATCCAGTTCGTATGGCAATTCCCTCATTTTTGGTCTATTGCCTGGATTGGGCATGAAGACTACACCAAAGCAGGTTTCAAAATGCTTCCTTCTAAGAAAGGACCTGATGTATATACTTCTCTACAGATCAGTTTTTATACACTCTTCTTGATTCCGCTAGGGTTGTTGCCTACGCAATACGGGATTACGGGAACTGTTTCAGGTATTGTCGCTTTTGTTTGCGGGATCTTGTTCTTGCTACAGACGTTGGAGTTGATAAAAACAGGTTCGAATAAGTCTGCGAAAAAAATCATGTTTAGCTCATTTTTGTATTTGCCCATTGTGCAAATCGCTTATTTGCTAGATAAAATGTAATAAAGGGATCAATTAGAATTATAATAATGAGTAATAAATCTATAGAGATTAACGATTCTTCCACACAGCTTTCAATGAACCCTAAAAAGTTCGCAATGTGGTTGTTTATTGTGAGTGTAGTGATGGTGTTTGCAGCCCTTACGAGTGCTTACATTGTAAGACAAGCTGAGGGAAATTGGTATGTGTTTGATTTGCCCAGCGTGTTTTATACTAGTTCGGCGGTAATCTTACTGAGTAGCCTTACCATGCACTGGGGAGTTCTTTCGGCAAAAAAAGATAATTTCAAATCGCTGAGCATCGCTATGGCAATAACGGGAGTGCTTGGAGTCGTCTTTTTGGTGCTCCAAGTAATCGGTTGGTCAGACTTGGTGGATATCAGCGTACACTTTGTAGGTAATCCTTCTGGTTCATTTTTATATGTGATTACTGGATTACACGGTGTCCACGTTATCAGTGCTGTTATTTTTCTTCTAGTAGTGATGGTGAATGCGTTACGCCAAAAAATTCATGCTAAAAAGATGTCGCAGCTTGAAATATGCGCCACTTATTGGCACTTTTTAGATGGACTTTGGATATATTTATTCATATTTTTATTAATAAATAGGTAATTTTAGCACTAAATCTAAAATTGTAAGCTTTATAGCTTATATAACTATACTCATTTGCCTTCATAACCAATAGCTTATGATTTAAGCAAGTTGTTAGGGCAAGGAGTGACTTAAACTTTTTCATAAACCAATAATAGTAAACTCTTTATGTCTGCATCTACATTTGTAGTCAAAAACCCAAGGGAAAATATTTGGGATGGAGGTAAATCTCCAATGAAGGCCAGTTACGGGAAAATAATGATGTGGTTTTTCCTACTGTCCGATGCCCTCACTTTTTCATCTCTTCTTATCTCTTATGCAGTGGTGAGGTTCATGCACCCAGCTTACGAAGGGAAAATTTCTGAATTTACCGCTTCTGATAAGTACTGGCCAGTGCCTGAAAAGGTGTTTGATGCTGCTCCATTTGGCATCCACAATGCACCTCTTCTTTTTGTAGGTCTTATGACGTTTATCTTGATCTTAAGTAGTGTCACTATGGTGTTTGCTGTAGAAGCAGGTCACCGTATGGATAGAAAAGGGGTTGAGAAGTGGATGCTATGGACTATTATTGGCGGTTTGTTGTTCTTAGGCTGCCAAGCGTGGGAATGGACTCACTTTATCCACGGTACCGAACATGGTACATTGCTCACCAATGGCGAGCTGTTTTTTGGAGCTAACCTATCGCACAACGAGTACGGACCTCCTTTGTTTGCTGCTTTCTTCTTTTTCATTACAGGATTCCACGGTACTCACGTAGCCAGTGGCATTATTTTAAACATTGTCATTTTCTACAATGTAGTGATGGGAACTTACGATAAAAGAGGTCACTATGAGATGGTAGAGAAAGTTGGTCTATATTGGCACTTTGTAGATTTGGTTTGGGTATTTGTGTTTACCCTTTTCTACCTTATCTAATTCCGACAGATAGAACTTTTATTTGAAAAGCATTATTAATAATACAAAGATTCATTATGGCAACTCACGATCCTAGCATGTCTTCTGACGAGATCAGAAAAGCTAATCAGAAACAAATCTTAAAAATAGCCTTAATATTGGCGATAGTTACGGGTATTGAATTTGTGTTGGCGTTTATATGGCCAGAAAGTGTGAGCAGGTTTATGTTAAATATTTTGTTCATCATTCTTACCCTAGTAAAAGCATTTTATATAGTAGCTGAATTTATGCACTTAAAAGGTGAGATCAAAACACTGGCATATTCAGTATTACTTCCATTGGTATTCATCGTTTGGCTTTTGGTTGTTCTTTGGGTAGAAGGGCAGGAAATGATAGATCCTTTTACTATTTAGAGTAGCTATTTATCGGCTAGCGCTTTTTGGTGAGATGTTGTCGTGGATTACGACGGTATCTCACCAATTTTTTTTGGATATGCTTAAGGTTTTGAAAGAAACATTTTAGTTAGAACTTGATTTTAACATTAAAAGTCAGTCTTCTAAAAAAGCGACATGTATCTTTGCATGTCTTGTTTGACATTCGCCCCTTTGATGGTTTTCCTTAAAGGAAAGAGACTACTAAACTTTTGGATTAGAGAATTGAATTATATATGCAAAGTAAAGCAAAGAAATTAACGATTCTGTTTTTGATATTGTTCTTTCCAGTGATTGTGTTCTTGTTTTTGAACATGGCTGGAGACAATAAATTTGAGCTGCAGGTTTATAACCCACAAGCTGTTAATTGTGAGCCAAATTTGATAGATAGCGTTCATAGGATTCCCTCTTTCAGTTTGCTTAACCAAGGAGGAGAAAAGGTGACTGAAAAGGATTTAGAAGGGAAAGTTTACGTGGCTGATTTCTTCTTTAGCCGCTGCCCCAATATTTGTATCGAGATGACCTCACAGTTGTTAAGGGTACAGGAGGCTTTTGAAAATGAGCAGGATTTGATGATCGTCTCCCATTCGGTAGACCCCGAGCACGATCAGCCTGCTGTTTTAGCAGAATATGCTAAGGAAAAAGGTATTGACTCGAATAAGTGGCAATTGCTCACAGGAGATAAACCTGCAATTTATGAGTTGGCTCGTTGCGGATATTTCATTACGGCAAAGCCAAGCCAGACCTTGGAAAACGACTTTATCCATAGCGATCACTTAGTTCTTGTTGATAAAGAAAAGAGGATTAGAGGTTATTACAGCGGCACGGACAGGGAAGAGGTGGATAGGTTAATCACTGAAATCCATGTTCTTTTACACGAATACAATCAATAAATTATAAAATCATCATTGAAAATGACTGTTCAAACTTCAACTTCAAACGATAAAAAGTACTTGTGGATTATCGGTGTGCTATCCATCGCTGTTCCAGTGTTGGTAGCCATATTACTTTTCTTACCGAATAGAACTACTCCCGAAGGAGGGTGGGTATACTTTCTGCCCCATTTGCATGGAACTATTAATTCTATCACAGCTATTTTGTTAGTTTTTGCTCTTTATTTCATCAAGAACAAACAGATCACCTACCACAAGTTTTGTATGAATATTTCATTTATTCTAGGAGCGATATTTCTACTTTCTTATGTGATTTATCATGCGTCAGTTGAGCCTACCAAATATGGCGGCGAAGGTTTGATGAAAGGGGTATATTTCTTTGTGTTGTTGACGCATATAGTGCTCTCAGCTGTAGTGGTTCCTTTGGTTTTGCTGGCATTCTATTATGCATGGACAAGTAAGTTCGATCGCCATAAAAAAATAGTCAAGTTCACTTACCCTATCTGGTTATATGTCTCTGTTACGGGAGTGATAACTTACCTGATGATCAGTCCATATTATCAGTATTAGGCAGGAATGATTTTGTAGTGAATCGTGTTTATTGAAAAAGACATTTTATGAAGAAGATATTGATAATCGCTGTTTTAGCTCTGGTAGCCATCACCGTTCTCGATGTGGATGTTTATGGGCAATGTGCCATGTGTAGGGCCTCTGTAGAAAATAGTATAAGCAATGGAGAGAACACAATAGGAGCGGGATTGAATACAGGGATTTTGTATTTGGGGGCAATGCCTTATTTGCTTTTTGCCGTGATAGCTTGGGCATGGTATAGAAACAGTAAAAAGGAAACTGGTAAAAAGATTAGGGTTGCCCAAATCATCAAAGCGAAATTACGTTAACTATTTCCGACTACATTAAAAAAATTGTATTAAATTGATATTTGAAAAGCTTGGCTACTATTGCCAAGCTTTTCTTGTTTGTGGTTTTAAGAAACATATTTCGAAGGCAAAGTATGTTTTTGTAACTAATTGAAAATTAGACTGATAATATGATTTTTGTAAAAATAATGAGTGCGTGAATTTGGATAGGTTAATTGAAAAGGTCGGTGTTTCTCTAAATATCATTAATTTAGGTTTGATGTTTCCCATGAGTGACAAACAAGGTGGATGATTATTTTCATCAAAACTTGAGATAAGTGTATGGTTTTTGTGAAATAAGAATGAAAAAGAAATATCCTATACTTTTTGCACATAGCTATTAAGGAATAACATAAAAAGCCTTAACTTTTGATATGGCTAATGGTACAAAGGAAGAACGAATCTACTATTGAAACTTTCCAAGTTTACATATCTCATACTATCAGCAGTATCTCTCCTTTTGGCTGTGGCGCTAAGGGCTTACTACCTCAGCGAGCCTAATTATGAGCTTTATGTAAAGCGGGTAACCGAAAATTTTGAGTTGGAAACAGTGTTAGCCAATAATCAGATTTTTGAGCTTCAAAACGTAGTCAAAAAAAAAGGCGAGCAAGTAAATTTTAGTGATTTTTATGATGTGAATGCCCCTTTTCCCGCATTTGTTTTTAAAAATGAAGAACTGATTTTTTGGTCGGACAATAGCATCAATATCCCTCTTAAATGGGCAAATGCCAACTTTATAGATAAGAGTGAGGCATATAATAATTCCATTTATTATGTCACGCGTTCCCGTTTTACAAACGGCTATCAGATTGTGGTAGTTATTCCTCTGAAGCGGTCATTTTCTATAGAAAACCAATATTTTACATCACATCTCAATAAAGATATTTTCCCTGAGGAATCTGTGGAAATTGTATTGTCCAAAGAAATAGGGGAACCTATATATAATTCGATGGGTCGCTATGCTTTTTCCCTTGACTTTCCAGAAGAATTCAGCTACTATTCTGACAAACAAATAGTAGTGCTAATGTTTATCATCATCTCTATTGTTTTCTTGTTCCTTTTTATTCGAAAAGCCATTCATTACCTGCTTCAGAGAAATAAATCGTTACAAGCCTTTAGTATCTTGCTGGGTTTTGTAGTGGGGCTAAGGACACTTATGCTAACATTTAAGCTGCCCCATTCAATTATTGACACTGCTATTTTTGATCCAGATCTTTTTAGCTCCTCATTTATTTCACCGAGTTTGGGCGATATGCTGCTGAACATGATTCTTCTAGCTATGTTGCTAGGTTTTGTAGCTACGCATCTGTCCAAACTAATAAATTTGAAACGCTTGGAATCTGTTCCAAGGCTTCATAAAAAAGTACTGTCTTTCATGTTGATCGTGCTTACCTATGTGACCATTTATGCACTTTATCAGATATACCACGATGTATATGTAAGGTCTGGAGTGTCCTTGGATATCACTACCGACTTCCATTTTCCTACAGTGAAGATTATTGCCTATATAATATTTATTATCATGGTTTTGATCTACTTTACTGTGTGTAATTTGGCGGCAAGGCTGTTGAATAGGCTAGGGTTTACGCTTTATGCAACTACGGTCGTCTTTGTGGCGGGCAGTTTGTTCTATTATCTTATCACCATGTTTCTTGATAGCCAGAATATAGTGATTTTCAATGTCAACGCTATCTATTTCGCAGCTATCACTTATTTGTCGTTTCCCCAATCACTCCGCTCTACCAACTACAAGACTTTTGTGTATTTATTTACCTGTTCGGCAGCTTGCGCAATAGTTGGCTCTTATGCAGTATATAGAGGTGGGCAAGAGATAGTGAAAAAAAATAAAAGTGAATATGCGTCCCTGCTATCGGAGGAACATGACAGTTTTGCTGAGTTTAAACTAAACGAAATTAATGCGAAGGTAGGTAATGACCCTATTATTAAAAATAGGTTTATAGGGACTGAGTTTTCAGAGGATGAGATCAAAAGAAAGATCAAGTTTTATATACCGAATTACTTTGATAAGTATGATTTGAACATTCGTCTATTTCAAAGTTCAGGAGAAGAATATGGCAATACGAATATCTCATACAATACATTAATAAAAATTTACAATAAAGAATCATACAGAACTGACTCTGAGCAAATCTTTTTCATAAGTGAAGTAGCAACAGGAAAAAACCGTTATCTCAGTACCATCCCACTGAAAAGAAATGGAGAGGAATTGGGTTTCATCGTTTTGGATTTTACTCTCAAAAAAAATGTTCCCAACAGTATTTATCCGCCTTTTTTGGACGATGAATTTGCTTCGCTGAACAAATACAATGAGTTTAGCTACGCTGTTTATCAGAATGAAAGATTAGCGTTTAGTTCAGGGGAATTTAATTACGATAATAACTTTTTAGAGTTGTTTAAGCATGAAAAGGGGTTCTTGCAGTCTGAATTGGAAACGAAAGATCATGATCACCTCAGGCGATTGGGCGAAAATAACAATAAAAATGTCATAGTTACCTCTGAAAAATATCCACTTGGACGTATCTATTCTAACTTTTCGTTCTTGTTTTTGATGCTAATCTTCATCATGATGTTCATGATTTTAGCTATCAATTATTCACCGAAAGAGCGTAAGGAAAATATCAATTTTGCTACTAGGATTCAGCTTTACCTTAACCTTGCTTTTTTCTTGCCACTAGTATTTGTGAGTGTGATTACGGTGAGTATTCTTACATCAAGTAACCAAAGTGAAACTCAAAGTTACTATTTGGAAAAGGCGATTAGTGTAAGTCAAAATATCACGGATGATTTCAATGAGTTTATAGATCAAAGTACAGAAGCAAATGCGCTCAATGAGGTTATAGCACGTATTTCTAAGTTTGCCCAATCTGATATTAACATTTTTGACAACTCGGGAAAACTTTTGGTTGCTAGTCAAGAATATATTTTTGACAACGATTTGCAGGCGAGGTTGGCAAACCCCGATGCTATCATAAATATCATTGAAAATAACCAGGCGAAGCTCATGGCGAACGAATCTTTGGGAGATTTGCGCTACAATTCAGCTTATGTTGGTATCCGTTCTCCAGACTCTAGGGAAATCTTAGGTATTGTAGGTATTCCGTTTTTTGGTTCGAAGTACAAATTTGATCAGCAGATCATCGATTTGCTTACTACCATCATGAATGTATTTACCGCAAGCTTTGGCTTTTTGCTGTTGCTCTCCTATCTTTCCGTTCGTTCCTTGATCAATCCATTGGTGATGGTGACCCAAAAGATCAAGAAGATCAGTCTGAGCAACCGAAATGAATCTATCGATTATTATTCGAATGATGAAATAGGATTGCTGATAGGGGAATACAACAAAATGTTGGTGAAGCTTGAAGAAAGCAAATCAGCTTTGGCAAAAAGCCAGAAAGAATCTGCATGGCGCGAGGTGGCAAAGCAAGTGGCGCATGAAATCAAAAACCCACTTACACCCATGCGTCTTTCACTCCAGCAGTTGGAGAGGGTATTGCCCGAGGAAAACGAGCGTTCGCGTAGGGCTATAGCCATGCTGCTCAATCAAATTGAAACCCTCAACGATATCACTACTTCATTCTCAAATTTTGCCCAAATGCCGGTTCCTAGCGAAGAGAAGTTTGAGATTTCCTCTGTGCTGAACCAGACGATTACGCTTTACGATGGCAAAGAGTTGGTAATTAAAAAGGAGATACCCAAAGGAGAATTTTATGTAAATGGTGACCCTCAATTGATGAGTAGGATTTTTACCAACTTAATCCTTAACGGTATTCAGGCCGTTCCACCAGAGAAAGATCCTGAACTAAGAATCCGCCTCAGAACCTACGATCCCAATAGGGTTTTGATGGAATTTGAGGATAATGGGCTTGGGATTCCAGAGCTTATCCAAAACAAGATTTTCATTCAAAACTTCAGTACCAAATCGAATGGGTCGGGGATAGGTTTGGCCATTGCTAAGCGTGGGATTGAGCACTCGGGAGGAAATATTTGGTTCGAAACCAAAAAGGGCGAAGGAACTGTTTTTTACATAGAGATGCCTTTGCATAGCAATTAAAAAAGCCCCGAAGGGGGCTAGTTTCATTAATCTACACTGAAAGTTTCTTCATTTACGCCAAGCTTATTTTTGGAAACAAGAGATACTGGAAATCCCCAAAGATATCGGATGTGCTCAAGGGTTTCTTGTGCTTCCCGTTTATCCAGTTTTTTATCATCTGAAATTAAGTGAACAAGGTGGAGCATACTTGACTCGTGAAGGTCTACCTTTTCTACTTGGATATCGGGAACATAAAATGCCCTGCGGTACTGGTTGCTGAGCGTTTCCCTCACTTTTGAGTAGCCACGTTCATTATGAATTGCTTTAATGGTGTATTCATTTTCTTTGTCGTCATCCGCAAGAATAAATAAGCGCATATCTCGAATCACTTTTGGAGAGAGGTATTGGAGGATAAAACTATCGTCTCGGAAGTTTTCCATAGCATAATGCACTTGTTCCAGCCAGCCTTTCCCAGCTAGATTTGGAAACCATTCTTTGTCCTCAGGAGTTGGATTCTGGCAAATACGTTTGATATCGGTGAAAATATTGTAGCCTAGTGTATAAGGGTTTAAGCCCGAAAAGTATTTGCTGTTGTATTCGGGTTGGAAAAGTACGGAACTATGGCTGTGCAAAAACTCCAACATGAAACCATCGTCCACGTAACCTTCGTCGAACATATAATTGATGATGTGGTAGTGCATAAAAGTAGCATAGCCCTCATTCATTACCTTGGTCATGCCTTGTGGGTAGAAATATTGGGCAACCTTCCTTACTATTCTGATCAACTCCCTTTTCCAAACAGGCATGGTTGGGGCATTTTTTTCAATGAAATAAAGGATGTTTTCCTCTGGTTCTTCGGGGAATTTATTCCTATTTTTTCTCGACCTTTTTTGTTCAAACTGGTTTTGGGGAATAGTTTTCCAAAGCTCGTTATAATTTTCTCTTTTAGCCTCGGTGAGGGATTTGAGCCTTGCCTCTTCTTCCCTTGCGGAAAGCTTTTGTGGTTTGCGGTATTTGTCCACGCCATGGTTCATGAAAGCATGGGCCGCATCAAGAACAGCTTCCACTTCTTCCCACCCAAATTCTTCTTCGCACCGAATCACATAGTCGCGGGCAAACACCATATAATCGATGATAGAATCAGCTGAAGTCCAATCCTTGAACATGTAATTGTTCTTGAAAAAAGCATTGTGGCCTTGGCAAGCATGGGCAATTACCAACACCATCATACAGGTAGTATTGTTTTCCATGTTGTAGCTAATGCAAGGATCGGAATTGATCACCATTTCGTAGGAAAGTGCTTGTTGGCCCTTGCTGTAACTGTTCTGGTTGATCACGAAATCTTTTCCAAACTTCCAGTGAGGGTAGGAGGTCGGCAAACCTACCAAAGAATAGGCGTCGAGCATTTGCTCAGAAGTGACTATTTCTATTTGGTTGGGGTAAATATCCAAGCCAAAAACATCTTTTCCAATATACTCTGTAAGCTCATTGGCAGCTTCGAGCGTATGGAAATCCCAGGTAGGCTTGGAAAACATTTTTTTATATACTTCTTTATTTTTAAGCGGCATAGTTTAGTTTTTTTCCATTTGAGAAAGAAGAGAAGGATTTATGCTTCTATCTTGTTTTTCCTGAACAGGCCTTTGAACACAGGCCATATTTGATTCACGTCAAATATATTTCTCATGAAAAAGCTTTGGCCGTTTTGTAGTGCGCTGTAAGCTTGCCACAAAGCACCATCCATTTCATGATCGTTTATTTCAATATAGGCCATGTATTGGATGATGGGAAGGATATTGTCGTTCAAAATTTTGTAACAATCAACGGCATCTCTTTCCGACCAGACGTCTCCATCGGTGGCTTGGCAGCAATAGATATTCCACTGGTCGGTTGGGAAGCGGTCTTTTATGATCTCGTGCATCAGCTCTAGCGAAGGGGCTACCACAGTTCCACCACTTTCCCTCGAGTTAAAAAACTCTTCTTCATCTACTTCTTTTGCCATGGTATGATGGCGGATGAATACGATCTCCACATTGGAGTATTGCTTTGTGAGGAAAAGGTAAAGCAGGGTGAAAAAACGCTTCGCAATGTCTTTTTCATGATAGCCCATGGAAGCTGAAACGTCCATAATACAAAACATTACTGCTGAAGTTGTTGGCAAAGGAACTTGCTCGAAATTGTTGTAGCGCAAATCGACATCCTCAAAAAATGGAATAGTGAGCATCATGCGCTCCGTTTTCTCTATTTTTTCCTCAAGCTTAGCCTTTTCGGTTTCTGATTTTGCCTCGGTCAGAAGTTTTTTAAGCCTGCTTATTTGTGCTTTGTAGGCCCCGGTAAGTGATATTTGTCTTGCTAATGATTGTTCGTAACTCGATTTTACATTTAGCCTTGAGGGAACTCCGTATTTTACAAAACCAGCACGCTTGTTTTTGAAGTTTTCGGTACTTTCCATGTGTTTTTTCACCATGTTTGGTAGCTCCATATCATCAAAAAAGTAGGCGAGGAATTCTTCTCTAGAAAGCTCTACGAAAAATTCATCTTCGGTTATTTCTGGACTGTTTGAACCCTTGCCTCTGCCGCTTCCTTTTCCTCCTCCTTCGGGTTTGGGAATTTTATCTCCTTCTACAAACCGGTCGTTGCCTGGACGAACTACATCTCGTTTTCCCGACTGCGGATTGTGGGAAAACCGAGGTTCTCTAATACCTTTCACAGGTACTTTTACATTGCCACCGCCATTGCTGTCTCTTATAGATTCTTTACTAATAATTTCGGGTAGGGCACGCTTTATTTGCCCCTCCACTCGTTTCAAAAATTTCTGCCGATTGTTGAGGGATTTACCCTTTGTATTCTTCCTTTTATCTATGATTGTGCTCATATACTGGCTCTAGTTGGAGAATTGGGAATGGGAAAGAGTTGGTTGAAAGGTAACACTTACCCCAGCTGAAAAGCTGGGGTAAGGTCAAAAAAAGCTAAATTAGGACATTGTCTTTCTTACCCTCATAAACCAGTCTACCAAAATCCTAATTTGGCGCTTGGTGTATCCTCTCTCGGTCATTCTTCTTATAAAATCCATGTGTTTCTTCTCGTCATCCTTGTTAGTTTTTGCCGTGAAGGAAATAACAGGGAGTAAGTCTTCGGTATTGGTGAAGATTTTTTTCTCTATCACATTTTTGATTTTCTCATATGCATCCCAGCGAGGCATTTTACCATTGTTTGAAGCCTTGTAGCGCAAGGTAAAGTTGGTTACTTCCGACCTAAAATCTTTTGGGTTGGCAATACCAGCAGGTTTTTCTATTTTCTCCAACTCCTCGTTGAGCATTCGCCTGTCAAATACCTCTCCCGAATCTTGGTCGCGGTAGTCGTTGCGCTGCATCCAGTAGTCGGCGTAGATCACATATTTTTCAAAAATGTTTTGCCCATAAGTGCTATACGATTCTATGTAAGCCTTTTGGATTTCATCGGCGATGAACTCTGCATATTTGCTAGCCAAAATTGCTTTTATAATATGCAAGTAACGATCTTCAGTATCCTTATTTAGTTGTAAGCGAACTACCTCTTGCTCCAATACATAAAGCAAATGAACTGGGTTTGCAGCTATTTCCTCACCATCGTAATTAAATACTTTGGAAAGCACTTTAAAGGCAAACCGGGTAGAGATCCCCGTCATTCCCTCGTTAATTCCAGCCTCATCTTTATACTCTTGTAAAGACTTTGCATTTGGGTCGGTTTCTTTGAGCGTTTCCCCGTTATATACTCTCAGTTTTGAGAAAATGCTAGAGTTTTCAGGCTCGTTCATACGGGTCATCACCGAGAATTGGGCAAGTAGTTCTAGCGTTTTTGGGGCACAAACCGCTTCTTTTAAAGAACTTTCTCTTATCAGTTTTTCATAGATTTTCACCTCTTCGTCTATACGTAGGCAGTAAGGGACTTGTACCTTATATATCCTGTCTAGAAAAGCCTCATTTTTCTTGTCCGTGGTAAACTTCTGCCATTCCGATTCATTAGAGTGAGCAAGGATAAGCCCATCGAATGGGATAGCGCCAATAGGCTCCGTTCCTTTGTAGTTGTTTTCCTGCGTGGCGGTCAGCATCGGGTTCAATACTTTTATAGGAGCTTTGAACATCTCTACAAACTCCAATACGCCCTGGTTGGCAAGGCAAAGCCCTCCCGTGTAAGAATATGCATCAGGGTCACTTTGTTGGTATTCGGCAAGCTTTCTTATATCTACTTTACCCACCAAAGTTGAAATGTCTTGGTTGTTTTCGTCGCCAGGCTCGGTTTTCGAAATGGCAATTTGGTTTTGAACAGATGGATAGA
Source organism: Flammeovirgaceae bacterium SG7u.111 (assembly GCA_034044135.1). NCBI lineage: Bacteria > Pseudomonadati > Bacteroidota > Cytophagia > Cytophagales > Flammeovirgaceae > Flammeovirgaceae bacterium SG7u.111. Next base: position 4,857,487 of record CP139021.1, on the reverse strand, counting down.
GTTTTACAACTTTAAACTGGTTAACATCGCCGTGGTATTCCCTCAGCCGCTTGTTGGCCCAAGGGCTCATGCTTATAGGAATGTATCTCGATGGTATTTTATATTCTTTCTCCATTTCGGAGCGGTAGTCAGCAAATAACCCTAGTGGGCTTTCAAAAACAGGACTGACCTGATTTTGAGCTTTTAGTACATAGATTGGATACTCTTGAATTAGTTCTTTTATTTTTTCTGCCAACGAACTTTTACCACCACCAACAGGACCCATGAGGTAAAGGATCTGTTTCTTTTCTTCCAAGCCTTGTGCTGAGTGGCGGAAGTAAGAAACAATCTGCTCTATGGTTGTTTCCATACCAAAGAAGTCCTTGAAAGCAGGGTATATTTTTATTTTTTTATTGGAAAAGATACGGCTCAGCTTGGGGTCATCTCTAGTATCTATTGTTTTAGGCTTGCCAATAGCCTTCAGAATCCTTTCAGCTGGTTTTGCATAAACATCATGGTTCTCTTTGCAGAGTTCCAAGTATTCTGCTACTGAAATTTCATTGACCTCCGTGCTGTAATTTGTTCTAATTTTTTCAAGTACACCCATTATGAAGCTTTTTTTGTTAAAAATTTGAATTGAGGTTAACCTATGCTTTTGACATACGCACGCCCATGCCATATGGCGGCGTCTCTTCCCCCTCGTGCTCGTTATTTTGTTTCAAAAAAAATGGAAAATTCCCGGGTATGCTGATAGTAAAAATGTCAGGCGAATTGGCTCTTTTTATTAGGCTGATTGTGCAAAACAATTAGTGGTCAGCCTTTGCTATTAGATTCGTTTCATATATGTAATATGTAAATTATATATGGTATTTGGTTTGTTTTTGGTAATCTGGTCGTGAATATTTATATCCATTCAAATGTGTTAAAATTCATTTTTACTTACACTTTTGTATCGAATACATGAAAATTTAGCGATCAACTGCCGCAGCAGCTATTTGGTAAATTCTCAAGAAACCGGGATTGAAAAACGTCCAAGAATTGAATTTGCGCCCTGAGGAAACGTATTTCAGGATGCATGTTTTGCGCCTACACCTTGTCATCTCGTGACTAGTGCTCAATTGGTATAACAACAATTTAGTAAAAAGTATTCACCTTCTCTACGGAATTATATTATTTTAACTAGAATAAAGTGTTTATAAAATTTTTTAAATAGCAAATGTTTTGTATTATTATTTGGAATAAAGTAAAATGCAGCTTTCTATAATTTTACTTTAGCGTACTAGTTTGAAATTTTTTATTTATTAAAAATCAAATGTTTTTTTTGGAAAAAGTTAACTTTAGTGCCTAAAAAAACTAACCATAAGGTATGTTTTTAGGTTGTAGTAAGAAATGATCCTTTTAATAAACATTGCCCAATCGCCTTACATCGACTAGCTGTCTTTGACCTTATACCAACGTAAATATGAAAGAACATAAGTGGTTTGAAAAATACCCAGAGGGGACTAAGCACGAAATAGACCCTGATATTTATCCTTCTATGCTTGAAATGCTAGAAGAAAGCATGAAAAAGTACGAAGGACTAATTGCCTACGAGGGCATGGATAAGTCGCTCAAGTTTGAAGATATAGATAGGCTTACCAAGGATTTTGCAGCCTTTTTGCAGAGTTTAGGCTTAAAGCCAGGCGATAGAATTGCTATCCAAATGCCCAATGTCTTGCAATATCCCATCGCCTTATTGGGATCGATAAGGGCAGGGCTCGTTGTTGTAGGCACTAACCCACTTTACACAGCTCGGGAAATGGAGCACCAGTTTAAAGACTCTGGGGCAAAAGCCTTGGTGGTATTGGCTAACTTTGCCTCAAGTGCCCAAAAAGTGCTTCCACAAACAGATATTGAGCATGTAATTGTTACCGAAATAGGCGATATGCTTGGTGGCATTAAAAAGCCGTTGGTGAATTTTGTGGTGAAGTATATCAAAAAAATGGTGCCTTCCTATAGCCTTCCAAAAGCTATCAAATTCAATACTGCGCTTGCCAAAGGTGCATCAATGACCTACAAGCGACCAACCATCACTGGTGATGACCTGATGTTTTTGCAGTACACGGGTGGTACTACCGGTGTTTCGAAAGGGGCGATGCTTACCCACAGGAATATTCTGGCAAACATGCTCCAGATTTTGGAATGGATGAAGCCCAAGTTGATTGAACGCAAAGAAGTAGTTGTCACTCCACTTCCTTTGTACCATATTTTTGCCCTTACGGTAAACTGTTTGGCCATGCTTCGCATTGGTGCTAAAAATGTACTTATAGTGAACCCGAGGGATATGGAAGCGTTCATCAAAGACATGGAAAAATATCCTTTTTCCGTGCTAACTGGTGTCAATACACTTTTCAATGCGATGCTGAACAACGAGCGGTTTAGGAACTTAGACTTTTCGTCGTTAAAAATAGCTGTAGGTGGAGGCATGGCGGTGCAAAATGCTGTAGCCAGAAAATGGGAAGAGGTGACAGGCACTCCTCTGGTAGAGGGGTATGGGTTGAGCGAGACTTCGCCTTTGCTCTCATGCAACCCTATTGATGGAACTGAAAAAATAGGTACCATTGGGCTTCCGGCTCCTAGTACGGAGATAATTGTGGCAGATGAAAATGGTGAACAGCTTGAGCAAGGGCAGGTAGGGGAGATTTGTGCCAAAGGGCCACAGGTGATGAAAGGATATTGGAAACGAGACGATGAAACTCGAAAGGTATTTGTAAACGGCTGGTTTAGGACTGGAGATATTGGGATGATGGAAGAAGATGGTTTTTTCAAGATAGTAGATAGGAAGAAGGATATGATTTTGGTCTCAGGCTTTAACGTGTATCCTAACGAAGTAGAGGATGAGATTTCAAAACACAAAGGGGTGATGGAAGTAGCAGCTATTGGCGTACCCGATGAAAGATCTACCGAAGCGGTAAAAGTGTTTATCGTTAAAAAAGACGAATCGCTTACTGCAGAAGACATTCGGACGTACTGTAAAACTTGTCTTACAGGCTACAAAGTTCCCAAATATGTAGAGTTTATGGATGAGTTGCCAAAATCGAACGTAGGCAAAATATTGAGAAGAGTTCTTAAAGAAAAAGAAAATTCAAAGCAGACTACTAATGCTTAAAGAGTTTGTTTTACTTTTCTTGCAGTATCACAAAAGACCTCGCATTGCGAGGTCTTTTGTGCTGTAAAACGATGAGGAAGAGTTTTGGATGGCTATGCCTTCTCTTTCTCTAGAAAATTCATAAATGATTGTACGATTTTGCGGTTCTTATCTAGTTCTGCAGCAGAGGAAAACCTACCTAGGGTAATGATCAAGCCTTTTTCATCGAGCTTTTGGCGGTCTTTGTGAGCTTCTATTACATCCACAACCGCACCAGAGGTCTGGTTGACTAATAAGCTGAACTCTATCAGCTTGAAACTGCTTTTTCCAGCAGCTGGCATAAGTTTGAATTTTACAGCAGTATAATCTGTCCCTTCAAAATCTACTGGTTTTTTTACTGTAAAGTGAACCTGTCCTTTTTCACCAACAAGTTTTTTAGCAGACTGGATCACATCAACAGATTCACCATAATAATATAGCTCAAGGTGTTTGATGAAATCGAATTGGTCTTTTGTTTTTGGGGCAGCAGGTGCTGGAGTTGGAGGCTGTTTGTTTATGTTTTTCATAACTCTAAGGTGTTTTTAAATCATATAAAAAAGTTTAAAGAAGTCCCTTAATTATTTTTATTTTCTTCTTTATTTCAAAAATATGTACTCTTAAAACGCACCATCTTACCAAAAATGATAAAGAGGACACTGTTCTTTTAAGTAGAAGGTTTATTTTGTAAATATTCGACCGATTCTGAGTCCAATATTTCCAGAAAAAGATTTGTCAAGCCCGAATCCATCTGTGTTTCCACTGGCACTCAGGAGGTGTTGGTTGGATACTTCTGCAAAGAGATGTACAAATTTGAAGCGGTTTTTAAGTTTGAAAACAACTCCACCGCCGAGGTTATAACTCAAACCATTAAAATCAGTCGTTTTTTGAGGTTGGGTAGTATTTGCGGCATCTGGTGAACCAAACTTATACTTGCTTACCGAAATACCTGCTAGTGGGTAGAAGTCAATAAATGACTTGCCAGCTCCCAGCATTTTCAGCACGTGCATATTTACGGCGGCCTGGCTTTCAAAGATGCTCATGTTTGTTTGGGGGTTCAGCGCAGACTGGTAGATGCCAATCCCTCTGATCGAAACCATTATAAAGTCCTTTCCGGTAACTAGGCCAATGGTACCACCGCTCACTTCTTGAGAGGTATTTGTTCCCGTGGCTCTATAGCCGCCCATTAGCTCTATCCCTACATATGATTGGGAGATTTTAAACTTTCGCTTTTGGGCAAAACCTGTGAGGGTGAACATAAATATCAACATCACTAAAAGGAAGGAGGTCTTCGTGGCTTTGGTTGGTGCTACTCTATTCATCGCTTTGTTTGTTAGTAGGGCGCTTTCGAGTTGTCAATTGTTATTCATTCAACCACTTACGCCCTTGGTTTTCCGAACTATTTTCTCTTTTCTAACGCCCTTTTTATGTTTAGCACCAGTCCGTAGTAGGACTAGTTTCTTCTCGAACTTACAAGAGTTTAACAAATATTGATTTGTCCAAAAATACAATACAGCGAGTTCCACACGTTTTACCTAGATGTCATCACTCCAGCCTAATCTAAAAACCTACTTTTTTTTCTGCAATTTTTGATTGTATACTTTTTTTATTCTGTTTTTTCTATTTTTAATAAAAAACTATTCCATGCTATGAATTTTACTCGACCAGCAATTTTGTGCTCAATATTGCTTCTCTCATTTATTTTCTTTTCAAAAACAATACACGGACAGCCGATAACTTACAAATGGGGCAAGCCCAACAAAGATGAAACCGCATTGAAAGTATGCAATTATGATAGCGCCGCCAATGCAGTTGTATTGGTAGATAAGATGAAAGTGACATTTATCCCAAGCGGGGTGCTATACACACGAATTAAAAGGGTGAAAATCCTAAATAAAAATGGGTTTGATGAGGCTGATATCAGGCTCAATTATTATTCGAATGATAACCTTGAAAGTATTACTAAGCTAAAAGCGCAGACTTTATTGATAGATAAAAAAGGGAATGTAACCAAAGTGCCGGTAGCTAAAAAAGATATTTTTGATGTAGAAGTAAACGAATTCTATAATCAAAAAAGGTTTACTTTCCCAGCTATAGAAGAAGGCTGTATTATTGAATATGAATCTGTAATGCTATCCAAGGTGTTTGCTGTGCTTGAAAAATGGCAATTCCAGAATGAGATACCAACCCTGCACAGCGAACTTGAAGTGGTTATTCCTCAAGGGTTGGAGTATAGGTTATTGTTCAATGGGTCGAAGTTGATCAAAAAATATGGGCATCAAACAACCAACCATTGGATACTTAAGAATATGGATGCTCTTAAAGATGAGGAGTTTGTAGGGAATTACATGGATTATGCAGAATGGGTAAGCTTCCAATTAGCATCCTATTACGATAACGGGATTAGTGGTTCTCAAACTCACTTGATGAACTCTTGGGAGCAGTTGGCAGAAGATGTTATCAAAAAAGAGGAGGTTACCCGTTACCTCAACAAAAGAGGGGTTGCTAGAAATATATTGGAAACAATACCGAAACTCAACGGGAAGCCTTCCAAAGATAAGATGATAGCTATTTATGATTATGTGAGAGGGAACTACTCAAAAAATGGCTATTATGGAACTATGACTCAGCAAAAGCTCAATGAACTGCTGGAAACAAAGGAAGGGATGACTACAGAGATTAACCTTTTGTTGGTTTTATTGCTGCGTGAAGCTGGTTTGGAAGCAGATCCCTTGCTGATAAGTACCCGTACGCATGGGCGGGTTACTGAAGCGTATCCTATGATATCGCAATTTTCAGATATGCTTGCCTATGTGAAAATAGGTGAAGAAGGTTTCATTTTAAATGCTACCAATGCTGCCCGTCCTTACAATTTACTAGATGAGAACGACCTAAATCTAAAAGGGTATTTGCTTAGCAAATCCCAACCTAGGTGGGTTGATATTGAACAAAAGAAAGGGGTGGGGGAATCGGTAAGGGTTAGCGTAGATTATAGTGATGTAGAAGCTCCCAAGGTTAAGGTACAAGCATCTTATTCTGCTTATTCTGAAATGTACAAAAGGCAATTGATAGGAAAAAAAGGACAGGATGTATTTTTGTCTGGTCTTATAAAACCAGATATCGCTGATGTAAAGGAGATGAAAGTAGAAAACCTTGAAGATGACTCCAAGCATTTAAGCATAGCTTCTGAGTTGGTTTTAGAGCAGCTTTTTGAAGAGGATGATGAGGTGATTTACCTTCAACCTAATATTATTGACGTGTTTAATGAAAACCCTTATAAACAAGAAAAAAGAAGGTTGCCAGTTGAGCAGACTATTTCCCAAAAGTATAGCTATAGTTTTGATGTTATTTTACCAGCGGGGTACAGCGTCGTAGAAGTTCCTGCCGATGTGGCTTTGAAGCTGCCGAATAACTATGGAAAATTGCTTTATAAAACCACCCAAAAGGAATATGGTTTTAATATCATGGTTTACCTAAATATTACAGATAGAAATGTGCCTCCAGTTCATTATAAAGCCCTGCAGCAATTCTATACACTTTTAAGCGAAAAGCTAAATGCACAAATAGTATTGAAAAAAGCGAGTTGAAAAAGCTTGAACATAACAAAAAAAAACGGAGCCGCCATTCATATCGCTGCTCCGTTTTTGTACTTATGCTTTTACTTCTTATTTATCGTCATGGTCGAAAAGGAAGATCTTATCCATTTCCGAATTAGGTGGTTTTATGCATAAATCGTTCAGAAGGCCATCCTCTAGCCCGTAGACCCAACCATGAAGTGTAGGGGCATTGTTTTCATGCCATGCACTTTGAATAATTGATGTTTTGGCAAGGTTGAGTACCTGTTCTTGTACATTGAGCTCTACTAAGCGGTTTTCCCTTTTTTTGAGGTCTCCTATTCCTAGTAGCTCATCTTGGTGTATCCTATAAATATCCTTGATGTTTCTTAACCACTTATTTATCAACCCAAAATTTTGGTTGGTCATAGCAGCTTTTACACCTCCGCAGCCATAATGCCCACATACTATCACATGTTTCACTTTCAATACTTGAACGGCATATTGCAACACGCTCAGCATATTAAGGTCGGTATGCACCACCATATTGGCTATGTTGCGGTGTACGAATACCTCTCCAGGTTCGGTTCCAGTTATTTCATTTGCTGGAACACGACTGTCTGCACAGCCTATCCACAAGAACTCTGGGTTTTGGATACTAGCCAAGTGTTTGAAATAATCAGGAGCGAGCTGTAGTTTTTCTTGAACCCAAGCCTTGTTTTGTAATAATAATTTTTGGTATGTTTCCATTTTATATTAGTCTTTTGTATTTGAATGAGTCAGTTCTAATGGCTGGTTTGAAAACTTGGTACTGTGAAGGTTTTTAAGCTCTATTTTCAAATTTTTCTGATCCGCTTGGTCTACGAATTCTTGTAGAAGCTCAATTACGTCATTGTCTATAAACATAGCGTTTGTTCCATCTATTATTACGTTTGAACCACTTTCTATGTTCTCCAAAGTTTCGTTGATCACAGCTTTATTCAAAAAGGAAACATCTCTCATCAGTTTGATAAGCACAAGGTTCTTTTCCTTGATAATAGCCATAGGCGAATGGAAGTTGGTTCGGATTACAAATACAAGCCCTACTACTATACCTATAGTAATACCTATCAATAAATCTGTAAGCAAAATAGCGACAACAGTGATAAGGAAAGGGGCAAATTGTTCCCATCCTTTTTTGTAGATAACCTTGAAAACAGACGGTTTAGCTAATTTGTAGCCAACTTGGAGTAAGATCGCTGCCAATGAAGCCAGAGGGACAAGGTTCAGGTACTTTGCAAAAAATACTACTGATATCAGCATGAATACACCATGTGAAAAAGCAGTCATTTTGGTTCTGCCACCAGAGTTAATACCAGCAGAACTCCGAACAATTACGGAGGTAAGTGGAATACCACCTATCAGCCCTGAAATGGTATTGCCAACACCCTGTGCGAGTAGCTCTCTGTTTAGTGGCGACTTTCTTTTGTATGGATCAATTTTATCGACAGCCTCAATGGTTAACAAGGTTTCAACACTGGCTATAAGCCCAATAGTTACTGCTAATATCCATACATCTTTGTTCATTATTGCCGACCAGTCTGGGGTGTTAAAACCAGAGACCATCTCACCCAAACTATCCGATACCGGAAGTGAAACCAAATGACTTGGCGCTAATTTTAGTTGAGGGGCAACCAATCCAAAAAATTCGTTGAATATTATGCCTAGCACAACTACAACAAGAGCACCTGGCAGCCAGCGCATATTTTTTAGGAAGGTTACTTTTTCCCATAAAATAAGGATACCAAGTGAAATGAAACTAATAATAAATGCCCCCCACTCCACATGAACAAGGGATTCTAACAAAAGAGTCAGGGTGTTTTCATCACTGGTGGCCTGGAAGCTGTCTTTCCCAAAAATCTCTACATCATAGCCAATGGCATGAGGGAGTTGTTTCAGTATCAGTATCAAACCTATTGCAGACAACATGCCCCTGATAACCGAGGAAGGGAAGAAGTAGGCAAAAAAACCTGCTTTTAATAAACCTAAGATGATTTGAAGGATACCAGCTATCACTACTGCCACAAGGAATACTTCGAAACTTCCAAGTTTCTCTACACCTGCTAGCACTACTGCTGTAAGTCCGGCAGCAGGGCCAGCTACGCTCATTTGAGACCGGCTAATCAGCGGGATGACCAATCCGCCTATCATTCCGGCAATAATTCCAGATGTAAATGGTGTACCAGAGGCAAGGGCAATTCCCAAGCACAGTGGTACAGCAACGAGGAAGACAACCAGCCCTGCGGGGATGTCATATTTCAAATTTTCAAAATATTCTTTTTTCATGGTTTTGGTTCAAATGGGTTTAAATTGGGTATAAGTCTCCTGTTTAGTTAAAGAAAAAAAGATTAGGAATTTTTTAAAAAAGGCAGGATACATTGTTGTAAGACATGCTAATATACCTTGTTTGCTAAAATAAATAATAGCATGGAAATGGAACAAAAAACTTTAGGTTTTGTTTAGATCGATTCTTAATAAATGTGTTATATACGCATTTATTCTCCTAACTGATTAGAGTATAGCCTTGACTACACCTTTGGGAAAGAAACAAATCGACAGGGCAATCCAAAAAATAGTTGACTTATTGGCTGGGAATGTATCTTGTTTTTACAGAAGCTCCACAAAGTTAGCAATGGAGGGGTATGTTGATGGGCTTAACTAATGGGTGTAATTAGCCTGATCTGGCGAGCTATTTTTCAATAAGCATCTTTTTGATTCTTCAGAGTTTATATCACGGTTTAGCTTGTAAAGCCTTCTCGGCTTAAAATATAGTTTAGGCTACTAAAGCGAACGTTGTTTGACTTGGGGGATCTTGTGCAGTTTCAGCCATTGAACAACTTCATAGTCTCTTTTATCTAAAAACCTTTTTTGCCCTACGTAAGGAAATTTTCAGATTTTTTAGCTGCAAGGCCAATTTGTCAGAAAGGGTGATTTCAAATAATTCATTTTTGACAAAAACCGTGTCGCTTCCATCTTTGTACCAAATGAGGTATCCATTGTCTTGTATCCATTGGTTTATTTTCCCCATATAAGGGTTTACATAGAACTTTCCATGAGTTTCTACTGAAATCACTTTAGGCCTGCTTGTCATATGTTTGAGCACATACCATTCTGAACCTTCAATGTCTATGCTGATCAGATCAATGTTTTTTGGATCTATTTCACTGAACTTTTTACACTCAACCTCAAAATTTTTCGAACTGTCAACTTGGTATTTATCATTGATGAGCGCAGGGCTTGCTTCTAACTCAGATACAAAAGTGGAGGCATCTGCTTGAGACAAAGAGAGTTTGCCATTATAATCATACATGGCATATGGATACAACTGAACGTTTTTCTTATCGCCAAACAATTCTTTTATTTTTTTGATACTTGCAGGATCTGGCTCTACTAACATACAAGGTTGCCCATCTTCTATAAAATCAATAATATTAGAAGTTTCGGGCATATATACACCAACCTCACATGCGTTTTCTATTGCTATGCCTTTTTGTTGGAGCTTTCTGTAAATCTCTTTTTTTTGTTTCAAAACGCTTGTTTTAAGTGAGTTATCTTAGATGTAATTTGTAGCCTGAGCTCAGGGTAGTTTATCAAAAATATGTTTAATGCGAAATAAGTAAAATTTTAGAAGCTTTTATAGTTTTATAAGGTATTCGCATATCATGCTACTTACTTTTATTCGAATAGAATTTGTTACCCTAATACTGGCTACGTTCCCGTTATAACAATTGTTACGTTTATTATTTTACCTTAAAAATGAAACAATTGGAGGGTGAAAATAGGTTTAAATAATGTGATACGTTATATAGTTGAATCTAATACTTACTAAACCATATCAGATGCAAAAAATAGATGTGCCAGACATGAACATCCCTAGGGTGGTGATCATTGGAGGTGGATTTGGAGGGATAGAGATTGCCAGAGGTCTCAAGGGGAAAGATGTACAAATTATATTGCTCGACCGCAACAATTACCATACTTTTCAGCCATTGTTGTACCAAGTAGCCACTGCTGGGCTTGAGCCCGATGCAATTGCTTTTCCTATCCGCAAAATCTTCAAGAACTATCCTAATTTCTATTTTCGCTTGGCTGAAGTAGAAGAGGTGAATGCAGAAGAGAACGTCATCAAGACAAATATCGGTGAGCTTTCTTTTGATTATTTGATCATAGCCACAGGTTCAAGCACCAACTTCTTCGGGCTAGATAAAGTGAAGCATTACGGCATGCCACTCAAAACAGTGGTACAAGCGTTGGATTTGCGCAGTCTGATGTTACAGAATTTTGAAAAAGCCTTGCTCGATGCCGATCTCAAAAAGCGGGAGAGCCGGATGAACTTCGTGATAGTGGGCGGCGGTCCAACTGGTGTGGAATTAGCAGGTGCATTGGGTGAGCTGAAAGGGCACGTATTGCCCAATGATTATCCAGAGCTAGATGTGCGACGAATGCAAATCCATTTGATGGAAGCTGGAAAAAGGCTGTTGCCAGGCTTGTCTGACCAGTCTTCGGAAAAGGCCCAGAAATATTTGGAGAAACTGGGAGTGAATGTGTGGCTCAATACCCAAGTAACGGATTTTGATGGGGACAAGGTGGAAACCAACTTAGGCAAGACAGTATTAGGAAAAACACTGATTTGGTCGGCAGGGGTGAAGGGCAATGTGCTCAAAGGTTTGGATGTAGGCCAAGTAGGAAAGCAAAACAGGATTTTGGTCGATGAGTTTAATCGCATCAAAGGGCATGATAATGTGTTTGCCATAGGTGATGTAGCACTTATGATCAACGATGATACCCCTCAGGGGCATCCTATGGTAGCGCAGGTGGCTATTCAGCAAGGAAGTAACGTGGCAAAGAATATTTATAAATGGCTTAAAGGAAAAGATCCCAAACCGTTTAAGTATACGGATAAAGGTTCAATGGCAACGGTGGGAAGGAACAAGGCTGTGGTTGAGCTTCCTAACTTTAAAGTCCAAGGCTTTTTTGCCTGGTCTATGTGGATGTTCGTTCACTTACTTTTCTTGGTCGGGTTCAAAAATAAGGCTATTGTACTGATCAATTGGCTGTGGAACTATATCAATTATGACCGAGGCATCAGGTTGATTATTCGTCCGTATAACCGGAACAAAAACAAAATGAAGGAAGTGGAAGAGGCAGAAGGTAAATCTGAAGCGGCAGCTTCGGTTATTGCCTAATTCTTTCCCTCATACCAATACAGTTTATGCAAAAGCTGGGCATGTTTCTACGCCCAGCTTTTACTTTTTATTTCCAGCCAATTGCTTCTAGGTTTTGGGGGCGTGGGGATTTTTTCCTTTTTTTGAAACCTTTTTTAAAGGTCGAGGCTTTTACCTTTGGAAATTTTGGGAAACCGGTTTCCAATTCAACAACCAAAGTTTCTTCTTGGGTACTAAACATTACTTTGAGCAACAATTTTTTATGAAAATCACAAAGCTGCCTTTTGAAAAGGCGAATACCTTTAGCAAAACATTTTTGGATTATATCAATCAAGATGCTGCCGTAAAACCTTTTTATGGTAATTCTCCCGATCTTGAAGGGTTTAAAAAGCAATTAGAAGAAAAGAAATTTAGTACGAATAAAAGGCAGGTTTTACACCAAGCGCTCACTGCGCAGTATGCTAACCTTAGCGGTCCAAGTGTGCAAATTGATGCCTTGCTTAAGGAGAATACTTTCACCGTAACCACTGGCCATCAGTTGAATATTTTCACCGGTCCGCTCTATTTCATTTACAAAATAGTGACGGTAATCAACTTGGCAGAAGAGCTCAAAAAGCAATTTCCTGAGTTCAATTTCGTGCCGGTCTATTGGATGGCTACGGAAGACCATGATTTTGAGGAGATCAGTTATTTTAATCTTTTTGGAAAGAAGTTGGTTTGGGAAAATGCCGATGCCGCAGGAGCGGTGGGCAGGCTCAGCCCATCTTCGCTTTCTGCGCTCATTGAGGAAATAGGGGAGGTGCCCGAGCTTTTCAAAAAAGCATATTTGGGTAACGATACACTGGCAGATGCAACTAGGGAGATTGTAAGCGGTCTTTTTGGTGAAAAAGGGTTGGTGGTGATAGATGCGGACGACCCTCAGCTTAAAAAAGAATTTAGGGAAGTGATTTTCGACGACCTGAAGAACCATAATGCCAAGCAGACGGTAGAAAATACTTCGGCCAAGCTAGACGAGCTGGGCTATAAAACCCAAGTTTTTCCTAGGGAAATAAATTTCTTCTATTTGGAAGACGGTGTTAGGGAGAGAATTGAAAAAACGGAAAAAGGATATGAAGTCCTCAATACAGACCGATGTTTTAGCGAAGAGGAAATCAACCAGCTGATAGAGCAAAGCCCTGAGAAATTTAGCCCCAATGTAGTACTCAGGCCGGTTTACCAAGAAGTGATCTTGCCCAACCTATCCTATACAGGCGGTCCTTCAGAACTGGTGTACTGGTTGCAACTCAAAGGCGTGTTCGATCATTACCAAATCCCCTTCCCGCTTCTTGTTCCCCGTAACTTTGCCTTGGTCATCAATAAAGCCAATTCCAAAAAGGTAAATAAACTAGCCCTATCCACCGAAGAACTGTTCTTGGACGAGCACCAGCTCAAAACAGATTATTTGCTTAGGAACAGCGAGGAAAACTTAGAGCTAGGTACCGAAATAGCGGATATGGAAAAGGTGTTTGAAGCTATTCTCGCCAAAGCGGTAAATGTAGATAAATCCTTGGAAGGTTATATAAAAGGCGAGTCTACCAAAGTGGGAAAACAGATTGATAACATACAGCGTAGGCTTAAAAAAGCAGAGGAGAAGAACCAAGAAATAGCTATAAACCAACTTACTGGCCTCAAGGAAAAACTCTTTCCGGGCGGAGGTCCACAAGAACGATATGATAACCTTTTGGCTTTTTACCTCAATAACCCCAACTTTTTATCTGAGTTGTTAGAGACTTTCGAGCCATTGAACTACCAATATCATGTATTGGAATATGATGTTTAAACAAGTAAAAATTTTAAGGAAAATCTAAACATTGTCTTTTTTGAGATGTTGTTTGTCAAATAACTAGAGTTTGGAATAGTAAAAAATGTCAACTATTTTGCTGCTGTTTTATATGATTTTTACTATTCCGATATTTCTTTTGTAGTCAACGCCCTACTAGCCAAATGCATGCTGATATACTAGCTTAGATATTATATTCTTTTAGGACTCATACTTCATATTTTTGAAATGGAACACTCAACTGTAAAACCCAAGAATACTGGTAAAAAACAGCTTTTTAAAAATCCAGTATTAGAAAGTCTCACACGTACACATATCTCTGTTCCCCTTATTATTTTTTACAGTGCAGCAGCAGTTGCATTAGGGTATGGATTGGTGGAAGGTTTGGTAACTCCTTTGTTAGCTGTTATCATCTTTATCATCGGATTTGTGTTATTCACCCTGGTCGAATACTGTATCCATAGGTTCATTTTCCATATGGAGCCTGACAATAAAGTGAAATCAAGCATTCAGTATAACTTTCATGGAGTTCACCATGAATATCCTAAAGACAAGGCTCGTTTGGCTATGCCTCCGGTTATAAGTGTCGTATTGGCAACGCTCTTGTTTTTTGCATTCAAACTGACTTTGGGCAATTATGTATTTGCTTTTTACCCAGGTTTCCTTTCTGGTTATGCAACTTACCTATGTTTCCATTACATCGTCCACGCATTCCGTCCGCCCAAAAACTTTTTGAAAGTACTTTGGATCCACCACGGTATCCATCATTATAAAGAAAGCGATAGAGCCTATGGTGTAACATCTCCTATGTGGGATTTCCTATTCCGAACCATGCCGAGGGTAGGAGCTAAGAACTATAAAGCTGAAAAAGTATAAAAAAGACAGAGAACCTAGGTTCTCTGTCTTTTTTATTTTTTTGCATGTTTTATTTACTTTCCAGTTTCACGGTTTCATACCCCACAAAACTTATATGTAGGTCTTTGGACTTATCGGCTTTCACTTTAAAAGAGCCATCTAAGTCAGATACCGTTCCTCTTGTAGTCCCAGCCACCACTATGCTAGCACCAGGAAGTACATTGCCATTTGCATCGTAGATAGTACCAGACCATTCTCCATCTTCAAACTTTGAGTTTATCTTGAGGGTCTCATTTTTCTGTTGGACCTCGTTTACGATAACCATTCCCTGTGCGCTGTTATCCTTGTTCGTTTTTTCAGGATCCAGCTTAAATTCTATCGGCATAACCATCCGTACCCGTACCGTTCTGCCTCGTTGGCTGCCAGGCTTGAACGGAGCAGCATTTTGCAATACATTGACCGCTTCCTCGTCGCAACCTGCGCCTATACCTTTAACCACTTTTACTTCTGACAGAGAACCATTCCTTTCTACTACGAACTGGACATCTACCACACCTTCTACACCAGTCACCCTTGCCTCTTTGGGGTAAGTTATGTTAGTAGCTACATGTTTATAAAGAGCATCTATCCCACCAGGGTATTGCGGAACCTCTTCCACCACTGTAAATACTTCTTCCATGCTAGACTTTAGGCTGCCCGTCTCGTTAGCAGCTATGTCAGCCTCTTCGCTGCATGCGAAAACTACCAATAGTATTAAGAACATGGAACTCAAGATTCCCCATTTCCATGGGCGTACATTTTTTGCATTTTGTTTCATCGCTTTTAGTCGTTTTATTATTAAACCATCGTGAAAAGAGCTGGCTAACCCCACCAGTCCATTTAATTTTAAAGTAGAAGTGATCAGGATTGTCGAATATTGGTCCAGATCAAAAGATTTGAGAACATGGGCATCAGCCTGATATTCATGTATTTTCTTCATTTCTTTTATGATAAGCCAAGCAGAAGGCAGCCACCAAAAACACACTTTGAATAGCTCGAAGAATACCAAATCGTAGCTGTGCCTCATAGAAACATGCGCCTTTTCATGCTTCAAGATTACCTGATAATCTTCTTCGCTTTTATCAATATCATTGCTCAGGAATATCCAATTGAAAAAAGAGAAACTCCCCTTTATGTTCTGTGTTCTGCGTATGTACATCCCATTAAATTTCTCATAGGTACTGCCTCGCTCCAAGCGCATTAAGTAGCGCACATTCTTTGCGAATTTGACTAGGAAAAAGCCGCTGATGGTTGCATATACCCAGATAAGTTGGTCAAAACTCCAAAAGGAAGTTTCTGAACTTGGGGCAATGGTTATAGCATCTAGCGAGATAGCTTGTATTGGAATAGCGGCAAGAGGTTCAGTACTGCCCAGCAATAGCTTTGGAAGCTTGAGCAAAGGAATGGTCAGCGCCAAAAATGTGGACCCTAGCAGGGTAAACCTCATATTGGCATATTGCCGCTCCTTTCTCAGGAAAAGCCAATACCCCAGAAAAAGCATACTATGGATGACCGAGAGTTCTATCAAGTAATTTATCATGATTTCTTTTCTTTAAGTTCTTTCAATAGCTGCTCTAACTCATTGAAACTGAGATTGTCCTCTTTGGTGAAAAAGGAGACCATTTGCTGATACGATCCGCTGAAGTACTTTGAAACAAAGCCTTTCATAAAGGACTTGGTATATGCTTCTTTGGTAACCAAAGGATGGTACTTGTGAGATTGCCCGTGTTTCTCATGCCCCACAAACCCCTTTTCTTGCAAGATCCTGACAATCGTTGAAACCGTATTGTAGGCAGGCGTTGGCTCGGGCAATTCGGGAATAATGTCCTTCACAAATGCGGAGTCCAGCCTCCACAATACGTGCATAATCTCCTCTTCTGCTTTTGTTAATTCTTTCATTTATTAAGCGTGTTTAATCAACCAAACTAAATCAATAGTTCAAACTAAAGGATTAGTTTGGTTAAAAGCAAGCAATCCAAACTATTTTTTTAGTTTGGGGTGGACGATTTATGAAAATAGAATTAACACCTTGCTTTTAACATAAAGTACTTTGATAAAAAAGAATTGTTTTGTAGATTTACAGAGGATGTGCCTCAAAAAGGGGGGCTGAAGACTTATCTTTAGTTGAGCGTGCAAATAGCATCTGATGATTGAAAAATGTGCGACATCATATATCTAGGTGTTGAGAGTTAAATACCATAAGGGCTATGAATAATATTACACGAGAAGATATTGAAGATGCTTTCTTCCCATCAAGAGAAATTGATAATCCTGCATTTTTTGCTGGACGAAAAGAAGAGATTAAAACTGCAGTCCGTGCTTTAAGCGACATAAGAAGTTTTATCCCGATTTTTGGTATTAGAGGTATTGGTAAGACTTCAGTTGCAAAACAAGTTCAACTTATTGCTGAAGGTGATGATACTTTGCAACAAATTCTATATTTAGACAGGTACATTGAAACAGCACATTTGAAATTTAATTTCTTAACACATTTTATTACTTGCGATAAATCGATAAAAAATACACAAGACTTAATAAAGAGAATATTATTTGGAGACGAAAACAGTGAAGAGCTATTTGACCATACCGATAAAGGAAACAAGATAAAAAAAGGGGTTACTGAAAGTTTTTCTCAAAGTGGTAAATTAGGCATTAAGAATTTAGTTGACTTTACCGCAAAGGAGGGAAGGGATGTTAAATATGAAATTAAAGAATCCGATGATGTCATTCAGAATTTCAGAAAACTACTTGGTCAGATTCAAAAAGAAAATTTCCATAAGAAAGGATTTATCGTTTTTATAGATGAGTTTGATCTAATAGAAGATAAAACAGGGTTTGGTTCTCTTACTTAAAGCCTGTACCAATGACTTCTTTAAGTTTTGTGTTGTAGGCATTTCTGATTCTTTCACTAAATTAATTTCAGATCATGAATCTATATCAAGATTCTCGTATCCTATTAGAATTGACCAAATGCTCGATTATGAGTTGCTAGAAATATTTAAAAAAGCTGAAAATCGTGTTTCTCATTATTTTGAGATAGAGGATATAGCAAGAGATTATATAGTAAAATTAGCAGGAGGCTTTCCTTATTTTGTACATTTAATAGGGAAAGAGTCATTTTATTTGGCGCATGAGAGAGGGCAAAGGAAGATAAATATTGAAACAGTTCAATCTGTTTTTAAGAGAATTGCAGAGGGTAGACTACCAAATTTATATGAAACACTCTATTTAGAAACAATAGATTATTCAGGTAATAAAGAGGTGTTGCTAGTTTTATTTGCAGAGGAACTTAATACTGTAATTTCAACAAAAGATATTTATAAAACAGCGAAAGAATTAGGAATTAATTCACCAGCCAATATAGTTAACTCATTGGTGAAAAATGGGAATACGAAACCAGTTTTAAAAAAACTTTCAAATGGGAGGTATTCTTTTATCGACCCGATATTTAAAGTTTATGTCAGGATTAGAGGATTAAAAAATAAGTAGACGTTGGTTACCAACTGGTATCTGATGCACCAGTTCGACCCGCTCTCCAAAGTCCGTAACTCCGAAGCCCTATCACAGGATTTGAAATCCGATTTACTAAAGGTCGGACTGCAAGTCCTACGATAAACCGTCCGAGATTACAAATCTCGGACAGCGTGCCCCCTCCCCAAAATCATTTTCAAAGTTAACTTGGCGCATCCCACCTCAATTTGCTATATTTCCAACATTCGGATTATTCAAAAAAACCATGGCGATAATGCCCACACAAGAAGGGGCAAAGTAATTGTTGCGATAACTGAATATTGGAGCTAATTCGATCTACAAAGGTTTAGCTTGATTAAATTTATCTTTGAGGAAAGTCTTGCAAAATGGAATTAACCCAAAATACAGGAGAATATAAAAAGTGGATTGAAGAATTAAAGTCTGAAATTCAAAAGTCTCAGATTAAAGCGTCGATTTCTGTAAACCAGACACTTTTAGATTTGTATTGGAGAATTGGTAAATCAATCTCTGAGAAAATCAATCTTGGAAAATGGGGAACATCTGTTGTTGAAAATGCATCGAAAGATTTAAGGAATCACTTTCCAAATCAACAAGGGTTTTCTCGCTCAAACCTATTTTCAATGAGAAAATGGTATGAGTTTTATGCCAAATCAGAACTTGAAATTGAAAAAGTCCAGCAACTTGTTGGACAAATTCCCTGGGGACACAATGTGTTGATTATAACTAAAGCTGAGAATAGTGCCGAGGCAATATTTTATATCAATAAAACGATTGAAAACAATTGGTCTAGGACTGTTCTTGCTCATCAAATAGATTTAGATTTCTATAACCGCTCGGGAAAAGCAATTACAAACTTTCCAAAGACTTTACCAACTCCACAATCAGAATTAGCGATTGAAACCCTGAAAGATCCATATAAATTTGATTTTCTGACTTTAAATGAAAAAGCGTTAGAGAAGGATATAGAAGAACAGTTAATTAAACACATTACATCATTTTTACTTGAACTGGGCGGTGGCTTTTCATTTGTTGGCAGGCAAGTGCCATTGAAAATTGATGGAGAGGATTTCTATATTGACTTGCTTTTCTATCATATTAAGCTGAAGTGCTATGTCGTCGTTGAGCTGAAATCAGTGAAATTTAGAGCAGAATATGCAGGAAAAATGAATCTTTATCTTTCTGCGGTTGATGACTTAATGAAAAGCGAAAATGAAAACCCTACGATTGGACTACTCCTTTGTAAAAGTAAATCTGAAGTGATCGCTGAATATGCACTTCGAGGAACAAGCCAACCAATTGGTGTAGCGGAATATGAAATTGTGAACTCTATACCAACTGACTTAAAACCTGAATTGCCGACTATAGAGGAAATTGAGAAAGAGTTAGCTGCAACAATGTATAAAAACAACAGCTCAGATAGTGATGATTAACGTTTTTAGCCTTCTACGCCTACTAGAAGCAAATACCTAAGAATGAACTGTAAGTCCTACTATAGCTCCGATGTCTGAGATTTAGAACAACTAACAGAAAAAGAAATTTTAATCAAAAAGGGAGAGCGAAAAGGTACAAAATATCAATTGAACAATGGCGGATAAATTCGTGAAATTGCGGATATACGCATTAGTAGAAAAGCCAAGCCTCCTAATACAAATAGCCTCGCTCTTCGTAGTTTGTAACTCCGAAGCCCTATCACAGGATTTGAAATCCGATTTACTAAAGGTCGGACTGCAAGTCTTACGATAAGCCGTCCGAGATTACAAATCTCGGACGGCGTACCCACACCCCAAAAAAATCATTTTCAAAGTTAACTTGGCGCATCCCACCTCAATTTGCTATATTTCCAACATTCGGATTATTCAAAAAACAACCAAACAAAATATGCAACAATACATAGAGGAAAATAAGCAGCGCTTCATTGCCGAACTATTTGATTTACTGCGAATTCCATCTGTCAGTACCAATAAGGCGTATGCCGGAGATGTGAAAAAAGCAGCGGAGTTTTTGAAAGAAAAACTGGAAGCTGCTGGGGCGGAAAAGGTAGAGCTTTGCGAAACGCCCGGTCACCCAATCGTCTATGGCGAAAAAATATTCGATCCTTCTTTGCCCACCGTGTTGGTATATGGTCACTACGATGTGCAGCCTGCCGACCCATTGGAGCTTTGGACGTCCCCTCCTTTCGAGCCTGAGATACGAGATGAGAAAATATATGCCCGTGGCGCATGCGACGACAAGGGGCAAATGTATTTGCACGTAAAAGCCTTCGAGACCATGATGCAGACTAACTCTTTGGCTTGTAACGTAAAGTTTATGCTAGAGGGTGAGGAGGAAATAGGTTCATCGCACCTAGAAGAATTCGTGGTTGCTAACAAAGAGAAAATAGCGGCAGATGTGATCCTTATTTCGGACACAGGAATGATCGCCAACGATATTCCATCTATCTCGGTAGGCTTGAGAGGTTTGAGCTACATGGAGGTAGAAGTTACCGGCCCGAACCGTGACTTGCACTCTGGGCTGTATGGCGGAGCGGTAGCCAATCCTATCAACATTTTGGCGGAGATGATCGCTTCGCTCAAAGGTGAAAACGAACATGTGACTATCCCCGGATTTTACGACAAAGTGGAGGAACTAAGCCAAGAGCTGCGGGACGAAATGGGCAAAGCACCGTTCGACGTGGAAGATTTCAAAAAAGAAATTGGGATTCCCGATGTGTTCGGAGAGAAAGGCTACAGCACGCGCGAGCGTATTTCGATCCGCCCTACTTTGGATGTAAACGGCATTTGGGGCGGCTACATGGGTGAAGGAGCTAAAACAGTAATAGGGGCGAAGGCTTACGCCAAAATCTCTATGCGATTAGTCCCTCATCAGGTTTCGGATGAGATCACCGAGCTGTTCACCAAGCATTTTAAGTCAATTGCCCCGCCAAGTGTAAGCGTGAAAGTTACGGCGCACCATGGCGGCGAGCCAGTGGTTATTTCTACCGAATCGGTTGCATACCAAGCAGCAAGCAAGGCGTATGAAGATACCTTTGGCAAGAAGCCGATCCCCCAAAGAGATGGAGGAAGTATTCCAATTGTAGCGATGTTCAAAAAACAATTGGGGCTAGATTCGATGATGATGGGCTTCGGTTTGAGCTCAGATGCCATCCACTCGCCCAATGAGCATTTCGGCTTGTTCAACTACTTCAAGGGCATCGAAACCGTTCCACTTTTCTACAAGTACTTGGCGGAAATGAGTAAGTAGTAGAAGGGGTTAGAAATTAGAAAACCAGCTCACAGAATCACTTTGAGCTGGTTTTTTTAAGACGAATTCTGAAGGAATAGGCTTCATTTGGTATCAGAAATATACCCTCTCACTTTTTTCAGGCTTTCAATTGCTTTCTGCACCAATGAATCTAACTCAGTATCGGTGCATTGCCCGCTAACGCTTCGCCCATTTTTATCAGATATATTGATTTCATAAACACCATTAGATAGCTCGTCTATCTTTAGGTCAAAGCCCTGAGGCAAATTAACCATCTCGCCATTTGAAGTTATATAGATTTCCATTTCTGATGTTTTTAATAAATAATTCCAACCCGCAACCCCACTAAGCCTTCCACTTTATATTGCAGCCTATGCTAGGAATTTGTGTTTCGGGAACAGCTTTTCCATCCAACATCAAATCCAACGCATTTATCAAGTCTTCACCTGTAACAGGCAAAACATTTTTGGGGCGGGAAGCATCGAACTGCCCTCGGTAGGTGCATTTGAGGTCTTTGTCGAACACGAAAAGGTCGGGCGTGCAAGCTGCTTTGTACGCCTTGGCTACTTCTTGGCTTTCGTCGTAGAGGTAAGGGAAAGACAAGTCGTATTCCTTGGCAAATTCCGTCATTTTCTCAGGAGAGTCTTGCGGGTAATTTACCACATCGTTCGAACTAATGGCTACGAATTTCACTCCTTTTGCTTGGTAAGCCTTTGCCAGTTCGGCAAATTTAGGGGCTATGTGAATCACATAGGGGCAATGGTTGCAGATGAAAATAATCACTGTTGCTACTTCTGGTTGAAGCTCAGAAAGGGCAATGTCTTTGCCGCTCACCGTGTCGGGAAGCGTGAAATCAGGGGCGGTTGAGCCCAAGGGAATCATGGTAGATGGTGTTGCTGACATATTGTTTTTTTAGATAGCTTTTTTGAATAATTTCTGTTAGAGCATGTTTAAAAATTTAATTCATGTTTTCTTTTGAGCCTGTTGAGTATTATTTGGCAGTTTTGCCATAGCACCCAAGCTTCTTGGCTTTTTGTGGTCTTTTCATAGTCCTTGGACAGCCTCCTGAAGAAATTGAGCGTCCCGAAAGTCCTTTCCGTGACCCACCTCCACTTGATGGGCACGAAGCCCTTGGCGGTCGGTGGGCAAGAGGAAATCTCGACCCCCACACCCCTGATATTTTCCTCCACCCAGCCCATGAAGCCTTCTTTGTAGGCATGGTCGGCCAGTATCTTCTTAATCCTATCCAGGTAGCCCAGCAAGGGGTCGGCCACCCGTTGCCCTGCCGCCCCATCAGGCTCGTTGGCCGGGCCGGCGAGCACGCCCCATACCAACCCCAACGTGTCGGTGACCACGTGCCTTTTCCTGCCGTCCACCTTCTTGTTACCGTCTATGCCGGTGTCCTGGCCTATGAAAGGCGCACGCCTTACCGACTGGCTGTCAATGGATAGCATACTGGGGGTCTCCTTTTTGTTTTCCCCCACTCTCCATTTCTTGTTCAACTGGGCGTTGATACGCTCCAAGGTGTTGTCCTGTTTCCATCTGCGGAAATAATAATAGACACTCTGCCATGGGGGGTATCCACCGGAGAGGTTCCGCCATTGCATCCCCGTGCGCAAGATATAAAATATGCCATCCACCACGTCGCGCAAATCATATTTACGCTTTCTTTGCACAGGTAGGCATTCTTTGATATATTCCCATTGCTGGGCAGTCAATCGGCTTTGGTCGGTTTCCATAAACTTTGTTGTTTGGTCACTACAAAGTTTTGGGCTGCCCAGCTTTTTTCAAAATTTAAACATGCTCTTACTGCTGGGGTTACTGGTTTCTTGTTGCTAGTTGTACTTGTGAGCCGAGTTTGTCAATTCATCTAACCTCTACACTCTACGGTACATATTTAAAGAAAGCTGACTCAAGGGTCAGCCCTGGTCCAAATGCCATACTCAGTACATTGCCTTTCTTTTCCGTTTTTCCAATCTCTTGGAGCACGGCATCCAGCACAAAAAGCACCGTGGCAGACGACATGTTGCCGTATTCCCGCAGCACTTCATGTGCAAACTTGTTTTTCTCCCGCTTAATCTCCAAAACTTCCTCTGTTTTTTGCAGAATTCTTTTCCCCCCAGGGTGTATAGCATAGTGAGAAATATCATCTAGTCGAATGTTGTGCCCCGAAAACAGGTTTTCTACCAAGCTTGGAATACCATCGCCTACTAGCTCGGGAATATACTGGGAAAGCCGCATATTGAAGCCCGTATCGCCAATATCCCACGCCATTTCGTCTATTCCCTCCGTGTTTAGGTCGCAGTGGAAACTCTCGACTTTCAGCGAGCCAGAAATTGCCTTGGAAGAAAGAAGCGCTGCTGCCGATCCATCAGCAAAAAGGGAGGCTGCCAAGAGGTCATCAGGTGCAGTGCTGTCTTGGAAATGGATAGAACAAAGCTCTACCGAAACCATGAGAACGTTTGCTTCAGGATTGGCTCGACAGATGTTATCAGCAACTTTTAGCCCATTGAATGCTCCGTAGCAGCCCATGAAATTTACCCCTGTGCGTTGGATGGTTTTGTTGAGTCCAAAATGGTTAATTATTTCGATACCCAAACCTGGAGCATAAAGTCCAGTACAACTGATGGTGATAATGTGGGTAATATCTTTTAAACCGTAGCCTTCAAAGCCCTCAAAGCAATTTGAAATAGCTTCAAATGCCATCTTTGGAGCAGTTTCTTTATAAAGATCCATTCGGCTGGAAACGCCTGGTTGGTTTGCATTTTTTTCATTGGGGAAAAAGGAAAAATTGCCTCTGGAGTTTCCAAAATCCTTGATGGCAGAGTAGCGGTAATTGATGCCCGTTGCCCGGTAAAGTACTTTTAGTTCGCGCTGTTTTTCGGGGGATAGCTGGAGCGTTTCACACATAAAATCGGCAATGTGTGCTTGTTTTACCCTGTAAGGAGCCGTCGCTTTCCCCACAGCGTTGATGTATGAATTCATGAGCTAGAGTTAGAAGATGAAGTTTTTCGGTTTATGGGTGATGGTTTAAGGTTGAATGAAAACCAAGTGTGCTGGTATGATAGGGAAACTTTGGTTGGAAGGAATTGTTTGATTGATTCTTCTCACGACCACGACGGTATTAATTTGCCTGCTCACAAACATAAACCAAGCGCTGCACTGCGTTCACCAACTCCTCTTCACTAGGTTTTTCTACTTGCTTTAGAGCTATTTTTAACCT
Source organism: Flammeovirgaceae bacterium SG7u.111 (assembly GCA_034044135.1). Lineage (NCBI taxonomy): Bacteria > Pseudomonadati > Bacteroidota > Cytophagia > Cytophagales > Flammeovirgaceae > Flammeovirgaceae bacterium SG7u.111. The sequence continues at coordinate 4,832,919 of CP139021.1, read as the reverse complement.
GCCTAAAAGGTAAGAAAGTGCGGTTTTCCCATCAAGTTGCCAATTGAACACAGCGGGGTTTTCTATGACCAGCGCTTTTCCGTTTCCTAGGGAAATCCAGCCTTCTTTTTTGTTGAGCTTGAGCAGGGGTTCGTCTTTTTCCAAGTCTTCAAAAATGGGGGCGGGTAGTAAGTCTGGTTCTACTTGAACACTGTGGAGCTCGAACAAGCTTTTGCCTCTTTTGGCAAACTCCCGAAACTCATCGTACAGCGGGATTTTTGCCAAGTTTTTGGAAAGCTTTTCCCCGTATTCCTCGGCAAATTCCAGATGGTTCAGAATAGCGTAGGTATAATAAAAAAGGCGTTCCTCGTCAATTTTCCCAATAGCGTGTTCTATTTCTTTTTCCTCATTTTCAAGTTGTTTTAGCAGTTTTTGAAGCCTATCGGTTTTTCTCAGTACCTTTTCAAATAGCGTTTTCCGCTCTTGGGCGCTTTTGTAAAGTTGTTTGGTTTTGGCGTCCAAAAGGGCAACGGTTTCGGCAAGTTCGCCGCTGTTTGCGAAGCTAAAGTTTGTGCCAAGTTCTGCAAAATCACCTACCATTTTGAGGGTGAATTTGTGGATGACGGGCAGGTTTTTGGTAAAAGTGTCCAGCTCCTTTAGCATTTGCTCAATGTCTTGAGTTAGTCCAGTTCTTACCTTGTTGAGCTGTTTTGTTTTTAACGCCTCGTAATGTTTTTCGAAAGCTTTTACCGCTTCTTTTTGTATGTTTTTCTCCAGAGAGAAACCAAAAACTTTCCCCTTGTATTCTTTAGAAAACGGTGCAAGCCCAGCGAAAGGAATAAAACCTTTCTCCGTTTGGGAAATGAAAATATGAGGAATTGGTTTTTCCACTTTCCCCTTGGAAAAAGCAGGAATGAAAGGCTGAACCATGACGGAGGCTTCACTTGAAGAAAGGCTAAAAGGTGGCTCTGTTTCGGTGGGTTTTGCTAGGTTTTTGAAAATAGCCGAGGGGTTTCCTTTCTCAAAAAGTGGGAACAAATTCTCGAAATCGCTTCCTTTTTCCACCACCCAAGGTTGGTCAATCGGCTGCTCGTTGAGACTGGACCTTTGCAAGGTTTTCCATTGCCCAAAAACTTGGTGCAAGGTTGGTGCTTTTTCCGAGAAAACTCTTAAAGTAGCTTTAGGCTTTCCACTCCCATTTCCCTCACAAAGCAAATAAAAATCCTCGTTTGGGTTGCCCGCTGCATCGAATTGTAAGGGGAGCAACCACAAATTTTGGAACTTTGCGCACAGCCAATTTCTTAGCCCTTCAAATGCCTTAGCAGTAGCGAAAACCTTGGGTAAAACGAGTTGAAACGAGCCATCTTTTTTTACCCTTTCCTCCAAAAAAGAAAGGGAATTGAGCGTTTGGGAAAACTGCTCATTTTGCGCTTTTCCAAGTACTTTACCGAAAGAAATTTCCTCGGACGGAATTGGAAAGGGAAAAGTTTTTTGGGTTGAAGCATTGAAATGCACAGCATCGTATTCGCTAGAAAGCAACTGTTTGAAACGAATCGTGTTCGGGTGGGTAGTTTGGAAAAGCCCTGCTTGCGCTGCGTTTGTGCTACTTTTTTTCTTATCCTCTTTCCCATTTTCCACCCAAAAAATCACTTCGGTTTTTCCTGCCAAAAGCAAGGATGTAAGCTGGTCAGTAAGTTGGGTCGTTTTCTTGAAAGTTGAATAGGGCAAATTTCCCACAAATAAAGCTTTTTGGTTTTCCTTTTTTTTCGATGGGGAAAAATGGGTTATCGCTTCCAGAAATGTAGGATGTAGCTCAAATTGAGCATTTTCTTGCAGGGCGATATAAGAGGAAACGAACGTAGCTTTTTCACTTTCTTCATAGCCTTTGGTTAGCGTTCGAACCAACTTTTCTAGGGCTAAACTGGCTGCTTTTGTGCGTTCATCCGCTTGCTCGGAAAGGGTGATGACCAACTCAAGAAGAGCGGGAAAAGTGGTGGACTTCCAACCGATTCCCTTTAGCAAGGGAAGGCAATTCAAGCAATTGGCTACATGGCTGAAAAGCTGTTTTTTGGAGGGTTTTCCCAAGGGCATGTCGCCGTAAAACTGCGCAAGCTCTTGACGGTTTTTGGAAAACTTTCTGTCGGAGACTTCTAGTTTTTCCGCAGCTTTGAGCAAGTTTTTTTTGTTCTTTTTAAGTGCTTCTTCGTACTTTTTTTTAGCTATTTCTAATTCCTTTTGTTCTTCTATTTCCTCGCAAAAAGCGTGGTAAAGCTTCCCGAATTCTTTGCCGCTTTTTTCTTCTTTTATTTCAAATGTAATTGGGGATTTTGTATCAGGTTCTTTTCCTTTTTCTCCTGAAAATAAAACGCTTGCAATGGGTTCGGAAAAAGTGGAGAAAAGCTCGAAACTATCTTTTGGCGAAGCTTGGGCTTGAAAACGAAGGTTCTGGGAAAGGGCAATCGCCTCTACCAAGTGTTCTTGATGGAGGGAATGCTGCTCGGCGTTTTGCCTTGCTTTTTTCCACTGGTTAAAAAGTTGGGTAATTTTCGTTTTCGACATCTAGGGTTTTGAATAGTTTTTTAATGGTTGTAGTTCTTAACAAAAAGGCTGTATGCCATAGCCCTTGGGTTAACTACGCTCTTGCAAAGCATCCAAAAAGTCGACGCAGAGCTTGAAGGTTTCGGGAAACTTCGTGAGCGGCACTTGGTTGTCGTCGTAAATGTCGTGATAATTTTTCCAATCTCCCATGAGGTAGAAAAAGAAGGATTTAACTCCGTTTTCGGAGAAGGGATAATGGTCGGAATTGGCGGCTTTTCCCCGTTTTTTGATTTCCGAAAGGTAGCCGCCCTTTTTATTCACTTCTTCCAGCAGCTTGAATTCATCTTGAAATATCAACCCATTTACCACCATCACTCCTTCTTCGCCCGTGCCTATGAGGTCAAGGTTGAGCATAAAAGCGGTTTTGTCGAGCGGAACTATGGGGTAATGGACGTAGTATTGCGAGCCTACCAGCCCCGCTTCTTCTGCCCCAAAAGCAATGAAAATGATGGAAAAAGCAGGGGGGGTTTCCTTAAAATGCTTTGCCATTTGTAAGAGGAGTGCGGTGCCGCTGGCATTGTCGTTTCCGCCTGGGAAATACACATTTTCACCGAGTGTGCCGAGGTGGTCGTAGTGTGCGCTTACAATCAGAAAGGAGTCGGGCTTTGCCGTTCCTTCCACCATCCCCATCACGTTTTGGGTGATGTATCGCTCTTTGAGCTCTGCCACCAGTTGGTAGTGTACTTTCTTGGCTTTGGCATCGAAGCTTGATTTCAGTACTTTGAACTTTCCAAACCTCATTTGTTGCCTGCCTACACCAAAGGTGAGTTTATCTACGAGTACAATTACCGCCGCCGCTTGCATAAGTTTGACCATTGGCTTGCGGGGAAGTTTGTACACGGCTGCATCAAACTTTTCGTCGTACACCAAGACGTTGCCTATCAAATCTTGCTGTAAAAACTTCTCTTGAGCCACCGAATCGGAGAAAATGAGGGTGTCGAGCTGGATGAGCTTTCCTTTGCCCCAAGCATTGCCCGAAGAGGGGTCGGGGATGAAATCTCTGCCGGGGATCAATGTTTTTTTACCTAGCTTGAGGTACACTTGGTTGGGGAAAGTGTTCACATTGAGCTGAAATTTTTGGTAATAGTCTTCGGCTATGTCTTCCAAACCGATGCTTTTGAACTCGTTGCGGATGTACTCGGCAGCTTTTTTATCTCCTTCGGAATTATAGCCTCTCCCGAGCATTGCTGGAGAGCAGAGCGTATCTACTTGTTGCTTTGCCAAGGGAAGGTTTTGGGAAAAGAGAGGTTGTGTAAAGGCAAGCAGGGAAAGGGAAATTAGAAAAAGTGTTTTCATACAAAAAGTAATAGGATGAAATAGGTGATTAGTTGAGCGTATACATGAGACTTTTTTAACATAAAATGTAGGGCACGAGCGGATGATCGCACCAGTTGTTGTCAGAAAAAGGGTTTTCATACATCAATAAGAATAAGAAACGAACGCAAATTTTTGCCCATCGGGCGACCAAGACGGGACATTTATAGTTCCCTGCCCGCCATAAAGATAAGCCAAAACTTTTATTGGACCGCCCTCCAAAGGCATCATACGAAGCATTACTTTGAGGTTGGGAGGGTGGAGGCCAGCGCCTACTTCAGGAGGGTAAGAAAGGAAAACGATCCATTTGCCATCGGGCGAAGGGTGTGGAAACCAGTTTTGGAAAGGGTCATCGGTAATCTGGGTTTGGTTTTGTCCATCGGTATCCATCCTCCAAATATCCATACTGCCTGTCCGGTCAGAATTGAAGAAAATATACTTGCCATCAGGAGAATAATCAGGGCCATCATCCAAGCCTTCTGCTGTTGTGAGGCGAGTTTCTTCACCGCCTTCCACGGGGATGGTATAAATATCGTATTGCCCATTTCTTCTACCTACATAGGCAAGTGTTTTGCCATCGGGCGACCAGCCATGCCAATAAGATGGGTTGTTCGTGGTTACTTTTTTCGGCCTTCCTCCTTTGGAAGGTAATACATACACCGTAGAGTTGTCTGCAGTTCTAAATTCCCCGTCGTGATGGCTGATGGCGAGCATTTTTCCATCTGGCGAAAGTCCATGGTCGTTGTTGAGCTTTTGTGCGTCTCCTGTTTTTATAAGCTTAGGCTTCCCCCCGTTTATGGGAATTTTGTATAACCGCCCTTCTTGATTGAAAATAAGTGTTTTGCCATCCCTACTCCAGTTTGGGGCTTCAAAATGCTGGAAGTTTTCGTATACAATATTTCGCCGCAAGGTATTGATATCCAGTATTTCCAAGCGGCTTGTTAAGCTACGGCTTCCTGTTGGGTTGTAAATGGGCTGGCTCAGCCTGAAGTTATAGAAAGATGCTTCGCCTTGGATGTCTTCAATATAAAGCCCAATATTTATATCTACTGTGGAAGAGTTGACTTTTCCTACTTTTTCAAGTAAGTCATTTTCTCCCTTCAGGTAAAAATTTAATATGCTGTCGCGTTTTTCTATGCGTAAAAAGTCGGTGTTTTCTTGTTGGATATCGTGTGATTTTCCTTCGGTATCTACTATGGAAACTTTGTTTCCTTCTACTAAAAAACCGGCAATGGGTGCGGAGCTATTAGTTGAAGGGGTGACCCGAAAGCCTATTTTTCCATTGGAAGGTTTCTTTCCTAAAAACACATCGGCTATAAAAAATCCATTTACAGAAGTATATTGGAACGATGATGTTGTTGGAAGTGTCTCGTCTCTGGGAGAGAAATTATAGGTTCCGTTTTTTTGATCGTACTCCAGCTTAATGTTGCTTTCCTTTTCGGAAGGCAGTGTTTTGGAGAGTTTTTGTGCTTCGGCAAATTGGATGGAACTTAGCATGGTAGAGATAATAATGAAGAATAAGGTTTTCATGGTAATTCATAGGTTACTTACAAGCGTTGTCAATAGTATTAAAAAATGCAGTGGGGTTGGTGGGAAGTTTATCGTACGAATGTAAGCATGAATTGGCAGAAGAATAAAAGGAATGGAAAAGAATATGTAGTATGAACAGTCTCTTAATGATATTTTCTTTTTTTTGTCGAAAGGTCATTCTAATTTTAAAGCGAGTTAGCCATGCGAAATAGAACTTGGTAGAAATGGAAAAATTGAGTTTAATAATGTATTTTGTGCAGTGAAGCCTAACTGTTGTTTATTCATGATTTTTTATCCCCATTTGAAAAAGGGAAAACCATATATAAAAGCTTAATGACCGTGACTAAGAGTATATTTAAGGAAAGAGTAAATGCCTTGATAAATAAAAGTGACCTGATAAGCAGGGATTTGAGCTGGTTACAGTTCAATTTCCGAGTGTTGGATCAGGCAAGGAATACCAAGCGGACGGTTTTTGAACGGCTTAAGTTCATGGCCATCACGGCATCTAATCTCGATGAGTTTTTTATGGTAAGGGTAGGTAGCCTTTACAATTACATAGACTATAACAAGCACAGGGTAGATTATTCGGGGTTGTCGGAAGAACCCTTTAGGCTTACGTTGCTGGAAGGTGTTCAGCAGTTTGTGAAAGATCAAGATGAGTATTTTCTCAAAAACTTAGTGCCTGAGTTTGCGAAAAACGGGTTTAAAATACTAAACGTAGATCAGCTTACCGATGAGGAAAAAGATTCTTCTTTTGCCTACTTCAACAAGGTAATCTTCCCAATGCTCACCCCGATGATGACGGATACCTACCGCATTTTCCCAACCTTAATGAACAAGGTATTGATATTTGGGATAGTGACAAGGGATAACGTTGATGGCAAGGCGCAAAACAAGCTTTCGTTTGTGCAAGTGCCGCCAAACCTTCCCCGATTTTTCGAGATTTACAGGGACGATCAGGTGATTTTTGTGCCTATTGAATCTATTATTCGAGAAAAAATTCATCGTCTCTACAGAAATGTTGATATCCAATCGATCAACCTTTTCCGAATTACCCGAAACGGTGACTTTACCCTAGAGGAAAGTGAGGATTTGGAAACTGATTTTATAGAAGAAATTAAATACAAGCTCCAGAGCCGCCGGACGGGCAGGGTAGTAAGGCTAGAAATAGAGCCTGGTGCATCTAAATGGCTGATAAAGCAGCTTTCTGGCAAATGGGACATAGATGAGTTTAATATCTTCGAAATTCATTCGGTAATAGATTATACTTCGCTTTGGCAGGTGATAAAGCATAGCTCATTCAAGCACTTGCAACCGCCTCCGAAGAAACCTGTGCGTCCGCTTTCTATCCCGGAGAACAATACGGAGTCGATCTTCCAGCTTTTTAAGAAGAATGATGTGCTGTTGCACCATCCCTACAATAGTATTGAACCGTTGCTTACGCTCATAGAAGCTTCGGCGGAAGATCCTGATGTGTTGGCCATCAAGATCACTATTTATAGGCTGGCGAAAGATTCGAGGATTACCACAGCACTGAAAAAAGCGGCCGAAAATGGTAAGCACGTTTCGGTGTTGTTTGAGTTGAAAGCTCGTTTTGATGAGGAAAATAACATTAAAGAAGCGCAGAAACTCGAAGAAGCAGGGTGTTTTATTATCCATGGAATGAGCCAGTTGAAAACTCATACCAAGGTGCTGTTGATTGTAAGAAAAGATGGGGATAAGGTAACGAGGTACGTGCACATGTCGAGCGGTAACTACAACGAGGACACGAGCAGGCTTTATACCGATATGAGCTTGATCACGACCAAAGATCAGTATGCTAACGATGTATCGGAGTTTTTCAACGCTATTACCGGGCATTCATATCCTAAGCAATATAAGTATCTCCTTACCGCACCAGTAGAGATGCGGAACAAGCTGATACAGCTGATAGAGCAAGAGGCGGAAAATGCGAAAAAAGGTTTGCCAAGTGGGGTATATATAAAAGTGAATTCCCTGCAAGACAAGAAGTTTATCAATGCTTTGTATAAGGCATCGCAAGCGGGTGTTTCCATAAAACTGATAGTACGAGGGATTTGTTCGCTTCGCCCGGGCAGGAAAGGGCTCAGTGAAAATATTATTGTACGGTCTATTGTAGGTGACTATTTGGAACACTCTCGTATCTTCTATTTCCACAACAATGGCGACCCGATTATTTATGGAGGAAGTGCCGATGCGATGGTACGAAGCTTTGACAGAAGGATTGAGTCGTTGTTCCGCTACATCGATAAGCGAAGTATCAGAGAAGCAATCACGATCTTGGATTTCAATATGAAAGACAATGTGAACTCGTACGAGATGCAAGAAGATGGCAGCTATGTGAAGATAGATTCGGGTAAAAACAAACCTTTCAACTCGCACAAGGAATTCTTCAAGATTTCGGAACGAAATGTAGATGATGTGGAGTTGATCTGACCTGAAAAGAAGCATTGAATTTGAAACCCCTTTGTGCTGTACAGCACAAAGGGGTTTGCTTTTTTTGGACTCACCTTAAAAAAATAACCATTCTGCTTTATCGCTTAATATTCCTGCTCAACAGGAAAAATACTAGCTCAAGGGTATTGATGATAATGAATGGGACAAGAACCTATATGTTTGTACCAAGCAAGAAGAAAAAAGCAGAAATAAGTTAGAGTTTAAAGTTATTAGAGAGGTTTGGGAAAGGCCCGGTGTGATGCACCGGGCTTTTTTGTTTTGTGGGAATGGGTTATGTCATTTCGTTTTTTGAAACTCGTCGCACTTTTATTTAGGGAAGCTTCTCAAACCCCATATTGTAAAAGGCAAAAGCCCATTTATCGGCGTTTTCTTCAATGATTTTTGAGGTAGGCTTACCCGCTCCATGCCCAGCTTTGGTTTCAATTCTGATGAGAACCGGATTGCTGCCTGCTTGTTTCTCTTGTAACTCTGCAGCAAACTTGAATGAATGCCCTGGCACTACACGGTCGTCGTGATCAGCTGTGGTGACCATAGTTGCTGGGTAGGCAGTTCCAGCCTCCACATTGTGAACAGGCGAGTAGCCTTTTAGGTATTCAAACATTTCTTTAGAATCATCGGCAGTACCGTAATCATAGGCCCAGCCTGCACCTGCGGTGAATTTATGGTAACGCAACATGTCCATTACCCCTACAGCGGGGAAAGCTACTTTCGCTAGGTTAGGGCGTTGGGTCATAGTTGCCCCCACTAGCAAACCTCCATTTGATCCGCCGGCAATAGCCAAGTATTTACTAGAAGTATACTTTTCTTTTTCAAGGTATTCAGCAGCAGCAATAAAATCGTCAAACACATTTTGTTTTTGCATTTTTGTACCTGCCTTGTGCCATTCTTCTCCGTATTCCCCTCCGCCGCGTAGGTTTGGCTGCGCATAAATTCCGCCGTGTTCCAACCATACCAACCTTGCTGTGCTAAATCTAGGTGTTAAACTGATATTGAAACCTCCATAAGCATATAGGTAAGTTGGGTTTTTACCGTTTAGCTCAATGCCTTTTTTGTGGGTGATAAACATAGGTACTTTTGTCCCGTCTTTACTTGTATAAAAAACTTGCTTGGTTTCGTAGTTGCCGAAGTCAAAATCAATTTCTGGCTGCCAATAAAGTTCAGATTCACCGCTGGCAATATTGTATTTGTAAATAGTTGAGGGGTCGATAAAAGAGGTGAACGTATAATACAACTCCGTGTCTTCCTCTTCTCCATAAAAGCCACCTGCCGAACCAATCCCTGGAAGACCGATGGTTCTTTCTAGTGTTCCGTTTTTGTCAAACTGCTTTATTTCACTTTTTGCATCTACCAAATAGCTGGCAAATATTTTACCTCCCGCTGTTGAAACAGAAAGTACATTTTCAGTTTCGGGAATTAGCTCTTTCCAAGTATCAGGGCTTGGGTTATCAATGCTAGTTTCAACTACTTTGTTGTTAGGTGCATTGAGGTTGGTGTATATCATCAATTTATCATCATCGTTTGCAATCAGCGAATGTTCGTTTTCGAAGTTGGTCACAATAGGTATGATTTCACTATTTTCCTTACTCAGCTCTTGAATGTACAGTTCGTTGCCACTGGTGCTCTCTGAAGCTGAAATTACTAGAAAGCGCTCATCTTTTGTAATACTAGCCCCAATGTATCTGCGTGGAGTTTCTTCTCCTCCAAAAATCAAGACGTCTTCGCTTTGTGGAGTGCCCAATTTGTGGTAATACAATTTATGGAATTGAGTCTTGGCTACTAGTTTGTTTCCCTCTTTGGGTCTGTCGTAACTACTGTAATAAAACCCCTCGTTTCCTTTCCATGTAATTCCTGTAAACTTTGCATCTATAATTTTGTCTTCTAGCAATTCGCCTGTATCAGTATTTTTTATGTAAATCTCTCTCCAGTCCGATCCACCTTGAGAAATAGAGTAAGCAAACAAACTCCCATCTTTGGTAAATGAACTGCCTGACAGTGATGTAGTGCCATCTTCAGAAAGTTTATTAGGGTCAAGAAAAACTTCTTCGGCATCGTCTTTTGTGCGATAAAGTACCGACTGATTTTGTAGACCATCATTCTTATAATAATAAGTGTAATCTCCTCTTTTGCGTGGTGCAGAAAGTTTTTCGTAATCCCAGAGTGTTTGTAGCCTGCTTTTTAGTTTTTCACGGTAAGGTATTTTTCCCAAGTAACTAAATGTGACTTTGTTTTCAGCTTCAACCCATTCTTTTACTTCTGGTGCATCTGTTTGTTCTAGCCAGCGATAAGGGTCGGTGACCTGAACTCCGAAAAAATCGTCTGTTTGGTCTATTTTCTTGGTTTTTGGGTATTCCATTTTTGATTCTTGTTCACTTGTAGGCGTACACGAAAGTATAAGGCACGAAATGTTGATTATTAGCAATAGATTTTTCATGTTTTTAATTCTTGTGGTTAGAGAATAATTGAGTCTAGTAGTTAAATCTTTGGAGTTGAAAATAAGGTGGTGAAGGTAGGAGAGTCGGTGAAAAGCTACTTGTTGGTAAGTATGAAAAAAGCTTTAAGCAAATATAATAATTTTCCTTCCTTGTAAACCCTAAAAAGCCACTGAAGTCCATCTTCAGTGGCTTTTTAGGGTTTGGCTTTCTATGTGCATGTCCTCTTCTAATAGAGAGCTTTTTTCTTGCTAGGCCTGAGGGCAAACCATACTAAAACAATACCCCAAATGAAGTTAGACGGCAGGAGTTCGAGGAGGTGGGCATGGCGTACGGGGGTCGGCATAAATGGATTGGGGATGAGGAGTTGAAGTCCCATGAAAAGGGAGAAAGTAAGTGCAATGAGGATTGCTTTGATGGTGACATGGCTTTTTAGCATGTTAAAAAGAAGCATGCCTATAATTGTCCAAATTGCTCCTCTAATTACTTGTAGGAAATAAAGAGAGCCAGAGCTCTGGGAAAAAAGTTGCTGCATATGCTCTAAAAATGGAAGCTTGTTACTGCTGTTGGCATAGTAAAGGCGAGCAGCTTCGAACTGCCACAAGATAAAATATCCAGCAAGAAAGTAGATGGCTGGATAGATGACCGCCGCTGAAAAAAGAAGTCTAAAGTAAAATTTTGCACTATAGCTTCGCCTTTCTCTTTGTGCCCTAAAATAGCGCTCGGAGTTTTTGATGCGGTGGAAGCCCATAATAACCACAGCGGCTATAGAATAGATGAGGGAAAGTGCGCCACCTGCTATCAATATTCCTTCAATGAGCCCATCGGGCAGCGTTACGTTACCGTGGAGAAAGTAGTTTTCTGCTTGGGTAAGCAGAAATTGGATGCCGAACATTACTATAAAAAAGGTAATGATAAGCTTGAATCCTTTCCAAGAAGATTGGCTGATAAGTGCGGTAGAAAGAACTGTTTGAAGGACGCAGACTGCAAGCACGAGAAGCATAGATTCAACTTCGGACATTGATGCTTCTGCTGGACCAATGTTGAGATAGTCGCTGGCGAGGGCCATAAAACCTGACCAGCATGCCATCATGGTAAGGGAAAGTGCCCCGAGTTGAAAGAAATATTGAGGTAAGGATTTCATAGCCATTAAATAATCCGTTCAATTTAATAAAATGCTTGTGAATCAAGCGGTTGATACATATGTTTTTTTGACAGTTTTCCGCAAAAAAAGCTGTCTGGGTTTCAGTTAAAAGGTTTTTAAGGGTTAGTGGCTTAGTAGAAGGGAATGAGTATAAGGCAAAATTTATGCTATTCATTCAATAAATAAACTTTTTCTTAGCGATCAATATTTTGTTTTTCCCCAATACAGCCCTATTTTTTGTAAATTTTTTTTAGAAACACGAAACCTTAAGCTTTGGAGAACTCCCTTCCTTTTGTAAGTATTTTGATAGCTGCCCGAAATGAATCGGAGAATATACTTGCCTGCCTTAGGGCGATGGAAAAACTGGATTATCCGAAAGGAATGTTTGATGTATGGATAGGGAACGATGCTTCTGAGGACGATACTTTTAGCAAGGTGCAGATGTATGTAGAAGGAAAACCTGGGTTCCATTTGGTTGATATTCATGAGCAACTTGGCAAGGCAAAAGGGAAGGCAAATGTGCTTGCCCAATTGGCTAAGAAAGCAAAGGGAGAGTTTTTCCTTTTTACCGATGCAGACGTAGAAGTGCCTGCAAGTTGGGCGACTGACATGGTAAATGTTGCCCAGAAAGGATATGGAGTGGTAACAGGTTTTACGATGATAAGGAGCAACATGCTGTGGGGAAAGTTGCAGGCGGTCGATTGGCTATATGCCCAGCAAATGATAAAAATCGTATCGGATTTGGGTCTGCCGGTTACTTCAATGGGGAACAATATGCTGCTGAGCCGTAAGGCATACTTTGCTGTAGGTGGCTACGAAAGCCTTCCATTTTCCATTATCGAAGATTATGCCATGTTCAAAGCAGTAGTGGGGAAAGGTTTTCGCTTCAAAAACATTATGCAAACTGGAGTGATGGCTTTTACACAACCTATTGAAGGTTTGCTTTCCTTGTTGCACCAGCGGAAGCGGTGGATGAAAGGAGCGATGAAGCTTCCATTTTATATGCTTGTTGTGCTTTTTCTCCAAGCGCTTTATTTTCCTGCCATTCTGTTTTTTTCATTTGTGAATTTTGAACTTGCTTTGCTTGTTTTTATACTGAAAACTGGCATACAAGCTTTGGTGATAGGGTCGGGGCTGGTTCGGTTTGGGCAGTGGAGAAATATGGTTGCCCTGCTCTTTTATGAGCCTTATGTGATGGTTTTGTCTTTCCTAATGGTCATTTTTTATTTTTTGCCAATAAAAGTAATATGGAAAGGTCGGGTGTACGAACGTTAGAAAAAAGAAGGGTTTCTTTCTTTATTGGACGGAGTAATTGGTATACTTGGTAAGTAGTATGACGGTTTGGATGGAGGTTGGTTGAATTGCATTTTCAGCAAGTTTTGACTTGCTTATTTATAAAAACTAACTCATAAATATGCCTAGAAAGAAAAAAGCACACCCAAAGATTTTTGTGCTAGACACCTCGGTTATCCTGTATGACCACGCTTCGGTTACGAACTTCGAAGAAAATGATATTGCCATCCCCATTTCTGTATTAGAAGAATTAGATCACTTCAAAAAGGGGAACGATACCTTGAATTTTAATGCCCGTGAGTTTACCCGGTTCATGGATGGGGTTTCAGATAAAGAAACGTTGCACGAATGGGTGTCATTGGGCAAGAAGGGTACGGGGAAAATTAAGGTGATTATGGAAGAAAAGAGCAAGCCTGACGCTTGTGAGCTTTTTGGGGCAAACAAAGCCGATCACCGAATATTAAATGTAGCCATTGGCCTATCCAATAAATATTCTGACAGGAAGGTGATTCTGGTAAGTAAAGACATCAACTTACGAATAAAAGCCAAATCGCTAGACTTAACCGCAGCGGACTATGAAACAGGAAAGATCAGGGATGTAAGTGAACTGTATTCAGGAAAGCTTTTGGTTGAAAATGCAACTACCGATGCGGTAGATACACTGTATCAGGCAGGGACTTGCGAATCAAAAGATTTTCCATTTGTACATCCTCCAGAGGTCAATCAGTATTTTATCATCAAAAATACAAGCTCCTCGGCGTTGGCTTATTTTAACCCAGATTCAAAGCTGATAGAGCGGGTGGAAAAGCGAAATGCTTATGGGATAAAGCCTCGAAATGCAGAGCAGGTATTCGCCCTCCATGCGCTGCTAAACCCCGCAGTGAAGTTGGTAACGTTGCAAGGTGTAGCCGGAACGGGAAAAACTCTTTTGGCGCTGGCTGCTGCAGTGGAACAAAGAACCGAGTTCCATCAAATCTTTTTGGCAAGACCTATTGTTCCACTCAGTAATAAGGATATCGGTTTTTTGCCCGGCGATATAAAATCGAAGATCAATCCTTATATGGAGCCGCTTTACGATAACCTAAAGTTTATTCGAAATCAGTTTAGAGAAGGGGATAAGGAGTATAAGCGCATCAACGAGATGCTTGAAAATGACAAGTTGGTGATTACGCCGCTTGCCTACATCCGTGGGCGGAGTTTGTCCAATATTTTTTTCATAGTAGATGAGGCACAAAACCTCACGCCTCACGAGGTGAAAACCATTATCAGTAGGGCAGGGGAAAATACCAAGATTGTTTTTACGGGGGACATCTACCAAATAGACACCCCTTACCTCGATACCCAAAGTAATGGCTTGTCCTACCTTATCGATAGGATTCATGGGCATCCGTTGGCAGCGCATGTGAAGCTGGAAAAAGGAGAACGTTCCGAGCTAGCCAACTTAGCCAATGAGCTTTTATAGAATTTCCTGTTATTTTTGATAATGAATGAGCCAGGCCGGAAAGTCTGGCTTTTTTGTGTGAAAAATAAAAACGAAAAATTGTCACCATCTTGTAACAAAGAAATGCTTTGTCGTATGAATGGCTTAGTTTAGAGCATGTTTAAATTTTGAAAAGAGCCGGGCAGGCTAAAACTTTGTAGTGACGAAACAACAAAGTTTATGGAAACAGGATATACCCGCTTGACCTCCCGGCAATGGCAATATATAAAAGAATATCTTCCCGTGGAAAGGAAACGCAAATATGACCTCAGGGACGTGGTGGACTCGATCTTGTACTGCATGCGCAGCGGACAGCAGTGGCGCAGCCTCTCGGGCGAGGGACGCCCTCCTTGGAATGTGGTATACTATTATTTCCGCAAGTGGCAGGGGGACAACACGCTTTTTCGGCTGAACGCGGCACTCAACCAACTAGAGCGCAAGAGGAAGGGCAAGAAGGCGACCCCGAGCATGCTTTCCATTGATAGCCAGTCGGTAAAGTGCGCGCCTTTTATCGGGCAGGACACGGGGCTGGACGGCAACAAGAAGGTGAACGGGAGAAAAAGGCACGTCATCACCGATACGCTCGGGCTGGTATGGGGAGTGGTCGCCACTGGCGCCAACGAGCATGACGGCACGATAGGGCAACGGGTGGTGGAGCCCCTCTTGGGCTACCTGCACAGGATGGAAAAGATCCTGGCAGACCAGGCCTATAAAAAGAAGTTCACCGGATGGGTAGAGGACAACATAAGGGGCGTAGAGGTCGAGATATCCTCTTGTCCCCCAACCCCCAGGGGCTTTGTGCCCATCAAGTGGAGATGGGTCACCGAGAGGACATTCGGCACGTTCAATTTCTTCCGGAGGCTGTCCAAAGACTATGAAAAAACTACCAAAAGCCAAGAAGCTTGGGTTTTATGGCAAAACTGCCAAATAATACTTAATAGGATCAAAAAAATGCCTATTTAAAATTTTTAAACATGATCTTAGTTTTTTCTAGAATTTCTTCTCTTTTTAATATCGTGTAAACTTATTATTGTTTTTAGCCTGTAAAAAAGCTAGCGGCTGTTTTGAGGTTGAAATATTAATAGTCTGTTGATGAGGAGTATAAGTTTTGGTTTTACACTATTTGAAATCTGTTTTTAAAAAGGCGGGTAAAAAAAATATGTCAACTAACTAAGAATCTTCTGTATTTTTCATGGAAAATTAACACGTTGTTTTTGAGGTAACCTTATGAACAATTGTCCTTATTTATGTGTTAGGGATGTATATAGCTATAAATTAATGTGTTAGGAAAAAATTAAGTGTCATTACACATAAACTCACCTTGTTTTTCTAATTGATTTAGATGTTGTATATTCAAGTAATAAAGTTTTTCAGACCATCAAATATTAAGTTTTGCATCACTTTGGTGTAAAATCGATTCATTAGCACATTACTTTCATAAACCTTAGCTTTTGCCATTGGAAAACCTTTTTATAGGTTTTATTATGGTATGTTTCTTATCTGGTGCATAAGCTTATTTTTTGGGGCGGGCTATTTTCTAGCTTCCCTGTTTACAGATTCATATAAAAGAACCAATCCGACTAACAAGAGTATCCATTATATGTGAATCCTTTAATTACGTCCTGACATGAATTTAACTGTTAACCAAAAAGTTTTAAGAGATTTCAACCGTGCTACAGAATCTGAGTGGGTTGAAAGCAACGGTCTTGGAGGCTGGACTAGCTCCACTGTGACCGGGGCAAACAGAAGAAGGTACCACGGACTGCTAGTTGCGGCAGTGCCTGGTTTCGATGAACCCTTGAACATGCTATCGAAGCTTGATGAAACGATAGTGATGGGTGATAAACGGATAGAGCTTGCTTCCAACAAGTACCTCAATGCAGTTTATCCAAATGGGCATCTGTTTATGCAACAATTTAAGCGGAGCTTGTTCCCTTCGCTTACCTACAAGGTTGGAGATATCACGCTTAAGAAAACATTTGCCGCTATTTCTGGGGAAAACACGGTGGTGATTATCTATGAAGTACTCGAAGCTCCAAATAGCTTTACCATGGAGCTTTGCCCGCTCATAGGGGCAAGGGACGTGAGCGAGTTGCGAAATGCTGCTGATACAATGAGCCCAGTAGCCGATTTTAAGCTTGGACAGCTAGAGTATCATGCCAGTGACCAAGTGCCAGGTTTGTTTGTGAATGTGCCTGGGGCTTCTTTTAAACATAAGCCCGATTGGTATTATCAGTTTGAATACCTTGAAGGTGAGCCTGGGCAAGAAGGGAACTGTGAAGACCTGTTCACACCGGGAAGTTTTAGTTTGAACCTAGCTCCAGGAGAGAAACTTGGAATTACAGTTTCTTTAGAAAATGTTGCTTTTCAAAATGCATTTTCTTTGATGGAAAAAGAACGGGCAAGAAGACAAGTGCTGACCACAAGCCTCAATTACGATGACGAATTTATGGAGCAGCTTGTGTTAGCTGGAGACCAGTTTATAGTGTATGCTGGCAAAAATCAACGGAATATTCTTTCTGGCTACCATTGGTCTGGAGAAACGGCGAGAGACTCGTTAATGGCGCTTCCCGGTCTGTGCTTAGCTTCGGGTCGCTACGGAGATGCCAAAAACATACTGAGCTATTGGGCTCAAAAAATAGAAGAGGATTTTTTGAGCAGGAAACAAGGCGTAGATGCTACCTTGGCTATAGATGCCCCCTTGTGGCTGTTTAACGCTGCATATGAGTATTGCAAGTTTACGGGCGATATAGATTTTGTGCGCAAGGAGATAATGCACGTTATGCGCAAGGTGATAGAATGGTTTAGGGCCGGGGTTCATTCGGGCTTGAGGGTAGATATGGACGGGCTGGTAACAGCCAGCGTGGTAAAGAGCGGTATGAGCTGTTTGAGCTACGACGACAAGGAAACAAGAAGTGGGAAGTTGGTAGAGATAAATGCTCTCTGGTATAATGCACTCAAGGCATATAGCTATTTGCTTGATCTTACCAATAAGAACCAAAGCTCGGGTACGTACCGGAGTATGGCTGGTGAGGTGAAGAAAAGTTTTGTAAAAACATTCTGGAATACTTCGGAAGATTACCTTTACGATTCGGTAGAGGGAGAAGATAAGGACGAAAGGTTTAGGGTGGGTCAGCTATTGGCTATCGCATTGCCATTTCCTGTGCTAGAAGGGCTGAAAGCTCGAAAAATTTATAAACACATTAACGGTAGACTTTATACAAGTGCAGGGCTAATGTCGGGATTCAATGCGTCGCAATGGGACGAAGACCTGCCCAAAGTAGCTCTCACATGGTTGTTGGGCTTGTACATAGATGCTACCGTAAGGCTAGACGAAGAGCGGGGCGAGTACCATGCCAGAGAGGTTTTCAGATCGTTTGAACCACATCTTGGCGAGCATTGCCTCGGGAGTGTATCGGATGTATTTGAATACAACGAGAAGGTGATGCCTGCCAGAAAGGTAGCAAGTGCTAGGGCAATTGGAGAATTGCTAAGAGCGGGAGTGGGCAATGAGGTGTTCAAGAAAAAGAAAAAAGTAGAGCTTGTTCAAGAAGAAACCCCAAAAGGTTTTTTTGATAGAGAGTCAGATGAAGAAGGAATGAGGTTTTCCAATCCATTTTCAAGAATCTCAGCTTTCAGGAACAGTAGTTCCTCTAGGGTTAAGCTTTTCAAGTCTTATAGCTGGAGCTAAATAATTCAACGAACATCTTAAGTTAGTTAGCAATGCCGCCTAGTTGTGTAGAAATACACGGCAGGCGGTTTTTTAATAGCACAAACTCATTCCTTTGTGGTACAAATCACCTTTTTGGTCAAATTCCCCAATTTCCCACCCAACCCTTTGGTAATTTTATGTGTGATCTATGAGAAGGTTTTTGCCGATAAGCAGGACCTTGAGTTGATGAGATAAGTGAATCACCTCCATCACTTTTTTAACCTACTAAAATGAGAGCCATGTTTTCATTTAAAAATTGTTCGATTGCCTTATTTATATTATTCCCCCTTCTATTCTGCATGCAATGCGCCCAAGTGAAGCAAGAGGTTGCCAAGCAAGAAATGGGGGTGGTTTTAGAATTTGAGCACTGGGTAGAGGGAAAGCCGCTGGTGGTAGATACGTTGATGTATATCAATGCAGCTGGAAATCGCTACGAAGTAAATGAGATTCAGTGGTTTATTTCAGATGTACAATTGGTGAAGGAAAGTGGGGAGGAGCTTCGGCTAGATTCAAAAGGCTTTTCCCATTACGTAGATACGGATATTCCAGAAAGCCTAAGCTGGGAAATTGCCGATGAGTTACCTGAAGGGAATTATACTGCTATTGCTTTTACTTTTGGTTTGAGGGGTGAAAAAAACAAGCCTTACCAGTTTACCGACCCACCCGAAAGCGACATGCTCTGGCCCATGCATTTGGGAGGTAAAGAGGGCGGCTATCATTACATGAAGCTCAATGGCTTTTGGGAAAATGCCAGCCAAGAGCGAGATGCTTTCAACTTGCATTTGGGAGTGGGGCAGAGGAGGAATGGACAAGGAGAAGTCATTGGTTTTGTCCAAAATTGGTTTGAAGTCACGCTTCCTTTGGAGGGATTCCAGTTTGAAAAAGAGAAAAATAATTCGATCACGCTAGTGATGAATGTAGATAAATGGTTTGAAAATCCTACTATCTATGATCTGGACCAAATAGGGGGCAAGATCATGCAAAACCAAGAAGCGATGGGCTTGGCTTGCGAAAATGGAAAAGATGTTTTTTCCATCTTGCCTCCAATGGCCTTCTGATTATTATCAAATTATTCCTACCAACCTCAACTATTCTATAAATGAAAACTGCTAGATTGTTACTTTTTTGTTCAACGTTGTTTTTTGGGTTGGCGATATTCAATGCTTGCCAACAAGATGTGAACCCAAGCACTGGGGAAACGGAGTTTTATTTGCCCACTCCCTATGAGTTTCCCGATATGGATTATTTCCCTCGTAACTTGAACATTCCTTCCGATAACCCGATGACGGTAGAAGGAGTGAAGCTGGGGAGGTATCTATTCTACGATGGTCGCCTTTCGGGCAGGACGCACCCCGACTCGCTCATGAGCTGTAGTTCATGCCACAATCAGGAAAAAGGCTTCGATTTTGCCCCAGTAGAGGCTGATCAGGTTTATCCAAAAGGACTGCCTTCGGCAACGTACCCCGAAGGAAAGCAGACTTCGCACACAGGGATGGCTCTGGTAAACTTGGTCTATAACCATAAAGGGTATTTGTGGAACGGGTTTGTGCATGAAGACAATGAATTGCTAGGTTCGTCCAGTTATCAAGTTCCGGCGGACAGTAGTTTTCATTATCAAAACATAGAATCTTTGGTGTGGATGAGCATAGCTGCGCCTCACGAAATGAACGGGAGCATAGAGCAAACGGTAAAAACCATTGCAGGGATTGATAGCTACAAGCCTATGTTCCGAGATGCTTTTGGAAGTGAAGAGGTCAATATCGATAGGATAAGCAAGGCGATTGCCCAGTTTGTGCGGAGCATCGTTTCGTACCGAAGTAAGTTCCATCAGTACATGCGGGAAGAAGCCGAACTTACTGCTTTGGAAACAAGGGGAATGGAATTGTTTTTTTCAGAAGAGGGTGATTGCTTTCACTGTCATGGCGGTTCGGTACTGATGACCACCAATCTGTTTTACAACAATGCTAAAGATAAATCATTTTTCGACTCCAAAGACCGCTTTGCCATTACGGCTGATGTGAAAGACAAAGGAGCTTACCGAGCACCATCGCTCATTAATGCTGCTGTGCGAAGCCCCTACATGCACGATGGCCGCTACACATCGCTAGATGAAGTAATAGATTTTTATTCGGATGGATTGGTGGATACACAAAATGCGCACCCACTCATGAAGCAGGTGAAAAGAGGTGGTGTTAGGTTAAATAAGGATGATAAAGTGGCCCTGAAAGCATTTGTATTGAGCCTGACGGATTATGATCTGCTCTCCGATCCGCAATACAGCCGACCTGAAGATTTGAGAGATGGAAGTAAGTCAAATTGATTGGATTCCTGATTGGTTTATTTAGGGGTGCTTTGGTTTATAAAACTTGGCCCCTAGAAAAGACACAAGGGTAGATGTTCATCTACCCCTTGTGATTCTTTCAACCAGCTATGAAAAAGAATTATTTAGTGCAAAACACTAAATATTTGCTTCGATACAAATGTACTAAATTATTTATTCCACGCAACAAATGGAGTGTTTAATTTCAGATTAAAATCTATTTTTTTTTAAGATTTACAGGTTTATCATAGGTTTTTATGGAAAAGTGCAATAAAATATTTGTATAATTAAATGTTTTGTAGTTTTTTAAAATTGGATAATTTACCCAAAATAATTGTATTATTCTAATAAAGTAGTTTCTTTGGTATTTTACATTCATTTAACCTTTTGGTAATACCTTGCCTTATCTATTGGGCCATGCGCCTTTCGCCAAATATTGTTTAGATATATGGGTAATATTATCCTATAAAAAATGGATTTGTAACATCGTTTAGGTGGACGGTTGGGAGTTAGGATGAAAAAGCTAGGTTCTTCCTTGAGAGAGTAGTTCGATGATGTACCAAGATTAGTGATAAAGGAGAAAGGTATGGGGAACGGCTGGCGGCAAAACGATTTGTGCGCACTGGGGAAAGAGGGTAGGGCAAGACCGAAATGGCTGGTGTGTGGGGTGGCTTGACCACCCGGGACGGGCATTGCGAGAGTGCGCCCAAGAAAAATTATCGCCAACTCTTTCTGATTACCAATGGGTTGTGCAAAAAATGTCTCCTCACTGTTTTTACAATGTCAAATTTCCCTCTTTGGGCTTCCCTAAATTTGGTGGGAATTACTAACTTGCGCCATGGAAAATTTTGTAGTATCGGCTAGGAAGTACCGTCCCGTGTCTTTTGAAGATGTGGTAGGGCAGTCGCATATCACTACCACACTGCAAAATGCGATCGAGAGCAACCACTTGGCGCAAGCGTTTCTTTTTTGCGGGCCAAGGGGCGTGGGCAAGACTACTTGTGCACGGATTCTTGCACGGAAGATCAACCACGAAGAGCAGACCGAAGAAACGGTGCTCGATCAGTCCAACTCATTTAATATCTATGAACTTGATGCCGCATCTAACAACTCTGTCGAAGATATTCGGAACTTAGTTGACCAAGTGCGCTACCCGCCTCAGTCGGGCAAGTACAAGGTGTATATTATAGATGAGGTGCACATGCTTTCCAATGCGGCCTTCAATGCGTTTTTGAAGACGCTGGAGGAGCCGCCGCCGTATGCCATTTTCATTTTGGCGACTACGGAAAAGCACAAGGTGATTCCTACGATTTTGTCGCGTTGCCAGATTTTCGATTTCAACCGAATCTCTGTACAGGACATAGCCGACCACTTGGCACGGATTGCCCAAAAAGAGGGCATTACTGCCGAGCCTGAGGCGTTGTTCCTCATTGCCCAAAAAGCCGACGGTGCGCTTCGTGATGCGCTTTCGCTTTTTGATATGATTGTGACGTTTTCTACCGACAAGAATGTGACCTACAAAGGCACGCTGGAAAACCTCAACATCCTCGATTACGATTACTTTTTCAAGATCACCGAAGCGCTGATGGGCGAAGACCTTACGCAGGCATGGTCGATTTTTGATGAGATTCTCCGCAAGGGCTTTGACGGGCACTTGTTCATTACGGGCTTGTGCGAGCACTTGCGCAACCTGATGGTCTGCAAAGACCCTGAAACGAGCAAGCTGCTGGAAGTTGCCGACAATGTGCGGGAACAATACAAAAAGCAAGCAGTCGATGCCAAGCTTTCCTTCCTGATGACTGCCCTCAACATAGGTAGCCAATGCGACCTGAACTACAAAAGCAGCAAAAACCAACGGCTCCATGTGGAGGTGGCGCTCATGAAGATGAGCCACATCAACAATGCGATAAAGTTGGCTGCGGAGATGCAGGGTAAAAAAAAAATAGCGTAGCAAAAAGTGTTAGCGACGAAAAGCCCCTCACAGGCAGCAAACTGCTAGCTTGGAAGAAAAACCGTATTTCGGTGAAGCCCACGGCGAATGTTCCCGCCAGTATAGACCAGGTAAAGCAGAAGATAAAAGCGGATGACCAGAAGCGAAAACAAGAAGCCGAAGAGCGCGCCAAGCGTGAAGGTGAACGGGGCAACCGACGAACTCCTTTTGATCTTAACAAACTCCAGACCCACTGGAACGAGATAAAAGAAGAGGTAAAAAAGAAGGTAAACGATAAGCAACAGCAGTACATAATGGATGAGGGTGAACTTTCCCTCCAAGGGGAGTTCAAGATTGTGGTGAAGCTCAATAACCGCCTCTTGCTAGAGCGGTTCAGGCTGCTCACTCCCATGCTCTACCAGATGCTAAGCTCCAGGCTGAAAAACGATGTGATAGAGTTTGAAGCCACGGTGGGCGAAGCGGCAAAAGGAACGCTAGAACCTTACACCTCCCACGAAAAGTACGAGTACCTCCTCGAAAAATTTCCTCTTCTGAGTGAGCTAAGGGACAAGCTTGGGTTGGAGGTGGATTAGGAAGTATTAATGTTGAATTTTTTGAACATGAAAAACATTTTTTATTTGTTGATTGCTCTTCTTTGCTTACTATCAAGTTGCCATATTCCATATACTATTTATGTTAGAAATAAGTCCAAAAAAAATGTTGTTCTAAAATTCAAATTGAAGAATGAACTGAATTTAGAGCCTGATTTTCATTTTAACCAATTGGATACTATTTACTCTTTGAAGAAAATCAATCGTTTAGTAAGGCCGAACCCTTATAGTAAGTCGGTTATGGATATCGAAGGCATAGATAAATTTGATTCAGTGACTTACAACATAAATGTTATGCCAGAGATAACGATGTTTTATTTTTCTAAAAAATATCGTCCGAATGTGGAATACATTGTGTTAAGTTCATCAATAGGAGTTGATAGTATTTATTTGGATTATAATTATAAAGATGAAGTTGTAAATGAAGTTAAGGATAAAAATCATCGACTTTCTGTTACTTTCAAGTCTCGGTATAATTGGGTTTTTGATATAGAATGAAGATGAGCCTTTTTATGTAAATCATTGAAAATGAAACAGAAAATAGTTTTATTAATTTCTTTATCCTTTTTACTTTTGAGTTGTCATCCTGCCATCAACATATACGTAAGAAATAAAACGGATGATGAAATTTGTTTTCAGGTCAAATTAAAAGATCCCTTCTCACCCACAAAATCTCCTTCAATCTATTTGAATATACTCGATACTATTTATCCGCTAAAAAAAATAGGACCTTTTGGTTCGAGTCCTTATGACCAGTCAGTTACTAATGTAGAAGACATAGACGTTATTGACTCTCTAACGTATAGCATTAGCATTTTATCTCAAAATACAATGTGTTACTATGCGGGGAATTATCTCGCAAATGTAGACTACATTTTGTTGGAATCGCTTAAGGGGAGTGATTCCATTCGCTTTGAAGAAAAGTGTTATTCCTTCAGAGACAAAGAAAAAATAGGTCAAGCGATGGAAGCTAAAATACATCCTTTCAAATTCTATGTCAAAGGAAGGTATAATCTGATTCTTGATGTAGAATAGGGTATAAAGTTGATGTATTATTTTTGAAATTCTTCTTCCTATTTTGAGTCTGGTGAGCGGGTAATATAATCAACGTGATAGTATCATATGAAACTATCAAAGGTAGGGAAAAGGTTGCCTATTTAATGAGCGGTTGGTAGAAATTCATCCCCTTTCTCGCCAAACTTTCCATTTTGTTGTAGGTTTATTCTCCAATAAGCTCCTTGCTGTTGGATATGCTTTTTTGATTGCTTTTACAACACCACTTATTACATGAAACTTATCAAAAGAATTTTCCTAGGAATTGTATTGCTCCTTACCGTTGGGGCTATTGCTCTGTTTGTTTATTTACAAATGCAAAAGCCTCAGTACGATGGGGAGGTGGCTATTTCTAACCTCCATTCCACTACGGAGGTGCTGTACGATGAGTATGGGGTCCCACATATTTATGGGGAAGACTTAGAGGATTTGTACCGAAGCTTGGGCTATGTACATGCGCAAGACAGGCTTTTCCAGATGGAAATGCTGCGGAGAGTAGGAGGGGGCAGGCTTTCGGAAATATTGGGGGCAGATTTTGTAAAAACGGATCAGTTTTTCAGGACACTTGGGATCGCTGAAAATAGCAAGCAAGCGGTGGACCTGTATTTCGGAGAAATTGATAAACCCGAGGAGGTATATACACTCGCATATTTGGATGGGATAAACCAGTACATGGCTAACAACACGTTGCCGGCGGAGTATGCGATTATGGGGATTCCCGAAGAGGAGTTTACAGTGGAGGATGTGTATAATATTACCGGGTATATGGCATTTTCTTTTGCGGCAGCATTTAAAGTTGACCCTTTGGTTACAAAAATACATAGGGACTTAGGTCCTGAATATTTGAACTCTTTGGCAGTAGACTGGCCCGAGGGAGCGGAGCTTATTCCTATAAACAATCCTGACTTGCCAGATTCAGTGATTTTGGAAGCAACTGCTGGTGAAAGCATTACCCAAATGTTGGAGAAGCTGCCCGTGCCGCTGATTATGGGGAGCAACGGTTGGGTGCTAAGTGGCAAGCGGACAAAGAGTGGGAAAGTACTTTTCAGTAACGATACACATATTGGTTATTCGCAGCCGGCGGTGTGGTACGAAGCGCACTTGGAAGGAGCAGGCTTTTCCGTATATGGCAACCATCTGGGCGGCTTTCCTTTTCCCTTGGTAGGGCATACGCGCAGGCATGCTTGGGGGCTGACTATGTTTGAGAATGATGACATTGATTTTTATGTAGAAAAACAACACCCGGACGACGAGAACTTGGTGAGGCAGGAAGGAGAATGGATTCCTTTAGTGATAAGAAAAGACACCATAAAAGTGAAAGGGGGTGATGATATTGTATTTGAAATAAAAAAATCATCGCATGGCCCTATAGTAAACAAGGTGGTGGATGCGGTAGGCGAACTAGAGAAGAACCCGGTGGCTTGTTGGTGGACATTTACTCAAAAGCCTGCTAATTTGTTGGGTGTCGCTTATAGTTTTTCTCATGCAAAAAACATGGCTGAGTTTAAGGAAGGGGTATCTGAATTGCGTGCGCCTGGGTTAAATGTGATGTACGGAGATGCAGAAGGAAATATTGCTTGGTGGGCTGCGGCATCCATTCCCGATAGGCCCACACATGTGCATCCTAAGATGTTTTTAGGTGGGGAAAGTGGGGAGGATGACTATAAAAGCTTTCTTGACTTTAGCTACAATCCGAAGTTGGAAAACCCGGAGTCGGGCTTTGTCTATTCGGCAAATAACCAGCCCGATACGGTGGCAGGTAGGCTTTACCACGGGTACTATGTACCCGAAGATAGGGGCTTGAAAATACGGCAAATGCTGGAAAAAGCAGAAGGCTGGGGCGTAGATGAAATGAAAAACATGATCAACGATAATACCTCTCCCGTAACGATTGAAATATGTGAGGAACTATTGAAAATAGCGGGGCAAGAAGGAGCTTTTGGCAAGAGTGATACGCATGAAAGGGCATTGAACCTTTTGGCAAATTGGGACGGGGCTTGTGAGATAGATATTGCTGCACCAACTATTTATTACCAGTGGTTGGGGTGGATAGTTCAACTGACTTTTGAAGATGAATTGGGTGAAAAAGATTTTTCCACGTTCCGTTCCACGCATTTTATGAAAAGGAGCTTGGATAAGCTTATCCATAATGAGGCAGCGCTTTGGTGGGATAATTCGAAAACAGCAGAAAAGGAAACTAGAGGCGCAACTGTTATTGCTGCATTAGATTCTGCTTTGCTTCAGTTGGTGAACGGGATAGGACAAGATCCTGAGATTTGGCTTTGGGGGCTTTCGCACACATTGGAACATGGACATGTGCTGGGTAGCCAAGCCCCGCTCGATAAATTCTTTAACGTAGGTCCTTTTCCCATGGATGGCAGTAATGAGACGATTAATAATCAGGTAATTACAATCTCTACCGACTTGGAGCATAAGGTGAAAGTAGGTCCAGCAATGCGGATCATCATCGATTTTGATGATATTGAAAATGCTATTTGTGTGTTGCCTACGGGGCAGTCTGGTAATTTTATGAGTCCACATTACAGCGATCAGGCAGAGCTATTTGTAAATGGTAAGTTCAGGAAAATGATGATGAATGAAGGGGAGATTAGGGAGAAAAGTAAGCATATTTTGATGTTGAAGTCCGAGTGATTTTATTCTAACCTGAAAATCCTATCTTAGAAGGTAGAAGTTATAAGGTAGAATTTTTGGATTCTGCTACAATTGTTTTTAAGGCATTGATAAGCATTTTAAACCGATATGTCTTTTAGTTTTGTGCTATCATGCGTAAGTCTTGTTTTTAGTTAAGAAGAAAAAAAAGAATAGTTGATAAAGAAATACTCAGTAAAAGCTTGGAACTTGTTGATTCTGATAAGTACGAGTTTTGTAGCTATTTTCATCCCTCTTGATACCATCTTTGGGTTTGAGCCTACATGGGTTCATTATATTATCGATTTGGTAGGTGGGATTTTTTTGGCGGATATAGTGGTAAGCATTGTAAATGCCAAGAAGGATACGACTGCTTCTCTTTTTGAAGACGAAGACAGCTTAAGCGTATATTTACGCTACTGGCTTATTCTTGATATTATTGCAATTATTCCTTTCAAGTATTTAGCCTACAATCCGTTTTTCCAACTTTTTATGCTAGTCAAAATCTTCAAGGCGTTGAGGATAATGTCGCGTTTTAGGCACTACGAAGTAAAGCGGGCTACGGAATTGGCGATTTGTTACCTGCTTATTTGGTTGATTCATATTTCACATTGGATCAGTTGTGCTTGGATTTACATTTCGGGGATTCGACCTGAGTTTGATGCTACTTCTAATTACATCCGGGCACTTTATTGGAGCGTGACCACACTTACCACGGTGGGATATGGTGATATTACGCCCGATCAGTATAATAACACACAGATGATATTTACCATTTTTGTAGAGATATTAGGGGTGGCTGTTTATGGTTATGTAATAGGTAATGTGGCGGGTATTATATCAAAAACAGACCCTGCAAAAGCCCAATATCAACATAACATAGAGAAGCTGACGGCACTGATTCAATACCGTCAACTGCCGATAAGCCTACAAGGAAAAATTCGCGATTATTATACCTATCTGTGGAAAAAGCGGATGGGCTTTAATGAAATGGATTTTTTGGAAGGATTGCCAGATCATTTGCAAAAAGAGGTTTCACTCCATCTGAAAAAGGAGATTATCAATAAAATCCCTCTTTTTCAGTTTTGTACCGATGACTTTGTGAAGGAAATTTCTATGCACTTGGTGCCAGAGGTAGTGACGCCAGAGGATCGGGTTTTTAGCTATGGAGACGAAGGAAAGGAGATGTATTTTGTGGTGAAAGGGGAATTGCAAGTACTTTCAGGGGATAGCGGAAAGGAAATAGACCGATTGTATGAAGGGGATTTCTTCGGGGAGATTGCCCTGTTTTTGGACGCCACTAGGTCGGCTACAATCAAGGCAGTGACCTACTGTGATTTATACAAGCTACGAAAAGTACATTTTGAGCGAATTGTCCATCGCTATCCTGAGATAGGGGCACAAATAAAGGCGCAGGCTAAGATCAGGAAAGATCGGGATGATTAGAGTTGAGCTATCTGGTTGAAATCATAAAAAATTGCAGAGCTGTAAATTATTACAACAGCTCTGCGGCAAGTACTATTTCTCAACATGGAACCAATCGATAAGAACGTAGCCTCCAAGCCCTGTTTCTTTGTCTCTTTTGGCGTAGAGTCCTGATTTAGCTCCTACCCATTTGCCTTCCTTGGCAGTGAACTCTTGTCCAATTGGTTTGAAAACTTTCCCATCTGTGCTATAAGAAAAGTTGACCAGTGCTCCTTTTTTTACTTCGGATCTTAACCAAACTGTTGTGCCAACAATTTTAGCTGAGTTAAGTGTTTTCTCCTCCTTATTTTTTTCCGCTTGTAGGCAAACTCGCTGTTCGATGTAAACCTCTCCTTTTTTCTTCTTGGCTACCAGAGACGCATAGTCCAGTCCAAAAATCAATAAGCCAGTTTCTTCGCCATCTTTCAGGTTAGACACATCCATTTTGACGGTGTTTTTGAACTCTTCTGCGGGGAATTTTTGGAGAAGAATATTAGGAGAAAGCCACAAATTACTGGCTAATTCTGAAGTTGGTTTTGTGTTCAACTTCAGCTGCCCTTCTTTAGCAGCTAGGCTGTACCACCCTGGTTGGGGATTGGCATTCCATTGCCATTGTAGCCCTAAGGTTTTACAGTCAAATTCATCCGATTCTATTGGATTTACCACTTTTTGTGTGGGCAAGTTTGGTTTTTTATGAACAAGGAAAGGTTCTCCTGTACCATCACCATCTTTGTCGTTGCCCATGATGGGCCAATCGTCAATCCACTCTACGGGTTGCAAGTGGAGAATTCTTCCATATGCTCCTTTGTCTTGGAAATGGAAGAACCAGTTTTCACCGTTTTCCAGCTCTACCCAACCACCTTGGTGAGGACCATTGATGGGTGTTTCGCCTTGGGCAAGTACGATTTTTTCCTCATAAGGACCATACACGTTCTTAGAACGCAATATAAGTTGCCAACCAGTGGGAACTCCACCCGCTGGTGCGAAAATGTAGTAGTACCCATTTCTTTTGTAAAACTTAGGCCCTTCAATAGTTTCATGGTCTTTATGCCCATCGAAAACGATTGTTCCCTTGTCCATAATTTGCGAACCGTCTTTGCTCAACTCCACCACTTGGAGCGTACTCTTGATACCCGCTCGGCTATGGGCGAAGGCATGGACTAAGTATACCTTTCCATCATCATCCCAAAGCGGGCTGGAGTCTATGTTTCCATATGCTTTTTTTACCAAGATTGGCGCAGACCATTCTCCCGCTGGGTCATCGGTTTGTACCATGTAAATACCTCGGTCTGGATCGCCCCAGTAGATGTAGAACATGCCCTCGTGGTAGCGGATACAGGGTGCCCAAACCCCATTTCCATGTTGGGGAGTATCGAAATAGCTACCTGGGAAAGAAGGGATTGCGTAGTTGATCAATTCCCAGTTTACCAAGTCTTTTGAATGTAGGATTGGCAAAGCGGGAACGGAATTGAAAGAAGAAGAGGTCATGTAAAAATCATCTCCTGCCTTACAAATATCAGGGTCGGAATAATCCGCATGGATGACAGGGTTTTTGTAATTTCCATCACCCAAATCTGGCGACCAAGCTTCGGATACATACTGTGCTTCTGTATGGGTAGATACGAAAGCAAACAAAGCAAAAAGTATTGAATAAGTTAATTTAGGGTATTTTTTCATGCTATTTTTTGTTAAAGATTTCCATGTTTTCATATAACAGGCTCGCCATGATGAAAGGACCTGTCCCTTTTCCATCGTTCGACCTTTTTTTCTCATTTATGTAATATTCGTAAGTACCATTGCGCACTAAATTATCGGCAGGGCCTAAGCCTGCGCCAGCACAGCACTCGGTCAATTCTACTTCTTCGTTCGAGTGTTTTATGATCAGGTTGTCGATTATCCCTTTGTAAGCCTTTTCAGCCGTAGGAACATACTCATCTCCCAAATATCCTTGGTCAATTCCTTTGAGCAGTCCGTAGGCAAACATAGACGAGCAAGTTGCTTCTAGGTAATTTCCTTTGCGGTCACCTTGGTCTAATACTTGGTACCAAAGCCCAGTTTTTTCATTTTGCCAGCGTTTGGCAGTAGCTGAAAGTTCTGTAAATTCATCTATCAACTGTTGGCGTTTTGGATGGTCTTTTGGGAAGAAGTCAAGTGCATCTATCAGCGCCATGTAGTACCATCCTACGCCTCTTCCCCAAAAGTGCTTCGAAAGTCCTGTTTCAGGGTCTGCCCAATACACATCTTTGCGAGGGTTCCATCCGTGGTAATACCAACCCGTTATGCTATCCCGAGCATTTTCGTGCATTAATTCAAACTGAAGAGCGATATCGTCGAACATGGAGTCATCACCATAGGTTTTGGCATATTGCGCATAAAAAGGGCTGCCCATGTATATGCCATCTAGCCACATTTGGTTAGGGTAGATTTTTTTATGCCAAAAACCTCCTTCGCTTATCCTAGGCTGGTCGTGGAGTTGGTCATAAAGAGCATCAATTGCTTTTTTATAGCGTTCATCACCTGTTTTATCATAGAGTGCAAATAAAATCTTGCCTGAGTTGATGGCATCAATATTAAACGCTTCTTTCCTGAATCTTCCCATAATTTCCCCTTCAGAATTTATCAAAGAATCGGCATATCCTTTTACATAATCGAAATATTTGGGGTCATCTGTATCTTCCCAAACTTTCAGAATGGAGAGGCAAACAAGCCCGTTTACGTACGACCATCGGGGTTCCGTATGGAAGTCCAGCATCCAAGCCTCTGGATTTCTTTTTATCTCGGACTCGGTCATCAACTGCGACCATTTTTCTTTGGCTGGAACCTCCTTTTTTTCTTTCTTTTCTGAGGGGCTGCAACCAATTAGTATCGTAATGCAGAATGCAAAGATGATTGTGCTATGAAGCTTAGGTTTCATTTTCATTAGTTAATCTGGGTTTTATAAGTTGAATTTTGTTTTAAAAAATGCTTTAGGCTTTGAACCAAAAGGCACTTTAAAGTTATCATGAAGTGCCCAAAAAAGCGTTCGCTGAGGCGATAAAAAAATCAAAGTGTAGGAATTACTTTAGCAGTGCTTGCTTAGTAGCCTCATGCTGGAAAGTCGCCTTCTTGATTTCCTTGTGCAAATCCGTATTCAAAAGCTGAATACCTTTTGTTGATTCCCCATTTATTTCAAATACAGTATCGATCCCTTTCCCAAAAGCCAAGTTGTCTACAACTACTTTTTCGCTTGACTCTATGTAGATGAGCGGGCTTTTGTCTTTGGTATGGATAGTTGCGTTTTGCAAAGAAACACCTTGGGCGTAGGTGATTTCCACACCTTTTTCAGTCGTGATGAAGATGTTTTTCATATTGATGTTCTGCACGGGCATTTCGGGAATCCCTTTTATACAAATCCCTCTTTCTGCGCCATTGCAAACAATGTTTTCAATGTAAATATCCTTGAACTGTGGCGTCTCTTCGGTGACAGGAGGGATC
Source organism: Flammeovirgaceae bacterium SG7u.111 (assembly GCA_034044135.1). Lineage (NCBI taxonomy): Bacteria > Pseudomonadati > Bacteroidota > Cytophagia > Cytophagales > Flammeovirgaceae > Flammeovirgaceae bacterium SG7u.111. The sequence continues at coordinate 4,801,464 of CP139021.1, read as the reverse complement.
GTCATTTTTTCATTAGATCCGGGAGTTTTCGTCCAGTAATACATATTGAACATGACGGCTTCATGCACGATATCCACCATGTTGATATCCTTGATATAGATGTTTTCTACTACGCCGCCTCTTCCTCTGGTCGTTTTGAAGCGCAAGCCTTTATCAGTTCCCATGAACGAGCAGTTGGAAACGAAGATGTTTTTAGCCCCGCCCGACATCTCGCTTCCCACTACGAAGCCTCCGTGCCCTTTATAGACTATATTGTTCCTAACAATCACATTTTCAGTCGGAACTCCTCTGTCCCTTCCCGGCTTGTCCTTTCCAGATTTTATGCAGATGGCATCGTCCCCAACGTCGATTGTGCAGCCTTCTATCAATACGTTTTTACAAGATTCGATGTCGATGCCGTCTCCATTTTGGGCATAATCGGGGTTTTTGATAAATAAGTTTCTAAGCGTAAGGTCTTCGCAAATAAGCGGATGGAGGTTCCAAGCGGGAGAATTTTGAAAAGTGACCCCTTCAAGCAAGACTTTTTTGCACTCGGTAAGTACCAACATATTGGGTCTGAGGTAATCTTTTATGTCTTCAAAATCGCTTAATTTCATACCTGCTTCCATCACGCTCGTGCGATTTCCCTCATGGGCTTTTTTAGTTTTTTCGGAAGGAAACCACGTTTTGCCATCTTCGCTCAGCAGTCCTCCTGAAGCAACTTTTTTCTTCCATTCCGATTCGGTCAGCTTATCTTTTTTCACCATTCGCCATACATCGCCGTTTCCGTCGATGGTACCAAAACCTGTGATGGCAATATTTTCAAGTTGAGTTCCCATAATTGGGGACTCGTTTCTTGCCGAAGGTTTTCCTTCGTACACTCCCTCCACCATTTTGTATTGGTCAAAATCTTTGGTGAACTGCAAAAAGGCATTCTTTGCCAAGTGCAAGTTTACATTGCTCTGCATTTTGATTGGCCCTGTGATCCAATATCCGCTGGGAACGAGGACAACTCCGCCACCTTTTTTGCTGCAATCGGCTATGGCTTTGTTTATCTGTTCTGTGTTCAGCGTGATGCCATCAGGCTTTGCGCCAAAGTCCAATATATTGGATGTATCTGATTTAAAATCAGGTTCTTGGATGGTTGGTAAATGCTCCCAATTATACGTTTCTTGTGCAAAAGAATTTGTATAGGAAAATAGGATGATAATGCCCCATAAAAATAGAGTTGTGAATTTCTTTAATTTCATATTTCAGTTGTTTTAAAAGTTTGCTCTTGCCTTCAGGATTCCATTAATCTTGCTGATAAAAGCTAGGATACCATCCACCCATTACGGTTTCGTATTCAAACTGTTTGATGTCCTTTTTGCTCAGCTGCTTGCTCCAGCTTACACGTTGTGAAAAATCAGATTTCCCATTGATATATTTACTGTTGTATTCTGCATAAAACACCGTTTTTTCGTTTTCCGGATTTCTCCAATTGTCCCATCCCTCTTTTAAAATATGTTCGTCCATTTCTGTGTTGATGAACACTGTTTTCGCATAAGGTCTCCAAGGGCGTCCTAGGTAAACTTTATTGACTAAATCGCCTTGCCGGAGCAGTTTGCAGTTGAGGAAGATAAAACCGTAAGGCTGAACATCTCTAGTAGATGCAGCCGTAACAAAAGAGTTTTTTTTGCTAACTATGGTGCACTCCTCAAAAAAAGTGGTAGCTGCCCCAAAAATGAAGTCCGTCGTGCCTTCTATGTAGCAATTTGTGAAAAAGTTTCTGGTCCCGTCTTTAGATACATACAAGGTGTCTTGGTTTGCTAAAATCTTACAGTTTTTGAAGGCTACTCGATCTGCTTCCACGTGTACTGCTACTGCCTGGCCTACTCGCCCAGCGGTATTTTGGATAGTAAGGTTTTCAGCGGTAAAATCATTTCCCTGTACTAGCAGCGTATAGGAATTGTACGTGGTAAATTTGTCGAATCCTCGCCTATCTTTGTAAAGGCGCTCTTTTCCCGAATAATCATTGAAGGAAATGATTGTTTTGTCTATGTCTTCTCCTACAAAAGCGATGTTCCTTTTTTCTGAAGGGACAACCACTTTTTCCTGATAAGTACCATTTTTTATGTGGATTACCACCTTTTGTTCCGAATGGTCCCTCACCGCATTTATAGCTTCTTGGATGGTAGGGAAGTCCCCGCTGCCGTCTTTTGCCACGGTAAATTTGTTGGGGTAGACCTTGGGTTGTGCGTAGCCAAAGCCGATGCCCAATAGTAATAAAGTAAGGGTTAGTAAAGTTTTATTTTTTGATGTTTTCATTGATAATATGAGTTTCTATTAGCCAGCTTTCGCATAGCTGTGTCCATAAATTTGTTGAGCCTGGGTTGTTTCTAAGTGCGATATTGTGCCCACCTTGTGGGAAAATATGTAAAGACGAAGAAGCGATTCCTTTGTCCATTAATGCGTTGAAAAATAGCATGCTGTTTTGGGGAGAAACCCCTGTGTCGTTAAATGCATGGCAGACAAAAGTGGGAGGAGTGTACTCGCTCACTTGGTTTTGAAGTGAGAACTTCTGCACAAGTTCTTTTGACGGATTTTCCCCCAACAAATTATCCCTACTTCCTCGGTGGGCAAACTCGCCCAAGTCTATCACAGGAGAGATCAAGATCGTGAAATCTGGTCGGTACGAGTGATAAAGTTGGCCTTTGGAAGTCTGGGTATAATCTTCTTGAATTGTACTAAGCGAAGCCGCTAAATGTCCTCCTGCAGAAGCGCCCCACACACCAACTCTCGTGGTGTCAATGCCCCACTTTTCCGCATTGGCTCGGATGATCTGCATTGCCCGCTGGGCATCTTGCAAGGGTGCGATTTCTCTTTTAACCAAATCGGGGGAAAGTGGTAAACGATGGCTGAGCACGAAGGCGTTCATCCCCAACGTGTTGAACCATTTTGCCATTTGGTAGCCACTGATGTTGAAAGAAAGATGGTGATAACCACCACCGGGAATGATCAAAACGGCAGCTCCTTTGTTCTCTTGGTTGGAGGTAAAAAAAGGAGTGATCCAAGGTTTGTCAACTTGGAATAGTCGCTCGTTATTGATGCTGTCTTTTACTTCTACTCCTTTGGAATTGGGTAAAGCCCCTTCTTTCCAAAGCATAATTCGTTCTTGCCCAGAGGCAGTAGTAAAATAGAGAAATGATAAGAGCAGAAGGATGATTCTGCGTGTTATTTTAAAAAATCTCACTTGGTAAGGCTTTTTGTTAAAAATACTGCAATATAATCAACAGTTGGGTTAACCCAAGGGTCAAATAACCAAAATGGATGAACCTGTACGTCAAATTTATGGACTTCGGTATAGATGTCCCAAATCTTGAACATGCCAATCATTTCATCTTGGCCTGCATGGAAGCGGGGGTAGCCGCTGTTCAGAAATAGGATCGGGGCTGAATTTTCATTTGCCCAAAAGATAGAAGAGGCGTCTTTCCATGTCCCGGGAACTTCGTAAAACGTTCCACCTAGCCATTCCACATCGGGAGAGTCAGGTCTTCTGTCCAAATTCAGTGATAGAGGTGCCATAAAATCAATTACACCGTCAATGTCAACCACAGCCTGAATTTCGCTGGAAAATTCTGGATGACCGTGGTCTCCTTCCATTTTCTCCACCCCATTGGTCATACCTACCAGTGCCGCTAATTGCCCACCTGCGGAGCAGCCAGAAATGGCAATCTTGTCTGGATCTATATTGTATTTTTCTGCATTGGCACGCATCCAGCGGATAGCTGCTTTGATGTTGTGAACTGCTGCAGGGAATTTTGCTTCTAGCGACAATTGGTATTCCACGCAAACCGTTACAAACCCTTTTGCCGCTAGCTTTTGCGCCATAGGGATTTGCATGGATTTATCTCCAGAGCGCCAGCCTCCGCCATGCACCATAATAAGTGCGGGGTATTTCCCCTTTTTCTTGGGTTGGAAAACATCTACGTGCAGGTCGCGAGAGCCAAATGGGGTATCGGGCAAAGTGGTATACACTACGTCCCGTTCTTCTTTCACTCCTTTGGGCAGTTTGTCGGGTGCGGGGACAGCCTCAGGATAATTCTTTTTAATCTTGTTGTAGGTGATTAAAGTTGTGTAGGTTGTGTCTCTGGGTATCGGTTTTTGTTGGCCGAAAAGTGATAGGCTCAGCCCCATACAAAAGACAAAAAAGTTTAGTTTTTTCATATTTTCATTGTTTTAAAAAAACAGACTCACATTACATGAGCCTGCTTTCATTCATTAGATTGGTTAATCTTAATTATATCCTTGGTTTTGTTTAAACTCGTCTTTGTTTGTGATGGCGTCTAGTTCTGCCAAAGGAAATGGTCTCACATTGTGGAAATCTTGGATATTTGGTGCTGCGTCGGGGTTGTATTTTCTTACCCTATCCACAAGCTTACCCGTTCTTTTGAGGTCAAACCATCTCAAGTGCTCTCCTGCAAACTCTCTTGCTCTTTCATCAAGTATGAAGTCGATGTCGATGTCTGCTTCGGTAATTTTCATTTCAGGTTCTTTGCCATCTATGGCCCTCTTTTCGCGAACTGCATTTATATAAGTAGCAGCTTCGGTCATATTACCTTGCATCATTTCCGCTTCAGCTACAATCATGTACATTTCAGAGATGCGCATCACATACATATCTCTTTTGCTTTCTGATTCCCAACCAGTTGCACGGGTGGGGTCTTGAAATTTGAACATCGAGACGAAGTATTCTCTTGAGTTGATGATATTTCCACTTTCATCGTACACAGAACTTCTATCTACAAATTTGTAAGGCTTGCTGTCTTTTACTTCTTGGGACACCGCGTATTTGGTACAAACTACTGCGGTATCTCCTAGTTCCAGTCCAGTATCTCCTACAGAAGAAAGGTCATTTACATGGTAAACCGTACGAAAAGTGACATCATATCTCTCGTCGACGGTTTCGTCAAACATATCTAAGAAGGCTAGGGTAGGCATATTTTGGACACTTGGCCTATTCACGTCAGGAGAAACCCACATCCCAGGAAATGTCCAATAAACCATAGCAGAAAAGGCTTGTGCATGATTGCCACCTTCCCAAAGCCAAAGACCTCTTATTCCATCAAAATGAAGGTTTAAGGTGTTGTCTGCGTTGTAATTCACCCACCAAATTGCTTCGTTATTAGTAGTGCCTTCGCTATTGTTGATATCAAAAGTCTCTGCAAAAGTACCGTACATGTTAAATGCACCCGTATTGATCACTTCTTTGGCCAAGGCAGATGCTTCACTGAACTGGCCTCTTGTCAAAAGCATTCTTGCTTTAAAAGCTTTTGCTACTACTTGGGTAACACGTCCGTTTTCTTTTGGAGCAGTTCCGTTTAATAAACCGATGGAAAGATCGAGATCGGTAAAAATTTGTTCATAAAAACCATCAACAGAAGTATGGGTAGCTGTAGTGATTACACTGCTTACTTCATCCGTGTATAAAATAGCTTCGCCCCATGTTTCTGTGATGTGCCACAAATAAAATGCGCGTAAAAACCGTGCTTCTCCTTCGCGTAATTTTTTGAGGTCATCTGAAAGAGGAGCTTCTTCAACCCTTGCAATAGCTGTATTACATGTGTTCAATGCACTGTACAACCCTTCCCACATATATTTAATTACATCTACATTGCTTTGGAAATCAGAAGCATAATAGGCTAAAGGCCTACCGCTACATCCGCTAGCAGCGGTAAATAAGTCAGTGCCTAAATCTGTAAATGCTTCGCCTTCGGTTTTCCCGTACCATAAACGGGAAAAAGAATAGCAAGAATTAATAAGGCTTTCATAGCCACTTTCTGTGGTGTACAGCAAATCTGCGTTCGTGGCATTTCGGTTGGTTTCTTCGAGTACGTCTTCACACGAAGCAAAAACCGAAATTAATAAGAGTGTGATTATATATTTTTTCATGACTACTATCGATTTGAGTTCTTAAAAAGTGATGTTGGTACCAAAAACAAGTTGCTTGGTCATAGGGTAGGAGCTAGAGCCTCCACGTTCAGGATCGTAATCGTCAAACTCGCTAAAGGTCAGGTAGTTTTTGGCGGTGCAATACACCCTCACTCTATCGAGACCGATTTTGTTCAATAGTGAAGGCTGTAGGTTATACCCGAAAGTAATCGTCTTTACCTTCAAGAAATCCCCTTTTCGGTATGCCAATGAGCTAAAATATAACATATTGGATACGCTTTTAGATGCATTAGGCCTTGGGTATGAGTTAGTAGGGTTTTCTGGAGTCCAATAGTCTACTAAAGCGGAATTTTGGTAAGCACTTGGGTAAAATTGCGTTGCGGCCTCGCTACTGATCGTTTGCCCAATTCTTGCAATCATGAAAAAAGAAAACTCAAATCCTTTATAGTTGATCTGGTTGTTTAGACCCGCAGTCCACTTAGGGGTCGCTTGCCCTATAATGATCCTGTCCTTCTCAGCGGTGATCACTCCGTCATCATCGGTATCTCTCACTTTAATATCACCAGGCTCTTGGCCGTATTCGCCAGCAAGGGCTTCTTCATCGAGTTGCCAAATTCCTACTTTATCGTAATCGTAGAATACTCGAGTAGGTTGCCCAATAAACCATCCATTAGCTACGTCATCTTGGTCTGAATTCAGCGAAGTGATTTTTTCTTTGTTGGTAGAGAATGTTAAGTCAGTGTTCCAAGAGAAATCAGGTTTGTCTATATTGACCGAGCTAAGTGTAACATCTAGCCCTGTTGTTTCTGATTTTCCAACATTACTAATTACTTTGGTATACCCTGTGTGCGAAGGAATTAACTGCTCCATCAACAAATCATTGGTCCATGTTTTATAGACATCAATGGAGCCGGAAATCCGATCAGATAAAATTCCTAAATCAAGGCCTCCATTCAGTACTGTGGTTTTTTCCCATTTCAAGTCTTGGTTGGCTAAATTATACGGGCGATAGCCATAAGCGGCATTTTCTTCAAAGGCATAAATTGTTTTGGACAATCCACCTGTTGATTGATAAGGTGACACAGCGGTATTGCCAGAAAGCCCATAGCTTACCCTCAATTTCAAATTGCTGATTGTATTGTTGTTTGAAAGGAAACCTTCCTCGCTCATTCTCCAAGCAAAGGCACCAGACGGAAAGTAGCCCCATTTATTGTTATTTCCCAGAACCGAGGAGCCGTCTGCTCGCATGGTAAAAGTCAATAAATATTTTTCATCAAACTTATAGTTCAACCTCGTGAAATAGGAAAGCAGGCCAGATTCTGTGAGAGAGCTAGAGACTACTTGTTGTTGTTGGAGTCCGTCCAAGTTATGAAACTGTGATTGCTCAAATGCTAAATCTAATCCTTCGGCACTGGTTACCTCACTATAATAAGTCAGGTAACTTTGACCGAACAAAGCCGAAATGCTATGCTTTCCAAAATCTTTAGCATAAGATAGCGTGTTCTCAAAAGTGATGTTTCTGCTTACTCCATGACTTTTATAAGCCTTAGAAAGACCTTGGTTTTTGGAAACTGCGGTAGAATTTAGCCCTTCGAATATGCCTTGTCTGCTGTTGCCTATATCAATACCTAAGTTAGAATTGAATACAAGGTTGGGTATTATTTCATATTTGAAGTAGGCTGTACTGAACGTTCTATTCGAAATAGATTCGTTCTTATAATTATTCTCGTCTTCATCCATCAAAGGGTTTACATCAGTAGAAGCGAATGGGAATTGCCTTATCGAACCGTCTTCATTGTATGGAATCCCGATTGGTAGCATTTTTTTGGTCTGGTCAAATATCGAACGCCTTTCATTTCTCAAGCTATACGTTAAGAGAAGAGAAGCGCCCAGCTCCATTTTATCGTTGATTTTTTGAGTAATGTTTACCCTTCCATTGTACCTGTCCAACTCGTCATTTTTGAGGACGCCAGCTTCATTGTAGTAGTTTAATGAAAAAGAAACCTTAGTAGCTTCTGAGCCTCCTGTTAGTGCAACTTGATAGTCTTGGATTTGCCCAGTACTGTAAATCACATCATACCAGTCGGTACTGATTCCTCTATTTATTCTGTCTAATTCTTCGCCAGTCCAGATGGTAGCATCATCGGCTGGAGAGTTCCAAACGCCTGTTGCTCTATAAGCTTCTCTTTTTTGTTCAACCCATTGTTCGGTGTTCGTTAGGGAAGGATAGTTTGTCAACGTGTTTACTCCTTTATAGGCATTGAATGTCACAGTAGGTTTGCCAGATTTGCCTTTTTTGGTGGTAATCATAATTACCCCGTTTGCACCTCGCGAGCCATAAATCGCAGTAGAAGAAGCATCTTTCAATACTTCAATGGATTCGACATCATTAGGGTTGATGTTCACATCAGCTCCATAAGCCACACCGTCTACAAGAATAAGAGGGGAGTTACTGGCGGTCAACGACCTGTTGCCTCGCACTGTCATTTTAATAGCACTACCTACTTGCCCGCTTTCTCGCACCAAGTCCATTCCTGATATTTTCCCCTGCATCGATTCCAACACGTTGTTGGTTGGCATTGAAGTAATATCTTCGCTTTTGATGGAAGCTACCGATCCTGTAAGGTCGCTTTTCTTCACGGTGCCATACCCAATTACCACAACTTCTTCCAGCTGTTCCAAGTCTGATTCCAACACAACGTTGATTACTGATTGACTTCCTACCGCTATTTCTTGTTGCAAGAAACCGATGTAGCTGAAAAGGAGGACGTCTTCGCTGGAAGCTTGCAATGAAAAATCTCCATCTATTCCAGTGGTTGTACCCTTGGACGTGCCCTTGATGATAATGTTTACACCTGGCAACGGTTCATTGTCTTCAGCGGAAGTGACCTTGCCTTTGATGGTCATTTGTAAGATGTCCTCAACGGCTGTTACCTCAGGGGTTGGGGCAAAGATATAATAGTTGTTGACGTGGATGTTTTCGTTTATCCTCTTAAACTTTAACTTTTTCTCCTTGGCTATATAACCTAGGATATTTTCCAGCGATTCGTCGATGAAAGATAAACTTAACCTAGACTTGTCATTTACAACCTTGTGGTTGTAGGTAAATTCCAAGTCTGTCTCAAGGTGTATCTTATGGAACACATCTTTGAGAGTTGCTTCTTGGAGCTCGATCGATATGAAAATATCTTCCAATTTCCTCTTCTGACCTACTCCATTTTCTGCATACAACAATCCGCAAAGGAGTAATTGCAGAAAAACTATAAAAAACAGTTGCCTAGACATACGCAAAACTTGTCGTAATCTTTTCGATTTCATATTTTTACTATGTTCAATTTTGGTAAAGAAATTTATCAAGATGGTTTTCCTTTTGTTTCTTGTCTCCTACCACAGATTGGGAAGCAATCGGAAAAAGTACAGACCAGTCACATCTTATATTTGTGGCTGGTTTTTTTATCCTACTTTATGGACTTCTTGTTTGGGATTTGTAGATGCTTTCCATTAGTTCTTTTTTATTGTTACAGTGTTACCAGTTGTTTTAAATTTAAAATTGGATGTATAGCTTATTCCTTCAAGTACTCTTTTTAAAGTGGCATCTTTAAATACCCCGCTGTATGTCCCCTTAATTTCTCCGTCTTCTATTTCAATGTTTACCCCGTACCATTTTTCCAGTTCTGCAAAAACATCGGTAAGCGAAGCTTTTTCAAAAATCAGCTTATCATCTTTCCAAGCAAATTCCTTGTCCAGGTCTTTGCATTCTATTTTGGAAATTTTGCTTGATACTTTGTTATAAGTTACTTTCTCGTAAGGGTACAAGATAATCACATTCCCTTTTTCATCAGTGACGGAGACTTTCCCTGTGGCGACTGTAATCACGATATCTGGGTCTGTTTCATTTGCTCTTATATTGAAAGAGGTTCCTAATACAGTAGTTTTCACCTTGCCGCTCGTGATTACAAACGGCCTGGTGCTATCCTTGGCAATTTCAAAAAAAGCTTCGCCTTCCAAGTAAAACTCCCGCTTGTTATCTGCAAATTTTTTGGGAAACTTCACCGTACTCGCCGCATTTACCTTGATTTTAGATTCGTCGCTTAGGATCAAGGACGCTTTTATTCCATTAGGGTATGCTTTTTCTTCAAAGGCGATGGGTTCTTGTATGGGAACTACAGCCTGTTTCTCGGTAAGGTTAAAGTAAAAAACAGCTGCAACGGCAATTAATGGGAGGAAAACTGCTGCTATTTTCAGCCAAGTCTTGGACCTCTTAGGCTTTCTAGAAGCTATATGATCTGTATGAACTTCAGTTTTAAAAATATTTTCGAAGATGCCTACATAATCAAAGTCTGACAGCGCATGCTCTTCTTTGAGGTGCATGTTTTGAACCAAATATTTGGCTTCCATAAGTACCACCTTTTTCTCGGGATATTTGAGGAGCCATTTGTTCCAAAAATCGGTGGCTTCTTCATCGGCGTGTTTGGCCCACTTAATGAAGAGGTCATCTTTTAAAAAGTCTAATATGGTGTAGTCTTTATATTTCATTCTCAATTTACTAAAGTTGCATGTGATGTATGCCCTTTATTTATAAAGAGAGAGCAAAAAACAGGAGTGGGCTATTTTTAAACTATTTTTTTAAAAAAAGTTTTGAAAGGCTAAGCCTATCAGTAACAAGCCTACTGGTAAAAGTAGGTGTTTGTACTTTTTTAGGTTAACTTTTATAGCATCTAATCCTCTGTAAATGAGTTTTCTGGCAGAATCCTTATCAGCAAGCCCCATAATATAAGCTACTTCTTGGTAGGTAAATCCTTCATAATAATAATGGACGATCGCCTGTTTCTGCTTAGAGGTCAACTTATTTATTTCATCCTCTAAAAATTTTACTTTTTCTTCATATAGCTCCTTCTCAACCATTTTGGTTTCGGTAGAAATACTGATATCGAAACCTGCAGGGTAAGTATCTTTTAAAAAAAACCTATTTTTTTGTTTTAGCTTGTCGTGTATGGAGCGGTGAAGGGAGCGGTATAGGTAGGACTTGATGGAAAGGACATCTGTTGTTTTTTTCCCGTTTCTTTTTAGGAAAACAAAAATATCTTGGATAGCATCTTTCACCAACTCTTGATCATTGGTGATTTGACAACCAAAGCGGTACAAAGTTTCTGCATAAACTCTATAAATGTAGCACAAAGCTTCATCATCTCCTTTTTTGAACAGTGACCAAATTTGCTGGTCGTCCATGTTGCTGAAACGAGTCGGTTCTTTGCTTATACCTTGAGTAGTAAAGTTTAAGTCTTTGCTGGTAAGAGATTTAAGCTTTCCAATGTTTTTCATTTTCATTTTCCAGACCTTTGGGTTAGACCTGCTTTTTTATTATAAAGGAAAAGATAAAAAAACTAAATTCCAAATCGATGAAAATCCACAGCACAAATTATTCGAATACTTTCATAGAAGTGGCGGAGGATTGTCTGGTTAACGAGGGAAATGTCCCACCATTGAAAGGGGAAAAACCTACCGTTGCTCGGACGCAATTTGAGTTACTAAAAGATGCTCCCTACCAATTTACATCTGACGATGTTTTCTTTAGAATTTATGCCGAGCGCAATGATTTGACAGAAGCGGAGCTAACTGAAGCCAGAGCAAAGTTTTTCTCGAAAGGGCAGCCTTGCTTTCGATCTTCTCCGCTTACCAAGCGTTACGGTTGGGGCATCCATAGTAATTCGGAAGGGAAGGTGGCGATGTTTGGTAGGGAAAGTGAAGAGTACGAAGCGTTTGTTCAGGATGAAGCAACCAAAAAAGTGAAGGCGATGCGGAGTAAGCGGAAGTGATATCTTTGAAATTTAAGGTATGGGATAAGGAAACAAATGATAGGGACAAGGCATGCTTTGGTTTTGGCTTGAAGTAATCTCTTTTGAAAAAAGTCTATTGAAGTTGGGGGTAAAAAGAAACATTCTCTAATTTTGCCGCCACGAAACCAGCGAGGTCGGTTTCAAAAACAGTTAAAAGATGAAAAATTTAGTAAAGGAATTGGAGTGGAGGGGCATGTTGAACGACATGACGCCTGGATTAGAAGAACATTTGGCGAAGGGAATGGCGAAGGGCTATATCGGCTTTGACCCTACTGCTTCGTCTTTGCATATAGGTAATTTGGCTACGGTTATGTTGCTGAAACAGTTGCAGTTAGCAGGGCATAAACCTTATGCTTTAGTAGGTGGTGCTACGGGTATGATCGGCGATCCTTCGGGGAAGTCGGCTGAGCGTAACCTGTTGAGCGAGGAAGTATTGAGAGCGAACCAAGAAGGTGTAAGGAAACAGCTTTCCAAATTTTTGGATTTCGATTGTGGTGAAAACTCTGCCGAGTTGGTGAACAACTACGATTGGTTCAAGGATTTTTCTTTCTTGCACTTTTTGAGAGAAGTAGGTAAGCATCTTACCATCAATTATATGTCGGCGAAGGAGTCTGTGAAGAAAAGGATTGAGACGGGATTGTCTTACACAGAGTTTTCTTACCAGCTTTTGCAAGCTTACGATTTTTGCCACTTGTACAAACATGAAGGGTTATCACTCCAGATGGGTGGTTCTGACCAGTGGGGCAATATTACCTCGGGAACGGAATTGATCAGGAGAATGGAAGGTGGAAGTGCATTTGCATTGACTACGCCGTTGATCACGAAAGCAGATGGTTCGAAGTTTGGCAAGTCGGAAGCTGGAAACGTTTGGCTCGACCCAGAGATGACTTCCCCGTACAAGTTCTACCAGTTTTGGTTGAACCTTGCCGATTCGGAAATTCCTAAAATATTGAGAGTCTTTACGCTATTCAATAAGGAGGAGATTGAGGCGATGGAAGCGGAGCATGAGGGCAACCCCAATGCGCTGAAGAGAATCATTGCGAAGGATATAACCGTAAGGGTTCACTCAGAAGAAGAGTACGAAAAAGCTGTTCAAGCTTCGGAGATTTTGTTTAAAAAATCGGGCGTGACGGAAGCTTTGAAAAACTTGGATGAAAAGACCTTTTTAGAAGTGTTTGATGGTGTTCCAACCGAGGAGATTACTAAGGATCAACTTAGCGCAGCCGCTGATGTTTCTGACTTGTTGTCAAATGCAAGTAATAACCTTGTTTTTGCCTCGAAAGGAGAAGCTAAACGGATGATAAAAGGTGGAGGAGTAAGCGTGAACAAAGAGAAAGTTGGAAACCCTGAACAAACGAATGATTTTGATCTGATCCAAGGCAAATATTTATTGGTGCAGAGAGGAAAGAAAAACTACTTCATTATTAAGGTAAATTAGTTTTCTGTACTTTTTTGGAAGAATTGAACCTAGCCTATATGGCTAGGTTTTTTTGTTTTTCAAGTTTTTTCGGAAATTTGGGTTAATTTCAAACTCTTATTTGAATCCTATCTAAGCATACTACCTATTTTACGGCTTTTTGCTTCCTGCTCTACTACCTTACTTCCCACTCAAAAAAATAGACAGCTATGTTAAGAATACCCTATACTCAATTGCAAAATGAGTTTTTGAAGTTATTGTTGAAGTATAAAATGTCGGAAGGAAATGCGAATATATGCGCAAGGCTTTTTGCCAATGCATCGCTCGACGGAGTTGCTTCCCATGGCTTGAACAGATTTCCCCTTTTTATTGGCTACATCAAAAATGGTTATGTTAAGCCTAAGGCGGTTCCTATTAAGGAAAATGGGTTTGGGGCTCTGGAAGTTTGGGATGGACTGTTGGGACCTGGCCCTTCTAATGCTTGGTATGCTATGAACAGAGCAATGGAAATTAGTAAGAGTTCGGGGATAGGGCTGGTTGCCTTACGCAATACAAATCACTGGATGCGAGGGGGCAACTTCGGCTGGCAGGCTGTTGATAATGATTGTATGGCTATTTGCTGGTCGAATACGAAGCCGAACATGCCTGCTTGGGAAACGAAGGAAAGTGTATTGGGCAACAACCCGTTGGTGTTGGCTATTCCCCGTAAAAAAGGACATTTGGTGTGGGACGGGGCTATGTCCCAATTTTCTTTTGGGAAGGTGGAGTCTATGAAGATGCAGGGAAAAGAGCTGCCATTTCTAGGAGGGTATGATAAGGACGGCAAGGCGACAACCGATCCTGCTGCAATTATGGAATCGGCTTTGGGGATACCTATGGGTTATTGGAAAGGAGCAGGGCTTGCGCTCATGCTCGATATTATGGCGGCCGTGCTATCCGACGGACAGGCTACGCATCAGGTAGGCAATAGTGTTCATGAAGAATATAATATCTCGCAAGTGTTTATCGCCATTCAACCTGAAAAGATGACTAGCTTAGGGAATTTGAATGCAATAGCTGATGGGGTGATTGAACATTTGAAAAATGCGACACCTAAAGAGGAGGGAGGGGAGCAATTTTACCCTGGAGAACAAACCTTAAAAAGGCGAATGGAAAATTTGGTGAACGGTATTCCTGTGGATGAAAAATATTGGGACGAGCTTTATACGTTGTAGTTTTTTTGCCCCAAAATACAAAAGGCTCTCCCTTTTAGGAGAGCCTTTTGATTATAGTTAATCTTGGTTTGCGATTATTTTACCACTGACATTTTAATATTTATTATTTTATCTCCATAGAACATTCTTACCACATAAATACCTGATTTGTAGCTTGACAAATCGTAGTCAACTTTGTGGGTACCTACTTCGAAAGCTGCATCAGTTGCCACATCTACCAGAGCGCCTCTCATGTCTCTTATTTCTAACCTTACCCTTCCTTCTTTTTCAATAGAAAAAGCAAGAGTAGTGTTGTAAGAAGCAGGGTTTGGGTAGTTTTGGTAAAGTACCACTTTAGCACCAATGTTCACTGCTTTGATAGGGAAGGTGGTGACTTCACCATTGAAATCGACTTGCTGTAGACGGTAGTAATGAACTTCGCCTGGGGCAAGATTTTCTGTGTCCAAGTAGCTGTATTTGTTTATTTCTCCATTACCTGATCGACCTTTTAGGTCTGATTCATTTTTGTAAGAAGCAATTTCTTCAAAATGAGCATCGTCTCCAATTGAACGGCTCAAGATAAAGCCTTCATTATCCAACTCATTTACTGTTTTCCATGTCAAGTCCACTCCTTCTTCTTTCTCGTACTTAGCTTCAAATGAGAGAAGTTCTACTGGCAATAAGTTTAAGCCAGACAAACTTGCAAAAGTGAATGGGCTAAAGTCAGAAAGTAATTCTGAGGTGGCGTAGCCAGTTGTACCTGAGGCTGATGCATCGGTATTCCCAACATTTTCCCACTTAGAACCATTCCAGTGCGCAATTCTCAGGTCAGAAGAAGTTTGCATATCGGTACGTGGGTTTTGCCAGTGTAGAGTAACTTTTGCGGAAGCAACTGCGGCACCTGCATCCCTTTCTAACATCCAATATTCCTGTACACTTACATGGTGAAGTGTAGTATCTCTACTGTTTACATCGTATGAGCCATGTGGGTTACTTCCAATGTATTCGGCAATGAACTCGGTAGAAGCAGTTAGTTCAGAAATTCCAACTGGGTTGTAATATCCAGTAGTACCATCTCCAACAGGGAAGGTGAAGTCATCTGCACCAATTTTTCTCACTTTAGCCAGTGAGTGGCTATTTGCACCTGCGCCTGAATAGCTTGATCCGTCTTCAAATACCAGCTCTTCATTTCCGCTATCTGATGAAACATGACCAGCATTAAAGATAAACTCTCCGTTTGTTGCGCCATCTAGCACAAAGTCATCTTTTAACAGAATTCCAGCGTTATTGTCAATTTCTGCTCTGTAGAATTTGGAACTAGCTGAAGTAACTTCTTGATTTACTGCCCCTTCAAAAATAACTTTGCTTTGGTTGAATGTGAAAGTACCGCCGTTGTTTGTCCAGTGACCACCCAAATAGATATTGAGCGTAGCAACATCCATATCGATCGTATTTCCTGAGCCTAGTTCAAAATCACCTCTTATTCTTATATCGTCCCCCAGAATGGTTTTAGTTGGGTTTCCAACTCCTGGGTTGTTGATAGTCAAGTTGCCATAATTCCTGTCAGAAGCTTGGTTAGATGAGAGAAATAGTGCTCTAATGTCCTGGTCTTGATCAGAATTATAAATTACCATTGAATTATCTGCCAAAGCAATATTTGCATCGGTTACATCTTGAGGGAATTCAGTTGCAGTTCCTATATTTCCCAAAGTCAAGTCAGCATCGTCGTTCAGGGTTAATGTAGAAGTAGCTTGAGCGATAAGCTGAATTCCATCATCATCTAAGTTAACAGTGCCGCCAATGGTCAAATCACCGTAGATGGTTACATCTGAAGAAGCATTATACGTTTTAAGGTATTTTCTAACTCTGTTTGTGCCCACTTCACTAGTGCTTCCATCAACCGAGAACAACAGGTTTCCATAAGGGAAATCAGCGTCTACCTCTTGTGTACGCCCTCCTCTATATTCAACCGTACTTTCGGTCGGGTGAATTTGTCCAGTGCTAGTTCCTGTGACTCTGTTATCCCAGCCTCTTGGCATATAGGTGGCGTAATCGTCCCAAGCGGCATCGTCAATTCCTCTTCCGAGTACAAACCTTGCCTCTCCACCTGCATTACCAGTGATCCCCATTTCCAAGGTTTTTCCAGCGGCATCTGGTCCCTCTATCTGGTAACCAGCATCAAGGAAATGATTCCATTTGTCGATGGTTAAGTTACCTTGGATTTTCAATTGAACTGCTGAAGTAACGCCACTTCCCGTAAGGGTTTTAATAACTGTTGCACTGTTGTCTTGTGAAATAACCAAGTTGCCATATCCCGTTCCAGTAGTTCCATCGCCAGGTGCAATTGAAACTTGTTGGTCGTCCGTTGATCTATAATCTACTGTACTTGTTTCGTCCAATGAAATGTTGGCAGAAACAAAGTTTGTTGGGAAGGTAGTTGCTGAAGTACCTTCTCCAATATTTAATATTGAGTTTGCAGCAATAGTTAAATCACCAGAAGCATTTCCTATGAACTGGAAGCCTTTGTCAAAAACAGTATTCAGTGTATTAATAGTTAGGTCACCATCAATTGTAGCATCTGCTTGCAAGTGTTTTTCTATATTGCCTCCAGCAGTTGGATTGGTAAACGTTAAGTTTCCATAATTAAAACCACCTGCTACCATTTGAGGGGCATCCGTATTGTCATCACCAGCATTGTAAATGACCTCACTGGCATCGTTCAGTAGGATATTCGTGTTGTTTCGGATGAAAAGTAACGGGAACTCGGTGGCAAATGTACCGGCTCCAGCTTTGCCCAAAGTAAGCGTAGTGTTTGCCGCCATTGTCATCAAGTTGCTTGCGTCTGCGTTGCCAGTGATTTGAAAACCATCATCTATCAAATGGTTTTGAGTGTTGATAGTCAAACTTCCGTCAATTTGCACAGCAGCTTCAAGTTGTTTATTGACTTGCGAAGATGCTGTTGGGTTTGTCAATGTCAAATTTCCGTAATCAAACCCACCTGCAATCAGTTGAGGGATACCTGCAGCTCCATCACCCGCATTGTAGGTAACTGTACTGGCATCATCCAACAACAACGACGCATTGTCCCTAGGGTAGGTGAGAGGGAATAGGGTTGCCGTAACTTCATCTCCCAGCTGCAATGTAGATCTTGCTCCTAAGGTAACAGTTCCTGTTGCGTTTCCTGTTATTTGGAAACCATTGTCGTTAAAGATTATTTCTTCTCCTGAATTTACACCTGTAATATCTAAGTTGCCATGGATATTAGTAGCCGCCTGAAGTTCTTTTTCTGTGCTTACTGTGGTATTAACCGAAGTAATGACAAGGTTTCCGTAATCAAGCCCACCTGCTACTTCTTGCACTGCATCTTCACGGTTTGAAGTGTAATAAACGGTACTGGTTGGTGAATCACCATGGTGCAAGTTGGTTGTGTTGAAGATAGGGAAAACCGTGTTTTCCGAATCGGTTGCATCGCCACCTAGTGTAAGGCTTGCATCTCCAAATAGCTCAAGTGTATTGCTTGTAGCAGCACCTCCGTAGATTTGGAAACCATCGTCAACCAAATTGTTGTTACTTTGGATCGTTAAATTACCTCTCACATTCATTTCAGCATCGAGCGTCTTGTTTATCAATGAACCTCCATCAGAGTTTATCAATGTAATATGGCCATAGTTGTCATTTGCCGTGAGATCACCTGAATTATAAAGTCCTTTGATAGTTTGGGTTACTCCAGCATTGTAGATTACCTCACTATTTGCATCCAAATCAAACGCATCGAAATATAGAGGGAAAAGGGTTGCTACAGTTGAGCTTCCTAAGGTCAGAATTGCATTGTCGTCAATTTCGATTGACCCTCCATCAGTGCTGTTTCCTTCAATCTGATAGCCTGCGTCAATTACATTATTGTAATCACCTATGTATAAATCACCTCTTACCTTTAGAGTATTACTGCCGTCTTGAGCAGAAGGACTGGCTGCAAGAGTTTTGGTTACAATACCGTTGGTATGGGCGGTTGAGTCCAAGTTGATAAACTTCAAGTTTCCATAACTTCTTTCTGAATTATCACCATTAGCAAGCCTTCTTACCTGTTGGTCATCTGATGCTCCAGAGGCATAAATTATAGTTGAGTTGAGATCTAAGAAGATTTCATCACTTTGGAAGCCAGGAAAGATTGTTGCCGAATCTACAGAACCAAAAGTTAGGATTGTATTTATTTCAGTATACAATTCACAACTGTTGTTGCTAAGCGCAGTTATTTGGTGCCCTTCGTCCCAAACATGGTTGTCGTCATAAATCCTAAACGCCTCTCTTATTCTCAAAGGATTATCTAAGGTTTTTAATACAGGGGTAGAAGTACTTGCACTATCTGAATTCGTTATGGTCAGGTTGGCATAGCTGCCATTAGAAGATCCACCGTCATCAATTCCCCTAATAGGTTGGGCAACACCACTGTTGTATATTATTTCAGAGTCATCGCCTAAGTTGTAAGTATAGAATTGAGGTAAAGAAGTGCCATCATCCTCATCGCCCACAATAAAAGTTGCGTTATCAACCATTGTAAGTGAGTCTTCCGTATTTAGGTTACCTGTAACTTGGTTACCCTGATCATTAAAAGTTGTTCTGTTTAAAATGCTTAATGCTCCATTGATTGTAACTGGTGCTAATAAGTACTTATAAGCAATATTGCCACTGTTACCACCTGAGCCATCTCTAGCATTCATCAAAACTAGGTTGCCGAATTCAATTGGTTCATTATCTGCATTCTGGATATTTTGGTCTTGGTTATCCCTATGCCTGAAATATACTGTACTTGCATCGTCAAGATTGTAAGTACCAAAATTAGGGAATGAGGTTGCGGCAGTATTGTTGTTGGAGCCGAGCAGTAATGAACCGTTTGCGGTAATGGTCACAGTACCTGTTTCGGTTGCATTGATAGCTTTTGGGGCACTTGTACCTTCATTGCTGTCCCAAAGCCTTCCAGAAGTAATGGTCAAATCATTGTCGATAGTTACGTCATCGGTAATGATTTGCACATCTCTAATAGCGGTTATTTTATTAACTACCAAGTTATAAAATGCTTGTTCGTTAGTTTCGATCGTTACGTTGTCGATGTTTCCATCAAAGGTGACGGTGTTGTCTCCATGTATAAAATAACCATCAGCTTGGATTTCCCAATCTCCTTCTACGTTAATATCTTGGCCATTTGCCCAAACATACCCTTGGTGATGGCTAAAGAAATTGTCATAGATATCAGTTGTATCACCATCATTTATGTCGATAGGATCATCAAATTTCCAGTTGTAGGGGCTTGAAGAAATATCATAACTTGCCGAGAAGGTAATAGGGCCAAGGAAATTTATCGGACTTACGCCTGAGGATTGATTAATTTCTCTTGAGATAGCTTTTGCCGAATAAAATTCTACAGTACCCCAAAATTGGTTATCCCAATTATCATTTACAGAAAAATCACTATAAACTTGAAGGGTATTTAGGGCATCGCCTTCCATTATCCCAGTGAAGTTAGTTGCCACCCAGCTAAAACCACCACAAGCTGCATTTGCAATGTCTATGATTACTTGTTGGTTGTTTGCAGTAAATGAATTATTGTCAAACACAACTGAGTCAATTGGATTTGGAATACAGCCAGAAATAGTTCCACCACTTGATTCTGACCAGTTATCTATATTACTCCAATCGGGGGTAGTAGTACCTCTACCAATCCAGTAAAGTGTTTTAGGAGTTCTTTCCGCATTAAGGTAAATTGTTTTTAATGGGTCATAACTTCCATGTCCCGAATCTATTTCATTGCCGTCGCTAGTGGTTTCAGCAAGGTTGTCAAGGTTTACTCCTTCAAATATTTCTAATGGGAAATTAGAACCAGAGTTTGTTGGACCTAACACGGTCAAATCTTGTACTACAATGTTTGACCAATCTTGTTTTTTAGTGGTAAATTCAATCTCGGCATCATCACCTGAAATATCTGACCTAACAATCAGCCATTCGTTACATGTAACACTTGCAGTGAATTCATTAGTAACCGTAGTAGTTCCATGAGTTGAAAGTTCAATGATGTTATAGGTCTCTGTATGAAGGTTTCTGACTGAGTTACGTCTATTAGCAAAAGTCAACCTTGCCTCTTCGCTTAAATGTATGTCTTGAAATACTCCATCTTCATTGTTGGAGCCTCTTTCATTCAACGTGACTATACTTCTTTGGCCAATCTCAAATTCGTAGTCAGCGTCAATAGCTGCTTTAGTGAATATTAAATCGCCGTAAAAATCAGCTTCATTATCTATGCCAAGTTCTAGGTGAGTATGTACAATAGTAGAGTCATCTTCAAGGTTAGTGAAGGTGCTTCTTGCTTGTGAACCAAAAAGAACATCGTCGTAAAAATTCACCTTTCTTCCAAAGCTTGTGTTTCCTGAATTTCCAATAGTAAGGGTACTTTGAAATTCTGTATCACGCCCGTCTCTGTTGAAAGTGAGGCTGGCGTTATTCCCAACAGTTACTGCTGCTTCAAAAATATTATTCCTTTCAAAATAGCCTTCGTTATTGTTGCCAATATCAACTAAACCTTTGAAAGTTGAAGTAGAGTTTTCACTATTATTGAAAATAAGATATACATCAGAACCTGTATCGAAAGTACCTTGGAATTCATTTTCCCGTCTAAAGTCAGCGGTTGCCCCATTTTGAATGTCTACATTTCCTTGAACTAAGGTATAAACAGGTTGGGTTGCATTGGACGTTTCTTGACTAAATGTTGCCATTGCATTTGATCCAATGGTAAGGTTTTGCTCAAATGTATTTTTCTTCCTGAACTCTACGTCAGCGTCATCACCAATGGTTACATCTCCTTGGAAAACACTGATAGAATCATTGTCGTTTATTTGAACTACAGAGCCATTTCCAATATCAAATGTACTAGCAAAAACATTGTCTCTCTCAAAATAGATTGTTGAGTTATTCTCTCCTATAGCGACAGCATCGCCAAAAGTGCCTTCGCCCTCCTCGTTACAGAATCGGATATAAGTGGCATTGTCGCCAATTGTAAGTGTATTATCGACTACTACATTTTCATCAGCTTCAAAACGAATAGTGTTGTCTCCAATAATTACTGGCGGAGCATTGTTCGATGCATCCTCTACAAAAAATAAATCTTCATATGCATCTACATATACATAGTCTCCAAATTCAACGGTATTGCTGCCTTCAAATTGGGCGAAAGTCCCTTGGTCTGCTTCTCCAGGGTCATTAAATTGTACCCAAGAATAATCGCCAAAATAGGCGCCTCCTTGGAAAGTGGCGTCATTTCTGAACCTCATGCTTACTCTATCCGAAACATCTGAGGATGTGCCATCTTGGGTTGTTACTAGCCCTTTGAAAATAGCAGGGCCAATTGTCCTTGCTCTTGTGGGCGATTCCATCGTGTATGTTTGTTCAAAAGTACTGTTATAAAAATGTATTCTATCAGTATTATCACAGCGGCCATCTATTAATACATCACCATTGAAAGTGTTTGTGCCATTGAATCTGAAATTATAGTTAGGTGAAGTGTCGCCTGAACCAATAGTAACAGCTTGGTAAGTATTAGTAGTGCCATTTACATCACAAGTATTTTCAATGCCATAAACTATGTCACCAGTGAAATGAATTTCTTCACCATCGAAATCAGTGTCGGTTTCCTCACCAGTGATCATGGAGCCATATTGTTTTTTTGAATCACCATAAAAGAACGCATCAGTGAAATCTGTAATAGTCAAATTGCCGTAAGTGAACAAGTCAGCAGCTACGGCATCACTATAGAAAAACGCATCCCTATTATTCCCAATATCAATAGTTACATTGCCAATGTTCAAAGGATTATCACCCCACTGGATATCTGAGTGGGATGTGCCCTCAATTGACCAATTAGAGGTTTGTGGTATAGTAACCGCATCGTAAGCTGGAAAAATCGTTAAATTTGCACCTCTCAAATCAACTACAGCATCTACGCCCGTACCGTTACCGGTAATCGAAATTGTGCCTGTTCCTCCATAATTAAGGGTTCTGGCCAAGTCGGCTCCTGAATTCATAATGAATTTATCGCAGCTAACATTACTGTTAAATGCTTCTAAGTCTAATATTCCTTCTTCTAGAGATAAAGTGCCAGTGCAATTCAATGCTCCATTTGACTGCCAAGAACCTGTTGTATTATTGAAAGTGACATCGCCACCAAAGGTCTGGTCGGCAGTTACCAAAACCTCGGCTTCATCGCTAATGTAGTTTACTGCCCCAGTATAAGAAGAGGTCATTGCCGCTACAAAAGTAACAGAGCCGTCAATATCTAGTGTATATGTTCCGCTTTCAGTAAGCTCAGGATTGTTGAGTGAGCCAGTCCAGTCCATGTCATGGAATGCCGCATCTACATTTACCACAACCTGTTTTCCTGCCGATGTAAATGAATTAGCATTAAAATAGACATTGTCACCTTCTACAGGAATACAGCCATTATTATTGGTGGCAGCGGCAAAAGAAGAATTTCCTGCAACCCAGTTGGAAGGGTTGTTCCAGTTTTCATTGTCTCCAAAAAGTTTGGTGAGCCCGTCTCTACCTCCAACCCAATAAAAGTCGAGAGGGACTGTTCTGGCAGGGGCTAGATTAAAAGTAATTCCTTGGTTTCTTCCAAGGTCTTTTCCATAGTCTATTGTAAGGTTTGAGCTTGTTACATTTAGTTTCCATGCTATTACACCTGTAAGGGTTTGCGGAGAGGCAAATGATACAAGTCCTCTGTTGTTATTTTGGTTTAAATCATGGCTGTGTAAATAAATCCACTCTTCACAACCTCCTGAGCCGGCATTTGCAGTCATCGAAGTGATTGTTACTGTGTTATACCGGTTAAATGCTATATCATTGAAATTAGTCAAGATGAAGTCTCGAATTGTACTCCCATCAACTTGATTAGAATAGTTAGGATTGAAATTGATGGATGCACCTTCCAGACAAGTAATATCCAAAAAAGTGTTATCACCATTTCTGGTATCAAGATTTAAAGTCGAATTTTCACCCACGGTGAGTAGGGTTGTTCCTGAAGGTTCGTTAAATGTGACCATACCTTCATACTCAACCGTGTTGTTTTGCCCTATTGTCACATCATCATTGTGGGTAGTGCTTGTACTGTTTCCATAGTCGGCAAAAAGTGCATTAGTGATATCGTCTTCAAAGTTAACAGTGCTGTTGAAAATGGTATTGTATCGAGAGATCACATCTACACCAGTGCCGAATGTCACGGGTACATCAAAAGTGGTTGTGTGTGTTGTATTTGTTCTTTGTCCAAATATAATATCAGCATTTCTGGCTTGAAAAGTTGCAGCTCCATTTTGGGTATTGTCGAAAGTGTCGTCTTCCCTAAAGTACACAACCCCTCCTTGGATATCTACATCATGGTGGAAACTACAAGAGCTTTCAAAGCTCGCTTGTCCATCTACGTATGTCAGTTTTTCATTGAATTCGCTTCCATAAAACCTCAAGCCATAAGGAGTGGTAGAAGAACCTGTGATACTAACAGCGTCATTGAAAGTACTGCCATAAAACCTGAACAAATCATTTGATCCTCCTTCTACACTTGCAATAGTGACATTGCCATTAAATGTATTCAAGTTGTAAAAATTGGCTCTTGCATCTATTCCGAAGTCAACATCGCCATTAAATATATTCTCTGAACCGCTAAATTGTACT
The DNA here is from genome assembly GCA_034044135.1 of Flammeovirgaceae bacterium SG7u.111. Taxonomy (NCBI): domain Bacteria; kingdom Pseudomonadati; phylum Bacteroidota; class Cytophagia; order Cytophagales; family Flammeovirgaceae; species Flammeovirgaceae bacterium SG7u.111. Next base: position 4,777,396 of record CP139021.1, on the reverse strand, counting down.
CGAGAAGGGTCATCGCCAAAGCTTAAGTCTCCAGATATGAAAAAATCTCTATCAGCGATCATATCGACCCCTGTGCCAAAAGTGACAGGTGCAGCTGAGTTAAATGTAGTAGAAGAACCTGTTATATTGTCATCAGCAAACCTTACTAAAGTATTGTTTCCAAATGTGGCACCTGCATTAAATATATCACTTTCCCTGAACCTTGCTTCTCCATTGTCAGCAACAGTTACTAAGCCATTGAAAGTACAGTCATTATCAAAACTGGCTTTAACGTCCGTGCCTTGTAGGTCGACAGTACTTTCAAAAGTACTGTTTTCAAATATGATTCTGTTGTAGTCATATTGGCTCCCATTGACCACAACAGCATCTTCAAAAATATTGGTATTGTTAAAAACGATGTTTCTGCCAGTTACATCTTGAGAGCCAATGGTAACAGTTCCTTCAAAAGTATTATCACCACCGTTGAAGTCAATCTCACAGTCATTTCCGATCGTGACATTTCCTTCAAAGGTCGCATTCTTTCTGAAAAGAAGATCTAAGTCATTTCCAAAAGTAACAGGTGTATTGCTGGCAAAAATGGTTTCTGCATCGGTTATTTCTCCCCCATCATTATCTCCAAATTCTATAAAAGAATAATCGCCGACAGTTAAACCTGCATTGAAAGTTGTATTATTTATAAATTGTATTTCACACCTTTCACCATCGGCAAAACCTGTTCCTGCCCCAATAGTTACCAAATCATTGAATATAGCTCCATCATAGAAATTAGCCTCTGTGGTATCAAGAAGTGTGACCGTAGACTGAAAAGTGCTATTGTTATAAAAACGTATCCTATCACGGCTATTTGACCTACCGCTGGCTGTTACTGAACCATTGAAGATATTTGTTGAGGAGCCGTCAGTCTTTCCAAAAATAACATAATCATTTCTGTTTTGGTTAATATCAATGGTGCCATTAAAGGTATTTGTGATTGCATAGACCCTGAGATCATTTTGTTCTTGAAGGGTGATATTTCCAAAAGTACTGGTTGAAGAACCTCCATTAGGGGCATTCACTCTTAAATTGCTATTGATAGCCAAATCAATATTTCCAAATTCAACATTGGTGTTTGTGGTTGTACTATTGTTATGCCAGTATAGATAATTGGCACTATCCACTACTACATCGCCTATCACATAAGTATCAGCCATATCTGCGCCAGTAGTTCTTATCACTGCAGACCTAGTAGTGCTACTATTATCCATTAGAAACGTCATATTCCCAAGGGTTTTAGAAGCTCCGCCTAGCTCGATCAACACGTTTCCATTTCGAACAAAAATCAACTCTCCTAAAAAGGAGTAAGTCATGTTATCGATGAGGGTGAAATTATAGCGGTGAACAGTTAATGTTCTACCAGCTGCGCCGGTGAATTCGGGAGAATTCGTTGCATTATTCCACTCAAAATCTCTACACTCTCCATCAATATCGAGGGTGACTATTTGCCCACCTGCTGTAAAGGAGTTTGCATCAAAGATAGCGTCTTCAGAACTTGAAGGGATAGTCGCTCCACCGGCTCCTCCAGAAGCGGTGGACCAATGGTTGGTATCGCTCCAGTTGCCTGTTCCCCCGACCCAATAGCGTTGAGCTGTTGTTTCTTGAAATGATAAAAGAAGTAGAAATACTAGGCTTATGGAATATATAGTAGATTTTCCAAACCAATCTTGGTAGAGGTGTAACTTTTTCACCATGTCTAACTAGTGTTTGTTTTGTTTAGGATGATTCAAATTTTTACGGGCAAGAAATGCAGTAGTCTTGCCCTTTTCGTTGACTTAAGTACAGAACGTGCCCCATGAGTGATCTAGTATTTACAAGTAAACTCCAATGTGATAGATGGGCTTGGAAATTGGCGTTTAGTTTTGTTGAATACCGGTTTTAATTGATTGAGGCTAAGAGGTGAAATAAAAAAGTGCTATTAAAACAAAGCTTATTTTGAAAGTTATAGGATATTTTGTTTTATGAAGAAGGGATATTAAACGCAGGAAGGGTGGCATTTGGTAGATATGCTTAAATCTCTAGGTGTTTTACCTAAACCTGTGACAGGTTGCTTTAAAGTAGGGGTATTGTCAATATGTTTTTGTGAGAAATTAATAACATCTGAGGGATTGGAAACGAAATGGTTCTGTCCAAAAAAAATTAAAAAGGGAACACCGGTTAAGGCATTCCCCAAAAGTTGTTGTTTGATTTAATGGGTTACTACTCATTTAAGTAGAAATCAAAAGCAACGATATTGTAAAATTTATCTCCTTGCTGTGACGTAAGGATTCCAATGGACACTTGTTTGTCTTCTGCCACCTCAAATACAATTTCATTCCCTAGGAACTGGGTATAGACTAAAGCATCGTCTATGTTTTCCACATCAGGTAACGTAGTTCCTTCAGCCGCTACTAGGTAAACAGGGTCTGTGTCAACTATGTTGGTACTCAGCAATTCATCAATCTTGAAGGTATAGCTACCAGCAGGAAGGTTCAAGGTTTGGTAGATTTTACCGTTTGTTATGTTCGGGCTTCCCCAGCCAGATTCAACGTTGAAAATATTGCCATTCCATTCGTCCCAGCCGCCATAGCCATCGTGGTTTTTGGCAGCTTCGTTGGTTGCCCAATCAGCTAAAATACCCCACCTGCCATTGGTTGCTGATGCTGCAAAGGGCACTCGTATGTTTTTCATCTGAGGAAGGATTTTCACTAAGTAATCTTCAAATGTGGTAGAGAAAGTATCAATACTGGTTGACTCAGGTTTAAATACAGTTTTGTACTTAATAGTTGTTGTGCTAGTAACGCCTTCAAGAAAAGTGCTTGATTCGGAAATAGGGGTTTCTAGCGTTTTGGCTTCACCGCCAACTTCGTATTCTACTACAGTATATTGCGGACCTGTGCTGAGATCCATTTGCGACCAGTTAATAGTTGTTCCAGAATCTTCAAAAGTCAAATCAGAAATAAGCCTATTGTTCAGCTTCCTTCTATAAGCATCGCCGTAAGATACCCCAACAGCATTTACTGGAATTGAAACATTGCCCTTTGCGTCGAAAGTATAGACCTCAAAACTTTTTACCCCTTCGTCTACGCTAAAGATGTTTTCCACTGGCAATTGACCTGATGGCTTATCTATGTCAAATGTGATGGAGTCCTTGTTATCGTTCCAGCGGATTTTGTAACTGACAATATTAGGATCAGGATTTAAGATGCCATTGAATTGGACCCTTTCTTTACCTGGGTAGATAATTACTGACTGCATTTTACCAGGATATATAATCTCGCCACCTTCAGTAAATTTCTTGAATGTATCCCAGTCACTACATGAGAATGATAGTAAAGCCAAAAATAGGCATCCAATGATCATTCTTATTTTATACCATATATTCATAGGTTTCATAATGTTTTATATTAATGTCTGGCAAAAAGCGGCGGGTTACCGGACTGTTTGCCAGACAGGTTAAATTTAAATCAGGTTAGCGTGGATCGCCATAAATACCTAGTTCATTTATGCTTTGGGCAGTTCCGCCAGCATAGTTTTCTAAGCATCGTATCCGTATGTACCTCACTTTAGGTGCGGTTATATCTAGCTCGAAGTTGAAGCCTGCTTCACCAGCGGCACGGTCTTCGGGCGTATCTTGTCCGTAAGCAGAACCTGATGGTTTATCCAATATAAATGAACCAAGCAAGAGCCAGCTATCGTCGAGTGCGCCATCTAGAGATGGGGAGGCCGAACCATAAATCTCAAACCTTTTCATAGTGGTTAGGTAGAAGAATTGGCTAGGGTTAAGTTCAGGGAAGGGACGATACCAAAGCCTGCTCAATTGAGCCATGCTACCGAGGTCTATAGTGATCATATGAGGGTCTGGTCCACCTGCAGTTTGATAGGTAAAGCTGGTATATGGCCATCCTAAGCGGTTGTCCCAAGCATATTCGAGACTTGCACCATTGGTAACCTGAGGAGCATCGCCAGGCAATACAAAACCTTTGAATTTGTCTTTCGAAAGTTCCGTTTCATAAATAGGTAATACATTCACTGTAGACGTATCTGTAGAGTTTCCCCATTTGTCTATCACAAACATTTTGAACTCATAGTTCAAGGTATCTAGCCCCCTCACTTTAGAAGTGATGTCTGCCAATGAAGTATAAATACTTTTGTATTGGTCAACTTCAAATGCTCCTAAATCATTTTTACGCATGATTTGGATCGAGATATCTTCTTCAAACTCATTTGTTGCACTGAGGTTATATCCGCCAAAGGCATTTAATACTTCTATGCTTTCAAAAACTTTCCAGATAGGAGCTTCGAGGGGTTTGATATTTACTTTAACAGGGGCAGACTCTATTTCAGAGCGGCTAACCGAGTAAACACTGACCTCATGTGCCAACGTATCGGCAAAGCCTTCTATCAAAAGGACATCTTCATAATAAGAAGCTTTCACTACTTGGGGAGTTCCGTTTGGTAGGGTATAAGAGGCTTTTACATAAAGTAAATTGCTGTCGTCGGGCAAAGAATAGGATATCTTAGCTTTTCCCGGAAGATTTTCTACCGTTACTTCACTTACTGGTCTTGGTACAGCACCGCTTATGGTGGTCGGCTCCCTAAACTCCAGCTCGTCGTTACAAGAAATGATGGCGAGTATACCTAGCATGGTATAAGCCAATTTTTTTATCTTAGTTACTTTCATTTGTTCAAATCTTTAATTCTTAAATAAAAAAGTAATTACCATCCAGGGTTTTCAACCAAGTTGGGGTTTCTCCTTATATCGTAATTTCCAATTGGCCATAAGTAATCTCGCGGAGTGATGAATTTTTGGGTGTAGATTACTCTTTCATTATTGTAGGTTTCGGTAGTCTTACCGTAGATGTTGAAACCAGTGATGTCTTTGTTAAGCTCTTCAGCAGCTTTTTTCCATCTTCTTAGGTCCCAAAAGCGTTGCCCTTCAAAGGCAAGTTCAATTAATCTTTCTTGGTGAATGATTTCTCTCAATCCATCTTGAGAAGAGTATTTTGTAGGGTTGGTAGAAAAGTTGCTCCATGATTCTACCACGCCTTTCAGACCAGCTCTTTCCCTTACTATATCCAAATACTCTATGGCTTGTGTCGACCCAGGTTCTACTTCGTTAAGAGCTTCGGCATACATGAGGTACAGATCAGCCATTCTTACTTCAGGCCAAGGGTAAGTTGTCCAGCTCGGGTCGGTAGAACCAGAGGTAGAAGATTCCCAGTGTACTAGTTTTTTAATGAAATAGCCTGTTTCGTTCCAGTTGGTGAAGTGGCCATACCCTGCTGGTTTAGCATTTTTGCATTCTATATAGTAATTGTCGATGTCAGAACCAGTTTCATTGCCATCTTTCATGTACCAAGTTCCTCCATCAAAACCCAGATCAGCATAAAAACGAGGCTCTCTGTCAAAATTTAATCGAGCGGTTTCAAAACCAGGGGTTATTTTGAATTGGTCGCTTTCTTCAGATGTCCATACTTCGGTATAATCAGTGAAGTCCAGCGTTTTGTCTTCATCTATAGGCACACCATTTTCGGTATAAAACATCTTTGCTATTTTAATAGGGGCAGCCCATATTCCTCCTAATACGAAGCGACTGGTCGATGTTCCTGTACCTCCAAGCATAGGTGGCATCGCTAGGTTATGGTTAAAGAAATAGCTGTTTGATAAACCCCAAACGACTTCGCTGCTCCACCTATCTGTTATAGCATTCCTAATGTTCAATTTGGTTTTTGTTTCGTCATTTAGGTTGAAAATATCATTTGTATATTCGTACATCATATGACCATTTTCCTCTGCCGCATCTATAGCGGCTTTTGCCGCATCTCTCGCCTTTTCCCATTTAGTAGCATCAAATGTAGGGTTGAAAAGTGCCGTTCCTTCGTTATCTGTAAAACCAGAAAAATCAGGGTTTCCATTGAAAAGGGGGCTTGCCGCATACATCCACAACCTCGCTTTTACTGCTAAGGCAATCGGCTTGGTGATTCTGCCTAGCTCAGTGTTTTCAGAAACTATTCTGTCTGGCAAGTTTTCAAGAGATTCATCAATGGTATTTGAAATGAAGTCTACAACCTCATCGACGGGCATCCTTTTAGAAGTAGGAGCTTCGGTGATTTCAGGAAGGCCATCCATGATCGGGATAGGTCCATACATCTTCAATAGGATGAAATGGTAATAAGCGTTTAAGAATTTCACTTCAGAAATCCATCTTGCTCGTTCGTTCAAGCTAAGATCTGGTACATTGTTTACGTCTTCTACCGTTTCTATAAAGGTGTTGCAGTGTCGCATTCCTGCAAATAACTTGAGCTGGTTCCATCCAGCGCCATTACCTTTATTTGTTCCCGCCCACTCGTTAAAATAAGGGTCATCCTTTCTCTGTTGACCCATAGAGATTCTATATGCAGCATGCCACTGGCCTTGAGTAGCTTGTGGGAGCACTATTTCGTCTGCACCCATCATTCCTACATTATACCACCCGTCTCCATTTTTCGGTAAAAAGGAATAACAAGTGAACAAGTATTTCTCAGCTTCATTTCTCAGCTTAAATGCATTGTCAATAGTTGCCACGTTGTCTGGTACTATATCCAAATAGCTATCACACGAAGAAAAGACGATTGATGTCATTACAAGGAGCTTTACGGGAAGCAACGCTTTCCTTTTAGGTTGGAGGAATAGCTGTAGTGATTCTACAACACTCCTGCTCCAATGTTTTATCTTTAATAAGAATTGTATCATGATATAAGTCAAATTAAAAGTTCAATGAAAAGCCTAAGTTGTAGGTAGATTGGATGGGGTAATTCAAACCATTACCTCCCATTTCAACATCCCACAAATTGAATTTACTGATCATGAGTAGGTTGGTGCCAGATAGGTATATTCTCAAGTTGTCAATACCTAGTTTCGGTATTTCCATATTATATCCTATGTCTACACTTTTGAGTCTGATAAAGCTGCCATTTCGCATCCACCAAGTTGAGCGTTCGTTATTTGAATCTACTCTCCATGTACTCAGCCTTGGCCAGAAAGCATACTGGTCTGGGTTGCTCTCTGTCCAATAATCATCGGCAATGGCTTCGAGTAGCCCTGTTTGATAGATTCTATCAGTACCTCGAGGTGGATCATAATAAGTGTTCAATGAGGTTTTGTAGAATGGCTGGATAGCCCTCGGGTCGATAAAGAAGGTGGACCTGGCAGAGCCTTGGAAATAAAAGTTGAAATCAAAGTTCTTGTAGATAATAGAAGCTCCAAAACCATAAATGATTTCTGGCTGTGTTGGGTAGCCAAGAGGCACTCTATCATCTGAATTTATCACACCATCTCCAGTGACATCTCGGTACTTAATATCACCTGCTCTTAAGTCTGTATTACCAAATTGTACGGGCGAATTAGCTACTTCTTCGTCACTTACAAACAACCGCTCAGCTATGTAACCCCATTCCTGGGAAAGCGATTGGCCAACTCTAGATAAATGGGCTAGGTTTTCCTGGTATGCTAGCTCATCGAGTTTTATAGCTGAGCTAGTAGCATAGGTAAATGTACCCCTAAGGTTCATGTTGAGCTGCCTAGTGATGTTTTTGTTATAGTTCAATGAAAGGTCAATCCCCTGAGTCTCGGCTTTGCCATAGTTGGCGAGTGGTACAACTTGAAGACCTGCTGCATTGTCTGTGTACGTGATAGGTTGCAAAATTTGACTCCTATATTGCTTAAATGCATCTACCACTAGTTCCAAAGAATTATCGAATAGCCCGAGATCCATGCCAATGTTTATTTGTCTGGATTCTTCCCAAGTAATATTATCGTTTGCATAGCGAGAAACGGAGATGCCAGGTCTGTAGTAGGTTGCTGCGCCGTCATTTTTACCAAAGCTTGCCCCAAAATCTTCGTTGTTTAAGTTAACATTTGAAAGGTAGAGAAACCTTTGCCTTGTATCGCCTATTTGGTCATTACCAACTACCCCGAAGGTCGCCCTTAGTTTCAAGTTAGATATAACTTTGGTTAGTGGTTGGAAAAAGGCTTCTTTTGAAATGTTGTAGCCTAAACCTGCAGAAGGGAAGAAACCAAACCTGTTTTGTTCCGAAAAACGCTCAGAGCCATTATATCCAAAGTTTAGCTCTACCAAATAGCGGTCATCGTAGCCGTAAGTAAACCTACCCGAAAGGCCTGTATTCCTATTAGGAAGGGATTCGATAAGGCTACCAGGGTTGCCTATTTCATAATGTGAAATATATCCGAGAAGCAAACCTCCAACGCTATGTTTCATGCCAAACAACCTATTGTATTCCAAGACACCTTGCATCCAGAATTGGGAGGCAACAGTTTTATTGTCTTCTGAGTAGTTCAAGTATTCGGTACCTGGCGTTCCTATAGAGTTTTGCCCACCGTCGTTAAGTACTTCTAAGTTATAGTTTCCATCCGTAGGGTTAATGTTGGCTTTGTAGAAGAATGGGTTGTAAAAACGGTTTTGGCTTACAAAAGAAGTCCGTTTTATATAAGACATCCCTCTAAACCTCAAGCCCTTGGTGAAAAACTCAAGATCTTGATTGATTTCTAATTGAGGGTTAATGTTTGATGACTTGTAGGTCTGGTAACCTTTGACCATCTCCGCATATGGATTTACAAACAAATTACCCGTCTGCTGCAAGTTACCAGTGCTCAACACTCTGTCAGAGCCGAATAAAGGGTGGTCTATGTAAGGCAGTTTTTCCTTTGGATACACTTTAGGAAACATAACAGGGTTGGCGTTGAGAGCATTATGGAAAGCTAATCCACCACCGCCTATTGGGCCAGTATAATCATCAAATTGCCCATAAACTCGTAAAACCAAGTTGGTAGTGTTGGTGATATCCAAATCAACATTCGACCTGATAGAATAATTATTCAGGGTAATATTATTATTGAAATCATTTATAGGATCAATTTTCAGGATACCATTATCACGGTTATAAGTTCCTGCTATGTAGTAACGAGCCTTTTCAGCCCCACCGCTCAGGTTAAGGTTAAACCCTTGGTTGTAGGTATAATCCTTAATGAGTTGGCCCATCCAGTCGTTGTTTGGGAACAGATTCGGGTCTGCCCCCGCCATAGTATTATTGATTTTGTACTGGGTGTAAGGTTCTACGTTATTTGGAGAACGGGTTACGTTTGCCTCGTTTTCCATGTTCATATAGCTGATATTGTCAGCAAGCTTTATATTCTGCGTATTGGTAGAAATCCTGTTTTCCATCCGAAAAAAGAAGCGTGTTTTTCCAGACAAACCCAATTTTGTATTGATCAATACAACACCATTTGCTCCTCTTGCTCCATATATAGAACTAGCCGAAGCATCTTTCAACACTGAAAAGTCTGAAATATCATCGGGTTGCAAACGTGCCATGTCAGTCACGGTAGACTCAATACCATCAATCAAGATCAATGGACTTCTTTTGCCCGTTCCAAAAGTGGAAAGGCCACGGATAAAGAAGGTAGAGTTGTCGGTGCCTAAGCCAGGCTCGCCACTTTGCTGGAACGAAATCACGCCTGAAACCCTACCTGCTATTGCATTTGTCAAGTTAGCCGATGGCGTTTTTAGCTGCTTAATGTTCACTGAAGTTACCGAGCTTACCAAACTTGTCTTTTTCTGCTCACCATACCCAACTACTACAACTTCTTCCAGTTGTTCAAGGTCAGGCTCCATGGATACATTCAATCTTGCTTGGTCGGTGAGTGTGATTTCTTGGTCTTTGAAGCCTATGTAACTGAACACCAAAACTGATCCTGCTGGCACAGATAGGCTATAGTTTCCATCAAAATCGGTGGTGGTACCAGTGCTAGTCCCTTTTATCAAGATACTTACACCGGGAAGTGGTTGGTCAGTTTCGTCCAAGACCCTGCCTTCTATCTTACGTTGTTCGGGCGATTGGTCTTTTAGCTCTTCCTGTAGCATTGGTCCTAGGATCGTCCTTTTTTCAACAAATATACTTCCATTAACCCGCTTGAACTTCAGGTTTGTTTGTTTGGCCACATCCCTGAGTATGTAGGCTAGCGATTTGTTTTGTGCGTGAATAGAAATCTTGTTTCCTTGCTTTAGGATGTCATTAAAGTAGGCAAATTTTAAGTTGGTACTCTTTTCAATATTTGCGAATACCTCGTTTACTTTAGCACTCTTGCAGTCTAGCGAGAGGTAAATTTTTTCGATGCTGGTGTGCTGGCTTTTGCCATCATTTGCAAGTATCATACTGCAGAGGAAGCACTGCAAAAACACACCCCATATAGCGTATTTGGGCATCATCACAATTTGTTTTAGAATTTTCAATTTCATATTTTTAATAAAATTTAGTTAAAACAACTAAGTCCTAACCCAGGGTACAGTGCCGCCAAGCTCTTATGTATTCTGGGTTTTCTTTTTGATTGGTTTGTCTAGTGCACTTGGTAGTGAAGACAAGGGGTGTTTAGCCGGATTTCAATAGATTAAAGTAGTTTTCTTTCATGGTAAAGAGGGTTATTTAAAATGGATATTAACTTTTTTGTCTTTTATGTCGAATTTGAACCCAGCCGAAAAGGCGAGTCCTTCCAGTATATTTTCTAATGATTCTTCCTTAAACCTGCCAGAAAAGCCAGTTCTAGAGCTTTTTTTTCCCTGAATCAGAAATTCTACTCCATACCAGAACTCCAGCTTTTGGAAAACTTGGTCGAGAGTAGCATTGTGGTAATACAGTACGCCATCTTTCCACAGGAAAATTTCGTCAGGGTTAAATGTTTGTTTTTCTAGTTTTTTTGAACCTAAAATGGTCATTTCACCTGGGAGGAGGAGTACTTTTTCTTTTTGAGATCGTACGTCTACCTTACCGGTGAGAACTGCTACGTATCCTTTGTTACTAAATGGGTAATTATTAACTGAGAAGGATGTTCCCAACACGGTTATTACCGAATTTTTAGTTTTTACCTTAAAGCGTTGCCCTTTTAGTTTTGTCACTTCAAAAAATGCTTCTCCCTCTAAATGCACTATTCTGTCTTCTCCACTTATGAAATCTTCGTCGAAGGTAACCTTTGAGCCAGAGTTGAGTTTTATTTTAGATCCATCGGGTAATGTGATTTGCTTTTTCATTCCTTTAGGAGCTATGATGGTTTTGGTAGGCTTCACTTGTGCAATGGCGCTGTTGCCAAGTTCATGTTTTACTGTCCAAAATAGGATAATGACCAAAAGTGGGACTAATACCGCAGCTATTTTTGTCCAAGTAGGAAAGCTTCTTTTTTCTCTTTTATGTACTGTAAAGTGTTTGGTTTGCTTTTTTTTCGATGATGTTGCTTTTTGAAGAATTGAATCCCACAGTTTTTCTTGATCAGTATCTAGCTTAGGTTGTTTTTTTGCAAAAGTTTCTGACCAAATTCTATCGAAATACTCTGAAGCTTGATCTTCATTGCCAGGCTTCGATAGCCAATCATGGAACTCTTGAAACTCTTCTTGTGAACAGTCACCAGATTTTACTTTTTCAAGCAAGTGGCGAATATTTATTGGTATCATGAATAATTATGGGTTTATCAATTTCTTTTCCTTCTCATATTTAGTGTACTGGATGCTCAATGACTTTCCAGCGAACTGATTCGTGCATTTCTTCTGCTTGTGTATTGTAGGCTTCCATTTGTTGGTATTGGCAGCCTGAGTGGTCAGATAAATATATTTATTTGTATCGGATACATTTAAATACAGCAAAAGGGGATACCCCCCCCAAAAAAAAAAAATAAGTTTTTTTAGGCGGTAGGAGAGGGGTTCTTATGAGAGATGTTTTTCTATAAAAATAGCAGCAGAAAACCTAAAGAAAAGGAGTAGTCTGAATACCTCTGAAGGTGTTCTTTAATGCCCTTTAAAGCTAATACAATTTGGTTTTCAACCGTTTTTCGGCTTATGCCTAGCTTTTGGGCTATTTGGTTGTAGGTGAGCTTTTGTTCCCTACTCATCAAATAAATTTCTTTTCTTTTGGAGGGTAGCTTAGAGATGGCTTTTTCTGAAAGTTGAAACAGCTCCTCGCAAATGAGCTGCTCTTCCATGTTTGAAGTGCTAATAGCGTTCCATTCGTTTACTTCTGTGAACCTGTACTTGCTCTTAGCTTTGACTTTATTTAATAATATTCTTTTAGCTACTATAAATAGAAAGCCCTGAAATGCAAGCTTTTCATTTATAGATTCCCTTTTCTCCCATATTCTGAGGAAAATATCTTGGACAGCTTCTTCCGCTTCTTCTTCATTTTTCAAAAAATGGAATGCTAACCGAATCATTTCAGAACTGTATTGCTGGTATAACTGATGGAAGGCATCGAGGTTTCCTTCTTTGAGACGCCTGATTAAGGTCTTATTGATAGTCGTAGTTTTCATTTTCATATTCCCTGTTCAATGGTTGATAGTAGTGATATATTTTACATGTTTTTTAGATAGTAAAAGTTTTGGGGCATTTACGATAATTTCATATTTGCTCTGCTTGTCAGTTGTTGGTGATAGTATTTCTTGAACCTGTTTATTGGCGCAGCGAACCCTATATATTTAAAATTGTCATAAATACACTTATAAATTTAATAAAAAACAAATAAGTATTGGTAATAATTATTTGTAGCTGAGGATAAAACAACTGGAAACGAAGCGTTTACTTGTTCTATTTTATGCTGTGTTTTCGAATTTTTGCGGATAAAAATGTTATGTGGGAAATGTTAAGTATTAATACTCTTGCAAAGAATTAGGGTGTTTTTTTTAGGAAAGGAGGCTGGTAAAAAACGAAACCCCCAAGCTTGAATAGCTTGAGGGTCTTTGTAGCGGGAACAGGACTCGAACCTGTGACCTTCGGGTTATGAGCCCGACGAGCTACCAACTGCTCCATCCCGCAATTTTGGGTGCACAAAGATGAGGTTTTTTTTATTAAATACAAAAAAGAGTGCTTTTAATTTCTGGCGTAGTTGGAAACTGGTTTTGCAATGGCTGGGTTTCTTCCTCCAAACTTGTCTTTATTCAAATAAAATTTTGCTTCCTTTATCAAAAGGGAGGATTTAGAAATATTTGAGTTCTTAAAAAAGGGGTGGTAAAAAACGAAACCCCCAAGCTTGAATAGCTTGAGGGTCTTTGTAGCGGGAACAGGACTCGAACCTGTGACCTTCGGGTTATGAGCCCGACGAGCTACCAACTGCTCCATCCCGCAATTTTGGGAGCACAAAGGTGAGGATTTTCTCATTAAAAACAAATACTTTTGTAGAAAAATAAGAAATAATGGGACATAAAGCAGGATTCGTAAGTATAGTAGGCAAACCAAACGCTGGGAAATCAACATTAATGAACCAACTGGTGGGGGAGAGGCTTTCCATCATCACTTCTAAGGCGCAGACTACTCGCCATAGGATAATGGGGATAATCAATGAAGAGGACTATCAAATAGTTTATTCTGATACGCCAGGTGTAATCAAGCCTAAGTATGAGTTGCATTCTTCTATGATGCAATTTGTGAAAAGTTCATTGGAAGATGCCGATGTGCTGTTGGTAGTAACCGATATCGAGGAAAAATTTGATGAGGAAGATGTGTTGAAAATGATTCGTCATTTGGAGATTCCCGTAATCTGGTTGATCAATAAGGTGGACCTGAAAGCACAAGAAGAGATTCAGGAAAAGATCGAGTTTTGGAAGGAAAAGCTTGAAGGAATGAAGGTAAAGGGGATAGTGCCAGTATCGGCTCTTCATAATTTTAACTTGCAAGCTGTGCTGGAATCATTGAAAGAAGAGTTGCCTGAGCATCCTCCATTTTTTAGCAAAGATGAGATTACCGATAAGTCTTCAAGGTTTTTTGCTTCGGAAATAATTAGGGAAAAGATCTTCCTAAATTACGAGCAGGAAGTGCCTTATGCTACCGAAGTGGTTATCCAAGAGTTTAAAGATGAAAAGGATATCATAAGGGTCTACGCCGATATATTGGTGGAAAGGCAAAGCCAAAAGGGGATTATTATTGGTAAACAAGGACAAATGCTGAAAAAGGTAGGAACGGAAGCGAGAAAGGATATGGAGGCATTTTTTGGTAAGAAGATCTTCTTGCAGCAGTTTGTAAAAGTTGAACCAGATTGGAGAAGAAAAAAGACGAAGCTTTCGAGACTTGGGTATACTCAATAGTGAAGGTACGAAAGCGTATTTCCCCTTAATAAGACTAAGGGAAAATACGTATTTTAGATTTTGTGTTATATGATTGGAAACAAAGGGTAAAATGTTGCCGTTTAATATTTAGAGTATGCTATTGAAAGGTTTAAATTCTTTTAATTTTGATGCTCTTTATTTAAAAAGTACAATTTTTAATACCTTAACCAATTAAATAGACATAACTATGTTAGCAACACAAAAAAAAATCAATATTCAAATGAAGTGGAGTGCAATCAGAAACATCCTTCAAACTAAATTTGACGAGCTGAATGATGCAGATTTGCATTACGAAGAGGGCAAGGAAGATGAATTGGTGCAGAGGCTCTCTCACAGATTGAATAAAAGCGAAGAAGAAGTTATTCAGCTTGTTGATGAGGTTCAGACTAAAATTATCTAACCAAAAATCAGGATAGATACTCACTATACGATTAAAAACCAGCCTTATGGCTGGTTTTTTTTATGGGTAAATTAAAATGTGGTTTTTCTCTCAAATGATATTTTGTTTAGCTTTGGCATTACTTCAAAACCAATAGAAAATATTATCAAATATGCATATACGAGACGCTATAAGTATACTTAATAGAATAGCCCCTCCAGCTTTGCAGGAGTCTTACGACAATGCTGGTTTGATTACGGGAAACCCCAATGCTGAGCTGACGGGTATTTTGGTTACGCTTGATTCTACAGAAGCTATAATTGATGAAGCAATTGCAAAAGAGTGTAACATGGTGGTGGCTCATCATCCTATTGTTTTCAGTGGGCTGAAATCGATAACAGGCAAAAACTATATTGAGCGGGTTATTATCAAAGCCATTAAAAATGACATTGCCATTTTTGCCATCCACACCAATCTTGATAATGTAGCACATGGGGTAAACAAGATGATTTGCGATAGACTAGAACTGTCCAAGGTGAAAACTCTGGCTCCTAAGAAAGGCTTGCTCAAAAAGATCATTACCTTCGTTCCCTTGGTCAATAAAGCAGAAGTGCTAGATGCATTGGGGAGAGCTGGTGCAGGAAATATTGGCAATTATGAAAAATGTAGTTTCCAAGTGGATGGAAAAGGGACATTTGAGCCAAATGAGCAGGCGAGCCCTTATATTGGGGAATCGGGTAAGTTTGAAGAAGTGGATGAAGTGCGAATAGAAATGGTTTTTCCCGATTATTTGGAAAGGAAAATAATAGCTGCACTAGATAAAGCACATCCGTATGAGGAGGTTGCCTATTTCATCCAGAAAGTAGAAAATGAATCGCCGGAAATAGGTTCGGGTATGGTAGGCGAGTTGGAGGTTTCGCTTTCTGAGGAGGAGTTTTTAACTTATTTGAAAGAGAAAATGGAGTTGAAAGTCATTCGCCACACAGCTTTTTTGAATAAGCCCATACAAAAAATTGCTGTTTGTGGAGGCTCGGGCTCTTTTTTATTGGGCAAGGCAATGGCTCAAGGTGCCGATATATTTATCACTGCCGACTACAAATACCATCAGTTTTTTGATGCGGATAATAAAATCATTATCGCTGACATTGGGCACTACGAAAGCGAGAAGTTTACCAGTGAGCTATTAGGAGGTATGTTAAAAATAGGTATTGGTAATGAGGTACCTATAGGACTCACTTCCATTGATACTAATCCGGTTCAATATTTCTCTTAGAGCGAACCCGCTTTTGCCAAAAAAGAAAATTAATTGATTTATTCAACTATTTTTGAAAAGGAATTGCTAAAATTGCAGATTGATTTGAAATAGCCGTTTGCTCGGCAAATAATATTATAGAAAAGGACATATAATCCAAATTAAGATTAAATGGAGAGCACCGTAGCCAAAAAACTTGATTCCCTGATTAAACTCCAGGACATAGATTCTAAAATAGATGATATAAAAAAAATCAGAGGAGATTTACCTGAAGAAGTTCAAGATCTTGAAGATGAGATAGCAGGGTATCAGACAAGGGTCAAGAAATTTAAGGACGAACAGAAGAAGTTGGAAGATGAGATCAAAGCTCGCAAGGATGCCATCAAAAACTCTGAGCAGCTGATCAAGAAGTACGAGGAGCAGCAAATGAATGTTCGTAATAATCGAGAGTACGATGCTATCACGAAAGAGATGGAGCTCCAAGATTTGGAAATTCAAATCTCTCAAAAGAAAATAAAAGAAGCGGGCTTCTCGATAGACGCAAAAAAAACGCAAGTTGCCGAAGCAGAAGCTAGGTTACAAGGGAGAATGGAAGATTTGGATGTGAAGAAGGGAGAGCTCGATTCAATTATGGCCGAGACTCAAGTAGAAGAAGACAAGCTGTTGAACTCAAAGCAAAAAGCGATGGGTCAGTTGGAAAGCCGTCTTGCCAATTCTTACGAAAAAATCAGGCTGAATGCTTCAAACGGTTTGGCAGTAGTGCCAGTTGCGCGTGGAGCTTGCGGAGGTTGCTTTGCAGTAGTACCTCCTCAGCGTCAGGTTGAAATAGCCGAACGTAAAAAGCTTATTGTTTGCGAGCACTGTGGAAGAATCTTCTCGCACGTGATAAAAGAAGAAGTAGTTGAGCCACCAAAAAGAGGGGGTAGAAAGAAAGCTACTAAAAAGACGACAACAAAGAAAAAATAAATTGAAAGCCCTGAAGAGATTCAGGGCTTTTTTTTGATGCCCATTCTCCCCCTCCCCTTTATAAAAAAAATACTCAAGCAAAAGGATACATAAATACTTTCTACTGGGGATTTGTATGTTAACCTATCTCATTTAAACCATTCTTGGAAATGAAAAAAACATACTTTTAATTGCCCCCTGTTTTTTTATAATATGTACCCGATATCTTTGTTTTGCATTTATTCCCTCATTTTCCACTTCTTTCATGGCAAATTGAATCCTGTGTTCTATTTTTAGTATTCCAAAGAAGCTAGCCTCTTCAGGTAGCTTCAGCAACAATCACACAAAAACTAAGAACCAAAAAGGATGAAAGAACTAAAGCCAAGGAAAAGGCTCGGATTGAGCTTTTTTACTTATGTTATTACCCTTCTATTTGCCACTGGGCTGGCTCAAGCCCAAGACCTCGAACTCTTCAAAGGAATGAAAGCCCGAAGCATAGGTCCTGCAGGGATGAGCGGCAGGGTCACGAGCATCGATGTGGTAACCAACAATCCGCAAGTGATGTATGTGGGAACGGCATCGGGAGGATTGTGGAAATCGGAAAGTGGAGGCATTAGCTGGAAGCCGCTTTTTGACAAAGAGAAAGTTGCCTCAATAGGCGCGGTGGCTGTATTCCAAGCTAACCCTGATATCATTTGGGCTGGAACAGGTGAGGGCAACCCACGTAACAGCCAGACTAGCGGAGCGGGCATCTACCTCAGTCGAGACGGCGGGGAGACCTGGGAGCTGAAAGGGCTAGAAAAAACAAGAAATATCCATCGAGTAATTATCCATCCCAACAATCCTGACATTGTGTATGCAGGCGTGCAAGGCTCGGCTTGGGGCGAACACCCTGAGCGAGGTGTGTACAAAACCACCGATGGAGGCGAGACGTGGAACAAAATCCTCTATGTAAATGAGAAAACAGGTGTGGGTGACATGGTGATCGACCCAAAGAACCCCGAGAAGTTGATTGTAGGCATGTGGGAATTTAGGAGATGGCCATGGTTTTTCAAGTCGGGTGGGGAAGGCTCAGGGCTGTATGTGACCCACGATGGCGGCAAGACCTGGAAGGAACGGACTTCGGAAGATGGCCTGCCCAAGGGTGAGTTAGGTAGGATAGGGCTGGCTATTGCCCAAAACAGACCCGATGTGGTGTATGCTATTGTAGAGTCGAAAAAGAATGCCCTCTACCGCTCCGACGACGGCGGCAAAAAATGGCACATGGTAAACGACAAGCCTGAGATAGGCAACAGGCCTTTTTATTATGCTGATATTTTTCTCGATCCACAAAACGAGAACAGGATTTACAGTTTGTATTCCATGGTTTCTATGAGTGAAGATGGAGGAAAGTCTTTCAAGGTGATCGTTCCTTATTCAGGAGTCCACCCTGATCATCATGCCTTTTGGGTTCACCCTGAAAACCCTGATTTTATGATGTTGGGGAACGATGGAGGGATGGCTATTTCCCACGACTTGGGTAAGAACTGGCGCTTTGTAACGAACCTGCCGCTCGCACAGTACTATCATATAAATGTGGATAATGAAACGCCTTATAATGTTTATGGAGGTATGCAAGACAACGGATCATGGCGTGGTCCAGCCTATGTTTGGCGAGCCAACGGTATCCGAAACTCTTATTTTGAAGAGGTAATGTTTGGCGATGGATTTGATGTGATGCCAGATCCGGAGCAGCCTAACCGCTACGGTTATGCCATGTCTCAAGGTGGGTCTTTGGGGCGCTACGATTTGGTTTCAGGTCATCGTAAAGGGATAAAGCCTGTTCATTCCGAAGGAAAAACCTTGCGTTTTAACTGGAATTCGGCAATCGCCCAAGATCCTTTTGATACCAAAACCATTTACTACGGTAGCCAATACGTGCACAAAAGCACCGACAAGGGCGAGACTTGGAGCATTATTTCCCCAGACCTCACCACCAACGACACCAGCAAGCATAAGCAACTAGAAAGTGGTGGCTTGACCTACGATGCCACCCAAGCGGAGAACTTCACAACCATCATTGCCATAGAGCCAAGCCCGCTGAAAGAAGGGTTGATTTGGGTAGGTTCTGACGATGGAAAATTGCACCTCACAGAAGATGGAGGAAAGGCCTGGAAAGATTTGACCAAGAGCATAAAAGGTGTGCCTGCTGGCAGTTGGATTCCACAGGTAAAAGCGTCTAAGTTCAATGAAGGCGAAGCATTTGTACTGTTCAATAATTACCGTCGCAACGACTGGACGCCATTTGTATTCCAGACCAAAGATTACGGAAAATCGTGGAAGAGAATAGTGGACGAAACAAAGGTTTGGGGCTATGCACTCTCGTTTGTGCAAGATTTAGAAGAGCCAAACCTGATGTTCTTAGGAACAGAATTTGGGCTGTACGTGAGCTTCGACGCAGGAGAGAAGTGGCAGCAATGGAAACATGGCTACCCTACGGTTTCTACTATGGATATGGTTATCCAACCAAAGGAGCATGACTTGGTAATAGGTACTTTTGGTAGAGCTGCTTATGTGCTCGACGACATCCGTCCGTTGAGGGAAGTTGCCAAAGAGAAAGAGGTGTTGGCCAAAGAAATCCATGCCTTTGCCGCACCAGATGCGTACCTTGCTGTGTATGGGCAGGCTTCGGGTATGCGCTTTGGTGCAGATGCCACTTTTGCTGGGGAAAACAGACCTTTTGGGGCGATGCTTTCTTACTTCGTAAAAGAAGGAAATGCAAAGGATGCGGAGAAAAAGGAGGAGGTTAAAATTGAAGTGTTTGATGCTTCGGGAAAGCTTATCCGTACCTTGAAACCAGAGCCAGAAACAGGACTGAACCGAGTGCAATGGGAGCTAGATGTGGCTGGTGTTCGCTTCCCTTCTACTTCTAAGCCTAAAAAAGATGCTGGCGAAAATGGTGGCTTTTGGGTGAAGCCCGGAGAATACAAAGTAAAAATGACGTGGAAAGAAGCCTGCGATTCTACCACGGTGAAAGTACTTGGCGACCCACGGATAGAGCTTTCTGCGCAAGATATTGAAGCTAGGTACGATGCCCTAGAGGAAATGTCCCAAAAGGTGGCGGAAGTAACCAAAAGTACAGACAAGCTTATTGAAGCATTAGAGGCTATTGATTTGGTGTTGAAGCAACTGCCAAGCGAAGGAGAGAATGTAGAAGAGATAAAAGCGGAAAGTGATAGCATTAAAAACCAAATAACGGAGCTAAAAGAGTTGGTGTTCTCCAAAGAAGGCTTGCAGGGAATAGTAAGAAGCCCGACTATCTTGAGTGCGAGGTTGAGGAATGCTTATTACATGCTCTCTGGCTCGCTGGAGGCACCCAATGCCAACCAGCTCAATTTAGTAAAGAACGTGGAGCAAGAAGCCGAAGTAGTAATGGGCAAAATAGATGCCTTCTTCGAAAATGACTGGAAAGCCTACGAAGCTAAAGTAGCATCCATTTCTATTAGCCCTTTCCATAACATAAACAAAGCAATGAAAGAAGCTGTGGACAAGGAGTAACGGAAATTCCCAGTTGGTTTAGCAAGACGATGCTTCTAAGTTCGGGTAAGTGAAGGATAGTTCTTTTGTTATTGTTGCAATTGCAATAGGCTCAGGTATTTACATGGGTTGTGCCTGAGCCTATTTTAGTTTCTGCTTACAGCTTTTTGAGAGTAGCTGCCCAGCCTCCACCTTTTGCTAATTGGATGGTGATTTTAGAACTCTTGTCTACGTTCACTTTTTCCACTTTGTAGTCTTCGGCATACCTGCTGGCATTCACCCCATCTTTGAACATAGTAACTTCATAGTTGCCTTCGGGCAAGAATGAAAAGTCGATGGTCATCTCTCGTTCATCCCAGTTGGTCATAGCTCCCACATACCAATTGTCACCACTTTTTCTAGCTACTGCTACATATTCCCCGATATTGGCTTCCAACGCATGGGTTTCGTCCCATACAGAAGGAATTGGTGCGATAAACTCAACGGTTGCTTTATCTTTAAGGTAAGTGGAAGGAGCATCGCACAGCATTTGGAGCGCACTTTCAAACACTATATACATAGCTACTTGGTGCGCCCTGGTGCCTAAGCTTTGGGGGCGATAATGGCTGATCTTATGGTTGATGAGCTGGGAATTGCTCATAGCTCCCGGTGTAAAGTCCATCGGTCCGACCGCCATTCGGATGAAGGGAAGGGTAACGTTATGCGTAGGAGTGATCTCTTTCGACCATTTGTTGTTTTCATTTCCTTTCACCCCTTCGTAGCTGATCACGTTAGGGTAAGCCCTCCTCAAGCCACTAGGCTTGTAGGCGCCATGGTAATCGACTAATAGTTTGCGCTTGGCTGCTTCTTGGGCAATTTTGGTAAAAGAAGTTACCATGTATTGGTCGGCTCGTTGCATAAAGTCTACCTTCACGCCTTTTGCCCCCCAGTCGGCATAGGTTTGGAGTATTTCTTCCATATTATCATTGAGAGGCTTCCAAAGACACCAGAGAATAATTCCCACGTCTTTTTCTTTGCCATAAGCGATCAACTCTTTTACATCAAGTTCAGGATTGCCCTCTAAAATATCGGTGGTAGATTTTGTCCATCCTTCGTCCAATATCACATATTCTAATCCATAAGTCGATGCAAAATCAATGTAGTATTTATACGTCTCTGTATTGAGTCCCGCTTTGAAATCGACACCGTAAATATTGTTGTCATTGTACCAGTCCCATGCTACTTTGCCAGGTTTTATCCATGAAACATCTTCAATTTCGAGTGGCCTGGAAAGTTTATAGACCATGTCATTTTCCAAGAAAGTTTTGTCATCGTCACTTATTACAAAAAGCCTCCAAGGAAAAGACCTTGCACCTTGGGTTTTGGCTATGTAATCTGCTTTTTTAGTGATGATTTCATTGCGGTCTGCCCGGGCAGGGTCAGGTCTTGTTTCCAATACATAGTTAGGAAAAACAGCTTTTAGGGTATTCCCGCTTTCAGCTGCTAAGAAAAGGTTAGGGTAATCGTAGAGGTCTGCTTCGGAAAAAAGCAGCCTAAACCCATTGGTTTCGGTGAACATAACGGGGAGGGAACAAAACTCTCCGCTCGGAATGGTGTCCAGCTTTTTTAGAAGATATTCCCGTTCGTAGTGCGAGTACATCTTGTCTTCCTTCGGGAAAAAGGAGGTAGTGCTGGCAGGAAAAGTTACTTCCATTTTTTCGGAGTGCACCTCAATTTCTCCCTTAAGCGAGCTGGCAAAACGGTAGGCTACCCCTTCGTTGTAAACACGGAAATGGACGGCATACCTTCCCTTTAGATTTAATTGGAGCTCTTTGTAAGAATTAGGGATCACTTTGTTTTTTTGGGGAACTACTGCGGTAATATCTTCGGCTACTTCCACTATTTTGTGGGAAGAAACTTTTGCTTTCTCTCCGAGAACCATGTTCCCAAGGTTAAGCCCGATAGCGACATTCTCAATCACTGTTTTGCCACCTTTTATGACTGACCAAGAAATGTCTTCGCCTACCTTTACGGTTAGCGTTGTGTTGTTGTCTTTGGAGGTTACCTCATACGTTTGGGCTATGCCGATGACAGGACTTAATAGCAGGAGTATGGTTAAAATATTTTTATGCATAGTATAAAAAATTAGGGTTTGGACACACAGAATATATTCATCTAATGTAAAAAACAATTTTAATACTTTGCCATTATTGACCGATATAGGGCAATATGGTATAAGAAGGGGGTAAAATAATATAACTTAGAGGAGGGGCTGATTATAAGAATGGGAGTTGTGAATAAAGGAAGCCCTTGTTTGTTTTACCCTACTTCGTAAGCACGTCCAATTGCATTTAGCGCAGATTATGAGTAACTTAATAGGAAAGAGATTTCGTACTTGATGAGATTCTCATTCTTGTTACTCTCCAATACCGGTTCATTCTTAAAAACAAAAAAAACTTATGTAGGCATATAGCATTTTTGTCGGTGGAGGCATCGCTATAAGTTCTTCCAATTAATATGGTAGAGATTGGGGGAGAGGCGTTAGAGAAGAAGTAGTTGGAAGTAGTTGAAATTTGGAATGAGATTTTGCCCAGTCTGTCGTAAAAGAAACATCCAAAACTAGGGTATGATTAGATACTTAAAATTGGTGAAAAGCAAAAGAGGGCAAGCTTTCGGCTTGCCCTCTTTGTTATTAATAACCTGGGTTTTGTGATAAGTTTTCATTGTTTTGTACCTCTGTTTGAGGAATTGGCCATAACCAGCCTTTTGCTGGATCAAAAGCTCGGGTTGCAGCAATTACTTCTTCAAACTGCCATGTTTCAGAGCTGGATGGGTCAGATAATTTTTGTTTGTTGTAACCGATTACATCATGAACCAAAGACTCATCTTTCCAGCGAAGCATGTCGGCATAGCGTAGTCCTTCTATTGGGAATTCGACCCTGCGCTCGTGACGGACAATATTTCTAAGCTCGCCTGTACTTAGTCCAGTTCCTTCTGCATCTTCTATGCTTGGCATATTTGCTCTCTGCCTCACTGCATTTATCAGGTTATATACCTCCTGTGAGTTATCTCCAGATTCTATTAATGCTTCAGCTCGCATTAGAAGAATATCGGCATAACGCAATTTAATAGTATTAATGCCGCAATTATCACGGTTTGAATTTGAGAAGTCAGCGTATTTTCTAGGTCTTACTCCTGTTATTACTTCATCATTAGCAGGGATCATGGTACGGCTTGCACCAAGATTTGTACCAGGCAATGCTATGGAAGCTGCAAGCCTTGGATCTCGATTTGAATAAGGATCTTGAGGATCGTAGCCTGATCCCGAATCATCTATCGCCATGCCATTAGTCATGTAATATGCATTAATCAAATCAATGCTAATATTAGGGGTTGGCCATTCTCCAAAAGAAAGTGCTGAACTAGGCCATGGCTGAGCATTTAGGTCTTTTATATATTGGATATCAAAAATGACTTCTATGTTATTTTCATTTTCTTCTAAAAATATTCCCTCATAATCTGGATATAGATCGTAAACGTTCAGGTCCATTACCTCTTTTGCTACAGCTGCTGCCTCGGTCCATTTTTCGTTGTACAATAAGGTTCTGGCTTTGTAAGCTAAAGCTGCCCCTTTGGTAGCACGTCCTACATTGTCTGAAGAGTAGCTTGTAGGAAGGTTTTGAGCTGCAAAGTCCAAATCAGCGAGGATGGCGGTCAGTACTTCGCTTTTTGGTGAGCGTGACACATAGGCCTCGTCTATTGTTTGTACTTTCAAAATGAGTGGAACATCTCCAAAGAAATGTATCAGATCTGAATACATATAGGCTCTTAGAAACCTAGCTTCTGCCGCTACTTGGGTTTTTACTTCGTCGCTTACCGGAGCTGTTTCTGTATTTTCCAAAAAAGTATTTGCCCTTACTATTAATTGATAAGCTCTGGCCCACTTTGCTCCTGCGGCCCAGCTATTTGAATTATGAGACCAAGATCCAAATTCTAGCGAACCTTGCCAAGCATGGTGGCAAAAGGCATCGTCTGACATAAAATCAAACTGAAACCAATGAATGGGGGTCTCATATTCTTTGATATTCTCATAGATACCCGTCAACCCCATATTCAATTCTGCCTCATTCTGATAGAAAGTGTCTGGAGAAAGTCGGTCTTGAGGATATTTATCCAATATGTCTTCTGTACATCCGAAGAGGAATAAAGCTGTTATTACTATTTTATATATAGTTTTCATATTTTTCATTGTTTCTAAGCACCAGTGCTGTGATAAAAAATAAACTCAACTATGATAACCAAGATTATTTAGACCGATAGGTTATCATAGTTTTTTTGATGGATACTTACAGTTAAAAGTTAACATTTAAACCAGCGGTAAACATTCGCACTTGCGGATAAGCTTGTGCCCGTGTCTCACCTGTTGTTTGTTCAGGATCAAAGCCTTTGTACTTGGTTATGGTGAATACATTTTGAACATTACCAAATACCCTTAAAGACCCTATACCTATGGCAGAAAGTACATTATTAGGTAGTGAATAGCCTATTTCAATATTCTTCAATCTTAAGTAAGAAGCATCTTCCATGTACAGTGTAGAGTGGATGTTATTTCTAACTCCATCCAATGTTAGTCTTGGCAATTCGTTAGATGGGCTTTCAGGAGTCCACCTGTCTAGCCACCAAGAACCCATGTTAGATGCCGCTCCACTGAAAGGAGTGGCTATTTCATAGTAAGTATAGCCTTCTATTCCTTGAACTCCTTGGAAGAAAAATCCAAGGTCAAAGTTCTTCCATTCCAAATTAAATTGTGCAGAGTAGGCCAAATCAGGATACTGGTTTCCAATTACCTTGCGGTCATCGTCCGTAGTTACTATTCCATCTCCTGTTTGATCCTTAAACTTCACATCGCCGGGCTGAGCTGTAAAATTAGCTACTGCAACTACCCCTTCTTTTAGAGTGTACTGGCGGTCTTCGTGAAGAATAGAAGAATTGCTATTATCTTGCCATGTGAAATCGTCTATTTGGTAAATTCCATCTTGCTCATACCCATAGAAGGAGTGGATAGGAGAGCCTTCTACTAATGCAGAAACCCCATTGATTATTGGGCTTCTTCCGTTGAGATTTGTGATTTCATTTTTGATACTGGCTAGTGTTACAGTTGTGCTGAACCTGAGGTCGTTGGCAAATATCTTTCGGTAAGTACCTGTGAACTCAATTCCCTTGTTTACTACTTCTCCCACGTTTTGATATGGAGGAGACAAATTACCTAGAGTAACAGGTATAGGGATTTGCATTAAAATATCTTCCGTAGTCTTGTTGAAGTAATCAATCGTGATGTCAATATTCTGGTTGATTGTCATGTCAACCCCTACGTTGATCTGCTTTGTGGTTTCCCAAGTAGTTTGTTTGTTGGTCATGCTGGTTATAGCAACCCCTGAATTCAGGTTTCCTCCAAAACTATAGTTGGTGCCTGCTGATAAAATATCACTTGCTGCATAATAATTATTGATATTTTGGTTGCCCAATCTACCCCAAGATGCCCTAAGTTTCAATTGGTCCATCCAGCTTACGTCTTGCAAGAAAGCTTCATCAGAAAGCATCCATCCTACAGAGAATGAAGGGAAGGTGCCCCATTTATACCCTTCTCCAAACCTTGAAGAACCGTCTCTTCTTACATTTGCTTCAAATAGGTATTTCCCAGCATAACTATAATTGATTCGCCCAAATACAGATTGTAGCCCCAAGTCGTAAGCACCAGCATTATTTTGCATAGTAGAAGCATCTCCAAGGTTCAGGTAGCGCTGTGTGTTATTGATGAAGGTATTTCTGTAACCATTGCTCCATTTCCACTGGAACTCTTCTTCTTGGTAACCTGCAAGCAAGTTAAGCTCATGCTTACCAATTGCTTTTTTGTATTTTAATAGCCCAGTAAATAATGTTTGGGTGTTCAGGTCGTTTGTTTCTGTCAGATCGGAAGTTAACGAACGTGTGCTGCCATCTAAGTTCGCTAACAATACATTTGCGTGGAATGCATTATTATTGGCAGTTACTACATTAAAACCCGAAGTGATTTGAGCGGATAAACCATCTATGATCTCATATTCTGCTTCAACCTGTCCATTAAAAGTATATCTTTCTATTTCCCGAGTACTACCTTCCTGTATCTCTCCATAATAATTTCGTTCTCCTATTACAGCTACCCATTGGTCTTCCCCATTTTTCAATGGCCACACAGGTGAGTTGGTCGCATACCATTTGGCATTCCACTCATCCGTAGGTTCTTTGGTAATACCACGATTTCCTGACATACGAGCAGAAACTCTGAGTTTGTCATCACTCAAAAAATACGCATCCATGTTGGACCTGAAATCTACTTTTTTATAAGATGTCCCTACCAATATACCTTCTTGGTCTAAGTAGCCGCCCATAAATGCATATTTCAGGTTATCAGATCCCCCTGTAAGACTAATCCGATGGTTTTGGATAGTAGCTTGATCGTAATAAACATCAAAATAGTTGATGCTTGGATACATAGGGTCGGACCCATCAGCGTATTTCTGAATTTCTTCATCAGTATATCTAGGTTGCATACCTGTATTTGCCGATGCCTCATTATACAAGGTAGTATATTCATACGAATTCAAAACTTCAGGAAGCCTTGTCGCATTCTGAACACCAAAGTAATTGTTGTACGTTATAGATGTTTTATTAGCCGCTCCTCTTTTGGTCGTAATAATAATTACTCCATTTGCCGCCCTGTTTCCATAAATAGCTGCAGATGCAGCATCTTTCAATACAGATATCGATTTTATATCATTAGGATTCACATCATTGATGTTGGATGGGAAACCATCAACCAATACTAGAGGGTTGCTGTTGTTAAGTGTACCAACACCCCTAATGTTGATTACAGCATCGTCTCCACCTGGCTTTCCAGACTTTTGCAATGCATAAACGCCTGAAATTTTTCCTTGTAAAACAGCACTAGAACTGGTGATTGGGCGAGAATCGATATCATCTAAGTTTGCTGTGCCTACTGCACCGGTGAGGTTCTCTTTCTTTTGAGTTCCATAACCTACCACTATTACTTCTTCTAATTGTTCTAGGTCGGGCGCTAGCACAATGGTCAACTCAGATTCTGTGGTAATGGCTATCTCCTTAGAAATAAAGCCGATATAGCTGAATTGAAGTATATTGCCTTGGGATACATTGAGAGAGAAAGCTCCATCGATATTCGTTGTAGTACCAGTATTGCTTCCCTTTATGATAATATTTACACCCGGTAGTGGCTCATTATCTTCTGCAGAAACAACCTTGCCACTCACAAGAACCTGTTGTATTTCCTCTACATCATAATTGCTATTTACCTCATCGACTCCCTTCTTCATTTGAGAGACATAGATGTTCTCATTTATTCTTTTAAACTTGAGGTTAGTTTCTTTTGAAATGTACCTTAGCAATTCAGCCAATGATTTTGTCCCTTCATTGATCGACAAGGTTTTGTGTTTGACTTGTACATTATGGTACACAAAGCTAAAATCGGTTTTCTTTTCAATATCTGAAAAGATAGTCTCTACAGGGACTTTTTCAAGTTTTACAGAGAGGTAGATGTCTTCAATGCTTTTGTGCTGTCCATAACCATCTTCGGCAAGCAGCAAACTATAAAACAAGCATTGTAATGTTATCCCGTAAATCGCATATTTAGACATAATCCAAATTTGTCGTATTATTTTCAATTTCATATCTTTAAGAAGTTTTGATTAAAAAGTACTTTTTGGTCAAAATAATTCTAAGGTCATCATTGCAAGGCGAACGCCGGGTCCAACGGGTAGCAAAGCAATTATGACTAGTGATATTTGAGCCAGTTACAGTATGTGACTGGCTTTTTTTAAGAGGTATTAAGTTTGATGTGATTCTTCATTTTACAAAAAATGTTTATTGTTATTTGGAGATATATACTTTGTTTTTTTCGATCCTGTAATTGAATTCGGAAGTATAACTTATTCCTATCAATACATCTTCCAGTACCTGATTGTGGAATTTGCCAGAAAAACCTTCCACAAATGTTGGTCGGCTTTCTATGATAAAATCAACACCATACCAGCTTTCGAGCTGCTTTATCACTTCATCAAAAGTAGCATTCTCAAAAAACAAGATGCCATCCTTCCAAGCAAGTGTTTTGGCGAGGTCAAAACCAGATTTGGAAAGCCCGTCTTCTTTTTTGTTATAATACGCTTTTTCCAATGGATTGAGGATCATTTGCTCATTTTGGGCTGTTTTATTAAAAACTTTTACCTTCCCTTCTACTAGCGCTACCTCTATACCATTTTCATCAGGATAGGCTCTCATGTTAAATGAAGTGCCTAAAACTGATGTAGATATAGGACTATTGGTATGGATAATAAAAGGGCGGGTTGGGTCTTTGGCTACCACAAAAAAAGCCTCTCCTTCAAAAAACACTTCTCTTTTGTTCTCAGTCCAAGGTGATGAGAACCGAACTTTAGTATTGGAGTTGAGCTTTATTTTAGTCCCATCTTGCAACGTGATACTTAACTTTTGCCCACTTTGGGTTTCTTTGGTTACCCAGCTGATCGGTGTTGATTCAACCAGATTACCTCGCAGTGATTGAGCACTTTTCCAAAATGTATAACCTACCAATAGAAATAGGGCTATAGAAGCGGCTATCTTGAGCCAAACAGAAGGGATGAATTTACGTGTACGTGTAGGGGAAATGTTCTTCTTTAAATTAATAGCAGCAATTGCGCTTTGCAGCTTTTGTTTATCAATGAGTAGTTGGGTATCATCTATTGGTTTTTCGATAAATTGGAGAGAGTTCAACAAACCTTTAGCATGAAGTACAAGTGTTTGTTTTTCAGGATGGTTGTTTATCCAAGTGTTCCATTGATTTATTGCATTTTCATCCTTGCCCAAGGCATAATCTTGAAAAGATGGATCAGACAAAAAATCTGCAATTTCATATTTATCGTATTCCTTCATACTATAATTCTAAGTAGTTAAAAGCCATAAAGAGCTTTTTTGAAATATATATTTACAGCAGAATTAGGTGGAATTAAAGATGACCTAATGCTGTTTATTATCTACTCTGAAAAAAGAGGTTTTTGTACTCGCTTTTTGGTAAGAAAAAATCAGTTAACTATGTAATTGATTGATAGTGAGTGATAAAAAAATTAAAAAAAAGATGAGGCTCTCTTTTAGTTTTAGGAGGGCTTTGCTAACTAGGTTTCTAACTGATTGATATTTTAGGTTGGTTATTTCGGCAATCTCTTTGTAATTCAAGTTGCTGTAGAAACGCAAATAAATTATCTCTTTTTGCCTACTGCTGAGTATATTAAAAGCTTTGTTCAACTGTTCCACATTTATTGAACTATCATACTCTTGTATGATCACATCCTCTTGGGAAAGGATAGTTTCAATGGTGTTTTTTTCAAAGAAAGCATCTTCAAATACATTTAATGTCTTCTTGTCCTTATTGAGAATATCAATAATGATATTTCTTAGGCTCTTAAGCAGATAGGGCTTTATACTTTGTACATTCTTTATTCGTGTTCTAGACTCCCACAGCTCTAAAAAAAGATCATGAATAGCATCTCTGGTAAGATCTTTATTACCTGAAATTCTCATTCCATAATAAAATAAAGGTTGGTAATATAGATCGTATAAGCTATAAAATGCATCGGAGCTCCCTTCTTTAAACTTCCCCCAAATAACATTTTCATCATCCATACTCTGCATTGCTTGTACCAAATAGATCGTAGCCACAAATATAAATATATACTTTTGATATTCTTGATTTAGGTATTTTGGCACAATTAATTAATTCAAGTTGCGTTGTATCAAATTGATTTTTTCAAAGTATAAGCAAACAAGAACAGGAATATTTTGGGCAGATAGCCTTGTGGTGTCACGGCATGGATCTTCAAGGGAAAAAATGCATTGATCCCACTAAAGGATGTCTCGATCCGCTTTCTCATATGTTTTTTGATGTAAGCCAAAGCTGGGGAGTCTTTTCTGGTCGAATTGGACTTCCTTTCGACCAAAAAGTCAATGCCCTCACATTCTTTGAGCAAATCTTCAATTTCATATTCTGTATAGCCACTGTCGGCATATAACGTACTCCCTTCAGGAAGGTCGATATCCATCGCCTTAAAGGCCGTGATATCGGCAAAGGAGCCCGCACAAATAAAATAATCGACCGGGACCCCCGCCGCAGTGGTGACCATTTGAACTTTAAAACCATAAAAACACTCCCTCTTGGACGCATTCTTCCCTCTATAGGCCTCTACACCATCCAGTATTTTGTTTCTCGGTATTCTGATGTTCCGGCATACCGCAACCAGAAAACTATCGATCAGGTATTCACAAGAAGCGTTGAGGTCTTTCAGGGTATTTCCCAGGCCTATAAAAAGCAGGTGAAGCTGGAGGGAAAGGCCGTGTAGCCGCCTGTTGTAACCAGATTTGTCTATCAGGTCGACTTGGAAATGTGCCCTCATATAATGCATCCCCTTGGCCTGGTTGCCTGAAAAATACCTGCACGAGACCAGGGCGGTGGTCATGATCCCCGCATCGTTCATTTTTCTTTTGCTTTCATCTCTGCCACCGGTGTTTTTTAGAAAACCATCAATAAAACAATATATTGCAATCGTATAATCTGTCATAATGTATTTAGTTTAATGGCTTGGTCGCTCTTAAACTTATACATTTTGGCAGATTTACTTATATACACCGCAACTTGAATTAATTAATGAATTAAGTAACCTATAAAAACGATTTTCCAACAAAGTGTATAGTGCATAGCACCCTGCGGGAAACTATGACAGCATACACAAACCGTTGTAGTGCATTTGGCGCAACGAAGGTACGGTAAAGCTTCCTCCTTTACACTTTTAAACCTTCCTTGTTTACATTTTTAGGTTCAGATAATTTGACTCAAAATCGAATTATCATGGCTTGGAAAGTAAAAACAAAAATGGAACAAAAAGTAGACTTTATTTGTGAATGGAGAACCGAAAAGTATTCCATCACAGAACTTTGTAGGGCATTTAATATTTCTAGGCCTACTGCCTACAAGCTCATCCATCGGTATCTTAATTATGGAATTGAGGGCTTATTAGATCGTAGCACAGCACACAAAAGCCACCCTCTAAAAACTAACGATGAGGTTGTCAATAAAATCATAGAACTAAAGGAAAAACACAGGCTCTGGGGTGCTAAGAAAATCAGAAGATTGTTGTTTAACGTTTGTCTTGAAAAAGATATTCCAAGTGTGGTTACCGTTCATAAAATTCTTGCAAATCACGGATACGTTAAACCTCAAAAAAGAATGAAGAGGATCAAACCTCTTTTCCCTGTTTTTGACCCTAAACACTGTAATGAAGTTTGGTCCGCTGACTACAAAGGAAAGTTCTTGATGGGTAACAAAACCTATTGTCACCCCCTAACTATTGCAGACTCCAAAAGCAGGTTCCTATTCACTGCAAAAGGTCATTACAACGAGACATTTAAGGCTGTTAAAGCGGAGTTTACCAAGGTTTTCAGAAAATATGGTATACCCCAACAAATCCATACAGACAACGGAAGTCCATTTGGTTCAGTCAGGGCTATTCAAAGGTTTACACAGCTCTCTTACTGGTTTATTGAACTTGGTATTTTACCCGTATTTTCTGATCCTGCACACCCAGAACAAAACGGACGACATGAACGCATGCACCGTGATTTAAAAGCCGCTTGTGCAAAACCTTCTGCCCAAGATTTAAGAGCTCAACAGCGAAGATTAAACAGCTTTGTAAAAGAGTACAATCATGTTAGACCTCATGAAGCCTTACAAATGGAAACTCCTGCTTCTGCCCATCAATTTTCTACCCGGCCATATCCCGAAATCATCAAAGATTTTGATTACAATTCTAACCTAAAAATCATGAAGGTAACCCAAAATGGTGCTATCAGATGGAAGTCTTATCATTGGATATATTTGACCGCTGCTCTTAAAGGGAAATACGTAGGTGTTGAAGATATTGGTAACGGTATATGGAGAGTCTTTTATCGTAACGTATTTTTAGGTTACTTTGACGAAAAGAACATTAGAGACAAACAAGTATCAATCAGATTAAGTCAGAATCTAGTGTAAACAAGGATCCTTGAACTTTGTAAACTAGGATGCTTATCGAACAGTAACAAACCTAAATGTCAAGATTCTAAACAACTTATATATACTTAAACTTGGAAAAAAGTTACATTCAATGTTTGACTTCTTTATCAAATACCTGCAAGATAAAATTTCACTTTCTGAAAATGAAATTGAGATGATTCGTGACGTCACAATCGAAAAAAAGCTTCGCAGAAAACAGTACCTCTCACAGCAGGGCGACATATGGAAATACAACGCTTTTGTATGCAGTGGCCTCTTAAAAACCTTTTCTTTCGACAAGGAAGCACGGGAACATATTATGAGTTTCTCTCCCGAAAATTATTGGACAGGCGATAGAACAAGTTTGATGAACGGCACTCCCTCTCAATTCAATATTGACGCTATTGAAAATTCAGAAATTATATTGATTGAGAAAACAAACTTTGACAACCTTTGTAAAAATATTCCGCAACTCAATGATTTAGTAAATACTATCCTGCAAAGGAGTTTTAATGTATCTCAAAGCCGCATCCATTCCCAAATAAGTCTTTCTGCCGAAGAAAAGTACCTGGATTTCTTGAAGAAATCCCCCTCTATTGCCAACCGGGTTCCACAGCATATGATTGCCTCCTACATTGGGATTACTCCTGAAACACTGACTCGTATAAGAAGAAACGCAACCAAAAAGTAAAGCAGTCTTCTAAACCATTGATATTTGTTTGCTTTTTTTTCGAGCATTTGTCAATGAAAAAAGACTTCCTGTAGTCGCATCTTTGCTTCATCCAATAACAATTTAAATTTTAAAAAGATGAACAAGACAATTTTCATTACAGGAACAAGCACGGGTTTTGGTAAACTTACCACGATTACCCTTGCAAACGCAGGTTACACCGTTATTGCTGGTATGCGTGGCACAACAGCTAAAAACGAAACAGTAGCAAAAGAACTTGCTGAATTGCCCAATGTAGAAGTGGTAGAAATAGATGTAACCGATGATGCATCTGTCACGAATGCTTTTGAAAAAACATTGGCGAAGCACGGAAAAATTGATGTGTTGGTCAACAATGCAGGCGTAACAGGTTTTGGACTTTTAGAGGCTACTTCAATAGAGCAAATTCGTAAAATGTTTGAAGTGAACTTTTATGGTGTCATTAGAACCTATCAAGCTGTATTGCCCAGTATGCGAAAAGAGAAATCAGGTTTAATTATCAATATTACCTCTGGAGCAAGTGGGCATACACTACCATTTATGATTCCATATCTGGCTTCTAAATTCGGTGTAGAAAGCATTTCCGAAGGGTTGCAAGCAGAACTGGCTCAATTTAATATAGAGAATGTAACCATTCAACCTGGTGTTTATCCTACCGAAATGAACAACGGAAGCAAGGCAGGTATTGGTGCAGACAAAACCGAAGTTGCGGCAGCATATGACCCTGTTGCAACAGATATGTTTAATGCGATTGGAGCAGGGTTATTTGGTAAAATGCAGGAGTTTGACATGAACCCACAAACCATTGCCGATGGAATTTTAAAATTGGTGAGCATGCAAAACGGAACAAGACCGCTGCGCTTTCCTCTAGATGCGATTGCTCAAGGAACCGACATTGAGTTCATAAACGCAAGAGCAGAAATAAAAGAAAAATGGTTGGCTACCTATAGCAATTAAATCACCATTCAAGGGTGTTTGAACTTTCAGAAAACAAACACCCTTGAAATTATTAAAACCATAAATTCAAAATAATATACTGAAGTTGTCTAAAGTAAAGTCTTTCGGCTACGAATGACTGATTTTGCCCTATGCTTTTTCAATTTTTCCTTAAATAATCACCATTATTCTCGTCAAAATTGAATCGCCTAGAACAAAATCCGCTCATTCTCGCCATGAAATTCTTACTTTAGACAACTTCACTATGAAAAATGCAGAAGAACTCTTCCATGAGTATATAAATAATATTGGTAATCCTGAGTATTTAGCTTCCATTTTTGCAGAAGATGGCGCTATTGAGCTGCCCTACATGGCATCCATGGGGAAAGGTCTCCCGAATTTAGTTTTATCAATATAAAAACATATATCGTAACTCCAAATCAAGTTTTTGCAGAGTATGAAGTAGATACACTTATGATTGGAAAACCCTATAAACAATTGTATATGGGTAGATTGGTTGCAGAAAATGGTAAAATAAAATTGGTTAGAGAAGGGATGGACTTGGTTGCCGTACAAAAAGTGTTTGGTACTTAATTGAAATGTATGGATTACGGTTTTAAAATTT
The DNA here is from genome assembly GCA_034044135.1 of Flammeovirgaceae bacterium SG7u.111. NCBI lineage: Bacteria > Pseudomonadati > Bacteroidota > Cytophagia > Cytophagales > Flammeovirgaceae > Flammeovirgaceae bacterium SG7u.111. Next base: position 4,742,762 of record CP139021.1, on the reverse strand, counting down.
CAATTGAGCAACTTTGGACTTTTCAACAAAGTAGCTCGATAGTATTTAGCAGATATTTGTAGTGTAAATTTTAAATTAATCGCTACAAAAATGTCGTTAAAAAAGATGTTGTATATTTTCATTGGAATTCCCCTTTTACTCTACGTCCTTTTCTATGCCTCTATCATTTTTATGTTCGTAAAAAATGATAAATCCGCTGGAAACCCTATCTATTCAGGTCAAATTATATCTGACACCTTACAACAACAAATTAAAAATAACTTTGGTCATAGCACCACTGCTATGGAAGTGGTTGAAGGAATGGATTTGTCTGGTAAAATTATTGTAATGACGGGCGGACATACTGGCACAGGACTACAAGCTACAAAAGCATTCGTGAGCAAAGGAGCTACCGTTATTGCCCTTGCTCCAGACGTTAACTGGGCTAAGAAAAACCTAAAAGGCCTGCCTAATGTAGAAATTGAATACCTCGATTTACTAATGCCAAAATCCATTGATGCCTTCGTTAAAAAATTTATGCAATCGAATAGGCAGATTGATGTATTGATAAACAGTGCAGGGATTCATAATACACCACTTCAAAGAGATGAACGGGGCTATGAACGCCAGTTTGCTGTCAACGTTTTGGGTCATTTTGAATTGAGCCTCAAACTACTCCCTGCTTTGAAAAAAGCCAACGGGGCAAGAATTGTAAATTTATCTTCTCGCGGACACAGGATGAGCAATGTAAACTTGAATGATATTAATTATGAACATACACCCTATGATGGATTCCAAGCCTATTGCCAAAGCAAAACGGCAGTGGCGCTAATTTCTGTTAAGCAAAACGAATTGTTCAGTAAATACAACATTCAATCATTTTCCGTACATCCTGGTCCTGTTCCTTCGTCTGACCTTTTTGCGGCTTCTTTGGTTGGATATGCTCCAAAATTCAAGGTTTGGATGACAAAATTTGCAGGGCAAAGTTTAAGGACTTTTTATGGCACGGAGCTATTAAACTACTTTAGAAAACCCGAAAACGAAGGCGACATCTACAAGACAGTACAACAAGGTGGAGCTACCACAACTTGGGCTGCTGTAAGTCCACAATTAAATGATAAAGGCGGACAATATTTAGAAGATTGCAATATTTCCCAAATGGTACCAAATGGCAGTGATGCCCCTTTTGGGGTAAGACCTTGGGCTTTGGAAAGGAATACGGCAGATAGTCTTTGGGTAATTTGTGAAAAGATGGCAGGCGTTTATTTTGAGCAATAAGTCTGTAATGAATGATTACCTTATGGAAATGAACTCCTGCTATTTAGGTCCTGAAATATCGCCCGAACAATTTATACCCGAACACCTTTTTTTGTTTTTGGTAAAGGGTACGATGAACGGGTATGATGGAAATGTGCATTACACTTTAAATGCAGGAGAATACTGTCTTGTGCGGAAAAACCGATTGGCTCGGTACAATAAAGTCAAGGGTAGCAATGGCTTTGAAAAAGTTGCTATTCTCTTTGATGAAAAATTTCTCAAAAGCTATCAAAACAAGCATCTAACCCATAGTCAGGATTTAGACACAAAAGAAACTTTCTTGATACTTCATCCTACAGAACAAATTCCGAATTTCATCAATTTATTAAAACCTTATTATAAAGGCGAGGGCAAGATCGACCCTACAATGGTGGATATAAAACGAGAAGAATTACTAAGCATTCTGCTACAATCACAACCCGAATTAGCAAACGTGTTTTTTGAGTATGGAAACCCATACAAAATAAACCTAGAAGAATTTATGAACCGAAATTATCAATTTAATGTAAGTTTAGAACGATTCGCATATTTAACAGGACGTAGTTTATCTGCCTTCAAACGTGATTTTAAAACGATATTCAATGAAACCCCAAGTAGATGGCTGACAAAGAAACGTCTAAAAGAAGCCTATTTTCTCATGGAGAAAAAGAATAAAAAGCCATCTGAGATTTACCTTGATTTAGGTTTTGAAGATTTGTCACATTTTTCATATGCTTTCAAAAAGAAATTTGGTCTGGCACCAACAGAATTGGACAATTAATTCAATATGAATGACACAAATTACATATCAGAAGCAGGACTGTTTTTTTCTTGTAACGAGAAGAAAGAATTCGTAACAGAACAGATTGTCCCCGAACATTTACTCACTTATGTTTATTCGGGAAAGATTTCTGTAACTACTGCCAATAAAACCTATTCCCTTTCGGCCGGACAGGCTGCTTTATTCGGTCGTAACCAATTGGCAAAATTCGCAAAACAACCGCTGGGCGGTGAAGCCTGTCAATCGGTTACTATATTTTTCACGCAACAATTCCTGCAAAAATTCTATGCCCCCGAAGTGATCAAAAAGGATAATGGGAGTCGCCCTAAACTGTTATTTCTAAAGACAAATGACGTTTTGAATGAATTATTCCGATCTATCGAAAACCATTTGAACTCGAACAGCATTTTTATTGCTGACAATCAAGCACAAAGCAAGATAAAGGATGCTTTAACCCTAATTCGAAAATTGGATGTTCATGTAGATGATTTGCTCTCAGATTTCTCTGAACCACATAAAATTGACCTTGCTGGCTATATGCAAACCAACTTTATGTTCAACATTCCTATTTCAAAATTTGCATATCTTACGGGCAGAAGCCTCGCTACTTTTAAACGTGATTTCAAAAAGGTATTTGGCACCTCCCCACAAAAGTGGCTGACTGAAAAACGTTTGGAACAAGCCCATTTTCTTATTGCCGAAAAACAACAAAAGCCTTCACAAGCCTTTTTAGAAGCTGGTTTTGAGAATTTTTCTCACTTCAGCCATGCCTTTAAGCAGTTTTTCGGCTACAATCCATCATCCATTTTGAGCCAGTAAGTTGCCAAATTTGAGCTTCTGAACAAATAAAAGTCTTTCTGATCGCTCTACTTTTGCATTGTATATAAACTTATAAAACAATGGAAATGATAGAGCTCATGCATCAGTATTACCAGAGTGAACGAAATACTGCCTACCTCGCTGCTGCAATAGGAATGGTCTTCTTTGCTGCTTCATTTATTCTTTTTCAGTATTTCGGAAACGACAGGTTGATCAAAGGATTATCATATGCTTTTTTCGGGGCAAGCCTATTTTTTATAACAGCAGGAGTTCCTGTTGCTATTCACAACAATCGTAAAATGATGGAAGTAAAACTTTCACCCCAAACCAATATGGAACTTCATCAATCCGAGATAGAAAGGATGGGCTTGGTCATAACAACTGGCTATCGTTTTGCTCTGATCCTGTTCTCAACTTTAGTTATCTGCGGACTTGCTATTATACTTATTAGCCCAAATGATTTATGGAAAGGGGTTGGGCTAGGGTTACTAATAATCGGGACAACAGGACATTCAATAGAGACTTTTTCTATGAAAAAAAACAAAGCCTATCAGCAAAAAATAGAACCTATCAACTTTAAAAAAATATAAAATGAGTAAAGTAATATTAATAACAGGAGCTTCTTCTGGAATGGGAAAAGCTACAGCAGAGCTGATGCTGAAAAAAGGATACACCGTCTATGGTGCTGCTCGTAGAGTAGAAAAAATGAATGACTTAATAAAATTGGGAGCAAAAGTTATTCAGATGGATGTAACCAATGAGCAATCAATGGCTTTGGGCATTCAGGAAATCATCAAAAACGAAAAACAGATTGATGTTCTTATTAACAATGCAGGATTTGGTTTATACGGAGCAATTGAAGATGTGACAATGGAAAGTGCCAAGGATCAAATGGAAGTCAATGTGTTTGGCTTGGCTCGCCTTACCCAATTGGTTTTACCACATATGCGGGACCAAAACAATGGAACGATTATAAACATTAGCTCCATTGGTGGAAAAATAGCCAACCCTCTTGGCGGTTGGTATCACGCCAGCAAATTTGCAGTAGAAGCCTTGAGTGATAGTCTAAGAAAGGAGGTTAAACAATTCGGGATAAATGTGGTGGTCATAGAACCCGGAGGAGTGAAATCAGAATGGAGTGATATCGCAATGGAAAATGCTAAAAAAGCTTCTGCAAACGGCATCTATGGTCATATGATACAGAAGATGATAGAAACAGGCAAAAAATTTAAGGACAAAAATGCAGAACCAGAAATTATCGCCAACCTGATTAACAAAGCAATCACTTCCAGAAAGCCAAAGACAAGGTACATTGGTGGATTTATGGCAAAACCATTACTCTTTTTAAGAAAAGTACTGTCTGACAAACAAATGGATAAAATGATTTTAGGACAGTTTAAATAAAATATCAGCCTATATCAAGATATAAAAGAAATAACGATTCGGGTGCTAACTCGAACCGTTTTTGTCTTTGATTCAGTATATTGTAATCCAAAGCAAGTGCTTTTTTATCCGCTACTGCTCTTATACAAACCGTTGTAACCAATTTAAAAATGCCATTTAATCATACATTGAAATATTCCGAGTTGACTGACAAACAGTTCGAATTAGTTGGGAAACTATTACTTGAATTCTCAAATTTGGACTATCTGATTGGAATATTATTAAATCGGTTATTAATTACACCTTTAGTAAAATTGAATAGAAAGACTGACACCATGCTATAAACCGTTGGCGGTAATGTAAAAAGCTGAAAACGATTACAACAAGGCAAGATTTGACTAAAATTATCGGCTAAATGCTATGGAACTTTGCATAAATCAAAAAACAGATAATTATGCAAATATTAGTAACAGGAGCTACCGGAAACCTTGGCAGTGCGGTCATTGAAACATTATTAAAGAATATTCCAGTTCAAAACATCTCTGCCCTTGTTCGAGAAGAAGAAAAAATATCAGAAGTTCGAGCAAAAGGAATAAATGTTTTTCAGGGCGATTATGATAATGTAGCCTCTCTTGAAAGAGCAATGGCGAATGTAGATACCGTGCTTTTAATTTCAGCAGGCGACCAAGGTGACCGAATGCAACAACACAGAAATGTCATTGATACTGCTAAAAGATCAGGAGTGGCAAATATTGCCTACACAAGTAGGGCGATGCGGAATAGAGAAACACTCGCTCATCGATTAATGGAAGAACACTTTCTTACAGAAGATTATATTAAAGCAAGTGGACTAAACTATACCATTTTTAGAAACACCTTGTATATGGACGTACTCCCAATTTTTGTGGGTAAACAAGTGTTTGAATGGGGTATTTTTCAACCTGCAGGAGATGGGAAAGTAGCTTTTGCATTAAGAAAGGAAATGGGCGAAGCAATGGCGAATGTGTTGTCAAATGAAGGTTGTGAAAACAAAACATACAAATTCACAAATAATGAAGTCTATTCGTTTTACGATATTGCCCAGGCATTGACAGCACTTTCTGGAAAAGAAGTAAAATACCTCCCAGTAGATATTGCTACCTTTCAAGAAAGAATGAGACCAACAGGAATACCAGATCCCATGCTTCAGAAGGTAGTTGAATTTAACACTGATATAAAAAATGGACAGGAAGATGAAATAACCAATGATTTAGAAGAGAAATTGGGTCGTAAACCTACATCGCTAAGAGAAGGGTTAAGCACACTTTTCGAAGTATAAAAATGACGTTGTACCATGGCTAAACCCTATCATATAAAATCCATAACTGAATACCATAAAGTTATGGATTTGCCCAAACCCGAACATCCACTCGTTAGTATAATAAAATTTGAGGATATTAAGCGTAATGAAACCAGCCCAATAAATATTACGAATGATTTCTACTCCATTGCTTTAAAAAAAGATTTTAATGCCAAATTAAAGTATGGTCAACAGGAGTATGATTTTGATGAAGGTATATTGCATTTTATGTCTCCAAAGCAGGTGCTTTCTTTTGAATACAGAACAGATGAAGAATTAAACCATAAAGGGTGGTTATTGCTTGTGCATCCCGATTTCCTTTGGAACACTCCGCTATCAAAAAAAATAAAGGAATATGAGTATTTTGATTACAAAATAAACGAGGCACTGCATTTGTCTGACAAAGAGGAAAAAATCATTATTGGTGTAATGCAAAGTATTGTTCAAGAATATCAATCAAATATTGACCATTTCAGTCAAGATGTAATCATTGCACAGTTAGCGTTATTATTGACCTATTCAGAACGTTTTTACCAACGTCAATTTACTACACGAAAAATTACAAATCATACGATCTTAAACCAATTTGAGGAATTGCTATCGGCTTATTATAGTAAAGGAAATTTAATAGAAAATGCAATACCTACAGTTCAGTATTTTGCAAATGAGCTAAATCTATCTGCCAATTATTTAAGCAGATTATTAAAAACGCTGACAGGACAAAGTACTAAACATTTTATTCAAGATAAAATAATTGATTTAGCAAAAGAAAGACTGTCAACTACCGATTTGTCGGTGAGTGAAATTGCATACCAATTAGGCTTTGAGCACATACAATCTTTTAGCAAATTATTTAAAAATAAAACTGACTATACACCTTCTGAATTCAGGCAATCGTTTAACTGAAAACAAAACACTACTGCAAACAATCTATAAAAACAATAGCGGTTTGGGTACTAACCTGAACCGCTATTGTTTTTTAATTAAGTATCTTGCTTATCGGAAAATAAAAGCATCTAAACCCGCTACTTTTCATATACAAGACCGTTGCCAGTAATTTCGGGTGACTACCAACATTCTAGCTAAAATGATTAATTATGAAAACAAAGATTTTGATTTTCGGACTGATTTTGACTTTTACATCAGTTTATGCGCAACATGAGAAAGTTGTATTAGGAGAGTTTTGCTATTATGAGATGATAAATGGGCAGAAAAGCACAAATGATGCAATGCCATATACTTATCATAAAAGGATTGAATTGAAATTTAAAAGTGGATATCAGATTACTGTAAAGGTTGAGGATAAACAGACGCTGATTAAAACTATTGAGAAGTATAAAACTGTATCATCTATGACAAAAACATCATTAGGTGATTACAAGCCAGAGTCCATTGCAGGAGTTCCATCTGTTAAAGGAAAATATTCAGCAATAACCGTACGAAAAAGTCGATTTCAATCTTCTATGATGGGAAAAAGTTAGTCATTGAGATTCCAGAGCTTAATGATATGTTTGGGAGCGGAACTTCTCCAAATCACACGGTTTTTATTTCTAAGGACTGTATTGATGATTTATTAACTTGTTTAAAACAATGACGATATGAAAAGCTCAAACATCTTATTGATTACTCCGCTCGGTGCAACAAAAGGCATTAATAATCTAAAAAAGCGATGAGTATAAAAAACGCATCCTGATGTCTTAATAAGGCTTCGGAATTGCAAATCCTTAACAGCAGCGATGCAGAGATTAACGCCGTTACTCGGTTCTTAGGTTTCTTGCCTTATGGTATGCTGAAAGGTTCGCTTATCATCCAACATCCGCTGATTTTTAAAAGTAACGGCGTTAATGATACAAACCAGCGCTTTTTCTAGGATTGAACATCATGGGCATAAAAAAATGATCGCAACGAGTGGTTCGTCATAAATGTGCAACCGTCGACGGGGTCTTTTTAGAAGCCCCCGTCGCTTTGTTTCCTACCTGCAATGGGTCTCGTTTTACTTCTGAGCGTCGTGGGCGTAAAAAAAACGACCACGACGGGTAGTCCGTCATAAATGTGCACCCCCTGGTGTTAGAACTATTGAAAAGCGGAGGAGGTACTGATGTTTTTGGAATCTTTTTCTCAAAACATAAGAAAAAGATTTCGTTGCCTATGAACTAGAAGCAACATTGTGAATTATTAAGTATGGAAGTGTTTTATTAACCGATGTAACATAGGTATTCCCACCACAGGTCGAGGTTTTTTAAATTTTGGCTTATAATTTCACATAGATTGACAGGTAAATTCAGCGACTTTTTGACTCAGATAGATAAAGTCGGATTTTCAACGTGTTTATCAGCAAAACTAAAAAGAGACTTTTGGACAAGAGTTAAGGGCTACTTACTTTTTGCAAAGTAAAATTGATAAATCGTAACATGAAAATCTGTGTTTATAACACACAGTATAGTGAATACGGATTTCAGTAACGGAGCTTTGGACCTTATAAAAAGGCGGTAGAAACTGAACGAAAATTGCCTTGTTATCCCACGATGCGCTATATCAAAAACCTATTGCTGTATGCAAGAGGATCTTCTGTATATTTTTATTAACTGCAAATACCTTAATTATTCATGTTATGAATCACTTTACACACATTATTTTCTTTTGTTTGACTTTAGTCGGGTTTTGTGTTACTGGGTGCAAATCACCAACTGACCAAGATCAAAACCAAGACCAAAACCTAGTTGTTAAAACCACTTCTGGCGATGTGTCTGGTAGTGTTGCCGATAGTGTATATGCTTTTAAGGGAATTCCCTACGCCAAGGCAGAAAGGTTTATGCCTCCTCAAGATCCTGATGCCTGGGATGGAATTCGTGAATGCACCGACTTTGGACCTGTTGCCAGACAAGTAGTGCCTTGGTATCCTGATTCCGTTCAAAACGAAAAAGAACTGTTTAGTGTGAATGTTTGGACTCAGGGAATTAAGGATGGCAAAAAGCGTCCGGTAATGCTTTGGCTGCACGGTGGAGGGTTTCATGTTGGTGCCAGCAACGATCCGATGACTTATGGCGAAGCTTTGGCTAAAAAAGGGGATGTGGTTTTCGTATCTGTGAATCACCGGTTGAACATTCTTGGTTTTCTGGACCTGTCGGCATGTGGCGATAAGTATGCACAATCGGCCAATGTGGGTGTGCTCGACATTGTAAAAGCCTTGGAGTGGATTCAAAAAAACATTGAACAATTTGGGGGTAATCCTTCTGATGTAACCATTCTCGGCGAATCGGGAGGTGGCGGAAAAGTTGGTACCATCATGTGTATGCCAGCGGCAAAAGGCATGTTTCACAAAGCAATCATTCAAAGTGGAACACTGTTAAATACAATGACTAAAGAAAAATCGCAAGAGCTGGGTTTAGCCGTACTTGAAAATTTGGGACTTACACCAAACGATGTTGAAAAACTGGATACGATCCCTTATAAAGACCTGGTGAAAGCAGGAAATGAAGCTATTGCCAAAGTATCGGGTCCGAGAAAGCTGGGATCGCCAACAATGTTTGGCTTTGCTCCTTCTGCCGATGGTGATGTTTTGCTCCAGCAACCTTTTAGTCCCGGATTTGCTGATATTTCAAAAGAGATACCATTAATGATTGGTTCTACACTCAATGAACTAATGAAAACTTATTATGGCGTAAAAGACCTGACATTGGAACAGGCAAAAGATAGCCTAGCAAAAGATTATGGTGACAAAACCGAACAATACGTTGAGTTATTTGCAAAGGCCTATCCCGATTACACACCTCAGGACCTTCTTTCTGTTGACAAGGTTTTCAGACCTTATACGATAAGAACCGCTGATGCAAGGGCGCAGGAAACAAGTGCCCCACTGTATGTTTACTTTTTAGCATGGAAAAGTGGCGTCGACAATGCATCGAAAGGTTCGTTTCATGGCCTGGACATTCCATTGGCATTCAATACCGTTGACCTGAGAGCAGACTGGACTGGCAATACGGAAGAAGCCTGGAAGTTAGCTGACAAAATGAGCTCCGCTTGGCTAAACTTCGTTAAAACAGCTAATCCTAATGTAGAAGGTATACTGCCTGAGTGGGAAGTTTATACTGCGGAAAACGGTGTAACTATGTATTTTGACAATGAATGCAGAATTGTAACTAACCACGACAGAGAATTGATGGATTTTATAAAACCTACTAATTGAAACTTGCCTTTTAACACATCTAAACCCAAACCACTAACTAATCTTAAACAAATATGAAAAGGGAAAGAATATTACCATTTGTAGTACTACTGCTTTTGGCATACAATTATGTTTTGGGGCAGGAGTTGAAACTCAATGACCTAGAGTATTTCGAGAAACAGGGCGTAAATGTACTTGTCTATAGCAACCTCTTTACTGGAGGTTTTAACGATGAAAAAAATGCCGGGATTGAATTGATCCACCATGGTGTAAGAACTGCGCAAGGCGGGACCGTAAGGCTTTCCAACACGCCCGAGCAATGGGACTTAGTTCCTGAAATACCTACTCGGACGGTTGACCCTGCATCGAAATCCATTGAAGCCACGCTAAGGTACGAAGACTATGATTTTGATTCGCGCGTGGTGGTGACGGCTAAGGGCAAAGGCGTTGAAATATCAGTTTACCTCGACAAGCCACTTCCAGAGGCTGTGGAAGGGGATGCGGGGTTTAACTTGGAGTTTCTTCCCTCGCAATATTGGGGGAAGACTTATTTGATAGATGGGCGCATCAACCGCTTCTCACGCTATGTGGTTGGCAATACGGTGACAAAGCCCAACAGTGAAAAACCAAAACAATTCAAGGGATATGTTACTTCTGATGATAGGGGCACTGGCAAGTTTATCGATCCGCTTCCGCTCGAAACCGGTCGTACCCTTCTACTTGCACCGGAAGATCCCGAACGTTCGGTGAAAATCTCTTCGGACGGTACCGATCTTATGCTTTTTGATGGTCGCGTGTTGGCTCAAAACGGTTGGTTCGTTGTCCGCAGCCTGCTCCCTGCGGGAAAGACAGGCAAGGTATTGACTTGGACGGTTGAACCTAATGCCATTGGAGGCTGGCTAAGAGAACCAAATATTGGCTTTTCGCAGGTAGGCTACCTTCCTTCCCAGCAAAAAGTCTCTGTTATTGAACTGGACAAAAATGACAAACCGCTTTCAACCGCCTCGCTCTATAAAATAGGCAATGATGGACAAACTTCCGAGGTATTTAGCGGAGCTATCGAACCTTGGGGCGATTATTATAAATACCATTATGTAAAGTTCGATTTTTCCTCCGTAAACACGCCTGGCATCTACTATATTCAGTATGGCGATAATAAAACGAACAATTTCATCATAGAAAAAAAAGTATATGATAAAATAACCGACGCTACCAGCGATATTTGGATCCCGATACACATGAACCACATGTATGTGAACGAGGCGTATAGGGTGTGGCACGGCGAGCCTTTTAAGGAGGGTTATCTCCAAGCACCGCCAAATACCGACCACTTCGATCTACATGCCCAAGGACCCACAACCGACACCAAGTACAAGCCGCTGGAAACAATACCAGGCTTAAATATCGGCGGCTTTTTCGATGCTGGCGACTTTGATATAGAGACAGGCTCAAATATTTCTGTGGTGGAGAGCTTTGTCCAAGCGTGGGAATATTTCAAGCCTATGCGTGACCAGACCTTTGTGGATGAAAAGCAGCGCTACGTAGACCTTCATCGCCCAGATGGAACACCAGATATATTACAGTTTATCGAACATGGAACCATGAACTTAGTAGCGCAGGCAGAAATCATCGGGCATATGTCACAAACACTTTCCAACGCTGTTCTCGATAATTACCACCACCTTGGCGATGCGGCTTCTATAACCGACGGGCTTCCTTATAATCCAGACCTCGGACCTTACGAAGTAGCTAAGGACGGCCGTTCGAGTGGGGTTAAAGACGACATGTGGGCATTTACCACCCGAAACCCAGGCCTAGACCTCAGGGCAGCGGCAATGTTTGCCTCAACGAGCAGGGCACTGGAGGGATACAACGACGACCTTTCGGCAAGGGCCTTGAAACAATCGAAAAGACTGCTAAAAGAAGCCACTGAATTACTTGCCGACCAGCCGCAAGATAGCTCTGGTTGGAATCAATCAGCAGATATGTCTACCAATCTTCAGCTATATATCACTACTGGGGAACAGCAATATATCGATAAATTTCAGGAGGTTTTGTGGCCTTCACTTGACCGCTATGTAAGCTTCACTATTTTTACGGCGATACTTGCCATACCGCACATGGATGAATCGTATAAAGAAAAACTTCGACCATATGTGGTAAAATACAAAGAATATATCGAAGGGCTTGAAAAGGACAATCCGTACGGAGTACCCATTAGGCTTGGCAACTGGGCAGGCAGTGGGTCCGTGGTGAATTTTGGGACTACTATTTGTTTTGCCAACCAACATTTCCCTGATATTATAGATGCCAGCCATGTGTTCAAAGCGACCAATTGGCTATATGGCTGCCATCCGTACCATAATTATTCGCTAGTAGCAACAGTGGGAGCTGCTCGCCCCAAGGCAGTGTTTTATGGCAACAACAGGGCGGATTTTTCTTTTATTCCCGGCAATGTTGCCCCTGGTATATTGTTTAGAAAACCCGACCATTTTGAAAACTACGATGACTGGCCATTCTTGTGGGGGCAAAACGAAGGGACGATTAATGGAAACACCAGGTATTTGATCTTTGGCACTGCCTTTAAGAATTTGGTGAAATAACGAGTGCTTTTCTGGGAAGGTGTCTAGAATTGTACCTCAAACTCCCGAACTGCATTGGCAATCTGAACGTATATGACAAGTGATAGGCAATAAAGTAGTGGAAACTAAATTCAAGGAGATGGAAAAGCAAAAACATGAGATGATCGAAATATTTTCAGGAACACCTTGGCAAGCCGAAATGGTTAAAAACCAATTGGGTAATGAGGGAATTGAGGCATTTGTAATAGATAGTATGATGGGTACTTTATTTCCTTGGCAAACTGCGCCTGGCGGAGTAGGTTCTGTTAGGGTGACTATCAGCGCTCTGGATTATGACAAGGCAAAACTAATTGTGGAAGAGTATGAAGGTAATAAGCTGTAAGATGGTGCTTGTCTCTAATAGTTAGAAAAGCGAAAGCAGAATTATTTCTTAAAAATTATTGCTTTGAAATGTTGTAAAGCCAGAAATCCATTATTTTACAACATTTCTTTATATTTATTCTAAAAAGTTATTGTAATCCATAGCTATTACCATAGACATAGGAAGATGAACCTACTAAAATTGCTTTTGCTATTCACTTTATTGTTAAACGGCGGAGTACTTGCCCAAACTCCTTTTGGAGTGAACTTGGCTGGTGCCGAGTTCGAGTCGGAAATACCCGGGAAGTTTAATGTCAACTATACCTACCCTACCGCAAGCGAATTAGATTATTACAAGTCCAAAGGGCTTATGTTGGTTCGGTTGCCTTTCAGATGGGAAAGAATCCAACCTACCCTAAATAGCAGCCTTGACCCTGTAGAGTTAAAAAGGATAAAAGATTTTGTACAATCTGCAAAGGAGCGAAATATAGTCGTGTTGCTCGATTTGCACAACTATTGCCGGTATGAGTTAAATGGAAAAAGTGAGATCATCGGTTCTAAAAACCTGAGCATTGCTCATTTCAAAGACGTATGGTCTAAATTATCGGCCGAATTTAAAAATACGCCAACTATTTGGGGATATGGGATCATGAACGAACCTCACGATTTGCTATCGAGCACCTCGTGGTTTTCTATGGCACAAGAAGCCATCAGTGGTATAAGGAAGAATGATACCAAGACCCGTATTGTAGTAGCTGGCGATAGTTGGAGTTCTGCCGAACGTTGGGTGAAAGCCAGCGATAACCTGAAAAACCTTTCTGATCCTTCCAACAATCTAGTATTCGAAGCCCATGTGTATTTTGACGACAATGCCAGTGGCATGTACGCTAAAAATTATGATGAGGAATATGCATATCCAAACATAGGTGTAGATAGGGTAAAACCCTTTGTCAACTGGCTCAAAACCAACAAGCTCAAAGGGTTTATTGGAGAATATGGCGTTCCTTCCAAGGACAAGCGTTGGCTGGTTCCCCTTGACAACTTTTTGAGGTATTTGAAAGCGAATTGCATCAATGGGACGTATTGGGCGGGAGGTCCTTGGTGGGGAGAGTACCACCTTTCGGTAGAGCCCGAAAAGGGTGTTGATAAACCTCAAATGGGTATTTTGGAAAAATATACTTCTTTGTCCTCCAGTTGCCCGAAGTAATGAGTAGTGAATTACATTGAAAAAGGCAGCAACTCGGTTAAACTTTGGACCCGTTGCTGCCTTTTTCGCTTAGCCTTTCTGAACTGGCAACTATTTAGCTACCTCAATCTTGAAAGGTACTTGTAGCTTTTCCCAATGAAAATAAGCTACAACGCTGCTGTCTGTGATGTCACCAAAACCATAGGTGAGCCATTCTTCCATAGGAGCTTTTTTGGAAGCAACCGTGATGCGGAAGGCATCCTGTTTTTCATCGTACTTATAGCTACCCCATTGGTCACTTACCTTGTTGAAAATCACTACCCATTCTTTTTCACCGGGAATAGTATGGATACTGTATTTGCCCGCAGCCAAGGTATTTCCTTCTATCTTCACATCTTTACTTACTTCAATAGTAGTATTTTCATTAGCGCCTGCTCTCCATGGAAATGGCTTGTTGTCAGAGTATTTGTTACCTGGCTCCATGCCGTAAGGCACCAGCTCTCCCCATATTTTCCTTCCTTTTACCCCAGGCCTGCTGAAGGTGAAAGTGATCCCTGTGTCATTTCCAATAAACTGCGAAACACTCGCTTTTTGGCTTGCCTGAATTTTGTCCTGCGCCTGAATACTGCCAGAAAAACATAAAAGCCCTACAAAGGCTAGCATCATCAAGAGTTTACTCGTAACCGTTTTCATACTGTTTTAATTAAGATTGATAAAAATTTGCTCTAAAAATATGGAAAAAGAAAATGCTATTTGAAAATTGTGGTAAAAGGAATAGGTAAGTTGCTCTTCTTAAGTTTGAAAAAACAGAATTCAATTCCTCTGATATTGGTTCGGCTTTGTAAAAGGCGAAGAGTGGGGTATGAAAGAGGTGTTTTTGAAACCAACAAAACCTAAAATCCAAGTCCAAGTTTACATGAATCTCCTGATATGTAAAACTTATAATAAGCTGCGGGTTTAAAAGGTTTTGCAACATCAGGTTGGTTTGCCTTCTTTCTCTTTCTTCTTTTTTGGCTTTTGCCCTTTAGATAATCTATATAAAGCATTCCCCTTACAGTATCTGATTCAATTACCGCTTTTAATCCAATGAAATCTTGACCAACTCTCAAGCTGTCCTCCACATTTTTGATTATTAATGTGTCATCTACGATATTAAAAATATGTTGGTCAAAGAATGTTTTACAGGGGTTAAAACAGAGGCTATTAAAGAAATTGAGAGCGTCAATGAGATCGCAAAGAAATATGGACTCCACCCCCACAGGTCGGTAAATGGAAGAAGGAGTTTTTATCCAATGCTGCCGCAGCTTTTGACGCTCGTTCCGGTAAAAAAGAAGCGAAGAAATCAGTCGAGGAAGAAAAGCTTTATGAGATCATTGGCCAGCAAAAGGTCGAGATCGATTTTTTAAAGAAAGCCTTATCATGAGGTTTGGTATTGCAACAAAATTTGGTACAAAAAGATTAGGCCGCCATTGATTGAATAAAATTAAGTTCCGCTTCTTTTTCTTTAGGTGTTTTGTAGCCAAGGCTAGCGTGGAGCCTTTTGGTGTTGTACCAGTTGATATACCATGCCACCTGCCTGTAAACCTCGTCGTAGGAAGTGAACTCGAACCTGTTGAGCCACTCGTACTTGATGCTCTTGAAAAAACTCTCGGCCACGGCGTTGTCCCAACAGTCTCCTTTCCTTGACATGCTCTGTTTCATTTTTCTGTTGAAAGAAAAAACACTTGTTGTCTTGTTGCAGGCGTATTGCACACCTCTGTCCGAATGGAGGACGAACCCGTCTTTTATCTGCCTGTTTTTCCTCGCATTCACCCAAGCCGCTATCACCGTGTTCTCGGCCGTCATATCGCTTGAAAGCGACCAGCCTACCACTTTCCTGTCGGCAAGGTCGAGCATACTGGTCAGGTAGCACCAGCCGTCATTTACCCTTATATATGTGATATCTGGCACCCACACTTTACCCGTTTCTTCTACCTTGAAATTCCTTTTCAGGGTGTTCTCGGCAACCGGGTGGCCGTGCCCCGAGCCGGTCGTGGCAATGTATTTCTTGCGCACACAGCTCCTCAGCCCCTCCTCCTTCATCAATCTGGCCACATAGGACCTGGACACGAGAATGCCCTTCCTTTTCAGTTCCTCTTTTCGGGAGGTCTTCTTTTTGTCCTTCCTCCGTTCCCAGGTATAGTACCCGTTTTTGCTCACCCCTAGACAACCCAACATTTTCCCAACAGGATACCGGTGACGGTTCATCTCTATGAACCGGTATTTGTCCCGTCTTTTTGGGAGAAGATGCCGATGGCTTTTTTTAATATCTCGGCCTCCATCCTGGACTCCCGAAGTTCTTTTTCCAATTGTTGTATCTTCTTTTGCTCGGGTGTCAGGGAGGCCACCCCCTTTCCGGTGAAGGCTTCCTTTCCGCCCCTCGACTCCCTTCGCCATCTCCTTATCATGCTCGCACTCAAACCGTAGTCTTCCGCCACTTGCCTGGCTGGTTGTCCGGATTCGAGCAGGCCCACTATCATTGTTTTAAATTCCTTTTCGTACTGTTTCATAATTATCGCAATATACGTGATTGCGACCTCTTATTTCCGTACCAATAAATGTAGACATTCCAGTGCACAACTAAAGAAAGGCGGGCAATAGTTGATAAGGCACATGCAAAGCTCAGTATAAGCCGCCAATGCTCTTTGCTTTCAATCGCCAGGTCTGGGTTGAGTTATAAGCCAAAGCCAGAAAATGCCTTAAACCTAAAACTGATGGATATGATTGATAAAGAATACACCAAGCATCCGTTTAGGGGGACAGCCTCCATGACCACATGGCTCAGGGAAGACAAGGGGATAAGGGTCAACCATAAGCGTGTCGAGCGCCTCTACAAGCTTATGTGTATCCAGGCCATTGCGCCAGGCCCCCTACCTCAAAAGGGAACAAAGGGCATAAAAAGTACCCCTACCTGCCCCGAGGGCTGAAGGTCCATCGCCCGAACCAAGTTTGGGCAACATACCCATCAAGGGTGGCTTTATGTATCTGATGGCCATGATAGATCTCCATAGCCGTTTTATTGTCGGCTGGTCATTGTCCAACACCATGGACACGGACTGGTGCGTGCGAACACTAAAAAACGCAATTGAGAAACATGGGACACCTGAAATACTCAATACAGACCAAGGCTCTCAGTTTACCAGTGATGATTTTGTTGGAACTGTCGAGAAAAATGGCACAAGGGTAAGTATGGACGGTATTGGCAGGGCAACCGATAATATCTTTATCGAGCGTTTCTGGCGAAGCCTCAAGTACGAGGATATCTACCTCTATTCGTATGAGAATGGCAAGGATTTGTATGGAGGAATAAAGCGGTATATGGAGCTTTACAACTGACAGAGGAGGCAACAGCTCTATAGGTGATAAAAAGCCGAATGAGGTGTTTTGCTCTCGGTCAAATACTTTTTTGAATTAGTTTTGTAACGTGAGGTTTTTGAAAATCGAGGACTAATTTAAAAGATTAGGGAATGAGACCTTTGGTTAATTGTAGGCGATGAGCGCGCATGTCATGTGCGCGATTGCATTGACAGGGCTTCTGTGCCTGGTATGGTCTATGTCGCATACGGTCATCAAGATATCATTGACCGATTCGATCATCGCCCTCTTCATGAGCCTATATCTTTCATGTAAGGGCACCAAGGCGTTCTTCATGTTCTTGCGGATCTTCGTGACAAGCTTGAGCCCTTTGCAATAGAACTCTTCAAAGAGGCTGGACAGGTATCCCCTGTCGCCATAACATGCCCCCTTGAGCCTGTCCAACAGGTGGCCGAGCACCTTATGGTTGTTGTCCCCCACATTGGCGGGCGTGAACAGGAAAGAGACGGCCTCGCCCATATTGTTGACCACCAAGTGGAGCTTGAGCCCGTAGAACCAGCCCGTGGATGATTTCCCCCGTCCTGCCACCCCTGCAAAGACCTTGTTGCTGTGGATGCGCCTATTGTCGCATACGGGCAGTTTCTTGCTGTCCACATAGTAGATGCCCGTCCTGGCAGATTGGGCGGCCTGCCAAGTGGCATACATGTACAATTGGTCGAGACAGGAAGGTATGAGCGACAGAAAGCTCTTGTACCCCACCAAGCCTGGGAAATAACCTGAAAGCTCGGGGAGCACCATCTTCTCATAGTAATAGGCAAAGTTCTTATAGCCCGATAATTGATAGCATACCAAGATAGTCATCGCCTCGCTCCTGCTAAGGTTGGATCTCCATTCCCCATAGGGCCTGCCAGGGTGTGCTTCGAGCCATGCTTCGTGACATTTACAGAAATCATCGATATCGATGAAGATCTTTATCAAGATATTTTCATTAAATTGTGCCATTGGAATGAGATTTTAGAGCATGTTTAAATTTTGAAAAAAGCTGGGCAGCCCAAAACTTTGTAGTGACCAAACAACAAAGTTTATGGAAACCGACCAAAGCCGATTGACTGCCCAGCAATGGGAATATATCAAAGAATGCCTACCTGTGCAAAGAAAGCGTAAATATGATTTGCGCGACGTGGTGGATGGCATATTTTATATCTTGCGCACGGGGATGCAATGGCGGAACCTCTCCGGTGGATACCCCCCATGGCAGAGTGTCTATTATTATTTCCGCAGATGGAAACAGGACAACACCTTGGAGCGTATCAACGCCCAGTTGAACAAGAAATGGAGAGTGGGGGAAAACAAAAAGGAGACCCCCAGTATGCTATCCATTGACAGCCAGTCGGTAAGGCGTGCGCCTTTCATAGGCCAGGACACCGGCATAGACGGTAACAAGAAGGTGGACGGCAGGAAAAGGCACGTGGTCACCGACACGTTGGGGTTGGTATGGGGCGTGCTCGCCGGCCCGGCCAACGAGCCTGATGGGGCGGCAGGGCAACGGGTGGCCGACCCCTTGCTGGGCTACCTGGATAGGATTAAGAAGATACTGGCCGACCATGCCTACAAAGAAGGCTTCATGGGCTGGGTGGAGGAAAATATCAGGGGTGTGGGGGTCGAGATTTCCTCTTGCCCACCGACCGCCAAGGGCTTCGTGCCCATCAAGTGGAGGTGGGTCACGGAAAGGACTTTCGGGACGCTCAATTTCTTCAGGAGGCTGTCCAAGGACTATGAAAAGACCACAAAAAGCCAAGAAGCTTGGGTGCTATGGCAAAACTGCCAAATAATACTCAACAGGCTCAAAAGAAAACATGAATTAAATTTTTAAACATGCTCTTAGTTGATGTTTTGTCTTGGAAAACCTAATATCAATTTAAAATCTCATTTTTCCTATATAAGAACTTATATTTCAGTAGGTTAGCAAAAAAAAACTCACGTTAATTTTAAGAATCGACTCATTTGTTTTACTTTTTTTGTTGTGGGGACAACTTCATAAAAGTAAACATGGGTCGATATTTCTACTAGGGTAAAACCCGTGGAACGGTCTCTGACCACGTCCATAGGACGTGGATTTTTACAGGGGCATTAGACAGGATCGGTTTTTTAATAAGGTCTTAATTGATTAAATAATTCATGGAAGGTATTGGCGGTTCAATAGATGGATGCTCCCTTTCATGATTGTAATAATAGAAATAATTCTTGAGACCTTCAGCCAGTTGAGTCCCATTCGCAAAATCATGCAGGAATACATACTCATATTTCACAATCCTCCATAGCCTTTCTATGAAGGCATTATCGGTAGCCCTGCCTTTTCCGTCCATACTCAACTTGGTCTTGCCCACCTCAAGGACCGCTGAGGCGAATACGTCCGAAGTATATTGGCTTCCTTGGTCGGTATTGACAATCTCAGGCTTTCCCCAGCTACTGCATGCCCTTTCAAATACTTCCGCACACCATCCAGCCGTCATTGTATTGCTCAGCGACCAGTCCAGTACGAAACGGGTAGCCACATCAATCCATGCGGCCAGATATAGATACCCCCCTGACAGCCCGATGTATGTGATGTCCGTCTGCCAGGCTTGATTGGTCCTTTCTATCTCCATGCCTCTAAGCAGGTAGGGACAAACCTTGTTCCCCGGTGCCGGCTTTGAAGTATGGGACCCGGAAAGTATTGAGCTGAGTCCCATGACCTCGTAGTATAAGCGGCTGACTTTCTTGAGGTTGGCATTGATGCCATGTACCCTCTTCAGCCAAGTGCGCATCCTGCGTGGCCCTTTGTCTGGGCGGACCAGATAGTGCTCACCCATCAGGCGCATGATCCTAAGATTCATGCCGCTTTCTGGGACAGGCTGGTAATAAAGCCTCCCCCTATTTATCCCGAGCAGCTGGCACTGCCTGACCAGACTCAAATTCTCCGAACGGCTGATACCCCGCAATTTTGCCTCTTGGCACATCAGTCGAGCGTTTTTTTTAGAAACTCATTCTCTACCTGTAGCTTGCCGATAATCCGCAGCAAATCGTCTTGGGCTTTCTCGTTTTCCTTTGAAACTTTGTGCCTACTGTTTCCATGCTCAAATAGCACATCGCTCTGCTCAAGCAGAATCTCCTTCCATTTCTTTATCTGGGAGGGGGCACCTTGAACTTCTGTGCAATCTGGGGAATTGTCAGGTGTTCCTTGACTGCCTCAATGGCTACCTGCTTCTTGAATTTGGTAGTGTAACTTTTTCGCTTTGCCATAATCGAATATAAAGTTTTTTCGGACCTTATTCAGTTGTTCGATTTTTGGGGTACACTACACCGCATCACAGATGAGATGGAGAATGAATATTTAGAACACCATTGCAAGGATAATGAATGATAGCGAAAATTCCAACTTTATGTTGAAATAAGAGTGTGACTTTCAGTCCCTACTCACAAACCTCTGTACTTCCAGTACAGAGTGGTTTAGTTCCTCATTCTCCTATTTTTTCTATCATTTGTCTCTCAACAAATGCATCGATAACAATATCTGGATTAACTTTTTTAACCATCTCAACATCAAAGCGAGATCGTATATATATGACGTCCATAAAAGTCTGAGACAAAAAAGGCTCTAAACATGTAGAATATGAGTCTCCAAAGAACAGAACTTTACGTCTTTCTTTAGCATTAGGATTTCTAGTTATTATTGATCTAGCAGGAAATGAAATAGTCGATTCTTGAGAATATGTTAATGATTTATCTCGTAATCTTAAGGAGGGGATTTGCTCTTTAAATACAGTATTATTACTAAGACCCAATATACCCACCAAATCTCCTTTTTTAGATTCTTCCCAAGAAATAGAATAAGAATCTAAACCAATCGGGGCAACATTGATTAAAGGTTTACTTTTTTCGAGGAAATTGTAGTAAGC
Source organism: Flammeovirgaceae bacterium SG7u.111 (assembly GCA_034044135.1). Taxonomy (NCBI): domain Bacteria; kingdom Pseudomonadati; phylum Bacteroidota; class Cytophagia; order Cytophagales; family Flammeovirgaceae; species Flammeovirgaceae bacterium SG7u.111. The sequence continues at coordinate 4,721,580 of CP139021.1, read as the reverse complement.
AAAGTATCCACCTAATAGATTCCAATGAGTATCTAGCTTTTTGTATATTTGATAACTACTCTTTTTATCAATCAAAGCGGACCTAATATCTATAAAGTTGATATTAACATCTTGCTCAGTAAAATATTCAATTAATTGGTCAGCCAAACTTAATGTATCTTTCACTTGCATCTTCATCGCCAATGGAAGTTTTTCTGGATAAATACTATGCTTATTAGGCCAAAAAGCAAGTAAATAGTCTATTCCTTCTTTTTTCAAATCTACTTTTCTTTTTTCTAATCTATTTTTCAAAACTATAAGTTGCTCAGCAGTCAATAAATTTGAATGAGTATAGCTTTCAAAAATACTTTTCTTATTATAAAATAACCAACCATCTTTACCTATCATTGTCTCGTTAGGATTATTGGAGGTATTAAATATAATCGCTTTAAACTTTGACCCTAGGCTAATTAAGTGGTCTCTAAAGCCGAAATTATCATTAAAATAATTTTCAAATCTATAAGCATATTCTTTAGATACTGAAAATTCCGGTAATTGACTTAACTCTCTTTTTTCTTGGTTTTCGATATCTGGGGAAATCGAGAATAATTGATCAATGATTGGCATCAATAGAATAATGAAAAACAATAAAATAAATAAATACTTTGATAAATTGACTATAGAAATATGCAAAGGGTTTATTACTAAAATAGTTGTAAACAACAAAGTGAATAAAAACGCATACAAAAATGGATAATCGACTACTTGATAAGGTACAAATAATGATTGCATCTTGCTACTCATATCATCCGAGATGATATAGGGATCATATCTGTTAGAAATTATTTTAGTAGTTAAAATATTATCATTTCGCTCTAGGAAGGGATTGACTCTAAATACTTTCCAAATCTCGTCGCCTGTAAATTCAAAAGATCCTGAATTTGTATAGATTGAAATTGAGTTCAATCCAATTTCTTCTTGTGAAGAATTAATACCTAGGTCAATTCTAAATTCAGTAATAGAATCAATTTCAGGTAATTCAAAAATAATTTGTTGAATAAGTTCACTTCCTTCAACTTTCATTCTTTTAGAGTTAATCTCCTGAATTTGTCCTCCTTTTAGTTTATAAAAAACCTGAAACACATCATCTTTCTTGAATTTACCTTCCAGAGCAACATAAGAATTTGTAGGAAGAGAGCGAAAACTGCTCAAAAAGAAACCAACTAAAATTGTAATAGTAAAAAGAATACTAAATAAGAATGCGAATCTACCCATGATAATATTAAAAACGGAAGTAAATAAATGGATTATAGCTAGATTGCGCTAATTCAACTAACACCAGAATTAACAAAAAGAGATAACTAAGTGGTTTTAAAAATAAATTTATAGAGTTCAGTCTTTTCCAAATAAAAAAATTGATTCTAAGCTTCATCTCCAACCATAATCTAATTGGTGTGACAAAAATAACACCAGTCAATAGCATCAATAATGTATAATTTGTTAAATACATTATTGGTTCATAATTATTGCCATTATTGAATCCAATCATGGTACTTAGATAATATATAGAATCAAGCAAATTGTCGGTCCTAAAAAACACCCAAGCAACAAGAACTACTAACAGCAAATAAATATGCTGAATAAATCTAGGAAACATTTTGACGTTGATAATATTATTCCGCTCAAGAATTAAGAAAAGACCATGAAATAAACCCCAAACAATAAAATTCCAACTTGCTCCGTGCCAAAGGCCCGTCACTAAAAATACGATAAAAAGATTCCTATATGTAATCCATTTACCAAGTCTATTGCCTCCTAATGAAATATAAAGATAATCTCTAAACCACGTAGACAATGAAATATGCCATCTACGCCAAAAATCCTGAATGGATCTTGAAATATAGGGATAGTTGAAATTCTCCTTAAAATTAAACCCTAATATTTTGCCAAGTCCAATAGCCATGTCAGAATAACCTGAAAAATCAAAATAAATTTGAAGCGCGTAACAGATGATTCCCAGCCAGCTGACTAACGTAGGTAGTTCGTTGATATTCATTTCAAATGCTTTATCTGCAATTAATGCTGCAGAGTTAGCTATTAAAACTTTTTTTGACAATCCTCTAATGAATCGAAATAATCCATCGGAAAACATAGATAAATCAATTTTGCGATTTTCAATTTCCATTGCGATGTCATGATATCTAACTATCGGACCAGCAATTAATTGAGGGAATAATGATATATATAATCCTAAATGAATAGGGTTCTTTTGAACCTTTGTATCATTCCTAAAGACATCTATTAAATAGGATATTCCTTGAAAAGTAAAAAAAGATATACCAATCGGAAGCAAAATCTCTTTGAAGTTAAAGTTTTCAAAATTGACTAAAATTGACAGGTTATCAATGAAAAAATTAGAGTATTTAAAATAGAATAAAATTGACAGATTTGCACAAATGGCTAACGCCAATACTATTTTTGCTATTTTCTTGTTTGATAATTCAGATATACCAACGCCTGCTATATAATTTATATAAATAGAGCCTAACATTACTAATACTAGTATACCTTCTCCCCATGCATAAAAGAATAAGCTGACTAAAAGTAAAAAACTATTTCTTATTTTATTTGAAAGTAAATAGTTTACTATTATCACTAGGGGCAGAAAAATGAATAGAAATATTGTAGAACTAAAAACCAAAGCTATTTTTTTAAATAAACACGAAGTGCAAAATTATTATAATTATTTATAATATCCCCAAATTGTAGTCTTAAATTAACCGCTTTTTTAAGCGATATTCATCACTTCAGATAGCATGCTGACAGTCAAATATATGTAATGTTTTAGCGTTATGGAATCCCCGCCAAATCTTTGATTTGACGGTTTGAATATTATATTTGGAAAATCAATTTGGCTATTTGCAGCTTGCAAGTGTGTTGGTTTAAAGGCGCACGCTGCATAGCCAAACGCTAGCGAATATTATGTGAGACCAAATATGGCTGAGAATAAGACAAACATACCTGACTTAGAGACAGAGAAACTTCAACTTGAAATTGAACACCTCTTTCTTATCGAACCGCACCGCCACCATCATCCCGTAGGAAAGAGTCCCTCTGTGCGGGCATCCTTGTTCTTTAGGTCGGAAACATAACTTAAAGAATCTTCCACTTCAAAATACACGAGGTTGGGTCCTTCAACAGATCGGCATACGCCTTGGCAAGCTTGGCGTCTATTTCTTCTTGAGGATAGCCCGCATCCAGAAATACATTGCGGTAAGCATCTGTTTGCCAAGCTCCTTTGTTCCATGGGTCTATTTTCCACCTTGTATCTTCCACATCGCCTTTGCAGTCATCCGTTTCAATGGCTGTGGGTGTACAAGAAAACCAGATGGGAGTGAGGGAGATAAGAAGTAGTGCTAGTTTTTTCATATTCATATGCTTATAATTTATTTGTTCTAATGAATGTATCCCCGAAAAAGCCTGAAGGGCTGACATATTTATAGAAAATGCTAATTGATTTGTAGTGTACCCCAAAAATCGAACAACTGAATAAGGTCCGAAAAAACTTTATATTCGATTATGGCAAAGCGAAAAAGTTACACTACCAAATTCAAGAAGCAGGTAGCCATTGAGGCAGTCAAGGAACACCTGACAATTCCCCAGATTGCACAGAAGTTCAAGGTGCCCCCTCCCAGATAAAGAAATGGAAGGAGATTCTGCTTGAGCAGAGCGATGTGCTATTTGAGCATGGAAACAGTAGGCACAAAGTTTCAAAGGAAAACGAGAAAGCCCAAGACGATTTGCTGCGGATTATCGGCAAGCTACAGGTAGAGAATGAGTTTCTAAAAAAAACGCTCGACTGATGTGCCAAGAGGCAAAATTGCGGGGTATCAGCCGTTCGGAGAATTTGAGTCTGGTCAGGCAGTGCCAGCTGCTCGGGATAAATAGGGGGAGGCTTTATTACCAGCCTGTCCCAGAAAGCGGCATGAATCTTAGGATCATGCGCCTGATGGGTGAGCACTATCTGGTCCGCCCAGACAAAGGGCCACGCAGGATGCGCACTTGGCTGAAGAGGGTACATGGCATCAATGCCAACCTCAAGAAAGTCAGCCGCTTATACTACGAGGTCATGGGACTCAGCTCAATACTTTCCGGGTCCCATACTTCAAAGCCGGCACCGGGGAACAAGGTTTGTCCCTACCTGCTTAGAGGCATGGAGATAGAAAGGACCAATCAAGCCTGGCAGACGGACATCACATACATCGGGCTGTCAGGGGGGTATCTATATCTGGCCGCATGGATTGATGTGGCTACCCGTTTCGTACTGGACTGGTCGCTGAGCAATACAATGACGGCTGGATGGTGTGCGGAAGTATTTGAAAGGGCATGCAGTAGCTGGGGAAAGCCTGAGATTGTCAATACCGACCAAGGAAGCCAATATACTTCGGACGTATTCGCCTCAGCGGTCCTTGAGGTGGGCAAGACCAAGTTGAGTATGGACGGAAAAGGCAGGGCTACCGATAATGCCTTCATAGAAAGGCTATGGAGGATTGTGAAATATGAGTATGTATTCCTGCATGATTTTGCGAATGGGACTCAACTGGCTGAAGGTCTCAAGAATTATTTCTATTATTACAATCATGAAAGGGAGCATCCATCTATTGAACCGCCAATACCTTCCATGAATTATTTAATCAATTAAGACCTTATTAAAAAACCGATTCTGTTTAAAAATGGGGGACACATCATTGCCCGTACTCGATGCCCCGTACCCCACCACTGCCAAAAAATGCCTGCCCCAATAACGTTTATTCAGCTCTGGAAACTCTTGTTGCAACAAACGAGAGACGCCCCCTCAACCGCTTTATTGTTTTAACCCCTATAAAACAAGAGTAACCTTTTAGAATCGGGTTAAAAATTCAAGCGGTTTTTTTTCTGGGCAATATCAAGTGTTCACAGGCTTCCCATTTCTCGATAGGTGTCACCTTTCCCAACAGCCCATGCAGCCTGTCGTGGTTGTAGAAATGCACATACCTCTTCAAGACCTGCTCTATTTCCCCAAAGGCCGTATACTCTACCCTATCAAAAACATCTTGTCTCAATATGCCATGATAGGCTTCTATATGGGCATTTTCTTCTGGGGTGGCCACATGGGTGAACTCCTGTCCCACGCCTACCAAGCCCAAGTATTCCCGCACCCGTGTAGCTATAAACTGGCTTCCGTTATCGCTCCTGATGACCACGTTGCCAGGACATTCATATTCCTCCAACACCGCCGACAAGAAGCCGATGACCTGCTCTTGCTTGATACTGAAGGAGAACATGCCCCCCAATATCCTGCGGGTATGTACATCTATGAGCGACAACAGATAGGCGTTTTTCCCCATGGCAGGTATCCATACCATCTTGATATCCATTTCCAGGCATTCCATGGGCCTAGAGGTCTTTACCTTCCTGAACTCCACAAACTTGCGGCCGGCGCCGCCCCTGTCTATCCTGTCCGCGGTTTTTAAGAGCCCTGCCTGTTTCATGATCCTGTATACTTTCTTATGGTTGATGCGATAGCCCCCTTTTTGTAGGTAAGAGGCCATCAGGCGATAGCCACAGTCTATAAATTCATGTCCCAAAATGGCTTTGATAGACCCCAAGACCTCCTGTTCCCCTACATATCCCTTTGTTTGGTGATAAGTCTCCACAGAGGGCCTGTTCCCTTTCCTGCCCCCGCTAGGCTTGTGGTAATATAACTGCTTTCTGCCAGGCCCGCCCATTTGACGAGCTTGGCCTTGCTTGTCTTATAGCGCCCGTAAAAGCTGTCCACTAAATCTTTCTTGGATCGCACGTCCCAAACTTTTTTTTTAAGAGCTCCCGTTGTACCTCCAGTTCTATCTCCCTGTCGGCGAGCAACTTGCGGAGAAGCCTGTTTTCCTCTTCTGCCTGTTTGAGTTCCTTGCCCTTGACCTGGTAGTTCGCTTTTAGCCCCGCTTCACCTTGGTGTTCGAATTTCTTCTTCCAGCTATAGAAAGTGCCCGTGCTTACTTTCCGCTGGCGGCAGGCTTCTAAGATGCCTATTTCTTCCGATAGCCTTAGAATCTCCAGCTTCTCTTCTAGTGTCCATTTCTTGTATTTCATGGTTCAAATCTATTGTTTTGAAGTCTAAAAGAACACTCCAACCTTATTGGGGGCTAAGATAATTTCCTGCTCTTTTAATTGTAGAAAAGCGTCAATTTAGTGCCAGTTTGATTTTTTATAGAAATTGAATTGTAGCCAGTATGCCATTCAACCTAATAAAACGTTCCGTAATGTTTAATATCAGTTGGTTATCCGTAACTTTTAGAATTAGGGTAGGTAATTCATTGTCTTTCTATGATTATAGTATTTAAGGAGCCAGAATTCAAGTTGTTCCTTTATTTTCTTTGCCTATTTTTCGAATATGTCTATTCTCTAAGATAAATTGTTCGCTAATTCAAATGGTGGCAATTATCATCAGTCCTATAGTAGACTCTTCAATCCTCTACCTTCAAATATTTACTTCACTAAAAATTTCTTGCATTTTCCTTCTATGGTTAAGGAATAGATTCCTGAAGATATTTCCGTAAACTGAAGAGTGAGAGTTTGTTTTTCCTGTATCGAAAGATTGTTTTAGGATAGGGACCTTTTGTCCTTGAAGGTTATAGGTTTCTAAAAAGGTGTAGGCAAAAGTTACTAAAATAAGCCTTGGCCTTTTGACGCTCGAGTTTTAGGGGAAATTGGAGAAGAGTTGAAAGGCTCCTAAGAATCAAAAATAGAATAGATCAAAAAAATACCCCATGTCTTGGCATGGGGTATTTTTTGATCTCTAACTTCTGTCCTCTAACCTCTATTACAGTCTTCTGAACAGCGCTTCTATATCTTTCAAAGTAAGTTTCTCCTCCCAATCAGGACCTATTGCATGCGTCCACATGTGCCCAAGTTTGTAAGAAACTTCAGCCATTTGGGTGATTTGCTCATCCGTCCAAGTTTTTGCTAGGTTCTGAGGTATTTCCACTTGGTTGTGGGCTACCATTTCCCTAAACTCTTTTACTCCGTCACCATAAAAATCTTCCAACTTATCGAAAGCGATGCAGTTGGCAATGCCGTGACGGTAGCCAAATACAAAAGATAAACCGTAAGAAAGTGCATGGCAAGCGCCTACTTCAGAGTAAGTTAAGCTCAATCCGCCCATCAGCGAAGCGACCATCAGTTTGTCATCGCCTTCGGGGCTTTGCCCACCGCCAGGTCTCAAAAACACGTCGCGGCAAAGTTCCAGCGATGCTTGTGCATACGCCGAGCTAAAGGCATTTTTGAATGTACCCGTTTCCGATTCTATACAGTGGATGTACGTATCCATGCCTGTGTAAAACCACTGGTTTCTTGGGGCATTGTAGATCAATTCCGGATCTAACACTATTTGGTTGAAAGGAGTCCATTCGCATTTCAAGCCCAATTTTTTTTCAGGACCAGTCACTACCGCAGTAGTTGAGCACTCGGCACCAGTTCCCGAGAGGGTAGGCACGCCAGCATGGTAGATTCCCGGATTTTTCACCAAGTTCAAACCTTGGTAAAGCGAAGAAGAACCATCGTTGGTAAACATAAGCGAAGCAGCTTTGGCAATGTCCATAATGCTACCTCCACCTATTCCGATGAGGCCCGAAGGAACGCCTTTCTCGCTTTTTACTGTATCGCGAATAGTATCCACTTGTACCGTAGTTGGCTCGTGTTCGTCAACATCTACAAATAAAACAACGTCTTCAGGTTTGGCAGGAACACGATCGGCAAGAGGCTTGCCTTCAAAATATTTGTCCACTACAAAGACCATGAAATTATCATTTTCAGCCCTTATAGGTGCTAAAATATCGTCCAGTTGGTTAAAGCTGCCTCTACCGTAAACAACTTTATCTACGTTTTTTAAAATCTTGTGCATGATGTAATAAGGTAAATCTAATGTCAAATAGTAGTAGAGAGAAGGCATGCCTTCTCTCTACGATTTGGAATGTTATCTTCTTTCTAAAGAACAGCTTTTATCGACTTCACCATTTTGCCAGCCAACTCTTCCATTTCGGCTTCCGTCCATGTGCAACGGATACCTAAAGAAATCAATCTGCCAACTACTTCTTGAGATTTAGGCAAGTCAAGGTTGTTGTAATCTTGAGGTGCGCCTAGGTGGTGGATAGGGAGTTTGTACGGAGTCTTCAAGTTTCTCAAGTGATCCCACTGGTTGATGAAGTGGTACATGTTTGTGTACCAATAGTTGCATCCGCCAACGCCGTCTTCTTTAAACTGCGCCATCACTTTTTGCGCTGTTTCTGTATCGGGCAAAAAGAAGTTAAGGAACGTTCCAGAATCTCCTTCAGCATCGGGCATAGGGCGGAAAGTAACGCCATCTACCGTTGCCAACTGTTCTTTTATATAAGCCTTGTTTTTTCTGCTTTGCTCGCGGATGTATTCCACTTTTCTCATTTGAGCCAAACCAACGGCTGCATGCAACTCGCTAAGTCGGTAGTTGAAACCAACGATTGGGTGTTGCTCCATTCCTCGGTTATCGCCAATGTGGTCGTGCCCGTGGTCAGAGAATTGTTGAGCTATGTTGTAAGCTTCTTCGCTATCGGTGATGAATACGCCGCCTTCACCAGCTGTGGTGATTTTGAAGAAATCGAAAGAAAATGCACCAGCTACACCAAAAAGGCCAACTGATTTTCCTTTGTAAAAAGCGCCAAGTGCTTGACCTGCATCTTCAACCAAAATCAAATTATGCTTGTCGCAAACCACTTGGATTGCGTCCATATCAGCCGCAGCACCGCACATGTGTACCAGCATTACCGCTTTAGTATTAGGCGTAATAGCTTTTTCTATTCCTTCAGCTGTGATGCAAAGATTTTCGTCTACTTCGGCAAAAATAGGAAGCGCACCGGCGTACATTACCGCCTCTACCGTGGCTATATAAGTAAATGGTGTAACTACCACCTCATCGCCGAAGCCAAGGCCTGCCGCTGCCATCACGCAGGCAACTGCCGTAGAACCGCTGGTAACGGCATGGGCATATTTCGCACCGGTAAATTTCTTCACTTCTTCCTCTAGCTCTTTGGCTTTCCAAATGCCTTGGCGAGGCTCGTCGTGGTTATATCTGAACAAAATGCCGGTTTCCAGCACGTCCATTACTTCTTTTTTTTCTTCCGCACCAAACAATTCGGTTCCTGGCATAACTTTAAAGTTTTTTTATTGATAGGATATGATTGTAGAAAGACATTGGAAGTAAAAGATCAGACAAAATTCGCTTGCCTTACTTTCACAGTCTGCTCTTCTCGTTTCTCTCGCCCAAAATTAAGAAAAATGTTTGCTTTCCCCAGTAATCTTTTAGAGGCTTGGTGAAGTCCATTAAAGAAAAGATTGTAACTAGTGTAAAAGAAGTTGAGGATCATCAATCCCTCAAATGTTGCAAATGTCTTTTTTCCAATGATTGCCAGAGCGTAGGCATGTATTTCCCGCTTCGCATATTCCTGAGTGCTTCGGTCGGATTTTCAATGATCGACTTCACTTCTGGATAGTTGCTCACATCCACATTTTTACTTGCAAAAAAAGAATTCAGATCAGCCATGGTTTCTTCAAAAATATACCCATAGTCGGTTAGCCATTTTTCAAATTCTTGATCTGAAATAGCTGAAAAAGTCTTTCCATTAGCATGCGACTCTGCTAATTGTTTGGAGATTGAAAGTGTGCTGGAAGTATCGGTTGTAGAGATGGATTGAGTTGTTGTTTTGGAAATAACTTGAGGGGTTTCAAGTGTGTCTCCTGCAAGCATCGCCATTATTTGATCAATTTGCTGCTGCATGGCTTGGAGTTGTTTTTCTTGCTTGGCAACTACTGCGGCCAAGTCGTTGGTATTGATCCCCACGGCTACATTAACGAGGCTGGTGAAAGCGTTTTGAGATTCGGACCAAGCAATGCCAATTATTTTGTTGTAATCCTCAACTGTCATTTCCGAAGGAGATACAGCAACCCCAATTCCATCATTGTTTTGGGAGGGTAAGATGTAATCTCCAACAGCTACTTTTCCTGCTACTCGCACTGGGACTTGCCCTATAAATGCAACTTTTTCGTACTTAGTTTCCTCTTTTTGTTTGGGTAAATTTCCCACGACTATCGGGTTGGTGGAAATAACCATAAGATGATCTGCATCTGCTGTATTTTTAGAAATTTTTCCACCAATTACGCCCACCACTTCTCCCGGTAGGAAGGTTTCGGAAGGATCATTTTTCTCCAAAAACTCAGCATAATCTGCTCCACCACTTTCAAAAGCTATACCTATGGAAGTTTCTTGGTCTATTATCCATTCGGTATAATGTGCAGTTTGTAAGCCTGCGTAGGCAGAAACTGCGGCTGCTTCGGCAGGACCTGAAGGAAATTGTGCGGCAGCAGCAGCAGCTTCTGCTACAGCAGCTGCTACGTCAATGCCCTGCAAGGTAATGTCCCAAATATAACGAAAACTATTGTGTAGCTCACTGAGAGTCTGTCCTTCTATTCGACCTTGTACGCCAGCTGCATCCATAAATGTCAAGAAGTTTTTGCCTGAGTTTCTAGTTCCATTTACCTTAATTGCTACCCCTTGGTTGCTGCCTTCCACCCGTAGGGGGTAAGCTCCATACGAGGTTTCGCCTCCAGTTAGGGAAGTAGAGATGGTTACCTGGCCGTTTAGGTTGGTCTCTTTGCTAACATTTAGTTCATTCAGGTTTGAAGCTCCATCCACATTGAGTATCCCTGATAGGTTGCTCGTGCTTTCGTTTGTTACGTTTAGCGTGTTGTTTAGTGTGGTAGCCCCTTTTACATTTAAGGAACTATTGAGCGTAGAGGCACCATCTACTATGAGAGTGCCCGTAGCAGTAATGTTGCGGTGAAAGGCATAGGGGACGAAGTACAAGGCTTGCTCGCTAAATTGTTCAAAGATATTCCCATTTTCTTCCAAACTGATTTCTACTTTCAAATTTTTTGGTAATCCGTTCCAGTCGATATTCGTAAAATTTCCAGGGCTTTCAGCAGTAATTTCTCCTTCAGCAATAATCACATTGATCATCCCATATTCATCTGTAGATGTGTTTTGTATTTCTTGGTATTCAATAGTGCCTGTTTCACTTATGATGGTAAACCTCAATGAAATGGGCGCATTTTGCACAGCCGGTCCGTCGATATCGATTCCTGGTATCTCTAGTTCATTTGCGCTGGCAATAAACGCCTGGTAGCTTATGCCTTGCGATTGGGCAAAAACGGAAGTCGAAAATGGTGCTAGTAAAAGAAGAAATAGTAGCTTTTTCATAGGTATGCGTTTTACAGATATTGGGTAAAAGAATGCTTACTTATTTGTGATTGATGCCAATGAGGATGCCGAAGCTAAACTGATGGGTAAGAATGCTGAGTTCTTCCTGATCGTTGGAGTTGCTGGCAATTATAGGGAAGCTTTTTCCAAACATATACTGCCCATAAATGGAAATGTCTTCAGAAAAAGAGTAGTTCAAACCACCGCCACCTCTTCCAAAAAAGAAGGGTTTATCAAATTGTTCCACTCCTGCAAGGTCATAGGTGTCGTTGTTGATCCGTTGTGTTCCACTCAGCATGAATTCTCCAGAAAAGGAAGCTTTCAGGTAGAGGATAAGGCCCTCTCTATCTTTTACAAATCCATTCATTTGATTGAAGAAATCACTGATATAAAAGAGATTATACTCCAATCCAATATTTGTCCCCAAGTAAGCCATTTCCCAGTCAAGGGAATAGTTTTGCTCAGTTCCTGAAGCTCCATATTGAATATAAGATAGGGTAGGGACGATGTTTAGGTTTTCGGTGAAGATATGGAGTTTATAGCCTGCCTCCATGTACAAATCGTTGTTTGGGCGAAGGTTTTCCAGCTTTTCTCCTTTTGAATTTTTATAGTCAAAAGAAGATGTGGTGTTGCCCATGCCCATAAAAAACTCTTGGGCAGTAGCTGTGAAAACAATCAATGAAAAAAGAATGGTAAGAGAAATTTTTAACATCTACTTCTTTTGTATTTTATGAATAAAAAGACTGGAATTACTGTGTAGGTGGAGGATGTACTGCCCTGCAGGCAGATGGTTTAATTCTAAATCTAGGGGTCCGTTATGGGCATAGTTATGTGTGTAAATTATGTTTCCAAGTATGTTATAGACTTTTATCACGGCTGCTGAAGAGGTATCAAATGTGGTTTCGACCGTGAGTGTTCCTTCAAATGGGTTGGGGTAAACTATTAGGGATGAATTGGGCGTTCCGGCTGATAAAGAAGTAGCTCTTGGACTGAAAGGTTGTAAAAAACCTTGAAAAATTGCCTTTTTACCAAGCATGGCTGTTCCAATCACTCCTTTTTGACCTATACTTTGTTGTATGTAAAGGCGCTGCTGGCTTGAGGTAGTTTTGCCAGAAAAGCCTGCCATGCCCACAGCAGACCTTTGAAGGTAAACTGATTGGCCGTACATACTGGTCGTAAACAACAAGAATATGATCGTGCCGATAGATTTCATCTTTGCTTGATACATTAAGTGACGAATGATTAGCCTTTGTTTAAAGTTAAACTAAGAATGACCTCAAAAGAGGGAGTTGAGAAGATAGAAAATTGGTCGAGTACGATGTGTTGATTTTATAAAGCTAATAAAAATAAGGTAAACAGTCATGCAGAAAAATAGGCTTGTATAAAAATTCTACCAATAGCTTAAAAACGACTACGGATAAAACATTACAAAAGTTTCAAATTGACATGATGTATGTCATGTGTTTTTCGCTGTTTGTAGGCTTCCTTTGAAGAGGCTTTGGTTAGCTAGGCGAGATTTTAATCCCGATCATTTTTTGTAGTCGTGATTTTTTTAAAAAGAACTCCCTTCAAGATGCCAAAAAGGCGGTTTTACTATTTTTTTGAAATTATTTTTTGTCTGCCTTGTATCTTTTTTCTAAAGCTGCATTACACTATCGAAAATGTTCTCTAAAGCGTTTTTTTGGACGTGAAAAAGCGAATTAAAACTATACGACAAAATTTTTTTTACAACTAAACTATTTTTAAAATGGTAGAATTTCTCCACTCAATCGGTCTGCTAGGTGTAGTAGGTATTTTTGTGTTCGGGGTAATCGGAATGATCTTTCTTCTGCGCTATCTGTTGAAAATTAATGGGGCAAAGGATATAGAAAGTATAGATTATTCTGACCCGCTAATCAAGAAAGTGCCATCGGCAGACATTAATAAGTACCGCCCGCTTATCAGAAACGCAGGTATGATTTTCAGTCTTGCTTTGGTTCTTGCGGCATTTGAATTTCCAGATTATGATGAAGCTGAGCTGGTAGACCTTGGTCAACTAGACGACATTGCTGAGGAAATGATGGAAGTACCTCCAACTGAGCAAAAACCACCTCCACCACCAAAAGTTCAAGCTCCTGAAATTGTAGAGGTGCCTGACGAAGAAGAAATTGAGCAGGAGATAGAGGTTAACCTCGACATGGAAGCTGATGAAGAAACCATCATCCAGGAAGTAGAGGTAATGGTAGAAGAGGAGCCCGAAGAAGAGGAAACTGCTGACCAGATCTTCGAAATAGTAGAAGAGGGTGCAACTCCAAAAGGTGGTGTTACTAAATTCTTACAGTGGGTTGGTAAAAATATCAAATATCCTGCACAAGCGAAAAGAATGGGTGTAGAAGGGAAAGTATATGTGCAGTTTGTGGTTGATACCGATGGCTCGCTTACTGATGTGAATGTGATTAGAGGTATAGGCGGTGGCTGTGACGAAGAAGCTGTTAGGATTTTCGAGAAAGCGAAGAAATGGTCTCCAGGTAAGCAACGTGGTAGAGCTGTTAAGCAAAGAATTGTATTGCCAATCAACTTTAAGTTGGCGAAATAACATACAAACACATTCGCTCTAAGGAGTGTAAAGAACCAAAATAAACTAAAGCTACAATTAACATTTGCCCCGTCTTTTGGCGGGGCATTTTTTTGGTTTTGGGCAAACTGAAATTACCGCACCCTTGTTGTAAGAGCTTACATTGTGGGGGAAAGTATTTATTCTCTACAGGTTTGATGAACAAAAAACTGAAAAGGTGATATTTACAAAAGGTGTTTGGTATATGTTTGGGGCAGTGTTTTTCTTTAGCTGCATGGGGTTGCTGGTAAAGCTTGCCCAACACATTCCTGCCGTAGAGGTAGTGTTTTTCCGTTCTCTTATATCCTTGGTTATGAGTGTTACGATGCTCAAAGTGCAAAAGGTCTCTATTTGGGGGAATAATAAAAAGTATTTGATCTTGAGAGGAGTGGCAGGTGCTATCGCGCTCATTCTTTACTTTATCACGTTGCAAGCCATTCCTTTGGCAAGTGCCGTTATGCTCGGGTTTATTGCCCCTGTTTTCGCCACTTTGCTGGGAGTCTTTATTGTAAAAGAGAAGGTGTACAAACTCCAATGGGTATTTTTCCTATTGGCATTTGTAGGGATTTTCTTGGTAGAAGGCTTTGACCCAAGGGTAAAATGGATTTATATTTTATTTGGTTTGATAGCGTCATTTTCCTCAGGGTTGGCGCATAATTTCATTAGAAAGCTCAAAACTTCGGAACATCCTCTTGTAATTATTTTTTATTTCCCGCTCATTACCCTACCTCTTACAGGTCTGTACTGCCTCTTTTTTGAGTGGAAAACTCCTATGGGTTGGGATTGGCTTTTGTTGCTTGGTATAGGCTTGCTCACGCAAATAGCCCAGTACCTCATGACCAAATCGCTGCAAATAGAAGCCCTGTCCAAAGTGGTGATCATCCGTTATACAAGTATCGTTTTTGCCCTCAGCTTTGGCTATATCTTTTTTGAAGAAACCTATGGTTGGGTAGCTTATATCGGTATGATGCTTTCAATTTTAGGTGTGGCTCTTAACCTTTGGTATAGGCAGTTCAGGCTCAACAAAGTAAGCAAAACTTCCTTGGCAGGGTGATTAAAAAACAGTTTTCTTCCCCATATTTTCTTGGTACTTTTTGGGGGGAAGACCATATTCTGCTTTAAAGCATTTTGAAAAGTAAGAAAGGCTAGAGAAGCCTACATCGTACATAATATCGGTAATATTCCCTTCTTTATTTTGTAGGAGGATAGAAGCTTTTTTCAATCTATATTTTTTGATAATTTCGTTTGCAGAATGATCGGTAGTCGCTTTTAGTTTTCGGTACAAATGAGTGGAGCTCATTGCCATCTCATTGCTGATCATTTCCACGGATAGGTTCGAATTGGAGATGTTGGCTTCTATTATATCCATCACCTGTTTTACAAATTTGGTGTCCTCATTGTTCATAGCGTCAGGGTCTGAGGGCAAGCGGATCAGCTCATTATTGAAGTAGTTGGTTAGTTCTTCTGTTCGGTGGATAAGATGGTCTATATAGGCTTCAAGTAGGTCAATTTCAAAAGGTTTGGTAATATAGGCATCTGCCCCTTTTCTAATTCCCTCTACCCTTTGGGAGGTGAGGCTTTTTGCCGTGAGCAAAATAATGCCTACATGGCTTGTTTTGGGGTTTTCCTTCACTTTTCCACAGAAAGTAAGCCCGTCCATAATGGGCATCATAATATCGCTGACTATCACTTGGGGTAAAAAACTATTGGCTTTTACTAAGCCTTCCTCGCCGTTTTCAGCCGAAATAAAATTATATTTGTGGCTTAGGCTATTTCTGATGAATTCTACAATATCATTGTTGTCTTCAATGAGCAAGACCAAAGGCTTGTCAGATTCTAGGTCGAATTGAAATTGGGTAGAGCCACCTTTCCTGCCATGTACCGATTTTTTTGCCAGCAGGTTAATGTTTTCATTCGAGTCTATGGTCTCCATAGGCAAATGTTTTGTGCCCAGTGGCAAGAGGGCGGTGAACGTTGTCCCTTGGTCTACTTCGCTTTCTACTTTTATGCTGCCATGGTGGAGCTCTACATATTCAGCGGCGAGGGTAAGCCCAATCCCACTGCTCGATCCCATTTTTTTTCCATCTTTCGTTTGGTAAAACCGCTCAAAAATCTTCGTTTGTTCTTCGGGAGAAATACCAATTCCAGTATCGCTTATTTTAAATACAATTGCCCCTTCTTTTAGCTCTTGGCTTGCTTCATCTATGTCGATTGTTAGTTCCACTTTGCCTCCGTTTGGGGTGAATTTGAATGCGTTGGATAAAAGGTTGAAAAGAACAGTTTCTATTTTTTCGGCATCTACCCATGTAGTTTGCTCAGGGATTTTATTGCTGAAAGTAAGCTCAATATCGTGCCTCTTAGCCTTGTCGGTAAATAGGGAAACTACTTCTTGGCAAAACGACACCATTTCGACTTGTGATACATTGAGTTGAAGAGTATCGGTTTCTATTTTGTTGAAATCCAAGATTTGGTTCACTAGCTTCAAGAGTCTTCTTGAATTTTTTTCCGCAAGGGAGATCAGGTTTTCGTTTTTCTCGTTCAGATCTCCACCTTTTTGTATTTCATGGATGGGCGGCAATATCAGGCTAATTGGTGTTCTCAGTTCATGCGAAATATTTGTAAAAAAATGCTCCTTCGTTTTTTCAATTTCCTTGGCATGCTCATTTTCGAGAAGTGTGATTTTTAGCTCATTTTTGAGGTGTACCCGTTGCGAATAGATGCGAAGTGCATAATAAATTGCTAGAACGGCAAGGATAATATAAGCAGCAATGAAGAATTTGCTGAGGAAAAACGGTGGGGAGACGGTAAGGCTCAGCGAAGCTTCGTTTCCATTCAGGTCCCCAAAGTTATTAGATCCTTTTACTTTGAATATGTAGTTTCCTACGGGCAATTTTGAGTAGCTTGCAATATTTTTTGCCCCCGATACATATTTCCAATCTTCGTCAAATCCTTCGAGCTTGTAGGCGTAAAAATTTGTTTCTGGTTGCCAGAAAAACAAGGAAGAGAATTCGAAAGAAACAGATCTTTCTTGGTATTCTAGCTCTATAGACGACGTGAAGGGAATGTCTTTAATAAGGAGATTGTTTTCCTCGCTTACAAATAATTTTTTGTTGTTGACTTCTAAGCTGGTAATATAAACCGGAGGTTTGTAACGGTTGGGCACAACGTTTTTTGGGTCAAAAACGATAAATCCATTGTCACCTCCAAAAATCAATTCTCCCTTTTTGTCAATAGCAGCGCACCCATAATAAAAGTTGTTGATAGGGAGGTTCTTATCGAGCGGGTAAATATCAATATGATAATTGTTGGGAGATATTTTTAGTAATGAGGTGTTTGACGAACCCCATATATTCCCATTGTCATCTTCTATCAAACTAGTGAGGATAATTTCAACCCCTGTGTTTATTGGGTAAAATTCTGCTCTGCCGTATTTTGGGGAATACTGGATGAAACCGTTGCTTGTGGTTGCCCATAAATCTCCTTTATTGGAAAAATAAATACTGTAAATTGTTTTGTTTGCAGCAACTTCATCAAATGCCGTTACCGATGTTGCCTTGAGGGTAGAAGGGTCAACTTTTAGTAGTTTGTCATTTTCATTATACCATAAATACCCTCTTCCAAAAATATGCTTTTCAGAGCCAGTACTTAAGTTTTTTACAGGTATAAAACGGATGTTCTCAAGGGTTTGGAAGTCTCCATCTATTTTGAAGACTCCACCATGCCAATAGCTTACCCAAAGTGTACCGTCGGGTTGTTGGGAAAAATTTCCTACATAGTTGGACGTAAGCCCATTTTTGTCCGATGCCGTTATGCTGGTCATCGTATTGGTGTTTTTATCCCAAACGTTTATTCCCCCTGCTGTACCTATCCATATCCGTCCGTAAATATCCTCTTCTAGGGCATAAACATTGTTGAGCAAGATTTTCCGAGGGCTAGGGGAGTCCGTGCTAAATGTCGTTTTTTTTCCAGTACGCTTATTTATAAGTTCCACACCGTATTGGGTGGCCAACCAGTAATTGCCTTCAGAATCAATCAAAATTGACTTTACCTGATTCCCAATAACCAATTGGTCAAAACTGTGCGAGACTTCTTGGAAAGAATAGAAATTACTGTGCTTGTTTACCCGAGCCAGTCCATTGGAAGTGGCAAACCAGATGATGCCGCCAGCATCTTCAAAAATTTGCCAAATAACATTGCTGGTAATTGAATAGGGTTTCTTTGGGTTATGGAAATGGACATTGAGGCTATTCTTTTTTGTGTCTACTATATTGAGACCGAAATCAGTTCCAAGCCATAGCTTTTCTTCCGCATCGGTATAAACACATTTAATAACCTCGTTGCTAAATTTAATTTCTTCCTTGCTTAATTTTTCTATTACAAATGTATGTGTATTAAGAAGGTGAATGCCTGTTTCGGTACCTATCCAAATTAAAGAATCTGCTTGGGTAGAAAAAGGCTTAATGTCCAGTATCAAGTTGTTTTCAGGAATGCTTGGTTTGTCCAGTTCAATGCTGCGAATCTTTTTTGTATTTGGGTCTAGCCTGTTCAACCCATTGTAAGTACCCACCCAGAGTATTCCTTTATCGTCTTCGTAAAGGCTTCGGACCATATTATGGCTCAGTGCGCTATTGTGTTTGTCAAAAAGTGTCTGCGTTTGAGAGTCCAGTTCATAGCGAACCAGTCCATTTCCAGTTCCTACCCAAAGGATATTATTCTTTCCCAAATGGAGCGTCCGTACCACTTCAGAGCTATCTAGTTTTATGCGGGTGACTTCAAAAGTTTCGGTGTTGACTTTGCACAACCCACCCCAGCTCCCTACCCAAACATAACCTCCCTGTGCCACTATTGCAGTGAGCTCGTTGGAGGGTAATGAATTTTGGGATATATCTTTCTTGAAAACATCGAAGTCATAGCCATCGTATCTTGCCAACCCACCACCTGTAGCTACCCAGAGGAACCCATGCTTATCTTGGGCAATTCCCGCCATAATATTGGAAGGAAGCCCATCTTTCATTGATAATGTGGAAAAAAACAAGTCTTCGGCTTTACTGCTATGGCTTAGGGCTACAAGAAGCCATGAGAGTAGCCCCAGCCCTTTCAACGTAGTTTCGAAAGGGCGGTTAATGGAAGATAGGGTGTAATATAAATAATAGAGAAAATTCATCTTTATATGACTTAGACAAAAGTTAGCTGGGTTCAGTTTACCCGTTTGTAAAGCCTATGTACTAAAGTAATGTTGTTGGAATAACAAATATACTCAGCTAAGAATAGGGTAGATCATTGGAGGCCATTAAAATAAATACTGCTTGGGAATAAGCTCAGGAATAACGTTTTTTTTTGAACCGAACCGAAAGGATAGTGCTTGTGTTTTTTAGGATGTTTTTGAACGAAATAAAAAAAGGAGCTTGCTTTTAAGGTTGAATGTTTTTTTAGTAAAACTCGATTTTTTAGCTTGAAATCTGTTTTTCGCTAGCCCAATGTGCTAAAATTCATACTTTCTGTAAGATTCGTTGCGCTTGATGATCTCGCTCAAAATTACCTTTGAAAGGTAAAATTAACATCAACATAAGCGTACGAAAATGAGAAGACGATTACAATTGATTTGTTTGCTCATGTTTACTTCCACAATTATTTATGGACAAGTAACCATATCAGGAAAAGTAACTACAGCAGAAGACGGAAGCTCTCTTCCCGGTGTAAGTATCCTTGAAAAAGGAACGAACAAAGGGACTGTCACAAACATAGAGGGCGAGTACACGCTCACGGTAGCAGATGATGCAACTTTGGTATTTTCTTTTGTGGGTTTTGTAACCCAAGAAGTAAGTGTTTCTGGCAGGAGTAGTTTAGATATCGTGCTCGATTTGGATATTACTGCATTGCAAGAAGTAGTAGTAATTGGGTACGGTGAAGTACAAAAAGACGACCTCACCGGAGCGGTAGCCACTATTGGTACCAAAGAATTCAACCAAGGGGTCACTACTTCCCCTCAAGATTTATTGACCGGGCGAGTAGCCGGCGTAACAGTAACAAGCGCAGGTGGTGCACCTGGCAGTGCCTCTACTATCCGTATCAGGGGTGGCTCTTCTCTAGGAGGTGCTACAAATGATCCTCTCATCGTAATAGATGGCTTCCCTCTGGACGATGGCAACGTAAGTGGATTATCCAATCCACTCAATACGCTCAATCCCAACGATATAGAATCGTTCACCATTTTGAAAGATGCCTCAGCAGCAGCTATCTATGGCTCTAGGGCTTCGAACGGTGTAATTATTATTACCACCAAAAAGGGAAAAGAAGGCAAGCTAAAGCTCAATCTCAACAGTCAGGTTTCGGTAAGTTCTCCTATCAAGTATGTGGACGTACTAAGCGGAGACGAGTACCGTACCCTGATCAATGACCTTAACGAGTCAGGTTTTTCAGGGATTGATGAAACGGTGATGGCCCGATTGGGGGAGGAAAATACGGACTGGCAAAAAGAGATATTTAGAGATGCCATCTCTCACAACCATAACTTGAGCGCCAATGGTATGGTAAAAGGTATCCCTTTTAGGGCATCTTATGGGTATACCGACGAGCAAGGTATTTTGAAAACAACTTCGGCAAAAAGGCATTCTCTGTCTTTGAACCTAAGCCCAACGTTTTTGAATGATAACTTAAAGGTCAACCTGAACGCTAAGGGAACATTTGCCCACTCCAACTTTGGGGATGAGGGAGCTGTTGGCCAAGCGGTTAATTTTGATCCTACCCAACCAGTGTATAATGGGAACTCAAAGTATGGTGGTTATTTTGCCTATACCACCACTACACTTCCCGACGGTAGTATGGATCTAGAAGGTCCTGCCAATACATTTGTGAGCAATCCCGTTGCCTCGCTTGCGCTAAGAGATAATCAATCTGATGTAAGCAGGCTTATTGGAAATGTTCAGCTAGACTACAAGCTTCCCTTCTTACCAGAGCTAAGGGCAAACCTCAATTTAGGTATGGATAAAACCGACACAGATGGCTTTGACAACGCATTGCCAGGTTCTACATGGACATACCGCGATTATACAGGAGACAATGGAAGGTTGAGGGATTATACTAATGAAACCAGCTCTGAACTGCTCGATTTTTACCTGAATTACAACAAAACATTTGGTACGAGTAAACTAGATGTAACAGGTGGATATTCTTGGCAGCATTTTGAAAGAGGAGGTACTGCTTTTGACCGTAATGGCGATGAAAACCAAATAGTAGAGGATTCTCAGTTTAAGTCAGAAAACTTTTTGGTGTCCTTCTTTGGTCGTGCTATCTACACACTCAACGATAAATACATTGCAACGGCAACCGTGAGAAGGGATGGTTCTTCTAGGTTTACAGGCGATAATCAATGGGGTACTTTCCCAGCGTTAGCCTTTGCTTGGAAAATAAACGAAGAAGGTTTTTTGTCCGAATCTGAAGTGGTTTCTAACATGAAACTTAGGTTAGGATACGGTATCACAGGGCAGCAAGGTCTTTCTCCCGATTTATCGGACCCTTACTATCCTGCTTTGGCCAAGTACCAAAGGAGTATAGGCGGCGCTTCTTACCAATTTGGAGATTCGTTTATCAATACACTTCGCCCTTCGGCTTACGACGCCAACCTGAAGTGGGAAGAAACAACGACTATCAATGCAGGTATTGACTTTGGTTTCTTAGAAGATAAGTTGATTGGTAGTATCGATGTTTACCAGCGTGAAACACAAGATGTGCTCAACAGGATTCCAATAGCCGATGGCAGCAACTTTGGCAATTACCTCATTACAAATGTAGGTACGATGGAAATAAAAGGATATGAGGTTTCATTGACAGCTAGACCAATCACTACAAATGATATTTCATGGTCTATTTCGGCTAACCTTTCTTACAACAACCGAGAGATCACCAAGCTTAATAAAACGGATGACCCTTCTGATCCGGGTGTAAATGTTGGCGGTATTTCAGGTGGTGTTGGTAATAATATCCAAATTCATACAGTAGGGAATGCGCCCAATTCTTTTTATACATTCCAACAAGTATATGATGAGAGCGGGCAACCAGTAGAAGGTTTGTATGTGGATCGCTCTGGAGAAGGTGGGGAAGTGATAAGTAATGAATTCAATAAATATCACAATAGAAACCCCAATGCGGATTATTTGATAGGTATCAATTCGAGGTTAGCATACAAACAACTCGACTTCTCTTTTTCAGGTCGCATAAGCTTGAATAATTATGTGTATAACAATGGATTGTCTAATAATACCTACTCAGGTTTATACGATGCAACTGGTTACTTCTCAAATATTCGCACCGAAGCGGCTGACTTGGGTTTTGTAAACCCTCAATACTGGTCAGACTACTACGTGCAAGATGCATCGTTCTTCAAAATGGATAATATAAGTGTAGGCTACAGTTTTGAGGACTTGTGGACAAGTGATATTGACGCAAGGTTGAGCCTTACTGTTCAAAATGCTTTTATTATCACAGACTACAAAGGAATTGACCCAGAAGTAGAAGGAGGCATAGATAATAACATCTACCCAAGACCAAGGACTATCCTCTTTGGAGTCAATCTTAATTTCTAAGCTTAAAGACATAAAGAAATGAAAAGAATAATCATAAAAACAGCAATGGTTGTTGCTACTGCACTTTTGGTAAGTGCGTGTGTGGGCGATCTAGATGTAGTGCCAATAGACCCTAATGTGGTAAGTTCGGAAAATGTCTATAAAACCACCGAAGATTATAAAGAAGGCTTGGCCAAGCTTTATGCAACGTTTGCCCTAAGCGGCCAGCAGGGTCCAGCAGGTCAGGCAGATATTGAAGGGATTGACGAAGGCTTTGGTAATTATTTGCGCCAGTATTGGAACCATCAGGAATTGACTACCGATGAAGCGGTTTTGTCTTGGAACGATGCCACTATCAAAGATTTTCACTGGCATACATGGACACCAACGGATGTGTTTGTAGCTGCCATGCATTCTCGAATTATGTACACCGTGGCACTTTCCAATGAGTTCATTCGCCTAACGGCGGGTAGCGAAGATGCCGATATACAAACGTTTAATGCAGAAGCTAGGTTTTTAAGGGCATTAGCGTATTCCCATGGAATTGATTTGTTTGGTACGATGCCCTTCGTTACTGAAGAGGACCTGCCAGGCGCATTTTTTCCCGATAGAATTACACGAGGTGATCTGTTTGATTACGTAGTTGGGGAACTGCAAGCCATTGAGCCATTGGTTGGCGATGCAGGTTTTGAATACGGGAGAGCAGATAAAGGTGCGGTTTGGATGTTGCTTGGCAAGCTGTACTTGAATGCGGAAGTGTATAAAGGAGTTGCCATGTACGATGAGGCTATTGCAGTGTTGGACAAAGTGATCAATGGTCCTTATTCTATTTCTACTCAGTATTTGCACACTTTTGTGGCAGATAACCATACTAGCCCAGAAATGATTTTACCTATTACCTACGACGGTGTAAATACACAAACATTTGGCGGGATGGTGTACTTGGTGCATTCTCAAATAGGTGGCTCTATGGATGCTCAGGGTATGTTTGGCACTGCTGATGCTTGGGCTGGGCTGAGGACTACTTCTGCTTTGGTCAATAAGTTTGATATGGACAATGACAAACGTGCCTTATTCTGGACGGATGGACAGTCTTTGGAAATCAACGATATCGGGCTTTTTACCGACGGTTATGCCATTACAAAGTTCAGAAACAGGAAATTGGATGGAACTCCTTCCGATTCACAGCACAATGTTCAGGTAGATACCGACTGGCCGATGTTCCGCTTGGCCGATGCTTACCTTATGTATGCCGAAGCGGTGCTAAGAGGTGGAACTGGAGGTTCAAGAGCCTTGGCACTTGGCTATGTGAATGAACTGAGGGAAAGAGCTTATGGCGATGCTTCAGGAAATATCGCAGATGGAGAGTTGACGCTTGATTTTATTTTGGATGAGCGTGCAAGAGAGTTGTTTTGGGAAGGACATAGAAGAACGGATTTGATCCGCTTTGGGCAGTTTACCAATGGAAGCTACCAGTGGCCCTGGAAAGGGAAAGTAGCTGAAGGTGTAGCTACTTCTTCTCATAGAAACCTTTTCCCAGTACCTGCTGCACAAATTTCGGCAAACCCTAATCTTATCCAAAACCCTGAATATTAAGAAATATGAAAAAGCTCTTATATATATACTTACTCATTGCCTACTCGGTTTTTCTTGGTTCTTGCCAAGAAGATCTGGTGGAGAAGGCAACGCTCAAATCATCGGTAGAGGCGAATAATTTAGATGCCCTTGCTTCAGATTCTTATACATTTTTGTTCGAAAATGCAGAAAGCGCCTTCGAACCATTCAAATGGAGTCCAAGTGATTTTGGGTTTTCCGCTTCGGTAACCTACAAAGTTCAAGTTGCATTAGCGGGAGCTAGTTTTTCTACTGTGCAAGAGTTGGGCACTACGCAAGAATTAACCCTGACCACAGCAATAGGTGAGATCAACAAGGCTCTTTTGGCACTTGGTGCTGCACCTGAGCAGCCTGTGGAAGTAGAGTTCAGGGTTGTATCTCAAATAAACGATAATGTGAAACCTGTTTATTCGGGTGTCATTAGCACAACTATTACTCCTTATTCCGTGGTTTTCCCCCCAATCTATATGATAGGAGGGGCTATAGGCTGGGATTTGGCGAAAGCCGTAGAATTGGTAAGCACAGGACCTGGTGAATACGAAGGAGTTGGGGCGTTTGTGAACGGTGAAACATTTCGGTTTTTCGAGACTCCATCGTGGGATGCTCCGCAAATAAATGCGGATGATTTTGCTGGAGGAGCTATCCCTGCCGAATTTGAAAATGCAGGTGATGACGATGCTAACTTTAGGTATACAGGAACGGACGGTAGCTATGCTATTTATATCAATGTAAATACAAAAACGATTACCCTTTCTCCTCCTCCTACTTTGTACATTATAGGTTCTGATCAGGGTTGGGATTTGGCAAATGCTTTTTCCTTGACCGCAGTTGGGCCTAATACATTCAAAGGCACTACTACTTTTGCAAACGGAGGTATTTGGAGATTCTTCGAATTGCCAGACTGGGGCGCTACCCAATACAACTTCGATTACTTTGCAGATGGCACTGTCCCTTCGGACTTGACCAGCGATGGTGGAGGCGATGCTAACTTTTCCTTTGGAGGGGCATCTGGGACGTACGAAATCACTGTGTCGTTGACTGAAAAAACGATTACGATGGAAGTGGGGGAAATTATAGAACCGGAGCCTGAGCCAGATGGAAGCAGTTTATTCATTATAGGTGATGACCAGGGTTGGGATCTTGCATCGGCTTTGCAACTAGAAAATAAGGGAGACGGCGTGTTTGAAGTGATTGGCAATTTTACCAATGGGAATATGTGGAGGTTGTTTGATGAAGCAGAGTGGAGCGCAACCCAATACGGGTACAGTTACTTCACTGGGGGCGTAACGGGTGACCTTGGGGATAAGGGTGACGGTGATTCAAACTTCCTTTTCAATGGTGCGACAGGAATTTATAAAATCACTGTCGATTTGGAAAATAAGACCATTGCGGCCGAGTCGGCAACTGCACCTACTTTGTTTGTGGCCGGAGATAATACCAGCTGGGCTTTTGAAGGTCTAACTTGGGTAAACGGGGGCAAGTTTACCGGAAGCTTAACTTTAGAAGTTGGGAACACTTTCAGGTTTTTCGGTACGAATGACTGGGTAGATCCTCAATATGGCTATAGCCATTTTACAGAAGGGAGCAGCGATGTGTTAGGCGATAAAGCCGATCCAGACAGTAATTTTGAGGTAGTTGGGGCAGCTGGTACTTATACTGTTGAAATAGACCTATTTGGAAAAGTGCTCTTACTTAGCCAATAAAAATATAGTTGAAGTGACCGTTTTTTCATTGAGAAGGGCGGTCATTTTTTTTTGTTTATTTATTGAAAGAAAAATATAAGATAGATGGCTTTACTTAAAAAAAACAACTTCATTTTATCTGCGATCTTTTTGGTGTTTTTTGTGAATTGTAGTGGGACTGATGATCCGGAGCCTATTGATCTGCCTGAAGAACCTACTGAAACATCAACATTTTACTTTGGAGCAGATTTATCCTATGTCAATCAAATCTTAGATAAAGGAGGGGTTTACCTCAATGAAGGTGTGGCGGAAGATCCATATACCACGTTCGGGAAGAAGGGTGCTAATTTGGCAAGGTTCAGGTTATGGCATAACCCTGCGTGGACCAAAGAAGTTTATGGAGGGTCGGGGACACAGTTGTACAACGATCTTTTGGATGTGGAAAAATCTATTCGTTTGGCTAAAGCCCAAGGAATGGAGGTATTGTTGGATTTCCATTACTCCGACGATTGGGCAGATCCTGAAAATCAAAAAATTCCTGCGGCTTGGATGGATATAACAAACATTTCCGTATTAGCAGATTCGGTTTATCAATATACCTTCAATACACTAAGCTACTTGGAAGAAAAGGGCTTGATGCCTGAAATGATTCAAGTGGGAAATGAGACCAATTGCGGCATGTTGTTTTCCAATGCGCCTGCTGCTTTTCCATCTTGCAATGTGTGCGATGATGGTTGGAGTAATATGCAGCAAGTAGTGAACAGTGCTATTGCTGCTATTAGAAAAGTTGCCGAAACGTCTGATATTGAGCCCAAAGTCATCCTCCACGTCGCCGACCCAAAAAACGTAAAGTGGTGGTTTGATAACATCACCAAGAATAACGTTGTTTCGGATTTTGATATCATCGGGTTTTCTTATTACCCAATTTGGCATACCCAAGTAAGCTTGCCCCAACTGAAATCGACCATTGCTGGTTTCAAATCTACTTTCAATAAAGATGTAATGATTTTAGAAGTAGCCTACCCCTGGATCACCGAAGGAAATGATAGCTATAACAACTTGTTTGGCGGGAGCGGAATGGTCTCAGGCTATCCATTTACCCTAGAAGGGCACAAGAATATCATGAAAGATATTACGCAAAGTGTAGTAGATGGCGGAGGTATCGGAGTGATTTATTGGGAGCCGGCATGGGTCACTTCCCAGCTGAAAGATAGATGGGGAACGGGTTCTTCTTGGGAAAACAATGCTTTTTACGATTATAAAGGAAATGCCAATCAGGGTTTTGACTTTATGGATTTAGACTATGGGCTAGACGATTAAGAGCAACCTTCTCTATTCTGATTTCTTACAGGTATTCAGTTTTGCTAAATACCGCTTTTAAAATATGATTATGAAAAAGACAATTACACTATTCATTTTTGTGGTATGTGGCTTGGCGGCTTATGCCCAAGATAAACCGGTGACTGTTAATAACCAAGGTGTTATGCTTTGGCCAGACGGTTCGGAAGTCCATGGTTTTGGGGTGAACTATACCGTGCCTTTTGCCCACGCTTATCGTTCGGCGCAAAAGCTGGGTGTCGACCCCAAGAAGGCGATAGACAATGATGTTTACCATTTTGCCCGCCTTGGGTTCGATGCTTTTCGTGTCCATGTGTGGGATACCGAAATCAGTGATTCTGTGGGTAATCTACTTGCGAATGAGCATTTAGAATTATTCGATTATTTGTTGTTCAAACTCAATGAAAGAGGCATCAAGTCTTTGATCACGCCCATTGCTTTTTGGGGAAATGGTTGGCCAGAACCTGACGAAGACACGCCAGGGTTTTCCCACAAATATGGCAAAGCTGATTGCCTTACTAATGAGGCTGCCATTAAAGCTCAGGAAAACTATCTTTTTCAGTTTTTGAACCACATAAATCCTTATACAAGAATAGCCTATAAAAATGACCCGAACATTGTTGCTTTTGAGATAAGTAATGAGCCCCATCATGGAGAGGAAGCAGAAGAAGTGACAGCCTATGTGGGCAAAATGGTGAAGTCTATGAAAAGGACGGGTTGCAAAAAGCCTGTTTTTTATAATGTGAGCCATAGTATTCACTTGGCAGATGCCTATTACAAAGCGGGCATCGACGGAGGGACTTTTCAGTGGTATCCAACAGGACTAGGTTCAAAAGAAGAGCTAGGAGGGAATTTGTTGCCTAATGTAGATAACTATGATGTTCCTTTTAAGGGGTACAAAGGCTTTAGGAAAAAAGCCAAAGTTGTCTATGAATTTGATGCTGCCGATGTTGGCCGCTCGTATATTTACCCAGCCATGGCTCGGAGTTTCAGGACGGCGGGTATCCAATGGGCAACGCATTTTTCTTACGACCCTACTTTTTTGGCTTATGCCAATACGGAATACGATACACATTACATGAACTTGGTCTATGCTCCACAAAAGGCGTTGGCCTTGAAAATTTCCTCGGAGGTTTTTCATAAAATCCCGCTCTACAAAGACTTTGGTTCGTATCCTCAAAATGCTTCTTTCGATGGGTTTTCTGTGAGTTATCAGCAAGATTTGGCTGAATACCTTGGAGACGGAAAGTTCTTTTATACCAACTCAACCAAAACCAAGCCTTCAGGTATAGAGGAGTTGGAAGAAATAGCAGGCTTTGGAAATTCCTCACTGGTGCAGTACGAAGGCCAAGGAGCTTATTTCCTCGATAAACTGGAGGATGGCTTATGGAGACTGGAAGTGTTGCCCGATGCTATTTGGGTGGATAACCTTTTTGGGAAAAACAGCTTGGACAGGACGTTGGCTGTGATCAATTGGCGCAAATGGAACATGTCGGTGAACTTGCCAGATTTGGGCAAGGGTTTTTCTATCAAAGGGATAAATGAAGGCAATACTTTTTCCGCTGAATCGGCAAATTCTTCTTTTGAAGTGCAGCCGGGTACGTATTTACTTTCGCAAAAAGGGAAGGAATACAATAGGAAAGCCGAAGAAAGATTCAAGAATTTTGAACTTGGGGAATTTATTGCACCAAAATCAACCTTGGGTAAAGAATATATGCTACATAGCCCTCCAAGTCAAATAAATGAGAATGAGGTTTATACAATCAAAGCCAAAGTGGTAAGTGCTAGCTTGCCGCAAAGTGTAGAGGTAAAGATTGGGACTTGGAGGCCTAAGTCCTATAAAATGACCCGTGTTTCAGGTTACGATTACGAAGTTCAACTTCCCAAGGAAGCAGTAAAAAGTGGCTTTCTTCACTATTATATTGTGGTGACTGAGGAAACTGGCGAAGTGACCTACCCAGGAGGCAAGGCAGGCAGCCCATCCGATTGGGATTTTGAATGGCAAAACTCATATAAAGTGAGTGTGGTGCCAGTTGGCTCGGCACTTTACTTGTTTAATGCGCTCACCGATTTTGAAGAGTTGAATATGCAATGGATGCCAGGTGTGAAATTTTTGCCTACAGCAGATCCTACAAAAGCAATGTTGAACCTGACTTATGATGAACTTTTTAAGCCAGAGGATAATCCTCAGCCTGACTATTCGCTACGCTACCATTTTGGAAAGAAGGTTTCAGCAAGAGAGACAGAACTTACAAGTTACAAGGAAATTGTGGTTCATGGAAACTCAGTTAAAACCGATACGGCTTGGGTAAAAGTATCCCTGATTACCAGTGAGGCAGAAATATTTGGAGGGATGGTTTGTTTGCACCCTAGCAAGGGAGATTACCGAGTAAAGCTTTCCGAGTTGATAGAAAGCAAGTTGGTGACCTTGCCGCGACCATATCCAGATTTTCTGCCTTATTATTTTGAGTCGGGAAGGGAAGACGCAACTTTTGATATTTCAAAGGTCGAAACCTTGCAGATCTCTATTGATACCTCTCAGGCAATTGGTGATGACAGGTCCGGAGTACAGATCCAAAGTATTCGGTTGGAATAGAGGTTTTTTATGCAAAATTCATGGTGATATGTTACGTAATTCAGAAGCCCTACTAATTTGGTAGGGCTTCTTTGGTGAAGATACTCTTATTAATAGCTGGTGTTTTTTAATTCTGTTATTTCCCGCCTTGGATAGGAATAGTTAGACTACTTTTTACCAAACCTTCCGCTTCAGCGGTAATCGTAATTTCTTTTGTAAAAGAGCTTGTTCTCAATAGGATGGAAGCAATTCCTGCTTCAGCTGTAAAAGGATTTTCCCCAATCAGCTGGGCTTCGTTGCTGCTGATGTTGAATTTAATAGTATGTTGCGCAGTAGGGATTATCGTTCCGTTTTCATCTACCACTTTGGCATAGATAAAAGCTACATCGGCACTGTTTGGGGCTAGGGAAACGCCAGATAGATCTATTTCCAGTTGAATGGCTTTAGCCGTTTTTGGGCTTTTCACAAGGTCTTCGCAGACTTTTTTTCCAGACACAAAGCCTTCTGCCTTCAATTCTCCTGCGTCAAAAGCTGGGATTTCAAACACGAAATAAGGATAGCCGAGGTGGCTGCTGTATTTGTCTAATGTGCTTTTCTGTTTGGCAATTAGTTTTCCATTGAGTGAAAGGGCAACTTCCTCTGTGTTGCTATATACCCGGATTTTTTTAGGTGAGTTTTTGGTCCAGTAGCTGGCAATTTTGACCATCGGTCCGGCTGTAATGCCAGGGTGCGAATAGGTTTCGCTACTTGGGCGTTGGCTTTGGTAGAAATGGTAAGCGAATTTGGGTATACGGAAAATATCGCTGATTCCCGAAGCCTCCAAATCGTCGGCATAACCACGGTTATAATCGAACATTACCCAGTTGGCATGGCCAATTGTTCCTTCTCCTTTTCGGTTGGAATTTGTCGCTTCTTGAAAGTTCATCGCTTGCTGCAACAGTCTGGTTTCGCCATCTCCTCTCAGCTGGCGGCTAGTTCGCTCTGCTTCGCTCAGGTCGGCAAAGGCGGTTTGGTTAAACCCAGCGTTTTGGGCATAATATTCCCAATCCCCATATTCTGCAATGAATACTTTTCTTTTTCCTTCTTTATAAAAATTCCAATAATCAGGAGCTTTGCCATGTTGCCTTGCGGGAATGAACAAATCGTAAGAAGGATGGTCGATCCAGGCCACGCTAAAGATGTCTTTGTAGGGAAGTTCCTCATCGAGGATTTCATTAGCCCTTGTCATATAAGCATCGTCCATGCCCGACTCGTTGAGAGAAATTTCCCAGAAGAAAACACTAGGATGGTTCCGGTCTCTTCTTGCCAAATCTCTGATTTCTTGGTGAGAGTTTTTTACAAATTCTTCGTTGCCAATGAACTGCCAGCCTGAAATACAGTTCATTACAATGATACCTAGCTCATCGCAGGCAGCCAGAAACGCTTCGTCTTGCGGGTAGTGGGAAAGCCTTACTAGGTCAAACCCTGCATTTTTGATCTTCACTGCATCTCTGTATTGGGCACTGTCCGAAATGGCATAACCTACATAAGGATATTCTTGATGGCGGTTTGTCCCTCTTATGAAAATCTTTTCCCCGTTGAGGCGAAAACCATCTTCTGCCAATTCTATTTTTCTAATGCCGGTTCTTGTCTCTACGTGGTCGTTTATTTCTCCATCTACCAATAAGTTGATAGTCGCATTGTACAGCTCAGGAGCTTGAGGCGACCAGAGTTTAGGCTTGGCAATTTCGATGGTTTGTTCTAGCGTAGTGTCACTATTTGCGTAAATTGTCACCTTATTAGAGTTGATGCTGCTAGAACCGATTGAAGCCTTGAACTGAACTCTTTTAGGCTTGTCCGATTCGTTTTTAACATGAATTTTCACTATTCCCTTCGCTATTTCGGGGCTTATTTCCGTAAAATGAATCAATACGCCACCACTGTTAGCCTTGTTTGCATGAACTGCATCGGTGATATATACATCGTTTTTCAGGAGTAATTGGACATCTCTGTAAATACCTCCATAGTAGCTAAAATCAAGTGTGTTGATGGCTTTCCCAGGAGGTATCATGGGATTGTCTTCATTGTTCACCTTCACCAAAATCTCATTATCCTTTCCTTCTGCCAGTTGGTTGGTGAGATCAATCGAAAAAGGTAAAAAACCGCCTTTATGATTGGCTATTTTTACCCCGTTCAGATAAATATTTGCTTCATGCATTACTCCTTCAAAGTAGAGAAATGCTTTTTTCCCTTTTTGAGGACCGAGCTTGAAAGATTTTTTGTACCAAGCCGTTCCTTGCCACATGTCATTTACCACTAAGGGTTCTATTTTCATAGAATGCGGAAGTTGGATTTCTTGCCAAGCTTGATGGTTGGCAGTGTCCTTTAAAAACTTCCATTGTTCATTGAAATCAAGAACAATTCTTTGGTTGGAAGAAGCCGAACCTGTGGGGTTAGAGCAACTGCTAATAAATAGGGTAGATACAAAAAACAGGACAAAAGTAAGGTAAGGAAGTTTCATGAATCATTGATAATTAAGGTGGTGGTTATGTTGAAATGATGTACCTACAATGGTCGAAAAAATCTTCTAGACAAAGCAAAAAAAAATGACCAAGAACTTGTAAAAACCATACATAAGAGGGTCTGATGGTGGTTTTTCGATGGATTGGGGGAAATAGCACAAGAGTATGGAGTGTAGTTGGTTCAGGTGAATTGATGCATGTCCTTAATTATAAATTAGTGGTAAGGTTGAGTGTTTCCAATCTAAAAATCTATTTTTAAGTAATAGTTTTATCATTCGTACATACCTGAAAGAAATTTAAACATAACCGAAGTGCGTAAGTTGCTTGCTGGTGGGAAAACTGAGCGGGCAATAGATGTGCTTATTTCCCTTTTGAAGGAAAATGAAACGTTGTATTTCGAGTATGAGGAAGCGATAAAAATAAGTGCGTTGTACAAAAAGAAAGTGAGAGATGCAGGCTTGGGCTTGGAAAATACCGATTAGGCATTTAATCAGATCAACCATTCGCTTTTGAGCCTTTTAAAGAAAATAGAAGAGGGAGATGAGGGCGAAGACAGTAAGTTGCAACAGAAGAAAATAAGTGAGCTAAACCAGCGGCTTTTGCTGGCGAAAGACTCCTTTGAACTCTCCAAGATCAGGCACGAGCTCCAGTTGCTAAAACGAAACAATCCTGATGAGTTCCAGATTTTTCAGCTAGAGGAAAAAGTGGAGAAATCATACGAATGGGAGTTGCGAAGGGCTCAGCCTAAAGTAGCGAAGATGAGGGAAAAACGGAGTCCCGCTATTTTTTTGCTTGTTTTTATGGTAATTGTAGCCATCGTATTAGGTATTTATTTCTTGTTTTTTTAGCTAAGGTCTTTCCTTTTAGCCCCCAGTAGCTAGAAACATACGATCAGTAACCAACAGCAGACTAAAAAAATAGCTGCAATGGTCGGTATAGGGTAGGCATACTTAGTTTGCAGCTTCTAATAGTCCATTCCCAAAATGTCTTTCACGGCATATTCTATATCTTCCAGCCCATTGAACATGGTGAAATCGAACTCGTAATCGGATGATTTGTAAAAGTCTATAAGATGGATGATGATGCCGAATGGACTTACTATTTCAAGGTTTTCGTCTTTTTCCCAATCTATGCAAGCCAAGCCGTGGTGCTTCCCCAAACCTACTAGCCAGTTTTCCAACAGTTCGCCCATTTCTATTTCGGTGAGCCTATAGCCTTCCCAGTCTCCAATGGCGCTTTGCTCCGCCTTTTCTTTCTCCGACCAAAAACAAAGTGTTTCTATTCCATTGCCAGTGTCAATAGAGGCAAATCCACGAGGGGAATCTAAGCCCCAAGCTGTGTGGGAGAACGTGATGTTTTTTATAAATTGAAGTGGTTTTTTGCCTAAATCTAAGTCGTTTTCTGAATACATATTAGCAAATAGTGTTTGACGTTTTGCCAAATCTACTACAAAGATTTTTATGTGCATATGACAAGGGCTTTGCATAGGGACAGGCTTTTGTCAGGAAATTGAAAAAAAAACCAACTTTAAAATTGAAATGTCGTCCTTAAAAAAAGAACAAATGCTTTTACTTTTGAGGTTGTAAATATATAAAGCATACAAACTCTTCTTTTTTACTTACTACCCAATAATGATTTCCTTTTTGAGCATTTGCTAAAGGGAAAATGAAAGATAAATTAACTTTAAGATACGAGGTGAAATAAAGCTTGACCGACAGTTGGGAAGCCTTATTTTTGTACTTGTGTCAAGTAACTCTCTAATTAACATGAAACTATGAAACGGTATTTACTTACGGTTGTAACATTGCTTTGTGCAAGCCTGCTAATTGCCCAGTCCAATGAGCGCCGCTTAGCCTTGGTGATGGGAAATGCTGATTATCCTGGAGGGAAAGCCCTCAAAAATCCTGTAAACGATGCAAATTTGATGGCTTCCACCTTGGAAGACCTTGATTTTGATGTGATCAAAAGGACGGATGCTTCTCTTTCGGAAATGGCTTATGCTATTTCTACCTTTCTTAATAAAATTCCTGATTACGATGTGGTTTTATTGTATTATGCAGGCCATGGAATTCAGGTTGGAGGGGAAAATTATCTCATTCCCGTAGATGCAAAATTACAAGACAAGAACATGGTGGACTTCGAGGCTATTTCCATGAGTAAGCTGGCAAGGAAGTTCGACCAAAACAATGACAAAATAAACATTGTGATATTGGATGCTTGCCGAAATGATCCTTTCCGTTCTTGGTCCAGAGGTGGGGACAGGGGCTTCAAGGTGATTGATCCTACCAGTGGGACTATCATCGCTTTTGCCACCAGTGCTGGAGCCGTAGCAGCAGATGGGCAAAGTTCAAATGGTCCTTATACTGCTGAGTTGGTAAAAAACATGAAAAAACCTGTTTCTATTGAGCAAATGTTTAAACTGACCCGAATAGGAGTGAGAAATGCGACGGGTGGTACGCAAGTTCCGCAGGAATGGAGCAAGCTTACAGGCGATTTTTATTTTACCAGAAAAGGCCAGCAACAGCCAGTGGTAAATACTAATAATTCACTGAACGATGTGGTGATCACACGAACGCAGCTGAAAGGAAAGGTGAAGTTGACAAGCAATATAGACGGGGACTTGTGGATAGGCAAACAAAATATGGGCAAGGTGAAAAAGCACGAGGTATTGCAGTTTGAGTTACAGCCCGGGAAATATGACATAAAATTAGGTAATTGGTCAGAAGTGATGATTATTGAGCCAAGCAAAACATTGGAGCTAGTGGCTAAGGGTGTCAAGCAAGTATTTGTGCCAACTCCTGCGCCAGCCGACCTAATTCCCAATATGGTTTTTGTAAAGGGTGGGAGTTTTCTGATGGGGAGCAATTTGGGCGGTAAAAATGAGCGCCCTGTCCATAATGTAAAAGTCTCTGATTTTTACATAGCCAAACACGAAGTTACCCATGCTGAATTTATCAATTTTTTGAATGCCGTGGGTTGTGGGGCAAATGGTATTTATAATGGAGAAGAGCTCTTGGATATTCAAGACGAGGGCTGTGCAATAGGATATAACAATGGTTTTTATTTTAAGGGAAGTGCTTTTGCAAATGACCCACGTTGCCCCGTGATTTCGGTTACGTGGATGGGAGCAACTGCTTATGCGAAGTGGATGGCGAGCACTTCAGGAAAGAAGTATAGACTTCCTACCGAAGCAGAATGGGAGTTTGCGGCAAGGTCGGGAGGAAAAGACCATACGTATTCGGGAGGTAATACTTTGAAAAACATGGGTTGGTATAAAGTAAATTCTGCAGGGAAAACGCAGCCAGTGGGGACAAAGCAACCTAATGCCTTGGGGGTTTACGATATGAGCGGAAATGTGTGGGAATGGTGTAACGACTGGTATGCTACAGATTTTTATGCAAGAAGTAAGGATAGTAGCAACCCGAAAGGTCCTTCTACGGGAGTGAAGCGGATTTGCCGTGGAGGAAACTGGACAAACAGTGCGGAGAGTTGTAGGACAACTGATAGGAGCTCTTATCCACCAAGCGCAGGTTTCAACGGGCTAGGGTTTCGCTTGGCAATGTCAAAATAATAAGCATGAAAAACCCCATGTGGTTGCATGGGGTTGATAACGTTTTTCACAAGAGGCTGATAAGTGCAGCCTCTTGTGTTATTTTACAGGTTCTACAATGATGTTTGGGCCATTTACCTGTATCACTTTTATTTTCGCACCTTTGTCTACATAATCGCCAATGGTTCTTACTTCTTTGGTAATAGTCCCGAAATCCGCTGACCCAAAGGGCCTCAAAGCAGAAATAGCTTTGCCTTCGTCCCCAATAATCACTGGCTCACTGTCTTCGTTTACCCGAGAGGAAATTACTTGATTGAGGGCGAACTTGTGCCATGTTCCTGATTTGAAACTAAAATAAAAACCGACCATGGAAATAGCAATGCTTCCTGCTAAAATCATAGTGCCGGTTGTCGTTCCAAAATAATCGTAGCCAAGGTAAACGCCATAACCTCCACTGACCAATCCTACAAAACCAATAACGGTAGTGCCGGGAATAAAAATCAATTCTAAAATAAGCAGCACCAGTCCAAAAAGAACCAAGGTGATGACTGTTACCCACTCTATCATTTTTTTCTGTTGTTAAGGTAAAAAAGAATGGTATTATCCAACTTCTCACGTCCCATCAATCATTTTGAACGGAAAACGATGTGCTGGCGTTCGGCTTTCATGTAAAAAACACAAAAATCATTTTTACATAGAAACAGCTTCTTATTCAGAAACCATTTTTTTGAACTCCTCTTCAGAAATGATTTGAACTCCAAGTTTTTCCGCTTTTTCAAGTTTGGCTGGTCCCATTTTGTCACCCGCTACCAAGAAATCAACTTTTGAGGAAACTCCTGATACAACTTTTCCTCCAAACTGCTTGATGGTATCTTTGAGTTCATCGCGGCTGAATTCGGCAAAAACTCCAGAAACCACAAAAGACTTTCCTGCCAAGGCGTCGGAGGTGACTTCTACCACAGCCCCAGCTTGCATTTCTAGCTGAACACCAGCCTGCTTAAGTTTTTCTACATGTGTTAAGTTTCTTTCTTCTCCAAAGTACTCAATCACACTTTCGGCTATCCTGTCTCCAATTTCATCTACGGCAATGAGCTCTTCAAAGCTAGCTGCGGCTAATTTGTCTATAGAACCAAAAGCCATGGCTAATTTTTCCGCCACGGTAGCTCCCACATAGCGGATGCCCAGCCCAAAAAGTACACGTGGAAATGCTATGGTTTTAGATTTTTCAACTCCTTCCAGCAGTTTTTCAGCTGATTTTTCCTTGAAGCGTTCCAAGGTACTTATCAATTGTTCTTTGTTTAGGCTGTAGAGGTCGGCGGGTTCTGCAATCAAGCCCGTGGAAAATAGTTGGTCGATTGTTTCAGGGCCAATTGAATCTACATCCATCGCTTTTCGTTGGATAAAATGTTCTACTCTGCCCCTGACCTGAGGTGGGCAAGAAAGGATATTTGGGCAGTAATGCGCCGCTTCTCCTTCTTTTTGTTCCAAAGGAGTTCCGCAAGCAGGGCACTCATGGATAAATAAGACTTTTTCTGCATTTAGAGGTCGCTTGGTTTTATTTACCCCTGTTATTTTCGGGATAATTTCGCCTCCTTTTTCTATGTAAACCATATCGCCTAAGTGCAAATCCAACCGGTCTACTTCGTTAGCATTGTGCAAACTGGCTCGTTTCACGGTCGTTCCGGCCAAGAAAACTGGTTGGAGGTTGGCAACAGGGGTAACCGCCCCCGTACGACCCACTTGGTAGGTAACTTCGTTGAGCGTGGTGGAAGCGCTTTCAGCTTTATATTTATAAGCGATGGCCCAGCGTGGGCTTTTTGCCGTAAAACCTAATTCCTCTTGTTGGTGGAAACTATCCACTTTTATTACAATTCCATCGGTTTCTACAGGGAAGTCCAAGCGTTTTTCTTCCCATTCGGCTATGAAAGCTTTTACCTCGTCGAGGGTTTTGCACCTGCGGTAAGAGTCAGAAACGTTGAAGCCCCATTTTTCTAGTTGTTTGAGTGCATCGCCATGGCCTTCGTAAGGCAAGCTGTCACCCATAAGGGAATAGCAAAAGCAAGCCAGTTTTCGCTTAGCAACTACACTCGAGTCCTGCATCTTGAGCGTGCCAGAGGCTGCATTTCTAGGGTTGGCAAGTAGTTTTAGTGGCTTTTTACCCGCAACTTCTCGTTCTTTATTTTCTTCGGCAATGCCTTCGTTTATTTTTTGGAAAGCCCCTTTGGTCATGAAAACTTCTCCTCGTACTTCGAAAAACTCAGGAATATTTTCGCCTTTTACTACTAATGGAATCGTTTGGATGGTGCGTGCATTGGGCGTGACATCATCGCCTTGCACTCCGTCTCCACGGGTCACCGCTTTAGTCAAAATCCCGTTTTCGTACCACAAACTGATGGCTACTCCGTCAAATTTCAATTCACAGATATATTCAAAGCTATCTCCAATGGATTTCACAATTCGGTTGTGAAAATCGTCCAGGTCTTCTGCGCTGTAAGTATTCCCAAGGGAAAGCATGCGGTACTTATGTCTCACTGTGGGAAAATTCTTGGTAATGGCACCGCCCACACGTAGGGTAGGAGAGTCCGCCAAGCGGTACTCAGGGTGCTTTTCCTCTAACTCAACAAGGCGTTGGATCAGCATGTCGAAGTCGTAATCGGAGATCTCCGATGTATCGTTTTGATAGTATTGAGTATTATAATGGTCAATTTTCTTGGACAAGGAAAGGATTTCCTCTTTGATCGCTTCTTTATCTGTCATTTTTGTTCTGTTGCATTATCCAAATTTGGGCTTAAAGATAGAAGGTTTGGTTGAGATTTTTAGCGGAAATGGTGGGTATTCGTATCGAAAAGAAGAGGCTGGAGATATTTGCTATTTTATACTTTTATTTTGCCTTTTCGTCGAAAAACAAACTATTGGAAGGGTGTTTTTTATACGGAATGTCTTAATCTATCGTACATTTAGTAAAATATTAACCTTCCAAATAATAAGTGTTTTTTTGTACGTTTACTAAGTATATTTACTACATAAATCCAATCTTGATCCTTAACAATCTACTTCCATTACTTTTAATAAGTGTTAATGTGTAAGTTTTTGACTATTTGGCTAAAAAACCAAAAATACATTGGCATGTTTTTGACAATGATTCTACTAGCTTACAGAAAAAGAAAATGATTGAATAGATGAGGCAGATTTTAAAAGAAAAGTTTATTCCGAATTCGAGTCTGGTTGAGTATATGATTTATGACCACGAGACATTCAAGCTCGATGTGAAATATAAAAGCGGAAAGAAAAAGGGACAGACCAGAAGGTATCATAATATTACTTTCGATGATTTTAACTCCATTATATCTTCAGATTCGGCGGGTCATGCACTTATTAGTTTGGTGAGTACAAAAAGAGAAGAAGGGTTACTGAATGTGACCGATAAGACCCCATCTGTATTACAGCGTCTGTTCACGTTTTTATTTGTATAGAAAAAGATAAAAGATACTTAAGTTTTTATAAAATTCTGAGAAAGCCTCGGTGGAAACACCGAGGCTTTTTTTGTACCTTTCCGCCCTTAATATATCCAGTGTAAAAGAATTGTGTTGGAGGAGTTGAACATTCAAAAAAAGTAAAAAATATGAAATCCATACTGATTAGAAATGCCCGTGTGGTAAATGAAGGTGCCATCGAAGAAAAGGACGTGTTGGTAAAAGATGGTTTTATAGAGAAAATTGATAAAGTGCTAGAAGGGGTTAATGCAGAAATAGAAATAGATGCTGCCGGCAAGTTTTTGATGCCGGGGGTAATAGACGACCAAGTGCATTTTAGAGAGCCGGGTCTTACCCACAAAGCTGAAATATATACCGAAGCAAAGGCTGCCGTGGCGGGTGGGACTACTACTTTTATGGAAATGCCCAATACGGTTCCTCAAGCGCTAACTCAGGAATTGTTGGAAGAAAAATACAGTAGGGCGGCTGATGTTTCTTTGGCGAACTACTCCTTTTTTATGGGGGTTTCGAACGATAATTTGGAAGAGGCGCTCAAAACAGACCCTAAAAGGGTATGTGGGCTGAAGGTGTTCATGGGTTCTTCTACGGGAAATATGTTGGTGGATGATAAAGAGGTGCTGGAAAACCTTTTCAAGCGTAGTACTATGCTTATTGCCACACACTGCGAGGATGAGGCGACTATCAGGGAAAACTCTGCTATCTATAAAGAAAAATATGGGGATGACATGCCGATCAGTTATCATCCGGATATTCGTAGCGTAGAGGCTTGCTACAAATCTTCTTCTATGGCGGTAGAACTGGCTAAGAAGCACGGAACTCGACTACATATTTTGCACATAAGTACAGCGAAGGAATTGGAGCTATTCAGCAATGAACTTCCGCTCGAAGAAAAGAAAATTACCGCAGAGGTTTGTGTGCATCATCTTTGGTTCGATAAGACGGATTATGAGCGATTGGGGACACTTATAAAATGTAACCCTGCTATTAAAGAAGCATCTAATAAGGAAAAATTATTGGAAGCTTTGTTGGACGATAGGTTGGATATTATTGCCACAGACCACGCTCCTCATACCAAAGAAGAGAAAGACAATAACTATTGGAATGCGCCTTCGGGCTTGCCTTTGGTGCAGCACAGCCTCAACCTGATGGTCGAGTTTTATAAGCAAGGTAAAATTAGTATGGAAAAAGTGGTGGAAAAAATGTGCCATGCACCTGCAAAGTGTTTCCAAATAGAAGATAGGGGATATATAAGGGAAGGCTACTGGGCCGATTTGGTATTAATTGACCCCGAAAAGCCTTATACAGTAAAACCTGAAAACATTTACCAAAAATGCGCTTGGTCTCCCTTTGAAGGTTATGAATTCTCTTCTAGCGTAACACATACGATAGTTTCTGGGCACTTGGTCTATGAAAAAGGTGAGTTCGATGAGCATGTGAAAGGAAAAAGATTAAGATTTTTGAGATAAATATTTGGCAAAATAGAATCTTTATTTAGATTTGCACTCCCAAAACGGCGGATATAGCTCAGCTGGTTAGAGTAGCGGTTTGTGGTACCGTTGGTCGTGGGTTCGAGTCCCATTATCCGCCCTTTTACTCTCCTTTATTTATTATTAATATTGGTTACCGATTTGAAGGTCTTTAGTCTCTAAAGACCTTTTTTTATGCCTTTTGGTTTCAACTCGATTTCCTGCCCCTTTTACACACTCATTTCCCCGTTGGTAAAAAAGGGTGTGAATTATTACGACAAGAATCGTAGGTTTGGCTCTATACTAGAAAAACCTACGAATATGTTTAAAAACCTCCTAAAAACTGCTATCCGCTCGCTGTTGAAAAACAAGGCTTACAGCGCGATCAACCTGATTGGGCTTACTATCGGAATTGCCTCGAGTACCTTGCTTTTCTTTTATGTGCTCGATGAAGTGAGTTTCGACCGATTCCATGGAAACCATGAGAAAATCTATCGTGTAGTCTCCCATATTTCCGAACCCGATAAGTCTTTTAGCTGGGGATCTACCCAAGCGCCTACCGGACCGCAATTGATGGAAGACTACCCATTGGTGGAAAATTATGTGCGGTTTTTTGGAATGGGGAGGGTTTTATTCCAAAATGGCGATACTCGTCTCTATCAAGAGGATGTGATAGCTGTTGATTCTACCATTTTTGAGGTTTTTGATTTTAAGCTAATTGAAGGCGATCCCGCTACAGCGCTAGGCGAGCCCAATTCGATTGTGCTTACAGAGGAAGTGGCTGCGAAATATTTTGGGAGTGAAAGCCCGGTTGGGAAAATTCTTTCTATGCAAGATAATACTTCGCTGAAGGTAACTGGGGTAGTGGAAGATGTCCCTCGCAACTCCCACATCGATTTTGCCGCGTTAATGTCGCTCAACGATGACCAAAAAACATCAGATAACTGGGGAAGCTTTTATTTGAGCACTTACTTGGTCATTCCCACACCCGAGAAAGCCGCCGAACTCAAATCACTCTTGCCCGAGATGTACGAGAAATACATGGCAGAGATTTTTAAGCGGATGAATATCGATATCCAATACGATTTGCAGCCTTTGGCTAGCATCCATTTGTATTCGAACATGGAAGGGGAAAATGGGGGCAATATCTTGTATGTATATATAATGGCGATAGTGGCGGTATTTATGCTGGTGATAGCGGGCATCAATTATATGAATTTGGCTACGGCTCGTTCTGCCAGTAGGGCGAAAGAAGTTGGGGTAAGGAAGGTGATGGGGTCTAGGAGAGGCCAGCTCATCGCCCAGTTCCTCACCGAGTCTATTGTATTGTCTTTTGTGGCATTGTTGCTGAGCCTGCTAGTGGTAGTGTCGTTGCTGCCGTTTTTTAACGATGTAGCAGGAAAACAAATTGGGATGGAAGTGCTCGGTAGTCCAATGGTGCTAATAGTCCTTTTGCTCATTACGCTTATTACCGGATTGCTCGGTGGAAGCTACCCAGCCTTGGTGCTTTCGAAATTTCAACCCATTATGGTACTGAAAGGAAAAGTGGTTTCAGGAAAAAATAATGCACTATTCAGAAAGGTGTTGGTTGTGCTGCAATTTTCTATTTCTATGTTCATGCTAATTTGTACCTGGATTGTGTTCGATCAGCTCAGTTTTATGCAAGATAAAGACCTGGGTTATGACAAAGAGCAGGTAATGACAGTTTCCCTGCCAAGGGAGCAGGAAGAGCGGGCGAAATTTTCGGTGCTTAGAAATAAACTTATCCAAAATGAGGAAATTATAAATGCTGCTACAGCTTGGGGGCGGACGAGTTCGATAGGGGGTAGGCAGATTTTTACGGTGGAAACGGCTACGGGAATGGAAGAAAAAGCCTTCCGACCTTTTAGGATAGATCATAATTTCCTGAACACCATGGGGATGGAGCTGGTGGAAGGAAGAGGTTTTTCCCTAGATTATCCTGCGGATACGCTTAACAGTGTGTTGATAAATGAGGAGACGGCTCGCCGGATGAGTTGGGAAGAGCCACTGGGCAAGAAAGTGCAGTTAGGAGGAAGGGGAGAAGAGGACGAAGAACCTCAGTATGCCGAAGTAGTAGGGGTGATCAAAGATTTTCACCAGCAATCGCTGCATAGCAAAATTGAGCCAATGATTTTGATGTATGGCACTAACGATAGGGTAGTGCATATAAAGATGAACACAGGGGATATTAGGGAAACGGTAGACCTGATAAAAAGTGCTTGGGGCGAAGTATTCCCAACCCGTCCCTTTGAATATGATTTCCTCGACCAAAACTTTGCCGATGCTTATGAGGAAGATGCACGAAGAGGGACGATCTTTACTACTTTTTCAGGGCTAACGATCCTTATCGCCTGCTTGGGCTTGCTAGGCTTGGCATCATTCTCAGCTGAGCAGCGCACCAAAGAGATTGGGATAAGGAAAGTGATAGGTGCGAGTGTGCCGAGCATCGTTGTGCTCATATCCAAAGATTTTATTTACCTCATTGGGGTCGCAATTTTGATTTCTTTCCCTGTTTCATGGTACTTTATGAGCGACTGGCTTCAGGCATTTGCCTACCAAACCGAAATCAAATGGACAACTTTTGTTGCCTCAGCATTTCTTACCATTCTTATCACGTTTCTCACCGTAAGTTACCACACAATTAAAGCGGCTACGGCGAACCCTGTGAAGTCTCTGAAAGATGAATAAATGATAAAAAAAGCATAGATATACTAAAGTATGTTATTGTAATAGATTTTGAAGCCTTGCCACGTATGTGGCAAGGCTTTTTTTGTGTAAAGCCATTTGGTCATACTTGTTAGATGGTTTCTCGATTTGTCAAGACTTGATTTTTGAAAAACCTTATTTAAGTTCAATTAAG
Source organism: Flammeovirgaceae bacterium SG7u.111 (assembly GCA_034044135.1). Lineage (NCBI taxonomy): Bacteria > Pseudomonadati > Bacteroidota > Cytophagia > Cytophagales > Flammeovirgaceae > Flammeovirgaceae bacterium SG7u.111. The sequence continues at coordinate 4,678,023 of CP139021.1, read as the reverse complement.
GGCTATTGTTGACTTATTGTTAAGGTTCAGTTCAGTTTAAGTTCAGTAAAGTTACTTGACTTGGGTGGGTTATAGCCGCATAATTGTATCACGCTAAAAGTTTAGTGGCTTTCTTATTTCGGTAACGATACCGATATCGGGATAAGCAAATGATTTTTCTTAAACATTAAATATGATTAAATGAAAAAAGCAACTACAAAATGGAAAAGGTGGGTTCTATCTTTTCAGCTCATCTTGTTTGGGTTTCTTGCCGCTGCGCAAACCCCTATCTCAGGAACAGTCACCGATAATGCTGGTGATCCCCTCCCAGGAGTTAGTGTAATCATAAAAGGAACAGATAAAGGTACAGTTACGGACATTGACGGTAAGTTCAGTGTAAACGTAGAAGATGGAAACAACCTTCTGGTTTTTAGTTTTATAGGTTTTATAGCCCAAGAAGTAGCAATAGAAGGGCAAACTGTTTTTACAATTACACTCGAAGAAGATATCCAGCAACTAGAAGAGGTAGTGGTTATTGGTTATGGTACTCAAAAGAAAAAGGAAGTAACAGGTGCGGTATCCTCTATTAAGGCTGAAGAAATGACCCGTGTAGTTGCCTCTGACTTTACCAAATCACTTCAAGGTCAGATGGCTGGCGTAAGTGTGACAGAAAGCAGTGGTCGCCCAGGTGATCAGGCAAACATCCAAATTAGAGGTTTGGGATCAATCTCTGGTTCTTCATCTCCGCTTTATGTAGTGGATGGCATTCCTTACCAAGGAAACCCTAACATTGCTTCGGAAGACATTGCAACTGTAGATATCTTGAAAGATGGAGCAGCGGCTGCTGTTTATGGTACTAGAGCATCGAACGGTGTGATTTTAATCACAACCAAAAGAGGTGAAGTAGGAAAAACTAAAGTAAGCTTTTCTTCTTACTATGGTATACAGAACATCACTTCGGGTACTCCTCTAATGAATACCGAAGAGCATTTGTATGTAGATGAAATGGTAAACAGAGCCGAAGGAGGTAATTCTTCAATTTTGTTCTACAATCCGGATGCATTGGATTATAATACCGACTTCGTAGGTTCTATTGTAAACGACAATGCTGCAATCCAAAGCCATAACTTGACACTATCTGGAGGTCAGGATAACCTTAAGTTTAGTGTAAATACCAACTACTTTAATCAGGACGGTATTCTAATCCAATCTGGGTATGAAAGGTTTTCTACAAGAGGTAATGCCACATTCAAAAAAGGAAAATTTGAGGCTTTTGCCAGTGTAGGGATTCAGGCTACTCAAAAAGATCAGGAACCATGGGGCTTGTACGAGTTTGCAATTTTCCAAGGTCCATATCGTAAGCCGCTAGGAGATTTAGAACAAAATGGTAGTGAGGTGATCATTCCTGGCAATAACCCAGATCATGTAGGTTATTTCTCTCAATTGCTTGACCAGACGGATGTACGTGATGAAAATAGCTACAATATTGCTGGTAACTTGAAATACGAAATCATTGATGGATTAACTTATCAAGTGAATTTTGGTCTGAACAAGTACAACTATCAAAGAAACTTTTGGAGACCACAGTATTTGGTTTATGCAGAAGATGGGACGCTTAATGAGCTAGGTAGCCGCAAAGATGCAATTTTGCAGGAAGATTTTAGGTATCAAACTAAAAGAACACTTGAAAATGTTTTGAGGTACGAGAAGAAATTTGGCTCACACAATGTCTCTTTACTAGCAGGTTATACATACGAGAATACTGAATTTAAAGAAGTAACTACTGAAAAGAGAAACTTTATCAGCAACGATGTTCAAGTATTCAACGGAGGTAGTGAATTGACTAGGCTCAATGGTTATAATACGACAAATGTTTTGATTGGTAAGTTGGCAAGAGTTCAATATAGTTTCAAAGACAAGTACCTATTTTCAGCAAGTATCAGACATGATGGCTCCTCTAAATTTGGAGAATCTAATCGATATGGAACCTTCCCAGGTGTTTCTGTTGGTTGGAATATCAGTGAAGAAGCATTTTTACAAGGTGTAGATGCAATTGAAAGCTTGAAGCTGAGGGGTAGTTATGCAGAAGTTGGTAACGAAGGTATTCCTAATTATTTGTACGAGGGCTTCATAGATGCAAATATCGATTATGTGTGGGGACCTGAAGGTTCTGACGAGTTGGTATCAGGCGCTATTCAGCGTGGTTATGCAAACCCTCTTATTGGTTGGGAATCAAATATTTCAAGAAACATTGGTGTCGATCTCTCTATGTTCAGTGGGAAATTGAGTTTTACTGCCGATGTATATAAAAACGACAAGAAAGACATGCTCTTGGATGTATTGCTACCAGCCTCTACCGGAACAAATGTTCCAAATGACTGGAATAGTGATTATAAGTCTAAGGTTTCGAACATTGGTAATATGGTTAACCAAGGTATTGAACTTTCGGCAAACTATAGACATACGTCAAGTTCTGGGTTGAATTGGAACGTAACCGGTGTGTTTACTGCTAATCAAAATGAAATTACTGATTTAGCTGGTTTGGAGAGTATTCCATTAACTGATAGTAAGCCGGGTAACTGGAGAGCTAATCAACAAGATATCACTACGTACATGAGACCAGGCTACGAGGCGGGTGCATTCTTCCTTATTCCTACCGATGGAATTATTAAAACGGAGGATGAGCTTGCTGCTGTAAAAGAATACATGCCAAACGCTCGCTTAGGTGATTTGAAATACATTGACCAACTTACTGTAGATACTGACGGTGACGGCATTCCAGATGCTACTGATGGTCAGATCAATGACGAAGATAGGGTGTATCAAGGTTCGGGAATGCCGAAATTTGAAGCAGGTTTAAAATTAGGAGCAGATTACAAAGGATTTGATTTCAATGTACACTTCTTCTACTCTCATGGAAATAAAGTATTTAATGGATCTAAATTGTTTGCATATAGTATGAAGAGGCATAAAGACTTGTACTACATGTGGACCGAGGCCAATTCAGATTCTGATGTTATGGCTGCAAGGCAAAACTCTGAACACGATAACTTCCGTTCAAGGTCAGATTTCTTTTTAGAAGAAGGTAGCTTCTTAAGAGTTCGTACGATTTCGTTAGGCTATAGCTTTCCTAAAGCCATGTTCAACAACAAGATTGACAGGTTGAGGGTTTATGCCAATGCTCAAAATTTATTCACTTTCACTGACTACGAAGGGTACGATCCTGAAGTAGGTGGAAATGGTGTTTCTACAAGGGGTATTGACAAAGGTAGCTACCCTGTAACAAGGAAGATAATGATGGGTATCCAGGTTGACTTCTAGTCTACAGCCTTACTTCTAAACTAAATTTTTAATCCAACAGTAGGTTTTTAACTTTTTGTAGAACCCTGCTTAAAGAATAAATAAATATGAAAAAATTTAAATTTTATTTGATATCACTTTTGAGCTTTCTCCTTGTGATGAGTTCATGTGAAGATGATTTGGAACAGGTAAATCCCAATGCGGTAACAACAGGTTCGTTTTGGAAATCTGCCTCAGATTTCGATAAAGGGCTAAATGCTGTATACAGTGCTTTGCAATTTCCTTCAGTTAGTGGGGGGGAGCTAAATAAGCAAATGCTTAGAAGTGATTTTGGAGGTACTGAAAGCTGGTATGGTGTGCACTTGCAGTATACTAACTTGGCTTGGAATGATGCATCTGACTTTGTTACTAATCGTTGGTCTGAACTTTATATTGGTGTGTTTAGAGCAAACCAAGTAATTGACAACTTGCAAAAAGACGGAATCTCGGGAATGACAGAGGAAGACAAGGTGTTGATTGAAGCTCAAGCAAGATTTATCAGGGGTTTAAATTATTTCTGGTTAGCTCATACTTACAATGGTGCTGTAATTCATACAACTGTTGCTGAGCTTGACGATGACTTGAAAAAAGAATTCTCTCCAAGAGCCGAAGTTATTTCTCAAATGGTTATCCCTGATTTTGAGTTTGCGTATAACAACCTTCCTGAAAAATGGGGGGATGCTGAACTAGGTCGTGTGACTTGGGGTGCTGCCGCTTCTATGTTGGGTAAAACGTACCTATATGAAAAAGACTGGGCGAAAGCTGCTACTTATTTCAAAGAAGTGATCGATAAAGGTCTTTACCGCCTTACAGATGATTACATGGAGAACTTTACTTCTGAAGGGGAATTTAACTCTGAGTCAATTTTTGAAGTAGTTTTCTCTGATAACTACAAGCCTGGTGCAGGTGGTAATAATCATGACGATATCAATGGTGTTACAGGTTCAGAAGCTACTTCTATAGCAAGTGGTTTTGCAAGTATCACAGGTGGTGGGGGGTACAACTCCTGTATGCCAACTTACTGGTTGCAAGAGCTTTTTGTAGCAGGAGACTCTATTGATATAGCAAACCCAGATAACTTTGGTAAGCGCTACTCTAGAAGAACATATGCATCTATTGTGGTTGAATTTGGTGACGGGGAGTATTACAATGCACCATTGACTAGTACCGCTGATGAAAACTCTAAAGCTAACTTTAGCTACGGGCAAGGTTCAAAAGTGAAAAAATGGACAAACTGGTATTGGGCTGATTCTGAGGACGTAGCTACTGGAGGAAGGTCTGGAGTCAACTTTAGACATATTCGTTTGGCAGATGTGTATTTGATGTATGCAGAAGCTGTACTTGAAAGAGACGGTGACGGTGGTGTAGCCGAAGCGATATCTTACATAGATATGGTAAGGGAAAGAGCTGGCGTGCTTACTTTGGAGCAATACAGGGCTGATAATGGAGGCCAAATCCCTCAGCTTCACGTATCTCGCTTCGCCAACGGCTTGGACAGCCACCCACTTACGGCAGTGAACAAAGAATCAATCATGACTCACCTAAGAATGGTTGAGCGTCCGTTGGAGCTTTCTTTCGAGGGGCACAGATGGTACGACTTGGTGAGATGGGGAATAGTGAAAGAAGTGTTTGATGCAAGAAGGGCAGAAGAGGTAAAGATTGAAGGCAGATTAGGCAACCCTATTCCTGCTACTCAGCCTAAGATTTTCCCATTGTACCTCAACCAGAGGGTAAGGTTAGATTTTGTGAAGCCAGCAGCAAATTACTCTAGTACTGCTCACGATTACTTCCCTGTTCCTTCTATCGAGGTTCAAGCTAATGGCAATCTTTAATCAACTAAACATCATTTAAACTTGATAAAAATGAAAAGATATATAAAATATTTTTTAGCAGTTACAGCGTCCTTGCTCCTTATGTGGGGCTGTAGCGATGAGTATATTGCGCCAACTGGTGAGCCAAACGATGCCTATGTAACAACTTCTTTTGGAACAGTAGAAAGTAGGTTGCAAATATATGGTGAAATGGACTTTGCCGACCTTTCGAGAGGTGTACAGTCAAGGACTTGGACATTTCCAGAAGGAGTAGTAGAGCTGGATGATGAGACTAGCAATACAGTTTCTTTCCAGCAAATAGTAAAAGCTAAGTTCATGAAGGCTGGTGTGTATGAAGTGAAAATGGAGCAAATCTATGCAGGGAATGTGTTCTTCAATGGGGTGGATCAAGGTGTAAATAAGTATGACACTACTTTCATGGTAACCGTGCTTGACAGCGTCAAGGCTAACTTTGAAGCAGTACGAGTGAAAGAAGGTACAGCATTAACTAATGCCAACGGAGCGCTCAATGAAGTAATTGCTTCTAGGGAAGTGTTGCTTACAAGTACTTCTGTAGGAGAGCCAACTACCTTTGCTTGGGTCTTCACTAGCGAGAGTGGGAAAGTAGTAACTTTTGAAGGAAACCCTGCTACTGCGAGGTTTAGTAGCATGGAAAAGTATAACATGATGCTCATCGCTTCAAGCCCTCTTGGTGCAGATACTATTTCTTATACCGATTACATGAACGTAATTCCATCAACTGACCCTGTCGAATTAGTTGGGATTAAAGCTGATGCAAAAGTACTCAGTATGGAGTTTAGTAGAGATATGTTCTCTCCGGCCATCAACCCTGCTTCATCAATAACTCTATCTGTTACTAACGACGGCAAAACTTATCCAGTAAACGTAACAGGTTTTTCATTGCAATCTGGAGCTAATAATATCATTGATATGGCTTTGGATGCTGCCATTTACAACTCAGACATCATTACCGTAAGCTATGATGCTTCCGTAGGCAATTTGAGAACAGTTGATGGAGTAAGTGCTACCTCTTTTACTGACCAACCTGCTGTATTCACATTAGTAAATATGCTACCCGAAACAAGTTATGATTACGGGTTTGAAAAATCTACCGATGCCAACTGGGCTTACCTATGGTGGGGTGGCGTATGGGAAATGTATTCTTCTTCAGTAACCAATGCTATGGCTTATGAAGGAGATAAGAGTATCAAAATCGACTTTGATGCTAATGGTGGCATGATCATGGGCCACAAAGATGACTTAGGAAATAATGTTACTGTACCTCTTGAAGGTGGTAAGACTTATGAAGTTGGCTGCTGGGTGTATGTTGAGAATTTGGGAGATAAAACCTCAACTCCTAATATCCGTTTCTACTGGGCTCCTGAGACTGATTGGGGCATTGGGGACAACGTTGCTTTTGACGCAGACTTCCCTGAAGGAAAGTGGGTTTATAGGTCAGGAAGAATGAAGCCAGCAACTGACAATAATTATAGCTTTAATATTAGAGGACATAATGAGTTTAATTCTCAAGAATTGAATTTCTACATGGATAATATCACTGTTGCAGAATTAGATTTAAGGCCATAATTATAATTTGTTTTAGGTATGTATAATTAAAAATGTGAGCGACTTCTTTGGGGTCGCTCACCTTGTTTTATAGCTAACAAATATTCTATTGATGAAAAACTATCTATACATTTCAAGCCTTTCCTTCCTTCTTTTCCTCTCCTTTTCAGCGTGGGCAAGTTCAGAAGATTCCGTAAAGGTAGATATCAACTTCGACCTGAGGCACGAGGTAGGCAATATCTCCACATTTGACCGAAACAAATTCATTACTATTCATTCTAATATTACTGAACAAGAATGGGATGGAGATAATTTTACTCCAGATTTAAGAGATAACTTTCTCAATGGTTACGATGCGTATTTGGGGCGGGATACAGGCGGTATTTCTTGGTGGCTCAATGCCATGGTAAAGGAAGACCCTAACCGACCAGGCTATGCCGATTCGGTAGATATAGCCACTTTTGGGCAAAATGTGAGGAATACCTATGCAAGTAAAACCCAATACCATTCCTATGAAAGTCGGAATGGTCAGATAATCTGCGCCCAACTGCACCCTTTTTGGCCCGATGGGCAAACAACCAAAAATGGATGGGCATTTTCCCAAGCCGATACCCAAGATGAACCCTTCGGAACGGCAACAGGCGAATACATGGGCAGGTTCATCAAAGAGTTTTTTGGCACTGGAGGAACTACAGGGCAGGGTAGGCCAAATTATGTTGAGATCATCAACGAGCCGCTCTGGCACTTGGTAGATTATGGCACCGATTCGCCCGAAAAGATTTTTAAATTCCACAATGCCGTTGCCAAAGAAATAAGGAAATACAACAAAGATTTGGTGATTGGTGGCTATTGTACTGCATTCCCAAATCACGATGAGGATAACTTCAAAGAATGGGAAAACCGCTGGAAACTGTTCATGGATATTGCTGGGGAGAATATGGATTTTTGGACCATCCATTTGTACGATTTCCCTGCCTTTGGAGGTACGCAGCAGTACAGAAAGGGCAGCAATATGGAAGCTACTTTCGATATGATGGAGCAATACAGCTTCATGAAGTTTGACGAAGTGAAGCCGTTTATGGTATCAGAATATGGGGCTCAAATGCATGATTATCGCAAGCAATGGACTCCTTTCCGTGATTGGCTTTTTGTGAAGTCCGTCAATTCTATGATGATGCAGTTTATGGAACGCCCAAATATCATCAATAAAACTATTCCCTTCATTCCATTAAAAGCAGAGTGGGGAAGGGATGCTGATGGCACTGCTTACAACAACCGTTTGCTCCGCAAGGCAAATGAACTGCCCGGGCAAACAGGCGAGCATTATGTGTACACCGAGTATATAAAAATATTTGAATTGTGGTCCGATGTGAAAGGAACTCGTGTAGATTCGTATGCGACCAATCTTGATATAATGACGGATGCATACGTAGATGGGAAAAAGGCGTATGTGATATTAAATAATTTGAAATTTGAACCTGTCAATATTAGTTTAAACCACTTCGGCTTTTCGGGAAACTCTCTTGAAAAAGTGGAGATGAAACATGTGTACCTAGAAGGGCAAGTCCCGGTATTGAAAAAAGAAGAATTTGCTTCAGCACCCCAAGGAGTAACCTTGGAAAGTGAAGGTACAATCGTATTGGCTTATACGTTCAACCAAGAAGTTAAGATTGACCAGTTGTCCAAAGAAGTAAAGCACTATGCAGATGCTTATTATAAACCTATTTCCGCTGGAGTGTCTGAGGTTTTTAATATCAATGGTGTTGAAGTTGCTGAGCATGAAGAGGCCGTACTTCGATTAGGTATTGGTAGAGATCATGGTAGTAGCCTACGCCCAACAGTTATGTTCAACGGGACAATTCTGGAAATCCCTGAAAACTACAGGGGGGATGTTCAGAAAGACAGGCCACGATTTTTTGGGGTGTTGGAAATTCCCGTACCAGCTGACCTTCTTCAAAAAAATAACAGTATTTCTGTTTCTTTTTGGGATAATGGCGGGCATATCAGTAGCGTAGCTTTGCGGCATTATGCATTCAGCCGAGAGGTAGAGCGTTCTGCCAATTCTCCTGTTACGGGCTTGGGGGATGATATGGGCTTTGAAAAATCAATGTTGCTTTACCCTAATCCTGTTTCGGGAACTCTCCACATAGAGGTTGATTCGAAAGCAATTGGCTCTAAGTATTATATTGTAAACTCGGTGGGCGGTGATGTAAAAATGGGTACGATTTCACAACAGTTCGTACCCATCAATATCAAAAGCCTTCCAGCAGGAGTGTATGTGTTGAAGTTGGGAAATAATTCGACCAGTTTGGGGAAGAAGTTTGTGGTTCAGTAGCCGCTAAAGCCTAGAAGGCTTCTTAGAGTTTAGCTATAAAGTCTTCTAGGTTTGTACTTCTGTCCAATTCCATTTTTTTCCTGATTCGGTAGCGCGATGTATGTACCGATTCTACAGTAATGCCAAGTAGTTTGGCCATGTCTTTGGAAGAGAAGTTCAGCTTGATAAGCGCACAAAGTTTATGGTCATTTTGGCTCAGGTTCGGAAAGCCACTTCTCAGTTTATCATAAAAATCTTGGTTCACGGCCAAGAATCTCAGCTCAAACTCATCCCAGCTCAGGTTGGTACTCCGGTCTATTTTTTTGATGATTTTATTGATTTCCTTAGGATCAGGGTTGTCTTTTTGCTTTAGTAACTCTTCTTTGGTTTCTACCAAAAGTTCTTCTTTTTCAATGGCTTGAAGAGCTGAGCTCGTCAGTTCTTTGTTTTTTACAACCAAGACTTCCTCCTTTTTTTGCATTTCAAGCTGCTGCTTTTGGCGGAGCAGTTTTTTCTCGGCTTTGTATCTTGTTCGGAGGAATCGGTAAAAGATGAAGCCAACTACAATAAGGAAAACAATAGTGCCAGCTAAAAGGTAAGAGCGGAGTTCTCCAATCTTGTGTTGTTGTTCCAAAAAAGTAAGGCGTTGTTCGTCAATTAGCTGTTCTTGCCGCTCCATTTCTATTCGGTAGATATCTTTGATTTCCAACAAGCGCTGGTTATGTTGGCTACGGCTTCCAAACTGGTTTTCATTTAGCAGTTTGGCTTCTTTCATTTCATTATATGCTTTCTCGTTCAGACCTTTTAGGTGGTAAACTTCTGCCAGTTTCTCAAGGATGTTGGGGATAAGGTCTAGGTGGCTTTTGAAAACATCGGCAATAGAGAGCGCATCTAAATAAAGTTTTTCACTTGTATTCAGGTCGCCCATATTCATATACACATCTCCCAAAAAAGGATAAAGGATAATGAGGTAACTGCTGTCACGTTGTTCAAAACTAGCTTTTACTTCAAGTAAAATTTCTTCGGCCTCTTTATACTTTTGTTCTTTTGTAAGAATGTACCCTAGCTCTGCCTTCAAGAAAATTTGGTCTGAGTTAGGGTCTTGTAGCATTTTGCAGCTATCAAGATATAAACGGGCTTGAAACAACTCATTCTCTTTCCTGTGCAATGTGACCATTGCATAATAATTATCCAGCAACATTTGCCTGTTCTGGGGAGTTTGCTGGAGCAATTTCTTGTTGATGTTGATCGCTTTGTTAAAGTATTCTTCTGCTATTTTTTTCCTACCAAAAAAACTATACAGCCAGCCAAGTCCATTGTAAATGGAAGCTTTTGCACTTTCATTTTCCAACTGTTCGGCCAAGATCAATGCTTCCCAGTAGCCGTCATAGGATTTGTCGTAGTTGGCAAGGTTGGCATAAAGGTTCGATAATTTTTCCAGTACAATGATAACCCCCAAGGTATCTTGCTTGCTGTAATAGTGGGCTTTGCATTCTTCAAAAAGTGAAATTGCCTTTTTTGGCTCTTTTAGTCGGAAACTTTCTGCTTGGCTAAGTAATTTTTCTAGGTCACCTTGCTCGTATACAGAAAGGTTTTCAGGAACCTGTCCATTTGCAGTAATGTACAGCCCCATGAAGAAGAAAAAGATAAGGTGTCTAGTTGAATTTTTTATTAATTGTTTGTTCATCGATTTATAAATACCTGAAAAACAGAGTTCGATATTAGTATTAATTATATTAAATCTAGTTTATTTTTTTGTTTTACACATATGTATTGAGTTTTTGTCTAGTAGTGTTCTGAGGAAAGAAAGGATTTTTCAACAACTTTTGTCAGGTAGCAATTGGTGTTTATAGCTGCTGATATTTTTGATTTTTTTTCTCAAGATATGATCATGAAAAAATACTATTATTCATTTACATTTTTCTTTTTTATTGTCATTGGGGCGTACTTTGTTTTTCCTGCTGGCAAAGATAACTTACATAATAGAGAAATTGATTTCAACTCAAACTGGAAATTTTCTTTGGTAGACAAAGATGAATTCCAAGCTCCACAAATAAATGCGATTAATTGGAAAAATGTTCAACTTCCGCACGACTGGAGCGTAGAAGCTTCTTTTGATTCTATTAATGGAGAAGGAGCCACAGGTTATTTGCCAGGAGGGTATGGCCTCTATCAAAAAGAGTTTAAACTCGACCCAGAACCTGGTCACACGTTTTATATTTATTTCGATGGGGTTTATAACAATTCAGAAGTATGGCTCAACGGAAAAAAACTAGGCGAGCACCCTTACGGATATTCCCCCTTTTATTTTGACATAACCGATCAACTACAAACTGATGGGAACAATCTGTTAGTGAAGGTAGACCACTCACGTTATGCCGATAGCAGATGGTACTCGGGTTCGGGCATCTACCGCAATGTGAAGCTTATCACTACGGCAGATTTGCATATTCCTGTTTGGGGTACGTTCATCACCACTCCCGAAATCACCAAATCAAGTGCTACGGTTTCTTTAAAAGTTACTGTAAAAAACAAAAAAGGGCTTGACGAAAAATTTGATCTACACACACAGGTTTTTGATCCTTCAGGTGCATTGGTTGCCGAAGTAACCGAGAAGTTTGAAGTGGGAAAAAACTCTCAGAGTACATTCTCTCAAAAGCTGAATGTGAGCAATCCTCTTTTATGGGATATTCAATTTCCAAACATCTACAAGGCGGTTACATCTGTAGTGCAAGGCGGTGAAGTAATTGACGTTTACGAGACGCCTTTTGGAATTAGAACTATTCATTTTGACAAGGACAAGGGCTTTTTCCTGAATGGAAAGAATATGAAAATAAAAGGCGTTTGCCTTCATCATGACGGTGGACTAGTTGGAGCAGCAGTACCCAAAGCTGTGTGGAGAAGAAGGTTGGAGACATTGAAAGAAGGCGGCTGCAATGCTATAAGAGTCTCTCACAACCCTGCCTCAGATGAGTTTTTGCAACTCTGCGATGAGATGGGTTTTTTGGTGCAAGAAGAGTTTTTTGACGAATGGGACAACCCAAAGGACAAAAGGCTTAACCAAAATGAACAATCGGTGGACTATATCACCAGAGGTTATGCAGAACACTTTCAAGAATGGGCAGAGCGCGATCTAAAAAGTACGATGCTCCGTAGTAGAAACCACCCAAGTATATTCCAATGGAGCATAGGGAACGAAATTGAATGGACCTATCCTAGCAATGCACATGCGACAGGCTTTTTCAACATGAGTTGGAATGGCAATTACTTTTGGTCTTTGCCGCCAATTTCTCCTGAAGAAATAAAAAAGAGGTACGAGGAAAACCCAAAAGGCAAGTATGCAATAGAAAAAACGGCTCAAAAGCTGGCAAAATGGACAAGGGAACTTGATACCACAAGGTATATCATAGCCAATTGTATCCTTCCTTCTGCAAGCCATATTTCTGGTTATGCCGATGCGCTGGATATAGTAGGGTATAGCTACCGCAGGGTTTTATATGATTATGGGCACGAGAACTATCCTGATAAGATTATCATGGGCACAGAAAATCTTGGGCAGTGGCATGAGTGGAAAAGTATAGAGGAACGACCACACATTTCTGGTACATTCTTGTGGACGGGGATCGATTACATGGGCGAATCGAACAAGCAGTGGCCAAGAAAAGCTACACCAAGCGGATTGCTAGATTTGGCTGGTTTTGAAAAACCTTCTTACCATATGATGAAAACTCTTTGGACGGAAGAACCACATATCTACATCTCATCTCAAACGGAAAGTAAGTCTATTTTCAAGGTTGACGAAGCTACTGGCGAACCTGTTGAGAGGAAGCCTAACGGTTGGGAACATGCTTTATGGTTTTGGCACGATGTAAATGAGCACTGGAATTATGAAGCAAATGAAGTAACCATTGTAGAAGTCCTATCGAACTGCGAAGAGGTAGAGCTCTTTTTAAATGGGAAATCGCTGGGAACAAAAAAACTAGAGAGCTTTCCCGACAGGATTTATAAATGGGCAGTGCCTTTTGAGGCTGGTAAGCTTGAAGCCAAGGGGAAAAAAGCCGGGACTGAAATAGCTGCCACAATCCAAACAGCTGGCAAACCTTCTTCTATCGAACTTTCGGTTGAGGAAGATGCAAATTCACTTGATGCCAATGATGTGGTGCATGTAATCGCACAAGTATTGGATGAAAATGGAAATCCTGTAAAAAACGAAGAGGTTGAGATTGAATTTGCCACAGAAGGTGCTGTAAAAATACTTGGGGTAGATAACGGTGCGGCCGACAATGTTCAAAAGTTTCAGAGCAACAAAATTGTGACAAGCAAAGGGCGTACGCTCATGCTTCTTCAGCTCCAAGGTGCTAAATCGAATATTGTTGTTTCAGCAAAATCGGGTAAGCTGGCTGCAGCCTCTCTTAAATTATAAAAATACCATTTCTGAAATTAATTAATAATCAAACATATCCTTTTATGAAAATGAAGACATCTTTTAAAAGTCTTATTTTTAGTGTAGCAATGTTTTCGGTTGCCCTAGTCGGTTGCAACCAAAACCCTCCTACAGCTCCAGCTTCTGCCGAAACAGAAGCTACTCAAGACTACCCCGATTCGGTCTACGAATTTTTGGCTATTCCCAAAGGGGGCAAGCTTAGCTCAGCATCTAAAAGAGCCTTGGAAAGAAACTATGCTCAAGGACCTGAGTGGTATATAGAATTTGAAATGCAAGACTTGAAAGGTGATTTTGCCTTTGAAGAAGGGGTGACCCGCCGAGATCCTAGCGACGTGATAATGGTGGATGGCTTGTACTATGTTTACTACAGCAAAGGCACAGGCAAAACATATGGCTTTGGCACAGGCGATCCCGAAAAGAAAGTGTTTCCTTGGGACAAAACAGAAGTTTGGTATGCAACTTCTAAAGACGGTATTACCTGGGACGAGCAAGGCTTGGCTGTAGGAAGAGGCGAAGCAGGTGCTTACGACGACCGTTCGGTGTTTACCCCACAAGTTTTAGTGCACGAGGGCAAATACATTTTAGTGTATCAAACAGTGAAGTTCCCGTATGTGAACCGTGTGAAAAACCAAGTGGGAATGGCTATTTCCGATTCACCAAGAGGCCCTTTCAAAAAACTAGCTGAGCCAATCCTGTCGCCAAGCGATGATGGTGAGTGGCTAGGCGAAGAAGACAACCGCTTTTATGTGAAAAAGCAAGGTTCGTTTGATAGCCATAAGGTGCATGACCCAACGTTGGTACATTTCAACGATAAGTTCTACCTCTACTACAAAGGCGAGCGAATGGGCGAGCACAAAACATTTGGTGGAAGAGAAATCAAATGGGGTGTAGCTATTTCAGACAAGCTTGAAGGGCCGTATGTGAAATCAGAGTACAATCCGATAACAAATAGTGGGCATGAGCTATGTGTATGGAAATACGATGGTGGAATTGCCGCACTCATTATCACCGATGGCCCAGAAAGGAACACAATTCAGTGGTCGCCCGATGGTGTGAATTTCGAGATCAAATCGCACATAAAATGGGGACCTCCTGCCGCAGGGCTTATCACTTCGGAAGATTTCGAAGGAGCACCTACCAATGCGCTACTTTGGGGCCTCACTCATCAATATGTAACCTACGATGACCAATACATAAGAAGGTTTGTAGGCAAAGTACCAGTTAGTCCCTGAGAATGAAGATTAAGGCTATTACCATAACATAACAGAAGTTTAGTATCCAATTTTTTTAAAAGCAAAATTATGAAAGCAGCATTTTATTCCGAAAAAGGAAAATTCACCGTAGGAGAATCCGAGCCAATTAAACCTGGTAAAAATGAAGTAAGATTAGACGTAGCTTATTGTGGCGTATGTGGTACTGACGTACATATTTTCCACGGGGTGATGGACCATAGGGTTGACAAGCCTCAAACCGTAGGTCATGAAGCTTCTGCAACAGTAGCTGAGATTGGCGAAGGCGTAGATAATGTAAAAGTAGGCGATACCGTAGCAGTTCGTCCCTTGCACTTTGGTGCACCTCACCCGTTTGATAAAGGCAACGCTCACGTAGGCAAAAACCTCAAGTTTATTGGTATAGATAGCCCAGGTGCTTTCCAAAAAAGCTGGACTGTTCCCGCTTACACCCTCCACAAATTGCCTGAAGGTATGAGCCTGAAGCACGGAGCTTTTATTGAGCCATTGTCAGTAGCTTGCCACGATGTAAAAATCGGACGTGTAGTAGAAGGTGAAAATTGCTTAGTAATAGGTGGCGGCCCTATCGGTACGCTCATTGCCTATGTGCTCAAAGAAAAAGGAGCAAATGTCTTCATTTCTGAAGTGAACGAAGCTCGCCTCACCATGCTCAACGATCTAGGTTTCACTACCATCAATCCTATCGAAGAAGACTTGATGGCGAAAATATCTGAGCTTACCGGCGAAGCCATGATCGATTGTGCTTTTGAAGTTTCAGGATCTGCGCCGGGCGTAGCAACCATGACCGAAGTGGTAAATGCAAGAGGTAGGATCGTGATGGTGGCTATCCACGGCGGTGAGAAAAAACCAGTTGATTTGTTCAAGTTTTTCTGGTCTGAAATTGAGCTTTTGGGCGCAAGGCTCTACCAAGAAGACGATTACGAAGAAGCTATCAAAATTGCTGCTTCTGGAAATATCCCATTCGAAAAGCTTATCACCAAAGTAGATACGCTAGAGAATATCCAGTCAGTTTTTGAGGAAATTGACAACAATCCAGCAGGTATGAAATACCTTATCGATTGCGGCGCTTAATGCCATTTTTTTGACAAAACATAAAAAAATATAACAATGGGAATTTTAGATACATTCAAACTAGCAGGAAAAGTAGCCTTAGTTACAGGTTGCAAAAGAGGGATTGGTAAAGCGATGGCCATAGGCTTAGCAGAAGCTGGTGCAGATATCATCGGGGTTTCAGCTTCTTTGGAGCTTAGCGGAAGCGAAGTAGAAAAAGAAGTAGTGGCAAGAGGTAGGAAATTCAAAGCTTACCAGTGCGATTTTTCTGACCGTAGCTCACTTTACGAATTCATTGCCGCAGCAAAAAAAGACTTTCCCCAAATAGATATTTTGGTGAACAATGCGGGTACTATCTTAAGAACTCCAGCAGCCGAGCACCCCGATGAAATGTGGGACAAGGTGATCGAAGTAAACCAAAACTCTCAGTTTATTCTTACCAGAGAGTTTGGAAAAGAAATGATTAAAAGAGGTTCTGGCAAAGTTGTTTTCACAGCATCATTGCTTACGTTCCAAGGTGGAATCACCGTACCTGGCTATGCAGCAAGTAAAGGAGCTATTGGTCAAATGACCATGGCATTTGCTAACGAATGGGCTGGAAAAGGTGTGAACGTGAATGCGATTGCTCCAGGCTATATCAATACAGATAACACAGAGGCTTTGCGCAACGACCCTGTTCGCTCAGAATCTATTCTTTCTCGTATCCCTGCCAACCGCTGGGGCGAGCCTTTAGATTTTGCAGGGCCAGTAGTGTTCTTGTGTTCTGAAGCTGCGGCATATATGCATGGTACTACCATGCTCGTAGACGGTGGATGGATGGGCAGGTAAACCCTTTGTCTTTCTTTCACTATTTCTCTCTATTAAATTACACAAAATGCAAGTGGAATTGGAAGGCTCAAGCTAATTCTAGTTCTGCTTGTTTGTAAATCAAATCATTTTAAATATGGCTGAAGTGAAAAATTACCAACTTTTTATAGGAGGCGAGTGGACAGATGCGACTACTGGCAAGACCGAAGATATTTTAAGCCCTGCCGATGACTCTGTGGTAGGAACAGTACAAATGGGAGTGGAGGCAGATGCACAAGCTGCCCTTGAAGCTGCCGAAAAAGCACAAAAGGAATGGAAAAAAGTTCCTGCTCGCCAGCGTGCAGATATCCTAAGAAAATTTGCCGCTGAAATCTTAGCAAATAAGGCGTACTTAGCCGAGCTTTTGGTAAGAGAGCAAGGTAAATTGATTGGCGTAGCCAACATGGAAGTGGAAGTAACAGCTTCTTTCATAGAATATGCCTGCGATTGTGCCCGCCACATCGAGGGTGACATCATCCCTTCTGACAATCCTGAGGAGCACATCTGGATCCACAAAATTCCTAAAGGTGTAGTTGTGGCTATCACAGCTTGGAACTTCCCATTGGCACTTGCCGGCAGGAAAATAGGACCAGCGCTTATCGCCGGAAATAGTATAGTGGTAAAACCTAC
Organism: Flammeovirgaceae bacterium SG7u.111; assembly: GCA_034044135.1. Taxonomy (NCBI): domain Bacteria; kingdom Pseudomonadati; phylum Bacteroidota; class Cytophagia; order Cytophagales; family Flammeovirgaceae; species Flammeovirgaceae bacterium SG7u.111. The sequence continues at coordinate 4,660,773 of CP139021.1, read as the reverse complement.
CCAAGAAACTCCGTTGGCTACATTGGAATTAGGCTTTATTGCCGAAAAAGTTGGTTTGCCTAAAGGTTTGCTCAACATCGTAACTGGACAAGGCAGAGTACTTGGAAATGCTTTGGTAGCTAACCCAATCACTAAAATGGTGACCATGACGGGTAGTACGCCTGCAGGTCAGCAGATTTTCAGAACGGCTGCCGATAACCTTATACACGTTCAGTTGGAATTGGGTGGAAAAGCTCCTGCTATCGTTTTTGCCGATGCCGATTTGGACGTGGCTGCGGAAGCTGCTTTCCATTCTCGTTTCGATAACTGCGGTCAGGTTTGTACGTGCAACGAGCGTATGTATGTGCACGAAGATATTTACGAAGCGTTCATGGAGAAATTCATGGCAAAAGTAGAAGCGTTGAAATTGGGTGATCCTTTGAACCCAGAAACTACCATAGGCCCTAAGGTGAACAAGAAGGAAGTTGGGAACATGGAGCACCTGATAGCAAAAAGTGTAGAAGAAGGTGCAAAAATAGCGATAGGTGGTAAAAAACCTGAAGGTGCTCAGTTTGAAAAAGGCTGCTGGTTTGAGCCTACGGTACTTACCGAGGTAACTCAGGATATGACCATCGTTCACGAAGAGTCATTCGGTCCTATTCTTCCAGTAATCAAATTCTCTGATTTCGACCAAGTAATTGGCTATGCCAACGACTGTGATTACGGTTTGGCAGCAATGATTTTCACCAAAGACATGGGCACGATCTTGAAATGCAACGACGAGCTTGAGTTTGGCGAAATCTATGTAAATCGTGGCCACGGTGAGCAGCACCAAGGTTTCCACAACGGTTACAAGCTAAGTGGAACAGGTGGAGAAGATGGAAAATACGGCTTCGAGCAGTACATGGAGAAGAAAACGTTTTATGTAAAATACTAGCCTGAAAGATGGATAATACAATTTCTAAAGTAACAAGCCAACTGTTTAGTGTACCTCTTCCCGAGGTATTGAGCGATGCCAAGCACGGCGACCATACTCATTTTGAGTTGGTGACCACTACTATCACCTTGGCAGATGGCAGAGAAGGCACAGGATATACCTACACAGGTGGAAAAGGTGGCCATGCCATCAAAGCCATGCTCGACCATGATCTTGCCCCTGCTTTGGTAGGGAAAGACGCAAGCGACATAGATGGAATCTACGATTTTATGGAATGGCATATCCACTATGTGGGTAGGGGTGGAATCGCTTCTTTTGCTATTTCTACAGTAGATATTGCCCTTTGGGATATCCGTTGTAAAACGGAAGAAAAGCCGCTTTGGCAACTCGCTGGTGGGCAAGGAAATACCTGCAAAGCATATTGCGGAGGCATCGACTTGCAATTCCCTCTCGAAAAACTGCTCGGCAACATCCAAGGTTACTTGGACAATGGTTTCAATGCAGTGAAGATCAAAATAGGCAGGGAAAACCTCGACGAGGACATCGAACGTATAAAAGCGGTTCGCAAGCTCATAGGTGACGACGTTACCTTTATGGTAGACGCCAACTACTCTATGAGTGTGGAAAAGGCGATAAAAGCGGCGAATGCATTCAAAGAATGTAACATTTACTGGTTTGAAGAGCCTACCATTCCCGATAACTATAAAGGCTATGCCGAAATAGCGGATGCTACGGGCGTTCCTTTGGCTATGGGTGAAAACTTGCACACCATTCATGAGTTTGAATATGCTTTTGAGCAATCGAAGTTGTCATTTGTACAGCCTGATGCTTCAAACTGTGGTGGTGTAACGGGTTGGTTAAAAGCAGCAAGGCTTGCCAACGAAAACAGGCTTCCCGTTTGTTCGCATGGCATGCAAGAGCTTCATGTGAGCCTCGTTTCTTCTCAGCCAAACTCTGGCTGGCTAGAGGTGCACAGCTTCCCTATAGACGAATATACTACGCGTCCGCTAGTGGTGGAAAACCACAGGGCTGTTGCGCCTGATTATCCGGGCGTAGGCGTGATTTTCGATTGGGAAAAATTGAAGCCATACAAAGTTTAAATATCTTTTTGGAGGTCAGCCCGCTGTAAGTGGGCTGACTTTTTTATTAGTAAAGAAAATGAAAATGACAAAACAAGAATTTGGGCAAGTAAGCGGAGCTGATATCGACTTATTTGTATTAGAAAACACTGCTGGTATGCAGGTCAAAATTATGACCTATGGCGCAACTATCACCTCTATTTCCATTCCAGGAGAAAATGACAAACGAGTTGAACTTGCTTGCGGGTTCGATAGCCTCGAAGGTTATTTTTCCGATGCCTACAAAGCCAATGCTCCCTATTTTGGCTGTACCGTTGGGCGCTTCGCTTCTCGCATAAAAGACGGTAAGTTTACCTTGGAAGGAAAGGAATATTCCCTAGCTACCAACAACGATCCTAACCACTTGCACGGCGGTATAGTTGGTTTTGATAAAAAAGTGTGGCAAGCGAAAGAAGTAGGGCCGAATAGCGTAGAAATGAGCTTGGAAAGTGCCGATATGGAAGAAGGCTATCCGGGAAACGTAAAAGTTTCTGTTCAGTTCACCCTCACCGAAGACAACAAAATAGAGATTGACTATAAAGGTGAAACAGACAAGGCAACACCTTTGTCGCTCACTAACCATACGTATTTTAACCTTTCGGGCTTTGCCGAAACGATTGAAAACCACTTGGCAAAAATAGTTTCGGATACGCTGTTGGTACCAGACGAAACAGGTGTGCCAGTAGGAGAGGAAGCAGCGGTTACAGAGGTAGATGATCTCAGGACAAGCAAAAAACTTGGAGATCTTTTCAAAGAAATGGAAACAGGTTACGAGCATTTTTATGCCTTGCCAGCCGATGGCGAAGTAAAAACTGTAGCCGAGTTCGACCACCCAACTTCGGGCAGGAAGCTAGAAGTGCTTTCCAATGAGCCAGGCCTCTTGTTTTACACGGGCTACTTCACTTCAGACGAACTGAAGAGGGAAAATGGCGATCAGTTTGGCAAGTACAAGGCCTTTTGCTGCGAAACCAGCCGATACGCTAACGGACCAAATATAGCAGGATCGCCGGGATCTATTACAACTCCCAACAAACCGTATTCGAGCAAAACGGTTTATGCCATTTCTTGGTAGAGAATTTTATATAAAAATTGAAAATGACAAAATTATAAAGCTATGATAGAAGGAATTATTTGGGCACTTATGGCAGGCGTGATGTTAGGCTTGTACGCCTTGCCAGAAAAGTTTACGAAAGGTTTTGAATTTGAGCATACTTGGGGAACCATGTTTTTCACAGCACTTTTTGTTGTGCCTGTTATTGCTTGTTTTAGTTTAATTCAAGGTTTTGGAGCTGTACTTGGAGCAATCCCAACCGATGTGCTTATTAAAATGGCAATTGCAAGTTTACTTTGGGGGGTTGGTGTAATGATGTGGGGTAAAGCAATTAACCACATCGGTTTATCGCTTGGTTTCTCATTATTTATAGGTACCATTATTTTAGTGGGTTCATTGATCCCATTCTTCGTTGTAGGCCTACCAGCATCTAACGTACTAACTACTATTTTGGGCGGTATTTTTATTGTTTTAATTGGTGTTTTCGCCAATGGCAAAGCGGGTTTATTGCGTCAAGCTGAGGAAGATAATGCGGCTAAAGAAGCCGATTCAACCAGCGAAAAAGGTTCTATGACAACAGGAATATTGATTGCTGTTATCGGAGGCTTGTTAGCTACTGGATTTAGCTATGCTAATGCAGTTGGTGCTCCTATTATTACCGAAGCTGTTGTTGCCCAGGGCAACCCTGAGTGGATGAGCGCCTTGGCTGTGATGTTTATCATTTATGTTGCAGGTGGCTTGTTTGTTGTACCTTACTTTGTGGTGCAACTTTCTCAAAAAGGACTTTGGGGCAAATTCTCATCGGCTCCTCTAGGTAAAAACCTAACAATGACAACTATTATGGCAGTGCTTAACTTTGCTGCTTCTGCTGCATTTGCTTTCGCTGCATTTAAGTTAGGCAAAGCTGGTGGTACTGTAGGTTATGCTATTTTCAATACCATTTCTGTAGCAGTAGCTATTGTTAGTGGTTTGGTTACTGGCGAATGGGTTAAAGCTTCTGGCAAAGCTAAAGGCTTCCTTTATATTGGCTTGGCTAGTATGATTATAGGCGTAGTGGTAGTAGCTGTGGGAAATGGCTTGTAATACGTAATCGAATTCGGTAGGATTTACTGTTCTGCCTTCACCTGATTTGAAGCGAATAAGTGGAAGCGTTTAGGAGTTTCAGGTCAGGTTTTTTTGTGTTTATACTAACCCATCTTACTGTTTTTTCTATTTCATAATAGCCTTCAAAATGGTGGCTTTCCAAGGTTTTTGAAAAGTGATTTTGCAATGAAAACGGATACTTTTTATTGTTTTTAAATGGTTCGTTTCTGGGCAACTAATGTTTTTTGTAAATATAACATACTTGTTATCAGTGGTATTATAGGTTAAAAACCATATGTTCTATTCTTAAAACCATATGTTTCCCCTTCCTCTTTTTCTTCCATATACATTTGAACGACTAGTAGTACTACTTGGTGCAGCCCTACCCAAAAGTACTCATACTATCAAATGAGGATTTCCCCAGTTTACTCCTCCTCCTATTAGCAATGCGTGTTTTAGTATTCAATTAATTATTAATATAAATCAACAAATATGATTATGGAAAAATCCTTACCTTCCAGAAAGTTAATACTTTGCTGTATTTGCCTCTTTCTATTATCTTCCCATACCACTGTTACCTTCGGTCAAAGCCAGATTACAGGAACAGTTTTATCTGCCGAAGATAGTCAGCCATTACCAGGAGTTAGTATTCTTATTAAAGGAACTGCAACGGGAACTACCACAGACATTGATGGTAAGTTTAAGCTTGATGTTCCCACCGGATCTGTTTTGCAGTTTAGCTATATTGGTTATTTGACTCAAGAAATAACAATTGAAAACCAAACAGAGATCAATCTATCATTAGAGCCGGATTTAGAGCAGCTTGAAGAAGTCGTGGTAATTGGTTACGGTACACAAAAGAAAAGTGACATGACCGGTTCAGTAGGTTCAGTTGATAGCGAAGAATTGAGCAAATTCACTGCTACAAATGCTACACAAGCGCTGCAAGGGCGTATGGCTGGTGTCAGGGTCGAAAACAACGGCGGCGCGCCAGGAGCGAACCCAATTGTGACTATCAGGGGTTCTGGTACACTTTCCGATTCGGGCCCTCTTTACGTGATCGACGGTATGCTTACTGGCAACATGAACATGATCAGTGCGCAAGATATTGAGAGCGTGACTGTTTTGAAAGATGCTTCTGCAAGTGCTATTTACGGCTCAAGGGCTGCAAATGGTGTAGTGATTGTCACTACGAAGAAAGGATCTAAAAAAGGCGGGATTAGTGTAGACCTTGATGTGAATTATGGTTCACAAAAAGCCATCAAAACTCTTGATTGGGCAAATGCAAGGCAATATGCCGACATAGTGAACAGGGCAAGGGATAACGATGGAAACCCACGATTCCCAGCTAATGATACAGAGTTTGATCCTACTGTAGATAGCGATATCCAAGCGGCAAGTTTAAGGACAGCGCCTGTGTTCAATGCCGACCTTCGAGTTTCTGGTGGTGGAGAAAATTCAAGTTTTAGTATTTCGGCTAACCACCTGGACCAAGAGGGTATCTTGAAAAACTCTTCTTTTGAAAGAACCAATTTAAGAGCTAACTCTTCTTTTACGAAAGGGAAATTTACGATTCAAGAAACTATTGGTCTTTCTCGTACCATTAACAACCCCAATCCTTATTTTAATAGTGAGAGAGATTTGATTCCAACTATTCCGATCTACGATGCAGATGGCAATTTTACAGGCCAGAACATTCCAGAAGGAAATAATTCAAGTCTAGGTGGATATTATGGCCCTGGCAATATCAGAAACTCGCTGGGATTGTCAACCATTGAAGACAGAACGGTGACTCGAAATGCGCTGATTGGCAATATAGATGCTTCATTTGAGATAATAGATGGTTTGGTTTATAAATTAAACCTCGGTATAGAGACTTATGCTGATAACAATTTTAAGTACACTCCTCAATACTTCTTCAATAGTTCTGAGGTAGGAAATGAACCTTTTGCCGAGTTAAATGAAAGAAATACCAATTTCCTTTCATCCCTAATTGAAAATACGTTGAGCTACAGTAAAATTGCAGGCAAGCATTCTGTGAACGTGCTAGCGGGTTATACACAACAAAAATCTAATACAAGATATTTGGGTGTAGTAGCAAGGAAATTTCCTTCGAATGATATCAGAGTAGCTTCAGCAGCAGAAGAAAGAGCGCAGATGCCTTCAGGAGATAACACCTCTGCTATTCAATCTTACTTCGGTAGGGTGAATTATGTATTTGATGACAAATACCTTTTGACTGCCACAGTCCGTAGGGATGGTTCTTCATTGTTCAGAGAAGAGCTTCGTTGGGGTACGTTCCCATCTTTTGCTTTGGGCTGGAATGTTAGTAATGAGGCATTTATGTCGAATGTATCGGCTATTACCAACTTAAAACTAAGGGCTAGTTACGGTGAAATTGGTTCTAATAATGTCCCCGTTTACTCTATTGACCCAGAATTGAACCTGTTCAGTGAATACCCGATAGGAGTTGACCAGAGTAGAGCGACAGGTTATTCTATCACAAAAGGGGTAAACTCTAATATTACTTGGGAGACAACAAAGACGACTGATATAGGAATTGAGTTTAAGGCGCTGAATGGGAAATTGGATTTTACCATGGATTATTTCATAAAAAATTCAGAAGACGTATTGGTTGAGCTTGGCGTGCCACGTTATGCTGGATTTGATAACCGTGTTCCTTTCAACACCGCAAGTGTGGAAAACAAAGGATTTGAGTTCTTACTGGGTTACGGTGATGTAATTGGTGATTTCTCATTCGATGTTACTGCAAATATGACCATCCTAAACAATACGGTAACTGCTTTGGGTGATGCTACACCGATTATTGAAGGGCAATTTACTTCCAACGGACTGAAGGGTACTAAAACGGATGTAGGAGAACCTATTTCTTCTTTCTTTGGATACACGGTAGAAGGCATTTATCAGTCAGATGCAGAAGCGGAAGCTGCTAATGATGCTAATAACCCACAGGCAGGTGATCTCAAGTTCAAAGATATAGATGGCGATGGCGATATTGATATAGATGATCAAACGTATTTGGGCAACCCAACTCCAAATGTTGAATACGGATTTAATTTCAATGCGTCATATAAAAACTTTGATTTAACAATGTTCTTCAATGGAGTTAATGGGAACGATATCCTTAATGCTAACAAATACCGTGGTTACTTTGATACAGAAGGAAACTATTTGGCCGATGCTTTAAATGGTTGGACTCCTGAAAACTCAGGTAGCAGTATCCCAAGAAACACGTTAAGCGACCCAGGGTTTAACAGGAGGATGTCAGACTTTTACTTGGAAAGTGGAGCTTATTTTAGGCTAAGAAATATCCAGATTGGTTATACGCTTCCTAGTGCTATTTCTTCTAAAGCCAGTATTTCAAAAGCTAGAATATATGCTTCTATCCAAAATGCCTTCACCATTACAAACTATACAGGTTATTACCCTGAAGTAGGAAGAAATACCAGAGGTTCAAGAGGGATTTTTAGTTCAGGTGTAGATGAAAGAGCTTACCCAACAGCAAGACAGATGCAAATTGGTGTTCAGCTCGGATTCTAATCATTCTCTCCAAATTTTAAAAAGAAAATAACTATGAAATCAATATATAAGAAAACGATTGCTTTAGCCCTGATCTTTATCGGTCTTTCGATGATGGGGTGTAACGAAGAAATTCTTAATCAGAGTAACCCAAATGCGTTAACTCCAAGTTCGTTCTGGAAAAGTGAGGAAGATGCTACCAAAGGGATTATAGGTGCATACAGCCCATTTACCCATATATGGTATTACACGCGTTTCGAGATATTCCTTTCCGATTACCGCGACGATGTGGTAAATGCATATGGTACTTCTGAGCGTACGGCTATTGGGAGTTTTAATGGAATTTCAACTGGTAATGGTACATTTTGGGTATGGAGTACGATGTATCAGTGTATAACAAGAGCTAACGAGGTGATTTACCACGTGCCAAATATTGAAATGAACACTACACTGAGAGATAACATAATAGGCGAAGCTCATTTTATTAGGGCGTATAACTACTTTGGTTTGGTAAACAACTGGCTGAATATTCCTCTCATTACAGAGCCGATAAGTGAAATAGCAGATCCCGTTGGAGATGTTTCACAAGCAGACCCTGAGGCTGTTTGGACACAAATCATCAGTGATTTGCAAAAAGCAGAAACAATGTTGCCAGCTTCTTGGGCAGATAAAGACTTGGGAAGGGTAACAACTGCTTCGGCAAGTGCTCTTTTAGGAAAAGTGCTGTTGTACAGAAAAGATTACGCAGGAGCAAAAGCTGCTTTCCAGAAAGTAATTGATAACCCAAATTATTCGTTGGTGGATGATTACGGTGACAACTTCACGGAGGATGCGGAAAATAACAGGGAATCATTGTTTGAGATACAGCTCGTTTCTGACGGAAACAATGGCTGGGGAGGAGATGCTCCAGGAGCAGGAAAAGGAGCTGGTTTCCACCCAGATTTGGCTCCAGCAGGTTTTACTGGTCAAGATGGTATGAGAATCAACGATTGGGTATTGGATTTGTTCCTAGATGAGAGAACTGTAGATGGTCAAATTGACCCAAGGGCTTTCTATACACTTTTCTGGGATACGGAAGATTCTACAACCTATCAAGGTAAAGTATTGAAGTCGAGAACATATCTCGATGCTAGCTATCAAGATGCATTCCCAGGTGATACTCGGATTTTTGCAAGCAAACACCTCGATGTGAAACAAGGGTACGTTTCCTCTCAAGCAAACGGCTGGCACCAATCTGGTAACAACCTTAGGATTTTGAGATACGCCGATGTATTGTTGATGTATGCAGAAGCAGAGTTTATGCTCAATGGTTCATCTGCTATTGCGGTTGAAGCAGTCAACGAAGTGAGGAGAAGAGTGAACATGCCAGAGTTTGCTTCTATCACCATGCAAGATATTGAAGATGAAAGGGTAAAAGAACTTTCTCTGGAAAGAACCCGCTACTTCGATATACTAAGATGGGGGAAAATAGAAGAGTACTTGGTAAATAAACCAGAGCTAAAATCTGAAAGCTCGGGAACAGGTGCTTACAAGCCTGGTAGAGAGTATATCGATATCCCTCAAAATGAAATAGATGCCAACCCGAAAATCAAGCATAATCCTGGTTATTAGTAGGCTGGGCGTAGTTCTTGCAAATAGAATGATTAGGTAATAGGTGACATTTTTATTTGTAAATTTTGAAGGAAAGCATTTTTTATGCTTTCCTTCTCCCTTAATTATTTGATAACTGATAAATCCCTTCTAACCTAGAACTAGAAGGGATTTGTCGGGTTAAAGCCAGCGTTTAGTTATCGACTTTTTTATCCTTATTCTTTTGATTATATGACCCGTTTTATCATTACAATCCTCGCAATAAGCCTTCTCTTTTCTTGCCATGAAAGAAGAGAAGCTTCAAATGAAAAGCTTACCAAAGTTCCATCAACCCGCTCTAGAATGACATTTTCTAACAACATAATAGAAAATGATACTTTGAATTATTATACCTTCCCTTACCTCTACATGGGAGGTGGCGTGGCCATTGGCGATATCAATAACGATGGCCTTTCAGATGTGTTTGTCACGGGCAATATGGTGCCCAATAAGCTGTATCTCAACAAAGGTGATATGAAGTTTGAAGATATTAGCGAGTCAGCAAATGCCAGTGGGGATATGCGCTGGTACACAGGCGTTACCATGGCCGATGTAAACAACGATGGTTGGCTCGATATTTACCTCTGCGCTTCGGGAAAAGATACTCCGGGAAAAAACCAGCTGTTGATCAATAACCAAGACAACACCTTTACCGAATCGGCAAAGCAATTTGGGCTAGACGACGGCAGCGCATCCATCCAAGCTTCCTTTTTCGATTATGACCAAGACGGTGACCTCGATGTGTTCGTCGCCAACTATCCTAATGTAAAAGTTTCGCAAGGAAACTCCTTTTATAAGTTGAAAATGGATGAAAACCGTCTCGAAGAATCAGGACATCTGTACCGAAATAAGGGCAACAATACGTTTGAGAATGTGACCGATGAGGCGCAGGTAAGGAACTTTGGGCTTACGCTGGGGCTAGTCACTTCTGATCTGAACAATGATGGCTGGGTAGATATGTACGTTTCCAACGATTTCAATGTGCCCGATTATTTTTACCTCAACCAAAAAGACGGGACGTTCAAAGAAGTGTTGCAGCAGGCTACCCGCCAAACTTCCATGTTTGGGATGGGGACAGATGCAGCAGATTTCAACAACGATGGATTAGTAGATATTGTACAGCTGGACATGACCCCGGCAGACCATTACCGTTCCAAAACGAATATGGCTTCCATGAGCACTTCGGCTTTTGAAGAAGGGGTGGATTTCGGCTTTCATTATCAGTATATGCAAAATAGTTTGCAGCTCAACCAAGGCATTTCTACCGAGGGGATTCCTATTTATGGGAACATGGCGAGGATAGCTGGCATGGCTACAACCGATTGGAGCTGGGGGGCGCTTTTTGCCGATTTGGACAATGACGGAGCTAAAGATGTGATAGTCACCAACGGGATGAAACGGGATGTGAACAACAACGATGTGTTGGTAAAATATCAGGAAGAATCCTTTTTTGGAGATGCGAAGAAGGATTTTTCTATCCTACCTAGCCAGCCCCTTAGCAACTATGTGTTCCAAAATATGGGCGACTTCAAGTTCAAAAATGCAACATCGGATTGGGGCTTGTCAGAGGAAGGTTTTTCAAATGGGCTTGCTTACGGAGATCTGGACAACGATGGAGATTTGGACGTGGTGATCAACAACCTTGACAGTGAGCTCTCTCTCATCGAAAACCATTCTGACCAAACGGAAAACAACTATTTGAGAATTAGGCTGAAGGGAGCTGAGCAAAATACCTACGGTTTGGGTGCTCGTGTGTTCATAACATCAAATGGGGAGCAGCAAATGCAAGAGCTATCGCTTACCCGTGGATTTCAGTCTAGCGTAGAGCCGTTGCTTCATTTTGGCCTGGGAAATGTTGCGCAAATAAACGAGGTAAAAGTGGTATGGCCTGACCTAAAAGTGGAGATGCTTACTTCGGTAAAAAGCAATCAGGTATTGGAGTTGGATTATAAAAATGCAAAAGAAATAGTTGGTGAAGCAACAGGATCAAAAGTGGTTTTTTCCGACATTACCAAACAGGCTTTTGGGGAGGGGTTTCTTCACCAAGAAGACAAGTACAATGACTTTGCGAAAGAACCATTATTGCCCCACAAAAACTCCCAATGGGGACCTGGTCTAGCTGTTGGCGATGTAAATGGCGATGGTTTGGACGATTTTTTTGTGGGAAATGGGGCTGGTTTCACATCAGCTATGTACCTGCAAAATCCTGATGGAAAATTTGAGGTAGTTGCTGGTCCATGGGAACAGGATAGCGACCAAGAAGATACAGGGGCATTGCTAGAAGATTTTGACCAAGATGGCGACTTGGATTTGTATGTGGCCAGTGGTGGAAATGATTACCGAAAACCCATGAGCTATTATCAGGATAGGTTGTATCTCAACCAAGGTGGGAAGTTTGTGAAAAGTGAGAAGGCCTTGCCTAAAATGGAGATTAGCGGGCAATGCGTAACCAGTGCCGATTTTGATGCTGACGGTGATTTGGACTTGTTTGTGGGCGGTCGGGTGATTCCCGGTAAGTATCCGTTTCCTCCTGCCAGTTATATTTTGAGGAACGAAGGTGGCAAAGATGGTGAATTGGTTTTTACAGATGTAACTGCTGATGTAGCTCCACTTTTGAAGGAGGCTGGCTTGGTGACCTCAGCTAAGTGGGCAGATATAGATGCCGACGGAAAAGTCGATTTGGTGCTTGCCGGAGAATGGATGAATATTCTATTGCTCAAAAATAACGGTACTGCTTTTGACGATGTTTCGAAAGCATATAAAACAGAAAGCATGAAAGGTTGGTGGTACGGCTTAGAGGTTGCCGACTTGGATAACGATGGCGACCTAGACTTGATAGCAGGTAATTTGGGTTTGAATTACAAATACAAAGCATCGGACAAAGCTCCTTTTGAAGTGTATGGCCACGATTTTGATGAAAATGGGAGTATGGATATCGTATTGAGTACCACCAAAAAAGGTAAAAAACTACCGCTGCGTGGTCGGGAATGCTCTTCTCAGCAAATCCCTGTTATAGCCAAGCGTTTCAAGACCTTCGATGCTTACGCCAGTGCAAATTTGGCGGATATTTACGGAGAGGCCGTTTTGGCGAAAGCCCTACATTACGAAGCCAATACGTTTGCCCATTATTGGATAGAAAACAAAGGCGAAGCTGGTATGGAATTCCATCAACTTCCTAACCGAGCGCAGTTGTCTTCTGTCAATTCCATTCAGGTGTTGGATTATAATGAAGATGGCAAAAAAGACCTTGTGCTAGCAGGAAATATTTTTGGCTCGGAAGTGGAAACTCCTCGTGGCGATACGGGCGTGGGCTTGGTGCTAGAAGGCTTAGGTGGAGGGGGATTTGAGGCAACATCGCCAATTGAAACAGGCTTGTTACTAGAGGGAGATGTGAAATCCCTAAGAAAAATAAAGCTTGGTTCGGACCAAAAGCCCGCCTACCTTGTGGGGGTGAACCAAGGTGCTCTTCGAGTTATCGCTATTGACCAAAATTCGGTTCAATAACTGGCTTCGCATATCCATTAAGCAAAGTCGAAGAATCCTTTGATTTGCCCATTTTCCCTTGGGAGAATGGGCATTTTTTTGCTCAACCGTTTTAACCCCATTTTTTGCTTAGTTTCTCATTGTTTTCAGCGCTATTTTTCTCTTTTAGCTGCCTGTCATTATGCCAAACTTGGCTCTTGATCTTATAATTAATTAAATTTCATCAAGCCTAACCTTCACTTACAAACACTTGATGAGAATTACCAAATACATATTGTTCATTTTTTTGTTGACTTCCGTAAGATTGTTTGCCCAAAATAATCAGGTAGCATTCAAGCATCTTGACATTGAAGATGGGCTTTCTCAGAATGATGTAAATGCTATTTTTCAGGACGAAAAAGGGTTTATGTGGTTTGGTACACACGATGGGCTCAACAAGTATGATGGCTATGATTTTTCAGTTTTTAAACCTCAAAAAAACGAGAGCATAGGCAGTAATTTGATTTTTGCCATTTCAGGAGATACTTCAGGGAATATCTGGATAGGGACTACGGGAAGTGGGGTTAGCATGTACAACGCTAGAACAGAAAAATTTACCAACTTTAGAAATAGGGAAGAGGATAACAGGAGTTTGTCAGGGGATTATGTGGCTTGTGTTTTTGGCGATAGCAAGGGGAATATTTGGGTTGGAACAGATCAAGGGTTGAACAAGATTCGAAAAAAATATGATGGAGGTGAAGGAGAAGGTGCTTATACAATAGAAAGAATTACTCCCGCAGGAAAGCTCAGTGATAACAGGGGAGTCAATTGTGTTTTTGAAGATAGCGAAGGACTTATTTGGGTAGGAGGTGCAGATGGCATATATACCTTCCTAGATCCCGGCATGACCATGCTCGAAAAGTTGAATATTGAAGAGTTAGGCACTGGAGTAAGAGGCATTATCGAAGATAAAAAAGGCAATTTGTATATAGGTGTAAACAAAGGTTGTTTTTTACTCAGGCAAGGTAAGAAAGAAGCTCCCATCAAAATTTATGACAATACGGTTATAGGATTTGTAATTGATGATTACAACCAAATTTGGGCTGCTTCTACAGATGGTTTATTGCTCATAAAGGACGATTCTGCAGGTATTCCATACATAGCCAAGAAGTTTCAAAACGATTTGATGGATACTCAAAGTTTGAGCAAGAATATGCTCGAATCATTGTATAAAGATAGGACGGGGTTGATTTGGGTAGGAACAAATGGTGGAGGGGTGAATGTGTTCGACCCAGGAAAAAAGCGGTTTCGACATGTGAGGCAGGGTACGGAGAAAGGAAGTTTGAGTAACAATAAAATCCGGTCGTTTTATGAAGATGACAAAGGCGGGCTATGGATAGGAACGGAAGGGGGTGGGGTTTCCTATGCTCCTCCAACCGAAGTGGATCAATATAATAACAACTTCATCCAATTAGATGAGCCTAGAAGTGTATTTACGTTGGATGGAGGCGTGTACGAAGGTAAAAAAAACCTTTGGTTAGGGTCGCAAGATTCTATGGGCTTGAGCTATCTTGTACAAGATGAGCTTAAAAATGAAGGAGCTTCCTTGTATAGAGATATCATAGTTGATGGTGCTGTACTTGCTGTTTATCAAGATACTTCTGGTTTTTTGTGGGCAGGGACGTATAATAAGGGGCTTTACCGGATTCGATTAGATAAAAAAGATGCCTCTCCCTATGACAGGAAAATCAACCTTAAAAACGAACCTGTTTATTTGAATACTATGTCAAACAACATAGTAAGAAATATTATTGAGGATTCGGAAGGTGACTTATGGATAGGTACTGGAAATGGACTAAATAAGATATTAAGAGAAGATAAATACCGGGCACACCCAAGGTTTAAAACTTATCTCCATAATGCTGAAGATTCGGCTTCCCTCAGTCATAATTATGTGTTGGCGCTTTATGAAAGCAAAGTGGGTGATTTATGGGTAGGTACGTTTGGTGGTGGACTTAATAAACTACCCCAGAAAAAAGGAAGTGATTTTATCCATTATTCAGAAGAAGACGGCCTGTCCAACAATGTGATCAAAAGTATTTTGGAAGACGATGAGGGCAACTTGTGGCTCGGTACGAATAAAGGGCTTTCTAAATTTGACCCAATTAATGAAACATTTAAAAATTACGACAAAACCGATGGGCTCCAAAGTGATGAGTTTGGGGAGTTGGCTGCCTTAAAAAGAGCGAATGGAGAGATGCTTTTTGGTGGAGTAAATGGGTTTAATGTGTTTTATCCCAACGATATAATCGATAATACCTACGAGCCTCAGGTGGTCATTACCAACTTTTTGATTCATAATATTCCAGTAGGCGTGGGGCAAAAAGTAGCTGATAAAGTCATCCTAAAACAAAGTATCTCTTTTGAAAAACAGCTTTCGGTAAATTATAACAGCAACAGTTTTTCTTTTGAGTTTGCCGCCCTGCACTATGCTGCTCCTTTCCAAAACCAATATGAATATAAGCTGGAGGGATTTGATGAAACGTGGAATAAAACAACTGCGAAAAGGCGCTTTGCAACGTATACAAATATTCCCTCTGGCAATTATAGATTTTATGTGAGAGCAAGCAACAACGATGGGGTTTGGGCAGAAGTACCAACATCGTTGGCTATTACCGTGAACCCTCCTATTTGGGGGACTTATTGGGCTTATGGGTTTTATGTAATGTTGGTCATATTCCTCTTATGGATATTTAGACGCTATACGTTGATTGGGGTAAGAGAAAAACACGATTTGGTTTTAGAACATCTTAACAAAGAAAAAGAGGATGACTTGCATCAAATGAAATTGAGTTTTTTTACCAATATTTCTCATGAATTTAGAACGCCGCTTACGCTCATTTTAGGTCCTTTGGAAAAGCTGTTGAAATCTGAGGAAGATGGAGGGGTGAAGGAGAAAAAGAGGCATTATCGACTCATGCAGCGCAATGCTTGGTTTTTGTTGAGGTTGGTAAATCAGTTGATCGATTTCCAAAAAATAGAGCAGGGTAAGATGGAGTTGCGAGAAGAGCTAGGCGAGTTTGTGAATTTTATGAGAGAAATATCGGAGCCTTTCGAGCTGTTGGCAGATAAGAAACATATCAACTACTATGTAAATATTCGGAATGGTCTTCTTTGGGCTTGGTTTGACAGCGATAAACTTGAAAAAATTGTTTATAACTTATTATCAAACGCATTTAAGTTTACTCCAGAAGAGGGTGAGGTAACAGTAAACGTGTTTCTGGATGACGATGTAAATGATAGATCAAAAAGTGCTGTTTTGATTGAAATATGCGATAATGGTGTTGGGATTTCCCCATCAAAACTTCCTTATATTTTTGAGCGATTTTACCAAGCAGGTCACAAAGAACGTGTGAAAAATGAAGGGTCGGGCATAGGGATGGCATACACCAAAAGTTTGGTTGAGCTGATGGGAGGAAATATCGCGGTGGAAAGCGAAAAGGGAAAAGGGACGAGTTTCAAAGTTTCCTTTTCGATAAGTAAGGAAGAGGATCATGAAAAAATAGCTTTGCAAAATAAGCGAATAGAACGCCTTCCATTTGGAGAGGTAAGTACGTTGGCGATTTCCGCGCTGATAGAAGCTGATATTCACCTGAAAGAAAGGGAAGGGAATGAAAAGTCAGAGACTAATGGACAGCCCCAGTTACTGATAGTGGATGATAACCCAGAGATCAGAGGTTTCATAAAAGAAAGTTTAGGAGAAGGTTATTCCATACTAGAAGCTGTGGATGGGGAAGATGGAATCCAAAAAACTATTAAACATCATCCAGATATAATCATAAGTGATATTATGATGCCAAAGGTAGATGGGTTTGAGCTTTGCCACCAATTAAAACATAATGATAAAACCAGCCATATCCCTATCATACTGCTTACGGCCAAGACCGATGAGGAATCTAAAATAGAAGGCTATAAAACGAAGGCTGATGCTTATGTGATGAAGCCTTTTAATATTGAAGCATTAGGGCTGCAAATCAGTAATTTGCTAAGCATGAGGGCGGAGCTGAAGCGGAGGTTTAGAAAGGAAATAATAATGAAACCAGCTGAAGTAACGGCTACCAAAGATGATGAGGTATTTCTACAAAAAGCTGTTGATTTGGTGGAGAAACATATGGCGGATTCGGAGTTCAATGTGGAAACGCTTATTTATGAAATGGGGGTGAGCCGAAGCCATTTTTATTTGAAGGTAAAAGCACTTACCGACTTGTCTTCCAGCGAGTTTATAAGAACGGTTCGCCTGAAAAGGGCTGCTCAGCTTTTGGAAAAAACAGACCTTTCTGTAAAAGAAATTATTTTTCAAACAGGATTCAATACCCCTTCTTACTTTACCAAATGCTTCAAAAGGCAGTTTGGTGTATTGCCCAGCGACTACCCAAGGGAGAAGTTTGCTGAGGATAGCTAAAAAAACACCGCCTCGCTTCCGAAGAGGCGAGGCGGTGTAGTTCAAACCAAATTGGGGTTGGCGTTACAAAACGCTTTTTATCGTATTGAATTTTTTGGTTTCGCTTACGCTGAATTTTTGTTTTAATTCTCCAATAGCGGCTTCGAACTCACCTTTTTCCACCGTAGAGCTGAGGTCTGCTGCTACAAAAGCAAGGTCTTCAGCGGTAATCTTGAATGTTACGGTTTTAGATTCGCCAGCTTTCAAATCGATTTTTTCAAAGCCCCTCAAGCGTTTCATGTCTGGAGTAATAGAAGCGTACATGTCAGATACGTATAATTGGACTACTTCTTTGCCATCCACTTTGCCTGTGTTTTTCACGGTGACGCTGAGTTCTATTTCCTCGCTTGCTGTGAACGTTTCTTTGTTGATTTTGAGGTCACTATACTCGAAAGTCGTGTAGCTCAAACCGAAGCCAAATGGATATTGGATGGCAAAATCAGATTCATAATCGTACATACCATCCATTTTCGCTTGTTCTTCCGAAGGTTTGTGGTCGTAAGTGACAAGTGTATTGCTATACATTGGGTAGGTATAAGGAAGTTTTCCACTTGGGTTTACATCGCCAAAAAGTACGCTGGCTATAGCCTCACCGCCAAAGTTACCTGGCAAGTAGCTATGTAAAAGCCCTTCCAAGTGTGGTTCTATTTCACGAATGATACGTGGGCGACCTTCGTTTAGTACCACTATAATATCCTTTCGAGTTTTGGCTAGGGCAATTGCCAAATCTATTTGGTTTTGAGAAATAGTAAGATCGTGCAAATCACCAGGCTTTTCGGTATAACTATTTTCACCTAGGCAAAGGACGATGTAGTCAACATTAGCAGCAGCTTTTACAGCAGCATCTATGTCTATATCCTTCTCTTCCCAGTATTTGCCCTCGTGGTCGTAAGAAACGCCTTCCACATAGGTTACATTTTCTTTGCCAGCTTTTTCCTGTATGGCTTCCAAAATTGTTTTGTAACCCTCGGCAAATTCAGGGACTTTTTCTCCCTGCCAAGAGTACGTCCAGCCACCGTTGAGCGTGCGCATGGAGTTGGAGTTAGGGCCCGCTACGAGTATTTTTTTCCCTTTTTTCAGAGGCAAGGTTTCGTCTTCGTTTTTCAATAGGGTAATAGCCTCGTTGGCTGCTTGTCTGGCAGCATTTTCAAACTCTTCGCTACCAAATTTAGGATAGTCTTTGTAGTTGGTCACGGGCTTTTCCCAAAGGTTCAATTTCTTTTTTAGTACAAGAATACGCCGAACGGCATCGTCAATTC
Organism: Flammeovirgaceae bacterium SG7u.111; assembly: GCA_034044135.1. NCBI lineage: Bacteria > Pseudomonadati > Bacteroidota > Cytophagia > Cytophagales > Flammeovirgaceae > Flammeovirgaceae bacterium SG7u.111. The sequence continues at coordinate 4,642,214 of CP139021.1, read as the reverse complement.
TGCTCATAGGCACTTCGCCTTCGTTCACCAGTTCCACTAGGTAATCGCAAAACTTGAAGTTATAAGGGATCATCGACATATCTATGCCAGCATTGATCGCTATTTTCACGGCTTCTTTTTGCGTAGCGGCAACTTTATCCCTTTTGTGAAGGTTTTCGATGTCGGCCCAGTCAGTAACTATCACACCTTCAAAACCCAACTCTTTTCTCAGTAATGTATTGAGAAGATCATAATTAGCGTGTACAGGAGTGCCGTTGATAAGCCCAGAGTTCACCATAAGTGTATGGCAACCAGCTTCTACAGCAGCTCTGAAAGTAGGCAAATGCCTTTCCCTCAGTTCTATTTCTGGGATGTAAGAAGGAGTACGGTCTTTGCCCGAGTGCGGTACAGAATATCCTAAAAAGTGCTTAAGGCAAGCAGCCACTTTTTCAGGATTGCCAATATCATTTTCATCTCCTTCGTAACCTTTTATCATTTGCGCACCCATTGTTTTGGCTAGTAGCATGTCTTCGCCAAAGGTCTCCCATAGCCTTGGGAAGCGTGGGTCGCGACCAATGTCTAGTACAGGTGAAAAGTTCCAAGGAATGGAAGAAGCCCTTGTTTCGTAAGCACAGATTTCAGCACCTTTTCTGGCTATTTCAGGATTCCAAGTGGCTGCTTGCGCAATTTGCTGTGGGAAAAAAGTTGCCCCAGCGGTGTACGTAACTCCATGGATAGCATCTACACCGTAAATGATCGGAATACCTAAATTGGTTTCTTCCATGGCTACTCGCTGCAGTTCGGAAATGATCTCGAACCATTTTTCGGGAGTACGTGCCCGGTTGTTGGCGGTATTGAGAATAGAACCAACTTTGTAGTCGACCAAGGCTTTTTTAACCAAGGCAGGATCCAACGTCATTGGCTCATCACTACTAAATTCGTTTGGTCCTTTGGTGATTACATCGACAGTGATTTGTGCCATCTGTCCCACTTTTTCCTCCACTGTCATTTTGGAAATCAACTCTTCAATTTCGGGGTCTGCCTTTGGGGCATTGCCTGGGCTATGGCTTGTGGTAGATGTGCACCCAGCCACTAACACTGCTATAAGCAGTGTGATTAATTTTTGTTTTTGCATCTTCGTTAATGTTGTAAATTATAAAAATGCCTTTTTTGTAAAAGGCTTTGATAATAGTTGCTTCAAAGATACATAAGACTTTTTCTTTCTGCCAACGTTACCAGAAAACAGGCCTATTATTCATAAAATAGCATGGGTGTTTGTCAGATTTGGGAATAAAAAAGGTTGGGAATGGCAAATACATATCCCCACCACCATCCCGTAGAGATGCCCTAGTAGGGCGTCTCTAACCCAAAAACCTCTCTTCCCTCCAACATCTCTCCTTTAGCAAGCAAGTAACGGCGTTAGTTCGGGCGCAAAAAAAAACGATGGGGGTGCTCAAAGCGACCCCATCGCTCGGCAAAAGCCTTACCCGTCGGGGTCGTTTTTTTTACGCCCCCGACGCTTTGCCTACATCCATCGTCGTGGGCGTCCCAAACGACCACGACGGGTTTGCCATATAACCAATGCCATCAAGACCCGAGCGGAGGCTCAGGCCAGGTGGAGGTTTATGACTTCAAAGAGTATCAATTATTATTTTTAATTCATTTTTTATTATTTTCTTTAAATAATGAGAGGTAATTATGGTTTTTATGACATAAGATGTAAATACTATTAACATTACCCCGCTAAAAATCAATTCTTCAGTACCTAAATAGTAACTAGAAGAAAGAAGGTTTTGAATAGAGAATATTAATGCTGGTAAAAATGTAATAACATTGAAAAAATACGCTTTTTTTGTTATTCTATTATGACCGTTTAACTTCAAGGCGCCATTTTCATTATTTATACTACCTTCAAAAATTGGAGTCAGTAGATAAGAAGGTGTTGGGATGATTTTTAATCCCTTGACATCTAACGAATTGTAAGTCAGCTTTATCTGAAACCCATTTTGGAAATAGAATTTATCATCACCTATTTTATAAACATGATTACTATTATTGCGATGAGCAAGCTTTTGACAGGCTGAATCATAGCCTAAGTCCAAAACAATAGTTATAGCTTGGTATTTTCCTTTTAGAAAGTTTTTAATGTCCATATGAATCTATTTTTCGTAATAAACCCCTCTCGTTAAACATCGACTCCCCTCCTCACAACGTTCATATCACCATTCCAATGATCAAGTCTACCAACAAAAACATTAAAAAATAGGCTACTTGCGATCAACAGGAACTGCTAGGCAGTTTCAAAAAAAAGGGGATTGCAGCTATAGCCGCAATCCCCTTTTGGAAAAGTTTAACTTGCCCCTACCTAGAGCGTAGATGGGCATACATAAGCTGAAACAGGGGCTTCTGTTTTTTTGATTGCCCCGAATCCTCCAAGTACATCTACCAAGTTGTGGATTCCTCTCGATTTGAGGATGGAGTTGGCGATCATAGAACGATAACCTCCTGCACAGTGAACATAATTTGTGCCTTCCGATTTGAATTCAGCCAAGTGGTCGTTGAGGAAATCGAGTGGCGTATTGGCCGCATCTATCACATGTTCCGAAAGGTATTCGCTTTCTTTCCTTACATCATACACATGAATATTTTCTTCGTTACGAAGTTTGGCAAAATCTTCTGCTGAAATGGTTTCTACCGAATCGGATTCTTTACCTGCTTTTTCCCAAGCTTCAAAGCCTCCTTTGAGGTAGCCGATGATGTTGTCAAAACCTACCCTCGAAAGTCGGATAATGGTTTCTTCTACCCTCCCTTCTGGGGCGATCAGCAAAATTGGTTGCTTCACGTCTTGGATAAGCGCGCCTACCCAAGGGGCAAACCCTCCATCAATTCCTATAAAAATAGACCTTGGAACATGCCCTTTGGCAAAATCGCTCTGATGGCGGACATCTAGCACCACAGCACCAGTTTCGTTTGCCGCAGCTTCAAAAGCATCGGGGCTCATGCCTGTTTGGCCTTTTTCTATCACATCTGCCACGTCTTTGTAGCCTTGTTTGTTGAGCATGACGTTGAGCGGGAAATAAGCAGGAGGAGGCAACAATCCATCGGTTACTTCTTTCACAAACTCCTCTTTGGTCATATCCGCACGAAGAGCGTAGTTGGTCTCTTTTTGCTCGCCAATTGTTCCAACTGTTTCCTTGCTCATGTTTTTGCCACAAGCCGAACCTGCACCGTGTCCTGGGTAAACTATTGTTTCGTCAGGCAAGGTCATTATTTTGTTTCTCAAGCTATCGAAAAGCGTAGCCGCTAGCTCTTCTTGGGTCATGCTGGCTGCTTTTTGGGCAAGGTCAGGTCTTCCCACATCACCTAAAAATAAGGTGTCGCCGCTGAAAATAGCATGCTCTTTTCCTTCTTCATCCAACAGCAAATACGTGGTGCTTTCCATGGTATGCCCAGGCGTGTGCAGCACTTTTATAGTTACATCTCCAAGTTTGAATTCTTGGTTATCTTCAGCGACAATGCTTTCGAAATCGGGCTTAGCCGTTGGTCCGTAAATGATAGGGGCGCCAGTTTTTTCTGATAAAGTTACATGACCGCTTACAAAGTCAGCGTGAAAGTGGGTCTCAAAAATGTATTTGACTTTCGCATTTCTTTTCTCCGCCATATCCACATATCCTTGCACTTCTCGTAAAGGGTCGATAACTGCTGCCTCACCATTGCTTTCAATGTAATAAGCGCCTTGCGCTAAACAACCGGTATATAACTGTTCTACTTTCATCTTATAAATATTTTGTACTTGTTGGTTTTGTTGTTCTATTTTAAATTATGCAACAAAGGTAAAGGTTGCTTGTCATCCTGTCAGCTACATTTGTTACATAAGCGAATTGATCATATATTACTCTGGGTAGCAATCGATTTTAAGAGTTCGTCGTTCTCCTTTTTTTCCAGATGAGCATAATTGGAAAGGGCTTCATCGATGGTGTTGAACATGTTTTGTGCTGAAATCAGGTCTGTTAGCCCGCCTTTTTTCAGGATGTCCCGCACCGGGCCTATGGCAGAGGTAAGGTAAATCTCAATCCCTTGTTTCTTGATATCAGCTATGAGCTGCACCAGCATATGCGTTGCCGAAGAATCGAGGTAATTAATGGCCTCGGCACTGATTACAAGTAGTTTTAGTTCATCGCCACGGAGCTTCACTTGCTCTTCCACGCTTTCTTTGAAAAACTGGGCATTGGCAAAATAAAGCTGGGCATCAAATCTCAAAATGAGCACATCTTCCCGTTCGTATGCTTGTGGGAAACGCTTGATATTTTTGTACAGAGTAGTGTTTGGAATATGTCCCAAAATAGCCAAATGTGGCTTGGTAGTCCGGTATACCAGCATCAACAACGAGAGCAATACGCCCGAGATTATTCCCTCTTTTATTCCCACCGTAAGGGTGATCACAAAGGTGAAAATCAGTAAGAAAAACTCTTCTTTTCTATTTTTCCAAAGCCTAATTGGGTACTTGAAATCTATTAGCCCAAATACGGCTACCATGATGATAGAAGCCAAAACGGCTTTGGGCAAATTGTAAAACAACGGAGTGAGGAACAAGAGCGTTAGACCGACCACTATCGCACTGATAATGGCTGCTACACTTGTTCTTGCACCGGCTTGATCGTTCACCGCTGTTCTAGAAAATCCTCCCGTAGTTGGGTACGATTGGAAAAATGATCCTACGATATTTGATGCTCCTATGGCGATCAGTTCTTGGTTAGCGTCTACCTTGTAGTCGTCGTGTTTTTGTTCAATGGCCTTGGCTACCGAAATGGCTTCCATAAAGGCAATTAGGGAAAGCGTAAGCGCAATCGGCAACAAATCGTTGAGGTGCTCGGCAGGTAAAATAGGCATGCTGAAAATAGGAAAACCCTGTGGGATATCGCCCACTATTTTAATTCCCTGTTCGGTAAGGTCGAGAAAGGTTACTGCCAAAATACCCAATACTACCACAAGCAAGGCCGCGGGCAGTTTCGGGACATATTTTTTTGCGAGTTTGATGATGGCAATGCCGGCAATGCCGATAACAAAAGTGAGCCAATGGATGTTGCCAAGTTTTGTAAATGCATCGGCTATGAGCAAATGGATTTGGTTGCTTCTTGAAATATCTACGCCTATCAAATATTTCAACTGATTGAGCCCGATAATGAGCGCTGCAGCGGAGGTAAAACCGCTAATTACAGGTTTTGAAAGGAAATTGACTAAAAAACCTAAGCGGAAAACACCCATTAAAAACTGCATAGTACCCATCAGAAAAGCGAGGGTAATAGCAAGTAAAATATAGTATTCCGTTCCTGCTTGTGCTATTACGGTTAGCCCGGCTGCCACTAGTAAAGAATCCATGGCCACAGGCCCTACTGCCAACTGGCGGGAAGTTCCTAAAAAAGCATAGATGATTTGGGGAATTAGCGATGCGTATAGCCCATATACAGGAGGAAGCCCAGCGATCATGGCATAGGCCATTCCCTGTGGAATGAGCATAATCCCGACGGTGAGGCCCGCTGGGATATCCCCAGCTAACTGATGTTTTCCGTAGCCTTTTATCCAATCGAGAAAAGGTAAGTATCGTTTCATTGTGATTATTGTTTTGGTTGTTGGTTTTGTGATAAACCTTCTCCAAACCTTTCTTACAAGTTAACAGATTAGGAGGAGATTACACTGTTAGTATTTTATTTTTTGTGGTACAGATAAAGGCTAGTGTGGAAGTTTTCCTCTGAACACGCCATAAGTGAAGGTGCCGAGCAGTGCTGCGGCCAACACGACTAGAATTGAAAATGTACCGTTGCCTACCAAGACGTACATAGGGCCAGGGCAAGCGCCAGCAAGTGCCCAACCGAGCCCAAAAATAATTCCACCTATTAAGTAGCGGGGAATACTTTTGTTTTTGGGTGCGAAAAGGATCTGTTCACCTTTTCTGCTTTTAAGTTGGAAGCGTTTGATACCCTGCACGATGAGTAGCCCTAAGCCTACCGCAGTTCCAATAATGCCGTACATATGGAAAGATTCGAATCTGAACATTTCGAAAATCCTGTACCAAGAAACAGCTTGTGATTTGAACATGACAATACCAAACAACATGCCTATTGCTAAAAACCTTATATATTTCATGTGTTTAAATCGATTTTGTATTTAGAAAATAACTGGAAGAAGGAAATGGGTCATGATGAGACCGCCTATGAAAAAGCCGACAACGGCAACGAGTGAGGGGAGCTGCAAGTTGCTCAGTCCACTGATGGCATGTCCCGATGTACAGCCTCCTGCATAGCGAGCACCAAACCCTACCAAAAAACCGGCAATGACTAGGATGGAAATACCCTTGAAGCTCATGAGGTTTTCCATAGCAAAAATTTCTTGGGGCACATAGCTGTTTTTTGGCTCAGAAAAACCTAATTCCTGAAGTGCTTCCACTGTTTGTGTATTTAGTTCGAGGCTCTGCTCGGGGGTAAGGAATTGCGAAGCGATGAACCCACCGATTACAGAGCCAATTACTACGAGCAAGTTCCAGCGCTGGGATTTCCAGTCGAAGCGGAAGAAATCGGCAAATTTACCAGCTCCGCCAATGGTACACATGGTGCGCAAGTTGGATGACATGCCAAAGTTTTTTCCTTCGTAAACTAATAAAAACATGGTAAGCGCAATGGCAAAACCCGATACATACCATGGCCATGGTTGTGAAATGAATTCTATTATTTGCATTTTATAGTTTGTTCAGTTGAATTTAGTAAATGAGTAAAGGGGCTAGCACATGGTCGGCTATGCTAGACTTTAGGTTTTTGCCAAACATCCAGTTCACCGACTTTCTGTGTAGCTCTGGAATGGCGATGAGTTGTAAACCCTCTTCTGCTATTTGCTGGGTCATAAGTTCCTCTTCGTTAGCACCTTTCATCGGGAGGATATGTAGTTGATAGTTGTTCAGCTCGTTTTCTGTGGCAAAGGCTCTCATCCTTTTTTCCCATTCAGCCTGTTTTTCTTCCGATAGTGGTTCTTTTACGAACTTGAACAAATGGGCTTCTGAACTGAGAGCTTTAGCCAATTTGCTAAGCGATTCTATTTTTTTAGGTTGCTTGGAAGAAGAGAAGTCGTGGAAGATGCCGATGCGTTCGACCCCCGCATTGTGCGATTGGTCGCACTTAAGGCTGAGCACAGGGATATCCACCTGTTCCAAAATTCGGTCGATAGTGGTTTCGTTTGTCCAGTCTTCTATCAGGCTAGTTTTGTGCGAACCCATAAAAATAAAATCATAGTCTTTTTGGATAAGCAGGTATTTTACTATCCTCCTCAAATCTCCGATTTTTACGGAAGCCGAACTGATAAATGGATGGACAGATTTTATTTCTTCGGCGAGTATTTGCTCCTCTTTTTGGAGTTTTTCCAATCCCGAAAGGTCATAGTCTACGCACTTGTCTATAATAGTTCCGTCAAGTTTAAGCGGCACTTGTGGGTAAGAGTTTACCACATGTAGTACATCCACCTCAAGTGGTAGCGCTTTGTGTATCTTCTGGGTAAAATTGAGTAAAAAGTTTTCTACTTCGGAAAACTTGGTAAGAAACAGCACTTTCATTTGTTCGCTAAATTTCGTTTTGCGGTTTAGTGATAATTCGTAATCCATGCAAAACTATATTGTGCTACTTGCCCGTTCAGTTACTTTTGTTACATAAGGGAAATGGTTCGATGTGCTGGAGTGGTGGTGGGATGGGAAATAGTGAAATAGGTTGTAGAGCCGTTGCATGCAACGGCTCGTGTTTAACCCAGAAAAACAATCCTAAACCACCTCAAGTTTATTCCTGAACAGCTTGACCTTACCCTCATTTTCAAACTGTTTGAGCAGGCGGGAAATGACCACTCGGGAGGTGTTGAGCTCGTAGGCGATCTCTTGGTGGGAAATAGTTAGTTCCTTGCTTTTTTTGACCATCACCTTGTTTTGTAGGTATTTGTAAAGGCGCTCGTTCATGTTCAGGAAAGCCAACGTGTCTATGGCGTCGAGCATTTCGTAGAGTCTTGCATTGTAGCTTTCAAACACAAAATCTCTCCACGATTTATATTTCAGCCACTCTTCCATTTTTTGGCTGGGGAGGAGGAAAAGCTCGGTATCTAGCTCGGCTACGGCTCGGATTTGACTGCGGGCATTGCCTACGCAGCAGGTGAGCGTCATGGCGCAGGTATCTCCTTTCTCTAGGAAATAGAGCAGCAACTCACTACCATTTTCATCTTCCCGCAGCACTTTTATGGCTCCGTTGAGCAGCAGGGGCATGCTTTTGATATAATTGCCGATTTCTATCAGTGTTGTTCCCTTTTCAATCCTTTTGTAAGTGCCTTCGTTGGAAATCTCTTCCAGTAACTCCTTTTCGAAAAGGTTTCCATAATATTTCAATAAATGCTCTTCCATCGTTTAATTGTTCATTGAAGTTGGTTAAAGTTACTTCTTCATGCTACAAAACACTTCTTTTTTTGCTTGAAAGTAAAGGGAAATCCCAAAGTGTTTTGTTTGGGTATACATACAAAAAGCCCTCTTTCAAAAGAAAGAAGGCTTGGGAAGTGATTGGTTTGACACTAGGATGCCTAACCTTTCTGAGTTTCTTTGTAAGAAGTGATGAAGAAATAGGGTACCGAGAAAAGTGCTGTTCCTGCTAGCCCTACTGTGAGCAGGATACCTGCCCCCGGCCAATGCATTACCTTGAAAAAAGCGCCACCCAATGCGGAAAAAACAAATAGTGTCGAAAGTGGAAAGAGGGCTTTTCCACTTCTGTTTAGTTTCTCTTTCTTTACGGTATATGCTCCCCAAATAAGGAAAGTAATAGTAAAAAGTATCATATCAATTTGGATAAGTGGATTGGCACCTGGCCAATGCATAATCTTCACTATAGAGGAAATAAAAAACAGGGATGCAGTAAATGACGCTAGGATATAAATCGCTTTTTTCATGACAAATAATTTATAATTGACTAAATGAATGGTTTCTTCTTCAAGTTGTTTGAGAGCTTTTGGCTTGAGTGATTTGGAAAACCGTAAATAAGCATCTGAAAAGCTCATCCCGTTTTCCATCAGGCTTTCTACCTCGCAGCAGATATGGTCGAGTATCTCATCGACTAGTGGGTCGTACTTAATTTCTTTCTGCACCAAGCTTTTGTGCAAAAAGTCGATATCTTCTTTGCTTAGTTGGCTCATGACAGGGAAAAGGGTTTAGTAGGTGAAGGGTTGAGCAACAAGCCCATAGTTTCTATAAACTGCTGAAATTCTAGGAGTTTGGTTTTTACCGTTTCGTTGCCTTTTGAGGTGAGCTGGTAATATTTCCGTGCTCGGTTATCAACCAACACGGTTTCTGTAATTAGCTCGCCCTCGGCTTCCAGCTTGTGCAAAATAGGGTAGAGCGCTCCGAAGGTCAGCTCAATTTCCCCGTTGGAAAGCTCTTTCACCTTTTGGGTTATTTCGTAACCATACATCTGCTTTTGCTCCGAAAGCAGTTTCAGTACGATGGTCTTTAATGTTCCTCTAAGTAGGTCTTTTGGTGGCGGCATTGTTTTAAAAATTATATATAAGAATTTTATATATAACTAAACAAGTTATATGCCAAGTTTTTGTATAAGAAGAAGAAAAAGAGAAGTAAATGGGAAATAGGTAGAAAATAAGGATATGGAGTGGGTACATATAGGAAAGTCTAAATGGAAAGAAACTGAGAAGTCGTATAGTGCTTTTAAGTAAGTGGACAAATGAAAACGTACAATAAACTGGTATTTAGTTTGGGCTAAAGCCATTTTGGTTAGCATGGTTTACAACGGGTTAAAACCCGTTGCTAGTGATAAAAGACTCAATAGGCGGGGCTTTTAAGCCCCGTTTAGCAAATAAGTACATTTGGCTTTAGCCTAAACTAAAGCTTTCAGTAGCAAAGAAATTCAACACGTAACTCTTTAGGTTTCTTTTGGTTTAATCATAAAAAAAGCCTCTGCATAAGGAGTGCAGAGGCTTTGAATGTGCTGATGAAGGCTTCTCTAAAAGTTTAAAAAGAGCTTTTCGCTTACTTCGCTATATCGGCTGTTGAGCTTTATGAAAAATATTCCATTTTTTAAGCCTAAGTTTCGAAGATCAAGTTCTATTTCGCTGTACGGGTTGAACTCCACCTTGGTGTTTTGATAAACTATCTTGCCAGTAACATCGGTGATGGAAAGTGAAAGGTCTTCGCTTTCTAGCCCAGTTACCTTGAGTGACAGGTTTCCTTTACTTGGGTTGGGGTAAGCCAAAAGGCTAGTGTTGGAAATGACAATGCCAGTGTAAATTACATTTATAACCTTGGAATAAGCGTAAGTGCCGTCATAATCATTTTGCCTTAGCCGGTAATAGTTCAACCCTTGGTTAGGGTCTTCGTCCGAAAAAAGGTAGTTGGTAGGTTCATAGCTAGTACCCATCCCGTCTACAATTCCAAGCTCTTTCCAGCTCTTGCCATCCAATGATTTTTCAACCGTGAAAAAGGCGTTATTGATCTCGCTAGCGGTCATCCATTCCATATCTATCTTCCCCTTCCCTTTTTTAGCATAAAAATGAAGTAGTTCGACAGGTAATAAAAAAATCCCTGATCCGGTAAACTTGCAAGTATAGGTTACACCTGAAGAGGGGCAGCCTGTAATTTCAAACCCGTCACAAACTTGGGTATTGGGGTCAGCTCCTTCAATAGCTTTAATTTCAGAATCAGCAGAACCTGTTGCATTTTTAAGGTCTAAAGACCCACTCCCACAAAGCTGAGCTCCTGTACCGTCAAAAGTAATATCGTCTGCCGAGGAAGAGGCTATATCTAAATTTACTGATCCTGAAGAAGAAATGAAAAAGTCATCGCCTACACTAAAAGAGCTTGCTGTACTGTAAACAAATAAATTCCCAGTTACAAATAAATCTGCCGTATTCCCGACGGTAGCTAATGACCCGAATACATCAACATTTCCATTTAAGAGTAGCTTTACATTTGTAGATGTAGTGAGTCCTCCGTTAATTGTGATATTGCCTGAGTGTAAAAAGGCAAGATCACCTCCTACATAAGAGGTGGTGCCATAATCCCTAGGTCTTTCGCCATTATGCTGCGTGATAGTGACTGTGTGACCCGTTTCTATAATTACATTATCGTTTACATCAGGATATGTATCTCCTAAGATGTCCGAGCACGCCCCATTATTCCATGTAGTACAATCATTCCAGTCGCCCGTTTTTACAGATGTAAATATTTTTTGAGCAAAGGCTGGAGCACATGAATAGAAGGAAGAAATGGTTAGTGTAAATGTCAGTATTAATAATGTTTTCATTATACCTGGCTATGTTGGGTTTGTAGGTACGTAACGGGTCAGTATAATGGGGAATTATATATGTGTTATGTAAAAAAAACATCCTTCGTAACGTAAAAAAAATCATTTTTTACAACCAAATTATCTATTAACAAGTCTATTTTACCCTCTTTTTTATGTGATTTTTACATTTAATATTAAAATTCCTTGTGCTGTTTTCTAAGTTATCCATTTAGCTTGTAATGGTTACTTTATTAGAAAGTTGTTATATGTAAAACTTGTTAGGGATAATCATAGGTGTTGAAAAACAAATTGAAAGCAAATGAGGTGGTTGAGTAGTTAATTGGTTTATTAGCTTACTATTTGTTTGTTTGGTTGATAGATTTCTTCTAATTTGAGCTGCAAAGAATACAAGCATTCTTCACCTTTTTTGTATTAGCAGTTTTTGGTAATTGTAAGCTGCTCACTAACAGTTCAAAAGAATTTGGATTACTTTTTTAGATCAAATAACGATTTCCACAACAATGAGTAACGTAACAGAGACTAGTACTGAAAAAATGCCCCGTGTGGCGTATTTCTGCATGGAATATGGGCTTGACAACCGATTTAAGACCTATGCCGGCGGACTGGGAATATTGGCAGGCGACTACATGAAAGGTGCGAAGGATAACAACCGCCCCATAGTTGGGATTGGGATAAAATGGAAGCAAGGTTATACGGATCAATACGTGGACGAGGCTGGTAAGGCTTACGACACGTACCACAACTATTCGTATGACTTTCTGGAAGACACTGGGGTGACGGTATCGGTGGATATCAGAAAAACAGAGGTGAAGTGTAAAGTGTGGAAAGTAGATGCTTTTGGCAATGCGCCCATCTATTTGCTAGATACAGATATTCCCGAAAATGCGGATGCTTGGATTACGGGCCAGCTCTACGGTTGGTTTGGAGAGGAAAGAATTGCCCAAGAAATGGTGTTGGGAATAGGAGGGGTGAGAGCTTTGCGTGCTTTGGGTATTGAGGTAGATATTTATCATTTCAATGAAGGGCATGCGCTTTTTGCTGGCTTCGAGCTGATTAGGGAAAAGCGGGAAGATGAAGGGATGAGCTTTGGCAAGGCCTTCAAAAAAACGAAACAAGAGGTAGTGTTTACCACGCACACACCGGTGGTACAAGGCAACGAATCGCATCCTCTGGATAAATTGATGTACATGGGGGCGAACAACGGGATTTCGAAAAGGAGATTGGTTGCTCTTGGTGGAGACCCGTTCAATATGACTGTGGGGGCTTTGAGGCTTTCTAAAATGGCAAATGCCGTGGCGCAGTTGCATGGGAAAACTGCAAACAAAATGTGGGAAGAAGTGGATGAACGGGCTGAAATCATTGGGATTACCAATGCGATCCACCAGCCAACTTGGGTAGACCCAAGAATGACGGAAGCAGCGGACAATGGCGGAGATTTGTGGGGAATTCACATGGAAAATAAGCGCGCCTTGGTGAAGTTTGTGAAGGAAAGAAATGGGGTGGAGCTAGACGAAAATGTGCTCACACTTGGCTTTTCGCGAAGAGCAGTGGCTTACAAGCGGAGCAATTTTATCTTCACCGATGAGAAAATAATTGATCCGTTGCTCAAAGAGAAGAAGTTGCAGTTGGTGTTTTCTGGAAAAGCACACCCGCTGGACGATGGGGGCAAGGAGATAGTGGAAACGTTGGTGAAGATGTCTAAGAAATACCCTGGTGCGGTGGTGTTTTTGCAAAACTACGACATGGAAATAGGGGCGATGCTCACCCGTGGTTCGGACGTATGGCTCAACAACCCTCGCCGACCAAAAGAAGCGAGTGGAACTTCAGGAATGAAAGCGGCGATGAATGGTGTGTTGAACTTTAGCACGCTAGACGGATGGTGGCCTGAAGCCTGCGAGCATGGCGTGACCGGCTGGCAGTTTGGCGATGGCTTCGAACACAAAAAAGAGAAAAAATTAGATGAGCACGATTTGAAAGCTCTTTATAAAGTATTGCTTGAAGAAGTTGTTCCGACTTACTACGATAACCGCGATAAGTGGGTGGAAATGATGAAGGCGAGTATTGTAGAAACAAAAATAACGTTCGATGTGAAGCGGATGCTTGATCAGTATTATGCGTTGCTTTATGAAGCGTAGGCTAGTAAAGACGCTTGATATTAAAAACTAAGCCCTGAAAGAGTCATCTTTCAGGGATTTTGGTTTTTATGGAAAATAGAAACTTCTATTTTATTTCATATCCCATAATGATCCGTAAAATATAATCGTCGCAGGTGACGTAGAGCGTTTTTTCATCGTCGCTCAGTACACAGTTGGAAGTATGTTTTCCTACATAAATAGTCCCCAAATGTTTTCCTTCTGGGGAAAAGACCATTACTCCATCGGGGCCAGTGGCAAATATGATCCCTTCGCTGTTCACATCCATCCCATCAGGGTTTTGCTTGCTAATGCTGGCAACATGAAGCTCTGTTCCATCGAAAAATATTTTTCCTTTTAGCGGAAGCGTTTTGCTATTAAGGTCATAAACCATCCAATGTTGCGGTCCTGAATTTGCCACATAAAGGAGCTGTTCATCTGGAGAAAGTGCCACACCATTTGGTTTTTCGAGGTTGTCAACTAACAAGTCCAGCGTGCCATCGGTATTTAGTCGGTACACTCCATTTACACTTAGTTCTTTTCCTTCGGGAAGCAAGTCTTTGTCTAAACCAAATTCAGGGTCGGTGAAGTAAATGTTTCCTTTGGAGTCTAGCACCAGATCATTTGGGCTGTTGAGCTTTTTGCCTTGGTAATTGGTTATCAACGATTCAAAAACAGGAACAGGTTCATGAAAACTACTTGCCAAGCGGGCAACTTCTCTATCACCATGTCGGCAGAGAAGTAGCCTGCCATCGAGGTCGAGTGCTAAGCCGTTGCTCCCTTTTCCCCCTTTTCGAGGCTTAGACCCCGTATATCCTGATTTTTTCAAGAATACTTCTGTTCCATTCATTTCCGACCATTTGTAGATGGTATTTTCGGGAACATCTGAGAAGAGGAGACATTGCTCGGATTCTACCCAAACAGGCCCTTCCGACCAATTGAAACCCTCTGCTATGATTTCAATTTTTGAATGAGGAGGCACGATTTTATCAAACTGAGGATCGAAGGATTGGATTTCCCCGAAGGTTTTGTACCTCCTTAGCGAATCTAAAATGTGGGTGTATTTTTCTTTAATGCTTTTCAATTTGGGAGTAGAGGCATCGAGGGGCTTTTCTTCCAACCGATCTTTTTCGATGTCATAGAATCGCTGGTCGCTGTATAATTTGTAGCGCTCGCCTTTTACAAAGCTGACGGGGGTAAAACCATCTTTCCCCCAACCTGGTTTAGGGTTGTAATCAATAAACACCCAGTCCCTTCTCTGTGGTGCTTTTTCACCAACTAACTCTGGCCAAAAGCTTTCCCCATCGGTATGGTTATCTGAAGGGATTTCTTGTCCTATTACCTCAAATAAGGTGGGCATAAAATCACTTGGAGCTACAAACTGGTTGCTTACTTGCTTCTTCACTTTTGCCGGCCAATTAACTATCAGCGGTACTCTGGTGCCATCGTCTATGGTTTTTCCTTTCCCTCCGCGAATCGTTTTTCCTCCCATTTGGGAAGTGATGCTTTGGTGGGTGCCGTTATCGCTGTAGAAGATCACCAACGTGTTTTCCCTAATACCCAGCTCATCTAGTTGGTCTATAATCTTGCCCACCATTAGGTCGGTGTATTCCACCATATCTCCAAAGAATTTATCGTCTTCTTTGTGCCTTAGGGTAGGATCAGCCCATTCGCCACTCTCGGGGGTGGGAACAAACGGGTTGTGGGTAAGCGCCATAGGGTAGTAGATGAAAAATGGATCATCCGCATTCCGTTTCACAAAATCATTGAGATATTCTACAAAGATATCGGGGCCATATTTGCTGTTTGTGTTTTGAAGAAACTCTCCATTTTGGTAGATCAGCGGGTCGGGATATCGGCTTCCTTTATCTTCGTTATGCCTGGTATGCCACATGCAGTACTCATCGAAACCAGCATTTTCAACCTTCATCCCTTTGTCTCTGCGAAGCTCTGCACCCGGATAGCCTATAGGGTCGTAACTTTGAAGTTGCCACTTACCTACCATGCAGGTTTTGTAGCCCTGCTCTTGCAGCAGATGCCCAAATGTTTTTTCCTTCGGATCTAGAATGCCGAAGGCCTTCCAATTCCTGAAATTGTATTTGCCCGTCATGAGGCTGACCCTCGTATTGGTGCATAATGGGTAAGCATAGCCATGCGCAAATATGGCTCCTGTTTCCGCTAGTTGATCAATTCTTGGTGTTTTGTAAGACGTTCCCCCGTAGCTGCCGATGGCTTCTGGACCAAGGTCATCTGCCATTATTAATATAATATTGGGCTTTTTTTCGGGAGTTGGTATTTGGGCAAATGAGTGGATGCTTGATGCCATGGCCAAGCCTAAAATCAGTAGTCGGAATCTTTTCATCTTCTTAGTTAAATGTTATGCGAAATTTTAGATAGTGTATAGAAAAGGAGAAGGAGTTATGGGTTTAATTAGCAATACTCCTCCATTTTATGCATTCAATAGATGCTAAATTAATAGAAAAAATTGGAGAACGGCTTTTGGGGTAACGCTACCTTTTGAGTGGGAAAACCTTCGTTTTTATCCTCCTTGATTAAGCTTGTCCTATTATCTGTGCTCTTTCTTTGTTATGGACGTGTTTTGCTAACCCGAAAGTGAAAAGAGGGATGGTCAACGCCATGCATTGTTTTGGTAAAAGGTTTTAAATTCTGGGGAGAATTTTAAAATCTATTGAAGGACTTTTTGTGATGCCCTAGCTTAATTCGTGGGTCATTTGAGTTTACTCGGGATATTTGCTGTAAAATCTTTCAATTTTTCTTGTAAATGTTCTTTTCAAAAACGTACTTTGTAATTCAAAGTACTTTACATAATTCAATATTCTTTGAGGCAGCTGCGATTGCTTCCTTTTTTTTGTATTAAAACTTTGTTTCTCAAAGTGCTTTGTATTTATTTCTTAGCTAACTTAAAACAATAGATCATGAACATGTCTTTTAAACTGGGAATCACTTGTGCGTTGGCAGCTTTTGGTAGCTATTTATTTTACAATCAGGGCGTAGGGGTCAACTACTTCATATTTACATTGCTATCGTCTCTTTTTGCGCTTTATAACTCTAAAACGAAGCCTTTGGATAGGCGATTATTAGCCGTTTTACCGCCATTAACATCTGCTCTACTGCTGGTTTTTTATCCTCAAGGTCTTACTTATGCAGTTTGGCTCATAAGTTATTTAGTGATGTGGAGTGCTGTTCCTTTGAGACTACAACCGCTGTTGCTCCCTTTGCAAGGGATATTCTCTATGGTAGAAAGTCCAGTTTTTATACTGAAGAAATATAAGAATAGTGAAGGTTTTAAATCAAGAGGAAAAGCTAAGAAAGATCGTCTGTTTACCTATGGTATCACTTCACTGATCGTATTTGGTTTTACCCTGTTGTATTCAAGTGGTAATCCTGTATTTGCTAATTTACTTTCCCATATAGATTTATCTTACATCGATTTTGGATACTTTTTTACTGCTGTTGCAATTTTTATACTTCTGATTGGCTTGGTTTTCATAAAGATCAATGAAGATGTAGTTGGCTGGAATCGGAAATCTACAACCTTGCTTTTTACTAAAGTTACCGAAAAAGAGAAGCGAGAGTTTAATATTGCCAATTTGAGTATCTGGATTATTGCAGGGGTATTGTGTGTGGTGAATACGATGGATATTGTAGTCCTATTTGGAGGAAAGCTTCCTGAAAACATGACTTATTCAGAATATGTCCATCAAGGGTTTAACATACTGATCCTCTCATTGAGTTTGGCTATTGGTTTGATTGTTTACTTCTTCCGTAATCAGTTAAATTTTATGGAAAATATTCAAAAGTTAAGGTTGGCAAGTTATGTATGGATTTCTCAAAATATAGCCTTAGCTATGCTTACTGCATATAAAAACATGATTTATGTGGAAGTCTATGGTTTAACTTATAAGCGGGTTGCTGTATTTCTATGTTTGGCTTGTACACTAATCGGGTTGCTGCTTTCTTTTCGTAAGATAAAAATTCCTTCAACCAATTGGTTATATTTCAATAGAGTAGCTTTTTATGCTTTTATCTGTTCGGTTGTGATTTCTATAGTGCCTTTTGATCATATCATTACAGAGTATAACCTTAAGTATTCCCAAACAAAGGATATTGCATATTTGCTAAAGCTAAACCATGCTGACTTAAAGGAGGTAAAGAGGTATCTTGAAAAATCGGGACAGAAATATACCGTACTTTACTACAAGTCGGAGGCTAAAATTCTGGAATTAAATGAACAAGCAAAAGAGGGCAAATGGCAAAGTTGGAATATGTATTTATCGAGTTATTTAAAAGATTGATTTCCTCCCCTCAGCAATGCTGCTAAGCCTAGGGCTGGTCCAGCTGCCAAGCTGAGATAGATTAAGGTGGGATTAAAGGATTGGAGCAAATAGGAGAGGAGTTGGATGCTAAAGATGGTGATGGAAAATCCTATGCAGTTGACAATGGTGAGGGCAGTTCCTTTTATCTGAGGGGAAGCGTTTTGAGCTACCAAAGTGGAGAAAAGAGGGGAATCGGCAATGACCGCCATCCCCCAAAGAAGAAGGAGAGCAAGAAAAATGAATGGGCTGGTTATGGAGAAGAGAAGGGGAGATGCGAGGCAAAGTATTCCGGATAGTAGCAAGGAAATGAAGGCTACTCGCTTTGTGCCGAACGCTTCGGAAAGGTAGCCGCCAAGCACGCAGGCAAGGCTGCCAATTCCGATAATGGCGAATGACCAAAGGGGTATGTTCAATGTTGCCTGCGGGTGTAAGTTGGCGTAGGTCTGGAGTATGATGGGGACAAAAGCCCAAAAAGCATAAAGTTCCCACATGTGCCCAAAGTAACCAAAAGCGGCAGAGCGGAATTCTTTGTTTCCAAAGATGTTGAACATGGCGGAAAAGTCGAGCGACTGCGCGGGTTTTCTATGTGGACCGTCGGGTACGAAGCTGACCATGAGCAAGCCCCCCAAAGCTGCGAGACTGGAGGTGCTAAACAGAGTGGCAGTCCAGGAAAAGGAACTGCCCACGCTCGTGAGCAAGTGGGGAAAACCTGTACCTATTACTAATGCCCCCACCAAAAAACCTAACGATTTGCCCAGACCTTTCTCATAATAATCGGCTGCTATTTTCATTCCAACTGGGTAAATTCCTGCCAAAAAGAAGCCTGTGAGGAAGCGGAGCAGTAGCAAAGTTGGAAATGTATTTCCTTTCCATACAAAAGCGGCATTGAAAATTGCACCTAGCAATGCACAAGTGAAAAACACCTTGGAGGGAGAAAACCGGTCGGCTATGGAAAGAAAGGCGAAGACCAAAGTGCCGCTTATAAAGCCAAACTGCACCGATGAAGTAAGGTGGGCAAGGGCATTTTCGGCTAAGCCAAATTCACGGACTATGTCGCCCATAACCCCGTTGCCAGCAAACCAAAGCGAGGTGCAGCAAAACTGGGAAATAACGATGATGGGAAGTATTCGTTTGGGGATGGGGTTCATGTTATAAGATAGAGAAAAGGTGGCAAGTTTTATCAAACCTACTTCTTTTTGAGGACTCTTGTAGTAGCTGGTTAAGTTCAAATCGCCCTTTCCTATTTTGTTGATTGTGTAATAGGATTCATTTCCTTTTACTCCTATGATAAACTGTGTGTTGAGTTTACTTAAAAACCAGTCCCCTTCTACAGCGTCCTTTTCCAGTTTTAACTCTTGAAAATCGAATGATTCTGTTTCAAGCTCCCAAAAGCCCTGTATGTGACTTTCTACAGATGTGACGATCCAACAATGACGCAAAGTTGATTGTAATTCTTTTTCTTCCATCATGGTTTGGTGGTACCTGAATGCTTGGGGGAATATATCTAGAGCTTATACTTTCTCCACCTGCCTCATGGGGATTTTGCAATGAACCGTCTTTTTCTTTTCTTTAATATTGACGATGTGGGTGATGATTAGTCCTAATGTAGAAATGTGGGCTAAGTATTCCATCCATTCTAATTCATGAAAGTTTCTTCCCAAAGACATGGAAATAAAAAATGTGCCCATGAATACCCAAAGGGCAATTTTGATACTACTGGATGCAGCAGTACGTACAGCGAAATATACAGCTACTAGGCAAACAAACATGAAAATAATATCATTGCCAACTCCAAGGTGCTGGTGGGCAGAAGTGAGACCAGCGCTAAAAAGGGCTATGATGGGCACGGCCAAGCAGTGTATTAGGCATAGTACGGAGCCTGAAATCCCTATTAAATCAGCATATTTTAGTAACCTTTCCTTCATTTGTCTCCAAAATCAAATTCTTGTGCAATATTACAGTTATTACGTCTTTTTTGCAACCTTGTTGCATAACATCTTTGCTAAAAGAATAATTCATGGAAAAGTAAAATAATGGTGAGTATAGTCGATTTGCTTAATCACTTCTATGCATAAGTCTTTTAGGAGAATCAAATTGAAAATCTATTGAACTATCTTCTTGGTACTTGGTTTATTTAGAAAAAGTTTAAATAAACGGCAAAGAGTGTTCGATTATTCCCTAATTTTGTATGCCTTTCGGCTGGAAGAAACGATAGACAGATTTTGAATATGTTTGATATAAACAAGATACGAGAAGATTTTCCGATCCTACAGCAAGAAGTAAACGGCTTTCCGCTAGTCTATTTCGATAATGCTGCTACCTCTCAAAAACCTAAAGTGGTTATTGATGCGCTCAACAGTTATTATACTGGTGTGAATTCTAATGTTCACCGGGGGGCACATACGCTGGCCGATATTGCTACTGGTCAGTTTGAAGATACGCGAGAGGCAGCAAGGCAATTTATCAATGCTTCTAGCACAGAAGAGGTTATTTTTACCAAAGGAACTACGGAGGGAATTAACCTCGTAGCTTATTCTTTTGGTCGAAGCCAAATCCAAAAAGGCGATGAGATTATCATCAGCACCATGGAGCATCACTCCAATATTGTTCCTTGGCAGATGTTGTGTGAAGAAAAGGGCGCAATCTTGAAGGTGATTCCGATTACCGATGAGGGAGAAATCATTTTTGAAGAGTTTGAAAAGTTACTTTCCGAAAAGACCAAGTTGGTGGCTGTGGTGCATGTGTCCAATGCCTTGGGCACTATCAACCCTGTGGAAAGGATTATAGAAGCAGCCCACAAACTAGATGTGCCTGTATTGGTAGACGGAGCACAATCAAGCCCCCATTTCGATGTTGACGTTCAGAAAATGGACTGCGATTTTTATGTGTTCTCTTCTCATAAAGTATATGGCCCTACGGGTATGGGAGTGCTTTATGGTAAAAAAGCTTTGCTAGAAGCAATGCCTCCATTTATAGGTGGTGGGGAAATGATAAAAGAGGTAAGCTTTAAAGGGACTACGTTCAATGAATTGCCTTTCAAGTTTGAAGCAGGTACGCCCAACATCGCCGATACCATTGCCATGAAAAAGGCTTTTGATTATGTGAACCAGATCGGTAAACAAAATATTGCAGACCATGAAAATGACTTGCTCACTTATGCTACTGAAATATTTGAAAGCATAGATGGCTTAAGAATAGTAGGGCAGGCAAAAGAAAAGGTAAGTGTCCTCTCGTTCCTTATCGACGGAATCCATGCTTATGACATAGGGATGGCATTGGATGCTACAGGCATTGCCATCCGGACTGGCCACCATTGTGCCCAACCGCTGATGGAAAGGTTTGGTATAGAAGGTACGGCAAGGGCTTCTTTTGCGGTGTATAATACCAAAGAGGAAGTGGAAAGAGTGGGGAAATCCCTCGATAGAATTGCCTCGAGGTTTAGAACAAAAATAAGTGTTTAATAGATTTTTTTAGAGCTAGTTGAATGAGCATTAACGAAGTACAAGACGAAATAGTTAGCGAGTTTGAAATACTAGGTGATGACCGTGAGAGCATGATATTTTATATCATGGAAATAGGAGAGAAAGCCGCTTCATTGCCTGAAGAACACTTGATAGATGACAATATCATTAAAGGTTGCCAGTCGAAAGTGTGGTTGATAACGGAGCTTGAAGGGGATAAAATTAAGTTTGAGGCTGATAGTAATACAGCATTGACTAAAGGCCTCATTCAGCTACTTATCAGGGTGTTGTCAGGGCGCAAACCAGCGGAAATATTAGATGCAGATCTTTATTTCCTCAAAAAAATAGGTTTGCAAAATGTAATTGGCTCGCAGCGTTCCAATGGCTTGGCGGCCATGGTGAAGCAAATGAGGCTGTTTGCTGTTGCTTATAAAGCTAAGATAGATGCGGGAAGTTAATTCCCCGTTCGATAAAACATGGTATTGATTCTAATTTCATATTAAAATGACCGATAGAGAACTTAAAGAGAATGTGGTTGAAGCCATAAAGCTTGTGTACGACCCAGAGATACCGGTAGATGTTTACGAGCTAGGACTGATTTACGAAGTGAATGTTTTTCCTGTAAACAATGTTTATGTGCTCATGACACTTACCTCGCCTTCATGCCCTTCTGCCGAGCAAATCCCGGGAGAGATTGAGCAGAAGATACGTGAAGTAGATGGGGTGAATGATGTAACAGTAGAGCTTACGTTTGATCCTCCTTATACTTCTGATATGATGTCTGAGGCGGCAAAGCTTGAACTAGGCTTTATGTAATAGTGTGATTGCGAATAATTTAATCTAAAATTTATAAATAGACGAATATGTATCCAGAGCATTTGACAATACCTATGAAAGAAGACTTGGTTTCTTCTGGATTTGCCGATTTGAAAACGGCAGAGGAAGTAACTGAACTTATCGAGAATAATGAAGGAACTTTGCTATTGGTGGTAAACTCTGTGTGTGGCTGTGCAGCGGGAACTTGCCGCCCAGGAGTGAAGTTGGCGGTTCAGCACTCTTCAAAGAAGCCAGATAAGTTAGCTACTGTATTTGCTGGGGTAGATAAGGAAGCAACTGCTAAAGCTCGTGAGTTTATGCTGCCTTACCCTCCTTCTTCTCCTTCTATTGCTCTTTTCAAAGGGTCAGAATTGATACACTTTGTAGAAAGACACCACATAGAAGGTCGTTCGGCTGACATGATCGGAGGACATTTGGTAGCTGTTTTCGAAGAATATTGCTAACAATTTCTTCAGAATCTTGCATAGGTGAAACTGAGTTTTTGACTTGAGGTGAAGCCAATACAGGTTGTAAGTGTAAGGTATTAGTATAAAAAGTAAGTGTTGTTTGAAAAGTCCAGTAGAAATGCTGGGCTTTTTGTGTATATGGCAAAATATAAAAAGGTTTCTTAACCAAGACCCGTAGGCTGTATGTTTGGTTAATTGTCGGAAAAGTACAATTGAATGGAATTTAAGTCTTAAAACATCTCTGTTAACATATGCAAGTAGGTCTGGTTTTCGTGTGTTTTTTACCGAAACCTTACAATACCTCCTATTGATCCACAGTTATCTGAAAGAGAAATGAGTAATTGACCTTTTGCTGTGCTGCAAACTGGCAAAAACTACGAAACTAACAACAGACGACTTTCAAAATACAAACGAAAAAATGACCATGTCATCATCAAGCAGATTTACACTCAAATTAGGTACTTTATTATTTATAGGATGCCTATTCCTTTTACAGCTTTCGCAGCTGCAAGCTCAGGAGCTATCTAAAAAAGAATTAGCACAAGCTAAGCGCATGCTGGCCGATGCTGAAGAGCTTGTGAGAGTAGGTGAATTTGACTATGCCCTTCCTCAGCTCAAAAAGTACGACAGCCAACTTCCTAACGATGCTTTGTGCCACTACCTCCTAGGGGTGATTTATTTGAAAACTGGCGAGGAGCAGATGGCTTTTTCTAAGCTGAGGTACTCCTATAGTAAAGATAGTTCTTTCGAAAATATCCATTATTACTTGGGTACTGCTTTTCATCGTACACATCAATTCGATTCTGCTATCTATTATTACCAAGAGAGCTTGGCGAAGGAAGAGGCAGGGGAAAAAGAAGTCACGTATTTGATAGCCCAGTGTAAGACTGGAAAGAGCTTGATGGCAAGACCTAAAAATGTTGAAATATATAATTTGGGCGATCATATTAATAGCCCTTATCCAGATTTTGCCCCGGTAATTTCGGCAGACGAATCCCGGTTGATCTTTACTTCAAGAAGGCCAAGCAATGAAAACCCAGAGCTTGATCCTGTAGATAATTTGCCATATGAGGACGTGTATATTTCTGAAAAAGGCAAGGATGGAAAGTGGGGAAAGCCTGTGAATATGACTGAAATCAATACGCCTGACCACGACGCATCTATTGGCTTGGCTCCAGATGGTGATGAGCTTTTTATCTATAGAAGTGCTTTGGCCATGGGTGGGCAAAGTTCAGGAAATATTTATTCTTCAGTGTTCAAAAATCAACAATGGTCTGCTCCTGAGATGATGCAGAAAGGAGTGAATTCTAGGGCTCAGGAAACACATGCGGCAATTATGGCCGATGAACAAGTGCTGTTTATCAGTAGTGATAGAACTGTCGAGAATAGCTTCGGGGGAAAAGATATTTATATTGTGAGAAGGTTGCCAGATCTTACTTGGGCTGAGCCTGAAAACTTAGGAGATGTGATCAATACACCTTACGATGAGGACTCTCCTTATATTACTGCCGATGGAAAAACCTTGTATTTTAGCTCAAAAGGGCATGACGGAATGGGTGGATATGATATTTTCTATTCAAAATATAATGAGCGAGAGAATAAATGGTCGAAGCCTGTGAATATGGGTTATCCTGTAAATACATCTAACGATGATATTTTTGTGACCTGGTCAACCGATGGGACACGTGGGTATTTTTCTACCAATAAGTCGGATAGCTATGGTGACCAAGATTTGTACATCATCATGTTGCCTGAGGTGCGCAAAAAAATGATTGTACTGAAGGGTAAGGTAGTAGATGATAAAACTGGTAAAGCCTTGGCCGCTACTATCGAAATTATAGACAACGAAACTCAGAAAATTGTAAATATTGTCAATAGTAATGGGTTCAATGGCAAATATGCCGCTTACCTCAAGCCTAACAAGAATTATGGAGTAAGGGTGAAGCGCAAGGGCTATTTGTTTGCCTCCAGAAATATAAATGTATCAGACCAGTTTGAGTACTTGGAAATCAAGGAAGACTTTCAAATGAAAGAGGTTGGCGATTACCAAGTGGTTGAGCTAGAGAATATTTTCTTCTCCGAGGGAGATGGAATAGAAGTATTGCCAAGTAGTTTCCCAGAGTTGCAAGCCTTGAAAGATCTGATGGATAATAACGATGGATACAGGGTGGAAATGGTTGTTCACTCAGCCAACTCTGAAGACAGTCTATTGAATTTGTACAAAACCAAAGCAAGAGCTGAAGCTTTGGTAACCGAATTGGTAAGCTTAGGCTCTGCTGGTGACAGGTTGGAAGCTAAAGGCCATGGGTATGGTTCTGCCTTTCCACTGGCATCGAACAAAACAAACCTTGGTAGAAAGCAGAATAAAAGGGTTGAATATGTATTTAGGAAAATAACAGAAGATACTCCTTCATTTGATTATGCCAAAATCTATGCGCAGTTGGCAATTGACCCGGCTCTTTTGGATAAAGAGCCTACTGCCATCAACACTATTGGCGATGAGATTTTACTTCAAAACTCGGTTAGTTTCAAAACAGGTGCGAACATCTTGGATTTAGAAGCAGAGTTGGCTATTAGGGAGTTAGTCACGCTAATGGATGAAAACCCATTAATGAAAGTGGAAGTAGGTGGACACACGATGGCCAAAGGGGATAAGGTTTTTAAAGATAGTCTTTCTTACCGTTTAGCAAGTTTGGTAGCTCAAAAGCTTATCTACAATGGGATCTCTAAAGATAGGATCATTATCAAAGGTTATGGTGATTCGGAGCTGATTGCAGATGGCGGTAATACGGAAAACCTCCAGAACTTAAGGGTGCAATTCAAATTATTGAACCCTGAAGATGATATGAGAAGAAGAATAGATGAGTTATTGGCGCAAGAAGCTAATATTATCCCTTTTGAAGATTTGATGCCAGGGAAAAGGTTGAAGCCAATCGTATTCTTCAATATCAACTCCTTCGATATCTCTACTTCTGGTTATGAAATAATAAATGAAGCCTGTAAAATCCTTGATAAACACCCTGGCTTATATATTGAAATAGGTGGGCATAGTGATAGCAGTGGTGCAGCCGAATTTAATGCACGACTTTCTAAAAAGAGAGCAGAAGTAGTCGCTAGGGAAATGCTGAAAAAAGGTGTCACTTCTGACCGTTTCTTTGTGAAGGCTTATGGTGAAGATGCGCCTCGCTACGATAACGATACGCAAGAAGGAAGGGTTAAAAACAGGCGTTGTGAGTTTAAAGTAATGAGGATGGATTACGCCAAAGAAAAGAAGAAACTCAATAGTGGTCTGTCAACAGTGACAGATAAATAGTTTATTGGTCTGAAAGCCGAAGTTTTGGAAAATTAAAGAAAAGTGACCAGCAATGGTCACTTTTTTTGTGCCTAGAATTTAAAATTATAGGTGAAAGATGGGATAATACTAAAGAGGTAAATCTTGACAACTTCGGTTTGAGAACGGTCTTCTTGGTTTTGCCTGAAGATGTATGCATAAGTGTTTTTTCTGTTATACACATTGTAAATAGAAAAATTGAAGCTGCTTTCGTTCTTTTTCTCGGGGCTCATTTTCCTAAAGAAAGTAGCCGAGATATCTAGCCGGTGGGTAGGAGGTAAGCGAAATCCGTTTCTAGTACTGTAATAGGGTACCAGGAAGCCATCTTTCTCATATTTCCCTACGGGGAAGGTATAGGCAACTCCAGAAGAGTAAACCCAATTGGCAGATACGCTTATTAGCTCATTGAATTTGTAATTTCCTACTATAGAAAAATCATGTCGCCTATCATGCGAAGCGGGGTAAGGTTCGCCAAGGTTGATCCCGGGTGTTTCGCGTGTAGTATTAGAAAGGGTATATCCCGTCCAGCCCGTGAACCTGCCCTTTTTCTTCCGTATAAAAACCTCTGCTCCGTAAGAAATCCCCGTCCCCAATAGCACCTCTGTTTCGAGGTGGTCGTTGAGCAATAGGTTTGCCAAAGGTTTAAACTCGACTTGGTTGTCCATAAACTTGTAATACCCCTCTATGGAAGTTTCAAATGTATTATCATCAAAATTTTTAAATAGACCAAGCGCTATTTGGTCACCAATTTGAGGAGGGATATAGCTGTTGACTGGCGCCCACATATCCACAGGGGAAGGGGTGTTGGTATTGCTCATTTGGTTGAGATATTGCCTAGTTCGGTTATAAGAAACCTTTGCCGAGGTGTTGTTATTGAAAGAATACCTGAGTGAAAACCGAGGTTCTAGCCCTTGGTATGTATTGATAATTTCTCCCCAGTCGTAGGATACAGAATCTATAATATTTTCTTCAGAAGTTTCAGGTGATAGTACATCTTCTGTGTCGTAGATATACTTTCTGCCTGGCCCTACATTGTCGAAGCGGGAGTAGCGTAGTCCAGCGTAGATGTCTATCCTATCTCCAATGTTTTTTTCGAAACCTACATAAACCGAAGTTTCGATGGCAAAGGAAGGGTCTATGAATTCTTCTTGGATTACCGAAGTTTCGTTTGTGGGTGTTACCTCTCCAAAGAAGTAACGATGCCTGTTGATATCGTACCCAAAATCTAGTTGAGTGCTGGGATTGATGAAATAAGAAAAATCCTGCTTGATTCCCGTATGCCTTATATTCGAGCGAGAAACATAACCAAAATCTTGCACCAAGTCGACAATGTTTCTGTTTTGAAAAGAGCTGGTATAGAAGGTGAGGTTGGAAAAAAGCTTGGGATTAAAAATGTGGTTCCACCTAGCTGAAATACTTTGATTGCCCCAAGAAACCCCATAAAGGTCATCGAATCCGAGCCTATCCCTTCCCAAATAACCTGAAACGGAAACCTTGTTTTTGAGATTGAACCGATAGTCAAACCGTCCATTAAGATCATAAAAATACAGGGTGTTGCCACCTCCAAAACTTTGACTAGGGAAGCTATTGAGGAAAAAATCTGCATAGCTCCTTCTGCCGGCCACAAAGAAAGAACCTTTATCTTTTTTGAGAGGGGCTTCAAAAGAAAGTCGGGTAGAAAGTGTCCCAACTCCTCCCGTAAAAACGGGTTTTTCAAAGTTCCCTTCCTTCATCCTTACATCCAACACAGACGAAAGCCTTCCTCCATAACTTGCAGGGATAGAACCTTTGGCAAACTCTATTTCTTTTACCGCATCAGGATTGAATATTGAAAATAACCCAAAGTGTGAGGCATTGAAAACAGGGGCTTCATCTATAAGGAGCAGATTTTGACTAGCCGTCCCACCTCTTACGAAAATCCCCGTACTGCCTTCGGCAATAGATTGAACCCCAGGAAGAAGCTGGATAGTACGGATAACATCGGGCTCGCCGAAAAATACAGGAACTTCTTTCAGCACTTTGGCATTCATCCTGAAAATACTCATTTGAGCCTGCTTTATATTAACATCCTCTTCCAGCTCTTTCCCAACTACTTCTACCTCTTCTAGCTGGATTTCCGACTCTTTCATTTCCATGTCGAGCGTTATGTTACTATCAAGCTGAATGGGCACTACAATGTCTTTGTAGCCAAGGTAAGAAAATTCCAATTCATAAATGCCCTCAGGCAAAGTGAGGGAATAAAACCCGTAAAAGTTACTGATTGCGCCCTCGGGAGTTCCCTTGAGCCAAATCGTCACACCTATTAGTTCTTCTCCAGAAATAGTCTCCGTCACTTTACCATTAATGGTGTATTTGGGTATAGGATTACCGGGTATGTAATGGGAAATAATGATCTCCCCATTTATTTCCTTAAAGTTATTTTTAGAGTTTTTGAACATCTGGAGAAGAACATATTCCAAAGGCATATTTTGCACCTGATAGGAGAGTAAGCGGGAAGGGAGCTGATCATCGCTATAAACAAAACTAAAACCATAAACATCTCTAAGCTCTTCCAAAGCCTCCGAATACGGCTTCTTTTCCCAATTTACATTTACCCGCTGTTTTAGAAGCAACTGTGCTTCGAGCTGGCTAGTAAACAGAAAAATAAAAGTTAGTAGTGCGGCAGAAAAAATGTTAATGGTTATAGTTTTAGTTGTGTCCAAAAGTGCAATTCTTTAGGTTAACGCCGGTTTATCGAAGCCTTCACGGTAAAAATAAGCTATCGATTAAGAGCAAGACAACCCCTATCTTCGTAAGGTTGTATGCAATTTCAATTTCTTCTTTCAATTGTCCATTTGTGAAAATACATCATTCTTCAGGAAGCTCAAATACTTCCTGAATATACTACTCAAAATGAGCTGTAAATCGTAAAGTATTAGGCTTATCAACGGTAAGTAAATGGCAAAGTTTTTAAAATGCTCTTGTCTCATTTCTTGGATGTGACAGATTAGTTTCATAATTTTGAATCGTGCACGATATAATCGATAAAGATTTAAATGTTTTTGTAATGAATAATCCAAAAACAAATATCATCCAGAATATTTTAAGAATTGTTTTAGGGCTCTTTATGGTTATGGCTGCCATAGGGCATTTCACGTTTCAGCGCGCAGAATTTCAAGCCCAGGTGCCTAATTGGTTGCCTTTGAGCAAAGACTTAGTAGTTATCCTATCTGGGATAGCTGAGATTTCATTGGGACTTGGGATGGTTTTTTGGACGAAACAAAAAGTGCGGGTAGGTTTGGCACTAGCTATTTTTTATGTGTTGATTTTCCCTGGGAATATTGCCCAATACCTCAACGGGACGGATGCGTTTGGGCTAGATACAGACAAGGCTCGACTAATCCGACTGTTTTTCCAGCCTATACTTATTCTTTGGGCATTGTGGTCAAGCGGTGCTCTTGGTTATTTACTTAAAAAAAATAAAGCGTAATGAAAGACGAACGGTTTTATGATTTTGAAGCTTCTGATTTAAGAGGAAGCAATGTTAAAATGAGCGACTTTGAGGGAAAAACTGTGTTGGTGGTGAATACCGCTAGTAAATGTGGGCTAACTCCTCAGTTCGATGGATTGGAAAAGTTGTATCAGAAATACAAGGATAAGGGCTTCGTGGTACTTGGATTTCCTTCTAACCAATTTGCCAACCAAGAACCTGGCGATGCAGACTCCATTGAGCAAGGTTGCCGCATAAATTATGGTGTTACTTTTCCTATGTTTGCAAAGGTTGATGTGAACGGTAAAAATGCCCATCCCATTTACAAATACCTGAAAAGTAAGCAAAAAGGAACGCTTGTGAGCAGAATAAAATGGAATTTCACCAAATTCCTTATCGACAAAAATGGTGAGCCCATCAAAAGGTTTGCCCCTACGGACAAGCCGGAAAAGATAGATGTATATTTGGAAAAATTGATTGCATAATGGATAAAGACAACCAAGCTCTGTTGCTAGAAAACCAGATTTGTTTTCCAGTATATGCCGTATCTAGGTTCATTACAAAGCTATACGGCCCTTTCCTTCAAAAGTTAAATATTACCTATCCACAGTATTTAGTATTGTTGGTGTTATGGGAACGGGAGCAGCAAACTGTTAGTGAATTGAGCGAAGTATTGTTTTTGGAATCCAATACGCTGACCCCTTTGCTCAAACGGATGGAAGAAAAACAATTGGTAGAACGAAAACGATCTGTTGAAGATGAAAGAAAGGTGATGATTTCGCTTACCGAACAAGGAAAAGACTTGAAAAAAGAGGCTGAATGTATTCCTTCCATGATCATCAATGAATTTAATTCGGAAGATATGAGTATGGATGAAGTAGTTGCGTTTCGATCAACGCTTTCCAAAATGTTGAACATGTTCAAAGAGAAAGCTAGTTAATTGCTTCTTTTTTATAAATAGGTGCGACCTTTAGGTCGTACATTTTCGACCTAATTAAAAGAGGCTTTAGCCAAAAGTTTAAATCAGTTCGCTGTTTGGAAATGTATCTTCAAAAGAAAATTTTTTACCGAACCGACACTTCGGAAAACTTAAATTTTAAACACGCTCTCAGTCTCGCTTCAGTTCAGTAAATAAATGGCTATTTTTGGCAACCAATTGACACAAAATAGAAAACCAAGATGAGTTTAGAAAAAGAAATTATGGAGCGAAGTGGCTCGAAATGTGAGCTGTGTGGTGGAGCAGACGACTTAAAAATATACGAAGTGCCTCCAAAAGAAAATGGGAATGACTACGAAAACCTGATGGCTTGTGGAGTGTGCCTAGAGCAAATAGAAGATGCTTCTAAAATGGACCCGAACCATTGGAGGTGCCTCAACGACAGTATGTGGAGTACCGTTCCCGCTGTGCAGGTAGTGGCTTGGCGAATGCTGAGTAGGTTGCGCACCGAAGGCTGGCCGGCAGATTTGCTGGACATGCTCTACCTCGATGAGGAAACTTTGGAATGGGCAAAAGCTACGGGTGAAGGAATCGCCGAAGAAGACAGAGTAAAACACATCGATAGCAATGGAACCGAGCTACAAGCGGGCGATAGCGTAGTGCTTATTAAAGATTTGAATGTGAAAGGTGCGGGCTTTACAGCAAAAAGAGGAACTGCCGTGAGGGGTATTTCCCTTGTAGCCGATAACCCTGAGCATATTGAGGGGAAAGTGAATGGGCAGCAGATCGTGATCCTTACCAAGTTCGTGAAGAAATCGTAATTGGGCGATTACCCATCTTCGTACAGCAGTTTTCTCATTGGGCGAAGATGGGTGTTGAATTTTTCAATATCCGATTTCATAAGTCAGGATTTGAAGCCCATTTTCATACGCTTGCCCTTCTAGCAACTCCAATTTATACTGCTTTTTGGAAGAACCAAAAAGTGGGATTCCCTCCCCAATCAGCAGAGGGTTGAGTTTGACTTTCAGTTGGTCTATCAGTTGGTTTTCCAAGAGCCAGCCGGCAAATTCGCCACCGCCGCAGAGGTAAATAGGCGAGCCTCCCTCCGCCTTCAAATCCTTGATAATCTTCAAATCTAGCGGGCAAACCTGAACCTGCTCGTATTGGTTTTCAAAAGACAAAGAGGTGGAGAAAATATAATGTTTCATGTGCGGATAGGCAGGTTGCCCGGGCTGTAGCCCATATTTATACCCAAATTCGTAGGTCTTTCTGCCCATTATTACCGTATCAAAATCCTTGAGATCGTTCATGTATTTTTCAACGCCATTTCCGCCTTGCACAAAGCCTGAAATATCCTCGTCTAGTCTGGCAATAAACCCATCGAGGGAGATCGCTACGTAATAGATTAATTGTCTCATATGTGTTTGGTCAAATGTAGATTGGTTATGCTATGAAATCTAATATAATGATATATCTACTTTTCTCAATAGCAATTATGCTATTGAGCAGTGCGGAAGTTATTTTTAGGGTCTATGAAGCTATTGAGTATAATTGTATTGGTTGTTAATTCATTGTTACTTCTGGTTGTGTTGACAATTTCAGGTTATCTTTTATTCGGGTCTTCTTTTTCAATGGGAGTAATTGGTGCGGCAGATGGCCCGACTGCTTATTTTATTACCCTAAGTTTGTCATTGAAGATTTGTGTGTATGTGCTTTCATTAGGTTTAATCTTCTTAGAGGCCATCCTTATCAAGAATCTTAAAAAGTGAACTTAATCCAATTGTATTTTGTATTAACTTTGTAATTACACAAAGAATAAATTATGGATGTTTCAATAGTGAAAATAGGAAACTCGAAAGGGATTAGGTTGAGCAAGACCGTACTAGAAAAGTATAATTTTAAAGACACGGCTGAGCTTGTACTCGAAAAAGGATTTATTATTATCAAGCCAAAAGCTGAGCCTCGCAAGGGTTGGGATACAGCATTCAAGAAAATGCATGATAATGGCGATGACGAGTTATTAATGGGCGATGTGTTTGAAGATGAAGAGTTTGGAGAATGGAAGTAAGCCAGTACGAAATAGTTCTTGTCAACCTTGACCCTACGGTGGGTAGTGAAATCAAAAAGACGCGCCCCTGTGTAGTAATTTCCCCCAATGAAATGAACAAGCACCTCAAAACGGTAGTGGTTGCACCTATGACCACCAAAAACAAGAATTACCCTACAAGGGTAGAGGTGAAGCACAAAAATCAAAAAGGCTGGGCGGCTATCGATCAAATTAGGACCATAGATAAGCAGCGGATTGTAGAGGTTTACAACAGCTTGAGTCCTAAGGAAATCAACCAGACTAAAGCAGTTATCCGAGAGACATTTGTCGATTAACTGCTGCCAATACGGTTGTTTTGTTCGGAGTACATATTAAAACCACTAAAATAACTATGAGCACACATATTGGGTTTCCATCGAAAGAAGAGTATCCAAGCTATGCAGAAATGTATATGAAATGGTACAAAAAAGACGGGAGCCTTTTAAAGCAATTCAAAAAAAGTTTAGAGAAAACAAAAGAGTTGATCGGTTCTTTAACCGATGAAGAATTGGATTTCAGTTACGCTAAAGATAAATGGTCAATAAAAGAGCTATTGGTTCATATTATTGATGATGAGCGAATCTATGGGTATA
Source organism: Flammeovirgaceae bacterium SG7u.111 (assembly GCA_034044135.1). NCBI lineage: Bacteria > Pseudomonadati > Bacteroidota > Cytophagia > Cytophagales > Flammeovirgaceae > Flammeovirgaceae bacterium SG7u.111. The sequence continues at coordinate 4,609,282 of CP139021.1, read as the reverse complement.
GAGCCCTTGCCTTTGCAAGAAATGATAAAACTAACTTGCCGGGATTTGAGCAAGAGGATTATAATACAAATTCGGGGGCAGCTGAGCGAACAATTGAAAACATAATGGAGGAATATGAAGCGCTGAGAATTTCTACTATTAAATTATACGAAGGGTTTTCTGAAGTAGCTCTCAGAAGAAAAGGGGTTGCCAATGGTAACCAGGCTAGTGTACGAGCTTTAGGGTATCATATTCTTGGACACGATTTACATCATATTGATAGGATAGAGAATGTGTATTTGCAGCGAAATGGGTAACTTTAATAATCATTCTAAAAGCAATATTTTAAGAAATTGTATTGATTAAGTACTCTCTTTTTTATGGCTTACCACATCATCAGACCAGCTCTTCTATCAGATGCGCATAAACTCTTACAGCTATACAAGGAAGTAGCCAAAACCGTTGGTGGCATGGCGCGAGAAGAAGATGAAATATCACAAGAATATATAATACAGAATCTCACCAATTCACTGAAGAATGGAGTAAGCTACGTAGTGGAACTTTCCAATGGAGAGGAGTTGGTCGCAGAGATTCATTGCTACAAACTAACCCCAAGGGTGTTCGATCATGTTCTTTCCGAGCTTACCATTGCCGTACACCCTAGCTATCAGGGTCAAGGCTTGGGAAAAGAGTTGTTTTCGACTTTGCTCACGCACATCGAACAGCATCGCCCTGATATTTTGCGGGTAGAACTTATTGCAAGGGAAAGCAACCAGAAAGCGATTGCTTTTTATAAAAAGTTAGGCTTCAAAATAGAAGGTCGTTTTGAAAGGAGGATCGATAACAAAACCGACACCTTTGAAGCGGATATTCCGATGGCGTGGTTTAATAGGAAGTACGTGTGAATTAAGGGTATAAAATATTCGGGTTTTTCTTCAATATACACTTCCCTCCATTGTGAATTTAATTTTTACTACCTTTTTTAGATAAAAACGAAGCATGGAATCAACCTATCTTTATAGCGTCAAAAAGCAATTTGACTATTACAAATCTCTCGGAGAGCGGACTTTTGATCAGCTCAATGAGGAGGAGTTGTTTTGGCAGTACAATGGAGAATCAAATTCGATCGCGATCATCGTCAATCATCTTTGGGGTAATATGAAATCGCGCTGGACTGATTTCCTGATTGCCGACGGGGAAAAAGAATGGCGAAACCGTGACCAGGAATTTGAATCAATAATTAAAACGAAAGAAGAACTTCTGGCTAAGTGGGATGAGGGCTGGAAGTGCCTGTTCGATGCCCTTGATTCTGTAAACAAAGAAAATTTTGGAACAGAAGTTTATATAAGAAATCAATCTCATACCATTGTTGATGCAATCAACCGCCAATTGGCTCACTATTCCAGCCATATTGGTCAAATCATATTTATCGGTAGAATGATAAAAGGTAGCAAATGGCAGAGTTTGTCAATCCCAAAAGGGGGATCGTCGGAATTTAATAAAGCCAAATTTGCAAAGGGAAAGCATGGAGGTCATTTTTCAGATGATCTGAAATAATAAAGTTGTTGCATTTAAATGTCAATCTAATTGGATTCTTAAAATGAAAATACTTTTAACTTCCATAGGTACACGCGGAGATATGGAGCCTTTTTTGGCTATTGGCGAAATGCTGGAACAGAAAGGGCATGATGTTGTTTGCTTATTTCCAGAACAGTTCAGGGATCTTGTGGAAGATTCAAACATGAGATTTGCCTCGCTAGGAACTAAATTCATTGAAATGCTTGAAAGCGATGCAGGCAAAGCAGCTTTGGGCGGTGGTGGTTCGCAATGGAAAAAGATACTAGCCTACACGAAGCTAGCTAAGATCCAGTCGAAGAACAATAAGCTTTTGGTAAAGCTACAGCAAGAGGTGGCCACAAGGGAAAAACCTGACAGAATAGTCCACAACGGCAAAGCGATGTACCCAGTAATTTGGGATGTAACCCATCCAGATAAAACTATATTCGTAAGCCCTGTTCCCAATTTACACTATGTAAAAGGGAATACACACTTGGCTTTCAATAGCAATTATGGTGAGTTCTTAAACAAACTCACTTTTAAAATAGCCGACTGGGGTTTGATAAAAACCATCATGAGTTCTTTGAAATTGCTTGGCATTTCCAATATAAAGAAGCAGCAGATCAAGGAAGTAATTGCCAACCACAAAGTCATATATACCATTTCACCTCAACTTTACCCAAGACCAGAGTATTGGAAACCTAACCTCAACGTACTGGGCTACCACGAACGGAACAAGACGGTGAACTGGACGCCAAGTAAAGAATTGCTTGCATTTTTGGAAAAACATCCGACGCCTCTTTTTATCACCTTTGGGAGCATGACCAACCCCAAACCTGGGGAAAAGACAAAGATCATTTTGGATATTCTTACCAAACATAAAATTCCTGCAATCATCAATACCGCTGCAGGAGGTTTGGCAGAACCTGCTTTTTATGATAAAGAGTTGGTTCATTTCGTAGATCGAATCCCCTACGATTGGGTATTTCCTAAAGTGTCCGCTATAGTCCATCATGGTGGGTCAGGAACTACACATATGGCACTCAAACACGGATGCGCTACGCTTATTATTCCCCATATCATTGACCAATTCTTGTGGAACAAACTTATTAGTAAACTTGGGGCAGGCCCTTTGGGTATTAAGATAGGAAAGGTTTCCAAGAAGCTACTTGAGCCCTTGCTGTTGGGGCTGATAAACAACCCTTCTTACAAGGAAAAAGCAGAGGAGATAGCCAGAAAAATGGCCGAGGAAAATTTGAGTGAGGAATTATGCGGCGAGATTGTGGGGTGAGGAGGGAAGTCATTAAAATATTTTATGGGACAAGAAGAGGGTGGCTTGAATCGAAGCTAGTTAAAATACTTCATATGAAAAGAATATTCCAAATCGTTTTGTTGGTGTTTTGCACAACAAATTGTGCTACCTATCATCGGGTCAGGTCTAATAACATCTTGGTGCGGGCAAGTATTGAAGCATCTGATTTTTATGAAGAAATCGATTATGAAGTCGTATCGAACTTACAGTTATTCGATGTGACTATTGAAGGCAACGTATATCGTTTTATGTTCGATACTGGTGGATATACGGTCTTTTCCGAAGAACTCGTCAATTCTTTAAAGGATGTTCGGAAAATGAGTTACATAGATGTAAAGGACGGAAATAGTGTAACTAAAAGAATACAAACTTATACAGTAAACAAGCTTGAAATTGGTGATATTTCATTTGCGGATGTTGGCTTTGCGAAAATTGGATTTACCGAATCGGAATGGTTTAAATGTTTAGGGATTGACGGGACTTTAGGTCCCAACATCATGAAAGAATGCCTTTGGTTATTTGATAATGAAGCGAAAAAACTTGTTTTTACTGATAACAGAACTCGGCTTCCAATCCTATCAAAAGGCATAAAGGTCGAGATAAAAACTGATAATGTTTACAAACCAAGTATTGATTTTAGCATAGGCTCATTCAACAGTACACTAGGTTTCGATTCTGGATTCAATGGGTTTTTAGGCCTGCAAAACGTTTCGGGAATCTCTTCCTTTGATACACTTTTATCTGTCACCAAAGTTGGTAATAGAAGCAATGCGGGAAACAGCGTTACATTTTCGGATTCCAAATTGATAAAGGTGAACAATGTAGATGTAAATGGTTTGGTATTAAACAATGTTGTAGCGGAGTCTAGGCAAAATGCATCTAGTAATTTGTTAGGCAGTAAAATTTTTGAAAGATATAAAGTCTTGTTTGACCTTTCAGAGAATGCGATGTATTTCGAAGCAATTGCCAATTTTAGAGATCAAGATCATGCGATTTATTCTTATGGTTTTAGTTTCGATTATAAAGACAGAAAAGTAGTGATAGGCTATGTTTATGAGCCAAGTACAGCTTTTACAAAAGGAATAAAGGCAGGAGATGCCATCGGTAAGGTTAATGGCAAGGAATATAACTTCTCCAGCTATTGTGGGTTTATAGAGGGATTCCGAGTCCCAAATTCCGAGTATATTGAATTAGAATTGATTCGAAATAACAAACCAATTCTAATTCGTCTCAAAAAAGAGAAAATACTTTAATTATTCCGCACTTAGGAGTTTTACTCCGACCTTAAATTATTCGCTGGGTTCTGGTTTGCTGACCTCAGGAGCATGTAGCCCACGGTAGAAAAGGTGAACAGCACAATCATAGTTACTGGCAGCAGAGCCATCCACCAAGAAAGCTCTATATGGAAGGCGTATTCATTGAGCCAATTATCCATGTACATCCATGCCAGCGGTATGGCGAGCACGATGGAAACGACCAACAACCAGAAAAGCTCACGGGAAAGCAGTACAATAATATCTGGAATAGAAGCCCCAAGCACTTTCCTAATACTGACTTCCTTCGAACGCTGATGGGTGGTGAAAGACGTTAAGCCGATGAGCCCGAGGCAGGCAACAATAATGGCTATTCCCGAAAGTATGCTGCTGATAGTGCCAAGTTGGCTTTCAAGCCTGTACCGTTTTTCAAACGAGTCGCTCAAAAAGCTGTAGTCGAAAGGATAGTTGGGGGCAAGTTCTGCAAAAACCTCTTCTATTTTTGGTAGGATTTCGGCCGCTTGGTTTTCATTCATGCTCACCAGTACTCGCCATGTATCCTCAGGGTTGTAAGCAAATATCAAAGGTTCTATTTCCTTTTTCAGATTCGCAAAATGGAAGTCAGACACCACACCAATAACAGTTCCCCGTTCTTCGGAAACTGCTATCGTTTGTCCCAGAACGTTTTCGAGAGTATAGCCCAGTTTTTCCATGGCGGGACGGTTAATGATATACTCCGTAAGTCCTTCATCGTCATCATCTCGGAATATACTACTAGATTTCGTGAAATTTCTGCCCTCCAATAACTTTACTTTACAAGTTTCCAAATAATATTCATCGATCCGTGCTAAATACACTGGCGCCCAGTCGTCATCAGTGGACCCAGTTCTCATATCCCACACCGAAGAAATACTTTCGGGAGTATTTGAAGCGAAAGAGACCTTGTTTACCCCAGAAATATTGCTGAGTTGATTTCTGAATGCATCGCGGCTACCCATTGTAGAAGATTGGTAATAGTGGCTGAATACTTGCTTATCGAAACCCAAGTTTTTCTCTTGGATGTACGCCAATTGCCTTCCCACCGTGAACGTGGCGAGTAACAAGAACACCGAGGCGGCAAACTGCACCGTTACCAATGATTTCCGAAGGATCACCCCCGATTTGGAAGCCTTGTAATTCTTTTTCATGATTACGAGAGGGCGAAAGGAAGTCAGTAATAGCGATGGGTATGCTCCCGAAAGTAAGGAAATGCCCAAAAGTCCACCCGCAATCCAAAGAGAATTTTCTAGGTTGAAAAATGCAGGAAAACTAAGCTGTTTGTCAATGAGGCTATTGAGCGAAGGGAGCAAGTTCCAAACGAGGAATATGGCAAGTGCAAAGCTAAAGAGCACGATCAACAATGCTTCGGAGAAAAACTGGAAAAACAACTGGCTTTTGTGCGCACCCAATACTTTTCTAACGCCTACTTCTCTGGCTCTTTCGGTAGCCCTAGCCGTGGATAGATTGATGTAATTGATGCAGGCGATCACTAAGATGAGCAATGCAATCCCTGCAAAAGTATACAAATATTGGCTATCAGTTTTTGTGTCAAAATCATAGTCAATTCCACTCGAAAGGTGGATGTCTTGAAAAGGTTGCAAGTAAGGCATCCGACGGAATTCTTTGACCTTATCTTGTTGTTTTCCATCGGCAAGATTTGTCAAATCAGCATAATATTTTTCTGGGGAAACTCCTTCTATCAACTTGACGAATGTTTGGTAGTTAGCATTGCCCCATGTCTCCTCTTGTGCCCAAGTGAGGTCGTAAAATGGACTCAACATAGTAAATGAAAAATCTGAGTTGGCAGGTGGGTCTTTTATCACCCCTTCAATGAGGTAAGGGGTTTTTCCATCGACCATCAATGTTTGTCCAACTACATCGGTAGGGCTAAGATCTCTAAAGTATTTTTCTGCAGTGGATTCGGTGAGTACTAATGTTTTAGGGGCTTTCAACATTTTATCCGGGTTGCCAGCCAAGGTTTCCCACGAAAACATTTCAAGGAAACTAGAGTCCACGCAATAGGTGGGCTCTACCCAGCTCTTTCCGTCAATGGTAAAAGACGTCTTGTCCCACACATACATTCGGCAAAAAGACTCAGTAGCAGGTAATTCTCTTTTTGCAAGTGGGCCAACGATGTTAGGGGAAATAGCTATTTTCGTGTTATCCTCGTCAAGGTTTAAGCGGTAAATATTATCTGTTTCAGAAAAAGAAGTACTGTACGAAAGCTCATATGAAACATAAATGCCCACCAATAGGGCACAGGCTATGCCGATAGTAAGCCCCGTAACATGGAGGAAAGTAAATGTTTTTTGTTTTTTCAACACCCGAATGGTGCTCAAGATACTTGTTGAGTTGAACATAGTTTTATAGCTATTAGGTATATAATTTCTTTGGAGGAACATATATGGGCGAAAGGAGGTGAGCACAGTCAGGATATAATTCCAAGTCGCTTTCTTAACTCCCAGATGTTGGCTGTCTTTTTGAAATGCCTCTTCCAAGTCGCCTTCTATTTCTTCGAGTAGGTCGGGATGGCAGAAAAGGCGGAGCAGGTTACGGAAAAGCCTGATTTTCCAGTAGTTTTCTATTACTTGCTTCATACCTGCCAGATGATTTTAGGAATAGCACTTCTAAGTTCTTGTCGGGTTTCTTCCGCCATTTTTAAGGCTTTCACCCCAAAGGGAGTGATCGAGAAATATTTCTTTCGTTTTCCGCCACGCTCTTTGGTAGGCTCTCCCTTTTGCGAAGTGAGGTAGCCCTTGCGCTCCATTCGGTACAGTGCCGCATGGATTGCGCTCAGCCCCACTTGCCTGTGCGAGCAGCGGTTTATCTCTTCTTTTACCGCATTGCCATAGGCGCCCTCTTGCAAGCCACAAACCGTGAGCAACACAATTTCTTCAAACTCTCCTAGGTAATATCCTTTCATTGGTGTTTAAACTATATTTTATATAAATGTAAAAATAATAACTCGGGTATTTTATATATTTTACATAAGTGTAAAATATCCTTTGTGAGTGGGATGGAATGAGTGGATAGGTGGAAAAAAGGGGAGGGGAAGATTTGTGCAACCCATACTGGGTTGAATCCGTTTGGTCAGCCTTTTCTACAATTTTGTAGCCTCTACGAGGTAGGCTGTTCAGGATAAATACCCCGAAGGAGTTTCATAATTGTAGGAATGAGAAAAGAGGAATAAACAACGCCGTAGGTATGGCATAATTAATTTAATAGCAGATTTAATTAAACAGGTCTTCTTTCCCTAGCCCAACCAAGCCTTCAATTTCTCATAAACTTTAGGGTTATCCAATAAATCCCAATGGTTGTTGTTGTATGCAACCCACGTGTTATTCGGCTCAAAGTGCAAGCTTTTAGCAGGGTTCTCGTGTTGCCCTAAGGCACTTTTTACATTCACCAAACTATCTCCTACTACCCGAGACGATACTGGATCTAATTCACTTCCAATAGCGGCGGCAATGCTATAACAGGTTATTTGTTTTGGCAAGGGGATGTGCTGCCTTTGGTCTCCTTGTTGTTCAAACCTATCCTTTCCCTGCCAGTCCTCATCAATCAGGTTGCCATGCCTCAAGTCTGTTACGCCTGCACTTCTGATCTTGCCCAATCGGGCAAAAGGTTTTGTATACGGGATAGTCTCAAGAATCACATCCACATAATTTCCTATTCGTTCCAGAGGAGCACCATGGTGGGGCGTTCCCAAGAAAACGATTTTCTTGAGGTGTTTTGTCCATGTTTTCTGTTGCATTTGACCATAGTGAACAGCACTGCGAGCCACCAAACCACCCATGCTGTGTGCTACTATGACCAGTTCTTCAACGGGTACGGGCCAATGCTTCACCAACTCTTCTGCCAGTTCACTGAAGCTTTTCCCATTTGACGAGACATGCCGACCGCTATTATAATGCAGGTAAATGGGCGTTTTCCCCAATTCTTTTGCTAGGGCTTCTCCATGGTTGTGCTCTTTTCTGGTCCACTGGATATCGTTCATGCACAAGCCGTGCACCATCAGAAGGATTTTGCCATTGATAGCGGGATAAGCAGCAGCAAGGCTCGTGTTATAGAGCGGTACTGCCTTTGAGCGATGCCTGAATTGCATCGTGATTTTTAGAGGGTTTTCTTTTTTTTCCAAATGGTCACCGACTACTCCGTTCAGCACTGAGCGGAGAGCCTCCCTTTCGTCGGTAGCCTTTATGTTCCCAAGGATGGGGGCTAATTGCCCTAACGCTTTATCTAAACCACCGCCTATGCGTTGAGTGCTCCACCTGATATTTTTAAAAGTGAAGCCAGCAATTTTGGTGATTAGGTGTTGGATAGGGGTCGATGGCAAAAGAGGAGGGTGAACCACTCGCTTGTGCATGGCTTCCACCATATCTGTCACCCCTAAAGTGGCATCCGTTATCAAGCGGGTAATGCTTTGCAAATCGGAGTCCTCTTTCTTTTTATTTGGCATTTGAGTAGGTGTCTGTTTATGGTGGTTGTCTTTCTAAATCTAGCGAAGGAGAATTGTTTTTCCGAGGAGAAGGCGTTATTCTTTTCCGATTGACATCCCCATTGATATGTCCCAAAGAAAAGAAGTGAAGCCTTCTATCGTACAAGAATTGACTTCAAACCCTAGCCCAATTCTATAACTATTAATTTTTGTTACTTGAACGGGGAGGCTTTTTTTTGTTATTTGGTGGGGGATTTCATTGCGTGCTATGGACAAACTATTCACCTCTATCAAAAATCAGTTTTCCCCCATCCAGCCTACGGTGGGGAGCACGGGCGGAAATGTGACCTATGTGGAAGCTACTCCAGCAATTGGGCTTTCCAATTTGGTGCATTGCTATTGGGAATTGAAAACAGGACAGCCTCTTTCCCAGTCTTTTGTGTACCGAGTAGTAGCCGATGGCTGCATTGACCTGCTTTGGGAAACAGCCAACCCTTCCGATAACTTCATCATCGGGTTTTCAAATTCCTACACCGAATTTCCTCTAAACAATTCATTCCACTATTTCGGCTTGCGCTTTTTGCCCTCTGCTTTCCCCATCCTCTTCGGAGTTGCGGCTTCAGAACTCACCGATCGCTTTGCCTTTTTGGAGGAGGTGTTGCCAAGTTTGTCCAAAGAGATTGCTGAAGTAGCCGATGGTGTTCAAACGTTGGGTGAGCTGAAACCTAAGCTAGATGCCTATTTGCTAAAAGTGTTGGGCAATTCAGATTTAGTGTTGGATCCAAGGTTTGGCCATGCAGTTAGTTTGATTTTACAATCGAAAGGGCTGGTGAAAGTGCAAGAAGAACTTGATACGGGGATAAGCCCAAGGCAGCTAAGGCGCTTGTTCAGCTTTTACATTGGTGAGTCACCAAAAACCTTTGCCAAAATTGTTCGTTTTCAACAGTTTTTGAATGCAAAACCTTCAAAAGAAAGTTTGAGGAAAAACAAGGTCTTTTACGATGCGGGCTATTACGATCATGCCCATTTTGTAAAAGAATTCAAGCATATGTATGGGGAAACTCCCAGCTCGGCACTTCATTGATTATGTCCGTTTTTTACAAAGAAATCGTTTAGCTCCCCGCTAGTTTTGTGTCATAAGTTTAACTTAAAAACAAAAATGACGATGAAACTAAATGCTGGAATTATCACCGAAAAACTGCAAGAAACCAAAAAGTTCTACACAGAAACGCTGGAATTTGGCATCACCTTCGAAAATGATTTTTACTTGCTCATGCACACACCAAATAGGCAGGCGGAACTCTCATTTCTCTTGCCCAACCACCCAAGCCAAAAAGCCTTGTTCCAACCAGCTTTTGGTGGAAGAGGCGTTTACCTCACCATTGAAGTAGAAGATGTAGACGCGCTTTACGAGGAAATAAAAAGCAAGGGAACGGAAATAAAGATTGAGCTAAGGGATGAGCCTTGGGGGGATAGGCATTTTGCCATAACTGATCCCAATGGGGTAGCCATTGACTTGGTGCGCTACCAGCCGCAAGAAGGGTAGATAGGTTACAAATGCACTTTAGTCCTATTTCAAGAATGGGTGCAGGATTATCCACCATAAGGCGTGATTTATAGAGCTTCAAATCTTAAAAAACCTTAAAATCCGAACACTTCAAAAGAGCGGATGTTAAAATGCTGATAAACTAATCCACGTGAATACTCATCAGCATTTTTAAATCTAAAACTTAAAAAAAAATGAAACGTAATTCGATTACTATTAGCAGTATGCTTGTTGCCTTGTTTTGCTTTGTCGGTTTTGCCCAAGCGCAAGATGCTTATGAAACAAAAGTATTGAAAGGAGATATCCCTAGCCCTAAAAAGGAGATGAAAGCCATGGTGGGTGATGCTACCGTAACAGTGGTTTACGGAAGCCCATCGGTGAAAGGAAGAGAAGTGTGGGGAGGCTTGGTTCCTTACGACAAAGTTTGGAGAGCTGGTGCCAACGAAGCTACGACCATTGAACTTTCGAAAGACGTGAAAGTAGAAGGGAAAACGCTAGCAGCTGGAAAATACAGCTTTTTCACTATCCCTGGAGAAACTGAGTGGACAATCATTTTTAACTCAGAGCCTAAGCAGTGGGGTGCTTACAAGCACAATGCCGACAAAGATGTATTGAAAGTAACAGTGAGCCCTAAGGCTGTGGGCGAAAGCTCCGAAACATTGGAATATGTTATGGATGGCGATGCATTGGTGTTGAAATGGGAAAAACTTACTGTTCCCATCAAGCTTATGTAAGGTGTTTCTAACAGATTTGTTGCAAAATAATATTGAGGCAACTATCGCAAAGTCGGTAGTTGCTTTTTTTCTGCTTTTGCTTGGAAAAATAGCGAAAGCTAATTGATAGCTTGTGTCAAGCTTGTTTGTATTCTTACTATCATAAAAATTGCCCGATACATGTTTAACAAAATTAGCCCTCAAAAATAAATGAAAGCAGCAGTTACCCTAAAGGCGGGAAACCCCGACGTAATTGAAGTAAAAGAAGTACCCAAGCCTGACGTGAAATCAGGTTGGGTGCTTATTCAGGTGAAGGCCTTTGGTTTGAACCGTTCCGAGTTATTTACCCGCCGTGGCGATTCGCCCGGTGTGGACTTTCCCCGAATCCAAGGGATAGAATGTGTGGGAATAGTGGAAAATGACCCTTCTGGCACTTACCCAAAAGGTCAGCAAGTGGCGGCGATTATGGGTGGTATGGGGCGCTTTTTTGACGGTGGCTATGCCGAGTACAGCCTTGTTCCTTTGGAGATCGTTTTTCCATTTACCAGCTCGTTGCCTTGGTCTACCTTAGGGGCAATCCCTGAAATGTTTCAAACTGTTTCGGGTTCGCTCAATCAAGCTTTGGAAATTGAGAAAGGAGAAAAATTGCTCATTAGGGGCGGGACTTCTTCCATAGGAATGTTGGCTTGCCAGTTGGCAAAAGCCAAGGGCTTGACCGTGGTTTCCACCACGAGAAACCCAGCCAAAGAAGAAGCGCTGCTTGCCAATGGGGCAGACCATGTGCTCATCGACGATGGAACTGTTGCGCCAAAACTGCGCGCCTTATTTCCCGAGGGAGTGGACAAAGTGTTGGAGCTAATAGGCACACGCACGCTGAAAGATTCCCTCAAGTGCATCGGCTACAAAGGCATGGTGTGCATGACAGGCATCTTGGGCAATGAATGGACCATGTCGGACTTTAGCCCCATGGGCGATATTCCATCTTTGGGCAGGCTTACCGTCTACATGGGCGAATCGAAAAACCTTTCAAAAGAGTTGCTCCAAGAGTTCATTGACGAAGTGGCGAATGGTCAAGTAAGCCTGAACATAGATAAGGTTTTTACCCTCTCTGAAGTAGCAGAAGCACATCAGTACATGGAAGATAACAAGGCAAAAGGGAAGGTAGTGGTGGAGGTTTAGCCAAGAACTGGTTAAATAGAAGCACCCGTTCAAGAAGCTTGAAAGGGTGCTTAGTTTACTAATATAAAACTCTATAAATACTTGAGTAGAGTTTAATACACCTTTCTGAAAGTGGAATATTGTAGATAGGTGTAATGTTGTTGATTCTGCTATCCTTTGTTTACCCTCGATTTTTCCTCATTAGAGCCTCCTTGGCGTTGCTTTTTGCCTTTCAGTTTTGTGTTGCCAAAAGTTTTGCTATAAGTGAGCCTGTAGATTCTTGTATCGCCCGATTCTGGTCTGAATATCACATTAAATTGAGAGTTGTAGGCTTCTTCGGTGAGTGTTCCTAGTTCGTTTTCGTATTGCATAGTTTCGAATACATCGGTGATCGAAAACTGGAAGCTGCCCTTGTTGTCTTTCAAGTTCTTTTTCAACCCAATATTCATTTGCCCAAAACCTTGGGCTTTCATACTGCCGTAGTAGTGGTCGCTGTTATAGAAACCAGAGATCTCTGCGGTGATGTTGAAGGGGAGGGAAAAAGTATTGCTCCCATAGGTGTTGTAGGCGAAATAGTCTTTCACTACTTGTTCCTTGGTGTGCGAAAGCTGGAATTCTCGGATGCCTACGCTGCCTCCCACATTTACCGACCACCAACTAAAAAGCTGCAAAGGGATGTTGGTTTGCAAGGCAAAATTCTTTTGGTAGGTCATGTTCTGCGGAGCTATTACTGCCAACTCGGTATCTTTTAGTTCAGATACTTGATACCTGACGATGGGGTTCGTTTCGTGCGTATAAACCAAGGCAATGTTGATGTCTTTGATCAGGTAACTCAGCCTCAGATTATCCGCTATGGTAGGCTGCAAATAGGGATTTCCTGCAAGAACTGAAGTTGGACTGTTATAGGTCAGGTTGGCGGCAAGGTCGTTGTAACTTGGTCGGGAAATCCTCCTGTTATACACAAACTGCAAGCTTGTGTTAGAAGTTAATTTTCTATTGATGAAGAGGGAAGGGAAGAGCTTACCAGAGTTTTGGTCTAGTGCAGGGTCGCCAAAGTCTCTGGTCCAGTGTTCGTACCTAGCGCCTAGCGTAATGTTGGTGTTGCTGTCCAGCGAGTAGTATAGGGAGGCATAGGCAGCTCCTATTATTTCATCAATCTGCGATTCGGTTTTGTTGCGAGGGTCTAGCCCCCATTCCCCGTCCCGAGCTTCTTCTATAATGGCAAAATTACTGGTCTCAGAATAAGAGCCCTTTACGCCAGTTTCAATGTTTATTTTATCGTTTAAGGTCTTTTCCCAGTCCATTTTCAGCACCCCAATTTGAATATCGGTACCGCTTTCCCCTCGGTTGTTTTCCACAAATACTGCATTCGAGGGATCGAACGGTTGTCCATTTTCGTCAAAGAATTCATTGTAGACAACTGTGGGATAATTGTTTGAATAATAGAGGTAATCGGCATCTAGCTTGAGCTTTGATTTCTCGCTAAAGGTTTTTTCAGCATAAAAAGTAGCGTTGAGGTTATCCCAGGTATTTTGCCCATTTATATTGATTTGGGCGCTCATAAACGGATCGTTTGCAAACCAGTAGTCGGCCTCGTTGAGCACATCGTTTTTGATCACCGAATGGTTGTACATCAGCGTAGCTCCAGCAAACAAACTCTCGCTCATTTCCCGTTCCATGCCCAGTTGAAGGTTGTGGCTTTTGTTGTTTTGTTCGGTTTGGCTTTTGAAATCATACGCTGTTTTTCCATCAAAAACCGACATGACACTTGTGCCTATTCCTCGCCAATTGGAGTAGGTATCGTCGTTGGAAAAGGCATAGGTACCAAAGTAATTGGTATTGCCCGTGCGGTGGTTAAGGTTGAGGCTCACCGTTTCTTTTTGTCCGTAGCCATAACCAAAGCTAACCGAAGCCGAGCCGTTTGTGCCTTGGCTTTCATTTTTTTTGAGCACAAGGTTGATGATCCCCGCTCCTCCATCGGCATCGTACTTGGCGGAGGGATTGGTCAGTAGCTCAATTTTTTGGACATTATCGGCACTCATGCCTTTTAGTAGGTTGGTGATCTCCTCTGCCGACATCCTCACTGGGCGACCATTAATCATGATCAGTGTACCGCTTTGCCCATTCAAAGTCAGCGTATTATTTCGTTGGTCGAGCACTACCCCAGGCGATCGTTCTATCAATTGCAAGGCAGAGCTTCCTTTGGTCATGATGCTGTTTTCCACGTTCACCACCATTCCTTCTGGGTTTTGTTCTACCATCACTTTTTGGGCTCGTACCTCCACTCCTTCTAGGTAGGTAGCTTCTTCTTCAAGGGATAAGTCATCAAATGTTTTAGCTTTGGTTTCCGTATTTATAAAGAAAGTATTTGTGAACATTTTGCGGTAGCCGATGGAGGAAATACTAAGAAAATACTTGCCGTTAGGGATGTTATTAATTAGGAAATTTCCACTTGGATCAGTGACCGATCCTTTTACAAAAGAGGAGTCTGTGGCGTTCATCAAAATCACGTTGGTATAAGGCAAAGAAGTGCCTTTGTTGTCGTAGATCTTGCCTTGGACCTGTGCAAAGGCAACAGCAAAAGAGAACAAGAACAAGAGTTGGAGGGCTATTTGGGTGATAGTTATTCGTTTCATACTTCTTCTGATTTGGGTTTGGTCAAATCAAGCATTTAGCTGGAAGAGCTAAAAGTATGAATGATAAGAGGGCTGGGATTTTTGACGAGATGCAAGAAACGTTGATAAGTCGCTAAAAATCAGCTAATTTGTAATTAGCATACCGTATGTATAAACTTATCTGCATTTCATCAATAAAAAAGGACTTGTTGTAAATTAATATGGAATAGAGTTTAAAAAACAACTTAGATTAGAAGTTGTTGAATAGCCACAATTGACATGAGCACACATAACTATAGCTGGATTTTTAAGTACAAACTACATCACTTACTCTTTTGGGCAGCGTACCACTTTTTTTGGTGGCTGGTGTTTGAAAACGGCGATGCGGTAAAAACTGTCAATAATATCAGCTATCCTCCTTTTGCCATTAAATTCTCCTTTTATGTTGTTTTCCAAGCCATAGGAGTCTATTTCTGTCTCTATTTTCTTATTCCCAGATTTTTGGAAAAGGGAAAATACACCCTCTTTTTTCTTGCCCTTGGAGCGACGTTGGTAGCCATGGGGCTAACGGTTATGTCGGGTTATTACCTTAGTTCTTTTTTAATTGGTAAAGAGGTAGGCGAGTTGTACCAAAAGCCAGGGCTGACGGGTATAGATATTTTTATCCACAATTCGTTTCCTTCTGCAATAGGCAGCATGACCTTGGGCATGAGTATAAAATTGGCAAAGAATTACCTCGAATCGCAAAAGCGGGAACAGGAATTAGCCCAAGAGAAACTGGAAACGGAACTGAAGTTTTTGAAGTCGCAGTTCAACCCGCATTTTTTGTTCAATACGATCAATTCTATTTTTGTACTGATCAACAAAAACACCGAGATGGCTACCGAGTCATTGGCTAAGTTTTCGAGTTTGCTTCGCTATCAGTTGTACGAGTGCAACGAAGCGCAAATTCCTCTTTCTAGGGAAGTAATGTATCTGGAAGGGTTTATTGAATTGGAAAAATTGAGGCTGGACGAAAGCTTTGAAGTGAAAGTGGATCTTCCCTTGCAGGCAACGGGTAACCAAATGATCGCTCCGTTTATTTTAATGCCTTTTATTGAAAATGCTTTCAAGCATGTTTCCCAGCATATCGATCAGAAAAACTGGATTGCTATTCATCTAGGAATTCAGAATAATAAAATGAGTTTTAACGTAGCGAATAGCTACACAGCTAGCTCCGAAAGTGCAAAAGAAGCAATTGAGTATGGAGGGCTGGGCTTGGAAAATGTGAAGCGAAGGCTGGCGCTCCTTTATCCTGGCAAATTCGAGTTGGCTACTGGGAAAACCAATGGGCAGTACGAAGTAAAACTCAGCTTGGAACTTCAAGAAAAAACCTTAATCAAACCAGAACCTGTTTTAAGCGAAAAACTATGATCAGATGTGTTGTAATAGACGATGAACCTTTGGCACGGGAATGCATTATTGATTATGTGCAAAAGGTTGATTTTTTGGAACTGGCAGGTACGGGAAACAATCCCATAGAGCTCACCAAGCTGCTGGAAGAAACAGATGTGGATTTGGTTTTCTTAGATATTCAAATGCCCCTCATGAACGGCATAGAATATTTGAAAGTGACCAAAAAGCCACCCATGGTCATTATTACTACCGCTTACCCCAGTTATGCCTTGGAAGGTTTCCAGCTCGATGTGCTCGATTATTTGGTGAAGCCCATCACCTTCAACCGCTTTTTTAAAGGAGCTGCCAAAGCGAAAGAGTACTACCAACTTTTGTGTAATTCTTTGGCAACCGAAGCCCCTTCGGAACTTCAAGACTCCTATTTTTTTGTGAAGTGCGATTACAAATTTGAGAAAATATTTTTTAAGGATATAAAGTACATAGAGGGCATGCAAAACTATGTTGTCATCTATACCGAAATGGGGAAATATGTTACCCTTCTCAATATGAAAACCATTGAGGAAAACCTGAAAGGGCAACCCTTTGTACGTGTGCATAAATCCTATATAGCCTCCATTCTCAAAGTACAGTGCATAGAAAATAACGAGCTGCTAATGGACGGGGCGCGAGTGCCCATTAGCCGAAATTACCGTGACGATGTACTTCAGAAAGTGCTGGGAGGAAAGCTCTGGAAAAAGTAGTAAAAAGTATAGGGGGTGTATATGTTTTTTTGATAAGACGGGCTCCCTTTTACCTTGTTCAGAAGCTGGTCCAGTTTGCAGGTCGAGTTTCTTAATATGTGCTTGTTTCTTTTTTAATAGCTATTAGTTTTGGATTAGGATCAATTTTAGATACTTTCAATAAAAGTCTCAGATTGAAAAAAAGTGATTTAAAACAAGTAGCAAAGCTCAGGATGGTCAAGGTTATAAAATGTTTTAAGTTTGAATATAAGATCACTGTAGCTTATTTACTTGTGGGTGGTCTGTGGATTGTTTTTTCAGATATGATTTTGAATTCATTCATTAGTGATTCGGAGCTAATAAAAGAAATGCAAACCTATAAAGGATGGTTTTATGTGTTTGTTACAGGTGTGATTTTTTTTCTGTTTTTAAAGAAGCATTTGGAAAAACTAAGAAATACAGAAAAAGAGCTAGAAGAACATAAAGTTGATTTGGAAAAGCTTTTTGAAGCACGTTCAAGGGACTTAGATGTTGCTACAGATGAGTTGAGTAAAACAAATAAAGAGCTCCACGATAAAAATAGTATTATCAACCAGCAAAACGCAAACCTAAGGAGTACAATCCATACACTTAAAGCAACACAGTCACAGTTGTTTCAAGCCGAAAAAATGGCTTCCCTGGGGATATTGACTGCGGGAATTGCACATGAGATAAACAATCCCTTGAATTTTATTTCTGGGGGATATAGAGGTTTGAAGTATTATTTTGAAGACAAAGGAGATACCGATGAGCTGGTTACTAGCCTTCTTAATTCCATAGAAACAGGGATTGACCGAGCTGTGGCAATTATTTCTGGCCTGAACAAGCTGAGCAGAAATACTGAAACCTATGATGAGGCTTGCCAAGTACATGATATTCTCGATAATTGCCTGTTGATGTTGGGCAATGAACTAAAAAGTAAAATTGATGTACATAAAAAATACACCGACAAGCCTTTTGAAATGAAGGGTAATGTAGGGAAAATTCATCAGGTTTTTATCAATATACTTACCAATGCCTGCCAAGCCATAAGTGATAAAGGAGAGATTACAATAGAGACGGACATAGTGAATAATTATATTCAGGTGAAAATAACCGATACAGGAGAAGGCATAGAGAAGGAAAACCTTGCAAAAATTACCGATCCATTTTTTACCACAAAAGATCCTGGACAAGGAACTGGTCTGGGGCTATCCATCACTTATACAATTCTTCAAGAGCATAAAGGCCAGATTGGAATTGAGTCGACCCCCAAAAAAGGAACGGAAGTAACTATCGCACTACCGCTCCATGTCGCCTAAACTTCAGCCCAACTTTTCTTGGAGTTGCTTCATTTCCGCAAACAAGGCACCTTTTCTATCAAAACTAGCTACTGATTTTGCCCAGAAGCTCGGCAACAAGGTCAACCATATTCGAAGCCATGAGATTACTTCTTTTGCCAAGCTCTCACATAATTCACTTTATATTCTTTGTTAAGTCTGTTGTCGTCGGGCAATGCGCCAAACCATTTGTTAGATTCGCAGTTGATATTGATTTCGAGCGGCTGGTGCCAATGGGTGTTTTCTGCTTCGCGGAACAATACCCCATCAATATAAAAACGGATCACGTCCTTGTTCCACTCCAATCCCCACACATGGAAATCTTGCTGTAACTCGAAAGGGACATAATACTTTTTATTTCGGGAAAAATGTTTCTTCACATCGCCCTTGTCTTTTGGTGCTCTAAACACATGGATGTTTGAATTCAGATCGTGCCTGTTATACGACAAGCCCGGCGCATTTTCACAAATGTCAATTTCAGTCCACCAGTCCTTGCCTGCATTCGTCATCCAAAATCCACTTACCCATGGAGCATCCATCAATTTGATTTCTGCTTCAAAATATCCGTACAGAATCCGTTTTTTACTTTTGATGAATCCCGTTGAATGCGTATATCCTTCGGGAAGTTCCTCATCGCCATGTTGGTTTATTTTGATAACCAGGTTGCCCTTGTCGAGGCTTACATTAGAACCATGGAAGTACGTTGGTTTTCTTCCTTTCCAACCCGGATTGTTAGGATACCATTTGTCAGTATCTAACTTCTTTTTATTAAACTCATCAGAGTATTCTTTTAATAATTCCCACTCGGCGGTGTTGCTCTGGTCGGAAAGAGGGAATTTTTTAGCTACCCTTTTAGGTGCTGCGGAAAAATCTACCGTATCAGTATAGTTTTTCTTTGGAATAGTGAGGTCTTGGCCGTACAAATTGATAAAACAAGCTGAAATTAATAAGGTGATGATGTATTTGTTCATGATGATAGTTTTTGTGAAATAAATTAAAATAGTGGTCATTTCCCGATACAAAAAGTAACTGGTGTTGATTTTCAGGAAGTTATAGAATAAAGGTACAAATAAGGTACAAAACTGTTAAAAAAATCATTATTCAGTTGAATATTTACTTAAATCAATGCCTTCCAATTTTTCGGGACAAGTGTTTTTCAGGTGCTCAATTAGTTCACGGTTTACTCTTATTAGGTTTGGATCACTTTTGCAATCAAACTCAGAAAATAAAAGACTACTTGGGTTAAGTATATCTTTTGAACAGATCATTTTTTTTCTGAAAGAAATGAACCCATCAAGATCAGACTGGAAATTAAAAATGTCCTTTAAACCGAATTTTTTAATATTCTTCAAGAATTGTATTTCATCATTTATAGATAAATTTTCTAGAATTTCTTTAATAATAGAATCTGCTGGCTGGAATAAATTAATTGGTTGATAATAGTTACTCTCAAATTGTATGTTTTCATATGTAATACCAATTAAATCAGAGTTTTGTAAATGGATTCCTTGAAAATGAGCATCTTTAAGGTCAGCCCCTTGGAGACGAGCTCCCCTAAGGTCAGCCCCTTGAAAACCAGCATTCTTAAGGTCAGCTCCTTGGAGATGAGCATACTTAAGGTCAGCCCCTTGGAAATTAGCCTTTCTAAGGTCAGCTTCTATAAAGTCCGTAAACATTAAGTTAGCTCCTTGTAAACTTGTTGGCTTGTCAAAAATTTTTTCAGAGATTGCTTCTCTATGGCTGGTGTCTGTTGTTAAAATATAGTCAAATGTGATATCTGAATTACTATTTGTTTGTATCGCCCCCGCGAGTTCAGCCCCATGTAAATTAGCATGAAAGAGGTCTGCTCCTTGTAAATTAGTCCCTCTAAGGTCGGCCTCTTGCAAACGAGCTCTGGAAAGGTCAGCCTTTTGTAAACGAGCGTTGAAAAGATTAGCCTCTTGTAAATCAACCATCCCTAGGTAAGCTTCTTGTAGGTCGGTATTATTGAGACTAGCATTTACCATTTTCGTATTATAATTAGCCTTTAATTTGTACAGTTTGTTGCCATCCAGTTCAGCATAATTTAAGTTTCTATTTTCAAGGTTTATACCTTCAGCAAGTTCTAAATAGGCCTTTACTAACGTGGTATCTCTAGAGTAATAAACTTCTAAGAGTTCATTAGGGGGAGTATTTTTGACAAGGAGTTTATCAGTTACGGTTAGATGTGGAATAGAAATAAATCCTTTTATTGGTTTTAATATTATTGGATTCCAAGATACTGTTAAGATTATTACAAGGTTAAAAAATCCAAAAATTAAAATTCCCCAAAAGAATGTAAAGTTTAATATTGCTCTCTTTTTTAAATGCAAAAGACCATTTTCTTTGGCTTTTATTACCCATGAGATTGACTTGGTTTTGTAGTTTTCATTTTCAACAATTTGATAGTAAAATATCAAAAGAAGAAAGGCATCTAATATAAGAAACGTAAAGTGGATAACTGTAAAAAGAAGACTTTGATAGTCAGAAAATCTTACTTGCAGGTATAAAAGTACAAATAGAGGTATGATAAAAAAACTAATGTGTATCGCTCCATTGACTAGTTTAGAAATAAGGGAGCCATTTTCATACCTTACTGTAAAATTGAATAAAAAGGGATAGAGTTGAGAAGAGTTTTTCCCTGCTTTATCCCAATATTCATAAAGCTTCTTGCTATGCTCCAAGAGGTTGATAAGCATATTAAAATGCAAGGCTACTATTAGAGCAGGTACTACCAGATAGAACCCTATTACAGGAAGTTGAATCCCTAAAATTGGAAGGGCTAACTTGCTATCAGGAAGCAATAGCTGTATATCATCTGTACTGATTATAATTATCACCACATAAATCAAAAAAGAAGTAAAGATAATCTCTAAGTTCCTGTTTATAGAAGAGGAAGTATCAAGAGTTTCTTTTAGTTTTTGAAGCTCTTCATTTGAGTGAGGGTTTTTATCTTCTTGTGGTGGGTTAGCCATGAACGGTAAGTTGTTGTGTTCATAACAATATTATAGAATAAATAAATAAAAAAAAATAGATTTTATAGTATTTATAAATCTATTCTGAATTTGATCATTCTTAAATCTATTAGTAGTTGTTGAAGGTTGGAAAAGGGAATCAATATTTGTGATTGATTTTTGTGTTTTACTAATATTCCGATACGTGTAATATGTATGAAAAAGTATTTGTTGTATTTTTTTTATGAGAAATATAATTGTTATAAGAATGTGGGATAAATCAACGAAAATACGGAACAAATTATCTTTATGATTGGTATTTACTATTGAATGCAATATTAAAACTAGCCTACCTACAATTAATCATATTTAATTAAGAAGCATATCTATCTAAAAACAATACTCTCTAACTGTATTATTTATTAGAGCTTGGGATTATAATTTTCCAAGAGTGTCATTCATGATGTTTTGATTATTATGTTATCAATAATCATGGGTATAGAATAAATATGTCTAATTATTAAATTCTGAAATCATGACAACTGGAGTGGCTTTAATGATCTTTACTGTCTCAGTCTTACTGTATGTCTTTGTGATTATTAATAAGGTACATGCACTAATGTTTCTGCAGTTTAATGACAATCCTTATTCTGGATACTTTAAGCTATTAAAAGAAAAATTTTCAACTACAAAGAAGTTTATTGCTGGTTTTTTGATTACTAATAACAAAGATGAGTGGCCAGTTATTAAAGAATCAAAAGTTAAAAAATTGATTGATTTGGCGGATAGTGTATTAGCAGTTTTAAAACCATTTATTGTTGCCTCAATTTTCATTATTATTATTTCAACTTTAATAGAGTTTAAAATAGCATATGATCCTTTGAAAGTCTCATTAGGAGAAATTGCTAAATATTTAACCTTTATAAACTTTTATGGTCTGGGTAAAATAAAGGATTTCTTTCCTTTAATATGGGCTTTTTTTGTAGTAAGTATTATTGTATTAGGTCAACTTAAATACAAACCATCTAGTTTAGAAAAAGTGAAGAAAAATAGTGTGTTTATATTGACTTTTTTAACATATTTTTCTGGGGTTTCGTTTTTCGGTGCAGCAACAGGACAAAAAATATCCAAGGAATATTCAGAACTTAAAGATTTAGAGTTTCAAATAATTACTGTTCATGACAGTATATTTAATAAAGCTAAGGATATTGCTATTAATGAACTTAGGTATGAATTAGCTGAAAATATTAGTCAAGAGGTATGTGATACTATTGAGAACTCTCTTAATGAAATCAAATCTGTAATATCTGATTACGATAAAAGATTTCAAGCTGATATAAAGAAAATATTCTTAGATAAAAGATACGAAGAGCGTGTTTTTAATCCTGAAGGTATTGATTTATTTAAAGATTATTTGGTAAATGAGGATTCATCTAAAGACACTATCGGTGATCTTTCATCACAAGATGCACTTTTACCTTATTATAAGCCTTATATCTATCTCTATGAAGATTTTGAAAGGACTTATGATTATAAAAAAAGTTTTGAATATTTTAAAAAGGCTGATAAAAAGGCTTCAAAGCCTAGAAGTGATTTCTTTGATGATTTAGGGGAGATAAATTGGACGGATGACTATCTCAAGAATAAGCAAAATTGGAATAAAACTGATGCGGAAAAATATTGGAAAAGACTTGATGCAGTTGAGAAAGAACAAAAAGTAAAAATTGTAGGTCTAAATAAAAACCAAAAGGAGATTTACGATAACATCAGCAAGGATTTTATAGCAATGGCATTCTCAAAGGGTACTGGCTTTTTGAAAGACCTTTTGCCTGCGTCTTATAAACTATCTATTGAATTATTAATTGAACCTTTTATTGCTTTTGTGGCAACAGGTGAGATGAAAATGGTTTTAGATAAGATTTTGAGCTTAGAAGCTAAGAACAACAAGAAGTATGTTAATGCGAAACCTAAGATTAAGATCAATTTAAAAAGAATAATTGAAGATAAAGCCAACTTTTTGTCAAAGTTTAAAACAATCAAAGTGGCAACAGCAAAAAAGATAAAATCTGGAAGGCTTGTGTTTATTAAAAAAATAGAACAGTATAACAAAGACATAGCAGAGAGCAAAAGAAAATATAATGAAAAAAAAGCAGAGGATGCAAGACAATCTGAACTAGCTAGAAAAAGGGAGGAGGTTGCAAGTCAAAAAGAGTTAAAGAGACAATATATTATTGCGAAAGAAGAGTTTGATCAAAAGCTGGAGGAATTAAAAAGGCGGAAAGATTTTGAGGAATTAGATTACAGTAATTTTGAAATCGCTCGGCAGTGCAATAAGTCTCTAAATGAAATCGAAAAACTAAATTCAGTTTCATTGGAACGCAAATTAATAGTGCTTAAAGAAATCAATAATGGTTTAAATTTTCTATTGAATTCAGGGGTAGGAGGAATATGCTCTAAATGTGGGTTGCCTTTAAAATTTCCTGTTTGTCTAGCTAGAGCCTAATGCTTAGATATTATTACGGTGTGTAACAGTTGCAATTTTCAGTTTAAGAGTTCAAACAAAATATTAGGTTTTTACCTACTTTAAATCACTTTTTGAAAACAGAAAAATCTATAAAAAATAAACCCTGATATAGTCTAATTAATAAAGAAGTTTAAATACTTAAAAATAGAGGGGGAAACTGGTGTTAATTTCAAAAAAAATGACTAAGAAATGGAAGCTTATCAAATAGAATTGCATTCAATAAAAGTAGATGAGAATGGGACTTTGAAAGAAGGAGCAGAAGGTAAAAATATTATATCTGTAACAATGTTTTATCCAAGACCTGGTGTTCCTGCTTTGACCTCAATCAGGACGGTTGAGCTAAAAGATGGTGAAGTACTTAAATTCTCGGGTAAGTTTTTAAATGAAAAACTATTATTCAAAGAAACTATCGTTGGAGATACACCTCTAATTATTGAATTATCAGCTGTAGAAGAGGTAGAAAAAATTGATAAATTCATGGTAAAGTTGCTTAAATCTGTAGCAGTTGCTGCAATAGGGGCAGTTACAGGTATTGGCGCAGTTCTAACAGCAGTCGCAACAGTAGCGGTTAATTCAATTTTTGATGTTGTAGAAAATGATACTAAAGACACAATTCATAAAATTGGACAAAATGAGTTAGTTATTAATAATGATACTGAAGATGGTATTAAGTCAGTAAACTTAATAGTGCCAAAAACGATTGAATTAACAAGTAAGGGGAAAAATAATAAAGGGGAAACTGTTATTAAAAAGTTTTCTTTAAACAAAGGAAAAGCTAATGCTGAGGTTAAATTAAGGATTAAAAAGATTAAGTTGCAAGAATCTAAGACCACTAAAAATTTAATGACTTAAATAAGATGTGTAATTATTGATCATGGGTCTTGCAACTTGAAATGTCTGACCTATTCTCAGATAATATGTAATAGACAGTACTTGATCTGACACACTTAAATTTCTGACACTTTCTAAATCTGACAGTGGCTTAGTTTATTTTTCTTTTGAAACCCCCTCTGCTTTTTCTTTGGGAGGCGATTCCAAGAAAAGAAAAAAATATTAGATTGTAAGTTTAATTTACACTACCGTTTGAAAAAAGTGATTGCTTAAATCGTAACTACTAGAGTTAATATTTCTACATAAAAAAAGTACTGCTATCATCTTTTTTTTCATTGAAAAACCTTTCATTTTCGAGACCCATCCCCTTATGATATTGTTCGTCAAATATGTCAGTTAAATCTGGTAGAGTAATTACTGTTTTATTGTTTAATGATTTATTAAAAGTGATTTTATCTTTTAAAAAACCACCACATACTTCTAGTTCATCGGAACAAATTAATTTTCCATGTAAATTTTCTCTCATTAATAGAAAATCTATAAATTTTTTTGGTTTGAATTTCTTGGCTAATAATGTTAGAAGAAAAACTTCTAAGTCGTCAAGCTTAACAACCCATGGAAAAGTATCGTCATCTCCTATGTCAAGGAGAGTATTAAGATCGTTTTGAACTTGTCCAAATGATTTTAAGTTTACGATAATTGAAAAGTCTAATTCGTATTTAGATGTATCTATTTCTTTCGTTATATTATTGTTTTTATCAGTAATGACTAGTTTCTTTTTCTCAATAAAATATTCTTCAATTCTTTTAGTTTGCTTGTACCCTTTGCCAATTGAGGAGTTAAAATCATCTTTTATCTTTGTGAAGGCTCTGTTAGGGTCTCTAAATGGTTCTCGCATATTATACCCTTTAGCTTCAATAATAAAAGCGTATTTTTTCCATAAAAAAAGAATATCCTGTTCATACCCATTAACATAATAATTAGAATAATATTCATAATCCTTTTTAAAGAACTTTTTTAATAAATTAATTATCCTTTTTTCAAGTAGTTTTCCTTTTTTATCAATTAGTTGGGACTTATGCTTCTCATTACCACTACAAGCTTTTTCTAGAACCTTATCAATTGCATTAATTAAAGTATTGCTATCTAAAAGTTGATATGATCCATTTTCAATACAAAAGATTGGTTGCTTGTATAAAGGGTTTTCTGACGTGTAATAAATAAAAGTTGATTCTTTTCTTTCACTTGCCAGTATCGAAAGAATTAGATTTACTTTTTCCTCATTAAGATTTTCAGAGATAATATCTTTTGGGTAAAACCGCTTGATAATTCCATAGTCTTGAAAATAAATAGCCATAAATTTCATGGCTTTAAATGTATCCATCATCTCTTCTGGCATATTGTCACTTGGAGTTATCTTTACTCTTGAATGTAGTTCCCAATCAGGTTTTGATTGCTTTTCGCCATGAGGTAAAATTGCTTGAATATTATTTTGAGTGTACAAATATAAATTGTTGTGAAATTCTAATAAATCGTTTGTACTAAGCCCTAATTCTTTATTGATTATGATATCTACTTTTGAATAGAGGTCGGTAATCCAATTTTGAGTTTGTTCTTCGTAATTAAGCGTACCTTCATTAAAATAAGCTAAGAATGATGGCATTGAAACATCTCTTACTCTTTTCCATTCATCAGTGATTTCTTCAATAGATTCAGGAAAAAATATTTTTAAATAGTCAAATTCTATTTCGCATAATAGATCAACAATTTGTATCCATTCTTTATCATCAATATGAGTATCTCCATTAGTTACTTTTTTTGAAGATATGTTTAGCCCACATAAGTAATGTAATTGCCTCATAGGAGAAGTAAGCTTGCTTATTGGTTCAGCAGCTTTTCCAGAGGAAATATTACGAATTAATTCAGATAAATGTCCTAAAAGCCAAGCTGAATCATACTTTGATACAAGCTTTTTAAGGTTCAAAGATTTTTCTTGTAAATCCATTATTAGAATATGTTGAAAATAAGTTAAATAACCTGTATACAAGGTATACATCAAAAACTTATCATGCAACTTCATGGATGTTATATTCCCAATTGCTCCTTTATCCGCAAATAATTTTTGGTAGGTTTACCCCTGTAAGTTCTCTTAAAATGCTTTTTATAAAGTTGTTCATAGAGCTTTTCTGTTTTTTGTTCCTCAAGTATAGGTTTAACAAGACTCCTTAATGTCTTGCTATGTGTCTGGCAATAATACATACAGCCTTCAAAGGCTTCACGGTGCAAGAAATATCCATTTACAAAATATAGTTTCCGACATCGTTTGTTAGTCTTTGGACAAAGGAAATGCCAAACAATACCTGTTCCTAAATTGGAAGGTACAGAGACTAAATACACTTTGTAGTTTCGGGAGTTACCGTTATAACTGTAATCTAATTGTATGTAGGGCTTGTCTTTAGTATTGGCTGAAATTGATATACTACTAGTCTGTTTCCCGTTCCTACTCCAACTTATCGTACCTGACTTTTCATGGTTGGGCATGAGATAGCCCCACTTTTTTAGCTTTGTGATATTGATATTTTTTACTTCATCGTAAAGGATCGGGAATGTATAAGGTTTGGGCATAATTTATTTCTTTGATTTTGAAGCCTAAATTCTTAGAGAACAATGTGAACCTTATTTTTTTTATTCTCTTTTACCTTTAGGTTCGTTTTGTATGTTGTCTAATGCCATGATTAATGACTTCATTTTTTTTAATCTGGATAAGTATGGTTTGTAAATTTTGTTTCCATTGTTCTTTTTTACCATAGCCAAATGACTTTTAAGAAATGTCCGAATGTCTTTTATTGTGGTGTATCCGTTTAGTTTAACGGGTTTTGTTGGTAGCTCAATACTTGCATAGTACTTCTCAATTCTTGTAATATCCTGCTCCCAGTTTCCGAGTCCTTTATCTTCTTGGGGCATTGCTTCTACCTGAGAAAATAAAGTTGTTTTCAGGGCTTCACTTTTTACACCTTTTTCACAAGATGAAGGCGTGGGAATAGGCTTAGTTCGTAATTCAGATGTTTGTTGTTTCTGCAAAGGTTTTTTCTTGAACAATCGCCAATCCTGTTTTATTAGATAGTCTGCAAGGTCATATCCTTCTTTTTTGTCTCTCTCAGGTGCTAGGCGTTCCAGTAAATCCGATACTTTAAAACAAGTGTTTGGTAACTGGCTTTGTATCTTTTTTGCTTTGTTGTTCCAATCCCCAAAGGCGTTGAGGTCGGGAAACAAGAACACATCCCGACCTTTCAGAGCTTTACATTTTTCTAGGCTTAGGCTGCTCTTGTTGTACACAGCTAACCAAAGCAAGTCTGTGGGCTGCTTAGGTAGTCCAAAATATAGCGTGCCATAAATAGCCGTTTTGGGAGCTTCTACTAACGCAATGGGATTGTGTGGGTATTGGCTAAATAGGTGTTCGCCAAAGAGGCAGGAAACCTTTGTTTCGTTCTTGTTGTAGGCTTCCAGCCAATCGGGTAAACCCTTTTTGTTTTGCACATGATGCTTCTCTATTATCGAGTGCAAAAAGTCCGTGCCTGTGGTGTGGTTTCCCTTATCAAACTGCTTTACCTGAATAGCCCTAACCCGACCTTTTATATCAATGAAAGGAAATGTGATTGCTCCTTTGCGGTATCCTCTTTGTACTGTCCCTAAATGGTACAGGGAAATAACCTTTTCAATGTCATGCGCTTCAAAAGGGAAGGCTATCCGTGTAAGTAGGTTTTGGATAAATACGTTCTCTTCATAGCCTGTACGGGTTTGCTTAAGTATATCAATTGGGATGAATGAAATGTTAGGTTTTATCAGGTTCTTTGCTAGTTGATACTGCTTTGGCTTCCAATCGGTTTGTTCCCCTTGTTCTTGCTTACAAATCATTTTAGCATAGCCATCTTTGTATGGGTTTAGATGGTAAGAACATTTGCCCTCACGGTCGCAACGTCCGTACTGGTCGGGCAAATAGTTTCCTGTTTCTATGTCAACATATCTTACAAGCCGTTTTTCACTACACTCTGGGCAATGGTGCTTTTTACTCCCTTTTTCCAATGTGTATAAATACACCTCGCTTGTATTTGCAGTCATGACAAACATTCTTTTTGTTTTTCTTTTGCCCGCTCCCAAGACCCGACAGTCCAGCCTAGTTTTCCCCAACTAGATGTAGAGGGTAACACTTCTTTTTCAATTGAAACTATACCACTTGGTAGCACCCTCGGCTTTTGGTTTTGTATTTTAACCACTTCGTAGGCAATTAATTTCCCTCCGTATCGCTGTTCCAAAATCGCAATATCCATTACTCTGTTTACTACTTTATAGGCATAGCAGTTCTTCTCGAACTTTTGCCCGACCTTTATTTTTTGCATCGTAAATTCTTTTAAATGAAAGAGGTTTTTCTTTAGGTGAGTATTATGCTTTGTGTATTTTATTGCCCGCCTTTCAAATTTGACAAATAGGCTACGTTACCCATGTTTTTGCGTGCTACATCTACGCCACATGCAGTAAGTCTTTTGATAAAATTGCTTTTGTTCACAGGGTTGTAACCATCTTCCATGCAAAATCCACGGTATTTTGTGTAGAGGTCTTTTATAAGCTCGTAGCTGGTCGGGCTTTTTTGGTAGTTGTTTTCATCAAGGAACATTTTAACACTATCAGATTGGGTTTTGTATTTCTCGATGGCTTGATTTGATGCATCACAATAAGTGAATTTTTTTTGCTTCAGTAGTCTATTTAACCCCTCTAATACCCAGTTGAAAACTCCCGAAAGTTCATCTTTAATTATTTTAGAGTGTAACTCACTGTCTTGTTTCTCTTTAGGAATGGTGACATCAAAAGGGATGATAAGCCAACGCCTGAAATATGCATTTGTGTGTTCTACATCTTTTGGTAGCTCATTGCAGTTAAATATAAATTTTGCGTATTGTTTTAGCTGCATTGGTTTGCCATAAGGCAATCGAGCTGGCATAACTTCCCCTGAAACCATTTTCTTAAACATATCCGTTTGTAACCGACCGTTTATTTCACTTGCATAGTTTACCAGCTTGTTGGATATCATGGCTCTGTAATACCCTGAATTATCCGTTAGCTCTTCTAATGAATAACTGCTAATGTTTTCAGGCCCGACCAATGCATTTACTACTTCATAAAATACAGACTTGCCATTTGCTCCTGTACCGTATAATACCAATGCTGCTTCCAACTTTAAACGGCTTCCGTGCTTTATGAACAAATAGCCTAAATATTCAGCGAGTACTTTTTGACGTTCTTTGTCAGGTAACACCCTGTTGAGGTATTTTTCAAACAAGGGTGCTTTTGCTTCACAATTGTATTCAAAGGGTAGCTGATAAGTAATGAAATCCGCTCTGTTAAATTGACGTAAGTGGTTGCCTTTTGGGCTTATTTCAAATGTTCCGTTTTGAAGGTTAATTAAAACGGTGTCTTTATTGTTTTCAGGGGTTGGTAAGTATGCCGTACTTAAAAACTGCTTGTAAAGCTGTTCTCTGAATTGAAAATGCTTCGCTGTAAATTCTGGTACGCCCATTTTATTGGCTGCTTCCCCTAAAAACCTTTGAAGAATATCTTTATCAATCTCATTCCAAAAACTACCATTGAATAAATAAATGAAATCTTGGTTTTTGCACAAACTCCAACGGTTGCTTTCTGCTATCTTCAAGATGTTTTCAATAGATAACACCAAATAATGCCTATTAGCCAATTTGAAGTTTTCAATATTATGTGGGTTTGCTAATGCTTCAAAGTCCAGTGATTCAATCTGCTCAATTAGTTGGTCTAAGACTTCGGTATGAGGTGTTGAGCCCTGTTTTTTCAGCTCTTGGACATGACTTACCAATGTTTGAGGATTGCTTAAATCCTCAAACTTGGGCTTTATTTTTTTTGCTCCCATCTTTAGAAAAGGTTTAATTGGTTATTAATAAGTGTTGGAGCTTTTTTGGCATCGGTGGTTAAGTACCACGCTTTGAAACCAGTTTCTTTACACCTCTTCTTTTCAACTTCCCATAGTAGCCCGACCTTTTCTAAATCTCTTTTGTATCGTGTGATGCACTTCTGAGGTACACCCGTTGCAGCCGATACCATTGAAGCGGTGGCAACGTGTTCCTTTAAAAATAGAAATATGGTTTTTAACTGGGTAGTAGAGTAGGTATCTTTACCTTGTCTTTTATGCTGAAAAGCATTAATGGGGGTTTTTGATGAGTTTCTCATTTTATACCTCCTTTTTTTGTGCCTAACAAATAGGCTTCTGCTTCTGCCTCTATTTCAGCATTAGATTTTTTACGCCCCTCCTTTAAATAAGCCAATAGCTCAGAGCTTGAAAAGTACAGTCTTTTACTGCGCTTCATTACAGGCAATTCACTCCTGCTTACCTTGCTGTAAATGGTCGGGACTGTAAGATTTAAAAACTCGGCAGCTTCCTGAACGGTTAGGAGTTGTTCGGGGGCTTTGGAGATTTGTTGTTCACTTACTGCTTTTAAGATATTTGCAGTAACTCTTTCTGCTATCCCGCTGATTAGCTTTTCGGGATCAATTGGGCTTAATACTACGTTGTGCATAATTTTTTTTTTTAATTATGCATCAAAAATGGATAGGGATTTTTGTGGGGACTAGTAGGGATTTTTCCTCACTAATCCCCAGATAAGCCTTTTTCTTTTAGATATTCACTGGTTTTTACCCAATTGTTTGATAAAGTCTTTACTCCATTAAACCAATCTTTTGAGATGTTATTTAGGTCTTTTGTCTTGTTTAAGTCAAACTTCAAAACGTTTTTTACAGCTCTATAGAAGGTATCGGGTTTATCAAAACCCTTTTCTATTCCTATTCTTTTAATCTCTTTAGCATTTAAGCCTCCTTCTGTTCTGTTAATTGGTACTTGTTTTCCTTCAGCGTATAAGTCAAAAATGTATGCTAATGCATGTTCGTTAGCTATGAATTTCTTACTTGTCTTTTTTGAAGAGTTTGACTGGGTTACTAAACCACTTTTTGAAAGTAATTCTTGGTAATCGTTATTCCTTTTTGCTATGTACTCAAAGAAAAAATCAATGATAACCTTCTCGGGGATATGGACTGTTCTATCATAAGTTATGCAAATTTCTCCTGCTGTTACTTTTTCTTGTGGCTTAGCAGTTACAATTCCTTTTGGGTTTATTTTTAATATTTTTTTTGGGTATAATTTCTTTTCTAGAAATCCTAAAATGCTTTTATCATCAATAATATCGTAATTAATATATCCATCTTTTTTTAGGCTTGCTGAAAGCTCCTTGAATTCACTTTCCTTGATGTTAAAGTATTCTTTTTCAATTCGTTCAAGTTCTGTTTTGAA
Source organism: Flammeovirgaceae bacterium SG7u.111 (assembly GCA_034044135.1). Lineage (NCBI taxonomy): Bacteria > Pseudomonadati > Bacteroidota > Cytophagia > Cytophagales > Flammeovirgaceae > Flammeovirgaceae bacterium SG7u.111. Next base: position 4,577,507 of record CP139021.1, on the reverse strand, counting down.
CAGGTCAATTATAAGCTTAAAAGGTTTTAAGGTATAGCTATCAAATTCTGTAAGGGAAACAAATGGTAGCTCAAATAAAATATCCCCCCCTGTGCTTGTTGAAAATATACGGAAATTATAATCAATTTCATTTCCTTTATCTTTGATTTTAGGTTTGCCATCCTGCGTATAAAACTTTTTGTCCTCTTCATTATAGAGGGTAAGTACATTATCTCTAAATGAAATTGGGTGATAAGGTTTAAAAGGGTTACGGAGAATAGTTTTTACATGAGCATCATTATCTGTATGCTCAAATACGGTAATACCATTTATTTCTTTAGTAAGGTTCGGGTTTATCATTCTTCTTTATGCCTTTAATTATTCTACAAATCCAATTTAATTTTACCCGCTGCCTCCCTCTTGGCTTCATCTACTATTTTAGCGTAAACCTGCGTAGTCTTAAGGTCTTTATGCCCTAGCATTTTTGAGACGGTGTAAATGTCCGTCCCGTTAACTAGTTGAAGTGTTGCGTAGGTGTGCCTAAAGCAGTGAAAGGTGATGTCTTTTGTTATCCCCGCTGCTCCTATCCATTGGAAGAGGTGTTTGTTTTGGTAGGCAGAATATTTAAGCCCCTCGAACACCTTTTTATCCTGTGGCATATCCTTTGGGTTTTTATTTCCTTCTGTGAAATTGTAAGCTTGTTCTGGTATAGGCAACACTTCCACTCCTTTAGTTTTCTTTTGATTGAAATTCAGAAAATAACCTTGTCCCTCTATGTATTCTAATTCACTCCATACCATTTTTTGAATATCTGAGAACCGCAATCCAGTAAGTGCTGAGAATAAAGCTGCACGTTTCAGCAAGGGGGCATTGCACGGGGTTTTGACAAGTTGGTTTAGCTCCTCAATAGTCAAATATTCCCGTCTGGTTTCTTCGGTTTTTATTGGGCTTATTTTGGTGTTGAGGTCTGTTTGTAAAATGCCGTCTTTGTATGCTTGACGTAGTGTAGCTTTAACCTTATTGAAGTAGGAAACCGCTGAGTTTTGTGAAAGGGTTGTTTTGTCGCTCCTCCTGCTTTTTGTGCTAAGTAGGTATTCTTTGAAGTCTTCTAAAATCCGTTCGTTGAGTTCGGCAAACTTTAAACTGCCATTGGTAAAGCTTGCGAAGTGGTTTAGCGCAGAATCCCAATTATTATAGTTAGAACCTTTACGCTTTTTTGCCAATGTCTTAAAGTATTCTACAAAGCATCTTTCGCCCTGCTCTTTTATCCGTAGTTGTTCCTTTTCGTACTGGCTATAAATTTCAGGCTTGTTTAAAAAGTTTTCCCGCTTTTGCCTTATACTTTCGCCTAAAGCTAATTGTTCTTTATTCTGTTGTTTGTCTATGGGTGTTTTAGGCTTTTCTAAGATGTATAGCCCTAAAAACTCCCTTCGTGTTGGCTTGCCTGTTTCAGGGTGTGGGATAGGGGGATAAAAATCAAGGTATAGGCTTTCACGCCCTTTGCTGATCTTTTTTTGTCTCAAGCTTACTTTAATAGCCATTAGTCTTTTATGCTTTGTGGTGAAATTAGTGAAAAAAGTGAAGTCTTAAAAAGAACTTTTTTACGCTAGTAACTGGTCTATTGTCTGTTTGGGAACATAGGCGAACTTGCCCTTTTTGGTTTTAGGGATATTATTTCGGTTTATAAGTTCGTAAAGGGCTTTTTCTGAAATCCCATATTTGTCTTGAGTTTCCGAAAGGGTATAGCAGTCATTAATATCAAATTGTGTTTCTTCTTTCGGGGCTGGGGGTAAGGGTTGCTCTAATAAATTGTTCAGTTCACTTTTCTTTACCCTAGTCATACGTTCAGCAAGATTCACTGCTTTTAAAGTACCGTTGTCAATTAGTCTGTAAGCAGTCCGAGTAGAGCATCCCAATAAAATAGAGACTTCCCGAACCGTCAAGAACTCCTTAGCCTTAATTTCCTCAATAGGTCTTTGCTTAGTGGTTTCGGTATTCGACTTCCCGACCTTTTCAGCTTTTTTTCTCGCCTTATAAGCTCGCTTAGCGCAATTGTCAGAACAATATTTTGTAACCGTGGTGCGGGCTGTAAACTCTTTACTGCAATGCTGACAAATGCGTTGTACCTTGATATTACTGCTCATTAGATGTACTTAAGTAGAAATAAGATAAATTAAGTGTAAATAAGTGCCATAATTTCCCCAAAAAAAGACCGAAGTGTGGTTTTTTTCGGTCGGGGTACAAATGAGGTACAAATATAATCAAAATAAACACATAATGCTACAAAATAAACAGGTCATTAAAACATTTATTTTTTTGCTTTAAATCCTGTTTTATGCGCTTTTATACTATTTTTGTGATGGGTTGTTTTGTGGTAATTACTTCCCGATACAAAACTTGCTGAAGATATTCCCCAGCAAATCGTCCGTGGTGATTTCACCGGTGATCTCACCGAGGTGGTGGAGGGCGCTGCGGATGTCGATGGCGAGGAAGTCTCCGCTTATTTGGGAGGCGATGCCCGTGCGCACGTCTTGCAAGGCGCTCATGGTGCTCACCAAGCTTTCGTAGTGGCGGGCGTTGGTCACTATGGTATTGCCCGAGCTAAAGGAGTCGAGGCTTACTACTTCCAATAGTTTGTCTTTCAGGATACTGATTTGGTTGCGGTCCGATGCCGAAATGCTGATCAGGTGCTCCACATCGGCAAAGGCTTCGGGCATTTTTTTGCTTTCCAACAGGTCGATTTTATTGGCAACGGCGAGGTAGGGAATGCCCATTTTTTCTAGCTTGTCGGTTTCTTCTTTAAGCTCGGAAACGGAAGTCTCGGAAATATCGAAGAGGTAGATGATGAGCGAAGCGTCCCGCATTTTTTCGTAGGTACGCTGTACGCCAATGGCTTCCACTTTGTCGTCGGTGTGGCGCAGGCCGGCGGTGTCTATGAAGCGGAAGGAAATTCCACCGATAATAAGCTCGTCTTCAATGAAGTCGCGGGTAGTGCCTGCTATTTCCGAAACGATGGCTTTTTCCTCGTTGAGCAGGGCATTGAGCAAGGTCGATTTGCCCGCATTGGGCTTTCCAGCGATCACGGTCGGGATTCCGTTCTTTATCACGTTTCCTAGGTCAAAAGAATTGATAAGGGCTTGGATGGTGATTTCTAGCTCGTCAATCAGTGCGCTAAGTTGCCCTCGGTCGGCAAACTCTACATCTTCTTCACTAAAGTCCAACTCAAGTTCTATCATAGAGGCGAAGTGGATGAGCTTTTCCCGCAGGGTTTTTATTTCATTGGAAAAACCGCCCCGCATCTGGTTAAGGGCAGCTTTGTGGGCAATGTCAGAATCGGAAGCGATGAGGTCGGCAACGGCTTCGGCTTGCGCTAGGTCAAACTTTCCATTGCTAAAAGCTCGTTTGGTAAATTCCCCTGCTTTTGCATAGCGGACTCCGTTTGCCAAGTAAAGCTTGATTATTTTCTGGACAATGAAGGGCGAGCCGTGGCAAGATATTTCGATGCTGTTTTCCCCCGTATACGATTTGGGCGTCCTAAAGAGAGAAACCAATACTTCATCTACTATTATTTCGCCGTCCATCAAGGTACCAAAGTGCAAGGTGTGCCCCTCTTGCTTTTCGAGGTTTTTGCCTTTGAAAAGCTTGTTGGTGATGGAAATAGCATCTTCCCCAGATATCCTAAGCACAGAAATAGCTGCCCGCCCTGGAGCGGTCGCAAGTGCAATGATCGTATCTTGGTTGTCGACTAAATGCGTGTTTCTCATGGGTTTCCTTCTGGTTGGTAAAAGCAATGGGCAAAAGTAATGTATTTCTTTGGCTTGGAAATAGAATTGATGGTTTTGGACAGATAAAGTGCTTGAAAACCGCTCCATTTGTAAGGCTTGGCCCTATATGTGCAATTCGGTTTAGAAATGAAAAATTACTGTCCGTCAACGGGCAGTTTTATCCGCCCTCGACCAACTGAAACCGAAGATGTTATTTGTAACTGTCTGTAAATAAGAAAGTTGTTTAAGTGGCACATTTGTTGGAAAATTCGAAGTGTTCCTAGGTCAAATTAACTTTATTCCACTACCAAATAGAATTGCACAAAACCTCATTAACTTTTTAATAATCGAATTACATTTAGCAATCGGCAGATAATGGATAGAAAAATACAAAAGAAAACGTGGACTCTCAAAAGGATTATCACTATCGGATTAGGTGTGGCACTTGTGTCAGGCATACTTTATAGCTTCATTTTTGCCGATAGGCGTTCCAAGTACAATGTCGATCTAAATAAGATTACAGTTTCTACGGTCAAGTTCGACTCTTTTCAAGAATATGTTCCCCAAACGGGTACGGTGCTTCCCATCGAAACGCGCTACTTGGACGTGATCCAGGGCGGAAATATCAAAAAGATAATAAGGGAAACAGGTGCGGTTGTGAAAGCTGGCGACACAATCCTTTTGCTTGCCAACGATGCCCTCGAAAGGGAAGTGATGAATTCGGAAACAAGGCTCTACGAGCAACTGAACATAGCCCGGCAAACGCAACTCCAGATGGAAAGCAACAGCCTGAGGCTGGAGTCGGAACTTGCTGCTATCGACAATCAAATTGCTCTTCTAAAGCCTCAATATGAGCGTTTCAAGAGGCTTTTTGAACAGGATATGGTTTCGAAGCGGGAGTTTGAAGAGGTAGAAAAGCCTTATTTCTACAATTTGAAAGTGCGGGAACTGCAATATTCTTCCTTCAAACAAGACTCTATAAGTAAAGCATATCAGCTTAGCCAGCAAGGGATGATCATGGGTAGGATTCTCAAAAGCCTCGATGCGGTTGGGGATATCCTCGATAATTTGGTGATACGCGCTCCTACGGCGGGTCAGCTTTCTACTCCCGATTTGGAAATAGGACAAGGGATTATTCCTGGGGAAAGGATAGGCCAGATAGATGTGATGGATAACTTTAAGGTGAGGGTGAGGATTGATGAGCTTTACCTGCCAAGAATTGAGAAAGGGCTTATCGGTACGTTCGATTTCAGCGGCAGGACTTACGAAATGAAGATTACGAAAATCTATCCCAATATTACCGAAGGTAGGTTTGAAGTAGATATGGAATTTGTAGGAGAAGCACCTGCTGGTATGAAAAGAGGACTTTCCCCACGGGTTAAAATCCAGCTAGGCAGCCCAGTAAAGGCTACTTTAGTTCCTGTTGGCGGTTTTTACTCAAGCACTGGTGGAAACTGGGTGTATGTGGTGAACGATGCCGGAGATAAAGCCTCAAGGAGAAATATCCGAATTGGAAGAAGAAATACCGAATATTTTGAGGTGTTGGAAGGCTTGGAACCAGGCGAGAAAGTTGTGACTTCTTCCTACGATAATTTTGGAGACAATGAAGTGCTTGTGTTGCAAAACTAACAAGGTAGATTTTGCATATGGTTTCAGCAAACCGTTAGCATTGAAATTCTACCAATCAAATAGTTTTGCTATATAATTAGTAATCAGAGTGATATCTTAAAGTATCAATCAGTTAGATGTCACTAAAAAAATATGCTCGATCGTGCATCCTTTTAAATAAGATTGTTGTCCTTAACGGAAGATATCCTGATAAAGGGAATACGATATAAAATTTTCTAGTGTCAAATTAATAACTCTTTCTTTTCTGCTCAAAAAAAACAACAAAAATGATCAAAGCTAAGAACCTGAAAAAAATCTATACCACAGAAGAAATAGAAACCACTGCGCTCAACGACGTGAATGTTGAGGTGAAAACTGGTGAGTTTATTGCGATTATGGGGCCTTCTGGTTGTGGTAAATCAACTTTGCTAAACATCATGGGCTTGTTGGACAACCCCTCAAGTGGCGAGTACAACTTCTTGGACAAAGATGTTTCTAACTTTTCTGAGAGACAACGCTCAGAGCTGAGAAAAGGCTCGATAGGGTTCATTTTCCAAAGCTTTAACTTGATAGACGAGCTTACCGTGTTTGAAAACGTAGAACTACCATTACTTTACCTCAAGGTGCCAGCTAAAGAAAGAAAAGAAAGAGTAGAGGCGGTATTGGAGCAAATGAACATCATGAACAGGAGGAATCACTTTCCTCAGCAACTTTCTGGAGGTCAGCAGCAGCGTGTGGCTATTGCCCGTGCGGTAATTGCCAATCCTCCACTAATCCTTGCCGATGAGCCAACAGGTAACTTGGACTCGGCTCATGGCGAAGAGGTAATGAACTTGCTTACAGACTTGAACAAAGCAGGAACTACCATCATAATGGTGACTCACTCTCCGCACGATTCTAACTTTGCCCACCGTGTCATTCACTTATTTGACGGTCAGGTAGTAACCGAAAATATTAAGGAGCAATTCCATGTGTAACTCATAGATTGCTTTGCGTACATACAAAAACGGGGCGTCTTTTCTAGAAAAGACGCCCCGTTTGTTTTATTTAAGTGGCTGTTTGTTACCCTTTTGCCGCATTTTTCCTTTCCCTACTTTTTTTGAGGTAAGACCATTGAACTACAGTGAAATAGAACAGGAATATACTTGCCACAAAGAAAATAATTGGCTTGTTGGCAGGGCTTTTTGGGGTGAAGTATTCAGCGTGATCTCTTCTGGCAAACTTTTCCGATTTGTAGGTTTCGTCATCGAGGTAAACGAGCGGGAACTCAAGCTTGCTTTTGCCGTCGATCCCGCTGGCCACTACCATAAGGTGGTTCCAGTTGAGGACATCGATGGCCAAGGGCGATTGTACCGGAAATGCCAAATTCTTTTTGGAAAGCTCGTTGCCATTCTCATCCAATATACTAGCATAATAGCTGTCTAAGTCTTTTGTAACTAATAGCTTTTGCCTTCCTCCTGTGTTGACCTCTTCGGCAAAAACAGTTGGGGCGAGTACCTTAATTATCTCGCCTGTGGTTTTATCTACATCTATCTGAACAAACTCCACATCGTGAAAATTGAAACCGTAGTAAGCCAGGCCCGCTGTTTTATTAAGAACATCCAAGGCCATGTTGGGGTGCTCCTCATTTTTCCACTCAGCATGGTAGATAATAGCATAAATCCCCGTGGTATCTACTACTTCGTAATAGAGTTTGTTGGGCTGGGAGACGGTGCTGGAAGCATAAAACGAAGGTTGGTGTTTTTGGGCAAATGCTGCTAAATCCATGCTTTGCCCCGCTACTGTGACGGAACTCTTTTCGGGAAGTACATGGTGGGCTCGGTTGATTTTGCCAGTGACGGTAAATCCTACAAATACAATGATGGAAAAAATAATAGCAGCTCTGAATACAAGTTTAAAAAGGTCTGATATTGGCATAGTCGATAGTTTTTTTCAAAAATATGCAAAAGCAAAGTAAAGAAGAAAAATTAGGGATGCGAACAGCTTGGTGTTTTTTAATATCTATCGACCCGACTTTTTGTGTAAATTTGTAAGTCCCTATTGAAGGGAAAAGGCTTGGGTTTAGATAGAGTCTTTATTTTGTTCGTACACTTATTCTTGTAGAAAATGTCATTATCTGAATTGATTTTTGGTAAAAAGAAATACAATGTCCTTAGTTCGGAGGAGTTTGAAACGGCTATTCGTACCCAGAAAAAAATATATTTGTTAGATGTAAGGGCTAAATCGGAGTTTGACGACCGTAAGATTCCCAATGCACTTAACTTGGATATCCGAAACCCTAATTTTAAGAATAAAATAGCTCAGTTCGACCCTGCAAAGGCGGTGTATATCTATTGCCAATCGGGCAAAAGAGCTGGGCGCGCCTGCGACATGTTTGTGAAGTTAGGCTTCGAAAAGGTTTATAACCTCAAAGGCGGGCTTATCCAGTACGAAGGGAGAACTATTTAATGGTGTGCCTAGAAGCGCTCATTGCTCCGCTGTTAGCTCACTAGTTTTATGGCTTAGGCAATAGAAAAACATCTTCATATTGCCTGAGCTATAAACCAGGCTCTTTTTGTTTGTAAGCACCAGTGCTATTTTAATGACAGCAACTTAGTGTTGACGATCAGTGTTTTACTAAAATATAGGTTGCACTTATTTTTGTTCATACACTTACAATCATTTTTTCATCATAATTTTTTTCCTATGAAAGACAAACGTGTAATAGCAGTAGTTTCAGCCATTGCCGTGTTTTTTTTAGTGTTGTTTGTTTATTCATCTTATACTAAGAAAAACACAATTCCTTTAAAACTAACGGCACAAGAAACGTTGCAACTGATTGGAGAAGAGGAATATGCCTTGTCTCCAAAAGCTGTTGAGGAATTGTTGGGGGGCGAGGGCGCAAAGGCGGTGGATTTGCGGATGCCAAATGTATTTGCCCTAGCCAAGCTTGAAGAAGGGGCGGTCAACCTGCCTTTTTCGGAGCTTTTGGGAGAAGAATCCAATAAGCTTTTTGATGAGGGAAACCCAGTTGTTTTGTACGACCAAGATGGGACAAAAGCCCGTGAAGCCTGGTTGCTGCTTACCCAAATGGGCAAGAAAAATGTGAAGATGCTAGAAGGAGGTTTCGATGCTTGGCAGGAGTACAAAGGGGTGGGAAAAATAGAGTCTGAAAAGAGTTTTACTAATATAGATGCCGAGGGCTTGAAAAATTTCTTGAAGGAAAATAAAGATGTGGTAGTGCTAGATGTGCGTACGCCCGAAGAAGTTGCCGATGGAGCGATAGAAGGTAACATAAATGTGGATTTCAGAAGCCCGGATTTTTTGAATAAAGTGAGCCAACTTGACAAAGAAAAAACCTATGTGGTATATTGCAGGAGTGGGAATAGGAGCGTGAGCGCTTGCCACCTTATGGCTCTAAAAGGTCTAAAAAATCTGTATAATTTGGAAGGAGGATATAAAAGTTGGAAATAACCTCTTGAACTTTTTATCATGTTTTTCCCCAATCGGTAAAGATGATTAAGCAACTCATCGTTAAAACCACACAAAAGACGAGATAGAATTCGATGTATATGTGGAGTATCAAAACAATTGCCTTAGTTTTTTTTGTGTTTACCAGTTCATTTGTGCTTGCCCAAGGCGTGCCCGGTGCCGATGAGAATATTCCATTTTTGGTGACGTTTGGGAACGAAGCGGAGCAAGGCTATGGCGATGACGACTTTAGCCAGTCCTTCTTTTTTGTAGTGCCCGAAACCCAAATCACCCCTGTTTTTATCCGAATTTTCGACCCCAATGTGGGCGGGGAAATTGATGAGAATATAGGTGGTTTCAATACCAAAACAAGGTTTTCGGTGTATGGTGGGGCAAAAACCTATTCGGAGCAAGATGCCCAAAAAATTGACCCAGTAGGAAAGTTCAAAAGCGGAAACATGCTAGACTCTAGGGTGTTTGGCGATGAGCTTGAGTTTGATGATAAGTGGTTCAACTTTGGTCCTTACAATCCTAAGGAAGGAGAGTTTGTAGAAGAGTTAGGCGGGTATGTGTTCAAAGTAATTTCGGAAGGAATAGTAGGAAATGATGGAAACCTGTTCCGCTATTTCATGAGTGTGGATAAGGATAAAAATGAAGAGGTAGAAGGGGGGAATGCCTTTACCTACGAATATTCGTTCAGGCTGCACGACGATGTGGACCAAGTGAGCCACATTTACCCCTATGTGGGCGAAGGGGTGATTTCCATTAAGCAATATAACTTTGATTTTGATGCGGATGGCGTGCTTCGGGTAATTTCGATAGCCAAAAACGGGGAGCTGATGAATACGTCGAGGGAAGCGGATTGGGCTACAAGTACGCATACCATCAAAGATGAGGAACATAATACCTCGCTCGATATTCAATTTATAAAGGCGAAAAGCAAAAAAATAAAAAATAATAACATCGTCTTTTACCTCACCAACCAATACGGGGAGTTTTTACCATTTTATACTGTTCCCATAGGCGGTATTCCTAAGTTTAGGTACAAGGCTACTATCAAGAAAAAGAGCGAATAATTAGGCATTCTCAAAAAAACATGAGGTTTATTGTGAAATCCTAAAGCAATTATCATGTTTATTTGAAATTGAAAAATTAATTTTGCTGAAATCTACAGTTGAGTCGGAAGGGCTCTCTATTTTTAAGGACAAACATTTGTTGAATGAAAGTAATGAAATTTGGTGGGACATCGCTTGGGAAAGCCGAGAGGATAAAGCATGTCGCAGACCTTATCACCAAACAACCTGAAATTAGTAACATAGTGGTGCTATCCGCAGTGTCAGGAACTACCAACTCGTTGGTAACGATTTGTGAAGGGTATAAGGAAGGGAATTTGAGCAAAGTGAAATCGACTCTTGAGAAGTTAGAAGAAAAATATATCAAGATAACATCTGAGCTTTTTGCCAAGGAGGAAAACGTGAAGAAGGCGATGGCTTTTGTAGATGAGAAGCTAGATGCGCTTGGCAGATTATCCATGGATAAATTTGGTGGAGCTGAGGAGAAAGTGGTGTTGGCCCAAGGCGAGTTGATCTCTACCAACCTCATGCAGTTTTTCCTAGAAGAACAAGGGGTTGATTCTTATTTACTTCCTGCACTCGATTTTATGAAAACACATGAAGGAGAGCCCGATACGGAATATATAAGGGAAAAGCTCAACAAGCTTCTGCATACAAATAAAGACCATAAACTGTTCATTACCCAAGGGTATATTTGCCTCAACGACGAAGGTGATATCGATAATTTGCAACGTGGGGGTAGCGATTATACCGCATCGCTTATTGGCGAAGCTGTGAGTGCAAAAGAAATCCAGATTTGGACGGATATAGATGGGATGCATAACAACGACCCAAGGGTGGTTGACAGAACCTATCCTGTACATGTGCTATCTTTTGAAGAAGCAGCAGAGCTTGCTTATTTCGGTGCTAAAATCTTGCATCCTTCTAGTATTTTGCCAGCGCAGAAAGCGAATATTCCTGTAAAGCTGTTGAATACTATGCAGCCAGAAGCACAGGGTACGGTAATCACTTCGGAGGCAAACGAAGATAAGGTAAAGGCAGTAGCTGCCAAAGATGGAATTGTAGCCATCAAGATCAAGTCTAGTCGAATGCTATTGGCTTACGGCTTCTTGAGGCAAGTGTTTGGGGTGTTTGAAAAATTCAAAACACCTATCGATATGATTACTACTTCGGAAGTAGCGGTTTCTCTCACTATAGATAAAACCACGCACTTAGAAGAGATTCTTACGGAGTTGAGGGGATTTGGCAAGGTGGAGTTTGATTCGAACCAGACTATCATTTGTGTAGTAGGGCAGTTCCTTCAGAACGATACGGAAATAGCAGTGAAAGTACTTGCATTGCTCAACCAATTCCCTATCCGCATGATTTCTTACGGTGGTAGCAAAAACAATATTTCCATCTTGGTACACAACGACTACAAAGTGAAGGCACTTCAAGCCCTCAACGACGGGTTGTTTTTTGATGGGAAATAACGAAGTTCCTTTTTTGGTTTAAAGGGTTTGAAGCAGTGGCGAAAGTCACTGCTTTTTTAATAAAGAAAAGTCTGATGTTTTTTTGTCAGATAGAATTATTTCTTAGCTTTTTCGAAAGCATTCTTCTCTTTGCTATATTGTTGGGGTGTCATATTCAAATAGCTAGCTATATATTTAGCTGGCGCACCTTCCAAAAGCCAGTTGGACCGTTTAATAATCTCGTGAAAAAGCACGTATCTTTTAGAAGGACTTCTGTGTTGGAGTAAAAACATTCTGCGCTCTCTGTGGAGCAATATGTCTTCATGAATTTTATACATTGCATAGCTAAATTGATGATTTGCCCTTGCTAATGTTTCTATATCGTGTTTTTTGATACATAATAGCTCAACATCGGTAATTGCTTCTTGGATTTCCGAGGAGGGGCTTTCTTCAATATAACTTTTGATGCTATTAAATACTAAGCCTCTGGGTGTCAGGTTGCTGGTAACGGGTGTCTCATTGTCATACACAAACTGATGTACTACACCCTTTAATACTATATTAGATTGGGTTTCTGTTTTCCCTTCCCTTAATATAACATCCCCTTTTTTAAAGGTCTTCTTTTTCATACACGGTTTGATTTTATCAAACAGTTTATTATCTACAGGTGCAATACGTGTCAAAAAAGTGTGTAATATATTATATTCAGATTCCGTTATATTCATTGCTTCAAAAGAACCTTGCTGGCTTTTACTGCTAAATATTTTATATTTTTTTATCTGCAAAATCAGCTAAAAACTGACTCTTTTCCAAACAAAACCAAACTCTTATTTGGGGATAACTTTTTTGTGATAGAAATGAATTTACTTTGCCAAAAGTAAAAAAAACTTTCTCGTAAATGGTTATTACTATTCAGAATAAAATCGCTCTAGGCTATCAAAATCAAGTAGTGTTACAAGAAAAGATCACGAGTAAAAAAGAAAGTTGCATTTGGGTTATGCACTACCAAAATTCTCGAATTTATTATTGTTTTTGGAGTACCCTATCCAAATTCTATCACAGGTGAGAAGGTCATAATATAGCTAAATGCGGCTTGTATCCTTGCAAACTCAATGTCTTTTACCAGCTGCTTTTACCTTTCATGTAAAACCTGCTATTTCTCCCAACTAAGTCTTGACTTCCGCCGTCTAAAGGTTCTAGTGTTTTAATGCGGACAATATATTTTTTTAACCAATAAGTCTAACTCATAACATATCATTAATGAAAATCACAAACAGATTGATTAAATTTTTTGCTCCTATTTTTATTCTTGTTTTTCTTTTATCCTCTTGCTCAGAAAAAGATCCCGAACCAGAAATAAAATCCAATGAAAAACAGCTGCTTTCATTTAAACTTTTAGCAGCGGAAAATAATGGGTTAACAGGTGATGTAACTGCAAGTATTGATGATGGTACAAAGGTGGTTACCGCCGAACTGCCAATAGGCACAGATGTTACTTCCCTGATTCCTACTCTAGAAATTTCGGCAAAGGCAACGGTTTCTCCTTTGGGCAAAGTTGGGCAAGACTTTAGCTCGCCAGTGGAATATACGGTAACGGCTGAGGACGGTTCTGTTTTCGTATACACGGTAAACCTTACGGCAAAAAAAGCGAGTGATCGGTCAATTGTATCTTTCAAGTTTTATGTGGAAGATAACAGCGGTTTGGCAGACAGTGTAGTTGCTACAATAGATGAAGAAACCAAGACGATAATGGCAACTTTGCCTTTGGGAACTGATTTGACTTCCTTGAAGCCAACCATAGTTACTTCGGAAAGAGCGGCGGTTTCGCCAGCTAGCAAAGTCGCTCAAGATTTCTCCGCAAAAGTTGAATATACCGTTACGGCAGAAGATGGTTCGGAGGTAAAATACTTGGTGGATGTGACCAAAGAGCTGACCGAACGCGAAGCACTTATCGCATTCTACAATGCCAACCCGGATAGCAAACTGACTTGGGACATCAAGAGTATGGATATTTCCAAATGGGCGGGCGTGACCGTAGAAGGTGGCACGGTAGTAGGCTTGAGTTTCGTTAATGACGATATTTCTGCGCTTCCAAGGGAAATTCGTTACTTGCCCAATCTTCGGAAATTATATATCAATAACAATAAGCTGGCTGCCGTTCCCAAAGAAATAGGTGAGCTCACCAACTTGGAAAACATTATCTTTTTTGGTAATGAATTGACGGCTATCCCAGCAGAAATAGGAAGTCTTACCAAACTGACAAACCTATCCCTAGGCGCTAATAATTTGGATAGTATTCCTGCTGAAATCGGGAACTTGGTTAACCTTAAAGAGCTGGGTCTAGGAAACAATAAGCTTACGTTTATTCCAGCTGAAATTGGAAAACTAGTTAGCCTTGAGGTTTTACAACTGAATGGAAATTCATTGACTGCGTTGCCTGATGAGATAGGAGATCTTAGTGCTTTGGCAAGGTTATATATCTATAGCAATTCATTGGTAGAGCTACCTGCTGAAATAGGAAATCTTTCTAATTTGTCCCTCCTAAATGCGAATTCCAATCAGTTGACTTCGCTGCCAGCTGAAATCAGTAAGCTATCCAAGCTTTATACACTTGATTTGAACAAGAATGAGCTGTCTTCCTTGCCAACGGGCTTTGGCAGTCTCCCAATAATTACCCTAAAGCTCAATAGCAATGCTTTCACCTCGTTTCCTGTTGCTATTGGTGGCTTGACGGCCCTCCGCGACCTTGACCTTAGTTACAATGAGATAGCTAGTTTGCCAAAGGAATTAGGAGGGATGTCCAGTCTGGAAACAATTGACCTAACTAGCAATAAGATTGCTTCGATTGCACCTGAAATAGGCGACCTTGCTAACTTAGAAGTGTTGGACTTGGTCGATAATGCATTGGTTACTGTGCCGAAGGAAGTTGGAGAGCTTTCTAAGCTTGAAAAGTTATACCTCAACAAAAATTCGTTGGAAACAATCCCAGATGAATTATATGATCTTTCTAACCTTGTTCTGTTGAACCTTAGCGAAAACGCATTGAAATCTGTATCTGTCGAGGTAGGAGGGCTTTCTGACATGGAGTATTTATTCTTGAATGACAATGTTTTGACAAGCGTTCCTAAAGAGTTAGGGAACCTAGCAAAGCTGAAGTATTTGGCAATAGAGAATAATTCGATTACCACTGTGCCTAAAGAAATCTGTGAAATGACGTTGGATTCTTTTACGAAAGATGATGGGGCAGTGTGTGAATAAAATTAGGTAGCTTTTATTAAAGTGGAAAGCAGTGGCAGAAGTCACTGCTTTTTTTATTCCCAATCTACTCCAAATCGTTTGGGAAGTACGAAAATCTAAACCATTTTTGTTTGGAGGCGCACTTACCCGCCATTTTTATTTTTTACCCTTCACAAATACGTTAATATGAAAACTAAAAAACTAAGTTTACTACCCATCACTATTATTTCCCTCTTTCTATCCTTCGCTTCTTGCACTAAAACAGAAGAGGGGAAAGTCCTTGAAAAACCCAACATCGTTTGGATAGTGAGCGAAGATAATGGTCCGTTTTTAGGTTGCTATGGCGATGAGTTTGCCACCACGCCTTCCATTGATAAACTTGCCAGCCAAGGGGTGGCTTTTGACAATGCGTTTGCCAATGCGCCCGTGTGCGCACCAGCACGATCCACGCTTATTTCGGGGATTTACCCGCCAAGCATGGGCACGGAAAATATGCGGAGCGTTTATAACATCCCTGAGTTGGTTAGGTTTTTTCCCCAGTATTTGCGAGAAGAAGGGTATTACTGCACCAACAATTCGAAAGAAGATTACAACATGCCAAAGCCCGATAGTGTTTGGAACGAATCGGGCAAAGAGGCTCATTATAAAAACAGGAAAGAAGGGCAGCCATTTTTTGCCATTTTCAACTTTACTACCTCCCATGAAAGCTGTCTTCACAAATCCATTCCTAACGAGGAGCTTCGCCACAAGCCCGAAGATGTGACCCTGCCGCCTCACCACCCCGACACCCCAGAAATGCGACACGACTGGGCGCAGTATTACGATAAAATAGAGGACATGGACAAGAAAGTAGGGGAAGTGGTGAAAGAGCTGGAAGAAGCCGGGTTGGCTGAAAACACCATCGTTTTTTACTACTCAGACCACGGTGGCGTACTTGCCCGGAGCAAGCGCTTTGTGTACGACTCGGGTGTGAAAGTACCCTTAGTGATCCGCTTTCCCGAAAAGTACAAGCACTTGGCTCCTGGAGAGGCCGGAACTCGTACCGATAGGTTGGTGAGTTTTGTGGATTTTGCCCCAACTATTTTGAGCATGGCGGGTATTCCTGTGCCAGATCAGATGCAAGGAAAGGCATTTTTGGGTGAGCAACAAACCGAGCCAAGAGACTATGTCCATTGCTTTAGAGGAAGAATGGATGAGCGCATCGATTTGGTGAGAGCCGTTCGCGATAAGCAATTCAAATACATTCGCAATTTTATGCCGCATCGTATCTATGCCCAATATATAGAATACCTTTGGAGAGCACCTTCGGTAGGGTCTTGGGAGAAAGCATACAAAGAGGGCAACTGCAACGAGGCGCAAAGTGCATTTTGGGAGCAAAAACCTGCCGAGGAGCTTTACGATACCAGCAAAGACCCTTGGGAAGTAAATAACTTAGCCGACGACCCTGTCTATGCCGATGTGCTGGAAAGGATGAGAAAAGAATGCACTTCATGGCAAACAGAAATCAGAGACTCGGGCTTGATGCCAGAAGGGGAGATGGCGAAACGCTCAGAAAATATCCCAATCTATGAGTATGTTCGCTCTGCTGATTATAAGTTTGAAGAAGTGATGGCTATGGCGGAAAAAGCAGCCCGCAAAGACGTGGCCTTTTTACCTGAGTTTATCGACAACCTGGGCAATGAAGATGCCTTGGTGAGGTACTGGGCAGCTACAGGTTGCTTGGCACTGGGCGAAAAGGCAAAGCCTGCTGTAAATGTACTGAAAGCTGCTTTGGAAGATCCGAATGCAGATGTACGCATCACGGCTGCGGAAGCTCTTTGTGGCTTGGGCTACAACAAAGAAGGTGTTGCAACACTGGTAGATGCCTTGGGTGATGAAACAGAAATGGTTCGTGTTCATGCACTCAATAGCCTGACCTTGATAGACCGTGAGGAAGCCCAGAAAAGCATGCCGGCCGTAAAGGCAATGCTGGACGGGAAGGTAGCCACAGATTTCAAAAGAGGGTACGATCTACGAGCAGGCGCTTATTTGGTAGAACTATTTGAAGGAAAATAATTTAGATAAACAAACAGTATATGTCGCAGCATGATCATCACCACCATAGTCATGAGCTGAAAGGGCAAAACCTTTTCATTGCGATCATCCTCAACATTGCCATCACGGTAGGGCAGGTAGTAACGGCTATCATTTCTGGTAGCCTAGCGCTGCTCTCCGATGCGCTGCACAACTTTAGCGATGTGTTGGCACTGGTGATCAGCTATGTGGCAAACCAGCTTATCCAGCGGAAAAACACACCTAGCAAAACCTTTGGTTTCAAAAGGGCAGAAATTATAGCCGCATTTGTGAACTCGGCAACCTTGATCGTGATTGCAGTTTTCCTTATAAAGGAAGCCGTCCAGCGGTTTGTAGAGCCCCAAGAAATAGATGCCTTTTGGGTGATAGCCATGGGTGGGTTCAGTGTGGTGGCCAATGGGCTTAGCGTGATCTTGCTTCACCAAGATTCGAGTAAAAATATCAATATCCGCTCTGCATATTTGCACCTTTTTACCGATATGCTTTCTTCGGTGGCCGTGCTGGTAGGCGGTGTCCTTATTTATTTCTATAAAATTTACTGGGTAGACCCTTTGTTGTCTATCAGCATTGCCTTTTACCTCATCTATTCTAGCTGGTCTATTTTCATAACCTCGCTCAAAATCCTGATGCAGTTCACCCCGCCCGATCTGAAATGCGAAGATATCAGTGCGGAAATAGAAAAGTTTGAAGAGATCAAAAATGTACACCACACGCACCTGTGGCAGCTCAACGAGGGGATTATCCACTTTGAGGCGCATCTTGAGTTTAGAGACGATCTCAAGCTCAGTGAAGCCTATCTTATAATGATGGATATAGAAACCTTGCTGAAGGAAAAGTTTAAGATTACCCACATCACCCTACAGCCCGAGCACGGCTCCGATGATGAGCACAAGCTGATTGTGCAAGATTATTAGGGGTAGGGAATAGAAGACTGCGAACTTAATCGCTCTTTATGAATCTATTTGAAAATTCAAGTTTGATGATGAAGAAGTTAGCTGAATTAGCATGCTAAATGAGGGATAGCTATTCTTAGTTTAATTGAATATCCTAAAGTCTATAAAAAAGGAGGTCGGCTTTTAAAAATACCATTAACCCTAAGTTTCATTGTCAATTCATCTAACTTTTCTTAAACCTTAAACTATTCCTTACATAGCCTGTTTTTTTGGCTAGGCAAATGATCTTTGGTAAAACTTACCTTGTTACCAGTGATAGTTGGCTTGTCACCAATGATTTATGCCTTGTCGTTTGGCTAAGAAGGGTGAGATGTTAACCAGATTAGCAAAATGACCTAAAAACTTGGTGGGGAAGCAGCTATTTCCCACATGTCACCAATGATTTTTCCCTTGTTACCATCAAAAGTTTATTTGTCACCAGCTCAGATGTACTAAGGACTGATAATAGTTAACAAGTCACCGGGTAAAGTAGGTAGGGATGCTACTTTTTTAAACAAAGGATCTAAAACACTTTCAAAATCTACCCTGTTTTAGGGAGATGTTTTGTTTATTTTTTAAACATCGCTAATATTCCTCTTCTAAAT
The DNA here is from genome assembly GCA_034044135.1 of Flammeovirgaceae bacterium SG7u.111. Lineage (NCBI taxonomy): Bacteria > Pseudomonadati > Bacteroidota > Cytophagia > Cytophagales > Flammeovirgaceae > Flammeovirgaceae bacterium SG7u.111. Next base: position 4,559,335 of record CP139021.1, on the reverse strand, counting down.
CTTTAAAAGATATATACAATGATGTTACGGATGTACCAAATTTGAAAGAAAGCCACCTTTCTTCCTTTTTTTTACACGACGGCTACCTAGTTATAGCTCTATAAAAGCCAAAAGCTTACATGAGAATGCCTATAGTGCAATATTGCCCAAAACTTACATGGGTAAGGCTTAGTATATGTATGCATGCAACAAAGAAAAGACTTTTCGTTTAAGGGATAAATTATTTTTAACCAATTAATAATCAACACCTTATTCTTATGAGTACTAATGAAAAACTTGAAAAAGAAACAGTAGAAGCAAAACCTACTAAAAGAAAAGTAAAAAAGAGCTGGCGCAAAGAGTTGGCCGATAAGGCAAAGTTTGTAGTAAATGTAACAAACGATCCTTATTCGCTTGAGCGAGCCAACAATGCAGGCTATACCAAGGCGGACCTCAAAAAAGCCCTTGGCTTGGTAGAGGCTATATGGGAAGCCGATAGCAAATGTGGGGAAAAGCGCTCAGAAAAAAGCCAACAAGTAGGAGTTAAAGATCAGAGTATGGCCAACCTCTATGAGGTATATATGAACCATGTAGAAAAAGCAAGGACGATATTTGACCCTGAGACCGACAGAGGGGTGTACCTAAAACTCATACTCGATGGCAAACGCCCCAAGGCATTTACCGAGCGTATGCACTACGTCACCAAGTTCTATAGGTTCGCCCTTGAAGATCAGCAGATCAGAGATACCTTCAAGCAATATAATATTTCCGAGGAGCTGATGCTGCAAATGCTAGAGTTAGCAGCAGATGCACTTGCCAACGAACAGGCCACCGGCCTGAAAATGACCGAATCGAAGCGTGCCACCAAAAAAAGGCTAACCTTGGAAGATGAATTCCACGCTTGGTTCAAACGTTTCAAAGGTATCTATGCCCTTACCCCCGAGCCCAAGCAGCTAGCCAGCACCGTAGCGAAAACTACGAAGGTGAAGGCTTGATATTCGCAACCTGTTCTATCAACGTTGTTACTAGTAATAACGGCGTTGACCTTTTATACCGAAGTATATTAAATAATGTCCTTCAGTTCTTTTAAAGAGTGTTTATTAGGGATGAAAATGCTTTTCCCTTCGGAAGTCTAATTCTTCTATGCTATATTTAAAGAGATATCTATGCAATTGCATACATACAGAAGTTAGCACCAATATCAAAAGAGCCTGCAATATCCTGCAAATCAGATCTGATTTAAAATTGTTTTCTTACGAGATAGATAAATATTTTAAACTGACATAGTTTTGCCTAAAAATAGGCGGAAATATGAATAATGAGAAAGAATTAAAACTAAACACGTTAATTGGAGAAGATTATAGCAATATCGCTGGAGTTGTTGTAAAAAGAAACAGTAAGACTGTTTTTGAAAACTACTATAACGGATATAATAAAAATGATACAATTCATGTAGCATCTGTTACTAAAAGCATAATTTCAGCACTCATTGGAATAGCAATTGATAAAGGATTTATAAAAAGCATTGAACAGAATATTTTGGATTTTTTTCAAGGATATAAAATTAAAAGAGGTGAAAAGAGAATCCAAAAAATTGCAATTAGAGACTTGCTTACAATGACTGCTCCTTATAAATTCAAGTATGAGCCATATACCAAAGTCTATTCAAGTGATGATTGGACTAAAGCAGTTTTAGATTTAATAGGAGGCAAAGGGGAAATTGGAGAATTTAAATATACTACAGTTGGGTTACAAGTATTATCAGGAATTATAACAAATGCAACAGGTCATACGATAGTGGATTTTGCATCAGAGAACTTATTCAAACATCTTGATATTCAAACACCAAAGAATGTAACTATCAATAGTAAAGATGAACATATTGCATTTCTAAAAGATAAACATAGAAGTGGTTGGGTAATTGACCCCAAAGGTATTAATACTGCAGGTTGGGGACTTGCCTTAACGACAATTGATATGGCAAAAATCGGACAATTATACTTAAATATGGGCATATGGAATGGAAAACAAATATTATCTGCAAAATGGATAGAGCATAGCACTAAAGAACATAGTAGATTGGGAAAACTACCATATGGTTATTTATGGTGGATAATTGATGGGGTAAATAATAGAGATTTTGCTGCTATAGGAGATGGTGGAAATGTGATTTATGTGTCTCCTGAAAAGAATATTGTAGTTGCTATTGCTTCTCAATTTATGCCAAGAGCTAAAGATAGAATCGAAATGATTAAAAAGAATATTATACCATTATTTGAAAATGATTGATTAAAAAAACACTGGTGCCAACAATAAATATATGTAATGTAGGGCGACTTAATAAATTTAAACTTTAAGACATTTAATAAACAATGTACTGATTTGATTATGAAGTTCCTTGAAATTCTACACTACGCATATTCGAGCCGTTGTGCGTCATTATAAAAAACACCCAATGGCGCAAGCGTCCGTAGCATCTTTTAAATTCAAATAATACAAGAAAGCCCCCCTGAATATAGTATTCACTACACTTTCGTATTTTGATTGTTCAGAAGAGAAGCGATTTGTAATCGTAGAGAGGTTGCAAGTAAGGCTTTTGTATTTAATAGAAATCAATTTTGAGAAAATCCCGCTGTTCGAGGTTTGTAACCTCGAACCTTTATCGTAGGACTTGAAGTCCGTATTTTTGAAACCTACAGTGGGATGTCAACCTAATATCTCTTTCGTTTAGTAGACTAGATCACTTAAATAGTCTATATCTATCGTGCCTGAAGCAAGCAAACGATTAATAAGGTATAGTCGAAAAATAGAAAGAGCGCAGCCAAATGACTACGCTCCTGATTACTCGTTTTTTTGAAATTTACTTACCTGCTGCAATCACTTCCACTTCTATGAATTTGTGTTTGCTCACAAGGGTGGCAACCCCAACGGTGGCCCTTACAGGTTTGGTTGGGTTTTCCTCCGTCCCAAAGTGTTTTTTATACGCCCTGTTCCATCCGGCAAAATCGTATTCCCCTGTTTTAGTGTCGGGAGCTACAAATACTTTCATGGAGAACACGTCCTTAAAACTGAGGCCTTCTTCTTTCAATTTCTCTTCAAGTTTACTGAGCACGCTCATAGCTTGAGCCTCAGTATCGCCGTACTTTTCGTACTCACCGTCTTCCAAGTCTGCTTTTATGGCAGATGCGGTCATGCCGCTTGTGTACACCAGCCTGCTGCCTGCGGGAATATCGGCGGTGGAGGAGATGATTGACTTGCTAGAGCCTTTCATTACTGCGACTTGGGCAGAAAGATGGTGTGCAAAAAGAAATAATGCCACAGCTAGCAAACTAAATTTTTTGATTTTTGTAACGTTTTTCACCTTTAACAAAGTTTATGTTAATTAACAAAGAATAGATTTAGATACTTGTTAAAAATACTAAAAAAAAGGTTTTGCTCCTGACTATTATATTTATAATTTTAGTTAGGTGAAAATATAAACATAGCAAGTATGAGTAGTATTAAAAGAAGAGAATTCTTTGTGAAAGCAGGTCTTGTTGGGGCTGCTACATTGGCTGGCCAGGGGCTTGTCTCCTGTGCGACCGGACCCAAGTTGTATGGAGATAAAAATTTCTATATCAACAAAGGGTTTACCGCCATCCCCAAGTTGAAGCTGTCTACCGATCGGATAATAAAGGAGACAGTCGGCTTGCGCCCATTCAGAAAGTCGGGCCCTCGGGTTGAGAAAGAGATGTTGGGCAACAAGACCATTGTCCATAACTACGGCCATGGAGGTAGCGGTTGGTCACTTTCTTGGGGAACAGGAAACCAGGCTCGAAATTTAGCATTGACCACCAAAGAAAAGAAAGTGGCGCTCTTGGGCTGCGGAACGGTCGGGATAGCCACGGCGACGTTGTTGCAAGAGTCGGGTTTTGAAGTGACCATCTACACAAAAGATGTTCCGCCCAATGTGACCTCTAACTTGGCTACGGGTACATGGTCTCCCGCATCTCGGGTGTGCGCACGCGATAAGGCAACGCCTGAGTTCCAGAAAAAATGGGAAGATGCTTGCCGTTTTTCCTTCAAAAGAATGCAAATGAGCCTTGGGCTAAACGATATTATAGCTTGGCGAGATGAATATACGGTGATGAGTCAAGCCCCTGATCCTAACAGGTCGGCAAGTGGAGGTTCTGAGGTTTTTCACTTGGAAGGGTTGACCCCAGATTGGGATAGGTTAGATAAAAAAGACCATCCTTTTAAAGCCGATTATGTGACCCGAAGGAGCAACATGATTTTTAACATTCCGAATTACCTCAATTTCCACTTGAATAATTTCCTCATTAGAGGAGGGAAACTGGAGGTAAAAGAAATAGCGAAGGTTGAGGACATCGATGCCTTGCCCGAAAAGCTCATAGTCAACTGCATGGGGCTAGGGGCGAAGGCTATTTTCAATGACGATGAACTGTACCCTATTTCTGGTCAATTGTCTTGCTTGGTACCACAAACGGAGGTGAATTATAAGCTGCGTACCAATGGCGCTTATTTCATCACAAGGCAAGATGGGATCTACTTGGGTGGAAATGGGATTGAAAACAGTTGGGACACCACTCCGGACAGAGCCTTGACGGAAAAATGGGTAGATGTCCTTTCGGATGTGATGAAAGATATGAAGGGGTAAATAGTTTACTTGTATAGCTTTTTATCAAAGGTCTTGCTTTATGCGAGGCCTTTGTTTTTAAAGTATGTGGTTTCAATTTACATTCTTGCAAATCTTTGTCTGTTTGGGTTTGATAATTCTGGTTTTTTTTTGAGAATCTTTTTAGCAAGGCGAAAGTCCATTTCATTGTTGAAAATTTGTCTATTGCAATTTGTTACTATCAGACTATTATAAAATTTAATATTTTCTTTATTCGTAAGAGGGACAATCTTATTGTCATAATTAGCCATATTTTGAAATTCTTTCTTTAGTGCTATGCTGAGCCCAAATCTAGGTGTTAAAGGAAAAAAAATTTCGTAGGCAGAAAACCTGATTTTTTCATGAATATGTCCAACAACTGGATTGTCTGATGTGTAGAAATTGTATTTTGTTTGGTTATCCCAGTAAATCCAGTACCTATCTGTGTATTCTTTAATTCCTTTTTCAAGCTCTGGGCTAAAAAAATTAATAGTCTGGATAAACTTAGGGTCATGATTAGCAGAGTAGAAGCCTGAATTTTTTAAAAAATCTGCACCTCCTTTTTGTTTGAGCTGTCGTTCTACTTCGGTATGTAATTGTTCGCTACGTTTTCTACTTTCGGATGTACGCATTTGCTGGATGGCAATAAATTCAGCAATTATGGCTTTGTCTTTGTTAGTTTGTTCATGTAAATTCCCCTTTTCTAGCAGTTCAATTGTTTTGTTTAAAACAAGCGCTGATTCACCTTCCATATGTGCTAATGCTTTTTCGATTGATTGATCTCCTGCTATTTTATCTAATGGTTCATAATCGTAGAAAAACTTTTTATGAGCTACATTTTCAGCAGTAGTTCCAAATTGACTTTGTGTTTGAATATCAAATACAAAAATTTTCCCATTATTATTTGTAAACCTTTTTAGATAGAATCTGGGTACAAAATGTTGCTTTTTAACTTTGTTCATCATCAACTTTTTAGAATCTCCATTTAAATAATTTTTCCATTTTATACCGACCTATCATAAGCTTCTTTTAGCCAATCTTTGAGTTCGTTGTCAACTTGATCTACACTTTTTAGTTGTACCCGGTGGGTGCACATCGTCCCAAAAGGACCGGAGTTTTCTAGCCGTTGGGTGAGTTCTTTGCCTACAAGTTTGAGCCCGAGGTCTATCCTCGTTTTGGTAGCAGGTTTTATCAGGGCAAACTGTTTTTTCCTGATGATGCTGACGCTCCCTTTCTTTGGCGTGATGGTCACATCCGAACCAAACCCTTTTACTACCTCAATTAAGGCATTGTAAATGGGCTTGAGGCTTTCTTTCCCTTGGTATTGAATTTCAACCAAATCTTCGGCTACGTCTTCTTTTTTCTTCCATAAGGTGACAATCGTATTTGCAAAGCCATGGGTTACTCCATGGTCAGATTTGAGGAATTTGACAGCTTCCGAGTGTTTTGCAAAAGAAGTAGCATCAAGTATCTTTTTCCATTCCTCTAGCGACTTGCCTGTTTTTTCAGGCATATTGTCGATCATTGTTTTTAATGCTTTTTCCATGTTTTAAACCGTTACGTTATTGGAACTTTAGAAGTTCAGACCTTATTTTTTCATCCCATTCAGCTTGCTTCGTTGTATTTACTCCCCCCTCAGTTTCTCTGTTGTATTTTTTTTGCAACCCAACAAGAACGACATTATAATCATCGAACATTTTCTGTATTCTACCTTCTTCGCCGACTTTTAGTTTTTGCTTGTTGATACTTGCTTCTAGTTTTTTAGCCATTAATTGGCTAATGTCGAAGTGCAATTGTTCGTGGTTTAGGGTCTGCTCAGTATTGTACCCTATTTTCACCCAAGATTGGTAAGGGTACATTACAGCACAAGCAGTGAATGTGATTATTCCCGTTTTAGAGTTCACAGATTTCATTTCCATCTGGATAGTGCTGGAAATTATTGCTCCAACTTTGGTATTTGAAATATCAGGTGAAGCTTTAAAGTCATTCCACGAGAGCCTCGGATGATTTTTATAAAGAAGTTGTTTCTGGGCTGCGAGTTGGGCAAATGGGAATATCAAAAAAGATGAGAAGAAAAGAAAGGGTTTCATATGCTTGAAGTTTAAATGAAAGCTTTATTCCTACTTGCTTTTCATTAATTATAGTTTGGTTTTAGTTTATTATTAAGGCAAAGTTACAGGCCAACAATGTAAATTTCTTCTATTATATCATTCATTTACATAGTCATAAGTACACTGTTTCCCACCTAAAGCTCATCTTCGTCAAGGAGTTTTTCATCTTTGAAGCGGTCAGGTTCTGCGGCGAGGTATTTCTTCCGAAGGATGGCTTCATGCTTCCGCTTTTTGCGCTTGTAAAACTCATGCCAAAACCGATACGCCATGGCTTGGGAAAAGGCGGCAAGCCCCAAAACAACCATACCCACACCAATCCCCCCTGAGGTTGCCCATGCTTCCAACACAACCCCTTTGGAGCGGGCAATGAGCGATTCTATGCTAAAATAGATGCCTGCGCAGATCAGCGCAATACTGATAGGGGTCCAAAACAGCCAACGGAATAAATATTTTTTGGTCATGGCACGCGTGAGTTAGATAAGGTGTAGTAGAAAGCAATGTGGTGGTAGTGGGCTTTGCGATTTTCTATATAATAATACGGAAAACAGATGGTAACTAGAAATTTATGCTCCAGTAAATCTGTTGGAGTTTGTTTTTATGCTAATGTTTGCATTCCTCAAAGTAAATAATAAGGTTTTGATTTATGGATATAAATAGAAAAACCCATTTCACATATGTAAAATGGGTTTATTAATTGCTGATCCAGCCTACTTTCTAATACTGGTCAGCTTGCTGTCTATTTGTTAGGTTTATAAGAGTAAGTATATAGCTAATTCCATCCGCCGCCTAGGGCTTTATACATATTGACCAAGGCGTTCATTTGCTGCTTTTTGGTCTCTACAAGTTCAAATCTAGATTCGAGTGCATCGCGTTGGGTGAGCAATACTTCCATGTAGTCAGCCCTTGCAGAGTTGAATAGTTTGTTGGAAATAGTGATCGACTCGGTGAGGGCATCCACTTGCTGCGATTTCAAATCATAGCTGTTTTCCAAGTTGCTTATGTTTGATAGCTGGTTGGCAATCTCTATGTACGCATTCAAAATGGTGCGCTCATAGTTGTAAACAGCTTGTATCTGCTTTGCATTAGCATTGGCATAGGTTGCTTTTAGCTCATTCCTATTGATGAGTGGTGCGGCTATATCACCAGCGAGGGAATACAAAATAGATTCTGGGGCTTTCACCAAGTAGGCAGGATTGAAACCTTGTAGGCCAACGCCAGCGGTAATTCCCAAAGAAGGGTAAAACCGTGCCTTGGCTACTTTTATGTCCAGTTTGGCTGCCTCTAGTTCCATTTCTGCTTGTCTAATATCCGGGCGGTTTTCCAATAATTGGGCAGGGATACCGGTTTGGATGCTTTTTGGAACAAGATTGTTGAACAGATCGGTATTCCTAGGAATAGGCTGAGGATACCTGCCTATCAAGAAATTGATTCTGTTTTCGGTTTCTATGATCTGTTGTTGGATGTCGAACTGGAGGCTTCTGGTGTAGAGTACCTGTGCCTCAAACCTGCGCACGGCAAGTTCGGTTACTTGGGTAGCTTCTTTTTGTCTTCTTACAATTCTTAGGGCATTGCTCTGGATTTCTATGTTTTGTTTTACGATGTCCAGTTGGTTATCGAGCGCCAGCAACTCGTAATACGAATTGGCGATCTCGGCAATCAGGTTAGTAACCATGAAATTCCTGCCTTCAATAGAAGAAAGATACCTGGTAAAAGCTGATTTTTTTGCGTTGCGAAGTTTGTGCCAGATATCCACCTCCCAAGTGGCATAAGCTCCCAGCATTAAATCCCCCAGAGGTTCAGGGAATTCTTTGCCTGGTTCTATTTCATTGTTTGCTTCAACTACGCCATCTCGCGTATATCTTGCCGACTTTTCGGCCCCGACCCCAGCTCTTATACCCACGGAGGGTAAGTATTCCCCCTTTTTTGCTTGCACTTCGTTTCTGGCAATTTCCAGTTCCTGTAGCGTAATGTTCAATTCCTGGTTATTGCTCAGCGCAGTATCGATCAACGCCGTGAGGTGGGGATCGGTAAAGTACTCGTCCCATTTCATTTTTGCTATGTTAACAGTATCCTGAGAGCTATTGTAGCTTTCAGGGACTGTAGAGTTTGCGGTTTTTTCAACTAAAGTAGGAATACAGGCCGTAAAGCTTAGCGATAAAAAGGCTGCTCCTAAACATTGATATATGATTCGTCTAAACATCTTTTTCTTTCGTTTTTGAATATTGAGGTTGTGGTAGCTCAGACAAAGGTCTGTCGTATTCGTCCTTAATTAATTGACGACCCTCGGCAAGATTTCCAAAAATGTAATACAGCCCAGGGATAATCACTATTCCGAATAATGTTCCGAATAACATGCCACCTAGTGCAGATGCGCCGAGTGTATGGTTACCAATAGCTCCCGCGCCATGGGCAAGGAGCAAGGGGATCAATCCGGCGATAAATGCGAAGGAAGTCATCAAAATAGGTCGGAAACGTACCTTAGCGCCTTCAATGGCTGCATCGAGGATGGTTGCTCCATGCCGATGATTTTGCACAGCAAATTCCACGATCAATACCGCGTTTTTACCCAGTAGGCCAACAAGCATGATCAGCCCCACTTGTGCGTAAATGTCATTTGCTAAGCCCATGCCCTTCAGCAATACAAATGAGCCTAATAGACCAACCGGTAGTGATAGAATTACGGCAAACGGTAATATAAAGCTCTCATACTGAGCTGCTAGTACGAAGTAAACGAATGCCAATACGATGATGAAAATGTAAATGGATTCATTGCCTCTTCTTGCTTCGTCGTAAGAAAGTCCTTCCCAAGCAATATCATAGCCACGCGGCAGCGTCTCTTTGGCTGTTTCCTGTATCGCTTGAATGGCATCTGCGGTAGTATACCCAGGTGCAGGTAGCCCCCTTATGGCCGCAGAGTTATACATGTTGTAGCGTGTGATCTCATTAGGGCCCTGCGTCTTTTTGAGCTTCATAAACGATGAATAGGGCACCATTTCCCCATGATCGTTCTTGATAAACAAGTTCAAGACATCGGATGGCAACCTTCTGAATTCGGGAGCAGATTGGACATATACTTTGAAGAATCGTCCAAATCGTACAAAACCTTGTTCATAGGTACTACCAATCAAGATATCGAGGTTTTCCATTGCTTTTCCTATAGATACCCCTTTTTGCATGGCAGCTTTATTATCTATCTCTAGTTCGTATTGAGGGTAATTGGCCGCAAAAAAGGTGAACAATCCGGTAAGCTCCTTGCGCTTTTCTAGGTTGTCCATGAATGCCTTGTTTATTTTATCAAAATCTTGGTAATCAGTGGTGGTAGTTTTATCTAGCAAACGCATGGAGAAACCACCAGAAGAGCCAAAGCCTGGAATTGCAGGCGGTTCAAAGAATTCGATAATGGCACCAAGACCTCTGGATTTTTCCTCCAATTCTTCCATGATCTCTCTTACGTTATGCTCACGTTCCGACCAAGGCTTGAGGTTGATCATACACGTTCCCGCATTAGACCCTCTTCCCTCTGTCATGATTTCATACCCTGCAAGAGAAGAGACAGATTCCACGCCGTCTATTTCTTCACAGATTTTTTGTAGTTTTCTCGATACCTCATTGGTTCTTTCCAGCGTAGCGCCAGGAGGTGTTTGGATAATACCATAAATGGTACCTTGGTCTTCACTAGGAATAAATCCGCCAGCTAGGTATTGGTTTTGGATATAAATTCCAGCACAAAACAGGAATAATATACCCCAAGTAACAGCCTTTCGGCTAACTATTTTCTTTAAGACGTTGACGTATTTTCCAGTTAAAAATTCGAAAACTCTATTAAAGCCATCAATAGCTTTGTTGAGTATGTTCTGCTTTCTTGGTTTTCCATGATTGTTTTTGAGCAGCATCGCACACAAAACTGGAGTAAGCGTTAGGGCAATCAGTGCAGAAATTACGATTGAACTGGCCATGGTAATGGAAAACTGTCGGTAAAAAGTACCTACCGGACCACTCATAAATGAAATGGGCAGGAATACCGATACCATAACAAGTGTAATAGCGATAATCGCCCCACTGATTTCAGTCATTACCTTTTTTACTGCATTGTATGGATTGAGATGTTCTTCTTCCATTTTGGCATGCACCGCTTCTACCACCACAATGGCATCATCGACCACAATACCAATAGCCAGTACGAGGGCAAATAGTGTAACCATGTTGATGGAAAGCCCAAAAAACTGAATGACGAAAAACGCTCCGATAAGGGATACTGGAACTGCCAAAATCGGTATGAGGGTAGAGCGCCAATCGCCAAGAAAGATAAACACTACTATGGCAACAAGTATAAAGGCATCTCTCAGTGTATGAATAACTTGCTCAATAGAGGCATCTAGGAATTTAGATACGTCATAACTGATTTTATAATCTATTCCAGGAGGAAAAGAGGCTTCCATTTCCTTTAGTTTTGCTTTTACTTCTGCAATCACATCGCTGGCATTACTACCATAGTTCTGCTTCAATACGATAGCTGCCGAAGGATGGCCATCTAGGTTGGAATAGATATCAAAGAACTCACTACCCAATTCTGCTTTGCCAATGTCTTTTAGAAGTATACTTTCTCCCTCTGCATTCGCTCGGATGATAACATTTTCGTATTCTTCCGGTTTGTTAAATCTGCCTTTGTACGTTAGTACATATTCCAGTGACTGAGCTTTTATACCAGAGCTTCTTCCTAACCTGCCAGGGCGACCAACAATACTTTGTTCACCCAAGGCTTCCATCACTTCGTCTACTGAGATATTATAAGCCCGCATACGATCGGGGTTTAGCCAGATACGCATGGCATACCTACGACTACCCAATATTTGTGCATTAGCTACCCCCTTTATCCTGTTTATTTCAGGAATCATCTGGACGTTGGCATAATTGTATAGGAACTTTTCATCCATGCTTTCATCCGTACCATAAAGGTTGACATACATCAACATACTTGGCTGGATGGGGGTGATAACAACCCCTTCGCGCTGGACTAGTTCTGGTAAAAGTGGCATCACTCTATCCACCCTTGTTTTCACCCGGATTACCGCTTGGTTAGGGTCTGTTCCCGGTTCAAAAATCAACCTGAGTGTGGCTTCACCAGCACTGGTAGCATCTGTTGCCATGTACCTCATTCCCTGCACACCATTGATAGAGTTCTCCAATGTGATGAGCGTAGACTTTACCAATACATCGGCACTTGATCCAGGATAGGCAATCGCAACGTTTATCGTTGTCGGGGCAATCTGAGGAAATTGGGATATAGGTAATTGTTTGATAGCCAATGTACCTACAAAAACGATAATGACCGAAATTACAATAGCAAAGACGGGTCTATGTATGATTTTACTAAACATTTTTCTGTTTTTTTAGGATTTTCAATTATTCTGCATACAAGTCTAGGCTCGACAAAGCAGAATACGGCTCTATGAATTCATAGTCTATTTCTTCATTTTCTTTTACAAGGCGCAAGCCTTCAAGAAGGATTTTATCATTTTCATCCAAACCCTCACTCACTACATAGATATGTGGCATTTCCTCCGCAATGGTGATTTTTCTTGATTTTATCTCATTGTGTTCATCAATCACAAAAACATACTTTTTGTCTAGTACCTCGAAAGTGGCTTTTTGAGGGATCAGTAATGCATTTTTGATTGCTACGGTCATCTGTATGGTACCCGTTTCACCGTGCCTCAAGAGCTTGTTTGGGTTGGGGAAAGTTGCCCTAAAAGCAATGTTACCTGTTTCGTTATTGAAGTCAGCCTCAATCGTTTCAACTATACCTGTGTAGTCAAACATTTTGTTATTTGCCATAAGAAGTTGTACTTCCACAGGATCATCATTTTTGGCCTTAGCTTTATAATCCAAGTATTCGGCTTCGGGTACATTATAGTATACCCACATCTTGCTGTTGTCCGAGAAATTGCTGAGCAAGTCCCCTTCATCTACCAAGCTTCCAGGTCTTACATGAAAGCGGTCGATGATACCATCAAATGGAGCTCTGATTTGTGTGAATTGTAGGTGGACTTGGGCTAATGCTACTTCTGCTTTTGCCTGTTCATATTTTGCTTTTGCCATTGCCAGTTCATTTGGCGCTACTATATTTTCTTCAGCTAGCGATTTTGTGTTTTTGTATTCTATTTCGGCAAATTCAGCTTCGGCTTTAGCTTTTTGGAGTTCAGCCTCGTATATATTGGGCATGATTTGGAATAACAATTGTCCTTTTTTTACAGACTGTCCTTCGTCAATAAAAATCTTCTGTAAGTAACCTCTTTCCTGTGCTCTTAGCTCAATATGTTGTATGGAACGAATTTGACACACATAATCTTCGGTGATGGTAGTGTCCTTTTTCATGGGGCTGGTAACCAGGAACTTGGTTTCGCTTTTTTCCTTTCGTTCTTCTCCGTGGGTTGTGCAACCTGAGTTCAGAACCAAGGCATACAATAGTAAGAATATGAGAATTCTATTCATGGTTTATTAATTTTAGATAAATTGATTTATTAAAAGGAGTTTGGGTTTTTTTTCTAAAACAGGATATAGTTGTTGTGACTTAATTGCTTTAAAGCAATAAGGAGTTAGGTGAAAGGTGGTAGTAAAGGAGGGTGAAGGTGAGGCTTAAATGAAGCCTATTTAGAAGCTGTTTTGAAGATACATTTCAAAACAGCTTCTTAGATGGGGAAATTGTTATATTCTAATAACCTGAAGTGTGAGATACAGCTTATAGGATGGTATAAAAGAGTAAGGTTTATAAGAAGGCAAGCTGTTCTTAATGAAGAAGAACTTACTCAAGCCTTGGGCATAAAAGATAGTAGTAATAAAATTACTTTCTGTACTCTTTTTAAGATGAATACATTCTTCTTCCTCTTCTTCAATTTCCGTTTCTTCTATAATCAGGTGTACTTCTGAATCTGTGGCGGAAGATTGACTGAGAAATGCGAGACCTTGTTCATGTTGTTCCACGTCCAAGCTGGCATCTTCTGTTCCTGTAAGGTTTTGTATTGGAGAATAACTTATACAGCATAATGAGGCGCATAAGCTTAAGAATATGAGAATTCTCTTCATAACAAAATGTGTTGTTTTTGGCGATGTTAATTGTTCAGGATAGCGTTGAACGTTACGCTTGCCAGCGCCTTATTAGTTCAAGATTGCTGGATAATGGTCAGAGTAAATGTTGAGTGGGGAGCGTAGGCAGTAAGCCTACAGGGGATTGTTCATATCCTGAGTACTTGGAATGCAAGATATAATCTGTGATGTGGGGTATATAAGGAATGCTTATCTAAGAGTAAGCTGTTCTTAGTATAATGGAAGAAATATGGTGGAGTTTGTGTGTAAGAGATAGTAAAAAATCCATTATCAAAATTCTTTTTGTGAGAATCGTATTTCTCATCTTCCTCCCTTTCTTCTTCTTTCTCCTCAATTTCCGTTTCTTCTAAAATAAGATCTGTTTCTTTATGAGGTTCGGTAAGGTGTATGAGAAAGTCTCGTTCATTTTGGTCAGAAACAACGTAAGTATCTTCTAACTCCGAAAGAGGTCCTTTTGGAGTAGAGAGGGTATTCTTGCTGATAGTATTTGCAGTCAATTGACTGAGCCCGCTCAGCACGAGAATCCACAGAAGTAGAAGATATTTTACAAATTCTTTTCTCATTTGAAATACAAAGCTATGCCAAGTATATAGCATAGACAAATTCTTGATCAATAAAAAATGTTAAATACTTTTCGAAAGTATAAAGACTTTTTCTTTTTTATCTCATTAAATGATTGAAAATCAATAACTAAAATTAGTTGTTGTTCATGTGTTTCTGTTGGCAGAACGCCAGTCAAAAAAAGAACTACTTTTATCATTGAAATTTTAAGTATTAGTTTGCTCTCTAAAATAGGAAAAACACAAATTGAGTTTTGAATTATCCATGCCAGATTTAGCGAAACATAAGATAAAAAAAGTCCTTCTCCAGTACTGGGGCTATCCTGAGTTCAGGGCGCTCCAAGAAGAGATTATTCTCTCGGTAATGTCGGGTAAGGATACTTTGGCGCTGTTGCCAACGGGAGGGGGGAAGTCCGTATGTTTTCAAGTGCCCGCTTTGGCTATGGAGGGGATTTGCATTGTGGTTTCTCCGCTCATTGCGCTCATGAAAGACCAGGTTTTCCAGCTCAAAAGGCGGCAGATTTCCGCTGCGGCTATTTACTCAGGCATGAGTAAAAAGGAAATCGACATCACGCTGGACAACTGCATTTATGGAAATGTGAAATTCCTTTATGTTTCTCCCGAAAGGTTGAAAACAGACCTCTTTTTGGCAAGGATGGAAAAGATGAAGGTGTCGATGTTAGCGATAGATGAGGCGCATTGTATTTCCCAATGGGGCTACGATTTCCGTCCCCCTTACCTCGAAATTGCCAGCCTCCGAGAGTTGCTTCCGGGCGTGCCTTGCATAGCGCTCACGGCAACTGCTACCGAAGCGGTAAAGGTCGATATTCAAGAAAAGCTGAATTTCCAAAATGGGCAGGTTTTCCAAAAGAGCTTTGCCCGTTCCAATCTTTCTTATTCTGTTTTTTATGAGGAGAGTAAGGAAAAAAGGTTGGTAGAAATGCTGGAGAAAGTGCCGGGAACGGCGGTGGTGTATGTGAGGAACAGAAAGCGAACCAAGTCGATAGCGGAGTTTTTACAGAGCAGAAGGATCAGCGCAAGCTTTTACCACGCAGGGCTTTCTAACGATCAGCGAGCCAAAAGGCAAGAGGATTGGATAAATAACAAAACGCGGGTGATGGTGGCGACCAATGCGTTTGGTATGGGTATTGATAAGCCCGATGTGCGCTTAGTGGTTCATATGGATTTGCCCGACTCTTTGGAAGCGTATTACCAAGAAGCGGGTAGGGCAGGGCGAGATGAAAAAATAGCCTATGCCACGGTGCTTTACAACCAAAGTGATACGGAAGGCTTGCTCCGAAATGTAGAGACTTCTTTTCCTGCTCCTGAAACGATCAAGCGGGTGTACCAAAGCTTGGCAAACTTTTTCAAGATTGCGAGCGGAAGTGGTTTTATGGAAAGTTATGATTTTGAACTAGAACATTTTGCCCAAAGCTATAAGCTTGAAGGGATACAAGCTTTTTATGCCTTAAAAAAGCTGGAGGAGCTGGGGTTCATAGAAATGAACGATGCTTTCCACAGCTCTTCAAAAATTGCCTTTTTAGTAGATAAAGGGGAAATCTATTCTTTTCAGGTGGCCAATAGGATGTTCGACCCTCTTATAAAAGCTGTGTTGCGGATTTATGGGGGAGAGATTGTCGGCAATTTCATGAACATCAAAGAATCGCTCATAGCGGAGAAAATGAAAAAACAGGTAGGGGAGATTATTCAGCAGCTGGAAGCCCTCCACGACAGAGGGGTTATTCATTATGAAAAGCAAAATGACAAGCCAAAGGTTACGTTTTTGACCGAACGTTACAATGCCGAAGTCCTTCCACTAAAAGCTTCCTTTTTGGAAGAACGAAAGCAACATTACCTTGCCAAAGTGAAGTCCGTAATAGGTTATATAGAGGCAAAGGAGCAGTGCCGTACAAAATTGCTTTTAGCTTATTTTGGAGAGTTTACCAACGAGAAATGCGGGGTTTGCGATGATTGTATTCGCCTGAAGAAAGAAGATAAGTTTGAAAAATGGGAAGGTCCTGCGCTGGACGATATGATTTTGGAAAAGTTGGAAGGGAAAAAGGCGCTGCCATTTGAGGAAATGAAGGCTGGCCTTAAGCATGTAGGCGATGGGCAGCTCAAAGAAATGCTAAGGGAGATGGTAGAAAGAGGGGAAATCAAACTCGATGAAAGTGGTCTGATTTCCCTTTCTGAATAGCTTAGCCTAGTGATTCAATCATTTGGGCGAGTAGATGGATACCTTGTCTGAGGTAAACATCTTCCACCCGAGGTTTTATTTTCAAGTTTGTTTTTAAATCTTCAACCTCAGGGGTGTCCAGCATTCTCGAAAATTCTTTGTTTTCTTCTCTTAATTCAGCTTCTTCAATTTCCTTTTTCCTTATTGTTTCATTCAAGGAAATACGCGTATTTAGCTTTTCTTTTTCCAACTCATTGATGGTGTCGATGAGTTCTATCAAACCTGCATCGCTTTTGAGGCGTTGCCTATAGGTTTCCCTAAGCGATTCTATCAGTTTTTCATTGATCTTGCCAATTTCGTTGAACTGGGTAGCTTGGATTTTGTCCCAAGGCAAAGCATTTGGCTGCGAGCTTTCCCCGTATTCCTCAGCAGGATAAGCCGAAGGAAGTTCTATATCTGGCTGAACACCAAGGTGCTGGGTGCTACTCCCAGTGATTCTGTAATATTTGGCTAAGGTGAGTTTTATTTGCCCCAGTTCCACTTTTTCTTCGGGCAAAAACCTAGAAAGATCTATAAGGTGTTGTACAGTTCCCTTGCCGTAAGTGGCTTCGCCTATGATAACTCCGCGCTTATAATCTTGGATAGCCCCGGCAAAAATCTCAGATGCCGATGCGCTAAATCTGTTTATCAAAACAGCCATAGGGCCATCATACACCGTGTCGTTATCAGGATCGGTGCCAATATCTACCGAGCCATCGGCATTCCTTACCTGCACAACTGGCCCTTGGGGAATGAACAATCCTGTAAGTTCTATAGCCTCTTGCAAAGAGCCTCCTCCGTTTCTTCTCAAATCTATGATTACACCATCTACACGCTTCTTTTTGAAGCCTAGCAAAATGTTTCTGACATCACGGTTGGTACTTTCATAGTCTTTATCCCCTCTGCGTGCCGCCTCAAAGTTGAGGTAGAAAGATGGGATGGTGATCACGCCCAGTTTGTGTTTTTTGTTCTTGTTGGTGTACTCGATTATCTCGCCTTTGGCAGCTTGGTCTTCCAAGCGAACCTTTTCTCTCATGAGGGAGAAAATCTTGTATTCACTTTCACTTTTAGCATTGGCAGGCAAAACCTTCAGCGATACATAGGTGCCCTTGGGCCCTCTTAATAATGAAACAACATCGTCGGTTCTCCAACCATGCACATCCACAAAAGTAGTGTCATTTTCCTGAGCTACGCCTAGCAGCTTATCGCCTATAAATACCTCTCCGCTTTTGTCAGCAGGGCCATTTACGATAATCTCCGAAAAGACCACAAAGTCATTTTCCGAAACCAATCTTGCTCCTATGCCCTCTAGGGAAAGGCTCATGTCAATCTCAAAGTTTTCGGCAGCGTGGGGAGAAAAATAACTGGTATGGGGGTCATAGGCATTGGCAAGTGTGTTCATGTACATTTGGAACACGTCTTCGCTTTCGTATTGGTTGATAGCCCTGAGGTAGTTAGCGTATTTTTGGCTGATGCTCTCGTTGATCACCTCTTGTTCTTCTCCTGAAAGTCGGAGGCTTAGCGATTGGCTTTTCAATACTTTTCGCCATTCTTCTCCAAGGTCATTGTAACTCGTAGCCCAAGAATTCACGTTTTCTTCTGTTTCAATGTACTCATCTATGGAATAATCGAACCCAATTTCAAGGGTTTTGGGGATGTCGTTTACCCGGTAGCTAAATCTTTTTTTGAATGTATTGAAAACTTCAAAAGCAAAATCTACATTTCCTTTTAGCAGCAGGTCATCGAGGTGGTATTTATATTTTTCAAACTCTTTGATATCTTCTTCCAAAAAATAAATGTGATAGTGGTCGAAATTATCAAGGTAACTATCAAAAATCCGAGCGGAAATAGAATCGTCGAGGGGAGTTTTGCTATAATGGTGTTGGTTGAGGATAGCAGCCAAGATATAGGCTTCGTTGTAGTGTTCTTGGTGTGCCTGAAGCATAGTGAGGGTGTCACCAGCTTTTGTTACTATACTTGTGTCCATTGCACTTTCATGCGCAAGAGAGTAATTATTAGCGTTCAATAATGTGGTTACCAGCGATGCTAATAATACGGTTAGTATTATCTTTCTCATGTTCATCATAATGTTTAATCTTGCCAGATTTCGGATCAAATTAGCGATTTGGTTTATACTATTTGGGTATTAGATGTGTATGTTTTTTATTAGTAATTTTTAGTCATAAGCGATTTTGTTCTGGCAAAATAGTAATATGTATTTGTGTGTGTTTAAGCTTTGAAACGAATCAACAATAGCTGGTAACTAGATTTAGATGGTCTAATTTATACTGGGTTTTCAAAGTTGATATTCAAAAATACTGATAAATCTGTCATTTTTCTACACTCAGAGAGGTCGAATATTTATTGAAGGTGGAAAACCCTTTAAAATATGAGAAAAGCCATGTTTGGCGTGCCTCCATATATATGTGTAGATTTACTTGAGTTTATCATGCTATTTGTCAGTTTTTTTTTGCAGATCAGTCATAATTTCCTCTGTTTTATTCCTTTACCTTTCTCAAAACGTAAAACTCCTAGGAGTAAGCACATTTTCCAGTTAGACGTATTCATTTCTTTTTAATAATAATTGGGTTTGTGTAAATAAAGTATTTAAATACTTAAATAGTATATTTGTGTATGGCAGGAGTTTTTCAAATGAGCGAGGCGGCAAGTATTGCTATTCACGGTATGGTGTTATTGGTCAATGCCAAGGAGCCTCTTAATGCGATCCAAATAGCGGCGAAGACGGGTACATCTCGTCACCATGTAGCAAAGGTGTTACAGCGCTTGAGCAAGAGCGGTTTACTAGATAGTTTTAGAGGACCAAAAGGTGGGTTTGTGCTAAGTGAAGGAGCAAAAGATGTTACTTTTTTGGAGTTGTATGAAATAATAGAAGGAAAGATCACTATCAGTAAATGTCCTATGGAAAAGCAGGTTTGCCCTTTCAAACTGTGCATTATGGAAGGGATTACCAATAGGATGAACACAGAATTTAAAAAGTACCTTTCCGAACAGAGTCTGAATAAGTATATTCATTAAAATACAATAGATTTTTAGTATTTATCTTGCATATGAAACATTTTGTATCCTATATTTAGGTATTGAAATACTTAAATAACTTTTTAAGGCGTTAGTGTTTCTATAAAGGTTTGGAAATCAAACAAATGGAAAATGAGACGATTTTTTAAGAAACTTTTGCCCCCTCCTAAATGGAGATTGCCCGTCTTGGTATTGTTCGGGATTTTTTCAGGATTGGCTGCATATATTTTATATATATCCAATGCGCTGTCTTATCTTTCCGATGACCCTAAAACTTGCGTGAACTGCCATATTATGACTCCTCAGTACGTGACGTGGCAGCACAGTGCTCATAGGGAAAAAGCGACTTGTAACGATTGCCATGTCCCACACGACACGATCTTCAACAAGTATTTTTTCAAAGCGAAAGACGGCATGAGGCATGCTACCATTTTTACCCTAAGGGCAGAGCCACAAGTGATAAAGATGCACGACCCAGGCAAAGAAGTGGTGCAAGGTAATTGTAAACGCTGCCACGGTGGGCTCAACGAAAATGTATCGGCTATAAATGGGACGCTAGAAACGAGCAAACACGGAGAGGGCAGGCTGTGTTGGGATTGCCACCGGGAAGTTCCTCATGGTAGGGTCAACAGCCGCTCGGCAGTGCCAAATGCTCGTGTACCACTTCCCCAAAGCCCTGTGCCTGATTGGCTCAAAAAGCATGTGGAAAAACAGGCTGAGTCGAAGTAAGATTTTTAGTGATATCAAATAACCAAATGATAATTTTTTAGATACTTAAAGCAGATTAAAAATGGAAAGTCTGAGCAACAAAATAAAGCGCAAACCCTGGCTAGGCTGGGTAATGTTTTTTGCTACTATGGTAGTCGTATTTTTACTAGGCCTTTTAGCTTCAAGTATCGTAGAGCGTCGCGCCGAGGCTACCTATGCATACAAACCCAAGGTCGAGTTGGCAGAATTTGAGCCTCGGAACCAAGTATGGGGAGAAGCTTATCCAAGAGAGTACGATACGTATAAGCAAATGGCAGATACCTCGTTCAGGAGCTTTTACAACGGCTCGGCCATGATCGATATGTTGGAAGTAGACCCTCGTTTGGTGGTGCTTTGGGCTGGATATGGGTTTTCTAAAGATTATAACCAATCTAGGGGGCATATTTATGCGGTAAAAGACATTCACGAAACATTGAGGACTGGCGGACCAACTGGGCCTGGAGAAGGGCCTATGCCTAGTACCTGCTGGACATGTAAAAGCCCCGATGTTCCCCGCCTTATGAATGAAATTGGCGTAGCCGAATTCTACAAAGGAAAATGGGCAGATAAAGGAGAAGAAATCGTAAACCCAATTGGTTGTGCAGACTGCCACGATCCTAAGACGATGGATTTGAGGATAAGCAGACCAGCACTTGCCGAGGCTTTTGAACGTCAAGGAAAAGACATAAACGATGCTACTCACCAAGAAATGAGGAGTTTGGTTTGTGCCCAATGCCACGTAGAATATTACTTTAAGGGCGATGGCAAATACCTGACTTTCCCTTGGGACAAAGGTACTTCCGTAGAGGCAATGGAAGAATATTATGACGAGGCTAAATTTAAAGATTGGACACATGCTATAAGCAAAGCACCAATGCTGAAAGCTCAGCACCCAGGGTATGAAATCCACCAAACAGGTATTCACGCTCAGCGAGGTGTTTCTTGTGCCGATTGCCACATGCCTTATAAAAATGAAGGTGGCCAGAAGTTTACCGACCATAAAATTCAGAGTCCGCTTAACAATGTAGCGAACTCTTGCCAAGTTTGTCATAGGGAAAGTGAAGACGAATTGAAGAAAAACGTGTACGACCGTCAGGCTAAAGTAATCGAGCAACGCGACCAGTTGGAGGTGAACTTGGTGAAGGCACACATAGAAGCAAAGGTTGCTTGGGACAAAGGGGCGACTGAAGAGCAAATGAAAGATATTCTTCAAGATATTCGCCATGCACAGTGGAGATGGGATTATGCTGCGGCTAGTCACGGTGGCTCTTTCCACTCTCCAGTAGAGATTATGCGCGTGATCTCCAGTGGTATGGACAAAGCCCAAGATGCAAGGTTAAAAACTGCTAGATTGCTTGCGGCGCTAGGTTTCAATGAAGAAATTCCTTATCCAGATATTGCCACCAAGGCAAAAGCTCAGGAATATGTTGGGTTAGATATGGAAAAACTTACTAAAGAAAAAGAAGTCTTCTTAAACACATTAGTTCCCAAATGGCTAGAAGCCGCAGTGGAGAGAGAAAATAGCTGGGACAAGAACTAACCCGCACATAAACCATATTTCACAAGTCTAGTAAAAGTAGTATTTGCCACAGGTATAAAAACCTGTGGCACTAGCTAGCTTTTGCCCATAATAATGTCTTTATTGTGAAAACTGGTTTCGAGAATTAATTTCCAAAACGTTTTAAGCGTAGTTGAAATGAAAGAGAAAGTAGATAAAAGAGTGATGTGGGCTTTTCCTTGGAATTACAAAGAAGGGTTGGCCATTTCATTGGGGCTGTTTTTGGCGGGGCTTATGTTGGAAGTAGCCACTGCTGGCAGCAGTTTTAATGCTGCGGTGTACCCACTAAATGTAATGCTTGGGCTAGGACTTTTAGGATTTTACACATTTGTTTATATTTTTTTTAAAAACTCCCGCATCGTGAAATGGCTTTGTGGTGTTCCTGCCGCTATTTGCTCTATTTCATTGGTCACGTTCAATGTGCTCATCATGGGGCTTATAGCCCAAAACGATCCCAATGCTTCAGGTATTATAAAAGTATTTGGCTTGTCTGAAATGACGACTTCATGGATGTTTATTTTGGCTGTCATTTTCTTCCAAACCACTTTGGGGTTCGTCACGCTCAAAAGAGCATTTGATGGGATACTTAAAAACGGAGGATTTGTATTAAACCACCTTGGACTTTGGATAGTGATTTGGGCGGCAATCTTGGGCAGTGGCGATTTGCAACGTCTTACAATGGACTTGTACGAAGGGCAAACTGTATGGGAGGCGAAAGACGAACATGGTCACAAAATCCCGATGGATGTTGCTTTCAAGTTGGAAGAGTTCAACATGGAAGAGTACAACCCTAAGCTAGTGGTGATAGAAAGCGAAGATGCTAAAATAGTGGAAGATATCTCGAATAATATGCAGATGTTAGAAGAGGGGAAAAGCTTGAAAATGGGAGAGTTTGAGGTATATGTAGAGCAGTTTTTGCCTATGGCAGGTCGGGTAGAGGAGCGCTATGAAAGGGTGAATGAAATAGGCTCAGCTCCTGCGGCATTTGTAAAAACAACTTTTGGCGGAGAAGCAATTGACGGGTGGGTTACCTGTGGAAGCTTCATGAAACAAGGACAGTTTTTGAAATTGGACAACAAATATTCCTTGGCTATGTCGGTGCCCGAGCCAAAAAAATATACCTCTATTTGCCAGCTCTACACCAAGTCTGGGCAGAATGAACAGATCACCATTGAGGTGAACAAGCCTGTGAGCGCAGGTGATTGGAAAGTTTACCAACTCAGTTACGACGATCGCTATGGAAAATGGTCACAATTGAGCGTGATAGAACTGGTGCTAGACCCTTGGTTGCCAGTGGTGTACACGGGAGTGTTTATGATGCTTTTGGGCGGGGTTTACATCTTTTGGGTAGGAAGTAGAATTGGTAGCGAGAAGAAATAAAGTACTTTTCTCCGATAAAAAGCATACACTAAAACAAAGAGATTCAAAACGAAGATTTTTATTAAAAATATTGAACTATGGGATGGGTTAATTTTCCACTTTTTGCTGCTGTTTCAAGCCTGCTCTGGATTTCAAGTTCATTTGGGCTGAGTAAAGGAAACATGAAAAAGCCTTTGATGGAGTTGGTGTACCTCGTAGGCGTAGGCGTGTTTATCGCATTTATAGCCATGCTTTGGCAAGAGCTAGACCGCCCACCTATGCGCACTTTGGGCGAGACCCGACTTTGGTATTCTATCTTTTTGCCCATCATCGGTTACCTTATTTACAAAAGGTGGAATTATGTTTGGATATTGTGGTACAGTGTCGGGCTTGCCATTTTGTTTTTGGTCATCAACTACCTCAATCCCGAAACGCATGACAAAGCATTGATGCCTGCGCTGCAAAGCCCGTGGTTTGTGCCTCATGTCATCGTTTATATCTTTTCGTACGCTCTTTTGGCTGCTTCATGTTTGGTAGCGGTTAAAGGGCTTTACCACATTTATTTTGGTAAAATAGAAAAAGACTTTCTAAAACTTGCCGATAACCTTGTTTACATCGGATTTTCCTTTTTGACTTTCGGGTTGTTATTTGGTGCGCTGTGGGCAAAAGAGGCTTGGGGGCATTATTGGACGTGGGATCCTAAAGAGACGTGGGCGTTTTTGACTTGGATAAGTTATCTTATATACATGCATTTGAGGCATCATCATCCTGCCAAAAGAAAAGAAGCGCTTTGGGCTTTAAGTATCTCATTTTTAGTGCTTCTGGTTTGCTGGTTTGGAATCAACTATTTGCCCTCGGCACAGAGTAGCGTTCATACCTATTCAAGCTAGTTTTATCTTATTTAGAAAATTCAATACCTTATTACTATGAAAAAACATTTATTACTTATCTTGTTTTTGATTTGTTTGATGGCTTATTCGGGCTATGCACAAGAAGTTGCTACGGATGCTCCCAAAGATAAACTGACGGTAGATTTGATGATTCGTCCTCGTACCGAATTTAGAAATGGTGCTTTTACCTTACGTGATAAGGATGATGACCCAGCCTATTTTATTTCCCAGCGAAGCAGGGTGACTTTGGGCTATACCAGTGGTAAAATAAAAATTGGTTTAGGGTTTCAGAATGTTGCTGTTTGGGGCCAAGTAGGGCAGGTGACCAATAACAGTGGGTCTACTACCATGATCAATGAAGCTTGGGCAGAATACCTGTTTACACCTGAATTTAGCCTGAAAGTTGGTCGCCAAGCCCTGAGCTACGACGACCAGCGGATACTTGGCGGGCTAGATTGGCACCAAGCGGGTCGTTGGCATGATCTCGCTCTTTTCAAGTATGAAAAAGGCGAGACGAAGCTTCATGCAGGGTTGGCGTATAGTCAAGATGGCGAAAATAGATTGGGCAATTTTTACTCTTCCCCAGGGAATAATTACAAGTCCATGCAAATGTTGCGCTTCGAAAATGCGCTGGGCGAAGCATACAAACTTTCTGTGTTGGCGCTGAATACAGCTTTTCAGGTAGGTTCAGATTCTTCCATGGTAAGTATGCAGACGCTTGGCGCGAATATAGTGAAAACGAAAGGTGCATTCACCTTCACAGGATCAGCTTATTACCAAACGGGTGAAAATACAGCCAAGAGAGATGTGGGCGCTTGGATGGCGGCTATTTATGGCAAATATCAACTTACTGAAAAATTTGCGGTAAATGCGGGGACAGATTTCCTTTCGGGGCAAGATATGAATGCGGCGGGGAATGATTTTAACGCCTTCAATCCGCTTTACGGAACACACCACAAATTCTACGGACTTATGGATTACTTCTACGTAGGTTCCGCCCATGGCAATGTGGGCTTATGGGACAAATACCTTGGTGTTTCGGCTGCTGTTGCCCCAAAATTCAACCTAGCGCTTAACATCCATAATTTCTCTTCTGCAGGGGTGATTTTTGCAAATGGCGAAGAGCAGAGCAAAGGCTTGGGTACAGAAGCTGATCTTACCTTTACTTGGGGATTGGCAAAGAATGCCAAGTTAGTGGGCGGTTACTCTCAAATGTTCGCTTCCGATTCTATGGAGGTGATCAAAGGTGGGGGAGACAGCAGCTTGGGGCAAAACTGGCTTTGGGCTATGCTGATCATCAACCCTCGTATTTTTGAGTCAAAATAATTTTTATAACTATAATTTTTTAAGGATGGAAAACCATGTTCATATTCACGAAGTGTTACACTTCTTGGCAGATACGAAAAACGATTATACAGACGCAGGTTTGGTTGCAGAGGTGAAGGAAATGTATGGTGATGATGTGACTTTTGGTACTTGCGCCAACCATGCGCTGATACCAGAGCAAATAGTGGATTTTATGCTAAATAGAGGAAAAATCTTCAGAGATGGGGAGCTTATAAAGCTAAATAAAATGGAGGAAACCTGCGATTAATAAGGTTTTTATGATCTTCTTGAGCCTTTTGGAATATGTGGTTAATGGATTTTGATAACGGTTTGACGCTTTGGAGGTTTAAGAGAAGTGAGAGGTTGGAGGCTAGAAAAAAATGACATTTTGCAGTCTTGATTTTTTCTAACCTGTTTAGATCATGTTTAAATTTTTGCTTCCTGAAAACCAATATTTTATGAACCTGGCGTCACATTTCCGCATTCATTTATCCCGATAAACTCAATTGGAAATATATAACCAGAACCATAAACTCTTGATTTTCAGTTTACACAAAATTTTAAACATGCTCTTACTATTAACCATAAAACCTTCCATTACTTGAATTATCAAGTTTTATCATAAAGAGTGATTAATAATTATTAGAAACGTGTTCAATTTATCTAAAAATACGAATTTCCCTTTCAAAATAGCTGCGATTAATTTGGTGATTGTAGCTATTTTTGGATGTATTTTGCGCTTGCAATTAGTCTATCCTATCAAGGGACTGGTGTATCCATATTTGATACATGCGCATTCGCACTTGGCTTTTTTGGGCTGGGTGTTCATGGCGTTGTTCGTATTTTTGATGAAAGCCTATTTGCCCAAGGAAAGCCTGGTTTCAGGCAAGTTTTTCTACTTGTTTGTTGTCTTTCAAGTGGCAAATATGGGAATGTTGTTCACTTTTCCCTTCACAGGTTACGGCCTTTGGTCTATCGTTTTTTCAGCTTTGCATGCTTTCCTTTCCATGTGTTTTGCCACTGTTTTCATCAGAAAAGCGCAAATATCTCTTTCGGTAAAGCATTTGGAGTCCTTCCAGTTTGTGAAGTGGGGCTTGCTGCTGATGGTATTGGCAAACTTGGCACCACTTGCATTAGGGCCAGTTAAAGCCATGACAGGACAATCGGATTGGTATTACTTGCTTATTTACTTCTACCTCCATTTTCAGTACAATGGTTGGTTCACTTTTGCAGTGATTGGGCTATTGTTGTTTTTGGTGGAAAAGGCTGGGGTCAATTCTGACAATAGACTATTGAGAAGGTTTTTCATGCTAAGCTTGGTCTCCGTTTTTCCCACCTATGGTTTATCGGCTTTGTGGCTCGACCCAAGCTTTTGGATCTGGCTGATATCAGGAGTTTCTGCCCTTGTTCAGTTTGGAGGGATGTTTTATTTTCTTTTGTTTGTTATCCAAAACAAAAGGAAAATGGAAAATTTACTGAATATCCATGAAAAGGTCATCGTACTTCTAGCTGTTTTTGCCTTTATGCTAAAAAACTGTTTGCAGTTAGGTTCCGCTTTCCCCTTTGCCGCCGAATTTGCCTTTGCCAATCGAAGCATTGTAATCGGTTATTTGCACTTGGTGCTTTTAGGATTTGTGACCTTAGCTCTTTGGTTTATCGCATTTAAATTCAACCTGATTAATAGTGCAAAACCCTTAGCAAAGCTCGCCTCAGGGTTACTAGTGATGGGCTTGTTTTTCAACGAACTTTTTTTAATTCTACCAGCCATAGTCGGAGCTATTCCAAACTTGAGCCAAATGCTTTTAGTGGCTTCGTTGGTGATGCTTTTGGGCTGTGTCCTTTTTTACTTTTCAATCAATCATCGTCATGAAAGAGATTTATAAAAAAATACCCGTTTTATTTTTTGTGTTTCTATCGTTGCTTTTGGGTATTTGGTCTGGCTGGTTTCGGTTAGGGTTCCAATTGCCAGCGGGGAAAACCTTCATCACCCATGGGGCAATTATGGTGGGAAGCTTCTTGGGAACTGTAATTATGTTTGAGCGAATAGTCACCCTCAAAAAGACCATTTATTACCTTTTTCCCATCGTCAATGGGCTGAGCATCGTATTTTTCTTGCTGGGAGAAGTGAAGGTTGGCTACGGGCTTTTGTGTGCGGGAGGTGTAGGGATGAACATTATTTTTGGGGTGATAAATGTGAAATATCCACAGCTCCCTCATAAGATTATGTGGGTAGCAGCTATGTGTTGGTTGGTGGGGAACGTCTTGCTTTTTATGGATGAGGCCTATTTGCAGGCCATCACATGGTGGATGTCATTTTTGCTGCTGACTATCGCAGCCGAGCGGTTGGAACTGAATCAATTTTTGCCCATTACCAATGTGCATAGAGGGATCCTGCTTGTGCTGATGCTCTTTTTTGTGGTAGGGAGCGCATTGCCTTTCCACGGCTTGGGCAAAGCGATTTGTGGAGTCTCTATGGGCTTGATCGCTCTTTGGCTGCTCAAGTACGATATGGTGTGGAAGTCGGTCAAAAAGCCGGGGCTGCACCGTTACTCTGCGGTGCTACTTATCATGGGTTATACGTGGCTGCTCATTTCGGGAATGCTCATTGTAGTGAGTGATTACGCTGTCATTTCCTACGATGCACTGGTTCATACCTTTTTCATAGGTTTCATCATGTCCATGATTTTTGCCCACGGCCCTATCATCTTGCCAGGAGTTTTGAAGTTGAAAGAGCGTCCATTTCACCAGTCGCTTTATGTATGGGCAGTGCTGCTACAGCTGACTTTGCTTGCAAGAGTATTAGGTAGCTCCTTTCTTTATTTCCCCTTGCAACAATGGGCAGGAATCGGGAATGGGTTGGTAATCCTCGGTTTTATTATCAATATGAGGATCATTGTAGCGAATAACACGAAGAAAGCAAAGCTTAAAATGGCGAGAGGGTAGGGTTTGTATCAAGCATAAATTAACTTTTAGGCATGGAAGGCGAAGTGAATGACATATTTATTGGAATTTTGGCACTTTTGATAATATGCTTACCTATTAGCTTATTGTTTGTCATGGGTATTGTTGAAATAATTAAAGAACAAAGACTGAAAAGAAATGGGATAAAAACTGTAGGTAAGGTTGTAAAAAGGATTCCTGCAAGTTTCAAAAGCCAAAAATATGAATATGCATACGGCACTAAGGATACAGTAAAAACATCTGGTGGATACCTCTGTGAGGTAGAATATACTGACTCAGCAGGTGATACATACTTGTTTAGGACGAAAAAGGTTTTTATTAATGTTAATAGAAATGAGCTAGAGGTGATTTATTCAGAAGGTGATTCTACTGATGTAATGGTTGATGGCTTTTACAAGGTTGGAAATGTAAAATACTTTTGGATTATAGGCGGGTTGTTAGGAGTAGCGCCTGCAATTGCCATTGTTTTTCTACTGATAAGATTGGAATAAATAACTTTAGGGCTACCCATTTAAGTAGCATTTTATTGATTTAAAGTTTTTTTCACTAGGCGGGGCTTTTAAGCCCCGCAACAGTTGGTGTTTAAATCGGCTTTAGCCGAAACTAAATGATATATCGAGCAATGCCAGCTTTTAGTTTGGGCTAAAGCCCCTTAGGTTACGTGGAAGGGTACGGGGCATAAATACCCCGCCTAGTTATAAATAGTAGCTTGTTTTTACAAATAAAGGAATTGGGGTTGGTTTGACAAGAAAGGCTTCTTTAAAAAGGTAATGCTTGTGATAGAGTTCCTTTTCTTGCTTTTTATCAATCTTATAAGATGTTTTAGGACTAACCATTTAGGTGTCATTTTATTGATTTATGGGCTACTTCTTTTTAAGCCATCATTCTTTAAAACAATTTTTAACAGTATCAGGGCTTTGTTTTTAACAAAAGCGTTTCCGTACTATGTAAGTTAGTATATGTCATGCGCTTTAAAGGGGTCGCCCTAAAATACTTATTTGTATGAAAACCAACCGAACCTCAACTTGTGAGACACCCCTAGTTCGTACCTCCAGCGAGTGGTTTAAATCACTCGCTTTTGAATATTCCTCACTTAAATATACCCCGTAACCTTATACGCAGCCATTCCTACCATTTCGTGGATGATTTTGGTGACATTATGCAAGTTGCTAGCATCACATTCGAATAAGAACCACCAGTTCCAAAAGTATTTCATAGCCAAAAAGTCGGTACTAAAAACATCTGCATCTATCCCTACTTTTTCAAAACAAGCATCGGAGCGGCGCATATGGAAGGCAGAGGTAATAAGCACATAGTTTGTGCTAGCATTGTAGCCAAGGCTGTCTAGCATTGCTTTGCACATGGTGGCATTTTCCCTCGTATTTTTAGAAATATGCTCCATGATTATCACCGAGTCGGGCACGCCCCATTGCCTGAGTAAGTCGCCCATGGCTTGGGCTTCCGAGCCGCTTACGGAGCTGGTAAAGTGGTAATATCCACCTGTAACCATAAGCTTTTCCACCAACCCGTTTTTCCACAAATGTGCTGCTTGGATAAGCCTATCTGCTCCTCTTTTGGTATAAACCCTATCCGCTGGTTTGCGAAAGCCTTCGCTCATTCCTCCCAACACTATTCCCACATCATAAGGAGAGTTTAGCTCTTTCAGTGGCACGGCAGGGATTTCCCACCAGTCAACAAGCTTTGTTGCAAAGTAGGTGTTTGAACCAAAATAGAGAACAAGGATGGAACAAATTAGTGCTGCTTTTCTGCGGTTTTTCTTTTTGGTGAAAAGAGCAAAAATCAATAGGATAAATACCCAGCTTAGGGGCATGGCTACAAGGTAGATAGTTTTGGACAGTACGTAAAACATGTAAAATAGCGTGTTAGGTATGAGTTAGAATTTAAGATATTAGACTTTCAAAAGCAGCTACAAATTGCTCATTTTGTAGGTTCATGGCGCAATTGAAATGCCCTTTGGGGCAAGAAGACTTTCCATGCAAACCACAAGGGCGACAATCCAATTTTTCTTCAATTTCGACCAATGCTCTTTTTGAAGAAAGCGGACCGAAACCAAAACCAGGAATAGTGGAGCAAAAAACGGCGCAGGTTGGCGCATCTACCGAAGAAGAAATGTGCATGGGTGCCGAGTCGTTCACAAAGTTTGCCACAGAGTTTTTCATCAGTGCAGCAGACTGGAGCAAACTGAATTGCCCAGCTAATATTTTGATGTTTTCTTTATGTGAAAGCTCTTTGACTTTTTCGCAAGTAGCTATATCGCCAGGCGCTCCAAGTAAATAGATATTTCCCTCAAAAGGGAGTGCGTCGATCATACTTGCCCACTTTTCGGCTGGAAGTTGCTTGGTGTGCCAAACGGAGGCAGGGGCTACGCAAATGTAAGGAGATTGGGTAAGATTTTTTACTTTGTCAAAATCGGGTGGAGTAGGGTAGAGCCTCAAATTGGCTGGTTTCACTCCTTTAAGATCGGTGATGAGGGAATGATTTCGCTCTGCTTCGTGTGGTGGATTTGTAGCATCGGGGGCGATGTTGTGTTCGAAGTTCTTGCTGAAAAAAGCTGAAAGAGGGTTTTTGGAAAAGCCACGGGTTTCTTTAGCTCCAGAAAGCACGGTTAGGATGCCTGAGCTGGCAAATCGTTGTAAGTTGATGAACAAGTCGTATTTTTCTTGGCGGATATTGCCAATGAGCTTGATCAGGTTTTTGGTCTTGCCTTCTTTCTTGTTCCAAACTAAAACTTTGTGAAGCTTCGGATGTCCTTGGAACAAGCCTTCGTTGCCTTTGCGTAGTAAAAAATCAACCTGAGCATTAGGATAGGCTTTGGTGAGGCTTTCGATCAGGCCTGTAGCCAAAATCACATCGCCAATGAAAGCAGTTTGGGCAATCAAAATCTTGTTGTAGGTCTTTTGCATAAGACCACAAAAGTAAACACCTCGCCTTATTATAAAAATGCTTTTCTATTTGCTTCTAAAAGAAAGTTTTTACTCATAATACCTGTCGCCTAGACTGAGGTAATAATCTTCTTCTGCCCAAAGGATAAACTCAACCTGTCTTCTGGTGAGGGTAATGCCCATTCTTCTCAATCTTTTTTGAATTTCTACTGCCATGCTCGTTTTGGTTGCGCGGCATTTTTCGCTATATGTCAAGCTTGAGTAGTAAGATACTTTTTCATTGAGGATACGATGAATGTCTTCCATGGAGAATGCTTGTTTCAATTGCTCAGGAAGGTTATGAAAAGTATTGGCAATGATTGGGTCTTGGTTAAAAATTGTAGTAGTCATGGCTTTTAGTTTTTAGTTGCACCATTTTTTTATGATCTACTACAAAAGAAAACTCCCAGTCCGTAAGGGATTTACGGACTGGGAGTTAGTAATGAAAAATAAGTAATTTTTTGTCGTATGAAGTTTTACCTCCTTCTAGAACCACTGCCCGAAGTGCTCACATCTTGCCTAAGCATGATTTCTACCCTGCGGTTTTGCTCATTTTCTTGGAGCGAACAAGTTTCGCAGTCGTGCAATGGTTGGCTACTTCCATATCCACTAGAAATAATTCTGTGTTCCTCAACTCCTTTCTTTGCGAGATGGTAAAGGATGGTTCTGGCTCGGGTTTTGGAAAGGTCGAGGTTGAATTTTTCTGTATTTCTAGTGTCTGTATGTACTTTTACTTCGATGAATAATGACGGGTTGCTGTTAAGGAAGTTTGCTAAGTTATCTAATGAAGCTTCTTCCAGAGGTTTTATATCCGACTTGTTGTCACCGTATTTAATGCTATTAATTACCAGCCATTTGTCAAGCTCTACAGCTTGGAGTTTAAATGAGTTTTCGAAACTGCCGAATTTCTTAGTGAAAGCATCAAGTTCCGCTTTATCTGAGAAGTAGCCTTTTGCTTCTACAGTGACCGTGTACCAGCTCTCAGACTTGAGGGTGAAGGTATATTGCCCTTCGGGACCTGTGGTAACAAGCCTGCTTTTGTTGTTGCTGTTGTCAAGTAGTCTCACATAAGCTCCTTCTACAGGAAATCCATTGGAATCAAATACTTTACCTTTTGCCAACAAATCTTCACGTTGAAGTTCTAAGCCTATATTGTCGAGTGGAGTGAAATTGCCGAAAGTGGTAATAACTTGCTCTTGACCAATTTTATAGCCATTTTTAACACCAAACATCCTGTAAGCAGCATCTAAATCGAGCTTTATTTTATAATTACCAGCTTCATCGGTCACAGCGCCTTTCAGCTCATTTGTTTTCTCATCTTTCAATAATACCGATACATTGGCAATTCCGTCTTTTGTACCTTTTTCATTCACTTTACCTTCAATAAAAACATGCTTATTGAATTGGTAAATGTCATCTGTGCCTATACTACCATCTCTGTTGGAAGAAAAATATCCTGTGTAGCCACGCTGATCTACTACAAAACCGAAGTCATTTTTCTTGCTATTTATAGGGTATCCAACATTGATAGGACCTTCTCCGGTTTTGAGATTGTATTTAAAAATATCGGTACCGCCTAGACCACCGTGTCCATTAGAAGAGAAATATAGAAGGGTATCTTGGTAAACAAAAGGAAAGCCTTCTGAGCCAAGGGTGTTTACTTTCTTACCTAAGTTTTCGGGCTCGCCCCACTTTCCGTCCTCATCTTGTCTCGAAACCCAAATGTCTGTTTCTCCTCTTCCACCTTCTAGGTTAGAAGTAAAAAAGAGTGTCTTCCCATCGCTTGTAACAGCAGGGTGGGCAATAGAGTATTTATTGCTGTTGTGGGTAAAAGGTCTTGTTCTTATCCATTCTTCGCTGTCGGCAGCT
Organism: Flammeovirgaceae bacterium SG7u.111; assembly: GCA_034044135.1. Classification (NCBI taxonomy): domain Bacteria; kingdom Pseudomonadati; phylum Bacteroidota; class Cytophagia; order Cytophagales; family Flammeovirgaceae; species Flammeovirgaceae bacterium SG7u.111. The sequence goes on along the minus strand of CP139021.1, from coordinate 4,526,024 downwards.
TTTTGAGAAAAATACAAGCCGAGTTGGCTCAGGGAAATACCGCTTTTCGTATTTCGGGTGAAAATCATTTTCTTGCCGTTGTCATAAAATATGCTTGCCCCTTTATGATAATTTGGAGCTAATTTATTGTTGAACACAACAGGTTTGTCGAACAAGCCATCATCCATTAACCTACTGTAATACATCTCCATGAAATAAACACTATCAGGGTTAAAGTTTGCGTCATTGTCATCTTCAGGTCTTCTGTCTGAAATAAAAACAATCCCCCCATTGTATATGGTTGGGCTTAATTCGGAAGAGGTCGTATTTATCTTGAGGTGCTTGAGGACATATAAAGAAGAATCAACATAGAACTTTTCTATGTTGTAAATACTCTCCAGTTTTTTCACTACCCTTTGGTCGGTAGGGGCTAGTTTTCTATAAGATTCAAACCACTCCTTTGCATAGTTGTATTGCCCTAAGCTTTCCAATACTAACCCAAAGTGAAATTGAACTACTGGGTTGAGGGAGTTGAAATAGGCTGCATTATCGGCTATTTGCCTGAACCATATTTCGGATTCTTCGGGTATGTTTAACAGGCGGTAAGCCTCTGCTATTTTCAGTTTGACATCGTTGTTTGTGCTTTCTTTTTCTAAAACTTGTTTATAGAGGTCAATCGCCGCCGTATACGCTTCTCTCTGATATTCTTTATCAGCCTTTTTAAGAATAGCTTTTGTGTTAGTGATAAGCCCTTTGCGGTTGTCAACTTGAGCATTCGCCAAACTAAAAGCTAACAATAAAGGGAGTATTAAAGCTAAGAGATGTGATTTTTTCATTGGGTATCCTTTGAGTTTCAGTTCAAGTTACTTCGATTTTGGCTTTTTACCAATGCTAGTTAGTGTTGTTTAAAAAAACTTGGAAGGAATATTTCCAATTCCCCTCAGTATATCAAATCTGTAATTTAACATGATCTCATGTGAGCCGCTACTCACTTCTCCAATATTATTAGTAGAAAGATCGTAGGCGTATCCCATTTGTAATTTATTTGTGATCTGTAGCTGAGTAAGGAAATTTAACGATGTATTGTGGCGGTACGAAAGCCCAAACCTAAATACCTCATTGAAAATCAATGTACCATTAATATCAAAAGACATAGGCTCACCTTCCCTTCCTCTTATCAAGACACTTGGTTGAAACTTGATGTCATTATTGATATCCATAATGTAACCGGCAGTAAGTAGGTATTGCCTAACTTGTTTTATATCTACTGCTTCGTCATTGTTGTTGTAGATAGCTAGCTGAGGGATAGAAAACCCTAAGAAGAACTTGTTGCTTAAGTAGTAAAGCCCTGTTCCAAAACTTGGCATAAATACTTTCACATCCTCGCCAGTGAAGTTTGGGTCATTTGGGTTGAAAAGGTTGAGTTGGCTGTGGTCTTCCCTGTAGTCTAAAAAACCTCCCTGTATCCCAAGTGACAAAATTCCATCTTTTAGCGGAATGCGGTAAGCATAAGCCAATTGCATTCCCAGTTGCTTGGTAAATGCAACATTTTCGTTGAAAATGGTCATTCCTAAGGCTATCCTTTTACGGGGGATTGGAGAGTGGGCAGAGATGGTTTGGGAGTTAGGTGCTCCTTCAAAGCCTGCCCATTGGTGGCGGTAAGTGCCTGTCACACTGAGCGCTTCGTGCGTGCCAGCATAAGCAGGGTTTATTACCAAACCGTTAAACATATATTGAGAATAAATAAGCTGTTGCTGACCGAAGGCTAGGTTCGTGATAGTAAGGAAAGCAAGTAGGCTCAGTAAGTTTTTTATAAGTTTACCCATTTTGTTTTATCGTTAAATGGTATTGAGTCCAATTAGTTGTAAAAATAGAAGTTTGTGTTATCGTATAAGGACATAGCCTTTCAACTGTGCTCCTCCATTACCGAAATCTATCACATAGAAATAGACTCCTTTTGGTAGTATTTTGTCACCGTTTCCACTACCTAAACCGCTGTTAGATTGTCCTTCCCAGTACACGGTTTCGTTATTGTAACCTTTCGTACTGAAAACCAACATTCCTGTTTTGTTGTAGATCTGAACAGTATTTCCTTCAAAGTTTTCTATGCCATCGATGACCCACTTATCATTTTTGCCATCAAAGCCAGGAGAGATACCGTCGTACACGGTGATGTTTTCAGATGGGTTTACGACCATATTGATTCTTAGTGTATCACAGGCTTGGTCTCCAGAAACATCGTCACAAACCACAATTTCAAAAAAGTCGTTACCACTGAGCTGATCGCTTGCTGGAGTGTAGGTCATGCACATATCTTCTCCAAAAGTCACTTCTCCTTTTTCAGGTTCAGTGAGCATACCTGCAAATACTATTTCATCCTGATCGATTTCCACAATATTTAGGCAAACTTCTACAGGCATATCTTTTGGGGTAGTTACATCCAATTCATCTAACACATCACCTCCATCGTCAACAATTACTGGAGCATTGTTTTTAATACCAACTTTCACTTTGAATGATACTATTTTCGTGTCCTTGTCTCTAATTTTACCATCTACTGGAGAAGGCCTGACACCTCCATCATCTTTGACTGTTACGGTGATTGTAGCCTCTCCTCTGGCATCGGGAAGAGGGGTATAGCTCAACGTTCCGTAAGTAGAATCAGGATCATAATCGATAGTAATATCACCTGTAATAGAAGGATCGCTTGAGACTGCGGTAATGGTAAGGTTTTGGTCAAGGTCAGGGTCTCCGTCTGTTATGTTTGTCAATGGGATTACCTGTTTGCCAGCATTTTTTAACACTTCTGCTTGGTCTATAATCTGGTTGAGGGTTGGCGCATCGTTCGATGGAATTACATCAAGTTTGAAATCTATCGTTGTACTATTTTTCCCACCGTTTTCAGTACCTCCATCGTCCAAGACCGTTACCGTAATCGTAACAGTTCCATTGGCTTGAGGTAGAGGAGATATGGTCATCTCAGCAGTTACGTTTCCTGCACTATACAATATACTAGGGTTAGGTACAATTGCTGGGTTAGAACTTGTAGCTACTACCGATACTACTTGTTGGAGTAAATCGGTAGGATCTGCTTTAATAATCATCGATAGTGTCAAAGGAGTCCTTGTCTCGTCCTCAAAATATACTTGATCTTCAACAGGGTTTATCCCAGGAGCATCATTGACAGGAAGGACAACTACAACAAACTCAAATTCTTTGGTGTCTTCTTGTCCCGTTATATCACTGCCTCCATCGTCTTGGACGGTTACTGTAATAGTAGCATTTCCGTACAGATTGTCCTTTGGTTTGTATGTCAGAGTTGCAGTAGGATCTCCATCAGTATATTCAATAACAGGGTTGGGGATTAGCTCAGGATTAGAGCTTGTGGCTGAAACCGTAATAGCTTGAACCCTATCATCATCCCCATCGGAAATACCCGTTAGGTTGATGGTTTGTAAAGGGCTATCCTCCAAAATAGTAACAGTATCTGTCAACGGGTCGATCGTAGGCTTGTCATTAACTTCTGCTACTTCAATCTCAAATTTGATAGTTTTTGAATCCACTCCGCCGTTTGCAGTACCGCCATCATCTTGAACCATCACAGTAATGATAGAGCTGCCATTTACTCCATTAACTGGTGCATATGTCAATATTGCCTCAATATCACCTGAGTCATAGGCAATGTCAGGTACTGGAATGATACCAGGGTTAGAGCTTGTAGCTGAAAGAGTGATTTTTTGACTACCATCGTCGCCATCTCTTATACCTCTTAGGCGTATGGTTTGAGGACCTGAATCTTCCAGTATTTTTTGATCAGATACCGCATCTATGGTAGGAGCATTGTTTCTTCCTTCTACAGTCAACTCAAAAGAGACAGTTGTAGAATCTACTCCATTATTTAACGTTCCCCCATCGTCTTTTACCTTTACAGTAATAGTTGTTACACCATTTTGGTTAGGAACGGGTGAGAAAAGTAGAAGACCTGTATTTTGATTAGGTACATAGTCCACTTCTATTTCTTGGACTAAAGACTTGTTGGAGCTTACTGCTGTAACTGTTAGATTTTGGGTAAAGTCCAAGTCGCCATCTGTTATACCTGCCAAGTTTACTACTTGCTGAGGTCCCGTGCTTTCTCTTATAATCGGAGGGTTAGGTATGTCCGAGATGGTAGGTGCATCATTTACAGGGGTGACCTCTACCAAGAACATAACTGTTTTGCTATTGTCCCCATTATTAGAGACACCACCATCATCCGAAATGGTTACTGTAATTTCAGCAGTACCACTTTTATTGGCTGCGGGCTTATATTTCAATGAGCCATTTGATTCTCCATCAGTATAAATAACAGTGGGGTTAGGTATAAGATCTGTATTGCTGCTTGAGACATTTATGAGAACCCGCTGCTCTCTTTCCACATCACCATCGCTTATGCCCAATAAGCTAATTGTTTGCTCAGCAGCATCTTCCAAAATAGCCGAAGGTGTTCCTATCGGGTCAATTGTAGGTTCATCGTTCACCGAGGTAACGTTTACTACAAAAGTTTTTATCGTTTGGTTATTCTCTGTTCCATCATCTGTAACTCTAACAGTAATAGTCACTTGACCATTTTGTTCAGCTTCTGGAGTAAAACTTAACGTTCCTTCATTACTTCCAGAGCTATAGTTTACCACTGGGTTAGGTATGATACTTGGGTCAGAACTAAGTGCTGTGATAGTGATAGTTTGGTTTACTTCAGCATCACCATCTGTAATACCGGTTAAGTCTACTGTTTTTAGCCCTGAATCTTCCAATACAGTTTGTGTAGCGATATTATCAATAGTAGGGGGGCTGTTTACAGGTAGCACTTCTACGTCGAACGTCCTTTCTTTTATATCAGCGCCATCATCAACCTTAACTGAAATAGTAGCAGTACCATTTTGATCTGTTTCAGGGGTGTATTTCAATATGGCAGTACTTTCCTCTTGCACATAAGTTATGGTTATGTTGTTTATTAAGGTTGTGTTGTTGCTTGTTGCAGTAATAGTAAGTGGTTGTATTATTTCCGCATCTCCATCGCCAATTCCTGTAAGGATAATGGTTTGCTCCCCTGCATTTTCAGGGATAGCATCAGGAGTAGGTATTGCGGCCAAGGTAGGGTCATCGTTAACGGCTGTGACAGTAACATTGAATTTTTCTTCATAAATAGGGGATCCACCGTTAGCGTTACCACTTTCATCGTCGAGAGTAATGGTGATTTCTACTGTTCCATTTGCGTTAGGTACAGGGGTGTATGTTAGCGTTGAAGTACTTTCGTCCCAAACAGGGTCTGGAATAATAGATGTGTTGGAACTCCTTACTGTAAGGTTTACTGTTTGGTTTACGTCAGGGTCACCGTCTCCTATTCCACTTAGCGTGATGGTTTGTTTTGTAGCATCTTCTAAGATAGGAGCTTGGTCACCAACAGGGTCAATAACAGGGGCATCATTCACTGGAGTGATTTCTACTACAAATGATTTTGAGATGGTGGCTATTCCTCCATTGGCGGTACCGCTCTTATCATCCACGGTAACTTGAATCTCCGCAGTGCCGCTAAGGTTTTCGGCAGGGGTATATTTCACCTTGCCGATTTGGTCAGGAGAAGTATATTCTACTTTTAGGTTAGTTATCAAGCCCTTTGGGTCATTTATAGCAGTTGCTGTTACCTCAAGGGTTTGTGCATCGGCAATGTCTCCATCGGTAATCCCCGAGATAAAGATGGTTTGCTCATCGGCGTCTTCCAAAATGGCTGAAGTAGCAATGTCATTGAGTGTAGGCTGATTATTGACATTTAGAACTTCGATATCAAAAGGGGTAAGAGCTACTGGAGCAGAAATATTATCTGTTACACTAATGGTAATGTCTGAATACGTATCAGCATCACCATCTGTAGGAATGCCAGAAAGTTTGCCTGTATTTGTATCAAAGTTAGCCCAACTTGGTTGGTTGGCAATAATATATTTAAGAGCAGCTACGACAGTATCTTCATCAGTTGCTATTGGTTCAAATAAATAAGGGTTTCCTTCTACTACGCTTGTAGCAGGTGATGGGGGAGTTGTAAATTCGGGCAGTCTATTTACATTGATGACGGTTAGGTCGAATACTACAACAGTTTTTTTTATGGGACCATCCTTGTCAGTTACTTTGATAGTAATACCACTAAAAAAGCCAGCATCATCATAATCTGGTGTACCACTAATCTTGCCAGTGTTTGGATCAAATATGAGCCAACTACCTAACCCTGTTGTGTCTTCAATACTATATGTCAATTTATCGCCATGAATAATATCAACATCTTCAACATTTGGTATAAACTCGTAGTATGATTTTTCATTAACCGCAGAAATTGGATTATTGGCTAGAATTTGAGGGGCATCATTTATATTTACAACTTCTATATCAAAAGGAGCTAAGGAAACAGGAGCAGATTTATTATCAGTTACGGAAATTACGATACCCGTATAACTACCTACATCATCATTATCAGGTGTTCCAGAAAACTCGCCAGAATTTGTGTTTATGGTTAACCAATCAGGCTTATTATTAGAGCTTATATAGTAAAATAATTCATCGCCATCATCGTCAGTAGCATCGGCATCAAATGAGAATCCAGTATCTTCATTTATAGAGTAAGATGCATTTGGTGCATTTGAGAATATGGGAGCTTCATTGGTCAGCACTTCAAATACTTCAATATCGAAAGGACCAATAGAGGCACTCAAACCGTCGTCGTCTGTAACGGTAAGTATAATAGCTGATTCAGTACCTTCATCGGCAGGAGCGGGACTACCTGTTAGCTTACCTGTGGTGGTATTTACAGTTAACCAACCAGGCTTGTTGGTAAGCGAAAAAGTAAGCACTTCTCCTGGATCAACTGCAAGGTCAATATCTGTATAGCTAGGTTCGAAAATATAATCAAATCCAATTCCTATAGAACTTGGAGGAGTCCCCGATATAGTAGGAGCGTCGTTTTCATTGGTTACCTCAATGTTGAATGGTCCAAACTCAACGGGAGCTGAATTTCCATCAGTAACGAATATTTTTATGTCAGTATAGTTTTTTACATCGTCATTTTCAGGTGTGCCGCTTAATAACCCGTTGGTTCCATCAAAGGTAGCCCAACCTGGTAGCTTTTCAATAAAATAGCTAAGAGTTTCGCCATCACCATCTGTAGCGGTGAATTTATAAGAATATAATAAGTCTTCCTTAACGGTAGCTGGAGGAGATAACGTGTCTGCAAAAGCTGGAATATCTTTAATAGGGTTAACTATGATGGTCACGTCTTCTTCATCGCTATCGGTTCCGTCAGAGACCCTTATGGTGAACGTGATGTCCCCAACGAAATTTGTTACGGGGGAGATTTTGTTAGAGGCGTCGAATGTGAAATCAGTATAAGGTCCCCCTATGATTTCCAAGGTATGCGTGTCACCAACATCAATGTCTGTGAAATCAATGTCCGAAAGCAGTAGAGTGTAATCAGTGTCCTCGTCAAAGCTGAGATTAGGGTTGATAAGCCCGTTGATCACAGGAGCATCGTTTGTATTGTCCACTGTGATCGTGATCACTTTTTCAGCGCTATAATCAGTGCCGTCATATACCCTTATAATCACACTAATATCCCCTTCGTAATCGGCGTCTGGGGTGATGGTGTTAGTGGCATAGTCAATATTGTCGATATTTGCGTAAGTGCCATTTTTAATTTCCAAGGTATGCGTGTCACCTGCATCATCGTCTGTGAAATCAATGTCCGAAAGCAGTAGGGTGTAATTAGTGTCCTCGTCAAAGCTGAGGTTAGGGTCGGCAAGGCCAATGATCACAGGAGCGGCATTAGGCATTTTACCCTTGCTTGCTAACAAAGTCATAGTAGCGGATTCATCCCCACCATCAACTCCTTTTCCAAAGAGGTTTGAGTGAACTGCACCAAGAATTAATAAAACTAGAAAGTAACTATTGAGTCTCATGTAATATGTTTTATTGCGGAAAATGACGCCAATTGTTAGTGTTGATGTAATAAATTAAGGATTAGTCGTCTTTTTTTGGTTTTTTGCTTTATACCTCGAAAAAGCAAATAGTGAGCCTTTGGCTGCTAGAGGGTAGTAGAGTTGAAGATAATTTTGGTCAAAACTAACTATTTCCCATGTAAGTTTTGGATTGGATATGATAGATTTTGTGAAAAAGTGTTAAGCAAAATCTTGAGAGGGTGGCGTGCTTTATGATGTAAAACTACTGGTTTTTAGCTTAGTACAGCATAAGGGGATGATTAATTTTTAAAGATGGGCTTATTAACCTTTAATTCTTTACTTTTTTTAGGAAAATCCTCAATTTTTATTCCCCTGTCAAAACTCAGTGATGAGTATACCTCTGTTTTTCTTTTACAAAGACTCCTTTTCCCACTATGGGAGAAGAAGGATGTGTATTGTTAGAAAAGTGATATTTTATCTTTTAAAAAGTATATTTTGATGTTGGTTACAAAAAAGCCATCCTAAATTTTTAGGATGGCTTTGGTGTTTTATGTAAAATAATCCGTTGTTTACAACTGCGCTTGAAATGCTTCCCATGCTTTTTCGGCAAGCTGGGCAGTCAAGCTTTCAATGTAATAAGAACCAGCAGCAGGATCGGCAACCTTATCGAAATAAGATTCTTCCCTTAGCATGTTGCTTATGTTTCTTGCTATCCTATCAGCAAAATCGTCCACTTCTTCCAGACCTTCGTTATGGGGCAAAATGGTCAAGTAATTACAAGTACCAATCACGGCCGACATGGCTTGGCTAGTATTCGAAAGCATGTTCAAATACGGGTCTTCCTTGGTCTCCTCGTCTATGATGATGGTTGTACTTCCTTGGATAGTAACTTCCACAGGGCTTATTTCAGCTCCGTAGAACTTGGCTATTTGCTGCACCAACGTTCTCAAGGCTCTTAGCTTGGCTATTTCGCCAAAGTAGTTGTTCGATACCTGTACGCTGAAAGCTATCTTATCAAAAACAGCTTTTACATCTTTTCCTTCTAATTTGTCAACCAAAGCAGTTGTTTGGGCCAATAGGTCTCCCAAATCTCCGTGCAAAGTTGCATCAACTGCTCCTTTTATTACAAAAGCTTTGAAAGCTGGGAGTGAAGCAAGTGCATCGAACACTCCTGCAACGTCGGCATTGGCTACGGGGTAGGAGAGGAGCCCTTTAACCGCCGCAGGGTCGTATCCTTTCTCGCTTACATAAGCAGCCAGTGCATTGGCAAAGGCAACAGGGTTTCCGCTTAGCGAGTAAGAAACTGCGCAGTAAGGAAGTTCTATTCCTTCCAACAACACTGCTAAATCAACAGCATCGCCTACTTCGAACAGCACGCCATCAGCACCGCTTTTTAGTGCCAAAAGTGCTTTTCTGTTTGCCTCTTTGGCATCCGAAGCGTTTATTTTCGGGCTGTTTACCCATGCTCTTGCACCAAGTACTTCGTTGGCATCAAAAGCGGTATTTTGGAAGGCTTTTGCCTCAGGGGTCAAGTCTTCGCTTGTGTAGTAAGGCTTGATGTCGAAACCTTCATCGGTTTTCCAAACCAAGGACTCGTCGTAGTCTTTGCCACGCAAATCTTTGATGATTTGCTCCTTCCATTCCGCTGCGGTAACAGGGCTGAAGTCGCTGAATAAATTTTTATCGTTATTGCTCATTTTCGTCTTAAATTTTAAAGTTGAAAACAGTGAATGGGGTGGGTCGCATTGCCCACCTTTTCCAGTTTATGCCTCTTCAGCGTATTCTTCCAAGAGATCTTCCAAGATTTTCTTAGCTGCTGTAGAGATTACTGTTCCTGGACCGAATACTTCGATTACTCCAGCCTCGTAAAGGAAATCGTAGTCTTTCGGAGGAATTACCCCACCTGCTACTACTTTGATATCCTCACGGCCAATCTTTTTCAACTCGCCTATGAGCGTTGGGATCAACGTTTTGTGACCAGCTGCCAACGACGAAGCACCAATTACGTGAACATCGTTTTCTGCTGCTTGGCGGGCAACTTCTTCAGGTGTTTGGAAAAGAGGTCCCATATCTACATCGAACCCTAAGTCGGCAAAACTGGTAGCAATTACCTTGGCGCCACGGTCGTGACCGTCTTGTCCCATTTTTGCAACCATGATCCTTGGGCGACGGCCTTCTACTTCGGCAAACTTATCGGAAAGAGATTTTGCTTCTTCAAAAGAATCGTTGCCAGCAGCTTCTGCAGAGTAAACTCCAGAAATAGATCTGATCACTGCTTTGTATCTGTCAAATTTCACTTCAAGTGCATCAGAAATTTCACCTAGCGTAGCACGTTTTCTCGCTGCGTCTACGGCCAGTGCCAATAGGTTCTCAGCATCGTTGCTAGAGTCATCGGTGTCGTTCATTTTCTTCTCAGCACAAACGGTGATTGCTCTCAAGGCAGACTGAACATCTTCTTCGTTCCTGTTCGCCCTTATTTCTTTCAAGCGCTCTATCTGACCTTGGAGAACCGCTCCGTTATCAACTTCGAGGATTTCAAATTCTTTGTCCTCTTTCGTTTGGTATTTGTTTACACCAACAATCACGTCTTTGCCAGCATCAATTCTTGCTTGACGGCGAGCTGCGGCTTCTTCAATTCTCATTTTTGGCAATCCGCTTTCAATCGCTTTTGCCATACCACCAAGGTCTTCTACTTCTTGGATCAATTTCCAAGCGCTTTCTACCAATTGGTTGGTCAAATATTCCACATAATAACTACCGCCCCATGGATCCACTACCTTACAGATATCTGTTTTTTGTTGGATGAACTTTTGGGTGTTCCTCGCTATTCTTGCAGAGAAATCGGTTGGAAGAGCGATGGCTTCATCAAGCGAGTTGGTGTGCAACGATTGGGTGTGGCCCAAAGCAGCACCCATTGCCTCAACATACGTTCTGCCTACGTTGTTGAAGGCATCTTGCTCGGTAAGCGACCAGCCAGAAGTTTGAGAGTGGGTTCTCAAAGCCATTGACTTTTTGTTTTGAGGATCGAATTGTTTTACAATTTTAGCCCAAAGCAAACGGCCTGCTCTCATTTTAGCAATTTCCATGAAGTGGTTCATGCCCACTGCCCAGAAGAAGGAAAGACGAGGTGCAAAATCATCTACTTTCAAACCTGCTTTTATACCTGTTTTTATGTATTCCAATCCGTCGGCTAGTGTGTAGGCTAGCTCAATATCGTTGGTAGCACCTGCTTCTTGCATGTGGTAACCACTAATACTGATGGAGTTGAATTTAGGCATGTGCCTAGAAGTATAAGAGAAGATATCTGAGATAACCTTCATACTAGGAAGAGGAGGGTAGATGTAGGTGTTTCTCACCATAAACTCCTTCAAAATATCATTTTGGATAGTTCCGCTCAATAAGCTTCTATCAACACCTTGCTCTTCGGCCGCTACTATGTAAAAAGCCATAATAGGAAGCACGGCACCGTTCATGGTCATCGAAACAGACATTTTGTCCAATGGGATTTGGTCGAAAAGGATTTTCATATCCTCTACCGAGTCGATGGCAACCCCAGCTTTTCCCACATCGCCTACCACACGAGGGTGGTCGGAGTCGTAGCCACGGTGCGTGGCAAGGTCAAATGCTACTGAAAGACCTTTTTGGCCTGCAGCTAAATTTCTTCTATAAAATGCGTTGGATTCGGCAGCTGTACTAAAGCCTGCATACTGGCGGATGGTCCAAGGGCGCATCACATACATGGTAGAATACGGACCTCTTAGGTAAGGAGGGATACCAGCAGCATAATTCAGGTGTGTTAAGTCAGCAATGTCTCCTGCATTGAATACAGGTTTGACGCCAATTTTTTCGGCAGTGCCCCAAATGGGCGCCGAGCTTGGGCTTTCTACGCCAAAATTAGCAGCCTGTTTTTTTACCTCGTCAAACGAGATGTTCTTAAAATCTGGTTTCATAAGTCTCTTTTTACTGATTTTTTAAACTAGGCTTTCAGTTAGAAATAGTTCGAGTTATTCGGTTCAAGTTAAATCGTCCCTTTGCCCCATTTTCGAACAAATTAGCGGATTATAATTTTGAAAAAAACAATTCGAACAACTTCTTTGGATTCTTTGCCTATTGCAAAGAGAGGTTAGCGAATGGTTAACCTCTAATGATGATCAAAAGTAAGAAAGGGGAGGGCAAAGAAAAATGCCCTCCGTTAGGTTTTTAGCTGAGGAAGCTCAATAGAATACCTGCAGCCACCGCAGAACCAATCACACCAGATACGTTTGGTGCCATGGCGTGCATGAGCAAGTGGTTGGTTGGGTCGGCTTTCAAGCCTTCGTGCTGCACAACCCTTGCGCTATCTGGCACGGCAGAAACACCTGCTGCACCTACCAGTGGGTTGATTTTGCCATCTCCTTTTAAGAACAAGTTCATGAACTTGGCGAATAACAAACCGCCAGCCGTAGCTATTACGAAGGATAGTGCACCAAGTACGAAAATCAAGATTGATTTTTCGGTTAAGAATACACTTGCCTGAGTAGATGCGCCTACCGTTACACCCAAAAGGATAGTTACGGAGTCAATCATGGCATTTCTTGCTGTTTCTGCCAAACGGTTGGTCACCATTGATTCTTTCAATAAGTTACCGAAGAAAAGCATACCTAGCAATGGCAATGCACCCGGAGCAATGAAACCTGTAAGCAAAAGTCCTACGATAGGGAAAAGTATTTTCTCTACTTTAGAAACCGCTCTAGGAGGTCTCATTCTTATAAGGCGCTCTTTTTTGCTAGTAAGCAAGTGCATGATAGGCGGCTGGATTACCGGCACAAGAGCCATGTAAGAGTAAGCTGCTATAGCAATTGGACCAATCAGGTTTTGAGTCCCATTAAGTCCGTTTGCCAGCTTGGAGGAGATAAAGATCGCTGTAGGGCCATCTGCACCGCCAATGATACCAATTGCGCCTGCTTCTGCTGGAGAGAAACCTAAAGTAAGCGCACCTAAAAAGGTTAAGAAAATACCGATTTGAGCAGCAGCTCCTAAAAGCATCAGTCTAGGGCTGGAAATCAACGTGGAAAAGTCGGTCATCGCCCCAATTCCCAAGAAAATGAGAGGAGGGTAGATCCCTTTCAATACCCCTTGGTAGAGATAGTTGAGCACACTTCCGTCTTCGTAAATACCGATTTGAAGTCCTGCGCCTTCTACAAAAGGCACGTTGCCTATGATTACACCAAACCCGATGGGCACTAATAGCAATGGCTCATATTCATACCTGATAGCCAGATAGATGAAGATCAGCCCAACTGCTATCATAATTAAGTGACCGGCGGTAACATTGGCGAACCCTGAATATTCTAAAAATTTTAATAAACCGTCCATGTTCTATGTTATGTTCAAAACTGCAGTGCAGCTTTATGTTCAAAAAACAAAAAAATTATTCAATCTCTACCAAGACTTGTCCTTGTAGCACGCTTTCGCCTGTAGCTACTTTGATAGACTTAATTACCCCGCCAGCTTCAGAAAGTACTTTGTTCTCCATTTTCATGGCTTCCATTGTCAATAGCGTATCTTCTTTCTTCACAGTGTCCCCTTCTTTTACCATAAGAGCGATGATAGTACCTGGGAGTGGTGCTTTGATTTGCTTTAGAGCGCCTCCAGTAGCAAGTGGTTTTGGCTTGCTCGTAGTTGGGGTTTTTGCCCTAACAAGTCTAGGAGTTTTGGTTTTTTTAACTTCTTGGTGAAGTTGTACTTCGTATTCGGTTCCGTTTACTTCGATTTCGGCAATATTATCTTCAAAGTTTTTGATATTGACTTGGTAGTCGTTGCCGTTTATCGTGAATTTATAATTTTTCATGGCAGTAGTAAATACAGTTTAAAATTAGGATTAAACAGAAGGGAGGTGGTAATTTGGAAGATCCCTTCGGTGCACGCTATAAATTTTAGAGCTCCAAGGGGAATAGGTCCTTGAAGTTTTTTCGATGGTTATGATCGGATCCTCCTCATCGTGCTGTTCGTTAAAATAAAGGAACAATGCGGTGCTAATAGCAGCATTTACCTCGCCTGTAAGCTTTTTTGGCTTATCTTCAGTAGCTCCTTCTGCCGCAGCTTTTTTAAGCTTAGGCTTTGGTGCGTTCATAATGAGCGCAAGAACTTTTGGGACACTACTAAAAACCAAATACAAGACAACAAGGGCTGTGAATACAATTAAGTATCCAACTACGGAGAGCATGATCCCTTCTTCGTCTATCAATGATAAATCTATAAAACTTAGCATTTTTTCTCTGTTTGATTTGATGGCAGAAAATATAGCTGCGGCTAAGAAAAGCCGCAGCGAATTTTAATTACAATGGAATGTTTCCGTGTTTTCTTGGTGGGTTGCTATCCTTTTTGGTAGCGAGCGTTTGGAATGCCCTAATCACCCTGAACCTTGTGTTTCTAGGCTCGATCACGTCATCAATGTATCCATATTTTGCTGCCTCGTATGGGTTGGCAAATTTCTCACGATACTCATCTTCTTTCTCGGTTAAGAATTTCTCCTTCTCGTTCGGATCTTCGAGTTCTCTCAGTTTTCTGAAGTGAAGAACTTCGATAGCACCTTTTGGTCCCATTACCGCAATTTCGCCAGATGGCCAAGCGTAGTTGATGTCACCTCTAAGGTGTTTAGAACTCATTACATCATAAGCACCACCATACGCCTTACGGGTAATGATAGTCACTTTAGGTACGGTAGCTTCGCCATAAGCATAAAGCAATTTGGCTCCGTGGATGATGATACCACCATATTCTTGGGTACTGCCCGGTAAGAAACCTGGTACGTCTACTAAAGTAAGGATTGGAATGTTGAAGGCATCGCAGAAACGAACAAACCTTGCTGCTTTTCTTGAAGCATCTATATCAAGCACACCAGCTAGGTAACTTGGCTGGTTGGCTACAATACCTACTGGCATTCCGTTAAATTTGGCATAACCAACTACGATGTTCCTTGCATATTGTCTCTGAACTTCCAAGAACTCTCCGTCATCGGCAATAGAATAGATGATGTCTTTGATGTCGTAAGGTACGTTGGCGCTTTCAGGAATGATCTCGTTCAAGTGATCGTCCAATCTGTCAATTGGGTCTTCACAAGTAGTCAATGGAGGATCTTCGAGGTTGTTTTGTGGCAAGTAGCTCATCAATTTTCTCAAGAGAAGTAGCCCTTCTTCCTCGTCTTCTGCTACGAAGTGGGTAACACCTGATTTGGTAGCATGGACAGTAGCTCCACCCAATTCCTCGTCGGTAATATCTTCACCAGTAACCGTTTTTGATACCTTAGGTCCAGTTACGAACATGTAACTAGTTTTGTCCACCATAATGATGAAGTCGGTAAGGGCAGGAGAGTACACCGCACCACCAGCACAAGGGCCGAAAATAGCAGAAAGCTGAGGGACAACGCCCGAAGCCATGATGTTTCTCTGGAAAATGTCGGCATAACCCGCCAAACTTTTCACGCCTTCTTGGATACGAGCTCCACCACTATCGTTGATGCCTATAATAGGCGCTCCAACTTTCATGGCTTGGTCCATAATCTTACAGATCTTTCTGGCGTACGCCCTAGAAAGAGAGCCGCCGAATACGGTAAAATCTTGGAAGTAAACAAATACGATACGACCGTCGATCGTGCCATGACCTGTTACTACACCATCTGAAAGGTACTTTTGTTTGTCAAGCCCAAAGTCGGTACTAGTGTGTGTTACAAACATGTCGTATTCCTCGAAGCTGCCTTCGTCCAATAGCATTTCGATACGTTCGCGGGCAGTAAATTTGCCTTTAGCATGTTGTGCGTCAATACGTTTTTCGCCACCACCCAAGCGAGCTTCTTTCCTTTTGTCAATAAGCTCTTTAATTCTTTCGCTGTTAGTTGCCATGTTTTTATTCTGCTTTATTTTCGCATAATTCTGTTAAAACTCCTTGTGTAGATTTTGGGTGAAGGAAGGCAATATCTAGCCCTTCAGCACCTTTGCGAGGCTTCTCGTCAATAAGCCTTACGCCCTTGTCTTTCACAGTGTTTAGTACTCCTTGTAGGTCTTTCACTGCATAGGCTATATGGTGGATTCCCTCGCCTTTTTTGGCGATAAATTTCCCAATGGGTCCTTCAGGATCGGTTGATTCTAGTAGCTCTATTTTAGTTTGTCCAACTTGAAAAAAAGCTGTTTTCACTTTTTGTTCTGCTACTTCTTCAATACTGTAACATTTCATACCAAGTACTTCTTCATAGTACTTGATAGATTCTTCGAGGTTTTTTACCGCTATCCCGAGGTGTTCTATATGTGTGGGTATCATGTTATTAAAAACAGTTAAATGGATTATTTTTAAACACGTCCAAAGCTAAACAAGCCCTGTAAGGTAAGTTATGATACCTGTCATGTTTTTTTATGAATGTTTCTATGATAGAAACCTTATGTTTTGTCCTTTAGCGAGGAATTAATTGTAATAAAATCCTTTGTTGTGTTTTATAAAATTTTGTGTGTTAAGGTATTGTGAATATTTGTTTTGTAGATATTTTATAATTTGAAATACCCTGTAAAGCAAATGTGAGCAAGTTTTGCGGTGTTTATTAATACTCGCCTTGGCAAATTTAAAATATGTACGGTATTGAACATAATATTCACGGAAGCGGACAAGTTAAATGACATGCCAATAGTTTGATTTGAGTATAAAAAGTTGATATGTAGATGTTTATATTGTTTAGGCACAGCCATTGCAATTGTGGTTAATGTCAGATTAATTATTTATAAGAATAGATAAATCTTTTTGGGCTCAGTCCCGTAAAAATATTTGATTGTTGTAGTTTTAATAATTGTGGTTGTTAAGAGCTATCCCTTTGGGATAGCTTTTTTCTATTTAAGGGGGTGGTGTAAAAAAAAGAAGAAATTTGATAATTTAGTGCCCGTATTTTTATGGATTTTAAACACCAATTAATGTATAAAAACACGATAGAGTAGTTCCTTTTTAAAAGTGTAATCCATCTTATTTTTAGGTGTTTATGAGGACTAATCCAGCATCGAAATTATTAAAAACTCTTCACTAGTAACTAGCATCCAGCAACTAGCAATCT
This sequence comes from Flammeovirgaceae bacterium SG7u.111, assembly GCA_034044135.1. Classification (NCBI taxonomy): domain Bacteria; kingdom Pseudomonadati; phylum Bacteroidota; class Cytophagia; order Cytophagales; family Flammeovirgaceae; species Flammeovirgaceae bacterium SG7u.111. The sequence goes on along the minus strand of CP139021.1, from coordinate 4,508,999 downwards.
TCCGTAAGGGCTGTATAGTTGATGCTTGATTCCAATTAATACTTTGGGTTACCTAGATTACAGTGTATTTTAGCCACAAAAAATTAGCACAATGAAAATAGAAATAAACCGGGTGGACGAAGATTTCCACATGATAGCCGAAAACGAAGACGGCAACAAAATAGAATTGGACGGCTCGCCAGCTATTGGCGGACATAATAAAGGGATGCGCCCTATGCAGCTTTTGTTGGCGGGCGTAGGAAGTTGCAGCGCCATTGATGTGATAAGCATTCTTAAGAAGCAGAAACAAGACCTGAAGAGTATTAAGATAACAGTAGATGGCGACCGAGATGCCGATGTAGTGCCTTCACTCTTCACAGATATCAATATTCATTTTACCTTGGGTGGAGATCTTGATTCGGTCAAGGTAGAGAGAGCCATTCAGCTTTCAATGGATAAATATTGTTCTGTTTCCAAAACACTAGAGCCAACAGCCAACATCACCCATTCTTATGAGATAGTTGGGTAAGGGTGTTCTTATTGAAAAAGATAAAAATCCATTGCAAGAGTTAGTACTCTCGCAAAGGATTTTTTTTATTGAATTTGTCCTTTGTAAGCTTCCAAATTCATCTGGGTTGTTTGGGTCTGTGGAAGCCGAGCAGCTTCTGGGCGGGTCGTGGCATTTTTTTTCAAAAAAATCTTCAATTTTTGAAACTTTAAAAAGTGTGCCGCAGTTTAGTGTCTATCTATTTAATGTATAGACATATAAATAAAAACTCATGCAAGACTCAATCCTTTTTAAAGAAGCAAAACTAGGAAACGTAACACTTAAGAATAAAGTAGTGATGGCGCCTATGACACGTAGCAGAGCTATCGATAATGCCCCTAATGACTTAATGGCGACGTATTACCGCCAGCGTTCGGAAGCAGGTTTGATCATTACCGAAGGAGCATCTCCCTCGGTCAATGGTTTGGGCTATTCGCGCATCCCCGGTATTTTCACGACGGAGCAGGTTGAGGGGTGGAAAAAGGTAACTAGTGCTGTGCACGAAAATAATTCAAGGATTTTTATTCAGTTGATGCACACGGGCAGGGTAGGGCATGTGCTCAACTTGCCAGAAGGGGCTGAGGTAGTAGCTCCAACGGCAGAAGTTGCTCCTGGGGAAATGTACACCGATCAAGAAGGTCTCAAAGAGCATACCCAACCGAGGTTGATGAATACTGATGACATAGCCCAAGCTAAGCAAGAATTTGTGGATGCGGCTAAAAATACCGTTGAAGCTGGTTTTGATGGGATTGAGCTGCATGCAGCCAATGGGTATTTGCTAGAGCAGTTCATAAATCCAGGCACCAACCAGCTTACCAACGAATATGGAGGTAGTGTGGAAAATAGATTAAGGTTTGTATTAGAAGTTGCCCAAGCTTCGGCCGATGCCATAGGTGCAGACAAGGTAGGGATCAGGGTTTCTCCTTATGGTGTGTTTAATGGAGTAACTCCCGTTTACGATGAGTTGGAAGAAGCTTACACTACACTTGCTGCAGAACTTGGGAAAATAGGTTTGGCGTACATTCACATTGTAGATCATTCGGCAATGGGTGCCCCTGAAGTCCCTGTTGCTATCAAAGAAAAAATAAGGGATGCTTTTGGCGGCACGTTCATTATCAGTGGTGGGTACGATAAGCAAAAAGCCGAGGCAGATTTGGAAGAAGGTTTGGGACATCTGGTCGCTTTCGGCAGGTCATTTATTTCTAATCCCGATTTGGTTTCAAGAATGAAAGCTGGTGCGGAACTTCAAGCTCCCGATATGGATACGTTCTACACCCCTGGTGAAAAAGGCTATACCGATTACTCCGCTTTGGAACAAGCAAAAGCATAAATTGAATTACCAGCTATCAATATCAACCACAATTGCCAAAGCCGATGGGGGAAGCCCTGTCGGCTTTTTTTGATGATAAGAAAATGGGTTTTATCAAGCTTTACATTGTTTTAATTTACATTTGAAAAAATCCATCTTTAATTCTAAATCTTGCTTAAATGCTACATCGAATTCAGTTTATTATTTTATTATCAGTCTGTATGGCTTCATGCTCAACTTCGAAAGAAGAAGAGAAAGATACAGCATTGGTGAATTATTTGAATTTTAAAAAAATCCGCCTTGACGGCTTTGTGGCAGGAAATGGTAATCTAACGAGGGATGTTAGGTTTAAAGCCGAGCTGGATAAAGTATTAGGGCTTATGGATAGCATCCAATTTGATGAAGTAATAGGTTCTGTTCAGGTTCGTGAGGACCGCAAAAACGATTTAGTAGAGCTATATAATTCATCTGCTGAAAAGGATATCAATGTGATAAAACTGGCTTTCGTAGATGCTTATTATAATGAGATATTGGATGGTTATTACTTTTTTGATAAAGTTGAGCCAGTAGTAGTGAATAAAGGTAATGATGATTTGTTTTTCTACTTACATGCAAGTAGTTCCGCAATAATTCCAAATCTTTTCAAAGTTGAAGGTGATTCAATGCAAAAGCTAGAGTATAACTCAAACCGACCTATTAGTGTAAATTTATCAAACCTAGTTTTTGACTCATTATATGACCAAATTCCAGTTACTGTTAAAGATAAGGCTGATTTTATTTATATGATTCCTACAAGGTATGGAGATAAGTCTATGGGTATCAGTTTGGAAGAGGATATTAAGTAAAAAATAAGTGGTGATATTATAATACATATCACCACTTATTTTTATACAAACTATTTAGACATGCTCTTACTCCATCTCAATCCTCTTGATTTTACCCACCAAGAAAATATAGCTCATTGCCCCCATAAGGGTCAGTGCGCAGATGAAGACCAGTGCTGGGGCAAAGTCCCCATCTTTCACCAAAAAACCAATGGTAATGGGAACGACTATAGTGGAAAGCCCTCCAATGAAATTGAATGTTCCTCCTGTTAGCCCAATCAGTTTTTTTGGTGCTAGTAGGGAAACAAACACCCAAGCGATGGAGGCCAGGCCATTCCCAAAAAAAGCGGTGGACATAAAGAAGGTTACCCAAAACGGGTCAGAGGTATAGTTTGCCCCTATAATGGAGGTAGAGAGGAGCAGTCCTGTTACTATCGGTGCTTTTCGAGCCGTGGCAACCGATACGTTTCTTTTGGTCAGGTAATCGGATACGAAGCCTGAAAGCAAGACTCCAAAAAAGGCAAATATAAAGGGGATGGATGCCATTATTCCTGATTGAAGAAAGTCCATTCCTTTGTATTCTACCAAGTATTTTGGAAACCAAGTTAGGAAAAAGATCAGGGTAGCGCCTAAGCCAAACTGCCCTAAGTAAACGCCCCAAAGTTTTCGCTTGCTCAGCACCAATGCCAAATGGCTCCATTGGAATTTTTCCTCTTCATCGCCTTCTGATTCGGCGTCGTCCAGAATTGCTCCACCTTCTTCTATATGTGCAAGTTCAGCCTTGTTCACGCCTTTGTGCTGAGTGGGAGAGCGGTAGAAAAAGTACCATATTACTCCCCATAGCAACCCTATTCCTCCAGTTAGGAAGAAGAGCGCACGCCAACCAAAGTAGTGTTCGATGGCAATGAGGGCTGGCGTAAGAAATGCCAAGCCGATAAACTGCCCAGAAGTGTAAAGGGCAATTGCCCCCGCACGTTCGTTGTCGGGAAACCAGCTTGTTACTATGCGGTTGTTCATTGGGTACGAAGGTGCTTCAAAAGCTCCAATCAAAATCCGCAAGGCAACAATTACCACGAAACCTACGGCAAACCCTTGCAATATGGTGGCTATAGACCAGCCTATCAGGCAGATACTGTACAGCATTTTGATGCCAAGCCTATCGGCCAGCACCCCACCGGGGATTTGTAACGTAGCATATGTCCAGCCAAATGCGGAGAAAATATACCCCATCTGTACTGTGTCAAGTTCAAGCTCTTTGCTGATAAACGGTGCGGCCACGGAGATATTGCTCCGGTCCATGTAGTTGATCACTACGTTCACAAAAACAGCAGCCAAAATTGTATACCGAACTTTCGTCGGTTTGTTATTTTCGGTTTTGTTAGTCATTGTTCCTACCATTCTGCTACGCTCCCATCTTCATGACGCCATACTGGATTTTTCCAGTTGTGCCCCTCTTTTGCCATTTTCCTAACATATTCCTCATTTACTTCAATGCCTAGCCCAGGGCCAGAAGGAATATTGACAAAACCATTTTCATACTTGAACACCGATTTGTCCACTATGTAGTCGAGCAAGTCGCTTCCTCGGTTGTAATGAATACCCAAGCTTTGCTCTTGGATAAAGGCGTTGTAGCAAGAAGCATCTACTTGCAAGCAAGCTGCCAGTGCAATAGGCCCTAGCGGGCAATGGGGCGCAGCGGCTACATCATAAGCTTCGGCCATCGAGAAAATCTTTTTGCACTCGGTAATGCCTCCTGCATGGCAAAGGTCGGGCTGGATGATATCCACTGCTCCGCTTGCCAATAGGTCTTTGAACTGCCAACGGCTAAACATACGCTCGCCCGTGGCTATCGGAATAGAAGTGATATTTGCTATTGCTTTTAGGGCTTCGTTATTTTCTGGAAGCACTGGCTCTTCTATAAACATAGGGTGGAATTGCTCCAGCTCTTTTGCCATCACTTTTGCCATCGCTTTGTGCAGCCTTCCGTGGAAATCGATCCCCACATCAACGGTATAACCAACCGCCTCACGGAGCTGGGCAACTCTTTCCAGCACCCATTCTATTTTACTGTAAGAATCTATAATTTGTAACTCATTGGTAGCATTCATCTTCACGGCGGTGAACCCGTTCTTTTTCGCTTCCAATACTTGGTTGGCTACGTCCGATGGCCTATCACCCGCAATCCATGAATAAACTTGGATTTTGTCTCGGGTTTTTCCGCCCATTAGTTCGTAGATAGGGGCATTGAAAAACTTGCCTTTTATATCCCAAAGGGCTTGGTCGATACCTGAGAGGGCACTCATAAAAACGGGACCGCCTCGATAAAAACCGCCTCGGTAAAGCGTATTCCAATGGTCTTCAATGTGCATAGGATCTTTCCCTATCATCTGCTGCATTAGTTCCTCCACGGCAGCTTTCACAGTGTCGGCTTTTCCTTCTACTATCGGTTCGCCCCACCCTGATATTCCTTCGTCGGTATCAATTTTGAGGAATAGCCATCTTGGCGAAACTTTGAACAATTCAAAACTTCTGATTTTCATATTTATTTAGATACGGTTTAGTTATGTTTTGCGCTAAAGAATGTTATTAGTAAGTTTTAGACAAGCTTCTAAAGGTATGAATTGATAGGTAGAAAGTAAGGATATGAATACATGATTTGTGTGAAAACCTTTGCGCAACTTGTCTTAGTCTGTTATTGTCCTAACAGGTTCAATTTGTGAACCTTACTGCCTCCAATTCTTGCCATTGTCCTTCCTTTTAGCTTATTTAAGGAGAAGCATATTTTTAATTACTTCACTACGCCCCAAGAAAATGGAAAGCTATTGAACCTGATTGCCCTTGTGTTTATTATCAGTTTTTTTTCCTGTGAGAAAAAAGTAGCTGCACAAGTTCCTCCACCACCTTCTGGTGTAATCCCTCGGACAGAGCAAGTTGCCTACTAACAAATGGGACTGATTGGGTTTATCCATTATACCGTGAATGCTTTTATCGACAAGGAATGGGGCATGGGAGATGAAAGTCATCTCTTATATATCTTAACCCCCATTACGTTTCCTAAACTCAGTGATCTCTACAAACGCCTTCTTCCAGGCATCCATGTCCCTTTTGTTGAGGGCATCGTCGATGTGGACAGAATCTTTGCTTCTAAAATCCCCTCCTAAGCGCAGATAGGGTCTTCTCGGATGACCGTTAGGAATCCTTTCACAGGTTCTGACTAGTGGTTTTCATCATGCATGCAGCGGGAGTTGACATACAGCATGGTTTGTAAGTCCCTAATTTCATCTTTCACTCCTCGGGCTTTTTTCCAAGTAGAAGTGATGGCCTTTTCATTTAGTAATTTACGTAACGTTCTTTCGGGATCCATTGCGGTTTTATTTTGAGGTGAATACGCAATTAAGAACTTTCTAGCTAATTATCAAATAGTTAGCATATTTTCATGTAGAAAAAGAGCCATTTTGCGAAATAAATTAGGAGATGAAGCACCAATTCATCAAAAAAGCGCTTCATCCTTTTTTTAGCTTTTGGTTATGACTTAGCCGACATGTATTCTATCAAATCCAATACTTTGTTAGAATAACCCCATTCATTGTCGTACCAAGAGATAACTTTTAAGAATGTTGGTGAGAGCATAATACTTGCATCGGCATCAAAAATCGAAGTGCGCTCATCTCCCAAAAAGTCGGTTGAAACCACAGCATCTTCGGTGTAACCCAAAATACCTTTCAGGCTGGTATTGGCTGTAGATTTGAAAACGGCTTTTACTTCTTCAAAAGTCGTGGGCTTGCTTAGCCTTACGGTAAAATCGACCACCGATACGTTGGGGACTGGGACTCGGAAAGAAGTGCCCGTTACTTTTCCATTGAGCTCTGGGATCACTTTCCCAACAGCTTTCGCAGCACCCGTAGAGAAAGGGATGATGTTCTGATAAGCTCCTCGTCCGCCCCGCCAAGACCTCACCGAAGGGCTGTCTACCGTTTTTTGAGCTGCGGTTACGGCATGTACGGTTGTCATCAATCCTTCTTCTATGCCCCAATTATCCATCAATACTTTTGCGAGCGGCGCAAGGCAGTTGGTGGTACAAGAAGCATTCGACACAATGTCAATGTCTGGTGAGTAGGTTTCTTGGTTTACCCCCATCACAAACATGGGTGTATCATCTTTGGAGGGACCGGTCATGATCACCTTTTTCGCTCCAGCATCTAAGTGCGCTTGCGCAGTTTCTTTGGTGAGGAATACGCCGGTCGCTTCAGCTATATAATCGGCTCCTACCTCGCCCCAGTTTATAAACGAAGGATCTTTTTCTGCTGTCACACGTATCTCTTCCCCGTTTACAACTAGCTTCCCGTTTTCCACCGCTACTTCGCCTTTGAACCTTCCATGGGTAGAGTCATATTTGAGCATATAGGCGATGTAGTCCACGTCCAGCAAATCGTTGATGGCTACTATTTCTACGTCTTTTCTTTCTTGCGCAGCTCTGAATACTAATCGGCCAATTCTGCCAAATCCGTTAATTCCAATTTTAATCATTTGTATGTGTTTTATGTTAAACAATATGTACCAATTGGTACAAAATAAATTGCAGGATTGTTTCTTAATATGTACCAATCGGTACAAAATAGGTCAAATTTTTTATTCTATTATTTTAAGGTTCATTTTTACAATTTTCGTAAGGAGCTCGTCTTGTCCGCCCATTCTTTTGGTGATGTTCATACCGTTCCATGTGTTAATCAGGTGCTTGGCTATAAACTTTGGCGAGTGGGAAGTGTTGAACTGCTTTTTTTCTATCGCATCTGCGATCACTTCTTCAAAAACTTTTTCCAAATTTCCAAGGTGCTCGGCAGCTATGGATTTTAATTCTTCGTTGATGTTGGCCATTTCCACTAGCGTGTTTCCAAACAAACAACCATAGTTTCTGAAGTAATCTTTGGATGCCAGCCTTTCTAAAAATAAGGACCTAATAACTTCTAGCTTGTTTTCCGACTGGAGGAAACGACTCTTGATCTTGTTCATCGATTGTTTGGCTCTAAACTCCATCGATCTCCTGAAAAGCTCTTCCTTTCCTCCTTTAAAATGCAGGTAAAAACTGCCTTTTCCCATGTTCATGGCTTTGAGCAAGTCTTCTGCCGAAGTGGCCTCATAGCCTTTCTCCCAAAAAACGTCGGTTGCTTTTTGGATTACATCCTCTTCGTCAAATTGTCTTGGTCGTCCTGCCATGGGGCAAATATATACATTTGTTTCTATATTTTACTAAACGGTACAAAATTAAAAAGGTTCATTCTTTTGAGGCTACGTTGGGCTAATAGTTATATTCGTGGCTTGGTATTGATTGGTGGGGCTTTAAAAATAATTAACAATGGAAGAGCATTTTGAACTAAGCGACCGTGAATTTGAAGAGCGACTAGCAAATTGTACTATTGATCCTATTCTTTTCAGCCACGAGGCGCATTTGAGGCTGGCTTGGATCCACATCAGGAACTACGGAATTGAGAAAGCTATTGAAAATATTTGTGGGCAAATTCAAAAATTTGCCTGTTTTCATGGATCGAAGGATAAATACAACGCTACAGTGACCGTAGCGGCTGTGCGGGCTGTCTATCATTTCATGTTGAAATCTCATGCTAATACCTTTCAAGAACTTGTTTTAGAATTTCCAAGGCTCAAAAACAAGTTCAAAGATTTACTTGAATGCCATTATTCAATAAATATTTTCTTGTCAGAAGAAGCTAAAAATGAGTACGTTGAACCCGATCTACAACCGTTTGATTAAAAAAAATATATATTTTTATAAATAAAAATGAACGATCATTCATTTTCTTTGTTTTACCTTTGTGCTTTAGTTGAGAGTGGCAAAGAAGCTTAAATTGTAATTATGGCAAAACTTCAGAAGAGTATAGAAAAACGAGAGGCACTTTTAGCAGCTACCTTGAACCTGATCAATAGTGGTGGGATTCAGGAGGCTTCAATGTCTAAGGTTGCAAAGTTGGCTAAGGTATCTCCTGCCACCATCTATCTTTATTTTGAAAATAAGCAGGATTTGATAAACCAGCTTTACCTAGATGTAAAAGAGTCTTTCAGCAAAAAAGCTTTTGAAGGATACGAAGAAGGATTGCCCGTAAAAAAGAGTTTTGAGCAGATTTGGTTCAATATTGCCAACTACAAAATTACTCAGCGAGCAGAGGCGTGTTTTCTGTCTCAGTGCGACAATGCACCCTTGGTGGACATGGAAAGTAGGAGGGAAGGACTGAAGCATTTGCAGCCTTTGTTGGATCTATGGGTTAGAGGGCAAGAAGAAGGGATTATAAAGAAAATGTCTAATTACGTGCTTTACGCTTATACGGTTTACCCGTTGGCTTTTCTCACAAATACCGAGATTAGCGTGTATTGCCAGCTAGACAAATCTTCGCTGGACGAGGCTTTTCAGGCTGCTTGGGATAGTATTAAGGTGTAACAGCCTTGTTTTTTTGCGCAAAAAAGAATGAACGTTTATTAATATTGTAAATAAATAACACTTGTGATGGAATTATTAGAAAAATTAAACTGGCGATATGCTGCCAAAGCTATGAACGGTGCGAAGGTGCCACAAGAGAAAGTTGATGCAATTATTGAGGCAGCCTCGCTAGCTCCAACTTCTAGTGGTTTGCAGCCTTTTGAGATCATAGTTGTTACCAACCCAGAGGTAAAAAAGGCTATACGAGAAATAGCTTGGAACCAATCTGTAGTGACCGACTGCTCGCATCTGTTGGTTTTTGCTGCGTGGGATACCTATACAGAGGATAGGATAAACAGGATGTTTGACCTGACCAACGAGGTGCGTGGGTTCAAGAATGAAGGTTGGGAAAATTACCGCCAAATGTTGTTGAATAGTTATCCAAAAAGAGATGCTGAAACAAACTTCAACCATGCGGCAAGGCAAGCATACATCGCATTTTCACAGTCTATAGCCGCAGCGGCTTTCGAAGGGGTAGATGCTACGCCAATTGAAGGTTTTGACCCGGTAGAATTAGATAAAATTCTTGGCTTGAATGAAAAAGGGTTGAGAAGCTGTGTGATACTTCCATTAGGCTATCGCGATACGGAGAACGATTGGTTGGTAAAACTTCCAAAAGTGAGGAAGCCTAAAGATGAATTGGTAACAGTAGTAGATTAATTGAACAAGCTTCATTTCAGGTAGTTTTATAAGCGTATGTTTGGTTTGTTAAACATGCGCTTTGTTTAATCTTTTGACGCATTTTTTGATATGAACGATTTTGAATTTAAGAACCCAACGAAGATAATTTTTGGGAAAGATAAAATCTCGAAACTTAAAGGTGAAATACCAGCAAATGCAAAAGTATTGATGCTATACGGAGGAGGAAGTATCAAGAAAAATGGCGTTTACGAGCAGGTGAAGGAAGCTCTTTCTGATGTTAAGGTATTGGAAATGGGAGGCATTCCGCCAAACCCTGAATATGAAGTGTTGCTCAAGGCTGTGGAACTCATTAAGTCTGAAAATATCACTTTTCTACTCGCTGTGGGTGGAGGTTCTGTAATAGATGGTGCGAAGTTTATTTCCGCAGCGGCGCTCTACGAAGGAGACTCTCCTTGGGACTTGATTACCCGAAGGAAACCTGTGCTAGAAGGAATGCCGTTTGGTACGGTGCTAACTTTGCCGGCAACGGGTTCTGAAATGAACTCAGGTTCGGTTATCACCAGAAAAGAGATAAAAGCTAAGGTTGCTTTGGGCGGACCTGGGTTGTTTCCAGTGTTCTCCATCCTCGACCCACAAGTGGTTAGTTCTATTCCTCAAAACCAAATAGCCAACGGCTTGGCAGATGCATTCACGCATGTATTGGAGCAATATGTAACCTACCCTGTAGAGGCTATTTTACAAGACAGGATTGCCGAAAGCGTATTGCAATCGCTGATAGAAGTAGCCCCTGCTATCATGAAAGATCCATCTGACTACAAAGCTGCTTCGAACTTTATGTGGAGCTGTACCATGGCTTTGAACGGGCTTCTTCGCCTTGGTGTGCCAACGGACTGGAGTATTCATGCTATAGGTCATGAACTAACGGCTCTTTTTGGAATAGATCATGCACGTACATTGGCTATTCTAACCAAAAACTTGTACACGCACAACTTTGAATACAAAAAGGAAAAATTGGCGCAATTAGCTGAGCGAGTTTGGGGAGTGAATGAAGGAGGCGTAGATGAAAAAGCGCAAGCAGGTATTGATCATATTGAGTTTTTTTTCCATTCATTAGGTATTAAAACCAAGCTTTCGGAATATACCGAAGCCTATGAAGGTACGGCTGAAATTATAGCAGATAGATTGGAAGAAAGGGGTTGGACTGCCCTTGGAGAACGGGGAGAAACCACTCCTAAAGACGTGGCTGAAATTGTAGCTATGAGTTATTAGAGTAGTAATTTAGTTATAGATGATTAAACCCCGTTCGAGCTTTGTTCGATCGGGGTTTTGTTTTAAAATACGTTGTTAAAAGGTTGTTTTAGATTGTTTTGTGCAATCACATTTCTGTCCAAATCTTCTCTGTGGTTTTTCTTTTTGCTCCGAACGACTAATTTTGATCGGTTGGAGATTATTTTTTGGCGGAAGCCAATTTTCAAAGACGGTGTGTATCCACCTTTTATAACTTTAACAGATAAATACTATGTTGGAAAAAACGTGGCGTTGGTTTGGGGAAAACGATAAGATCACCCTTGGGCAAATTAGGCAAATAGGCATTGAGGGTATCGTAACAGCTCTTCACCATATCCCAAATGGAGAGGTATGGTCGGTAGAAGAAATTAAAAAAACACAAGCGGAAATTGAAAAGTATGGTATGCGCTGGTCGGTGGTGGAAAGCCTGCCCGTGCACGAGATCATCAAATACGGAGGTGTTGAAAGAGATCAGTTGATCGAAAATTATAAAAAGAGTTTGGTGAACCTAGGTGAGTGCGGGCTAAAAACGATCTGTTACAACTTTATGCCTGTGATAGATTGGATAAGGACTGATCTGAACTACCGTCTGCCCGATACTACGGAGGTGCTGTATTTCAACTTTGTAGATTTTGTGGTGTTCGATCGGTTTATTTTGGAGAGGGAACAAGCTGCTGAAGAGTATCCGAAAGAAATAGTGGAGAAGGCTGCGCTGCGATTTGGGGAAATGAGCGAGCAGGACAAGAACAGTTTGGTAGACACGATCGTTGTAAAAACGCAAGGGTTTATCGATGGGATCAGTGCAGATGAGCCTGCCGAAGCGGCGAGGATTTTCAAGCAACTCTTGCAGAATTATAAAGAAATAGATGATGCAAAACTGAGGGCAAACCTCAAATATTTTTTAGATGCGATTTTGCCAACAGCCGAAGAGCAAGGGATTAAAATGAGCATTCATCCCGATGATCCGCCCATGAAAGTGCTAGGGTTACCTCGGATTGTAGGAACAATGGAAGACCTCGATTGGATTTTTGAACACATTCCATCTCCGTCCAATGCGCTCACCTTTTGCACCGGTTCGCTGGGCGCTAGGGCAGATAATGATTTGAAGGGAATGATGCAGAAGTTCAAGGCTCGAATTCATTTTGCCCATTTGCGTAGTACGCAGTTGGTGGGAAATGGTGATTTTTATGAAGCAGAACACCTTGGCGGAGGGGTTGATATGTATGAGATGATCAGAAGCTTGTTGCTTGAACAAAAAAACAGAGCATCTGGCGAGCGTATCCCGATGCGGGTAGATCATGGGCGGAGGCTTCTTGCCGACTTTAATAATGCTTACAATCCTGGTTATCCGCTTTTTGGGAGAATGAAGGCAATGGCTGAAATTTCTGGGCTTGAGATGGGTGTGTTGAAGAATATCAACAGTTGAGTTTTGTATGCGAATTTATTCAGTGATTATCGATATTATACAAAGGTATACTTTCTAGTATTCTTTAATGTCCCAAGCACTTATGGAAATATGCTTGGGATTTTCAATTGGCTTAATAGGTCTTTTGAATACTATAATTTTTTAAAACATCTATTTTTTTGAAGGTGTCTTCCTTTAAAAAAGAAGGCGTCATGGTCTTTTTATTTCTTTTTTTGAATGGTAAATATCGGAATAAGATAAAAAAAAGTAGACTTCGTGCTAAAAGGGGTATTTGCTTGTGAAAGCTTTGTGATGAATACTGAAAAAGAGCTAGATTACATTTGATAATCATCAAGAAATCAAGCCTTATCATCATGAAAACACTGTTTTTTATTATTGCCTTAACGATGTTGGTTTCAAGTTGCGGACAAAAGAAATCAACCGAAGAAACTGAGTCTGTAGCCCAAGCCGAAGAGCTAACCTACACCGCCGAATGGGAATCGTTAGAAAAATACGAAGTGCCAGAATGGTACCTTGATATGAAATTTGGTATTTATTTCCACTGGGGTCCATATTCTGTCCCCGCCTACAAAACCGAATGGTACTCGCACAGGATGTATAACGAAGGGGATGAGATCAGGAAATACCACGAAGAAACCTATGGGCCACTCAATGAATTTGGGTATAAGGATTTTATCCCAATGTTCAAAGCAGAGAAATTTGATGCTGACGAGTGGGCAGATCTTTTTGTGAAAGCTGGGGCACAGTTTGCCGGACCAGTTGCCGAGCATGCCGATGGCTTTGCCATGTGGGACAGCAAGCTTACCGAATGGGATGCAGTAGATATGGGTCCAAAGAGAGACATAGTAGGGGAGATGGAGAAAGCGGTAAAAGGACGTGGTTTGAAGTTTATAGCTACGTATCACCGCCACTGGCTGTACGCCTGGTACACCACTTGGGATAAAAACACGGATGCATCTAACCCTGAATTTGCAGGTCTTTATGGTCCTCAAGTTCCAGAAGGAACGTTCGTTATGGCAGATACGAAAACTTCTCCTTTGCCCGATGAGCAGTTCAATAAAGAATGGCTTGGTCGTTTGGATGAGCTAATGGATAATTATGAGCCAGATATTATTTGGTTCGATAATAAAATGGACATAATAGATGAAAGCTACCGTAAGCAGTTTTTAGCTAATTACTATAATAAGGCAGAGCAGTGGGGGAAAGAAGTAGTTTGTACCTACAAGTTCACTGACTTGAAAGTGGGTACTGCCGTACTTGACTTAGAACGTTCGCGTATGAGCGAAAAGAAAGATTTTCCATGGCTTACAGACGATTCGATAGATTGGGAAGCTTGGTGTAATATCAGTACTCCCCGTTACAAATCGACCAATAGGTTGATAGACTTTATGGTAGATGTGGTAAGTAAAAATGGTGCTGTCTTATTAAATATCACCCCAACGGCAGAAGGCGTAATTCCTGAGCCAGTGAAAGAGCGTTTGCTTGGAATGGGTGAATGGCTGAAGATAAATGGAGAGGCTATCTACGGTACTCGACCTTGGGAGATTTATGGTGAAGGTCCTTCGGGAGTAGTAGAGGGTCACTTGAGTGAAGATAAAAATGCTGACAATACATCGGAAGATATTCGCTTTACCACCAAAGGAGAAACTTTGTATGCCACTGTGCTTGATTGGCCAACCAAACCAAGCGTAATCCGAGCATTGGCGGCTGGCACAGAAGAGGTGAAAAATATTGAACTTTTGGGGAGCGAAGAGGAGATAGTTTGGAAGCAAACCGAAGCTGGTTTGGAAATAAATGTACCTAAAGCTAAACCATGTGAGCACGCTTTTGTGTATAAAATCATATTTTAGGTAGAAGGGGTAAAAAGTATATACAAGGCAGGGGGGGGTAACTCCTGCCTTTTTTTGTAGTTATTATTGAGGCTTTGTACTAAATTTCAGCACTTAACAAAATACATGTATTCTAAAGATTGCTTCAAGCCTTATCCCATGAAAAAAGTAAAAGAAGAAGTTCCTTACATTCCTGAAAAGGCAAAAGAACTTTTCCCCAAAGTAGATTTCGCAGATACTTTTTCTACCACAAACCATTCGAATACAATGGAGGAAATTGCAAACTTGGTGTTCAACACCAGCCCCAAATGGGTGGAAGCATTATTTGCCCTAAGAAATAGAATCGTTAAGGTTTTTGGTCTTAAAACAAGTCTTCCCGATGATTATACGGGTGAATTTAGGGTAGGGGGCTATGTAAAGTTTTTCAAAATATACAGTATTTCTGAGCAGGAGGTGATTATGGGTGCAGATGATTCACATCTAAACTTTAGGGCTATTATCGCCAACACCAGCGCCTCTTCAAGTAATATTAAAGTCACTACGCTGGTTCGGTTCAACAATGCGATGGGTAGAATTTATATGGGCATAATTAAGCCCTTCCATAGACTAGTAGTGATGCAGATGGTGAAAAATGCATATAGCAAAAGCTAAGGAAGGGCTAGGAATGTGTTGTTTTGGGTGAATTTTTTACTCTTCTGTCAATTTATAGAATCTTACATAATCAACCTCCATAGATGTTGGGAATGCGGTTTCGTCTACTCCTTCTACGCCTCCCCAACTACCTCCTACGGCAATGTTTAGCAGTAAGTGAAAGCGTTTGTCGAATGGCCAGGATGCTGAGCCTTTTTTATCATTTTTGAATAAGAAAAGCTGTTCGTTATCTATGTAGCCAGTAATAGATTCAGGAGTCCAATCAACTCGATACGTATGGAATTCTGAGCTTACATTTTCCACTACCTTGCTTTTCCCCACCTGAGTTCCTATGCTATGGTTATATGCTTCGGTATGAACAGTTATATGCACTTTGTCTTGGTCATACCCTACATGTTCCATAATGTCAATTTCACCAGATTTTGGCCAGTCTCCATAAGCCCAATCGGTAGGGAGCATCCAAATTGCAGGCCAAGTACCAACGCCAGTAGGAAGCTTAGCACGGACTTCTATACGGCCATATAGAAAGTCGCCTTTTTCTTTTGAGATAAGGCGGGTGGACGAATAATTCATTCCTCCAATATCCTCTTTTATCGCTTGTATTTTCAATACGCCATCGGCTACTTGGGCATTTTTTAGGCTATCGGTATAGTATTGTAATTCTTGGTTGCCCCAGCCGCTTCCGCCTATATCGTAGCCCCATTTGGCAGGGTCGGGTTTTCCGGTATAGTCAAATTCATCTGACCATGTAACGGTGTCTTCAAACCCGTAGACAACAGGTCCGGGGATTTCGTAGTCTGGTGTGGGGGCTTGTTCATCTGCATCGGAAGAGGAGCAGGCACTCAGGTAGGACAGACCTATTAAAATCAATAAGTTGATCATCTTCATATATTTCGAATAGTTAGTTAAAAGTATGAATGCTACCAACTAAGATAGCTGGTAGCATTCATTTTAAGTTTTTGATGAGTGATTTTGTTTTTTAATAACCAGGGTTTTGTTGCAAACCAGCTGATCTTACATCGTTGATAGGAATTGGCAATACTTCGTTTTTACCTGCGGTGAAGCCTAAAGCGCCTAGTTCGTCACTGGCTTTTCCCCAACGCACCAAATCTACGAACCTATGCCCTTCTAAGGCAAGTTCTAGTTGGCGCTCCAAAACGATTGCTTCGAAAAGGTCATTGCCAGAAACTCCAGTAAGCGCAGGTAGGTTGGTACCAGGTCGTTGTCTTACTTGGTTTATGTAAGTAATGGCTTTTGCCTCGTTACCATTTCTGAATTCCGCTTCTGCAGCCATCAAAAGTACATCAGCATAACGCATGACTCTGATATTGGTGCCATAATTCAGCTCGCCAACTGGCGCTCCAGTATGGTTTTGGAATGTACCATATTTTCTTTGCCAGAAGCCTTCAAAGTCCCATGCGTTGTCTACGCTCCAGTTGCCGCCAGCAGCTTCTAATTCTGCTCTTGACATTATCGTTTGTGCTCTGCGAGTATTGTCGCCAGCTCCTATATAGGCATCGTATAACTTTTGCTTAGGTACATTAAAGCCCCACCCGCCAATAAGTGAATCGCCAGGCGCCATGGTGTAGAAATCTGCTCTTGGGCCCATTAGCTGGATATGGATGTTGCTTTCAGGTTTTTCTCCCCAAGGGAAGTTGCCCCAGTCGTAAGACTCTCCGTTGGTGAAAGAAAGTTCGAACAATGATTCTATTCCAAATTCACCAGCTTCTGAGAAGGCTGCTGAAATAGACGGCTCTAAGTCGTAGTTGCCACTTAAGATAACCGCATCAAATTGAGCAGCAGCTTCCGCCCATTCTTCTTGGAATAAATATGCTTTTCCTAAAAAAGCTTGTGCCGCACCTTTCGAAAACCTGAACCTATCTGAAAGACTATAGGTATTTGCCTCTGGCAATACGCTTATCGCTTCTTTGAGGTCAGTTTCAATTTGGTCATATACTTCAGCTACACTAGTTCTTGGTACGTTGCCATAGTCGCTTGGTGCAATGTCATTCAAAACCAAAGGCACATCGCCCCAGAGGCTTACAAGCTCCATGTAGTTCATAGCCCTTAGTGCTTTTGCTTCGGCAATCAGCCTATTTTGCAAATCAGACTCGCCTGGTATTTTGTTGATGACCTTGTTTGATCTGTAAATGGCATAATAAAGCATTTTCCAAACGTCGTTGATCTTGTCGTTTTGAGAGTCGATGTTGAAATCGTCCAAATCTTGATATCCTTTTTGGTCGCCATCGTTTGAACCGCCTGCATTGCTATCGTCAGAAAGCATGGTTTTTACCACATATAAGCTTGCCCAGTTGCCAAAATAATGAGCGGAAACCATGTCGTAAATAGCTGTTACCGCAAATTCGGCATCTTCATCGGTTTGGTAAAAATCCTGTTCTGCAAACTTGCCAGGCACTTCTTGGTCGAGGAAGTCGCTGCATGAAGTAGCCACCATAAAGGCGAGTACTATTGCTATCTTTTTTATAAATATATTTTTCATTTTTATATTTTCTTAATGATTTGATGAATCGTAAAAACTGATCTGTTTTGTACTTATCAAAAATTAAAAACTGAATGACAAGCCACCGATAGCTGTTCTAGGCACAGGGTAATATCCTCTGTCGATGCCAATACTGTTATCGCCACCAGAACCAGCTTCAGGGTCTAGACCTGGGTAGCTAGTGAATGTGAAGAAGTTATCAAGTGAAACATAGAATCTCACATTTTTGACATGGATAGTGTCGGTGATTTTGCTTGGAAGTGTGTAACCCAGTTGCATTTGTCTGATTCTGGCAAACGAGCCATCAAACACCATCAGGTCACTGCTGTAGGCAATAGTGCTTGAAGTATTTGCTCTGAACCATGAGTTAGTAGAGCCTTCGCCAGTCCATCTGTCTTCATAGAAGAAAGCAGGTTTATTAGCAGTTGGTCTATCCGTACGGTTGAAGCCCATTAGTACTTCGTTGCCTACTTGCCCTTGGAGGAATACCAAAAGGTCGAAGCCTTTGTAGCTCATATTGATTCTTGTACCGAAGTAAAAATCTGGATGAGGGTCGCCAATGTATTGCTGATCGGCAGGAGAGATTTGCCCATCGCCATTGGTGTCTACCGCTCTTGGATCACCTGGAACTGGAGCGTATCCTTCTAAGCCATTTTCTGAAATATAAGTATCTATGTCAGATTGGCTTTGGAAGATCCCATCTGTTACGTATCCATTGAAGTACCAAACTGGCATACCTTCTTCAAATTGAGTAGCTCCGCTCCAGCCTGTTCCTATGTTAGCACCTGCAATTTTAGGATAGTTAGGATCCAAATAAGTTACTTCATTTTTGAGGGTAGATAAGTTGGCGCTAATTCCGTATTGGAATTCGTGCTCGCTTGCATTGTTGTAACCTATTTCAAATTCAAAACCCTTGTTCAGTACATTACCTGCATTCACAAAAGGAAGGCTGTTTCCTGCAAAAATTGGAGGTGCGCCCGGAGTGATCAAATCTTTGGTTTCCTTTTCGTAATAGTCTACAGAGAATGTCAATTGGTTGTTGAATAGCCTGAAATCTGCTCCAATATCAATCTGCTCACTGGTTTCCCAAGTAAGGAAAGGGTTTTCAAGGTTCGAAGGAGCTGCACCTGGCAAGTATGTCCCATCTGAACCAGGGTATCTGATCACGCCACCTACGTTTGTAGCGATAGATGATTGCCATTGACCAGGATAAAGGTTAGACAAGCTACCATTTTGTCCCCAGCTCAAGCGAAGTTTAGCATAGTTCACTACATCTGAAATTCCACCTCCGAAGAAAGCTTCGTTTGAGAATACCCAGCCTAGTGAGAATGAAGGGAAAGTACCCCATTGGTTTCCATCAGAAAGCATAGATGAACCGTCTCTCCTTACAGTGGCATTGAACAAGTATTTGCCCATGTAATCGTAAGACAACCTTCCGAAGTAAGAAGCAAGTGTCCTAGATTCGGGGCGGCTTCCTATACGGTCGGTGTCATCAGGTACATAATCTCCGTACGACCATTTTTCTTCTTCCCTGAATAAACCTGCATAGCTTCCGTTCAAGTTGTTGTAGGTGTATTCCTGAACAGAACCACCACCAAGTAAAGTAAAATGGTGTTCGCCAATAGTCCTATCGTAAGTAGCGAAGTTTTCCCATTGCCATGTGTACCATTCTTGCCACTCGTCAGAACCTGTAGCTACATTGTTTAGGCTTTCCGAAGAATACCAGAAGGTTGGGCTCCAGTTATGGTAGCGCTGGTAAGCAGCATCTAACCCAACTCTAGAAGTGATTTTTAGACCTTCTAATGGAGCCAATTCGGCAAATACATTTCCTAATATTTTATTTTGCGTAGTCTTACCTTTTGTAAGGTCTATTCGAGCAAGTGGATTTCCATATTCTCCTTTTACAAAGTTTGAAATACCATAATAGAAACCGTTTTCATCTTGTACTAATGGATGGCCAGCATCGAGAGCCGTAAGTACATGAGAAGGCAAAGTGGAGCCTGTGTACCTTACAGGAGTGATGGGGTCTAATGAAAGAGCAGCTGCTACAATTCCACCATACTCATCATTTTCCGAAATACCAGTTTTGTTGATGAGCGAGTAAGAAAGGTTTTCTCCTACGGTCAACCAATCTTTGATTTTGTGTTTCGAATTGAAACGAACAGTGTACCTATTGAATCTTGATTTGTCACCACCGATCACACCATCTTGTTGGAAAAGTGTTCCTGAAATGAAGTAGGTTGACTTTTCTGCGCCACCGCTGAACGATAGCGTATGGTTTTGTTGAGGGGCAGTTTGATACATTTCGTCAAACCAATCGGTACCATTTCCTATACCAGCCACATCGGCAGCGGTTGGCGCGCCAGGAACGTTCGCCTCTTCCATGTAGGTTTGGTACTGCTGAGCATTCATCATAGGCATAATATCCGGCTGCGCTGTTTGCGAACCTATTTGTCCGTTGTAAGTGATCACGCCAGAGTTTGGCTTGCCAGATTTGGTAGTTACGATGACAACTCCGTTGGCACCTTCTGCACCATAGATAGCAGCTGAAGCAGCATCTTTCAGAATTTCAATAGACTCGATGTCGCTTGGGCTTAGGTAATCCATACCTGCAGACCCAGTTCTTACACCATCTACAATAAACAAAGGATCTGAGCCGCCATTTGATGCTGTTCCTCTAATCCTGATTTTTGTGCCGCTTCCTGGAGAACCTGAAGTAGGTTTGATATAAACACCAGCGGTTCTTCCTTGGAGTGCTTGGTCTACTCGACTTACCGATACGTTCTCTAGCTCTTCTGCCTTAACCGAAGAAATAGCACCAGTAGTTAAGCTTTTCTTTTGTTCGCCATAGCCAATAACTACTACTTCTTCCAATGCCAAAACATCTGAAACGAGTTTCACGTCAATCGTGCTTCTTCCATTTACTGGAACTTCTTGGGTAACAAATCCTATGTATGAAAAAACAAGAATGGCATCTGAAGAGGGGATGCTCAGGGAGAAGTTTCCATCGAGATCGGTGACACCACCGTTACTTGTACCCTGAATGAGGATGCTGACACCAGGGATTGATTCGCCCGTATCGTCTGTAACATTTCCGCTTACTTTTAGGTCTTGAGCAAAAGATGTTGCCCAAAAAACAGTGAAGCATAAAGTCAGAAAAGGCATTTTAAGCCTTTTTAGAAATTGTACAATTTCCACTTTCATATTGATCGTTGTTTTAGTTAATTATAAATTAATATATCAAATGTATAGGACAGAATCGGCAACGCTTTAAGTTGCTCTACACTTTACCTACGTCAAATAGGTTTTGCCCTACGTCATTTCTACTACATTTAGTACAACTAATTGATAATTAGTTTATAATAAATAAAATATTTTATTTTTTTCTCTTTATATCTTTAACTAATCAACTATTTTTTTTATGGTTTTTTAATGAAATAGGAAGTGTTTGAGGTATATTATAAAGGGTATGAAATACACTTGTTTGGTATAATAGGGTTTTGGATTATTTCCTAAGGCGCCTGTCGGTAGCTTCTGTGTAAGAGAGGTGAGAGGGCACAAAAAAAGCTGCAGTAATTTCCGCAGCTTTTCTAATAGTGAATTGTTCATCTTCAGTTGATATTTTAGTTTACACATTCAGGCAAGCCTTACACAGTAGCTTTACCGTGCCTTAGAGAAACTCTCTTGCGTAATCTTCATTAGTTGATAAGCAGCTTACGCTTCCAACTTTTGGTATTCATTCGTAATACGACTAAGTAAATACCCTTGGGTAGAGGGCTGATTTGAAGTTTGCCGACTTCATTTCTTGTTAAGTTATCTTTCTGGTACACCAGTTTCCCAGTGGTATCTTTTATGCTAATTTGGTTGTTGGTATGGTACAAGTTTTTCGGGATAGCTATAGAAACATGCGTGCTCGCTGGGTTAGGATAGATGTTTATTTGCTCTTCCCAATCAAGGTCTTCTGTTCCATTTACAATCCTTATTGCTGAAAAATTCAGCCAGTTAATGTTGAACTCAGGTTGTAGAATCAACGCCCTAAGCGTTCCTATTCCTTTGTTTAAGTTTATAGAAGCACTTACCGTTTGCCAGTTTTGCCACCCTCCCGTTACAGGAATGGGTAACGTCGAGCTATTGATGATTTGCCCCCCAGTGTCGAGCTGTTGGATTTCTAACTGTCCTCCATTGCTGTAGCAGGCTATTCTTGCTTCTATTTTGTATTCGCCTGAATCTTTTACAATGATTTTATAATCAAGGTAATCACCAGCAGATGTATAGCCTATATTTTGGCCACCGCCTATATCCGATGTTTCTTCAATTTCCAGCCCTTGGTTTATATAAAAGCTCTCAGCTTCAATCTTGCCCGGTATTTCGAAGTGACGAGGCAAGGTGTTCCTGATGGAAAGCTCTTCAAATTGCTCCAGAAAAGTACCGTCTTCCGCTTTTATATGTGAGCCTTCGTAGCTGATTGTCAATATAGTTTGATCTGTAATAGTACCTATTTTCCCTAGCGAAATCTCCACTGTTTTGGTATTGCTTTCGTATTGTGAAATGTCAATAATATCAACAGGTTCGTCGTCTACTTTTAAGCTAAAGCCTTTAGTTGAAAGGGATAAAGTATCGACAGGTTTGTTCAGGTTCAATATGATCGAATTATCCTCACTTAATTCAGCTGAAAGTGCTTTAAGAGCTATTTCAGTGCTTTTTTTTTAAATTGAAATGAAAAATAGTTTATGTTGAATCCGCCTTTTACTATGAAAAGCTTCAATTGTTGTTTTCCTTTTTGCAAGATGAGATCATCTATTTGAGCTGTTGCCCACGTTTGGGTTCCGCCAGTAGCAGGAAGCTCAATTTCTCCAGATTGGTCTGAGTTTTCTACTAAGATTTTTATTGCTGAACCACTGTTTTGGGTTGCGTACCTCAAGTCAACTTGATAGGCTCCAGCAGAATCAACATTTAAGGTGTATTGGAGCCATTCCCCATCTTCGGTCCAAGCCACATTGTATCCATTGCTGACTTGGTCTGAACAAGCCTCAATGTCTACTCCATCGTTTCGGTAAGAATATCCTTTGTTCCAAGTTAAGCCGCCTGCTGAGCCACTTGTGTTGGAGTAGTCTGCATCGTGGTAAGCTACATCGTGGCGGCCTAAATCGAAGTCGGTAGCATAGATTACTGTTGCTTCAGAAGAGGCTATTTTGTTACTTTTGAAAGGTAGTGCTTCGCTAGAATGGGGTTGGCGGATCATGGCATCTACCACATCTTTGTGGTAAATATTATTTTCGAGCTTTAGGTTTTCCGTCATGCCCATTAGCGCAGTGTAAGCATCTTCCGAGCTAGGCTTGTTGCCTGAACCATTCCAATATGCTACAATAGCTTTGTACCCATCATTTATTTTTATTTCCAGTGGATTATTGTAGCCCATTTTCTTTTCTGGCCACCATGACCAACCTATTTTATTAGATTCAAGCAATGCTATGGCATCTGTGAACCATGCGTTTGAGTTTTCACCGCTTTCGCCAAGCCATATGGGAACGTTGCGCTGGTTTCTCATATCGAGCATTCCCTGAATAGCTGATACATCGTTCGGGTTCCAATATTTATGGTAACTGATTACGAGGTTGTCGTCCCAAAGAGCAGGTAGTCCGTTGTAATTATTTCCCCAGCAATTCCCTTCTATGATGATCATATGGTTTTTATCAACTTTTCTAATGGCTTCTGTTACCCTTTTTTGCAGATTCCAGAGCAACGTGTTTTGCTTTTCGCTACATCCATTTGGATCAGAAGCATGATCTTCAAAACCCCAGTTTGGTTCATTGATAATGTCGTACGCTCCTATATATGGTTCGTTTACATATCGTTCGGCAAGCTTTGTCCATAAAGCGACCATTTTATCTTGATTGACCTTGCTTTCCCACAAAGAAGGCTTCGTGTTGTCATAATCGCTGATGTCGGCATTTTCGCCTTGTCCACCCGGAGCCGCGTGTAGGTCTAGAATTAGGTACAGCTCATTTACTTCTGCCCAATCCAAGAGGCTGTCGACCATGGCAAACCCTTTTTCGTTCCAAGTAACTTGTCCGGGAATAGGCTCTTCTTCTATTGGGGGTGTAAACAGCTTGTAATGCATGGGAAGCCTGATAGAGTTGAATCCCCATGAAGCCATAGAGTCTACATCTATTTTTTGAAAATGATTTTTGAGCCAAGCGTTATAAAATTCTTCCTTTTTTTCTTTCCCAATAAGCTCTTCTACTCTCGCTTCAATAGTATGCTGTGGTCCAGATGTTTTGAGCATGTACCCTTCTTGAAGCATCCAGCCGCCAAGTCCTATCCCTCTTAATATTATTTCTTCATTGTTTTTATCGACAATTTGCTTTCCATTGGTATGTAAAAACTGAGCATGCGAAAGGTTAAAAAAGCTGAGGCTTAGTAAAAATACGAGCAAAGATATCTTTGATTTTAGGTGGAAAAATGGAGGGTTAAAGCTCCAAAAAGCAAAGTATAGTAGTAAATGTCTTTTCATATTTCAATTTGTTGGTATAACTTGGCGATAAGGTTATCATATCTGTTTTATTCAGGTTTTTTGAACCTGTTTCCAATAGTATTTTCTTTTTTTGCTAAAAGAGCTTGAGAAAGTACATTTAATATACATCAGGTAAAACCAGCATTACGCCTTTAGTACGTCATTTAAAATCAGTATATTGAAAATGAGTATTTTAGGTGTTTTTGTAACTAACAAATACTATGGCAGGAATTTCCAGTAAAAACTACATTTTATATCTTGTTTTGGTTTTTTTTATTCCTTGCTTCTCAAATGCGGAGATAGGGATAGAAAAAGTGGAGGAAGGTTTCGATGTGAAAGGAAGCCCAAGGGTGGTTCATTTTAACAAAAGTGACTACAAAGGTGACCTACAGTTTTGGTGCATGGCTGAAGATGAATCAGGCATTTTATATTTTGGGAATAATGATGGCGTAGTCATTTACGACGGGTCGTCGTGGTGTGTAGTGAAATTACCCAATGGATCTACCGTTAGAAGTTTGTTATATTCTTCGGATGGAAAATTGTACGTTGGCGGGGTGAAAGAAATTGGTCGCCTCGAACAAGATGAGTTTGGCACATATAAATATGTGTCGCTCAATAATTATTTGCGGGTAGAAGACCGTGATTTTGGTGATGTATGGCAAATAATAGAAGTGGAAGACCAAATTGTATTCAGAACTTTTGGTCTCATAATAGCCCTTTCAGGGAAAAAGACGGTTACGTTGCCTGCAAGTCAACGGTTTGGGCGGATTAGTGTAATAGAAGATCGATTGTATGTAGTAGACGACTGGGGGCTCAAGCGTTTAACCCTTGCTACCTTTGAGTTTGAGAATATTGTTCCAGCCAGCACTTATGAAGGGCATGAGGTGAGTGGGGTATTGCCTGGTAGGAAAGCCGGTGAAATTATGCTGTTTACCAAACCTGGCAATTCTTATTTTGTAAACCCAGAAAAGAAAACTATTTCGTTTTTTAAAAACCACTTACCCAATTTTTCTAGTGATCAGATTTTTTGTGCGCTAAAGTCATCCAAAGACACATATTACCTTGGAACCATCAATAGCTACCTGCTTTCATTCGAGTTTGATGGATTTCAGTTAGAAGGTTCTACTATGATAAGTGGGATGCAAGACAAGACCGTATTGGGATTGGATGAAACGAATGATGGGAATATTTGGGCAATGCTTAATAAAGGCATTGATTGTATAGAAATAGCCTCTCCAGTCTCTGTTTTGTTTGAAGGGGCTACCGTGCTAGATGTACGGTCTTTTAAGGACAGCTTATATTTGGCTACCAACCAAGGGGTTTATATGACCCGTTTGTCAAAAGACTCTCCAATTATTTCCACATCAGATTTTAAGATTGTTGACGGACTTGAAGCCCAGGCCTGGTCACTAGGCAAATACGAAGAAAAGCTGATTGTTTCTCATGACAAAGGGGTTTTTGTGTTGGGGGAAAAAGGGTATTATCATGTAGAGGGTACCAACGGTATTTGGAAAGTGATTCCTTTCAAAGGTCAAGAGCACCTTTATCTTGCCAGTGCATATGATGGTATTTATATATTAGAATATACCGAGGAAGAAAAGTTTGTCATAAGAAATAAGGTAGAAGGGTTTGAGGTGTCAAGTAGGGATATTATACAGCTGGGCACAAGCAATGTATTCTGGATTTGTGAAAGTTATAGTGGGGTTTATAAAATAAGGATTGATAAGGAGTTAAGGAGGATATCTAGTTTAGAGCATTTTACTACAAAAAACGGACTCCCATCTACCTTTGGGGTAAATGCATTTCCATATAAAGGCAATATATTGTTTTTGTCTAGGAAAGGCATATATACGTTTGACGAAAATACTCAGCAGTTTGTCTTGTACACAAAATTGGCTGATATACTAGATAAAAGGGCCTATTTAAGGCAGATTTTCAGTGATAATGATACTACTTGGATAGCAGATGATGAGCTTGGTGTAGGATATTTTGATGAGAAATCGGGTGATGCTGTTGAAAGTGACCTTTTTGCCTCGCTCAGAGGTTCCTATTCCAAAAGCATGGAATTGATTGTTCCACTGGGAAACCAGAAAGTACTGGTGGGCACAACCGATGGGCTTTATCTTTTTGATCTGGCTGTAAGTCCGCCTACTTTGGAGGAGAGCATGGTTTTTACCCAAGTGAGCTATCGGAATGAAGATGATAGTCTAGTATACTGTCCCTTAGCTTCTAGCAAAAGTGCTCCTTATAAATTTCCTCAGCAGACAAGTTCCTTGGTTTTTCAGTTTGCCTCACCAGGGCTAGCAGGAAATTCCGAAAAGCAGTTCAGTGTAAAGCTTGGGCTAGCAGATGAAAATTGGTCGGAGTGGAGTAGCGCTCCTTCGAAAGAGTATAGCCACTTGAAGGCAGGATTTTATGCTTTTAAAGTAAAATCGAGGAGCATTTTTGGAGGGGAAACCGAAGAGGCTGTTTACTATTTTGAGATTCTGCCCGAATGGTACCAAACAAAAGGGGCGATGGGCGCCTTTGTATTATTGGTGTTGGTAGGGATTGGTCTTTCTGTAATTTTGGTGAAGCGAAAACTGAAGATAACCCGTAAGGAGGAACGTGAAAGGCGACGGTTGGTAGAGTTGGAGCTTCAGCAAATGAAACTTGAAAAAGAGAATGAATTGATCACGAAAGATAAGAAGCAATTGGAAGAGGTGGTGATCAATAAAAGTAAAGAACTGGCTAACTATACTGTGTTGCTTGTTGGGAAAAGAGAGCTTTTGGCTAGTATGAATGAAGAATTGAAGGAGTTGAAAGCCTTGGCTAAGAATGAAAAAACACGTGAAAAAATACGGTTATTGGCAAAAAAAATAAATACAAACCTACAAGACGAGAAATATCTCCATGTGTTCGATACAAACTTTGAGAGAGTACATAAAGCTTTTTTTGATGATCTAAAAGCTACATACCCAAGTCTCACCCAAAAAGAACTTCGACTTTGTGGCTTTGTAAAAATGAACCTTACCAACAAAGAAATAGCGGCTATTTTAAATATTTCGGTGAGAGGGGTTGAAACGGCTCGTTATCGACTTAGAAAAAGGTTGGATTTGGATCATGAAGTGAATATGGTAGAGTTTTTAGAGCAGTTTTCTAGTTCAGGCCTTCATGAAAAAAGCAACGAACAGGAGTGATTTTTCATTACTAAAGTAAAAGCGAGGCTCGGATGAGAACAGGACGTTTTCTAGTTTTTGACTATAAAATCAATGAAATTTTATACAAAATCGTTGCTTAGTGCTATATTAGGTAAAAACCCCATCACGGGAAGTTAAGGCGGGTTTTATCCAATTTTTTTAGACATTTTTAACAGTTGGGTTTTAAAAAATAAAGCCTAATTTTGAAACTGATCAATTATGTTTCCGTCTTATAGAAAGGAAATTAACCAAGCAAACTCACATTATTTTTCGTTCCAAATAACAAAAGCTTTATCCATTGAAAAACGAAAACTTAGAAAAGGCCAGCGATGAACAGCTATTCAAAGAGATTAAAAAAGGGAATAGAAAAGCATGGGAACTCATAATCAAGTCTTACTACAATGCCCTTTTCGTTTTCATACTTGGGATGGTAAAGGAAAAGGAAAGTGCAGAGGAGCTGGTTCAAGATGTTTTTGTGAATATTTGGGACAAACGAGATAAGATTAATATTACGACCTCGCTAAAAGCCTACCTATACAGAGCTGCCAGAAACCATACATTGAATTTTCTGAAGCGTAAGAAGTTTGAAATGGATTATCATAAGCGTTTGGCTCAGACTTCCAGCAACTTGGACAATAAGACCGAGGAGTCTATCCATTATACCGAGCTTCAAAAGCATTTATTCAAAGCGATTGAGGATTTGCCCGATAGCTGCAAGCATATTTTCAAAATGAGCAGATATGAAGAGCTTACCTACAAAGAAATTTCAGATGTGTTAGGGGTACCTGTCAGAAGTGTCCATTACCAAATTGGTCTTGCGCTTAAAGAGCTTCGGAATAAATTGAAAGGATTATATAGTAAAGAATCTATTCCTTTTTTCGCATTGTTTTTAGTGCTGGCTCAATTTTTTCCATTCTAATGTTTTACTGTAAAGCACTGTTTTTTTTTCCTTCCTGAACCCTTTCGTTCTCTCACGAATTTTGTGGTGATTCAACATTCTTTCTTTATTTTTTAGTTTTTTTGTCAACTTGTAGGTTTTATATGTCTTGGTAGTATGGTAAGAAGCGTTCAGTTGTTAAATTAGGGTTAATAAATTGTTTTGCTTGCCATAGAGTAGGGTGGTGTAACTCTAACAACCATATATGAAAGAAAAATTACAATTGGAGAAGTAAAATCATGGAAAACGACCAATACTGGACACTGATAGCTCACTATTTATCAGAAGAGGCTGGCGAAGAAACCTCAAGCCATATTTCAAGGCTCAAGAAAGAACATCCTGAGTTTGAAAAACAGCTGAGAGAAGCCTCTATGATATGGAACTCGTCCAAAAAGCATAATTTGGAGCCAACATTTTCGGATAGCGAAATTGACGCTGCCATAGAAAAAATGAGCGGCAGACTAGGATCTGATGCAGTAGAAGATCAAGCGACGACTACTCATGTCCAGCTTTCATTTAAGAAAAAGCGTTTAGTCTTTAGGGCAGCTGCGGCCGTCGCATTGTTGATGGTTAGTGTGTTTTCACTGGTATATGTGTTGCAAAGTGCGAGCACACCAGGCTTGGAAGCAGTTGCCTTGAAAGGGGAAACAAAAAACATCGTTTTGCCTGATGGCACAAAGGTTTTACTTGCGCCTGATTCAAAACTTTCTTACCCTGAAACTTTCGGAAGTGTGAGAGAGGTAAACCTAGAAGGATTGGCCTATTTTGATGTGACCAAGAACCCTGATAAGCCTTTCGTAATTGAAACGGCTCATTCTTTAACCAAAGTGTTGGGTACTTCGTTTGCGATAGAAGCCTATCCAGAAGCTGAGAATGAAACCATTGCGGTAACGAGTGGTAAAGTTTCTTTTGGTGACCTAGATGGAGATAATACGCTTCTGCTTACCAAAGACGAAGCTGCTGTACTGAGTGTGAAAAACGGAAGGGTAGCTCAAATGGACAATCTTCATAATGAGTTAATTGCTTGGACTGATAGTACGTTTGCTTTCAGGAAAACGAAAGTAAGCAAGGTTTTTAAAACCTTCGAAAGGTATTATGATGTCTCTTTTGTGATAAGGGATAAGGCTATTTTAGATTTTAGTTTTTCTGCCGATGTGAAAGACAAATCGTTAGAGGAAGCATTGCAGCAAATGCAAGGAGTTTTCAATTTTACTTATAAGATAAATGGCAAACAGGTTACAATAGACCAGCCATCAAAATAATTGCAGATCAGATTACAATTACTCATTTTACAAGTAAAGCCAAGCATACTGCTTGGCTTTTTTATTGTCAGTTACCTAAATGCTTTGGCAGTTTTCCTAATCAAATTTTGTACTTCCAGGCCATGTGCCAAGCCGGGTAAAAACTCGCTGCTTTGGCTTCCCGAAAGGAACAGGTAATGGGCATGGATAAGTGCCCTTAGCCAGCCTCCTGGCACGTGCTTAGATGGAAAAGATGTCACACTTTCGTATTCAGAACCGCAAGGTACTTCTACCCAGCCTTCAGTTTGCCCTTTCAGGTGATAGGTATAAAAATCAGGCTTTTCTGTGTTGAAACGGATTGCGCCTTTTGTTCCGCTTATTTCAAATTCAAGTAAATCGCCTGTGCCCACAGATACCCTGCTGGCAACCAGTGTTCCTATGGCTTTGCTTTTTTTGTCTTTCAAAAATACTTCTGCATACAAGTCCGAATGCTTGGGGACATCCTCGTAATTCCCACTGTGGAGTGCGTTTACAACTTCAACTTCATTACCTATAAAAGCCAATAGCAGACTAAAAGCGTGAGAGCCAAGATCGGCGATAGCTCCACCTTCAGGAGCTGGAACAAGGCGGTTTTGCCGTTTATCTCGGTACGCTTTGTCTAAATAGTCGCTGTGCTTATAGACGAAGCGAAAGTGCAAAGCATTACCAAAGTCTTCTGATTTCCACAAGCCCAAAGCTTTTTGGATGGCTGGCATCTGCAAAAACTGAAATCCAACTTGAAAATGAACTCCCTTAGGAGGGTTTGCTATTATTTTTTCTATTTCTTGTTCTTCCTCCGCATTTGCGCAAAGTGGTTTTTCCACATACACCCGTTTGATATTTTTCATTGCCAAGACTTGCTGTAAATGGGCAAAATGTACTACGTTAGGTCCGAGGATGTACACCGTGTCTATATCTTCACGCTGCCAAAGTTCTTCGTGGGAAATAGTCTCCTCAAAGCCAAGCGATTGGGTGAATTCGGCTTTGGCTGTGGGGTTTCGCGATGCTACAGCTATTTTGCGGAACTTGGGTGCATCTTGGTAATAGAATGGCAAAGCTGCAAGGGCAAATGCATGGGGCTTGGAAATCCCTCCAGCTCCTATAAAGGCGATATTTATCATTTAGGTTTTGTGTTTTAATTTTAAGGTTTTGACAGAGGGCAAAGGTAGGAGAAAAAAGAAAGGCACAAAGCTTATCGCTTTGTGCCTTAAAAATTTCTGTTTTAACCAGATTTAAGCCTCTAATGGAGCTTCAGCATCGTTTGTAGGAGCTGAAGGTGTTTTTCCATTTTTTAAGTGGACAACGTCAAGCTCTGGGTTTTCATCGGCTTTCATCGAACCAAGGAAGTTAGGCAGATCGATGCCAGCTTGCTTGGCAAGATCGTGGATAGGAGGCAAGGTATTAATGAAGTTTTTGATGAAATTAGAAGTGGCTCCTCCTTCACCGTTTCCATTACCCGAGTCCCAAACCGTGATTTTATCGATTTTAAGGTTAGAGATGGCGTCAGTTTGCTTGGCAACCAGTTCTTCCATTTTCTCTAATAAGAGTAGAGTAGAAGCTGCTTTGCTATCGCCATTACATGCCGCAATAATCTCTTTGTAACCCTTCGCTTTTGCATCCAAAAGTTTTTGTAAGCCTTCTGCTTCTGCTTTGTACTTGAGCAAGGTTGCATCGGCATCCCCTTTTGCTACTCGCCTAATCTGTTCAGCTTGTGCCTCAGCAATGAGTTCTTTCTTACGTTTTTCAATTTCCTCCTTCACAATTTGCTCTTTCTCTAATTTAGAAAGTTCGGCAGCCTTTTGTGCTTCAAGAATTTCCCTTTCGGCAAGGGCTTTTGCCACATCGCTTCGGCGTTGGGCCTCGGCAGTTTTTTCGGCAAGAGTTGCATCGTATTCGGCTACTTTAGCTTTTGACTGGTTCTCGCCCTCTACCGCTTCTGCTTCAAGGTTGGCTACTCCAATACGCTGGTGGGCATTTGCTTTTTTCGTACCAGTTTCCGATTCGGCAGATTCAGAAGCAACCTCTACGTCTTTTTCCCTATTCGCTTTGGCTTCACCAATTGCACCATTTCTTTCTTGTTTGGCAACTTCAATTTTTGCCATGTTTATAGCTTCAGAAGCAGCTTTTTTACCTATTGCTTCAATGTAGCCAGACTCATCTGTGATATCTTTGATGTTCACGTTTATCAGTTCCAAGCCAACTTTGTTTAGCTCAGTAGCTACATGCTTGTTGATCAGCTGCAAAAACTGCTCGCGGTCTTGGTTGATTTCTTCAATAGTAAGCGTAGCAATTACTAACCTCAATTGACCCAAAATGATATCCAATGCTTGCTCCCTAATTTCATCGTCGGTCAAGCCCAATAGCCTTTCAGCGGCATTGAGCATGATTTCTTGGCGAGTAGAGATACCTACTGTGAAAGTACTTGGCGTGTTGATACGAATATTTTGCTTTGAAAGTGCTCCTCGGAGGTCGATTTCGATGGGCAAAGGGCTAAGACTTAGGTATTTCCATTCTTGGATAATAGGTAGTACAAATTCTCCGCCACCGTGTACACACTTGGCACTTTTGCCTTTGCCAACTTTACCGTACACTACCAATATCCTGTTAGAAGGACATCGTTTGTAGCGGGTCAGTAAGAAAAGAAAAAGTATCACAACTGTCAGGACGGTGATCCCAACGGAGTTTAAAAGAAAATCTGCCATTTGATTTTTGGTTAGAGTGAAAAAAATATTTTGGAAAGAGCGGTAAAGTGCTCTTTTATGTTATTGCAATTTAACTTATGCCCTCTTCTATAGCCTTTTCGTCGTAGCTCTCAACGAGTAATTTATCACCTTCAGTGGCATAAACCAAAACTTTTTGACCTGTAATTATTGTAGCCCCATCAGTAAGAGCATCCATAATGGTAAGGCGACCTTGCACTACTACTTCCACTTGGCCTGGTCCATTTCTTTCGCCAGGAATTCCCAAGTAAACTTTTCCTACTTTCCCAATGGCATTGTCAATTTCCAAATTTCCATTGTTCTCCAAGTTTTTCATTTGCTTGAAAAGGACTAAGGAAAGGAAAAAACCAGCGCCGCCAGCTATGCTTGATACCCCTATTACCATTGCTTTGGTAAGTGGTGTGGGCATGTTAAAGCCAAGCACGCCCGTCCAGCCAGCTATACACACAAAAGCAACGAACGAAGAAAGGGAAACATCCATGCCTGCTATGTCGAAGTCAAGTTCGTGGTCTAGCTCTATCCCAATTGTACCTAATAACAATCTGATTCCCAGCATGGCTGAGGACCCTACTGCCATAAGCCAGTAGATTGCTTCAAGTTTAGAGCTAGCACCAAATAATTCAATAAGAGTTTCCATTTTCTATAGCTTGATTGTGTAAAGGATGTGGTAAAGGCTTTTGTTGTGTTCTGGGCCTGATATTCAACAAGTTTTACCAAGGTGGGAAAACCTAAATTCATGGCTCGTGCTTTGTTTGAGGTGTAGTTTAGTATTCGGTTGGTGAAAAATACTAGTTAGATATACGTAAGAATAGCCTAAAAAGGTTGTACGTATATAATTTACCTTATTCTTGTTTCTCCAATTATATACGAAGAAAACTTTGAAAAGTACCCCATTTAACGACCGCTAGCAAACTCTATAATTTTCGCCACAAAAGGAAAATACAAATGTGTATGCAAAAAAACCAGAGAAGTAAGCCTCTCTGGTGATTGGTAATGTTATACTATTTAAGTCCTTACTTTGTGTAGTGGACTTGAATATGTTTAAACAATAAATTTTTTCCAGCCTGAGTCAGGGTCAAAGCCTCTTGCATCTAGTCCTGCCAATATTTCCCATTCGTGAGCTGCGTTAAACCCTCTGTAGGAAGGTAGTGCTCCTTGAGGAAGTTGAACTTCAGCTTCCCAGACATAATCTTCGTTGGCAGTTAGATTAGCAGGTCCATAAATGCTTTGCTCTAGTTCATTAGTTTCTGCAGATCTCTGTAAATCTACGCCTACAATCTCCACATCACCATTAACTCCTACATCTGAAGCGGCAGGGATCTTTACATTTGTAATGATTACTCTTTCAATACCTCTTATTTTCACATATACACCATTGATATTTAGATCCTGATGTGAAATAGAAGTATTTACTACTACTTTGAAAGGTTCTCCAAGCTTAGGGTCTTGGATATCAACAGTTACTTTAGCAACTTTTTCAGTTACTACACTCTTTTTAGCTTGCTGAACTTTGTCCCAGTATTCCATGATAGTTACATATGAGTTATAATTGAAAAGTATTATCATTAAGCAAACGTTATTATGATGAAAATATTAGTTCAAAATTTTGATACCTCTAAAAAATTATGGCATAAGTATGTTTGTGTTGGCATAAACAAGAAAGTATGTATAGTTGTGCGGTATACGTTAATTTACAGATGTGATGTGTGGTAAAGTCAAGCCTATCGCTCATATTCTAACATGAATTGTATAATGTATTAGACTATATCAGGGTTTATGACAGGGGTGATTTTATATAATCAGGGCAAATCAAAAAAGTATCATTTTAACGCAAATTCAGCATACAGTTTTTGAATTATGCTTCGGTAGGCCTGGTTAATAGTTTAAGTTTGTCCAAGACTATTTGTCATTTGGTCTTGTTTGTGTCGCAACTACAAAACTAATGGAATGGTGGAAGTCTTGATTTTGAACTATGCATTTCAAACCGGAAGGTTAAACATCTTTTCATATGATATAGAAAAGAGTGAGCTGGGTGTTAAAAAAATATAATGTTTGGATTGTGAAAAGCTAAAAATGTTTCTACCTTGTACAACGGTGGATTTTATCCAGTTAATCTAATAAAAGGTAAGGGTGTTTAGGCATTTTTTGGACAAACTATTTTTTACTGACCTCGATATCTTTGCTGCTGACATAAACCTTTTTTTACTCACAGTTTGGAATGAGCCCCTCTTTATAAAAAATTGATGCCTATCATTTTAATAGTTCTATTTTATTCGTAAATATGAAAAGTTGACTGTGCATGTAAACTTTAATGTATGTGTATTTTTTGGAAAAGGGAAACCTATTTTTATATAACCATATTGATAGTTAATAGGTTAGGGATTTATATAAGCGCAGTATCCTAAATCTGAAATTTACATTTAAGCATAAAACCAAACATCACTATGCAATTATTCGACACAAGCCTCAACGATAATATGGAGGTTATAAAAGGAGATGTGTTGGTTGCCGAGCCATTTTTAGACGATCCTAATTTTGCCCGTTCAGTAATACTGATTTGTGAGCATAAAGAAGAGGGTGCATTTGGTTTGGTAATAAACAAGCCAGTTAGTGTGGATGTAGAAGATGTCCCAGATCCACTCATTATGGGTAACGATATCTTTGTAGGCGGACCAGTCGAGCAAAATACTCTCCATGTAATCCATACCTTTGATATGCTGGATGGGAGCACAAAGCTTCAGGAAGGTGTATTTTGGGGTGGGAATTATGATGAACTTAAGCTCTTGCACATGAATGGGGAAGTCTCTTCAAAAAACTGCAGGCTATTTGTGGGCTACAGTGGTTGGGGTAAAAACCAATTAGAAGAAGAACTCAATAAAAATTCGTGGGTAATAGCTAAAATAGACTTAAAAAAAATATTCGAAATAGAACCGGAAAATTTGTGGCAAGAGGTGTTACGATCAATGGGAAGTAAATACAAGATGCTTTCAAATTATCCTATCGACCCTCGGCTTAATTAATACATTTTGTTAGCTTTGCTTAAAACCAATTAAGGAGGACGTATGAACGATGACAATGGTACCCCAAATGAGGGTAAAAACGCGGAAAAAGAAGAAAAAGAAATAGTAACATCTGCTGAGAACAGCGGAAGTGATTCGGAAGAAACGCCAAACACAAAAGTTGTTGAAGAAGCATCTCCTGAAGTGGTAGAAATACCAAAAAAAGAGGAAGAAAGTGCTCCAGAAGAGAAAAAAGTTGAAGTTCCAAAAGTTGCTGAAGAAAAAGTAGAAGCTGAAGAGTCTATAGCTAAGGAGAAAGCTGTGGAAGAAGAAAGTGAAGAAGATGAATCTGCAGAGGAAGAAACTGTGGAGGAAGAGGCGGTTGATTATTCAAAAAGCTCTTTGGAGGAAATATTAGAGGCTAGTATAGCCATGCTTAAAGAGGAGGATATTCGCAAAGCTGATAAAGCTTTTGTAGCAATGAGGGAAGTGGTAGATAAATTGAACAGTGAAGCTGCTGAAACTCAAAAGACTGCTTATGTAGCAGATAATGAAGGAGTGGATGAAGGCTTTGTATATAATGCCCCTGAAGGTATCAATGTTTTTTATACCAATTTCAAGGCGCACGATCAAAAGAAGAAAGAGCATTATTCTTCTCTAAGAAAAGAAAGAGGTGATAATCTTAAGGCTAAGCAAAAGATTATACAAGACATAAAGGAACTCATTGACTCTGAAGACCAAAAAGGTAGCTTTGAGAAGATGAAAGAGTTCCAAAACAAATGGAAAGAAATTGGTTCGGTTCCTCAAGCAGAAGCGGAAAATCTTTACCGAACATATAGTGCCATATTGGATTTGTTCTATGACCATAAAAGTATAGAGCATGATCTGAAAGAGCTGGACAGGAAGAAGAACTTAGATGCAAAACTTTCTCTTTGTGAGAAAGCTGAGGCTTTGTTAAGCGAAGAGAATTTGAACAATGCGGTAAAAGCGCTGAATAAATTGCATGAGGAATATAAAGCAATAGGTCCTATCCCGAAAGAGCAGCAGGAAGAAGTTTGGCAGCGTTTCAAAAAAGCATCGGATGAGCTTTATGAGAAAAAACGAGCCTTTGCCGAAGAGTATAAAAAGCAGCTTCAAGAAAACATGAAAATCAAGCAAGAGCTTTGCATCAAGCTTGAGGAATATGTGACCTTTGACTCTGACAGGATTAAGGCTTGGAATGAGAAGACAAAAGAGCTCTTAGCTGTGCAAAAGGACTGGGAGAAAATTGGTCCTTTGCCCAGGGAAGTTGCTAAAGACATCAATAAGCAGTTTTGGGGGAATTTCAAAGCGTTCTTTGCCAACAAAAACAAGTTCTTTGAGCAACTTGAAGCATCTCGTAAAGAGAATCTTGCTAAAAAAGAAGAGCTGTGTGTAAAGGCTGAAGCATTGAAGGAAAGTAGTGAGTGGAATGAAACCGCTGATAAACTAAAAGGACTTCAGCAAGAGTGGAAGAAAGTTGGTCCAGTTCCTGAATCTCATCGAGACAGTATTTATGAGCGATTTAAAGCTGCTTGTGACTTCTTTTTTGAAAGAAAAAGGAATAAGCGCTCAGAGCAAGACAAAGAGTTTGTGGTCAATCTTGAGAAGAAATTGGCTATTATTAAAAAGATAGATGAGCTTGCCGAGAAAAAAGAGGAGAATGAAGGGGAATTAGAGGCGTTGAAAAATGAATTCCTGGAGATAGGTTATGTGCCGAGAAAAGATATTAATTCTATACTAGACAAATTTCTTTATGCTTTAGATAACTATTATGACAACTTGCCGCTCGATGAAGATAAAATAGATGCAATGAAGTTGCAGGCTAGGGTGGAGATATATAATGAGGTTCCAAGTGTTATTTCTAAGCTAAAGAAACAAGAGCAAGTGCTGAGGAAAAAAATCACTCACTTGGAAAATGATATTGCTCTTTGGAAAAACAACCTAGAGTTTTTTGCGAAGTCTAAAACAGCAGATAAGTTAAAAGAGCAGTTTACATCAAAAATCGAGACTGCTACAGTTCAGTTAAAAGATCTCAAAAAGCAAATCAGGGTTATTAGAAATATAGGATAAGTTTATGTCATTATAAATGGTTAATTATCTGAAGTTATAAAGAAACCCTTCGCCTGCCACAACGAAGGGTTTCTCTGCTTTTCAAGCCCGTAGTTATAAAATTAGCTACATCATTACTATAATGAGTATCAAAAAAGTATTTTTCTTGCCTAATTTAAATTATGTTTTTGTTTTTTATTGGGGAGAATCTTTTCTAAACACAATAATTCCAGAAAGATACTGTCCCGAATTTCAAATATCGGTTTAAAACCCGTATGGGCTGTTTATCTTTTCCAGAAAGCTGGCTTCTTGCCCCTCCAAAAGTTGATACCTATCAGGTAGTTGGGCCCGCCTATCACTTTACCGCTGTTTTTTTGCACTTATGGCCTATTTTATTGCCCGTTTTTTTCGCTTTTACCCTATTTTTCTTGCACGGGCAGGTGGGGTTTCTTGCTCCCCGATGTAATGTTTTCCCATCTTGGGAATACTTTCCTATATAGGATTCTTGATATCCCGGAAAAAACTTTGGATGTAGTCTTTTTGGGGTAATGTTAAAAAAAATAAGCTGGGAAATGGCTTTTTACCTGGTTTACCAAGGTTTGTGCCCTCTATAGGCATGTGTGTTTCTGTGGGTATTTCAATTTTTTATAAAAAAAACAGCTTTTTTCCAATAAAACATACCTGTCACGTAAAGTGCTGTCAACCATGTGAATAACCTACATCGTTTTCTTCCTGTCTGTAAGTTTGCCGCCCCTAAAACAAAAAAAGTTAGCGGTGGAAGCCCTAAAATAGCAATACCAATTCATTATCATCGTTAACTAAATACAACTACCGAAATGAAGAAATACAAAGTAAGTGATTGCGAATTAATAAGCCAGTACAAAAAAGGAAACGAAAGCGCTTTTGAGGAACTAGTACTAAGACACAAAAACAAAATCTTTACGACGATCTTGTTGATAGTAAAGGACCAATACGTGGCAGAGGACCTGCTGCAGGAGACCTTTATCAAGGCAATAAAGACGATCAAGACAGGCAGGTACAACGAGGAGGGGAAGTTCCTCCCGTGGATCTCGAGGATAGCCCACAACATGGCGATCGACAATTTCAGGAAGCAGAAGCGCTACCCGATGATCGTGATGGAGGACGGCAGCAACGTTTTCAACACGTTGGAGTTCTCGGAAGACTCTTTCGAGTCGCAGCAGATCAAGAACGAGGTCCACGCCCGTTTGCGGGAGCTGATCCAGAACCTCCCGGAAGCGCAGCGTGAGGTGCTCATGATGAGGCACTACATGAAGATGAGCTTCCAGGAGATCGCCGAGACTACCGGCGTGAGTATCAATACCGCCCTTGGCCGCATGCGTTATGCCTTGATCAACTTGAGGAAACAAATGAACCCTGAAGCGAGCAATGAAAAAAAAGAGAAACAAGATAGCAGCGATTCAAAATGATATTCTAAGATATGTATACCACGAGGTAAGCCCATCGGAGGCAGGGGAGATAGCGTCGCGGATCTTCTCCGACCCGGAACTGGAAGACGAGTTCTATAACTTGGTCAGCCTGAAGGGGGACCTCGATAGACTGGAGGCGAAGGGAGAGCCTGGTCAAAGGTCGATAGACAACATACTGGCATATTCGAGGTCACTTGACTCGATCATACATTAAAAAAAGCTGGATCATTAAGATCCAGCTTTTTGTGTTTATTGGGGCTGGTTCAAGACAGCCCTTTTTTAATTTACTTGTTCACAAGAATTTTTCTCTCTACCGTTTCTCCATTTGTTTTTATATGAAGAATGTAAGCGCCAGAACCATAGTCCTTTGAATCCCAAGTTACTTCATGTATTCCGGCAGGCATAGATTTGTTCAAAATGGTATCAACCTTTTTTCCTGAAAGGTTATAGATGTCTACCTTTACACGTTCCTTTTCTGCTAGTTTGAAACCTATATTTAAAACGCCATCTGTGGGGTTAGGATAGGTGGCTATAGAATTGGCAAAAGCCGACTTAGAAGAAAACTCTAATGACAAATTAGAAGACCCTTTGCCTGACTTGGTTGTTATCAGCATTATATTTTCAGCGTCCACGCCATATTTCTCTACATTTTCTTTTCCTTTCAACACCTCCACTTTTTCTATGACATAGCCTTTTTTCAACTGATTCACTTCTTCAAGGTCAGATTCAATCCCATCAATAAAAAATGCAGTTTGAGATAAGTCTAATTGTTCTGTATTTTTTACTTTAACCTTGGCTTTTTCTTTTATCTTAAAATTACTTTTAGACTTTACTTCCAATACACCGTCTTTAGCTTTCTCTCCATATTTTTCAATAGCCTTTTCTCCTTTAAGCACATTTATAGATTCAATTATCTCTATTGGGATTTTTTCTTTTGAAATTTCGTTGCCATCTAAAATAAATAGAGGTGTTTTTCCATCTTTGAAGGTTGGGAATTGTATTTTTTCTTCAGCTTTATTCTTCTCCTTCAAGGTGATTTCCACTACACCATTTTTTCCCTTTTCACCAAAATAATGAATAGCGATTTCTCCTTTATGAACATCCAACTGCTTGATATTATCAGGGTCAATAGTTTTGATAAATCCATGAGAAACCTCTTTTCCATCAATAATGAATAAAGGTTGCTTGTTATCATCTAAAGACCTGATTTGGATTGTTTTTTTACTTTGTTCAATTATTTTATCACTCAAAGTAATCTCCACTACGCCATTTTTTCCCTTTTCACCATATTTATCAATGGCAGAATTTCCTTTCAAAACATTCATAAATGCAATCTTTTCTGGGGCTATATTTTCAAGTTCTTCTTGAGAAATCTCTTCCCCGTCTAAAATATAGAGTGGTTTTTTATCGCCATCGGCACTGCGGATATGGATGCCTTTGTATTCCACTGCCACTTTTTTCCCATTTATTTCTTCCTCGTCATTAAAAGTAAATATGCTGTTTCCTTTGCCCTTAAGTTCGGTTACTTTTTTACCTTTAATGTTTTTATAATCAATAATTACCGAGTTCTCTTTCGAGTCTTTGTTGTGGATAGTAATCGTTCTTTTTCCTTTTTCAGAGAGGGTATCAACTTCTACAGAGTAACCATCAGTAGCATTTATTCTGTATTTGAACGACTTGGTATTATTCGTCGAGTCGGTTTCCACGTTTACCACCCAAACTGTACTGTCAGTATTGGAAGAATGAACATTGAAAAATACGTTTTCTCCTTCTTTGCCCTTTTTCTCAATGGTCTTGATTTTGTACTTCATTTTCTTTTTTGAAGTATCGTCGGCGAGCATAAACATGTGCAGGGGTGCATCAATTTCCAATTCTTCTTCCTCTGATAACCAGATGCCTGCGTCGTCACCATCGCTTTCCAAGAAAAATACCTGAGCATGGCTGCTGTCAGCGGGGTCGAGCACAATGGTTTCTTCCGAAGTCCAAGAGAGGGGATCGGATAATGTGACCTTCATTGAATCGTTGCTTGCAAACTGCATTACCTTCACTTTTACCTGCTTTTTGGTGGTATCGTCGGGAGAAGTGAACTCTTCCACAACAGGCAAACTTTCAGCGCTAGCTATTCTTTCTTCAAAAGGAACATCTTGGGCTTGGCTCTCTTTGTAGCCCGAAGAAAGGGTGAAAAAGATTAAAGCGCAAAGTACTAACATAGCCGCTGCAAAGCGCCCAATAGTTCGCTGGGAGAGGGCATGTGCTGTTTCAAACTGGTTTTGCCCAATGGCAACAATCCTCCTGATGCGGTAAAGTACACTGCCTCGCTTGCCCATGACAGAAAGTGCCAACTCAGGTTCTCTGTACTGCGCTTGCGCAAGGTTTGCTAAGGCTTTTATATAGTCTTTGGCACTTCCCGTAGCTTGGAGGGCAATATCGTCGCAGCAGTTTTCACGTTCATCGTTGATACAAACAGATATCCACCAAGCGGCAGGGTTGTAGAATAATACAATTTCAATTATAGACTGAATCATATTGAGCAGGTAATCGTTGCGGCGGATATGGGCCAGTTCGTGGGCAAGAACACCTTCCAATTCGGGGACAGGCATTTGAGCCATCATGCTAATTGGCATCAAGATGACAGGGCGCAGCCATCCAACTACAGTTGGCACTTCCACCATGCTTGATTTAAGCATTTTCACTTTAGACCTTATTCCTATTTTTTGGCACATAGCATTGAGCTTTTCTTCCCAAAAAACTGAAACAGGAGAAACTTTTTGAGTCCTGATTTTTTGTATGTAATACAAGCCAGAGATAAATCTGAGAGAGAAAAAACCAACTCCGACTAACCAAACTACAAAGATGGTAGAAGAATAGGTTTTTATCAGGCTTACTATGCTTTGGTAAGTAGCCTGTACCTTGGCTAATATAGATTGGTCTTGGGTGTAGTAAACAAGTAAATCGGCTGCTTCCAAATTGGTAATTGCCTCATCTGTGAGTACCGTCGATGTGCCTTCAGATTGGTACGAGATAAAGAACGTAGCTATGGAAACTGTCGCCAATAAAAACAAGGCTGCAATGGAGGTGAAATATCTCTTTTGAGCACTGTGTTTCCTTAATATTTTGAGGGAAATACCCAGTATAACTGCAATGAGTAACCCTTGCCAGAGTGAGTGTAATATGGTAACACTCAAGGCTTCAATTATATTATTCATGATATTTATGTTTTCTAAGAAATCCATTTTTTAGTTGTTTTCCATGTCATCCAATAATTTCCTAATTTGCTCAAGTTCTTCTGGGGAAGCTTTTTTTCTTCCCAGTGCCTGGAGCATAAGCTTCGTGGCAGAGCCTTTAAATACCTTATCTACAAACCTGTCGAGGAGTTCGATTTGAGTATCTTCTTCTTTTGCCAAGGCTTCGTAAATATGGGTTTTCCCTGAGCGTTCTCGGTCTACCAATCCTTTGTCAAACATTATTTGCATAAGCTTGAGGGTAGTAGTATAGCCGGTTTCTTTCAAGCTGTTGAGCTTGTCGTTTACAAACCGCACCGTGCTTGGGCCAAACTCCCATAAAAGTTGAAGGATTTCGAGCTCAGACTCGGTCGGTTTTGGCAGTTGATTGTTTTTCATTGTCTTAGGTATAAAGTATTTGATCTACGAATCGATTCGTAACAAACATAGGGTTTTCATGGTTTCGAGTCAAGTTTTATCTACGAAAATATTCGTAAATAAAGTTAAAAATGTCGTAAGCGGCTTTAAATGAGGAAAAATAGAGTAGAGGAGCAGAAATAATTCCCTTGAGTTGGATGTTTCAATAGCTCTTTATACTATTGGTCCCTTTGATGATTTTATAAAAAATAGACTGGGCTTATAGCCAATGGCTTTAGCTCTAATATGAATTTTTATTTTTTTAGACGGCTAAAAGGATAAATTTGCGATGAAGGGAATAATGTTTTTGTAAACAAGCTCTTTGTCTTTTGAAGTTGAACCAATTCACAAAATAAACCTCCTTATAACATATACATGAAAAGCTTAGGCAGGTACCTGATTTTTATGGGGAAAATCTTTTCCAACCGTGAGCCACTTCGGGTTTATATCAAACTTTTTTTTGAAGAATGTATCTTGATTGGGATCGACTCGCTCACTATTGTGGTGATCGTTTCGGTGTTTATAGGTGCGGTAATGTGTGTACAAACAGCGTACAATCTTGTAAGCCCCTTAATTCCAACCTACGTAATCGGTGTGATAGTAAGAGACATGACCCTGCTTGAAGTAGCTCCTACATTCACGGCAATTGTATTTGCGGGAAAGGTGGGGTCTAATATAGCAGGTGGCTTAGGTACCATGAAGATTACCGAGCAAGTAGATGCACTAGAGGTAATGGGAATTAACTCGGCATCCTACTTGGTGCTGCCAAAGATTTTGGCTGGCATTTTTATGTACCCGTTATTAGTGGTACTTGCCGGTTTTTTGGCGATGTATGGAGGGTATTTGGCAGGGACTCTTGCTGGGGTGATCACCGAAGAAGAATATATTTACGGAATTAGAGCTGATTTTATTCCACTGAACGTGACGTTTGCGGTGATCAAGTCGTATGTATTTGCCTTTTTGATCGTAACTATTTCTGCTTACAAAGGCTATTTTACCGAAGGAGGAGCATTAGAGGTTGGTAAATCGAGCACCAAAGCTGTTACGAACAGTTGTATCTCGATATTGATTGCAGATTTTCTATTAGCTCAGTTTCTTATATAAGCATCCGAACAGAAAATGATAGAAATACAAAATGTAAAAAAGAGTTTTGATGGTAAGCAGATCTTGCATGGGATCAGTGCTAAGTTTAGGCAGGGAGAAGCCAATATGATAATAGGGGCAAGTGGAACGGGGAAAAGTGTGTTGCTAAAAAGCATTGTAGGCTTAGTTCCGCCCGATGAAGGTGATATTCTTTATCATAATAGAAACTTTTACAAAGCTGACAGACAAGAGCAAAAGGAAATTAGAAGGGAAATAGGAATGCTTTTCCAAGGCAGTGCCCTGTTCGATTCGCTCACAGTAGAGCAAAATGTACGCTTCCCTCTCGACATGCTTTCCAATATGTCGTCCAGTGAAAAGGAAGATAGGGTGAACTTATGCCTTAAGCGAGTTGAGCTAGAGCACGCTGGCAAAAAAATGCCTTCTGAAATTAGTGGTGGAATGAAAAAAAGGGTTGGGATTGCCCGAGCAATTGTACATAACTCCCAGTACCTGTTTTGCGATGAGCCTAATTCAGGTCTAGATCCAAATACCGCAATTTTGATTGATAATTTGATATTTGAGATTACCAAAGAATATAACCTGACCACGGTAATTGTATCGCATGATATGAATTCCATGATGGAAATTGGAGAGCATATCCTCTTTTTGCATAAAGGGCATTTGGTGTGGGAAGGAAGTAACGATGAAGTGCTAGACGCCACCCAACCAGAGTTGGAAACATTTATTTTTTCCAACAACCTAATGAGGAAATACAAAACATTGAGTAAGTAGAAGAGTTCGCCCTTGCATTTTAACTACTAAATTCTCAGTAGTTTTACTTTTTAGCAATATGCGTTGTTGTAAATAGGGTCACTTGTTTATTGTTGCTGGTTTTTGAATAGAAAGATAAAAAACATTTCGATCATCAAAATCTCAACTTAAAAAGCTTTGATTTTAATGATCGGAAGAAAAACTTAAGGCTAGTAACTAGCAACCTTCAGCAAGGACTGAAAAGAGCATTTGGAGATACTTATATAGCTTAGCTATACAGGCTCTTCTACTCTTATGACGCTATAAACTCCTTCTATTTTTTCTAATTTCTTCAATAATTTTTCAAACTCACTTTTACTATGAACCATTAGTTCAATATTTCCCTTGAACAAGTTGTTTTTAGTACTGATATTGATACCTGTGATATTCACTTTCATCTGGCTAGAAATGATCATAGTTACATCGCTTACCAAACCAACTCTGTCAGTTCCCTCTACACTGATGCTCACTTCAAAGCCTTCTTCTTCCACAGGACCTGAACTTCCACCCCATCGAGCCCGGATAATCCTGTACCCATAGTTTGCCATTAGCGAAACTGAGT
Source organism: Flammeovirgaceae bacterium SG7u.111 (assembly GCA_034044135.1). Classification (NCBI taxonomy): domain Bacteria; kingdom Pseudomonadati; phylum Bacteroidota; class Cytophagia; order Cytophagales; family Flammeovirgaceae; species Flammeovirgaceae bacterium SG7u.111. Next base: position 4,464,278 of record CP139021.1, on the reverse strand, counting down.
TAGGACAGCTTTTTCTGTGGATGGTGATTCCTTTGTTTATGGTCAAGAACCCAAAGATTTCATCGCCAGGAATAGGATTGCAGCACTTAGCATAGTTATAATCTAGTTCGCCCATTTCGCCGACTACTATCTCCGTCAGTTTATCACGTTTTTTCTCAGGAGCGGGCGTTCCATTGTGTTCGTCGGAATTTTTGCCATTTACTTCAGGCTTTATCTCATCTTTCGATTTGTAGTCTTTGAAGCCCTTTATTTCGGTATGCTTAATTACTTCCTTACCTATTTTGTAGAAAAGATCACTCTCAAGCTTTTCCCCAAAGTATTCGGCTAGCCGGCGTAGGGTAATCTCGTTGTAAGGGAGCTTGAGGTGGCGGAGTTTTCGTTTTACAATGTCTTTTCCATCCCGTTGGTAGCGTTTCTTTTCCTCCTTTAGGTAGTCTTTTATCTTGGACCTAGCGCGCGAAGTCTGTACAAACTTGAGCCAACCTTCATTTACCTTAAATTTATTGGAGGTGACAATTTCTATTTGGTCACCATTTCGTATTTCGTAGTTGAAGGGGACAAGCTTTCCGTTGATCTTCGCTGCAAGGCATTTGGCGCCCACTTCGGTGTGGATATCAAAAGCGAAGTCGAGAACGGTTGCGCCCCGAGGAAAGGTTTTCATATCGCCTTTTGGGGTGAAGGCAAATACTTCTTCAGCATAAAGATTAGATTTAAAATCTTCTACAAATTCCTCACCTGTAGAGGTTTTATGCCTTTCCAGCATATCTCTCACTTCTTGCAACCATACTTCTATTCCTTGTTCTGATTTGGACTTTACTGCTCCATTTTTGTATTTCCAGTGAGCAGCGTAGCCCTTTTCGGCAATCTCATCCATCCGCTTGGTTCGGATCTGGACTTCTACCCATTGCCCCGTGGTGCTCATCACCGTAGTGTGGAGCGATTCGTAGGCATTTATCTTTGGAGTACTTATCCAGTCTCTCAGGCGGTTAACATTGGGTGTGTAAAAATCAGTGACGATGGAGTAGATTTTCCAGCAGGCGGCTTTCTCATTTTCAAAAGGGACATCTGCAATAATTCGGATAGCAAAAAGGTCATACACACCATCAAAATCAATGTTTTGTGTGCGCATTTTTCGGTAAATTGAATATACCGATTTGAGCCTATCTTTGATGGTGAAAGGATATCCTTGTGTCTTTAGCTCAGTTTCTATAGGTCGGATAAACCGTTTGGCAAACCTACTACGTGCCGCCTTCGATTCTTCTATGTTCCTCAGAATACTGAAATAAGCATCCCTGTCCGAGTATTTGAGGCAGAGGTCTTCTAGTTCCGATTTGATGGCATACAAACCTAGCCTGTGAGCCAAAGGAGCATAGATGTATTCAGTTTCCGACTTGATCTTCAGTTTCTTATGGTCAGGAAGGCTATCCAGCGTTCGCATGTTATGCAACCTATCCGCAATTTTTATCAGTACCACCCGCACATCTTCCGAGATGGTGAGCAATAAGCGCTGAAAGTTTTCCGCTTGCAGGGATTTGCCCTTGGTTGCCTTGGTCGAGATTTTGGTCAAGCCTTCCACTATCATGGCAATTTTTTTCCCAAACCGCTCTTCTATGTCGCTTATTTCGTAGCCAGTATCTTCCACTACATCGTGGAGCAATGCAGCAATGATGGCCGTAGTTCCCAGTCCAATTTCCTCAACGGCAATAAGAGCTACTTCAATCGGGTGGTAAATATATGGTTCACCCGACCTTCTTCTCATATCTTTATGTGCTTCTTCTGCAAAGCGAAATGCTTTCTTTATCTGCTTGGCATCGTCCCCTTTCAAAAAGGGTTTTGCCTTGCGCAATAGCTTCCTATAAAGCTTTAGTATGGTTTCTTTTTCCTTTTCTTCGTCAATGTACATAGCCAACACCTTGATTAAATTTCTTAAACTCCTCTAATAAAAGAAAACCGACTTAGTAAAGTCGGAACGCAAATCGTATGAGTTACAGAATGTATAGTAAAGAGGTAGTACGTAAAGGTTTCCTTCTCTTCCTTTTATCTAATTTAAGGAAATAGAAGGAATAATGCCCAATAAATGGTCGATAAGTTTTAGTGTCTTTGTTTGCTAAACTACAAACAGGGTTTTCGTAATCGGTTAAGTACTTGTGCAGCATCTTTTTAATTGAAGGTTACTTGTTACTAGTATCTGGTTATATTAACTCTCCCCTTCTGTTGGCTGATTAAAAAAATAAGACAACCTCAATACTGCATAGACATAGCGCTGTAGTTAAAATATGAAAAAAACTGGCAACCAGAAACTAGCGATGGTCAGAAAGGTATTAAGAGCATGTTTAAATTTTGAAAAGAGCCGGGCAGGCTAAAACTTTGTAGTGACGAAACAACAAAGTTTATGGAAACAGGATATACCCGCTTGACCTCCCGGCAATGGCAATATATAAAAGAATATCTTCCCGTGGAAAGGAAACGCAAATATGACCTCAGGGACGTGGTGGACTCGATCTTGTACTGCATGCGCAGCGGACAGCAGTGGCGCAGCCTCTCGGGCGAGGGACGCCCTCCTTGGAATGTGGTATACTATTATTTCCGCAAGTGGCAGGGGGACAACACGCTTTTTCGGCTGAACGCGGCACTCAACCAACTAGAGCGCAAGAGGAAGGGCAAGAAGGCGACCCCGAGCATGCTTTCCATTGATAGCCAGTCGGTAAAGTGCGCGCCTTTTATCGGGCAGGACACGGGGCTGGACGGCAACAAGAAGGTGAACGGGAGAAAAAGGCACGTCATCACCGATACGCTCGGGCTGGTATGGGGAGTGGTCGCCACTGGCGCCAACGAGCATGACGGCACGATAGGGCAACGGGTGGTGGAGCCCCTCTTGGGCTACCTGCACAGGATGGAAAAGATCCTGGCAGACCAGGCCTATAAAAAGAAGTTCACCGGATGGGTAGAGGACAACATAAGGGGCGTAGAGGTCGAGATATCCTCTTGTCCCCCAACCCCCAGGGGCTTTGTGCCCATCAAGTGGAGATGGGTCACCGAGAGGACATTCGGCACGTTCAATTTCTTCCGGAGGCTGTCCAAAGACTATGAAAAAACTACCAAAAGCCAAGAAGCTTGGGTTTTATGGCAAAACTGCCAAATAATACTTAATAGGATCAAAAAAATGCCTATTTAAAATTTTTAAACATGATCTAAGAAGAAAGTATAATCAGAAGGTCGAAAGGAAACTGGTTTTCTATATGAAGTATCAACTAGTCGATTTTGCCTGTTTTTGATACCTTAGGGTAGAAAAGGCTACGCCAAAATCCGTAGGCAATTCTACCGTTGGAAAATCTGTCAACAAGGCTATTTTAATGATAGCAATATGGTGGATGGCGTGCTCTAAGTTGAATGCTAGTTCACGTTCCGTACTCGTTATCATCATGAATGGATCGTTATCATCGCCATACACAGCACTCATTTGGAGTTGCTTTCCAGGCTCTATTTCTATCAGAGCCTTTTCTAGCTCGTTTATTTTAGCTGAAGCTACCTTAACGTTGGTTTCGAGCGAAAGCTCTCTCTTCCGCTCGTCGTAAGAAAGTCTTCCCGATTTTGCAGCTATGAGTAAGCAGTCGTAAAATTCAAGAATATGCCTATAATGCTGACCAATTGTGTTTTTTCCTCCAAGTACGTCAAGCTTACGAGAATAACTCTCGTCAGTCAGTTGGGAGATTACCAATGATAGTTGGCCAAATATTGATTTTGTGATGTCAGTTAGTTGCATGAATAATAGTTAAGTAAATAAGTAGAGCTTGAACGAAAAGAACAGGCTCTTAATCAAATGTAAAAAATAAAGCCTAAGAAAAGGAATGACATTACATCATTGTGAAATAATACCTTTCCAGTTGCTATCCGCTTTCTCCTTCAACTCCTTTTCTTTAGCCTCCCAAAGCGGTAAAGTATTGGTGAAATAAGCATTATAAAAAAGGTAGAGTTTACCTTCGGTTATTTTGAACGTTTTAGGGTTTATTCCCACTTTTTCCCCACTGTTGCCAATAGCATAGGCACACCAGCCCCCATATTGGGGCTCATAGGTGGAAGGTGCTGCCTTAAACAGCTTTCGGTTTGTTTCCGAAGAAAAATAATAGGTGGCAGACTTATAGGTGTACGCCAAACTGGATGATCCTTTTTTAGCTTTACCTTCTGCAAAATAGCTCACGGGGTCATAGCCTTCTATGGCAATATTTTTTTCTAAGTTGAAATGTTTTTCCCTATTGCTGCTGCTCTCTTGAGTAAAAGAGGGGAGCGAGATGAGTAGAGAAAAGGAAAGAACAATAAGTTTTTTCATTGGAAGAGGGTTTTGGAATAGCTTCAGGTATGAGTTATTGGATTGAATCAAACTTAAAAGGATATTCTTCTTAACTTTGTTCCTTCAAAAAGAAAAGAAATTAGAATAGACTATATCACAGTTTGTGGCAATAAAGGTGTTTTTAAAGACTAATGACGTACAAGGTTTGGGTTAAAGCTGAAAGGTATGGTGTTATTCAACGGGCTGAGGTCCGTTGCTAATGATAAAAACTCAATAGGCAAGGCTTTCAAGCCCCGTTTGAAAGAATAAACGATATTGGCTTTAGCCTAAACTAAATTTTTAGCCCAAGAAGCCTATACTCGCTAAACTCTGATATAGTCTAATACCTTTATTTCAGAAAAGTAAGGCAAACGAATAGGGGCGTTGATGTACGACCTTTTACAGTAAAATATAAAAACAGATGGCAGAAGCAAATAACGGAAGGACAGAAATCCAGAATCTAGGTGAGTTTGGATTGATAGACAAATTGGCATCAAAGGTAGAGATTAGACAGAAAAGTACGCTTAAAGGCATAGGCGACGATGCTGCGGTAATAGCCAAAGATGAAAAAGAAGTAACCTTGGTTTCGACCGATATGTTGGTAGAAGGCGTTCATTTTGATTTGTCGTATGTGCCCTTAAAGCATTTGGGCTTCAAAGCTGTGTCGGTCAATGTTTCGGATATTGCCGCCATGAACGGCGTTCCCAAACAAATTACGGTGAGCATTGCCCTTACCAATCGGTTTTCGGTAGAGGCTGTAGAGGAAATTTATGAGGGAATCTATGCAGCTTGCGAAGCTTTTCATGTAGATTTGGTAGGAGGGGACACCACTTCTTCGCGCTCAGGCTTAGTCATTTCTGTTACGGCAATGGGTACTTGCCCCAAAGAAAAGGTAGCATACAGAAGCGGAGCAAAAAAAGGAGACTTAGTTTGTGTAACAGGCGATTTGGGTGGAGCATACTTAGGCTTGCAAATACTGGAAAGGGAAAAACAAGTGTACTTGGCAAATCCAGATGCACAGCCCCAGCTCGAAAAGTACGATTACATAGTTGGTCGGCAGCTTAAACCAGAAGCTCGTATGGATGTGATCCATACGCTTAGGGAGCAACAGTTAGTTCCTACTTCCATGATCGACATTTCAGATGGCCTGGCTTCGGAACTGATGCACCTCTGCAAAAACTCTGATGTGGGCGTGGTGGTGTACGAAAACAAGATTCCTTTTGCCGAGAAAACTCTAGAAGTAGCCTCAGAAGAGTTCAAGATACCGGCAGTAACCTGCGCCCTCAACGGAGGCGAGGATTACGAACTCCTATTCACCGTAGACCAAAAGGACTTTGATAAAGTAAAAAACCATCCCGACATTACGCTGATAGGCTACATCCAAGAAAAGGAAAACGGCAAAAAGCTAGTGACCCAATCGGAACAAGTGATGGACATTAAAGCACAAGGCTGGGAGCACTTTTAGGGTATGTGTGTTTTCCCGAGGCAATAGTAGTAACGCCGTCACCAATCAGTGGCGGCGTTACTTTTTTTAAGTAAGAGCTTGTATAGAACCTTTTAGTCCAGAATGGAAGTGAGGCGATATTCTTCCAATTGCAGATGACCATTTGAATCTAAAAAAAATAATGCAGCACTCAAGTTTAACAGAAATTAAAATGAGGAGTTTTGAGAATAGAAGTAGCGCAAGTAAAAAGTATAATTGGCTAAAATAAATTAATTCTTAATAGAATCGGCTTCCTGTTGGGTAATGCTTTACTTGGAAAACATGATTTTAAAATAATAAAACAGGTTAGTCTATTCAATCCTTTTACTATATTTAGATAGTACATTAAACAGCCTTCCATGAAATCCCCAAAATACGATTTGATCATTATAGGAGCTGGGCCGTATGGTTTAAGTCTGGCTACCATTGCAAAAGCAAAAGGATTAAAGTATTTAGTGTTAGGTAAACCGCTAGAGTTTTGGGATAATAATATGCCGAAAGAGATGATTTTACGGTCTGGAAAGGGTTGGCATATTGACCCTTTAGAGGTTCATACTTTCCAGAAATTCTTGCTAGAACGAAGTTATGATGATTTAAACTATTTTTCTAAAAAAATCTTTATCGAATATGGGAGATGGTTTCTAGCGAAAAAACAATTAAACATAGCAGAGGAATATGTGCTCAATATCAATCGTGAAGATTCAATATATCAGCTTGATACTTCTGATAATAATACATATATAAGCTCAGCTGTTGTAGTAGCCATAGGGGCAAAGTATTTTTATTATATACCTAAGGATATCGTATCTAATATTCCTGCAAATTTCTATTCTCACACTTGCCATACAATTGATTTTCATGGCTATGCAAATAAGCGTATACTCGTGGTTGGGGGAAGGCAAAGTGCATTTGAATGGGCTACTTTGCTCACTGAAAATGGATGTGAGAAAGTTACCTTATCATATCCAAGTAGTACACCCAGCTTCTCCAAATCCAATTGGGGGATAGCAGATGAATTAGTAAAAAAGTATGAGGAAAACCCAAATTGGTATTATAACCTTAGTCAAGAAAAAAAGAGCAAGATAGATCAATCCTTCTGGAAGGAAGGCCGGTTAAAAATAGAGCCATGGTTAGAAGAGAGGCTAAAAAAAGATAAGTATGTAGCCTATCCTAATTCTAGAGTTACGTCATGTACACAAAAGGGGGATTTTTTGGAAATTCAAATAGACGCTGATATAACCGTAAAGGTTGATCACATTCTTTTTGCTACTGGATATAAGGTAGATATAGCACGTATCCCTTTCATGAAGAATAGTAATATAGTAGAGGGCATAGATACTATTAATGGCTCACCTGTTTTAGATGAAAATTATCAATCCAATCAAAAAGGATTATATTTTACGGGAATAAGCAGTACCAAGTCGATGGGGCTCTTTTTTGGTTTTCTAATAGGAGTGAATGTAGCATCGCTAAATATTTTTAATTCGATAGAAAAAAACTTATAAACCTGGTGTTTTATAATTGATAATTAGTGCTTTACGGTAGTATGTGCCAAAAGGGCTATAACAACTATAGTCTCAGGTTTGTAGGATAGGCATTCTTTATGTAAGCCACTTATACCTCAACCTTTCGCCTACAAGAGGCAGAATTTGTTTTATGATTTCAGTATAAGTGCTTAGCTAACTTTTCTTCAAACAATCATTATTATTCGCCAGTGAGATCGGTTCTAATCGCCCAGATTAAAACTTACCGCAGCTCATTCTTGTCATGAAACCTCATCCTTTAGTCAACTTCATGTACAGATGTATTGCTTCATACAAAGTCATACACTTTTTTTTAATTAATTGACATTTACTGTAACAGTCACTTTTTGGTTGTGTCTAAAACATAAAGCAAGATATTTTCATCAAAAAAAACTTTATGAATTACAAAACTCAATCAACATTACTAATGGTCATATTACTATGTATGACCTCAATTATTACTAATGCCCAAACAAATAAAATAGAAAAGATGACTGAAGAACAACAGAATGTGTTATTCACAATTAAAAAAATGACAAATGCCTTTCAAAACAAAGATATTGATGAGGTTATGCGTTGCTATGAATCGGTTGCTGTAGTTGTATTTGAGCCTGAATCTCCAATATCCGACACAAATGTATTGCGAGAGATGTTTACAGGAATGTCAATGGCAAACCCTGTATTTACTTATAGTGGACACGAAGTGTTTATCACTGGAAATATCGCAACCCATATTGCGCCTTGGAAAATGACAGCAAATGCACCAGATGGAACTGAAATTAAACAAAGTGGATTATCCGTTGCCGTTTTAAGGAAACAAAAAGATGGAAGATGGCTAATGATATTGGACAATCCTCATGGACAATTTTTAATGACTAAATAACATAACCAAAGCACCATGTTTGCCCCTATAACGGCAAATATGGTGCTTTTTAAAAAACACGAAATGGCTAATAAATTAGTTGATATCAAAACTCCAGATGCCGTTCTAATAGAGCAATCCCTTGCAGGAAATAAAAGAGCGTTGGAAAACCTTATTAAAAAACATCAAGATTGGATCTATAATATTGCCTTGACTTTTGTAGGCGACAGAGACGAATCGGCAGACCTTACACAAGAAGTTTTAATCAAACTTATTACTAAGTTAGGTTCTTTCAAGCAAGACAGCAGCTTTAAAACTTGGGTCTATCGTATTGTAAAAAACCACTTTTTAAATATGAAAAGAGGGAAATACGAAACTAATGCCCTAACTTTTGAACAATTCGGGCAAGGTCTTGATCAATTACCCAGCGAATCACTTTCTAATTATTCTTATGAAGTTGAGGATAAATTATTGGTGAGAGAAGCGAAAATAAGTTGCATGAAAGGGATGTTGTTGTGCCTTGACCGAGAACAACGAATGGTTTATATCATTGGAGAATTATTTGAGTTTACAGACTCTATTGGTAGTGAAATAATGGAAATCTCTAAAGAGAATTTTAGAGTTAAATTGCATAGGGCGAAACAGCAGTTGTATAACTTTATGAACAATAAATGCGGCTTAGTAAATAAAAATAACCCATGCCGCTGTGCCAGAAAAACTGCAGGGTTTATAAAAATGGGTTTTGTTGATCCGGTAAAGTTACATTTTCAGAAAAATACGATAGCCGAAATTAATAAAATGATAGACAAAAAGGTTGAAACGTATACTAATGAGGTGACATCTAACTACCAAAAATTATTTCAAGAACATCCATTTTTGCAAAGTCCTGATAAATTGGAGTCGATTAGGCATTTACTTTCATCAGAATCAATAAAACAAACCTTTAATTTCGACTAATAGCCTACTGATGTATCTGAAGTTGTTATCATTCCTATCTCAACTAGCAGCAACCTTTTGTAAGGTAAAGCCCCAAAGAATATTTCAAAAAACACATGATCGGACGAAGGAAACTAATGTTTGAAGCCCCTGCAAACTTAATCGAACACAAAAAAGAAGCATTTCAACACAGGATTCACTTGTTTTAAGTGGTTTTAGGGGTAAATCATGCAAGATATTTGGTGTACGACTCCCATGAAGCCCGTTTGAACGTATGGCAAGCTTGTTTTAATCCCCAGCGCCAAAGGATATTTGGTTGCAGCGAAATACAAGAAATAGTATTCGGAAATCAAATGTTGGGAGGCTTATTTAGCTGATATTTTGGAACTTATAACACAAATTACAGATTATTTAAACAGAATGCACACATTTTCTTACCTCTGTACTTAACAAAAAGCATCCCTATAATTAGGGATTTATATTTTCCTTCCCTCATAACAACAGGACGGTTGTATAACATCAAAAACACACAATCCATTCGCCCAGCCTCTATTTTGTGGGTGGGGGAGATAGCTTCTCTCCTGCTGTATAAACCTCTCGTCCACAGCTGCTTTCTTACAATGTGTGGAAAATCAACAAAAACGAAAGGTTCTATGTTGGCAGCACTGCTTTATTTGTAATCGGAAATTGTCATGAGTATGCTACCAGCCGATTACCTATAGGCTGATGACCTATTATCCTGACAATGCTTGAATTTATCCTTTCACTAAAATTTTATAATTATGGACAAATCCATTGGAGAAAAATTAAGCGAAATTTTGAATTTCATTAACGACACGCTCGACCTTCCAACAGAATTGGAAATTGCGATTGGCGCAGGCTTCACCAAAAAACAATTTGAAGAAGCTAAGAAACTCTATTACACCACAGTTGAGCTAAAGCAACTGGAAACAGTAGCCGAAGGGCGGAGAATGAGCGCAACTGCAGCACACAAAGCGACCAAAATAGCCGTAAAGAAGCACTATGCAAGAGTGATAGCCATTGCCAAAAAGCTTTTTAAAGACGACCTAGCTATTGTGAAGCAACTAGAGCTAAAAGGAACCAGAAAAGCCAAATATGGAGAGATGTGCTTGCAAGTATTCAACTTCTATTCCGCACTCCTTGGCAACCAAGCCCTACTCGACCAACTTGCCACGGCTAGTATTACCAAAGAGTATGTGCAAAAAGGGATGAAGCTCTACAGCGAGATGGAGGAGCTAAAAACGGCCCAGCGGAGAAATGAAAAAGAACGGGCTGCCGCACAAGATGACTTCGATGCAAAAATCCAGCAACTCGATATTTGGTACACCAATACTAATAGCATGATAAACACATGGAAAAAGCTAAACATTAGCCCTGTAGTGAAGTAAAGAAGCATATCTTTTAATACTAGAATAAGTAAGGCAACCGTAGACACCTGCAGTTGCTTTTTTTTGTTTGAATAATGTCCTACAGTACTTGTAAATTATGTTTTGTTAACTAGGGAAGTATTGGTTATCTCTAAAAAGCTAGTCTTTATTTACTAGATTTAGAGAATAGTTATTATATGTAGTAGAGAAGTACAACTGCAATGGGATATATGAGTATAAATATAGTTAATAAACTTTCAAATGGAATTAGCCGAATTATATAAACTAAGAAGAAATTTTTCAATTATTGGCTTAACTGGGCGTACTGGCTCTGGTTGTTCTAAAATTGCAGAACTTTTGTCAAGTGATTTTAATAATCTTAAAAAAGGAATTAGGAAATTATCTGATATAAATGATGTATTGGCTAAGCGAAAGCATAGTATCTGCTTTAATTATTTATCATTTGATAAAAATTGGCAGCCTTTTGAAATAATTAAGTATAAGGATATTCTTTTGTTTTATTTAATTAGTTATTATACTCAAGATTATAAAGCTTTAAAGAAAATTCTTGAAAAATTCTACCGGGAAAATAGAAATGAAGATAATTCTAAAGTCGTAAATAAAGTTTCAAAGGAAATAAATGGTTTATTATTAAACTCATCATTAGTTAATGACATTGAAGGTTATAAGGGTGATTTTTCTACTATTAAGACAAAAGAAGATCTAGCAAAATTGCATGATGAATTTTTTGGTGATGACTTCAAAAACTTGTCCTCTAAAGTGTTTGTTATTTTAGAGGAACATGGCTATTTCAGAAGGTCTTATCTGTTACATCACTTAAGTTGTAATATTAGACAAAGTGGTAACCCTTTAAATTCAAAAGAAATCCATGATATAAATTACATCTATACATTAGCACAGTTAACAAATAGATTAATTAAATCTAAAAAACAGTATAATGATCAAATTGGAGTACCTACGAAAATTGTGATTGATTCATTACGAAACTCACTAGAGATAATGTTCTTTAAAGAAAGGTATTCAGGATTCTATATGTTGGCAACAAAGGATGGAGATAATAGATTAAAAAGTCGATTAGAACATAGAGTAAAAACAAAACAATTAAATGAAGATATAACAACATTAATTGAAAATATAATTGATTTAGATTCAGTAGAGTATAAAACAAGTGATCACTCAAAAGGTGTTTTTTCAAGTCCAGATGTGTATAATTGTATTCAAAAAAGTGATATACATATAATCAATCATCGTTTACAGGATATTAAAGATTCAGATAAAAATGATTCTTTTTTCACTCGTGAAGAACAACTGTTAAAATTTATTTCACTAATACAACAACCTGGTATTATTACACCTTCTTCTAGCGAAAGGTGTATGCAAGTTGCATTTAATGCAAAATTGAATTCTGGCTGTATTTCTAGACAAGTAGGAGCTGTAGTATCTGATGAATTTTATTCTATTAAAGCTGTAGGGTGGAATGATGTACCAAGTGGTCAAACTCCTTGTAACCTCCGTTCAGCAGATGATTATAGAACAAAAAAACTTGATGAGAATCATTATAGTAAATTCGAACGAGGCGAAGAATTAGATAAAGTTGATATAGACTTTAAATATAAGAATAAAGAACCTAAAACTTTCCCTGGTGCAATCAAAGAATATTTTAGAGGATCTGATACATCTCGAAAAAATAATGATTTAAATGGTAAAAATTGTTCATTCTGTTTTAAAACTATTCATAACCACTTTGAAGGTGAAAAGAATCAAGTTCATACAAAATCACTTCATGCAGAAGAAAATGCTATGCTTCAAATTAGTAAATATGGTGGACAAGGTTTAAAAAATGGAATTCTCTTCACTACTGCTAGTCCATGTGAATTATGTTCAAAAAAGGCTACACAGCTTGGAGTAAATAAAATATATTATATCGATCCGTACCCTGGTATTTCCGAACCTCAAATTTTATCTTATAATAGGAATAAAAAATTAAAATTAATTCAGTTCAATGGTGCTATAGGAAAGTCATATTCTAAACTCTATGAGCCCTTTATGGCCTATAAAGATGAAGTCACAATAATGCTTGAAAATTCACCAAGTACAAAAACTATTTGGGAAAATTCTATTGAAAAAATTCAAAATCCTACCTTAAAAGAAAAATTGATGTCAGCTTTAACAGAACAAAAAGAATTGGATGAAAAAAAACTTATGGATTTGTTAAAATGATCTATTAAAAAATAAAGTGTATAATATTTTTTACTTTTTAAGAATAACGTTTTGATAAGATTGAAAGTAGAAGCCGCTAAAACTTATAAGTAACTGCTATTATAATATGAATAAAATACTGAATCTGAATAATTTAAAAATACAGACTGACTCGGGATCTATTGACTTACTAGATAATAATGTAATAATGGAATCTCCTGATTTTAGTAAAGTAGAAGTGTATTTTCGAGAATTAGAAGCTAACCTTATTGAGAAAATTAAAGAATTCAAAAACGGGCTTGTTTTTGGTTCAGTTGCTTGGTTGACTTCATTCAATATTCTAGATGCATTAGCGCAATGTGAAAATGTTCAAATTGTAGTGCAAAAAGAAGATTTCTTACGACCTGATTTAAATATTCAATACAAGAGTGATTGGAAAATTAGACTAAGAAATAAATACGATAAATTAAAGTTTGTTCATGATAGATATGATATATCCTATTAATCAATTATCGGTTTGTGGTGATCCAAGTGTTGATCCAATAAGATGTGTAGGTAATCATAACCTTGACAAACAACCAGCATTCCCAAGAGCTCATAATAAGTTTCTTGTATTCTGTAACTTCATTAAAGAGTCTACGGATGATACAAGAAAGAATGAGGAAGCAATTTATAATCCTGTTTCAGTTTGGACAGGTTCATTTAATTTGACATGGAATGCAGTCAATTCTTTTGAGAATGCAATATATTTAGAAGATAAGAATGGAAATAATCCAATAATTATGAGCTACTTAAAAGAGCATCATCAGATCTTTGCCTTATCAGAAAAGATTGATTGGAGAACAGATTGGGTTGAACCTGAATTTAGAATAGGAACTTAGGATACTACCCCTCTAGCACAAACTTCCGCTCGTGCTCTTTCCTAATAGGCATTCCAAACCAACCAATCAGTTCTTTTGTATGCCGCATAAATCCGAACGGAGGTTCGGGCTAGCCTAAGACTATTTCCTTAAACCTATAAGATTTTCAAAACCTTATAGGTTTGGTGGAAACTTTATCGGTAAACATCTTCTTGATAAAAGTAAAGTTTCAATTTAACCTAAATTACTATGACTAAAAGTAACCCAACGCTTATACATGCCTTAAGGCAAACAGCCCAGCGGCTTTCGGAAGGGGCAAACTACGAATGGGGGCACATGGGCAGGTGCAATTGTGGGCACTTGGTACAGACCATCACCAAAATGACCGACACGGAACTAGTCGCTAGCATAGACCACAAACTGGACGAATGGACGGAGCATGCAAAGGACTATTGCGACCGCACGGGCAGCAAGGTGGAAGATATATTTGAGGTAATGAGGAGCTATGGCTTCCACCATGAAGATATGGTGAACCTAGAATACCTGAAAGACCGGAAAATACTAGATAGGCTAGACGACGGAAGGAAATACCTTAAGCATAACCAGCGGGAAGATGTAGTGGTGTATATGGAGAAAATGGCTGAGCTGCTAGAAGAAGAAATGGAAGTGGTTTGACATACTCTTAAGTGATTAGCAAAAAGAAAAACCGTATTTCACCTGACTTTTTTTCTGAAATGAATCCTGTAGGGATTCCATAATTGTAGGCAAAAGGTCTAATCTTAACGACAACCCCGTTAGGGGTTGCACAAATCAATGTCAACTACTTTTTATGCAACACCTTCGGAGTTGTAACTGTTAAATTGCAGGTTACTACAATTATAAAACCCATACTGGGTTTATGTCCTAAGAAAGTAAAGGTGTTTGAGTTGAAATTCCTGTTTACACTTGGTCAGGTACAGGTACTTAACATCAAAAAGGGTTCTCTGAATAATCGGAGAACCCTTTTTGATGGAATATTTTTTTCTTATTTCCCCGTAAAAATCGGTTTTCTTTTTTCTAAGAAAGCAGTTGTTCCTTCTTTGAAATCTTCTGTTTTGCAGCAGTTGCCAAAGGAGTTGGCTTCTGTTTGGTAGCCATCGTCGTTGGAGTGGACGGCATTGATGCAGTCGATGCCGTGTGCTACAGCTAGCGCTGCTCTTCCTAAAATGCTTTCCATCAGCTCGGTTGTTTTGGCTATTACCTCGTCGTGGGCTACCACATGGTTTACTAGTCCTATTTTCAACGCTTCGTCGGCTTGGATGGTGTTCCCGCTCAATATCAGTTCAAAAGCTTTTCCTTTCCCTACCAACATGGTCATGCGCTGTGTGCCCCCAAAGCCAGGGATGATCCCAAGTTTCACTTCAGGCTGTCCAAAAAGTGCGTTTTCGGAAGCTATTCGCATATGGCAGGCCATGGCAAGTTCGCATCCTCCGCCCAAAGCGTAGCCGTTAACCGCAGCTATTACAGGCTTGGGGCAGTTTTCTATCTTGGCAAAAACTTCTTGCCCATCTTCCGAAAATTTGCGGCCGTTCATATAATTTAGCTCGGTGAACTCGGCAATATCTGCCCCTGCAACAAAGGCTTTTTCACCTGCTCCGGTTATTATAACCCCTTTTATCTCAGGTTCGTCATACACTTGCTGAAAGGCCAAGTCCAATGATTTGATGGTCTCTTGGTTCAGCGCGTTAAGCTTGTCTTCCCTGCTGATGGTAATGATAAAAATTCCTGATTTGAGTTCAACTCGCAGATTTGGATATTTCATCTTAAATATTTTGTGAGAAACTGGTTTGACTAAGTTCTCTTGAACAGAGTAAAGTATTCTTGGTCGTTGTAATGGTAACTAGTAATTTGAGCTAAGGTTTTTCAAAACGCCTTTAGCTGAGCTGGATCAAAAAGTTGACTTCCACAATTCCAGACTTACTGCAAAAGTAAAATAAGCCTAACTAAAAGTAACTTTGCGCAAGTTTTTTTTCAACTTAAAATGTAATTATTCAGGATTGTTTTTGGTGAGAGGGAAATCTGACCGAGTAATTGGTGGTCGAGAATGGCTCGACGCTTCGAGGTTTAAGAGAAAACTAGATGCAAGATGTTAGAAAAAATGCCCTTTTGAAGTGTTTGTTTTTTCTAACATCTAATTTGAAGTTTCTAACCTATTCAACCTCAGTGCTAAACTTTTCCATTACTCGACTTATCAAGTAAATTCATGCATAGCCCTTATTCTGCAGCTGCGGGCGTAAAGGCAAGTCCTGTCCAGCGAGCACGAGCATATCCAAAGGCATCTCCTTCAGGTACAAGACCGTTGGAGCTTGATAAAAATTCTACTCGGATTTGGCTTCCTTTTTTCATCGATACTTTCTCTACGATATGTTCAATTGGAGCATATTCTTCCGTATCTGTTCCGTGTATGCGAGGGTTGGTTACTGAAAGAACTTTCTCATCGTCTACAAATACTTTGTAAGAACATTCACCATCTGTTTCTAGCAACGTGGTAAGCGTCATATCATAGACTCCATCTTCTTGTTCGAAAATCTTGGTGGCGGCAGCCCATTTATCAGGAGTTTGCTCTACTGTATTGATCGCATAAGCTTTGCGCCCTTTGTCGAAATAGGCAGGTACAAAGCCTTCTACCGCTATTGTCCATTCGCTATCTTGCTCTTCAGCTACTTCTGTAGGGGCTGTTTCTTCGGGCAGATCTGCACTTTCCTCCGCTTTTTTGGAACAGCTTGAAAGGAAAAGGGCTAGTACGATGACTAAACTTAGGTATGAGTTTTTCATTTTTTTGGAGGATTAATAAGCGTTTTTCAAATAGGATTCAATAACAATTTCTGTTCTATAACATTGGTGATAAAGATAGGGTAAAAATGTTAAAACCCAAGCTCTATTGCCGGATCCCAAAGTTTATCTTTAAAATCTACTACCTTATCCTTTTCAACTTTTATTCCCTCGGCTTCTAGGAGTTCTTGCATGAGCGTGGGCGTGCCAAAATGTACTTTTCCACTAAGCAAGCCAAGCCTGTTTACCACTCGGTGGGCTGGCACCCCGTTGCCATCAGCTATGCATCCGTTCAGCGCCCAGCCAACCATCCTCGCCCCACTTTTCGCTCCCAAATAATTGGCAATAGCACCGTAGGTAGTAACCCGCCCTTTGGGCACTAGCTTTACTACTTCGTACACATCTTCGAAAAAATTCTCTTTTTTACTCATCAAAAAACAGATCTTGCATTTCTAAAACAGCGTTGCTATAAAAGTCGGAAGGGGAAAATGGAAAGCTAAATTTATTGAAGATAATATACTTTTGCCCTTCCCATTTTTTTCTCCATTTATGAGGACTTAAGCTAAGCCTGTTGGCAATTTTATCTTCCAAAAGATTATATTTAGGGCTTCCAACTTGATTTTTTAATCCCTCAAACCTAAAAAAAGTAGCTAAGGCAACTACTTTGAACTGCTCGGCAAGTTCGGGGTCTTTTTTCAGTTGCTCTTCCATGAGGAAAGCATCTAACAATACTTCTACCAGTAAATCGTCTTGCTCAGGTTCATTGGAATAGCTTTTCATCACAGACTCGCAGTTGAGGTAGGTCAATTCTAGCAACTTGCGGTCGTAACTATCCGCATGCAGGTAAAAATCGGCTCTGCTTTTTACCGTTCCGCAGGCAAATAGGATTTGTGCTGCAAATATGCACATCATCAAGACTAATATTTTTTTCATAGCGAATTTGGTTTGTTGGATAGCAATTCTTACCCCAAAATTGATCCTTTAGCAAGACTGTTTAATCTTCTTCTTAAAAAGTCTATTCTTCCTTTTTTGCCAAAAGGCTTACGCCAAGGTGCTTTTGCCCACCTGTTTTTATCAATACCCAGCCTCTTTTTTTGAGGTATTTCCTTAGGTATTTGTTTAAAAAGCCATGAGCCACTAAAATGGTTTTTTTCTCGGAAATGGCATAGCCTTCAAGGGTTTCTGCACCAACCCTTGCCCGCTTTTTTGCTTCCTTAAAGCTTTCAATCCCTTTTTTGTTTAAGCCCATTACCCAAAAACCACGTGAGCAGACGAGCCAAAAGCCAAGGGGCATTTTTATGTTGGGGAAAGAAATGATTTTTCGTTGGAACTCATTGAACAATTCATTTTGGATAAGAGGTACTTTTTCTTCCGAAATAAGTCCGGCGGTGTGGATAGCTCGACGTAGCTTACTAGTGTAGAACCGCTCTACGTCGTTAGGTTCTAAGGTGAGGGGAGAGCCTTCGTAATGATAAATTCCTACCGAATCGTACGCCCTAATGAATGCTTTGGCTTCTTTTCGGGTGAACCAACCTTCTCTTGAAAGCTCAGGTTTGCCATGCCTTACCAGCATGATTTGCAGCGGCAGTTCTTCTTCAAAAAGGTCGCTTTCGGTTTCGTGGAAAAAGTGAAGTTTCGCACTGTCGGACTGTTGTTCCCAGTACTTGATAGCAGGCTTAAATGCTGTTTTTTGAGCAAAAATGGTTTGAGACAATCCTAAGCTCAAGAATGTTAGAAAAAGTAAGGTAAGTTTGAGTTGTGTATTTTTAGATCTCAAGAGCAAAATTGTTAGGGCTAGACGAGGTTTTGTAGGCTAAATATAAAGACTTTTGGGTAAGATTATTTGAAAGAAGGGAAATGCAGACTTTTTTATGAAAATCAGTTTATCCCCCAAAATAGGTGATTGTTGAAAATGCCGTTGTTAAAACGGTGTTAAAATCAGAAGATTAACATTTCTGCATGCAACGTTTTTTTATTTTTATACATCCTTATAATAAAACTTAACTGTTGACTACCACCTCTCGCTAAAACTTTATAACAATGAGACCTCTTGTTTCTAAACTATCGTTTTTGTTACTTCTTACCCTGAGTTTTGGTATTGCCGGACAAAGCTTAGCTCAGTCGGGTTTGGTAAGCCTTACTAAAAATTGGATTCTGGAAAAGACAAATGTAAAAGGTACTTATTTTGCGCCTGAGGAACATGAAAAAGGGGATAAGTTAACTCTTTATCCAAATCATCATTTTGTGAGGATTGATGGAGGGGTTCGCTACATTGGCGTGTGGAAGCTTGATTGTGAACAGGAACGTATTATTCTCAAGTACTGCGGAAGTGATAAGGAAAAAACATTGTTGATAGAAGCTATTGACGAAGAAAGGCTTGTGCTTAAACTTGAGGAAGACTGGAAGATGGATATGAGAATCTATCTTCGTGCAGGGGTGACAAGTTGAATGTTTGTTGGCTAAAATTATGATATTGAGCCGCAATTATTTGTGGCTTTTGTATTGGTTTTAGAGAGCTTTCCCTATCAAGTAGATCTTTTTCGATTTCCCCTTTACTATCCCCTTTTTCCAAGTATAGCCTTCCGAATCAACATCTTTGAGCAATAAGTCCAGATCATCGAGTGTATAGGTTCGGGCGTTGGATACGGCACCGTCCCAAGCAAAGGCAATTGGGATAATAGGAATGAGGTATGTAAAAACCAACTGTTGCCAAGTGATAGGTCGGGCTAAGAGGGTAACAAAGAGGCAGGTAATTAAATTGAAAGGGGTTGCTAACCACCAAATGGCTTTTGGATGGCTGTTGTCGCTTATTTCGAAGATACAAATCGGTTGTTTGCTATCGCTCGCCGATTGAAGTACTTGTTTTGCCTGCTTGGGCTTGAGGTGGTGAAAACCACTTACCATCGTCCTTAATCCTTTTAGGCTTTTATCTACATCCGTTGCATCTACAGGTTCAGTTTTGTAATGGATGTTCCCCTTCTCATCGTTAATTTTTTTTGCCCCTTCTTGGTCGGGGTACAAATCGGTTAGAGCATGTTTAAAATTTTATGTAAACTGAAAATCAATAGGTTATGGTTCTGACTAAATGTTTCCGATTGAGTTTATCGGGATAAATAAATGAGGAAATATGACGTCAGGTTCATAAAATATTGGTTTTCAGGAAGCAAAAATTTAAACATGCTCTAGGGTAAGTTTTATATTTTCAATTCCATGTTTTTCCTTGAGAATATTTACGGCAGAAGGCAGTGGTCCAGCACTCCCAGAGCAAAGGTCGACAATGGAGGTGATCTGGGTTTCTTTGATAATACCTGCTAGCAACTCAGCAAGCTCTTCATCGGTTTTGAGAAGCTTGTGCATCACTATAATTAAGCGGGTCATGCACCTTCTGAACCAATTAGGAAACCATGCTAAGTCTTCAAATTCAAAAACATGTATGCGTTTCATTTTCAATGCTTTTAGGTTGCTGAGCAGTTAGTGATTTTATTTGAAAGTTAATATAATAAAGGTTGGTGCGATTGAAAATGCTTAAGGCTAAAAAGTGGGTGTAAAGACATTAAAAACCGCTTAAGATCACTAGAAAATGGAATCGTAAGCGGTTTTTGAAATTTGATAGGGGGGTGATCAGTCTAAAATACTAATCCTAACCTTTTTCTTTTTAAGCCTACTATTGTTCAGTTCGGCAGCGAGTTCTTTGGCTTTTGTTTTGGGAACGGCAACAAAGGCGCAGTCCGATTTCAGCTCAATTGTACCCAACTCTTCTTTCTGCAATTGACCTTGTTTAAAGAACAAGCCAGCAATATCCCCTTTAGAGATTTTGTCTTTTCTCCCTCCTGATATAAACAGGGTTTCCCAAGGGCTATTTTCTGGCGAGTCGGTCGGTTCGAGCTCGAGTTCTTCCACACCACTGATAAACCTAGGAAGTGGTTTTTTCTCCCATTTCAAAATATAGGCGGTGCCATTGCTGTGCATCCTTGCGGTTCGCCCATTTCGGTGGGTAAATTCTTCTTCTCTATAAGGAACTTCAAAGTGTATGATAAAATCCATTTCGGGAACATCTATTCCCCTAGCAGCCAAATCTGATGCGAGGAGTAGGCGGTGTGTTCCATTTCTGAATTTTATAAGCGCACGCTCTCTTTCTTGCTGTTCCAGTCCACCATAAAAGCAGGCATGGTCAATGTCTCTGTTGTAGAGGTAATCACTTACATCTTGGATGGTATCCTTTAAATTGCAAAAGATGATGCCGCTGCCTTCGCCTATGAATCCGAGCAACCTTACCAAGGTATTCAATTTATTTTCCGAGGGGGAAATGATAGCTTTTAGCGTTAGCTGATCAGTTTTTGTATCCGAAAAATCTAAAAAATCGGGTTGGTTTATCCCTACAAATTCAGGTATTTCTACCCCTTGTGTAGCAGAAGTGAGTATCTTTTTTTGCAGGTAGGGGAGCAATTCTAAAATTTCCCTCATCTCAAATTCAAATCCCACTTCAAGGGACTTGTCAAACTCATCGAGCACGAGCGTTTTAATATGTTTGGTGGAAAAGGTTTTCCTTCTCAAATGATCGGCAATCCTTCCCGGCGTACCTATCAAAATTGCTGGCGGATGTTTAAGGTCTTCTTTGTCTTTCGATCCGGCTCTTCCGCCATAAACAGCATTCACTTTATATCCGCTTCCCATTTCTCTGGTTACTTGCTCTATCTGGATGGCAAGTTCTCTGGAAGGAACGAGAATAAGTACCTGAACCTGGTCAAGATCAGGGTTGAGTTGGGACAGAATGGGCAAGAGGAATGCCAACGTTTTTCCAGTACCCGTAGGGGAAAGCAAAATAGTATCGTTTTCAGCCAAGATAGCCTTGTGGGCATCTTTCTGCATTTTGTTTAAACCTTCTATGCCCAATTTTTTCAGGATAGCATCCTGATCTTTGATTTTTCCTAACATGAGGGCAAAGGTACAGCTTATTCCCTTTGTGGAGTGCTTCTTTAGGTTTCTTTACTTATTCTCCCTTCAAAATACTTCTATTCATCAGTTGCCTTTCTTCGTTCGGGTCTTGTTCGGAAGGGATTTTCTCTAAAGCATTCATATAGGAGGCGGGAAGGTTATTCTCTTTTGCCCCCGAAACTATAAATGCTTTGTACCAATGATAAGGGATAAGATTTTCGTCAATGGCTTCGGGAGCGGCTATATACACTTGGGTGGTATATACTTCGCCCTCGGCAGCTGTTACTTCAATGTGCGTTTCATTGTAGCCAAAATGTAAACCTTCGGCTTTATCGAGCAGATGTTTTTCTGCTTCATCCAAATTGTACAGAATCCCCCAAACTCTGTGTTCAATATTTCCTGTTTTAATGATAGTTGCTTTTCCTGAGCCATCTCTGTTCTTTTTTATGCATTTCAATAGGTATCCGTCAAGATAGGCATTTGTTATTTTTTTAGCAGAAGGGACTCTTTGGGTAATCCTATTGAGGTTCATGTTAGAACCATATGAAAAAATGATCATGCTTGTTGTCTGTTTTTTTTGAGTTGGATTTCAATTTTCCTTAGTATAATAAAACTCGGTAAAACTGGAAGTGAAGTGCAAAAAAGATGAACTTAATGTTCTTTAGGGAAAGTAGGAGTCGGGATGGTAGTAAATAAAAGAGCAGAAATGGTATGACCATTTCTGCTTTAAAAGAATATCAATTTCTTTGATTATGACTGGTTTGCCTCACTTTTCTCTATCAGCTCTTCTATTCGAAGGTTGAGCATTAATTCATTTTCTCTCGATTCCTCCAGAAGATTACTTATTTCCTGCTCTTTTCTCATCATCTCTTCTTGGGTTGCTTCCATCTCTTCCATATTTTGCCTCATTTCTTCTTCCTGAGCCCTGAGCTGCTCGGTTTGGGCTTGCTGTTGCTCAAGGAGTGCTGTTGTTTTTTCATTCACTCTAACAGAAATAAAGGATGATGCCAGTATTTCACACGCTTTTTCTAAGAAGTCGATGGTATTTTCATCAAACTCTTTGAAAGAAGCAAGTTCTAAAACACCTTCTGTATTTTCATTGACCTTGAGCGGGACTAGTACGAGGCTTCTTGGTCTTGCATCACCTAGGCCAGAAGATATTTTTATATACTTTTCAGGGATTTCTTTGAGGAAAGTGGTTTCTTTTTCGGCAAAAACCTGTCCTACTAGTCCTTCTCCAACCTTGATCTCCATGTTTAAATACTTCTTTCGGCTGTAAGCATAGCAAGATACCATTTCGAGCATTTCATTATTATTTTTCTTCAATGTAAAAATACTACCTTGGTTAGCTCCTATATATTTTACAAGTTCCAAAATGAACTCGTCGGCAAGTTCAGTCAATGTTTGGTGGTTTTTTCGGATGATTTCCGATAGAATAGCGATGCCTTCGTTTACCCAAATTCTTCTCTCTTCTTGGGTTTTTACTTCGAACATTTGATCTCTCATCTCCACAAGCTCGGCAGCCAAGTTGTCAGTGTTGAGGTGTCTGTTTTTTTCATTAAGGCCATCCCATCTTACGCTATAGTCACCTTTAGTAATACTGGTAATAAAATCACTGGCTCTTTTTAGATCTTGGGCAAGCTTGTCTATTACTTCTTTTTCATTGTGGTATTCTACAGTCTCGCCATCGTTAAATATGTATTGTTTGCTGCTTTCCGAAAGTTCTTCTATCAGCAGCTCTCTTTGCTCATCGCTTCTTTTCAATGATCTTACTGCGATTATTAATGCAGGAAACCCTACCAATACTAAGAGTATTCCTGTTACCAAGTTCACAATTGTTACTCGGTTATAGCTTTTTTCCAAGTCAGCTTTCAAGTTGTCTTGATGCTCAAATAGGATACTTTCAAATGCTTGTTTGTCTTCCCATAATTTCATTCCCGAGTCTTTATTTAAGAGTGCCATAGCCCCATCAATGTCACCATCCTTTGTTAAGCCTACGATTTCATCGGCTTCTAACATTTTTGCATGAATCATTTCTTTGTACTTGGCCCATTTATCGTTGATCAGGTTACAATCAGCCATGGTGTTTTCAAGCTTTTCCATCCATATTGGATAATTTTCCATCCCATCAAAGTGAGGGGCTAAAAAACGATCTTCTTGAATAAGTAAATATCCTCTTAGTCCTAAGTCGCTCAGTCTAATTTGAGTTTCAAGGTTAGCTAAGTAGTCTGATATTTCTTGGTTAGTATCCTCTAGTTTGGAAATTTGTTGTACCGTATATCGAGTATATACTAAAACGGCACTGTTAATGGCTAAAAGAGTGATGAAGGCATAAAGTAGATAGGTTACTTTATTGTTTTTGGCTATTTTATTGATGTTTCTCATATTACTTTGTGCTAATACCCTGAGTAGACTTATAGATGTTTTGATTATAAGACAAAACGTGTATTCTACACAATTCTTATTTAGTACAGTGAAGTACTTTTAAAGAAAAGTGATGTGTAATATGTTTTTTATTTGATTAGCCTCTTATACTAGTTTTTTATTCCTCTATTTAATGGCTTTATAGGCTTCAGTAGGTCTGTCTGTCGCCAAAATATCTACTCCATTATCTAGCAGTTTTTGATATACTTCTATTCCCTTTTGCTCAGCCTTTTTATCGAGGTTGCCCATTGTCCCCATTATGCAGAAAATTCCAAGTTCATGTAGTTTTATATAATGCTCAGGTGCTGATGATGTTGTTCCGGTAAAAGCGACCATTCTGTTAGTTGGAATTCCCGCTGATAGTAATCTTTCTAGCTCATCGGTATTTCTAGCAGAAACAGAAAGCATCAGTTCGGGGGCAAGTTCATAAACCTTTTTTGCATCTTCGGCACTGTAGGTAATTATTGCTACAAAAGCTTCACTATGGGTTTCACGAACTTCTTTTACCACTTTTTCAAATGGGACTCCTCGCTTCACGTCTAACATCAAAATCGCCTTTCCTTTCCCCCATTCTAGCGCTTCTTTGAGCGTAGGGACAGAAAACTCAGTAATAGCACCCTTGGTGTCCTTCAGTTTTAGCGATTTGATATAATTCCATTCTTTTTCGAGTACTTTGCCTGTTCCGTTGGTAGTGCGGTCGAGGGAATAATCGTGCATCATCAGGAGTTTGCCATCTTTGGAAATGGCAATATCACATTCGATGATGGAAGGTTGGGAATTACAGGTATTCTCAAAAGTTTCAATACAATTTTCCGGAAATCCGCTTTCAGGACCGCCTCTGTGCGCGCTAACGAGGGCTTGGCTTTTGGGTGTCCATTTGAAAAATGCCTGAAGTTCTGTAGCAGTTTCAAATTGAAATGGCTTAGTGCCTTGGGCGAGAATGAGTTGAGTTAATGTAAGAAGAAGTATGCTTGTAATGAAAGTCTTTTTCATGTCTATATTTGTGGTTGCTATTTAGGTAAATACCTTTTTAGGTAGATGTTCTAATTGCCTATTAGGAATTTACTTTCAAAGGTAAGTTTGTTTTTTTTAAATAGCAGCAAGCTTGTTTAACATAACAAAAAGAAAAAGCAAAGTTTAATATTATGCCGAGCAAAAGCCAGATAAGAAACAGGAGTGAGTTGATCAAAAGGGAAGCCCTACGGCTAGGTTTTGACTTTTGTGGGGTTTCTAAGGCAGAAAGGCTGGACAAGGAAGCCCCTAAGTTGGAAAGCTGGCTCAACCAAGGCATGCACGGGCAGATGCATTACATGGAAAACCACTTTGAAAAACGGCTTGACCCAAGAGAGTTGGTGCCTGGGGCGAAGTCTGTAGTAATGCTTATGATGAATTATTACCCCCAAAAAGACCATGCTCAGGAGGAAAATTATAAGCTTGCCAAATATGCCTACGGAGAGGATTACCATTTTGTGATAAAAAGAAAGTTGAAGTCTTTGATGCAGTTTATTGGCGAGGAAATAGGGGAGGTAGATGGCCGCTGTTTTGTAGATTCTGCACCGGTAATGGAGCGTGCTTGGGCGAAGAAAAGTGGGTTGGGTTGGGTTGGCAAAAACTCACTTTTGCTCTCCAAACAGGCGGGAAGCTTTTATTTTTTGGCTAACCTAATTATCGACTTGGAGCTAGAGCCAGATGGACCTGTAAAAGATTATTGCGGTAGCTGTACCAAGTGCCTCGATGCTTGCCCTACCGATGCCATTCCCCAGCCCTATGTGGTGGATGGAAGCAAGTGTATTTCTTATCTCACCATTGAGCTGAAAGAGGAAATTCCAACGGAGTTTGAGGGCAAATTCGAAAACTGGATGTTTGGTTGCGATATCTGTCAAGATGTTTGCCCTTGGAACAGATTTTCCAGGCCGCATCGAACCGCAGAATTTGAACCGCATCCCGATCTGGATAAAATGAAGCCCAAAGACTGGGAGGAAATCAGTGCCGAAGTGTTCCAAAAACTCTTCAAAAAGTCAGCTTTGAAACGAACGAAGCTGGCTGGGCTTAAGCGAAACATTGATTTTATAAAGAAAAAGCCTAGCTAAATTTGATCGCCCTAATCGGGTTGATCCTTGAAATAATGATAGTAGGGAGAACCAATACGATGGAAATCAATACGATAAAAAGAATGTTTAAGCCAATGATAGCACCCCAGTCGAAGGCTATGGGCACTGCGTCCATGTAGTAGTTTTCCGGGTCGAGGGGGACAAGTTTGAACTTTTGCTGGAGGACTCCGAATGTTATTCCAACAGCATTTCCCCAAAGCAAACCCTGAGTGATCATCTTCACTCCGTTGAAGGCAAAAATTTTCTGGATTTGCCAATTGGTAGCACCTATGGCTTTGAGTGTCCCCACCATATTTGTTCGCTCCATAATCATGATGAGCGTGATGGAAACCACGTTGAAACAGGCAACGAACAGGATCACGAACATGAAAACATAAACATTTCGGGTGAGCATTACGAACCAGTCGAAAAACTGGACATATTCATCGGTCACCTTGAACAGTGCCAAGTCAAAATCCATTTCGTCCCAAACGAGTTCGGAGGTTTCTTCTAAGTCAGAAAAATCTGAAATGGTAACTTCAAATCCTCCAACCAACGTGTCGCCCCAGTTGTTAAGGCGCTGGATCATACGATTGTCGCCGACTATCAGTATCTTATCAAAATCCTCAATCCATGTAGTGTAAATCCCCACAATTTGGAGCTTCCTTATCCGAGGAGGGTCTTGGGCAAAAGTCATGATAACTTCATCGCCTACACCCAATAAGAGCTTGTCAGCTATATATTTACTCACCAGTATTTCAGTGGAGTATTTTTCCCCGCTCAGGTCAGGGAACCTCCCTTGGGTGATGTTCTTCTTGAAAAACAATGAGTCGAAATCCCTTCCAACTCCTTTGAGCGTTACCCCAAGAACTTCGTCTTTGGTTTGGAGTAAGCCAGGTTTCCTGCTGTAAACTTGGATGTGGTCTACGCCGGGGAGGTTAGCTGCATTTTGGTAAATATCATAGCTTGTAGAAACAGGAATCTCTTCATAAGAATTGCTCATGTCGAACTTGCTGAGCCTGATATGGGAAGTAAAACTGAATATTTTGTCTTGTATGGTAGTTTTAAAGCCTTTGAAAACGGCAAATGCGCCTATCATTACGGCTAGGCCAACGGCTATGCTACCAATGGCGATTCTCGAAATCAATAATGAAAAACTACTGCCTTCTTTGGCTCTAAGTCGATTCGCTACAAACAGTGAAATGTTAAACTTCATTGATTCCTAATGTGATACAATAATGTGTTGGGAGTTTAATAAACAACATTAACTGGCGCAAGCGTCTGCTTGTGTGCCTTCTTAGTTTCAATGTTACTTAGAAGTTCCGAAAATAAGTAAACAGATACTATTTGCAAAGGTTTAGGTTTGAAAAGAAATGGAAGTGCAGGAGGCATCGGCTTATTATCGCATCTTCAAATCATTGTATAATCAAATAGCTTTTAAAAGCTAAAGCTCCTCCTCTACAATTTCATGTTCAATGGCTTCTTCTAAAAAGGAACGAAGCATCACCATTTGCTCTTTTGCCAACCTTTTTCCAGTTTGGCCTATTAGCCAGACGGCTGTTGCAATTAAGGCTGCCAATAGGCACACCCAAAGTCCCCACGGTGTTTTTTTGAGCATCATTTGAGAAAATCCCATCATGGAACCCAGCAAGCCCATTACGCCAAGTCCAGAATAGATAAATACGAATTTAGTCCAAACGTTTGGTGCAGGACCGATCAGGCAACGGACGAAAGTACCTTCTTCCTTGTCTTCCAAGTCCACATCCATTTGGGGCGACCAGTAGGTTCGCTGTTCTTTTGGTATTTTGAAAATGAGATGATGCTCCAAGGTCACGCCTTTTACTTTGGACTTATTATTAACCAAAGCATCTTTTATTTTTTCCACAAAAGCGGGTCGGGCTATGGGCGAGTAAAACCGAAACCGTGGGCGGAGTTCAATTCCAGTTGAAGACATAACAAAGGGTGAGTTTTATAGATATTTTCCGAGGATGAAAATAAACTTACAAATTCCTTCTTAAAATCAATGCAGAGGTATGGATAAAAACCAAAATTGTATATCTAGCTGCCTTTGATGTATAAAACAACAATTTCACCAGATGAAAAGCTTGAACAAAGACATTTATGACCCGCAGTTTGTAAAAGGTATGTTCGATAGGATGTCCAAGACCTACGGGGTTGCCAATTATGTTTCCTCCTTTGGGTTTACGGCAAGATGGCGGAGGCAATGTGTGAATGATTTGCCAGAAATTGATCAAGCTTCAGTAGGTTACGATTTAATGTCGGGCATGGGCGAGGCTTGGGGCGATATTCAGCGAAAAGTGCTTTCAGAGGGGAAAATAATAGCAGTAGATATTTCTGACGATATGAACAAAAAAGCTGCAGAGCACACAAAGCGGCTAAAAGTTAAAAATGTAGAACTGCTAAAAATGAATGTGCTGAACGATGAAATCCCTAGCGATTCAGCTGACTTTATCATTTCTACTTTTGGTATAAAAACGTTTAGCCTAGAGCAACAGGAACAGTTGGCAAAAACGATAAGTAGAGTGTTGAAGCCAAGAGGAGCTTTTTCTTTAGCAGAGGTTTCTGAGCCAAACGGCTGGTTTTTAAAGTTTTTTTATATGCTGTACCTAAAGCGAATCATTCCTTTTATCGGAAAATACTTTTTGGGAAATGCGGAAGACTACCGAATGCTTGGTGTGTACTGCGAGGAGTTTAAGGACAGTCGGTCCATGTTGGAATTTCTTAGGAGAGAAGGCTTGGAAGTATCTTTTCGAAGCTATTTTTTCGGTTGTGCTACTGGGGTTGTTGGTAGGAAGGGGCAGCTGGGGTTTAAAAAAAACGTCCCGATCATTTTAAATGATCAGGACGCTGATTCAAGTTTATCCTAACTTTATTTTTCCTTTTCCACCTTTATTATTTCCTTGGTTGAACTGGCTTAGCTTTATCTCGGTGAGTTTTTGCTTCGTGTTCAGCGGGAATTCGTTACTCATTATCCAGTCATAATAGCCAGGTTCTTTTTCAAGTACATCCAAAACTGGTCGGTTTCGGTGCTTTCCAAAGTTGAAAACAGCCACACCCTTGTCGTTGTAGACCATCCTGCCAGCTAGGTCGACCAAGCGCTGGGAGGTGATCTCGTGTAGCGAGTTGATATCATTTTTTACAGGGACATACTTCTTGCCTGTTTTCGGATCTTCTATTTCCTTGCCCTCGTATCTTGCTACTTGTGCATCTAATACTTCAAACGTGGCAATGGTATCAGCCTCGGCACTGTGTGCATCTTCCAGTTCTTTTCCGCAATAAAACCTTACCGCAGCTCCCAGCGTCCTTGGTTCCATCATGTGGAAAATCTTTTGGGCGTCTATCAGTTTGCGGTTGCTTACATCAAAGTTGATGTCTACCCGCAAAAACTCTTCTACCAAAAGCGGCAGATCGAAGCGAAGCATATTGAAGCCACATAAGTCACAACCTTCTAAAAATTTAGCCAACTCTTTGGCAAACATCTTGAAAGTCGGAGCATCTTTTATGTCTTCATCGTAGATTCCGTGGATCAGGCTGGTTTCTATCGGTATTGGTCTTTCTGGGTTTATTCTTTTTGTAACAACCGTTCTTTCTCCATCGGGCATCACCTTGAGCGCGCTAATTTCCACTATGCGATCTTTGGTTGGGTTAATGCCTGTGGTTTCCAAATCAAATGTTACGAGAGGGTTTCTGAGTTTCAGATGCATTTTAATTCTTTTTGTTTTGCTAAGTTATGTAGTCAAGTTAAGGATTTGAATTTATAATATCAATTGTTTAGTTAGAAGGAACCAGCCAGCTCTTCAGCAGTTTTAGTTGATCTGGAGTAGGCTCGGCAACCGCTTCAAAATGGTTGAGCTCTTCTCTAGCAACTTCTTGTAAGGGAGCTATCAGCTCTACTTTCTCAGTTTGTTCTTCTTTGCTTTCGCTTCCATCCTCAGCTTGTACTTTTCTTTCTATCAACATAGTGAGCGTATCACCTGCGCTGCTTTCCGTCTGCAATTTATTTATGACAACCTGCGCCGTCCCCATGGTAAGCGTATCGCCGTTGATACTTCTGATTATGTCGCCAGTTTTGTAGCCCATTTCCTTTCCAAAATCATCTATATTATCGATGTTGTCCACGAAAATGTTGCCGTTTTCATCGGCATTCAATGCTATATTTCCAAGGGAAATATCTTTGATGATCGCCTTTTCTTGGTAATCGAACCCAACCATTTTAAATGTTTCTTCGAGTGGAAGAGGCTCAGGACCTTCTACATATTTTGCAAAAAACTCACGGATTTCTGGGAAGCCTGTGATCTCAGCAATTTTATCGAAAAGCTCATCGTCTTTAAAAGCTTGGTTTTTGCCATATTCTTTTGAGAGGTCTTGCATCAAATTCATTAGGCCATATTTTCCATCCGATAGTTTGCGAAGCCTAATATCGAGACATAAGCCTATTAGCGCACCTTTTTCGTATACATTCCCATATTCATCTTTGTAGGTTTTTAGCACTTCCTTGCTCATTTTGGTAAATGGCAAGGTGTCTTGATAACCTGACGCATTCCTGATTTTTTCTTTTATCACACCCAAGTACTCTTCTAAGCCAATAAGCTCGTGTTGTACTTGCACATGACCGGCAAAATATTCGGTACAGCCTTCGTATAGCCAAAGGTGCTTCGACATTTTCGGGTCTATGAAATCAAAATCCTGAATTTCTTCGGAGTGGATGCTCAATGGGGTGATGATATGAAAAAACTCGTGTGCGGCAATGTCTTTTACACTGGCAGCTAAGTATTCGTGGTAAGCTTCGGGAAGTTCTTGCAATACATAAAATGAAGAATAAGAATGTTCTAAAGCTCCGATCATACCCGATTGAGTTGCTTGGTCGGTGAGGTAAATAATGAAGGCATACTTTTGAATTGGCAGCGTTCCGCCGAGGTATTTGCGCTGAGCCTCCAATATCTCGGCAATGTTGTCTCCTACAAATTTGGATGAAAGTTGTTTGTTTGGAGAGTAAACCGAGACGATGATGTCCGCACCACCTACTTCCAAAATAGTAGTGTCAGGCTCGTTGTACATGATAGGCGCATCCGCCAGATCCATGTAATTATCAATCACAAATACATCCGACGAATCGGTGCTTTGCTGGGCAATAAGAGAGGTAGAACCGTAAAAGCCTTCTGGTTTTTTGAAAGTAACTTTGTAAGGAGTTGTTTTCATCCCATCGAAATAACCAAAGAAGGCAAAAGTGTTGATCACGAAATTTTTCCCAGCTTCAATGTTACTTCCCGCAGGCTCAAAAATCACGTTCCCTTTCTTAGTATCCCAAGTGTCTTCCACCTTATAGGTGATTTTGTAAAGCTTCTTGGCTTTCTTTATTTCCCAGCTGTTTTTAGCTATATTTTTTGAAGGAAGTTTTTTGCCTTTTTTGTCGTAAGCGGTGAACTTGGTAACAAACCTACCGAAGTCAGAAATGCTGTAAGTACCAGGCACTACTTTGGGGATATTGTACCTTATCACGTTTTCTTTTACTTTAGGAGGGAAAAGAGTAACCTCAAGCTCATCGCCATCGGAGTTCCTCAAATCTATTTCAAAGTTGTATTGTTCTTTATTTTGTGCAATTGCTGTGGGGAGCAGTGCGGTTAGGTAAATGATGGATGCTACTACTAAAATAACCTGCTTCTTCATCTAAATTCTATTTATCTGGATTATATGTGTGATTAATAATAACATTCGGCAATGCATAAAAATACACAATGCGAATGCAGGCACTGGTGCTAATTTAATAATAAAATTTGGCTATGTTAGGCAATTGCCTATTATGTGGAATAGGTGGTTGCATAGGTTGAGCAAATACTTATTACAAAATTGGGATTAATGCATGGATTCAAAGTTACGACAAATGAACTGTCTTTTAGTAGAAAAAAAAGATGAACGGTTTGGATTATTTGTGTATTTCAGGTTGTTTTCCTCTTAGGTTGGTAAGTTCAAACCAAGAACAAACATAAAATAACAGAAAAAAACGATGGGAATTCAGGTTGAAGAAGTAAGTAAATTAGACTACCAAGAGCTGATAGAAGTATGGGAAGCTTCCGTACGGGCCACACACGATTTTTTGAAGGAGGAAGATATCCACTATTTCAAACCGCTGATTTTGAACACCTACTTCGATGCAGTTGAGCTGAAGTGTGTGAAAGATAAAAAGGGGAAAGTTGTCGGTTTCTTAGGTGTTGCCGATCAAGGGCTTGAGATGCTTTTTATCCATCCTGACAGCAGAGGGGAGGGAATAGGGAAGATGCTGGCGAACTACGCCATAGAAAATTTTGGGGTAGATAAAGTGGATGTGAATGAGCAAAACGAACAAGCGGTCGGGTTTTACAAAAAGCTCGGTTTTGAAGTAAAGTCACGTTCGGAGTTGGACGGAACGGGAAAGCCTTATCCTATTCTTCATATGGAGTTGGGGAAATGAATTTAGAACTTATCTAGATAAGATTTTACGTTTAACAAAAATCTAAACTGTGTGTTTTATGCTTGAAAATCTCCCAAAAAATGAAGTAAAGCAGAAAACTAGTTTAGTTTGAGATTAAATTTGTTTATTTAAGCCTTGGAAACGTAAAACTAGACACTAACTATTAATTAATCTATAAAAGACATGAAACCTATAGTAACTACAAAAACATCTTTATTGGCAGAAGTTGAGGCAAAACTTAACGAGCAAATTAAGCTAGAAGGGGTATCGTCGCAATATTATTTGGCAAGTGCATCTTGGTGCGATATCAATGGCTATCAAAATGCAGCTGACTTTTTGTTTAAGCATGCTGATGAGGAACGCATGCACATGATGAAAATATTCCGATATGTAAATGCCTCTGGCGGGCATGCGCTTGCTCCAGAAATCACCGATATAAAAAGTCATTATGCTTCACTGAGAGAAGTATTTGAAGAGGTGCTTTCCCACGAAATCAAAGTAACTCATTCAATCAATGATTTGGTGGATTTTAGCTTCCAAGAAAAAGATTATGCTACGTTCCAGTTTTTACAATGGTTCGTTTCTGAGCAAAGAGAGGAGGAGGAGTTAGCAAGAAGAATCTTGGAGATATTTGATATAATAGGAGAGGAAGGGCAAGGCCTTTGGATGATAGACCAAGAAATTGGTAAGTTGGGATCTGGAGATGAAGGTGTTGGTAGTGCCGCTCCTGATGCTGCTGAATAAATAAGAATTGAAAAAGTTAAATAAATTGAAAAGGGCTACTCAGATTTCTGGGTAGCCCTTTTCCTATTGACAGAGATTGGTTTTATGCAACCACTTTCTTAAAAGCTTTGGTAAAAAGCTTCATGTCATCCATCGTACCTATGCTTACACGGCAATAGTTTTGGTCGCGGAATTTCCAATATTTCACACCGACTTGCTCCATCGCCATCTTGGTTCTAAACTCCTTTCCATCCATAGAGATTGGGAAAAAAACGAAGTTGGTAGCTGACTTGATGTAGTCATATCCCATTTTGTCGAGCGTTTTATAGAGATAGTCTTTTGACTTGGTGTTCATTTCACGGCTGTACTTAAAGTATTCACCATCTTCGTAGCTAGCCATAGCCGCTGCACAAGACGTTGCAGAAATAGTACCTCCCCTAGATCCGAAAATAGAAATATTGGCAATGGTAGAAGGCAAAGCAACCAAGTAGCCAATTCGTAAGCCAGCAAATGCGTGCAATTTAGAGAACGTACGTGCTACCATTACGTTGTAGCCTTTTTTTACGCACTGAATCATAGAGTTTGGCTCTGGATTATCTACATAGTCTATGTAAGCCTCATCTATGAATATTGGTGTTTTTTTTCCAACTGACTCGCAAAAACTTACCAGTTTGCTGGCGTTCATTGTTTTGCCAGTAGGGTTGTTTGGGTTGCAGAGGTAAACCAAGTTATTGGAAGAGCTTGCCTTAGAGCGCATGGCATCAAGATCAATATCTAAGTCATCGGTAAGAGGAACTCTTTCGCATTTGCCACCGTGTGCAGTTGCAGTTCGGATGAGTGACTCATAAGTAAGGTCAGGAGCTAATATGCTGCCCTTTGTTTGGTAAGTGTAGTACATAGAAGCAGCGCTAAGCAGTTCGCTAGAACCAGCACCTAATAAAATATGGTCAGGTGTAACCCCTTCTTTCTCAGCTATCATTTTGATGAACTCACGCTTGTATTTAGAACCATAGCGGAAGCTTGTGTCAATAGCATCTTTCAATGCTTCTTTTGCTTTTTCAGAAGGACCAAATGGGTTTTCATTCGAGGTAAGCCTAGCCTTCATTGGTGGCAGGTCGATTTCCGCTTCTGCGAAAGTAAGCTCACTTGGGTCTAGCAACTGCTTTGGTGAGAACACCTTGTTTGGCGCAGTTTTAGATTTTGCGCTTAGCATACTTGGGCTTAAAGCCAGTCCTGTGGTAAGAAGTGCCCCAGACTTTAACCAACTTCTTCTGTCGATTTTCTTGATCATGATTATACTGTTTATATATGAGTTAAAAAGAGGAAAAGACGCTATTAAAAAAGATGGTACATGGGTAGACTTTACTTTTTCACAAAGTATAACCGCTATAGGCTATTTATTAAATTAGCCATAAGGGCATTGCCTACAAGAAAGGTGAAATAAAAGGTGAAGTGAGGGAATTAGTAATAATGGAAGGTTATGCCATTATTTTATTAATTAGTTAACAAAACCGTTGTTTTGTTAAATCGAAACCAAATATATACATCTATTATTAACAATACAACAAAAACAGGCTTTAAATGCATTTCTTGGCTAATTCAATAACTTTCCTGCCAAAATTTGTGTTACAATTTTTAGAGCAAGAGATGTGGCCATTATTTATTCTTGCCAACATCTCTCCACATAACCAATATGGTTTGGCGTCTGTTCATCATAAAAAGTGTAGGAAGCCAAAATGAATCTGCCAAAGCTGACAACGCACTTCTTTGACTAGCACTCACTTTCTTAATCTAAGAATTACTGTCATGAACCTAAAAATCTACCTCACAGCCCTGGCGGTGTTGTCATTTTCTTGTGCATTTTCCCAGTTCAGGTTATTGGGCACAGCCGACTATATTTCTGGAAATTGTATCCAGCTTACTCCCGATGTTGAATATAGCAATGGCTTGGCTTACCATTACACTAAGCTAGACCTTGAAGGTTATTTCGAAATCCAATTTGATATTTTCTTGGGCAATAAGGACGAAGGTGCAGATGGGATTACTTTTGTGATTCATAACGATCCTCGGGAGTTTGACGCATTTGGTACTTGGGGCGAGTGCATGGGCTATGGAAGGTGGCATCCCGATGCTGTTTGGGCAAGTTCAATCACACCTTCTGTTGCCATTGAGTTCGATACTTACCAAAACTTGCAACAACTAGATCCTTATTCAGATCATGTGGCTTACTTGGAAAATGGTATAAGCATGCATCCGACTTTTTGGAACAATAATGATAAGGCATTTGATATAGAAGATGACCAGATGCACGATTTTAGGTTCAGGTGGGATCCCTCCATTCAAATGATTACCGTTTTGTTGGATGGAAATACGGTGTATGAAGGGAAGCGAGATTTGATAGATGATGTATTTGGTGGGGCTACACAAGTAATATGGGGCTTTACGGCTTCAACAGGAAGGAAGTCGAACTTGCAATATTTCTGCTTAAGAAACTTGGTGAAAGCTGATGGGAATGAATCTGTTTCACCAAATGGCATGGATTTTCCAACTCAGCCCATTAAATCGGTGGCGAGCATTAATGAATAATGATATAATTGAAATGCAAGTAAACCATCTGTTCTGTGGTTCACGCAGACAAAA
Organism: Flammeovirgaceae bacterium SG7u.111; assembly: GCA_034044135.1. NCBI lineage: Bacteria > Pseudomonadati > Bacteroidota > Cytophagia > Cytophagales > Flammeovirgaceae > Flammeovirgaceae bacterium SG7u.111. The sequence continues at coordinate 4,428,587 of CP139021.1, read as the reverse complement.
TTTGAACAAGCTCTTAACCTAAACCAAAACTGTTGCGTAAGTTCCTACTATAGTAGTAGTAAAAATCGAATTTGAATGAATTTGAACATGGATAGCGACCCCCTTAGCCTTCTTCTTGTTGTATTATTAGCATTGATATTCTGCTCTTGGTTGAGTAAACCTTTTTCATCCAGTAATCTTTATTCTTTCTCATTTGTATTTATATCCATTTCACCTTTGGGTAAAAGAGAGTGGGGTTCAGTTTTTTTAGCAAAAAATATACCTCTGGCTTATCTTTTTTATTCTTCTGTAGGGAATTCGGGAGAGTCAAATAATATTCTTTCTCGAAAATACAGAAAACTCAGGAAGTTTAGAGGAAATGCAGTTTTGTCCCTAAAATTGTACCTGATTACACAGGTGATGATTGTATTAGTGGGAATTGGGTACTTGCTTTTAGAGCACCCTTTGGATGTAGATTCCAAAGTCCTTTCATTTCTAGTAGGAATAGTACTGGGAACAATTACCTGCATGTGGATTTTATCTAAAAGAAAAAAAGTAGGGTACGTGGTAGAGTACCTACGTTTGGTAGTAGTTGTACTATTTTTAGCATACCTCACCCAGTACCAATACTACTTCAGAGAAGTTCTTTTTATCTCTTCTGGCACCGTCTTCTTGTTCTTTTTCTGGCTTATTACTCTTTTGAGGATTTTCAAACGCTGAACCTTTCTTAGCTTTCAGTAGTATTTTCCTTCTCCTCATTTGGCGAATTAGGTACTACAACAGTAAACGTAGTTCCTTCCCTAACAGAAGATTGGAAAGAGATTTTCCCTTTGAGTTTGTCCACCACATTTTTTACAATGAACAGCCCAAGTCCAGACCCGTGCGATTGGTCAGTAGCCCTGTAGAACATCTCAAAGATTTTTGCCTGGCTATTTGGAGGAATACCCATTCCATTGTCCTTCACTTTTATCACTGCTTCCTTGTCGTCAGATTCTACGCTGATATGGACATATTGCTCGTCTTTAGAGGGGTTTTGATATTTGAAGGCATTGGAAACCAAATTGCTTATGATAATACTCAGCCTCGTATTGTCCGAATAGAATTCTACACCATCTTTTACATCTATCTTTACCTCTACATCCTGCGTATTGTTGAATCTCAAGATGTTTACAGATTCCTCAATTTGATTTTTGAAGTCAATAATTTCATGCTTGTTGTCTACCCTTGTGTTTCGGGAAAGGGTGAGAAGGTTTAGTACGAGATTGTCGAGCCTTTTTACACTACGCTCAATCAGGTCGAAGTACTCACGTATGCTATCGAGCGATTCTTCGTTTTTGCAAATAGAAATAAGTCCTTGGATGGAGAGGAGAGGCGAGCGAAGGTCATGTGAGGTATGGTAAACGAAGTTATCCAATTCAAAATTAACACGCTTGATCTCCAAGAAGCTTTCTTTCTCTTCGGTAACGTCTTTGATAACTCCTTCGAAGAAATTCTCTTCTTTGAAAGACCTTCCAGAAAGCGAAAGCCATATTTTTTCGCCGTTTTCTTTTCTAAGGAACAGTTCGTAGCCATCTATGAGCCCACTTCTGTCTAACTCTTGTTTGATTTTTACTCCATCTCTTATGTTGAGCATGTCCCCAAAAGCACTCTTTTGGGTAAGGTTAGTTCCCAAAATTTGCCAAGTACGGTCATTTCCTTCCATCAAAAGCCCTGTCCGCAGGTCGTAGCGGAAAATACCCACCATGGAATTTTGGTAGATATTTCTAAACTTGCTTTCGCTAAGCTGAAGAGCTTTTTTGCTTTTCGCTTCGGCAGCGCTTCGGGCTTCTATTTGCTCAAGCATATGGTTAAAACTATCGTAGAGGTCTCCAATTTCATCCTCGCTTTCCTTCTGAACCCTGAGCGAATAATCTGCATTGTCAGAAACTTTACTGGCTGCATCGGCAAGATTTTTTACAGGTTTGGAAACCACTCCTTGTATGGCATTGGCAAAGATGAGGGAAAGCACTACTATGATGGCCACTACCCCAGAAATGAGTAAAATAAAATTTTGCAGCTTATCGGTAAGGAGTTGGGTGCTTATTTTGAGGATTACCCTTCCATAAAACTCTCCTTCGAACTCAATGCGCTGGACTATGTAAAAGTTCTCCCCTTCAAATACGGCTGTATTTTCGGCGAGCATAGTAAATTTAGAAGGTATTTCACAGCCTTGGTTGTACGTGGCAAATACTTCGTTGTCTTTGCCAAATATGGTAGCGCATTCCACTTCTGGAATGTTGTTCAACCGGTCAAGTACCTCTTTTTCTACAAATTGTTTCCTATTGAACTCCATGGGTCCGACACAAAACTCGGCAATGAGCTTCGCATTAGTGACCATACTATTGTGCAGGTCTTGCTTCAGACTGTAGTTCAGAATGAAGTAGAAAGAGGTAAAGCCTGCTAAAACGGCGAATAGTGTTACGGTTAGGATTACGCCAATCAGTTTTCCCTTGATTGATAGTTTTTTAAACATGTTTATTTATGGTTGAAATTTTACGACCTTAGCAACCTGAAATAGCTGGTAACCAATTGAAAGCCCTGACTTGTTTGCGGCATCTGGATTTAGCTCGAAACGGATTTCCCCATTTTCGGTAAAGAAGTTGATCATGATGCCATCCTTGGCAAACCCCGTGTATTCTCCTACGGTGAGGATAGGGTGTGACTTGGTTTTTTGGATGATTTCGGGAAGGCTCTCTTTGAACTCACTCGAAACAAACAAAATGTGGCAATCTGAAACTTCTTCAGAGGAGAAAACTAGCGAAACTTTTACAGGTTTGCCCTTCACTGTTCTATCTGCATAGATATAGTTGAGGTACTGGTAAAAGTTTTCGTCGCCCAAGATCTTGATAGAAAATGTCTCTTCTTGATCTTTGGAGGGCCAATCGATAAACTTTGAAAAGCTAATGAGCCATTCTGCCTTGTTGGCAACTGTCCCTTCTTGTGCTTTTACCTCGAATCCCATCGCCCAAAAAAGGGGCAATAGCACTGATAAAGCCAAAAATGTTTTAAAGTTACCAACCATTAGAAATAGAATTGTTTTACTAGAGCTGTTAATTACCAAAGTGTTTAAATTTCAACGCATGTACCATTTCTTTATTTAGTGAACAAAAGAAATATTACTGATACGACGAAGGTTAATCACGATAAGAAGTTGTTGTAAACTCCATATCAAAAAAAAATCTATCTAAAATATGCGCTTCTAAGCAAATTTTATAGAAGTAGATTATTAGATAAATTGATTAGTTACTTGTTTGTAACAAGCTTTAATGAAATGCTGATTTTTTTAGTTGAAATATTGATTCTATTCTAATTATTTGGCTGGTTGACATCAGGCAGCTTGTTCCAGTAGAAATATTGTATGTTGAAAGAAAACAGGTTAGTTTTTGCCCATATCATCTTCCAAATATATTTACATGCTAATAAAAAATAGGCTAATTGTAAGAAAAAGTATAAGAAAGATAAATCACAAGGTGAAAGTCACACAAAAAATAGATGGAATCACTAAAGAAGTATGTTTTATTTACTGCGGTTGATCACATAAGCCATAAGCTTTTCCATAGAGTTTTTGTATGGACTTTCTGGAAATAACTTTAGTGTTTCAATCACTTCTTCGTAGTACTTGTTCATCACGTTTGTAGCATATTCCAAACCTCCCGAATTTTTTACAAAATCAATTACTTGATTTACTTTTTTAGGCTGGTTGCTTTGGTTTTTTATGATGAAAATGATTTTTCTCTTTTCAAGCCACGAAGCCTTAGAAAGTGCATAAATAAGTGGCAAAGTCATTTTTTTCTCTTTTATGTCTATGCCAACGGGTTTGCCTATTTCTGCTTTTCCATAGTCGAACAAATCGTCTTTTATTTGGAAAGCCATACCAAGTTTTTCCCCCATTTCTGCCATTAGTTTCACTTTGTCCCCGTCGGCTCCAGTAGAGCTAGCACCCACCGCACAGCAAGAGGAAATAAGCGTAGCGGTTTTCTGACGGATAATCTCAAAATATACCTCTTCGGTGATATCGAGCTTGCGGGCTTTTTCCATCTGGAGAAGCTCGCCTTCGCTCATTTCTCGCACCGCTTCCGATACTATTTTAAGTATGCCAAAATCTTGGTTATCAATAGAAAGGAGTAGTCCTCGTGAAAGCAAATAGTCACCTACTAACACTGCAACTTTGTTTTTCCAAAGCGCATTGATGGAAAAGAAGCCCCTTCGGTAATGGGAATCGTCCACCACATCGTCGTGGACGAGAGTTGCCGTGTGCAGCAGCTCGATAAGCCCTGCTCCTCTAAATGTTTTTTCTTGGATTTCGCCGCACATCCCAGCACTCAAAAATACCAGCAAGGGCCTGATCTGTTTGCCTTTACGCTTCACTATGAAGCTCATTATTGTGTCGAGCAAAGCCACCTTTGTGGTCATGAATTGCCTGAATTTTTTCTCAAATTCTTGCATTTCAGAGGCTATTGGTGCTTGTATGTCTTTAATCTTATCTGCCATACTTTAGTTGCCCCATTTCTTTTGCTCAGCGCATTTGGTGGGAACCTGTATCCTTTGAAGGACTAAAAAATCCTATCTTGGTTTAAAAATAGTTAATTTACTGTAAATCAGTTTTTTGTTGTGTACTTGCTTTACTTGCTGCCAAAGCTGCTTTCCACGAATTGGCAATTATACAATCTTCTGCTCTAATTAACCAAAAAGCACTCAAGTCCTCGTGAATTTTTGGTAAAAAGGTCAGTAGTGTATTTCTACAGTTTCCTAATCGAATGGATGGACTAATTGTTTGGGATAACTTAGGGTTTCTGGCCAAGTTCTTAGTACATCATTGGCGCGTACACAATTTTTTTGGTTTCGAAAAAGGGCTCTTCAAAATATGAGCTCAGTTCTTCGGTACGGTAATCTCGCTTAAATACGTCCAGCTCTTCGTTCAGGTCACCGCCTTTTAGGCAAATCAATCCGTTCCATACGCTGCTTTTTCCGCCATCTCCTAGTTTTCCACCTACCCAACCCCAAAGGTCTGTGATAGAAGCTACCGCTCGGGTAACGGCAAAATCATATCTCCCTTTCAATTGCTCCACCCGGTTTTGCTCAGCTCTTACATTTTTGAGTTCAAGTGCCCCGCTCACCTCGTTGACTACCTTTATCTTTTTCATAATAGAATCGACCAAGTGGAACTTTACCTCGGGGAAAAGGATAGCCAAAGGGATGCCTGGAAAACCACCGCCTGTACCTATATCGAGCACCGCAGTTTCAGGGGCAAAGCTTACAAACTTGGCAATAGCCAGCGAATGAAGGATATGGTGGGTATAAAGATTGTCTATGTCCTTACGGGAAATGACGTTGATTTTCTGGTTCCAGTCTCGGTAAAGCCCGTCCAACAGTGCAAATTGCTTTTTTTGTTCCTCGCTCAGCTCAGGGAAGTATTTTTCTATGATTTCCATCCTGCAAAGCTACGCTTATTTGGGAAAAGAGGAATATTTTTGGGCGGTAGTGAAATTAGGATAGTAGGTTTTAAGTGAATTAATAGTTGGTTGCTCTCTATCTACAAAAATAACTGTCGCTCGGCCGAGACCGAGCGACAATTAGTGGTTATGAAAAAGCATTATAGTTTCTGTTTTATGCAATGGATGGTTTCTTTCACGGTAAACCAACTAAAATAGAAGATTCCGACCGAGAAGATTATATCGCCTATCATTCTCATCCACTTAAGTGTCTGTATGGTTGGGGAGTAGAGCAGTTCGGCGTCTCTTGCATAGGAATACCCCTCGCTTATGGAAGTGTATGCTTGGATAAGTCCTATTGGCAAAAGGCTAAATAGCACCATGGCAATTAAGCCAAAGTTTAACCCCCAGAAAGCTCTTTTAAGAAGTTTGTCATTTTTCCACTCTCTGTTTGAAAAAAGCCTTAGGCAGATTAAAATAAAGCCCATGCCCAGCATTCCATACACGCCAAATAAAGCAGTATGGGCGTGTACTGGCGTAGTGTTTAGCCCTTGGATGTAATACAATGCGATTGGTGGGTTGATCAAGAAGCCAAATACCCCAGCGCCTAGCATGTTCCAAAAAGAAACAGCCATGAAGAAAAAGATAGGCCACTTGTATCTTTGCATCCAATTATGCTCTTTGAGCAAGTTCCAGCTTTCCCTTATCTCGAAGCCCATGAGGGTGAGCGGCACGACTTCTAGCGCACTGAATGTAGCCCCTAAGGCAATGGCTTTCACAGGTGTACCAGAGAAATAGAGGTGGTGGAGCGTTCCTATAATTCCTCCTGCCAAAAAGATAGAAGCCGATGCTATGGCTGCTTTTCCAGCAGTTTTGGCAGATAAAATTTTCATTTTTAGGAAAATATAAGCAATTACTACGGTGGCAAATACTTCAAAAAAACCTTCTACCCAAAGATGAACCAACCACCATCTCCAATAATTGATGACGGGCAAGCTGCTGTTTTCTCCGTACATCAACCCTGAAAAGAAGAACATGCCGATGGCAACCACTGCCACCAAAAGGATGATGAGCAAGTGTTTTGAGCTGTCGTTCTTTTTGATGGCAAAGAGGATGTGCCTTCCAACCATTAGCACCCATAAAATGAGACCTATTCCCAAAAATATTTGCCAGAACCTGCCGAGATCCATGTACTCATAGCCTTGGTGACCAAAGAAGAAGTTGGCTGTAAGGCTCAAAAACTGATGAACGCCAAGCCACTCTCCAAGCATAGAGCCCAGCACTATCACTAGCAATGCCCCAAACAAGAAGTTGATTCCGAAGCGTTGGAATTTCATTTCCTTACCGCTGATCATCGGTGCTAAAAACAAGCCTGTGGCAAGCCAAGTAGCCGCAATCCAAAAAACAGCTAGCTGTGTATGCCACGTTCGGGAGATAGAGTAGGGTAGGAAAGAAGAGGTTTCAAGTCCGAAAAATGCCTGCCCTTCTACCGTGTAGTGAACGGTGAGTGCGCCCATGAGCACTTGCAGCACAATGAGCAGCATAATGACCAAAAAGTATTTGAGCACGGATTTTTGTGAGGCTGTAAGTACCAATCCTTCTAGGGCATCGGTAGCTGGTTTTTCCAGTATCTCGCCTTTTTCGTGGTTTCTCAGATAGTAATAAGTTAGCAAGGCTATGAACAGGAGCAAGAGTATCACGGAAAAGCCTGACCAGATTTGAGAATCAACGGTGATTGTGTTGTCAATCAATGGTTCGTGGGGCCAGTTGGAGGTGTAGGTGAAATCTTGTTCGGGTCTGTTGGTACTTGCCGCCCACGATGTCCAAAACAAAAAGGCATTCAGTTGCTCAAGCTTTGCCTTATCTTCTAGCGCACCCTTTGGGATAGCGTATTGCTCGTGCCCTTCGGAGAAAATAGCTGCGTAGTGCTCACTGTTTTTTTTGATTGCCTCGTAGCGTGTGGGGGAAATGCTGATGCTTTTTGTTTGAGGGTCAAACGTGTTTGTTCGCACTTCTTTGACCAGCCGGGCTTTTAACGCTCCTTGTTTTTCAACATCCAGTGCGTCGAAGCTTTTCCCAAAGTCTTTTTGTGCCCAATAATCGAGCAAAAAGACGGCTTCTCTGTGTATCCAGTCCGCACTCCAGTCGGGTGCAACATAACTTCCGTGCCCCCAAATAGAGCCTACTTCCATACCTCCAATCGACTCCCAAACATTTTGCCCAGTTTGAATATCTTCTTCGGTATAAACAACTTCTTGTGTTCCTTTAATGATTACTTTGCTGGGGAGAGGTGGTTGTGTTTGGTAAATTTCAGTACCTACCCACGATAGTACGATAAATGAGATTACTATCACACTTATAAATCCAATCCAAATCTTTTTCATGCTGTTTTGATTTTACTAAGGTTATAAAGCTGCTGCTTTAGGTATGAGAATGTTGTTTTCTAAATGGATGTGTAAATGCAAGTCTTCTTCAAATTCTTTGAGTAAACCAAAGGTTACTTTGTAGGTGTTGCAGGCATCGGCTGGGGGTGTATAGTTGTTGGTTAGTTCAGCAATTCTTCTAAATCGCTCACCTTCTGTGCTGTGTTCTTGCGTCATGGTTTGTACCGATTCCTCTACGGAAGAGTAGGAGGCTGCACGCTCATCTGCCAGTTTTCCCTGAACCGCATGTCGCACAAATGGCAACAAGATACTTTCCTCTTTTTCCATGTGCTGCGTCAGTTCTCGAACCGAAGCCCAAAAAAGTTGTGTACTTCCAGCAACTCAGGATGGTTTTCCCCGTGGACGCTGCATGCTTTTTCCAAAAAAGGCTTGATTTCTTCTACCGATTTTGTCACATACCTGTGGTGTGTTTTTTCTATATAATCGGCTAGTAAGTCTGGTGGGAAGGATTGGAAATCAATTGATTGGTTTGGTTTTTCCTGCATTTTTTCCACTACGTCTTTGATGACATCTTCTGGGTCTATCCCTTTTTGTTTGCAGGCGTCGCCTAAGGTTCTGTTGCCTTGGCAGCAAAAGTCTATTCCATAACTTTTGAAAACGGTAGCAGCCCGATAGTCCTGTGCTACTAGCTCGCCGATGTTGGTGTTTTTATTTATTTCCATGAGAAAGGTATTTATTGTTGTGTATAATTTGATTTTGAAAAAGCATAAGTAGTCCTGCCCTAATTTTTGCGGTTGCAAAATTTAAGTGGAAGAAGAATGCAGCCGTTGCCGCTTCTTCAGGTTGATAAGCCGATAAGGAAAATCCTGCTTAAGGAGCTATCTTATGTGTGTGCATTTGCATTGAAAAATTTGATAAATGAGAAAGTTGTAAAAAATGCCAGTTAGCAGGTACAAATGTCCTTTCGGAGTTTAATTATCCGAGAAAGGTCATAAGCCGCTTTATTGCAACGAGTTTGAGGCACTTGCCTTGAAATGTTCGATTTTATAATGGAATAGTTCAGCCATTTTCGAGGCTCTCCATTTTGCCTCGTCTGCCTTTTTTCCCGTAAAAAGCGTATCTACTGTGTTGTGAAATATGCTTTGCCAGCGGTCAAAATGCTCTTTTTCCACAGGTAATTGCATATGTGGAGGAAATGGGCTGCCGTTGTAAGTGTGCTCACCAAGCAACACCGTTTGCCAAAATCGGTACATCTTTTCGAGGTGCTCTGTCCAACGATCCCCTATTTTTTGGTTGAAAATGTCTTTGAGCAAATCATCGGCTCTTACATTGTCGTAAAAAGTATTGACCAAAGTTTTTACCTCTCCAATACTCAAGATGTCTGTTTTCTTAGTATCCATCGCTAATTTTCCATTATTCGTTTGAGGTACACCAAACCGCCGTCTAGGTCGTTGGCTAGTTTTTTTATGAGTGTGTTTTCAAGTATCTTCTTTAATGCTGAGCGTACCTTTTTGAAATCGTTGTGGATAGGGCAGGGCATTGCTTCGTTGCATTCTTTTAAGCCCAGCCCACAGGCTTTGTAAACAGGGTCGCCATCAATCGCATCTACTATGTGGAAGAGGCTTAGCGTATCTAGATTTTCAGTGGGGATTGCATAGCCTCCAGCAAACCCTTTTATAGATTTTATGATCCCGTTTTTGGATAGAAGCTGGAGTGTTTTGGCTGTAAATGCCGTAGGGGAATCTATTGCCTCGGCAATATCGTTCAGCGAGACACGCTCTCCTTTGAGGGACTGCTGCGCAATGAAAACACTTGCCTTTATACCGTATTCACAAGATTTTGAAAACATACTTCCTCCATTAGTTACACGGCAAATGTAGGATATTTTTTTAATCGGACAAAATTATCCGATTAGTTTTAATTGTCTCGTCCATAAATATTTTTCAGTCGGCAGAGTTGAGGGTATATAGGGGTAAAAAACATAAAAGATGAGGGATAAAGAAATTCTATTCAATTCAAGATATACATATTTTTTTGAAAGAGCGGGAGGTATAGAAGTTGTTCTCAAGCCGAATTACTGGATAGTAATTTTTTTATTATCGGTTTTCGTGGGTTTATTGTACGCATCTGTCTCTTATTATGAAGGACTTTCTTTGATGATGAAGGTCATTTTCTTATCTTTTTTTAATTTACTAATACTGCACGGAGTTTTAAGGGCAATGTTCATGTATCCTTTTCTTTTTACACAGAAAGAGGTTGTGTATAGAAAAAATCTGTGGGTGCGCTTTAAATCTGTAAAAAGAAAATTTGAGCAAATAGATTATTTAGAGTTTAAAGAATTAGATGAGAAAAAAATTGTGCTGAGCGTAGTTGTTAATGGTCGTAGAGATGAAATTATGTTTCTATATCTTGGAACTATTAGTCGTAGAATCTAAGTTGACTGATTTAGGATATGCGGTAGAGCATAAATTATTGGAAAGTTGAATCTCAAATTATACCCGAACATGCTGCTCGGCTCTTGCCGAGTGGCAACTATTATTGTAGCCTCTGGCTACCCTGCACAAATATTCTTATTCGACAGAGTCGAGGAAGGTTGATAATTCAAAATTAATAAGGATCGAATTATATGAAAAGATTTGATTACATATCATTCTATGACAGTGTTTCAAATGAAAATATTGAAGATATACTGAGGAATGAGTATTCAACCAACATTGATGAGAAAAACTTTGCCTTAATAAGTCAACATTTGCTGTTGCCCAAAAAAAGGATGATTGTACTGATGTACTTGCAGAAGATACCGACATATCCTATTTCGTTACTTCATCTAATGTTCAAAGCTGGTATATCTGAAACTGATCCTAGTGCAAATGGCTATTTCATTAAACCTTATATTGAATTATTAGGGGTGCAAAAAGTAAGTGACTTGCTTTTTGATTACTACTATAATGGTAATGATTTGATGAAAACAGGTGTTTTAAAGGTTTTTTATCATGTGCATTGGGATTATTATGATTGGGACGAAAAGGAGCAAAGGATTGTCGAGGATATAGAATTGAAAAGGGTCTTAAAATTAGAGTACGAAGAAAGAAAAAGGAAGCTTTTGATTGAATATCAAAAGTGTGATAACCTAGTGATGAAGTTTTTTTACCAATGGGCTCTTCCTAATGAAAGGGATGGAATTTTAAAAGGTTTACCTGAATCATCAGAAGACTTGGTTAAATTCATTAAGGGAGATGCTAGGTTGGAAACGTTTTACCAACAATATAGAAAAGGGGATTATTATGATCCTCAGAAATAGGTTGGTTTACCTTTAATCGATTTTTACCCACCGACTTACAAACCAAAAAAGAGCTGCTTCATTTAATTGAAGCAGCTCTTTTTGTTAAATAACGTTCTTAGAATTTTTCACTAAGTCGTACAGTAATTCCCTGGCTCGGTGGAGTTGGGCTTTTACCGTGCCGAGCGGTGCTTCTATTTCTTGAGCTATTTCCTCGTAAGAGAGTTCGTCGAAGTAGCGGAGCTTTACCAAGCGCTGGTACTTGAGCGGGAGTAAGTCTACAAACTGCCTTACCAGTTCCACCTTCTGGCTTTTTATTGCCGTTTCTTGCGGGTCGAGGTTTTTGTCTTTTATATCTATATTGAGGGTTTCGCCGTCTTGTTTGCTCACATCGGCGTTTATGCTCATAGTATCAAGCTTTTTCTTTCGTATGAAGTCGATGCAGTTGTTGGTAGCCACCCTAAAAAGCCAGGTACTAAATGTGTAGTCTTTTTTGAATTTTGTAAGGTTCTTGAAGGCTTTGGCAAACGCTTCGATGGTCAGGTCTTCGGCATCATCTACATTCCTTACCATTTTGAGCATGGTATGGTAAACCGATTTCCTGTATCGTTCCATCAACTGCGCATATGCTCGCTGGTCACCCTCTATTGCGTCGTCTATTAGCGCAAAGTCCTCTAAAGCCTTATCAGAAAAGTTCTTCTTTATTTCCATTTGATTCTTTTAATGAATATGCTGGCTACTCCTATCACTATATAATAACACAGATACAGAAAGTCTGTTACAGGGAATAAGTATATATTGAAATTATCGGATAGCTTCTTTTTTATTAACCCAAAAACAAAACACAAAGGTATGAACCTTAGTGTATAAAATTTGAACAAAACTAGAGATTCTGCTTGGGTAAGCCAAAGATGCCCTAAAGCTAGGTAAAAGCAAATATGTGAAAGGTTTAATATTCCCAATAATGCGATATCTCTGTTTTTATAATGTTTGCCCACTGAAAGGTGTCGAGTCTTTTGCCAAAACCAGCCCTTCCAGGTGGTTTCGGGGACGGAGATAACTTGGCTTTCCTTGTTTATGACGATGTTCGTGTTGGTTCGAGTTGCTTGTTGGTTTACAAACAGGTCGTCATCCCCGCCGCTTACCTGTTTGTGTTTTCCATATCCCCCGTTCCGTTCAAATACTGATTTTTTGTAAGATAAGTTTCGCCCTACCGCCATGTAGGGCATCCCTGTCAAGGCAAATGAGAGGTACTGGATGCCTGTGTAAAATGTTTCGTGTCTGATAAAAAGGTTGAGCAAGCTGTTTATCTTCAAGCTGTCTGTCTTTTGATAAGGGCTATAGCCCAAAACTATTTCTGTGTTGGGGGAGTAGCTCTCTGCTATTTCCAAAATCCAGTTTTCACCTGGAAGGCAATCTGCATCGGTGAAGAGCAGTGTTTCAAATTGGGCTTGGGCGGTAGCTTGGCTCAGCGCATATTTTTTTGGGTGGATTCCCGAAAGGGTTTCTTCTATGTTGATGAACTTGAAACGGTTGTCGAGCAGGCAGGCTTCTTCTAGTAGTGTTTTGCTTTGGTCGGTTGAGCGGTCGTTGGCGATGATCACCTCGAAGCTGGGGTAGCTCTGGTTCCGCAAAACATCTAGCAATTTGGGCAGGTTTTCCTCTTCATTTCGGCAAGCGATAATTACGGAAATACCAGTAATAGTTTTTGAAGGAGCATTGTTTTTATTATGGAAAAGTATTCGGCTAAAGATGAAGAGGGCAAAAAAAAGCTGGACGAAAATGCTTATATATAAAATAAGATAAGCTATTTCGTCCAGCATTTTTTATATAATTTGACTTTGTATTTAGAAAAAAAACATGGTTTCAGGCATACGCTTGAATTACTCCCAATTGAGTCTCTCCGCAGCTCCAGCAATAGGAGAAAGCCCTTTTACATAGGAGGGAGATACCGTGACAGGCACGGTATGACACGGTTTTTATATAACACTAAACATTGAACCGGAAATGCATCACATCTCCATCCTTTACGACATAATCTTTTCCTTCTACGCCAAGTTTTCCAGCTTCTCGGCAGCCTGCTTCGGTTTTGTACTGCACGTAATCGTCTATTTTTATTACCTCGGCACGGATAAATCCACGCTCAAAATCGGTGTGGATCACACCCGCTGCTTGTGGCGCTTTCCATCCTTCTTCAATGGTCCAGGCCCTTACTTCCTGCACCCCAGCGGTGAAGTAGGTGATAAGGTTGAGCAAAGAATAGGCCGTGCGGATTAGTTTGTTTAATCCCGATTCTTTTAAGCCGTATTCTTCTAAGAACATTTCTTTCTCTTCAGGATCGTCGAAAGAAGCAATTTGCTCTTCAATAGCAGCGCAAATTACCACTACCTCTGCATTTTCTTCTGCAACTGCGGCTTTCAGCTCTTCTACGTGCTCGTTTCCTTTCAAGATAGATGCTTCATCCACATTGGCAATGTACATAACGGGCTTGGCAGTGAGTAGGCAGAGGTCACGAACCAACTCCCATTCTTCTTCCGTGGCATCTAGCAGTCGAAGGTTTTTGCCACTTTCTAAGTGCGCCTTGAACCTATCCATTACCTCCATCTCTGCCTTCATCTGCTTATCGCCAGATTTGGCTTGCCTTGAGATTCGTTTGATCCTATTATCTATAGAATCCAAATCTTTTAATTGAAGTTCGGTATCAATTACTTCCTTGTCGGTGACAGGGTTTACTTTTCCTGCTACGTGAACGATATTTTCGTCTTGGAAGCAACGCACTACGTGGAGGATGGCATCCACCTCACGGATATTTGCTAAAAATTTGTTGCCCAAGCCTTCGCCTTTGCTCGCTCCTTCTACCAGGCCTGCAATATCCACAAATTCGATCACGGTCGGCAATACCCTTTTAGGGTTTACCAATCCTTCCAAAATTTGAAGCCTTGGATCTGGAACGGTTACCACGCCCACATTAGGCTCTATGGTACAAAAAGGGTAATTTGCCGATTCGGCTTTAGCACTCGAAAGTGAGTTGAATAAGGTAGATTTGCCGACGTTTGGCAAACCAACAATGCCACATTTTAATCCCATTTTATAGATTCTATAGTTATATTTAAGCCAAAATAATGAGCACGCTCGCCCAAAGTCTGCAAAGATAAGAATTTTGGGTGTTACCGTATCAATTCATCTTATCATTCGAAACTTTTTGGGCAAACTTTTTACAATATCTTCTTACCTGCGCTACCTCCGCCGAGCAAAAAACGAGCATAGCCTTCATTCTCCCTTTCTTTTTGAGTTGTACACTCAAGTGATCCGACCTGCAAAAAAGTACTATGTGTTTGATCGGCTTACAGAGCTGAAATTCAAGCTGAGCGATGATAGAAGGCAGATAGAAGTAACGGATTTTGGGGCTGGTTCACGAACGAAGGCAAAAAAAACTAGAAGTGTGCGCTCCATAGCCAAAGTGTCGGTAAGCCCTACGGCTACTAGCCAGTTGCTTTTTAAGTTGGTGGAAAGGTTCCAGCCCAAAACGATGATAGAACTGGGGACTTCTTTGGGGGTGAACTCCTTATATATGCAAGCCCCAATTTCCACTGCCAAACTCTACACGTTTGAAGGATGCCCCAATATAGCCCAAGTAGCCAAAGATAATTTTGAATGGTTTGGGCTTTCGCCCGAAATAATAAAGGGAAATATTGATGAAACCTTGCCTGCAAAACTTTCCGAGCTAGAAAAGCTCGATTTTGTGTTTTTCGATGCGAACCACAGGTACGAGCCCACGCTCAATTATTTTGCGATGTGCTTGGAAAAAGCCCATGAAGACTCGGTGTTTGTGTTCGATGATATTTATTGGTCGGAAGAGATGGCGAAGGTTTGGGAGGAAATCAAATCGCATGCAGCGGTTACTTTATCGCTCGATTTGTTTGAGGTGGGCATCGTGTTTTTTAGGAAAAAACAACCCAAGCAGCATTTTGTATTGAAGTTTTGAGCTTAATTTATTGCAAACCAGAGTTATACTGTTTATTGATGATCATAAAGTAACACTTGATTACTTAGGGTAAATCTATCAAATATTATTTTCAATAGGGATTATTGGGGTTAAGAAGAGAGAGTAGCGCAAATGAAATAATTTACGCTACTGATAATTTTTAGTGTTGCCCTAGCTATTTAAGTATTTCCTTAATGACTTCATCAACAAGTAAACTACATATCCTAGAAAAAAAAGTCCTAAGACATTGACAAACGGCCAGGTCCAGTTAAGAAGTATATCCATTTTTAAATACTTTTTCTATGGTGTAATAAGAGATGATACAAGTAAGTATCTATTTTTATTAAAGGTTGAAAACCAAATTAGGGCTAAATTATTAGATATATATCTATGTATCAACCTTGTTGAAGGTATAGATAAAATAATGATAAAACAAATAGTAAAATATCTACCATTCATAAAAATCCCTATTAATGGGGAGTGCTGGTAGTAATTAACTATATCAACTTCATCTTATCATTGATCTTTTTGGGCAAACTTTTTACAATATCTTCCTATCTCTTCAAAGCAAAAAACGAGCATAGCCTCCATTCGCCTTTTCTTTTTGAGCTATATATGCATGTGATCCGTCCTACAAAAAAAATGTTTTGCTTTTAGGCTTAGGCTCTTGCCAAATTAAAGCAAAAGCTGTTGGAAGACTAAAGGGAAATAGAAGTGGCAGATCTTAGGGTTGGTTCAAAAACAAAGGGTCGGGAGAGATGGCGAAGGCTTGGGAGGAAATCAAATCGCACGAAGCGGTTACATTTATCGCTCGATTTGTTTGAAGTGGGCATCGTGTTTTTTAGGAAAAAACAGCCCAAACAGCATTTTGTATTGAAGTCTTGAGCTTAATTTATTGCAAACCAGAGTTATACTGTCTGTTATGAAAGTAGTCTTTGAGTTTTGGGCAAATTTGAATTGACTAAAAATATGGCTGAAAAGGTAAAATATTTATAAAAATGAGTCGATTGTTTGTGTTTTAATTTAAAGGTATTTTATATTTGTTCGATAGTTGCTAAATAACATATTCAAAAATATAATTAATTAAGATAAAGATGTTGAGGAGCCTTTCTATATCATCACTGAGCATTATTGTGCTGGTAGTGGTCGTCGTCCTTTCGGATTGAGAGGGGTTAGGTTCCTATACGTATATATAAAAATATAGTAAGAAGACCTTTCTCCAACCAGAGAAAGGTTTTTTTTATACCTTACGCTCAATGTTTAAGGTCTGAAATAAGGCGATAACCAAGAAATGATATAGGTATGTATTTTAACAAAAACACAGTTGTTTTTCATAATGGTCAGTTCATAAAGGCCTCAGAAGCAAAAGGCGATTTGTATTCGCAAACAGTTCACTATGGAATTGGGGTTTTTGATGGAATAAGAGCTTACAAAACCGATGCGGGCACGCAAGCTTTTAAAGCCAGAGAGCATTATGACCGCTTTTTGAAAGCAGCAGGACGAATCCATTTGGATGTAAAATACACTTCTGAAGAGTTGGTGAGTATTTCTTACCAGCTGCTAGAGGAAAATAATTTGACCAATGCTTATATCAGGCCTTTGATTACGGTAGGCCAGAATATGAGACTAACAAAAGTAAAGGAGATGAATGTTTTCATTTCTGCATGGAAGTGGGGGAGATACCAAACAAGTGACCAGCTGGATGTGATGATTTCGTCTTTCCAGCGACCAAATCCGAAGGCATCTTATGTAGATGCGAAGATTACAGGTCACTATGTAAACTCGATGTTGGCGACAAACGAGGCGAAGGACAAGGGGTTTGACGAGGCGCTGTTGCGTGACTCGGGTGGGTTTATAGCACAAGGTCCTGGTGACAACTTTTTCTTTGAAAAAGACGGGGTGCTACATACACCACCATTGGGTCATATTTATCCTGGCATTACTCGTAAAACGGTCATTGAGATGGCTACGGAGATGGGGATTGAAGTTGTGGAGCATTTGTTTACGGAAGATGAGTTGCTTGATGCTGACGGAGCTTTCTTTACTGGTACAGGAACTGAGATTGCGGGCATAAAGTCTATTAATAAAAAGGAATTTAAAAAAGAATGGGAAGATACGCTGGGCTTTCAGCTTTTGACCAAATATAGGCAGCGAGTCACCCACGACGATTTTGAATCATATTCTATTATATAAATAGTATTCATTTTAATTTTTTACACCTTATTGAACAAAAAGAATGAGCGAAATTCTTAACAAACACAGCAAACGTATTACGCAAGACCCTTCACAACCTGCTTCCCAAGCAATGTTGTACGCTATTGGCCTAACAGAAGATGATTTGAAAAAACCACAAGTAGGTATAGTAAGTACGGGTTATGAGGGCAACCCTTGTAATATGCACCTCAACGACTTGGCTGTTGATATTAAAACAGGCGTGCAAGATGCTGACCTTATCGGGTTGATTTTCCATACAATAGGTGTGAGTGATGGGATTTCGAATGGAACGGAGGGGATGATGTATTCACTTCCTTCAAGGGACATTATTGCTGATTCTATTGAGACGGTGGTAAATGCCCAGTATTATGATGGTATGGTTGCCGTTGTTGGTTGTGATAAAAACATGCCTGGTGCCATGATAGCTGCGGGCAGGCTGAACCGCCCTTCTATTTTGATGTATGGAGGTTCAATTGCATCAGGTTGCTACAAAGAGAAAAAACTAAATATCGTTTCTGCATTTGAGGCTTTGGGCGAGAAGTTCACGGGGCAAATCAGCGACGAAGATTATAAAGGTGTTATCCAAAATTCTTGCCCAGGAGCAGGTGCTTGTGGTGGAATGTACACGGCAAATACCATGGCTTCTGCTATGGAAGTAATGGGGTTGAGCTTGCCTTACAGCTCTTCGAACCCAGCGGTAAGTGCCAAAAAGAAAGCGGAATGCTTGAGCGTAGGAGCAGCATTTAGAAAGCTTTTGGAAATGGATTTGAAGCCGAAAGATATTGTAACTAAGCAATCTTTCTTAAATGCGATCACCTACATTACGGTGATGGGCGGATCTACGAATGCGGTGCTTCATTTGCTAGCAGTTGCAAGAGCATTTGATGTGGACTTGACGGTAGATGATTTCCAAAGAATCAGTGATAAAACTCCGCTATTGGGCGATATGAAGCCAAGTGGTAAATACCTGATGGAAGATGTAGATGCGGTAGGTGGTACACCAGCAGTTATGAAGTTTTTATTGGAAGAAGAAATGATTGACGGTAGCAGCATGACTGTTACAGGAAAAACCATCTCTGAAAACTTGGCTGAACTGCCGTCATTACAAGAAGGGCAAAAAGTAATAGTTCCTGTTGACAAGCCTTTGAAAGAGACTGGTCACTTACAAATTCTTTATGGCAATATTGCTCAGGAAGGGTCTGTTGCTAAAATCAGTGGTAAAGAAGGAGAAAAGTTCACTGGTCCGGCTAGAGTATTCAATGATGAATTTGAAACAATCAAAGGAATACAGGATGGAAAAGTACAGAAAGGCGATGTGGTGGTAATTAGGTTCTCTGGACCGAAAGGTGCACCAGGCATGCCAGAAATGTTGAAAATCACTTCAGCTATTATGGGTGCACAGTTGGGCAAAAGTGTGGCATTGATCACCGACGGTCGTTTCTCTGGAGGCACTCATGGTTTTGTGGTAGGGCACATTACTCCAGAAGCACAAGTGGGTGGCAATATTGCTTTGGTGCAAGACGGAGACATGATAACGGTAGATGCTATTGACAATAAATTGGAAGTGGCACTTACTGACGAAGAGCTTGCCGAAAGAAGAGCTAAGTGGGTTCAACCACCATTGAAAGTAAAAAGTGGTGCATTGTATAAATATGCCAAAATGGTATCTCCAGCTTCAAAAGGCTGTGTGACCGACGAGGACTAACTTTTACTTTAATAAATTAATTCAATACTAGCCTTGCGACCGGGCAAAACCCGGGTTGTCCGGTACTTTGGCTAGGACTTTTATATCTAAGTTTTCAAAACGTAAGAAAATGGCAACATTGGTAAATGACATTAAGCTGGCTCAGAAGCCATCCATCCAAAAAGAAGGTATAACGGGGTCTGAAGCAGTACTCCTTTCCCTACTTGAGGAAGGTGTGGATACTATTTTTGGGTATCCTGGCGGAGCAATTATGCCTATTTATGATGCGATGTATGATTATCAGGACAAGATGAATCATATTTTGGTAAGACACGAGCAAGGTGCGGCGCATGCTGCCCAAGGGTATGCACGAGTCACCAACAAAGTCGGTGTTTGCATGGCAACTTCAGGGCCGGGGGCAACTAACCTGATCACGGGAATTGCAGATGCAATGATTGATTCAACTGCAATGGTGTGTATCACAGGGCAAGTGGACAAAAAACTGTTGGGTACGGATGCTTTTCAGGAAACCGATGTGGTCGGTATTTCTATGCCCGTCACCAAGTGGAACTACCAAGTCACTTCTGCCGATGAGATTCCTGAAGTATTGGCAAAAGCATTTTATATTGCTAGAACAGGTAGGCCAGGGCCAGTGTTGATCGATATTACCAAAAATGCGCAGTACGAAAAATTTGATTTCGTATATAAAAAGTGTGAGAAAGTAAGTAGTTATCACCCTAAGCCTAAAGTAAATCAGAGAAGGTTAGAGGAGGCGGCTGAGATTATTAACCATGCGCAGCGCCCATATTTGTTGATTGGGCATGGGATTTTGCTTTCGCAAGCACAAGCGGAGCTTACTGCTTTTGTAGAAAAAACAGGGATTCCGTTTGCCAGCACCCTTTTAGGGCTTTCGGCTATGCCTAATAATCACCCTAATTATGTTGGGTATTTGGGAATGCATGGAAACTACGGACCAAATATCAAGACTAACGAATGTGATGTGTTGATCGCCGTTGGCATGAGGTTCGATGACAGGGTTACGGGTGATTTGAAACGCTATGCAAAGCAGGCTAAGGTAATTCATGTGGAAATTGATCCTGCGGAAATAGATAAAAACGTAAAAACTGAAGTAGCTATCCTTGGTGATGCTAAAGAAGCACTAGCTGGTTTGACTCCTTTGGTAAAAGAAAAATCATACCCTGAATGGATGGACGAGTTCAATGCTTGCAAATCCGTGGAAGAGAGAAAAGTCATAATGGGAGATTTCGCTGCTAATACTACGAAACTCAAAATGGCTGAGGTAGTCAATACTCTTTCTAAGAAAACGGAAGGGAAAGCGATTACGGTTTCTGATGTTGGACAGCACCAAATGATAGTTTCAAGGTACTATGAATACATGGAAACTGATAGCAATGTAACCTCTGGTGGTTTGGGTACAATGGGTTTTGCCCTTCCGGCTGCTATGGGTGCAAAGCTTGGCAAGCCTGATCGGGAAGTTGTTGTGATTGTGGGTGATGGAGGTTTTCAAATGACCTTGCAAGAAATGGCAACCATTGCTCAGTACAATATTCCAGTAAAGGTATTGCTATTGAACAACAGCTTCTTGGGGATGGTGCGGCAGTGGCAGCATATGTTCTTCGACGATCGCTATTCATTCACTGAGATGGTCAATCCTGATTTCATCAAACTAGCTGATGGCTTTGGGGTAGAAGCCAACAAGGTGACCAAAAGAGAAGAACTTTCGGATGCTATGGATAAAATGCTTGCAGCCAAAGGACCTTACTTCATGGAAGTAGTGGTGGAAAAAGAAACGGATGTATTTCCAATGATTCCAACAGGCGAATCTGTTTCTAATATTCGCTTGGAATAAATATTTGGGCTGGGGCAGTGCAAGTTTTTAGTAATCAGTTATTTGAAATTGTTTTGCCCCAAGCTTTTAGCCCACTTTTATAGAACTTGTTTTATATTTGAAACCCGAAAAGGAAAATAACCATGACCAAATTGCCTCCACAAAATAGCAATTCCGGTTTAAATGATAAATCAATGGATGAGCAAAAAGAAAACAACTATACCTTATCTGTTTTTGCAGAAGATAAAATAGGACTGGTCAATAAACTCACGATCGTCTTTACAAGAAGAAAGATCAATATTGTGAGTTTGACTACCTCTGAGTCTGAAAACAAAGGTGTTTTCCGCTTTACAATTGTGCTCAAGACCACCCGGGATATGATGGAAAAAGTGACCAAGCAAGTTGAAAAGCTAATTGGCGTGTTGAAAGCTTTTTTCTATGAGGATGACCAAGTGATTTATCAAGAATTGGCATTGTACAAAATTCCTACCGAAGCCTTATTTGGAGGGACTACCATCGAGCACATTATCCGTGAGCATTATGCTAGGATAATTACAGTCGAAAAAGAGTTTGTAATCATCGAGAAAACTGGCCACGAACGTGAGACGACTGAGTTATTTGAAAAGCTTCAGCCTTATGGTGTAATTGGCTTTGTTCGCTCTGGTAGAGTGGCTTTGCCCAAGCCTATGAAGAAGGTAATGTCGTACATCGAAGATATCGAAAACAATACCCATTACTAGTGAGTGGGGTTATTAATTTAATGCATATTTTTTCTAAACCTTAGTAATTAATCAGATCAAACATGGCAAAAATCAATTTTGGCGGAGTAGAAGAGGAAGTAGTAACCCGTGAAGAATTTCCGTTGGAAAAAGCGCAAGAAGTGCTAAAAGATGAGACTGTTGCAGTAATTGGCTATGGCGTTCAAGGCCCAGGTCAGTCATTAAACTTGAAAGACAATGGTATCAACGTGATTGTCGGACAGCGTAAGCCTTCAAAATCATGGGATAAAGCGGTAGAAGACGGGTTTGTTCCTGGCGAAACGCTATTTGAAATTGAAGAAGCATTGGAAAAAGGAACTGTCATTTGCTACCTACTTTCAGATGCTGCTCAAATTCAGCTTTGGCCAACTGTTAAAAAACACCTTACAGCAGGTAAAACCTTATATTTCTCACATGGATTTGGTGTGACTTATAGCGAGAAAACTGGCATCGTTCCTCCAGCAGATGTGGATGTAATGTTGGTAGCTCCAAAGGGATCAGGTACTTCATTGAGAAGGCTTTTTGTAGAAGGAAAAGGCTTGAACTCTAGCTTCGCCGTTCACCAAGATGCTACTGGAAAAGCAAGAGAAAAGGCAATTTCACTTGGAATTGGCGTAGGTTCAGGTTACTTGTTCGAAACTACTTTCTACAAAGAAGTTTCTTCTGATCTTACAGGCGAAAGAGGTACGCTGATGGGTGCTATCCAAGGTATCTTCCGTGCTCAGTACGAAGTGCTTAGAGAAAATGGCCACTCTCCATCAGAGGCTTTCAACGAAACTGTAGAAGAGGCAACTCAATCGCTTTATCCGCTTATAGCTGAAAAAGGAATGGACTGGATGTACGCTAACTGTTCTACTACAGCTCAGCGTGGTGCACTAGACTGGATGGGTCCTTTCTACGAAGCTACTAAGCCAGTTTTTGAGAAACTTTACAAGTCAGTTACTGATGGTGTTGAGGCTCAAAAATCAATCGATTCTAACTCTCAGTCAGACTACAGGGTGAAACTTGAAGCTGAGCTTAAGGAAATTGAAGAGTCAGAAATGTGGAGAGCTGGAAAAGCTGTTCGTGGTTTAAGACCAGAGAATAGCTAGAAATAGCTTATTTTATAAACTTTAGGAACTGCTGGTTTCAAGTAAGACTTGTTGCCAGCAGTTTTTTGTTTTTAAAAAAGTTAGGCTAATAGCGGAATAATTGTATTTAAATTAGAATTTATAGGATATAATTGCGTTTTTCCAAAAAACGGATTTGTTTTTTTTAGTAAAGAAATACGTAAATTGGATGGGCTTTCAGCGTATCCTTATTAATATTGGAATAATTGAGATACATGCTTTATTAATAAAATAGGTTCGGATTTATGCCTAGTATTTGCTATGAAGTTCGTTCCTTGTATTTTGGGACTAATATTTAATTAGGTATTACTTATATTGCTTTTTATGGATAACGTAATCAAAGGTTCTACAGCTGCCAAAACGATTTATGGGATAGAAGATGTCCCTTCGGATACTTGGCTGAACTATGCTTATGCTTTGCTGGTGATTGCCGGTTCGGACCATGAGGTTTCGAGTGCAGAAATGAAATGGTTAATGAGTGATTTTATTGCCATTATCAATGCTCCTGAAGACTTTATAAAAGAGGTGAAGGCATTTGATTTTAAAAAAGCTAGCCTAGAATCGATACTACCCAACATAAAATTTAATGTTGATATCAATTATAAAAGAGTGCTTTTATACGATGCAATAAAAATGGCCTATGCAGATGACGTATATGCCGAAAGTGAGAAAAAAGCGGTAATCAGCGCCGCTAAACTATTGAATGTCCCTGTGTTTTTAGCCAATACCCTAGAAGGGCTGGTAAGGACAGAAAAGTCTATTGAAACTACAAGAAAATCCATTTTTGAGGTAGAAACATTAGACTGGGAAGAGCTGAGGTCGAAGCCTGGCGTGGAAATGAGGAAAACGACTCCGTTGGTAAAACAAACTTTTGGAATTGAAGAAACAACCGATGCAATTGACCTCAATTATGGTTATGCTCTGATGATTATTGCCGGGGCGGATGGTGTAGTTTCCGAAGCTGAGAAGAACTGGTATAAAAATGAGTTTGCTAGAATGTATAAAACACCTGACCATATTATTGAGAAGGTACTAGCGGTTGATTTCAAGGAGTTGCGCTTAGAAAAAGTAATTTCTGATCTTTCGTCTGATATATCAATTAATCATGCGAAAACGCTTTTGTATAGCTCGATTAAAATGGCTCGTGCAGATCAAGATTATGCTGAAGAAGAGAAAGAGGCGGTAAGAAAAGCCGCAGAGCATTTACATATTCCTTCGAACATAGCCAATACGATGAACTATTTGATAGACGCAGAAAATAAAATAGAGAAAATGAGGAAAACCTTATTTGAACTAAGGAATTCATAAAAAGAAATAGTTATATATTTGAGAAGACAGGCACATAGGTGTCTGTCTTTTTTTTGTCCAGACGTAGAAATAAGTGAGTGGAGGGCTAGAGTTTTTTGAGATGATTAAAAAGGTGAGGCAACCAACCCAACCATCTTGTCATTTCAAATATATGATAAGCAAGTCAGCCTGATAATACAAATAGCTTTGTGAATAGGCCTTAGTTGCGTACCTTTGCATCCTGTATAATTGGGGCTATCAATTTTGGATTTGAATGACCGAGCTTAGCGATAAAAAAAATATACCTAGCCACATTGCCGTGATCATGGACGGTAATGGGCGATGGGCAAAGAAAAAGGGGAATGTGAGGATTTTTGGTCACCAGAACGCTGTGAAAGCGGTGCGTGAAACCACAGAAAACTCTGCGAGGTTGGGGGTGAAATTCTTGACACTGTATGCGTTTTCTACCGAAAACTGGAACAGACCTCAAAGTGAAGTGAATGCGCTCATGAAACTATTGGTTTCGACCATAAGGGCAGAAACGCCGACACTTTCCAAAAATAAAATAAGGCTTAATGCCATTGGCGATATTGAAGCTTTGCCAAAAAGTTGCCAAAGAGAACTTGCCGAGGCCATCGAAATTACTAAGGGAAATGACGGGATGGTACTGACACTAGCTTTAAGTTATAGCGGTCGCTGGGATATTGTACAGGCGATGAATAAGCTAGTGGAGGATGCAAAAAACGGTAAGTTAGATAAACAAGAACTAACAGAAGCTGACCTAAGGAACTACATGAGCACGGCTCAATTGCCAGATCCCGAACTGATGATCAGGACAAGCGGAGAGATGAGGATTAGCAATTTTCTCTTGTGGGAGCTTGCTTATGCAGAACTATTTTTCACCGATGTTTTGTGGCCAGACTTTAGAAAAGAACATCTTTATGAAGCGATAGAGGTTTTCCAAAAAAGAGAAAGGCGATTTGGAAAGATCAGTGAACAGCTTCAATCAGATAATAAGTAAAAGAAATTTCAACCATTTAGAATGGAAGCATTGAACAACTATAATAAGAATAATACCACCAACTCAAGCAAAATTAAGTGGCTTACTGATACTATCAAATCTGCTATAGCTGTTGCTTTTTTACTTATCATGCCCCATTTGGGCTTTTCCCAAACTTCACCTATCAACATAGACTATGGCACGCCTATCGAATATGAAATAGGCGGTATAAACGTAGTAGGGGCTAAGTTCTTAGATAGAAATTCATTGATTTCAATTACAGGGCTTACCGTAGGGGAAAAGATTAAAATTCCTGGAGATGAAATCTCCAATGCCGTAAAGAAACTTTGGAAACAAGGTATTTTAGGAGACATCAGAATTTCTGTTACAGAAATTCAAGGAACCAAAGCATTTCTTCAGATAGAACTAAAAGAGCGAGCAAGGTTATCGAACTTTTATTTTGAGGGGATTTCTAAATCTCAACAATCTACATTGAAAGATGAAGTGAAACTGATAAGAGGTAGAATTGTGACGGATGTGATGGTTAAAAACACCGTAAACTCATTAAAGTCACATTATGCTGAAAAGGGTTTTAGAAATGCAGATGTCAAGATTATTCAAGAAAAAGACACTGTATTTAGTAATAGCGTGAAGCTGAAAATCAAAATTGACAGAGGACCTAAGGTCAAGATTAATGATATCAGTTTTGTAGGGGTAACCCAGATTGAGGAGAAAAAGCTTCTCAAAAAAATGAAGAAGACGAGGGAAAAAGCTCCTTTCAGAATCTTCAACCCTTCTAAGTTTACCGAAATAGAGTATAAAAACGACAAGCAGGCATTGGTTAATTACTATCGTGAGAACGGATTTAGAAATGCTACTATAGTTGAAGACTCTGTTTGGGCACACGATGACCGCACGGTAAACATTCGCCTTAAGATTGATGAAGGCAATAAGTTTTACCATAGAAACATAGAATGGACGGGAAACTACCTTTATGACGATACATACATGTCGAGGGTATTGGGTATTCAAAAAGGAGATGTATATAATCCTACCGAGCTTTCTGAAAGGTTGAACTTTAACCCGAACGGGACGGATGTTACGTCTTTGTACATGGATGATGGGTACCTTTTCTTTACTGTAGAACCTGTAGAAGTGTTAGTAGAAGGTGATTCTATTGATATAGAAATGAGAGTGTTTGAAGGAGAGCAGGCTACTATCAATAAAGTAATAGTAAATGGTAATACCCAAACGAATGACCACGTAATTTATCGAGAACTTAGGACTGTGCCAGGTGAGAAGTTTAGCCGTCGTGATTTGATCAGAACTCAGCGTGAACTTGCTACTTTAGGCTATTTTGATCCGGAAACTATTGGGATTAACCCTATACCAAATTATGCTGATGGTACTGTAGACATAGTATATGATGTGACAGAAAGACCAAACGACCAAATTGAGCTTTCTGGTGGTTGGGGTGGATATTTCGGCTTTGTAGGTACTTTAGGGCTTGTGTTCAATAACTTCTCTGCAAGAAGGCTTACTAATTTTAAGTATTGGAAACCCTTGCCAAAAGGTGATGGACAACGACTGAACTTAAGGTTGCAAGCAAATGGTAGGCAATTCCAAACGTATTCAATCTCTTTCACCGAGCCATGGTTAGGGGGAAGAAAACCAAACTCATTCTCTATCAACTTGAACCGATCTGTTCAGAGATTGCTCGATTACAACAGAACTGAATACGGTAGCCTGAAGATTAACGGTATTACTGTGGGACTTGGAAGAAGGCTTACTTGGCCAGATGACTGGTTTACCATGCAAAACTCTTTGAGCTTTTTGGTTTATGAATTGGATAACTATAATAGACCTGAGTTTGGAACTTATAATACAGGAAACTCTTATAATTTTACCTTTAATACAACTATAGCCAGAAATAGTATTGACAATCCGACTTTTCCGCGTAGTGGTTCAAATATTTCTCTTAGCTTGAGTTTAACTCCCCCTTATTCTAGTTTTTCTGGAAACAGCTTCTCTGAAATAGATGACCAGTCTCGATTCAAATGGGTAGAATACCACAAATGGATGTTTGATAATTCATGGTTCATTAGCCTAATAGGTAAATTGGTATTGAATACAAGGGTGAATATGGGCTTTTTAGGTCAATATGGAAACCAAGCAGACAAAGGGCTTGGTCCGTTTGAAAGGTTTATTCTTGGTGGAGATGGTTTGTCTCAAAACAGCTTCTTACTCGGAACGGACATAGTAGGGCTTAGAGGATATGAAAACAACTCCATTTTACCTGTAGAATCTGATGGAACTGGTGGTGTTGTTTATAACAAATACGTGATGGAGCTTCGTTACCCTGTTTCGCTCAACCCTTCTGCTACCATATTTGTACTTGCTTTTGCAGAAGGCGGAAATAACTGGGGAGATTTTTACGAATTCAATCCATTCAAAATGTACCGTTCGGTAGGTGTAGGAGCAAGGGTATTTATGCCAGCATTTGGTTTGCTTGGTGTTGACTGGGGCTATGGTTTTGATGACATTCCAAACCGTCCGGGAGGGAATGGAGGTCAGTTCCACTTTACACTTGGCCAGCAGTTTAGGTAAATTTTATAGTACAAAGGAGGGATGATTACATCCCTCCTTTGTTTTTTTTATATTTGTCATTCTTTTCCAATCCATTGTCCTATCACTAATCAATACTATCCAAATAATCTCTAAACCAATAATTCAGATGTTTAGCAGTTGGATGTTATTCGAATTTACAAAAATCATCAACTTTGTTTTTGTTGCTCCAAAAGGCTTTTATAATTTAGTGCGCCTATTTGTCCATGGGTATATTTCAATATGCTCTGAGGTCATAATGATTGAAAAAAAGCTTACGGTATGAAATTTAGCAGTCTATTGGTCCTACTATTCTTTTTTGTGACTTCCCAAACGGTAGCGCAAAAGGTAGGGCATATTCATTCGGAAGAAGTGCTGAGCAAAATGCCTGAGTACATAGAAGCATTGGAAGAGATTGATTTGCTTACAAAAAACTGGGAATCAGAAATCCTTCAGAAGCAAAAAGAGCTTGAAAAAATGAAGCACGATTACCTTTCAGATAAGCCAATGCTCACGCTGACTATGGAAGAAGAAATGCTTGGACAGATAGAAGTATTAGAAAACGAGCTGAGGGAATACCAAAATAAAAGGTTTGGCTATGAGGGGATGCTTTATCTCAAAAGAGAGCAGCTTATAGAACCGGTAAAGGCGAAGATGAGCGAAGCAGTAGAGCGTGTAAGCAAGAAGAATAAAGTAGATTTCATGTTCGACCTTTCTGCTGATATGGTGCTTCCCTATGCTAGTAAGGGTAGAAATTATACCACTAAGGTGCTAGAACAGTTGGGGGTAGTTGTTAGTGAATGAATTAAAGATGATGCCTAAGAATATAAAGATATTGGTATTGGCTATGATGTTTCCAGCTTTGGGGTTCTCTCAGAAGTTTGGCTACATGGATTCAAGGGCGATAGTTTCTCAGCTACCAGAGTACCAACAAGCTGAAACCGAATTGCAAAACTTAGCTTCGGGATGGAAAAAAGAACTTGAAGATAAGCAAGCAGAAATAACGGTCTTGAGAGAAGAATTTCAAGCGAAAGAAGTATTAGATACAAGGGAAAAAAGAGAAGAGCTTTTACTTAAAATAAGGGAGAAAGAACTAGAGTTTAAGCAATTAAATCAAAAATACTTTGGATATCAAGGGCTGCTTTTTCTAAAAAGGCAAGAATTGGTTATACCTTTGCAAGAGAAGGTACTCAAGGCGGTAGAAACAGTGGGGAGAAAGAATAGGCTTGAATATGTTTTTGACAAGGCAAGTAGTGTAGTCATTATTTATGCTAACCCTATTCATAATTATACTGAACTGATTCTAACAACTCTTTTGCCTAAAGAGGAGGAAGAAGAAGACTACGACCCAAGGGAACAAGAGGAGTTTAAACCTGAACCAGCTGATAGATCTGGGTATATTAATACCGAGACTATTATAGCTAAAATGCCAGGATTCTTAGACGTGAACGCAGAAATGGAAGGGCTGGAAAAGTTATGGATAGCTCAAATAGCTGAAAAGCAAAGCTCCTTAGATAGCATGAAGCTAGCGTATGAGGAGGAAAAAGTTCTTTTGACAAAGGAACTGAGAGATGAACAAGAGAAGTTGATACTTGAAAAGGTAAATGAACTATGTGAGTTTAAAAATGAGCGCTTTGGACCTGAAGGTCTTATTTATTCGAGAAGACAGGAGTTGATGAAGCCTCTCCAAGAGAAAATATTTGAGGCTACGGAAAAGGTAGCCAATGAAAAGGCAGTTGATTTTATTTTTGATAAAGTGGGTGATGTGACCATGATCTATGCTAACCCTGTACATGATTATACAGATTATGTATTGGAACAACTAGAATTGGGCGACCCTGCTGATGTAGTGAAATAACCAACTGGTATGATTTAAGTAGAATATCAGAACTATATTTTTTAATTCCGATGGCTACAAGGAAACTGGTAGTTGTTTTATAAGTGTATTATATAATTGTAAATTTTAATTAGATGAAAAAAAGTTTTTTAGTATTAAGCTTTCTGATGCTATCAGCTGCAGCAAGTGTGTTTGCCCAAGAAGGGTTGAAAATAGCTTATGTAAATTCAGATAGTGTAGTACGTTCTTTACCTGAGTTTAAGACAAAGTCTAAGGAGCTTGAGTCTTACGGAAAACAACTTCAAGCCCAGTTACAGTCTAAAAGCAAAGAGTATGAAACAAAGCTTGCTGAATTAAAAGCAAATTACAATACTTGGATTCCTGATGTGATTGAAGACAAAACCTTAGAGTTACAGCAGTTAGAAGCAAGTATTCAGCAGTTTACTCAGAAATCTCAGCAGAATCTCCAAAAGAAGGAGCAAGATGCAATGGGTCCAATTTATGAGAAAGTACAGGAAGGAATTGAAGCTGTAGCCAAAGAGAAAGATCTTGATTTTGTGGTTCAGCAGCAGTTGTTCATTTTCGCTAAGCCTCAGTTCGATATCACAACTGACGTGATCACCAAAGTAGGGGGTGTACCTGAATAGGTATAAAATACTTTTAAAAAAGTAAAAGACCCTTTCTCAGTTAACTGAGAAAGGGTCTTTTTTTATGAATGAGTTGAATTTTGATTCAGAGTCAGATTAAAGAAGAACCTCAAATGAGGGAAACCTAGTAGTAGATTGGAGAAGTTTGTTGTTATTTCTTGTTCTGGAATACATCGTTGATATCAATCATATCGAGGTAAACCTTCAGACATTTGGTAGTTGTAAAAGGAAGAATATTGCTTATGTCATCGGTGTTCCTATTGAACCATACTTCTGCATAGAAGCGCCCGATAGCATAAAGTGAGACTTTGGTTTTTGCATACGTACGAGTGCAAAGCAAAGTACCATGTTCCGACAAGTATTTAAGTTTGTTTTCTGTCGAGAGATTACTGAATTTTTGGAATGTCAACATAAGTAAGTTTATTAAATGCTTTTTTTACCTTCTAGTACTTTACAAATATAGATGTAAGATTCATCTAAATATATTTATTTTTTTTAATTAATGTTAATGTTATGGCAAAATATTACAAGTATGGTAAATATGGGTATGTTAGTAAAATAACGTCACCAGAGGTTTATAAGTTGTGTGAATGAGGTGTTAAAATCCAATAAAGTTCAAATTTCTTTAAAATATTACATGTAGATATACATGTGGGGCAAATGTCAGTAAAAAAGAAAACTGCCTCTGCAGGCAGTTTTCAAAAGTAACCAAAATATACTCAGGAAGGCGGTTCTCTATATTCCAGCTAATGGCTTAGTCTTTCTTAAGTATAACTTGTCGCCTGGTATCAGCTCAGATCCATACCACATATTATTTTTCTTTAGTAAAGCTTCCATCTGGATACCGTATTTTTGAGAGATAGAATAGAATGAGTCGCCTGGTTTCACCGTATGGTAATCATTTCCTTTAGCAGCCTTCGACTTTTTGGCCTCAAGGAAAATCACTTGTCCAGGCTTTAGCTTGTCCCCTTTGCCCAGTTCGTTGTAGTTTTCTATTTTCGAAACTTTTATATCGAGTGAAAGTGCTAAGCTGTTTTTTGTTTCCCCGGCCATTACTTTGATGCACTTCTTTTTGTTGATAGAGAATACGTCTTGGGCTCTGGAGGCAAATACGCCTCCGCCTACAGCAGCTGTTCCTGCGGCTCCAGCAGATGTAGAGGCTATCAGTGGCCTGTTGTTGGCAACAGGGTAATCGCTAGGGTTGGCAGTATCATATTCATAGAGCCTATACCTTTCTATAATGTCGATTAGTTTTTTTGCGTACGTGGGGCTAGTTGCATACCCCGCTTTTTTCAATCCTTTTGCCCACCCTTTATAATCGGTAAGCTGGAGGGTAAAAAGCGAACTGTATCTATCCCTGCTGCTCAAGAAAAGTGCATGGTCGTTGTACGAGTCTAGTACAGAGCTATATTTTCTGAAGCATTCGTTCCTTCTGTCATCGTCAATCTTGATGGTAGGGCCAGTCCAGTCATGGCATTTAATCCCGAAATGGTTGTTCCCTTTTTGTGCTAACTTGCTATTGCCATTTCCCGATTCCAATATACCTTGGGCAAGTATAATACTTGCAGGGATATGGTTTTGGTGCATGCTCTGAACAGCGGCATTTTTATACCTATCTATGTACTGGTCAGGGGTGATCGATTGTGAAAAGCTAAGCTTGGCAAGCAATGAAATTAAAAGTAGAAATAAGAATCCTTTCTTCATTTGGTTTAATTTGGTTTTTTAATAAAACTATTCTTATGCCCTTTATGGGCAAGTAAAGTTATTAGTTAATAAGTCATGATAATTTGCGGCAAATTTCCTGCCCAACTAATCCAGTTTCCCTAGGCTTTCTTATATAACGTTATTGAGCTTTAATTGTATTGTTTTGATAAAAGACAGGAGCATTTTGGGAATGGTTGGTTAGCCTAAAATTTTTCTTTTATTTAGGGTTTTATATCATAGAAGTTGTTTAAAGTAAGGGGTTTCGTAACCGAAAGGATTTACTTTAGATAACTTCATAATGTAAATACTTTTATTTTTTTATCAGACATTCGTTCACCTTTCTATAATTTAAATTTACCCAAAATCGTTTTTTATAAAAAAAACAAAGGCGGCAGTTTTTAGAACAAGCCGATTAATCCAAATAATCTAACCTATTCATCCTATGAGAACCAAATTCTATTTGGGAATATTTCTATTGTTATCTTCCTGTCTTTTTTTTAATTCTTGTACACAACAATCCCCTTTCGATTCTGGTAAAATTTATGTTTCCCCAAAGGGTAGCGATGACAATATGGGCTCCAAAGATTCGCCTTTTGCTACACCATTTGGAGCGAAACAATACATTGCTTTCCAGAAACTAAGCCATGAACTTCCCGAAGGGGGTATCGAAGTCATTTTTAGAGAGGGCACGTACTTTTTAGGGCAACCTCTCCAGTTTACTTCTACCGATGGTGGGCATGAGCAAGCGCCTATCACCTACAAAGCCTTTGAAGGTGAAAAAGTAGTGTTTAGTGGTGGTCAAGAAATCGGAGGTTGGGAAAATGTAGAGCCTGGGCTTTGGAAGGTCGAATTGCCAGAGGTAAAAGATGGCATGTGGCATTTCAGGCAGCTTTTTGCCGATGGAAAAAGGCTTACAAGGGCAAGAATCCCCAATGAAGGCTATTTCACGACCGAAGGGGCACTCAAGAAATACCAACTGGAAATTAAGCCTTGGGATTTTGAAGGTAGGACAACCCTTTTTAACAATGAGATAGAAGCTTTTTGCGGTTTCGAATACCAAGAGGGAAATATGCCTTACATAGCCGAGGAAGATTACCTCAATGCCGAAGTGCTTACTCACCATAGCTGGGAGTCTTCTTGGCAGACTGTCTGCAAAATAGATGAAGGCAATAATGAAATATATTTCAATACGCCGTCTTGGTGTCCTGTTGGGTTCTTTGGCGAGGAAGGCAAACATGTCCGTTTCAGAATAGAAAATGTAAAATCAGCATTGGACGAACCAGGGGAATGGTATTTGGACTTACTCAATGGTGAGCTCTTTTACCTTGCCAAAGAAGGTGAAAATGTACCAGAAATAAGCTTTATAGCCCCAGTTCTTGAAAACCTGATTACAGTAGAAGCATTTAGTTCTAGCGATAAGCCCATTGAACATATCCGTTTCGAAAACATCCAATTTAGCCATACGGCTTATCCTATGGGTATTTATGTGAACTCAGGGCATTATATGATGGAAGGGAAGTTGGAAAACGGCCCTTTCACACTTACTATGTGGCCTGATCATGCAATAGATCAAGGTGTCGATTTGCCTAGGTATGCGAATCCAGGTTATATGGAGCCTCAAGCTGCGCTCAATTCGGGGCAAGCAGTGTTGATTAGCGATGCGGAAAATGTGGTGTTTTTAGAATGTCAGTTCAACCAACTTGGTGGCTATGCTATTAATATAGGTAGGAGAAGTAAGCAAATAACCATTGATGCTTGTGAAATATCGGATCTTGGTAGCGGTGGAATTAGGTTAGGCATGTGGGTGAAAGACGTGAAAAGAGCTAACCTGAAATCAGATATTATTCCCCGCCAAAATATTATCAGCAATACTAAAATCCATGACATTGGGAAAGTCCATGCAGGAGCAGTAGGGATTTGGCTGGCGCAATCTATGGAAAACCAAGTAGTAAATAATGAGTTATATAATATGCCTTACTCAGGGATCAGCCTTGGCTGGACATGGAATGAGGCAGAAACATTTACCCATCAAAACTATATTGCCTACAACCACATCCACCACGTAATGCAGACGCTGACAGATGGGGGTGGAATTTATACTTTGGGAAAAATGAATGGGAGTATTTTGAAAGAGAACTATATTCATGATATCAAAAGAGCAAAAGGAGCTGTTGGCTCATTCAGCAATGGTATGTTTTTCGACCAATCTAGCCAGTTGCTAACCGTAGAAGGTAATGTCATAGAACAGGTAGAAAATGATAAAGTTCGCTTTAATCAGACAAGTGCCGACAAAATGATTTGGGAAAAAAATTATTTAGATGATTCGTCAGGAGAGAAAGACGAGGTACAAAAAGTAGTTCAAAAAGCTGGGGTTCAAAAAGATGCCTAAGTATGTAGTGATTGTTTCTTAATAGAATCTTAAAAGTTTGACTATTTTTTTGGAATATTGTTGAGTACAAACATAATAGACTGTAATTTTGTTAAATCACTTTATAAACATAAAAATTAGTTATGGCAATTATCATTACAGACGAATGCATCAACTGCGGTGCATGTGAGCCAGAATGCCCCAACACTGCCATCTACGAAGGAGGAGTCGAGTGGACATGGGGTGGTGGTACCAGTCTGACCACCGTTGATTTAGAAGATGGTGTGTCCGTATCGGGCGAAGAAGCTCAAGAACCTATCTCTGATGAGTTTTATTATATAGTCTCGGAAAAATGTACCGAGTGTACAGGATTCCACGAAGAGCCGCAATGTGCTGCTGTTTGTCCAGTTGATTGTTGCGTGGAAGATCCAGATTATGTGGAGACTAAAGAAGAATTGGAAGCCAAGAAAGAATGGCTTCATGCAGAGTAAGAATTTGAAACCCCGCCATCAGCGGGGTTTCTTTTTTATGACCACAAATTGTAAACTTGGCAAGTACTTGAATCGTGGTAGTTTAAAACCATCCACAATAATGTAAACTCAAAGTGCCCAAGTTTTTCTTAGTACATGGGCTAGGCGCTACTCATACAAATCATCCACATCTGCTGTAGAAAGCTCCACTATTAACTCAGCTATTTTATCCGTCACATCCCCCACATACTTTCTCGCCTTTTCAGGAGTCGCTTTTCCCGGATTTCCCACCCCCGTATCTTCCGTTACCTTCGTCCATTGCCTTTGTGCAGAAGCCCAGCCTTCCTTAAATGCCTTTATCCTAAATGTCTTTGCTTTTCCTTCGCCCGCTTCTTCCAGCGGAAGGGTCAGATGCGGGGCCATCAATTGCATGCAGCTCGTCTCCATTTCCCCTGCATGGTCGCCAGGCTCTTCAAAATACTTGTTCCAATCTACCGCTTTGAACCAATCTATTGCACAGACAAATATTTCTGGATAATAGAAGGAAAGCTCACGGATTTGTTGTTTGAAATGATTCCCACCATGCCCGTTCATAATGATGAGCTTATCGATCCCATGGCGGTTCAGGACATCCACCAAGTCTTTCAGCACAGCTAGTTGCGTGCTCATGTTCATATTTAGGCAGAGCTTCACATCGAGCTGGCCCGTGTTCAAGCCAAAAGGGACTGTTGGTAGCACAATCGGCTTTGCTCCCTGATCCCACGCTTTTTTTGCCGCCTCGGCAGCTACATAATCGCACTGGATAGTATCGGTAGCATAGGGGAGATGATAATTGTGCGCCTCGGTAGCTCCCCAAGGCAAAATAGCCACGGTGTAGTCGGTGTCCTTCACCGTTTTCCAATTCGTTTCTGCTAAAATATAAGGTCTAGGTCCATCGCAAGCTGCTGACATAAGTTTTAGGTTTTGGTGAAATATTTTTTCTGAACACCCCAAAATAAGCCTTTTGAATAAGAAAACCTGTAACTAGAAACAAGCAACCAGCAGATACACACATCCTCAATCAAACTGCCCCAAATACTTCTCAAAATAAACCTCACTTGTACAAGCTCCTTCACCCTCACAAAGGCCGAAAGACTGCTCAGGCTTGGGCAAAGAGAAAAAGGCAAAGGAAACTCGGTCAGAGCTTCGGCTTTGGGGCAGGGAAACCCTGTGGTTGAGCGATTTGAGTTTCCCCTGCGTCCAATACTCCAACATGAAATCCGGGAAGATTAGCACCGTGTCGCAGGGCGGGACTTGTATCCATTCACCCTCGGCATTTTCAAACTCAAAGCCTGCTGCCAAGCCAAAAGGGAATACCGTGAAAAGTGAAATGTCATTATGGGCAGAAAGGCGGGTGTTTTCCACTGCGTAGCTTTCAAAACCTTTGATAGGAGGGTAGTAGTTGCACGAAACCATGTGCCCCAATTTTTCCTTGTACAACTCCGCCAACCCTTTCAATTCGAGTTGTTGTATTATTTCCCTCTCCACTTCGCTTACTAAGCCCAAGCATTCATCCCATTCCTGCTCAAAAAATGCGGCAAATTCCTTGGGGAATTTATCGGGCTGGTGAAAATCTGAGACCACGAAGGTGTGCACCAAGTCGTTGTAGGCTTGGTTGCTGCTGTCTTCCTGCCCCAAAAAGGAGTAGCCATCAAAAGCATAACCGTATTTTTTCTGTAAAAAGTCAAGCTTGTAGCGTTCTTCTTGGATCAAAAAATCTCGAAATCCTTTTTCGAGCAAATGCCCTTTTAAAATCGGGATGTCCGTAACATAAAAACCATTTTGAAGAAGTAGTTTTGCCGCTTTGCAATCAATCATAGGTAACAATGGATCGTAGTTTGGTAATTGAAATTATTTCGGTAGTGTTCGGATTAGCCTATTTGGTGCTAATGATGCGGGAAAATATTTGGTGTTGGATATTCGGAATCCTTTCCTCCATTCTCGGCATCTACCTTTTTGTGGAGGCAAAGTTATACTCTGAAGCCATACTTTACTTCTATTATGTGCTAATTGGTGTGTACGGGTGGGTAAAATGGTCGAAAAAGAAGAACGGGAATACCTTAGGAGTAACCACTTGGGGAGCAAAAGCGCATGCATTGATTCTTGTCGTTGGGTTTGCCCTGTCCTTTTTGCTGGGCTATACCTTCAATAGGTTTTCCGATGCCGAAAAGCCTTTTATTGACTCAACTACTAGTATTTTCAGCTTCATAGCCAGTTACCTCGAAGCCCACAAAATCCTAAGCTCATGGATATTTTGGATAGTCATCAACGGAATATCTATCTGGCTCTATTTTGTAAGAGGGTTGGAAGTCTATGCAGGGCTGATGGTCTTGTATTTCATCCTCTCCTTTGCGGGCTACTTCCAGTGGAAGAGGAGCTATGAGGCTTCGGTGTAGTAGGGGGAATGGATATCCTCTTTGTGAAATTTAATTTAACGGTTTGAATATGGGCAGTAGGGCGGGATTTAGAAACATTACTCGCTGCTCTTCGGAATTTGCAAAATCCAAATAGCGGGGTGATAGTATTTGTTAGCCACTGGCTTTACTTTATTAAATTCGGATTGCACTAATATAAGCCCAAATAATAAACAGGAATTGTAATGGGATTCTAAACCATAGATAGATAAGACCATTTCCGTCAAATGTTCCTTTTTGGTAATTTATATTATTTACAGAAGCATATATATTGGCTGGTAACATTAGCAGGAGAAAAACAATAAGTGCCCACCCAGCTACTGTTTGGAACTTAGGAATTAGTAAGCCTAATGCTAATAGTATTTCAAATATTCCACTTAAGTAAACTACACTTTCTTTAAATGGAATAAACCCAGGTATCATCATCGACATTCCTTTTGTAAATACAAAATGTCCAATAGCTGTAAAAAGAAGCATTATTGACATTGCAATTCTTGCTGCAAAGGCAACGTCATACTCTTTTTTGATGACCTTAATTACGAAAATAGAGATTGCAAAACTTAGTAAAAGTACAATTAGTGGTTTCATGTTTTCCTATTATATTGAAATGCAAATTTCAGAAAACATCTAGGTGAAAACAATGAACCCAAGTTAAGTAATACGTCTTCTTATTCTGCTCAATGCTTGCGGAGTAACGCCAACGTAGGAGGCAATATATTTTAGTGGAATTTGCTGGATTAATTTTGGACGGTCAGAGAATAAGTCCAAATATCGTTCTTCTGCAGTTTTGCTTAATAGCGAAAGTTCTCTTTTTGATTTTATTAAGAACATGTTTTCAGCCATTTTACGTCCAATAATATTTCCGCTGTTTGTTCTTTCATAAACCTCTTGCAAGTCTTCGTGGGAAATTTTCCACAGAATGGTTTCAGTCAAAGTTTCAATTTGGTACTCAGAAGGAGCTTGTGTTAAAAATGAATCATATCCAGTGACGAATTCATTTTCGAATAAAAAACCAAAAGTTAAATCGGATTCTTCTCTTGGAACATAAAGCCTGATTATTCCTTTTGTTATAAATGATAGGTGGTTTTCAATCTCTCCAACATTCAATAGAATAGAATGTTTTTTGAGTTTTACTTCTTGTAATTTTGAGGAAAAAAACTCCCAATCAGAATCGTTAATTGGGGTTATATTTTCAATAAATCTTCTGATTTCATTCATTTGTAGTGGCTATTTTTCAAGTACCTCTTACTTCGAATTATCTAGAAGAGAAGACCTCATAAACGTACAAAAAACGCTGAGATGAACCAAGTTTTGACCTGCCCAAAAACATTTTCCCCTTCCCAAAGCTCATCGCTTTCTCTCTCCAGTTTTTTTAGCCTTCACATCCTTAGCATATTTGTATAAATTAGCATACCAACCAAAACAACAACAGATGAAAAAGACCTTAACCTTAATACTGCTATTTGTTACCTTTCTTTTTACTGGAAAAACCTTGGCACAAGATAGCGACACTGAAAAAGCACAGATACATTTCTCTGGATTTGTGGATGTCTATTATGCTTACGATTTCAATAAACCAGCTGATGGGCAAAGGCAAGACTTCTTTTTCAATCATAACCGCCACAATGAGTTTACCGTAAACCTTGGGCTGCTCAAAATAGGAGTGGAGCACGAAAAATACAGGGCAAACTTGGCTTTGCAGGCGGGCACTTTTGTAAACGATAATTTTGCGGCAGAACCCGGTTCGCTTAAAAACATCTTTGAAGCCAATGTGGGGCTTTCCCTCAACAAGCAAAATAACTTGTGGTTAGATGCAGGGATCTTCCCCTCCCATTTAGGTTTTGAGAGCGCCATTTCTACCGACAACCTTACGCTTACCCGCTCACTGGTGGCGGAGAGTTCGCCTTATTATTTGGCAGGGGCAAAAATGACCTACAACCCTACGGAGCAGTGGGAGCTTTTACTTGTGCTGTGTAATGGCTGGCAACGGATGCAACGAGTGCCCGGCAATTCGATGATGAGTTATGGAACACAAGTCAGCTATAAGCCGTCTGAAAATACAACGCTGAACTGGAGCACATTTTACGGAACGGAAGATCCTGACTCGCTCAGGAGAAATCGCTTTTTCAATAATGTATATGGTATTTTCCAACTAACCGATAACGTAGAGTTGATTGCTGGCGTTGATTTCGGTTTCCAACAAAAAGCGAAAGGGAGCAGCGAAAACGATACGTGGGTAGCGCCCGTGCTCATTGCCCAATACCGCTTTGATGAAAAGTGGGCAGCAGCTTTCCGAGCCGAATATTTCAAAGACGAAAGCCAAGTGATAATAGCTCCAGAAACGGAAAATGGCTTTAACACCATGGGCTATTCCCTCAATCTCGATTACCGACCATTGCCCAAAGTGGCGTGTAGAATAGAAAGCCGCTGGCTCAATAGCAAGGATGCAATTTTCACAGAGGGCAGCAACCAAGTGGATTCCAACTTATTCGTGGTAGCTTCCATAGCCGTGAAAATTGAATAGAAGTGAAAATCGTCGTGGACTATTCGTTCTTCCACGACGATTTTCTTTGAAGTTTTACAACTTCTCCAACAGCGGCAGCAATTTCTCGATGAACACATGGTCCATTACCACTATTTTTTGCCAAGCAGGGTTTTCGTGGTTATCGGGAACTAGGCCAAATTCTGTAGCGGCTTCTGGGCTTACATATTCGTTGGGGATGGTGACGATGTTCGAATATTTCTCTCGGTAATATTCAATTCCTTTTTTGTCTAGCAGCTCGCAAAGCCAATCGGTTCTTTTTTGGAGGATAAAGATTTTTTCCGTCCAGCCATAGGGCCCGTAGGTCATCAATATCATCCAGATGGCGACCGCATTTGCCCCCGATCTGCTTCCCGAAATGGTGGAGTCTTGTCCTTTGATGTAGCTCGCATCCTGTGTGTTGGCATAGCGTATCATTCCTTTTCTGATAAGGAAAATACCTGTTCCGTAAGGAGCTTGCACCATTTTGTGAGCATCGAGCGTAACGGAAGAAATATGTGGGTTTTGGAAATTCAAATCACTTTCCGAATTGGCAAATGGGTAATAAAAGCCACCGTATGCGCCATCGATGTGCAACTTGAAAGGCACATCTAGTTCAGTAAGTACATCGGTATAGGCTTTTGATTCGTCTACCGAGCCAAACATGGTGGTCATCATGTTAGAGACTACAATGAAGTATTTCTTTCCTTCCGCCTGAGCTTTTTCTATGGCCGCTTTTACTTTTTCCCGACTGATTTCCCTCGTCTTTTCATCTACCTTCACTTCTGCCTTGGCAATGTTCAAGATATTCGCCGACTTACTCATGGAATAATGACTATCCGAAGAACAAAGGATGCAAATTTGGTTGATATCTGCCTTCAGCTCCTGTATAAAGTAGTTGCGGTAAATCCAGATCGCCTGCATGTTGGCTTCTGTTCCACCCGCCGACACGTAGCCATCGGTTTGCCCTGGTTCGGCTTTCAAAATACTGGAAGCACAAATCTCGATCACCTCTCTTTCCAGTTCCTGTGTCCCTTTAAAATACCGCTCGGAGTTGCCTAGTGTATGGCAACCGATATGGTTAGGGTTATAGACCAAAGAAGAAATAAACGGGGCATCTTTTAGAAAGGGAGTGTCTTGGTTAAATACCTTATCGTCGAGGTAAGAGGCAGGGATGCCTAAGACGTTTTCCTCCAAATAATTTACATTCTCTTTGAGCGCAGCAAATACACGTTCTTTGATCTGCTGATGCCCCAATTTTTTCCAAGTAGTCATGTGTTGTTGTTTATTGTTGGTTTGATTTCCTTGGCTTTAACCAAGGACGATTAAGGTTTTGGTAGTAATCTCAATACCTAGCACAAGGCGTAGAATAGAAATTGTCTCTGGCGCGAGCGTCCGCTCGTGTCCTTTTTAAGTACCATTGAACTATCTCGCTTGTGCCCTATTACATTTTTCAAGCGTCCGCTTGAATTTCCCCCCAAGTTAGTGAGCTAGTTCATCTAACGTCTAACCTCCAGCCTCTACCAAAAAAGAATCAAGGCGCCAAGCGGCTCATTACCCAATCCCCATTTTCCTCGGGAAGAGAATATACGATTCGGTCGTGGAGGCGGCTAGGCCTGCCTTGCCAAAATTCTATCTTATCGGGCTTTACAAAATAGCCTCCCCAGTGTTCAGGTCGGGGAACATCCCTGCCCATGTACTTTGTGCCTATCAGCACCGCATCTTTCAAGATAGAAGATTTGCTTTTGATCTCTTGGCTTTGCGGAGAAGCATGCGCACCTATGCGGCTATCCCGTGGGCGGCTGGCAAAATACGTGTCCGACATCTCGGCGGGTACTTTCTTTACCTGCCCTTCCACCCGCACTTGCCGCTCCAGCTCTGGCCAGAAGAAGGTGAGGGATACAAAAGGATTGTTGGCCATGTCCGAGCCCTTTTTGCTGTTGTAGTTGGTGTAAAATACAAACATATCGTGCTCAATCCCCTTCAACAGGACGATACGGGAAGATGGTCTGCCATTTTCCCCCACCGTGCAGAGGTTCATGGCCGTAGGCTCGTGGATGTTAGAACTAACTGCTTCATCGAACCATTGCTTGAATTGAACAAGAGGGTTTTTATCTACCTCCTTGCGGCTAAGCTTCGACTGGCTATATTCTTTTCTTATATCTGCTATATTCATTCTAGTGTTCTTTTTTGGCAAATTTACGAAGGAGTTTGTTTATCTCTTCCTTTCCTAGTAAAAATCCATTTTTTAGGAAAAGATTTTGGGAGAAAAGCATGTCGTCTCGTGCTTGACATAGGATCTCCAGCCTATTGTACAAAAGGGGTGGCATTGCTGGGGAAGTAGGGTAGTCGATTTGCAGAAAATTGGATGTAAGCTCTTTCCACTTTTTACTGAATTTATAGAAATGCTGTTCAAAAAAACTAAAAATATATCCGCAAGGGTAAATAAGCCTTCATACGGCTCATAAAAGAAGAAAAAAGACATAAATAAGAGGTGAAAAGGAAAAAATAAGGAGCATATCGTCTTTCGTAAGTCTAATAACGGCTTTGATTTTTCATATTTCTTGAAAAATAAGACGTTCATCGGCACAAATATTTCATATATCGTCTTTGATTTTTCATATTTCAGAAGAAATAAGTCTTTCATCGGCACTAAAAAGACCTTGTTTTGCACCAAAAAGTAGTCGTCCAGCAGTAATATGTAGTTGTTTTGAGTTTGTAAGTTTTGGATCTGTTTGAAAAATATCTAAAACCAACCCCAAATCAGTACTATTCCAAATTCTCGTTCCGGGCGAAGACCCAGTCCATTCCATCTACACATCAATAAGCTCAAGTACTTTGGGGCACTGCAGCAAAAGGGGGGAGATCCTGAGACTAGCTGTCGGGCATCACGTTTAGGACGACGGCTAGTGGTTTCCATCTCGTAAGAAATGTCGGTTTTTTATGGATATGTCGTATAATTATTCGGGTTGTCGGAATTGTATAAGCATTTTGTTTAATTGTTTTTTTGAATTGTC
The DNA here is from genome assembly GCA_034044135.1 of Flammeovirgaceae bacterium SG7u.111. Taxonomy (NCBI): domain Bacteria; kingdom Pseudomonadati; phylum Bacteroidota; class Cytophagia; order Cytophagales; family Flammeovirgaceae; species Flammeovirgaceae bacterium SG7u.111. The sequence goes on along the minus strand of CP139021.1, from coordinate 4,385,966 downwards.
GGAATCTTTCTAAAAAAGGGGTAGCGGGTAGGCTATCTTAGCTCCATCAACATTTTATTTAACCTTAAACACTAAATTGTATAGTTATGGCTCAAGAAGCGACAATCAAGTCATTGATTTTAAGTGCGGCAGAAGGCGCAAGTGAAGGAGTATCGGTACTTCAAAGTAATAATATTCCTGTAGAGTTGGATGAGTTTGAAATGGAAGTGACCTACGCTGCCGAAACGGAATTGACCAAAAAAACAGATGGGCAGTTTTCTTCTGGGGTGAACTTTAGGTTTGTCACCGCAAAGGCGAAAATCGGGCATACTCGAACTTCACGCTCCAAAGCTACCTATGGCCTTAAGGTAAGGTTTCTGTTTTCTGGAAAGGAAGTGGAAGAAGAAGAGGCAGTTCAATAACCTTAACTCTATGACTGAAGTGGATTTAACAAATCTTTTAATTGCATTTTCCAAATCGTATGAGGACGCGTGCATGAACCTTAAAAAGGAAGAGGTGCAGGTAGACCTGGAAGAAGTTGAATTTACCTTCGATGTTCAAGTTGATTTTGATCCTAGTATAATAACAATGGATGCAAAAAAAAATATCAAAGGTATTAAGTTCAAAAAGGTGGCTCCTATTAGCAAGGTTCTTCAAGTAAAGGAGGCAAATACGCCTAAGGAAGGCAGCACCTTTCAGATGAAGCTTGTTTTATCGAATAATATGTAGAAAGTAGTGTATAGATTGGATTAAAGGGTTGTCGTGTTCATCGGCAATCCTTTTTGTATTTGGGCTTAGGTACTTAATGTTCAAATAAGCAATCACAAGTGTCATCTTGCACTTGACGCGGTTATCTCTCACCCATGCACCAGCTGTCCTTGCGGAGCTTTGCAGAACACTGGAGGGAGATTCTTTGTCAAGCAAGGAACGACTCGAATTGGTGAATAACTCGATGAAGCAAAAAATAGTGCCATCCCCGATGGAGCAAGTCTCTCAACCCCAAATGAAATCAAATACTACCATAAGGAAGTACTTCTTTATGCCTCTTCTTCTTCTATAAAGTTTTTGTCACTCAAGCCCAAGCTCATTACTAACGGGATGGAAATGGCTATTACAAATAACCATACAATCCATTTGAAATGCGAAAACTCTATAAGGGCTTCTATGAAGAGCATGATGGAAATAGTGATCAAAAATGGCAGCCCAAATAAGATGGCAATAACTTCCTTAATGCTTAAAAGGTAAATATTAGCTTGGACAATGGTAAACCAGACTATGCTGGCAAGTCCTAATATAAGGATTACGAATATTACATTGCCTGTATATTGTGGCGGGACTATATTCTCGTAAAGAATACCGAACTGGAAAATTAAAACGATGGGCGTGAATAATGCGCACTGAGCATAAAGACGCCTTTTAAGATTGGTCAGGTTTATTTTTTCATCTTCTTTTATGATAAGGCTTACGGCAAAAAACAAAGGAAGCGACATCAGGGCAATCCCAATGGCATACAGTTGCTTTTCGTCGATAGCAATTGTTCCTGTAGTGCTGTCTTCTGCATCTTTTGAAGTGATCCTTTCTACATTTTTTAGTTTCAATTGGCTGTCGAATACATTGATGGGGATGGATACCTGAAAAGGTAATGTATCTTTATTTCCAGCAACATATTGGTACCTATCAGGCAATGTATTTCCCCCAGAATAGGTAGTAGATTTCTCTTCATCAAAATCTGTGTAGTCGGCTAGTTTGTATGCGTATATATCTAAAAATAAATGGGTTGAGTCGCGAGAGATGGTGATTGATTCACTGTTGGTTTTATTGCTAAGAGTAGTTGTGGTTGGCAAGGAGTCTACTTCGTTTTCGTTATAAAATTCACGGGCAAAGGTGATATCAAGAATGTTTTCTTCGGGAAGGAAGTTTTCGAACAGGTAAGTTTTGATCAGTTTTTTATCGGATCTGTTTTTCCCATGACTCCACACATATTCATAAATATGTTTATTGGTGCGGTACTCCGTCCAGTCGCTTAAGTAGTCAATTTTGGCAGTGTACTGATAGGTAGAATCCACCATCACATTTCTCTTCCCATCAATATGAATTTCAGGCAGTTTGATAAAGCTTTCTAGTGCGATGGGACCGAGCCCTACCAAAAGGAATAAAAAAATAGGGGAGATGAAGCTCTGGAATTCGGGGTTTTTCTGTTCCAATTGGTGATCAATATACTTGACCATGCTAGCAGGAGCTGCCAATATCCAAAATAGAGTCTTGGGGATTAGGATAATCCATGATATCAACTGAAAGGTGAGTTTTTCAATCGAATTTATCAGATCTGAAATATTGAACATAGAAGCTGAGGGTTGAGGCCTGTAATAAGACTATTTTAGATAGGGTGCGTTGAGTATGTTTTTGGCAAGATCTACTCAAAATACCTCTTTTAAAACTAATTGAAAACAACCTGCTTTCAAAGCTATTCGATTAGTTTCTTGGTGTGGGTACAAAAACAAAAAAGCCAACGGTTTTTACAGTTGCTGGCCTTAATAAATTTGAACTACTAATTAATCAGCCGCTATAAAATCAGTTGCCATTCCATGCTAATACTAAAGTTTGGCATGCTCTAGAAGCGAGCGGTAGGAGGGTTGTCTAAAAAGCCAATACCACCAAGATCTGAGCGAGATGCTCGAACCAGGTGATATCTCTCACATATTGTGCAAAAGAGCTAGTATTTCGGGGTGTTAGGCAAGTGATTCTGGCTCAGGGCTGGGGTGATAAAATGTTTAACTTTCCCTAGGTATGTTTCGCTCAATGCTGTCAGTTAAGCTTTTGTATATATGTCTCAAGTTATATTAAGAGGTGAGGTTCCAATAATTTTAGTCCATTTAGAATAGTCTTCTATGTTGCTTTGTTACATAAAAACAAAGTGAGTATGTGTTTTATACTGGTGAGGTCAAGAATAGTATGAGATTTTATACTATGTAACAAGTGGTGCGTTAAACGAATGATAAGCCAATTTAAAATTCTGTAAATTACTAAGTTACGATGAGAACTATATTAGGGTCTTTTGTAGCAATGGCGATGCTGTTGCTATGTAATGCTTGCCAAGATGAGTTAGAGCAACTGGAAAAATCTGTGGTAGCAGATGAGTTTTACCACAAAAAGAAAACACTTCATACCTATGTACTCATACATGGGGCTTGGCATCCTGAATCTGTTTGGGGCAATGTACAAGACAAGCTTGAAGAATTTGGTCATACCATCATTGCGGTGCAGTTAGCTGGTTTGGGCAATGATAATACTCCAATAGGGTCGGTAAATTTGCAAACGCATGTAGACCAAGTGATTGCGGCAATTAATGCACAACCCGAAGAGGTGATTTTAGTAGGGCATTCGTATGGTGGGGTGGTCATTTCGCAAGTAGGCGAATCTATTCCACAAAAAATAAAGAGGTTGGTTTATGTTTCAGCATTTATGCCTGTTAGTGGAGAGTCACTTATTCAGCTTTCCTTGCAAGATACACTGTCTGTAATAACCCAAAATGTGATAGTGAATCCTCCTGGCATATATTTACCTGATTCCATTTTAATAGAAGCCTTTTATAACTACTCCCTGAATAATAATAACCAGCCTTTGCAGCAGGAAATAAATGATGTTTTACCTTTGCTGAGACCTCAACCTATACAAACTGCTTTAGATACAGTATCTCTTGGGTCGAATTATGCTTCTTTGCCCAAAAACTATGTGGCTTGTCCGAACGATCAGGCTGTTACGCCTGGTTTGCAAAGCTTTATGTACAGTAGGTTTCCTGGGACGTCCATCCATACTATCAATAATTCTGACCATTCCCCCTTTGTTACCAGACCAAATCAACTGGCTAATTACCTGAAAAAATTGTAGAGTAGGGTATGTTTGGTTTGAAAGCTTCCTGAATGTAGCATGCTGAATACTAGGGCGGAGGTTCTAAATCAAATTCAGGATAGCTGATTTGGGTGATAGCAACAAAAAAGCCAGCGACTTTTTACAACCGCTGGCTCTATTGAATTTGAACTACTAATCAATCAAACGAATTTATAGTAAGTCCTGAGAGATAGGGAAAGATGATACAACGTTCCTTATCTTATATATTATGTGGATCGGAATGCTACTTAAAATGTTTAAGGTTTACCGGTTAGGGTTTATTGAGCCTCTCCGGCTTACATTTGCAGGCTATAAGCGAAAAAAGATGTATCGGTCGCCAATGCCTTTCATTTTTCTTACCACTTTAGTTTGGCAAACTCTTGTATAAGCCTCATAGTCTAGTGGATCGGAATGCGAGTTTGGTAGAAATCGAGCTTTGTTAGTTTACTGATAGTTAGTTTCATGGCTAACGGTTGCGGATTGCTAGTTTTAGTTTTTATCTCTCCAATTACTAAAACCAGTAACAAGCGACAAGTAACTAGCAACTTTTATCAAAGTGAGATATATGTTGCTAGTTGGCAATTATTACTTAAAACTTAGCTAACCCTAATTCTACCCCAGCGGCATAAAGCTACTTTTGGGCGATGAACACGTGGGGCAGGTGTAGCTTTCGGGTAGTTTCCCAAATGGGATGCCCGGTTCTATGCCCGTATCTGGTTCTCCAAAGGCATCATCGTAAACAGTCATGCAGTTGGTGCATTGGTACAATACTTTTTCTCCTGTTTTTTTGCTGCGCTTGCTTCCCGTAGGGGTGCTGCGCGTTTCCAGTTGTTCGTAGTAGCGCTTGCTCAGTTCTATCAAGATAGGGGGCAACACTTCTTTGGTCACGCCTTTGGCATAGGCTGTATATTCGGTAAGGTTCGGGTTAAAATCCTTGGAATACAACACGTTGTACGTAGGGGATTTTCCTGACCTTTCTTCGTTTTTTTCTATCACTACGGAAGTGAACAAGATGATGTCTTGCGTATTTCGGATAGTGAAGGAAAGCCCGTAGGTGCTGATGTCTTGTTGGTCGAGCGCTCTTACCAAAAAGGTTTTGAGCTCCAAGGCTTCTTGGTCGAGCACGGGCAGGTGCCAGTTAAGCTCTATGGCCGAGTGGCGCATATTTATGCCGTATTTGCCCAGTAACTTTTCCCACAGCAGCTTGTCCGATTCATTTATCCCTTGGATAATGAACGATTTCCAAGGAGTAAGACAAAGCTTTCCTACTTTGGTTTCTTGGCAAAGCTCGCACAAGGCTTTTAAGAACTTGATACTAAAGCAGTTATTTCTCCAGTATAATCCCAGCCAATAGTGGCCGTCTTCCGAAAGGTTTATGCCCTCGTAGTAGGGAAAGTTGGTGTCAGGATATACCAAAGACTCTTTTGCTGCTTGCGCATTTATTTTCAACGGGCTTATTACCTCATTGAAGAGCTCTTGGTAGTTGTCAAATTTCTTGTTCTGTAGGGCTTCTTCTATGGCCTTGGAAGTTTTGGCAATGTCGTAGCTATAGATCAAGATTGGCACTTGCCAAGGTTTCTCGTCAATGTTTTCTAGCCTGATGAACATGTACCAATAGCTCTCTTTTTGGGAGGCAATGAAATTGAGGTTACCGGTGAAAAGCGGTACTAAGCTTTGTGTAGGATCAACAATGTTGATTTTGAGTTTTGGCTGGTAATCGAATGTTTCGAAAATGTAGTGGTAAATATGCGTGGCCAACCATTGCCTTTTGGGCATTACGTTGAGGGCAGGGTAGGAGCTTACTATATTTTGGTAAGATTCCCCATCCATATCGTAGGAAGTATGGATAGCATTGAACGTTTCGTCAATGATGTTGCGAACGTTGGAGGAGGCTGGGAACATGATGTCTTGCCTCGATCCGAAATGGATGTAGTCCAAGCCGAAGCCTTCTACGGTGTGGATGATCTTGAGGAGATCGCCCGCGCTGATCACGCCGCCTTTTACAAAAACCCTTACCAGTTCATGTTTTTCAACATTTGCCACTTGTTGTATATTCACTGTTTCTTCTGTTGTTATCACTTTCTCAAAGTTAGGCTTATTCTTTTAATTTTTTTGTATCGGTTAGATTGGGGCGTCTCTACGATCGGCTATTTCAATACCAGCATTTCATCAATGATGTTTTTGACTTCTGGTTTGCAACTACCGCAGCCAAGTCCCGCACCTGTTTGCATGCAGACTTCTTTGAGGTGGTGGCAGCCGCCTGTAACGGCTTTTTCAATGTTGCCTTTACCCACATTGCCACAGCTACATACCAGTTCGCCTATCATTGGTTCGCCCGGAGAAGCTCCCCTGAGCAGTTCCCCACGTTTTTCAGAAAGTTCGGTTTGTTCTTCAATAAGCCTTTTGAACTCGGCAAATTCGGCTTTGTCGCCCATCATTATCGCACCCACCAGTTTGTCTTGTTTTACCAAGCACTTCTTATAATAGGTTCGGGATTTATCTATCAAGATGACCTCTTCATAGTCTTTTTCGTTGGCAGGAATAGTGACCATTCCTATAGAGCACAGGTCGAGGTTGGCAAACTTGAGAATGTTCATCGGGACATTTCCATTGTAGATGCTGAATGGATCACCGGCAATGAATCGTGCAGAAATATCGGCTTGTTTTTCTGCAGCGGCGGTAATTCCGTTGATCTTGCCCTCGTGCTCGGCTACTTCGCCTAGTGCAAAAATATCTGGGTCGCTCGTTTGCAAATAGCTGTTTACTTTTATGCCCCTTCCGCTAACGAGGTCGGCATTTTTAGCAATTTCAATATTTGGTCTCGTACCAATGGCATATACCACGGCATCGTAGTCTAGTTCCCTACCACTCTTCATTTTTACATGAAGACCGTTTTCATTTATCTCGCTTTTGCTTAGCTCTTGTACTTGGTCGTTGAGGTACACATTGATGCCCATGTCTTCTACTACGTCTATCAACATGTTGCTGGCGGTAGCGTCCAACTGCCTTTCCATCAGTCTAGAAGAAAGCTGGATGATAGTTACGTCTACGTCAATCTCAGTCAAAGCGGCAGACAATTCTAGGCCAAGCAACCCTCCGCCTATTACCAATACTTTGTTCTTGTCCTTGTTCAGGTGTAATTTCAAACGATCTGCATCTTGCCTGCTTCTTACCGTGAAAAGACCTGGTAAGTGCATAGGAGCATCTGGCGGAACGAACGCCCTGCTACCCGTGGCTACTATAAGTTTATCGTACGAATGCCATTCTCCTTTTGCATCTAACACTTTTTTGTTGTCCCTGTCGATCAGCTCAATGCTGTTTTCATTGTGCAGATGAACTTTGAGTGCTTCAAATTCACCTTGGCGGAATTTCAACAGGTTTTCCCAGTCTTTTTGCCCGTTTACGTATTCTGGCAAAAGTACACGGTTGTAGAAAGGATATTTTTCTTTAGAAAACACATGGAGTTCATCCTCTTGGTTCAGCTCACGGTAGGTGTTGATGAACCTATAGCCCGCTGCGCCTGCACCAATAATGATGACTTTCTCTTTCTTTTTGGTAAGAGGGGTTACCTGCACCGCCGAGTACTTGAAGCCTGGTTGTTTAGACTGCGGGTCAAATGCGCTGTTGGTAAGGTTATTGGCCCTAGAGAAGTCATTGCTGAATATTTTTCCCCAGTGCATTGGCAAGAAAATAACGCCTTCCCTAATGCTTTCGGTAATAGTGGCACTCACCTTCACTTCGCCTCTGTCGTTTGTAACCTTTACGATGTCTCCGTCTGCAATTCCTCTTTCTGCTGCATCGTTCGGGTGGATTTCTAAGAAAGGTCGAGCGATGTGTTTGTTGAGGCGGTTTACCTTGCCCGTACGGGTCATGGTGTGCCATTGGTCACGGATACGGCCTGTGGTAAGAATGAGTGGGAACTCCGGGGTTACTGGCTCGGCTTCTACCGATGCCCCGCTTATCAATATATTTGCCTTTTGGTTAGGCGTATAGAATTTTTTGTCTGTAAAAAGGCGTTTTGTGCCCTTCGAGTCGGTGCTTGGAACGGGCCACTGGAACGTGCCTTCCGCTTGGAGGCGTTTGTAGCTCAATCCGCTAATGTCTATGTTGGTACCTTTGGTGAGTTGGCAGTGCTCGTCATATACCGCAGCGGCAGATTTGAAATCGAAGCCATGGTAGCCCATTTTTTTGGCAAAATCGCAAAAAATTTCCCAGTCGGGTCTTGCTTCGCCCGGAGGAGAGACAACTTTATTCAAGTAGCTGATCCTTCTTTCCGAGTTGGTCATCGTACCTTCTTTCTCCAACCAACCAGCAGCAGGAAGAACAAGGTCGGCATATTTAGCCGTATCCGATTTAGTAGAAATATCTTGGACGATTACGAACTTGGCTTGCTTGAGCGCTTCGTCAACCAACTTTGCATCGGGCATACTTACCGATGGATTGGTACACACAATCCAGATCGCCTTCATCTCGCCTGAGCGGAGTGCCTCAAACATTTGAGTAGCCGTTTTTCCCGGTTTATCGGGCAGGGAGTCTACTCCCCAAAACTTAGCAACTTCATCTCGGTGTTCGGCATTTCCTTGTACTCTGTGCGCAGCCAAAAGATTGGCCATGCCGCCTACTTCCCTGCCACCCATAGCATTGGGTTGCCCGGTAAGGGAAAAAGGTCCCGAACCAGGCTTGCCAATATGTCCTGTAATAAGGTTGAGTGAAAGTAAGGCTAAATTCCTATTTACTCCATCGGTGCTTTGGTTCAGTCCCATTGCCCACATGGATATATATCCTTTGGCATTGCCAATGTAGCTGGCTGCCAATCTGATGTCACTTTCGGTTACCCCACAAATAGTAGAAGCTTCTTCTAGGCTTGTTTTCATTACCTCGTCGCGGTACTCTTTGTAGCCGTTAGCGTGGTTGTTGATAAAATCCATATCAACATCGCCGTTTTCGATGAGGCAACGACCTATGGCATGGTAAAGAACCGTATCGGTGCCAGGCCTAATTTGGAGGTGAAGGTCGGCCAAGGCGCAAGATTGCGTCACCCTTGGATCAACCACTATTATTTTGGTGTCAGGATTGTTCTCTTTATGTGCCTCTATTCTCCTGAACAAAATAGGGTGGCACCATGCAGGGTTAGCCCCTGTAATGAAAAAACAGTCTGCTTTTTCTATATCGTCGTACGAAACAGGTACGGCGTCTTCTCCCAATGTTTTTACGTAACCTACTACAGCTCCGCTCATGCAAAGGCGGGAATTAGTATCGATGTTATTCGTTCCAAAAAAGCCCTTAGTGAGTTTGTTCACCAAGTAATATTCTTCGGTGGTGCATTGCCCTGAAACATAAAACCCTACCGAATCGGGACCATGTTGCTTAATAAACGTTTTGAAAACAGCCGATGCTCTTGTGAGTGCTGTATCCCAACTTACTCTTTCGAGCGGATGGTTTCTACTCCAACGCATTTTCGGGTTCATAATCCTGTCAGAGTGATCTTGTACCGTGTAGTGAAGGTTCATCCCTTTTGAGCAGAGCATGCCCTTATTTACAGGATGGTCTTCGTCACCTTTCAAGACGAGTTGCCCATTTCTGTTTTTGCTCACTTCTATGCCGCAGCCAACGCCACAATATGAGCAAGTAGTTTTGTATGATTTTCTCAGGGATTGCATTCCGAATTTGTTTTTAAGTAAGTGATATACTTGTTAGTATGTTTTGGAGTGAAACAACTTAAAACGTTAATAGCCACATATTTTTATCTACAAGGAAAAAAGGTGATCCAAACCTTAAATCTTGTTTTGTGAAAGCTAGCTTCGTTTGAACTAAGCTTTACTAGGTGTTTATTTTGAAACCCCCTATGCCAAAGCACAGGGGGAATCTATATGAAGTAGATTAGGTGAAAGTATTAAGCATTCTGTGAGCTGAATTACTGAACGTAGTTAACGTATCCATTTTATTTCTTTTTAACCGGTTACAAGTTGCTAGTTATTAAGGCTTTCCAATCGTAAAAAAAAATGAGGTGTTATTACATTGATAATTGGAGAGCGTTACCTTTTTCTCTTTCGAAAACTAGTGACAAGAAACTAGCAACCAGCAACTCTCAGTAGGTATGAAATAATTTTTTAGTATCGAAATCTGTACGGAAACGTATTTTTCAGTGTATTTAAGCTTTAACAGGAATTGGTTGCAAGTTAGCCGCAGCCAATGATTCGTCCATCTCTACTTTAGCTTCAGATTCCGCTTGAGTAGAGAACCTTACCAGAAGAGAAAGTGCCGATGCGCCTATTACACAGATTCCGATGATGGTCAATGCTTCTGGGTAAGAAATCCCTTCAGACTTCAATAAGAAACCTGCTGCAACCGCACCAGCGTTACCGCCAGCTCCTACTATACCTGAAATGGCGCCAATTGCTTTTTTGTTGATGAAAGGAACTACTGAATACGTTGCTCCTTCTGACATCTGCACGAACAAACTAAAGATGATCATGGTGATGATAGCCACTGGCAAGATCGCCATTTTAGAGAATAAGATAAGAGCAAGACCTTCTATAAGAAGAACAGCGCCTAAGAAGTAAACCCGTCCTTTCAATCCCCACTTTATACCTGCTTTGTCTCCGAAGAAACCTCCTAAAGATCTAGCGAAAATGTTCATCAATCCGAACAGACCTGCAATCAGACCAGCAGTTTTAAGATCCAGTTGGAAGTAATCATGGTAGTAGATAGCTGCAATGTTGTTGATAGTCAACTCTACACCGAAGCATGCTCCGTAGATTACGAAAAGTGCCCATACCCTGTGGTCTTTAAGCGCCATTTTGAAAGATCCTTTCGATTCTTTGCTTTTTACTTTAAATTCAGGGTCGTTTTTCTTTAGGTCAGCAAGGTTTCCTTCTGGCAAGTCAGTAGTGTATTTGTAGTATAAAACACCGCAAACAATTAACGCAAGACCTGGGATTACCATAGCATATCTCCAAGCAGAAGCATCGGCGTATCCAAACCCAACGAACATAGCAAAAACCAATGGCATTATCATTTGCGTAACACCACCACCAAGGTTACCCCATCCTGCAGTAGTAGCATTTGCTGTTCCTACCACGTTTGGTGCAAACATCATTGAAGTGTGGTACTGAGTGATTACGAAAGAAGCACCGATCACACCAATTGCCAATCTGAAAAGCAAGAAACTCATATAGCTGTCTGCCAAGCCGATGAAGATTACTGGAAGCGAACCAAAAATAAGCAACGCCGAATAGGTAATCCTAGGGCCGATCTTGTCGCACAACCAGCCAATGGCTAGGCGGGCGAACACCGTAATGGCAACCGACGAGATAATGATGTTACCAATTTGACCTTTTGAAAGGGCAAGTTCTTCCCTTACAACCGCCATAAGAGGCGCAATACCGAACCATCCGAAGAAACATAGGAAGAAAGAGAACCACGTAAGATGGAATGTTCTCATGTTGATGGTTTTCAGGCTAAACAAGTTGATTTTGGTAGCCTTTCCTGTAGCTGATGTACTCATTTTAATTTGGATTTAGGGGTTAATAATTTAGATCTTGATTACAAATACTTACTTTGATTTGAATAATTCAGGTTTGATCGTTAGCATCGCCCATGCCCAGTTGTTGGTCATGTCGTGGTTTCCACTTTTCACTATTCCCATAGTCTCTGTAGCGAACATTTGAGAGTAGCCAAGCTTGAAGTTTGCCCATTTCGACATGTTTACATTCCATACCAAGTCAAGCTCAGTACCTAGTCCCGCTGAAGCTTCTCCGCTGCCTTCTGGGTTTTGGATAGCTACTGGAGACGAGAAGTAATGGAGGTGACCCAAAAGGGAAGATTTTTTACTTAGTTTGAAGTTGGTCTTGAGGAAGATGTCAACCAATCCGATTGATTTTCCTCCTACATTGTGGCCATTTCCTACGTAGAAATAATCCATCAGACCGTAGAATTTATGGTTAGTGCCATATAGTGGAGCAAATGATTTGTCTTTGTCGTCCGAAGCTTCTGTGCCCGATAGGTAATCGAAGCCAATGGTAAGAGGTGTGATTTTGGTGGGCAATGTAGCGTTTAAGGCAATCATGTAAGCGCTAACATCAGCCCCTCCACCGTTTTTACCACCTTGGTAATACAGCTCTCCTTGTAATTTTACATTTCCTACTTTTGTGTTTCCAAAGAACCCATACGTTTGGCGGAAATGCACTGCCGAGTCAGCTGCTTGGCGACCATCGTTGAATACAAGTACCGAAAAATTTGAGTTGCCAAGGTCTTTGTGCAACCAAGCGTATTGGATGGTTTTGTAGTTGTTTACGCCTTCATAGTACGTAGAAAACAATTTGCCTGGCTCGAAAGGAACGTTTTGGTTGAATGCGCCGCCTATGTGAAGCTGAGTACCGGTACTGTCTTTGAACGTAAGCAACAACGCATCGTGGCTTCTTCCTTGTTGAGCCCATCCGAGGTTTCCTAAGAAACGAGCATTGTCGTAGTTCAAGTCTTGGCGACCAGCCTTCACCGCCCATTTGCTAGAAAGCTCATACTCAGCCCAAGCTTCGTACACATTGGCAAGTGCAGGGTCTTCTTTGTAGATCTGGTCTGCGTTACCCCAGATTCTCACATCTTGCAAAGAAAGCTTAAAGTTGATTTTATCTGCTTTGTAGCCAAAGTACAGTCTCGAACGCTGCTCAATAAAAAATGCAGGGTCGGTATTGTCTTTATTTAAGGTTTTGAAACCGTTTCTGAATTCTGCCCTTGGGCGAATTTCACCAACTATAGAGAACTGACCATAAACAGTAGAGAGGGCTCCTATTAGGAACAAACCCAGTAAAAGTATCTTTTTAGTAAAATTGAACATATAGCTTAAAGCGTTTCAGGTTTAAAATGTAAAGTTGGTAGTGAGACGATTTTCATATTTACTTAGAAACTCTTTTAATGTGTTGATCGGTTACGTATAATTTTCCGTTGTTTTACTTATTTATTGATACTAAGGTAAGGGATTATTTTTAAAAAATACGTAGTAATACGTAATAAATTTTTTAATTAATTTACGTAATTACGTAGTTTTAGTATTAAGCAATTGAAAATGAATGGTTTGTGTTTTTTTTTGGCGCGCAAAAAAAATAGTTTTTGTGAGATGAATAATAGCGACTAGTATCCTTTACTCTGAAGTAGATGGCAATAGGCTAGAAGTATCCTCCTTCCCTCCCCAAAGACGAGTTCGCCTATGCCCTCGGCTACTACAAGGGCGACTATGCGCCGATCAAGGAAGGCCTAGGGCTAGGGGCAATGGCCAACGGCCAGTTGTGGGACGACCATGCCCATGCCAACGACCTGGCGGGCAATGTGGGGCTCTACAACGGGAACATCGCCTGGATGGCGACCGACCTGCCCCAACTGGGAAGGAAAGAAGACGGCTCTACCCGCCCCGACAAGGCGCTGCAGGCCATGCACTACGGCTACGACCAGCTCAACCGCATCTCCTTTGCGAGGTCTTCCGCCTTTGACGGCACGGCCTGGGCAAACCGCACGCCCGACGTGCAAAAAGCCTACGACAGCCACTATACCTACGACGGCAACGGCAACATAGAGCAACTGGGCAGGAACCAAGAGCTGGACAGGGAGGTGATCCTGATCACATACAACTACATGGACGGCAGCTATATGGAGAAGGAGGAGAACCAAGGTTACAGGTTCACGACCAACTACCTAGAGGGCTCCAACAGGTTGGCACATGTAGAGGACAACGAGGAAGTAGAGGCACTTCCACCAGGCGGTGACGCCAACGGCGACATTACGTACGACTACACCCCGCTGCCCCAAACACAAGAAGAGAACTACAACAACATCACCCTTACGGACGGGGCGAGGGTACAAGAGGGCGAGGACATCACCCTCACCGCCAAGGAGAGCTTCAAGATAGAGCCGGGTTTTGTGGTGGAGCCGGGCGGAGAATTCTCCGCCAAGCTGGGCGAGCTGAAGACCCTTTCCACCAGGCTGGGGCAAGAAGAAGGCAACTATGCCTACGACGCCATAGGCAACCTGATAAGGGACGACTCGGAGAACATTACGGACATAGACTGGACCATACAGGGCAAGGTGGCCAAGGTGAGCAAGACGGTGGAGGGCGCGGAAAAGAGCGTGCAATACCGCTACGCCCCCGACGGCAACCGCGCGGTAAAGCAGCTCTGGGAAGGGGACAACATTGTGGCGACTGACTACTATGTGAGGGATGCCTCGGGCAACGTGATGGCGATTTACAAGAAAAAAGGAGAGGAAGAGATAACGCTTAAAGAAAGACCGATCTATGGCAGCTCTAGGTTGGGCGCGCTGAACGGCGGGGAACATGCAGAGGATGCGGACATGACCATGGGCGAGCGCACCTGGGGGCTAAGGCAGTTTGAGCTAAGCAACCACCTGGGCAACGTGCTGGCGACCGTGACCGACCTGAAAAAGACGGACGGCTTTGCGGACGTGGCGAGCGTGAGCGACTACCACCCCTTTGGCATGCAGATGCCGGGCAGGGGATACACCAAAGGAGAGGACATCGGCTACCGATATGGGTTTAATAATAAAGAAAATGATCCTGATCTAGGAAAAGGAATAGTCGATTTTGGGGCTAGGGGATATAATTCAAAAATTGGAAAATGGTTGAGTCCTGATAAAGTAGTGAAGAGTTTTGTCTCACCATATCAGTTTGGACAAAACTCTCCAATATGGAATATTGATCCTGATGGAAATGATGAGGTTCATTTTTATGAAAAATTTGATGGCAGTTTTGTTCCTGTTATAGTTTTTACAGATGATGATGACATTAAGTTTTTTGTACACGAAGCAACTTGGTGGTCTAGACAAAAGAATAACTGGATACCAGTAGATGAGGAGTATAATGATCAATTTGAAATACAGAACAATTTATGGAATGCCTTGGGATGGACTAAGTATGATCCAAATTGGTTAGCTCGTGAGATAAATGGTAGTACTGAGATTGAAGGGTATTTGGCAATCCGTGCCTTTGAAGGAAATGAAAAGGCTCAGTTTTGGCAAGGCATGGCAAGAAACCAAAATATCGAAGAAAGGATTGAAGCATTAATTGCAATAGGTGATATATTGGTTGGCGGTAGAGAAGCGATTAGAGGCGCGGCAGGAAGAAGAATGGTTGCCCCCAGAAGTTTAGGGGCTGCTGCAAAAGAAGGAAGTATGATCCCTCTTGCTGATGATGTTGTTCCTATGTATCGAGCACCTAGAAAAGGGACTGTTGATAATATTATGAAGAATGGGTTTGATACAGGAGCAAGAGAAATTCATTTTGCAAAAGAGCGTGAACTTGCGCTTGAATATTCGAGACAGGGAACGTACGATGATTATTTAATCAGGGTTGACATTCCAAAAGCAACTTGGGACGATTGGGTAGAAAAAAAATATATAGAGCCTTATGAAGGTGGGAGATTTCAAATCAGATTACCCAATAAGGAGCTAGATAAGCTCAATACTTTTTATAAAGAAAAAGAGATTGGTTATTAACCATTTTAGGCTTAATTTGATTTGTTTAAAATATTACAAAATAAATCATGACATACTATTTTATCAGTACTAGTTCCGAATTAACAGAAGCATGGGAAAAAGTATTTAATGGAGTTCAAGATGTAATAATTAAATATGATTCAATATTTAATTATCCGTGTGATGCAATTGTGAGTCCAGCAAATAGCTTTGGGTTTATGAATGGAGGACTTGATTTTGCTATTTCTAAAAATTTAGGATGGCATATTGAAAAGAAGCTTCAAGGTAAAATCAGAAGAGATTATTATGGTGAATTATTAGTTGGACAAGCTACGGTAATTGAAACTGAACACTCTGATTTTTCATATTTAATTTCAGCACCAACAATGCGAACCCCAATGACAATTTTAAAGTCTCCTAATGTCTATCTTGCTATGAAAGCAATACTAATATTGTTAATCTATGGAAGGTTCGATAATGGGGATCTAATAAAAGATAAAATTCAAAGCATAGCTGTTCCTGGTTTGGGAACAGGTACGGGGCAAGTTCCACCAATTGTATGTGCAAGACAAATGCGTATTGCATGGGAAGATGTGATAAATGAAAAATTTAAAACTCAGAATGGTTGGGACGAATTACGGTCGAATTATGCATACTTTTTTACTCATGATGAAAAAGATTTAGGATATAATATTCCGTAATTGTCCTCTTATTTAAGATATAGTATAACAATAGAAGCGAAATAACTAGGTATGACAAAGGAAGAATTTATAAAAATATTAAAACACTCACCAGAAGATGCAAAATATGATGCATATAGAAATATAGATTCATCTTATTTAGATATTGAAACCTTCAAAGTATTAGTGAGCTTACTTAAAAATAATGACGATAAAATCAGATTTTTTGCTCTTTTTTATCTGATTGAAGATTTCCAAAAAGAACTATCAGAGTGTGGAGAAAATGTGATTCAGATTCTGATTTTTCTCTTAAAAGACGTTCATGCTCCTATTGTAGATAGAACGGTATGGGCCTTAAGTATTATAGGAAAAGATGCTTTAGAATATTTGATAAAGGCGGCTAAATCTTCAGATTTACAGTTGAGAGAAAAAGCAATTTGGGCTATTAAAAGAAATTCAAATTTAAACTCCAATAAAACTGAAATTGTAAAAGTCTTGATCAGAGGATTAGAGGACAAAAATAAAGAAATTAAGTTTAGCTCTATGTGTGCGTTAATGGACATTAGTCCTATAAGGAACAATTCAATTGTAGATTTTGATTTTAAACCAATTTATAGACATATCAAACCTATAGCGGAAGAGTTTTCTTTGTCAAAAGTTGAACATTATCAGTATTGGGGTAGCTATTATTTGGGTTTAATTGAAAAAAGTTAAAAATCACCCCTTTGGTCGGAGCACCCAATGGCGCAAGCGTCCCGCTTGTGCCCACAAAGGACCGATATTTCCAAGCAAACACAAACCAAACGACTAACAACAAAAAACACCAATCACTGACCGGCTAGCAAAAAAATAAACCCACTACTCTTATGGTTTATGCAAGGGGATGTGTATAATTTTTTTCATATTTTCGATTTTGCTTTATGACCGCAAAGATGCGGTGGACGAGCTCCAAACAAGGGCTGGATATTTTCAAACAAACAACTAACAACAAAAGAATCCAAACACTAACCAACTCATTGCTGTCCCATTAAAATCCAATAAGACTCTTTTAAATATTTGAAATTTAGTTAGTTGTAGGTGTTTTTCGATTAAACGGATTTCAATTTGCATTTTCGCCATTCATTCCTAAAGAGAATAGCAAATGCATAAGGATAAATACGTTTTCGCTCAGTTAGCATCGTTTCTGGATAGGAATAAGTTTAACTACATCGTTCGTAAGTATGACGGAAACAAATACGTGAAGCATTTCACCTGTTGGAACCAGCTGCTTGCCCTGATGTTTGGGCAATTATCCAATCGTGAAAGCCTGAGAGATCTGATTGTCGCACTTGATGCCCATCATTCCAAATCTTATCATTTGGGTTTGGGCAAGAATGTTTCTAGGTCATCCTTGTCTAGGGCCAACCAGGACAGGGACCATCGCATCTTTGAAGAGTATGCTTACTATCTGGTTGATGAAGCCCGTCAGAAACGGGTTTCTGACATCTTCAAGCTTGACGGCAATGTCTACGCTTTTGACTCTACTACGATTGACTTGTGCCTTTCTGTATTCTGGTGGGCGAAGTTCCGTAAGAAAAAAGGCGGAATCAAAGTGCATACATTATATGATGTAGAGACGCAGATCCCCGCATTCTTTCATATTACAGAAGCTTCTGTACACGATTCTACGGCGATGAAAGAGATTCCTTATGAACCAGGATCTTATTACATATTTGACCGTGCATATAACCACTTCAAGATGTTGTATAAGATTCATCAGATAGGGGCTTTCTTCGTTGTCAGGGCAAAAAAGAACCTCCAATACAAGACAATCAAATGGAAACGGAGGTTGCCCAAGAACGTACTTTCTGATGTTACAGTTGAATTGACTGGTTTTTATCCAAAACAATATTATCCAGGACATCTTCGGCTCGTCAGATATTGGGATGAAGAACAAAAGCGCCAGCTTCTATTCTTGACCAATGCAATGCACATTTCTGCTTTGCAAGTTGCCCAGCTTTATAAAAATCGCTGGCAAGTCGAGTTGTTCTTCAAATGGTTAAAGCAACATCTGAAAATCAAAAAATTCTGGGGTACTACTGAAAATGCGGTCCGTATACAGATCTATGTTGCTATATGCACCTACTGTTTGGTGGCAATTGTCCAGAAAGACATGAAACTTAACAGAAGCACATATGAGGTCTTACAGATATTGAGTATATCATTGACCGATAAAACTCATCTTCGAGACCTCTTCCAGAGAACTAAATTTCAAAATGACAAAGAACGTTTTAGGCTGAATGAGCCAAATTTGTTTAATTATTGATAACGTCCCAATTTTAATGGGACACTAGTGTAACCAACTAGTAAAAAAATAAACTAAACAAACTTCGAAACAAACTAAACGAAATGGACAGAAAAGTCCCCATGTTCCTGTTGCTATTTGCCTTATTCTGGCTGGCGTCCCTGCCCGCCCTTGCCCAGTCGCAAGGCGCGCAGCCCGCATTGCCCAAGCCGCAGCCCCAGCTATTGCCCCTGGCCCCGCCGGCGTTCACGCTACAGAAGAAAAGCGACGACATCGCTCCAAGCGATGTCGTCGCTGGAGACACCACCCGCAAAAAGGGCAAGGTACCGGCAGCGGTGGATAGTATTGGAGCAAACTTGGCAGGAAGCAACCCCATTCCGTCATCCCGCACGGAGCATAGCGCAGATGCGGGATCTCCCACCTACGCGAAGCAATTGCTGAATACTACCCGTCATCCCGTACGCAGCGTAGCGGAGATACGGGATCTCCAGCCTACTCCCCAACAACTGTTGGAAAAGGGGGAGAGCTTGTTGGACAATAGGTTGGAGATTCCTGCGTCCGCAGGAATGACGGAGAAAATAAAAGGGAATAACGGTATTGACAACCCCTTCGCCCAAGAGCTCCTTCCCGACAGCGGGGAAGAACTCTCGGTCGGCGACCTCAGCGCATTGGAGAAAAGCTACCTCGCCCAGATCAAGAAAGCGGGGGGAGAATACCGTTGGGGGTCAACGGGGATCTTAAAAACTTGATGCCTCAGGGTGAATCACCGAGGGTGGGTTAAGTATGTTGAGTTTACACAGGCTCAACTTCAATCAGTTTTTTCAAGCTCGGCTCTTCGTCTACTTTTTTTATCAGGTCTATCACATTGTTGACCTTCATTTTTTTCATGATGTTGAACCTGTGGGTTTCTATGGTTCGGATGCTCTTGTTGAATCTGTCGGCTATTTGCTTGTTGTTTTCCCCTCTGTACAGCAGGCTCAAAATTTGCTTTTCCCTTTTGGTGAGGTCGTAATTGTCGGCAACTGGGGCAGAAGCTGCTGAAGGTCGGGTGGTGGTGGCAGTAGCAGCATTTCCCCCCTTGGTTGCATTGAGGTAATGATTCACGATTACCGAAGAAATATCCCCACTAAAGTATTTTTCACCATTATACACTGACCTCACTGCTTTTATAAACTCAGTTTGGTTGGTGTCTTTCAGCAAATAGCCCGATGCCCCACACTCTACTGATTTGATGATGTATTCCTCGTCGTCGTGCATGGAGAGGATGAGGACCTTGGTGTCGGGGAATTTGTCGCGCATAATTGCGGCGGTTTCTATGCCGTTTTGGTTGGGCATTCGGATGTCCACCACCAGTACGTGAGGCTTCAATTCCTCAACTTTTTGAAGTGCTTCCAAGCCATCCGATGCTTCGCCCACAACTTCTATATCTTCCGAGCTTTGGAGAATCATCTTGATACCATTGCGAATTATTTCATGATCATCTGCTAGAACTACTCGTTTTATGTCCATAACGTTTTTAGTTTATTGGTAAATTTACTTTTATAGTCGTGCCTCTTCCTATTTTGGAGTCTACAGCGAAGCTGCCGTTGAAGAAGCTTGTTCTTTCTTGCATATTAAAAAGGCCGTGCCCAGATTCGGCAAAATACCCATCTCTGTTGAGCCTGTCGTAATCAAAGCCTTTGCCGTTATCCGTTACTTCTATGCTGAGATTGTGGTAATCGTAGGTCATAAGTACGTCAATGTTTTTTGCACTAGCATATTTGATAGCATTGTTAATGGCTTCTTGGACTATTCTGTATAAATGGATTTCTACGTTTTTGTCAAGTCTGTTTATGAAACCGTCCCTATTCTCAAAAATAATGTCGATGCCCATGAGTTTGGAAACCTCGGTGCAGTATTTTTTTATGGCTGGTCCTATCCCGAAATCGCTCAAACTAGAAGGAGTAAGGTTAAAAGAAACTCTTCTTACTTCCCTAATCACATTGGTGAGGAGTTCTTGGATGTTAGAGAGTTGGCTACGCAAGGCTTTGGGGCTGTTGTGCATGAGCGACTCTAGGTTGAGCTGCATGCCGTAAAGCATCTGGCCCACTCCGTCGTGCATATCTCGGGCAATCCTTTTTCGTTCTTCTTCCTGTCCTTCCAAAATCAGTACAGACCTGAATTGCTGTTTTTTTACTTGCTCCTCTATTCGGGCTTTGTTTATTTCTATAGAACGCTCCTTTGCTTCTTTTATGTCAGTTACGTTTGCGCAAGCTACCATGATTTGTTGAGATTGATATTTGGTTTTCCCAACGGGGACAAGGTGGATGTCCAGCCACAGAAAGTCACCTTCTCCTGTAGTTACTTTTATTTCCCCGTTCCATGATCGTTCCCTTGCAACTATTCCTTTTACTTTCTCCACAAAGTCAGGCGAGTACCCTTCGTCAATAAACCACTGGAACACGTTTTTGGGGAATTCCTCTCTACCGCATTCCATCGTTTTCAATGACTTTTCAGGGATAAAAAGCATGTCGCCTTCTCGAGTAGTTCTCATGAAGAGGGTAGGGAGTTCGGGTTCTCCGCCGGTGTCTGCCAATTGTTGGTAAGATTCTTCCAAGGTGTTGTAAAGCACACCGATTTCCCGGGCCATGCTTTTGGCTGTTTTTTCTGAGCGGATCAGTTCTTCTATCGTGCTGCCTACGTTTTTGGCGGTTGGCTTGAAAATGAAAATGATTTCAAATAAGATGATGAGCAAAGAAATGGTGAGCAGGATAAGTTCAGTAGTGCTCAGTGTCCCTACTTTTGCCTTAGCTTCGTCATCGTAAAGGAACACGATTTCATCCATTCCCTTCAAAAAGGCGCTTTCATGTTTTAGGATGTTGTCGATGGCTTCTTGGCACTCGCTGGAGAGGGTCTTCTCGTTTGCATGGTCTAAGAGCGAGTTGGCGCTTTGGAGCATTTGGTTGTACGGAAGAGCTATTTCTTTGAATTTATCTTCTATCACCTGGCTGTTTCCATCGGTGATCCCCATTTCTTCGTTGCCATAGAGCAATGCTTCGTGAGATGTTTTCCAAAGCACGACGGCTTCTTCTAGCTCTTTTTCAGCTGCTGAGTGGCCTTCTGCTTTGGCTAGGCGAAGCTTCAGCGCCAATTTACTTATTTTTTGGCTGAGCATCCGTTGGCGGCCTGCCACATTCACTACGCGGGAGTCATCTTTTTGCCTGCTAATGAAAGTCTGTATGAGGAGCTGGCTACTGATGATAGCAATGGCAATTCCCAACAATGCCAAAATGTAGCGTCTGCCTAGTTTTTCAAATCTATCTCTTGCAATTTCGTTGGTCATCAGAACTGGTAATGATATTTTTTAAGTAAGTAAGAAGCTGGTTGGTAAGTTATCTTACGTATTTAACTTCTTGCCTTCAGGTGAGTTATCGGCAATTTACGTAAGTAGGCTAAGTATTCCAAAAAATGAATAGATGAGTAAAAAAATGGGGGCTTTACTTAAGCCCCCACATGAAAAAAAAATCCCAAAAACTATTTTTGAAGTCTGAACTATACGAAAGTTTATTTTACAACAACCACATTATGAATCTTTATTGATCACTCTTCAAAGCCGACGTATACGTATCCATCTTCTACTTTTACTGGGTAGGTGGCGATAGAATAATCTTCGCCGCTCATGCATTCGCCAGATTTGAGTGAAAATGTTTTTTTATGGTAAGGGCAGGCTACTTTAGGTTCGTCAGCCGAAGAGCCAATCATGCCCCTTGACAAGATCATCTGCATTTTGTGTGGGCATAGGTTTTGGCAAGCAAACCATTCGCCCCTACGGGTAAAGTTGAAAACCGCAATTTGTAATCCTTTGTAAAGCACGCATGAGCCTCCATCTTTGGGGAAAGAGTCAACAGGAGCGGCTTTGAGCCAGATTTTCACATTCTCTTCGCTGGTAGTCTTATATTTTGCAAAATCTATCATGAGTATTTTTAATGCTTTAAAGTGAAATAAAAATCAAGTTGACAGTAGGATAAAGCAGGTGCTTTTGTACCTGCTTTATCTCAAGAAATTAATTACGCAGCCTTGTTCTGAGCTTCGATCATCGCTCCCGAAAGTATGGTATAAGCAGTAACCCAAGCTTTTTTTAGCTCATCGTTCCAAGCATCGCCTAGGCCTTGCTCCAGCGTCCAGATGAGGCATTCGCCTACTACTGCATAGTGGGCAGGTTCGATACCGTATTTGGTATGTCTCACGGCCAGTTGCTGTACTTCGCTAAGTATTTCGTCCAGCTTATCTAGCTTATTGACTACGTACGTAAGCATTGATGTTAATTTTATAGCTTGTGCCTTGGTATCACTGCTGAACATCGGCTTTACCTGTGGTGCTGCCTCAAAGAGGCGTCCGTAAAACATTTCTCCTGCCTGAGTAGCAATTGGCACTACCTTACCCCACGATTCCTTCACCAGTTGAATTTGTGACTCTGTCATGTTACTTGATTTTTGGGAGTGTAAATTTAAATTCATTAGCAGCCTAGTTACTGAGCTGTATGTTAGTAAGATTTTGATAATAAGGTAATTAGATGAATTGGCTTCTACCAAGGAGTAGGTTTCTTTTGCTCTCTCATTTCTTCGAAAGAAATGGTAGGGTCTGGCATTTCGCTGTTGATGAAATGGGTGAACTTGGCCCTTAGCTCAGGGTTTTCTACCACCGCCTTCCATTCACAAGCGTACGTATCAATAATATTTTGCATGTCTTTCTCAAGGTCTTCTGCTATGCCTAAGCTATCGTTCACGACAACCTCTTTCAAGTAGTCAATTCCGCCTTCCAGCTTGTTGAGCCATGGGGCAGTTCGCATCAAAGGCTCTGCTGTTTTGATGTAGAACATCAAGAAGCGGTCGATGTACTTGAGGCATGTTTCGCTGTCGAGATCAGTTGCGAGTAATTGAGCGTGTTGTGGTTTAGCGCCGCCATTTCCACCTACGTAGAGGTTCCAACCTTTATCCGTAGCGATGATGCCAAAGTCTTTGCTTTGGGCTTCGGCGCATTCGCGCACGCAGCCCGAAACGGCACTTTTCAATTTGTGAGGAGAACGTAAGCCTTTGTACCTGTTTTCAACTTCTATGGCAAATGAAACGGCATCTTGCACTCCGTAACGACACCAAGTTGATCCTACACAGCTTTTTACCGTTCTCAATGACTTGCCGTAAGCATGCCCACTTTCAAAACCGGCTTCTATCAATTCTTCCCAGATGTCAGGCAATTGGTCTAGCCTTGCGCCAAATAGATCAATCCGCTGACCACCAGTTACTTTTGTGTAGAGGTTGTATTTCTGTCCAACCCGTGCGATAACGGCAAGCTTGTCGGGAGTGATTTCTCCGCCTGCTATCCTCGGAACTACCGAGTACGTGCCCCCGCGCTGGATGTTTGCCAAAAAGCGATCGTTCGTATCTTGAATAGTGTCTTGCTTGGTGATGAGATCGTTCCAAGCACTTGCCAAAATAGAAGCTACAGCTGGCTTACATTTTTCACAACCATCGCCAGTTCCGTGTGTGTCAAGTACCTCGTTGTATGATTTTAATCCTTTTACTTTTACCAAATCGAAAAGTTCTTGACGAGTGTAGTCAAAATGCTCGCAAAGCGTGTTGCGGACAATTTTGCCGCTTTTTTTCATGGTGTAGGCAATGAGGTCGTTCACCATGGGAACACAGCCGCCACAACCACTACCAGCTCCAGTACATGCTTTTACCTGATCGGCAGTTTCCAAGTCTTGGTCTTCTATAGCCGAGCAAACCGCTCCTTTCGAGACATTTTCACAAGAACAAACTTGCGCTTCGTCGGGTAGGTTTTCTATTCCAGAGCCAGCATCTTCGCCAGCGCCTCTTTTGCCCAAGATCAACTCGGAAGGATCGGGGGGAAGTGCCAAGCCATTTTGTGTGATCTGAAGAAGCATGCCATATTCGGCAGCATCTCCAACCAATACTCCACCCAAGAGGGTTTTGCCGTCCTTGCTTACGTTTATTCTTTTATAAATACCTGAAAAAGGGTTTTCAAATACCACGGGGGTGTGAGGTGTTTTCTCACAGAATGGATCACCAAAGCTTGCCACGTCTACGCCTATCAACTTGAGTTTGGTAGACATGTCGAAGTCTGTAAAAGGCTTAGGCTCAGTTTCTATCAATTGGTTTACTACTTGCTCGGCCATTTCGTAGCCTGGGGCTACCAAACCGTAAACAAACCCATTGTGCAAAGCAGATTCGCCTATGGCATAAATATCATTATCTTCTGTTTTTAGCAAGTCGTTTACCACAATCCCGCCTCTAGAGCCAACCGCCAAACCTGCTTGTTTTGCCAACTCGTCTCTTGGTTTGATACCGCAAGAAACCACTAGCATGTCAACTTCTAAAGAACTTCCGTCAGTAAATACCAATCCGTCCAAGCTTCCGTTCCCAAGGATTTCGGCGGTGTTTTTGTTCATGTGGATAGTAATCCCAAGAGATTCTAATTTCTCTTTCAGTACTTCAGACCCTCTTACGTCGAGTTGCCTTGGCATAAGCCTTGGAGCAAATTCAACTACATGGGTGTCAAGTCCCAAGTCCATCATTGCTTTTGCCGCTTCCAATCCTAAAAGTCCACCACCAAGAACCGCTGCGCTTTTAGATTGCTGTCCATAAGCCGTGATCGCTTCCAAATCTTCGATGGTCCTATAAACAAATACGCCTGCTTTATCCATACCTTTTACAGGAGGGACAAATGGGCTAGAGCCTGTAGCCAATACGAGAGCGTCGTACCTTTCTTCAGTGCCTTTATGACTTCTGATTATCTTATTTTCTCGGTCAATGGCAGTAATGAGCTCACCAGTTTTGAGAGTAATATTATTTTCTTCGTACCATTCCCTAGGTGCCATCGACAATTCATCAGCACTCTTTCCAGCAAAGTATTCGCTAAGATGTACCCTATCATAAGCGGGTCGGGGCTCTTCTCCATATACTATCACTTCAAAGCCTGCCGCTTCTTTGCGTTTACGTAATTTTTCACAGAATTTGTAACCTACCATTCCATTACCTACGATGACAACCTTTTTCATAATGGGTTATTTTTTATTTTAAACAGTTATTATTCAGTACCTTACCACATAAATTTCTAAGAAAACACGAAATATTACTTAGATTAACTACGTAAATTTACGTATTATTTATATTTTTACGCAAATAATCACGTAAAAAACTGTAATTTTTTTTCAGGACATGGACAAAAAGCACGTAAATCCCCGATTGACACTAGTAGGAGCTGGCCCAGGTGATCCAGATTTGATATCTATTAAAGGTGTGAAGGCAATAGCAGCAGCAGATGTTATATTATATGATGCCTTGGCAAATGAAGAATTGCTCAATTATGCTAAAAAAGACTGTATAAAGGTATTTGTAGGTAAAAGAGCAGGGTTTCATCACTTCCAGCAGCGCAAGATCAATAAATTGATTGTAGAGAATGCCTTGCTACACGGGCATGTAGTCCGTTTGAAAGGTGGTGACCCGTTCGTATTTGGCAGGGGGCATGAGGAGGTGGAATACGTAGTCGAGTACGGGATAGAAACTACGGTAGTTCCCGGAATAAGTAGTTCGATGTCGGTACCAGCTTTACAAAATATTCCATTGACCAAGCGAGGTACAAACGAAAGCTTTTGGGTGGTGACAGGTACTACCAGAAATGGGGCTTTTTCCAAAGACTTGCATTTGGCGGCGCAATCAAGCGCTACGGTGATTGTTTTGATGGGAATGAAGCAATTGGAAAAAATAGCTGAGCTTTTCTGTAGTTTACGTGGGAATGATGAGCCTTTTGCGGTGATTCAAAATGGTTCTCGACCAGATGAAAAAGCAGCTTTTGGAATGGCTTCTACTATTATAGAAAATGTAAAGGCTGGAGGGCTTTCTTCGCCGGCTATTATCGTAATAGGGGAGGTGGTAAACGACAGGGCTGTGGTAAATCGGAAATTGGCGGGGTTGAAAGATGCCAGCCAAGATCAAGATATATAATAATAGTTTCTGATCCTGAGAAGAAAGGCTGCTTTATTTTAAATGAGGCAGCCTTTTTCTATTTTCTCCTTATTTGAATAGAAAATGCTTTTGCTGGATTTTTGGCTAAATCCTTTTTTACTTGCCCAGATGACAAAAAAAGGTTGCTACGGAAAACCGTAACAACCTCTGTTTATTTTTGACCTTATTCAATTCAAAAGAAAAGTATTACTTTGAGAATGATCCACATAAAAATACCAATGATGATATCGAAAAGTGGGCGTTCTTTGGTAACTGAACTAAACTCCTTTTTGCCTCCGTAATAGACTATCCATCTCAGAAAGCTAGCAGGAAATTGAATAAGTAATCTGTCTAAAACTAAAATATCTGAGCGTAATCGATATTTTTTCATTTGATCTTAAAGATGTTCCAATTTCAATAAAACGATTTCATTGAAACGAAGCAAGCATTTTTTAGTTTTTCTGATCAAAACCTAGTATTTGCTATTGCTAGAACGTCTTCTTCTGCCGCCACGGTCACCGCCTCCGCTATAGCCTCCGCCACTGCTTCGTCTTCTTCCGCCGCCGCTATATCCACCACGGTCACCGCCTCTATCCCTGGCAGATGGTTTTGGGTTAGAAGGCTCTACGCTCACATCGATGCCATTATAGTTTACACCTTGGAAAGCATCTATGATGTCTTTTTCGTATTGCTTATCAACTTCAAAGAATGAGAATTTCTTCAAAATCTCGATTTTACCAACACCAACTTGGCTTACGCTTGGCTGATCATTGATCAAACCGATAAGGTTTGTAGGAGAGAACTCATCTTTCGATCCTATGTTAATGAAGAACCTTGAGTAGTTGTTGCTTTTTCTGTCGTCTCTGTCAAAGTCACCACCACGGTCTCTACCTCTTCCTCTGTCGTCACGATCTCTTCCTCTATCCCTGTCTCTGCTTCTTCCATCTCTGCCCCTTCCGCGGTCATTGTCTCTTCCTCGTGAAGTTACGTTTAAGTCTGGAGCATCTTCGTAATAGGTAAGGAACCTGTTGAACTCAGCAGAAACAAAATGTTTGATAAGTTCTTCGCGGCTTAGCCATTCCAGCTTTTTGTAGATATCGGGCATGAATTGCTCAATTTGCTCTTCATTCACCTCAATATTTTCAATTTTATCTATAAGGTTGAACAATTGTTTGCTACAAACTTCCTTGCCATTTGGCACTTGTTTATGATCAAACTTTTTGCTCATCATTCTTTCAATCTGCCTAATCCTACCCGTCTCACGAGTATGGATGATGGCAAGTGAAATGCCTTTTTTGCCAGCTCTACCTGTTCTACCACTTCTATGCACGTATGCTTCTGGGTCATCAGGAAGATTAAAGTTGATTACATGTGTAAGGTTGTCAACATCAAGTCCCCTTGCCGCTACGTCTGTAGCAACTAAAAGCTGTAGGTGCTTGATCCTGAACTTATTCATTACTTGTTCACGCTGAGCTTGTGAAAGGTCGCCGTGTAGCGCATCAGCATTGTATCCGTCGTGCACAAGCTTGTTGGCTATTTCCTTAGTTTCTGCACGGGTTCGGCAGAAAACAATTCCATATACATTAGGGTTGATGTCTACCAACCTTTTCAATGCAGGATATTTGTCCCTTGCATTTACCATGTAGTATTCGTGCGTTACGGTATCCGCACCTTCGTTTTTCTTACCAACGGCAATCTCGTCAGGCGTATCCATGTAATTCTTGGCAATACGGCTGATTTCTTTTGGCATAGTAGCCGAGAAAAGCAATGTCTGGCGCTCTTCAGGCATTGCCGAAAGAATGCTGTCAAGCTCGTCTTTAAAGCCCATGTTGAGCATTTCATCAGCTTCGTCCAATACTAAGGTCCTTACCGAAGAAAGGTCAAGCCTTTTTCTCCTGATAAGGTCATTCACCCTACCTGGCGTTCCAACTACTATGTGTCCACCTCTGCGAAGTGCTTTTATTTGCTTATCGATACTATCTCCACCGTACACAGCAACTACATCAAGCCCTTTCATATATTTGGCGAAAGAGTCTAAATCTCTGTAAATCTGAAGACAAAGCTCTCTAGTAGGGCAAAGGACGATAGCTTGTGTGCTATTAAATTCAGTATCCGACAAATGCAATACAGGCAAACCAAAAGCCGCTGTTTTACCAGTACCTGTTTGGGCCAAGGCAATTAGGTCTTTATCTGTATTTAAAAGATGTGGGATTGTTTTTTCTTGTATGGGAGTAGGGCTTTCAAAACCAATTTCACCCAAAGCTTTAAGGATTTCCGGACGTAATCCTGTTTCTTCGAAAGTCATTCTTTATATGTTTAATAAGATTATGGAAATGTCCCCCAACTACGATATTTCTTGTTATAGGGACTTTTATAAAGAGCTTGTTAAACATTTGTGACTTTACCGAAAAGACTACTACTTATTTACCAAACCCTCCTGAAATATTCTGCAAAGATACTATTATCTTTTCCAAAACACCATGAAAGTGAAAAAATCGTCCAAAAACAATAAAAAAAGCCGTTTCAACCTATAAGTTGAAACGGCTTTTTGAAGCTTCTTTAAAAGGGTTTCTAATGTAGTTGTAACCCTTTTAAATGCTTGAGTTCGTTGTTGCCCAAGAGTTTTAACATCTTTCCGTGCTGGTAAAGTGCGCCAGAAAAAGTAGGTACAGAATGGTAAGGGAATCCGTACTCTTTTGCTGTTTGTTCCACTATTCCAGAGATTTTCCTGTAGTGGACATGGCAGATGTTAGGGAATAAATGGTGTTCTACTTGATAATTCAAGCCTCCAACATACCACGAGAATATTTTGTTCTTAGGTGCAAAATTGGTTGTAGTAAGCAATTGGTGGATCGCCCAATAGTTTTCTAAGTTGCCTTTTTCATCAGGAAGTGGGTATTCCGAAGAAGGCATTACGTGTGCCGGTTGGAAGATCATCCCCAAAATTAAACCTGCTACAAAGTGCATCAAGAAGAAGTTGATAAGCGTCATCCACCAAGGTGATGGAAGTACCAATATAGGTATGGCAATTATATATGTATAATAAAGGATTTTGGCTATAGTTACTTTCAATAAAATCATGTTGAAAGACTTGTTATCTCCTTTTATAAATCCTTTTTTCCTATAGCGGATCAATTGTTTGTAATCTTTGGCTACAATCCATCCAAAGGTCATAAGTCCGTAGAAAAACCAAGCATAAAAATGTTGGTATTTATGAACTTTCATCAATGGCTCATGTGGAGAGAACCTCATGAATTTTGGAGGCGAAATATCTTCATCAACACCCGAAACGTTGGTGTAAGTATGGTGGAGCACGTTATGTTGGATTTTCCAGTTGCTGGCATTTCCACCAACTACATCTAGCATCCAGCCCATCAAATTATTGACAGTTTTATTTTTTGAGTAGGCACCATGGTTGGCATCATGCATAATAGACAAACCAATACCTGCCATGCCAACGCCCATAGCAAGCCACATAGCCGTGATAGCCCATGGGCTAGTCACAACGCCGAGTACCATTATAAAATAAGGTACGAAGAACATCGAGATCATTGCGATCGATTTCAGCACCATTTCGGAATTTCCATACCGGGATATGTTGTTTTCCTTAAAGTAATCTCTTACTCGGGATTTTAATGTTTTTACAAATTCCGAACTAGCTTCGTTCGGAAACTTTACATCTTTATGATTCATGTTCTTTGTTTATGTTGTTTCTTTAAAAGATCCTTTTTAAAAAAGTAAGTGTGTCTTATAGCTTGAGGATAATAGAGGTAATTTAATAGATTAAATTAGGGCTATACTATCAGGAGAATTCATCCATTAGGTATCGATATGAGGAAAAAGGTTATAATCGATTCAAAAATACCGAATAATTGTTAACCAAATATAATAATCAACAATAAAATTATTACTTGTTTTGCTTAAAACCTACATACTAACTATTTATTGTATTTTTATTTGAGCAACATTTGCACCTAAAAGTCACAATTGCCCAACTATTTTCCTTTCATGGAAAACAGTGGTATGAATAAGGGAAGCCACCTGTTTAATATTATTGTTTGTTATTTTTCCGGCAGCTATAATAGCTATTTTACCCTCAGATAGCTTCGATAGTTTGTTAAGGACTTCATGGTCTTCCATGGCTGTGGGCATCAATACACTTGTGATGTTTTCTATTTCTAAAAGATCCTTTAAGTCTTCCAAAGGTTGGGGCGAAAGGTCAATGGCTTTGTGGATGGTTATTTTCTGGGGATAAGCTTTTTTACATAAAAGACGGATATCTTCTATATTGAGCCTGCCGTTTGGCTTGGAAACTCCAAGTACCAGTTCTTTTAATGGAAATTGTTGAGAAAACTTGATCTCTTTCATCATTTCTTCAAGTTCTTGTTTGGTATAAATAAAGTTTCCACCCTGAGGGCGACTATTGCTTTTACAAGGATAGAACAAGCGTCTAGTGTTTGGGAAATGAGAGGGGAAAGTCCGTCGAGATCGAGCCTGCTATTCCAGTTGATCAGCTCCTAGGTTTTCAGCCTTGGGGGCTTCTTCTTTAGTCTCTACACAAGTTTCAAGAATATAAGCTCAGGCTTCTGCTTCATAGGTGACTTTAAATGTGAAAATATTGATGGTTCCAGCCGAATAGTTGCAACACCACACTTCGCACATGTCTCCATTTTGGAACACCGCCGCACCGACAGGTTTTCCCTTCGATTCCCAACTTCCAAGCAACGTAAGGTCTTTGGCGGAAAAAATTTGAATATGCTCAGCTGAATAGCAAGTTGCTATGATCATGGTGCTATCTCCAGAAAAGGTGATAGTCCTAGGGTCGTCCATCGTAGTTGCTTCTTGTTCGGCTTTCAAGTTTTGAAGAGAGATTTTGACCAGTTTTTCGGGGCTGGAGAGCGAAGCGTACAAATATTCATCGTCAATTATTAGGTGCCGAGGTGTTGCACCTCTTCTTATGTTTTGAACGACCTTTAGTTTTTCATGGTTAATCACACTTATTTTCCCACTGCCCATGCCTGCTACATAAACTTTATTCCCCGAACTTGGGACGGCAAGCCCACGAGGTACACCACCTGTACGAATGTTTTTGACCAACTTCCACTCATCATGCAGCAATGAACTGATGTCCACTACGCTGACCGAATTGCTGTGCCAGTTGGTCACGAATAGTTTTTTCCCATCAGGGGATTTTGCAATGACCTTAGGTGTTTTTTCAGTTTCTATGAAGGGGAGAAATACAGAAGACTTTTTGTCACCGGCTATTACCATCGCTTTTTTATGGGGCATTTCTGGGCGGATCATATCTTGCTCTTTTAGATTCCAGGCAACTACGCCACCGGCATTGTGAAGCGAGACCCAAAGGTATTTTCCATCGTGGGAAAGGCATCCTTCTACAGGCTTTTCTGCAAATGAATTATTGAACCACTTTTTTTTTATATAATCGAAGCCCTTTGCTTTGGTAGGTTCAAATTTAAGTGCCCTATTGAGTTTTCTCGATTTCCTGTCAAATTCAAAAATACTCATCCCTTCTAGGTTGAAGGCATACACATGCTCTCCCTTTTTGTCCATGAGTAAGGATTTTACCCCTCTGGCAGCAGAGATTTTCTCTATTTTTTGCAGCTCGATACTCACGGGAGACCGCTTTACCTCATTTACTTTTTTAGGCTGTGGCTCTATTGCGGGAGGAGCTTCTTGGGTAGGCGCAGAGTTTACTTCTGGAAAGTCAATAGCATCTTTAACCATCACCCCAAAAATAAAGAGAATGTCCAGTATAAGTAGGATGAGCAATATTCTTATGACAATTTTACGCATTAAATGTTCTTCAGAAAAATCAGGTAAAAGCTGGTTTTTATTACAAAATCAATTAAGTACCTTATAAACTAAGTTTTCGTATGTATTTGTAAGCTGTTTATCAATTCAAAATAGTCGCTGATTGTGGCTAGTTACTGGTTGCTCGTTGCTAGTTTTTTTAGTAATGCTCATTCAATTGATGAAAATCGTAGCGGCGAACCGTCAGTAACCAGTAACTAGTAACCATCAGCAGGGTTCAAAAATCAACATAATGAAGACTATTAAAACATTCGGTTATTTAGTTTACAGTGTATTAAGTATCTGGATATAAGAAAGCGTATATTTGGACGAGGTTATTTTTTCGTTAGGCGAGCGGTTCCCCGCCGAGACAAAAAATTCTTATGTAGCCTAGCTACGGAATGATTTTTTAACGAAGCATAGCGGAAAAAGAAACAGTCCAAAATTCACGATTTTTTGTATTTAGGTACTTAAAGGTTGTAAAAAATATCACATTTAACAAGGGATTGAATTCAATTCGTGGCTGGGACAAGTCAATGAGTAGGACTTATAACTTTACTTTTACTTGGAATTTGACATCAGGGTGGATATTTCCTTCAATCGCATCTGCCCCCGTACCTTTTTCGTATTGTTCGGTATAATGAGTGATAGCGAACCTGCCCCAAAAGTCGATGTTGTGGGTAAGTTCCCAGTGGAAAATAAGATAAGAACGAGTGCCTTTTCCAGAGTAAGCAGGTACGGAAAAAGAGTAAAGCACATCCTTTTCGTAGACGTATTGCCTTGTATCAAAATCAGTATCGAAAATAGCGAAGCGTGTTCCTAAGCTCCACTTTTCTCGGGCATAGCTGAAGTCTTGAAAAAGTGTGGTGCCCATGCTGGATGCGCCATGTGTGAACTTGCTCATTTGGAGGCGAGAGCGCATTTTTAAGTATTGGTTGGCGGTATAATCAGCATTCAGTCTATACTGGACAAACTTAGTTTGTTTTACCAGATCGATGTTCAAGCTATCAGCTCGAAAGTTGAGCCCTTTGCTGCGGTAATTGATTTGGGCATACCACATCAGCCAACCTTTAGGCTTGTGCTTTACCCGGAGCATCGCACCCTCACCACCCGAAGGGGCATCCACTCGGAACTTCAGCCATGGAAAACGATACTTATCGAAAAAGGCCGCCAACTCCCATCCTTTTACAGGTTTAGCCTTCAGTCCTATGAATACGCCAGATTCGTTGTTGTTTCTTGTATTTTCACCAAATGCTCCACCGTAGAGGCTGGTAAATTCTTTGGAATACGATCGGTGGACGAAAGACATGGAAACTTCGGGAGCGAGCTTTGTTGAAAAGCCATTGATGAAGCCAAAACCATCTTTGCCCGAAGTGGCTACTTCTCCAAAAAAAGAAAAGTTTTGCCACCTAAACTTATAGTATCCACTAGCGGCAAGCAGTTCTTTCCCTCTAAAGTTGAACAGGTTATAGTCTTTGAGTGGTAATTGGATTGGATGTTCAAAATGGGTTTTTACCATGGAAGACCCAAGTTCGAATGGCCCATTTTTGTAGCGTAAATCTGCACCAAAAACCTGCTCGCCAAATACTTTTTTCTTTTGATATTCACTTTCTTTCCGGTGCAAACCATTCGTTGGAAGACTTACAGCAATTAGCTTACCTTCCTCGTTTGTTTCTAGTCCAGCGTCTAGCTTTCGGTTGGAATAAAAAGTAGAGAAAAAAAGCTTGTTCAGCGGTTGCAACGTAATAGCAACTCCTCTAAAAAAGCCCGTTTCCATAGCCGAAGTGAAGGGGGAAATACCTGTAGAATATCGGTTGACAGCTTTTACGGGTTCGTTACTGCCTAAGTGAAAACCTGAGGTAAAGAGCAAACCTTGTCCACTTTGGAATTGGTAGTCGCCCACAATGAAACTTTTGATTTTCCCTCGGTTATAAATGCCGGCATGAAAAGAGTAAAAATCGGGTAGCCCTTTGTCTTTTCCTTCCTTTAGCAGAAACCTTTCGCCAGGGTCTTTATCCAAAGTCAGTCCAAAGCTATAATCTCCAGCTCGCCTAAGTTGGTAGCGGAAATACGTTCGAGCAGGGCTGCCAGCATAGATTTTTGGGGTAGAGTCTTGTTGGAAAAAACCCGTAGGCAGGTTAAGGGATTGGGAGTATCGGACTATGATGAAATGCTTATCGGGTTTTGTTAGCCTTTTCAAAAAAGGATCTTTGTAGCCTAAGGCTTTTCTTGTGTCCACTTCCACGTATGGGAGCAAACGTTTGATAGTGGAAGAGTCAAAGCCTTTTATCGCCTGAAGCTCATAAATGCTTAGCAATAAGCCTTGGTATTTCTTATAATCCAAAAAATGTTGGATTTGCTCCTCGGAAAGAATATAAAGTAAGGCAAGTTCATCGGCTGTGGCAGAATTTAGGTCGAGTGGGTTTTTGAGATACTGATCATAAGCTTCAAAAGTTCCGGTGGAGATTTGTTCATCATCAGAAGAAAATAACCCTTCTTGCAAAGATTCTTCTGGAGCTGTAATGTCTTCTATTTGGGAAAAAGCTTGAAAAGGATTGGTGATGAATACCAGCCATCCGACTAGAAAAAGGCGATATGTTTTCCAGCCCCGTTTCACTGTTTTTTAATAACCTTTTTTCGATGGGTTAGCAAATAGCTGAGGGAAAGTTCGCTCGAAGCTCCAAGGTGTGAATGGTGTGCATATGCATAATCTATGGTCAAGTTTTTTAGCTCCAAGCCCAAACCGAAATAGTTTTGTTTGCTGGGGATGTTTGCGCCTGCTCGGAGTCGAAGCAGTTCAATCACTTTGTATTCCAAACCTGCTTTGAGTAGGGGAGAGTACTCCAAATCCTTTTCAATTTCCATATTCAAATACAGCTTTTCGGCAGCTTTGTAAGCTATACCCAATTGAACTCTTGTAGGAATTCGCTCTTTGTACTCATTTGTAATGCTAGCCTGGGTCAAATTGAACAAGTGTGCCCCTAAATAAACCTTGTCGCTTAGTTTGGTTATCACGCCAAATTCAACATAAGGAACGGTGATACTTCCTAACCCCAACTGATTGATTTGAAGAAAATTTGCTTTGAGACCAAGCTGAACAACTCCAAGCTGATGGGCGAGGGCAAGCCCCGCGATTTGCTCACTGTAGACTTTGTCTCCCAACTTCTTGACCTGGATTCCCACTACAAGTTCTTTAACAGGAACGCTTACTCCTGCGGCAAGGGTAGTGAAAGCAGAAAGTCCGTAAAGCTCTTGGTAGCTGCTGGTAAAAGCGATGGATTTGAGCCTAGCCATGCCTGCAATATTGCTATGCAGCGACCATTCATCACTTTTGTTCAGTCCAGTATTTCCCCGCCCTCGGTAAGCTGCTCCATTTGCCAAATCCCAAACTTGGGCATGAGATAGTTGAATTCCCGAGCAGAAAAGAAGAAGGCAGAGGAAGTGCCTATATGGATAAATTGTTTTCACTTAAAAACATGAATTTATTGAAAATCAACTCTGTACAACTCAAGGCTGTAGTTTGTTCTCAACAAAGCTTTTAAGGATTTAGTATGATCGGTAAAATTATGAGGGTGTTAGAAATGAATGGGTTATGTATTTTTTTAGTTCAATAAATAAAAGAGTTACAGACCTAAGATGTGTCCTGCTTTCAATATTCCACACACACTAATGGCATCGGTGATTTCTCCATCTAATGTCATCTGATACACTACTTTAAAGGGAAGTTTTTTGATTTGCAAATCTTCGGTTTCGTCAAACTCGGTTTCCCCTTGGCTAAGCTCCTCTGCCAAGAAGACAAACCCTGTTTCATCTGTAACGGAATTGGATGTATGCACTTTCATCAACTCGGTCCATTTTCCCGCTGTCAAACCTGTTTCTTCCTTCAATTCACGCATAGCTGACTGCAAAGCCGTGTCGGATTTAGTCCCACCCCCCATCGGGATTTCCCAAGAGTATTCTTCCAAAGGATAACGGTACTGACCTACCAACCAAGTGTTTTGGTTTTCGTCCAAAGGAATGATGCCAATGGCCAAGTTCTTCATACTCACCAACCCATAAATTCCTTTGCCCCCTCTAGGGTTAATTACCTGATGTTCCGATACATGGATCCAGGCGTTGTCATAAATTTCTTTTTCCGAAAGGGTTTTCCAAGGGTTTTCTTTTTTCATCTTAATAAAAACTATCGTGTAAGGAATGTACTAAGAATTCATGTTTTTTATGAATCCAAACTTCGGGAAAAGAAGCCCAATCCTCAAAACTATTTTGGCTTTTGCCTAAAAAAACGGTCACTTTGGAATAGCCCAAAGTGACCGTTTTGTCAAAAAAGAAATGGTTTTTACTTTTCAAAAACATGTTTGAAGTTGTCGTAGCCAAAAATGTACTTAGCTGAAAACTGGATTCTATCAAAGCTTCCCGAATCTCCATTTTCAATCTCCCTATACCCGTGAGAAAACTCCGCCCCAAACCAAAGATCTTTGGTCGGTCTATACTTCAGATTAACAGATCCGCTGTAGGCTGTTTTGTTGGCATCTAGCCCAGTCAGCAGCGGATCGTTGTTAGCTTCAAAATAAGAAAAGCTTGCGCTGGAGCAAAACTTGGGTGCCCAATAATGGTTATAGGCTATATAGCCGTTGATCGTTTCTATATTTTTAATTTCCTTATCGCTTACTGTGCTGGAAGCTGAGAGACCAAGCCCTACGTAGCGACCTAAGCCTGAACCGTAAGTAGCTACTATTCTGATGTCATCGCCTTTGCTTCCCACATTTATTTTACCTCCTGTGGTAAGTCCATAACCAAAGCAATTACTTGTTTTGGAACTATCTACGCTGCAAAGTTGGCGGCCAATGGCTGCGACACTCCAACTGCCCCATTTCCCACTAAAGTTCTTTCTGGCTGTAAAGTCGGGTAGGGTAAAAGCATTGCTTTTTGCTATGCCTGGGCTTTCGGCGTATTTAATAGTTGTTTCTGGGTTTTCTAGTGAAAAAGCCCATGACCCTTTGGTAACTCGCACCATCGGTTGCCTTACGAATACAACACCTTCCGATGCCCCAATGAAATCTAATTCTTCAGGAACCATTACTATCATGAAGTTGGACCAAGTCTGTCCCACTAAAATATTGTTCCATTCAAAATAGAAATGCCTAAGGCGAGGAGCGTAAGAGTTGCTGACATTGGTGTTGCCTTGGGCAGAGAGCATAAAATCCATTTCAAAAAATGCTCTTACAGGCTTTCCAAACTTATCGCTGCGGATATCTACATTAAATCTAGACTCTTTTACATGGAAATCCCCATAGGAATTCACATTGGTGGCGCCTATTGGGATTTGTCCTGGCACGTGAAAGTCACGGATGAGTGCGCCTTCTTTCACTTCTCCATTGTAAAATTTAGTGACTAGGTAGTCGGCTTTTACGTAGCCTCCAAGCTTGAAGGTAGTCGTCGGTTGGGCTTCTTGCTCTTGGGCAGATACGAGAGTGGTGGAGATTAATGTAAAAAATAAGACTAGAGCCTTCTTCATCTGTCAAAAAAAGTAAGTTTCTGAATAGGTAAAGGACTATTTCCTTGTGCCATATAACTACTTCAAAAGTCAGACTCGATCAATTACCTTCCAATGATGGGTATCATATAAATACATGATATGTAATACCAAAAAAAGTGGGAAGAAAGCCTTGACTTTCTTCCCACTGTATATTATTTCTTGAAGATTTACTCTTTTTTACTCTTCTCCAATGTCAAAGGTTGCACCAATGGTGAGCATGGAAATTTTACTTGAAGACTTGATGTCAAGGGATTCGAACTCAGCTCTTATTCCCAGTGTTCCAAGTTTGACTCCAGCGCCCAAGCCCCATAAGAAATTAGTACTGTTCTCCGTGGTGGTGGTAGGGGTAAAGCCTCCTATCATATTTTCTTCTTTGGCAAAAAAAGCTCCAGCCTTCCCAAACGCAAATATAGGACCTATGTTGATCTTGCCTCTAGCTGCAACGTCCCAACCAGAAATTTTGGATGATAAGTTAATTCCCGAGTCTTCGTCTTTCACTTCTCCTAAGTTGCGGTAGCCTCCTTCAGCCCCTAAGAAGTCTTTCCCAAACCCACCATAGATTTTGTAGGCCAATGAGTTGGACTTGAGCTTGTAGTTATCCAAGTTGACATCCTTCAATTCTTTGTTGACGAAAGAATTGCCAATATTTCCTCCAATGTAAAATTGGGAGAAAGCATCTATAGAAGTAAAACAAATAAACAAAAGAGTTGCGATAAAAGCAGTGTTTTTCATAAACTTTAAATTTCTCATAAATGAAATACAAGTTGGTTTGAGGTGTAAAGACAATTATGGGAATAGATACGACAAACACCGCTGTAGGTTACTTATAATTGAAAGTTACCCAATTGTAAGCACCTACTTTCCATGTACCATCTTTTTTGCCGCCAGCCAACATAGAAACGATTGAGCTTGTATGTATCTGCCTATCATTGGAATACACGCGAATATTGAACTTATAACTTGTTACAAATATTTGTCCTTTTACTTCTGTATAAAGAAAATCAGTTTGCCCAAAAGATACACTGATGTTTTCTTCTGCGGCTATCAGGTCTTTCAAATGCTGTTCAAAATCTTTGTAAGTATTTTTCTGTACCGAGGGAATGTTTTCTGTATTGATTCGGATGGAACCAGTGGTGTATTTTGGTAAAAAGTATTGGAGAACGTCGTTAGTATTTTGGGTTTTAAACATGGATTCCCATCCTCTATGAATGTTATTTACTAAAGTTTCAATATCATTTTCATCTTGCGAACTGGCTTTATATCCCTTAGGAGCAATGCCCTTTGCTTTTTCCAGTTCATTGGTAAGATCGTTGACCACAGTAATCAGACTGTCCGATGTTTTTGTAGCTGCTTTAAGCTCTGCCAAAGTAGCTTGTTGTTCATCGCTTAAGGTCGAGACCTCTTGTTTCAGATTTTCGATTTTTTGGAGTGCATCCTTGTCTTCGCAACCAAATAAAATGACCGCAAGTATGATAAAAAGTGTTGGATTCAAATAGTGTATAAGTTTTTTCATTGGATTGATGTGTTAAAAACTGTTGAATTAATTTAGGTTACAATATAAGTGATCTTTTGGGGAAACTATTTTTAACCCGAAAAATTTGTAGAATGTTTTTGGAAGGGAAATAAGAAAGGCAGCCGTGAAAAGCTGCCTTAGGATGTCGTTGAAGAATGAAGGGTTACTGAAGCGTCACCAGCGTAACTCCAGGGCCGCCATGGTCGGGGTGTTCGTCTTCCATACTTTTTACTTCTTTGAAATTTTTGAGCTGGTTGCGGATAAGCTGTCGCAAAATACCGTCTCCCTTTCCATGCACAATAGTCAAGGTTTTCTGTCCCAAAATCACCGCTTCATCTACAAAGTCATCTACTATTTTAAGGGCTTCCTCGGCACGTTTCCCTCGCAAGTCAATCTTCGGTTTGAAGTTTGCCATCTTTGCATTCAGGTCTATGCCGCTGCTGTAGTTCACCGCTGCTTTTTGTTGCTTTTTAAAGTTTTTTCGGCTCACCTTCGTGAGGCGATTCAGCTTGATATTGGAGCGAAGCAAACCTATCGAAACCTCGGCATCTTTGCTGCCCACGGCAAGTACTTCACCTAGCGCGGTTTGCCCTTTTATCTGCACATAATCACCAGCTTTTATCTGCCCACCAACTACTACTATTTCCTCTTTCGGCTCAATTTCTTCTTGTGGGATGTCCTTTTTCTTTACTTCTACTTTTTCCTTAAACTCCTCAAGGTCTTTTCGCAGCGATTTGGTAACCTCTCTATCAGCCTTATTTTCCCGTATCCCTTTTATGGTCTGTTCAATCTTCTGATTGGCTTCTTTCAAAAGCTTCTCAGCCTCAACCTTCGCATTAGAAATGAGCTTTTTCTTGTTCGTTTCTTGGAATTCCTTTAGCAACTCATATTTCTCTTTCAGCTTTTCTAGCTCACGTTCTTTCCTTACCAGTTCCCGTTGCTTTTCCTCCACTTCGTGCTTATCGGTTTCTAGTTGGGAAAGAAGGCGCTCCAAGCTCACCTGCTTCGAGCCTACTTTCTTCCTCGCCGCAGCTACCACTTTTTTAGGAAGCCCAATTTTCTCTGAAATCTCTAGGGCAAAAGAGCTGCCCGGCTTGCCAAGGTCTAGTTTGTAGAGCGGTTGGAGGTTTTCCACGTCGTAGCGCATCGCCCCGTTTATCAGCCCTTCCGTTTTGTCGGCAAAAACCTTGAGGTTGGCGTAGTGCGTAGTGATGATTCCGAATACCGTTTGTTGGTTGAGCCGTTCCAAAATAGCCTCGGCGATAGCTCCGCCCAGTTTTGGCTCAGTTCCCGCACCAAATTCATCAATGAGACAAAGGGCGCTGTGGCGAGCGTTCAGCAAAAAGTGCTTCATGTTGGTAAGGTGCGAGCTATAGGTACTCAAATCATCTTCCAACGATTGCTCATCACCTATGTCGATAAATATTTTTTTGAAAACCCCCATTTTAGAGGTCTCTAATATGGTCACCATCATGCCGCACTGGTACATGTATTGGATAAGCCCAATGGTTTTGAGCGCCACCGACTTTCCGCCTGCATTTGGTCCCGATACCAAGACGATGCGTTGCTCTTCGTTCAGTTTTACGTTTTGAGGAACCACCTTTCTGTCCATTTTTCTGAAGTTGAGCAGGAGCAAAGGGTGATAAGCTTCGTACCATTCTATGTAGGGCTCCGGAACAGCTTCAGGCTTTATGGCATCGAGCTCTATGGCAAGCGATGCCTTGGCTTTAATGAAGTCGATCATGCCCAAAAAGAGGTTGGCCTTGAGCAAATCATCCACCATTGGTCGGATTTCATCGGTGATCTGCGACAGGATTTTGATGATTTCCTGCCTTTCCAAAAAGCCCAGCTCCCGAATCTCATTGTTGAGGTTGAGGACTTCTTCGGGTTCTATATAGACTGTTTGCCCCGTAGCAGAAGAATCGTGGACAATGCCTTTTACCTTCCGCTTGTACTCGGCAGGCACGGGCACAACCATCCTTCCTTCTCGGATAGTGGGTGAAGAGTTTTCAGCTGCCATGCCCAGTTGCTTCAAGTTGCGGAGAGAAGCATCCAATACCTTTCTGAGCCTTCCCTCTTCCGACGCCAGCTTGGAACGGATGCGGGAAAGTTCGGGCGATGCGTTGTCTTTGATCTTTCCTCGGTCGTCTATGATCGCCTCCATTTTTTTGAGGATACCCGCGTCGAAGTTCACCGTTTCGGTCAGCTTTTTTAGCTCCACATATTCCTCACTTTTTTCCGAGTAGAAAAAAGCCAAGCAGGCATGCAGCGTAGTAAGTGCCCGCTTGAGGTCGTACAACTCCTCTTCCAGCAAATATGCGCCTATGATCTTCGATTTTTTGAGGCTGTCCTCCATATCGAGGTAGTTGCTTCGGGGGAAATCATCGCCCGAGACAAGCAACTGCACAAACTCATCCGTTTGGGCTACCAACTTCTGGATAAGGTCGAACCTATCCGAAAAGCGCATCTTATATACATAAGACTCTCCCACAGGTCCTTCGCACTTCTCCGCCAAAAGCTCCCTAACGGTATCGAAACCTAACTTCTCCTCTATATTTTTTGGGTATAAATTATTGTTCATTCTTTCTCTTAACACCTTCTGTCTTTATCACCACTTCCTGCTTGAGTCAGGAAGCATGCATTCTGCAAAAATAGAGAAAATTAAAAGGAGAAACCTCCTATGGGAAGGAAGATTTTCACCAATGAGTTGCCACTTTGAAAGTATCATCCAGTATCTACGCCCAGAATGACAGATAAGGGAGTCATGCCGCACGTAGATGCGGTATCTCCAACCCATGCACCAGTAGGCATTGCGGAGCTTTCTTTTTGAATAGCAGTGGTGCATTGCGGACTAGTCGGAGGGATGCCGATAGCTATCGGCACCAATTGAGTTGGGAATGACACGGGTTGGGGGTGGAGATTCCTAGACTTATCGTAGGACAACATCAAGTTGGAAAGGATAGTTTGTTTGGCTTTTTTCAACCCTAAAATTGCTCCACAGGGAGTCCCTTGCCTAAAATATCTCCATTTGCAGCGTGTATGGGAAGATTTGTGGCATAAATAAAAGGAGAAAAGGCAAAAATAGGGTATTCTGCTTCTTTGATAAATCCTATTGAGGCACTTCTGGAAGCTTCTTTATTTAAAATGAAAGTATTTCAATAATTATCTTTTTCAGATTTTCCTTACTGTTTGAGTCTGCCATTTGCTGTACAAGTGCTACTTTTTTCTGGTAATAAGGGCTTTGAGTTTTATCAAAAAGCCGTTGGAACATATCTGTTGGCTCATTGAGTTTTTGTATATCAATATCCCTATTAATAAGTAGTTGCATTCCTAACTCAGTTGATAATGCTTCAGCATAATTGCTTACTATTTGAATATTACTATTGTTGTGCTTGTAGAGTTCATAAGAAATTGATTTGTATTTTTTGATATGATTATATGCATTATTTACTTGATCAATTTGTAAATAAACCATCCCTAACTTAGCATACGAAATCGCCAGCCCGTTCTTTAGGCTCTCGCTGTGCGGGTTGTCCTTGAACAGCTCCTCTGTCAATTGAAGGTCTTTTTCAAAGAAATCCAATGCCTTGTCGAACTTTCCATGCGCCTTAAAAATGTCGCCGAGTTTAGCATACGAAATGGCCAGCCCGTCCTTTAGGCTCTCGCTGTGTGGGTTGTCCTTGAACAGCTCCTCGAAAAGAGAAGTAGCTTTTTGAATTTGTTCAAGTCCTTCCTGAACCTTGCCCATTTGTAGCAAGAGATCACCTGTCATCCCGAAGGAGTTCGCCAGCCCGTTCTTTAGGCTCTCGCTGTTTGGGTTGTCCTTGAACAGCTCCTCTGAAAGCCTGCTTCGTTTTTCAAAGAAATCCAATGCCTTGTCGAACTTTCCCTGCGCCTTAAAAATGTCGCCGAGTTTAGCATACGAAATCGCCAGCCCGTTCTTTAGGTTCTCGCTGTGCGGGTTGTTCTTGAACAGCTCCTCTGATAACCTGCTTTGTTTTTCAAAGAAATCCAATGCCTTGTCGAACTTTCCCTGCGCCTTAAAAATGTCGCCGAGTTTAGCATACGAAATGGCCAGCCCGTCCTTTAGGCTCTCGCTGTGCGGGTTGTCCTTGAACAGCTCCTCGAACAGGACGGTCTCTTTTTCAAAGAAATCCAATGCCTTGTCGAACTTTCCCTGTGCCTTAAAAATGTCGCCGAGTTTTTCATACGAAATGGCCAGCCCGTCCTTTAGGCTCTCGCTGTGTGGGTTGTCCTTGAACAGCTCCTCGAAAAGAGAAGTAGCTTTTTGAATTTGTTCAAGTCCTTCCTGAACCTTGCCCATTTGTAGCAAGAGATCACCTGTCATTCCGAAGGAGTTCGCCAGCCCGTTCTTTAGGCTCTCGCTGTGCGGGTTGTCCTTGAACAGCTCCTCTGTCAATTGAAGGTCTTTTTCAAAGAAATCCAATGCCTTGTCGAACTTGCCAAGTTCTTGGTACAGTTTTCCGAGTTCAAAAAATATATAGGAAGCTAAGAAAGGATCGTGGATAGTTGTATTAGTCGCATCCTCTAGTAGCTTAATTGCTTTTTCATATTTCTTAGCCTCTCCATATATTTTCCCAATTTGATAGATCAAATATGCATCTTTGTTTTTATCTACTTCAACTTTGTATTTTTCAATGGTCAGAATAGCATCTTGATGGAGGTCAATTTCAGAATATATTTGTGCAAGAGGAAGAGCAAGTTCGGTAAATAGTTTTTGGGGAGGGTAGTTGTCTTTTTCAGCTTGGTGTAACTGTTTTTTTAGCAATTTTACTTTTGTTTCCAAGTGCGTATACTCTTCTCTACTCTTATAGCTTT
Organism: Flammeovirgaceae bacterium SG7u.111; assembly: GCA_034044135.1. Classification (NCBI taxonomy): domain Bacteria; kingdom Pseudomonadati; phylum Bacteroidota; class Cytophagia; order Cytophagales; family Flammeovirgaceae; species Flammeovirgaceae bacterium SG7u.111. The sequence continues at coordinate 4,341,952 of CP139021.1, read as the reverse complement.
CTTGAAACCTGTTTTCTAATGTTTCATCTGGCAAAAAGTCATCTGGATGGCTTTCAAAATGAACAGTGAGCATTCTTCTTTGGGAGAATAAGTCATTTGCCCTATTGGAGATAATACGTAAAGTGTCTTCTGTTGTCCAAAAAATTATAGGGATATTTAACTGATTAATAGCCTCCCTAGAAAAATTTAATGTTAATAAAAAGTCAGACCCTTTTTGGGTTAATGCTTCTTTATCTTTTAAAATGAAGTCATTAATGTTTTGGACAATGAGTGCGGTAGCTTTTGGTTGTTCATCACGCGCATTCCTCATTTGTTGTACAACCTCTATGTCACTTTTTTTATCAATATGGACTACTTTGGTATTTTTCCCTTTACTTTTTGATCTCTCTAAAAGTAGTTGATTAACTCCAGGGGTCACTCGTTGGTCAGAAGTTGTCACAAAGCAATACCCACGTTCATCTTCTCTTGTAATGAACCTTCCTAATTTATTTACGAGTGTATAATAGTTACTTTGAGGGTTAAGCTTCTTGATTTCCATCCCATTTTCCTCTTTCCTTTAAAATACTTTTTACAATTGGGTGTACATCGCACCATCCCTCTCCATTATAGCCCAATACACAAAGATTATCTCTCAAGTGTAAAAGCTCTTCTGTGTTATCTACTTTTTTTGTAGTGTTTTTTGCCAAGTTTACTAGCACTTCGTAATATCCTTCTACTGGATATTTTTTGCCGTCTACTGTGTTGTCTGCTATAGTGTTTTCGTATTCTTTTTTTAGTGCTAAGTAGGATTGGTGTCGGTGCTTTTCAGTGATTTTTTCCTCGTCGTAGTCAAGGGCAATTTCCCCAGCTTCATGAATCATCCTAAATAAGTCACGGATACACCCTCCGCTATCCCGTATCATTTGGTTTAGTATTTCTGAGGATTCAATGAGGGTTGATGTATCCATTCTTTTTTCTACCATCTTTCGCATTACGTCCATTCCTTGTTCATTATCTGAACCATCTTTCTCAGCAATTTTGATCATAGGTAGCTCTCTTACCATGCTAAAGTATTCTCGTATGTTATTATACTTTATGCTGTTGTAAATGGAGATAGGGAAGGTGAAAACTACATTAGTCTGTAATGATACAAGCTGGTTGGTATAATTGAAGAATAGCTCTTGTGCCCTATCAATAGGGATTTTATCCAAGTCTTCTATGATGATGACCAAGTCATTTTTTCCAATGTTGTTAAGTTGCAATTTTATCTCCCTTATCAAATTATTGCAATGTTCTATCAAGTCGGAGAGTTTTGGTTCTACGTTTCGTTTAATTGTTTCTTTAAGTGACTTGCTGCTTTTGGCAGAAAACTTAAACTTGTAGAAAAACTCTTTGAGGTAGGGGACGCCAATAGTTCCTTTTGCCCCTGCTTCGGTATCTAAGCCTATAAACTTATCATTAATTTCTTTAATCTCTTTTGTGCCCAGCCAATGTGTGATGTTTTTCAAATATTCTGGGCTTATATGTATTTTGTCTTCAGAATCGGCAAATGAAAATAATTGCTCCATTGTCACGATGAATAGCTCAATATAGTTCAAATGAACAGGGTCAAGCTCTTTCATTACCGAGTAATTGAGTACCAAAAATTCGTCTTGGATATCTTTCTGTAAATGATTAAGCTCAGTGCTTTTGCCACATCCTTTGTAGCCAACAAAAAGAATATGCTTATCGATATCGAAATTATCTCTTAATGCACGCTCAATCCTCTTTCGAGGGTCTGGGCCACCCCTTCCTGCTTTTACATCCAAATAAAAACCATCAAGTTCGTTCATTTGAAGTGGTTCTGATTTGAAACACCTATATATATCTTCTAAAGATTCTGCTTTTTTCATCATTTAATTTTGCCTAAGTTGGCTAGTGACAAATTTTAAAGGATATTTTATATGAAATAAAACAAGTTTAAGCAGAAAAAGGATCATTGTCAAAAAAAATGTATGGACTTACCTCTTTATGTTTTCGTATCAGAGTTTCTATCTAGTCTGTAGAAGTATTTCTACTGTTTTTACTGAGGAAAAGATTCCACATCTTCATTACAATTGTGCAGAATGATAAGTGCTTTGGTATTGGGTGTAGGGCTTTAAGTGCTGCGTTTCCTTCCTTTCCCTAACAAACCTTACTTCTTGTGTAGGCGCATTTTCTTTAATCCTTGATTATAAAGCACTTGTATTATTCTAACATAGAATTTACTTATTTGGAAGTGAAGGTTGTTTTTTCTTTGTATTTGTGTAAGTGCTTGTCCAGTAAGCTATTGGCTGCTCTTGTTTTTCGTTGTCTATCTTTTCATAAAAGTGTACATGTGGCTTTTTATACTTCATATGGTGGGCTGTTGGGCATTAGTATAGCGAAACATATTTTATTCAACTTTAAAACTAAACAAGCTATGGGAAAGAATTCCATTACAAACAAACTAGAAGAGGTGTGGAAGTTTATAGATGGCACCTTGTCGGACCCGAAAGAGCTGGAAGCGGCTACGGCGGCTGGTTTTCCTAACAAGGAGCTAGAGGAACGCCTAAAGCAGTACGACCAGATAGTGGAGAAACGCCAATTGCACGATACGGCCACAGGCAGAAGAAAAAGTGCCACAACTGCTGTAGAGGTAGCAGTGGATACGCTGTGGGATCATTACATTGATATAGTGAACTTGGCAAGGAACATGTTTGAGGAGGATGTGGAAGTATATAACTTGTTAGACCTGAAAGGGGACAGGGAGCGAGGGTACGGGGAGATGAAATACCAAGTGCATCGCTTTTATTCTACTATCCTTAAGAACAAAGCTATTTTGGATGCCTTTGTAAAGATGAAGATAAGCAAAGAGTACATAGAAATGGGCTTGAAGCTTTACAGCGATATGGTAGAGTTAAAGAAGTTCCAATCTTCTGCGGAAAGCCTAAGAAGCGAAGACCACGATGAGTTTGAGGATAGTTTCCAAGAACTGGAGGCTTGGTATAAGAAGGCAAACAGGCTGATCAAAAGTTGGAAGAAACTAGCGGCTAAAATGCCTGCTGTCCCTGCGAAGTAGTTGCTTTGTTTTTATGTCTGTATGTTATAATAGCCCTGCGTAAGTGGGGCTTTTTTTGTGGGGTGGGGTATCTCCTCATTGCGCACTAACAAACTTTACCGAACTTATCCTTTTTGAATATCAGCGGGGTATTGCAGAATAGTACTCTTATGGTTTAAACAAGTGTATGGGTATAAATTTTTTCATATTTCCTGTTTTGTTTGACGATGGCAAAGATTCGGTGGACGAGCTTTGAACGGATCGCGTTGATGATGGACATCTTGTGCTTTCCCTCGGCGAGCTTCCGGTCAAAATATTCTCTCAATTGCCCGTTGGTCCTGAGCGTGGAGAGAGCGGCCAGGTGGAAGATTTTTTTGAGCTTCTTGTTTGCCCTGTGCGAGACCTTGTTCCTTGAGTTGACGCTCGTGCCGGATTGGTATCTGAACGGGGCGCAGCCTATATGGCAGGCGAACTTTCTGGGGTCGTCGAACTTCTGGAAATTCTCCGTGGCGACGATCGTTGCGATAGCGGTCTGCCTGCCCACCCCCTCGATGGAGACGATATTGTCAAAGTTGTCCTTGATGTCGGGGTCGTTTTCTATGAGCACGTCTATCTCCCCCTCGATCTCTTTGATCGTTTTCTCGTAGGCGGACATGATCTTTTTTACCCTTTTTGTCTTCCCCACAAAGTACCCTTTGTCGAGGAACCCCTCTTCTTGTTTTAGCTGCCCCTTGTACTTGGACAGGTCCCTGACGGCAAGGTCCCGCTCGGCGCATAGCAGCTTTAACTTGCTGATAGCCTTTGATGTAGGTCGTACCGGTTTTGCCTTGTCAGAAAACCGTTTGGCATAGTATGCTATCCTGGCCGCATCCACCTTGTCGTCTTTCCCCTTGTGAGCCCTTGCGAGCGGGAGATGGCATAGGGCGATTCCATCCAGAGGTTGAGCCCCAGGCAAAGGCATGTCTCTACAAGCTTGTTGCCGAACTGTCCCGTGTGCTCCGCACATAGCAGGGCCGTCTCTTTGTCGAGCCCATGCTCCTTGAAAAGAAGCCGTAGCCCCTTGGACAGCACCTTCCCGTCGTTGTCCCATTTGAGGCTGGCCAGCTCGCCGTGCCCGGTCAAGAGGGCAAGGTCGATGGTGCCTTTGCTGATGTCGATGCCGATAAAGTTTTTAAATTCCATGGTTATCCGTATTTTTATGTTGGACAAAATCTGGAGGCCAAGGTCCCGGTGCACAGCCTAACTACCTTAACGGTGGCAAACTCTTATATAGGCCTATGCCCAGGAGGGAGACAAGCATTTGGTACACACATGAATCTTGTTCATAGGAGGGATTAAGTCGCTTGTTCCCTTCTTGGCCAAAAGAATGATTAGTTGCTTTCCCAAGTAAATACAATCCTTCGAATAATACAACTGCACAAATCTAAGGTAGGTGGGAGGTGCCGTATCAAGTACGGCATGACAAGGGTTAGGGAGGAGAATTTTTTGGCTAGCCGTTTGCACCAAGCAACTGCCGCTCGGTTCTGCCGATCTGCCGAGTGGTAACTATTATCAGTAGCTCCTATTGTAGTACTGATATTCCTCTGTGCAGCAGGTATTCTTAACGCTGCGTCAATAATCAGTCAACCTTTATTTGTAATAAGTCTAAATAAAGATTATGTTTGCCCACATACTAGCATTAATCGCATCAAAAAATGGGTAAAAACTGTACTATACTAGACCTAGATGACCCCAACCTCTTTTCTCGAATATATCGCATTTACTTCAAGGATGTTTTTTCTGTTTGCTATGGAGTGACAGGTGATGTTGAAATAGCCAAAGAGCTAACACAAGAAGTATTTCAGTCTCTTTGGGAGAGAAGGAAAGGCTTGAATATTGAAAAAGGGTTGGATAGGTATCTGATGAAATCCGCCAAATACAAATCAATAGATCAGCTTAGAAAACAAAAGATTAGGAAAGAGATTCGATTAGAGTCTTCCTTCGAGAAAATAGATAAGCGAACTTCAGAGAATGATTTTGGCTATTACAATTTACAAAGTGAAATAAATAGTGCAGTAGCTGACCTACCTCATCAATGTAGACAGGTTTTTATGCTGAGTAGAGAAAAAGGATTTACAAATAAGGAGATTGCAGGCTCTATGATGATAGCTGAGAAAACTGTTAAGAACCATATAAATAAAGCTTTGAAGTTGATACGCAGCCATCTAAAATATGAATGATTTTTTTGGACATTGCATAGGCCCAACCTTTAGTTCATACGACTATGATTTAAGAATGTGTAAAGTCGTATTGAATGAAAATTACTAAAGAATTACTAGACCGCTATGTAGCGGGTTTCAGTACTCCTGAAGAACAGGAATTAATAAAGGAGTGGCTTGAAAGTACCGATACTGGTATTAATGACCAATTGGCTGCATTAGATGTAGATAGCCTACAGCAAGATGTATGGGATAATGTTGTAGGCAAGTACCCTGAGCTGGGTCAGGGTCTAGATGTGCAAGAGTCTAAAAATAATTGGACGTTTATCAAGTATGCTGCCTCAATAGTTTTAGTGGTTTTTATGACTGGAATTGTAGTCATGAAAATTGCTTCGAATAAAAAACATTACCTCACGAATAACTCAACAGAAAGAAAAGCATACGCTGGAATAACTTCCATGGAAGTTTTTTTAACCGCCAACTCTTCTGCCCATATTTCCAGCCAATGGCAAGGGAAGCCTAAATCTGTGAGCTTATGTGGGGATATGATATTGAAACCAACAGAAAATCTGAAAATATCTTTTGAATCTAGCTGTACTGGTCGGAAAGCAAAGAAAAAAATAAAGAATTGTTTAAAAGATAAGACCTATCTGGGCATGACCCATGATTTTATAGGTGGTGGTATTGTAGTAGTAGATACCAAAAGGTTACACCGCCTTCCGCTAAGGCTGGAAGGAATGGCATACATGAAACTAAATGAACAACCAGACTGAGTATGAGGATAAACTTTACAATATTTTTTTTAGCGGCATTCATTCTTTCCTCATTTGCTAGCGCTTATGCACAAAATACCATATACGGTAAAATAGTAGATGAGAAGGGTAGTGCATTGCCTGGAGTTGCTATTCTTATTAAAGAAAGTAAGAACGGTACTATTACTGATAACAAAGGGGAGTTCAGGTTATCTCCTAGTGAGAAAAAGTGTACTATCGAAATTTCTGGGGTAGGTTTAAAAAAGCAGTTAATTGCGATAGATTTTGATAAGGGTTCCCAATTGAACTTAGGGACGGTGGTAATGTTAGAAAATACCCAACTCTTGAGCGAGGTGGTGGTTGAAGCTGATGAAACAGCATTTTTACAGCAAAAGGCATTTTCGGTAACCGCCGTGGACGCCAAGCCTATGCAAATTCGGAACATGGATGTCAATCAACTGCTAAACCGGACATCCGGTGTCAGGATTAGAGAAACCGGAGGTTTGGGCTCGAAGTTTAGCTTTACGCTGAATGGACTTAGCGGAAACCAAGTCAAGATTTTTATTGATGATATCCCTATGGATATAATGGGCAGGGCTTATGGTTTAAATAATTTTCCAGTTAACCTGATCGATCGTGTAGAAGTCTATAAGGGGGTAGTACCTATCAATTTGGGTAGCGATGCTTTAGGCGGTTCGGTCAATATTGTGACCGATAATTCAGTTCAATCATTTCTTGATGCTTCTTACAGTTTTGGGTCATTCAATACGCATAGAGCAGCGCTAATAGGTAGAAAATATTTTAAAGATTCTGGCTTTAGTATTTCGCTAAAAAGTTTTTACAACTACAGCGCAAATAATTATACAATGTACGGAATAGAGGCTTTTGATGAAAATAGCCAACCTTATACTACTGATACTAAACGGTTTCATGATACTTATAAATCCATGATGGGGCATGTTGAAGTTGGTTTTAATGATAGAAAGTGGGCTGATAAGTTTATGATTGGCGCTGCTTTTGCCGAATTAGACCAAGACTTACAAACTAGCTTCAGCTTGAACCCTCCTTTTGGTGAAGTGAAGGAATTGGAAGACAGTTATTTTTTCAATCTGAATTTTAGGAAATCAGATATTGGAATCAAAAACCTTGATCTTAATCTTTTTGCACAATACAGTGAGGTCAACAATACCAAGATCGATACCTCATCCTATGTGTACAATTGGCAAGGTGGGCGCAAACCGAATATTAACCCTACTTGGGGTGAAGCCCTTCGGATTAAGACCTATTTTGACTATGTCCAAACCTCTTTTTTGCAGCGTGCTTTTCTAAATTATGATATAACAAATAATCAAAGTATTAACCTTAATTACATCACCACTCATTTTGAGCGACAAGGTGAAAATAGATTTGGAACTTCGGAAGAAGAACCGTTTAGAAGCCCAAATACATTGACAAAACATGTGGCGGGCTTATCGTATGAGATCAATTTATTTGAACAAGACTTGTCAGTGATACCTGCGGTCAAGTATTACAATTTTGCGACTAAAACCCGTAATGTATTAACCTCTATTGATGGTGCTGTGTCAATTGAAGACTTGTCGACAAGCTTAGGTGAGTTTGGTTATTCTTTGGCATTGAGGTACTATGTCACTCGTGATTTTTACCTGAAATCGTCTTACGAAAAAGGCTATCGAATTCCTGAGCCAGATGAAATATTTGGCGATGGACTAACTGTGCTTGCAAACCCTTTTCTTCTTCCCGAATCGGCCAACAATTTCAATTTTGGAGGACAATATGCCTTTGTTTTTAACACGGATAATTCGTTACAGGTCGGGTTTAATTTATTTCACCGTGATGTTCACAACTTTATCAGAGAAAGAAACAACGGACGGTTAAACCAACATGAAAATGTGTTGGATGCACTTATCAGTGGCCTGGAGGTAGATATTAAATATAAGTACAAAGAGAGGTTCAATATAAATGGCAACCTAACTTGGCAAAAGTTTATCAACAACACAGAATTCTCTTCCACAGGAAACCCAAACCCTACTTTTGGTTTGAGGATTCCAAACGAACCATATCTTTTTGCCAACCTTGGTTTGAGCTACACATTTAAACCGATTTTTGATAAGGTAGAGCTGTTTACCTATTACAATTTTAATTATGTCCATTCATTTCTTTTGGGCTATGATATTTTGAGTGGATTTCAAAATGAAATACCCACTCAATACCTCCAAAATGTAGGGGTAACTGCGCTTGGCCCGCAAAAAAGACATTCCGTTTCCTTTGAGGTTTCGAATATTTTTAATGCGCTTGCTTATGATGAATTTAAGCTTCAAAAGCCTGGTAGGGCTTTCAATTTGAAATGGAGGTATTTTATTAATTAATTCTTAGAACTTTTAAAACTCAATCAAGTGAAAACAATTATTACTTCAATTAAAAACATAAGCTATTTAGCATTGGTGTTTTCAATAGTTTTTATATCCTCATGTAGTGATGACGACTCGCCAATGTTGCCATCTGATGATGAAAACTATAGCTATCTTGTTGCACCAGCACTTGAGTCTGCTGACCTGTACCCAATGCATCCGGTTACTACATTGCAATCTGGAAGTGCTTCTATTTACGATGCTCAAGAAATTCCTGACGCTCCTTGGAACGTATTGGTCAATGGAAAAGATGGTTTTGTGTATTTGAACTATGACGGTGTTTTATCAAAATATAGTGTTGATGGTCAAGGAGTATTGAAATCTGAAGGAGCTATTTTAGGGCTAGGAATTAGTGGAGGTCCTTTGTCAGCTTTTACAAATGATACTGAAATGCTTGTTTCTACAGGGATGAGGGCTAATGAAACAGGAGTGTTTTCTTATCAGGTAATAGACACAGACGGTATGACAGAGTTGTCTACTGGAAACTTTACCGTACAATTGGGCTCAGGTGAAAGAGCATCATTGTCTGGTTATATATACAAAGATGGTAAAATCTTTGTCCCATATATCCATTATGACGCGAAATGGTCATCTCTTCCATTTGCTCCCCTTCAAGTTTATGATGCAGCCACTCTCCAATTAGAAAAAACAATCAAAGATGACCGAACTGCAGGTTTGGGCCTTAGTGTGGTAAGCTCTCATGGTATTGATGAAAGTGGAAACCTGTATTTAATATCTTGCCCTTCTAACTACTGGGGTGCAAATGAAAGTTTGCCTTCTGGTCTTTTGAGAATAAATGCAGGAGAAGATGATTTTGATTCGAATTACTTCTTAGATCTTTCAAGCAAGTTTAATGGAAATCACACTGCTGGGTTCTTGTATGTTGGAAACAACAAAGCAATAGTACAGGTATTTAGAAGCGATTTGATAGAAGAGTACAGTGATTACCAGTGGGACTTCAATATCGAGTATTATGTGGTTGATGTTGTATCTGGGGAAACCGAAAAGCTTAATATTCCACTTGCAATGTACCCAAGGAATGCAATGACCATTACTCGTGACGGCAAAGGTGCTATAGCTGCTACTACTGCAAATGGAAGTGCTATGTATATTTATGATGCGACTACTGGGACGCTTTCTACTGGGCTAACATATTCAGATGTTGATTATATTGAAGGGGTCGTATCCTTTAGATAAATTATTTATTCAAGACTCAAATTGATGAAGGCTTGCATTCCAACATCTTCAAAGTTAGTGGGATAAGCAAGCCATCCAATAAAAATCACACATTCATTAAGGGTGTGTGATTTGATTTTTTTCAACCCAACCCTGTGCTTTTTTTCGATGAAGAAACAAATAAAGAAGATAATTCTAAACATACACCTTTGGCTGGGACTATTGACAGGATTGGTCATTTTTATAGAAGGGATTACTGGGGCAATCTATGTGTTCTCTCTAGAGATTTCAGAATCAGCCTATAAGGATAAATATACTCTTTCTTCTTCAGCTGTTACTGTTGAACCCTTGCCTTTGAGCCAGCTTACAGTCAAGGCCCGTGAACTAATTGAAGAAGACGTTCCGCTCTTGCGTATTTATCGTCGGAATACTTCTGAATCTACAGTGGCTTTTGTGTTTCAGAAGCTAGACCCTGATGCTCTTTTTTATAATAGCTACATGCAGTTTTTCAAAACAGTTTACCTCAATCCCTATAGTGGTGAAGTGGTGGAAATTGAAAATACAAAATGGGAATTTTTCAATGTTATTATGTGGATGCATATGACGTTGCTGATGTCCTATGACTTGGGAGGGGCGATAGTAGCTTGGGCTGTTTTGGGTTTTGTTGTTATGATGATCTCTGGCTTAATACTTTGGTGGCCAAAAAACAAGAAATCGAGGAAAATGAGGTTTTGGTTTACTTGGAAAACTGGCTTCAGTGGAAAAAGAAAGGTATTTGATCTGCATACAGTTTTAGGCTTCTATATTTTATCCTTTGGACTTATCATTTCCATCACAGGACTTTTTTGGTCATTTCAGTCTTTAAATCAGGGTGTTAAATGGATTGCCGATGGAGGAAAGGTAATTGAGCGGCCCTTGCCTAAAGTGCCAGATACTGTAGAACTCTCAAATCAAGAACCTTTGGATAAGGTTTATCAACATATGAGAGTCCAATCACCCAATGCTGATTCCTATGTTATAAAAATGCCAAGGAAGCCAGAATATCCATTTGTAGGTAGGGCGTACTTTTCTCATGCTACATTTTATGATCGAGCGGTATATTATGCCGATTCTAAAACTGGCCATTTACTTAGAAAGGATGAAATGGACGACCTAACAAATGCTGAAAAAGTTGTAGGAATAAATTATGATATCCACGTTGGCTCTATTGGCGGATTGTCCACCAAGGTGCTGGCATTTATCACCTGTTTGATCATATCAAGCTTACCGATTACTGGGTTTATTATTTGGCGAAATAAATCGTATAGAGTATAGACTTTTTTTCAATAAACTGGTAAGCGGAAGTGCCTGCTACTAAGTTGTCCATCGGCTATTTACCCATTGTTCAGTAGTGCTTGTTGCGGGGCTTTACTTTTTGAGGAGCAGCAGGACATTGTAGGATAGTAGGAGGGAGATTCCCGATCAGGTCAGGAATGACACGGATTAGGGAGGGAATGATTGATCTAACCTTTTACCTTCCAAAACTTCCCTTATTTTTGCCCAAAAAGCAACCGACATTCTACATCACCGCATCTATGAAAACACAACTCAACATCGCTATCATACAGAAGAAGCCCAAGCACCTCGATTTGCCGACGAGCTTGGAGTTACTCAAATCGTACCTCAAAGAAGCTAGTACCAAGGGGGCGGAGCTGATCGTTTTTGGGGAGACATGGCTCACAGGCTACCCCGCTTGGCTCGATTCCTGCCCCGAGGTGGCGCTTTGGGACAACCCTGCCATGAAGGAGGTGTTTGCCGAGCTCTACCTCAACAGTGTGGAAGTGCCGGGCAAGGAAATCCAAGAAATATGTGCCCTAGCGGCAGAGCTAAAGGTGACCATCTGCATAGGGGTGAACGAAATAGTGAAAAATGGGGCGGGGAACGGGACTATCTACAATGCCGTGCTGATAATTGGCAGCGATGGAACGCTCAAAAACCATCACCGCAAGCTGATGCCGACCTTTAGCGAAAAGCTGGTGTATGGAATAGGCGATGGGCACGGGCTCAATTCGGTAGATACGGACTTTGGCAAGCTTGGTAGCCTTATTTGCTGGGAACATTGGATGCCGCTCACCCGCCAGGCAATGCACGAAAGCGGGGAAACGGTGCACATCGCTCTCTGGCCCAATGTACACGAACGCCTCCAGCTCGCCAGCAGGTCGTACGCCTTCGAAGGTCGCTGTTTTGTGATAGCCGTTGGGCAAATCATGTACCAAGAGGATGTTCCTTCTCAACTTACGTTGAACAAAGACTATATCCACAAAAACGGCTTGCTGCTCAACGGTGGTAGCTGCGTAATTGGTCCTGATGGCAACTTCCTGCTCGACCCTCAATTCGATACCGAAGATATCATTTATTATACCATAGACGATCTGGGCAAGACCATAGGCGAGCGCATGGCACTGGACGTAACAGGTCATTACAACCGAAAAGATGTGTTTGATTTTAAGGTGAACAAGGAGAGGAAGTGACTTGATCTAGAAGCTGTTAGGAAACATGCCTATAAATTTCTTATGGCTTCTTACATTTTCCACTTATCCAAAAATTGCATTGGAAATGTTTTTGAGAGGGATAACTTTTTTTGCAGCATTGATTCTTATGGCTTCTTTGGGCATTCCAAAAACCACAGAAGATGCTTCGTCTTGAGCGATTGTATCCGATCCACTATTTTTTAGTGTTAAGAGTCCTTTTGCCCCATCTTTTCCCATGCCTGTCAGTATGATCCCGATGCAGTTTTGCCCCACATAGCGTGCTGCCGAGTTGAATAACACATCGACACTTGGGCGGTGTCTGTTCACGGGTTCATCGTCAGAAAGCTGCACGAAGTATTTTGCACCGCTCCTTTTTATGAGCATATGTTTGTTGCCAGGGGCAATCAATGCTTGCCCGCGGAGCAAGGTGTCCCCGTTCTCCGCTTCTTTTACTTTTATATTGCAAATGTCGTTCAGCCTATCGGCAAATGATTTTGTAAAAATTTCCGGCATATGTTGGACTATGGCAATGGCTGGGGTATCGTAAGGAAGGGTGGTGAGTATTTCTTTCAAAGCTTCTGTTCCTCCCGTAGAAGCCCCTATAACAACCACTTTTTCAGTGGTTTTGATCATGCTACTTTGGTTGGTAGAGATGTGTTCAATAGCAGGGTGTGCCGACGTATCTTTTTTTATTGGAAAGCTCTTTTTGGCTTTTTTGATTTTAGCTTCAGCAGAAGCTTTCACTATATCTATAAGATGTAACCTGCTGTTGTTCTTCGGGTCGGAAATAGCTTTTATGGTAGGTTTCTGGATCACTTCAACTGCTCCTAGTTCTAGGGCTTTTAAAGCAGTCAGGCTGTTTTTTTCTGTGAGGCTGGAGATGATGACGACCGGAATGGGCTTTTGGCTCATCAGTATTTTTAAAAATGTTAAGCCATCCATCTTTGGCATCTCTACATCCAGTGTAATTACATCGGGGATTTGCTCTTTTATAATCCGGGAGGCAAAATAGGGGTTTCCCGCAGCTCCAATTACTTCAATGAGAGGGTCATTGCTGAGTATTTCTGATAAAAGTTTTCTGACCAGCGCTGAGTCGTCTACTATGAGTACCTTTATTTTTTTTGAGGGCATCTGAAAATGCTTTTGTATTAAATATATTTCATGTAAACATCTCCGGTAAAGGTATCAAATACTACTTTTCTACTTTGGATACCGCCCACTTGTTTGACTATTATTTTAGTTTTTAGCTCTTTAAGCATCACCTCTGCAATTACACTATTTCTTTTTCCTATATCATATATAGAATTTGGGCTTTCTTGTCCCCCAAATATTTTTGCTATTATTTTTTTTCGGTTTGCGCCTAGCCTTTCCATTCTGCTCACCATTTTCACCGTCGCAATATTTCCATATTTTGGGCACGCTATTCCTTCCCCGTTCCACTTGGGTAGCATAAAGTGGTTCATTCCCGATATTTTCGTTGTAGGGTCAAATAAACATATAGAAACACAAGTACCTAAAACAGTAGATATTTTAAACTTTCTGCTAGTTACAAAAAACTCGGAAGGAAGTAGGAAATGAGTGTTAGGTTTTTGATTCTTTAGAAAGGGGTTGTCTATAAAGAACTTACCCAAGTTATCATTATTGGTATTTTTGGATGCGTAGATCATAGTGTCTGAGTTTATACTTATCAGTTTAATTATTTAACTTTTGTATAAAGTAAATAATTATGGCTTGCTGGATTTTTGGTTGTGTTAGGCGCAGCTCTTGCTATGCTGCTTAGATTACACTATACTTTAACGATACCTTTTGGGAATGCTTTTAACCGACAGCTGCTTCCTAAGTAGTGGGTATGTGATATTTCTTTAAATAATTATGTTTTTTGATATGTTGTATGAGCTAATTGTTGCAATGGCGCATTAATACCGATTATTGACTCAGAATGTCCAAGAAAAAAATAGCCTCCTTTTTTTAGTCTATTGCATAGTTTCATGATGATTTTTTCTTGGGTAGGCTTATCGAAGTAAATCAAAACGTTTCGGCAAAAGATGATATCATAGCTAGCAGTGGAAGGGTAACTGTGTTCTATCAGATTATGTCTTTGGAACGTTACCTTGCTGCGCAACTCTTTGGTAACCCTTACTAATGACTTGCTTTTTTCTTTGCTTTTTAGGAAATACTTCCTTTTTATTTCTAAAGGGATTTTGGCGATTCTTTCTTCATTGTAGATACCTAAAAGGCCTATGTTGAGCATCTCAGTGGAGATGTCCGTACCCAATATGGAGTATTTCAAGTTGGTATTATTCTTAGCCAAGTATTCTTCAATGGTAATTCCCAGGGTATAAACTTCTTCACCGCTTGAGGAGGCTGCACACCAGATATTTAAGTTGTTTTGGTAATTAGCAAGGACGTTGTTGGTCATGAAGTCAAAATGAGCGCTTTCTCTGAAAAAATCGGTTTTATTAGTGGATACCCTATCCATCATTTTTACCATTTCGTCATTTTCCTTCTTGTCGATTACTATAGTTAGATAATCTTTGAAAGAATGAAGGTTTAATGCTTTTAATCTTTTCTGTAACCGACTTTCCAGAAGTGTTTTTTTGGCAGGAGGGATGTTTACCCCATACCTTTTATAGATAAATGAGCTCAGTTTGCGGAACTCGGCATCTGTCAGCTTTATACCATTTTGCAGAGCCGAATAATCAATTTTTTGGTTTACCATGTTTGGGAAGTGGCTAATAGAGTGGGGAAGGTCAACAAAAGGAAGGCAAACTATTCAGTAAACTACAGGTGCATACAAGGTAGCTTATCATAAATAGTTTGCATTTATAAGTTAGGTTGAGATTAAAACTTCTCGAAGTCGTTATCCAAGCTGTCTGAATTCTGATCCATTATCAAATTAAATCCATTCGAGTTTTCAGACTCAGAAGGGTATTGGTTACTCTTGTACTGGGCTTGGTTTTTTCTCTTGTTGAAAGCTGAACCTTCAGATGATTGTGAAGAATCGAAATCACCAAATGTATTTTCTTCTTCTTGATCTAGCTTAAAGAATGCAATCGACTTTCTGAGGATCTCAGATTGCCCATTCAACTCTTCAGAGTTGGAGGCTAATTGTTCCGCACTTGCCGCATTTTGTTGAACTACCGTGTTTAGCTGCTGAATGGCCACATTTATTTGGTTTGCTCCTTCGTTTTGCTCAATACTTGCAGCACTTATTTCCGCTACCAGGTTACTCGTTTTTTCTATTTCAGGAACCAATTTGTTCAGCATATCGCCAGCAGTACGGGCTACCTTTTCACTTGTGTTTGAAATCTCATCAATTTCCTTTGCTGCAGTTTGGCTACGCTCTGCTAGCTTACGGATTTCGGAGGCAACTACGGCAAAGCCTTTTCCATGTTCGCCTGCTCTTGCTGCTTCTACTGCTGCGTTCAAGGCTAAAAGGTTCGTTTGGCGGGCAATTTCACCAATGATCGAGTTTTTCCTCACAATCGTGCTCATGGAATCTACTGTTTCTTCCACAGACTGGTTAGAACTTTCCACTTGCTTATTGGAGTTCAATGCAATTCGTTCCGTTTCTCTGGCATTATCGGTGTTTTGTTGGATGTTTGCAGCCATTTCTTCCATTGAAGACGACACCTCTTCTACCGAACTAGCCTGAAGCGATGCCCCCTGTGATAGTTGACCTGCCGAAGAGCTCAATTCTACACTAGCCTTGTTTATGTACTCAGCCCCTTTTTTAACAGTCAAAATGATTTTCCTCTGGTTTTTTGCCATATCATCAATCTTCAAGAGCAAAAACCCTATTTGGTCTTTCCTGTTGTATTTTGCTCTGTTGATTTTTACCCTTAGGTCTCCACCAGAAATTTTATCGACGATAGCCATTGCCTCATTCAGAGGAATGGAAATGCTTCTTTTCAGGTATAGTCCTCCAGCTATAATAAAAACCATTACTACCAATACCATTATCATGGAATTCCTGAAAATTCCTTCGCTTAGTTTTATGCTAGCATTGTATGCATTATCTGCAGATTCGAGGCTGAGGTCGGTGTATTTGTCCATTGCATTCCTCATGGGCTCAAAAGCAGTAACATAAGAAGAATAGTACGTTTCTTCAGCGGTTTTGAAATCTCCCCTTAATATTAAAGAGATAATTTCATTCGAAATAACGCTCAGTTCCCCGTGTTTTTCCCTAAAGGTTTTGTCATGTATATCATATTGATCATATTCCTTCAATTTGGTAAATGCAGAAATATTGAAGAATTGATTATAACGGTCAGAAACCTGCTCTAGGTTTTCTTTTATATCGACAACTGTACTATTGATCTTTGTTGTGTCTTTAAGTTTATATTGAGAAAAGACTTGGGCAATCAGAATGCTAGATTGATACGCATCCCGGTCAGCTTCTATCAAATAATCTATGCTTAGCAAGTTGTCATTATAGATCTTTTCTATCTCAACTTTAAGCTTTTGGGTTTGAAAAGTGGTGTAGACAGCACCTGACAAGGAGATAAAAATAACAAACAGGAAGATTACGACTATCCGTTGGTTTGTTGTCAATTTTATAGAGTTCATCTTAATTAATAAGTTTTAGTGTTTTATTTGTTTGGAACAGTTGGTTCTTTACTTGTAAATAGCGTTGGTTTAGCCATTAGCATAATAGCTGCCCATTGTTGGTACCGTTGGTGGTCGCCTCCCTTCAATGCTTCCATGGAAGGCTGTGCCAACATGGTTGAATAAGAAGCTCTGAAACTCAGATCCTTACTTATTTTTTGAGTGTATTGTAAATCAATTTCGTTGCCCAGACTTTTGTCTATAGCTACCATCGAGTTTTGTTCGTTGGTAGCAAGTAAATTTCCTGCAAGAGCAAAGTTGTGGATTGAAATTTCTAGGGTGGATTTTTCACCAGTTTTGATGAAGACACTGGCAAAAAGCTCTCTCATTCCAGCTCCTTTTGTATTGCTTTCGATATTTAGGAAATAGTCCATATATCCGTAGTAGCGATGTCCATCCCCAAATAATTTATTAAAAGCATTATTTTCGTTGTTGTCTGTGTCCAGCTCATCATTACCGCTAATGAAATTAACACCCAAGACTCCTGTAAGAGTCGAGCTGATTTTATATTTTGGAATGATTGAAAACATATAAGCTCTTTGCTTGAGCCCTACTGGGTTTTTGCCATATTGATAATATGCAGATGCTTGCATATCAAACTTCGAACCGCCACTGCCTACTTTTGCATAAAAGCCGGATGTATACCTAGGGTAAATTTTTTTGAAGTCATCTTCATCTTCATTTGCATCTACAGATGTGAGGAATGAAAGCTGAAGATTATCACTTACCTTTTTATGAGCCCATGCGAAAGCGAGGTACTTATAGTAGTTTACCGTATAAGGAGCTTCTTGGAAATTATTACTTTCGTTGTTGTATGCTGCTCCAGTTTTTACAGACCAACTGTCTTTGTTAAAATGCAAAACAGCAAGGTCATGAGAAACAGCTATATCGTTCCAGTTCCTTTTGCCAAAAATCCTACCGTCGTCAAGTACCATATGTTGGCGACCAGCTTGAACACTGAAATAAGGGCTCAATTGGTATTTCAACCAACCTTCGCTGAGGTTCACATTTCCTACATTCGCCCTTTCTTTGTCCTGACCCCAGATTCTGGCATTTTGAATTCCAAACCGTAGTTCTAACTTGTCTTTTTTATAAGTTGTTATAAGTCTTGTTCGTTGTGAACTCACAAAGGCTGCTTGTTTAGAGCTGTCAAGCATAATTCTAGCTCCGTCACGGTATTCAGATCTGATCCTAAAATCAACATCTACTGTAAACTGGGCACTAGCCGAATACACTCCAATGTGTATTAGGACTACAATTAGCAAAAGTGTTTTTTTCATAATAATGGTTGGATTTTGAGTTGAAGTCAATACTGATTAAAAGTATTATGATATTGACTATCAAAATCTTGTGGGCTATTTTTAGTTTTTTTGTGAAGTGGATGCTCTCATCCTCATTTTTTTTTGAATAAATGAGTTTAAACAAATTTTGCCTAAACCACTGTGGCTTCTTCTTCAGAATTTTTTACCGAGTTGATTTCGTCTAGGGAAAATGCTTTGTCAAGGTCTAGGATCATTAAAAACTCCTCGTCCACCTTCAGTATTCCTTTTATAAACTCAAGCTTATTTTTGTTTTCCAAGCCAGGTGTAGGTTGAATTTCCTTTTCGTCCATCTCCACTACTTCCATTACTTCATCTACCAAAATTCCCATGTGGGTAAGCTCCTTGTTTATTTCTATCAAGATCACCACTATGCAAGTTTCTGTTTTGAGCTCGATAGCAGGAAGTCCAAATTTCAGGCATGTGTCTATTAACGGAAGTACCTTCCCTCTCAAATTAATCACCCCTTTCATATATTCTGGTGCTTTGGGTACATGCGTTATTTTGGACACTTCCAAAATTTCGACAACTTTCTCAACCTCTATCGCGAACATCTCTTTTGAGAGTTTGAAGGATAAAAAAGACTTTAAGTTTTGGCTTATTTCTTCTTCGTAGTTCATGGGTTTATATATGCATTTTTGTTCTTAGTTCTACAAGCTTGTTTGTATCAAGCACAAGTGCTACCGTACCATCTCCTAAAATAGTAGCGCCAGAAATGAAATCTTGGTTTTTATAGAATTGTCCAATAGGCTTCAGTACAGCCTGGTATTCTCCAATAATCTCATCTGCTGTTAGGGCTACTTCTCTGTTTCTGTCCATTACCTTGATAAGTACAGTATGGCCAGTAGGGGAATAGCCATTAAAGGATAATTCCTCGCGCAAGTTGATGAAAGGCACTTGCTCCCCATCTAATACTACAAGGTCGTTAAAGTTATTTTCAAGCTCTTCATTTGGGAGCTCATAACATTTTTTGATGACTTGAACAGGGATAACAAAAAAAACGTCTTTTATCTTCACCAAAAGTCCGTCAATAATGGACAGGGTGAGGGGGACTTTAATTGTGATTTTAGTGCCTTTTCCTGCCGCAGAATCGAGTTCTATCTCACCTTTTAGTTCGTGTATATTTTTTCTTACCACATCCATCCCCACTCCTCGTCCCGAAACATCGGTAATGTTTTTGGCTGTAGAAAAACCTGGTTCAAAAATCAGCCTCATGGTTTCATTGCGTCCCAAATTTTGGTTTTTACCAATGATCCCTTTCTGAATCGCTTTTTCTCTTATAGCATCTAGGTCAAGTCCTTTGCCATCGTCTGTGATGTCGATATGGACATTTGTACCTGAATAATATGCTTCAAATTGAATAGTCCCTTTTTCCGGCTTATCCTGACTTTTCCTCGCTTCAGGTGACTCTATCCCATGGTCAATGCTATTGCGCAGAATATGCATTATAGGGTCTGTAAGTGAGTCTATAAAAGTCTTGTCCAGTTCTGTATTTTCTCCTTTCACTATAAAATCAACATCCTTGCCTAGCGACTTGGAGCTATCCCTTACCAGTCTTCTTAGCCTGCCCATCATGCTTTCTATAGGCACCAACGTCATGTCAAAACTGATGTCCCTGAGTTGGATAATATGCCTGTCCATATTTTCGACCAAACTTTCAAGTTCTGGGATGTGATATTTTTCCGTGAACATGCTCAGGCTTGCCTGGTCGGTGACCAACTCGCTAACCAAATTCATCAGCTGATCAATTTTTTTTGTATCAACTCTGATGCTGCTGGATTTTAGTTTTCCAGTAGTGGCAGGCATAAGGTCATCTGCTTCCTCTGTGTTTTCAGTTTCTTGAGCCTGTAAAGAATCTATAAAAAGCGTCAATGCCTCAACCTTTTCGGCAGGGGTTTTACCATCAATCGATTCGAGGAAAAGCCCAAACTCATCTTCTTCGAATAAATTAGTAGTAGAAATTTGATGGACTTCTATCTCCACATCCGTATCTATGAACATGAAGTAGGCGTCCAAGTCTTCTGCCGATTCTTCGGTAGCCACGTAAACATCCCAATCGCTAATAGTTGATTTATCATCAGTATTTTCCTCCAAATAGTGAGGTGTGATCTGGGACGGCCCTAAATCCTTTATTTCATCAAAAATATTAAAAATAGGATGGGGTGAGCTGTTCGTAAACGTTATTTTTGCTTTTACAAACAGGTAATACGTGTAAGAATTATCCACAGGTTCTTTGGGGAGATCTTTCTTCTCAGCCTCTTTTATGTTATTTGCGACCTCTTCGGAGAATCGGCTAATTTCCTCATGAATTAGGCGATGCTTTTCTTTGTCTTTTTTATTGCTTATTTCAGGATCGACCATAAGACCTTTCAAATGATCGAGGTAGACCAGTAGCTTACCTATAATCTCGCTGTTGCTTGAAAGTGTTCCAGCCCGTATACCATCCAGAATAGATTCTATGTGGTGGGCAAAGTCTCCTAAATATTTGAGGTTGAATATATAAGCAGCCCCTTTAAATGTATGAAGTGCTCGAAATGCTTCTTCTATCAATCCTGAGTTGGCACTCGTCTCATAAGTCAATAATGCCTGTTCAGCAATTTCAAGTTGTTCATTTGCTTCTTCAATAAACAATTTATCATACTGACTCATTAGACTTGCTTTTTTCTATGCAATAGTTGATTTGAGTGATGAAAGCTTCAATTTTATATGGTTTTTCAATCCAAGCATCTAGCCCTGTTTTTCGAGCTTGCTTCATTTTTTCCCTGTTCGTTTCCGAAGTAAGAAGCACAAACGGGATGGTTTTTAATAAGTCATTTTGCTTTACGGCTTCAAGAAGCTCAAAACCATTCATTTCAGGCATGTTATAATCTGATAAAATAAGATCTATGTTCTGATCTGATTCTAATAATTGTTGCAAAGCCTTTTTGCCATTTTCAGCTTCTACTACTTCAAAGCCGTGACATTGGAGGGTGGTTCTTATTACTTTACGTATGCTTTGGAAGTCGTCAACAATCAAGATAGTTTGATGCTTGTTCATTATGAAGTGCCTAGGTTTATGTTGTATAATACTCTGATAACCCCATTTGGAAAATTATATTTTCTTTGAAATAACATATTTTGTATTAGTTGGGTTGTGGGGGTTGTATTTATTGCCTAACTCTATATTTTATTTCATAAATAGTTGATATTCAGTTGTTATAAATTTTGTTGGTGTTTTTTTAATTTTAAACAAAGTGTGTGTGTGGCTTTTTTTAGTGAAATAAAGGCTTAGAATAGTTATGTGTTTTTGTATGCATGCATACCGATTTTATGCAGGTAGGTTATGTCTTGTTTCATGGTATTGAGGACATAGATATTTGATACTTAGAAAAGTTAAGTTATTTGGTTTGATGCTTAGGAAGAAATGCCTTAAATTGTATTATTCATCTATGTATGGAAACATATTTTATCAAGGAGAAACTTTAACAATGAGACTAGGAGCATTTTCAGTGAGCTTAAGCGTAAAGAATATTCAGGCATCGAAAGAATTTTATGAGACATTAGGTTTTGAGGTTTTTGCCGGGGATATCAAAAAGAATTACCTGATCATGAAAAATGAGACTACGTTGGTCGGGCTTTTCCAAGGCATGTTCGAAAACAATATTATGACCTTTAACCCGGGCTGGGATTCGAGCGCAAATGCGTTGGCGGAGTTTGATGATGTGCGAGATATTCAAAAGCACCTTAAGGGGAATGGGGTTAAATTGGAAACCGAGGTGGATGAAAGTACTTCGGGACCTGCGAGTTTCGTAGTGATTGACCCCGATGGAAATCCTATACTAATCGATCAGCATGTGTAGGGGTGTTGTCACAGTGGGGTATGGTGAGCTATCCCATCACTAAAATGTTAAATTTTCAGTTTTTCAGGGAATAACGTGTCGATAGGTGAAAGATGAGTGTCTTTAACATGACGAACACAAGCCCTCATACTACTATGAAACCTATCTACGCTATTCTTTTTCTTCTTGGCCTAGCTGCCTGTACCGATGAGCCCGAAGCGGTAGAGCCAATCTATCAAAAGCCGGCCTCACTTACTTCGGATGTAAATATCAGGTTCATCCCCAAATCCGAATCGATGGTAGATATCCGCTTGGAAGAAGGGGGGATAAAGCGGGGAAAGGTGATTCTTCCTACAGAAGATAGCTTGGTGATAGGCGAGTTCACCGAACAATTGCCCAATAAATTTTACCTTACTGCATCGGCAAGTTTTCAGTTTCCTGCGAAAGGGATTGATCTATTAGTAGAATTTGAGAGGGAAAATAGTGATACGCTTTATAGGTCTTTTTTTGCTGACTACCAGTACTCTTTCGCAAATGAGCTTAAAGAAACTCAACTGGTCGATTTTACTCAGTTCTTAGAATCTTTTGACTTCACTCCCGATAATTGCGTTCTGTTTTTTACCGAAAACCACTCCGATGGTTTTGGAAAACAATCTTTATACCGCCTGAACCTCCAAACATTTGAACAAGAACTGATCAGCGATGCTTTTTCTGGCAGGAATATTCGGGCAGTTTCTCAAGACGAAATAGTTTATACCTCAAAGATGTATAAAAATGAAGTGTTGGAGAGGGACTCTTTAGCTATGTACAGTTTCAATGTTTCCACTAAAAAACATGAGAAAGTAGCTTTTATAAAGGAGTATCAGCACTATTCCCGATTTGTAGATGGGCAACTATTGGCATGGAAAGCCGACAAAACTCCTGATGTGCTGGTCATCCCCAGCACTGGGGAGGAGATCAAAACCACTAGCGCATTTTACTCTTTTTTGAGGTACGATAACCGTGATAACTTGTGGCTGGGGAATCATTACCTCGACCCTAGCACCCAAAAATTGACAAGCCTTCCTCAAACGGATATGCCAGGTTACAGCATTTTGGCTTACAACAACGCTTCGCAGTTTAGCCTTGGTTTGCAGAGCTATCAAGATGAGCGAAAGCAAGTGAAGATGTACGAGGGTAGTGAGCTGGTTTTTGAAGAAGAAAATGCCCAGCGAAAATCCGTCTCCTATGTATATGCGCAGCAGCCCGTGCAAAGTCAAAGTGTTTTCCACCAGTTTTTCCTAGATGGGAATGGGTTGTCCGATGGGTATTATCAGTACGATGAAGCTGAAGGAGAACTTGAGTTGATTCAACATTCGGAAAACCCGGGAAGGGACTTTTGGATAAGCAACCAAAGCTTCATTTCCATCCGCCACGATGGTATTTATTTGATGGAAGTGGAAGGGTAGGAGTGAAAGTGTGTTAAAGAGCCTCTGTCTGCTGATACTACTACTTTCGTGGAAGTTCTTTTTCCACCTCTTTATTAAAAGCCCCTAACCAATTTTCTCCATTTCTCTTTTCAAGATATCGCTCTACAGCATAATTGTAAGAATCTACTTGATTGATAAACCGTTGCGTAACTACACAACCAGCCATGGTTTTAAATTGAAACCCAAATTGCTTGGCAATAGGATTCAATTCTTCATCTGTACGTTCTACAAACCCATACGTTAAAATTTCAACTTTTCCTTTACTGATATCTGAAAGAGCGGTGAAGTAATTTATACCTGTAAACAAGCCGAATTTGTAATATCCAAAGGAGGCTATGATTAAAAGGAAGATGGCTATGATTACGTATTTTTTCATTGAGATGAAGTAGTTTTTTGTTCTGGAATTAGTCTTTTTGATAAAGGTATTCATAAAGCTGGCACATTATTTCTACCGATTGTTTTTGCTTAGATAGCTCAATTATTTCTTGGGGATCAAAAGCGGTTTCTATATGTTTTTTATAGCTTTTTAAAGTTGACAAGCCAAGATCTAAAAGTGAGCAAACTTCATCTTCTGATTCTCCATCTTTTATCAGCTTCAAAGCCATTAAGTGTTTCCCGTTTTGTGTCTTGCTTGGCTTGGTAATAAACCGCCAATTTTTGAAAATGTAGTTGAAACCAGCAGCTTCTGCTTTATTATCACCATTGATGAAATAATTGATCCTTTTCAAAGAAAGTCCAACTCTTGGAAAACTAAAAATGGTTTTGTCTTCAGTAATTTCCTTATCGATGAGTTCAATAGTATTGGTTTGAAAAACATTGATTTTTCCAATAAGGACATCCATTACTTTTAAAGGACCATCAATTCTTTCTCCACTATATTCTAAAGCACGAATCAATATACCGCCATGATACCCATCTTGATTTATGGTGATATCTATTCCCGCCCCATGAGCTCTCAGGAATCCTGTTTTGTATCAATATGGTTCACTGTTTTATGTTCATGTGCGAAGATGTCAAGAGGGTTGTTTTTCCCATCCCGATTTAAGTAGAATTCGATTCCCACTATTTGAAACTCTTCCTCATTTACCTTCAAGGTTTTTTGATTGATAAGGTTGATAGCAATTTCTTCAAAACCAGAATCGTAGTTTTTTTTAGCGATGATCTCGTCTATTTTTTCGGTAAGGTCGAAATGTGACATTCTTGCAAGGGTTGATTTGTAGCAATATACAAAAAAGAGGCTGTCTCTAACATGAGACAGCCTCTATCTGTTGAAACTAACTATGTACGATCTAGTTACTCTTTGAGAATCTTCTTCACAGCATGCATATTTTCACTTTGTACCTTTATAATATAAAGCCCTTCATTTAAGGAACTTAAGTCTATAGAATTGGTGCTCTGTGAAATAGTCCTCTGCCATACAATGTTTCCAGAAAGGTTGATAATTGTTACCAAAGCTTCAGCTTCCAAATTAATGGTTAAGTTGTCCACTACTGGGTTGGGATAAATTGAAAATACTTTACTATCAACTTCTTTTTCCAATCCAATTCGGGAAGCAGCGTTTTCAGCTACATCGAAAGGTTCTACCCCATAGATCAAATCGCCTTTGTAGTAAACCGTTATTTTATTGTTGCTTACATAGCTGCTAGATGCATTATAAGAATGATCGTTTGTTTCGTCAAATGCAGTCCAGTTAGATTTGGCTATGCGGTATTGAATTGGTCCAGAGCTGCTCAACGGATAAAATATGCCGAGTGTAGAATCCATACTTATTTCAAAATACGTGTCAGCATTTTGGGTTACAGAATCCAGCTTTACAAACTGGGCATCAATCCCATTTTTATTCAAGTAAGAATAATCTATCCAATAATTCAGTTGTTCTTTTCCTTCCGATGTAAACCAATATCTCATAGATAAGTCATCGTATTGCAGAGCTGTATTACCTTGATTCTCTATTTCAACATAAGTGCTCATGGTGTTAGAACCGCCGTTTATAGAGAGTGATTTCACTTTTATTAGTTGTTGAGGAGCTGTCATAGCGGGCTCAGTGCCCCATATCAACTGACCTTTTCGGTAAACTGTTATATGATCATTTAACTGATATGAACTTGCCCCTGTTTGATAAGAATAATCGTTACTCTCGTCTAGTTGCTTCCAGTCGGTATTAGCTATCATACTTTGGATAACCCCTGTGCCATTAATAGGATCAAGTACGCCTGTTCCACTATCAAAACTGTATTCTACATAGCCTAGCGCATTATCACGCGGTTCTTCCAATTCAACATACGCTGCATTTACCTGATTGCCTAACTCCGCATAGTGAATATCAACCCTTGCCCCACTAAATTTTTCCATTGTAACCCAGTACCTCACTGTAATTTCTTGCAAGTCAACGCTTACCTCGTCATTATTGACAAGCTGGATATAAGGCTTAATGGTATTGTTGTTTTCACTATTGTCGGCATCCATGTATAATGCCTCCATAGCTATTGAGTTTACGGTAAAGCTTTGTACCGACTTGGCGGGAAGGTATTCCTCATTACCCCCTTGCTCGGCTGCTATTTCTGTAACTCCAACACCCATTATACGAACAACTCCCAGCGTATCTACTATTGCCACACTCGAATCGGAAGAGCTGTAAGCAACTTTCAACTCGGCACTTGAAGCCGCACTCAACGTAAAATCAGAGTCGCCAGCATGCATTGCAGATATTGCCTCAAAGGTGATAACTTGAGGTGACTTTAGCTCTTCTAATAGTTCTGTTTCGCTTAATGCATAGTTATAAATCTTAAAATCATCTAACACACCATGCAAAAAAGGATCTGGCCACTGAGATTTACCTATATAGTTTTGTGGAGTAATACCTAAATCGGCAGGAGTAAGTGGGATTTCGGTGTTCACTGCTACAACTTCTCCATTTAAATACAAGCGAACAGTATCTTCTGATTGTGTTACAGCAAAATGCGTCCAAGTATTTAGCGGAAGAGTATCGAGGTAACTAACGGAATATTCTTCCCCTCCATTTTTGATGCCGTATCTTACAGTTGACATGCCATTGCTGCTACTTGCCTGAGGTGTCAAAAACATGTAAGAGGATGTGCCAGAACCAAAATCAAAAATACGCATCCATCTATTTAACTCATTCACTTTCACCCATGAGGAAATGGTAAAGTCATTCAAGGTACTCACTATTCCTTCTTCCAATTCAATATAAGATTCCTTAGAATTGTCTAAGGCTATTGCATTGGTCAGGTACATTCTTCCTGCCTTCCACGATGCATCATTTCGTAAGTGACCCTGGTAAGCGCTCCACTTATCTTTCACCAAGGTTCCGTTGTCTTCTTCAAAATCAAAATAGGCGTGTCGGCCTTCAACAGGTGTTGCTTGCAGTGCATCAGACATAGGACTTTGGCCAGCTTCATTGTAAGCTACTAATTTGTAGAAATAAGTTGTTGTGTTATCTACATCAGTATCTACATAATTTAAAGCATCCAATCCCGATACAATTTTTTCAAACTCGCCTTCTTCCGATTCAGCACGATAGATATCATATACAACATCGTAAGCCAAGTCCCAATCCAATGTGATTTTCGAATCTGCCGAATAAGTTGTAAACCCTTTAATTTCAACAGGTACAGACAATTCTGCTGGAGCTGCGACTTCCGCAATTTCCGCCTCGCTTAGCGCATAATTGTAAATCTTAAACTCATCTATTGCTCCGTTTAGAAGAGGGTCTGACCACTGCGATTTACCAATAAAATTGTCAGTAGTAATTCCTAAGTCAGAAGGGCTCAATAAAAACTCAGTGCTTGTTGTTACCAATTCTCCATTTAAATACAGGCGAACAGTATCTTCTGATTGTGTTACAGCAAAATGCGTCCAAGTATTTAGCGGAAGAGTATCGAGGTAACTAACAGTATATTCTTCCCCTCCATTTTTGATGCCGTATCTTACAGTTGACATGCCATTACTCCTACCTGCCTGAGGTGTCAAAAACATGTAAGAGGATGTACCGATACCAAAATCGAAAATACGCATCCATGTACTCAATGACGTTAATTTAACCCATGTAGCTATAGTAAAATCATCCAATGTATTCACTACTCCTTCTGGCAATAGGGCATGAGCATCGTTTTCACCAGTCAAATTCAACGCACCAGCATAAACATAGCCTCCTACACGATCGGCATCGCCTATCAATGTAGCATGGTTGCCTCCCCAAGAGTCTTCGGCAAAAGTACCTGAAGCTTCATCAAAACTCACAAAAAGATGCTGACCAACCACTGGCTTTCCTTCTAATGTTTTAGAAAGTGGGCTTTCGCCTAGCTCATTATAAGCCAGTAGCTTATAGTAATATGTTTGCCCATTTACTACAGCAGAATCGATGTAGTTAGTGGTGTCTAATACAGCAATCAATGTATCGTATGGACCACCCTCGGTTTCAGATTTCAGGATTTTATACATAGCATCATACCTAAAATCCCAGCTCAGCGTAATCCGCGAATCTGCAGAAGCAACTCTCGGGTTGAGCACACCTTTGGGAGCAACTAACTTCAACGTTTTTACTGCAATGGTATCACCGTTTTCGCTTTCACCCGCCGAGTTCAGTGAAGATATAGTATAGAAATAGGTAGTATCTGAAATCAACTCTTCATCCAAATAAGCAAATTCTGTCGTTCTTGCTAAAACAGTTTCAAAAGAACCGTTTTTATCTAGCGAACGCTTTAGATTAAAAGAGCGAGCCTCGTCTATTTCGTCCCAAGTCAATTTGATTATAGAAGAAGAAAGCACTTCTGCCTGAAGCATAGGGGCTGCTGGATTTGTATCACGAATTACTTCTACCGTATTAGAGTAGGCTGTTTCTCCTCCAATTCCTACTGCCTGAACCCGGTACGAGGCTTTGTCATACACACTGTCTCCGAAAGCAACCTCTTCTCCTGGTACATAATCGGTCAATTCTTGTACAACGACAAAATCAGCGTCCAGTCCATCTATTTTTCGCTCTAACTTATATTTTGAACCCATTTCACCATTTACATCTCCCCAATTCAGCGTTACCTTGAAATAGTCGTTTTCGTTGATAGTACTGGTCAAGGTTGGAGCTACTAATGCCCAAGTATGGATAAATTCTTTAGCGGGATCGAAGGCAAAATCAGATTTATTGGCTGCGTAATATTCTCCGGCTGGTGTAAGCGTATCGGCTAGCACCATCGCTCGCTTGTCCTCCACCCAGTCGTAAATTGCATAACGCTCAACGAATGAAGCAGTATCCAACACATTGAGAATCCCTCTCATGTCATTGAGCTGTTTCTGGAACTGGGCGTCTTGAGCGTCTGGCCAATATTCCGAAGTCCAGTTGGCTCCATTATTCCATTCTGTAATCCAGAGTGGGCGTTTGAATCGCTCATGCAATTGTTTGAGGCGTGAATACCATTGCTCAGGTGTAAGTCCTCCCCAATAACAGTGGATAGCGGCAAAGTCTACCCTATAGTTCAATTCTTCACATCGATCCAAAAATGTTGGCAACCAATTATTGAACGGGTCAGCAGGAGCAGGAGAGCCAATCCGCATGCCCGAATTCATCATCTCAGGCCATATTTCGATAGCTTCTTCTACAGTCATGTCTGCTTGGTCGGGGCGATCGGGCTCATTAAATCCCAACAGGTGGTTTACTCTTTCCTTATTATTGATTGCATCCCACGATGGCCAACCGGCATTTTGTCTTATGGTAGCGTACTGGTAATCATCTGAAGAATTCCCACCAATATTCCAGTCATAGTACCAAGTACAATTCAGCTTAGCAGGAGACCAACCCGCTTTTCCTTTTTTACTTACCCAGTCCCACTTAAACACGCGAATGAACGACACAGCTCCATTCAGCCCTTTTGGTAATTCGGTCACTTCAAGGTCTTCATCATTGGCTATATATACTCTACTAAAGCCAGAGCCATCGGAGTTACTTGCAAAAGTGGCCATATAGCCTCTTTGAAGCTTAAAAGAACCGATATTATTATCAAATGCGCCTAGGTCGGTATGGAAGGTATCTATTTCGTAGGTATTCGACATTCCTGATAAGCCTGTATTTGTAAATACCTCTAGGGCTTGGGTAGAAGTTTGGTTACCATTGGGTATAATTGCTGTTCCGTTTTTATAAATGGACATACGAACATTTGGATTGTTTATAGCACTCATACCATTGATAGTCACTTTGTCAAGCCAATCTTCAATGACTTCTGCAGGGCTTATGTTGTCGAAAAATAGCCAAGCATCTGCCGAATTTAACGATACAGATGAATTTACCAATGGGGTATATTCACCGGTAAGGTGCAGATCAGTTTTGCCAGATACCACAAAGTTGGTATTAAAAGTAGTAGGGTAATAAACTTCTTTACCTGTAACAATTACATCTTGTTTCATACCAGTGGTGATAGTAGCAGGTGCATACGCTCCATTTTCAAAGCTAGCCGAAGCTATTTTCATATCTACATTTCCATCTGGATAGTTTTTCCCAAAAATCAACCTTGGCTCTATGTTTATTTCATTTACAGAAAGCTCACTTATGGCATACAATGCCCAAGCGCCTGTGAAAGTTAGGTAATACGTTCCTGCCTCTTCAGAGGTAAATGAGAAGTTGTCGCTTTTAAGGTTTCTTGTTCCCGAAGAATAAAATACATTAGAGGCAATCGCGTCATTAGGGTCTGTAGTTTTTCCTATACCAACATTTATATTTCTAGAACCTGTAGCATTTGCCCAAAAAGCATGGAGCATGGAAAAATTATATACCGTATTAGCAGCCAATGTTACCGGATAGGTGTAAACTGCATCGTTAAGTGAGTTATTGTCCCACCGAATAAACATGATCCTTCCCGCATACACCTCTCCGTTGTAAGTAAGTGGGGATGTGTTTTCATCATAATCGAGGTATCTCACTCCGCTTCCGCTATTTGCCGTATTGAACATATCTACAGTTGTGCCCTCTAATCCCCAACCGTAGTCGGAAGGTCTGCCCGAATTATCAGAACTTGTACCTGCCCAGTCGGTAATTAAACTTGATCCCAAAAGCCCCCCAGGTAATTCATTACTTTCTTCTCCATTGCTTATATCATAAATGGTAGAAACCGGAAACGTTTGCAGATATACACCATTCTGGTAAACATGAGCCATTTCATTTTCTACAGCCACTCTAACAGTATAATATTCATCTGAACTTGTACTGGCCATTTCAATAGAGGAAGAAAGCGATGATGTCCAATTGAGCGTTTGCTCGTCCAAAGAAACTCTGAAACCTTTGGCAATGGAATTTCTTCCTTCTATGTCCATACCACGCCCCAAAGCCTGATTTACTTTAGTTACTACTTCAAGCGTATAACTATCACCAAGCTGCAAAGGGAGGGTCAACGTATCTACTTGAGTTGCACTTAAAAAATTCTGGTTGGTGAATAATGTTTGAGCCAAGCTATCTTTTTCTGGCAAATTAGGCGCTTGTGACATGGCTTTCTGGTAGCTTGTTGTGTAAAGTACCAAGGATAGGAGCAATACCATTTGGCATTGCCTCCATTTTGTAAGTTTTGATTTCATTTTCAAATTATTGATTATGTTAAAAATTTTGTATTTTGTTATTGTTTGGTTTGTTAGTTAAAGTGTATTTACAACAATTATTAATATTAAGGACTGCATTTTTATAAAAACAGACTACGCACGTGTAATAAAAATTATTAGCACATCAGCTTAAGCCGTAGCATTTTATCGAGATGGAATCAATATTTTATATAAAAAGCTGGGGGATATGTTATTGGTTAGTAATTTGAGATTGGTGGATATAGGTTTTTGCAATATTATGGAAGGTATGATTAGTTTGATTACCTAGTTATGATTATTCCATTTTTCGAAAACTAGAGAGGGGTATGATCAACCAAGCAGGTTTTTTTCTGAGCATGTTGTTGATTGGGGGCAGTTTTTTGATACTCTCTTGTACTGATTTGAGAATCCTATTAGAGCTTGTCCGCTTTTGCGGGAGATTCCATAATTGTAGCAAAGATGTTACATTCTTAAGCTACAATCCTGCTAGGTGTTGTACAAATGAACTTTATACCCATTTTATGCAACACCTAGCAGGATTGTCTTATCCAAATTAACAATACTACAATTATGAAACCCGTAACCGGGTTTTACCAAGCTTTTGTTTCAATACTTTGGTCTTAAGGTATATTGTCAGTTCATCTACCACTTATACTTCAGCCCAAGGCGCAGTACTTGAGTCTCGTAGAAGTTTTCATAAATGGCTCTGAAGCCGTCTCCTGTCAATTCCTGCTTGATGCCAAATTTGTTGAAGATGTCGGAGGCGGAAAAGATAATTTCCCCTTTTTTATCCCAAATTGTCTTTTTCAAACCGATGTCGACCGAGGAGCGGGCAAATTGCTTTCCTTGGGGAATATTCTTCGCTGCATAATAGATAATAGTCACTTGCGCTTCCAAGTTGTCCCGAAGTTTTATCTGATTATTGAGCTTTGCATCCCATGTGTTGTCCTCTGTTTTTTGGATTTGGAAAGGTCTTTTGTAGGGAAACAAAACCTCGCCTTCGTAAGCTTCAATGGTATTTATGTACCAGTTAAAACTTCCCGTCATTTTCCAGTTTTCTCCAATCTCTTGGGAGAGAAGAACCTCCACGCCCGAGTTGGAGGCATCGCCCACATTTTGGTAGACCTTATTAATGATATTGTAATCGGCATTGGAAGAATCGATGCTGAAAATCCTCAAAAAATGACTGTCGATCATGCGGTGATAGCCTGAGAAATAGACTGAGCCTGTTTCCCAAAAATGTTTGTACGCAAGCTCAAATGTTTGGGTAAACTGAGGGCGGAGGTAAGGGTTGCCGACTTTCATCAATTCTGGATCATCGTATTTGGGGAAAATCCGCAGTTCGGGCTCTCCTGGCCGATCTACCCGGTTGTTGTAAAAAGCCGATAAGTTGTTGTTTTCGTCAATTTTGAGCGTGAAACGGACGTTGGGATAAAGCTTGAAATAATCGTAAGAATCGTTCTGGTCGTAATAAATATTCTCTTCGGGCAGGTTGTAAAATACATCCGTTTGCTCTGCTCTCAAGCCAGCTTCTACATCGTACTTTTCTTTTTCTAGTACATAATTGAAGTAAGCGGCATAGATATTTTCTCCCCATTCCGACCAATCGCCCAGCCCAGGATAGATCACCGAATTTTCACCCTGACCAATATCATAGGTAAGGGGCAAGCGCCTGATTTGTAGCTTTGTTCCCGCTTCAATTCTACCATTGGCTAATGGTTTTACATAGTCGATTAGGAAAGGGATAGTGTGCTCGGTAGCCACCAAATGTGTAGTATCTTGCGATTTGCGGATGATAGAACTGTCGTTCAGAAAGTACGATTCATCTTCCCAGCCTCGTGTATATTGCAAGCTAAGGTTGAGCTTATGGCCTGGCTGCTCGAACTCGTGTTTGTAGTCCAGCTGGAAGTTGAGGTAACCTGTTACTTCCGCTTCCCTCCAGTGCCAGTAGCGATACCTTTCCGCATCATTTCTTATAAAAGGCACTTGGGAGGTGTCGGTATGTTGCTCGTAATCGAAAACCGTGGAAAAGGTCAGGCTGTTTTGGTCGTCAATATTCCAATCTAAACCCGTTTTTACAATGTACTGCGTTTGCTTTCTGTTTTCGGGGACTTGGGAAAAAACAGTGTTGCCATCGTCATAAAACCGAGTGGTGAATTCATTGTTAGGAAGCTTTTCTTGGATAAGTACTTCCGACTGCAAAAAGAAGTTGATTTTAGAGCTGTTGTAATTGGCACTCAAGCTCGGAATCACTTTTGGGTTGAAGGAATAACTGCCCAATTCGGTAGGTAAATCCTCTTTTCTTTTCCCCAATTGACCAACTCCTAGGGCAAGTCCAACCTCTCCATTAAAGCCTTTTTCCAAGTCTTTTTTATACACAATATTGATGACCCCCGCCATGCCAGCAGCATCGTATTTTGCCGAAGGGTTATTGATTATTTCTATTTTTTCAATATTCGCCGTAGGGATGTTGTCCAAGCCTTTTTGGTTGCCAAAGCCTGTAAGGCTCGATTGCTTTCCATCTATAAATACTGCCACTCGGTCGCTTCCTCGTAGCATTACCTTACCTTCTTGGTCTACCGTGATGCCTGGCAATGCCCGTAGAGCATCGAGCACCGAGCCTCCCGTTTGGGCAAAATTATCGTCGAGGGAAAAGGATTTTTTATCAAGCCCTGCCGCTATGATCTCTTTTTTTCCCTCTACCGTTACTTCGTCCAGTTGCTGGGAAGAAACCGATAGTTCAATTTTTCCTAAATCATAGATATCATTTTTCCCACCGACTATCAAGTCCACCTGTTTGGTTTCGTAGCCCAAGAAGGAAAAACTCAAATTGTATTTGCCTTTTGTGAGGCCTGTTATTTCGAATCGACCATTTTCACTGCTCAGCGTGCCCGAGAAGTAGGTGCTGTCTGGCAGTGTTTTTACCAAAACGGTTGCAAAGGGAACAGGTGCTAGTGAATTGCCATCAATGATTTTGCCCGAGACATTTGCCAAGTCTTGGGATGCGCAGGTGAAGGAAATAAGAAATGTACTAATAAAAAAGAGTGTTTTCATCGGGTAGGTTTGGGTATAAATTTGACTTGTTCAAAAAGGGCAAATATGTTATTTTTTTTATTTTATGGATAGATTCATTCCAATTCCATATGAGATTCCATTGTAATAGGGCATCAATGTACCAGTAACCTGACTTTTTTTCTTCCAGTTGTTTTTCTTCATTTTTGGGACAAGTAAATAGGCGATTTTTGTGCTAAGTATTCCGACCCCGGCACCAGCCACCACATCAGAAAGCCAATGTCTATTATTATAGACTCTAAATATTCCTGTTCCCGCTGCGACTATATAGCCAGACACCCCATACCAAATAGAGACATCTTTATATTCCTGCCAAAGAAATTCTGCACCCATAAATGCATTTGCCGTATGTCCAGAAGGGAAGGAGTTGCTAGTACTTCCGTCAGGGCGTTCAATTTTCGTTAGTTCTTTTACTCCAAAAACCGTTGTACTCATAATCAAAGAGGCTGTTAAAAGTATAATTGAGCGTTCCTTAAAATTATTTTTTCCTTTTATTCCAAAAGCGTTCAGCCCATAGACTGAGACTATGGGTACGTATTGAGTAAAATCATCAATGCTTGTTTTTTTCTTAATGTGTTCATCAACTTCTTCTCTTATTTCCAAGTTAATGGATTGAATGCCATCGCTTTCTATTCCAATTAAACCATAGCCTATCAATATGGTTGGGATAGTTAATGATTTATAGAGTTTGTCTTGTTTATAAAGCGTTGAGTCTTGGCTACTTGATTGTGCATAAGAGAAATGAGAAAGAAAAATTGAGATGATAGTTATTGAAATCGTTTTATCTTTCATACGATAAGTTTAAGGTATAAGGAAATTGACTCTGAAATCCCTAGCACTAGTCGGTTGTCAGACGAGTGCTAGGGAAGCTAATAAGGGGGTAATTCTTATTTATCGTCGTCCTCCACTACTTTTTTGATTAGCTTTCCGTTAGTAGAAATCACAACCTGAAGTTCTTGTTCTCCTTTTTTTAGCTCAATTTCATATACTTTCCCTTCTGCAGTTTCAGATATTTCTGCCTCTTTTATTTCATAACCTGCAAATTCTGTGTTCAATGTTTTTTTTGCCAAAGTGGACAATTCGAGTTTTTTTATTTCATATTCGGTTTCTGTCCATACGCCTTGGCTTGTAAAATTGGAAGAATATTCCTTCCCATCCATTTTAAATTCCGCTTCCCATTCTGTCTCGTTTTCTTTTTCCCATTCTACATTTGTCGCATTTGGGAATTTTTGAGAGAATGCAGTTTTTACTTTTTCGGGTACTTCAGTAGATGACTGGGCATGAATTTGTGATAATGCCATTAAAACTCCGAGCATTAAAGATGTCATTTGTTTCATTGTTCTATTTTTATGTTATAAAATCTATGGCACTAAGTTGAACTTCAATTTTGAAGGAATTTAGAATTTTTAAAAACGGACAGAAAATGAATGAAAACTATTTGAAAAAGCATAAGAAATTTCCCACCCATTTAAATCGGCAATTTTTTTAACTATTGCTAAACCCAGCCCGCTACCATTCCCCATAAGGTTTGGTTTGTTGAATCTATTGAAAAGTTTTCCTTGTGATAAACTGTTGCAAAGCCCAGTATTTGAAATTGTGAAGTCATGAGGTGTAAGCACAATATTTATTTTGCCATTTGGAAGATTATGACGTATTGCATTAAGAAAAAGGTTGCTAAAAAGCACCTCTGCCAAAACTTTGTTGCCATTGGCCATCGCATCAACAATTAGCTTAGTTTCTATTGAAATGTCTTTTTGCAAAGCTTGCTCCTGAAAGAAATCTAGTTTTAATTCAATTATGTTCTTGATAGAAAAATGGCTCGTTTCACTAAACCAATTTTTATCAATTTTTGATAGGAGCAACAGGTTCTTATTCAACCTATTCAATCGTGCAACACTTTCGTTAAGTGATTCGATTGTTTCAGCTTGACTTTGGGTTAATTCTGAATATTGAGCTAGGGTGTCTATTTTTGCCTGAAATACAGCAATGGGGGTTTGCAGCTCGTGTGCAGCATTTTCTACAAATTCTCTTTGCGACTCATAAATAGCCATGTTTTTATGAATCAATTTCTCTACACTGTTATTTAGTCGATTAAATTCTTCAATAGAAGTAGCTGCAAATCGAGGTTTGTTTTCTTTATCAATCTCAAAGTCCTCAATTTGCCCAAGACTTGTGTAAAAAGGTTTCCATAGCTTCTGGGATAGCTTTTTGGTGATAAAAACCAGGCCCAAAAACATCAGTAAAAGCAAAAGAAAGAAAAGTAAAACAATGCCCAGTATTAGGTCTTTTGATTCGAGCAAATTAGTTTTTGCAGAAAAAGTATAAGGAGTGCCTTGGATTATAATAGGAGAATTTAATTCTCTAAAAGGCTCATATTCTTGTTCTATTTGAGAGAAATAAGATGTTGAAAACAGACTGTCTTTTTTTAAAGCACTTGATTTATTTATACTGATCGTAGCATTGTATTTGTTCCATTGAGGTATGTCTGATTTTTTTAACGTGGCAAGGCTGTTTTCTTCGAACTGGAGTTTTAATAAAATCAGAGATTCATCTACGTCGTCCATATAAAGCCACATGGTAGTAAAATAGAAGACAGGGGCAACGAGGCAAAACATCGCCAAAGAATAAATAAAATATGCCTGTAGTGTTTTATCAAGTAGTTTTTTAGTCATTTGCCCATTTGTATCCTAAACCATAAATAGTTTTAATATAATCTCCGCTGTTAGCTTCTTTCAATTTTTTTTTAAGGTTTTTAATATGTGCGTACACAAAATTGTGATTATCCAACATGTCGGCCATATCGCCTGACAAATGTTCCGCTATAGCACTCTTGGTCAGTACTTTATTTTTGTTGCCGATTAGAAGTAATAATAAGTTGATTTGTTTCTTTGTAAGATCAACTTTATCCTGATGTATATGAACAGTTTTAGATAAAACATCAACCTCTATTTCTTTATATATAATTGTATTGTTTCCATCAAATTGTTTTCGCCTTATTATCGCCTGTATCCTTACATTCAGTTCCGATAAGTGAAAAGGTTTGATTAGGTAATCGTCAGCACCCAAATTAAAACCTTCAATTTTTCGGTCTAGGGTTTCTATCGCTGAAATAATAATGATACCTTCTGTCTTTTTTTGCCTTTTCAATTCTCGTAAAATATCGAAGCCATTTCCATCGGGTAGCATCAAGTCAAGGATAATGCAATCATATTCGTATACCAAAACCTTCTCCATCGCCGAAGAGAAGTTGGTAGCCCATTCGCATAAAAAACCATTCTCAACAAGGTAGTCTTGGATGCTTTTTGCGAGATCTTTTTCATCTTCAATCAGTAACAATTTCATTTTACAAGCTTACGAGTCAATTTTGAATAAATATTGAATGTGAAATTTTAGTAATGGAACCGCCTTTGGTACTGTAGTAGGTATAAACCGTGGTGAACCATTCTCAATCATAGAGATACCATTAATATTCCTCATATCCATGAAAATGCATTTTGATAACTTTTTCCTTATTTTCCTCAATAAACTTGAGGTAGGCTTGGGCAACGGCAGATAGCTTTTTTTCCTTGGACCAGATGAGGTTTCAGTGTGTGATGATGGGCAAACCCTTTACTGGAATAATTTCTAGTTCCTTGTTCATCAACTGGTTTTTGATACCAATCAGAGGCATTACAGAATAGCCCAAGCCAGCTATTACCGCCTGTTTCACCGCTTCGTTGGAAGTAAGCTCAATAGACTTTTGGTGGGCAATTCCACTTTTGGAAATGAAAGTTTCCATCGCTTGCCGTGTAGCAGAGCCCCATTCCCTGAAAATCAGCGGTGTTTTTTCCAAGGTTTTTAGCCGGATCGATTTTGAAGAGCCTTCTTCAAATTTCCTTGTCATGAAAAGCTTGTTTTCCATCAGCTCTATCCGCTTTACGCTCATGTGGGCTGGCAACACCGATACCAGCGCAAAATCCACTTCGTTTTTTTCCAAGCTCTCTATCACCATCGACTTATTGGTTACATCCATGGTGAGCTGAACTCCAGCGTGCAACTTGGTGAAATCAGAAAGGAAATAGGGCATCACATACTTGCCAGTAGAAACTACAGAGATTTTCAGCTGGCCGGCCAATAGACCTTTGTAAGCAAGGCTTTTGTTTTTGATCTCGTTTACTTCAGAAATGATTTTTTGACTAGAAGCAACAATCTCTTTCCCAAAATCAGTGATATAAAGCTGCCTGCCTATCACCTCAAAAAGGGGAATATCGAACTGATCTTGCAAGTTTTTTAACTGGATAGAAACCGCTGGCTGAGTTAGGTGGAGCTCGTCTGCCGCTCTTGTAATACTCTGCTTTTCAGCTACCTTAAGGAAGATGGTAAGCTGGTGTAAAGTATAATTCATAAATAATATTTATGTGATAGGGTATTAATATAAATAAAAATATATAAATAATTCTCTTCAACTTTGTCCTGTCAAATAAAAAAAATATAAACGCCATGAAAAACCACCAGTTCAATTTAATCGACAATACGTATAGTGTCAATGAAGCAAAAGAGTTGTTGCTGACATTGATCAATGACAAGGTTAAGTTTCTCGATATGCATATGTTCAGCCTCAACGAAAGATATGGAGCTGACACAGCACATTTAACCAAAAGAGTGAAAGAGTTAAAAGCCAGCAGAGCAGAGCTAATAGAAGTTTTGAGAAAATTAGAAAATGACCAGCACTTTATAGATATCAATTGTGCTGTTCAACTAACAATCAATGAGGTAGAGGTAGCCTAATATCCAGCCCACACGGCTTCTGTATCGCTCGTTTGAAGCCGTGTAATTTCATTTACTTCTCAAGCATTTTTTATCCACCATTTCTTCTTTCTTTTCATGAACTTTGACCTACTGATTGAAAATCTGACCAACCCAGCTCTGCTCTTTTTTATGTTGGGTATAATTGCTGTACAGCTCAAAAGTGACTTAGAGATACCAGCAAATTCTTCCAAATTCATTTCCCTTTATTTACTGTTTTCCATTGGCTTCAAGGGCGGTCAAGAACTCTCCCACAGCAATTTAAATCTTGATATTTTAGCTATTTTGATGTTTGGGGTTACTTTAGCACTTGTTGTTCCTGCCTATACGTTCTTTATTATCAAGAAAAAAATGGGGGGTGTACAATGCCGCAGCCATTGCTGCTGCCTATGGTTCTGTTAGTGCAGTAACATTTATAACAACTGTTTCTTTCTTAGAGATACAGCAAATAGAGTTTGGAGGCTATATGGTAGCTGTAATGGCGCTGATGGAAGCTCCCGCTATTATAGTAGGAGTACTCTTGCTTTCCATTTACCGAGACAAAAAGGACTCGCAAGATGTTTCTTTTGGGCATGTAGTAAAACATTCTGTAACCAATGGGAGTGTGATTTTGATTTTGGGGAGTTTGATAATCGGCTTTCTGGCAAACGACAAGCAAGCCCAAGGAATTGCACCCTTCACCACCGATATTTTCAAAGGTTTCCTTGCCGTATTCCTGCTCGATATGGGGATTGTGAGCGGCAAAAAACTATCAGCCTTTTGGAAACAAGGAGCTTCGCCTTTCGTGTTTGCCATTCTCGTTCCGCTCTTCAATGGGGTAGTGGTGGCTTACATCAGTAAATCGGTGACGGATTTGGTGGGGGATAGGTTATTGCTTTCCATCCTTGCGGCAAGTGCCTCGTACATAGCAGTGCCTGCTGCCATGAAACTGGCTGCGCCCAAGGCGAATCCGGGCTTGTATATCCCGATGGCTTTGGCAATCACCTTTCCCTTCAATATCACCTTGGGGATGCCTTTGTATCTATGTGTTATCAATTACTGTTTCTAGTGGCTGGCTTATCTCCTCTCGATCGTTTTTTTGTAGGTAAGTTTGGCCTTTTATATATTCCTTTTGTCCTTGGAAATACTTGCCTTGTGCTCAGCGTGTTGGAAGATTGGATAGGAGAGATGATCTTCTGTAATGGATGGATGATTGGGCTACTTGATGCCATTAAAGCATTGACAATAGGTGCTGGCAGACAGATAAATTAGAGAGTTTGGAAGTGGGAAAATATGCGGATTTTATTATTTTAGATAAGAACCCTTTTGAAGTTCCTACTGAAGATATACAGTATATTGCCCATGTTGCTTATTACGATTTATTCCGCCTAGAAAATAGACAGATAGCAGAGCATTGGGATGTGATTGCGCCAATTCCGGCAGAGTCGGATTGGAAAAATACGAACGGCAAGTTCTAGATAACAGAGAAAAGCTATTCTGCGAAGGCTTTCATCTTTTTATACTATTTCGGGTGAGATAGTTGGAGAGGTGAGAGCTTTCTTTTGCGCACTGGGGAAAGAGGGTAGGGCAAGACCGAAATGGCTGGAATAAATTCGAGTTAAGCTTTTTCAAAAGAACCTCTAAGAGACTCGTTTCTTAATTGAACCACGAAATTGCTTAGCTTGTGTTTTTTAGCCTTTTTAAGAATTTTAACGAATGACAAGTTTAAGTTGATTTTAGGTTCAATTCCGAACTGATGAAATTGGACATGGGTATTTCCCTCATTATCTATGAATTCGTTTATTTTATTCATACAAATTTTGTCATTGCCCATGTGTTTTTTAGCCTTATTGGTAAGCTTTAACATGTATGGTTCTGGTGTTCCATTTGAACAAAAGACAATTTTATTGCAATTAATTATTTGCAGTA
The DNA here is from genome assembly GCA_034044135.1 of Flammeovirgaceae bacterium SG7u.111. Taxonomy (NCBI): domain Bacteria; kingdom Pseudomonadati; phylum Bacteroidota; class Cytophagia; order Cytophagales; family Flammeovirgaceae; species Flammeovirgaceae bacterium SG7u.111. The sequence continues at coordinate 4,301,296 of CP139021.1, read as the reverse complement.
GGTTTAGTTGAGTTATGTCACCTGGTTCAGTTATTTGCACTACATCTTCCTTTTTATTGCCAAATTTATATGCCCAATCGTCATAATAAACAACCATTATTTCGGGTGAAATAGGAAAGAATATTTCTAATCCTTTTGCTAAAAGTCCTGAATGCCCATAAGGATGCTTCTTTTGTTCAAGATACTGGTTGTACATTAAGACAGGATTGTCTGATGCTATAAACTTCACCTTAGTTTTATTTAAGAGTAGTTTAGCGTTCAAATCATACGCATTTGGAATAATTTCACTAGTTAAAGCTATATTAAATAAAGCTGGTTCTTTATGGTGGAATACTATGTTTTGATCTTTTGCTGATTTAAGTCTGTCGTCATAGTTTGCAAACTGTTGAATTGATTTGTTAATAATTTCATTTAAAGAGTCAACTGCGGACTTTGTCCTAAATGACATTATTCCTGTAAAATAAAATAAAGAAAATGATGGGTCAGTACCATGTTTAGGAAGCTTTTTTTCTACATTGATTAATTCTAGAATTGGAGCAGCGACATCCTCAATAATCCCTAAAAAGTTCTCAGCATCAATACCTTTTCCATAAAAGTAATCTTCCTGTCCCTGATCTTTTAGAGGGATGTTCTTTAAATATTTTTTCGACTCTGGTAAAAAGGCGTTAATTGTTTTTTTTTCAGGATCATTACTGAAATATCTCAAATGTAATTTTGGTACATAGTGTTGTTTCTTTTTTACAGGCATGATCTTTTAAAATTTTGGAACCCAATTCTTTATATTTGTAACATGGTTAAACTAAGGGTAATTTAATATTTTAGTATGGAAGTCAGCCTTTTATGATTTCCATCTTTTTATACTATTTCGGGTGAGATAGTTGGAGAGGTGAGAGCTTTCTTTTGCGCACTGGGGAAAGAGGGTAGGGCAAGACCGAAATGGCTGGTGCGCTGGCTTGGCTTGACCACCCGGGGCGAGCTTTGCGTGAGTGCGCCCAAGTCTACTGTCTTTTCCCACCACATTCCGCTGTTTTTTCCTCTTGATGTGTATTTTTACAGCACAAGATTTTTTACCAAAAACACACGGAAAATGACTAAAAAACTAAATGCAGTTCTTTTGGGGCTGTTTCTGTTCTTATCGCCACTGATGCTTCGGGCGGACGAGGGGATGTGGTTGCCGCTGTTGCTCAAGCAGCTCAACGAAAAAGATATGCAAGCGATTGGGTTCAACCTGACGGCGGAAGACCTGTATTCGATCAATAAATCGAGCATGAAGGATGCCGTGGTTCGCTTTGGCGGAGGCTGTACGGGGGAAATGGTTTCGAGCACTGGGCTGCTGCTTACCAACCACCACTGCGGTTATGGTTCTATCCAGTCGCACAGCTCGGTGGAAAACGATTACCTCACGGATGGTTTTTGGGCAATGAACAGGACGGAGGAACTTCCTACGCCTGGGCTTACGGTGACTTTTATAGTGCGGATTGAAGACGTGACGACTCAGGTGCTCAGTGGGATAGATGGCAACATGGACGAGCAGCAACGAGAAGCTGCGGTGCTGGCAAATGCGAAAAAAGTGCGAGATGCTGCGGTAGAAGGCACGCATTTCGATGCGGTGGTGAAGGATTTTTTCTATGGGAACAATTACTATATGTTCATTACGGAGACGTTCAAAGATGTCCGTTTGGTAGGTGCGCCGCCTTCGTCCATTGGTAAGTTTGGGGGCGACACAGACAACTGGATGTGGCCAAGGCACACGGGAGATTTCTCGGTTTTCAGGATCTATGCCGATAAAAACAACCAACCGGCTGACTACTCGGAAGACAATATTCCGTATGTGCCGAAGTATCATTTCCCTATTTCACTGAAAGGAGTAAGCGAAAATGACTTTGCCCTAATTTATGGCTTCCCTGGTCGCACGCAGCAGTATTTGCCAGCCAGTTCGGTTGATTATGTACAAAATGTAGCCAACCCGGCAAAGATAAAAATGCGTGAAACGAGCTTGGCGATAATGGACTCGGAAATGAAGAAGAGCGACGAGGTGCGGATAAAATATGCTTCGCGCTATGCGAGCATCAGCAATTATTATAAAAAATGGATTGGGGAAAATACGGGGCTGGTGCGTCTAGATGCAATTGAAAAGAAAAAGGCTTTTGAAAAAGAGTTTAAGGCAAGGGCGAATACGAAAAAGCCTGAGTACGTGAACTTGATTGCCCAAATGGATAAGCTGAACGCTGAGGTAGAAAAGTATGCTTTTGCCCGGGAATATTTCATAGAGCTGGTGTATTACGGACCGCAGGTCATTAATTATGCTGCCGAGTACCGCAACGTGGTTGCCAACTTTGAGAAACTGGAGGAAGAAGGGAAATTGGAGGAAACGGTAGAGAAATTGAAAACTGCGACCCGTGCCCATTTCAGAAATTACCACCAACCTCTCGATAAAAAGCTATTTGCTTCGCTGTTGGAAATGTATTTTGAGAAAGTCGATACTATGTTTTACCCCGAAGTCTATGAGCTTATAAAAGGAAAGTACAAAGGTGATTTTGAGGCATATACAGAATATGTGTTTGGTAAATCGCAGCTTGGGACACAAGAACAAGCGGAGGCTCTGCTTTCTGATTTTTCAGCCTCTACTGTGAAGAAGCTGCAAAAAGATCCTGCATTCCAGCTGATGCAAAGTTTGTTTGACGTCTATTTGGAAAAAATCTATTATACCTACGGAGGGATCAACGCCCAAATGGAAGGGTTGATGAAAACCTATGTGAAGGCAAGAATGGAGCTTTTCCCCGATAAAAAGTACTGGCCAGATGCTAACAGTACCCTAAGGGTGGGCTATGGGAAAGTAACGGGCTCAGCTCCTCGTGACGGGATGATGTACCGCCACTACAGTACCATTGAGGGGATTATCCAAAAGCATAATCCTGAACATAATCCGCAAGAAGAATTTTATGTACACCAAAAGTTGATTGACCTGTACGAGAAAAAAAATTACGGCGACTATGCCCAAAATGGGGAACTTTGGGTCTGCTTTACGGCTTCTAACCACACCACGGGGGGGAATTCGGGCAGCCCGGTCATCAACGGAGACGGTCAGCTTATCGGCATCAATTTCGATAGAAGCTGGGAAAGTACCATGAGCGATATTTACTACGATGCATCCCGCTGCAGAAACATCATCGTAGATATTCGCTATGTGTTATTTGTAATTGATAAATTTGCAGGAGCAAGCCATTTGGTAGAAGAAATGACTTTGGTGAAGGAATAAGTTGCTTTCCAACGTTTCACTGATATTCGTTTGCCCAGCTTGTCTGGGCGAATTTTTGTTTTTGGAGGCTGCAAGTAATAGTTTGAATAGAAATCAAAAAAATAAACATGAATAAAAAGAATTTGAAAGCGGCATTTTTTGTTGGTGCTACATTGGCATTTATATCGTTTACCTTTTACTTCTATCAGGTATTTTACTCGCCTAATGTATTGATAAACAAGGAAAAAGCGGTGTTGTTGATTCCGGAGGATGCCGATATTTATGATGTGTTGGATTCCATGCAGTCGTACAACTATTTGGAAGATGCCGTCTCGTTTATGTTTGTTTCCAAAATCCTTTCTTATCAAGAAAATATTAGGCCTGGGCGCTATATTATTAGCCAGAAAATGAACAACCTTGAGTTTGTTCGCCATCTCCGCTCTGGTGCGCAAGCTCCTGTAAAAGTCACGCTCACTTCTGTGAGGCACAAGGAGGAAATTGCTCCAAAACTTTGCCTAAACCTCACCGCTGAGGTGGAAACCTTCGATTCGTTAGTCAACGACCCTGCTTTTGTAGAAGAACTTGGGTTCGATACCATCACTGTGGCGACTATGTTTTTGCCCAACACCTATGAGATGTACTGGACAACGGATGCTCCTAGCCTCATAAATAGAATGAAAGGGGAGTACGACCGCTTTTGGAACGAAGAGCGTTTGGCAAAAGCTAAGGAATTGGAGATGACTCCGACAGAAGTTTCTATTTTGGCTTCGGTAGTGCAAGCGGAAACAAAAAAGAACGATGAGAAACCGGTAGTTGCAGGTTTGTATATTAATAGGATAAAAAAAGGAATGCCTTTGGAATCTGACCCAACAGTGATTTTTGGGATTGGCGATTTTACCATCCGAAGAGTGTTGAGGTCACAGTTGAAATACGAGTCGCCCTACAATACGTACCTGAATACAGGCCTCCCAATTGGTCCTATTAATATACCCGAGCTTAGTTCTATAGATGCGGTACTAAATTACGAAAGGCACAACTACATTTTTATGTGTGCGAAAGATGATTTTTCGGGTTACCACAACTTTGCAACGAACCTAAGCCAGCACAACCGCAATGCAAGGAAATGGCAAGCAGCGTTGAACAGGAGAAAGATTATGAAATAATATTTGGGTAGGAGGGGGCTGTTTTGAGAATAACTATTTGGGAATCAGGAATCAGAGGAGAGTATAGCGCACAGAAGGGGTAATGCTTGATTATTTTTTGAAGAAATTTTTCTTGAAAAATTTGTGGTTGACAATTTCTTCGCTACATTTGCAATCCCAAATCGAAGCAATTCGAACGGGCTCTTAGCTCAGTTGGTTCAGAGCACCTGCCTTACAAGCAGGGGGTCACTGGTTCGAATCCAGTAGGGCCCACAAAAATGAAGGGATTCACAATTATGTGAGTCCCTTTTTTTATATCCAAAACTTTCATGCTCTTAGCCCAATTGATTCAGGGCATCCCGATTTATAATCGGGAGAGTCACTGGCTTGGGCAGCCCCGTCCGAATTCAGTAGGGCTCACAATTCAAAGGGATTTACAGTTATGTGAGGCCTTTTTTTTATGTATGAAACTTACAAACTCTTAGCTCAGTTGGTTTCATTGAGCGAAAAGATAAGCAGTGGGTTCATTAGCTTTTTTCCCCAAATTTCGCTTACTTAGGGGATTATTTCTGATCTAAAATGCGCATAAAAACTTTTATGCTAACTAACTTCTTTTTTTAGAACATAAACCTCAAGATGAATCTGTACCATGCTCATAGCACGCTTGAAAGCATAGTGGCAACTAACTATGTGTATGCTTCTGTGCTTCATTTCTTCGGAATTGCTTTCTACGAAGCGCCTGCAGACTCCCTCAAAACTGCTTGCCAGAAAAAGGGATTAGATACACAGACGGTCATCAACAGCCTTGAGTCAGTTTCTGTGCACAAACAAGAAAAACCAGACTATGCCCTCACTGAGCTACCCGTCGATGTAATAATCGATTACTTAAAAGATGCCCACAAAACCTTTATCAGGCACAAACTGCCCTACGTAGGCGACCTAATTGCCAACATCCAACTAAAGATGTTTGATGACCCCGATGTAGCCAAAGATCTCAAATTTGTATTCCCCATTTTTGCCGAAGATTTCATCCAGCATATCTACGAAGAAGAGAAAAAATGCTTTGGGTACATTGAAACATTAAATTCGATTCAAGCCGACAAAGTATTATCAAACAAACAACTTATAGAGCTCAATAAGTATAGCATACAGAAGTTTTGGAAGGAGCATGAAACCGACGATGACGAAATGGAGGGCATCAGAGAGCTTACTAATAATTACCAAATCACACCTGCTACGGGGCTGTACACCAAAGTGGTTTATTCGGAACTTCAAAACTTCGAGAAAGATCTGCTCATCCATTCACGCATAGAGAACACCATTCTTTTTCCCAAAGCCCAAAAGCTAGAAACCGAAATGGTTGAAAAACTTAGACGAAGATCACGCTTGAACTAGTCTAGTATAGCGGAAGTGCCAGTGCCAATAGTTGTTTAGCCTATCTAAAGCCCCAACTTTTTCAGTTTCTCTTGGGTCATATAGATTGATTCTTTATGACTTTACTTGAAACCTCATATAACTAGCTTATTGGTAATTGTTTACGGTATATACAAGAAATTAGAGGCTAGAAGTTAGAAAAATCTTCATATCGAAGCATTACTGTTCTTCTAGTCTCTCTATTATCAATCTTAAGCCTTTTCAAGTACTTGAGAATTATGAAGTAGATTCTAAAGAGCCTTTAGATTGAACTAAAAAACTACACTAAACATGCTTAAATTATCAAAACTCTCTCGGGCTAAACTACTACTCGTATTTCTTTTTATCTCCCTTGAAACCTCCGCTCAAGATGGCTGGTACAACGGAGAAATAACCTTTTTGGATAAAACCGTTTTGAACGGGCTTATTAAGTTCAACACCGAAATTGGCGCTATACAATACAAAGATGGCGATAAGATAAAGGCTTTTGCCACCGGTGAAATCGACATGTTCTATTTTGTGGACACCGAAAGAAATAGCTTACGAACCTTTTTCATGCTGCCCATTCAAAAGCGGGATGGATACATAGTGGATCAGTTTCTAGAGCTGCTAGTAGAAGGAGATGTCACCTTGATGGCAAGTGAGTACACGGTCAACGAAGAAGCGATTGAGAAGAACAAAAGGCGACTGCTGTACAGTGTGCCCGATAAGCCCGGGTATGTATATAGAGATGAATTTTATGTCATGTACAAAGATCAGATTACGCAGGTAAAACATACAAAGGACTTTTTGGGGCTGTTTGAAGAAGGAAGCCCTCAGTACAAAAAGCTAATTACCTACATAAAGAAAAATAATATTTACCTCGATTTAAGAAGTAGCTTTGCCAAACTGGTAAGGCAGACAAATAAGATTCTAGAACGAGATGTAAATTGAATCTTCTAAAAGCAAAAGGTGTTAGCTTGGCAGAGGAATAACAATCATGATCGTATAATTCATTTAACTATCAGCATTTTTGAAAAAATTGAAGCTACCCCACTACCTTGTTCGTAAGTTGAACTTCGAATATTGGCCCTTCTGGTTCTTTTATATCCCCTTGTACATCTATGCACCTATTTTTGCCCTGCGATCTAGGTCATTTACCTATTTCACGGCGGCAAATCCCGGCATGCGATTCGGTGGGGTAATGGGCGAATCGAAGGCAAGCGTGCTGGAACGAATCAATGAAGGTTATTTGCCCAAGTCCACCTTCATTTCCCTAGGCACACCTTTCCAGCAAGTGCTGAAAGCCATTGCCCATGCCCAAATTTCTTACCCGTTTATAGCAAAGCCCAATGTGGGCGAACGGGGGAGAGGGGTGGAAAAGATTGAAAACGAAAATGCATTCAAAAAATACCTTGTGCAAAACACCGAAGACGATCTCATCATCCAAGAGTTTGTAGATTACGAACTGGAACTCGGTATCCTCTACCACCGAATGCCCGATGAAGCCGAGGGACATATCACCTCGGTAGTGATCAAAGATTTCCTCACCATAGAAGGAGATGGGAAATCGAAAATCTCCGAATTGGTGGAGGCACATGTGCGGGCATACAACCGAGCTGATTACTTTAAAGAAAAACTTGGAAACAAATGGAATGAGGTGTTGGGAAAAGGCGCAAAACTCAAACTTGAGCCTATTGGCAACCACTGCCGAGGGACTACCTTCCTCAACGGCAACTATTTGATCTCTAAAAAGCTGGAAAAAGTATTCGATAAAATTTCTACACAAATAACTGGCTATAACTACGGACGCTTCGACTTAAAGGTAAAGAGCTTGGACGACCTCTACAGAGGAAAAAACATAAAAATACTGGAACTGAATGGCGTTAGCTCCGAACCCGCACACATCTACGACCCGTCCATGAACCTCATCACCGCCTATAGGGACTTGTTCCAGCATGCGAAGATCATCTGGAAAGTAGGCAAGCGCAACCATGAGCTTGGGGTGGAATACGAATCGCTCCCCGAGTTCCTTACCGCTCTGTTCGCCCATCATTCCACCAAAAAGAAAGGGATGGAAAAAGAAGAGCAAGCAGAGATAGAGATTGGTGGGTTGAGGAGGGCTTGAGTTTTTTTACTAAAAACCCATCCCCATTGGAGTCATTCCCCGCTCGACGGGGAATCTCCTTCCTAGATAACCACAAAGCCGCACTGTTATCAAAAAAGTAAAGTTCCGCATTGCCTTTTGGGGGTAGGGTGGAGATTCCGCATCTACGTGCGGAATGACTCGGGTATTTTGGCTAAGGAAGAGATTCCCACTTTCGTGAGAATGATTCGGAGCATGCGAATGACACTAAACAACAACCATCCTTTCAATTTCCATCCTCATGGGAATTACTTCTTCAGAAGAGCCGAGCATAAAAAACTTCCCATTGGAGTCATTCCCCGCTCGACGGGGAATCTCCCTCCTAGATAACCACAAAGCCGCACTGTTATCAAAAAAGCAAAGTTCCGCAATGCCTTTTGGGAATAGGGTGGAGATTCCGCATCTACGTGCGGAATGACTCGGGTATTTTGGCTAAGGAAGAGATTCCTACTTTCGTGAGAATGATTCGGAGCATGCGAATGACACTAAACAACAACCATCCTTTCAATTTCCATCCTCATGGGAATTACTTCTTCAGAAGAGCCGAGCATAAAAAACTTCCCATTGGAGTCATTCCCCGCTCGACGGGGAATCCCCCTCCTAGAATACATCAAAGCCGCACTGATTCAAAGAAACAAAGTTCCGCAATGCCTTTTGGGGGTAGGGTGGAGATTCCGCATCTACGTGCGGAATGACTCGGGTATTTTGGCTAAGGAAGAGATTCCTACTTTCGTGAGAATGATTCGGAGCATGCGAATGACACTAAACAACAACCATCCTTTCAATTTCCATCCTCATGGGAATTACTTCTTCAGAAGAGCCGAGCATAAAAAATCTCCCATTGGAGTCATTCCCCGCTCGACGGGGAATCTCCCTCCTAGAATACATCAAAGCTACACTGATTCAAAGAAACAAAGTTCCACAATGCCTTTTGGGAATAGGGTGGAGATTCCGTATCTCCGCTACGCTTCGTACGGAATGACACAAATGCTATATTTTCCCTAAAAAAAGAAGATAAAGTAACGCCGTCACTCTTTATCATCAAAAGGTTTTCCATTTAAGACAATCCCACTGAGAAGCATAAATGTTAGCATCTGGAGAAGTGACGTCGTTACTCTCTGCCCACGCCATCCTTTTTGAGGTATAGGCAAGAGATTTAAAAACTGGTTCAGAGAACCTTGGTTTGCGGATTTTTTTATAATATACAGGTGTGTCTCAGGCTACACCTAGAGTTGGGGTTTATAGTTATCGGGATACCTTGATGAGTTTTGCATTTATGAGAAAAATCTTTACAATCTTATTAATACTAACAACCAAGAGTTCTATTGCATGTACGTGTATTCGTGCGGACATCCAAACAAGCTACAACTATTCAAGTGCAATTTTTTACGGGAAATATGTAAGCACTGATACATTAGCTGGGCTTAATTATGTTTTTGAGAGTCCATTTGTGGTCGATAATTTTGAGGTGTCCAAATTCTATAGTGGTGTTGACAGCACCGTATTTCAGTTTTACAAAAGCAGAAACGGGAAGTATATGATTTCTTTGGTCAATAGCTGTGACTATGGTTGTGGAATCTGTTTTAAGAAAGAAAAAATGTATTTAGTTTATGCTTATCGAGACTATTCTACGGGGGGATATTTGAAAACAAATGGGTGTACTCGAACAAGGCAAATTCATAATGATAGTTTTATCACTTCTAATGCCTATGATCCAGACTATGGCAAAGATGAAAATAAAGAATTGGATATTTTGGTACAAAGGGATACAACACCGAAATACTTGTATCAATATGATAGCACTTTAAACCTTCAAATGGAACTTCTTCACTCACAATTAAAAGAGACAAATGAAAAGCTAGACTCAAGAACAACATTGCTTTATTGGATGATGTTAGGTATAACATTAACTGTACTTATTATACTTTATATGCTACGGCGGATGAAGAGGACAAACAATACATAATCCACTCCCATTTGAGTCATTCCCCGCTCGACGGGGAATCCCCCTCCTAGAATACATCAAAGCCGCACTGATTCAAAGAAACAAAGTTCCGCAATGCCTCTTGGGAATAGGGAGGAGATTCCGTATCTCCGCTACGCTTTGTACGGAATGACACAAATGCTAGATTTTTCCTAAAAAAAGAAGATAAAGTAACGCCGTCACTCTTTATCATCAAAAGGTTTTCCATTTAAGACAATCCTACTGAGAAGCATAAATGTTAGCATCTGGAGAAGTGACGGCGTTACTCTCTGCCCACGCTATCTTTTTTGAGGTATAAGCAACCCGCTGTTCGAGGTTTGTAACCTCGAACCTTTATCGTAGGACTTGCAGTCCGCCTTTTTTGCAACCCACAAGGATTGCGCTTTCTCTATTACCGCTCTTCAGGGGCTCAAGGTGCTCGATCCACAATGCCTCTTGGGATAGGGTGGAGATTCCGCATCTACGTGCGGAATGACTCGGGTTTTTGGCTAAGGAAGAGATTCCTACTTTCGTGGAATGACTCGGTTTTTCTTTTATCTCTTTCAATTTTCATCATCAAAGCATGACAAAACTCATTCTTAGCGGCTGAGGAGAATTGTATTTTTGCAGTTATGGAAAGAAAGAAACCAGTTTTGTTGGCGCCGGTGGGCTCGTTTGAGTCGCTGATGGCTGCGGTTCAGGGCGGAGCCGATGCGGTGTATTTTGGGATTGAGCAGTTGAACATGCGTGCCCGCTCTTCTTTCAACTTTACCTTAGAAGACATAGGGAAAGTGGCACAAATCTGCAAGGAAAACGGATTGAGAAGTTACATTACGCTCAATACGGTGCTCTACGATTACGACATCCGCTTGATGAAAACCATTGTGGATGCAGCGAAGGCGAAGGGGATAGATGCGGTGATTGCCATGGACCATGCGGTGATCAATTATACCAAAGAAATTGGGATGCCCCTGCATCTTTCCACCCAACTCAACATCACGAACGTGGAAACGCTGAAGTTCTACGCCAACTTTGCCGAGGTGGCGGTGCTTTCCCGCGAGCTCACGCTACAGCAAGTGGAGAAAATCTGCAAAGAGGTGGAAACCCAGCAAATAAAAGGACCTTCTGGCAAACTGATGAAAATAGAAACATTCGTGCACGGGGCTTTGTGCATGGCGGTATCGGGCAAGTGCTACTTGAGCCTTCATTCCATGAACTCCTCGGCAAACCGAGGTGCTTGCAAGCAAAATTGCCGTCGCCCCTACACCATCACCGACGATGAGGGGAACAGCTTTAAGGTAGATAATGAATACATTATGAGTCCGAAAGACTTATGCACCATTGGCTTTTTGGATAAGATATTGGATGCGGGGGTGGCTGTGCTCAAAATAGAGGGCAGAAGCAAAGGCCCTGAATATGTGAAGGAAGTAACCGAATGCTACCGAGAGGCGATAGATACTTGGATGCGAGGGGAAGAATTTGACCTAGCACAGGTTGCAGCTTGGGAAGAACGCTTGGAAAATGTCTATAACCGTGGTTTTTGGGGAGGGTATTATTTGGGCAAGGAGCTAGGCGAATGGACAGACAAGGACGGCTCTGCTGCCAAGCAGGAGAAGCTTTATTTGGGCAAGGCTCAGAATTTCTTCTCGAAGATAAAAATAGGAGAATTTAAGATAGAAACGGGCGAGCTAAGCGTAGGCGATGAGGTGATGATAACAGGTCCTACGTTAGGCGTCCATCGGATGAAGGTGGAGAACCTTCGCTACGAGCTAAAGGATGTGGAGAAGGTAGAAAAAGGGCAGGTGTTCTCTATGCCCGTAGATATCAAGCTTCGCCCTTCCGATAAGCTCTTTAAGCTGGTGGTGCGAGAAAAACTAATGGTGAGAAAAAGAAAAGAAGTGGCAAATGATTAAGGTAATCCATTTGAGGCAAAAGTGCATAGGCTGCAATGCCTGTGTGGAAGCATCGCCAGAGCACTGGGTGATGTCGGGAAATGATGGGAAAAGCCACTTGAAAAAGAGTGAGCAAAAAGGGAATTATTTTATCCTCTCCCTACCCGACTGGGAGTACGATGAGCAGGCGCAAGCAGCTAAAAACTGCCCGGTCAATATTATTCAGGTGAATAGGTAAAACTGGTTGCTGGTTTAAAAAAGATGTAACCTTTCCAAGTGAACTTCAACCTATATGTGCTGAAAGAGCTGAAATTTCTACCTTCACAAAAATTTCTTATAGCTTTGGGCTTATTGATGTTTACGAGCTAGAAACAGTTAGTAAAATGAGACTCCTTACCAATAAACTCTAAAACAATTTTTACGCTTGTATCAAGCAAAATCCAAAGTACCTAAAATGACATATATACCAAGTGTTCCTGATATAATTAATGCAAACTCGATCTTAAAGGATATACTAAGCTATACGCCTTTACAACAGAATTTACGTCTGTCGGAAGAGTATGCAGCCAATATTCTCCTAAAAAGAGAGGATCTGCAAATTGTGAGGTCGTATAAGATTAGAGGGGCCTATCATAAAATGAAAAGCCTGAGTGCAGAAGAGTTGTCAAAAGGAGTAGTCTGTGCCAGTGCTGGGAACCATGCCCAAGGCGTAGCGTATTCGTGTAGGGTTTTGGGTGTTCATGGGTCGATCTATATGCCACAAACTACACCCAAACAAAAAATCAGACAGGTTCAGAACTTTGGCAAAGACAATGTAAAAATCATATTGATAGGTGACACCTACGATGATTGCTACAATGCAGCTAGGGAGTATAGCAATACAGCTAGCTTACCCTTTATCCACCCTTTTGATGATGAGAAAATTATTGAAGGGCAGGCAACGGTAGCCTTTGAAATAGAGCAGCAATTTGATAAAAAAATTGACTATCTATTTGTTCCCATTGGTGGTGGTGGACTGATCTCTGGGGTTACAAGTTACTTTAAGCAAATCCATCCAGAAACTAAAATAATCGGAATTGAACCTGCTGGAGCCCCTGCTATGAAAAAATCGCTGGAAGCGGGAAAAGTGATTACTTTAGATAGCATTGATAAGTTTGTTGACGGGGCTGCTGTCAAACAGGTTGGGCAGTTGCCTTTTGAGCTATGTAAGCATTATGGCATTGAAATAACACTTGTGCCTGAAGGTCATATTTGCACCAATATTTTAGAGTTATACAACCTCGATGCAATTGTTGTAGAACCTGCAGGAGCATTGAGCATTGCTGTGCTCGATTACTTCAAAGAGGAGATAAAAGGGAAAAATGTGGTATGTATTCTGAGTGGAAGCAACAACGATATTACACGGACGGAGGAAATAAAAGAGCGTTCCTTGTTATTCAAAGGCTTGAAGCATTACTTCATGGTGCGTTTTCCGCAAAGGGCAGGAGCATTGAGGGATTTTGTAGACAAAGTTTTGGGGGCAAATGATGATATTACACTCTTTGAGTACCGTAAAAAAACTAGCCGTGAAAGAGGTCCGGCATTGATAGGTATTGAATTGCAAAAGCAAGAAGACCTTGAAGGCCTGAGAGAACGGATGAAAGAAAATGGTTTTGTAGCTGAATACTTAAACGAAAAACCTGATTTATTCCAATATTTGATATAATAGTTTACGAAATAGCCCTATAAGTTTTTAAAAACCTTATAGGTTTCTGATTAAACTTAGCCTTCCAACCTAAAAAAGCCGCTATTGCTAGCGGCTTTCTTCATAATAGGGAGTCAGGCTTTTGCCCTTCCCAATATACACCCTACCTAACCAAAAGATTAATTGTTTAGTAATCCCTTGGTTTAGTATTAATATCCTTCGTTCTGCAACATAGATGGAGCTCTTTCTACCTCAGCAATTGGTATTGGCAAATAGTAATATTTGTCGTCCCAAGGTCTTGTAACCACTTTGTACATTTCGTGGGAAACGGTTCCGTTAGCTGCTTTTGTCCATAAAAGACCATTCACATCAAAACCTAAATGGTCTTCAATCATCCATCTTCTTTCATCAAAAAAGTTATGCCCTTCAAAGCAAAGCTCTACCCTTCTTTCTCTTTTGATAGCTTCCAACAGCTCAGTGCCACTTGCCGTGATTGCTGGTTGTAATGCTCTTGTTGAAACTTTGCTTACATATTCACGGGCAGCAGCTTCTTCTCCTAGGTGGTATTGGGCTTCGGCATAGTTTAAGTACACTTCAGCCAATCGGTACAATATGTATGGGCGCTCGGCAGATATACCGCCAGAAGGAGCTACGCTTTCGTCTTGGAATTTTCGGATGTTATACCCTGTTTTTGAAGAATGGAGCGTGTTGCCTAATCCTTGAGGAGAATCCATTCCGTGAGGGTAGGCACTTACATCTTCAGAGAGGAAATACTGGACATCACGGCCTCTAAATTGAGCCCCGTTGAACAAGAGGTCTGCATAATACCTCATTTCCCTGTTGTCATTTGGGTTTTCAGGGTCATAAGTAGAGCCTTCAGTAGTTGTGCCATCTGCCATATTGAACTGCATGGCGAAATTGTGCGTAGGCGATGACAATGCCCATCCACCATATCCATTTGGCGATTGTGTTTGGTCCCACAATGAGTTGGCATCTGTTCCAAATTCAAAGTATGCAGCACTGTATGGTCTTGCAAACAAGATATCATCGTTAGGCGACAAGAATAGTTCTTGGTAAGCTTTAGCATCGGCTACCTGAATAAGGTCACGAGCATTAACCATGTCGATAATCGCTTTAGCTGCATCGGATGCATCTTGCCATTTACTCGTTTTTGTGTAGACATAAAGTGGGTTGTTTGTAACAGATGGGTCGTGCAGTTTGCTGGCGGCATACAACAAAGTGCGTGACTTTACTGCCATAGCAGCCAATTTGGTAGCTCTGCCAAACTCTACATTTGGGCGTGATGTAGGAAGAACAGCAGCAGCTTCATCCAATTCTTTTACTATAAAATCCACGCATTCTTCGTAGCTGTTTCTCACCAAGTTGAAGTCATCGTCCAAGCCCAATGCATTTTCCATGATAGGAACACCACCATAAAACTTAATAAGTTTGGCGTAAAGGTTTGCTCTCAAAAACTTCATCTCAGCTTTAAGTATAGTCACTTTTTCAGTATCGATAGCCATTGCTTTACTATCATCAATCCTATCGAGGAACTCGTTGGCCAATCGCACATAATCCCAGTAGTTGCTCCATTTCTGAGTGAAAACCCCTGCGTTGCCCGCTGTCCAACCACCTCTTACTCTATAAAGATCTAAATCTCTAAAATTGAACTTGGCCTCGAAAGAAGCCCCTTCAATATTGAACCGTCTTGACCACCACTGAAAGCGGTTCAATGACCAGCTCTCAGTACTGTTGTACACTGTGAAAACCAAGCGTTCTACCTGAGCTGGATCGCTATAGATCAGGTCTTCTCCAAATGCGTCTTTTGCTTCTGTATCTAATACATCTTGGCAGCTAGATGATGCCAGAAGTACAAACACGACAAGTATATATTTGATATTTTTCATCTCAATATTTTTTTACATGAATTAAATGAAACTCTGGGTTGCCCCAACCTTTTATTAAATCCAGTTAATTAAAATCCAAGGCTAAATCCGAAGGAATATGTTCTTAGTGATGGATATCTCGCATCTCTGAAGTTGTTGTAATTACCAATTTCAGGATCAAGCCCTAGGTCAGATACTTCTGAGGCCATCGTCAAGAGGTTGAACCCTCTTGCAAAGATTTTCAAATCGGCGAATTTGATTTTTTCTCTGGGGAATGTGTAAGCCAATTGCACCTCTTTAAGTCTGATAAAAGATGCATCGTGCATCCACAAATCAGCACCTTGAAAGTTGTCGGCAGTGTTTTGTGTTCCACTATAAGGGTCACCTGTAGCAAAAGCCCTCGGATACCTAGCCTCACGGTTGTCAGGCGTCCACCTTTCGTTGAATACATATTCTGGCTTAGTTCCTCCCTGATCGAAGAATACCAACATATCCGCTTTGGCTTGCCCTTGGAGAAGGAAACTAAAATCGAATCCCTTGTAACTTGCTCCACCATGGAACCCATATTGGATTTGGGGAATATTTGAAGTATAAGACCTTATTCTGTCGTCGGCATTTATTTCGCCGTCTTCATTTGTATCTATATAAATAGGTTCTCCTTCTACTGTTCCGTCTTTCTTAACCTCAGTTGCATCTACTTGAGCTTGGTCTCGGAAAATACCATTGGTAGGATAAATGATATACGAGCCCATTGGGTGGCCCTCTTGTTTTCTCCACTCAGGAACATCGGCTGCTTCATCCATATACACTATTTTGTTTTGGGCATTTGTGAAATTGAAACCTACATTGTAATCAACAGCGCCGATCTTATCATTCCACGTTAGCTCAAGTTCCCATCCAAAATTATCTACTTTCCCTAGGTTTTCTTGTGGCAAGGTCAAGCCAGCGGCATCTGGAATAGAAGCATTTCTAGTGATCAAGATATCGGTACGTTTCTGGTAGAAATAGTTGATGTCGCCGTAAAGCCTGTTGTTGAACATCAAGAAGCTCACCCCAATGTTTTTCATGTCAGCTTTTTCCCAAGTGATATTTGGGTTTGGAACATTGTCAGGCGTATAACCATTGTACCTTGAGCCAGGGGTGCCGAATATGTAGTAGTTTGGCTGGGCTACATCTGTTTCTCCACCGTACTCATATCGGGTAAGAAATTGGAAGCCTGGGATACGGTCGTTGCCCATCAAAGCCCAAGAAGATCTTATTTTCAAAGCGTCAAGCCAAGTGATCCCTTCCATAAATGCTTCGTTGCCTATCGACCAAGAAGCTGCTACGCCTGGGAAAGTACCATATTGATTTCCCTTTCCAAAGTTGCTAGAACCGTCGTGGCGCAAGGTTAAGTCAATGAAATATTTCTTCTTAAAGTCATAAGACAATGACCCGAAATAGTTGAGCCTCCCCCATTCTTGAGCTGTTCCATAAGATTGCTGCCCCTCATCACTTCCTGCAAACAAATAAGGATGATCCTTGGTAGGAAATCCTCTTCTTTGAGCCCAAAATGTTTCTTCTTGAGAGCTAAACTGCTCTATACCAACTAGACCTCTTACCGTATGATCATTAAATGTTCTGTCATAATTAACAGTAGTGTTCAATAAAAGCTCATCAAATTTCCAGAAAGTTTCTCTTAAAATACGCTCATTACCACTTTGAGAATAGCCTGTAGAAGGAATATACTCGTCAGTACCTTCGTCATAAGTATATACTGTCCATGGTGTGTACCAAGCCTTTTGGTTATTGCTCATTTTTCTGATACCAGCATACCCCCTTAGGCTAAGGCCTTCAGTGACTGTGTTCAAATCCCAATCGTAAGAGAATTTGCCCCGCAAATCATTGTCATTTATCTTTACAAAACCAGATTCGTTGCTGGACATAATGTAAGGGTTAGAACCATTCTCACCACCCCAAGCTACCAAGCCATTAGGGTACACCCCAACTTCCGTAGGCTCATTGGTGTAGATGTGTTTGTAGATATACCCTTCGTCCACGCCCGGTCTTTCTCTTTCGCCAAACCTTCCTGTCAAATCGACTCCTAAACTAAAATTCTTATGAAGTCGCATATCTAAATTTGAGCGAACTTGATATTGTTCAAAACCTAAGGCTCCAGATTCGTACATGCCCCCTTGGTTTAGGTAATCACCACTTACAAAGTAGCTTACCTTTTCGCTTCCACCTGAAATAGAGAGAGAAGTTCTAGACTCAGGAGCGTAATCCCTGAACGTGAGGTCTGCCCAATCCGTGCTAGGGTAATTCAAGGGGTCATTGCCTGCAGCATACTTTTCTATTTCGTCTGGAGTGAAGCGGAGCGGAGTTCCGTTTCTCTCAGAAATCTCGTTTTCATAAGTGGCAAATTGAGCCGAGTTCATCAACTTTGGAGTTTTTGCAAACCCAGATATATTGTAGAAAGAAGAAAGGCTTATCCTAGCCTTGCCCTGCTTACCACGTTTTGTAGTGATCAAGATCACACCATTTGCCGCACGAGCTCCGTAAATAGCCGCTGCACCATCTTTTAATACAGTCAACGATTCAATATCCTGTGGGGCTAGGTGGGAAAATGAAGCAGCAACCAAACCATCGATCAAAATAAGAGGAGAGTTGTTGTTTAGGGTAGATTGACCACGTATCAATAAGTCTGAGTTGCCAGACTCGCCAGGGTAACCACCCCTATCAACTACTATAAGACCTGGCACTCTACCTGCCATAGATTTTTGCAAATCTCTGTTCGGAGTGTTTCCAATTACCTCTTCACCTACCGTGCTCACCGAGCCAGTGACTTCCCCTTTCTTTCTGGTGGTATAACCAATCACTACCACTTCTTCAAGTGACTGAACATCTGAGACTAATGCTACTTCAATATTAGATTGATTGCCAACGGTTACTTCTTGTGTGACAAAGCCGACATAGGAAAAGACCAATACATCTGTTGGTTCCACCTTTATAGAAAACCCGCCGTTTATATCGGTAACCACACCTGTTGAAGTACCTTTTATCAAGATACTTACCCCAGGTATTCCTTCACTGTCTTCTGCACTTGTTACTTTGCCCGACACAGTGCTCTGCGCCCAGCCTGATGTTACAATGACCAAAGAAAGCAAAACTGTCAATAGTAATCTTGGCATCTTCCTTTTCAAAAGGTTCGCCATTACATTATTGGTCGTTTTCATAATCATAATTACTAGTTTAAAATAAGAGATTTAGAATGAATTTTATTATTGAAAATAAGAGTATTAATCACGCTCACACATTGTTTAATAATAAGGCAATAGACTCCAACCCCTTCCCCAATCCTTTTCGAAAGAATTGAGGAAAAGCATTTACATTTCCGATAACGTTCCCATTGGTCAACTTCAAAGAAGCCTATTCAGGTAGGCCTTGCCAATTGCTATAAAACGATATTGTCAATTAATATGGGTAATATGGGTCTGATCACAGCCCAAATAGAGTTGAAAAACATTTGGCGACTATATTTGAAGATTTCCCCAAAGGAGAATAACCCTAAATACAGCAGCCTCCATTGTTAATTAAGCGAAATACTAAGTTAGTATATGCCTGACCAGTTGATTGTCAGCCATAATTTTATCCAGTTAATACACTAAACGCCTATTCAATTATATCTTTGTTACAAGACAAATAATAACAAAAATTATATCTTAAAATTTCTTACCTAATGGCTATATAGAAACATCTTCAAATAAAAGCTTTTATCAATATTCAAAAGTAACTGGCTGAAGTGGATAAATATTCTTGAATCTTATCCTATGGTTGCACTATTTTATCCCTATTATTTCTAATACGCACCATATGAAGCTAAACAGGGAATATCCTGAGCTATTGAACCATAAAAGCGAGAGCGTTAAAATAGGCTTTCTTATAGATTATTCTACTTAACAATTCGAACAATAAAAAAATAAGACTAGAAAATAAACAGGTTAGAGATTAGTCTAAATAAGCGATACTATAGATGTCGGGATGCCTTGAATCAATTGGGCTAAGAGCATGAAAGTTTTGGATATAAAAAAAGGAACTCACATAACTGTGAATCCCTTCATTTTTGTGGGCCCTACTGGATTCGAACCAGTGACCCCCTGCTTGTAAGGCAGGTGCTCTGAACCAACTGAGCTAAGAGCCCTCTCGAATTGCTTCGATTTGGGATTGCAAATGTAGCGAAGAAATTGTCAATACAAACTTTTTAGTGTAAAAAAGTGAAACAAATTTTGGAGAAAAATTAGAAGTTGTTGAACATCAGTTGCTTTGGTTTTTTACTGGTTTGGCAAAACTATTTTATCAGTTCTTTTTGTTGTTTTATTCTTACGGGTGACTGCTATTGTTTTTATGTCAGTAGGCAAAATGGTACTTTTACTCGGCTAAGTAAAAGTCAATATTTAGATAAATTCAATTTGAAAAAGATACTTTCCTATCCTTTGGTCTTGCTGGTGAGGGTGTACCAACTCTTTATTTCCCCGATGTTTCCATCGAGTTGTAGATATGTGCCCACTTGTTCGCACTATGCTATCGAGGCATTGCAAGTTCATGGGCCTATTAAAGGTTCGTGGCTAGCGATCAAACGCATTGGAAGTTGTCACCCTTGGGGCGGACATGGCTACGACCCAGTTCCTCCTGCCAAAGAAAAAAAGAAAAGCCATGAAAGTTGAAGCCACTACCATAGAAGAATTGATAGAAAAGTCTGGAGATCAAAAACAGAATATGCTCTTTTTGGATGCCCTTGTCCAAGAGCATGCCCCTAATCTAAGTCGCCGACTTTTTATTGGCGCCAGTATTACTATGATTGGCTATGGGGAAATGCCATGGCAAACCAAATCATCTACAGAGTCTTGGCCACTCATCAGTCTTGCCCCTCAGAAAGGAAGCACTAACCTCTACATAGCTGGGCAGAAAGATGGCAAGGGCCTATTGGAAATTTATGCCAGTTCGCTGGGGAAAGTATCTTGTGGAAAGAGCTGCGTTCGAGTTAAAAAACCTGAGAACCTCAATGTGGAAGCCTTTGGAGAGCTTATTAAAGATGCCCAGCACTGGTTAGATTTGCAAGAAGAGAAGTAATAAGTAGGAGTTGGCAATGCAACTTGGATGCAATTCTATTTTTGAGTGATGTACTTAAAAATATGGAAGGATACGAGTAGATAAAATGAAATATATGGAAATAAACGATAGAGGTGCTTACCGATCTCTATTGCCTCTGTATGAATACCGCCCCTCAATCCAAATGTCAGTGCCGCTAAAAACTTTTAAAAAACCGTTTATAGAAAATTCGACCATATTTCTTTCATAATTGTAGAACTTATAAATAACTTCTTTTATATTAGTTCTACAAAATAGAAACATAATGAAGGAAACACGATTAGGCGAGTTTGAAGAAGTGATCTTGCTCTTGGTTGGGATATTGGGAGAAGAAGAGGCTTACGCTTTTAAGATTGCGTCTGAATTTGAAGAGCAGACAAAAAAGTCGGTTTCGATAGGTGCAGTGCATTCTACGTTAAGCCGCTTGGAAGACAAGGGCTTTTTGACTTCTGAAATGGGGAAGGCAACTGCTGAAAGAGGTGGGCGGAGAAAGCGGATTTATACGATAACGGCTTACGGCAGGCGAGCGCTCGAAAGTTCTCGCGATTTGAGGGTCTCGCTCTGGAAACAATTTCCGTCATTTGGGTTCGATCTTGGAGGGCAATTTTCTTGATGCTATGAAAGAAAAACAAAATATCCCACCCAAACTTGCAACCAAGTTCCTGCTCTGGTTCTTACGAGACGACCTTGCCGAAGAAGTTCTTGGCGACTTGGAAGAGCGGTTTTATGATAAGCTCAACAAGGGTTCACTTAAGAAAGCTAAGTGGGACTTTTGGCTGCAGGTTTTTAATTATTTCAGGCCCTTTGCCCTCAAACATTTAAATACATCGAACATGAACCATTTTGGGTTGTTTAGAAGCTACTTTAAAATAAGCTGGAGAAATTTATTGAAGCAGAAGCTTTACTCTTTCATAAATATTGGCGGTTTGGCAATTGGGCTGGCAAGTTTTATTCTGATTGTACTTTATGTAGAGCATGAGCTTACATACGACCGTTTTTATGGGAATGCTGAAAATATTTATCGGATTTCCATGCGGCAAAAAGGAAATAATTTTAAAAATTCAGACTTGTTTGCCGTTACTCCAGCGCCTCTGCCCGCCTTATTAGAGCAAGAGTTTCCCGAAGTGAAAAAAGCAACGAGCGTTTCTAACCATAGTTATTTACTGAAGAATGGCGGTGATAATTTTTGGGAAATGGGGCTTTGGGCAGATAATAACTATTTTGAAGTGTTTGATTATCCTATGTTGCTGGGCAATCCTAAAAAAGCATTGGCAGCTCCTAATAGCATGGTCATTACCGAATCGCTGGCATCAAAATTATTTGACTTTGAAGATCCTTTGGGAAAAACAATTACCCTCGATTTTTTTGGAGATAATTTAGAATGCACAGTTACCGGGTTGATTCCTGATCTTCCAGAAAAATCTTCATTAAAATTTCAGTACATCGTTAGCATGAACACCCGAGAAGGGTATGTAAAAGCTTTGGATGAAAACCTATGGAATAACAATTCTTATATTACTTTTTTTGCTTTAAATGAAGGAGCTGATCCTCAGCAATTGGAAGACAAAATGAGGGAGGCTGCTATTCCAAGAAAATATGAGATAGAAGGTTCTAATAATGAGTATTTTGTAAACTCATTACTAGATCTTCATTTGCAGAATAATATCAATTTTGATGTGGGCGTGAAGGGAGATAAGAACTATATCTATTTTTATTCGACTATTGCTTTTTTGATACTTGTCCTGGCCTGTATCAATTACATGAACTTGGCTATAGCTCGCTCAATTAATAGGGCAAGGGAAGTAGGACTGCGAAAAGTAGTAGGAGCATTCCGAAGGCAGGTTATTTCCCAGTTTTTAGGCGAAGCAGTACTGATTACACTAATAGCATTTGTACTAAGCTTAGTATTGATCCAGCTCTTACTTCCTATATTCAGCTATTTAATTGAGCGCCCACTTTCTTTAGGTATGCTTGAAAATTCGTTGATGCTACCAGGGCTTTTATTACTCTTATTGGTAGTAGGTGTTTTTTCAGGAAGTTATCCCGCCTTTTACATGTCAGGAATCCAGCCTTTGAAAGTGTTGAAAGGCAAGGTTGATAGCCGAAAAGGCTCGGGGTTTCAGCGTTTTTTGGTAGTTGTTCAGTACTCAGTTTCTATTTGCCTGATTATCTCAACTTTTGTAATCTATCAACAAATGGAGTATGTGCAAACAAAAGAGCTAGGCTACAACAAAGATCATATTATAACAATACCAATTAAGGATATCAACCTAAGCGAGAAGTTAGGTGCAGTTAAAAATGAGTGGATTAAAAACCCAAATATAATTTCAGTAGCTCAATCTGGGGAGCTTCCAATAGATATAGGGTCAAGCAGGTATATTGATGAATGGGAAGGAAAACAAACTGATGATCCCTTGTTTATATATTTTGCTCAAATCGGAGTTGATTATTTAAAACTATTTGATATAAAATTGCTTGCAGGGAGAAATTTCAACTTAGAAAATACCAGTGATCTTGATGTAGGAACAATACTGAATGAAACAGCCGTAAGTCAAATGGGGTGGACTCCCGAAGAAGCTGTAGGTAAAGAGTTTGTTCGAGAAGGTAATGATCCTGATGTAATTATTGGTGTGGTAGAGGATTTTCATATGCACTCCTTGCATGATGCCATTCATCCCTTGTTTTTTAAACATTTTAAATCTAAATGGCGTGGGGTTTTATCAGCAAAGGTGAGCCCAGATCATTTGCCAGAAACTATTGCTTTTATTGAAAGTACAATCAAGCCATTAAGTGATTACCCATTCGAATATGCTTTCCTTGACGATAAGTTCGATCAACTTTATAAGAGTGATTTAAGGCTGGGGGAAATCTTTGGTTTTTTCACTGTATTGGCGTTGGTTATCGCTTCTTTAGGCTTGTTTGGGCTTGCAGCTTTTTCAGCAACACAGCGAACAAAAGAAATTGGTATTCGGAAAGTATTAGGAGCATCTACTCTGAAAATATTTTCATTGCTTGCTAGAAATTTCTTGCAATTGATAGTTATTTCATTTGCAATTTCTATTCCCATAGCATGGCTTGCGATGAATAGCTGGTTGGAAAATTTTGCTTTTAGAATTGAAGTTGAATGGTGGATGTTTGCTATGGTTGGCTTTGTGGTTTTCTTGGTAGCTTATTTTACAATTGGTTACCAATCTATTAAAGCTGCAATGGCTAATCCAGTGAAAAACCTTAGAACCGAGTAAGAAAGCAAATGGAAAATAGGCAGAACATACCACCCAAACTCGCCACCAAGTTCCTACTCTGGTTTCTTCGAGCTGACCTTGCAGAGGAGGTGCTGGGCGACTTGGAAGAGCGGTTTTATAGCAAACTTAAAAGTGCTTCTACCTCGAAAGCCAAGATTGATTATTGGCGGCAGGTGCTTCAGTACTTCCGACCTTTTGCCCTTAAAAAAATCTATTCATTTAACAGTAACTTTTCTACCATGTTCCGACACAATATCCTCATTTCGTTTAGAAATATAATGCGTCATAAAACCATGTTCTTGATTAATCTAGTTGGTTTATCAAGCGGGTTGGCTGGGGTGATTCTGATTTATATGTGGGTGAACGATGAATTGAAAATGGATGGCTTTCATGAGAAAAGTGAAAGGCTCTATCAATTTTTGGAAGTCCAAGGGCATTCGGGTAGTGTTCGTTCTACAAAGTCTACTCCCTGGCCGTTGGCGCAAGCACTTAAAGAGGAAATGCCCGAGGTGGAGTATTCAGCTGTGGTAGCTCCAGCTGATTGGTTTGGCAAGCTCACATTAGCTGTAGGTGAGGACTATACCAAAGCTTCAGGAGTTTATGCAAGTAAAGATTATTTCAATATATTTTCCTACCGCTTGGTGTATGGCAATGCGGATCAGGTGCTTGCCAATAAGCATTCCATCGTGATTTCAGAAAAACTGGCGTATGCACTTTTCAATACCACCAAAAATGTAGTTGGTAAAACGTTGCTATTTCAGCAAGAAAATGAATTCACGATTTCTGGTATTTTTGAAAACGTACCTTCAAACTCTTCGGCCAAATTCGATTTTGTGTTGTCGTTTGAGCTACTGATGGATCAGAACCCTTACTCAGATAGCTGGAAAAACTCTGGTCCTTTCACATTTGTAGTGCTCAAGGAAGGGGCAGATAAAGAAACATTTGTCCAAAAAACAAAGGGCTTGATCTCGACTAAATGTGAAGATACTCATCGAGCCTTATTGCTAACTAGTTATGCAGATAACTATCTGCACGGAAAATATGTGGATGGCAAGCAGGTGGGTGGAAGAATAGAATACGTTCGGATTTTTTCTGTGGTGGCACTTTTCATTTTGGCGATTGCCTGTATCAATTTCATGAACCTTTCTACAGCGAGGGCTTCGCGTAGAGCAAAAGAAGTAGGGGTGAAAAAAGCAGTAGGAGCGGGGAGATACTCCTTGGTTTTCCAATACCTCACAGAATCCATTTTAATCTCCATGATTTCTCTTTGTTTGGCTCTCTTATTTGTGTATTTGTTGCTTCCTCAGTTCAATTTCATTATGGGCAAACAGTTGCTTCTGTTTGGTGATAAGAAAATGTTCCTTGCTTTTTTCATGATTGCCCTTTTTGCAGGAATATTGGCTGGGAGTTACCCAGCATTTTACCTCTCAGGGTTTAAGCCCATTTCTGTTCTTAAAGGAAAGATCCAAACTGCTTTAAGTGAACTATTGATCCGTAAAGGGCTAGTCGTTTTTCAGTTTGCCATGTCGTTCATATTTCTGGTGGGGGTTTTTGTGATCTACAAACAGGTCGATTTTGTGAGGACTAAAAATATTGGCTATAACAAGGAAAATGTAGTCTATTTTGAAATAGAGGGAGAGATTAAGCAAAGCCGGGAAGCATTTCTTACCGAACTAAAAAGAATTCCGGGAGTGGTGGGAGCTTCCACTGCAGCGCAAAGTATGGTGGGCGGTGGCAATACTTCGAATATCTCTTGGGAGGGGAAAGATCCTGATATACGTATTCCATTTGCTTTTCGCCCCGCTGACTTTGGCCTGATGGAATTACTTGACCTAGAGCTGGTAGAAGGGCGATTTTTCTCTGATGCATATGCCGATAGCCTAACAGTTATTTTCAATGAAGCAGGTATCAAAGCCATGGGGATGGAAGATCCTATTGGGAAAAAAATTGGACTCTCTAGGTTCGATTGTGAGATAGTAGGCGTGGTAAAAGACTTTCATTTCGAATCGCTTCATTCGGGTGTGAACCCAATGTTCTTTATTTTGAGTCCTCAGTATACCGAAAAAGTAATGGTGAGATTAGCAGGTGGGAAAACGAGTGAAACCTTGGACAAAATAGAGGCTTTTTATAAGGCGTTCAACCCTGGCTTTGTCTTCGACTTTCAATTTTTGGATGATGATTATCAAAGGCAATATGCCAATGAAAAAAGGGTAGCTACGCTCTCATTTTACTTTGCTGTTTTTGCTATCCTGATCTCCTGCCTGGGCTTGTTTGGACTTGTTTCATTCACTGCCGAACAGCGCACCAAAGAGATAGGGATAAGAAAAATTTTAGGGGCGTCTCCTTTTACCATCGTGGTAATGATTACTAAAGACTTTTTAGGTTTGATTACCATAGGCTTCTTTATCGCCACCCCTATTTCGTGGGCAGTGATGCAAAATTGGTTGGAGGGTTTTGCCTATCGGATAGACATCCAGTGGTGGCTTTTTGGGCTAACGGCTGCGCTTGTCCTATTCATTGCCTTCTTCACCATTGGCTACCAGTCTTTGAAAGCTTCTTTGGCAAACCCTGTGAACAGCCTTAGGCATGAGTAAGATGAACTTCCCCGTTTGTTTTGTTTCTTCGAGGCAATCAAGTCCATCGTAGTAGCTTATTTAATTAGATTACATCAAATTGGAAACTATTGAATACTCTATTTTTCTCAGTTTTTCAGCTATCTTCGTTTGTGAAATATTTTTTGCTTCACAAACGGAAAAGACTTGAAAATACTCCTAACTATACTAACTATATTGCTTTCCTTGCCATGCTGGGCAAACATGGCTTCCCCAATCCAAGAAGGCACATGGGCTGCTACGCCTTTCATAAGTAAGTATGTAGATATCCTCCGAGAAAAAATCCATATCACTCCTGATAGAGACTTTCGAACAGCAAAGTTTACCATAGAGTATCATATAAATGCTGGCAGGTCGGGGGAACAAATTCCTCTGCTTTTCTATGCTTCCGAATTCAAGGAAAGTTTTAAAGTGTGGGTAGATGGCGTTGAGATCAATTTGAGCACAGTTCCCGAAGCCTATACGGAGCTTGAAGGGACACCTTTTTCCGATTTTGGCTATTTTTTTGAAACCAAAGGTTGGAGTGATACAAAGCAGGTGCATATTGAGAATTTTCCTTCAGGTGGGTTTTATGTATCCATTGACGACCTAAAGTTTTTTGAAACGGACCTTGCCGAAGGAAACCATCTTATAAAGGTAGAATATGTAGCAGAACAATGGGTAGACCGTAGCTGGTGGGTGAAGGAATACAGTTTTCGGTATGCCTTGTCTCCTGCAAAATATTGGAAGTCATTTGGGGAGCTGGAAATCACGCTCGATGCTTCCGGTACAAATAGAAATTTTGTGGCGAACATTGGTCAGCCAACCAAAGGGGACTTGGCTTCAACTGCCGTTTGGACTTTTTCAGCATTGCCTACAGAAGTATTGATCATTTCGCACATACCCGAAATGAATGCAAAGGCAAGTATGTTACTGGCTATTTCCCCCACTGGCTTGGCAGCTATCTTTGCAGTTATTCTCATGTTGTTTCACTTTCTTGCTATGTGGCTGTTTCGGAAAACTAATTCAGAAAAGCGGTTTTCATGGGTAATGATAATTGGTTGTTTGGCAATTCCCTTTGCTGCTTTGGTAGCCTATATATTCTCGTTTGGAATCATAGATGATGCTATCGGACCGGATGCTGGGAATTATCACGGGTACACGTTTATGGTGATCGTTTATTATCCAATATTACTTGCAGTTTACTGGCTGTTTATGTGGCTGGTTGATAGGCAAATGGCTAAGAGGTTTCGATGATTTTTGCGTAGGTGGTGGGGTTTCCAAAAAGCCAATGCCCTGAAGGTGGGGCAATAAGTCTTCAAATCCACTGATAAGTCTTGAAATCCTTGGGTTATTAATATATCTCCAGTCAATTGGATAACCGTATAATTAAACGTTTAGCAAACGTAAAATAAACGGTTAACCTTACGGTTGTTTTTGGTCAACAAACCAGTTTTTTGTATTTTAAGTAAAGAGAATGGGAAGATAGAGAATAAAGTTTTTAATAATGTCCTCCTGTTCAATGAAGCCTTGTTTTTCTTAAATTTTTTTATAATACTTGATTTTTTTTGTATTACATTTAGGAGAGAGGTTGTGGTGCATTAGGAAAAACTGAAGAGAATATCTAAAATGGATTTACATGAATTATTAGAAAAAGTAAACTCAAAAGATACATTTCTCCAATTTGTAAAAGCTCTTAAAGACGATAAAATTGATGAAGATGAAAAGGAAAAAACAAACCCTTCTTCTCCATATTCTTCTGGAGCCAATGGATGGGAGAATGGAACAATTTCCTCTTTTTTGGAATCTATAGAAGCATATGGACAAGACAGCGAACAAATAAAGGAAGAACCTAATTGGAGGAATTTTGCTCTTTTACTTTATGCCGGTAAGTTATATGAATAAGAAAATCACATTAGACATATTAACCAGAGCTATTATCGAATATCGCTCTGAAGGGATGGAACTAATGAACAGATTGGGAAAGAAATTTGGTTACGACATAGCTGTTCAAAAGGAATATGAGGAATTAATTTGGAAAGGAAATACAAAGGTTCCTAGGAGTGGTAAACTTTCTGAAAGAGTAAATTACTCTTTTCATGGTGGAGAATGTGGATTTCATAAAAGAAAAACACAACAAAACATTGAAGTAATCTTGACGAATCCTCCAGAGTTCGGAAAAATTGACGCTTGGTTTTTGAAGGAGTTTTTGGACAGTACTGATGATTACAAAGAAATGAGTAAAGAAATAGATTGGCAGGAATTGAAACCAATTCTCCAAGAACTTTATACTAATGGAAAAATTAAAGAAATAAAATAAAAACGACACCACAACAAGTTGTATAGTGCATACCCTCCGGGATACGTACCATACACAAAACGTTGTGCTCAATATGCTGATGAAAATTCAACTGCAAGGATTGTATTATAAAATTACTGGACAAAAGAAAAAGCTATCTCCTTTGTTTGAGTTTTCAGATGGAAGATCATATCAAGAATGGATTGATGAAGACAATTATAATGAACGGGTTCATGAACTACAGATCGAATTAGGAATTATAAAAAAGAAAAAAGATCTAGAAGATGTTGAATTTATTTGGTGTGTAATTGGAAATATTGTCAACAAACTCGAATACGGACTGAAAAAGGAAATTATAAGAGGTAGTAAACATTTCTCCCCTGGAACTAGAGTTCATTGTTTTCCACCTCTTTGGGGTGATGGGTATGAAAAAATAAAGGTGATAGGAAGACATCGTAAATCAAAACGATTCATAACTATCATTATGAAAAGTGACTTGATTGAGAATTGGCGAGTGACGAAAATTTACCATCCATTTATTATTAGACAAATGTTTCAAGAGAACGGATGGGATGATACAGAGAAATCGAAAATGGATTCATCGAAATTAGTAATCTCTATAACTGAATTAACAAAAGATAAAAATACAGAGCACAACAATGGCTAGCATGAAGAGCCGCTTTAGGCCAGCACGCGATGCCAAACTCCACATGCTAGCCGGACCGTTAGTAAGAACATGTTTGAATTTTACCTATTTTGCTTGAAAGCCTAAATATTAAACAGACTCTAACTTTACCAAATGCGGATAGGATGTTTCGCGATGCTGGAATCGAAGAATACCTTCTTTGACAATCACACCTTCATCTATATTTATGGCATTTTGGATAGTCGGGCTTTTTTTCCAAGTTTCCCGCCCTGTAATTACGGAAGGTAGGTGCACGATGAGTGCAGCGGAGATAGACCTAGAAGCACTTTCCCAAAAATAACTGGGGGTATGATCTACGGCATAGTAATCAATCTTATCAACGGGTATGATTGGGTTTTTGAACGTAGTGGGTTTTGCAAAATAAAATCCCATTCCCTCGTCACAGCTCACATCAATGATAAGTGAACCAGGTTTTAGGCTCGATTTTTCATCCTCGTTCACATAATTGATCGGGTCATCGGTATCTTGATATGTTCCGTTAATGATAATTTCAGATTCATGGATCAAGTCCAATAGGGGGCGTTCAGCACCATCGTGTTCCACTACCAATAAGCGTGGCTCGCCAGCCTTGCCCTTCCTTATTCGTGCATAATGAACATCCAACACTTCTTCCCTTACTTCATGGTCGGGGCGTTGGATACAGATCGTGATATCCCTGAAGCCATGAGCTTTTAAGGCGTAAATAGCTCCCCTACTCACTGCGCCAAAGCTGAATATGATCACTTTTCTTTGGTTTCCATAATGTCCGTCAATCCCTTTGAGCTGGAGTGCGTGGATGACGGCACTGTAGCCAGCCATTTCATTGTTCTTGTAGAAGGTATGCCTGCCTACTTGGCCGTTCGGGTGCCAAACATACATATCCTCAAAAGCGATCAGTGTTAATTTTTTATCTATAGCTGTTTGCGTAATTTCCATCTGCTGGGCACAATGAGGATACCCCCACAGAAGACCACCAGCCTTTAGTTCTTCCAGGTCGGATAGGATTGGTTTTGCCATAATAACTGACCCGATATCGGATAGGATTTCGCTTCGTGTAGCGATACCACCTGTTAGCTCACTAATTTCCTCATCACCGATGTTGAAAGGAGCACCATAGCCTTTTTCAAAAATGAGTTGGCGGCGAATGTGTTCTGGAAGTCTTTTTAAATGTTCGGGATGGAGGGGCACGCGTCTTTCATCCACTTTTTTTGAGGTGCCAATAACACCCATAGTTAATAGAGTCATGTAATTCTCTTTTGTTTGAAACGGATCGCGCAGATTAATGAGAAAGGCAAAGCGTCAGAATAAATTCTAATGGAGGGTTACTTCCAAGTGGTCAGGCATTAAGTGGCCACACGAGTATCATTAATCAAATATGGGCTCAAGGAAATGGGAAGCCTTGGTAATTCGCTAGTATTGAGCGAAAGGTTGATTAGTATCAACGGATAAATAATCCAGTGTTAAAGGTACGCTTTTTTAATTGTCTTCTCTGGTTTTATGAAAGTAATTGGTTCTCAATGAGCTGATTAATGAAAATAAAAAAAGGTTGTTTCATTTGTTCATCAAATAAAACAACCTTTTCTTGCTCCCAAGCAAATATTTGAAAGACTTAAAACCTTCTTTTTTCCGTGCTTCCTTCAAAAAGCAGGTTGGTATTTGGATCTAGCTCGATGCTGATTGTTTTGTCATCCATTGGGATTTCGAATACTTGTGAGCCTTCTTTTACTTCTAGTTTTTCCACCTTGCTTTCTCCATTCTTAGCTGTGATTTTTACTTCAAGAGGGAAAACGAAAATGGTGCTTCCCGGCTGGGTTTGTTCCGTTTTTAGTTGAACCACCTTGTTTTTCGCATCGTATTTCCAAAGGCAGTTGAGCACGGGATGCCCGGGCGTATAAAGCCATTGCTTGAAAAATGTTTCCAAGTCTTGCCCCGAAGCTTCTTCCATTACTTTTTGTAAGTCTTTTGTATGGGCGTTTTTGTTTTTGTAGGTGGCATAATAGGTTCGAGCCCCAGTCCAAAAGGCTTCGTCGCCAATTTGCCTGCGGAGCATGTGAAGCACCCAGCCGCCTTTTTGGTACGAGTTGGCATTGAGCAAAACCATATAATCACTCACCAATGTGTCAACAACGGGCGTTCCTCGTTGTTTGGCAAATTCAAGAACCTTTGCGCGTTGCGTTTCTAGTTGCTTGTCCAGCTTGTCTTTCCCGTAGGTAAACTCTAAGTAAAGGTTGGTGAAGTAGGTGGCAAAGCCTTCGCTGAGCCAGATATGCGCCCAGTTTATTTCGGAAACGGAGTTGCCAAACCACTGGTGGGCAATTTCGTGGGCAAGCAACGATTCAATTTCCCTGTTTCCGGTCACAGAGTTTTCAAAGTAAAAAATATTGCTGGCGTTTTCCATTCCGCCAAACATGGTTTTTGACTGGACATTGGCGAGCTTCTCGTATGGGTAAGGGCCTACATGATGATGGAAGAAATTCAATATTTTTTCGGCTTGTGCATAGTCGTAAAATCCTTCTTTTTTGTTTTGGGGAAATACCCACGATTCGAGCGGAATGCCGTTGACATCTCCTAACTTTTGGATGGCAAATGGGGCAACGCCAATCACCATCACCTTGGTAGGGATGGGAATAGACTGGTGCCAGTGGTAAAGTTTGTTTTTGGACCCTATGTTGGTTTCTTCCACAAGTAACCCGTTGCCAACCACTTGGTAGTGAGCAGGTGCGGTGATGATAAAATCGACAGTGGCTTTATCGGAAAGGTGGTCTACGCAAGGAAGCCAATGGCGGCCGCGGTCGGGCCAGTTGTCCCCAAAAAAGGTCCTGTCCCCAAATTTGTTTTCCGAGATTACGAGCCCGTTGGCAGGAACTCCACTGTATTCAATATTTACCGTTGCTTTGCCACCCGCCATAAATGGTCTGGGAGCTTGGATGCGGATCCAGTCATTTTCATGTTCCCATTCTACCTTTTTTCCATCGAGCAAAACTTCTTGAACCTTCATGCCTTTTCCGGCAGTATCCAGACTGATCAGGTTGAGTGCCAAGGTGCTTACCGATCCGGTGAAACTGATGGAAATATTCGCCTGCCCGGCAATGCTATTCGTGCTGTCGTTGAGCTGGAGGTTGAACTCGTAATGGGTAACGTCCATTTCGTGATGGCGGGGGTAGCGGTCTTGGGCAAAAAGCTGAAAAACAGCAAAAAGTAATAATGTGAATAGTTGTAGTTTTTTCATAGCTAGTGGTTGTGAATAGCTAATATAAGTCTTATTTCTGATCAGATTTTTACATTAGCCCGCAAAAGCTCTTTGCCATCGGCTGGGCGCACAATTTTGACCGCAAATGAGCCATCTTCCAATTTGCCCGAAGATACTTCCAGCTTTTCCCCCATTTTGCTTTCGGCTCGGTAGCTGATGTCAATAGCTTGGATGGGTTGTTTTTCCAGCACTTCGGCGGGCAATGCTTCCATTATCCAGCGGAGGTAAACTGGGTTATTGGTATGCTTGAACAAATCCAAGTCTTGCCAGCCAACTTGAAGGGCGAAGCTGCTCGCTTGTTCTTTGTAGAGCGGAAGCTTTTTGCTGATGCGCTCCATAGGTGGCTCAAATTCAAAGCTTAGTTTGGACAGGAACTCGGGGATGGGCAAGATTTTCCTTGTGGAAATATTGACGAGCACCCAAGTGCTGGTGGCCCTGGCTAAGAACTCTCCCGCTTCGTTGTAAATACGGTAATCTCGGTAGAAATACAGCCGATCGTTGCCAGAGGGCCAAGTGCGAATTTCGATGGTTTCCCCTTGCCCTGGAACTTGTTCCCATTCTATCCTGAGTCTGAGCAAAATCCAGCCAAGGTCTTGCTCAAAAAGCGAATTGTGGGAAACACCCATTTTTTTGACATTGTAAAGTGCTGCTTCTTGGAAAAAACTTGCCAGAGCTTCTGGGGTCAGCCGGTTGTTGGCATCGGTTTGTGAAGTGATGATCTTGAATTTTTCTTTGTGTGGTTGCATTTGGCTAGGTTCTGGTTCAAGCCTTCAAGGTAAAAATTTGAGATGAATCTTACATCTTTCACCTATATTTTTTTTCTAGAAACATTGCCTGAATACATAATTTTAGCTAGGGTTTGTTCGTCTAAAACTTAAACAATTCTCATATAAACTAATCTTAAAAACATGACAGGCTCAGAACAATTACTTGACTACGAACCAGAAGTGCAAAAACTAGAGGACGCTTCTAATGGAAAAAGGTTTGTGAATTATTTGATAGATGTTATTTGTGTGTACGCTATTGCTTTTGCAGTAGGTGTTTTCATGGCGATTAATGGAGCTATTGGAGGATCAGAATTCTCATTTTACCTAGTTGGATGGATTGTCACTATTGTTTTTTACTCAGGTTTAGAAGGGTTTTTGGGAGGGAAAACAGTGGGTAAATATATTACTAAAACAAGGGTAGTGACCGAAGATGGAGAAACTCCGACATTTATAAATATAGTTGGAAGGTCATTTTGCCGTTTGATTCCATTCGATGCATTTTCATTTTTAGGAGAAAAGCCTGGAGGCTGGCATGACTCAATTTCTAAGACGAGAGTAGTATTGGACTAAGGTTTTGTATTAAAATAAAAAAAGGGTCGCAAACTTGATGTTTGCTGCCCTTTTT
This sequence comes from Flammeovirgaceae bacterium SG7u.111, assembly GCA_034044135.1. Classification (NCBI taxonomy): domain Bacteria; kingdom Pseudomonadati; phylum Bacteroidota; class Cytophagia; order Cytophagales; family Flammeovirgaceae; species Flammeovirgaceae bacterium SG7u.111. Next base: position 4,267,367 of record CP139021.1, on the reverse strand, counting down.
TCTTACTTCGGAAAACCTTATTCGTATCTCAAAGAGTCGATAGGATCGAGCTTGGATGCTTTTTTTGCAGGGTAGTAGCCAGAAAGTACGCCGACTATCACGCAAACGGTGAAGCCAAGGATAATCCACATCCATGGGAATACAAATGCGGAAGTGTCGAAAAGCAAGCTAACTAAGTTTCCAATGGCTATCCCTATCAAAATACCCGCTGCTCCGCCTAGTAAACAGATGGCGATAGCTTCTACTAAAAACTGTTCACGGATTCGGGAAGGGGTTGCTCCCAATGCTTTTCGTACCCCAATTTCTCTGGTTCTTTCGGTCACCGAAACCATCATGATATTCATGAGACCAATAGATGCGCCAAGAAGTGTAACCAAGCCTATAAGTGCTCCGCCAATTCTCAAATAACCTGAGGTTTCGTTGATGGAAGATGCCACCGATTCGCTTCGAGAGATTTCAAATGAGTTTTCTTTTCCGAGTTCATCTCTTCGTATAGTCCGCATGATCCCTGTAGCCTCGCCTATGGCAAAATCTACTTGGCCAGGGTCGTTCAGCGAAGTGGTGATGGTGTAGCGCAAATTAAGCATGGCAGAAAACCTATTGGCATTTACCACAGGAAGGAAAATAGACCGGTCTACCTGTCCGCTGCCCAGTCCGCCCGTTTGTTTTAATACCCCTATCACATTGTAGCGATAGCCTCTTATAGAAATGCTTTTGTTGATGGGGTCTACATTGTCAAAAAGTGTTTCGGCAATAGTTTCGCTTATGATGGCCACAGCGATGCCTAGCTTCAGTTCCATATTAGAAAAACCTCTCCCTTCACCTATGTCATAGCCCTTATTACTAAGGTAATATTCATCTATTCCATATATAATGGTATTAGGATTTGTCTTTTTGGAGGCATACTTTACTTCCGCATTGCCTGTCACAAAACAACTGAGACTTATTTTTTCTGCTGCATCGTATTTTGATTTGAACTCAATGGCTTCGTCGTAGGTAATGTTTTTCTTCCGTACGGATTGCGTTACTCCCTGTGACCTTCTGGACCTGTAGCGGATGTCTTTTATATCGAAACTATTTGCTCCCAAATCGGCAAGACCTGAGCTAATGGAAGACTGAATAGCATCTACGGCCGTTAGGATACCAACTAACGATGTTATTCCTATGGCAACAATAGCGGCGGTCAGGAATGTCCTTAGCTTATTGTCTCGAATAGATTTGAATGCTTCTTTGAAATTTTCAATGAAATTCATGGGAACAATATTTGAGTTCTTTGTTAAAAATGAACTTCTTCATTATACAAGAAACTTAAAAAAAATACTTTAGGTTATTGAAATACGCTTAATAATACTATCTTAAACAAATATCCTTAGAAGAAATTTAATAAAATATGAAAAAAGCGCTGCTTATAATATCCCTTCTATTTTCCTTAAATGTGACCAAGGCCGCTTTCTTATTAGTGCCTATGGATGAGTCGCAATCTAATCATTTAAAAGCTTATGGGGTAACATATTGGGTTCTAGCCCAAGATATGGAAGCTGAATGGTTATTGAATTACAGGGGCGGTAGCTTCCTGTTTGAGTACGTGAAGCCCTTTGAAAACGAGCTTATCATAAGAGGGGTGAGTTATGAAGTGATTTCCGATGCGCAAGCCATCCAGATTAAGCAGTTGATAGCAAGCCCGGAAGCCAATATGGACTTGATGAAACTTGAAGTTCCTCCTAAAATAGCGGTGTATTCACCAAAATCGAAGCAGCCTTGGGACGATGCGGTAACACTGGTTTTGACTTATGCCGAAATACCTTACGATGTAGTTTTTGACGATGAGGCAATGCTTGGCAAGCTGCCCGAATATGATTGGCTTCACCTTCACCACGAAGATTTTACTGGGCAATACGGAAAGTTTTTTGCGACGTATAGTCGACAAAAATGGTACATAGAGCAACAGCAAGAATTTGAGCGCTCTGCAAGGAAACATGGTTTTGAAAAGGTTTCCGAGTTGAAACTGGCCGTGGTCAAAAAAATCCGGGATTTCTGTGCCGGAGGAGGCTTTTTGTTTGCCATGTGCTCGGCTACCGATACCTACGATATTGCTTTGGCGGCAGAAGGTGTCGATATTGTAGATTATATGTATGACGGCGATCCTGCCGATAAAAATGCGCAATCTAAATTGGATTATACCAAAACATTTGCTTTCCAGAATTTTAGATTGAAAATGAATGCGTATGAGTATGAATATTCGGACATCGACAATCAGTCCTATGAAAGAGGTTTGACCGAAAACAATGATTTTTTCAGCTTATTCCAGTTTTCGGCAAAGTGGGATCCGGTTCCTACCATGCTTACGCAAAACCATCAGCTCAACATTAAAGGATTTATGGGACAGACTACTGCCTACAAAAAGCATTTGTTGAAGCCCGATGTAATTATAATGGGTGAAAATAAAAGCGCAAGGGAAGCTCGCTATGTACACGGAACGTACGGCAACGGAACTTGGACATTTTATGGAGGCCACGATCCAGAAGATTATAGGCACTACGTTGGTGAAGAACCAACCGACCTGAATCTTCACCCCAATTCACCTGGCTATCGTCTGATCCTCAACAATATCTTGTTCCCTGCGGCTAAAAAGAAAAAGCAAAAGACCTGAGAAATGGAACTTAGATGTTAGGTGAAAAATAGAATCTTAGCTTTTTGACATAATATAATATCCCAATGAACCCCTGAGTGTGGTTTTATTGGGATCTTTTTATGAGTCAAGAATCACAGAGGATTATCCTGACTTTTTTCTTTCTATGAGTATATTGGGGTTTTTAAACCACCACAAAGCCCACTTATTATGAAAATGAATTACTATATCCTTCTTTGGATGGTAATTATAGCATGTACACCTGAAAAGATAGAAGAAGCTGAAGAAGAACGAATTAGCCTGATAGACTATGTAGACCCGTTGATAGGCACGGGAAACGCATCAACTGAAAGTACCAAAGCACATAGTATGGCCAAGTCGGAAGCGAAAGGGCAGACGTTCCCAGCAGTAGGTGTGCCCAATGGCATGACCAACTGGACTCCACAAACTCAGGCCTCCGAAAAAAAATGCCTTTCTCCCTATTATTATACTGATTCAAAAATCCAAGGCTTTAGGGGGAGCCACTGGATGACAGGTTCTTGTACGCAAGACTACGGCAGCTTCACGCTCATGCCCATGACGGGTAAGCTGGTAGCTTCTGCTAAGAAAAGGGCTTCTTCATTTTCCCACCAGCATGAAAAGGTTTCTCCTGCTAGCTACGAGGTTTGGCTAGAGAGTTATGGGATACAAGCAAAAATGACAGGCTTGAGCCGAAGTGGCTTTTTTGAATTTGAGTTCGATGAAAATGGAGAGGCTTGGGTTGTGGTAGAGCCAAATAGCGATAAGGGCTTAGGCTATGTGAAAATCAATCCTGAAAAGCAGGAGATTTCTGGATATAACCCCGTACATCGGATTTACCAAGGCCAGGGGCTGGCAGCCGGGTTCAGTGGGCATTTTGTGTTGCAATTTGACCAGCCTTTCGAGGCTTTCGGAACTTGGGAACAGGATCAATTGGCAGAAGGGAATTTGGAGCAAAAAGGAAAAGGAAACAGTGTTGGGGCGTATGTAAAGTTGAAAGTTAGAAGAGGGGCAGTTGTGAGAGTGAAAGCGGGAACATCTTTTACTTCGGTAGAAAAAGCTAGGGAAAACTTAGAAATAGAAATTCCAAGCTGGGATTATGAGAAGGTGCAAGACGAAGCTACGGAAGAATGGGAATTGGCTCTGGCCGATATTTTGGTAGAAGGAAAAGACGAGCAGGAAAAAACGGTTTTTTACAGTGCCCTTTACCACGCTCGATTACTGCCCCGTGTGTTTAGTGATGTGGATGGGAGCTACCCTGCTTTTGATGGAAATACTGAAGTGAAAGTAGCACCAGATTTCGATTACTATGCTGACTTTTCCATGTGGGATACCTACCGGGCTTTGCATCCATTGCTCAATATTGTGGAGCCAAGGAGGAGTACGCATATGGCGCAGTCGCTGGTGTTAAAAGCTGAGCAAGGTAATTGGTTGCCGATTTTTCCCGCATGGAATAGTTACACAGCAGCCATGATTGGCGATCATGCTATCTCGATGTTAGGCGATACGTGGCTAAAAGGAAATGTAGGTTTTGATATTCGGAAGGCGTACAAATACATGCGAAAAAATGCCTTTGAGCACAATGCAGATTTTGAAGATTATAAACTAGGAAAAGGCAGGAGGGCATTGGATACGTACCTCAAATACAATTACTTGCCTATGGAAGAGCCCGTGAACGAAGCCTTTCACAAGAAAGAACAAGTTTCCAGAACGCTTGAATATGCGTATGATGATTTTGTACTTGCCCAAGTAGCTCGCTCGTTGGATAATGCCGAAGATTATGCTGAGCTAATAAAGCGGGCTGAGAACTACAAAAATGTCTATGATTCTAGTAGCGGGTACATGAGGGGAAAGCACGCTGACGGCAGGTGGGTAAGCCCTTTTGACCCCAATTCGCTCCGGGCAGATTTTATTACAGAAGGCTCTCCCAATCAGTACACTTGGTATGTGCCACACGACGTAGCCGGGCTTATTTCGCTTATGGGGGGGGAAGAGCCTTTCACCCAAAAACTCGATACGCTGTTTGAAAAAGGTTACTACTGGCACGGGAATGAACCTGGTCATCAGACCGCTTATATGTATGCCTATGCAGGGCAAGCTTGGAAAACCCAAAAGTATGTCCGCAACATCATGGCGATGGAATATGGCTTGGGAGAAGGAGGGCTGAGTGGAAATGAAGACAGCGGGCAAATGTCGGCTTGGTACGTATTTTCTGCTATGGGCTTTTACCCCGTTTGCCCCGGAATGCCCAATTATGTGCTGGGAAGCCCACTCTTTGAAAAAACAACGCTGAGCTTCGACGATGGAAGCGAGTTTGTGATAGAAGCAAAAAACAATTCTACTAAAAATATTTATATCCAATCGGCGACCTTGAACGGAAGGCCTTATGACAAAGCTTGGATAAGCCATTTCGATTTGGTAGCAGGAGGGGTGTTGGTGTTGGAAATGGGATCAGAGCCTAATTCAAGTTTTGGGGCTGCCGAAGAAAACCTGCCGCCCTCTATGTCCACAGGGAATTTTTAAGTTATACCGCTAGTAAATTGAATTGGGAAAAACTACTTCTATTTTCTTGGCGGCATATACTAAACAAAATGCTTTTGGTCCAATGAAATTCCTAAAGTATTTTTGTTTGGGTATAATTGATTTGAACCAATAAGCAGTAGTTATCTATGCTATAAGGTAAACTGAGCAAGTTTCGGATTTTATACTAGAAATTCTACCTCTACATTTGACCATATATTAAAAACTTGAAAAAATGAAAGAGCAAGAGTTGATCAATTATAACCGGATAGCGGAAGCAATAACGTACTTGCTGGAAAACTTCAAAAAACAGCCAACATTGGAAGAATTAGCCGAAAAAGTCCATCTGAGTCCTTTTCATTTCCAGCGGCTTTTTACTGAATGGGCAGGTGTAAGCCCAAAAAAGTTTTTGCAATACATAAGTGTCCAACATGCAAAGCAGGTATTGCATAATACAGGCTCAACTTTAATTGATACAGCTTATGATACGGGGCTATCGGGCTCAGGAAGGTTGCATGATCTGTTTGTACAAATAGAGGGAATGACACCAGGAGAATACAAAAACAAAGGTGAAGACCTTTCTATCAATTATAGCTTTGAGAAAAGTATATTTGGAAGTATACTAGTTGCATCTACCCACAAAGGTATTTGCTATATGGGGTTTTGCGATACTAAAAAAGAAGCATTCTTTGAATTACAAAAGCGATTTCCAAAGGCAAATTTTAGCCTTAAAACGGATGCGATTCAACAGAATGCTCTGAAAATATATTCCCAAGATTGGAGAGATATCAATATGATAAAGCTTCACCTAAAAGGAACTGCTTTTCAACTGAAAGTATGGGAGACCTTGCTAAAGATTCCTATGGGTAGTTTGGCAACATATGGAGACATAGCTGGTGAAATACAGAACCCAAAAGCATCGAGAGCAGTTGGGACTGCAATAGGAAATAATCCTATCGCCTATCTCATCCCTTGCCACCGGGTTATCCAGTCAACAGGCTTGTTTGGTGGGTATAGATGGGGCACCACTCGGAAAACTGCTATGCTTGGATGGGAAGCGGCACATGTTAATGCCGAGAGGGCAAGTTCATAAATGAAAAATACCGCAGGAAGAATCAAAGAAAGATGGATTTATTTAACACTGAACCGTACCAAAATTTATTGCCATACGACGGAGAGGTAATTTATTATGAACCGATTTTAAGTTTCCAAAAAGCGACTCATTATTATGAAATCCTAATGGAAACCGTAGCATGGAAGAACGACGAGGCGGTCATGTTTGGTAAGCGAATTATAACCAAAAGAAAAGTAGCTTGGTATGGAACTGAGCAATTTGGATATACCTATTCGAACACTACTAAAACGGCTTTGCCTTGGACAAAAGAGCTTTTGGAGTTGAAAGCAATGGTAGAAGAAAAAACGGGGGAAACTTTCAACTCCTGCTTGTTGAATTTGTACCATAGCGGCGAAGAGGGGATGGCGTGGCATTCGGATGGGGAAAGGGATTTGAAAGAACACGGTGCTATTGGTTCTTTGAGTTTTGGGGCTGAACGCAAATTCTCTTTCAAACATAAAGAAAGCAAACAAAATGTATCAATGGTACTGGAACAAGGCAGTTTGTTGGTGATGAAAGGGACAACCCAAACCCATTGGCTACATCGCTTGCCTCCTACCAAGAAAGTGAAAACTCCCCGAATCAACCTTACCTTCAGGACGATTGTGAAGTGAGGCTGATGCTTTAAATTCAACTGATCTTATTTTGGATTACCAAAAGGCTAGATGTTTAATAGGTAGCTAGTATTTTTTCTATTAAATTCGGCACGGAACAATCAAATTAATCAAATGCGCTACATTTATTATTCTTTTTTATTGATCAATATTTTTTCTTTGATGAGCATACAAGAAGCTAAGAGTCAAGATGATTTGCAGAAAACGTTGCTGTATGTAGGCACGTATTCTGTGAGAGGGAGCGAGGGGATTTATGTATATAATTTTGATGATGAGACGGGTGCTTTTTCTTTGCTACAGACTGTTGGTGGTGTTGTAAGCCCTTCTTTTATAGAACTTCATCCTAATGGAAAATTTTTATACTCGGTAAATAGAGGTGGAGTGATTCCTAACAAAAAATGGGGCTCTATTAGTGCCTTCACCATCAACCCCTCTAGCGGTGAGCTTTATGCGCTTAACAAACAAACATCTAATGGCGAAGGTCCTTGTCATGTAGCGGTAGACCCTGATGGCGATTATGTGTATGTTGGGAATTATGTGTCGGGAAATTTGGTGATGTATCCAATTAAAGACGATGGAAGTATTCGGGTTTCTTCTGACATGGTACAGCATGAAGGAAGCGGTGCAAATGAAAAGAGGCAAGAAGGTCCACATGTGCATTCGGTAAACCCTTCGCCAGATGGTAAGTTTATATATGTGCCAGATTTGGGGATTAATAAGATCAAAACGTATGCTCCAAACAAAGTTGATGGAAAGCTTGGCGAAGCAAAATCGGAAGCAGTTGCTGCTTCTGGTGCTGGACCTCGGCATTTTACCATCCACCCATCTGGTAAGTTTGCCTACTCGGCAGAGGAGCTGACTTCTACGGTGGGCGTATTTGCAGTTGATGAGGAGAAAGGAAAATTAACGAGTATTCAAGAAAATGTTAGTAGCCTTCCGGCTGACTTCAAAGGTGAGAGCTACAGCGCCGATATCCATGTCCATCCCAATGGTAAGTTTTTATATGTTTCTAACCGTGGGCATAATAGTGTGGCTATTTTTAAGATAGCCGAGGAAACAGGAAAGTTAGAGTTGTTGAAAACGGAGAGCGTATTGGGAAACTGGCCAAGGAATTTTATGGTCACTCCCAACGGAAAATTTTTGCTTTGTGCCAACGAACGCTCTGACAATATTGTGATCTATACGATCAATCAGGAAACGGGAATGCTTAGCCCTTTGGACAAACAAATAAAAATGCCTTCACCAGTTTGCCTGAAAATGCTTCATTTGGAATAAATTCATCATTTCAAAATAATTCAGGTCAGTTATGAAATTTCATAGCTGACCTTTTTTGTTCTAACCGAACAGGTTCAGATAATCTCGTGTTTCTACTTATATTCGCATTATTCAATTTCAACAGCTAAATAGCCTCGTTGGCTTTTTTTGAAAATAGATTCAGATGGAACTCATTGATAACCACGGAAGACCTGTTAATTACCTGCGTTTGTCAGTTACCGACAGATGTAATTTGCGTTGCTTTTATTGCATGCCAGAAGAAGGTATAAAGTATCTTCCTCAAAAGGAATTGCTTAGCTACGAAGAGATGCTCAGGATAAGTAGTGTTCTTGCCCAAATGGGAGTGAACAAAGTGAGAATTACGGGTGGTGAACCATTTGTGAGAAGGGAACTGATCAGTTTTTTGGAAAACCTTGTGGCTATAGAAGGGATAGATAAGGTAAGTTTGACTACTAATGGTCTGCTAACTTCTGCTTATATCGATAGGTTGAAATCACTAGGTGTTTTGGATGTAAACCTAAGCCTCGATACGCTGGATAGGGACCGATTCAAGATGATTACCCGAAGGGATGAGCTTTCCAAGGTAATGGAAACGCTTCATAATTTGTTGGAAAATGGTTTCCGAGTGAAGCTAAATGCAGTGGTGATGGAGGGGAAAAATGACGAGGATATTTTGGACTTGGCTGCTTTTACTATCAAACATAAAGTAGATGTACGGTACATAGAGGAAATGCCTTTCAACGGTGAAGGAGGGACGGATAAATTGCATTGGAATCATGTCAGGATTTTGGGAAACATAAAGGAGAAGTTTCCCGAGTTGGTTTCCTTGCCAACGCCTGTCTCGTCTACTTCTGTGGGATATAAAATTCCGGGTTCGGAAGGGCAATTAGGGATTATACCGGCTTTTAGCCGAACATTTTGCGGAAGCTGCAACCGATTAAGACTGACAGCGCAAGGCACGCTAAAAACTTGCCTTTACGATGACGGTGTGATGGATATAAAACAACTGCTCCGAAGCGGAGTTGATGATGAAACATTGAAATCAGCCTTTAGAGCTGCTTGCAACAAAAGAGCAAAAGATGGGTTTGAGGCAGAAAAAAATAGGGAAAATGCTAGCCCAATAAATGAATCGATGTCTACTATTGGTGGATAAATAGGTTGAACTATCTTACTCACTTCAGTGGGTGGAAGATGAATTACGTAGGAGCTTATCATGACGAACAAAAGTGAATTTAGCTACCTAAAAAAGAGAACATTGGAAATTATTCCTCAAAGAAAAATAATCCATATCGATATGGATGCCTTTTTCGCATCGGTGGAGCAGCGAGATAATCCCGACCTGAGGGGAAAGCCTGTTGCGGTAGGTGGCTCACGTGAGCGTGGAGTTGTGGCTGCTGCAAGTTACGAGGCACGGAAGTATGGCGTACGTTCGGCCATGGCTTCTAAAACAGCTCTTCGTCTTTGCCCCCAACTGGTTTTTGCACCGCACCGTTTTGATGTTTATAAAGAGGTTTCTACTCAAATAAGAGAGATATTTTTTGAATATACCGACTTGGTCGAGCCGCTTTCACTCGACGAGGCATTTTTAGATGTAACCGAGAATAATTTTGGAAACCCTTCGGCAACCTTGATAGCAAAAGAAATAAAAAGGAAGATCAAGGAAAAAACCCAACTAACGGCTTCTGCTGGAGTTTCCTTTAATAAGTTTTTGGCAAAGGTCGCTTCTGATATGGATAAACCTGATGGGATTTTTGTAATAAAGCCCGAGCAAGCCGATGCATTTTTAGAAAAATTGCCTATTGAGAAGTTTTTTGGGATAGGGAAAGTGACCGCAGGGAAAATGAAAGACCAAGGGATATTCAAAGGGGCCGATCTTAAGAAAAAATCTGAAATTGATCTGATCAGGTTGTTTGGGAAAGCGGGGAGGTATTATTACCGCATAGTGAGGGCAGATGATAGGAGGGAAGTGAAACCAAACAGAATTCGCAAATCCTTTGGGGCTGAGCGAACTTTTGAGGAAGATATAGAAGACTTTGAGCAGGTAAGGGAGCGGGCAGTCGGTATTGCAAAAATGGTGTTTGAAAGGTTGAAAAAATCGAAGGCTACGGGGAAAACGGTTACGCTAAAGCTAAAATCGTTTGACTTTGAGCAAAAGACACGGAGCAAGACTTTGAAGCACGGGGTGAGTTCGGAAAGAGAATTGGTAAAAACGGTGGAGGAGTTATTGGAGCAACCTAATGTTCCTGAAAAAGCGCTTCGGTTAATTGGCGTTGCTGTATCAAATTTAGACGAAAGAGCAGATGGGTTGCCCATTCAGCTTGAAATAGATTTTGGAGACTCCTTTCGGTAAGAGTTACATCCCTCTAGAAATAGGAATGTGAACGGGTGTTTTTTTATGGATATTGGGCAAGTAGGTGACCGGAAGGCTGAAACTGTGGGCTTGGAAGTCGGAGAGAATCCATTTGTGCCAATCTTGTTCCAGCTTAGCGACCCCTCCAGGGTAATGCCTTTGAATAGCTTTATATGAAATACCTTCAGTTTCTTGGTTTTGCTCAATGTGCCTGATGACCTTTCCTAATATTTTTTGAGATTCAATGTCGTTCATTAGGAAGTAAATAAGCGACCATGCCACGCTTCTTGACTGATAGCCTAGTTCCTTTGTTTCATTCCTTTTCCATTCTTTATTGCTTTGTGAAAGATAATCTTTCAACGGTATCATCGAGCCTTCTTCTACCCATTTTTTACACCTTTCTGCTTTGCTAGCCTGAAGTTTTATAGAGATATCTTCTCTTCTCACTACTAGCCTTTCAAAGTACTCGGATAGTCCTTCGTTTAGCCAAAGCGGTCTTTTTACAAAATCAGAACTAGAAGAAGATTTAATGTTTCGAAAAAGTAAGTGGTTGACTTCGTGATAAATATCTTTGAGAAGAGTGGTATGCTTTTTCCTTCTCCAAACAATGGCTTCGTTGAACTTTGCCGAGTAGAAGGCACAGTTGGTCGTGGAGTGAGAAAAGCCTATTTGATATACTTTGTAAGAATAAAAATCACCAAAAACTCGTAGCCTTATGTCCAGATTTTTGTCAAAAGAAAATCCAAAAACAGTTGTGTAGCGAGATGTAATAAACGAGATGCCCTTTTCGGCAGCGAGGTATTCGCTTTGGGTAAGTTCATATCCATCATTCTTGATCTCAACTTCTGGGGCATGGTTACTTATCTGAGCCGCAACTTGCCCAGATGACATGGTGACCAGTAGGATCAAATAGATTATATGTTTAGTGCAATATTGCAAAGTTTTCGGTGGATTGAAAATACGTTTTGTTAGTACTTAGAACGTTTTAATTAGAACGCTAAAATTATAGCTTCGGTTATATTTTACCTAAAATATCCAATATACAAAATCTGTTTTTTATTTATGTTGCAAAAGTTGAGTTGATCAATAAAAAAAATAGGAAGAATTCACACTTATTAATGTAATTGTTTACTAGTCTGGTTACAGTTATCGTTTTTGTTTTGTGTGTTTTGCAAATAAACTCATGAACTAGCTATAATGACTAAACAGACAAAATATTCTTTTACGTTTTCAGTTTTATTCTTCTTGGTTATTTTTCAGTCTTCTGCAAAGCAGCAGGATGATAACAAACTAACTATTTACACAGATAGAGAAGAAATCGAATACCTCGATAAATATTTATATGTACTGGAAGACCCAAGTAATAACTTGAGTTTCCAGCAAGTGATATCTTCCTCCCATAAATCCCAGTTTAAAAAGGCAGAAAATATTGATCAGTTCAAAAATGACTGTACGTATTGGGGTAGAATAGTAATTGAGAATTATAGTGGGTATAGGGACGAATGGGTATTGAATATAGCTCCAGTGGGTACAAATTTCATTGAAGTCTACTACAAAAAAAATGATGAACATCAATACTCTCACAAAAAAACAGGGGAGTATGTCATCTATGATGAAAAAGCTCAGCCAAAAAAACGAGCTTGTAAAGTAAGGCTCGATTTGTCAGATGAAGATCTCGCCGTAATTTATATCAAGATCAATAACATTGATAAAACCATCCCAGAGTTCGACTTGCTTTTGGAAAGCTCGGATAAGTATTATTCTTCGCTTGAGAAGAGAAACTTGCTGATAGGGATTTTCGTAGGGATGATGGGGATAATTATTCTCTACAATCTATTGATTTACAAACTGCATAAAGACAAAACGCATATTTACTATGCCCTCTATATATTAAGTATGAGCACTCTGTTCATTTATGAATTTGGCTTTGCTCTTGAAACGGTATTTAAGAACTTTCCTGTCCTTAACCAATTTCTACTTCAACTATCCATTATAGCACCTTTTTTCTTTTTAAAGTTTATTTCGACTTATACCAAAGCAACTCGTTATTTCCCCAAGGCGATAGGTTTTGTACAAAAAGCAGAGCTGGTTTTCCTTTCCATGTTTGTAATAAGCCTTTTGGTACTAGCTATTTGGTTTGATGTTGCTTTGGTAAAATACATAAACCAAGCGGCATTTTCAGCTTATATGCTTGTAGCTTCTATTGTGGTTTATTTAATGCTCAGGAGCAAAAAAAGGGCAAGTAGTTTTGTTATTTTAGGAACGGCTGCATTGGTTGGGTTTTCATTGGTAGCTATTTACCTCAAATTAGCGTGGAATATCGATCACCTGAAAGGCTTTATTTTGGTTGGTTTTGTGATTCAGGTTTTCTCTTTTTCTCTGGGGTTAGGGTTTAGGATGAAGTTGAGGGAAATTGAAAAGCTTAAAGAGCAAAATAGGTTGATTGGGGAATTGAAAAAGAGCGAACAGCGAACACATGTGTTGAACTCGCAATTAGAAGCGAAAATAGAGGAGAGAGGAAATAGACTTAATCAGCACCAAAAGGAAATTGCTTTCCAAGCGAAGGAGTTGGTGGAGATGAACTGGGAGTTGTATGAGAAAAATGGAGAGCTTGAAAAAGCGAACGATGCGATGGAGGTTTCCAATAAGAAGCTTATCCAAAAGAATGAAGAGTTAAATGTGTTGAACAATAGGCTCAATAATACTTTGGCCAAGCTGAAGGAAACGCAGGTACAACTTATCCAATCTGAAAAAATGGCATCCATTGGTGTGCTTACTGCGGGAATAGCTCATGAGATTAATAATCCTATCAATTTTGTGTATGCTGGAGCAGATACCTTGGCTTCTACGCTGAATGAGATTATGGGAATTGTAGATCAGTATGGGAAAATATCTTCTCAAAACAGCCCGGAAGAAATCACTTCTTTTTTAGACGACTTGGAAAGGGTAAAGCAAGAGATATCGTACGAAGAAACTAGGGACGATGTGTTCGACTTGCTGAACGATATAAAAGAAGGTGCTCGCAGAACTGCGGAAATTGTTCAAGGTTTGAGGAGTTTTTCACGCTTAGACGAAGAGCAGGTGAAGAAAGCCGATTTGCATTTGGGCTTAGAATCGACCTTAACCCTTTTGAGGAATAAATTGAAAGATGGGATACGAGTGATAAAAGATTACGATCCTGAGTTACCATCTATCGAGTGCGTGCCCGGACAAATCAACCAAGTATTTATGAATATTTTGGTAAATGCCGCTCAAGCCATTCAAGAAAATGAAAGCGAAGAAAATATCATTGAAATAAAGACAGTCGCCAATATGCTGGTGAGCTCAGATGATACGGACGTAGAAGAGCAAAAAATTGAAGATATAGAGATTCATATTACAGATACAGGAGGAGGGATTGCCGAGGAAATCCAAAATAGGATTTTTGAACCATTTTTTACTACTAAGAAAGTGGGCGAAGGTACTGGTTTAGGTTTATCCATTACTCATAGTATCATCCAAAAGCACAATGGAAGCATCGAACTGAAAAGTGATGGGGAAAATGGAACTACCTTCATCATAACTCTCCCCACCACTCAAATGCACGACAATGTCTAAAAGGTTATTTAACGTAAATCGTTTTTGTATTTACAAATTCCCGAATGCCCTCTAAAGCTAATTCCCTACCATAGCCCGAGGTTTTTGTTCCACCGAACGGAAGCCTCGGGTCTGATCTTACCAGTTCGTTGATAAAAACAGAGCCATCATCAAACTTGCTAGCATAGTGTAGGGCAAGGTCAATGTCTTCGGTATAAATAGAAGTTCCCAACCCATAGTTTGATTGGTTTGCCAACTTCACCGCTTCGTCCAGAGTTCCAAAAGTTGTGGTGGAGATGACCGGTCCAAACACTTCTTCTTCAAAAGCTACAGAATTCGGTTGTACATTGTCGAGAATAGTGGGGGCGAAGTACGCTTGCTTTTGCTCGCCTCCCACCAGTAATTTTGCTCCACTTTTTATGGTTGAGGTAACTTGTACTGAAACCTTATCTGCCAAGTCAATTCTTGCCAACGTTCCGAAGGTGGTACTTTCCTCTATAGGATTTCCAGGCTGTAACTCTTGCTTCATTTTGATAGAAATTTTAGCCAAAAACTCGTCTTTGATGCTTTCCTGAAGTAAAATCCTTTTGGCTGCTATACAACTTTGCCCACTGTTCCTCATTCTAGAAACAAAAACCGAATCAATGGCGTCGTCAAGGTTTGCACTATCTAGTACTATAAAGGCATTGTTTCCCCCAAGTTCCAACACCGATTTCTTGATATTCTTCCCCGCAAGTTCAGCCACTTTGCTTCCTGCTAAGGTGCTTCCCGTTAAGGTTACAGCTTTCACAGTTTTGTGCTCAATAACTTTTGGGACAAGGTCGGTATCGATGAACAGGTTATGGAAAACACCTTCTGGAAGTCCTGCTTCTGCTAAGATGTCGGCAATGTGTTTGGCGCAACCAAAGACATTTGGGGCATGCTTAAGCAAGATGTTATTTCCTGCCATAAGATTGGGGGCGGCAAAGCGGAAAAACTGCCAAAATGGAAAGTTCCAAGGCATAATTGCCAAGATAGTGCCCAGAGGTTCATATCTTACAAAGCTTGTTGTAGCCCTTGTATCGAAGTACTGGTCTTCCAAAAATTCAATACCTTTTTCCGCATAATACTCACAGCCCCAAGCAGATTTTTCTATTTCTATAATGGATTCCCTCAGCGGTTTTCCCATTTCGAGGGACATCGTAAGTGCATAGGTCTCTTTGTTTTTGTTCAGTATACTGGCAATTCTTTTTAGCAAATCCACTCTTTCGAGTTTGGCAGAAAATCGCCATTGTTGAAATGCTTTTTCAGCCTTGGTTAAAATTGAATCTACCTCGGAAGGTGTTTGTGAAACATGCTCCGAAATTGTTTCTTGGTTGTAGGGGTTTATGCTGTAGAAAGTCTTCATAATAGATTATTGTTAGTAGTTTATGCTAGTAAGTCCTTGCTTGTGATGATGGTTATTCCCGCCATTTTCATGTCTTCTATGGCTTTTCCCACATCACCGGGTTGGAGGTTTACCCCGCGGGATGCATCTTCTATCAGGTATGTTTTGAAGCCAAGCTCTGCGGAATCGATAGCTGTGAATTTCACGCAGTAATCTGTAGCAAGTCCTACTACATATACTTCTTCTACACCCTTTTTCTTCAAATAATCACCCAGTCCCGTATCCTTTTTGTGCCCATTGTCGAAGAAACCGCTGTAGCTATCTATGGCAGGATCAGTACCTTTTGGGAAGACTTTTTCCACCTTTTCCATGTTCAATTCTTTTACAAACCCAGCACCTTTAGTGCCTTGCACGCAGTGGTCGGGCCACATTACTTGGGCCAAGCCGTTGAGCTCTGAAAGCTCGCCGATTTTAGCACCTTCGTTGTTGGAAGCGAAGCTGCCATGGTTTTGTGGGTGGAAATCTTGTGTGGCAACGATGAGGTCAAAGCCTGTTTCTTGCAATTTATTTACCGTAGAAATGATATTTTCTCCATCGGGAACAGCGAGAGAACCTCCTTTTACAAAGTCATTTTGGATATCAACTAATATCAAGCATTTCATGAGTGTCTTCGTTTGTTTCGGGATGAAAAATAGCCCATTTGCTAGTGTATAACAAATGGGCTACCAGTACTTGTTCCGAATTTTAGACATACTACTCCACCACCACTCTTTTCAACCCATTTCTACCATAGAAAACAGGGAAGTACATCTGCTCGGCCCTTACGGGGTTCAAGGTGTATTTTCCGCTGTACCTCGGCAGTAACTCTACCTCAAACTCATAGGTGTCAGCAGGAAGGTCTTGGCAGAAAATACTCGTCTGGTTTCTGAAATATTCCCGATGGGTTTCCCTGTAATAATATTGGCGTTTGTTTTCATAGGTACAGCCTGCGGGGATGGGAACTTCAATCATCACGTACTCAGATTTTTTCTTCACCACCACTTCCACTTTGAGCTTCACAGCTTCCCCAGCTTTTAGCTCGGTGGATGCCGTATCTAGCAAATCGAAGTAGGAGCGAACGGTGAAGGCACTGTCCACAGGAGTGGGGTTGGGCTGCCAAAACTCTTCAAATACACTCAAATAAACGGGAAGTTTTCCTCCTTTTTTGATGTTCAGTACGCCCTGCTGGTTCAGCTCGGTGGTATAAGGGAAGCTTGTCAACCGTACATTTGCAGCTCCGCTAAGGGTTAGCGTTGCATCGGGTAGCTCGCCTGGGGTATCGCCGAGGAGGTCGGGCAAAATGGATTCTAACACGTAGGAAGAAATATAGGTGTTTTGCCAGAAACCGTCTTTTCGCATTCCCACCAAAGCACTTCTTACTTTTCTCATGGTAAATTCGTCCGTGCTGTCGGCTTTCAAAATGCGGTAGGCGAGTGCAGTATTGAGCGAAGGGTTTTGGGCAAAAGCGTAATAACGGCTCTCTTCCCCCCAATAATAATCGCCAAATAAGGTTTCTTTTCTGCTCTCTTCAACTATTTTCAGGTCATAAGGCAACTTAAGTTTTTGCCTAATGCGGATGAGCTTAAATTTTTCCCCCAACGTAAATTCAGTCACGGAGTCTGCCTCTATTTTTTGGAGGTGGTCTTTGTAGGCAAATGGAACATTCAATGCCATCAGCAGCTCGATGATCTTCATTTTTTTCCTGCTGCCTGCTCGGTCAATTTCCCAAACTAAACTGTTTTTGATGAGCTCTTTGTCCAGCTTATTCGAGTACCCGATTTCATTGGCTTGTGCCAAAGCTTCCCATACGTGCAGCGTTATCCAATCCACTCGGTCGGTGTTTTCCCACCAGCCCCAAGTGCCGTCAGTACGTTGGGTGTTTTCCAGTCGGGTAATGATTTTTTGGATGTCTTTTGCGTAGATAATTTCCCGCTTGAGCGCAAGGTCGATCCTAGTTTTGGCTACCAAGGCTTTGAGCTTGGAGGCGAGTTGCTCGTTGCAGAGGTACTTGTAGTTGAGCACATGTTTTATTTCTTGCTCGGCAATGCTCAATAAATTGGCATCGGCTCTTAGCGTAACCTTGTTGGAGTGGGTGAACGGAAGTTGGAAAACCGTATCGGTATAAAGTGCTAAAAACTGACCTTTGGTTTCCTTCGTGCCTACAGGGAAAATCGGGATGCCTTTTTCTTCCCCATCAAAATATCCATCGGCTTTTTCTACTTGGAAACCAATTTTCAGCGAATCCTTGTCTGCTATTTCCAAGTAGATGGAATCGATGGCGGCGTTGGCGAGTTGGAGGTTTTTGGGCAGCACTTTTTCCCCTTCTACCAAAAAGAAGGTGGAAATATCCAGCGTATCTGCGGTGTAGTTCATGGCTTTGCCTACAAAGTTGACTGAGTCTCCAACTACCAAAAAGCGGGGAGTCGCCATTTTTGCAGAAAGTGGGCGGAACGAACGGATTTCCCCGCTGGTGTACCCGCTCTGCTTCTGGTCGTTCATGGCGAGGTAGTAGGTTTTCCAGTTGGTGATGTCATCGGGGAAAGTGACTTCAAACGAGGCTTTTCCTTCCTTGTTGGTGCGCAAGCGAGGTTGCCAAAATGCATAGTCAGCGAAGTTGGTTCGAAGGGAATTTCCAGCCGCCGCATTTTCCCAAAAAGCATCTTTGGCTTCTCCACCAATGATCTGGCTTGCCAAGCCTTTTCCTTCTTTCATTGAGATAAGTATTACACCATTTGCTGCCCTTGCGCCATATATTGCTGTTGCTGACGCATCTTTCAATACTTCCATACTGGCAAAATCATCTATATTTACACCATCGGGCATTGCATCATACACCATTCCATCTATCACGTAGAGAGGTGAGCTTTCACCTAAAGAAGAAGTCCCTCTTATCATGATATTTTGGTTGACCGAAACTCCAGCAACTCTTCCTTGTAGGGATTGATTTGCTTTTATGCTAAACACTGCTCCTGTTAACTCTCTTCTTTTTTGCGTTCCATACCCAATCACTACTACTTCTTCCAGTTGTGCTAAATCATAATCAAGAGAAACATTAATGAAATTCTGGCTGACTTGTATTTCTTTAGTGACGCAACCAATAAAACTAAATATCAAGATTGAATTATAGTTAGGGACAGCCAGTTCATAGTTGCCATCAATATCAGAGGTTGTCCCATAGGTTGTGCCTTTAACAAGGATAGAAACTCCAGGAAGCGGCTCACCATCTTCGGTTGAAAGCACCGTCCCCCTCACCACATTTCCGCTGATGGCGGAGTTCGTGTATTGCGTTTCTCTATAAACTTGTTGAACTTCTTGTTTCAGGGGCGTGCCTGTGTACGGCTTTTTCGCCCTTCTCTTAATCAACTCCGTAAGCTTGTCGCTAAACTCGTCTTGTTTGAGTTCCTGTGGGATTTTTACCCGTTGGAAGTTTGCCCCATTTGGTCGGATGTTCACGTTTTCCTGTATCCAATATTTGTGGTCATCAAAAAGGAAGACCATGCGGTAGGTGCCAGGTTTGAGCTGGTGAAACCTGTTTGTTTTCCCAGGGTACAACCGTAAAAAATCGGGGTCGTCGAGGGTGAAAATGAACGTGTTGAGCAAAAGTGGTCGTAAGCTGTCGGGGCTTTCGTGCTCAAGTTCGATTTTCAGCCAGCCATTTCCTTTTTCAGTCGAAGTTGCATTGTCGTACCAAATCCTATTGGTAGCGATGTTTCGTTTGAGGTATGCCTCCCAAGAATCTTCCATTTGTTTAACAGTATAGGCTCGGCCAGTAAAGGAAGGGGTTGATAGAGAGTTGCTCAAACGTTTAGGGAGCAGACTTTTTGTATCTTTTTCTCGCATTTTGAGCAAACCTTTTTGAAAGTCATACTCAAAATTGCTTTCGTGATTAAATTTTGTGTTAAAGCTATCTATCACTACAAATTGGAGAGGCGCAGATGAAACTGGGCCAACAAAACTGGTGTGATCTTCTACTCTTCTTCCGTAGCGATAGGATTTTGGATGATTTAGCTTCGTGACAATCGAGTCCTGCAACAGATAAGTGAGCTGCTCGGGATGGTTTTTGGCATAAGGGAAAATGTACCTGCTCAAAGACCTTTTTTCATTATCGCTAAACGTGTTAAGCTTTGTGTAAGAAGAAATGTGCTTGGCTACAGCTGAATCTTCCACACTCAAGATTGTTTTTTTGCCATGAGCAAAGTAAAGGCTATCCAAAATAATTGACCTAGTAGAAGTCCTCAGCCTTAGGTAATGATATCCGCTATCCACTCGGAAAGAATAAGGTTGGGCTTGTTGAGAAAAGCTGAAATAAACAGGTTTGTTATCAAGGTAAACCACATGAACGGGTTCGATTTTCCCATTATCAACCACAAAGGGAGCAAACTGCGTAACGCTGTCTTCCACAGGAAAGCTGGTTTTGTAAAGCTTATTTTTGGGGTAAAGGAAATGGTAATATTCCACGCTGTCAAGTTTGGAAAGCTTGTTCCATTCCTCGTATTGCAGTCGGATATTTCCGTCGTGCCCTTTGGTGTCTTTCAAGCTGAATTTGTTCAGATCCCCCCTTGGCGCACGGTATTTTCCCAAGTAAGGAATGTCATGGTTTTCGCTCCCAAACTTTTTGGTGTTTGCGTAAGCAGTCACATCTACATCCTTTACAGGCTTGCCCTTCGAGTCGGTCACGGCTACTTCAATGCTCGCTTTTTGCCCTGGATAAATGACAGAAGGTTGGTCAACCTTAAGGTTCAGTTGGTTGTCAAAAAGCTGAGCCGTAGCCGACCCATTTTTGGCTTTTCCACCATATATGTATTGCCACCTGATCGAGTATGTCTTTTTGTTTCCTACGCTTTTGCGAAGGTTCAGCTCCTTTCCGTTGCCTCGGGCAACTTCACTGTTTTTGCTGTAGAGTTGCCACGTGAAGGGGATGTTCGAAGGGTTTTGGGCAGCGAAGAACACCGAATCTGCCGTTCGGTAACCAGAGATGGAAATATTTCCATTTCCCAATTCGTGCCAATTTGAAGTGCTATCAGTTTCCACCCAATATTCTGCTACAAATGGATTGATCTGTACCTTGATGGGTAGCTCCAAAGTTCTTTCTTCCAAAAGGTTTTCTTCTGAGTCATATGCTTCTAAAATAGCTTTTCCAGTCTTTGTTTCCCCATTTTTATGGTAAGAAATACTCAAACGATCTCCTTCTTCTTCAAACTTGATTTCTTTGTTCTCGAACCAGTAGCTTACATTCTTGCTTTTGTGTATTTTCTCGTTGTCCGAGGTCAAAAAATCCACATTTATTTTGTAGATCAGGTTGGTTTGTGGAAAAATAGAGTCGGGGATGGTGAGCTTGGTTTCCCCCACAGGGTCGAGCGCTTGGCGGTGCGTCCAGAGCGTGTCGGGCACAAATACCGAGTCGGGGTAAAACCTGCTCACGTGGTTGGTGGTGAGGGAAAGCACAAACCTACCGTCCATGATGTTCAGGTCGTTTTCGTCCTTGCCCTGCATAATGAGGGAAAACGGTCTGCCACGGAAATGCTCTTTTTCCACCGTGCGAAGCGTGTAGGTGGCACTTTTGAGCTCGTAATCTTCGTACCGAAACGCTCCGCTTATGTAGCTATCCCCATCCTCGTTTTCCAAACGAATACTGCAATAGCTGTCCAGCCTAAGCCCAAGGCTGTCGTGCAGCACAAATTCATAGCTGTACCCGCCTGCGGTATATGGTTCGAGGAAGTCTAAGTCTATATTTTTTCCACCTCCAGAAAGAACCAAATCCAGTTTCTTATCTACGGGCTTTCCCTTTTTGTTCACTATAAAAGCCTTGATTTTCACCGTATCGCCTTGGCGGTATTTGGGTTGGTTGAACACCATGTAGCCTCGGTGTTTATCCGAATTGTAACGGTTGTAGTCATAATAATCCCTTTCAAAAATCTTCCTGTACTGTTTTACAAACCAATAAATAGAACCTGTAGGGCTATGATGTACAATTGACCGAACTCCATCTATAGGAATGAAAATGATAAATCGGAGAGGAATCCAAACATACCGAAGCGGCACAGAATAAAGGATTTTGCTGGAAATACGTTTGTAACGGCTGCTTTTTCCATATTGCTCCACGTTATAATAGCCTTCCTCGCCTTGGTAGCTGACCTTTAGCAAGCCGTGCTTGTTTGCCTTGCCTAGCCGAAAAGCCTGAAGCTTTTTGTCAAAATGAAGGCTTTTCTTTTTCAGTTTGACTTTTGCGCCCTCCGCAACTTTTCCATTTTTTTCGTGTACCGAAATAATCAAATCCCGATGGTTGTCCAGCACGTTTACTTGCAACGTATTAACCGTTTCGAGTTCAAAGTCCACCCGGTTGCCCGCTACGTGTACGTAGAGGTAATGCCCAATTGGCAGTTCTTCGTAGTAGCCGCTGTCGAGGTGGTAAGTGGCTATCAGGTTTTGGAAATACGCATCATCAACCTCGTGAGCCCCTTTGCGGTAAATGGTTTCCGCCTGCTCGGGCGTGATCCGAAATATATGCTTTACGGAGCTGCTTTTCCTGCTTTCCAGCAAGTCTTGGGCATGGCTATTTGATGTGGTAAAAAATAAAAATAGAGTGAGTAGTACAAAAAGTTTCTTCATTTTCAGCTAGTTGGTTAGAGAGTGTAATTTAATATAATAATGTCCTATACTCGCATTGACCCACTCGTTGTTTTTTTGGTTGGACGAGAAGGAAAATTGCTATCAGGCTGAAGTAGTTCTGTTAAGGAGAAGACTCATTAACTTCATAAGAAATTTACAGGATTGCATATAAGTTATCGCACTTACCTGTCGTTTGAGTTTCAGGTATGAAGCAAAATAGAAGACTGATCGTTTGTTTGCCTTGTTGGCAAATGGGCGATCATCTTTTTTATAAGCCATAGTAGTAGCTTCTAACTCATTCCCAGTTCATCAATTTTTTCGTAAATAGAGTTAGTTCGTCGGAATGCTGAAGGTGCTTGCTGGCACTGGGATGGAAATCGCAACCGAAGTCTTTTTCATTTTGTGCATCGAGCTCGCTCAACTCGAAATAATGCAAGTTCCAAATTCCTTCTTGGTTGAGTTCTTTTATCACTTGCTGAAGGCAAGAGGCTAGCGTACTCCGCACCCTTCTGGGTTTAGGATAAGCATCCGACACCATGGGGCTAAGCAGCAAAAGCACCTTTGAATGAGGGTAGTTGCTTTTTACTTTGCGCACAAATTTTTTGTAGGTATCAACGTACCGCCAGCGGGGTGGGTTCTCATGGGCAAAATCGTTTGTGCCCAAGTTGATAACCACTAGTTGTGGCTTCCAGTAGGAAAAATCCCAAAAAACCGAGTCGTTTTGAGGGTAGATTCGGTCGTACATAGTGGGCATCGTCCGTTCTTTATTCCTATCGTAGTTTTGGTACATCCCTATTCCCGAAAACGCCACGGCAACGTATTCTGCATGCAAGTTTTTGGCTGTAATAGCTCCATAAGCTCTTTCGTTATTTTCTGTTTTTCCCGAAAATTTACAACGCTTATTGTCTCCTTCATTACCATAGCCACAGGTGATAGAATCTCCTATAAATTCAATTTTCCGTTGCTTGCGACGGGGGAGGGGCAGGAGCCGCTTTCCTCTATCGAGTCTTACTCCCCTAAATGCAGTTACTCCAGTGTGAGCCTCGGTTCTTTTGAAAAGCCTCAAGTGGTGAGCTTTATCGCCTAATCCGCTCACTATGGGGTAAATAATTTTGCCATTCATCACTTCCAGTGGAGCGAGCAACCTTCCGTCGAGCCAAACATTGTAATAGCTCAGGTGGGGCATTCCATAACCGTCCTTGTTTTCCGAAAAGTTTTCGAGTAATAAGGTACAGGAAGTGCCTTCAAACATAAATTCGATGCTGGAACCAGGCCAGCCGAAAGAAGGCTGAAGTGGGTTCCTGAAATCAAAGCGGCCCATGTACCTGATCATGAGGTCGTCTGGCCTAATGAGCGTAAAGTTTAGGCTCGATGAAGTCCTGATTTCTGGAACTAGAAGAAAAATGAATAAAATAAAGTACTTCATTTGTTTTGCACTTTGTAGATACATTTTTTATTAAAAATAATACTTTCGCAAATAAGAAAGGTTTGACCGATGTTTACTTTCTGTTTTTCAAAAGAATAAACGAATGTTTATTCTTTTGAACCAACATTTTATTAACAATTAGCTATGGGGAAGTTTGACCATTACAACGAGATTTTCAGGACTACATATGATTTTAGAAAAGAAGAAATTAAGGGGCATATCAAGCACCTGAAAGAGTTGGATAAGGTGCTTCCTCCAAGTTCTACTTTCCTAATGATCACAAATACGAGTATTAGTAAATACGAATTTATCAGCAAAAACTTTGGCTTTGCCACTGGGCAAGATAAGGAAGAGTTTTTAGAAAAAGGAATCCCTCACTTTCTTTCGTTTATACATCCTGATGAAATTCAAACATGGCTGCAGCTCCTTCGAGAGCTGGTAGAGTTCTACTTAGAAAATTACCCACCCCAATTACTCGATAGGCTAGATTTCCAGTACAACTATCGCTTTAAAAATGCAGAGGGGAATTATGTGAATATACTTGAAAACCAGGTGAATATTTTAGCAGATACCAACGGGAGGCCTATTGTTGGGCTGGGGCATTTTACCGTTTTTGGTGAAGGAGAAGAGTTGCCCATGCGCGCAACAGTGCGGTTTTTGAATGAGCACGATGATTATGAGACTGTTTTTTATAAAGTATATAACACAGGTAAGATCAGGCTTTTAGAATCGGTTATCACGAAGCGGGAAAGGGATATTTTGAGACTGATAGCCATGGGGCATCCAAATGGATTGATAGCTCATAAACTAGGAATTAGTGTCCATACGGTGCAGACCCACCGTAAAAATATGTTGGAAAAAACAGAGAGTAAAAATAGTACAGAATTGGTTGTTCAGGCAATTAGAGAAGGTTTGATCTAGCTTACGTTGGTAAAGCTTTTCAAGGAATCTTTTGTAAAGGTTTTAGTTATAAAAGTAAATATACTCATTGCTCCTCCAAAAAATTGCTTTTTGAAGAAGAGTGGAAATACGAACCCAACAGTTGGGATTATTAGCCCTAAGTTATTCGGAATGTTAGATTCTAGCTGGACTAAATATCCAGCAGTGGTGGAAATGGTGGTAATGAAAGCAGTGATGTATTTGCTCAGGTGCCTAAGTATACTGACCTGTTTTTTGATCATTTTTATATGCTTATCAATCACTTCTTCTTCTTCTTCATTTTCCGAAAATACCTTACAAACAATATCCCCGTCCAAATAGAGTTTCGTTTCAATCACAAATTCACCCTTGCTGTTTTTGGACAAAAAGCTGACTTCCCCTAGCAATAGGAGTGACTTTAAAAACTTGATATGACCGCGAGTTCCCTTCAAACTACTTATTGCCGAAAATCCCCCCAACTAGCTCAGTTGCTGTTTTTATCAAGCTTTGCCAATAGTCCAGAGAGAGCTGGACATGTTTGTCATGGATTTTGGTAAGTGCTTCTTTCGGAGCAGATGCATAGTGCTCACTTATTCGTGTCACCACGTCTCCATCAATGCCAAACCGAGTCTGGAGAATGATCTTTTCTGAGCCTAGATCGTACATTCTCCTTATTCTAGCCTTGTCCCGAGGGTTTATGGGTTTAAAGTCGTATTTGTCAAACATATCGAGATCCATGTGGTAAATATCCATCGGTTTTAATCCAGCTGATGAATCTTTAGCTTCTACTACGATATCTGCCCTTTCCAAATAATCGCAAAAACCCATAATTCTACTAAAAATAACAAAGTCTTCGGCGTCCATTCGTTGCTTATGTTTTTGCATATATGCTTCCGTTTGCTTTAGCTCAGTATGCAAAAATTCATAGGACTGGCATTTGCCCTTGTCATAATCGTACCCAATATTGTTTTTGTGTATCAAAGTGCCGAGTCGGTAGGCATAGCTTTTTTTCAATTGTGCTACTAATTCGTCGAACGCAGGGGTCGTACTTGCCCCCATTGCAGGTTTGATTATGGTATTGATTTCCATAAAAGTCAAGTCATCGAGTATATCCAGAATCACTGACTTTTTGCTTTCTGCACTGTTGTCTTTTTTGGAGAAAAGGCCCATGTTACTTTATAAAAAAATATTCAAGGAAATACCTAAGCTGGCATGTGCCAGCTTGAAGGTTGCTAAGTTAGAAAAATTACTCTTCTGGAAAGAGATCTTTCAATGCTGGGAGAATACCTTTCAACGTATCTACAATTGTCCCAATAGTTTCGATGTTGCTCTCGATAATCTCGCTGCCTTTTGCCTCACGGGATTGGTGGAACTGTACCAATTCGGGGTATTTCTTGTAAAATGGTTCAGTTACATGGGTCTTCACATCACCGTCTATCAGGTCGATCCTGCTTACTATGCCTTGAACCTCTTGAGATTTTGGGTAAATAATTTTCCCTTGGTTATCAACTTCCAATTTGCACATCACCGTTTCGATGTTGAGTGTGGTAAGGTCATTTGCACTGTTTACCAATTTGTCTAATAAGGTCGACTCTTTTTTTGTATTAGCTGCCATTGTATTAGTATTTTGATGTGTTTTTACAAATAAATTGATTCAATTTCAAATTTTCCATGCAGGTGAAATCTTATGGAACAGGTTGTGCTTCATAGCTGAGCCGTAGCTCTTTAGATTCTTCCACAATCATTTTGACCACTTGCACTATTTTAATGAGCAAGAGCGGCCACGAAAGCATGTTTACCGCCCTAAGTACGAGTTGGAGCACGCCTTGCACCACTTTTAAGGAAAAAAACATGGTAGCAAAAAAGTACCCTGTTTTGAACCTGTGGTCTTTCACCAATTTTGCCGCCGACTGATTAGCCAAATTCATGCAGTCGCCGTCCAACGAAAAAGTGGAAATAATAAAGTCTTTTTCTGTAGCGGTAACCACCATTTTCCTTCCAATAATAAACTTTAGCCCATCCAGAAAGGCTTTGATCCCAAACCGCAGGTTTTCATAGAAAATTTTGAAAATACGGGTGAGGAAACTGGTCAATTGTTTGAGCTTGGTAAGGACGAATTTGAATAGCTTTTTAATCATTGCCATAGCCTTTTGGAGTACTTTTTTTACTCCGCAATAGACCCTTTTAAAAAATCCTTTTTTAACTGTTGGCTTGTCACTCCCCGAAACCAGCTCTTTCTTTATCTTAGAGAGGTTTTCGTTGTATTGTTCGCGGTCTTCTTCCGAGGCTTCGGCCACTTGGTTGCCCAATTCTTCCCATAGCTTTTCGGGGTTGTGCCCCTCGTTTTCCACCATGTATTGCTTCAAGAAAAACAGCCCGTTGAACATATAAAAACCATCGTCCAGATAGGTAAGCGCTCGGTGTGGTTTGATGTCGGCATCCGTACTTTCATTGTGTAAATTAATTGCTTCTAGCACGCTGCTTACCGTGGCATCGCCCATGTTGGAGTCTAGCAAGCCGTCGTAAAAGCCTTCCTGCCATTGGTGAACTTGGATGAGCCTAAGTACGAATTTTTTGAACTCATTTCTCGATTCTTTCCTAAGGAAGTGATAATCAATTTTATCCTCGTTGTCTTTCAGAACCGTTTTTTTGAGCTTTTTAATGTATTCGTTCTTCTCCCCAAACTCGTCTACCAGTTGCCTGCCAAATGCCCGCCTTCTTTCCAGTTTTTTAAACTCATCACCTTCCAGTTTTTTTCCTCTAAAAGTCAAAATGAAATCCTCTGGAGGTCTTTCTTCCAATAGCCGATATGTAAACCCTTCAATGTCTGCTAGTTGGTTAATGCAATCAAGCTCCGAAAGGTCGGTGTATTCTTCCAGCCTTCTTAGCATCAGCAGCGCATTGATGGAAAATGGTGACGAAATGGGAAACGCATTTCCATCCCAAAGTCCAAAAAGCTCCAGTCTGTAATGGATAATTCGGGTGATGAGATTGGTCGTACCCAGTTCAGGCATTTGCTTGAAGGTAAAACCTTCGTCAATGTCCGTTGCCTGTCGGGAAGTTTGGAGGAGGAACGTTTCTTCGTCTAGCCTCAAGCTGTCGGAAATCTCTTTGCGACTAAGCAAGCCTGACGATAAAAAGTCCTCCTTAAACGCTTGTTTTCCTTCATCGATCTGAGAGTTGAGCAAAGCATCGCCCAGCGCCCTATTTATATAGCCAAGCTCCTGCAAGTGCTGCAAAATCTCGTCAGTAGGGTCGGGGAGAGTCGTGTATTCTTCTTCTAGCCTTTCTATCAGATCTCTGGGGATTGCCATTCTTATTTACCGAATGTGTTTACCAAGTTTTTAACCATTTCAAAAATGTTGGCCCTAGCCTCGCGCGATTCGGCAATCATGTCTTTGTGGAGGGTAAGCAGTTCTTTGTCCGCTTCTGAAATATCGTCTCGAACAATGTTGGTGACATCCGAGTCGATCTTGATACTGGTGAAGGCAAAGAGCTTAAGGTCAACTTCTCCTTTTACAGAAGTCATTTTTTTGAGGACTTGGTCCACCCTTGCTCGGTCAGTGTCGTTTTTAACCACTTCCGATACTTTGTACTGGAAATTTCCAGTGAAAGTAGATACTTCGAGGGATGCGGCATCGCCAATAGCTTCGCCAATGTCTCCCAGAAGTTTTTGGAAGCCTTTTACTACTTTTTGTTCGTTTTGTGAACTCATAATGTTACAAGTGTTGGTGTTAGAATAATGGATTATGTGTTTATGAAATGTATTCTCAAATCAGAGTTTTGGTGCAGAAGATCTGCCAGCTTTAGCAGCTGATCCAAAGATTTGGCGTACTTCATGTTCAATAAACGAAAAATAATCTAATAAACCTATATTGGAGGGGTAAAAAATTAACTAAATAGCTGAAATGACCAAATAATAAGTTGGAGTTGCTCCTGATTTCTGCGTGATTATGGTATTTGGAAAAAGAAAATGCCTCACACTGTAGCATGAGGCATTTTCTATTATGTTTTGAGAAAATATAAATTGTGATGAAATCTAATAAACCGTAATCTGTGCGGCAAAAGGTCTGGTGACATTTCCGGCTACATCTTTAAATCTTACATATACTTTTTGAAGTCCCGTTCCTCCTATGTTCCAATTTGCCCCATTGAACAAAGGCTGCCATTCTGCGCTTTCCAATCCGTTGGGAGAATTGGCTATCTGCATGAATTTGGCATCGGGCATCTCATTGTATGGAGCGTCTTTTAGGTGGAAATCTAATGAAACTTGCAAGCCATCTACCATAGTCTCATCTCCATTTATTTTGAAGGTATGGACTACTGGCGATTCTGAATCGAGAATGATCGATTGGGTGAGCACTTCAGTTACATTTCCTGCCCTGTCTCTGAATTTCACAAAAACTGTTTTTTTCCCTTCTAAGTGGTTCAGGTTCCATTTTCTGGTTTTCTTAAATGGTTCCCACTTTTCAGGAATAGCAAATAGTCCTGTGTTGCTGATGACCATTTCATGAGCTCCTATAGACTCAAGGCTGAGCTCTACGTTGGCGGAGTTGGTGAATTCCGCTCCTTTGTTGATGGTAAAATCATTTCCTTCGGGTGCTTTTCTATCTAGTAAAACACTTACCGAAGCCATGTCAGGTTCATTGCCCGACTCATCACTAAAGCGGGCGTATATAACCTTGTCTCCATCAGGACCTTCTAGTTGCCATTCCATTTTCGGTGTTAGCTTTTTCCAGCTTTTCCCCTCAAAGTTATTCGAGTTGCTAAGCATCACTCTGGTGGCTCCTTCCGACTTAAGGTTGAGCATAACGAGCCCATTTGGATTATGGCAATAAGAACCTCCTTCTATGGTCATAATGGCATCTAGTGGAGGCTTTCTATCAAGCTCTACTTTCACTTCTACAGGTTTGGTTACATTTCCCGTAGCATCTTTGAACTGGATGTACACATGCTTTATGTTGTCTTCGCTATTTGTTAGTTTCCAATCTATTTCTTCCTCGTATTTCACCCAGCGGGCAGTTTTGATGGATGGCAAAGTATTGCTAATTCGTACCATTGCCGCATCTTCGGAGTACAAGTGTAATTTTACATGTTCAGAGTTGGTAAAAGCCTTTCCGTCGTTTATCACCAAGCTGTTGTTTTGAGGAGGAAGCTTGTCGATATTCACCGATCCGCTAACTACTTCAGATACATTTCCATACAAGTCTTTGAAACGAGCATAAAGTTTTTTGACACCATCGCCATGGGTTACCCTGTAAGTAAATGGAACATCCGTATAAGGCAACCAACGTACCCTATTGAATTCTCCGTTTTCGCTTAGTTGCATTAAAACGGCATCTTTTGCTTTCACCTTTACTTGGATATAGTTGGGGTTGAGTCTTTCCCACCATCTTGAGCTACTCACTTCCATTGCGCAATCGAAAGGAGCTTTGGTATCTATTAATATTTTATCCTTCACCACTTTCGACTCCGTTCCAGTTTTGCTAATGAACTTGGCGTAAACAACCTTTTCTCCGTCATTTGGAGTAAGTACCCATTCTTTTTTGATGTGATAAGGCTCCCATTCTGCCCCTGCAAAATCGGAATTGTTGCTGATCATCATTTTGTCGACGTTGTCTGATTTGAGCAGAAGTGAGACCTTGCTTTCTCTATTGGTAGTATAAGGATCGTTATTGTTGATGGAAATTTTGCATTGGTTTGGTGTGACTTCTACAAATATACTATCCGAAACTACATCGGTGATATTTCCCGAAACATCTTGGAATTGGGCATAAACGGCGGTCATGTCGCCTTTTGTACCTAAAAAAGTGAGGTAAGGTTTGTGGGTATAGGCTTGCCATCTAGCGTCGTGCATGTCTTCGAACAAACTAACTTTCATGAGTACCGCATCGGCGGCTTTTAATTCGCTCCACACATAATAATCTTTGGTGGTAGGCTTGCCATTTGCCAGCGTGATGCTGGGTTTTTGTGGCGGATGAATATCTAAGATAATATCATCTGAAACTGGGCGGCATTCAGTTTTTGTCCTACTTCTAAACTTGACAAATACCGTTTTTTTTCCATCTACATCGGTAAGCTCCCAGTCCTTTTGTTCTTGGTAAGGCTCCCATTCTGCACCCCTGAAGCTGCTGTTGTTGCTAACCATCATCTCGGTGGCATCTTGTGCATAGAGATCAAGTTTTACCTTCAGCTCTTTGCTGTGGGAATAAATAGCATCTTTGTCGATGGATATTTTTGCTCGAAGAGGCATTAATCCTACAGTTAATGGAACAGAAACTGTGTCGGAAATATTTCCTGCCAAGTCTTTGCAGCGAGCATAAATTCGGATGTCGCCAGATTGGGGGACAAGCTTGAGCGAAACTGGCTCCATTGTGTAGCGTTGCCAAGGGGCTTCCAAAAAGTCAGGGCGGTTGCTGATCTGCATAAATTCCGCATTTTCAGCTTTCACCATTACTTTTGTGTGGTAAAGTAGCGTTTCGGATTTTCCTTTATTTACGCTTAGTGCAATATTTTGGGGAGCTTCGTTGTCAAGAATTATTTTGCTCGATATTCGAGGAGATTCCGTGCCTATGGCACTTCTAAATTTGATGAAAACTTCTTTTTCTCCCACGCCAGGTTCTAGTTGCCAAGGCTTTTCCCTAACATAAGGTTCCCAATCGGCATCATCAAAATGCTTGAGGTTGCTAACCATCATTTCACTTGCTTCCCTTGAGTGGATATACAGCATGGTTTTTCCTTCGGGGTCGGTACAATACTTAGCAGCGCGGTCTATTGCTAGTTGGTAGCGAACAGGCGGTGCATTGATGATGATCGAATCTTCGTAAATATCCGTTTGGTTGCCTGCTTCATCTTTGAAGGTCACATATACTTTTTTATGACCAGGGTCACGGTTGAGGGTAAATACAAATGGCTCTGCTTTGTAATATTGCCAAGGTACTTGGTAGAAAGTAGGATCTTCGCTTACTTTCATCATCAGGGCATCGTCGGCATTCAAATCGACAATTACGAACTGATCGTCAATTACCTCGTCGCCATGTTGTAAGCTGATAGAACAGTTTTGTGGGGCTAGCCTATCAATAAGTACTTCATCGCTAACTACGGGGGTTTCGTTGTGAGCTATATCTCTGTATTTTACAAAAATTCGCTTTTCCCCATCGCCTTCTTCAAAGTTCCAAGTAGCTTGGCGCTGAAATGGTTGCCATTCTGCGCCGAGCATTTTAGGGTCGTCGCTTATCATCATTTCGGTCGCCTCTAAGGCAAAAAGATCTAGTTCAACCGATTCGCCTGTGGCAAATTTTTCATCATTTTCAATGGCTACATTGGGCGCAACTGGCGGATAGGTGTCCACAATCACTTCATCTTTTACTATGCGAGAATGGTTGCCGGCAACATCTCTAAACTGCGCATATACATAATAGACGCCATCCCTTGGGTTATCGAGCGGCCAGTCTTCGTAGTAATCGTCCACCATTCTCCATTTTAGCCCGTAGTCGGAAAATACATTGGTGATTTTCATGTATTCAGCACCTTTGGCGAAAGCTTCAAGGTCTACTTTGGAGTTCACTTGGTTCAGATATTTCTTGCCTGTTGTCTCATCAAGAATGATGTCGTCTGAAATTATTTCTAACCTAAGATCAGAAGGGGGGGTTGTGTCTAAAATTACGGCATCGCTTGTAGTTTCCGATACATTTCCAGCTTTGTCTCTAAACTTCACGTAGACTTTTTTCTCCCCATCGCCCGAACTAAGGTTTGTAGTAAATTGGGAGTTGAAGGGAAGCCATCTTCCCGTACTAAAGTTTTCATCTGTGCTTACAAACATCTCATCTGCTTCGTAGGCAGCTATTTCCATCCCTACGTTCATGTAATGTGTAATGTAGGTATTCCCTCCGGCAAGCAGCAAACTTCCCCCAAAAGGAGCTTGGGTATCGAGCATGATCTCGTCAAAAATATAACCCGATTCGTTGCCGTCTTTGTCCCTAAATTTGATACAGACCGTTTTGAGGCCGTCGCCTTCATCAAGAACCCAGTCTATTTTCTCTTGCACAGGTTGCCAAGCAGAGCCAGCAAAAATATACTCGTTGCAGAGCATCATTTCTTCCATGCCTTCGCCCAAAATCCGGAGTGAGACCTCTCGCTTATTGATATGTTCTTGCCCATCGTTTATCCAAATGCCGTATTGAGCAAAGGCATTTGCCCAGCACAAAAGGCTGCAAAAAGTAGAAATAAGGAAAAACTTGAAAGTTTTAGTATTCATCTTAAAGAAGTTGTTTGGGGTAACTACTGGTCTATATTTAGCTTATTTTTGTTGCTGCTTTAGGGCAGCATAATCACCTTATATAACTCCTTCTTTTTCTCTTAATTTTACATTTATTAAGGTTTTTAGGGTGGGGAAACGTCTGATATGTTACGTGGGGAAATTATTGGGGATAGGATAGTAATTTAAAATAGAGTTGTGTTCGGGAATATAAGCTGTACTAAAAAAGGGATACCCATTGCTTTAGAAAAGAGGTTTGTGTGCCACCTATAAAAGTTACAATACTTTCTCAAAACAAAAACTGGTATCAATTCCTGCATATGGGCCATAGTTAGGAATTAATTGGTAATTATTCTTTTTGTACAAATCGATGGCTTCATGCTGGTTTATCCCCGTTTCTAAAATACATTTTTGAAAGCCTAGTTCGGCTGACCATTTTTCCAGTTCATGGAGAATTTGGCTGGCAATGCCCATTCCTCGGCTCTCAGGAGAGGTGTACATACGCTTTATTTCCATAGTAGTAGCATCGTATTTGCGAATAGCCCCGCAGCCCAGAGCTTCATCGTTTTTGTAAGCGACCAATACATGGTTGATCTTATCGGTTTTGTTGAATTGGTTGTAAAAAGCATGGTCATCTCCATCTGTTTCCGCCAGAGCAGCATCAAGCTGTTTTACCAATGCAGCAAAGTCTTTGTTCTCTGAGTTTGTTCGTGTTATTTTTATCATTCCTAAATTTCTGTTATTAGAGCGTATGTTAACTTTTGGAAGAAGTGAATTCCCCAAAATGCCAAAGAATTCCTGAGGGGTCATGAAGGAAAAATTCTCTGCCCCAGCTATCTGTTTTAATTCCCGAAAGGCGGACGTTTTTATATTTTTCTGTCAAGTTTTTTTCTTTTAACCCCTTCAAACATTCCTCAAGGTTAGCCACTTCTAGAAAGATCATGGAGTTATCTATCCAGTCTTTCACATAAGCATTTTGTAGGTAAAAGCCTAGTTTCTCGTCAACCTTAAAGAAACTCATTTTAGGACCAAGCGGAACTTCAATAAAGTCCAGCTCAAGGTAAAAACTCCTTGATTCCCCAAAGTCTTTTGCCCCAATAAAAGTCCTGATGGATTGCGCTTCGTAGTTCATTTGATATTTTGAATAAGTTGGAGCTAATATACCAAACTTTGCAAGTAGGAAAAACTATGAGAAGGTATCAATTCGAAAACACTTTTCTTCCCTTTACCAAGAGCAAAATGGCAAAAGTAAGTTCGCTGATGACTGCGCAGCCAAGCAAAGCTATAGCCAACCAAGAAAATAACTCAACTTGTGGGAAAAGGAATTCTTTGGAACTTTCCACCACATAGCCAAAACCACCAGCCATGAGCAATGCACCCAGCCAACTGGCGAACAAACCAGAGCGGAAGACCAAATACCCTAGTAAAACTAAATGGAAACCAAAGAAAATACCCCAGATAAGTACCACTATCTGGTGCGCTTCCAAGAAAAATAAAGCTAAAGATTCTAGTTGGTTAGGCTCAAAGGCGGATAGATAATCTTGCCCGTTCATAAGGGTAACAGGCATAAGGTAATTGATCAAATTGATACCCATAATGATCGCCATCGCTTGCCTGTAAAACATTGCCATCATGGAAATAGCCCTGTTTACCTCCTTAAAAAGCTGGTAAAGAATTACGGATAAGACAATTTCTATTATACATACCAGAATGTCGGCGGCGAGTCCTAATTGGAATAATTCCCAATGGCGGTTGAAGTTTTGAACAGTGGCAGCAGCGTCACCTTTAGCTATCAAAATAGTTGGGAGGTAGCCCATGCTAAAGCCTGAAAAAATGGCTATGAGAATATACAACAGCCCAGCAAACCGAGCATATTTCATGGATGAAATCCGAATAGAGTTCATGTTGAATTTGAGATTAAAGTTGAGAGGAGTTTTATACTGAGAAAAGTGAAATCGGGAGTCCGCTTGAATCGTCTCCAAGATAGCGTGTCAGTTTATTTAGTGGGTATTTGTCAAAACTTTCTGTTCGTCTTCAGTGCTAACCAAATCGCTTTCATTATGTATAATGTTCACTACAACATTTCCCACTTTATGCCCACGGTCAATGTATCGGTGCGCCTCCGCTATCTGCTCTAGCTGATATTCCCGCCCGACTACGGTTGAAAATAAGTTATTTTCAATCATCAGCTTGAGTTCTTTGAGCATTTCCCTAAGTTCAACAGGTTTTTTCAACCCTGTAGCTTCAAACAGCGCTTTCTTCTTGCTTTTTGTCGTCCAGATCATTTGGAAAAGCAAGCGCATGTTCAACACTGGCGAAAGGTACAAGCCATTGACAGAAAGGGAACTTTTGCACTGGGAAAAAGAGCTTTTGCCAACAGTGTCGTATATAATATCATAGGTAGAATTATTTAGCCTGAAGTCTTCTTTCAAATAGTCGATGACATGATCTGCACCTAGGGATTTGACCAAGGCAACATTCCTGCTGCTACAAACACCCGTTACTTCTGCCCCAAAAGCCTTTGCCAATTGAACCGCAGCTGTTCCCAAACTTCCCGATGCGCCAATGATAAGCACTTTTTGCCCAAGCTTTACTTTTGCCAACTCTTTCAAAAAGTTGAAGGAAGTTAGGGCTCCATCGCAGATAGGCGCAGCTTCTTGGAAAGTAATATTGCTGGACTTGGTTGTAATTACCCCATCTTCAGGCACGCAGACATATTCGGCATTAGCCCCAAAGCCCAAAGCGGTCTCCCCAAATACTTCTTGCCCCATCTCAAATTGCGAGACATGCTCTCCAATAGCTTCCACCACGCCTGCAAATCCTGTTCCCATGATAGAGTGCTTTGGCTTGAACAAACCAATAAACAGCCTGCCGTAGAAAGGCGTTCCTTGGCGTATCATAGTATCTGCGGTAGTTACCGAAGCGGCATGCACTTTTACCAAAACTTCATTTTCTTTCGGACTTGGTTTGGCTACTTCTTGGAGTTGGAGTACCTCGGGAGATCCATATTTTTCACAAACTATTGCTTTCATCTTTTTAGCGTTTTTGATTTCTAGATGAAGCAAAATTATTGGACAGGGCAAGAGCAAGTGTTCGTGATTATAATTCCGAACAAAATGGATCGGTTCTGAATCATACTAAACCAAAAAAAGTTTGGCTTTTTTTCATCCTTCCAAGTTTTTTGTTCCACCTTAGAAGGTAGAAGTTCTATTTTATGCTCTTCAAAAACTGCTTTGGCGTAAGCCCCGTTTCCTTTTTAAAGTAAGTATTGAACACAGTTTTGGAATTGAAGCCGCTTTCGTAAGCCAAGCCCATTAAGGTGATATGTGATTTTTTCGGATCTTGGGAAAGCTTTTTGAACTCTTCTACTCGGTACGAATTAATGAACTCGTTGAAGTTTTTCCCCATATTCTCATTGAGCAACCACGAAAGTTGGTTGGGGTGGATATCGATCTGTTCCGCCAAGGTTCGGAGGGTCAGAAAGGGGTCGAGGTAGGGCTTTTCCTCTACCAAATGTGCTAATAAACGTTTCGTAAAGAGCTCGGTTGTTTCCTCGTCCAAAAGTGCTTTTTTCTTCTTGGAAGTACTTTCAAAAAGCTCTTTTGGGAAAATAAGTTGCTGGTATTTGTCATGCCTCAGGTCGGATTTCAACGAGTCTACCAAAGGGTCGGCAAAGTGGAAAAGTAGAAAGGAAGAATTGTTTTCGATGGATTGTTCAATCCACTCAAAAGCCTTCTCGTGCGCCCCCGTGAGGGCATACATCATAAAAAGGAAAGAATGGGCCCTGAAACCTTCGGGAGTCTTCGCTTCTTCCTCCAAAATGGAGAGGTATCTCTCTGTATTTTCCTTGTCCCCCATTACCGCATAAGCCAGAGCCGTTGAACCTAATTTGTCCCCTTCCACTACAATCTCGGGCGGAAGCTTCTCAAAATAGCCCAACACATCGTTGGGGCGGTTGAGCTTGAGCAGGCAGTAACATTTCACCGAATGTGCAGGGATGTTTCTCGGGTTTTGGGCTAAGCATTTGTCAAAATATTCGAGCGAAGTAGCGTATTCTTCTGCTATGTAATGGTAATAGCCATTGTAAAAGAGCGTTTCGGGCGAAAGTGGATCTATGCTCATTACCAATTCCAATTGCTTTCTGCCCAACTCTTTCTTTCCTGCAATGATGTACAAAAACAAAAGAAAGTGTTGAGCTTCAATATAATTAGGCTGTAGCTTTGCGGCCTTCATAGCCAGCTCCAAGCTTTCCTTGTAGTCACAAGAAATAAAGAAAGCGTAGTTGGCAAGTTGGTAATATGCATCAGGTGATTGTTCATTTATACCCAGTGCTTTTTTGGCGAGGGTCGCCGCCTTTTCCCAAGCTTCCACATAAGGTAAAAAGCCTGTAGTAGCCAAAAAACCGTAACAATCGGCAAGTCCTGCCAAGGACTCGGCATGTGATGGATCAAGCTCCAGTGCTTTTTCGTAAAAGCCCATGGCTGTTTTTGCGTCTTCTGGGTTCCATTTGTTGTAATGATATTTTCCTTTCAGGAAATCATCGTACGCCGCTATGCTGTCGGTCTGCTTTTCCACCAAATGGTCTTCTATTTCGAAGTGCCCAAAATGCTCGCGAAGCTTATCGGCTATGAGTAGGCTTATTTCATCCTGTACCTCAAAAATATTTTCTAATTTCCTGTCCCAAGTTTCCGACCAAAAATGGAAATCGTCCGCGGCTTGGATGAGCTGTGCCGTAATCCGGACCATGTCGCCAGCCCTACGCACGCTTCCTTCCAACACCACCGCTACGCCCAGTTCCGCAGCTATTTCTGTAATAGGAATATTCTTGTTTTTGAAGAAAAACGAAGAAGTGCGGGAAGTAACTTTCAGGCTATTGATCTTCGCCAGTGCATTGATGATCTCCTCCGTAATCCCATCGCTAAAGTACTCGTTTTCCTCGCTGGTGCTCATGTTTACGAAGGGCAACACGGCAATGGTCTTGCCAGGCTCTTGCTTGCCTTTCAGCTCCGTAGGCTGGGGCACAGCCATTCCTTCGCTGGAAACTGCAAAGATTTCAATAGGTTGCTCAACGTTTTTGAGGTTGAAACTCCCCAAGGAGACTGTGGAAATATCGGTTTGGTTTTTTAGCTCATCGTTCAGCTTTCCCGATAGTAAAATCCCCCCAGCAATGCCCATGCTTTCCACACGTGCGGCAAGGTTCACCCCGTCGCCAAAAACCTCCGTTTCGTTGAACACGATATCGCCCATGTGCAAGCCAATTCGGAGGGGAATAACCTCGCCTTCTTGCAGCAATTTTTGAACAGCAATAGCACATTTTACAGCCTCCAAGGCACTTTTGAATATGCTCAACGTCCCATCGCCATAATACTGGATGATGTTTCCATTGTGCAGCCCATGTTGCTCTTGGAACACCTCTCGGTGCTTTTCCCGCATACGGATGGCGCGCGCTTCATCCCCTTGCATCAGGGCCGTGTAGCCCACTATGTCGGTAAACATTACTGCGGCAAGTTGGCGTGTTTTCTTTCCTTCCATGGGGTGTTGAGGTATCTTGTTAAATGAACGCTCTACAAAACTAACAGCTTTGGGAGAAGGACAGTGGGTTTTTTCGAAGTTATGCCTTAGCAAAGGCTCTTTTACCCAATTTCATCTAGGATATTTGGCGTATAAGCCTTACTGTCCCTATTTCAATCACTTGTAAGCCCATTTGTTGAAATACCACCAAAGGAAATTTGGAATAAGTCTTGATCAAACGAAGGAAACTAATGTTTGAAGAGCCTGCAAGCATGATCAAAGACAATAAACAGGCATTTCAACACAGGATTTGCTCATTTCAACGGCTTTTGGGGTAAAATTTTCGATAATATTTGGTGCACACCTCTCAGGAGACCTGTTTGAAGGCTTAGTAGTTTGGTTTCAAGTCCCAGCACCAAAGGATATTTGGTAGGAACGAGATACAGGAAATAGTATTCGGAAATCAAAAGTTGGGAGGCTTTTTCAACTGACTTTTTTGCTTGCAACAAAAAGCACATGAATTTTTTCAAAAGTCTACTTCTTACATTACATACGAAGGGAGTAAGAGCAAAAAGAAAGGTTCTGTATTGCTTTTACTGCGTAATTTGTTGGTCAATATCTCTTCAAGCCCGTACTCACAGTGTCTTCCAAGACCTACCTACCGAATAGAAAGCCGACGACCAAATACCAATAGCATAATAAACACATGGAAAAACTAGGTATTAGTCCTGCTGTGAAGACGTAATCCTATTGCCGAAACAATGCACTAGTTCTGACTTTAATAACCGTTAGATTAAACGTTTAACTAACGTATAACCTTACGGTTATTTTTGTTTGTAAAACCGACTTTTTGTATATTCAATAAAGAGAAAGGATGGAAAGACAAAGAAACGTCCAATAATGTCCTCTTGAGGAATAAAAGCTTATTTTTTTAGAATAATTTAAGCTTCCTACCCAAAAACCAACTCTTCTACACTATATTTAAAGGGATAAGTATAATGGAAATAAAAGGAATTGTCCTTTTATACAAATGTTGTGGAGCATAAGCCCAGAAAAAAATCATGAACAATAGAATAAAAAGTTTATTTGCAGTTTGCATGTTCTTAACTCTTGGAGTACTCAACTCATGTAATGACGATGAGGAACCTGTTATTTTACCTACTCTGGCAACATTGGGGGCCAATAACGTAATGCAAACCTCTGCATCTTCTGGTGGATTAATTTCAGATGATGGTGGTGGCTTGATCATCGAACGCGGAATTTGCTGGAGTACCTCACAAAATCCAACAATCGATCTATCTACCAAATCGAGTGATGGAGAAGGCGGTGGGAGTTTTACAAGTCAACTCACGAACCTAACAGCTGGAACTACATATTTTATCAGAGCCTACGCGACAAATAGTGCTGGAACGG
Source organism: Flammeovirgaceae bacterium SG7u.111 (assembly GCA_034044135.1). NCBI lineage: Bacteria > Pseudomonadati > Bacteroidota > Cytophagia > Cytophagales > Flammeovirgaceae > Flammeovirgaceae bacterium SG7u.111. The sequence continues at coordinate 4,227,732 of CP139021.1, read as the reverse complement.
CTTATGGAAATGAGGTTTCATTTGAAACTCTACCACCAGATACCGAAGGAATTGTTGCAACCTTAGAGATAAGTAACATAACAGCTACTTCGGCAACAACTGGTGGTTTAATATCGGACGATGGAGGTGCTGAGATTACCGCAAGGGGCGTTTGTTGGGATACTAACTCAAATCCTACGATTGAACTTACGACCAAATCCTCTGACGGCAATGGAATCGGTAGCTACACAAGTCAGCTAACTGAATTAATCACCGGTACTACCTACTATATAAGAGCTTATGCCACAAATAGTGTAGGAACTTCATACGGAAATGAAATCAGTTTTACGACCAATGATTCGATACCAGAATTAACAACAACAGAAATTTCTAGTATCACTTTTAACAGTGCTAAGTCTGGTGGCTCAATATCACATGATGGAGGAGATGACATTCAATCTAGAGGAGTAGTTTGGAACACATTTGAAAACCCAAATATTAGTAATAGTGCTTTTACGGAAGATGGAACTGGTACAGGCGAATTTGAAAGTAATATCACAAGCTTAGAACCAGGGACATTATACTATCTTAGATCATATGCATCTAACTCCGTAGGGATTGCTTATGGTAATCAAGTAAGCTTTGAAACTGAAATCACTCTACCCGATTTGACTACTAATGGCGCAACCTCGATATCATCAACAACGGCCAAAGTTCAAGCGGTTATCAATAGTGACGGAGGTGATGCCATAATCGAATCTGGCATTTGCTACAGTTTGGAACCAGAACCTGATTTTGACGATGTTAAGATTGTTAATGAAAGTGGTCAAAGCAGTTTTTCTTTTACTTTAGAAAATTTGGAATTGGGAACAACGTACTACGTGAGATCATTTGCAACCAGTAATGCTGGCACAGCATTTGGAAATGAAATCAGCTTTACTACCCATGATTTTCCTAAAATCTCAACAATTGCAGCATCACAAGTAACTAAATTTTCAATCACATCAGGTGGTGAAATTCTTTCAGATGGTGGGACAACTATCTTTAACAGTGGACTAATTTGGGATACAAATCCTAATCCTTCTGTTGATTTGGATACAAGGATTGAAAGTAATGTTTCAAATGGAAATTTTGCCGAGACTATACATGCTTTATCACCATCTACAACCTATTATTTAAGGTCATATGCTACCAATAGCGTTGGGACAACCTATGGTGAAGAATTATCAGTAACTACTAATGCTACTGATGAAGGACTCGTGATCGGTCAAGAGTATGCTGGAGGAATTATTTTCTACTTAGATGCAAGTGGAGAGAGTGGCATTGTAGTCACAACAGAAGATCAAGCATCTGTGGCTTGGGGATGCCGAGATAAATTTATTTCAGGAACTTCAACTACCGTTGGATCTGGACAATCAAATACAAATTCGATTCTTGATCAATGCAGCGAAACCGGTGCTGCTAAGGTTTGTGCTGATTTAACTTTCAACAGATATGAAGATTGGTATTTACCCTCGAAAGATGAATTAAACTTGATTTTTGAAAACTTATACTTGAATGGTATCGGACAGTTCAACAACATTTATCGAACCTCTTCAGAATATGATGGAAATAGCGCATGGACTCAGCAATTTTCTGATGGATTTCAATATAACCTTTGGAAACCTAGTGTTGTCGGAGTAAGGGCAGTGCGATCATTCTAAACGCTCCACAACAGACACTAAAATGAATATGCGAACAGAGCCTTTTGATATGACAATGCGAAACGGAAACTTCGGTGCTTCTAGCAACTGTGACGCATACTCATTTTAGTTGGTCGTTATGTTCAATTAAATACAGATGAGCAGATTTAAAAATATAGATGAAAAACTTGAAAAGCTATCTGCTAAGCTTGGTGCTAAACTGACGAAAGACAGACCAGGTTATCCTGAGACTCTCCGAACCTTTGAAGAACGAAGAATTGACTGGATAGACGAAGATATTTTTAAAGCAATAATCATTCAACCAACTTTTGAAAGTAAAGGAGTTAATCAAAAGATTTGGAATTTAATCAATATTGCTTGGTGTGATTTTAATGACAAAGGACACCGTCCACAATGGATAAGTAATCTGATAGATAAACAGAACTTTGAAATAATAGAAACTAATATTGATAGTCTGCTAAGAGAGTCCGAAAGTAATTTAGTTTCGATTAAACAAAGAGACTTAAAATAGAAATGATTAACCTTCAAACTAATATAATTATTACTGAATTATCCGCTTGGATGGATGGCGGGTCTGTGACAATAAAATGTCAAAACTCTTCAGGTGAGGAATTCGAGATTGAATTTGTCCAAAATGTAATATGGGATTGGTATGAAGGACATAAAATACCGGGTCGGATTTACTTTAATAATGAATTAGTTGAACAAAGGTCGGGTTTAGAAGAGGAAATAATTCAATTGTTAAGCAAAGCGGAATTCAAAGAAAAAGAGCCTTATGATCGACAACTGTTGAATGAAAAGATTGATTATACTAATTCAGAGAAATATATAGAAGACCAAAGTAAAAACAAATTAATAAAAAGAACATAACACTATGTAAAATGCATTAAAACGCATTTTACACCAACCGTTAGCTACAATATGGTACGGAATCTTCCTTCTTTAATAAACTAGGAAGCTTAACGAAAATGAAAGAAGTGAGACACGAACAGCCACATATTATTATAGAATCTAACTCTAATAAAGAAATTGTAATCGGGATAGATGATTGTGAATTGTTCGATTTAATTGAGGAATACTCAATTAAATATACATATAAGTCACAGCCAACTGAAGCTAGATATTATAAAATACATTTCATAAATAAATATCGATTCGAAACACTGCTGAGAGCTATAAAAAGAATTGATAGAAATGAGATTGAAAGGGTTTATCAATTGAACAATTAATACCTCCATTTCAATAAATTGCTGTTAGCCTTCCCCACAGTCCAACCAATACATAGCGTTTTCAATCCGATAACTCCTTCAGCTATATTTTCTCCTCAGCCCTAGGTAGTAATACGTTTTTTACCCAATCAACCTCAGGCGCTACCCCTTTTCTTCTTACCCCCAAACCCCTTGTTCGTCTGCGGGAATGCCTTGTATATCTACGGTCTCCCCGTGCCATGCTCTTTTCCTTTACTATTGTATCAGGATTTGAATAAGTAATTACACCAAAAGGGTAACACGATGATGAACAAGAACAAGATAAACTTACTAATCGCCTTTCTTGGCTTTCTTTTTATCTCAGGTTTTTTTGGGAATACGGCTATTAAAACAAAGATAGTGCTGGGAGATATGTATATTTTCCAAAGTGAAATACCCCAACAAGAGCCTGCTTTGGTGGAAGGCTTCCTTCAGTTTGGAGATCAGCATTATTTTCAAGTTTCCAAAGAATTCGAGAGCTTAAAAAAGGCGAGCGTGAAGCAATTAGAAGAATAGCTTCTCAAGAGTAGGGATAAAATTAAGGCTTTAAAAAAAACAGAAAATATAACACACTATAATTATGAATTTCAATAGAAGATTAGTTCAAAAAAAGGTAGCATTAGGTAAGGTTGTCTTTGTTTTATGGAGCATGCTTATCCTTGCCTCCCCTAGCTTTGCCCAGTCGGCCGACGCAAGTGTATTGATAAAAGGGATCAAAACGGCGATGGTAGACCACTACATCTTTTTGGACAAGGCAAAGGAGACCAACGAGCACTTAGATAAGTTGCTGAATGAAGGCTTTTTCGATTCGTATAAAACACCTGAAGAACTGGCATCTGCACTGACAGAACAGATGCGGGCGATTACGAAAGACATGCACGTGAGTGTTTCTCCACCTCGGATACAGCCTGTTGAAAAAGGACCTCAACAGCCTTTTGTAGAGAGGCTGGCGAGGTATTATACGCCTATGATCAATGAGGTAAAGTATTATGAGCAAAATATCGGGTATTTAGATATGCGGTTTTTTGGAGGAGGGGAAGAGGGTATTGCCAGCTTGGACGAAGCCATGAAACAGTTTCAAAATGCGGATGCCTTAATTATTGATTTGCGCAAGAATGGGGGAGGGAGCATAAGGACTGTCCAGTATTTCTGTAGCTACTTTTTTGACCAGGAGTTTTTGCTGAACAAGATCTATACCAGAGCGACCGACCATACCGAAGAGCTAATGGTACTGGACGTAAAAGGGATTAAAAGACCGAAGGTGCCGGTGTTAGTTCTTACCAGCAGCAGGACTTTCTCTGGCGCAGAAGATTTCTCTTATACGTTACAGAGCCGGAAGCGGGCAACTATTATTGGTGAGGTGACTAGGGGAGGAGCTCATCCGGTTAGGGGGCATAATTTAGAAGGTGGCTTTAGGGTGAGGGTTCCGTATGCCCGTAGCATCAATCCTGTAACCAACTCGAACTGGGAAGGAACTGGTGTAATTCCGGATGTAGAAACCTCCGAAGAGGAAGCCTTGGAAAAAGCACTTGCCATGGCAATGGATAGCGCCGCAGCTTACAAAAAAGCACTTTTTGCCCCGCTGGAAACTACGCTAGATAACTTTGGGACAGAGGCTTCAACTGAGAAAAAACAGGAGGTTTTTAACTTGTTAGAAAGCTTGGTGAAAGCTGGTGCGCTTACGGAAAGAGATATCAATGTGCTTGGTTATCATACCCTTTCAGGTGAAAAGCCAATGGCAGCCTTAGCTGTTTTTGAAAGCAATACCTTATTGTTTCCAACTTCTGCCAATGCCTATGATAGCTATGCAGAAGCGCTGGCTGGAAATGGCTTTAAAGAGTTGGCTTTGGAAAATTATACTGAAGCGGTGTCGGTTGCCAAAGAGCAAGAGGACTACAACTTGGAAGCATTTGAACGAAATTTAGCTAATTTCAAAAAGAAACTAAATGAGTAGAGGCAAGAACATATTAATGAAAATAAGAGGTTGGTTGTCGGATAAAAATGTATTAAACCATTTGGTTTTTTGGGCAATTATGTACCTCTATTACATAAGTTCCAACTGGGTGTATTATGCAGATAAGTTGAGCTTGGTGGAGAAATTTGCTTGGAAAATGGGCGTACAAATCCAGCTGTCGTACTTTATAGTGTATGTGCTTATACCCAAGGTACTGAACAAAGGGCGCAAGGTGCTGTTCGCTGGTAGCGTATTGCTTTCTATCTACGCCACTTTCTTTGTATACACCTTGGTGAGGTATTTTATTTTCGACCCAAGGTACCCTGGTGTGTATAAGAAGTTCGACTTGTCAGAGCAGTTGGTGGATTTCAACCTCTACCTCAACGACCTTACCTGGTTTATATTCCCAACCATTATTTTGGTAGCTATACAGTACTACAAGCACCAAAAAGAAGTGGTTACATTGAGGGAGCAGAAAAAAACAACGGAGTTGAACCTTTTAAAAAATCAGCTGAACCCACATTTTTTATTCAATACGCTGAATAGCTTGTATGTGCTCTCGCTCAAGAAGTCGGATAGGACTCCTGAGGTGATCGGGAAGCTTTCAGCTATTTTGGATTACATGCTCTACCATTGCAGTGATGCTTTTGTGCCACTTACTGGTGAGATTACCCTGCTCAATAATTACCTTGCGCTGGAAGATGTTCGTTATGGCAAGCGGTTAAAAGTAGACTTCGATTACACCATTGGGAAAAACATCAAAATAGCCCCATTGCTCATGCTTACACTGGTAGAAAATGCTTTTAAACATGGTGTGAAAGAAGAAGCCAATCAGGCTGCGCTTGACATAAAACTTCGCGCAACAGCTAATGAGATTGTGTTTGAATTGGAAAATACAAAGCCGGCAAGCACTGGTGCTTCTGCAAAGCCTTCTGGTGCCATTGGTCTGCAAAATATTCGGAAGCAACTTGCTATCCTTTATCCAAACAAACATACTTTTGAAGTAAAAGACAGCCCCAAATCTTTCCTCGTAACATTAAAATTAGTTCCAAATGCGATATAAATGCCTTATAGTTGATGACGAAGAACTGGCCCGTGAACTGATAGAAACCCACTTGTCCCACTTGGAGGATTTTGAATTGGTAGCTAGTTGTGGAAATGCCATCGATGCACTTAAAATTTTGCAAAATGAACAAATCGATCTCATTTTTTTGGACATAGAAATGCCCGTGTTAAAAGGAACTGATTTTTTGAAAAGCCTTTCCAATCCTCCCAAGGTTGTTTTCACCACGGCTTTCCGCAATTATGCGGTGGAAGGCTTTGAGCTTAGCGCAGTCGACTATCTACTAAAGCCCATCATATTCGAAAGGTTCATTGCGGCTATCGAAAAGTTTAGGGAAGGTGCAAAAAAGACAATGGCCGAGGGGAAGGAAAAGAAAGAGCATGTGTTCGTGCAGAGCAACAAGAAAAATATAAAGATCAAGCTTGACGAAATCTTGTATGTGGAAAGCTTAAAGGACTACATCAAAATCCATTTTGCTTCCGATGAGCTGATGTTTAAATGTAGCTTAACTTCCTTCGAAGAACTATTGGACAATCACTTTTTGAGGGTACATCGCTCCTTTATTGTCAACATTGATAAGGTAACTGCCTTCACCAAACACGATATAGAAATTGGGTCAAACGAAATTCCAATAGGGGAGTCTTACAAGATTTTTGTACTGGATAAGTTTGGGTGAGGGGATTGGGCGTATCTTGCTAAATAAACGCTCGACAAATCTAACAGCTTTGGAGGAAGAGAAGGTTTTCGATACCTGATTTTTTTTGTGAAGCTCCTCTACCTAAGATAAGTACGCAAATGTAACAAAAACATACTACTTGTATTTTTTTGTATTATGTTTGCGTATGAAACAAGACTTGAAATCGGAATTCACTAGGCAACTTATTGTAAATAAGGCATTTGACTTGTTTTACGAGAACGGTTATAAAACAACAAGTATCGATAAAATTATGAGAGCTACTACTATGAGTAAGGGAGCTTTCTATCATCATTATAAAAATAAAAAAGAATTAGGCCTAGAAGTTATCAGCCAAAAAGTTAAAAGAAGGGTTGTAGAAGGAATGGTTTTGCCATTGGCAGAAAAGGGAGATGCGTTTCACATATTAGAGCATGTATTTATAAATCGTTTGAAAGCATTTCCTTTTTATGATAAGCAACATGGGTGTCCTATGAATAATTTAATTAATGAGATTGGAGGAGATGAAATAGCCTATCAAAGTGCCTTGAAAGGCATTATAGAACAATGGAAGGCGACCTTGATCCAATTAATTGAGAGAGGAAAAAAGGAAGGTTCAATTAAAAAGGAGATCTCAAGCACAGCAGTTGCCGTTTATTTGATTAGTGCATTTGAAGGGATTAGGGGTATCAGAAAGCTTTATACTACTGATTCTATTTTAGAAGAATATATTTCAGGGTTATCCTTGTATCTCTTACAAATCAAAAAATAATTTTTTGATTTAAAACATACCAATAAGAATGTTTTTAACAATCGATTTTCCATGAAAAATAAAAGACGAGATTTTATTAAACGTACGCCGCTTCTGGCTTTAGGTGGTACTTTATTTCCGGCAATGGGTACTGCTGCTTCTAAAGAAAGTAAAACAACTAAAACTGAAAATATGAGACCAAAAGTATTATTCTTTGATGTAAATGAAACTTTACTGGATTTAACGACCATGAAAGACAGTGTAGGAAAGGCATTGGGTGATAGAAGTGACTTATTGCCCTTATGGTTTACAACAATGCTCCAATATTCGCTCGTATCGACCGTGGGGCGGCAGTACAATGATTTTGGGGTTATTGGATCGGCTGCTTTGCAGATGGTAGCGGCGAACCATAATATTTCATTATCAGAAACTGAAGCTAAAGAAGCAATTCTCGGCCCTATTCGTTCTTTACCAGCTCACTCAGAGGTAAAAGGCGCATTAAAAGATTTAAGAAATGCAGGCTATAAGTTAGTTTCTTTTACCAATTCCTCAAATATAGGGGTAGAGACACAATTTAAAAATGCTGGTTTGACGGACTATTTTGATGAGCGGTTAAGTGTAGAAGATATAGGCAAGTTTAAACCTCACACGGATGCTTATGACTGGGCAGCAAGAAAAATGGGTGTAAAACCAAATGAATGTCTGCTAGTAGCTGCGCACGGATGGGATATTGCAGGCGCATTATGGGCGAACTGGCGAGCTGCATTTGTAGGCAGGCCAGGTGCTCAATTGTACCCACTTGCTCCAAGACCTGAAATCAATGAGGCAAATTTGAAACTAGTAGCAAACCAGCTGATTGAATTAAAACCAGCTGATTGAATTAAAATAAACTGATGATAAAAATGAAGACACTAGAAAATAAAGTGGTCATAGTTACAGGCTCTTCAAAAGGAATAGGAAAAGAAGTTGCTATACTTTTGGCAAAACATGGTGCAAGCATAGTAGTTAATCATTCCAACAGTCCCAAAGAAGCAGCGGTTACGGTAGCTGAAATTATTGGGAATGGAGGGAATGCCATTGAGGTGAAAGCAGATGTTAGTAAGAAGAATGAAGTGGCATATTTATTTGATCGGGGGATTGAGGCATTTGGTGAAATTAATGTTTTGATAAATAATGCAGGAACCTTAATCTCAAAGACAATAAAAGATAGCACCCAAGACGACTTCACAAAACAATTTGAAGTCAATGTAAGGGGTACTTTTAATACATTGCAGGAAGCTGACAACAGGTTGGCAGACAATGGAAACATTATTAATTTTTCATCGAGTACCGTGAAGTTAATGTTTCCCACTTATGCTATTTATTCGGCGACAAAAGCGGCTGTAGAACAGATGACAAGGGTGTTTTCAAAAGAAATTGGGAGAGGCATTTCTGTTAACGCCATTGCTCCTGGGGCTACTGAAACAGAATTGTTCTTAACTGGCAAATCCCAAGAACAAATTGATAAACTGAGTGCGATGAATGCCTTTAACCGGTTGGCAAAACCAACTGATATAGCAAAAGTGGTTTTATTTTTAGCTAGTGATGATTCTAAATGGATTTCTGGTCAGGTTATAGGGGCAAATGGGGCTTTGATATAATTCAAAACTTTTTGCTTACAAGGCAAAAAGTAGTTTAAGAGGTTGGTTATTAACTCTGAAATCGAATTACGAATAAGAGTATATAGACAGTCAAAACTTATATTTTTTAGATGGAGAAGGAGTTCATCAAATTGCACAAATAGATAGCTTTGATATTGGTCTTTCTTCAGTCCAACTCCTTGGTCTGACAAAACATTTCTTCTAGGCTGGATGAATTCACCGTTGCCTGTAAGCTTGGGCAGCGGTGTGTTTTCCTGTACTTAGAAAGAAGTTAAAGCATCGGATCATAACTGCTTTTTTCTCAGCTCATGTTAGCTACATGAACAAGCTTAAGCCTGCAAACAGTCATTACAGGTTCCAGTCAGAACACAATTTGCATTTTGAACTTCGTAACCTTTAGGAACTGAATACCTAACAGGGATTTGCAGGCATTCAATCGTATCACACGACAAGCAACGAAAATGAAAGTGGTATTGAGCTACTTTGGAGTTCTCACATTTTTTGCAAATGGCAAAATACTGTTTGCCATCTTCCGCAACAATTTTATGGACGATATTGTCCTCACAAAATCTATTCAATACCCTGTATATAGTAGCTCTATTTATTTTAATATCAAGTTGTCTTTCAATAGCGTCTTGACTTAGTGCCTTTTTTGAAGTTGAAAGCAAATTTAGTACAGCTTCTTTTGTAGGTGTATTTCTTCTATTCATATCTTATTGCGAATTTATTGCAATAGTACAAAAAGAATGTATCTTTGCCAAAACATTTATTGCGACAATGTCGCATTATAAATCTGTAATGACAAGAAGAAAAATAATAAAGCTATTAGGAATGCTGGGGTTGGTATTTACATTACCAAGACCTTTATCACTCATTGCTCAAAAAAATAACAAAATGGACAAAAAAGAATTTGAAGTAATAATAATAGGCGGAAGTTATGCAGGTCTTTCAGCAGCACTGACTTTGGGTCGTTCGCTCAGGAAGACATTAATAATAGATGCAGGAAAGCCTTGCAATCGGCAAACACCACATTCTCATAATTTTTTAACCCAAGACGGAAGTACACCAAAAGAAATTTCTGAAATTGCTAAAAGTCAAGTTTCTGAATATGACACTATCAAATTTTATGACGGACTTGCTGTTGGTGGAAAGAAAATAAAGGAGGGTTTTGAGATTAGTACTTCAAGTAGAGATGTTTTTACGGCAAAGAAATTAGTTTTTTCTGCAGGGGTTAAAGACCTAATGCCAGATATAAAAGGCTTTTCCGAATGTTGGGGGATTTCAGTAGTACATTGTCCTTATTGCCACGGTTACGAAATTAGAAGTAAAAAAACAGCCATAATTGCCAATGGAGAAAGGGCGTTTCACCTTGCTTCTTTAGTGAATAATTTGACCGAAGAAATTACAATCCTCACTTCGGGAACAAAGGACTTTGAAGAAAATCAACTCGAAAGTTTGAAACAGCACAATATTCAAATCATTGAGAAAGAAATTTTAGCTGTTGAACACAAAAATGGGCAATTAGAAAAAATTGTTTTCAAAGATGGTAGCACAAAAATTTTTGAATGCGCATATACTTCAATTCCGTTCGAACAAAATTCTAATATACCAACAGAATTAGGTTGTAAACTTACAAAACATGGACACATTGAAGTGGATTTTATGCAAAAAACCACAGTAGAAGGGATTTTTGCTTGTGGCGATAATAGCTCTATGATGCGTTCGGTATCCCTTGCGGTTTCGAGTGGCACCATTGCTGGTGCGATGATAAATAATGAACTTACACAAGAAAGTTTTTAATATGGTTGAAGTATTTATTACCAATATAAAACCTGAAATTCTCTCGAAAGAAATGCTGCGCTTTTTGGAAAACGAACATCCAAATCTAAAAATCAATTTCGACTTGGAAGATTTTAATGAACCTTATCCTTGTGGGCATTCCATTTTAAGAATTGAGGGCAAAATAATTGATACAAATTCCTTTGTGCAACAGCTTAAGAACAAAGGAATTGAATGTGAACTTTTGGAAGATAAAATTTGCGTATAGTTATGGCAGAATTTTGGGAAACAGCATTTAATAATAAAAAAGAAATGTGGGGAATGAAACCTGCACAATCAGCTTTGCTCACACTCGACTTTTTTGTAGAAAAGGGAATTGACGATATTCTAATTCCAGGAATTGGATACGGACGAAATGCTCAACCTTTTATTGAAAACAGAATAAAAATCACCGGTATTGAGATTTCAAAGACTGCCATTGAACTTGCAAGAAGACATTTCGGAACTGAAATGACCATTTATCACGGTTCTGTTGCCGAAATGCCTTTTGATAATAGAAAATATGACGGGATTTTTTGTTATGCTTTAATTCATTTGTTAGATATTGAAGAAAGAAAAAAGCTAATCCGAGATTGCTACAACCAATTGAGCGAAAACGGGTTTATGGTTTTTACTGCCATAACCAAAGAAGCGTCAAATTTTGCAAAAGGCGAACTTATTAGTAAAGACCGGTATGAATTTCATAAAGGAGCTAAAATCTTCTTCTACGACCAAGAGTCCGTCAAAACCGAATTTGAAGAATTTGGGCTTTTTGAAATCACGGATGTCGATGAAAATCAGCCTATGTATCTGATTAAATGCAATAAAAATACTGTGTGATAAATTTCGGCAACAAGCCGCAAATTCAATGAAGAAAAACGTTGTAACCTGTTCTTGCAAAAAGCTAATCGAAATTTGAATATATCATTGTTGATTTTTGCTTTCTTTTGGATAGGTACTTAATCTGACTAAAGACGCCAGTCATCAACAGTATATAACCGAAATTACAATAAACCTGCATCCTCCTTGAGCCGATATTTCTTGCAGAAAAAAATCTCTTCCTAAGAAGTATTTTCTTAGGAAGAGATTACGGCTATTTATAGTAGAACTACATCTTCTTCTCAGCCCTTGGGAGCAATACATGTTTTACCCAATCAAACTCAGGAGCTACTTTGAGTACTTTTTGGTAGGTTTCCACCGCTTTTTTTGCTTCGTTGGCTTCAGAGTAACTTTGGCCCAACCAAGCATTTGCATGCAACAGTAGCCAGTTGTTTTCTAAGCTTGCACCTTGGTTTTCAAATAGCTCAATGGATTTTAAGAAATTTTCCCTTGCCACTTTTTTGTCACCTCCCCACATGTCTGGTGTATTGAAAGCGGAGATAGCGTTCATCAAGCGGACAACGGGATTATTAGGAGCAGTTTGCATAGCTTCGGAGAGTAAGTTGTTGCTTTTTCCTCCCAAAAACATGCCTTTCATTGGGCTATACGCTATTTTGAACCCGTAAATTCCAGCGAGCAAAGCTTTGGCTTCGGCATTGTTTTTATCTGCTTCCAAAATCGTTTTGGCATTGTCCACCGCTGCGTCCGACTCGTCATCGAAAAGGTCTTCGTCCATTTTGGCAAAGGTAGAGTTGAGCAAGCCGTATTGGAGCTTGAGCAGTTCCAGCTTCTGCTCAGTTGTTTTTACTTTGCTCTTCTTTAGTTCTTTTACCAATGTATGGAAATTGTTGGGCTCTCCTTTCACATAAGCCTCGTAGGCTTTTACTCCTGTAATTTGGGCAAAAACTTGGCTTCCAAAAGCAATTACTAGTACAATGATGACACTTAGGTTTTTCATGGCGTTTGGGATTTGTTGCGATTTTTGATTTGATTTACGATACAATGAAAGCGTCTTTTGCCCCATTATCAAACTCTATTTGACGAGCGATACCTTGCAATTGACTAGATGCAAAAAACTCTATTTGAGGTCATTGGATTACTTTTTTGTGATGAGTAAAACAGGATATCACTTGCCAGCGCCCTTTGGTCAACTGGGAGCTGCAGTTGACCTTTTACATTCGTTTCTAAAACCGAAATGACCTATCTTGGATGGGTTGATCAAGCTCGTTAACATGACACTTATACAAAAAACATCGAACGTTATTTCATGCTATAAACTCGATCACGTAGCCTTTTGGGTACTTTATGAAGGGTTTTGGTCGGCAATGTATGCTGAAAAGCTAAGCATCATTGGGTTGCTTGTTTCGTTGGCGTATCTTTTTGCACATGCAACTGGCAGCTATTTTAATGTGTATTACCTCGTACCCAAATTCCTTAAAAAAGGGAAATACTTTATTTATATAATAACGCTTGTGCTCACCATTGCTTGTTCATCGATACTCATCATTCTGGGGTATTTTCTCATATTTTTGCCCGAGCCAGGCGTGTTTGGGAAGTATTTGGAAAATGAAATATTCTTTCAGACCACATTTGCCAGCTCGTTTAGCACCATTGTTTTGGTAATGATCATCAAACTGGCAAAAGAGTGGATAAATGCCAACCGACAAAATCAGCGCTTGGAAAAGGAAAAGCTAGAAACGGAACTTCAGTTTTTGAAAGCGCAGCTCAACCCACATTTCCTGTTCAACACCATCAATTCCATTTTTTTCCTCATCCACAAAGACCAAAACGAGGCATCAGAAGCTTTGGCGAAGTTTTCCGAATTGTTGCGCTACCAATTGTACGAAAGCAATGAAGAGTTTATTCCCTTGCGCAAAGAGTTGGAATACCTTACGAGTTATACAGAACTTGAAAAGCTGAGAAAAGGAGAGGATGTAGTCTTTGAAAGTACGGTTGAGCTGGAAGAGGATAGTTCAGTACAAATTGCCCCCCATATCCTACTTGCATTTTTGGAAAATGCTTTCAAACATTTGGGTGAAGGAAAAGAGGGGAAGAAGTATATTTCTTTACATTTGAAAGCAGAAAATGGAAGTTTGTTTTTTAAGTTGGAAAACACCTGTTCGACAGAAGAAGTAGTGGGGGAGGGCGTAAAAAAGAAGTCTGGAGGGATAGGTTTGCAAAATGTGAAAAGAAGGCTGGCCTTGCTCTATGGAGACAAACATACCTTGGTAATATGCCGCCAAAACAATCTTTTTTCTGTCAATTTGGAGTTAAACATAGCAAGTAGCTAATATGATCAAATGCATTATAATAGATGATGAGCCGTTGGCTAGGGAGGGCATAGCAAATTACATCAAAGAGATTGAGTTTTTGGATTTGGTGGGCAAGTACGAGCATCCTTTGGAAGCATCCAAAGAAATGGCTGGGAACATGCCTGACTTAATCTTTTTGGATATCCAAATGCCTAAATTGACAGGGGTCGATTTTTTGAAGACATTACAAAATCCACCAATGGTCATCATTATCAGTGCTTACCAAAGCTATGCGCTAGAGAGTTTCCAGCTCGATGTGTTAGACTATCTGCTAAAGCCCGTCACCTTCCAGCGCTTTTTCAAAGCGGCAAATAAAGCCAATGATTATTATAGGGTTACTTCTCAAAGTAGCCAACCCGAAAACTCAGAAGACGATTGTTTTTTTGTGAAATGTGAGTACAAATATGAAAAGATAAAACTCTCGGAGATCTTGTTTGTAGAAGGGATGCAAAATTACGTAAATATTGTCACACGGTCGGGCAAGCATACCACTTTGTTCACGCTCAAAAGCATAGAAGAAAAGCTTGCCTCATCTAAGTTTATCCGAGTACACAAATCCTATTTGGTAGCCATCACTGCAGTGGACTCACTTGAAGGTAACGAGCTGGAAGTTGGCAAGCATCGCATCCCTGTTAGTCGACTTTATCGCGAAGAAGTACTGGAACGAGTGATCAACAAAAAACTTTGGAAGAAGTAGGAGTGAAGGGGAGTTGGGTATGTAAGAGGTATTGATAGACATTATCACGGTTTGGTTTGTATAGGTTTTTCCATTTCAAGAAACATTAGAAATTGAGTTGAAAATAATGTTTTTGGTTTCATTCTGATTCCATAAAATCATCACTGTCGCAAATCGTGATATAATCTCTAACCTTTTAAATTAGCTCTCAATTTTCAAAGCTTCACGTTATTTATATTTTTTTTCAAAAAAACAATACGATAAATCATAAATAGAGTTTGTCGCTGAAAATAAGCATTTTATATATTCAATAATAACTGCATAATTGTGTTTTGTTAAGTATTTGTATGGTTATTTTGTGCTTTTAAAGGTAGTATTTTTTTTTAAGTGAATAATTTTATTTATGTTTGAGTAATTAAAATTAGCGAAAGAGTAATATATACTCTGCCTTCTCAGTGTCATTTACTTATCATCACCTCAACACCTTAATCTTCATTTACTTTTTCAAAGCTTATTAAAGAAGCTTAGTAAGTGTTTTATTATGCCTTTTTTATAGACTCACAATCTACCCAACCCAACTTAAATTTTGATATCAAACAAATTGTACCAATAGCAACCTGTTGTACTTACAAATAGGCATGTGTCGCCATGTGCTTAACTGTCAAATGAAAAGCAAAAAATAGCGAATAATAACAGTCTATAACCACAAATAGGCTAGGGATTCCTATGTCAAAAAACTATCGAATTAGTGTCAAATAACAATTAGCTAAAACTATTTAATCAATTATTTAACTTACAACAATCAAGTCATGAAGCATTTATTACTAATCTTCATGTTCTTTTTCTGTGCTCTGTTTTCAACAATGGCGCAGCAAAGAACAATTACCGGAACTGTGCTTTCCGGTGAAGACGATTCCCCACTACCTGGGGTGAACGTCATAGTAAAAGGCACAACCACAGGCACCATCACCGATATTGATGGTAAATTCACAGTTGAGGCTCCAGAAAATGCAGTCATTCTGATGTTTTCCTACATCGGTTTCTTATCACAAGAAGTAGAGATTGAGGGCATGTCAAAAGTAGATGTGAAATTAATGCCAGATGCCACAGAACTTACAGAGGTGGTGGTAACAGCGCTTGGACTCACTCAAGAGAAAGCTTCTTTAGGTTATGGTGTATCCTCTATTGGTACAAAATCCCTCGAAGCTAGAACCCAAAAGGATGTAGCAAAGCTCTTGAGAGGTAAGGCAACAGGTGTCGACATCGCTCAAACTTCTGGGCTTGCTGGCTCTGGTACCAACATCATTATCAGGGGCTACTCTTCAATCACTGGCTCTAACCAGCCTCTTTTCGTAGTGGATGGCGTTCCATTCAACTCTGATGCAAACAGCACTGGTGGCTTTGCAAGTGGTGGGGGTGCAGCTTCTTCTCGTTTCTTGGATTTAGATCCTCAAACCATTGAAGACATTAGTATTCTAAAAGGTTTGTCAGCAACTGTCCTTTATGGTGAGGCTGGTAGAAATGGAGTAATATTGGTAACGACTAAAAACGGTTCTTCTGGAATGTCAAACAAAGGGTTTGAAGTATCCTTTACCCAGCAAGTTTCTGCTACCGAAGTAGCAAATATTCCTGATTATCAGGATATTTATGGTAATGGTTTCTCCGGCGATTTTGGTTGGTATTTCTCTACTTGGGGACCTTCTTTTGATACAAGAGGTTCAAACGGTATAGATGATGATGGAACTATTGCTCACCCTTACGATCAAACGCAATACAACGATGATTTTCCTGAATATATTGGAGAACGTTATGAATATAAGCCATATGAGTCTGTAGAGCAGTTTTTTGAAAAACCAGGTCTCACAACAAATACTTCAGTTTCAATATCGAGGAACGTAGGTAATGGCTCGTCCGTTAGTGCTACTTATTCATATTTGGACGATCAAGGTTTCCTTCCTAAACTCGATGAAATGAGGGGTGGCGGTGCATCTAACTTCCAGAAAAAGCACAACTTTGGACTAGGTGCACAAACAAAGCTAGACAACGGAATTACATTGAAAAGTAATTTCAATTATGTAGATTCTGAAATAAGAAGACCTCTAACAAACCCTGCATTTGGCGGTGCTGGTGATGGGCTTTTTGCTGCGGTACTTTTTACACCAAGGTCAATCGATATGATGAACCTGCCTTATCAGTCGCCAATTGATGGGTCAAACGTTTATTATAGAAGGGGTTCTACTATTGAACACCCAATGTGGAACTTAAATAATAAATCAGACGAAGAATATGTACAGCGCTTTTTTGCTAATGCTCAAATAGGGTATGAATTTAATGATTGGTTGCAGTTCCAGTATAGGCTTTCAATTGATAACTATACCCAAACCAATGAAAGAAAAGTAAACAAAGGTAGTGGTGGAGGAGACAACGACGGGTACTATTCTACTAGCACACTAAAGAGCAGATGGACCGATCATGTAGCCAACTTAATGTATGATAAAAGCTTTGACAATGGTATCAGTTTAAATGGCGTATTAGGGGTAAACTACCGTTCGCAAATAGCTGAAGGGCAGGGTATTTATAGTAATAACCAATTAGTTTACAACCTTTTTGCCCATGACAAATTTGTGAGCTCAAATGCTGGGACCGGTTACGAAGAGAAAAATACGCTTGGTGTATATGGAACCTTGACTGCAGGTTACAATGGTTTTGTTTATTTGACTCTACAAGGTAGAAACGACGTTACATCAACACTTGAAGTCGAAAATAGATCAATTTTGTACCCATCTGCCAGTGTTTCTTTCCTTCCTTTCGAAGCCATACCTGCTTTAGCCAATAATGGGGTAGTAGATTATGCCAAATTTAGGTTAAGTTATGGAACATCAGCTGGTTATCCAGATCCGTATAAAACCAGATCCGTACTCAATGCTGCTACCAATGTATTTGTGGGACCTGACGGTACTCAGCTAAATACGAACTCTGTTAGCGATGAATTAGGTAACCCTGATTTATCTCCAGAACTACACTCAGAATTAGAATTTGGTTTGGAAGCACAGCTTTTTGCAGGTAGAATTGGAGTAGATCTGTCATTGTACGACAAAACCTCAAAAGATCTAATTATCAACTTGCCTCTCGACCCTGCTACTGGTTATTCTTTAACTACGGTCAATGGGGCAGAAGTAAGTAACAAAGGTATTGAATTGGGTCTGAACTTTACGCCAGTTAAAACATCTAGTGGGTTTGAATGGAACATGAATTTGAACTATACTAAGAATATAAGCAAAGTTGAAAGTATTATTTCTGGTGTTGATCAAGTGATTATTTCAGGTTACACAACCTTAGCTAACGTAGCAAGACCAGGAGAGCCTTATGGCGCTATGTTGGGGACGGACTTTAACAGGCATGAGGAAACTGGGGAGCTACTTGTAAATGGACAAGGTTCTTATACTGAAAACTCAGAAAGTGTGATTATAGGCGATCCAAACCCTGATTTCCAAGCCAACATGACCAATACATTTACATACAAAGGGTTCTCCTTTGGCTTCCAGTGGAACTACATTCATGGTGGAGATATTTATTCTTCGACTGTCGGTTCGCTTATGGCACGTGGTAATACTACCGATACTGGTTTTGATAGATTTCAGCCAATTATACTTCCAGGGGTAAAAGGCGATGGTTCACCAAATGATATCCAAACTTACGGTGGTGACGTGTTCTTTGATGCGTATTTTGGTGCCGATAAAGGTTCTGTATTTGATGCTACTGTCATCAGGTTGCGTGAGGTTTCTTTAGCGTATGCTTTGCCTAAAAGTCTTCTGACTAAAACACCATTTGGAAGGGCTTCATTTACTATCTCTGGAGAGAACCTTTTCTACTCTGCGCCTAACTTTCCTAAGGGCATCAACTTCGACCCCGAAGTGCTTAGCTTGGGTGTAGGTAACGGTCGTGGGTTTGACTTCAGAACAGCACCTACCGCAAAGCGTTATGGAGCTACTTTGAGCCTAACTTTCTAATTGGCTTATCTGGCTGATAAATAATCAATTTAAAAAGAAATTCTAATGAAGAAAATAGTTAAGATATTTCTATTAGCATCCATCATCTGCTTTACAGCTTGCGATGCTTTAGATGAAAACTTGAATAATCCGGTAGAGGTATCTCCGGGAAATGTGGACATAAACGATTTGTACAACAGTGTACAAATTAGCATGGCAGGTTTTGTAGGTAGTACTTGGTATTATCCAGCATCTATATCCAGGATGATTGCAAATACAAGTTCTTACCAGTATGAAAATGCTTCAAGTCCTGCGAATTTTAATGGTATCTGGCAATCAGCGTATAGTGGATTGTGGCCTGATATAAATACCTTGGTAGAGATTTCAAAAGAAAGAGAACTGCCAGTTTATGCAGGGACAGCTAATATTCTTAAAGCTTACACTATGTTGGTTTTGGTGGACTTGTTTGGGGATGTTCCTTATACAGAGGCTACTCAAGGAATAAGTGTGATATCTCCTTCTTCGGAATCTGGAAGTGAAGTGTATGCTGCTGCTATTGCCTTGCTAGATGAATCTATTGCTACTCTAAGCAATGCGGGGAACTCTCCATCTCCTGCGTATGACAATTTTTACGATGGCGATGTAGACAAGTGGATTGCGTTTGCAAATACGCTAAAACTCAGAGCTGCTGTTACCACTAGGTTGGTAAACCCAGAGGCTTCTAAATCGACTATCAATAGCTTGATAGGTGCCGAGCTTATTGATACTGAAAGCGAGGATTTCCAACTTTCTTATGGTACTACCAGAGAAAACCCTAACTCACGCCACCCTAATTATAACAATAGCTATGAGACTTCAGATGGTGCTTATATGTCCAACTATTATATGTGGCTATTAAGAGCAGATAAGCTAGATGGCGATGGAAATCCGGTAGTAGATCCTAGAATCAGGTATTATTTCTATAGGCAAGTGGAAAAAGCAGATGAGCAGGACGTAACGGTGTATGGCTGTCATTTTTCTTCTTATCCTGATCCTGACCAAAAACCATCTCACTACGATGATGTTGACCCTAGGTTGCCTTATTGTGTGGCATTCCTTGGTGATGGTTATTTAGGTAGAGATCACCTTAACAGTGAAGGTATTCCACCAGATGGCCCAATCAGGACTATCTATGGTCTGTATCCTTTTGGCGGATTGTTTGATGAAAACTCTTATGAAGATCAGCAACAAAGTGGTACTACTGGTGCTAAAGGGCAAGGGATTTGGCCTGTCATGCTTGCTTCTTATGCAGATTTCTTAAGAGCGGAAGCAGCGCTTACCCTTGGAACAAATGACGATCCAAGAGCAATGTTGCAAAGCGGAATAGAAAAATCAATTGCTAAGGTTCAGGGTTTTGCGTCAAGAGATGGAAGTACGTTTAGTAAGCAAATTGACCAAAGAGGTGAATTGATAAGTGTGCAAGATGCTTTTGTACCTACAGAAGAAGATGTGGCAGAATATGTTAGCTATGTATTGGAAAAATATGATGCCGCACCCACAACTGATGCAAAATTAGATGTGATCATGAAGGAATACTATATCGCCTTGTGGGGAAATGGTGTAGAATCGTACAACATGTACCGCAGAACTGGCAAGCCTGCAAATATGGCTCCTCCATTGGAAACTTCTCCTGGAGAATTTATGAGATCTTTCCTATATCCTGCCGTGAATGTGGATAGGAATGGAAACGCAACTCAAAAATCTATTACTGTTCCAGTATTTTGGGATAATGAAAGCATCGATCTTTATTAATGAAACTAAGTTGATAGTAAAATGAAATTAAGTAAAAAGTTAATATTTATATTAGTTCTTTTGAGCCTACTAGGTTGTGCTGATGAGAACCTGAAGCCTATCCTGACATTTGAAGATTCGGGAAAAGGAGCTTACATAAAACTTATGAGTGAGTCTGATAAGTTGATAAATGTTTTTGATGAAACTACCATCAATGCATCTAAATACACCTACTCCGTGGAGTTCAAAGATACTGATGATGGCAAAAAAGTAACGGAATATAGACTTAGCCTGATTTACGAACCAGCAGGAGGAGGGGAGGATATTACTGTTTCTACATTTTTAAGCTGGGGACCAAGTGATTTTGTAGACTCAGAAGATGGGTTGAAAAGCTTGCAGGACGTAACGATCACAACTCCTGAAATGCTTTCGGCATTAGGTATTTCAGCTGCTGATTTAGCACCTGGTGATAATTTCAAATTCGAGGGGTTTATAACACTTGATGATGGGCAGGTTTTTGGTTATGAGAATTCTTCTGCAGCTGTAAGAGGTGCGGCATTCCAAGCCCACTTTAACTTTACCTTGCCAGCTGCTTGTCCTTCAGACCTAGAAGGTACTTTCGAATATGAGAGTACTACGTGGTGTGGTGGCAGTGCTACAGGCTCGGTTGATATAGAAGCTCTTGGCGGAGGTGTATATGTGTTTTCAGATTGGAGTTTTGGTGCTTACGGTGATTGTTATGGTGGTGGAGCAGCCAATAGCACTACGCTTACCTTCACAGATGTATGTACTGAGGTGAGTTTTACAGGCTTTGTGGATGTATATGGAGATACATGGACTTTTGTTTCAACCATAGAAGGGGATGTGTGGACGATTGATTGGGAGAATACCTACGGAGAAGCAGGAGTTGCAAAAATTATGTACCCAGGTGGAGTCGATTGGCCAATAACATTGAAATAGTTTAAGTGACTGTTTATATACTTTTTGAAAGGGCTGCTATTAGTATGGCAGTCCTTTTTTTATTCCATCACAAACCCCAAACAAACCGAGCTAAGCACTATGGTAGCAAGGGTAAGGCTTGTAAAGGCGAGGGACTTTAGATTATAGTTGTTCCGAATAAAAAGGCGTAAAACTCATTGCTATGATAATGGGTTGGGCAAGAATAGCAGGTAAAGTCAGTAGTTCTTGGAATACGCCAATGAGCACATGCTCCGATTGGAAAAAGGTATGATTTATAAAAATGCCTAACGTAAAAAGTGCAGTGGTGAGGCTTGTGAAAAATAAGATTTTTTCCAGTTGTGTGTCTTGCTGGGTGTAGGTTTTCATAGAACAGTAGGTTTTTGTTTGGTATGTTGTACGGAATACTATAATTTTTGTTTTTCGATTTATTAAACAGAAAGTGAATCGTAAACAACCTGCTTATTAATCCCATTTTCCACATGCACAGCTTTTACCCCCAAAGCTCCCACTTCGGTTATATTCCGCATTTCATCGTCAAAGAAAATCATTTGTTCATAAGCTAAGCCGCTGGCTTTTTGCAGCTGGGCAAAATGCTGGATTTTGCTACCCGGGTAAATTTCCTGAAATTCAAAATAGTTCTCAATTTCAAACAGAGCCAACAATTCTCTAGCCCAAGGCGGAGCTCCCGTTCGGGAAGCAAGTGCCATTGGTATATTTTGTTTGCTTAACTCTTCCAAAATCACCAACACTTCGGGGTACAATACGATGCGCGCTCCCGTGGCATCTTCTATATAATGGCGAATACGCTTGTAGGGCGGGTTGGTATGGTCGCACCAAGTGCCGCCTGCATCCCAAAGGGTAAAATCCAAATCGAAGACAACGAGTTTTTGCATGGGCTGAAATTTCTAGTTAGAATTGGTAACAAAAATAGAATAGCTTTTGGACTTACAAGTGATAAGTAAGGTAATTTGCAGATACCAAGTTTACTTTAGGTTTATGCTATTGTATTCGGTGCTACCTTAACCTTAAAAAGGAAAGAACATAAATATGAATGATATTGATAAGCTTGAAACGCTATTTTCTCAAAGTGATTTGCCAAAATCTATTATCAAAACTTTATTGCAAAATAGAGGGGACATAGAACCACCTTATTTAGCAAATACAGAAAAACTTTTAGAAATATATCTTAAAAGATTATCGATTTTAATAGATGATAAGAAAGCTCATTTGACCAAAATAGTTGAGGAATTTGTTAGAAATCTGAAGAATTATAAAGAGGAAAGCGTCAAAGTTTTTATCTTCAAAGGAGATAACGTAATGTATATTTTTGCTTCTACAGATATGACCCAATTATTAGGGGTGATTTACTCAGCTCAGCCCAACCAAGAATAGCAAGTGAAAGCAAAAAACCACTATCTGAGCTATTCTCGGATTCTCCTAGTTTGCGTTTGAGTAGAATTTTATACCTTTATCCGAATTATACAGGCTAATATTTAAAAAAGCGCATTGCCTACTGCTCTGGCGTTTTTTCTGACACTTAGCCTACAAACAAAAAACTAGATAATACACCATGATAAAATCGATGACAGGCTTTGGGAAAGCCGTGAGATCAACAGACGAGCTGAATGTTACTGTAGAGGTCAAATCTTTGAATTCAAAGTTTTTTGATTCTAGCATCAAGATAGGGAATATTTTTTTTGACAAGGATATAGAACTAAAAAACCTGATGGGCAAGCGCCTAGAAAGGGGGAAAATTAGCCTTTCGGTAAACTATACTACTAAGCGAGCTGACCTGAACAAGGTTTCGGTAAACCGCCCTTTGTTCAATGCGTTTTATACGGAGCTTCAAAGTGCTGCCGAAAGCGTAGGAGCAGATGGGAAAGATATTTTCCGCATGGCAATGTCCATGCCCGATGTGTATTTGAAAGAGAACGACGAGGATACGAAAAAAGAGGACTGGAAAGTGGTATTGGAAACCATTCACGAAGCCATAGATAAATGTGATGAATTCAGAATGGCTGAAGGAAATGCGCTAGAAAGGAAGTTGGTTTCGTATATTGATTCTATTGAAGAGCTATTGGTAAAAGTAGATGGACGCGACCCTGAGCGAATTGCCAAAGTAAGAGAGCGCCTGATGAAACAGGTGGAGGAATGGCTGAGCAACGAGAATTTTGATAAGAACAGGTTTGAGCAGGAGTTGATGTATTACATTGAAAAACTGGACATCAACGAAGAAAAAGTCCGTCTCAAAAACCATCTTTCGTATTTTAAGGAAACCTTGAAAGCAAAGACTTCTCTGGGTAAAAAATTGAATTTCATCAGCCAAGAAATTGGTAGAGAAATCAACACGATTGGTTCGAAAGCCAACGATGCGGAGATTCAGAAATTGGTGATAAATATGAAGGAGGAGTTGGAAAAAATAAAGGAACAAGTATTGAACGTATTGTAAGTCTTGGTTGCTAGTAACTGCAGCGGCGGACCGTTAGAAACCTGCAACTAACAACACTTCAAGAAGGGCTTGGGAAAAGTTGTAGGTACGGAAATACGTTGATGAAATTAATTTTAGACTAATTACGATGATAAAAAAAGCACTGCTATATGTTGCTATAACTGTTGCTTTTGCAAGTATAAAACTCGTTGCCCAGCCTTTGGAAAAATCCAGGTTGAGCAGCGAGTTTTCTGTTAAGCTCTTTGTCGATTTTCATTTGGATAGCGGCAGTAGGTTTTTGGGAGGTTTTTCGGTGAAAAACTCCGAATATAATGGGACATTTCTCGACGAAGCTTTGTTGGGCTACGAATATCAGTTTAAGGGGCGATGGTCGGCTGGTTTTTTGCAGCGGCTCTACCGCAATTCGAGGTTCGATACGCATGCCAGCCAACTTTTTTTGCGGCACGGTGGGCATATCGGAAGCCTATTTTTTGACAAACGGCTTAGCTATGAATATCGCTATAGCGAGCAAAATGCGGAGGGAAACCCGCTTTCGCTTTTTGTTTCTTTGGGTAAAAGTTTTCAGGTAAAAGGGCTTGTTTTTTTTACGGCTTTATCTTACGAACTTAGCCAGTTCACCGCACTCGAATCTTCTGCCGATCAGCGCAGAATCAATAAAACCCGTTTGCGATACGACCTGGTTTGGGTTTCGAATAACGGCTTTCAGGCCGGGCTTTATGCCAGAAAAGAAACCCGCTATTTTTTCGCACAAGAGCAATACGACGAGGAGGGGAACTTGATAAAATCCTATCGTAAGCTAAACCTGATTTCCCCCCAGTTTGGGGTTTCGCTTCGCTATATTTTCAATTTGGATAACAGGAAAGAAACAATTTTTAATTATATAGATTAGGTGTGGCTGTTACTGGTTACTTGTTGCTAGTTTCTGTTTAAGGGAGTCGGGCGGTTTTAACTCTTTGCTTGGGAAAAATGCCAGCATAAAAAAAATAGTTTCTTAGAAGTGAATTTATAAAGACTTAGATTTTTTTAACTAAATAAAGCGAACATGATTGCAATTATTGGCGCAGGGATTTCGGGCTTATCGGTTGCTTACCAACTTCACGAATTAGGTATTCCTTATCAAGTATTTGAAGCGGCAAGCGAACCTGGTGGATACATCAAATCATTCAAAAATGGTGACTACTTGCTAGAAGCAGGGCCTAATACCTTGTTGGCAGATGAGGAAGTGGATCAGTTGGTCGACAAATGTGGGGCAGGGGCTTCCAAGCTGATGCCCGAAGATGTGAGTAAAAAACGGTTTGTATTCAAAAAAGGGAAATATCAAAAACTGCCCGCAGGACCCGCATTTTTGTTTAGCGGATATTTTAGTTGGAAATCCAAAATGGCAGTGTTCAGAGAGCGGAAAAAACCTGCTGGAAATATAGAAAACGAATCGGTTGGGGATTTTTTTGAGAGAAGGTTTTCCAAAGAGATAGTAGATTATGCCGTGAACCCCTTTATGGCCGGTATTTATGCAGGCGATCCGTACCAGCTTTTGGTTGAGAAGACTTTTCCATCCTTGTCCCAATTCGAAAAAGAATATGGCTCGGTGATAAAAGGCTTTATGAAGGGCAGTAAAGGCAAGAAGAGCACGGGAAGGAAAAATTCCTACAGTTTTACCAGTGGTATGGCTGAAATCCCCAAGGGAATGGCAAAGGGCTTGAGTATAAAATATAATTGCCCTGTTCAGACGGTAGCCAAACGGGAGGATAAGTTTGTTTTGACTACTGTAGATGGAGAGTTTGAGGCCGATCAGTTGGTAGTTTCCAGTTCTTCAGCTGCGGCAGGGAAATTTCTAAAAAAATCATTCCCCGAGGCTTCCAAAGCCTTTGGAGATGTTTATTATTCGCCTATGTGTGTATTGCATAGCTCTTTTAAAAAAGCAGATGTTGGGTTTGACCTCAACGGGTTTGGAGGATTGCACCCCAAGGTGGAAAACCTGTTTACAGCAGGAAGCCTGTGGAGTAGTTCCTTGTTCCCCAATCGCTGTCCCGAGGATGAAACGTTGCTTACCACGTTCATAGGCGGCTCGCAGTATGTGGATAATACCAAGCTCAGCGAAGCGCAGATTATTGAGAAAGCTACCGAAGAGCTGGGCAGGCTGTATGATATAAAAGGCGAAGCGCAAATGCAGCACCTTACCCGTTGGGAAAAAGCCATTCCACAGTACGACAAAAACATTGTGGCGGCTTGGGAAGAAGCCGAAAAGCTTGAGACTGAAGGTATTTATGTTTGTGCCAATTGGAAAGATGGTGTTTCTGTGGCCGACTGTATGAAGAAGGGAGTTACATTGGCAAATGACCTGGTGAAAGCTGATTGAACTGACACGCTAACTTAGGGTCAATTCTAGGAAACCGTCGAAAGTACCATTTCGGTACGAATTGGAGGGTTTATGACACGCCAGCGTTTCTTCTTTTTGACCCTAAGTTCGATTGTAAATACATCTAACCTCTTAACTATCAATCTTAAAATTATCAAGTAGATTCAATAAAGAGTCTAATGAATTCATTCGGAATGGTCATTAATCTATCTAAATAGTTGTGGTCATTCCGAATCATATATAAGTTTAAACTATCTGATGGCTTCATTTACCAACCCTCTTAGTTAGGGTAAAACACCATATCTATATGATTTACTTAAAACACTTTTTTGTCATACTGACACTTTTTTGCCTAATTCAACCCCAAATATCCAAAGGGCAAGATGCTCCATCTACTTTTGAAAACCCCATTTTAAGTGGCTACCACCCAGATCCATCCATCTGCAGGGTAGGGGATGATTACTATATGGTTACCTCTACTTTTATTTGGTATCCCGGCATCCCCATCTACCATAGCAAGGACCTGGTGAATTGGGAGCTGATAGGCCATGGGATAAACAGGCCTGACCAGTTGAATTTTGACGGTTTGATCGATAAATTTGGTGTTTTTGCCGTCACTATTCGCCATCATGAAGGAACGTTTTACCTGATCACTACTTGCGTGGGCTGCGAAGGCAATTTTTACATGACGGCTACAGACCCAGCCGGTCCGTGGTCAGACCCAATCTGGTTGAAAGATGCCCCCGGCATCGATCCGTCTCTCATGTGGGACGATGATGGAAAGTGTTATTATACTGGCCATACATGGATTGAAGAGCAAGTTTGGCCTACCCAGTGCGGTATTTGGCTTCAGGAACTGGATTTGGAAAAGAAAAAACTGGTAGGGGAAAGAAAAATTCTTACCTACGGACATGCGAATAATGCCTCTTATACCGAAGGCCCGCACCTTTACAAAATCAATGGGAATTATATGCTGATGCTATCGGAAGGAGGGACTGGGCTGTTCCATGCTCTTTCTGTTCATCATAGCGATTCGCTTTGGGGACCTTATGTTACAGATATGATAAACCCTGTGATTACCCACAGGCATTTGGGCAACGATTATCCTATTCAGGCTATTGGCCATGGAGACCTTGTGCAGACCCAAAATGATGAGTGGTGGTGTGTGACACTCGGCAAAAGGCTGGTGGAAGGAAAGGCTACCTTTACTCGCGAAACATTCCTTTCCAAAATAGAATTT
Source organism: Flammeovirgaceae bacterium SG7u.111 (assembly GCA_034044135.1). Lineage (NCBI taxonomy): Bacteria > Pseudomonadati > Bacteroidota > Cytophagia > Cytophagales > Flammeovirgaceae > Flammeovirgaceae bacterium SG7u.111. The sequence goes on along the minus strand of CP139021.1, from coordinate 4,200,273 downwards.
GACGGCAAGACTCCAGTGTTCAACAGGGGACAAGGGAAGGTGCTTACTGAGTTGGAAAGACCTAACTTGCCTTGGACTCCCTACAAGAAAGAACCAAAAAGAGATGAGTTTGAAGATAGCTCGCTCGCCCTGAAATGGTGCTCTATCAGAGTACCCAAAGAAAAAAATTACAACATTGAAGATGGGGAATTGAATCTTCGACTAAGACCTAAAACGCTGGACAGCTTGGTGAATTCTTCACTGCTTGTCCAGCGAATTAGGCATCACAAATTCGCTGTAACTACAAAGCTTGATTTTAAAAGTTCAAAAGACAACGAGCAGGCAGGAATGGTTATTTATCGAACAAATGAGAACCATTTTTTACTCCTAAAAGAGAAAAAAGAACTTGTGCTGATTAAAAATTTCAAAGGTGTAAAGGAAGAAGTGACCAGAGTGCCATTTACCAAATCCACTGTAGTTCTGAAGGCGGAAGGAGAGGGGCTGGAGGTTACCTTCAGCTATGGAGAGTCTGAAGGCGATATGAAGCAAATTGGCGAAGTACAAAGCCTCATTGTCATTGCCGATGGAAACGGAAGTATGTTTAATGGACCAGGCGTAGGCATGTATGCCACCAGCAATGGGGCAAAGAGTAAATCAGAGGCAACCTTCGGTTGGTTTGAATATGACGGAGAGTAATTCTATGATAGTAGTACCCTTTGTGAAGGTATGCTCCAAAAGAAGCCTATGAGCATATTGAAGATGTATTTGAAAATAGCTTCTAAGGGTCGGGTTTTATCGGTAATAAAAAAGTGGGGGAGATTGAGGAATAACACTAGGGAAACAATTTGCTAAAAAATAAATGAAAAAGGGTTTGGGAAATTGAAAAGCTTATTTACATTTGCACTCCCAAACGAAGGAATTTCCTTCAGGGCCCATAGCTCAGCTGGTTAGAGCACCTGACTCATAATCAGGGGGTCCGAGGTTCGAGCCCTCGTGGGCCCACAATTTGGAAACTTAAAACCCTGTAAGATTTATCTTACAGGGTTTTTTGTGTTTTACAGCTTACCTTCCTCATTGACAAAAGTCCTCAATGTAATAAGTGTTAGGGCAAAATCAATTTCCTGAGTGGGAAGTTTTTTCTGGTTCGAGCGTCTTGCTCGGATCTTGGTGGCATTGGCTTTTCAGCCACACTTGCCGCTCTTCTTCAGCGGACGCTGACCCAATGCGCAGTTCCAAGCGAGAGGCTTAAAACATTTTCTTAAACATCTATCGTAGAGACGCCCCCTATCAGGGTGTCTTCTACAACAAAAAGCCCCAATCCTGAGCGATGGGGTCGCTTCAAGCGACCCCATCGTTTTCTTGCGCCCGAACTAACGGCGTTAGTTGTTTTTGGCAACCCCGACGGGCAAATAGGAAACTGGGCAACGGCCAGTCCCAAAAACTAAAAACGCCCCGCCAAAAGATGAAGGGACGTTTCGATGGTTGATTTTTGTTTTCGTTTGCTACCCTTTTTTCTGGTTCGAGCATCTCGCTCGGACCTTCACGGCTTTGGCTTTGTAACAAAACTGCCACCCCCTTAAAAACAAAACACCTCGCCAAAAATGACGGGGCGTTTCGATGATTGATTTTTGTTTTTACTTGCTACCCTTGTTTGGCCCGAGCGGATGCTCGGGCCAGTTGGGAGATGTCCGTCATAAACGCCATCTGCTCCAAGCTCGTCCAACGCATCTTTGCGGTCATTAACCAAGACAGGAAATATGAAAAAATTTATACACATACCCTTGCTTAAACCATAAGAGTAGTTGGGGGTAGTTGGTCAGTTGGCTATTCATGTTTTTTACAAATAGGAAAAGCTAGTTTAATATACATTCCTTTATTGAAAACTGTATTCCAACTTTTATAATCCACTGACTGAATCCTTTCATTATAGAAATCTGCATTTACTAAACAAATCAATAGTTTCTCTACATCTTCAATTTTATGTATTTCTACTTTGCCATTTGAAATTTTGATTGAATTTAGCTTGCAATTGTAAACTTTTTCAGGATTGTCATAATCAAAGAAGGAATAAAAACTAATATTTGTAAAGAATAAATTATCGTCATTAATTATTTTTTTTAAGTTAATTTTTTTTAAACTTTTCTTAGGTTCTTTAATCGCATAGAGTTGAAAAAAACAGTCATTTTTTTTAACAAAAACTTTGTATAAAGTACTTACCTCAATTGTATCAACAACATAGGATTTTTTGATTTGTTGTGCGTATGTTACTTGGCAAGCCAATATTATAAGAATTGTTAAAATTCCCCATTTTAATTTACTTTTCCTTTCCATAAACTTATAATTTTTCTTTTTTTATTTCTTGCCCTGTCATCTATTATTTTATAACCTGATGAATGTTTAAAAGTATCTGGTGCGGCATTTCCAACAACTTTAAACCTTTGATGTAATGTGCCAATACCTGCAGAACTATTTTGTTTTCCTTTCGAAGCATATTTAATCATCTGAGCAATATCTAAAGAAATGACATCATTGCTTCTGCCGTTATCAGTTGATGAAGCTGTCATAATACCCTTGTTTTTATGAGTTAGACCTAAAGTATGTCCTATCTCATGACTTCCAGTACCTGTCATTTTTTTAGAATCTCTAATAAACACGTTAGTTCCGAATTGTGTAGTTCCATTCGTATTATCCTTGAAATGAACATCATCTGAAACTTGATATATATTGCCTTCTCCAGATTTATCCTTTTTTAATGCATTATTAAGAACCCCATCTTTTACACCGCCTTTTTTTACTTTGACTTCAGTGACACTTAATTCAAAATTTACTGTATAAATTTTTGAATCTTCGCCTTCTCCTAATGTATAAGTAAAATTACCACTCTGATTATTCCAAAAAGAGGTTGCATTATTAGCTGATTGTATATCTTCTGAAGCAGTATAGTAATTAGCTCTAATTGTTATTGTGTTGTTTTCATGGTCAAAATAAATACCATAATCCTGACCGTCATAATCAATTTGAGATATTGAGTTATTACCAGTGTAGTGGTAAGGTGAAAATGACATATACTTTTCTGCTAGATTATCTATACCATGCCATCTTCCGAGCTGACTGTCATAGTTCCTCCATCCATAATCCGCCCAATGCAGCCCAAACTCTTCCTGTTTCTCCTTGCCGTTGTACTGGAACTTGTGGTCGGGGATTCCCTGCCTTTCTATCCCTGCCATGTTCATGCCGAAGGGGTAGTAGTGGTTCTCCTGTGCTATGATAGCCTTTTTGTGGGTGATCTGCAAATCGTCGAACCATACCTTTGCCGCACTCTCGTTGGCCACATATACCTTTGCATAGCCGTCCTGTTCCACCTTTAGGTCGGGGTAGGTATCGAGGGAGTACCAACCCCCGCCGCCCATGCCGCTTACCCAGCGGACCTGGCTGTTTACCAGTTCACCGTCGTGGTTGTACAGCTCTATGGCGAGGTAGGCCGCCGGCTCGTTCGCGGTGGGGTTGTCGCCAAGGGATTTCGCCCCGAAGCCCAAGCTTATGGGGCTTCCGCCGCCTTCTGGCGCAAAGGTGTTCTGCATCAGCATCCCGGCGGGCATGGAGGACTGCGTGCCGCTTTGCCCGTTGTCGTAGCTCACGAACACGCGGGCGTCTATTGCATCGTCTTTCCCTACCTCAAACTGCTTGAAAGGGCCTACGGGCAGCTCATACCCCGTGGCGTTCATCACCAGCGCGGAGACCTGGCCGTTCTTCGCCCGTTCCATGTCCTGGGTGAGCTTGATATTCTCGAAGCCTAGTTGTTCCTCCTCGTAGTCCTGCATGGCAAGCTCTGAGGTTGCCTCGTACACCGCATCCTCGTCCCCCTCCCGCACGCTCATCCGCAGGTTGCCCAGGTGGTCCTTGTAGTGGTATTCGTACACAAAGTCGTCGAGGCCGTCGTGCTCCGTCTTCCAGAGCGCCCTTCCCTCGGTGGTGTGCACAAAGCGCAAGGTATCCTCTTCGTAATGGAAGCCGCCCAAGTAATCGGTTGTCTTCGCTAAAACACCTCCTTCGTACACTTTCTTCTGGAGTTTAATTCCAGCTGCGTCATAGCGGTAGGCTATCTTGTTGCCCGAGCCAAAGTCGATCAGCTCTGGCAGGTTGAGGTGGTTATAGTCGATATCGGCGATCCCCTTGTTCTTGTCAGAAGTCAGGTTGCCGTTGGCATCGTAACCGTATTCACCAGAGGTAGCTTTTTGGTTGTTCGTCTTTCCGTCCTTGAAGTCGGCGAGGAGGGCATCCCCCGCCAGCCCGGCGTTGTCCGTAACCGCCGTGAGCCTATTGCTGGTCTCGCCCGATTCGTATTTATAGCTAAGGTTGTCTACCAGACCATAGGTGTGCTGGGTATTGCCAAGGTCGGTCAGCCCGTACCTTTTGAGCCCCTCTATATTGCCGTTGGGGTCGTAGGAGATGTCCTCTACGTCAAAGTTCTCGTAGGCCCTGCCCGTCGCCGAGTAGTCTGCATCGGTGAGCCTGTTGAGGTCGTCGTAGTCGTAGCTGTACTGGCGCTGTACCTTGTCGAGGTTCGTCTTCCAGATCGCCCTTCCTATGTTGCCATTGTAATATGCGTTTGCCCCTGCGTTTTCATATTGGAGTTCCATGGCGAAGAGCTGGTCCTCACTTACGTTGTTCAGGTCGTTGATCTTGGTGAGCCACCCCCGGATGTTGTATCGGTAGTCTATGGCCTGTAGCGACTGTGCCCCGTCCTTGCTAAGCGCCTTTTCCTCCAGCTGCCCGAGGGCGTTGTAGGTGTTCGACGCCAGTACCTCTGCCCCTGTTTCCGTCTGCAGGTCGAACGCCTGTTTTACTTCTAGCAGCCTATCGGCATGGTCGTAATCGAACCAGTTCTTCACCACCGTTTCCTTTTTGTCGGCCTTGGGGTTGGAGTGCCTCGTATGGGTATGGGTCACTTTTCCCACAAAATCGTATTGGTTGGTCACTATGTCCGTCCCCCCGTTGTGGTTCTGCCCTTGGGACTGCACCATCCTCCCTTTTTGGTCGTAGAAGGTCACGGTCTTCAGGAAGCCGTTGTCCCCGTCGCCCAGCTGCCTCACCTTGGTGGCGGTCAGCAGCCCCTTCACGTCATAGGTCACTGCTTGCTCTGGCATGAAGCCCGCATCCCCCACGTTTGCATACGCCTCGTCGCGTGTGTCATCGTTGTCTAGGTCATAATCGTCGTAGTAGCTGGCGGTGAGCACGTAGAGGTCTGCGGCGGCAGGGAAGTCACCTGCCTGTACGGCATAGCCGTGCTGCCGGTCCTCCGTGGCTACGGACGAAGCGATCTCTGCCAAAAACGCCTGTTCGGCCGCGTCCACCTTGAAGCCCGGGAGCAGGGTGATACTATTGGTGGCACGGTAGGTATGGTGGCCTTCGTGCCGCTCGCTCACGATGTCTTCCCCTTGCAGCAAGCCCTCGTCTGATTCTACCGTTCCTACTGCGTACTTGGAAGGGTCTACCGCGTCCATCGATGTATATACGTCTATACCAGAGCTGGCCGTATAGATACCTGTCAGTACGGGGCGGCTAAACTTGTCGTACTTGGTGAAGAGCCATTCGTTCCTTGTGCGCTGCGCTGCGTCTTGGGTGAGCACCAGCCTGTCCAGTTTGTCGTACACCATGTAGGTTTCGCCGTTTGTGCCCGGCACCCGCTTGGCTACCATCCGGTTGCGGGCATCATAGGTATATTTGAAGCATAGCTTGTCCAAGATGGTGGCGAAGCTGGCGTGGCCGCTGTAGGAGCTTCCCATTTTTTCGATAGCTTTGGGGGGCAGCACGTAGCGCAGGTTGCCATAATCGTCGTAGACATAGTAGGTCTTCAGGAAGCCGTTTCCATCCTGTACCTCTTTCAGGACTACCTTGCCCTGTTTGTCGGTGTATTCCCGAGATATATGCCCCTCCTCGTCGGTCATTTCTGTGACGTACAGCTCGCCGTCTTCGTAGGTATCGCTTGTGGAGGGCGTGGCGCCGGCAGCCGTGCCTACCGTCCAGATCCTGATGCCGTCCGTCTTGAGGTTGGTCTTTTGCAGGTAGCTTACCTTTTTGTCGTTGTCGTGCCAGTTCTTGCCCGGCCCGGTCTCGTCCAGCACCCGGTTGAGCGGCGAGGCCTCGAAGCTCCGTGTGGTGAAGGCAGAAGTCCCCTCTCCTGTGAACAGGCCTCCATAAAAAGCCTGCTGTGCCGATACTGCGCCCGTTTTGAAGCTACCGTCGCTGCCTGTGCCCGAAACATAGGGCAGGTAGGAGTTTGCCTCCCTCCCGAACTGGTCGTATACGATGGGGATGACAATATCCAGGCCTTCGGGAGACCCTTTTTTTACCACGTTCTGGATAGGCCTGCCCAGCCCGTCCAGGTATTGGGTGCTGGTCTGTACCTGATCCTTCGATAGCCCGTTCGGGTCACTAGACAGGTTTACTTTCTTATAGACGTGTGTGCGTACGTAGTTCTTGTCCGTTTGGGCCTGTGCGTCCCGGGCCGCCAGCCAGCCGAGGGCCAGCAAGAATAGGCTATATATCTTTAGTCTCATGGTCTTTTGTTTTGTAGCTTGGTCTAAAAAAATTATTGGCCGTCCGTTGAGTAGTGGTATTCGTTGGACTGCAGGATATTGCCCTCGTGGTCTTCCACGTATTCCAGCCTCCCGAACTCGTCGTAGTGGTAATAGGTTGTTATTCCGTTTTGGTCTGTTTGGGAGGTCATGCCCACCAAAGGTTTGTAGGTGTATAGCGTTACCATATAGTCAGCGCTGTTAATGTAGCTCTGTAGCTGTGTTTTTAAGAATGCCAAGTCCGAATCTATGTCTGCTTTGCTATCACTGTTGCTGAATTGATAGGATTCTATTGCGTTTTTGATAGCATTTGTGATGATTATAAACGTATCTGTTTTATCTACCCACTTACCGAGGACTACTTTGGCGACGGGATAAGTACTCCCATAGCCCCAAACATATGCAACCCTGGGGGTTGTTCTATCTTGGAACTCTATTATATTGTGCCTATCGTATACGATTTTTTCGATTTGTGGCTTAAAATTGCTTGGCACGTTGTATTCATTCAACAACACTTCTGCTGGAGCAACCTCTGTTGTAGATGAGCTTTCAAGCCTGTAGACTTGGTTCAGTTTATTAATATTTGAATACTCCTGTATACTTCCACCAAGCAATTTATAGGCTGTTTTATCATCGTTTTCTATGTATTGACGCTGGTCTATCGGTATAGAAAGCATGTTTTTTGTGGCGAGCCTATCAATAAACGAAGGTGAGTTCACTGTTAGGTCAGTGGTATATCGGGTTACCGTCAAAGTTTTCTTACCATCACTTCCTATCCTGAATATTCTTGTTGGAAATCCATGGGCAGCATTATCATGATGCATTTCCTCGATAGTGGTGACAGGTTCTTGGCTTCTTTCTAAATAATCATACGTAGTTGTTTTTACTTGGTAATTCATCCACAAAGCATCATTGAAATATTCATTTGCATGGAGATCCCGGTAACTAGTTATAGTCCCGTCTTCCCCAATACATTGCCATTTTAGAGTTTCGCCAGTGCCCTCTGGCACGAGCATATGTGCCATTGAAGTATGATATGAGTTCATTGTCGGTTTTACATGTATGCCCTTCGCCTCTATTACCCGCTGCGAACTACCATATTCTATGTGTGTAGCCTTCTTAAGATTGCCTTGTGCATCATATACTTTTGTCCATATGACCCTACCTCTCTTGTCAGAAGAACCCTTAACGTTGTATGGGTTGGAGGAACCTCCCCCAGAGGTTTCGAAGTAATATTCGGTTTTTCCCAAACTATTACCTTCGGAATCAACAAGGCTTTCACTGACCTGCCCGTATCCAACGGGACTGCCATTGACTGGAGAAAGAGGGTAACGGCTAGATGCATATCTATGTGCGAAAGAGCAGCCAAATTCCTCAAGACGATCGAATCCATTAGGTCCACCGTTCGGGGCTATCATACAGGCATCTTGGTAATATTTTGAAATTTCATAAAATACATCTACTCCATATTTTACAGCAGAGCTCACCTGTATAGTCTGGTCAATATAAAGTGGCTTAGCCCAAAACTCCCTTATATCTCCACCCTCATATAGTTTCGGCACACTAATCGTTACTAACCGGGTATAGGAAAATACTCTTTTTACTGGTGCTCCTTCCACTGGATGGTCGGTGATGCTTGCGACCCTCAGTCCTCCAGTGATTTCTCCTTCGTCAGTTATTGGAAGATGGTGATATGTTCTTACTTCGACAGTAAGGGCGATGTCATCAAGAGAGTTTGCCACAACTAATTCATAAGTGCCTTCATCTATAAAGCTGGGGTCAATAATGATTTCGTCAAAATTGTTTGGACCTTCATATCTTTTAGAATAGACCAGATCGCCTTGTTTAGCGGTGATGGCGGAGGTTTGGGAAAAAGTAGGCTTATCGTTTATTTTATAAATCCCTATAAAGTCATATCCCCCGCCATTTATGGGAGGGCTTGTGCAAGCACTTCTTTTAAAGTCCAGCTCTATTTTAGATTCGTTTCCGATGACTGAAAACCGAAATACCTTGTATTTTGTCCGATCATATCCCGTATCACCGATCAAATTCGGAAGCACATCGCTACGAGGAGAAACCTCTTCACCACATACAGTAATATCTTCAGAACCTGTTAGTCTTTCCTGAAACCCTGTAACTACCTGATTCTTGTTCGATTCGTATTCATATTGTGTATATCCCCCCGTAGGATAGGTTACCGTGGTCAGCATTCCTACTTGTGAATTACTCTGATCTATGCGTCTATTTGCCCCGCTCAAAGATTTATCTCCTATTTTCATCGCAGGGACTAAAGTATTATTACTTTCTCCATTGTAGTATCCAAAGTAATCTTGGGAAAGGGATTGCCTTGAAGGGATAGATGTTGTTTTATAGGTAAACCCATAAGGCTGTTTGGAATTCCCGGAGCCATAAATATCGACCCCGTCAAGTCTGAGCCTACTTTCGTATTTTGCCAACCGAGTACTGGTATTTCCAAAATAAGAGGTGTTTAATACAGCTCTTTTTACTAAAGTCTCAGAAGCATTGATAGTCTGGTATATCCTGATTTCATCTAGTTTAAAAGTCCCTGGATTGTCTTTTCGGTCTTTGGTAGAGTCAAAAATTATTTTTATTCCCCTATTTGTAGTAATCTCTGATAGGAACTTATACTTCGTAAAGGTTTGCGTGGTATTGTAGCTCCTTAGTTGCCTCGGAGGGTTAATACACGTCGAATTGTAGTTTTCGATTCCTGCATTAGGAGTGTTTATGTGATCTTTGAAGGTCTCTTGGTATTGATGGGTAGGTATGTCTTCGATAAGCTCTGTGGATTTGTATTTGAACTCTATCACATCCGCACTAGACGGTGAGATAATCTTGGTCAAGTACCAGGCAGAATAGTATCGTGTATTTGGATTGTTGCCTGATGAATAGTCGTCGGCCTCTACCCTCATCAGCTCTTTTTCCTTAAACTCATAGACAGTCCCGTCCTCGGTGGTGATAGTCCAACCATTGCAATCTTTAGATGGACCTATCCCTGGTCTGATCTTAAATGGGCGATATGGTTGGGATTTGACGGTTCCGTGTCCGTCCATAATGAGTTTACCCGATTTTCCATTAAAATTATAGAAGTAAAGGTCAGGTTGGGCTTCGACGTTCCTATCCATGATTTGCTCTTGAAAATTAAGATATGCTTGATAGCTTTCAAATCCTCCTACTACGACTCCACCGCTTTCAGGACTACCCTTATGAAATTTCTTGATATCGCTATATGCTTTAAAATAGTTTTTGTATTCACCATCGGCTGTTGAGCTTATGCATGTAGGCTCGCCATCTCCAGACCAGTCATAGGCCCCATCGTCAGGAAGGTTGATTACTGTTCTAGTGATTACTCCTCCTGCATTTAATGTCCAGCCTAGTCCTACCCAAGAGGCGACTTCCTCCACTTTTATCCCCGAGGCATGATAGCTCAAAGAGATAGGTAGGGATATTTCTTTCCCTTTGATCTCGTAGATAGGTATTGAGATTGATGGATTGCCAGTAAAATAACTTATAGGATGGTTTCCGTACTTTCCCAAAGCCGCTGCCTCGGGAGAAGGAGGAATAACTTGTGTCTGTAAGGGCAACTCTTGCCCTCTTACCTCAACAGTCAAGAATGAACAGAAAAGTAAGAAAAATACGATAACCGATTTTTGTCTCATTGTTTTATTAGTTACTTATTTGAATGTTCTTGTGTGTTTTTCTAAATTTTCAGCCCCATCCTGATGTCCCATTTTTCCCTATGGATGGGGGTAGGTCCGTCCCATCCAAGCTTCCTCAGGGCAGTGATGTTGATGGCCGCCTTGTCGCCGATGGGGAAATTGAGCCCGCCCCCCAACAGGAGCGCCATATGCCACTGCCTGTCCACGGGTTTCCCGTTCGTGTCCAGCCCCGAGTTGAGCGCCTCCCCCTCGAAGTGAAGGTGGGGCAGCGCGTACTTGGGCAATACCCTCGTGAATGCCCTTGCCCCGTATATGGCCTCGTCCCTTCCCGAGCTGTTGTCCTTGGCATAGCGGAAGACCGGACCTGTCGCCGCGTTCCACCATTTTTTTATGTTGTAAGAGAAGGCCGGTGAGAGGTCAACTTGCATAAGTTCCCCGAGAGAGAGTCCGAGGTTTCCCTCCAGATCGTATAGGTCGAACCCATCTTTGACCGGTATTGGAGCTCTCGTCCCCGGTATCGGTTTGTCCTCGAAGGGCAGTTTTTTGCCCAGCCCCATCCGGAATACCCAAGGGTTTCCATGTGTCTTTGTCGGCCCGCTGTAGGTCAAGTCCCTGAGCACCGTCAGGCTGATGTTCCCCACAAGGGGCAGCTTGGCGGAATATCCCGCACCGAACAAAACAGATGAGAGGAGCTTCCTTTTTTCGAGGGAGTCGAGCGCCCCGATGCCCTCGTATTCCAATTGTACATAAGGTGCTTTTTTCTTGGGCTGGAAGCGTGCGTATACCCTGCCTCCGTAGTCCAGTTTAGAGAAGTCCCACTCTTTTTCGAACATATCTTGGCTCATTTGTACGCTTGGCCCTATGCCCAAGGTGAACATACTGTCAAGCTTGATATTGAAGATCGGGGAGATATCTACCCTTGCCGGGTCGCCGGGGATAATGCTGAAATTTCCCTCCAGCCCCAGTTTTTTGAGGATCGGGGCGACCATCATCATCCCCGGGGTGAAAGGCTTTTCCTTCATCCCATCGATCCAGCCCTCTTGTCCTCCCGGGTTTCCAAGACTTGCTTCGATGCCCATCCTAAATACCCATGGGCTTTCGCCTGGTGCCGTACCCATATCCCTGAGGACGGAGGCGTTTAGCGAGGTGAGTGCCCCGATAGAGAACTTATATCCCCCGCCTAGCAGCCAAGTATGGCCAAAGTCCTTGTTTTCGAGGCTATCGGTGTTTGACATGCCCTCCAACTCTGCTTGTGCATAGGGCAGCCAGCTTACTGGCGATATCCTGCCGAATATCCTGTAGCCATAGTTTATTTCTTCTTTTAGGCTCTCATCGTCCTTTTCCTTGCTTGCCATGTGCGAAAGGGTCGCCCCGATGCCAAAACTAGAGAACTTGTTGGGCTCATAGCCGACCATGGGCGAGAGCCTCATCGAACTGTTCTCTTTGTCTGGGCTGAGGGAGAAATCCCCCCCGAAAATGATCCTTTCCTTGAATGATCTCGTATCCTTTGCGGTGTCCCTTTTCTGGAAATTGGGCTTTAGGGAAGGCAAAAAGGAAGAGAACGGTTTTCCCCCACCTTGCTTTCTTCCTAGCCCCCCTGCAAGGGAGACACCGAAGTTCCAATCCCCCAAGGTTAACTTATCTGTTTCTTTATCAGAAAAGAAATCCCTTGAGAGTAATAGCCTGAACTGCTTTCCTTTTTGCATCTCCATGGAATAGCCGATGCCCAGGGTGCCAGAATGTATCCAGTCTTTTTTCCCTAGGCTGTCGGGCTGTAGAGATGCCTTGTACCCGACTTGCAGCCATGGCAGGTTTTTGTGGAACAAGAGGTCGCCATAGAGCCTGCCGCCAATGTCCCAAGTGGAGGGTGCCTCATTGCCTCCCTGCTTGTAGCCGGCCAAGATGCCGGCGCCAAGCCTGACCGCCTTGGCAGGGGCATATTCGAGCGAGGGCGACAGGGCAAGGGAGGACGGTGTCGAGCTAGAGAACCCGAACCCGCCACCCCAGCCCCATTTTGAGGTAAGGGTATCAGCAGGTTGTTTTTTTTCTAGCTCTGCTTGTTCGTCCTGTGCTTGTGCCAGTATAGGGCCGAGGCCGCTAAGAAATGCCAATAAGATCGAAATCAGGTATTTGTTACTTTTCGTTATCAAAGCTGGTTCTTGTGGGGCGGCTTTCCCGCTTGTTGGACCTTATTTGTTTTCTAGCTTTTCCAATCGTTGTTTGAGTGACTGGTTTTCCTTTTTGAGGGCTTCCATGTCTTTTTGTTGTTGGATTAGATAGAGCGTGAGCTCCTCCACTTTCTGCAAGAGCTTGATGTCCATCTCCCCCAAGTCCAGCCCATTATCCCGCATCTCTTTTTCGGAAGGAATCTCGGGGAGGTGCTTGTTGTTTTTCACGAACTCGGCTACTTTGTTGAGGTTAGGAAGGTCGTAGTCTTCTGCGAAGACGAAGTCGGCGCCGGCATTTACGGTTACCTTTACTTTGCGGGCATGAGCTTCGCCTGCTACGGTCAGCATTGCCTCAGGGTTGGTAGTTCCTATGCCTACGTTGCCACCATTAAAAAATGAAGTCCCTGTTGATCTGAGTTCTAGCTTTAACTCATGACTCGTTTCGGATTTTGCTTCATACATCTGGAAAACTGAGGCCAATAAACCTTGTGAAGACCCCCCGGGTTTCAATTTAAAATAATTATGGGCATAATCATTAGGTCGCGTTCCCATGGTCATTTGATGACTTGCCCAATAAATATGATTATTACCATTTCCAGAATTGATATATAGGTCACCACGTACGTCAAGTTTATATTCTGGAGTTTCTGTGCCTATGCCTAAATTTCCATTGAGACCATTTATAAAAAGAAGTTGACGGACTGAACCGGTGCCAGTATTTTCAGCTTCAAATCTAAAATCTCCAAATTCGTTATTATCTTTTGTCCTGAAAGTTAAGACGTTTGAGGAACCTTCATAGGTTCTATTTAATTGAAGTAGCCCATCCCAGAAATGGAGATTACCTCTGATATTGACTTTTCCTTCATGGAATACTTTAAATACATCATAAGTACCATACTGATTTCGTAATGTAATGGCAAAGTCTCCATATGTACCATCCCAATTATTATTCAATAAAATTCTCCCCATTCTGGAACTTCCATCAGCACTATAGCTCAAATGCAAACCAGTATTTTGGGCTTTTGACGCAGCTAAGGTTAAAGAAGAAGTCCCTGTCCAAGTTGTTGTTGAAGAATTGCTCCTGAAAATAACAGGTCCGACATGTTCAAGGGTCGATTGTGCATGAATTGTGCGTGCAATTGTTAGCAAGGCAAAAACAGAAACGCTTAGTATTAAATTTTTCATTTTGAAAAGAGGATTATTGTTTGTTTATAAGTTGGTTGACTAAGTTTTTCAATTCAGAGATTTCTCGATCTTGTTTTTGAATTTTACTTTGTTGAAGCTTTATAGCTTTCTCCTGCTCAATGGTATAAAGCATCAGTTCCTCTATCTTTTGGAGGAGCTTGGCGTCCATCTTGCCTAGGTCAATGCCGTTTTCTTCTACTTCCTTGGCAGAGGGGATATCCTGTAAATGATTATTTTCTTGTATGTAGCTTTCTACTTCTGAGAGGGTGGGGAGGGCGTAGTTTTCATCGAATACGAAGTCTGACCAATTAACTTTTAAATCTACCTTTACTTTTTCAGCTCGAATACCTTTTGCTACGTACAAGAAATACTCAGCAGAAGAAATGTTTTCTGTTCCTATCCCGATAATTGTTCCTTCGGAAGTAGGTCTCATTGTCATTGCAAGTTGAGGTGTGTTATAACCGTATTCTGTATAAAGTTTCAGTCCTGTTTGATTTGTTGTGGTTTTGTATGCTTCTATTATTGGTCCTAGTTGGCTGCCACCAAATGCAAACTGCATTGAGACACTACCATTTTCATCGCTTGGACTGTAATAAGAATTCCTAATTCTTAGAGTTGGATTGTGAGTCTCTTTATTAAGTGTACTACTTGCAAGGTTTCCAATGATATCTAATTTCGTAGACGGTGAAGTCGTGCCAATTCCAACTTTACCATCATCTGCGTCAATTACCATAAGGTCTTTGTCCCATGAAGTGCCGTTGTTTTTTAATTTTTGAAACCGTATCTGATTATGGACTTCATTAAACTCAATAGCGGCAGCTTTTCCAGTCAAATCATGGAAAGCAAGTATTGGTCTTGAAGCTTTAAGGGTAAATAAATGTGTAGGATTTGCAATTCCTAATCCAATGTTCCCATTTGATAACATTACAAATTGAGAACTATTCAGTGAACCTCCAGAATTGAGAGAAAAAGCACCTGAGTTTGACTGGTCTATGCCCAAAGAGTACCAAGAGTTATTTGGGTCATGGAATGTAAACCAAGAATCATCATCATCTCTTTCGATGAGCAGGGCTCGTGTTCCTGGTTCTCTTATAATAGCTTGCCCCGTTGTTGGGAAGGTATTTTGTGCTTTTACAAGGTTAATTGTCAATATGATAGTGCAAAATAATAGTAATTTTTTTTTCATGTTGAAGGCTTGTTATTTGGTATGGTGTTTATTGTTTCTCAAGAAGTTGATTGACTAGTTTTTCCAAAGCTTCGATTTTTTCTTGCTGCTTTTTCAATTCTAAAATTTCCTGTTCTTGATTATCGATTTTACTTTTTTGCTCAGAGCCTTTCTAAGGCTTGTCTTTCAATCTTCTTCTCCTGCTCAATAGTATAAAGCATCAGTTCTTCTATCTTTTGGAGCAGTTTGGCGTCCATCGCACCTAGGTCAATACTCTTTGGCAGAGGGGGTGCCTTGTAGGTGGTTGTTCGCCTGTATGTAGCTTTCTATCTCGGAGAGGGTGGGGAGGGCATAGTCCTCTTCGAATACAAAGTCTGACCAGCCAGTAGCTTCAACTTTTACTTTTCTTACTCCAGTCGATCCTTCTACAGCTAGTTTGTGGCTTCCTGTTGTTGTTGTGCCAATCCCAAGGCTACCATCAGCAGTCATGGTCATTTTTCGATCACCATAATTAGCCCAACCAAAAAGTGGTCTATGTGAAATATTTCCCCAAGTAACCCTTGAATCAAAAAGCATTACAGGGTTGTCATTGGCAATGTCGTTGTTACTATTAATCTCTCCAACAAATGCCAGTGCTGTTCGAGGGTCAGTAGCATGATATCCTTTGATCATTGGTATAAACTGACCGTCATTCCCTGTTAAATTTGCTATAGAGATATAATCACTTTCAGAATGGTAGGCTTTGATTCTGAATAGATTATCATTATTTGATATACCTTTTATATCAAATAAATAATTAGGGACATTTGTCCCGATTCCTACATTTCCCATGAAGTATTGTTTGCCTGAGGTGTCATCCCATTGGGAGTTTTGGGCATTGGCAGTAAAGCCAATAAAAAAGGTGAGTATGGATGTTAAAAGGAAGGTGTTTGTTATTGGTTTAGATGCCATTTTTATTCTTATTGTAATGGTGAAAATTGTATTATTTTAATATATTGCCATTTTGTAAGATAGCTTCGATTAGATATGGTTAAATTTGATCTTGGGCACATTTTGCTGGAGAAGAAAAATTTCATTTCTTGCTGTTTTTGAGAATGTTGATATTGCAAAAAGAAACTAAAAAAGTTCATTATTAAAACATACATACAATAATTAATATTGCTTGTTTTGTATTATTAACAAGTGGATGGTTATTGATATTTAGATGTATTTCAATACTTAGTTGTATTTATTCAAGTGATTGAGGCGAATAAAAAAATATCACTTTTGTCTTGTTTGTTTTTTGTTAAGTGTTTTTTTACAAAAAATGCTGTAAGATTCCTAGATGAAACAGGTTTGTGTAATATGGATATTTTGAAGAGGGGACTGCAGGAGGGGATATCGCAGTACCTTATGCGTGCTCAGCTGATATAGCTTTGTGAAACCCAAAGGTAAAGCATGGGGATGTGAGATTAAAAACAGTGGCAAGTACATTTTCTATTCGCATGGGTTTCTGTTTTATATTACAAAATATCCTTATGGGCATCATCTAGCTCCTCAGTATCGAAGCTGTCGAGGTAGGCTTGGGTCACGTTTTCGTTGTTGTGCCCCATTGCCTCGCTAATTCGGGCAGTGGTTACCTTGTTGCTACGTTTCATACGGTAGCGTAGGTGTAGCGGGCTGAGTAGGAGTTACCCTGTGTTCTATCCCAATTTACTTAGCTAGGCTCGGCATAGTGTCGTTGAACTGTCTAATGACTTTATTCAGCCTTGGTGGAAGTAGTCGCTCAGGATAGGAAATACATAAGGGCTTATTTTTACTTCTTTGTAATAGTGTAAGATATCCAACGTATTTTTAGGTATCCTGAAATGGAAGAGCGTGCCCGTTTGTTTACGGGTATATACTATTTTGTCTTCCACTATAATTTCTTTCCTCTTCAGAAATGCTATGTGACTGAAATTGATGCCTTTACAATAATAGGAGAATAAGAACATGTTTCGCATGTGCCATGCCTTGCATTCATGTTTTACTTCAAGTTCGGCTATTTTCAACACCTCTTCTTTTTTCAGTGCACGCTTTCTTGTTTCTTGCTTGGGCTTGCCCACATTGTAACCATTAAAAGGATAGTGTTTTTGCTCGACTAGCCCTTCTTTGATAGCGCTATTAAAAGCTGTTTCTTTATGTCATCCCAAAAGTGGGGTGGACTGTAGAACTCCGTTGCCACGTACTTGGACTTTCGGTCAAGTGTGTAACGAATCATGATGGGGTGTTCCCCGTTCTTTATTTCTTTTATCTTACGGTTTTTTTTGATTTAGTTGCTTTCATCTATTACTGATAGTATTCAGGATTGTCTCAAAATTGAAACTGCTAAAATAGCCTAAGGCAGTACAGGTTTTAGCTGTAAAAAAGGATGCAAAGGGGAGAGTGGTAGTTACCGTTAAAAAGTAAAAGCCTCCGAGTCGTTATGATTCGGAGGCTTTTGTGTACCCAGGGCCGGGGTCGAACCGGCACGATATTGCTATCATTGGTGTTTGAGACCAACGCGTCTACCAATTCCGCCACCTGGGCTTCAAATTGGTGTGCAAACATAGGTAAAGTTTTTATTTTGTCAAAAATACCTCAAAGAAATATTCCTATTTTTCCACTTTACTTCACAATCTTATTGATAATCAGAAAGAAAAATTTCTGAGGGGTTTGAAGGAAGTTGCAATTCGACGATCAAATATCCCATTCATCATTCAAAATTGGCAAAGCATGGTGGGCGGTCATGTCGGTACTTACGGGTACAACCGATACATAATTGTTGGCGATTGCCCATTCGTCTGTGTCTTCGCCCTTGTCTTTGTTAATGAAATCGCCCGTGAGCCAGAGGTATTTTCTACCGTAAGGGTCAACTCTTTCGTCAAATTTTTCTTGCCAGTGGGCAATGGCTTGGCGGCAGATCTTTATTCCTTTTAATGGTTTTTCTTTTTTAGGAGGGAAGTTCACGTTGAGGGCAACGCCTTTCATATTGCCAGATTTAAGCGCTTCTAATGCTATCTTTTTTACATAGGGTATAGCATGGCTGAAGTCGATGTCGTGGCCATATTCGCAGAGGGAAAAGCCAATGGCGTTCATTCCTTCCAGTGCAGCTTCTACCGCCGCCGACATGGTGCCTGAATAAAGCACGCTTACCGAAGTGTTGCTTCCATGGTTGATCCCGCTGACAACAAGGTCAGGGTTTTTCCCTTTCAGAATATAATTTTTGGCAATCTTGATGCAGTCTGCTGGCGTGCCCGAGCATTCGTAAGCCTCTACGTCTTCAAAAATTTCGCTCTTATAGATTTTTAACGGGTCGTTGATGGTGATGGCGTGCCCCATACCCGACTGTGGGCTGTTTGGCGCAACCACTATCACTTTCCCTATTTCTTTCATGGCTTCCACTAAATGGCGAATGCCAGGAGCTGTGATACCATCATCGTTCGATATGAGTATAAGTGGTTTTTCTTTCATGGTTCAATTTTAAGGCTGATTAGATATGATTTTGTGAGTTTAGCTCGCTAAGCTATGAATTTTCAATTCCAAAAGCTTCTTTTTATTTTTTCCCAAACGTATACCCCAAGCCCCATTCTATTAGGTCGGCTTTTCCATAGTGTGTTTTTAACATCATGGAGGCGAAAACCCTCTTGCTAGGGTAGTACTTTAGGCCCCAGCGTAGGTAAATAGGTTCGTCTAGGTCTTTTTCTGGGCGGTAAATGTAGTAACCAATCTGGGTGACCAAGTTTATTTTGCTGACGAACAGATGATGGCCAAAGGTGATCCCCGTCCTAAATAACTCAGCATCGTCTTTTTTGATGACCTTGGGGATGGAGCTGTTGTACACAAGGTCGGTGCCTAGCATCCAGCCAGTTTTTGGTCCGGTTCGCTTGATTCCGTTAAAAGAGATAGTCCAAGCAAAATCGGGGTCATAGCCTATGTCGGCAGCTTTCCAGCCGAACCCGTAACTTAAGTCATAAGAAACACCTTTTTCGTAAGAAAACTTCACGTTTTCGTTGATCTTAAACCGTTCGGGGTTCGGGGTATGGGCTATTCCCAAAGTGAACGAAGGGATGTTTACACCCTTGTTTGGTTTTTTGACTGCCCCATTTGAGTAGTGGGTAAAAGTAAGCCCAGTGTTGATCCTCCATTTTGGTGAAAACTGGTAATGATAAAGGAAGTTGCCTTCCATCACGGTATTGAACTTGGTGCTGACTAGAATATTGGTGGGGTTAGTTTCCTCATCGTAGATCTTGGTGCTGTAGGAAATGCCTGGCGCAATTTTGAAGCTAAGTTGGTGCTTGCTCGGCTTTTTGATCAAGAACTTTTGGAAATAGATAGTGGCATAATACATATCACCCAGCACTTCGGGATTATCTAGGTTGAACCAACCTGCCGAAAATCCTATTCCTGGAAAATTCCATTCATGCTGCCAAGGCTTATCCCCGTTGGTTTTTACATGATAAAAAAACTCAATTCCTCTCGGAAACCTATTTTCCAAAGAGGGGTCAATTTCTTTTCTGTGTTTGATGAGGTAGCCTTGTCGCGCATTTATTCCATAGGTGATAGCTTTGTCTTGTTGGGCAAATAGCCAGAAAGGTAGGCAAAAAATACCGACTAGAATAAGGAGTGATTTGTTGTTCATAAGTAAAAGAAAATAAATTCACTTAGCTGATTTACAAGCCTTAAATCGAAAGACTCTCAGCTAACATCAGGTTTGTTTTTCGAGTGCAAAGTTTATAAAAAAAGCCCTTTTGCAAGGGCAATGTTTCATTATTAATTTAAGAAAATTGAAACCTGTTTGCTGACAAGGCTATTTGGAAAAACTGTAGAATGTTTTGTCCAGCTCAAAGTTGCCCGCCTTGAATTTGACAACGAACTCTTTTATCAGTTCTTCGTTGACTTCTTCTACGTTGAGGCAAATTTCCATTAGAGTGAAATCATCACCTTCTTCTTGCCCCGTAACTATGAATTCTTGCACCGAAAAATCATCGTCTTTGGTGAGCTCTTTTATTATTTCTTCCAGCAATTCTATGTGCGGACCGTCTTCTTCTTCAAAGTTGGCGTTGGCAAATTTCGGCTCGGTGTCCACCACTGCATCTTTCGCTGCCTCGTAAATCCCTTCGTAAAACTCTAGCTCTAGTGTGTATAGAAACGCGTCTATAGCAGCTGGTTTGCCATCTATGTTCGCTACAAACTTGAAGCTTGCCGTTTCTTCATCCAGATCTTGCAGTAAATATTCTTTATTTATCCCTTCGCATTTTTCATTCAAAAGAGAAATGTTTTTTTCATCAAAAGATGCATGTGTTGCCATAATGTACTTCCTTTTAGCTGCTATTTTTGGCTGTTGCCATTTATCAAGCTGCAAATTTAAACCAGTTAGGAGTAATACCCACTATTGCAACTACTTATTTGTAAATGAAATCGCCCCGCATGTTGGGCTGCTTGGCAACCAAAGGCGAGGCGATGTAGTTAATGTGCAACAGGTTTTACCGTTCGGTTTCTTCTAGCGTAACTTCTGCTTCGGTTTCAACTTTGCTTTCCAGCTGGGTAAAGTATAAGGTGCGAGCTTGGCCTACCCAGTCGTCGCGTTGAATTCTTCCAGGGAAGGATGAAATGGAATGGGCAACTTTTTCTATGATTTCCTCATCAAAAGAGCAGATCTGACGATAGGTTCTGATTCCTATCTCGTTGAGCTTTTTTTCAATGAAAGGACCAATGCCAGAAATCGTTTTTAAATCGTCTTTTTCATTTGGTCGGGCATCGGTGAACATGAGCTCGCTGATGTGCAAACCTTGGATCAGCCTTTTGGCCTGGCCTACCCAGTCGTCCCGCTCAATTCTTCCAGGGAAATAGGCGATAGCAAGAGTGACGCGCTGAACGGTTTCATCATCAAATTCACTTATTTGCCTATAAGTCCATATGCCAATATTGTTGAGTTTTTGCTCTATGAACGGACCAATACCGTTTATTTTTTTCAGGTCATCCCTTTCTTCTTCGCTAGAGTCGCTAAAAAGCAATCGGGTAGGGTTTGCTTCCATCGCATTTTGGTGCATATTCACCGCATAATCGTAGTCAGAGAGCAACGCTTCTAGGTCATCTACCCGTTGCATTAGCTGATCTTTTTCATTGAAAAGTTCTTCATTTTTGCTTCTAAGCCAAGTTGCTTCTCGGCTAAGCTCTTCGTAGTTCAGTGCCGTTACAAGGTCTTCTTTCGCCCTCAGTTGTTCCAGTTCTTCTTGCATCAATTTGGTGCTTACCTGCAAGTTGTCGGCTTCGTTTTTGGAGAGTTCCAATTGCGTTTTAAGGTTGGAGGAATGCGCTTGGAGCTTTTGGTAATTCAATATTTGCTCGTTGTGGTCATGCCTGAGCGTTTTCATTTGGTTGGTCAATTCCGAGTCCTCAGCTTGCAAAGCGCGGAGAGGTTTCGACCAAAGATTGCGGAAATAAGCCCATGCGGTGATGTACCCTATGATAAAAGCAACCGACAAAACTGCGATTATAAATAATAATTCGTTCATGGCTATAGTTTTAGAGGATTATTGAAATTTATATATCTTACTTAAGGTTGTTGAAGCCTGATTTCCACCCTTCTGTTCAGCGTGCGCGAGGCTTCGTCGGTGTTGGGGCTTAGTGGATTGCTTTCCCCTCCCGATATCACTATGAGGCTGGTAGAATCTATCCCTTTGTTTATTAAAAGGTCTCGAAGGAATTCTGCTCTTTTTTTGGCAAGGGCAATGTTGTTATCAGTATCGCCAAGGTCGCAGGTGTATCCCACTAGGGAAACTTTTTGGCCAGGGTTTTCCTTCATATATTTTACCAAATGGTCGAAATACTCCATTTCGTTGTAATCTAGCTCTAGCGAAGAGCCGGCTAGGTTGTAGTAGACGTTCATGGGCTCAAGCCGCATTGGGGCAAGCGTATTGGTCTCTAAGGTGATCTCTTCTTCGGTTTCTTTTATCGGTTCAATAGACTCAGGAGCAATTTTTTTCTCAATAGGAAGTATTGTATTTGCCTCCAGCACATTTTCAAGGCAATTGTTTTTTACCTTGCACATATACAAATAGGAGGACAGGCTTGTCCACGCCAAAAAGCAGACAAACCCAATGATGAGGGTTCTCATATTTTTGATTTTTTTTTTGAAAAATGTAGTTGGTGGTAATTACTTATGAAGTGTCCGCTGGTTGGGGAGTTGGAGTATAGTATGGTTTAGGAGACCATGTAAGTCGTTGGCTATAGTGTGATTTCGATTCTTAATATAAAAGAAAAATATTCGATAAAAAACGTTTTTACCGATAAAATGTGAAAAAAATTAGGAGTTGGAATATGAGTAGAAAAGATTGGATTTTAGGGTGTAAGATTCTGTACCTCAATACAAAAGCAAAGTTTGGGCAAGGTTGTCAAAAGAGGGTTATTTCAGGTAGCGTTGGGCAAAGGCGTTTTTATAAGCCCTGCCTATTGGCAAAGCGATATCTTTCCCAATGAACACTTGGTTGCCTGCCACTTTGGTAGCTTTCAGCATATTCACGATGTACGATTTGTGTATTTGCACAAATTGCTGATCGGCAAGTTTCTCCGCCCAATGCTTTATGGGCAAAGAAGAAAGGAGCTTTCTCTCGGGCAGGTAGATTTCGGTATAATCCCCATCAGATTTTATGTAGAGAATTTCGGTTATATGGAGTTTGATATGCTCGTAGCCAGATTTGATGAAAATCGTTTCTGGCTCTCTTTCCTTTTGGTTTGTATCTGCGGCATTAGTCCATTTTTCTGGTACTTTAGAAACGGCTTGCACAAAGCGGTTGAAGGAGAAAGGCTTCAGCAGATAATCCACCACATTGAGGTCGTAGCCTTTCAGGGCATAGTCCGAAAAAGCAGTGGTGAGAATGATATGAGGAGGGTTGGTAAGCGATTTTATAAAATCTATCCCCGACAGTTTGGGTAAGTGAATATCCAAAAAGACTAGCTCTACCGATTCTGTTTTTAAGAATTCGAGAGCCTGAAGAGCATCGGGAAACGTGCCTACAAGCTCAAGTGAGCCAATATCACTAATGAATTTTTTTAAGATTCGCTGGGCTGGTGGCTGATCCTCCACTATAATACATTGTTTCATACCGTGGTTTTTGATAATTGGATGTCCAGAGTTACTTCGTAGCTTTCACTTGTATCGTTAATGAGCAAGGTATGCGTATTGGGGTAGAGCAAGTTTAAGCGCTTTTTTACATTTTCCAACCCAATTCCTTTAGATAGGCTTTCGGTGTTGGTGTTGGGCAAATGGGAGTTTGTACATCGGAAATGCAACTCGCCATCTTCTTTCAAAACGATAGCTATATCTATCAGGATTTTATCCGACTGGCTGGCCGTGCTGTGCTTAAATGCATTTTCCACAAACACAATCAAAATCAGTGGCGCTATTTGGTAGCTCTGGCTGATGTTTTCTTTGTGGAAATTGATTTCCCCCCTGTCTTCTACTTGTAACTGGTTAAGCTGAGTGAAGTTTTCTAAGTTTTCCACTTCATTGTCCAAGGGCACAAATTTGGCTTTGCATTCGTATAGCATATACCTAAGCACGGCCGAAAGCTCTAAGATTATTGTGGGTGTTTTGGGCGAATTTTCTATTGCATAAGAATAAATATTGTTGAGGTTATTGAACAAGAAATGGGGGTTGATCTGCGATTGTAAAAACTGCAGCTCGCTTTCGGCTATGTGCTTTTTGAGCTTATCAACTTCATTTTGTTTTTTGAGCGCATCCCAAGCAAACTTGAAGCCTGTGAGGATGATCATCATGGGTAGTACTTCAATAAGGCTTAAAAACACTCCGGGAAACCGTTTTGCCCGAGTTTCGGGGAAGTATATTCTCTCTAGTACCAGCTCTTCTGTTAGGATAATGATGGAGATTATCAATGTGATCCAAACAAAAAACATAAAATACTTCTTCTTATAGAAAAAGCGGGGAAGAATCAGTTCATTGATGACCAAAGCCCAAATGGCAAAATTGAAGAAGTACGCAAATTTGTGTTCTTCTATAGTAGGGGAATGCTTGTCGAAGGAGAAGAACAGGAACACGACAAGTTGCAACAGCAATTGAAATAAAAGCTCCTTAGTTGAAAAAGATGATTTTGAAGTCGGTAAGTGCATGTTCCAAATTAATACACAAAAAACGTACTCGCCAAAATAAAAAGCTCATCGACCAAAAAGCTACCGTAAACGGCAATTATTCTGGTATTTTTCAACTTTTGTCGTTCATCACTTTAGTTCTGTTGTTTGACGACTGCTTTTCTTTATTAGTGTATGAACTTGTTCCTTTGCATTGAGAAACTCCAAATTCCTAAATTAACTACATAAACAATGATACACAGATACATACAATTCTACTCATGTGCCCTTCTTTTATTATTAGGTGCAAATGGCTTACAAGCACAAAGCTCTAAAGTAGAAATTACTGGTAAGGTAATAAGCACCTCTAACGAGGCTGTAGAATTTGCCACCGTAATGATAGGCGATCCTCAAACCCAAAAGCCTATTACTGGAACGACAACCAAAGAAGATGGTTCCTTCCTCATCAAAGCAAATACCGATAATTTTTTTGTAGAAGTCAGTTTTATAGGCTACACTTCCAAGCGGATAAATGAAATTGAAGTGGTAGAAGGGAAGCTTGATTTAGGCACTATCACAATTGCCGAAGATGTTCAGGCCTTGGACGAGGTAATGGTACGGGCAGAAAAGTCTTCCACCGAATTCAAGTTGGACAAACGGGTTTTTAATGTAGGGCAAGACTTGAGTAGCACAGGGATGAGCGCCCTAGAGATTTTAAATAATGTACCCTCGGTAACGGTAGATATAGAAGGAGCGATTAGCTTGCGGGGAAGCTCAGGAGTTCAGATTTTAATTAACGGAAAGCCTTCAGTGCTGGCGCAAGATCAAGGTACGCTGGGTACACTTACTTCCGATATGATCGAGAAAATAGAGGTGATTACCAATCCTTCTGCCAAATACGATGCTGAAGGTACTTCTGGTATTATCAATATCGTAATAAAAAAGGAGGAGAAGAAAGGCTTGAACGGTTCGATAAGTTTAAATACGGGGACCCCCAATAGCCATAGTGTTGGCCTCAGCATGAACCGCAGGACAGAGAAGTTTAACCTGTTTACCCAACTTGGGGCTGGACTGAGGACCTATCCTCAAGAATATAACACACTGAATGAGGATCTTATCACAAACGAAACGATTACAAGCGTGGGGAGTGGCAAGAAAAATGAAATATTCTATAATTTGATATTAGGAGCTGATTACCACATAAACGATAACAATGTGATTACCCTTACCGGGAACTATGCTTTTGAAGACGAGGAAGACCTTTCTGATGCAACATTTATGAGGTATGATGCCAATAGCGAGCTTGAGGATGCTTGGGATAGGAATGAAGTTACCACTGCCGATAATCCAAAGTGGCAGTTTGAAATGAACTACAAAAAAGATTTCAAAGATCATAAAGACCACGATTTGGTCTTTACCGCGCAAGGGCACTTCTTTGGAAAGGATCAGTCTTCCGAATTTAAAAATACAACTACTTATGGTTCTTTGATTTCAGAAGAACAGCGTACTCGCACGGACTTTAGCGATGAAACGTATACATTCAAGCTCGACTATACCCACCCATTTTCTGAACAAGTTAAGTTGGAGGCTGGGTCTCAGTTAGTTCCCATGAATGTATCGAATGATTATGCTGTTAGTACTCTAATAGGAGACGAGTGGGTAGAAAGTGCAGAGTTGACGAATATTTTCGAATTCCAGCAGACTGTACTAGGCGTGTACTCTACGGGGTCTTACGAGGGAGAAAGATGGGGGGTGAAAGCTGGTATTCGCATGGAATATACCGATGTGAATACTTTCTTGGCCAATACAAACACGGAGAACTCAAAGTACTATACCAACTTTTTTCCAAGTATTCACACTTCCTATAAGTTCACGAATATGTTCTCGTTGCAGGCAGGTTATTCTCAGCGAATTTACCGACCAAGAATGTGGGACTTAAACCCTTTCTTCAACATAAGAAACAATTTTAATATCCGTACGGGTAATCCTGAACTAATGCCCGAGTACACGGATGCATTTGAGGTTACGGGTATTTATGATTTGGCAAAAGTGTCTTTCAATGTTGGGGCGTACCACCGCTATACAACCGATGTGATAGAGCGAGTGACTACTTCGGAAAACAACATTAGTGTTTCTAAACCAGTAAACGTAGGGTCTAACAGGACTACGGGAATTGAGTTTAATGCTAAGTATGATGCTACCGACTGGCTGAGCTTCAATGGAGATTTAAATATAAATTATTTTATTAGAAAGGGCTTGTATGAAGAGGTGTCTTTCGACTTTGATAACAACCAGTTTACCTCAAGGGTCTCGGCTAAACTCAAGTTACCTGCGGATTTTGAAATGGAGCTGCATGGAAACTACCGGTCTCAGCTCCAAACGGTCCAGTCTTTGGTTTCGGAGACCTATTTTATGGACTTTGGGGTCAGAAAAAAGCTGATGAAGGGAAGAACCATCTTGAACCTAAGTGTGAGGGATGTGTTTGCTACTAGGATTAGAGAAAGTGTAACTGATCAAGCTAGCTTCTACCTATATAGCTATCAGCAGCGAGGAAGGTTTATCACTTTCGGTATCAGCTATGGATTTGGAAAAGGAGAGGCAATGGAATTCTCTGGGCAGCGAAGAAGGCGTTAACCCCTTGTGAAACAGAAATAATATTTACAAACTGAACCCTTTTAGGGTATAGGTGTATAATTCGAGGACTTTGGACCATTGGTTCATAGTCCTTTTTTGTTTTGGACAATCAATATTTTTTTTAGTTTTTGGAAAATCCTCACTATTTATTTCTCAATACTGATTAGATCGAAACAATCAGTGCAAAGTTCTTTCCCATTTATGCTTGAGTTAAATTTTGTCATAAAGGCACCACAGCATTCATCTTTTCTGATTTCAATATTGGAAATAATAATTGTATCAGCTTCTGAAATCCCGTAGTTTATAATGAATTCTTTTTGATCGAAAGCAAGAAAGATTTCTATGGATGACTTTTTGTATACCACTAGCTCAGGAAAGCCTATTTCAGTTTCAGTGATACTGATAATGAAGAGAGAATCTGAGGAATATTTTTGGGTAGGTAATCTAAGAATATTGTTCCCATTTCTATCTACTATTTCGAACTCTAACGAAGAGTTTACAGGGCAATCAAAATTTCTACAATTGCTGCATGCTGAAAGCATAATAATAGTAACTGTGATTAGTAGGATGCTAAGTTTTTTCATTTTGAAAGAAGTTAGAGCAGCAAACCTATATAATATTCACCTCAGGAATTATCTCTACTCCAAAGCGCTCGAGAACCGAAGCTTGTATGGCAAGTGCCAAATCTTTAGCTTCCTGTCCTGTGGCGTTGCCATGGTTCACTATTACGAGGGCTTGTTTTTCGAAAGCGCCCACATTTCCCACCTTTTTGCCTTTCCAGCCGCATTGTTCTATCAGCCAGCCGGCAGGGACTTTTACTAGCCCTCCGTCAAGCTTGTATCCCGGAGCAGTTGGGTGTGCCTTCTTGACCGCATCGTATTGGGCAGAAGGTATTTCTGGGTTTTTAAAAAAGCTTCCGCAGTTGCCAATTTCGGCTGGGTCGGGCAGTTTGCTTTCCCGTATGCTTATCACCGCATCGCTTATAGCTTTGGGGGAAAGAGTTTCCACACCCATTTTTCCCAACTCTTGGGCAATAGCCCCATAGCTCGTGTTGAACTGTGGCTTCTTGCAAAGCTTAAACGTAACGTTGAGGATGATATAATTACCTCGTGGTTGGCGTTTGAAAAAACTGTTTCGGTAGGCAAATTGGCAGTCTTCTTTGCCAAAGGTTTCCACTTTTCCTGTTTGGGTATTGAGTGCTTCCAGCTCTTCGAACACATCTTTTAGTTCTACGCCATAAGCCCCAATGTTTTGGATAGGGGAGGCGCCCACCGTGCCAGGGATGAGGGATAGGTTTTCGAGCCCTTGCCAGCCTTGGGCAATAGAATAGAGCACAAAAGAGTGCCATTCTTCTCCCGCTTGGGCTTTTACATAGGCAAACTCCTCGTCCTCTTTCACCAATTCTTTTCCGCTAGTAGCCATCCGAATGACCCAGCCGTCAACATCTTGGGTGAATAGGATATTGCTCCCTCCGCCCAAAATCAAAAACCTCTCGGTTTTGCAAAAAGTTGGTGTCAATAACTCAAGCAAGTCGGCAGTCGACTTTGCCTCAAAAAAATACTTTGCCTTTACCTCTGCATGGAAGGTATTGAAGGGCAAAAGTGAAAAAGAGTTTTGCACGTTCATTGGTGTGGGTAAAATATCTATAAATGTTTTAAAAAAGACATTTTTTGAACCGTATTATGCCCCAACTGTCAGTTGCAGGTTGCCTGTTTCTTCCCTATTTCACAATTTCTTGTGCTAGTTTCTCTACGTCCATGTTGTTGAAGTTGCCCGAAGACATCATCAGCAAGTTGGTATTGTTCCAGTCCTGTTTCCGTAAGAAAGCTTCCAGTTCGGCAGAGTCGGTGAATACGTTCAGTTCCTGTCCAAAGGCCTCGGTAACCATTCCTGGAGTAATAGGCTCTAGTCGTTTGTGGGATACCGTAGCTGGGTTGAAATATACCACAGGTACATCGGCACTCTTTATGCTGTTTTTGTAATTTGGCAAAAACTTTTTGTTGAGGCTCGAATACGTATGAAGCTCCATACAAGCAACCAGTTTTTGCTTGCCAAATTGGCTCTTTACCGCTTCTACCGTAGCTTTTAGCTTAGACGGCGCATGGGCAAAGTCTTTGAAAACCTTAGTGCTGCCACCCTCTGCGAGTAAGTTTAACCTGTTTTTTGTTCCCTCAAAACTGCTGATAGCTTCGTAGAATTCGTCTTCGGTAATTCTCATCTTCAAGACTACTTCTTTAGCCGCACTTAGGTTCATCATGTTGTGCTCGCCAAAGACCTTTACAGGAATTTCTTTCTTGTTCTTTTTGTCTATCAGATAGGTTTGCCCGTTTATTATTTTATAAGGATGCTTGGTGTAAGGCATTACCGAAACATCTTCTGGAAATTCGATACTTTTGATCAATTTTTTCACCTCAGGGTCGTCTTCGCAATAGATGAGTGTGCCCGCTTTGCATGAAGCTTCGGCAAAAGCTCGGAATTGCTCTACGTATGAATCGTAGCTTGGATATACATTTACATGATCCCAAGAAATCCCTGTAATAACCCCAATATGTTGTTGGTAATTGATGAATTTAGGCTTCAGGTCAATCGCCGCCGAAGGATATTCATCCCCTTCCAAGATGATTACTGGAGCTTTTTCGGTTAGTTTTATCGTATCGGTAAGTCCTTTTGGAACTGCGCCCAGTAGGTAGTCGGGGTTGCGTTTGAAGTAGTTGAGTACATGAACGATCATAGCCGTTACCGTTGTTTTCCCATGGCTTCCTCCCACAACTATGCGCTGCTTGTTTTTAGCTTGTTCGTGAACATAGGCAGGGAAAGAATAGATATTTAAGCCTAATTCTCGTGCTTTAATGTATTCTGGATTGTCTTCCCTTGCGTGCATACCCAAAATCACAGCATCTAGGTCGTCAGTGATTTTAGAGGCATCCCATCCCATCACTTCTGGCAAAAGCCCGTGGTTTTTTAATTTAGTATAAGAAGGATCAAAAATTTCATCATCTGAGCCTGTAACCTCGTAACCTCTACTTTTCAGAGCAATAGCCAAGTCGTGCATCACGCTACCTCCAATTGCTATAAAATGAACCTTCATTTAGTATGTGTGTTTTATTATTGTGTTTTAAATCCTATGGAAAAAGGGTGTTTAATATGCAAAAAGAACAATGTTGCAAATTGATCCGCAACTATTTCACTTAAAAAATACCAGCTTCCCGGTTGGCTTGCTTTCAGCAATTCACAAAATTAACAGGATTTTTCAAAATCTGGCTTTTTTGAGGAAAACTGATAGTAGATTAAGAGTTGTCATTTTTTAGAAAATGTTCTCGATAATGTAAAAGAGCCATACTTATAAAAAGCATGGCTCTTTTGTTTTATAGACCTCATCTAAAATAGCTGATAAGCCTTTTAGCTTTGCTGAAGGGAATTATAATAATCCACTATCTGGATCATGTTTTCCCTTCTTTCTATTTTTAGCTTATTGGTTTTTATGAATTTTTTTATTTGGCTTTCCTTATCGCCCATGAATTTCATAAGATCATCAATATCGGTAGGACAGCTAATTATTTGCCCTCGGCTGTTCATAAAGAAATAGTTTTCTACCAAAACGCTCATCCTTACGTTTCTCCCTCCAAAAAAGTAAGGGTCATACTGGTTCTCTATTTTTTCTACCACATCTTCTCGGGTGAGCAACGTAAGTTTATCACCTTCGGTTAGCAACTCAAAAAAGGTTGGTTTTTTGTACGAAGAGCGATCGTGGCTATAAGGCAGGGTGTAGAAATAGCGGACTTGTTTGGTGTTGGTATCTATGATCTGCCAAGCTTCCACCTTGGTTGGGTTTAACGAGCGAATGACTGCTCCAGCTTGGAAAACAATATTATTTTCATCCAGGTTATACTTGATTTTTCCCTTCAATGTTTCTCCATTTTCTAGGTCAATCTCCCCTCTGTGCCACATATCCTTGGAGAACTCTTGGCTAAATACCGAAAGGCTCGAAAGAAAAAATATGGTTAAGGTTATATAGGCAAATTTCATATTTAAAAAGGTTCTTTTGAAACGAATTAGTTCATTGAAACAAACAATTAATTGGATACTTCCCTTTTTTAACCCGCTTTTTGGGGCGAAAGTTACTTTTTTGTTTACCGGCTCTAAACATCAGACAATCTATATCGGCAAAAAGTCTAAAGGGAGCTTGGTTTCTTTGAACAAATACAAGGTTTACATTAAAATGGGACTATTGGTTAGCATAAAAGTAGGGAAAATAACTATAAAAAGAAGAACCCCGCGCCAGTTCGGCCACGGGGTTCTTAATTTCAAAACGATAGGTTTTGAATACTAGGCTAATCTTTGCTGCTCACGCCCATTTCCAATTTCATGAGGGCTTTGTTTCTCACCATTGCATAATTGATGTTGTTCGAATTATAATTTACTACTTTTTTATACAGTTTTTCGGCTTGTTCGGTATCTCCTTTTTGTTCGTAAGCCATCGCTTTGTAATAATTGTTTGTTACATCGTTAGGGTTCACCTTTTCGAGGAATTGGAGGCATTTGTCGTAGTCCTTTTCCATAAGGGCGGAAATGCCAGATAAGTAATCGCAATCTTCAAATTTATGAGGATTGGAAGAGGCGCTCATCATTGCCCTTACTTTATCGGCTTTTTGCCATGCCAGTTCGGTGTTTCCTTTTTTGGCTGCTAATAAGCCTTCAAAATAATGAGGGAAGGAGCTTAACCAAAGTGCCATGTCACCCTTTGCCCCAATGTCCTTGGCATATTTTTCTATATGCTTGTTCATCTGCATCATTTTAGCACTTGCTTGCTCAAACTTTTTCAGCTCTAGTGCAGCGGTGATATAATCGTAGTAAGTAATAATTTGCTCTAGGTTCGCTTGGTCTTTAGGCAAATTAAATTGACCGATACTTGCTGCCAGATTTTCTAATTCCATCAAACCTTTGTCTGCATTTCCTTGGTAAAAGTTGATGTTGACGAGTTGGCTTTTGAAACGAAGTTTATCCGTATTGTCCGAAATATCGATCAACTGGTTGTAGGAATCTCTGGCGGCATCATAGTTCCCCAAAAAGGTGTTTACCTCAGCTATTTGGTTGAGAATGTTTTTTTCCAAAGGATTTAAATTGTCGGCTTTATCGAAAGCTGCTAGTGCTCTTTCTAGCTCTCCGTTGCTTTTAAAATGCTTTCCTTTGGTGAGGTGGCCTCTATAATCTTCTGGGAATTTTGTGATAAATATATCGGTATATTTCTGTGCTTTCTCTGCGTCCTTTGGAAGCCCGTATTGGTAAAAATCTGCCATTGACAGATATAGGTGGCTATCAGGATATTTCTCAATAACTGTTTTCATTGTTTCCCTTGCCTCTTTGAAGTTTCCCATTCCCTGTTCAAGGTAAGCGACTTCTACCAACGCTTGGCGACAAGCTGGATATTTATCGATAATATCTTTTTTGATAGCCAAAGCTGCTGGAGCTCCTTCATCGTGCCACGCTTTTTGCGACTTTATGAAGAGCTGTTCCATTTCCGAGGCAGTGTTTGCTGCTGCCACTGCTTTATCCAAACTTTCCTTTATTTCTGCTGGTGACCTGCCTTCGTTTCTCAATGCCATCGACTTTAGGTAATATGCCATTGCACAATCCTTATCTTGCTCTATTGCTTTGTTAAAGTGTTCCAGGGCTTGTAATTGATTGTCGAAATCTAGGGATGCTTGCCCTTTTTTTATTTCTTCAAAAGCCTCGGGGCTAGAAGTGGAGACGGACATCCCGTCAAGGGTATGTACTTTTACTTGGGTAAACCCGATAAATGATGAAAGCAAAAGAATCAGTAATAAGCTTAAATGTTTCATAATCATTGTTTTTTGGTGATTTAGTGAAATACATATAGCGATATTGCTTCGTTTTCCGCAAAAGAAGTGGGGTAGTGGCATGGGGAATTATTCATGCCCATGCGAGCTGGCAGGAAAATGGGGCTGGTTGTGGGCAGTTAGTTGTTGGACGTTACTTGTGAGTAGGGTAGTTGTTTTGAACTGTTTTCAATAGGTGAGCTGGCATTCGTTTAGGTAGTTTTTTGAGTGTTCAAAAAAAATGTAAGTGAATGCGATGGTTGTGGAAAGTAGTTGCTATTTGTATGGGTTTCAATATAAAGAAAAAAGGAACACAAAGCAATTAATACTTATTTAATAGAGAAGAAGAATAGGCAGGCTAGGGATTAATAAAAAGTGTAGTAAAATTGCTCTACGGTAAAAAGGTCGGGACCAGGTAAAGTACTTACACTTTGAGATTCCCGTATTTTTATAAGCCCTATGTTGTCAAACAAATAGCGATAATAATCTTCGTTGATTACTTCACCGCCAGAATTAGTGTACTTGGTTTTTATGCAATACGGACCATAATACTCGTATTCCCTTATTTCATTGAACATATCGTCCCTTTCCCATTTTACCAGCCCTATTTCGTTATAAAACTTGGTGTACTCTCCTTTAAGCAGGCCATCAGTGCCATACGTTTTGCTCGATTCCATCCCATTCTCATACTTAAATACCACATGGTTGTTCAGTTCTGCCTCCTCGTAGAGATAAAAAGTGCTTTTGGGTCGCCCATCAGCCTGATAGGTGTGGATCACTTTCCGCTTGTTTTTCCCAAAAGGATCGTAAAAATTCTCCGAAGCCTGTCGGCAATACTGATCAAAAGTGACCAGCTTGATTTCTTCGAGTCGAGAGTTTTTAAAATAGCGGATGAGGCCATGGTCTTCACAATTGAAGTACTGGTACACTCGGCTCAGCGTTTGGGGCTGGTGGGTGAAAGATTGGAAAACCTCTTTTATTCTTCCTTGAGTATCAAAAGCATATTGGATGGTATAATCGGATGAGGGGTCGTGGGTGTTCCCCCTAAAAGTTCTCATGCGGATCATGAGTGTTCGTACCTTCAATTGCTTGTAGATATCGAGTTGGGCTTCGGGCAATATTTCTTGACCCCTTCCTTCTACATAGGCAAACAAGCCTATAAAAAATAGGAAGGCAGTAAAAAATACCTTTCTGCTAAAATGTAGTATAGTTAGTTGAAACACAGAAGCTTCAGCTTTTAGTTTTATGATAATTTTAGTTGGGGGACGTTGCCTATTGAGCGAACAGTAGGTACACAAAAAAAAGGTCCTCTATTTCCTTGTTTAGGAAAAAGTCAAACCTACTTATAATCCCTTCGATCTCCTAAATCTTGTTATAATTTTCCAAAAATAGAATTTATCCCCGTTTTTGCACCAAGTGGAAGGCCAATACTGTCTTTTGGCACCTCAAAATTATTTGGGTTGATTCGGATGAGTGGGGTTTTGAGTGCGCTTGCAAGTCGCTCTGATTGATAACGGACGGTAGGGATGGTAGTACCAGCGCCTACTTCTATCACGGCTGTTGGTATTTTGTTTTTATGCACATGCTGAAACCACTTGGAAAATCGCGTGCCCTGCTCGTCGGTTCGGGACTCGGCCCAGTTCCAGTCGCTGTAGAGCAAAATGTTGGGTCGGGCTATGGAGTGGCAATATGGACAGGTAGGCGGATCTACACTAAGTTCCATGTTTTCCGCATTGAAAGGCATATTGGGGCCGTGCTGCCATGTATGGTCGCCACAAGGGAAAGAACATTGTAAATGGTGGATAGAGCCATGGCATTCCTCTATTCGCAGGGGGTCGAACCCAGCTTTTTGGAAATGACCGTCTACATTTGAGGTAAAAATAAAATAGCCTTCTTTTTTAGTTTTTGCCAGCTCAAGGAGTTGCTCATACCCGTTGTGAGGTTCAGTTTGGGCATAGGTTTCCTTTAGCGATGCATAAAATGCCCAAGCTCTTTTAGGGTTTTTGGTGAACCAAGAAGGGTTTGCCATTTGGGCAAAGCTGATATTTTCTATTCCTAGCTTAGGGAATAACTTTTTAAAAACATTTGGGTCATTATAATTTGGCAGACCTGAATCTATCCCTATACCAGATCCGGCAGTGATAATAAGTGCATCTGCCTCTTTCAGGATTTTGGCAGATTGTGATATCAAGCTTTGAGTATCTCTATTCATGAATAGGCCGGTTTTGCGCAAGCTGGTTTTAGTAGTTGACGAATTAGATAATAAATATGGATAATGCAGGGTTAAGGATAGTTTTTTTCCACTAGTCCAACAGGGTTAGTCTACCATAGGTTCATACCTATTGAATGTTTGCTGATAAGTGCAAATTTTCTGCAAGTAAGAAAATTTCTATGCGTATTAAAAATAGTGGGGCAAAATATTGCATTTATTTGGAAGCGGTTTGCAAATTTAAGTACGAATGTTTTTTTACTTATTTTGTTATCCAAATGGAAACTTAGCCATAACTTAGCGGAGTTTTTCTACATACACCTTGAACATTCATTAGAGAAAAGATATGTGCCTTATAATATTTGCATGGGATGCGCATCCCGAATATAAATTGGTGATGGTCGCTAATAGAGATGAGGAGTACAAGCGCCCTACGGCGAGGGCATCCTATTGGGAAGATGCGCCAGATATACTAGCTGGGCGAGACTTGGAATCTGGCGGAACTTGGCTAGGCATAAATCGAAAGACAGGGAAGTTTGCCGCTGTAACCAATTATAGGGAAGCTTTTGTAGAAAGAAAAGATGCTTCATCGAGAGGGTATCTGCCTCTTAATTATATAATGGGTTCAAAAGGACCAGCGGGCTATATGCGTAGCCTTGAAGACAGCCGTACCGATTATAATGGCTATAATTTGCTGGCGGGGACTCCTGATGGACTTTACCATTATTCAAATAAAGGAGATAAGGTAAAAGCCTTGTCACCCGGTATTTATGGGTTGAGCAATAAATTGTTGAATACGGAATGGCCAAAGGTGGAAAGGGGAAAGAAAAAGTTAGAAGACGTGATTTTTTACGATGATTGGTCGCATGGAACACTCATTAAAATGATGTACGATTGCCACCGACCTTCTGATGATGAACTTCCAAAAACAGGTGTTTCCTTTAAGTTAGAGAAAGCTCTTGCACCCATGTTCATCAAAACTGATAAATATGGTACTTGCTCCACTTCTGTGCTCACTATCACCCACGATGGCTATGTGCGTTTTTCCGAAAGGCATTACAACCCTTTGCTGGGTGATGGTATAGACGAGAAGTTTGAGTTCCAACTAGAAGATTACAAATCACAATCCTAGCAGACCCTTTGTTTCTGCCCGGTTATAAATTAGGAGCTTCTTACGAGTTCCTTTTTTTATCGACATTTTTTGTCAAACCCTCACGTTATTTTGTCTAAGGTTTAAGTTTTTTTTTTAAACAAGATTGTCTCTCCAAAGTTAAAGGTTTGATACCACGCAATTGTGGTTAAACCAGCTGTTCTGTTATTTGTCAAACTGTTGCAATATGCACTTAAACTAAAGTAATGAATCGAATTAATGTACGAAAGTATTGTCACTTGCTGATTTTTAGCTTGCTGATGTTTTTTGGTTTTGCCCTTACGGCAAATGCCCAGCAAAAAGTAACCTTAAGTGGTTATTTGAAAGATGCCGGAAACGGCGAGGACTTGATAGGGGGTACGGTGTATTTCCGCGAACTCAAGACAGGAGGTTCCTCCAATGTATATGGATTTTATTCTGTTTCTGTTCCTCCGGCAAAGTATACTGTAGAGTTCCGCTACATAGGCTACGGGGTAGTGGTAAAAGAAATTGACCTTACGGAAGATACCAAACTCGATGTAGAGCTGGTGGAAGAAGGTAACCAGCTAGAAGAAGTAGTGGTGCAAGGCACAGCGGAAGATGATAACGTGACTAGCACCGAGATAAGCGTAAACAAACTGGAAATCAAGACCATCAAAAAAATGCCGGCGCTTTTGGGCGAGGTAGATTTGATTAGGAGTATCCAGTTGTTGCCAGGCGTGAGTACCGTAGGTGAGGGGGCTTCAGGTTTCAATGTGAGGGGCGGCGATGTAGGGCAAAATCTTGTCTTGCTCGATGAAGCTCCAGTTTACAACTCTTCCCACCTTTTTGGCTTTTTCTCAGTTTTCAATCCCGATGCGGTGAAGGATGTAAAGTTGGTGAAGGGTGGTATTCCCGCCCAATATGGAGGTAGGCTTTCTTCGTTGCTAGATGTGAGGATGAAAGAAGGCAACAGCAAAAAGCTTTCGGTGAACGGCGGAATTGGTGCTATTTTTAGTAGGCTGGCCATAGAGGCTCCTATAGTGAAAGACAAGAGCTCGTTCATAGTGGCAGGAAGGCGCTCGTATGCCGACGTGTTGGCAGCTCCTTTTCTAAATGACGACCTTAGTGGTAGCGCATTTAATTTTTATGACCTCACGCTAAAGGCAAATTATGATATAGATGACAAAAACCGGATTTATCTTTCGGGTTATTTTGGAAAAGATAATATAGGTTTTGGTGAAGATGTCCGCTTTAACTGGGGAAATGGTACGGGTACATTTCGATGGAACCACCTTTTCAACGATAGGTTATTTTCTAACCTTTCTGTATTTTATAGTGATTATGATTACGAGCTTGGTTTTGGAAGTGAAGATGATGCCTTTGATTGGAGTTCAAAAATTCTCAACTACAATATAAAACCAGAATTTACTTATTATATCAATACCAATAACACCCTTACATTTGGTGGACAGGCTACTTATTATGATTTCAAACCAGGTGATGCTCAAGGGACTTCTGCGGGAGAAGTTACCGATATTAGCCTTGACAATAGGTTTGCCATAGAAGGAGGGCTTTATGTAGGAAATGAGCAAAAGCTAGGGAAGGTGGCAATGAGCTATGGTTTACGACTTTCGTATTATAATTACATAGGCGAGGGCACTGCATTTGAATACGGCGAGGCATCTGCACCGGGTAAAAGGAAGCCTGTTATTAGTGAAACTCCTGTTGGTTCTGGTGAAAGCATTGCCGATTATTTGAATCTCGAACCTCGAATGTCCATAAAGTATCAACTTGATGCTAAAAGTTCGATAAAGGCGAGTTATAACCGAATGGTTCAATATGTTCACTTGCTTTCGAACACCACGGCTACTTCACCGCTCGATGTTTGGACACCTACTACCAACAATATAGCTCCCGAAATAGCCGACCAAGTAGCCGTCGGGTACTTCAGAAATTTCAAGGACAATACCTATGAGTTTTCGGTAGAGGCATATTACAAAGATTACCGCGACTTGGTAGAATATATTGACAATGCAGATTTGTTGCTGAACAAGTACATAGAAGGAGACCTGATTAGCGCGATAGGCAGGGCGTATGGCGCAGAGTTTTACTTAAAGAAATCGAAAGGGAAATTAAATGGCTGGGTGAGCTATACTCTTGCCCGTACCGAGAGAAAAGCAGAAGGGATAAACAACGGAGAATGGTACGCCGCCCGCTTCGATCAACGTCACAATTTGACTTTGGTAGGTTTTTATGATATAAACAAACGATGGACGGTTTCTGCCAACTTGGCTGTGGCATCAGGCACACCAGCCACTTACCCAACCAATAGGTACGAATACCAAGGCTTGGTTCTTCCTCAAAACTATGGAAACAGTCGAAATGGGGCCAGGATACCAGCTTACCATAGGCTAGACCTTTCGGCTACACTCAATGGAAAAACGATGAAAAAAGGGAAAGAGAGGAAAAACAGAGATTACTGGGTATTCTCAATTTACAATGTTTATGGAAGGAGAAACCCTTACTCAGTATATGTGCAACCAGTTTCCGATATGCCGACCACTACAGAGGCTGTAAGGCTGTCAATTATCGGTACGGTGCTCCCATCTGTTTCTTATAATTTCCAATTCTAAATTGACTTTTTACAATGAACAAATACATATATATAGCTTTGATAGCAGTGTTGGGGCTTTCGTCTTGCGAAGACCAAATTTCACTTGATTTGCAACCTGGTCCAGCTCAGCTGGTGATAGATGCGGTGATAAACGACCAGCCCGAGGAGCAGGTAGTAAGGTTGACCTTGAGCGCCCCTTATTTTGATAATGTTCCTACACCAAGTGTGTCGGATGCTGAGGTAAAGGTGACCGATTCGGATGGGAAAGAATTTGTGTTTACCGATGAGGATAAAGATGGGAACTATACATGGCAACCGACCGATGCAGATGAGGTGATTGGTGTGTTGGGCAAAGAATATTCGCTAAGCGTAACTTACAAAGGGGATGAGTTTATAGCTTCTTCCAAGGTGAATAGAGTGCCCCCAATCGATTCGCTGACCTACGAATATCGTGAAGCGGAAGGCTTTCGGGTTGAAGGTGTATATGCTTCACTTTGGGCTGTAGACCCAATAGGAACTGGTGATACATACTGGATAAGGACATACAGAAACGATACGTTGCTCAATAGACCCGCAGATATAAATACCGCTTATGATGGAGGGTTTAGTGCCGGTGCTAACTCCGATGGAATTCCCTTTATCTTACCTATCCGAGAAGGGATAAACCCATTTTATGCAGATGAAGACGATGAATTGCTTTCTCCTTACCAAGAGGGAGACAAAATAAGAGTGGAGCTCCTGTCGGTTACAAACGATGTGGTGTTCTTCTTGCAACAAGCCCAAGCCCAGTTGCAAAATGGAGGGCTGTTTGCCACGCCACTGGAAAATATTTCTAGCAATATCCAAAATGCTGACACTAGTTCGGAGACAGAAGCTTTGGGCTATTTTATAATGTGTTCAGAAGTTTCTGCTGAGGTAGTAGTAGGACCTGAAGAAGAATAGCGAAAAATCGATTTTGAAATGATTGATTAATAGAGTTGAAGCCAAAGTCATGCCTTGGCTTCAACTCTAAAGTGAGAGGTATATTCGTAAAGCTGGCCATCTTTTACTTGAGCGGTTTTTATACACGGTGAAGTGTTTTCAAAATTAAAATTTGCGTACCACCTTTGTTTGGTTAAATTTAATCAAACGCTACGTTGACTTTTTCTCTTAACTAAACCCTTTTGCAATGCTCGAACTTATCGATTTAGATAAATATGTACGAACCAAATTCCAAAAATCCTTTATTCTAAAAGGGATAGACCTAAAGGTTGAAAAAGGGGAATTCTTGACTATTATGGGACCAAGTGGGGCTGGGAAATCAACTTTGCTACACATTATTGGCTTGCTAGATGAGCTGAATGATGGCGAGTATTATTTCAATGGCGAGCCTATCCACAAGCTGAATGAGAGGAGGCGGGGAGATTTCCACAAAAACAACATGGGGTTTGTGTTCCAAGCTTATCATTTGATAGACGAACTCACTGTTTATGAGAATATTGAGATGCCTTTGCTCTACAAAAACGTGAAAGGTAGCGAGCGGAAAAGTATGGTAGCCGAGATGTTGGACAGGTTCAATATTGTAGCTAAAAAGGACTTGTTCCCCCATCAGCTTTCGGGCGGGCAGCAGCAGGTAGTAGGGGTGGCTCGTGCCATCATAGGCAAACCTAATCTGCTCCTTGCCGATGAGCCAACTGGTAACCTTCATTCCAAGCAAGGCGATGAGATTATGGAACTATTCCAACAGCTCAACAGAGAAGAAGGGATCACGATCATTCAGGTGACGCACTCAGAAAAGAATGCAAGTTGTGGAAAACGAATTGTGACCTTGGAGGATGGGGCAATTGTAAGTGATGAAAAAGTAGGGTAGTATTCTTTTAATCAAAATCTTAGTGGTTTTTTTTGAGATTGAGTAAGCTTGAATTTTTTTTAAGCAAACTTTACTTGATCGAGGTTCTTGAAATGTTCGTTTGTAGCGAACAGATAAGAATGGATATATGCTTGTAACAAAATTAAAATCAACAATTATAAAACTACAATAAAATAACACTCATGAGAAAAAACTATGTGCTGCTCTTACTAGCAGTAATGTTTGTTTTTGGAGGAAGCAATGAGCTTTTAGCCCAAAAGAAAAAAAAGAAGAAAAAAGGAGAAACAGAAACTCCAGCTTCTAAACCAAAGAAAAAAAGCGACAGTAAAATAAAGCCATACGAAGATGTAGTAACTGAAAAAGCTATTTCAGACGAAGGGCTTTTTACTACGCATACCGTTGGGACAAAACATTATTTCGAAATACCTGACAGCCTTTTGGAAAGGGAAATCTTAGTGGTGAGCAGGATTTCTGGAACAGTTCAAAACTTTAATTTTGGCGGTGCAGGTATGAAAACCAAGCCACAGCAAGTGGTGAGGTGGCAAAAGCTCGGTGAGCAACTTTTGCTCCGTTCAGTTTCTTACAATAGTGTGGCCAGCGAAGAACTTCCAATCTACAAGTCGGTGAGAAACAATAATTTCGAGCCTATCATCATGGCTTTCGATATTGCAGCTCTTAGCAAGGATTCTACGGGATCGGTGATTGAGGTTTCAAACTTCTTTACTTCCGATGTGGAAATGATCAGTGCGCTCAACCCAGGTCAGCGCAAGCAATTTGCCATCCGTAGGTTGGACAAAAGCCGCAGCTTGATTTTGGGCATGAAAAGTTTCCCTAAAAATGTGATGGTGACGCATGTGCTGACTTATGAAGGAACAAAACTTCCTTCAAACGCTATCACCAATTCTATGTCATTAGAAATGAAGCAATCTTTCGTATTGTTGGACAAAGAGCCGATGATGGCAAGGGCTTTTGACAAGCGAGTGGGTTATTTTTCTGTTTCTCAATACGATTACGGAACAGAAGAGCAGCGTGCGGCAAAGAGAAGCTATATTACCCGCTGGAGGCTAGAGCCAAAAGACCCAGAAGCATTTGCCCGTGGCGAGTTGGTAGAGCCAGTGAAGCCAATTGTTTATTACATCGACCCTGCCACGCCGGAGCAGTGGAGAGAGCCAATAAGAAAAGGTGTAGAAGATTGGAATGTTGCGTTTGAGGAAGCAGGTTTCAAAAATGCCATTATTGGTAAGTTGCCTCCTAGCGAAGAAGAAGATCCTGAATTCGACCCTGAAGATGTTCGTTATTCGGTTATTCGTTACGTAACCAATCCTATCCAAAATGCAATGGGACCTCATGTGCACGACCCAAGGTCGGGCGAGATCATAGAAAGTGATATCATCTGGTACCACAACGTGATGAACTTGTTGAGGAACTGGTATTTTGTGCAAACAGCGGCTATCAACCCTGAGGCTCGCAAGGTGCAGTTTTCCGATGAAGTGATGGGCTCATTGATCAGGTTTGTGGCAGCTCACGAAGTTGGTCATACCCTTGGCTTGCCTCACAATATGGGCGCAAGTTCTTCTTATCCAGTCGATTCATTGCGTTCGGCTAGCTTCACCAAAGAAATGGGAACGGCTCCATCTATTATGGACTACGCTCGTTTCAACTACGTAGCCCAGCCGGGCGACGAAGGTGTTTCATTGATGCCAGGCATCGGTATTTACGACAAACATGCTATCCGTTGGGGATACCGTCCTATTCCAAGTGCAAAAACTTCTACCGATGAGAAAAGTACCTTGGATAGCTGGATAATGGCTCACGATGGTGATTTGATGTACCGCTTCGGTAAGCAAATGGGCCAGCCGCTCGATCCTTCTTCTCAGACTGAAGACTTGGGCGACGATGCCATGAAAGCCAGCGAGTATGGTATAGCCAACCTTAAAAGGATTGTACCAAACCTAATAGAATGGACTGCGGAAGATGGTAGAGATTTTGACGATTTGGAAGAGCTTTATCTCAATGTATTGGGGCAGTGGAACAGGTATATGGGGCACGTTACTGCCAACGTAGGTGGTGTATATGAATACTACAAAACCTACGAGCAAGAAGGAGCGGTTTATACTCACACGCCAAAAGACAAGCAAAAAAGAGCGGTAGAATTTTTGAACAAACAAGCTTTTGCTACACCTACTTGGATGATAGACCAAGAAATATTGAACAAAGTAGAGGCGGCTGGAATTGTGAACCGTATCAATAGCTACCAAGCCCGTGTGCTCGGCAATTTGCTGGATTTTAGCCGCTTAGCAAGGATGCTGGAAAACGAAACCGTGAACGGCTCAGAGGCTTACACCGCACTTGAAATGTTTGGTGACCTCAGAGGGGAAATCTGGAAAGAGACTATGCGTTCGCAAACGGTAGATACCTATCGTAGGAATTTGCAACGAGCATACGTAAGCTCTCTAGAAGAACTGATGACGGACGACCAAAGAAGGTTGCCTTCAGGTTTTTCAAGGTTTATGGCTTATACGCCAATCAACGTGGAGAATTCAGACATCAGGCCGTTGGCAAGAGGCGAGCTGAAGCGCATAGAATCGATGATTAGAAGTAGGAGAGGAGCTACAAGGGATCAAATGACTCGCTTCCACTACGACGAGCTTTTGGCAAGAATCAACTTGATCTTGAACCCAAAAGGGTAAGGGTTAGGAAAAAGTGAAACTCCAAAAGGCTATTTTATTCTAACTTCTCTTTAATCATAAAAAATCCAAAATTTTAACTCTTTAATTTGAAGCGGTGCGGCGAATGTTGCACCGCTTTTTTGCTTTTTCACTCATTTTCGAGCAATTGAGGTTCAATAGGCAACTAACCTGAGATTAGACGCTTCAACAACGGTCATTCCCCACACGCTTTCAAACTTCAGCCCCACAGTAAGAAACCCTTTTTCTAACCATAACCTTTACCAATACTTATGAAAAAAATACTAATAACTGTATGTAGCACTGGTTTTGGCTACATGTCAGCAAAATACTTTACTGAACAAGGCCATCAAGTATATGCGACCATGCGAAATATAGATGGGAAAAACTCAATTCCTGCTGCTAATCTCACCCAGAATTTTTCAATACCAATCTCATTTGGGAATCTCCAAGGTGTAGATAATGCAGAAATAGCAACCAATTAGAAGGTATGGGAATAACGGAGTTAGATGGCTCTAAAGCAGAAAATACTGTAGTAAACTAAACATTTATAAGCTTAGACTGAATTGTTGGTGATGTGCTGCTCATGGGGCATTGCGAAAAGTTTTAGCTTTGCAGAGAAAAAGTAAAAGATGATACGGAAATACAAAGAGAGCGAAATACCTACACTATTGACTATATGGGAACAAGCTTCTACCTTGGCGCATCCTTTTTTAGAGAGTGCTTTTGTGGAATATGTAAAAACTGCAATGCGGGATATGTACCTGCCCAACTCGGACACATGGGTGTACGAAGAATCGGGGAAAATACTTGGTTTTATTTCCATGGCAGGGAATGAAATTGGGGGCTTGTTTGTGCTCCCAAACCACCATTCAAAAGGGATTGGGTCAAAGCTGGTCAAACATATTCGCCAGTTTCATGAAGGCTTGGAAGTAGAGGTTTTCAGAGAAAATAAAATTGGCTTGCCATTTTATGAGAAACTAGGCTTTGAGACTTTCAAGGAATACACAATGGAAGAAACTGGGCAAAAAGTGCTGAGAATGAAGGTGATTGACCTTGTTGTTTCTTAAGCCTACATATATTCTTCAAATCTGAATAGTTGAAAGCGGCACGGCATTAGATCGTGTCGCTTTTTTGCTAGTTCAATACATCCCGGATCGATTCATCTTTATCGAATACGCTTTTGGCAAAGGGACATAAGGGCATTATTTTAATGTTTTTTGCCCTGGCCATTTCCACCAGTTTATTCAAAAGCTGTTTGCCAACGCTTTTCCCTCTTAACTCATCGGCTACTTCAGTATGGTCGATTATGATCAATTCTTCCCCAGCCTTCGAAAAGGTCATCTCAGCCAAGGTTTTACCTTCCTTGTTGCTTACAAAAGCCCTACCTTTGCTATCATTTTCTTCTATTTTTATCATGTTGTTTTTTTCTGAGTTTGAGCAATTTTTTGGTAAACCTAAATAAATAAGAAATAATAG
Organism: Flammeovirgaceae bacterium SG7u.111; assembly: GCA_034044135.1. Lineage (NCBI taxonomy): Bacteria > Pseudomonadati > Bacteroidota > Cytophagia > Cytophagales > Flammeovirgaceae > Flammeovirgaceae bacterium SG7u.111. The sequence continues at coordinate 4,156,014 of CP139021.1, read as the reverse complement.
GAAACAGATTTTTGAGATGATGAAAAACGAAATCCAGATAAGTTATTACAAAACCCAAGTTGGCGAGCTTTTGTTGGGTGCATTTGAAGGGAAACTATGCCTGTGCGACTGGCGGCACAGAAAAATGAGGGAAGCCGTAGACAACCGAATAAAGGTGAGTTTGAGTGGGGAGTATATAGAAACTGAATCAGCGGTATTAGAGGATACCAAACAGCAACTTGGTGAATATTTTAAAGGAAAAAGAAAAAATTTTGACCTACCTCTTCACTTAATCGGTACAGCATTCCAACAGTCAGTTTGGGAAGAACTGATGCAGATTCCCTATGGCGAGACCAGCACCTACTTGGCACTTTCCCGAAAACTGGATAACGAAAAGGCAATCCGAGCTGTGGCTTCGGCCAATGGGGCAAATGCCATTTCTATCATTATCCCCTGCCACCGGATTATCGGTAGCGATGGTAGCCTAGTAGGTTATGCGGGAGGGCTAGATGCCAAAAAGAAACTCCTTACCCTAGAAAAAGTACTCTTTGATGGACAATTGGAGTTGTTTTGATACATGTTATTGGCAAATTTTTTACAAGTGTCTTAACCATGAAAGAAATTATATAGGGTGCTTCGTTGTGAATTTTGATGAAAACTGATATGATTTTAAAGGGTTTGACGTTTCAGGTTGGGAATCGTTAATAGAATAGTGTCACTAGGTGGTTAATGTGAGTGCTAAATATTCTATATAGCGTTACTTACCTAGTTAAATTAAATAATTTGAGTGATGTTGTTTAATTTGTTTTTTCTGTTTTTTCAACCAGCATTAGCTCTTAAAACCCATTTTTAGGAAAATGATCAAAATTTCAAAATTCTTCAGTGCCCCAGCAGACTTAAAAAAGGTGCAAGACTCACTTAAAGGTCTTAAAGAAGATATTTCATCGGCAACATTATTTGTGAAAAAAATTGAGGATGGTGAATTGGATACACCATATCCCAATGTAGATGAGGATAAAGCAAGTGCAGATACTCTTTCTGGTGCACTGATTAATATGAGGAATCAGCTCAAGGTTCTCAATAAAACAGAAGAGGAGAGGAAGTGGATAACGGAAGGTTTGGCTTTATTTGGAGATGTGTTGAGAAAAAATCAGCAAGACTTGGATGAAACTTGTAGCCAAGTTATCAGCAACTTGGTGAAATATGTGAATGCAAATCAAGGAGCTATTTACATAGCTAATGAGGGAGAAAAAGTTTTGGACCAAAAAGCTTGCTATGCCTATGGGAGAAAAAAGCATCATCAAAAGCAAATCCTCTTTGGTGAAGGCTTGGTAGGGCAGGTCTTCTTGGAGAAAGAAACAATGCTATTGCTAGATGTTCCCAATGATTACATAAATATCACATCGGGTCTGGGGCATGCCGCTCCTAAAGCAATAGTGCTAGTTCCATTGAAAATAAATGACGATGTGTCGGGAATATTGGAGCTGGCATCGTTCAAGAATTTCGAATCATACCAAATTGATTTTTTAGAAAAATTAGGTGAATCGATAGCTTCGGTAGTCTCTACTATCCAGACGAATGAGAAAACACATCATTTGTTAGAAGAAAGCCAGCAACAGTCTGAAGCATTGAAAGCTCAAGAAGAGGAGCTGCGTCAGAATATGGAAGAGCTTTCGGCTACGCAGGAAGGAATCCAGCGTGCAATGAAAGAGGTACAGGATAAGGAGATATTCATGAACACAGTGATAAACTCTACTCCAGATGTCGTATTTGTGATCGATCATGAATACAAATTCAAGATGTTTAATACAGCTTTTTATGATCTGTGGAAAGGGCATAAGTCAGGGCTTAAATTAGGTGATAGTCTGTTGGAATTTTATAATAGCTCAACAGTGGATCATCATAAAAAAATATGGGATAGAGCATTGTCGGGAGAATTTATTGCTTTAAAAGAAAAGGTTGTAGTAGAAGGTCGAGATTATTTCATGCACGTGACCTACAGTCCTTTGAAAAATACAGAGGGAGAAATTACCAGTATTGCTGTTTTTTCTAAGGATCTTACCGAACAGGAGCTCCTCATCAAAAAAAATGAAGCTTTGCTGAAGGATAGCCAAGAGCAGGCTGAGCAAATGAAAGCTCAAGAAGAGGAGCTTCGCCAGAATATGGAAGAAATGGCTGCTACCCAAGAAGAAGTCCAAAGACAATCTCAAGGAATTGAAAGTCGCCTGCACGCTATAAATAACAGTGGTATAGCTACTATAGAATTTGACCTAAGCGGAAATATCATTAATGCAAATGAAATTTTTTTAACATTGATGGGCTATTCTCTAGAGGAAATTCGTGGGAAACACCACAGTATATTTGTTTCTGAAAACTATGCTAAATCGGAAGAATATCAAACATTTTGGAATGATCTAAAAACTGGTAAAGCTAAAACTGGGGAGCATGAGCGGATAAAAAAAGATGGGTCTCCAGCCTTTCTTCATGGTAGTTATTCTGCCATTAAGGATGCGAAGGGTTGCATAGTAAGTGTGCTCAAATTGGCGGTAGATATAACTGTGTCCAAAATAGCTCAACAAGAATTAGAGGAGCAGTTTTACCAAATAGAAGCACAGGGCGAAATGCTGAGCGATACGCTAAAAGCATTTAATGCTAAGGAAGAAGATTTGAATAATAAGCTAACTGCTACCGCAATGCAAAACCAGGAATTGGATGCAAGGTTGGTTGTTTTGAATGCAATATCCATTATTTCCGAATCGGATGAAAAAGGAATAATTACTTATGTGAATGAAAAGTTCTGTGAAGCTTCTCAATATACAGCTGAAGAACTTTTAGGCCAGCCTCATAGTATAGTTCGCCATCCTGATACTCCTAATTCGTTTTTTAAGGGATTTTGGGAAACTATTCAATCAGGAAATGATTTTAGGGGATACTTGAAGAATAGGAAAAAAGATGGCAGTGCTTATTATGTAGATATTATGGTGTCCCCAGTGTTGGACGATGATGGTAACCCGATTAAATATATTTCTTCGAAATATGTAATAGAAAATACAGAGCTAGCGGAGCAGCTTTTGGCAAAGCAAGAGGGGGAGTTGAAGAACATTGCAAAATAAGCTTTTGAGTAAACAAAAAAAGCGTAGTAGCCCATGACTTCTAAGAGTTGTGGGCTTTTTTATTTTCCTTTGCCAACTATCAACTTTTCACTTACAGCTTCAAGGATATGGAACACAGCGGGGCAATACATAGAGTTGGGTGCATGGAGATGGAGGTTCTGGGAAAACTCATAGGAATCTGTGTGAGGGTACTGCCGGCAGGCTTTGGGTCGAGCTTCGTAGATAAAGCAAGTATTGTCTTCTTGTAAAAAATGACAGGGACTTTGGTTCATCACTACGTCGCCGTCTTCATCGGTGGTAAGGTATTCTTTTTCGAAAGCTTGGACGCTCATGTTCAATGTTTTTGCCATTCTGGCTATGTCTGTTTTGTTTACCAGCGGAGGGATGCTTTTGCAGCAATTGGCGCATTCGAGGCAGTCCACTTTTTCAAAAACTTCTTCATGCTGCTCGTTTGCCAGTTGGTCTAGTTTCTTGCCCTTGTGTTGCTTTAATTTTTTTACAAGCTGTTTGTTTTGTTTTTTTGCACTTGTTTTTTTCTGCTTCCAAGCGCCTATCAATTCCCTCATTTTATAGCTGCTTTCATTTAAAAAGCCACAAAATTAGAACACTAGATTTTTTTTTGAAAATGAAAGCCTTTCATTCATATTCTTATTTCAAAAAATTATCAGTAAACTTGTGCTCCAAAACATAATACACCTTTTGCCTACCACCATCAACTCGAAATAGTAATCTACCGACCAACACTTTTTTAGTCAAGGAATAATCCTTGATAAACAACTCAATTACTTAAATTACACATGTATTTGAAAAAGATTCTTTTTCTCTGTACCCTGTACTTAGGTCTAGGATTGAGCTTTGCTTATGCCCAAAAAAGCAAAACGCTGATCGTAGAGGGTACTTTTGAAAACCAGCCCTTGCTCAACTTTTTGGAAAAGTTTGAGCAAACACACAACGTTAATTTTTTCTATCAAGAAAAGTGGTTGAAAGGAATTTCAATCAATGGAACATTCAATCAGGTTTCTTTGGAGCGCTTTTTTCCACAAGTGTTAAAAGACAGCAGGGTAAGAGCTGTCTTTTTCGATGAGCATTCGGTTGTTTTCCTCAAAGGTTCTTACCAGCAAAACCTTGCTTTTCAGCGTACAGCATCCCAGTCTAAAGTCTTCGATAAGCTGGTTGGTAATCCGGAAAAGCCTATTGGCGTTAGCGCAGAGTTAAGCGGTAAGGTACTGGATGGCGAGTCGGGTGAGCCTGTTTTGGGTGCCACGGTGCAGATTAAAGAACTGGGAAAGGGGGCGATCACTAAAATGGATGGCAGCTTTCAGTTTGAAGTTCCCGTAGGTGTGCACAAGCTTACAGTTGAATTTGTAGGAATGGAAACCGAAAAGGTAACCTTAGGGATTTTTGAAGATGGGGAAATAGAAGTAGAGCTTTTCCAAGCTGCGCTTCAGATGAACGAGGTAACCGTAACCGCCATAGCTGAGGATAATAATATCAGTAATGTGAATATGGGTGCTAACTTGCTTAATATAAGCTCAATAAAGAAAATGCCGGCGATGATGGGGGAGGTAGATGTGGTGAGAAGTTTGATTTTGTTGCCAGGTGTTTCTACTACGGGCGAAGCTTCTACAGGTTTCAACGTGAGAGGCGGAGATGTTAGCCAAAACCTGATCTTGATGGAAAATGCACCGATCTTTAACCCGAGCCACTTGTTTGGTTTTTTCTCGGTGTTCAACCCCGATGCGGTGGAAGATGTGAGCCTGTTCAAAGGAGCTGTACCTGCAAAGTATGGCGGCAGAGCCTCGTCTGTGCTAGATGTGAAGCAAAAAGATGGTAGCTACAAAAAGCTAGAAGGACAAGGTGGAGTAGGGATTTTAGCAAGTAGGCTATCGCTCAATGGACCTATAGTCAAGGATAGGGTTTCCTTTTTGGCAGCGGGAAGAATCGCATATCCCAATCTTTTTCTCAGTATGTTAGATGTGCCAGAGCTTAAAGAATCTTCGGCAAGTTTCTACGATTTCACGGGCAAACTTAATATAGTTACAGGAGAAAATAGTCAATTGAAAATCAACGGATATCACAGCAACGACGAATTCAAGTTGGGTTCGGACACGATTTATTCTTGGCAAAATTCTAATGCGAGTATCAAGTATAACAAAGCTTTTTCCGATAATTTCTTTATGGATTTGGTCGGTGTTTATAGCAAGTACAATTACGATGTCGATAATTCGGAAGAAGACAGAGGGTTTAACCTGAATTTTGGAATTGATTACATGAGCTTAGGTGCCGACTTTCAATATAATGCTGGAAAGCATACGATCTCGTTTGGGGCAAGTGCACTGAACCACACGGTTTCCCCAGGCAGTTTCACACCTTTGGAAGGCAATATTTCTATCGAGCCATTGTATTTGCCAGAAGAAAATGGGGTAGAAGCTGCGGTATATGTCAGTGACGAGATCAAGTTTTCTCAAAGCATCACCCTGAACCTAGGTTTGCGCTATTCATGGTTTGGGAATCTTGGTCCAGCTACAGTAAGCATGTACGACCCTGAGCAACCACGAATTCCTACCAATATCATCGATTCAAAAACATATAGCGACCTAGACTTGGTGCAAACCTATCAAGGATTAGAGCCGCGGATAGGTCTTCGAGTAGGCGTTGGTGCAACGAGTTCTATTAAAGTTGGGGCAAACCGGATGCGCCAATATCTCCACCTGATCACCAACAGCTCAAGCGTTACTCCACTGGACTTTTGGAAAGTGAGTGGTCCTTATCTCAAACCTCAAATAGCCGATCAGGTTTCTTTGGGATACTTCAGGAATTTCCGTAACGACAACGTGGAGTTTTCGATAGAAGGCTATTATAAAACCATTGAAAATGTAGTGGACTTCAAAAATGGGGCAGAGCTAGTTTTGAATGAGAGTATAGAGACTGTCTTGCTGCAAGGGCAGGGAAGAGCTTATGGTGTCGAACTGATGCTCAAGCGCAAGCAAGGCAGGCTCAACGGTTGGGTTGGTTATACCTACTCAAGATCAGAACGAAAACTAGCAGGTGATTTTTCCGATGAGGTTATTAATAATGGGGACTATTATCCTTCCAACTTTGATAAACCACACGACCTGACCATTGTGGCTAACTATGAGCTCAAAAAGAAAATTACATTGTCTTGTAATTTCACTTACAGTACAGGTAGACCAACTACAGCTCCTAATGCCCGCTATTTGATAGAAGATATCACCGTTGCCAATTATTCGAATCGCAACGAATACCGAATTCCAGATTACCATCGACTAGACGTATCCCTCACTTTTGATGGAAACCATAAGAAAAATAAAGTTTGGAAAGGAAGTTGGGTATTTGGGGTCTACAATGTGTATGGAAGGGAAAACCCTTATTCTGTCTTCTTCCAAAACAAACAGGGAGCGCCTCCTAGAGCTTATCAGCTTTCGATAATAGGAAGTGCTTTACCATCGGTCACCTACAACTTTACCTTCTTATAATCACAAAGCTCACAAAGATGAATATAAGGTTTATAAAAAAATATTTTTGGTTATTGTTGCCTTGTTATTTGCTGGCTACTTGCGTAAGTCCGGTCGATTTGAATGTAGTTTCTCTTCCGCCCACGCTTACAGTGAGCGGGTTGATAAACAACGATGGTACTTGCTTTGTAAGGCTGAATAGATCAACTACTTATGAACCAGATTTAACGCTGTTCCATGAGCCTGTCTTAGGCGCTCTCACATTTTTGCACAGTAGCAAAGGGGAGCAATATCCAATGTTCGAATACAATGAACCGGGTAAGTATGAGCTAAGTGAATTTATGGGTTTTACTGGGGAAGTAGGGGTAGAGTATTGGATACGTATTGAAATGGAAGATGGGAAAGTATATGAATCCAGACCAGAAATGATAAATGAAGTTCCCACTATCGGAGATGTTTATTATGAGATTGAGGATAGGCTTACGAAAAGCTTATCAGGTTTTGATATTACCATTTACGGGATGCAATTTTTTGTAAAAACTGAAGACCCGACCGAGACCAAAAATCAATATCGTTGGAGTTGGAATGCAACAAGAGAACTAAATACTGTAAAACCTCCTCCAAGTCTTGACCCATTTGACCCTCCAATAAATTGTTGTTTCCAATGCTGGATAGATTATTTTCCCAGTGAAGAAGTGACAATTTTTAGTGATGAGAGAAGTAATGGAAAAGTGATAGAAAAACAGCCAATTGTGTTTTTCAAATACGATAGCAATATGCCCAAGATGGAGCTTACTATCAGTCAATCTTCTCTTACAGCAGAGGCTTACCAATATTGGAAACAGGTGAAAAGTCAGCAAGAAAATACGGGCAGTGTATTTGAACCAGCACCCGCAACAATTTTGGGGAATGTGTATAATGTAGAAGACCCAGATGAGGTGGTATTTGGATGGTTTGGAGCTTCTGCCATTACCTATAAAAAAGTGCAACTCCAGAATATTTATATTGAAGAGGATTTACCAGGACAAAGCCCTGAGCCTATGGATTGTAGAACAATCCAAAACAGCACTGATGTAAGACCAGAAGACCCTTTCTGGGGGAATTAAACCTAAAGGGCATCAAAAAGAACTTAAAAAAACAGCATGAAAAAATTAGTAATCATATTAACTGTTTTCCTCCCGCTTCTTTGCAATGCACAAGCATCGGAAAGGGTGTACTTGCACTTGGCCAATGAGCTTTTTGTGCCTGGGGAAATAATTTGGTACGCTGCGTATTTACAACATAGTTTTGTAGAAGAAAATGAACAAAGCGCAATAATCCACCTTCAGATTGAGAACGAACAAAATGAGGTGGTTTTGTTCCAATCCAATAAGTTTAAGAGAGGAGAGCAAAGTTTGGATGGATATATTCTATTGTCAGATGAGTTTCCTACAGGAACCTACCGGCTTAGTGCTTTTACTTCTTACCAAAAGAAGACTTTTCCTACTTCCATTTTAACCACTTTTATCCAAGTAGTAACTGAGGATGAAATGCTTAAAAAGCTTGAGCTTGGAAATACCCAAACCGGAATTGTTGGAAATGGACTGGATAAGTTAAAAGTAACGGCCAAGCTAGAAAAGGAAAGCATGACAACACGGGGGAAAAACAAATTGACAATCAATTTGCAAAACAGAGAAGGAAAAGCTTTACAAGGTAGTTTTTCAGTAGCTATCAAACGTAAAAACTCATGGAAACGGACTGCTGCTACGCAAGTGCCTGCTAACATCAGTTCCTCGGCAGAGGGAAGTGCCCAGACTGAAAAATGGATTTGGATAAAAGGAAAGGTGAAAAGTGATTTTACATTTCATGATGACAGAGCAAATATCATCAGCTTTTATTCCCCGCTTCAGAATGAGGGGTATGAGTCGATGGTGGATAGGAATGGTAATTTTGCAACCTGGGTTTATGATTTTTATGGAGAGGATTACTTCTATGCATATTTGCCCGGAGAAGAAAAGTTAGAATTAGAGCTTTTTGAAAACGAATTTGTAAAAACGTCTTTATCCTCATCGGTAAAAGATGCTGCCATAGAAGATATTGAAGCGTTGAGGAAAAAGGTGCTTATAAGGGAGGTTAATGGGATTTATGGGATCTATCCATACGCGCAGGTTGAAAATATAGTTGATCGAGATCCATTAGAACCCAATCGGCTTTTTAAGCTAGAAGATTACACTGCTTTTGAAACCATGCCTGAGGTAGTGAAGGAAATCATCAATGGGGCGAGGGTTAAAAAGAAAGGAGATAATGACTATGAAGTCAGTATTTTTTCCGAAGACCAAAAAAAGTTTTTTGATGAAGAACCATTATTTATCATCGATGGTCAATTGACTTTTGATCCAAATGAACTAATGAACCTTTCCCCTCAAAAAGTAGATTGGATAGGGTTGATTATCAACTACGATTACCTAGGCGTTTTTCGTAAAATGGGGATAAATGGTGTAATGATAGTGCAAAGAAAAGAAGGAGAGGAAATAACTTTAAATAACAAACTGGCAAGTTTTGCTCTAAACGGCTTCCCTCATCCAAGGAAATTCATTTCAACTACCTACGAAACGCCTGATGAGCAAAATAGTAGACTACCAGATTTTAGATCACAACTTTTTTGGTCGGGAGTCAACACTATTGATGTGAATGGAGATGCTGAAGTAGAGTTCACCAGTTCGGATGAGAGTGGAGAGTTCTTGGTTGAAATTGAAGGGGTAACCGAAACTGGAATGCTTTTTAGTAAAGCCCTGCCCCTAAAGGTCTCAAAAGAAGGTTTGTAGTTAGTGAGTTACCAAGGGCTAAAAAAGGTACTGACTTGAGAGCACTTGTTTCAAGCTCACTGCATGAAATCTGCATTTAATAATTACAAACTTCACATCCTAATGAACAGTAAAAAAAGAGTATATAACCTGCTTTTATTGCTGCCAAGCTTTTTGCTGGCTACTTGTGTAAACCCAGTAGATCTTAATGTAGTATCCATACCTCCGTTACTAACAGTAGATGGTTTGATCAACAATGATGGAATGGCTAGGGTAAAGCTTACCTATTCGACTTCGTTCGATCCTGATTTGACGAATCAGAATTATCCTGTGACAGATGCTATTGTTTTTTTAAATAACAGTTCGGGAGAGCAATACCCTTTATTTGAGTATGAATTTGGAATTTATGAACTCGATAGCAATGTATATAAAGGTGTAATTGGTGAAGAATATTGGGTTTCTATCGAAACGGAGGATGGGGAGCTCTATGAGTCGCGCCCTGAAAAGTTGAATGCTGTTCCTGATATAGAAGAAATATATTTCGAAATTGAAGATAGGCTTACGAAAAGTTTTTCAGGTTTTGATCTTACTATTTATGGGATGCAATTTTTTGTTAGAACCAATGACCCGTTCGAAACTCGAAACCATTATCGTTGGGACTGGACAGCTAAGAGAGAAATAAACACAGTGGCTCCCCCTCCAGAACCTGGTGCGTCACCTATCACTTGCTGTTTTCAGTGTTGGGTAGATTACTTTCCAAGCAAAGAGGTTACCATTTTGAGCGATGAGCGCAGTAATGGAAAAAGTATCAAAAAACAACCGATTGTATTTTTAGAGTATGACTCAAACATGCCTAAAATGGAGTTAGTAGTAAGTCAATCGTCTCTAACAGCTGAAGCCTATGAGTTTTGGAAACGGGTAAAGCAACAGCAAGAAAATGCGGGGAGTGTTTTTGAGCCTGCACCTGCTGCTATTATAGGGAACATCTATAATGTAAATGATCCAGACGAAGTGGTTTTTGGATGGTTTGGGGCTTCTGCCATTACCTATAAAAAAGTGCAGTATCGCAATATAGATATCCCTTTTCAGAATGGGTCAAGCCCAGAAGGTGTCGATTGCAGAAGCCTCAAAAATAGTACAGATGTTATGCCTGAAGATCCTTTTTGGTGGTATTAGTTCAGTGGATATTTACCAATTTCTTAGTTAAAAGTAAAAACAGGAACAAAACCTTTTATGGGTTTTGTTCCTGTTTTATGTATCAGTACTTAGTTTTACGCCCAAGTAAAAAAAGCTTGGGTATTTTTATTGAATGTTTTTAACATAGAATACAGTGTTTTTTTGTAACTAATGCCTATCATTTTTCACCTTCACTTAAAATCAATGAAAAAAACTACTATACTACTTGCCTCAATTGCTTTAATGCTACTCGCAGTGCCGCTGTATGCACAACCAATTGCGGTCAATAATATCACACAAAATTTTACTTTTGGTAGCTATGGAAGGATAGGGGCAAGCTGGACGCCTGAAAACCTCAGCTCAATAGGCAGACGCTTGAATCTCAATAATATGGGCAGTATAGGTGGTAGGATGGAAGAGCAAGATTACCTAGAATTTGCCGCTGGTTATCATATGAAACCTGTGGTAGCCGGCGATTCTGTGCAAATCAATATACAACTGAGAACTTCTGTGTATTCCCGAAGCCTAAGCTTGTTTGGAAGAAGCTCTACGAGCAGTGCCGGTGGCCTGACTATCGCTTTGCCCGAAATGTACCTTGAAGCAAAGGATATTTTCAGAAAAGGACTGAATATGTGGATAGGCGCAAGGCTATACAGAGGGCCAGATCTGCATATGGCAGATTATTGGTACTTCAACGACCACTCGGGGCAAGGTTTCGGTATTGAATACAAGAAAAACCGCTTCCATATGAACTTCGTATCGGAAACAGATACAAGTAGCAATGTGCCTCCTTATTTTTATGTAAATATTAAAACGGGTACACCTAGCTTGGAGCTGAGGGAACGGGTTGTAATGACTTATGAAAGAGATATTACGCCCAACAAAGACAACCTCATCACACTTTTGGGAGAGTTTCACCGACTTTCAGACCCTGGCCAAACAAATATTGGTGATACGCTGGTTATTGACTATCCCGCCGATTTTGGTTGGGTGTTGGGGGCAAGACACCAAAGAACTCTCAATGGGTTTTTGCCTGGCTCGTTCAACCATTTTTCGGTGAGGTATGGAAAGCGGATTGCCAATGGGGGAGATGGTGGTAACTCCCAAACGTTTTTGACATTTGGTGCACCCGATTTTGACACAGATGATTTTGAAAGAGCCTATTCTTGGCATATAGTAGAGCAAGTATTGCTCAACCTTACCAAAAAGTTTAGCCTCAATGCGTATGGGATTTACAACCAGAGCAGAGGGGCGGCACCTACCAAGGGCGAGTCGGAAACATATTTCGGAAGGAAAGTTTTCAATTACAAAGAAGACCTCACCTTTGGGGTAAAAGGGGTCAATTATATCAGTGATTATTTCCACTGGCAGACCGAACTCCATTACTCACAACGGAAAGATGGCGAACAGGATTGGTACAGGATGTGGAAGCTTAGCTTGGTGCCTACCGTAGCGGTGCGAGGGGAGAGAAGTGTTTGGTCCCGTCCTCACTTACGTTTCATTTATTCGCTTGCCCGGTACAACGACCTTGCCCGCGATAATTTGTATTCGCCATATTTAGGGCTAGTCGGCGCTGAGAAATGGGGTCACTATTTTGGTGTGAGAGCTGAGTGGTGGACTTGGTAATAAAGCTTATTATCATGGGAAATAACAAAAAGGAGATAGCTATTACTACCTCCTTTTTGCATTATGCAAGAATTAATAGGAGTAATTTCCTCTTTTGAAATAAAAAATTCTAAATATCTGTGAATAGTGTATATCTTTGGAATGCTTGTTAATTAAGGCGGTTTTGACACTAACTCAATTAATTTTATCAACAATTTTGACATAAGGTGCTGAACGCCAAACTTATGGTTACTATTTACCGAATTATTCGGTAGCGAATATGCTTAGCATAAACACGAATCTATGACCTACACAATTTTACTAGCAGATGACGAACAGGCATCTTTAATGACCAACTTGACTTTTCTCAAAGAACTTGGGGAAAATCATTCAATTATTGGAGCTCCTGATGGAGAAAAAGCGTTGGAACTGGTAAAGCTTAAGAAACCAGACTTAGTGCTTTCTGACTGGATGATGCCCAAAATGACGGGTATGGAGCTGTTATCTGCTTTAAAAAGTGATCCGGAAACCAAGGATATTCCAGTTATAATGGTGACGGCAATGGTCACTTCCAAAGATTTGGAAAAAGCTTTTGATGAAGGGGCTACAGATTACATCACCAAGCCGGTAGATAAAATTGAGCTTTTGGCAAGGGCAAGGGCTGCGCTTCAATCTTATACGTATTACAAAGAAATGAAAAGGCAGAAGGAAGAGCTTTCTGTCATGAACAACCAGCTTACCCGGGCGGAAAAGAACCTTGAGGAACTCAATAATTTGAAAGATGTATTCTTCAGTGTGATATCCAATGATCTCAAGCAACCTCTTTATTCCCTCACTTCCTTTGTAGACCTTCTTTGCAAAAATATCAATAATTTTTCGAAGGAAGAAATGCGCTATGTAGCCGACAACCTTAAGGTTTCTCTCTACAGCGTAAACACCTTGCTCAATAGCCTTAAGAAATGGACGGAGCTGGAAAAGCAGCAGGAAGCACCTGTTATAGTTCAGGAAAACCTCTATAAAATTACCGATGAGAGCATAGAGCAGGTAAAGCACACTTTTGAACAAAAAGTAATAAGGATTAATAACCTAATAGATCCAGAGCAAAGTATAAAAACCCATAAACCAACCTTCCAGTCTATCATCAGTATTTTGCTGGAAAGTGCGGCTAAATTTGTGGTAGAGCGAGGTGATTTTAATATTACTTCCAAGATCAATACAGACTTTATAGAAGTCGATTTTGAGATACCTGGCTTCCAAGTCAAAGACATCCATATCTCAAACTTGTTCGACTTGTCCTATTACATGGATAACGAGATCCAATTTTTTGAAAAAGGCTCGGGCTTAGGTTTCGTGCTCAGCAAAATGTTGCTCAACAGGGTAGGAGGCAAAATCGACATCGATCACAAAGGAGGGAAACCTGTTTTGTTCAAAATTTCCTTGCCCCATATGTATTGATATTGTTTGTAGATTGTTTGTTTTTGTGCATTAATACAGTTAATGTAAAGTTAACTGTACGGTAAATGCTCTTTCCTAATAAAGCTTTTCTTTTGGGCAAAGATTTTAACCTATGGCCACAAAAGAAGCAGTACTTATTGAGCTTATCAAAGAAGGTGACCATGAAGCCTTCAATAAATTTTATTGCAAGTACAAAAGTCCGCTCTATCGCTTTTGCCTATCCCTTTTGAAAGATAAAGGAGAGGTGGATCAAATTGTGCAAGACATTTTCATTTCCGTCTGGACAAAAAGAGAAGGTCTCGATAGCTCCCAAAATATTTCTTCTTATCTATTTACCATTGCAAAAAACAAAATCTTCAATCATTTTAGAAATATAAAAAGGTCGGAAAGCAAACGGGTCGATCTGTGGAGCATGATTGAAGAACTTCAAGTTTTGGAAACGGAAAATATTGCTGAAACTGAAATAGAGTACCAATTATTGCAAAAAGCGATTGAAGACCTTCCTCCTCAGCGAAAATCAGTATTTGAAAAAAGTATAAGTGAAGGCAAGTCTTACAAAGAAATAGCTGATGAACTACAAATATCTCCCAACACAGTAAGAAACCACTTGGCAAAAGCTAGGCTGGAATTGAAGCAGTTTCTTAAACTCTCCATGGAAATAAATGCAGTTCTGTTCTTATTCTTCCTTTAAAAGTCCTTTTTAGTTAAACAATCCTTCACGGTTTCTTTACACACTTCCAGTAGTACATAGGGCTAGGTATGGGGTATTACCCATGAAAAGCTTGAATTATGAAGTCGAAGAATGCGTTGGACAACCACTTGGTAAAGTATTTAAATAATAAACTCTCCAAAGATGAATTTGATGAGTTTATCAATGGGTTTGAGGATCCCTTGGTAGAAGCTAAATATGCTCTCTTTTTAGAAGGGTATTTTGAGCAACTTCTTGCCCAAAAAGAAATTACTGATGGAGAAAAGAAGGCGGAGCTAAGCAAAGAAGCAGCGATGCTTACAGGTGCTATAGCTAAGGGCAATCAGCGTTATTTTTTGAGAAAATACAGTCGTGCTATTGGTGTGGCTGCATCCATTTCTTTGGTTTTCATTTCCGTCCTCATGTTCAGGTTGCTCAATTATGGAGGAGAGCTTCGGCAAGTCGAGCTTATTGAACAAGTGACCTTGGGCGGGGAAAAATCTGTAGTAGAATTGCCAGATGGCAGCATCGTGAACATGAATGCTGGGAGCAAGCTTACCTATCCCAAGAATTTCTCTTCAACACATAGAACTGTCAGCCTAGAAGGCGAAGCATTTTTTGATATAGCCAGAGATACGCTCAAGCCTTTTCATATCCAAACCAAAGACATGGAAGTAAAAGTGCTGGGCACATCTTTTAATGTCTCGGCTTATCCTGAAGAGGATGAAACTGCTGTGGCCGTAAAATCTGGAAAAGTTGCTGTGGCCCATCAGTTATCGGAGAAGTCTCATTTTTTGGTCAAAAACCAATTGTATGTTCTTGATAAAACAACTGGGGAGAGCAGCGTATTTGAACGGTCGATAGAACAAGAATTACTTTGGATGAGCGGTGTGCTAACGTTTGAGCATAGTCCTTTCCCCAAAGTGAAAAGGATGCTAGAGCGCTGGTATGATGTTGAAATATACATCACAGATAATGAGATCAACAGCTACAAACTCACGGGTACTCATGCAAATGAGAATATATTGGCGGTGCTTGAGAGCTTCAAGTTTGCACTTGATATTGATTATAAAATAGAAGGAAGGAAAGTCATCCTTTCTAAAAATATACATGACCAATAAACCTTTCACATTATTAACTAAAAAAAATGCCACTAGCCGAAGTACTAAAATTTGGCGGTTTCAGACTTCGGTTTCGTGGCAAATGCTTTTTAATCAACTGTTTAAAAAACGATTTAAAATTATGAAACAATTATTACTTGAGGAAAAAAAAATCAAGCATCTGCTGTTATTGCTGCTTTTCTTCTGGGGAGTAGTGGGCAACGCTCAAGCTGCTCCAGGCAATAACGAATTAAAAGAAGTCAAAATCCAAGTGCGGAATTATAATGGTTCGGTTAATTTAGTATTTAAAGAAATTACAAAAAAGACAGGGTTTTCATTTGTGTACGAAGATGGAATAAGCCCTCTTCTTTCAAAAAACATCAATATCCAAAGAAAAGGAAATCTGTATGACCTGTTGGTTGAAGTTGCCGTTCAAGCTAACCTTGATTTCAAAGCAATTAACAAAACAATTATAGTTAAAGGGAAATCGATTCAGCAAAAATCTCCTGTACAGGCTATCAAAGTATCGGGAAAAGTTATTTCTGAAGAAGATAGTGAGGGTCTTCCCGGTGTGAACATTCTTATAAAAGGGACTACTATCGGTACTATTTCTGATATTGATGGAAACTATTCGCTTAATGTTCCTAACCGAGAAGCCGTTTTGGTTTTTAGTTCTGTAGGTTTTATCCCGCAAGAAGTGCCAGTTGGCTCACAAACAGAAGTGAATATCAACCTTGCAGCCGATGTGAAAGCTTTGCAAGAGGTAGTGGTAACTGCTTTGGGCATCGAACGTGAACAAAAATCTTTGGGCTATGCGGTAGGCAACGTAGATGGCGGAGACCTTACTCATGTTAACCAAGAGAATGTATTGAACTCTTTGGCGGGGCGTGTGCCTGGCGTGGTAATCAACTCAACTGGAGGCTCAGCTGGATCATCGGTGAGTATGATCATCCGTGGTGCTACTTCTCTAAATAGCGACAACCAACCTTTGTACGTAATTGATGGAGTACCTGTAAATAGCTCGCTCAATAACACTCAGGAAATTGGAAGGAGAAATGTGGTAGATTATGGTAATGCAATTTCTGACATCAACCCTGATGATATTGAAAACATTTCGGTGTTGAAAGGGCCAAGTGCAGCTGCTTTGTACGGTTCAAGAGCGGGTAATGGAGTAGTGCTCATTACCACCAAAAAGGGAAAGAAAAGTAACGGGCTGGGAGTTTCTGTTAACTCAAGTACGGTGTTTGACAGACCTTACAAGTTTTTAGATATGCACAACACGTTTGCCACAGGCGAGCGCCCTTATACTCCCGATAGCAACCCATTTTCTGGACCTTTGGAGATAAACGAAGGTTCTTCGGCATGGGTAGGCCCTGAGCTGGACAAGGGCTATAGTGCTGTGCAATGGAACAGTAAGTTAGACGAAAATGGTGATCCGATACCATACGAGTTGACTTCCCATCCTGACCGTTACAAGGATTTTGTGCAAACGGGAATTACTTCGACCAACAATATCGCTATTGCCAATATTGATGATCAACTTTCGTACAGGTTGTCTTTTACCAATATGACCAACAGGGGTATCATTCCAAACTCGGACTTATTCAGAAACACCTTAAACATCAATACAAAATACCAGCTTACCAAGAAGGTGTTTATTGGTGCAAATGTGAATATTGGCAGAAGCAATTCGAACAATAGACCAGCGGGAAACAGAGGAGCTAATCCGTTGCAAGCTATGTATGACGTTGCTCCCCATATCGATATGAAGGACTTGGAGCAATATTGGGTACCTGGCCAGGAAGGAATTCAGCAACGCTCGCAAGCGATAGGCGATTACAACAACCCTTACTTTTTGGCTTATGAGGCAAACAATGCTTTTGTAAGAAACAGGGTATTTGGAAATTTGAATGCACAGTGGGATATCACAAACGAACTTAGTGTAAGGGCTAAGTATTCTCACGACCAATTTAATGAGCAAAGAGAAACTAAAATAGCCAAGAGTTATACTGAAGATGCAAATGGTATTTATGGCTTAGCAAACCTTTCGAGGCTGGAAAGAAATACTGAGTTGTTGCTTTCTTACAACAAAAAGGTTGGGGTTTTTGATGTGATGGCTTCTTTAGGAGGAAACATGATGTACCAGCATGGTACCAATGTAACCAATCAAACCCAAAGTAGAGGGCTTGGCTTGATCACACCAGGGTTGTACAATCTTTCAAATATTCACCCCGATGCGCTACAATCTAGCAGCTACTGGTACGAGAAAGCTATTTACAGTGTATTTGGAATGGCTTCTTTTGGCTTCAAAGACATGCTCTACCTTGATGTAGCAGGAAGGAACGATTGGTCGAGTACGTTACCCGAAGAGAACAGGTCATATTTCTACCCTTCTGTTTCTATGAGTGCTCTAATAAATGAAATGGTAGACTTGCCAAGTTCATTCAATCTGATTAAAGTAAGAGCTGGTTGGGCACAGGTTGGTAACGATACTGATCCTTACAAGCTTGATCCAGTACTTTCAAATGTAGACGCTTGGGGCAATGTAACCCGTTTGGCAGTTCCATCTAGCCTGCTTACTCCTGACTTGAAGCCAGAAAGGGCAACTTCTACTGAAGTAGGTATTGATTTAGGCTTTTTCCAAAGTCGATTGAGGTTTGAAGGAACGTATTATACCTTGGAAAATGAGAACCAGATTTTGCCTATTGGCATTCCTATCGAATCGGGGTATTCAAGCAAGCAGATCAACGCTGGCTTACTTTCAAGCAAAGGTTGGGAATTGATGTTGGGGGTTACGCCAATTCAAAATTCTGACCTTGTTTGGGACTTGAACTTCAACTTGACCCAAAACAGAACTAAGATTGAGAAATTAACAGAAGGAATTGAACGCTACGTACTATGGACTGATGCAAAAGGTGGGGCATGGACTTTTGAAGGTGAGACTATCGGCGATATTTACGACAGAGAGTTGGTAACTGTAGAAGATCCAAATTCTCCTTATTTTGGATACCCAATTCTAGATGAAGATGGTGGCTGGAATGATATCAACGCTGAGCAAACCAAAAACAAAATTGGTAATTTCAATCCAGACTTTATTCTTGGGATGCAGACTTCTGTTTCATACAAGAGTTTTACTCTTACTGCCAGCTTCGACTGGAGAAATGGAGGCGAATTTGTTTCTCAAACATATCGTTACGGAGAGTCCGATCTTCATTCCCAACGCTTCATCGACAACACTATTAAGTACGATGGAGACCCTGCTGATCTCCCTCAGTACTTGAAAGACAATGCTGATCAATTGATCATAGATGGAATCAATATAGTAGGTGGACCGACTGCCGATCTGGGTGGGTTCGAACATACCGAAGGTGGGATTACACTTAACGATGGGGTTTTCAACCCAGGTGTGATCGAAGAGTTTGACGACGAAGGGAATTTCGTAGGCTATAAGGAAAACCTTGGTGGGGAAGGAACGAAGTACATCCGCTTCCAAGATAACTACCCATGGAGCTTTACCAAACCTGCTTTGTTCGATGCTTCTTTCATCAAACTTAGAGAGGTTTCATTGAGCTATTCTTTACCAAAAGCCATGCTTGCCAAAGCAAAAATCCAAAATGCAACGGTATCTCTTTTCAGCAGAAATATCATGATATGGACAAAGGCAAAAGTTGGTATAGACCCAGAAATGGCTTTCCAGCCAGAAGCTGGAACACAAGGGAGCGGCAGTACTTTCAAGCAGGGCATCGAGCGCTACAATGTAACTCCATGGGTGATGCCGGTAGGAGCCAAGTTATCTCTTAATTTCTAAGGATCAATTTCAATTATATTGTAAGCTAAGTATTCGGTGATTTTTGAAATCCTTTGTTTTTACTCTAATTAAAAGTTGCCAGTTGCTAGTTTCTTGTTACTAGTTTTCAAAAGGAAAAATGTTAGAACATGTATTTTAAACGGATTTTAATTTCTGAGTTTCAACTTTTATGATATCAGGATGTACATCTTGGAATTCGTGATTAGAAAACTCAGAGCCAGAAACCAGTAACTCGAAACCAGAAACCGTCACTAAGATCTATAAATAGGGGTAATGAGCGAATATAAGAGCTCAATAATTTAGCTACACTGATTAATATTCTTTGAAGTAAAAAATAATACAAAAATGAAATCATTTAATAAAAATATACTTGCAACCATAGTTCTAGTTGCATTGCTTTTTTCCTCTTGTAAAGACCTTACAGAGCTGAACTTGAACCCTAATGGGATTCCTCCTTCATCTGCTAATCCAAACTTTTTGCTCTCCACCGTTTTGAGTGAAACAGGTAAAACCTATGTAAACCTAGGCTTTGGTGACTTGGCAGGTGTGATGCAGCATACTCAAAAAGATGCTTGGGCTACCGGGCACAACGACTATGACTGGTCGGACCAAAGCTGGAGCTTTTATTACAATACTCTCAGAACTAACCAAAAGGCGTATGTAAATGCAGAAAATTTGGGCTGGGAGTTCCAAATGGGTGTTTCCAAAGTGATGGAAGCTTTCTTGTTTGGGCAAATTGCCGACCTATGGGGAGATGCTCCTTATACTAATGCACTCAATGGCAACCTTGGCGGTGAAGACAACTTATTGCCAGCGTACGATTCCCAAGAAACGATTTACAAAGGAATCATCGAAACCTTGAAAGAGGCAAGTGTCTTACTTTCTAAAAATAAGGATGAATATACAGCTACCATGGGCGATGCAGATTTGTATTTGCACGATGAGCCAATGATGTGGAGAAAATTTGCCAATTCTTTGCTACTTAGGTATTACATGAGGTTCTCGGAGAAAGATCCAAGTTTTGCCAAAAGTGGAGTGGAAGGGATTTATGCTTCGGGTGTGTTTATTAGTGATAATTCTGAAGATGCCATGATGGATTTTGTGGGCAATAGCGCTGCCGACTCTTGGCCATCTAACTGGGTGTACGATGCAAGTGGAAGTGGGTTCAGAAGAATAAAAATGTGTGGGACGATTGTAGAAACGCTTCAAGGGCTGAGCGATCCGAGGTTGAGTGTTTGGGCTAATAAAGTAGAAATTCCATTGGTAGTTGATGCTTCATTGCCTGCTGGAACCGATGAGGTGAGGGAAGATGGTAAAAGATACATACATCCTGATATGATCCCCGCAGAAACACTTTACGATACCGACGATGAATACGTGGGCATTCCTCCGAGCATAGGTGCAAACCCATCTTGGTACAATTTAAACCCAACTCCGGGTCAAAACTCATACAATCCTCATGTATCGTATTTGAACGATATCTACAAAGATGCTAACGGAGAGCTTTTGAAAGCTCGTTTGATTTCGGCTACTGAGGTAAGTTTCCTATTTGCAGAGGCTGCGCTAAAAGGGTGGAGCACCGGCGATGCCAAAACTCATTATGAAGCGGCTGTCAAATCATCTTTCGAATTTTGGGGTGTGGTTGATGATTACGATGCGTATATAGCCCAAGCAGAAGTTACATTTGACAATTCTTTGGAGCAATTGATGACTCAAAAATGGATTGCAAGCTGGGGTTCGGCTACAGAGTCGTGGAGTGATTACCGCAGAACGGGCTTCCCCCAGTTAGAAGCTGGACCAAAAGCCAAGAGGGAAAAGCTACCAGTAAGGTTCTACTACTCTAGCGATACGAGGGATAAAAACCCTACGAATTTCGAAGCGGCACTGGAAAATCTTGAAGAAACAAACTATTCCAGAACAGACGGAAAAAACAGTGCTTGGTCTAAGCCTTGGTTGCTCCAAGGCATGAACAATCCGTGGTAATATATTTAACTTTATCAAGTATGGCGGGGGGCGTTTTGCTCTCCCGCTTTTTTCATTTCAACAACCTCTGATCTTATGAAAAAAACGTTACTCTTTCTTTTCTTCCTCTTGTTGGGAAAAGTTTATGCCCAAGATGCTATTTTCAAAAGCGAAGTAGAAACAGCAAAGAAACCGTGGACCAATACCCAGTTTTACAATAACCCAGCTAATTTCCAATTTGCCATTGTTTCGGACAGAACGGGAGGAGCAAGACCGGGGATATTTGAAAAAGGAATTGACAAGCTCAATTTAATGATGCCTGAGTTTGTGGTGAGCGTAGGAGATTTGATCCAAGGCTATACCCAAGATTCAACTCAAATAAACAAAGAATGGGAAGAAATGAATGGTATTATAGGCAGATTGAAAGTGCCTTTTTTTTACCTGCCCGGCAACCATGATATTTCCAACAAAACGATGCAGCTAGAATGGGAAAAGCGTTATGGAAGGCGGTTTTACTCCTTTACCTACAAAGATGTGTTGTTTGTAATTATGGATAGCAACGACGACGATGACTTCAATATTTCTGAAGAGCAGCGTGATTATGTGCTCAATACCATAGCTGAAAACAAAGATGCAAAATGGACTTTTTTATTGGTACACCACCCCATTTGGAACTACGATACCAAAGGACGTTTCAAGGAAATAGAAGATGCAATAGCTGATAGAAAATACACGGTTTTGGCAGGGCATACCCACCATTACCTTCACGAGAAAAGGTTGAATCATAATTACTATGTGTTGGGTACAACGGGTGGTGGCAGTGCTTTGCGGGGTCACAGGTTTGGAGAGTACGACCATATTACTTGGGTAACTATGGCGGATGAAGGGCCGGTGATGGCAAACCTTAAGCTCGACGGCGTGCTGGATCATGATATCAGCAATGCTGAAACGAGAAAGTTGGCTGATGCAATGCTTGAAAATACTTCTTTTGAACATTTGCTTCTTACCAATGAAGGGGAGGCGTTTGAGGAAGGAACGCTTTATTTGAAGTTCAAAAACAAATCAGAAAACAAGCTTTTGATAGACCTGTCTTTTTTCCACCAACACAAATTTGAAATCAGTCCGTCCAAAAGTACTATTGAACTTGAGCCAAGTTCTGAAAAGACCTTTGAAATAACTTTAGCATCTTCTACACCGCTGAGCCAAGACGAAAAAGCATTGCTTCAGTTCCACTGGGAAATGAAGTTTGAGAGAGAAGATTATTCTGACTTAAAACTTGAAGGAGATAAGGTGATCAAACTAGAAGCAAGCGAGCCCGATTACTTTTTCCCAACAACTGATTTGTTTGCCGATAACCAGGAAATTAGCATCAATAACCCGTTTGATGAAGCGAAGGTGTTTTACTCAGTTAATTCTGAATCTGTAGATAAACCCTACAATGGAAGTGCAATTCCGATAGATGAAACTTCAAGTGTTGGTTTCCAATTAAAAAATGGGAAGGGGCAAGTGTCCAAGGCTTTCTTTAAGGACTATAAAAAAGCGACTTACTTAAAAGCGGTTAAAAAGAAGAAAAACATCAAAGGGCTGAGCTATAAATACTACGAGGGAATGTGGGGGGAAGATAGTATTCCAAACTTTGAAAACCTTAAAGTGGTGAAAGAAGGGGTTGCGAAGGACTTCGACGTACGGTTGATAGCAGATAGAAGCGATGAGTTTGGGCTCGTGCTGGAAGGATACATTGAAGTGCCCGCCGATGCGCTTTACCAATTCAGGTGTAGGGCAGATGAGTTCGGGAAATTTTATGTTCATGATCAATTAATTTCAGATGATCATTATCGCGCCATTCCCGGATCAATTGCCTTGAAAAAAGGATTGCACCCGATCAAGATCGAATTTGTGGAAACAGATGGGAATCAAAAACTCCGTTTGGATTACCGACTAGCCGATGACCAGCGATGGGAAAGTGTTGATTTCAATATGCTTTTTATTAAATAACTTATACCGATTTTTATCAAACAGCTTAAATTATTCACAAAATCAATATGAAAAACTTTCAATTCAGTTTAAGAACAATTATTTGGGTTTCTGCTGGCTTGCTATTTACTTCAGCTTGCCAGAAAGAACATGCTCACGATCATGAGCATTACCATACGGATTACAATCCCGATTTCAGGCATGTTCGAAATATACTTTTCCCCACACCAACGCCTGATCGCATCATTTTGAACCTTACCGAAGATGCTTCCACTTCAATGGCGGTAAATTGGAGAACGGACACGACAGTTACTGCGGGGGTAGTAGAAGTTGCGGTTGCGGGGCACGGCTCAGATTTTGATGATTCAGCAAGAACTATTGTGGCTGCAACCGAGCGATTGGACCATCAGCATGATGACGAGCCAATGGTTTAT
This sequence comes from Flammeovirgaceae bacterium SG7u.111, assembly GCA_034044135.1. NCBI lineage: Bacteria > Pseudomonadati > Bacteroidota > Cytophagia > Cytophagales > Flammeovirgaceae > Flammeovirgaceae bacterium SG7u.111. The sequence continues at coordinate 4,132,461 of CP139021.1, read as the reverse complement.
GCCCACTACCATTCTGCTGTAATGGACAACCTTCAGCCCAATACAAGGTATGCTTACCGTGTGGGACAAGGAGAAGTTTGGAGCGAATGGATTCAATTTACTACCGCTGGAACAGTGGAGGATGAGGTTTCTTTTATCTACTTTGGCGATGCCCAAAACGATGTAAAGTCGATGTGGTCGAGGGTGATTCGGGAAGCTTATACTACTTTGCCCAAAGTAGATTTTATGCTCCATGCCGGTGATTTGATCAATCGCCACGATAGAGATTTGGAATGGGGGGAATGGTTCTATGCAGGATCTTTTATACACTCAATGGTGCCCAGTGTAATGACTCCTGGCAACCACGAATACAAAGATGTGGTACTTTCCCCTCAGTGGCGACCTCAGTTTAACTTACCTACCAACGGCCCTGCTGGCTTAGAAGAAGTCTGCTATTTTGCCGACTACCAAGACCTACGGGTGATTTCATTGGATGCCGAACAGATTGACGAATCTGAACAATACAGAGAAGCCCAGAAAGTATGGTTGGATTCGGTGTTGTCAAATAACCCCAAAAAATGGACGGCTATCACTTTTCACTATCCTGTTTTCTCTACCAAACCGAACAGAGACAACAAAGAATTGCGTGAACATTTTAAGCCTATTTTTGATAAATACAAAGTTGATATCGTGCTTCAAGGGCATGATCATGCGTACGGTAGAGGAATGGTGAATAACGTACCAACGGGCTTTTCGCTAAACGATAAAGTTTCAGGGACGATGTATGTGGTATCGGTGAGTGGTCCTAAAATGTATGATGTTTCGGAAGATTCGTGGATGGATAGGAGGGCAAAAAACACCCAGCTTTTCCAGATTATCTCCATAAAAGGAGATACCTTGAAGTTTGAAGCTTACACTGCGGCGGGACAATTGTACGATGCCTTTGATTTGGTGAAACAGCCCGAGGCTTCTAACAATTTGATCAATAGAATTCCTGAATTTAAAGAACGAATTAAGTGATATGAAGAACCTAACGCTTGTTACACCTTTTTTGAGCCTTTTGCTCTTTTTTGCTACCCATCAAGGTTATGCTCAAGTTGAGCGCATCAAAAAAGAGTTTTTCAATCCAACTTCTAAGCAGGTTTTAGTCGCTGCGCACAGAGCTGCTCACAAGCTTTACCCAGAAAATTCCCTCGAAGCTATCCAACATGCTATTGACCTAGGGTTTGATATTGTGGAGATAGATGTACGTGTGAGCAAAGATGGAGTTCCTGTGCTGATGCACGATGGCACCATTGACCGGACAACTGATGGGACGGGGAAACCAGAAGACTTGTACTTGGCTGAGTTACAAGATTTATTCTTGCTAAAAGATGGAGAAAAGACCGACTACCGGATTCCCACCTTAGAAGATGCATTGGCTGTTTGTGAAGGAAAGATCATGGTGGACTTGGATTTAAAAACTTCCAATATTGCCCCAATAATTGAAGTGATCCAAGGTGGTTCTTTTGAAGAAATCGTTTTCTTTTTTGATAGCGACTATAGGGTGTTGAAAAAACTAAAAAAAGCGGATGCTAACTTTGCACTGATGCCCAGAGCGCATTCGGAGAAGGAAGCTGGCAAGGCATTGACGCTTTTTGAACCAGCGGTGGTGCATATCGATGCAAGCTTTTATTCAAAAGACGTGGTAGAGTTGATCAAAGAGAGGAATGCTCGGGTGTGGATAAATGCCTTGGGGGATGTGGACAAAGCCATTCGGGAAACCCAAGATGAAAAAGGACTTGAAGCGTTGGTGGTTGGAGGGGCAAATATTATTCAAACCGATGAACCTGAGTTTTTGCTAAAGTTTTTGAAAGGGAAAGGGTTGCATTGGTAAGTTGTTTTTTAGTTCAATATTTAGGCGACAAGCACAGAGCTTCTTCCGTAGGGTTCTGTGCTTGTCTTTTTTATAAGGGTAGCAAAATGGAAAAAGAGACGCCAATATCATTATTGCGGACTTCAAGGAAGCCTTCGTGCTCTTTAATGATATTATAGCTGATAGATAGCCCTAACCCTGTCCCTTCTCCAGGTTCTTTGGTGGTGAAAAATGGGTCAAAAAGTTGGGCTAAAAGTGCTTTTGGAATGGATGGTCCAGAGTTTGAAATTTCAATTTCGGCATAAGACGAGCCATTGCGATGAACGAGAGATGTTTTGATCTTTATGGAATGCGTCTCTCTAGGAACTGAATTGGTAGCATAAATGGCATTGTCCAAAATATTGAGCACAACTTGGTGGAGTTTGTCCCTGTAGCAAATCACCTCTGGAAGTTCCGTAAACTCTTTTAGTACTTGTGTGTTTTCCGAAATCTTGAATTGGATGAGAGACAAAGTAGATTCAATGATCTTTTGGATATTTGAAGGTCTTTTATTTTCAGTGCCTTTGTGGGAAAAAACAAGCAGCCCCTCTACTATTTTTTGTATTCTCTTTGTCCCATTTTTTGAGTTCTTTAGCAAGCGTTCTAGCTTGGTGTTAAACTCTTTCTTGTCGAGTTTGTCACTTGTATTTGTTTCATTCTGATATGTTTGTAACAGCCCCTCAAAGGCTTGCAAACTACCCGAGATGAAATTGACAGGGTTGTTTATCTCATGAGCGATACCAGCGGTGAGCGTGCCCAGAGATGCCATTTTCTCAGACTGCACCAATTGAGATTGTGTTGCTTTTAGTTGGGAAAGAGCGTCTTCGAGCTCTTTGTTTTTTGATTCCAACTCCCATTGTTTTTGCTTCAGTTGTTCATTGTGGATCGTGAGTTCCTCCTGAAATTCTTCCAGCAAGCTGTTTTTGTGGGTGATATCTTTATAGATGTTGAAGTTGTGAGAAAGAACGATGAAAATAATGGTACAAAAATAAAGAAAAGTGAAAAGCTGGGTTAGCTTAAAAATGTAACGGTTTTCGCTGATGATTGCGAAGAGGCTAGGAGGGTTCGTTTGGTTAAAATAAAGATGTTCGTAAAAAAGGATGTATAAAATATAGATAGCTAGGATGCTAATCAGATGCCACCTTTCATTAGAAAAAGAAAATATGAAAATGGAAAGGGACGAAAGCGCCAAAAATGAAATTGGGATGATGAGAAGAAGTTCGTTTGTAACCCGATCGGTGAATATTGGGAAGACTAAAAGAAAAAAAATAGGGGCAAGGCTTAGTACATATTTCCCCAAGACTACAAGTTTGTATCGATTGAATAGCAGCGTGACTACACCTCCCATTCCCATAAACATGATTCTAAAAGTATTGATCCAACCTTTAGTATCTAATACTTTTCCAGTAGCTAAGATGTTACCAATAACAAAAATGCTGACCAATATTGAGATAAAAAACAGAGACAGGGCTATTCTGTTGCAATAAATGATTCTTTTTACCTCCCCAGAAGTTGAAGCTGTTTCAGTTCCAAAATGTGATATCTTATCCCAGAATTCTACAATCATAGTTTTTCTTGGTTTTACAAGAAACCCCCTTTAGCATTAAAAAATTTGAAATATGGTTAGCTTTTTCTCCTTCTGATAGTAACCTAAATTAGTTGAAGGTGTTTTGAAAGAATTATTTGGAGCTTTTTAGATGAAGTACTTTGCAAAAGTAGTTATTCTTATGTACTCAACTAATAATTTCTCTCAATCCCCAATTTTCCCTATCTTAACGGCAATAAATATTTCTCTAAACATTTAACACGAAACATGTTATGGGCGCAGGTGGAACTACTGGCGGTACGGGTCGATTTTTTCTGGGGATTATCATGATGATTGGAGGGTTTTACCTCCTGCTGAAGTCAATAAGGGTGACGGCTAACTTCGGGATGGGGATGCGAATTGCCTCCTTTTCGGGCATGGGTAGCAACTTCAATGTGACTGGTGGGATGATCATGATCCCGTTTATGTTCGGGGTCGGGATGATCTTTTACAATTCCAAAAACATGATAGGTTGGCTACTTGCCCTAGGCTCCATCGCCGCTATGATCTTCGGGGTGATTTCCTCTACACGGTTCAGCCTACAAAGTATGAGTTCCTTCGACCTTATCGTGATCTTGGTACTCGCCATTGGCGGCTTAGGCTTATTCTTAAGTTCGCTTAGGAGTTCGAATAAGAGTTTTTGAGCGCCAGTATTTTTTTATCCAAAATTTAATTGACAAAAAACCGCAAACTCCAAAGAAGCCTGTGGTTTCAGAATAAGTCAAAAATCGCTAATCTTTATCAAATCGTCTTACAAAGCTCTAGTGCTCGACATCCCTCCATCTACACCAATTACCTGCCCTGTCATCCAAGCGGCAGAATCGGAGAGCAGAAAGGCAGAAAGGGCGGCTATTTCTTCGGGCGAGCCAACTTTTTTGAGCGGATGGCGCTGTGCCGAAGCCGCTTTTTTGTCGTCGGTGGAGAGCAAGTTGCCCGCCAAGGTCGTATCGGTGATGGATGGGGCGATTACATTCACCCGAATATTTGCCCCAGCAAGCTCCGCAGCCAAGGATTTTGACAAGCCTTCTACTGCCCCTTTTGCCGCGGCTATGCTCGCATGAAATCCCATTCCCGTAGAGACGGCAACGGTACTATACAGCACGATGCTTGCCGCTCCAGCTCTTTTCAAGTTGGGCAAAGCTTGCTGAATAAGCCCAACAGCTCCCAAAAGGTTTACCTCCAAGTCATGCAGAAAGTCTTCTTTTTTGAGTCGCTGGAAGGGCTTTAGGTTGATAGTGCCGGGGCAATAGGCCAAGCCATGGAGCTCTTTGGGCAAGTTTCCCAATTCGTTACCCTGAAGCTGGGTAACATCTAAGGTGGTGTGATTAGCTTCTAGCCCTTGGGGCTTATTTCGGGAAGCCGAATAAACACGAGCATTTTCCTTTACCAACTGCTCTGCCAAAGCGTATCCAATCCCCGAGCTTGCACCCACTACTAGTATGTTCTTATCGCTAAAATCTTGCATCTGTTTTTTCGGTTTTAATGATTTCTCATCAGTAGAAAAAACTGTGCAAGCAAAAGGTTTAGGGATTTGGGGTGTTCTTGGGGCTATTTGTAAAACTGTTTCCCAAGGTTAACTCTCAGTACATTATTAATTATCGGTTGCTTTGGCTACATCATCTCTACGGTGAAATATTTCCTTTTTCCAATCTTAGTTTGGCTAACGTATCCTGACGACATGGTAGCTTTGGTTGCATAATTTGGGTTTTGTGGGTATTTGCTCATAAAAGGGGTAAAAGAACCGAAAATAAGGTCTTAATCAAAAAGATACCTGCGCCCCAGCGCAGGTAGGAAAGTAGAAGTCAACAGGTTCGTTAGTGGGAAATCAAGATTCTTTCAGTTTGCAGGTGCTAAGCCCAAACGGGGCGTAAAGTGGGCAAAAGCTTGCGAAACTTGTGAGGAGGAAGATTACGCCTAAAGCCCCCAAAACAATAGCTAGGGTGCCTCCAATTATTCCTGTGAAATATAAAACTGCGATGACCGCAGCTACTATCACTCGGATAGCTCGGTCTATGGTGCCCATATTTTTTTTCATTGCTGTATTTTTTGTAGGGTTAAACATTCGATTGAATCAAAAATACAAGATGGTGGGGTGGTATGTGGTGACTTTAGTCACATAGGTAGAATATAGGGAGGGGGGAGTATAGTAAGTATGCTGAATACAAAAAAAGCTCGATGTAAAACGTCGAGCCTTTCTTACCTCTCTAACTTAAAACACTCATTGAATTCTTGCTTTTCTAGAACCAATATGAAGGATTCCCTATACTAGTGGCGTATGAAATAGTGTGAGCAGGAATAATTCTAGATGAAATTGAATTTTAAGTGATGAGTCCGAACTCCGCTGTCTATCCAGTTGAACATGAGTTAATGATAAATCCCAACATCATGTATTTATTTAAATAGCTGGCCTTGATGAAATTTTAATGAAAAAGTCTTGGATGGTAATTATTATCCCATTATAATTGGTTAACCAATTACCAGTATCCAATCAACCATTATCTAGATATCCAGTTTAATTGACTAAATTCAACAGTATGTCCATTTTAGAAAACCTTAAAGAAATAGCCGTTGTAAAGCCTTCTGATATTATCATAAGACAAATTAGGGAGTTGATAAGCTCAGGACAACTTAAGCCAGGCGATGCATTACCTTCGGAGCGTAAGCTGTCAGAAAAGTTTGGTGTGGGAAGAAGTGCTGTAAGAGATGCTATCAAGAAACTAGAGTTTTATGGTATTTTAAACACGAGTCCGCAAAGTGGGACAGTAGTGGCTGGCATGGGGCTTACAGGACTTAAGGGGTTGATCACGGATGTATTGAATTTGGGTAAGTACGATTTCTTTTCATTAGTAGAAACTAGGGTGATTCTTGAAACGCACGTTGCAGAATTAGCAGCTGAGCGGAGAACACCTGAGGATATTGTCAAGCTTGAAAACGCATTAAATGCCTATGAACAAAACATTTCCGAAGGTTTACCTTCAGTAGAAGAAGATTTGATTTTTCACTTAGAAATAGCTGAAGCTGGTAAAAACCCAGCATTAAAAAGTTTGATGATGATAGTAACTCCTGACCTAATGGAGTATTTCACCAAAGAAAATGTATGTGGTGACGGAAGAGCCGATAAGGCTTTTGAAGAACACCGCTCAATTGTAAAATATATCAAAGAGGGGGACGGAGCTATGGCAAAGAAGGCAATGGCAGAGCACCTCAATGATGTTTTAGTTTACAGTAAAAAGCAACGGTTTCTGTAGTTCGATAAAAAAAGAGAGACTTTGGGGGAAGCCTCTCTTATAATATCGGATCAGAAACTGCATTTCTAATCCTTTATTTAACTATATGAATTATGCCTACAAATTTGATGAGAAGGCTAGAGAATCGCAAATATTTTCTAGTTGCCTTCGCTTTTATTCTGTGTTTTCTTGTTAATGATAACACATTATTTGCACAAACTAGTAAAACGCTAATTAAAGGTGTAGTAACCTCTAGCGATGAAAATGAGCCTCTACCAGGCGTAAGTATCTTGGTGAAGGGAACGTCTAACGGTACAACAACTAACATTGATGGAGAATACAATTTAGAAGTACCGGAAAATGCAACATTAGTTTACAGTTACATCGGTTTTTTGGATCAAGAAGTAGTAGTTAGTTCACAAACCACCATTGACATCGTGTTAGAGCTCGATGTTGAACAATTGGATGAAGTAGTGGTGATTGGATATGGTACTCAGAAAAAGTCACACTTGACTGGTGCTGTTTCCAAAGTAACCAACGAAAAACTCGACCAAATACCACTTTCGAGGGTGGATGATGCCTTAGCAGGCCAAGTTTCTGGTATTAATATCCAGATGACTAACCCTGCTGCTGGTGAAGCGCCTACCATTCGTGTGAGAGGTAATGGCTCTATTACATCTTTTCCTAATCCCCTCGTAGTAGTAGATGGTCTTGTAGTAGACAGTGATTACCTTGGTAGCGTCGATATGAACGATGTTGAATCTGTAGAAGTATTGAAAGATGCTGCTTCGGCTGCTATCTATGGATCAAGGGGTGCAAACGGTGTGATCATGATCACTACCAAAAAGGGTAAAGCTGGTAACACGGTATTTTCCTACAACGGTTATGTTGGTGTGAAAGCAGTTCCTGAAAGCGATGTGCTTAGCTCTATTTCTGATTGGAACAATTATGTGAGAGCTAACAACAACGGTGAACTCATCGAGAAGCTGGAGTACATTGAACAGCTTGGTACTGAAACCAACTGGGAAGAAGTGATGATGGATGGCGGTGTTATCCAAAGCCATTCAATTTCAGCAAGGGGTGGAAGTGAGAATACGAAGTTCAGTCTTTCTGGAAGTTACCTTTCTGATGAAGGAGTATTGCTTACCGATAGCTATGAGAAAATCAACTTTAGATTGAACCTCGAGACTAAATTAGGTAAAAGACTTACTTTTGGGCTGAGGGTCAACCCTTCTTATTCGAAGCAACGTAGGTTCCCAATTGGAGTTCATGATGCTATTCGCCAGTCCCCATGGTTGCCACAGTACATCGACGAAACTAACGAAGAGTACATAAACAGGTTGCGCGATAGTGGTGCATACTCTGAAGCAGAAATAGGTGACTATGCTTGGGAAAGAATGTTTGACAATTACGACCTAGAAGCAGGAGAGCCTGTTGAGTCTGGTGGAACGAGTATCAGCACTACATCCAATGCTAGCCCCCTAGCAAAAGTATTGGAAAGAGAACGCTTGACTTATCGCACAAAAATTTACACCAATGCTTATTTGAAGTATAAGATAGCCAAAGGGTTGAACTTCAGGTCTACCATAGGTGGAGATGTGCAGTTCAGAAGAAACAGAGATTACATAGGAACCTTATCTGATAGAAGAGGATCTGGAGGAACATCTGCAGCTGATGCTCAAAGAACACAGTATCACATAGTAACAGAACAAATGTTCACTTATGACAAGGAGATTGGTAACCATTCGATTAATGCTGTTGCAGGTTTTGCTTTTGAATCGTGGAATGTGAATGAAACGGATATTGATGCAGCGGGATACAACTTTGATTATGTAACTACTATTCCAAGCACTAATGTAACTGGGGCCTATACTTATGAAGATGCTGAAACATTGGTTTCTTATTTGGGCAGGGTCAACTACGCTTACGCAGACAAGTATCTTGTTTCTTTAAGTGCAAGAACTGATGGTAGTTCTAAATTTGGTCCCGATAACAAGTTCGGCTTCTTCCCGGCAGTTTCTGTTGGATGGAGGGTTTCAGAAGAGTCTTTCTTGATGGGTAACTCAATCCTGAGTGATTTGAAAGTAAGGGCTAGTTATGGTATGACTGGTAACAATGCTGGTATTGGAAGGTATGCCCACATCGGTCAAGTAGAGCCAATTGGTAGCGTATTAGATGGAAACATCTATGGAGGTTTCAACCAAACTACGCTTTCTAACCCAGAATTAAGATGGGAGAAATCAATTGAGTTCAACCCTGGTATAGATTTCGGTTTCTTAGATAATAGATTCAGGTTCACGATAGAATATTACAATAGAACAAGTGATGATCTGCTAATCCAACAACCTATTCCATCTGCAACAGGGTTTACCGAAGCAGTAGTTAACCTAGGAAAAGTAGAGAACGAAGGTTTGGAAATGGAAATATTCACTACTAACATCAATTCTGGTGACTTCAAGTGGACTACAACTGGTAACCTTTCAAACAACAAAAACACCTTGCTCGATTTTGCAGGTGCAGAAGGTTTGATTTCAGTAGTAGATTCGAAAAGACCAGCTGAGTGGATAGCAGAAGTTGGGCAGCCTGTTGCATCTTTCTATGGGTATGTAGTAGATAAAGAAATCCCCCTTAATTATCTGAAAAACCCATTCTACCCTATTAATGCGGAGTCTCAAGATATTTATGTGAAAGATTTGAACGGTGATGGTCTGATAGACACTGATGACCGTACTATCCTTGGTTCACCATTCCCGAAATTGATCTGGTCGATCACCAACAATTTCAATTACAAAAACTTCGATATGAGCTTCATGTTCCAAGGCTCACACGGTGCAAAAGTAAGGAATATGGACCCTCAGTACGTGAACAATCAGTTTAGTTCAAACCAAGATTATATCACCGATTCAGATGATCCTAATTTCTTCCCAGACGCAGCACAAGTTCAGCAGAGAATATTTACTGATGACATCGTAATGGATGCTTCGTATATAGCGCTCCGCAACTTGAACGTAGGCTATAAGTTTTCAAGCCAACTTATTGATAAGGTGGGTATGAATTCGGCAAGGGTATATGTGGCAGCTCAAAACTTGCTTTATATTATGGGTAGCGACTACAGAGGCTACAATCCTGAAGGTATAAACGAAGGTCTTGATAGCCCATTGACTTACGGATACCAAAGAGGTGCTGCACCTATCTACAGAACTTGGTCTGTTGGTGTGAACTTGGAATTTTAACAAAAAAGAAATTAAGTCATGAAAAATATAATTAAACTATTTATTTTAATGATAGGGCTTGGGGCGACTACAGCCTGTCAAGACCAGCTAGAGCTGAAACCTATTTCAGCGATAGGGGACAACGGGTTCTATACCAATACTGCTGAAATAGATGCTGCAGTAGTTGCAATCTATGATGGTCTTCAAGCGGCTTACCTACGTGAGTTCGCCCTTACTGAAATGCGTTCAGACAATACTAAAACTAAAAGTAGTGAAGGTGAGTGGGCTCAGTTCGAGGATATGAACGTATTGCCAACCAATGGTGCTATATCACTATATTGGTCAGGAATGTACAATGTGATTTTCCGTGCCAACAAAGTGTTGGAAAACTTGGAAGTAGTGGATAATGCCGATCTTAAAAAGCAATTTGAAGGTGAGGCGAAGTTTGCAAGAGCTCTTGCCCACTTCAACCTAACCAGAGCTTTTGGTGCAGTTCCCCTCGTTACAAAGGTTGTATTGCCTAGTGAGAGTGAGGCATTCAAGAAAGCGGATGTAGCTCAGGTATTGACAGCGATAGCTACTGATCTTACAGAAGCGGCTAGCTTGTTGCCAGGAAGATCTTCAATAGAAGAGGGTAGAGCAACTGTTGGTGCTGCAAAAACGCTATTGGCTAAAGTGAAATTAACCCAAGGCGACCATGCAGGAGCATTGCCCCTACTAGAAGAAGTAATGGCCAGTGGTGAATATTCTTTAGGTGGTGATTATAACGAAGTATTTTATACCGAGCTTAATAGCGAGGTTATCTTTACTGTACAGTATGTGAACGACAATATTAACGAAAGCCAAGATTTCTCTCTTGAGTTTACCCAAGCAGGTTTAGCTGCTGGTTTGAACTACATCACGGATGATTTCGATGCCTTCGTTGACCCTAGTGATAAGAGGATGTCTACCTTGTACAATCCTGATAATGAAGCTGAGGTAGGTAAGTTCATCACTTCATCAGCCGATAAAAGGTTGTGCGGAAACGATTGGATAGTGCTTCGCCTTGCGGATGTGTACCTCATGCACGTGGAAGCGATTATGGCAGGTGGTGCTTCTACAAGCGATGCTGATGCTATTGCTTCTTTCAACATGATAAGGGATAGAGCAGGTTTATCGACTATTCCTGCGGGTGGAACTATTACTCAACAAATGTTGCTCGACGAAAGAAGGGTAGAGTTGGCTTTTGAAAACCACAGGCTCTACGATTTGGTGCGATTTGGCGAAGCGGAGTCTGTAATGAGTGCTTTTGCCGCTCAGGAAGGTTTTACCTTCTCACCAACTAAATTGTTGCTACCAATTCCTCAAAGGGAAATTGATGTGAGTTTTGGGGTATTGACCCAAAACCCTGGTTATTAATATTAAAACACTGGGATTGGTTTATGCCGATCCCAGTGTCTCTACAAGTTTTTTATACTGAAATTTCAAACAAGTCATCATCAAATACACCTATATCCATTTTTTTCCTTACAACTATGAAATTAATTGCTCACTTTTTTAAATTCACTCTGTTAGCCTTGGTATTTATTGCCTGCGGAGCTCCGACCAACGAGGGGTATCTGATTGGCTCGGTAGAAGAGTTGCACAAACAGTTGGGACTTGCCCAACCAGGCGATACGCTGTGGTTAGCTGATGGGGAATGGAAAGATGCGGAAATGGTGATTGAAGCTAAAGGAACGGATGAGAACCCGATTGTTGTAGCGGTTAAAAACCCTGGCAAATTGACGTTCACAGGTAGCTCAAATTTGAAGTTAGGTGGAGAGCATCTTGTACTGTCTGGATTTTACTTTACAAATGGATTTACCCTCACCAAAGAAGTTATTTCCTTCCGTATCAATAAAACTACCTTGGCGAACAACTGCCGCATTACCCAAACCGTTATTGCAAACTATTCGAACCCCGAAAGGCACGACAATGACCTGTGGGTTGGGGTGTATGGGAAGAACAACAGGTTCGACCATAATGCTTTAATAGGTAAAGGAAACTTGGGCGTAACGATGGCGGTAAGGTTAAATAGCGAGGAAAGCCGAGAAAACAACCATCAAATTGACCATAATTACTTTGGTCCAAGGGAAGTGCTTGGCGCAAATGGAGGGGAAACATTGAGGATTGGTACAAGCCATTATTCTCTTTCAGATTCTAAAACCCAAGTAATTAATAATTATTTCGACAGATGCAACGGAGAGCATGAAATCATCTCCAACAAATCAGGAGCAAATGTTTTTAAAGGCAATACTTTTTATGAGTGCGCCGGCACGTTGACTTTCCGTCATGGGCATGGGAACTTTGCTGAAAGCAATGCTTTTTTTGGTAACCATGTAGCCAATACGGGCGGTATCAGGGTGATAAACGAAAGGCAAACCGTTGTGAATAATTACTGCTACGGATTGACAGGTCATCGTTTTAGAGGTGCGATAGTTGTAATGAACGGAGTGCCAAACTCACCAATAAATAGGTATCACCAAGTGAGGGACAGTAAGATCAGCAACAATACACTTATCGACTGCGATTATGTGCAGCTATGTGCAGGTAGCGATGCCGAAAGAAGTGCTACGCCTTTGGGTACTAGTCTTACTAATAATATCATTTGGAATACAAAAAAAGATGATGTATTCACGGTGTACGACGATATCTCCGGAATTAGTTTTGCCAATAATATTTTGAGCTCAAATATTACCAAGTTCAAGGAAGAAGGTTTTGAGAGTAAAGAAGGTGAGTTGGAGCAAAATGCAGAAGGGATCTATTCTGTAAAAGGTGATATGAACGGAGCTGGAATCAACGAAGACTTTTCCTTTGTGAAAAAAGGAGAAACAGGACCTTCATGGTTTGCCAAACCTGAAAAAGGAGCTTCTTTTGGTTTTGGGAAAGTAACCAAAGTAGCCGAAGGTGCTGACCTTTTTGAAGTAGTGAAAAAAAGCCAAGCTGGCGATGTGTTGGAGCTTGGAAAAGGCTCTTATTTGCTTACGAAAGTCATTAAAGTTCATCACCCACTGAGTATCAAATCTACTGAAGGAGCTCGAATTGTGTTTGAAAAATCAAATTTGTTTGCCATAGAAAATGGTGGAGCATTGCAGTTAGATGGGATTACCATTGACGGTGCGGAATCTCCTGACTATGCGGGGAATGCAGTTGTTTCTACCAGCAGGTATTCTATGAACAAAAACTATAAATTATATATCCAAAACTGTTCATTTGAAAACCTTGATGTAAATCATTCTTTCAGCATTTTGAAGGCTTATAAAAATACCTTTGCCGACAGCGTTCTGATTGAGAACTCTCGCTTTACGGATGTGAGCGGAACAATTTTAGAACTTGATAAAGAAACCGATGATATCGGGATTTACAATGCTGAATTTGTAACCATCAAAAACAGTAGCTTCAAAAATATTGGGGCGCAGATTGCCGCAATGCACCGAGGTGGAAGCGATGAAAGTACTTTTGGTCCTCTTTTGTTTATCGACCATTGCAACTTTGAAAAAGTTGGTCATCAAGTCAAAAACAAATCGGGAAATGGAATGACGCTGCTTGGAGTACAAAAAGCGATTATCCAAAACTCGGTTTTCAAAGACGTAAAAACCATCGATATTTTCCACACGGTAGGCGAGCCAATCACTCAAATTTCAAACTGCATTACAGATGTTGCCAAGCAATTTGCTATCAGTGACAATACGGCTCAGATAAGTAACTTGAAAGTAGGAAGTGAGAGCTTGAAAGGGACTGATGGAAAGCAAGTTGGCTTGCTTCAGTAAGTATAGAATTATAACAAAATTATGGGCTTTTGCCCTTAATAGATCATTTCAAACAAATAAAAATTACGATTATGAATTTACAAGGTAAAGTAGCCATTGTAACTGGTGGCGCACGTGATATTGGAAAAGCTGTATCTATAAGGCTTGCTGCAGAAGGAGCTAAAGTGGTGATCAACTACTTTGACAACAAAGAACAAGCTGAGGAGACATTGGCAGAAATAAAAGAAGCTGGTGGAGATGCGATCATTGTTCAAGGTGACATGACCAAATCTGCTGATGTGAATAAAATGGTTTCGTATGCTAGAGAAGTATATGGTGACGAAATAGGTGTATTGGTAAATGTTGCAGGTGGTCTAGTGGGCAGGAAAACTATCGAAGAAATGGATGAGGAATTCTTCAATTTCCTTATGCAATTGAACTTGACAAGTGTATTCTTGGTAACAAAAGCGGTAGTTCCATTTATGCCAGAAGGTAGTTCTATAGTGAACTTTGCTTCTCAAGCAGGTCGTGATGGTGGCGGACCAGGCGCTTCAGCTTATGCTACGGCAAAAGGTGCGGTAATGACTTTCACAAGATCTATGGCAAAAGAACTAGGCCCTAAGGGGATTCGTGTAAATGCACTTTGCCCAGGTATGATTGCTACTACTTTCCACGATACATTTACAAAAGACAATGTACGTACCAACGTCGCAAACGCTACTCCGCTTAAGCGTGAAGGTGAAGCTGCGGAAGTTGCAAACTTGGTGTACTGCCTTGCTTCTTCTGAGTTATCTTTCATGACGGGTAATAATGTAGATATCAATGGTGGACTTATGTTCTCTTAAGGTGTCAGTAAACGTTTAATACTAAAAAAATCAGACTTACACATTCGGGTGGGCCAAAGAGTAAATTGGGTTTAGTAAGGTATCACACACATTCTTTAAGCTTGCCCGTTTGTGAAAGTTTTTTCAATATTAACAGCTTTATAATAAAGCAAAAAACTATATAAATATGAAATGGAGATTTTATCTTACAAAGAAAATTAGCCTAGGAGTGCTAGGTTTATCAATGGTATTAGGATTGTCAGCATGTGAAGATGAGCTGCCAGGAGTGGGTTCTATCCCAGATAAAACCCCTCCTAAAGCTGATTTCACTTATAAATCTAGTGTAAGTGACTACAAAGAAATTAACTTCACCAACTTATCTATAAGTTCTCTGAACTATAGCTGGGATTTTGGTGATGGAAGTACATCAAATGAAATAGATCCTACTCACTTTTTTGCAGCTGGCGAAGGTACTTACACTGTAAAGCTGGTTTCATCAGATGGAAATGAAGTAAGCAGTGACACTACTATTGATGTAGTAGTAGTTGACGAGCTAGTTCCCGAATTCCAATGCCCAAGTTTTGAATGCAGCGACCGTAGCGTTTGGGGCAGCTTCTCTGGTTCAGGTTCGCCAACTCCTCCAGATGGCAGCACTGGTGCAAAACTTGAATCTTCAAGCCACTACCTAGACCAGACTATCAAGGTCTCTTCTGGTACGAAATATAAAATTTCTTTCTGGTATGTGAGTGCTAGTAGCTCAGGTACTAGCTGTGGTAATTTCAAGCTTTCAGATGGTGACGACGATACAGTTATCTTTGTAGAAGAAGGTATTTCGTTGACTCCAAATGCATCTGATTATGTAGGTATTGCATTTGAAATAGAAACAACTGCAGCTACGAAGAATCTTCGTTTCCAACTTACCCCAGGCGATGTGACTGGTAGGTATGACTTGGTAAAAATAGAAAAATTGGATTAGAGCAACCACAAAAAGTATTGCCCAGCTCACAAGTGGGGCGGGCAATGCTTTTAATGACAAATTACTTCTTTCAACCAGTAAATTTCCTCTTCTGATTTGTGAGTAGGAACTTCTAACCGCATAAAATGAAATTTCTCAATACCATCTTCACCATTTTAGTAAGCCTTCCTTTGCTAGGGCAGGGCTCTATTCCAACTGATAGGTTGATGAGCGATGGGGAAGTATTGGCTGCTTATAAAGGAGCGCAAGAACTAAAAGATATCCATGCCCTTACGGCTTATTTCAAAGAAACCTACGCCAGCCGATATTACTTTAGTTGGAAAGAATTTGATAAGCGGTTTGTACATTATAACGAAAAATATAGCGGTAGAAAAAAAAACCATCAGGACAAAGCCAATAGCCATTTAGAATTATACAATGGCTCCACCACTTGGAAGCTTCCTTTCAAAAACCTAAAAGGAAAAGATGTTTCCTCCTACGAGCTTAGGCACTTGGCAAGGCAGCAAAAATCACCTGATATAGCCTTGTTGCATTATTTTACTAAAGACGAAAAATACGTACGCTACTTTGTAGATCAAGTCGCTTCGCTCAATGCCAGCTTAGAAAAAGGCGAATACGAAACTATTGAAGACGGTAACGGTGTGTACGAGGTGTATAGAGGAGGGCATCGTATGCTCAATTGGCTTCGTGTCCATGCGTTCTATTTGGCTTCGGAAAGTTATACTGACGCTGACCAACTGATGCTCATCAAAACCTTTTTGCAAACAGCCTCCTTTCTTTACCACGAGAACCAAAAATTTAAAAGCGGGAACCATCAAACCCGAGGTATGGCAGCCCTTGCCATGATATCGATTCTGTTTAGTGACTTTGAAGATGCCAAACTATGGTATGAGCATTCTATGAAGATTTTGGGAATGCACCTAGAAAAAGAAATTAACAAAGATGGCTTCCAGTTTGAACGCACGGTGCACTACCACATCAGCGATATCGATAACTATTTTTATGTCTATCAATTGCTACAGCGAAACGATTACGAAATCCCACCTATTTGGCAGACGCAACTAAAAGGGATGTTTGATGCGCTCCTCATGATTTCGAAGGACAACAAAACAGCTCCTGTTCTTTCGGATGATACCAAAGAACCTTTAGAAGAATACAATAGTTTAAAAAACATCATGACCACGGGTTGGCTGCTTTTTAAAGACAAAAGATATGGATATTTGGCTGCTGATAAGGTTTCTTCCAGCGATTATTGGTACTTTACTTTACCAGAGCTGAATGGTTTGATGCTGATGAAAACCGAAAGGCCGACGCTAAGTTCTTTTGAGTTCCCACAAACGGGATACTATATTATGAGAGCGGAAGAAAATGATGCATTCATGATCATCAACTCAGGGCTTGCACCGAAGAAAAATGACCACCAGCACGGAGATATTTTGGGTTTTTCTGCCTATACTTATGGAAAAGAAATTTTGCCCAACTACCAAGTGAGGTATTCTTACGAGGACTTCCAGTTTTTCAAAAGTTCTTGGGTGAAAAATGTCGCATTGGTCGATTCGGTTCCCCAAGGTGGGGAATGGGTTGGAAACAAAGGCGGAAGTGGATTTGGCAAGTGGGGCGATCTTCCAATACCTAAAAAAACAGGATGGTATTCTTCAGATATTTTGGATGTATTTGAAGGTACGCACGTTGGCTTTGAAGAAATGAATACGGACTACTTCCGAAAGATATTTTTCTTTAAGAAAGACGCTTTTTGGTTGGTGATTGATAAGTTTGAGTCCGAAGAGAAACATACATACCAGCAAATATGGCAAGGAGATTTTGACGAGAAAAAAAGTCTATCCCACCTTCGAAGAAATTTGGGAGATGGGAAAGGTTTGGATATCGTCCAGTTAGGGGAAAAGCCTTTGGGCAGGTCTACTTGGGAGAAGCGAGAAAAAGCAGCAAGTATTCTCCAGTTTGAGGGGAAAGCTGGTATAACCGAGTTGGTGACGTTGGTTCATCCGTATGAGTTTTCGGGCAACAGCATCAAACCAAAAGAGAAATATACAGGGATAAAAATAGCGGGTTGGGCTTATGAAATAAGCGAAAGCGGTCAAATAAAGTTGATTCAGCATATTGCTGCCAAGGCGGAATCTGCCTTTCTCCAAAAGGACAAAGCGCTACTGTTAAAAGTGACTTCGATAGAAGGAAAAAATGGACACCTGACTTTTTCCAAACCAGTGGATGTATTGGTTGTAGAAAAAGGAAAAAAACTCTCAATGACGCTACTGAGCACTGGCGAAACTATTCAGACTCAAATTGGAAAAAACATACAACAACTCAATTTTGGAGACACGGTTGAACTTGATTTTTAAATGCGAAATGACCTTACCAACGATATGAAAATGATTATTAAGGCACATAAGTTTTATATTTTAGGTATCTGCGTTGCCTTGCTTTTTGCAGGAAGGGCATTTGCCCAAGGCGAACATCCTAGCCTTATCCTGACCAAAAGTGGCGTAGCTGAAATACGCAAAAGTTACACTGAATATGACTTACTCTGTACTTCCATTGAAGACATGAAAGCTGAGCTGGATGGAGTGATGGCTCAAAAAATGGATGTACCTACGCCAGTTGATCCTGCTGGAGGATACACCCATGAGAGGCATAAGCTCAACTACAAAAGCATGCGCCAAGCGGGCATTCTTTACCAAGTACTAGAGGATGAAAAGTACGCCAAGTTTGTGAAAGAAATGCTGTTGGAATATGCCAAAATGTATCCTACACTCGACTTGCATCCCATCCGAAAATCTTACGCTCCAGGCAAGCTTTTTTGGCAGTCGCTCAACGAAGCCGTATGGATGGTGAATGTAGTGCAAGCTTATGATTGCGTGTACGATTATTTGGATAAACCAACTCGCAACACCATTGAAAAGGACTTGCTCAAGCCTTATGCAGATTTTCTTTCTGTAGAAAGCTCAAGGGTTTTTAACCGTATTCATAACCACGGTGTGTGGGCGGTAGCGGCAGTGGGAATGGCGGGCTACGCAATGGGAGATATGGAGTTGGTAAAAAGGTCGTTTGAAGGGGTGTCGTTCGATGAGGCTTCGCTAAATAAGAAAAGTAATTCTGATAAAGAAAAGCCGCTAAGAGATGTGGATTTTGCGAATAAAGCAGGTTTTGAAGCACAGCTCGACGGGTTATTTTCCCCAAGTGGCTACTATACCGAAGGACCTTACTACCACCGCTATGCTTTGCAGCCATTTATACTGTTTGCCTTGGCTATTGAGAACAACGAACCTGAACGAAAGATTTTTGAATACAGAGATGGTATTTTGGTGAAAACCGTAGAATGCTTGTTGCAATTAACTGACGATAAAGGACGGTTCATCCCTTTCAACGATTCTGTAAAAGGGATGAGCTTCCGTTCTCCTGAAACAGTATATTCACTTGATATAATTTATCAATTTGGAGGGCAAAACCCTGAGCTACTTTCCGTGGCCAAAGAGCAGGGAACTGTGATGGTTTCTAAAGCTGGGGCTATGGTTGCTAAGGATCTGGCGGAGGAAAAAGCCAAACCATTTCGTAGAAAATCAATCTTGCTTACAGATGGAACCGATGGTACAAAAGGCGGAGTTGGTTTCATTAGGGAAGGGGAAATAGACGATCAACTTAGCCTTATTCTTCGCTATACTTCCCATGGTCTTAGCCACGGCCATTTTGATAAACTAGGAATCATTTTGTACGATAATGGGAGCGAGGTTTTACAAGATTATGGCGCGGCTCGTTTTGTAAATGTTGAGCAAAAAGAAGGAGGTAGGTACTTGCCCGAAAACTATTCTTGGGCGAAGCATACCATCTCGCACAACACGCTGGTGATAGATGAAAAATCCCACTTTGGGGGGAATATGAAACTTTCTTCGAAGCATCATTCTAACTTGACTTTCTTTCTCGAAAAAGAAAACTTTACTGCGATTGGCGCAAGTGAAAAAGCAGCCTACGAAGGGGTGGAAATGGACAGAACCCTAGTTTTGATCAAAGACAAAGACTTAGGGAAGCCTCTAATTGTAGATGTGTTTGATGCGGTAAGTGAAGAAGAACATCAGTACGATTTGGCTTTTCAGTACCAAGGGCAGCCTACGGACTTGGGCTTTGAGCCGGAAGCAGCTCCCGAAGCCCAGAAAGTGTTGGGGGAAGATCAGGGATACCAGCACCTTTGGGTAGAAAGAATGGGAAAAAGCAATGACAAAAATTCCCATTTCACATGGATGCTTGGCGATAGATTTTACACTATTACTGCTGTGACCGAAACGCCTACCAGCTTTATATTGGCTCGCCTTGGAGCTAACGATCCAAATTTCAACCTCAGAAGAGATCCTTCTTTTATTGAAAGGAGAAGTACTTCAAACGGAACTACTTTTATAAATGTGATTGAGCCACACGGGGCTTTCAACCCTAACACAGAGCTTACGAGCAAGACCAAAAGCCAAGTGGATTTGGTGGAGAAATTAACCTTGGGAGGTGCATATAAAGGGGTTCGGATAACACACCAGAATGGAAAGGTTTATACAGTCATTATTTCTACCGAAAAAGACGAAGATAAAAAACACCGACTTAGTGTAGGTGAAGCAACTTTTGAATGGGAAGGTCCCATTTTTTTAGACATTGATTAATACAAACACAACAAACCATGAAAGCTTTGCAAAGCGAAAAATTTTCAATTGATAGTGAGAAAGAATGGGAAGAATTGGGCGGAGGAGTTTCACGTAAGATATACGGTTACGATGACAAAATCATGATGGTGAAAGTGAAGTTTGAAAAAGGAGCAGAAGGAACGCCTCACGAGCATTTTCATTCACAAACAACTTATGTAGTAAGTGGCAAGTTCAACTTCGACATAGGCGAGGACTCTAAGGTAGTAAACGCTGGTGATGGCGTGTATATTCCACCAAATATGGTACATGGTGCACAGTGCCTAGAGGCAGGAATGCTAATAGATGTTTTCAGCCCAGTCCGTGAAGATTTCTTGGACGGCAGTGCGGTGTCATACTTTGGAAATAAAGACGATAAATAGAATGAAAATTAAAGGATTAAGGTGGGTAATTATCGGGCTGATTTTTTTAGCTACGGTAATTAATTATATCGATAGAAGTGCCCTCTCGATTATGTGGGGTAACGAAAATGTGGAAGGCTCTATTTCCCAGTCTTTGGGTTTGACCAAGGACGATTATGGAAATATCCTGAATATTTTCATGGTGTTTTATGCATTAGGTCAGTTGTTTACAGGTAAAATTTTCGATAAAGTGGGGACACGTCTTGGGTACGTCTTGTCTATCGGGGTTTGGGGTTTATCCTCTTTCTTGCACTCAACTGTTCGTGGATTTTTGTCCATTAGTATATTTCGAAGCTTGCTTGGGTTTTCAGAGGCAGGAAACTGGCCTGGTGCGGTAAAAAGTAACGCTGAGTGGTTTCCAATCAAAGAGCGGGCTATTGCACAAGGCATGTTTAACGCAGGTGCATCTATTGGTTCTGTGATTGCTCCACCGTTTATAGCAGCTCTTTTTGTTGCTTACGGATGGAGGACGACCTTTATGGTGATTGGTACTTTTGGTATCGTTTGGATCATTCCATGGTTGCTGATCAACAAGGCTGGCCCTAAGAAGCACCCTTGGATTTCTGATGAGGAGCGCGAGTTTATCTTGGCAGGGCAGAGCCAAGCAGACCAACAGGATAGTAGCGAAGTAAAGGGTAAAAGCTTGAAGGAGATTCTTAGTTTCAAAGAGTCTTGGGCGATAGTAGTAGGTAGATTCTTCTTAGAGCCAATTTGGTGGCTTTTTGTAGGATGGATGCCAATTTACCTCTTCGATGTTTATGGTTTTAATGTAAAGGAAGTTGGTATGTTCGCTTGGGTTCCTTACGTAGGTGCAGCACTCGGTAGTATAGTTGGTGGTTGGGTTTCTGGTCAAATCATCACTAAAACCAACTCTATAAATAAAGGTAGAAAAACTACCATTCTAATTGGTGGGGTAATTATGTTCTTAGGCTTGGTAGCGACTATTTTATTCGCTAAAACAGCATTAGCCTTTGTATTCATCGTGTTCATTGTATTGTTTGGATTCCAGTTTGCCATTGGTAATGTTCAGACCTTACCAAGTGATTTCTTTAGTGGCAAATCTGTTGGTTCATTGGCTGGTTTAGGCGGAATGGTCGGTGTCTTTTCTGTGATTATCATGAACAAATTGGTGCCCATAATTGTCGAACAATTTTCTTATACCCCTATATTCTTTGCCATTGCAGTATTCGTTCCCCTTGGCGTCGGTGCTATTTATTTCTTTGCCAAGAACATTAAGCCTTTGGAAGAATAGAAGCTATTGATTTATAAGTCGTATTTTTATTATTTTTCATATTTTGGTTTAAGTTTAAAGCCAAAAACTAGTAAAATACACAAAGCCATCCCAAAAGGGTGGCTTTGTGTATTTTGACCAATTCTAACAAGAACTAATAAGAAGGTTGCTTCTTCTTGAACAAACGAAAGAAACCCCATTTTTTGCCGTGGCAGCGTTTGATGTTGCCTCGGTAAGCTTCAATCTCGAAGTTGTTCAAAGAATTGGCAATTGCCAGCTTGTATTTGGCTATTGCCTCCTTATAATTTCCCTCATACTCGAACATCAGCCCTAGTTCGTTGTGCAGACTAGAAACATTGATGCCTGGCACTTTCAAGGCTTTGTTTACCACTATCAAAAGCTCTTCGCTTTTTTTGAGCTTATTGAGCAAGAAACAGTAGTTCAAATAACCAGCAGGGAAAGTTGGGGCAAATTTTATAGCCAACTTGTAGTGATACTCTGCTTTTGCGTAGTCTACAAAGGTGTTGTCATAAATCCACCCAAGGGCATTGTGTGCTCGGCCGTAGCCAGGCTCAGAAACTAAAATCTCTTCGAGTTGCTTTTTGCCCCCCATTATGTCGCCGTCTTCAAGCAATTGTTCTGCCTCAAGTTGGCTTTCCTCAATCTCGCCATTATAGCTCATCGTATTAAGTTTTTAAGTTTGTCGGTTTCCCTTCGTCAAAGCTAGGGACTATTCACCAATTATTTTCTTTTTTATCGCCTCAACAAGTATAGACCCCCAGTCCATAAAAGATGTACGGTGTGCAAAGGAAAAACAACTTAGTTTTTCCTTGAAAGCCCTAAATCCCTTATGTGTGGCTGAAGCGGGTTACTTGTTTCTAGTTACAAGTTCCTTTTTTTAATCAGCAACAAGAAACTAGTAACCAGAAACTGAGTTTACTCCCCGCTCATCCGTACTATTTTTGGGGTGAACCTTGCCAAGGTTTCCACCAAATCGACTTGTGCTTCCATCACTTGGTTGATGTCTTTGTAGGCCTGGGGGGCTTCGTCTAAGCCTCCGCCAATCAGCTCTACTCCCTTGTCTTTCAGTAACTTCTTTACTTCAGATTGCACCAAGGTTGATTTTGCCTTGCTTCTGGAAAGCACCCTGCCCGCACCGTGCGAAGCAGAATTGATCGATTTGGTTTCCCCTTTTCCCCTCACCACAAAACCTGGCTCGGTCATAGACCCGGGGATAATTCCTAATACACCTTTTCCGGCAGGTGTTGCGCCTTTTCTGTGGACTATTACGTCCCGTCCGTCGGCTAGTTGCTCTTTCCAAGCAAAGTTGTGGTGGTTTTCCACCCTCGCCAATACTTTTGAGCCCAGCGCTTTGGTAATCCTTCGGTGGATGTGGTCGTGGCAAGCCGAAGCATAATCGCCAGCCAAGTTCATCGCCCTCCAGTATTCCTGACCCGCTTCCGAGTCCAAACTGAGCCAAGCCAAATGCCTTGCTTCTGTTGGCAAAATAGTCTGTTCCATCGCTATTTTGGTGTAATACTGGGCTAAAATGCCCCCAAAACCTCTTGACCCCGAATGGGACAGCACAGATAAATATTTGCCTGGTGCCAAGTTCCACTCATTGTCAGCGGTGAACAGTTTTACAATTCCAAATTCTACAAAGTGGTTGCCGCTCCCCGAAGAACCAATTTGCTGATATGCTTTGTCCTGTAAAGACCTGATTTTGGGAATTTCCCTGAATTCTGGTCTTGTGAGCACTTCATCGTCCATCGGCTTGTCAAAAGTTTGGTTGCCAAACTTTGTGTTTTCTTTCAAAATATTCTTCAACCTGCTCCTTTGTCCTATGAGCATATTCACAGGTGCATCGAACAACGAAAGGCACATTCGGCAGCCAATATCGACCCCAACTCCGTAGGGAATCACCGCATTTTCTGCGGCTAATACTCCACCAATAGGCAGCCCGTAACCAAAATGGGCATCGGGCATCAAGGCTCCTGCAACCGCTACGGGCAACTTCATCGCCACATGCATTTGGTGCTTTGCACCTTCTTCTATGCCCCATTCTCCATAGGTTGTATGCGGGATTTTCATTTCTCGCAGTGGGGTTTCGCCCGTTTTCTCTTCGGGCTTCATGAGCAATTCTGCCGCAATAAGCCCTAACAGTTCTTCCGATTTGAATTTTTCAGGGTTTTGCTTTATTTCTTTCAGGAGCTCTAGTTTTTCCACTTTGCTCTTTTTTTTGAAAGCCTTATTTGCCATCACCTTGATGATCACCCCAATGGTTCTCCCTTCTGGAAAACCTATATTCCGGAGGTCTTTCCCCCTCAATTTTTGTGTTGCCATGTTCCTAAATTTGTTGAGCGAAGCTGGCATAGCGCGCCCAAGTTAGAGATTTGTTACAACTAGCCACTTGCTCTATGTTTTTAAGGCATTGGGCTATTACGTAACTTTTACATTACTCATGCTATACATGCAGGTACATACCGATAAATACGCTTCGTTGACCATGCCTTTTGCGGATCACCTTCGTGCAGAAAAGGCAGCTATTGTGTAACATTTATAAACTTTAACTCGGTCCAAGTTCAGGATGCCTTCGGCTAGTTTTCCTCCCGGGATAATGCTTGAAGACTAAGAAGTTGTTTGGGAGCTCCCAAGCAACTTTGGTGAGGGCAAAAAAAGAACCCGGACCAATTTGAATTTCGGACCGGGTTCTTCTCAATTTCTATTGAGTAGCTTTATGTATTATCACGTTGATAACCCCCAAGTCCGTCGCTGAAAAACGGTAAGCTCTGGTAACGGTCTGTGCGTATATCCATACACCATACCGTAGCTAGCTCATGCTGCTTTTCAGTTGACGATATGTTGATGAGATTTAGCATTTTTTCTTATGACCGTTTAAAGGGTTTAACAACTTTACAATTATTTCTTGATTCGTTGCAAAGGTAATGGGATTCTTTTTTACAAAGCAAGAAAATTTATCATTTTTTTAAAAACTAACTTTTGGTGTCGGTTTTGTCCAAATGGTAAACGTCTAGATTTTCAATTTCTTTTTGAGACTTTCGGGCACGGCATCTTTATGTACCATAATGGCTACGCACTTGAGTCTGTTATAGGCTCTTGACATGTACAAATAGCCGCCAAAATCGTTGCTCTCAGCTCCCCAAGAGTTTTTGGTAACATAGTATTTCGTTCCATTTCCGTCTACTATCAAGCCAACGATGTGCATCAGGTGGTCGTCAGTTGTGCTGTAGTCTTCGTAGGTTTCTTGGCGCATGTCTTGCGTAATTTCCTTCTCTTTTATTACCTCGTCAAAAATGTGTTTTTTATCCGATTTTGACATCTCATCCCAGTCCAATTCTGGCACTATCGCCATCCCTTTTTTGTGGGAAAAAGATTTTTCGCTCACATCACCGTCCCATGCGATGGAATAGCCCTTGTCGATGGCGTTGTCCATTACCGCTTCCAGCTCGTCGATGGGGAGGTTGTAATACGAGGCACTTGCCCAGTTGTCGGGAACTTCTAGCACTAGTTTTTCATAAAATGGCTGGTGCTCATACGAGGTGATTTCTATGTAATTGCTAGGGTCGAAGGCAAGCACTTCATCGGCAAATGCCTTGGGAGAATACTTTTTGTCTTTGTAATCGAAGTTTTCGGGAAGGTCGCCCAAGTAGGTGTCCAGCACCCTGTCAAACGCCTTGGTCCAATGCTCCGTAGGCTTGGCGTTTTTGCCTTCTACCACACCTTCCAAAAATCCTTTCAGCACACCAATAAGCTCGCTGTGGTCGTATTCACCTTCTCCTTTTTTTCCATCGTAAGCCTCTTCGGGCATTATCCCATGTTTTTTTACAATGTTCGTTACATCGTGTGAGAGGCTTCCTTGCCCGAAGTTGGCGTAGCCTTGCATCCGTACATAATGTTTTGCCTTGGCAGGATAATTATGCCTTACAAAATACATTTCCGAGACATCGTGCTCACCTTTGCCTTGCCTCAGTGCTTCCGATTCTATGAAGGAAGTGGTGGAAAAGCTCCAGCAAGTACCTGTTCTTCCTTGGTCTTTTACCGAGGTGGTGGCTACCATTTTCTGTACTTGGAGTTTGTTGCCGTCCTCTTCGAGGTGAATAAGCTGGGCGAAAGTAATATGTGAAAAAAGTGTAGCGGCAAGGAGCAACAGCCCTACCTTCAATTGTAGTTTTTTCATTGTTGTAGTTGTAGTTAAAATTGAAATTTTCACTTATCAATTCCCTGAAAATAATGCAAACTGACAAATGATGCAAAAAAGTTGAGGGGGAAAATAGATAACTAATGCCCAGAACAATGAATGATTACATTGTCTATTTATGTAAATAGGGTGTTTTTTGATAGGCTTATCAACTTTTTCTTTTCTCCATCACAGGTAAAAACCGCCCCTTGGGAAAGCTTTCGATTTGCTTGAAAGTAACAAAGCCTTGTTTCTGATAAAAAAGTGCAGCATTAGGGTCGGCTACTACTTGAATGGGCTTTTGGGAGCTGCTGAACTTTTGGAGAGCAGCTTCTAATAAGCGTTTCCCAAAGCCTTTTCCAATGAACTCTGGCAAGATCCACAAATGGTTGATTTCAACATACTCAGCTTCTTCTTTAATAGCACAAAAACCAAGGGAGCCTTCTCGGTTTTCGGCAACTAAAATAGACTGCTCTTCCAAGTCGGTAGGAGTGAGGGTGAGGTCATCGAGCCATCGCTCAATCCACTCATTGGGGTAGCCCCAGTGCTTTTTTGCGGTTACACTAATTCTATTAAGAACAGGTAGGTCTTCAAGAACAGCTTTTCGTAATTTCATGATGAACTATGATTGGAAGTAGGCGAACTATTCGCTATGGCACAAAAAAACTATTTGGAATAAACCGCAGCCCAGCTTTTAGCTGCAAGGGCTTTGGTTTTCAAGATTCCATCTTTGGAAGGTAAGCTTTTACCTTCATATTCTATACCGAGGTAGCCATCGTACTCAGCATCTTTCATGATTTGGAAGAATTTACCAAAATCCATGGTGGTTTCATTGCCTTCTGCATCAAATTCAAAAGCTTTTACGCTAATGCCTTTGGCAGTCGGGATCAACTCAGCGAAGCCTTTGTAATAATCGTATTCTTTGATGCAGGGAGCGCCCCAAAGTGCACCGCCTTCCCGCTCAATGCACCAGTTATGGAAGTCCGCCAAGCTGCCTACATTTTTGTCCGAAAGGCTTGCTACCAAATCGGCTAACCAAGCCCCATCGTTAGAAACCCCACCGTGGTTTTCTATGATGATCTGGACGCCTTTTTCGTTGGCATAATCTGCCAGGGCGCCAATTCCGGCAATACTATTTTCCTTCATTTCTTCGGGAGTTCCATCGCCATGGGCGTTTATACGCATAGCTGGGCAGCCCAAATATTTGGCAGCATCTACCCATTTTTTCCCTTCTTCTATTGCCTTTTCCCGTTCTTCCGTATCTGATGCACTCAGGTTGCCAATGTTGTCCACTTGGATCATCAAATTTTTGATGCCCGCTGCACTTGCCGCTTCATTTAAGCTATCTAAGTATTCGAAATTATCGACCTTGTCCAAGAAAAATTGGTTTACATATTCCACACCCTCAAAGCCCATTTCTCCCGCAGCTTTCACAAAATCAACCGTGTTCATTTCTCCACCAAGTAAGTCCCGATTGAAAGACCATTGGGCTAAGGAGTATTTTGCTTTGGGAATAACTACTTTGGCTTCTTGCTCCACGGTTTCTTCGGAGCTTTCTGTTGTTTTTTGGCAAGAGAAAAGTAGGGGGAAAATAACTAGGGCGAAAGATAAGGTTCTTAACATTTTCATAGAATGTACTCGTTTTGGTTCGATGAACAAGTTACATTTTTATAGGAGAATGGTCAAAAATATATAAAACCGTCCCCACCCCTTCAAGCGATCGAGACGGTCTGTGGCTGAACACCATCAATCCTCAATCCACTTCGAATACATTACGTAATTGTTGGCGGTACGCTCGAAGATAGCGCCTAGTTCCTCGCTGATGGCTTTTACTTTTTTGGCGGGTGTGCCTGCGTAGATGTAGCCTGTTTCGCAAATTGTATTTTCCAACACGACCGCACCTGCGGCTACCAATGCACCCGTTTGCACTACGGCATTGTCCATCACAATGGCGCCCATGCCCACCAAGCAGCCGTCTTCTAGCGTGCAGCCATGGATCATTGCCCCGTGCCCTATGGAAACGTTGCTACCGATGGTGGTGCTTGCTTTTTGGTAGGTACAGTGGATAATTGCTCCGTCTTGAATGTTGGTTTTGTTCCCGATCCTGATCGAGTGCACATCGCCCCTCACCACCGCATTGAACCAAATGGTGCATTCGTCCCCAATTATCACATCGCCAATAATGGTGGCATTGTCAGCCAAAAAAACGTCCTTTCCAAACGTTGGGGCAACCCCTTTTACTTTTTTTATCAAAGCCATTTTTATACTTTTTTATTTAAAAAAATCTGTCTGTTCATGTCAATAAAATGCCATTTAGTAGCCCAAACCGACACGGTTAAAGTTAGCATTTTTCCTGTTTTTATAAATATGACTTTTGCCATGGAAAAATGTAGCTTTTTTGGGGTGGGAAATTAGAAGGTGGGGTATGCTTCTGAAAATGAATTACGATTTTAGAAGAGAAAAATGGGTAACTAGATTGTAGTACTTTTACGGATTATCATTAAAACAACTAAAGGGCTGTGCGACACAGCCCTCGGGTGATGTGGTTACAAGGTTGGTGCTATTCCATGCTTTCGGAAAAATCGTGGACAAGCTTTCTGCCTTTGAGTGGTATTTGCAAATCTGGCAGGTGCTGAGGTTTGTATCGGTTGTATTTGTGCCGAAGCTTGTGACTGAAGGCTGAAATCAAGTTGATCAAGAATCCGATAGCAGCTGGCCCCCAGAACGGAATGCTGATTACAACAGCCAGCAAAATGATAGGGGAGAAGATGATCAATACCATCAGCCCGATCAAAAGTTTCATCACGTTCACGAAGCTAAAGTGCATCCGTTCAAAGGCAATGCTTTTGGTAAACTTGGTGCTTTTGATATGTGGTATGAGGTATTTGTGTAATGCTATTAGGAACTTACTGTAATTCAGGTCGTTGGAGTCAGGAACTTCCAATTCTAGCCCATTTTTGAAAAAGAGCTTAAAGAAATACGCCTTGTTGGGAATACCCGCCATAGCTAAAGCTGGGCGGTAGCCTAAATTCACTTCTCTAATATCTTCCAAAGGATAGGAGATGTATCGCCCTCCCTTGTTGAGGCTGATGTTTTCGTTGGTGAGGGATATGAGGGTCAATGTTCCATTTCCCAACTCACCAAACTGATAGGTGATGGGTGTCATTTTTATATACTTTAGTTTTTGAATTCGTCTTATGAATAATCTAGATGTCAGCTCATTTAACCTTTTATAAGCCTTAATTCATCTTTATAAACAAGTTTTTAGAGGCTTCAAATAAACCCGAAAAGTAGGCTGGTCGCTGCCATTGTGTTCATTTACTTTAATCTCCGATATTTCTCAGAATTTTCCTATGACATTCATCATGCAATGGCTGTGGGAAAGCTAACCTCTGTCAGAGATTATTCTTGGGAAACTGCTTAACTTGCCTTCGTCTAGTAAATATGGACTTCTTTGATTTGGGAGGATACCCAATATTGAATATCAATAGCTTTAAGATACTAATTTTAACAACATGGATTTATCGGTAAAGTACATGGGGTTGTATTTGAAAAACCCAATTATAGTGAGTAGTTCGGATTTGACATCAAGTGTGGAGAATGTGAAGAAGTGTGCCGAAGCAGGTGCTGGAGCAGTGGTGTTGAAGTCGCTTTTTGAAGAGCAGATTTTGAACGAAATAGACAAGTATTCATCGAAGGGACAATATGCTTTTGACCAACACCCTGAGGCTACTGATTATGTACAAAGCCTTACCCGCGACCACAATATAGATGAGTACCTCAAGTTGATAGAAGGGGCAAAAAAATCGGTGGATATTCCCGTAATTGCCAGTATAAATTGCATGACTTCCAGAGAGTGGCCTGCTTTTGCCGCCGAGTTGCAAGCAGCAGGAGCAGATGCTATAGAGCTTAATATTGGAGTTTTTCCATTCAGCGAAGAGAAAAGTAGCCAGCAGATTGAGGCGCAGTACGTAGAGATTTTAAGGGCGGTGAAGCAGCATGTGAAAATACCTGTTGCAGTAAAAATTGGTTACTATTTCTCAAATATTTACCAAATAGCCCGTCAGCTAGATGCCGCAGGAGCTGATGCGGTGGTGATGTTCAACCGTTTTTATCGCCCAGATATCGACATCCAGAACTTGAATATTTTTGCGGGAGAGATTTTGAGCACACCTTCCGAAATGACCCAAGTTTTACGCTGGGTTGGGCTGCTTTCAGGAAAAGTAGGCTGCTACTTGGGTGCATCTACAGGTATCCACGATGGTGCGGGGGTTATCAAGCAATTGTTGGTTGGAGCTGATGCCACCATGGTTTGCTCTAAGCTTTACCGCAAAGGCTTTAGTTACATAGGCTCAATGCTCACCGAAATAGAAGCTTGGATGGAGTCGCATAAGTTTGAAACCATCAAAGATTTCCAAGGAAAGCTAGCTGGTGTACAAGCCAATACGGCGGAGTGGGAGCGCATTCAGTTTATCAAAAAAGCTACGGGAAATGCAGTGAAGCCTTTGGGCTCAGAATGGTAAATTTGGAAGCTAGAGGTTGGATGATATATATGATGATGGGATGAAATGAAACGATGATTGAGTGAGATAATGAAGATGTTTTTGTGGCTCGACTTCAGACCTAAGATCATGTTTAAAAATTTTAAATAGGCATTTTTTTGATCCTATTAAGTATTATTTGGCAGTTTTGCCATAAAACCCAAGCTTCTTGGCTTTTGGTAGTTTTTTCATAGTCTTTGGACAGCCTCCGGAAGAAATTGAACGTGCCGAATGTCCTCTCGGTGACCCATCTCCACTTGATGGGCACAAAGCCCCTGGGGGTTGGGGGACAAGAGGATATCTCGACCTCTACGCCCCTTATGTTGTCCTCTACCCATCCGGTGAACTTCTTTTTATAGGCCTGGTCTGCCAGGATCTTTTCCATCCTGTGCAGGTAGCCCAAGAGGGGCTCCACCACCCGTTGCCCTATCGTGCCGTCATGCTCGTTGGCGCCAGTGGCGACCACTCCCCATACCAGCCCGAGCGTATCGGTGATGACGTGCCTTTTTCTCCCGTTCACCTTCTTGTTGCCGTCCAGCCCCGTGTCCTGCCCGATAAAAGGCGCGCACTTTACCGACTGGCTATCAATGGAAAGCATGCTCGGGGTCGCCTTCTTGCCCTTCCTCTTGCGCTCTAGTTGGTTGAGTGCCGCGTTCAGCCGAAAAAGCGTGTTGTCCCCCTGCCACTTGCGGAAATAATAGTATACCACATTCCAAGGAGGGCGTCCCTCGCCCGAGAGGCTGCGCCACTGCTGTCCGCTGCGCATGCAGTACAAGATCGAGTCCACCACGTCCCTGAGGTCATATTTGCGTTTCCTTTCCACGGGAAGATATTCTTTTATATATTGCCATTGCCGGGAGGTCAAGCGGGTATATCCTGTTTCCATAAACTTTGTTGTTTCGTCACTACAAAGTTTTAGCCTGCCCGGCTCTTTTCAAAATTTAAACATGCTCTAAGAAATGATAAAACATTGTTAATGCCCTTGAGAAATCTGGGGCATTTTTTTGCCAAAATTGAATTTTTCCCTTTTTGTCTCGGTTTACCTTCTCTAAACTTAAAACTAGAATTGAAATGAAACCGATAATAATAGTAGGAAGCTCTCGCAAAGAGGGGGCGACAGGAAAAGTGGCAACTCAATTACAAGAGTTGGTGGGTGCTGACTTGATACATTTAATAGATTGCAAAATAGCTCCGTACGATTATGAGTATCGGAATAGGGAAGATGATTTTCTCCCCCTTATGGAAAAATTATTAGCTACTTACGATACCTTCATTTTTGCAACTCCCGTGTATTGGTATTCGATGAGCGCACAGATGAAGACGTTTTTCGACCGGCTCTCCGATTTACTGAGGGTAGAGAAAGGCTTGGGAAGAAAACTTCGAGGGAAAAATATGGCAGTGCTGAACTCTTCGGCTGGAGATAATTTGGGCGATGGCTTTTGGTTGCCATTCAAAGCTTCAGCAAAGTATTTGGGTATGAATTACCTCGCTAGCTTGCATACATATGAAGGGGAAAATGCGGAGATGGAATTGGAAAAGTTTGCGAGTGAAATTTCCGCAGTTAGTGTATAAAAGCATCACAAAAAAACGCCCTCTCTTTTCACAAGTGAGGGCGTTTCAATTTATCGTGACCTAAGCCGATTAAACATCGAGCCTAGAGGCTATCAAGTTTTCGATATGCTCTTTAAAAGCATCAACTTTTATCCTATCTAGCACATCGTTGGCGAAAGCTTGCATAAGCATTGCCTTGGCTTTTTGCTCGGGAATACCTCTTGATTTGAGGTAGAACAAAGGCTCTTCGTCCAGTGCGCCAGTGGTACAACCGTGCGAGCATTTCACATCATCTGCCCAAATTTCGAGCTGAGGCTTGGTGTTGATGGTCGCATTGTCAGAAAGCAAGATGTTCTTGTTCGACTGGAACGCATTGGTTTTCTGAGCATCTTCCCTTACAAAGATTTTTCCGTTGAACACGCCTGTTGAGCGATCGTCCATGATGCCTTTGTAAAGCTGGTTGCTGTACGAGTTGGGCTTCAAATGATCGACCGTACTGTGGTTGTCCACATGGTCTTTGCTATTGAGCATGTACAAGCCCGTCATGAATGCCTCGCAGTGTTCGCCATTAAGGGCAATATTGAGGTTGTTCCTGATAAGCCCGCCACCCAAGGTCATGGTGGTGTTGTGGTAGTGGCTATTGCCCAATTGCTCTACTTGCGTAGTGCCCACAAAATACGAGTTCGAGCTTTTGTTTTGAAGCTTGTAATGCTCAACCGTAGTGTCTTTTCCCACAAAAATCTCCGTCACCACGTTGATGAACCCGTCTTGATCGCCTATGGTGAGGTAATCTTCCATAAAGCTCAAGCGGCTGTTGTCCTCGGCAATGATCAAGTTGCGCGGCTGAGCCATCACTTTTTCATTGCGGCTGTCCAACACATTGAGCAACAAAATTGGCTTTTGCGCTTCGGTGCTTTTTTTCACGTGGATAAAAGCTCCATCGTAAGCAAAAGCGGTGTTCAAGGCTGTGAAAATATCTTCTTCGAACTTGGCGTACTTGGCAAAGTGCTTTTCAATCAGCTCGCTTTGGGTAGCGTAGGCATCCGAAAGGTTGGCTACTTCTACGCCGTTGCCAGCTTCGTAAGTAGAAAGCTCTTCATTGAACTTGCCGTTCACAAATACCAACACCATAGCGTCAAGTCCCTCAATGTGGTGACCTTTGAGCATATCGGCATTGATATCAGGAGCCAAATCAAATGCGTATTCGTTGCCAACAATCTTTTTGACGTTGGTATATTTCCATTCTTCATGGCGGATGGTAGGGAATTCTAACGAACCGATTTTGCTCGCCGCAGCCAATCTCGATTGGTTCCAGTTGCTCTCACGTTGCCCGTTCAGCCCTTCTTGGAACTTCTCAAACTGCTTTTCCAAACCACTGTCTAATTCTACAAAAGATGGTTGAATTGCCATACGATTAATATCTCTGATTTTTTAATTGATTAAACTGGAAGGAACTAAGCAACCTCTTCGCCTAGCTCTTTTTTGATCCAATCGTAGCCTTTTTCTTCTAGCTCCAGTGCCAGTTCTTTTGTACCAGACTTCACTATTCTTCCTTTGTAAAGTACGTGCACATAGTCAGGCACTATGTAGTCGAGCAAACGCTGGTAGTGAGTCACTACGATAGCAGCTGTGTCTTTGCTTTTGAGTGTGTTCACGCCGTTGGCAACAATTCTAAGCGCATCAATGTCAAGCCCAGAATCTGTTTCATCGAGGATAGAAAGTTTAGGCTCAAGCATAGCCATTTGGAAAATCTCGTTCCTTTTCTTTTCCCCACCAGAAAAACCTTCGTTGAGTGAGCGGGACATCAACGATTGGTCCATGCTTACCAACTTCATTTTTTCTTTCATCAATTTCAAGAAAGAAACAGCATCAAGTGGCTCTTGCTCCTTGTATTTCCTGATCTCGTTCACTGCCGTTTTAAGGAAGTTGGTGTTGCTTACGCCAGGGATTTCCACTGGGTATTGGAACGCCAAGAAAACACCTTCGCCAGCCCTTTCTTCAGGGGCAAGTTCTAGCAAATCTGTTCCGTTGTAGGTTACTTCGCCTTCGGTCACTTCATAATCTTCCCTTCCTGCCAATACAGAGGCGAGGGTACTTTTACCAGAGCCATTAGGCCCCATAATGGCGTGAACTTCTCCTGCTTTTACACTGAGGTTGATACCATTGAGGATTTTTTTGTCCTCTATAGATGCATGTAAATTTTTGATTTCCAGCATAGATATTTATAATTAGTACTCTTTTATTTCCTTAATTAATTGATCTTCCTAAGCACTTTGCCAAAGCCACATTTCAATGCGTGCCCTTTTCGTGAAGGCTAAAGAGCTGCAAAGGTACTTATTTCACCTGTTTTATTTATAACTAATCTGAATAAAACACTCCGTTTGGTGTAAGAACACCAGAAGGCAAGGATTGTTTTAAGGATTTGACGATGGAAAAGAGGCTAGGCGATAGGGGTTGGGAGATAAAATTAGACTTGTAGAGCCAAGGCTTGTCTTGACTCTACGGCAAATCTGCAACCTTCCTCCTCAAAACCAAAACCGCCCCTCCAAAAGATGATGAGGCGGTTTAATGGTTGATTTTTTGTTTTTATTTGCTGCCCCTTCTTAAAATCGGTTCACAGAACCTACGATAATAGTTCGCCATTACAAATGACGAACAGCGGGGTGATACCAACTATTTTCATTTAATTTTTTTAAAGTTGAGCACTGCCCAAGCATGCTGAAAATCCAAGTAATAAGACTGTTGCTGCGCTGAGCAGATAAGGTTTAGCCTTTACATTGTCATCTCTAAATACAAAGGAAAGAGCCATTTTTAGATTAACGGAGACTTGAATAAATATAAGAATTGAAGAGTAAATCATGTTGATGATGCCCTTATCATGTGGGCTTTCTTCTAAAAGAAAGTAATGAAGAAAAACTGTGTAGGCTAATAGGATTACTATATTGATACTTACTTTTTTCATAAAATAATAAGTTTGTTTAAAGGTACCCTACGCTAAGGCAAGTAGAAAAGCCGATGAGTAAAACTAAGGCTGTGCTAAGGAAGAATGCTTGTCTTCTTTTTTTATTTTCAACCAACTCTGTTTCGGTGCCACCATTATCAGATTGTATTCCGCCAATCAAATTAGCTAAGGAGTGAATGCAAATAGCAGCTCCTAATGGAAGAAGGTTAACATAAAAGTTTTCAGCCGGTCGGAGAATGGCTGAATATCCAATCAATATCAATAAGTTTATCCCAACTATTTTCATCTCATCAACATTTAAAGACTACCAGTTCCTATACAGGCAGAAAATCCCACCAAAAGCACCACGCCTGCGCCAAGCAAAAAGGTCTTCCCCAAAGGCTTGTCCTTATTGTAAAACATTGCCCCAGATACGATTAGGTTAATAATGACTTGGGCCGCAATTGCGACCATCAGTGTAAACATAATTCCCAGCTCTCTATATTGCTGAGAGGGTGTCAGGAAGTTGGTAAGCAGGGTGTAAATGAGCAAAATCAATAAGTTGATTCCTACAATTTCTTTTATTTTTTTCATAAGGCAAGTTCTTTTCTGATGCTACGTAATTTATCCTCAAATTCTTTCCTGTAAAAGAGGTTCATGGTTTCGAAAGGGATGACTTTTCCCTCGTCGGAGACGATATGGACGCATGACTTTTTGATGGCCCTCACATCAAAATCATAGGCGTCCATAAAGTTCATGATGATGATGCGAAAGAGGTTGTCGTATTGCAGGCCGGGTGCAGAAACCCCAGGCAGGCAGCACAACAATTGGTTGAAGGTTTTTGCGATTTTGTCCACCGAATTTCCCGTACTAAATACTTCGAGCACATGCTTGTGCAAGGCTTCGTCTTGCTCATACACAATCGTATTTTTGGAGCTGTTCAGCAAGACTTCCGGGTCGATGAGGTGGGTGAGGGGCTGCGTTTTTTTTCCATACTTTAGGGCGTAGCCCATGGCAAGGGCATCGGGGTTGCAAGGAACGGGTACGATGTCGTTTGCGTTGAAAACAGGGCTTTGCTCCACTATTTTCCTCCTCACTTCCGTAAGCGTTAGCCGATCTTTTGCTGGGTCAAAGTTTTCCAATCTGCCACTAACCGAAGTGGGCTGAAAGGTGACCCCACGCACGCATTTTTGCTTTAGGGCAAAGTCGATGATCTCCCCAATTTCATCGTCGTTGAGTCCTTTTTGGAGCGTGACTACGAGTGTGGTAGAAAGATTGAGCTTATTCAGGTTTTCCAGCGCCTGCATCCTGATTTCTTTCAGGCTTGCCCCTCGCATTTGTTCCAGCACTTCTTCTCTAAAAGAATCGAACTGGAGATAAATTTCGAAGTCGGGCATGTACGAAGCCAGCTTTTTGGTAAACTCAAAATCCTTGGCAATCTTGATCCCGTTGGTGTTCACCATCAAGTGCTTTATCGGCTTAGCTTTGGCAATATCCAATATCTCAAAAAAGTCGGGGTGGATGGTCGGCTCGCCGCCACTTAGTTGGACTACATCGGGCTCGCCTTCGCTTTCCACTATTACATCCAGCATTTTTTCAATTTCGGCTAGGCTGCGGTGCCTTCCATGGGTGGGCGAGGAACTTGCATAGCAGGTGGGGCAAGTGAGGTTGCAGCGGTCGGTTACTTCTATGAGGGTAAGGCAAGAGTGCTGCTCATGGTCGGGGCAAATGCCGCAATCGTAAGGGCAGCCAAAGTGGGTTTCCGTGTGAGGCTGCAGGGGATATTCGGAGGCTTTGTTGTAGTTGCGGATTTGTTTGTAATAGTCAATGTCGTCTGCAATCAGCACTTTTTGGAAGCCGTGTTCCTTGCAGGTTTTTGCCAAATACACGTTGGTGTTTTCAAAAATGATTTTTGCCCCAATTGGCTTGTGGCATTCGTTGCAAAGGCTGGTGGTATGGTCGTAATAGATATAGTTTCTAGTGTTGGTCATATGTTGGTCAATATAAAAATGCTTCTATTGTTTTGTGTCCTCAGTTTCATTCGAATAGCCAGTTACTGGTTGCTTGTCACTAGTTGCTGGTTTTTTAAATGAAAATACGAGCATGTTTAAAATTTATGTTTTCAAGCGAAAACGTTCACCGCGGCGGCGGACCGCTTTTGGGTTCTCACGAAAGAAGAAAATTTTTGAATAGCAGCGCTACCGAGTGTCGGCCCAGTGAAAATTTTATTTTGAACCGGGTAGACGCTTCTGTGAGGTTCCATAAATGAGCGTTTGTAGCGAAATAGATAAAATTTAAACATGCTCTAAGTCTTTAACTATTTCCTAAGAAATCAGGAGTTATTTAATATCAACTTAGAAATCCACGCTCTATGAGCGTGGTTAATAACCGCTCTGCGTGGCTAAGCCAGAAAACGACCCAATGATTATATTCAAGAGTTGTCGCCACAACCGAAGAATATATTATGAGCCGTTTTCACAAATTGTCACATTCGATCTGGTATTGCAAGTACCATATAGTTTGGACACCTAAATATAGGTATAGAATCCTCGAAGGAGCAATAAAAAGGGCAGCAATAGAGCATATAATGCAGTACGCCGCCCAAAAGAAATATATTATCGATACGCTGAACGTCCAAAAGGGCCATGTTCACTTGATTATCGATATCCCTCCCAAATATTCGGTTTCCGATGTGGTGGGGATCTTGAAGGGCCGGACAGCCATACGGTTGTTTTCAAAGTTCAAGAAGCTGAAGCAACGCCCCTATTGGGGCAACCGTTTTTGGGCAACAGGCTATTGTGTTGATACGGTAGGGCTTGACCCAGAAAAGATAAGGCTTTACGTGGAGTATCAAGAAGAACAGGAAAAAAAGAACGAGAGCTAAGAATAACAAAGTAATAAAATAGATTTATAACCGGGGACAATGAATTCCTTTGCCTCCTTTGGGGGCAAGGGCAGTTTACCCCCTTACAGGGGTTATCACAATTCCCCGCCCTTTGGGTGGGGATCTTTTAATCTTTTTCACGGATTATAGTTGTAACATATTGATTACCTAATTTTTAAAGATAGTAGTTTAGGCTAAAGCCAGTTCGTTTTTACTTCTGAGCGGGGCTTAAAAGCCCCGCCTATTGATTCTTTTATCACTAGCAATGGGCTTTAGCCCGTTGGGCAGCACCCTTCCTATTCGGCTTTAGCCTAAAACTAAACGCATCACAGAAAACTCAGTGCTTAGTTTATGGTAAAAACCAGTAGTGGTTGAACTAAGGGAAATGCTAATCAATAAATTGAATACCAGTTTGTTACCTGTTAATAATCAAGATTTTCGTAAATCACTTCACGTTCAACTAGTAACCAGTAACTAGAAACCTGCAACTAATTTCTTTGGCTTAAAGAATAAAAACAAGAGTGTTCGGGAATAATAGCCAAGCACAAAAAGGCAAGCCATTTGGATTCCTGTCAATCCTATTTGGTAGAAAGCCACGGGCTTGATGTATTCCAAAAAGAAGCGGAAAATGTAATAGTTGATCATGAAAAATTGGAAAATGTATCCGCTTTTGAAGGAGATTTTCTTTTGTAGCATCCATAAACCCAACCACAAGATAAGCAAAAATAGGATTTCATATAGGGCTACAGGATGCCTTTTGAGCCCATCTCCAAGGTCTAAGCCCCAAGGCAAGGTGGTTTCAATACCAAAGGTGGGCTCGTGAACTCCGCTGCTGAAGCAGCCGACCCTGCCAATGATTATGGCGAGGATGATGGGGAAGGTGAACAAATCCCCCGAAGAATGCTTTTCGTGAATCAACTTTTTGGCAAATTCTACGCCCAACAAACCTCCCAAAAGCCCGCCGACGATGGTTTTGTTTTGGAAAAAATAGAGTAGGTAACTGCTTGCCTTAGCCCAGCCCGAGGGCACTTCAAAAGAGCCAACCAGCCGAGAAAAAAAGAATGCGCCAAAGGCTGCACCAATGATGATCCACAACCGGTTCGATTCGGAAATAGCATCTTGTGTATCTTTTCTGAGAAAAAGGTAGTAGCGGTAGCCAACTACAAAAGCCAGTGTTTCGGACAGCAAGTGGGCGCTAAGTTTGAAATTTCCGTAGCCAATTTCTAAGGGGAAGTCCATTTGTAAGGAAAATGATTGCTAATGGAGCTAAAGGTAAAATCTTAGGCTTGGAAAGCAAAAAGGAATTTGTTGGAGGGAAAAAAAGGGGGATTACTAGTTCAGCCAAGGCATGCCTTGGCTGAACTTTGAGCGACGTTCTAGCCCAAAAGTTAAGCGCAAAAAAAGCCCGAAAAACTCGGGCTTGAAACATTGGTCAATTATTAGCTATACTATAACTTCTTCTTTGAGGGGTTGAGAGGAACATACACCGGAACTAGCTGATAGGTAGCTTTAAACTCTTCCATCCATTCGCCAAATGCCGTTCTTTTTTTCTCTAGGTCTTTCAAGTGTTTTGCAGCAGTATCTGATTTTTTATCTGCTAGTTGGTTATTTATCATCACCTCGTCAACCAAGTTTTGCATTTGTTCCATAAGCTCTACACTTATATCGTTTTTTTGGAAAACTCTGGTAGCCCTTTTTTCTTGCAATGCTACGCTATAAAATTGGGTGATCTTGTCAGTTTTTCCACTCGCTGTATTAGGTATGTCGCCTTCCAGCTTTAGCTTTTGGGAGATGTTTTTTTCTTCTTTGGAAAACAGGCTTTTGGCAGTTTTGAGGTGTGCTAAGTATTCTTTTTCAAGATTTGCCATGGATTGCTTCGAAATGGCGTTTTGCTTCTCCTTTTTCGATAGTTTTTCCTCGTAGGTCATATCGGCCATTTGTATGTCATCTATCATGCCCAAGCCCTTATAAAGTTCCATTCGGGAATATCCCGCTTCTGTTGCTCTGGAAAGCTCAGCTTCGTTATTCAGTACATTGTTCAACAGTGTGCGCTCTTTCATCAACACATTACGCCAATCATCTTCGGGTCTTTTTTTGGGCGTCTCCTTATGTTTGTCCATTTGAGTAGTTTTATAGTTTAGTTTGCTTGTGCAATAGCTGTTGGAGGAATACTCAACTAGCTATACGTTTGTAAAATACCTAAAGGTTAAATATATTTTGTTAGTGAGGTCTGTTATTAGCAGATGTTAAGATTTTGTGTAGCTTAGGTATGAAGTGAGGGAATATTGGAGGAGTAAAAAGTTTAGAACAAGAATTTTTAAGTAATGATAAAAATAAAATAACGATCTGCCTTGGGGTATGGCGATGCTGTTCTTATCACTTTCCCTGGGGCAAATCGCCTATAATCTTGAGCTGTATTCTTTGCTTATTCTGTTCGTAAGGTATCTGATGGATTGGCATTGGCAGCAGCTAATACTTTTCCGCCCATTGTTATTGTCGTAACTAAAAGAATGACAACTAAGGATATAATGAACGGGGTTGCCCCTGGGTCTATGTGATATTTAAAACGAGAGAGAATGACCTTGAACGAAACCATGTAGCCCAAGGAGACTCCTGCAAGCCAAGCCAGTACTACTATGGAGGCATAAGGCTTGTTTATCAGTACGAAAATTTGTTGGAAGGACGCTCCCAAAACTTTACGTATGCCTATTTCTTTCACCTTTCTATTGATGGTTAAAGACATAAGTGCAAATAGACCAGAAATGGAGAGCATAGTAGACAGCAGGGATAGAAAAAGGAACAGTTCTTTGAATATATTCCCCATTAGCTTGCTGTCTTCCATCAACTGGGCTTGTTCTTCTCCCGAAAAAGGCTGGTAGGGAAAGTGTTTTTTCCATACACTTTTTATGTCTACCAATGCTGCATCAAGCTGGTTGGGCAGTGTTTTTATAATTAAGAAACCTTCTTCTGATTTGCTAGGAATGATCACCATCGGATTAGAACCACGTACTTTGTCATACCCATCATATATGATATCCTGCACTACGCCTATCACGTATTTCTCCACACTATCCACTTTCACCAGTTGCCCAATTGGATTTTGATCCTTAAACTGCTTTGCCAATGTTTCATTGATAATGGCTGTTTCCATATGTCCTTTTTCCTGACTAGCAAAAAATGAAGTCCCCTCTATTAACTTCACATCCATAAGCTCTAGGTAGCCTTCGCTTACTTCTAAGAAGTCAACATTTTGCTCTTGGTCATTATGGTTAAATGTCGTTTCTCTCCACCACCTAGTAATGTGGTTTTTTGAAATAAGCGCTGAATCTACATTGGCTACTTGTTGGATGTCGTGTAAAAACGGTTTTGCTTTTTCTTTATCGACAGAAAAGTAAAGGATGTTTTGATTATCGTAGCCGAGGTCTAACCCTTCTTGATATTCGGCATTTTGGAACATCGCTATCCCGCTAAAGACCGCGATGAAGGAAATGCCAAATTGTAAGCCAAGAAGTGTCTTGGTAAATGTGTTCGCATCTTTCGTGCGGAAATTACCTTTCAAGATGGGGCTCGGATTCATATTTCCTATGTAAAAAGCAGGGTAAATTCCTGAAATAAAAGAGACTACCACTAAAAGCACCGCCAAGAAACCGATCATACTATAGTTGTTCTGATAGGTTAGTTCGAAAGGAGGTCCGGTGCGTGCTATCCAATCCATAAAAACTCGGGCAAAGAATAAGGAAAGAAGCAAGGCAAGCGCACAGGTAATCAAGTTTTCGAATAAGAACTGTCTTATTATTTGGGCTTTGATCCCTCCCAATACTTTTCGGATACCGATTTCCCTTATTCTCTTTTGGGCAAAAGCCATCGCCGTGTTGGTGAAATTTAAAACAGCTACCAGCAAGATCAGAATAGCGATTCCTCCAAAAATATAAAGAGGCTCTGCATCAATGTGGTATTGATTGAATGCTCGTTGGTTTAAATATTCTCTTTGAGCACCGATCTCCATAAATGGAACCAAGCTAAACTGACTGATTTTCCACTCTTGGATTACTTCTTCGTTGTAATGAGTGACAAACGATTGCAATTGAGACGCTGTTTGATCGACACTTGCCATATGGTCCAGCTTCACAAAAGTAGCAGGTTTAGCCCATGTGTCAGAAGAGTTTTTATCAATGTTTTTATGCTTGAATAAGTTCTCGATGTTCACCAACACCTCTGTCGGAAAACTTATGTTGCCAGGGATTTTTCCGAAAACACCAGCAACTTCAAACCCAACTGGCTCAGTCACTTTTTCTTTAACTGTTTCTCCATTTTCCTCAACTGTTTCTTTTTCATGCTCGTAGTACACGTAGAGCATTTTGCCAATAGGATCCTCTTCTCCAAAGTATTTTTTTGCTACGTTGCCATTAATGTAAATTGCCGAAGGATTGTTTTGGAACGCTTGATAATTACCTGAATGGAGTGGGAAGTCGAAGAAGTCAAAAAACGTAGGGTCGGCATAAGAAATAGTTTCCTCAAATACTTCATCTCCTTTGCTTATATTGTCACTTTGGAAAATAAAGCGGGTGTAGCTGCTGACTCCGGGGAGTTCGTTCGTCATTTTTTCGCCCATGGTGAGCAGTGACCTGTCAGATATCACTTCATCTTTCCCCTGGCTTGATGTGCCGTTCATGTACACTTGATAGATATTTTCAGTGTTGTGGAAAGACTGGTTAAACTCCAAGTTGAATTCCACCAATACATAAGCAAAAATGCAACAAGCCAATGCCAGGCCTAAACCAACTACATTTATGGCGATAAAAGGAGCATTTTTGATAGAATGTCGGTAGCTGATTTTAAGATAGTTTTTCCACATAGCTATGGGGTTAGAGAAGTTGAATCGGTTTTGCATGAATTTCAAATTATACAGTCGCATAAACAGCAGCGAATTCCATACATACCACCATTTTGCTTTGGTTGGTGACGAGGCTTCTAGCTTCCGCTCAAAAAGCTCGTGCAAATCTCCCAACACTTCATCTTGATACATTTCGGAGCAATACCACCTTACAAAGCGGTCTGCCCACTGAGGTGCTTGGGGCGAGTTTTTTTGTTGGTTTTTTTTCATATGTTACCCCCTTCCCAAATTATTTGAGGCACCTGTTGCCACATGTTATTTCTTAATTCTCTTGTCTCGTTTATTGCTTTTTTGCCATAGGCAGTGAGCTCAAAATACCTTTTCTTTCTTCCGCCCCTCACTTTTGTAGCTCCACCTGTGTAGGAAGTCAGAAACCCTTTTTTTTCCAACCTAATTAGAGTTTCATGAACGGTGCTGATGGTACTGTTCCGTCCCGATTGCTCTTTGATTTCATCCATTACCGCAATGCCGTAGGCCTCGCCTTGTAGAATAGCTACGGCTAGCATCACCAGTTCCTCAAATTCACCCAGATAAAGACGCTTCATTTTTTATTACTTTCGGTTTTGTCGAATAAATATAAGCTAAGTATTTAAACTAAAGCAAGTGTTTAAAGTATTGTTTTCGGTTTTGCCGAAGAAATAAGGCTGACTAGCCACATTTTTTAGTTCAACCATCTTCTTACGTATACCCAGTTTGGCAAATTACTGACCATACGTCCCAAAAAAGCAGAAAATCTACGCAAATAAGAGGTAAAACAAGAAAAATAAGTCTTTCGGGACCTTTGATAAGTTTAACTTCCCCATTGATAAGTCATATATCCCGAGAAATAAGTCTTTGGGAACCATTGATTTTTCATGTTTCCCCTTTGATATTTCATATATCCCAAGGAACAAGTCTTTGGTAACGGGCAAAAAGTCTTGATTCAGCCCTGATTTTTAGCGATGTTTCAGAGGTAAGGATTTGGGCAAAGTATAAAACTGATGGATGCCCCTTCCTTGGCAAGGACTATTCACTAAAGTGTGTCAAGATCGGAGCGAGATGCTCCGACCACCTTAGATTTGTGCAGTTGTATTATTCGAAGGATTGTGTTTAATTGGAAAACCTTGATTTCCTTTTGGCCAAGGGGGGCATGGGCGACTCAACTCCGACCATGAATAAGATTCATCCCACTGCTGGATGCCCGTGTCCCCTCCCGTGCCCAGGCCTGTATAAGAGTTTGTCACCGTTAAGGTAGTTAGGCTACGCACCGGGTCCCTGGCCTCTAGGTTTTTTGTCCAACATAAAAATACGGATAACCATGGGATTTAAAAACTTTATCGGCATCGACATCAGCAAAGACACCATCGACCTGGCCCTCCTGACCAGCCACGGCGAGCTCATCGACCTCAAATGGGACAACGACGGGAAAGCCCTGGGCAAAGGGCTCAAGTCCCTGTTCAGGGAGCACGGGCTAGGCAAAGAAGACACCTTGCTATGTGCCGAGCACACAGGACAGTTCGGCAACAAGCTGATGGAAGTGTCCCTGGACCTGGGGCTTTGCCTCTGGATGGAATCACCTTATTCC
Organism: Flammeovirgaceae bacterium SG7u.111; assembly: GCA_034044135.1. NCBI lineage: Bacteria > Pseudomonadati > Bacteroidota > Cytophagia > Cytophagales > Flammeovirgaceae > Flammeovirgaceae bacterium SG7u.111. The sequence goes on along the minus strand of CP139021.1, from coordinate 4,088,098 downwards.
ATCTCCCGCTCGCAGGGAATGACAAGGGGAAAGGACGACAAGGTGGATGCCGAGAGGATCGCCGGCTATGCCAAGCGGTTCGCCGACAAGGCAAGATTGGTAAAGCCTACACCCAAGACTATCAATAAGTTAAAGCTTTTGTCCTCTGAGCGGGAACTTGCCATGAAGGATCTCTCGAAATACAAAGGGCAGCTAAAACAGGAGAAAGGGTTTCTGGACAAAGAGTATTTCAAGGAAAAAGAAAAGAGGGTGAAGAAGCTCATCGCCCTCTATAAAAAAACGGTCGAGGAGATAGAGGAACAGATAGCCCAGTTGATAGAGGACGACCCGGACATCAAGGACAGTTTCGACAAGATCGTCTCCGTGGAGGGCGTGGGAAAGCAGACGGCCATCGCCACGATAGTGGCCACGGAAAACTTCCAGAAATTTGACGACCCCAAGAAGTTTGCCTGCCACATCGGCTGCGCCCCGTTCAGGTACGTGTCGGGCAGCAGCATCCGCTCACGCAACAAGGTCTCGCAAAAAGCCAACAAGGACCTGAAGAAAATATTCCACATGGCGGCACTCTCCACCCTGAGGACAAAGGGGGAGCTGCGAAAATATTACGACCGCAAAGTGGAGGAGGGCAAGCACAAGATGTCCGTCATAAACGCCATCCGGTCAAAGCTCGTCCACCGCATCTTTGCGGTCATTAACCAAAACAGGAAATATGAAAAAATTTATACGCATTCCCTTGCTTAAACCATAAGAGTAGAAGGGTCAGAAAGGTCCCCATAGCCCTGCCCCCGCTCGGGCTTGCCCTACAGAAAAAAAGCGACGACATCGCTCCAAGCGATGTCGTCGTTGGAGACGCCACCCGTAAAAAGGGTAAGCCCTTGGCAGCGGTGGATTCATTGGGTAGCCTAACTGAAAGTATGCAGGAGGTTCCTGCCTTCGCAGGAACGACGGATTTGGGGAGGGCTGGAAGAGAGGAGGTAGGTTGGGCAATGACAACAAAGTTTACTGATGAAGAGGTCGGCTGAAACTTTCCCCCTGAAAACCTGAGAGATAAATCTAGAAGTTAGAATTTCTTTTACCCAAACTTGAATGCGAGTGTGAAGGGCATTAACTTCACAGAAGGTTCACTTTGTAGAAACCTCTTCATAACCCATTTACGTCCTCGTATGTATTTAATATTTGATACCGAAACCACTGGCTTACCCAAAAAATGGGATGCCCCGCACACCGACACGGACAACTGGCCTCGACTGGTGCAGCTTGCCTATCAACTCCACGACAACAAAGGTGGGCTGATAAAAGCGAAGAACATCATCGTAAAACCAGAAGGCTTTACCATTCCTTTTAATGCGGAAAAAATTCACGGTATTTCTACCAAACGAGCCGAAGAGGAAGGGCATCCGCTGGAGGAAGTGCTGAAAGAATTTGCCGAAGATTTGGAGCTGGCAGATGTGATTATCGGTCACAACATTGTGGGGTATGATATTCCGCTTATGGGTGCGGAATATGTGAGGAAGGAACTTCCACCTACCATAATGGAGAAGGATAAGGTGGATACGATGAAGGACACCACCGAGTTCTGCGAACTGCCGGGTGGACGTGGTAGGTTTAAGCCGCCAAAGCTGATAGAGCTGCACAAGAAACTTTTCGGGTTTGAGTTTGCCGATGCCCACGATGCCGCTTATGACGTTTCGGCGAATGCCAAATGTTTCTTTGAGCTGTTGAAGCTGAAGGTTGTTCCTACGCACGACGGTACTGCTCCAGAAGAGGTAGTTTACGAAGAGCCAAAGCTCGATTCGGCGAACTTTGCCAAAGTAGATAAAACTGACGGTGGCGACCTAGAAGTAGTTTCTACCGATGAACTTACTGAGGTTATCCCTTTTTCGCACCTGCACATGCATTCGCAGTTTTCCATTTTGCAGAGCACGGCTGCGGTGAAAAAAGTACTTGCCAAAGCGAGGGAAATGAAGATGAGGGCGGTAGCTTTTACCGACCATGGCAACCTCCATGCTGCGTTCAACGCAGTAGGCGGGCAGGGCGATGACCTAAAGGTGATAATCGGTTGCGAATTCAATGTGGCAAAAGAGCATACCAAAACGAAATTTACAAAAGACAATCCCGATGTGCGGTTCAACCAAGTACTGATAGCTAAGCATCAGGAAGGATATAAAAACCTCTCGAAACTGAGTTCGCTGGGGTACATAGAGGGTTTCTATTCAGGAATGCCAAGGATAGGCAAGGAGTTGATCATTAAGTATAAAGAGGGGCTGATGGCATTTTCGGGCAATTTGTTTGGGGAAGTTCCCTCGCTCATTTTGAACGAAGGCGAGCATGTAGCCGAGGAAGCTTTCCAATGGTGGCATGAACAGTTTGGAGATGATTTTTATGTGGAATTGATGCGCCACGGCTTGCCCGAAGAACAGCGAGTGAATGAGGTGCTGATAGGTTTTGCCAAAAAGTACGGGGTGAAGCTTATTGCTTCTAACGATGTTTATTACCTCGAAAAGGAAGATTCGCATGCCCACGATGTACTTTGGTGCATTAAGGAAGGTAAGCAAATGAGTATGCCTACGGGCAATGGCAGGAAAGCACGCTATTGTTTGCCGAACGACGAATATTATTTCAAAAGCCAAGAGGAGATGAACGCCATTTTTGCCGACATTCCCGAGGCGCTGCACAACGTGAACGAAGTGGTGGACAAATGCTCTCCGCTGAAGCTCAAGCGGGATATTCTGCTGCCTGCATTTCCCATGCCCGAGCAGTTTACCGACCAAAATGATTTCCTTCGCCACCTAACTTACGAAGGGGCAAAAACCCGTTACGAGCAGCCCCTTTCCGACGATACAAAAGAGCGAATTGACTTTGAACTGAAGATCATTAAGCAAATGGGTTTCCCAGGCTATTTCCTCATTGTACAGGACTTTATAAAAGCGGCGAGGGACATGGGCGTGAGCGTAGGGCCTGGAAGGGGTTCGGCAGCTGGCTCGGTGGTTGCGTTTTGCACGGGAATTACCAACATTGATCCTATTAAGTACAACCTCCTTTTCGAACGTTTCCTGAACCCAGAAAGGGTGAGTATGCCTGATATCGATATTGACTTCGATGACCGGGGTAGGCAGCGGGTGATTGATTGGGTGGTGGAGAAATATGGCAAAAACCAAGTGGCGCAGATTATTACTTACGGCACTATGGCGGCAAAAATGTCAATAAAAGATGTTGCCCGTGCTTTGGAATTAGAACTTTCCGAAGCCAACGCTCTTGCCAAAATGGTACCCGATACACCGGGAACTACGCTCGATAAGGCTTTTAAGGAAAACCCTGACCTTGATGAGATAAAGAAAAACGATAAAGGCTTGAAAGGGGAGGTAATGCAACTTGCCCACAAGCTGGAAGGCTCGGTAAGGGGTACGGGAATCCATGCTGCTGGTGTCATCATCGCTCCAGACGATTTGCTGGAATACATACCTGTGTGTACCTCCAAAGATGCCGACCTACTCGTAACCCAATTTGATGGGAAAGTGGTAGAAGATGCAGGCATGTTGAAAATGGACTTTTTGGGTTTGAAAACCCTCACCATTATTAACGATGCTTTGGTGATGATCAAAAAGAACCATGGGATTGATATTGACCCAGATTTGATCCCACTCGACGATGAAGTCGCTTTTGGGCTGTACCAACGAGGAGAAACCATTGGCACGTTCCAGTTTGAGTCGCCGGGTATGCAAAAATACCTTCGCGAGCTCAAGCCAAACAATATTGAAGATTTGATTGCGATGAACGCCCTTTATCGCCCAGGTCCTATTCAATTTATCCCGAACTTCATTGACAGGAAACACGGAAAGGAGGAGATTGAATATCCTCACGATTTGCTCGAGCCTATTCTGAATTACTCGAATGGGATTATGGTGTACCAAGAGCAAATTATGCAGACGGCGCAGATTATGGCGGGCTTCTCCCTCGGCAAAGCGGATATTCTCCGACGGGCGATGGGTAAAAAGAAGTTCGATGTGATGGCAGAGATGAAGGAAGTCTTTGTGAAAGGGGCGAAGGAAATTCACGGCATCGACGAGGAAAAGTCGTCCGAGGTGTTTGCCATCATGGAGAAGTTTGCGGCCTACGGTTTCAACCGATCTCACTCGGCTGCTTACTCGGTAGTGGCGTACCAAACGGGCTACCTCAAGGCAAATTACCCTGCCGAATACATGGCTTCGGTAATGAGCCACTCCATGGGCACTATCGACAAGATCAGTTTCTTCATGGAAGAGTGCCGCCGAATGGGCGTGCAGGTGCTGGGTCCCGATGTGAATGAATCTATCAGGGATTTTAGTGTGAACTCCGATGGCGATATTCGCTTTGGGCTTGCGGCTATAAAAGGTGCGGGCGACTCGGCCGTGGAAGCGATTATAGAGGAGCGGGAGGAAAATGGGAAGTTCGAAAATATATGGGACTTCGTAGAGCGATGCAACCTGAGGCAGGTCAACAAGAAAACCTTAGAGAGCTTGGCGTATGCAGGTGCTTTTGATGAGCTAGACAAGCTGCATCGAGCGCAGTTTTTCCACATAGAAGATGGTGAGCACAGCTCAGGGATAGAAAAATTGGTGAAATACGGCAACAGTCATCAGGCTGAAAAAACTTCTTCGCAAATTTCCCTCTTTGGGGGCAGCGGGGGAATGGAAATGCCTAAGCCTAAACTTCCCGAGTGCAATCCTTGGCCCGATACGCTAAAGCTTCGCCATGAGAAAGATGTTGTCGGTTTTTATATTTCTGGTCATCCGCTCGACCAATATGCTTTGGAACTGCAGAACTTCTGCCGCTCCATTAGGGTGTTGAACGATGACTTGGAGAAATTCCAAAACCAAGAGCTAGCCTTCGGAGGCATAATCACCGATGTGATGATTCGTGAGGGAAGGAACGGGAATAAGTTCGCTATTTTTACCGTGGAAGACTACGACGGCTCGTTCAGGTTTCCTGCGTTTGGCAGTGTGTACTACGATTATAGCAACCTGCTCCAAGTGGGTACTTATGTGTACATAAAAGGCAAAGTACAGGAGAAGTACAAGAACCCAGGCATGTGGGATTACCGCCCGTCGTCCATAGAACTGCTGAGCGAGGTGAAGGCGAAAATGTGCCACAAGGTGAAGCTAAGCCTCGATATGAGCAAAATACAACCGCAAACAGTGACCGATATTTGCGAACTGGCTACCTTAAACTCAGGAGAAGTTGAAATGCATGTAGAAGTATTCGACCCAGAAAAAAGCTACAAAGTCAACCTCTTTTCAAGGAAGTACAAGGTAGATCCTACCACCAAGTTTATGAATGACATTAAGAACTTGGAAGGTGTTGATTTTGCCTTGAATTAGGGGAGGGTGGACTTTACCTCATAGTTTGTGGTACACAACCACCTAGGTCATCCCATTCTACAAAAGAAGAGACCTATCGTGTATCAGTAGATATTTTCAAGTACAAAACTATACTGAAAAAATAACTGGGATCGCATAAGTAAGTGTCTTAGAAGCTGTTTTGAAACACAACTTCAAATTTATTATAGCTTCTTACTATTGTGTATAATTATCCAAATGATAGAATACGCTGCAAAATATAAAGACAAGTTTGGTGAGGAAAAAACAAAGGTTTATTCAGACGGGACAACTATGCACTTAGTGTTGAGAGGTATTAAATTTGAGGGGAGCGATTTCGAGATGCTAGAGGGTAAAGTTGACGACAAAAAATTTGAATATGAAAAATATCAAGAGAGTTGTTTAGGTGACTTAACTAATTTTGAATTAGAAATAGACTTTCCAATTATTATTATTTGGAATAATGATCCTGTTATAGGAAATCTCAATGCATCTATAGTTACTGGAAAAGAAAGTAATGTGTTTTTGGAATTGAAGACTAAATTCGGAAAATTCCAAAACACAAAGAACTGCGGTTGGTTTGAAGATGCTCTTGTTGAAATTCAAAAGATGCTTCCCCAAAAAGCTCAAATCAAAACTTGCTTAAGTTGTAAATATTCTAGTTACCACCCTGTAGGTAGTGGAATGTTTGGCGGATTGAGTTGCTTTAAAAATTTGAGACTTGAAGCCGATAATATTTGTAATAAAGATGATTTAATGATTCTGTGGGAAAAAGGATGTAGAGAAAAGACAATATTTAATGTACAGGAAGTTTTTGATTGTTCCGAGCATCAATTTATAACCAAAAATGATTGGACATATAAAGATTGGACCTAAAATAAGCTGTATACAGCGTCTTGCCTCTTTTCTGGGAGTAAAGGCAATATATAAGCAATATTACCCTTGGAAATGTTGTATATAAAAAGTAACCGTTCTTAGGGCTTAAAACTTTCAGCAAACTAAATGCTTTACATTAAATTCAACATAGAGGATCCATCAAAGTATATTGATTTTCAAAAACTATATAACCATATGGTTGAAGTAAGGCAGCCTGGTTACAAATTTAAAGAGGAAGATGGTCCCGAAATTGATTGGGATAGTTTGACAGATCAGGAAATGACTGAAGTCATTGACAAATTATTCGAAGAACCCGAAGTAATCCGCTATAAAGAATTCATACCTGATTATGCACATCAGTTTTTAGGATCTTATGTTGGCTTTGAGAATGAAAGGGCTGGAGATTTTGGGTTTGAAACTTCAGAAATATTCAACTATTTAGAGTTTTCTTTTGAAGTCGAATTGGATAACCTTGAAAGGAAAAACGAAAATGATGGACTCATTGAGTTTTCCACAGGGAACTTTCCTTTTGGGGGCATCGAACGTTTTTTAATCACCTTAAAAGCTTTTGATATCAGACCTGCCGAATACTTTGATGGATTTGCCATTCATGAAGTTGACTGGACATCTGATTTTGCTTATGATACGATTGAACTTCCTGGAAAAACCAGCCAATATCTAAAGGGAAAATAGATGTTTGAAAAAAACTCTATATTTCCTATTCAGGGATAAGCTACAAACGAAACTCAGAACAAAGTGAAAAAGGTCGCAGGTAACTGCGGCCTTTTTCACTTTTCTAAAAGAAAAAACTCTTAATTTCCATCAAATGTGATTGGCTTTCCCATAAGGAAGTCCAATAGTTTGGAACGGAAAATAAAATCATATTTTGAGCGAAGCATGTCCGACTCCGCATTTACCAAATTGTTTCTGGCAATGGTAAGCTCGGTTGAGTTTACAGCTCCTACCGAAAAGCGTTGGTTGGTAACTCTATAAGTCTCTCGAAGGGCTTCTACTCTCTTACTGTTAGAGTTATAGGTTTTGCTTGCTGCCAATACATTTTGTCGAGCTGTTTCAATATCTTGCCTTAGCTGGTTTCTAACTCGCTGGGCACTTACCCTTGCTTGCTCTCTGTTTATTTGGGCGATGCTCACACCTGTTTTAATTTGGTTTTTGTTGTAAATAGGTATCCTCAACGTGAAACCGAGTGATTGCCTCAAACTTTCGGAAAGCTGGTCTTGAAACCCAAAAGGGATTCGTTCGAACTGGGGCTGAACGGTGTAAACAGGAGAAGTAGTTCCATTGTCATTATAAAAATACCCAAGAGAACTCTCGGTAAAGCTACCGGGGATCACTTGTTGCCTAAACTGTTGGGCACTAGAGTAGAAAGTGTTAATTCCCCCGCTGAGCGTAAGGGTAGGGTAGTAGTTCGATTTTGCTATTTCAATACTGAGTTCCGATGCTTCAATGTTGAGGTCGGCACTTTCTACTACGGGAAGGATGCTTTCAGATATTTTGAAAATATCTTCCGATTCCATGATGATTGGTGCTTCTTCAGGATCGGGGAGCTCAGGGATTTCAATTTCGAACTCTTCGCTTGCCGGAAGCTGCAAGAGTTGCTTTAGGTTCAATATTGATAGTGCTAATGTGTTTTCTGCATTCACAACTTGCAAGTCGTCCGTCGCTCTTTGGGAAAGAAGATCGAGCAAGTTTGATTCGGGCAACACCCCTGCATTTACAAGCTTTTCGGTACGGGTAATTTGCTCATTGGAGTTTTCGAGCTGGCGTTGGGCTATGTCTAGGTTCTCGAGGTTGAAGATGATTTGCAAGTAAAAGGTCGCAATATTCATGATGAGGTTATACTCTGAATCCTTGAGGTCGGCTTTGCTAGCCTTCAAGGTCATTTCATCTCTCTTAATAGTATTGGCAATACTAAATCCATTGAAAAGAGTTACGCTACTGTTCAGCCCAAAGTTGTTGGAGCGTACACGTGCGGTAACCGCATCGTTGGTGTACACATCAAAAGATCGCCCCCAGTTGTAGTTTTGGTTGGCAAATCCGTTTAGGTCTGGATAGCGTGCATGCTTCGATTGCTGCAGGGTAGCCTCATTTCGCTCAATTGAAAGCTCGCTTAGCCTAAGATCGAGATTGTTGGAAATGGCATAATCAATACATTTTTGCAAGTCCCATTTTTCTTGAGCGTGGCTTGCATAGCAAAGTAGGGCAAAGGAAAAAAGTAAGAATGTTTTTTTTAAGCTGATCATAGCCTGTGTTATTATCATAAGTATGTAGGAGTAGTTCTCCTTTGATATGAGTTTCTAGTAATGTCGAAGCTAAAATAAGGAAGTGAATTTATATTGGCTTGCATAATTTGATTAGAGGTGCAAAACACTAGGGGAGTGGTTGTAAATTGCTTAGAGGAAAGCCATAAAAAAAACCTCCACCGAAGTGGAGGTTCAATAATATCTGAAAGTGCTACAAATTACATAGCGTCAAATACGTCCATTACGGCTTTAACGTGACCTTTAGATTCTTCAAGCAACGCTTTTTCATCATCGTTAAGATCAAGCTCAATCACTTTTTCGATACCGTTTTTACCAAGAATAACTGGAGCACCTAAGTACACACCGTCAATTCCGTACTCACCTTCAAGCTTAACGCAAACTGGGAATACCCTTTTTTGGTCTTTTACGATAGCTTCAACCATCTGGGCCGCAGCAGAACCTGGAGCATACCAAGCTGAAGTACCCATTAGTTTTACTAACTCACCACCACCTTTCTTCGTTCTTTCAACAATTGCATCAAGCGTTTCAGCATCGATAAGTTCAGTAACAGGGATACCTCCTACAGTAGTGTAGCGAGGAAGTGGCACCATAGTGTCACCATGACCGCCCATCAATACAGCTTGGATGTCTTTTGGAGATACACCAATAGCATCTGCCAAGAAAGCACGGTAACGAGCAGTATCAAGGATACCAGCCATACCCATCACTTTAGTTCTAGGAAGACCAGATTTGATGTGCGCAACATATGTCATTACGTCAAGCGGGTTAGACACGATGATGATGATAGCGTCAGGAGAGTGCTTAACAATATTTTCAGTAACAGAGTTGACAATGTTAGCGTTGGTGCTAATAAGGTCGTCACGGCTCATGCCTGGTTTACGAGGAAGACCTGAAGTGATAACAACTACATCTGAACCAGCGGTTTTAGAATAGTCATTGGTTACACCAACAGTTTTAGTATCGTAAAGGTTAATTGGAGCTTTTTGCCAGATATCAAGCGCTTTACCTTCTGCAAGACCTTCTTTGATGTCAACAAGAATTACTTTGTTGCCAATTTCCCTAGCGGCCAACACATCAGCACAGGTGGCACCAACATTTCCGGCACCTACTACAGTGATTTTCATGGTATTTTTTAGGTTTATTTTTAAAAAATAATTTGCTGTATTTCTTTGATGCGAATATAGTATAGAGAGGCTGTATTCCCAATTAAATAATATCATATAAAAAAGGTGATTTTTGCCATTATAATTTAATCAAGAAAAAAGTGTGATTTTTGAATTATCCCTTTGCTTGATGTCTAACTCTCTTATTGTAAGGTGTATTTTTCGACTGTTTTTTTATATCTTAAACTTACAACTGCAAACGCAATGGTACTATTGAAAAACAACTTTCAGGTAATAGCCTTGGAAGAAGACATTTTTGTTTTCACTTGGCTAGATACTTCCGTATATATGAAGGAAGAAGATTATACGGAATGCATGGAGAACTATGCTAAATTAGTGGCGGTACACAAGCCAAGTGGCCTATTGGCAGATAATTCCAACTTTGCTTTCCCCATTTCCCCTAAGTTACAAGATTGGACGAATGAGACTGTTTTTCCCGTGGGGTGGAAGTCGGGTGTCCGGAGGGTGGGGATGGTGGTTGCTCCTGAGCTGATTCCCCAGCTTTCGGTAGAACAGGCAATGGAAACCAGAAAGGGGCAACAATTTGTCACCCGCTATTTTGATAATAAAGCAGAAGCTTATAAATGGTTAGTTTCCTAGGTTTAAACTTTTGAACTGAAAACCTTTTTGGTGGAAATGCTCCATAAAAAGTGGAAGAGTGTGGTAAAGGTTGTTCTTTGCTTTGGTATTGTCGTGAAATACGATGATGGAGCCGTTTTTTGCATGAGAAATAGATTTTTGTAGGCATACTTCCTTGCTAATGGCACTCGAATAATCGCCTGATAACACTTCCCACATAATTATTTCAAACTCGCTTTTAAGTGCTTTTATCTGTGCCTTGCTTATTCGCCCGTTTGGTGGACGGAAGAGTTTGTCTGAAATGTTCCCCATGTATTTTTCCATCCATTCTTGGCATTTGAACACATTTTCAACATACAAATTTGTAGTTGTATTCCAACCGTTAAGGTGGTTGAAGGTGTGGTTACCAATGCTATGTCCTGCCTTTAAGGTTTGCTCTAAGATGCTCGGGTGCTTGCGGATATTATCTCCCACGCAAAAAAAAGTTGCTTTAGCATCATATTTTTCCAATGTTTTCAAGATGAAAGGTGTGAGTTCGGGAATAGGACCATCGTCAAAAGTAAGGAAAATTGTAGGTTCTTCCGTTTCCCTTCTCCAAGTGAGGGAGGGGTACATTACGTCTTGAAAAAACCAGCCCATTTTATGAATAAACATCGGTATTGCTGTTTGGGTAATTGTCTAAATATTCAGCCTTCAAAGTCATTAGGCATGAACCAATAAAGACAAATTTAAATTAAAAATAGCTCCTTAAAGGTTTTCGATTTCGGCTACCACGAAGGTACTTCCTCCTACAAATATAAAATCCTTTACACTTGCTTTAGCCTTCGCCGCCTGCAAAGCTTCCATTACGGAAGGGTAGGTTTGCCCTTTTAGTCCGTACTCACCAGCTTTTTCTTTAAATATTTCAGCATCGAGTCCTCGGGGTACGTTGGGCTTGCAAAAATAGTAGGTAGCCTCTTTGGGGAAAAGTCCTAAAATTTTTTCCAGTTTTTTATCGTTCACTGTCCCCAGTACCAGGTGCAATTCCTCAAACTGGTAGTTGGGCAATTGCTTGAATATTGTTTTTAATCCGTCCTCATTGTGCCCCGTATCGCAATAAGTCAGGGGATTTCCCCCAAGTTTCTGCCACCTGCCTTTTAGCCCCGTGAGACTGCAAACTTGGGCAAGTGCGACTTTTGTATTTTTTGGAGCTAACTTGAAGGCTTGTCTGATGGGTTGCTGCTGTAATAAGGAAACAACGCCTTTTAGGTTGTGAATCTGGTGCTCTCCCAATAGGTCTAGGGTGATGTTTTCCAGTAAAAACTTTCCTTCCACAAGAATAGCTAGTTCTCCTGCAATGTTTCTTTCAACAGAGATGTTGTCTTGGGCAAAAGTGATGGGAGCATTTTTCAACCTTGCTTGTTCTGTAAAAACCGGGGTGGTTTCTAGATGCTTTTCTCCGATCACCACTGGAGTGTTTTCCTTTATTATCCCAGCTTTTTCAAAAGCGATTTCGGGTAACGTTTCTCCGAGCATGTCGGTATGGTCAAGCCCGATATTGGTAATGAGGCAGGCAAGAGGGGAAAGGATATTTGTAGAGTCTAGCCTGCCGCCCAAGCCAACTTCTATTATGGCAATGTCAACTTCTTGTTTGGCAAAATGATCGAAAGCCATAGCCACGGTAATCTCGAAAAAGGAGGGAGATATTTCCTCTATAATAGATCGGGTAGATTCAATGAAATCAACCACTTGCTCTTCAAGAATTTCTTTTCCATCTACTTTTACTCGCTCTGTAAAGCTTTTGAGATGTGGAGAAGTATATAGCCCAGTTTTGTAGCCAGAAGCTTGGAAAATAGCGCTGAGCATATGCGTACAGCTGCCCTTTCCATTAGTGCCCGCCACATGAATGGACCTGAAGGAATGTTGAGGGTTGCCCAAGTGCTCGCAAAGGGCTAAAATATTATCTAGATTCTTCTTAAAAGCAACACCGCCCACCCGTTGGTACATGGGCAGGCGGCTATACATATAATCTAATGTTTCTTGGTATGTCAATGCAGTACTGCTATTATTTGGACGTGATGATAAACGTAATGCTTCCGGTGGTTACCCTTGGGGCAGATGCCGATGCGCTCATTTGAGAAAACGTAAGGTCGTAAACTGCTTGTTTGTAAGATGCAATAACCGTTCTATCGGCTATAGTCGAAAACTTCCTTTCTACAGAAATAACCTCACCTGCATCGTCAATCTTCACTTCAAAGATAATTTTCCCCGTTATGTTCGATTGGTCATCTGCCGATGGTGGCTCATCCCAGCTCCAGCCCGGCATGTCTAATGAAGAACCTCCTTTGCCCGTGTTCGAGCCAATTAGTGCTTCTGCATTCACATTACCTTGTTCGTCGCCCATGTCACCTATACTTTCCGAATTTCCGTTGCTGTTTCCCTTGTTTTCAGCGCTAGTTCCGCCTCCAAGGAGAGCATCGTTGTTTACCTGTGGTTTTTCTTCTTTCTTCTTTTCCTCAGGTTCAACCTGCTTTACAGGATCGTCTTTTGGGGTTGGCGTTACTTTTTCTTCAACCTTAGGCTTTACTTTTTCCTCTGGAACAGCCTCTACCGATTCTTCACTTTCTTCAGCAGCAGCCACTACTTGGTCTACTACTTCTTCCGTTTCGGCTTGTTCTGGTGGAGCGGTTTGCACTGGCTGTACAGGTTTTGGCGTAGGCTCTTCTTGCCTGGCTTCGTCCAAACTTTTGTTCTCGTTTGCGGGGGCACGGCTTTGCATATCTCCCGAGCCACTATCGTCCATTCCGAAGTTCACCTCAATCCCAAACTGAGGGATGGGTGGGTCTGGCGGCCTCCAGGCTATTGCCATTATTAATAAAGCTGCCAGTATTCCATTGAAAAGCACTGTCGCTACAACTGCGATTGTTTTATTTCGCTTTTCATCTTTTTTAGGATCACTCATAAGCTTGTGGTTTGTCTTTTCTCAAGTCACACAATTTAGGTACAAGACCAGTAGAAAATGTGTGACTTCTGTTTATTAATAAGACGAAATATTGATTTCCAGAGTTCCTTTTTACTCTGGTTTGGTAGAGATAGATACCTTGGCTTTCAGCTTTGTACATATTCCCGCTACAGTTACCAAATGCTGCACAGGTACGTCTTTATCTACTGAAAGAACTACAGAACCTTGTTCCTGGCCAGCAAGTTGGAACTTCAATTCTTCTTCCAACAAATCCAATGGAATCTCTACTTCGTTCACATAGTACTTCAGGTCTTTTGTTATACCAACATTTACCTTCGGCATCACCTTCGACGAGGCTTTGCTAGTAGGCACACTTATAGGTAAGCCCGAAGGCGTCACAAAGTTGGAGGTAAGCATAAAAAAGACAAGAAGCAAGAATATCATGTCTGTCATAGAAGACATGTTGAAGGTAGGATCTACCTTGTTTTTTGATCCAAAATCTGCCATAATTTTTGGGATAATTGTTTGATAAATGAAGCGAGAAAAGCTTTTTCAGCTTTCCATCGCATTATAAATAAACAACACAAAAGTCTTAGTTAGGCTTTTGGAGTAGATCGATGAATTCGATAGAGGTTATCTCCATACGGTGAATTACATCCGATACTTGTCTCACCAAATAGTTGTAAGCGATATAGGCTAAGATACCTACAAATAGACCGCCCGCAGTGGTGATCATGGCTTCGTAGATACCCGCTGAAAGTAGTTTTGGACTAACAGATCCTTCTTCTTGAGAAATAGAGATAAACGCTTTGATCATACCTATTACAGTCCCGAAGAAACCGATCATAGGTGCTGCTCCCGAAATAGTACCCAAAACAGAGATGTTTTTTTCGAGGCGGTAGATTTCTAGTTTACCCACGTTTTCTATAGAGGCTTCAATATTTTTGAGTGATGATCCAATATGGATCAAGCCCGTGTACAGCATCCTCGCCATAGGGGTGTTTTGCGTGTCACAATGTTTTTTTGCTTGTTCTATATCGCCTTTGATCACAGAGGCACTTACCTTGTTGAGCAGTTCTTCAGGGTCTGCTTTCGCTTTTTTTAAGGTGAGTATTCTTTCTACCAGAGCGTAGACGGCTACAGCCAGCAATGCTCCGAGGATAGCCATGGTCCAGCCACCTTTCATAACCAAGTCCATTACTGAAATGGAATCGGGAACCTCAGGACTTACAAGCCCTTCTTGGGCAACACTTACCGTATCTATTACTTGTTGGATTTCTAACAATGCCATTTTATGTCAGGTTAGTTGATGATTTGGTTTTTTATGAAAATTCCTTTGCTAAAAAAACAAAAACGCATTTTTCGAGATATTGATATCTGTCAAATGCTGTTTTTGTAAAATCTTAAATTTCAATGGCAAAAATGAAAGTTGCATTTTTTGCCAAAATGTAATTATTACAAGTAGATAAATTTCCTTGAAATAAACAAATGTTTTTAACTAAAAACGTAAAACAAATTAGTATTTGAAAATCCAAATACTTCTATAATATTTCCTGGCTTCATCTGCTTTTCTATCAGCTTCTGGCTTAGTAGGATAGTTGCCAATGGTCAACCTATAACGTTCACCACTTGCTTCTACAATTCGTGTGCCTATGTAGCCTTGCTCTATCGCTTTTCTTGCTGCTTTAAATGCATTTTCTTTGGAAGAATAACTAGCTACAACCAAGTAGTAATTCATTGTTCTTTCTTGAACAATCAATTCATCCCCTTCTTGTGGCTCTTCTTCTTTTACCACAGGTTTTTTTTCTACAGGTTTTATCACCGTATCAGGTTTGTTGTCAAGCGAGTCTTTAGGCAATGCCAATGGGTTCACCGCTTTTAGGGTGGTGTCCTTCGCTACGGAGTCGATTTTTTCGCCGTCAAAAGGATTGTATGCAAATAGGGCATCTTTAGCAGTAGGGCTAACAAAAATATAGATTACACCTACCGTAAGTACGATGATAGGAACAAGTACCCACCAAAGCATCTTTTCCTCATTTTTCTTCGTCTTGCCTTTTGCTGTATCAGCTGCCGGAACTATTGGGTTTACCTTCAACTTGGGAAGACCAAAGCTTTCGGGTAGTTCAGTAGATTCTTCAAAAGGATAGAAAGATACAACCTCAACAGGACCGTTTTTCTTGAAATAACCAAAGCCTTCTATTTCCGCATAGTTGCTGGTATCTATTTGGCTTTTGAGTTTTCTACTGAGCTCTAGGGCAGCTTCTTCTGCTTCTTCCCTCGTATAAGCACTGTTTTCTACAATGTAGTTCACCACTGAATACTCATCAGTGTAGGGCGTGTCTGCTACAAATTCTATTTTGCGATGAGGCGGTGTATAAATCCCCTCTTGCTCATCGAGCTGGGCATTTGACGCTACAGTTGAGAAGGTACCGAAATCTGGTAGGCTAACTTTTTCCCTGCTCGCAAGGGCTTCGTTCAGAAAACTTTCTATCATTTTGCTATGAATTTTGGGATATCAAGCAACAGGAGTTCAATAACGCTGCTGCAAAGCTTATTTTACTAAAATATTGATTGTTATGTATTGAGCTGTTTGCGTGATTTTTTAAAAGTCAAGGAAAGAAAAAGAGTAAGTCACACCTATTAATGCATTGATTCCTTTTGACTTATAATGCAAATATCTTTCATAATTTTTAGAAAGCACATTATTCACGGCTAAAAAACCAGAGAATTTATCATAGAATACATAATCGACCCGTAAGTTGAAGTCAAAAATATTATCTAAGTCAACTGTTGTATCGGTAGTAAAATCTTTGGCTTTGATGCCTCCCATATGAAAAAACTCTAAGTTGGCGTAGAGCTTATCGTCTAGTTGATAAGAGCCTGAAAGCCTGTTTACCACGTTTGGTCTGTGCCAAGCTTCTTCTAGATTTGGCGTGCCATAGTTATAAAAACCAGTACTAAACATACCCCTAAATTTTTGTATTTCTACCGAAACATCTGCATTGACAGAAAGGATGTTGATAGATTGTTCGTCATAGACTACATCAAACTGCTGTTGGTTGAATTGCTGGTTGAGGAAGAAGGGGAGGTTCTTCACATTTGCATACCCCACTTTTGCGCTAATACCCAAGTTGCCCGTAAGATGCGAGCTTATTCCGCCTTCAAAGGCTAGTTTGGTATCTTGGTTGGTCAGCGTTACATCCTGGCCAATGAAAATATTCTCATCAATTAAGCTTCTGAGTGTGATCTGCTCTAGGTCACCCGAAAGCTTGGCAAAAGCGGTAAGCTTCCTGTCAATAAGGTTGTAGGATGCATGTACATCGGGGTAAATTCTAAATTGGCTTCCATTCATCAGCATGGTATCGGCTGCATAGGCAACCTTTGCCCCGGCTTTTATCTGAAAGCCATTGGTGGTGAAATGATACCCGCCGCCAAACTTGTAAAGGTTTCGGTTGGTTTTTTCCGTATCCGTTCGGCTACCCAAAATAAGGTTGAGGTTAGCATATACTTCCGACTCGTCGCTTAGCTCGTAACTACCATTGGCGTGAAGGTCAAGGTTGTTTTCCGATGCATTGAAATTATCGGTTAGGCGGTAGAAGTTGAAGCCTGCGCCCCAGTCAAGGGTAGAAGTGACGCTCGTGCTTTCGTACCCAGCTCCTGCTTTTACTATACTATAGATTTGTTTGATATCATCGCTGTTGATTTCCTGCCCCGGAGTAGGGATGTAACCATAAAAATGCGCCATTCTTCTGTCTATTCCCAAGCTAGCATTGACTTGCCCATCGGTAAGAAAATACTTTCCATCGAGGTCAATATTATTAAGCGACATCGCAGAATTCTCTTTGTCAACAGGTCCTTGCATAGAAGAAAAATGCTTGATTCGGGCATTGTACTCGTATTGGTTATTTCTTTCCGAACCTATAAAGCCTTCAAAATAAGGAGAGACATAGTTGCCAAAACCAGCTTTGAGGTAATTTCCTTCAATATATTCGGGCGGTTCGGGAGCTACTTGCATAGCTTCTATTTTTGGTGTGATGCTACCCAAATACATATCCATCAATTGGAGGTTGTATTCTTGGGCTTGGTTACTTTGCTCACGCTCAATTTTATTCATTTTCCCATAAGACCTAGAGCGAGTGGGAAGCTCAAGCACAGTCTCTTTTTCTATAAGCAAGCGGGCATCTTCCAACGAACCGCTTGGCTCGCCCCAGTCTTTGTTGTCTTGTGCCAGGCCTGCTCCAATTGTGAGTAAACTTAGAGAGGAGAAGAGGGCTAATTTTTTAGTTATATTATTCATGTGATTAGTATCTTGTTTGGCTTAAGTTCCTTTATGTCAAATGGATAAAGAGATTTTGCGTAAAATAGATTATGCATTTGCTTAATCTATTTCCTCCAAGCGCTTCTTAGCCCGTTCTACCACGGCAGGATCTTGGGCATATTCTATAATCGAGTTGAGCGTAGCCTTAGCTTGGAATGCATTGTCAAGGCTTACGTAGTTGTCTGAAAGCAGCAAGAATGCTTCATAAATCCAATCGGTATAGGTCTCATGTTCCTTTTTCACCTTTATCAACTCATTGATACTCTCTTGGTATTTCTCTTGACCTCGCTTAGCTTTTCCTATCAGGTACTGAGCTTCGGCACTGTGCTTATCATCTTTCATCGCAATTGTTTTTTGGAACTGGGCGATGGCCATGCCGTATTGCTCTTGGTCCAAAAAGATCTTGCCTTTGTAAAGCTCAGCTACGTTGAGGTAGCGAGTCATATTTTGTTGCTGAATTTCATTGGCATAAATAGACACCGCTTCTAGGTCTTTCACTTCATAGTAAGCTTTCATTAAGCTCATGGTGGCTTGCTCTAGGTATTTTTTCTTGCGAGTAATTGCCTTTAGCTGCAAAAAGTGTTGAATTGATTCGGTGTAATTCTTTCTTTCCAGTTCCAAGTCAGCGGCAGTCCTGATCGAACGCTCTTTAAAGTCTCCATCAGCTAGCAAGTAATGTTTGATAGCATTTTCCACATCGCCAATCATTTCGTAGCTAAATCCAAGTTTGTAGTAGGCCTCATCGGTAAAAGTGGTTTGAGGATTACTGCTGATAAAACTGCTGAGCGAAAGAATGGCTGATTGGAAATTGTCTGAGTTGAAAGGAACGAGTGCTGCTTGGAAATTACTTTTTACCAAAGCTGGGCTTTGCGCATAAGTTGCTGCAAACTTCGCTATGTACGCATCCAGTTCCGATACGGGATGCCCCTTCGCATTTATCTCTTGTAAAGACTCAAGAGCCGTTTCCGCCAAAGATTGGATGGTGATATGTTCGTCAATGATTTTTTTATAATCGTTTACTGCTACGTCAAACTGTCCCGTCATGCTGCTGGCCAAGGCTCTTTTTGCCAAGGTATACGGAATGAGCGGGCTTTGAGGAAATTGCTCAATCAGCCTAGTCTGTATGGCAATGGCTTCGTCTCTTCTTCCATTTTGGAAATAGATTTCAGCTTTTTGGTAAAGCGATTGGTCAGCAAACCTTGAATCGTTGAACTGGGTTACCACCGCATCAAAGTTCCCTACCGACTTATTCAGTTGGTTGAGAGCTTTAAAAATCAAGCCTCTTTGGAAGTAGACATAATCAGGTTCATCGGGTTGGTTATTCAGCGCAAAGTCGTAGTTGCGAAGTGCATCGTTGTAGTTTTTAGCTACATAATAGCAATCCGCTAGCCTGATCACTGCATCGTTGAGCTTGTCGGGACTTGGGTTGGCTTTTAAGTATTGGTCGAAAAACTGAAGTGCAGATGCATAGTCTTTCTTATTGTAATATACATAAGCTTTTCCATAAAGCGATTCCCTGTACTCAGGAGCGCTCAACGAGATTTTCTCGTAAAATAGCAAAGCACTGTCGTACTTATTTCCTACAGAATAAATTTCACCAAGCCAAAAGTTAGCAGCTCCTGCCGTAGTAGGGTCAACTGGATAAGTCAACGATTTATTGAGCGATTCAACTGCATCTCTATAGTTCTCATCATTGTAATCTTGCACTGCCTTATTAAAAGCAATTTGCTGGTACGCTGACTGGACCCTATAATTCTTGTTGTTGATCCGCTCTATATTGGCTAGTGCTTTGGTATAGTTGCCTGTGTTGAGGTAAGCTTCGCTGGAGATTTGGTAAACCTCCTCCGCATTTCTTCCATTAGAAAACAAGCTGAAATAATAATCGGCACCGTTGATTGCTGCGGTAAAGTCTCCTACATCTGCACTTACTTTCACAAAGTAATACGCTCCCAACTCCCTAAGAATATTGTCATATTCCATTTTCCTACAAGCCTCAAAAGCCAATAGCGCATCCTGCTTTTTATCAATTTGTACTTGAGTAATTCCTACATGGTATGCAGCGGCTTGCGCCAATGAATCTTGTCCGTCAGCGGCTTTACTTAAGAAACTTTCAGCTTTTGCAGGTTGGCTGTTCTTGAGGTAAGCATAGCCTATTCGGTAGTTCACTATCCTATCTTCAGGGTTTTTACTGGTAGAAAGGTATTGTTCAAAATATTTTCCAGCCTTCGTATAATCGCCCTTTCGGAAATAACACTCACCTGCCAGTAAGTTTAGCGCAGGTGGGAGCGGCCTGCCTTCGTTTTCCACCTTTTGTACAAAAGCCAAAACTTCATCGTACTTGAAAAACTTGTATTGGATAGAAGGGATTAGCTCATAGGTTTGTTCTCTTAGCTTCACGTCTTTGCTGGCAAGCTCTAAGTCAGAAAGCGCTGCTTCGTAGTTGCCCGCCTCGTAGTTAAGATAGCCAGCATAGTAATTGGAAAGGAACAAGTATTTATGATCGCCAGCTTTTATTTGGTTGAAAAGCTGCTGTGCTCGCTGATTGTTTCCAGTGGTTAAGTAAGAATAGGCCAGATGAAAAGCGGCTTCTACATCCTTATCGTCTTCTATGGCTTCTATGTTGGCGCTTTCATAAAGCTCAATGGATTTTTTAAAGTCTGCTTCGTTGAAATAATAGCCGCCAAGCAAGAAGTAGGCACTTTTTCTTTTCGGGTGGGCAGGGTTCTTCTTAATAAAATCCATCAAGATTTCCTCGAAATTAGGGTTGCCGAGCTTCAGCGCGCAAAGACCGGTATAAAATTCGGAATGGATCTTTTTTTCTTGGTTGTCGCCCGCTTGTAGGTAATCTTCAAAGCGGTGCATCGCCGAGGCATATTTCTTTTTGTCAAGCAGCTCAAGGGCATCATAATAATGCTTGTCTGGTTCGGTATCCAATAAAGTGTTTTGCCCAATAGCTAAGTTGCTCATCAGCACGATGAGGAGGAATGATGTTGTTAGGTTACGCATATACTGTATATAAGGTATTTGGGTCTAAGTGTTCTAAACTCAAAATAATTGATGTAAAGTAAGCTTATGGATTTAGCTTTTCAAAACTAGGTACTTAAATCAAATGAAGTTTGAATGATAGGGAGTAATAATAGTTGACTCTCAATAACCTTGGCTTTGTCGTGCCAAGTGCTTGGTTTAAAAAATAAGGCTTTATGTAAGTCTTATGAAATTCAAAATAAATATACTATTTTTTGAGAAATAATGTAGCAATATTTTTGCCATTTCAGGTTTGAACGTGTTTTTGTTTTTTAGGTTACAAAAAAAATATATTTCCGTAAAGTCTATTTCTTGGATAAAACCAAGCTAATGATTTTCTAAGAAATAGGAAGTCTGGTCATCAAAAAAGTCTACTAATTTTTCAAATACTTCTTTAGAATAATTGGGCGAGTTGGCAATGAGTATTTTATGTAAGTCTTCATCAATTTCGCTATAAGCTATCTGAATTCCAATTGACTCGAGCAGTTTGTTTATTTCCATGGAGGCAGGCACTGTTGCGCCTATCACCATATCCGAACGATATTTCTTGTCTCCTACAAGAGGAGTAAACTCAGGCTTGCTGCTAAACAGTTGGTACATAAGCACAGATTTGTACTTAATATCCCCTTTCAGAGCTTTTGCTCCCCTCATTACGTAGTCCTCGCTGATTTTCCCAGTCAAAAAAATATCCTCTTCGCTGGCAAGGTCATCATCCATCGAACCCAAAAGCTTTGCTATTTCTTGGTTCATAATGCACAAAATAGCTTTTCCAGTCATTCCAAAACCTAGGTCAAGCCGAAAGAACAGAAGATCGGCATAATCAGCGCAAGGCTCGGCAAAGGGAAGGGAATGCGTGGCGTTTACCAAAAAGAGCGAATGGGGATGGTCGATCTTCATGGCTTCAAGCTCACTTACAGGCAAGTGAAAGCCGGTCTGCAAATTGGTTTGCTCTATGTAAATAGCTTTTGTTGTATTGGAAATGTATGGGGAGTTATTTCTCCAGTTGTGCCGAGGGTTTTCCAGTTTTACCAGTCCATTTTTAAATATTTCGTCTAACCTGCTCAGGAGGGCTTTTTCCGATGCCACTATTTTTACTTCAAATCCCTCGGATAGCTCAAGTAGCTCTCGGAGTTTGGGAGTAGCTTCGGCAAGGAGTTCTTGCTTGCTCTTTTCAAACTCTTCTGCTTTTTGGGCAGCACGAAGATGGAAATCTACGGCAAAGTTTTTTGAGGGTAGCTCTGGACTCAGGTTATAGATGATCATAAGAAACGTTTGTCTGGATTGAGGTCTATTTGTGTTACTTATTTTGATTCGTAATGATTTTACTTGCAACCTAAGCTTAAGAGAAATTAGAAGCTGGAAGCTAGAAAAAGACCTTTCGACGTATTGAGAAATAATGTTGGTGCAAGCATCAGTCCACAATAAAATTATTGTGTCTTAACATTGATTTCAAGCTTCCGTTTGAATTGTCCCCAAGTCAGCTGTCGGCTTAGACTCTTTTCCCGTGCTAATAAGCTAGTCGATAGAAAAAGCCGTTTGCTATTTTCAGCTGTTCTCCAGTTTGGTTACATACGTTTCCAGTAAACTCTCCTGTGATCACTTTGTTTTTTGAGTCGAACTCAGTAATGATGATGGTGCCATTTGTGCTGGTACAGTTGAAGGAATTATGGCTTTCCAGCCCAGGGGTAGAGCCAGGCTTGCTGTAAGCAATGAACGTACCGTTGGCTTGGCTGGTAACTTGGTGCGTGCCCGATACATCTTCTGGCCTTGAAGAAATAGCAAGGTAAATTCCTTCGTTGGAGCCATTCACACTTGAAATAAGAATATTTACAAACCCGTTATTTTCACTTACCACTGCCGAGGTGAAACTGCTGTCGCCCACCCAAGTAAGTTCGTTGATATCGGCTGTAAGGGTATTGGGAAAGATAGGTTCTTGGAATTTGTCGCCACAGGCTTGTAGCATCATTATTCCGGCTACTGAAATGATTACAAGTAAAAAAAATGAGTGTAGTTTCATAAAATCTAATTTTTCTATTTGCTGATTTAAAAGAGACGGGAGATTTAAATATTCTCTATTACCCAAAGTAAAATACCGTGAACAGGCAGGTAAAAAAACCAATGGAGAAGCCCACTACTGTTTCGTTGAGGGTTTGTTGGTTGAGATAGAGCCGGATCGAAATCAAACTTCCTGTCATTAAAATACCGACAGCAATTGGGAGCAAAAGGTTGTATTCTTCAAAGAGTAAGTTGACAGCGAACAAAGTACCCAAAACGGCACCGGCGCTTGTGCTGCTAGGGCATGCGCTGTAAAAAGGGGCAAGCATGGTAACGAACGCTGTTGCAAGTGCAAAGGCAATCACTATGGCGCTTATAAGCAACATGGCACCAATTTTATCTATCACCAAAAAAGTGAGAATGGCATAATAAACCGTGGTGATAAGCATAGCAATCATTCTGTCCGTGCCTATTTCTAACCGATAGTTTTTTATGATCCGGCTGGTGTAAAGGGTAAAGATACTGATGATGGGCAGCAGGGCACTGAAGGTGAAAATTACTCCTAGCATCATGAGTAGGTACGTTTCGCTAAAAGGGAAAATACTGGGGTAGCTAGTGAAAATCAGTAAAAGGCAGAGGCTGGGCAATACCCAGGGATTTAGCATGAGGTTGATACTTTGGGCAAGGTTTTTCAATGTTCGATCAGTTTATTCGCTACAAATGTAAAACCAATTGGCATAGTTTGGCAATTTCTATCAAAATTGACTCTTATATAGCTTTTGGTGATCGGTTTTTTCTGAAAGTAACTACATAATTAACTAAATGCCCACAGGGGTGAATATCCAGAATAAAAACGATGTAGATTTTGAATGTGTGAGCGTATCCAAAATTCAACGGATAATGGAAACAAGCAATGCCAAAAGGCTGAATATGATAGTGTTGGATGCTTGTAGGAACAATCCATTCCGCTCTTGGTCACGCAGTGGGGAAACTGGCTTGGCTGATGTGGCCCCGCCAAGCGGGACGCTCATCGCTTTTGCCACTTCCCCTGGCTCTACTGCCTCCAATGGTACTGGGCGAAATGGGCTTTATACAGGTGAGTTTATCAATCAGCTTAAAAAGCCGCAAAGGATAGTAGATGTGTTCATCAATACAAGGGTGGAAGTAGAAAGAAAATCGGGAGGAAGGCAAAGCCCTTGGGAATTCGCAAGGCTTAGGGGAATGTATTATCTTGTAAAGTAACAATGTAAAATTAGTCGGTCTGATTTGGAGCTATCCTGTAAAAGCATTTAAAATACAGCTTTTACAGGTAAAGAAGTTTACAAATGAAATGTACAAGAATTGATTTATTATTATCTTGCCTGTTACCAATCAGCATGGGTGACCTGCGTGATATAACAACAAATACGCATGTTTAAAAGAAATGAAAAACTATATTGGATAATTATCTGTTGCTGTCTATTTGCAGGAATAGAACAAGGTTTTTGTCAGTCGACCACACTTTTAAAAAATCCGAGGTTCAAGAAACTCGATGCTGATGCAGGGCTTAGCAGCATGAACATAACGTCTTTATATGAGGACAAAGAAGGGTACATATGGGTAGGTACAGAGTATGGGCTCAATAAATATGATGGATATACTGTCCAGTCGTATTTGCCAATAGAGAAGGACTCAACCTCCATTATGGGCAAAAAAATTAATGTTCTTCTTGAAGATGAAAATTCAAACTTGTGGATAGGCACAAACATTGGGCTTAGCCGTTTGGACAAAAAAACGGGCAAGTTTTCCAATTATGTTCATGATCCTCAGGATCCCAATAGCCTTTTGGGCTTTCGTATCAACTGCCTTTTGTTAGATCCGAATAATAGAGGTAGGCTTTGGATAGGAGGTGACAATGGGTTTTCTCTGTTCGATATCAGTTCGGAATACATCATCAAGCTTAATGAAATAAGCCATAAGTCATTTGTAGTATCGGAGATTAGTGAATTGCCAAATGGGCATCTTTTACTATGTACTAGCGATGGCGTGTATGAATATGATGTACAAGAAGATGTTCTCGTTCCTTTTGGACGTGGTAAAAAAAATAGTGACTTGGTTACTGGAATCATAATCCATGCTGGATTTGAAGATTCATTGGGAAATATGTGGTTCGTAAAAATGGATGATGGGATAATCTATTTTAATAAGGAGCAAGATGCATTTTTTAATGTCCCACTTCTTGATGAGCAAGGAGTAGGGCTAAACACTAGGAGTGTCCATCAAGTGAGGGAATATCAAGGGATGATAGTTGTTGGGACAGGAAATGGATTGAATATACTACCGCCTGAGCAGGCAAGCCAGAATGTGTTTAATTTCAAATATGTAAAAAGTAATGTGGACAATATTGAGGGGCTGTCAAGCCATACAGCTCTTCGCCTTTTGGTATCCTCGCAGGGTATACTTTGGGTAGGAACTTGGTATGGGGGGATTAATGTGCTTGTGAGTGATTACGATAAGTTTAAGCATTATAAACATGTTGGTTATGATAAGTATAGTTTGTCTCATAATATAGTACATTCGTTTATTGAAGACCAAAAGGGGAATTATTGGGTGGCAACTGATGGTGGTGGGCTGGGTTATTTAGACACTAAAACCCAAAAGTTTTATTTCAAAGAGGAAGATGGGGTTCCCTCTCTTAGCAGTAATAAAGTAGTTTCTTTATTTGAAGATCACAAAGGGGGGATATGGGCGGCAACTTGGAGGGGAGGGGCTAATTATATTCATCCGGATTTAAAAACAGTAGATGTCTATTACCCTAAACCTAACACTGTAGATGCAGATGCTAGTTATAACCTGATCCATGGTTTGGAAGACAGGTTCCATAAAATATGGTTTATCTCACATAAAAATGGACTCGAGTGTCTCGATCCCCAAACAAAAGAATTTAGCCGATTCTGTTCTGACCCATCCGATTCAGCTTCTTTAAGCTCGAATGTACTGGAAGCAATCTATGAAGATAAAAATGGGGAATTGTGGATTGGCTCTGATAGAGGGCTGAATAGGTTCAATAGGGGCGACCAGAGTTTTGAGCGCTTCGTAGCCGATTTGGATGATAGCCTCAGCTTGCAGAATGATTATATCAGCTATATGTATGAAGATAGTTTTAATCGTTTTTGGGTTTGTACAAAAGGTGGGCTTTATAAAATGGATAGGGAGAAAAAGATATTTGAAGAACTGACAAAATCGAACGGATTGGCAAGTGACTTGATCTTTGCCATGGTGGAAGACCATAACCATGATCTGTGGATCACCACTAATAATGGGATTTCAAAGCTGGTGTTACCTCCTGATGCTCCTTTGAGCGATGCAGTAATCCAGAACTACGATATTTCGGATGGTTTGCAGAGTAACCAGTTTGCCCAGTTTAGTATCCATTGTAGTTCTCAAACAGGGCATATTCTTGCGGGCGGAGTAAACGGGTTTAATATGTTTCACCCCGATAGTATTAGTGTAAATACAGTACCTCCTAAAGTGTACCTAACCAGTCTAAAGCTTTTCAACAAAGAGGTAGCTATTAATGAAGAAGGATCCCCATTAAATGTTGATATCTCTTATGCAGATAAGATAGAGCTCGATAGGCTGCAATCTGTCATTACATTTAGCTTTACCGCAATTAACTTTATCCGTCCCGAAAAAAATCAGTTTGCTTATAAACTTGAAAACTTTGATAAACAATGGAACTATGTAGGTCAGCGAAGGGATGCAACTTACACTAATCTTCCTCCAGGAGAGTATACGTTTAGGGTGAAAGCATCAAACAATGACGGGGTTTGGAACGAAGAAGGTGTGTCGATCCTAGTCATACGGAAGCCTACTTATTGGGAGACTTTTTGGTTTTGGATATTACTTTCCCTTGCTCTGTTGTTCATAACGTTTGCCATCATCCGCTATCGCTTTATTCAGATAAAAAGAGCCAAAAAAGCATTAGAGTATGAAGTGATGGTTAGGACAAAAGAGGTGGTGGCTCAAAACGAGGAACTACAAAGCCAGCAAGAGGAGCTTGAAAGTCAGCAAGAAGAACTTTCTACTCAATATGAGAACCTGGGAAAGACATTAGAAGAACTTAAAAAAACTCAAAGTACGTTGGTCCAATCTGAGAAAATGGCATCTTTAGGGTTGCTCACAGCGGGAATAGCTCATGAGATAAACAATCCAATTAACTTTATAAAATCGGGGATTACGGGGTTGCAAAGTGCTGTAGTAAAGATATTGGATATAATGGCCGATTATGATGCACTTAAAGAAGAGGGGTTTGCAGAAGAGATGGAAAAGTTGAAAAAGAAAAAGGAAGAGCTTAAGATTGACAAGATTGTTGAGATCACGAATAGGATATCGCACAATATTTCCATTGGGGCTGATAGAGCTGCTGAAATAGTGAAAGGTCTACGGTTGTTCTCAAGACTGGATGAAGGCGGTTACAAAGAAGTCGATCTCGCCGAAAATATTGATTCTGCACTTGCTCTCATTGCTCACCTAACCAAAGACAGGATAGGTTTGGTAAAAAACTATGGAAAAGTGCCTATGATAGAAAGTATGCCTGGAAAGCTGAACCAAGTTTTCATGAACATATTGGTAAATGCAGTGCAGTCTATTGAAGGAAAAGGGCAAATCAGCATTTCCATTTTGAAAGAAGAAGACAACCTAGTTGTTCGGATAAGAGATACCGGGTGTGGGATGCCTGAAGAGGTGATGAAAAAAATATTTGACCCATTTTTTACCACCAAAGACGTTGGCAGAGGGACAGGTTTAGGGTTGTCTATTGTGAAAGGGATTATTGATGAGCATGGGGGGAAAATAGTAGTGAAAAGTGAAGTTGAGAAAGGGACAGAGTTTATGATTAGCTTACCAATTTCTTCAAAGCATAAAAGTAAAAGCCCCACTCAGTGAAATAACTATTGAGTAGGGCTTTGCTTTATCAGTCTCGAGCCAATACCAAAACAGAGCGTTTCTTCATCCTGTTTTTTCCTCCATTTAGTTCACCAACTCCTTCAGAGCTTGCAGACTGACCGTTGATCAAGACCTTCCATTTCCCCTCAGGTATTTCAATTTGTTTGTCCTCTGCGCTGCCGTTGTAGAAAACTACAATTTTAGCTGCGCTGTCCCCATTTGCGTTGCCTTCTATTGCATAATTGACCAAAAGCTCATCGCCAGTTTCTATAAACCTCAGGTGTTGCTGGATCATTTCCGTGGTCGGCATCCTGAATGCCGGATGCGCTTTTCTTACCGCTATCAGCCCTTGGTAGTAGTCAAATACCTCTCGGTTTTCAGCTTTCCAGTTCCACAAAATCTGGTTGATAGAATCGGGGCTGTTGTACGAATTTTCCACCCCGCTTTTTGTACGAAGCATATCCACGCCAGCATGCAAAAAGGAAACGCCCTGCGTAGTGAGCACAATGGCATTTGACAATTTGTGCATGGCAATTAACTCCTCCATCGAAGCTTCTTCGTTAGCCTCTTTTAGCTTATCGAGCAGGGTATGGTTATCGTGGCAAGAAACGTAGTTGATCGTTTGGGAAGGTTCGTTTGCCCAAGGCACATCCGTATAGTTCACCTTCTGGTAGTCTATTTGGTCGTGCTTAGTTGCAGCTACTACCCCAAACTTGATGCTTTCCGCCAGGCCTTCTTTGCCCGAGGCAAAACCTTTTTCTTTGTGTCCAGACCATGAACCTTTTATCCCATCGCGAATCTCATCGGAAAATGCCGCTACGCCAACCAGTTTGGGTACATTTGCTTTAACTCCTCGCTGGTCTATAGGCAGAGGACTGTCCGAAGCCGTCCAGCCTTCCCCGTACACAAAAATGGTCGGGTCAACTTTTTTGACCGCTGCGGCGATCTGGTTCATGGTCTCCACATCGTGGATGCCCATTAGGTCAAACCGGAAACCGTCTACATGGTATTCGTTCACCCAGTGAAGCACTGATTCTATCATGTATTTCCGCATCATCGGCAGCTCCGAGGCAGTTTCATTGCCACATGCCGAAGCATCCGAATAACTTCCATCTTCTCGCAAGCGGTAGTAATACTTGGGGACTTCGTTGTTGAAGTTCGAGTTTTCGGTGTCGAAGGTATGGTTGTACACCACGTCCATAATCACCCTTATGCCATTGTCGTGGAGTGCTTTTACCATCTGCTTAAACTCCTTCACACGTGTAGTCCCGTCGTGCGGGTTGGTGGAATAGGAGCCTTCGGGCACATTGTAGTTTTGCGGATCGTAGCCCCAGTTAAATTGCGGCTCGTCCAAGCGGCTTTCATCTACCGAGCGGTAGTCGAAAGAAGGCAAAAGGTGAACGTGGGTAACGCCCAGCTCTTTCAAGTGATCGATTCCCGTTTTTTCCCCTTCGGGCGATCTTGTTCCCGTTTCTGCCAAGCCCAAGAATTTGCCCGGATAGCTGCTGCCCGACGAAGGGTGAATGGTCATATCCCGCACATGCAATTCGTAGATCACGATATCTTGCGAAGACTTCAACTCAGGTTTTTTGTCTGTTTCCCAGCCTTCAGGGTTCGTTTTTTCAAAATCGATAACTTGCCCTCTCATACCGTTGCAACCTACTGCTTTGGCATAAATACCGGGCGTTTCTTTTAACCACTCCCCATTTACTTTTAGCTGGAACGTATAATATTTTCCCTCAAGGTCACCTTCTTCTACCAATACCCAAACCCCATTTTCTCCATGCTTCATCTTAGATTCGCTGACGGCGGTGCTTTTCAAATCTTTGTCATAGAAAATGACCCGAGCTGCTTCAGCTACTGGCGACCAAACCTTGAAAGTTGTAGCTTTTGGGGTATAATGGACCCCCAGATCTTTTCCATTGTACGTAGGCATTTCCATAGGCGAGGAATATTCGGTTGGTTTTTCTTGAGCTACATCGCAAGCCATGGCCGCTAGGGCGAGCGTTGCAAAGCTGATGAGTTTTTTGAAATTCATTTTATGTATTAGATTTTTGGTTGCGGGCTTAAGATATGCCCAAAAAGCCAAGCTTTGCAAATTTTTGGGAGTGAAAAGTAATTTATTTTGTTGGAAGGGAACATCGATGAATTGAATAACCTCCCGATTTGCAAAACCCTGGGGGAAGGAGTGTGAACTTGCTGCTCTTCAAGGGGTCAATCAGGGAATTAACTGTTTTTTTAATAACTCCGCAGAGGGAAAAACTCTACGGAGAACGATGGGCGAAATATACGACGTGGTCGTTTTTTTTACGCCCACGTCACTTTTTAGAGAAGCCAAGACCCAGCCTGGGTAGGTTACATGTCGACGGGGGCTTTTGAAAAGACCCCGTCGTAGACAAGTTCTTCTGAAAGTTAGCATAGCGTCCTCTCAGAAGTTTTTGCTAGGCAGATCTCCCGATTTCTGAAACCCAGTGGGAGAGGTGTGAACCTTCTATTTTTCAAGGCACAACTGGTTTCCATTAATTGACGTTGTTTTGCATCGTATTCTTTTGCTGGTATTTTCTTTTTGTTTTGATCAATGAATACCTGATATCATCGTAAAATAGGCTTATGACTAAAGTGATACCTCCGATGATTAATGTATTCAGTTGTAATTGGACTTCTGAATAAAAATATCCGCCGATTAAACCACCAGTGAAAAAGGAGAGAATGATATAAATCCTGAGCTTTATAGTTGCTTTTAGCTTTTTTGTGTTTGGATGCGAGGACGGAAAGAATAACTGAGAAAGTTCGATACCTAGGTCAGTAAAAAGTCCAGTTAAGTGCGTTGTTCTTACTACTGCATTTGAAATCTTAGTTACAAAAGAGTTTTGAAGTCCCATTGCAAAAAGAAGAAGGCAAACTATTATGTCTGGAAATTTTATTTCAATGAGATTACTTAGTAGTGCTATGCTAAATAAAATGAAGCATTCTATTATGGTTGGTAACACAAATACGTTCATTTTTTTATTTTCTCTAAACCTTTCAATTAGGAAACTAGACATAAATGAACCAGTTAAAAATGAGAGGATATAGATGAAATATTTAGTTCCTTTCCAGAAATTGAAATTAGCGAGGTCGTTAATGAACAAGGCGAAATGCCCAGTGACATTTGTAGTTAACTGCCCAAAGAATAAAAAGCCTGTAACATTTACAGTTCCGGCTACAAATGATAGAATTGTAGCAATTCGTAAATTATGTTTTAATGTTCGGGTTTTGCCTTGATGTCTGAACATTTAGTATTCATTTGAAATTGTTTTTATTACCCTAACAAACTCTTGGAAGGATAGCAGCTGAATGTAAAAGTACATCATGAGACAGACGCGAAGAACCGAAGTGTTTGTTTTGGTCGCCAATTTAGTTATTTCTAATAGCTGAAGCAAAACTTTCGGAGATGTTAAATAGAAGGATTGTCTCGTTCTTTAGAAAGTTAGCGCAGTGTCCTCTCAGAAGTTTTTGCTAGGCAGACCTCCCGATTTCTGAAGCGCCGTAGGCAGAGGTGTGAACCTGCTACTTTTCAAGCCGTCAATCAGGAGATTGACTGTTTTTGATAACTCCGAAGAGGAAAAAACTCTACGGAGAACTATGGCGTAAAAATACGACGTGGTCGTTTTTTTTACGCCCACGTCGCTTTTTAGAGAAGCCAATACCCAGCTTAGGTAGGTTACATATCGACGGGGGCTTTTGGAAAGACCCCGTCGTAGACAAGTTTCCCCTACCATATCTGCTCCAAAACTCTTGCTCTTCTTAAGAAGCAAACGCTAAGGCGAACACATCCAATAGGAAAGACATTATATTCAAAAAAACAAAACAATTCCCTAGCTTTAGGGCAAGGAAAGGAATTCTATTTTTTCAATATAAAAGACAAAAATATGCAATTTGTAGTAACCGCATGGGACTTTACCGACCCTGAAGCCTTGGGCAGAAGAATGGCAATGAGGGATGCTCACCTCGAACGGGCTAAGGCAGCCTATGCCGAAGGCACGATCATATCCGCAGCAGCTATGCTCAACGAAGAGGGCAACATGATGGGCTCTTCACTGATCGTAAACTTCGATAGCAGAGAGGAATTGGACAAATGGCTAGAAGGAGAGCCGTATATTACGGGAAAAGTTTGGGATAAACTTAAAATATACCCAGTAAAACTAGCTCCCTTGGCAGGATAAGGTACTTAATACTTCAGCCCTATAAGGTTTTCAAAACCTTATAGGCCTAGTTTGGAAGAATTTGTTTTCAACAAACTACTCAAGCCAGCCAGTCCACACTGAGAAAGAAGAATCGAAGCTGAGTTTGGTTTCTTTGTCAAATATTCCATAAATTGCCGAACCGGAGCCGCTCATGCTTGCATAAGTAGCTCCCGATTCATAAAGCATTTGCTTTATTTCACCTATCACCTCATAGCTACTGTTAAGCCCAGTTTCAAAGTCGTTGCTTAGAAACTCACGCCAAGTAGCCATCTCCTTAACCAATATATCTGCAGGAACATGTGCAGGGAATTTCGGCTTGATTGACCGATAGGCTTCCCCAGTGGTAATATGCATGTTCGGGTACACCAACACCAAGAATTTGCCTTTGAGGCTCAGCGAGGTTTCCTCGAAAACATCACCCGTTCCACTAACTAACACAGGCTTGTTTTCCACAAAAAATGGGCAATCGCTTCCCAATTGCTTTGCATAAACTTGCATTTGCGAAGTACTAAGCCCGAGGGAAAAAAGGTCGTTAAGCGCTTTGATGGCAAACGTGCCATCGGCAGATCCTCCACCTAGGCCAGCACCTATGGGTATCACCTTGTGGAGGTGGATGTTTACGGGGTCAATGTTGAAGTCGGCATGGAGCAGTTCCCAAGCCTTTACCACCAAGTTTTCCGTTGGGTTGCCGGGAATGGGGATGCCAGAACTTTGGAACTGGAGCTTGTCGGCAGGAAGGATTTCCAATACATCCGTCCAGTTTACGGGGTAAAAGCAGGAGAGGATATTGTGGAAACCATCGGCTCTCTTTTCAGTGATGTTAAGACCGAGGTTGATTTTGGCATTAGGGAATACGACCATGGTGTGTGTTTGATTTTGGAATGCAAATAGAACGTTTCTACCCATAAAACGCAATGAGAGTATTAGGTAAATGTGCCGATTGATTGATGTGCTGATATACTAATGAGAGGATGAGGGGATTTGAGGATGAGAAAATGGGAAAAAATATAGAGATACAAAGCATTGTATCCTTAAAAAACCAAAATAGGTAGGGACATCCATTTATGGCGTCTCGCAATAGATAGAAATAGCAACTACTTACTTGATGATAATCAGAATAATAATTGAACGAATCATGATATGAAAAATCTCAATAGACGGGGCTTTTAAGCCCCGTTCAGAAGCAAGGTGATTTTGGCTTTAGCCCAAACTATTGGCTTAAATGGATCAAAAAGATAACAGGTTTAAACAAATTCTAACAATCACATTAATCAGCTACACGAATCAGATGAAAGCAAAATTAATTTTAGTATTAGCGTTTTTGCTCACGTTTCTTTCTTGCCAAGAAAAGGCAACGAAGGAAGAAGAGCGAGTAGTAGGCGTATTGGGGCAAAATGGAATGGTAGCCTCGGCTCATCCAATAGCTTCTGAAGTGGGGTTGGAAATATTGAAAAAGGGCGGAAACGCTTATGATGCGGCCATTGCCGTGCAATTTGCCCTTGCCGTAGTATATCCGGGAGCGGGGAATATTGGCGGAGGCGGATTTTTGGTATATAGGAAAAGCGATGGGGAAATAGGAGCGTTGGACTATCGCGAAAAAGCACCAGGTTCAGCCGGTAGGGATATGTATTTGGACGAGAATGGAGAGGTGATAAAAGGGAAAAGTACCAGAGGCCATTTGGCTGCGGGCGTTCCAGGATCGGTTGACGGGATGTTCAAGATTCATGAGAAGCTAGGAAGCTTGCCAATGGAAGAACTTCTCCAACCAGCCATCGACTTGGCGGCTAATGGATTTCTATTGACTGAAAGGGAAGCAGGCAAGTTGAACAGGACAAAAGAAACCTTTTTGGAAACGAATACGGTTGCTCCAACCAACTTGATAAGCGATTCGGTGTGGCATGAAAATGACACCATCTATTACAAAGACCTTGCGGCTACGCTTACCCGCATTAAGGAAAATGGAAGGGACGGATTTTATGCAGGAGAAACTGCCAAGCTTATAGTAGAAGAAATGGAGCGTGGTGGAGGAATTATGACGGAAGAGGACTTGGCAGCATATTCGGCTGTATGGCGTGAACCTGTTACAGGTGTGTACAAAGGGCACAAAGTGATCTCGATGAGCCCTCCTTCTAGCGGTGGCGTGGCGCTTATGCAATTGCTCAAGGGAATTGAGCCTTTCGATATAAAAGGCTGGGGTCACAATTCGGCACAAACGGTGCACACCATGGTGGAGATAGAGCGTAGGGTCTATGCCGATAGGGCAACCCACCTAGGCGATGCGGATTTCTACGATGTACCGTTGGAAGGTTTATTGGCCGACAATTACATACAAGGGCGTATGTCGGACATCGATCCTGATAAAAAGACCAGCTCGGAAGATGTAGTGGCAGGCGATGTAGTCCCACTTCCCGAAAGCTTGGAAACCACGCACTTTTCTGTGGTAGACAAAGAAGGAAATGCGGCATCTATCACTACCACGCTCAACGGTGGCTTTGGGTGCAAAGTAGTAGTGGCTGGAGCAGGTTTCTTCCTCAACAACGAAATGGACGATTTCAGTGTGAAGCCAGGACACCCGAACATGTTCGGCTTGGTAGGAGGGGAGGCGAATGCCATCCAGCCCGGTAAGCGGATGCTCAGCAGCATGACCCCAACCATCATCGAAAAAGATGGCAAACTGCTTATGGTAGTAGGTACGCCCGGAGGTTCTACCATCATCACCTCAGTGTATCAAACCATCTTGAACGTGCTGGACCACGGCATGACCATGCAAGAAGCAGTGAACGCCCAAAAATTCCACTCCCAGTGGCTGCCCGATATGGTGTTCCACGAGCCCACAGCATTTGACAGCACCACCGTAAGCCAGCTCACAGGCATGGGGCACGAACTAAAAGAACGCTCTAGCCTCGGCAGGATGGATTGCATCTTGGTCTGGCCCGACGGCTCTCTCGAAGGCGCATCCGACTTCACCCGTGCAGATAATACTTCTGTGGGGTATTAGTGGGAAGCAGTTCAGTAATAACGCCACCGTCATTCAAAATGACGGCGGCGTTTGGTTTTAGCTGGAAAGGTATTTAGTGCTTGCCAAAATATAATCAGAGAATTAAGGCAACGTATCTGTATATAATAAGGATGTAAATTCGGTACGAGTTTCATAATTGTTGCAACTATATATTTGATAATTACAACGTCGTAGATGTTGCATAAAAAGCTGCTAATATTCACTATTTGTTGACCTGAAGAACTTCTAAACCATCGGTTTCTTCTTCTTTTATTTCTTCCACTATTTCTGTTTTGATTAAGAACTTATCTCTTTTTCGCCACGAAGGCATGGGGAAAATACCGCCCATAGCGGCTAAAACAAGGAAAAAGACAAAACCTATCATCCTCATTGTTTTTTTGAAACTTTTCATTGCATATATCTTTAAGCCTGATGCTGGTGCAAAAGGCTAGGTTTTGAAATGTGTGAATTACGGTGAATTAGGCAATGAAAAGTGGGTATTCTGACTTGGAGCTTTGTGGGATGGTTTTTACGGGGAGCTGTACAAAGCTGCCAAGGGGATTTGCCAATGAAAATACTTTGAAAATAGTAGCGAGGGTAATATGTAAGGCAAGGTTAACGTAGTTGTATTTCCGTAGGTTGTTTAAGAAAAACTGGAAATAGAAGCGCTGAGCCTTTGAATTAAAACTGGAAAGCTGCTTGAGAGACCTTTTCTTTCCACCGAAAAGCACTTCTACTGTATAGGGTTGGCGTGGCTGTGCTGGATACGCTTCATAGGAAGAAACAGAGCTGCTTCCTATCAATATTCCTATTGCCAGAAGGAGTTTGAATACTCCCGAATTTCGGTATGCGATGAGCAGCTTCACACATCCAAGTTACGATAAAAAATGAAAAACATTGAGGTTGAACCGAAGCAGCTTGTTCTTTTATGCTTTTTACCTCGATAAGATTATTAAAAAAATAGTTAAACCTTTATCCCCAAGATCACTTTGTTGAGCCAGCCTGTTTCTTCTGAGAGTTAGCACAGCGCCTTCTCAGAAGTTTTTTATTGGGCAAATCTCTTGATTTGCGAAACTCCTGTGGGAAAAATCTACTCTTACTGTCTGTCAAGGTATCAATCGGAAGATTGACTATTTTTTGATCCGTAGAGGAGGAACTCTCTAACTGGTCGGTGCTTCCGCTCAATGCTGTCATTAAGCTTTTTTTGAGACTCAAATTTTTCAAAAAAGCCTAGCGCGAGTGTCCACTCGTGCTTAAAAATGATGTTCAGCACCTCGCTGAACTTTCAGTAATGGTCTTAAGTTGACGACATTTTGTTTCCGCTCCGACCAACGTCAAATTGAGTCTATTCTCCAAATAAGAAATAAGTCCGATAGAAAAATGAGGTTTAACATCGATAAACCTAAGATGTATGAAGGGTTAAGTTATGTTTTAAAATCATCTTTATTAAAAGGGGCTATTGAAGAAACAAATCTTGATTTGGCTGTTAGCTTACACTATTGGATACCTCAAAAGCTAGGTTCAATACTAACTGCTGAATAATTGGTTGCCTAATGAAAATATAGTGTATGGTAGTTTCTTTGAAGTAATGTATGAAGATGTAGTTCTAAATAGTAAAGAAGTAAAATCTTTGGGCACAATTGAAAAGAACCTATGGCAATTGACTTTACAAACATTAAATACCTACGATAATTTCTATTGAAACCTCTTTTTAAATTCTCTTGGGGTACACTTGTTGACTTTGCGAAAAGCGGCATTGAATCGGCTTATCGAATTGAAACCACTGTCATATAGAATATTGGTAATACTGTCATCAGAGGTAATCAACTTACGTTTAGCATGTGATATTCTTTCCTGAATTATATAGTCATTAATTGTTGTGCCAAAGGTTTTCTTAAAAACAACATTGGCATAATCCGGATGTAACCCTACTGTTTTACTAATATCTATCGTTTTAATGGGTTGCTGATAATTTTGTGCAATGAACAATGCAATTTGCTCAACTTTATTTATTTCACTTGAGTATATTTTAGAATTACCGTCTTCTGGAAGTGACAGAATCCTATCGGACATTCTTAACAACCTAGCATGTATTTCCAGTAAGATCAACTTGTTGTCCTTATTAATTGAAAAGTCCTTGGTCCAGTTTTTCAACATATACTCATCATAAAATGAGTGGTCTCCCTTATCTTCAATTAAAATTCTTCCTTTGAAAACCTTGTCTACAAAGGTGGCTGGTAATTTCCACTCCAAAAAAATGGTTAATGGAATGGTGCAAACATAGTAAGGGGTAGTGTTGGTATAATCGACAATTTGATGGGGGATAAGCCCCCAAAAAACGGTGAAGCTTTTTGGCGGTATTTCAATTTTAGCGTCTTGAAAAAGATAGGTTAAGCTGCCTTCGGTAAAATAATTGATCTCGATTTCATTGTGCCTGTCTGCTTTTGGCATTAAATCAGGCTTCCATACCTCGCATGTCAAACCATAAGGCCTAAATTCATTTCTATGCTTATTAAATGTGTGATGTTTCTCGGAATGCTGCATGTTTGTGTCGAAATAAGACTTGTTTGCCCGATAAGTCGAGGTTAAATTTACGATTATTTTAAATCACTCACAAGAGATCAAAATTCCCGAGAATAGTTCTGTTCAGGTAATTGGTCGATGAGTACCTAAACTATCGAGTAAACGAAGAGTATTCACACAATAAAAAAATGAAAAGAACAAGTTTAAAACTACTGCCATTTTTCTTGATTATAATTTTTGCTGCGGCCATTTCTTGTACTAATAATAAAGCAAAAACTGGTATTGAAATCAAACCACGTGTGATTGTAACCTCTGATGGAGAAATAGATGATGAATGCTCTATGGTTAGGTTTTTATTATATGCTAACGAATGGGATGTTGAAGGAATAGTTACATCAAGTTCTCAATATCATTGGCAAGGTCATAAATGGGCGGGTGATAATTGGCTCGAACCTTATCTTGAAGCATATGCTGAGGTGTATCCTAATCTTACTTTGCACGATAAGAATTACCCTACCCCCGAACACATACAATCAATAGCATTTCTTGGAAATGTGGCAGCAGAAGGCGAAATGGACTCTATCACTCCGGGCTCTGAGCATATAGCAAAGGTGTTGTTAGATGAATCGGACAATCGTCCAATATGGATTCAGGCATGGGGCGGAACCAATACTATTGCACGGGCACTAAAATCAATAGAAGAGAAGCATCCTGAAAAAATGGGGTATGTGGCCAATAAACTCCGCTTCTTTTTTATATGGGAACAAGATTCGACCTATCAGTCATATATTAGGCCTCATTGGGGCAAAT
The DNA here is from genome assembly GCA_034044135.1 of Flammeovirgaceae bacterium SG7u.111. Taxonomy (NCBI): domain Bacteria; kingdom Pseudomonadati; phylum Bacteroidota; class Cytophagia; order Cytophagales; family Flammeovirgaceae; species Flammeovirgaceae bacterium SG7u.111. Next base: position 4,050,083 of record CP139021.1, on the reverse strand, counting down.
ACAATATCCTGACCATTGTCTGCGACCAGTTTTGGGCTGTTGCCTACCAGTGGGATAAAATTATTCCTAACGATAAAATCGATTATTTTAAAGTAGAATGGATGGAATCCAATATTCTGGAAGACCACGGTCAACTTTGTTCGCTATACAAGGCTTATAAAGGTGGCGACGACAATGAAGGGTGGAGAGCGGGTAGCCCTAAACAAAAAGGTTCTTTCCGGTCCGAAGGAGACTCGCCCGCTTTTATTTATACAATTCCCACAGGCTTGGGCGCACTAGAATCTCCTGATCATGGTAGCTGGGGTGGGCGGTATGTGAAGGTGCGCGAGAACACTTGGCTCGATCCGGTGCACGAGCCAGGTTATACTTACCCTGAAGGAAGGTGGTTTACCGGCACGGCATGGGGACGAGGTTATATGCGTAACACCTATCCAGAAAACCAAGGATTAATGGAAGAATACTTTAGACCTATAACCCGTTGGGCAGATGTCCTGCAAAACGACTTTGCAGCTAGGGCTGACTGGTGCGTGAAACCATTCGATGAGGCAAATCACCAGCCTGTTGTCATATTGGATCATGAAGCAAACTTGAAGGCTACAACAGGCGCTACTATCCAGCTAAGTGCCAAAGGAACATATGATCCAGATGATGATGAATTGAACTTCAATTGGTGGTATTATACAGAAGCCAGTGACTTTGAAGGAAGTATTGAAATAGTGAATGCTAATTCACAGAATGCATCAATCATAATTTCTGAAAAAGGAGAACAAGGGCAATCTATACATATTATTTGTGAAGTGACGGATAATGGATCGCCTCAGTTAACTCGCTATCAGCGTGTGATAATAACTATATAACTATAAAAAATCGTAATGAGACAATTAATAATTATACTATCATTTATGCTAAGTATGAACAGCTATGCTCAACAATTGGCTTTCCCAACAGCTGAAGGGTATGGCAAGTTCTCAAAAGGCGGTAGGGGTGGTGCTGTATATGAAGTAACCAACCTGAATGACAGCGGTAAAGGAAGCCTCCGGGAAGCTTGTGAAGCAGAAGGAGCAAGAACTGTGGTCTTTAGAGTATCTGGTACTATTATTCTTGATAGCCCTTTAAGTATTAAACATCCTTATATTACCATAGCAGGTCAAACCGCACCAGGTGATGGTATTTGTATCCGTAAGTATCCGCTTACTATTGGAGCTGACCATGTAATTATAAGGTATTTGCGCGTGAGGTTTGGAGATGAATCTGGTACAGACTCAGATGCAATTTCAAGCAGGTATACAAAGCATATTATATTAGACCATGTATCGGCAAGTTGGAGTGTAGATGAGTGTCTATCGATTTATCATTGCGATAGCATAACTGTTCAGTGGTGCATTATTTCAGAGAGTATGAGTCAGTCGAACCACGTGAAGGGTTCTCATGGCTTTGGTGGTATATGGGGCAGTAATAATGGAACCTATCATCACAACCTATTGGCGCATCATTCGAGTCGCAATCCACGCATGGCTTCTGGCTCGGGTAATACCGATTACCGGAATAATGTAATTTATAATTGGGGCTACCAAAGTCTTTATGGAGGTGAAAAACAGCAAAAAGGCAATGATAAATTCAATTTTTCTACCTTCAATATTGTAGCAAATTATTATAAACCCGGGCCTGCCACAATGCCGGGAGAAATAATGTATAGGATTGCCAATCCATCTTTTCGAAATGATGAGGATTATGGAAAATGGTTTATCGCAGAAAATATAATTGAAGGCAATGAGGAAGTTTCTGCCGATAATTGGAACGGAGGTGTCCAAACGAAAATTCCCTTTGGCAAAATTAAGCTTGAAAAACCATGGGCATCTATGGCTATAAACCAACACACAGCAGACGTTGCCTATAAAAATGTACTTGAAAATGCTGGAGCGCTTTTGCCAAAACGTGATGCAGTAGATGCACGAATACTTAAGGAAGTGAAAGGTGGTTTTGCTACTTATGAAGGAAAGAGCTATAAAACTTCACATGAAGTAGCTGACACAACATTGATTTGCGGAATTATCGATACACAAAATGATGCGGGTGGGTGGCCAGAGCTCAAAAGCAAACCTGCCCCAAAAGATACCGACCACGACGGAATGCCGGACAAATGGGAAGATAAAAACCAACTGGACAAAGCAAATCCTGATGATAGAAATAAGATGACTCCAGATGGCTATACCCTATTGGAGAAATACCTTAACAGTATAAAATAACCAGTTATGCATAAATTGCTAAGCGTATTCACTTTTATACTAATTTTTAGTTGCTCAACCTCAACTAAAGAAGTTGAAAAACCACGCATTATAATAAGCTCAGATATTGGTGGAACTGACCCAGACGACAATCAATCGATGATATATTTTTTAATGTACAGTGATATGTTTCAAACCGAAGGGCTCATCTCTTCACCCTCTTATGGCGAAGGCTCTAAGGAGGAAATTATCAAAATGATAGACCTTTACCAGAAGGATTTGCCTAAATTAAAAGAGCACTCTGATAGGTTTCCAACACCGGAAAGTTTACGAGCCATTTGCAAGCAGGGAAGAAAAGGTGCAGCCCCCTTTGTGGGTTACCAAACAGCAACTGAAGGGTCGGACTGGATTATTAAATGTGCTCAAAAAGAAAGCGAGCAGCCATTGTGGGTATTAGTATGGGGTGGTTTGGACGATGTGGCACAGGCTTTACACGATGCTCCCGAAATTCGGCATAAAATAAAAGTATACTGGATTGGTGGACCAAATAAAAAATGGAGTACAAACAGTTATGCATATATAGTCGAAAATTTCCCTGACCTATGGTTTATTGAAGCAAATGCTGTATACCGTGGGTTTTTCTCAAATACAGACAGTCCAGATAGTTTAAGAAATGAAAAGTACTATGCTAACTTTATAGATGGCGCTGGACATATGGCAAATGCGTTCAAAAATTATTACGGAGGTGGAATAAAAATGGGGGATACGCCTTCTCTGTTATATGCAATGAACGGCAATCCTTTAAATCCATTGACAGAAAGTTGGGGTGGTAGTTTTGAGAAATTCACACATAGCTCAAGATCTATTTTAAACTGCAATACAACATTGAGTGATACAATACCTGTATATTCAATTATTGAGTACCATTTTAAAAGCAAAGACTTAAATATACCTACAGACTCTGCTTGCCTTATTATGTCTGTCGGTGGACAAAACTGGTCAGGGTATCACCTGGGTAATGGTGAATATGTAGTACGTTATGCTCCAAAAAAGGCAGAAACATTATCTTATGAAATAAGCTCGGGGATACCTGAGTTAAATGGGCAAAAAGGTCAGCTTGTGGTTAGTAATGTGTGGCCTGGGAATTCTTCTGAGCATGATTACAAATTAGGGGATAATTGGTATACAGACCCCTCTGATCCAGCATTGTTTGATAATGGGTGGCAAGGAGCAAAAACAGTATTGAAATGGCGTAGAAATGTTTTATTAGATTGGGCTGAACGGTGGGAATGGCTAAAGTGAAATTATAATTTGTAGTTTAGTACATGACAAAAATAAAACTCCCACAGTCTGTGGCAGGCAGACCCTGGGAGAGTGTTACGCGAAAAACTCACAATGGGATCGATATCGATGGGGTCTTTCTAAAAGCCCCCGTCGCTCGGCTACCTACACTCCAACTAGGGCTTCGTTTTACCTTCCAAGTGTCGTAGGCGTGAAAAAAACGACCGAGATGTTCATTTTCCTTACATTACCCACTTTTGGCTTGTCAAGAGGGCTTGGGGCATAATCTTTGGCAAACCGGGGGATGCAGGTATCGTTTATAGCGTTGTCCGCTAGGGTTACTGCACTGTCGGCATGGGCTGGAGGGGTGTCTGCTAATTTTATAAACAAAGTGGCTTGAGATAGCCCCTTGTACGCACCTATTTCTTACATGTCGGCATCGTTTTGAGCGATTGGAAGACAATTTGAAGCGGCCGCCGCATGGAATAAAGGGTGCGCCGCTTCGATCATGTAAGATGCCGAACAATTTGGAGCGTGCGCCGCATGAGTTGGAGCATGCGCCGCTAATATTTTAAACAATGCCTCATCCGATAGCCCTATCGCGCATCATTTTGAGGGCAAGCTGCTAATTTTATAAGCAAAGCCGCATCAGTTGCAGCTGCATATGTATAGTCTCTTCACAAGCTGTAATATTTCGCAGGAAAAGTACAAGGTTTTTTATGTAAGATCCTGTAACTAACTGCAAAATACAATTCTATTATTGCTTATATTTTACATTTCACTGTTTTTGTAGGGGCTAACACAATATGTAGTCATGTAATATTGTGGAACATATTGGATAGGAATAGTGGCAACAATTTTTAAGTACCTCGTTTACAGGATGATATTTTAATTTTCATAAAAATCCTAAAAAAATGGATCCAACAAACGACACGATCAACTCTACTGCTAAAAGAAAAGAGAGTAATGATTGGCAAACAGAACTAATGGAAGCAGATACCTTCCTGAGCACCATAGTGGGCAAGGAGGATACCCTAGCTAGGGCAAACAATGCTGGCTATAGCCGTGCGGAGTTAGTAAATGCTCAGGTAATGGTAAAAGAGGTATGGGCAGCAGACCTTGTATGGGAAAACAAGCAGTCTGAAAAAGACCAACAGTATAAGGTTTTCAAGCAGTCTTTCCGAAACTTAGAAAAAGAATACATGGGGCACCTCACAAAGGCCAGGAGACTATTTGAGTCGGAAGAGGACAGGGGCATTGCTCGGCAGCTGAAGCTAGAAGGGGACAGGCCGCGCAAGTTTACCCTCATCATCAATTATATCAGCAAGTTCTACCAATTTGCCCTGCAAGAAAAGGAAATTAGCAATAAGCTAAAGACAAGGAGTGTGAGCACGGAGCTAGTGGAGCAAATGCTGCAGATGGTGGAAGAAGTAGTAGAACTCCACCACTTGGCCAAGAAGAAAGAAAAGATAGCTCAAGATGCTACTACCGACCGTAACAGAAAGCTCAAAGCTTTCCACAAATGGCTAAGGGATTTTAAGGCGATCTATAAAAGAACTCCAGCGCCAACAGGTTTGGCAGATGATGGAGCCCCTGCCAGCAGTAAGAAAAAAACTGCTGCGGTAAAGGCTTAATACTACAAGCGATGACATTGTTTCAAACGATGTCATCGCTCTTTTATAACCGTAGAATTAAACGTAAAATAAACGTATAAACTTACGGTTGTTTTGGCTACAAAAGCAGCTTTTTTGTATATTCAATAAAGGAAAAGGAGAGAAGTACAATAAAACCTCAAATAATGTCCTCCTAAGCAACTAAGGGCTTATTTTTTTAAATATTTTAAGCTTTATCCCTAATCAACTAATTCTTCTGTACTATATTTAGGAGAAAAGATATAATAGATATATATGCAATTGCATATATAAGCAAGTTCTATGGCATTAAAAAAAATAAAAAACAACCAAAGACGATGAAAAACTTCTAAGAATGGGGAAAGGTGATAGAAAAACTAGGAAGGGAAAAATTTGGAGAAAATCGTATGGAAATAAGAGAAAAAGAAAAATGAAAGATAAAGTATCAAAACTCGGAATTTTAGCTTTCGGTTCTTTAATCGACGACCCAGGAAGTGAATTGAAGAAATTCATAACTAAGCGGATAAATAATGTTGAAACCCCATTTAAAATTGAGTATGGAAGAAAAAGTAGTGGTCGAGGAGACGCTCCAACTCTAATTCCAATTACAGAAGGTGGAAAAAAGGCTAAAGCAACACTATTAATTCTGTCGGATGAATTAGGAATTATTGAAGCCAAAAATATGCTTTACAGAAGAGAATTAAATAAAGTAGGGAGCGATAGTACTTATACTGAAAGAAAAAATCCAACTCCCAATCAATTAGCAATTGGTATCTACAATAACATTAGAAACGTAGAAACAGTTTTGACAGCAAATTTTGGAAAGAATTTAACTGAAATCACTCCAGAGATTCTGGCTGACTTAGCAATTGCAAGTTTCAAATCTGATAAAGTAGAAATTGGAAGGGACGGAATATCATACCTAAAAAACAACATCTCAAATGGAATAATCACTCCATTAACAGATGAATATGAAAAATCAATTCTTCAAAAAATGAAAGCAAATAGTTTAGAAGAAATAATAAAAAAGAAAACGCCATAGAACATGGGCTGGTCACAGCATATTTTCTGCCGCAGGCGCAACACAGGCACACTGCGCATAGCCTGACCGTTAGCGGTCATTAAATCACAGCCATTGCCCAATCCTAATATAAAGTTATATGATAAACATGAAGGAAGACGTAATAAAGGGAATAAAATCGACTGAATTACCAGATAATATAAAGCATGAAGTAATTAATAGCTTAACCTGTAGGTATTTAATTGAACCCCGTAAGGAAAATATTCAGATCGGTGATTCAAAGATTGGTGGTTTTCCACATCTTCCGAGAGATTACGAATATCCACAAGAGGTAGATTATTATTACGAATTCGTTGGTCAATTAAAATTGTCTGACTTATATGATAATGAAATATCTTACCTGCCAAACACGGGTATGCTGTACTTCTTTATTGATGATGACTTTAATGTTGGAAATGTGAATGCTAAGGTTATTTACCTAGATATTGAACCTCGTAACCTTCAAATTAAAAAGCCACCTGAGAATAAAAAAAGTCGATGTGAAGCGTTCATGGATAGAACCGAGACGACTGAACTTAAACTTTCTATTTCTAAAGCATATACCATTAAACAAGAGCTTATTGATAATGTAATTGACAATTACATTATTAAAGAAAAAACATCAATGGCAGATTTTGATATTGAGGAATTTTTCACGATGGATCAAGTTTGGGGGTTTACAACAACTTGGGGGATAAGTGAAGCTCCTTGGAGTGCTTACCTAACAAAAAGGAGATTTCAGAGCTTATATTACTTAACGACAGATTATAAGATTAAATATCTAAAAGAAAAGAATATTGATTTGACACAATGGGTAAAGAATGAATTGGAAGGTGTGATTGCTAAAAGGAAAGAGAGTTTGGCAAAGTATGATAAAACATTAGCTATTTATCCATATTGGGAACAGGATTTGGTTGACATGGAGTATACAAAATTATATATAGATGAATTTATGTCCAACCTAGAGTATCATAAATCAGAGAGTAAAAAGTGGTCAATGCTACTTTCACTATCTTCTTACTATGATGCAGAAATTAAATTTGGTGATGGTAAAATGGAATTTTTTGCAAACTCAGACGATTTAGAGAATGGTAATTATGATGATATTTATTGCCATATTTATAACTAATTCATAAATAACGAGTAACTAACAATGTAAAAAATAATAGTCATGATGTTTAAGGCGCTTTACATTGTGCAAGTAATGAGCACTGCCGAAGCTATTGCTTCGGCTATTATAAATGTTTAAATTAACAACCAAAACAATAGCTTCGGCTTGTACCACTAGGATAGTGATGTGCTTTTAATTCGGCTACTATTCTTATACGAGGTCGTTGGGCGTAACCAAAGAACTCAAGTTCCAAAATGATAAATCTATTCAGAAAGAAAAATAAAGATTTTGAAGTATTCGCAAATGAATATAGAAAAGAAGAAAAAGAAATTCTTGTACTTACCAATGACCAATCTGGTGGAGCTGGAAAACTAAATAATTCTTGGGATGCTTCACAATATTTCTTAGCATACTTCGACTTAGAAAAAAATAAACTTAAAAAAGGTAACGGAAGAATAAATTGGCTTTTGACAGATAAAGAATGTAATGAACACGGAACAACTTATCCATATCATTTCAAATCAGGAACGATTTATCACCTTAAAGTTAGAGAGCTAAAAGACAAAACTGTTCCCGAAGGAAGATTGCCTTCCTTTTACAATCGATTTATGGTTGTGAAAGTTGTCAAGGAAAATGTTCAGAATGATGAACTATTGGAAGTATTGAAAGAATATAGGAAACCAGTAAAATTCACTGATGAAGTATTGGGCGAATTTGAACTAAATAAGGACTATGGAATGTTGGACGGAAGTATGGACTGGTTGAATGAAAATGTTAGTGTCTCGCTAGAAGTAGATATTGATGATAAGCAAACTTGGAATGACACTCTGAATATTTTAAAAGTTTTATTCAATGAACAAAAACAAAAAGATTTAGAATTCAAAAATTTTGCAGGAGAAAAGTTGACGCATTTAGCAAATGACTGGCTTCAAGATGAAAATAAAGAAATAACAAATGACGAATTTGAGAGACGAATTAAACTCTCTGAATTAGTAATAAGCTATGATGGTGGAGATTTTACAGCCTACTATAACGATGATGATATGTTCAATGGTCATATTATAACAGTTTACGGAAATTTGAAAGGTGGATTGGAAAGCGCTCAGATTGAAGGATAAATGTCTACGCAAAACATTGTATAAAAATAATAGCGGTTTAATCGCTAAAACAAAATGGAATCTATAAATTAAACGACAGTAGCAAACGGAATGGTAAGTGTATAAAAAACCGCTACTATTCTTATACGAGACATTATGCCCAACGTTCTCCGTAGAGTTTTTCTCTCTACGGAGTAAGCCAAGTCAATTTTCTGATTGACGCCTTGAAGGGCAGCTAGGTCACGTCTTGCCCACAGAGTTTTGCAAATCGGGAGATTTGCCCAATAAAAACTTCTGAGAGGATGCTTCACTAACTCTCAAAAGAAGTGGGGATAGAAAAAGTATATCATTAATTTGCTGAGTATCATGAGATTATTCCCAAAATTTATTAGTCGGAGTTTTATTTGGATTTTCATTGTATCCTCAACTCTTTCAGCATGTTTCTCATTAAAAGAAATCACCATTATAAATAAATGCAGTGATCCGATTGAAGTAGGTATTCGGTGCGATGAAAGCTTATTAGACTTTTATAGCACAAAAAAAGAATCTCAAATCAATTGTATCCAGAAAATGAGTTTAAAGAGTGGAGCAGATTTGATTGATATTGACACTTCTAATCTTTTTATACACTATTTTCTTCCGATAGGTGATTCTTTAATACTCAAGCTAGCAAAGGGCAACGTGTTTATCTTTGACTCATTAACTTTCTCAAAAAACATGGATTCAATTACTTTCGGGGAGAGTGATATTTATACTATTTTTCTTAATGAGGCAAATGAACTGGTCGACTTTGAAGTGAAAGAATTATATTTTGAATTGGAATAAACGCCACACAACATTGGCTCATAAAGCATTGGCTTACCACAGATGCTGCTTGAAAGACAGCTAGGTTACATTTTACCTACAGGCTCACGACGGGGTCTTTTCAAAAGCCCCCGTCGATTTGAAACCTACTCAGGCCGGACCTTGGCTTCTCTATAAAACGACCACGTCGTCTGTGTTTCGTCTATAGTCCACCAACGTTCATCGTAGAGTTTTTCCCTCTACGATGTAAGCAAAACAGTCAATCTCCCGATTGATACCTTGTCCCGGTCGCTCAAAGCATTCGAGACGATGTGTTTTAGGATATCAGAAGTGTTCTTTAGAAATGCCCTACTTTGCCCAATAAATAGCTCCCCCGCAATTATCATGGCTAGCTCCAGTGACAGAGCTAAGGCAGTTGGTTTCATTCCTCCAGCGCAAGACGCCGAGGAAGGCGAAGATGAGGGCTTCTTTGTAGTTGATGGTTTGTGGGTCGGGTAGTTCTACTTTTATGTTTGGGTTGTAGGTTTGAAGCTTTTCCACCAAAAACTCGTTAAACGTTCCACCTCCTGTGGCAATTAGGTTTTTCCCATCAAACCCTGCTTTGCTAAAAGCTTCGCTTAACTGAAAAGCAATGTGGTGCACAAAGGTGCAAGCAAGATTGGCAAGGGGCGAGGTAGAGTTTTCCATCAGGGGAAAAATATGTTCCAGCACCCATTCTTTTCCCAAGGATTTTGGGAAGGGTTCTTGGAAATAGGGTAGGGCATTGAGTTGATCAAAAAGGGCATTTTCCAACGTCCCACTTCTGGCTAGTAGCCCTTTATCATCGTATTCCAAACCTTTCTTTCCTGCTAGGTGGTTCAAGATCATGTTGCAAGCGCTAGTGTCCCCAGCTATCATTTTGCCGTCTTTCTGGAAGGATACATTAGCAATTCCACCTAGGTTGAGGCAGGCATCGTATTGGGCAAAGAGAAGTTCGTCGCCAATAGGTACGAGGGGTGCACCTTGTCCTCCAAGGGCTACATCTAGCGTACGGAAATCGCAAATCGTAGTGGTGCCTGATGCAGCCGCTATGGCTGCTCCGCTACCTATTTGGGTAGTAAGCTTTTTCTCAGGTTGGTGGAAAACAGTATGCCCGTGCGAAGCGGCAAAGTCAACCTCTAGCTTGTTGGTTGCTAGAAATTCTTTGAGTCTTGTGCCCATCAATTCGCCAAGGTCTGCATTGGCTTGGGCATAGGCTAGAGCCGATTGGTTTTCGAGGTCAGCGAGTTTGGCTTTCCATTCGGCAGAGTAGGGGAAGGTATCGGCAGCGAGGATGGAATATATCCATTTTCCCGCCTCGAATTCAAACTCGCAGCAAGTAAGATCGAGCCCGTCTAATGACGTGCCCGACATCATTCCTGCTACTGTGTATTTTTTTTGCACCTTATTTTGCTTTATCCCTTTCTTTCCAAGCCAAGGCGCTTGCGCCCAATACGGCGGTGTTGCTGCCCTTGAGGTTGGAGACCAAAACTTTCACCTTGTTTTGGAAGATGTTCAAGTTGTATTCTTCCATGTATTTTTTAGTAGGTTTGGTGATGAGGTCTCCTGCTTTTGCCAAGCCACCAAAGAGGATAATAGCCTCTGGGCTAAGAATAGCAACTACATCGGAAAGCTTCATGCCCAAAATCTTACCAGTATATTCAAATGCTTCCAAAGCGATAGGGTCGCCGTTGAGGGCTGCTTCGGAAATATGATGCGCTTCTAATTCTTCAAAGCTCATTTTGCGGAGCGGGGAAGGGTGTAGCCTTTTAGAAAGCAGCTCGAACACCGTTCTTCTAATTCCCGTTGCTGAAGCGTATGCCTCCAGCGAGCCTTTTCTGCCAGTAGGCAAGTCGCGACCTCCCCAAAATACGGTGGTATGGCCCACTTCGCCGGCAAAGCCGTCGTGGCCATAGACCAAATCTCCATTTACCACTATGCCGCTTCCCAGCCCTGTGCCGAGCGTGATCACTACAAAGTTTTTCATGCCTTGGGCAACTCCGTACATCATTTCGCCTATGGCAGCTGCATTGGCATCGTTGGTGAGGGTGGTTTTTAGACCAAGCTTTCCTTCAATCAACTTCGCCATAGGGACAATCTCTCCCCAGCCAAGGTTAGGTGCTTTTTCGATAGTACCTGTGTAGTAATTTCCATTGGGAGCACCCATGCCTACTGCAAAAATATCGACATCCAACCCTGCAGTTGCTTTAAGTTTTTCAACTTCAGTGGCAATTCTATCGAGAAAATCTTCAATGGGTTTGTGGGAATCGGTGGGGATAGATGATTCGGAAAGGCAATTACCTACGCTATTTACCAGCCCTAGTTTGGTGTTGGTTCCACCTATGTCAATGCCCAATGCTACTTCTTGACTTGTCATGTTTGTTACGAGTTATGCTTTATAAAAAAATTATCTGCAGATAATTTGTGAAGTACAGATATAACAATAATACAAAATATACCTTCTTTTTCAGAAGGATTTTCAAATTAGGTAGTGGAGATTACAGTCGTCGAATTAGCGAGGTGCAAAATGAATGATAAAATCTGAGAAATGCAACGAGAAGTATCGGTTAACAAATTGTTAAGCCTGAGGGCCGAGAAATATGTTTTAAACGCTCCCGATACTTGTGGAAAAGCTTGGTCTAGGGGGAGTTTTGTCATTGAACCATTACTGTATGCGTAGTGCAGATCAAAGAAAATCTTCTTAGACTTTTTCTCGGTCAAGCCATTTTTCTGTAACAGGGGATTTGTAGTTTTTCAATTTGTCGAGAAGTCTGACAGGGTCGTAGTCGTTTATCATTATTTTCCTGTGTGCTTCGCTCACAAACCGTTCCTCTACCATTTTGTCAAACATCATTAGTTGAAGATCGAAAAAGCCATTGATATTGTAGATGCCAATAGGTTTTTTATGTAAGCCGAGTTGCGACCAAGTAACAATTTCACAAAGCTCGTCCATTGTTCCCATTCCGCCTGGTAGGGCTATAAAAGCATCGGAAATATCCGCCATTTTTTGCTTTCGCTCGTGCATAGTATCAGTCACTATCATCTCATGGATTTTGTTGTGCCCTATTTCCTTTTTGATGAGGAATTCCGGGATTACGCCTAGCACTTTTCCTCCAGCATCTATCACGCCATCGGCAACTGCTCCCATCAGTCCAGTACTTCCTCCGCCGTATACCAAACGGTAATTGTTCTTGGCGAGAAGTTTTCCGAAAGCTTTAGCTTCTTTCTTATACGTTTTTCCCTTTCCTGGGCTAGAGCCACAAAAGATGCAGATGTTTTTCATAGAGGTTGTAAAATTGTTGTCTAAAGTTGTCCTTGTTTTTCGTGCCAATATTATGGAAAATAGGTCGATTTAGCTGTTTGCGATTGTTTAATTCATTTTTAATTAACACAGGGTTGTTTTGAAGGTTTTGATATGAAAGATTGAACTAAGGGTTTAAGGAAGAGCTTTTCTCCTAAACCCTACTCTTCAATACTCACCGTATGTTCACAAGAAAACTTCCCTTTAGGTGCTAGTTTTATCATGCCTGTTTTTTTGGTGAAGTCGCCATTGTGGTCAGTGGAATCTGCTAAGCCGAACCAAGGCTCTATGCATACAAAAGGCGATTCTGAATTTTTAGACCAAATGCCCATGTGGGGGAAGCCCTTGAAGCCTACGCTCAGTTTTGGAAGCTCGCTTCCCGATTGAATGCTGATGGTATCGGATTTTAAGCTATCGAAGACCAAGGCATCTTGGGCGAAAAGGTTGTCGGTGATAGGAAGAAAATCTTGATTGTCAAGTGTCTTTTCTGTTTCCCCTGTGTACAAACCTCCATCGCCAATCAGCAACCTTTTAGCTGTTTCTTTTTCACTAAAAACCAATTGGTAATCCGAACGCTTTTTAGCAGGATCGATAGGGCAATTGAAGGCGGGGTGTGCGCCAATGGAGAAATACAAGTCCTTGTTGTCCGAAGGGTTTTCTACTTCGTAGCCTATGCTGAGGGTATTTCCCTTTACTTCGTAAATTGCTTTTAGCACGAATGAAAACGGGTAGGTCTTGAGTGTTTCTTCGCTCTCTTTCAATACCAAGCTAATGTGGGATTTACTTTGGCTTTCTATTTCAAAATCCAAGTTTCGTGCGAAGCCATGTTGAGGGAGTTGGTAGGTTTTTCCTTCAAATTTGTATTCGTCGTTTTTTAACCTGCCTACGAAGGGGAACAAGATACAAGAGTGGCGACCCCAGTGGGCGGGGTCGGCTTGCCAAAGGTATTCGGTGCCACTGGCTTTGCTTTTGATTCCGGCAAATTCGGCTCCTTTTTGGTTGATGGCTACGCTTATAGTTTCGTTTTCGATATTGAATTTCATAAGTAGTAAAAGGTTTAAAGCTTAGAGGTGATAGTCTTAAAGGACGAATGCGATTGGAAAAATATTGACAAAATTGTTTTTCAACTTCTAGCCTCAAAATATTAAATATAAATTTTTCATCCCATAAAAAGCATACGAACCAGCTCATTAATATTGGAATGAAGAATAGCGATGAGCAGAGCTGCAAATGTTGCGCTAATGAGAGTTGAAATCAAGATTTCGGCTAGTAAAAACTTAGCGATCGTTCCTTTTCTTCCTCCAATCTTAAACGTGGTTTGGATTTCAGCTTCTCTTAATCGGGTAGAAAGTACGAAGACTAAGAACAGGGCTAAGAAAGTGGCGAATGATACAATGGCTATAACCGCATCGAGCACATTTCTAATTCGGAAGATGTTTTGGAGCAAGCCATCTATTACAGTAGTGGGTTTTACTATCTGGTATTTTTCTTCCTGTTGCAAGTATTTTCCTTGAAGCAACGTCCCTGATTTTTGGTCCTTGGGGAAAGCGATGACTGCCGTAATGGGGTAGGTGGTCAAATCTCCGTGAAAATGGAACGAGCCAATGTTTTCTTCTGTGATTTCATTATAGTTCATGAGCTTGGAAGTTGTTTGTACAACAGAATCGGAGCGGGAAGCAATGAGGCTTTCGTCTTCCAGTTTGGTGACATCTTGGTGTCCATGTCCCAAACCTTGGATTATCCAAGTGGTTTTGAGATCGGTAAAAATGCCGAGGTCATCGGGTGAATGAGAGGGAGCTAGCACGCCCACAATGTTCATTTTGAGAGGATAGATTCCCGCTAGGTCAAATAGGTTTTCGGGGGAAGAAACAATGCTTTGCCCCACACCAAGTTGCAAAGCTTCGGCTACTTTGGCGCCAATTATGCATTCGCCTATCATCGTAAACTTTCTTCCATTTGTCAGTTTTAACTTTCTGAACTTGAAGTAGTCCAAGCTAGTCCCGATGATGGGGAAGCCTTGAGCGGAAAAGCGGTTGTAAATAGGCACGGCCGAAGCAAGTTCAGAGGCATCAATCTTTTTTGTTCCCTCTAAGCTGATCAGCTCGGGTGATTCATTATCAAAGTACAAGGCATTCATACAGAGGTCGAGCGCACTCCCTTTTGAGCCTACAAGGAGCGGGGTCGCTTTTGCCCGTGACATCAGCTGCTCCTCGCTGGCATTGAGCAGCACTTCTAGCGCAGCAGGTAAAAACAGGATAATAGTTACGCAGGCAACTAAAATACTGGTTTTTATCTTGTTGTGAAGAATGTATTTGGAGGCTATGTAAAGAGTGTTTTTCATGCTATTAGCTACATTGTAAGCAGCAATGGTTTTTATAGTTTTTATCACCTTGCAGCATTTTGTGATTTGGCGTAAAGTTACTGGTTGCTCGTTTCTCGTTACTAGTTTTTCTTAAGAAAAGCCCTAAAACTTTCTCATCATTAGGATGTTTGGCTCTAGGTTTTTTGAAGGTTAATTTAATACTAGCAACCAGTAACTCGGGACCTTCAGCAGGAACTGAAAAGTATGATCAACGAATAAAAAAAGCTTCAATATACTTTTGCGGCTAACTAAGAATTACTGCTTTTGGTAAATGTATTGAAATCGAAAACTCGGTCGAACCTTGGTAGTAGTTCGTGGTCGTGGGTGACGGCTAAGAGCGTTGCATTTTCCTTTTCCACCGCATCAAAAAGTAAATCTAAAATTCGGGTTTTGTTTACTGGATCGAGATTGCCCGTTGCTTCATCGGCGAGGATGAGCTTGGGCTTGGGCAGCAGCGCTCGGCAGATGGCTGTGCGTTGCTTTTCTCCTTGGGAAAGCTCCGATGGTTTTCGGCTGAGCTTGTCGGAAATGCCCATTTGCCGAGCAAGCAATTTTGCCCTTTCCTTCACTTCAGAGCTTAGTTTTAATGCTTTGGTGATGCGGTAGGGATGCAAAATATTGCCGAACACGTTGAGGTAATCGAGCAATTCAAAATCTTGGAAAACGAAACCGATATTGGAAATGCGGAAGTCCCTTCGTGCTTGATCGTTCAGTTGGTGGACGGGTTGCTCGGCTACCTCAACCGCCCCTTTTTCGGTGGGGAAAATTCCCGAAATCAGGTTGAGCAAGGTCGTTTTTCCCGAACCACTCGGTCCGATAATAGCGACCTTTTCTGCTTTCTTAAGCTCAAAGTCTTCAATATGAAGGCTGAACTCTCCCGAAGGGTATTGGAAATGAAGATTTTTAATGTGAATCATACAACAAAGCTAGTCTGAAATTCAAATGGAATAACCGTCGCAAAGCTAGCTAGTAGATTTCTCAATCTTATAACTCGTACCTGAAACTTACTGCATTATTTTCGAGATGATTTCTTCATCGGTAGGTTTTGTTTTTGAACCATAAAAGCCGATAAGCGTACCTTTTTCATCTACCAAGTATTTACAAAAGTTCCACGACGGAGCTTTGTCATTCCAGCCATTTTCTTCTTTGGAAGAAAGCCATTGATAAAGCGGATGTTGCTTTTTTCCTTTCACGGATATTTTTTCAAACATTTGGAATGTAACGCCATAGTTTCTCTCGCAAAAAGAAGCTATCTCTTCGTTTGTACCAGGTTCTTGTTTCATAAAGTTGTTGGCGGGAAACCCAAGTACGGTTACTTTTCCTTCGTACATTTTATGAAGCTTTTGAAGGTCTTCGTATTGAGGCGTGAACCCACATTTGGAAGCCACATTCACAAGCAAAACCTTCTTGCCTTTGTACTTTTCAAAACTGATTTCTTCTCCATCAATTGAAGTCATTTTGAAGCTATAAAACTTGCTTTCCTCTTCTTGGGAAACCATGCCTTTGGGCTTTTCTTCTTTAAAATCAAATTTATTAGAATACCCTACAAAAGCGGCTAAGCCTAGGACGGCGAAGGACAAAACGGAGGTTAAGGCTATTTTTTTCTTCATCTTTCTACTATAAATATATCTTCCAATGTTGCAATTTAGGTAAGTTTTTAGAAACAGAGTAGCATAAAGTTTTGCGGAATTGCTTCTGATGTTTGCAACTGTGGGAATAAGTGATTTGTTTTAGATGCTGTTTTGAAAACACATTCCCAAACGACTACAAAGCATATCTGTTCCCGAAAATAAATGCAGGACATTTTCCAAGATTATGTAGGCTTGTTGCAGTACATGACCATCCCGCTAGTAAGTGGTTTGGTAGGCTGGTGGACGAACGTGATGGCGGTGAAAATGACTTTTTACCCCATTGAGTTTGTAGGCATTCGACCCTATTTGGGCTGGCAGGGGATTATCCCGAGCAAGGCAAAGAAGATGGGGGGGAAAGCGGTAGATTTGCTTTCGCAAAAGCTGCTTAGCATGGAAGTGGAGTTTGAGCGGATTGATCCTATTCGAGTTTCAGAGGAAATGAAGCCCGCCCTAGAGGATATGTCCAAGAAAATTATAGATGAGGTGATGGTGGCTCAGATTCCAGACCTATGGGAGAAAGCTCCCCAAGGTATGCGGGATGCTATTTACGAAACGGTCGCGAAGGAAATGCCCCATCTCATCCAACAAATTATGGACGATATGAAGAATAATATCGACCAACTTATCGACTTGAAAACCCTTACGGTTAATACGCTTTCGAAAGATAAGGAACTTGTAAACCAGATTTTTTTCGAGTGTGGACGAAAAGAATTTCGCTTTATTGAAAAGTCAGGTTTCTATTTTGGGGCACTCTTTGGCTTGGTTCAGATGATTGTTTTTTATTTTTATAGTCCTTGGTGGATGCTTCCTCTTTTTGGGGTTTTGGTTGGCTATGCAACAAACTGGTTGGCATTAAAACTTATTTTTGAGCCTACTCAGCCCCGTAAGTTTGGACCAGTGGTGGTGCAAGGATTGTTCCTTAAAAGGCAGCAAGAAGTGGCAGGGGAATATGCCAACATCATTGCCACAAAACTGCTGACTTCGGAAGCTATTTTTGAGTACATGGTTCGAGGCCCAGGTTCAAAGAACCTGGCTGAATTGGTAAAAAACCATGTGGACCATGTGGTAGATAAAATAGCTGGAAATGCTCGTAATCTCATAGATTTGGTTTCTGGACCTGAAAAGATGGAAGTGATCAAAAGTATTGTTTTTTTTAGGTTTAGGCAGGAGTTACCAATCTCCATACGCTCCATATTTAAGTATGCGGAAGATGCGCTAAACATTCGAGCAGTTCTGAGCGAGCGCATGATAGCCCTTTCTCCAGAGGAATTCGAATCTTTTTTGAGACCTGCTTTTCAAGAAGATGAACTTACGTTGATTTTGGTAGGAGCACTCTTAGGCTGTCTAGCAGGTTTTGCTCAATATTTTATTTTCTTTAGTTGAATATAAAACTGATTATAGATTTTCAACCACTAACTGAGCCATCATGAATTTTCTGATTTCCCCCAATTCGTTCAAAGGAAGCTTAGGTGCTTTTGAAGTAGCCGAGGCGATAGAAAGAGGATTAAAAAAAGCCAGCAAAAGTTTTGAAACTCGTTGCGTGCCCATAGCCGATGGAGGTGACCATTTTGCTGATGTGCTCACAAAGGCTCTAGGAGGAAGGTTCGTTGAATCGGAAGTTACAGACCCATTGGGGGCAAAAGTGAAGGCTAAGTTTGGAATAACCCCGAAAGGAGTAGCTATCATAGAAATGGCTAAAGCCTCTGGGCTTGCTTTGCTCAATCCGAATGAGCTAGATGCGCTGAATGCTAGTTCAATAGGCACAGGCGAGCTGATGAAAAAAGCGGTAGATGAGGGTTGTAAAGAAATTATTCTGGGAATAGGAGGGAGTGCGACAACGGATGCAGGAGTTGGGATTTTAAAAGCATTAGGAATTCGGTTTTTTGATAAAGATGGAAAAGAAGTTTGGCAGGGTGGTGAAGCTGTTGGGAAAATCCAGTCGGTAGATACGAGTGGGTTAGATACTAGGTTTGAAGCTGTTGATATAAAAATTGCTTGCGATGTGGAAAATGAGTTATTAGGGGAAAGAAGTGCAGCAAAAGTTTTTGCGCCTCAAAAAGGGGCTTCGCAATTAGATGTACAAAAGCTTGATGAAAGTTTAAAGAGCTTTGCGGATTTCACTCAAAAAGAATTGGGAAAAGAAATAGGTAGCTTAACACATGGTGGTGCAGCTGGAGGGATAGCCGCTGGGCTTTATGCGTGGCTAGGCGCCGAACTTTGCAACGGCATTGATTTGGTAATGGATCAACTTGGTTTTGATGAGCACCTCCCATGGGCAGATGTAGTAATCACCGCTGAGGGTAAATTAGATTTTCAGACCCTGGATGGGAAAGGTCCTTATGGAATAGCGATAGAAGCAAAGAAACATGGGATATTGACGGTAGCTTTTGCAGGGGCTATCCCTCCTTCGGAGTTAGAGAAGTTTGAAGCTTTTGACACACTTCTAGCAATTGCAGATAGTCCAATGAGTTTAGAGAAATCCATGAAGGAATGTGGGCGACTTCTTGAAAATGCTGCTTTTCAGGTGGGGAAATTGTTGTTGGTAAGTAGAGGTTAGGCATCTAACCATTGATTTGCTTCCTTTGAATCATCGCTTATATGTACGAGTATATCGGATTGTATTTTAGCTAATAACTTTGTGAAAGAACTTTCTGTATCTGCTGGGATTACAGCTACTTTAGCATTGAAACCAAGCTCTTTGAATACTCTGGGTAAAAAGCTGAAAAGAGACCATGACCTGGTTTTATAGTCCGGGTTTTTGAGTAGAGCCTGGTTAAGAAGTATTTTTTTTATCCCTCCCTTGGCTGCGAAGAGGAGGGCATGATCGTTGGCAAATTGGAATTGGGGGAAGGTTGCTTCTCCTTTCCAATCCACCACAATTGTTGCGTTTTGCTCGTTTAAATAAACGCTTACATTCGGTTCTTCAAGAATTGTTTTCATTCAGGTGGTCTTGGTGTTTGATAAAGTTATATTGCTGAGCTTTTCAAGCAAGTAAAAGGGGAAAAATTACTTGAAAATATATAAAAAATGGTAATATTGCGCCATTCAGAATTGAATCAAAAAACATCAACATATAAGGAATGGAAGAGAATAAGAACAAACCTGCTAGTGACGAAATAGACATCAGGGAGTTTTTGCTTAGTATTCGAGATGGAATCGCTAAGTTTTTGAGTTGGATATTTAAAACATTTTTAATACTACTGATTTTCCTTCGGAATTTTGTGGTAGCTAGGTTTAAGTTTTTGGTTTTAGGAGGTGTTTTAGGAGGCTTGCTAGGTTTCGGGTATTATTCTATGCAAAACCCAAGTTATGAAACAGGGATTACCATTCGGTCAACTTATTTGAGAGGGCTTTATTTCAAAGCTGAGGTAGATAAACTAAGTGACTATTGTAGAAACAAAAATTACGACCTTCTTTCTCAAGAGCTGGGTATTCCAGAAGCAGAACTGATTTTTCTAAAGGGCTTTGAATCTGAGAATGTAAATAATTACTATAATATATATTCATTTTATAACTCTACTGAAAATATTGACTCAGTTATATTGGCTGCCGAGCTTGGGTCAAGCTTATTTGTAATTACTGCAAGTGTCAATATTGAAAGTGAAGATTCCACTCCCAATTTGAGTATGTTAGAGAAGGGCTTGCTTCATTATTTTGAAAAAAACCCTTATATCAATCGTTTGTATAATACAGAGTTAAGTAGGTTACAAGCTAGGAAAAAGAAGCTTGAGACAGAATTATCAAACCTTGATTCGCTGAAAACGATCATTAAAGAAAAGCTGAAGAAAAATGAACTTACTTCGGCTGCTTCATTAGAAATTTCAGTTCGTGAAAATAAAAATGATGATGTGGTGAGTAATCCGTTATCAATTTTTGACCAAGATTATCAATTTTTTCAAGAGCTTCAGGAAGTTAATACAGAATTAGCCTTGTTGGAAAAGGTGCAAGTGGTGAATGGGTTTAATGGAGTAAAACTAAATAAACAAGCCTTCTTATTAAAATCTGTTGCTTATGGTGGACTTTATGGAGGTTTAGCTACTATAGCTATATTTTTGCTATTAGCTGTCAATCATTACCTTACTAATGAAGAAAAGAAAATGGCCTCTGAAAAATAATCAGAAGCCATTCAATATAAATATATCGTTTGCTGAAGAATTATTTTGAAAGCTTAAGTTCGCCGGTATAATCAATTGGGACATTGAATTTTATACCGGCGGCTTTCATTTTGATCACTCCATTATACTTTACCCCCACTTTTTTGTTTGAAGTCATATACTGTAAGGCAGTGAAGAAGTTGTCATAAAGCTTTTCCGTAGGAAACTTGATACTGAGAGGTACCTCGAAATCTGAATTAGCTTTTACCTTAGAAGAGCGTAGTTGCTTGATATTATTTACCTCAATATCATTTACACTTAATGCAAGATCTATCTCCGTTAGCGTTAATGAAAAAGTATTGGGATTGAACAAAACCGCATCTGCTTGGAGTTCAATTTCTTTTTGATCGAACTTAGCTATAGTTATGTTTTTCACAGTTTTGAATTCGGGCTCTTTATAGGCTATACAAGAAGAAAGTAAAAGGCTAATAAGAACAGGAACTAATACCGCTTGAAGTGCTGTTTTCTTTGATGTTAAGACTAATGGCTTCATTTTAAGAATAGTTTATATTAAAATAGATTTTCCAAAAGTAGGCAAATGGCTGTTGATCAGCCAGTATTATTTAAGAAAAGACACTATCAATTACGTATGAAAATCCTCAGTTTATTAATATCTCTTTTTGTGTTTACTTCATTTTCTCCAGTTGCTTCACCTGAAAAACCTTCATTTGAGGAAATTGAATGGATAAGTTTTGAAGAGGCAATTGAGCGAAATAAAAAAGAGCCAAAGAAAATATTTATTGATGTTTATACCGATTGGTGCGGATGGTGCAAGCGGATGGATCAGACTACCTTTAAAAATGAAGTGATTTCCAAATTGCTGAGTAAACATTACTATGCAGTAAAGCTTGATGCGGAGCAGAAAGAAGCTATCGAGTTTGATGGGAATACATTCAAGTTTGTAGCAAATGGTAGGAGAGGGTATCACGAATTAGCTGCTGCACTCTTACAGAATAAACTTAGCTTTCCCACAGTAGTGTTTCTTGATGAGCAAATGAGGATGATTCAGCCAATTCCAGGTTACCAACAGCCACAGTCCCTTGCGCCTATTCTTCAATACATAGGTGAGGATCATTTCAAGAAAACCCCATGGGAAGATTTTCAAAAAACATATAAATCTCAATTTTAAAGACAGTAGAAACGCTCTACATCTATTGAAAAGCCCCAAGCCCCGCAATAATTAATATCGAAGGGGCTTGGGGCTTTTTGTATAACTAACTTTTAGTTGTTAAGTTTTACCACGAAAGCATCTTTAAACCCTAAATCCTTCATTTTTTCCTTAAGCTTAGAGGCAAGGGCTTGTTCGTATTCATGGCCTACCATATAGCGGTATTTGTATGCCGTTTTTGCACCTTCTATTTTATGTTCTTCTACTCTCATACCAATGTCCTTAAACTTATGATAATCGAGTGCGATGGGCTTAATACTAGCCATTATTTGAACTTTATAAACCGTTTTTCGAGGCTCTTTCTTTTTAATGTTGTGCTTTACCGATATAAAATCTCGAAAAGCCCTGAAAATTGCTGAGGCAATAAGATCCTGCCCTTTTTCGGAGTTAAGGTATTTTTCTTCAGTAGGGTTGGTAAGAAAGCCGACTTCTACCAATACCCCCGACATTTCCGTGTATTGCAGCACTTGTAAATTGTACCCCCTGTCCCTAGCGTCCATAATGCCCCGGCTCTTTCTTCCAGCCCTTTCAGAAAATTGCTTTTCAATAAGAATGGCTAAGGTTTGGCTGGGCTTAAATTTGTGGCTATGGATATGCGTGCGGGTACCATAAATAGCTTTATTTGGGTTAGAATTGCAGTGAATACTGATGAAATAATTAGCTTTATTGCTGTTAGCAGTTTCTACAATATCATCTAGGCTGACTGTTTTATCCGTCTTGCGAGTATAGATTACGTTTACCTCGGGGATTTTGGTTTCCACATAGTTACCTAGCTTGAGGGCTATATCGAGGTTAAGATCTTTTTCATGTTTGGTTTTAGCAGAACCTCGAGGCTTTCCGGGGTCTCTTCCCCCGTGTCCGGCATCAATTACCAGTGTCAATTGTTTTTTTACAGGGGTAGCGGGAAGGGTAGTGCTTGCTTGCTGCTGTGCCCACAAGGATGTAGGCAATGTGCAAGCAAAAAATATAAATATATACGAAAAAAACACTTTCATATTTGTCTGTAGCTGGTCTATGTTTTTTCTACGTAAGCTCATCAACATTTTTTTGACCTAACTTTTTGGGTTAAGGTTGTGTTTGCTAATAAGGTAATCTAAAAAATTACTGTTGCTTTCCAATAGGATTTGGTAGCAATCTTCAAAGGCAGTATCACCTTGGTAATAAGGGTCTTCTACAGCTTTTCCAGAGCGCTTGTCATCAAAGTCGCGCATCATGTAAATATGCTGGTCTTTTCCCAAACCTCCTTTTTTTTCGGCTTCAATATCTTTTTTGTTGTTTGAATCCATTGCTATGATGTAATCAAACTTTTGAAAATCTTGGCTTTCAAATGGTCTGCTGCGATGGGTAAGCTCAATGCCATGGCTACTAGCGGTGTTCCGCATCCTTCGGTCGGCAAGTTCTCCGGCATGGAAGCCGATCATGCCGGCTGAGTCATAACCAACCTGGTCTTCCAAGCCTTTTTCTGAAACCAAGTGGGCAAATACGCCTTCGGCCATAGGAGAGCGGCAAATATTACCCAAGCAAACGAAAAGTACATTAATCATATAAGATAATAGAAAGTTAAAAAATATAATCGAAATTAGAGGCTCTTATAATCGAGCAAGATATTTCAAAATTATAAAAAAGAAAGTTTTGTGGGCTATTAATGAAATGTTTCTGTAGAGGAAGTTTTTGAAAACGTGGCAAAGTATAGAGACCAAACCTGATGTTGGTCATAAGAACTTTGAGATTAAAATTGAAAATTTGCAGAATTATAGCTTTCTTGGCAAACTCAAATACAATCGAATTTTTAATTATACGTGTAAATCAATTTTTATGGCAGCTAAAACTGAATTTAAGCCCGGAGTTGTAACCGGAGACGATCTACAAGCATTATATGCATACGCTAAAACTAAAGGATTTGCCCTACCAGGCGTGAACGTTATTGGCACAAACACCGTAAATGCGGTAATGGAAACTGCTCGTGACCTCAACGCTCCGGCAATGATCCAGTTCTCTAACGGCGGTGCTCAATTTTTTGCAGGGAAAGGACTTTCAAACGAGGGGCAAAAGGCTTGTATTGCAGGTGCTGTTTCTGGTGCGAAGCACGTTCACGCGCTAGCTGAACTTTACGGTGCGGTTATCGTATTGCATACTGACCACTGTGCGAAAAAACTTCTTCCTTGGGTAGATGGCATGCTAGATGCTGGCGAA
This sequence comes from Flammeovirgaceae bacterium SG7u.111, assembly GCA_034044135.1. Taxonomy (NCBI): domain Bacteria; kingdom Pseudomonadati; phylum Bacteroidota; class Cytophagia; order Cytophagales; family Flammeovirgaceae; species Flammeovirgaceae bacterium SG7u.111. The sequence goes on along the minus strand of CP139021.1, from coordinate 4,026,047 downwards.
GCTTTTTATAAAGAGCATGGAAAGCCGTTGTTTAGCTCGCACATGATTGACCTTTCCGAAGAGCCTTTAGAGGAAAATATCGAGATCTGTAAGAAATACCTAGAGCGTATGAGCAAAATAGGTATGACCTTGGAAATAGAGCTTGGTGTGACGGGTGGTGAAGAAGATGGCGTTGACAATACAGATGTTGATGTTTCTAAACTTTATACGCAACCTGAAGAAGTTGCTTATGCTTACGAAGAACTTTCTAAAATCAGCCCAAAATTTACTATAGCAGCTGCATTTGGTAATGTTCATGGTGTGTACAAGCCAGGTAACGTAAAACTAGAGCCGAAAATATTAAGAGACTCTCAGGAGTATATCAAAGAGAAGTATAAAACTGAAGATGACCGCCCTATCGACTTTGTATTCCATGGTGGTTCAGGATCAAGTGTAGAAGAGATCAGAGAAGCAATTGGTTACGGTGTGGTAAAAATGAACATCGATACTGACCAACAATGGGCTAGCTGGTCTGGAGTGAGAAATTACTATAAAGAGAATGAAGGCTATCTTCAGACTCAAATTGGCAACCCAGACGGTGAAGATTCTCCTAACAAGAAATACTACGATCCAAGGGTATGGCTTCGCAAGGCTGAGGTTTCGTTCAATGAAAGGCTTAAAAAAGCTTGTGAGGATTTGAATAACGTGAATACGTTAGCTTAGATATTTCTCTATTTCTTATAAAGAAAAGGTTCTGCAACCCTTTTGGTGCAGAACCTTTTTTACTTTAACTTATTTTCTAGTCAAGCCCTGCCACGTAATCCTTAAGGTAGCTGTATTTATCGGTTAGCTTTCCATGTTCGGCAATTGTCGCTCTTTCAATCATCCCGTCGTCTTTCACAAGCAGGTTGTCCAATACATTTTCAATCAACTGTTCCCCAAAGCTTTGGGAAGCATCCCGGGGGAGTTCGTTAGGCAAATTATCCACTGCCATAACAGTGATGTTTTTCCTAGATGAAAAAGCAGGCGTGATCAGGTCTTCTTCGGGCATGTAATCGTAGAAAGGGGTATCGATCGTTGAAGCTTTTTTGGTAGAAGGGATAGAGCCGTCAATGTCGCAAGTAATATCGGCAATTAGCTTAATTCTAAAATCCTCTTGCTTGCAATCTTCTTTAGTGAAAAGAACAGGGGCTTTTGGGTCCCAATAAGCGCCAGCAATGAGCATATCTGTCACCTTGGTAAAAGGAGCAAAGGTCGATTTATAGTCTTGTGGGTTTGAAAAGAAGTTGGCAATCTCAAACTTTTTACCCCCTTTATGTTCATTATAATCACCAGGGTTGAGTTGTGTAAAGACAGCATCTTTAAACTCTTTTTTCAAAAAATCACTGGGACTTACTTGTTTGATTTTCATCCCCTCCAAAGTCTCCATTGCGCCTTTAGCAACCCTTCCGCCTCCAGTGAGGGCTATTTTAATTGGGGGGAGTTTCACTTTGGCAAATTCCGACTTCATTTCTGCCATATCAAAGCATTGATAAGCTGGCTTCAAATCGAATAAACCATATCTTTTCCCCCAACCAATGATACCATTGTAAGCACCTACGAGTCCGGCAAACCTACCAAATGCAATCACCCTGATTCCTTTGTCATCGGTAAGCGTTTCGTAGTCAATCATCTTCACCTTATTGTTGAGAATGGTGATCATAAGGTGGCGATTATAGGGCTGTTTCTTTATGGTATGAGAGAAAAATAGATATGTTTTCTTTGATAGAAGGTCGGAAACAGGAACTTCCTTTATGCCCAGAATAATGTCGCAGTCAGCTACACTATCTACTATTTCAAAACCAGCTTTGCTATATTCAGAATCCTTAAAGCACCTAAGTGGGCTTTTTTGGACTTTGACCTCTACGTTCGAGTACTTTTTTATAACCTCTTTGCACTGCTCTGGCGTTAAGGCCACTCTTCTGTCTATAGGCACTTTTCCTTCTCTTACTATTCCCAACTTCATATTATTAAGGATTTATATTTTGTCTAATATCTTGCTTGTTAACCACTTGAGTGGCATGTTGTCTTGTTATGACCACTATGGGGCTATGTTTTAGGCTAGGTATAGCAACTTGATACCTAGCGTGAAATATGCCAAATTTAAAGTTCTGATAAAAGGCTTTTCTCGAAAAAAGTGAAATATATTATTCCACGATAAATCGTTCTGAACGTCTTTCAATTACTTCACAGCCACTGCCCATGCATTAATATACAATCTTAGTTTTTCATCTTTAAGTGTATTCGAAATGAAACTAAAGAATATTCTAAAATGCAATCTTGTCAAAAATCATCATCGGTTCATCGGCTTTTGTACTTTATCGCAAATATTTTCATAACTTGTACGGTTTTAGTAAGGAGAGAAATAGCCTTAGGAAGTGTATTCGGCTATGGTTACTCCCAATATTAACGTTAACGCAAGGTTATAGAGCCGTACCTAGATTTAACCGCGAAAAGATTGATTTATGAATTTCGAAAAATCGGAAGGGATATTGTTTGTCCCAGTTTTACTGCTGCTACTTGTGGCGGCTTTTGAATGCAAAGGCGAGGAGTGGTTGGCTGAGGGGGATACGGTTACTAAAGTAAAAAAAGAAAACATTTGGAGGAAGGGAAATATTGTTCCGCTGCCTGTGGCTTTTTATAGCCCTGAAACGCAATTAGCATTCGGTGCAGTTCTGATGAATTTTTTTAAGCTGAATAAAAATGATACAATTTCAAGAACGTCCAATGCGCGTACTGCGCTCATCTACACTACTCGTAACCAGTTTATAACCAACTCAGATTATAATATTTTCTTTAAAGAAGAGGCTTATCAGTTAAGAGGCTCCATCTCGTTTTTGAAATTCCCAGATAACTATTACGGAATTGGCAACGATACTGATTTGGGCAACGAAGAGGTTTATGAAAATAATATTTTCAACTTCAGCACTCGGTTTACTAAAAACTTGGGAAAGGGGCTGTTTGTAGGCTTGCAATATAATTATTATAACATGTTCAATATCAAACCTGAAGAAGGTGGCGAGCTTGCAGATTTGAATATTTTGGGCTCGGAAGGGGTTTCTTTATCGGGCTTAGGGTTTATCATGACATACGATAGGAGAGACAATACATTAAATGCCAGCAAGGGTATGTACCTTGAAATCTCAAACCGGTTCTACAGCTCGGTTTTAGGCAGTAGCCACGATTTCAATGAGGTAAAGATAGATGTTAGAAAATACTTCAAGATAGCTTCAAAACATGTTGTAGCGCTCCAAAGTTTGGGGAATTTCAATACCGGAAGTGTTCCCTTCCAGAAGATGGGCTACCTAGGTGGCGATAAGCTTTTGAGGGGGTATTACCGAGGAAGGTATCGAGATAAAAATGCGCTGGCTTTGCAAGCTGAATACCGTTATTCTGTTTGCCCAAGGTTTGGTGTGGTGGTGTTTGGTGGAGTAGGGCAAGTTGCTGCAAGCCCATCCAACTTTACCCTTGATAGGATGAAAGAATCGTGGGGGGCAGGGCTAAGGTTTACATTAAATAAGAAAGAAAGTCTAAACTTAAGGGTTGATTATGGCATGGGAAGGGACGTCAGTAATTTTTACATAAACCTCGCTGAAGCATTCTAGTGCTCTTTCGCAAAAATTCACAGTAATACTATAGTTTGTTAAACAAACTCTCCCCTACATATCGGATTTTTACTTTCTGATGTATTTATCTATTTTCGCCAAGTTTTTTAAAGGATTAGAGGTTTTTTATGAATAAAAAGCATAATAAATGCTCGGGTACGCCATTGGAAAACCGAACGATTGTTGAAGAATAAACATTGAAGGCCTCTGGCTGTTTTCTTCAAGGTAATTAACTAATTAATTTAACACGCTCGATTACGTATTTAAGCTGAAAAGCAGCTTCGCCTCATGGATGATAAAAGCTCGAAAATACTAAAATCTATCAGCCCTAACAAAATCATTATTCCAGTAATGATAGGAGTAGGGGCAGCCATCTTTATGTTTATGACATCGGATGAGCTAAGTATAGAAGAAATACTACAATACTTTGGAAATGCGGATTTAAAATGGATTGTACTTGCCATATTGGTTCTTTTGGCTCGTGACTTTGGTTATATCTACCGTATTCGCCACCTTACCGATAAGCAACTTAACTGGTGGGCAAGTGCCTTTGTGATCGTGCTTTGGGAGTTTGCCTCAGCGGTTACTCCATCTGTAGTGGGAGGTACGGCAGTTGTTGTTTTTATCATAAATAAAGAAGGAATACCTTTTGGGAAATCCTTGGCATATGTGATGCTGACAGCCGTGCTCGACAATATGTTTTTTGTAATTTCCTCCGTTGTTGTTTTTATGCTTCTTCCCAATAACATTATATTTCCACAGCTAGGAGAGATGGTAGATGCTGGAGCAACTTCATTGGTCGTAGTTTACTTGCTCAGTTCAGGATTGATCGCTTTTTATACGTTGGTAATGAGCTACGGCTTGTTTATTAAGCCCAGAGCGTTCAAGTGGATTTTGATCCGAATAACGGGGCTTCGTTGGTTGAAAAAATGGAGGAAAAATGCTATTCAGATAGGAGATGATGTGATTACAGCTTCTGAAGTGTTGAGGGAAAAGCAATGGAAGTATTGGTCGAAGGCGATTGTCTCGACTATTTTCATTTGGTCTGCTAGGTATCTTATGCTCAACTGCCTAATTGCGGCATTTACCAACATCAATCCTTACGATCATTTCGTGATCTTCGGAAGGCAAATCATTATGTGGATCGTCATGCTGATATCCCCAACACCAGGAAGCACAGGCACCGCCGAATATTTCTTTGGTTTATTCTTCAAAGAGTTTTTCGAAGTAGCTGCCTTTAGTTTGGCTGTGGCACTTTTCTGGCGATTATTTACTTATTATGCCTACTTGGGTATTGGCGTAATTGTACTTCCTCAATGGCTCAAAAGAGTGTTTGGCGTAAAAAAGCCAACTAAAAAAAATGAAGAAAATATCCCTCAGAACTAGGTTTGAATAGTTTAAAAAAGGCTTCGGTAAATTATTTGCCGAAGCCTTTTTTCTGATCCTGAAGATCAGGTTTGTTATTTCCATTCGAAGGCGAACTCTGTGAATTCATCTCCCTTAGCTAGTGAAGCCCTTCTCTCAAAAACAAGCTCTTTGCAGTTTGCCATTTCAAGTGCCTTGTTCATCCATCCTGCTATTCTATATTCAACTATTTCATTGATCATTGGAAATTTCAATATCCTAACAGCTAGGTGCTTACGACCTTTTTCGCTCAATACTATTTCCGTTGGCTCGAAGTAAGTAGTGAAGATTTTCGAGGCTTTTGTCATTAAAAACTGTGGGGTTGACAAAAGAAGAAACGCTTTGTAGACTCCTTTGAGGGCATGTGCGGCACTATTGATCCCCATTTCTTTTGAGCCTTTTTCCATGTCTCCATCAAAAAATAAATCAATTACTTTTTGAGAGGGAATTATGTATGCTTTTTCCATATCGTACCAAGAAGAAGAATCAATCACTCCTTCAAGAAGTATTCTGCTATCAGCAGGAAGTGATGCTAGCCATTGGGTATATTGAGTAGAGTATTCCCTTTTTACATAATCCCTTGTGGTAATTATTGCAGTACCTTTAACTTTTGTCATAATAGGTTTAAAATGTTCAATTAAGAGTGTTTGCCCAGCTATGGAAAAAGCGATTAGATAAATGTGTCCAATCCATTTAAGGAGCTGATGATATGCTAACGTAACAATAGTAGTTTCTTTATACCTTCCAAACCCTATTATTTCTTAACAAGAAATTGTCCTGAATTTTGTCAGATATGTACCTAGGGTCAAAAAGTTGAGATTTTTCTAGGAATTAAGATGAAAACCCTTTCTTTTGCATTCAAAATTTATGAGGGCGTTTAGCTCTTGTTCAAAAACTAAATCAAAAGTGCCTTTTATGTTAATCTTCATTCCACAAATTATGATTCCTACCCAAGGGAATAACACCAGCCTTCAAGCAGATCTGGTGTATGGAATGATGTGGCATTCAATCTCCCACAGGAGGTACATTCCCAACTTTATCTAAGTAGGATTGTTTTTTTCCACACTAGCCTCTTAATCTCTTCATTCATTTTTCGATTTCACCTTTTAAAAGAAGATCGTCATGTCTTTTTTGTCTACATATAAACCGCATTATCAGAGGAACTTAGCGATAGCTATTCCTATAATTTTATCTCAAGCAGGGCAGATGCTTACGGGCATTGTTGATAATATAATGGTAGGAAGAGTAGGAACTACCTCCCTTGCTGCGGCCTCTTTGGCTAACAGTGTATTCTTCAATATCATCATTTTTGGTATCGGATTCACCTTTGGTCTTACGCCTCTAATCGGGACAGCATCGGCTAGGAAAGAGGTAAGGAAAGTGGGCGAGCTACTTAGCCAAAGCCTGCTGATCAACATGTTACTTGGAGTGCTGATTTTCATCGTATTGTTTTTTGGATCTCCGCTCATTCATTTGATGAGCCAGCCTGAAAACGTGGTGGAATTGGCAATACCTTATTTCAACATCATCGGGCTTTCATTTATTCCCATGATGTTTTTCTTGACTTTTAAGCAGTTTACCGAAGGACTTTCCATTACCAAACCGGCAATGGTAGCTACCATTACGAGCAATATTATCAATATCATACTCAACTACATCCTTATTTATGGGAAGATGGGCTTTGAGCCAATGGGCTTGAACGGAGCGGGGTGGGCTACCTTGATCTCTCGTGTGACTATGGGAGTATTGTTGGCTTTATGGGTGTTCCAGTCCAAAAAATGCAAAATTTATACTCAGTTTTACAAATGGCTTTTGCTGAAAAAGGAGACAGCCCTCAACTTGGTAAAGATGGGGATGCCTATCGGTTTTCAGTTTACCTTAGAAGTGGCTGCTTTTAGCATAGGTACTATTATGCTTGGCTGGATAGGAGAGGTGCAACTTGCCGCTCACCAAATAGCCCTGAGCATGGCATCCCTAACCTACATGATGGCCAATGGGTTGGCCTCGGCCACTACTGTGAGGGTGAGTAACCTGTATGGCGAAAATAACTTCAAAGAAGTGAGAAATGCTGGTGTAGCATCCTTACATCTGGTGGTTGTTTATATGGCTTTCTGTGGCCTCCTCTTTTATCTGTTCAATAAGGAGCTGCCAGTTATGTTTGTGGAAGACCCTGAGGTGCTGACTGTTGCGGCTAATTTGCTGATATTCGCAGCATTTTTTCAGATATTCGATGGGGTTCAAGTAGTAGCTATTGGTTCACTGAGAGGGCTTTCAGATGTGACTTCGCCAACCTACATTGCTTTTTTCTCTTATTGGGTTTGTTCTTTGCCTTCAGGTTATTTGTTAGCTTTCCATTTTGGGCTAAACGAATACGGTGTTTGGATGGGATTCTGTATAGGTTTGGCTATCGCATCGGTACTTTTGGTGATGAGGTTTTTCAAAACGCATAAGAAAATGTCTTTGCAATACGGACAATCTTTGGCAAAGCCAATAGAAGCCTAAAATAGTGCTAATTATTTGACAACAAGTCTCCAGTGTTTCTTGGTTTCTTTTTTTCTGAAATTAGCACTGCTGCTTGTTAAAATAAGATTAAAAAATCATTACTTTTGACTATATGGGATGAGGTAGTTAGTTACCTCTTTCATGACCGGCTTTTTATGAAACAACTAGAGATTTGTTATTCGCCTGGGTTAGCCCCAGCTTATGATTTTGAGGAAAAAACAGTAGTAGTGACGGATATATTCAGGGCTACTTCCTGTATGGTGTCGGGAATAGCCAGTGGGCTGAAGGCAATCGTCCCAGTACTTACGCTTGAAGAAGTTCCTCCTTTCAAAGAGCAAGGCTTCCTCACGGCAGGAGAGCGAAACGGGGTTAAAATCCCAGCCTTTGATTTTGGTAATTCCCCATTCGATTTTATGCAAGCTGAGTACAAGGGTAGGTCGGTAGTGATGACAACGACCAATGGTACAAAAGCCATTGATTGTGCAAAAAGCGGGAACGAGATTTTGATTGGAGCATTTTTGAACATAAGTGCAGTTGCTAAAATTCTTCGCGAAAGCAGCAAAGATGTTGTGGTCTTATGTGCTGGTTGGAAGAACCGTTTCAATTTAGAAGATACATTATTTGCGGGTGCTTTGGCTACTATGCTCTCTTCAGAATTTGATGTCTCATCAGACGAAACAAGAGCAGCTATGTTGCTTTATGAGCAGGCTAAAAATAATTTGTTGGGCTTTTTGGAAGTTTCGAGTCATGCTCAGAGGCTCGGGAAACTTAATGGGGGAAAGGACATTGCTTTTTGCCTCAAACACGATGAGTTCGATTCCGTACCAGTTCTCAAAAATAATCAATTGATTAAATACGAGTAGAAATGGCAGGTAATAAATTGGATTTCAAAAAATCCGTAGTTATAAAAAACAAAAAGGCATCTCATGAATACATATTTCTCGATAAGTATGTAGCTGGGATTGTGCTGAAGGGAACAGAGATCAAGTCTGTACGAATGAGCAAGGTGAATTTGCAAGAAGCCTACTGCTTTTTCATAGACGATGAGCTTTGGATTCGTTCTATGCACGTGAGCCCTTATTTGAGCGCAGGTTTCATGAACCATGTTTCCAAATCAGATAGGAAGCTTTTGCTAAAGAAAAAAGAATTGAAAAAGTTACAGATGAAAATGCAAGATGTGGGGCTGACCATCATTCCCACCAAACTTTTTATCAATGACAGGGGGCTTGCCAAAGTTGAGATAGCCTTGGCAAAGGGTAAGAAGCTCTATGACAAACGTAACGATATTAAAGAAAAAGATAACAAAAGAGAGCTTTCGCGAATGAAGTTCAATTGAAGTTATCTAAAGTAAGAGGTTTCGTGGTGAGAATTGATCGCCTAGGGCAAAATCAGTCATTCGTAGCCGAAAAATTTTACTTTGGGCAGCTTCTTAATAAGCTCTAACAGTCACAGTATAATTTAACCTTAAATGGTAGTAAGTTTCAATTACAAACTTATTGACAACCGCGAACTAGAAATCCCTTTTGTCAACAGAGCTTTCAAATATGGTGATGGGCTTTTCGAATCAATTATGTTTAAAAATGATTCGATTTGTTATTTGTCTGACCATATTAAAAGGCTGAAAAAAGGAATGACGGCCCTTCGTTTTGAAGGGGTAGATGGTATAAAGAAAGACATTATCGAGCACCAGATTTGGGAATTGGTGAAGCGTAACCATGTCCAAGAAGGTGGCGGACGTATTAAAATTCAGGTTTGGAGGAAAGATGGAGGGCTTTACATTCCTGACAACTACCATTTTAACCTGTTTATTTCCATCGATAAAACGTATGCAAAACCACAGAGCAAAAGACATCTTAAAAATGTAGATTTTTCTACTAATGTCACCATTTTTCCTACTAACTATTCCCGGTTCAAGACCTGCAACTCCCTCCCATATGTGATGGCAGGAATTGAAAAACAACACAGGGGACTTGATGAAGTAATCTTATTAGATCATAAAGGAAATATTTCTGAATGTTCGAGTAGCAATATTTTTTGGGTGAAAAAGAATAAAGTCTTTACCCCAAAACTATCTACAGGTTGTATAGCAGGTGTTGCCCGGAAAAATATCATTAAGAAGCTCAGGAAAGAAGGCGTGCTAGTTACCAAGACCAAGTCCAAAGGAGCAGAGCTATTGAATGCAGATAGTGTTTTTATTTCGAATGTCTCATCAATCAAGCACATCAATGCTATAAAAAACAAGAAATTCTCCACATGGAATTTGATAGATGAAATACTTGAGAAGAAATGATTTGTTCCCAACAAAAAAGAGGGGCTTACAAATTTAATTTGTAAGCCCCTCTTTTTTGTTGGGAAACTATCTCACTCTTAAACTACGCCCAATTCTCAAGGTCGAATTTCTAGATATCCCATTCAACCTGCAAATTTTGGAAATGGAGGTGTGGTACCTGCGGCTTATTACCCAAAGGGAATCTCCACTTCTAATGCGGTGATATTGTGCCTTGCTTTGTTCTATTTGTTTTTTGTAATGATCTTTGGTAAGAACAAAGTCACTGCTTGTTACCAATGCATCTTTGTCAAAATCAAATAGGTAAGTAGGGTTGAAGGCAAAACCTTTGTAGCGAACTTCAAAGTGCAAGTGAGGCCCTGTGCTTCTGCCAGTGTTACCGCCCCATCCTATGAGCTGACCTGCCTTCACCGTATCTCCAACTTGTACCAAGTATTCCTTTAAGTGGCCGTAGAGCGTTTCAAGACCGTTGTCATGCCTTACCATGAGGTAATAGCCATAGCCGCCATAATTGTATTTAGCAATTCTGATAACTCCATCGAAAGCGGCAAAAACCGAATCGCCAATGTTCAAACCCAAATCTGTTCCGTGATGCCATCTCCATCTCCTCATACCAAATTTGGAGTTCACTTCGGTGTTGTGGAGTGGTGCCGACCAATTGTTTTCATCATAGAGTTTGAGGGGGACTGAGTCATTGAAGTCACCAATTTTAGTGCCATAAGGGTTCAAATTCCAACTATCCCAAATCGCATAATAATCTGCGTTTTCCAACCATTTCCTATCTATAAAAGTAGAATCTTCTCCTTTGTTACGGTAGATCATTACCTTAGAATCATCTAGGCATGTGTCTTTCCATACTTTTTTGGGAGGAGGAGCTGGCGTATTAGCCAACAAGTTGAAGTCTATTTGGGCTTGGTCAGCTACTAATCCTTCAAGCTTTTCGGTAAAAAGCTCATCCAAGCAATAGGCTCCAGAATCGGAGATGTAGGTAATAGGCTCTATTACCTGCTCGATGTTTTTCTTGTTTTTCTTTGCTTTCAGCCTTTTAAAGAACTGTGCTTCAGAAGAAGATACAAATGAAAAAACAAGTACTGCTATCAAAAACAGTTGTTTTATTCGATTCAAAACGATAGTACTTAGGTTAATAATATGAATATTAAGCGTGTTACTTAACGCAAAATACGCTGATTTTCTATTAAAATGCAATTTTGTTCTTTTTGATGTTAAACTCACTGTCTAACGAAAGAAAAAGGCTTTAGTATGTGACCCACACACCAAAGCCTTTTTTCGAACTTCAATTCTTATGCAGTAACCTCTTTAGCAGCAAGATAGCGTTCTGCATCCAACGCTGCCATGCAGCCAGTTCCTGCTGCTGTAACAGCTTGTCTGTAAATATGGTCTTGCGCATCACCAGCAGCAAATACACCTTCCACGTTGGTAAGGGTACTTCCTTTTTCAGTTATCAAATAACCATTTTCATCCATTTCCAACCAACCTTTGAAGATGTCGGTATTTGGTTTGTGACCAATGGCAACGAAGAATCCAGTTACTTTAATTTCAGAAGTTTCTTTTGTAATGTTGTTGATTAATCTTACGCCATCAACTCCTTCTTTGCCCAAAACCTCATCGGTAGAAGAGTTCCATAGGATTTCGATCTTCGGGTCGTTCATCACCCTTTTTTGCATGATGGTAGAAGCTCTCAATTCGTCTCTTCTTACTATCAGGTAAACTTTATTACAGATCTTGGCAAGGTAGCTGGCTTCTTCACAAGCGGTATCGCCACCACCCACTACTGCTACGTCTTGATTTCTGTAGAAAAAGCCATCGCAAACTGCGCAGGCAGAAACACCCATTCCGTTGAGGCGCTGCTCCGATTCAATACCCAACCACTTTGCCGAAGCACCAGTTGAGATGATGATAGTATCAGCGTGAATTTCCTCTCCATTGTCGGTAAAAGCCTTGTGGACTGGTCCAGTGAAGTCAACCTTGGTTATTAATCCAAGGCGTATGTCTGCGCCAAAGCGTTCGGCTTGCTTTTGGAAATCCATCATCATTTGTGGCCCTACTACGCCTTCGGGGTAGCCAGGGTAGTTTTCCACATCATTTGTGATAGTAAGTTGGCCACCAGGTTGGTCTCCTTGATAAAGTACCGGCTGCAAACCTGCCCTAGAAGCGTAGATTGCTGCTGTGTAACCTGCTGGTCCTGAGCCTATAATTAAACATTTAGTTCGTTCCTGTCCCATTGTATGATTTTAGTTATGCTATTTTTTGTGCTGAAATCGTCCGCAAAAATAATTTCATTATCCGAACAAACAAACTCATATGAAGGTTCAATCATGTGAGTTTGGGGTTCTGAAGACATATTTGGCTACAAAAACCTATCTTTTGAATAGGTTGAGGTTACTCATAATATATATATCAGACCTAAATTTGAGAATATTCAACAGGTTCTAGATAGATTTTGTTCACTTTAGAAACACTATCTTTATATTCTTTTTTATTCTTCATTTCATTCCAATCTGGGTGTTCTAAAAACTTTTTCCAGTTTGCTTCCCTCGCATCCATATCTTCGAACCAAAGCATGTAGGTCAAGCTCGGTAATTTGCTGCCAATAATCGTCTGTCCGAAAAACAATGGGTTCAATTTTACTTTGCGAAAGAGCTCAATCTCTTCATTGTTGAACATGGCAATTTTCCGCAATCCAGCATCTGCATTATGGCTTTCGTACTCTCTAAGTTCGAATATTCCCGCTTTCCCAGTAGGCTTTTCCATTTGGGGCATTCCCTCAAACGCATACAATAGAGAGCTTTCCATTCGAGAATAAACGGCATTGGCAGAAGGGGTTTCGTTATGTTTTTTTGCTGCCTCGGCAAACTCGCTATCTTTTTGCAGCTTGCTAGGGACTTTTACCAATTCGCCTTCGGAGGAATAGGGGAGGATAACATAAACTCTTGGAGGCTCGGGGCTGTGCAGCTCGGTGAAAACGCCAATATTATTGACTCCAGCTCGGTTCATCGCAGGGATTAAGGCATCTTTCAGGTATGCTCCAAACTTGTTGAGACCACCCCTGTTTTTGAGTTGGTAAACCCGTATTTCGTAGAGCTCTCGGGTTGCTTTTGGTGTCGCATTGGCAAGTGTAGAGCTTGTGAGACTTCCTACAATCATACTTGCCGTTGCAGCATTCTTTACAAAATTTCTTCTTTTCATTTTACTAGAGGTATTGTGTGTTGTGAAAAGTGTAAAGCCTTCAGCCTACATTCTCTAAAAGCTTGGAAAATGATTTGAGTTAGAAAGTTAATTGATAAATAATGAAAGGGGAAAATATCTTGATTTTATCGCTCCTTGGGCTAGTGTTTTTCTTACAAAAAAAGAGAAGACGATTCTCAGAACATATACAAATCCTTGTTTTATCATTTTACCCACCTATTCCTGACGATTTACACCCCTTATAGAATAGAAGGATTTACGATTATTGCATATAGACAAAGCTCTACGAGAACATGTTTTTACCTAGTTAAACATATGCACTTCTTCCCGAGAGAAGTGCATATTTCATATGATGTTAATTTTTTATTTTCAATATTAATGGTTACTTAGAGCAATCTTGTCTAAAGCAAATACCTTAACTATCAAATAATGCAATATTTTAGTTTATTAAAGAAGAGGGCGGTAGGTCTGTTTCTTTTACATTTTATTTTTTCATGTAATACCAAATCGGATAGCAGCCAAGAAGGCGGTTTGGGAAATGAACAGCCTAAAATCACCCTTCAAATCAACAGCAATAAGTCTTACCAAACGATTGACAACTTTGGGGCTTCGGATGCTTGGGCTTGCCAGTTTGTAGGGCAATGGCCAGACCAAAAAAGAGAAAAAATTGCCGATCTGCTTTTTAGCAAAGAGCTTGATGGGGAAGGCTCGCCCAAGGGCATCGGTCTTTCGCTTTGGAGGTTCAACATAGGAGCTGGAAGTGCGGAGCAAGGTAGTGAAAGTGGAATTGGCGATGAATGGAGAAGGGCAGAGTCTTTTTTGGAGCTTGACGGAACCTATAATTGGGACAGGCAAAAAGGGCAAGTGTGGTTTGCCAATGCGGCAAAGGAAAGAGGGGTAGGGAAATTACTGCTTTTCCCCAACAGCCCTCACGTGAACTTTACCAAGAATGGGAAAGCTTACTCATCCGATGGTAAGTCGAACCTAGCAGCAGATAAATACCCGGATTTTGCCGAATACCTGGCCAATGTAGTGCAAGGCTTGGAAAACAAAGGCTTGACAGTGGATTATGTCAGCCCAATAAACGAACCGCAGTGGGATTGGTCTAAAGGTAATCAAGAGGGTTGCCCATATTGGAACAATGAGATTGCCGATTTTGTAAAAGTGCTGAACAAAGAGTTTGAAGAGAAGGCTATCAGTGCCAAAATAGACATTGCCGAAGCGGGACAAATAGATTACCTCTACGAACAAGGTAACCGACCGGGTAGATCGAACCAGATTACCGATTTTTTTGATGAATCGTCTGAAAACTACGTGGGCGATTTATCCCATGTAGGGAATGTAATTTCGGGACATAGCTATTTTACTACTTCCCCCAATACTAAGTCTGTAGAGAAAAGAGCAGCTTTAGCAAATTCTGTGCGTAGCGTTCCAAAGTTAAAGTTTTGGATGTCCGAATACTGCATACTTGGAGGAAATGATGGGGAAATCAATGGGAACGGTCGGGATTTGGGTATTGACCCGGCTTTGTATGTGGCGAAGGTGATTCACAATGATTTGGTAGTTGCAAATGCGACGGCTTGGCAATGGTGGTTGGCTGTATCACCTTATAACTACAAAGATGGATTGGTGTATGTGGATTACCAAAAAGAGGACGGGGAAGTGTACGAAAGTAAAATACTCTGGGCTTTAGGGAATTTCAGTAGGTTTGTTAGGCCAGGTTTCAATCGAATAGATATTGCTCAGAGTAGTGGTCACCCTAATGAAAACCTCTTGTGCTCGGGATATAAAAGCCCGGATACGGGCGAATTGACAATAGTACTTGTAAACTCCGACAGTAAAGCTTTTTCCATCAATTTGGAGTTAGATAAACAAGCTGTAGCAGCTTCAAAAGCCTACCTCACTTCCAAAGACAAAGACTTAGAACAGGTCGGTTTAGTTGATGCATCATCTATCGAACTTCCTCCTCGTTCTGTTATGACCATAGTGTTAAATCCATAGTTTTTTGGGGTCTTTTTGCGCAACCTCTACTCTTTAGAGGTATAGGCGTGTTGTAAGTCAATATTTTTTAGCCGGTTCATAGTGCTGTTTCTGTAAAATATAGTCCTTATAGAAGGAACACTTCATAGAGGAACAGCCTTTTTTATTTTTTTATACGCCGCAAACGCTTGATACATGATCTATATATCAGTTTTTCAAATCTTTATGATTTCTTTTCGAAAGAAGAAAGAGCGTTTTTTTAATCCTGAAATAGCAGTTACAAGCTTTTTACACTATTAGACAACTCAATAATAAAATGAAAAAAACTTTTATAATTACATTAATTCTAGCCTTTTACTCCTATGTGTCAATGGCTCAAACGGCAAATGACTGGGAAAACCCCAAGTTGATAGATGAGCAGAAAGAATCGCCGCATTTGGGCTTTATGCTGTATGCGAACCAAGAAACGGCTATTGCCAACGACTACAGCAAATCGCCCTTTTTCCACACCTTAAACGGGGAATGGAAATTCGTTTATACCGATAAGGTGGCAGATCGCCCAACCGACTTTTACAAAGCAAACTTGGACGATTCCAAATGGGATAAGATCAGCGTTCCGTCCAACTGGGAATTGAAAGGGTTTGGCATTCCGATCTACACCAATGTAACCTATCCTTTCCCCAAAAATCCTCCCTTCATAGGGGAGAAGAATCCTGTTGGGACGTACCGAAAAACCTTCACTGTTCCCGAAGGCTGGGGCGACAAGGAAGTAATCCTTCATTTCGGATCTATCTCTGGCTATGCGGAGGTGTACGTGAACGGGGAAAAAGCTGGGATGACCAAAGTGGCGAAAACCCCTTCCGAATTTGATATCACAGAGTATTTGAAAGAGGGAGAAAATGTCCTTGCCGTGCAAGTCATCCGCTGGCACGATGGTAGCTACCTCGAAGACCAAGATTTTTGGAGACTAAGCGGACTGGAAAGGGATGTGTTCTTGCAAGCCTACCCTAAGCAAACGGTTTGGGATATGTTTGTGAAAGCAGGCTTAGCTTCGAGGTACAGAAATGGTACGTTGGACATGCAAATTGACCTGAAGAATTTCTCAAAAACAGGAAATGCAAGCCAAACCCTTACGGTTGAAATCTTTGATGCCGATAATAAAAAGGTCTTTTCCCAAAAGAAAAAAGTGGGCAGCACCCAAACCGAAGTAAAAGTCTCGGGAACTCTCAAAAACGTGCATAAATGGAGTGGGGAAGATCCGTATTTGTACAATTGTGTAGTGACTTTGCAAAATGGCACAACCACAGTAACCAATCAAAAAATTGGCTTTAGAAAAGTAGAGATCAAAGACTCGCAACTGCACGTGAACGGAATGCCTATTTTGGTGAAAGGCGTCAATTTGCACGAGCACCACGAAGTACTTGGGCACGTGCCTAGTAAAGAAACGATGCTCAAAGACATTGAGATGATGAAAAAGTTCAATGTAAATGCGGTGCGAATGAGCCACTACCCACATGACCCAATGTGGTACCAACTCTGCGATAAATACGGCTTGTACTTGGTGGACGAAGCGAACATAGAAACACATGCGATGGGCGCGGAGCTTCAAGGAAGATTTGACAAAAGCATTCACCCTGCTTACTTGCCCGAATGGGAAGGCGCTCACCTCGACCGTATCGCCCGCATGTTTGAAGCAAATAAAAACCATGCTTCTGTGATCCTCTGGTCTATGGGGAATGAGTGTGGAAACGGTCCAGTGTTCCACAAAGCCTACAAATGGTTGAAAGAACAAGATGACAGCCGATTTGTGCAGTTTGAGCAAGCTGGTGAAGATACCGATACCGATATCGTTTGCCCCATGTACCCAAGCATTCGCCACATGAAAGAGTATGCGGAAAGTGGTAAAACCCGTCCTTTTATCATGTGTGAATATTCGCATGCCATGGGCAATAGCAGCGGGAACTTCCAAGAATATTGGGACATCATTATGAGCAGTAAGAATATGCAAGGTGGGTTCATCTGGGACTGGGTAGACCAAGGCATAAAAACGGAAACGGCTGACGGCAGGCCTTTCTGGGCATACGGCGGCGACTTGAATGGCTTTATGTGGCAAAACGATGAGAACTTCTGTGCAAATGGCGTAGTTGCCCCTGACCGTAGCGCGCACCCAGGCTTGTACGAGGTCAAAAAGGTGTACCAAAATATTTTGTTCAAAGAAAAAGACTTGGGCAAAGGCACGATCACCCTTCAAAACCTATTCGACTTCACCAACCTCGATCAGTACGATTTCAAATGGGAGTTGTACAAAAATGGTGAGTTGCAAACCTCAAAAAACTTTGCCGTAGCAGTTGCTCCGCATGCAACCAAAGAAGTTGCATTGGATTTGCCAAGTATTGAAGCAAAAGAGGGAGAAGAATATTTCTTGCACGTGTATGCCTATACCAAAAATGAAGCTCCTATGCTTCCAAAAGGGCATGAAATAGCAAGGGAAGAATTCCAGTTGGGAGAGAGCAAGTACTTTGCTGCGAAAGCGACCGAAGGAGCATTGACCGTGGAAGACTCGGAAAACGACATCAGCTTTAAGGCAGGCGGAATCACAGGAAAGTTCGATAAAAGATCAGGAAGATTGGTGGATTACCGACTGAATGGAAAATGGATGATGATGCAATACCCAGAGCCTTACTTCTGGCGTGCCCCAACCGACAACGATTTTGGCAATCATATGCCTGAGCGGTTGGGGATTTGGAGAGCGGCTCATTCCAACAAGCAATTGAAAAGCTTGGAAGTAGGAGAGAAGTCTGCCGAGGGCGTAGCCATTACAGCTAATTTTGAATTGGCAAACATCGCCACTCCGTACACCATCACCTATTTTATCCAAAACGATGGATCGATCAAAGTGACCGCTACCTTGGATATGACCGGTAGAGACTTGCCCGAACTGCCTCGCTTTGGGATGCGTTTGCTCATGCCTGGCAACTACGATCAATTGGCCTATTACGGCAGAGGCCCTTGGGAAAACTACCAAGACAGAAAGCATTCGGCATTTGTAGGGTTGTATGAAAGCACCGTAGCGGAGCAGTTTACCGAGAGCTACATGCGCCCACAGGAAAACGGCTACAAAACCGATACGCGTTGGTTCACGCTCACCAACGGGCAAGGAGCAGGCTTGCAGATCACAGGTGTGCAGCCGATCAGCTTCAGCACCTTGAACTATCTCGCAGAAGACTTCGACCCGGGCTTGACCAAAAAGCAACAGCACCCAACCGATGTGAAACCAAGGAACTTTGTTTCGGTACATGTTGATCTGATGCAAAGAGGGCTTGGTGGCGACAATAGTTGGGGCATGTACCCACACCGCCAATACCGATTAGAAGACAAGAAATACACCTATTCGTATGTGATGAAATTGGTAGATGGGAAATAGAAATATGCTATCACTCAATTCATTAAAAAGCGGTTGCCATGTTTGTGGCAACCGCTTTGTGTTTTCAGGCGGGGGGGACGATGGATTTGGGCAAGTTTGAAGGAATAAAAAAAGAAAAACACCCATCTCACCCACTTCGTCTTCCCGCACGCAGATGCGGGATCTCCGACCTATTGTGCAAAGAGCTGGTATTTTGGGTGGCATTGTAGAGCTTTGCTCTTTTGAAATGGGTAGGCCTGTTGAATAGTAAGAGGGAGATTCCGGCTCAGGGCCGGAATGACTCTTACTTTCCGTCATCCTGCGCTTCGACGCAGGATCTCCTACCCACGCATCAACAGGCATTGTGGAGCTTTGCTTTTTTGTAATGGGTTGGTTTGTGGAATGATAGGAGGGAGATTCCCGATCGGACCGGGAATGACACTGGTTTGTGGAGGTATCTCGAATACGTTGGGGCGTTCAAATGAAGGTAGTACCACTGGAGTCAGCAGTAGTTGAGTCATCCCGGGCATAGACCCGGGATCTCCCTCCGATGCACCAGCAAGCATTTCGGATCGAGCACCTTGGGGCTTTGCAGAATAGTCGGAGAGAGATTCCCACTTTCATGGGAACGACGGATTTGGGGTAGATGGAAAAGCCTGTATACAATAGACTATATCACGGTTTGCGGTAAGGATGTTTCTGAAAAAAAATCAATAGACGGGGTTTTTAAGCCCCGTTTGAAAGGAAAAAAGATATTGGCTTTAGCCTAAACTAAACTTTAATGCATAATTTGAGTAAAATGTTTGTTTCTGCAACACCTACGGCGTTGATTATTTTTTTATACCCATAACTACAAAACTGAAACTTTTCCGAGGTTTTTCTAAAAAGGTGTGATATACCCAAGGTGCACCACAAACCTCGGGAGAAGAACAAACAAAAAAAGGACTGCCAGAGCAGCCCTTTTGGAAATAAGTCAATACGGAGATTTATCCCTAGATAGGTTTTACCTTGCTGTAGGCGCGGATGATCCGCTTGGCTTTGGAGTGCCATTTCTCTAATTCGTTCACCTTTACTAGGAGTGTCTGCACTGCTTCCTTTCTCTCGTGTTCGACGAAGAGCTGGATGCGCTTGAGTTCGAGCATATCGGCATGGAGCTTTAGCCCCGCTTGCAAGTGCTCTTGGCTGATACCTTTCTTATTCAAGTCGGCGAGGTAGTTGGCATTGCCCAAAATTCCTTCGTAGAGAATGCGCACTTGGGTTTTCATCCCGTCAAAAGAGTCGTCCCTTGGTCCGCTGAGGTCTAGGTTGTAGTAGGCTTCCCTGTCATCTTCAAACAAGATATAGGCGATTTCCTTTACAGGGCCATAATGCTCCTTCAGTTGCTCTACCGAATAGTTAAAGGCATCGGTGGCGCTAAAGCGCCTGCCAAGGGCTACCTTGCTGACTTGCCTAAGTTCCATAATCTCTTTGTAGAGCTTCGCTGCATTGTCAAATTCTTTTTTAGGATAGCCCGCCGAAGTTGCCAAGGCTAGCTCACTTGGGGTGCCAAGCACCTGGTCAATGTATGTTCCGATACTATTGACTTTCTTTTTGTCAAAATATTCTTTCATAACATATAAATTAAAGGTAAAAATTTTTGCCTTTATAACGCAAAGCCCCTCCTTGTATGCAGTGTAAAATATCCCCAAATCTCACTTATGTAACAACTCAGATTAGAATCGTTACTTTTTTATAATCTCAGTAAGTATCTTATAATAAGTGGTTTATCAAAAGAAATTGAATGAAAAGCAGAAAATAGGGGTATTTAGTCTGTAAGTTGTTTGTTTGAAGTACAAAATATACTACTTATTCTTAGGATAGTGAAAGTAATGTATGTTAAGAGTTTGTCCTTATTGGAGGGGAAAGAACCCAATTCCCTCAAGTGGGTCCAAATACTTACAAGGGAACCGTAAAAAGCCCAAAAATAGCCTTCTATTTAACATAATGTAAGATTTTTGCTTTTCGTATTCCGAACTTTATTGAGTAAATTCACAAAAGGGTAGGGGATTATTTTGCCAAACATGGCGATGGTTGTGCCTAAACCAGTCAAATAAACACCTAAACAGGGCAAATGCCCTCCCGAGGCGGCCGATTGCCTCCCATAAGTGGCTGATTAAGCTCCAGAAGTGGTAGATTACGTATCCAACATGATGAAATGGATGCCACATGTGACGGAATAGACTCCCAAAGCGAAGGTTCGTAACGCTTAAGTGCCCGAATATATTCCCCATGTGGGGGATTAGATACCAGAGGTTGCTGTTTTAAGATATGAAGGCGTAGTTTTGACTACACCTAAATGGGGCATGCCAAGGCGACGATGTCATTTGCAATGACATCGTCGCTGGTGGAGGCAACAAGTTAAAGTTTATTCCCCACTCATCTCAAATATGATCTCCCCTCCGCTCATTAAGTCTTGGTGGGAGAGCATCGTTCCTTCCAGCTTCTTTCCGTTGACTGTCACGCTTTTTACATAGACATTCTCTTCGCTTTGGTTGGTAGCTTTGATGGTCAAGGTCTTGCCATTTGTCAATTGGATAGTCGCTTCTTTCAACAATGGGCTGCCCAATGCATAATAAGGGGAACCAGGAGTAACTGGGTAGAAGCCCAGTGCACTGAAGATATACCAAGCGCTCATTTGCCCCGCATCATCATTTCCACATAAGCCGTTGATGGTGGATCCATACATCTTTCTCATAATCATCCGCACACGCTCTTGCGTTTTTTTCGGATGCCCTGTCCAGTTGTAGAGGTAGGGGATATGGTGGCCAGGCTCGTTTCCATGCACGTAGTTTCCTATGATTCCGTCGCGGGTGATGTCCTCGTTTTTCTCAATGTACTTGTCCTCAATTTCCATGGTGAACAAGGAATCAAGGTGTGCGGTGAATTGCTCTTTTCCACCCATCATGCTCACCATTTTGTCAATGTCTTGGGGGACATACAAACCGTAGTTCCATGCATTTCCTTCTATGAAGCCTTGCCCATGCGTATCCATCGGGTCAAATTCTTTTCTGAAAGAACCATCGGAAAGCTTGGGGCGCATGTACCCAATGCTCGGATCATACACATTATTGAAATACTGGGAGCGTTTCATAAAGGTTTCTTCGGCAGCTTTGTCCCCCACTTGCATCGCCATTTGGGCTATGCACCAGTCGTTATAAGCATATTCCAAGGTCTTTGAAACCGAAGAGTGGCTTTTGTCATCGGGCACAAACTGATGGTCGATGTACTCGCCTATGCCTTCGTAATAGCGGACATTAGCCGTAGCAACCGAAGCTGCCAACGCCTCTTTTTTGTCGAAATCACCTATGCCTTTTGCCATCGCATCGGCAATGACCGAGGTGGCATGGTAGCCGATCATGCACCAGTTCTCATTGGCATAGTGACTCCAAATGGGTAACATATGATGGACGCTTTGGCTTTGGTGGACGAGCATGCTTTTGATCATGTCATTGTTGCGCTCGGGCTGCGTGATATTGAACAAGGGGTGCAAGGCACGGTAGGTGTCCCACAGCGAAAAGATGGTGTAGTTGGTAAATCCTTCCGATTGATGGATGTTTTGGTCTAGTCCTCTGTATTGACCATCCACGTCTTCGTAGATAATTGGCGACAAAGAAGCGTGGTACATGGCGGTATAGAACACCGTTTTGTCCTTTTCCGTGATCGTTTCTACCTGTATGTTGGCGAGTTCCTTGTTCCACTTTGCCCTCGTTTCTTCACGGGTTTTGTCAAAATCCCAATGCGGAACTTCTGCAGCGAGGTTTTTCATTGCTCCCTTGGCACTCACGGGCGATAGGGCAAATTTCACCTCGATAGCTTCGCCTTCTTCCGTATCGAAATTGAAAAAAGCTCTTATATTTTTCCCCGCCATCTCTGGAAAGTTCTCAAATTCGTTGAAGCGGCCGTAAAAGCCGTTGTATTTGACTTGGTCGTATTTCTTGTGCCCGTAGCTTTTGAAAGGCTTGGAAAACTGCATGGCAAAATACACCAGTTTGGTGCGTGCCCAGCCTTTGGTTTGGCGGTATCCTGTGACCAAAGAGTCATTTTCCACTCGAATAAACGCCCAGACGTTCTTGTTGTCGTGTTGGTACACATTATAGACCAAGTCCAAAAGAATATGTGCCTCCTCAGACTTTGGGAAAGTGTATTTGTGAAAGCCCACACGCTCGCTTGCCGTCAGTTCCGCATTAATCCCGTAACTCTTCAAAGCTACTTGGTAATAGCCGGGAGATGCGGCTTCTTGTTCGTGGGAAAAGGTCGAGTAAAAGCCTTTTCCCCCTTCTTCTGTTTCCAGCGGGTCGAGCACCAAGTCGCCTGTGGTTGGCATTACTAAAAAGTCTCCTAGGTCAGAGTGCCCCGTTCCACTAAAGTTGGTGTGGGAAAAGCCGATGATGGTAGTGTCTCGGTATTGATAGCCAGCGCAGTATTCGTAAGTATTCTTGTTGTAACTGCCATCTTCTTGATGCATCACTTCAAAGTTGGACTGCGGGCTGAGTTGCACCATACCAAAAGGAGCGCTTGCTCCGGGGAATACGTGCCCCATTTTACTGGTGCCTATTAGTGGGTTTACGTACTGTGTGTAATCAAACGTATCAGTTTCTTGTGCTTGGGTATTTTGTGATTCTTGTTGTTTGCAGGAGTTTAGTAAGAGTATTACTAAGCCTAAAAAGAAAATGTTCTTCATTGTTTCATCTATGGTTGTTGTGTTCAATAATTTGATCGATCGTCAATTTGTACGTAAAATACAGTTGCCTTTCCAAAATAGGAAGGCAGCAGTCATGTTTTGCTATGCATTTAACTAAAGTAGGGGGAAAGAAGGTTTTTCACCGCAACCCATCTACGCTCGTTGGTAGCTGTCAAAAGTGACAGCATTTCATTTATAGTAGTAGATGGTCGTAATCCAGCTGATGCTACGAGAATGAGCATCAATGACTTGAGCGATTTTGTGTATAAAATGGGTTTTGAAGAAGCAATCAACCTTGATGAGGGAAGATCATCCACCCTTTGGGGTAAAAATGAGGGCGTTGTGAACTGCCCAAGTGACAACAAAAAGTTTGACCATGAAGGAGAGCGTAACGTCAGTAATATCTTGTCTTGGTAATTACCAATAGGAAATAGGAGGCGTGAATCCTTTTTATGTTTAGTTTCTTTACTTATTGGGGAAAATCCTACTTCTTCTCCCCAAAGGCAAACCAATAGAGTGTGCCGACAAAGAAAGCTCCGCCTACTATATTTCCTAAAGTTGCAGGAATTAGGTTTTTGATTACAAATGTAGTCCAAGTGATATCTGCTCCTTCAAACATGGCTAGCGGGATAAAGAACATGTTGGCTATGGAGTGTTCAAAACCCATGGCCACGAAGGTCATGACAGGCCACCAAAGTCCCATGATCTTTCCACTGGTATGTTGTGCTGACATGCCCATCCACAAGGCAAGGCATACCAACCAGTTTGCCCCAATTCCTTTGAGGAAGGTTTTGTAGAACGGGTTGCTTGTTTTTGCCTCGGCTATAGCTTGTACGGTGTTTGACCATGGCTCTTGGCTTACTACGTCGGTTAGGTGTGTGAGAAAGTACGCTACGAAAACCGACCCTATAAAATTGCCAAGATATACCAAGCTCCAGTTTCGCAGGGGAGCTGACCATTTTTGTTTTCCATTTAATACGTTAGGTATAAAATAGGCATTGTTTCCCGTAAAAAGCTCGGCGCCTGCCATTACCACCATCATAAGGCCTACGGGGAAAGCTGCTCCGAACAAAAACTTGGCTATGCCTGGGTTCTCTGCGGCAATTCCGGGAGTTCCTCCGCCAACCAAAATGGATAATAACCCTCCAAAAGCGATGTAAGCACCTGCCAAAAAACTAAGTGCCAAAATTTTTCTGGTCGAATACCCTGCTTTGTCAATAGCTAGTTTGCTAGCTTCGTGAATTATTTCTTTGGGTGAGTATAAGCTCATTCTTCTTAGTAGTTTAAAAAGTTGGTTGTGTTTTTGAAAGAATACGATTTGGTTACTTCCTATCTCATTTTAGATTACATTCTCAAAGTAATTCTTTAAAATACCTTCTGCTTCTTTAATCTGTTCTTCCGTATTTTCAGGTGTGTCGTTCAGTTCATATTTCTCTCCCAAGGCTTCCCATTTGTAGATGCCAAGCTTGTGGTAGGGCAGAAGCTGAAAGCGTTCTATTTGTTTGTAGTCTTTGTATTTTTTGCCAATCATGTGCAGGTATTCGTGGCTATCGGTATAGCCTGGGACTAATACATACCGAAACCAAATAGGCTTTTGACTTTTCTCCCTCAGTTCAATCAGTTTTTCGGACTTCTTATACAAGTTTCTGCCAACCAGTGTTTTGAACCCTTCGGGCGTAGCGTGTTTGATATCGAACATGACTAGGTCAGCCATTTCGGTGATGATCTTCTCCGAATCTGGGTTGACTATAGTACCGTTGGTATCGATGTTTGTATGTATTCCTTTTTCGCTAAGTTTTTGAAAGAACGGGATTAATGCATCAGCCTGAAGCAGAGGCTCACCTCCTGAAACCGTAACTCCGCCTTTTTTGCCGAAATATCCTTTCATGCCCTCGGCTCTTTTTACCAAATCATCTATATCGTATTCTGTCCCTCCTTTACCCGGTATGGTATCAGCATTTTGGCAGTATAGGCACTTGATGTTACAGCCCTGTAAAAAAACTACCATGCGTACGCCTGGTCCGTCATGAGTCCCGAAAGATTCGATAGAATGTACTTTTAGCTTTTTGTTCATCAAACAAAAGTAAAAAAACATAAGACATGCTGTTCAACTTTCATCGAACAGCATGCTTTTTATCATAGGAAGGCAGGTTGCCTTAAAGTGAATCGTGGAACGAACGGGTGAGTACTTCCTGCTGTTGCTCGCGGGTTAGGCGTACAAAGTTTACCGCATATCCAGAAACCCGAATGGTGAGTTGCGGATACTCTTCTGGATGTTCCATTGCATCTTCCAGCAACTTACGATCAAGTACGTTCACGTTCAAGTGCTGAGCATTGCGGCCGAAATATCCGTCGAGCGTAGATACAAGATTGCCAATCCTTTCCTCAGCGCTTCCTCCAAGAGATTTAGGCACAACAGACAGAGTGTTCGAGATTCCATCTTGTGAATCTTTGTAATCGATTTTAGAAACCGAGTTCAACGATGCAATCAATCCGTGAGTGTCTCGTCCGTGCATTGGGTTAGCTCCCGGTGCAAATGGAACACCTTTCGCCCTGCCGTCTGGCGTAGCCCCAGTTTTCATACCATACGTCACGTTTGAAGTGATGGTAAGTACCGAAAGAGTAGGAGAAGCGCCTTTGTACACTGGTAATTTTGCCAGCTCAGCATTGAAGGCTGCTACAATATCACGGGCAATATAATCCACTCGGTCGTCGTCGTTTCCATATTTCGGGAATTCACCTTCTATGGCAAAATCAACGGTTAATCCATCTTCGTTTCTTATCGGCTTCACTTTCGCATGTTTGATAGCCGATAGTGAGTCGGCAACAATAGAAAGGCCTGCGATTCCATAAGCAATGTTGATACGAGGATTGGTATCAATCAGCGCCATTTGCGCTTTCTCATAATAGTACTTATCATGCATGTAATGGATAATGTTCATCGCCTCGTTGTAAACACGAGCAACGTCCTTCATTGCATGTCTAAAGTTTTTCATTACCTCATCGTAATCAAGGTAGCCATCTTTCAGCGTAGGGATACTTGCTACAATTTCAGTTCCTGTATTTTCACACCTTCCTTTGTTTATCGCCAACAGTAACGTTTTGGCAAGGTTGGTACGTGCACCAAAGAATTGGATATGCTTGCCAAGTTCTTGGAAGGAAACACAACATGCGATACCATAATCGTCGCTGTTGCGGTTGTTACGCATCAGGTCGTCGTTTTCGTATTGAATAGACGATGTTTCGATAGAGACCTTCGCACAGTAATTTTTGAACCCTTCGGGTAAATCTTGTGACCAAAGAACGGTAATGTTTGGCTCAGGAGATGGACCGAGGTTGTAAAGCGTGTTCAAGAAACGGAAAGCCGTTTTGGTTACTTTGGTACGCCCATCAATCAATTGGCCGCCAAGCGATTCTGTAACCCAAGTTGGGTCACCGGCAAATATTTGATCGTAAGCTTCCATGCGCAAATGGCGAACCATGCGGAGTTTCATTACAAAATGGTCGATATACTCCTGCGCTTGTTCTTCGGTGATTATGCCGTTTTCAAGGTCATGTTGGATGTAAACATCAAAAAATGAAGAAACACTTCCTAGTGACATGGCAGCACCGTCTTGCTCTTTCACGGCAGCCAAATAGCCCATGTATGTCCATTGGATAGCCTCTTGGGCATTTTGTGCAGGGCGGGAAAGGTCTAGCCCATAGGTTTTGCCCATTTCTATCATTTGGCCAAGTGCTCTGATTTGCTCCGAAACTTCTTCTCGCAAACGGATCACACTTTCGGTCATAGGTCCTTTTATGTTGGCAAGGTCTTCTTTCTTTCCTTCAATCAAGCGGTTGATGCCGTATAGAGCTAAGCGACGGTAATCACCAATAATACGGCCACGTGCATAATTATCAGGTAGGCCTGTTAAAAAGCCAAGAGAACGGTATTTCCTTATTTCATCGGTATAGGCATCAAAAACGCCATCGTTGTGCGTTTTAGCATATTTAAAAACCTCTACAACTTTATCGGCAGGTTTGAGGCCGTGCTCAGACAATGCTTTTTCCACTACCTTGTAGCCTCCAAAAGGCTTCATGGCACGCTTCAGCAACGCATCTGTTTGCAAGCCAACAATTGTTTCTTTTTCTTGGTCGATATATCCAGCGGCAAATGCATTGGATGCAGAAATGGTACTGGTGTCTACAGAGTGTAAGCCTTTTTTGCTACGCTCTTTTTTGAGTTCTTGCTTACAAGTTTCCCACAAAGCTTTTGTGGCGTCGGTAGGGCCGCAAAGAAAATGGTGGTCTCCGTAATAAGGAGTGATGTTTAGGGAAACAAAATCTTTGGGCTCAATAGAAGTTGCCCATATTCCTTCTTTAAATTTTAATTCAGCAACCATAGTAATAGTTTAACTTTAGTTTCACGATTGGTTTGGAGTATGATAAATTGAACTGGGGCTGGCTGTTTAGATTTGACCCTATTAATTGTATTTGAATGAGTCTTTCTGTTCACCAACATTACAATTATAGAGCGGGAAACTTGCTTGTACTATGAAGTTAATCATATTAACTATATGATATGTATTTGCATACCCGATTTTTGGGAGTATCCCCAGTTTCTTTCACGAATAGGTGGCTTGGAATTCTTTATTTCGGACAGTTTTTTTAGTTAAATTCTAATTATAGAACCTAAATAGAAGGGTTGGGAGTAGTTTTGTTCATTTGGATATTCTCTTAAAACAACTGTTATACAGTCATAAGAACATATGTTTTTTGTTTGTGAAGGCGAAATATGATTTCAATCACTCTTCAGGTATTTATATTTGCTAATATATGTTATGGTTGTTTTTACTATTTAATTGCTTTGCTAATTAAGTTTAAAAGAAATGATCTCCTGATTAGTTTATAACTTCGTGCTCTTGCTTTGATATTCTACAAATACAGGTTTGTTTATTTCTTCTTTTCGGTAATAAATTGATCGTCCTTAAAAACTAAATGACTAAAGGCTATTTTGTCTTCTTCTATTAATTTTCTCCCTACCCATCCTCTCAGATGATCATTTTCATCCATTACACCAAGCTCCAATTGATGTGAATCAGGGTTGTAGTCAATACAGGCAAAGCAATCTGCTTCAGGGTTAAGGTAGTCAAAATACATTAGCGTGGGGTACTTACCTGCAAAGCCTGGATACTCAAGATGGATATTATCAGGAGTGATTTCAATGGTTTTGGCAACTCCAATTAACAGCCTGCTTTCCCCAGTCTCTTCTCCAATAAGTAAATATAATGTTTTATTGGCTGAAGGGAGCTTGTGTATTTGATGAAATGAAGCCTCAATACCCGATGGAGCAACAAGGTATTTGCCCTTGGAAAGCTGAAACTGAATTACAGAATTATTGATTTCGCCCCGTGTCCCCCCAGAATAATAGGAGAAAGTAAACACTCTTACCAATCCGTCAGGCGAGATCGTGATTTTTAGGTTTTCTATCGAATCATTTTCATCGTACACTTTTGTTGCCAACACCTTGGTTAGTTGTTCGCTAGCTACCTCAACCAAGCTATCAGGATCTATTTCTGGAGTCAGGTTCCAGTCCCAGCCTGCTAGTTCTTCAAGGGAAGATAACAAGGCTAACTCTCCTTTGCTAATTGTATCATCTTTCTTTTCAGCACATTGCCAAAGCAACAAGGGAATAGCTACGAAAAATAGGAGGTGTTTTTTAAGCATGAGTAGTGGTTTTGTAATCGAAAAAAAAATGTAAAAATATCTTTTAATGGCTTGGTAATATGACTTGTAGCAATCGTGCCTGTTTTATATAAAGTTTATGCTGTCCTGCCTCTTCCATCAGCTTGAACTCAATGTCAATACCAAAGGAAGTGTCTTCCCTTTTCTCAGCTCTTTGGGTGAGGAGGTAATGGATTTCCAACGCAGCTTTTTTAAGTACAGAAAGGTGATGTTTTAAGAAAGGTTGTGCAAAGACATCGTGGATATTGGAACGAGTCCTGACGTTATAATTGTCCTTCAACCCATTTGGGAAAATAATAGATTCGGGAATTTGCCCATTCTCAGGATTGGTTACTGCATTTTCTCCAAACTGTGAATTTATATAGATAGAAATGTTTTCCTTTTCTACCATCGAAAGCGCAACGCCATTGGCATATTCATCGGGAAATGCTTGGTTAATCAAGATCGCCATCCCCACTTTTGCGTGGTCAATAAAGTAGTATTCTCTTTCCTCATAAGCTAATGGACTCCACAAAGAGGCATACACTTGAAGGATTTTTCGTTCCAATACCTCATCCCCATCTGCTTTCTTAAAGCCTTTGGATTCGTAAAGTCCCGCACCGTTGAACTCTGGTAAGTCTTCGCAATTGGTCGAGCTTCTCAGCCTGATTTTAGCGTTGTTGAACTTTTGCGAGATCAGGGTATTTACCTCCAATAGCAATGATTTATCGATGGAGGCAGCAAGAATGGTTTCTCGTATCTTTTTCAAAAAGGCATTTCTATCATTCCGTTGAAGTTTTTGGCTAGCTAGGGCTTGGATAAGTTTATCTGCGCCGCAGTTTTTGATAGTGGTAAAATAATGGGTAAACGGAATTGCGTATCCTTGGCGAACATATGCCGGGAGCGATTGGCGGATGAGGGCATAATTTGCTGCCTTCGCACCTACAAAAGGAATTCCCTGCTGAGTATTGGTCATGTTCAAATCAACAATAGAACTCACCGACAGCTTGGGTTGCGGAATGGCAACTTTGACTACTCGTTTTGCCCAAAACGCCTTCGCCTCTTCCATGCTAGCTTCCGAAATGAAAACCTTACGCTCCGAACATCCAATCTTCACTAGTTTATTGATAAGCTCGTCGGCATGCAAAAGTGATTTCAAGTCCGTAACGTACAGGTTGATAGTACCTCTGTTTTTGGCGAGTAAATTTATGTGCGAAAGAGGAGTTTGTGGTTGTAACGTGATGATTCCCCCAACGGGTGGCACACGCTGTGGAAGCTCTTCATAAATCAAAATATCTTGAGGAGAGGGCTGGAACTCAGTGTTGTTTTTAGAAACATATCGGAGGTATCCAAATGCCGTTCCCGCATTGAGCACCTCAATTTTTTTACCACCAGCTTTGCTCGCTAGTTGCCCAAGGGTCAAATTCGGGTATCCACGCTGATTAATAGCGGGGGCAATGGAAGTGTTTGGCGTTGCCTTTTCGTAGGTAGGCAAAATGAGAATACCCTTTGAACGCCCCCCGGCTTGTTGGTTGATGTATTGGGCGACCGTATTGAGCAACCTCAGGCAAGTTTCCTGCATTTGCTGTGGGTTGTCAAGATACCTGTAATCTTCCATTCGGAGTGCCCAGTTGTAGTTCGTTCCCCCAAGCTGGATGTTCATTCCTCTGAGATCAAAGAGGAAAAAGGGCATGTATTTCCGAGTTTGAGGGTTTCTTACTTGGTCTTTGAATTGCTGAAAGGAAATTCCTGTTTGTAGCCCTTTGGAGATATATTCTGCGTGCCCTTTATAGCGTGAGCCATCGTACAAGTGAATGCTTGGTGAGGCTTTTTCCCAGTTAGCAGCTACACCAACCCAAGTTGGTATTTTCTCAAAAGACAAGAATTGAAATTTCTTTTCTATATAGATATTTTGGGCAAACCCAAAGGTTGAGAGCAAGAAGATTAATAAGTACGTTGAGCCAAAGCTTCTAACTATTGCTGGGATATTCGCCATTCAATTTGTGGTTTTGTTAGTGATATAGAAACTCTCTATGAACCTACTTGATGCTTAAAGGAAAGTAATTTAAGATGGATAATGAAGAGGTTGGGAAAAAAAGTTAAACTCCAAGAGATGATTTTTCTAATTTCTAGCCTCCAGCTTCTTTTAAACCTTAGACAATCACCTATAAACTTAGGTCTCCCCAAGTACCGGGTAAAATCATGTTGAATCGATGTGTTTACCTAGAAAGGAAATCCAGTTTATAAACTTTTATGAAAAGGAAGTTGCAAAATAGACAAAAAAAGACGCCACGGTGGGTAACGTCTTTTTTTAAAGCCTATCCTTTTTTAGTTTACTGAACCAGACTGTTGTTTACCATTACATTTTTGAGTGTAAAATCCTCAATGATGCTTTTATCTACCTCAGGATTTTTAGTCTCAATCACCATGTCCTCAAAAACGAAATGCGAAAGCTGGTTGAACTCATTCGTTTTCACATCGAAAAAGATATCACATTTCAAGTCCAAGTTGCTCATGGTTACATGTTCCCCAGTCGAAATGGGTCTTTCTGTTTGTCCTTTAAGATCGAAGAACTGACTCCAAGGTTTTACATAAATACAGCTATGGACTTGTCCTTTGATGTTTTTTACGGTGATGTATTCGTATTTCTGTGGAGTGTCATCTCTCATTTTAAGCCATAAGAGCCTTTTTGCTTCGGTCACAAAACAATCCCGCATAATGATGTTCTTGTTGTGGATAGATTCACTGCCGCAGGTAAGAGCAGAGTGGCAAAAGCCAAATTCACAATTTTCTATAATGATATTGGTGTTCTCCCCGTTGAGGCTGTCTTTGTCGGCTAAGGGACCTTTTCCTCCTTTCAAGGCAATTGCATCGTCGTTCACGGACATGTAGCAGTCTTTTATTAGCACATTCGAACATACGTCAAGGTCAATTGCATCGGTGCTTGGCGCCTTTATGGGCTGGTAAGGCGAGTAGATAAAAAGGTCGAGTATTTTCACATTGTTGCACTGGTAATAATGGCTTGACCAAAATCCAGCATTGATCAATTTTACATCTTGCAATTGGACATTATCACAGTCCCAAATGAACACCAAGCGAGGTCGGGAAACCTCTAAGTTGGTGCAGTCAGGGTTTTCTTCTCGGCGCTGCCAAAAAGCTTTCCAATAGTTCATACCATTTCCATTGAGCGTTCCTTTTCCCGAAATACTAAAGCCATCTACGCCATAGGCGTTGATCAAGGCTGGGAAATAGGCCAAGTTTTGCCCTTCCATTCTCGAAGGTATTTTAGGATAATCCTCAATCTTGTCCGAGCCTTTCAGCACAGCTCCTTCGGCAAGGTAGAGAGAGGTTTTCGGTTTGAAGAACAAAGCTCCGCTCAAATAAACTCCTTTAGGAATTATGACCACGCCTCCACCTTGTTCGGCAGCATTGTCAATTGTCTGCTGAATAGCTTCGGTTTGGAGCACAGTGCTGTCCTCCTTCACTCCATAGTCAGTAATGATGAATTGTGTTCCTAGTTCAGCTAAGGTAATTTTGGTAGTGTCGGAAAACCAGTCAGGAATTTCTGTGCCATCGGGAAATACATCGGCGGTGAGAGGAGGAATGGGTGGTGGGGTATCCGTTTTGGGCGAGCAAGAAAATAGGGCTAAGCCTACTATGCAGATAGTTAATGTCGATAATAGTTTCATTTTCTTATTAATGGGTTGGGTGAAATATGTTCTAAAATATATTTTAGTAATTGGAAAAGAGGGCATAAGCAATAACTAAATTGCCATGCCCTCTTTTGTTTCTTCACGAAAAGCTTTCACTTAGTCTTCCTTCTTTTGCATAAAATCAGGGAAACCACTTGGTGTCCATTTTACTTCACGGGCACGAGTAGCACGGTTCGGGTCTGACAATTCATCTCCTTTTATTCCCTTATAATCACGTGCATGGTAAATCATGATGACGGTTTCTCCATCTTCGGCGGTGGTGAATGAATTGTGCCCAGGGCCAAACCTTTTTACATCTTCATTGGAATGGAAAACAGGTCCAGGAGATTTGTGCCAGTTGTTGACGTCCAACAGGTCGGTATCTTCATCTATCCAAAGCAAGCCCAAGCAGTAATTGGAATTGGTAGCACTTGCCGAATAGGTAACAAAGATTTTCCCATTTCTATTGATCACTGCAGGGCCTTCGTTTACATTGTATTTTACTTTTTCCCAAGAAAACTCAGGCTCTGTCAATACCACTTCTGGTCCTTTGAGCGTAGTAGGGTCTTTCATTTCTGACATCACCAAAGCAGTTCCTTGTTTTCCCTCTGTAATGTTCTGTGCCCATATCATGTACCTTTTGCCTTTGTGCACAAAAGAGGTAGCGTCCAAAGAGAAAGAATCTCTGTCGGTCATTATTCTTCCTTCTTCTTTCCATTCTCCCTCCATTGGGTCATCCGAAGAATTGGACAGCGCCCACATTCTGATATTCCAAATATTTTCAGCTTCACCTGCGGCAAAATAGATATACCATTTGCCATCAATTCTGTGTAACTCAGGTGCCCAAATGTGGTGGCTCATCACACCTTTGTCGTGCTTGTGCCAAACCTCTTTTTCTTTTGCACCTTTCAAACCATTTATGCTGTCAGCTTTCCTGATTACAATACGGTCGTAGGCAGGAACGGTGGCAATTAAATAATAGATACCATCTTCAGTTTTATATACCCAAGGGTCGGCACGTTCTTCAGCTAGTGGATTATCAAACTGGAAGGATTGTGAGCTCACTTGAAATGAGAAGGCAAAAGCCATTGTGAACATTACAAATGTCTTAAATACAATTAAATTCATTTAACTGGTTTTTAGATGTTTACAAAACTTAGCAAATATATTAAACCAATTGAATTGAGGCGAAAATTGTCTCGTCAATATCAAAAAACTTGTCTTTTACGAGACCGAGCTAGATAAGCCGAATAGGTTCCTACTACCAAAATATACTCCACGGCAATCAACCAAAATCCAAGATCTGAGAAGAAGGAAAGGTAGCTTCCTCCACTTGGAATAATCAGTAAGGGGACGGTAATTAGCGCATCTAAACACATGGTGACCAAAAACATCATACTTCCTAGTTTGAAGCCGTTCACTTCCTCTTTTGCATAGTAAAATCTTGCTCCAATAATAGCGCTTGGAATTAGCGCAATGGTAAGTATAATATTCGCTTGCATTTCAGGGTCGTTCAACAAGGTGAATAAGTAAGAGCAAGAATAAGCACTTACTCCTAAGCACCACGCAACGACCGCTGCGAGAATTAATCGTTTTATATCCATGGTAGTTTAGTTGTGCTCCAAAACAGTATTCCACACGCCCGTTTTGGCAGTTTCCCGAGCATATTCGCTAAAGTCTTTTGCCTTCCTTCCCAACACTTTTTCAATATCGTTTGAAACAATATCATTGCCCTTGGCATCCAATACTTCGGCAAAGAGGTAATTGATC
The DNA here is from genome assembly GCA_034044135.1 of Flammeovirgaceae bacterium SG7u.111. Classification (NCBI taxonomy): domain Bacteria; kingdom Pseudomonadati; phylum Bacteroidota; class Cytophagia; order Cytophagales; family Flammeovirgaceae; species Flammeovirgaceae bacterium SG7u.111. Next base: position 3,991,756 of record CP139021.1, on the reverse strand, counting down.
AACCAGGTGTAGTCTGAAGGAACACCAGCCTTTTTTAGGGCATCTATAAACGCTTCTAGGGAAATAGGAGTGAAGGGAATCTCTCTTCCAGATGCCGTAGCTATTTCATTCACTACCTCAGGGAAAGTCAACAACCTAGGTCCTGTCAACTCATAGAGCTTTCCATTGTGCTTCTCATTTAGCAAAGCTTCAACTACTACATCTGCAATGTCACCCGTATCCACATAAGGAACTTTGGCTTCTGGTTTGGGCAAGGCTACATGCCCAGCGAGTATAGGGTCTATAAAAAAGCTTTCGCTGAAATTTTGGCTGAACCAACTTGCCCGAGTGATAGTATAGGCTATTCCCGAGTTGATCACTATTTGCTCGCAGCGCTCTGCTTCAATTTCTCCTTTGCCAGACAAAAGGACTATCTTTTTTACCCCGCTTTGTTTTGCCTGCTCGGTCAATGCCGTAATTATCTCTACAGCGCCGGGTACAGCCAAATCGGGCTGGAAGGTGACATACATCTTTTCTATTCCCTCCATTGCAGTTTGCCAAGTAGTAGCGTCTTGCCAGTCGAAAGGAATAGCTGCGTTTCGAGAGCCTATTCTAGGGTTGTGCCCTTGTTCTTGTAAGCGTTGAACTACTTTTCTACCAGTTTTACCAGTTCCACCAATTACTAAAATAGATTGTTCCATAATTATTAGATTTTATAGGTTATGAATATGATTAGTAAAGAATTAGAAATAACCAAGCCCGAAAAACTTGTTCTTTTTGCCCAACCCTTCGTTGCAAAAAGACTCACGTAACTACGGCTATGCTCGTTTTTTGCGTCTAGGCTTGGACAAAAACTACTGCGTTTTTTTGGACTGTTTATTTCTAATTCTTTACTTAAAGATTTTTTGAATGAGAGAATACCGCTATAAGTGAGAGTGAAAATGAGAGAATCGAAAAAGCGGTTCTGATCATGTGTAGCTTATTCCATTTGACTTCGTAGTTAGTCCTAAATTCGGTAAGCTGATTGATGTTTAGCTTGTTGAGTGCAAGTGCATCTAATGTATTATTGAGGGGGATATTGCCAAAGGCTGTGACCCCAAATGTGCCAACCAAGTAAGTGAGCGTAGCAGCTAGCATGATCCAAAAAGTAAGACCAGTTTGATATTGCTGGATGCTACTAATTGTTAAGAGTAATAAGCTTCCAAAGAAACTAAGGAAAAATGCCGGGTTTAAAATTGCTCGGTTAATCGACTGCATCGTTTCCAAATACGTCATATCTATGACCTTTTTTGTGCCCGGAATAACAGAGACAGCCCAAGCATAAAATAGCCCCGCCGAAAGACCTGTAAACAAAACGGCACTGAACAGAGTGATTGATTTGATAGAGATTCCCATTATTAAAAGTTGTTTTCTGATGATTAAAAGATCCCCACCCAAAGGGCGGGGAATTGTGATAACCCCTGTAAGGGGGTAAACTGCCCTTGCCCCCAAAGGAGGCAAAGGAATTCATTGTCCCCGGTTATAAATCTATTTTATTACTTTGTTATTCTTAGCTCTCGTTCTTTTTTTCCTGTTCTTCTTGATACTCCACGTAAAGCCTTATCTTTTCTGGGTCAAGCCCTACCGTATCAACACAATAGCCTGTTGCCCAAAAACGGTTGCCCCAATAGGGGCGTTGCTTCAGCTTCTTGAACTTTGAAAACAACCGTATGGCTGTCCGGCCCTTCAAGATCCCCACCACATCGGAAACCGAATATTTGGGAGGGATATCGATAATCAAGTGAACATGGTCCTTTTGGACGTTCAGCGTATCGATAATACATTTCTTTTGGGCGGCGTACTGCATTATATGCTCTATTGCTGCCCTTTTTATTGCTCCTTCGAGGATTCTATACCTATATTTAGGTGTCCAAACTATATGGTACTTGCAATACCAGATCGAATGTGACAATTTGTGAAAACGGCTCATAATATATTCTTCGGTTGTGGGGACAACTCTTGAATATAATCATTGGGCCGTTTTCTGGCTTAGCCACGCAGAGCGGTTATTAACCACGCTCATAGAGCGTGGATTTCTAAGTTGATATTAAAACCAAAAAGCTTTTGACCTGATTTTTTATCCGTTTTGTAGTTCTTCGGATGATTCTTATGGTTCGCCGTTGCGATTGAGGGTTATCGGTTTCTGGGCAGGATATTTCCTTTTTTTACCAGCAACCAGTAACTTTCAGCAAGTGAAATAGAGTAAGCCAACAATTGTAGCCTGCTATAAAACTTATTCTAGTTGAACGTCAAGCCACTTTTCAAGAGCGGCATATTCTTCAGTGGTGAGTTGGATTTTCCTGCCCTTGGGCATGCGCTTTTTTACAAAGACTTGCTTGTAGATCTTCGGCGCTAAATCAGACATGTTTTCCTTAGAAAAGACTTTGCGAGGGTTCTTCTTTATATGGCAGATATTGCATTTTGCTTGTAGTACTTCAAAAGCAGCTTGCTTCAGTAGTTCGGTATCCGAATGGCTGGTTTCCTGCCTAAGCTTCGGTTGCTTTTGCAGTTGAAAAGCCAACATACATGCTGCCCCCAGAAGAAGGACTATAGAGTTCAGAAAGGAGATTCTTTTTTGTTTCATCGCTTTTGTAAATGATTGATGAAACAAATGTGGGGCTTTGGCTACGGTTTCTCTTGTCCGAAAAGTAGCATGATTTGTTCGAAAAGGATTAGCTGAGTTTTAGGGATTCTTTTTGGGTTTTAAAAGACCTTTTTTCACTGTATTATCCTTGGCTGATGGTTGCGTGTTACAGGTTACGAGTTATTCTACTATTTTATTAGAATATATCACAATTTGATTTGTAAAGGCTTTATTCTTTTCACAAGCTAGCTCATAGTTTAGGCTAAAGCTTGTTGCTAGTGATGAAAAACTAACTAGACGGGGCTTTCAAGCCCCGTTTGAAAGTTAAAACAAAATGGCTTTAGCCTAAATTATAGCCGTTATTAACTAGCAACTAGCAACTAGCAACCAGGATTCACCCCTTTATCTCACTTGGGCGGAAGCCAAATTTTTTGGCGAAGGCATTGGAAAAAGAGCTTAGGCTATCGTAGCCTACGTGCCAGGCAGCTTCTTGAATCGTCATTTTTTGGTTTCGAATAAGGTCGTAGGCAGTTGTTAGCCGTTCGTTTTGCAGGTATTTGAACACGGGGACGCCGAATAATTCTTTGAAGTTCTTTTTTAGCTTAAAGGTGTTCAAACCTATTAGCTTGGAAAGCTCCGATAGGGAAGGAGGGGCTTCCAGATTTGTGGAAAGGATTTCTTTTGCCTGTTGCAGCCTCTCCCTTTCATCGGCAGGAATAGTTTCTTCTGAAAATAAAGAAAGCTGACCGAAGAAATGCGCAAGCAAGGAAGTTACTTGACTCTTAAAAAACATGATTTTAGCCTTTCCCTCGTACTTACTATGAAACAACTGCTCTATGATAGAATGCATCTCAGGGCTCATGAAAAAATTAGGTCCTTGTACAAAATGGTTTTTAGGATGAACCAATTGATGAAGCATTTCCCCAAACAATTCCCCCTCTAGGTTGGGCAAAGTTTCCAGCTTGTTGGCTCTTGTAGCTATTAAGATACATTCAAGTGGTTTAGATGCAGAGACGGTGTGCATAAACTCCACCTTTTCATCGGCATAAAAAGACAACGCCAAGCCTTTTGTGTGCTTGAATTCTTTTTGCTTGTCATCATACTTAACGGTGAGATCAACATTGCCGGCACCATAGAAAGCAACCCCGATAACAGGCTCTTCAAAAAAGCAGGAATCAACTATTTCCACTTCCGAATTGGCAGTTTCCACCATCACGGTAAAATCGTTGATATCTATGATGTCTCTTGTCATGGGATTGTATAGTTAACTAGCGCGAGCGTCTCGCTCGTGCCTACACTATTTGTAAGTGTCACGCTTGTTGAAAATAAAGATGCTACCGAAAGTAATGCCTTTACATGATATTTCAAAAAGACTATTTCGAAGGAATAGGAAATCCTTTGTTTCCCACAAAGGTATCTTTATAGTGAAAGGGTGTATGAAGGGAAATAACAGGTTTTACTTTTTGCTTGAATCTTGTGGCTTTGAAAAAAAACGCTGATCTTGAGGTGATACTTTTTCAAAACAAGGACATATAGTAAAAAAGCTTAGCCATGCTTGTAGTAGAAAAACCTAAAACCCCAACAACAAGAGAAGACCAACTTACCGAGTGGTATACCGAGGTGTTTCCATCGGTTTGCTCGTACCTCCATAAAAGGGGTGGAGATTTGGAAGAAGCCAAAGAGCTCTTCCAAGAGGCGCTTATTCTATATTATGAAAAGAGAGTGGACAACACTTTTCAGCCTGAAGTAAGCGATAAAGCTTATTTAGTAGGGATTGTAAAGAACCTTTGGCTAAAAAGCCATGAGAAAAAAAAGGCGATAATTGGGCTTGAGAATATAGAATGGGAAGGTGAGGAGGAGGCAAAACCATTGACAGAAAAGTTGCTCTTGTTCCTCAGGCAATCGGGGCAAAAATGCATGGATTTATTGCAGTCTTTCTATTATGAAAGGCTAAATATGAAAGATGTCGCCACCCGATTTGGGTATAGCAGCGAACGATCAGCTACCGTACAAAAATTCAAATGCCTGGAAAAGGTGCGCGATAATGTAAAACAAAAATCATTGAGCTATGAAGACTTCATTGACTGAGGTACAACAAATAGAGCATTGGCTACAGCAAGAGGGAGATCCTTCGGAAAGGCTTGTGACTGAGGTGCAACTGCTACTCAATCCCCAATTGAGAGAAAAAGTTGAGTGGCAAGTAAGAACCTACAGGCTTGTACAATTATACGGTCGGCAAAAGCTAAGAGAAGAGATAAAGGCAGTTGAACACCGATTGTTTACTGCTACAAAGCACAAAACATTTCAAGAACGTATTCGCACCATTTTCAAATACTAAACATATGATACACTCGCAAGTGATCCCTATGGTTATCGACCAAACCAGCCGAGGGGAAAGGTCTTATGATATTTTCAGTTTGCTCTTAAAAGAGCGCATCATCTTTTTAGGAACGGCTATTGACGACCAAGTTGCTAATTTGATAGTGGCCCAATTACTTTATCTAAATAGCCAGGACCAAAAGCGGCAAATCGATATGTATATCCATTGCCCCGGAGGGTCGGTATATGCAGGATTGGCAATCTATGATGCCATGCAGATGATTACCGCCCCAGTCTCCACTGCAGTGGGGTTTAGCGGGAGCATGGGGACAGCCTTGCTCACTTCTGGTGAAAAAGGACGCCGATATGCCTTGGCACAAGCGACCATCCATCAGCATCCTACCGGAGGAGGTGCGAAAGGGTATACTGAAGATGTTCGGATTGCCACGCACGAACAAGAAAGGCTTCAAGCTCAGCTTTCCCACATCATGGGTAAAAACACAGGTCATACTCTCACCGAAATCGACGAGTTTTTCCGAAGGGATAAGTTCTTAAATGCCATTGAAGCAAAAGAATACGGCTTGGTAGATGAAGTGTTGGGGGATACCTCCAACCTCATCAAATTTGAAGGAAAAGAACCTGAGTTTACTTTTTATGGGAATGGGAATTGACCGCCTCTTAAAAATCGATTTTTTAAAAAGCACATGGGCAAAGGCTTTCTATCTTTACCCATGTGCTAAAAAGAATACTATTGCTACTCCGCAGGAACAGGGAAGCCCCTGTCTCGCATCAATGCCTCAATTTTTGCATCTCGGCCTCTGAACAGGCGATACGCTTCAGCCGGATCCATCGAGTTCCTTGGGGCGAACAAATACTTCACGAGTTTTGCCGCCATTTCCTCGTCGTAAAAACCGCCCGGTGCTTCGGCAAAAGCTTCTGCTGCATCTGCTGTGAGCACATCTGCCCACATGTAGCCGTAGTAAGCCGTTGCATAGCCTTCGCCAGAGAATACGTGCCCAAATTGCGGTGTGCGGTGGCGCATCGGCAATTCTTTTGGCATGTTTAATTCAGCAAGTGTTTCATGCTCAAATGCATCAATGTCAATATTGCTAGGGTCAGCCAAGTGGAGTTTCATATCCATCAGCGCCGATGCCAAGTATTCTGTAGTAGAGAATCCTTGCTTGAACGTAGCCGCATTTTTGATTTTAGCAACCAATTCGGCAGGCATGGGCTCGCCCGTTTCATTATGCACCAAATAGGTGTTGATCACCTCATCGGTAGAGAGCCAACGCTCTAGCAGCTGAGATTGGAATTCGGTGTAATCTCTCACGCCGCCGTTGAGGGTCGGGTATTTTACATTGGAAGAGAAGAAGTGTAACGCATGGCCAAACTCATGGAAGAAAGTAGTGGCATCGTCCCAAGAAACGAGCAGGGCTTCCCCCGGAGCAGGCTTCACAAAGTTAGAGTTGTTAGAAGCCAGTACGTTGGTTTTGCCATCGAAAGTAGTGTGGCTTCGGTAGGTAGTTGCCCACGCTCCCGAACGCTTGCCTTGCCTCGCATACGGCAAAGCCCGATGCTCTCGCCCGAATCTTTGTTGGTAACCTCCCATACCTTCACATCTTCATGGAAGACAGGTACAGAGCCTTCTGGAACAGGTGTGAAGGTATAGTTGAACAACTCGCCTGCTACCCAGAGCATCGCTTCCGTCAGTTTGTCTAGCTGGAGGTATTGCTTCACCTCATCGGAATCAAGGTCGTATTTTGCTTTTCGTACTTTCTCTGCATAGAAGCGGTAATCCCAAGGCTCAATGGTAATCTTGTCCCCATTTTTATCCGCAACGGCTTGCATATCGGCAACCTCTTCGGCTACTCGGGCAATGGTTGCTGGCCACACCGCTTCCATCAATCCCGTCGCATTTTCAGGTGTCTTTGCCATGCAATCTTGCAAGCGCCATACCGCATAGTTGGTATGCCCCAGAAGCTCCACTCGCTCGCGGCGTAGCTTTAAACTATGGAAAGTTTCCTGAAAATTAATAGTTTTTCACTAGAATAGATGAAATTTAAAGATGCTTTAAGTAGCAACTAAGATTTTACAAAAGCAAGCCAAAATCATCCATAGAATGCCCAAAAAGAAGGAGATAAATAAAAGCCTTAAATATAGATTGGAGCGGTTTATTACGCTTCTTATTTTAATGAATATTACGATGATTGTACTCGAATCGTTTGACGATTGGTACGATGATTATCATATGTATTTCAATGCATTTGACGTGTTTTCTGTCATGGTTTTTTCAGTCGAGTACCTTGTGAGATTGCGCATGGCTTGGGTGAAAGGGGCGAAGGGAAAGAAAATAAAGTCTCTTTTCAAATTTGTAATTTCCCCTTTAGGGTTAGTAGATTTCTTGGCCATCCTTCCATTTTATCTTCCTCTTATTATTCATGCCGACCTCCGGTTTCTCCGGACGCTTAGGCTTTTTAGGTTGTTGCGAATCTTTAAGCTCAAGAGGTATTCCAAGTCCTTCAATTTGGTATTGGAAGTGTTCAAAGATAAAAAGGAAGACCTCGGCGTTACGATGTTTGTAACGTTGATCATGCTCCTTTTTTCCTCTATATTGATGTATTATGTAGAGCACGATGCTCAGCCCAAAGCCTTTCCCAATATTCCCGAATCGCTTTGGTGGGCGGTTGCCACGCTCACTACGGTAGGCTATGGGGATGTGTATCCCATCACACCCTTTGGAAAGCTCATGAGCGGGATTATCGCCTTGCTTGGGATAGGGATTGTCGCTTTGCCAACGGGTATCCTCAGTTCGGCTTTTGTAGATAAAATGCGTAAAGACGAGCTGAGGGAACTGGAAGATGAAGACAATGCAGCTCCTAAAAAAATTAAGTACTGCCCCCATTGCGGTGAAAAGCTAGGGGAGCATGTACATGATTGATTTTTAAAACAAAAAGCCAAGTCTCAGGAACGGATACCAATGCTCTTCTTCAGAATTCGAAAAATCGACGGAGAGCACTACTGCATCCATAGGTTCGATCCAAACTCCTAAACCATAACCTTTGTGCCATTTAGATGATTTTCCTGTTGCTGTTGATGGATCATTTTTTACCCACACTCTTCCAATATCGTAAAACCCTAAGATACCAAATTGAAAGGGTAATATATACGTTTTGAGGTTTAGTAATTGTGACCGTATTTCATTGTTGAAATAAAGGGACTTTTCGCCTGCAAAACGCTGCCTTCTGTAGCCTCGTAGGTTTCTAAGCCCTCCCAACGTTTGCGATTGATATACTTCTTGGTAGTTGTTTATGTTTATTCCTCCACCCATTCGGCTTGCAAAAGTTGTTTTGAACCTCTTCTGGGGAGTGCTTATGTAGAAAGAGAAATTCCCATTGTAACGGGTATAGGAAATTTCCTCAAAGTCTGTGTCGCTTAGTCCAGAAACGCCCCATGCGCTTATGTCGAATAGTATCCCTTTGGTCGGGGATATTTCATTATCTCTTAAGTCCAGCTGGTAGGTAAGGTTGAGCCCTGCAAATGTGTTGTCATTTCCAAAAAGGTCTACAGAATCTGGTCCAGATAAGTAATCGACTAAAAACCTTTTTTCATTCTGTTCTTCTTGTACATGAATATGCTGAATACCTAAAAAGCCTCCAAATTCATGGACTTTGCCCTTGTAACGTTTTCTCAACCCTTGGACAATACGCAGGTGATCGTATCTTACTCGGTAATATTCGGTACCTTCTTCGCTACGGATATTTTCAGTTTCATTTCCAGAACCATAAAAATAGTCTACCCAGCTTGGATCACGGAGGCTAAAATCTATCAGGTAGTCCATTCCCTTCAGCGCATCGATGAACTCTCCCTTGTAGGTAAACTCAAAAGACTGGGTTTTAGGTGAGAAATCGGTAAGGATTGTGTGCTTTGATTTATAAGGTTCTTTTCTAAATCCATGTCGAATTATCAATGCGCCAGGCCCGAAGAAAATACCATCAGCTGGGTTATATTTTGCAGTGGCTATCGGAGCTAAGAGGTTGTACTGAAACTCCTTTCTGTTATAGGAATTTACACTTGGTTTTTTGGATCTCAGATCTTTTACTTCTTTGGTTTTGTACAAGGTGCTTCCTTCAAAGGTGTCGTAAACCAATGTTTTTTTACTCCCTTTTACCTGCGAGCTGTCTGAAACCATATCATGGTCTTCACCGCCTATTACTCTGATTTTGATGCCTTTGTTAACATTTCCTTTTATGTTGAAAATGTCTTCTCCACCGAAACCATACAGCCTTATTTCTTTCGTTTCTCCTCTTTTGAAAACTCTATCGTAGATCAGGTTTTTCTTTTCGTGGTCGTCTTTTTTTACCTTCCAAACTTTTACCTCCGTATCGGTGTCGTTTATGCGGTTGACTTCAAAAAGCTCATGTTTATCACTTCCAGTCACATTTACTTCTCTTGAAATTGAGCGGTAAAGTGTCTCGGCGTATTCATCCATATGATCTCTTCTGGACTTTAGCTTGGAAATAATTTCTTCGCCACTGTACCTATAAATTTCTGGTGGAAATTCTTTGATCGCCTCTTCTATCAGCTCATTGGTCATTACCGATTGGAGTTTGTTAGATGTTTCCAGCCAATCGTCCAGCGTAGGTTCGGTGAGGAAGGAACGGTCGAAGTACCTCGCATTGAACCCATAGCCCTCTGGGTCGCGAATTTCATGTTTGAACCCTTGGAACTTCCTTAGGCCCCACTTGCGGTTGGCAACAGAAATCAAAATCCCTTCCGCATTGAAAAAAGCTTGATCTCGGTCGCGTGGGATGGGTCGGTAAATTTTCGTGTCGTTTTTCTCGTCTTTGAACCTCGCCCAGCGCCATTGGTCATCGTGCCTGTCCCAGTCGCCTATCCACATATCAAACAGCCTCGATTTCAACACATGCATTTGGTCGACAAGGTCATCGTTGTCTTCCCTAGTTTTTTCTAGGACATCTGGCGTGCTTACAATCTTTTTTGAGTTTCCAAAGAAACCTGCATCGCTCCAGTCGTCATCTGGTCGTTCTTCGTAGAGGTAAAGCGCACCGCCGAAATCTTTGCGATAAATGGTTAGGCGAGGGTCGTCTGGCAGATAAACTATTTTAGGGTTGGTGTGGTAAACACCCATGGCATCGGCTAGTTTTGGGATCACGAAAGCTCCGTAAGGATGCGAGCCGGAGATTTGATCTTCTACCACATCGGCGGCAATTGTCCCACGCAAACTAAGTGGAACAGCTTTTTCAGGAAACTTCTCAATGGACCGGAGCACGTATTGTTTTTCATTTTTTGCTTCAAGGCGCAAGGATTTGGTCTGTTGCCCACCGCCTCGTTTTTTTATGACAAGCCCGCCTCTTTCGGTTCCAATATCAAAAAGAGGGACATTTTGCAAAGGCTCGTGCCATTCCTTTCGGTAGTTTTCCCCTAGCCACAGTTTTTTAAAAGAGCCAGCATTGAGGTGTTCGGTAGCCTTGGCATCCACATTTATCTCCGAAATATCAATTTCCCCATCGAAAATAGAAGGAGGTTTGGGCGGCGTTGGACCAATCAGTTGTTTGCGGAAAACCAATTTTCCTGCGGGCTCTTCTGTGGTGATAAAATCGACCCAAGTTTCACCGTTGTTATAAAAGTTTATAACCGAAAATCCCTTTTTTGCATAGGCAAAATCGGCTTTGTCTTTATGTTTTACGAATGTTTCTTTGCTTCCAGCACCGCTTATTATATAATTAGCCGAAGGTTTTTTGATAAGCTGGAGCGAGTGGTCGTGTCCTGCCACATAGATGAGGTCAGGGTGTTGCTCGAAAATGCTTTCTAAGCTTTTCCTCAGCAGCTTATAATTAGGGTGGGGGATGTCTTGGATATTTCCGAGAACTGTTCTGTAAAACACATAACCCGTCCCCAAAATGGGCAATGGGATATAAAGGTTTTTCTTAATATCGGTGAGCGGGAAAAGGTGATACTTGCCTGGTGCATGGCCGCCATGTAATCCATTGCTGTACAGAGGGTGGTGCGCCGCCACAATTATTTTTTTATCGTAATTACGGTTGATGGCATCGTCCATCGCTATTAGGAATTCTTCCTCAGATTTTATCTCACAGGTAGATTCCTCTCCTTCAGGTTTGTCGTGCTGGTGAATCCACCATTGCGAATCGTAGATGATTAAGACGATATCTTCACCGAGAGGGATTTCCACAGGACCAGGGCAGCCGTCGGTAGGTGAGAAAACCGAAAGCCCCAGTACTTTTTCTATGAACTCTTGTTGGTAGAGAATATTTGCGTAGCCATTTTTTCCGCTTTGCGACCAATCGTGGTTGCCAGGGACTACTATTCCCATCCCTTCGTATTCTTTTAAGATTTCAAGCTGGGCGCTGAGCCTTTCTTCAGATTGCTTGCGGCTAGGGTGGTCGGGTGCCGGCATGCCAAGAGGATAAATGTTATCGCCTAGGAAAATGGTCGTGCTGTTTTTTCCCGCAGCTCGTATCTTGCTTTTCAATAAGTTGAGTACAGGGTCATTGCCATCTGTTTGGGGCTTGCCGGCATCGCCAATGAGAAATACTTGGTGTGAAAGCTGAAGTGTATCGCTCACTTTTCTTTCTTGCCATTGGCTTTGGTTAGGGTTATAGTATTGGGAAAACGAGGACTTAAATCCTCCCAAGATAAAAATGAGTGTAAGTAGGTAAATATTCCTCATGGATTTAGTGCTTAGTTAGAAGAAATATCAGCTGGTATTGGATCAAATCTCAAGATGTTTGCCTGAGATATTCTTGCTTCATTGGAAATGAACATGGTGCCAGATTTTGAGAAGGTGATGCCTTCAGGCTGGTTAAATTTATTGTTAACCCCAAACCTTTTGGCTTTGATGAACTTTCCCGACTTGTTTAAAATCAACATCAACTTGCCTACGGTAGATATCAAGTAAATTTCATTGGAAATGGGGTGGATTTCAATGCCAGAAGGCGCAAAATCTACTTTAGTTTTCGCCTTTTCTGAAAGGTCGGCCAAGAAAACCGTGAATACAGGTTTTTTGCTCAGCTTCATTTTATCGAGGTTGAAACTATATACCGCTCTTTGCCCTGGCAGTTCTTGTTCTATTCCTGCGTCGTTTTTGCAGGCAAGGAGCAGCCTGTTGTTTTCCTTGTCGTAGCACATGCCCTCTACGTCATTTTTGCTATTGAGCGGCGTGTCATATTTTTTGACTTGCGGTTTGTCAGATAAATAATTGGTTATCTCGTAAAGCTTGCCATCGCTCCTAATTACATAAGCTACGGAGTCAATTATTTCTATATCTTCGTAATCTCCAGATTTGGCAAATTTCACTTTCTTTACCACAGACTTGGAGTTTAGGTCATAGAAATAGATAAGGCCATTTTCGTCCTCTATGCATGCCATAAGGCCATCTTCCATATAATGGATGCCAGAAATTTCTGAAAGCTCATCGTTAAGTTGATAGGTTTCCGACTCGGTCCATAAGCTATAAGGAAAGGTTGGGTCATCAACTTTTACATATTTCCTTTGGTTAAAATTGTCGCATGAGCTGAGAAACAAGCTGTAGGCGAAAAGGTAAAAAAGTAATATTTGGCTTCTTTTCGTATTCATGAGTTATCGACTTCTGAACTAATCTTTAGCAGATTTTTTTAATCTTAATGTTGGGGTAAAATTAAAGGAAGAATAGATTAAATCTCAGTAAGCAAAGGTTTAATTTGAGGCTTACAAAAGTTCTCCCAGAACAAAATATCTTACTCATGTAAGTATTTTTCGCTTTTGTTTGTTTTAAACAAACTCTTATTCAATTTGTGATTTTAACTAAAAGTAGAGAAATGTGCGGTAGATATACCATTGCAAAGCCCAAGAAAGATATTCAGGACAGGTTTGAAGTCTTGTTTAAAGAGGAAAAGAATTATAGAAAATGGAATGCCGCTCCGCAAAATGAGCTCCCCGTTGTACTCAACCAATGCAGTAAGGAAATTAGTTTTTTGAAATGGGGGCTGGTTCCTTCTTGGGCAAAAGATCTGGGTATCGGATTTAAGACGATAAATGCCCGGATAGAAACCCTGAGCAAAAAGCCTGCTTTTAAAGATGCGTATGAGCAAAGGCGCTGTTTGGTGATAGCAGATGGGTATTACGAATGGAAATTGATAGGGAAAGAGAAAATTCCTTACCGAATGACGCTACCCAACGGTGAGCTGTTTGCCATGGCAGGTCTATGGGAAAAATGGTATAAAGATACTGAAAATGTAGTAAACACCTTTGCGGTGATCACTAGACCAAGTGTAGGGAAGCTCGAGTCCATTCATGATAGGATGCCGCTAATATTGGAAAAAGAATTTGAAGCAGGTTGGCTAGAGGACAAGTTGCCAACTGCTGGTAGAGAAGAGTATTTGTTAGAGAATGCACTGGAAGAACTTACCTATTATACCGTGTCTAAATCGGTAAACTCTGTGGCAAACGATGACGAGAGTTTAGTGAAGCCTTACCAACATCAGGTTCAAGGCTCTCTGTTTTAATATTGTTGTTTGAATTATTTTTAGAAATAATATGAATTTGTTTATGGTCTGTAAGGTTTTATGTAATTTTTTGCTTTTCAGTTATTTATAATTTGAAATCTAGTTTTTTTATTGCAAATAAATGTTATCTTTATATAACAGATTTATTAAAATATATATAGAGTTTTGTCAGCCTTTTTTATGCTTTTGCTAAGAGTCTTGCTCTAAGAATTCTTCGACAGCTTGGCATTTTACCCACTTGGGGTTTTCGAGGGGATGCGTGTGAAATCAACTTGGGCAGTATGTCTGCTATTCCAAATTTTTAGATGTTCTATTTTTTGCCACTAACCTAACATTCAAACAGGATAAGGTGGAGCATAACATAAGTATTTTAAAACCATATAAATCCAATAAACTAAAAAAAACATGGATAAATTATTCATCGATGCAGGCCATCTGCATTTTCATCATAAATTGTGGTTAAATGAGTTAGTATTGTTCACTAATGAATTTGGTATCTATCAAAAGAGGTTGACCGAAATTATCAATAGTAGAAATGCCGATAAGGGCTACTTGCGGAGCTTAGAGGAAGAGTATGTTGAGAAAAAAAATGAAATAGAAGACTTGAAGGGAAGGATAATTAAAATGGATCACGATCTTTCTTCTTACCAAAAAAACAACTTATTAGGGTATGGCGATGATTTCTACCTCCACCATGTGGAATTATCCTCTAGGGTAAGGGTGATGAGGGAGCAGTACCAATACCACAAAAACCAGTTATCCAATATTATGGAAAACTATGCATATGTGGATTATGAATTGGAAGGAATTAACGATGTGATTAAGGTGTCGATGTGAAGCATGCCGAAACCTGAAGTTGTCCTCAGTGAGAAACCCACTAGATAATCCTACTTATATATTTGTTAATTTTGACTCCTAAGTGCTCTTAGGAGTTTTTTTTGCTTTATACTAGAGGTTTATAAATAGATAAATTAAGTTCTTAACAAAGAATACGTAAGATTGGGTTTGAAAAGAATATACTCATTGTTGGTGTTGATGCTTTTTACTGCTTGCAAGCCCCAAAAAGCAGAAGTGGTAGTTTTAGAAAACCCAAGCCCAAAGGTTGATGGCTATTCTTCTCAAAATATCTATGAGATTATTTTCATGAATGACCCTATCAGGCCAAAAGATGAGGTGATGCACAAAGAGCTTTCCTATGATTTTGACCTTCCCGAAGAGATGTTTTTTGTGTCAGGAGGATACATGGCAAAAGGAGATGGGTCTCAGGTGAAAATCAATGGTTTTTTGATGGATTACGAGCCTGTGAAAACTTATGATTATTATGAGTTCTTGGCGGCGAATGGTCGGGCTGAAGATTCTTCGCTGGTGAATTTGAAAGGTATGGTGAAGGGGCTTTCATGGGTTGAAGCTAATGCGTTTTGCGAGTGGAAAGGCAAAAGGCTTCCTACGGAAAGGGAGCTGATTTACGTGATGCTACAAGAGGGGAAAGGGAACTTAGGTAAATATTTACCAGAAATATGGCTAGGGGAATGGTTGGATGAGAATGATGATCCTCTTTTTGTTCCAAGTAATGTGAGTAAAAAGAAAGTGTGGGTGAAAGAAGGAGCAGATAAATGGTTTATAAAAGGACTTTTCCCTAATGCAAAGGGGCATGAGGTGGGATTTTGGTGTGTAAAAGAAATAATTGATTAGCGAGCTTCTAATACCTTGTAAGGCAAAGTATCGCTTACCATCATGCTTGCTTCAGAATTGATGACTACGGGAGATATTTTCTCCACTTTTTTTGATATCCTACTTTTTGAGTCCTTCCCAGTATCGTTGGGGGAATAGATTTTGCTGATGGCATAGGTCAACACCAACAGGATACCTAAGATAATTACTGATTTATCATTTTTCATTTCTAGTGTTTTTAAGTTAAGTCACTCCTTGTCCAAACAACGCTTTTAGTTGAAGATCAACATCTCATCCATCTAAAAAATACCAAAAGCTTTAGGGAATTGCTTACATACCAACTATTAGGTTGGTTATTGATTCTTTTTAAAAGAAAAATGTGAGCACGTTGTAGAATTTTATTCACTTGTAAGACACTTGAAGCGGGGGAGTAGCCGATGTTTTTATGAAAAATCTGAAGAGAAATTTCGGTCAGTATTAAGCAATGTACTTAAAAACTCTAAATAAAAATCTAGAGATGAATATTCAGAAAATAAGGTTGCAAAGGTGCTAGTTATGAAATAAGTTTTTGGTATAAAAAATGTAAATCTTCAGAGGCTTTTCCCCATGTCAAGGTCTTGAGATCAACCTTGTTAAGGCTGACGATCTCTTCTTTCAGTCCTTTGTGGGTGAGAAGTCCATAAAGGTAGTTGGCAAATTTTTGGGTGTCCCAGTAGTCGGCTTTTAGGGCATTGGGCATTACTTCGGTTGCACCCGATTGCTTGGAAATAACCACGGGCAACCCTGCTTGCGCAGCTTCCAAGGTAGAAAGCCCAAATGGTTCGGAGACAGAAGGCAGAAAATAGGCGTCTGCGGTAGAAGCTATTTCAGCAATTTTCTGCTTGTCCAAAAAGCCAACAAACTCAAATAAGTTAAGTACGCTTCTCTTTTGGGCGTAGGCCATGGTTTCCCTCAGCCGTTCGCCAATTCCTGCAACTACAAATTTCAGGTTAGGAATTTTGCTGGAAAGCAATACGGCAGTTTCTACTAAAAAAGTAGGCCCTTTTTGGCGGGTAATCCTCCCTAAAAACAAGATTTTTGGAATGTTATTTTTCTTGGTTTTCTTCTTTGCTGGTAATGCGGATATTTCATCTATTCCATTGTGTACTATGTATGTTTTTTGCGGGTCTGCTTTGTATTTGTTGAGAATGTTTTCTTTGGTAAAATCACTTACGGCCACAATAGCATTGGCAGCTACCATAGCTTTTTGCTCAATCTCAAAGATTTTGGTAAGTTTGGTTGGGTCAACTCTGTCGGTTTCCAGTGAATGAACGTGGATGACAATAGGCTTGCCTGTCTCTTCCTTCAGCTTCATGGCAGCAGGGAATGTAACCCAGTCGTGGGCGTGAATAACATCAAATTCCATATCCTTTGCCAGCTCAGCAACAGTTTGGGCATATAGCGCAACTTTTTGAAGTGTGTTTGGTCCATATACGTTGTCTTCTTCAAAAAGAGCTTTCTTTTTTGAAGCGATAGGGATTTTTACATCAATTTCAATCTCCTTTTTTTCTACTTCTAGTATTTCCTTTCTTTGCTCTGCGGGGTAAAGGTCAAAACTTGCATCTACGTACGTGATCTTAAGGTTTTCCTGTATTTTTTTTTGTGTGAGGATCTCAAATGAATCATCGTACTCGACTTGGTTGAGGCCAACGATGCTTGCTTGGGACAAGGGGGGCTCTCCTTTTTTTTGGGGGATAATGAGGGTGAGGTCTACTAGAGGGGCAAGTGCATTTGCGATGCCAAAAGTTGCTTGACCAAGCCCGCCAGTAAGCAAAGGAGGGAATTCCCAGCCGAGCATCAATACTTTAATTCTATTTTGATTCAATGGAGTGTCTTTACTTAGTTGTCTGTTCGAGTCATTAAATTAGTGGCATAGATCTGTATTTCAAAATAAAAATAGGATTATATGAAACTAAGAAAAAATATAACTTATGGCATATGTCTCGAACTTACTTTTTACAAGGAAATGGATGGGTTAAGGATTGGGAAATAGTTTCTAAGCATTATATTTACGCACCAAAGAAAAAGCCTCTATAATAAGATGAAAATTAATAAAATATATAAAGGAGAAGTGTTTAATGTGAGCGTTGACGAAGAGATCCCTGCTATTTATGAGCAATGGTTGGGCAGGGTAAACGGGGAAGAGTTCAGGGAGTTGTTATTAAAGAAGCTAGAGATTTATAAAAAGCAAAAAATCTACCATCCTGATCTGAACTGGATAAACGACATTACAGGGCTTCGAGGTCCCGAGACGGAAGACCAACTTTGGGCACGGAACGAATTTCATCCTCAATTGTACCCCTCTGGTGTGAGGAAAATAGCAAGCATCGTACCTCCACAGACTTACCTTCGCTTGCCTGATGGCCATATCACAGGCTTTACGGATAATACAGGTATCAGGATTTGTTACTTCGACAGCTATGCCGATGCTGCTACTTGGCTAATGAAAAAATAAAAATCAATATGACATTTTTAAATTCAATCAAAGCCTCTATTAAAAATAGAGAGTGGGAAAGTCTTACCCTAATTTTACTGGCAGGCTTTCTTTTTAGGTTAATTGCCGCTTTCTTTTCTAAGGGCTTTGCCTTCCACGACGATCACTTTTGCGTGATTACTGTTTCCCAGTATTGGGAATGGGGAGTGGATTATTGGTTTGAAAAAGGAGTGCCACCGTTGCATAGTTTGGTATATGCAGGCATGAACTATGGTATCTTCCTTTTTACCTCAGCTATAGGCATCACCGATCCTGAAGCTAGAATGGTCGTGGTCAGGCTTTTTCATGCGGTGTATAGCATGTCGCTCATTTATTTCTCTTACAAAATTGCCTTGGTCCTTTCTGAAAACAGAAAAACGGCTGGCATAGTGGGGTGGATCATGGTAACTCTTTGGTTCATGCCAATGATGAGCGTTAAGAACTTGGTAGAGATGGCTTCTATCCCCTTGTTTTTAGCGGGTTATTACCTGATAGTGAAAGAGTGCAAAAAAGTGGGTAAGCCTACTTTGGGATTATGGTTTGTGGCAGGGGCACTTTTTGGTTTTGCTTTCCTAATCCGTTATCATACTATCCTTTTTGCTGGAGGTATGGGCTTAGCTTTGCTTTGGCAAAGGAAATGGCTAGAAAGTGCAGTGTTCTCTTTGGGCTATGTAGTGTTGGCGTTGTCAATTATGGGGGTGCTCGATATGATTTTGTACGATTACCCACTACAGACCATTGTTACTTACTTTGAATACAATTCGGCAAATGCTTATAATTATGTGACAGGACCGCCTGAGCGTTATATATTCACCGTCTTAGGTTTTTTAGTTCCTCCTGTGAGCTTGATGTTGGCTGTTGGATATTTTAAAGCATGGAAAAAATCTCCCGAAATATTTTGGGGAGGTTTAGTGTTTTTTGTGTTCCATTCCCTTTTCCCCAACAAGCAGGAGCGCTTTATTCTCCCCCTTCTTCCACTTATAATTATTTTAGGTATAGTTGGTTGGCAAGAGTTTGTGGTAAGATCAAAATTTTGGCAGAAAAGGCAGTCTTGGATAAGAGGATCATGGATTTTCTTCTGGACGATCAATTTCATAGCAGCCATGGCTTTATCCCTTACCTATTCTAAAAAGGCGAGGATTGAACCTTTGTACCAGCTTTCAAAAGAGAAAAATGTTTCTACCATAGTGGTTGAGTCTACAGTGGGCGATCATCAGATGTCACCCGTGTATTATTTGGGGAAATTGAGCTACGAGATTCGGGATTTTTATTACAGAAAACCGTACTTGCCAGAGAAAGCTGATTTGGATAACAAGGAAATTGATTACCCGCTCGTATTTCCCATTAGCAAAAACCATCCGCTAGATACGGTGCTGATAGAACTGGAAGACATGGGCAGAATTCCCGATTATGTTATTTTTAAAGGCAGGGATAGTTTGGAGCAGAGAGTGGCGAAATTGAAACAAGAGTTTCCTGGGTTGGAATATGACAGGGAAATTTCGGTGAGCGTTTACGATGCTATTTTACACTTTTTGAACCCTGGGGTGCATAAAGACGAGCACATTACTATGTATAAAAGAAATGCATCGGTTAATAAATAAACCGATGCATTTCTTTGAAGGCCAAGTGTTTTTTTAGTCATTAATGAAGCACAAGGATGCTGCGCCTACAATACCGGCATTATTGCCAAGCGTTGCGAGCTTAATCTCAAGTTCGTTGGTATAATACGGGGTTAAGTGTTTCTTAATAATCCTGTACATATCCTTTTTCACATAATCAAAGGTTTCCGAAACGCCGCCACCAATCAGGATGGTTTTGATGTCGAGAAGCCTTACCGAAGAAACAATTGCCTCGCCTATATATTTGCCAACTTCTTGGAAGATTTCAAGAGCAAGTTCGTCGCTTTCATGCGCTGCCTTTACTACCTTTTTAGAATTTAGCACACCTCTGTCCGAAAGCACGGAGTAGCCTTCGTAGCCTTCGAGTGTGGTAAGTGCCATGCCTAGAATTCCTTTTTTCCCAATATTTTGTTCAATGCTTTTTCCATTGCTAGAGATGATGTGGCCGATTTCCATTCCATTTCCGTCACCACCCTTAAATATTTGCCCATCTATGATCGCTCCTCCACCTACGCCTGTGCCTAGGGTAATGAATATAAAGTTGTCGGGCATTTTAGATTTTGAAAAATAATACTCTCCCAGCGCTGCTGCGTTCGCATCGTTGTCTAAATGGAAAATGATCTCAGGGAAACTTGCTTTAAGTTTATCCAAAAAGCGTACTCCGTTGAGTTGGGGGATGTTTGGGAGTTCTAAGGTAGTCGACCTGTCTTTGGATGTGGTACCGGGAACACCTATGCCTACTTTTTTGATTTCGGGGTATTCGTTAAGTTGTTTTCCCAAGGCTTTTTTGAATTTCTCTACAAAATTACCTTCTTCCTTCATTTTGGCCGTGGGGAACTTTACCTTGTTTAGCAACTCTCCTTTTTCTGAAACCACACCAAACTTCACATTTGTACCACCTATGTCTACACCTAAAAAATTTTCCATTTTTTTATGACTTATTGCGAATTTGTTAACTGTATTAAGCTACCAAAGTAGCGGATTCATGTGCTATAATCAAAATTTTATTTGGACAAAGATACTTGTTGGCATTAATCTATGCGTCCAAATTACGTATAGATGCTCAACTGTTTTTCTTATAAACTTGGCAATAACTAGATTTTTATCTAAAATCAAGGATTCGTAGCAACATCGGTATGTTTTGGCATAGAGAGAATTATGGTGGAGTCAAGTATAGATATAGGAGCTGAAAAGAAAGTAGGAGAGAAGCCTTCCATGGCTTTGTTCTATTTTAACTTTTTCCAGGGAATGGGGACAGCCTTTCTATATAGTATTGCCTTGGCTTTGTTTATCTCTGAGTTGTCTATTGGGCAATTTCCTGCCATTTTAATCCTCGGCTCTGTTATTTTACTTCTAAGCGGAAGGATCTTTGCCTACCTGGAGTATTATTTTTCGCTGAAGATATTACTCAAAACCTTATATGCGCCATTACTTAGCCTTTTGCTTGCACTTACGGTGCTTTGGCTATTCCAACCGGCCGACTGGTACGTGTTTTTGCTTATCGTGTCAATGTTGTGGGTGTTTTCCCTCTCTTTGTTTGCTTCCCGCTCGCTTACAGAATATTATAAAGAAAAAATAGGTGAAAAGTATAGCGTTACCTGGTATTTTGCTGGCGAACTTCCTGGGCGGTTTATTGGATTTATTCTTATTCCCTTAGTTGTTTCCTTAGTGGGAGAAGGTGTGCTGCTATTTCTGGCCTTGCTGAGCTTTATGGGGAGCTTTTATTTTGTGATCAAACTCATCAATACAGATGTGTTTTTGAAAGAAAGTAAGAAAGGGTCTTTCGGAAGGCTTTCCTTGCGAGATGAAGGCTTGGATTTGAGAAAGTTTTTTGGGAATAAATTTATTCGTTCTCTTATTACCCTATCGGCTTTTGTCACTCTTTCGCTAGCCTTGTTGCATTTTGCTTTTCTAGAGAACCTAAGCTATTTCTTTGAAGACAGGACAGAAGTGCTAATGTTCATAGGGATGTTTATGAGCCTAACGAGTGCCGTGGTGTTACTGTTCCGGTTTTTGTTGATCACCACATCGGTGAGAGAAATGGGTATCCGTACGAAGTTGCTGGTCTTACCCATTGTCCTTTTGGTACTGTCTGGCGTATTGCTCATTTTGAATTATATGGGTGATTTTGCCAAGTCTTTTTGGGTAGTCTGTACGCTCATATTAGTATTTATGGCTCTTTTCAATTCCATGCACCGGCCCATTTTCCAGGCATTGCTAACGCCCTTGGTGCAAAACTTAAGGTTCAGGGGAGACACGATCATGAATGGGTTGGTATCGCCCTTTGTCCTTGGGCTTTCGGGCTTGTTTCTCCTGTTTGTGTATCAAAAATCAAATTCTCTCCTTTTTGATCCCGTAATCTATGCGGCTATTTTCTCCATATTTTGCTGGGTAGTGGTAATTTTTTCATCAGGCAAAAATTATGTCCAAATTCTTCAAAATGCTGTTGGAGTTCGGTTTTTTAAAGGAGCTGAAGAAGCTATAAAAGATAAAGGTGTGCTCGATGTGCTGGACAGGAAACTGGAATCTGACCATTCGGAAGAGGTGATTTATTCCCTAGAATTACTTTACAGGTTCGATGAAGAAAATGTACTGGAGCGCTTGAGGAAACTTTTGAAGCACCCTTCGTCAGAAGTGAAAATTCACACCATATTAAAAATCAAATCATTAGATATAAAAGAGCTTTCGGCCGATGTGATGTTCTTGATGGAAGAGGACAGCAAAGCCGAAGTTAAAGAGGCTTCTATTAAAGCCGTGGCATCTTTGGACAAAGGGTACGTTTCTGAAATTGTTCCAATGATAGAAGCAGAAGACCATTTTCTTAGGAAAGGGGCGGTTACGGCACTTATGCAACATGGGGAAGGTAATGCCAGGTTATTGGCAGAAGAGCGGCTGCAAGAAATGACAAAATCTGAAGAGGTGTCTGAGAAGAAAATGGCTATCCAGATAATAGCCGAATTAGAAGATACCAGCTTTTTTGATACCATCATGGGTTTTATGCATGATGAAGATGAAGTGGTAGTAAAAGCGGCTATTGAGGCAACTGGCAAGATTCAAGATGAAAAGTACCTGCCGTTGCTGATAGACTTGATAAAATGTGGGCATTTCACCAATGAAGCTAAAAGAGCTTTAGAGATGTATGGGGAATTGGCATTGCCCATTATAGACGAAGAGTTTGGGCAGGCAAATTATCAACAAGACCGTTTTCTTGTGCATCTGTGTCAGGTATGTGGGAATATAGGTGGGGAAAAAGCGCATGAAATGCTTTGGTGGTTGGTGAAATACCCGTGGGTAGAGCTGCAAACGGAAGCGCTGCTCTCGCTCAAAACGTCAGGTTATATAGCCAACGATAAGCTTAACCTTTATAAGGTAACAGATAAAATTGACCGGCAATGCAAACAGGTTTTTTGGTTGTATAATGCCGTAACCTTGCTCCAAGGAAATAAAAATTTTAGTCTATTACACAGAGCGTTGGAGTTTGAGCTGAAGACAGAAAAGGTAAAAACAGACTATTTGATAGGCTTTTTGTATGGGGATGAAGAGGAGAAGCTTAGGGTACTTAGGGCTAACCTTGGATCTTTGGAAAAAGAAGACAAGCAAGAGGCTTATGAGATTTTAGAGGAGAAGCTATCTAGCGGGAATGCCGATAAGCTGCTGATCATATTTGGGGAATATGTGAGGGCAAAAAAAATAGAGAAGCTCAGTAGGTTTTATTCAAGCCACTTGCTCGATGAGATTACAGTAGTGCTCACCGTTTTGCATGAGCAGAAAAAGGACAATAATTTTAATAGGTGGACGAGGGCAACAGCTTTGTTTTCCATGTCCAAGTCCTTTTATCCAAGTCTGCTCAAATCTTTTAAACCTTATTTGCTCAGCGATGATTTGTTATTGCAACAAGCGGCTATTCGAACTCTGAGAGAGTTTTGTGAAGATAGGTTTTTCGATATGAAAGAATTGCTATCGGATGTGTTGGATAGCGACAGGATTAAAGTCATTATGAAAAATATAAAAGACCAAACCCAAACGCTTCTCGAAATAGAGAAAGTGATAATTCTGAAAAGTACGAGCTTGTTTTCGGAGACTCCGGAAATAGTGCTTACCGATGTTGCAAAAATAGTGAAAGAAGAGCGGGTGCAAAAAGGGGAAGTTATTTTTAAGAAGGGGGATATTGGCAACTGTATGTATGTAATCTATGAAGGTGAAGTAAAAATCCACATTGGTACTTATAGGCTCAATACACTGATAAACAGGGATTTCTTTGGCGATTTGGGTTTGTTGGATACTAATCCTCGTTCGGCCACAGCCACTGCCGAAAGGGATACATTATTGCTTCGTTTGGATCAAGATGCATTTTACGACCTGATGGCCCAGCGCCCAGAAGTTGCCAAGGGAATAGTGCAAGTACTATGTGGGCGAATAAGGGTACAGGATTCGCTGATTATGGACTTGCAAAAGAAACTAGATATCGGGGTTTAGAACTTGGAGGGAAGGAATTTTAAATAAATAATCTCAAAAATGAGCCATAATCAATTAGCTAAGTACACTTATTCAATACCCGAGGGGAAAGGGCGGAGGTTTGTCGTTCCCGATGTGCACGGCTGTAGGGATTCTCTTCTGATGCTTATCCATAACCTAAAGCTTAAAGCAGAAGATCAACTATTCTTTTTGG
Source organism: Flammeovirgaceae bacterium SG7u.111 (assembly GCA_034044135.1). Classification (NCBI taxonomy): domain Bacteria; kingdom Pseudomonadati; phylum Bacteroidota; class Cytophagia; order Cytophagales; family Flammeovirgaceae; species Flammeovirgaceae bacterium SG7u.111. The sequence continues at coordinate 3,967,842 of CP139021.1, read as the reverse complement.
GCGATTATGTAGACCGTGGCCCTGATAGTGCTGGAGTGATTGATTTGATCTTGAAAATGAAAAATGAGGGGTTCCAAGTTTTTCCGCTTAGGGGTAATCATGAGCAGATGCTGCTCAACACTATTTCTTTTTCCCATGGGGTAGAAGCGGGCAGTAATTCAGAGTTAGAGGAATATTTAGACGAAAACGGAAAGTTCAAGAAAGAATACCTCAATTTCCTCAACAGCTTACCCTATTACTTTGAGCTAGAAGATTTTTTTTTGGTACATGCAGGTTTCAATACCATGGACGACCAGCCTTTTACCGATTACGAATCTATGATCTGGATTCGGGATTTTTATTACGATAAAAAGGTATTTAAAAAGAAGAAGGTCTTGTATGGACATACACCTACCCGCTTTAGGGAAATAAACGAAAATATAATGAACAAATCAGACTTGATTTGCCTAGACAATGGTTGTGTTTTTAGCGATTATTACCCGGGCATGGGCAAGTTGCTTTGCCTAGAGCTAAATAGCATGGAGCTGATAATCCAAGAAAATGTAGATTGGCCTTACCGGATAAGATAAGGTCGCGAATAAAAAAGGAGAGAACGGCTAACCGTCTCTCCTTTTTTATGCTGAACAAAGGTTGGTATCAACCAGTGTTTCTCATTGCACCAGCAATTGCATTTACGCTAAGCAGCAGGTTCAAGTTTGCCTTTTCGGCCTCGGCTATGTTTCCACTTGCCTTGAACTCCCTCCATCTTTTCAGCATTTCTACTTGGAAAAGGTGTAAGTTGAACATTGCATTTTCCCTCAAAGTACTTGAGTAATAGTGATTTACTCTCCTTTCTTTAAAAGGCTTTTCCAATATCAAATCGAGCATCTTGCGAGTCTTCTTCAGTTCTTTCAGGAACAAGTTAAGAACCGTGGTTCTTACTTCCTCGTCTTCTACCAAAGAAGCATAAGCTTTCATTATTTCCTCGTTTGTGGCCATTAGGCTAGTATCCACGTTGGTGAGTACATAACGGATAAATGGATCATAGTTAGTGGCTTCTTTGAACCTAGCGAAGTCGTCTGGCTTGTCTTTCATGAATTTTTCAAGCGTTGAGCCTAAGCCATACCAGCTTGCCATGTTGAACCTCGATTGGCTCCAGCTAAATACCCATGGAATAGCCCTCAAGTCTGCAAGAGTTCTTTTACCACTTCTTCTCGAAGGCCTCGATCCTATTTTGGTAGACTCAATGGCATCGATAGGGGTAGCTTCACTGTAGAACTTAATGAAATACTCGTGTTCTATGAGTTTGGTATAATGTTTTTTACTTTCTTGCGCCAGCTCATCAAGGATAGCTTCAAACGGATGGTCTTCTTTTTTGGTGAACTTATGGGCAATACTTACTCCAGCTGCACCAGCTACCAGCATTTCCATGTTGTAAGAAGCATTTATTTTGTTCGCATATTTTTGGGCAATAGTTTCGCCTTGTTCTGTAAGCCTCACGTCACCGTTGATGGTAGAGTGGGGAAGTGCTCTCAAGAACCAATGCGTAGGTCCTGAACCACGGCTAATTGTACCGCCCTTGCCATGGAAGAAACGGATGTGAACTCCGTGTTTTTCACCTATCTCCGCAAGCTCTTGTTGCGCTTTGTACAAGTTCCACTGGCTGGCCAAAATACCACCATCTTTGTTGCTATCGCTATATCCGATCATCACCTGCTGAACAGGTTTTAGATCTTTATTTACCATTTTCTGGTATTCCAAGCTTCTTTTGGTACAAGGGTGGCTCAAGAATTCATCTAAGATCTCTGGGCTGTTCCTCAAATCTTCAATAGTTTCAAAAAGAGGGACTACAGGAAGTTTGCATACAACACCTTCTTCGGTATGGAATGTAAGACCACCTTCTCTTGCAAGTAAATAGACCGTGAGCAAGTCAGAAAGGCTACGGGTCATGCTGACAATAAGTGAACCGATAGCTTCAGGGCCATATTTGTCAATATGCTCAGTCAATACATTGTAGCAGCTAACTACTGCAGCAGCATTTTCATCTAGCTTAGTTTTGCTATGTGTAAATGGTCTGTTGGAAGAAAGCTCTGTGTTTATGTAATTTATGCGTTGGTGTTCTTTCCATTCCAAATAAAGCTGTCCGTTCATAGAAGCAGCATTCATCAACTGGGACATTGCCTTGTCGTGGAAAGAGCTATTTTGCCTTATATCAACTTTTGCTAAGTGAAAACCAAATGTCTGTACAATTCGGATTACCTCATTCACATCGGTATTTCCCAGCGTAGTAGCTCCGTATTTAAAGAGAGAGCTTTGTAGGATATTCAAGTCGTTTAAAAGCTCTTCGGAGTACTTGTAGGTAGTTTCGTCCTCAATAAGTTCAACTGCATGTTCTTTTCTGGTATCAAGTGGAAGCTTGGCTATCATGAGGTTTACAAATTGCCTAAATACTTCGCCTTCATTTCTTGAATAGGCCTTTTGACCACTAGGCCCAAGTTCTTCAATTATTTCATCAATGCGTTTTCTCAGATCAAAATCAGCATAATTGTAGTGAAGAGAGAAACTCAATTTTTTCACTAGGCCGATCAAATGTCTTCTTATATTGATAAAAGCATTTAGCCTGAAGGATGCAAGCGTTTCTCTGGTAACTGTATCGGTAACCAATGGGTGCCCGTCTCTGTCGCCACCTACCCAGTCTCCAAAACTGATTTTGGGCATCGAGTTAGCATTTTCGATAAGCTTCGGGTCAAAGCCTTGTTCTTCCCAGGCTTGTGCCAACCTTCTGTCCGTGATCTTGATCACCTCAGGGAATACATTCACCAAGTAGTGCATGATATTCCTTAGCTCGGAGGCAACATCTGGTTTTTCTATGTAAATCTCACCTGTTCTCCACAAACGCTCTATCACTAATTTTATCTCCCTGCGGATTTCTTCATGCTCTATGCGGGTAAACATTTTGTTTTCCCTTTGTACTAACAAAAGGTACAGCATTCTATGGTGCTCCAGTACTGTTGCGCGTTTGGCTTCGGTAGGGTGGGCTGTTAGGACTGGCTCTACTTTTACATGCGGGAGGTATTCGGCAATTTTTTTCTCTGGAATGCCCATATCTTTGAGCATTTTGAGGTTTTGAGCCCAAAGTCCGTTTACAGCAGCCATCGATTTGTTGTTCTCGACCGACCTTCTGTTTTGTACTGCACCATTTACTTCCACCATGTTCAATAGCTGGAAAGCAATAGAGTATACTTGGAGGTGTTTGTCGGTGAACTCGACTAGTTGGGTTTTCTCTTGGTCGTTTATCCAAGGAATAACTTCTGCCAACGCAGGTTCTCCGCCATCTATCAAAATTTCACGAAAACATTCTAATAGAAATTCAAGGTCTTTGTAAGGTTTCCCTAATATTTTTTTTACGGTAGCTAAAGTCTCCATTAATTTATTCGTCTTTTTTTGTTGGTTTATTTTTGAGTTTAAAAAGTGCAGAGCAAAAATATGATTTCACTCACACTTTCATAATGAGGTTAATACTTAGTTTTGATATATAATTATCAAAGATTAACTTTGAGCCGCTTTTGGAATTTCATAGCAAAGCTATCATATTCATTAGTACTTTTTTTATAGAAGAATATTTTTTTTGAGATTTTCTAAACTAACCACTCATTTTTTTACAAACCTCTTACTTTACCTTATTTAATAAAAAATATAAATTATTCATGTTATGATGGAATTTTTTCAGCAAAACCTTTTGATGATTTACATCTTGATTTTTGCAATTTACTTGGGAATGGAAGTGATTTCCAAAGTGCCGACTGTATTGCATACGCCACTAATGTCCGGTGCCAACGCAATTAGCGGTGTAGTGATTATCGGAGCTATTATATTGATTAGAAAATCAGAACCTGATGCCTATTTCCAACTTGTTTTGGGCTTTTTAGGAATTGCCTTGGCCATGGTAAACGTAGTTGGTGGCTTTGCTGTAACTGACAGGATGCTTGATATGTTCAAGAAAAAGAAAAAGTAACCCTTGAAATTTCATCCTTATTCTGCCAAGAAAGAGGTATAAGAAGTGGAGCTTTTACTTGATGACGAATAAGTTATCGGCAATTTTCACCCAGTTTAATTTTTGATTAAAAACTTTTTACCAAATCAATATGTCTGATTTTTACGATATACTCACAGAATACGCATACCTTTTTAGTATTGTATTGTTTATAGCAGGTCTAAAAAAATTGAGCCACCCAGAGTCTGCCAAGAAAGGAAACTTGATTGCGGCGGCAGGAATGGGGCTTGGTATTGTGGTTTCACTTATCACTCCTATAGAAGGAGCATCTAATAATTACTTGTGGATAGTTGGCGGTATGCTTGTAGGTGGGGCTGTTGGCTACATTGCCGCAAAAAGAGTTAAGATTACAAAAATGCCTGAAATGGTATCCCTCTTCAATGGATTGGGTGGAGCCTGCGCCATGTTGATTTCCTTTGTAGAGATTAACAATATGGATACCTTGGCTTCAGGTCAAGGTGCAATTTCTTTGTTTGCCCTTTTCATAGGTAGTATTTCATTTACTGGTAGTTTGGTTGCTTATGGCAAGCTGGACGGCTTCTTGAGAGATTCGTTGGTATTGCCAGCCCCTCAGATCATCAACGGTGTTTTGCTGTTGGGAACTATTGCTTTTGGTATTTACCTAGCGATGTTGCCTGAGGTTAGCTTAGGTCTTTTAATAGCTTTCTTGGGTATTTCATTGCTTTATGGTTTTACTTTTGTAACGCCAATTGGTGGTGGCGATATGCCCGTTGTGATTTCATTATTGAACTCGTTCACAGGTTTGGGTGCAGCGGGAGCTGGTCTGATTTACGGCAACCAAGTGATGTTGGTAGGTGGTATTTTGGTTGGAGCTTCGGGTACAATCCTAACCGTTTTGATGTGTAAAGCAATGAACCGCTCGCTAGTGAGTGTAGTAATTGGCGGATTTGGCTCGTCGGGAGCAGCAGCAGCAGGTGGTAGAGACGAAGTGGTGAAAGAAGCGAGACATGCCGATTTGGCTATCCAGCTGAAATATGCCCAAAAGGTAATGATCGTCCCTGGTTATGGTTTGGCTGTTGCCCAAGCGCAGCATACGTGCCATGAGCTTGAAACTATGCTAGAAGAAGAAGGTGTTCAAGTGAAATTTGCCATCCACCCAGTAGCAGGTAGGATGCCAGGTCATATGAACGTGCTCTTGGCGGAAGCAGATGTGAGCTATACCAAGTTGCTTGAGCTTGAAGAAGCGAACAAAGAAATGCCTACGGTAGATATGGTATTGGTAATTGGGGCGAACGACGTAGTAAACCCTGCGGCAAAAGAAGATCCTGCCAGCCCGATTTACGGCATGCCTATTTTGGATGTAGAGTTGGCTAAAAACGTCACCGTATTGAAAAGAAGTATGAGTGCAGGTTATGCAGGTATTCAGAACCAACTTTTCTTTGGAGATAAAACAAAAATGCTCTTTGGAGATGCAAAAGCGTCGTTGCAGAAGTTGATTGAAGAAGTTGGCAATGCTTAGAAACTATTGTTATTTCTAAAATTGGGCTTTGAACAAGACATCCCTTGACTTGTTCAAAGCCCTTTTGGGTGAAACTTAAATCAGCTTCTACTTCAATATCTAATTTAGTTCCTATAGTCCAAGGGTGGTTTCATGTCACCTAGTAGAGCCTCATATTTAAAGCCTTCACCTGTTTTTTCGTTCAATTCTTTTTTTGCCTCCTCAAGTACTTCAGGGTTATTGAAAAGGTCATAAGCTGTTAATGTTAAGGTTTTTGCGGCTACGATCATCCCTTTTTTTCCTATCGACATTCCTCCAGCTGCAACTGCCTGCCAGCTATGCGCGGAAGTTCCTGGCACCCAAGTAGCAGTGCCTAAACCAGCTGTAGGGACAACCCAACTGATATCTCCAACATCTGTAGAGCCTCCTCCGCCTTTTCTTGGCTCAAATCCCATGATTTTAGCAGCATTTTCCAATGGTACTTTTTTGCTACCAAACGATTCGGCTATCTTTTCAGCAAAAGCAATTTCGGCATCGTTGTAATGAACGCCGCCTACGCTCACTAAGTTATCGTACATCTTCTTAGCTAAAACTGTATTTGGCAAGAGGTTATATACTCCGTGAATTATTTCGTAGTCCATTTCAGTTTCTGTCCCCAAAGCAGCTCCTTCAGCAGCTTTTACCACTCTTTCCCACATGTCTTTCACTTCTTGGATCTGCGGGTGCCTTACATAATAATATACCTCGGCAAAGGCTGGAACTACGTTTGGAGCTTCGCCTCCGCGTGTAATTACATAATGGATCCTTGATTTTTCATCAACGTGTTCTCGCATCATGTTCACCATCATATTCATAGCCTCTACAGCATCTAAGGCCGAGCGACCTCTTTCTGGTGAGGCGGCGGCATGGGCGGCCGCTCCATAAAATCTGAACTTAGCAGATTTATTAGCTAATGATGAACTCGGGCTTGCTCCATTTCCAGAAGAGGGATGCCAATGTAAAACAGCGTCTACATCGTCAAACAGCCCTTCTCGAACCATATATACCTTGCCAGCTCCGCCTTCTTCGGCAGGCGTACCATAAAAGCGAATTGTGCCGGAAGTGCCAGTGCTTTCTAACCAGTTTTTGATGGTAATACTAGCAGCGGCAGAAGCGGAGCCAAATAAATGATGGCCGCAAGCATGACCTGCTGCTTGTCCTTCTATGGGGGTTGGTACTGGTACAGAATCTTGAGCTACACCTGGAAGGGCATCGTATTCCCCTAAAATGCCGATTACGGGCTCTCCGCTTCCCCAAGAGGCTACAAAAGCTGTAGGGATTCCTGCAATGCCTTTCTCAATGGTAAAACCGGCTTCTTCTAACGTGTTGCTCAATAATGCAGCACTTTTCTTTTCCTGATAGCCCATTTCGGCATAGCCCCAAATTTTAAGCGCCATCTCAGCATATTTTTCCTGATCTTTCTCAACCGCTGCGAGCAAAGCATTTTTGTCCTTCTGCACTTTTTTACTCTGTGCACTAGTCGATTGAAAAATGCCTAGTAAAATACTTAGGCATACTGTTTTAATAAAAAGTTGTCTCATTTGTTTTTAAATAATTGTGGTTTAACTTTTAGCTTGACCAAGCTGTAGAAATCATATGCCCCAATTACCTTTGAAATAGGTGTATTTTCAATAGTGGAAATTTCTGGACTTTTGAATTCAGCTTGAATGTGTAGGTGAGTTCTGGCGAGGTGAAAATATTTGCAGAAAAGTGATTGACACTTTTTGGGTTAAGAAAACAAGTGTTTTGTTTCTTGCCTAACTAAAGTTATGATAATCCTAGTCGTTTTTGAAATTTATATCAGAAAATGTTCAATAAAACAAGCACCCATTCAAATTTACATGATGTTTTTGATTGGGTGCTTAAGTAAAACTTCAATAAACTTCCTCTTAGAGGCAGTTATTAACCTAGCTTCTTTTCGAAATGCTGGGTAAGAATTTCAAAGTCTTCCACGGAGAGCTGCTCAGCCCGCAAGTCCATAAAAGGAGTGGTTTCATCTATGGGGAAGCCAAGTGATTTTAAGGAGTTTCGTAGCGTTTTTCTTCGGTTGTTGAAGCCTTGCTTTACTACTTTCTTAAATAATTTTTCGTCACAATCTAAGGCTTGCCTGTCGTTTCGTTTGAGGGAAATGACCGCAGATTGTACCTTAGGAGGTGGGATGAAAAGGTGCGGGGGGACGTTGAACTCTACTTGTATATCATAGTATGCCTGCAAAAGGATACTTAGGATTCCATTGGTTTTCTTGCCGGGTTTAGAGGCTATGCGGTCGGCAACTTCTTTCTGTATCATCCCAACTAGCTCAGGGACTTTATCTCTGTTTTCCAAAACCTTAAAGAAAATTTGAGAAGAAATGTTGTAAGGGAAATTACCAATTATTCCTACAGGCTGGTCAAAAGTTTCTTCGAGGTTGATCTTCAAAAAATCTCCAATAAAAATAGAATCGGGTACTTGGTAATTTGTTTTGAGATAAGCGATAGACTCCATGTCTATTTCGCTTAAGGTCAGTTCAATGTCTTTTTTCTCTAGCAAAAATTTGGTAAGCACGCCGGTGCCTGGCCCTATTTCCAGTAGCTTTTTATAGCCCTTGTGGTAGGTGAGGGATTCCACTATATTTTGAGCTACGGAATCATCATTCAAAAAATGTTGCCCTAAATGTTTTTTTGCCTTTACGTATTTCATTAATTTTTGGGAATGTTCAAAAAGGGATTTGGAAAAACGGCTGGTTTAGATGAATTTAATATGAAATCACTTAGTTTTGATATCTTTAGAAATCCTCCTAGTCAATATGCTTTACCAACCCTTACGATAGTTGACGAATGGGCAAAGGTAATTGATTTTTAAGCATCCACATTTTATTTGGGTGATTTGGCTAGGAAAAAATGATTTCGCACGTAGAAAATAACAGATAATCTAATAACAGAGAATAGAGATATGGAGAAGCAGGCAGGCAAAAAGCCTAAAATTGGCATAACGATGGGCGATTTTAACGGAGTAGGCCCTGAGTTGATAGTTAAACTGATGAGCGGCAATAAAATCACTTCTTTCTGTACCCCCATTATTTACGGTTCGGGAAAAGTTCTTACCAAATACAAAAGGTTGTTGGAAATAGAGCCTTTTAACTACCACCAATACAACAAAAATAGCTACATAAACGACCGAAAGGCAAATGTTATAAACTGCTGGAGCGAGACGTTGGAAATAGAACCGGGTAAGGTGACGGAGTTAGCAGGGAATTCTGCGTTGGCAGCTCTCCAAAAATCTTCTGAAGATTTGAAGTCTGGTTTTATTGATGCTGTGGTAACATGTCCTATCAACAAAGACAATATCCAAAGTGAGGATTTTGCATTCCCAGGCCATACGGAGTATTATACCCAAACATTTGAGGCAGAAGAAACGCTGATGCTCATGTGCTCCGACGAGTTGAAAGTTGGGGTAGTGACAGGTCATATTCCTTTGAAAGAAGTTACCTCACAGATTACAAAGGAGTTGATTTCTACTAAATTGAAAATCTTACTCAAGACACTCAAGAAAGATTTTGGCATTCAGAAACCCCGTGTAGCTGTTTTGGGACTGAACCCTCATGCAGGTGAAAATGGTTTGCTAGGCAAAGAAGATCAAGAGGTGATTGCGCCAGTGATAAACGATTTTAAGAACAGGGGAAACTTGGTGTTTGGTCCATTTCCAGCAGATGGTTTTTTTGGGAGCTTTTCTTTCAAAAAGTACGATGCAGTTTTGGCGATGTACCACGATCAAGGCCTTATTCCTTTTAAGGCACTTACTTTTGACAAAGGAATAAATTATACAGCAGGGTTGCCAATTGTTCGGACTTCACCAGGACATGGTACGGCGTATAGCATAGCTGGCAAAGGGTTAGCTAGCGAAGTTTCCTTGCGGGAGGCGATTTATTTTGCCGTAGACATTGTAAAAAGTAGACAAGAAATGGTAGAGAGCCAGATTAGGGTCAAAGTAGACACGAAAGGAAAAAAAGTAGATGCTTAGCCTTGGGCAAAATTATCTTATAAAGCAAAAGAGAAAGGCTCCCAAACTATGGGAGCCTTTTCTGTTATTTTGAGAAGTTCAAAATTGTTTTTTCAATAATATCGCAACACTCGTGTAACTCGGCTTCGGTAATAACCAAAGGTGGGGCAAAGCGGATGATGTTTCCGTGAGTTGGCTTGGCTAATAAGCCATTTTCTTTGAGTTTTACGCAAATGTCCCAAGCAGTGCTGCTGGTTTCTTCATCGTCAATCACTATTGCATTGAGCAAGCCTCTTCCTCGTACAAGCTTCACAAAATCAGATGTATCAACCAACTGTTGCATCCTTTCCCTAAAGACCATTCCTAGCTTGTAAGCATTTTCAGTCATGTTTTCATCCTTAAGCACTTCTAAGGCTGACATGGCTACTTTGCAAGCAAGTGGATTTCCACCATAAGTAGACCCGTGTTGCCCTGGCAAAATGGTCATCATGACCTCATCGTTTGCCAAGATAGCCGAAACAGGTAGCACACCACCAGAAAGGGCTTTGCCCAAAATCAAAATATCAGGCTTTACATCTTCATAGTCGCAAGCAAGCATTTTTCCTGTTCTTCCAATTCCTGTTTGCACTTCGTCGGCAATGAAAAGCACATTTTTGCTTTTGCATAACTCGTATGCCTTTTTGAGGTAACCATCATCTGGAACTACAACGCCAGCTTCGCCTTGAATGGGCTCTACCATGAAGCCGGCAACATTTGGATTTTCTAAAGCTTTTTCCAACGCTTCTAAGCTGTTGTAAGGAATTAGCTCGAAGCCGGGCATGTATGGTCCATAATCTTCATAGCTTTCAGGGTCGGTAGAAGAAGAAACTGCGGCTAGCGTCCTGCCCCAAAAGTTTCCATTGGCAAATAGGATAACCGCCTTCTCTTTCTCAACACCTTTTACTTTGTAAGCCCATTTGCGGCAAAGTTTGATGGCAGTTTCCCCACCTTCTACGCCCGTGTTCATGGGAAGTACCTTGTCGTATCCAAAAAACTCAGTGATATATTTTTCGTATGGTCCCAGAATGTCGTTGTGGAAAGCCCTAGAGGTAAGCGTAAGCTCAGCAGCTTGGTCGGCAAGTGCTTTAAGTATAGTTGGGTGGCAATGCCCTTGGTTTACAGCAGAATAGGCTGACAAGAAATCGAAATATTCCTTCCCCTCCACATCCCATACTTTCACCCCTTTTCCTTTAGAAAGAACTACTGGTAGCGGGTGGTAGTTATGTGCCCCATACTTGCTCTCCATCTCAATGAGTGCTTCTGAACTAGTTTTAGTTTCGATCATAAATGTTGTTTTTGCTGTTTATATATGGTTGTTTGAAAAAATATGACCCCTTTAATTACTCATTGCCATGAGTAAGTCATGCTGTGTAATGATATGGATTTTGTTCGAATTATCCCTAACTAGTAATGCCGGATTTTCCTTGTTGATCAAAGAAGAAAGTGTATCTACCGTGTTGTCTAGGGCTACAAAGGTAAAAGGAGTATCCATAATTTCCTTCACTTGTTGGTTCCTAAGTTCAGGGTTTTCAAGTAGCAAAGCGAGGATTTTGGAATCGGTAAGGCTGCCGACAATTGTCTGCATTGCGCTATCGCTTACGGGTACTTGGGAAATACCTGAGATGTGCATTTTCTTTATTGCATCACCAACTGTCGAAGTTTCTGAGATGGTCACCAAGCGTTCGCCGTTTCTTCTGCTAATAATGTCCTTTGCCGTTTCAAACTCTCTTTCTTCTATGAATCCATGGTTCTTCATCCAGTCATCGTTGTAGATTTTATTGAGGTATCGAGTGCCGTGATCGGGTAAAATTACGACCATTACATCGTCTTCCTTCAAATGCTCTTTGGCGTATTCCAACGCTCCAAACATAGCAGATCCGCACGACCAACCCACAAAAAGCCCTTCTTCTCGGGCAAGTTTGCGGGTCATAATGGCTGCATCTTTATCGGTTACTTTCACGAAGGTGTCTATCAAATCAAAATTTACATTTTTTGGCAAAATGTCTTCACCTATTCCCTCGGTGAGGTAAGGGTAAATTTCAGTTTCATCAAACTCACCTGTCTCTTTGTATTTTTTGAAAACAGAGCCATACGAGTCTATCCCCACTGAAATCACCTTAGGGTTTTGTTCTTTCAAATACTTCGAGACGCCGCACATGGAGCCTCCAGTGCCTACACCTGCGACGTAGTGTGTGATTTTCCCCTCGGTCTGTTCCCATATTTCGGGACCGGTGCTTTCGTAATGCGCTACCGTGTTGGAAAGGTTATCGTATTGGTTGGGGTAGAAGGAATTTGGGATATCTCTATTGAGCTTTTGGGCGACGGAATAATAGGAGCGAGGGTCGTCTGATGAAACATTGGTGGGGCAAACAATTACCTCTGCTCCCACAGCCCTCAGGATGTTTATTTTTTCTTGAGATTGCTTATCCGCCATTGTGAATATGCATTTGTAGCCCTTGGCTATAGCGGCAAGGGCTAGCCCCATTCCTGTATTTCCCGATGTACCTTCTATGATGGTTCCTCCCGGTTTTAAGTCGCCTCTTTTTTCGGCATCTTCTATCATTTTGAGCGCCATTCGGTCTTTCATAGAGTTGCCAGGGTTAAAATATTCAACTTTTACCAAGATTGTTCCCTTTACCTCTTTCGCTAATTTGTTGATTTTGACCATTGGGGTGTTGCCTATGGCTTCTATGATGGAGTTATAGTAGTTCATGTCTAAATATTCAGTTTTTTAATGCTATGATGTGTTTGTTATTTGAGATTATGATTAAATGGTTGTAAATGAATTGTTTATGCTTGGTCGAGCCATTTTGTTATTCCTTTCAAGAACATATGTTTTCTCATGTTGGAGTCTTTTGGTTTCTTTAGTAAAATAACAGTATTTGGAGGCGAGAGTTCGATATTTTATTGTATTATTTTTATAAGATTCGAATCATATTGATGAGCTAATGCAAACGTGTGCGATATAGATAATCGGTTAGGAATGTTTGTAAGAAGTTTCTTAAAATAGAACAAAAAAGCTACCTTTGCAGATATTTTTTGTGTCTAGAAGGTAATGAAAATCTTTAGGTTAACTGTAAATAGGGCAGTTTTTATAATTGGAGAAACTTTTTTGAAATGTCACCGTCTTATAGACTATTAGAAAAGTTATATTTTTGATTGTATCCTTACTATTTTTATTACTTTTTTCAGTTTTATGTTTCTAGGGATTTAATTATTTCAACCGTAAACTAAATAACTATGGCGGCAGAGCAGCAAAGGTATTCCAGAGAGGAATTAAAGGAATTTGAAGAGCTATTAATGGCGAAGATTGCAAAAGCAAAGAGCGAATTACAGCATTTGAAAGAGTCTATAACTCATTCGGATACGGGTTCGGACTCAAACCACTCAAGCACGAAGACACTCGAAGATGGTGCAGATGCTTTGGAAAAAGAGCAGCTTAACCAACTTGCGGCAAGAACAATGAAGTTCATGAAGCAAAACGAGGATGCCTTGATTAGGATCAAGAACGGTACTTATGGTATTTGTATAGATACCGGAAAGCTTATTAGAAAAGAAAGATTGAGAGCTGTGCCTCATACTCAACACTCTATTGACGCTAAACTGAACAGGAATAAGTAAATATTACTAATCAACCTTTGGCTTTGATTTTTAGAAGGAGCTTTCTTCTTCTCTAGAATCGTATGCCTTAAATTTTAATGATTTGGATTATCTTCAAAAACACTTAGAAGCACTTATTTTCTGTTCTCCACAGCCAGTAAAAGCGGTAGAGATGCAAAATTGCATGTCTGAAATGTTTGATACGGAAGTGCCTATAGAAGATATAGAAAAGTCGGTGGAGCTACTAGGACAGAAGTATGCTTCCGAAGAATTTGCCATGGAAATTGTGAAGGCAGGCGATGGGTTTCAGTTCATGACCAAGCCTGCTTACCAAGCAAGTATCGGTGTTTTGCTCAAGCAAAAATCGAAAAGGAAACTGTCGTTGTCTTCCCTAGAAACGCTTTCTATCGTTGCCTACAAACAACCTGTAACCAAATCTCAATTGGAACAAATACGGGGCGTGAACTGCGATTATGCCATTAAAAAACTGTTGGAAAAAGGCTTGCTCGAAATTAGGGGCAAATCCGATGGGGTAGGGCGTCCTATGCTCTATGGCACATCACCTAAGTTTTTGGAGTATTTTGGAATCAACAATGTAAATGAACTTCCTGTGCCCAAAGATTTTGAAGAAGACGATAATGAAATAGGCAAAACCGAAGAATGATTTTGCCTATTTACAAACTGAAAAAAAAATCAGGTTTTTCCTAAATCCCGCTTATATCTTCTGCCTTATCAAAAAGCTTTAAGGCTTCTATTACTTCGTTATCAAACTGGTTGTACACCTGATAAAACCCTTCGTCTTTCCATATGGCTCTCGCCACAAATGCTTTCAGGTAATTTTCAATATATCCTTTGGAGATCAAGAATTGCGTATCGTTGTAAGGAACGCCTGAGCTAGCTGAAAAAGCTACAAAATCGCGCATGATGTTTTCATTAATATACATTTTTTGTTTGAACTTGTGTAAGCCCATTTCAGTAAGTTCCTCACGGTGTTCTGCGGCATAGTTATAAGCATATTCCCTCAATAGGTTTTTGGAAATCAGTTTGTTGAGATATGTAGAGTAGTAGCTCGTATCTTGGGGAATAAAGAAATCTGGCATAATTCCACCTCCTCCGTAAACTGTTCTACCTTTTGAAGTTGCATATTGATTTTCTGTGTCTTGTATTATAGAGTCTTTGTTGAAAAGCTCACCATGTGCATAGCGTTGTTGAATTTCGTGGGAATAGTCAGTGCCATCTCCATACGGTTTTTGGATAGACCTTCCACTAGGTGTGTAATACCTAGAAATCGTTAAACGTAAGGCGGAATTATCGTCCAATCTGATTTCCCTTTGTACTAGCCCTTTGCCAAATGATCTGCGCCCTGCTATTAAAGCTCTGTCATTATCTTGGAGAGCTCCTGCTACTATTTCCGAAGCACTTGCACTGTTTTCATTGATCAAGACGACAAGCGAACCTGCTTCAAACAACCCTTTTTTGCTAGCATTTGCCTCGTCGTCGAATTGCGTTCCTTGTCCATCTGTATAGACAATAAGCTGGCTACCAGCCAAAAATTCATCTGCTATGCTAATGGCCTTGTCCATATAACCACCTAAGTTATCCCTCAAATCGAGGACAAGCCTACCCATGCCTTGGTCAACAAGTTTTGAAAGAGCAGATTCGAATTCATCGTAGGTCTTTGCCCCGAACCTCGTTACTTTTATGTAGCCTGTTTTCTCATCTATCATGTAGCCTACTTCAACAGTAGTGGTTGGGATTTTATCCCTTTTTATGGTAAACGAAAGAGGTTCTTCCATTGCCCTTCTCTTTATTTTTACTTCAACATTTGTCCCTTTTTTGCCCCTAAGTTTTTCAACTACCTTTCGGTTGTTCACATTTATGCCGGCAAGGTTTTCTCCATCAACTTCCAAAAGTTTGTCTCCTGGTTTAAGCCCTGCTTTTTCGGAAGGTCCTTCTGGGAGCACAGCAACTACGTTGATTGTATCTTTAAAAATATTGAACTCGATACCTATTCCTTCAAAGTCACCCTGAAGAGGTGCGTTGGCCATGTCATAATCTTTTGCAGGTATATAAGCTGTGTGTGGATCGAGCTTGGTAAGTACTTCTTCAATGGCGTGCTCGGTGAGTTCATCAAGGTCAACCGTGTCTACATAGTATCGCTCAATGTATCCAAGTACATCTCTGAATTTACCTGCATTGCTATTGATCTCGCCAGATGTTGGGGCAGAAGAACTAAACCAATTTGCACCAAGGTAAATCCCAATGCAAATGGCAATTGACAATAGAAAAGGTAGCCTAATGATGTAATTGGAGTTATTTGGTTGTTTTTCTCTCATATAAATATTCTATTAACTTTGGTCAGCTGTACTTACCGGATTAGTCTTGTTGAGGTGTATTAAACACAAATCCTTGTTCTTCAGCCCTTTCTTCAAAATCAAGCTCAACATCAAGTAAATACATGAAATGCTTTCTATCAATATATACTTCGAAATTCTGTATCTGGTATATTTTATCTTCATCATTCGCCTTGTCAAAGCCAATAAAAAACCCTGCTCCGCCGCAACCGCCGCCTCTTACGCCAACTCTTAACCCATAGTTTTCAGGGATTTTCTTACTGTTGACTATGTTTGCTACTTCGGTGATTGCTCTTTCTGTTAATTTTATTGGTATCAAGGATGTTGTTGTTTCCATGTGATATTGTTAGTTTATATTACGGCAAACATGAGTAAAGCAAAAGCTAAGAAAACCTTAAGCCTTTTTGCTTGCCAAGCAATTGGTTTAAAGCCACATTATCTCCCAATGCTTATGGGTATGCCTGTGCTTAACTTTATGAAGCTTGCCATTGTTTGCGTGAAAATTCTCCGAAA
Organism: Flammeovirgaceae bacterium SG7u.111; assembly: GCA_034044135.1. NCBI lineage: Bacteria > Pseudomonadati > Bacteroidota > Cytophagia > Cytophagales > Flammeovirgaceae > Flammeovirgaceae bacterium SG7u.111. The sequence goes on along the minus strand of CP139021.1, from coordinate 3,951,827 downwards.
GGTGACTTTACACTGGTTATTAAAAACATTTTTAGTTTTTTAAAAATAGATTTTTTAAGGGTAAAAGTTCAGAGAAATTCTGTAAATGGTCAAAATAATAGAATGACCAACGTGCAAATTGCTTCGAAATAAGACGGTATTAATAGCTAGGGAATGATCGAATTTTTAAATTTGCCCCAATCAAATGAACAACCATAAAGGATAAGGAATGAAAAACGATAACGTATTTGTAGATTGTGAAGTAGGAAGGTTGAGGAAAATAATGGTACATAGCCCAGATGACGGCTTGGGGAAAATCATCCCTGCAAAAGCACAAGATTGGCTTTTTGAAGATATCCTACACCTCGAAACATTGCGAAAAGATGAATACGACCTCTATACGAAGCTTTTGCTTTATTTTCTCGATCCCGAAAAAGCTAAACAAGTGGAAGGGGTCGATAAAAATGACAGGAGTTGTTTCAACCCTGAACACCCCAATTATTTCAATTCCGATAAAGTCCTAGAACCTCAGTTTTTACTGTCTCAAATTTTAGAAGACGATTCGGTAAAAAAGAAATTGGTTGCATCGGTAGTAGCGCATGAGCGTATTTCTTATAAAATGCAAGAGCAGCTGCTGGAGCTTAAGCCAGTTCAGTTAGCAGCGGTATTGGTTTCAGGGATTATGCCTGATCAACGAATGATCTTCCCACCCGTTCCCAACTTTATTTTTACCCGTGACATAGCTGTGGTAGTGAACGATCATGTGCTACTGACTAAGCCTGCTACAACTGCGCGGAGTAGGGAAGGGATTTTGTCAACCTATATATTTTTCAATCATGTAGCATTTAAAGAAATGCGCGATAGGGTAATTGAAGTCTCAAACAGTGAAGATTACTTCCTTTTTGATGCGGAGGAACGTAAGTTAAAAACGGTTTCCGTGGAAGGTGGAGATGTGATGATGGTTGCTCCAAACCATCTGCTCATAGGTTGTAGCGAAAGGACAACGTTGCACGGGACTAGTGTAGTAATCCAAGAACTTTTTGCCAGAAATGTAGTCGATAAGGTTTCGGTGATCAAAATACCGAATACTAGAGCTTTCATGCATATCGATACAACTTTTACCCAAGTAAAAAGAAACATGTGGGTGCTGTTTGCCCCATTTTCCAAGAGTGGAACTGCTTATGGGAAGCAACACTTAATTCCTGAGCTAGGAGAGCCAGTTGAGCCTTTTTCTTTGGAAATAATTCAAGTAAGCAAAGACAATCCTCATACACCTAAGAAGTTTTTCCATTTGGAAGATTTGCTGGATGATGTGAGCCAAAATGACTTAGGCAGTACCGAGAAAACAGAATTTATACTATCGGGAGATGGGGAATTTCCGTTTGTGCAGCGTGAGCAATGGACAGATTCCTGTAATGTGCTTGCGCTAAAAGAAGGTGTCGTGATTGGGTACGATAGGAATAACCGAACGGCGGATGCTTTTAGGAAAAAGGGTTTTGATGTTATTCATGTAAATGATTTGCTGAAGGAATTTGAAGAAGGCGTAAGGAAGCCTGATGACGTGGAAAATACGCTTATATTATTGACTTCAGGGGAACTTTCTAGAGCGAGAGGTGGGTCACATTGCATTAGTATGCCATTGTTGAGAGATTCGTTCTTTTAGGAGGGGCAGAAATTATTAAATAAAAAAGGGAAAAGCTTCAAAAAGCTTTTCCCTTTTTTGTCTCTTTAGTTTGAGGCAATTGATTAAGGAAGTTCACCTTGCAAGGTCTGAATCTTTCCTTCTCTTAATATTTCGACGCTTACCTCATCTCCTTTTTTAAGCCCTCGGAGGGTTTTTTCTGCTTCAAGCAAGCTGTTTTTATTGGAAAACCTAATGCCGTTGATGGCAATAATAATATCTCCTCCTAGTAAAAGGTCAGTGCCTTCTATGTTTGCTTTGATAGAGCCGCCTCTCAAATCCAAAACTCCTGCTGGCGAAATCGGTACGACTTTTTGGACTAATAGACCATATTCCTGCGGGACGTTAAGCATTTTTGCCGTAGCTCCTTGGAGAATTTGCATTTCAGTTCCCCACCAAACAGACTGTTCTTCAAGTAACAATTTGGTAGCCATATTAGAAGTGGCGGCGAAGCCTAAGCCTTCAAACCCTCCAGATTCACTTAATATATAGCTGACGATGCCAATGACCTCTCCTTTCATATTGAACATGGGACCGCCAGAGTTGCCATGGTTTATAGCTGCGTCTGTTTGGAAATATTCGATTTGATAAAAACCTCTTGTGGTTTTGTTAGGATCCCTTCTTCCGCTAATATAACCAACCGATAATGATTGCTCAAGTCCTAAGGGTGTGCCTATGATGCAAATCCTATCTCCTGTAGATACCAAATCTGAATCGCCTACCTTGGCTATTACTGGGTCTTTAGGCATCCAGTTTATTTTAATAAGCGCAACATCAGCGGCAGGGGCTGAGGCAATAACTTCAGCAGGAATTACCTCTCCATTTTGGAAATGTACCTTAACCGATTCAGCTGTTTGAACCACATGAGCTGCGGTCATGATTTTTCCGTCTGCAGAGATCAAAACACCCGTGCCAATACCTTGTGCACTGGCGGTGTTGCGCCTTGACCCACCTCCCAAAGGGATTTCTTCGGTGGTTTCTATTACCACTACAGAATTGTTGACGGATGTAAAAAGTTTACTTAAATCTTGTGCTTGAAGGCAAATAGACGAGAGTAATAGTAAAATACTAACAGAAAGTGCTTTAGCCATGAATCATAAAGTTTTGGTTTTAATATGTTAGTCATGGTCTGTTTGTCAAGTTTAGCACTTGCAACATATCATCTTTTTTCTAATAGTGCAACATTTTCCACATGATGAGTGTGAGGGAACATGTCTACAGGCTGAATTCTTTTTAACTCATATTTTTCATTTAACATAGCAATGTCCCTAGCTTGGGTAGAGGGATTACAGCTCACATATACTATTCGTTTTGCCCCAGTTCTGAGCAATGTTTTAATTACATCTGGGTGCATACCCGCCCTTGGAGGATCGGTGATGACCACATCGGGCTCTTTATTTGCCTTTATGAATTTTTCATCTAGCAAATAGCGAATATCCCCAGCGTAGAACCGTGAGTTTTCAATGCCGTTTGTCTCAGCATTCACCTTGGCATCTTCAATAGCTCCATGCACATATTCCAGTCCTACTACTTCCTTTACATCTCTTGCTACAAACAAGGCAATTGTCCCCGTTCCCGTGTACAAATCATACACCACGTCTTCTTTAGAAAGCTTGGCGAAGTCTCTTGTAATTTTGTACAGTTCGTAAGCCTGTTCCGAATTGGTTTGGTAAAAAGATTTTGGACCAACCCTAAATTTCAAGCCTTCCATTTCTTCCTCAATATAGGGCTTTCCATGGGCGCAGATGATATTCAAGTCTGAAATCACATCGTTCACCTTTGAGTTTATTACATAATTGAGCGAGGTGATTTGAGGAAAGTTTTCAATTAGGTAATCCAGTGTTTTCTTGATTTTTTCCTCATCATCTACAAAAAACTGGAGGATGAGCATAAGGTCGCCAGTGTTGGCTGTTCGGATGATTAAGTTCCTAAGGAAACCTTCGTTTTTATAAAGATCGAAAAAATCAAAATCATTTTTTATGGCAAACTCTTTCAAACCAACACGGATGTCGTTTGAAGGGTCTTTTTGTAAATAGCAATGGTTGAGGTCGAGGACTTTATCGAACCTGCCTGGTAAGTGGAAACCTGTTCCTCTTCGCTCATAGACTATTTCGGTCATTATTTCCTCCGTAGTAAGCCAGCGGTCAGAAGTGAAAGTGAATTCAAGTTTGTTTCTGTAATACTTGGTCTCTTTTGAAGGAAGGATAGGAATGGTTTCTGGTATTGGCACACGGGCAATTCGTTCCATAGCATCTACCACAACTTTCTGCTTGTAAACCAGCTGCTGGCTGTATTCGAGGTGCTGCCATTTGCAGCCTCCGCAAGTGCCAAAGTGCTCGCAAAAAGACTCGACACGTATCTCGCTTTTTTTGCTGAAATTCACAGGCTGGCCTTCCATGTAGTTCTTCTTCTTTTTGGTAATTTTTACATCTACCACATCGCCAGGAACTACCCCTTTTACAAACACTACCATTCCGTCTTCAACCCTGCCAACACATTTGCCGTCTTCGGCTACGTCAACTATCTGTACGTCTTTTATTAATTTTCTTTTCCTAGCCATTTCACTCAAAAAATCAAGATCATGTATAAATTCTTAAAACCAGATGATTAAGTTCTTATCTGATATTTGCTTTGCTGTTTTTTACATCTTCCACACCCAACTCATCATCGCAATTTTCTAACAATTCTAAGTTGCTTTTCCCAATTAGCGGGTGAACAAGATCAGGCGCTATTTCTGCCAAAGGCACCAAGGTGAACATCCTGTTTTGAATTTCCTTATGGGGCACTATCAAGTTTGCCGTTCGTATAACCAAGTTGTCGTAGTAAAGGATATCTATATCCATGGTGCGGGCATGCCATTTGTGCCAGCGTTTCCTTCCCAGTACGGCTTCTATGGCAAGCGCATTTTCCAGCACCTGTTCGGGAGAAAGGGCTGTATCAACTTCAATAACTTGGTTTAAGAAGGACGGTTGGTCTTCTACGCCCCAGGGTGCGGTTTCGTAAATTGAGGAATACTTCGTGATGCTCCCAACCAAGGTTTCTAATTCTCTAATAGCTGTTTGAAGATTTTCTTCGCGGTTGCCCAAGTTGCTCCCTAATAATAAATAGGCTTTGCTCATTCTCTGAAATTGTGTAAAATATAAGTTTATATCCAATTCCTCCTTACTAAATTTGAGTAAAGAGATGATATGCGTATGTTGTTTAGTATTGGGTGTAAAAGGTGAAGTATTCCTCCTTGGCACTGGCCAAGTTAGTTTGTCAAACGGCAAAAGTACAATTTGTGAATGTCATGCGCTAATGCTTTGGCAATAAAAGTACGTTTTGTATTTAGAGAATGCGTAAATGAAGTTTTTTAGTGGTTCAAATCAAGGCGAAAGATTAAATTATTGATAATAAATCAGATATATCATCCCAAAAAGTGGTTTTTCCAAGGTTTTATTGAGCTATTTCATTTATAGTAAAACTTTTGAAAGCTACAACATCAATACTACCACTGATTATGCATACCTTTGCGGCTTAATCAAAATTGGAAAGTATGTCAGGCATCAGGAATGTAGCCATTATTGCGCACGTTGACCACGGTAAAACTACGCTGGTTGATAAGATTTTACATGAGACAAACCAGTTCAGAGAGAACCAAGAGGTAAACGAACTGATTTTGGATAACAACGAATTGGAAAGGGAACGAGGAATTACGATTCTTTCTAAAAATGTTTCTGTTGTATATAAAGGTGTAAAAATTAATATTATAGATACCCCTGGTCACGCCGATTTTGGTGGTGAGGTAGAGAGGGTATTGAAAATGGCCGACGGCGTATTGCTTTTGGTCGATGCCTTTGAAGGGCCTATGCCGCAAACAAGGTTTGTTTTGAGCAAGGCTATTCACCTTGGCTTGAAACCAATTGTGGTTATCAATAAGGTAGATAAAGAAAATTGTCGCCCAGACGAAGTATTGGAATCTGTGTTCGATTTGATGTTCCACTTGGACGCGACCGAAGATCAGCTAGATTTCCCTACCGTATATGGCTCTGCTAAGAATGGCTGGATGAGCGATGATTGGCAAAAGCCAACAGATACGATCACTCCTATATTAGATAAAGTATTAGAGCATATTCCTGCGGCACCTCAGCCAGAAGGAGTTCCAAGGTTACAAGTTACTTCTCTCGATTATTCAGCTTACGTAGGTAGGATCGCCATTGGCAGATTGATACAAGGTGAGTTGAAAGAAGGTGGAGTTCAAGGCCTTTGTAAAAAAGATGATTCTGTTAAAAAGGTGAAGATCAAAGAACTTCAAATTTTTGACGGACTTGGTAAGAAGAAAGTTGAAAGCGTAAAAGCTGGAGATATTGTAGCTATTGTAGGAATCGAAGATTTCGAAATTGGTGATACCATTACCGATTTTGAAAACCCAGAACCTATCACAAGAATTGAAATCGAAGAGCCTACTATGAGTATGCTTTTCACTATTAATAATTCACCATTCTTTGGTAAAGAAGGAAAGTTTGTTACTTCAAGGCATTTGAGGGATAGGCTTTACAAAGAGATAGAGAAGAACCTCGCACTTAAGATAGTGGATGGCGAGTCGGAAGATAAATTTATGGTTTACGGTCGTGGTATCCTTCACTTGTCTGTGTTGATCGAAACGATGCGTAGGGAAGGGTACGAGCTTCAGGTTGGCCAACCGCAAGTTCTATTTAAAGAAGTTGACGGTGTGAAATGTGAGCCTTTTGAACTCTTGGTTGTAGATGTCCCTCAGGAAGTTTCTGGTAAGGTTATCGAGCTTGCAACCCAGCGTAAAGGTGAACTTAAAGTGATGGAGCCAAAGGGCATTTTACAACACCTAGAGTTTGAGATTCCTTCGAGAGGCTTAGTAGGCTTAAGAAACCAAGTACTGACAGCTACTGCTGGTGAAGCGGTAATGAGCCACAGGTTCTTAGATTTCCAACCGTTCAAAGGTGAGTTGCCAGGTAGGAGCAATGGTTCGTTGATTTCTATGGAAACTGGTCCAAGTACAGCTTACTCTCTTGACAAACTTCAAGATAGGGGAGTTTTCTTCGTAGATCCAGGAGAAGACCTTTACCTAGGTCAGGTAATTGGTGAGCACAGTAGAAATGTTGACTTGGTAGTGAATGTACAAAAAGGAAAGAAACTTACGAACATGAGGGCCTCAGGTTCTGATGATAATAGTAAGATTGCTCCTAAAAGGACGATGTCTTTGGAAGAAACCTTAGAATACATCAAGAAAGATGAATATGTAGAGGTTACTCCTAAGTCTATCAGAATCAGAAAGATTCACCTAGACGAGAACGAAAGAAGAAAAGCGGCAAAGTAATAAGCTTTGGCTTACTTAACTTAGCCTTTGCTAAGTGCTAAATATATTGCCCAATGTATAGATTTACGTTGGGCAATTTTTTATTTTCAAAATTCTTTATTGAGAGTATCCTTATTGGAATAGTATTCGTTTGTTAAATTGTCGTATAGATAAAATGAGTTGTCCATATGACAGTTTCCCAAATAATATTTTAACTAAAACCTAACTCTGATGAAAAAAATTATTTTACTGCTTTTTGTATTAGGAAGCTTCCAAATCGCAAATGCCCAGTTGATTAAGTTCGGTGTAAGAGGTGGAGTAAACTCTGCGTCTCTTACAAGTGACGACTTAATTGTAACAAGTGATGATGAATTTGAGCAGCTCAAATTAAAAGCTGGTGATGCGCAACTTGGGTTTCACGTTGGCGCTATGGCGAGGATCAATATTCCTGTATTGCCTTTGTATGTACAACCTGAATTGTTGATCACCTCAGTTGGTGGTGAATATACTGTTGAAGACTTGAAAAATGGCGCAGCTCCTGAAAAGGCTCAGGTAAAATTTACAAGGCTAGACATTCCTGCAATGGTCGGTTTTAAACTAGGACCTGTAGCTTTACAAGCTGGACCAATTGCCACGATCGTTATTAGTGATAAAAATGATTTAGAAGATAAGTTTACAAATTTTGAGCAAAGTTTCAATGGAGCTACCTTTGGCTATCAAGCAGGTGTAGGTCTGAATTTAGGTAAAATTGTACTTGACCTAAAGTATGAAGGAAACTTGAGTAAACTAGGCGATAGCGTGAAAATATTAGGTCAAGAAAGATCATTTGACACTCGCCAAAACCAAGTGATTTTGAGTGCAGGGGTATTCTTCTAAGAAAGATAAAAGAATTGAATATTAGGCATCACGCCAAAGCGTGATGCTTTTTTTATGTCCTTTTGGAACTAGGGAAGGGGTAGAGAGGTTTAAGGGAGTGTAATACATATGAAAGAATTATCATAAATGAAAAAGAAGAAAAAAAGCTTAAAAAGGGAGTTGATAGAGTTTGGGGTAATCCTTGGGATATTTGGTTTTTTGTATGTCACAGGGCTTTCTACAGATGTGTTTGGAGCTTTGCAGCGCATGGTGATGGTAACTGGCGTGCACAATGCGGGAGACGGCCTGCCTGAAGAAGAGCAGTATTATGCTGATTATAACCTGAGCTTTAGCGATATGGAAGGGGTAAGGATTTCCCTTGAACAGTTTAAAGGCAAAACTGTTTTTATCAATATTTGGGCTACATGGTGTCCTCCTTGTGTTGCCGAAATGCCTTCTATTAATGATTTATACCTTTCTCAAAAGGAAAATGATGATGTGGTATTTCTGATGATCTCCGTTGACCAAGACAGAACCAAAGTTCCCAAGTTTATGGAGAAGAAGGAGTTTGATTTTCCTGTTTTTTATTCTGAAGGAATGCCTTCTTCGTACAGTACCGGCTCTATTCCAACAACTGTGGTAGTTTCGCCTGAAGGAAAAGTTGTGTACAAAAAAGCTGGTATCGCAAATTACGATACTAATGGTTTTAAAGATTTTCTGACGAACCTTTAGCTCGATTCCATTTTTTTGTTCAGAGATATTTGTCTGATATTTTCTGCAAATACTGTAAAAAGGATCATTGATCCACCAATGATTACTTGTGGTGCAGGTCGTTCCTCTATGATCAGGAATGCCATAAGAATTCCATAAACAGGCTGGATGCTTGTGATAACGCTTGCCGTGGCAGCACTGAAGTTTTTCAAGCTTTGTACAAACATCGTTTGCCCTACCGCTGTGGTTATGAAGCCAAGGAGGAACAGATAACCTGCATTGGAAATAGATATGTGGACATCTGAAAAATAGAGTGTGGGTGAAAGTAAAATAATACTCACCAGAAGTTGGTAAAGCATTATGGTAGAGCTAGAATAAACTCCTACATATTTCTTGTTGAGCAAGTTCCTTACAGAAAAACAAAGTGCCGAAAAAACTCCCGAAAATGCACCTAAGGTTGTTTTGTTAGAAAGGTCAAAGTCTGGGATGATAAAAAAGATACCTACCAATACCATTGCCGCACCTATAGCATTGAACAAAGAAAGTTTTGTTTTGAAGAACAAAGGCTCTAAAAGGGTTGTGATGATAGGGAAGGTAAACAAGGACAATACAGCAACGGCGACTGAAGATATTTGAATGGCGTAGAAGTAGGTAGCCCAATGGAGCCCGAGCAATACTCCACTTTTTACAAAAAACAGCCAGTCTTTCTTGATATTTATAACAGGTTTGTTCCCTCTTACTCTTTCAAACAAAAAGATAAGTATAACCGCAACAACACAGCGCATCAGAATGGTATAAGTAGCCGAAAGCGTGATAAGCTTGCCCAAAACTCCCGAAGTAGAGAGAAATATTGTAGCCAAGTTCAATTCGATAAGATGCTTAAATTGACTGTTTTTCATGTTTTTTGAAATTGTGTTCTTGGGCTTGGTAATAAAAAAATGCCATTGGCTAAAGACCAATGGCATTTTTGCTAAATGCTTTTCGATAAATCTTAGGGGTTACCGAGCCAGTCCTTTGAATTTATTTTTTTTGCCCCCCATGTTCATAGTATTGATTTTTTTCATGGCTTTTTTCATTTCATGGAACTGTTTGATTAGGTTGTTTACCTGCTGGATAGAAGTTCCACTTCCGTCGGCAATTCTTTTTTTCCTATTTGTGTTCATGAGCTCAGGTTTAGACCTTTCGTCTGGAGTCATCGACAAAATGATCGCTTCAACAGGCTTGAACGCATCATCGTCAATTTCAGCATCGCCCATCATCTTACTCATGCCCGGTATCATACCCATAAGGTCTTTGAGGTTACCCATCTTCTTCACTTGCCTGATTTGCGAAAGCATATCGTTGAAGTCAAGTTGGTTCTTTCTGAATTTCTTATTGAGACGTTGTGCTTCTTCTTCGTCGTAAACCTGCTGAGCTTTCTCTACCAAAGAAACGACGTCGCCCATGCCCAAGATCCTATTGGCCATCCTGTCTGGGTGGAAAACATCAATAGTATCAGTTTTTTCACCAGTACTGATGAACTTTATAGGTTTGTTTACTACCGAACGGATAGAAAGGGCTGCACCACCACGCGTATCACCATCTAGCTTGGTAAGGACTACGCCATCGAAATCGAGCCTATCGTTGAACTCCTTTGCAGTGTTCACAGCATCTTGACCCGTCATCGAATCGACAACGAATAAGGTTTCTTGAGGGTTGAGTTCTTTTTTAAGGGTTGATATCTCGTTCATCATCGCCTCGTCCACAGCCAAACGACCTGCTGTATCGACAATTACGATGCTCTTACCATTGGACTTTGCATGTTTGATTGCGTTGTTGGCAATCTCAACAGCATTTTTGTTTTCAGGTTCGGAATAAACCTCTACATCAATCTGTTCGCCCAAAGTTTTGAGCTGCTCAATAGCCGCAGGGCGATAAATATCGCACGCGGTCATCATTACTTGGTTGCCTTGTTTCTTGAGGTGGTTTGCAAGCTTGGCAGTAAAAGTGGTTTTACCAGAACCTTGCAAACCAGAAATGAGGATAATACCAGGGTTGCCTTTTGGGTTAAAAGGAGCAGTTGTACCACCCATAAGTTCGGTAAGCTTATCGTTTACTACCTTGATGAAAAGCTGCCCTGGCGACACAGAAGTCAATACTTTCCGTCCGAAAGCTTCTTCTTTAATGTCGTTGGTTATTTCTTTGGCTACTTTGTAGTTTACATCGGCTTCTACCAACGCCCTTCTAATTTCTTTGACGGTGTTGGCTACGTTGATCTCTGTAATTCTACCTTGCCCTTTTAAGGTCTTTACTGCTTGGTCTAATCTGGTACTTAAATTTTCGAACATTATTGCTGCGTTGTTATGTCTTTTAATTAAGATGAATGCCTTTGCATGGAAAAGCTATTTCACTTTTTCGCATCTATAAAAGGCGATTTTGGGCTGAATTGCGGTATTGTTAAGTAGCTCACTACGATTTCTCCCTCACTTGGCGTAATATTGCCAATCATTCAGCCGCCTTCGAGCAGGCAAAAATATTCAGATTTTCATATAAAACCAACTAAGGTTCATATTAGCCAACATTTTTATCGAATGAAATCTTTCCGTTTTTTTTCTTTAGGAGTACTAGCTTCTATTTTATTGTTATGTGTTTCAAGTTGGGTTTTCTTGCCCGGAAACTATGAAGTTCAGCAAGAAGTTGTAGTTGATTCCGAAATAAGTGACGTTTTTGCCCAAGTGAATGAATTGCGGAATTGGGAAAAATGGGCATTTTCAAATGCTTCATTAGATTCTACCTTGGTAGCCAGCTTTGAAGGGCCAGCTTTTGGTGAAGGAGCTATTTACTCTTGGCAATCCGAATCGGGTGACGGAAGGATGGAGATAGTAAAGTCTCTACCCAAAAAAAGGATTGAAATGAGGGCGATTATGCAAGAAGGAGCATTTATATCTGATATAAGTTTTGATTTTAGCCCAAACAAGGATGGCATATTGGTTGTTTGGAAAGAATGTGGAGAGTTTGGCTGGAATCCTCTCAATAGGTTTGTAGCTTATTTGTTGGATTTTGAGGGTAAAATAGCTGAAAACTACAAGCAAAGCTTGACTGAATTGAAAACAGTTTGTGAGCAAAGCGGCAATTAGTTTTCAAAAGTTTGGTTATCGGATAGATTGTTGTTGCTTAAGAAGAATACCTAGTTTGATTTTTTCTGCCTTAGTAGCTAAGATGTGTGAATAGAAGGACGTTATGGCGAAGATTAAATATTATTACGATACAAAAACCTGTCAGTACGAGAAGGTAAAAATCTCGAAACTGGAGATGGTTATAAACGGTTTAGGCATCATGTTTATATGCCTCATTTTTGGGGTAATTTTTTCTGTACTCATCACCAAGCACATGCCTTCGTCTAGGTTGCAGTTTTTGCTCAACCAGAATGTGGCGCTTTTGCAAAAGTATGAAGCAGCCAATAGAGACCTTAAACAAATAAACTCACAGTTGAGCTTGTTGCAAAGAAATGACGACAAGGTCTACAGAGTGTTGTTTGATGCCCCACCTATTCCCGATGAAATCCGCCAAGCAGGGGCGGGGGGCAGCCAAAAATATAAAGACATCATAGAAAAACGGCTTTCCCAAGAATCACTCATTCTCTCCACATTTAATAAGCTGGATATTACCAAACGGAAGATGTATATCCAAACAAAATCTTATGATGAGATAATGGAGCTGGCCAAGTCGAAAAGTGAAATGCTGGAACGTATCCCTGCTATCCAACCCATTGCCAACAAAGAGTTGAAAAGGTTAGCTTCTGGATTTGGCATGCGTTACCATCCCATTTTGAAGATTAGAAGAATGCATGCTGGTTGTGATTTTTCTGCAAAAATAGGCACACCTATTTATGCTACTGGCGACGGGGTAGTCACTAAGGTGGCTACAGTGCGTAGGGGATATGGCAAGCATATAGAAATCACTCACGGCTATGGCTACAAAACTAGGTATGGACACATGTCTGGCTTCAATGTGGTAAAAGGACAACAGGTAAAAAGGGGGCAAGTAATTGGTTTTGTGGGGAGTACAGGACTTTCTTCAGGTCCACATCTTCACTATGAAGTACATTATCAGAACAGGCCCGTCAACCCAGTGAACTATTTCACCAACGGGCTTACCAAAGAAGAAGCAGATAAGCTTTTGGAGTACGCCTCTAAAGAAAATGCCTCCCTTGGTTTCTAATATTTTATGTAAAAAATAGCTATTTGCCCAATAGTTACGATATTTGGCTCGCAATTCAGGAATGTTGAAACCCTGACACTGCTTAGAATATAGCTATGGCGAAGATTAAATATTATTACGATACAAAAACCTGTCAGTACGAGAAGGTAAAAACTTCGAAGCTAGAGATGGTTATCAATGGTTTAGGCATCATGTTTATATGCCTCATTTTTGGGGTACTTTTTTCTATGCTCATTACTAGGTATATGCCTTCGTCTAGGTTACAGTTTTTGCTCAATCAGAACGTAGCCATGTTGCAAAAGTTCGAATCTGCCAATAGAGATTTGAAACAGTTGAATTCTCAGTTGGGTTTGTTGCAAAGAAATGATGATAAGGTCTATAGGGTTTTGTTTGATGCCCCACCCATTCCCAATGAAATCCGGCAGGCAGGGGCGGGAGGCAGTCTGAAATATAAAGACATTCTAGAAAAGCGATTTTCCCAAGAGCCGCTTATTCTTTCCACATTTAAGAAGCTAGACATCACCAAACGGAGAATGTATATCCAAACAAAATCGTATGATGAGCTTGTGGAGTTAGCTAAGTCTAAAAGCGAAATGTTGGAATGTATCCCAGCTATTCAGCCCGTTGCCAATAAAGAACTGCGGAGGTTAGCTTCTGGTTATGGCATGCGTTACCACCCAATTTTGAAAATAACAAGGATGCATGCCGGTTGTGATTTTTCTGCAAAAATAGGTACGCCTATTTATGCTACCGGAGATGGAAAAGTGACCACGTTGATAAAGATGAACAGAAGTTATGGGAATTACATTGAAATTTCCCACGGCTATGGTTATAAAACTAAATATGCCCACATGTCGGGCTTCAATGTGGTTGATGGACAATCTGTAAAAAGAGGCCAGGTGATAGGGTATGTGGGGAATACGGGGCTTTCAGCTGGACCACATTTGCACTACGAAGTATATTACCAAAATAGGCATGTCGATCCTGTTAACTATTTCACCAACGGGCTTACCAGAGAAGAAGCGGATAAGCTTTTGGAGTATGCCTCAAAAGAAAATGCCTCCCTTGGTTTCTAAAAAAATCATATAAAAAACAGCTATTTGTTCAGTAATTTCGATATTTGATTTGCAAATTTAGGTATATTAAAATTCTGTTAGCTCAGAAGATAGCCATGGCAAAGATTAAATATTATTACGATACAAAGACCTGTAAGTATGAGAAAGTAAAAATCTCGAAGCTTGAGATGGTCATCAACGGTCTAGGCATCGTGTTTATATGCCTTATTTTCGGTGTCATTTTTTCTGTGCTCATCACTAAGCACATGCCTTCTTCGAGATTGCAGTTTTTGCTCAACCTAAATGCGGCTCTCTTGCAAAAATACGAGGCGGTTGATAGGGACTTAAAACAAATAAACTCCCAAATGGCTTTGCTTCAGCGAAATGATGACAAAGTTTACCGCGTTTTGTTCGATGCACCGCCTATCCCAGCAGAAATTCGCCAAGCAGGAGCTGGAGGAAGTTTAAGATACAAAGACCTGTTGGAAGAAAGGCTTTCTCAAGAAAACCTGATTTTATCAACTTTCAAGAAACTGGATATTACCAAGCGGAAAATGTATATCCAAACCAAGTCTTACGACGAGATAGTTGAGTTGGCCAAATCGAAAAGTGAGATGCTTGAATGTATCCCTGCTATCCAACCCATTACCAATAAAGAGCTCACCCGATTAGCTTCAGGTTTTGGTCGCAGGCTTCATCCCATCCTGAAAATTTGGAGGGCTCACACCGGGGTGGATTTTACAGCAAAAACAGGTACGCCCATTTATGCAACTGGCGATGGAAAAGTGACCTTGGTGAACAGGGTTGGTGGATATGGAAAACAAATTGAAATTTCTCATGGTTACGGTTACAAAACCAAATATGCCCACATGTCGGACTTTAATGTTACCGTGGGGCAAAGCGTAAAAAGGGGGCAGGTTATTGGCTATGTAGGTAATACAGGACTTTCTTCAGGTCCTCATTTGCACTATGAAGTACATTATCAAAACAGAAAAGTAGATCCTGTCAATTATTTCACTAATGGACTTACCAAAGAAGAGGCAGATAAACTTTTGGAGTATGCCTCAAAGGAAAATGCTTCACTAGGATTCTAATAATCCCAATTTTTATGTCTTTGAAAATAACCAAGCCAACTCTTCTGCTGGATAAGCAGAAATGCTTTCGCAATATTGAAAACATGGTCAGAAAGGCCAATAAGCACAACGTAAGGCTCAGGCCACATTTTAAAACCCATCAGTCTGCCGAAGTTGGGCAATGGTTTAAAGATTTTGGGGTAAGTCACATTACCGTTTCTTCGGTAGATATGGCGAAGTACTTTGCCGAAAATGGCTGGGAAAATATCCTCATAGCTTTTCCAATAAATCCTCTTCAGTTTGATGAAATAGAGCAAATTCCAGAGTCGGTAAACTTAGAGTTATTACTTTCCGATGCTGGTATCTTGCCCCATCTTTCTACTTTAAAAAGAAAAGTGGGTATTTTTATAGAGTTCAATGCTGGCTATGGTCGGACTGGTTTTTCAATAGATCAGTTCGATGAGATAAAGAAGTGCTTAGATAACATTGTTTTCCAATCGAACTTGACTTTTTCAGGGTTTTATACTCACAATGGACATACTTATTCAACACAATCAATAGCTGAGATAAATCAAATCCATATAGAGAGTATCAGGCTTTTCAGAGAATTGAGAGCTGGTTTTCGAGATGAATTCCCACAAATGAAAATAGTGATGGGAGATACGCCTTCGTGCAGTACAATGGATTTTTTCCAATACATTGATGAAATTGGACCTGGGAATTTTGTGTTCTACGACCTCACCCAACAGAAAATTGGCTCATGTGAATTTGATCAGGTTGCTGTGGCTATGGCTTGCCCAGTTGTGGCAAAGTTTCCTGAAAAGGGTGAAGTGGTTATTTATGGGGGAGGTGTTCATTTTTCAAAAGATATACTTGAGAAAAATGGTGAACCAATTTTTGGTCTAATGGTGGAGCAAACAGGAAAAAACTGGGGGCAACCGATAGAAGGAGCTTATATAAAAGGGCTTTCCCAAGAGCATGGAAAAGTAGTGTTGCCCAAAGAGTTGTTTGATAATACCGAAATAGGGGATATCCTCTATTTTTTACCCGTCCATTCATGCCTTACGGCAAATTTGATGAGGGAATATTTGACCTTGGAAGGGGAAGTGGTTGGGAGAATGTGAAAATGCTGCTTTTCACAGAATAAAAAAACGTCCTTGAAATTTATTTCAAGGACGTTTATATCGTTAAAGCTATTGTTTAAGCAACAGCTTCTTTTACTCTCTCAGCAGCGTCTTTCAGCAATATAGCTGAAGTGACTTTCAAGCCTGAGTTGTCAAGAATTTCCTTCGCTTCTTCAGCATTAGTTCCTTGTAGCCTTACGATAATAGGGATCTTGATATCGCCGATATTTTTGTAAGCCTCTACTACGCCGTTTGCAACACGGTCACACCTTACGATGCCACCGAATACGTTGATTAGGATTGCTTTTACCTTTGGATCTTTCAAGATGATTCTAAAACCAGCTTCAACAGTTTTAGCATTTGCTCCACCTCCAACATCTAGGAAGTTAGCAGGATCACCACCAGAAAGCTTGATCATATCCATAGTAGCCATTGCCAAACCAGCGCCGTTCACCATACAGCCTACGTTTCCGTCAAGCTTCACAAAGTTTAGGTGGTGCTCACCAGCTTCTACTTCTATTGGATCTTCTTCTCTCAAATCTCTCAATGCAGCCAATGGTTTTTGTCTGTAAAGAGCAGTAGGGTCAAGGTTCACTTTTGCATCAACTGCAATCACCTTGTCGTCAGAAGTTTTCAAAACAGGGTTGATCTCAAACAAAGCTGAGTCAGTTTCGTCATAAGCTTTGTAAAGAGCCATCACAAACTTCATCATTTCTTTGTTAGCCTTTCCTTGCAAGCCGAGTTTGAAGGCGATTTTCCTAGCTTGGAATGGAAGCAAACCAACTTTAGGGTTAACTTCTTCCTTGTAGATAAGATCTGGCGTGTTTTCAGCAACTTCTTCTATGTCCATGCCACCTTCGGTAGAATACATGATCGTGTTTCTTCCCGTGGTACGGTCAAGCAGTACGCTCACGTAAAATTCTTTGATGTCACTTTCGCCTGGGTAATATACATCTTGAGCTATAAGAACACTATGCACTTTTTTCCCTTCTTCTCCAGTTTGTGGAGTAACTAGTTGCATTCCGAGAATATCATCAGCAATTGATTTGACTTCATCTAAGGATTTGGCAAGTTTTACTCCTCCACCTTTTCCCCTTCCGCCAGCATGGATTTGGGCTTTAATTACCCACCAAGTGGTGCCTGTCAGTTCATTCATTTTTTTTGCTGCTTCTACTGCCTCTTCGGGTGTATTGGCAACTATTCCTTCTTGGATTGCAACTCCAAATTTGGCAAGCGTTTCTTTCGCTTGATATTCGTGAATGTTCATTTTTTAATAGGTTGTGTCTTTAGTTTTACTTAATTAACTGTGTTCTAAGCTTAAGCTTGAGGTTAGTAAGGGTTGTGTATCAAATGCCAAATATATGTAAAAAGAACTGTATTTCGATAAAACCTTTTTTTCTTGCTATTAATTAAGGTTTTTATTCTATTATCTATGATATTTGGTAGTTATTAAAACCTCTCTAACTGATGCATCAACTTTATTCAGTATAAACTGTTGAGTTTCAAAACAAAGGGAGGAGTAAGAGAAGGTAGATTCTGTAATGGGAGTTAGAGCCTATTACATGAATAACGACATGAACCATAGGTTTACTAGATGAAAGGTGCTAACAATTCATATTTTGGTTCTATCATAGAAGCATACAAAACTTCTGTGGCAGGAGCTAAGATTACATTAAAACATTTTATAAATGCAATTAGGAAGAAGAAAAGGCTGCCTATCATGCCCGAAGACTCTTCCTATTTTGAGCGGTCGGAAGGAATTATAACCGTCAGTTATCCCTCCGAATCTCTCCCTGTGCCTGATAATGGGAGGTATAAGCTCGATAACGAGATAGATGATTGTATAGTTTGTGACAAATGTGCAAAAATCTGTCCTGTAGATTGTATAGATATAGAATCCATAAAGTCGGAAGAAGTAATTGGCTACACATCAGATGGAACAGCAAAGCGGCTGCACGCTGCTAAGTTTGATATCGATATGGCAAAATGTTGCTTTTGTGGCTTGTGTACTACTGTGTGCCCTACCGAGTGCCTTACCATGACCAAAGACTACGACTTTAGCGAGTACGATGTGTTTGATCATATCTTCAAGTTTGGGAAAATGACACCCAAAGAAGTGAAGGAAAAGCAAGAAGCTGCTGATTTAGCTCAGAAGAAAAAAGAAGAAGCAAAGGCTCAAAAAATAGCAGCTGCGGCATCGAAAGCAGAAATTGTTACAGAAGAAGAATCAGAAGCCAAAAAAGCGTATCGCCCGCGAGTAAGGCCTAAGGTAAAACCAGCACCATCTGCAGAGGAAAGCACTAAAGATGAGGCGACAGCGAAGGCAGAGGGGGAAGGGGAAGGAAAACCTGCTTACCGCCCTCGCCCTAAACCTGTAAGGAAAAAGGCAACCGAAGAATCGACAGGAGAAAGCGATACTGTTTCAACAGAAAAGCCTAAGTATCGCCCTCGGTCAAGACCTGTTCGCAAAAAAGTGGAAGATGTGCCTAAACCAGAGAGCGAAAACATAGCTTCTCCCGAGGGAAAACCAAAAGCAAGGTCACGTCCGAAGGCTTTGATAAAGAAAAAAGAAGAGTCAGGTACTGAGCAAGAAAACAAAGTAGAGGAAGTTGCAAAACACAAAAAGCGTCCGATGCCAAAAGCCTTGGTTAAAAAAGTTGAGCAAGACACACCTGACGAACCTGTTGATGGAAAACCAAAAGCGAGACCTCGCCCTAAGGCTTTGGTGAAGAAGGTAGAAGAGAAAAAGGAGGACGTTGAGGGGCGGGAGGAAACTCCAAAGCCCAAAGCAAGGCCTAAACCTGTGATGAAAAAAAAGTCTACAGAGCCTGATCAAAGCGAAGGAGCTGAGGATTTATCCAAAGAAGAAGCTAAAAAGGTTTATAGACCTCGCCCCAGACCGGTAATGAGGAAACCTAAAAATGATGGAGATAAGGAGTAGATTTTGAATAATTAATCATGAATATTGAAATAGTAGTTTTTTATCTTTTCGGAGGATTAGCTGTTTTATCAGCACTATTTATTCTTTTCACAAAGAAAATCCTTCATGCTGCATTTGCCCTAATTCTTACGCTTTTATCTGTAGCAGCTTTTTATGTGTTTTCTGGAGCAGATTTTTTAGCTGCAGCTCAAATAATGATCTATGTAGGAGGGATTTTGGTGTTATTGATCTTCGGGGTGATGTTTACGAATCAGAAAGATGGGACGGGTTTGTTTACCTCAAGTAGAAATACGTTTGTAGGAACGCTCGTTGCCATAGTTACCTTTGGGCTTTTGGGATACATTCAGTACATACTTACTTTGGGCTTGGAAAATACGGCTGAAAATACAGAAAAAACAACTACAGTGGATGTAGGGATTTCTCTAATGTCAAATTATGTATTGCCGTTTGAAGTGACGGGAGTCTTATTGTTAGTTGCTCTGATTGGTGCGTCCTACATTGCAGGACGTTCGGTGATAGGTGAAAATAAGTGATGAAGTAAGTTAGTCTAGTTTATTAAAGTGGTGCTTTTTTAATCGTGCATGTAAACGTGTTAGTTCAGCTAGTGTTAAGTGAAAAGTTAACATGCGATATCCACAACTAAATTTGAGTAATTGATTGAGTAAATCACATACAAACGATTAAAAGCAATTATTAATACAATTGAATCACAATACAAAAGTATAGCTAAGTTTCTGCCCATACATCAGCTATTGACCTAAATATCCTTCTAGGTAATTTGCCTAACAGGGCAAATAAAAAGAGCACCCAGGCTAGTGGATGCTCTTTTTGTATGTTGACTAATTGACTGTTACTTAGTCAATTTCAATGTTCAATTCTTTGAATAGCTCTTCAGAGAAACCTGTAGAAGAGAAACCTCCATCGTGAAACAAGTTTTGCATTGTCACTTTTTTGGTGAGGTCAGAGAACAAGGTCAAGATGTAGTCGGCACACTCGTCAGCAGAAGCATTGCCTAGCGGCGACATAGTTTCGGCAAACTTCAAAAATTCTTGGAAACCTTTAATTCCTTGGCCAGCAGTAGTGATGGTTGGAGACTGAGAAATTGTGTTTACACGGATGCCTTGAGCTTTCCCAAGTTTTTCACCGTAGCTTCTAGCAATAGACTCAAGAAGAGCCTTTGCTTGTGCCATATCTGCGTAGTGAGAAAAGGTTCTCTGTGCGGCAATATACGACAAGCCTACGATAGAAGCATTATCATTGAATGATCCTAGTTGCTCGCCAACTTGCATCATTTTATGGAAAGAAAGTGCTGAAATGTCGAGCGTTTTGTGGAACCACTCGTAGTTCAAATTACCATATTTCCTGTTTTTTCTCACGTTAGGGCTCATGCCGATAGAGTGAAGAACAAAATCGAATTTTCCACCCAAGTGATCCACCGATTCTTTATATAGATTTTCGATATCTTCAACTGAAGTTGCATCTGCAGGAATGACAGCAGCATTACATTTCTCTGCCAATTCATTGATTTTACCCATCCTAACTGCCACAGGAGCGTTGGTCAACACAAATGAAGCTCCTTCTTCATGAGCTTTTTCCGCCAATTTCCAAGCAATTGAGTTCTCATCAAGTGCTCCCGTAATTATCCCTTTTTTTCCTTTGAGAAGGTTGTAAGCCATAATTGAATTTTTAAAAAAAAATGTGTAAGGTATTTTCCTAATTAAGGCGTAAAAATATACTATTTCGGTGAAAAATAACATTTGCTAACCATTTTTAGCTCAAAGTGCGCCTTTATTTCTTTTAAGGTTTCACTTGTTTCACCTCCTAAAAAGGGGTAAATTATGATGTGTTACTATTTTTAAGCTAAAATGAAAGTGAAATGAAACAGCTCGGGTTGATTCTATTTTTTTTCTCAAGTCTTGGGCTATATTCCTTTGCCCAAGACTTGGGCATCGCTGGTAGCAATACGAGTTCTTATAAAAAGGTACTGGTATTAAAAGCAGAGGAAAGGTATGATAAAGCTAGAGAAGTACTGGATGGACTGATAGCCTCTAGTCCAAAGAAGAAAGAATATTACCTAGATAGAGCCTCTTGTCACGAACAACTTGGTGACTGGGATTGGGCTGTGAGGGATTATAATGCGGTACTTAGGTTTGAACCCACCTACTACGAAGCCCTTTTTAGTAGGGCTCAAGCATATTTTCAAAACGGGGATCATGCCATGGCTATCAGGGATTTAGAAAAGCTATTGGAAGCTCCAAGGTCGGAGACGAAGATGGTCTATTTCAAAATGTCGGAAAATGGTTTAGGTGAAAGCTATACATCAGGGGTAGGCACTCTTTCAGATAGTCACGCTGAGATTTTGAACTTTATGGGAAAAGTAAGGCTGGATATTAATGATTATGATGGAGCAAAAGATGCCTTCAATAAAGCCATTGCTTTACAGTCCAAAGCTGATTATTATGTGAGCCGAGGCTTGTTGTTTGAGCGGATGGAAATGGAAAAGGAAGCTAAAGTCGATTATCGCAAAGCACTAATACTTCAGCCAAACAATAAGGAAGCATTGTACAATTTGGCAACATTGGCTGAGTATGAGGGAAACACGCTCGACGCTATTAAGATGTATGATAAGATCATTGAAAACGAATATGGGTTTTCAGAAGCCTATTTCAATAGGGGCTATTCTTATTTTGAAGCGGGCTTGTACAAAAAAGCACTTACCGATTTTGACTCGGCTCTGGCACTAGGCTATAACGATGTAGATGTCTACCTCAACAGGGGGCTGACCTATCAGAAGTTGAAAAACTATGAGCAAGCCTTGGTGGATTATGGTTTGGCAATTGAGAAATCGCCTAAGTCGGAGAAAGCCTACGCCAAGCGCGCTGGCCTTTATTTTGCAATGAAAAAATATCAAAAAGCTGCGGAAGATTATACCACTGCTATTGCTTACAAACCGAGTGAGGCAAAGTACTTTTATAATAGAGGTATCTCTTATTATAATGAACGGGACTATGACAATGCATGTGCTGATCTACAATGGGCAATAAGCTTGGGTTTTGAGCAAGCGAAGGCTGTTCATACTAAAATTTGTCAATCGGACTAAAATTATCTCAACCATTCAGGAATTTCCTCGGGCGAGGAGGGGAGTTTTAGGTCAAAAGTGATATCTGCTGCGAGTTTTCCATCTACATAGGTGGTGATCCGCCAAGGTCCTACCTTGTTTTCGGCAGGAGCCCAAATGGTGTCGCCAATAAAAAAACGGTAATCGTTGCTACCCACATATTCTACGTCATCAAAGGGTGGGCGGATATTTCCCTCGTCATCGGGGATTTGTGGATGATCTATACAGAACTCAATCTTTTTTCCTTTTCCCCTTTTTATCTCTAAAATATACCCGAATTCGATATCAATTACGGCAGGCACTTCCTTGGTGAACTTCCTGATTTTTGGCAAGGCTTTGCTTCCTCTTTCCCATTTAGTATAAATGCCGTAACTGTCTATGTTGACTTCTATCTTTTTCTTGGCCACTTCTTTTCAAATCTGTTTTCGTAGTTGTGTGCAAAAATAGGCATGGCTTTTTTTTCAACCAAGCCCAGAAGCCATTTCAAGCAACTTGTTAGAAGTTTTGACATTGCGGGTAGTTGCCCTAACCTTTAGTTTTTTCTCAAAGAAGTTGTTGTTCAGCTTGGTTTTGCCATAGCCTGTAGGGCAGTGGAAATAAATAGTTCGGTCGGAAAGGATAAACTCTTCTGGGAGATATGCATCTATGTCTATTGTTTCGAACAAGCCTGGGGCAGGGGCTGCTTCCAGAAACGTGTAGTAAACTTTAGCAGGGTCAACCGATTCGTTTTTTAGGTAGGGGTTGTTGGCAATGATTTGTTCCAGCTCATTGCTCTCCAATACCAAAGTGGGCACGGTAAGCCCAAAATCTTTCAAAATGCATTCGGAAATAAGCGCTTGCAATTCGGTAAGGGAAGTACTTTCGGATTGGAAAACTATATTCCCACTTTGGATGTAGGTGGTCACCTTTTCCAGCGACAGCTTTTGAAGCGAAACCTTCAGCTCAGCCATCTTAATCTTGTTTTTCCCACTTACGTTAATTCCCCTCAAAAGTGCGATGTAGGTGTTCATGTTGGTGGTAGTTTATGAGTTAGGTAAATGAATGGTGTAACTGCGGTCTGCGGAACAAAAAAGCTCGACCAACTAGGTCGAGCTATGTATTTTTTACTTTTCAATGATGTTCAGCATTTTAATGGTTGCTTTTATAGCAGCAGAAGTTTGGTCAGGTTCTAAGCCCCTAGTTTTGAATTCTCTGTCCCCATGCTTCCACGTAACCACTGTTTCTACCAAAGCGTTGGTCATGCCGCCAGGAGGGATGGTTACCGAGTAGTCGAGTAGGGTAGGCACAGCTTTTTCCAGCCTGAAATAGATTTTTTTCAAAGCCTTCATAAAAGCATCGTACTGTCCGTCACCCACAGAGCTTTCTTCATAGATTTTCCCGCCTATCTCTATGCTCAGGTTAGCCATTGGCTTCAGGTTATGGACATGCGTCACATAATAATTATGCACTTTTATTTTGTCTTCAATCACTTCACTACCTAGCACATCTGCTATAATATAAGGAAGGTCATCCGTGGTGATCCCTTCTTTTTTATCGCCTAGTTCAACCACTCGCTTAGTCACTTTTCTCATCGATTCCTTAGAAAGCTCGATGCCAAGTTCTTCCAAGTTTTTCTTGATGCTTGCGTTGCCAGAGGTTTTGCCCAGTGCATATTTCCTTTCCCTGCCAAAGCGTTCGGGAGTAAGATCGCTTACATACAAGCCGCCTTTGCTATCGCCATCGGCATGTACTCCGCAGGTTTGGGTGAAAACATGCTCTCCTACTATAGGTTCATTTGTTGGGATACGCGTTCCCGAAAAAGCTTCTACCAAACGGCTAAGTTTGTTGAGTGTAGTCTCTTCTACCGTAGTTTTTATTTTAAGTTGATCGTGCAAAACGGCTATTACGCTGGCTAGTGGTGCATTTCCCGAGCGTTCGCCCAGGCCGTTTACCGTGGTATGGATTCCTTTCACACCCGCTTTTACCGCCGCCATTACATTGGCTACTGCCAAGTCATAATCGTTGTGGGCGTGGCAATCGAAGTGGAGCTCAGGGAATTCTTTTACCACTCTGCCATAGTATTCTTGGCTTTCGTAAGGGTTCATCACGCCCAGCGTATCGGGCAGCATGAATCTCATGATATTTTTATCCTTGAGTTGCTGAAGCATGTACATTACATATTCAGGCGAATTTTTCATTCCATTGGACCAATCTTCCAAATAGACGTTGACTTTGATACCAAGCTTTTCGGCTTTATCTAGGCAATATTGGATATCGGCCAAGTGTTCTTCAGGGGTTTTTCTTAGCTGGTTTTCGAGGTGGTTGAGCGAGCCTTTGCAAAGCAAGTTCAATACTTTAGCGCCAGCATCAACCATCCAGTCCAGCGATTTCCCGCCATCCACAAAGCCTAACACTTCTAGGTTTTCCAAGTAACCTTTATCTTCAGCCCAAGAAACAATTTTCTTCACAGCATCAAACTCTCCTTCCGAAATTCGGGCCGACGCAATTTCCAACCTGTTCACTTTTGCTTCTTGCAACAACATTTTTGCGATGTTCAGCTTTTCACTTGCCGTGAATGCCACTCCTGAGGTCTGTTCGCCATCCCTCAGCGTGGTGTCCATTATTTCCATGTTCATTTTATAAAAAAATAGGTGTTCATTCAGCCCCCATCCATAGTTATTTCAGGGCGCGTTTTTTATTATTTTTCAATAGTATCTCCCTTTGTTTGGAAAGGGGGTACAAATTAACAGGTAATTATTTGAGAATCACAATAAAGATGAAGCTATGTTGCCATTATCGAAAACATTACAATAAATAAGCGCAAACTTCATCATTTTACTAGCTCATTTACTTGAATTTGATTGCTAACATAGGCTCGGCTCTATTAGTTTCTTTTGTTTCTGCCAAAGCTTTGGTTCTTTACCAAAAAAGGGTAGAGCCGATAAGCGGCTCTACCCTTAGAATATTAAGTTTAGATAAGTCTTTTTTAAGAAACAAACTCTTTCTTTTTTGCCAACAAAATATGATCGCAAACCAATACGATCTCATCTCGTTGGTTGAAGACTTCCACGTGCTCCACCACTGTTCCCAATTCTGGTTTTTTAGAATCTTCTTTTGCCGAAATAGTCACTTCTACTCGGATGGTGTCGCCTATATGGACTGGCTTTATAAACCTTAACCTATCATACCCTTTGGAAAATGCTTCTGGGTTGATTTCGGTTGCGGTCATTCCTATTGCTACACTGAAAGTCAGCGTTCCGTGTGCAATCCGCTCTTTGAAAGGTTGGGTTTTGCACCATTCGGCATCCATATGGTGAGGAAAGAAATCACCAGTTTGCCCAGCGTGAACCACAAAATCTGTTTCTGTAATGGTTCTGCCCAGCGTCTTGCGGACATGTCCCATTTCATAATCTTCAAAAAACTGTGATTTTATATGCATATTAAATCCCTGATTTTGGTAATACTTATTTATGATTGACAATCTAACAAATATTTCATGCCCGCAGGGTTGTTTGCGATAGTTTCAAAAACCTGCTGAATGTTGCCCAAAGGTTCAACTTGAGTAATGAGTTTTTCGAAAGGGATATTCTGTTCCGAAATCAGTTTGATCGATTCTTCATAATCTTCTCCTTCGTACACCCTTGCCCCAATCAATTTAAGTTCTTTCCAGAAAAACTTGAACAGGTCGACGCTTTTAGGCTGACCGTGGATAGCTACCATCACAATACGCCCTCTGATACCTGCAACTTGGGTCATGATATCGAGTGCGGGCTGAACGCCGGCTACTTCAAAAACTACATCGCCCAAAGCCCCGTCTGTCGCTTTTTCCACAAACTCTACCAAGTCAATTTTGGTAGGGTTTACCACGGTAAACCCTAATTCTTCGGCAAGGGCTATTCTGGTTTCGTTCACCTCAGAAATAATGACTTTTCCGCCTTTTTCTTTGGCTACCATTGCAACCAGCAGCCCAATAGGGCCGCCGCCCAAAACCACAGCAGTTTCGTCGGCTATTAATTTGCCCATTCGGACATCGTGGCAGGCTACTGAAAGAGGCTCGATAAGTGCTGCTAGCTTCATGTCGATATCCTGCGGGAGTTTATGAAGTGTAAAAACTGGCACATTCCAATATTCCTGCATAGCACCTGGGCTGTCGATGCCTATGAATTTCAAGTCTTTGCAAATATGGCTAAAGCCTTTGTCAGAAGGTTTTTCTCCTCGGTTATCCAAAGGGCGAACCACTACTTTGTCACCAACTGAAAATCCGCTGACCCCTTCGCCTATTGCATCGATTTCACCTGACATTTCGTGGCCTATACTTTGGGGAATACTCACGCGCTGGTCCATAGCACCATGGTAAATGTGGACATCGGTACCACATACGCCGCAGTAGGCAACTTTTAATCTTACCTCGCCTTTTGCTGGTTTTTCTATTTCTTTTTCAACTACAGTGAAGGTTTTATTTCCTTCGTAAACAGATGCTTTCATATTTGTTTTGGATAAGTTTCCTTTTGGGGAATGGATTTAAAAAAGTAGGAAGATGTTTTTATTGGTAATCGGGTTTGATGCCACCAGCATCGCTTGATGCATATGCTGCTTCTACTATTAGCATCGTTTCCAGTACGTCGTCTATAGAAGTTTCCAACACATCGGCAGAGCCTTCTACGAAGCGCATCAGGGAAGACATAGTGCCTACAAAGGCATCGGGAAACCAAGAACCCTCTATTTTTTCTGTTTTCCACTCAGGGGTTTTTCCTTCTTCCACTATGCAATATTCAAAGAGGTCGGGCTGGCCTTCGGGATAATCCATAAGCAAGCCCATTCTTGCATAAATTGCTCCTTTAGTTCCTTCCCATTTCACATAACTTTCTTGGTGTTGCCTTCCAAAATTGTGGTCGTGGTTGGTGCTGACCAATGCCCTCATGGCATCGCCATAATCGAAAATGACATTGGTGCGGGTAGATGACATTTTTTTTGCTGGGTGGCGCAACGTTTTTGCCATAATAGATCCGGGCTTGCCCAAAAAGGAACGTACCAAATCGATGTGGTGGATGCTGTGTTGTTGGATTTCTAAGCGAGGGTGAAAGGTCACATTCGGGAAAATTTCCCAAGGGGTATATACCGAAACCCGAACCTCCATGTCATAAAGTTCGCCTATCGCCCCTTCATTAATAAGGTTGCGGGCGGCGATGATGTAGGGGGCAAATCGTAGTTGGCAGTTCACGGCTGCTACCAATTTTTTCCTTCGGCAAACCTCTATTATCTCCATGGTTTGCTCAAAATAATCGCCCAATGGTTTTTGGATGAGGACAGGAGCGCTGTCAGGAAGTTTTTCAAGCGTAGCCACAAATTGGTTGGGCATCAGGGTAAGGTCAAAAACAGCATTGGAAGGAGCTTGGGCTACTGCATCTTCTATTGAATCGAATACCCTAGGAATATCAAACTTTTCTGCTAGCTTTTCCGCCTTCTCCTTGGTTCGGTTGGTAATGCCAAATACCTCGAATCCTGCTTGCCTATAGGCGGGCAAGTGGGCGTCGTTTACAATTCCCCCAGCTCCAATTATGACGATGGGCTGTTTGGTTTTGGGTAACGTTTGGGCATATTTAATTTCCATTTTTAATTTTTTTAGAGGTTGCCAAAGCATAATTAAATTTTGTCAATCTGAAGCTGAGCGGAGTCTAGGATGCTTTTTATATCATTTTCTGTATTGATTACTTCCAAGACTAATTGGTCGATAATCGTTGCTATTTCCGACCAATTGCTCATGCGAGGAAGGGCTCGTGTATTCCTATGGAGTTCTTCAAGCTTGTAGTAGTACGGGACTTCAGCATTGACATCGGCATCGTCCCAGGTAGACTTTCGGCAACCTATTCCTCCTTCTAGGGTCATGAGTTTGTCATTGGTAGGGCTTACGGCAAAGCGCATAAAATCATAAGCTGTGTCTTTTTGTGTACAGCCAGTTCCCATTGCATAGAGCCAGTAAGCATTGAGCGAAACCCCTTGTCCGTTTGCTCCTGCTGGCACATTGGCTATATCCACACAGCCTTTTACCTTAGACTCTGGCAATACCTCGCACATGGAGGCAAAACCAAACCAATTGACCATCATGGCAAGCTCGCCTTTGGCAAAGGCTAAGCCTGATTTCACGGAGTCAAATTTCCTTGATAGAGGGTGGATGGCACTCGTGTTTTGCAAAATGCTGCGGTAAAACTGCATTCCTTCCAGTGCTTCAACCGAATTGACCACAACCTGACTGTTTTTCGTGAGAAGTTCCCCTCCACGTGTCCATAGTTGCAGGCAAAAATCAAAAACAGTGTTGTGCCCGTCGGGGTAAGCGGCGAAGGTTGTCCCATAAAGGTTTTGTTCGGGGCGGTGGAAAAAACTGGCTACTTCCTTTAGCTCATCCCAAGTTTTGGGGACTTGAAGTTTCTTTCCATGTTTTTTTAAAAAAACGTCTTTTTCAACTTTAGATTCGAATAAGTCCTTACGGTAAATCAGGCATTCAGGGCCGTCGTGGAAAGGCAATCCGTAGGTGTTGTTTTTAAATTTTTGCATCTCCCTGAGCGAAGCTGACCAACCTTGTGGAAAGCCCTCTGGTTTCTTTTCAGAAATAAAAGGGGAAAGGTTTTCTATATGATTGTTCTCGACTGCTTCGGTTATCCAGTCGGTGTTGATAAGGGCAATGTCCCAGTCGCCTCTTTTTAGCCCCCCATTTTTTAAAATAGTATCATACAGCGGGTGTAAGTCCATAGGTACGGCATCGAGCGTAAGAATACAGCCTGTTTTTTTGCAATAAGCCTCCCATATTTTTTCAATAGCGGACTCAAAAGGGTCAAATTTCCTTACAGCTATTCTGAATTTTTTATTCATGTCGGTACAAGGTGAGCGAACAGTATAGTGAGCATATTCTGCCAAGAGTTTGCTTGCTCTTGGAGCAAGATACTTTGAGAGAAAAGGTCTTATATCCTCCTTGAACAAAGGTGGGGTGTTTGAGGATTACTGTCTTGTTGAGTTCCGACGTGTTTTTGTACTATTCCGATTATTTGGCAACAATGATTTCCTATCAGGGGGGATTGCTGTCTATATCAGATAAAAGGAGCTTATGCAAATCCGCCTTGCTTACGGTATTGAGCTGGCGAACATCCTACTTGGTTTTTAAAAACCCTGCTATAGTATTGTTGGCTGCTAAATCCTGTTTGTTCGCTGATTTCCTTTTGGGTTTTGGTTGAGGTGAGCAAAAGAAGCTGGGCCATTTCTACTCTTTTTCTATTGACATATTCTATGGGGAGCAGACCAGTGGTCTGCTTAAATTGGCGTGTGAAATGGTCGACTGAATAGCAGGCTATTTCTGCTAACTTGTCTACCCTTATTTCATTTTTAAGGTGAGTGTTTATGTGTTTGAATACTTTTCTTAGGCGTGAGATCTGGGTAATATTTCCAGTGCTTTTATTGCTGTCACTGATGAACCTGGAGAAGATTTGTTTTAGGATGCCATTGGTTTCCAGCAAGGCGCTACTGCTATTTTGGCGAGGTAGGGCAGGAGCCCAATTTTTTCGTTGATATACACTTGGGTCACTCTGAGCAAGTCCTGCATTTTTATTTATTTCGATCAAGCGCCTGAATAGTTGGAAATCCAGTGCTTGGGCTGCTACTTCGTGGTAAATAGGAATGCTGTCATAGATATTGAAGCCATCGGAAAGTTGGTTTGTGAAATGGATGTAATACTGCGATAAGGATGAATTGCATTTGTAGCTGCAATGTACATAACTGGGGATTATGTACAAATGCTGAGGCTTTAGCTCGATTTTTTGATTGTTCGGGTAAATAAAACCTTTTCCCTCCGTGATAAGATAGATTCGAGTGAAGGGGCTTTCAATATTTGTATAGTTCCAAGAGCTGTCCAAATTACAAAAAGCGGTGTTGAGCAATTGTACTTTAAGCTCTTCTATAAGGTAAGGTGTCATGCTATTTCTATTTGTACAAATATCAAATTATTTATGAAAATGCAAAATTTATTATTAAACAGATGTCGAAATAGTATAAAATATAAGCGTGATTATGCATCAAAAAAGATAGCCTATTCTATATGTTTGTAAACATCATAAAAGAGGTGAGAGAGGTTTCGCTCACTCACCTTTTCGAACAAACAGAAAAACCAATAGTAAATATGATAACACCAAACCCAATAGTTGGTACAGGTTTACATGCTGTAGGGGGGATTTCCGCAGCAAGTTGCTATATGCCTTTCGAGAAAGTAAAACAATGGTCGTGGGGCGTGTTTTGGATCGTCCAATCATTTTTTGCTTGGCTGATAATGCCACTTGTAATAGGTTATTTTACGGTTCCAGATTTATTTAAAGTATTATCGGCTGCACCGAATTCTGTTTTTTGGTCAGCCTTGCTGCTCGGGGCTGTTTATGGGTTTGGAGGCTTGTCATTTGGATATGCTATCCGAAACATTGGTTACTCACTTACCTACACCATTTCCATTGGAATTTCTGCTGTTTTAGGAACGGTTATTCCATTGATTATTAATGGACAATTGGTGGAGCAATTTACCAAAACTGGAGGGGGAATCGTACTCGTTGGAATGTTAGTTTCAATAGCTGGGGTAGCTCTGTGTGGGAAAGCAGGTTTCATGAAAGAGCGTTTTCTTGCAAAAACTACTGGAAAAGGATCAACAGGTTTTAACATGGGGAAAGGCTTGTTGTTGACATTGATTGCTGGTACGCTTTCAGCCATTTGGGGAGTGTCTTTGGAAGTAGGACAGCCCATTGCCGATATTGCTGCCGAACACGGTGCTGGTCACTTTGAAGGGAATGCTAAGCTGATCGTGTCTTCGTTGGGCTGTTTGGCAACGAATCTTATTTGGTTTTTGGTGAGCACCATTCGGGATGGCTCTATCAAAGACTTATTTAGTGTGAAGGAAGTAGGGGGCAAGCGCTATGCTAGCAACTTTTCACTGTCTGCTTTGGCGGGTTCATTGTGGTATTTCCAATTCTTCTTCTACGGCTTGGGCCATGTACGTATGGGTAGCTTCCAGTTTGCAAGTTGGGTATTGCACATGTCCATGCTGATCTTCTTCAGCTACATCATAGGTGTAGTGATGAAAGAGTGGAAAGGCGTAGATAAAAAGACATATACATCGCTAATTATCGCTTTGTTCGTATTAGTAATTTCCTTTGTGGTAATGACTTACGGAAGTTATATAGGAGAATTGTCAGATGCAGGGCATTGATTTTTGGTGCCAGTAGAAATAGAAAAAGTCGTCAAATTACTTTGACGACCTTTGTTTTTTATAGAAAAGCGTAATGCTATTTCTTCGCTTTTTTAGCCCAAGAATCTCTCAAACTAACGGTTCTGTTAAAGACTAATTTCCCGTCTGTAGAATCAGGGTCTACACAGAAATAACCCTTACGCTCGAACTGACATTGGAAACCTGCAGGTGAATTTGCTGCACTTGGCTCTAAGTAACAGTTGTCCAGTACTTCTAGCGAGTTAGGGTTGATCAACTCTTTAAAGTCAACTTCCTTGTTTCCCGCAGGATCTTCGTCTTGGAAAAGCCTGTCATATAGCCTGATTTCTGGCTTTAGTGCATTCACTTCAGAAACCCAGTGAAGCGTTCCTTTTACTTTCTTTCCAGACGTATCTTGCCCACTTCTCGTCTGAGGGTCGTAGGTACACCTAAGCTCAACTACTTCTCCTGCAGCGTTCTTTATTACTTCTTCACACTTTATGATGTAAGCATACTTGAGGCGGACTTCCCTGCCTGGCGCCAACCTAAAGAACTTTTTGGGAGCATCTTCCATAAAATCGTCTCTTTCAATGTAAACTACATTTGAAAAAGGGATTTTGCGTTTGCCAAGCTCAGGTTGCTCAGGATTGATCGTTCCTTCTACCTCTTCTACTTTTCCCTCTTCCCAGTTGGTAATTACAACTTTTAGTGGGTTAAGCACGCACATCAACCTCGGTGCTTTCTTGTTCAAATCCTCACGAATGCTGTGCTCTAAGAGTGCAACATCAATGATGTTGTCCCTTTTAGCAACTCCAACTTTCTCGGCAAAGTTTCGGATAGATTCAGGAGTGAAACCTCTTCTCCTCATACCCGAAATGGTAGGCATACGGGGGTCGTCCCAGCCCGAAACATACTTTTCATTTACCAATTGTAAGAGCTTTCTTTTGCTCATTACGGTATAGTTGAGGTTCAGCCTTGCAAATTCGATTTGCTGTGGGTGATATACCTCAAGCGCATCCAAAATCCAGTCGTAAAGTGGCCTGTGCACTTCAAACTCCAAAGTACAGATTGAATGCGTGATGCCTTCGATAGAATCGGAAAGGCAGTGGGCAAAATCGTACATTGGATAGATGCACCATTCGTCTCCCTTGCGGTGATGATGCACTTTTTTGATCCTGTAAATAGCAGGGTCACGCAGATGCATGTTTGGGGAGGCCATATCGATTTTAGCTCTCAAAATTTTTGAGCCTTCGTCGAACTTGCCCTTCTTCATGCCCTCAAATAGCTCAAGGTTTTCTTCTATGCTTCTGTTTCTGAAAGGACTTTCTTGCCCAGGCTTGGTGGGCGTGCCTTTCAAATTTGCAATTTCTTCGGCAGTAGAATCATCCACATACGCTTTGCCTTTTTTGATAAGTTGCATAGCGTACGCATACAACTTGTCAAAATAGTCAGATGCGTAATATTTTCTGTCGTCCCATTCGAAACCCAGCCATTTTACATCAGCTTGTATAGAGTCGACATATTCGGTGTCTTCGGTAACAGGGTTGGTATCGTCAAAGCGTAAGTTGCAAATGCCCTGGTACTTCTGAGCTAAACCAAAGTTGAGGCATATGGATTTGGCGTGTCCTATATGCAAATAACCATTGGGCTCGGGTGGAAACCTCGTGTTCACCCTGCCTTCCCACTTGTTCGTCCTCAAGTCATCCTCTACTATTTGTTCGATGAAATTGAGGGTCGGTTTTGGTGTTGTTTCTTCAGGTTTGCTCATTGCACCTTCAAATTAGTTAATTATTATAGTTATTTAGATGAAACAGCCAGTTGCTTTGCCTGTTCTCGCAAATTACACGAATAATTTTTGGTCTTTCGAAGAATTAACCAAAAAACTATAAGGGAATTACTTGCTTTAAAAATGAAAATACAAATATAGTCAGGTAATAAAAAAAAATGCGGGAAAACGCAATCATTTGCATTTTCCCGCAAGAGTTACCCTCTTGTATATCTCTTTAAGCTTTCCCTTCCATCTGTTCCGTTATATCTTTGATCATTTTACCATAGATAGCATCGGAGCTAGATTTTTGTTTTACCGTTTTGCTAGCATGAACCACCGTACTGTGGTCTCTACCTCCAAACCTGTCGCCAATCACTTTTAAAGGTTGGTTGGTATATTGTTGTGAAAAATACATCGCAACCTGACGAGCCGTGGCAATATCTTTTTTCCTTGTTTTCGATTTAAGTTCGTCAATCGAAACTTTAAAGTAATCGGAGATGAGTTGTTGAATGAACTCAACCGTGATCTCTTTTTCAGAAGAAGTAACCAAATGAATTAGTGTACTTTTGGCAAGGTCAAGGTCGATATCCTTCCTCATAAGCGATGCATTTGCTATAAGGGAGATCAATACACCCTCTAGCTCACGTATGTTGGAATCAACGCTTTGTGCCAAAAAGTCTACCACATCTTCAGGAACATCCACTCCTTCAAAATCCATTTTGGTCTTTACAATTGCCACCCTAGTTTCATAGTCAGGGGTTTGTACATCGGCAGTAAGCCCCCATTTGAACCTAGAAAGCAAACGCTCTTGCAAGCCTTCCAAACTGCGTGGAGGCTTATCAGAAGTCATTATTATTTGCTTGTTGCTCTGGTGCAGACGGTTGAAAATATGGAAAAAGTTTTCCTGTGTTTTTTCTTTCTTAGATAAAAACTGAATATCGTCAATGATCAAAACATCTACTTGGAGGTAGAAATTTGTAAAGTTTTGAACATTATTGTTTCGTAATGAATCAATGAATTGAGTAGTGAATTGGTCAGTAGTGACATATAACACTACTTTTTCAGGGTGACTCCTTTTGATTTCATTCCCTATAGCTTGTGCCAAATGTGTTTTGCCTAAACCTACACCTCCATAAATAACCAATGGGTTGAAGGCAGTATAGCCAGGCTTGTTGGCGATGGCCATTCCCGCTGAGCGAGCCAAACGGTTACAGTCGCCTTCAATAAACGTATCGAAAGTATAGCTAGGATTTAGCTGAGAGTCAACTACCTCAGGCTCCAAATGAGGTAGGTCAAATGGGCTGTTTAAAAATTTTGCATTAGACTTAGGTGCAGGCTTATTGATACTAGGCTCTCTGGTTTGCCTTGTAGCAGGTGCAGAGGGGTGTTGCTTGTTCTCTCCTTTTAGTTTTACCCTAATTGGTTCATTGTAAGCGCCGCCTTGATCTACTACCACAGAGTACTCAAGCTTTGCATCTGGCCCAAGTTCATGGGTGATGGCTTTTTTCAATAAGTAAACATAATGCTCTTCCAACCACTCATAAAAGAACGGTGTAGGCACTTCTATAGTTAATATTTTTCCCTCAAGTTTTATCGGTTTTACAGGAGCAAACCATGTTGTAAAGCTCTGCTCTTGTATTTCCGACTTTATGATTTCAAGGCAGTTCCTCCAAACTGCTTGGCAATTTTTTAACATCTGATCCAACACATGTTTTTATTTATATGGTGAAAACTTTATTCCCTCAACTTTTTTTAATGCCGCAAAAAATACCTGTACTCATTTCCTTCGAACGAGCAGGTTGCATTTACAATCTTGAGGAGATTAATTCAGATTTTTACGCTGACTGATTTTTGCTAATTAGGTAAGTACAAAAGTCTGAAAAAAAAGGCAAGAAACAAAGGTTGACATGCCTTCAAAAAAAAGACAGGTAATGTGAATTAATTAATAACTAATTGATAACCAAAACGTTGGTTTGATATCTGTCTTATGTAACTTATTGATAATCAAAGGGAAAATATTTAAAGGTTTTTTTGAAAAAATACCATACTGGAAATTGGTTTTATTTTTGCTAAACCGCCAAAGCCCTGCCCGACGCATTTTTTAACGATTTTTCGGGACTGAATTTATAATCTATCCTGCCAAGACGAAGCCCAGCCCAACCGACTTGATTGACCAAAACTTTCTTGTTTTCAGGGCCGATCAACTCAGTGGGTTTGTCCAAAAATGTATGGGTATGCCCACCGATGATAAGATCTAATCCAGGTACTTGTTTTGCTAGGTCTTGATCTGAAATTTTATCTTCTCTGTAAGCATTTCCAAGGTGGGAAAGGCAGATGATCAAATCACATTTTTTTCTCTTCAACTCAGCTGTCATTTCTTTTCCAATAGCGATGGGGTCTTGGTAAACCGTGCCTTTGTAAAGCTTGTCTGGCACCAAACCTTCCAGTTCAATTCCTAACCCAAATACGCCAATCTTCAGCCCTGCTTTTTTGAAGATTTTATAAGGTGCGATTTCCTTTTTCAATACAGGGTCGTCAAATTGATAGTTGGCCACCAAAAAGGGGAAATTGGCATGGGGGAGCTGTTTTACGAAGCCTTCTATCCCTAAGTCGAAGTCATGGTTCCCCATGGTGGCAGCATCGTAGCCCATTTCTGACATCAGCTTCATTTCCAGTTCTCCACCAAAGAAATTGAAGTAGGGTGTTCCTTGGAAAATATCTCCCGCATCTAGTAGCAAAACATTGTCTACCTCCTTCCTTATTTGCTTGATGAGCGTTGCCCTTCTCGCAGCTCCGCCAGCTCCCGCATTCCTCCCACTTCCTTTGGGAAACGGCTCTATGCGTGAGTGCATATCGTTCGTGTGTAAAATAGTCAACTTTATGTCTTCAGAGAAGGGTTTTGCGTAGGAGTGAAGTCCACTAAGACCGCCTGCCAACACCAGTCCTGAAGCTTTTATAAATATACGTCGTTCCATCTTTTTTACCTTTACTATTTTTTTACGAGATGATAGTATTTTTTCTTGTTTTGCCATCTTCAAATAAGAAACATTTGGCTAAATCTGATTTTGTATTACTCCTTGTTAGCGTAGTATATAATTTCGTATTAACCTTAAAGTCTATCCGAATCTTTTATCAATCGGCCTTCCAGCTTGCTCGTTAGCATTTTTTTCTTTTTTGTTTCCTCTTTGCAGAATTCTATGATTGCATCTCTCATCATCACTCCCGTATTTTGGGTGGCGATTGCTTCTGAGAAAAATGTCATGTTTCCACCGCCATTTGCAAGATAGTCAGAAACGGCAATCACATATGTTTTACTTTTGTCGAATGGGGCAGAGCCTATCTCTGCTGAACTGAAAGTACTGTCCTTTGCCACTATTTTTGACCCAGCTATGGTGACACCTCCATCTTCAATGGTGTATTCAAACAACTTTTGCACAGTTTCTCCCGAAAGAGTGAGGACTACTATAATGTTGTCAAAAGGCATTAGCTCATAGATATCAGCCACTTTTAATTCACCTTTATACAAGTCTCTGCGAAGCCCGCCAAAGTTCATTACTGCCATATCTGGCTTTACCCCCTCTTTTTGCTCTACAAAATCGATCATCAAATTACTGGTGAAGTTGCCCAATAAGGTTTCGGTTCCATACCCTTTGGGCATATCCTTGTCCAATTCTCCTATCACTTCTTCTAACCTGTCGCCCATTTGTTGTTTATAGGGAGTGATCATCGTAAGAATAGCAGAGTCTTGCTCAGCCAAATCAGAGTTGATGTTTATTGCATCATCAGGGTAGCGGACATGTTGGTATACATACCTTTTTTGACAAGAGTTTGTGCCAAGAATCAGCAGAAGGGCAAATATCCAAGTTTTCAAATTGAGAAATGGTTAAAGGTTAGCTTAATGAAGTTTCTTTAATTTGGTTATTGCTAATTAAAATAAGGTAGGTGTAGATAAAATTGAGTGGTAAACTTATGATGTATAAATAAGGTGTTCAAAAGTAAGTAATCTTTATTTTGTAGCAGTACAAAAACAGAAAATCCTTCTGTTGCTTTTTTATGAAGTGTGAAAAATGTAGGGTAGGGGTATAAAAAAAGAGGCATGTTTTAAACAAGCCTCTTTTTTTGCGGTATAAGAGAAAATCTATTCAGCAGTTGCAGGAACTACAGAGATATAAGATTTTTTTCTATAACCTATTTTGAATTCCACTTTACCATCAGTTAGTGCAAATAGGGTGTGGTCTTTGCCCATTCCTACGTTTACACCAGGGTGATGTGTTGTGCCACGCTGTCTAACCAAAATATTTCCAGCTATAACATCCTGACCTCCAAATTTCTTGATACCGAGTCTCTTACTTTCCGACTCCCTTCCGTTTCGAGAACTACCAGCTCCTTTCTTATGTGCCATGATCTAATTTATTTTACAATTTCTTCAATTAATACTTTGCTATACTGTTGTCTGTGACCGTTTTTCTTTTTGTACCCTTTTCTTCTTTTCTTTTTGAAAACGAGTACTTTGTCACCTTTAACGTGCTCCAACACTTTTCCTTTTACGGTTGCTCCTGATACTACTGGCGTGCCAACATTCACACTACCTTCGTCATCTAGCAATAGAACTTTGTCAAAAGAAATACCTTCGCCCTCATCTTGGCTAAGCTTATTGGTATAGATATACTTATCTTTTTCTACCTTGAACTGCTGTCCTGCTATCTCTACTATTGCGTACATTTTATGATGTTTTATTAATCTCGAATTAAAGGCTGCAAAGCTAATGGTATATTCCCATAAAAACAAGCAATAATTTTCAGTAAATGAAGAAAAACTTAGATAAATCGGTCTTTTTATCAGGTTTTCAGTGATAATTTATTGCCAGACCCTCTAGTTCGCCTATGTCTTGTTGTAGGAAATGCTTTGAAGCAAGCTGTTTTGAGCTGCAAATATAGAGGAGTTTCTTGAAAAAAGTAGAGTTGCAAGCCTTATTCGTTTTTTGATTTCTCAATCAACTTGTTAGTGGTTTCATGTTTTTATTAAGCGGATTTACGCAATAGTTTTAATCACTCAAAGAGATTCAATGACTGATTAACAAGTGTTAACATGTAGAGGGCAATAAAATGCCCTTTTCTGTAATAACATCTCTTGGGTTACACGATATGCTGTTGATTGAGCTGGTTGCAAACTATTGTTATGTATTTGTTTCTACACGCCTTATATGCTTCCTGAATCTAGCTTTTATAGCGTTGTCGTATCGATTTTTATAAAGTATTGAAAATCAGTATGAAATTTGTTTTTCTGTGTTTTAAACCAGTATTTTTAGATTTTGATCCTTCCTCTCTTTTCTGTAACTTGATTTTCTGATTTATGCTAAAACTAGCTGGCAAAGAGAACTTCTGAAAGATTTGATCAAATTCTTGAGAAGAGCATACTAACGTAACAAATACCACTTACAAAAGATTTGCTTGCCTAAAGTTCAAGCAAGGAATAGTTGTTTTTTGAATTGTGACCTTATTATTTGAGGAGATAGATAAGGTTATGCTCATTAAAGTAACTATGCCTTTGTTTTAAAAGAAAAAAAGCCTGATCGGAGAACGATCAGGCTTGGCTAAGCTTTATATATGTGTGATATGAGCATGTTTACAATTTAAACGGGCTTTAAGTTTTTAAAAACTGTCGTCACCTAGTATAAAGTGCCCCATTTTATCTCTTTTAGTAGATAGGTAGCGATAGTTATGCGTATTAGGGGCAAATTCAATAGCGACTCTTTCTGTTATTTCTAAACCGTATCCCAAAAGTGCTGCACGCTTTTTTGGGTTGTTAGTAATGATTTTCATTTTTCTTATGCCCAAGTCCCTTAGTATTTGCGCACCTACGCCATAGTCTCGTTCATCGGCTTTGAAACCTAGTGCATGGTTTGCTTCTACAGTGTCCATGCCTTCTTCTTGTAGCTTGTAGGCTTTAAGTTTGTTGACCAAACCAATTCCCCGCCCTTCTTGGTTCATATATAACACTACACCTTTGCCAGCTTTGTCTATCATTTGCATAGCGCCGTGGAGCTGCTCCCCACAATCGCAGCGGTGCGAACCAAAAATATCTCCAGTCATACATGAAGAGTGTACCCTAACGAGTATAGGTTCGTTTTCATCCCAAGTGCCTTTGGTAAGAGCTAGATGAAGGTCGCCTGTGTTGGTTTGTCTATAAGCCGTTAGCCTAAAGCTTCCCCAATGGGTAGGCAGGTCAACCCCTACTTCCTTTTGGATAAGAGATTCTTTGTCTAGCCTATATTTAATAAGGTCCTCAATGCTGATAAGTTTGAGGTTGAACTTTTCCGCTACTTTTTTAAGGTCAGGTAAGCGAGCCATCGTCCCATCTTCGTTCATGATCTCAACCAGTGCGCCAGCGGGTTGTAAACCTGCCATCCTTGCTAAGTCGATTGCCGCTTCGGTGTGGCCCGATCTTCTAAGCACCCCGCCTTTTTTTGCTTTCAAGGGGAAAATATGCCCTGGCTTGCCTAAGGTGTCAGGATCGGTGTTTGGGTTTGCGAGTGCTTGGATCGTTTTGGAGCGGTCACTTGCAGAAATACCTGTGGTACAGCCATCGGTTTTCAGATCAACTGAAACGGTGAACGGAGTTTCGTAGATAGCCGTGTTCTTTCCCACCATCAGTTCGAGGTTGAGTTCGTCGCAGCGCTCCTCTATTAAAGGTGCGCAGATCAA
Source organism: Flammeovirgaceae bacterium SG7u.111 (assembly GCA_034044135.1). Classification (NCBI taxonomy): domain Bacteria; kingdom Pseudomonadati; phylum Bacteroidota; class Cytophagia; order Cytophagales; family Flammeovirgaceae; species Flammeovirgaceae bacterium SG7u.111. The sequence goes on along the minus strand of CP139021.1, from coordinate 3,912,096 downwards.
CCCTCTGCCTTCTTTGGCCATAAAATTAACTATTTCAGGAGTGACCTTTTCTGCGGCACATACAAAATCGCCTTCATTTTCTCGGTCTTCATCATCCACTACTATGATGATCTCTCCATTTTTTATTGCCTCTATGGCTTCTTCAATACTATCAAGCTTGATTTTCTCTTCCATTAATTTTTATGTGTTTGCTCCCCATTTGTGGTGGAGAATTTGGTCAAAGTTATGATTTTTTTGTGAGCTTGGGCTAACTTCCAATTCCAAAAGTATTGCAATCTATAAGGTTTGTTCTTTTCATGAAAGGATAAAAATCACCCTAAAAAAGAACGCTTATCAACTAGACCGTTTTTACAAGGATAAATTTATAGGCTATTGATCGCTTCTTTTAATTAACCATCAAAACCAGTTTTCCTCTTTTGCGTTCCCTTTTTTTTGAAATAAAAATATAGCAAGCTGGAATAGCTGACTCATATTCATTAGTTTGGGTAACTTTTAGTCTACTTTGGAAATTTAAAATTGAAGTAGTAGAGGCGTGAAAATACGATGCAAATGTTAGGAAAATTAAAATTTTGGTTGCTAAAGATTATCTCCCCAATTGTACCTACCGACATGTTTGCCAAAAAATATCCTGTTTCTATCAAGGCAGTAATTATAATAAGGGGTAAAGTAGTGTTACTGAAAAATGAGCGAGAGGAATGGGAGCTGCCTGGTGGGAAGCTGGAAAGTGGGGAGCCGCCAGAGAGATGTCTTGAACGGGAAGTGGAAGAGGAATTAGGGGTAAAAGTCAAAGTGACTACCATTCTGGATGCTTGGTTATATAATATACTTGGAAAAGTGGAAGTGCTGATCGTTACGTATAGTTGCAAGCATGCTGAGCTTAGCGAAGATTCATTGATTATAAGCCACGAGCATAAAGAGCTCGGACTTTTTACTTTGGACGAGGTTTCAAAACTCCCGATGCCCCAAGGTTACAAAGACAGTATATATAGGTGTATGAAATAAAATTTAACAACAAGTTTTTGCTAGGGGAGTTTTACCGTTATTTTGTAGAAATAAGCCTGAAATGACTCAGTTTTGAAGAGAACCTCATTTTTTTTTAAGAAAATTTCAAAAAAAATACACTTTTTTTAGTGCAGACGAATCACATCAAATTCAGGACAAACGAACCTGATTTCCCTACATAATGCATGAAAGTATGCGATTTGAGAGAGATAGCCGTGATTTTGCACGACAGACAACTTTTGTTTTGTGAATTTAATCCTCTAATTTAGTTGTCAGATAGGAAGTAAAACACACCAAAACGACTAAGAACGCCTTCCTTTCTTCACTCACCTTATATTATACCATAAAATACAGTAGGCTATTAAAAAATCGCTGTATTACCATTAGCAAATTGGCTGATCATCTTGCCAAATAATTTAATTAATCATTAAGACACTTGGCACTACTTAGTATAGTGCACATGCTAGAATGGAATAAAATGGTATTAGCATATTTATATGCTTGTTTAAAATAAAAGGTAACAGTATTATTCACTAAAAAATCAGAGAGATGTCGAAAAATTTATCAAGAAGAGAATGGCTAAGAAGAGGTCTTGCAACTGGCGGGGCATTAGGATTAGGAGCTGCGCTTCCGTTTAGTTCATTAGGATACGCTCAAGGCGAAACTACCGATTATATTGACTATGGTAATGGGTTGAGAGAGCTGAAATTAACACCACCTAGCTTTTCTGACTTGAAAGCGAAGTTAAATGCAAACGAAAACCCATACGGTCCATCTCCAAAAGCATTAGAGGCTTTTATAAAGCAAGCTTCTGAGGGTAACTATTACTCATGGCCACTTTTGAAAGACTTGATGGATAAAATTGCAGACTTCGAAGGTGTGAAGACTAGCAATGTCATGATGGGGCCTGGTTCTTCAGATTTGTTGGAGAAAACTGGACTTGTGTCATTTATGGATGGTGGTAACATAGTATCTGGTGACCCTCCTTATATGTCTTTGGTTAACGTTGCAAAGAAAATGGGTGGTACTTGGAAGCCAGTCAAATTGACTGATGACTACGAGCATGACTTGAAGAAGATGGAAGCGGAAATTGATGATGAAACGAAAATTGTTTACATCACTAACCCTAATAATCCTACTGGTACAATTACTGATACCAAGAAACTTAAAAAATTCTGTGCGAAGGTATCAGAAAAAGTATTGGTATTTGTTGATGAAGCTTATCTTGAGCTAGCTGATGACGGTTTAGATGCAAGTATGGTATCACTAGTTGCCGAAGGTAAAAATGTGATTGTTTCAAGGACATTCTCAAAAATCCACGGTATGGCTGGTATTCGTGTAGGATACATGGTAGGTCTTGAAGAAACATTGAAAGACATTCAGGCGATCACAAGAGGTGGAATGGGTATTTCTGGACCTTCTATCATGGCTGCTTCTGCAAGTATGGACGATACTGAGTTCTTGACATCAACTAAAGCTAAAATAGCTGAAGGTAGAAAATTCGCTGTGGACATGCTTACTGCCAAAGGTTTTGATGTAATGCCTTCTCAAACAAACTTTATCATCTTCCCAATAGAAATGGACGGTAAAGATTACATGAAAAAAATGTACGAGCAGAGTGTTGGTATTAGAGTATTCAACTTCTGGGATACCACATGGTCTCGTGTAAGTATCGCTACTATGGATGAAATGAAACTATTTGCTTCGGCATTTGAAAAAACCATTGGTTAATCAATCGAATAATTACTACAATGATGGGCAAGTAAATGCTTTTGCATAATAAAGCCCAAGTTTGCCCATCATTTCTTTAGCTCTCAAAATACAGATTACAATTACTTAGTCGGTAGGTTCTAATAGTTCCTGACCCTGCCAATCTTTTGTCAAAAACAACAATTTTATGAATCTCGCTCTTCAAAAAACTATCGGATTTCTTTTATTGATCTTATTGGGCTACCTGCTCCGAAAAAAATTACCAGCTAAAGAGCAAATTGGTGGGATAAAGATGCTGATTTTAAGCCTAGCGCTTCCCGCAATGATCTTTGTGGCCTTGCTAAATATTAAAATTGAGTTGACTTTGCTTTATCTGCCAATTTTGGCTCTTGCGTTCAACTTCATCATGTTGTTTGCTACTAAGTACATGTTGCCCGTTTTTGGAATTGAAAAAGATTCATCTACCAATAGGACACTGAGTATGTTGCTGCCATCTTTGGCGCCGGGCTTATCTTGTTTCCCTTATCTTTTAGAATACTTGGGAGAAGATATGTTTGCTTGGGCTGCCTTGGCCGACGTAGGAAATAAAGTATTTGTCTTGATCATTTTGTACATGTTGGCCATGAGCTGGTTCTACAAAAGACAATCAGGTACTACCACGGTTTCCAAAAATGCAAAATTGAAATCTCTGCTAGTTTCGCTCATCAACGAGCCTGTAAATATGGTAATTATCACTGCGTTGATCTTGCTAAGCCTTGGCTTGAACTTGGACTCTCTGCCATACTTCTTGCAAAATGCCGCAGGCAGACTTAGCGCTATGATGACTCCGTTAATCCTCTTGTTCATCGGTTTGGCAGTAAGGGTGAAGCGTAGCCAATTGAAAACGATAGTAAGTTTATTGATTTGGAGATCAGGATTGGCATTTGTGTGTAGTGCAGCACTAATCTTTTTCTTACCAGAAGCTACTCCGGTAGCGGTATTGTTGTTAGCTGTAGCTTTCCCTCAGAGTTCTGCAAGTTTCTGGCCTTTTGCCCATATCTCTGCAATTAGCGCTATGGAAACTGCCAACAAAACTGAAGGAGGAGAGACTTTTGACAAAGATTTGGCACTAGCCGTATTGGCTTTCTCACTTCCATTCTCAACTATGACCATCTTGGCCATCTGTTCTATTGGTGGAGTGTTCTTTGCCTCTCCGTTCAACCTTATGGCATTGGGCTTCATCATGGTATCAGCTGGGGCGTTGCCTTTCATCATCACTAAGCTAAAAGAAAGGTCTAAAGGAGAAGAAGCGATAGAAGGAGAAATGAAAGTAGTTGAAGAAAAAGCGTAAAAATAAATAATTGATTTATAGGATTACCTAATTGCCATTTGACAAACATATAATAACACGCTAAGCCCCTTGGTTTTCCAAGGGGCTTTTTTATTCTCAATCCTCATATTTTCCCTTTCTGTATATACTTTGTAAGCTGTATCAGTCATATAATACTATTGGAATAGTTTTTTTAGCGAATGGGTACTTTGTTTGTATTGCTATAATGTTTATTTAGACTAATTATTAATAATTAATTTTGGAATCACAGGAAGTGGGTTTACATTTGCTTCTATTAGTAATTAGTCTAAATAAAAATAAATAATGATGAAACGAATACTTAGTGTACTCTCTATACTATTATTATTGGTGCCAAGTGGTGTATTGGCACAAAATACAGGAATTGTTAAAGGCTCTATTTACAGCACAAATGGAAGCCCTTTAGAATTGATCAATGTAAGTATTAAAGGAACAAAGAAAGGTGCTACTACCAATGAAAATGGTTTATTTCAAATTGATGAGGTCGCCCCTGGGAAATATAGCCTACTTGTTTCTGCGGTTGGGTATGAACTATTGTCAACTGATATTGAAGTAGTAGCTGGACAAACCACTACCGTTTCTCAGTTAAAGTTGAAATCAAAATCAGAAGAGCTGGCCGAAGTAACAGTCGTAGGGAGTAAGAATAAATACGTGGCAGATAACACGTCCTTATCGTTACGCCAAAAAACGGAGATTCTTAAATTGCCACAAAATATTCAGGTGGTAAGTAGTTCCCTTTTGGGAGATCAACAAGTCACAAGTATCATGGACGGGCTGGTTCGAAATGTAAGTGGGGTGACGATGCTAGAGCATTGGGGGCACTTTGCTAGAGTCAATATGAGAGGCTTTAGGTTGCCAGCTTTTCGTAACGGGTTTAATGTAAACGACACATGGGGACCCTTGTCAGAAGATATGTCATTGGTAGAACAAGTTGAATTCGTAAAAGGGCCAGCTGGGTTTATGCTTGCTGCTGGTGAGCCAGGAGGTTTTTACAATGTGGTAACTAAAAAACCAACAGCAACACCCATAGCAAATGTTGCCCTAACCGTTGGTAGCTTTGATCTTTACCGCGGTGAAGTTGATTTAGGTGGAGCTTTAACAGAAGATAAAAAACTGCTTTATAGGTTCAATGGAATGTACCAAACTTCAGATAGCCATAGAGGAGATGAGGATGTGCAACGTTTTGCAATAGCTCCAGCTTTAACTTATAAGTTTTCGAAGAAAACATCTCTTACCGCAGAGCTGAATTACCAACAAGCTGAGAGTTACATAGGAGCAGCATATGTGTTTGCACCAGCTTCTGATGGGTATGCAAGTGTGGACAAAAATTTTAAAATGGTGGACACTAACTACCCTGCAACAGATATCTCAGAGGTAACATTTTTTGCCGATTTTACCCATCGGTTTTCGAATAACTGGGAAGGAACTATTCGTTATTCCCATCTAACATTTGATCAAGAAGGAAACTCAACTTGGTTGGTTAGTATGGCTGATAATGGAGATGCTATCCGATATGCAAGTATTTGGGATGCGCTTTCAGTAGGTAATTATGCGCAAGCTTTTGTAAATGGAGAAGCAAATACAGGAAGTGTTAGCCATACCATTTTAGGAGGTTTAGATTTTACAGATAAGGAATATTGGGCCGATTGGTCTCAGAGCGTTCCATATACAACTCCTTTCAATATTTACAATCCAACGTATGGTTATGATACCCCAGTTTTTGATAGGTCAAAGGAGCTGAAAGATAGGTCGGAAAGCCCTTATAATGGATATAAGTCAACGGCATTTTATCTACAAGACGAGCTTGGGTTTTTGAATGATAAAGTACGTTTGACTCTTGCTGGTAGATATACACATGTAAACTCAAATTGGAAAGATGAAGACGATAGCAAGTTCACTCCAAGGCTAGGGCTGAACGTAGATGTATTGCCAGGCATGACTGCCTACGCGCTTTATGACCAGTCTTTTATCCCTCAAGGAGGTGAAACGAAAGAAGGGGAGCCTTTTGTGCCAATAATAGGAGCTGATATTGAAGGAGGGGTTAAAAAATCCTTTTTTGATGGAAGATTAAGGACATCGATTGGTGTTTACCAAATAACAAAAGAGAATATGTTGGTGGGCGATCCTGAGCCAGATCCGGAATACCCCAACGCTCAAGTTCAACTGGGAGAGGTAACATCAAAAGGGTTTGAGTTTGATTTGCAAGGTGAAGTTGCTCCAGGGCTCAGCGTAGTATTCAATTACGCAAATACTAATGTAGAAATCACTGAAGATACAAACACTGAAAGAATAGGGACAAAAGTGGCAGGACATGCTAAACACGTAACCAATGGCTGGTTGACTTATTCATTTTCAGACAATTCCCCTGTAAAAGGTTTCGGTGCTTCTCTTGGCTATCAGTATCAGGTCGATCGCTCAACTTGGGCTTGGACAGCTGATAATCAGTCAGACTTGCCCGATTATTTTAGGCTAGATGGCGGGCTTTTTTGGGGAAATGAGAAGATGAAAGTCCAACTGAATGTGAATAACATATTAGACGAATATCTATATTCTGGAGCTAATTATGGTTCATATTTATATTGGCAGTCAGAGCCTGGCGTCAATGGACGCTTGAGGGTTTCTTACAAATTCAAATAATTTCCTTGTACTACTGGCGGGCGTGGTGTATTAACACCATTTGCCCGGCTGGTGGTAAATATTTTACAGAAGCTTTGTAATGGGTGAAAGTTGAGTCATGCTGCCAAAAGGTGTGATGAACCGATATGCCCCCTCTAAAAGCTTTGTGCCTACTTATATAATTCAAATAATCTATTGCTTTCATAAAAAATCAGAACAAATGAGAAAAATTATCCTAACTATAGGGGTTATGCTATTTGCTGTTGTCCAGTCCTTTGCGCATTATCTTTGGATTGAGACCAGCGCAAAAGGGGAAATAGGGAAAGAACAAGAAATTCGAGTGTACTTTGGTGAATATACTTATGGAGTGAAGGAAAAGATAAAAGGGGAGGCGTATATGAAAGTCAAAGACTTTACACTCTGGGTTGTGGATGCCCAAGGCAAAAAGATACGTTTAAATATTGAGCCTAAAGACGATTATTATGCGGCTGCTTTTACTCCTGATGCCGAAGGGACTTATACAGTAATATTAGACAATGACAAAATTGACGTTGTTGATTTTACAAAATACAATTTTGGGATTTTCAAAACCCACTATCACGCAGTCTCTAAAATTCAGGTGGGTGATAAGGCAAATCATACTGTGGCAGATAATGCAGAAGGGGTTGCTATAAAAAACATTTCGGAAGAAAAAGGTAAAGTGAAATTAAAGGTGTTTTATAAAGGTAAAGCTTTGCCAGAAAGTGAGATAACGGTTTTTGTGGCTGATCAGTGGAGTAAAACTCTTGAAACAGATCAAAATGGTATTGCCTCTTTTGACTTACCCTGGAAAACGAAGTATGTAGTAGAAGTTACCAAAAAAGAAGAAGTTCCTGGGACTTATAAAGATGTTGCCTATGAGTTCATCTGGCACGCTACAACAGTTTCTGTTAATGCAAACCTGTAACACTATGGTGTCATTTATTTTTATACTAGTGTTTATAGGCTTTTATTTGTGGTATGGAACTACCAAAAGAATAGAAGTTCAGAACGTCTTTGGAGTAGAAGCATGGTCAAAACAAAATCCAAGAGTATCCAAGTTGTTGGGTTCTCTTGGTTTACTGGCAGGGTGTGGGCTTGCTATTGCTCAGTTTGGCATTGGGGCTGGAATATTCACTTTCTCTGTTGTATTGATGACTATTTTGAGTCTTGTTATTTTATTTATACCACTAGGGATTTTGAATAAGCCTACGTTTTTGGTGGTATCGTTGCTATCCGTAATTTTTGAAACTCTACTATAAATGCCAGCGAATTCTAAATATCTTACTCGTTCCAAATGGCAGCGTTTTGCTAAAATATCGGCAGGCTTTGTAGGCGGTTTTTTAGTGAGTGCCTCCTTACATATTGCCATAGCTGCATGGTTTGACAGAACAAATGTGATCATAACAGCTTCTTTCACCTTCTTTTTAACTTGGTCGGGCTTGATGGTCTTATCTTTTTTGGCTAGAAATGGCTGGAAACTATGGGCGCTGTATATAGGGGTGTCCTTATTGTTTATAGCTATCGTATTATTGAAAAATTCATTAATGTAACAGTTGAATAGTACTATGAATATTGGTAAAAGAATCTACAATATATTATTTCATACTCATACAGTTAGTGGTATAGTGATTAGCGTGGGGCTTTATGTTATTTTCTTTGCGGGTTCTTTTTCTTTTTTTAGAGATGAAATTGTCAACTGGGAGCGGGGTCATAGTTTTCCAGTGACAGATGAACTAGATGTGAACGCAGATACAGTCATTCAAAACCTTGGTGAGACCTACCAGCTTTATGGTAGAGACATAGGGTTGCGTCATATTTATAATGAAAGAAGGATAAGTGTTAGCTTGGCTGTTACCAAAGACTCTACTGCAGGTGAGGAGGCTCAATCCAGTGCTTTTTTTTATATGGATACTAGTGACAAATCCACTGCAACCTATCGAGAGTCTTATACTTTAGGTGAGTTTTTATATCGGTTACACTTTTTTACTCAAATCCCATATCCTGTAGGTTATTACCTTTCAGGATTTACTGCTTTCTTTTTTCTGTTTGCCATCTTGACTGGCATTATCGTTCACTGGAACAAAATAATTTCTAACTTCTACGTCTTTCGTCCTTGGGCAAAACTCAAGACATTGTGGACCGATTCACATACAGCGTTAGGGCTTATCGGTTTTCCATTTCAGTTTGTTTATGCCTTAACAGGGGCTTTTTTTATGTTAAAAGCGATGGTGATTGCCCCAGTGCTTTTTGCGCTATACGATGGTGACCAAAAAAAGCTATACAAAGATTTGGAATATGATACGCCAGTTTATGAACTACATTATAAAAGGCTGCCAACAGATGTATCTATTAATAGCTTTATAGATGATACTAAGGACCAATGGGGAGGTTTTAGGGTTACTAATGTACAAATCTTCAACTATGGTGATGCCAACATGCATGTTGCACTTTCTGGGAATATTCCCTATGAAAACAAAATGAATGGTGTAGGGAAAATTATTTATAAGGTTGCTGATGGTAGTGTAGTTTATGAAAAAGATCCGCTTTTAGCTAGTAGTTACTTAGATATAGTCAAAAACCTATTGTATCGCTTACATTTTGCTGATTATGCAAATTATGGCTTGAGGATTATCTCCTTTGTACTTGGCTTGATTTCCTGTTATGTGATTTTATCAGGTGTAATGATTTGGCTTGTGGCAAGGGATAAAAAAAATATACCTGAAAAACAAAGGCGTTTTAATGAGAAGGTGGTTTGGTGGTACCTGGCAATTTGCCTGAGCATGTACCCTATGACTGCCCTTGAGTTCATAGTAGTGAAAGTGTTTCAAAATGCTGGGATGACTTTTATTTATCAAACATTTTTCATTGGCTGGTTAGTATTGAGCGTGTTTTTTTATTTCAAAAGAAGCAATGTTTTTACTGTCAAATACTCATTGATATTGGGTAGTGTTTTTGGGTTTATGATCCCTATTGTCAATGGTATTGTAAGTGGTAATTGGCTATGGGTAAGTTTAGAAAAAGGCTTGCAGCAAATTTGGTTTATCGATATTTTTTGGATTGTCCTATCTAGTTTAAGTACAATAGCAGTATTTAAGTACCTACCCAAAAGAAATCGAATATTGTTTTCCATAATTTTGTAGGATTGACAAGGTGGCCTCAATGAGAGATTTCATGGAGGTATAATGCCTTGGTTTGATCCAATAGTGCTTGAGCATCTTCCATAAGACCTCTATCAGGTTGAGCTCGGGGCAGTATGCGGGGATAAACTGTAGGTACAGCCCTTTTCCCTTCCATTTTTCTATATATCCCTTTACGTCTTTGGATTTGTGGATCGCGGCGTTGTCCAAGACCAGTACGGTTTTCTTCTTGATCGTCTCGGAGAAACTGTCCAGTACCTGTATGACACATGCCGAGTTTGCCGCGCCATGGTAATAGCTCCCCGTGAAGGTGTTGGCCAACGGGTCGAGTATGCCCAAGACGGAGACCCCGTTGCCCCGCCGGGCGGGCAGCTTGTTTGCCGTGCCAACGGGCTGCCACGCATACGGAACGTTCGGGCACAGGCTTATCCCCGTCTCGTCAAAATAACACAGGTCGATCTCCCCTTGCCGGGCCTGCTGTCCCAGACAGTCGAGTTCTTGTTGGAAGAAACGGAACATCTCTTCGTCACGGTTGTTTTCCAGGGAGTTGCGCATGCGCTTCCAGACAAGACCCGACTTTTTCAATATCCGCTTGACGGTCTTCCCACAGGCGTCCTTGCCGAACTTGGTGGAGACCTCTTGGGCAAAAAAACGGAGACAGGTGACAGGCCCTTCCCGGGCAAGGGATGCTATTTTTTTTGCTCTTCCACCGTATAGATACTCGGCCGCCCACTCTTGGGGGCATCCATCAATCCTGCCGCCTTTGAGGATTCCCATCTGTCAAACCACTCCGAGATGGTGGCCCTGCGCACCTCGAATATGTCCCTGAGCATATCTATCGTATACCCTTTGTTGCTCAACAGCAACGCATGGGCACGGTCCCGCCCGCGTCCAGAGTCGCCATGCTTTTCCAAGGATTTTAGTTCCATCTCTTCTGACGCACTTAGTGTGATATAGCGTCTTTCCATCTCACTAATTTAACGCTTTTTTATTATACGGTTTCTTTTGTCCACTTACTTAAATGGAAGCCACAAGAACCCTCCAATCCCAAGCAGGCTATAGTGGCATCAAAAGGTGAAGTAGAGCAAGTTATAGCTGCTACAAATAATTGATCTATAGGATTACCTAATTGCCATTTGACAAACATATAATAACACGCTAAGCCCCTTGGTTTTCCAAGGGACTTTTTTATTTTCTTTCTGTCCCGTCCTGAAATAGCGATACACAAAAAGTAACGTAATGAATAAAAGACAAGAGAACGAGTATGTTAAACGTACCCAACAAGATTACAGCTATGCTTTTAAGTTGTCCGTGGTAGCAGAAGTTGAGCGCGGAGAATTAGGCATAAAAGCCGCCGCGCGCAAGTATGGGATCCAATCCCACTCTACGGTCACCAATTGGTTGAGAAAATATGGTAACTTTGACTGGGTGAACAAGTCTACATTGAAGATGCCAAAGCCCAAAGACCAAAAGCTCTATGAGCTTGAACAGAAAGTCAGGCTTCTTGAAAAGCAAAAGAAGGAGCTTGAGAAGCAAGTGGAGCATGCAGATAAGAAAGCTGTCTTCTTTGATATGATGATAGACATGGCCGAAGAAGAATTCAAACTGCCTATCAGAAAAAAGTCTTTGCCCGAACAGTCGATCGATTCAAGATCGAACAAAAAGAAGGGGTAGCCCAGACCTGTAGACTGTTGGGGACCAATAGACAGGCCTATTATCGATCCGTCAAAAAGATTAAGCAAAAACAAGAGATAGCCACACAAGTAGTGGCTATGGCAGAAAAAATCCGTATGAAGATGCCACGTACCGGGATAAGAAAACTATATCACATGCTTAAAGACCGGCCCAGAGAACTTGGGGCAGGTAGGGACAGGCTGTTTGCTATCATGAAAGCAAACCATATGCTTATCGTCCCAAAACGGCGATACCATATCACCACCGACTCCCACCATCGATTTAGAAAGCATAAGAACCTCATAGAAAACCTTGATATAAAGGGGCCAGAACAAGTTTGGGTATCTGACATCACCTACATCGGGAATAGGGAAAACCCCATGTATCTATCCTTGGTTACCGATGCATATTCTAAAAAAATTGTAGGGTATGATGTTGCTCTTTCCGTTCTAAAACTGGACTAGCTAAGCAGCGGTTTTAAAGTTATAAAATTCATTCGGTGTTTTCATATCCAATGCCGAATGTGGCGCATATTGGTTGTATTCATCTATCCATCCCCGTATCTGGCTATATATCATTTCAGGATTGTCCAGACAGCTCTCATATACGTAATCTCTTTTGAAAGTGCCATTAAAAGCCTCGCACATGCCATTTGACTGCGGAGAGTAAAGGGGTGTGCTGCAATCGGCAATATGCCATAACGCGATCTGCTTTCTTAGGTTATTCTCTATATACTCAGGCCCGTTGTCATGCAAGAATTGGAGCTTTCCCTTTTCGGGGAGAGCCTCTCCAAAGCGGTTAAATATTGCTTCCTGGAGCATCAGCTCGATGTCGCAGGCCTGGATATGGATGCCTGCCGTCCATGCAATGATGGACCTGTCGCAGCAGTCCAAAACGTACGCAAAGCGTACTTTCTGCCCATTCCAGCACTTGATGGAAGTAATATCACTTGCCCATCTGGTATTGGGCTGGCCTACTGCTATCTTGCCTGTATGCGGGCGGCCCGCCCCTCGCTTGCGTCCCCTTTTCACCAATAGGTTCTCCTGTTTCATGAACTTATGCACCATATACCTGGAAAGCTCTATCCCATAGTCCCTTTTCAGTATAGCCCTCACCCTGGGCACCCCATAAGTCGATTTCCTGCCAGTGATAGCCAATATCGCCTCCCCTGCTTCAGGCGTGGGCTTCTTGCGGGGAGTACGCAAGATTTAGGCTTGTAATATATTGTCGACTTGGCAACTCCCAGTGCCTTGATAGTCCTGTTCATGCTTACTTGGAACTGTTGGGATAGCGATTCGACTTCTTGTTTCTCTGTGCGTCCCATTCCAACTTTTTTTAAGGATCTTGATATCCAGCGTAGCCTCTCCCAAAGCTTTCTTGAGTTCTTCGTTCTGTCTTCTGAGCATCTCCAGCTCGGACTTGGAATGTAGTTCCCCATCATTTTTGATTCCCATGACGGCCTCTGATTTTGCGTCTGAACGCCATTTGTAAAGTTGGCTGGCGATTAACCCGTACCTGCGGCAGTACTCGGGGCAAGATAGCCCGGAACCTTCCCAATCCTCAACAATGGTGGCTTTTTGTGCCGAGCTTAGGACCCTTCTGCCACTTGCTGTCCTGCGGGCATTCTTCAGTAGATCGTCTATCATTATCGTTCTGGTTTTAGGCTACTAAACCAGTCCAACTTTTTAAGCGGTTAGGAACATGGCCCTGTTCATGCTTACTTGGAACTGTTGGGATAGCGATTCTACCTCTTGTTTCTCTGTGCGTCCCATTCCAGCTTTTTTTTTAGGATCTTGATGTCCAGCGTAGCCTCACCCAAAGCTTTCTTAAGCTCCTCGTTCTGTCTCCTGAGCATTTCCAGCTCTGACCTGGAATGTAGGTCCCCATCATTCTTGATCCCCATGATTGCCCCTGATTTTGCGTCCGAACGCCATTTGTAGAGTTGGCTGGCGATTAACCCGTACCTGCGGTAGTACTCGGGACAAGATAGCCCGGAACCTTCCCAATCCTCAACAACCGTCGCTTTTTGTGCCGAGCTTAGGACCCTTCTGCCACTTGCCGTCCTGCGGGCGTTCTTCAATAAGTCTTCTATCATTCTACTTCTGGTTTTAGGCTACTAAACCAGTCCAACTTTTAAAGCGGTTTGGAACAGGAAGAACATGAAGAACGCCTTGGTGCCCTTACATGAAAGATATAGGCTCATGAAGAGGGTGATGATCGAATCGGTCAATGATATCTTTGGTATTGCAACAAAATTTGGTACAAAAAGATTAGGCCGCCATTGATTGAATAAAATTAAGTTCCGCTTCTTTTTCTTGGCTCTTTATGAATTTACTTGAACGCTTATCTTTGTATTCAAAAAACGATGAATTTTCTATCTCAATTTAGTGACTTACTTCCTGTTCTACCACCTTTTGAGTTAGTTCTAGCAGAACGTGACGAGCCTAGCAACACCGTACATCTATATTTAGAGGTTCCACCTGAAGCTACCCCAAAAAAATGCTCTATTCATAGCTATTACGACCGTACCTGGGAACACTTAAAGCTTTTTCAATACCGCTGTTTTATCCATTGTAAGCTTCCTATATACAAAGATAGGGATACCGGTAAACTATCTAAGGCAGAGGTTTCCTTTTCTAGAGATTATTCGCGGTTCACACTTATGTTTGAGCAAGAAGTCATGCGTTTGATGCATATCCACCATTGTTTTACGGCAGTAGCCAGGACACTTGGCATTCGAGTCCAACGGGTTGAGCATATTTATCATCATTATACCCAACATCTTGAAGATGACTACTATAGTCAGCATACAGCCTCTAGGATTGCTTATGATGAAACCTCTACCCGTAAGGGACATGGATACATCACCAGCTTTTTTGATCTAGATACTTGGCAACTACCCGGTAGTTACGAAGGTAGATCTTCTGAATGTGTTGCCCGATTTAAGCAAGATCATCCCTATCCAGAAGCAGTAGAAGAAATTTCCATTGATATGTCCCCTGCCTTCATCAAGGGGGCCAAACAGTGTTTTCCACAGGCTAAGGTTACTTTTGACAAATGGCATGTGATCAAACTTCTCTACAAACATCTAGATCGACTTGGGGAAAAGGCTTATTGCTTTCAAGCTCAAATTGAACTATCAATGGAAAGGATAGGTACTTTTTATCGGAAAGATCAATTTCAAGAGCTAAAAGCCCAACTGTGCTTCATTATGGACCTCGCCCAGGAAACCATGGAAACCAATCCGATCACTAAATCGATTAAAAGCCATTTTGATGGAATTGTTCAATACGCTCAATCTAAGATTAATAACGGTATCTTAGAGGGGCTCAATTCTAAAATTCAAATCATTAAACGGGTTGCTAGAGGGTTTCGGTCTAAAGACAACTTCATCAAGATGATTTACTTTGTATTTGCAAAATACCAGTTTCAAGTAAATTCATAAAGAACCTTTTTCTTTAGGTGTTTTGTAGCCAAGGCTAGCGTGGAGCCTTTTGGTGTTGTACCAGTTGATATACCATGCCACCTGCCTGTAAACCTCGTCGTAGGAAGTGAACTCGAACCTGTTGAGCCACTCGTACTTGATGCTCTTGAAAAAACTCTCGGCCACGGCGTTGTCCCAACAGTCTCCTTTCCTTGACATGCTCTGTTTCATTTTTCTGTTGAAAGAAAAAACACTTGTTGTCTTGTTGCAGGCGTATTGCACACCTCTGTCCGAATGGAGGACGAACCCGTCTTTTATCTGCCTGTTTTTCCTCGCATTCACCCAAGCCGCTATCACCGTGTTCTCGGCCGTCATATCGCTTGAAAGCGACCAGCCTACCACTTTCCTGTCGGCAAGGTCGAGTATACTGGTCAGGTAGCACCAGCCGTCATTTACCCTTATATATGTGATATCTGGCACCCACACTTTACCCGTTTTTGCTCACCCCTAGACAACCCAACATTTTCCCAACAGGATACCGGTGACGGTTCATCTCTATGAACCGGTATTTGTCCCGCCTTTTTGGGAGAAGATGCCGATGGCTTTTTTTAATATCTCGGCCTCCATCCTGGACTCCCGAAGTTCTTTTTCCAATTGTTGTATCTTCTTTTGCTCGGGTGTCAGGGAGGCCACCCCCTTTCCGGTGAAGGCTTCCTTTCCGCCCCTCGACTCCCTTCGCCATCTCCTTATCATGCTCGCACTCAAACCGTAGTCTTCCGCCACTTGCCTGGCTGGTTGTCCGGATTCGAGCAGGCCCACTATCATTGTTTTAAATCCCTTTTCGTACTGTTTCATAATTATCGCAATATACGTGATTGCGACCTCTTATTTCCGTACCAATAAATGTAGACATTCCACTTGATGACCGTATGCGACATAGACCATACCAGGCACAGAAGCCCTGTCAATGCAATCGCGCACATGACATGCGCGCTCATCGCCTACAATTATCAAGAAGATAAACCAAAGGTCTCATTCCCTAATCTTTTAAAGTAGTCCTCGATTTTCAAAAACCTCACGTTAGTTTAAAAATTTTCCTCCACCATCGGTCTGAGCACTAGCTCGTGCACCTCGGCAGGTAGCTTGAGCATAGAAACGATCGATTCGGCTACAGGTTCTGGGCTGAGGTATTCGGGTCGGTCAGCGGCTCTGAAGTCGGTGTCGACACCGCCAGGATAGACAGAGATTACTTTAACCCCATCTTTGCGGGCTTCCTTGCGAAATACTTTTGTGAGGGAATCTAGCCCCGATTTAGTGGCGGTATAAGCACCAATTCCTTCATTGGAAAAAAGGCAGACGGTAGAGAGGATATTGACGATAGTTCCGCTTTCCACTGCCTTTATTTTTTTATACGCTTCTCTCATAAAAATCATGGGAGCACGGAAGTTGAGCGCATACATGTAGTCCAAATCTTCGGTTTTCATTTCTTCTACCTTCCCCCGTGCCGAGTTTGCTCCTGCACAGTTGATCAACGTATCGATGTTTCCAAGCTCTTGGTTTGTTTCCTCCACAAAGCGGATGATTTCTTCCTCGGAAGTGATGGAAAAGCATTTAGAGAATATTTGACCTTTTGGTAGTGAAAGCTCTTCTAGAAGGGAAGCCATCTTTTCTTCTGAGCGACCGCACAGGGCTAAAATTGCCCCTTCGGCTGCTAATTGTTTGGCAAGGCTTCTGCCAATTCCTGAGGTGGCTCCTGTCAGAAGGATTATTTTGTTTTTCATAGTTATTAGAGGATAAAAATAGACGTGCCTATAAAATTTAACATATACTATTTTTAGACTTTCAAGTCAGTATACCTTTTGGGGTTGTAAAGTTCACTCTTTTCGAGCTCTTTCTGTAGTTCTTCTATGTTACTATCCACAATGCCCAATTGTATTTTGAAACGTTCAAGTGCTGCGAAAAAATGGCTCAGTTCGTCATTGAAGTCATCATCTAGATAATACATACTGTCCAGTTGGTGGGTATAAGCTTCACCTGCAGAGTGCATCTGCTTAGCTTTTTCGTAATGGGAAATAGCTTGTTCGTAATGGTAATATTTGCTTAAGTACTTGAGTTCTTTTTTTCCAATAAGTTTGTCAAGATTTACTTCCATACGCAATCTAGTACTTCCTTTTTTTATAGAGTTGACAGTTTCGCCATCCATTACCTTTACATAATGCCACAATTGTCCACACCAAAATCCCATTTCTTTATGTGCGTGAGCCAACACAGAATGCCTAACTATATAACGGTTACTAAAAAGGCTTGCAAAGTTCAATACATCAAACAGACAAAAAATAGAATCTAATATTAGATATTCATACTTTTTATTAGAATAATTATTGATTGATGGAGGATGATTGATTTTATTAAAACTCTCTAATTCAAAAAATTGAATATTCTTAAACGATTTCCCCTTAAATGTTAGATTATATTTGGAGAAGATAGCTTTATGTAAATCAAGTAATACTTTGCGTAAGCAACTGGGATTGAAACGGATAATAGGAGATGTTATTTGTTGTAAAAGACTCCTGGGGATGCTATTTAGTTGATGTATATTTTTACCTCTTACTTTTATAGATTTCAAAAAGGTTTTGAACTTTTCTTCAATCAGGCTATTGTTGTGTGTAAAAAAATTAGCTTCTAAAAAAGAATTTAAGGCAGTATGTTCATAACTCAGTGTCTCCCCGTCAATTTTTATATTGTCAAGAAATTTTTTGAACTTTTCTATGATATAAATATGATTCCCATAATGTTTTTTGTTATATCTGAAATGCTTTTTGTTCACATAGCCCTTTAATAGTAGTTCTAATATCCTGTCATACATACTACCCATGCTATTGTAGGCATTAATTATATTCTTGTCAAGTGGAAATCTTATACTTGTGTCCTCATCTTTGGTAAGCTGAGCATCAATGGCACAGTATAATATGACTAATTCTCTGATATCGGCATTATTGGCAGAGTATTCAAACATAAGACGTCCCAAATCAGTAGAGATGCCACTAGTAGGTTGTTGTGAGATGGAAAATATTTCTTTATAACGCTCTTCTTCCAGCCTATAGGAATGTTCTGTGGAAAAGTGATAATCTTTGATCGCAAGTTCGAATAGTTTGTTTACTAATTCGGGCAACTTATTATGATCCGATATTTTATTTTTTAGGTTATTGTTAATATTATTATGTTTTTCAGAAGCTAAGTAGATATGGATAGCGTATAGTATCTTTATATATTGAAATGCGCTTTTTTGATGTTTCCCCGCTTTCTTATAAACAGTTGCTGCATATATATTGGATAGAACTGCATAGTTCAAATAGTTATTATCAATTTTGACAGGGATTGGTAGCGAAATGGGACATTCATTTCCTTCTTTTTTTAATGCACTCAAAATCATGTCAATATCCCATTGTCCAAATTGTTCTTTATCAAGAGATAAAAAAGTATCTCCCAAATCTGATAGAGTATTCGCTAATGTAACTAGAACTGAATTAATATGTATTTCAGCTAAGGGCCTTTTGTTTAAAGAAAAAGTTTCATATATAACTTTCATTATATGAAATTGACTTTCACACTCAAATGAATCGGCATGAAAATCCTTATTTCTATTTCTATAGTACACTCTTAAGTCATCTTTAAAAAGTTTTTCGTTTTTAAGTTTATTATCTAAATCCAATGATGGTTCAGTATCGCTTTTTGATAAATACCTATGGTAAATAATGAGTAGGCTTTTAAAATATTCATTCTTTGCAGCAATAGGTTTAGGTAATACATTACTATCACCATTATTTTTATGGCCAGGTATTAAAGTGCCATTCTTATAATATAGTAGATCACCAACTTTGTTGTAATATTCGGAGGTTATTGTGAACTTTTCCTGTTTATTGGCAACCTTGATTAGGTATTCGAACTCTTGCCCTGATCGTTTCAAATCCGACCTTGTTATTCCTGAGAGTTTTTCAATCAGCTGTAGCTTTGTGAGGATTGGTTGGTACATCAACCGCAGGTTTTCAAAGACCGTTAGCTTGTTGTAGTACTTTTCTTTATTGATAGAAGGTAGTGTGTGAATAAAATTATTGATAAAAGAGTGGAAAATATCCTTTTTCTCCCCCTCTATTTTTTCATTTTTAACTATCATGTCGGCACTTCTACCTGTAGTAAATATATGTTCACCCCATTTGGAAAGTTTGTTATTGCTATTTAATAACCAAGGGTTTTTTCGAAATACTTCATTTTCAAGTGTCCCTATTTTCTTGCTGTTTTTTTCGAAATCCTGTTTTGCAAGTACTAATTCTTTATAACCATATTTCTTTACATCGATTGCTCTAAAATCTATAACACTTTCTGTAAGATCGGTATAGGTGTTCAAAGCAGAGGTATAGTCTTTTTTTCTCTCAAAAGTTAAGCCCAGCTTAAGCATATTGTTTATCAATAATATAGAAATAGAAGGGTCTGGTTTGTTGCCTCGTTTATACCTTAATTCTTGTATGGCATCTTGGTAGTAGGATATCGCTACATCGTACTCTTGGTCGTAGTAATAGAGGTCGCCAAGTGTCATGTTCACTAGCCCTATGGAATGAATGTACTTTCCATAGGGTTGTAATTCACTGTATACCTTGCGTAGTTCCGAGAGTTTTCTCAGGAAGTATCGCTTGGTCTTTAAAGATTCGTCTAGAGTGAAATTAAATGCAGCACTTTCCAATTCAGATATCTTCGACACATACTCAATTTCTGCTTGAATTTTCCCATCGAACTTAAAATTGTAAAGACCACTGACAATTTCGTTAAGATGGGTATTCGACAAATAGAAGATCAGTTCCTCAATAAACCCTCTCAACTGTGGCGATTTGTTAATGCTAATTATTTCGGGTGAATGTTCAATATTTTTCCATGAGAAGCCATACTTATGATACTTATAAAGGTGGTCTATTAGAAAGGAAGTTGAGACCAAAAGCTTATCACTCAAGTGAGTAACATAACGTCCTTTAGCTAACATGAAGGGATGGAAAAGCCTAGTCGTAAGACCATGTTTGTACTGAGCTTTGAAATCTAGATTTAAGTAGAAGCTTGGCTTAGTAATAGTACCTACAACAAGATAATTGGGATTTGTCAACTTTTGGTCATCCGCTTTGCATTCTTCTATATGATTCTCAAAAAGCTTTGTCATTTTTTTTGGGGCACCGTTGCTTCTGTAGGCCAGATATACGATGAAGAATTGCAGGCTCATCATGGTTTTAGACAAGATCAGTCGTTGATGGTAGTTGTTAGTCTCACTCTTTTTCTCAAGAAAATGAGAATTCTCGGTATTATGAAAAAGGCGTTTTGCATGCTCTTTAAAATAAGCGGAGACCCCTTCTAGGCTAGCATCTGTATAACCTGTCTCATTTAATAAAATCCTGCAAACATACTTTTCAGTGAGAGCAGTAATATCAGAACTTTGTTCCTCTTTTTCATCGGAGTAAAAGCTATCAACGTATATTACATCATGGAATATGCTCCCAATGAAAGATTCTCTGTCAGAAGTGTCCGCAAGTGCCGCATCGTACATTTCATGTCCAGAAATGAAAATAAACTTTGCCATGGCAGTAGTGAAGAACTGCTTCATTCCTGAGAGTAGTTTGGCAATCATCTCTTGTCTTTTTCTGGAATTTTCTATTGTAAAAAGGCTGCCTCTTTCGTCCTCGTATTCGAATTTCTCTTTGTTATTCCTTTCTACATCTGTGTAACTTGGTTGTACCTTGTCTAGCTCATCAAAAATGAAAACAAACTCTGGTCGTCCAAAAAACTTGGGAACACGTTGCATATCTTCAAAGATTTCAATGAGTTCAGATTCGATATCTCTACTACCTTTGACCCGGTACCTAGACTGTTTTTTTATACCAATTCTGAAAATTCCAATTCCTTTCCCTTTAGGTCCTAATTCAGAAGTATGTTCTTTTGACACTTGTGCCTCTATCATTTCATCCAACCTTCTGAGGCGATTATAAATATTTCTATGTGTCACTACACCTCCAAAACTTGTTAAAAGTTTTGTAAAGGCAACAAGGAATATCCAAAATAGGAATACGATAAACAAATAAATGTAGTCTAGAACTGGGAGTGTTAGAGCCCAAGGATTATTTTTTTTTGAAAATGGTATGATGATGTTTAGAATGTTTTTTGTGAAATGATAGAACCAATTGTTAACGGAGAAAATCGTATAATCTACAAGTCTTAGGGAGGCAGTAGCATGTGATTTCCATCCATTATTTTCAGCAGAAGCAAGCTGGGGTGAATCGTAGCGGTGAATGAAGCCATCTATATGAGTATACGTTACTGAGTCTCCCTTAGTGATTGAATAGCAGCAACTATTGAATATATCTAAATTTTTAAATACCACTGGATCTACCATCACCACTGAGTCTTTCAAAAACGCTTGACTTGGGAAAAACTCAACCAAGTGAGCATTCCTAATGTCCTCTTCTAGCATATACGACATACGCTCTGATGAATAAAAAATATAGGCAGATAAAATGACAGTTAAAAAAATAATCAACTGTCCTTTGGTGCGAAACATTGATAGAAAGGGGAGATTTATTTTCCTATACTCGGCTAGAACAGCTTTATGAATTAAAGTCAAAACTCTTCCTTCTTCCATACCGCTTCTACCAAGATTGAGTTTGATGAATATCTTTTGGCTACTCCTAATTTTTTTTCCTAGGTTATCTACAAATTCTTTAAAAACAGGCATCTGCCCACGCCTCTTATAGCTAAGATTTTCCAGGTGAGAGTAAACGTATTTTGTTATTAGAAAATCAAGAGTTACTATCACAGGTAAATGGACGTTCTTATCTTTCAATTCAACCGAGTACAATCTGTGCAGTATGTATCCACATATTGTTATGAATGCTATATTTAAAAGAAAATAGAAAAGTTGTGTAAAAGAAGAAATTTTGATTTTCCACTTCTCATTTCTATTGAAGTTATTACGGTAATTTTTAAAGTTGTATATGAGTAACGCCAAGCCAAAAAACACCAAATAAATCAGATACAATAATTTAACATGACCGATCTCAAATAAATATATCAATGAAAGCGCATAGCAGTAACGATAAGCCCTGCTTAGTAAGGTTTTATTCCATGATATTTGAATTTTTTTAAACCAAAGCTTTTTAAAACCTTGCGCTTTTTTCTTTATTTCATCTTTAAGATAAATGAAATACAAGAAGGGTAATAAAATAATAATATATGTGAGTAGCGATAAAAGATATAAAATGTTTTGTAGGGAACTAGGGAATTCAGGTTCTCCATAAAAATTGAATAAATCAACCTCAGCAAACCCATAAATAATCATGGGAATAGCTATTAGTGGTATTCTGGCTCTGAAAGATTTTCTAAAATAGGTATTATTTATGCTGTCCAACACATGGTTCACAAAACTGGTCTTACCCATGCCCCTGAATCCTGCAACTAAGTATGCACCAGATTTAGTATCTGCATTTAAGAGAATTGATCTTAACTTTTTTATGATAGCTTCCCTGCCAATGAAACGATCATCTACCTTACCAACTGCAGATGGGCTGTGAAAGTAACGGAAGCCCGGGAGTTCTATAAGTATGTTTTTAATCTTGGAATACTGGAATTTCTTTTCTTCATCCTTGCGCTGGGACATGCTAGTTAAAGACTTTAATTGTGGAATTAAATTTATCTATATTCCTATAATTTTACCCTTTATTATGGAACAAACCAAGTCTTTTATGAATTAACATAGAAAAAATACACTTTTAAACAGTGTTTGTGAAAGGGGATGAATAAATATTCTGATATTGATGATTTTTTTACTTCTGAATTTTCGCCTCTGAAATGATTGGTAGTGGTCGGATGAAATTTAGAGTCTGAATAGTTGTTATGAGTTGGTGTCAACCTTAAAACTTTAGTATAAGGTTTAAGGTTGACCAAGTAATTAAGTTTTGTTGTTCATATCAAACCCGTTCTATTTTAGCCCCAAGTGCTTTGAGTCTCGTGTCAATATTTTGATAGCCACGATCAATCTGCTCTGCATTGAAAATGGTGCTTTTTCCCTTTGCCGAAAGTGCGGCTATGAGCAGAGAAACCCCAGCCCTGATATCAGGCGAGCTCATGTTGATTCCCTTTAGCTTTATCTGTTTATTAAGCCCAACCACGTTGGCTCGGTGCGGATCGCATAAGATGATCTGAGCGCCCATGTCAATGAGTTTGTCTACGAAGAACAAGCGGCTTTCAAACATTTTTTGGTGAATGAGTACTGTGCCTTTTGCTTGCGTAGCCACCACCAAAATGATACTGAGGAGGTCGGGCGTAAAAAGCGGCCAAGGACCGTCGGCTATGGTCAGCATCGATCCATCTATAAATGTGTCGATGGTGTAATTTTCTTGAGCAGGAATATAAATGTCATCGTTGCGAAATTCCATTTGTATACCAAGTTTTTGGAAAACAGAAGGGATAAGCCCAAGCTGATCTAGCCTTACGTTTTTGATAGTAATTTCCGAGCTGGTCATGGCAGCCATGCCAATGAAACTTCCAATCTCGATCATGTCGGGTAGGAGGGTGTGGCTAGTTCCGCCCAAGTAACCAACTCCTTCAATTGTAAGCAAGTTCGAGCCTGCTCCTTGAATATTAGCCCCCATGCGGATCAGCATTTTGCAAAGCTGCTGGATGTAGGGCTCGCAAGCAGCATTGTAGATGGTGGTTGTTCCTTTAGCCAAAACAGCTGCCATCAGCACATTGGCTGTACCCGTTACCGAAGGCTCGTCCAAGAGCATGTACGTGCCATGCAAATTAGTAGCATCTATGGTGTAGAATTTATCGTCGTCTTTGTATTCGAAACGAGCGCCCAGTTTTTGGAAACCTAAAAAGTGTGTATCCAACCTACGCCTTCCAATTTTATCCCCGCCTGGGCGAGGGATTTTTGCCTTGCCAAACCTAGCCAAAAGTGGGCCCAAGATCATGATTGACCCTCGGAGCGATGCAGCCTGTTTTTTATATTCTTTGGTTTCGAGGTAGTGGATGTCTACATTTTCGGCTTTGAACTCGTAAGTGTGTTCGTCCAGTTTGTTCACCTCCACGCCCAAGTCACCCAAGAGGGTGATCAAGTTGTTCACATCTAAAATATTGGGAACATTATGGATCGTAACTTTTTCTTTGGTGAGTAAAATTGCGCACAGAATCTGCAAACATTCGTTTTTCGCTCCCTGTGGTTCTATTTCGCCTTTGAGTGCATGACCGCCCTCTACTTCAAATATTACTTTGCCTTTTTCCATTTATTAGGTTTGTTCTGTTCGTTGGTACTAGGTTAATACGGCTCAAATGTAGGGAGCTTGTGCAGATATATCAAAAAGAGTTTTGGGAAGGTGTTTCAATTATTAAAAACCTTAGTTTTCTTCTAATTCTTCTTTCCATACGGTTGAAAGAAAATACTTGTCAGTTGAACTATCAAAGCATCCAAAATATACAGTTGTATCTTTTGAGGCTAATGTGAACCAAGATCCTCCATTTATTGATAGCTTAAATTCATTCTGCTGTTGAATTATTTTACCTGAAATTTCGCAAGGTAAATGATCGAACAAATAGTGCCAATCAGAACCGCTGAGCTCTTGTGAGCTTACTATGATTGAGTTTATTTCTTCTTCAGTGAGAGTCCAACCAATGCATATTGAAGTATCTTCTTCCGAAGAGGGGTAATCATTTCCTTTTGTGATTTGGCTAATCAAAAAAAATGTGTTTTTATCAAAAAGCTGATTTGATAATCCAACCTTCTGAATAGCGACATCTTGCTCGGTTTTACTACCTGCAAGACTCTTTTTGTTATCTTTTGATGGGGCTTCACAGGAGATTGAAATCAGCAAAAGAACAAATATGAAAGTTTGATTAATAAATGACATGAGCGAACTTTTGTCATAAAAACAAGCTCTTTGAATCGAAAGGCTCAAAGGGCTTGTCTTCAGATAATTACTATTGGTTCTTAATACAACCAATTCAACTTAATATACAATCCTGAGTCGCCGTCTTTTTCATCTAGGGCTACTCCATAATCGATAGAAACGATGAAGTTGTCATTGAGCCCAACTTTGAGACCAAGGCCTGTGCTTACGTGGAGTTTTTCGGTGTCGGGGGCAAAGTAATCCTCAAACCTATCCTCGCCCATATCGGCTTGGGTAACGTTTACATCAATTTTTTGCACTACTTGCCCCATGTCGGCGAAGAGGTTTGTACCCAAGTAAAGGTTTTGGTTGAATACCTGTGTATTCAAAAATTTCCAACGAAGCTCGGTGTTCAAAAGGGCGATACCGTCACCAACAACCCTGTTTCTCATAATACCTCTAAGAGAACTGGCCCCACCCAATCCTTGTGAAGTAGCCGAGGTCATGATGGTGGGAACTATGTGTGGCTGCATGTGGAAAGGGACTTTTCCCGTAATAGTTCCTTGGTAACCCAAGCGGTAGGCTAGTACTAGATTTTTGGAATTAGTAAGTGAAAAGTACTGCCTCAGCACCAATGTGAGTTTGGAGTAATCGTGCTTGCTATCTCCTAAAAAGCCTGGCGCATAGGAATAAACAGCTTCCGCCCAAGTACCCTTGGTAGGGAAGGCTTCAAAATCTCTGGAGTCATAGACCAAACCTGCTTTAAGATAAGTGGTTTTGTTACCTGTAGCCTCTTCTGGACTTAGCACGCCCCATTTCACATATTTGTCATACAAGCCTTCAATTGGGGGAAGTTTATCGGCTTCGTCCTTGCCTCGGTTGAGGTTATCAATGTCCACAGCGCCAACTTTGTTGTTGTAGTGGGCAAAGCCGGCTAGCCACCTAAACTTATCTGTATCGGCTTTTAATTTCCCTTGAAAGGTTGCCATCGCCCTGAACAAGCGACGGTCGTGGCGGTAAAACACCCTCGATTTGTAGTCAGCGTGTGTGTCATTTTCCCAGTTGGCATTATACACGGCATCGTAGCCATTAAATCCAAAAAACTGGATGGCCTTCTCGGTGAGGTAACTCACATCGGCAGTCACCCTAATGTTGGGGATAAGGTATTCCGAATCGAAATAAAATCGGTTAATTCCACTTCCTTTGGTAGTCCTGGACCATTCTATATAAATTGACTGAAGGTATTCGGGGTATTTTGTGCCATCGCCATAGTTGTAAAAGTTGGCGAGTGCCCCGTATTGAAATCCTACATCGGTATCGAAAGAGATGGCGGGCAAGGCGCCAAAAGTCCAACCTTTTTTGATTTTCTTTTCCTTGGTTTCTTCGCTGCTGAGGCTGTCGGCTTGCTGACCAAAAAGTTGCCCCGAAAGGCAGGTTAAGAATACTAAAATAAAATAATTGAGTAGTTTTTTCTGAGAATGCATTGAGCTAGTTTTTAACAAAAGATAGAATAAGAATACAATGTTTTATGGCTCTTAAAAAACACTTGAAACCGTAATTTGCTTTTAAAATCGGTAAAAGTAAAGAAAATGGAAACATATTATTGAGGTCTTTATTAATGCTCGACATACTTTCAAAAACAGACTTAAGCCTGCTGTTTTTAGCGTTTTTGAAAATTTAGTATGGGAAGAGGTAAGCATTCCAAACAGCTTTTGAAAGACCATCAATTATTTTTTGTGTCAGATTTAATATTTTCACAGAAGTTTGAGGGTATGATTATGAATTTATCTAACTATTAATCTATAACATGAAGTACGGACATTTTAATGACGAAAGAAGAGAGTATGTGATCACCAATCCACAAACCCCGTGGCCTTGGATCAATTACCTTGGAAATGAAGATTTTTTTGGTTTAATCTCTAATACTGCCGGAGGTTATACTTTTTACAAAGATGCTAAGTTTAGAAGACTTACTCGTTACCGCTACAATAATGTCCCGATGGATGAAGGCGGAAGGTATTTCTACATAAAAGATGGGGATACTATTTGGAATCCGGGCTGGAAACCATGCAAAACGGAGCTCGATAGCTACGAGTGCCGCCATGGTTTGAGTTATACTAACATTAAGGGTGTGAAAGATGGAGTTGAGGCTGAGGTTTTGACCTTTATTCCATTGAAGTTTTGGGGAGAACTGAGAAAAGTAACTCTTAAAAACACAACGGGAGAGGTAAAAAGCTTGAAGCTTTTCTCCTTTGTAGAATGGGCGCTTTGGAATGCGGAAGATGATATGGCTAATTTCCAACGAAATTTTTCTACAGGCGAAGTGGAAATTGAAGGCTCTACTATTTACCACAAAACGGAGTACAAAGAGCGTAGGAATCACTATGCATTTCACAATGTAAATGTCCCTATTCAAGGCTACGATACCGACAGGGAGTCATTTATTGGGTTGTACAATAGTTTTGGAAATCCGCAGGTAGTAGTAGAGGGAGCTCCAAAAAATACGGAAGCCCACGGATGGTCTCCTATTGCTTCTCACTACATAGAAATAGAGCTGCAACCGGGTGAAAGCAAAGATCTTGTTTTCCAACTGGGCTATGTGGAAAATGAAGCAGATGATAAGTGGGAAAGCAAGGGCGTGATCAACAAGAAGAAGGCAAAAGAAATGATGGCTCGTTTCGATACCGCTGAAAAAGTGGATGCCGCTCTTGAAGAATTGAAAGCGTATTGGGACAACCTATTGAGCAAGGTTAGCATCGAGTCTGGCGACGAAAAGCTGGATAGGATGGTGAATATCTGGAACCAGTATCAATGCATGGTAACATTTAACATGTCTCGTTCGGCATCATTCTTTGAGTCGGGGATAGGGCGTGGAATGGGCTTCCGCGATAGCAACCAAGATTTAATTGGCTTCGTGCACCAGATTCCAGAAAGAGCTCGGGAAAGGATTTTTGACATTGCTTCTACCCAATTTGAAGATGGGTCTTGCTACCACCAATACCAGCCACTTACCAAAAGGGGAAATGCGGCAATAGGAGGGGACTTCAACGATGACCCTATGTGGTTGATTCTTTCTACCACGGAGTATATTAAAGAAACGGGCGATTTCAGTCTGCTCGATGAGATGGTGCCTTTCGACAATGATGAATCTCGTGCGAAGACACATTTCGACCACCTAAAAGTTTCTTTCTACCATGTGGTAAATAACTTAGGTCCTCATGGGCTTCCGCTTATCGGTCGTGCCGACTGGAACGACTGCCTGAACTTGAACTGTTTTTCTGACGATCCGAATGAATCGTTCCAAACTACTGGAAATAAAAAAGGAGATACTGCCGAGTCGGTGATGATTGCCGGTTTGTTTGTGGTGTATGGAAAAGATTACATTACCCTTTGTAAGCAAATAGGAAAAGACGAAGAAGCTGCCGAAGCTCAAAAGCATGTGGATAACATGATAGAAGCGGTGAAAGCTCACGGCTGGGATGGTGAGTGGTACTTGCGTGCCTACGATTATTTCGGAAAGAAAGTGGGAAGCAACGAAAATGAAGAGGCAAAAATCTTTATTGAGTCGCAAGGCTGGTGTACCATGGCGGAGATCGGACTTGAAGAAGGCATGGTCAAAAAATCACTCGACTCTGTGAAAGAACGCCTCGATTGTGAGTACGGAATAGTATTGAACAACCCTGCCTTCACCAAGTATTACATAGAGTACGGTGAGATTTCTACCTACCCTGCAGGCTACAAGGAAAATGCGGGTATTTTCTGCCACAACAACCCTTGGGTAATGATTGGCGAAACGGTTCTTGGCAGAGGCGATCAGGCTTGGGATTATTTCCAGAAGATTTGCCCTGCTTACCTTGAAGATATCTCTGATCTGCATAAAGTAGAACCGTATGTATATTGCCAGATGATTGCGGGTAAAGATGCGTTTAAACCGGGTGAGGGTAAAAATTCGTGGCTTTCTGGAACAGCAGCGTGGAACTTCTATACAGTTACTCAGTATATCCTTGGCGTGAAGCCAGATTACAAAGGGCTTTTGGTTAACCCATGTATTCCTACAAAATGGGATGGCTTCAAAATGAAGCGTGAATTCCGTGGGGCTACTTACAACATAGAGGTGAAAAACCCTGACCATATAAGCAAAGGAGTGAAGCAGATGATAGTAGATGGCAATCCTGTTGAAGGGAACATAGTTCCAATTTTTGAAGCTGGAACGGAACATTCTGTTGAAGTGATTATGGGTTAATTACTTCATTTTATAACTGAACAGTATAAGAGGCTTCCTTCGGGATGTCTCTTTTTTTATATACATAATCGTAGTAACTTTATAATACTGTGTTTTTTACTTAAAAAGTGCTTAGCTTTAATGTTTTTATACAATATATGTATATACATTGAACTAAATTTAGGCTGACCTGTTTTCTTTATTAGTGGTCAATTTTTTAAGGCTCTAAAAAAATTAATTGTTTTAAATTTTATTAAAATGAACGTGAACAAAATTATTTACTGGATAGCGACGGGCTTGCTATCTGCTATGATGCTTATGTCGGCGGGCATGTACTTTTTCAACAATGTTGAAGTAAGTGCAACTTTCGAAAGGCTTGGCTATCCAGCAGCATTGGTTTACCCTTTGGCTATTGCCAAGTTATTGGGGATAACAGCTATTCTCACAAAAAAATCTGCTCTTCTGAAGAATCTAGCGTATGTAGGTTTTTTAATCAATTTCACTCTAGCGTTAATTGCTCATCTCAAAGTGAACGATGGTGAGTTTTACGGGGCGGCTATGGCGTTGGTATTACTGGCGGCTTCTTATTTCTTCGATAGAAAAGTATTTACTCCATCTATCACATAAACCCACTTCGAAAAAAGTATAAAAAAGAGAGAGAGGTTCCTAGGAAGGAGTCTCTCTCTTTTGCTTTAGGGCTTTTTTCTTCGCAGATTTATCGCTTTCCTGAAATATCATTCTGAATTATCGTTTTATAACCATAACATTTTTATGAATCATAAACGATAAACAATCTAGAATGAAGGCACTTACACATCTTCGATTATCCCTCACGTTACTATCCCTGTTTTTTGCAATTGGGTTAAATGCTGCCCCCATACTCGAACTTTCTCCAACCAATTGGGAGACTAAGCTCAAGGGAAAGACTGTCTTGGTTTATATGTCATTGGGCTGCGATGTCGGGTCATTTTCATCTCAAATGTTTAGAGAGTCATTAGACGATTTAGAAGGGGTTTACGTTTCTGCCTTTGATGTAAATTCGGCTAGTAAAATGATGCAAGGGAAGCCGTATGACCTATCTTCAATTGTTCTTATCCAAGATGGAAAAGTTTTGGAAAGCTCTGAGGAAAGTGGGGCTAAATTAGGAGGCTATAATCATAAGAGAATTTGGGTATATAATACCTTAAAAAAGCACAACATAGCATTTAGGATGGCGATTCCTGAGCAGTCTAGGCTCAAACCGTTGGCTGATAATGGACCGGTAGACCTAAATAAAGGGCTGAATGCGATTTACCGCTTTGACAACGGACTAGCAGATGAGACCGGTCAACGGAAAGAGTTCAGGCTTCATGGTACGGCAAAAGTAGTAGATGGAGCTTTTTATGCTGATGGTGTGTATGATAGTAACAGAACAAGTGGTTCTTATCAAGCATTCGACTATGGCGAAAAAGGCTTTCCAAACGGGTTCACAGTTCATGCAAATGTAAAAGTCTCCAAGTCTGAGGAGCGAAGAAAATTTGTGCTGGGTCTGGGATACAGAAAGTTTGAATTTAGCCTTTTTGATGACGAATTAATGTTCAATGCCCATTTGTATGGAAAGTTGGCTCCCGAGGATTATGAATATTCTGATGATAATTACTATTTGTCTGAAGTACCCTTTGAATATGATCAATGGAACAGTTTCATTATTAGCACAGATTTTTACTCGAAAAGGATTTACTTAGTAATAAATGGAAAACGTTACGATGATATCCATCTTTCAAACAGATTTATAGAGTTTTTTAAAAAATATGGTGTTGGCACAGATGGGGTCAAGTTCTATAATTATGGTTGGGGTGCGATTTTAAACGGATATGCCGATGATGTTGTGGTGTATGAACGGAAGTTGAATATTTCTGAGATGATGGCACTTTATAACAAATATACCAAGAACCCCAACAGACCAAGTGTGGTAAATGAGGTTATAGGAAACGATGTTGTGTACCCAGTCTCTCCCGAATCGCCTTCAAGCCCAGCTTCGGTGTGGGCAGGCGATTGGCAGACAACATGGGGAGAGGACATGATTTTTACCCAAATCCGTGTTGACAATGGAAAAGTAGAAGGTGAGTACAACCATGAGGGTGGTAAGATGATGGGAAAAGCAAGTGAGTCTGGTGATTCATATTCCCTAACAGGGACATGGATACAAAAAAACACCCGTGGGTGGTTTCAATTTGAAATGAAAAAGGGGGAAAATAAATTTACGGGTACTTGGGGCTATACTGGTTCAAACAAACCATCTGGTACTTGGAACGGGTTTCATAGATAAACTTGATTTGCGTTTGAGACAAAAAAGGGGAAGCTGCTTAGCGGCTTCCCCTTTTTTATTGTACCAGGCTTTAAAAGCCTGGTTTTTTTAAGCTACTTTTTTGAGTGCTTTGAAGTCAGATTTTGAGCTTTTGAAAACAGCTTTTTGCTTGTTTACACTCTTTTTGGCTTTAGCCAATTCTTTCTTCTTACCTTTCTTTTTCGCTTTTTTAAACTTTGCTATTGATTTGGCAAGTTGCTTTTTAGAGGCTTTCAATTGTTTTTCAGCTTTCTTTAACTTCTTTTTCAACTTCGCTTTTTTCATGGTAATTAGGATTTTTTGTTAATTAAATATTTCCCCAAAGCTAACCTAATGTTACTAAATGAATCAAATTCCAATGTTAAGTTTTGAGGGATAAGCTAAAAATTAACATTGGGAATGATGTAAAGTATTGATATTTAGTTACTTTCTAAGTTCTTCCATATCAGTGATGATTTCTTTGAGTTTTTTGAAAGAGTTTTTGTACATAAGGTTAAGGTCAAGCCTATATAGCGGGCCAGCAAAGATTCCAATTATTAGAGCGATAAAAAGCACAGCCAAGGAAGGGTAGAGGGGAAAGCCCCAAACTAGTTGGAGGTCAGGGAATTTAGTGGCCAACTTTTCCATCACCTGTTCACCGTAAGTAGAAAACCGAAAGCCTACCATAAACGATATGAAGATCAAGGGGTAGAAAAAGCGAAATATTTGTGTAAAACTTGCAATGGCTTCTTGTAACCAATTATCAAAAGCTTTCAAATACTGATAAGTGCTAAGGTTTTTTTCAATGTTTTCCATTCTATCAAATTGCTTTTTAGAATACATGGCTAAGCCGATAAAGATCAGGAGCATAAACAAACCAACCCAAATAGTACCTGCAAAAACTGACCATGCAAAGAAAAAAAGCCCAAGCCCTATTATAAACAGGAAATTGAGTTTAAACATCTTTATGAGCTTATCTATGATATTTTTCGATTTCTGTGTGTACAAATTATTTATTTTGGGAGCTATCATGGCATCGTCATTCAAAAAGCCGTCTTTCCAGGTGTTTTCTATCGAATTGTCCATATTGTTTTCTTTTTTGTGAAATGAATAAAGGTTATGCGGTCAATATTTTCTTTAGGCGTTCTTTGATTCTTGAAATTCTCACGCCTATGTTGTTTGGGTTTGTTCCTATGATTTCGGCAATTTCCTGATACGATTTTTCCTCCAAATAGAGTAAAATCACCGCCCTGTCCACTTCCGAAAGTTGCCTAATGGCGTTGTATAATTGGTTCAATGCCTCGCTTTTGAAAGCATGGTTTTCCACCGACAGCTCAGGGATATAATCGGAAGCAAAGTGTTGCCCTTTCTTTTTCTTTAGCAAAGTGAGGCACACATTTAGGGTTAGCCGATATATCCAAGTAGACCATTCTGACTGTTGGCTGAAATTCTCCCTGCTGCGCCAAATTTGTAGACAAACTTCCTGGTAGTAATCTTCAAAATCTTCTTGAGAATTGGTATAAGCCCTACAGATTTTGATGATGATGCCGGCAAAGGGTAAAATGGAAGAAGTATAAAAATCGCTGCTCAAGTGAATCTCTGTTTTTTTAGAGGTTAGTGGCAGAAGCTAAAGGATTATTACAGGGTATCGAAAAAAAAAACAGAATTTTTGGGTAGGAATTAATGGTGTTATTCACATGCCAGTTTTTTTTGAACCTTTCAAAGCCTAGAAGATAAGGGCTTTGAAGGACTGGAGGACATTGTACATTTGTTTAGGTAGGTTGTGAGCCATTTTTCTAGCATGCTGTTACTTCTGAGGGATTAAAATCTTCTTACAGAAAATACGTGAGTAATTTCCGCTATTTGCATTAAGCAGCTATTTTCGCAGAAAATTAAGAAACATTCTAACAATGGGCATTCTAACTTCTCCATTCAGCTTTACTCCTGGCGCTAACCCTACTGTAGGCTTACCCGATCTCTATTTTGTCTTTTTCCAAGGAAAACTTTTGGTTGAGGAAGTAAAAAAACAGCCAAGGGTGCTTTTTTCTAGGGACAAATTCGAAAAGATAAAACAGGAAATAATAAACGAAGAATATCTCGGTCTGCTCAATGAGTCGAACTGCTATGTGGTAGAGCTTCATGAAGCTTCAGAAGAAATTCCGAGTAATTGGGCATTTCTGCCTATTCGTGAGCTTTTTGGGAAAATCCCCGATGAGTCGGCGTTGCTTTGCGGAAGGGCTAACCATATGCTCTTTTGGGCTGGAAGGCATAAGTTTTGCGGGAAGTGTGGTACTAGAACTAGGCGCAAGGAAGATGAAGTTGCCAAAGAATGCCCTAAGTGCGGAAGCGTGCATTACCCTTCTATTTACCCAGCCATTATAGTGGCCATTACCAGAGGAAATCAGATTTTACTAGCACATGCCAATAGATTTAACCGAAGGTTTTACAGTGTGTTGGCAGGTTTTGTAGAGATGGGAGAGACACTGGAAGAGTGCGTTGCCCGTGAGGTGATGGAAGAAGTTGGGATCAAGGTGAAAAATGTAAAGTATTTTGGAAGCCAGCCATGGCCCTTTCCTAATTCGCTTATGCTCGGGTTTACTGCCGAATATGCTTCGGGTGAAATAAAAGTCGATCCAGTAGAGCTCACCGATGCCGATTGGTATACGCCAGAAAATATGCCACCTGTTCCGCCACCTATTAGCATTGCTGGTAAGCTCATCCAATGGTTTTTGGATGGGAAAAAATAGGGACTCAAAAAGAAAAAGTGCTAGATTCTTAAGTTCCCAAGCCAGCAACATGCACTCGAAACCCTTTTTATTTTTACTTACAATTCTTCTCGAAGTCTTCTATCGTTTCTTTTTCCCCTTTTTCAATGGAAAATTCCCATTCTTGGCAAGCCTTTGTTTTATCGCCAAAGGTGAAATAAGCATTGCCCAAGTAAAAGTGAATATCATCCATGGCAGGATTTTTCTCCAAGGCTTTTTGGAGAGTGCTAATAGCAGTGCTATCGCCCGATTTGTATTGGTAAATCCCAAGGTTTCTAAAAGCCATCGCGTTGTTTGGGTCGTAGAAAAAAGAGTTTTTAATATCTTCTTGCCCTGCTTCTAGCTGACCGAGCATTAGTTTTACAAAGCCTCGATTGTTGAGGTAATACGGAGCAGCGGGTTTTATTTTTAGGGCTTTTTCTAAATAATCGAGAGCAGTTTCATAATCCCCTTTTTCCGCCATGAGCAAGCCTAGGTTGTTGTAGGCAAAATCTGAGTTTTCACCCATTTCCAGCGACTTTTTGAAAAGACTTTCCGCTTCGTCGTACTTTTTAAAGAAAAAATAAATAGAGCCTTTGTTAAGGTAGGCAGTGACGTCTTCGGGGTTAAGCTCTATCACTTTGTCAAAGTCGGCAATTGCTTCGTCAAACTGACCTAGCTTTTGATAAACCGTACCTCGGTTCGTATATACATCCACCGAATCGGGTAAAATGACGACTGCTTGGTTTAGGTCTTCCAAAGCTTTTTCAAATGCCCCAAGTTCAAACCAAGCATTGGCTCGGTTGTAATATGCATTTCCAAAAGCACTATCAATTTTAATGGCACTATTGTAATCTTCCACTGCACGGATGTAATCGTTCAGGCCAAACCAGGCAATCCCTCGATTGTTGTATGCATCTACAAAGTTGCTGTCTTCTTGAATGGCTTGGTCCAGAAAGCGGATGGCATCGTTGTATTCATCTTTTTCCAAGTGTAGTTTGGCACGTTGGAAAAAACGAATGGTACTGTTCTGCCTGCCCGATTCGCTTCCGCAAGCTGTCAATATGAAAAAAATAAAAATGTATAATATGTTTTTTGAAAGATTCATTTTGCCTTAGTCTGAATGAAATGGTTGTTGAACTAAACTATTCTGCTGCAAGTTTAAATACTCCTGCCGAGATAAAACAAAATGCTTGATTGAAATTGTTTTTAATGCGACCACCTCCTAATAATCATTTCGTACTGTCGGTGCTTTGGTTGCTTATATGTTTTATCAATGAGATAAGAGATACAAGTGCCCATACACCTTCCAATAAAATAAAGGGCCAATAGTCCATCAGGATGGAAGCGAGGCAAGCCATGCCTGCCCCTGTCAGGTTCAACACCATAAAAGCGACATCATCCTTTCCAATCTTCCCAGTCACATTCAGGATATATGCCAAAAGGATTTGAAATACGCCGATAAATCCTGTCCAATCTGTAGTGTTCAATGGGAGTGAGGTTGATTATATTTCTGAAAATGATGCACGAACAAGGATTAACGAATATCGAGTTTAGAAGTCAAGGGCGAAGTGTGATTGTGAGGGTTAATAACAATTACATATCATCTGCTAATTTATTTAAAGATTTAGAAACAAGCCAATCGCTAGTAAAATCTAGAATATCAATACTTTCTTTAATACTATCGAAAGAATTCTCTTTTTTTATCTTTAGTGAAGAAGTAATAGTTCCACTAAATGTATCTTGTTGAATGACTTTGTCTTCGAACTCTATAAATTCAATGTAATTTGTAATTAGATAAAAAAAAGGACTGCTTTTTATTGATTCAAATTTGTCAATAGATATTTCCTCCTCAAGTACACAATCTATTTTTAATTCAAAGGGAATAAAAATACTTCCATCTTCATATAACCTTGCCTTCGAGTAGTGGATTTCAGGTTCTTCTATTGTTGAGATTTTTGTTAAAAGGTCAGGTGCTTTTCCAGACCTCTTATGTAACTCAAAAGGTACTGAAGATAACAAATGAAATTCAATTATAGACTTGACTTCTTTCTCATGTTTTATCAGAAGATCAATAGTGCTTTTGACGTTTCCTAAACTTTCTAACTTGGAAATTATAGCTTTTAATTCTTCTTCTTCAAATAATTTATCTATAGAATCAAGAACTTTAGTGTTTTTAATTGTTATAACAGCATTAGATAAATTTTGATCATTGCATAGGAAATATTTATTACCATCGATTGATTTTATATTATGGTAGATAAATGCATCTGGAATATCTTTTCTATTTTTTTTTGACGAAAACGGTGGGTTACCTTTAGTATAATCATTAAATACTCTCGAAATAAGAAAGCCACTATAATAACTCTCATATGATAGATTGCTATTACGGCGAAAGCTCCTCCATTTACTTTCTATTAACTTTAACTCTTCATTTTTTAATGCTTTGTATTTTTCAATATCAGAGGTTATTGAGTTGTTTTTTAGTAAAGACTTTCGAGTTAATGCCTTTAAATGGCTAATTATCTTGTCATACTCTTCTTCTAATTCAGCTTGGAGTTGTGATAAGAACTCAATTCTAACTATTTCAGGAATGATAAATTCTATAAACTCACGCTTTGATAATTCTGCTAATAGTAAAATCGCATCAGTCTTTAGTGTTTTATGTTTTCTGAGAATGCTAGTATCAATAATAATTTTTGGTTTCATTTTTTAGCTATTCAAATCAAACCCCCGGAGCCTGAATGTTATCATAGGTTGGGTTGCTTACTACCTCGAAGTTGGCGGGTAGGATAGGTCGGTAAGCTGGATTTTTGTTCATGCGGTCCACCACGCTTTTGTGTATGAGGGAGTTTTCGGGGATTTGCCTCATCACTGCTTTCCATACTTTCCAAAATCCTTCCCTCGATTCGTGTGATTTGCAGTGGCAGTCTTGCTTCAGCTTTTTCTCCCAACCATCTTTGAGCTTAAGCCCAGCCGCTTGTGCTTTGTCCATCATCCAGCCCAAGGCTATGTCGGAAAGACCGGTTTCGGTATACCAACCGCCCACATCGGAGTGTACGCCAGCAAACCATGCTTGTTCTATAGTTTGGTAGGCTTGCTCGCGAGCAAGCTCATCCCAAAGGCTAACAGGGAATTTCGAACGCTTTTCGTCTATGGAAATGGCATGATAGCCGTAGGTTACGTCAGGATTGAGCTTGGCGTCGTAAAAGGTTTTGCTGTGGATAGATCCTAGAGAGCCAACAGTATCCCATACGCCTACAAAGTGGGGCTTGCATTCATTGCAAAATCCTTTTTTGAAATCATTGGCAACGCCAAACCTTTTCTCGTTGTACATTTTGGAAACATAGGGGATTAGGTTTTTGCTGCCTTTCTGCAACAAACCGAATTTGTGGAGCATACCTGCCAAAGCCCTAGCGGTAAAAGCCCCTCGGCTAAAACCGAAGATATAAAGTTTGTCCCCTGGCTCGTATCGGTTCATGAGGTATTCGTAGCCATCTTCAATGTTTTGTTGCAAGCCTGAGCCAAATGCCTGACCCAGTATTATACCTACTTTTTTGCCCAAGTTTCTGCCTAGCACGCTAAAAGTACCCACGCCAGGATCGTAAAAACCAATTTGCTCCTTGTCTCGGATAATCGATTCAAATGTTTTTACCACATTGGTGTTGTTCTTTCCATATTCATTGCCTGTTCCATCGTAACAAACTACTATGTTCTTTCCCATTAGAGCATTTTTTGTATTTCCAAAGAATAAAAAAACGTTTACCTGCTCAATATAAACAGATAAACGTTTTAAATCAAAATATTACAGAATTTTACCTAAGTACTATAGCCGTTAATAATAAAAAATATTTTGTTGGTACAAGGAATCGGCTAGTCCTCTTATCTCCACTTCTACTTTTAGCGGGTTTTCCTCCCAGTAGATGTTCAGTAGCCCAAAGTTTTTCTTTATTATAAGTTCGCCTTCTCGGTGAGGATTATATTCTTCCCCAGCTTCGCCCCAAGTATGGGTAAGCCCGCTTGCAGTTATTTCGTATAGTGGATAGCCCAAGTCTTCCAGCTCAACTTTAGAGACCTCGGCAATGTGCCTGTCCCCACTGAGCAAGATAGCCCCATTGGGTTTGGTTTGTTGGATAAGATCGAATAAGCGTTGCCTTTCGTGGGGGAAGTTCCCCCATTTTTCCCAGCCGTGTTGGTCGGGAATTATTTGAATGCCGCTGCCTACCAAATGGATAGCCGCCTCGTTTTTCTCAAATTCCTTTTCCAGCCATGCCCATTGTTCTTCGCCTAGTATAGTTCCCGTTTCTCGGGGTTGGTAGCGGAGTTCAGGATCGGGAGAGGGCGTTAAGGTATCTCTGAAGTATCGGGCATCCAATAAGATGATTTTCACTTTTTTATCTCCTTCGCCTATAAGGTAAGAATTATAGGCGCCTTCTCTGTTCCAAACGGGATCGGTGCTGGATATATCCAAAAACTCAAACATGAGGTCTCGGCTTTCTTTCTTCATTGGGTACTCTTTTCCACCATCGTTCACGCCGTAGTCGTGGTCGTCCCAAATGCCGAACACCTTGGTGTTTTCTCTCAGTTTGGTGTAGTCAGGGTTTGCCTTTTGGGTATCGTACTTTTCTTTCAATAAGCTCATGTCTTCAGTATCGCCATAGACATTGTCGCCCAACCAGACCCAAGCTTGGGGCTGTTGGTTAAGTACCGATTTCCACATGGCTTGGTCTCGTCTGTGTTCGTTGCAAGAGCCAAAGGCAATGGTGGTGATAGCGGGTTCAGTTACCTCGTTTTTTTCTGTTTGTTTATCGCAGCTTGTAAACCCTAGAACGAGGAGGGCTAACCCAAGAATTGATATTAAGGTATTTTTGGTCATATAATGTGGTTTTTGTTGATGTAATGCCCCAAAAGTAAAGCTGAAAGTTGAGTAAGGTACTTATTTGTGATGAATTTATTGTTTCATAAAACTTGCTGGAAAATAATAGGCATATAACTTTTAGTATTATATGCTAGTTGTCTATCTTTCGCAGAAAGAAATACGCAGGCAAGAATATTTGTGAACATTGAATCTAATTGAAACATCTAGTATAAATGGAAGAAGGATTTATTGATGGAATAGGGTTGCTTAAGAAAAAGCTGATGACCTGGGCGGAAACGTTGATAGAAATGCTGCCAGATATGATCTTAGCAGGCGTCGTGATGTTTATATTTTTTAGACTGGCTAAGCTGGCTAAAAATCTGACATTCAAATTGCTCTCAAAAGTCATAACCAATCACACTATTCTTGGCGTCCTGTCTCTGGCGGTCTATTATTTTGTATTGTTCGAAGGGCTCTTTATTGCCCTCAATACACTAGATCTAGACCAAACAGTCACGCAATTGCTAGCTGGTGCAGGTATCATTGGTTTGGGTTTGAGTTTCGCTTTCCAAAGCATTGCTGCCAATATTATTTCTGGGATCATCATTGCTGCCCAGCGGCCGTTGAGCATAGGAGACCTAATTTCTACCAATGGTGAAACAGGGGTGGTTCAGGCAATTGACCTTAGGGTGGTGCACCTGAGAACCTTCACAGGGGAAGATATTTTGGTGCCATCAAAGCAGATAATAGAAAGCCCTCTTACCAATTATAGCCTTAGCCAGAAAAGGCGCCTGCACCTAGAAGTAGGGGTATCCTACGGAGAAGACTTGGAGCGAGTGAAAGAGATAACATTAAATGCAGTGAAGGACATCAATGGGTTAGACAGCACTCTTCCTCCACTTTTGAGCTTTCGAAGTTTTGATGATAGTTCTATCACTTTCGAGTTGTTTTTGTGGCTGCCTACCAATGATCAAACCCAGTTTTTGGAGGCGAGAAGCTTGGTGGTAATTGCCATCAAAAAAGCCTATGATGCAAATGAAATCACCATACCGTTCCCAATCAGGACGTTGGATTTTGGTATAAAAGGGGGGAAACAACTGGGCGAGGTAAAGTTCGATCCTTCTTTTGGTAAAAATGATTCGAACTAAACCGAACACAAGATCGAAAAAAGTGGTTTAGGAAGTTAAATAAGCTTTATGAAACAGTTTTTACTCACCTCTTTATTTGAAGTGGTATCAATTTCATTAGCAAAAAACAAACGAATAGATATAGGAATTATGAAAACAACTCACCTGTGGTTAGCTTTTTTACTCTTTGGACTTTTTTCATGTAACAGCTCTAAAAAGGAGAGTGGGGAAGCAATAGCTGAACAACCTTTGGCTAAAGAGAGCGTGACATCTGCCAGCGATGTGCAATCTGCTTCGGAAGCCGGAAAGAAAAGAATTGTGTTTTTTGGAAATAGCTTGACCGCTGGTTACGGTCTGGAACCTGACCAAGCTTTTTCAGCACTTATCCAAAACAAGATAGACGAGCTTGGTTGGGAGTATGAAGTGGTGAATGCGGGTTTGAGTGGAGAAACTACTGCTGGTGGTACAAATAGGATAGAATGGGTGCTGAAGCAGCCAGTGGATATTTTTGTGTTGGAGTTGGGTGGTAACGATGCCCTTCGCGGGATTGACCCCGAATCATCTCAAAAGAATTTGCAGAAGATTATTGATATAACAAAGGCTAAATATCCCGATGTGGAAATAGTGCTGGCAGGGATGATGGCTCCTCCTAACATGGGAGAAGACTATGGTACAAAGTTTCAGCAAATTTATCCAACCCTTGCAGAGAAAAATAACATAGCTCTCATCCCTTTTCTTCTCGAGGATGTAGGAGGTGAGTCGCATTTGAATTTGCCCGATGGAATCCATCCAAATGTAGAAGGGCAGAAGATTGTAGCTGAAACAGTTTGGGGAATTTTGAAGCCTTTGCTGGAAGAAGTTCAATAATCTCGAAACATTTTTCCTTTTATAGACTTTGTAATACATTCTATCACATTATATTTTTTTAACATAAACTCAATTTCATACCATGAAAAAAAACATGTTTAAAGCACTTAGTTTGCTAGCACTATCTTTCTTATTTGCCTTTTCTGCTCATGCTCAGGCTAAAATGCCTATGCCGAGCCCTTCAGCTAGTGTATCTCAGCTTGTAGGTTTTACCGAGATTACCATCGATTATTCTTCACCTGGAGTGAAAGGACGTAAGGTTTTCGGAGAGCTTGAGAAATGGGGTGTCACTTGGAGAGCAGGTGCCAATGCTGCTACAAAAGTCACGTTTAGCACTGGTGTAAAAATTGGAGACAAAGATTTAAGAGCTGGTTCTTATACCTTGTTTATTACTCCTATGGAAAATGAAGATTGGGTAGTGCATATCAACAGCAAAGGAAATAGTGTATTTACTTATATGAAAGATGGGAAAATAGATGAGGCCGCTCTTGCTGCTGACGATGCTGTTTCTATCAAAGTGAAACCTGTTAAAATGCCTGAACCTACTGAAAGATTGATGTATTATGTTTCTGCCGGCGATAACAAAGTAGGGGAAGTCGGAATGCTTTGGGCAGATTATTATATAGCATTTGATGTAGATACAAAAGCTGATGCGATAGTAGAAGGCATCAAAAAGACATTGAACTAATCGACGAAGATTAGCATATTTCGAAGCCCTTTGGTATTTCCAAAGGGCTTTTTTATTTTTACCCCAACTACTCCTTTCAATATTCCTTTCAGTTTGTTATATTTAGTAACAAGTCTTACGGCTTTTCAAACAAACTTCCTTTCATCATTTTTTTCTATCCTTAAACCTTTAATGAAAATGAAGAATATTTTGTTGCTTACAGGCGATTATGCTGAAGATTATGAAACGATGGTGCCGTTTCAAATGCTCCTGATGGTGGGGCACAATGTACATGCTGTCTGCCCAGGAAAAAAGAAAGGAGACTTTGTACCTACTGCCATCCACGACTTTGAAGGAGACCAGACTTACAGTGAAAAAAGAGGGCATAACTTCGTGTTAAACTATTCATTCGACGATGTGGAATTTGGGGAATACGATGCGATAGTAATTGCCGGAGGGCGTGCACCGGAGTACCTTCGCCTAAATGTCAAGGTGATAGAAATGGTACAGCATTTTGCCAAGGAGGACAAACCAATTGCAGCAGTTTGCCACGGTATTCAGATTTTGACAGCGGCAGGAGTGGTGGAAGGGAAAACCTTGACTTGTTACCCAGCAGTAGGGCCAGAAGTGCCGATGGCTGGTGGCACATATAAAGAAGTAGCCGTAGATGATGTAGTAGTGGACGGGAAATTGGTTACATCGCCAGCATGGCCTGGGCACCCCAAATGGATCGCTGCTTTTTTGAAAGTGCTAGGAACTAAAATCGAATTATAAGAAATAAAAAAAAGCCCTTGGTTTTTCGAAAACTAAGGGTTGTTTTTTGAAATAAACCTATCATCTAGGAGGTCAGCCAATCTTTAGCATCCTCTATATCTTCAAACGGCTTTACAGCTTTGTCTCTTCCCAATATGAGGTTATAGGCCATCAAGAGCATTTTTTTTGCTGGGCTATTGATACCAACTACCGCTCTTTTAATGGCTAGCTTCGGGGTGTCTTTTACAGCCTCCTTAGCTTTTTTCATATAGGTCTGTGATACAAAAGTATCTCTGAAATCAGTGAGTTGTAAGTATTCTTTGTTCTCTTCAATTATCCCTTTTTGAGCCGCTACTAACACCTCCATTAATGCATCATCACCCTTGCATCCTCTGTAGTCTATGTAGACAATTTCTTTTCCGTTGTGAGTAATTTTATTGAATCCAGACATTTTATTGTGTTACGTTTTAAGTTCATTCCTTTCAATAAACGACAACATGAGGCTTAGATTTCACATTAGTAGTGACATTTATTGTATATAAATGTCTGAAATACAGTTAAATTCAAATACTGTGTTTTTTCTTATGATGAATTAGTTTTTTTAACCGATTCTCTTGAGTAATTTGGGGTCGTATTCATGTTTTTACCCCAGAACAAATTAAAGATGAAAAGAGGTTTTTTAAAGATTTTTTATTTGATGGCCATTGCCTCGATTTTTTCTGCTTGTGAGAAAAAAGAAAAAAAGGAAGAGGTAGTAGCTGAAGCTCCTAAAGCAGAAGCATCTGTTTCCAAAGAAGCATATGGCGCCACACAAGATGGGATTGATGTTGATCTCTACACGTTGGAAAATGCTAACGGCATGGTGGTCAAAGTCACAAATTATGGTGGGATTATTACTTCTATTCTTACTCCAGATAAATCAGGTGAGTTTGGTGAAATCACACTAGGTTTTGATTCAGTTGCAGATTATGAAAACTACAGCCCGTATTTTGGAGCGCTTATAGGCAGGTACGGCAACCGAATAGCCAATGGGAAGTTTAGCCTAGACGGTGTAGACTATGAGTTGGTTCAAAATAATGGTAAGAACCACTTGCACGGAGGAACAAAAGGGTTTGACAAAGTAGTTTGGGCTGCTGAAGAATTTAAAACCGAGGAAGGTGCTGGTTTGACTTTGACCTATCTTAGTAAAGATATGGAAGAGGGATACCCGGGAAATCTCAATGTGGAGGTTTTGTATTTCTTGACCAACTCAGATGAATTGGAAGTGACCTATAAGGCTACTACGGATAAGAAGACGATTGTAAATCTTACACAGCATGCCTATTTTAACTTTACGGACAATGCAAAGACCGATATTTTGGACCATGAGGTAATGATTGCTTCGGATAAGTTAGTGCCTGTTGACGAAACACTCATTCCTACTGGCGAGCTTACTTCAGTGGAAGGAACTCCGTTTGATTTCAACATTCCAATAAAAATTGGGGAGAAGATAGAAGAGGAAAATGAGCAGCTAAAATATGGTTTGGGTTACGACCACTGCTTTGTGTTGAAAAAAGAAAAGCAAGATAGTTTAGAGCTAGCTGCTACAGTTTACGACCCTGAGAGTGGTAGGTTTATGGAGCTTTATACTACTGAACCAGCTATCCAATTCTATTCGGGCAACTTCCTTGATGGTTCATTTGTAGGGAGAGGTGGTGTCAGTTATAATTTTAGAGATGCGCTTTGCCTTGAGCCAGAGCACTATCCAGATTCTCCTAACCAATCTGATTTTCCAAGTACAGTGTTGAACCCTGGCGAAGAATATTATACCAAAACGGTATATTCTTTTTCGGTGAAATAGCTTTTAATTATTGATATATAATTGAAGAGGCGCAATTAGTTGCGCCTCTTTTTTTGCCCTATTTTATTCGGTCAAGTAACCATACATCAGCTTGGCGGTTCGCTTCGATGCGCCTTCTGTTTTGATCTTTTCTATCATTTCTTCGTAGCCTTTCAGCATCTTCTCTCTTTCTTTTCCTAATACTTTCCCCAATTCTTCTTTCAGATTTTCCGCATTCAACTCCGCTTGTATCAGCTCTTTCACCAAAGGTTTGTCGGCTATCAAGTTCACCAATGAAATGTAAGGGACTTGAATGAGATTCTTGGCAATGAGGTAAGAAACCGTACCTGTTTTGTAGCAGACTACCTGTGGTACTTTGAGCAGGGCAGTTTCCAAAGTTGCTGTTCCGGAAGTGACCAGTGCCGCTTTGGAGTGGTTGAGAAGGTCGTATGTTTGGTTAAAAACAATAGGAAGGTTCAAT
Source organism: Flammeovirgaceae bacterium SG7u.111 (assembly GCA_034044135.1). NCBI lineage: Bacteria > Pseudomonadati > Bacteroidota > Cytophagia > Cytophagales > Flammeovirgaceae > Flammeovirgaceae bacterium SG7u.111. Next base: position 3,867,407 of record CP139021.1, on the reverse strand, counting down.
GCTTTGGCGGGTTTGTAAAGCTCATCGGGAAGCTCTGAAACCCCAGCTACCACAAACTGGTAATCGGGAAACTTGCTTGCCGTTTCCACCATATTTCCCAAGATAGATTTTACTTCCTGCTTGCGACTTCCTGGCAAAAGTGCTACAATAGGTTTCGCATCTGCCAACTTATTTTCTTCTAAGAAATTAGCGTTGGGAGAAAATTCAGCTACCGCATCGAACAGGGGGTTGCCCACATAATCGACCTCAAAATCATACTTCTTGTAAAAAGCTTTTTCAAAGTGCATGATCACAAACATCTTGTCTACCAGGCGCTTTATTTTGTAAGCCCGTTTCGTGTTCCATGCCCACACTTTTGGGGAAATGTAGTAATAGGTTTTGATCCCTTGGGCTTTGGTGAACTCTGCTATTTTCAGGTTGAAACCAGCGTAATCTACCAGAATGACTACATCAGGGTCCCAATCTTTTATATCTGATTTGCAGTATTTTATGAAAGATGAGATGGTGCGAAGGTTCATGGCGACTTCCAAGAAGCCCATGAAGGAAGTTTCGCGGATATGTTTGGCTAAAGCTACGCCTTCTTCCTCCATTCGGTCACCGCCCCAGCCTCTAAATTCGCCTTCCACATCAAGTGACTTTAATTGTTTTACCAACTTGGCGGCGTGCATGTCGCCCGATTTCTCGCCTGATATAATGTAGTATTTCAATGTGTCTTCTTTTTGAGTTCTAAAAATTGCTTCCCACCCGTTTTCAATCTTTATTTTCTTGGGCAAAAACAGATTAACAACTAACTTGCAAGCTCTTTAAAAAGTAGTGTTTCAAGCAAGTCGCTTGTGGGCAAAATCTATTTTGGGCTCAAAGATAAACGACCCAAGTTTGGTACGAAGCTATTTGGGAATTAGATTTCAAAACAGCTTATATAAAAAGCAAAAACAAAAAGAAATGATAGTTGTAACAGGAGCAGCAGGGTTTATTGGCAGTTGCATGGTGGCTCGCCTTAACCAAGATAATTTCAATAATATTATCGCAGTAGATGATTTTTCAAAAACGGAGAAATTGCACAACCTTGAGGGTAAGAACATCCAAGAGCGAGTGGAGCGAGAGGAGTTTTTTACTTGGCTAGAGAAAAATGAGGCAAAAGTAGAATTCATCTTCCACATAGGTGCTCGTACCGATACCACGGAATTTGATATGTCTATTTTCGATCATCTGAACATCGATTATTCTAAAAAAATATGGAAAGCTTGCTGCCAATACCAAATCCCATTGGTCTATGCGTCTTCGGCTGCCACCTACGGGCTGGGCGAGTTGGGCTACGACGATGATGAGTCAAAAATCTCCGAACTGAAACCTTTGAACCCTTACGGAGATTCAAAGAACCTGTTCGATATTTGGGCGTTGTCTCAAGAAGAAAAGCCTCTTTTTTGGGCTGGGCTGAAGTTTTTCAATGTGTACGGCCCCAATGAATATCACAAGAGTAGAATGGCTTCTGTGATCTACCATGCTTACAACCAAATAAAGAAAACGAATGCGATGAAGCTTTTCCGTTCGCACAATCCTGACTTTAAAGACGGAGAACAGCAGCGAGATTTCATTTATGTAAAAGACTTATTGGAAGTGTTGATGTTCTTGATGCACCACCGCAAAGATTCGGGAATTTACAACTTGGGAACTGGTGAGGCGAGAACTTTCCTCGATTTGGTAAAAAGCACTTTCAAGGCGATGGGAGTGGAAGAGAACATTTCTTTCATAGACACCCCAATCGATATCCGAGACAAGTACCAATATTTTACAGAAGCGAACATGGCAAAGCTCATCGGCATTGGTTATGATAAGCCGTTTACCAGCTTGGAAGATGGTGTAACCGATTATGTAAAAAATTACCTGATGGAAGGAGCTGGCGATGGAATGGGCAAATGTTATTAATCAATTTGCCATAGAAGGAGAAGTTCTTTCTGCTGAGCTTTTTGGCAATGGGCATATCCACCAAACCTTTAAAGTTTCGACCAGCGATAAACCTTATTTGTTGCAAGAAATAAACGAGGAAGTATTTGCCGATGTGCCTTCGCTTATGCAAAATATCCAAGCGGTTTCCGAGCATTTGAAAGGCACTAAAGGGAATGCGTTGGAATTGGTATTGACCAAACAAGGTCAGCCATATTACGAAGGACAAGCAGGGCTTTGGCGGGTGTTCCATTTTGTGGGAAATAGCAAAAGTTACGACCAACCTACGGATGGAAGCTTGGCTGAGTTGGCAGGGGAAGGCTTCGGCGAATTTATCTCTCAACTAGCGGATTTGCCCCTTGCGGCGGTGAGCGAGACCATTCCCGATTTTCATGATATCTGCTGGCGGTTTCGCCAGTGGGACGAGACGAAGGGCAACGCTTCAAGTCAAAAGCTGGAAGAATGTGTGGATGAAATTGGGTTTGTGGAAAGCCAACGAAAAAAAATGGAAGCTTATTTTAAGGGCTTGCATGAAAATACTTTGCCGCTGCGAGTGATTCATAATGACACCAAGCTCAATAATATTTTGTTTGTTGGCGAACAGCAAATGCCCTGCGTAGTTGATTTAGATACGGTGATGCCCGGCTACGTTGCCTTCGATTTTGGCGATGCGATCCGGACAATTGCTAATCGAGCTGAAGAAGACGAAAAAGACTTGGCTAAGGTGCAGTTTGAGAAGGTGTTTTTTGAGCGATTTGCAAAAGGATTTGCTGCAAAGACAATCTCTGTTTTTACTAAAAAGGAGGTTGAAAGTTTAGCTTTTGCTCCAGCCTATATGACGTTTATTATGGGCTTGCGCTTCCTTACCGACTATTTGGGTGGGAACAAGTATTATTCAATTAAGCATGAAAAACATAATTTGGTAAGGGCAAAATGCCAGTTCGCTTTTGCGCAAGTTTTACACCAAAATATTTCATATATTACCAACTACATCCAAAGCATGTATCAGGGAAATACCTAAGTTAACATAATTGTATTAAAGAATAAAAAATCTAGAATTACAAATGAAAGAAATTAGATGGGGAATGATTGGTTGTGGAGATGTAACCGAAGTGAAAAGTGGTCCGGCTTTTAATAAAGCAAGGGGTTCACGGTTGGTTGCAGTGATGAGGAGGGATGAAGAGAAGGTAAAAGATTATGCCGAAAGACATGGAGTGCCGAAGTGGTACACCGATGCCGAGGAGTTGATAAACGACGAAGAGGTGGACGCTGTTTATATTGCCACACCTCCTTCCAGCCATGCGCTCTATACCATTATGGCGGCAAATGCTGGCAAACCTGTGTATGTGGAAAAGCCGATGGCAATGACCTTGAGCCAGTGCGGTGAGATGGTAAATGTGTGCAAAGATGCAGATGTACCTCTTTTTGTAGCATATTACCGCCGTATGTTGCCTTCTTTTTTGAAGGTGAAAGAGATAGTAGAAAGTGGTACTATTGGGGAAGTGAGAGGGGTGAACATCCGCCTATATTGGGCGCCAAAGCCAGAGGATATAAAAGGAGATCCAAATAACTGGCGTGTAAAGAAAAGTATTTCTGGCGGTGGGTATTTCCACGATTTGGCATCGCACCAGTTCGACTTTTTAGATTATGTGCTAGGTCCAATTGCCAATGCGGGCGGAATCAATCACAATCAAGCAGGCTTTTATAATGCCCCAGATATCACCACAGCGGCTTTCAACTTTGAGTCGGGCGTAGTGGGGTCGGGCATTTGGTGCTTCACTGCAGATAAGTCTTCGCAAATAGATATGACCGAAATTATAGGTTCGAAAGGAACGGTGAAGTTCCCTTCGTTCGATCTGAGCAAGCCCGTAATGCTGACCAGCTCTAGTGGTAACGAAGGTTTTAGGTTCGATAATCCTGAGCATATTCAGCAACCGTTGATCCAGAGTATTGTAGATGAATTGAACGGTGGTGCGCCTTGCCCAAGCAAAGGGGAATCGGCTATGCGGACTTCCAATGTGTTGGATTTGATTACTGCATAATAGAGATGTTTTACAAAATATTTAGGCTAAAGCCAAACATGTTTTGATAGAAATCAGCGGATTAAATCCGTAGCTCATTCATAGGCGGGGCTTAAAAAGCCCCGTTCAAATACTAGCCTACATATTAAATCAAAAAAAATATCCTACGTGTACCCAACTGAACTTAAAACCATGGCGATTCTTAACAGAATAAAATTCTTATTCATTTTTGTGTTGATGTGCAGTTCTCAAGCAATTGCCCAAGACACCACTTTCTTTTTTGAAACGCCGACTGCTCCTCTGGGAAAGTTCACCCAAGACCAGTTTCCCATTACCTACGATTTTAGGTTTCTGAACGAAGGGGCAACACCTATGGAAGTTTATAAGGTAGAGCCTGATTGTGCCTGCGCCATTGCCGATTTTTCCAAGGGAAAAATTGCAAAGGGGGATTATGGGTACATTACAGTTTCCTATTCGCCTTATAAGGCTGGACCATTTGAGAAAACCTTTAAAGTATATGCCAAAGGGGCAATTCCTAACAGCACGGTCATTAAGATTACGGGGTTCATCGAGCCTTTCGATTTTGAGCCGAACCGAGAGTTTCCCCACAAAAACGGGGAGTTCCAGTTCAAGCACAGGCAGGTGTTGCTAGGCTCTATCACCAACGAAGCTCCCATCAGGAAAGAAATCGAATTTTATAACCCCAATAATTTTCCCATCAGCTTAGACGATTCGGTGAAAGGGCCTGACTTTGTAGAGGTGATATTCGATTCAGCCGAAATGATTCCTCCAAACTCGGTGGGGAAATTTGTGCTGTTTTACCATCCCGAGCTTAAAAATGACTACGGAGTGGTGCTCGATAGCCTCACCTTTTATACGAAAGGAATGGAGACCGAAGCCTTTTCCCTAGCTGTCACCGCCAATATTTCCCAGTACTTCTCGCCCGAGTCCAAGTTCGACCCCAAGCGCCCCGTGCTTTCCATCCCTACCAAAACCATCCACTTGGGAAGGACTACGTTAGGAGATGGGAAGACCGTGGACTTCGAACTAAAAAATGAAGGGGAAAACGACCTACTGATCTACAAAACCTTGGCAAACTACGGAGGAGAAGTCCTTGGCTTCCCAACCACCATTCCATCGGGGGAAAGCGTAACGTTGACCGTTTCCATCCTGAACATCAACAAAAAAGGCAAGCAAGACCGCTCCTTTATTATCTACAGCAGCGACCCTGTCGACCCCATCCAAAAGCTAAGTGTTACACTGGATGCTAGGGATTGAGTTGGTGTTTTACATGAAGTTAGAACTTATGTCATCAAGAGAATCTATGATACAATCAGATAAAGTAGAATTATTTGTCGATTTGGTTCGTAAATATCTATTGCCCAATTTTAAAATATCTTCATCTATGGCAATAGTGTCTGCTGCTGCAACAAAGGCAAATTACGCTACCCTTTCGCAATCAGATTGTTTTGATGCATATTATGGTTCTTCTTACCATTACCGAGGAGAGAATAAATTTATCCATTTTACTTCATTTGAGACTTGTTTAAAAATCTTAGAATCTAAAAAGTTTCTATTGAGTTCTCTATCTGTAATGGATGATAAGTTAGAGGTAGATCATTTGCATAATATTTTTGAATCCTTAGGGCTAAAAGAAAGAGAATCCTATTTTATTAAAAAGGATTTATACGCTCTTTCACTTTGTGAGTTTGACGTTGAGCAGAATGAGGAAAGTCTCGATATGTGGCGAATATATAGCGATAACTGTAGGGGAGTTGGATTAGTTCTTGAATTTGATTTAGCCTATTCTTATCATTGGGTTCATTATGCGCTTTCTAAAGTAAAATATGGTCATGAAGGAGTTGATAAGATAATTGCATTTTCAAAAGCATACCAAGAATTTATTAAATCAAATAATGGCTTTAAAATACGTGGTATAGATGAGTTACTTAGAAACCTGTTATCGAACCATAAATCAGGTATTTATAAGTCGGAAAGAGAAGTTCGTCTTTTGTTTACAGGAAAACTGTATGAAAAAGAATTGAAGCTCAAACATAGCTGTGAAATTGAATTTGAATCAAAACTTAGAAAAGAAGATTTTGAAAAATATAAAGTTACCCAAGAAAGGCTAGATCATATCTTTCCAAATATCACTATTTCAAGCATCCTTATCGGTCCAAAAGTGTCGAAGAAAGAATTCGATAAAAATGCGCAAGAGATAAATGTATTAACTCAGAGATATAATACTGTTCCAAAGGTCGAGCATTCATTACTGAAAAAGTACTTTTGATATTCTTATTAAGAAACCAAGCTAAAAAAGCTGTACTCTAGAAGCCTGTACCCTCTTTTACTCCCTCTCAGGCATCTTGAACCTCATAAGCAAAATAAACCCAATAACGAAAAGTACGACTAAAGACAGGGCGCTCAAGCGCATGTTCCCTGTAATTTGTTCTATCAATCCATAAAGGAAAGTTCCCATTACGATGGAGAGTTTTTCGGCTACATCGAAGAAGCTGAAAAAGGATGCGGTATCGTAAGTATCGCGGGGGATTAGCTTGGAGTAGGTGGAGCGAGACATGGATTGGATGCCGCCCATTATCAAGCCTATTACAAAGGCGAGGATGTAAAAATCCAACACAGTTTGCATGAGGTAAGCATAGGCGCATACTCCCACCCAAATGATGACCATGACGGCTATGGAGAATTTATTCCCCTTCCAAGCTGAGATTTGGGCAAAAAGATATGCCCCTGCTATTGCCACTATTTGAATGAGTAGCACTGTGGTGATAAGCTGGTCAACGGTAAGGCTCATTTCCTTCTCTCCAAATGTAGCTGCTAGCAACATCACGGTCTGCACCCCTGCGTTGTAGAAAAAGAAGGAGCGTAAGAACCGCTTTATTTCGGGCATTTTCTTCACCAAGAAATACACCTTTTTAAGTTCGCCGTACCCTTTTTTGAACAGGTTGGTACGCTTAGGCGGGCGTTGGTGCACATTGGAGGGGAGGTAGTGAAAGGATATTTGGGCAAATAAAAACCACCAAGCCCCGACGGTAAGGAAGGCGAGTTTAGAACCAAAAGCCTCGGTGATGCCCAAGTATTCGTGGTTCATGATGATCATGAGGCTAAATATAAGCTGCAGTACGCTGCCAACATACCCCATGGCGTAGCCTCGGGCACTTATAGAATCGAAGCGATCTTCAGTGGCGACTTCGGGGAGGTAGGCGTTGTAAAAAACCAGTGCGCCAGCCCAGCCTGTGCTTGCCAAAATGGTAGCGATGATTCCAAACTCTACATTGTGCCCATTGAAAAAGTAGAGGGCGATGCAGGACGCTGAACCTAATGCGGTAAAGAATTTCATCATTCTCTTTTTCATCCCCCCATAATCAGCCATTCCCGAAAGGATAGGCGAAAGAAATACGATGATGAGAAATGAAAAAGAGAGTGCATAGGAGTAAAGTACAGTGTTTTCGATAGGAAAGCCGAAGAATTGGATCTTATCGCCACCAAAAGCAGCTCGGGTAGTGCTGTTGTAGTATACCGGGAAAATGGCGGAGGAAATGGTAAGTGCATATACTGAGTTGGCCCAATCGTACGAACACCAGGCATTGATGATCTTTGGCTGGTTTTTCGCTATTGCTATGCTTTCTACTTTTACTTCGTTGTTCACTTTCAATATTTTTAGTACAGTGGATTCTAGAATAAAAAATGGGTAATTGGTAGGAGAGAGGATAATGGTATGGTTGCTATAGGCCCTAGCTTATTTCAAATTTACTTCTTTTACACTTAAGCCCAAATAGATGCTCCTGTTTCAATTATGAAAACGAAGTGAATTGAGCATATTGCCATTCTAGGTAAAAAGGATGGCTAGCACAAACTCCAGATTTGCTTCTCAGAGAAGAACTATTAGCTTTCAAACCTCATACGCACTTGCTCTAAGCTTTCTTTTGAACCAACTATATTGACCAAATCGTGCTTTCTCAAGCGGGTATAACCGTGAGAAACCAAGATTTGCTCACCACGCTTTATGGAAAGGATGATGATATCTGGCGGTAGGCGAAGGTCTCGGATAAACATACCGTGAATATCTGGGTCTCGTACTTCGATTTCTGCGGTAGTCTGGCTTTCTTCCATGCCCAAAAGGAGGGAAGTGGTAGAAGGAGAGCGGACGAATTGGTCAAGCAGATTTACAATGGCCATGGATGGCTCTACTATCCTTGCGCCAAGCTTCACAAACTGGTCGTAATAGGTTCGGTCATTGAGCCTGACTACCATGTCTTTGGTGCCGTAGGTTTCATAGGCTAGTTCGCATATTTTGAAGCTTTCTTTGTCTGAAAGCATGGTTACAATGGCTTCTGCTTTTTCCGTTTCTAGTTTATCTAAGGTTTCAACGCTCCAGTCTTTTACGAAGTGAATATCCACATCTTTCATCTGACTGAGGTCGATATTGGACATGTTGGTGGCTATTTTTACTTGCCAACCGTTTTTCATTAGTGTTCGGGCGAGGGCAATTGCTTTTCCTTCCAGTCCAAAAATAATGGCATCTCTAGGCCCATCGTAAAGTGGTGTGCTTCCTTTGGAATGGTCTTCATCGACATGGGCAATCGACCATTTGAATAGAGGTGGCCCAACTATCTGGTTTAGGACGATTACGGCAATAATGATGGTGGCAAATTCTTCACCCCAACTCGGAAAGCTTCCTGCTATTTCAGTCACCAAACCTAAGCCCACGCCCGCTTGGGTAACGTAGGGCATCCAACTAATACGGTTGTATTTCATCGGGTCTCCACCCAAAATACCGCCTACATAGCCTCCTAAAACCATTCCCAGCAACCTGATGGCGAATAGAGCTAAAGCAATTTGCCAAACGTTCATCAAGATATCCATAGACATACCCGCACCTGTAAGGGTGAAGAAGGTGAGGTAGATATAAGGACCTGTATCGTGGATGATTTTTAAGAACTCAGGCCGGTATTTACTGTAATTTGTAACTACAAAACTGCCTATAATACAGATAAGCAAAGGCTCCATGTGGAAGTGCACACCAAACTGACCTTCGCTCCAGTGGCTTACAAACGAGGAGAAAACATAAACTCCATAGCCAACCGAAAGGATCAAGACCGTCTTGACATTTGTGGTAGCCTTTATACTGAGAATAATTTCTAATACTTTCCCAAGCACATAGCCTAATAAGAAAGAGCCAGCAAGCTCTAGTAAGACGACTAGAAAAAGAAAGAAATCAAATTTTTCACCTGTAATGGTTGCTCCTGCTAAAGAGAAGTTGATGGCAAACAGGATGATTACCAATACATCTTTGAGTACGGTAACACCCATCGCAGTTTGAGTGAAAGGACCTTTTGCCCTAAGTTCATTGATGACAGCTATGGCTGAAGAGGGTGAGCGGGCTACAAAAATAGTAGCGACCAACACCGCTATGGCAATTTTGCTCCTGGTTTCCATTCCATCCATAAAAGGGATGTAGTCGGCAATGAAATATACGCCAACCACCCCAATGACGAAGGTGATTACCAATTGTCCAAAGGTCATCCAGATGATGCTTTTCATCCGGCTTCGGATTTCCTTGAGGTAAAGCTCCGAGCCTGCAGCAAAGGCGATGAAGGCTAAGGATATTTCATTGAGAAAATTGAGGTGGGTGATGGAGGCTTTGGGAATGAGCTGCAAGATGAAAGGCCCTGCAAAAACCCCTGTTATCAGTAGACCTGTAATAAGGGGAAGTTTGACTTTTAAAAACATGTAGGAAATCCGATTAGCAGCAATCAAAATCACCAGAAATGCCAGCAAAAGTCTTATAGTCTCGAAATATTGCTCCATAAATATAGCCTCAAATAGTTTTCTTCTTTTATGTAAAAAATATCCGCTTGCTTAATAAGCAAAACAGAAGTAACCCCTAGGGTCAGTAATAGTGAGTTGATTATTTTTCGGCGAATCTTGGTAATACCAAGTTAGTCTATTGGTATTTAGGTAGAAGGAAAGCTCCCAAAAACCTAAATCTTAGCCAAGTTTGATGAGTTGTAAAAAACAAATATATCAGAATTGCGCAAACCTGTACGTTTTTTTAGCTTAAAACTCAATGTTAATTCAAATAAGCCTGCTTGATAACATTGGTTTATTCCAAATTCAAAACAAAAGAATACCTTCCGCCCCCAACTATCAACTCGATAAATTCTTTGTCAATACTTCTGATCTGGATTCCCGACACGTCATCGTCTTTTCTACCTTTTTTTACCAAATAGTCTGTCCCTTCTATCAAAGTTGGTTTATCTATTCCCATTAGCGGAATTCGAACTCTCGAAGCGGTGTTTGCTGGAATAGCTACATCTAAAATGAATTTACCGTCTTTTTTCTGCCAATGGCTTTCGAGCGTTCCGTAATTTGTTTTGAGCGAGGCTTTTGCCCAAGTAAGATCTCCTGCGGGCATCGGGGCAATAACGCTGCTTTTGAAGCCTGGCTCAAAAGTTTCTGGACGGATACCTGCCAAATACCCAAAATACCATTCTCCCACACAGCCTAGTGCAAAATGGTTGCGGGAATTCATGCTTTCTGGCGGCTCTTTGTCGCTATTCCAAAGCTCCCACATAGTAGTTGCTCCATTTTCTACCATGTAGCCCCACGAAGGGAAGGAAGTCTGAGTAGCGGTTTTGTAAGCAACTTCATGATGCCCATATTCACTGAGGAGCGGAAGAAGATAAGAAGTTCCTAAAAAGCCCGTACTTGGATGGAATCCATTTGCTTCAACATCTTTGGCAACTTGGTCAATCACCCTTTTTTTGAGTGTTGGCGGAGTTATGCCAAAGGCTACGGGAAGTAAGTTTGCCGTTTGGGTGCTGCTATCGTAATTGGCGGTGTATTCATCAAAATAGGTCTCTTGGAATATGTTTTGGATTTTGCTGCAAAGCGAATCGTATTTGTCACCTTCTTCGTCTTTCCCAATTACTCGCGACATTTCACCCAATAGCTTTGCGCTGTAAAAGAAATACGCTGCACCAATCGGCTTTTTGGGAGATTCAACAGGCGCAATCCAATCCCCATATTCTAAGGCATTAGGGTTTTCGGGGTCTGCCCAATCGTAAAGGTAATTATTGGCTTTACGCTCCATGTAGGTAACCCATTTGACCATGCCTTCATAGTTATCAGTGATTATTTTTTTGTCGCCATAAAATTTGTACATGATCCAGGGAACTACTACCACGGCATCGCCCCAACCAGGTCTGGACGGCCCTTTTACAACTATCGCAGGGTTTACATCGTGAACATAGCCCTGTTCGTGCTGGCTATCGGTAATGTCTTTTTCCCACTTGGCAAAAAATCTTGACATGTTCATGTTGTACGAAGCGGTAGGTGCAAAAATTTGCGCATCACCCATCCAGCCTAAGCGCTCGTCTCGTTGGGGGCAGTCGGTGGGGACGCTATGCATATTGCTTCGCTGACCTCGCACTATGTTTTCCTGAATTTTATTGAGTAGCTCATTGGAGCATTCAAAAGTACCCGTTGTAGGAGCTGCCGAATAAATCACTTTTCCCACCAAGTTACTTGCATCAAGCGTATCGACTCCCGAAATTTCCACGTAGCGGAAACCGTGATAGGTGAACATTGGCTCAAACGTTTCTTCCCCTTCTCCTTTCAATATGTATTTGTCAGTGGCTTTCGCCGAACGTAAATTTCTTTGGTCCACGTTTCCTTTTTCATCGAGCAGTTCGGCAAAGCGGAGGGTAACTTGTTTACCAGCATCTCCTTTCACTTTAAGGGAAACCCAGCCTACCATATTGATGCCAAAATCAGCAACGAATTTTCCAGAAGAAACTTCGGTCACTTTCATAGGTTTCACTTCTTCTACCACTTGGATAGGAGGTCCTTGCTGGGCAACTAGTTTTACTTTTTCTTGAGGTACTATGGCAACCGAGTCCCAATTTTCTGCTTGGAAACCGGGCATTGCCCATCCTTTTTGTTCTAAGCGAGCATCGTAGGTTACGCCATGGTAAAGCGTATTGCTCACAAATGGAGAGTTGGTCGTTAGCCAGTTTTTATCGGAGATTATTTTTTCTTTGCTTCCGTCGGTATATGTGATGTGGAGAGAAAGAAGAAAACGAAGGGGACCTTCGCTGTATCGTTCGTTTCCGCCTTGCCAGCCTAATCCGCTACTCCACCACATGTTTCCCAAAATAGCTCCTGCGGCATTTTTGCCCGATTTAAGCATAGAAGTAACATCATAGCTTTGGTACTGGATTTTCTTGGGGTAATGTGTCCAACCTGGGGTGAGCAAGTCTTTGCCGACTTTTTCTCCGTTGAGGTAAAAAAGATAGTTGCCCAAGCCCGTCACAAAAGCTGTAGCCTGTTTTATGGGCTTCTTTGTTTCAAACTCTTTGCGGAGCATAATCGAACGAGGCGGCTTGCCTGTTTCCTCGTTGCCAATCCAGTTTGCCGACCAATCGGCATCGAAGGAACGCAGCAGCCCCATATGCCAAGAGGCAGGCTTGCTGTACGGCGACATCATATCCTCGTTGTTCCAAGTCCGTACTTTCCAGTAATATTTAGTATTCGACTTGAGTTCGGAACCTGTAAACGTCACCAAGGCAGATTCTTCTGAAAGTGTTTTCCCACTGTCCCAAATATCTGCTTCGTCTTTTTCAAGCAACTCTAAGCTGCTAGCCACCAAAATTTGATAAGCTGTTTGAGCAGCTCCTCTGCTACTATCATTCACCATCCACGAAAGTCTTGGGCGCAAAGCATCTATGCCAATGGGGTCGGTTTGGTATTCGCACTGAAGCAAAAGCGGGCCGCCCGGAGGGGATATTTTTACACAAGCTGCAGCCAAAATAGATAGGCAAAAAAGCCCCAAAAGGGATTTTATATAGGAATTTAGTTTCATTTCAGTTAGGGGTTTAAAGGTACTGGGCAAAATCAGTATCTGCTGGAAGGTGTTTGAAAGGTTAGTCAAAAAAATAATTCGAATTTTTACTCTTGCTCGTCTTTTATGTTGCTTCTGAGATCGATTAAGAATTCTCTCACTTTTTTGAGTGAGCGGACTGCTTCGGCATTTGCTTTTATTTTAGGGTTTTTCTTTAGTGTTTCTTTTGCTCCTTGGAGCGTAAACCCTTTCTCTTTCACCAAATGGTAAATTGTCCGAATGGCTTCTATATCATTTTTGGTGTATTGTCTTGCTCCATTTTTGTTCTTTTTGGGTTTGATAATGTCGAACTGGCTTTCCCAAAAACGAATAAGAGAGGTGGCGACCTCAAATTGTTCAGCAACTTCACCAATGGTATAATATCTTTTTTCTATTTCCATCTAAGCAGTTCTCTACTAAATTAATACATCCTTTTGCGGAAAGGATGTTGTTTGATAATCAACTATTTAACTCGAAATTGCTCAAGTACTGTTTGAAGCAAGTTTCTTAAAGCATTTTTTCGAACTCAATATAAACCTATACTTGTGTTTTAACAAGTTGAATATAAAAAAAGCAGTAATTTTAATTACTGCTAGGCAAACCAAGGCAAATATTCTTTGCTGAAATATCAATACCCCAAAGATTGGTTTTCTATGGAAGCTATTTCACGAAGCTTGGTGTATTCTTGTGGTGTAAGGTCGTTGTAGAAAAAGTCGATTGGGTTGATGTTGTGCCCATCAAAAAGCACCTCGTAATGTACATGCGGGGCAACTGTTGTTCCCGTAGCACCTACTGCTCCAATAATCTGTCCCCTTTTTACTTTTTGCCCCTTTCTCACTTCAAAATCAGAGAGGTGGGCGTATTTGGTAACATATCCGTAGCCATGATCAATTTCAATATTTTTACCATAACCCCGGTTTATATTTTGCACTTTTATCACCGTTCCATTGCCAGTGGCGTACACTGGCGTGCCCTGTGGGGCGGCAAAGTCGAAGCCTTTGTGCATCCTTCTTACTTTCAATATAGGATGGAAACGTATGCCATAACCCGAAGCTAGTCGGGTAAGATCTTTATTTGCAATAGGCTGGATAGAGGGAAGGGCCGAAAGCATTTCAGCTTTTGCTTTAGTAATGTCGACTAGCTCGTCGTATTCTTGGGTTTGATCGTAGACCTGACGCTTGAGTGCATCCATTTTTTGTAACGAGCTTATCACCAAGGTACTTTTGTCGTCCTGGCTCTCCAAAATGTCTTTGTAGCGCTCAGTGCTTCCTATCCTCGAAAGGCTTGTTTCTCTCGAAATTGGCTCAGCTTCAAAAATGGTTCGGTAAATATTATCATCCCTGTCTTGCAAACTGCTCAGCATCAGTTTCGCATCGCCTATTTCCTTACTAAGTTTTTCGTAATAAGCTTCCAGCTCTTTATTTTCTCGTGTAAGCCTAGAAACTTTTGGAGAAGGAAAATACGTGGTGTAGATCACGGAAAAGATAAAACCTGAGAACACGCATACGAACAAAATGCCCAAGGCATTGACCAACATGTCAACCTTAGATTTTTTTACTCGCTCGTACCGACAAGTTTCTGTATCGTAATGATATTGGATTTTTGCCATTTGTGTTTTTCCTTGTGTATTAAATCAGACTTAAAAACAGGCTCAAGGTTATATAGGTTCTATTTGGGAACAAATGTAAACAGAATTTTAAGCCTTCGCAAGCATCAGGATTTTTTGCCCCTCTGTGAGGATAGTTGGGGAGAATAAACATTTTTTCAAAAACCTATTTTACATTTGCCGCTTACTCTAGTAAAATCAGTAATTTTAGCGATTGAAAAAGAAATCCCCGAAGAAAGTTTGGGGGTATTTGTATAAAGAAGAAAGCTTAGGAGAAATAAATGGAAGCCAAGGAGATCAGACAGCAGTTTTTAGACTTTTTTAAAAATAAAGAACACCAAATAGTGCCCTCAGCGCCACTAGTGGTCAAAAATGACCCTACGCTGATGTTCATCAATGCGGGCATGAACCAGTTCAAAGATTATTTTTTGGGAAATAAGGTCGCCTCAAATCCTCGTGTGGCCGATACGCAAAAGTGTTTGAGGGTTTCTGGAAAGCATAACGATTTGGAAGAAGTAGGTCTGGATACCTATCACCACACGCTGTTCGAGATGCTGGGTAACTGGTCGTTTGGCGATTATTTCAAAAAAGAAGCAATTGCTTGGGCTTGGGAGCTGCTTACCGATGTGTACAGATTGCCCAAAGACCGTTTGTACGTAACGGTGTTTGAAGGAGATGAAAAAGACGGGCTGGAGCCAGATAAAGAAGCAGCTGAATTGTGGAAAGCTTTTGTTGAGGAAGATAGGATTCTTTATGCTTCTAAAAAAGATAATTTTTGGGAAATGGGCGATTCTGGTCCTTGTGGCCCTTGCTCCGAGATCCATATTGACCTGCGGGACGAAGCCGATGTGGCAAAAGTACCTGGTAAGGATTTGGTGAACCAAGATGACCCGTTGGTGGTGGAAATATGGAACCTCGTTTTCATCCAGTTCAACCGATTGGCAAGCGGAGAGTTAAAGAAGCTTCCTGATACGCACGTAGATACAGGAATGGGCTTCGAGCGCTTGGTGATGGCTATCCAAAAGAAAAAGTCGAACTACGATACGGATGTTTTTACCCCGCTCATCAGCTATTTGGCTAAGAAAGCAGATGTGAAGTATGGTGACGACGAGAAAGTGGATATCGCTATTCGAGTGATTTCTGATCATATCCGCGCGATCTCATTCGCCATTGCCGATGGGCAACTTCCATCGAACAACAAGGCGGGTTATGTGATCCGTAGGATTTTGAGAAGGGCGGTTCGCTATGGAACGACTTTCCTCAATTTCAAAGAACCTTTCATGTACGAGCTGGTAGATATTTTGGGTGAGCAGTTCGGTGAGGTATTCCCCGAAATTCTTTCTCAAAAAGCATTTATCCAAAAGGTGATTAAGGAAGAAGAATCTTCTTTCTTGCGTACACTGGAAAAAGGCTTGGCAATCTTGGGCGAATACATAGAGAAAAATGAAGGCTCGAAAAAAGTGGATGGAAAAGCTGCTTTTGTGCTGTACGATACTTACGGTTTCCCTTATGACCTCACTGCCTTGATCGCAGGGGAGAATGGCTTTGAAGTAGATGAGCAAGGTTTTAAAGAGGCTATGGCTGAACAGAGGAGGACCTCGCAAATTGATGCGACTTCTGAAACGGGCGACTGGATAGTGGTGAACGAAGGCGATGAAGTTGAATTTGTAGGATACGAGGCCTTGGAGTCGGAATCGAAAATTTTGCGTTACCGCGAGGTGAAAGAGAAGAAGAAAACGCTTTATCAACTAGTGTTGGAGACAACTCCATTCTATGCGGAAAGTGGTGGGCAAGTAGGCGATAAAGGCTACTTGGAAGCCGATGGGGAGAAAATTGCCATTTTCGATACTAAAAAGGAAAATGATTTAATTATTCAGTTTGCCCCGAAACTTCCCAAAGATCTTTCGGCTACTTTCCGTTGTGTGGTAGATGAAAGTAAGCGCAGGGCAACGGAAAATAATCACTCGGCTACGCACTTGCTCCAAGCAGCTTTGAAACAAGTATTGGGCGATCATATTGCGCAGAAAGGTTCGTATGTAAACGAAAGTATTTTGCGCTTTGACTTTTCGCACTTTGCAAAAATGACGGACGAAGAAATTCGTGAAGTAGAGCAACTAGTGAATGCGAAAATCAGGGAAAATATCGCACTAGACGAGAAACGAAATGTACCGATAGAGGATGCGAAAGCGATGGGCGCAACGGCATTGTTTGGAGAGAAATACGGTGAATTTGTTCGTATGATCACCTTCGACAAAGACTACTCGGTGGAGCTTTGCGGAGGTACGCACGTGCCAGCTACGGGCAAAATCGGCATGCTCAAAATCACTTCAGAAAGTTCAGTGGCTGCAGGTGTGAGAAGGATAGAGGCGATCACGGGCGAAGCGATGGAGGAGTTTGTGGTGCAGCAAGATTCGTTGCTCAAAGAAGTAGAAGAGCTATTGAAAAACCCGAAAGATTTGGTGAAAGCGGTGCAGAGCTTGGTGGATGAAAAAAATGCAATTGCCAAAAGCTTGGCTACGCTTCAGCAAAAGGAATTGCAAAATCTGAAGAAAGACTTGGTGGCTCAGGCAAAAGAGATTAATGGCGTGAATTACATCGCTGCTAAAGTGAGCGTTCCTGACAATGACAGCCTTCGGGCCTTAGCTTTTGAAACTCGTAAGTTGGTCGATAACCTGTTCATGGTGTTGGGTACAGAGTTCAATGGCAAGCCGATGTTGGCAGTAATGATTTCCGATGAGCTAGTGAAAGAGAAGGAAATGCACGCTGGCAAGATCGTGAAAGAGCTTGCTAAAAATATAAAAGGTGGCGGTGGCGGCCAACCTTTCTTTGCTACAGCGGGTGGGAAGGACGCAAGTGGGTTGGAAAAAGCCCTAGCTGATTCTAAAGAATTATTGTAACACCGTCAATTTGTGGAATTAAGCCCTACGCACAGCGTGGGGCTTTTTTGTTTCAAAACAAACCATGAACTTATTGAGAAACGTGCTTGATTGATAAGGCTTATCGCTAACTTTGCATCAAAATGTTATCTGCAAGGATATTTTTAACAAAAAGCGCAATAAAGAAATGAATGCAAGATTTACGGATGTTAGCATCCAGAATTTGACAAATATAGCGAACAGGTACGGTGTGAGTTCAGGCGCAGCGCAGGACTTGGCACATGCGCTGATGATGAGCGGTGGAAGCATGGCTCAATTTAACATTCCAGAGCTTGGTGGCGGTGGGCAATGGATGCAGGGCGGAATGACTATGGTAGGAGATATGTTCAACAATAATTTGAAAGCAGTTGTTGATGGGCTTTGTATAGATATTTCAAACCTGATAAATCAGGGCGCTGTTCAGTATGTGCCTCTTCCAAAACCCAAGCAGCACCAAGGTCAGCAGGGTGGGCAGTATGGTGGTAACTGGTGGGGAGATTTAGGTTTTCCAAATTCGACTGGTAGCCAAAATGGTATGAACTACGCCATCTTTAACCAAATATCTCGCTTGGCTATTCAGCTGAATGGAAAAGTGACTATTTATGACACACTGGATCACCAGATAGGAGGGGTAGGGCAGCAGCAAGGCGGAGGATATTCGGTTTCGTTTACCAGCCAATATGGAAATGTTGACCTGAACTCGTTACCGATTGTATCGGGTGAAGACAACCGTCCGAAGCCTCAGCGAGATCCTGCTCCGCAAAATAATCAAGCGCAGCAACCATCTCAAGTTGAAACCAACAGCGATTTGGAAGAAGATATTTTTGTGAAAATCGAAAAATTAGCTGGATTAAAAAACAAGGGAATACTTTCAGCTGAAGAGTTTGATAGCAAAAAAGCTGAGCTTCTTGGCAGGTTGTAAACGGTTTTATAGATCTTCAAAACTAGACAGCCCACGCTTATGCGTGGGCTGTTTTTGTTTGTTTTCTATGTAAATTTATGTGCTAAATGAAGTTAGGTACATAAGACTCAAGCATTCTGTATTGCGATTTTGGCTTTAATTTCACGTATTTCAAGCTGGCGGGGAGTAGAACGGCATCTCCTTTTTCAATGGTAATTTTTCCATCCGCATATTCCAATTCAACTTTTCCTTCAAAGCAAACATAAATAACAAAGGAATCGAGGTGGCGGTAATCACGTTCGGTTTCTTCACCTGTGTATCTCAATACTTTGGTCTCGAAATAATCTGAAGTTACCAGTTTCGTGCAGGTGTTTTCCTCTTTTTTATACTCGGTTTTGTACTGATCATAGTGCTTGTAATCGATGGCATCAAGTGCTTCCTCGGTGTGCAACTCCCTCGCATTTCCCTTGTCATCTTTCCTGTCAAAATCATAAATTCTGTAGGTAACGTCAGAAGTTTGTTGTATTTCCGCAAGTAGGCATCCTTTGCCTATGTAGTGGACTCTTCCGGCGGGAATGAAATACACATCGTCGGCTTGGACTTCTTCAATATTCAAGATTTCATCAAGCGTATTTTCCTTTAGGTGCTTGAGATAGGTTTCTTTGTCCACTTCCTTGCTGAAGCCTGCATTTAGTTTACTTCCTTCATCTGCTTGGAACACGTACCACATCTCGGTTTTGCCAAAAGAATTATGGCGCTCGGCAGCTAGTTTATCGTCAGGGTGGACTTGGATAGAAAGGTCATCGTTGGCATCGATAAATTTTACTAAAAGTGGGAATTCATCCCCAAACTTTTCATAAACCTTTTTGCCCACTAGTTTGTCTTTGTAAGTTTCTATAAGCTCAGTAAGCAATTTTCCTTCTAGTTCCCCTTCGCTTACCTCAGAAATATTTCCTTCCACACCCGAAATCTCCCAGGTCTCGCCGCAGTTGGGTAAGGGGGAAAAATCTTTTCCAAGTACGGTTTTCATCTTTTCACCGCCCCAAAGCTTGTCTTTAAATATAGTCTTGAATTTGAGTGGATATAATGTCGACATTTTTATGTGTTTAAGTTTAAAAACAAAAAATAGTGTTGTTGAAGTGTTAAAAAAATCAATAGAATCAGCCCATTAAAAAAGGTTAGCAAGATAGGAAATGAAGCCCAACAATAAAAGTGTGCGATAGGCAAAAAAAATATTTCACCTAATCATATAAAAATCTATTTTTTTATGGGGAATATACAATTATTAACGATGTCTCGTTTGGGTAAAACAAAGTATATATTATAATTGGGTTTTACATATCAAGATGTAACATTTTGTGTATAATTCATTTAAGCCACTATTATCGATATTTTTTGAAATTGCAGTATAATATTTTGCAATTAGTTTTATGACGATACGATCTGGTGTGATACCTCTAAAGAGTCAATTTTATATTTTGTTAATATATAAATCCATATGGGAAGCCTTTTCCCAACTAAATTTCTGCTAATTATGAAAACTTGTTTTCTAGTACTGACCCTTCTTATTGGGTTGAATTGCACTGCCGCTTTTGCCCAACTTAAGGTGAAGTATGGGAAGTTTGATCAAAGTGAGCTGGATATGAAAGTTTATGAAAAAGACACAGCTGCAAATGCGGTCGTTCTTTTCGACAAGGGGAGGAGTTACATTCAGTATGGTAGCGAGGGTTTCCAGCTTTACCACAAAAGGCATCGTAGGGTGAAAATCCTGAACAAACAAGGTTATGAGCACGCTGACTTTTCTGTTGTTCTTTACGATGAAGGTGGAAATGATGAAAAGATAACAAGCTTGAAAGGCCATACTTATGTAGTGAAAAATGGTAAAGTAGAGAAGTTTAAGTTGGAGAAGAAAGATGTGTTTAAAGAGCATATCCGTGGTAATTGGTATAGACATAAGTTTACCATGCCGAATATTGAAGAGGGAGCCATCTATGAAATAGAATATAGTATTCTTTCAGACTTTATCTTTAATCTTCAGGAATGGTACTTCCAAGAGGATATTCCCGTATTGTATAGCGAATATCAAACTGAAATTCCAGAATATTTTGGTTATCGCCCATTCCCTCAGGGGCATTTTGCATTCACTGACCATCAAACATCTGAAAAGAGAGGAAATATCAACCTTGGACAAGGGGAAAGTTTGGATTATAGAGTGAACCAAGACTTGTGGGTTGTAAAAGATGCGCCAGCCCTGGAGCTCGAAGATTTTGTGACTACCTACGAAGACTACGTGAAAAAGATCGAATATCAATTGATCTATACGGACTACCCGAATGACTCTAGGAAGGATGTGTCGGCTACTTGGCCAAAAGTGGCAAGACAACTGATGGAATCTGAAAATTTTGGGTATCAATTGGGACGGACTGGTTTTTTGAAAAGTGAGGTAAAAGCTATTTGTGCACAGCATTCTACTCCAGAAGAACAAATAGCGGCTATTGTTTCATTTGTACAAAACAATGTGAAATGGGATGAAATAAACAGTCTGTATTCTAATGGAATAAAGAAAGCTTTGGATGAGCATAAGGGCAATTCTGCTGATATGAATTTGATGATGATAGTGATGTTGAGGGAAGCTGGGCTAAAAGCGGACCCCGTTATCCTGAGCACAAGGCAACATGGTAGGGTAAATCAATTTTTCCCTAAACTTGATGATTTTAATTATGTACTGGCTTATGTGAGAACAGGTGAACAGAAGTTTTTGATTGATGCAACAGATCCACTTTTACCTGTAGGAATGGTGCCTTACAAATGTATGAATGGGCAAGGAAGGATTATTACTGAGGCACATACAGATTGGATAAATATTGATACTGGCGGAATGATTACCGAAGTGGTAAATGTAGTGATGAGGGTGAACGAAGATGGGGAGTTTGCAGGTGAAATGCGAGCGATATCGGGAAGTTATGCGGCTAGGGTGATGAGAAGTGAAATTCTGCGAACAGATGAGGAAAAATACATGGAGGAGAATTGGAACGGAGATGAAACAGGTATCTTGATAGATGAATATAAAATAGAAGGGGTAAAGAAAGACCTTGCCCAACCTGTTAAAAACTCTATCAAATTTACATTAGATGGCTTGACTACTGAAGATGATATGCTTTATCTTAACCCTGTTTTGGTTAAGTCTTTTGAGGAAAACCCTTTCAAACAAGAAGAAAGAGAATATCCTGTTGATTTTGGTTCTAAGATATTGCAATCATTCAAAATGACTTTTACTCTTCCCGAGGGTTTTGATGTGGAAGAAATACCTGAATCTGTAGCAATTGCATTACCCAACAAGGCTGGTAGTTTTTCTTATAGAATCTTCCAGCAAGGTGGGGTGCTTATGGTTACGAATACAGTCAAGATTAACCAAACTCTTTTTGCTCCATCAGATTATGCTGTGTTGAAAGAGTTTTTTGCTCAAATTATAGAAAAAGAGGCCGAGCAATTAGTATTAAAAAGAAGGACATAGTTTTAATATGTTGCTATGTGCATTTTAGAATTCAACTTTTAATTATTCAATACATATGAAGTTACAGTCAATTATTCTATCGCTTTTACTTCTAACTATATGTTCTGGAGGGTTACTGGCGAAAAATGACCCCAAATACCCTGTAAGTGCTATACCAGAGGAGTTGCTGGAAGGAGCAGATGCTGTTTTGCGCTTCGATAGCAACGTTTTTGAAGTGAAGGATAAGGGGCATGGCGTGTTCAAGACCAAGTGGGCCTACACTATTTTGAATAAGAATGGGAAAAGGCATGCGGAGCTTGCCACAGGCTATGATAAGCTAAAAAAGATCAACTTGATAAAGGGAACTGTTTATGATGCTTTTGGTAGTGAGGTTGACAAACTGAAAAATATCGATATCAAAGATCAGAGTGCAGTTTCTGGCAGTTCCTTGTTCGATGATAACCGAATGAAAGTTGCCGAATTGACTTACCATCAGTATCCCTACACAGTGGAATTTGAATTGGAAGTTGAATACGAAGGCTTGATGTTTTACAGACCTTGGTTTCCGCACCCAACATCCAAATCGGCGGTGGAATTGTCTTATTACGAGGTGATTATGCCCGAGGGGCTAGAGCTTCGGTACAAGGAGATGAACTTTGACAAGTGCAATGGTGAAATAAAAACTGTAAAGGCAGGAAAGAATGTTTTTCGTTGGGAAGCTAGGAATCTCAAAGCTTACAAGCCAGAAGGATATACCAACAATGAAGATGAGGCATATGTATTACTCGCTCCTTCCGCTTTTTCTTTAGAAGGTTTTGATGGAGATTTGAGTTCTTGGGATTCGTACGGAAAGTTTATTTACCAACTTTGGGATAACAGGCAGGAGCTTTCCCCAGAGGCAGTTGCCGAAATACAAAAGGTGGTAAGTGGCTTGGATAATGAAGTGGACAAAATAAAGGCGGTTTACAAGTATCTTCAGGAAAACACCAGGTACGTGAGTATTCAGTTGGGAATAGGGGGGTGGCAACCTTTTCCAGCTTCTTTGGTAGCAGAAAAAGGTTATGGCGATTGCAAGGCCTTGGTGAATTATACTCATGCGCTGCTGAAAGAAGTCGGGATAAAATCTCATGTAGCTTTGGTAAAAGCTGGCGATGATGATGACCCAATTCTTACAGATTTCCCTTCAGCTCAGTTCAACCATGTTATTCTTTGCGTACCCCAAGAAAGCGACACTATTTGGCTAGAGTGTACCAGCCAGACAGAAGCATTCAATTACCTTGGCGATTTTACAGATGATAGGGATGTGCTGCTGTTTTCAGAAGAAGGTGGCAAGATTGTTCGCACACCTGCTTACGATAAGCATGAAAACTTGCTCTTGAGGGTAGGGGAGTTTGTATTGGACGAAGAAGGAAACGCTAAGGGGAAGTTAAATAATGAGTACCATGCATTGCAGGAAGGTACAAGGGCTTTTGTGGTAGAGGTGCCAAAAGAAGATCAAAAAGAATGGTTGTACGAGAAATTGGATATTTCAACGTTTGATATTCTCGATTTTAACCTGGTAAGGCACAAGGATGATTCTCCGTATGTAGAAGAAGCCATGGAGATTTCTATCAGAAAATGTGCATCTAAAAGTGGGAAGCGCTTGTTTCTTCGACCAAACTTATTGTCGAAATGGGATGGTGTTCCTAAAGAATTGGAGGAGAGGAAGAATGATGTTTACCTCAGCAAGTACTACGATTTTATAGATATAGATACGATGGTATACCAGATTCCGGAGAATTATCATTTGGAGTCGGTCGCAAGAGATCAGAAAATTGAATCGGATTTTGGGCTTTACGAATCGAGAATAAAGGTAGAGGGGAATAAGGTTACGTATACCAGAAGGATGGAAATGAACTCGGGTAGGTATTCAAAAGAATCGTATGTTGAGTTTAGGGACTTCCTTAAGAAAGTAAATAAAGCCGATAAAAAGCGGCTGGTTTTTGTGAATAAAACCTAGGTTTCAATTATAGTTTTAGATTTTCAATAGCCCCAGCTCAGTTGGGGCTATTTTTTTGCAATGCTGGTGTTTTGCTATTTTCCAACTTCTATACACTCGTTTGCACTATACTTGCTTTGTAAAAGGAAAGCTGCCTGCTAACTTTAGACAGCTTCATTTGAAGAAGATATTTTACCAACATTCTCACAAAATCATGAAACTATATTTTACATTAGCCAGCCTTCTTTTGCTAAGCCTTTCTGCTTGCGACAAGCTACAGAATACGAAACCTACGGTTCAGAAAGAGCATAAGCTCTCCGAGGAAACCAAAACTATTTGCCTTTGGGAAGAGCTTTCGGTGCGGGAAAGCCCAAGTGCAAAATCCAAATACCTCACGTCCATCTATCTTGGCGAAGCAGTTACTTCTTGGGGGGAATCTGTGTTGGATACAAATTCTCAAAGGGAAAGGTTGTATACCAAAATTCGCCTCACCGACGGCACAGAAGGATGGTCTCAAGATGATTTTTTGGCAGTAGATGCTACGCCTGGGGTAATTCTCAACGATGCAACTATTTATAAAAGGCCAGATTTACTTACTTCTACACAAACTGCTTTTGATCGAATGGATTTTGTGGCTATTCGGGAAGAAAAAGGAGAGTGGGTGAAAGTAAAAGGGAAGCGCAAAGAAGACCAGTGGTTTACAACGGGCTGGGTGAAATCAACTAACCTTTCAACAGACTTGACAGATATTTCCTTTGCCGTTTTGGTGAACAGGGCTCTTTCTGAAAATGATAAAGAAGTTCGTGAGGAAAAGATAGAGACAATATTAGGAAATACAGACCTGAAGCCTGCGGTGTTCTATCAAGATTTTACCGGTCAGGTGTACGAAGAAGTGGAAGAAGTTGAAACAGGGGACGTTGGTATAGGAGAATGATTAAAAACTGCCCAAAGTCTACCTCTTGTAAAACTAACTAGACTTTGGGCGACATTTTTAGGCTAATCCTAATGCCCGTTTAACTAGCAGCAAACCCTTGTCGGTGTACTGAAGTTGAAGAGCGTGGTCATGCCCTTTTTCCGTCATTTTGCCCCATGTTTTCTGGAGGATTTCGATGATTTTTTCTTCTGGGTGCTTGGCAAGGAAGTCATCATAATAATACTGTAGAAATACCAAGCAGATTACGTCTTCCAGTGCTTGGCTTTCGGGGTCTTTTTTGAGGTTCTTTTTCATCAGCAAATCTTTCACTGTCTGAATAGTTTCCTCATCATAGCCATGTTCAGCCATGATTTTCCCAGCTTCTTCGCCATGGAATATTTTTAATTGCGTCCGCCATTTGAGGTAACCCTTCCTGTCCATGGGGTAATCGCTTCGGGGAATAGTCCAGCGACGAATGTGCTGGCAGCGCGAGGCAAGTTGGAGTGTTTCGCTTGGGGTTTCTCCTTCGCTATATTTTCCGAGCATTTCGCTCATTCTTTGCCCATATATCAGCTCTTTGGGATATTCTTTCCCTTCCCATGTTTCTTTGTTGGGATCTTCTGTGTTAGCGGCATCAAATGCTTTGAGAGTGTTTTCTAATTTGCTCATCTTTTCTTCTGTTTTGCTTGTCTCGCAAATTAGACTATTATTTTTCAAAAAAACAGAATTATACAGCTCTCATCTTTTAATTACTATGGATTGTTTTCCAACATCCTATCAGGCTTGCTCGCTAAGTTATCTTCCATGACTACCCTAGTTCTTGGCAAGCTTTCAGGGTAGTTTTTCTGTAAAAAGCTTATCAATCCTTCTCGGACATACACTCTTAAATCCCAAGCGGTAGGCGAGTCTACTGCGCTCATCAGCGCCCTTATTTCCACCGTTCTTTCCTTTGCATCCGTCACTTGCAATACGTTTACTCGCCTGTCCCAAAGTTCGCTGGCTTCAAGCAATCGGGTGAGTTCTTCTCGTAAGGCATCAAAAGGTACATTGTAATCGGTATGGATAAATACTGTTCCAAGGATTTCGGCACTGGTCCGTGTCCAGTTCTGAAAAGGTTTTTCTATGAAGTAGTTTGTAGGTAGTACCAACCTTCGCTGATCCCAAATTCTCACTACCACATACGTCAGGTTTATTTCTTCTATCCAGCCCCATTCGTTTTCCACTATCACTACATCTTCTAGCCGAATGGGTTGAGTAATGGCAATTTGAAAGCCTGCTAGCACCGTTCCCAGTGCTTTCTGTGCCGCAAAGCCAAGGATGATTCCGGCAATACCCGCAGATGCTATCAGGCTTACGCCAAACTTTCGGATGCTTTCAAAAGTCATTAAACCTAAAGAGAGGGCTACAATCACGATGATAAAAATCAAGATGCGCTCCATTACCCTGAACTGTGTATATACTTTTCTGGCCTTCAGGTTATCCTTTCCTGTAATATCGTATTTCCTTAGTACAAGGTGCTTTGTGAGGCTAATAGCTCGAATTGCCGTCCATGCACTTAGCCCAATCAGGATCAATTTTAAAATTATCTGTAATGGACTATTGATTTTGTCGGGAAGCTCAACTACCTGAAGGGGAACGATAAGCGATATAAAAAGTGCGAGTAAAAAAACTGGAGCTCTGAGCGATTTTCTCAATTTGGACACATACGGATACTTTCCTTTTCCTTCTAGCTTTTTTAAGTAGATATTGAATAAAAAGTAAAAAAGCATTAATACACCAAATATGATGGCTGCATAGAGCAGGTATTCGAGTGCATTTTTAGCTTTTACTTCGTCTATTTGGAAAAGTTGGTCAATATTGAATTTCATATAAGCCTAGTTGAGAGTGATGTGGTAATTTTTTTTTTAAATCTACGCAGATTCAAAAAAAATATCTTAGCAAGGTGTTATTGTGTCTTTTATTCAAATATTTCATCTATCGCTTTCGCAAGTTTTCTGTCTTTTTCGGTGATTTTGTCTCCAGCATCGTGCGTGCTGAGTTTGATTTTTACTTGGTTGTACACGTTTGTCCACAAGGGGTGGTGGTCGTGCTTTTCGGCTATGAGTGCCACTTGGGTCATAAAGGCGAAAGCCTCCACAAAATTCTTGAACTCGAAAAATCTCACCAATTTATTATCTTCTTCTTTCCACATAATGCAATACGTTTTTTGTTACCTACTTTTTAAATACCCTGAGGCGATAATTGTTTTCAAAAATCTAGATATGAATTCTGTTTTTCTGCCATTCAACATAGATTGCTGCCGATAGAAAAAATCACCTTGCTTTATAAAGTTTCTTCTATTAGCTTTAGATTGAAATGTTTTGCAGTGTCCAATTATTCTTGACTAACCCCAATTACTTATGAAGCTGTTCCTAACTATTTTCTCCATTACCTCACTAGTAATAGGCGTAGGTGTTTACCACTCTTTTTTGGAAAAAAGAGATCTAGAAGCCTACTTGGCAGATAAATGCAAAAAAGCAGAAGTTGTTGGGGAAATAGAAACAGCCGATTTGGTAGGCGTTTCAGGCTTGGAAGAAGAAAAGTTGGAGATTTACGAGGTCCTTAAAGAAAAGTTTATTCAGGACAAGGATGATGAAGCTAGTATTTGGTATTACCACAAGAGGTGGGGGTTGAAACTCCCTAAAGGCACAGGTTTGGCAGCACACCTCAATGAAAATGGAGAACTTTATTTGGTTAGCCATTATACAGGAGCTCAATCGCTTGACCATACGCAAATATTGGTGAGGGTAGGAGATCAAGTGATAGACAGTACGTTAGTGCCAAGAGTCGCAACCCCTAGATTGGCTGCTCAAAGTGGTGAAAAATACGAGTTTATAAGGTATGGGGGCGAAAAAGATAGGCAGATTTTGCAACTTATAGCTGAAAATACCGATAAAGAAATTTGGGTACGCTTCCTTGGCGACTCTTCTTTTGAGGACATGGTGCTTGACGAAGAATCTAAAACGGCGATCCGTGAAAGTGTAGAAATGTATCAACTTTTTAAATCGTAGAATTATTATGGGAATATTGGTTCCGTTGTTTGCTCTTTCTATTCCAATTGTGGCAATTATTGGAAGCTATTATTACAAAGTCCAAAAAATGAAGCTTGAAAGGCAAGCATTGGGCGGTGGAGATTTAAGATTGCTCGAAGAGCTAAAACAAGAAAATGCTAGCTTAAGGAAAAGGGTGGAAAACTTGGAAATGGTTACTAGCGACCCTGATATTAGCCAACTTGAAGGAGCTTCTACACAAGAACTCCAACATCAAATCGATTATTTAGCAAATGAGATTAAACAGTTGAAAGTAAGTAATTAATCTATTTTTTCTATGGAGTATTTTTTAGGTTTTGTTGCTTTAATGATCCCTATTATAGCAATAGTAGGTGGAATGATTTTAGGGTATCAGCGCATGAAGCTGAAAAGTAATAATGGGTTTGATGGAGAGAGCAAAAGAATGTTGATTGAGCTGAAGAACCGGGTGGAGCACTTGGAAATAATAGCTAGCGACACGCCAGCTTTGGATTCAGTTTCAAAAGATGAAATGCAGCAACAGATAGATTTGCTTGCAGGGGAAATAAAAAAGCTGAAAGCGAGTAGTTAACTTGCTTTCAGCTTAGGTATTTGGTTCGATCCAATAATTAATATTTTTCTCTTCTCCTACCGGTTGGGCAATCTGCGTGTTTGTCCATTACACTCCATTTAGATTGGTTTACTTTCCTGCCATTTACAGAGAACAAGTGCTTGTTTTCCTTCTTAGATTTTTTTGCATAGCTATTAGAAGAACAAGAAGTGCCTCCAATAAGCAGTGCCATTAAAAAAATCATTGACCATTTTCCGAAGTTAAGTTTGGTAATGCTGCTCAATCTAGCGTTGAAATTTTCCATGTTTGTTTAGTTTTTCGTTTGTTATTAGTTTATGAGGTTTGTCAGCTCATATATTGTTTTCAAAAACAAGTCTCAATTTTTGTACCTGCATCTTAGTAACGACCCTATATCGGTAACTATTAACAAGCGTGAACATTTGGTATTGAGCTGAATTGCCAAATCCTTGTAAGGTTTGGCGTTTTAGGGTAAAAAAAAACCTGTAATTGCTCCTTTTTGCGCTGAGAGCAGTGTGTCTTTGCCTAAAATTTTGTAAAAATCTATCCGTTTTATATAAAAAAAAGGCTTTTCTTACTTGGAAAGCCTTTTTGTGAATGGGGATAAAAAACTGGAAGACAACCTACTTGCTGTTAACAATATACCTTGAGAATTACTTTAAACAGGTTCTTTAGATCAAGATCCTGTTCTTTAAGCTCAGCTAAAGCTCAAAGAAATTCTTTTTTAGGGTATTGAATTTTTGAGTTTTAGCTTTTTCTTGCATTACTTTTTTGTACAAAACAAGTTGTTGTAAGCTTAGAAGGTCATCAACCTTATTTTTAAAGATAATTTTTTAGAGTATTTATAAAACCATCTATCTCTTCGGGGCTATTATAGATATGTGTGGATACTCTGAGGGAGTTCAATCCTGCTTCGGGCACCATCCTAACTCTGTATTTTTGCTTGTTAAGCTCTGACCAAAGGTCTTTGTAATTCATGCCGTTGTTTACCCTAAAGCCAATCAAAGTGCTTCTAGAAGCTTCTTCGCTGGGACTCAATAGCTTTACCTTCTCCCCAAGGCTTTGTAGTTGTTCATAAAGGTTTTCAGCTAGAGCCCGAGTTCTTAGCTCAATTGATTCAATACCTAACTCATCTAAGAAGGTAATGGCTTCGTCAAATCCGACCAGTAGCGCATCGTTTTGAGTGGCAAAATCATAGCGATGGGCAGTTGGGTTCCAGCCTTTTATTTTTGCTGGCTGCAAAGTCCATCCAGCATCCGAATACCCACCGACCCAAGAGGGCTCCAGTTCATCTAGCTTACTTTCTTTAACATAAAGAAACCCTGTTCCTTTTGGGGCGAGCATCCACTTGTGTCCGCAACCAGCATAAAAATCACACCCTAATTCCTCTAAATTGATCACTTTCCAGCCAGGGGCTTGCGCGCCGTCAATCGCAGTGTAAATTCCTTTCGGCTTAGCCAATTCCACAATCTCTTTTATGGGAAATACAAGCCCCGTAGTACAAGTGACATGAGGCAAAGCTATCACCTTTGTGCGCTTGGTAATGAGGGCGTTAATCAACTCTAAGTTTTCAGCAACACTATCCCCAGGTTCAAATGACTTGACAACTAGTCCGTCTTTTTTTGCCCTGTTCAACCATGGCAAAGCATTTCCTACATGTTCATGGCTACATAAAATGATTTCATCATCTTTAGAAAGAGGCAAGCCACTTGCAACTATATTTATTCCTTCAGAGGTATTGTGTGTGAGTGCTAATTCGGAGGGTTTCACCCCGAAAAAATCGGCAAGTTTTTGTCTGGTATTATGCTTTTTTGAATAAGAGGCTGTTTCGTTCACAGCATCCATTCTTTTTTTAACGGCATCGAGGACTCTTGTTGGCGATGGTCCCATCGTACCGTTGTTCATAAATACTTTCTCAGTGTTGAGCGGGAATGTTTTTCTAATACTTTTCCAATCAAGCTCGCCCTTGTCTATGTATAGGGGCTGGTCTTTTGGAGGGTTACTAAATGTTGATGTGGGGTTGAAAATAAAAGCGCCTAAGCTACTTGCAGAGATTTTTTTGAGAAAACTTCTTCTTTTGTGGTTCATGTAATGATTGTTGTAGTTGTGTATTTGTGTTTCTAATAAAGTTAGGAAAGAAAATTTACAGAACTAGCATCCTTTAGTGATTTCCTGCACTTAAAAGGTGATTTTCCATAAGTAAGGCAAGGTTGAAGGCACGGCAACGAAATCGCACTTGAAAAAAAGCAAGTTTATCTAATTTACGAAACTTGGGAGAGCTGCTTAGTGACCAAAGGCTTACATAAAAGAAATCCTCTTTAATTATTTGTGACTTCTTGAATCCTGCTATAGTTGGAGGAATAGGGATATTTAAGCGCTTCGCCGAAATGCTTAAGAGCAACCTATCCATTTCGTTTCGAGGTGGGTTTTCAAGTTCTTTTCTAACGCTTTTTACCAACGCTTTCCTCAAAGGAAATACTTCTGGGCGGTGGGTAACATGTACTAATCGGCTCGTATGGTAAAGGATATGACTGCTCCTTGGATAGCTTGGCGCAACTACAAAAGGGCTGGAGATATGCTCTTCTTTCTCTATTACCGAAGTGATGTATTTTAATGAGTCAAGGTCGTGCTGATTGAGCGGCTGTTCGCTGTTGAGCAATAGCATTAGCAGATTGCTGAGCACGCAGCAATCGAACTCAATGTACATTTTCTCTCCAAAAAAAGTAGAATAAGCTTGAAGGTGGGAATAATGGGGAAAAGTATGTCCAATCTGTTTTCCCGAACTGATGTTTGCATGCTGTGGAAGCTTGTTTTTGAGCCAAGCTACTTGTCTCTCATTTTTTTTTGAAGTAAGGTAAATGAGCGAGGTGTCGTCTACATCGTCCGCAGGGCGGAGAAACTGCAAGCGGTGTGCTAAAATACCATGGGGGAAGTGGGCATTGGGCTTGTGCTCGAAGAAATTGTAGGTTTCCCGTTCGGTATTTTTCCTGTAATAAGGATAACAAGCGGTTACTTTTTGGCAAATATCATCGGCAAGTCTCTGTTGGGCTGTAGTCAAAAGCGGGCGAAACCGCTGGAGGAGAAAGCAAATAGCGGCAGAAAGGAAAATGTTTTCGTCGATTCGGTGGTAGGGTAAAAAGCGATGCTCGCGAGTAGAAGGAAAAATGCCATCACGCAGCAGGGGATGTTTTTTTGCTTGTAGATTGGCAATTTCTTTGAGCAATTCGCCAATTTCTTTTTTGTGCTCTGAGGTAGTAGTTTGGTTCATAGTTGCCAAACTTAGGCCTAAGCCAAATTTTATACAACGTTCTACAAACAAAAAAACAGTCCCCAACTCTTGAGGACTGTCCAATCTATAAGGAAATCAATAAAAATTGATTAAATATGAGCTTAGTGGGCGTATTTGTAAGAAACACCAGGCCTAAAAGTAGCGTACTGGTTGATTTTTTTAGGAGCTGAAGTGTCGTCAATTTTGAGTTCTTCAGTTTTCACATAAATACCTTCTACTTTGTCAACTTTTTCTTTGTTGTCTTCCCAAAGTTGCTCTTTGAAGGTATCGTACCATTCGTGGAATTTGTCCATTGATGAGAAGAAACGAGTTTCGATTACTGTTGTGCCGATTCCCGCTCTCACAATTCCTCTTTCGCTTTTGATGTATTTCTCGATGATTGAAGCTTTGATTAACATGATCTTAATATTTTATGTGTGATACTTTTTTTTGTTTTTTTGGAGATTGGCCTTTCAACCAATCTCTATACAAAAGTACGCTGATGTAGCTCTCAAATCTATATCGATAAAATTGTATTTTTTTTTACAAAGAAGATACGATGGCGACCATCCGTAATTATTCGGATGGTTTTTTGGAAAGGGCATAAAAAAACTAAAATCGCTAGATTAAGCCCAAGTGGGCTGCTTTTTTTATTAGCTCTGCGGTGTTGGTCACAGCTAATTTTTTCATCATATTTACCCGGTGGGTCTCCACGGTGCGGGTGCTTACGCAAAGCTCATCGGCAATTTCCTTGGTAGTTTTTCCATCCGAAACCATTTCCAATATTTCCGACTCCCGTTCCGATAGTTTTTTGATTTGTGTGCCTTCTACCGCCATGTTGTTGATCATCAACTCCGTAATTCGTCGGTTAAAATACTTATGCCCATCAACAACGGTTTCTATCGCTTCAATCAGTTCTTCTTTGTCAGCATTTTTGAGCAAATAGCCGAAAGCTCCGCTACGCACACACTTTACCACATACTGCCCGTCGTCGTGCATAGAGATGGCTATAAACTTTATTTTGGGGAATTCTTTTTTTGCAATTTTCAATACCTCAAACCCATCCATTACAGGCATTCCAAGGTCGAGCAACACCACATGAGGCATTTTGCCTGCGCGAAGCTCATCAAGTAGTTCTTTTCCATTGCTCACTCCGCCAAGCACTTCAAATGTTTCCACACTCGAAAGGAGCGAAATGATACCATCCCTAAATAGTTGGTGGTCGTCAGCTATAAGTATTTTTATCATAGACTAAATGATTGAACTTTAATAAAGGCATTCCATTTTCCATGAGGAGTAGGCTGCCAATACCAAGGTTGTTTTATAAAATAGCACTGGTACTTGATTTTGGGATTTCAATTTCTATAGTAGTCCCATTTTTATCCGAATCTAAGAAAAATTCCCCTTCCAACACCCTACAGCGCTCTTGCATATTCAAAATTCCCGATCCAAGCTCAACTTCATCAATATCAAACCCTTTTCCGTTGTCTTTAAAAAAGAAGGAAACCTTGTCCTCAAATTCGGTAATGGACAGTTTTATTTCGGTAGCATCAGCGTGTTTCACGGAATTGTTGAGCGCTTCTTGGGCTATTCTATATAACCCCATATTTATTTCAGGAGCAATAGTGCGCCCAGGCTCAAACGAACTTACATATTTTATATCAATCCCGCTGGCACTTTTCACCGTTTCTACAAATTTCAAAAGCGAAGGGCCTACGCCAAAATCGATGAGGGCTTGTGGCATTAGGTTGTAGGTCATCCTCCTTACTTCGTTAATTGTTTCATCCAACAATTCAGTAAGGTGGTTTATTTCCTTTTCGGAAATAGGCAGGGACTGGATGGTGATTTTCAAGGTGGTAAGCAAAGGACCTAATCCGTCGTGAAGTTCCTTGGAAAGCCTAAATTGTTCCTTGTCTTGGCCTTCTAGTAGTGCTTTTTGGGTTTCTAGTTGGAATAGTTCCTCTTTTTCTTTGTACTCTAGGAGCTTATCTCTCATCCGCAGTAGCGCATTCCCCAGCGTATCGTATTTGCTGAGGGGCTCGTAGTTCTGTTCGAAATCGAAATTTTCGATACTATCCGCAAAGTTTTTTGCCCCGTTGATCGATTGTAGCAACTGTTGCAGAGCATTAAACATTTCGTAGATTTCATCTTTCATCCGTGGCTCGCGCACATAGATGTTGAATTTCCCCTTGGCCATTTCGGTAAGAAAAGTTTTCATCCGCACTAGCGGGGCAACTATTATCTTGGCTAAGAAAAAAGAGGTGATGCCCGTAAAAATCAGCATAAGGCAAGAGATCAAAACGAGCTTTTGCTTCATGTCATTCAGCGGGGAAAGAACTTCTTCTTTATCTATTTCGGTAAGAATGACCCAGTTGAGTTCAGGGATTTCTATTCGTTGAAAAACACTGTAGACGCTGATGTTTCTGTAATCGGGGAAAATACCCATTCCCTTTTTACCATTTTGGGCTTTTCGTACCCCTTCTGTGTTTACTTGTATATCCTTTGGTGCAGAAGGAAAAAAACGGGATTTGGAAAGCATCACCCGATCAGGGCCTACCAGATAGCTTTCCCCTGTTTGTCCCATTCCAGTGCGCTCGTCCAAAATCTGCTGGATATTTTTTAACCGGGAAAAGCAAACAGCAAGGGTGGTGTCATTTGCCTGTTGCCAAAAGAGTACGCTGGCCTTGCCGTTTTTTGTTAAAAAGCATGCGTTTTTTAGCTGGATGCCAGTAGTGGACCGCAAGCTGTCTATATCGATACGAAGCCTTTCTAAAGTTTTTTTATCAGAAGTGTTTACATAAAAAACACTATCCTCGAAAGATAAGGGTAAAGGATCGTGCTGGGACTGGAAGATTTCTGCAACCACTTTTCTTTTTTCCTCTATATAGTCTTCTATCTGGATTTTTTTCAGTTGTTGGATAGAAGAAAGGTGTAGCAAGGTCCGCTCGTCGAGTGCTGCTTTAAACTGTTGGTAAAAGACAACAGAAAGAAATGCTACCAATGGGACTACCAAAAGGTTGATCAGTAAAACTAGCTTGAACCTTACCGAAAATCTCATTTCCGCCTTTTCTTTTTCGTGAAGTTCTTTTTCTTTTTGTCATTTCTATGAAGCCATGGGGCATCTTCCTTAGAGGTAAGCGGGCGTTTCTTTTTTTCATGGAAAGCACCCTTATAATTTGGGTTGTCTTTCTTTTTCTGCTCATCAATTTCCCTGTCTTGTTCCTGCTTCTCGTGGAAATCGGTAGGGGTGATTTCTACTCCATCTGGTACGGGGAGCTCAGGGACTTGCATCCGAATAAGTTTCTTTATCTTATTGATGTGGTACGATTCCGCCGGATTGCAAAAAGTTATCGCCTTGCCTTCGTTTTCAGCTCTTCCGGTTCTGCCAATTCTGTGGACATAATCGTCATACATCACAGGGACATCAAAATTGATCACATGGCTTACCATGCTCACATCTAAACCTCGTGAAGACACATCGGTGGAAACCAATACTCGAACTCCGCCATCTTTAAAAGCGTCAATTGCATTGATGCGTGAGTTTTGCCCTTTGTTTGCATGGACAATCCGAATGTCCCCTTCGGCTTTTCGTGTCAAAAATTTGCCGATATTGTCAGCAGTTTCTTTCCTCCTTACAAACACAATCACCCTTTTGAATTCCT
This sequence comes from Flammeovirgaceae bacterium SG7u.111, assembly GCA_034044135.1. Taxonomy (NCBI): domain Bacteria; kingdom Pseudomonadati; phylum Bacteroidota; class Cytophagia; order Cytophagales; family Flammeovirgaceae; species Flammeovirgaceae bacterium SG7u.111. The sequence continues at coordinate 3,832,168 of CP139021.1, read as the reverse complement.
CTGTATCTTCCAAAAGATAAAGAAGCATATGGATTTTGGACTTGAAGTTTGGGATACGGTAAATGCATTGCTCAATGGTTTCGGCAGTGGTGGCTGGGGGCGTAACTTCTATCATTTCTGGGAATTCTAGGAATTCTTCGGAGAGCTTCACCACTTTTTCGGGCATGGTAGCCGAGAAGAGCATGTGCTGCCTTTTGCCGGGCAGGAGTTCGAGCAAGCTTCTTATCTGGGGCATAAAGCCCATGTCCATCATGCGGTCGGCTTCATCGAGGATCATAGTTTTTACTTGCCTCAAAAAGACCCCGCCTCGTTGGTAAATATCGATAATTCTGCCAGGTGTTCCTACTACAATATCAACCCCGCCAGCCATGCTTTCAATTTGCTTGGTGGGTCCAATTCCTCCATAAAGCGCCACGTGCCTAAGATCGGTATAGGCACCAAGTTTCGAGATTTCTTTGTCAATTTGAATGACAAGTTCCCTTGTAGGCGCAATGATCAGCGCTCTTGGATGCTCGCCCTGTGCATATTTTACCTTCATGAGCAAGGGGAGAAGATAAGCGGCCGTTTTCCCTGTTCCTGTTTGGGCTATCCCAAAGATATCTTGCCCCGCCAAAATACGTGGAATTGCCTTCTCTTGAATAGGAGTAGGGGTCGTATAGCCCGCATCGGCAATTGCATTTAGCAGTTGCTTGTTCAATTTAAAATCCTCAAAACTTTTCTTCTCCTCTGCCATTGTCTATTGATTTTGTTGCCCTACATAAGGCGTAGGGATTTACCCCTTCGTATTGGTTATTGGTAATAAATGACGGGTGCAACCCCGTCATTTCCAGTTTTAATTTCCACACTGCAAATCGCTACCAATAGGCGAACCTGCTGGCGGATTCAATGTTTCAGGAATATCGATATCTTCCGGGTTGTCCAAGAAGGTTTTTATCTGAGATTTTAAGTACATAAAATGTGCTTTTTGATTTTCATTTCTTTCTTTAGGAAGTTTCTCGTCAAGCCATTCTGCTGTTTCCGAAAGCTTAAGCATCGCTACCGCTTTCGCCTGTTCAGAAGCATTTTTGTTCATTACCAAAGCCATGATGTTTTTAATAGATAGTTTTCCCACCATTCGGCTGGTTTCCCCAGCAAGCCCTTCTGGAATAGGCAAAGCTTTAAGAGTCTGGTCTAGTGTAAGGTCAATTACCTTAGAAAGACTAGGTTGTTCGGCATTTCTTGCGGGAAGCTCAACGAGCCTATTTGCCCTTTGTGCGTTAAAAAGCAAGCCAAGAGTAAGTTGGGCTGCATTTTCAGCAGCGGTCAGCGGATCGAAAGTAACGCCAGTGCGGTTGGCAAAAGTTTCCCTGCTTCGGCTAAACCCAACCGGTCTTGGAGGGATTTTTTTGATCAATTCTTCTGGTAAGGTCAAAGCGCTAGGGGAAATAGTTGCCAAAAGCTCTTCTAAAGCATCTAACTGTGTTTGCGCTGGAATCATCTCGGTCACTATTTGATCATCCCCTTTTATGGCGTAGCTATAATTTAAGCCTCCAATAGTTTTCACTGCGGCTTCCACTTGGTATCTGTGCAACATAAACATAGGCACAAGGATTTCTTCGATGGTTGCCATTGGCATGCCTTCTTGGATTTTCGATTCATCAAAGTTTGCTAGTACAAATTCACGGATTCTCATGATACGTGTGAGCTCATCCACTGCACTTTTGCCGTTGTCCCAAAGGTGAGCACTGGGGTGTGCACCACCCTTAGCACGAGCATCCGAATCTGAGATATAGCGATAGCCATCTTTGATGTAATCTTCTATAATGGTGGCAAGAGCCTTTTCTTCGTCTACATTGTCAGGGTAATCTTGGTAGCCATATGCTATGGCGATTTTGTCCCATTCGCCAATACCTGTTGCGTAAGCGTTAGAAAGGTCAATGCTTCCATTACCTCGCATTTTTATAAGTGGGTGAGGATAATCCATAACCGAGGCGCGATCATTGGTACTTGCGGCAAAGTTGTGTAACAAACCAATAGTATGGCCAACTTCGTGGGCAGACAATTGCCTTAGCCTTGCCAAAGCCATTTCCATTGCTTCTTTCGATTCCATGTTTCCATTTTTAAAAGAGGCAATGAGTCCAGAAGCTATTAGGTAATCTTGGCGAACCCGAAGCGAGCCTAAACTTACGTGTCCTTTGATGATTTCACCCGTGCGCGGATCACGAATAGAGCTTCCGTATGACCAGCCCCTCGTTGAGCGATGTACCCAATTTATTACGTTGTACCTTGCATCCATTGGGTCAGCATCTTCTGGAAGAAGTTTGACTTGGAAAGCATCTTTATAGCCAATAGCCTCATAAGCTTGGTTCCACCAAGAGGCCCCTTCAAGTAGCGCCGAACGGATAGGCTCAGGCGTTCCCGGATCGAGGTAATATACAATTGGGTCGATAGCCTCGCTAACCTTGGCTGTAGGATCTTGCTTCTCCAACCTATGGCGCAGTATGAATTGCCTTTTTATAGGGGAATAAATAGGTGTAGCATAATCGTAGTAACTAGTTGGGATGTATCCGCTTCTTGGGTCATATTTCCTAGGCGTGTAGTTGCTGTCAGGAAGTTTGATGAAAGAATGGCGCTGACGTACTGTTACCAATGAGGCTGTAGGTGTTACTGAGCGTATGTATCCACCTTTGGGTTTGCCCGAAAATGTAAGGGTGACTTCAAATTCACAGTTGTTGGGGAAATTTTTGGTCATGGGCATATAAACTGCTGATTTGCTTGCATCAAGCGAATACGAACCTTGGTTTGCCCTCGCTAACCGACTTGCCACCCCGTGCACATCTTGCAACAAAAACTTGCTTGCATCTACCAAGAATTTGCCTTTTGCTTCGGCAACAATCTCAAACCCCCAAATGACCGATTTGGCAAATGCATCTTCCACCGCTTTCTGTTCTGCGGTATTGTCTGTTATTGCACGGTAGTCATAATTATTTTCTACCATCAATATCTTATCTCCATGTCGCTCAAACTGCACTACCCGCTGAGGACCAAGTTGCCCCCTGTCTAAGCCTATGTCGTTGGAGCCTACTCCTGCGGGGAGTGAGCCTACATAGAGAAATTCTTCTTTGAGGCGGTCGATTTCAAGGAAAATCGCCCCTTTTTTGTTGTCCCAATAAAAATTGTAAAAGCCTTCAAAAGCTTTGGCTGTTTTTACTTTTCTTTCGATTGGATCAAGGCTGTTGTCATTGTTCTTTTTGTCTTTTCTTTGAGCCAAAAGCGGAAATGCTAGCAATAAAGCTAGGAGGTATAGTGTGGTTCTTCTCATGCGGTTGTGTTTTTTTAAGCATAGACCGAGTTGCTATTAACTATCGACCAAACAGGGTGTGTGTTTTTTAAATAAATGCCTTATACCCCAAAATTAAACTTTTTGTGGCTAGTACAAGCAATTGGGAAAGAAAATGAGAGAAAAGTATTAGGAGAGATGGGTGGATTTGTTGAAAAAGCCTTAAGCCCTGACAAAGAAAAAGCGGCTTATGCCGCTTTTTCTTTCAACAGAGTATTTGTGTATTTTACATAAATATTGCCTTTTTTAAAACTGATGTAGTTTTTTATTGGCTCAAGATGATCTTGCGGATTGTGTCAAGTTTCATTTCATCTTTGGCTAATTCTTCTTCTAATTTTCTCAGTTGGTTGATTTCCTGTTTGCTGCTACCCTCTTTCTTTTTTATAATGCTGAAAAATACTGCAACTAAAAAGAGGATAAGAATGAGGATGCTAGCAACTAGTTCAATATTCATTTTTTTTAATGTGTTTAAGCTGCCAGAGTTTTGCGTTTGAGGCGTAGTGACAGCGCTCTCTACTTTTTCATATACTTTGAGTACTTGGTCAGGATAAATCGTATTATCTATCTTCAAGTTGTTTATTTCCAAGAACTTTTCAAGATCCATGTTATGAGCTTTGGCAATGGTGATAATGCCTTCGCTTTTTTGGACTTTGTATTCAATCAAGTTTTGTTGGGCAAAGCTTGAGTAAGAAATAGCGCTAACACATAACAAGATAATTATTAGGGCAAGAAATTTACTGGTGTTTTTCATAATTGAGATAGTTTGGGGAATGACGGAATAACTCAAGTTTTACCAGAATATCCATGACCAAAAGAGAAGACTTTTGGAGGGAACCAGAACGCATTAGAATAAAGGTAATGTGATGTTGGCTAGTTGAGGAGCAGGTTGATGATAGTAGGTGATGCTTAATGTAATATTTATGCTTACATATGTACGGTTAAATTTAAGAAAAGGTTAGTCTGTTATTAAATAAATTGATAGTAACCAGTTGATTATAGATTGATTGTCGCTCGGGAATGTTTGTTTTCTAGATAAAACTATGATGTAAGTATTAGATTATAAAAGAACCAAATAGCGTACCTGTTATGATCGATAAACCTATTTTTAGTGTGTTTTTTTATTAGGGAAGGTAAATTTATATTTGCGCTTCAAATAGTGATAAATGAAAGAATTTAAAACACTCGGAAAGTGGTTGCTGATAATCTTACCCATGTCGGTTATGGTTGGCACTGCCAATGCCTTTTTCCTCTGGACGCTAAAACTTGCCACCGAATACCGAATAGCTCACCCTTGGCTGTTGTATCTTTTACCCTTGGTAGGGCTGTTGATTGTTTGGGGATATACCAAGTTTGGGAAAAACTCCGACAAAGGAAATAACCTTATTATGGATGAAGTTCACGAGCCGGGTGGGGGAGTCCCTTTTCGAATGGCGCCTTTGGTATATTTTGGTACCATATTGACCCATTTGTTTGGTGGGTCGGCAGGGCGAGAGGGAACGGCTGTTCAGATAGGCGGCAGCATCTCTGCGCTTTGGAGTAAGGTAATAAAGCTTGAAGAAAAGGATAGCCGAATACTTTTGATTTCAGGTGTTGCAGCAGGGTTTGGTGCTGTGTTTGGTACGCCTCTCACTGGAGCTATTTTCGCCCTTGAAGTATTAGCTATAGGCAAAATCCGCTACGATGCCATTATTCCTGCACTTTTGGCAAGTATCCTTGCCGACATGAGTTGCTCTGCATGGGGGCTAGGGCATACCCACTATTCAATTATTTTTGAAGAGCAAACAACCATTTTCGATGCGCACGTAAAAGTAAATCTGTTGCTTATGCTCAAGGTCATTTTGGCGAGTGCAGCCTTTGGCTTGGCAGGTTTCCTCTTTGGAGAGCTTACCCACCGGATCAAAGACCTTTCAAAACGGTTTATCAAAAATCCTTACCTCATTCCTTTAGTAGGTGGAGGGGTAGTTATTGCGGTTACTTTTCTTTATGGAAATTATGACTACAATGGTCTCGGCGTATACGCCTATCAAGAGGGAGGAGTGTCCATTCTCAACTCGTTCAAAGAGGGTGGGGCTGATGCATTCAGTTGGCTCAAAAAGCTAGTGCTTACGGCCATTACCCTTGGTACTGGCTTTAAAGGAGGTGAAGTAACTCCCTTGTTTTTTGTAGGCTCCACTTTGGGCAATACACTCGGCTGGCTGATGGATGCGCCCATAGACTTGTTTGCTGGCTTGGGCTTTATTGCCGTATTTGCCGCAGCTACCAATACGCCTTTGGCTTGTACCATAATGGGTGTTGAATTATTTGGATCTGAAAATACCTTGTATTTTGCCGTAGCCTGTTTTGTTGCCTATTATTTTAGTGGGCATACAGGAATCTATTCATCTCAAAAAGTAGGAGTTCCAAAGCTTTTTGATTACATACAGGACAAAGAAAGAAATCTCGGCGAAATAAGAAAAGATACGCTTGAAGAACGCAAGAAAAACCGAGAGAAAAAGAAAAACTAAATCCTTACTTCTTTCTTAGATAGTATTCATATACCGATCAAATCAATATTTACGAGGTTGTTGCCCGTTTAGTGGTAAGATATCGAAGGACCATTATGTGGTAACCTACCCCCCCCCTCTGTTCCTGCTTTAAAATACTTATTGTTTTATGAGCTGGCTAATATTGGGTTGATTGATGGGAGGTATAAGTTTTGCTGTTTGTTACACTTTAGCTGTGACAATTTTTTATATTGCACGTAAGTTATTGATGAAAAAGCATAACTTTGGTACGGGATTTTTTCTGCTTTTGCTAAGCTGTTAATCAACTACGAGTTATGCTTAAAAAGTAGAACATTAAGAATTGATATTATTTTAAGAATTTATTATTGTTTTTTTGTTAAAACACAAGATATTACAGTGTGTGTGTTTTAATATATCTAATATAGATTATTTGTCAGTTTACTATTCAGGTTTATTAATTAACATTAAACATACTATGATAGTATATGAAAATTCAAAAGTAAAGATTGAGTATGATCAAGATAAACAAAGGATAACTCAAACTTGGACTGGGTTTGCTCCGTCAGTTGATTTTAGAAACGCTATTGACGCTACAACCAAATTCATGGAGAGCAATACTGTGAAAACTATAATATCCGATACGATAAACCAAGAGGTGGTAAAGCGAGAGGATACTGAGTATGCCCGTTTGGCAATGCCCAAAATGTTCCAACATGGTCTTGAGGCTATGGCATTTGTGCTTCCCGAAAATATCTTTACTCAAATTTCTTTAAAAAAGTTTGCCGATAAGGGTGCAACTGAAAGTGTTCAATATTTTAAATCAATTGCAGAGGCTGTAAACTGGTTAGATAAGAACTATGCCTAGAAACTTGGTTGGATATTAGACTTGGTATTTAACTTGCTGTTTTATTACAGATGCTCCTATTATAAAAATAAGTGTTTTACAATATTGCTGTCTAGCTAGGCAGTAGGAATGAGGCAATAAACATAGCTCAGTTTTTGCGTCAACAACTCAACCAGACAATAATGTATACGTTTACTACACCCAAAATCTACGATGCTCTTGAGTATATCATGAGCTATTATCCAGATAAGTTTACAGAAAAGGCTAAGACTGAAATAGAGATTTTTCTTGACCATTGTCTTGAAGGAATCACTGATGATTCGGAAAAGTTTTTATCTACGCTCATTATAAAAGCGCTTAAAAATTTGATTGAACCAATACAGGGGGAAGAACATATTTACTTGAAAAAGTATGAAATCCCTCAAATCGAGCTTTTCAACGTGCTTATAGATGAGTTCCCTTTTGTGAAATGGGGGCACGAGTTAGCCAATACGGTTGTGTTTGATAAGCTGAAAGATAGAAAAAAAGCGGTAATCCTTGATGTAGGGATAGGCCAAGGGATTCAGATTAAAAACTTGCTTTTGAAGCTAGCGCAATCAGAAACCTTGGAAGATGTGCTTGTAGTTGGAGTTGAGCCTTTTGGGGATGCTCTTGAAACAGCCGAGAAAATCATTTATGATACAGCGGGAGAAGTACCTTTCAATGTTGCATTTACTCCCATACATGCCTTCGTCCAAGACTTGAAAGCCAATGATCTAAAAGGTGCGATGGCTGGGCATGAAGGCGATGTAATGGTGGTTTCTTCTTTGGCACTACACCATATTCAGACCCAAGAAGAACGTTTGCATGTACTAAATGCGCTTCGTGAGTTAAATCCTGCTGGAATAGTGCTTATAGAGCCTAATTCCGATCATTTCGAACCCGATTTTTATCAAAGGTTCCAGAATTGTTACCAGCATTTTTACCACATATTTAAAGTGGTGGATAATCTGTCTGTAGATACAAAAATCAAAAATGGGCTTAAGCTTTTCTTTGGTAGAGAGATAGAAGATATCCTTGGAAAAGAGGATAATGGGGAACGATTTGAGAAACATGAACCTGCTTCTAAGTGGATAGAAAAGCTTGGCAATTGTGGCTTTGAAGTAAAAAATGACTTCTTGGATGACCTTCCCGTTATACAAAATGGAAAGATTGAACTTGGGTTTATGCCTGAAGGTTTCCTAGGATTTACTTTCGAGACAGAAACGGTTCTTTCGGTGATTTATGCTGAGGCAAAAGAAGAAGTCGTATTTGGCTAATTCATAGAATAGCGAACCTGTTCTAAACTTATCCGTTGGGTAGCTTTGCCACAAAAGCTACCCAACGGTTTTTTTTGTTTGTCGATAAAGACATATGACTCTGTACGATTTTCCAACCATCTTCTTGTTTTTGAAGCGTTACTCCCAAACAAGCTGCCCATTGAATTCGGATATCCCTTTAAGTATCAACTTTAGTTTTACTAGAAGAGTGAAAGTAACCACGTCTTTTGGCAGAACTTGAAGATTCCAGATTCTAATTGTATTGTGTAATTCTTCGACGGAAGGTTCAATATCTTTATAAAAGCTTGTACTTCCAATAGTTTACAAAAATGAATGCCTTTTTTATCTATTAATGCGAATCAAGGGTTAAAATCCCATTAAAATAAAAAGGGCTGAAGCAAATTTTCCAAAAGCGTGAACCATCAGCCCTTTTTCTGACCTTACTTTTGATGCATTTTGAATGTCGACTTTTTCAATCAACCAACTAAAGAAGACTTCTACAGCCTGTCTAGTTCTTGATACAGCTTTGCCCCAAAATGATATAAAGGCCTCATTATATCGCCTTTCCCATTCCGTTCCGCCCTTTTTTCTCTTTGGAGGACATAAAAGCCGGATATTTCTTTCCTCACATAACCCTGCCACTTCCTTGCTGAGGTATGCCTTGTCCCCAAATACATTTACCGCTGTCATTGGTGGGAGCAGCTCTTTAAAAACGGTGATATCATGTGCCGTAGCGGCAGTGACACCTACCCATTTCGGTATGGGCAAGGAGTTGGGGCGGTTTTGGACCAAGCAGTGCATCTTGACGCCATAATAGTAAATCCCTTTGGTCTTGGAATACGTTTTTGTAGAGATATTTCTGGCTACTTTTCCATACCGGTTTCCTTTACAGAGTATAATGGGAAACGAATCTATAGAATAGTCATTCCCATCATTTATATGTAAACCAGCATTATAGCAGAGCAATACCTCTATCAACAATGGCAAAACGTCGGACAATCGGTTTAAACGGTTATTAAATGCTTGGTAGCTAGGGAGGTCAGGAAACCAGCTTTTCCAATATTTAGTGATGTATCCATATATTTTAGAAACCTGGGTTTTCTCTTCTTCCAGCAGAGCAAAGAAATAACACGTCAATAGTTCAACATCAGTAAACTTTACCACTGTATTGTTGCTGAATCTTTGGCAATGATGGCACAATATGTTATTATAGCAGTCATCCAGAAAGCTATAAAGGTTGATTATTTTAAGTTTCACACCCTAAAATAAACCCTTTATGGCTTTTCTTTATATCAGGAATATTTCTACCCTTGATTCGCATTATTAATTAAATTACCATAAAAGACCCCTTCTTGGTTCATAAACGTACCGTCCTTTCTATTCAAGTCCAATCTTCCTCCTTCAAAATTCGTTGCGGGTAATCCCAGTTCTTGGTAAATACATGCCGTGGCGGCAAAGTCCCATATGCACCCTCCACCATTCTCTTTTTTGGGGAACTTCAGCATACATGCTGGTCCATTTTCCAGTACAAGGATGGCATTCAGCACTGAACCCGCACCAGCAATTTCTGTTACTCCACTCAAGCCCAACTTTTGTACATGTTCGTGAAGCAAGCTTTCTATTTCTGCTGCACGAGGTGTATTTTTCAGCTTTCGATCTGTTACGTAGGTCAGGTGGTCATTTCTATGCTCAATTTCCCAAGGGCTGCCATTTTTAAAAGCACCATTTCCTTTGATGGCATGGTACAATGTATCCGTATTCGGATCAAATACGATTCCAATGTACGGCGTCCCATCTTTGGCGACTAAAGCAATTGACACAGAAAAACCAGGTTGCCCATTGATAAAAGGAAGCGTTCCATCCATCGGGTCAATGCACCAGAAAAAGTCTTTTTCGAATCGACTACCATTATCTTCGGTCTCTTCCGATAAAAGTGCCAAATCAAATTGGTCGCAGGTGGGAAGCAGGTGGGAAAGAATTACTTTTTCGCATGCTATATCAACTGCCGTCACTACTTGTGAAGCATAGCTTATCCCACCTTTCTTTTTCTCCACTTTCACCTCCTCATTCCTATACTTCCAAATGACTTTTGCCGCTGAAAGGGCTGCCTCTATCGCTATTTCGTTAAGTTGTAGCAGGTCCATTTCTATAAGTTATTGATCACTTCTGCTGTTATGCGTTCACTATAGCTATTAATTTTCCAGTGACCGGGGCTCCATCCTTTCAGGAAGCGATGAAAATCCGCCCAGGCTATCCGGTACAAAGACCGCCATTCCCTCTCAAGCGCTTCATTTCTTTCCTCAAGTTCATTTTGTAAATGCCCGAAATAGGTATCCAAGATTCGTGCTTCCAAGCGTTCACACTCACTTTCGTTCAGACAACTTCCTATAAAATACGCCACATCTTTCATCCCACACCCGCCGCCTACGTACTGAAAATCTACCCCGGCGACTTGGCCATCATTAGCAAAACAGAAGTTTGCCAGCTTGGCATCCCCGTGTACAAACGTTTGGTACGTGCAGCTATTCAGTTTTTCATTAATAACCGGAGCTGCCTCCCTCAATCGTTGGTCATTCAATACTGCCAATTCCTGCAATCTGGTTTCCAAATGCCAATAGGTGCCTATTTCCCAAAGCCCATCTGGGGGTTTCCCCAAATAACTTGCATGAAATTGCGCCAACCATGCCAAGCACTCAGCTATATCTTCCCATGTGACAACATGCTTTCGCAAGTGATAACCAACAGCATCCAAATCCTCCAACACCATTAGCACCTCATCCTCTTTCGTATCAATGGCCAAGCATTGGGGCAGACGGGCGGTACTATTTTTACTGTATAGGTCATACCATGTGGTTTCTACTTTGTACGATTTCACCTTTCGTTGATGACCGATATCCGTGTTCCACCCTCGGGGATGATTCTTATAGATGGGCACCTGAACGTGTTTTACCACTACACTATCGACAGAAGCGTTCTCCAACCCAACTCGCATGATTTTCCCGTACCCACTCCACAATTTCTGGATCATCTCTTTTTCAACTAAAGAAGATGCGCCTGTTCTCTGCAGGATGATTGATCTAAAATATTCATTCATATGCTTCCAAATATAACAAAATGGCAAGTAGGAGTTGAGTTTGTAATTTTTCCAAGGAAGTTGTTTTACAGGGGTTAAAACACCCAAAAACCTCTGTACTTTTCAGCACAGAGGTTTTTTGAGCTTGTCGATAGAATTAATTATTAACAAGCTCTGTCAAAACATTTTTCAATCGACTTTGATCAATTGGTTTGATTAAGTAGTTACTTGTTAAACTATACCGTTCAGCTCTTTTAATATCTTCTTCGTTATTTGAACTTGTTAAAATATAAATAGTAATTTTTTGTTCTATCGGTATTTGAGTGAATTCGTCCAGAAACTGCCATCCATCCCAAACGGGCATGTTCAAATCCAGAAAAATGATTTCGGGCAATTTTTCGCTATTCTGGATCATGATTTTTAATGTGGAGTATGCCTCCTTACCATTTTCACAAACTATAATTTTTTCGACAAGTCCTGATAGTTCGATATAATTCTGAGTTATGAACAAATGCATTGGATCATCTTCTACAATACAAGCTAAGTCTATCTTCTTCATTTTATTAGAGTTATTTTAAAAGTTGTACCTACGTTTACTTCACTTTTTACATCTATTTTACCACCCATATTTTCTATTTGGTTTTTGGTAAGGAATAAGCCTACACCTCTGGAATCATGGTGATAATGGAATGTTTTGTACATCCCAAACAGTTTGTCACCATGTTTTTTCAGGTCTATGCCCAGTCCGTTATCTTCGAAAGATATAGCCACCGTGGATTCTTCCATATTTGCATAAATCTTCAGATAGCCTGGTCTTTCTTTGCTTCTATATTTTATAGCATTCGTGATCATATTTAGCACAATACTATCAAGGTATGCAGGAACACCCTTGACAACAAGGTCTTTGTCTATATTATTGATGATTTCAAATTGCGCTTTTTTTATTAGTATGTTCAGACTCTCTGTGTTTTTTTGAATGACTTCATGGATATTTACTTTTGAAACATCAGACTTTGTTAAATTCACTTTTATTATTTTTGTTAAATCATGTACAGTCTGTTTCAGATTTTCGGCTCCTTTATTAAGAAAATCAAATAATTCACTATTGAATATATCTGGATGCCTCATTTGAATTAAATTAATAATTTCAGAAATACCTCCACTGTGCGACCGCAGGTTGTGCGATACAATATGGGCAAAATTGCGGAGTCTTTCATTTTGCTGATTCGTAATGTCAAGTAAAGACTTGATCTCTTTCTCTATCTTTTTTAATTCACTAATGTCTGTTGCCACGCCTAAATACTCTACTATTTCATCGTGATCAAGTATGGCGTTAACTGAGAGTAGTACAGGAAAAGTTGAACCGTCTTTTCTTACATAGGTCCATTCTCTGGTTGTGGGTACACCAATTTTAGCTTCATAGACAAAGGTTTCAAAGTCTTTTATTTCTTCATTGTACTTTACTGACAGTTCTTTACTCTGCCTTTCTACCTCTTCGGTAAGGTGAATAAGTCCTGGATTGTGTTTGCCGACAACTTCTTCTGCTTTGTACCCAAGTAGCTGTTCAGCACCGGAGTTGAACAAAGTTATTGTACCCTCTTTATCGGTAGCGATAATGGCAACCTGTTTGCTTGCGTCCAGAATAGCTTGCAAACTGGAAATTGCTTCTTGTAGCTTCCTTTCATGTTCTTTTTCCTTGCTAATATCCCTTACAAAAGACCAAATTAGTTTTTTTTCATTGCTATCCTTTATTATCACTCCCTGAAGAGCTATTGGGTACCGTGAGCCATCTTTACGAATGTATTCTTTTTCAAAGAGATCATAGCTTCCTTTGCTTTCAATTTGTTGCAGCGCAGTAGCTTCAAATGGCTCATACTCTTTAGGGGTGGTATCCCAATAGCTAAGTGCTAAGAACTCCTCCTTTGCATAGCCTGTTGGTTCCAGTAATTTATCATTTACGTCTAAAAACTTACCAGTTTCGTATTCAGTTAAGGCTATTCCTATCGGAGATAAATTGTATAAAGCAGATAACAAGTTTCTTTGGTATTCAATATCTGAAAGGAGTTTTTTGCTTTCGGAAATATCTATTATTTGCGAAATAAAATGGAGCACATTACCCTCTTTATTCTTTACCATAGATACTGCCAATAGGATATGGACGATATGTCCGTCTTTATGGAAGTATCGTTTTTCCATTTGATAATGATCCCTTTTATCTTCAATAAGTTCATGCAAAAGTGCCAAATCAGTATTTAAATCATCAGGATGTGTAATATCTTGAAATGTAAGTTCTAATAATTCCTCTTGTGTATACCCAACTATTTCACAGACTTTAGTATTTACTTCTAGCCATTTTCCCTTTTCGTCCAGCAAAGCCATTCCAATCGCCGCATTTTCGAAATTTCCCCTGAAAGCTTCTTCACTTATGCGCAGCCTCTCTTGCTCATACTTCCTTTCGGAAATATCCTGATGGGTACCATACATCATCAAAGGCTTTCCATCCTCACTCCATTCAAAAACCTTTCCCCTGTCATACACCCATACCCAATGCCCTTCTTTATGCTTCATACGAGCTTCAAACTCATAGTACTCTGCCTTTTTCTCAAAACAATCATTTAGCCTGCGTCTAGATTCTTCCAGGTCATCAGGGTGGGCTAAGTTCATCCAGGTTTCTATACTCAAAGGAGCAAGTTCTTCTAGTGTATAGCCCACGATTTCAGCCCATCGATCATTGAACACTATCTCACCTGTTTGCACATTCCACTCGCAGGTACCCACATTGGTGCCCTCGATTGTGGATTTATACCTAATTTCATTCTGCTTTATGTTGGTGATGTCCTGAAAGCTACCAACGAGTTTATCGCCCACTTTCCTGCCTGTAGCCCGTACCCAAATCAAATTTTCTTTAGCGGTGATCATTTGGCATACTAAGTCATAGGGTTTACCATCTACACTGCACTGTGCCACAGCCTCTGAAATTATAGGTTTGTAGTCAGGGTGGTAAAACTCTAGTCCACTTGTTTTGTTAGGGTTAAAACTCTTAGGCACTTCGTGTATGTCATAAATGATATCGCTCCAGATAATTTTGCCCGATATAATATCCAGTTCCCACATACCCAACTCATTCGCTTCTTGTATGTTTTGGAGTAATATATTCTTTTTATCCAGCTCTTCATTCAGAATATCAAGCTCAATGCTTTTTTTTCTGGCTTCAAAAAACTTTACTGCCTGCCTCGCTAATTTTTTAAGCTGTTCTAGCTGTGATTTGTCGAGCTTTTTAGGTGTGTCATCAATTGTGCAAAGTGTACCTAGGGGATAGCCATCGTTTGTGACTAAGGGAATACCTGCATAGAAGATGACATACGGATCACCGGTGGTAAAAGGGTTGTCTTGAAACCGCATATCTTTACGGGCATCCTCTACAATGAATGGTTCATTAGGTTTATTGATAGCGTGGGCGCAAAAAGAATAGTCTTTTGGCGTTTCGCGTACTTCCACGCCATGATGAGAAAGGAACCACTGCTTATCTTCAGTGATTAGGCTAATTAAAGATATTTTTGTACCACATATTTGAGCGGCCATAGAAGTGATAAAGTCATAATCTTCATCTTCGGCAAGTCCAATCAATTGATAACTTTCCAGTTCTTTTAGTCGTTCCAAGTCATTTTTTGGTATTTCAGGACTTTTCATAAGATGTTTTTGTTGTCAAAATGTTTGCTAACATTTGTATAGCAGGATAATTCCTGCTCCATAGCCGCTGTGGAGCAGAGGCTGTTATTTCCCTTCTACATATACCGTAAGTTAACTTACAAATCCAATTTGTCCAAGTGGGCTAACAATGTTTTCGATAGCCTTTTTGTTGATATGTGTATATGTTTTCAGTGAGCCGAAGTCTAAAATAAACCGACGACATCGTTTTAAACAATGTCGTCGGTTAGTACTAAAGTGGGTAGTGTGACCTAGCTGGCGATCTAGTGGAACGGCTAGTGAGGCGCAAAGTGGGGCTATGGCTCACGGCCGTCACTCGATGTGCTACAGTATTATTTCTTTACTTCATAATTCCCTGCTGTAAATTTGAAGGTTCTGACTAATCTTGTCCAGGTATTTAATTGAGAGACAGCAAAAGTTAAGTTGCAAATTTCTTCCGTGTCAAAGAATTTAGTTAGAGGATCAAAAATTTCATCTGAAATATCTTTTTCATTTATTTCAGTCAAGGCTTCTGTAAATTTAAGGACTACTTTTTCTTTTTCGGTAAAGAATGGAGTTTCATTCCAAACACTAATAGTTGACATGCGTAGTTCGGTTTCTCCTGTATGTTTTAATTCCTTGTAATGCATATCAATACAGTATGCACATTTGTTAATTTGAGCCACTCGTAAGCGCATTAGCTCTAAAAGCTGTAAATCTAATGCTGATTCTTTAATGTAGTTTTCAATTCCCATTAATTTTTCCACCATTCCTTTTGGAATCTGGCTAAATGTAATTCGTTCCATAATTTTTTATTATTTTAATTAATCATGAAACAAACTTATCGTGTACTTGTATCTTAAAAATTAAGATATCTTAAGAAATGAAAAAGCAGTTAATTTTTTCTTAGTTCACTTAAATATTCAGGTGTGATTTCCAGATATGAGGCAATCATATATTGAGGAACTCTCTGGGTAAAATTTGGAAAACTGCTTGTCAAATCATCATATCGATCTTTACTTTTCATTTGTAAATAGATGTCATTTCTGCGTTGAATAGCAATTAGCATATTTTCAGTAATGATTCTGAATAACCTTTCAAGTTTTGGAATAGAAGTGTATAGATTTTCTAAGTCTTCTTTGTTAATCATTAATATTTGAGTTTTCTCAAGGGCTTGAATAGATGAAAGAGAAGGTGTTTGGCTGATAAAACTTTCCATATTTGTTATCCACCAATTTTCAAGGGCAAATTGAGTTATTTTTTCATTTCCTTTATTGTCAATGTAAAAAGAGCGAACTAATCCATTTATGATGAAATATTTTTTTTTACATACTTGCCCTTCCTTAAGTATGTAATCTTTTTTTTGAAATGTTTTTGATGCTAACTTAGAACAAACATCGTCTATTTCAGCATCACTAAACTCAACATATCGATTGAAATACTTTTTGATTTGTTCTTTCATTTATGGTGGTTTTTTTATTGTTGCCAACACTTGTATGATAGGACAATTCCTGCTCCATAGCGGCTGTTTTTTCTTATACATATACTGCGGATTAACCTACAAATTTAAATTGCCCAAGTAGGCTAACAATATTTCCGACAGTCTTTTTACTGATATATGAGTGGTCTGGAAAAATAGGGTAGGGAGCAGAGATTGTTGAAAGATTGCAGAAAATGATTTTTTTTTTGGGAGTAAGCCTATGACTTTTTTTAAAGACCTTAGTATGTTCTGGATTTACGGCTCCGACCTAATAAGTTTACCTAAAGTTACGAATGTGGACTACTCCAATATTCCCGTGAAAATGAAAATGTAATAAAGTCCAGTTATGATGAAAACAATACCTGCGACGGTTCGCATTGCTTTTTCAATTTTTGTGATTTTGTTGTAGAATATACCAACTTTTCCTGCTGTAAAAGCTAATAAATAAGTAAAAAGGATTACAGGCAAGCCCGTGCCAAATGCAAATACAATAGGCAGATAAAGCCCATCTGCTGATGCGATTGTCATGGGGACCAACATGCCAAAAAACAATGCTCCACTGTAAGGGCAAAATGCTAAGGCGAAAACCACACCTATCAAAAAAGATCCTAATAGCCCTTTGCCTTTCAACTTTTCAGAAAGTTTTTCTTGAATATTTAATGTCCCTAAAAAATTGAGCTTTATAATATTTAGCATAATCAAGCCAATGATTATCAGCAAAGGACCTAAATACTTTTCTCCATTTTGATTGAAAAATCGGGCAATATGGAACTTACTTGCGCCAAAAAATAATATCAAGCCAATTGCAGTATAGCTAAACCCTCTTCCCACGGAGTATAATATTCCGCTTAAAAATACCTTTCGCTTGCTCGAAATGTTTTTAGAAATAAATGCAGTGGCAGTTATGTTGGTCGCCAAAGGGCACGGACTAATGGCTGTCATTAGTCCGAGTATAAATGCCGATACTATTGGAATATTATAGTTCTCTAAAAGCGATTGCAAAAAGTCCATCTAGAGTGTCTTTAATTCCGTTGCGATTTTCTCTTTCAGTTCTTTAGAAAAAGCTTCTTGCTTAGTTCCCTTCATAAAAGCAAAATCGGTTAGATCTATTTTAGTTTCTTTTCCATTTTTAATTACGTTTAAGAATAGTGCTGTTCCCGCTGCCTCAAATTTTTCGGCTATTTTTTCATTCTCCTTTTCGTCTATATTGATAACCTGAAACGTGATTTGGCCTTCTTTCAATTCCTGTGAAAAAAAGGTGTTCAGCGTGTAGCTTGTGTTTGCCTCAATTGCCTTGCAGGTCATGCACCTGTGTGTTGAGTGAAAATCCAGCACTTCAATTTTTGAAATAGATTCATCTGTGGGAGATGTAGTGCTTTTGCCTTGTCCGTAGCAAGATGTGAGTAGTAAGCTCAATACTAAAACCGAAAAAATCTTAACTGTTTTCATTTTTTGTTGATTTATAATAATATGTTGAATAAATACCCAGAAACAATAATGCAGAGTGTGACTATGCCAAAAAAGATAGCGATGAGCTTTAGGGTCATTACTTTTTTTAAAAGCATTGCTTCCGGCAAAGAAAGACCAACAACTCCCATCATAAATGCGATAGCCGTCCCTAAGGGAATTCCTTTATTGACCAATACTTGCACTACAGGAAGTATGCCTGATGCATTTGAGTACATTGGCACAGCCAAGACAGTAGCAATAGGTACAGCGAATAGGTTGTCTTTGTCCATATATTGTTCAAAAAAACCTTCTGGAATATAACCGTGCATTAGCCCACCAATTGCGATGCCCACTAAAACATAAGGGATAATGCCTTTAAGGATTTTTAGCACTTCTGCCCAAATGATTGGCAAACGTTGTACAAGGGATTGTTTTTCTGCTTGAAAGATATCTTCCTCTCTTTGCGCATTTGCCAATACTTCTTTTACCCAAGGGGTCAAGAAACGCTCCAAGCTTAATTTTTGGAGGATAAGGCCCGAAACAGTGCCTAACAAAATACCACTAATCACATAAATGGTTGTTGTTTTTAAACCAAACAAGCCAATAAAAAGCCCAATTGCCACTTCGTTGACCAGAGGTGAAGTAACCAAAAAAGCAAAGGTTACACCTAATGGAATTCCGCCTCTCACAAACCCGATGAATAAAGGAACTGATGAGCAAGAACAAAAAGGTGTTACCACACCAAAAAGACTTGCCATAAGGTATTCCAATCCGTATAGTTTATTTCTCGACAGATAGCTTTTAACCTTGTCTATGGGGAAGTAACTATTGACTATTCCCATAAAAAAGATGACGACAAAAAGTAGGATTAGAATCTTTGTGGTGTCATAAATAAAGAAATTTAAGGCTTCTGCTAAATGTTGCCCTTTTTTTAGATTCAAGACATCAAAGACTAGCCAATCGGCTATGTGTTGTACCCAATCAAACATTTTCTATAGTGTTAATAGAATAAGATAGCTTATGGCATGTCTATAGTTGATTGCTCATATAGACAAGTACACCCAGCGAATGATAATTCATAGTAAGTAGGTTGGGCTTAATTCAAAAGAGCCAAGACTTCCTCTTTTGAAGGCACTCTTCCTTTTATTGTTATCTCGCCATTTATCACCAAGGCTGGCGTGGCCATTACATTGAATTTCATGATTTCCATTATGTCTTCTACTTTTTCGATGGTAGCATCAATATGGTTTTCTTCGACTACATTTTGAACAATACTTGTCATTGTCTTGCATTTTGGGCAGCCTGTCCCTAAAACTTTAATTATTTTGCTCATAATACATGAATTTGTTTATCGCCAATAGACGATTTGATTGTTAAAAAAATATCAACTAAAAAATTGTTGGAACAACGTTTTGGCAATGTTCCAGTTTTCTTGATTGATGCAATACTTTATTTTTGGAGGGTTTAACTCTCCTTGAATCAAGCCTGCATTTTTCAATTCTTTTAAATGTTGCGAGACGGTTGATTGTGAAATCGGTAATACATCAACTAAATCTCCCGTAAAACAGCAAGATTGGTTTTCGAGATGTTTTAAAATAGCTATGCGAGTAGGGTGACCTAGTGCTTTAGCAAATTTTGCCAATGCTTCTGTATCCTCCTTATATTCTATATGTTCTAAGCTTCTTTTCATATTGTCTATCGCAAATGTACGATAGGTTTTTTGAATAAAATGTGACGATAGTCATGTTTCAATATTTTTTTGTGCAACGAAAGGGGCTCGAATTAATAAAACCAATGTAGGAGCTTCAATTTAAGAGTATTTCGGAATATTCGGCGAGATGTTGAGTGTCCTTTCAAGATGTGGGCGGACTGGCAATGCTGTCAATTTAAGTAAAAATGCATATATTGGACTACCTAATAAAAATGGTACAAATTTATTAAGCCACTTTATCAAATTGTTTAATTCTCAATTGTAATTCTTTTTCAGCAGGAGTCAGGTAACCTAAGCTGGAATGAAGCCTTTCATTGTTGTACCAGTTAATATATTCATCAATGACTGGTATTGCAACAAAATTTGGTACAAAAAGATTAGGCCGCCATTGATTGAATAAAATTAAGTTCCGCTTCTTTTTCTTTAGGTGTTTTGTAGCCAAGGCTAGCGTGGAGCCTTTTGGTGTTGTACCAGTTGATATACCATGCCACCTGCCTGTAAACCTCGTCGTAGGAAGTGAACTCGAACCTGTTGAGCCACTCGTACTTGATGCTCTTGAAAAAACTCTCGGCCACGGCGTTGTCCCAACAGTCTCCTTTCCTTGACATGCTCTGTTTCATTTTTCTGTTGAAAGAAAAAACACTTGTTGTCTTGTTGCAGGCGTATTGCACACCTCTGTCCGAATGGAGGACGAACCCGTCTTTTATCTGCCTGTTTTTCCTCGCATTCACCCAAGCCGCTATCACCGTGTTCTCGGCCGTCATATCGCTTGAAAGCGACCAGCCTACCACTTTCCTGTCGGCAAGGTCGAGCATACTGGTCAGGTAGCACCAGCCGTCATTTACCCTTATATATGTGATATCTGGCACCCACACTTTACCCGTTTTTGCTCACCCCTAGACAACCCAACATTTTCCCAACAGGATACCGGTATTTGTCCCGTCTTTTTGGGAGAAGATGCCGATGGCTTTTTTTAATATCTCGGCCTCCATCCTGGACTCCCGAAGTTCTTTTTCCAATTGTTGTATCTTCTTTTGCTCGGGTGTCAGGGAGGCCACCCCCTTTCCGGTGAAGGCTTCCTTTCCGCCCCTCGACTCCCTTCGCCATCTCCTTATCATGCTCGCACTCAAACCGTAGTCTTCCGCCACTTGCCTGGCTGGTTGTCCGGATTCGAGCAGGCCCACTATCATTGTTTTAAATTCCTTTTCGTACTGTTTCATAATTATCGCAATATACGTGATTGCGACCTCTTATTTCCGTACCAATAAATGTAGACATTCCATACCACGTTCCAAGGAGGGCGTCCCTCGCCCGAGAGGCTGCGCCACTGCTGTCCGCTGCGCATGCAGTACAAGATCGAGTCTACCACGTCCCTGAGGTCATATTTGCGTTTCCTTTCCACGGGAAGATATTCTTTTATATATTGCCATTGCCGGGCGGTCAAGCGGGTATATCCTGTTTCCATAAACTTTGTTGTTTCGTCACTACAAAGTTTTAGCCTGCCCGGCTCTTTTCAAAATTTAAACATGCTCTTACATTGTAATAACAAACAAAAGATATTGCTATTAGTATAATTATTGGTGTTTGCTTTTCTTAAAAAGAATAATTAAGCTTTTTGCTATTCCGTTGAATCGTTTTGCAAAAAACATTGCTAGTAGTAACTTGTGAGTGTATTAAAACTTTTACACTCAGAATAGTTAATTCATGGAAAACAAAACCATAGCTAGTTTCTTTTTGCTTTTAGCCTTTGCCTCACAAGCACTATTTGGGCAGAGCAACCAATTTTATTTTGCCAGCCAACCAACACTCTCGCCCGATGCTTCCAAGATCGTGTTCTCCTATGCAGGAGACCTTTGGATGGTGCGAAGCGAAGGTGGAGAAGCCATGAGGTTAACCGCCATGGAAGGCGAAGAATATCGCCCCAATATTTCCCCCGATGGCAAGTGGCTCGCCTTTACCGCCACCCAATATGGAAACCCCGATGTGTACATCATGCCCTTGGAAGGCGGGGAGATCAAACAACTGACTTTCCACCAAGCTGCCGACGATGTGGAATCTTGGGCTTGGGATAGCCAGACCATTTATTTTACTTCTAGCAGGGTGAACAACTTCACCACCTACACGGTAGGAATAGATGGGAAAACGCCAAAAAGGCTTTTTGATCATTACTTCAATACGGTGCATAATGCGGTGGAGCACCCAACCAGCGGGGAGATTTACTTCAACGAAACATGGGAAAGCAATCGGTTTGTAAACAGGAAAAAATACAAAGGTGCGTACAACCCAGATATAAAATCGTACAACCCCGAAACGGGCGAATACAAGGAATATACCGACTACATTGGCAAAGATATGTGGGCGATGATAGACCAGAAAGGAACGGTCTATTTTGTTTCTACCGAAGCGAATGAGCAATACAACTTGTACACCTTTAAGGATGGGCAAAAGACCCAGTTGACTAGCTTTGAATCTTCTGTTTATTATCCCAAAATTTCAGCGGACGGTTCTAAAATCGTATTTGAGAAAGATTACCAATTGCACGTCTACGATGTAGCTTCTGGTGAAACTACAAAAGTCCCCATCAAGATTTTTACGAACAATACCTTGGCAAAAGCCCAAGACTTTAAAGTTTCGGGAAATATCAGTGGCTTTGATGTATCGCCCGATAACAAGAAGCTAGCTTTTATTTCCAGAGGCGAGCTGTTCGTTTCGGATGTGGAAGGAAAGTTTATCAAACAACTGGAAACAAGTGCCGAGGGCAGGGTGATGGAAGTGAAATGGCTGAGCGATAACAAAACCTTGGTTTTCAACCAAACTGTTGGTGGCTATCTTAATTATTTTAGTATAGCTGCCGATGGTAAAGGTGCTGAAAAGCAGTTGACTAGTGATGAGCATAACAACCGAAACTTGACCTTTGATGCTGAGAAGAAAAAAGGCGTGTACCTAGGCGGTCGTGACGAAATCCGAATGATGGATTTGGAAACGATGGCGAGCGAGACCTTGCTCAAAGAAGAAATGTGGGACATGTATGCGCCCATGCCGTACCTCTCGCCCGATGGGAAATATGTCCTATTTTCCCCCATCCGAAATTTTGAACGAGAGATTTTTGTCTATCACATTCCCACCAAAACCAAAACGAACCTGACCAAAACGGGCGTAGCCGAGTCTGATCCGTTTTGGGGGCCTGAGGGCAAGTACATTTATTATGTATCTAACCGAACGCAGCCAAGCTACCCTTTTGGGATGCAAGACGCACGGGTTTACCGCATGGCGCTTACCGAGCTAGAAAATCCGTACCGCTCCGATAAATTCGAAGAACTTTTTGAAGAAAAAGAGGAAAAGGGCGACGACGAGGATGCAGATGACAAAAAGAAGAAGGGGAAAAAAGACAAGGATGCAAAAGAAGAGAAGGAAGAGAAAAAACCTGAGCTGGTAATAAAGATCAGCGAGGAAGGGATAATGGAACGGGTGCAGCGGGTTAGCCCCAATTTTGGTTCGCAGGGCGCGCCCTATGTGATAAAGAAAGACGACAAAATCCATGTGCTCTACGGCTCTAACCACGACGAGCGGAAATATGCCATTTGGAACACGACTTACGAAGAGTTTGAGAAAACCAAGACAAAAAAAATAGAAGGGCTGGAAAGCGGAGGTTTTGAAATCGCTTTTAACGACAAGCAATATTACCTACTGGGAAGAGGAAATATCCACAAGCTGAACCTTGGGGGAAACAAGGTGGAGAAAATTGATATTTCTTACACCTTCCGCAAAAACCTTTCTTCGGAATTCAACCAAATGTTCTACGAAACTTGGGCGAACCTGGAGCAGAATTTTTACAACGAAACTTTCCACGGAACGGACTGGGCAAAAATGCGGGACGACTTCGTCAAGTTCTTGCCCTACGTGACCAGCCGAGCGGAGCTAAGGCGCATCATCAACGATATGTTGGGCGAACTGAATTCTTCTCACCTTGGTTTTTATTCCTTTGGGAAAGAAGAAAATGGGTTTTACAGAACTGCCTCGGCTTCGGCGGGAATTGTGTTTGAAAACGAGCAGCCTTATGTGGTAAAAACTGTGGTGAGCAAAACTCCCGCAGCCCTGCCCCAAAAAGACATCGAGCCTGGGGACAAATTGGTGGCGGTGAACGGAGTAGCGGTGGTTGAAACCACGAACCGTGAAACCTATTTCAATACGCCTTCGCTAGACGAGGAAATGCTCCTGACCTTCGAAAGGGCAGGGGTGAAAAAAGAGGTGAAGCTCCACCCAGAGCCGTATTACAGCACCCGCTTCAAGATGTACAACGAGTGGACGGACGCCAACCAAAAATATGTGGACGAAAAAAGCGAAAACCGCATAGCCTATGTGCACATGAAAAATATGGGCGGCGGCGAGCTTGATAACTTTATGCGAGAAATGGTGTCCGAAGCCTATAAAAAAGATGCACTGATTCTTGACCTACGCTACAATACGGGCGGAAATGTGCACGACAAAGTGCTGCAATTCCTCTCCCACAAGCCCTACCTCAATTGGAAATACCGAGAAGGGCAACTTACGCAGCAATCCAACTTTGGTCCTGCGGCAAAGCCCATCGTGCTGCTGATCAACGAGCAATCGTTGAGCGATGCGGAGATGACCGCAGGTGGCTTCAAAGAACTGGGCTTGGGCAAGATCATAGGCACGGAAACCTACCGCTGGATCATCTTTACTTCGGGCAAAGGCTTGGTGGACGGTTCGTTCTATCGCTTGCCTTCTTGGGGTTGCTACACCCTAGACGGCAAAAACCTAGAAGCCGAAGGCGTAAAACCCGACATCTTCGTACCCAAAAACTTCAAAGACCGCTTGGACGGAAATCACCCCCAACTAGATAAGGCTATTGAAGAGATTTTGAAGGAGTTGGAGTAGGCTGGGTTAGTTAGGTAGGGCTAGCGATGCCATCGTTTTAAACGATGGCGTCGCTTTTTAACAACCAATCTCGCTTGGCTCCAGCCGCGCCTGTCAAGCTTTAGCATGATGAGGAAAATTTATAGGGCGCCCACGCCCAAGGTTGCCAGAGGCTATGGAAATAGTTTCCACTCCATGCTACAGCTACGACAAGCTCAACCGCCTCACCGCTGCCAATTATGGTTTTGACCAAAATTTTAACAGCGACGAGGACTACGACGTATCGAACATTAGCTACGACCTCAACGGCAATATCCTTAGCCTAAATAGGAAGGGGCTAACCCAGCAGGAGCAGAAAAGCTACGGGTACATAGACCAATTGAGCTATAGCTACGATGGGAACAGACTACTGAGCGTGGCGGACGGCACCAGCGGTAACAACCACGAGGTAGCTGGAGACTTCACCGACGGGAACACAAGTGGCAATGACTATGCCTACGATGCCAATGGCAACTTGGTAAAAGACCTGAACAAGGGCATAAAAGATGGCAGCGGGAACGGTATCACCTATAACCACCTCAACCTGCCCAGCGTGATCAAGTTCGGCTCTTCCGACAAGCGGATAGAGTACACTTATGATGCGGCGGGGATCAAGCTGCAGAAGAAGGTATTTGAAGGTGGTGCATTGAAAAAGACCACCGACTACGTAGGAGAATTTGTGTATGAGGACGGCGAGCTGCAGTTCATGCACATGGCAGAAGGCAGGGTGCTGCCCAAGAGCACGCTGCCTTTCGAGGAAGGAAGCGGCTATGTATACGAGTACCACTACAAGGACCACCTCGGCAACCTGAGGGTAAGCTTTAGGGAGGCGACCAAGGAATATGTGGCGACCATGGAGGAGACTCCTGCAAAGACCAAGGAACTGGAAGAAGCCACTTTTGACCAATTAGGGACAAGAGATGGGGAATTTTCGCATGGCGGGACTAAAGCGGTCAAGATAGAATCTACGGTAGGCCCTTACAAGATGTTCAAGATCAGCAAGGACGACAAAGTAGAAGCATCCGTATGGGTTTATTACGATAACCCAGCATCTTCGCCAAGTTCAGGTAACTATTCTACATTTTTCTCGGAAAGTTTTGGGACAGGCTCGGAAACAGGAAGCTTTTTTGGTAACTTGGGATTGGGCATGAAGCCTCCTGGTACTGATGGCTTAAATGGTGTGCCCCTCGCCTATGTGCAGGTGGTGTTCTACAACGAGAACGACGAGGTGGTGCAGAGTGCCAGAACGGAAATCAGGAGTGAAGACTCGGATAAGAAGTGGATCGAACTAAAGGCCTCCCCTGATAAGGCTAAGCACAATGGCTATGCAAAAGTGTTCGTAGTGAACGAGTCCAGCGAGCCGGTTTGGGTGGACGATTTCAAGATCGCACACCAGCAACTGGTGGTGCAGGAGAACCACTACTACCCCTACGGCATGAACATGGCGGGGATTGAAAGGCAAGGCGCGCCTGACCATATATTCCAGTATAACGGAAAGGAGAAGCAGGAAGAGTTTGGGCTGCACTGGATGGACTATGGATGGAGAAATTACGATGCTACATTGGGGAGATGGCATGTTGTGGATCCTCTTGGTCATAAAGCTTCTAACCTTTCGCCTTACAGATATGCGTTTAATAATCCGATATCGTTTATAGACCCAAATGGTTTATTTGAAACAAGAAAAGAGGCAAGAATATACAGAAGAGAACATGAGGAAGTATCTGGTAGAATAAGTAAAAACAAAGATGGGAGTTTTTCGATTGATAATAGTAATGATGGCACTTCTATTTGGAATGATGCAGAATTTGGTATTAGCATTGGAGCTTTGGTTCAAGCAGAAGCTACGGGTAATGGCGGTTCTTTTGGAGGTTCAGGGGGTGGTTATTACCCTGGAATGGGTCTTGTTACTATTGGTAAAGCTATTCGTGGATTCATCGGCGATATTGTTGAAAACCCTCCTGCGGTGGTAATTCAGGGGAACAATCCAGGACCAGAACCTAATCTTCCAAAGCAGCGTGGAAATGGTCCTTTAACTTATATTGACTATAGTGATGTCAGTTTATTGCAAGATTTATCAGGTATGCCAGATCCATTAAGACCAAGTCTACCAGCGGTATCACCCAATGTTGGATGAAAAAATTTGGGAAAGCTTGGGCCGCTTCAAGTAAACACTATCATGGTCTACCTAGTAAGATAAAAGACATTAAGAGTGAATTTGCTAGAAGTGCACAAAAAACGGCACAGAAGCGGCTGTATCCACCATATTCTGCTTTTAATAGTATATTTTACGCTGAAGATGCTGCGCACACTGCAATGGGATCTATGATCAATGATAGTCTTAAGCAGGTAAAATACTATGATGACAAGAAGCAAATAATAAAAAAAGATACTTTTAATATCAATTACTAAAACATAATCTGATGATTAGAAATCTTGTAATTTTAGTTCTTATAATATTATTAGCACAATGTAAACAAGCTGGTGATAAGAATGTAATTAAGACAGAAGAAAAACCTTTAGAAGGATATTCTGTGGAATTACAGGACTTTTCTCAATTGCCATTTACAGTTTATGCTGAGTCTGATACTATGTATGTAGGCGAAGCCGTAAAAGTTACTGTAAAAATGAAAGAACCAAGGCTTAAAAATTTTCGTGTAATCATAGGAAACTACGACAAAAATTTCAATGTTGTGGACAGTAGCACTTTAGGTCAGGTATTAGGAGAAGATTCAATAGCTAGTTTTTTCATTAAGATAGATTCGGTTAAGAATAAAACTAAAACTCTTCGGGGAGTTATTGAAGAATATGAGTATTTAGAAAATGGATATGTTGATACACGAACACACGTATTTAAAAAAGAATTTGCTGTTTTAGACGCCGACAAAAAATTGTCACGTAAGAACAAAAATTAGCCCCAACTACTCTTATGGTTTAAGCAAGGGTATGTGTATAAATTTTTTCATATTTCCTATTTTGGTTTATGACTGCGAAGATGCCCCCCACTACTCTTATGGTTTAAACAAGGGAATGCGTATAAATTTTTTCATATTTCCTGTTTTGGTTAATGACCGCAAAGATGCGGTGGACGAGCTTTGATCGGATGGCGTTTATGACGGACATCTTGTGCTTGCCCTCCTCCACTTTGCGGTCGTAATATTTTCGCAGCTCCCCCTTTGTCCTCAGGGTGGAGAGTGCCGCCATGTGGAATATTTTCTTCAGGTCCTTGTTGGCTTTTTGCGAGACCTTGTTGCGTGAGCGGATGCTGCTGCCCGACACGTACCTGAACGGGGCGCAGCCGATGTGGCAGGCAAACTTCTTGGGGTCGTCAAATTTCTGGAAGTTTTCCGTGGCCACTATCGTGGCGATGGCCGTCTGCTTTCCCACGCCCTCCACGGAGACGATCTTGTCGAAACTGTCCTTGATGTCCGGGTCGTCCTCTATCAACTGGGCTATCTGTTCCTCTATCTCCTCGACCGTTTTTTTATAGAGGGCGATGAGCTTCTTCACCCTCTTTTCTTTTTCCTTGAAATACTCTTTGTCCAGAAACCCTTTCTCCTGTTTTAGCTGCCCTTTGTATTTCGAGAGATCCTTCATGGCAAGTTCCCGCTCAGAGGACAAAAGCTTTAACTTATTGATAGTCTTGGGTGTAGGCTTTACCAATCTTGCCTTGTCGGCGAACCGCTTGGCATAGCCGGCGATCCTCTCGGCATCCACCTTGTCGTCCTTTCCCCTTGTCATTCCCTGCGAGCGGGAGATGGAATAAGGTGATTCCATCCAGAGGCAAAGCCCCAGGTCCAGGGACACTTCCATCAGCTTGTTGCCGAACTGTCCTGTGTGCTCGGCACATAGCAAGGTGTCTTCTTTGTCCATTCCGTGTTCCCTGAACAGGGACTTTAGCCCTTTGGCCAGTGCTTTCCCGTCGTTGTCCCATTTGAGGTTGACAAGCTCTCCATGTTCGGCCAAGAGGGCCAGGTCGATGGTGTCTTTGCTGATGTCGATGCCGATAAAGTTTTTAAATTCCATGGTTATCCGTATTTTTATGTTGGACAAAAAACCTAGAGGCCAAGGACCTGGTGCGTAGCCTAACTACCTTAACGGTGGCAAACTCTTATACAGGCCTGGGCACGGGAGGGGACACGGGCATCCAGCAGTGGGATGAATCTTGTTCGTGGAGCGAGTTGAGTCGCCCATGCCCCCCTTGGCCAAAAGGAAATCAAGGTTTTCCAATTAAACACAATCCTTCGAATAATACAACTGCACAAATCTAAGGTGGGGCGAGCATCCGCTCGTCCCAAACAAGGGTAGCAAGTAAAAACAAAAATGCAACCATCGAAACGTCCCGTCAATTTTTGGCGGGGCGTTTTTGGTTTTTGGAGCCGGTCGTTGCCCAGTTTCCTATTTGTCAGTCGGCGTTGTCTAAAAACAACTACCACCGTTACTTGCTGCGTCAAAAAGGGTTATGGAGGGGCTATCTTTAGGGTTATAAACCTTTGCTGCTCTAAAAAGAGTAACGGCGCTAGTTCAGGCGCAAGAATAACGATGGGGGCGCTTGGAGCGACCCCATCGCTCAGCAAGGGTCGTACCCGTCGGGGTCGTTTTTTTTACGCCCCCGACGCTTTGCCCCCACCCACCTATCGTCGTGGGCGTCCCAAACCACCACGTCGGGTTTGCCAAACAAGGACAGCAAATTAAAAAAAGCAACAATCGAAACGCCCCGTCATCTTTTGGCGGGGCGTTTTTGGTTAGTTGGAGAGAGAGGTAGTAGATTTGTGGTAAAGTCAATGCCGTCAAGATGCTCTAATTAATTCAAGTTGCGTTGTATCAAATTGATCTTTTCAAAGTATAAGCAAACAAGAACAGGAATATTTTGGGCAGATAGCCTTGCGGTGTCACGGCATGGATCTTCAAGGGAAAAAATGCATTGATCTCACTAAAGGATGTCTCGATCCGCTTTCTCATATGTTTTTTGATGTAAGCCAAAGCTGGGGAGTCTTTTCTGGTCGAATTGGACTTCCTTTCGACCAAAAAGTCAATGCCCTCACATTCTTTGAGCAAATCTTCAATTTCATATTCTGTATAGCCACTGTCGGCATATAACGTACTCCCTTCAGGAAGGTCGATATCCATCGCCTTAAAGGCCGTGATATCGGCAAAGGAGCCCGCACAGATAAAATAATCGACCGGGACCCCCGCCGCAGTGGTGACCATTTGAACTTTAAAACCATAAAAATACTCCCTCTTGGACGCATTCTTCCCTCTATAGGCCTCTACACCATCCAGTATTTTGTTTCTCGGTATTCTGATGTTCCGGCATACCGCAACCGGAAAACTATCGATCAGGTATTCACAAGAAGTGTTGAGGTCTTTCAGGGTATTTCCCAGGCCTATAAAAAGCAGGTGAAGCTGCAGGGAAAGGCCATGTAGCCGCCTGTTGTAACCAGATTTGTCTATCAGGTCGACTTGGAAATGTGCCTTCATATAATGCATCCCCTTGGCCTGGTTGCCTGAAAAATACCTGCACGAGACCAGGGCGGTGGTCATGATCTCCGCATCGTTCATTTTTCTTTTGCTTTCATCTTTGCCACCGGTGTTTTTTAGAAAACCATCAATAAAACAATATATTGCAATCGTATAATCTGTCATAATGTATTTAGTTTAATGGCTTGGTCGCTCTTAAACTTATACATTTTGGCAGATTTACTTATATACACCGCAACTTGAATTAATTAGAGTAATGGTAATTCCTAGAACGGTTTTATCAGCAACAAAAAGTCAATATGAAAAAAAAGATTTCACTGTTAGCAATTGCCTCGCTATTCGTTGTCTCAATGTTATTATATGAGGATTACTCAGAGAAAAAAATGCTAAAAAAACTGGAAGAATGGTATGACAGGTATCCGTTTTTTGGGTTTGAAGAGCGAATTAACGCAGAGGTTATCGATGTTTCACTATACGGCATGCCTTCCAATGAATTCAGAGATTCTCCTAGGCATTGCCTCATCACCCTAGAAGGAGGGGACAAAAGAAATTTGATAGCGACAGTTTCGAGTCACGACGGGCTTCATGTGGATGATATCATGGCTATAGGAGATCGGTTGGTAAAGCAACCCAACACTGACTGGTGTTTTTTATACAAAATTCATGAGGGTGATACATTGGAATATATTTTAGACTTAAAAGGCTACTTAGGAAACCCTTTAAAACAACACGACTAATGCTACGATTTTTCAAATGTTTATTTGTTGATCTATACATGATATGTAGAAAGCTGTCAACTCAAAGTGAGAATAAAATATATCTCATTACTGCAATGTTTATTGGCTTTTTCTTGGCGTCAAACTTCCTATTTGTGCTAACATGTTTATCATTTTTAGTGGAAGAGGACTACTCTGAGATTTTCCGTTTGTACTACTTACCTATTTGTCTTGGTATTACACTATCTGTGATATTTTACATCAGAAAAAAGAGAAGTGATTGTCCATTAGTAAGGAAAGAGGTAGAAAATTACACTCAAAATATGAAGCAAAGGTTGAGAGTATTGGGAGTTATTTATGGGATATTTTCTTTTGTTACTCTTATATGGATGAATTTTGCTTGGTTGGGGTACTAAAAAATATTTTATATCTAACGTCCACTAAAGGAGATTCCCCCTGGTATGTCGAAATCACCAATCCCACTCACTTGTTTTATGCAGGCTGTTTGCATAAATTTAGTTTATGAAAAACCTTCTGTTCTCATTCATCTTCTTAAGTGTTCTCCTTTCCTCCTGCGCCAGCCAAAAGGGAAAGAACAAACCCTATGCATGCGGTCGGGTATTTACCAAAAAAGAGATCAAAGAATCTTTCGCTACCTTGGCAGGGCTGTTGGAATTGAAACCGGGGGATGCCTTTGCCGATGTTGGCTCTCAGAACGGAGCAGTGCCTGTCATGCTTTCCAGCTTGGTCGATAGCCTTGAGGTGTATGTGCAAGATATAGATACGGCTTGCCTGAGCGAGCAGGAGCTGGGCAAAGTGCTGGCCTATTATTCCAAACTCACCGAAAAGCCCTTGAGGGAAAACAGCAGTTTTCAGATAGCTATTGGCACGTACACCCAAACTAACTTGCCCGCCGGCTATTTTGATGTGATCTACACCAATGCAACTTACCACGTGATAGAGGATAAAGAAGCGGTGATGAACGATATTTTTACCAAGCTAAAAGACGATGGGCATTTCTTTGTCAGGGATGAGTTTGTGGAAGAAGGAGAAGTGAAGATTTGCCCCGGAGAAGATTGCGGCGTTCCTTTTGCCTCGGAAAAAGAACTCCTTTCACAAATGGAAAAAAGCGGCTTTAAGCTGGTGCAGAAGTGGGATGATTTCAGTGGCTACCCTGTGTATAAATTTGGAAAGTGAGTCTGTTGTAACGTTCCCGAATATTTCTAAACATTATGTCAAGTACAGTAAAGTGTGTTTTGTGATAGCATATGTTAAATTGTATTATTTACATTTTTTTATAATTCTTGTTTGGCTCTCTCCTCCAAAACACGTATTTATGTACTACTAAATCTCTAACTACTTTAGCTAGAGATCAATCTTTTTTATAAAATTCCTCAACGCAGAGAAGGTATTTTACTACACAAACACTCCATTTAAGGAGTCCTAATTACTGCTTGTTTTCCGTCCGGATATGAGTGTTCTGTTTCTATGAAATGAATACTTCCAGCGCTCCTATGCGAAAAATCCGTTGGGTGGGCTGGAGCTTTTTTTGTCCAAAAAGGCAGGCATAATCAACTACACATTAACAAATAAAAATTCTCTGAAATGATGAAAATGAAAAAGATGTTTTTTCTCTTAGGATTGTTCTTCCTGAGTTATTCCACCCTCCAAGCCCAGTCCTACGATATTGTAGTGGCGCAAGACGGTTCTGGAGATTTCACCTCCCTTCAGGCGGCAATTGATGCCGTTCCCAACAACAGTGAAACTTCTACGGTAATCTATATTAAAAGGGGCTTGTACGATACGGAAAAGCTCATTGTTCCGGCTTCAAAAACCAATGTTTCTATCATAGGTGAAAGTAGGGACGAGACCATTTTGAGTTACCATATCTATGACTGCGAGGCTGGTAAATGCCCCACGGAAGATGCCGCTCTCTGGACGGGTGATAATATTCGAACTTCCGCCACAGTCACTATCCATGGAGACGGCTTTCGAGCAGAAAATCTGACCATACAAAATACGGCAGGGCCGGTAGGGCAGGCTCAAGCAATCACGGTCAGATCAGACAAAGTTGTTTTCGTCAACTGCAACCTTAAAGGCTATCAAGATACCATTTATTTTTGGTCAGTGGGCAAGCGCTCGTACTTTCAAAACTGTTTGGTACTAGGTCGTACCGATTATATTTATGGAGGAGGCATTGCTTTCTTCGACAAATGCGAAATTAGAAGTTGGGGAGGTGGTTGGATTACCGCACCTTCTACCGATTTAGCTCAAAAATATGGGTTTGTTTTTAGCGAATGCGACGTGACGTATGTGGAAGACAGCCCACGTGCTGGCGACGATGGGAATACCATTGCCCTAGGAAGACCTTGGCATAATTATCCGAAAGTTACGTGGCTGAAATGCGACATGACCGACAAAATAGATCCGCTTGGCTGGCCAACTACTTGGAATATGGATTATGCGGATACGAGTGCTAATTTAGAATTGTATGAATATCAAAATACAGGTGGCGGTGCCGATATGAGCGGTCGTGCCAACTGGGTTGGAATAAGAGCGTTGACAGATGAAGAAGCTTCTGGTTACACAGTTCAGGCTGTATTGGGAGGAAATGATAATTGGGATCCAACGGCAGAAGCTCCTTTGGTAGCGAGTTATACTTGGACAGGAAACGATGCTTCAGGTAGCTGGTTAGCTGCTGCAAACTGGAATCCGGCAGGAGTGCCGGCAACAGGTGAAGCTGCTACCGTGGACGGAAGTTTTGTGGTAGATGCTGATGGAGGTTCGTTTGATGCCGATTTGGCACTGAGCAACGGAGCTACATTGAGTGTTTCTTCAAATAGCACGCTTGCTTATTTGGCTATTGGCGGCTCCACTATCGGTGCAACTGCAACAGCTTCTTTAGAAGGGAAAATATCAACCAAAGGGGCGGTGACTGTTTTTACTGAAAATGCGCTAACGCTCGATGCTGTTATCACAGGAGTTCATACGCTAACAAAAAGCGGTTCAGGAAGTTTGGTGCTCAATACAGATAATGCTGATTATTCAGGGGCTTTTAGTGTGGAAGAAGGAACATTGAGTGCTGCGGTAGCCCATTCGCTTGGAAAAGGTGATGTGTCTGTTGCCAACAGGGCTACTTTTTTGGTGGGAAATAGCGAAGTTTTTCATCCAGAATCGAAACTAGAAGTTGTAGCGGGCTCTTCTCTGATTTTGAATGCAGATATAGTCCTTTCCGAATTTTATATTGATGGTGTGCTCCAAGGTTTGGGCGAATACACTGCTACATCGAACCCTAGTTTGATCAGCGGGACAGGCAAAATCACTATTGGTAGACCTGATGTATTTGCTTTTGTAGGAGGGGAAAATGGTAACTGGGATGTTGCCGAACATTATTCGCCACAGCTTTTGCCAGAAGAAGGCGAACAAGTAATTACAGAAATTGAAATGGAAACCACTTCTTGGGTTTTCCCTGCAAATTTGACGGTGAAGGGCACTGGAGGCATCCGCTTGAGAGGAACACATTCAGCAACTGGGCAGATTGAAATGCAAGAAGGTTCAGCGTTAAGGTATGCTACAAGTGGAGCCGGTTTTACCCTTGATGCGCCTATTGCCATAACAGGTAATATTTATCTTAAATTGAATAGTTCAAATGTTGCTGGAAGCAGCATGACTTTGCCCGGAACGTTTACTGGTTCATCTTCTATTTTCGCCCAAAATGTAAGGGATTGCGAATGTGATGCAACGGTGGTGTTGAGTGGTGATAACAGCAACTTCACTGGCACTTGGGATATTGCTACGCCAAGTTACAATGCAGCTTCTTTTACCGCTATCAATGGCACTGCGGCAAACGCTTTTGGAAATAGCACGATCAAAGTTGGAGCTGGAAACAAGGCGATTTTTAGCCATGCAAAAAGTGCAGGTGATACTTTGTCTGTCGTGCTGGAAGAAGGCGGTTTCATGGAACTGGCTTCGGAAGTAGCTGTTGATAAATTTATATTGAACGGTTTGGAGATGGAGGCAGGAGTGTATACAGCCAGTACAAATCCGACACAGATTTCAGGTGGAGGGAGCTTGGTGGTGAGTGCAGGTGGAGAGCTAAATCCCGAGCCGGCAGTTCTTACCAAACAAGGAGCAGGAAGTTCGTCTCAAACGGTAGAAGTTGGCTCTGCCATCACGGAGTTTTCTTATAGTTGGGCAAATGCTTCAACGGTAATTGTTTCAGGGCTTCCTGATGGGATCGGTGCTGCAATTGATAATGTGGCAAAAACGGTTACGTTCAGTGGAACTCCCTCCGAAGAAGGTGTTTTTGATTATACAATTACCACCGTAGGGTCTGAAACCAATGCGGTTAAAAACGGAACATTCACCATTACAGAAAATACAACGGTAATTACCAAGCAAGTAGCTTTTCCCGGAGCAGAAGGCTTTGGACGCTATACAACAGGTGGTCGTGGAGGTCAGGTGATTTATGTGACCAACCTGAACGACTCAGGGACGGGAAGTCTCCGAGCTGCGATCAACACCAGTGGAAAAAGAACTATCATGTTCAAGGTATCTGGGGTTATCAATTTGAATTCAAATCTTTCTATCAAAAATGGAGATGTGACCATTGCCGGGCAATCTGCTCCGGGTGATGGAATAGCGATAAGGAATTACTCGGTGAACATAGATGCTGATAATGTAATTATTCGGTACATGCGCTTCCGTATGGGTGATACGGCTCAAAACGAGGGAGATGCGCTTTGGGGCAGGTACCACAAAAACATCATTATCGACCACTGCTCCATGAGTTGGAGTACCGATGAATGTGCTTCATTTTATCACAATGAAAACTTCACCTTGCAGTGGTCTCTTCTTTCCGAGAGCTTACGGGTTTCGGTTCATGGCAAAGGAACGCATGGTTATGGAGGCATTTGGGGTGGTCAGCCGGCAAGTTTCCACCACAACCTCCTTGCTCATCACGACAGCAGAAACCCACGCTTTTCGGGTAGTCGTTTTACCAATACGGCTGACTTGGAAAATGTAGACTTTAGAAACAATGTGATTTATAACTGGGGTGGAAATAGCGGATATGGAGGAGAAGGTGGTTCTTACAACCTCGTGAATAATTATTACAAGCCAGGTCCAGCAACATCTTCAAGCAAAGCGGATAGGATTTTTGCCCCTAATCCAGATGACGGCTCTAATTCTCAAGCAGCAGAAGTTTGGGGAAGTTTTTATGTCAATGGGAATTACATGGTAGGCAGCAATGCGGTTACCACAGATAACTGGTTGGGCATTGACCCGAATCCTTCTTCCAAAGATAAGGCTGAGCTCAAGTTGGCAGCGCCTATCGATCAAGGGGAAATCACCACCCACGATGCAGAAATGGCTTATGAAAGGGTGTTGTCTTACGTGGGAGCTAGCTTAGTTCGAGATACGGTTGATGGTAGAGTTGTACAAGAAACCCGAGATGGGACTTATACGTTTTCTGGTTCGAATGGAAGCTCAAATGGGTTGATTGACACCCAAAACGATGTAGGTGGGTGGCCTGAATATGCATCCACTACAGCACCTACGGATACCGATGGCGACGGAATGCCTGATTCTTGGGAAGATGCGAACAGTTTGGATAAGAACGGTCCTGCAGATGGAATAACCTTCACGCTGAACACGAACTATACAAACGTGGAAGTTTATTTGAACAGTTTGGTGGCAGCGGTTACGAATAGCCAAAATAAAGATGGCGTCCCAAATTATGTAGATGGAGAAGTTGCTGAAAACACTGCGCCCGTATTGGTTAATGAAATTCCAGATCAGCAAGCTATTGTTGGAGAAGCTTTTGAATTCAGTATTCCAGGGAATACATTTTCAGATGCAAATGGAGATCAGCTTACTTATAGCGCTGCCTTAGATGGAGGTGCTGCATTGCCCATATGGTTAAGCTTTTATACACAAGGCAACCGATTTGTAGGCACTCCAGTAGTAGGAAATGTTGGCTCGCTCACTATTGTAGTGACAGTCGACGATGGCAATGGTGAAATAGCGAGCGATAGCTTTGTGCTGGAAGTAAGCGAGCCAACGCCAACAGGAGTGGAAGATGAACTCTTTAAGCAATCGTCCTTAATTTACCCGAACCCGAACCAAGGCAATTTCAAAGTAGAGATCAATAATTCGTATAGCGGGCTAATCGAGTTGGGATTGTATGGAGTAGATGGCAGAAAACATTTCCACGATCAGTTTACTAAAACTGCTCAAAACTTCTCCAAAACCATCAATACTTCTAGCCTTCCAAATGGTTTGTATATTTTGCAAATACAAACAAAAGATGCAAGCATCGCTTATAGCGTGGCAGTTGGGAAGTAAGCATTCAAATCAGAATATCAAAGAACCTCCAAGGGCTGTTTTAAAGCTCTTGGAGGTTTTATTTTTTTACAAAGGAAGAGTAAAAATGAACAGTTATATTTTTGTATAAAGTTAGGTGTCAGTGGAAGGTTAGCGAACCATTATTCTCGGATTTGATGCATATTTTTTTTATTTTTCTGTAAGAAGTTGCTTGGGGATGTTTCTTAAGTAACCAAACGGCTTCTCAGAAGCTAAATCGCTTCGAGATTAACACCAACCTTATCCAACATAAAATGTCAGAAAATAAAGAGGAAAAAATCATGTGCCCCAAATGCACTTGGGAGCCCGATGGAGGAGATTATTGGCAATGCCACTGTATGCACGTTTGGAATACCTTTAATACGTATGGGAAATGCCCGGCTTGTGGGCATGTTCACAAAACGACCCAATGCCCAGCCTGTTCGCAACTTTCGCCCCATGCCGACTGGTACTTGGAATTAGACAGCATTCCCGTACCCGAAGGGGAGGAGAAAATCGAACGTAAAGAAAGTTGATTTTACATAGGCCAGAAAAGTGTTTTTTTTCGACATCTTAGCTAATATGCATCCTCAAACTAAGAAAGGACAATGATGTTGAAATATATATTCTTGCTGTTAGGGGGCTTGAGCATAGCAAGCGCCAAGGGGCAACTTTATGAACAAGAAATTGATAATAGGGCTGATATACTTCTGGAACAAGTTGCCAATAAGTATCGCCTGCCCAACCAAAGTGCTGCCAGTATTGAAAGGTATTTTTGGTCAAAAGTGATTGCGCGGTTTGAGCAATATGGAGAGGAGGACAAGGCGGGAAATGAATGGGTAGCAGCAAGGGTGGGGGATTACCCCAAACAGATTTCTTTGGTAGGAATGGCTAGGTTGCTGTCGAAATACCCCACTGCGCCTTCTCTGAAAAAAAATAAAGTAAAACTGCTGAAAAAGGTATTTGAACGAAGGGATAGCTACAATGCTTGGATGGGTGAAGGGACGGAAAGCGAGGTAAGTATGTCCCGCACAAGTGGGTATATTCTTGCCCAAGAAGCCATGGCTTTTCCCGATGTGTTTCCGCAAGCAGAAGGCAAGCTTGAGCAGATGGAAGGCTGGATGAAATCTTGGGCTGAACAACTGCTTACCTATGGTGCAGGTGAATGGAACTCGGGGAAATATGGGGGTTATAGTTTGATTGGTTGGTTGAATGTGTATGATTTTGCCAAGTCGGAAGAAATCAAAAAAATAGCCAAGGCTGTGCTTGATTATTACGCTGCCGAAATGGCTTTGCACTACAGCTATGGGGCATATGGCGGTGCGGAAATGAGAGGAAATGGTGTGGGTAAAATAGATGATGGGGCAATTGCCTACTTCTGCTGGTTTTGGTTTTCCGAAGGAGGTAGCCCCCCGTTGCAAGGTTGGTTGGGTAGTGAATATGTTCATGTAGTGCATGCGGCCACTAGCAGTTATCGCCCTCCTTCACAGTTGCTTTCTATTGCCAAGAAAAACATCGGGATCACTAAGCTTTACCAAGGTGCAAAGCCCTCTTACTTGTTTGAAGAAAGAGGGTTTGTCAATCAGCAGTTTTATGTTGGACAAGGATTTACCTTAGGTTCGGCGCAAAGTCCTTACGGTGGCTGGACGGAGGCTTCTTCTGAGCTGGTGAATTGGAAATTGGTAGTGAAAAAAGAAGGGGCAATGCCCGATGTGGTCAGTGGAAACGGTCGTTTTTACAATGATTGGTCGGGAAAGACCCGCAATCCTTGGACGCAACATTTTCAATACAAAAACATACTGGTTCAGCTTACCCAAACTCCTTATGAAGGTGATCATATTGTCTTGGAAATGAGAGATATGGTAAAAAAGTGGGCTAAAAAATGGGGGCGAGATTTTAAAAGTAGGTACCCGCATGAGACCAATAAGGAAGATGCGGTGAGCTTTGGGGGAAAGGTGATCAATAAAAATACAAGTTACATAAACTTGCCAAGGACAGAGATTAAAATGGTAGGGCCAGCGCTGTATGTTGGGCTTGAAAATGCTTGGCTGCTGATCAGTTTTGTGCACAGCTCTCCTCATGTAAAAATCATGGAAAAAGGGAAGCGGTTTGTGTACGTAGATGAAGCTGAGGCGGGCTTGCTTTGCGGATTCGTGATGGAAGCTTTTGAAAAAAATAGGTTTGCCAGCTTACAGGAATTTACCCAGAATGCAAAAGCTCAGTTGGTACAAAAAGATGAGCATACGATTCTGTACGAAACGCAGGACAGAGAAAAAATAGAAGTAACGTTTGGGGTGGACGGGACTTTTATAGAGCCGATGGTAGATGGAGGTTGGGGCGTGCAAGTTCCTGTGGTAATGGCTACTGCTCCACCATTTGAGCAACCCGAATGGCCTAAGGGCGAGCATCATGGTCGGATACCCAAGGCAAAAGTGAATGGAAAAAAAGTCAGCTTCAAAAAGAAAGCCCCCATTTACCAAGGAGACGATATTTGGATAGAAAATGGCAAAATACGCTTAGGCTCAGGAGCTGATATATTTGAGGGTGGGTTGGAGTGAAGGAAGACTTTTTAGATGGGTTTTAAAACAAATGTCCGGGGCGCTCAAAGCATCCCGGACGTTTGTTGACTCAGATCAAGCCCAATCAATCCCTTTTTGAAGAAGCGCTAGCGTTTTCGCCTCTTCGCTACCAACTTCGGGCTGGTGATTGTAGAGCCAGTTGGCTTGGGGTGGGAGGCTCATCAAGATGGATTCTGTACGCCCGTTGGTGTCCAAGCCAAACTTTGTTCCCTTGTCCCATACCAAATTGAATTCCACGTAGCGTCCCCGCCTAATTCGTTGCCACTCTTTGTGCTTTTTCTCAAAAGGGAGTTGGCTGTTTTTCTTCATGAAATGGGTGTAGATGGGGGCAAAAGCTTCCCCAACGTCTTTCACAAAAGCAAATCGTTGTTCCAAACTAAATTCTTCACTTTCCGATAGCCTATCGAAAAATATTCCGCCAATGCCACGGGTTTCGTTTCGGTGTTTGATGTAGAAATACTCGTCTGCCCAAGGTTTGAATTTGGGGTAATAACTTTCGTGATGCTTGTCGCAAACGGTTTTTAACTGAGAATGGAAATGCTCGGCATCGGCTTGGTCGATGTAATGCGGTGTGAGGTCGATGCCACCGCCGAACCATTTGTGCCCGCTGCTCATCTCGAAGTAGCGCACATTCATGTGGATGATGGGCACCATCGGGCTTTGAGGGTGCATCACGATGGAAACGCCCGTGGCGAAGAACTCTGAGTTTTCGGGTACACCTAAGGCTTGGGTGATTTTGGCAGGAGTTTGCCCATGAACGGCTGAAAAATTCACGCCACCTTTTTCTATGATGTTGCCGTTTTCTATCACGCGGGCTCTGCCGCCTCCGCCGCCTTCTCTGTCCCAAGCGTCTTCTTTGAATGTTCCTTTTCCATCGGTGGTTTCTAGGCTGTGGCAAATGCGGTTTTGCAAGCCTTTAAACCATTCTGCTATTTCTTCTTTGGTCATGTTCTAGTTACTTGTTTCTGGGTGCTAGTTGCTAGTTCTATATTTTTCTATCCCCTCATTAGCATATTAGCACATCAACTCATTACACTAAATCTTTCATTTTTTTCAAAGGTATATCTTTTGAAACAGTTTCTTTGAGTTCGCGGAAGGAAGAGTGGTCGAAGGCGTAGCCATTTTCGCCCAAGTTCCAGAGCATGGGAGCGAGGTTCATTACGGTGGCTTTGAAGCCTTGGATGTTTGCGCCCATGTTGCCCGTTCCTTTGGAGAGCATGGCCTCGTTTTCTATTTCGAATACACCTTCAAACCCTTTTTCCTTCAAGGTGTCTACAAAGTCTCGCCAGTCCATGCTGTCGGAGCCGCCAAAGCCTGGTAGCATTGCTTCGTAATTGTGCCTGTCCCATTCTCCGTTGCAAAGGGGTACTCCTGCTTTCTGGGCAAGCTCCTTGTTGACGAGCTGGGCGGGATACATGCCTCCCCAGTGCGTTCGGGTGCTGTTTTGGAGGTTTCTTGTCGCCTTTACATGGATGCGGTGCAGGCGCTCGGGGTCGGTCGCCCTGATTACCTCCGATGGATTGGTGTGCTGCCAAACGTCGTGAGAAGGATCGTATATTTCCCCATGGGCTTTGCTCGGGATGAGGGCGTACATAAGCTTTCGGGCTGCCAATACTCCAGAAAGATTGTTAAACGTGGTGGGGAAAGAAGCGGCTTGCCAGCCTTCCATCGGGCAGTTTTCGTACAGTACTTTTACCCCGAGGTCTTCCGCATATTGGATGATGGGGGTAAAGACTTTTTGGTATTCTTCTAGGTTCTTTTCAAAGCCTCCGTCTTGCACGCCCAGCTCGTGGTTGTAGCCTACAAATGTGCCCACGGTCACGTCATTTTCAGTTCCGCCCATGAGGTGTGCCATGCGTATGAGCCTGAGCAAGTGGTTTTGGTTATTGATCCGCTCGGCTTCTGGTCCGCCAATGAGGTTTTCAAATGCCCCAATGGAAATATGGAGTTGATGTTGGTTAAAAAGCTCAAGAGTTTTTTTGGCTTCTTCTAAGTTGAAGTCCTCGTAGTCGAGGTGGGTGGCTACATGGTCTTGGCGAAGGCCATCCCTGCGGAATACGCACAGATCTACACCTTGCGCTCCTATTTCTTTTGTTTTATCGAGTACTTCGGGTAGCGTTAGCGTATCAAATGCCGAGCTCATTACCCATATTTCATTATTCATATTTGTGGAAAAGCTTCGTGTTTTTTTAGTTCTTTATCGAAAATTAATGGATTTGATTATTAATCGATAGGGATGGCTAGATAAAGCCAAGGAAATTGGTAATTTCGCCAAAAATTAATTTTCATTTATATAAAAATATACAAAACATGGCATTTCAGGTTCAGGGGAAAATAGTGGAGGTATACGATACGGTACAGGTGACGGAAAGATTTAAAAAGAGAGAGTTCGTAATAGAGGTAAAAGATGGGAACTATGCGGAATTCGTGAAGTTTCAGTCGGTGCAAGATAAGTGCAACATGCTAGATGGATTGGGTGCTGGCGATGAGGTAAACGTACATTTCAATCTAAAAGGCAGGCCTTATACCAAAAACGGAACGACTACCTATTTCACCAACTTGGATGCTTGGAGGATAGAAAAAGCTGGCGGTGGGTCTCAAGCACCAAGTGCCGATGCTGCTCCTGCACAAGGCTCTGCTGGTGGAGATGACATGACGGGGATGAGTTTTTCGGAAGCTCCTGAGGACGAATTGCCGTTTTAGGTTTATGTGAAAACCAGAGCTGAATTAACGCCGTTACTTGGAGTAATGGCGTTAATTTTTTATAGGTAGTAAGTTGTATTATTCAATAAGAGCTAAAGCTTTTACAATTTTTTTGTAGATATTCATCTTCATATCATTTTCTACATATCCATCATTTGTATAAATTCTAATTTTGTTCCCTTTTCCAGTTTTCAATTTCTCGATCTGATTTTTAGTGATGGGATATGAAACCTGAATGCCTTGAGCACCACTCCCAGAAATTCCTTTTGCTCCACACCCTTTACATGTTGTTGCAAATTTTAAATTCGGGAGCTTTACAATTTCTCCATCAGATAACTTTATCATCAATTCTTGATTCTTATCGATAGAAAAAACTTTTGATCCAATCATCATTTTAAGGTCAAAATATGATTCGCCGTTTATATTTGAAAGCCTAAAATAAGCAGCAAATTTCATTGTCATATTTAATGTTTCCCATGAAGTTCTTTTAATAGAGTTATTAGTAAACTCATCTATTTCATTTTGCTTTAAGGTTTGACTGAGGGATACCAAACTAATAAGTAGCATTAGATTCAATAATATGATTTTTTTCATACGAAATTTATTTATGAGAGCAGCTTCTATTTGAATACATGTATTGTCTACAGAAAGTTAATCAATTTAACAGTAAAAGCTTTGAGGAGTCTGTATTTATCCAAATCTATTCAATTGCTGTCTGTTTTTTCTAAGTGTTTTCCTCAACCCAATCCTATCCACCTTCTGCGTAGGCGTTAGTGGAATTTGATCTACAAAGAAATATTCTTTCGGGGAATGGTAGGAGGGAAGGGCTTCTTTCAATTGCGTTTTGAATTGTTCGAGGTCTAGCGCTTCTTTTTTTTGCTCAATTGCCAGCACCAGTTTTTCCCCAAGTTTTTCATCGGGCATAGCGAGTGCGACGGGTTTTCCTTCATAGCCAAGTTTTGCCAAAATCGACTCTGCTTCGGCTTCCACTTTTTCCAGCTGGATTTTGATCCCACCTGAGTTGATGATGTTGTCACGCCTGCCAGTCCAATTGAATTTTGTACCTTCAAAAAGCTCCACCACATCGTTGGTGACGATGGTTTCTCCACTTGTGACTTTTCCTTTTATGCAAAGACAGCTTTCCTTGTCTTGCGAAAGTTGAATGCCAGGTAGGGCTTGGAAATATTGGTCGGGCTGTGTTCCGTTTATTCGCTTTATAGCAATGTGGGTGACGGTTTCGGTCATGCCGTAGGTGCTGTAGAGGGCAGGCTTTAGGTTTTTGATTTCTTTCATCAAACTTGACCCAACGGCTGC
The DNA here is from genome assembly GCA_034044135.1 of Flammeovirgaceae bacterium SG7u.111. Lineage (NCBI taxonomy): Bacteria > Pseudomonadati > Bacteroidota > Cytophagia > Cytophagales > Flammeovirgaceae > Flammeovirgaceae bacterium SG7u.111. Next base: position 3,788,754 of record CP139021.1, on the reverse strand, counting down.
CCCGCCAATGATGGCTGCTTTTGCCTTTTCAAAAATGGTTTTTGTTTGAGGGTTGGAAATGATGTTTTGGAGCTGCATCGGGACGAGGGCAAGGAAGGAAAAGGATGCCTCTGGGGAGAAGTTTTCCAATGGATTTGCAGTAGGCTCTATCACGGTAATTTCTGCACGGCTTTCCAGCCCTCGTACCAACATCATCAGCCCTGCTATGAAACTTGGGTGGAGGTTAACGAGCAAATGGTCATTTGCATCAAGCCCAAAAGTCTGGATGGTCATGTGGGCGGAGGCTTCCATTTGTGCTCGTTGGAGTTTGATGATTTTGGGTGTTCCCGTAGAACCTGAGGTAGAAATTTCGAATTCTTTCTTACCTAGCAACCAATTTTTGCAGTATTTGAGTGTTTTAGTTTCAAAGTCGCTCTCTGCGCCAAGTGGCAGTTTTTTGAGTTCTTCGAAACTAAGCCGTTTGTTATTTATGTTGAGATATGACATAAGTGAGTGATTTTTCCAACCAAAATATCCGTTGAGATATTTTTATATTACTGACTATCAAACTTCTATCTAAAATGGGCTTTCACTTTGTTTTCAAGCTTACCATTTTAGGTATGAATATTGAAAACTAAACTTCAGAAGCCCGCCTCATTGTGTGAGCTTGTATTTTACAAACCTTCCTGTTTTTTTATAGATATTATTATATCGATCACTAAACCAATGTATAATGATTAGATTTTCGGTTCTTTTTTCATTAGCCTGTATCCAATTTTCCGCATTTTCGCAAGACCTCCAGAAAGTATTGGTCTATCATGACCCGAATGTACTCAAAGCGGAGTACTATATAAAGGGCGAAGATAGCAATAGAATAGATGGTTTGTACAAGCAGTACTATGCCAGTTCGCACAGCCTAGAAGTGGAGGCGAACTATAAGGATGGAATAAAAGACGGTGTGTACAAGGAGTATTTTGAGAATGGAAACGTGAAGGTGGAATACTCGTATGACAACGGGAAAATTATTGGTGATTATAAGAAATATAACATCAACGGCGGTGAGTTGGTGACTTGTACGTACGTGAAGGGGAAGATTGAAGGGAAAATGATGAAATATTACGAAGATGGTTCGGTGGAGTCGGAAGTGAACTTTGAAAATGGATTGAGGCAAGGGCAAATGAAGCAATATTACCCAAGTGGCAAGTTGATGTCGGTGCATGAGTTTATGGACGACAAGCGCCATGGAGAAGTGATTACCTATACGGAAGACGGAAAAGTGACGCAGAAAGGAAGTTATGTTGACGATAAGAAAGAAGGGGTTTTCTACATCTATTTTGCCGATGAAAAAGTAAGTACAGAAAGCAGTTTCAAAGCGGATTCTTTGGATGGAAAAACTAAGAAATACTATCCTGATGGAAAACTGATGGAAGAGACGGATTATGTGAGCGGAGTAGAGCATGGTTTGGTGCTTACGTATTATCCGAGCGGGCAGTTGAAAACCAAAGCACAGTTTGTGGAGGGGAAAATGAACGGGAACTACGAAAGCTATTTTGACAATGGACAGCTGGAAACAGCGCTTAAAACGATAGGTGGTTCTTCTAAAAGCTCTTTCAAGCGCTATGACCGCAGCGGTGCGCTTGCGCTGGAAGGAACGATGCTCAATGGGGTGATGCAAGGAGAAAATATTGGCTATTATCCTAGCGGAGAAGTAAAGCATCGCTATACGTACAACGAAGGCAAGAAAGTAGGCACAAACTACGATTACTACGAGAGCGGTGAGGTGCAGCAGTTGTACAACTACAAAAATGGAGAGATTGACTACAAGGCAAAGACGTATTATAAAAGCGGAAAGGTTGAGTCTGAAAAGGAAATTAAGGAAAAGCTGCCTTTTGGTACGTGGAAATATTACCACGAAAATGGCAACGTGAAAATGGAAGAGCCTTATGCAGAGGGCGTATTGGAAGGGGTGAAAAAGCAATACCACGAAAACGGGGTGGTGAAGCTGGAAGAGTTGTTTTACAAAGGGAAGATCAGAGGTGTGAGCAAACATTACCACGAATCGGGCAAGTTGAAGTCGGAAGTGCCTTATACTAATAAGGGAGTGGTGTATGGGATAGTAAAAAACTACTACGAGTCGGGGCAAGTGGAAAGCCAAGGCAAGATGTATGGGGAAAAGAAGTGGGGAGACTGGCAGTATTTTGACGAGGAAGGCAAGCTTTTGAAAACAGAGAAATACGAGAAAGGTGAGTTGAAAAGCACTGCGGAAGCGAACTAGAATTCTTATAAGAAATCGAAGATATGTAAACCTCAAGCGATGGCTTGAGGTTTTTTTGTGTTTTTAAGGGTTAAGTACTTTGTACAATACGGATTTGTGATTTCTGGCAGTTGGTAGAATTATTCCTCCGTTTCCAATTCTGATTTAGACAGCCGCCCAAAAAAGTACGCCGTAGCGCAGTATAGTAGTCCAAAGCCAGTGAGAGGAAGGTATAAATGCCTGTTGTTTCCGTAGATTGTTTCATTGGCTATGGAGAAAGCGGAAATGGCTACAGCACCAAGCAGCAGGGAGATGAAAATGATGAGCGTCTTTTTATTCTGTTGGAGCATGAATAGGTAAAAAAGTCCTAAAAAGACTACTTGGATTCCTCCCCAGAATTTGATTGTCATAAAATTGCTGTAATAGCCGCGGTAGTCGTTGAAGAAATAAAGGAGAAAGAGGAAAAGCGCAATCTGCCCTACACTAAACATGATCTGCCAAGTACAAATACGGAAAGGTCGCTCATTATTGATGGCAGCAAGGTACATCCCAAAAAGAACAGCTTCAGCCGTGATGACGTAGGAAAAGCTTCTTGAATAAACAATCAGGTCTGCATATACAACCACTGCATAAACCAATAGGGCGACTCCTTTTATAGAGGTAAAGTCTTTGTAGATTGAGTTTAGTTTTTGCATTATAAAAAGAGTTTTATTAGTCGGAAGAATAGGTAAAGGATGAATAAGAAGGGAATGAAAAATATCCAAAAGGTTTGCGTGTTCAACTTCGTTTTGTTTTTAGGACGCTTAACTTCAGTTGAAGCTGAATGAGTTAGTGTTCTACTTTCCAATACATCTATTATTTTTTGATAGTCGTTGCCACATACGTCTCTATATTTTATCAATTCATCAAGAGTGATTGATGGGTTAATTTTTTCAACGTCGTCATATACGATGCCATATTCAGGAAGGAAATAGATTTCACCTTCGTCCCCATAAATGAATGCTTGAAAATGTTGGGCGATTTCAATTGCTTTTTCATAGCAAATTGGATTATTAAAAAAAGCAGAAGCTCGCATTGACCCACCTCTCTTAGTTAACCAAAATATAGGTATCCATTTGTTGAGTTGTTCTGAGAATGCTTCTATTAACTCCTGATGCCCAAGTTGATTGTATTGAATATCTTCAATTATTTCAGTACTTTCAATCCATTCTTTTGTAACGATAGATACTTCTTCTTCTAAATCTTCAGAGAAGCGCCCTATGTGAATCTCGTAGCTCATTGGTTAAAAAATGTAGTGTTTTAAATTTGTATCGAAGTATTCCCAGAATCAGCTTTCAGTGATAAATTCTTTTGAGCTAGCTCTACTTTCTGTCAAGTCGCAGAATTTATAAAACTCCAACTGATCTGAATTCTAAATTAGCACAAAGTTCAAATTCTCTTCCTTTTTATTTACTTTTCCACAAACCAAAACCTATCGGCATGATCGCCCGAAAAATAGTAGTTGCTGTGATGGTAGCGGGTTTTCTTGTCCCGTTTATTTTTATGCGTACCTTGTTCCCGTTCTATCGGTTTGGGATGTTTGCCGAGCCGGTGAAAGGGGAAGCGTTTGAAGAGAAGTTTGAAATCACGTATAAGGATGGGGAAGGGGAGTTGCAACTTTTTTATGCACCTGATGTGGGGCTGAACGCCCGTAGTTTCGAGTACCTCAAGCGGAATTATTATTACCGAGGGGAAGGGGAGAAGTTGCTGGAGGTGGTGAGCGGCTTGTACGAGGGCGAGACCAACAACTGGACGCTTGTGCATTTGCGCCAACAAGATTTCCAACCTGCCGATACGCTCGATTCAATTAGTTTGCCATGAGATTTTTTAAGCACAACCAATGGCTATTGCTCATCTTGGGCGCAGCCTTTCTTTTTGACTTGGTATTTTTTTTCCTGATTTATCCAGCCCTGCCCAGCTTGTTCGATGGGTCGGGTTCTGATAGTTTGCTTTCGAAATTGGTGCATGTTGCCTATCCACGGTTCGAAGTGGAGCGGCATCGCTTTCCCGCTGAGTTTTTCATCCAAAAAGCTGAACAGGTCTGTTGGCGGTTCAATTTGTCAGCCCTGCTTTTGGCTTTGTTCTTCTACCTCCCTCAAAAGTTTCCTTCTTTAAAGAAAAAGGCGGGCAAGTGGTGGAATGGGGATACTTCGGTTGCCAATGTCCATTTTTTGAGGATAGTTTTTTTCTTGGCAATGTTGGGGTTTACGTTCGATTGGTACACCTACTTAAATGAATATGGAGCTGCTTCGGCTTTTTACAAACCTGTGTTGCTTTTCAAGCTACTCCATTTGCCCTATCCTTCACCCATATATATAAAGGTATGGTGGGTGGTTTACTGGCTGGCAATTTTGCTTACATTTTTAGATATAAAATCGTGGGTAAGTTCCTCTGTAGCGGCGGGGCTGTTTTTCCTGTTCCACGGATATTTGCAAAGCTTCGAGAAAATCAGTCATGCTTATGCTGCGTTTGGTTACGCTGCTATGCTCATGCCCTTTCTTTTTTTTCAACAAAAGAAAGCTGTAGCAAGTGGGGAGAAGATACAAGAGGGATGGGCATTGAAACTGATCCAGCTTGCCATAGTGTTTGCCTATTTCTTTGCCGGGTTGGAAAAAGTGCTGACTTCGGGAGTTGATTGGCTGGATGGAAGCAGTATTTTACATTATGCCCAATCGCATGGGACTTCTTATGGAGAAAATTCTTTTCTGAACAGCTTGTTAAATCCCCTGATGGCGATGGGTGCGGTTGCCCTCCAACTTACTTTTCCTGTCATCTTGGTCTTTCCCCGCCTTCGGTATTTTTATTTGCCATTTGGGGCTATGTTTCATATCGGGACGGTTTTAACCGTTGGGGTAGGCTCTTTTGTGAACCCATGGGTCTTTTGTTACCTTTTCTTTTTCGATTGGTCTAGGGTAGGCATATTTTGGCTTTTTTGGAGGGAAGAAAAAGGTGCAAAGGGCTGATCTTCAAAGCACAGTGTAAACCATATAAAAAAGTGCTAGAATGTTAGAACACCTAGTATTCACAGGTGGTTTTGAAAAAAAACAATTAATTATTAGTCTAAAGTAGGCTTGAAGTTTTTAATAATATAGTATTTTCATAATTTCGCAGGGCAAAATAAATAACTCAAAGTATTAGGCTAAGAAAATGTCGAAAAGCATCAAACTAAATAAGGGTTTTACGATCAATTTGGCTGGTAAGGCAGAGAAAAAGATTGGGAATGCCGGACAAGCCAAAACTTATGCGATTAAACCAACAGACTTTCCAGCAATGGAAAGACCAAAGGTTTTGTTGAAAGAAGGCGAAAAAGTGAAGGCGGGTACTCCAATCATGGTTGACAAAAAAGTTCCTGATGTTCAGTATGCATCGCCTGTAAGTGGCGAGATAGTGGAGATCAAACGTGGGGACAAGCGCAAGCTTTTGGAAATCATTATCAAAGCTGATGGCGAAATGAGCTACGAAGAATTCCCGAAATACTCGGTTTCTGATATAGCTAATCTAAAACCTGCTGAGATAAAGGATATCATGTTGAAAGGAGGTGTATGGCCAAACATTATTCAGCGTCCGTTCGCTGTAGTTGCCAACCCAGAAGATACCCCTAAAGCAATATTTATCTCTGCTTTCGATTCTAGTCCACTCGCTCCAGATTACGATTTTATCTTCAAAGAGCAGGGAAGGCATTTCGAGCTAGGTGTTGAAATTCTTTCGAAACTGACTTCTGGGCCTGTTCATGTAAATATAGATGGTCAAGCGGAAGTGAGCCAGTTGTTTATCGCTCCTAAAAGCATCACGGTTAATAAATTCAGCGGAAAGCATCCTGTAGGAAACGTAGGTGTTCAAATCCACCACCTTGACCCTATCAATAAAGGAGAGGTGGCTTGGACGATAAACCCATTTGGTGTGATCCAGTTGGGTAAATTATTCGCCGAAGGAGTTTACGATGCTTCAAAGATTATTGCGGTAGCAGGTTCTGAAGTGAAAGCTCCTCAATACTACAAGACTTATACTGGAGCTTGTGTGGAAGGTTTCTTGGAAAATAACTTGAACAGCGACCATGTAAGGGTTATCTCTGGGAATGTGCTTTCAGGAGAAAAAATAGATACAGATGGATACATAGGTTTTTACGATCATTTGTTGAGCGTAATTCCCGAAGGTGATAAGCCAAGGTTTATTTTTGGGGGAGGTTGGTTAAGCCCTATCAAGAATAGATTGAGTATGCACAGGGCTATCGGTCTGCTTTCGTTTATGAACAGCTCTAGCAAAGAATACAAGTTGGATTCGAGCTTGAATGGTGAAGAAAGGGCATTTGTAGTGTCAGGTTCTTTCGAAAAGGTAGTTCCAATGGATATTTTGCCTACGCACCTGATCAAAGCTATAATGGCTGAAGATTATGATGAAATGGAAGCACTAGGTATTTATGAAGTAGCTGAAGAAGATTTGGCTCTTTGCGAATTTGTAGATGTTTCCAAGCACGAAGTCCAAAAGATAGTTCGTCAGGGCATCGAGCTAATGCGTGAAGTATAATCGAAACTATTCAATCAAGAAAATATAGTTTAGTTAATAAAAAATAAACATGAAGTTCCTCGAGGATTTATTAAATAAGCAAAAGCCTATGTTCGAGAAGGGAGGGAAGCTTGAAAAGCTTCACTACTTATTCGAAGCTGGTGAGACTTTTCTTTTTACCCCGCCTACAGTTGCAGGTAAAAAAGGTGCACAAATCAGAGATGCTATCGATTTGAAAAGGTTGATGATCACTGTAGTGGTAGCTTTGGTGCCATGTCTGCTATTTGGTATCTACAATGTAGGTTATCAGCACTATTTGGCTCTTGGTCAGGCTGATGCCTCAGCAGTGGATATGATGACAGTGGGGCTTATCCAAGTTATTCCTATTATCTTAGTTTCCTACACAGCAGGAGGTTTGGTTGAAGTTGCATTTGGTCTTATAAGAAAGCACCCAATTAATGAGGGCTTCTTGGTGACTGGTTTGCTTATTCCATTGATTGTTCCTGCTACTATCCCGCTTTGGCAAGTTGCTTTAGCGGCCATTTTTGCCGTAGTGATCGGTAAGGAAGTATTTGGTGGAACAGGGATGAATATATTGAACGTGGCAATGACTGCTAGAGCATTCTTATACTTTGCCTACCCTACAGAAATCTCTGGTGAAATATGGACTTATTTAGGAGATGCTTCGACCGTTGAAGGTTTTTCAGGAGCTACTTTCCTAGGGTTGGCTGCAACAGCTAGCTCCGAAGGAATACCAGTTGCTCAGGCTGTAACAGAAGCTACGTCGTCTTGGGCTGCCGGAATGTACGACCTCCCAAATCTATTTATGGGTTTTATACCAGGTTCAATTGGTGAAACATCTGTGTTGATGTGCTTGATAGGTGCAGCGGTCTTGGTTCTTACAAGAGTGGCAAGTGGAAGAGTTATATTCAGTGTGTTTGTTGGCGCTTATTTGATGGGCTTGCTTTTCAACCTCATCAGTGCTAATGAATTTATGAAAATTCCTGCCCACTATCACCTAGTGATTGGAGGTTTGGCTTTCGGTGCTGTATTTATGGCAACTGATCCAGTTACTTGTACACAAACAGCAACTGGCAAGTGGATTTATGGTATTATGATCGGTATGCTTACCGTAATTATAAGGGTGTTTAACCCTGCATACCCAGAAGGAATTATGTTGGCAGTTCTACTTATGAACGTCTTCGCTCCACTAATTGATTTTTACGTAATTCAAGCAAACAAAAAAAGGAGGTTACAACGTGCAACAGTCTAACGGATATATCATTGGTTTTTCTGCTATCTTGACGGTAGTATTAGGTGGCCTACTGGCATTTGTAGCTGTATCTTTAAAAGATAGGCAGCAGAGAGAGGTTGAGCTAGAAACTAAAAAGCAAATCCTCAGTGCAGTTATGAAAACTGAAGGAGTGGCTAAAAGTGAGCTTGAGGTTATTTATAACAATAGGATCAAAGCGGTAGCGGTGAATATAGATGGAGAGGAAATTGAGCCAAAAGATAAATTTGGTGATTCTGTAACTCCTGATAAAGTTAATATCAAAAACGAATACAGTAAAGCTTCTGAAGAAAGAACTTTTCCTGTGTTCAAATACATGAGCGAGTCTGACCCAAACAAGGTAGAGGCTTATATTTTGCCAATGTACGGATCAGGGCTTTGGAATGACATCTGGGGATATATCTCAGTACAATCTGACCTAAATACAGTAGCTGGTGTTTCTTTTGACCACGTAGGTGAAACTCCTGGTTTGGGTGCAAGAATCACCACGGCAGAGGTGCAGCAGCGCTACCAAGGAAAAAAGCTTTTTGACGTAAGTGGAGAGCTTAAGTCTGTAATGATGGTGAAAGGTGAAAACCACACAGGTCTTGGCGAACACGAAGTGGATGGCATGTCAGGTGCAACCATTACTGGTAAAGGTGTGAACGACATGGTGACAAACTATATGAGCTATTATACCTCATTCTTTAAGAGCTTGAAGTAAGCTTCTTAATCTTGGTTTTCCCATTTTTAAGATATTAAAATAATTAATCCTAAATCTCGAATCTGAAATGAGTACAGAAGCCCTAGATACGGAAGTAAAGGTTCAAAAACAGTCCGAAGCCTTATTCTCCAAAAGAAGAAGGAAAATTGTATCGGATCCTCTAGATGACGATAACCCCATTACAGTGCAGGTATTGGGTATTTGTTCTGCCTTGGCGGTAACAGCCAAACTAGAGCCTACCTTGGTAATGTCCATCGCTGTAATGTTTGTGGTAGTTTTCTCTAACTTGATCATCTCTGCCATAAGGAACCTTATTCCTCAGCGAATCAGGATCATTGTTCAGTTGGCCATTGTTGCATCATTGGTAGTATTGGTTGACCAAATATTGAAAGCCTATCTTTATGAAGTATCTAAAGTAGTAGGTGTATATGTTGGTCTTATTATAACCAACTGTATAGTAATGGGCCGTTTGGAAGCGTTTGCCATGGCAAATAAACCTTACGATTCGGTACTTGATGGTTTTGGAAGTTCATTTGGTTATGCTTGGGTGATCTTGGCAGTAGCTTTCTTCAGGGAATTGCTAGGTTCTGGGTCATTGTTCGATTTCAAAGTGTTTGAAGCTATTGGAATTGATAACTTCCCAACTAACGGTTTGATGACCTCTCCGGTAGGTGCATTTATCCTTATCGGTATCATTATATGGGTACAGAGATGGAGAAATGGTTATGTTGAGCATAATTAGAATAACCGAAGTAAGAAATAGATAAGATTTACAATCAATAAAACATTAGGTCATGTTAGAGTTATTCAACCTAGGAATAAAATCAATTTTCATCGAGAACATGGTATTTGCCTACTTCTTGGGAATGTGTTCTTACCTTGCCGTTTCTAAGAAAGTATCGACTGCTATGGGGCTTGGTATAGCAGTGATTTTCGTATTGACAATCACAGTGCCTGTAAACTGGTTGATCTACGAATTAATTTTGAAAGAAGGCGCTTTGCGTTGGTTGCCTGGCGTAGGGGAGCAATTTGCAAGAGTTGATTTGAGCTTCCTGCAATACATCATGTTCATTGCAGTTATTGCAGCAATGGTTCAGCTTGTAGAAATGAGTATTGAGAAGTTTTCACCAGCTCTTTATGGTTCTTTGGGTATCTTCTTGCCACTTATCGCTGTAAACTGTGCTATTCTTGGTTCTTCTCTTTTTATGGTACCAAGAGGCTACTCTTTCTCAGAAGCAACTGTTTTTGGATTTTCATCTGGAATAGGATGGTTATTAGCCATTATCGCTCTTGCAGCAATTCGTGAGAAAATGAAATATTCAAATGTACCTGCCCCTTTAAGAGGATTGGGTATAACGTTCATTATTACAGGTCTTATGGGCTTGGCGTTTATGTCGTTTATGGGGATTTCTATCTAAGGAATTGATTACAATATTTTTAAGGAAGGCATCGTGTTTATTGCGATGCCTTTTTTTTATTAATTTATTTGAACCATTTACTTTGAATTGAATTGTAAAATTAGGTACTTGATGGTTGATTAATGTTGCGAGTAGTATCTGAAAAGAGATTTTTCGCCAAGTTTTATTCACTAAGCAGTATTTAATTAATGAGTTACTTCAGTAAATTAGTTAAGCAATTGTTTCCAGAGCCGGAGGTAGCAACTTCGAAAGAGCCTTTGGTATCTGAAGCGCTCATCAGGAGTATGAACGAAAAAGGTAGGTACTTTAAATGGCTCAACCAATCTACCTATAAGTCTGTTCTTTATGAAATTTATGAGAACTATCAGTTGAAGAAGCAACAGCTCACCAAAAACTGGTGGGTGCATGTACTTTCATCAAAATATGCCAATGGGTTTGCCATAACGTTCAACCAACTTTATACTACCCACGATTTCCAACACTTGTTCGATTATTTTAAAGATCAAGTATTAAACATCGGGTACAGGTTGTGTGTGTCGGACAGAAAAATCTACGACCGCCCAAATTATGTGGAAACTGTAGAAAAATACTATTTGAAGCCACCTGCCAGAAAGAGCTACGAATCCTCGGGCTTGCTAGATCAAGTGTATGGGAATATTATTATTGAACATGTGCTTATTGACGATAAGCCAAGTTATATCCGTTTTATGGCCAATATCTATTCTGATAGGCTTTACACAAAAGCCTTGGATTTTGAAGAGCTTATGAAAGTTATTTTTCTAAAGGAAAAAGGGGGAGGCAAATAAGGAAATATATCGTCACAAACAAAGACAAGCGCACTTTCTAGAAAGTGCGCTTGTCTTTGTTAAAAACTTGATTTTATTAGGCTTAAATCTAGTCTATTTTTACTTTTTTGAGGAAGTTATATACTTCTTTGGGTACCGAGCCCATGGATGCAAGCATTTCACGAACAAGCCCTAATTTTCTTTCCTTCACTACTTCACGGATATCTTTTTCAAGTTTGTCAACATTTACGTCATCCATGCTGATTCCTTTATATTTTTCCGCAACTCTTTTCTCTGGATCCATAGTTTAATCTTTTAACAGTGTTAAAGTAACCCCTTTTGCTTATAAATAAAAGCTGCGTCGATAAAGTCTAGATAAATTATCTTGCGCAAGTTTGTTCTTGATATTTTTGTTAGTAGAATATTAGTATTAGAGTTAGTTTTTCTGTCTTTCATGGAATTTTAAAAATGGTATATTTATTTAACTTTTTATCTCCTGTTTATTTTGGAAAAAGTAGATAAAATTCCTGAAAAAAAGCTGAGTTACGTTTTTTTGTGTTAGCCAAAAGGTTGCTAACCAAATAGAGTGGTAGATTTGATTGGCGAATTGCTTAAAAACAAAAAAAGTCAATTGCCATTTTGCTTAAGTTACATTAAACTGTCAATTAAGACTAGTTTTTAAAACCACTTAAGAGAGTTGATGATTGTATTTTTGACTCTCAATTGTAATTATAACAAAATAACTCAATTCAGGAGTAGATAGTTGTGAAAAGTTTTATTCTCAAACCATATCTACATATCTATTCCTTTTAAACTATTATGCTAGACTTACTCAATAGTGCAAAGTTAATATCTTTATTTTGATTATTCATAATTTCTTAACCTGTTGAATTTTAAAATTACTATTTTCCCATACCTTCAGAACACTATTAAAAGCAAGCTTTTTAAGTAGTTTAGTGTTTGATTATCAGTGAAATATTTAAATAAATATAAGAAGAATGCTTTTGTGAAAAGCTGTATAAAATTTATGAAACGATTAATTTTCTTTATCTTGTTTTTTAGTATTTCCATTCTTCCAAATATACATGCACAAGATCGAATGTTGGGACAGGATGAGTTAGTTGCTCAGATGAAAAGTGTGTTGAAAGCATATGAAAAAAGTGATTCTATTGCCGTAGCAGGGACTCACTTGTTTTCCAAAAAAGTAATTCCCGCTTTTTATGCTTTTAGAGAATATGTCCCGGCATGGACGGACCCAAATACAGTTGCCCAAGCAATTGCTTCTATCAAAGGTGCATATAAGGAAGGGCTCAATCCTGAGGACTATCATCTTTCAAAAATACTGAAGTACAGGTCAAGGCAAAACAATACGGCAAAAGACGCTGTGTTTTTGGATATTTTGTTAACTGATGGGGTATTGTTGTACGCTAGCCATCTTTACAATGGTAAGGTTGACCCTGTATCGTTAGATTCTGATTGGAACTTGGAAAAGAAACGCTTTGGGGCAGATACCCTTAACAGGTTGGACGATGTGATTGCAAAAGGGGGTATTACGGAAAAATTAGATGGTCTTAAACCACAAACACCAGTTTATACAAATCTAAAAAAGCAGTTGGAACACTATAGGGTGATTGTAGATAAAGGTGGTTGGCAACAGATAGAAGATGGAGAGACCTTGAAGCCGGGCATGGACGATAAACGAGTTCCAGCAGTGCGAAGAAGGCTTTTTGTGGAAGGGTTTGTACTTGATACGCTCATGGAAAGCGATGTGCCCACTACTTACTTCGATAAGAAGTTAGCCCAAGGAGTAGTGAAGTTCCAGCAAGTGTACGGACTAGATCTGGACAGCGCCGTAGGTAAAGGAACTTTGGCTTCGTTGAATGTTACTGCCATACAGCGTGTCAATCAGATTAGGGTGAATTTGGAGAGGGCAAGGTGGGTGACAGGTAACTTGGGCAATGATTTTCTGTTGGTAAATATCGCAGGTTTTGAGCTTTTTCTTACCAAAGATAACAAAGAGGTTTGGCGAACAGAAGTAATGGTAGGAAAGCCATACCATAAAACGCCTGTTTTTAGAGGTAAAATGAGCTATTTGGTTTTGAACCCTACTTGGACGATTCCTTCGGGTATTTTGGCGAATGAAACTATTCCCAAAATGAGGAAAGATCCTGGCTATTTAGCTAAAAACAATATGGTGTTGATGGACAATTCGGGCAAAAAATATCCGCAGTCGGTGCTTACGCCTAGCCAATTGCAAAAAAACTACTTGCCTTACCAAGTAGTTCAAACTCCAGGTCCGCATAATGCTTTGGGTAGGGTCAAATTCATATTTCCCAACTCACATTCGGTCTACCTTCATGATACTCCAAGTAAGAGCCTGTTTTCTAGGGCATCAAGAGCTTTTAGCCATGGATGTATAAGAGTAAAAGATCCGCTTATGTTGGCAAAACATTTATTGGCAGATGATGCAAAATGGTCGGAAGAAGAGATTAATAAAGTGATAGCGAAAGGTGACCTGACAAATGTACGCCTTCCCAAACCTCTCGACGTGCTTTTGCTCTACTGGACAGCAGGGGTGGAAAGCAACGGGCAAGTGTATTTTAAAGAGGATGTGTATGATAGAGATCAGTTTATCTTAGATCTACTAGATGAAAAAAGATTGGTTTTGTAAGAAGCTGTTTGGGAATAACCTTTAGTATGGCAAAAGATTTAGGGTTTAAAAATGATTTTTTGCGATACCCAACCGAGTACCAACTTTAATTGTTTTGGAAGTAGGTGTTCCTTATATTGAAGTAAGTAAACGTAACTCCATTTTTTACCTTAACTCTACAACCATGAGAATCATATGCCCTATAGATCTCGGTGAAGCGTCGTTGAATGCTATCAACTTTGCTGCGAATATCATCCAAAAAACCAATGGTTTCTTAACCTTGCTCCATTTAGAACCTGGTTTGCCAGCTATGGAAACCGAAGATTTTGCTACAGATGAAATGCTTCAAACCAAAGCGGCAGCCATTGCTCAAATTGAAAATATTTGTGAGGAGACAGAAAAATCTTTTGGTATAAGCTGTGATGCTTTGGTGAGGAAAGCCGAGATGGATGATATTGTAAAAATTGCTACTAAAAAAGAGTACGACCTGCTGGTGATGGGGACAGATGGTACTTCTGGCCTAGGGGACTATCTGTTTGGAAGCAACACAAGCAACATTATGGAAGATTGTGATATCCCAATTCTTTCTGTTCCTTCAGATTATTATGATACTGTCCAGAAGCATATTGTATTTGCAAGTGAGCATAAGAAAGGTGAAAAGGCTAGCATAATGCAATTGGTAGGATATGCCCAGCATGTAGGAGCAAGGGTGACCGTTTTACATGTAGCCCACGGTTCTATTGTTGAAGACGTGAACTTGATTAAAGATTTCCGAGCAAGTATTTCCAAGCAATTTGGGACTTCGGTGGATGTGAAGTTTAAGCAAGTAAAAGGTTCAGGAGTAGAGGAAGCGCTGAAGGAATATATTAGAAAGAAAGATGTAGATTTGCTGGCGATGCTTACGTATCACCATAACTTTTTTTATAACCTTTTCCACGAAAGCCTAAGTAAAAAAATGACCCTTTTGGCTCAGTTGCCAATCATGGTTTTCCATCAATAATTAGTTGGAAAAGGCAAACCTGATTTGAACTAAACACATGACAAAACCTGCTTTTTTGGTGGCTGCGCCATCAAGTAACTCTGGTAAAACTACTTTTACCCTAGGCTTGCTCCGCCTTCTAAAAAATAAAGGGCTGGAAGTTCAGCCGTTCAAATGTGGCCCTGATTATTTGGATACTATCCATCATTCAAGGGCAGCCAGGCGAACAAGCATCAACCTCGATGGTTACATGTCGAGCAAGAAACACTTGGAGCATTTGCTGGGCAAGTATAGTTCCTCTGCCGATGTTGCCATAGCCGAAGGCGTGATGGGCTTGTTCGATGGAGCTGAGCGCATGAACGGTAGCAGTGCCGAGATTTCATTATGGTTAGGGCTGCCGGTAGTACTGGTGATGGATGCCAGAGCCATGGCTTATTCTGCTGCGCCTATTATCTATGGTTTCAAAAACTTTCATCCCGATCTCAATTTGGTAGGGGTGGTCTTCAATTTTGTAAAGTCTGAAAGTCATTACAATTTTTTGAAAGCTGCTTGCGAAGATGTAGGCGTAGAGGCTCTTGGCTATGTTCCTCCAAACTCAGAACTAAATATCCCTTCGCGTCATTTGGGCTTGGATACCCAAAGAAAGGCTGAATATGAATCTCTTTTTGAAAAAGCCGCTGCCCATATCGAAAAAACGGTGGATATCGACCGCTTGCTTGCCGTTACACAGGTCGAGCTACCAACGCCTGAAGTAACGTTAGTTAAAAGAGATAAAAAGTCCTCTTTTAGAATTGTCATCGCTCAGGATGCAGCCTTTTATTTCTTTTACAAAGAAAACCTAGATGCTTTTGAAGAGCTTGGGGAAGTCACTTTTTTCAGTCCTTTAAAAGACGAAAAGCTTCCTGCTGCCGATTTGGTGTACTTGGCGGGGGGCTACCCAGAGCTGTATGTAAAAGAGTTGGCTGCAAATAAAACGATGTTGGCTTCGGTTCGTGCCTTTTGTGAGAATGGAGGAAAGCTTTTGGCAGAATGCGGAGGGCTTATGTATATGGGAAAAGAAATAGAAGATGGGGAAGGAGAGAAGCATGAAATGGCGGATGTTTTTGGGTTTAGCACTTCCATGAAAAAACCTAAGCTTCATTTGGGTTATAGGGAATTTAAAGTGGGAGATTTGGAAATAAAAGGGCATGAATTCCATTATTCAGCTCTTGAAAATGGCAACAAGGAAGAGTTGATTGGGTCGGTTAAAAATGCGAGAGGCTCTGAGGTAGAAAACTCATTCTACAGAAAAATAAATGCGATTGCGACCTATCAGCACAGCTATTGGGGTGAGCAACGGAATTTTATAGAGAGGCTTTTTGGGGTGGAGGACGAATAGAAACGCTTTTTTATCGATTAACATGATTTTAAACAAACTCTAGTCTCAAATATTCAATGAGTCTTCGTATTTTTGTGGAAAATTAGAGTCTGGCAACCCCAGACTTTTTTATTTTTTACCCAAAGCTCGCCTTTGACTTTAGGAAATTGCCGAGGGCTTTTAAATCAAAATTTCAGTTTGAACAAAAAAGAAATGGAACTCAACGCGCTTACCGCTATCTCTCCAATTGATGGACGTTACCAGAACAAAACCAATGAGCTAGGAGCTTATTTTTCAGAATTTGCCCTTATTCGTTACAGAGTATTGGTCGAAATCGAATATTTTATTGCGCTTTGCGAAGTTCCACTTCCACAGCTCCAGCACATCGATAAGTCGGTTTACCATCCCCTAAGGGCTATTTATGAAAACTTTACCTTGGAAGATGCTGAAAAAGTGAAGGCGCACGAAAAAGTGACCAACCACGATGTGAAATCGGTTGAATATTTCATCAAAGAAAAGTTTGAGGAGCTAGATATCCCAGGTTATTCAGAGTTTATCCACTTTGGCCTAACATCTCAAGATATCAATAATACATCGGTGCCTTTGAGCATGAAAAAGGCTTCTGAAGATGTGATAAATCCTGCGTTGGCAGAATTAGTAAAAACCTTGTCAGGCTTGGCTTCCGACTGGAAAAATATTTCGATGTTGGCGTATACGCACGGGCAGCCTGCTTCGCCTACTAGGCTAGGAAAAGAAATAGGGGTATTTGTTTATCGCCTAGAAGAGCAATTGAAAACCTTGGCGGAAATTCCTTACCCAGGCAAGTTTGGTGGCGCTACAGGTAACTTCAATGCTCATTTTGTGGCTTACCCAGAAGTAAACTGGGAAGAATTTGGCAATGCTTTTTTGAAAGATAGCTTAGGGCTAAAGCGCTCAAGGCTTACCACCCAAATTGAAAACTACGACTATCTAGCAGCAAGGTTCGATAACTTGAAACGTATCTCTACCATTCTAATCGACCTTAGCAGGGATGTGTGGCAATATGTTGCCATGAGGTATTTCAAACAGAAAATTAACAAAAACGAAGTGGGTTCTTCGGCTATGCCCCATAAAGTAAACCCAATCGACTTTGAAAATGCAGAAGGGAATTTGGGACTTGCCATCGCTATTTTCGAGCACCTTTCGGCGAAGCTTCCTATCTCTAGGCTTCAACGAGATTTGACAGATTCAACCGTTTTGAGGAACATTGGCTCTCCGTATGCACATTTACTCATCGCCATCAAGTCTTTGCAAAAAGGGCTGGGCAAGTTACAAATAAACGAGGCACAGTTTGCCCATGACCTAGAAGAAAACTGGGCGGTAGTTGCAGAGGCTATCCAGACTATTTTGAGAAGGGAAGGATATCCTAAACCTTATGAGGCCTTGAAAAACTTGACGAGGAAAAACGAGAAAATGACGGAGAAAACCATACATGAGTTCATTGAGACCCTAAATGTTTCGGAAGAAATAAAGGCTGAACTCAAAAAGGTGAGCCCATTTAACTATACAGGTATCAACCTCCTTTAAAGAATAGAGGAAAATATATTAGATTTGCATATTGTACTACATCATTAGTACAACTTATGTTGTTCACATTTTATCATATTGAAAATAAAAGAAAACTAAAGTGAAAAATTTACCAATTATACTTAGTGCAATTGTATTGCTAGCAATTATCCCTCTTTATGTTACAGTATTTGGTGGGAAAAGTGAAGGAGAAGCAGCATCGGCAGGAAGTGTTGACACACCTGCTGGAAGTGTGAAAATTGCTTATATCAACAACGACAGCCTTGTTACTTACTATAAGTTTTATGAGGATGCTTCTGAAAAACTGAACGTTAACCGTGATAAAATCAGAAAGCAGTTGGAAACAAGAGGTACTAAACTTCAATACGAAGTTAGAAACGTTGAGCAAAGAGCGCAAGCGGGTCTAATGTCTCGTAACGATATTGCTGCTGCTGAGCAAGACCTCATGAAAAAACAGCAAGATTTGCAGCAGTACCAACAAACTGTTTCTGCTGGTTTGATGGCTGAAGAGCAAAAGTTGAACGAGGAGATTTTTGAGAATATAAACTCTTATCTTGACAGCATGAACATGGACTCAAAGTACGACCTGATCATCAACTACGTACCGGGTACAGTGTTCTGGAGAGCTGAGAATAACGTAATTGATATCACTCAACAAGTGATTGATGGCTTGAACGCTAAATACGAAGCTGAGAAGGCTGCTGAGCCAGCTGAGTAGGTTAGTTGAACAAATTATAGTTGCAAAGAGATATCTATCACGATAGGTATCTCTTTTTTTTGCCAGAGAGTTAAAGTTTTTGTCATTTTTGTTTCGAATTTTTAGCGTAAATAAAAGGATGATGAGCAAGAATATACTTTACATTAAAAACATGGTTTGCCCTCGGTGTGTATTGGCAGTGGAGGGTGTTTTGAAAGAAATGCAGGTGCCTTATTTTAAGGTGGAACTGGGGCGAGTGCAGCTGGATTCGACATTGAACGACCAGCAAAAAAATGTATTTGAAGAGAAATTAGAGGCTTTTGGGTTTGAATTACTCGAGCCGGGCAAATCTACTCTTATTTCTAAAATAAAAACGCTCATCATTAAGCAAGTCCATCACAAAGAAAAGGCGTTGACCGAAAATTTCTCCACTTTTTTAGCAGAGCAGCTTCATCATGAATATTCGTATATGAGCAGACTTTTTTCTTCAGTTGAAGGAGTTACTATCGAAAAATTCATTGCAGCACAGAAGATAGAAAAAGTGAAAGAATTGCTTTTTTACAATGAGCTGACCCTTTCCGAAATCGCATTTCAGATGGACTATAGCAGTGTGGCCTATCTTTCAACCCAATTTAAAAAGGAAACAGGTATGACTCCCACTGCATTTAAAAAGATGCATAAGCCTGGACACCGGAACTTGGATAGTATTTGATCAAAATATCATAAAACATACGCAAAATACTGTAACACTAATTTCTGGGCTATCCCCCTACTTTGTACCATAGCTAAAAAAGAAAGTTATGGATGCCTTAGTTTCAGATAATAAAAAAATCAAGATAGAACAATTTCCCGTAACAGGGATGTCTTGTGCGGTGTGCGCTAGCAGCGTTGAGTCTATTTTGTCTAGTACGGAAGGTGTATTGAAGGCGAGCGTGAATTTTGCTTCCAGTTCGGTTTTGGTAGAGTATGAAGAGACTACATCCAAAGAAGGTTTACAAAATGCGTTGAGAGAAATTGGGTATGACCTCATAATTGAGACCGAAGATCCAGTAAGAACGCAGGAAGCGTTGCAACGAAAACAGTATGAAAGTGTAAAAAAGAGAACCCTTTGGGCGGCTCTTTTCACCTTGCCCGTATTTGTTTTGGGTATGTTCTTTATGGATTGGGAGACAGGCAAATGGGTTTCCATGGGACTTTCTGTTCCGGTACTGTTTTACTTTGGAAAGAGTTTTTTTACCAATGCGCTTAACCAAGCAAAACATGGGAAGGCAAATATGGACACATTGGTTGCGCTGAGTACGAGTATTGCTTTTCTTTTCAGCGTTTTCAACACATTATTTCCTGATTTTTGGTTTGCCAAGGGGATTGAGCCACATGTGTACTATGAAGCTGCTACGGTGATTATTACCTTTATTTCTTTTGGGAAATTATTGGAAGAAAAAGCAAAGTCCAGCACATCATCTGCGCTTAAGAAACTGATGGGGCTTCAAGTCAAAACGGTGAAGGTAATTCTTGATGGCAAAGAACAAGAAATGCCAATTTTAGCTGTGCAAAAAGGGTTTACACTTATGGTGAGACCTGGGGAGAAGATCCCTGTGGATGGTACTGTCGCTTCGGGAAGTTCGTATGTAGATGAAAGCATGATCACTGGCGAGCCAGTGCCAGTGGCAAAAGTGAAAGGAGAAAAAGTTTTTGCAGGAACAGTAAATCAAAAAGGAGGTTTTCAGTTCATTGCCGAAAAAATAGGGGAGGAAACCTTACTTTCTCAAATCATAAAAATGGTGCAGCAAGCCCAAGGAAGTAAAGCGCCAGTTCAGAAAATGGTTGATAAAATTGCGGGAGTTTTCGTGCCCATAGTCATGAGTGTTTCCTTGCTTACGTTTGTTATTTGGATGTTGGTTGGAGGTGAAAATGCTTTTTCCCATGCCCTCTTGACCTCTGTTACGGTGCTAGTTATAGCTTGCCCTTGTGCATTGGGTTTAGCAACTCCCACGGCAATTATGGTTGGCATAGGCAAAGGGGCTGAAAATCATATCCTTATCAAAGATGCTATCAGTTTGGAATTGGGGCATAAGGTCAGTGCGGTTGTGCTTGACAAAACTGGGACGATTACAGAGGGAAAGCCGATGCTTACAGATATGGTTTGGGAAGGTAAAAATAACTACCGACATGCCGGATTGCTGCTTTCATTGGAATCACAATCGGAACACCCTTTGGCAGGGGCTGTGGTTCAGAAATTGGAACGAGATGGGGTTCAGCCCATAGCACTTGACTATTTTGAAAGTATCACAGGGAAAGGTGTAAAAGGAAATAACTTAGCGGGGGAGAGTTTCTTTGTGGGGAATTTAGCACTTATTCATGAGTATAAAATCACTGTAAGCTCTGACCTTCAATCACAGGCAAGTGAATGGCAGGAACAAGCGAAAACAGTGGTGTATTTTGCCAATAAAACAAACGTGATGACCATTATAGCTATTGCCGATAAAATTAAAGCAACTTCTAAACCTGCCATTGAAAAGCTCAAAAAGAAAGGGATAAAAGTGTATATGCTTACTGGGGATAACTGCAAAACCGCAAAAGTAGTATCGGAACAAGTAGGGCTCACAGCGTACAAAGGAGAGGTGTTGCCTGCCGACAAAGCAGCTTTTGTTGAAGAGCTCCAACGAAAAGGGGAAACAGTGGCAATGGTGGGTGATGGTATTAACGACTCTCAAGCCCTAGCCCAAGCAGATGTGAGCATAGCAATGGGGCATGGAACAGATATAGCGATGGATGTGGCAAAAATGACTTTGATTACTTCTGACCTAGCATCGATCCCTAAAGCATTTCATCTTTCCACCAAAACGGTACAGAGTATCCATCAAAACCTATTTTGGGCATTTATCTATAATGTAATCGGAATTCCCATAGCTGCAGGAGTGTTATATTCTTTTAACGGTTTTTTACTAAACCCGATGGTTGCAGGAGCGGCTATGGCGCTTAGTTCTGTTTCGGTAGTGCTCAATAGTTTAAGGTTGAAATCAATAAAATTGTAAGAACAAATCAAATAATTTAGCAATGGAAAATTTTAAGTTTAAAACGAATATTAATTGCCAGGGATGTTTAAAAACGGTAACACCGCATCTCAATGAACTAGAAGATCTTGAAAGTTGGGACGTTGACTTGGAAAACTCTGATAAAATCCTTACGGTTAATCTAAAAAGTGATTTTAAAGAAGCGGTGGTTCAAGCAGTAAAAAAAGCTGGATTCGACATTGAACGACTTTAACAGGTTGATTGTTAAAGAGCAAATAACACTTAAAGTATGATTTAGCATGGTTTGTTGCTTTTGTAAAAGCATTTCTCGTTATCTTTACACCGTGAAACAACTGATCTCCATATTCTTGGCTTCGCTCATCCTGATGGGCAACATGGGCTTTACGCTTGCCACGCACTTTTGCGGTGGGCAAGCGGTAGAGACGGAGCTGGCTATAGGGGTGCATGAGTTGGCTTGCGGCATGTCTGAGCCTTCTGCCAAGGCAAGTGGCTGCGAAAAAGAGGCTATTTCTGAAAAGAGCTGTTGTGACGATGAAGTAATCTCTGTTGACAATGGAGACGAGTTCAAACAATCGCTGCAAAAGCTTACTTTTGATCACAAGGTCACCCTTACTTTTGTCTATTCTTTCCTCAAAATATATTTCCCTTCTGAGGAAACTTATACATCATTTACTTCTTATTCTCCACCACTTTCGGTAGCGCAGGACTACTACGTCCTTTTTCAATCCTTCTTGTTGTAATCCATTGAATAATTGAGCTTTGGCTGCCTTTTGTTTTAAGATAGCCTGATCTTTTTATGCTTGTTTTGGAGCACTTTATCTCAATTATTACTGAATTATGCTTAATAAAATCATCAAATATTTCCTAGAGAATAAGTTAGTTACTATTCTCCTTCTTACCGGACTTGTTGCTTGGGGAATTGTTACCGCTCCGTTTGGCTGGCAAGTCGGTGCGCTTCCTTCCGATCCTGTCCCTGTCGATGCTATTCCCGACATAGGGGAGAATCAACAAATCGTTTTTACACAGTGGTCTGGACGGTCTCCACAGGATATTGAAGATCAAATATCTTATCCGTTAACAACCTATTTATTAGGGATTCCTGGTGTGAAATCAATCAGGAGTTCATCCATCTTTGGGTTTTCCAGTATCTATATCATTTTCTCGGAAGACGTAGAGTTTTATTGGTCCCGATCGAGGATTCTTGAAAAACTCAATTCCTTGCCCTCTGGCTTGTTGCCCGATGGGATTCAGCCCGCTTTGGGCCCTGATGCTACAGCACTGGGGCAGGTATATTGGTACACCATAGAAGGACGTGACAAAGAGGGAAATCCTACTGGAGGTTGGGATTTGCATGAGATCCGTACGGTGCAAGATTTTTATGTGAAATACGGGCTAAATGCTACCGAAGGGGTTTCGGAAGTGGCTTCTATTGGAGGGTTTGTGAAGGAATATCAGGTTGATGTAAATCCCGATGCGCTAAAGGCTTATAACATTTCTTTGTCAGGAGTGATGAGGGCGGTACAAAAGTCGAACAAGGACGTAGGGGCGAAGACCATCGAAATAAACCAAGCGGAATACTTAGTGCGTGGTTTGGGCTACGTAAAGAAAGTAGAAGACATTGAAAAAGCTGTGGTGGCTGTGCAGGATAATGTGCCCATTCGTATCAAAGATGTAGCCGTTGTCAGCTTGGGACCAGCCACTCGGAGGGGACTGTTGGACAAAGATGGTGCAGAAGTGGTGGGTGGCGTAGTGGTTGCCCGCTATGGGGCAAATCCTTTGCAAGTTATTAATAATGTAAAAGATAAAATAGAGGAAATCTCCCCAGGGCTTCCGAAGAAAATCCTTCCTGATGGGCGTGAAAGCCAATTGACCATTGTTCCATTTTATGACCGTTCTGAGCTCATTTATGAGACACTGGGTACACTTGAAGAAGCCTTGTCTTTAGAGATTCTTATCACCATTTTGGTCGTTATCGTGATGGTGTATAACCTGAGGGCTTCTTTTCTGATATCCAGTTTGTTGCCTATCTCTGTTCTAATGGTTTTTATTGCCATGCGCTACGTTGGGGTAGATGCAAATATTGTGGCGCTTTCTGGTATTGCCATCGCCATTGGCACCATGGTGGATTTGGGGATTATTCTCTCTGAAAATATCATCAAACACATTGATGAAGCACCTCCAGGTCAAAAACTGGTCGATACTATTTATAATGGTGCTTCAGAAGTTGCCACCGCTATTTTGACGGCAGTGGCAACCACCATTGTCAGTTTTATTCCTGTTTTTACTATGGAGGCTGCCGAAGGGAAGCTTTTTGGACCACTGGCATTTACCAAAACTTTTGCTCTGTTGGCGGCTCTTTTGGTTTCCTTGCTGATCCTACCAACCCTTGCCCACCTATTTTTTGGTTTTCAGGTCAAAAGTAAATTGCTGAAGAAATACGGTCACTTTGGCTTGATATTGATCGGGGTTATCGGTCTCTTTTTCGCTCATGTTTGGGCAAGTGTTTTACTGCTTTTCTTTGGGTTGATAGGCTTGGTTAAACGTTTTGTAAAAGCAAAAAGCGTAACTCTGCCTGCCATCAAATTCTTGTTGAAATACGCCGAGTTAATTGCAGTACTTCTTGGTGTGGTTTGGTTGCTGGCTACGTATTGGTTACCCTTAGGCGCTTCCAAGTCTTTTGCTCTTAACTTCATTTTTGTAGCCTTATTAGTGGGCTTCATCCTTGGCGTTTTTAGGTTTTTAGAAGTTCAATACAAAAGAATCCTTACGTGGTGTTTGGCGAATAAAATGGCTTTTTTACTATTCCCAACGCTACTTATCCTCTTAGGAACCAATATTTGGTTGGGCTTCAATACTGTTTTTGGGCTTGTTTCCAGAGGGTTTGAAAAGATTGGTTGGAACATTGGCGAAACCTCGGTCTGGTCAACTATGGCAGAGGCTTTCCCCGGAATAGGCAAGGAATTTATGCCTTCTTTGGATGAAGGTAGTTTCTTACTGATGCCCACATCCATGCCTCATTCGGGAATGGAGTTTAATAGGAAAGTGCTGGGGCAGTTGGATATGCTTGTGACCAATATTCCAGAAGTAGAGCTGACAGTTGGCAAGTTGGGAAGAGTTGAATCAGCGCTCGATCCAGCACCTATTTCCATGTTTGAAAATGTCATCAATTACAAGCCTGAGTATGTGCTCAACAAGAAGGGACACCGGCAAAGGTTTAAAGTGGATAATGACAATCGATTCATCACACTTTCGGGCGATTCATTAACCAATCAAGAAGGGTTAAGCAAAGGTATTGAGCCAAACGAACTCGTTGCAGACGATAATGGCGAGTATTATCGCAATTGGAGAGACCATATCCATTCGCCTGATGACATTTGGAATGAGATTGTAAAAGTCACTAAATTGCCAGGAGTCACTTCCGCACCAAAGCTTCAACCAATTGAAACCCGATTGGTTATGCTTCAAACAGGGATGCGTGCCCCAATGGGTATCAAGGTGTACGGACCAGATCTCAAAACTATAGAGAATTTTGGCTTACGGCTAGAAAACATTCTGAAAGAAGTTCCTTCTGTAAAAGCAGAGGCTGTGTTTGCCGATAGAATTGTGGGCAAGCCATACATCCATCTCAATATAAACAGGGATGAAATTTCTCGATATGGCTTGAACATAGAAGACGTTCAGCAGGCTATTGAAACGGCGATTGGTGGTATGAAAATAACTTCCACAGTAGAAGGTCGAGAACGCTTTCCTGTAAGGGTACGGTATCCACGAGAACTCAGAGATGACCCAGAAACCCTAGGCAATATTCTGATGCCGACACCAACGGGTGCTCAAATTCCATTGTCACAAATAATAGATTTTGAGTATATAAGAGGATCACAAGCCATAAAGAGCGAGGAAACCTTTCTTGTGGGTTATGTTCTTTTTGATAAGCGAGATGGGTTTTCAGAAGTCACGGTGGTAAACGCAGCCCAACAAACAATTCAAGATAACATTGATTCTGGAGTGTTGATCGTACCTGCTGGCGTCAGCTATAAATTCTCTGGAAGTTATGAAAACCAAGTTCGGGCGGAGAAGCGCTTATCCATCATTGTCCCTCTTGTTTTGGTCATTGTATTTCTCATCCTCTATTTCCAATTCAACTCCATTTCTACCTCCCTCATGGTGTTCACGGGCATTGCCATGGCGTTTAGCGGGGGCTTTATCATGCTCTGGCTTTATGGGCAAACTTGGTTTGGTGATTTCAATTTGTTTGGAACAAACTTCCGTGACTTGTTTCAAGTTCATACCATCAATTTGAGTGTGGCGGTTTGGGTAGGGTTCATAGCTCTTTTCGGAATTGCCACCGACGATGGTGTATTGATGGCGACCTATCTGGACCAAAGTTTTAAGCGCAATACAACAGACAGTTTGAAGGGAATAAGTGAGGCAGTAGTGGAAGCAGGTCAGCGTAGAATCAAACCCGCAGTGATGACTTCTGCAACTACCATTATTGCCTTGCTGCCCATCCTCACTTCCCAAGGGCGAGGTTCAGATATTATGATACCAATGGCTATCCCTGCTTTTGGAGGCATGCTCGTAGCTGCTATTACGTACTTCGTAGTTCCTGTTTTGTATTGTTGGAGGGAGGAAAAAAGGATAGATGTTGAACTAAGAGAAGGGGAATGAAATGGAAATAAAAAAGCGAAATAGGTAGAAATATCAGAAAGGGGAGATAGGGAAATATATAGAAATATAAGAAAGGAAATAGTCAAAATACTATGAAAAGCACGAATTATATAGTCTTGAAGGATTTAGAAGTTTATCGGCTTTCTCGGAAATTATCTGCGTTGGCTTGGGGGATTTATTCAGGCTTAACCTTTGAGCAAAAGAAAATCATAGGTGACCAATTTATCAGATCAGCTGATTCGGTTGGGGCAAATATAGCCGAAGGATATGCACGATACCATTACCTAGATAAGGTTCGATTTTATCATGTTTCAAGAGGGTCGTTATCGGAAACTTGCCACCATTGGGCAGAACTCATGTTGGAAAGGGAAATTATTTCCCAGAACACGTTTGATGAACTGGCTCAAATACATGAGCCACTAGAAATCAAGCTCAATAATTTTATTTCTGTAACCCTGAAAAATGCTAAAAAATGAAAACTGTCTATTTCTATTTATTTCCACGTATTTCGGCTTTACTTCTATTTATATCTACTTTTTTTCTATCCATTTCCTATTCTCAAACATTGGAAGCATACCTCGACTCGGCAGCGATGAACAATCCCGGCTTGAAAGCCAAATACAAAACATTTGAAGCATCTATGGAAAAGGTGGCACAAGTAGGTGGTTTGCCAGATCCAAATCTTTCTTTTGGCTATTTTGTATCGCCCGTAGAAACAAGAGTTGGTCCTCAGCGGTCTAAGTTTTCGCTTACGCAGATGTTTCCTTGGTTCGGTACGCTGAGGGCGCAGGAAGAAGCTGCTTCTTTAATTGCCGAAGCTAAATACCAAGAGTTTTTAGAGGCAAGGAATAAGTTGTTTTATCAGGTCGCTGCTTTTTATTATCCTTTGTTCGAGCTAAATAGATTGATGGTATTAGAAGAGGAAAACTTGCGTGTATTATCGTCTTACAAAGACATTGCAACAGTTAAGTTTCAAAATGGAAAAGTGGAAATGGTGGATGTGTTGCGGACCGATATAATGCTGAAAGAGGCACGCACAAATCTTTCTATTCTGAAGCAAAAGAAAAAGCCACTTGAAACCCGATTCAAAGCACTTGTGCATCTGGAAGATACCGAGCCGATTACGGTTCAGGATTCTCTTTCTGTCAAAAATTTGCTACTGGGCTATCGGAGGGATTCTTTGTTGGCAGACAATCCTTTGATAAATGAGTTGGAGCTGAAAATGAAAGCAAGTGAGGCAAGTGAACAAGTTGCTATTAAACAAGCACTTCCAAAATTTGGCGTAGGCTTGGATTATGTGGTGGTTGGGCAACGCACAGATATTGATTTGCCAGATAATGGCAAAGATGTTTTTATGCCAATGGTTACGTTGAACCTTCCTATTTATGGCGGTAAGAACAGAGCTGCGAAGAGAGAAGCTCAACTCATGCAAGAGTCTTTTGCTTTGCAAAAAGAAGATATGTCCGACCGCCTTTCCAGTTCCTATGACATGGTTTGGTTCGAGATTCAAAAGCAGGCGGATTTTATCACGCTTTACACCCAGCAGATCCAGACTTCAAACCAAATGTTGAATCTTCTCTTTTCAGCGTATAGCAATTCGGGAAAGGACTTTGAAGAGGTACTGCGAATGCAACAGCAACTATTGAAGTATCAAAAAATGAGGGCTACTGCTTTGGCAGAATACCACATAGCCTTGGCTGAGCTAGATTATATAACAGCAAAGTAATTTACTGATTTTTAATCATTTAATGATGAGATGATTCGATGGTAAATAAAAAAATGTAACCATGAAAAAAAATGAGATACTTGATCTAAGTTTTCAATTTGCACTGGATGTTATCGAATATGTCGATTTGCTTGAAGAAAAAAGAAAGTATGTAATAGCAAGGCAACTTTTAAAATCAGGTACATCGATTGGGGCAAATATCAGAGAAGCACAAAATGTTCATAGCCTTAAAGATTTTGTTGCAAAGTGTATCATCGCAATGAAAGAAGCTGATGAAACGGAGTATTGGCTTTTGCTTTGTGAAAAAAGTAAAAGCTATCCGAATCCCGATAGGCTTTTGACGACAATTGTTTCGATAAAGAAACTTCTTGCAAAGATTATTTCTACTTCACGAAAGAAATTAAGCTCATGAAAAAACTATTTGAAAATAAAATTCTACTGGTTGGAATCGCTCTTTTTGTAGGTGTTGTCATTGGGTGGGTAATCAAATCATCAAATAATTCTATCATCAAACCATCATCGCATCATCATATCATCGAACCATCAAACCATCAAGAATGGACTTGTTCGATGCATCCACAAATTAGAAAAAATGAGCCGGGAGACTGCCCCATTTGCGGAATGGATTTGATCCCGTTGGAAAGTGAAACAGATGTCGAGGTTGACCCAATGGCGGTGAGTATGTCGGCAACTGCTATGCAGCTGGCACAAGTGCAAACGATGGTAGTAGGATATGGAGATACGGAAAAAGCTGTCCGCTTAAATGGAAAAGTACAAGCAGATGAGCGAAAGGTATTTACCCAGTCTTCGCATATTCCTGGGCGGATAGAACAGTTAACTGCCAATTTTACAGGTGATTATGTGAAAGAAGGGCAGGCGATTGCTTATATCTACTCGCCAGAATTAGTCAATGCCCAAGAGGAATTGTTTGAGGCTCAGAAAATCAAAGATACGCAGCCTGGGCTTTTCAATGCAGCAAAGGAAAAGTTGAAAAATTGGAAATTGACAGATGTGCAAATTGATCAGATTTTATCATCTGGAAAGGCTAAAAGCAAGTTCCCGGTGTTAGCTAATGTGTCGGGCTATGTTTCCAAAAAGCTGGTCAATTTGGGTGATTATATAAAGCTTGGCCAGCCTATTTATGAAATAATGGATCTTTCAAAAGTATGGGTGCTTTTTGAGGTGTATGAAAGTGATTTATCTTGGATAAAAAAAGGAGATAAGGTTTCTTATACTGTTCAATCATTGACTAGTGAGACTTTTGAAGGGGAAATAACTTACATAGACCCAAGTATTGATCCTGTTACAAGAGTTGCCAAGGCGCGGGTTGAAGTAGTGAACAAAGAGCTGAAGCTTAAACCAGAGATGTTTGCCAGTGGAATAGTTTCTTCTGAAGTTGGTGGAAAGGAACAACAGGTAGTTGTCCCGAAATCTGCGGTGATGTGGACGGGGAAAAGGTCGGTGGTGTATGTGAAAAATACTACTTCCCAAGGTGTGAGTTTTTTGTTGCGGGAAGTATCGCTAGGAGCTACCCTTGGGGAAGGATTTGTTATTGAAAAAGGGTTGCAATTGGGTGAGGAAGTGGCCGTGAACGGAACGTTTAGCATTGATGCCGCCGCGCAGTTGGCAGGCAAACCGAGCATGATGAGCTTGGAGGAGAAGGTAGACGTTGGGGAAGATGCAAAAACAGCCCTTTTGCCATTGTTTAGGTCTTATTTTGAATTGAAAAAAGCCTTAGCGGCAGATGATTTTGGCAAGGCTAAAGAGGCTGGGGGAACAATGAAAGTGGAACTGGTGAATGTGGATATGAAGCTGTTTGAAGGTGACGCTCATAAACTCTGGATGGAGCAGGCTGATCAATTGAAAAAAGGTTTGGTTCATGTGAGTCACTTCAATGAAATTGATGAATTAAGAAAGGTTTTCATGCCAATTTCCAATGCGATGATAGTCTTGGCAGAATCTTTCCAGCCTCTTTCCGAAACGGTTTATGTGCAGCGATGCCCCATGGCGGATAATGACAGGGGAGCTGATTGGCTCAGTCTGGAAAAAGAGATCTTGAACCCGTATTTTGGGGATATGATGCTGAACTGCGGAGAAGTGAAAAAAGTGATACATTGATTTTTTTGATGCGCTGATTGGTTAATTTGCTAATGGGGGAATGTGCTGATGTGCTAATGAGAGGATTAAAAAATGATGTTTAATGGTGCTTTGCAAGCTTGCCATTAACTTTGTATTAATCCCGAAGGCATGTAATATTTATAGAAACGCCCCAATCCGTGAGTGCATAAACCACTTTTCTGAAGTAGTATAGATTATGAAAAAGTGTTGTAAAGTTGGAGATGAAAACCCAGTGCCAAGTTGGAGGAAATGGTTGAAAAGGGTGGTGTATTTGGTTGTGGTTGCGGCTGTAGTCGGGCTATTGGCAATTGAGATTTTGAGGGGGTGATGCTTGCTATGGGCAGTTTTTGCGCACTGAGGAAAGAGGGCAGTGCCAAGACCGAAATGGGTTGGTGCGTGGGGAGGTTTAGGAACATGTAAAAAATAACTTATAGCAGTTTGAGGTTTCTTTTTCCTTTACTCTTCCTTATAAATACTCGCCAATGCGCTGCATTGCCTCCGTTTTCTGCGTTGATTAAAGAAAAAATAATTCCTCAACTTTGCCATAACTTACTCTTTACATGTTCCTTGGCAGCCCGGGACGGGGCTTTCCCAGCTCCTTTTTTCAGGACTGGGAAAAGTGCGCCCAAATGAGAGGGAAAAGAATTGTTTTTTCAGGTAATTGTGCAGAGATTTAGGATGTTTGTCGTCTTCTTATAACATTCAATCACATGAAACTATGTCTAGAAATACTTGGCTGCTAGCTTGTTCTGTTTGCTTATGGAAAGTTATTTCAAACAGGGCTGGGGCGAGAGGCTTTTGGGGAATGGACGCCTTTGATATAAGAAAGGGTGAACCATCTTTCTTAGGGAATTGAGCTGTTGGCGAAGGCTAGGCTTAAGGGGAAGTAAAACCTCCTGCCCGTGGAAGGGCTGGAGGTTTCTGAATGTTTTAAGCAGCCAAATTGCTTATTTCCCTCACCAGTTTGCGCTGGGCTACGGGCAGGAGAGATTCTTCGAGCGGGCAGGGGACTTTGCTGATAGCGGCAAATGTACCTGGGTTTGGTAGGTGTTTATACCGCTTTATGAGGTCAAGTTTTAGGCTCTCAAACGTTTGCCCCAAGCCTCTTCTCACGCTTTCTATGTGAGTGGTGCTTATACCCCTGAATTTCTCTTGGGCTTGGGTGAATATTGTTATTTGGTACTTGAACACTAAAGTGGTTTTTGAATTGTACTGCTCCAAAAAAAAGTACCCTTCGTCGGTGTAGAGCGGGAAAATCCCAACAGTTGTCAGCTCCAGGTTTGTGTCTATGTATTCATAAATCTCTTTCCCATTTTCCATCATGGCCTTTATGCGGGGCATGGCGTACAGAATAATGTCTTCTAGCTCTTTCATGCTCTCATCGTCTTCCACTATTTTTTCGTAGGTAAGTTTCAGCTTTTGGAAATCCGCCTTGGTGATCTGCTTGGGAAAATTTTCGTAGAGCACCTGTTTGTTCTCCTTTATTTTTTGAAGGTTTTGGTAGTGGAAAATCAGGTCGCTAAGGAGTGGATAGAGCTTTTTTTGGGAAAGTTTTTTCTTGGCATTTTGCAAATAGGCGAGGAGCAAATACTTTTTGTATTCAAAATCGATCAGTCCTTCGGTGAGCCAGTTGTTCTGAAGTTTTTCCATAGAGATAGTGGTTTTAGATTGAAAGATTATTAGCGAGCAAGTCGTGGTGTCTTGCAAATTCTTTGTCCTTGATGGAAGCTATGTGCCTCCTAAGGCTTGGCTTAGGTATGGAATAAGGTTTGTGTTCTTTAAACTATTGTAAAAAATGAATATTTCAAAATATAGGAGCTAATTTTTGAGATTTCATGTTTTATAGGGAAAGCTTGAGCTTTTTTTAAAATATCGCATTTGCCTTTCCAAATAATGAAATTTTAAAAGAGCGAATATTTCTAAACAAATGAGTAGAAATTATCATTTTAAACTATATTTTCGCCCATTGACCCAACAACCATTTTAACCCAAATCAGCCAATGATAAACAGTTTCACTTCCCACATTCTGATGGTTCGCCCAGCCCGCTTTGGGTTCAACCCTCAAACTGCTCTGACAAACGCTTTTCAAGACCCTTCGCTTAAAAAAAAGCAAGAAGAACTTACCGAAAAAGCCAAGGAAGAATTTGATGCTTTTGTAGAGAAGCTAAAAGCTGCGGGAGTAGAAGTAAATGTGGTATTTGACACAGAAGAGCCGGCAAAGCCCGATGCAGTGTTTCCTAATAACTGGATTTCGACCCACGAAGACGGGACGGTTATTTTGTATCCTATGTGTGCGCTCAACCGCCGGATAGAGCGAAGGAGAGGGGTTTTGGAACTGCTTGCTACGCAATATACTATCAGCCAAGAAGTCGATATGAGCCATTATGAAGAAGATGGGATGTATTTGGAAGGCACGGGAAGTTTGATTTTGGATAGGTGTAATAAGATTTGCTATGCCTGCTTTGCCGAACGTACCCATCCAGAACTGCTCAAGTTGTTTGAAGAAAAAACAGGGTATAAAACCATAGGCTTTACCTCTACCGATGCGCACGGAACACCAGTTTATCATACCAACGTGATGTTTTCAGTTGCCCAACACTACGCTGTTGTTTGTTTGGAGTCTATCGAAAATGAAAATGAAAGGCAACGGGTAATTGAAAGCCTGGCCGCTACGGGGAAAGAGATTATTGCGATTACGAGGGAGCAGATGGGGCAGTTTGCGGGAAATGTGTTGGAAATAGGCAGCCAAGTGGGCGAAAGCATTTTAGCAATGTCGGAGCAAGCTTATAAAGCATTTACACCAGCTCAGTTAGAAGTGATCAACCGTTATTCAAAAATAGTCCATTCGCCCCTATATACAATTGAGCAAGCGGGTGGGGGAAGTGCCCGTTGCATGATAGCGGAGCTGTACTTGCCGCTCAAAACCAAGCCTCTCCAAGAGGAAGAAGAAGCTATCGCGAGTTGATGCTTGTATTTTCATCAAAAGTTAAGCAAAAGCCTCGGTTTTCGACCGGGGCTTTTGCTTTTTTATAGTGAACTACTGAAGTGCATGTCTGTGTTTTTTTTGAATTAACATGCTCAGTAGTTAAATTAGAATATTGTTTTTATGAATGCATTCTGTTCAAATGAAAGGTTTTTGAAATGAAGAATTTACTGAAATTCACACCCTTGGTCATTCATGTGCTTTCACTAACTGCGTTAGGTTTTTTGTCAGGGTGTTATGAGTTTCCAGAAGAAACAACAGTAGGAAAGGGTACATTTGGTATGCTGGTAGATGGGAAAAAATGGATTGCTGATGGAGGAGTCAATATTATGCCTCCTCTTATAAAAGATGTTTATTTTCATTATTACCAAGAGAAGGGATTATTGAAAATATCAGCCTATAGAAGTTCTTCTCGTGAGCGGATCAACCTTTATGTCGAGGGTGTTGAATCAGAAGGGGTGTATAAGTTTTCTGAAATATGGAATTCGAAAAGTTCATCTTGTATAGACAGTACATGCTTTTTTAACATAGATGATAAATGTTTGCTTGCTTATAAATTGAAAGATTCAAATTCGAGCGAATTAATAATTACTAAGTTTGACACGACGGAATGGATTGTGTCTGGTACATTTGAAGTTGAACTTGAAAATGGTAAAGGCGAGAAGGTAGAAATTGAAAGGGGGCGGTTTGATATTCAGAATTAGAAAATATTTTTTTTATTAGTAATTAATCCTAATTCTCTATCTTTAGATGCCTAGTTGTTTAGAATCCTACAAAACTAATTCCTCTCCATCAAAGGAAAAATCGACGACACTTATTTACTAGCAACACAACTGCCTATCAGTTGGCAATTTTGATATGAAGATGAAAAAACTACTCACAATGATTTTTTTGTGTGCACTTTCTTTTATGGAGGTGCGTGCTCAGGTTGGTACTGAATTTTGGTTTGTTGCCCCCGAGGTTGCCAGTGCTCATGGGGACAGGCCTATTTACCTTCGGCTTTCTACCGTTGATCAGCCTACAAGGGTGCGGGTGAGCCAACCCGCCAATCCAGATTTCCTGCCCATTATCATCGAACTCGATTCCCAAAGTACCAGCTCGATTGACCTTACTTCTTTCGTAAGTGATATTGAGAATTCGCCTTCAAATTCGGTAAATGCAAAAGGAATTTTTGTAACTTCTTTAGCGCCCATTACGGCGTATTATGAAGTTTCCCACTCCAATAATCCTGAGATTTTTCCTTTGAAAGGAGAAAATGCCTTGGGTTACGAGTTTTATGTACCGGGGCAACGCTTGTTTCATAACCAGCTGGGCAAAAACTCCATTGACATAGTGGCAACGGAGGACAGTACGTTGGTGACTATAATACCCACCAACGATTTGGAAGGAGGGCGGGTAGCAAATGAGTCTTTCTCCATTATGCTCAACAAAGGGGAAACTTTTGCAGCAAGGGCACAAGGGCAAAGTGTGTATGATAAACTGCTCGGAACTCACATTGTAGCATCAAAAAAAATAGCCGTGACCATGAGCGATGATTCCATTTATAACAGGGGGAATTACGATTTGGTGGGTGACCAACTGGTGCCCATTGACTTTTTGGGAACGGAATATATTGCTGTGCGGGGAGAGGCTTATGACGAAGTAGTGATGGTGATGGGCGTAGCCGAAGGAACTCAGTATTCGGTAGACGGTTCTACGACGAAGATTAATTTAGGAAAAGGGGAAAGTAGGCAAGTTGTCATGTCATCCAATGTGCTTTTGATAGAAAGCAATAAGCCTGTTTATGTGTACCAGCTTACCGGTCATAGGGGAGAAATAGGTGATGCGATTTTACCCCCAATCAACTGTACAGGGTCAGGGCAGGTAGGCTTTGTCCGGTCTAGCAGTCAAGATTTTAACTTGGTTCTTCTTACCCAAAAAGAGAATAGAAACTCTTTTTTGCTAGATGGCAATCCTATTACTCTCAATTTTAGGGCTGT
The DNA here is from genome assembly GCA_034044135.1 of Flammeovirgaceae bacterium SG7u.111. Classification (NCBI taxonomy): domain Bacteria; kingdom Pseudomonadati; phylum Bacteroidota; class Cytophagia; order Cytophagales; family Flammeovirgaceae; species Flammeovirgaceae bacterium SG7u.111. The sequence goes on along the minus strand of CP139021.1, from coordinate 3,754,023 downwards.
GCCAGGTACCGGAGATGTGTGGTATTATAGCTCTACCGACATGAGCACGCAGAGGCTCAATTTGGGGGCACATTTGCTCACAAATACCGAAGGGTTTTTCCACATGGGGATTTTGCACGAACTGGGGCTAAGTTCGGTGTATGGTTATTTTTCCAACTACAATACTTATTCGGGTAGTAATGTGAAGCTCTGCCCAGGAGGGGCTACGGTACTAGACCCGGGACCTCAGTTTGATAGTTATTTGTGGAGCACGGGAAGTACCGATAGGTTTTTGGAGGTAAAACAAGAAGGCACTTATACGCTAATGGTCACTTTTGACAACTGCTCCGCTACCGATACTTTCAATGTGTTTTTCGCCCCCACCTCGGTTGATTTGGGACCAGATACGCTATTTTGTGAAGGTGAAAGCTTCTTGTTGAAGCCTCAAGAATTTGATACATATGACTGGGGGATGCTCGAAGACAGCACATTCAACAAAAATACTCCAGGGGTATTTGCCCAAAAAGAAGGGACATACACCGTAACGGTCAGCAACCCATGTGGCACATATACCGACACCGTTAGCTTGGTAGCTACACCTCGGCCAGATTTGTTCTTAGGGAATGACTTGACCATTTGCGATGATGAAGAGCTGGTGCTTGATGCTGGAGAAGGGTTTGAATGGTACGATTGGGGCGATGAACAAAATGGGCAGTTTTTGACCGTGAAAGAATCGGGTTTGTACAAGGTAAGGACAAAGCTAGGCGGGTGTATCCAAGAAGATGAAATAGAAGTGGCGTTTAAGAAATCTCCCGAAGAAATAAACTTGGGAAAAGATAGGGTTGTCTGTGTGAACGAAGAAATAACGTTGACTGCTACTGGCGAGGATTTGGAATGGTTTGAGTGGTTTGATGGCTCGACTGATGCCGAAAAAGTGGTGATGGGCGAAGGGAATTATTGGGTGAAGGTTTCCAATGAGTGTGGAGAGGCCGAGGGGCAAATCATGTTAACGGCCATAGGGAATGATGGTTTGTCGATGGCGAATGCTTTTTCCCCAAACAACGATGCCTATAACCAGTATTTTGAAATAGACGAGTGGCTATTGGGTTCTCAAATAGATATTTTCAGCCGCTGGGGAGACCTTATTTACCAGTCCGAAAGTTACCAAAATGATTGGGATGGAGGCACTGAGCCCAACGGGCTGTATTTCTACTTGATTAAAAGTGAATGCCTAAGCGATACATATAAGGGATGGATCACGCTCATCAGGTAGAAAGCTTATCGATCTCCGCCGCTATTTCTGTTGTCAGTTTGTCGAATTTCATCCGCAGTTTCTCTGCTAGCCCATCGCTACTATTTGTGCTGAACTTATTTTTACATTCGCCCAAGAAAGAAACAAAATCGTTTTCGCCCAACTGAATTGCCTGAGGCTTAAATTTATGTATGGTTTCTTCAAACATCTCTTGGTTTGACTGTTGAATAGAGGTAAGAATTGCCTGCTCGTACTTTTCTAATTCTACTTTTAAGGAGTTTAAAAACAAGCTTTTCATCTCGTTGTCCTCTCCAAAAGCCTCTTGTATAAAAGAAAAATCTGCCATGTTTGCTCCGTAGTTAAAAGTTGCCTTACTGGGTTTAAGGGTTTGGGTATAATAGTACATCTCTACTTTGGGTTTGCCCTAAAAGTAGTTAGGGTTGCTATTTATGTGAGCTGGTTGGAAGTAATTGAAAATGGAGCGCGCTATTTTTTCGGTAAACCGAAGTAAGTATTTCAATAGGATTTTTCCCGATTAATTTTTGTATGGTTATAAATCAAGAAAACAGATCGAACTAACATTAGTTTTAATAATTTTGAAGCTAGTTGTAGAGAGCATTTGTGATTCATTGCTCTATAAAAAAATGAAGCCTGTTTCTTTTGTTAGGTCAAAACTAACTAATAATCCTTTCAAATTTATAAACCTCAAAATAATATTTATTGATCATGTACAAAACATTATTTCATACTCACGTAGTAGTGGTTACTCTTTTTTTGCTAATTTACCTTGTTAAAACTATTTTATTGGTAATCAATAAAAAGGCAGGTTTAGCAAAATTCACCAAGGTGGTAAAAGTGCCTGAAATGATTATCAGCTTTGTTTTTTTATTGACAGGAGTCTGGATGGTTTTTTCTTTGGGAGAATATACAACACTATTTATTATAAAAATAGGCGCTGTTATAATTTCTATCCCTTTAGCCGTTATAGGTTTTAAGAAGGAGAACAAAGCACTAGCAATTTTATCTTTTGTTTTGATCATCAGTGCCTACGGAATGGCAGAAGCCAACAAGGGAAAGCTTACAAAACCTAAAGCGTTAGCGGAGTCTGTGATTGATGATCCTTCGGCAGCTAATTATGATTTGTCCTTGCATGGGAAAGCATTGTTTGTAGTAAACTGTGCAGCATGCCATGGCGCAGATGGCAAATTAGGATTGTCTGGTGCTGCCGATCTTTCGGTAAGCGAGCTTTCTGAATCAGAAATTACAGAGGTAATTGTGAAAGGAAAGGGGATCATGAAAGGGTACAAGGAGAACTTCTCGGAAGCTGAACTCCAAGCTCTTACAAGTTATGTGCAAACGCTTAAGCAATAAAAGGTTGCATTTAGGATTGTATTGATTTTTAATTTACATAAGGGAAAATACACACTCACACAATTACATTAAACACATAGATTGGCTATGAAAACCAAAATCACATTATTAGTATTTTTTGCTTGTTCAATATGGGCATGTGCCCCTTCGGAAAGATCGGAACAAAAGGTAGAAGAAGTAGCGAAAGTAGAAACAAAAGCGAGTATAAGTGAAGGGAGTTGGAGAGCGGTTCTGACATTGAAAAATGGTATTGAATTACCGTTTAATTTTACCGTTGCTCTTGATGGAAAGGGAGAGCCCAAGATTGATATTATCAATGGTGAGGAAAAACTATCGCTGGATGAGGTAAAGATTTGGAAGGATTCTATTTCGATTCCTATGCATATTTTTGATGCAGAAATAATAGGCAAATTGCAAGGTGGCAAGATCACTGGAAAATGGGTGAAGCATAGTTACAAAAAGCCCTATGAAATTCCTTTCAAAGCAGTAGCTGGAGTAAATCACAGGTTTGACGACGGAGGAATAGCACCTATGGCGAACATCACTGGAAAATGGCAGGTGAGCTTCGAGAATGAGGAAGGTGATCCTGATCAAGCTATTGGCGTATTTGAGCAGAAAGGAAGTAAACTTTTGGGCACATTCTTGACCACCACAGGCGATTACAGATATTTGGAAGGAAGTGTTATTGGAAATGAGCTACATCTATCTTGTTTTGATGGTGAGCATGCATTTTTGTTCACAGCCAAACTGGATAATGGCTTGATTACCGACGGAATGTTTTATTCTGGAAAGCACTGGGAGCAGCCTTGGACGGCAATCGTAAACGAAAATGCCAGCCTTCCAGATGCAGGTAAGTTGACCTATCTTAAAGATGGGTACGATAAAGTAGCGTTCAGTTTCCCGAACCTAGATGGCGAACCAGTTAGCTTGGAAGACCAACGCTATAAAGGTAAAGTAGTAGTAGTTCAGTTGTTAGGTTCTTGGTGTCCAAACTGTATGGATGAAACCAAGTTTTTAGCACCTTTCTACCAACAATACCAGCCGAAAGGGTTTGAGGTAATTGGTTTGGCATATGAGAGAAATCCAGAATTTAATGAAGCTAAGAAACGAGTTTCGGTAATGAAAGATAAGCTTGGCGTGGATTACGAAGTATTGATAGCTGGCGTGAGCAGCAAAGTTGAAGCGGCAAAATCGCTACCTATGCTCAACCATGTTATGTCTTTCCCTACTACCATTATTATAGATAAGACGGGTGAAGTAAGAAAGATCCATACTGGTTTTAGTGGGCCTGGTACAGGCGAGTATTACCAAAAGTTTGTTGATGAATTTACCCTGACTATCGAGAAGCTTTTGGCAGAAGAGGCGTAACCGAACTCGATATAGAAAGATAAAAAAGGGTCTCAGAAATATTTCTGAGACCCTTTTTTATGCTGAAATGTATAATTTATTCGGCCGAACCAGCACCTGGCGTTCCACCAAGTTGCTTAATTACTGCCGTTGTGATATCGTATTCTGGCTTAGCATAAATGAAGGCTTGTCTTTGGACCACTAGGTCATATCCCAGTTCTTTTGCTGTAGCATCAATCCCTTCTTGGATTTTCTCGTAAAGAGGCTCCATAAGGTCTTGTTCCTTTTTGCCGAGGTTTTGCTGTGCTTGCTGGGCAAATTGCTGAAGCTCAAGCTCCATTTTTTGCAATTCAAGCATGTTGTCTTGGTTTTGCTGAGGAGTCAAAGTAGGCTGTTGTTGCTGATACTCTTGAGCTTTGCTCTGAAGAGTGGTCTGTTTTGTAGTGATTTGAGTCCTCAACTGTTTACCATAAGATTCCAATATTTTCACTTGCGTTTTGTACTCTGGCAAAGAGAGCAATACGCTATCAGGATTAACAAATGCTATTTTGATTTGCTGGGCGCTCACCGAAGCTGAAGCTAAAAAAGTAAAAGCTATAAGGAGCAAAAATTTGTTTTTCATAACTAAACTGATTTTTTTGATGTTTTGCAAAACTAATGAATTTTAGGAAAGCGGTATCTTAGCCGTGCCCATTTTTATTGCTTCACTTTTTCTCCATAAATTTCCGCAAGGCTCTCACTGTATTTTTCATCCCAATCTATTATACTATCATCACCGCTAGTTTTTGACAACCCAGCAGCTCGACCGGACAAGATTGTCAGAGTGTATCTAATTAAACAAAAATGGTTTTTTAAACATTCGATTTTCACAGATGATTAGTGAAATCTATATAGGTGAAGTGAGGAGCAAAATTTTGTCAAGACCTAAAGTTGTAAAAAAAACAGGAAATATATTAGGTTCAATCAATGATAAAAATCAATTTTCATGGTAAAGTGCCGAATAAATTATTTAGAATCTGTTCAAATAAGCCACTTTAGGTTTTTTGCTTGACAACTAAGTTTTGGCAACCTAAATTTGATTGAAAATTATTCATTTATCAAACACAAAAGATAGAAAAATGAGCTGGGTGAAACAGACCTTATCAAGTACGCTGGGGCGTAAAGTTCTAATGTCCCTTACAGGAATCTTCCTGGTTACTTTCTTAATTGTCCATGCATCGGGCAATATGCAATTATTAAAAGACGACGGTGGGCAGGCATTCAACATGTACACCAAGTTTATGACTACAAACCCTCTAATCAAAGCAGTATCCTTTATTTTGTATGGATCGATTATTCTTCACGTGATCGACTCTATTATGTTGACAATGAAAAACCGTTCGGCTCGCCCAATCGGATATAAGTACACAAAAAGTGCGGGAAATAGCTCTTGGGCATCTCGTAACATGGGCCTTTTGGGAGCCATCATTTTAGTATTCTTGGTTATCCACCTCAAAAGCTTTTGGTTTGAAATGAAATTTGGTTCAGTGCCAATGGTAGATTATGAAGGGGAATCGTACAAAAACCTATATGTTTTAGTAATCGAAGCCTTTAAAAGTCCTATTTACACCGCCTTTTATGCACTTTCTATGATTTTCCTTGGCTTCCACTTGCAGCACGGTATCGCTAGTGCTTTTCAAACTTTAGGTATGAATCACAAAAAATACACTCCGCTAATTAAGAGTGTTGGGCTTGTCATTGCGATCATCATTCCACTTTTGTTTGCAATTCAGCCTATTTATGTGTTGCTCTTAGCTTAAACAAAATGTTGTAAGTAAGCATAAAGAATTATTCATTGATATAGATATTAAAAACATATGAAATTAGAATCAAAAATTCCTGACGGCCCATTAGCTGAAAAATGGAGCAAACATAAATTTGACATGAAACTTGTCAACCCTGCCAACAAGCGTAAATACGATGTCATCGTAGTTGGTACTGGTTTGGCAGGTGCTTCAGCTGCGGCATCGCTTGCGGAGCTTGGCTACAACGTAACAGCGTTTTGCTACCAAGATAGCTCTCGTCGTGCGCACAGTATTGCTGCGCAAGGTGGTATCAACGCTGCAAAAAACTACCAAAATGATGGAGATAGTGTTTACAGGCTTTTCTACGATACGGTAAAAGGTGGTGACTATCGCTCAAGAGAAGGAAACGTACATCGCCTTGCCGAGGTGAGTGTAGATATTATTGACCAATGTGTGGCACAAGGTGTTCCTTTTGCCCGTGATTACGGTGGGTTGCTTTCTAACCGTTCATTTGGAGGTGCTCAAGTATCCCGGACGTTTTATGCGCGTGGTCAAACGGGGCAACAATTGCTTTTGGGTGCTTATAGTGCATTGAATCGCCAAGTTGCTGCTGGTAAAGTAAAGCTTTACGAAAGGTCTGAAGTTCTTGACGTGGTATTGGTTGATGGAAAAGCTAGAGGGGTTGTGGTGAGAGACTTGGTAACAGGTAAAATCACTTCTCACTCAGGTCATGCGGTAATGCTTTGTACTGGTGGATACGGAAACGTGTTCTTTCTTTCTACAAATGCAATGGGCTGTAACGGTTCTGCTGCTTGGAGAGCCCACAAAAAGGGAGCTTTGTTTGCCAATCCATGTTTCACCCAAATTCACCCAACGTGTATTCCAGTTCACGGAACATACCAATCTAAATTGACTTTGATGTCAGAGTCATTGAGAAACGACGGTAGGGTATGGGTGCCTAAGAAAGTAGGTGACAAACGCCATGCAAATGAAATTCCTGAAAGCGAAAGAGATTATTACTTGGAAAGAAGATACCCTTCGTTTGGTAACCTTGTACCGAGGGACGTTGCATCTAGGAATGCTAAATATGTTTGTGACGAAGGAAGAGGTGTAGGTTCAACTGGTTTGGCTGTGTACCTTGACTTTGCAGATGCAATCAAACGTGATGGTGAAGACACGATCAGGGCTAAATACGGTAACTTGTTCGAAATGTACGAGCGTATTACCGATGCCAATCCATACAAAGAGCCAATGATGATTTACCCAGCGGTTCACTACACCATGGGCGGTCTTTGGGTCGATTATAACTTGATGACAAACGTACCAGGACTTTACGCTCTTGGAGAAGCAAACTTCTCTGACCACGGTGCTAACAGGCTCGGTGCTAGTGCTCTTATGCAAGGTTTGGCAGATGGTTACTTCGTAGCTCCCTATACTGTAGGTGACTACTTGGCCCAGATGTCAAACGAGAAAGTTTCGACTGACCATCCTGAGTTCAAAAAATCGGAGCAAGAGGTAAAAGCTCAGATAGATAAATTATTGAGCATCAACGGTAAGAAAACGGTTGATCAGTTCCACAAAGAGCTTGGAAAGATCATGTGGGAATACTGTGGTATGTCAAGAACTGCTGAGGGCTTGAAAAAAGCGAAGGTGATGGTTCAAGAACTTCGTGCCGAGTACTGGAAAGACCTCAAAACCATTGGTACTGGTGAAGAGATGAATATTACTTTGGAAAAAGCGTACCGAGTAGCTGACTTCATGGAGCTTGGAGAATTGATGATCGACGATGCGCTCAACAGAGCTGAGTCGTGCGGTGGTCACTTCCGTGAAGAGCACCAAACTGAAGAAGGTGAAGCGTTGAGGGACGACGAAAACTTTGCATATGTAGCTGCTTGGGAATATAAAGGTGAAAACCAACAAGCGGAACTGCACAAAGAAGAGTTGAAATTCGAAAATGTGAAGCTTACGCAAAGAAGTTATAAGTAAGAGATAGGGGCGAGGTTTTTCCTTGCCCAACTTGCTTTTTATTCATCAAGGTTTTTATCTAAAAAAGAAATAAAGTTATGAACATAACACTTAAAATTTGGAGACAAAAAAATGCTGACGCCAAAGGAGAATTGGTCTCTTACCCAGTAAAAGACGTTAGCCCAGATATGTCTTTTCTCGAAATGCTCGACGTATTGAATGAGGATTTGCTAGAAAAAGGCGAAGAGCCAGTAGCATTTGACCATGACTGTAGGGAAGGTATTTGCGGTACATGTAGCATGTATATCAATGGGCAACCTCACGGGCCACAAGCGGCTACTACTACTTGCCAGCTCCATATGAGAAAATTCAAAGATGGTGATACAGTAACCATCGAGCCATTTAGAGCACAAGCTTTCCCAGTTGTAAGAGACTTGGTTGTTGACCGTGGTTCTTTTGACAGAATCCAGCAGGCAGGTGGCTATGTTTCTATCAATACGGGCAACGCTCCAGATGCCAATGAAATCCCCATCTCAAAGGAAATTGCTGAATTGGCAATGGATGCGGCGCAGTGTATTGGTTGCGGTGCATGTGTAGCGGCTTGTAAAAATGCTTCAGCAATGCTATTTGTTTCTGCTAAGGTTTCTCAATTTGCTCTTTTGCCACAAGGCAAGCCTGAAAGGCAAAAAAGGGTAGAGGCTATGGTAGCCCAAATGGACGATGAAGGCTTTGGTGCTTGTACCAACACAGGTGCTTGCGAAGCTGAATGCCCTAAGGAGATTTCTATTACCAACATTGCAAGAATGAACAGAGAATATTTCGCGGCGAAACTTTCTTCTGACAACGTATAATTTTATTCAGCTACAGCTGATGGATGTTGAAAGCCTTCCCCTAGGGGAAGGCTTTGTTTTATTTCATTTTATTAGTAAATTCGTAAGCTTACGTGTACAAAACGCATGGCTTGTATTGCATTTATTGCTCTTGGCCATGTCCCAATTACAACTTACTCCCAACAATTGCCTTCGATATTTGTTCCATAAGGGATAAGTGCTAGCAGGCTGTAGTATTAATTGCAATTTCTTTTGCAAAAGCTTAATTGGTTTTGTGAGAGTGTAATGTTAAAAAAAAATACTACCGCTCGTTGTTTTCTTTGGCAATTCATCATTACTCGCAATCAGTCCTTCATTTTTTTAGGCAGCGGCAGTTGTCTCCTCTTTTTATCTAGGGATTTTTGTTGAATTTATAAAGAGCATTGAAAATGGCATTCATCTTTTAATGAATACTTTTTCCAAAACTAATGACTAGCAAAATGCTTTCTTAAAAAGAGAGAGGAATGGAATGTTTAACTAAATGATAACCTCAAAACCCTATCAGCTTTGAGCAACTATACTAGAAATCAGGTGCAAATAGAAACAGCGATTGAAGAGATAAGAAGTGGCAAACATACCACTGATAATATCAACTATGCAAAACATGTAGCTGAGGAGCTAATGATTACTTTGCAGTTTAATCAAGCATTAGAATTGTTGGGAAACTTAGCTGAAGCTAGGCAGGTAAAAACAACTAATATTTTATGGATTGGCAGCTTTTTGAAGGATTTATATTTCAATGAAAAGGCAAAATACTTAAGGGAAACATATACAAAGAGCTTGTTAGAAGAAATGTTGTATTACTATTTGAAGTCGTGCAAGCTTTTTGATCCAGGCTATGACATAGTTAAACAGCATATTAAAAGAGTGCCGAAATAAAGAGGGAAATTCAAAAGGCTGCCATGGTGGACAGCCTTTTTTTGAAATTAATTGTGACACTAGTTTTTAGCTTTTCTAAAGAATATATCTCCGTTAATAGTTTCGAGTTGCAACTTTGTACCACCCTGCTTGTATTTGCCCTGAAGTTCATAACCAACTATGGGATACTTTTTGAAGTTAGGAAAGGAGATGTCCATATCTGAATAAACTTCTCCGTTTATTGTTTTGAGACTTATATCGGCGCCTGCTTTTTCCAGCCAATCCATGTCTACAAAACCGTTGATGGTTTTCACCTTTGCAACTGAGCTAACTCCACGCAACTCCACGTCTGCATTGATGCTTGCAATTTCGAGAATAGTGTTTTTTGGGATTTTTAGCTCGTACAGCAATTCCGCAACTACAAAGTTTTCCTTGTCGTCCCAGTAAAAAGGCTTGTTTTCCTTTTGCCATTTATCGAAAGTCTCCTTGCTAATCCAATTGTTGAATTTGACATCAACCTTTGAGCTAATGAACAATAAATCGTTGTTTTTCTCAAAACTAAGCTTCAGCGAGTCATCTAGTTTTCCATTGTTCAAGTCAATAGACGCTTTGAAATAAACCTCGTCTTGCTCCCAAGTTGTTACAGTTATGAGCTGAGCCATTTTTAGGTCTAGCTTTACTTTCTTTATTTTTCCGCTTGGGAATGTTTTTTCCACTATTCTTTGGGCAATAGCAGGTTGGAAAAGGCAAAGCAATACACCTATGAAAAGATAGTTTTTCATTTTTCTGATGTTAGAAGTAAAAAGAGACCGCAGAAAGAGGTGTGCAATTAATTTTCTGCGGTTGTATGAAAGACGTTATTTTTTCCTCAGATAAATATCGTCGTTGGTAGCATAAAGACTGAGAAGTATTCCACCACCATTGATCTTGGCATCAATTTTCTTTGCGGCAGTATTGTATTGAGGGTCATTCGCATCGGCAGCTTGCTCTACTTCGAAGTTGGTGTAAACTTCCCCATTCATCGATTTCATTTCAAGATTTGCCTTGGTATTGCCCGGCAAGGTGATGTCTATATAGCCATTGATGCACTTGATGGAAATCGGTTTGTTTTGGTTCAATTTACTGAAAACTGCCTCAAAATTTCCATTGGTAGAGCTAGCTACCACAGGGCCAGTCACATTTACCAATTTGATGTCGGAACTTTTGCTGTTGATCTCTATTTCTCCCGAAATATCCTTCACGGTAAAACCATCTCCGTAGTAGTTCATCTCATTGATGATCACATTGGTGCCCTTAGGTACTTTTATGGTGTAGTCAATATCTTCTCGGCTAGCCCTGTCTACCGTAATACTGCTGCCTTCAGCCTTCACCGAAAGCCCAATGTTGGTATTGTCAGAAAACGTATTGTAGAGAGGCTTGAGGCCTTCGGCTCGTTTGGGAGGGGCTTTATAGCCCTTGGCGGTGATGATCACATCTTTTGAATCATGTCCTTGCACGATGAGGTCACAGTCAAAGATATTGATGGTAATCGTATTCCCATTAGAAGAACCGAAGCTGGTTTTGAACTCTTGGGCGAAAGAATAGGCACTAGTTAGCAATGCCACAGTCAAAAAGACGATGAATTTTCTCATGATGTTAAATGATGATTTTTGGTTGATTTATTTTTCTAAGTGTTCGATCAAAAAAGAGTATAACCTATTGTTCAAATAAAGTACTGGTTATCAATGTCAAGTTTTTTATTAAAATAGCATTGATGCTTATAAAAGTTTACTTACTCCCTCTTGGGCTTTTGAGCGGACTATGTCGATCAGCTCTTGTTCATTCAAAAGTGTTTCGATAGGTTGCCGGGCTCGGGTCTCGTTCATCTTCACCAGCAGATCTATAATGATGATTTGGATCTCCGGATCCGTTTGCTCTGGCAAGGTTTCCAGCAGTGCATTCACTACTTTTGGGTTGTGGGCAAAATGCGCAAGAGCCTCGGTTGCAGCCAAGCGAACGTTTACATTTTTGTCATCTTTAAGCGTGCTGATCAGCGCATCTACCACCCTCGAGTCGGCATTTTCAAAATCATAAGTATAGCCAATTGCTTTTATCCGCTCGCTGGCAGATTGCTGCTTGAGGAGCGTGAGCATCACCAGAGTTTTGGTAGACTCAATTTCCTCCCGCATCTGGGCAATTTCAGTAGTTTGAATATCCTTCACTTCTATCTGCTTGTCAATGAAATAGCCCATTAGGAAAAGCGCAACAGATGCCGCTATTTTCAGTGTGATGCTTCCGTTCCATGTGTTTTTTATCACTTGGAAAGTGCTGCCTAATGCCCCAAGTTTTTGCTTTTCTTTTTCCCCTTCCAGCATTTTATAAAAATCCATCCCAACTGCCTCGGGGCTATCCAGCTTCGGGCTTTTATCCATCCCTTCCATTACAATCCGTAGCTCGTCGTATTCCCTGAAGAGGGCATCGTCTTGCTTTATCGCTTGCTTCACTTCCAGCATTTCGTTGTCAGGAAGAGAACCTTCAATGTAGTCCAGCAATTTGTTTTTAATATTTTTAGTTTCCATAATTCACTTCGTTTATTGAAACTTAAGCACCAGTGCTATTTTAATAAAACAACTTATGCATTGATAATCAATACTTTATTGAATGCTAGGGAGTGCTTGTTGTTGATCAAACACTTATTTTGATTTTTCGACCATAAAATAAATACCTTTCAATTTTTTGATTGCTCTGTGGGCTTTCACTTTCACCGCACCGGGCGTGGTGTCCAAAATTTTGGCAATTTCCTCATATTTCAACTTTTGAAACTTGTTCATGATCAATATTTCTCGTTGCTCTTTTTCAAGCTTCGCTAGAGCCTTGTGCAAATTGATTTCCCGCTCTTGTTGGTCTGCTTCGGCATGGCTTTCCATCAGTTCTATCGAGATTGACTCCATATCGGCAAACTCCGATTTCTTTATTTTATCCTTGCGGTAATGATCGGCTTGAACGTTCCTCGCCATCTGGTAAATCCAAGGTCTAAAAAGCATCTGACTGTTGTAGCTTTTTCGATAGCGGATTATCCTGTAAAATAAATTTTGGGTCATGTCTTGACTAGCCTCCCTGTCGTAGGTTAGCTTCAAAAAGAAATTGAACATGCTCTTCTGGTATCGCTCAAATAGAATAGCCGCCTTGTCCAAGTCTCCTTCACTGACCGCTTTCATTGCATTTTCGTCAGTCATTGCTTCATAAAGTAAAAGTCGAGTATGAGGTTTTTCGTTGATTTGATTAGGATACTACCCCCTTTCCAAAAAGTTACACCCTTTTCTTAAAATATTTTATAAAAGTGAATTTTAATGAGGTGGGAGTTTAGAGCAGGTTTAAATTTTATCTATTTCGCTGCAAACGATCACTTTGCCCAAATGTCTTATTCGGAAGAGGATATTCGTTTTACAATAAAAGGCGACATTTATAAAGCTCGGTTCTCAGGTAGAAGTTAACTAACCAACAAAGTAAACCCGATAAAAAAAATATAGGGTTTCACCTTTCCGGCATTTGGGAGGTGAAGCCATTTTTATGGAACATATTCTTTCATAATCTGTTTTTGTACCATAGTCCATTTAGGTAAGTACCTAAAAATGGTTTATGGTGAATATGAGAAAAAGACTAGTTTTGTGCCCATGAAGTTGATTTTGAAGAATTCGGATAGCGCCGTTAATAAAAAGCTTGATATAACTAAGAAGGAAATTCCATGTCTGGATTCTTCTTGGCATTATCATTCCGAATATGAGCTATTGTACATCTCCAAAAGCAAAGGTGTTCGTTTTGTAGGAGATAGTGTATCCCATTTTTTTCCGGGCGATTTAGTATTAGTTGGTCCATATGTGCCGCACCTTTGGCGAAACGATGCTTCATATTATGAAGAAGAAGACACAAATAAGGTAAAGACCATTATCTTAAAATTTACAAAGGACTTTATAGGAGAAGGCACGTTTAATAATCCTGCTTTTCTGGGGATAAACCAAATGCTAGAGGAATCTAAGTTTGGGCTGAGTTTTGGTGACAGTATGAGTAAAGCTCTGCACAAAGAATTGATCAATATGATCGATTTATCACCTGCGGAGCAATTGGTAAAGATGCTAGATGTTCTTTGCCGCCTTTCAGTTACACAAGATAAACAAGTGCTTTCTTCTACAGATATGCGCCAATACACTACCAAGCATTCCCACCGTTTCGATGCTGTGTTAAAGTACATGTCGGATAATTACAGTAACCATATTACTCTTGACGATGTGGCTGATGTAGCCTGCATGACAACCAATTCCTTTTGCCGTTTTTTCAAGAAAATGACCAACAAATCTTTTACCCAGTTCCTCAACGAACTGCGCGTCAGGAATGCCTCGCGCTTGTTGGTACAAGACGATTTGCCCGTATCCGAAATTTGCTATAGGGTGGGTTATAACTCCATTACCAACTTCAACAAACAATTCAAGCAGATCACGGGAAGTACCCCGCAGGGATACCGCAGTACGTTATAGTTGCCCTTCCAAGCTTTGCAAGTAGGGTAAAATAGCGTAAGTGTAGGGTAAATTCAGCCAATCAGTTTTTGTCATATTGACTTTTCTTTGTAAGAAATAAAAATATGACTATGGAATTTGCATTTCTACCCTTACTACTAGTATTATTCGCCAGTATATTCCAAGGTTCTTTTGGGCTTGGAATGAAATTTATGTCCCCCCTCAAGTGGGAAGCATGGTGGTTGGTTCACGCCACAGTCGCCATGGTACTTGTCCCCACCGTTTGGGCAATGATGGTTGTCCCCGATCTGTTCAGCGTAATTGCCGATGCCCCTTCGCAAGCCATCTGGCTGGGTATGTTATTTGGATTCCTTTGGGGCATAGGCGGGATCATGTTTGGAAAAAGTATCCCCTTCATCGGTATCTCTCTAACCTACGGAATAGTGATGGGTGTTTGCTCGGCGGTAGGTAGCCTCATTCCTTTTTTTCAAATAGATAATGTAACAAGTCTACCAGCTTTCCCCTATGTGATGTTCGGGGTTTTTGTCATGATCGTTGGCGTAGCAATTACAGCCTATGCGGGCATCAAAAAAGACAAGCTTACCCAGCAAGACAAAGGCACTTCTTCTAGTAATCTCAAAACAGGCCTAATCATCGCAATTGTAAGTGGTGTGTTGTCGGCGCTCCTCAATGTAGGTTTCGTAAATGCGCAGCCAGTAGGGCAGGCAGCCGAAGCTGCAGGAGTTATTTCCCGAAATAGTAGCTTAGCAATTTGGGTAGTTGTGCTCTGGGGCGCTTACATCATGAATGCTGGGTACGCCATCTTCTTGCTTTTCAAAAACAACACTTGGTCTTCCTTTTCAGTGCCCAATTCTTCCAAAGCTTATGCTTGGTCAATAGGAGCGGGGCTACTTTGGTTCGGCGCACTTGGCGTGTACGGGCAAGGCGCAACACTTATGGGAGATATGGGTCCCGTAATTGGGTGGCCAATTTTGCTAGGAGTTTCCCTTGTGGTAAGTAACGTATGGGCTTATCTTAATAAAGAATGGAAGGGCGCATCTGGTCCTTTTGCTTGGTTGTTGGCTGGCTTGTTTATGCTTATAGTAGCGACTATCATTTTAGGTTATTCCAATGGTGTATCCTAATTCATCTTATACCGAAACCGATTTATCAAATGAAAATCAAATCAATAGAAAGTTTCATCTTAACCGATAAACTAAAAGAAAGCTTTTATTTTTCACAGTGGGAATATTCCGAAAGGCGTATCTGCATTGTGAAGATAACAAGCGATACAGGTCATGTGGGTTGGGGTGAAGGATATGGACCTGCTAACGTGATAAAAGCAGGGGTTGATCTTCTCACTCCTTTTGTTGTTGGGCAAAACCCTTTGCAAATAGAAACGATATGGAGCACGATGTACCGCCGTACCTTGGATTTTGCTAGGCGTGGTATTTTAGTCTCGGCTATAAGTGCTATAGACGTAGCGCTTTGGGATTTGAAAGGGAAAATATTGGAGCAACCCGTCCACCTTTTGTTAGGAGGGAAAAAGCGTGAT
Organism: Flammeovirgaceae bacterium SG7u.111; assembly: GCA_034044135.1. Taxonomy (NCBI): domain Bacteria; kingdom Pseudomonadati; phylum Bacteroidota; class Cytophagia; order Cytophagales; family Flammeovirgaceae; species Flammeovirgaceae bacterium SG7u.111. The sequence goes on along the minus strand of CP139021.1, from coordinate 3,738,553 downwards.
TCTATCACTCCTTACGCCACGGGAATGTATTTTACCAATGGTGGTGAAATGAGCGAAAAGCTTTCTGCCGAAGCCAAGCAATATGTGAAACAAGGCTACAAAGCCATGAAAATGAAGGTTGGGCTTACCATAGAGCAAGACATCGAGAATGTACAAAAAATTAGGGAAGCGATTGGCCCAAATGTGAAACTGATGATAGATGCAAACCATGCCTATAACCTCAGGGAAGCTATTCAGCTTGCGCAAGCAGTGGAAAAATATGATATCTCATGGTTCGAAGAGCCTATTTCCCCCGAATATTACGATCAGTACGCTGAGCTGAGGTCAAAAACCAATATTCCTATTTCGGGTGGAGAATGCGAATACCTACGTTTTGGTTTCCAGACTTTACTAAAATCGAATTCGGTTGATATTGTGCAACCAGATATTTGCGCTACAGGAGGGCTTACAGAGGCTAAAAGGATAGCAGTACTGTGTTCAGTGTATGGCGTGGAAATAGTGCCGCATACATGGGGTACAGGGATAGCCATTGCCGCTGCCTCTCATTTTATTAGTAACTTAGATACAATGCCTGGGCGGTTGATGTCAGCTGGTTGTTTTATGGAATATGACCGAACAGAAAATGGCTTACGCGATGAGTTGACATGTAGCGATATGAAGGTAGTAAATGGGGAAATAAAAGTGAGTGATAAGCCCGGGCTTGGCTTCGAATTCAATGAAGATGCTCTTCACAAGTACCTCCTCAGAGAGTAACCCATATAGTAGTTTTTATTAGTCTTTAAGTGTTTGATCAAAAAAAGCATAACCTATTTTTCAACAAAGCATTGATTGTCATTACTAAACCATTTTAGTAAAATAGCACTGGTGCTTCAATAACATAAAACATAGTTAGATAATATCATGGACTTCGGATATAAAAAATTATACATAGATGGAGAGCTTTGCGACTCGTCTATAAATGCAAAGCAAGAGGTGATCTGCCCTGCCGACGAAAAAGCCGTTGCAAGCGTCGCATTGGCAAGCAAAGAAGATACAGAAAGAGCATTGGCTTCCGCCCAAGCAGGGTTTGAGTATTGGTCAAAGCTGCCGGTAGCTGAGCGCGTAGAGTGGATAAATAAGCTTAGGGACAAACTTCTGGAAAACGAAGAGTTGCTTCGCAATAGTATTATGCACGAGATGGGCAAAGTGTGGGAAGGAACAGAAGAGGATATTACAAGTATTACCAATTCCCTAGCTTATTATGCCGATGAGATTCAGAAGCGAGAAGACTTTCCCATAGAAGATAAAGAAGGAACGCATGAACATAAAATAGTTTCTCAACCTTTGGGCGTTGCCGTTGCTTTTTTGGCGTACAATTTCCCGTTGCTCAACCTTGGTTTCAAGTTAGGGCCAGCATTGGCAGCAGGTTGCAGCATCGTGTTAAAACCATCTGAATTCTCTCCTCTTTCGGCGTATATTATAGGCGAGATTTGTGCAGAAATTAATTTCCCCAAAGGTGTGATCACAGTCATAAGCGGAGATTTACAAAATGTAGGTATTCCCTTGTGTGAGAGTAAAATACCAAAGTTGATTACCATGATTGGTTCAACGGAAACAGCCCAAAAGTTGATAGAGCAAAGTAGCAAAACTTCCATCAAACGGTATAGCATGGAATGTGGTGGAAATGCCCCTTTTATAGTGTTTGACGATGCCGATTTGGAGGTGGCAATTACACACGGAGCTGCATTGAAGCTTGGGAACTCTGGGCAAATTTGTGTAGCACCTAACAGGTTCTTTATCCACGAGTCTGTGATCGACGCTTTTACCGAAGGTATCGTAGAAAAGTTCAAAGCTGCTAAGGTTGGTTTTGGGAAAGAGAACAAACCTGATATGGGTCCGCTGACCAACAAAAGATCTGTGGAAAAAGTCTCTGGCATTGTGAAAGAAGCGGTAAGCCAAGGTGGCGAAGTGAAGTTTGGCGGAGAAGAAATGGTAGGAGATGGGTTTTATTTCCAACCAACAGCAATCCGTCTCGACGACCCGAATGCGCCTGTTCTTCAGAAAGAAATATTTGGGCCTGTGGCTAACATAGTACCTTTCAAAACAAAAGAAGAGGTTATTGAATGGGCCAACAACACCGATGCTGGGCTAGCTTCCTATGTCTATTCTTCAGATAAAGCTACTTTGGCTTATTTTACTGAAAAGCTGGCATTTGGCGAAGTCCACCTCAACGGGCTGAAATTTGATATTTATTTGCCCCACGGAGGTATAAAAAATAGTGGAATTGGAGTAGATTGTTCTACCTTCGCACTAGATGATTATCTAATTAAAAAGAGAGTAACTTTAGCACTGGTCTGATACATATGAGTTTGGTTAATTTTTTTATAAGCTGCGATTGGGGTACTTCCAACTTTAGGTTGAGGGTAGTAGAAACAAATTCCCTGAAGGTGCTGGCAGAGCACAAGACCAACCAAGGAGTCAAAGCTCTTTTCGAAGCTTTCCAAAAACAAAAAGAGGTAGATCAGGGCCAGTTTTTTGCGACATACCTGAAAGAACAAATTCAAATGCTCCCAGAAGAACACCGGGAGCATTTGGTGGTTTCAGCGGGTATGGCTTCGTCCAATATTGGTCTTCACGAGTTGGGCTACGCTAGTATGCCATTGGGCTTGAGCGGAGAAAATCTGTTGTGGGAGCATTTGAATTTGCACAATGGGCTGGAAGTGTTGCTCATCTCTGGAGCAAAAAGCGAAACGGGTATGATGCGAGGAGAAGAAGTGCAAGCAATTGGGCTAGAAGAACATCTTTCCACTTACCAAAAAGGAACGCTTTTGTTGCCAGGCACGCACAGCAAGCATGTTATTTATGAGCAAGGGAAGTTCACCGATTTCACAACTTTCATGACGGGTGAGCTATTTGAGGTTTTGACCAAGAGCAGTCTTTTGTCCAATTCGGTTCTTGCAAATGACTGGCTGCCAGAAAGGGAAATTGCTTTTAAAGAAGGCTTGGATCTGGGGTTGGAAGGGAAGATGTCATCGAATTTGTTTGCCGTAAGGGCAAGGCATTTGATCAAAAATAAAATAAAGGAAGATAATTATTTTTTCCTGAGCGGCTTGCTCATTGGAGATGAGCTTGCCTATTTGAAAGGAAGCTCCAATCCGGTATTTTTGGCGGCGCCAAATCCTATACTTCGTCTTTATAAATTAGGTTTAGACCAACTTGTTTCTCCAGATCAACTTGTTGTTTTGGAAGGAAATGCTTTGGAAAAAGCCTTGTTAATAGGTCAAAAGAAAATAATTTCACTTTATGGAAAATAACGAATCCTTTTCTTGGGAAAAGTTTAAAAAAGCACCCCTGGTAGGCATAATCAGGGGAATGGACTTTGAAATAGTCAGAAACATCGCCAGATCGTTTGCCGATGCAGGTTTCTATACCTTAGAAGTTACCATGAATACGGCTGGGGTAACCGAAATGATCCCTAAGCTGAGGGAAGAATTCCCCGATCTTATGATAGGTGCGGGAACGGTTTGCTCCATGGACGATTTCAACAAAGCTGTTGGGGCAGGAGCACAGTTCATTGTTACTCCTATTATGGACGAAGAGGTTATCAAAGCTTCCGTTGCCAAAGGAATTCCTATTTTCCCAGGAGCGTATTCTCCTACCGAAATCTACAAAGCTTGGTCTTTGGGGGCTACGGCGGTGAAGATTTTTCCAGCCACGCAACTAGGCACGCGCTATATAAAAGATGTATTGGCTCCTTTAAATCAAATCAAACTTTTGCCTACAGGAGGAGTAAACTTGGAAAACATCAAATCATTTTTTGAGGCGGGAGCTGTAGGAGCAGGAATGGGAAGCACTTTGCTGCATAAGGAACTAATTAAAGACGGAGATTTTGACGGATTAACAAAGTTTTTCCTAAGTTTCAAGGAAGAACTGCGAGACTTTTTATAATAGGCAAAGGGTTGACGAGCCCTTTACCGACATAACTAACTTGACGAATGAAATATTTATTATTACTAGTTACTATCGCTTTTAGTATCCAACTCACTCATGCCCAAAACGATTGGGAAAACGAGTTGATGTTTGAAAAAAACAAATTGCCCTCACGAGTGCCTACATATTCTTATGAGAATGTAGCCGATGCTTTGAAGGGAGACCGGGAAAATGCACGCCTAAAATCGCTGAACGGCACTTGGCGGTTCAAGTACGTAGGGAAGTCGGAAGATCGCCCTGTGGATTTTATGGCGAAAGACTTTGAAGGTGGGGACTGGGCCGATATAGACGTTCCCTCTAACTGGGAATTGCAAGGATTCGGACAGCCGATTTACACCAACATAACCTACGCTTTTACCCCAAATATTTTAGATCCTAACCTCAAATACGACTGGAAAGGACCTAAGCCTCCACGTCCACCCTTCATTTACAGGGACAACCCTGTGGGGAGTTATTTCAGAGATTTTGACCTGCCAGCAGATTGGGATGACCAGTCTGTTATTTTGCATTTTGGAGGGGTCTCTTCCGCTTTTTATCTCTGGGTAAATGGCAAAGAAATTGGCTACAGCCAAGGCAGCAGATTGGCTGCCGAATTTGACATCACCGATTATTTGGTGGAAGGGAAAAACAGGATTGCTGTTCAGGTTTTCCGTTGGAGCGATGGAAGCTATCTGGAAGACCAAGATATGTGGCGCTTGAGCGGGATTCACCGAGAGGTAATGCTTTTGGCTCAGCCCAAAGTTGCGCTCAACGATTTTTATGTGCGCACCAAGTTCGATGCAAACCTGCACGATGCCAAACTGGAAATCCGCCCTCGTGTATGGGTGAAAAAAGAGGATGAGAATGTGAAAGGCTGGAATATTTCAGCCATGCTTTACGATGCCGAAGGAAATGAAGTGTTGGAAAATCCATTGAAGACCTCTGTCGACAAGGTATATAATGAACGCTGGGCACCTCGTGACATTCCCAAGTTTGCCTTTATGGAAGCAAACATCAGAATGCCTCGCAAATGGTCAGCTGAAGACCCTTATCTCTATAAATTGGTTTTTAGTGTTACTAATCCAAAAGGCGAGGTGGTTGAAGCACGAAGCCAAAAAATTGGCTTTAGAAAAGTAGAGTTTAGCAAAAAGAACGAGTTGCTGATCAATGGTAAATCAGTAAAAATAATGGGTGTCAATCGTCACGATCATCACCCTGTGCGTGGAAAAGCCCTTGCTAGGGAAGATATGCGAAAAGATGTAGAGCTGTTGAAGCAATTCAACTTCAATGCCGTGCGGACATCGCATTACCCCAACGATCCGTATTTCTTGGAGCTTTGCAATGACTATGGCTTATATGTGATGGACGAGGCAAATATCGAATGCCATCATTTGGGAAGTTTTATCCCTTATAGCCCGACTTGGCCAGCTGCTATTCTTAGCAGAATTATTCGGATGGTGGAAAGAGATAAAAACAATCCTTCTGTTATTTCTTGGTCAATGGGCAACGAGTCTGGTACGGGTCCTGCTTTTGCCGCAGCCGCTGGTTGGATAAAAGACTATGATCCTTCAAGGTTCATCCATTACGAAGGGGCACAAGGCGATCCAACCGATCCGCATTATGTAGAGATTCCAGATGTGGGTTATAAAATGACAAGCTGGCCTGTCTATGCCAATCCGGACGATCCCGATTTTGTGGATGTGCTCAGTAGGATGTATCCTGATCTTAGCCAGTTGATGGGAATGTCTAGAAGCCCTCATATCGACCGACCAATAATCATGTGCGAATACATGCATGCAATGGGTAACTCCATTGGTGGCTTGGGCGATCATTGGGATTCGATACGGGTGACACCTAACCTAATCGGTGGTTTTATTTGGGATATGGTGGACCAAGGCTTGGAAAAAACGCATGAAAACGGCGAGAAGTTTTATGCCTACGGAGGCGACTTTGGAGATATGCCTAGCGATGAGAATTTTTGCCTCAACGGAGTCTTTGCTTCTGATCGCACACCGAACCCTCATGCTTGGGAATGCAAATACGTTTTCCAACCTGCTGCTTTTGAAACGGTAAATATTGAAAAGGGGCAAGTGAGAGTGTTGAACCGATTGGCATTTAGCAATTTGAGCGCTTATGAACTTCGTTGGTCGGTTTCGGAAAATGGAAAGGTATTACAGGAAGGTGCGCTGTCCTCAATTGATGTCGCTGCTGGAGCTTCAGCTCTGCTGACCATTCCTTTTAAATCGATCAAATTCAATGAAGAAAACGACTACTGGCTCCGCATTAGCTTGCACGAAAAGCAAGATCAATTGTGGTGTAAAAAAGGGTACGAAGTTGCCAAAGAGCAGTTGCTGATAAAGGAGAAAAAAGCTGTCGAACTTGTCAACGCTTCAGCGGCTGTTGAAGTAGAAGAAAGCAAGCAAGAGTTTGCGCTTAGTGGTAAAGGTTTCTCGCTTTCTATTTCCAAAGAAACCGGTGAACTGTTTTCTTATAAGGTAAAAGGAATGGAGTACATCGTCAATCCTTTGCAGCCTAACTTTTATCGCCCACCTATTGATAACGATGTGAGGGGGGCAGATGCGAAAGACTTTGGGAAGTCAAGAAAAGCTTGGAAAAACCTCGCTGCCAAGTTAGAGACTAGTTCGGTCAAAACTATAGCCGAGGAAGGCAAGCCTTTGGTAGTACATGTAACCCAACAGGCTGGCAAAAAGATCAAACTAGAAACTTTTTATACAGTGTACGCTGACGGTAAAGTTGCCGTAAAAATGAACTTGGATGCGGATGAGTCTTTACCAAGACTGCCTAGGATAGGCATGACCATGGGGGTTTCAAAAAGTCTCAGTAACGCTTCTTATTATGGAAAAGGCCCTTTCGAAAACTATGTGGATAGGAAGCGCAGTGCCGAAGTTGGTGAGTTTAGTGCAGGTACTAGCGAGTTGTTTTCAAGCTATGCCATGCCGCAAGAGAATGGGAATAGGTCGGATGTTCGTTGGTTGAAACTAGCCAAAGGAAACAAAAAAGAGGGGATAACTATTGCGGGAGCTTCACAATTTGGGTTTTCCATTTGGCCGTATACAGCTGAAAACATTGAAGAAGCCAGACATCCTTATGATTTGGGGGAACAACGGTTTTATACTTTGAATATAGACCTAGTTCAAAGTGGCTTAGGCGGAACATTATCACATACTCTGCCTCAATACGTGATCGAGTCTGGCAAGTATAGTTTTGAATTTGTGCTTTCGCCTTTGTAAGATTCAATAGTAAGAAATATTGAAGCCCATCTGCTTTTGAAGTAGATGGGCTTTTTGTGTAATGAGGGTTTGATTTTTGCCCTGCGTTTCGGCTAGCTAAGTTTGTGTTTTATAGTCATTGTTAACTGACATGATTTTTAGATTTTTCTCCAAAGAGTTCAAACACGTAATCATTATTTTCTTTAAGGGCAATCTCAAACTCATGAAGACTATGAAAAAGTTTTTGAACGATAGGAGTCTTGAAGTTTACCTTGAAAACCTGATTTTTTGAATTTATACAAATGCATCTATAATCATCGAATGCAATGATCCGGTATAACGTTTCATTATTTATCTTGTACATTTCGCTTGTGAATTCACAATCTAAGAAATCAATTAGACCTGGAGTTCTATCAAACATTCCTTCTAGGTCAGCATTTGATACTAGATACGGATTCTTTGGGGGTTTATCTTGACGCATTTTAGAATAGTCTAGGCTCAAGGAATCAATGTTTTTCAATTCATCTTTTATCGCGATTCCAATTATTAGGTTCGCCATAATATAGATTTTTAATTCTTTGAGTTGTCCGTCTTTATTGAGAACGAAAATGTTTGATAGTCTAAAGTGATCTTCGCTCTTCGACCTTTTTGATTTTTTGAAAAACGTTAATGATAAAGGGATTGAGGCAAAACCTGTATGATGTTCGGAAATTTCAAATTTTAATCCGTGATCATCTCTCATTTTTTGCAATTGAGTAATCGCATGTGAGAAACGGTTCGGGTCAGACTCTAATATTGGTAACACGAGTTTACTTAGAAGTTCAAATTCATGGTTATCACATTTGACCATTTCAAGTTTTTTAAGACTGACAACATTTGTATAACAGACAATTCCTTTGTTTTTCTTATGGTTCTATTGCAAGATAGCCTATAATTCCAAGTTGCCCAAAAGGTTAACAATGTTTTCGAGTGTCTATTTGCTTGTATATGTGAGGTTTTTGAACTATGCCTCAATAGGCTTTAGATGCACCTAAAGCACTCTTAAGTTTAATAGACCTAAGAAAAAGTAAGCCCACCTTTCAGAGAGCAGATGGGCTTACTTTTTTAGAACATTTTCTTTAAACCAAATACTACAAAAAAGAAAGGTAAAATACAGTAATTAGAGGATAATTTTCATCAATTCATAGCCGGTAATAAAGGGTTTATTTGTACTTGTAAAATATGAAAACAAGAAACTATGACAGTGTACAAATTTAGCCATATCGGAATCCCTACCACCGAAGAAAAAAACTGGGACGGTTTTTATGAACCGGGAAAAATCCATTATACAGAATTTAGCAAAGATGAATTCGGGGTCGAGTGGATAAAGTTTGATGCCGACAGCCCAATGCCGGAGATGTTTAGAACTCTTCCGCATGTGGCCTTTTTGGTAGATAATATTGAAGAGGCTTTGGAGGGTAAAGAAATATTAGTTGAGACATTTTCCCCTGGCGATGGAGTAAGGGTTGCATTTATAGCACACAACGGCTCGCCAGTTGAGTTTATGGAGATTAAAGAAAACTAACCAATTGTTTAGTAAATCCGGCTGCCCGTCTGCTCTTTAAGTAGGCGGGCTTTTTTTGTTATTTGGCAATATTTTACCCCATTTTCCCTCCAAATGGCGAAAGAGAGGTAAAATACTGTAAACACAGGGTAAATTCCATCAATACTTAGCCAGTATAATTCCCTTATTTTGAAATTGTAAAATTACCAATAACAAGTTTGGCAGCAGCCTTTTGTCAAAGACACACATAAATGAAAAGAACAACACACATACTTGCATTGATTTTCCTTTTGGTAAGTCCTCTTTTGGGCACAGCTCAAGACAAACCCAACATCCTTCTCATATTTATTGACGATGCCGGTTATGCCGATTTTGGATTCCAAGGGAGCAAAGTAATGAAAACCCCTAACCTCGATCAGTTCGCTACCCAGAGCGTGAAATTTTCCCAAGGTTATGTATCAGCTTCGGTCTGTGGACCTTCACGGGCTGGCCTCCTCACGGGCAGGTACCAACAGAAGTTTGGATTTGAGGAAAATAATGTACCTGGTTTTATGAGCGAAGTTTCTGCCGAAGATGGCCCAAATATGGGCATCCCACTGAGCGAGGTGACTATGGGAGATTATATGAAGTCGATGGGATATGCTACCGCTTATTTTGGCAAGTGGCATTTGGGAGGTACGGACAAGTTTCACCCTACTAATAGAGGCTTCGATGAGTTTTTCGGGTTTAGGGGAGGAGCGAGGAGCTATTTTCCTTACCAAAAAGCACCAGCAGAAACATTGAACAGGCTTGAAAGAGGGCTTGGTGGATTTGCCGAGCACGAAGGCTACCTTACCGATGTATTGGCTGAAGAAACGAATATTTTCATCGAAAAAAATAAGGATAAGCCTTTTTTCGCTCTTTTAGCTTTCAATGCGGTGCATACGCCAATGGATGCGACCGAAGAAGATTTGAAACAATTTCCACAGCTTACGGGAAAAAGGCAAGAAGTAGCTGCAATGACCTTGGCGCTGGACAGGGCATGTGGGAAAGTATTCGATAAATTGAAAGAGCTTGGCTTAGACGAAAATACGATAGTTGTTTTCACAAACGACAACGGCGGCCCTTCTGACAAGAACGCTTCTGTGAACAACCCTCTGAGCGGAACAAAATCGAACCATTTGGAAGGAGGGATCAGAGTTCCTTTCCTTATCAGTTGGCCAGCAAAACTTAAGAAGAACACCAACTATGATTACCCTGTAAGCACACTCGACTTGCTTCCCACGTTCTTTGCGGCGGCGGGTGGCAAGGTCGATACTTTGGCCAACATCGATGGCGTGGACTTGATACCTTACCTGCAAGGTGAAAACAAGGAAAGACCCCACCAAGTGCTTTATTGGAAAAAAGGAACAAGGGCGGTGGTAAGAGACGGCGATTGGAAACTGATCAGGTATTCGGACAGACCAGCGGAATTGTTCGATATCAGCAAAGATATTTCTGAGCAAAACAATTTGGCTTCGGTTCATCCAGAAAAAGTTAAAGTACTTTTTAAGCAGCTTTTTGATTGGGAAATGACGTTGGGACGGCCTAGGTGGCTACTTCAAAACAAGTTTGAAAAATACGATGTAGATCGGATGACTAAATACAGGAACGGATCTAAAGAGAACTGATTTTAAGATAGATAATAATTTAAGAGTTGCAGTAGGTAGAAAAATGAAATATACAGATATGAAAAAGACACTGGTTTTTATTATTGGAATAATGGCGGCTCAGCTGAGCTTTGCCCAACAAAAAGGAATTATCAATAATGCTGCTAGCCCAAATGTGAAGCTGAAAAGCATAGACATGGGAGACTGCGTATGGACGGAGGGTTTTTGGGCAGATAAGTTCAAGACTCTTGAAAAAAGCATGCTCCCGTATATGGGTGAAGTTCTTACTGGAGATACGGGGCATGCCCTCAATAATTTTAAGATTGCCGCAGGGCTGAAAGAAGGGAAGCACCAAGGAATGCACTGGCACGATGGCGATTTTTATAAGTACATGGAAGCAGTAATGTACGTGTATGCCCAAAATGGAGATAAAAAATTGTTGGAAGAAGTTAACGGCTACATCGAAATTATAGGAAAAGCCCAAGAAAAGGATGGGTACTTGCAGACTCAAACACAGCTGAGGGACAATGTAGATAGGTACGAAAACCGTAGGTTTCATGAGATGTACAACACGGGTCACTTGCTTACGAGTGCCTGCATTCATTACAGAATTACGGGTCAACGAAATTTCTTAGACATTGCCATCAAACACGCTGATCTTCTTTACACAATCTTCAGCCCGCAAACGAAGCAATTCGGTCGCTTCGGATTCAACCAAACGCAGATTATGGGCTTGGTGGAGCTTTATAGAACTACTGATGACAAGAGATACTTGGAACTAGCCGAGGTTTTCATCAACAATCGTGGTAAATACAAAGTAGGGGATCACCCAACTACCAAAGGGTATCCGATAGGCGATATGGTACAAGAGCGTACTGCCCTAAGAGAATCGAGCGAAGCGGTCGGGCATGCTGTATTGGCTTTGTATTACTATGCAGGCGCAGCCGATGTGTATGCTGAAACTGGAGAAAACGCATTAATTGATGCATTGGACAGGCTTTGGAGTAACGTCACGGATAAAAAAATGTACGTAACCGGTGCAGTTGGTCAAGCGCATTATGGAGCTTCAACGCACAGAGATATGATCCAAGAAGGCTTCATTGATGCGTACATGATGCCAAACATGACGGCATATAACGAGACCTGTGCCAATGTGTGTAACTCAATGTTCAGCTATCGTATGCTCGGGCTTCATGGCGATTCAAAATATGCAGATGTAATGGAATTGGTGTTGTATAACAGCGCACTTTCTGGTATTAGTTTGGAAGGAAAAGACTATTTCTATTCAAATCCGTTGCGGATGGTCAACAACACCAGAGATTACGATGCGCATGCGAATGTGACCGAATCTCCTAAAAGAGAGCCTTATTTGGCGTGTTTCTGCTGCCCTCCAAACTTGGTGAGGACTATTGCAAAAGTGTCTGGCTGGGCATATAGCAAATCTGCAAAGGGGATTGCGGTAAACCTTTATGGCGGCAACAAGCTGGAGACAACTTTGCTAGATGGCTCGGAAATCGAACTTGTGCAAGAAACGAATTACCCTTGGGAAGGCTCGGTGAAAATCACGGTAGAAGATTGTAAAAAAGATGCGTTCGAGCTTTTGCTCAGAATCCCTAACTGGGCTGAGAGTGCTAAAATTACTGTAAACGGAGCTGATGCCGGTGTTGAGATTACTTCTGGCGAATTTGCCAAAATAGAGCGCAAATGGAAAAAAGGTGACGTAGTTGCTTTGGAGCTTCCTATGGACGTGAACTTGGTAGAAGGTCATCAGAGGATAGAAGAAGTAAGAAACCAAGTTGCCATACAAAGAGGCCCAGTTGTTTACTGTGTAGAATCTCCAGACTTGCCAAAAGGAGCCAGTATCTTGGATATATACCTTCCATTGTCTTCTAAGCTAGAAGCAGAATATCGTCCAGACTTTTTGGGTGGTCTTTCTACCATTAAGGGGGATGTGATGCTCAGAAAGGATAAAAATGAAGGAATGTATTATACCTTGAAAAAGCCTGTGTTGGAGAAAATCCCTGTTTCATTCGTGCCTTATTATGCATGGAGTAACAGAGGTCAAGCCGAAATGACGGTTTGGATGCCAATCATTTGGGAATAGGTTAAGCTGAAATAGAAGAGCCTGCCCATAGCAATGGATTACAGCTTTGGGCAGGCATCTTACCAAAATCATCCACTTTTAAGCTTTCAACTATGAAAATCCTTTATCCATTCCTTTTGCTTATTTTATTTGCAAGTGCTTGCCAACAGCAAAAACAACCTTCCGAAGAGCAAAAGAAAAAGCCTAATATCCTCTTTATTGCCATTGATGACCTCCGTCCCGAGCTAGGGTGCTACGGTTCGGAAATAGCAAAATCTCCTAACTTGGACAAGCTCGCAAGCAGCGGGCTGTTGTTCGAAAGGGCTTATTGTCAGCAGGCTATTTGTAGCCCTTCCCGTGCCAGCCTCATGACGGGCGCTAGGCCAGAAACTATCAATGTGATCGAGAATTATACCTATTTTCGAGATGTCAACCCAGATATCGTGACGCTTCCTCAACACCTCAAAGCTAATGGTTACGAAACGGCTTACGCAGGGAAAATTTACCACGGAGCATATAATGATCCCGAACTTTCATGGTCAAGAAAACCAGCCAAAATAGCTGTTCCAAAACCGAGTTTCCCCGGAGGTTATGCCCTTCCCGAAAACCAAGAGGTTTTTAAGAAGAACAAGAAAGACATGATAGCCAAGTACGGCGATGCAGCCAAAAGAGGCTTGGGAAATGGCCCTGCTTATGAAAGTGCCGATGTGGCTGACAATGCCTACGAAGATGGCTACAATACCGACCTTGCTATTGCTACCATGAAAGAAATGGCAGCGGGTGATAAACCATTTTTTATTGGTTTAGGACTCAAAAAACCGCACCTAAACTGGGTTGCCCCAAAAAAATATTGGGACATGTACGACAGAGAGGAAATCCCTTTGGCATCGGAAATGGAAGGACCTGAAAATGGTGCGGAAATGGGGCTTCATCCTTCTTTTGAGTTGAGAGTGCGTTACGGAATCCCGAAATCAGGTGACATTGACGGTGAAATGGCGCATACGTTGAAGCATGCTTACCTAGCTTGCGTGAGCTATGCCGATGCGCAAATAGGAAGGATGATAGATACGCTGGAGGAAGCCGGAGTGAGAGAAAATACCATCATCATTGTATGGAGCGACCATGGTTGGCACTTAGGAGATATGGGTATTTGGGGGAAAGCAACGAATTATGAAATAGCTACCCGAGTACCGCTAATGATCTGGACACCCGATATGCCAACTGAAACCCGTGGCAAAAAATCTCCAGCTTTGGTGGAGTTGGTGGATATGTACCCAACCCTGTGCGAGCTTGCAGGTATCGAATTGCCAAGCCATTTGGAAGGACAGAGTTTCGTTCCATTACTTTCCAGCCCCGAAAAGAAATGGAAAAATGCTGCTTTTAGTCAGTTTCCAAGCCCAGCTTTGAGAGAATGGGCAGCCAACCCGCTTTCGCAAGGAATGAGGGAAACATATTTTGGTCCGCTCATAGAAGAAGTAGAGGGAAGGATCATAAGCCAGCAAAAAGAGAAATGGGACAGGGATTTGTTTGAAAACAACCTAATGGGCTATGCCATGAGAACAGACAATTACCGCCTCATTGTCTGGAAAGATAGGACACAGCCAGAAGTTGCACCCGTATACGTTGAGCTTTTTGACCATAAAGCTGATCCTTCGGAAACTAAAAATATTGCAGATGAAAACCCTGAGCTAGTCGAGAAGTTGTTGCTTCAGTTTGACCAGGGTTGGAAAGGGAATCTTGCCAAGGTTACTAACTAACTTCATTATTTGCCTCTTGCGCTATGTAGCGCAAGAGGCTTCCCATTTTTAAAACTTCAAAGAATGAAAATTTCTACTTTTATAAAAATCTCTTGCTCCGCTCTTCTGCTTTTCATTGTAAGTTGCAAATCCAATGAAACCAAAAAAGAGAGCGTAGCCAAAGCCGAGTCGAGCCGCCCAAATATCCTTCTGATTCTTTGCGATGATTTGGGCTATTCGGATGTGGGATTTAACGGGGCTAAAGATATAAAAACTCCTGAGCTTGATCGCCTTGCTAGTAGCGGGACTATTTTTTCCGCTGGCTATGTGAGCCACCCTTTTTGCGGGCCTAGCCGTGCCGCTCTTATGACCGGTCGTTACCCTCATACCATCAGCTCGCAGTTTAATTTGCCGCCCAATAGTGAAACCATAGGAGAGGGCATTCCTTTAGAAGAACCTTTTATAAGTAAAGTATTGCAGGAGTCAGGGTACCGTACGGGAGCTGTAGGGAAATGGCATTTGGGTGCTGTTCCTAAATATCATCCCAACAGTAGGGGTTTTGATGACTTTTACGGTTTTCTTGGTGGAGGTCATAAATATTTTCCCGAAGAGTATTTTGCTAAATATGAGAAGCAAAAAGCAGCAGGCAGTAAAGTGATATTTGAATACCTTTTGCCATTGGAACACAATGGTAAAGAAGTGCGAGAAACCGAATACCTGACAGATGCCTTGTCTCACGAAGCTGTTCGTTTTGTGAAAGAATCTGCTCAAGACGATCAACCATTTTTTCTTTATCTAGCCTATAATGCTCCACATGTTCCCTTGGAAGCTAAACAAGAAGATTTAGAAAAATACAGCCATATAGAGGATGAAAAACGAAGAACCTATGCCGCTATGGTTCATGCAGTTGACCGTGGGGTAGGTGAGGTAGTGGAAAGCCTGAAAGCTACAGGGCAGTATGAGAATACATTGATTGTTTTCTTGAGTGACAACGGTGGTAAATTAGACTACGGTGGAGCAACAAATTATCCGTTGAAAGAAGGGAAAGGAAGCGCTTACGAGGGCGGGTATCGTGTTCCTATGTTTTTCCATTGGCCTGAAAATGTCCCAGCGGGTCAGCGTTTCGATCACCCAGTTTCGGCAATCGACTTCTATCCAACCTTTGCAGGTTTGGCTGGTGCGGCTATTCCAGAAGGGAAAATATTGGATGGCAACGATATTTGGGATGATTTTCAGGCGGGGAACGCTCCCCACAAAGGAGAGATGATTTATGTGTTGAGGCACAGGACGGGATATAGCGATGTAGGGATTCGTCGGGATCAGTGGAAAGCCTTGAGGGTTAACCAAGAGACTTGGAAACTCATAAACATAGAAGAGGATATCAGTGAAGAACACGATTTGAGTGCTGAACATCCTGAAATATTGAAAGAACTTGTTGATGAAGGAGAAAAATGGAGCAAGACACATATGCAACCACGCTGGTTTCACGATGAACAAACGGGCATTGACTGGAGAGAAGCCGATATGCCAAGGTTTGATGAGACCTTCAAGCTAGAAGAGTAATTTTTTGATTTTTTGAAGTTGAAATATTCCATGTAAAACTTAAGAATTTTAGGGAATAGTCCCTATGACAGACCCTTACATTCAAAAAACTTTCATATGCCATAGAATGTTGGGAGAATGTCTTAGTATTTTTCTGCGCAAAGGTATGAATTGAGAATACAAGCGATATGCGGTATCTTTTCGGTTTTAAACTGTAAATGTGTTCAAACACAAAAAACCGAACGAGTACTTCGCAAATATGAAAATCAAGATACTGACTATCGCTTGTTTAAAACAACGTATTACCTTCCTTCTTTTATTAGGAATTTCCCTGGCCGCTTGCACCTCTCAAGAAAAGAAGGAAGATGAACCCCCCCAAACTGAGGCAATCCCTGACTTTAAGATCGAATTTGGAAAAGTAGCCCCGCAAGCTGTTTTTGTGAGCGATACGATGAGCATTTGGGGCGGAAGTGTGGTGAAAGGGGAAGATGGCTTGTACCACATGCTTTATTCCCGTTGGCCTAAGAACATAGGCTGGGAGTGGGTGAATTATTCCGAGATTGCTCATGCTGTTTCCGAATCCCCTTTTGGTCCTTACAAATTTGTTGATCTAGCTTTGCCAGAGCGTGGCGAGGAGTTTTGGGACGGGTCTTGTACGCACAACCCCACTGTCCATAAGTTCAACGGGAAGTATTACCTCTACTACATGGGGAATTTTGGGGACAAAAAAATAGTGAGTGTGCCCGGAAAAGCGAAGATCAACTGGAATCACCGGAACAATCAGCGGATTGGGGTTGCCGAAGCCGACAGCCCAAATGGCCCTTGGAAACGATTTGACCAACCCGTGCTGGATATCACCCATGGCGATTCGTTGGCACATGATGCCCTTATGACCTCCAATCCTTCTGTTTGCCAAATGGCAGATGGAAAAATCCTGATGGTGTATAAGGCGGTGGGGAAAAAATTTCCCTTGCCTTCTGGCGGACCTGTTGTGCACATGGTAGCCATTGCCGATTCTCCTACAGGCCCTTTCAAAAAATATCCCGATCCGGTTTTCTTAGAAGAAGGGGTTCGCTTTCCAGCGGAAGACCCGTACATCTGGTACCAAGATGGGAAGTACCGCGCCATCGTAAAATACATTAAACACGAAGGTAAAAAACGGGTGTTTTCCTTGGTGCACTATGATTCGGAAGATGGCATTCAGTGGGACAAAGCCAAGCATTTTATGATCTCGGATCGTAGTCTTACGTGGGAAGATGGCCGAACTGAAAAATACGATCATTTGGAGCGCCCGCAAGTACTGGTAGAAGATGGCGTCCCCATTGCCTTGATGTGCGCTGCCGATACTATTGACGAAAACAATGTTCGTCAATCATTCAATGTTCAAATACCACTTATCATAACCAAAGAATAACACAGACAATCTATAAAATAATGAGAACTACACATTTTATCTTAAAAAGCTTAATAACAAGTGCCTTGTTGGCTTCGGTCTCTTTGGCGGTATCTGCCCAGGATGGCTTTCCTTTCAAATTGCCTAAGGAGAAACCAGATAGGAAAATGAGTGCGGCCATGGAGCGAAACTACGATGCCTATCTAGCTCCTCGCCCCGAAGACAATGAGCTCTATACCCAATTCAAATATACGGAGCTGAAGGGCTTTGATTATAACGACCATGATGGCACTATTTCCCGCCGCGATCCTTCTAAGGTGATTTTTCACGAGGGAAAATACTATGTGTGGTACACGCACAGGGAAACCCCAACTCCTCCGCAAGGGGCAGACAAAAGCAATGATACCATTCCTTCTTCCGACTGGGATTTGTGCGATATCTGGTATGCAACCAGCGACGACGGTTTTACATGGGAAGAGCAGGGTGTGGCAGTTCCCCGCCCTCCAAAACCTGAAGTAGGCTGGCGCTCGGTTTCTACTACCGATATCTTGGAATGGGAAGGGAAGTTTTATTTGTATTACCAAGGCTTTATGGAAGCCAGTGGCAAGCGTGGAGATGACTGCCCCGTAGCAGTTTCGTATGCCGATTCGCCCGATGGTCCTTGGATACCTTACAATAAAGTAGTGGTGGAAAATGGAGCAAAAGGGGAGTGGGACCAATATTCCATCCACGATCCGCAGCCGATAGTGCACAATGGCAAAATCTATCTGTATTACAAATCTGATTTTGATGGCGACCCTCGCTTGGTGCGTATGCAGGGCTTGGCTATTGCCGACAATCCTTTAGGTCCTTTCAAAAAACATCCGCTCAATCCTGTGATCAACTCTGGTCATGAAACCACGCTTTTCCCCTTCAAAGAAGGGATTGCTGCTTTGGTGATAAAAGATGGAAATGAGCACTTTACCATCCAATATGCTCCTGATGGAGTCAACTTCGAAATTGCTTCTATCGTGAGTTTGATGCCGACTGCTGCTGGTCCTTTTATGCCCGATGCTTTTACCGATACAAAAGATGGGCGTGGAATCACTTGGGGGATTTCCCATCTTACCAACGCAACTACTTGGAAAGAGAATCATGCAATTTTGCTAAGGTTCGATTGCGACTTGAGCTTAGATGTGGATGACCCAGGAATGAAGCATCACAACAACTATTACAAGCCAGATTTCTATTACAAACATGGCCTGAACCAGAAGCAGAAGAACAGAATAGCTGAGGAAAATAAGAAAGTGAAGAAGGGAGAGTAGGGAGTGAAAATGTGTTTCAGGTTTCAAGTTACGGGTTGCAAGTTTTTAATGCTTTCTAACCTTTAGCCGAACTGGCACGCAAACTTGGGTTCAATTCAAGCGGATGCTTGAAATAATGGTTTCGGTACGACAATTCCATTGTGGGCGGATGCTTGCCCCAGCTTTCTTCTTTTTTTGGAGAAACCATTTATGACCCTAAGTTTCATTGTCAATTCATCTAGTATCTAATTTCTAACCTCTAAACTATAGTTAGAAAATGAAAAGATTTTTAGTGTTTGTTGTAATTGCCTTTTGGTCTTACATTTCCCTATTGGCGCAAGACCAGCCTAATATCCTTTGGATAAATGGTGATGATTTGGGAGCGGAGCTAGGTTGCTATGGGAATAAAGACGTGAAAACGCCTAACATGGACAGGTTGGCAAAGGAAGGAAGACGATTTGCCCATGCATATGCCAATGCGCCTATTTGTTCTTCCAGCCGGTCGTCTATGATTACGGGAATGTATCCTACAAGTATCAATTGCCTCAACCACCGAACGGTGGACATGAGGGAACTGCCCGAAGGTGTGCAGCCCATTACCAGTTACTTCCAGCAGGCGGGCTATTTTTGCACCAATGGGAAAGGGGGAAACCTTTCTAAAATGGGCAAGAAGGATTTTAACTTTTTGGGAGACGATATTTTTGACGGGACAGATTGGACGCAACGTAAGGATGGCCAGCCATTTTTTGCCCAAGTTCAAATCCATTTTCCTCACCGCACTTTTGCGAGAGATGAGGAAAATCCCGTGAACCCAGACGAGGTAACGTTTCCTAGTTGTTATCCAGATCATCCGCTGCTCCGAGCAGATTGGGCGATGTACCTAGAAAGTGTACAGCACTGCGACAAGGTGGTAGGGATGGTTTTGGATAAGTTGGAAAAAGAGGGTTTGCTGGAGAATACCATCATATTTATGTTTGGTGACCATGGTCGCCCTCACCTTCGGGATAAGCAATTTTTGTACGAAGGAGGGTTGAGAATCCCTCTCATTATTCGCTATCCAAAAAGCATAGAAGCGGGAAAAGTAGACGAGCAATTGGTAAGCTTGGTAGATGTAGCGGCAACTTCGTTGAGCTTGGCGAACATTCCTGTGCCTAGCCATTTACATGGAAATGTTTTCATGGGAGAAGAGGCAAAAGAGCGGGAGTATGTCTTCGGCTTTCGCCAACGGGCTGGCGATGCGGTGGACGATATCCGAAGCATTACCGATGGGCAGTATAAATTGATTTGGAACAGGATGCCGCAAAATCCTTGGATGCAGTTGAGCGGATATAAAAAATCGCAATATCCTGCTTTTGCCTTGTACCACCATTTGTATAAGGAAGGGAAGTTGGGCGCTCCATACAACCAGATAATGGCTGCTGTTCGACCAGAAATTGAGCTTTATGATCTCGGGAAAGATCCTGATGAGTTCGATAACTTGGCAGGGAAAGCCGAGTACAAGAAAATCCAAAAAAAGCTTTTTTCTACTTTAAAAAAGAAGTTGAAAATCTATGAAAAGGGAATGGTGCCTGAGTCGCCCGAAACTATAGAAAAAGCACAAAGCTCTTCTCGTAAATATTTTGAGAACAATATGAAGAGGAAGGGGCTGAGTGGAGCTTCGTCGGACGAGGAGATTGTCGAGTATTGGGAGAAGATATTGGGGGTTGAGCAATGAAGGGGGCAAAACAATAAATCGGTTTTTAGTTTAGGCTAAAGCCGTTTGGTTTCAAATAGTTTACAAGAGGTTGAAACCCCTTGCTAGTGATTAAAATAATTACTCAGATTTCTCACTATCCGGGGCTTTTAAGCCCCGTTCACAAACAAAACGAATTCGGCTTTAGCCTAAACTAAAACCTACATTTTAAGAGGGATTCTATAGCCTATGTTATGGTTTTTCTTAGTTCAGATGCGTAAATAATATTTAAGAAAATGAATAAAAACATATCACTTTTTTTGTTGCTCGCCTTGAGCATCTCGGCAATACAAACAGTATTTGCACAAAGCAAAAAATCAAAGCCAAATATAGTGTTGGTGATTACTGATGACCAAGGGAAAAACGACTTGGCTTGCGAGGGCAATCCGTACATAAAAACGCCCAATATCGACAAGTTCCATTCGGAATCTATCAGGTTCACCAACTTCCATGTTTCTACTACTTGTGCGCCTTCTCGTGGCTCGCTGATGACGGGTAGGCACACCAACCGATTGAACGTGTTCCATACCATTGCCGGTCGCTCGCTTTTGTTCGAAGACGAAGTGTTGCTTCCGCAAGTTTTGGCTCAAAATGGTTACACCAATGGGATGTTTGGAAAATGGCATTTGGGGGACAATTACCCGTTCCGCCCAATGGACAGAGGTTTCCATGAGGTAGTTCGCCATGGCGGCGGCGGAATCACTCAAGGGCCGGATTATTGGGGCAATGATTACTTTGACGATACCTACTGGCACAATGGAGAAGTGGAAGAATACAAAGGGTTTTGTACCGATGTGTTTTTCTCGGAAGCCCTTGACTTTATAGAAGAAAACAAGGACAACCCGTTCTTTTGCTACATCTCTACCAATGCGCCGCATGGCCCGCTCAACTGCCCCGAAGAGTACATTGATATGTACAAAGACGATGAAAATGTGCCAGCGCATTTCAAGCGTTTTTATGGGATGATCACTAACATAGATGACAACTTCAAACTGTTGCAAGACAAGCTGGAAAAGTTGGATTTGATTGATAATACGATCCTTATTTTCATGACCGATAACGGGACTGCCGGAGGGCATAAAGTATATGACGCTGGTATGAGTGGAGGAAAAGGGCAAGTGACAGAAGGCGGCCACCGAGTTCCTTTTTATATCCGCTGGCCTAATGGCGAACTTACTGGGGGGAAAGACATTGAAACACTTGCTGCTCATTACGACGTGCTGCCTACGCTGGTTGACCTGCTCGGGCTCAAGCTCAATCCAATCAAACCGCTTGATGGAAAAAGCTGGAAGCCTCTTTTGGAAGGGAAAAAAGCAGCTTGGGAAAACAGGATTTTGTTCATGGACACGCAGCGTATGCTAAACCTTACCAAGTTTAAGGACTACACAGTGATGGAAAAAGAATGGCGCTTGGTAAATGGGGATGAACTGTATGATTTGACGTCCGATCTGAAGCAAAAAAATAACGTGATAGACCAACATCCTGAAATAGCGGCCCGCCTTGCAGGAGGCTACGAAAGATGGTGGCAGTCATTGGTAGACGAAGGAGTGAACGAACGCTATGCTTACATTAAAGTAGGCACGCCTTACGAAAACCCTTCCCGCATTGCTTGCCACGATATGCTTACTGGAAACCTAGGTTATGGTTGGCATCAACATGGTGTTATTGCAGCGGCTCCTTCGGCTGGTAGATGGAAGATCGAGTTTGTAGAAGATGGGCAATACAAAATAAGTATGCGCCGCTTCCCCCGCGAGTCTGGCTTGGGAATCAACGAGACTTTCCCGGCTATGGCAAAAGAAAGGAGAATTGAAAAATCTGCACCGGCAAGTGAGAAATCTGACTTTGCCGAAGCATTTCTTTACGTAGGAAGGTACAAGAAAACGACAAAGATAGAGGGGAGCGAAGATGAGATTTCCTATACACTTGATATGGCGGCGGGCAAATACGACCTTGAGGCGCAGTTGATTGACAAACTCGGAAGGCTGCATCCTGCTTATTATTTGTACATAGAGAAGCTTTAGTTCTTGGCTATTTTTTCGCAGACACTTTTTACAAAACCGACGAATTATCATGTTTTTTAAATTCAAAATAGCAACCTTGCTAGCAGCTTTTATTTTTTGCTTTGTAGCTGCGAATGCGCAAGAAGAATACAAGGCAGAGTGGGAGTCGTTGAACACCCACAAAGCTGCCCCCGAATGGTTTGCCGATGCTAAACTTGGTGTGTATTTCCACTGGGGCGTGTATTCGGTGCCAGCTTGGGGAAGCGAGTGGTACCCAAGGTGGATGTACGTGCCCGATAGGGTTGGCTGGGGTTCCGAAATTTACGCATACCATAAGAAGACCTACGGAGATGATGTCCATTACCACGATTTCATTCCCCAGTGGAAAGGGGAGAAATTCTCTGCCAAAGAATGGGTAGATATGTTTGAAAACATGGGGGCAAAATTCATTGGCTCGATAGCCGAACACCACGATGGTTTTTCGCTTTGGGAAAGCAAAGCGAATGAATGGAACTCTGTAGCTATGGGACCGGGCATCGATGTGGTAAAAGCCATTGGCGAAGAGACCAAGAAAAGAGACCTGAAGTACATGACTACTTTTCACCACGGGTTCAATATGATGTTTTACCCAAAGCCTGAAAACTCGTATTTGCGACCAGTTACCAAATATCAGTACGTGCAGGATTCTTGCGAAGTGCCGCAAGACGAGAAGTACCGAAAGTTGTATGGGAATATGGATTATGACGAGGCGAACGATCTTTGGCTAGCAAAACTGAACGAAGTGATCGATGCATATTGCCCCGATTATATCTGGATGGACTTCGGGCAGCGCTTCGTGAAAGAATCGCATAGGCAACAGTTTTTGGCTAATTATTTCAATAAGGCTGCCGAGCTGAACAAAGAGGTGGTGGTAAATACGAAAGGTACATTTTTCCCTACCGACTTGGCAGTGGTGAATGTGGAGCGGGCGACTATGGAGGATATTACGGCGGATGTTTGGATCACGGATTTTATCTTAGGAAGCTCTTGGTGCTACAACCAAGCGAAGCGAACCGCAATTGACCCACACAAGGCGATACGTATGCTTGCCGAAGTAGTGAGTAAAAACGGCGTAATGCTGCTTTCGGCAGGACCTATGGCCGATGGGACTATTCCCGAAGAACAAGTAAAAGCAATGGAAGGGATAGGTGCGTGGATGCAGCTCTACGGCGAGGCGATCTACAGCACCCGTCCGTTTGTCGCTTTTGGCGAAGGCACTACAAAGCTTGTTCGCGACCCAGCCGATGCATGGAACGAATATGGAGCGATAAAGAAAGGGTTAGACAAGTTGAACGCAGCTGATGTCCGTTTTACCCAAAATGGCAAAACGGTGTATGCTATCCAACTCGGCTGGCCTGGGGAAAGCAAAGAGACAATGCTTAGCACTTTTGCAGGAAAGGCAAAAGATCTGAAAGTGAAATCTGTAACTGTACTGGGCAGCAAGGAAAGAGTGAAGTGGAAAAAAACAGCAGAAGGTTTGAAAGTGACTTCGCCTAAGAATAAGCCTGCCGAAGCAGATGCAGCTTTGGTCTATAAAATCACCTTAAGATAGAAAAGGACGATATTTTCTAACAACTAACATTAAACTATTTCCGACGAAAACAAATAAAAATGAAAGCTAAATTTACTATTGTATTCTTACTAGCATTTGCTTTTTTTCAGGCGAACGCAGCAAATTATTATGTGGCCAAAGATGGCTCAGATTCTAACGATGGGAGCAAAGCCGCCCCTTTTCTCACAATAAGCAAAGCCGCTTCGCTGATGGTGGCGGGAGATACTTGCTTTGTGAAAGCGGGGACTTACCGTGAGGTGCTTTCCCCAGCCAATGCAGGACAGGCTGGAAGCCCCATTGTGTTCACCAACTACGCCGATGATTCGGTGGTTATATCTGCGACAGAGGTGCTTGATACTTGGTCAATCTCATCTGGTAATATCTATCAAGCCGATTATGCCATGGGCTTGGGTAGGCAAAACATGATTTTTTGCAACGGGAAGCCGATGGACTGGGCGAGGTGGCCTAACAATGACGATGATGACCCTTATACGGTTCAAGGCGTGAAAGTAGAAAGCGGAACAGGTTCTACCATTGTAGGTTCGGAAATTCCCGACAAGGATTGGGTCGGTGGGTATATTTGGTATTTGGGTGCACATTCGGGAACTAGCTGGACTCGAAAAATTACAGCTAATGCAGGCAATACGATCAGTTTTACAGAAGTAGATATTAGTAAATGGCCGTTCAACCCACACAACCCAACCGTTTTGAGGAATGAAAACAGGGGGCAGTTTTTTCTCTTCGGGGCGAAAGATGCCTTGGACTTTGAACGTGAGTGGTATTACGACGAAGATGAAGAAATGGTCTATTTCCAAGCTCCGGGCAATGCCGACCCAAACGGCTTAGAAGTGGAAGTTGCGCAGCGTGTAAGGACAATGGACATCGGAAACGACTACATAGTAGTGGATGGGATCAACGCTTTTGGAGGGAAAATAGAAATAAGGGGGAGCAACTGTGTGATTAGAAATGGCACATTTAAAAATTGTTTGCAAATCCTAGATGAACTGGACAATACGGATGCCCAAGTCGGAGATGCCACTGTGTTGGTGCGAGCGAGTAATACCATCATAGAACATAATGTAATTGATGGAGGATCTTTGAACGGAGTATTTGTCCAAGGATGGGGCGGGGTAACTAGTGTGACGATCCAGCACAATGTCATCAAGAATTTCAACACTGTTGGGATTCATTCTTCTCCTGTTCGTTCTTCGGCTACCAATGTTAAAATCCATGCCAACACCATTATGAATACGGGACGTGATGGGATGTACAACGGAGGAACAGATTGTGAAATTTCTTACAACGATATTTCCAATTGTATGCTGATCAATAACGATGGCGGAGTTTTCTACACTGTAGGTAATGATAACCCAAAAAATACTGAAATCCATCACAACTGGTTTCATGATTCTGCTGGCCCTGACTATGCTGATGGCAGAGTCGCTGGGATTTATTTGGACAATGACAGCAAAGGCTATTCGGTGCACCACAATGTAGTTTGGAACGTAACTTGGTCGGGCTTGCAGATGAACTGGGACGTGTGGGACCATGGGATTTACCACAATACATTTTGGCACGTAGAGCAAGCAATGGGTACTTGGCTAAAAGCGGAGCATGAAATGCAACGGGATACGATTTATAACAATTATGCGAGTATTGGCGATTGGGCAGGAACGCTGATCGATCACAATGTGATTGATGCGAATGATCCTTTTACGGATTTAGCTGCGCAAAATTTCACACCTAAAAAAGAATCAAGCTTATTTGATACTGGGGTGAAGATAGCGGGCATCAACGATGATTTCCAAGGCGATTTGCCTGACGTGGGTGCATACGAGTACGGACTGAGCCCTTGGAAGCCAGGCGTGGACATGGAAGTTGGCGGCGAGGTGATAATTGATGTGGAGACGGGGATAGAAGATTATGAACAGGCAGAATTAAATGTTTTAGTATATCCGAACCCTAGTTTTGGGCAGAATGTAAGGGTTGAAATGAAAAGTAAAATCGCCCTTAATAGTGTGGAGGTTTTTAATGGATTGGGGCAACGGGTTCAACTGGTTGATGCAACGGGAATACAGGTTACCATTCCATTTAAGGTGTTCGAAAAACCGGGTCTGTACTTCATAAAAATCAATTCACAAGAAAAAAGCTGGCTGAAAAAGTTAATTGTGAACTAGGCAAGGATATTTTAATTAAAAAAAAACAGCCTCGAAAAACATATTTTTCGAGGCTGTTGGTATTAAGAGCGTTTGCTGTTTCTTCGTCTGAAGTTTCCACTATTTCCTCCGCTGTCGTGGTCGCTTCCACCTCGGTTGCTACCAAACCTTCTTCTGTTTCCACCTTGGGTTTTTGGTTTCCTTTGCTGGTCACCGCCGCCGCCACCTCTTGCCGAAGTAGCAGGTTTTTGTGGTTTGGCATTGGCTCCTGGAGTAGGTTCAAACCCTTCTATAATTTCGCTTTGGAGCTTTTCGCCCAATAAGCGTTCTATTCCTCGTACATAGTCGACTTCGTCTGCGCTTACAAGCGAAATGGCTTCGCCACTTGCGCCAGCTCTACCTGTCCTGCCTATTCGGTGAACATAATCTTCAGGTACGTTGGGCAGTTCAAAATTTACTACGTGTGGGAGTAGGGGAATGTCAAGACCACGGGCAGCAATGTCAGTGGCTACCAGAACCCTGACTCTTCCTTGTTTAAACCCTTTCAGGGCTGTTGTTCTCGCCCCTTGGCTTTTGTTACCATGGATAGCTGCTGAGCTAATTCCGCTTTTGCTCAGTTTTTCGCTCAGCCTATTTGCCCCGTGCTTAGTGCGGGTAAAGACCAACACTTGCTCCCAGTTTCCTTCCGAAACTAACTTAACGAGTAGCGCAGGTTTTCTTCCTTTGTCAACGCGATAGACAATTTGATCAACTTTTTCCGCCGTGGTGTTTTCAGGAGCTGCTTCTACCGAAACTGGTTTGTGCAAGATGCTATTGGCAAGTTTTTTTATCTCTTTGGAGAAAGTTGCCGAGAAAAGTAGGTTTTGCCTTTTAGGTGGCATCAAGTCCATTACTTTTTTGATATCTCTCAAAAAGCCCATGTCGAGCATCCTGTCAGCTTCGTCTAGCACCAGTATTTCTACTTTGTCTAGCCTAAATACCTTTTGGTTATGAAGATCCAATAAGCGACCAGGAGTAGCTACCAGCACATCCACTCCCTGCCTAAGGGTTCTGATCTGCGGATTGGCATTTACGCCTCCAAATATCACTGTAGAGCGGATATCTAAATATTTGCTATAAGCCTTCACGTTGTCGTAAACTTGGGCGGCAAGTTCCCTAGTAGGGGTTAGTACCAGTGCTCGGACTGGTCTGTGCCTAAGTGCCTGACCTCTCGAAAGGTTTTGCAAAAGTGGCAGGGTGAATCCTGCTGTTTTTCCTGTTCCCGTCTGCGCCGAAGCCAAAACATCTTTTCCTTCTAAAATTAGTGGGATAGCTTTTTCTTGGATGGGTGATGGGGTTGTGTATCCTTTTTCGCTCACTGCTTTTAGCAATGGCTCGGATAATCCTAAATTGTTAAATGACATATATGTGTGTTAAGGAAGCAAATCAAAGAATAGTTACTTGCTTGCTTCGTAATGAAGCCACAAAGGTACACTATTTTTTAGGAAAGGCTCGAACCTAGTGCCCGAGAAGCGTTCTTGCAAAGGAGATATTAGGATAGTTTATAGCTTTACGGTACCAATTATTCTATTATTCCGATGCAGTTTATGAAGCAAGACATTCTTTTATTCCATAGTCCACTAGTTCTCAAAACAGTATATTTCAACCAAATAGACGAGTTGGGAGAATATATAGATTGGGCGGAAAGTAAAATCACAGCAAAATTTTATTTGGAAAAAAAGGTAAAACCTGTTCTGATGAAATTTCAAAAAGAAGAAGTGAGCAGTGCTCAAAAAGTCAACTGCTCAGGGGTGATGCTTGAATTAATGGATACGATAAAGCCAGAGTTGGTACTTCTGCTCAAAGAGTTGCATGCCGAAGGTAAAGTGGAAATTATAGGCTGCGGATATGTACCAATTCCTACGAGCTTAGCTTTTGGAAAAGTGAAAGAAAGACAACGGGATGTATTTGAAAAGGTAGCCAACGATGTATTGGACTTTCAACATAAAATAACTTTTTCCTCCAATGCTAAAATAAACCAACCTGCCCAAAACCGCTTACAAACCGGTGCAATGGGCGAGTGGCATAAGCTTTTCGATAAAGATGTAGAGTTGGCTAAAAGCAATGAATTTTTAGCCCTAGCAGATGCTTCTTTTTTTGAAAGTATGAAAACAAAGAATAGGGGTAAAGATGCTGCTCCTTTCGATTCTTTTATCAATTACATGAACATTCTCCAAGGTCTTGGTGGAGGAACAGCAGACAAGTGGCAAGTTTAATTGGCCGCTACATATTTTAATGTGAATGGACAATCATGAAGTCGCCAAACTCATCGGCTTTCATCGGAATGTTTTTGTTGAACCCGTTTTTCCTCACTTTTCCCATAAAGTTTGAGTCCCCATTTGGCTTTTCAATAAAAAGCTCTTCTTTAAAAATTACTTCTCGTTTTCCGTACAGCTTGTAAAGTGCTTCCTTGGCGCACCAGTAGGCGGTCAGTTCTTTGGTGTTTTCTCCTGCAAGGTTCATTTCTGCTTCGTTCAAAATCCTGCCTGCTACACGGTGGATCTTAGGCTGTACCATTTCAATATCAATTCCTGTCGATTTGTATTCATCTACAATGGCCACGGCGTAGTCGCCCGAGTGGGAGAGGGAGATGCTGAAATTAGAATCTTTCAGAAAAGCCTTTTCGTGCTGGTCTTTCCAGATTCCTTCAAAGGGTAGCGATCGTTTTTTCAATAATTCGCCAACCAATATCCTTCCTGCTAGCCATTGCTTCCTTCGGAGCTCTATTTTTATATTTCCAAGCTCAGACTTCACTTCTTCAAAAGGATATGCCTGATGGAGGTGTTCCTCAGATTCGGTGATGTTCCAGATGCCCCAATAAACTCCTTGCTTCACCTGATTTTCTTTCAACAATGGCATTTACCTATGGTTATGTTCTTGTGGTTGACTTTAAAGTAAACTTGCTTTTTGCATATAACTTGTATGCGAAGCGGGCAGGTTTATCTTTGTGCAAAGATAAAAAGCATATGGTTATGCTTATTCAAAAAAACAGAGGAATTTAATAAAGAGGGATGAACAAAATACAAGTACATAAAAAAGCTGTTTTTACGGGGCATCGCGATTGTATTTATGCTTTTTGTGAAGGAGAAACGTCTAACTTGTTTTATACCAGCGGGTCCGACAAGTTTGTGGTTGGGTGGGATTTGGAAAAGCCTGATGAGGGAAAACTCATTGCAAAAGTGGATAATACGGTCTATGCTTTATGCTACTTGCCGCAGTCCAACATCCTTATTGTAGGGCAGAACTTTGAAGGAATCCATTTTGTAGACCTAGAGACAAACAAGGAAGTAGGGTCTCTCAAGCTTACCGACCAACAGATATTCGACATAAAAGTATTTGAAGATAAAATATTGGTAGGAAGCGGTGATGGCACGGTATATATAATAAGCGGCGACGGTAAGCAGATAGTACATAAGCTGAACTTATCGGACAAATCGGTTCGGGCTTTGGCGGTACATGAAGAGAGAAGGGAGTTGGCCGTGGCATATAGCGATCATAAAATTCGGATCGTCGATCTAGATTCTTTTATAGTGAAGAATGAACTGGAAGGACATGATAACTCTGTATTTGCCATAACTTACAGCCCTAATGGTGATTTCCTCCTCAGTGGGAGCAGAGATGCCACACTCAAGATTTGGGATGTGAAACTGGATTATAAAATGCAGGAATCGATAGTGGCGCATATGTACACCATCAATCATATTTCCTTCCGTCCCGACGGAAAGTATTTTGTGACCTGTAGCAAGGATAAATCGGTGAAGGTATGGGATGGGGAAACGTTCAGGTTGCTGAAGGTGATAGATAAAACCAGGCATGCTGGGCATGGCACTTCGGTAAATAAAGTAAGTTGGCCGCAAAACGATGGCTTGCTTCTTTCATGTTCTGATGACAGATCCATTTCAATTTGGGAATTAGTATTTAATATGGAATAAATCTCATTATTTCCGATAAACCCTACATTCTTCCAAAATCGGTCAAACACTATATATTTTCGATAAATACCTAAAAAAGTTAGGTAAAAAACCTAGAGTTATTAAATTTGGTAATAGAATTGTACTATCAACAGAGAATAACAAAAACAATTAAACGACAATTAACCAAATATCTCAATGAAAAACTTACCTGTACAAATCAGGCAAAAGTCTTTTGAAAGACGTTTGCTAGGTGGCTTAAAGAAAGCCGAAGTTCAATCTTACCTCGAAAACCTTTCTTCTGAGTGGGAAAACTTAGAAACCGAAAACTCTCGCTTATCAGTAGAACTGAAAAGGATGAAAGACATGGAAATGTCTTTGCTTCAAGCCCTAGAACAAGTTGAAAGGAATAAGGAAGAAACCTTGCGCCAAGCGAAAAAGGAAGCTGACTTAACTATTAAGGAAGCGGAGCTTACCAAAGACCTTTTGGTGAAAGAGGCTGAGCACAAGGCCAAGGAAATGATGATGAGTGCAAAACAGCAGCATCAGGAGTTGGTGGGTAAGCAAAAGAAAGAAACCAAAACTCTTCGCGATGATTTTGATATAGTTGATAAGCATACCGATGCGATGATCGACGAATTGAACAAGATCATGAGAGAGACTTCAGAAACTATCAACAGGCTGACGAAAATTAAAAAAGTAGCCCGTTACCAATATGCCGAGCGGAGCATCGACTCTTCTCCGCAGATGTTCGTGAACCATAATTCGTACAAAGCAGAAAAGTTTGAAGAGAAAAGAGCTAAGCAGCCGGTAGGTCAAAAAGCTCCTTCAAGGCCTCAGCAGGTTACTGCCAGGCCTGCGGCAAAGCATTCTCGGCCTCAGCAAGAGAAACAACAAGAAGGAACGTTGCTTCAAAAGCTTCAAAACCTGAATGCAGAAGCTGAAAAACCTGCTGAATCACAAACTCTTCACGATAAGTTTTTGCTTGATAATTTTCTAAATAAGGCACATACTGCTTAATAGGTTTTAAATAATCTTGCAAGGTGATATTTCCGGACCTGCTTTTTTCTTTGAAGATTACAAGGCTTTAAATATGCTCTTGCTTTAAAGTTTAGTAGCTTATGTTTACTTTTGGGTTCAATCTTTAAGAACGAAGTAAATTGGATGATTATGGGGAAAATTGCCTTGAACGGATTGGAGTTCTTTGCTTATCACGGAGTGTACAAAACAGAGCGTGATACGGGAAATAAATTTGGTATCGATTTATTGGTGAGTTATGATATTTCAGCGGCAGAAAACTCCGATGAACTAGAGTGTACCCTAAACTACGAAGAGCTATATGCGATAGTGAGGGAGATTATGGCACATCCGGTCAATCTATTGGAGCATTTAGCTTATAAAATTGCGAATAAGATATTAGATAAATTCGACGGGGCTTTAGACGTAGAAGTCAAAGTGAAAAAATACAACCCGCCAATTGGAGGGATTTGTAACAATGCTTGCATAACCTTGAAACTTGAAAAATAAAATGTAGTCCCATGGGTATCCATGGGACTTTTTTGTGTAACCCTACTTTCTGTCTCGAAAATGAAAATTGTAGTACTAGATGGTTTCACCCTAAACCCAGGTGACCTTTCTTGGGAAGGCTTAGAGCAGCTGGGGTCTTGTGAAATTTACAAACGCACCAAGCCTAAAAAATTATTAGAACGCGCTCAAGAAGCTGATATCCTTCTTACAAACAAAGTGGTTCTTTCTAAGGAAACCATTGCCCAACTTCCCAAACTAAAATATATTGGCGTTTTGGCTACGGGCTACAATGTAGTTGATACAGCAGCTGCGAAAAATGCAGGAATAGTGGTGACAAGTATCCCTGCTTATAGTACAGAGTCGGTAGCGCAATTAGTCTTCTCTTTCATCTTACATTATACTCAAAATGTAGGAAGCCATGCCGATTCGGTAGCCAATGGAGATTGGGCAAAGAGTAAGGATTTCTGTTATGTGCTCAGTCCTCAGCGAGAGATAGCTGGAAAAACCTTGGGTATTATAGGATTTGGGAGAATAGGGCAGGCGGTTGCCAGAATAGCTGAAGGTTTTCAGATGAAGGTGATTTACCAAAACAGAAGCAAGAAGCAAGTAGAGGGTCTCAAAGCATCCCAAGTGGAGCTCGACGAACTACTGGCTCAAAGCGATTTTATTAGCGTGAACTGCCCGCTTACCGAAGCCAACAAAGGCTTTATCAACAAAGAAACAATTTCTAAAATGAAGTCCTCGGCATTTTTGATCAATACAGGAAGAGGTCCGCTTATAAATGAAGAAGATTTGGCTGATGCGCTTGATAAGGGGCTAATTGCCGGAGCTGGGTTAGACGTGCTTTCGCAAGAACCTCCTTCTAAAAATAACCCGCTTGTAGGAGTAAGAAATTGTTTTATCACGCCACACATAGCATGGTCGACCATAGAGGCGAGACAACGCTTATTAGAAATGGCTATTGGAAATGTAAAAGCTTTTCAAGAAGGAAACCCTACCAATGTGGTGTGGGATAATGAATGAGAATTAAGAAGCTTTTCTATGCTAAAAGATGTGCCAAAATGAATAGAGCAGACTTTATTTTACAACTATCGGGGCTATGTATGATTCCAGAAATCACAAAAGGAAAACAAGTACAGAAAATTACCAAACCCAATGACCAGATGAGTGAAGAATCGTTTTGGGAGAAGGTTAGAAGCCAATTTAACGTAGATAATAGTTACATTGACCTTAGGGCTCATGCTGCTAGCCCTATTCCTTCTGGCACATTTGAGGAGTTTAGCCAAAACTATGGGCATGTCCAATCTTTCCCTTCTATTCGAAACCATGAAGTGGCAGAAGGCAATAAGGAGTTGTTGAGAGTGAAAATTGCCAAAGAATTGAATTGCTCTTTTGAGGAAGTGGCATTAATGCGAAGCACTACAGAAGCTCTTAATAATGCATTGATGGGTTTCCCTTTTGAAAATGGGGACGAGGTATTGGCATCTGTTCATGAATATGATAGCATGATGGGTAGTTTGTATCAACGGCAAAAAAGAGATGGGATTGAAGTGAAAAGAGTAGAAATACCGTACCAACCCACATCAAAAGAGCAAATTATTGAATGTTTTAAAAAAAGTGCCACACCCAAAACAAAACTGATTTTGATTTCGCACATGGTTTGGATTAGCGGTCAAATCTATCCCATAGAAGAGATATGTCAATGGGCAAGGTCAAAAGGAATTGCTACTGTAGTTGATGCTGCGCAAAGTTTTTCACATTTAAACATCGATGTTACAAAAATTAGTTGCGATTATTTAGGCGCATCGCTACATAAGTGGTGTGCTGCACCGCTCGGGAGTGGCTTTTTGTACATTAGAAAAGAAAATATTCCTGCAACGTATCCGCTATTTGGGCACTATCATTACAATGCAGATGCTCCAAGGATAGAAAAATTTGAGAATTTCGGATCAATTACCCCTGTTTTTGAAGCCTGTAATTTCAGCCTCGACTTTTGGGAAAAAATTGGTTACGAGGCGAAAAGAAATAGGATGCAAATTTTAAAAGAATACTGGATAAATAAATTAAGTGCTATACCAGAGATAGAAATAGTCACTAACATAGATGCAGAGCACTCCTGTGGAATCGCTTATTTTTCAATTGAAAACCAGAGTGCTACTGATATAAAAAATAAGCTTTTTGACCAATACAAAATTGTAGTTCAATCAATTGAGAACTATAAAAATAGTAATGTGGATTATCAAAGTGTCAATGTGATTGGAATTGCCACACCTGTCTTCATATTACCCGAACACCTAGACGTTTTTGCAGATGGTATTAAAGAGTTAGTTAGTACTTAATATTGGTAATCACTCCGTATAAAACACCCGCTTCACCCGTTCGCTCACATTGGTGAGCAGTTCGTAAGGAATAGTGCCAATGGCTTGGGCGAGCTCAACTACGCTCGGGTTCGCCCCAAAAACGATCACTTCTTCCCCTTCACTCACATCCTCAATCCCCGAAACATCAATCATGCACATATCCATGCAGACATTTCCAATTACGGGAGCTAACTTTCCTTTCACCAGCACTTTTCCATTCCCCTTGCCAAACCTTCGGTCGTAGCCGTCGGCATAACCGATGGCAATGGTGGCTATTTTCATTGCTTTGGCAGCGATGAATGCTCTTCCGTAGCCTACACTTTCGCCCTTTTTAATTTCCTTTATTTGGGAAATCGATGTTTTCAAAGTAGCGGCATTATGCAGTTCAAGCTCTGGGTTGCTTCTCGGGTCAATTCCATACAGCCCGATGCCAAGCCTCACCATGTCAAATTGCCTATCGGGATAGTTCAAGATACCTGCTGAGTTCAATATATGGCGAATAGGTTGGTAGCCCAGCTGATTTGAAAGTTCGCTGGATAGTTTGTCAAAAAGAAAGATTTGTTGACGGGTAAAAGTTTCGTGTTCAGGATCATCAGCCGCAGCTAAGTGGGAAAAGATGCTTTTTACCCGCACATCGCCATTCTGTTCCAGTATGTTTGCCAGTTCTTTTATTTCATGGCTTTCAAAGCCGAGGCGTCGCATCCCTGTATCCAAAATAATGTGGATTTTAACGGGAGGGTAAGAAGGAAACTTCCTTAGGAAATATATGAAAGAGCGGAGCTGGGAAAAACTATAGATTTCAGGCTCAAGCTTATGTCTGAGTAAGTAGGGGAAAGTTTCTTTAGAGGGATTCATCACCATAATGGGCATAGTGATTCCCTGTTTGCGCAGGGCAACGCCTTCATCGGCATAAGCAACCGCCAAGTAATCGACTAAGTGGTATTGGAGCAATTGGGCTATTTCAAAGCTTCCGCTTCCGTAGGCAAAAGCTTTTACCATCGCCATGATCTTTGTGTTGGAATCAAGTTTCGACCGGATAAGGTTGAGGTTGTTTGCCAAAGTTTCCAAGTTGATTTCCAATCGAGTACCATGGACTTTTTCCTCCAATTGCGCCACTATTTTCTCGAAGGAAAACTTTCTAGCACCTTTTATCAAGATCACTTCCTTTTCAAATTTCACCCGCTTATCCGCAAAGAAGGCTGCCGTGTTTTCAAAACTTTGGTAGTCGAGGTCATTGAATAGCGTCCAATAAGCACGCATGTCTTTTCCAATCCCGATTACCCTTTCTATCTTTCTGGAAACAAGTTGCTTAGCTACGGATTTGTAAAGCTCTTCTTTTGATCCTCTCGCATCTACAAAATCAGAGAGAATCAGTGTTCTCTTTTCCTTCCCCTGTTGCTGTTGCAGAAAATCCAAGGCAGTGGAAAGTCCTGCCAAATCATTGTTGTAAGTATCATCAATGAGAAGACAATCGTTGATGCCCCGCTTGAGGGAAAGCCGCATGGGGATAGGATTGATTCGGCTTACAGCAGCTTTTATTTGATTTTCACTCATGCCTAGGTAAAGCATAGTGGCTATGCAATGGAAATAGTTTTCCAAAGAAGCTGCATCGGTAAAAGGAAGGAAGACTTGGGTAGTTTTTTCCTCGAACCTCGCTTCTATCAGCTTTTTCGGCTCGTTTATTTCAAATTGGATATCCGCTTTCTTGCCCTTGGCCGACCAGCTGAGCAAGTTGCAAGGAAGTTTCTTCGCCGCTTCAACTACCTCGTCCTGATCGGCTGATACCAAGAGCGTTTCGCTCTGTTGGAAAAGCGCTAGTTTTTCTTCCAACTTCTGTACTTGGTTTTCAAAACCTTCGTCGTGAGCTGTGCCCAAGTTGGTGAAGATACCGAAGCTTGGTCGGATCACTTTTTCCAACTTTCCCATTTCTCCCACTTGGGAAATACCTGCTTCGAAAATGCCCAGCGTATGGTGCTCGTTCATTTCCCAAACCGAAAGGGGGACGCCTATTTGTGAATTATAGCTTTTAGGACTTTTTACTATCGAAAAATAAGGGCTGATCATCTGATATAACCATTCCTTCACAATTGTCTTTCCATTGCTGCCCGTAATCCCGATCACGGGAATGACAAACTGTTGGCGTTTAAGGCTGGCTTGTTCTTGTAGAAAACCAACGCTGCTTTCAGTTTTGTAAAAATGGATTCCATCTAGCTGTTCTGTTTCAGTATCCAGTTCTTTTTCCACCACGAATTCCCGAACCCCTTTTTCATATAAGTTTTTGATGAACTGATGCCCATCGTGCCTTTCCCCGTCTATGGCAAAAAAAACGGATTCGCTGGGCGAGATAAGTTTTCGGCTATCGGTCAGTAAATATCTTTTTTGAAGTAGATTCATGGCGAAAAATCATAAAGGATGCGTGAGCTTAAACAATCTTGAAACAAATGTATTTAGTTTATGATTTGATAATAGCAAGTTGGATGCTTTTTAGGAAATATAGGCGAAACCTATAAGGTCTTCCACGCAAAGACATATTGGATATTTTTTTTTAAGAATGGACAAAAATAAATTTGACATCATTATTGCCGGGGCTGGTTTAGCAGGTTTAAGCTTAGCGTATCGCCTTTCCCTCGAACCATACTTTTCAGATAAGAAGATTTTACTGATAGACAAAGACAACAAAACCCAAAATGATCGTACTTGGTGTTTTTGGGGAGAGCCTCCTAAGCATTTTGAATCCATTATTTCTCATAGTTGGTCGCAAATAAGCTTTATTTCCGATTCATATTCCAATTCCTTCGATCTTTCTCCAGCAGCATACTACCAAGTCCGTGGAGCTGATTTTTATCGGTTTATAAAAGAGGAAATTGCCAAGCACAAGAATATCCAATGGCTAAAAGCCGAGATAAACAAGGTGGAGGAAGTAGGAGAGAGGGTGATTGTTTCCACTACATCTGGTAACTACCAAACTGATTTGTTATTCGACAGTCGCTTTGATGAAGACTGGGTTAAAGAACAAACCAAAAACTATCTTCTGCTTTTGCAACACTTCAGAGGCTGGGTCATAAAAACCGATGAACCTGTTTTCGAAGTAGCAAACGCACGCATGTTCGATTTCCGCATTCCCCAAAATAATGAAGTGAGGTTTGTGTACGTGCTGCCCTATAGCGAGACCGAAGCCTTGGTTGAGTTTACCATTTTCTCAAAGAGTTTGCTCAAGAACGAGGAATATGACCAAGCCCTAAAGAGCTATGTAGCTGAATATTTGGGATTGGAAAGCTACGAAGTGGTGGAAGAAGAGAACGGTGTCATTCCCATGAGCGATTATCCTTTTGCCAAGGCAGAAAGTAAGCGGTGGATAAACATAGGCACGCGCGCAGGCATGTGCAAACCCTCTTCGGGCTACGCATTTAAACGAGTGCAGGCAGATACCGAAGAATTGGTGGCATTGCTGCTGGCTGGGAAAGATTTGCAGAAACATAGGAAAAGCTACGGTCGTT
This sequence comes from Flammeovirgaceae bacterium SG7u.111, assembly GCA_034044135.1. NCBI lineage: Bacteria > Pseudomonadati > Bacteroidota > Cytophagia > Cytophagales > Flammeovirgaceae > Flammeovirgaceae bacterium SG7u.111. Next base: position 3,701,354 of record CP139021.1, on the reverse strand, counting down.
TTTTGCTCTACGATGCCATGATGCTCGACATAATGGCACGTTCAGGAGGGAATATCAAAGGGATTTTCACCGACCTCTTTTCCTCCAATCCCATCCATAAAGTACTTGGCTTTTTAGACGAACAAACCAGCTTTGGAGAAGAGGTAAAGATCATGTCTTCCGTGCCCCATCTGCCATTTTTTGTTTCAGCACTAAGGTTGGCTAAGCGGAAGGTGTTTTAAGGCACGTACCATTTCAATAAAATCCGCAAAATTCAGAATTTCCCCTTGCCGCAAACCCAAAAATGTACCCGCGAGGGCAAATAAACCTTCATACGGTTCAGAAAAGAAGAAAAAAGGTATAAATAAGAGGCAAAAAGGAAAAAATATCGAGTAGGTTGTCTTTCGTAAGTTTAATAACGGCTTGGAATTTTCATATTTCGGGAAAAATAAGACGTTCATCGGCACAAATATTTCATATATCGGCTTGGATATTTCATATTTCAGAAGAAATATCTCTTTCTCCGGCACAAATAAGTCTTTGTTTTGCACCAAAAAGTAGTTGTCCGGCAGTAATAAGTCCTTGTTTTGGGCTTGTAAGTTTTAGATCTGATTGGAAAATAACTAAAACCAACCTCACACCAGTGTCATCCTACCCAAGCATCAAACAAAAACCCGAGTCGTAGCATTGCGGAATAGTAGGAGGAGGATACCGCATCAAGCGCGACATGACTCGTGAGGGATGAGGTGTTGCGGTTTTCGGAGCGAAACACACGTCGGAGCCGTTTCAGACGCCTCCTGACGTTTTGGGCGATAGGAAGATAGATAAGCTAGCGTCGGGGGCGATCGAAAACGACCCCGACGGGGATAAAATCAGTGTCATCCTGCACTTGATGCGGACGGCTAGTTGCAGGATCTCCATCCTATACACCAATAGGCATTGCGGAACTTTCCTTTTCAAGGACTACCTCTTTTATTTCCCCCTGCCTACTAGGTTTCTATAGCAGATTAAATTTAACTTTTTTTACATTTTAACCTTATCTACCCCTAGAGCTGTGACTCACAGCCCTATTGTAACAAAAAGAGGTTTGTGTGGGAGATGCCCAATTCCACAAACCTCGGATCTTTGCTATATGATTACATCTATACACGTACTAAGCACCCAACGTCAGGACAGTTCTTCCCTTTCAGCATCAATGCTATTTTATGCTGCACATCTTCCAGTTTAATCTCCTCGCACGTATCTGCTAATTGTGTGGGTTTCCATTCGTTGGCTAATTTGTTCCATACTGTTTTCCTGTACTTCATGGGATAGTTCTGAGAATCTATGCCAATAAGTGCAATGCCTCTGAGGATGAAAGGGAAGACTGTTAGATCAATTTTTGGAGATGCTACATTGCCACAGCAAGTGACCACACCTGTCGACTTTGTTGATTTGATGATGTTTTCAAGAATCACTCCCCCAACTGTATCAATTGCTCCTGCAAATAACGTTTTTAACAAAGGTTTTTTATCAAAGTTTTCTATATCGCTGCGCAATAGTACTTCTTCTGCTCCAAGGTTGATCAAATACTCTTTTTCCGCCTCTTTTCCAGTAATTGCAACCACTGAGTAGCCTAGTTTGCCCAATATGGAAACGCTTAGTGCACCCACGCCTCCTGTTGCACCAGAAACAGCTATTTTTCCATCTTCTGGTTTTACCAATTCGGTAAGCCTTAATACAGACATGCCCGCAGTCAGCCCCGCAGTGCCATATATCATCGCCTCTTTCATGCTCAATGCTTCAGGCAATTTCACTGCCCATTCGGCTGGGACTTGGATGTACTCGGCAAATCCGCCGTCAGTATTCATCCCCAAATCATAACTGGTGACAATTACCTTTTCTCCAGCGGTAAATAAATCACTGTGCGATTTTTCAATGGTTCCAACCGCATCAACACCAGGCGTGTGAGGATAACTCTTTGTCACCCCCTTGTTCCCTGAAGCCGATAAAGCATCTTTATAGTTCAATGAACTGTAGTGTACCTTTACTAAAATCTCATTGCTGTTCAATATGCCAAATTCCATTTCTTTGACAGCCCCACGGTAATTGCCATCCACCTCTTCAATTCGAAATGCCTTAAATGTAGAATTGTTTTGTGCCATCTTTTTATCGGTTGATTTTCCTTATTTTTGTGCAAATGTCAGGATAAATAATTTGTTAATCAACAACTTACAAATAGTTGGCTTACGAACATTTATTTCTGTTTTTGATTATTTGAATCCTTTGAAGGAAAAAAAATGAAAAAAAGTTATTGCCCAATCGATACGTTCATCAATGCAGTGAAAGGAAAGCGAAAAGGAACCATTATTCTGCACCTTTCTCAAGGAGATAAGAGGTATAGCGAATTGGTGAAGCTATTGCCCGATATAAGCGAGCGCATGCTCACCAAGCAGCTTAAAGAATTGCAATCAGATGGGTTGATTGAGCGTACTGTTTTCCCCGAAGTTCCCCCACGGGTTGAATATAGCTTGACCGAGCTAGGCAAAAACATTCATCCTATCCTAAAAGGGATGTTTAAGGGAGGGATTTTGTTTGAAAAATCTATCGAAGAGCCTGAGGGTTGAATTTCAATCCTACTTAGGATATTTTTTGTAATCAGGAGTAACGGCTCGAGTATAAAAAGCAGGCGATTTCAAATTACCAAACTTTTGGTTAAGCACAAAGTATTATATGATATAGTCTATTAAAGAACGTTGAATTTATCACTATTTCGCCTGTTTATTATATACTTTGTGTGTTTTCGTGCTTTCCTAATTCGTTAATGCCACATATTCATAAAGCATCTTTGGTTTTTCCGCTTCTGTCAATAAAAAATATGCCACATCGTTTCTTGAAATCTTCCCTATTTTCATGCCTTTTTCTAGCTTAGGCAATGCTTTATACGATTTAGAGGGTATGAAACACAATATCCATATATATGCAGTTGCAGCGAAATAGGTGACATTTAAACATATTTCTAAATTTCCCATCTAGGTAATCCTGTAACATTATTCGTAAATCCTTCCATTTTCTAAAAGTTCACCTATAAACGACCAGTCCAATGAACTAAAATCCGTTTCATTATCTTCCATACATCTCGCACCACATTCTAAATTTGCAAATGGGTCAAAATTGTACCAAGAATTTCCAGTTTCTGACTGAACTCCAAAAAAACGATATTCATTTTCTAATTGCTTGCCTCTCATTTTGTGAAGTTCAGCAATTTGAAATCTCAACACTTCAATTGTAAAATCGTACGTTGTCAAATCAGATGTGTTTGTTTTATCAATCGCTTCACTAATGTCTGGGTGAGTGAACTTTCTACTCATCCTGTTTTCATCAGGAGCTGTTTCGCATTTTAACCACTCATTTTTAAACGCATAAGGTTCTGAGGTAAATGCTTCACTTATAATTTCAAGAATCAATTTATAGGTTACTTCTTTAGTTCTATTCATCTCAATCAATTTGAGAAGAGCTAATAAGTATTCCTCCAAATCTCTATTCTCGAATTTGTCTGGAAGGTTGGTTATGTGCTTATAAAATTCTGCTGTGTTCATTCTCTTGTTTAATAATGGATATATACACTTGGACTGCATACATACCTATTCTCTTAAATATAGTGTAGCTTAGGATAAAGCTGAAATTCTATTGAAAAAATGCCCTCCAAAGAATAAGGAGGGCATTAGTAAGAAATTATCCTTTTCGACAGGATTTATAACCCGAGTTTAACCAAAATAACTTAAAAACTAACAGCTACATATTACTCATTCTATCTCCTAACTCACTTAGCTTAGTAGCTAATTTATTTGCATATGACTTGAATAACGTCCTATCTGATTCAGATAGATTAGACTGAATTGCAAGTTGGCTTCTCTGATTTTTACTTGCTTTTTCCATCAAACTAGGCATCCTAGATGGATTATTATTATTCAGAGCTTGCTCTATGCCTTGTGCAACCTTACTCATATCTACTATCCAATCTCGAGCCTCCGAATTGGTAATTTTATGAATGCCAATTGTATCAGCTAATACATTTTTAGTTGTTGTTTCAACTTTAATTTTACTTGTTTCTTGTTCAGACTCTACGTTTTGTTTTTTCTCATTAGTAGATTGTTGACATGTAACAAATGCAATGCAAATTATTGGTACTATTAAAAGTTTAAGTCTCATGATTTTTGTCTTTTGAATATGTTATTACGTTGATTTTCAAACCTCGGCTTTTCAAAATTTGTAATTTGGAAACCCTATGATGTGCAACTGCTAAACAGTACTACTAGTTTTTAAGTTATTTTGGTTAAACATGGATTATAAATCTTGCGATAGCCCATTTTCTTTAGGCTATATTCTTTCTTTATCCAATACTAACGGACAAACACTCTATCAACATATAAAACGCTCTCTTCTGTCACAAACAAAGTATCAACGGTCTTCATAATATCATAATAGGGTAATTGTTACCATCCACTTTCTCTCAAGCATTTTTCAAATCCTCCAAAAAGAGATGCTCAAGCAATACATCACCATCTTTATTTCACAACATCTATACATATGTACCAAATTGCTTTCAAACGAACGGTTTTGCATTGTCACAAGATGGGGGTGTATAAAGCAGGAAGCTTGATCTAAAGTATGTATAGCATTTCCAATAGGGGAGATCAGCACAGCAATATTGGGTAAGATATGTTGGGAAAAGTGTTGTTTTTAGTAAAAAAGAGCTTGCTAACAACAAAAAACTTGCTTCCAAATCAACCTATTCCTTTACAACTTCAATATCCTTCTGTATATACTGTTGAAACAAAAGATAGTTTGGTGGTCTCCTTTACATCATGCATATAACCCTTTGCACAGGGTGTTTTTTGCGTTGCATTACCAAGTTTTCTATAATATTTATGCCAAAAATGCTTTACATATAGCATTTATCCCTTTACATTATCCATTTATTCCTTTGCATCAAGCAAATTCGCCGTTGCATCATTCGTATTATTCTTTACATTGTCTGTAAAACAGAAGATCCTTTGGTGGGGTGTTTTGCATGGTGGAGTGGCTACAATACCTAATAATAGCATTCCTTTCATCTTCCTAAAGAGCATTTAAGAACGAATCTTTTCCACTAGTACTATCTAAGCTTGAATATCTTTCCCTTTTTATTAGCTTAGTGGTATGTTAACCCATTTGTAAAATTCAACATCAATTATATTAACGAAAGAAGATTATGCTTAAGAAACTATGTGCCACCTTGTTGGTATTTTTTCCATTGGTCATTTTTGCCCAAGACTTTGACCTGCACGTATCTAGGGAGATAAAGGAAGCCTACGACAAGGGAACTCGTTCTGTAGATGGAAAACCCGGTGTCAAATATTGGCACAATACGGTTGATTACACCATGGAGGTCACTGTCGATCCTTCTACCAGGGGTGTAGCGGGTTCTGCCGTGATCAATTATTTGAACAACAGCCCAGATGACCTGAATTCACTTGTGGTCCGTTTGTATTACGATGTATTCAAAAAGGGAAATGCTAGAGGGATGCAAGTCAACCCCGAAGACATTGGAGACGGCGTTGTTCTTTCCAACTTGAAGGTAAATGGCGAAGAAATGCCGATGGATAACCCTAAGTTAGTCCGCCGCAGGGGAACGAACCTTATTATTACGCTGGCTACTCCGCTCAAAACAGGAAGTAAGGTAGAGCTTTTTATGGATTGGGAACAAAAAGTGCCACTGACTGTCCGCAGGACTGGTGCAAAAGACTCTACTTCGTTTTTCATAGCCTACTGGTATCCACAAATGTCTGTTTACGATGATGTTTTTGGTTGGGATATGATCGACTATACCTTCGATACAGAGTTTTATAACAACTTGGGGAATTATGATGTAAAAATAACTGCCCCAACCAATTTTTTGGTGTGGGCTACAGGTGAACTCCAAAATGCAACGGCTATATTACCAGAGGATATATATGCAAAATACGAAAAGGCGAAGACGGCTACCGAAACTATCCATGTGGTTGACTCTACTGATCTTGATAGCTTGGTATTGAAGTCGGGCACGTGGCACTACAAAGCCTCTGAGGTTTCCGACTTTGCTTTTGCCATGAGTGACCATTACTTATGGGATGCGGCATCTCAAGAGGTGAGTGGGAACTCTGTTCTTGTAAGCACGGCATTTCCACAAAAAGATGCGCCAGCTTATGCGAAAGTAACAGCCATTCAACAAAAGACCATGAAACATTTTTCGGAAGACGTGCCGGGTATTCCCTATCCTTATCCTGCGTTTACTACCTTCATAGGGCTGAACGGCGGTGGCATGGAATTCCCCATGATGGCCAACAATGCCAATGCTGGTAGAGGGGTAACTATCCACGAGATGTTCCATACCTATTTCCCAATGTATGTGAGAATTAATGAGCGAAGGTTTGCTTGGATGGACGAAGGCTGGGCAGATTTTATCACTACATTGGTTACGCACAAGTTTTTTAAGGATGAAAAAGATGCCTCTTCGCTGTTCTCGGGTATGAAAGCTGGCATGGACCAGATGTCAGGAACAATTGGCGACTTGCCAACAGTTACTTCTAGCCAGTACATGGCAGGGAACTATGGCTATCATTCGTACACCTTGCCTTCTTTTACTTATGCTATGTTGTACGATCACTTGGGAGATGAATTATTCTTGAAATGTTACCGAGAGTATATCCGCCGCTGGGCAAAAAAGTCTCCTACTCCTTATGATTTCTTCTATACGTTTGAAAATGTATCGGGTCAGGATCTTGGTTGGTTTTGGGAGCCTTGGTACTTTGGGTTTGGCTATTCGGACGTAGCAGTAACAGGAATGGACAAGGGTACGCTTTCTATCAAAAACAAAGGGACGAGGCCTGTGCCTGTCAGTGTGTTGGTAGAATACGAAGATGGGAATACGGACTACAAAACTTACAGTGTAAAATCATGGGTAGGCCTAGAAGGTGACTTTGAAGTGAAGGTTGATAAGTATAAAAAGGCGAAATTCATCATGGTGAACGGAGACATTGTCGATGTTGCCTTCGATGATAACTTTTACCCAAGCCTTGAAGAGATTTACAAGGATGTAGAAGTTCCTGAGACTACTTTGGGTACCTATGGCATAAAAGAGTTTCCTGTTTCAGCTCAGATAGTTGACGATGGAGGGAAGATCAAACTTTTGATTCCAGAAGCGCGAATAGAATCGTACCTGAGACCCAAAGGGGAAAATCATTTTGTAAGTCTTGACAACAGCATGGACATTACCCTTACGGGAGAAGGAGATGCCATCACCGATATTACCATAGCACTAAAAAGCTTTGGCGTAACCATTCATGGCACGAAGAAGTAGTTGAGGTAACCTAGACCTATAAGGTATTCAACGCCTTATAGGTCTTTTTTTGTCAAAACTCTTCAATCACCAGTCCCTCTGGTGCTAAAGCAGTGCTTGTGATCACTTCAAAATTAATCACGCCTAGCACCAGTTCTTCTTCTGTGATCACTTCCACTTTCCATTTGCCTTCAAGAACATTTTTTTTATAGGTGTAACCACGATATCCACCGTCTCTTCCACCTTTTATCTCATAGCCTATATCATCAACAATTGTCCACTTTTCAGCATCCTTGTTGTACCATTTCCACCGGTGGAATATCTTTTTCTTGATGTCGGTAGGTGCAAAAATGGAGGAAAAAACAAATACCTTTTCACCTGGCTTGCGGTTAAATGTCAGCCTATGGTCTCTCCAAAATATATTGCCAAGGTTTTTCTCATAAGTGACCGTATAAGTGCCATTTTCAAGTCTGACATCGTGGGCTACTATCCCTTTGTCTAGTGCAAGGGGAACAGGTGGAATGAGCTTGAGAAAGTAAAAAGCATTGATAAGTGTATAAATCAACAAAACTAATCCCGTAAGTTTCCTTAAGCGGACCTCTGCCCGCGTACTTGGGCTTGCCCAGTAGATACTGATGATTAGTAGTAGCGTAAATAGTAAACTGGCTAAGCCCGAATACAAAAAAATTTCTGTATTCATCTCTTTGATGAACACCGGGATCATGAACGTGAAAAAGGTAAAGCTGATAAAAGAGTACACCCCAAACTGTAGGTACTTATTGGATATCCGCTTTTTCAAAAACTCGTTTGCAACTAGCAAGGCTACTAGGATGAGAAAGAACGAGGCTGTTTTGGACAGAGAAACGCTTCTGGAAAAATAGATAACATAAGCGCTTGAAAGCCCTCCAAAGAAAAACTGGATAGCCAAGGGGAAATACTCTTCAATTCTCCGAAGGAATGTCTTTTTCCAAAGACCATCGTCTGCCAAATTGAAAAGGAAAAGGGTGATGGTGAGGGAGATCATGTGAAGGCAGAGGATACTTAGGTCGTACAGGCGATCTATGCGCCCAAGGGTGAAAGAATCAAAAATGAACCCTCCTATAAAAAACAAGATGGGAGCATATTTCTCGTGTCTCCGCAAAAATTTCCTGAGCCTGCTGTTTCTTAGTCTAACTAATGTCCTTTTCATTCTTGTGGAGCATTCCTTCCCGCGCTTAAGGTGGATTGGTTTTGTTTAGTTGCTTAGCCTTTAAAGCCCACAAAAATATGTTGTTTGAGATAAAGAATTATCAGTAGGTAGAAAAAAATAGAGGATGGGGAATTGTAATTTGTGAAGTGCTTCTTAAAGCAAGAATGCAGGTTGGTGACCTGTCCCAAATACTTATAATATTCGGGACAGGTATAGGTGAAATAGCTGCAACTAGCTGAGGAAACTAATGCCATGCTCGCCACAAATCTTGGTGACTTTCTCGAAATCGGGCGGACCGGCAGGAAGTTTCGCTAATTCTTCGAACATGTTTTCTATGCCTGCGGGAAATGCGGTAGTAATCATTTTTGCCTTTTCCGTTCCTACTACTTTCCATGCATGTGGAACATTTTTAGGGGCAAAAGCGATATCTCCTTCTTTCAAAACAGTGGTTTTTCCGTCCACCATTATTTCAAGCTCTCCTTTTATTACCCTAAAGATTTCGTCTTCGAGGGTGTGGATGTGAGGGGGGATACCTACACCAGGGTCAACGTTATCCACCCATTCTACTAGTTGGTTGCCAGTATCGCTACCGACCAATTTGTGGGTTTGGATATCGCCTATCACATTCAAGATGCTACCTTGGTCATCCTTGATGATTTTTGGTTCGGCAGTAGCCGATGGTTTGCTGTCAGGGACTAATGCTTGGCTGATTCCTGGTACAAAAGCTAGCCCAATTCCAATTTTAGATGATTTTAAAAATGTTTTTCTGTCCATACTATTGTTTTTTATACAATAGTAAATTGTAGCCTTCAATACGGGCATGCGAAAAACACGGTAAAGCTTTAGAATTTCGGAATAATCAGCTTTCTCTGAGCATGGAAGGGGACATTCCGGTGTGTTTTTTTAAGAAATAGCTGAAATAATCGGGAGAGGAGAAGCCCATTTCAAAGCAAATCTCTTTTACTGTTTTGTCGGTAAACTTTAATGCATGTCTCGCTCTCATCACGTGTTGTTCGGTTATTATGCTCTTTGCATTTACCCCCAAAATATCGTTCACACATTCGTTGAGGTATTTGTCAGATACATTGAGTAATTGGGCATACTCATTCACTCCATGGTATTCAAAAAACCATTGGTTCACTAGCTTTTTGAACTTATAAACTACCGTCTTTTTCGCATTATTTTCGGAAATGACAGATTTGATATTGCATTGCCCATCACAATACACAAAGAAAGTATTCAATAAAGAGATAATGGCATCATCCTTATGGTTGAGGTGTGAGCCTACCAGCTCATCTATCATTTCTAAAATAGCCTGAATCCTTATTTCTATACCGGGGGCAAGGTTTATCTTAGGGATTTCATCATTGGCAAAAAGCCGTACTTCATTTATATGAAGGTTGCTCAAGGCAGGATTGTCTAATGTTTTTTGAGGAAGCGATAGCACATACCCAGAAGAAGCGCTGGTATTCGTTTTTACTATTTTCCAGTCGAAACTGGGGTTCATAAAGAAAATAGCATTTGAGACATCTTTGTACAACACATTATTTATCTCAATGGACTGAACCCCGTTCTGAATCCAGCAAACCGAGTAATGGTTAGGCTCAGTTTTAGTAGTGGATTTTTGAATGATAGGAGCTATTTTTATCGATTCTGCGTTCAATACCTTCATTGCTTTTTAAGATAATAAAAAGGGATGTTTTTTTAATCATTTTCATTTTTTAAAATTTAATATCAACTTAGAAATCCACGCTCTATGAGCGTGGTTAATAACCGCTCTGCGTGGCTAAGCCAGAAAACGGCCCAATGATTATATTCAAGAGTTGTCCCCACAACCGAAGAATATATTATGAGCCGTTTTCACAAATTGTCACATTCGATCTGGTATTGCAAGTACCATATAGTTTGGACACCTAAATATAGGTATAGAATCCTCGAAGGAGCAATAAAAAGGGCAGCAATAGAGCATATAATGCAGTACGCCTCCCAAAAGAAATGTATTATCGATACGCTGAACGTCCAAAAGGGCCATGTTCACTTGATTATCGATATCCCTCCCAAATATTCGGTTTCCGATGTGGTGGGGATCTTGAAGGGCCGGACAGCCATACGGTTGTTTTCAAAGTTCAAGAAGCTGAAGCAACGCCCCTATTGGGGCAACCGTTTTTGGGCAACAGGCTATTGTGTTGATACGGTAGGGCTTGACCCAGAAAAGATAAGGCTTTACGTGGAGTATCAAGAAGAACAGGAAAAAAAGAACGAGAGCTAAGAATAACAAAGTAATAAAATAGATTTATAACCGGGGACAATGAATTCCTTTGCCTCCTTTGGGGGCAAGGGCAGTTTACCCCCTTACAGGGGTTATCACAATTCCCCGCCCTTTGGGTGGGGATCTTTTAATCTCTTTCAATCGGTCTTCATCCTCAAATGGGAGAGCTTCAAGATGGGCATGTTCTGAATCATATATTTTCCCAGATATTTTTTCTATTTTGTATGAGGATTCTTGTGATTCTGAAACTGTATGAATGCTATAGTAGTTCTCAGATTCGCGAATTATCATATCATCCTCAAAGTTATCTACATCGATTGAGCCAACTTCATCACTTTTATTAATTGCCTCCATCACGAATTGGATATTTAGCTTTGTTTCATTTGTGTGTATATAGAATGGGATTTTTTCCTCATGTTCAACTCCATTGGAAACAGGGCCATATACGACTGTTTTTTCTGAAAGATCCACTCCTATATCAAAATAAAAAGCGGAGTTGATAGGAAGATATTTTATTGGGTTCATAAACGAAACATACACTTTTTTACCATCGGTCATTACCTTGATTTTAGAGAAATTTTGAACATCTATTCTTTCATCAATCAGGTTCAATGCTAATTGTACAATAGAATCTTTTCCAAGGCGAATAATATCCTCTACTTCCTTATCCATTTTAGTATCTTGAGAATAACAAGTGGTACACTGTAGTGCTAAATATAAAAACAGGAGTGTATTAACTATTTTCATCACAAATCTTCTTCTGAGGGGTTAATGTATGGATGAAGTTAGGAAAAGATAAGCGGATACTTACTATTATGTTCTTCATAAGTGGGGGTAGTGGAAAAGGCGGATTGAAAATCCTATGATAACCGGTCTAAAGTGGAAATGCCAATTGCAAAGGGGATGTTTGTAAAACTGGCAAGCCCAAAATCACCCAATCCATTCTCGTATTTTCTGCTGTATTTCGGGGTAATTATGCTTCGCGGGCATGTGTTTGGAGTTTTTTAGGAAATGAACTCCCCCTATATTATTGAATACTTCTTTTGCCCTTGCTACTGCCTCTTCTCCGGGGAAAAAGATATCGTCGGAGGCTTCTATCAGGTACACAGGATTTTCAAAATGAGCGACATCCGATTTTTTCAACAGGGTAGGTCTCCTATAATCTATGTTCACGCCCAATAGTAATTGCTTTTGAAGCCTAAACATAAATTCGTCTTTATCGGGCACGAAGGCTTTGATAAACGAGCGGAGATGTTCGTCTTTTTTGGTGAGCATAAAGCGGATGAGGGGAAAGGTAAGTTTGGTGATTGATTCCCAGGTATTTCCGTTTACCAAGCCACTTGGCACTACAAAAACAGATTTTTTTACCCGCTGAGGTTTATGGGTAATGAGTTTTTGTAAAATGTATGCGCCGTAGGAAACTCCAATGAAATCAGCTTCCTGAATAGCTAGCTTTTCCAGCACTTCATCTGCCCAGATTGCGTAAGAATCACCTTTTATGTCCAGCACTGTTTCATCGCTTTTGGTCGCTTGCCCAATAGTATCTATGGCAACAAGTTGGAAATCGGCAGACAGCCCTTGCACGGCTTCTAAGGTTAGCGGAGCTCCTGCATTTATCCCGTGGAAGAGCACAAGTTTTCCCCTTTTAGGGTTTCCAGCGGTAATTACCCTCGTGTTACCAAATTGGGTGGGCACATCTGTTTCGGTATAGTCTAAGTTTAAACTCGCCAACTTTTCTTCGTAGAGTTTCATAATCTCTACTTTTGCTTGGTCGCTTTTATAAATGGATTTCATTATCAAAGGTTTAGGGTTTAGATCAATTGATTGCAATATTAGTCCATTTGACCTAATTTTAAAAAACTATGAAAACAAAAGAATTGATAAAGGACGTAGCGAGGGAGTCTTTCAACCAAAAAGGCATCCAAAATGTGACTTTGAGGGAGGTAGCGGCATCTCTCAAAAAGAGCTATGGAAATGTGACCTATCATTTCCCAACCAAGGAGCACCTGATAGAGGAGCTCTTTCAGGATTATAATTCTGCACTGAAAGAGTTGCAAATAGACCATAGTGGGTACGAGAACTTGCTGCATTACTTTTTGGTATTGCCTGAGTTCAGCTTCGATATCACGGTAAAGTATCTGTTCTTTTTTATCGATTATGTGGAGCTCAAAAGGATATACCCTGAGTTTATTCAAAAAGTGGAAGAGGAAAATAAAGGCAGAAAAGAGAAATGGAAAGGCTTGATGCAGGTTCTGCAAAAGCAAGGTTTTTTGGAAAACAAGCTGGCAGATGAGGACTTGGAATACATCATGGAATTGAGTGCAGGAATGAGGATGGTTTATTTCCAAGAAAACCTCGGCAAGCAATTCGACACATTAGCTTTTTCCAAAAAAGTCAACCAGCTCTTGCTGCCTTATTTGAGCGAGCAGGGGAAAAGGTTTTATGAGGGATTTTATAGGTAAATAGAGGGTTGTAGTCAAGAAAAATATATTTATACCCTGCAATTGAAATGATTAAATATTTTTGGGAAGCAAATTAGTTTTTCAAAAAAGGTACTATGGATTTCAAGAAGATAAAAGAAGTATTTTTGGTTTTTGGCAAGCTCGGCTGTATTGCCTTTGGAGGGCCAGCCGCTCACATTGCCATGATGGAAGAGGAGGTGGTGAACAAACGGAAATGGATGAGCCAGCAATACTTCTTAGATATGGTTGGTGCAACTAATTTAGTGCCTGGGCCTAATTCTACCCAAATGACCATGCACTGTGGGCATGTGCGAGCAGGTTGGGCAGGATTGCTAGTGGGTGGTGCAGCTTTTATTGCGCCTGCGGTTTTTTTTACCCTGTTGCTCGCCATTGTATATGGGGAATACGGAACAGTCCCCGCTATTGCGCCTCTGTTTTATGGAATAAAACCAGCCGTAATCGGCACCATCCTCAATGCTACTTATAAGCTGGGCAAAAAAGCGTTGAAGAATTGGCAGTTGGGGGTAATAGGGCTAGTTGTTTTGGGATGTTCGCTTTATGGGCTCGATGAATTTCTCTTGATTATAGGAGGTGGTTTAGTGGGGATGGTTTGGCTAGGGATGATAGGAGGGAAGGAGTCAAAAATGGCGATGTTTACCCCGTTCATGCTCTTAGCAAAGCCTGTCTCTGCATCGGTGGGAAGTACTTCTATCTTTCTAGCTTTTCTGAAAATAGCTTTTGTCCTCTTTGGGAGCGGGTATGTCCTCATTGCATACATAGATGCAGAGTTTGTGGAAAAACTGGGTTGGCTCACCAAGCAAGAGCTGTTAGATGCAGTAGCTATGGGGCAGTTTACGCCAGGTCCGGTTCTCACTACGGCTACTTTTGTTGGGTACCAGCTAGGTGGAGTATCAGGAGCACTTTGGGGTTCGTTGGGCATGTTTTTACCCTCTTTCTTCTTGGTAGGAGTACTGGTGAAAATCATTCCCTTGCTCAGGAAATCGAAGATGCTTTCCAAGTTTTTAGATGCAGTAAACGCTAGTGCCGTGGGGATTATGGCAGCGGTGACGCTCAAACTAGGAGTGGAGTTAGGTTCGGAATGGCAAGGCTTGGTCTTGATGATCTTGAGTGTATTCATTGCCTTTCGCTTTCCTAAAGTAAGTACTTTTTGGGTAATTATTGGTGGAGCTTTGCTGGGGTATTTGTTGCTATTATTTTAAAAGCGTCAGATTAAAGAGTAGTTGTTTTTCCTGCATTTTTGCCCATTCTTACAATTTACCGATCTTAACCTAGGTTCTGCTTCTTTATTTTGTAAATTTGGGCTAATCGAATTATTCATTTAGCTACCCTAACTAATTTTTTGAAATGAGAAAGAAAATCGTTGCAGGAAACTGGAAAATGAACTTGGATAAAGAAGCAGCTGAAAGCTTGGCTTCTGAAGTAGTGAACATCGCCAAAGATGAAGTACCTTCCGATGTGACCGTAATCATGGGCGCTCCGTTCATCCACCTTTCCAAAGTGAGAAACTTGGTGCCTGCTGGAAAAAATATATGTGTGAGTGCACAAGATTGCAGCAGCAAAGAGTCTGGTGCTTTCACGGGAGAAATCTCTGCTCCAATGCTGAAGTCTTATGGAATTGAGTACGTAATCTTGGGCCATAGTGAAAGAAGACAATATTGGAACGAAAGCAACGAATTGTTGGCTGCAAAAACCGATGCTGCTTTGGCAAGTGGTTTGAAGCCTATCTTCTGTTGTGGCGAGTTGCTAGAAGAGCGCCAAGCTGAAAAGCAAGATGAAGTAGTAGGCAAGCAATTGGCGGAAGGTCTTTTCCACCTAAGTGCAGAAGCTTTTGCCAATGTAGTGATTGCTTATGAGCCAGTTTGGGCTATTGGAACTGGTGTGACCGCATCTTCGGCACAAGCGCAAGAAATGCACGCTTCTATCCGTAAGATGATTGCTGGGAAATATGGCCAAGAAGTAGCTGATGCAACTTCTATCCTTTATGGTGGTAGCTGTAACCCTAAGAATGCGGAAGAGCTTTTTGCTTGCCCAGATGTGGACGGCGGCTTGATCGGTGGCGCATCTCTTAAGTCAAGAGATTTCATTGCAATCTGCAAATCTTACTAATTGCTTCAAAAAGCTTTTGGAAATAGTAGATAGTAAGGAACGCTTCGGCGTTCCTTTTTTATTTTTCTAAGATAGAAAAAACATCCTGCTAAATACACTAATCAGGATTGGTTCGGTATAATAATTGAATATGTTTTTACAACTAAACTCACCTCAAACGCTACTAACTTATTTTTTCTATACTACCTAACTTAAAATCGAATGAAAAACACTCTATTTGTAATTGCCATTCTATCTATTGTGTGTTTTGCTAGATGCACAGAAGAGAAAGGCTCTTCGGAAGCAAACGAGGCGGAAGAAACAGTAAATACCGAAGAAGAGGCAGCCTGGGCAACTGAAGAGGAGGTGCAACCTCTTGGGCAACGTTTTCCAATTTTGTTAGATACCATTAGGGCTACAAAAGAGTTGGCAATAGCATCTGAAAACGAGAAAGTGCACACTACCAAAATGCTGATAGAAGAGCTGGAAAGCGTAGTAGAAGGCTATGACCCTCAGTTATTGGCAAAGCTGAAGGCGGTGAGCAAGGAGGTAGAGCAATCGCTGTATTCGGATGCTACTATGCAAGATACAACAGTAATGGTACTTTATGACGATAACTGCACTAAGCTAGTTGGCTTACTTTCGGAGCTGGCAAACGAAACGCCTGACTTTGCGAAGTACAGTAGGGCAAATATTTTGGTTACAGATATTAGACAAGCTTATAACTCCGATTTCTTTATTCGTAAGAATTACAATGCTTTGGTATTGGAATATAACAATTTATTGAAGGAAAATAGGGAGGAAGTACTTGCTGTAAACCCAAGTTATGATTCGCTGGAAGTGCTTCCTTATTTTTATGAAGAGCCAGTGGTGATGTAGTTTGTTTGCAAGACGGGCTTCCTATAAAAAAAGTGATAGATAACCATCTATCACTTTTTATTTGCAATTACTTCGAATAATCTCACTAATGTGCTTGAAGTAATTGATACCCATGGATACAACTTACGCTGAATCCCACTTATCTTTATTTCTTATCTGCCGAGGTGTTGGTTTTTGGCATTCTCGTTTTTTGGAGCTATCTCACAGTTTCCTGTAGTACATGCGCCTCCGCCACACTTCACGTTGGCTATGCCTTGGTACAGCACAATCCCTCCAACAATCATCATAAATACCTCATTGGCGGCAAATCCGTTTGCCAAGGCAATAGAACCTAAAGCAACTCTGAAAATTCGCATAACCGACCAATTCTTTAACAGTAATTCTTTCATCTTATCGTTTAAATATCTTCTTCCAAAAAAAAGCTGCCTTGCCAAAGGCACACATTCTGACTAAACCCATTTATCCAAAATATACCAGTTGAATGGAGGCAGCTTTAAGAAATCAAACACTTTTAAGGGCATAAACCCAAACCCTTAAAAAAGATTAATATTGGTGCGAATCACTGCACCTATTTTTACACAAAAGATGATCCTTTATCTTTTCAGGTTGTTAACCCTACCCCAGCTTCCACCGTTGTAGACCTCTTCTAACCCGTTTTTCCTCAAGATAGATGCCGCCGAACCGCTTCGCATGCCCGAGGCACAGCAAGTGATGATTGGCTTGTTGTATTTCTTGATCTTATCAATGTTAGCACTGACCTTGTCTAAGGGGATATTTACCGAGCCTTTTACATGCCCGCTTTTGTATTCCCCAGGGGTGCGCACATCTATGATTACTGCTCCTTGGCTTATCACTTCGCCCAAATCGACACTTGGTCCACCGAGCATTTTCTTCAAAAATCCGAACATTTATCTACAAGTTAGGTATGTTAAATTGAGTTGCTAGAAGGGGTTTACTGAACTTCACCTGATTTTACATATTGAACCTCTTGCCAAGGACCACCATTATGAACATCATCAACGCCTTGCTGTTGCAAGAAACCGGTTGCTTGCCCACTTCTATTACCAGAAGCACAACACAGCACTAGCGGTTTAGCCATTGTTTTGAATTCATCTATTCGCTCAGGAAGTTCGTGAAGAGGAATGTTGATGGAGTCTTCGCAATGACCCATTTGATATTCCATTTCGCTTCTTACATCTACAATTGTTGCCTTTCCCGATGCTATCGATTGCTCCAAATTCATGATTGTACCTATTTAAGTTGTTGTTCTATTTTCTTAATGATGATACAAAACTAATAGGAGTGCCCATGGGGGTCAGTGATAAAAATCACACAAGTCAATTTATCGAGATTTTATTTCTTCCAAGCTTTATTTTTCCATGCTTTTCCAGTTGTTTCAGTAGGCGAGAAATTACTTCCCGTGAGGTATTTAGCTCAGTAGCAATTTCCTGATGGGTAATGTTTAATACTTTGGGTGTTAGCCCTCTTGATCTTTCGTCTAAGTATCTTTCCAAGCGCTCGTCCATTTTGAGAAAAGCGATGGCATCTACCGTTTTTATCAATTCTTCAAAGCGATAGTTGAAAGTCATCATCACCATATTTTTCCATGAAGGGTAAGTACTCGTCCATTCGTCCATGTAGCGGATAGGAATGGCTATGAGCCAAGTTTCTTCTTCGGCAGTGGCCCTTATTTGGCTTTTTTCCTGCCGCATGCAGCAGTTGAGGGAAAAAGCACAAGTTTCTCCTTCGCCGAGGTAATAGAGAAATAGCTCGTTGCCTTCACCATCTTCCCGCATCACTTTTACTTTTCCTTGGATCACCAGTGGGACAAATTTTACATAGCTTCCAAAGCGGATGATATCTTCACCAGCTTTTGCCGACATAAGCTTGCCGTGTTCCACTATTTTTTCTGCCAAGCCTGGCTCAGCCAAAGCGGGATATTGTTTTTTTATCAGTTCAGTGTCTAAATACATTTTCTTGTTTCAAATTCTAAAAACCAACAGTAAGCAAAATAACATCAATTTTATGCTGATCATTTTCCGAATTGGAGTCGAGTAGGTAACTATAGCGAACACCAGCCCCTAATTCGATAAGGCGGAGTGCCCTAAAATCGAAGATCAATTCTACTCCGGCAGATCTGTTAACTGTAGTTAGTTCCCGAGTTTCGCCCTCAACAGCCCCATTAAAATCGCTTGGTAGATCAGCCGCATTCATTTTATTAAGAAAAGCTGATGAGTAGTCAAAAAACAGGTTTGTCCTTATTCGTTTGATAAAAGCCAAAGAGCCAAGTGCGAGGTCTGGATAGATCAAAGGGAAGCCGTAATTTGCAGAGAGCCTATAAATCTGATCGAAAGGCACAAATTGGTTGTACCCCCTTGCATAAGTAAAGTCATCTCTGAATTTATAACTGTCCGTAAACCCTTCTTGCTTATAGTTACCTATAAAGAAAAGGCTATGATCTAGCAAAAGACCGGGAAAATAGAAAGTGCCATTAGCAGTTAAGGTCCCTCCTTCATTATTCGTTGTCCCCACCGTCTGTTTGAATGAAACATCTATCATCTGCCCCCACCTAGGGTGGAATTGCCTTCGGCTTCTGGTTAAAAGGTTAGTATAGTCAAGCTCTAGGTCAACAGCCCCAAAGCTTCCACTTCTCCGCAATTCTGTGCCGTCAAAATTTAAGCCTGTAGGCTGATAATCGACATCCAAAAAGTGCCCAAGTGCAGTGAAAGAAAGGTTAGAAAAATAGTTGCCGTGGGTAAGGTTAAAAGGCAAGGTAAAGCCCGCATAGAAATCGTTTTCTTTCCACTTTTTGTTATAAAAAGCGATATCAGGGTCTCCATTTGAGTCTTCAAAAACATATGGATTGCCTCTCGTTCTTTCTCCTCCAAAGTCAACCCCTGCTTTCAGCACTGGGAAAAACTGCCCGTAACTCAGGTTAAAGAAATAGCGGGTGTTGTTTTCGTTTACATTGTAATTCAAGCCCAGCCGTGCGCTTAGCGTAGAGAATTTATTATCGAATTGGAGCTGCGCCGTGTAGTTTGGGTGAAAAGGAATGGGCTGAAAGCTGTGCAAATAGATCAACCCATTAGTTTGCTTGTACTTAGAAACAGAAAAGGTTTCGTCAGGAATATTTTCCAGCGCAGACCCACCTATTTGCTCGGCAAGTTCCTCATGGAAATTGATAGGAGCAGGCGCTTGCTTTGCATCTATCACTGGCCACATGGCAGGTTGCACGGCTATTTTTTTGAGTTTGTAACCTTTTGCGGTGAACTCGGTAAAGACCAAATCCTTACCATCGGCAGAGACAGTAGGTTCATATGCCCCTATCTTATTTGCAGTAAGCTGGTACACATCTCCCGAAGAAGCGCGCACGGCAAATATGTTGTTCACCCCTGTGTACGCTCCCGAAAAGTACACAAAGTCTCCTTTGGGAAAAGGGTAGGTCATTTGGGTAACTCCCCAAGGCAAAAGTTCTCTATAGTCATCTGTTTGGGTGTTTACCAAGAGCATGGCCTGCTGGTTATCTTTCTGGGCAATGGTCACTACGGTTTTCCCATCTTCCAACCATTTTGGTTGAGAGAAAAAATAATTATCAGGATTGGCTACTTTGTGGAGCACCGCTCCCGTTTCCGTGCTTAGCACCACCAAGGCATTCTCCCCCGAAGCTTCGGTGGCGGCAACTACTATCTTGGTAGCATCGGGCGAAAGGGCAGGAGTGAAGTATTTGCTTTGCTTGGTAAGTGTTTTCTTTTTCTTGGTAGAAAGGTCATATATTTTGATCACCGAAAAATCTTTACTTCCCCAGCGTACGTCAAATGTTTGTTCAGCCCACACTATTTTGTTTTTGGCTGTGGAAAGAGCAATGTTGTTTCCATTATTCAATCCCGGTTTTATTATCACTTCTTCCTTGCCATTTTTGTCAATTCTAACAAAACTTCGGATGTGGTTAAACCCGCTTTTTTCCACCAAGAGATCTCCGTTTTCTAGGAACTGGGGAACGTTGTAACTGGTGACTATCTTTGTGCTTTTTGTGCTGATATCTAAAGGAAGGCTTAACTGTGGTTGGGCAACAGGGTCTGACCAAATACTATCCAAGCTTCGCATGGTTTGCATGTAGAGGTCTTTTGTCTTTAGGCCGGTGTGTTTCTTTAAATTTCTGCTAAGCGGATAAAATAATCCTTTGTATTTGGCAGCATCTTCATAAACATTATTCCATATTTCTTTTCCGTACAGCCTTCGGGCATTTCCCACCATATAATACCCCAAAGTATAATGGTTGGGCACAAAATCTTTGAGCGAACCAGCTGAAGCTTTTTCATAATTGTAGAATTTCTTTTGCTCAAAAACAGCTCGATATTCCATATCGAAAAGCGGGTTCCTTCCTCGGCCTGCCGTGCTCAATGCCGTTTCTTCTACCACGGCATCGCCTTCGCTAAACCAGCGGGGAATAGCAGTAGCCCTCATCAGTGCAAGCCCGTTTTCCCCAAACACCCAAGTGACCGCCTTGGAGATTCCTTTCTTAGCATTGAAATTTTGGTTCACGTGCCTGTATTCGTGGATAGCCAAAAGATCCAGCCAATCGCCAGTTCCCAAAAAGCTCTGCTGCGGAGGTGTCATGTAAAATTCCGACCTGAAAGGTGCCAAGGCTACAAAACCGTTGGAAACAGTGGTCTGGTTTTGTAAAAAGATAGTTACTTTCCCATTTTCCTCTCCTAAGGTTTCCAAGTGATTGTCGTGCAGGTAATGTGCCAAGTTGGCTACACGCTGGGCTTTTTCTTCCTGCCCTTGTTGAAATACAACTTGCACCTTGTCTGTGTTTATCTGCTGCCACTTGAGCGAGGGCGGATTCAGACCCAACGGATAGGTTTGGGCAAAAGAAAGAGGAAGGAAAGCGACTAGGAAAAGTAGGATAGCGAGGAAATGCTTCATGGAAAAGTAAGTGTTTATCTTCATAAAAAATTGACACGGGAATTTTGAGAAAAGTTAAATGATTCTTCTAAAGAATCTAAAAAATGAATGGAAAAGTTTTGGGGGAGGGGGAAATGCTTTCCAAAAAGTATGAAAGAGGGGGCAAAAGGGTTAGAAGTAAAATCTTAAGCTTACTTTTTCTTCCCCAAAACTCTGATGACGGAGCTTGTGCCATCATGGTAAATACCTTCGTGCAATGCTACTTCTTTTTCTTCAAGGGTTACAAATTCTAGGTCGGGAAAAAGTTGGACAACCTCTTCGGTGGAAAAGAGCATGTCTATGTTTTTAGGGCCGCCAGCATATTCGTTTGCCGCTTGGTATGTTAATTGGTTTTTACTGAAAACCTCAGCAATGAGCGCACCTCCTTTTTTCAGGTAAGTGCTTAGCGTTTTGTAATAGGTAGCTTGCAAATGAGGGGGAAAGTGGGCAAATACAATTCCGATGGCATCGAAAGATCCCTCTTCAAATGAGATTTTGCTAAACTCAGCTAGGTGGTAATCTATGCTTACCCCTTGTTTTTGGGCTAGCGCTTCTGCTTTAGCTTTACCAACTTTGCTGATGTCGAAAGCGGTGACTTCCCAACCTATCTTGGCGGCAAATACAGCATTTCTACCTTCGCCTTCGGAGGGCAATAAGATCTTGCCAGGTTCAAGTTGCAAGAGTTGTTCTTTAAAATATTCGTTTGGAGCTTCTCCGTAAGCGTATTCTTTAGATGAATAGCGGTTATCCCAATGTTCTTTCATAGAAGTACTTAACGTTTTAATTCACCAAGCGAAAATAGGTCATTTGCAGCATGAAATTATTTCATGCTGCAAAATATTGGATAACTTCCTCTAAATAAAGAATCCAAGCCGAACCCCGCCGGTCAAGATAATTCCCGAATAGCCAAAGTCAATCCATTCGTCATTGAAGAAATCGACTAGGTTCCCCTCCTCGTCCATAGAATACCGCAGGCCAATTCCCCCATAAGGGTTGAGGATGAAATTGCTGAAATTAAGCTGGAGACCAAAATTAGCATCAGCACCAAGTCTATTGATACGAGTTTTGACCTTGCCCTCTTCAAACCGGATATAGCTCACGTCTTCTTCGGTGTATTCTACCGGAACTTGCTCAATGTCGATTAGCGAAAAAGATTGGTAGGTTGGCCCCGTTGAAAAGTAAAGCGAAACCCTCGGCAAACCATTTGGGTTTTCCTTCACAGAATAATGCAAGAATTTTTTATAATACAGGTTTAGGCCTATTCCTCGCAATTCATCAAAACCGGTGAAATTATCGTTGGTGTTCGAGAAATAAACTTGAGGTGAGAAGATAAGCCATTTGTTGCTGTCTTTTAATTTCCGCTCATAATCTATCCTGATACCCGAAACGGCAGCATATTGGGGCAGGATCAGTACTGCTTGTTTTTGATTTTTGAAAGGGTCTGTATTGCTTTGCCCAAAACTTGCCTGAAGGATAAATAATTGAATAAAAAGCAGGTATAAATATCTCATTATAAGTAGGTGTAGTAGCTTAACTGTTGTAGGTTATCGATGTCAAATTGGTAGAAGCCTTCCTCGGCTGTTACCAAGAGTTGATTGCGATGGTAAATGATGTCATTTGCCTGTATGCCCTGAATTTGATCGATTAGAACGGGGTTGCGCTGGTCGCTCACATCATAAACTTTAACCCCTTCGTCGCAAACATAAAGCATGTTACCATGCAGCGCCAAGCCTTTTGGGTTCGACATGTTCACCTGAGTGATAAGTTGTGGATTAGTTATGTCGGTCATGTCCAAAACTTGTAGTTCATTGATTGCCCTTCGGCAAGCAGTACCTTCCCTCAAGGTGAGGTAAGCATATTTCCCATCAGTAACTACCGGATCGCATGCAACGATGTGCTGGTAGTCGGAAATATACCTTGGCGATGCTGGTGAAGATACATCGTAGATAAAAACGCCGCTTTGCGTGCCCAAGAGCAAGAGGTTTTGGAAAGGGAAAATGGTTTCTACGCCCCACCCAACCTGAATGGTATTGATCAACTTAGAATCGCTTTCATTCCGAGTGTCAAAAACCATTAGGTTTTCAGTGTCCACCACATACAAATAATCATTTTTGAGGGCAAATGTAGCCGTAGAGCCTCCTTTGGAAGTCGATGGATTGCTTACATCAAAACTTGCATCTCCACTTTCGCAGGAAGTAAGGCTTAGTAATGGCAGAATAAGAAAAGTTATAAGATATATTTTATTGAGATGTTTCATGTCGGTAGGTGTTACTTGTTGTATAATTCCCATCTTACAATGACTGAGTTTTCAGGCCTGTTCTTTTCAAAGTCGGAGTTGCTCCAGCCCTCGGGCGACTCAAGTTCTGGGAGTACACTTCTGTTTCTG
Organism: Flammeovirgaceae bacterium SG7u.111; assembly: GCA_034044135.1. Lineage (NCBI taxonomy): Bacteria > Pseudomonadati > Bacteroidota > Cytophagia > Cytophagales > Flammeovirgaceae > Flammeovirgaceae bacterium SG7u.111. Next base: position 3,677,798 of record CP139021.1, on the reverse strand, counting down.
CTTACTACGGAGACAGATTGGAAATTGGGAGAGGTTTTGATGCCGATAAGATCGACTGCATTGTTGGCAAAAATGATATCGCCCTTCACAGCTACATCTGTGCAGCCATCTATGTGGATGAAACCTATCTTTTTGGGTTGGGTAGGGGTGGTATTATCTATCAGGTGAATCCCCTTGTATTTCTCTATTACAAAAATATACTGGTCTTGTACCCATATTTTCCCAGGGGTTTTGATTTCCCTAGCGGGCTTCAGTTGTACGGCCTTTTCCATCTCACTTCGGAGCATAAGGACGGGTTCGTATAGAGAGCCTGGGTCTGTAAAGGAAAGAAAAAAGGCTAGGGGCAGGAGTAGAAATAGCCATTTGAGTTTAAAATGCTTCATGAGTAGAGTTAGGTTGATTTAGTGCTAAAGTAAGGACAACTTAAAAGGGAATTAGGTTGATGGCATTGTTAAAAAACACAGAAAATTAAACATGCTTTAACATAGTCAAGGAGAGTAATAGTCTTTCCATCTTTTATTTCCTGTTTCCTGTCTTACTTTTGTCTTTGAAAAACTAAGCACCTATTATAAACTACATGAAATTCATTCAGGCCATCATACTCAGTTTGTTCATTGGAACTTCCCTCCAAGTGTTTGCCCAGTCGAATATCCCTGTGGGTAGTTGGCGGGTACACCTAACGTACCACAAAGGTTCAAAACTGACCATGGGCGACAATAAAGTGTATTGTGCCTCTGGAAATTCTCTATTCTTTTTAGATCAGGAAGATAATAGTTTGAATGTACTCTCTAAAGTGGATGGGTTGAGCGATTCGCAAGTAGCTGCGCTGGGATATTCGGAAACACTGAAAACTTTGGTGATCGGCTATCAAAATGGCAACATCGATTTGATGAACGAAGAAGGCATTGTCAACGTCCGATCCATTCTCAATAGTGATTTTGATGATAAAACAATTCATCACCTCAGCATCAATGGGAAATACGGCTATTTCTCCACGGGCTTTGGGGTAGTTATCCTTGACTTGGCTACTTACCGCATCAAAGATACTTATAACAACATAGGCCCAGAGGGTGCTGAAATTGAGGTACTCTCTACTACATTTGGTGCAGACAGTATTTTCATAGCAGCCGATCATGGGCTAATGGTTGGTTCTTTATCGGAAGATGTAAATCTCAAAGATTATACAAACTGGCGGGTGGTTGCCCAGAGCGCTAACGAGATTCAACACGCTTCTTTTTTTGATGGGAAATGCTATTTCACCCAAGAAAACGATGGATTGTATAGCTATGTAAGTGGAACGGTTTCCAATACAAGCATCGCTTCAGGAAAAATGTACAAAAGCTTGACTTCAAATGCAGAAGAGTTGTTTCTTTCAACAGGAGAAGAGGTATTTTTGATAGATAAAAGCGAACAGGTAGATGAGCTGAAAGCAGATGATTGGCCAGCTCCTTTCGATGCCTTCCCCGATGCCTCGGGAAACCTTTGGGTAGCCGACCAAGAGCGTGGTTTGTTAAAGGTTTCAGAAGGGGTAGTTGAAAAATATACGCCTTCTGGCACTTTTGACCCTTCCGTTTTCAAATTGAACTTTTTCCGCACGAAGGTGATGGCGCTGTCGGGAGGATATGACGAAGACATGGTGCCCTCTGGGAATTTTTCTGGTTATTATGTTTTTGATGAAGATGGGACATGGGAGAATTTTACTTCGCAACCAAATTTTATTGGAGCGACCCCTATTCCCCAAACGTCAGATTTGGTAGCCAGCAAGATCAACTTCTCTGATGGGCTAGTATATTTAGCAAGTTTTGGTGACGGCTTGCTTAGCTGGAACCAAGAAGACAATACTGTCTCCTCCGTTCCCAATTCCCCCATAGTTTCGGACTTCCAAGGAAATAAATTTGTTTCGGGAATGAACGTGGGGAATGTAGGCGACCTCTGGTTTGCCAACTACAACGTTCCAGAAGGCTCGCCATCTTTCCATAGACTCAATGCAGATGGAACATGGGACTCTTTTGCCTTCGATGCCACGCTTTCCCGCTTTCCACTGGAGGTTTTGGTTGATGATTTTAGTTCTGTTTGGTCTATTGTGAGCCCGGCGAGGGGTGGGGGACTTTTCGTCTTCAACGAGGACTTGGATAAAAGCCGCTACCTAACAGAAGGGTCGGGCTTTGGGAACTTGCCCAATGGGAATGTGAATGCCTTTGCCAAAGATATCAACGGAAGCATCTGGGTGGGGACCGATGATGGCGTTGCGGAGTTCTTTAACCCCGGCGGAGTGTTCGATTCCTCTTCGGGCGATGCGACCATTCCCCGCTACGAGGGCAGGAGGCTGCTGGAAGGGGAAAAGGTAACCGCTATGGAAGTAGACGGTGGCAACCGCAAGTGGATAGGCACGCTCAACGGTGCATGGCTCTTCAGTGACGACGGCTCGGAGCTCATTTCCTTTTTCGACGAAGACAACAGCCCGCTGCTCTCCAATACCATCATAGATATTGAAACAAATCCCTTAACAGGAGAGGTCTTTTTCGCTACTGATAAGGGGATTATCTCATACCGAGGAACGGCTACTTCGGCTACCTACGAGCATAGCAATGTAAAGGTATTCCCCAATCCTGTGCTGCCAAGTTTTGGGGGCTTGATTAGTATTTCGGGCTTGAGCTACAACGCTACGGTCAAGATCACCGATATTGCGGGCAAGCTTATTTGGCAAACACAAGCTGCGGGAGGCACTGCTACCTGGAACGGGGCAAACTACAACGGCCAACGTGCGCAAACAGGCATCTATCTGGTCTACAGTGCTTCTGAAGACGGGCAAGAAACACACGTAGCCAAGATCGCTTTTATCAATTGAGAAGGAGAGATAGTGAGGGAAGGCTTATTATGATACATTAAGTGGAGAAAGAATCAATGACAAGAATAGTTTAAGCTAAAACCGAACAGGTAAACTATAAATCGGTTCATCAGATTTACTCTGTTGAACTACTGATTTCATTTGGGCAAAGGATTTAACTGCCTAAATACCCCATAATACCCACGTGCCATTTTAATAAAATTCACAAAATTTAGAATTTACCCTTGCCAAGAACCCAAAAATGTACCCGCAAGGGCAAATAACCCTTCATACGGCTCAGAAAAGAAGAAAAAAGGCAATAAAAAGGAGCAAAAAGGAAAAAATATTGAGTATATCGTCTTTCGTAAGTCTAATAACGGCTTTGATTTTTCATATTTCGGGAAAAATAAGACGTTCATCGGCACAAATATTTCATATATCGTCTTTGATTTTTCATATTTCAGAAGAAATATCTCTTTCTCCGGCATTAAAAAGTCCTTGTTTGGCACCAAAAAGTAGTCGTCCGGCAGTAATATGTAGTTGTTTTGGGTTTGTAAGTTTTAGATCTGATGAGGAAATAAGCACATAAGAATTTTGAAGATATATTTCCAAATAGCTTCTAAGGCATCCCGAAAAAAGTTGACACAAATTGTGTCGCTAATGAAAGAAGAAAAAGGACACTGCAAGCCTTATGCATAGGACAGAAGTCATTATAGAGCTTTCCTTTTGAGGAGCAATGTGAGATTGAATAGTAGGAGGGAGAGGTTTCCACTCGACAGAGCCGAGCGGTTGAGCCCTTTTTTCGGAGCGGCACATACGTCGGAGTCGTTTCAGACGCCTCCTGACGTTCGGCGAAAGAAAGGTCGATAAGCGAACGTCGGGGGCGGTCTAAAACGACCCCGACGGGGCAACCCCAAACCAGTATCATCCCAAGAAAAAACCGAGTCATGCCGGGCTACGACCCGGTATCTCCCCCCGATACACCAACTGACATTGCGGAACTTAGGTTCTTTCAATCAAGCGTGTTGTTTTACTCGGCCGCAGCTGTCAAGCTTTGGCATGATGAGGGTTATGAATTGGGCATCCCCGCCCAAGGTAGCCAGAGGCTACACTAATAGTTTCCACTCGACAGAGCCGAGCGGCATGGGAGGCGAACGTTGCTTTCTTCTTATCTGATAGAGGCAACAAAGGATTTGCTATTTGAAAGTTGAGATCCCATGGTTTGGAAGAATAAATGGAAGCTTATTATCAGAGAAAAAGAAGGAGTTTGTAAACAGAATAAGGAAGCCTTCGTAGCTTCCATTTAGATCAAAAGCTTAGACTTGCCTATTGGCTACAAATAAGATATTGTCATCTGAAAAGGGATGTTCTTGGAAATCTATATGATGAGTCCCTTTGTCCTTTGTGTATAAACTATGAGCAGGTTGAACCAGATTCTCTGCAATCCAAATAGTATAATATATAATGTCTTTTATTCATATTTACACAATTAAATTATTATGTTATTCTCTTTTTATTTCTATCACTTTAAGTGGGTAGTTATTGCCTTGCATATCCCTAATGCTTTGAATTATCGAAAATTTTGCAATGTTCGACTTAAACTCCTGAATGTCCTCAGATACTTTTTTATTAATCCTGTTGTGACAAAAGGCAATAACATAGATTATGTCCTTTTTAAATTTTAGTCGAAAATCTTCTACGGAAATGCTATTATACTCAAAATTGGTACTTTCCGAATAACGCCTATAGACAGTATTTACGAAATGAAAATCAGATTTTAGATCATTCCATAATCTATTTGCAGAAATCGAAACTTGGTTAGTCACATCTCTGATTTTAGCATCAAAACCCTCCTTTACGTGGATTAAGTAAATATTTTCATTGGTTTCATATAGCAAATCACACAACTCTATATTTTGCCCTAGCATTTTATCGAGAACTATAAAATTGTCTTCTTCAAGATATTCTAAATTGTACATTCCCTCATCTATATCCCTAAACCAGATTTTAGTCAGTGGGTTAGGGCTCAACTCATTTGATTGAAGCATTGAACTGCATTGTTCGTTAATAGTATCTATGAAATCCCCTCTTACCTTGTACCAGAGATTGTCAATAAGAAAGTAAGGGCTACCATTTACAGGAACCTCACAGGTTAAGTGGTTAATAAACATTGCCTCAGTTTTTTTCTCTTCACCTACAAAACCCCTGATTCTAACCCCTGAAAGATGTTTTATAAAACTCCAAGCGTCATGCTGATCTACAGTTTCATAGAGATATTTCAGGGTTTCATAATATAATCTTGTGCGATCTCGTGTTTCAAAAAATGGAGTTTTAGATCCTTTCTTATATGCCGAATAAATATCACATTCATAAAATAGATTCAACTTTTGCGGATGAACAAAGTCGAAATCCAAGTTGTTTACAGTGGTAGAACCAAGTGTATTCATTCTTACCATATCATTCCGCAAATGATCATAAAGGGCCATTTCTAAGCTATCTTTGCAAAATTTGGAATCCCTTATGCGTTCAAATCTACTTAAGGGTTTGCCCGTTCCATTTTTCTGTATTTCAACTAATTTCAATATTAATTCATGTGTCTGTTCGAATGACAGCTTCCATTTAAGGCAAAATGAAGAGCCAATTTCTAAATAGACATTCTCATCATCAAAATCAATAAAATCAAATATTGAGTCTTTTAAATCCTGCCTGAGTAATAAATAGAATTTGTTAGGAACTCTTCCAATTGATAATGAATCGATAAGTTTTTGTTCATTCCTATAGGTCTTCTGTTCTGAGGTTAAATTACCAGTAACTCCTCGTGACATTTGAGAATGTACAATATCATTATCAGGATCTGAAATTTTTTCATACAAGTCAAGCCCAAAGGAGTGGTTTATAAATTTCTTGATCACAGAAATTCCCTTACCACCAATTAGAACAAAAATCTCAGATTCAATAAGAATAAAAAGGGCGAAGGAAGTGCTCTGTATACTAAAATCATGTTGTTCAGTAATTTCTTTTGGAAGAAAACTCTTCCAGATGGATTCCTTATCAATTTCATTGAAAACATATAGTAAATAATTGATTGGTTCAATTTCTAAACTTGAACGCTGGTCTTCAAGTCCATATGGAGTCTCAAACCTCTTTTTATGATCCTTAATAATATGCTCAACAATTTCTTGAGTGTTAGATAAGTTTTCGAATTCGTAAAAGCCCGTATTTATTTGATAGACTTTTATATCGTGATGGCTTGATTGGATCATATTATTATCTTCTACCTGTTTGAGCATAATTTATATATCTGCCACTTACAATCTACCCACCAATAACATCATTTCAAAACTACTTTGTAGATATTAACACTATGCAGAAATTAATTGCACGTTACAAACAAAAAACAATTTTCCCCATTCTTTTTAGGGTTGCTAAAAAGAATGGAGAACTATGCCTTTAGGGTCTCTCGCTTTTTCATGCTTCTATTATTCCCTCGGTGTAGCCGTACCAAGTTTCTAGCTCTTCGTTACCCTGTTTCCAAACTTGGTACGATTCTCTTGCTTGTTATTGAGCCCCAGCCGCAGCTGTCAAGCTTTGGCATGATGAGGGTTATGAATTGGGCATCCCCGCCCAAGGTAGCCAGAGGCTGCACTAATAGTTTCCACTCGACAGAGCCGATCGGTTGTGCCCTTTTTTCGGAGCGGCACATACGTCGGAGTCGTTTCAGACGCCTCCTGACGTTCGGCGAAAGAAAGGTCGATAAGCGAACGTCGGGGCGGTCTGAAACGACCCCGACGGGCAACCTCAAACCAGTGTCATCCCAAGAAAAAACCGAGTCATACCGGGCTACGACCCAGTATCTCCCCCCGATACACCAGCTGGCATTGCGGAACTTAGGTTCTTTCAATCAAGTGTGTTATTTTACTCGGCCGCACCTGTCAAGCTTTGGTATGATGAGGGTTATGAATTGGGCATCCCCGCCCAAGGTAGCCAGAGGTTGTATTAATAGTTTCCACTCGACAGAGCCGAGCGGTTGAGCCCTTTTTTCGGAGCGGCACATACGTCGGAGTCGTTTCAGGCGCTTCCTGACGTTCGGCGAAAGGAAGGTCGATAAGCGAACGTCATCTCCCCTCGATACACCCGCAGGCATTGTAGAGCTTTCCTTTTGAGGATCAATGTAAGGCGGAATAATAGGCGGGAGATCCTGCATCAAGTGCAGGATGACTTGAATTGGGGAGATTGCAGAGGGTTTGAGGATGGAGAAGGATTATGTCCCTCTAAAATAGTTGATTCCTTAACAAATCTTACCTGATGGTTTGTTTCTTTTTCTAAAAAGTTCTCCGATAAAGTACTTGTATTATTGTAACAGTCAATAGACTTTTTTTGGGAGGAGGGTTGTTTTTGATGCGTATTGGTGTAATAGCTTGTAAAAGAATGGGTTGTAGTATTCTGTTTTGATGCTTGCTACTTTTTAAAATTGTGTACATGGGCTAATTTGCTGGATCACATTGCCTTGGGCTATGCGTTATTAAACCACTTATTAATTTTTCATTTAAACATACGTATATGGCTAAGAGCAACACAGTTACGGACAAAATGGAGGCAGTGAGGAAATTTATAGACCTTACGTTATCTGCCCCAAAAGAATTGGAAGCGGCTATTTCGGCCGGTTTTCCCAAAAAGGAGTTTGAGGAGAGACTCAAGCAATTTAAAACGATCGTAGAAAAGCGGCAAGAGCATTTGGTTGCTTTCGGCAGGAGGAAGTCTGCCACCAAGGCTTTTAGTGATGTGAAAGAATTACTTTGGGACCATACCACCCCTTTGGTAGATTTTGCGAAAAACATGTTTGAGGATGATTTTGATACTTATACTAAGCTGGGCTTGGGGAGTGAGCGTGAAAAGGGGTACAGCAAAATGAAATTTCAAACGTTTTTACTCTATTCGGAGATTCTAAAAGACAAGTCTATCATAGATGCCTTTGCCAAGAAGAAGATCACGCAAGCGTATATTGAAAAAGGCATGGCGTTCTATAACGAGATGTTGGATTTGAAGAAGTTCCAAGAAAGTGCCGAGTTGCTCCGCAGCGAGGAATATAACGAGTTTGACGAAGATAATGCGGAACTGGAGGCGTGGCATAGAAAAACCAAAAGGGTTATAAAAAGCTGGAAGAAGATTGCAGAAAGGTTGCCTGCGGAAGAACCAGCAGCTAAATAATGCGACTTTCATAAAACAAAAAACAACGACGACGTCACGTAGAGTGACGTCGTCGTTGTTTTTATAGCCCGACTTTTCAACTCGGTTTGCTATTTCTTAAAGTCAGGTAGTATAATTGAATTAGTAGCCAAGAATATTAGGTCAAATTAGAGAATAATTTTTCCTGAATCCTTCCATATTAGATTTTTTCTCTAACTTCCAGCTTCTGGAAAAGGTTAGGGGAAATATTCCATCGATTGCTATTTCCAAGTGACTGATTTCTAGCGTAGACTATTCGCAATATTTTATTAGTACCGATTAAACTTTAAATATGAAAACTGTAATGACTTTGCTGTTCTGTTTGGGAACAGCTATTATTTTGCCTGCCCAAGCTCAAAATTCATTTGAAATAAGTAAAAAATGGCAGCCTTTGCTCGATAAAGAGCTTTCTAACTTCGAGCTTTTTGTAGGAGTGCCCCACGAAACTGTGGAGATAAAAGGATATGAAACAAGTGCCAATGTGACGAAAGGAAAGCCCATAGGGTTGAACGATCCGCTGAATATTATGACTACGATAGAGGAGGACGGCGAGTTGGTGTTGAAAATAACGGGTGAGGTTTATGCTGGGCTTACTACGCTCCAAGAGTTTGGGGACTATCATTTGAAAGCTGAGTTTAAATGGGGCGAGAAAAAATGGGAGCCTAGGCTAAACCAAAAAAGGGATAATGGTATTTTGTACCACTGCCATGGGGAGCATGGCACATTTTGGAAGGTTTGGATGTCGAGCCTAGAATTTCAGGTCCAAGAAACGGATATGGGAGATTTTGTAGGCTTGGTACATGCAAGGGCAGATATTCGCTCTTCTAAGGTGAAGGATGGATTCTATCAGGTAACAGACGATAGCAAAGAATATATTACCTATGGCGGTGGAGGAGGAAACCCGGGCTATTGCCATATCAATAAGCATAATGAAAAACCTAACGGGGAATGGAACACGGTGGAGCTGATTTGCGTGGGCAGGAAAAGTATCCATGTGGTGAATGGAAAAGTGGTAATGGTAGTGGAAAATGCTCGCAAAGTAATAAATGGCGAAGAGATTCCTTTGAGCAAAGGAAAATTGCAGTTTCAGTCGGAAGCGGCTGAGGCATATTATAAAAATATAGAGATCAAATCGGTGAAGAAGTTCCCAAAGGAATATCAGAAGCAATTGGTTGATTGATAAGCTCTAATTAAACTCAGGGTCAAAAATGGTTTGTGAGCTATAATAGCCATTATGAGGCAAGTAAGTGACTTTTTGGATATAATTAGCGATGGGGGGTGTCTCAAAACGACCCCATCGCTCTGCTGTTATCTAGCGAATATATTGAGCCAACTTATAACACTAAATTAAAATAATGAAGAAACTTGTATTTATGGACCACGACGGAGGGATCGATGATCTTCTGTCCCTTCTTTTATTGCTCACTATAGATGAGATAGAGCTGATTGGCGTCTCTATCACTCCTGCCGACTGCTATTTGGAACCGGGCGTTGAGTCCAGTTACAAACTGTTGCAGTTGATGGGAAAAGAAAAAGATGTTCCATTGGGAAGGGGAGAATACCACGGGGTAAATGCTTTCCCGCCTGCATGGAGGGCGCAGCCCGAAGTGGTGAACTTTTTGCCGATGCTCATCAACCTTCCTCCTTCGCCAGATCCTTACGGTATCCCCAATGCGGTGGATTTGATGGTGGAGAAGATAAAGAATGCCAGCCAGCCTGTAAGCGTGCTTATGACCGGGCCATGTTCTAATTTGGTATTGGCTTTGGAGAAAGATCCTTCCATTAAAGAGAATATAGCCGAAGTAGTGTGGATGGGTGGCGCATTTGAAGTAGGAGGGAACGTGCAGACTTTCCAGCACAACGGAAGTGCGGAATGGAATGTGTTCTGGGATCCGATAAATGCAAAGAAGATGTTGGCGTATGAGCTTCCTCTAGTTTTTATTCCGCTAGATGTAACAAACCATGTTCCGGTGGGAAAAACTTTTTTATCGAGGCTTGCCAAGCAGGCTGAGTACAAATTATCTGACTTGACAGGGCAGTTTTGGGCAACTACCATTGATACTATTCCTAGCTATCATTACACCTATTATATGTGGGATATTTTGGCGACAAGCTATTTAGCATTGAAAGATAAGTTTGAAGTAGCCGAGGCTATGGTTGATATCAGCGTTCGGCCGCCAAACGAGGGGCAAACGCTCCTGACCAGCAGCGGTTACAAGGCAAAATATGCTTTTGATGTAGACCAAGAAGCTTTTTATGAATATATGCTCCAGCAGTTTAAGAGGTAATAATTCAGAAGGTTTACTGAAGAGCATGTTCGAGTTGTAGCTATTTTGCATGAAAGCTAAGCTCTGACATGCTCTGGTTTAAGTACCTAAACACAAAAGCAAGATTTTTTGTCCCGACGGGGAACTGCTTGCCTAACGAAAAAACAACCTCGCCCAAATGATTGTGGCTAGTTACTGGTTGCTCGTTGCTAGTTTTTTTAGTAATGCTTATTCAATTGATGAAAATCGTAGCGGACCGTCAGTAACTAGAAACCAGTAACCATCAGCAGGGTTCAAAAATCAACATAATGAAGACTATTAAAACATTCGGTTATTTAGTTTACAGAGTATTAAATAACCTCTACCAGTTTTTCCAAAGCCATTCCTCTTGAGCCTTTTAGCAAGAAGCAGGTATTTTCAAAAGGATTTTTTAGGATAAACCTTTCTAACTCTTCTCTTTTGGGAAAGAATAAATCGTCTTTGTTTTTTTGCTCATAATACAAATTCCCACAGAAAATAAGCTTGGCAAAACCTTGTTGCTTAGCAAGTGCTACCATATTTTGGTGCTCGCTTTGGCTGATGCTTCCCAGCTCAAACATATCTCCTAATATCAGGACTTTCTCCTTATCCGTTTCCAACTGAGCAAAACTTTCAATAGCAGCTTCTACCGACGATGGATTGGCGTTGTAGGCATCTAACAGAATGGTATTACTCCCTTTTTCTATCCATTGCGATCGATTGTTTTGAGGGATATACGACCCTATAGCTTGGTGGATTTTTTCTTCTTCTACTTCAAAATATTGCCCCAGAGCTATCGCCGCCATCATATTTTCGAAGTTATACGCTCCTGTCATTTGGGTTTTTACCAATGTGTCTCCAGCTCGGTAATGAATAAATGGATTAGCGCTTTCTAACTGGGCAAAATGGGCATCGCCTTCAGCCCCATACATAATTGGGCTGGCAAAACGCTTCGACATATTTTTGAGGATAGGATCGATAGAATTCACAAATACATTTCCCCCGTTTCGCAAAAGGTGGTCAAATAATTCGCTTTTTGCTCGGATGTTGGCTTCCATGCTACCAAATCCCTCCAAATGGTCTTTCCCGATGTTGGTGATCAGCCCGAAGTCTGGTTCGGAAATCTGGCAAAGCTCCATGATTTCACCAGGGTGATTATCGCCTAGTTCCAGCACTACCATTTCCGTTTCAGCGCCTATGCCCAAAAGGGTAAGCGGCACGCCTATATGGTTGTTGAAATTTCCCGGGGTACTTGCTGTTTCATATTTTTGGGAAAGGACTCGGTAAGCTAGCTCCTTGGTCGTCGTTTTTCCATTCGAGCCTGTTATTCCAACAATGGTGAAGCCCAAAGTCTTCCGATGGAGGTTGGCCAGCTTTTGCAAACATTCCAACACATCTTCAACTAAAATAGCTTTTTCAATCCCAGCGAATTGTTCCTCGTCCACCACCGCATAAGATGCCCCTTTGGCAAGTGCGTCTTTGGCAAAGGCATTGCCGTTAAAACTTGCTCCTTTGAGGGCAAAAAAGATACAGCCATCGGTGATTTTGCGGGTATCGGTGCAAACGCCAGAGGAGGCGCTAAAAAGTTGATAGATTTCTGCTAATTCCATTGCATTGGTTGGTTAGAAAAAACTTGGATCGCAATTTATGACCAAAGGTTCTTCCTTTGCAAGTTTCAGCCAATTAATCTGGCAATAGCAGTTCCGTTCCATAAAAAAAGGCCGGCTTTCATACCGACCTTTCCGTGTAGGATAAATAAGGATTATAAATTCTTTCTGGCTCTTCGGAGGAATGCCCCCGTAAAGTCGTAGTAAAGGTAATACCCTAGGGCGTCTTCTACTAATATTTCTTTCTTTCCTACTTCAATAATTTTCCCTTTGTTTCTCAATTGCAGTTTACCCCTTACCTGTCCGCCGTGGTTGTAGATTAAAGCTTTGGGACCGCTGTACACTACTACATAGGCGCCATTGTAGCCTGCAACTTTGCAAGAACCACAAACGGCTACTGTTACAGTGTGAAGTTGAGCTCGTGAAATCACAATTGAGGAATTTTTCAACTCCACATTGGTGATTTGTGCCATAGATCGTGTAGTAATAAAACTAAATGTGGTAAATAGGATGATAAACATCAAAGAACTATTTCTCATAACAAGATTAATTTGGTTACATATCAGAGAGCTAGTAATGGAAAGTAGCTATAAAACCAATTGAATAATGGTTTTGGAAAGATTGAATAGGATAATGGTAAATGCAGGCTCGGCAAGTGAAGTGCAAAATTGCTGCCAAGCTGTGAAGAAATGTAAATGAATGGAGGTAAAAGCTAGAGAATGTTATTTCTTTCCACCAGGTTTCCAGTTGATCAAGTTCTTAAAAAAGCGAAAGGCCAAGAACAAAATGCCTCCGAGTAGGGCAACTACAAAAATTAGTTTTAAGATCTGAATTACTAAGTCCATGGGGAAACACTAAATTTAGATGAAGCGCAAAACTAACTAATTGGCATGATTAAATATTGATGTTTTTCAAAGTTAATCTCACAGCCTTCACAAATGCTTTACTTTGCCTTATACTTCGTTTTTTCACTTGTAAATAAAATATTTATATAAATTAAAGCATTGCTATTTTTGCCCAGATCATTTGAAGACCTATTTCATTACAAAAAAGAAATCATGAACAACGTTTTTCGGTATTGCTTACGCCCACTTGCATTTTTTATATTGTTCAGTGCCTGCTCACCTGCAGAGAAGGCCAAACATGAGGCTGATGAAAGAGAACAACTTGCTGATACGGCAAATAAAGTTGCCCCAATTGCTAAAACCACCCCAGCACCCGTTGTAGAAACCAAGAAAAGCCCACATGTAGAGCAATTTGTCAGGTCCTTAGTGTTGCAATCTCTTCCCTATACCGACTCCACTAATTTTGATAATTCTACAGAAGGACCTTTTCTCTCCGATGAATTGTTCACAGATTTAAGCCTTCAAAAAATCCTACCTTATGAAATGAACACCCTTAGGGAAATATGGATTAGAAACAGGCTGGAGTTGTCTGCCGATTTTCATACCGTAGTCGTTAGCTTTATGCCCAGCGAACACGAGCTGTTCACTACACTGGTGAGCTACAACAAAGACATGGAGCTAATTGACTTCCTACATATTGCCTACGATGAAATAGCAGAAAGCTGTGCAAGGTCAAGCTCTTATATAGAGGGCAACATGATTGACGTATACAACATCAACTTTTGTAGAGATGAGGCATCGGTATCGGACACTACAACTTATACCCTCATCCCTTCTTCGGGCGAGTTTGTTGGAAGTGAATGAGGGCAGTGTCGCTAATGCGTTATGCTATGGGTGTCCCGCACCTTGCTAAAAGTCAAGGCAAGCAACTTCCAGCTGCCTTTTTCTTTTTTATAGACTTCCGTAACCGTAAATTCATTCGATACATCGCTTCCCCTCACATGTGCCAGTAAGGTAATCCTATTCCAAAGAATGGCTGTGTCATCAACTAATTCAACAGCTACATCATGAACCTCAGCATTCTTGTACCAAATACTTCCCGATTCAATAATCTCAAGTTCTTTGTCTTTTTTCCAAGACCCGCTCATATGGACAAATTTTGACTTGTCGTGGAAAATGGTGGCAAGTTTGTCCACATCTTTGTCTGCCATCCATTGCCATTTGTTTTTGGACAATTCTTTTATTTCTTGCTCTACACTTTGGGCAACAACCAAATTGGAAAGGGATACAAGTACCAGTATTGACAGGAATATTATTCTCTTTTTCATATTTCTCAGCCTTTATAGTTTGAATTGAATTACAGGCTTTTATGAATGCCTGCTGTTGCAAAGGTATAGTAACAGCATTGCTGGCTACTTATACAGATTACTGTATTGCCTACCAAATTCACTGATCTAAGATCTTTTATATGGAATCACACAAAGAAAGACTTAAATTAGAATTATCAAGAACCATAAAGAACTGAGATGTTGAAGTTTGACACCATAGACCAATACAACAAATTTAATAATCACGAGACGCTCCATCCCTTGGTGAGCGTATTTGATTTTTCGAAGGCAGCCCCAAGGAGGTTAAAGCGAACTTATTTTGGGTTCTATTTGGCCATACTCAAAGAGGTGAAGTGCGGAGACCTCAGGTATGGGAAAAATACCTACGATTACCAAGAAGGAACATTGGTGTTCATTGCCCCGGGGCAAATTTATGGTACGGATGACAGCAGTGATGATTTATACCAGCCCAAAGGCCATGGGGTGGCTTTTCACCCAGACCTGATCAAGGGCACTTCCTTAGGGCAACATATTGATAAGTATGGTTTCTTTAGCTACAATGTAAACGAGGCACTGCATATTTCGGAGCGGGAAAAGCAACTGGTGATGGATTCCTTTTCAAAAATCAGTTATGAACTGGAGCATACGGTTGACAAGCACAGCAAAATGCTCATTGCCGATAATATCGAACTGTTTCTCAATTATTGTATTAGGTTTTATGACCGCCAGTTTATCACACGGGAAAATACCAATAAAGGGGTTTTAGAAAGGTTTGAACAGCTGCTCAACAGTTTCTTTTCTTCTGACAAACCACAAACCGTTGGCTTGCCCTCGGTTTCCTATTGCGCCAGCGAGCTGAACCTTTCTCCAAACTATTTCGGTGATTTGATAAAAAAAGAAACGGGTAAATCGGCCCATGAATTTATCCAGCTAAAACTGATTGATGTGGCAAAAGAACGAATTTTTGATACCAACAAAACTTTAAGTGAGATAGCCTATGAGCTTGGTTTTAAATATCCTCAGCACTTTACCCGAATGTTTAAAAAGAATACTGGTTACACCCCAAATGAATATCGGTTAATGAATTAAGCGACTTTTCTCAGTAATTGAGTGGAAGCTAAGGATTTATCTTTTATGATTTTTGAAAAGTGTAATTCATTCTAATCCAATAATTTGTAAATTAGAATTCAAGACTTATTAACTTAACCAAAGACTTATGGCAACATTTAATCTGAATATTAATGGAAAGAACCATGAAGTAGATGTAGATCCGAGTACACCGATGCTTTGGGTATTGAGAGATAACCTCAACCTCCCGGGTACGAAATACGGTTGCGGGGTAGCCCAGTGCGGTGCTTGCACCATCCATCTCGGCGGAATCGCCATGCGGGCTTGCTCACTTCCTGTCTCCCAAGTAGGTAACCGACCCGTCACCACTATAGAAGGGCTTTCTGAGAATGGCGACCATCCTTTGCAAAAAGCATGGCTGGAACACGACGTTCCCCAATGCGGCTATTGTCAAACAGGGCAGATCATGAATGCGGCTGCTTTTTTGAAAGCCAATCCTAATCCCAGTGATTCGGAAATTGAAGCGGCTATGAATGGAAATATCTGCCGCTGTGGAACGTATGTTCGCATCAAAGCAGCCATCAAAACCGCTGCCGCTTCTGTAAGCTAGCTTCTTAGTACGCTTCAGAAAATTCAATTCTATCCTTTAATCTAAGAGAATAAGAAAATGACATTGATAAAAACAAAAGTAGGAAGGCGTTCATTTTTGAAATCGAGCGCCCTTGCTGGCGGTGGGATGATGCTAGGTTTTAGCTGGTTGGTCTCCTGCAAGCCAACAGCTGAAAAAGAAATGCTTGCCATGCCCAAAGAATGGTTCGATATAAACGGTTTTTTGAAAATAGGTGAAAATGGAATTGCCACCATTATGGCGCCTAACCCTGAGTTTGGGCAGAATGTAAAAACATCCATGCCGATGATAATTGCCGAAGAGCTGGATATAGATTGGAAAAACGTGCTAGTGGAACAGGCAGCATTTAACACCGATATTTATACTAGGCAATTTGCCGGCGGCAGCCAGTCTATCCGACAAGGCTGGGATGGCTTGCGCATGGCTGGAGCTTCGGCAAGGCATATGCTCAGAGGAGCAGCCGCAGAAGCGTGGCAAGTTCCTCTAGAGGAAATAACAACAGAAGCAGGGATATTGTACCATAAAAAAAGTGGGAAATCTGCCAGTTATGGTGAAATGGCTTCCGCTGCTGCCAGCATTCCAGTTCCTGAAGAAGTGGAACTTAAAGAAGTCAAAGATTTCAAAATAGTGAGCTCCTCCAAGAAAAATGTGGATGGAAAGAAGATCGTGACTGGGCAGGCTACTTTTGGCCTGGATTTCCACCGAGAAGGAATGCTCATTGCTATGATTGTCCATCCTCCAGCTTTTGGTCTAAAATTCAAGTCGATGGAAGATGCTTCCGTAAGGTCTATGTCAGGTATTAAAGACGTATTCACCATAAAAACCTTTGACGAAAATTTTGAAAAGGCAATGTTTAATACAAATGCCTTTCCCGAGCTAGTCGCCATAGTAGGCAACAGTACTTGGGAAGTGATGAACGCAAAAAAAGCATTGAAAGTAGATTGGGAGCCTATTCCAGATTCCATCGAAAAAAGAAACTTTTTTGGAAACAAACATGAAGCCCGAGTTCCTTCAGGGCTTGAAAACACCAGTGACCATATCGCCCAGATGAACGAGATGGCTTCAAAACCTGGGAATTTGCTAAGGAAAGATGGTGACCCAGAAGCTGCTTTCCAAAAAGCAGCAAAAGTGATTAAACGAAGCTACACCGCACCTTTTCTTGCCCACAATGCTCTCGAACCTATCAACTTTTTCGCCCACGTTACAGAAGACAATGCCGAACTAGTCGGTCCTTTGCAAGCCCCTGAGTTTGCCGAGCAAACCTTGGTTGCACGCTTAGGGATGCCCAAAGAGAAAATAGATATTAAAATGACACGAATGGGTGGCGGTTTTGGGCGCAGGGCATATGACCATTACCTAGTGGAAGCGGCACTGATTTCCCAAAAGGCAAAAGCTCCCATAAAAATGATTTACACCCGCGAAGACGACATGACCTGCGGAATATATCGCCCTGCTTATCATGCCACTTACCGGGCAGCCTTGGACGAAAACAACAACCTCATTGCCTATCATGTGAAAGCTGGTGGGATTCCTGAAAGCCCCATGGGCAGAGGTGCGGCAAACCGTTTCCCTGCCGGTGCGGTAGATAATTACCTTGCCGAAGAATGGGCGATAGAATCCAACATCACAATTGGTGCATTTAGAGCGCCAAGATCTAATTTCTTAGGTGGAGTGGAGCAATCCTTTTTAGATGAAGTGGCGGAAGCTGCGGGCAAAGACCCGATTGAGTTTAGGCTTGAGCTTTTTGAGAGGTCGAAGAAAAATCCAGTAGGAGACAGAAATGATTACGATGCTGACCGCTATGCAGGCGTGTTAAAATTGGTACGTGAAAAATCGAACTGGAGTAAGAAAGAAGGCGGAGACGCTCACCGAGGAGTTGCTGCTTATTTCTGCCACAATTCCTATGCGGCACATGTGCTGGACATAGTAATGAAAAATGGCAAGCCGATAGTAAAAAAAGTATGCAGCGCAATTGATTGCGGAATTGTGATCAACACCGATGCCGCTTCCAATATGGTGGAAGGAGCTGTGGTCGATGGCGTTGGAAATGCATTCTTTGGGTCGATGACTTTTAAAGAAGGAATGCCCGAAAAGAAAAACTTCGATAGCTACCGCATGATCCGCCATAGCGATGCCCCAAAATCAATAGACGTTCATTTTGTAAAAAATGAAATTGCCCCCACTGGGCTTGGAGAGCCCCCTTTCCCTCCAATTTTTGGAGCTTTGGCAAATGCCATGTACAAAGCTACGGGGCAACGGCAGTATCATCAGCCGTTTGCAAATACAGGAGGAATGAAAATATAAACCGTTTGATGTGTCAATTTTTTACAAAAACTTATAGGCTTTTAAGGTCATTACGGTATTGCATTCTCATCTTCATGTAAATGCAAAATTCGAAAAAGAGAGGGGATTTTTCCCTCTCTTTTTTTATCTGGGTCGTTATCACTACCAACAGTCTTTTAATTTTGAGTAAAACCAACTATATTTTGACTTATGAAACTACTTCTGACGAGCTTATTCATTTTCACCCTTTCTTTTTCAACTTATGCTCACTCTGTTGAAAATAAGGATTTGCTTACCTATCTATTTGCAGAGGAAATAGGAGGACAGCTTAGTAAGGAGCGCTTTCTAAGGTCTGATAGCCTATTTTTATTGGACACCAAACGGAATGATAAAATCATTGTTCAAAAAGGGATGACATTAGATGTTTTCACCAAGGAAAATATAAAGGTTACCGGTGAGCTTACCCAAATTTCAGCGGATAGTATCGAACTAAAAACTGCTGCAAAAAACATCTACGTTGCGCTAGTTGATATCACAAAAATCACTGTTTATTTCCAATCAAACCCTGTAAAGGGCATGTTCCAAGGTTTATCCGGACTGATCGGTTTTACCTCTGTTGGCTTGGGCGGAGCCTCTCTAATAGGCGGAGCTGCTGCGCTAAGTAGCAGCGTTGTCCTTGGCGTTGGATTAATTGCAGTGAGTGCCCCACTAATTTATTTTGGGATAAAACAACTCCACAATCTGAGTAACTCTTACCAAAGGACGGTTAAGCTCAATAAGAGATGGAAAGTAGCTGTTTCGGAAGGTAGCTATTAATCTACTCCTGCATTGCTAGCTCCTTTCTTTCGATGCTCTTTCCTTCTAATATGATTGTTCCGATGTTATCATAGGCCTCTACATGTTCCAAGGGGTTTTTTGATAAAAGCAGCATATTGGCAAGCTTTCCGGTTTCAATTGAACCCAAAAGTGAATCGAGGTGGAAAGCCTTAGCATTATTCACCGTAGCTGAGGCTAGGATTTTATCCAAGGAAATTCCAGCTTCATACATCAACTGTATTTCTCTGTACCCGTTGTAGCCCGGTTGGTTTCCATACGTTGGGGCAGAAGGCGTGTCCGTGCCAAACAAAACCAATCCTCCATTGTCCGATAAGTACTTCAAAGCTTGTTGCCCATGAGTTTGGATATTGCCGTAAATTTTATTCACTCTTTCAGTAGAAAGATCGCTAAACAAGTCTTTTGCAAACCACTGACCCTCTTCGGTTTTGTACCAGTCAAGCATTTCTTTAGGGACTACATTTTTAAGTTGGGGGTCGTCTAAAAAACTGGAATCAGCCAGAACTCTTTCCCCTTCAATTACGGTGAGGGTAGGGGTGTACCCAATTTGTTTTTCAATCTGAATATCTAATACTTCTTTTATTTCATTGGGAAAAGAATCAGCAGGGACATAGCTATATTTCCCCCAGTTCCAAAGCCCATGAGCTATTACATCTACACCAACATCACTCAAAAATGAATGCGCCTCCAGGGAGTTTCCATGTGCTGTTAAAATCAAGTTGTTTTTATGAGCGTTTTCTAATAAATCACTCATAATCTCTTTGGTGGGAACGGGCAACCTTGGCATACCTCGGAAACCTGTTTCGTAGTAAGATTTCACGGCAATTGCACCTGACTCCTTTATCCGGCTCACTACAGCTTCTGGTGAATGGTTGGCAGGATCGAACTTAGCAGGAATATTTTCCGCCTCGCTTTCTAAGTAGATAAAATTTGGTGTTAACTCAAACCTGAATTCTGCGGGGGCAAAATTCATAGGATAACCATTGGCTACCGAAGCGCCAGACCTGCCCGTATGGTATAACCCCGGTTTTAGCGGTTGGCTATTAAAAAACGCTACTTGCTCCTCGGAAACCCCGCCCAAATTGATCAACGTGGTAAAGCCAAAGTACAGATAACTTCTTGGCATTTGGATATTATAGGCCTTGGCAAGCTCTGGGAATTTTTCTTTATGATGATACGCCATCCCTTGTACCTCAGTCATATGCACATGGCTATCAATCAGCCCGGGAATCAAATACTTCCCCTTGCCATCTATCGTTTGGAACTGCCCCTTTATGTTCGGGTCTTCTTCGCCTACATACACTATTTTCGTTCCTTCAGCGACTACATATCCTGTAAAAGGCTGGAAGTCCCCATCTTCCGAACTGATCACTGTTGCATTAGTAATATAAAGACCGTTTGTCAGGTTTATTTCATGTTTTTGTTTGGCACATGAAGTGGTGATAAATAGGATAATGAACAAAAAAAATAGTTTTCTCATTTTGTAATTGGTTTGTGTCTAAGTGTTATTAGAGGTATTGAAAATTCAAATAGCATTCAAAATATAAGCACGAAGTAGGTCTCTGCTTTCTAAAAAATATTTCTTGCGATACGAAAACCCAAGTCATCTATCTTAAACGCAATCGGGTGGCTTCTTCTGCGATTTGTTGCTAGGCAGCCTCGCTCTTCATCGTTCCATCCTCCCCCTCTTATTATTCGGTAAGAGCCATATACCGTCTCGTCATAAATATCTGAGCACCATTCCCACACATTTCCCAGCATATCGTACAGTCCGAAACTATTTGGTTCTTTCAGACCAACTTCCTGCGTTTGCCCTCCAGCATTGTTTCTGTACCAAGCTATAGTATCAATTTCTCCGTATCTGCCTCCTTTCGTCCCTGCTTTGCAAGCAAACTCCCATTCCGCTTCGGTTGGTAACCTAAAGCCGTTGGCTTTTTCATCAAATGAGGTTTCTTCTTTCTCAGCTGTTACAATGTAGCATTTTTCCAACCCCAACCTCTCCGAAAGCAAGTTGCAAAACTCAATAGCATCCTTCCACGAAACACCTTCTACCGGTCTTTTCTCCCCCTCAAATTCACTCGGGTTCTTGTTGGTTATTTCTCTGTAGAATACCTGTGTAACTACATGTTTTGAAAGTAAAAATGGATTAATCTCTACAGGCCAAGCTTCCTTTAAGCGGTCATCCCTCATAGTGATTTCACCGCTAGGAATCTCCACCATTATACTTGATATTTCCTCTCTTATTTTATGTTGATTCATTCTTTCTCTTTACGAGGTTATTTCATATGCTTAAGTTATTCCAAGATAGCAATTAACCACAGCTTGTTGAGGTGTATCATAATCTTTATCATGGAGCTAGTGGATAAAAAAATCCATTTTTGTTATCCGTCTTTTTGAAAGACAACAAAAATGGATCAAGGTCTTAAATCCACCTCAAATTATTAAAAATAATTTAGGCCTGTGCAAATGTTCTACCTAATAATGGCTCCAGAAGTATTTCCTCCTACCAAACCTTCCACATCAGAAACAGACACCATGTTGGCATCACCTTCTATGGTGTGTTTGAGAGCGCAGGCAGCTATGGCAAACTCAAGGGCATGCTGGTCGCTTTCTAGATGTAGCAAACCGTATATTAGCCCAGCGGCATATGCATCGCCAGTTCCCACTCTATCTATAATATGGGTAACATCAAGCGTTTCGGTAAGGAGGAGTTGTTCCCCATCCCACATCCTGCCTTTTAGTGTGTTGTGCGAAGCGTTGAGAGAATTCCGTTCTTTGTCGGCTACTTTCTTTATGTCAGGGTAGCGCTCCATTAGTTTTTTGGCTTGGAAGGCAAACTCCTCGTCCTTAGGTTTTCCTTGTTCGGGAAACCCAAATATTTCACTTATATCATTCGCTCCAGTGATTACGATGTCGCAATTGGCAATCATCTCGCCCATTACATCGCCAGGTTTTTTCCCGTATTGCCAAAGGTTTTTCCTATAGGTCATATCAGAAGAAACCATAACCCCCTTTCTTTTTGCAGCTTTAATTGCGTCGAGGCAGGTGTCGGCAACATTTTTGGAAATTCCAGGAGTAATCCCTGTCCAGTGAAACCAATCGGCATCTTTGAAAATTTGGTCCCAGTCAAGCATTTCGGGTTGCATAGTGGCAAAAGCAGAATTGAACCGATTGTAGACAACCTTGCTCGACCGGTGTACCGCTCCTCTTTCCAAAAAGTACAGCCCTATTTCCTCCTCTCCATAAATCACCTCGTCGGTATCTACCCAATGGTGGCGGAGAAATTGGGTGGCAGCCTTTCCAATGCTGTTGTCAGGAAAGCGGGTAACATGGGTGGCTTGGTCGCCAAAATATGCAAGTGAAATGGCTACATTCGCCTCGCCGCCACCGAAGGTAAGCTCAAGGTTGGAAGCCTGTGAAAACTTGGCATGGCCAGGTGGGGCAAGTCTCATCATCACTTCCCCAAAAGTGACTATTTTGCTCATAGCAGTTATGTTTTTTTGAATAAGGTAAGCACTGTTTACTTATAGAGTTACTTAAATCTAGGAAGGAAAAATGGGGATAACAACTAATTTGGGAAGACAAAAAAATGCAAACGCTACCGAGCTGGGAAAAATAAAAAACCGCTTTAAATCTATTAAAAGCGGTTTTTCGAATACGTTTGCGACGATTTACTTGCTTGATGTTATAAATCTTTTAGGTCAACTAAAATGCTGTTGGCATAATAAGTAGCGTCTTTCTTCTTTAGTGCACCCAAATAATTTTCTGCAATTTTTTTATCGGGTACAGGACCTAATATTACTTTGTAAGAAAGCTGACCATCTCCCATATCTTTGATAAAAACAGAGACGTTTTTGTGGTACTTTTTATTTTGTAATTCCAATATCTTGGTGAATACATTTCGGTAGTTGCTGAATACGCCAATTTGCACGCCATACCCGGTGCGGTCAAGCAGTTTAGCATCTACTTTAAACAAATACTCGCCTGGTTTTTGCACAGCCTGTGGTTGTTCGTCCGAAAGATCGAGTGCCAATTCCGGGGCGCCTTTCTCGTTTTCCAGTTCTTTCATTTTGGCTATCAGCTCAGCAGGGCTTTTGTAACCAGGAAGCCTGCCCAAGTACTTTCCTTCGGGTGTGAAAAACAACACGGTTGGGAAAAATATCAGTTGATATTTTTCGGTAATAGCCGAACCAGCGGTTATGATAGATTCGCCGTCCAAATCCATCCCAATCCACTTGCTTTCAGCATATTTGATAAACTCTGGAGAAGTGAACGTGTTCTCATACATTTTTTTAGCCTGTAAACTCCAGTTAGCATATACAAAAACAAAATATGGGCTATCCGAATTGAGTGCGCGGGTTTGGAGCTGCTCGTACGTTCCATCAAAAAACAAATAATGGTCTGACTGGGCGCTGAGCGAAGAAAAAGCTAAAGTAAAAGAAAGAAGTAGGAAATAGATTTTTTTCGTAATCATGTGTTAGGTGTTTGGGGTACATAAAAAAACAGAAATATGCTACAAGTTCATTTGGTAAAAAAATGTAAAATTGAAAAGTAGCAGATTTTACTATATTAGTATATACTGTATAAAGCTATTGTTATTTCTTATCAATTAAGAAATTTTCTATAAGACTTGCAAGGATTTCCCAAAAAAAATCAAAGAATTGACTTTTTCCACAAAACCTTGTACTTTTCTAACAACCAGTCTTTATCAGCATTTGTTTTAATTTAAAACAGCTCTCGCAAAGACTTCAATAGCTCATTGTTTTCCGACTTGCTTCCCACCGTAATTCTTAGGCAATCTGCACAAAGCTGAACGCTAGACCTGTTCCTCACAATCACATGTTTGCTTACCAGTTTGTTATAAACTTCAGTAGCGTCGTCTATTTTTACCAAAAGGAAATTTGCATCGGAAGGATAAATTTTCCTTACCGTAGGCAAGCTTTTAAGTTCTTCGGCAAGCCCTTTCCTTTCTTTCAATATCTCTTCTACCATCTTTTTTTGAGAAGTGTATTGACCCAAACTTTCCAAGGCTTTTTCTTGGGTAAGCTGGTTTATGTTATAAGGAGGCTTTATTTTATTGATAAATCCGATAAGCTCTGGAGAGGCGAATGCCATACCCAAGCGAAGCCCAGCAAGCCCCCAAGCTTTGGAAAACGTCTGCATCACCACCAAATTCGGGTAGCGATCGAGCAAGGTTATGTAACTTTCCTCAGCAGAAAAATCGATATACGCCTCATCTACAACTACAACTCCCTTTGCCTTCTCCAGCACCTTTTCCACATCCGCTTTGCGCAATGAATTACCCGTAGGGTTGTTGGGCGAACACAAGAAAACCAACTTGGTTAGTTCATCCAACTCTTTAAGTATTTCATCAACTTGTAAGTTGAAATCAGGAGAAAGCGGCACTTCTTTTACCTCAACCAAGTTCACGTCGGCGCTAACTCTGTACATTCCATAAGTAGGTGGTGTGATCAATATTTTTTCCTCCTTAGGCTCGCAAAATGCTCTGATAAGCAGATCAATGGCTTCATCGCTGCCATTCCCCAAAAATATCTGCTGGGGCTGCACACCTTTTATAATCGCCAGCTTTTTCTTAATCTCTTGCTGGTATGGATCAGGGTAACGGTTGTAATTACCACCACCAACCGAGCCAAGCGGATTCTCGTTCGCATCCAAAAACACCCCTTCGTGCCCCGAGTATTCGTCTCTTGCCGATGAATATGGTTTGAGAGCCAACACATGTGGCCTAATCACTTTGCTAAGATCAAATCCGCTCATTTTCAATTCAGGTTAAGCTATAAATTAAGGGGCGAAGATAATTACCCCAATCTTAAAATTGCTAAAAGAAAATAGGTTATTTTGTTGAGGTAGTTAAAACATAAAAACTTAGCTAAACCTATGAACTGGAAAAGTACGATTATCAAAGACTTGGCTTGGGGCACAAAGATTTCTAATAGGGAGGACAAAGAAGCGATAGCCGCTAAAGTGGTCCAGTTGGTCAAATATCGAGATGTCATCGGTTTTGGATCGGGTTCAACCAGTGCGTTGGCTATTGAAGCGATAGGGAAGAGGGTAAGGGAGGAAAAGCTGGAAATCATTGCGATACCGACTTCCCATGAAGTGGAAATGGCTTGTGTGAAAAATGACATCCAGACTGGTTCTTTTTTAAAATATCAACCAGATTGGTGTTTCGATGGGGCAGACGAAATTGACCCTGATAAGAATTTGATAAAAGGAAGGGGTGGGGCAATGGTGAAAGAAAAACTGCTTATGTCTGCTGCAAGTAAAACATATATCTTAGCAGACAAGTCTAAGTTTGTCAGTAACTTGGGGGAAAAGTTTGCTGTTCCTATCGAGGTTTTGCCAATAGCGGTCAATAGTTTAGAAAACTCGCTTTTGTCCCTTGGAGCAAGCACTATTTCGTTAAGAATTGGGATTAAGAAAGATGGCCCTGTAATGACTGAAAATGGGAACTTTATTCTCGATGTCAATTTTAAAAACATTGGAAAAGAGCTGGAAAAAGAAATCAATATGCTGCCAGGAGTGTTAGATAATGGATTATTTATGAATTTCCCCATAGAAGTACTTACCGCAAATTAAATATATAAAAATGAGCAAATCGCAAGATCCCGTAATCGTAGAACAGGCCTTTTCCTCCTCAAAAGAAGAACTCTGGAAAGCCATTACCGAAATGGAACAAATGAAAAAATGGTTCTTTGAAAACATTCCTGCTTTTAAAGCTGAGGTCGGATTTCAAACGAGCTTCAACGTACTAGCTGGGGAGCGGAATTTTCCCCACCGCTGGACGATTCTGGAAGTAATTCCCCAAGAGAAAATAGTCTACGATTGGAAATACGATGGATATGAAGGAGAAGGCTTGGTCACGTTTGAGCTAGAAGAAACCGAAGGGAAAACCCTGCTAAAACTGACGGCAGAGGGTATGGAGACTTTCCCTCAAGAAATACCTGAGTTCTCAAGGGAAAGTTGCCAAGGTGGATGGAATTACTTTATAAAAGAACAATTGAAGGAGTATCTAATCTAAATCCCTACCAAATCACTATTTATTTTTACCACTATTTCTTCGGCAATGTTCCTAGACACCACTTGTGGGATTTCAATATCGTGATCCACCAATTTGACATTAAATGCAGAACGAATGCTAGCCTTTCCTTTTTTTACAATTAAGGTAACAGGAATAGTTCGTTTGTCTACCTTCCCATGGAGTTCCAAATCTCCTACAGCCTCTAGCTCATATTCCCCATCTTTTTTTAAGTTAACATCACCTGTAAAAGAACCTTTTAAAATTCCACTCGGATACGTATCGCTTTCCATATAGTTTTCGTTGAAATGCTCTTGCATTAGGGACTTGGAGAACACAAAACCTTTGATAGGCACTCGGATAAGAAATTCTTTTTTATCAAAATCTATCACCCCAATAGCATTTTTATTGATTGCGGAAATATGTTCTAAAGGAGCTGAGGAGAAAAAATTAACTTCTGAACCTGCAAGTTTGAATTTCCCTTGAGCACTTGCCAATTGGCTACTAACTGTTAAAAATAGTATAAGAATATACTTTTGCATTTTATCTGAATTATATAGGTTGAAAATCACGAAAACGCATATCGTTTTCTTCCACATTACTTTTTCTATAACTCATGCCCCATCAAATACCTCTCAGAAAGGGGGCTTACCAGGCTGAACAGAAGCTATGGAGACTTTCTTTCAAGAAGCCCTTGATTCTTGAGGGGAAATTTCCAAGACTCCGAAGGTAAAGAACGATTGAACTGGTATTCGTACTAAATCTCCACCAGTTCACTTTTGATCTTAACTTCAATTTCTTCTGCGATATTCATAAACACCACTTTAGGTATTTTGATTTTATGATCTTCAAGTTTTACAGTGAATTCGGAATAAATAGTAGCTTTCCCATCTTTCACTGTGAGGGTTACTGGAATGGTTCGTTCCATTGTCTTTCCATGGATGTCCAATTCTCCCATAGCCTCTAGCTTGTATTCTCCATCTTTTCCCAAGTCAACATCACCCGTAAAAGAACCTTTCAACACGCCTTTGGGGTATTTATCGCTCTCCATGTAGTTTTCATTGAAATGCTCTTGCATCAGCGACTTGTCAAACTCAAAGTCCTTGATAGGGACTGCCATCACAAATTTTTTCGTCTCAAAATCTATGATTCCACTTGTAGCCTTATTCATCGCAGCGATATCTTCCATAGGTGCAGAAGAGAAGAAGCTGACTTCTGAATTTGCCAACTTCATTTTTTCTTGGGCGTTTACTGTTAAACTACCTGTTAACAGTAATAGAATAAGAATATACTTTTTCATTTTATCTACTTTTTGAGTTGAAAATCACGAGTGATATTAAATCCTAAATGAACGCCACCATCTTCCCAGCGCTGGTTGGTTTCGGTAATAAATGCTCTGTCGAACATAGGAAGTGAATTACTTAGATGAATTTGGAATACATGACCGCCTGTTTCTATGTCAACTCCCACGGAAAATGAATCGTGGAAATTGGTATAAGAGGGAGGCTCCTCACTTGGCGGAACTCTGTAAATATATTCGGTAGTAAGCGCTACCCTGTTCGAAATTTTGAGCCTTCCGGCAAAGCCCAAGGCATAGGTTATATTTTGGTCATCAGTGGTCGCTACTAGGTTTTTATGGACAAGTGTTGGTGAGAAAAGCAAAGATGCTCTATCTGAAAACTTCCTGCCAATAATAAGCTGGTGAACGTACGACATCCTAGTGGAAAAAGCATACTCCCGAGTGGGGTCTTCGTTTCTCAATCCATTTATTGCCATATCGATATAATAGAGCAAGGATATTGGCATATTCACCTTCCCCGTTTGCTGTTTGAGCAAAGCAAATTTGGAAAAGAAATCGTACGTTTTCTCATACGTACTTCGTCCAAATCCTGCACTTATCCAGTCGTTAAAGCCATATTCAAAGCTCAGTCGGATAGTAGCCTGGTCCAAACCAAAAAGCTGGTATGCCCCTCCATTTACCGGCCCGAAACGGTGGGATATACGAAATTCTAAAGATCCGGGCGCTTTCAGTTCGGTACTTTGCATGTTGATCACATGGGTGGATTTGTACGCAGAAGTCACATAGTTTCTTCTAGCAGAATCTGCAGAAATTTCATTAAGTAAACTTTCGAGGTCATCTTGAGCAAATGTCAGCAGTGGTACAAATAAGCAGAGAGTTAGTATCAGTTTTTTCATCTTTCTTGGTTTATGTTCTTTTAATTATCCAGAGTTCCTTCACTTATCCACTGATCGATCGTCTTTATCTTACAATCCGAAAGCTTGGAGGCATTTCTTGGCATAGAAGCGGCAGGAGCTTCGTGGTTAATGCTTTTAGATAAAAAACCATTATCTGCAAAGACCTTCAGCCTAGCATACCCTTCCAACACGATATTTGCCCCATTGGAAGGGGCGTTTGCTGTGCTGTGGCAGGTATAGCAATGACTCACCATAATAGGGACAACATCTAAGGAATAGGAAACATCTTCGGCGTCGCAAGGATCGACAATTTCTTCTCCAAACAATTCTTCCTCGTTTTCAAAGGTGCAAGCCCAAGTTCCAAACAGGAAGAGGGCTAAAAGTATTTTTTTCATAGTTTTCTTCAGCTAGTTTAAATTATTGAACATTTTGATAATCAGTCAATGGGAGTTATTCTTTCAACCCATCTGCTTTCCAAAGCTTAATGGCATCAATATCATCTTGGGGAAGTTTTGACCTTCCCTGAGGCATAAAACCTCCTTCGCCTTGTTCTCTCTGGATTCTATCCAAAATGTTATCAACGTTGTTTTTTGCTGTCTGATAATCGATGAACTGAGGTTGTGAGCCAGTAGTATGGCAAGATGAACAGTTGTTTTCTATGATCGTTTTTACATTTGCAGCAAAAGTCACTTCAGCCCTGTCACTGATGACAATCGAAAAAGCATTCTCAAATTCGGCAGTCCCAACGGTGTTACTTACTGTAATTTTGAGGTCATAACTTCCCACTGCCAAGGTGTTTGCCACAGAAATCACGCCCTCATTATCAATAGTGACAGCCCCGCCGTTGTCGGGTTCTGAGCTTACTTTAAAAGTAAATGGAGAATTCCCTTTGAGCGTTGGCTCAACAGATGTTCCAGCCAAACCTTTCTGTAACTCTAATTGGTTTACAGAATAGACCAAATTTGAAGGCAACTCCTCTGTTGGGTCATCTCCAGCAGGACCGTCGTCGCTACAAGAGTTTAGTAAAATCAACGAACTAATTGATGCGATAAAAAAAGCTAGTTTAGCCTTTGATAGAAATGAGTAATGTTTGGGATTCATAATCGATAGGTTTATGTTAGGTTATATTTGGGTTAACACAGTTCTTTTTTCTTGTTCTAAAGCAATGAAAAAAAGATGTTGATATATATCTAACCAGAGTGCTTCTTTTGATAGAAGGTTTGAATTTGGTGGAAATAGGTTTGCCGTACACAGTACTCCTACATGAGCATTTTTCAATTGTACAAAACTAGTACTTAACACACCGCTTGTTTACTACAATTCCGCCAATTACTATAAACTTCCCGACAAACTCATGTTATAACCTATTAGACTATAACAAATCCGACATTTTCTTTTCTAAACAGGTACTATCCTCATCACTTAGTTTGATGTGAATTAGATGCTTTTTCTACACCTTCAATGGCATGCTGACGTTGAAGACGACCCACTGTTGGGTGGTTCGGTTATCCGGATATTTGTAAAAGGCATCCAGTCCATTTTTGATGAATTTGTGAAGGCTGGTACCATAAAAGATGATGCATTACGGTTGCAAACTCCTTGGGGCACAAATGAGTTTGGTTTTATGACTTGAATAATAATGCTGTTTTTATAGTAGAAGACCTATTGAAAAGAGATATTTATTTTTTTAAGCCAACACCTTTTCCTCTGGGCAGAGTACTTTCATTACTTGGAGAAGTTTTTGGATTTGGTCTTTCCTATCAAACATGTCGAGTGCCGCTTGGCGTCCATTTACTCCCATTTTTTCTCTTTTCTCAGCGGAATATTTCTGCATTTTCAAGATATTTCTCTTAAGCTCCTTAGGACTATCTGGTCGGGAAACCAATCCTGCTTCGGTGTTTTTAATGATGAGCGAGCCTTCTCCACAGCCGTTGAACATAATGGGCAGGCCTGCTGCCATAGCATCGTAGGTTTTAGAAGGAACGGTGCCGAAGACTTTCGTTTTTTGGGAGATTAGCGCAGCATCGTATTTTCCTAACAATTCTGGGATTTCGGGAATGGGTACGGAGTCGTGGATGAACACACCTCTGTCAGGATTTTTTTCCACAAACTCTAAAAGTTTCTGCTTTTCAAATCCATCTCCATATATATGGAACTCGGTGCCAAGCGCTTTGAAGTCTATTTTTTTACAAACCTTGAGGATTCCATGGGCTAGCCCTAGCACGCCTGCATAAATAATTTTCAGTGGCCGATCCTCTACCTCGTAATTTGATTTGGGCTCAAAGGTATCGCATTTTGCCCCTGTTCTGTAAATAAAGCAAGGGGTTTGGCAGCGTTTTCCTATATAATCGGCAATTTCTTGTGACTGTGCCATGCAGTAGTCTGCCGATTGGTACAAGGTTTTTTCTAGCTTGAGTAATAGTCTGTATGACCACCCTTTCTTGATTTTGCCCAATTGGTGAATGGCACCTGGCCATAGGTCAGATACATTTACGATGAATTTTGCACCTGTGATTTTAGATACTAAATAAGCGCTGAGCGGTAAAAGCACAGGAGGGTACTGCACAATGACTACATCAGGCTTTTTGCGTAGCATGTGTAAAAAGGAAAAAAATACACTAAGTGCAATGGATAGCATGTTTAGCAGCCGGAAGATTGCCTTATCGCTGTGAGAAGGAAAAATCCAGTGCCTTCTGACCGTAACCCCATGCATTTCTTCTTTAGAAAAGAATTTCCCACGATAGTCGGGGTGGGTTTTGCCCGTAGGGTAGTTGGGCATAGCGGTTATGACCTCCACATCGTACCCCGCAGCATGTAAGCCTTGGCACATATCATATATGCGAGAAGAGGCTGCGCCGATCTCGGGTGGGAAAAAACTGCTGAATACGCTAATTTTTGGCAAAGTGTTATTTGCTTTTTCGTCTATCTTTCTACTAAGAACACATTTTAACTATTAAACGTGCTCGTGTACTTCATCGTTGGTGCAAAGGTATCATCTTCGCCGATCATGGCTAAGAATCTTTGTTTTTTTTTACCTGTCAACCTCACCCATTACGATATCGAAAGAGCCTATGATGGCGACCATGTCGGAGAGCATAGTTCCTCGTGAGAGTTCTGTAAGTACCGAAAGGTTCACAAAACTGCAAGACCGTGCTTTCACTCGCCAAGGGATATCCTTGTTTTTTTGGGTTCGGAAAAAGAATCCAAGTTCACCTTTTGGTCCTTCGCCCCTGTGGTAGAAATCCCCTCCTTTTGCCCAAAGCTTTTTGGGGACGGCTGCTCTCGGGTCAAATTCCTTTGTCCTTTTTAGGTCGCCTTGGAGCCTTTCGAGGCATTGGTCTATGATGTTGAGGGATTCGTAAAGTTCCATTACTCGGACATAGGTTCTGTCCCAGCAATCGCCTTTTGTGCCCATTTCCCCTTTTCCTACCGGAACATCAAATTCTAGTTCGGGGTAGACAGAATAGGCATCTACTTTCCGAAGATCATATTTTAAGCCAGAGCCACGGAGCATTGGACCTGTTACCCCATAGTTTATTGCCATATCTAGGGGTAAAACGCCCACATTTGCAGTTCGCTCTATAAAAATCTTATTGTTGATGAGTACCTCTTTTAGCTCGTCCAATTTTGGGCGGAGGTAAGCAGAAAATTCACGGCAACGCTCTTCAAATTTTATGGGAAGGTCGTAATACAAACCGCCAATCCATATATAATTATAGAGCATCCGTGCCCCGCTAGCCCATTCGAGCAGGCGCAAAATGTGCTCCCTGTCACGCATAAGCCATAAAAATGGGGTTACTGCGCCTATGTCAATCCCATACGTGCCTACCGCCACAAAGTGGGATGCCAAGCGATTGAGTTCAGCTACCAGTACTCGGATATATTCTACACGCTTCGGAATTTTATCGGTAATACCCAACATTTTTTCCACGCCCATGGCGTAGATATGTTCCGAATTCATGGCTGCTACATAGTCCATTCGGTCTACATAAGGGATAGTTTGCTGGAAAGTAAGCGATTCGGCGTGTTTCTCGAAGCAGCGGTGCAAGTAACCCATGTGGGGAACTACATCAACTATGATCTCCCCATCGGTAAGTACTTCCAAGCGTAAAACACCGTGGGTAGAAGGGTGCTGTGGACCAAAATTCAACACCATCTCGTGGGATTCTATATTTCCTTCGGAGTAGAGGTTCGGTTCTGATTTGTGGAGATTGTCTTTCTCGAATATATATTGTATCTCTTTTTTCATGTTGATTTCTAGCTTTGACCAAATCCTAGAGGCATTCATTCAATAGCACCTTATGCTAGTTTTCAATAACTTGTTGGTTTCCAAAGCTAAGTCCTTTTTATAGAAAAAAACTACTGCTTAAAAATCAAATTTAAACTGTTTTTTTAAAGTTCGAATGATTAATCTTACATTTAATACTAAAGCAAGACTGGATTAGAATTTGGTAAGCGCATAATTGCGATCAAATTTTAAAATATTTAGGTTTTTGCCTAATGAAGTTTTGTTGGATAATGTTTGAAATTGGTTTTATTCTTCAATACCAGTCTTAAATAAAATCCGTTATCCTTACAATTTGTTTGATTAACCTATTTATTTAACCAACTAACCTTACACTTTTTATTTAATATGATGGAAGGCATTATTGATTTGCTCAAAATTACCATACCCGCTGCTATTGTGTTGTATGCGGCATATCTTATCGTAAAGTCATTTTTAGAGAAGCAACTGGAGACTATAGAAGCCAGTAGGAAGATCGATCTGATTAAAGAAACACTTAGCCTTAGGTTGCAGGCTTACGAACGAATTATTATCTTTTTGGAAAGAATATCACCTAACAATCTGATTGTAAGGTTGAACGATAATTCTTTCAATGTTTACCAGCTTCAGAATATTTTGGTGAAGGAAGTGAGGGAGGAATATAACCACAACCTTTCCCAGCAAATATACATGAGCGACGAGTCTTGGGATTTCGTAAGGAAGTCGATGGAGGAAGTAATAGCGACGATTAACAGCTCGGCACATGAACTTGATAAAGAAGCTCCTTCTATCGAACTGGCTAAGAAAGTTTTTGAAAATGTGTTGCAAAGTGAACAGGACGTAAATGCTGTTGCTGCCAAACATATCAAGAGCGAGGTAAGAAAGCTGTATTCGTAGCAAAAGTATTTATTGGTTAAAATAGATATAAATGGCAGCGGCTCATCCTTGTGGCGCTGCCAAAATCAATCATTACATGACAAAAAAAGTAGCTGTTTCCACTTTTCTCTGTGTACTGTTGATAATGCCTTTGGTGAGTTCGGCACAGACCGAAGACCAGATCATTTTTTTGAACCCCAAAACGGTGGTCTTCAAGGGCGATACCCTCAAAATAGCTGACCTTTCCCCCTCTCAAAAAGAAGAAGT
Organism: Flammeovirgaceae bacterium SG7u.111; assembly: GCA_034044135.1. NCBI lineage: Bacteria > Pseudomonadati > Bacteroidota > Cytophagia > Cytophagales > Flammeovirgaceae > Flammeovirgaceae bacterium SG7u.111. The sequence goes on along the minus strand of CP139021.1, from coordinate 3,644,225 downwards.
TGAAGCCCAAAAGAAAGTAGTTGCTACAGAAGCTTACCAAGTGGCAGTTGCCCATCTTTCCAATGGTATCAACCGCTTGGCTCTTTCAGAGCTGAATAAGGCTGTGGCTTTGAACCCGGTTTATCCAGAAGCGTATTTGGTGCGTGGCTGCCTTTTGGCAGACCAAGGGCAAACGGCTAAAGCAAGAAACGATTTTGATAGGGCAATCGAGTTAAATACTACTTTACCAGGTGTTTATTTGGGCAGGGCTTTGCTTAGCTTTAATGCTGCGCAATGGCAACCAGCCATTGATGACCTTACCAAAGAAATCGGCAATGAGCAAAGAAAGCTCGATGCATTAGCGTACCGTTCCAAAGCGTATGCCCAAATAGGCGAGTTTGAAAAAGCGGTTGTCGATTTGGACAGCCTACTGCGCTACGATGCCGACAACTGGGAATTGATAGCCGAAAAGGGTGCTTATCTTTTGAAGGCTAACAAGATAGACGAAGCAAAGGCTTTTATCGATTTGGCTGTAGAAAAATCGAAGAATTCCCCTAAAGCACTTTTCCAAAAAGCATTGTTGTATTACGGACAAGGCGAGAGAGAAGAAGCCATCAAAGCTTTTCAACTTACCATCGAAAATGATTCTTCTCATTATCAAGCAGCGTATTTGTTGGGCAAATGCTATTTTGATAATTTGGAGTTTGAAAAAGCGATGGGAGCATTTGATAAAGCGATTGCCATAAACCCGAATTATGCCGAAGCTTACAATGGAAGGGCTTCTGTAAAATCCAAAAATGGAGATTTTGAAGGTGCGGTCCAAGATAGCGATCAAGCAATTAGTTTAGCGCCAAACATGGCGGAGGCATATTTGAACAGGGGAAATATTCGGGAAATGCTTCGGGATGAAGAAGGGGCTTGTGCCGACTGGCAAAAAGCGGTGGAAATGGGTATAGAACAAGCATCTCCTTATGTGAAGGAGAATTGCCAAGCTAAGAAAAAATAGTTTTTTGAAGGTCTTTCCATAGAATTTGGGTTTGAAATGAATAAATCTCATACATATATAGTCTCATTTTTTCTTTTGCTGTTAAGCTTTTCAGGAACCTTTGCGCAAGATGTTGCTTTTACCAAAGCAAACTTTCCAAAGAAAAAGAAGCAAATGAAAGATGCGTTGATGGCGATTAGGCGAGGGGATGAGTACATTGAATTTGAGAAAGCCTACTTGTGGGCTATAAAAGAATACGAAAAAGCCTATCGGTTCAATCCTAAAAATGCGGAGCTTAACCTAAAGATAGGTTTGGCTTATTTGGCTACTGAAGAAGTTCCCGATCAGAGCCCAGCTCTTACTTTTATTTCCCAAGCTGAAAGCCTCAAACCTGATATTGATAAAAAAATAACTTTCTACCATGGCAGGGCAGCGCATGTGAACGGGCAATGGGACTTGGCAATTGAAAAGTATAGCGAATATCTTGCAATAGCTAAAGAGGGAAAACTTGAAAAGGAATTAGCCAAAACTGAGAAACTGATAGAAGAATGCGGATATGGCAAAGAACTTTCTGCTTCTCCCATACGGACATTTATAGACAACCTAGGCAAAAATGTCAATACCAAAATGCCAGAGATGGGGGTGGTGGTAAACCCAGATGAAACGGTTCTTTATTTTACTTCTCGCCGCTATGAAACCACGGGGCGAGAACTGGATTTGGATGGGTACTTTTATGAGGATGTGTACGAAAGTAGGTTGGTGAGCGGAAAGTGGTCTCGGACAAGGAACTTGGGTAAGCCAGTGAACTCTAATGGTCATGATGCCGTGGTGGGAATCCTTCCAAAAAACAAGCAATTATTGCTTTATAAAGGTGGAGGGAATGGCGATTTGTACCTCACCACTTTTGTAGGCAAAGCTTGGTCGGAGCCTGCTAAGTTGCCGAATACGGTAAACAGCTCGCACCGAGAAACTTCGGGTTGCTTTTCTCCTGACGGTAATATTTTGTACTTCACCAGCGACCGCCCAGGAGGGCAAGGTGGCTTGGATATTTACATGAGCCGAAGGAATTCGAGAATGGGATGGGGCAAGCCTGTAAACCTCGGTAGCAAGATCAATTCTCCTTATGACGAAGAAGGAGTTACGATTTCCACTGATGGAAAAACGTTGTTTTTTAGTTCGAAAGGGCATAGCTCCGTGGGTGGTTATGATGTATTCGAGGCTGGGCTTGAAGGGAAGGAGTGGGGCGAGCCAGAAAACATAGGGCTACCGGTAAATACTCCACACGATGAATTGTATTTCAATATCATGCCTGACGGAAAGCGGGCGTATTACTCGGCCTACCGACCCGATACAAACGGGGAAAAGGATTTGTATATGGTTACCTTTTTGGGACCTGAAAAGCCTATGTTGCTCACGGGCTTGCCTAAATCGGAAGCGTTGCCTCAGTATAGCCTGACCTCGACGTTGGTCTTGCCCTATGCAAAAGAGCTTTCGGCAAAGCTGACTATTTTTAAAGGACGGATTTTAGCGGCGGAGACGAAAACCCCTTTGAAAGCTGCGGTGGAATTGTCGGACAATGAGCAAGGGAAATTGATTGCCCGCCTTTACAGCGATTCTACTTCAGGCGAGTTCGCCGTGACCATTCCTGCAGGGATTAACTACGGTATTACGGTAAAGTCTCCAGGGTATCTGTTCCATTCGGAAAACTTCCAGATTCCTGCCAATATTGAGCAGGAGTCCATAGAAAAGGATATTTTGCTAGGAGGGGTCACTTCTGGGAGTAAAATTGTCCTCAACAATATTTTCTTCGATACAGATAAGTCTTCTCTCAGAAGCTCATCCCTTTCTGAGCTGGAAAACATTGTGAAAATATTGGAGGAAAACCCAAAAATCCGAGTGGAGATTTCTGGACATACCGATAATGTAGGCAATGAAGCCTATAACCAGACCCTATCCGAAGACCGGGCCAAGTCCGTGGTGGATTGGTTGGTGGGCAAAGGAGTGGATGCTTCCCGCTTGGAATTTGTAGGCTATGGCCTGCGCGCTCCCATTGCCGATAACAGTACTGAAGAAGGCAGGCAAAAAAATAGGAGAACTGAATTTAAGATTCTCTAGTATTTTAAACCTGTTCTTGATCAAGCTCTCGTTTCTTCTTCCTACTTTTGTGGCTTAATCTAAATAATAAACATGATTGTAATAGGCGATACGGTCATCAGCGATGACATTGCAGAAAACTATTTTGTGTGCAACCTAGCAAAATGCAAGGGCGCATGTTGCGTGGAAGGAGATTTGGGCGCTCCGCTCAACGACGATGAACTGGAAGTGATGGAGGAAATCCAAGAAGTGGTAAAACCTTACCTTTCGGAAGAGGGGAAAAGGGAAATTGAGAAGCAAGGAGCGTATATAAAAGATTGGGAAGGTGATTTCTCAACTCCGACTATAAATGATAAAGAATGTGCTTACGCTATTTATGATGAGAAAGGTTCGTTGAAATGTGGGATTGAACAAGCGTATTTTGATGGGAAAATCAGTTACAGAAAGCCGATTTCTTGCCACTTGTATCCTGCACGTATCACGAAATACGATAAATACGATGCTATCAACTACGATCGCTGGTCTATTTGTAGCGATGCATGCTCGTACGGAGAAGAGCTTGAAGTTCCATTATACGAGTTCCTAAAAGTGCCATTTGTCCGCAAGTATGGCGAAGATTGGTACAACTCTTTGGTGGACGAAATAGAAACGAGAATTGCCAATGATATTGGTCCTATAAATAAAGATGAAGAGCGACCTGCTGAATAAATTTCAGCAGGCTCTTGTTCCTACCCCTCCATTATTTTTTTTACCTCTTCAGCTATTTTTTCAAAGCGTTGCTGCAAATCTCCACTTACCAAGGTGTAAGTGATGTCCCGCTTTTCCAGTTCATTTTTCATGATCTGGAACATGGCTTCACGCGACTCAGGGCTTTCCCGCTGCGGGTCGGCTTCCCAAGGTATATCAATGTCCATTAAGAAATATTGGTCATATTCCCAGGTCTCTAAGGCTTGGTCTATCCAGCTAGCAGAAGTACCATAAATACTTTCCGAATAGATTTTGTGTTCTAGTAAATTGGTATCGTAAAAGACCACCCTGCCCGCATTAGCAAAGGACGATTTTTCAGTAGCCAATTGCCCAAGGGCTATCGGTTGGAGGTCGTACTCGGTAAGCAGTTCGTTCATGCTCTTTTCAGGGCTTATTTCCATGAGTATTTCCAAATACCCTCTCACAAATTCTGGATTCCAGACTGTATTGAAATGGGCGGCAAGTTTTTCTGCCAAAATAGTTTTGCCAGTAGATTCAGGACCAAACAGTACTATTTTTAAAGGTGAATTAAAATGTTTGTGTTGTTTAGAGCTGAACATTTTCTGATATTTTAGCTGCCAATTCGGCGAATTGCTCTTGTGTGAACTCGAGCTTTGGTTTATTAAAATTGATATCGTTCATCGAATTTAGCGGAATAAGATGAACGTGGGCGTGAGGCACCTCTAAGCCAACTACCGATACGCCAATGCGTTGGCAAGGGACAACTTTCTCTATTGCCAACCCTACTTTCTTAGAAAACACATGTAGGTTTGCCAAGGTTTCGTCGCCCAAGTCAAAAATATAATCTACTTCCTTTTTAGGAACAACAAGTGTGTGCCCTTTGGCAAGAGGGAAGATGTCTAGAAAAGCAAAGAAGTCATTGTTTTCGGCAACTTTGTGGGAGGGAATTTCCCCATTAATGATTTTGGTGAATATACTAGCCATGGTATTTTAGGTTAGGATTAGATGATACTGACAAATGTAAAAAAATAATGGAGGGAAGGTAGGGGAATTTGAAAAAGGCTGGGGTTTGTCACAAAAAAACCCCGTTGAGAAACGGGGCAGCAAATTAATTAAGCTCTTGAAATCTCGACGACTTCAAATTTGACTATACCACTGGGGACTTTGATATCGGCAACATCACCAACAGATTTTCCAAGTAGACCTTCGCCAATAGGTGAGTTTACAGAAATTTTTCCTTCCTTGAGGTTGGCTTCTTTTTCGGCTACCAAAGTGTAGGCCATGGTCATGTTATTTGCCTTGTTCTTGATCTTTACTTTTGAAAGAATAGACACCTTGGAAGTATCGATTTTAGATTCGTCCAAGATTCTTGCATTTGACAATAGCTCACCCATTTTGGCAATCTTCATCTCCAACATGCCTTGAGCATCTTTGGCCGCATCGTACTCTGCGTTTTCACTCAAATCCCCTTTGTCTCGAGCTTCTGCAATCTCCTTAGAAATAGCAGCTCTGCCTTTGGTCTTCATCTCATGAAGCTCTGCTTTCAATTTCTCGTATCCTTCTTTTGTATAATAGGTATATGCCATAGTATTAAAATTTTGTAAGCGATTTCGCTTTAATTAAAACTGTATTATTAAATTAAAACAAGCCCACACTTAGTGAAATGCCAGTTGTTTTTTATGCTGATAAATAAAAAATAACGGCTCTACCAAGATGATAGCCGTTACTTAGAACCCTTGTTCTTAGACTAAAATACTAATTTTTTTCTATTCTTACTCATTTTTCACAGATATCAATATCACTGTTTTTTATCCGATTAATTTTATCGAATAAAAAGCTTTGCTACTGAAAAATCTGTAATTTTAGCTGACAAGCATCTGCCACAAGAAGCTTCTCAAAAATAGAGAAACTGTAAATGGTTATTTTTGTTTTTGCCCAAAACTAAGCACCTTGGTTGTTAGCCTTCAAGACTCAACAAAGATTTTTTAACTAAGATAAGGAGCTGGTGTCTAGAAACAAAAAAAAGCCATAAATGGCTCATGAGTTCTTTAATAGTTGCTTGTGAGAAAACGAAGTGTGCAAAGCTAATAATAAATCGACTACCGCCAAATATTACGTTAAGTAATCGTGATTTTTGAGCAATAAACCTTGTTTTTTAAAATAAAATGAAAATGATTTCAAAAAAAATGACGAGAAAGCAAGCCCTAAAGGGAATAGCCGCCAGCGGAGCAGCTGTGGCTTTGTCTCCAGCGGCTGCTTTTGCCAGCAATGATCCAGCGAATGATTCCTCGCTCAAATTGAAAGGGAATATCAAGCATTCGGTAAGCAGGTGGTGCTACAATAAAATCCCTTTGGAAGAGCTATGCGAAGCAGCCAAAGATATGGGCATCGAATCGGTTGAGTTGCTGGGCGAAGAGGAGTGGGCTATTCCTCAAAAATATGGACTGACCGTGGCGATGGCCAACAGTGGTTCATACGGGATACCCAAGGGTTTCAACAATCCTGAGTACCATGGAAAGCTTTTGAAAGATTACCAGCATGTGATTCCCAAAGCGGCAGATGCTGGTCTGAAAAATGTAATTTGCTTTTCGGGGAATAGGGATGGAATGAGCAACGAGGTTGGGCTAGAAAATGCTGCGAGGGGCTTAGACCCAGTGGTAAAGCTGGCTCAGAAACATGGCATCACCATCCAGATGGAATTGTTGAACAGCAAAGTGAACCATCCCGATCAGATGTGCGACAATACTCCTTGGGGCGCAAAACTTTGTGAAAAGCTTGGTTCTGAAAACTTTAAATTGCTGTATGATATCTATCATATGCAAATTATGGAAGGAGACGTGATTCGCACTATTCAAGAAAACCACCAGTACTTTGGGCATTACCACACGGGAGGTGTGCCAGGCAGAAATGAGATAGATGAGACCCAAGAGTTGTATTATCCGGCCATTATGAAAGCTATATTGGCAACTGGTTATAAAGGGTTTGTAGGACAAGAATTTATTCCAAAAAGTGAAAAACCGCTTGATTCTCTTAAAGCTTCAATTAAGATTTGCGATGTATGATAAGTTAATAGACGTTAGCTTGAATAAATGCAATTTTAAAAAGGGTCAAAAGCTACTGTAGTTTTTGACCCTTTTTACTTTTTCCTTTTAATAAAGTTGCCTATTTAGGTTTTATGGTCTTTTTTGTTGAATTTGATATGAAATAATACCATGAATGTGGATGTGGCGTTTGGATAAAAAACACTATTTAATCACAAAATTGACTTTAGGAATGCTGAAGAAGCTATTGAATTATGGGGTTGATAATACAACTGTTAGCCATGTGAAAGAGAGGGTTAGACTAACTAATTTAATGATTATTTGCTTTACCCCAATGACATTATTTTACATCGGTTTTAGCCAGTTTTATTTTCCCGAGATTAGCTGGATTTATTGGGGGACGTTAGTTTTTTCAGTGTTTGCCATTTGGGTGAATGGCAAAGGATGGGATTTGCTTTCAAGTTTTTTGTTGAGCATCATGCCAGCATCCGCAGTTTTCTTGGTTCAGATAACCACGGTAGCTCCTGGTGGTTCGGTCAATCCGTATCTACAAGTTGCATCTATTGGTTTTTGGGTAATGCCATGGCTGGTTTTTTCTTTTAGAGAAAAATGGTTGTTGGCGGCTTCGGTCACCTATTGTATTGTCACTTTGGCGGTAGCCCAACCGCTGGCAGCTTATTTTTATATAGAGGCAGATTATACAATGGTATACTCCCAGCTATTTAGTATGATACTGCTCGTTTCAGGAGGGAGTGCTCTTACAATTGGGATGTTTTTATTCCAGCTTGCGGTAACAAAACTCAACAAAGAAAAGGATCTGATGTTCGAGAGTATGAAAAAGCGGGAAGTAGAACTAAGCAATTCAGAATTGGAATTGAAAGAATATATAAGCAAGCAAGAAGAATATAAAAAGGAAGAAGAAAAACAACAATGGGTGTCGGTTGGACTATCTCAAATAAATGAAGTATTAAGAAACAACAATGAGGAGTTGGCCAAGCTGAGCGATGTTGTAATTAAGCAATTGGTAAAATACCTTGATGCAAACCAAGGAGGTTTGTTTATTAGTAATGGGAAAGATGGCGATGGTGAGGTGCTTGAACTCCAGACTTGCTATGCATATGAGAGGAAAAAATATTTGCAGAAGGAAATTCTCCCTGGAGAAGGATTGGTAGGGCAATGCTTTATAGAGAAAGAACCAATTTACATGACGGAAATACCTGAAGATTATATGGAAATTACTTCAGGTTTGGGTAAGTCGACACCTAAGAACATCATAATTGTACCTCTTATTTACAACGAGAGGGTAGTGGGCGTGATCGAGTTGGCTTCTTTTAATGTAATGGAAGAGTATAAGCTGCTTTTTGTAGAAAAGGTTGCGGAGGGAATTGCCAGCGTAGTTTCGAATGCGAGGGTAAACGAAAAGACCAAGATGCTTTTGGAAGACACCCAACAGCAAGCTGAAGAGCTAAGGACTAGGGAGGAGGAAATGCGCCAGAATATGGAAGAATTGCAAGCTACCCAAGAGGCAATGCAAAGAAAGCAGCAAGAACTTGAAGAAATGAAGTTGGCTTTTGAGAAAAAAACAGAAGCGTTGGAAACTGAAAGAGATGAGCTTTTAAAGAAGTTAGAGCAAAGTGAATAGTTACTAGTGACGATTTAAGGAAGTCCCTGTGTTAGCCAAAAAACAAAAGAGGCGATAACTTTTCTTGCTTAGAAAGCTGTAATGGTTAAGTTTGTTTAATATGAGAAACTACCTGTTTGTTTTGTTGGCTGCCTATGTTTTTTCCAGCTGTGGGGAAAGCAGAAAGGAACGCCAAAACATGATGAAACCTAAAAAGAAAATGGAAGAGATCAAACAAAATGAAGACGACTCTTTTTTGCTTTTTGCAAATGGAATAGAGTTGTTGGTCGAACCAAAATTTGGAGGGAGGGTGACGTCCTTAGTTTTTGAAGGAAAAGAAGTGCTTAGTACTAGGGAAATAGAAATGCCTGAAACACAGACCTTCGGATCTGTTTTGTGGCCTAGTCCACAGTTTGCGTGGGGCATGTGGCCTCCGCCTTATAATTTAGACATGGGCGTATATAGTGCTGTAGCCGAAGGAGATGGAATTAAATTGACTAGTAAAATAGATACAGCACTTTCCATTCAATTTTGTAAGACGCTAAAAATCAGCAAGGAAAATGATAGGATAGAAATTCTTTACGAGCTGTATAATAGAAGTGAGAAAGAGCAGCAATTTGGGCTTTGGGAAGTGACTAGGTTGCCTAAAGGTGGTGTAGCTTTCTTCCCAATTGGTGAGCCAATGCCTGATTCTTCTTTAGGAAGGGAAGAGTACGAAAACACTTGGTATTTGACAGCCAATCCAGCTCCTTACTTTGACGATATTTCTTCAATAGATGGTGTTTTTTGGGAAGGTGTGCCAGAGGGAAATTATTTCAGCCCTAAAATTATTGCCGATGGTACAGAAGGTTGGTGTGCCTATGTCAGGAATGGACTAGTGTTTATCAAGCAATTTGAAAACGTGACCCCATCTGACTTTTCTCCTCATCAGGGAGAAGTTGAGATTTATGTTGATCAAAAAAATAATTATGTAGAGCTAGAGGAGCAAAGTAGCTATCGGACTATTCCCGTAGGTGGCAGTACTTCTTGGGAGGTGAACTGGTATGTGAAAGAGCTGCCTGAAGGAATTGATGCAAAAATTGGCAACACTGACTTGGTTGAGTTCGTGAGAAGCGTGATCAAATGAACGAATAGGATTTTAGTGCTTTTGTTTGAAGGCGCTAAATAGATGGTTAGGAATTGCTTTGTACTTCAGCTTTTTTAAATGCGACAAAGAAATTTGCGCCTTTATTTCCTTCGCTTTCACACCAAACTCTACCACCCATGTTTTCCACGAACATCTTTACGATAGAAAGACCTAAACCTGTAGAACTTTCTCCCCCAGTTGGTCGGGCGCTGAGCTTTTGGTACTTGCCAAAAAGTTTTTTCTGATCTTCTTTATTGATTCCAGGGCCTTCGTCTTTTACAGAAAAAACAACTTCTTCTTCCTCATTATCATAAATATTGATATACACGCTCCTTTTTGGAGGAGAGAATTTAATTCCGTTAGATACTAGGTTGTCAATTACCTGAGCATAGATAGCGGGATCAACATTGATGAAATGATCACCTTTGTTTTCCTTTTCAGAGATGATCGTTATCTGCTTGGTTTTGGCTGGCTCTACATAGGGCTCTATAGCTTCCTTAGCCACTTCATAAGCATCTACAACTGAAAATTTGAAATTAGCTTTTTTCGACTCAATAGAGTTTACATCCAATATCTTAGAGATCATATTATTGAGTCTTTTTGCCGAAGCAGAGATCATATCCATGTACTTGGTATGGTCATTTGAAAGTGACTCCTCATCAAGTCTCATGACACTTATAAGGCCGTTGATTTGGTTTAAAGGGCTTTTCAGATCATGCGCAACCACACTTATGAGGTGGTTTTTTTCTTTATTAAGTTCTATGAGTTCTTCGTTTTTAGACTCAAGTTGTTTGTTCTGTTTTTCTATGCTTTCCCTTTGGGCTAAAATCTCTCTTTTTTGTTCTTGAAGCTCTTTTGTTTTTTCGTCTACTTTTCGTTTTAGCTCTTCTTCAGATTTTTTAACCCCTTTTAGCCGTATGTAAATGATAAGAAAAAATGCTGTGGCGAAAATTGCAGCGGCTAGAATCTTGAAAGTGACCGTTTGGTAAAAAAATGGGAGTTTTACCAAAGTGACAGAATCTCCTTTGTTTGTTCCAGTACCGTCTTCATTGGTGGATAAAACCCAGAAATCGTATGAGCCTGGTGAAAGGTTCATGTAAGAAGCTTCATGAGTGTTTCCAGCAGCTTGAAACCCTTCATCTAAGTCAGTCAGCATGTATCGAAAAAGCACATCGCCGGGCGTGGCAAAGGTCAATCCCGTATAATTGATAACTACTCTTTTACCTTCTGGTGGAATGATACATTTGCCATCTTTTATTTCCACAACATTGCCATCTACTGTGACATTTTTGATCATTACAACAGGTGAAATGCTACTTTTTTGAATAGAATCAGGGTTGAAAGTAGCGATCCCCCGGAAGGTTGGGACAACGAAAGTCCCGTTTTTCCTTACGATTGCTTTTGCGTTAGCTGTACAGCTTTCGCTTTTCATTCCGTCTTCTTTGTTGTAAAAGCGATACTTTAACCCCTCAGAACTAGGGTTGTCAAAGCGATTATTTATATCTCTCTTTTTCAACTTATAGATACCCTCGTTTGTAGTGAACCACATTTCCTTTCTGCTATCTTCCAATACTTGAAATGCTAAATTGAAAGGCAAGCCATCTTTTACCGAAATGAATTTTAATTCATCGTCCTTGTACCGCATCAGCCCTTGGCTTGCACCAATCCATACAGTCTGTTCCTTATCTTCGTAGGCTAAAAAGAATGAGCCATATAGTGTCCCCCCTTTAGGTTGTACTTCTCGTATCTCACCGTTTTCATAAATGTTCAACCCACTTCTTGTGCTTATCCACACTCGATGTTGCGAATCTTCAAAAAGAGAAAGTATAAACTCGTTGCTAAGCCCATCTTCTCTGCCTACATACTTAAAGTTTCCTGTAGTATCCAAAATGGATATGCCATAGGTAGTTCCTATCCAGATATTCCCAAGGTGGTCTTCTAATAAGGGGCGGATGTAATTGTCAGACAGCCCATTTTCTGTATTATAATAGGAGTAGTCCCCCGTTGAGTCTACCACATATAGACCATTGGATGTTCCGAGGTAATATTTCCGGTCTCTAGATTCAATGACTGATCTTACTGCTTCATTAAATTCTTTTCCATTAAGCGTAAAAGGGTCAAATAAAGAATCAGAATAGATAGTCAATCCCTTTTTTGTGGCAATTAAAAGCTTGTTGTCTGCCGTTTCGGTTACACCGTAAACCACATCGCCCAAGAGTCCTTCATCTGTTGAATAGGTAAGAATCTTTCCTTGGGTGAGTTTATAAAGCCCTGCGCGATAGGTACAAACCCATAAGTTGCCTTCAGAGTCTTGGGTGATATTAGTGACTTCGTGGTCAGAAAGCTGTTCTTTGTTGTCAAAGTATTCTATCCGTTCATCTACAAACCTATATAAGCCATTGGTTGAGCCTATCCATGCCGAACCGTGTTTATCAAAAAAGACTTTTCTAATAAAGGTATTCTCCAATAGATTTGTCGACGAGTTGTTTATATTTTTCTTGTTGCTTCTGTGGATAATATCTAAACCATGATAGCTGCCTACCCAGAGGTTGCCCTTGGGATCTAGCGCAAGCGAGGCGACATTAAGATCAGATAGGTTGTCGTTATGGTGGGCGAACAACTTTTCGTCTTTTATAACATAAATACCATTGGTGCTTGTGGCAAGGTAAAGAAGATCTTGCTCTACATCTTCTATAATATCTGTTACTGTGGTGTTTTCCAGTTCTTTTGGTCCGTGCCAAGGTTTAAACTTGTCACCATCCAAATAGGCAAGGCCGTTAGCGGTACCAGCCCACAACACACCTTTCGAATCCCTGAAGACTGAGTGGGTGACATCACTGGGCAACCCTTCTGGAAGTCCATATCTACGAAGGATTTTTGTCCCTTGAATAGTAATGAGCCCATTGCCATGTGAAGTAACCCATAGCATATTTTGCTGTGGGTCTTGGTATACACTTCTGAAAGTGCTAATGGAGATTTCGGGGAAATTACGTTGGTTGTAAACCTCAAAAGCATTCCCATCAAACCGGGCAAGGCCATTGAACGTGGCCAACCATATATAGCCATTGTTAGACTGTGCTATACCATTTACACCATTTGTAGGAAGACCGTCAGAACTTTCCCATTTGGTGAAGTTATACTGGCTAATTGAAATATTAGGGTCTAAGCCAACAATTTGGGCTTTTGTTGGTGATGGCAATAAAAAAAATGTGAGTGGTATCAATAAAAAATACCTCCAAATAGAGTCCATTAATACAAGTTTGTTGTGTAGTACCCTCATCTATACTATCTGACAATCAAATGTAAATGTAATGCTAAAATCTATCATGCCACTCAAGCAACTTTTCTGCAAATGAAAACATAACGCCTTTAAAGTAGGCTTTTTCTTAGATTAAAAAAGATTATATCAAGGATGTAAATTAGGTATTAGGTATTTCAACTCCAAATACTCATAAAGCACTGTTTTTTTTGATCTATTGGAGCTTTCTACAGTACAGCGTGATGGTCTGTTCAATATTTCCCTTTAATCTTTATGGATTTTATAAATAAAACGAGCATGCGCTATATTTTTTTGGCAGATGTATTGGATTTTTTAAAAAAGAAGTAAATTTGTCCTCGATTGAAAAAAAGGATTTTTAGTTAAGACAACAATGATAGCATACCCAAGAAATTTTCTTTTCATGCTGATGGGTAGGGCAAATGTGATCAAACCCCTCAGGCGCTAGTTAACACCCTCCATAGGTGCCTGTTATTCCTTTTTATATCATTTTAACAATCAACGTGTATAGTTTTACACTGCACCTGCCTGTTTGGTCTTTAAATTCACCTTTATTTTATTCTAATCACTTTACCGAAATGAACTATCAAATTCATATAGCTGCTGAGCAGCATCTTGATTATGCCGAAAAAATAGTAAATGCCATGGCCGAAGCGGCTCAGGCAAGGGGCACGGGCATAGCCAAAAGATCTCCTGAATACATTCAAATGAAAATTAGTGAAGGCAAAGCTGTTATCGCTCTATATGGAGAAAATTTAGCAGGGTTTTGCTATATAGAGACGTGGGGGCATGGTAAATATGTAGCCAACTCTGGGCTCATTGTACTGCCTGAATTCAGGAACAGCGGCTTAGCAAAACAAATTAAAAGGAAAGCATTTGAGCTTTCTAGGAAAAAATTCCCCGATTCAAAAATCTTCGGCATAACTACCAGTTTGGCGGTGATGAAAATCAACTCCGAGTTGGGCTACAAACCTGTGACTTTCTCGGAGCTTACGGAAGATGAAGCTTTCTGGAAAGGCTGCCAAAGCTGTAAGAATTTCGATATCCTTACAAGGACTGAGCGTACCCATTGCTTGTGTACAGGTATGGTCTATGACCCGAAGGTTGAGGAAAAAACTAATGCTGCAAAACAAGGGAAACCGAATTTGAGGGAGCGTTGGCAACGATTTTCTGAATTTTTGAAAAAGCCTAAAATGCTAATGATTCAGTATTTTCCAAAAAAGCAAAGGGCTTAACACATCGTATAAATTAATTGATTTAATGATAAATATGTTGAATGCCTCCTTGGGGCTTATGTTGATTTTTTATAGTTAGGAATATGGGAAAAGATAAAGTTGTATTGGCGTTTAGTGGTGGTTTAGATACCTCATATTGTGTAAAATACCTTGGCGAAGAAAAAGGCTTGGAAGTTCACTCGGCAATTGTGAACACAGGTGGTTTTTCGGCGGAGGAAATAGTTGAAATAGAATCAAGGGCGAAAAACTTGGGTTGCGCCTCGCATGTCGCTCTCGACAAAACTCAAGAGTATTATGACAAATGCGTGAAATACTTGATTTTTGGTAATGTACTTAAAAACAATACATATCCGCTAAGCGTGAGTGCCGAAAGGGTATTCCAAGCGATGGCGATTGCTACCTATGCTAAGAAAATTGGAGCAAAATATATTGCCCATGGCAGTACGGGTGCAGGTAACGATCAGGTTCGTTTCGATTTGGTATTTCAAATAATGGCACCCGAAATAGGGATTTTGACACCTATCAGGGATCAACAGCTTTCGCGTGAAGCGGAAGTAGCGTATTTGGCTTCCAAAGGGGTAGATCAAGATTGGGCAAAGGCAAAGTATTCCATCAACAAAGGTTTGTGGGGAACAAGTGTAGGCGGTGCTGAAACCTTGAGTTCAGATGGTGTTTTGCCCGAGGATGCGTACCCAACCCAATTGAAAAAAACTGAGCCAGAAACTATTAGTATTGACTTCGAGAAAGGGGAACCCGTAGGTGTGAACGGCGAGAGGCTGAGTTCGCCCCTAGAAGTAATAAATAAAGTAGAAGAGTTGGCGGGCGCTTTTGCCGTAGGCAGAGACGTGCACGTGGGTGACACTATTATTGGAATTAAAGGCAGGGTTGGTTTTGAAGCTGCTGCTCCTTTGATTTTGATAAAAGCTCATCACTTGCTAGAAAAGCATGTGCAAACCAAATGGCAGCAGTATTGGAAAGAGCAAATGGCAAACTGGTACGGCATGATGCTGCACGAAGGGCAATACCTCGACCCGGTAATGAGGAACATAGAATCTTTTTTGGAAGAAACCCAAGGGAATGTAACGGGTACGGTGAATGTAGAGTTGAAACCTTACCAATTCAATGTGTTGGGTGTGACTTCGGAGTACGACCTAATGTCAGCTAAGTTTGGCAGCTACGGAGAAATGAACAAAGCTTGGTCGGGTGAAGACGTCAAAGGCTTTACCAAAATCATGAGCAACCAGCTTAAGATTTATTTCCAAGTGAATGATGAGGAATAGTTTTTAGGCTTTTTAAGGATCTACTTGATTATTCAAAATTAGAAGTTTAAATGTTGAAGAGGCTAGAAAAAAATGGAGCTAAGCAAATACATTTTTAGAAGACTAGTCCCAAATCTATAAACTTCTTATAAACCATTGCTTTGGTAGGTATTTGAGGCATCAAGTAAATTATAAAGAACCTCATTTTTTAACTTTCAAAAAAGAAAAAATGTCAATAAAAGTAGGAATAATAGGAGGGGCTGGCTATACAGGCGGGGAATTGTTGCGGTTGCTCATTCATCATCCAGAAGTAGAAATTAGTTATGTACATAGCAACAGCAATGGTGGGGCATCTGTATATTCAGTGCATAAGGACCTGATAGGGGAAACTGAGCTTGCCTTTGCAAGTGAGCTGCATTTTGACTTAGATGCTATTTTCTTGTGCATGGGACATGGGGCTTCAAAAATATTTTTGGAGGAAAATAAAGTGCCTGCTTCGGTCAAGATTATTGACCTAAGCCAAGATTTCAGGATTACTGACCCAAGCCATGATTTTGTTTATGGTTTGCCAGAAATGCAAAAAGAGGCGGTGAAAGCTGCTCAAAATATAGCTAACCCAGGCTGTTTTGCCACGTGTATTCAGTTGGCAATTTTGCCATTGGCAAGTAAACAAGCACTTTCCAACCCGGTTCACATAAATGCGATTACGGGCTCGACGGGTGCTGGGCAGAAGCCAACAGCGACTTCCCACTTCAGTTGGAGAAACAACAACATTTCGGTGTATAAAGCTTTCAATCATCAGCATTTGAAAGAAATAAAGCAGAGCCTCAAAAGCTTGCAAGCTGATAGTAGCGATGAGTTAAATTTCATTCCTGTAAGGGGCAACTTTACCCGCGGAATTTATGCGACTTGCTATACAGAAACCGAGCTAAGTGAAGAAGAATTGGTCAGTCTTTACAAAGATTATTACAAAGATTCTCCCTTTGTTCATGTAACAGATTCAAACCCAGACTTAAAGCAGGTGGTGAACACCAACAAAGGAATTGTGTTTGTAGAAAAACATGGCGATAAAGCATTGATTGTAAGCATGATCGATAACTTATTGAAAGGAGCTTCGGGGCAGGCATTGCAAAACATGAACCTCATGTTTGGACTAGACGAGAGGATGGGGCTTAACCTGAAACCTGCCGCATTTTAATCTGCTTATTGGCTTTTTTTGAGCTTATACTGCTGCAAAATAGAGTGGAGATCTATATATTTCGATTCTGTTTTGCGGCATCTACTAATTTAACTTAAGAGACTTATGAAATTATTTGACGTATATCCCTTATTTGACATCGAACCTGTGCGTGGGGAAGGAGTATATGTTTGGGATAAAAATGGGACAAAATACCTTGATCTCTATGGAGGTCATGCGGTTATTTCTATCGGTCATAGCCATCCTCATTTCGTAGCGAGAATCAACCGCCAACTCAACCAGCTTGCGTTTTATTCTAACTCAATTATAAACCCGCTCCAATCGGAGCTTGCCGCTTTGCTTGGCGAAATATCTGGCTTAAACGATTACCAGTTATTTTTGTGTAATTCTGGTGCGGAAGCGAATGAAAATGCCCTCAAGCTGGCTTCGTTCGTAACTGGAAGAAAGAAAATTATTTCTTTCAGAAATGGTTTCCATGGAAGGACGAGTTTGGCTGTTGCCGTAACGGACAATCCAAAGATACAAGCTCCTGTTAACAAAACAGATGATGCTATCATTCTTCCTCTCAACGACATTGAAGTTCTGGAAAAAGCTTTTGCCAAAAACGAGATTTCTTCTGTGATTTTAGAAGGGATTCAGGGAATTGGTGGAATTAACATGCCTGATCAAGAGTTTGTGGACACTATTGTTGCCTTGTGCAAAAAACATGGGGCATTGTTTATTGCCGACGCCGTTCAGTGTGGTTATGGGCGCTCGGGCAAGTTTTTCTCCCACGATTATTTTGGCGTAAAAGCCGATATCTATACCATGGCCAAAGGTATGGGAAATGGATTTCCTGTAGCGGGAATTGCCATTGCCCCGCATATTGAACCAAAATACGGAATGCTCGGAACTACATACGGAGGAAACCATTTGGCATGCGCTGCTGCCATTGCCGTCTTGGAAGTGATGAAAGGAGAAAGCTTAATTGAAAATGCTGCTGAAAAAGAAGCTGTGTTCCGAAATGCACTTGAAGGGGTAGAAGGGCTGAAAGAAGTAAGGGGAAGGGGCTTGATGCTAGGTTTGGAATTTGAATTCCCGATCAAAGAACTTCGCCTGAACCTATTGAACCAACAAAATATTTTTACTGGATCTGCTACGGATCCCAATGTGATGAGGCTTCTCCCTCCATTGACTATCGGGCTGAAAGAAATTGAGACGTTCAAGCAGGCATTGAACCAGACACTAACGAACATGGCATAATGAAAAATTTTACAGGATTAAGCGACGTAGATGATTTGTATGGGTTGGTAAAAGAAGGGATTGCTTTGAAAAAAGATCCTTTTGGATATAAAAAATTGGGCGAAGGTCTTACGATGGGAATCATCTTTTTGAACCCAAGTTTGAGAACAAGGTTGAGTACACAAAAAGCTGCTCAAAACCTTGGGATGTCGCCTATAGTGATGAATTTTGGTAGCGAGGGTTGGCAATTGGAGTTTGAAGATGGAGTGGTGATGGATGGAAATAAAGCCGAGCATGTGAAGGATGCAGCGAGAGTAATGGGAGCTTATTTCGATGTGATGGGAATCCGTTCTTTCCCAGGCTTGAAAGACAGGGAAGCAGACTATGCCGAGACCATTATTGAACAATTCAAACAGCATTGTGGTATTCCATTGATCAGCTTGGAGTCGGCAACTCGCCACCCCTTGCAGTCGCTAGCCGACTTGATGACAATTGAGGAACACAAGAAAGTAGCCAAACCAAAAGTAGTGTTGACATGGGCGCCGCACCCAAAGGTATTACCCCAAGCTGTTCCCAATTCTTTTGCGGAGTGGATGAACGCTGCTGATGTCGATTTTGTAATTACTCATCCTGAAGGCTATGAATTGGCAGAGGAATTTGCAGGAAATGCGAAAGTGACTCATAACCAAGCCGAGGCTTTTGAAGAAGCTGATTTTATCTATGCCAAAAACTGGTCGTCTTACAAAGAGTATGGCAAGGTTTTATGTGAAGATAAATCGTGGATAGTGGATGGAGCAAAAATGGCTTTGACCAACGAAGCAGGTTTCATGCATTGCCTTCCAGTGAGACGGAATGTGATCGTGAGCGATGAAGTGATAGATAGTCCAAATTCGTTGATTATTCAGGAAGCGGCAAATAGAGAGTATGCTGCGCAGGTGGTGCTCAAAAGAATTTTAGAAGCGAATTTTTAACAAACCTCTAGGGGTTATTTTTTATGGCAAAAGAAGATTTGACCGTAGTGAAAATAGGAGGGAACGTGATAGACAACGAGAAAATGTTGGAGAAGTTCCTAGCTGATTTTTCAAAGATAAAAGGCAAAAAAGTATTGGTTCATGGCGGAGGTAAATTAGCTTCTCAAATGTCTAAAAGGCTAGGCATTGAACCAAAAATGCACAATGGCAGGCGCATTACCGATAAAGCGACATTGGAGGTGGTGACCATGGTGTATGCAGGTTGGGTGAACAAGCGAGTTGCCGCCAAGCTTCAAGCACTTGAGGAAAATGCCCTTGGTTTGAGCGGAGCTGATATCAACGCTATCCTTTCTGCTAAAAGACCAGCTAACCCGATTGATTTCGGTTTTGTAGGCGATGTGGAAAAAGTAAATGCAGAAGGGTTGGGCAAGTTGCTTGATTCAGATTTTTTACCTGTGCTGTGCGCCATCACCCACGATGGAAATGGCACATTACTCAATACCAACGCAGATACAATTGCTTCTGAAACGGCTATAGGTTTAAGCGAGCTTTATGAAACAACGCTAGTGTATTGCTTTGAGAAAAATGGTGTCCTCAAAGATCCTGAAGATGATGATTCTTGGATTTCTACCATCGATACCAAAATATACAAAGAGCTTTTAGCAGACGGGACTATCTCGGCGGGCATGATGCCCAAGATGGAAAACTGCTACCATGCTTTGGGAAAAGGCGTGAAAGAAGTTAAGATCATGCATGCTAATAACTTATTGAGTATCAGCGAGGGTAGCTTTGTGGGTACGAGGATTGGTTTATAGTTGCTGTTTGTTGTTTTGACCTGTAGCATTTTGTGTTTTCTCTCTTAATTTCACCTCCAATTCCGCTATCATTTTTTTTAGATAGGGGCAACTGGTTTTTTCTAGGGCATTAAGTAATATCCAATATTTTTGCTCGGGCTTTTTAGTTATCTCATCCGATAGCTCGGTTAGAAGGGCATCATAGTCATGGATTTCCATCGCTTAATTTGTTGTATTGTAAAGAACTTGATAAGCTTCGTATAAGGTCAATGATTCTTCAATTGTTTTCTTTAGAAGTACTGTGTCTTCTGGAGTGATGCAAAAGCCAACCCTAACTTGTGGATTTTTAACAATTGTGTGCCATTTTCCCATTAGGTAGAAGCGGTAATCTGCTTCTTGCAATTCCTCCAGTACATCTCTGAATTGCCAAAGTTCATTCTTTACAAACAATGAACAGCAGTTTTTATAGGTCAGAAAAAACGTATTGCATGATCGGCACCATGACAGACAAGTTTTTGAGGTTTCAGTTAAAATTAGGTTTCCTTCTATCGAACACATAGGTAAAAGTGATTTTTAGTGCCTCAAGAAACCGCTGAGCAAAGCGGTTCCTGAGGGCTTATTGTAAAAACATTCTCTTTGACATCAAAACAAAGTGATTTTGCAGTGTTTTACTTAGCTTTCTTGTCAATGAGTATGTTGCAATAATAAGAGAGGAGGATTTTATTTCCAAATTATTTATAATTAATCTAAATAAAAATAAAGAAATTATCCCTACCTGTTTGTAAGCACTATTTATTATTTATATAACGCAAATAAAAATTGTATTGGGAAGGGGAATTGACCAACTTTGCCGCTCTTAATTCAACAGCACTATAATATTAACTATGCCAAAAATCACTTCGATGAAAAGCTTTTACACATTGCAATTTTGGTTGCTTTGCTTGAGCTCATTCCTCTTTTTCTCCAGTTTCAACATGCTCATACCCGAATTGCCAAACTACCTTACTAGCTTGGGCGGAGAGGATTACAAAGGGTTGATTATTTCATTGTTCACGGTAACAGCAGGCTTGTCTCGCCCTTTTAGCGGCAAGCTCACCGATACAGTCGGCCGTATTCCCATCATGATTTATGGTGTAATCGTCTGTATAGTTTGTGGTTTTTTGTACCCTATTCTCACTACCGTTGTTGGGTTTCTTTTTCTCCGATTTGTACATGGGATGTCGACAGGTTTTAAGCCAACGGCCACTTCGGCATATGTTGCTGATTTGGTTCCTTTCAATAAAAGGGGAGAGGCAATGGGAATTATGGGGCTTTTTGGAAGTATAGGGATGGCAGCAGGACCGGCAATTGGAAGCGCTATTGCACTTCACTACTCGTTGAACACTGTTTTTTATGCATCGTCCTTTATGGCATTCCTCTCTGTTTTAGTTTTGGCAGGAATGAAAGAGACGCTAAAAGAGAAGCAAAAATTCAGCTTTGGCTTGTTAAAGATTTCACCAAAAGAGGTACTTGAGCCAAATGTATTTGTTCCATCAATATTGATGATGTGCTCAGTGTTTTCTTTTGGCGTGGTACTTACTATCTCTCCCGATTTTAGTGAGGCTTTGGGGTTGGCAAATAAAGGTTTGTTTTACACTACCTTTACCCTCGCATCTGTTTTGATAAGAGTGTTAGCCGGAAAGGTGTCTGATAAATATGGGAGATATGTAGTGATGAAAGTTTCTCTTGCACTCTTGTGTATATCAATGATTTACCTTGGTTGGGCTACAACTGTTTTCCATTTTATAGGGGCGTCCATTCTTTATGGTATTTCAGTTGGCATGAATTCTCCAACCCTTTTTGCTTGGACTGTTGACTTGAGCGATGAGAGGTTCAGGGGCAGGGGAATTGCTACCATGTTCATTTCATTGGAAATAGGAATAGGAGCAGGGGCATTGCTTTCAGGGTTTGTCTATGGGAATAATTCGGATAATATCGCCTATACATTTTGGATGGCAGGAGCGGTTGCCTTTGTGGGCTTGTTGTTTTTACTTTGGAAAGGAAAAGCAAAAGACGTGATTCCTTCCAAAATGATGGGAGCTTGATGCATTTGTGCGTATCTTTGCAACGCAAAAGTCAAAACTGTAGTGCACATAGTAATAAACTTATCGCTATAGTTTCCTTTAAGGTATCTTATCTTTAATTTTGCAATACAGTTTTTTAACAAAAAAAATATCTTTATATTGATGACTAAATACAATGCCACTAATTTTTAGCTTGGTTATCTAGTCAAATAAGTAATTTTAAGTAAAACCTAAATTTAATAGTTATCAGAAAGCCATTTAGAAGACCGTCAAACGAACCGCGCCACAGAATAAACCATCAAATAAGAGCGCCAAAGGTAAGACTGGTAGGAGAAGATATTCAAAGTGATATTTACCCTATTGATGAGGCTCGCAAAATTGCGAAAGATATGGGGTTGGATTTAGTTGAAATCTCTCCTAATGCATCACCTCCCGTTTGCAAAATAATCGATTACTCTAAGTTTAAATATGAGCAGAAGAAGAGACAGAAGGAGATGAAAGCGAAAGCTCACAAAACGGTAATTAAAGAAATCCGTTTTGGTCCTAATACAGATCAGCACGACCTCGATTTCAAAACGAAGCATGCAATCAACTTTTTGAAAGAAGGAAATAAAGTAAAAGCGTATGTTCAGTTTTACGGACGTACTATTGTATATAAAGACAGAGGACGTGACTTGTTGGAGAGGTTTGCCGAAAACTTGACCGAATATGGAAAGGTGGAGCAACACATTAAACAAGAAGGACGTAGGATGATCTTGATGATGACTCCTTTAAAAGACAAATAAGTCAGTCTTTTAAATATATTTAAAACCCCGTAAGAGGATATTTTGTTTCCTCTTACGGGGTTTTTACGTTTATTCTTCATCCGAGTATTTTTCCAATATCCTCAAGGTAGGTTTGTAATTGCTGCATCCTTCCAACGACCTTCTAAAATGGCTGAGTGCTTTCAGCTTTTTTTCGGCTTTGAGGTATGCCAAGCCAAGGTTCAGGTGCAAACCAGGATGGTTTGGGTTTCTCATCAAAAGGCTACTATAAATAATCTCGGCATCTTCTATTTTTCCTTCCAGTGCTAGAAGGTTTGCTTTTACCATCTCAGGGTAAGCAGGGCTTCTGCCGTTTGTAGACCTATATTTTGCATACAAAGCTAAAGGTACACCGATGAGGAGCGTAAAGTTTTTCAATATGTTTCTTTGGAAAAGAATGTGGGCAAAAGTATCCCCGCATTGGTAGCGACGAACCCGGAAGGCAAAAGATTGGCGAGTTGCATAAAATGAGTATTCCGAGTTGCTCCTGACCCTATCAAAAAGAGATGTTTCTGGACAATTTCTATAATCTTCCCCACCGGGAATCAAGTATTTGTGCTTGTCGAAAAGCGAATCGCAGTATTTACAAAAAATATACTGAGAAGGTTTCAAATCGGTGAGATCGAGGGTGGCATCACAATTGGGGCAGTCGATCACCCGAAACCTTTCCTTGACCTCTTCTGGCGTCATTGATCGCTTTTTGTCAAGCAAGCGAGCGTTCGAAACCCTTTTATTGATGATGGATTGCACCCGCTCGGCAAAACCGCTGATATGTAGCATAATGCTAGTGTAGTCTTCAAATATATGTTCCGTTATTGCAGGACCAATAGCAGAAAAAGGCATGAGCACTACAACTATCTTATTTTTGAATCGCTCCACTCGGTAAATATCTTGGTACATAATAGTACTCTCGTCCAAGATGAGCCCCCCTCTATTTATTCTACCTAACTTAGATATAAAGCCATCACTTTTGCCATTTTTATCGACAAACTTGAACGTAAAGGTGAGGATAGCGGCTTCCCTGAGTGATTGTGCTTCCATATCAGTGTTTTGTTATGAAACTGCAGCTTCTAAAAGCTTGATCTTTGATCTTTTAGCATTTACCTCCACTTTTGCACCTACGGGCAAGGTGTATTGTTCATTGAGGTGACCAACCATAGTTCCATAAAACGCTGGAACACCTAGTGGCTTGATGTGTTGTTCAAGTACTTGTTTAAGTGAAAACCCTTTGTCACTAGGTCCTTGGTCGCAATCGTTGCAGCTACTAAAAACTATACCTGCTACTTTATCCAAAATTCCCGCAAGCTTGAGGTGTACCAAGTAGCGGTCAATTCGGTACACGGCTTCTCCCACATCTTCCAATAGCAAAATACTGCCTTCAAAGTCAGGTAAATAACTTGAACCAACCATTCCGCAAAGCACTGTGAGGTTTCCTCCAACCAATGTGCCCGATGCTTTGCCCTCATTTATAACGAACCTTCCTGTTACCAAATCTTCCTCGTCTTTCTTTCCTCCTTTTAGCGAGTAATGCTTTTCCTTCACAATCACCTTGTCAAAATTTTTGCTGGTGAAAGGGTTCCAATCGGAAAGGCCCATGGGGCCGTGGAAAGCGATCAGGCCTGTTTTGGCAAAGATGGCATTTAGCAAAGAAGTGACATCGCTATAGCCCACCAAAACTTTAGGATTCTTTTTGATGGCATTATAATCGATAAGTTCGAGTAGCCTAGCACCGCCCCAGCCACCTCTGGAACACATAATTGCATCCACTTCGTTGTCGGCAAACATTTTGTTTAAATCGCCTGCCCTTTCTTCATCTGTACCAGAAAGGTAGCCCCATCTTCCAAAAGCATGTTCCCCAAACTTTACTTTGTAGCCTTTTTCTTCTAAGGTTTTCCCCGCTGCTCTCAACTTTTCCTCATCTGGCACTGCCGATGCAGGAGTGATTATCCCAATCGTCTGCCCTTTTTCAAGCTTTGGGGGCTTGATGATGGCATTCTCGTTACTCTTCGAAAATGAAATAAGTGTAGGTGTGGCGAGAAGTGGAAGTGCTGATAATTTCTTTACGAATGACCTTCGGTTATTGATCGACATGGCTGTGGGTTTTATTGACTGAGGAGTGTCTGATGATGTAGCTTTCAACCTGTTGGCCTTGCTTATGCCATTGGGTGGAAAAAGGTTTATTTGCCCTCCTTTTCGTTAAAAGAATCGATCATTCCCTTAATCAGAAAACGACCGGTTACTGGATTGGTAGCAAGAGGTACATTGTGTAAGTCACAAAGTCGCATAAGCATCTGAACATCAGGTTCGTGAGGATGCTTGCCAAGTGGGTCTCTAAAAAAGAACACAGCTTGTATTTGCTCTTCTACTACCATAGCCGCAATTTGTGCGTCACCACCAAGGGGACCTGAAAGTTTAGCGTCAACTTTGAGACCTGCTTGGGCAACGAATTTACCCGTAGTCCCTGTCGCTACTATATCTACCCCGTCCAAATCGTTCACATAATCTTTTAAGAAAGCGACCATTTCCGCTTTTTTACCATCGTGTGCAATGATGGCGATTTTACTTAATTTTTCTATTTTCATCAGTTTTTATCTTTTTTAGTAAGGGTGATTACATTTAGGTTTTTACCCAAATGAAGGCTGAATTTAGACAGGCTAAGATTGATTGCCAAGTTATAAAACCTTTTATTTTTTGGCTGAAGTCTGCTGGAAAATATTTGTGCTTTTAAGGCTTAGCAAGTTTTCGTTTTGATGTGAAAGAATTCTTTTCGCCCTCAAAAACCTTCCTTTTTCATAAGCATCGTAGTTGCTTGCCTTTGGGTTCATGCTGCTTACCCTCACCTGCCCCGATGAATGGATAAACTCATCATTGCCAATCCACATTCCTACGTGGACCACTTTTTCTTTGGTACTTTCGGTCGCCTGTCTTCCAAAAAACAGCAAGTCACCTGGCCTGAGGTCATTGAAGTCATGGGTAGTTTCAATTTCTTTTCCTTCAAATACTTGCTGGGAAGCATCGCGAGGAATCACCATACCATTCATGAAGTAAATTGATTTGGTAAAACCGCTACAATCGACGCCTTTGAAAGAAGTTCCACCCCAGAGGTAAGGGACACCCATAAAAAGCTTAGAAGTTGCGACGAGGCTTTCTTCAGAAATTGCGATGTTTTCCAACCATGTGTTAAGGCTTTGCGCTTCTTCCATGCTAACATATCCAATCCTTTTATCGGGAAACAACACTTTAAAAAATTTGCCGTCATCTTCCAAATAAGTAAGGATATCTCCTCCAACTAAATCTGAAACTGTTGGGCTTGTTTTGTCATTGCTTTCATATACAAAGCCTAAAGGTCGAGTATAAACTACTTTTCTTAGACCTAACCATTGTTTGTATTTGGCTCTGCTCATGGTTGCAATACCGCCTTGGTCAACCCAAGAGATGTATTTGTCAGGTGTTTGAACCAAATACCAACTACCATTTTTCTTAAGCACTTTAAGTGGAGTGCCCAAGGTAGCTTGGGTGGCAAGTTCTGCCGAGTGCTTAGGATCAGAGCGAAGATTTGCAACAGATACGCTTACTACACCGCATTCTTCATCCTTTACCGATTGGTTTGGAAGCAATTCAATATCGTCTTGCACAAAGAAACCTGAGCCCCTGGCCTTGTCCAAAAGCGCTTTTTTGGCTTCAGGATTATCTGTTTCTCCAACGAAAATGATATTCTCCCCATTTACAACTATATCCACATTGAACAAGGCGACGCGCTTGTCTGGGGCATAGTTTTCCTGTATGTTTTTAATAATGGGTTTTATTAATTCTGATTTAGGGATTTCCTCTGAACAGCCCCATAGAAGGAACAGACAAATGAGTGTAGCTAAAGTAGTTCTTGTTTTCATTATGATAATGATTGATTTGTATTGACCCTCTTTAAATGAAGGGTGCGGGTTTAGCAAGTTGAAGGCTTTTTATGTTTGGTAGGTATATTACAAAGGTAATATCTTTTTGAAAAAATAAAGCAAAAACATGCCATATACGATTTTAGCATGTATATGCATGTGAAGCTTATACTTTGATGAATATTTTCTTTTTGAAAAGTATGTATGCTGGAATAAAGCAAATGCCTATAAAGAAGATGGCATAGGTAAGGGAGGTGAGTTTCATGCTTGCTCCTAAAGAAGTTGCCGCACCCATTATAAGGCTAATAATCGAAAAGGAAGATTCTTCGCTTCCCAAGTTATAGGAAAATAAAAAAGGCAACATGCCCGAAAGCACGTAAATGGTAATGGCGTTTGCCCCAAACATAATCCCGGGTTTTGTCCATTTTTTATATCCCAATATGTCTATAAAATAAATGCTAGCGGCCAAGGTAAGTGCTGCAAGACCAGAAGTGAAAAGCACATAAGAACTTGTCCAAAGGTTTTTGTTGATAGGGAAGATATAATGGAAAAGTGCCCCGGCTGCCAAGGCGATAAAGCCTCCGAAAAAGAGCCAAATTAATTTTTGAGTTTGCTCTTTGTTGCTTACAATTATTTTACCAGCAAGCATGCCTGTGATGCCCGTAACTATTGCGGGAAAGGTGCTCAAAATCCCTTCTGGGTCCCAAGTGCCTCGGTACATTCTTCCTGGGATCAGTACACTATCTATCCAAGCGGCTAGGTTCTTCCCTGGTTCTAGTGAGCCTGCGCCAACTTCTGGTACGGGAACTAGTTCCATGGCAAGCCAGTAAACGAGTAATGTACCTGCCCCGAGTTTCAACTGTGTTTTCCAGTCGGTATTTAGAAAGAGCATGGCACAAGCAAAAAACACGATTGAGATACGCGGCAAAACCCCAGGGATTCGGATATTCATAAAATCAAACCGTGGGTAAAGGCTGAGAAACATGCCTAGCGCAAATATTTTTAGCGACCGGCTAATGATTTTTTTGTACATATCCTTTTTAGGCGCTCCTGCTTCCACTCTTTTGTTGTAAGCCAATACGATAGAGACGCCTACTATAAACAGGAAAAAGGGAAACACTAAGTCAGTAGGAGTGATGCCGTGCCATTCGGCATGGAGCAAGGGAGGGTAAACGTGGCTCCATGAACCCGGGTTGTTCACTGTGATCATCAGCATGACTGTGAAACCTCGGAAAGCATCTAGGGAAATAAGGCGCTGTTGTTTTGCTGGTATGGTTGCTTGTATTGCTTTTTCCATCTTCGTTTTTTTGTTGTAATTATATTGATTCTAATCTAGAGAATACTTGAATTCCCCTATTGTTCTTCCTTTGCGAAAACCTTAAACCTTATGCGGTTTCGCATAAAAACTTAACCTTTAAACAAGCTCTTATCAAATCTATTAAAACTATAATAATATGTGAAACGTAAGGAATAACTACTTGCCTTACTGATTCATATCATAGGGAATAAGGAGAATTTTTAGTAAGCTTGTATAAGGCAACTTGGGAAAAATAGTGGAATTAAAAAGGCTAAAGTTATGGCAAAATCAAACAAAAAAGATTCGGATAAACCAAAGGTTCACAATGATTTAAATGGTTTCGATATCAAGATAAATGAGTTTGGGGAGATTGAAAGCACCTTTCCTATTGACAAGCTCAACCAATTTCTCAATAAAAAAGTGGTAGACAAAAAGTTGAAAGATAGGCTTGGGTACAAATCGGATGAAGATGATGATACTATTGATTTTATGTACGACAACAAAGACGAATGATATTTTTTTGAGGTTATACTTGTGAGAACGGTTTAATTCAAAACAAAATGCACAAATTTTGTTTCATAGGTATAAACTGTACAAAGCATTCACATTTTTAACTTTTAGGATTGAAAAACTACTATAAGGTACTGGGCGTAAGCACAAATGCTGATGAAAAAGCCATTAAAAAAGCCTACAAACAACTTGCTGTCAAATTCCACCCTGACAAGAACCCCGACAATCAGCATGCCCACGACAAATTTGCCGAGATAAACGAAGCCTATCAGGTTTTGTCTGATCCGAATAAGCGAGCCAATTATGACTTTCTGACTTCGGTTGATGTATCGGCACTCGAACATGCATTTGCTGCTACAGCCGAAACTCCACAGCAAAAAGCACAGCCTAAACCCAAGCCACCTCCGCCTGTTTTCAAACAAAAAGTACCCTATAAGCCCGGAAAGTTTATTTATGCCGTAATAGCGGGAGCTGTTGGGATTATGCTGTTAATTGGAAGTTTTGTGTACTTTATGGGGAAAATTGCTTCGGAGCATAATTACGAAATAGCAGTTGCGGCTTATAATGCTGGAAATTATTCTGATGCCAATTATTATTTAGGGATAGCCTTGGGGCATAATGATGAAAATAGTGATGCGCTTTTTCTTGCCGGGCTAATGGCTGAAGACCATGATGAAGCGTTTCAAAAAGCGTTGACATATTACAATGAAGCAATCTCTTTTGCTGAAAAGCCAGTAGATGTGGGATTTTACAAAAAAAGAGGTTTTCTATGTCTTAAGTTAGAAAGATACGATGATGCTTTTTCTGATTTTGAAAAGGTATTGCTGCAAATCCCCAACGATGCAGATGCCTTAAATAGCTGCGGTGATATTCTTCTCTACCAAAAGCAACAGTTTGAAAAAGCAAAAGGCACGTATGAGAAAGTCCTTTCTGTTTTTCCAAACGATTTTAAAGCGTTGCTAGGTAAAGGAATAGCTTTACAAAAAACAGGTGAAATGCAAGCGGCTAAAGAGTTGATAGAACAGTCGTTAGAGGTGAATCCTCAAAGCCCTGCGGCAGTATATTTTTTAGGGGTCAATTCTTTGGAATATGAGCAGGATACTTCAAAAACTTGCCAACTCTGGCACTTAGCCGACAGCCTAGGAGGTATCCCGGGGCTCAAAGGGGAAATTGGAAGGGTTTGTAATTAACTGATAATCAGTAAAGAATGCTAAAAGCTGATAATTTGAATATCGATTAACGAATGAAGATGTGTGATTTTCGAAGGCTAAATTTCATAAAACCATGGTGGTTCAATAGTTTTTTTACTTCTAAAATGGCTATTCGTTATTAATCCTTGTTCGTAAATCATTTTCAGAAGTATAACCTACACTGGCAGACTAGTTTTGAGGACACCTACCTGATTAGACTTAAAAACTTCTTTTTACCTTGTGGTAAGAAGCGGGGCATTATTTTGAATAAATACTAGAAATACTTCCTGTCAAAAATCTCTTTTGCCACCAACATGTCTTTTAGCGTTTCGGGGTTTTTGAGCATTTTTGTATATTTATTAATTTCCTTTTCCTTCTTTTTGTAAGCGCTGAATTCATCGTCATTTTCTTTGAGTTTGATTTCAACTTTGGGTGAGTCAGGAATTATCTTAGGTATACTTAAATCTTTACTAATAGTTTTAGTGACTGGAACTTCTGTATTAGAAATCAAGGGTGTGTTATAGATGATTTCAGGCTCTTCTTCTATCTCTTGCACCTTTTTTACCTCCCTGTTTGGCTGGGTAAATTGTTCGAGCAGTTCTTTAAATGAAATTTCACCTGGCGATTCTTGCGGGACTTTATCCTCCTCTTCTTCATAACTCGATGGGGATCCAAAGCTCTTGTGGAAATCATCTTCGTCAAAAATTTCTTCTGAGGGCATTTCTATATTTCGTCCTGGCGCTTCCTCTCTACCCGGCATCGACGGTTTTGGTGCTGTATTTTTAGGTGCAGCTTTTTTCTGGTTCTTTCTCCTAGATGTGAGGAAGAAGTAAAAAAGAATGCCTAAAAGCGAGGCTAATATTTCGATGATTTCACCAAATGAGTCCATATGTTTGTTTTTAGCTTCGGTGTTTTGAACCTGAAGTAGGTTGGAGGGTTACTTCTTGAAAAGATTAATAAGTTGAACCTTTCCAAGTTGCTGTTCCAATCATAACAAATCTACAAAATATTTTATTTTTGCCACCATAGCTTCTCAGAAAGCTTTTGCAGCGTAGATTTGCAGCTCAATTTAGCAAAAAGCTATTTGGATTGAGCGAATTTTTATAAATTGCTCGAATACCTCTTTTTGAGGGCGGAGGATTTCTTTCGTAGCGTGTTTTTTTGTTTTTCCAACTATTAAAAAAAAGGCAGCAAGATTTAAACTGTCGGGAGATGTTATTACAAAAGCTTGAAATAAAGGGTTTTAAAAGTTTTGGAGACAGGGTTGTTTTTAACTTCGATGAAGGGGTGACAGCTGTTGTGGGGCCAAACGGTAGCGGCAAGTCTAATGTGGTTGATGCTATTCGTTGGGTGCTTGGTGAGCAGAGCTCAAAAGCTTTACGTTCCGACAAGATGGAAAACGTAATTTTCAATGGGACGAAAAACAGGCGTGCGCTCCAAATGGCAGAAGTTTCCCTTAGCTTTAAAAACACAAAAAACCTTCTCCCAACCGAATATTCTGAAGTAACGATTTCCCGCCGCTACTACCGCTCTGGAGAAAGTGAATATCTGCTCAATGGAGTGAGTTGTAGGCTGAAAGACATCCAAACACTTTTCTTGGATACGGGCATAGGGTCAGATAGTTATGCTATCATAGAGCTAAAAATGGTCGATGAGATTTTGAACGATCAAAACCAATCGAGGCGAGGGCTTTTTGAAGAAGCAGCAGGTATTTCAAAGTTTAAAAAACGGAAAAAGGAAACACTCAAAAAGCTCAGCGATACCAATGCAGACCTGGAAAGGGTAGAGGACTTGGTATTTGAGATTGAGAAGAACATGCGTTCGCTAGAGCGGCAAGCCAAGCAAGCTGAGCGATATTTGAAAATGAAGGAGGAATATCGCCGGTTAAGCCTTCAGCTCGCAAAGAAATCGGTAAGTGCACAAATTGATTTGCTGGAAAGTCTCAATCAGCGAATTAATGCTGAAACAGATAGACAGCATCAGATAGAAAGTCAGTTAGCTCAGTTCGATGCTGAAATTGAAAAAGAGCAAGCTTCCTTAATCCAAAAAGAAAAACTGCTTTCGAGCCGGCAGAAAACGTTGAACGAGCATGTTCATAAAATCCGTCAGTTTGAAAGCGAGAAAAAGATAAAGAACGAGCGCTTGAAGTTTTTGACTGAGCGGGCTACCAAGCTTCAAAACCAATTAGACGAAGATGTGAAAAGTAGTGATAGGGCTAAATTTAGCCTAGAAGGCTTGGTGAGGGAGCAAGAGCAGTTAGAAAAAATATTGAGGGAAACGGAGTTTTTGGTGGAGCAACTCAAGAAAGAATATGAGGAGCAAAAGCAAAAAACAACGAGTTTGAAAACAACCTCCCAAGAGCTGGATGTGCGTATCCAAAGCAAGCAAGCTTCGGTTTTCCACCAAAAGAAAACTTTGGAGATTAACCAAGTTCAGATCAATTCCTTGAAACAGGAGCTTGAACGGGAATCGGAAAATTCTACGGAAAGCACAGCTAACCTTGAGGATTTTGATGCGAAAATCGCTGAATTTGAAGGGCAGCTAAAAGTTAAAAAAGAACGCTTGCAATCGTTGCAACAAAAGCAAACGGAAATTGATGCTCAAATCAAATCGAATGAGGCATCCTTGCAATCGCTTCAACAGCAGCAAGCAAAGACTTTGAGAGAGCTTGATGCCAAACAAAACGAATATAGCCTTACCAAGTCCATGCTCGACAACTTGGAAGGATATCCGCAAGCTATCAAGTTTTTAAAGAAAAATACACCGTGGGGTAAAAATGCACCTTTACTTTCCGACATCATTACCTGTGATGAAAAATACAGAGTTGCGGTTGAAAATTACCTAGAGCCTTACCTCAATTATTATGTACTGGAAAATGAAGCACAAGCTTTTGAGGCTGTAAATATGCTCAGCGATGCGGCAAAAGGGAAAGGCAATTTTTTGCTGCTTGATGAATTCAAACATTATAAGCCTTCTAGCCAAAAACAATTTGAAGATGCTATTTCAGCACTTGACATTGTAGAGTACGATGAAAAGTATAAAGCACTCGCTTATTATCTTCTCGAAAAAGTCTACGTGGTTACCGAGAACCAAGACCACCTTCCTTCCGATGATGAGTTGGTTTTTATAACCCAAAATGGAAAAATCATCAAGCAGAAATATACCATTTCTGGGGGGTCGGTTGGCTTGTTTGAAGGAAAAAAAATAGGGCGAGCAAAAAATATAGATAAACTGGCTTTACGGATAAAAGAGCTTCAGGTGAAAAACAGAGAGCTAGATAAAATCATTGAGGAAAGGCAAAATGATTTGGCTTCACTCAAAGAAAATTTGCCACGGGAAGACATGCTTGCACTGCAAGAAGAAATCAACCTTTTGGGGCAAGAGTATGCAACAGTGAAAACGAGAAAGGAACAATTTATCTCGCTATTGCAAGATAAGGAGAACAGGAGGGAGGCTATCACTGAAAAGATTGCCCAGCTAACGGACAGTGTGCATCAGACAGCTCCGCAATTAGAAGACGATGAAAAGGAATTGGTAGAGTTAAAAGAGCAATACGATTATTTGAGAGATGATTTGGAGCAAGAAAATGAAGCGCTTGCCCAAAAATCGGCAGCTTTCAACCAGCAAAATATACTCTTTCACCAGCAGAGCAATAAGTTAGAAAGTACCGAAAAAGAGATTGAATATAAGGAGACTTCATTTGAACGGGGAAATGCCCGAATTGACAACAACAAAAGCGAGCTGAAACACACAGAAGATGAAATCCGCCATTTGCAAGAGTCTTCTGGGGACAATGAGCAACTGCTTATAGAAATGTATGCTGAGAAAGAGGGGATAGAAGGTGCGGTAAATGAAGCAGAAAAAGAATACTATAATTCTCGTGGAAACATCTCGGAGATTGAAAAGCAAACGAGGGAGGTTAGGCAAAAGAAAGACAGTATAGGTGCTGTTATGATGGAGTTGAAGGAAAAGGTTAGCAACACGCGTATGGAGATGTCGTCTGTGAAGGAAAGAATCTCGGTGGAGTTTGACCTGGACTTTGAAGAGATGCTGGAGAATACGGAAGTGATTGAGCTTACGGTAGAATACCTACGGGAAGAGGTAACCAAGATAAAGGAGCGGATGGACAAGATGGGTGCCATCAACCATATGGCAATAGAAGCCTATAACGAAATAAAAGAGCGCCATGACTTTATATTGGAACAAAAGGAAGACTTGGAGAAGGCAATTGCTTCACTGGAGGAGACTATTTCAGAAATAGATACGGTGGCCAAAGAGAATTTTATGGCTGCTTTTCTTCAGATTCGAGAGGATTTCAAAAGGGTCTTTCGTTCGCTTTTTACCCAAGAAGACAGCTGCGATTTAATTTTAGTAGACGAAAGCGACCCTCTGAATTCAAAGATTGAAATCATTGCTCAACCTAAGGGGAAAAAACCATTGACTATCAATCAGTTGTCTGGTGGAGAAAAAACCTTGACAGCAACGGCATTGTTGTTTTCAATTTATCTGCTCAAGCCAGCTCCTTTCTGTATCTTTGATGAAGTGGATGCTCCGCTTGATGATGCGAACATTGATAAGTTCAATAATATCATCAAAGAGTTTTCGAAGAACTCACAGTTCATAGTCGTTACCCACAACAAGAGAACCATGTCCAGCACCGATGTTATTTATGGCGTCACTATGGTAGAACAGGGGGTTTCAACTGTGGTAGCAGTGGATTTGAAAACAATAGAAGACCAATAATTAATATATAAATATAGACTGCTCGCAAGAGCTCAAACAGACTAATACGTAAGTGGACAAGAAAATTATTGTTATACCGACCTACAATGAGATAGAAAATATTGAAGCTATAATGAAGACGGTGTTGGCATTGCCAATAGAAGCAGATATTCTCATAGTAGATGACAATTCGCCAGACGGAACTGGAGATGTGGTGAAAAAACTTCAAAAAGAGTTTGAAGGACGGGTTCATTTGTTGGAGAGGAAAGAAAAGTCGGGATTAGGAACGGCTTATATTGCCGGTTTCAAGTATTGCCTCGAAAATGGCTTTGACTATATTTTCGAAATGGATGCGGATTTTTCCCACAATCCAAACGATTTGGTAAAGCTCCATGCGGCATGTGCCGAAGAAGGTTTCGATATGGCGATCGGGTCTCGATACGCTACAGGTGTCAATGTGGTCAACTGGTCCATGAAGCGAGTGTTGATGTCTTATTTTGCTAGTGTGTATGTGAGGTTTATCACGGGAATGCCAGTTGCCGATGCTACGGCAGGTTTCAAATGCTATACCCGAAAAGTGTTGGAAACGATCAATTTGGATAAGGTCAAGTTTGTAGGGTATGCTTTCCAGATCGAAATGAAATTTAAGACTTGGAAATATGATTTTAAGATAAAAGAAGTGCCTATCATCTTTACCGATAGGACTAAAGGGACATCTAAAATGTCTTCAAAAATATTCAAAGAAGCCTTTTTAGGAGTGATCCAGTTAAAAGTGATGAGTTTGTTTTCCTCCTACCATAGATAGATACTCACGTGAAAAAGATTATTTCGAGTCTAAAAAAACATCATTCAGAATTTTACGAGCCACGCTTCCTTCTAGCTTGGCTCGTTTTGTTGGGAGGGCTGATTTTTTGGAAATATTCAACAGGTACCAATGTTCGCTTTTGGGGGCTTGAGTATAGGTATTTGTGGGGATTTTTGCTTTATGCTGTACCTTTTTACACAGCAGCGGGCTTGTATTACCTGTTCAAAAAGCCTCAGGAAAATTTCTTTAAGAAAAAAGGGTTTTGGATTGATTCTTTGCTAATCCTTACGGTGCTTTTTGTGTTGAGGTATTGCCTTAGCCTTTACCGACCAGAACTTATTCGCACATTTGCCCCAACTATTCCTGCTTTTTTTGGGAAACTCATTTTCTCATCCAATAGTGTTTTTCTATATTTTTTACTCCCCATTTCCTATTGGCTGGTCATAGACAAAAAAAAATATCCTGACAACTTCTATGGATTAACTAGGAAAGGGTTTGATGCTAAGCCCTATATTTTCCTCTTGCTTATTTCTCTTCCTTTCTTGGCAGGAGCTTCTTTTTCAGCAGGTTTTCAAAAAGTTTATCCATTCTACAAGCCTGCGGATGTGCCTATTCTTGCTTCGCAGACAAACTACTGGAGCTCAGTTTTAATATTTGAACTATTCTATATCTGCCAATTCGTGTGTCTGGAGCTATTCTTTAGGGGCTTCATTGTCATGAGGTTGCAAAAATATATGGGCGGGGCTTCAGTTTGGCTCATGGTGACGTTGTATTGCATCCTGCATTTTGGAAAACCAATGCCCGAAACGCTTGCCTCCATAGTAGGCGGCTATGTGTTAGGGGTAATCGCTTATTATTCCCGAAGCGTGTTTGGAGGGATCATTGTACATGTAGGAGTGGCTGTTTGCATGGATATCTTTGCTCATTTGCAGCTACTCTCAAAATAGAGCGCCACTTTGGAGGATGTTTTTGTTGAAAAAGCTAGAATTCCTTACTTGGGTGAGAGAATTGCTTAAAACGGTGTAAAATTAGGACTGTGATAGTTTGGAGAGCGTTTTAACTCGCCTAAAACTGAATTATTTTGATAATTGTCTTTTTTGAATTTCCCGATAGGCTATGATTTGAAGTTGTTTTTCTGCCATTTTCCCATTTTTGTGTATGTAAAGCTATAAATTTTACATGTTAAATGCACATGGGGTAAGGACTGGGCAAAGGACGTAAACTAGGAATTTTATAGTTTCCCCCTTACATTTGAGTTAAGTAATAAACACAAATGATAGAAAAGAACTTCAATTCTCAATCATAATAAAAACATTCGCCTAACTACTATCTGTTAACAGGCACAAAGTATAAAGTTTTATAGTTTCAGTTAAATTTATCTTCTATTCGGACTGCTTCCATTAATAAATGGAAGTAGTTTTTATTTTAGGGCTATCCTAATAATTCAATAAAGCTCTTACCTTCTCTCGAATCCGCTGCTTAGGCAGAAACTCATCCTCTAGTTTGGTTGAAAAAGGAATGGGAGTATCCAAGCTGCCTTCCCTCATTATGGGAGCGTCTAGATATTCAAAACAGTTTTCTCCTATCCATGCTGCTATTTCCCCAGAAATACTTCCCGTAAGGCAGTCTTCATTGCACACCAATACCTTGTTTGTTTTCATTACCGAAGCTTTTACCGTCTCTTTGTCCCAAGGTAATAATGTTTGCAAGTCTATGACCTCGATTAACCCATCTCCAACTTCTTCGGCTAATTCCAATGCCCAATGAACAGCAAGACCATAGGTGATGATGCTCAATGTAGTTCCCTTCATCGCTATTTTTGCTTTTCCTATTTCAGAAGTGTAAAATCCATCGGGAACTTCCTCTTCTATGGAGCGGTAAAGCGTTTTGTGTTCGAAAAACAAAACAGGATTGGGGTCGGAAAAAGAAGCGCATAGCAAGCCTTTGGCCGCTGATGGAGTAGAAGGATAAACCACTTTAAGACCTGGGGTATGGAAAAACCAAGCTTCGTTGGATTGGGAATGGAAAGGACCAGCCCCCATGCTAGCTCCCGTTGGCATCCTGACAACTACATCGGCGGCTTGCCCCCAGCGGTAATGGATTTTTGCCAAATTATTGATAATTTGATTGAATCCGCAAGTGGCAAAGTCGGCAAACTGCATTTCCATCATCGCTTTTTTACCCTTTATAGCAAGCCCCAAGGCTGCTCCAACTACAGCCGATTCGCAAAGCGGTGTATTTCGCACGCGAGTACTTCCGTATTTTTCCATCAAGCTTTCCGTTGCTTTGAACACGCCTCCGTAATCTGCAATATCTTGCCCCATCAGCACAAGCTCGGGGAATTGCTCCATAGAATGATCTAACCCATCTCTTATAGCATCTATTAGCCGGAGTGTTTTGGTGGAAGAAAGTTCGGGTTGGATTTCTTTGTAGGAAGAAGGGGCGTATACCTCTCCAAGTTCTTCTTCGGGACAGCTTTCAGCTTTGGATTCTTTAAAAACTACTTCCAAAGCCTTATTGATTTCCAATTTAAATTTCTCTTTTGATGAGTCAATTAATTCTTTTGAGATGATTTTTTCAGTCAGTAGGAATTGCTCAAAATTGATAATTGGGTCCTTTGTAGCCCACTCTTCCAAAAGCAGTTTGGGGACGTATTTGTTCCCTGAAGCTTCCTCGTGCCCCCTCATCCGAAATGTCATTGCCTCCACAAAAATAGGCTTCGAATTGCCTACAACGAACTCCCTTGCCTTCTTTATACCATCGTACATTTCTAAAATATTGTTCCCTTCCAATTTAACCGATTCCATTCCGTAGCCTTTTGCTTTGTCGGACAAATATTCGCAGCGAAACTGCTGGGAAGAAGGGGTAGAAAGGCCGTAACCATTGTTTTCCACTACAAAGATGATAGGTAAATCCCACACGGCGGCAAGGTTCATGGCTTCGTGAAATTCCCCTTCCGAAGTTGCCCCATCGCCTGAAAATGCGAGGGTGACGGCTTGGTTTCCATCCAGTTTTTCCGCCAAGGCTATACCGCATGCTACGGAAAGCTGTGCGCCCAGGTGGGAAATCATACCAACGATGTGGTGTGGCAAACTGCCGAAATGGAAGGATCGGTCACGCCCTTTGGTGAAACCCGATTTCTTTCCTTGGAACTGAGCAAACAGCTTTTCCAAAGGGGTGTTACGAGTGGTGAAAACGCCAAGGTTTCGGTGCAAGGGGAGGATGAAATCAGTTTTTTCCATTGCCATTGCAGCTCCAACGGCAACGGCTTCTTGCCCTATCCCCGAAAACCATTTGCTGATTTTCCCCTGCCTGAGCAAAATCAACATTTTCTCTTCAATGGTTCTTGGTTTGAGCAGGGCTAGGTACAGTTTTTTCAACTCGTCATCTGAATACCCTTCTCGATTAAAGGCAATAGCAGTGCTTGGTGAGACCATGGAAATTCGGTTTATGTTGCGGTTGTTTCTTTGAGTTTACAGGAAAAACCACTCAAAATCAAGTTGTGCTGATTTTTTAAATTGCTGGAGAGAGGTGAGGGGTAACGTTGTTGATCAAGTATAGGTTTTAAGCTTTACTAGTATCCGCTCCAAAGATTAAGTATTGCGAAAACAAACCTCCTATCCCTTCTTAGGCAAACTACAAGAAGTCGGTTTCAACTTACCCGAAAGTTTTGGGTCTAGCCCTCGTTCGGTTCTTTCGTGGATGTAGCCATCTTTTTCCTTCAGTTGGCTTCCTTTTCTGTTGCTAAAATGTGCTTGGATTTCGGCTAGGGTAGAAAGGGCGATTTCCTCAGGCGTTTCTGCGCCAATGTCTAGCCCCATGGGGTTATGGATTCTCTTTATATCGAATTCACTGAGCGTGATGCCTTCTGCGGAGAGGTCTTCTTTCATTTTTTCTCCCCGCTTTTTCGGTCCTAAAATTCCAATGTAATTCGCTTCCGATTTGAGGACTTGCTTCAGTACTGCCAAGTCCTTGTAGTAGTCGTGGCTCATGAGGATGATGGCGGTGTATTGGTTGATGGAGATTTTGTCCAAGAACTGATCAAATTCGGCGGCCACAATTTCTTTGGCAGCAGGAAAGCGCTTGGGGGCGAGGTGAGCAATGCAGTTGTCGGTGACGGTTACATCCCAGCCGAGGGAAGCGCCTTGCTGGCACATAGGAACAGCGTCGTAGCCTCCTCCAAAAATCACCAGTCTGATCCCCGGCAAAATTGCCTCAAAAAAGACCTCTGTTTTCCCTTGGATAATCTCATAAATTTTGGAAACTGATTTTCCATCTTCTACCACTTTATGAATATCGGAGGTGAGCAGGTTGTACAAGTTTTTCCCTTTTATAGTAGAGATTTCCTTACCTGTGTAGTCAATCATCAACCGTTCTCCAGGAAAAACGTCTTCTTCATCCGATTTGTAAACAGTACCAATTACCGAGAGCCTATCGTCACTTATTGCTTTTTCTAAGATATGAATTGGGTTTTCGGTGTTGTTTGGGTTCAGCGGCTCAATGAGGACATCTATGATGCCATTGCAGCCTAGGGCGATGCCCATTTCGGTGCTGCCATCGCTCATAGTATCGTACGTGACCAGAGCGGGCTTGCCCTCGTTCATCACCTTTCTGGCTTTCCTTAGCGCATCACCTTCGAGGCAGCCACCGCTGATAGCTCCCGTCCAATGCCCATCGTCTGTCACCAGCATCCTG
Organism: Flammeovirgaceae bacterium SG7u.111; assembly: GCA_034044135.1. Lineage (NCBI taxonomy): Bacteria > Pseudomonadati > Bacteroidota > Cytophagia > Cytophagales > Flammeovirgaceae > Flammeovirgaceae bacterium SG7u.111. Next base: position 3,604,741 of record CP139021.1, on the reverse strand, counting down.
GCGCCTGGCCTACGGTAAGAGGATCCATATAATTTCACTACGGTAGCAAGAGCTGCTTTTCTATTGGAAAAATCTATTTGTTTGTAGGCTTCTATTAGTCTTTTGAGTTCGTACATCTGTGCAATTGGTTGTGGTTTTTTATAAAGCTAATGAACTATAGGTAATTGAGGAAAAAGATGAGTGCTTTTTTCCTTGCTTCGTGTAGCTTTTCATGCGTAGTATCGACTAAGGTCGTGCAATTTTATTGCTAACTAGGACTTTCCCTTCCCATTCCTCCAAAAAGTCCTCTTTATGTTTTAAATTTCGCAAAAACTCACCAATACCTGAACTTAAAACTATCAATAATGAAGTACCCAGTATTTTTTTATGGGGGGCTTTTTTGCTTTTTCCTCCTGTTTTCTTCTTGTTCTTCAAAAGAAGACGTTGCCGATACCCAAAAGCCAAATGTACTCTTCATCTGCGTGGACGATCTTCGCCCTGAGTTGGGTTGCTATGGCAAAGATTACATTCATTCTCCTAACCTTGATAACTTTGCCCAAAAGGGAATTCTTTTCAAAAAACATTTTGTCTCCGTGCCCACTTGCGGAGCTTCTCGCCACAGTTTGCTTACTGGAAGGCTGCCACAATCGCTGGATGATATTAAAAACAGTGCTTCGGTAAAAGCCTTGACAGGAAAGCCTGAAGGGGAATTGCCTGAGACATTTATTCATCAGTTAAGAAGAAACGGCTATTATACAGTGGGGATCGGTAAAATCACCCATCATCCTGACGGGCGGGTGTATGGCTATACCGAGCCAGTGAGCGATAAATGGGAGCTTCCGCATAGCTGGGATGAAATGTTGCTGGATTCGAAGAAATGGGGCTCGGGGCACAATTCCTTTTTTGGCTATGCCGATGGATCGAACCGAAATACACTAAAAGGGCAGGTGAAGCCCTACGAAAAAGCCGAGGTGGGGGATGAAGGCTATATAGATGGTATCATTGCCCAGCAAGCCATTGGAAAGTTACAAGAATTGAAGGGAAAAGGGCAGCCTTTTTTCCTTGGTCTAGGCTTTTTCAAACCTCATTTACCATTCACTGCGCCTGCCAAATACTGGGATTTGTACGAGCGAGAAGACATTCCGCTTACGCCTAACAATTATCTCCCTAAAAATGTCCATAGGAGCAGTTTGCAAACCATGGGCGAGTTCAATAATTATAAATTGGGCGAAGAAAAAGCTACATTGGACTCGGCTCTTTCAGATGAGTATTCCAGAAAACTGGGACATGCGTATGCGGCTTGTGTAAGTTACATAGATGCTCAAATAGGAAAGGTTTTGAAGGAACTGGATGACCTAGGTTTGGCAGAAAATACGATAGTGGTAGTTTGGGGCGACCACGGTTGGCACCTCGGCGACCACAGGGTTTGGGGCAAGCATACACTGATGGACAGGGCAGTTCATTCTACGCTGATGATGCATGTTCCGAACAAAGGAGGGAAGCAAATAGAAAAAGTAGTAGGCACTGTCGATATTTACCCAACGCTGATGGAATTGTGCGCAATCCCGATGCCTTATGAAACCAAAGGAAGAAGCTTGCTCCCGCTGATAGAAAACCCTGCTTCCGAAAACTGGGAAGAAGCTGCTTATAGCTATTATAAAGGAGGACTTTCCCTCAGAACGGCTCAATACAGGCTAAATAAATATTACCGTAAAGAAAAACCAGTATTGGAGTTGTTTGACCAATTAAACGACCCAAATGGGACTGAAAACGTGATTGAAATGCATCCTGAAGTAGAAGCTGAATTAATGCCATTGCTAGAAAAAGGGTATACGGGAGTGTATGGAGAGTGAAATAGAGGGCGAATGATTCAAGATACTGAATACAATTTCAAGCGCAAGTGATAAGCTTTCGCTATACTTTTTAATTACAACCAATTCTACAAAATATGTTTATGAAAAAGATTACCATTTTACTAGTGTTTATGATGGTGTGTATCCAGTTTGGCTATGCACAGAAATTTTCAAAGTACAAACTGTCCAAAGAACCCGCTCCTACTTCCGAAGAGTACCAATCCATGACTTTCAATGGTGCATGGTGCTGGTTTTCAGACCCAAGGGCGGTGTATTATGAAGGGAAACATAAGCGCACCTATTCGGGTTGGGTAGACAACTATGGCGACATTGCCATTGGGTATTACGACCACGATACCAAAGAAATCCATTCAACTGTTTTGTTCGATAGCCTTGAAGTAGATGACCATGACAATCCTTCTATTTTGTTTGATGAAGAAGGAAAGCTATTGGTGTTTTTTAATCGGCACATGCAGGGAACGCAGCCACTATATATAGTAAAAGCGACTGAAGCGGAAAGTATTGAAAGTTGGGGTGAAGTGAAAGAGCTTCATTTAAACGATAAAGCGCTGAAAGACCGTGGCTCATTGAACCATACCTACACCAACCCTATAAAGCTATCTGGGGAAAAAGGTAGGATTTACCTCTTTTGGAGAGGGGTAGATGGCAAACCTAGCTATTCTTTTTCTGACGATAATGGCGATACTTGGGCAAAAGGGAAAGTATTCTTTATGCCCGAAGCTATTTACAAATTCCGTAGACCTTACACCAAAATCTATTCGAATGGAAAAGACAGAATCCACATCACCGTTACCGATGGTCACCCTCGAAGGGAAAAGGAAAACAGCATTTATTACATGTACTATCAAGCAGGTGCTTTTTATAAAGCCGATGGTTCTAAAATAAAGGACTTGGATGACGTACCCGTGTTGCCATCGGAGGTTGATATGGTGTATAGTGGAAAAGCGGGTGGAGCAAAAGCTTGGAACTGGGATATTGCCCAAGACGAAAGCGGCAATCCGATTATTGCTTATGCAAAATTCCCTGATGATAAAAACCATATTTATTGCTATGCAAATTGGAGCAAAGGCAAGTGGAACAATTATGACCTGATCAACTCTGGAGGTTGGTTTCCCGAAACCCCCGAAGGCGTAGTAGAGCCTGAACCAAATTACTCTGGTGGGATGAATATTGACCATGAAACACCCAATACAGTGTACCTTTCCGTGAAGCGTGATAGCATCTTTGAGATTGAAAAATGGACGACCAAGAACTTAGGGAAATCGTGGAGCGTGGAGAAAATCACCGAAGGCTCTAGTAAAAACAGCATCCGTCCGTTTGCGGTGCGAGGAGCTGAAGAGGGCAACCCCGTTCAAGTACTTTGGATGCAGAACACGAAGTATGTTCATTTTGCCTATGCAGGTTATGTGAAAAAAGTTGGGAAAGGGTTTAAAGACAGGTATCAAACAGCAATTCAGATGGATGTTTTATCTCCGGCAATTACCAACCCTTTGGCAAAAGAGGACATTGAAAATATCATGCGCCAAACGGCAGATTGGCATTTGTCCAACCCAAGGTATAAATACAAACTCCACGATTGGCATTATGGCGCACTTTGGACTGGCGTACGAGCTTTGTATGAGCTTACTGGTGAAGATCGCTATAAAAACGAAATGTTGAATGTGGGGCAGATCAATAACTGGACACCGATTGCCGACATTTATCATGCCGATAGATTGACCATTATTGATAACTGGGCTTGGCTAAATAGCTTGGAAAAAGATCCAAAAATGATCGATAAGTCTCTCTATACTTTTGATATTCATTTGGCTAGGAGGTATAAGAAAATTACCGATGTTCGCTTTAAAGATAATCCTTACCACCTCGAATGGTGGAGCTGGTGCGATGCGCTGTATATGGGACCGCCGTCGTTTGTGCAAATGTGGGAAGTGACAGGTCAGGAAAAATACTTAGATTATATGGATACCCAGTGGTGGAAGACTTCCGATTACCTGTATTCAAAGGAAGATTCGCTCTATTTCCGTGATGACAGGTACTTTGAAAGAAGATCTGACAACGGCAAAAAAATCATGTGGGGCAGGGGCAACGGTTGGGTTGTGGCCGGGCTTGCAAGGCTTTTGACCCATCTTCCAAAAGACTATGCCAACCGGGCGAAGTTTGAGCAACAATACAAGGAAATGGCGCATAAACTACTTTCCATCCAAGACGAAGACGGGCTGTGGCGAGTAAGTTTGCTCGACCCTGAATACCTCGACCAAGGCGAATCGAGCGGTAGTTCTTTCTTTACCTTCGCTCTAGCTTGGGGCTTGAACAACGGATTGGTAGACAAGAAATACCAGCCTCAGGTGGAAAAAGCTTGGAAAGCCCTTTGCAACAATGTAAGCTCAGAAGGAAGATTAGGCTTTGTACAGCAAGTTGCAGGCGATCCGTATCCGTTCTTCGAAGATGAATCGCATGTGTATGCCACAGGGGCTTTTCTTTTGGCAGGCAAAGAAATGTATCAGTTGGCTGGGGAATAAGTCTTACTAGAATATTCAACTTTGCAATAGGCACGAGTAATCGCTCGTGCCTTTTTTATGTTTGGATATTGTAAAACATAAAATAATACTACACTATCTTATCAAAAGATAAATATAATCCATATACAGATTTTTGTTAAAGCATGAAAAAAGGCCCTCACCTGAGGTGAAGGCCTTTCATAGCTCACATTAATTAATTTTGCTCCTACTATATATCGCACTTATCCTTAGAAATCTATTATGACTGAAACAGTTACAAACAGAATGGCTTAATGCAATATGTAATAATGTAATACAATAATAAGGGCGGGGAAGGAGGAATGATTGTAAAAATCGGACAACATTCACTTTTTTGTATTTTTTTCGGGCTGTTATCCTATCTCTTTTCTGCAAAAAAAACTTTAGCATATGGCTTTTTTATCCACGTAATATTGATGTAAAATGACTAGATAAAAAAATCTCTTAAATGAGATATCTTGTATGTTGCCGAGTATTTTTCTTTTTTATAAACTGTCTGTAAAGCATACATTTCAATGGTCACTCTTGGGTTTGTGAATTATTTGTTGAGCTGAAATGACTTCCACATTAAGCTTAATGCGCTAGTACCTGTTTTAGACTATAAAAATTATGCAAATAACATTTAATGATCTATTTAACTTAACCTTGTTGTTAATTTAAATAGGGGCGGGTGTGTGTTGTTTAGTATTATTATTAAAGATTCTGTAAAGAAGTTTAAACAATAGGGGAAGCTTAAAAAACTACATTTGTGGCGTTAATAAATGTAGTATAAGTACAAAAAACATTGAATAATGTAAAATATATCAATTTTGCTTTATCTTATTTACATAAGTCAAAATTCTAACAAGCAGACTACATAATTAAAAAAAAGGACTGCTGTAACAGTCCCTAATTGAGGCTTTTAAATAAACCCTGCAATGAAGTCGAGTTTGGACGCCTGACATCAAAGTGGGGCTTGTAAATCATTCTTCAAACCCTAATTACTAATCTATGAAAATTCTATTACACAGAACACTTTTCATGAAGTTTTTAATGAGCATGTTGCTTTTTGTTTCTATAAGCAATTTGGCGTTAGCTCAGGAAAGAACCATTACTGGTGAAATAAAAGACAACGCAGGCGAGATGCTTCCTGGTGTGAGTGTGTTGGTGAAAGGTACTACCTTAGGTACGGTTACCGACTTAGATGGCAAGTACAAATTGACCGTGCCCGAAACAGCTCAAACGCTTATTTATTCGTACGTTGGTTTTGCTTCTCAAGAAGTAGAAATCAGTTCTCAAACATCTATCAATGTAATTTTACTTGAAGATGTAGAGCAGCTTGATGAGGTTATTGTAACTGCATTGGGTATCGAAAGAGAGAAAAAAGCTTTGGGTTATGCGGTGCAAGAGGTTCAAGGAGAAGATCTTACCGAAGCACGTGAATCTAATTTGGTAAACTCGCTAGCAGGTAGAGTTGCTGGTGTGCATATCACAAATGGTAGCAATGGAGTAGGCGCTACTTCTAGGATCACTATTCGTGGAGAGTCATCATTGGCAGGTGATAACCAGCCTTTGTTTGTAGTAGATGGTATTCCTATCAACAACTCTACAGATGCGCGAACTACTTCTAAAAATATTGCTAGTAACATGGCGATTGATTACGGTAACGGAGCTGCCGCTATCAATCCAGACGATATAGAAACTATATCGGTTTTGAAAGGTGCGAATGCAACTGCGCTTTATGGTTCAAGAGCTGCTAACGGTGTGGTTTTGGTTACAACAAAATCGGGTAAAGGAAAGAAAGGCATTGGTGTGAGCATCAACTCAAATGTAACTTTTGAAGAGGTGTTGAAATCACCAAACTACCAACGGGTGTATGGCCAAGGTAAAGCCGAAGAATTTGAGTTTGTAAATGGATATGGCTCAGGTACTTTTGATGGTGTGGATGAAAGCTGGGGGCCAAGAATGGACGGAAGACTCATTAAGCAGTTTGATTCTCCTACTGCAAATGGCCTAAGAGGTGGCGATATCCATGGTTTGGATAGAGTATTGGGACCAAGTGGTATCGATTTGGATAGAAGAGGTGAAATCACCCCAACTCCATGGGTTGATCATGGTGATCCAGTGGAGCAATTCTTTGAGACAGGAACTACTTATAGCAACAATATTTCTTTGTATGGAAGTAATGACCAAGGTGATTTTAGGCTTTCTTACACTAACTTCGACAACAAAGGCATGTTGCCAAATACCGATTTGAGCAGAAATACTTTCAACCTAAGTGCTTCTTATAAACTGACTGATAAGTTCAGGGTAAATACAAAAGCTTCTTATATCAATTCTCATAGCGATAACCGTCATGTAAACGGATATGGAACCGAGAGTGTGATGTACCTTTTTACTTGGTTGGGTCAGCAAGTGAATTTCAAAAGCTTGGAAAACTATTGGCAAGAAGGCTTAGAAGGTTTCCAGCAGTATAACTATAACTACAACTACCATGACAATCCTTATTTCACTATGTATGAAAATACTAATGGAATGGATCAGAACAGGTTGATTGGTAACATATCTTTGTCTTATGACATCACTGACGACCTTAGCTTAATGGTGAGAGGTGGTACAGATTTCTACGGCGAAATCCGTCCAATAAAAAGAGCGTATAGCACACAGCGTTTCCCAAGGGGGCAGTACCGTGAAGATAAAATCAACTTCAAGGAAACTAACGTAGACTTCTTGTTGAGCTACAAAAAACAGATTAACGACGATTGGTTTGCCTCTGTTTCTTTTGGAGGAAACCAAATGCACCAAGAAAGACAATTTCATGCTGTGAGTAACAACCAGTTGGTGATCCCTGGTGTTTACACATTCACCAACACCGACATTCCTTTGGCTACTTCTATTGACAGACCAGAGAAACAAATCAATAGCCTTTACGGATTTGGCCAGGTTGCTTACAAAAACATGCTATTCTTGGACTTGACTGCAAGAAATGACTGGTCTAGTACCTTGCCTTCAGACAACAATTCTTATTTCTACCCATCTGTAACTTTGAGCGGTGTAGTAAGTGAGATGGTTCAGCTTCCTTCAGCTATTTCTTTCTTCAAGTTGAGAGCTGGATGGGCACAAGTAGGTAATGATACGGATCCTTATAGATTGACTACTCCATATAACTTTGACCAAAATACTTGGGGATCTAATTTGATCGTGAGCGAGTCGGGTACACTTTCTAACTCCGATTTGAAACCTGAGATTTTGACTTCTTACGAAGTGGGAACGGACTTGCGTTTCTTGCAAAATAGAGTTGGGATTGACTTTACCTACTACTACTCTTCTTCTAAAAACCAGATTATCGGTGTAGGTGTTCCGATCACAACGGGTTACACTTCTCAGATTATCAATGCAGGTGAAATAGTGAACAAAGGCGTAGAGGTAATGTTGAACGCTACACCAATCAGAACGGCTAGCGGATTTGAGTGGAATGCGTTTGTGAACTTCACTCGTAACCGCAACGAAGTGGTAGAGCTAGCTGATGGAATTGACAAGTACAGCCTTGGAGGAAACAGGGTTGATGTTATCGCTGAAGTAGGACAGTCAATGGGTGCTATGTATGGAACTGGTTTCTTGGAGCACGAAGGAGAAGTTATTTTCAGGGAAGGCCTTCCTGTTGCCTCAAACGAACTTCGTTATTTGGGCAATTACAATCCTGATTTCATGGTTGGTTTGACGAATGAGTTCCGTTACAAAAACTTGTCTTTCAGCTTCTTGTTTGACTGGAGAGAAGGCGGAGAGCTTTACTCAGAAACACGTTTGATTGCAGCTACTGCGGGTAACGTTGATGAAACATTATTTGGGCGTGATACTGAATTTGGTGGGGTGTCTTGGGTAGATGCAAATGGAAATACCAGAACTGATGGAATTATAGGCGAAGGTGTAAAAGAGGTATTCAACAGCGAAGGTGAAGTAACTGGCTATGTGAAGAATGACGTGGCGACAGCTGCTTCATCTTATCATAACAAACGCTACAAAAGAGAAAATGAGACTGAAGGTATGTACGATGCTTCTTTCATAAAACTGAGAGAAATGAAATTGACTTACCAATTGCCTTCATCTTTGTTTGTGAACAACTTCTTGCAATCGGTAAGTGTGTCGGCTGTTGGTCGTAACCTAGCTATCTGGAACAGTTTCCCTCATGGAGACTCAGAAGTATTGGGCTATGTAAATGGGCAGTTCTTGCCAGGTATAGAAGCTCACCCAATCCCAAGTGCAAGAAGCTGGGGCTTCAATGTGAACCTTAAGTTTTAATCCAATTCTTCAAACAATTGGGCTCCAAGGTTTCTGATGTGTAGCATTGGAGCTCAATCAATCTAAATTGATAAAAAGATGAAAAAATATATCGTATTTATTTCTCTGTTCACCCTGATGTTATTCAGCACTTCGTGTGATGAGTTTAAAGCAGGAATTGACAACATAGATCCAGATGTGGCTACTGCCGATGCCGTTGCCAATAGCCCTGAGCTGATCTTGACAGGTGTGCTCCGCGACCCTGTTACCGAAATGGTAAGCTCTGCTTGGAGTGAGGGAAACCTGATGGCACAATACGGCGCTCGTATCGTATTTACTTCTTTTGACCAGTTTGAGTGGGGAAGCCAATCAGGTGCATGGACTAACTTGTACACTTCTATCCGAAATGCCAAGAATTTGGAAGCTGTTGCGGTCGAAAGTGGAAATACTAGCTACGAAGCTGTTTCTCTAATTATGCAAGCGTGGATGTTCCAGATACTCACTGATATGTGGGGCGATGTGCCTATGACCGAGGCAATCAAAGGAAAAGAGAAAAACTTTGCTCCAGTATATGACACACAAGAGGTTATTTATGATGACATATTAGCTATGTTGCTTAAGGCTAATGACTTGTTGGCTGACCCGAGTGCACCTGGTATAAGAGGGGATATTTTATTGGACGGTGATTTGGACAAGTGGAGAAAATTTGCGAACTCGTTAAGACTAAGAGTTGCTTTAAGGCTTTCAGAAGCAAAACCGGCAACTGCTGAATCGGTGATCAAGCAAATAATGGGTGACCTTACAAAATACCCTGTGTTGGAAAGTAACGATGACAACATCACTTTGACTTTCTTGACAAACAAGCCAAATGCAGTTCCTTTTTCTGAGACAGATGGTTACCGTTCTGGTTCTTTTAACGAATATAGGATGGCCGAGAATATCCAAAGTGCATTGCAAGACAGGAATGATACTAGGATTCAAGCTTGGTTCAACCCTACTTCTAACTCAGTGGAGGAAGGAACTCCAAAGTGGGATGGAATGGCAAATGGTTTGGTTGATGGCGATGCTTATGTGTACAAAGGTGGTGATGCTTACCTTTCAAAATTTGCCGACAAGTTCTTCTTTGAGCCGAATACTATCCAAGGGATGTTGATCAAGTACGATGAGGTTCAATTTATCTTGGCTGAAGCAGCACAAAGAGGCTGGATTGCGGGCGATGCCAAAACGTTTTATGAAGAAGGTATAAAAGCCTCTTTCGATTATTGGAAAACTGAAATGCCGGCAGGTTACCTTGAGCAAGCAAATGTTGCTTATGATGGCGAGTTAGAGACTATCATGATTCAAAAATGGATTTCATTGATAAATACAGATTACCAAGGTTTTATCGAGTTCAAAAGAACAGGGTTTCCAAGTAGCATAAAGCCAGGTAGGGATGCCTTCTTGCCTAACTATCCGAGCCGTTTCCAGTACCCAACTGAGGAACAGTCGCTAAATACCGAAAACTACAATGCTGTATTGAGCAGACAAGGCGCAGATGTAGTTGAGACAAAAGTTTGGTGGGAAAAATAATATAATACCGCTTTTTTTGAGAGTTGTTTTTTTAATTAATGGCGTGGCACTTCTCGAAGTGCCACGTTTTTTATAAGAGTATGTTTAAGTACCTACCCAAAAGAAATCGAATATTGTTTTCCATAATTTTGTAGGATGTACAAGGTGGCCTCTATGAGAGATTGCATGGATGCATAGTGCCTTGGCCTGATCCAATAATGCTTGAGCATCTTCCACAAGATCTCTATCAGGTTGAGTTCGGGACAGTATGCAGGGATAAACTGTAGGTACAGGCCTTTTTTCTTCCATTTTCCCATAGCTTCCCCTACCTCTTTGGATCTATGTATCGCTGCGTTGTCCAAGACCAGTACGGTCTTCTTCGTGATCGTCTCGGAGAAACTGTCCAGTACCTGTATGACACATGCCGAGTTTGCCGCGCCATGGTAATAGCTCCCCGTGAAGGTGTTGGCCAACGGGTCGAGTATGCCCAAGACGGAGACCCCGTTGCCCCGCCGGGCGGGCAGCTTGTTTGCCGTGCCAACGGGCTGCCACGCATACGGAACGTTCGGGCACAGGCTTATCCCCGTCTCGTCAAAATAACACAGGTCGATCTCCGCTTGACGGTCTTCCCACAGGCGTCCTTGCCGAACTTGGTGGAGACCTCTTGGGCAAAAAAACGGAGACAGGTGACAGGCCCTTCCCGGGCAAGGGATGCTATTTTTTTTGCTCTTCCACCGTATAGATACTCGGCCGCCCACTCTTGGGGGCATCCATCAATCCTGCCGCCTTTGAGGATTCCCATCTGTCAAACCACTCCGAGATGGTGGCCCTGCGCACCTCGAATATGTCCCTGAGCATATCTATCGTATGTCCTTTGTTGCTCAGGAGCAGCGCATGGGCACGGTCGCGCTCGCGTTCAGAACCACCCTGCTTTTTCAAGGTTTTTAGTTCCATCTCTTCTGACGCACTTAGTGTGATATAGCGTTTTTCCATCAAGCTAATTTAAGGCTTTTTTATTATACGGTTTCTTTTGTCCACTTACTTAAAATTTATGTTTTCATGCGAAACTGTTCAGTTCACGGTTCTCACGAAGGAAGTTAACTTTGGGCATGAAGGTTTGCCATTTCTACTAGTTTCGTCATTGCTTTTTCTATTCCTATAAAAACTTCACTTACGGAAGCTTCCATCATGTAGCAAGGAGTAGTAACCAAATTGTTGGTGTCGTCTACAATTACATGGGTTGTATCGCAATAAACAGCTTTTGCCCCCAAAGAGTCCATTCCTTCGCTAATAGCTTCAATGTCATAAGGTGAGGGAGCTTCGGTTGTCCCTACAGTGAGATTTGCTTCAACACCCGTTCCTTCAAGTGCTTTCGCAAGAGTAGTTGGGGACATGCAAAGAGCAGCAATTGGCTTGTGTTTTTTTATCAACTCGACAATTAGTGCTTTAACCTCAGGGTTTATATCTCCTTTTGGTCCGGAAAATGCCCATTTTGTATGGTTCTTAGCTGCTCCAAAACCACCAGGGATGGCTAGTGCATCAAAGTCATCGGCACTTACCTCAGATAGCGGCTTTATATTTCCCCTCGCAATTCTGGAGGACTCTATCAATACATTTCTTTTCTCAGGCATTTCCTCACCGGTCATGTGGTTTATCACATGGTGCTGCTCAATATCTGGAGCTATACACTGCACTTCCGCATCTAATTTATCAAGGGCCAAAAGTGTTAGGACTGCTTCATGGATTTCTGTTCCATCGTATACACCACTTCCAGATAAAAGGACTCCAACTTTCATGTTTTATTAGTTATTTGGTTAAAAATTATGCTATGAATTAGGTTGATTGTATCTATTTAGCATCAGGGTTGAAAAGCTCAAATTCCACTCTGCGGTTCATACTCTTGTCGGCCTCGGTTAGTTCTTCTTCTATAATAGGCATGCTGCTTCCCTTGCCCTCCGCAATAATCCGGTTGTCCGACATCCTTCCATAATCTATAATGTATTTTTTAATAACGTCTGCTCGCTCTTGGGATAACCTCATGTTTATTTCCTCGTCTCCGTCCGAATCGGTGTGTCCAGTCACTTTTAAGCTATAATCTGGATGTGCCACCAAAAAGTCGATTACTAAGTGAAGGTTATTTTCCATTTCTGGCTTCAAGCGACTGCTATTTCTCTCAAAATCGATTGACTCAAAAGTGAAAACCTTTTGGATTCTCTGAGCTACCACTTCCATTTCCAAATCTCCTTCCATATCGAACATTTCTTCAATCCGGAAGAAGTTATCTCCTTCTATTATCAACAAATATTTTCGTTTATCTATTAGCTCAAACTCAAACGTGCCGTCTTCCCGCAGGATTTTCGGTGAGACTTCAACCCCTTCGTCCAGGTCAATAACGGAAACAACACCCTTGAACACCTCGCCAGTGGCGGGCTCTATCAGCCTTCCCGAAAACCTTACCGTATTGTTGGGTTTGGCTTCCATGGGCAGGGGAAAGGACATCAAGTCCAAGTTTCTGCCATTGTCAAAAGCGGACTTTGCATAAAAAAGGTATTTCGAATCGGTGTCTATGGTAAAATATAGCTCACTGCCAGCGCCATTCACAAGGGGACCAACATTTTTCGGCTCTGTCCAGCCTCCATCTACTGAGTAGCTTTTAAAAATATCAAAATCTCCGAAGTTGAGAATTTGCCCATTTGAACTAAAATAAAGAACATTAAACTCAGGGTGGGGGAACGGGCTTACTTCGCTGTCACGAGTATTTATCACAGGTCCCATGTTCATGGCCTTTCCCCATTGGCCCGTTTTGCTGTTTTTTACCGAATAATACAAATCCGAGCCTCCAAATCCGCCTCTTCGGTTGGAAGCGAAAAACAAGGTGTCTTCGGAAATAGAAAATGCGGGGTGGGAATCCCAAGCGTAACTATTTATTCCCTCGCCAAGGTTTTGCGGAGGCGACCATTCCCCCTTTTCGTTTTTGTGGGAAATATACAAATCGCAGTCGCCATAGCCTTCTGGGCTAAGGCAGCGAGCAAATACAAAGGTCTTTCCATCGGTAGACATGCAGGGCGACCCTTCTTTGTACTGGGAATTCATTTCTGTAAAAGGCTTTGCAGGTGACCATTCATCGGCATCGTCTTTTTCAGAAATGTAAATATTTTCCATCTCATGGATTCCCATCAGATCGGCAAAATACTTTGATGTATCTTGGTTTCTACTGGAAGTAAAGACTACTATGTTGTCATTTTCCCCGGCGAGGGTGATTCCATAATCATCGTAAAGTGAATTTACGCCTTCACCCATATCTAGCAAAATGGAAACGGGCGGTTGGAGCGTGTCTATGAGACGTCGCTTTTCTACCAACTTATAATAGTCTTCTATGTCGGCATAAAGAGGTCTTTCAAACTTCGTGATAGTATCATAATGGGTAAGGGCTTCTTGCAAGTCGCCTCGGTAATGCTTAATGATGAGCCGGTAGAGGTCTTTGGTGAGTTCTGTCTCCCCCTTGTATTCGGCAACTCTGGCCAATTCCCAAATAAGGTTCATGTCCTTTATGAAATTGTTGATGCCGAATTTGCTCACATACATATAAAGCGATACCATGAACTCGTCCCATTGCTTATTTTTTTTGAAGCGTTTTATCTGGGCAAGCTTGGTTGCGTCATAGTAATCTGGAATCACGTTTATATTCTCAAATCTGACTTTTGGAAGTTTTACTACTTTACTAGAATCGGAAGGGAAAAAATCGCTTACCAATAAGCCTTTTTCTTTTTTCTTGCCCTCTTTCTTTTTTCCTTGCGAGTTAGCGGAAAAGCTAAGAGACAGCAATAACATGATTGCGACTAGAAGTTGCAAGTTGGGTATTGGGCTGGAAAGTGTGATGTTTGTCTTGTTCATGGTGAAAAACGATAGGTCAATTGCCTGATGCTTCATCGTTTTTAGTGGCGCCGGTGTTTTACAGTTTCCGGTTTCAAAAAAACATTTAAAAATATACCCTCAAAATTTCTGCGAGAGTGATGTTAATTGTCTCAACCTTAAAACACGTTGTGTTTTACTTGAAAACCCTATAGTAGGTTAAGATTGTTGTTGCCGATCTTTCACAATAATATGATCGTACGTAGTTTTTAAGATTACCAGCCTAACTGTTCGATATTCAAATTAACAATAATCATTCATTTTTTGCAGAATAGATTTCAAATATATCTCGGCAAAAAGACAAAACCTTCTTGATATCTGCTTTTTTATTGGAGAATTACTTTTTCCGAAGATTTTTATGGCAAAAAATCCATTGAACAAATTTTGTTCGTGTACAAATAGTTTTAACTATGAATTTGGTTTTGTAATTTTAGAAAAATAGTTTTGCAGGCTTGCGTGAAAAGATCGGTTAAACTAATTAGCTGAGACTAAAAATCTACGAGGGTTTATAATTAGATATGAGTAATAAGAAAGATTTTTTGTTTAGTGAAATATCGGAGTTGGAATCTGACCAGCTTATCCCTGTATTGCCAGAGGATGAGGATGATCAGGAGTTTGAAAATGGAGCGAAGTTGGAATTACCCATATTGCCTATCCGCAATACCGTTCTTTTTCCTGGAGTTGTTATCCCTATAACAGTAGGCAGACAGAAGTCTGTAAAACTCGTGAAGAAGGCTTACAAAGGGGATAAAACAATAGGGGTGGTAGCCCAGAAAAACACGAATGCAGACGATCCAGACCAAGACGACCTTTATCAAGTAGGTACAGTAGCGCGAATCATCAAATTATTGGTATTGCCTGATGGGAACACGACCATTATTATTCAAGGAAAGCGCAAGTTCAAAATAGAGCGAATTGTTCAGAAAGATCCTTACTTCACTGCTGAAGTAGAGGTGAAGCACGATGAGTTTCCTGATATAGAAAAGAAAGAAACTGTTGCGCTCGTACAAACGCTTAAAGATGCGGCAGCTAAAATCCTAAAGCTCAATCCTGAAATACCACAAGAGGCTCAAGTAGCCCTTGAAAACATAGAAAGCCCTAGTTTTCTTACCCATTTCCTTTCTTCCAATATAAATGCTGAAGTAACAGAAAAGCAGAAGTTGCTGGAAATGGAAGATGGCAAAAAAAGAGGCACGCGCCTTTTGGAGTTTATGCTCAAAGAAATCCAGATGTTGGAATTGAAGCACGAAATCCAAAGTAAAGTGCATTCGGATATAGACCAGCAGCAACGTGATTATTTCTTGCGCCAGCAAATGAAAGTGCTACAAGATGAGCTGGGCATGGAAGGCTCGGAGCAGGAAATAGAAATATTAAAAGTGAAGGCAAAAAAGAAGGTTTGGCCTGAAACGGTTCGCCGTCACTTTGACAAAGAAATAGCTAAGGTAATGCGGATGAACCCTGCTTCTGCGGAGTATCCCATTTCATTGAGTTATTGTGAGTTTATGGTCGATTTGCCTTGGGGAAACCAAACCGAAGATAAGTTTGACCTGCAAAAGGCACAAAAGATATTAGATAAAGATCATTATGGCCTGGATAAGGTTAAAGATAGAATTATAGAATATTTGGCGGTGCTTAAGCTGACCAAAAACATGAAAGGCCCTATTCTTTGTCTTTACGGTCCTCCGGGCGTTGGGAAAACCTCTTTAGGCAAATCAATAGCCAAGGCCTTGAACAGGAAATACATTCGTATGTCCCTAGGCGGGCTGAGGGACGAAGCAGAAATCCGTGGACACAGGAAAACCTATGTAGGCGCTATGCCGGGCAGAATTTTGCAAAACATCAAAAAAGTAGGCTTTGACAATCCTGTTTTTATCTTAGACGAGATAGAAAAAATTGGAGCAGATTTCAGAGGTGATCCTGCTTCGGCACTGCTTGAAGTACTTGATCCTGAGCAAAACAATACGTTTGTAGATAACTACTTGGAAGTGGAATATGACCTATCCAAAATGTTATTCATCGCTACGGCAAACTCTTTAGACTCTATCCACCCAGCATTACTAGACAGGATGGAAATCATAGAAGTGAATGGCTATACGCAAGAGGAAAAAATGGAGATTGCCAAAAAGCATCTCATTCCTAAGCAAAGAAAAGATCATGGCTTAACCGCCAAGCATTTCACCCTTACCAAACCAGGCTTAAAGAGACTGATAGAAGCGTATACGAGGGAGTCTGGTGTGCGTAACTTGGAAAGGCAAATTGGTTCTGTAGTGCGGAACATTGCCAAGTCCGTGGCCATGGAAGTGGAATACAAGAAAAATATTGGTGCTACTGAAATTGAAGAGATATTGGGCGCGGCCATGTACGATCATGAAGTTTATACCGACAGAGATATTGCCGGTGTGGTTACAGGCTTAGCCTGGACACAGAGTGGCGGTGAGATTTTATACATAGAATCGAGCTTGAGCCAAGGAAAAGGAAGAATTACCCTTTCAGGTCAATTAGGGGATGTGATGAAAGAATCGGCTACGGCGGCGCTTTCTTACCTCAAAGCTCATGCAGAAGAATTAGGGGTTGATGCTCGATTATTCGAGCATTATGATCTTCACCTGCACGTACCGGCTGGTGCTGTTCCTAAAGACGGTCCTTCGGCAGGTATCACCATGCTGGTTTCAATTGCCTCGGTATATACCCAGCGCAAGGTTGTTCCAAATTTGGCGATGACAGGGGAAATCACCCTTACAGGTAGAGTTCTTCCAGTTGGTGGAATTAAGGAAAAACTACTTGCGGCGAGAAGGGCAGGAGTGAAGCAGTTGATTTTCTGTAAAAAGAACAGGAAGGATGTAGAAGAAATCAATGAGGTGTACAGACAAAACCTTGAAATTAACTATGTGGAAAATGCCAAAGCTGTTTTAGAACTAGCTCTTATGCAAGAAAAGGTTTCTAATCCTGTAAGTTTCAGTATTTCAGAGGAAAAGAAATAAGGATGTCTAACTGATATAAATTACCAAAGCCACACTGAAAAGCGTGGCTTTTTTGTTTCCTAAGAGCTATTGTGTCATCATTTTTTTAGTTTGTAATCAGGGTAAACATTTCTTAAGCATTTTGTTTTTTTATTGTTTTCAAAAAAAAGAAGAATAAATACGGTAAAAAAGTGGAATGCTACACTCATATATTTAAAGCAGATTTTTTTAATTTTTCAAACTGAACTGTGTTCTACAACATGAAGAAAATTACTTTAGTTACAATGGCTTCTCTATTATTGGGAAGCCTTTCTTTATTTGCCCAACAGGTTAATGATCCAACAATAGAGAAAAAGATAGATTCGATCATCGAGCAATTGACACTTGAAGAAAAAGTGAAAATGTGCCATGCCCAGTCTAAATTTAGTACGGCTGGCGTTGCGCGTTTGGGAATTCCCGAGGTGTGGATGTCCGATGGTCCCCATGGTGTAAGAGCCGAGATCAACTGGGATGATTGGGGCTATGCCAATTGGACAAATGATTCGTGTACTGCATTTCCAGCACTTACCTGCTTGGCATCTTCTTTTAACCCAGAATTGTCCCACAGGTACGGAGTGGCAATTGGTGAAGAGGCTCGCTATCGGGGGAAAGATATTTTGCTTGGACCTGGTGTAAATATTTACCGTACTCCGCTGAATGGTCGCAACTTTGAGTACATGGGCGAAGATCCATTTTTGGCTTCAACCTTAGTAGTGCCTTATATTAAAGGTGTTCAGGAAAATGGCGTAGCGGCTTGCGTGAAACATTATGTACTGAACAATCAGGAGATTTGGAGAGGGACAATCAACGTGGAATTAAGCGATAGGGCTCTACATGAAATTTACCTTCCTGCTTTCAAAGCAGCAGTACAAGAAGGAAATGTTTGGTCTATCATGGGGGCGTACAATAAGTACCTTGGCCAATGGTGTAGCCACAACGAGGTGCTTGTCAATGATATATTGAAGGGCGACTGGGGTTTCGACGGTGTGGTAGTTACCGACTGGGGAGCAGCTCACGACACCAAGCAAGCAGCTTTGTATGGCTTGGATATGGAAATGGGGACAGGGACTGATGGGCTTACTTCTTCTACTGAAAATGCATATGACAGTTATTATTTGGCTTTTCCTTTCTTGAAAATGTTGAAAAACGGAGAGATAGCAGAGTCTGTGGTGGACGATAAGGTGAAAAGGATTCTTCGCCTGATGTTCCGAACCAATATGGCGACAAATCGCCCGCTTGGGAGCAAAGGAAGCGACGAGCATTTTGCCGTGGCAAGGGAAATTGCTCAAGAAGGGATTGTCTTACTCAAAAACAAGAAAGGTTTTTTTCCTATTGATCCAAAAACTACCCAGACGATTGCTGTTATAGGTGAGAATGCCACAAGGATGATGACCATTGGTGGTGGTTCTTCTGAACTAAAGACAATCCATGAAATATCTCCTTTAGAAGGAATCAAAGAACGATTTGCCAACGCCAAAGTTCTTCATGCAATGGGCTATTCTTCAGGACCTTCGGCTTATGGAAGGGTAATTCCCTCTTCGCTAGACCAAGATTCTTTGAAAGCTGCTGCTATCGAAGTTGCCAAGCAAGCCGATCTTGTTTTGTATGTAGGAGGCTTGAATAAAAACCATGAGCAAGATTGCGAAGCAGGTGATCGTACAAGCTTGAACTTGCCATTTGGGCAAGATGAGTTGCTGAGGGAAATTGCAGCTGTGAATAAGAATGTAGCTGTTGTTTTAGTGAGTGGCAATGCCGTTGCCATGCCTTGGCTAGATGATGTGAAAGCTGTGGTGCAAGCTTGGTACTTAGGAAGCGAAGCCGGATATGCGATTGCTGATGTATTAAGTGGAGATGTAAACCCTTCGGGAAAATTGCCTTTTACCTTCCCTGTGAAACTGGACGACGTAGGAGCGCACCAATTTGGTGAAATCGGCTATCCTGGAGATGGTGTGAACGAAGAATACAAAGAGGATATCTTGGTAGGATACCGCTGGCATGATACGAAAAAGCTCAAGCCACTTTTTGAATTTGGCTTCGGTTTGTCTTACACTTCCTTCAAAGTTGGAGAGGCAAACGCCGATAAGGAAAACTATAAAAGCGGAGATGTGGTGAAGGTGACTGTGGAAATTAGTAATACAGGCGAATTAGAGGGCTCAGAGGTTATTCAGGTGTATGCACACGACAATGAAGCTTCCGTGATGCGTCCCGAGAAAGAGCTGAAGGCGTTCCAAAAGGTTGCGCTCAAAGCAGGTGAAACAAAAATGGTTGAGTTAAGCCTTCCTATTAGTAGCTTGGCTTTTTACGATGAGTCGGCGAAGGCTTGGAAGCTTGAAGCAGGAGCTTTCAAGCTATTAGTGGGCACTTCTTCAAGAGACATTGCTGAGGAGGTGAAGATTGTGGTGGAGTAGTTGAATAGCTTTCCCTTAAAAGTAAAAGGGCACATCTTGGTTTCAAGATGTGCCCTTTTGTATGTGCCTGTAAATTTTTTACTGCCCCAAGATCTTTGCATCTACAAAGAATTCTGAATGGATGTCGATGTGGTGGTCAGAAGTGATGAGTTCATCCGTCACATTCTTTAATTTGAGTGTGAAGTTATCTTTTATCACATACTCTTTTAGGTTCACTCCTGAGGTTTCCAGTTCAAGGAAATTCCCAACCCCATTGCCAATATTTGTCTTTGAGGCAATTTCTACATCATCCAATCCATCAGCAGAAATGTAGATAGAAGTAGATTCTAAGAAATCAAAGTTTCCATCTGTAGGAGAGGTAATTGTTAGCGTCAATTTGGTTAATACGATTTCCTCTATCAAGTCTTTTTTTGTGTTGTTCACAGCGAATTCCGATTCAGAATTAGATTCTATTTCTGGAGTGATTACCGTAAAAGGCAAATCGAGAACTGTAGAAGAGGATATGACAACAGAAGCATCGTAATCCAAGTTGAATTGTGTGAGTTCATCAATTTGGCTACAGCTAAAAAGTAAAAATGAAAGAGCAAGTGCAGTTAATGTCTTTTTGATCATGTTTCGCTAGATTAAATTTGAAAATGGTTTAATAGCAATCTCTTTGCCGCAATTTTTCTGGCAACAGGAAATTTTTAAAAGGAAAAAGGATGCAGCTTTTGCTACACCCTTTTCCATAACGACCAATTTCTTTTTATAGATAAACCTATCTTGGTTTTTCTACTTTCAAAGGAGGCTTTTTGCCATATTCTATGAGGTTAGAAAGCAAACGGTAAGCACCCGGCACACCCGCAGGAAGCTCTCTAAAGAAGGATAGTCCAGTGTAAATATAGTTTCCTTCACCATATTTGGTGACTAGCAAGCTGCCTTGCCTTGCATCTTCCCCAGGATCGTTCATTTCTAAGATAGCCTCATACTTTTCATCCCATTTGTTGGGGAAGTACAAGCCCCGTTCCTGTACCCATCCGTTGAAATCGGCTTCTGTAATTGTATTTGGATAGCTAAGCACCTCGTGGCTTGGCTTCAAGAACTTTACAGGAGCTTCTTCTACAGTAACCCTGTCCCTAGAGAGTGTGATTGGATATGGCCCAACGTCCTCCGTTACCAATCGGTGGGAAGTGTTGTACTGGACGATCATGTTTCCGCCTTTTTCCACAAAATCCATCAACATATCTTGGTGATACTTGAGACGAGGATTTGTGTTGTAGGCTCTTACGCCAACGATGATGGCATCGTATTGCCTAAGATTTTCTGGGGACATCTCGGTATCGCTGAGTAGGTCAACCGAGTAGCCAATTTGCTGCAAAGCTTCGGGAACGGCATCGCCAGCACCCATAATGTAGCCTATCCGCTTGTTGGTGGTTTGAATATCCAGCTTGGCAAGCTTTGCCTCGGCAGGAGGGAAAATTGTTTGGATAGGAATGTGTGCGTAATCAATTACTTTGAGAGAGTAATTATAACTTTCTCCCCCCATCTTCACTACTGCTTTTGCCTTCCCTACAAATTGCCCTTCTGGCGGAGTGATTTTGAAGGTAACGTTGAGCTCATCACCTTTTTCTGCCAGTTCAAATGCCTTTTTCTCTGGAGAAACGCCCCAACCTTCTGGTAGCTCAAGCACCAAGTCGCCTTTTGCCCCAGCTGTGTGGGATTTCAGCAGCACATTGATCTTCTTATTTGTTTTGTCTGCATAGATGTACACTTGCTCTTCAATATTTGCGGTTACCGGTGGAGTAATGGCCAATGGGCGGTAACGCTCACCGTCAACAGGATCTACCCAGCGGTACATCAGCGGTGTATTGAGAGAGATGGTTGCAGGATATTCCCCTTCAAACTGAAGCTGGAAGGCAACAGATAAGGACGGGTCGTTTTCTGGCTTACCAATAAGCGTCTGATCATTCACCACGAACATCCCCAAGGTAGGTGTTTCTTTTATCCAGTAAGGCTGAGATAGTGGAGTCCCTTTTGGCAAAAGGAAAGTCTCTTCCGAACTCGCCATTTTATTTTCCTCAAGGTTGATGGCACTTACCTTTTCCCCAATTCCATAAACAATTTGCTTAATCTTTACATTGTAAGGGCTACGCTTGATAATCCTTGTATCAATTTTCAAACTATCCCCAGGGGTTACGCTAAAAACAGGGCTGCTCGCCTCACCCCAAATCCCTGCGCACTGGACAATAAGGGATTCCAATTGCTGGATTTTTATTTTCACATAATGATTTTCCTGAGGAAGCTTTTTGAGTTCTGCCAAGGCTTCCAATAATTGGGGAATGCTTTCATGAGGCTTCTCCATGTCAAAGTCTGTAAGCGCAGCTTTCAAGGTTTTACTCACCTTGTCACTTCCTTTTATGCGTGCCCACGTCAAATCTATTTCTTCAAACAAATCCGTGGTTGCGCTGTCCCCTGCTAAGTGCTCTAGATATTCTATTTCCATGCCTCGTTGCATGGCAGCACCAAAGCCTTGGCTTTTGTGCATACTTCGGCTGGCTGCGGCGATTTCCCCGTGCGATTTCCCTAGCAATGGGTTGAATGTTCCTACATCCACTTGTAAATACTTGGACATATCAGGATTCTTTTGGCTACGGAAAAACCAAGAAGATGTGTTCCATACAATTCTTTTGGCTTGCCACGGTTCTACGTACTTCAGTTGCTCAGGATAGCGAGTTGGGTCGGCTGCTGCCGAGAACGCTTCTAAGGCGATCTTGGCAGAAGTAGTGTGATGTCCGTGGGTTTTCCCATCTCTACCTGGAGAGAAGCGGGTGATGATTACATCGGGGCGGAACTTTCGGATTACCCAAACCGCGTCGCCAAGTACTTGCTCCTTGTCCCAGATGTTCAGGGTCTCTGTCGGGTGCTTTGAGTAACCAAAGTCATTGGCTCGGGAGAAAAACTGCTGTCCACCATCGGTACGCCTTGCGGCAAGGAGCTCTTGCGTACGGATCAAGCCCATTTGCTCGCGGACTTCCTTGCCTATCAGGTTCTGCCCGCCGTCGCCACGGGTGAGGGAAAGATAAGCTGTTTCCACGCCCACATCGTTGGCCATATAGGTGATCATTCTGGTATTTTCGTCATCGGGATGGGCGGCTACGTAGAGCACCGTGCCTACTACCTGCATCTTTTGCAGGGCTTGCTTTATCTCCGAAGCACTTTTGGAGCGCTCAGGCCCTGCTTGCGCAAAGACCGAAGCCAAAAGGGATAGTTGAGCCAAAATAACGAGGGACAATGCTTTGCCCAAGCTTGCTGGTATCTTCATTGGGTTTATGTTTAGTTTCACCTTATCTGTATTTTTAACAATCCAAAGCTGGTTTTGGATTTTGCGAATATAATAAATATGCGGAAGGGTATAAAAACAATGAAGCTGGATTTGGGCAGGTATTTTCAATGATAGGTCTATATGTGGGGTGAAAGTTTTCCAATAAGGCGCGGAACTTGTTTCATGCCTTATAAAATAGGCTTGCCCTTATTAGTCCCAAATGTTCATTACAATATCAATATCGTCATACGAATAAAAAATACCCTTCAGAAGCTTCCGAATGGCAAAGTAAAGTAAGTATAGTAGAGGTGATTTTCTTATCGGTAAGCTAATCATTTACCGACCAAAGTTTCCTTCGGGTAGATTGATCTATGTTGAGGATAATGCGGAGAGGATTGGGCAAGATCACCAACTTGGTAGGCTTTTGCTCGTAGTTATCGACTTCTACAAAAACCCCTTGATCGTGGGACACATCGAAGGTTGGTCCAATTTCATTTTGCCCAACATGCCTGTACTCTTGGGCAATGTAGCTCAAGGGGGAAAGCAAATCTGTGTCGGGGCAAAATTCATCATGAACTTCTTTGAGCACCTTTTCCAATTCATACCCATAATCTTCTACAAATTCATCTTCTAGGTCGTGCAGCTCATCTTCTACTTGGTCGTAGGTTTCATCGTCATAACCTAGCTGATTGAGAAAGTTTTTCTTCTCAATTATTGCTATAAGTCCTTTGTCTATACTTTCAGCCTTCATTGTTAGAGTTCCAAGTTTCATGTTCGGGTTTGTTGAAGTTTAAAAAAAATACCATATGTTGCGCTGTTCTCAAACTCTAGCTGCCTTGTTTTGTGAGTTGAAAACCTCAGCCTCTATCAATTAAAAACAAGTTAAGCATAAAGCCCGAATGACGCAAGCCCTTATTTTGTTAAAAAAATTCTAATTTTGCCCTCCTTGAATTCGGAATTGAAAATCTTTAGAACTCAACATATAAGATATATATCATGGCTTCGGTAGTAGAAAAGCAGATTTGCGAAGGGATTTACGCAGCGTTTGAAGAGGTATTTGGAGAAAAATTGGAAGAAGGGAAAGTTGCCCTACAGCCTACCAGAAAAGATTTTGAAGGTACATATACCTTCGTGACTTTCCCATTTTTAAAAATCTCGAAGAAAAAACCTGAGGAAACAGGCGAACTGATTGGGCAATTTTTGCAGGAAAAAGTTTCTGTGGTAACAGGGTTCAATGTGGTGAAAGGATTCTTAAACTTCGTGATAGCCGATGCTTTTTGGGCAGGTGAGTTGAAGAAAATTTCAAGTGATACTGATTTTGGTAAGCTGCCTAGCAAAGGGGAAAAAGTGATGGTGGAATATTCTTCTCCCAACACCAACAAACCCTTGCACTTAGGGCACTTGCGAAATAACTTTCTAGGCTTTTCTGTAGCCCGAATCATGGAAGCCTGCGGTTACGATGTGCTCAAAACCAACTTAGTGAACGACCGTGGCATCCACATCTGTAAGTCGATGTTGGCTTACCAAAAATTTGGGAATGGGGAAACGCCAACTGCTGACCTGAAGGGAGATAAGCTGGTTGGGAATTACTATGTAAAGTACGACCAAGAATATAAAAAGGAAATAAGCGAGCTGCTTGAAAAGCTGAAAGCAGAGAATGCAGAAGCAGAGGAAAAAGCGTTGAAAGACCGGGCTGAAAAGGAAGCTCCTTTGATGCTGGAAGCAAAGGAAATGTTGCGAAAATGGGAAGAAGGAGATACCGAAACTGTTGCGCTTTGGAAGAAAATGAACGGTTGGGTGTACGATGGCTTCAATGCTACTTACACAGCTATGGGCGTGAGCTTCGACAAGATTTACCAAGAATCTGAAACCTATTTGTTGGGGAAAGAAGTAGTGGAAGAAGGGTTGGGAAAAGGTGTTTTCTACCGTAGGGATGACGGTTCTGTTTGGGTAGACCTGACTCCTGATGGCTTGGACGAAAAGTTGTTGCTCCGTTCGGATGGTACTTCGGTATACATGACCCAAGATATGGGAACGGCCGATTTGAAGTTTAAGGATTTTCCCATGCAGCAGTCGGTCTACGTGGTGGGCAATGAGCAAGATTACCACTTCAAAGTATTGAAGCTTATCATGCAAAAGCTTGGCAGGAGCTATGCCGATGGAATTTTCCATCTTTCCTACGGCATGGTCGATTTGCCATCGGGCAAGATGAAATCTCGTGAGGGAACGGTGGTTGATGCAGACGATCTGATAGCAGATATGACCGCTACAGCGAAAGAGCGTACCGAAGTGTTGGGCAAAATAGATGATTTCTCAAGTGAGGAAGCACAGAAACTGTACAGTATGCTAGCCTTAGGTGCGTTGAAATATTATTTGCTGAAAGTCGATCCGAAGAAGCGCATGCTTTTCAACCCAGAAGAATCGATTGATTTCCAAGGCAACACAGGTGTTTATATCCAATACACCCATGCAAAGATTCGTGCGATTATCCGCAAAGCGGAGCTGGATGGAATAGACTACAAAGAACTGGACACGGCTCAGCTCACCGAGTTGCACCCGTTGGAGTCGGAGGTAATTTCAATGATCACCAATTATCCTCAAAAAGTAGCGGAAGCTGGAGAGCATTATGCCCCTTCGGTAGTAGCCAACTATGTGTATGACTTGGCAAAAACCTACAGCCGATTCTATGCTGAGCTTTCTATCTTTGGCGAAGAGGACGTGGCAAAGAAATCGTTGCGAGTATTGCTTTCCGAGCAGGTTTCAAGCATAATAGCCAAAGGCATGTTCCTCCTAGGCGTAGATGTCCCTGAGAAGATGTAATGATTTGCTAATTGGTTAATGTGCCGATGTGCTGATGAAAACCCAAAAATGCCGTTGCTTTAAGCAACGGCATTTTTGGGTTTAGGATGTCTTATGTGTCGCTGTTTCAGCTTACACCTGTGTCTTACAGAGAGTTAGGATACAAGGTTACTCCCCATCTGGCATTTTCGGGCATTCCAAAGTAACCTCGAACGATTTGTACCCGTCACGGTACACCTTGTACGTTGCAGAGCCATTTTCTTTAACAAGGCTGTCGCCCACTTCTAGGTGATCCCAGAGCTGGTGTACGTGGTATAGAGATGCAAAATTGACCTCATAAAGATGGCCTTCTTGACGAATCTGTATGGTCTCAATACCATGACTTTGCAAATCCTCGTACTTTTTTACTAATGTACCATAAATGCTCTCTTTTGAAAGCCTTTCAACTTCGCTTTCACAAATTTTTTGCTGAAATTTTTGACGAAGGTTACAACCTGTTAGCTGTAAACTCAGCATAAAAATGAAAAATACTAGGCTTAATCTTTTGATGTGTTCCATATGAAAAATAATCGTTGAGTTTGTATCGTACACCTACCTCTCGGCTCTAGAGCTTGTCAAGCTTTAGCATGGAGTGGTAAGTATTGTTGTAGTCTCTGGCTACCTTGGGCGTGGACGCCCGATAGATATTCCTCACTCGACAGAGCCGAGCGAGAGGATATCGTTCTCTAAGCCGGCTTTTCTAATCTTATAAAAGCTTTTTAAGAAAACTCTACTCCATCACCACCGTCCTGCTTCCTCTGCCTAATTGGTCAAAAGCCCTTAGCTTAATGTTGCTATTAGGAGTCAAGCTTTCACTAGCTAGGGGGGAGTCTGCATTAGGTTCTGAGCCATCGGTGGTGTACCTAACCACCAAGTTGGGGTAGAGCGTGTTGATGGCGAGCTTGCCTTCTATCACTTTAGCCCCGGGAGGGGGTACTCGGTAGGCTACGTCCTGCTTGCCTAAGCGCGGGAGTTCTTTTTGCCCCACCACATTTTTAAACGAATTCCAAGCTGTTTTGTAAGCACCGGGTTTTCCAGATTTCATCCAGGTAGGCTCGGCATTCCAAGCCCTTTCGGCAAGGCTAAGCAGCTTGGGGAAAATATAGTATTCCAACATGTCTTGTCCCTTTACCGTTTCGCTCCAGAGCTGTCCCTGCACCCCAATGATGTTTTCCTTTTTCTCCAATTTTGTTTGGTCTTCGCTGGGGCTAAGTTTTTCTCCGTTCATGCCCATTTCCAACGATTCGTATATATCGAAAGGTCGAAGGTCAAAGACTTCTTTTTCTCCAACAAATCCTGCCCAGTAGTAGCCGGGTTCTTGGGAATGTTTGCTATAAGCCATGTCAAAATACAAGTTTGGCGCATTGCAGAGCACAACTTTATAGCCTTCGTTAGCCAGTTTGTAAGGGGTTTGTTCGCCTCCCCAGCCAGTTACGGTATTCCATACAAACGGCAGGAAGTTGCTGTTTGCGAACTCAGGATTGGGTGTGGTGTGGTCTTTCATAGCTATTTCTTCCCAGCCTGCTGTGGTGATGCCTCTAGTGTGAAGAATTTGGTGGAAATTTTCTAGGAAATAACTTCCCAAATCGTGGGGAGTTTTTAGGTCAGTATTTTCTTTTTTCAGGTCTTCGCAGATGGGTGAAGCTGTCCAAACGCCTTTGGGAACTTCATCGCCTCCGGTGTGCAAGGTTTTGAGTTCCAAATCAGCAGCATCGTACATCTCATCTATTTCTGCAACTACTTTTTCTAGGAAAGTATAAAGCGAGGGTTGACAAACACATACTACGTTGTCTGTATAGTTTTGGACAGAGGCGTAGACTGATTTGTCCTGGGGATCGTGCAACAAAAATTCTTCTGCTTCGGCTTGTTTGCCTTCCGCCATTAGTTTTTTGTAGCGGACATTCATGGCAACTATTGCTGCACGTGCATGGCCGGGCAAGTCTATTTCTGGAATGACCTCAATGTGTCTTACTTTGGCAAAGTTCAAGATTTCGATAAACTCTTCTTTCGAATAAAATCCACTTCCAACCGTGTTTTCGGTAGAAGGGCCTGAACCGTAGGAAGGGTATAAGTTTTCAAGTTCGTCTTGGGTATGGCCTCGGAAAGCACCAACCTCGGTTAGCTCGGGCAAGCCCGGGATTTCCAGTCGCCATCCTTCGTCATCGGTGAGGTGGAAATGGAACTTATTGAGCTTGTAGCTCGCCATAAGGTCGAGCAGTTTGAGTATGCTTTCTTTGCTATGGAAATTCCTTGAAACATCGAGGTGTAAACCTCTGTATTTCAGGTCGGGAAAGTCATTTAGTTCAACGCTTTCTAGCGGCGCTTTCCCTTCTATTGGTAGCATGGCAACCAAGGTCTGTATTCCGTAGAAAACGCCTGCGGCACTTCCGCCTTCTATGGAAACGCCGCTTGGGCTTACCTTCAGCTCATAGCCTTCTTCTGAGAGGGATGAATTGATTGACAGTGAAATAGAATTAAGCTCTGAACTGCTTTCTTGAAGCGCTTCCAGCGTCAACCCAATAGTTTCTTTTACTTTCTCAGCCAAAAATTCAGACTCGCTTTCCAGCTCCCTTTCGAATAGGATGATGGTTTCGGTTGTGATCTCGAATTGCCCTTCGCTGTTTTTAGTTTTTTTTACATTCGGAATAATATCTTTCTGCTTGAGCGGAAGCTTTTCAAGGTCTTTGTATTGGGCAAAGAGGTAGTTGGCGTCGGGGTGGGGATATTTGTCGGATGTAGAGCGGGTGTATTGCTCGGGTCTGTCAAACGGTTTTACAGTGAAATTGGCAACGACGGCACTTGGTTTTGATTCTTTTCCTTCTCCTATCTCAAATACAAAATATAACCCACAAGGCGCATCCGATTCTTTTATCGCCCAAAATTGCCCTTTCATCTCAACCCTAATGGAATCGCCGGGTTGGAGGTCGGTAAAGGTGCTGGAGGGGCTTAGTTTGAAAAAATCTCCATTGATATGCTGGACTTGGAGG
The DNA here is from genome assembly GCA_034044135.1 of Flammeovirgaceae bacterium SG7u.111. Taxonomy (NCBI): domain Bacteria; kingdom Pseudomonadati; phylum Bacteroidota; class Cytophagia; order Cytophagales; family Flammeovirgaceae; species Flammeovirgaceae bacterium SG7u.111. Next base: position 3,576,101 of record CP139021.1, on the reverse strand, counting down.
GCTGCAGTGCTGTCTTGGAAAAATTTTCGGGGCAGGTCGTTGAAATACATTGTCCAGTCCGAGGCGAGGGTTTTGCTAGTGTTGTTGAAGAGTGTGAAGGCACATGAATAGCTGTCTTCTTTTCCCCCACCGGTCATATTCCCAATCAGTTCCCAAGTGACGGCTAGCCCATCCACCTCATTGATAGTTACTTTTTCCATATTTTCATTTTTACAGCTAGTAAGGCTTAACAGGAATAAACCCATTGCCCATAGTAATTGGTACATTCTTTTCATCTTCATTTGTTTTATTATGAGGTTGTATGTCAATTCGCAAGTTAGTTTTTTTTTGAAAAACCAAAAGGAAGGAGCAAAATAGAGGGAGAGAAATAAGGAGGCTGTAAAAAGAAAATGCCGAACCATATGGTTCGGCAATTCTTGTATAAAATCAATTTTAGCAAAAGAATAATTGGCTTACGCCAAACTCAGAGACGCTATCAAAATAAACTAAAAAAACTAAGCTGTTAATTCCTCTTCTTTTTTAGAGGAGCGAGTAGTTTTGGTTGGTTTGTGTTTTGCTTCCAACGCTTCTATTCTCGCAGTCAATTCTTCTACTTGTTGCCCAGTGGCAAAGCTGAATGTCTTAATCACTTTTTCAGTGATGCCTTTTACTTGAGCTTCAAATTCGTCTTTTTTACCATCTGTTTCTTTCACGAAGCCATCAACTATTTTTTTGCCTTCGTCGATGCTCAACTTTTGGTCCTTTACCAATTCGTCCACTACTTCTTGTAGTTTCTCAGCTGTGAGGGATACTATTCCAACACCTGTATAAAGTATTCTTTTCAGCAATTCTTCCATTTTTTTATATGTTTTTTATGAACAATAAATTCCTTTCTTCCTCAATAACTTATACAAATATACTCACCAAGACTTATATATTATGCATGCATACAAAAATTCTTTGCAAGATTTTTACTTGCTCATTATCAAACACTTTCCTTTAAAACGCTTTGGCTATGTAAAAAGTTACCGTTGAGTGACATTAATTTTCCCCAGTCAATAATATATTTCATGGAAATGCTCAAATAAGCTATTTGCCGACCATCATCCAATTTCCTGCATGCAAACATCTTCAATTTGACTTGTAGGGCAAAGTTTTGATCTTTCAAGTAAGAAGTTGCTTGTTACGGTCAGCTTCTGATAAGCAATATAACTTCCAACTACATACGCCGCAATGGATTTTTCATTTATCTTAACTTAACTATTTCTCAAATGAAGATAAGCACACTGAACTCATTTTTACTATTTTTTGCCACACTTTTAAGTACATCAGTTTTGGGGCAAAACACTCAGCCAGATGCGTTGATGCTCCGTTTTCCCGATGTGAGCGACAATCAAATCACGTTTGTATATGCCGAAGATATTTGGGTAGTGCCCAAGTCGGGCGGTTTGGCGAGCAGAATAACCTCTGCCAAAGGAATGGAGACCAACCCTCAGTTTTCGCCTGACGGCAGCACCATCGCTTTTAGTGGAAATTACGATGGAAACACAGATATTTATACCATCCCCAGCAAAGGCGGGTTTGCTCAGCGGATCACCCACCACCCAACTGGCGAGCGCATGGTGAGCTGGTATCCTGATGGGAAATCGGTGTTGATAGCATCGAGAATGCAAAGCCCGTCGGGGAGGTTCAGCCAGTTTTACAAACAGCCAATAGCAGGTGGTTTGCCCGAAAAGCTACCATTGTTTTACGCAGAGCTTGGTTCGTTTAATGCCGACGGTAGCAAATTGGCGTACCAGTACCTCAACAGGCTGGGAAGGACGTGGAAGCGCTACCAAGGTGGTATGGCCAGCGATGTATGGATCCATGACTTTGGTACAGGGAAATCTGAAAAAATCACTTCATACAAGGGAACCGATGCCTTGCCCATGTGGGATGGCAACAAAGTTTATTTCCTGAGCGATAGGGAAACGACCAAGCTCAACATCTGGAGCTACGATACGGAAATCAAGCAATTTGCCAAGGTGACCGACTACAAGGAGTTTGATGTGAAGTTTCCGAACATTGGAAATGGCGAGATTATTTTTGAAAATGGAGGAAAACTTTTCTTGCTTAATCTGAGCGACAATTCTACCACAGAAGTGAAAATTCAAGTTCCTTCGGAGCTGATGGCTACCAGAACAGAATCCAAAAACTTGAGTAGGCAAGTGTTTACCTATTGTGTTTCACCAACTGGAAAAAGGGCTTTGTTTGGTGCAAGGGGTGAAATTTTGACCGTGCCCAAAGAAGATGGTGTTACCTTGAATTTGACCAACACTTCGGGCGTAGCCGAGCGCGATCCCAAATGGTCGCCTGATGGCAAATACATTGCCTACTTCTCTGACAAAACAGGTGAGTACGAGCTGTATATCCAAGATTCGAAGGGAAAAGAAAAGGCGCAACAATTAACCACAGAAGGTTCGATGTTCCTGATGCACCCTGAGTGGTCGCCCGATAGCAAAAAGATTGCTTTTACGGATAAAACTGGGCAAATAAAAATAATAGATGTAGCCAGCAAGGCTGTGGAAAATGTATTTAAAGACGATTATAATGTAATCACTGATTTCAAATGGTCGCCTGATAGCCGTTGGTTGGTTTTTCCCAGAAGTGTAAATACCATTAAAAATAAAATAGCGGTTTACGACAGCGAAAGTAAACAGGTAAAAGACCTTACCAGTGGTTTTTACAATGACAATTCCCCAGTTTTCAGTACCGATGGAAAATACTTGTTCTACGTTTCTATTCGTAACTTTTCTCCCATTTACAGCGACTACGATGCTACTTGGATTTACCCCAACGGATCTGCTTTGGTGGCTACTACGCTCCAAAAAAGCACTCCTTCCATCTTAGCTCCAGAAAATGATATGGAAGAAGTGAAAGAGAAAAAGAAAGAAGATGATGAAGGGAAAGGTAAGAAAGGAAAAGACAAAAAAGGAGAAGAAAAGGAAGAGGACGAAGAAATGAAAGTAGCCATAGACTTTGATGGCTTTGAATATCGCTCAACAGTCTTGCCTGTAGATGTGAAAAATGTGGGAAGTGTTTTTGCCTCAGAAGGCAAAGTTCTTTACCTAAAGTTTCCCGCTGCGGGAGCAGGGGCAGATGGTCAGCCTAACGGCGAGCTTTGCTTTTTTGATTTGGAAGAAAAAGAAGAAGGTACGATAATTTCGGGAATTAATAACTACGATATTTCTGCAGATGCCAAGCAAGTTATCTACAACGCTAGCGGAAGCTATGGAATAATAGAGGTGGCAAAGGGCAAAAAAGTTGGGGATGGCAAAATCAGCCTGAATGGACTAAAGGCAACGATTGAACCAAAAGAAGAATGGGCTCAGATTTATAAGGAAGCTTGGAGGCATCAACGAGACTTTTTCTACGCCTCAAATATGCACGGCGTTGACTGGAAAGCGATGGGCGACCGCTACGAAAAATTGCTTCCTTTTGCAACTTCTCGTCAAGATGTGAATTACATCATAGGTGAGCTGATTGGCGAGCTTAACGTTGGCCATGCCTATGTAGGCGGGGGCGATGCTGAATATGCTTCTTTCAAAGGAGTAGGAATGCTCGGGGCTGATTTTGCGTTGGAAAACGGTGCTTACAAAATCACGAAAATCTATAAAGGCTCTCCTTGGGATATAGATGTTAAATCTCCTTTGGCACAGCCTGGTGTTGACATTAGCGAAGGCGATTATGTTTTAGCCGTAAATACTATCCCAGTGGATGCTGCTAAAGATATTTGGGCTTCGTTCCAAGGTTTGGCAAATGAAACTGTGATGCTTACAGTGAACAGTGAGCCCAACACGAGCGGTGCAAAAGATGTGTTGGTGAAAACCATTTCAAATGAATCGAGGTTGAGAAATCTTGCTTGGATAGAGCACAATCGCCAGAAAGTGGCTGATGCGACCGGTGGGAAAGTAGGGTATATCTATGTGCCAAATACTGGAATACAAGGGCAGACCGAGCTGGTAAGAATGTTCCAAGGCCAGTACGATAAGGATGCTCTCATTATTGATGAACGCTTCAATTCTGGAGGACAGATTCCTGATAGGTTCATCGAGTTGCTCAACCGTCCTGTTTACAACTACTGGGGCAGGAGAGACCACAAAGATTGGCAAACTCCTTTTGTGAACAACAACGGACCAAAAGTGATGATAGCCAACGAATGGGCTGGCTCTGGTGGAGATGCTTTCCCTTATTACTTCAAAAAAGCGGGTGTAGGCCCTGTGGTAGGAAAGCGAACTTGGGGTGGTCTTGTGGGTATCTCAGGAATTCCTCCATTGATTGACGGTGGCTTCCTCTCTTCCCCTAACTTTGGTATGTGGACTGCCGAGGATGGCAAATGGGCTGTTGAGGGCTACGGCGTTGACCCTGACTATGAAGTAGATGCCCCAGCAGATGTGATGGGAAGAGGAGATGATCCTCAATTGGACAAGGCTATAGAGGTGATTAAGCAGGAATTGGAAAAAAATCCACCTAAAACACCTCAAAAACCTCCTTACCCTAACAAGACAGGCTTGGGAAATAATTAGAATTGTATAACCCTGATAGTTATATCATTAATTACTTATGTAAAACCCCTCTGATATGTGCTTCAGAGGGGTTTGTGCTTTATGATATCCATTTCATCGAATTAAAAACCTGTACTACAGATATATTAACAAGTTTCTACGAGCCGTAGGTAATCATTGTCATGAGGACTCGTTATAGCGAAAGCAAGGGAAATCGATTATAACTCATACTATAAAAATAGTTATCTGACCAATTCAAAATTTTATGATGAAAAGAATATCATTATTTATTATTTCATTTTTATTAACTATAGGTATAGGGGTAGCTCAATCAAACAGTACAAGAAAAAACTCACGTTCTCAAATGCCAACTAGTGCTGGCATTAATACCACGTATAATTCAAAGAAGAAATCTCCATTTAAGAAAAAGAGGAATTCGGGTAAGAAAAGTTTTTTCAAAAGACTTACACCATCCTATAGTGTATTTGCCCATTATGCATCTATTCATAGCGAAGCAGTTCTCCAACTAGAGGGAGATAATGCATTGCTAAATAATGAATCTGTAGGTTCATTCTCGTCTTCTTTTGACAGAAATGTGTATAATAATTCTGTTCAGGTAGCGGATTATTCTACTAGGTGGAGTAGTTATGATGCTCCAGAGGAATACAATTACCAAGAAGCCGCACCCAAAAGAGATTTAGTAATGGGCTTTGTAACAGAATTAAGGGATGTTGATGAATATGCCTACAAAGGATATTTTATTACTTTGGGCTTGATGTATATGAAAACACCTTTTCCAGAATTGCCTGAAGTAAGTCAATTTCAGATTCATATGCCCATAGGTGCCGGAGTGATTATTCCAGGAGACTTTAGGTTTCATGCCGAAGTAGGAGCAAGTGCTTTGCTTAGTACAAGGGGAGTAACCGGGGGGAAGTTTGACTTTCTTTTTGTGGTGAAAAATATGAAATTCGGACCTGTTTTTACATTCTCTCATTCAACCTACAACAATGTTAAAACTCAATTTGGAGCTGCGGGCTTACAAGTAGGAATTATTCCAAACCAAAAGAAAAGTAAGACTCATAAAAGACGTAGGCGTTAAAAGTATAATTTGTTGAATCTGCATGTAACTACTAAACTAAACCGAGAGGGCGCTAGCCCTCTTTTTTATTGACTTTAAATTCGGAAGGTTTAAAAGGAATGATGTAATATTGAAAATAGTCTTTTCTTCAATACTTCCACTGCCGCTTGTAAAGATTAAAAACTTCTCGTCTTCGGTGGCAAATGGGTTTCTATCACACCCCTCCGAATTGCCCAACCAATTTTTGTAGAAAGCACTTTTCTTCCAAAATCACAGGAATTTCGATATTTCTATAGGCTCACAAGCACATTAAATACTTAAGATAACTTATCTTTGACCTTTTGTTTTTAACCAGTCTAAATAAAATGAGTAAGAAATTCAAGACTTTTTGCCGCAATTACCACAGAGACATTGCTTATGTATTTGTAGGGCTTATTCTCGCTTTTTCCATATCAGGAATAGCATTGAACCATAGGAGATCCTTTAATTCGAGGCAGTTTACCATGACTTCAGAGTCGCTTACGCTCAAGCTTCCTCAGGGTGTAGAGGAATACGATGACGAAGTGGCCAAATCGCTTATTCCGCAGATAGGGATTGGGAATGAATACCGTAGAGTGCGTGTGCAAGAAGGCAGGCTGAAGATTTATTTTGAAGATGCGATGGCCGATGTGAGCCTTGAAACAGGGGAGGGGCAACTCGATTTTTTTGGGAGGAGATATGGCTTGGCGGAAATGGCAGACCTTCACCAAACCACCAACCCTGCTTGGATTTGGTACTCAGATATTTTTGGCGTAGCCATGATTTTTATCGCAATTTCAGGAATGTTCATTTCTTCTGGGAAGTTTAGCTTTAAAAAACGTGGCTGGTGGATGGCCCTTGCTGGAGCTGTATTCCCACTCATTTTCTTATTCTTTTTGGCATAATCCATCCAAAAAAAGGGAGGGTTTATGCGCTGATAACTTCCCTTATTGAGTTTTTATCACTATGGAAAGTGTTTTGTTTTGTTTGATAACATTGTAAGTATTTGTATTTATCCCAAACTATTTCCGTCATTAGTTTTGAGAAATACCTTTATTGCCACAAGCTGTATATAGTCTATTCGCAAAAAGAAAACATACGCATCATTTTGGTGTAATACCAAAGCGGTTATATTTGGTACTTTATAAGCAATAGAACTACCTCAATTTTTTCCCTCATTTTAAGTATTGCCTATTGGCTTTCGTCAAAGGTGAACTTCTCAAAACTATTCACAAATGAAAAACAACAACACCAGAAGAACATTTTTAAAAACATCAGGGATCGTGAGCCTTGGGTTTATCGGTTTGCAAAACTTCGCTTGCTCAGCGGGCACAAAGGGACAAGAAGTAGCTGAAGGCGCTATACAAGTTGGTTACGGAAAGCTTAAGCGTGATCCAGAAGGAATACTGAAGCTTCCAGAAGGCTTTTCTTATAAGATCATATCCCGCTCAGGAACTCCCATGTCAGACGGGTTTGTAGTACCGGGCAAGCCAGATGGAATGGCGACTTTTGAAGGAGAAGGTGGGCGAGTGATCATTGTAAGAAACCATGAGGTGAGCCGCGACGATGCAGAAAACGGTCCGTTTGGAAAAGATTACGAGTTGCTTCCCAACTTAGAAAAATCGATGATCTATGAATATGGCTCAGGGGTTACCCCAGGACTAGGAGGAACCACTACGGTGATCTACAATGAGGAAACTGGAGAAGTTGAAGAGGAGTACTTGAGCTTGGCCGGGACGATCCGCAACTGCGCTGGAGGGAAAACCCCTTGGGGTAGTTGGGTGACTTGTGAGGAAACAGTGGAAAAAGCCGGGGGAGATGTGGAAAAAGACCATGGCTATAATTTTGAAGTACCAGCTTTGATGAAACCTGGCATGGCTCAGCCCATTCCCCTCAAGGAAATGGGCAGGTTCAACCACGAAGCCATCTCGGTAGACCCCAACTCGGGGATTGTGTACCAAACCGAAGACAGGCACGATGGCTTGATTTACAGGTACATTCCAAACGTTCCGGGCGAACTAGCACAAGGAGGAAAGCTACAGGTATTAGCTTTGAAAGGAAAGAAAAGTTTTGATACGAGGAACTGGAAGAGGTTGAAGTTGGATAATCCTATGCCAATTGGCGAAAAACTGCCAGTAGAATGGCTAGATATCGACGAGATTGATTCCCCCAAAGATGATTTGAGAATAAGAGGCTTCGAAAATGGTGCAGCACGGTTTGCCAGAGGAGAAGGGATGTGGTATGGAAACGATGGGGTTTATTTTGCCTGCACCAATGGAGGCAAAATTGAGAAAGGGCAGATATTTAGGTACACGCCAAGCCCCAAAGAAGGTACAACAAGCGAAAATGATCAACCGGGCACGCTAGAGCTTTTTGTAGAGCCTAACAATACGAATATTGTCAACAACTGCGACAACCTTACGGTCGCTCCTTGGGGCGATGTGGTCACTTGCGAGGACGATGAGCACCCGAGAATAGTAGGAGTGAAGCCTGACGGGAGTTTTTATAAGCTTGCCGAAAACGTAGGCTATTCTTCCGAGTTTGCCGGCGGTTGTTTTTCTCCATCAGGAAAAACTTTCTTTGTAAATATCCAACATGCTGGGCTAACCGTGGCCATCACAGGTCCATGGGTATAAGTTAGCGGTAGAAAATGAAAAACAGCCCCAATGACTTGCATTGGGGCTGTTTTTTTATGACTTATTTAAGATTGTATCCACAAAGAGCTTCAGCTGTTCTTCGGTATTGTAAAGGTGTGGAGAGACCCGAATAGAATTCCCTCGGTACGAAACAAAAACCTGTTTTTCTTGTAGGGCTTCTTTCACTTTTTCCAAATCCATCCCTTCGGGAAGCCTTACACCAAAGAGGTGGTAAGCGAGGCAATCTTTTTCTATAATCAGCCCTGCATTTTTCATCCGCTCTATGGCTTTTTCTGAAATAGCCTTGCAATAAGCCTGTATATTTTCCACTCCCCATTTGTTGAGTTGCCTAAGAGATTCAAGCTGGATGGGTAGGCTAATGAAATTACTTCTTCCACCCATTTCGTAGCGGTTCGCAGCTGGTAAATAGTTATCTTTGTAGTTCAGTAAGCCCGAAAAGTTCTCGCTGTCTTTCCTTCCAATCCAACCTTCTTCAATGGGTTTCCCGTTATCCAAGATCTTGCTGAAGTAAGCCAGCCCAGAGCCATAAGAACCCAATAGCCATTTGTACCCCGAGCAGACCAAAGCCTCTGGCTGCAGTTCGGAGACATCAATAGGCAATGCACCAACCGATTGGGTGCCATCGATCGCCATCCATGCCCCAACGTCCTTTGTTTTTTTGCGGATTGCCATCAAATCAAACAGCGTTCCATCTGCCCAGTGCAAAGGAGCAATGGCAACTAGCGCAGTTTGCTCATCTATGGCTTCTAACAATTGCTCGTTCCATAGCAGCCCCCTTTTTTCGGTTGAGCTTGGCGCACAAACAGTTCGTATGCTTGCTCCTTTGTCAGAAGCTAGTGCCCTCCATGGATACACATTGCTGGGGAACTGCTCGCCAACTACTACGATGTTCTGACCTTCTTTGAGAGGAAGGTTATTGGCAACAACGGCCATTCCATAAGATACCGCAGGGATCAGGGCGATTCTATCTGGCTCGGGAGTATTGATGAGCTGGGCGAACTCCTTCTTGACCAATGCAGCATGTTCAAAAAAGTCTTTTGGGTAAATCTCAAATGGTCTTAGCTTCTTGTTCAAGCCTTTAATACCCTCTTCGGCTGCCGATTTGAGCAAGGGAGACATATAAGAAGCATTGAGGTAGGTGACTTCTTCAGGTAAATCAAATAATTCTTTCTGGCAAGTTAGCATAGTGGTTGAGTGTAGGTTAAATGCTTGTTAAAAGGGTTCTGTTTTATAGTTCTTTATAAATCTACTTGCTACTTTAGTCAAATACTTTTTTTTCTAACTTCTAGCCTCACTTATGAGCATACAAGTTTACCAAATTTAATGCGGTAGGCAAAGGTTTGTTATAGGGCAATGCCAAAGCTTGCCAAGAATCCAACTTATACAAGGAATATATGAATGGAAGAAGACTTGAGTTTTAACATATTCCTAATCTTAGGGGTTAAGATTGATAGATCGTGGTTTTATCGATACCTTTTCAGCTTCATTCAAGTACTTTTTATAAGTCGTTTATTTGAATGAGTTGACTGAAACTTGCTACCAATAGTTATTGAAAACATGAAAAAACTTACCATTCTCTTACCTATTTTTTTGCTTTCCATCGGGCTATTTGCCCAAGATGAAGCACCTACTGAAAATGTTATCCTGATCTCCCTCGACGGGTTGCGCTGGGAGGAACTCTTTACTGGTGTCGACCCCGACCTGATCGATAAAAAGGACTATGTGCATGATGTAAAAGCCCTAAAAGAGGCTTTTTGGGATAAAGATCCGCTAGAAAGGAGAAAAAAACTGATGCCTTTCTTTTGGAGCACCTTGGCAAGTAAAGGGCAGATCCACGGAAACCGTGCTTATGACAACCAAGTAGATGCATCAAACCAAATGTGGTTCTCTTATCCGGGCTACAATGAGATTCTTACAGGGTTTTCCGATGACAAACGCATCAAAAGCAACGATAAAATCCAGAACCCCAACAAGACGGTGTTGGAATTTGCTAACAACTCTCCAGCATACAAAGGCAAGGTTGCCGCTTTCGGTTCGTGGGATGTGTTCCCATTTATTATCAATGAGAAAAGGAGCAAGATACCTGTGAATGCAGGGTTTGAACTGGCAACGGGCAGGAAATTGAGCGATAAGGAAAAGTTCTTGAACGAATTGCAGCCGCAAGTACCCAGCCCTTGGGCAGCTGTTCGCCTCGATGCCTTTACACATAATTATGCCCTCGAATACCTGAAGAAAAAGCAGCCCAAGCTCCTCTACATAGCTTATGGGGAAACTGATGATTTTGCGCATGATGGCAAATACGATGCCTACCTACATGCTGCCCACCGTACGGATGGCTTCATCAAAGAACTGTGGGACTGGACGCAGAGCCAAGAAGCATATGCTGGTAAAACAACCTTTATTATTACCACAGACCATGGTAGAGGCAAGGGCAAAGAGTGGAAAAGCCACGGCTTGAAGATAGAAGGTGCTGGTGCTATATGGATAGCCGCTATAGGGCCACATACCGAGGCGCTGGGCGAAGTGAAAGAACCTGTTCAGCTCTACCAAAACCAAGTAGCCAAAACCGTAGCCACTCTTTTAGGACTCGACTACAGCAACGAGAAAACTGTGGGTGAAGAAATAACGGCAATAGTAGGCGAGTAAGAGAAGTAGGCTGTGATTTTATGAGATTTTAAGTGAAGTCGGTAGCAAAGATGCTGCCGACTTTTTTTGTGGCTATCGGGGTTATAAATCCCGAAGCCCCAACCTTTTTCTGGAACAATAGATAGGCGAGCCCAAATAAAGAGGGACAATGCTCTGCCCAAGTTTGTTGGTAATCCTAAAGGGAACAACGGTAAGGCAGGGAATTATACCAACAAGGCAAGAGGGAGGGGTAAAAAGGCAGGGAGGAGGCTTGACTTGGCAAGGAGGATGAGCAAATAGCTTGGATAAGTTTAAAAATGTCATGGATGAATCCTAAAAAGGCAGACCTGCCCAAGGTACAGGAAGTGGAATTACGTAGAAAGCCGTAAAAACTCCGTGTCATATGGATGTGTAAATTTTATTCATTATTAAAAGATCCCCACCCAAAGGGCGGGGAATTGTGATAACCCCTGGGGGTAAACTGCCCTTGCCCCCAAAGGAGGCAAAGGAATTCATTGTCCCCGGTTATAAATCTATTTTATTACTTTGTTATTCTTAGCTCTCGTTCTTTTTTTCCTGTTCTTCTTGATACTCCACGTAAAGCCTTATCTTTTCTGGGTCAAGCCCTACCGTATCAACACAATAGCCTGTTGCCCAAAAACGGTTGCCCCAATAGGGGCGTTGCTTCAGCTTCTTGAACTTTGAAAACAACCGTATGGCTGTCCGGCCCTTCAAGATCCCCACCACATCGGAAACCGAATATTTGGGAGGGATATCGATAATCAAGTGAACATGGCCCTTTTGGACGTTCAGCGTATCGATAATACATTTCTTTTGGGAGGCGTACTGCATTATATGCTCTATTGCTGCCCTTTTTATTGCTCCTTCGAGGATTCTATACCTATATTTAGGTGTCCAAACTATATGGTACTTGCAATACCAGATCGAATGTGACAATTTGTGAAAACGGCTCATAATATATTCTTCGGTTGTGGGGACAACTCTTGAATATAATCATTGGGCCGTTTTCTGGCTTAGCCACGCAGAGCGGTTATTAACCACGCTCATAGAGCGTGGATTTCTAAGTTGATATTAAAAGCATATAGCATGTCTAAGAAAAGTATAACAGCGAAAATGGAAGAGATGAGGAAGTTTATAGAGCTTACCTTGTCCAACACAAATGAGTTGGAAGTAGCGGTTGCCGCAGGTTTTACCAAAAAAGAGTTTGAAGCCAAGCTAAGCCAATACAACCAGATAGTGGAAAAGCGGCAGGAATACACATTTGCTTTCAACCGAAGGAAAGCTGCCACCAAAGCTCTAAACGGGGCTAAGGATGCCCTTTGGGAACATTATATCAGTTTGGTAGGCTATGCTCGGGATATTTTTGAAGACGATACTGAGAAATATACTTTTCTGAGCTTGGAAGGTGAGCGTGATAAGGACTACAAGGAGATGAAGTTCCAAGCTTTTCAGTTTTACACAGCTATTTTGCAAAATAAGCCTATTTTGAACGCATTCATGAAGGAAAAACATAAGCAAAACCCATATTGAGTATGGCATCAAGTTGTACCAGGATATGTTGGAGCTAAAGAAGTTCCAAGAAAGTGCAGAATTACTCCGCAGTGAAGAGCACGACGAGTTTGAGGAAAGCAAGTTGGGCTTGGAAAAGTGGTACAGCAAAACCAAAAAGAGACTGAAGAATTGGAGTAAGATATCGGCTACGCTGATAGAAGAGCAGGCGGGGTAGTAGAGTTGTAAACGGATCTAGATTTCCCAAAATCCCCCTGGTTATTTTGAAAGGGGGATTTTTATATTACCGCCGCACACTTACTTTAGTGTGTTTTTTTCCTCTTTCGTCCATTCATTACTTTTTCTCAAGCAATGCATTACCTTTGTAGCCCTAAATGAAAAGCTTAGCCACCATATTGTCCTTGTACTTCCTTGTGCTTTCGGTAACGCCCTGTGCAGATCCCGAAGCATCTGAATCTCTTCAAAAAGAAAGAGCAATAGCTGTTGTGAGCCAACATAGTGTTCCTTGTGGAGACCATGAGCACGAGGATACGGAGAGTTGCTCCCCATTATGCTTCTGCCGTGCCGTCCCTATTCATGTTGAAAGCCCAAAGTTTGAGCTGGTTCATATAGTTGCAAGCCTTGGGTTAGATAAGCATAATTCAGTGTATAAAGAGCTTTTTTGTGATGCGCCGACAAACCCGCCTTTTCATCCCCCAAAAGTTTAATTCCATTTCTTCTGGGATAGCTTCGTCTTATTTAGTTGCATAATTGCTGCATCTAGGCGGCGAACACCCTTTTTCAATCTCCTTTGTTAAATAGAGTTTATCACGTTTTGATTTGTATTGACTTATTGGTTTAAAATTTAGTTTAGGCTAAAGCCTATTTATTCGGCTTTATAGCCTACATTCTGTAAGTACTGATTTAAAAAACTTACTGATACAAACTGTGATATAGTCTAATCTTTGGCTTGTAAAAGCTGTGGGGAGTTGTGTTTATTTTTGGAATTAAATAAAACTTATGATAGATCGTATCATTGCTTTTTCAATCAAGAATAAGCTGTTTATTGGCTTGTTCACCTTAGCATTAATAGGTATGGGCTTATGGAGCATTACCAAAGTGCCTATCGATGCCGTTCCTGATATTACTAACAATCAGGTACAAGTAATTACCGTTGCCCCCAACTTGGGCACGGAAGATATTGAACAATTTGTGACCTACCCTGTGGAGGTAGCAATGGCAAACCTGCCGGGCTTGCTTGAACTTCGGTCAGTATCCCGCTTTGGGCTTTCGGTCGTTACCATCGTATTTGAAGATGATATGGGCACGTACTTGCCACGGCAGTTGGTAGGTGAAAAATTAATTTTGGTGAAGGAAGATATTCCCCAAGGCTTTGGTGAGCCATTTATGGGACCCATATCCACAGGTTTGGGAGAAATCTATCAGTACACCTTGGAGGTATTGCCCGGGTACGAAGATGCCTACTCAGCTATGGACTTGAGGACTTTTCAAGACTGGATAGTGAGCAGGCAAATGTCTATGGTGCCGGGTGTGGTAGAAGTAAATGCTTTTGGTGGTGAACTCAAACAATATGAAGTGACTGTCGACCCCGATAAATTGAAAGCCATTGGTATTTCTATTACTGATATTTTTAATGCCCTTAAAGCCAACAATCAAAATATGGGTGGGGCTTATATCGAAAAGGGGCATATGGCAAACTTTATCCGTGGGGAAGGTTTAGCAAGAAGTATTTCAGACCTAGAAGAAATAGTGGTTACAAACGAAGGAGGGATGCCCATCTTGGTAAAGGATGTTGCCAAGGTAAAATTTGGCTCGGCAGTGCGCTATGGTGGGTTGACCAAAAATGGAAAGGGCGAAGCTGTTGGCGGAATGATTTTGATGCTGAAAGGGGCGAACTCTAACAATGTAATAGCGGAAGTGAAGGAGCGAATAGAGCAAATCAAGCTTTCCTTGCCCGAGGGTGTGACTATCGAACCTTTCATAGACCGTACTTCGCTGATTTCTAAAACTACAAGTACGGTAACTGGCAACCTAATGGAAGGGGCGCTGATTGTGATCTTTGTATTGGTCATCTTGCTTGGGAACTGGCGTGGAGGGCTGATTGTCGCTTCTACAATTCCCCTTTCCTTGCTTTTTGCCTTTATCCTCATGAATGTATTTGATGTTTGGGCAAACCTAATGAGCCTTGGGGCAATTGACTTCGGGATCATCGTAGACGGGGCAGTAATCATTGTGGAAAGTACGGTGTTCATGTTGGTGCAGCAGATTAAGAAGTTAGGTAAGAATACTGCTCAGACGAGAGACGAAGTTGCAAAGGAAGCTTCTGCCAAAATGATGAACTCCGCATTCTTTGGGCAACTGATTATCTTGATTGTTTTTCTTCCCATTTTGTTCTTAGAAGGCGTAGAGGGGAAAATGTTTAAGCCTATGGCGCTCACTTTTATGTTTGCCATGGTCGGAGCTATGATTTTGTGCCTTACCTATGTCCCTATGGTTTCCGCATGGTTCATAAGGGTGCCAGATAAGGAAAAAGAGTCTTTAGGGGATAAAATTGTCCACTGGTTAGAAGATCGCTATGAGCTATTGTTGGCGAAAGCCTTGAAAAGAGCAGTCATTATTGTTTGTTCGGCGCTAGCCTTCTTGGCTTTGAGTGTCTTTGTCTTTACGAAGATGGGAGGAGAGTTTATCCCCCAGCTCGATGAAGGGGATATCGCTTTTCATGCCGCACTTATGCCCGGAAGTTCGCTAGATGAGACTATAAAGACCACGACTAAGATAGAGCAGTTGGTAATAGACAATTTCCCTGAAGTAGAGCAAGTCTTAAGCAGAATTGGCGTGGCAGAACTCCCCACCGATCCCATGCCAATGGATATAGCTGATGTGATTGTTGTGCTAAAACCTAAAGAGGAATGGACAAGCGCAGAGACGAAGGGAAAGTTGATTGAAAAGATGAAAGATAAATTGGGAAAAATTCCCGGCGTGAACTACGAATTTACCCAACCCATAGAAATGCGTTTCAACGAGCTGCTTACGGGCGTGCGAGAAGATATTGCTATAAAGCTCTATGGCGAAGACTTGCAGGTCTTAGCGGATAAGGCACAAGAAATGTCAATGATCATCGCTACTGTAGATGGCGTTGCCGATATGCGGGTAGAAGCAACGGGCGGGCTTCCGCTCATGACCATAAAATACCAGCGGGACAAGCTGGCGCAATATGGACTGAACATCGAAGAGATAAACAGCACGGTTCAAGCTGCTTTTGCAGGTGGAAAAGCAGGGGTGCTTTTTGAAGGGGAAAGAAGGTTCGATATTGTAGTTCGTTTAGAAAATGGTTTGCGAAACAATATCAACGATCTTAAAAACCTCTACATCCACACGCCGAATGGTTCGCAGATCCCATTGAAAGAAGTGGCTGAAATCAGTTACGAACCTGGACCTATGCAAATAAGTAGGGACAACACAAACCGCAGAACGTATGTGGGGATAAATGTGCGTGGCAGGGATGTAAAGTCTTTGGTGAATGAAATAAAGCAAAAGCTAGAAGGGCAATTTGATTTGCCCGCAGGCTATTACATCCGCTATGGCGGTGCATTTGAAAACTTGGAGAGGGCCAGCAAGCGCCTTCAGGTAGTAGTTCCCCTTGCCCTTGTGCTCATTTTCATTCTTATCTTCTTTGCCTTGCGCTCCATGAAGCAAACCTTTATGATTTACATGGCTATTCCATTGGCAACCATTGGAGGCATTTTTGCCCTTTGGCTGCGGGGAATGCCTTTTAGCATTTCGGCAGGGGTTGGTTTTATTGTGCTTTTTGGTGTAGCGGTACTGAACGGGCTGGTGCTCATCAGCGGGTGGAATGAGTTGAAAGCCGAAGGGATTACCGATCTCGATGAGCGTATTCACCTAGGGGCAAAAAGAAGGCTGCGCCCTATTTTGCTCACTGCCCTTACCGATGTGCTTGGTTTTTTGCCCATGGCGCTTTCCTCTTCGGCAGGAGCTGAAGTGCAGCAACCACTTGCTACAGTGGTTATCGGTGGTTTAATGACTTCTTCATTACTTACCCTTTTCGTTCTGCCCATTCTTTACCGCTGGACGGAGAAAAGTTCTTCTAAAAAAGTAAAACTCACACCTGCTGTGGCGGTAGCGTTACTCCTTTTTGCAGGAATGTTGTATCCAACTTCTTCCCAAGCTCAAGAACAGGTGAGAGTTCCTATTAGCATGGAGCAGGCGCTTGAGAGGGCAAAGGTAAACTACCCTCAGTTGCAAGTGGCAAAGTTGGAAGTGGAAAAGCAAAGCTCGCTGAAGAAATCAGCTTGGGACTTGGGGCAAACGCAAGTGCTCACCAGTGGGGAAGAAGTAGATGGGGTGGGAAATGGAGTTTACACCGTTTTGGGTATCCAACAGCAAAACATAGATGTGTTTGGTATTTCTCCCAACGTGAAGCTTCAAAAGCAAAAAGTGCTTTTGGCGGAAGCCGCTTACCACCTTAGCGAAGCAGAGTTGGAACAGCAAGTAAAGCAAGCTTATGCCCAAGCATTTGTGGCAAGGAACAAATTGGTACTCTATGCCTCGGTCGATTCCATTTACCTGGAATTTCAACGTGCAGCAGAGTTGCGGTACGAAGTGGAAGCAAGCTCTCGCCTGGAATATTTAGCAGCTAGCAACCAAACCAAACAGATTGCCTTGCAAAAAGGGCAGGCGGCTTACGATTATGCCGCTGCTTTGCAAAAACTCAACCTTTGGCTTGTAAGCGATACTGTGTTTGAAATTGATGCTTCGGATGACGATAGCTGGTTAGGCCCAATAGTGGTAGTAGATTCGGTGCAAAGCCATCCTTTATTGGCGATTGGCCAGCAAAATATTGAGGTGGCAAATGCTCAGTTGAAAGCAGCAAATGCAAGTTTCTTTCCCAAGCTCAATGGGATGTACGGAAGCCAGAAAATTGGCGATGTTTCTGGGTTTTACCAGTATCAGCTAGGCTTGACCATTCCTTTGTTTTTTAATAAGGAGCAAGGATGGGCACAGTCAGCAAAGATCCAACAAAAAATAGCCGAGTACCAATTGATGCAAACCAAGTTTGAGCTGAACACGGCCTACCAAAGCATGTTGTTGGAATATAGGAAATGGGAAGCTTCGTGGCAGTTTTATCAGGAAGAAGCCCTGCCTTTGGCTAGGGAACAGCGCCAAGGAGCAGTTGTCGCTTTTGAAGAGGGGGCTATTGATTACGTAGCTTTTATCCAAAATATGAAAGAGGCGGTGTTTGTAGAACTGGGAGCACAAGAAGCTTTGGCAAGCTACCTAGCTGCAAAATTCAAGCTAGATTATTACTTAACTACTGGTCGATAACCAAATGAGCATTGGCAAGTGAATTGAAACAGAACGTATCAATATTCAAATTCAAGATTATGAAATCATTATCTAAATATATAGCAATTGTTTTCCTTTTAAGCCTTGTAGCTTGTTCGGATAACAGCAAAGAAACAGATTCGGGAAATCATGACGGCACACTTACAGAAGAAGAGCATCACAAAGGTGCAGTCCATCTTTCCCCCGAGCAAGTTGAGTTGTTGGGCATCAAAATAGATACCCTTCCCAGACGGAATATGACTTCGTATGTGAAAGCAAATGGGGAGCTGCGGGTCCCTCCGCAAAACGAAGCGACGGTAACGGCCATTGTAGGGGCAAATGTGGTGTCCATTAAGGTAATAGAGGGGGAAATAGTGAAGAAAGGACAAGTGTTGGCGTATCTTGCCCACCCAAGCCTTATTCAGCTCCAAAGCGATTATCTTAACGCTTTTCACCAAATGAATTATTTAGAAAAGGAATACAGTAGGCAAAAGCGGTTGTACGATGAAAAAGTAGGGTCGGGGAAGAGTTTCCAAGAAACCGAGCAGGAGTATTTTGCCAACCAAGCGAGGGTAAAAAGTTTGGAAATACAGCTTTCTCAATTGCACATAAATGCCAAAAAAGTTGCTGAGGGAGAGCTTGTGCGGCAAATACCCGTGTTAAGCCCAATACCTGGTAGCATCACCTTGGTCGATATAAAAACTGGGCAGTTTGTCCAGCCCCAAACCAGCATGTTCGAAATAATCAATACCGACCACGTGCATGCCGACCTTATGGTATATGAAAAAGATGTGCATAAAGTAAAAGTGGGACAGAAGGTACGGTTTACCACGTCTATGGTAGAGCAGGAGCTTCATGCTGAGATTTTTTCGGTGGGAAAGAAGTTTGAAGAAGACCCAAAGGCGGTGCATATCCACGCAGATATTGTTGAAAAACCTGAGCTGCTCATCCAAGGCATGTACATAAAAGGAGAGATACTGACATCCGAAGAGCTTACCACCGCTCTGCCCGAAGATGCCATCACACGAGTTGGCGATGCCTTTACAGCGTTCACCGCAGTAAGGGAAGTAAACAACGGGAAAGAGGAATGGATGTTCACCCCTGTGGAAGTACTGGTAGGAGAAACTCACGACGGTTGGATAGGTATAAAACCGTTAAAAACCCTTCCCAATAACACCTTGTTTGCACTAGGTTCAGCCTATTACCTCATTGCCGAAATGAAAAAAGGTGAGGCAGGGCATCATCATTAGAATTAACCCTTATGATATAAAAAAACAGGGCAAATGTCACTTATAGGTGATTTTTGCCCTGTTTTTTATTGAGGACTGTCATTGTAACGTGCTGTATTGGTTGAGAGAAATGTTTGGATGTTAATTTTTTGTCGAGAAGGAATAAATTCCATACTTTTGGCGTTGAATAATAAGAAGATTTTTTTGGATATAACTATACTGCCGTTTGGTTGATTTTTTACCAAATCAACCACTGACCACTAATCAAATCATATTTAGTTGAAATAGCCCTAAAGGGTATTAAGTAACTAATATGCTCTAATAACTATCTTAACTATTGGCTTATATAAACAACGATTAATTTCAAATGAAAAAACTATTATTTACATTGTTTATGGTTTTGTTGGCTGGGCAGCTATTGAGTATAGCAGGCGACCCAAGTTCAAAAGAACCAACAAAGAAAAAAGCAAAAAAGAGCGCAGCGGTTAATACGCCACCATCTTTTAAGTCGTCACCAGTTCTCACCGTAAAAGAAGACTCGCTTTATTCTTATGAAATAGAAGTGGAGGACTTAGACGGGGATGAGTTGTCGGTATCGGTTAAAGGGGGATTGCCGGAGTGGTTGAGTCTTACTTCGGAAAAAAAAGTAATTACATGGGCAGGGTCCGGCACAAATGGGAAGTCTAATGGATTTAGAAACGAAGCATCTTTTTATAATCCAAGATATGCCGCTATTGGTGCAAATAATAATATTTATGTTTCTGACATGTATAATCACTTGATTAGAAAAATTGACGCAGATGGGAATGTTACAGTCTATGCAGGAATAGGCGTACCTGGATCGGAGGATGGAGATAGAGAATCCGCTTCTTTTCAGTCTCCACAAGGAATTGTCATAGATCAAAATGGAAATTTGTTCGTGGCAGATAATGGAAACCAAAAAATAAGGAAAATATCTTCTGATGGAACAGTAAGTACTTTAGCTGGCAATGGCTCCCAAGGTTCTATAGATGGTAGTGGAGCAACAGCTTCTTTTTTATATCCATCAGGACTTGCAATTGATAGTGAAGGTAATATTTATGTTGCAGATACTGGAAATAATAAGATTAGGAAAATCACTTCAGGCGGGATAGTGTCAACTGTAGCTGGATCAGGTCAACAAGGATCAAATAATGGATCAGCAAATGAAGCATCATTTTATAGCCCAATTGGAGTTGCTATAGATGAGCATAAAAATTTATTTATTACTGATAGTTGGAATAATTTGATTCGTAAAATTACTCCTGATGGTCAAGTAAGTTCTTTTGCAGGTAGTGGTTCTCAAGGAAGCCAAGATGGTCAAGGAATAAATGCTTCGTTTTATAGACCAAGTGAGATTATTCTAGATAAGAATAAAGATTTTATCATAGTCGATACTTATAACCATAAATTGCGAAGGCTTTCAAAGAAAGGGGAGGTTACAACAATAGCAGGTTCTGGATTATTAGGAACAAAAGATGGGAAAGCTATAGACGCATCATTTTATTATCCTTTTGGGATGGCTATTGATAAGAACGGGGACTTCTATATAATTGACACGAACAATAATCTCGTCAGAAAGCTTGTTTCAACAGTTGATGGTCTAAATCTTTCTGGAAAACCTGCAAACCAAGACGTTGGTGATCACGAAATAACTCTAATAGTCAGCGATGGCATAGATTCAGTAGAGCAGGCATTCACTATTACAGTTGAAAATGTAAATGATGTCCCTACTTTCAAATCAACTCCAGTCCTTACTGTAAAAGAAGACTCCCTATACTCCTACGAAATAGAAGTGGAAGACTTGGATGGGGATGAGTTGACAGTTTCTGTGAAGGGGGAGTTGCCAGGGTGGATATCTTTAATTAAGATAGGTGGTATTAATGACATGGACGTAGCCACGGTTGCTGGTAATGGAAGTTTCGGTTTTGTGGATGGAGTAGGCGTATCAGCAATGTTTAAAAATCCTTATAGTGTAGCTGTACATTCTTCAGGACAAATATATGTTGCAGATACATACAATAATAGGATTCGTAAGATCTTACCAGATGGTACCGTATCAACTTTAGCTGGTAATGGAGATGCAGGATTTAAAGATGGTGTTGGTCAATCTGCTAATTTCAACTCGCCTTCTGGTGTGGCAGTTGATGAGTTGGGTAATATTTATGTCGCTGATACGGGAAATAATAGAATACGTAAGATCTTGCCAAATGGAATAGTGACAACTATTGCAGGTGGAGAAGCCGGGTTCGCAGATGGAGTAGGTTCTTCAGCGATGTTTAGCGCTCCTTTTGGAATAGCAATCGATGATTCAGAAAACATATATGTATCAGATGTTTTAAATAACCGAATTCGTAAGATCTTGCCAGACGGTATGGTGAGAACCCTTGCTGGAAATGGAAATGAGGGTTTTGCTGATGGTAATGGATCATCAGCTATGTTTAAATATCCTTATGGTGTGGCAGTTGATTTACATGGACAAGTTTACGTTGCAGATACATACAATAACCGAATTCGTAAGATCTTGCCAGATGGTACAGTATCGACCTTGGCTGGAAATGGGGAGCTCGGTTTTGCAGAGGGTAAGGGAGATGCTGCCATTTTTTATTTCCCCCATGGAATAGCTATCGATGAATATGGGAATATATATGTTGCAGATTCCGAAAACCAAAGAATCCGCAAGGTACTGTCAAATGGTACTGTATCAACTATAGCTGGTCAAGGTGACAGTGGTTTTGTGGATGGGGCTGGCAACCTTGCTAAGTTCAGTATGGCATGGGGATTGGCAGTTGACATGACTGGGGTTATTTATGTTGCCGATAGTGATAATCATCGTATTAGAAAGGTAGAATCGAAAAAAGTGGGTCTTTTAGGGACTCCGTCTAACTCCGAAGTAGGCAATCACGAAATCACCTTAGTAGTAAGCGATGGGATAGAATCAATAGAGCAGACATTCACTATCACGGTTGAAAATGTAAACGATGCTCCAACTCTAACTTCAGTCACAGCTCAAAGCATGGATGAAGATACCTCGCTTGGCTTGACAGTCTCGATGACGGATGC
This sequence comes from Flammeovirgaceae bacterium SG7u.111, assembly GCA_034044135.1. Lineage (NCBI taxonomy): Bacteria > Pseudomonadati > Bacteroidota > Cytophagia > Cytophagales > Flammeovirgaceae > Flammeovirgaceae bacterium SG7u.111. The sequence goes on along the minus strand of CP139021.1, from coordinate 3,554,017 downwards.
TGTAGATATCGATGACGATGGATTGATTCTTATAGTTGGAGATGGGGAGAATTATACGGTAAGCGATTCTACCATCACCCCAGCGGCAAACTTCAATGGGACACTCTCTGTGCCCGTAAAAGTTACCGATGGAATAGATACAACGGCAAGTGTTGATATGGTCGTGACGGTGAATCCAGTAAACGATATCCCAGCTTTAACGTCAGCTAATGCCCAAGAAATGGATGAGGATACTTCTTTACAATTGAATGTGTCAATGACCGACGCATCGGATGTTGATGGCGATGATCTATTCCTAATTATATCAGGTGGAAGTAATTACACTGTTAATGATTCTACTATTACCCCTGACCCTGATTTCTATGGAGAATTAAAAGTGCCAGTGAAGGTAACGGATGGAGTAGAGACGACTTCTTCGGTTTTCATGACTGTGATTGTAAATAATATCCCCGAAAACACTTCGGGTACTGATGTGCAAACTGCTTGTGAAAGTTTCACATGGATAGATGGGATCACATATACTGAAAGCAATAATTCAGCTACGCATATTATTCCCAATGTAGAAGGCGGTGATTCGCTGATTACGCTTGATCTGACCATAATTCAACCCACTTCGTCAATTGATATTCAGGAGGCATGCGGTAGTTTTACTTGGATAGATGGTATTACATATACTTCATCAAACAACTCAGCTACCTTTACTTTGCCAAACGCGGTCGGTTGTGACTCGATAGTTACTTTGGATCTTACTATCAATTCGATAGAAGCTGAAACAACTTTGTCAGGAACTGTGATTACTGCAAATGAAGCTGATGCATATCGTTGGTTCAAGTGTAGTGGAAATGTAATGGAATTGATAGAAGGAGAGGTAGGGCAGAGTTTTACCGCAACTGAAAATGGCAGTTTTGCCGTAGAGATTACTTCCAACAGCTGTATCGATACTTCAGCATGTGTGGAAATTACGACGGTAGGACTTGCAAAAAATACATTTACTACTACGTTGACACTCTATCCTAATCCTACAGATGGATTACTTTCAATTGATTTAGGAAGTTTGTACAACGATATCAAAGTGGTGATAAGGTCTGTGTCAGGAAAAGTTATCAGTAGGGAAGGGTTTAAAAATACTAGTGAGATAAAATTGGAGCTAGATAGTCCTTCTGGAATTTACCTTGTTGAGATTTCATCTGGTGATAAACAGGCAGTGCTTAAGGCGGTCAAGCAATAGTGACGTTGATATAATTAGCTGATATTAATAATAATCCCCATGACAGCTTTATCCGTCATGGGGATTATTATTTAATACCTTGTTTCATCTAGCAGAGCGTAGGGAAGCGGGACATTTTTCATATTGAGATAGAAAAAGTCCAAGGCAACTCCCTCGTCTACCATGAAGATTTTCAGTTCATGTTTTCCTACTTCTTCTATAGATAGCGGAATTTTTACTTTCGCCAGATTGCTTAACACATTCAGTTTCCATGTCTCGCTTCTTCCTTGTGTCCTAAAATCTACCATGCGGATAGGGTCATCGTCCCATTGTACGCCGATCCTCACGCTATGCTTGTTGGTGATGGGGTGGGTAGGAAGTGCATGGATAATCAGTTCGGTATTTTCGTTAACGGACTCGGTAAATATAGAATAGCTTAAGTAGGGGGCTTTTTCTTTTAGTTGGAGGGTGTCCAAAGGCATTTCTGTGAGAGGGCTTGCCTGCATCAGTTGATCTGAATAGCCTAGGTTGGGAATTTGTTCCCAGCTAAATTCTTGGTAATCTGCTTTTCCTGTAAAATTTTCTGCATAAATGGAAACAACACCATTTTCCTCCACAAACAAATTGCTCTTATTTGTTTCAAATTGATATTCTTTGATATTCAAGGAAATGGAAAATGCTTCTTTACCCATTTTGACCTTAAATTTTCCTTTTGAAGGCTGCTTTGCTGCTCGCCATTTTCCCCCATCTATTTTCACATAAACCCGTTGTTGCAATGTACGGCTACTTGAATCCAGTTCTCCTTTGGTGGAAGTGAGGAGTGCCCAGTCTGGTATTTTTTCTATTGCCCAAGAAACCTTGCCTTCTTTTGTTAAATACAAGTCAAGGAAATGGGATTGGTCGGAGTGGGGGTAGAAGGTTGGAAGAGCAAACCCAGTTTTGGTGACTGAGTTGTTTTCCACGGAAATTCCAGCATTTCCATTTGTTGAGTGTCCTTTTTCCAAATTGATTTCTGGTTTTTGGAAAACAGGTAAATTTCTAGGTGCGGGATGCATCATATTATTCCATTTTCCATTGGAAACGGAGGTGTTATAAATATTAGTTAGCGATTGAATACTATCGTAACTTGATGCTGAAAGAGTTTTGAAATCTTCAGCAATGAGGCGGTTTTGTTCGGAATATTTCAATGCTTTATCTCGATAAAGCGACTTTTTATTCATCAAAGCAGCACTTTTTACAGGGTAATAAACCAGCTCAAAATAAGTATCAGTTAAACTTTTTGGAAGTTGTTGTTGTAGATTTTCTATTCCTTCTTCAAGCTCTTTATAATCAGCCAAACGCTTGTCGATTTCATCTCCCCAATAGAAAGGAGTATAATCGGTCAGGTTAACTTGCTTGGTTGGTTCTGTTTGGTTCCAGCCCATAAATTCAGGTTTACGCTCAAAGGCAAGGTGGTAATATTCTTTTTGGATAGAAGAAATTTCTTTTCCTAATTCATTTCCAAATATAGATGTATAAAATGCTTGGCTATGGTGGTCTAAGGATTGTGTAATGAGGTATTTTTCCGTATCAAAAGCCATGTCCATAAACAGGTCAATGGTGTATTCGGCGGGCTTGATATCGCCCACGTTCAATATCCATATTTTTCGACTGTTGGTTTGGTAAGCCTTTAGCATTTCCTCTCTGATAAGAGCGGGAGAAGTAGTATTCAACCACAAGTAATCGTGAGGTCTGCCCCAGTAAGAAGCATGGTAATACACCCCGCCGCCTAAGCGTTTGCGTTCCTCTTCGTCGCTTAGCCTTCTTATGTAGCCGTAGTTATCGTCGGTCCACATGATGGTAATGTCTTCAGGCAAGTTCAATCCGTGGTCGTAAAGTGCTAATACTTCTTTGTAAACGGTAAAGACTTGAGGTACATCAGTGATTTTCTTGTCAAGATGCTTTTCCAATAAACCTCGTTGGGTGGCAATTACATCGTCGAGAACTTGGGCAGCTTGTTCGATACTTTTTACCCCTTCCATACCACTATCGTGGACTCCTCGCATTCCCATGGTATAAATCCCATCTATGTTTTTGGCTTCTTCTACTCGCTTATCCCAATAATTGATAACGGTTTCTTTGTTTGCCACATAATTAAAGGCTCCCAACGAATCTTTTTTCCACTCATCTACATTATTTCGGAGCATGGGTTCTGCATGTGAACTGCCCAATACGATGTCGTAAAGCTCCGCAATTTTTGGATTGCCAGGGTAATGGAAAAAGGCTTTTGTGCTTGGGTGCATGGCTGGCCAAATCATATTTGCCTTGAGGCGAAGCAATAGCTCAAAAATTTTAGCATAAGTTTTTGGACCGATATCGCCAATTTCAGGTTCGAAGGTTTTTGCCGCCCAAGGTTGTAAGCCCCAGTCTTCATCATTTAGAAAAATACCTCTGTAGGCTACTGAAGGCTCTTTTGAATAGAAATCATCTTGCTCGATGACGAGTTCTTCATTTTTCTGAACAGGAACATCGGCCCACCAGTACCAAGGCGAAACTCCTATTTTCTTGGATAGATCGAATACACCAAAAGCTGTTCCCCTAGGGTCAGTCCCGGCAATAACCAAACATTTGTTTTGCTTTGAAAAAGGGCTTTCAATTATTTTGTATAAATAGCTCTCTTTTTGGGTTAAGAACTGATCATCAGCTACTTGTTTATGCAAAAGACTGGTGATCAGTTTTGAATTTATTTCTCCAATTACAATACAATTGCCTTTTACTTCCGAAGGAAGTGTGGTGAGCAAGGGTCTCTTACCCACCACGTTATAAATATCCTTTGCAAGTAAAAAAGCAGTGATAGAATCTAGAGAGGAGCCTTCTCTATCGTAAAGAATAGAAGTGACATCTCCTCCCTTTTCATAGATTTCAAACGTACTAGACTTTGCCTCTAGATTTAGGGTAAAGAATAATAGAATACATAGAGGTTGAATTGAACAAAGAATGTACTTTCGAATCATTTTTATTGTAGGTAACCTGGGTTTTGTGTGATTTCTGCTTCTGTATTTCTTTCAATTTCGCTAAATGGGATAGGCCACAAATTATGATGTGGTTCTATGGTCTCATAGTAAGGGTTGCATTTTTTTACCCTATCGTATAGTAAACCCAGTCTCATAAGTGTTAACCTTCTTTTTTCTTCAATACCTAGCTCTCTCATCCTCTCATCTAATATATACTCGATGTCTACATCAGCACCGCTTACAGGTGCGGCATTTACCCTGTTTCTGATTGCATTGATATCAGCAGCGGCAGCTCCTGCATTGCCAGCTTTAAGGTAGGCTTCTGCTCTTAGCAAATAAGTTTCTGCAAGGCGGAACATATATTGATCGGTATAGGTAGCGCCTGCAGAGCTTTTTAAAGCTACCGATTCTGAGTTAGCATAGAGTGCAGATGGGTGATTGAATGGCGTAGTCACCTTAGATTGGTAAGCATAGAATGCACGGCTAGGTACGGTTACACCCGCTGGCGGATTTTCTGTAGAAACAGTTTTTCCAAAACTGTCTGGATATGATTTGTTTGTATAAACATATTCTCTTACAAAGTTGTGGTTGGCATTTCTTATATCATTATCCCAATCACTTTCCCAAATCGTATTTGTGAAATAGGTTGTAGATACTGCCCAGCCTATACCTCTTCCTCCAGTATAATCTCCCATAGGCCAAGAGAACAGTCGCTTGCCATCTTCAGAGTAATCTCTAACCATTGGAGGGTGATGTCTTTCGTATAAAGCTGCTCCACCTCGACCTGTAGAGCTTAGGCTACCACCTATAATATCAAGTTCAAACTGTATTACCCAAATACCTTCCGTATTTCCAGCAGCACGATTTTGGTTTTGTCTTCGGTATAAATCCCAATAAACATCTCCAGGTTCTTCGTTTGCACGACTACCAAACCTTTCTTGCATCAATGCTGTATTTGGGTCATCTATTACAATAGTTGCAGCGGTAATAGCTTTTTGTGGTTCGTCATTGGCTAGGTAAAGTTCTGCTAGTAAGTGTTGAGCAATAAGAGGGTTGATTTGCCCATCCTGAACTTCAGAAGCTCCTTTCAAGTTTTCTGCAGCAAAATTAGCATCAGCTATACACTGTTCTAATACTTCTTTTTTAGTAGCTCTGGTATAATCATAGCGAGGAGATTTAACTTCTTCAAGACTCAAGGGGACACCACCAAATAAATAGGCTAAGGTACGATAGGTAAAAGCTCTAAAGAATTTTGCTTCAGCTTCGACTTGCTTTTTTTCAGCGTCGCTTAAGGAAGCTTCTTCAAGCCTCGATATAATCGTATTGCTTTCTGCAACAATTTTATATAAATCCTGCCAGTGTGTTCGGGGAATATTTGCCCCTCCGCTAGGTTGCATTGAGCTCGTATAAGGAGTAAATCTTCTCACACTGGGCTGACCGTCAAAGACAAGGTCTGTACCATAAATGTAGTCCATCGGGTAGTTTTCATCTCTTCCATAAAACTCCCTTCTTACCAGTTTGTACAAATTATTTACAGATAATTGGAAATCGCTGTAAGTTTCAAATGCATTTTCTGCTGCAATAAAGTCTAGTGGTTTTTCTTCTAAAAACTCTTCGTTGCAAGCAAATAAGTTTACAATTAAAAATAAGGTAATTAATATATATTTATTTTTCATATCTCTTAAAATTTTACATTTAAACCAAATGAATATCCTTTCATAATAGGTCTGCTTCCAGCACTAAGACCTTGAGCGTATTCTGGATCGGGATTAGATCCTTCAGGATCCCATCCTTCCCACTTGGTCCAAGTAGCAAGGTTCTTTCCACTCACAAATAAGCTTAACCCACTCAAGCCTGTTTTATCCAGCAATTCTCCCGAAAAGTTATAAGATAAAGATATATCCTGAAGTCTGACAAAGCTCCTATCTTGGTATAGTCCAGGGCGTAGGGTTGGGTTTTGAATTGAGCGAGCATACTTTCCATCAGGGTTCGATGGAGACCAAAAATCAATTTGCTGATAATAGTTATTTCGAATGTCATTATCAGTCCTTGTCATACTAGGATTGTTATTTTGTAAATAACCATTTTTTCCTCCTTGTATCGAATTGAGGAAAACTGTAAGAGTGAAGTTTTTATAAGAGAAAGAATTAAGCATACTTATTCGATAGGCTGGCTCTCTACGACCTATGATTTTTCGGTCATCGGGAGTGATTTCACCGTCACCATTTTGGTCGATTACGCTGTATGTTCCTGGGTAATACCCTGCTGGGATTTCATCATCTAATTGGTACATAGGCCCAGCTTCATATCCATATAAAGTTCCAATAGATTCTCCAATAAAACGACCATCTGCTATGATATCATCCTCTACACCATCACCGTCTAAATCTTCACCTGTTAATGATACTATTTCATTGGCGTTTCTAGAAAAGTTCAATGTGGTTTCCCATAGAAAATCACTTTTTTGAACATTTATAGAGGTTAAAGATAACTCAACCCCTTTATTTTTGATGTTACCCAAGTTGACATTTATACTATTCACGCCTGTAATAGAAGGAATAGAACGTTTGAAAAGTTGATTCTCTGTTTCTGTGTTATAATACTCAAAGCTTCCGCTCAATCGGTCACTAAATAACCTAAAGTCTAAGCCAAAATTTATTCCAGTAGTAGACTCCCATTCAAGATCGTTATTTGACAATGATGATACTTGTTGTCCAAATAAAGGCGATCCGCCATCACCAAATACATAAGCAGAACTCCGGCTAATTCTGGAAAGTGAAAAATACCTACTTGTAAGATTGCCAATAGAACCATAGCCAGCTCTCAGTTTTAGAAAGTCAATAAAATCAACATTAAATAATTTTTCATTTGATACTACCCAGCCAAGGGCTGCAGAAGGGAATACTCCCCATTTTTTATTTGCCGCAAAACCAGAAAAGCCATCTCTACGAACAGTAACTGTAGCCAAGTACTTTTCAGATAATACATAATTGAGTCTTATCATCTGATAATTCAATGCCTCGCTCCAAGCACTTGATGTAGCGAACTGGTTAGTAGCTTGCTGAAGACTATTATAGCCTAATGTAAGGCTTGAAAAACCTTCTACGGAAGCGTAAGTGCGATCAAAATTTCTTTCTGTAGCTCCATAGAGCAATGTTGCAGTGATATTATGCTTATTGTTGATAGTTTTCTTGTATGTTAAAATATTGTCTAGTGTATAGTCATACCTGAACTGATTGTCTTTAGAGGCACGTCCAGTTTGCCCTGCACTGTATTCGCTGGCATAGTAATATTTGTCCCAACGATAGGTATTCCCAAAGTTTATTCTGTACGACAGCCCTTCAAGAAATGGGAATTTGATTTCAGAATAAAAATTGCCAAAAATGTAGTTCTGATTATTGAGGTCAGTTACATCATACGTCAAAAATGGATTAGGTTCAATTGTATTGGTAGGGAATGGGATCATGTCTCCATTTTCATCATATGGCGTCAATAATGGAGAAAACCTTGTGATGTTAGACAGTTGGGGTTCTGCACCACTATAATCACCGAAAGAAGCAAAAGATTGCATACCAATAGTCCACCAATTTTTTACGTCAGAATCCACATTAGCCCGAATACTTTTCCTTTCATACAAATCATTGATGATAAATCCCTTTTGTTTGGTATAACCGGCTGATAGCAGATAGCTAGAACTTTCACTACCTCCTGAAATACTGATTTGGTGATCCATGATATATCCTGTATTGGTTGCTGCGTCCCACCAGCTAAAATCATTGTCTAAAATGTTGCCATTCTCATCTACCATAGATCCATCTACATAATCAGCCAAGTTAAAATCTGGATTTGGTTCTGTATAATTAGGAGCTAAAAAGGCTTCGTCGTAATATTGATTACGAACTTTTTCAAGATATCCTTCACGGTTTAAAGGTCTGTAATCACTACTAGGGTTTTGTGTTGTATAGGAGGTAGTATAAGAAATAGTTGGTTTTCTATCACGCCTCCCTTTTTTTGTTGTAATAAGCATAACTCCGTTTGCACCTTGTGCACCATATACAGCAGCAGAACTTGCGTCCTTAAGCACATCTATAGAAGCAATGTCATCTGGGTTGATAGCGGTGATAGAACCAGTATAGATGATTCCATCTACCACAATCAGTACTGAATTGTTGCCTCCTAAGGACGTCCGACCCCTGATAGAGATGTTAGGGGTTGTTCCCGCTTGACTAACTTGCCCGACATTCAATCCAGGGATAGTTCCTTGAAGACTTTGGGCAATGTTTACGTTTGGCGCATTTTCAAATGACTTCAGGTCTGCACTTGAAACGGCTCCTGTTAGGTCTTCCTTTTTTTGGGAACCATAGCCTATAACAACAACTTCTTTCAATTGCTCCAAGTCATATTCCATCACAACATTAATGATAGTTTGATTGCTTACTTCTACTTCTTGTGTTGCGAAACCAATGTAGCTGAACTGTAAAATAGAATTATTGTCAACGTTTAAAGAATAATTGCCATCTACATCAGTAACGGCACCAGTCGAAGTGCCCTTTATAATTATACTGACTCCAGGAAGAGGCTCTCCATCTTCAACGGAAGTTACTTTTCCAGTAACCTTAGTTTGTTGTATCTCAAAGACGAGGTTTTTCCTAGAGGTAGGAGTCTTTTTTTTGTTTTTGATGACATATATATTGTCATTTACTCTTTTGAAAGATAGGTTAGCTTGATAAGCTATATCAATCAATACCTCTTTTAAACTCTTAACTGAGGAAGTAATTTGCACAGCCTGCAAATTCTTTAACGTTTTTTCATCAAAATTGAAATAAAAATCAGTCTTGTTTTCAATCTCATCGAAGAGAACCTTTAGCTCTTTGTTGCCTCCTTCCATTTTCACATAGATGTCCTCGATGCTTACTTTCTGAGCGTTTATATCAGAGGCAAAAAGAACGGTGAAACAAAGGCACTGGACAATAATACTGCCTACTGCAAATCCTGACATCTTTAGTAATTGTCTAAGTAGTTTCTTTTTCATATTTTTGAATAAGTTTTGATGGTTTAAATAGCACAAAACCGAATGTCTGCTCATGGTCGCCAAACTGTAGGGCAGGCATTTTTTTGTGCTCGATAGTTATTCGGAGTTATCGATCAATAGAAAAAAACCTTCTTGTTTTTGAGCTCGAATTGTAACCCAGAAGCAATTGCCATTCCTTCGAGCACTTCTTTCAAGGTTTTATGATTAAACTTTCCAGTGAAGTTTATTTTGTTATATGCTTTTAAGTTGGCATTGTCTGCAAATACTATTTCGCAGTTATACCATCTTTCTAAGCGAGCGGTAATTTCATCGATTGAAGCTCCTTTGAAAATCAAGATTCCCTCTTTCCAAGATAGAACTTGTTCCGCATCGAAGTGTCCAGTACTAATCTGACCTGAATTTTTATCATAAACGGCCCTTTCAGTAGGGAGTAGTATTTCTTTTTGCTCATTAGGAGAGTAAACTGCGAGCTTTCCTGTAAGTAGAGCAATATCAACTTTATTAGGGTCGGCAAGGGTGTTTATATTGAAGGAAGTACCAAGTACTTTAGCTTCTACATTTCCCACTTTTACTATAAATGGGCGGGTGGAGTCGGGGGTTACCTCAAAAAAGGCTTCTCCTTCTAGAGTAACGACTCTCTTGTAGGCATTGAATTTTTTAGGAAAACTTATTTTGCTGTCGGAATTTAACTTTACAACAGTTCCGTCCGGAAAAGTAATACTAGATTTGATCCCCTTAGGGTTTGATTTAGTTTGTATTTCTTCTTTGTACTGGGCAAGCTGCTTTTTAGGAGGTTCGAGAATCGCAAAATATGCTGCAATTCCAGCGATCAAAAAGAAAGTGATAGCTGCGGCATAGCTATTGAAACCCTCTTTTTTCCTGAAAGTATAAACAGAGTTATTCCTTTTATTAGAGGAAATGCTCTTGGTTTCAGGGTACAGTTTTCTGACAGGTGTATTTCCTGCCTCATCACTAGCGTTTATGATCGACTTTATTTTTTTATAAAGCTCTTCTTTGTCCCAAGATACTTCAGGCTCTTTAGGAGGCTCAAACTTGTACCAAGTTTTTTCCAAAGAAGATAACCCTTCAAAGTCAGCTTTCATAGACGCTAGCCAAGCTTTGACCTTTTCCTCTTCTTCAGGGGTACACTTGTTATTAAAATACTTATCTATTAATATCTTGTCCACTGTTTTCATATTTATCTATAATAGATATCATGAAGTAGAGACAAGGTTATAGTCAAGAACAAAAAAATGTTTTTTAAAAAAAAGGAAGTTTGAATCGAATTTCTTAAACATACATAGCAGCAAAGAGCATAAGTGTCAGAAGTCCATCGTTGAGCATTTTTTTGTTGAGTGATTTAAGTGCCTGGTTCATATGTTGTTTAACGGTCCCTACAGATATCCCAAGCTTTTTTGCAATCTCTTCGTGAGTAAACCCTTCAATTCTGCTCAGCATAAACACTTGCTTTCTTTTCTCCGGCATGTCACCAATATAATCTTTTGTTTTTTGCTCTAATTCTGAAAAAATAATGTACTCTTCAGTATTATGAGTGATGCTAAGTGGAGTTTCTTTTTGAAGGGTCTGGTATTTTATTTCCAGTTGCCTTTTTTGATATTGACGGTAAATTATGTTTTTACCAATTTGAATGAGGTAAGCATTAAAAGAAAGTTCTGGGTTGAGTTTTTTTCTGTTTTCCCAAACCTTCAAAAAAATAGTTTGGACTATTTCATTGGCATCATCAGTGTTTTTGGTGTATTTTAAAGAGAAGTAAAATAGTTTATCAGCATACTTGGAATACAGCTCTTTAAAGGCTAGATGATCACCTTCTTTAAGGTTTTTAATTAATTCAATTTCAATTTTCATATTAACCGGGACGTTGCAAATACTGCTCTAAGGTATAAAATCATACTCCTAAAAGGCAAATAGTGTTTGACTTCTTTGCTGTCAAAGGTCTCTTTTGGGGATAAGGAATAGGAGTTGAATACGGGGAAAAGTAGAAAAGAATCCTTTGCAACGATAATATTTCATGTTTTCTAAAAAAAAATCGAGATATTTTTTAGTCTTGTATTGTTCATTTATAAATACTCCTTGTACTCTCCTTATTTCTAAACTAAATTGGGTTTCATCCTTTAATCATTTTTATTTAACCTAAACTCTAACCCTATGAAATACTATTTATTGATGCTACTTATGATCACTGTTTTTTCCAGTTGTGAAAAAAAGAAGACTGATGATCAGGCTGAAACACCCGAAGCGGAACAAGTTGCAGGAGATGTTGATCAATCTTCTCTGTTGACAGGGGCATGGACTACATCTTATACTAATGAAAAGGGAGAAGAAGTTGAAATTATGACAATAGTAGAAGATGGGTATTTGGCGGAAACATTCTACAGTTTAGAGAGAAGGGAGTTTGTTAGGACTTTTGGAGGAACTTGGCTATCAAAAGGAAACGTTTTTTCTATTACAACAGAATTTGATACTAATGATAGTACTTCAGTAGGGCAAACTCGGGTGTTGACATTTGACTTGAAAGGTGATACGATCCTATTTGAAGGAGATGATAAAGTTTGGACAAAGGTTGACTCCAATGAACCCGGTGCTTTGGTAGGAGCTTGGTTTTTTAGTGGAAGAGAACGGGACGGGGAGATGACTCGAAGAGAGTTTGGGGCAAGAAGGACATTGAAAATCCTTTCGGGCACTCGCTTTCAGTGGGTGGCTTACAATGTAGAGACGGCTAAATTTAGCGGAACAGGTGGGGGGACCTACACAACTGTGGATGGAAAATACACGGAGAATATTGAGTTCTTTTCCAAAGATAGTAGTCGGGTAGGGGCTTCCCTGACTTTTGATTACGAGCTAAAAGATGGAGAATGGCACCATAAGGGCTTGAGCAGCAAAGGTGATCCTATCCATGAGATTTGGGCTAAGAGAAAATAGGTTCAAAAAAAACAGTGCTCCTCAGACAAAACTTGAGGAGCACTGTTTTTTTTGAACCATCAAATTAATCAACCTTAGGACCTTTACCACCTGGCTTGCGATCCTCCATTCTTTCTACTTTGTCTCCATTTTTAAGTGTTTTGGAAACTTGTAAGAACGGACCTTTTACTATTTCTTGATCTTCTTCTAGCCCTTCTAATATTTCAATATTTTCGAAGTCACTTATTCCAGTTACCACCTCCACTTGCATAACCGAATCACCTAAGTGAAGAAAGACAACTTCTTTCATATCGTCATCGTCTTTAGCAGCTTTTTTCTTTTCTTCACCTTCTTTCATCTCTATCTTTCTGGTGGTTACTGAAGCTAATGGAACTGATAACGCTCCAGCTTTTCTGGCTGTAATGATATCCACGCTGGCTGTCATACCTGGGCGGAAAGGATTGATAGTGGGAGAGAAGGTGTCCTCTTTTTTGTTCTGTGAAAGGCTTCTGTATGAGTCTCTTAAAATCCTGATTTTTACTTCAAACTCTGTTACTGCGTCAGTGCTCAACCCATTTACCCCTTCGTTTGCTGAATTGGCAATAGCAGTTACCACTCCTTTAAATTCCGCTTCTAAGAAAGAATAGGAGTCAACATCTATAATTGCAGTATCGCCTTCGTTCACTCTTATAATGTCGTTTTCGTTCACATTCACCCTTACTTCCATCACATTCAGGTTGGCAACTCTTAAAAGCTCCGTACCTGACATTTGTTGAGTACCTACCACTCGTTCTCCCTTTTCAACCAAAAGCTTGGTGATGATACCGCCCATGGGCGCATAAATTTCGGTAAAGCCTAGGTTTTCCTTCGCTTCTTTAACAGTAGCTTCTGCACTTTTTACAGTAAACATAGATGATTCTACGCTTTTTTCAGCAGCTTCAAGTTCGGCTTTTGACACTTCAAAATCGGCTAAGCTTTGTTCATATTCTTGTTCAGAGATTACTTTTTCATCAAAAAGGGATTTGTTCCTTTTGAAGGTAAGTTCAGAGTTGATAAATCGAGCTTTTGCTTGGGAAAGCCTTGCTTGTGACTGAGCGTAATTCGCTTTTTGAGTATTGAGCGCAGCAATAGATCTGTCAAGTGCTGAGCGTAAATTGTCAGGTTTGATTTTGAGCAAGAGCTGACCTGCAACAACGGAATCACCTTCTTCTATATAGATTTCATCTATTTCACCAGGAACTAGAGGGCTAATTCGTACTTCATTTTCTGGTTGAACCCTACCCGAGGCACTTACTTTCTCTACAATTGTTTCTCTTTTTACCTTACCAAATACAACTTTCTTGGCTTTTTCACCGCCAATCCAGCCCTGTTTTCTTCCAATGAACCCAGCCAACACCACTAGAACAAGAAGTGAACCCAGTATAATATAAATTTTAGTATTACTCTTTTTTTTAGCCATTACTGTGAGTTATAGAGTTAAACGCTTGTCAAATTTTGCTTAAAGAAAATGAATCGCTAGTGTAAAAATCTGTTGGAAATGTATGTTGTTTACTAACATCAGACGATCCTTCAGTTTATTAAAAAAGTAGTTTTAAAAATGATTTTTTCAAATTTAAATAGTTTGAATTCAACACGTATCTATTGTGTGAAAATTCATTTTTCTACTAATAGTTAATCAATAATAAGACATGTAAAAATGCTGAATTAAATGAAATTGCACCAAAGGGATAAAAAATATGTAGGTGGTTAATTTTTAATGCCAAAAAATAGCTTCTGAAGTTGTTTGAAATTTTTGTTTACCAGCGAAAATAGAAGTATTTTGCCTCATCTAAGCCAAAATACTTCTATTTATAGGATAAAATAATGGCTTCAAACAACTTCTTCGAAGTAAGCTGACTCCGTGGGTTTATATTTCTCTTTTTATAATAATTGCAGAAGCCCCCCCTCCTCCGTTGCAAATTGCAGCCATTCCCAAATTACCACTTTTCTGGTGCAATACATTATTGAGTGTGGTTACAATTCTTGCTCCTGAGGCTCCTAACGGATGACCAATTGCTACCGAACCTCCTACAACGTTCACCTTGGCAGGGTCAACCCCCATAAGTTGGTTAAAGGCAAGTGGTACCACAGAAAAGGCTTCGTTTACTTCAAAATAGTCGATTTCATCTAATGAAAGCCCTGATTTTTCAAGTGCTTTTTTTGCGGCAAGTACAGGGGCAATGGTGAACCATTCGGGCTCTCGGGCAGCATCGGCAAAAGCAATGATTTCAGCTTGGGGCAGCAAGCCAAGTTTCCTCATTTTGGTTTCAGAAATCAATACAGCAGCAGAAGCACCGTCATTTATAGTAGAGGCATTTGCGGCAGTCACTGTTCCATTCGTGCTGAACACAGGGCGCAGGCTTGGGATTTTCTCGAACTTTACTTTTTTGAACTCTTCGTCTTCACTTATTATGAGCGGCTCGCCTTTTCGTTGGGCGATTTCTACAGGAATGATCTCATTTTTGAAAAATCCATTTTCAGTATTTTCTGCTACACGCTTGTATGAATTGATGGTGTATTCATCTTGCGCTTCTCGGCTTATTTCATACTCTGTTGCAGTCTGGTCGGCGCAAATCCCCATTATTTTATCGCTGTAGACATCGGTAAGGCCATCTTTGGTAAGGCCGTCTACCAATTTCCCATCTCCAAATTTATAGCCATAGCGCGCCTTTGGGAGGTAATAGGGGATATTCGACATGCTTTCCATGCCACCGGCTACTATTACATCTGCATTACCTAACATGATGCTTTGCGCTGCCAACATAATGGCTTTTGTGCCAGATGCACATACTTTATTGATGGTGGTGCAGGGGACATCTTGCCCAATTCCTGCGAATATGGCTGCTTGTCTGGCCGGTGCTTGACCTAGGTTTGCAGAAATGACATTCCCCATAATCACTTCTTCTACATCACTTGCCTCTACACCAGCTTTGGCTAATGCACCTTTTATGGCTGCTGCCCCCAGTTGAGTGGCTGATTGTGATGATAAGATCCCTCCAAAGCTTCCAATTGGAGTCCTGACGGATGATAAGATATATACTTTTTCCATGTTAATCTGCTGTGTTTTTGGTAAGGGTTGATAAATAGGCTTTTGTGAAAGCCTTGTATGTTGGTAAACTATGTTGAAGGCTTTCCGTTTGGAAATTTAATAAAAAAAGCCATCCAGAAAAACTGAATGGCTTGAGATATAAATAGTGTAGGTTGGATGATATCAACGAATAATGGTGACCGAACCATGGACAGTTCTTACTTGTCCTGGATAAAGCTCTTCTTCATAGACAACCATGAAAGGGTAGACTCCCATTGGCATGTCTACTCCACCTGATGTTCCTGGCCAACCTTCTTCTTGGTTTTTGGTTTGGAAAATGATCTCTCCCCATCGGTTGAAAACAGTCAGTTCAAAATCGGTGAAGTTGTCGCCTTTAATTCTGAAGGAGTCGTTGAGGTTATCCTTGTTTGGGGTAAAGGCATTTGGGTAAAGAATTACCGCAGGACATAGCTCTACAATTCTTACCGAATCTACCGTAGTGCAATTATTCTTGTTGGTCACATTCACAATGTAAACTCCAGGTGCCGAAATGGTAATGTCACTCGCAAAGACTGAGTCAGTAGGGTATTCTTCTTCTACCCAAGCGATTTTTTTGAAATCACCTTCGTAGTTGATTACCGTGTCTTGTGGAGTAGCATGATATGGATTATCAAAACAAAAGATTAAGGAATCGACTGGGTACGGCTCGGGTACAGCATTGTAGTCTACATTAACGGTATGTTCAAAATGACATTCCTTGCCTGTATCATCAAAACCAGAAACATGTACAATAAGGTTGTATTCTCCCGGTTGGGTGATGTGCACTTTAGGGGTTGTTTCTCCCGTGCTCCATGCATAGGTGGCAAAATAATCGCCGTTGATAGTTCCGTCAAAAGTAATTACATCACCATCGCAGCCTACCGTATCGGAAACGATATCTGGAGCTTCAATAACGATGATCGTTACTGAGTCGATTCCTGTACAGCCGTTTTCATCCAAACCCTCTACATAGTAGGTGGTGGTTTTCTCAGGGTTTACCCGGTAATTTGCACCAGTTTGCGAACCCTTGTCCCAATCCCAATTTACTATATTGAAACTAGAAGATGCTTTTAAGTCATAGAATTCACCTTGGCAAATGAATGCATCTTCTCCAGCATCTACTTTAGGTATTTCAAACACTTCAACCGTTTTGGTGATCATGTCTTGGCAACCTGAAATATTGGTCACAAGAAGTGTTACATCATATGTTCCGAAAGTGTCATATTTGTTTGAAGCTGTAGTTCCCTTGGCGTCGTAATTCCCATCGCTTTGGAAATCCCATTCGTAGGAAATAATTTGCCTGTTTCCTGCCTTGGATTTATCTACTATATTCACAAACTCTCCATCGCAGACATCGGCAATTTCGAATTCAACTATTGGAATAGGGCTAATGATGATTTCTTTGTTGATGATGTCCGCACAGCCTTTGTCTGAGGTCACTCGATAGTTGATAGGATATGTCCCCTCTTTTAAATATTGATGTTCAATGACTTGATCTGGAGTGTAGCTTTCTTCAAACTGACCATCATCGTCAAAGTCAACTTCTATTAATACAATTTCAGAATCGACTATGCTGCTGTCAATGGTTGATGTATTCGTAAAAGTTACGATATCATTTTCACAAGCATCTCTAAAAGTAAAATCAGCAACCGGAACAGGGTTTACGATGAAGTCTTGGGTGATGGAAAAAGCACAACCAAGATCGCTAGTAGCGATAACGCTCATGGTGTGTACACCCATTGTATTGAAAACATACGTAGCAGAGTCAGTTGTGGTAGTCAGATCGATTACCCCATCGTCATTAAAATCCCATTCGTATGTAGCAATATTGCCTGAGGCAATCTTTCCATTCGCTTTGAACCCTGTATCAAATCCCAAGCAAGATGTGCTTATTTCAAGGTTCATTTTTGGAGTAGGATCAACTGTGATCGTATCCTTTTTAAGGACGGAACAAGAGAAGCTTCGCTTACTATTCAAGCTCACTTGAATAGTAAGTGTTACCTCGTAATCTCCTGGTTTCTCGTATACGAAAGAAGGATTAGCTGAAGTGGCATCCTCATTCCCATCACCATCAAAATCCCAAGAATAGCTGATGTTGTCTTTGTAGATCGATTGATCGGTAAACTGAACTAGTTGTTCGGAACAAGGGTCGGTATAGTCAAAATCTGCTTCAGGAATGTAAATGCTTTTGGAAACGGTATCGGCACAACCGTTTGATTGTTCTACCCTGAGGTTAATTATTTTTTCGCCAGCACTTGTATATGTGAATGTTATGTTATTTTGATTGTCATCAGAATAGTTATTGTTGTTATTCTGATCCCATTGGATGAGGGTAATGGTATTGCCATCTCCTTGCGGCTGGCTAGTGTTCTTCGCATGGATTTGGAATGTGCCATCACCAACTTGAGTACAGGTCAGAGATGGTGCAAAATCAGCAATTGGGTCTTCTTTTACAGTAACGGTTTTTGTGATGCTCTCCGAACAACCTTCTTCGTTGGTCACGGTTAGGGTAACGTCATACTTCCCTGGCCCGCTGTAGAGATGTTGGCTGTTTGCTCCAAAAAGCACTGCAGATCCGTCGCCAAAGTCCCATTGGTAAGTTGCGATAGCTGTTCCCCTGTCGTTGGTTTTGTCTTCCACATAAACGGTTTCTCCGTCGCAGACATCCAAAACATCAAAATCTGCAATTGGAACGGGAAAGATGGTAATGGTATCGGTGGTTATGTGCGAGCAACCTTTGTCAGAGGTGACCCTGTAGTTGATGATAGAATCTCCAGCGGTAGTAAAGGCATGCTTCATAAGCTGGCCTGGCACGTAGCTCTCTTCAAATTGCCCATCGTTGTCAAAGTCTATTTCGATAAAGACTATTTCAGCATCATTTACGACCAAGCTGTCAATGGTAGAGGCATCGGTGAACATTACCGTGTCATTTTCACAAGCATTGACAAAATTGAAGTCCGCTATGGGTACAGGGTATACGGTAAAGTCTTGGGTAACAGTTTGGGCACAGCTCGAATCACTTGTTGCGGTCACGGTTACCGTATGTGCCCCTATGTTGTCGAAAGTATACGTGGTTGTGTCTGTGGTAGATAATGCCGAATCAATCAGGCTGCCATTGTAATAGAAATACCATTGGTAAGTTTCTATATTGCCTGTATCGATCGTCCCGTTTGCTTTGAAACCGGTTTCATTGTTTACACAAGAAGTATCAATTTTAAGATCTAGTTTGGGGGTAGGGTTTACCGTTATGGTGTCCTTCTTCAGCACTGAGCAACTAGAGACGCTATTATCCAACAGGCCTACTTTAATCTCAAGCGTCACGACGTAGTCTCCAGGTTCCGCATATGTAAATGTAGGGTTCTTTGTTGTGTCGTCTACTATGCCATCATTATCCAAGTCCCAAGAGTAAAATACACTGTCTTGGACAGTTGAGGAATCGGCGGAAAATTGGACAGTTTGTCTTGCGCAGGGGTCTGAATATACGAAATCTGCTTCAGGGATGAATATGCTCTTTGTAAGAGTATCGATACAACCGTTAGACTGTTCTACGATCAAGCTAATTTCTTTTTCTTCTGGCGTTGGGTAAGTAAAGGTTGCATGAGCACCACTTTGGCTGATAACGGCACTATTGGACAGCCATTTAAACGATGTTATTGTATTATCAACCCCCAATGAGTCTTTACCTTGTGGCTGGCTGATGTTTTCAGCAGTTACTTGGAATGATGTCCCATCGGATGTCTGTATACAGGTTGACAATAGTTCAAAATTAGAAATAGGATTCTCCTTTACGGTCACCGTTTTCGTGATACTCTCATAGCACTTCTCGTTATTAGTCACTCGAAGTGTAATGTCATATTTTCCATACGATGCATACAGGTTTTGAGCGGTAGGGCCAGTAGCATAAATACTTGGACTGCCATCATTTAGGTGAAACTCCCACTCATAAGTAGCGATAGCTGTTCCCCTGTCGTTGGTTTTGTCTTCCACATAAACGGTTTCTCCGTCGCAGACATCCAAAACATCAAAATCTGCAATTGGAACGGGAAAGATGGTAATGGTATCGGTGGTTATGTGCGAGCAACCTTTGTCAGAGGTGACCCTGTAGTTGATGATAGAATCTCCAGCGGTAGTAAAGGCATGCTTCATAAGCTGGCCTGGCACGTAGCTCTCTTCAAATTGCCCATCGTTGTCAAAGTCTATTTCGATAAAGACTATTTCAGCATCATTTACGACCAAGCTGTCAATGGTAGAGGCATCGGTGAACATTACCGTGTCATTTTCACAAGCATTGACAAAATTGAAGTCCGCTATGGGTACAGGGTATACGGTAAAGTCTTGGGTAACAGTTTGGGCACAGCTCGAATCACTTGTTGCGGTCACGGTTACCGTATGTGCCCCTATGTTGTCGAAAGTATACGTGGTTGTGTCTGTGGTAGATAATGCCGAATCAATCAGGCTGCCATTGTAATAGAAATACCATTGGTAAGTTTCTATATTGCCTGTATCGATCGTCCCGTTTGCTTTGAAACCGGTTTCATTGTTTACACAAGAAGTATCAATTTTAAGATCTAGTTTGGGGGTAGGGTTTACCGTTATGGTGTCCTTCTTCAGCACTGAGCAACTAGAGACGCTATTATCCAACAGGCCTACTTTAATCTCAAGCGTCACGACGTAGTCTCCAGGTTCCGCATATGTAAATGTAGGGTTCTTTGTTGTGTCGTCTACTATGCCATCATTATCCAAGTCCCAAGAGTAAAATACACTGTCTTGGACAGTTGAGGAATCGGCGGAAAATTGGACAGTTTGTCTTGCGCAGGGGTCTGAATATACGAAATCTGCTTCAGGGATGAATATGCTCTTGCTGAGGGTATCGGCACAACCATTAGATTGTAGAGTTATCAATGTAATGGTTTTTTCTCCTGGATTAGAATATTCAAAGGTTACGTTTTTCTGATTTGAATTTGTGAAAACACTATCTTCATCATGATCCCATTCAAAGAAATCAATTGTATTGTCGACTCCTAAAGAATCTTTTCCTTGTGGCTGACTGATGTTTTCCACGTTTACCTGAAATTTCCCATCAGTTGTTTGGACACAAGTTGGGGGAAAAGTAAAGTCTGTTATTGGTTTGGGTTTGAAAGTTACAGTAAAAGTTTCTGTAGTCATACAGGATATATCCCCCGCTACATCTACCCAAACGCTTACTTCAATATTTCTCACTTGGTTTGTGGTAATATTGGCTGGCTGGTTTAAGGTTAGGTCTGAAGTATTGGATAATGTGGCGTTAGAATCAGTATCCTTCCATTCGTAATAAACCGCACCTAATATGACGTTATGAGTAGAATCAAATATGTCTAACATCACTGCTCCATCGCTTGGGCAAACTTCGATATTGCTAATATCCAGCGCGGGGCAGGGGAGGATTTCTATTTGTGTGCTATCAACTGGAATAAAACATTGCCCTTTATTTACTGTAAGCTCTACATCGTATAGGCCAGGCTTATAGTATGTATAGGCTGTATTTTGATCATTCCCAATAGTTGCATCACCATATTCCCAGATAAAGTTATAGGTAGCTGAGTCAGGGATAGGGGTTGAGTTCATATTTACCGTTAACCCTGGATAACCAAGTTTTGGTGTCACATCAAATGTAGCATTTGGCTGTACCAAAATTACCATATTTTCCATCGTAACCTTAGAGCTACACCCTTTTGCATCAAACACTTCTAAAGAAACATCAAAACTATCTATTGTTACATAAGTATGGCTAGGGTTGGGGATTGTGTCTTCTACAATTGAGCCATCTCCAAAATCCCATTTCCATCTCACGATTTCATTAGGCAAGCTGCCAGTTGGTATATTCAAAATACTTGTATCATAAAACTTAACATTAAATGGAGGGCAGCTGCCTATTGCAGCTGGAGCTGTGAAATCCGCTGTTAATTCATCAGCATAGACTTTAAATGATTTGGTGACAGAGTCAACACAATCATTTACATCTATTAGCTCAAGCGTAACAGTATAGTCAGTGCCTGTACTTGAACCAGCAAAGAATAGATTTCCTGGACTAAATCCAGTAGCGGTCCTTCCATCACTATATGTCCATTTGATAGATTTAGGATTTATTACATCAGACATACTTGATGCATTTATCGGTTTGATATTTTCGCCCCCACAAGCTCCTTCTCGCTGAATATTAAAATCAGGAACTGGAAAGCTTGGTGTTACTGTTTTTATAATACTTTTAGAGCAACCTACAGAATCTATTACGGTTAACATAACATCAAAGCCATCGCTTTGATTGGGCGAGCTTACTTTATTATAAGTGTATCTGTAGGTTGTTTCCGAAATAGTAGTTATAGTATCAGGAGCTGAACCATCGCCCATATCCCAAATCCTTTTTACAATAGGAGCAAGGGATGTGGTATTGTCGGTGAATTCAAATTCAAAGTCTTTGCAAGCGTCTGTATCGTTGATGGAAAAATCTACTTGCGGCCCATATACATTTATATCGGGGAAAGTAAAGTCGTAGGTACAGCCTTCGTTTGTAGTGACTTCAAGGGTGACTGCGAAAGTGCCATAGCCAGTGTAAGTTACAGAAGGACTATCTCCAGAACCTGTGTCCCCATTTCCAAAGTCCCAATCATAATTAGTAATTGTAGTTCCGACTATTTCAAAAGCAGTGGCATCAAAGTCGTAAGTAACCGGGTAGCAATTTCCACCAGTCACATTATTCGATGTGATAGTGCTAAAATCTGGGGTTAAGGAAGGGAAGATGTCATCAGCAGTCATAGAGTGGTCACAACCTAACCCACCTTTTGAAGTATTGTTGGATGCTGTAAGTGTAACCTCCCAAGCAGTTCCTGGGTCAACATCTATATCAATATGCTCTGTAGTTTCGGTGTATGGGGCTTGCCCATCAATTGTAATTTCCCATTCATAGCTTAAAGCTCCTACAGATGTGTTTGTAAAACTGATTAGCCCGTCGGTACAAGCTGGCATATTATAAATGAAGTTAGCTCTAGGAGGGGCAAGTTCGATAAGGTTGTTTTTTACTAATGTATCAAAACAGCCATTGTTTTCCGAATAGAGTGCAACGGAAATCAGCATTGGGTCAAGATCGTCATAGGTATGACCACCATGATACCCTGTGTTATTAATTGTTCCAGCATTGAAATAATCCCAGTGCCATTCCGTAGGGTATGGATTGGCAGGCATTGTAGATGAATTTGTGAAGATCACATTTTCCCCATTACATATTTCTGTAACAGAAGGAGTGAAGTCCATAAAGTCAGGCTTGAAACCAACTTCGAGATAATCTGTGAGCAAGTGTGTATCTGTGCAACCTTCCGCAGTGGTGATGGTTAACCTCACATCGTAGTCGCCATGATCCACCAACGTCATGGTAGGGTTTTGGTCGGTGGATGTTGCAACAACCACATTCGCATCGTTTATTATCTCCCAGTCCCATCCTGTGATAGGTACAAAAGATGTGCTCAAGTCTGTAAGTTGTACATCGAAATTAGGAAGGCAACCTCCTGTGGCAACTGCTTCAAAATCTGCATCTATAGGACCTCCATTTATATAGTTGTTCTTGGTAATAGTGACCGAACAGCCGTTTGCATCTCTGATAGTGAGGGTCACTTCGTAGCTCCCAAATGCAGTGTAAGTATGTGATGGGTTTATTGCTGTGGAAGTATTCCCATCTCCAAAATCCCATTCGTAGCTTGTAATTCCTGTAGAAAGACTATCAGGAGTAAAAGTCACTGTTGAAACGGGATTGCCTAGTTCACAAAAACTAGTTTTATCAGCAGAAAAAGCACCTTCTATAGGGGGAGGGACAATGACAATATTTGGTTGAGTAATAATCCCATTGCAGCCATAGCCACCATCGACTATAGTCATTGTTACTGAATATGTACCAGGCGCTGCATATTCATGTGTAGGTCTTTCATAAGACCCACTATTTGCCCTTCCGGATATGACTGTACCATCTCCAAAGTTCCAAGTTACAGTTTGCGAACTAGTAATTACATTTGAAATATTTTGAAATTGAACGGATGAGGGAGCGCAACCAATAGGGGATGTATTTACTTGAAAATCAGGAGTAAAGGTGCTTATATTGACATGGTTATTTTTAGTTACAACTCTTTGGCAGCCATTGTCAGTGTTAGTGATTATTAACTCAACATTATAATTCCCTACTGCAGTGTATGTGTTTGATGGGTTTTGAAGTGTTGAGGTATTTCCATCTCCAAAGTCCCAGTCATAAGTATAATTACTTGCGGCGGGACTTGCCGCAAAATCTATAGTTTGAGGTGCTACACAAGAATTTAGGTTTCCTGATGAGTTGAAAGATGCATTAAAGCCTTCACCAACCTCAATTGGCGTAGTTGATGAAGGGAAAAGTTCCGTTGTCACACATCCTCTGCTATCTGTAATCACAAGAGTGATAAAATAAGTACCGGGAACTGTATAGCTGTGGCTTACTTGTTTATTGGTAGTTTCTGTCACGTTATTCCCATCTCCAAAATCCCAGAAATATTCTTCGATAGTAGTGCCTGGTGCCGGTGTCACTTGTGGTTCGAAGATGAATTCGGTGGGAGCGCAAGTTCCTGATTGGCTAATAAGATTGATATCTACCGTGGGTATTTGAAAAATCTCTACTGTTTCAGTATATGTTTTGATTACGCTTCCGTGGAAAGCTTTGAGTGTAACATTATATATTCCAGGCCCATAGCTTTTAGTCGCCTTATAATTAGTAGAGGGTATAAGTGCTCCTCCTTCTTTGGTAACAATAGGACCATCATCAAAGGCCCATTCCAATTTGGTCACAGTTCCTGCCGTCGCTTCAGGATAGTAATAAAAGTCTACATAGCCTAGCCCGCACCTATTTCCATTCTGATAATCGAATCGAATCTCACCTTGCCCCAAAACTAGCTGGGGCAGGAACATGCTGAGCACTATTATCAGCTTGCTAATTATGTTAGGGTTTAGTTTTGAAGTCATATGATTTTATAGCCAGATGGTTATTTACACTCATTAACAATATGTTAAAATGGTCAAAAAATGCACCGCTTTTGAGGTCATGTAGGATTTGCTTTTTAATAGATCATTTCTATGCTCTTCCTGTTCCCATAATAGTGTATTAGTGCATTTCCATGTAAGATTTTACCTTGCTTTTTCTCTTTAACGCTACTTGTTAGCATGTATTTAGTTGGACTTAATTCAATTTTTCAATACTGTCCAAAACCATTATAAAACAGCATTGGGGGCAAATGCGAAAGATTGTCTCAAAACAGGAGAAATGGGATAGTGTAGTTGGCTAAAATGGACTTGTAAGAATTTGGCTCGGTATGTGGTAAGAAGGGAAAATAGTGTTTGAGGTTGGGTTTTAAGGGGTATTGAAATTTTAAATGGCAACCAACCTACTTAATTAACAAATGTTACGTTGTGATTTTATACTTGTTTAGACTGAAGCCTCTATTGCCGTTTCGTCTTGATGAGAAAAACTAACAAAAAGATCATTTGAATCACATGTGTTCAATAATAAGCTAAATGAATAAACTTTTGATCAGCCATATCAAACGAACTATCTGTGTTTTTTTCTTGATGGGTATGTCTTTAGGGTTAAAGGCGCAGGATCCTCAGTTTACCCAATTCTATGCGGCTCCGTTGTACCTAAACCCTGCTTTTGCAGGTGCGTCTGGTGGAGGAAGGGCTATTGCCAATTATAGAAACCAGTGGCCAGGGCTAGATGCTAGTTTTGTTACCTATGCCGCTTCCTACGACCAATTTTTTGAGCAGATAAGAAGTGGCGTTGGGTTCATGATAAAAAAAGACGACCAAGGCATAGGGGCTGGAAAGCCTATCACGGCTACCGATATTGCGGTCATGTATTCCTACCATATCCCCGTTAACGATAAATATGCGATAAGTACAGGTCTAAGTCTAGGCTACGGAGTTAGAGCCTTGAATTTTGGTGATTTTATATTCGAAGATCAAATTATTGGACCAAGCGATCCGCTAAACCCTACAAGTGAGCAGTTTTCAGGACAGTATAAAGGGTATGCCGATGTAGGTTCGGGTTTTGTGCTATTCTCTCAGAATATGTGGTTTGGACTTTCTGTGAGCCATCTCAACAAACCGAATACGTCATTTTTGGGAGGTAAGGAAAAGCTGCCAAGAAAACTTACGGTACATACAGGATATAAAATCAGTTTAATCCCAAAAGGGAAGTACAACCCTCGTCATATGCCACCCGAAAGATCAATCACTCCAGCACTTATGTATCTTCGCCAAGGAGCATCTGAGCAGTTGAGCTTGGGCACTTATTTGACATTAGATCCTTTGATGTTAGGGGTTTGGTACAGGGGAATTCCCACCAAGAAAAGACAATACAAAGGATTGAACCAAGATGCTGTTGCTATTCTTACGGGGATAAGACTAGGGACAATTAGCATTGGCTATAGTTATGATTATACCCTTTCGAGGCTTACTAATTTAAATACTACTGGGTCTCATGAAATTTCTATTACCTATAGCTTTGTTCCAAAAGAAAAAGGAATTAAAAAAGGAAATTATGGATATCCTCAAATCTTGTGTCCAAACCCTTGGAAAAAATTTCAGAAATTGAAATACGAACACTTGATGAAGTTTGATCATTTTTAAAGCATCGAAGATGAGAAGGGCAATACTTCACAGTATTACCCTTCTTTTTTGCCCAACTATCCCCCTCTTTCCGGATTTTTGAACATGCCTTGGGCTATTTCTCCAATCATTCCTTTTTTTAGTTATTTTTGCCGAGTTCACAAACCAAAAAAACTAAGAATAAATGAGCTCGTCAATCACCATTAGAAAAGCCCATAGGGAAGATATAGAGACAATAGTTGAGTTTCAACAGAAGATGGCTTGGGAAACTGAGCAGCTTGAACTTGATAGTGCAACTTTGCATGAAGGGGTAAAAAGGCTTTTTATTGAGCCTCAGAGGGGAAATTACTGGGTAGCTGAAGTGGATGGTGAAATAGCGGCTTCTACGCTGGTGTTGTACGAATGGAGCGATTGGAGGAATGGAGATGTGATGTGGGTTCATTCGGTTTATGTGCTTGCTGAACATAGAAAAAAAGGGATATTCAAGAGGATGTTTACCCACCTAAAAGATATAGTAGAAGACTCTTCGAATTACAAAGGCATCAGGCTTTATGTAGAAAAAACCAATACAAATGCCCAAGGAGTGTACAAAGCAATTGGGATGAGCAATGAACATTACGATCTTTACGAATGGTTAAAATAGTTTAATATTTGTCCGTCAATGAGATCAAATAGTCTTTCAATAATAGCATTTTAACCTAACTCAACTAACACCAAAAGTCGATAAATTTCTGTGAAATTATTTATAAACATATTGTTCTTTTTATGCTTGACTAATGCGGTTCAGGCTCAGATCCCCAATCAAAGGAATCAAGGAGAATTGGGTCAGCTAGGGGATAATGGGGAATACGAAAGCCTTTTAGGAGAAGACCGACCAGACTCGGCAAGGGTAGATGAGAAAGGAAGGCTGATTTTGGAAAAAGCTGGAGAGCAAGTTTATGGAACGGGAACAACTTTTTTTATTTACGAATCGGATTGGAGGGAGAATTCTGGCATTGTTCGCTTTATTGATACATTATTGAACGACATGCACAGGTATAATTTTGTCGCTCAAGATGAGTTTGAGTTGCAAGATCTGGGTACAACAGGAAGTGCTACTAAACCGCTTTATTATAAAGAATACGACAAGGTAGGCGTACGTTTCGGGTATGATGCCCTCGATCCATATTTGCTTAACCCAGATGAAATTGAATATTTTGATACTCGTTCGCCTCATACGAGCTGGTACTATGTGCAAGGTGGGGCAGGCCGCTCAATTCTAGATGTTAAATTTGCCCGAAATGTCAGCCCTCAGTGGAATGTAGGTTTTAGGATTCGAAGAATAAATGCAAAATTTTTGGTTGGAAATGAAGCAGTAGGAGCAAGCAACACTCGTCCGGGAAATTTGCATGAAGAATATCAATTCAATACAAGGTACGAATCGGAAAATAAACGCTATAAATTATTGGCTTACGCCGAAGCGTATAGACATTCGATCCAAGAATCTGGAGGCTTAGAAATAGATGATGTTTATTGGGATTCTTATGTGCCACCAGAAGATCCAGAGCCTACTGAAGAGCCCCGTGATATTCAAGAACTTTTCAGGTTAGGAAGAGGGCAGCTTAGCAATAGGCTTACCGATGTAGAAAGCTTTAGGCGGATGGAGAAGTTCAGAGTTTTCCAACAATACTCCTTCATTGGAGAAAATAACATCCAGCTTTATCATATAATTGATAAATCTACCCACCTTTTCAATTATGATGACCAAGCCCTGTCGACCAACAGTGCTTTTTACCCGAACACGTATTTAGATACCGATCGGTCTGTTCATTACCAGCGCTATCAGGAATTGTCAAATACTGCTGGGCTTAAAGGAAAAGCGCTCAATTTTTACTATTCCTTTTTTGCAAAAAACAAGCTTTTCAAACAGCGTTTTGAATATAGGCTACAAGATAAAGTTCCCCGTAAAATTGACCCACAAAACTTTATTGGTTTCAAGGGGATATATACCTTAACGCCGAGTATAGAGTTTAGGGGAGAATATGAAAGTATGATAGGTGAAGAGCAAGGGAACAAGATTTTTGCCGCAATCAATACAAAATACCTCGTTGCTTCGCATACACGAGTTTTGGCTCAGCCAGATCAAAATCAACTGTATTACTATGGCAACCACTTCCAGTGGGACAATTATGGAAAGTTTGATAATACATTATATACGGTGTCAGAAGTAGCTCTCCACTATAGTAATAAATTTTTCAATGTGCGTCCTTTTGCCAAGCTCATCAATTACGACAATTATATCTACTACGGAACTGAAGCTATTCCCATACAGACGGAAGCTAAAATAGATGTGATGCAAGCAGGTCTGGACTTGCAAATCCATTTGGGTGATCTGCACCAAAAAATCTATGGCCATTATACCTCAAACTCAAACCCAGATATTTTGAGGATGCCAGAGCTTTTTGGCAATTACCAAATCTATTTGGAGAAGCCTATTTTCAAGTCAGCTCTTTTTGGGCAAGTTGGGCTGGATTTTCATTGGCACAATGCTTTTTATGCTGATGCTTATATGCCTGTTACCCAACAGTTCTATCTGCAAAACGACTTTGAAATAGGAGGGTATTTGATGTCAGATATCTTCATCAATTTGAACATCAAAAGCGTGAACTTTTTTGCAAAGCTTACCAATGCCTTGCAAGGCATTATGGACGATGGGTATTTTATCACACCTGGTTATATGGGGCAATCGAGACAGTTTGAATTTGGCTTGGTTTGGAATTTGTATGATTAGAAGCAGGGATGTTATATCCCATGTATTTTATGCTTTTTTCTGGCTTTCCCTTGAACCAACCTCTTACAGTTATACCATAGATAGTGAGTGTAATAGCTACTATCAGCATAATGATTGCCAAAACTAACATGACTTTATGATCTTTTCTTAAACGACACATACAGCGGACATTTCAGTTTAGATGATAGCTTTTTTAGTTAAAGTAAATCTGAAAAGAAGGAGGCGACTATTTAACTGAAGAGTTCTATCTCGTAAAGTAAATGCATTTTAGGGATAAACGCTATCCCTTTGCCAGAACTTTTGAAATATCTGTTTTATATGCCTGAATAGCTGGTATTAACGCTGTTACCAGACCGATTGTTATTGCGGCTGCAATCACCATTATTTCTTCTGGAATAAAAACGAATCCGGTTAATCCAATTTTACCCGTTTCCTCAACAGTTTGCGCTATGGTTTCAATTACCCCGTGAGCTAAGAACAAGCCAAACAACACGCTCAGTGAGGTGAGCATAGTCGCCTCTAGTAATACCATTACTACCAATTTTTCTTTAGAGCAACCTAGTGAGCGCATAATTGCCAAATCGTATTTTCGCTCTTTTAGTGCATTGTACAGAGCTATGAAAATACTCAAAATGGCGATGAATACAATGATATAAGCAAAGCCTTTTATAAGGTCAGTACCTACGCCCAAAATTGAATACAACCGAGCAGTTTCAAATGCTGGAGAAGCAGCTTGCATATTAGTTTGCCCATTTATAAAACGAGGTAGTTGAATAGCCGCTAAAGGGGTTTTGAACTTCAAAAGCATAGAGGTGATTTGCTTGTCTTCTTCCATGGGTACTCCCAATTTCCCAACAGCCTCTGCGTGATGATACTCCTCTTCTCCGTGGTGATGGGCTTCATCTTCTTCATGGTCATGCCCTTTGTGAGATTCCGTTTCATGACCGTGCTCATCGTGTCTCCCCTCTTCATGAACTTCTTCCTCGTGTTCTTCGTGCGTTTCATGGACTCGCCAAACACTTGGAATATCGCAAAGTAATAAATTGTCTATCACCGTATTACTTTGTTTCAAGATGCCTACTACTTTAAAGTTGTCGTCTTCGTGGCTGTGGCTTGTTTGCCCTATGCCGTGTGAACTGTGGAAGGTGTCACCAATTTTTAATCCAAGTTT
The DNA here is from genome assembly GCA_034044135.1 of Flammeovirgaceae bacterium SG7u.111. NCBI lineage: Bacteria > Pseudomonadati > Bacteroidota > Cytophagia > Cytophagales > Flammeovirgaceae > Flammeovirgaceae bacterium SG7u.111. The sequence goes on along the minus strand of CP139021.1, from coordinate 3,524,169 downwards.
CTTGGCGACAAAAGCACCCGCAGTAACTTCCAGTTCTTTCTCCCAAAACTTCCCTTCTGCAAGTTCGCATCCATAAATAGCAGGATAGGAGGGAGTTGACCCAACTATTCGGAAGCTTTTGTAGCTATCTCCAAGAGCCAAAGGCACTGCTGATTTGAGCAAAGGATTATTGGCAAGGGTCTCTGCTTCTGCTAATTCGATATTGCCTGTGGGGAAATCAACGTGAAAAATGTTGCATAAAATCAACTGTAGCGGGCTGCCTTTTGCCCCCACTACTAAGTCGATCTTTTTACTGTTACTATCAATCTTTTCTTCAAACTGAACACTCAATATACTCAAGATCACAATGGTGGCCAAGCCAAGGGCAAGGATCAATAAATTGAGAAAGGTATTGAGTGGCTTTGAAAGTAAATAATTCCAGCTGATTTTGATGAGGTTCATGGTGCGTTTATGCTGAATGTGAAAGTAAATCTTCTTTTTTTAGTTCCAATTGGTTGGATATCATGTTTTTGAGGCGGTGATCGTGAGTAGAAATCACTAAAGTAGCCGTATGTTTTTTGGCTTGAGCCAAAAGCAAATTAGCGACCGATTTACAGTTTTCATCGTCGAGGCTGGAGGTTGGTTCATCAGCCAAAATCAATTTGGGCTCGTTGAGCATCGCCCGAGCGATGGATACCCGCTGAGCTTCCCCTTGGCTAAGTGCATAGACCGGGCTGTTCAGCTTGTGTTCAATGCTCAGTTCTTTTAAGTATGATTTTAATGCAGCAAGATCTTGGGGCAAGCCGGCAAAATACTTTGCCATCATCATGTTTTCCTTCACGCTCAGCGAATCGATAAGGTGTGGTTTTTGGAAAATAAGACCAATGTTTTGTCCTCTGAATTTGTCTCTTGTAGCACCTTTCAATTTTCCGATATCCGTCCCAGCTATCAGTATTTCCCCTTCAGTAGGCTTTAAGATTCCTGCCAGCAAGTGAAGAAGTGTTGTTTTCCCAGTGCCTGATTTGCCTATTATTAAGCTTTGTTCTCCTTGCGCGAGTTTCCAGTTGGGAAAACGGAAAATAGTTGATCCGTCATAGCTGGTGCACAAGCTTTTAGTTTCTAGCATAGCTTGGTGTGAAGTGGTTATTGATGAAAATGGTAGTAAAGTATTGACGGGCTGTCTTTATGAAAGACAAAACTATTCTTCTACTTCAAAAGCATTTTTTAGGTTGTAGATCAGCCCTGTTTCTCCGTTGTTCAGTTCCAATACACCTTTAAAGGTTACTGTTTCCAGTTCGTATTTCCGTTGCTCATCAGGGAAAACTGCCATTACGGTTTCTACTCCTCCGCCACCGCAAAAGAAACAGCTAGAGTAGGGAAGGGAAGAAATTATGATAGAGTTGTCTTCGGTCTCCAATGGAATCACATAGCCTTTTATGGTCACCTCTTTTCCATCCAAGTCTTTTACTTCTTTGTTGAATTTAGGAAAGCCGATCTCGGTTTTATACATTTCACTGTACTTGTATTCCCAGTCAATAGAAGTCAATTTTCCCCAAACTTCCCATTGCTTATCGTTTTCTTGTGAAAAAACTGACGACGATAAAAGCAATAAAAGAAGTAATACGGGGAGTTTTCTTGATTTTATTTTCATGTTATAGCTGTGTTTCAAAAACTATCAATGCCGCAATTTACTTTAAAGATTAGAAAGTTGTACTCTCAACAAAATACTATTTGCAACAAAATTGCATAAAGCTGCTATGTTTCCGTACACCCCTCAAAAAAAGCTTGCCATCACACATAATTACCGAAGTGCTAAATTAATTTACTTTAATAAGAAAGATGTAGTAATATTATCCTTTAAAATAGCTGGGACACTACTTTTTAGGCCTTTTAAAACTAAAGTTACAGCTTCCCAACCCAGCTTCAGAATCATTAAATAACCATTAAAACACAGCAAAATGTTCAAAAAATTAATAGTAGTTACACTACTGATAGTGTCAGGACTAGCGAGTAAAGCTACACCGCCAGACGAGGGCATGTGGCTTCCCATGTTTGTGGAAAGGCTCAATTATGCAGATATGAAAAAAATGGGCTTGAAATTGAGCCCCGAGGAAATTTATAGCATCAACAATGCAAGTTTGAAAGATGCGATCGTGATGTTGGGCGGCGGGTTTTGCACTGCCGAAGTGGTTTCTTCCCAAGGACTTCTCCTAACCAATCACCACTGTGCTTATGACCTTATCCAAAACCATAGTACCGTAGAGAAAGATTACCTGAAAAATGGTTTTTGGGCGAAAAGCTTGAAAGAAGAATTGCCAAACGAAGGACTTACAGCTTCTTTTTTGGTAAGGATGGAAGACGTGAGCGGCAAGATTCTCGGCGAATTAAAGCCAGAAATGACCGAGCAAGAAAGGTCTCAGAAAATAGCAGAGATCAGTAAAGGACTCGAAGAAGGCGCTGCTGAAGATGGAAAATATGAGGTTTCGGTGAAACCATTTTTTGATGGAAATGAGTTTTACATGTTCGTGTACCAAACCTACACCGATGTAAGGCTAGTCGGAGCGCCTGCGGAGTCGATTGGCAAGTTTGGTGGCGATACCGACAACTGGATGTGGCCTCGCCATACAGGAGACTTCTCCATGCTCAGGATTTATACAGGAAAAGACGGGAATCCTAAAGAATATGCGGAAGACAACGTTCCACTCAAACCCAAAAAACATTTGCCTGTTTCGCTAGATGGCGTGAAGAAAAATGATTTTACTATGGTGATGGGCTACCCAGGTTCTACCGACCGTTACCTTACTTCTTACGGAGTAAAACTAGCTATTGAACAATCGAACCCTAAGCGAGTGGATATCAGAGGCAAGAAGCTGGAATTGATGAAGCAAGATATGGATTCTGATGAGAAAATCAGGTTGCAATATGCCTCAAAATATGCGAGTGTAAGTAACTATTGGAAGTATTTTATTGGGCAAACCAAGGGTTTGAAAAGGCTAGATATTTACGATAAGAAAAAAGCGCAAGAGGAAGCTTTCCAAAACTGGGTAAATGCAGATGCGGCCAGAAAAGAAAAGTACGGAAAGGCTCTAATTATGTTGGAAGAGGGATATAAGATGCAGGCGAAAACCGAGATGACTTGGAATCACCTTAACGAATCGGTTTTTGGAACGGAAATTCTCCCTATGGCATACGAATATTCTGAACTGGCAGGTGCGCTCCAACAGCCAGATGCAGATAAAGAGGCAGTCGACAAAATGATAGCTGACTTTAGGGAAAGTGCCAAAAAGCATTTTAAAGATTATAATGCTCCCACCGATCAGAAAATTTTAACTGCTTTGCTCGAAATGTACGAGGCAGATGTTCCCGCCGACCAACTTCCCGATGTGTTTGAAGTTATCAAAAATGATTTTGGTGGAGATTATGCAAAATATGCCAACAAGCTTTTTGAGACTTCTATATTTAGTTCAGAAGAAAAACTCAATAAATTTTTGGACGAGCCGAATTTTGAAACCCTTATGGGCGATATGGCCATGGAAGCCACGACTTCTTTCCTCAGAAACTATTTCTCTAAAATAGTCCCTATTAAAAAGGAATCGTCTGCACTGATAGATAAAGGCAATAGGCTATACGTAGCTGGTTTGAGGGAAATGAACCCTGCAAAAAGCTACTATCCAAATGCCAACTCAACGCTGAGGCTTACCTATGGCCAAGTAGGTGATTACTTCCCAGAAGATGCTGCTTTGTACAGCTACTACACCACAGCCGATGGGATTTTACAAAAAGAAGATCCTAATAACCCTGAGTTTGTGGTTGATCCAAAATTGAAAAAGCTGATTGAAGCGAAAGACTTTGGTCGCTATGGATACAATGGAAGGCTGCGAGTTGGCTTCATTACTAACAATGATATTACAGGTGGCAACTCGGGCAGCCCGGTGATAAATGCGAAAGGCGAGCTGATAGGGATAGCATTTGATGGCAACTGGGAAGCGATGAGTGGCGATATTGCTTTCGAAACTGAGCTTCAGCGCTGTATAAATGTGGATATCCGCTATGTGCTTTTTGTGATCGACAAACTCAATGGCGCAAAACATCTAGTAGATGAAATGACGTTGGTTACTTCTAAGCCAAGCAAAGCGAAGGAATTTGAAGAAGTGATGTTGGAGAAATATTAATTTGAGAAAAGAAGAATCAGTTAGCCCAAAGGCAATTTTGTCTTTGGGCTTGGCTTTTTTTATTTCGCCGCGGCTCTTCTCAACCTGTCATTTATGGCTCTTCCCAGACCTTCTTCCGGCACGAGCTCTGCCAAGATGATATCGGGCTGGAGTTGGTCTAGCGTACGGAGGTAGGCAAAAAGGTTTCTCGCAGCTTCGGAAAGGTCTTCTTTTTCAGAAAGTACAAATTGCAATGTACTCGAAATTCCTTTAAAAGTTTTGCTCAAAGATAGGGTGGCGATATTTTTCCCTTTATGTTCTTTTAGTAAGCTCTCTATATCCCCAAGCTCAAAAGGGACTTTTGGCGAATAGTGCTTGTGCAACATCCCAGGGGCATCGGGCCTTGATGATGAATGTTCTCGTATGGCAAGTTTTGCCCCCATTAAGCTTTCTAATTCTTCAATAGCCAAGCCTCCTTTGCGGAGCACGGTTGGTTGTTCGCCAGCAAAAGAAATAATGGTCGATTCCAAACCAACTTTACATTTCCCCCCATCTAAAATATAGGCTGTTTTCTCTCCAAGTTGAGCTTCCACATGCTGAGCTTCCGTAGGACTTATGTACCCAAAAGGGTTCGCACTTGGTGCAGCCAAAGGGAAGTCAAGCTTTGAAAGCAACTCTAGTGTAAGCGGGTGGTTGGGAATGCGTATCGCTACGGTTTCCAGACCGCTCGTGACCAAATCGGGAATGTGCGGTTTGCGAGGAAGTACCATGGTAAGCGGTCCTGGCCAAATGGCATTTGCCAATTTAATCGCCGTTTCTGGTATTTTCCCTAATACAATTTCTTTAACTTTCTCTAAACTGTCTACATGTAAAATGAGCGGGTCGAAAGAAGGGCGGTTTTTAGCTTTGAAAATATTGCTAACTGCTTCTGGGTTTAACGCATTCGCAGCAAGTCCATAGACTGTTTCAGTAGGTATTGCTACTAGTTTCCCATCAATCAAATGCTGTTTTGCAACTTCGACACTAGAGCCTATCATACCAAGAATTCCTTTTGCTGAGTTTCAAGTCTTGCAGTAACGAAGATCTTACACTAATATCTATGTTGTATGACTGGCGAGGACCGAAAGGAATCCAACTAAGGTTCATTTGCCAGCAATGCAAATCTCTCCAAATGTTCAAGCTGGTAAAAGAAAAGTCCTTCAATTCAAAGTCATATCCTGAGCGAATACCCACTTTCCATTTTTCGGTAAGCTTTACTTCACCCATAAAGTTCATTGTCTGGACTACAGAAGCTTCTGCAAAACCTTGTTTTGAATAACCGAGTGTATATTGCACCCTTAACGACCATGGGATATTAAAATCGACATATTTTCCAGGGTTGTCTTCAATGTCTTGGCGTTCAGCTTCCTCCGCCCTGCCACCTTGCCCACGTGGACCACTTCCGCCTTCTCCACCTTTTTTATCATCTTTAGGAGGAGAAAATGATGTTGAAAGGTTTAGACTTGCCCGGTTAAGCGACCCAATTCCTTGCCCAGCATTCCATGCATATTTATTGATTCTTCGTTGTGTGGTTTTGTATTCAATGTCATCGTCAGGATCGCCATCCAATTCTATCTTTTCAAGCTCCCATGCATACGGATCAATTGTGCCGCTGACATTTACACTTACCCCGTCCATGAATGGCACATTTTTAAAAAGGGTAGTACGGGCATTGAACGTAATATTGGAGAGGTTGAAGGAATCTGCAGCAAAATTGTAACTTGTGCTTGCTCCAAAACTTTGAAGCAGGGGTACTTTTATATATTCGTCGGTGGAGTCCTTATTCGAGCGGACCTTAGCCTCCAACTGGTTATTAAGCGATAAGCTGACACTGCTGCTTCTTCCTGCACTAGGTCCTCCATATATACCTCCTAAATACCTTGATACCTGACTAAAATTAGTTCCAGTTGTATCTGTTTGTACATTTTGATAAAACCCAAAACGCGGGTCACCAAAATCTGGGCGATAGTTATAGCTAATAGAAGGTGTGACCATATGCCTGATCCTGTCAACTTTTTGACCTACAGGGTAATAGAAAAAATAGAACCTTGTGCTCATACTAGCACCACCGCTATAATCATAAGCCCTAGCAAAGCCATTAAGGGTGTCTACTTCTACAGCATTTTTAGTATCCGACCACTTGTAATTATAACTTTTCGGAAACCAATATTCATTGAAATTTACGCTCGGGGCAATTTGAAAATATTTCAACAAGGTAAGGTTTGTTGAAATCGGAATTCGATGAATAGCGCCATATTCCGCATCTTGTATATAATCGCCAATATTTGAGAAAAAGTCAGGGATTTCATCGTCTTCATCATCAGTGCTTGTATCAAAAATATCATCATCATCGGATTCTTCGACATATACTGTAAATGGAAAACTTGTCCCGGTTTCATTGTTAGTGATCGTAGCCTTTGTGTCGAATGAATAGGAAAGGTTTAATTGAGCAAGGGGGCTTTTAGATGTAGACCCCTTCTTTTTGAAAGGATAGATCCTTCTCATGGCAAAGTTTGCCTGCGGGTTCATGTTAGTTATCTGAGTGTTTACGTTTTGGTTCACCCTGATATTTGCCCCCATAGAAAAAGGCGTTCCTTCAAACGTTTTTGTATAAGAAACACTGGAGTTAAAAGATGCCGAAATATAGTCTGTGGCATTAAAAGAGTTGTTTCGGTTATAGTTGGTAGAACCTACATTCAAGTTAGCAGAAAATCGGCTCGACCCTTTCGACTGAGGAGAATGCGACCATCTCAGCCAGTAATCGGTAGACTCATCTCTTGAAAGATCATCAGTTTGCCTCACTATTTTGTTGTAGGCAAAATTAAGGTTGCCATTGAAGGAGTATCGTTTTCTGTAGGAAAGGTCAGTTGTCAATCCCCAACCTCCGTAAGAATAAATCTGCCCGAGCAGCTTTAGTCCCATATAATCACCCATAGGCAAGTAAAACCCGCCATCTCTCAAGTAAAACCCTCTGTCAGCAGACTCACCGTATTGTGGAGCAAGGATACCTGCATTTCTTTCTTTGGTAAAGGGGAAAAGCCCAAAGGCAAATCCCAGAGGTGTTGGCACATCGTTCAGCTCGAAGTTGAAAGGTCCTGATATCACATATTTATCTGGAACAATTTTCAACTTTCTTGCCCTAATCCCGAAGTGGGGATGATCCAAGTTACAAGTAGTGTAAATATTTTGTGCAGCATAAAATGCTTCATCAGGACTTTTCTTTACCCTGCCACTTTGAATATATCCATCACCTTGTTGAGTTACGATACTATTGATGACCCCCTTTTGGGTTTCCATATTGTAGGTCATCTTTTCAGCATTGTAGGTTTGGGAACCTTCGCTAAATATAGGCATCCCTACTACTTCACCCGTAGAATCTGGCACGCCTTCAGCTGTTACCAAATTGCTGGCCATGTCATATTCTATGTAAGCAGCCTCTATCGACATTTGCCCATAGGTGACTTTAGCTTCTCCGTATAAAAACACCTTACCGCTGATCACATCATAGTAAATGGAATCTTTTGCAGAATAGTCAATATAAGTTTCAATAGGACCCTCTGTAGTCAAGCTATCTACGTCAACAGAATCGGCAGGAGTATCGACCGTATCGGCTAAGGATGCATATAAAGAATCTATGCCAGGTTGTACAATTTTGGCAGAGTCCAGATTGTTGAACTCTTGTGCATTCGCCTGCGGAAGGGCAAAGCACAAGAGCAAGGCGAGTGTGGTTAGGTTATATGGGATGTTCGTGATTTTCAGTTTACCGTAATTTTCCGTTGTTTTGTAGTAAGTCCGTTGGCTCAAAGCTCAAGTTTTATATAGTAGGTTAAATACTAATCACACTTATTTGGTTCTATAAGCATTAGCTTAGCTCAAAATAAAATTAAGCAAGTTGGTGCTAAGGTCTACTTTTGACAAGCGCAAGAAGCCCGTGAACAAAATTTTTGCAATTTTATGAAAAATATAACAATTATTGCTCTGCTACTCTTAAGCTTTCTGATTATCTCGGCAAATTTTTCCGATCCGCAAGATAGTTCAAAATTTGTATTGGTGCTAGATGCTGGACACGGTGGCTTAGATCCTGGTTGTATTGGGGTATTTAGCAAGGAAAAAGAAGTGGTCTTAGATGTATCACTTAGGTTGAAAAAACTGATTGAGCGAATGCATCCTGATGTAGAAGTAGTTCTTACAAGGGGTACGGATGATTTTATCCCTCTGCACGAAAGGGCAGATATTTCCAATGAAAAAAACGCCGATCTATTTATTTCCATTCATTGCAATGCTTCGGTAAAAAAACACATTAAAGGAAGTGAAACCTATGTGCTGGGAAAAAATGGTGATGAAGAAAACCTATTGGTGGCTATGCGTGAAAACTCAGTGATCTTGAATGAAGAAGGATACCAAGAGAAATACGATGGATTTGATCCTACCTCGCCCATAGGGCAGATTCTATTGTCTAATTACCAACATTCGTTCAAAGAGCAAAGCTTGAAATGCGCAGGTTTGGTAGAAACTATGTTTCAAGATGTGGATAATTGGAAGAGCAGAGGTGTGAAACAGGCTGGCTTTTTGGTATTGGTTCAAACCAATATGCCTTCTATTTTGATAGAGATCGGTTTTTTGAGCAATAAGGAAGAAGAAAAATATTTAAACTCAGAACTTGGAAAAGAACGGGTTGTCACAAACATTTACCGAGCTTTTAGGGATTATAAAGAGAGTGTAGGCAAATAAGCAGGTTGCGCAGAGATGTTCGGTTTCTCTCTTTATAGCTTACAAAAAAATGATACATTTGCCGGGAGTCTTTTCAAGAACCAAAATACATAACACACCATCAACGTGAAAAACTATTCAAAAGAATTTAAAGTAGGGATCATAGCTCTGCTCTCAGGAATGATTTTATACTTTGGAGTGAGATTTCTCAAAGGGATTGATTTGTTCAGTTCTACTAGCACTTACTACGCTGTTTATGATGATATTGGAGGGCTAAAGCTTTCGAACTCAGTAATGCTCAACGGTTTTGCTGTTGGTCGAGTGAGTGAAATTGAATTTGTCCCTAAGCTAGGGAACAAGATGCTGGTGTCCTTAGACATTGAAAATAATATTGAAATAGCACAAGGGTCAATAGTAGCACTCGAAGACGAAGGCTTGTTGGGAGGAAAAATGATTAATTTGAAATTCACTGACAAAAACAGTATCCATGAAGAAGGTGATACGCTGAAGTCGGAAATAGTAGGAGGGATGGTCGCTTCTTTGGAAGAAACTGCTTCGCCCATTATTATGAAGCTGGAAAAGACATTGACTGCAGTAAACTTATTACTCGATTCTTTGAATGGGATGACTGGAGATATGAAAGGAGCTATGTCAAATGTAGAAAGCTTGACTGCTGGGGCTGACAACATCGTGAAAAGAAACTCTCGAGATATAGAGCTTATGCTCGATAGTCTAAAACTGCTTTCTGGAAACTTGGCTACTGCCAGCAGGGGTATGCCTGCAATGATTGATAACTTCAACTCCTTTTCCGACTCTTTAAAACAAATGCCATTGGTTGAGACTGTGGAAGGGGCTCAAGCTACGTTAGCGGCACTCAAAACCACACTCGATGGCATCAACGAAGGTCAGGGGACAATGGGCAAACTCATGAAAGATGAGGCTATGTACAACAACCTCAACACCGCCCTGCTTTCTCTAGATACCCTCCTTACCGATTTCGAGGAACACCCTAAGAGGTATATTCACTTTTCCGTTTTTGGCAAGAAGGATAAGTAGGCATTTCAATATTTGCTGAAGATTATCTATAGGTAAGGTCAAGTATCCTGACACGGCTATTTTTCCTTACCTTAAATTTTTTGTACTTAAATACTTTTATTAATTGGCTAAAGGCGATGAAAGATGCCCCAATAATAAAAGATTCACGCTGATCATATGCTGCATTTGAAACAAGTGGATGAACTGCCGAAGCGAACATGAAGCCACCGCCAATAAAAGCTGTCCCGATAGAGGCATACTGGATACCGGGTCTTTGAAAATAGAAGGTGTCAAAATCATTGAGTGGAAACTCTATTTTAGCTTCGCCTAAGATCAAGGTAGAATCTTTGAGCGAAGATATGAAGTCATGGTATTTTGTCTTGTTGTTAAGTTGCCTAAAGATGATTTCTTCACCTGTCGATATCCTAGTTCTTTTTGTGCCGTATTTGTCCAGTACCAATATCTTTTGGGCAAAAGATGAAGAAATAGTTACGGTAATGAAAAACAAAAAAAGTATGAAAGGTTTTGTCATTGTTGAAAAGTTTAGTGTTAGAGAGGGTTCTAGTTCATAATGTAAAAGTATTGCCATTAGGTTGCCTGCAAATGTATTTCTTTTGAATAAGATTTTTATGATTTGAGGCATTATGAAAAAAGCTTACGTTGATCGTAAGCTTTTTCTTGTTCTATTCATTTTAAAGTAGACTTTCCTATTTAGTCCAAAGCATGAACGACCAATCCGCTCCTAAGCTTAGGCTCAAACCAAGTTGTTTTAGGAGGCATGATAGCACCACTATCGGCTATATTGATCAGTTGCTGCATGGTGACTGGGTAGAGGGCAAAAGCTGCAGCCATTTCCCCACTATCCACTCTTTTTTTCAACTCGTCCAAGCCGCGGATTCCCCCAACAAACTCAATACGTTTATCTGTCCGCAAATCTTTAATGCCTAAGATAGGCTCAAGGATCTGTTTTGACAAAACTGTTACATCCAAAACTCCAATTGGGTCTTTATCATCATACGTTCCTTCTTTAGCTTCCAAGGCATACCATTCACCATCAATGTAAAGGCTGAACATGTGAAGTTTATTTGGCTTGAAGAGCTCGTCAGCTTTGCAAATGATGAAACGTTCATCGAGCTTCTCCAAAAACTGCTTTTTGCTCAATCCATTCAAATCCTTCACCACTCGGTTGTAGTCGATGATTTCCAATTGGTCATCTGGGAAATGTACAGCTAAGAAATAATTGTATTCTTCCTCGCCCGTGTGGTTGAGGTTTGCTTCCCTAAACTCTTTCCCAACCAAAGCAGCAGCTGCGGTTCGGTGATGCCCGTCGGCTACGTATGTCGCAGGAACTTTGGCAAATTCTTCAATGAAGTTGTTCACGGTGAATTCATCGTCCACTTTCCACAACACATGCCTGATTTTGTCTTCTGCAACAAAATCATAAACAGGCTCGGTGGTTTTTACCTCGTCCATCAGCACATCCAAAGGCTTATAGGCTGGGTAGGCAAAGAACACTGGCTCGGCGTTCATTTTTCCCACACGTACATGGTTTTTCCTGTCCTCCTCCTTGTCGGGGCGAGTTAGCTCATGTTTTTTTACAATGTCGTTGAAATAATCGTCGATGCTGGCGCAGGCAACTATTCCCGTTTGGCTTCTGCCATTCATGGTAAGCTCGTAGATATAGATGCTGTCTTTTTCATCTTGGAAAAACACACCATCGTCCACCATTTTCTGGAAGTTGCTTTTCCCCTTCTCATATACTTCGGGGGCATAAGGATTGCTGCCCACGGGGAAATCCATTTCTGGCTTCACCACATGCAAAAAAGACAGTTCTTTGCCTTTAGCCTCTGTTTTAGCCTCTTCGGTGTTCAGCACATCGTAAGGCCTGGATGCAACTTCAGTTACTTTTTCTTTTATAGGGCGTAATCCCTTAAATGCTTTAATTCGTGCCACGTTTTTATTGGTTTTTATGTGGTAAAAAATAGTAAGTAGCTGGGCAAAATTAATTGTGATAAACCTATAAGGCTTCAATATTTTTATCAAATAATCACATGATTACATCATCAGATCATTTACTTTTTAGGAGAAAGGATCCTTGCCATAATCACGCCCTCAATGTTTCTCAGCTTTTCGGCCTGCTCTTCGCATACGGCCGAGTTCACATCAATGATGTTGAAGGCCAGCCCGTCCCTATGCTTATTAATCATATCTTCTATATTAATGTTTTCAGAAGCTAAGACGGAAGATATCTGCCCCACCATGTTCGGTACGTTTTTGTTGGCAATAACTATCCGATAGCCGCCGTTGCGGGGCATTTCGCAATTAGGGAAGTTCACGGAATTTTTGATATTTCCATTTTCCAAATATTCTCGTACTTGGTCCACTGCCATCACCGCACAGTTCGATTCCGATTCGGGTGTAGATGCGCCAAGGTGTGGTAGGCAAATGACTTTTTCATGGACCAAATACTGCTCGTCTGGGAAGTCGGTCACGAATGCCTCCACCTTTCCACTGTCAAGCGCTGCGAGCATATCGGCTTGTTTTTCCAGACCGCCACGAGCGAAGTTCATGATCCGCACACCGTCTTTCATGATGGCAAACTTGCTTTCGTTGATAAATCCTTTGGTAGCATCGAGTAGGGGAACATGCAAGGTGATGTAATCTGCTTTGCTCAGTAAATTATCGAGGCTGATCGCCTTTTTTACATTGCTGGAAAGACTCCAGGCAGTATCAACCGAGATGTACGGGTCGTACCCTATCACTTTCATGCCCAAAGCATCGGCTGCATTAGCAACGAGCATGCCAATAGCGCCCAAGCCGATCACGCCCAAGGTCTTTCCTTGAATTTCCGGTCCTTTAAAGTTGGATTTGTTTTTCTCTACTTGTTTGCCAATTTCCTCTTCGCCGGCTTCTATGCTTTTGCTCCAGTTGATGCCCTGCACTATTTTCCGAGAGGAAAGCAACATGCCCGTAAGTACGAGCTCTTTTACCGCATTGGCATTCGCCCCAGGCGTATTAAATACTACAATTCCCTGATCGGAACATTTATCGAGAGGAATATTGTTCACGCCAGCACCTGCTCGGGCAATGGCTTTCAATGTTGTGGGGAAATTCATTTCGTGAAGTTTAGAGCTTCTTACCAAAATGGCATCGGGGCTTGAAAACTCAGAAGCGATTTCATAATCGTCGTAGGGAAAACGTTTCAGCCCTTCAGAAGATATTTTATCAATAGTTTGGATCTTGAGCATGGGATAAGGAGGTTGGATTAAGATAAAAAATGCCATGAAAAGAACAGGAGATGCACCCGCTTTTTGGCAATTAATAATAAAAAGGACACAACGTGTCCAAAAAATAACCCCAACACAAATGCGCTGGGGTTTAGAATTATGAATTTTTCGTTTCGAACCCTTTCATAAAGTCCACCAGAGCAACGACGCCCTCGGTAGGCATGGAGTTGTAAATGCTTGCCCGCATGCCGCCAACAGTTCTGTGCCCTTTGAGCGTGGTGAGCCCTTTGGCAGTTGCCCCGTCAATGAATGCCTTGTCAAGCTCATCGCTGCCTGTTACAAACGGCACGTTCATGATAGAGCGATCGGAAGGGGTTACGGTAGCCTTAAATAGCTTTGATTCATCTAGGAAATCGTAAAGGATAGCTGCTTTTTCCTTGTTGATTTTTTCCATTGCCGCTACGCCGCCCTTTTCCAACAACCACTCGAACACTAAGCCCGCCATGTAAATACCATAAGTAGGAGGGGTGTTGAACATAGACCCGCCATCCGCATGGGTTTTATAGTTGAGCATGGTTGGCGTGAAATCCAAGGCCGAACCAATCAAGTCCTTACGGACAATAGCAATGCAAAGCCCCGCAGGTCCGATGTTCTTTTGCGCCCCAGCGTAGATCACTCCGAACTTGTTTACATCATACACCTGTGATAAGATGTTAGATGACATATCGGCAACCAAAGGGACATCCCCAACGTCTGGAAGAGAAGGGAATAGCGTTCCATAAATTGTGTTGTTGGTCGTGATATGGACATAATCAGCTTCTGGATCGAACATGTCGGCGCTCAGCTTAGGAATGTACGAGAAATTCTTATCGTCAGACGAAGCAACTACATTGATGTTTCCATAGCGCTTCGCTTCGGCAATTGCCTTCTTCGACCAAGCCCCCGTATTTATAATATCAGCTTTTTTCTTTTCGGAAAACAAGTTGAGAGGAACCATAGCGAACTGCATGGATGCGCCTCCTTGCAGGAACAACACCTCGTAATCGTCGGAGATGTTCATCAACTTTCTCAAGTTGGCTTGAGCGGCACCAATGATCTCCATATAGGCCTTGGAGCGGTGGCTCATTTCCATTACAGACATCCCTGTTCCTTGGTAATCGACCAATTCCTTTTGTGCTTTCTCCAGCACTTCTTGCGGCAGGGCAGCTGGCCCCGCAGAAAAATTGTAAACCCTAGCCATTCTTCCTCTTTCTTTTAAATTAAGGTGATAAAAAAATAGTAAATCCAATAGCTAAGAGTGCCATTGGGAAATTTAGCAAACGAATATGTAGGTAATTCTCCAAACTACCAAGAGCTATGCAAAAAATCAGCATAAACACTAACGTGTTTGCAATATATAGCGTTTTTGCTTGCGGAATTTGTAATGAATTTCCTGTTGGTCGCTTCGTTATATCGGGGAAATAATGGACGATTCTATCTCCACTCATCCTCGTCTTCGTCATCCTCGTATTCCTCATCGTCGGTATAGTCTCCTTCGTACATATCATCAATATCGCGAAGTTTATCGTCGATGTCGTCCTCTTCGTCTTCTTCCAACATGTCGCGCCTTGCTTGGGCATAGCGGATCATTTCGGCAGATTCTTCTTGGGAGTAGACTTTGTCTTTGTCAAATATAAGCTCCCCGCTGTTTATCAGGTTGCGAAGCTTACCATACATCTGAGATACAATCAATAGCAAAATGCCAATGGAAATAGCTGAAATGATTTTCCAGATGGCTTGCATGTACCAAAAGTCGAAAATCAAGAATTTGGCAATGGTGATGGTGAAAAGGACCAAGGAGATAACCCGAAGTTCTTTGAGCTTTTTGGTGATGCCAAAATACATTAAGACCGAAGAAATGACAGACCAGAGAATGGAAAAACCGGTAAGCCTGACCTGAGACAAGAATTCGTCCATCCCGATATCGGTAAAGGCATATCGTATTAAAACTATGGTGTGTTCCAGTTCATAAGTGGAGTGGAAAACGATAACGGCACATAAGAACCACATCACAAAAGCATATTTCCCTGTACGGTACCATTCTTTTCCTGAGGTGATATCACGCATGATTGTGATGACCAGCAAAGCGGAGAGGGCCAAGTTTATATAATGAAAGCCAAAGGACCAAAAGTTCCCATTATTGTTCACAAAAGCATCCCTTAGTTCGAGTGTTCGGTTTTGCCCAAAGAAAATATAGAAAATCACACTAATGACCATCAGTCCGCCAACGCTGACTTTTAGCCGGTCGATTTTATAGTTGTAAATAATGAAGCGGTAGAAGAATAAGTAGCCCATAGAATAAACATCTACCATAAGCATGCGAAGCTCTGGTTGGATTTGGGGCGTGTGCCAAAGTAACTCGAACAGCCCAGTAAGGTAGCCAATGACGGAAAGTGTGACGCTGATGATTTTTATCCAATTGATCACTTCCATGCCCAATACTTCCAGCTCTTCTTCCCCCGAATAGAGCAAGACACTTATGAGCGAAGCGCAAAGTGTAACAAAACTCGCCCACATCCCTTTGTTGATAATGAAGGTTGGCGTGATTTCATAAGTACTCCAGTAAGTTTGCGACCAAGAATAAAGCAAGCTGGCAATGGCGAGCAGCAGGACGACCATTGCGGCATCTCGTACAAATTTTTCTTCTAATTGAATACCCAGCCACGTGAGGAAAATGGCTTGTAATGCCCAAAAAGTGTTGTAAAACTCTGGGTGGTTTATTCCATAAAGCCCCGCTAGGTTGGCCACCAACAAGGAGGAAAGGGCAAGTCTTCTCCAAGCGATCACTTCTAGGGATTCTTTTCGGTACAGCACAAAGGAAAAATATGCCTGAAAAGCTGCTATGCCGGATAAGATATGTGGCATATATTCCCGAATAGCTAAGCGGGGAACAGCGTAGTAAATACTGAAAATAAACATGCCGAACACAAAGGCAAGCATGTAAAAATCAAAGGATTTTACTTCTAGTTTTTTGTGCCTAGAATAAGTAAAAATAGCAGCAAAAAAGAGAAGATAGGAAAGGCTTGAAAATGCCAGCAAGCCTATATATTCCCCGTAGTTGTCAAAAGGGTTGAGCGTGGTCCAAATCACCAAGAAAAGCGAGGTGGAAAGGATGGAAATAGAATTGATAACCTGCCACTTTTTAATGTGGGCAATGATGAGCATTGCTAAGTTAAAAAGGAGTACGTAGCTAAAGAAATATACATAATTCCCCTCACCCGTGCTTACCAAAAAAGGTGTGAGGTATCCGCCCAGAATAGCTAAGATGGAAAGCCGTTTTTCATTGTAGAGCATGGCGAGGAAAATAGCAATTCCCGTGACTATTATCCCGCCAATAAAGCCTTGGGTTTGGGAAAGGATTTCGTGGGTAGAAAAGGAAACCCGTACGGTGTAGTAAAGCGTGATGATTCCCAGCGTAACCAAGGTTGGGGTAAATTTCGATTTGCCGTTTAGCTCATGGTAATGTGCCCATACGCAAAAAGCCGTACCAATGGTGATGCCAACGGCAACCCGTGCGTATTCGTTGATATACCCCATGCTTATGGAGTATTGGTACAAAACTATCACGCCTACCAAAATAATGGCAACGGCTAGCTTGAATACTAGGTTTTCCCCAATGTAGCGCTCAATGTCCCGTTTGTTAAGAGGTATTTCCTCTTGGAGGCCTTTCAGTTGTTTGTTGATCTGCTTGCCCAAGTCGCCAGAGAGCAACCCACTGCTCGTATCCATCTCACCCTTCATTTGGGCAATTTGGGCTTTTACCACCTCATCGTCTTCGTCAAATTCTTTTATATAAACCTTGTTGGTTTCCTTGTTCCAGTTGATGCTCGAAATACTGTTTTTTACGGGAGGGCGGGGTTTGAAAATCTCTTCTACGTTTGGGTAGAAGCGGGTAATTTCCACATCGTCCCAGTCAGTGGTGTTGCTTTGTTTTTTCAGTTCGTCGTAGGAGTCATCGTTCTTGATCTTTTCATAGCCCTCCAGTTCGTTGAAATAGGTAGTTCTATAATGATCAAGATCAGCCCTGAAACGCTTCATTTCCTCTTTTATAGAGGACTTTGGCTTTCCCTCTTCGGGCTGCTGTTCTTCTTCCTTATGTTTGTCTTCTTCCTCCTCTGACATTTAATTATTTGATAAAAGACAAGGCGTGTCTTGTCTCTACATTTTGGTTGCTTACGAGACGTCATAAATGGACGTCTCTACGGGTTCTATTTTTTAATCTCTAACCTAAAATAAAGCATTTTAGGTTAATTCCAATCACATAGCTTGCAACAGTTGCAATGTTTTCCACAACTGGAGCTTTTTGTGTTTGTCTGCCATCAGTTCAGATAGAGGGTGGGCGAACAAGAACTGCGCCCCATCTAGTTTCTGTATCTCGTACCGCTCCACACTTTTTTCGGTGGTAAGCTGCAGTTCCTCTTTCGAAATACCGAAGACCACGGCATGGTCAAACTGGATTTCCTCCCGCAGTGAAGCATAATCAATCGGGCTTTCTTTTAGGTTTACAAGGGAAATATCGTTGATAGAAAGCTCAATGGCGTTGAGGATTTTGATGAGAAAATCGTATTCATTACTTTTGAGAATATCATTGGTTTCGTAGGATACCAAAATGAGGTATTTCCTCTTGTTTTCCCCATAGATTTTCAGCTCCCGCACCATCGGTTCTTCCACCTGCACTTTCTCTGCACTCTTGTCCTCAATCACATAAATCTGCTCATCCATCATAAGCGATAGAAAAGGGTAGTCTTCTTTGTTTTCCATAGTCCAATCCTTGGTCAAATATATAAGAGCCAATATTATGAAATTTTGGGGAGGGAGGGAAATTGTGGTAGCAACAATGCTTGCCAAGTCAAGATAATCCAGTGTCCTACCGTGCCAGACACGGTATCTCCGACCAATCCCTCCCGGAGCTGATCGACTTTGGCTCGGGCAATACGATCCAATACCGCTACGATGCGGCAGGGGTCAAGCTCCAGAAAAAGGTATTTGAAAATGGGGTACCGGTTAAAGTGACCGATTACTTGGGCGGCTTCCACTACGAAGAGGACACCCTGCGCTTTGTGCACACCGCCGAGGGAAGGGCGCTCTGGAAAACGGATACCCAAGACCTTACGCAGGATTTTGTGTACGAATACCACTACAAGGACCATCTGGGCAACTTGAGGATGAGCGTAAGGGAAGGGGACGAAAAGGATGTATTTCTAGCTACCTCCGAGCTGGACATGCAGGACTACGAGGAAGAGCAGCTCGGCTTCGAGAACATCAAGCTCACCCAAAACACGGAAGTGACTGCAAAAAGCGGATCGGTATCTTCCTTGGTAAGGAATGCAGAAGGCTACCAACTGCCAGTAGGCCCGTTCAAGCAGTTTGAGGTGGGTAAAGGTGATGCGATCGATGCCAGTGTGTTTGTAAAGTATTTGTACGATGCCAACCAAGCCAACAACGAGTCCACCCTTCCTATTGGATCAACCATGCAAAACACTTTTGTGCCTGATGGCGGCAGTAGCCCGATAAGCCTTGGCTTTGGGATAAGCTCCTTGGGCAATAAGGAAAATGCGAACGACGAACCTGCGGCATACATCAAAGTGGAGGTCTATAACCAAGACGGCGAGCTGATGGAAGACCAGACCCAGACCCGATGGGTAAGCGGACTTGGTGGAGGCGGTTGGCATGGTCTCAACATATACCCCGAGATAAAAATAGGACAAGACGGCTACGCCAAGGTATATGTGGCCAACGAGAGCAAGACAAAGGTTTGGTTCGACGACTTGCAGATCACGCACAAAAAGGGTATTATAGCACAGGAAAACCACTACTACCCCTTCGGCATGAACATGGCCGGGATAGAGCGGAACGGGATTCCTGAGTTTATGTTTCAATTTAATGGTATGGGTGAAAAAGAAACCGATTTTGGGTTGGCTTGGACTATGACCCCATTTAGACCACTTGATACTCAGCTGGGTAGATTTTGGGGAATAGACCAATTGGCAGATTTAATGCCTTCGATTAACCCTATGGCTTATGCATTCAACAATCCGATCAAGTATAACGATCCTCTAGGCCTGATGGGAACTGACCCTGATCCCGTTCCCGATCCTGAGTGCCCTAAATGTGGGCTTGCCCCACAAAACCTCCCCGAAGTGACTGTCACATCTGGGTATAGTAGGTCTACCATAATGAACAATCCTATTTACAGAAACTTGTACTTTCATCATAAGAGGGGGGATAACAAAAGATTTAATATAATGGGCAACGAAAACAATATGCTGCATTATACCAAGCCGCCAGACTTTTATGCCTCAGATTTTATGAAGGGCATAAAGGCTATAGCTACAAGGGGTAACCAACTAATGTTTGGTACGGTTGGCGCAGCTTATGGAGCTCCGATTTTATTAGAAAGCTTACCTGCGTTAAGTACAGGTCAAATGGCAATTGAAACAGGGACACAGCTAACTGTGAATGGTTTTAATAATGTTTTGGAATATGGTTTTTCATCAACGGCAGTACTAAATACTATTGGTCAGACAGACGTAGCTGATATAATTATTGCAGGTTCAGGGCTAGGAGTAGTAGGAAGTTCTACTTTTGGAGGTGCTATTGACATCCCTCTTAATTTAACCGGAACTCAGATGTTTGGAGTCGACAAATCATTTAGTGAAACGGCGATTGATACTGGATTTGGTATAGTTGGCGGTAAGGCACATAACTTTATAACAGGTAAAGGATTCCAGCTTTATACAGGCTTAGCCAATGGATCAGTAGGAAATGTTGGGTTCAAAGTAAAAGGAATGTCATCCTTATATTCAGACATATGGAAGGGAACTATTGAGCTTTACAATAAAGGAGGGGCAAGTGGACTTAAAAGACAGACGAATAAAAATAAATAAAATATGGATACAAGGAAAATATTCAGAATAATCTTTTTTATCCTCTTTTTTGGAGGCTCCATCTGTTATTGGCTATTTCAAATTTGGGCAGGATCGCTTCCCCAAAAGTATACTATTTCTACTTTTCACATATCATACCCATCCAATGGTGGTCCAAATGCAGATTGGGAAATTATTGTTGACCACAAGAGTTATTTTAATTCAAGTACATTTCCTAAAAATAGGGGACTAAAAGAAGGAAAGAGATATTATGTAAAATTTACAATTGACTATCCCTCTCAAAGTATCATGTTATTTAATAACCCCGTTCCAGAATATGTATCTGATCCACCTCTAGATGGCTGGACATTAAAAGAATTGCAGAAAGTCGATCCACTATTCATTGAAAAAGGTAATCTCTTAAAGTAGTTCCTACCCCACTACTCTTATGGTTTAAACAAGGGAATGCGTATAATTTTTTCATCCTGTCTTGGTTAATGACCGCGAAGATGCGGTGGACGAGCTTTGAGCGGATGGCGTTTATGGCGGACATCTTGTGCTTGCTCTCCGCCCTACGGTTCTTCCATTCCTGAAAAAGCTTGTTCCGCAGGATCATACAAATACCCCTCACTCGGCAGGAGTCTGCGAGATTGAAAGTGGCGCACAAATGGTTAAAACAAAACCCCTCCAGCACAACTGCCAGAGGGGTTCGTTTGATTCTTTTTAAGAAACTTCTTTGCTTAAACCGAAAAGCTCTCGCCACAGCCGCAAGTTCTCGTTGCGTTAGGGTTTACAAACTGGAAGCCTTTTCCGTTCAAGCCATCGCTAAAATCTAGGGAAGTTCCCAAGAGGTAAAGCATACTCTTTTTGTCAACCAGTACTTTTACGCCGTTGTCTTCAAATACTTCATCGCCGTCCTTTATCTCGGCATCAAAATCAAGATCGTACATCAGCCCTGAGCATCCGCCACCTTTCACCGAAACCCTCACGTTGTAGCTGTCTTCCAAGCCTTCTTCTTTCTTTAGCTCCGCTAATTTTACTTTTGCTTTCTCTGTTACCGTAATCATATCTTTTAATTCTTTTTAAGCTTTTTTGAAAAGACCTGTGGGTCACAGGCCTTGGGTTGGTATGTTTGTAATTCAACCTAACTAACCCGATTTCGTACTTTTCTGTTCCCAAACATTTAATTCTGTTGGAAGCAGAAAAAATCTAAGCTGCAAATTTATAAAAAATACCAATGGTTTCTCACGGAAAAATACCTTGGCTAAGGTAATCATCGGCAATTTTGTTGATAGAAAGGGTAAAAGCCGCTACCCTCAAGTCGTCAATTTTGTATTTGTAAGCTGTTTCCCGCATTTCTTGGTAGGCACCGATCATGGTATCTTCCAAACCTGAATTTACAAGGTCTAATTCACTAGCACCTTTCACTACCGTATTTCTTTGGGCTTCTGTCAAAGATTTTCCTGTAGTGTTTTCCAGCATCTCCACCAAGTGTTGGTTGTTGAGTTTGTCGTAGCGTTTTTCCAACTTCCCAAAAGAAACCCTCGAAAGGTTTTTTAGCCACTCAAAATATGAGACGGTTACACCGCCAGCATTGAGAAACAAATCAGGGATAATGAGCGTGCCTTTTTCTAAAAGAACTTGTGCCGCGGCAGAACTTACCGGACCGTTGGCAGCTTCACCAATTATTTTTGCCTTCACATTTCCCGCATTTTCCGAAGTGATTTGGTTTTCTAGGGCTGCGGGAACTAAGATATCGCATTCGTATTCGAGCAATTCCAGCGAGTTTGTGATGTTTTTTGCGCCGTCAAAGTTCAAGATTGATTTTGTCTCTCTTCTGTGGTTGAAAACAGCTTCTACATCTAGCCCATCGGGGTGGAAAATCCCCCCTTCGTATTCGGCTATTCCTGTGATGATCGCTCCTGCCTCTTGCAAAAACTTGGCGGCATAAAAACCCACGTTACCAAAGCCTTGGACAATCACTTTCTTGCCTTCTAGCCCCGTGCTAAGCCCTAGTTTCTTCATGTCATCGGCATTGTTTACTGCTTCATACAGACCGATATACACTCCTCTGCCCGTAGCTTCTCTTCTGCCCCTTATCCCCGACATGGAAATGGGCTTGCCCGTTACGCAGCCAACAGCATTGATAGACTCTGGATGAAATGCTGAATAGGTGTCGGCTATCCATGCCATCTCTTGCTCTCCTGTGCCAAAGTCAGGGGCGGGGACATCTACCGCCGGGCCAATGAAGTTCTTTCTGGTAAGCTCGTAGGCGTATCTTCGGGTGATTTTCTCTATATCGACCTTCGAATAATTTCTTCTGTCTATCTGGATGCCGCCTTTTGCACCTCCAAAAGGTACGTTTACCAAGGCGCATTTGTAGGTCATGAGCGAGGCTAGGGCTTTCACCTCGTCTTCGTTCACACCCATGCTGTAGCGGATACCTCCTTTTGTTGGGGTTTTGTGGTGCGAGTGCTGCACCCTGTATCCTTTTATTACTTCGTACTCCCCATTTTCTTTTCTAATAGGGAAGTTCATTTTATAAATGCTGTTGCACTGTTTTATTTGGTCGATTAGTCCGCTTGGGTGTCCTGTATGGACTGCCGCTTTATCAACAAAGCTGAGGACTTCATTAAAGAAGCTATATTCTTTGCTCATTTCAGGTTTTGTCTGTTTAGGTTTGGTATTCTTGATTAAAGCAGGAAAATGAGGAATTGTTTGCCCATCACCAAATATCTCGAAGTTTTTTTTCAGATCTGATTTCATTATTCATTAACCTAACCGTTTGGTGGAGTTTGGCGAGTATAATCTGCCAATCTTTCTTGCTTTCCTTTTGCCTAACAGGCACGAATGCTTAAATTGGAATCAATCACATTACTGAACCAATTTTTGCTATGAACTCATACCTAACTAAGCAGCTCTTGCCGCTGCTCTGGATCATCGTTTTAAGTTTTTATGCCCTCGAGCTTGAAAAGCCAACCCCCGTACAGCCAGCCGACGCGGAGGGTTTTTCCGCCCTGAATGCTCTGCCCCATATTGAAATAATGGCTTCTGAAGTACATATGATGGGGACTGCGGAGAATAGAAAGGTGCGGGATTATATTATGGCAGAGTTTGAAAAGCTGGGGCTAGAAACAGAGTTGTTTGTAGGTTATGACAGCTATCAGTCTGGGAATTATATCCAGTTGGCCAGGACGGAAAATATCATAGCTACTATAAAAGGGAAGGGCGATGGGAAAGCGGTGGTGTTGGTGGCGCACTATGACAGTGTAATAGACTCTCCTGGTGCTTCTGATGACGTACATGCAGCGGCTTGTATGCTGGAGGTAGCTAGGCTTCTTGTGCAAGGTGGGCATCAGAACGATATTGTGTTTTTGGTGACCGATGGGGAGGAGCAAGGGCTATACGGGGCAAAGGCTTTTGCCAAAACAAAAGATCTTTCAAATATCGGATTGGTACTGAACTACGAAGCTCGGGGCAATAGCGGATCAAGCATTTCTTTCGAATGGTCGGATGGGAATGGCTGGTTAGTGGAACAAGTGAAGGAAGCTGGCAATAGGCCTGTAGCCAATTCAATGTCTTATGAGATTTACAAAAGGCTTCCCAACGGAACGGATTTTACCCTTTTCAAAAACGCAGGGTTGGCAGGCATCAACCACGCATTTATTGATGGCTTTTCCTATTACCACAACCCAGATGACATACCGGAAAACATTAATCCAAAAAGTGTTCAGCACACTGGGGAAAATATGTTTCGGTTGGCAAAGCATTTTGCCAATACAGATCTTTCTTCTGTAAAGAGCGAAAACGCTTCTTTTTTCAATTTCTTCGGAAGTTTACCCATTTACCCGTCAGCATGGGATTTACCATTGTTGCTAACGACTCTTTTGCTTGTGGTTTTTACCATTTTCAAAGTTGCCAAAGGGCAGAAGCTTTCAGTACTCTCTTTCCTGAAAGGCTTTTTGTCTTTATTTCTCGGGTTGGCATTGAGCGGAGGATTGGCGTTTGAGCTGAGCAAACTGCTTTTTAAGTTTTACCCCCAATACGAAGAGTTTTATGCCGGCCAGTTCTACAACCACAAATGGTACTTGGTGACGAGTGTCGGCATCGGTTTGTTGGCGATGTGGCTCATGGCCAAATGGTATGTGAAAAAAAGTGATATAGCTTCCCTTAAGCTTTCTTCCTTGTTCATATTAAGTATCGTCACGGTCTTGTTGTATGTTTTTGCGCCTACGGCAAGCTATTTTATGCTTTTTCCTACGTTGGCATTGACCCTCATTTGCCTTGCAGATCAGTTTTTGGAAAAAGCCCCAGTCAGCTCTATTGTGCTTAGGCATGTTTTCAGCATCGTCCCCATTGGGGTTTGGACACCTGTAGTCCTGACGTTGTTTTTAGCTTTCAGCCTATCAGGTTTGGCTGGGTCTGCGCTGCTGGCTGGCGTAATTTCGCTTGGGCTGCTCGTGGCCTTCCCAGAGCTTTGGACTGAATCGAGGCTTGTCCCTGTTGTAGGGGCGATGTTGATTGTTTCAAGCTTACTCATTGGCCACCTTACATCAGAGCCTAGCGAAAGCTACCCTTTGCCTTCAAAGTTGAAGTATACGTACAATGCAGAGAGTGAAAAAGGCTATTGGTCAAGTTATAATAAACACCCAAATGCAGGAAACGAACAATACATTGCAGGGGCAGAAAATGTGCCTTTGTACTACCCAAATACCAGAACATTCAAAGCCAAAGAAACCGAAGTGAAGCCACATGTGCCATTGCCATCTGTGCAGTTGGATTCGCTAGATAGTTCTTTGGTTTTACTTGTTTCGCCCGTAGAAAGCTTTCGGAAAACTATCTGGATGGATAATGCGCAGAACATAAAAGGCATGAAGGTGAATGGCAAAGAAGTAGGGTTTAGTGGGTGGGGCAAGGAGTCTTCTGTTACTATAGGGCTGCGAGCTTTTCCATCGGATACGCTTCGGATCGAATTAACGAAACGTGACGTAGCGCAAACCACAAAATGTAGGCTGAGCAGCTATTTTCGTTCGCTTCCCATAGCCGACACGCTTCCTGCAAATATGGTGAGAGGGGATGGGTATTCTGAAATAGTGCAATGGGTAGAGCTATAACAAAAGATGAAATAGCGATTTGTGGAAAACAAAAAAAAGCCAAGTCTGAAAGACTTGGCTTGGGTACTCCGTAGGGGAATCGAACCCCTGTTACCAGGATGAAAACCTGGCGTCCTAACCCCTAGACGAACGGAGCGGGGATATATAATAATTGAAAAACTTGGTACTCCGTAGGGGAATCGAACCCCTGTTACCAGGATGAAAACCTGGCGTCCTAACCCCTAGACGAACGGAGCGGGGATATATAATAATTGAAAAACTTGGTACTCCGTAGGGGAATCGAACCCCTGTTACCAGGATGAAAACCTGGCGTCCTAACCCCTAGACGAACGGAGCGGGGATATATATAATTGAAAAACTTGGTACTCCGTAGGGGAATCGAACCCCTGTTACCAGGATGAAAACCTGGCGTCCTAACCCCTAGACGAACGGAGCGTTTTGTTTTTGGAAGTGCAAATGTAGCCACTGATTTGAATTTTGCAAAATATCATCAGGAAAAATATTCTCTTCAAATGCGTGTGTGTTTTTTTTATAGAAAAAATAAATTTTTATCAATTGATTATCAGTGATATATCTGTTTTGTTTTAAAAAAAAGAAATTTCTTTAGGGGGGTGGTTGAACTAAACTTGTCTTAACCCTGAAACCAAAAAATAATATACTTAAATGAAATCCCAACGCAAATCTTCAGTAAGAAAAATTTCGGATAAGGTAAGGAGAAATGGTAAGAAACACCTCCAGTCTATTGAAAGTTATTTTGACGGATTCATGAAATCTCAATGTAATTACGAACTGTATTCTTTGGAATACGAAGAAAGTCACTGCCTTCCACTTATCAGTAACTAAACAAGCACACTAAAACAACGTCTGATACTACTTAAGCACAAAAGCTTAGGCTGGTATTGTTTTGCCAAAATCTAACTTTTTAAACCCCTAAATCAATGCGATTTATGAGAAGTATTCTCGCTATGGCTTTTATAAGCCTGCTATTGTCAAATTATGCCTTTTCCCAAGAAAAATACACTATAAGCGGGTACATTAAAGATGTAGCCAACGGTGAAGAAATCATTGGTGCAACTGTGTATATAGAGGAAATAAGCAACGGAGTTACTACCAACCCGTATGGGTTTTATTCCATTACCCTTCCTGAAGGGAACTACAATGTGAGGTTCAGTTTTATAGGATACAATACGATAAATAAAAAACTTAGCCTTTCTGAAAATACTACATTTAACATAGAATTAACTGAGCAGGCTACTGAACTAGCCGAAGTAGTGGTGCATGGAGAAGCAGAGAACCATAACATCACAGAAATTGCTGCTGGAAGAAATGAGATTAGTATCCAACAAGTGAAGGAGTTGCCAGCGCTTTTTGGAGAGCCAGATATCATTAAAAATGTGCAAATGCAGCCAGGTGTAATTACGGCAGGAGAGGGGACTTCCGCATTTTTTGTGAGAGGGGGGAGTTCCGATCAAAACTTGATTTTGTTGGATGAAGCTCCAGTTTATGACCCGTCACACTTTTTTGGGCTGTTCTCTGTTTTCAATGCAGATGTGCTCAAAAGTGCCGACCTGTATAAAGGAGGTATTCCTTCCATGTACGGAGGTAGGCTTTCTTCCATGCTAGATGTACGCACGAAGGATGGTAATACCAAAAAGCTAGGAGGTTCGGCTGGTATCGGTCTTCTGGCAAGCAAACTTACCCTTGAAGGACCAATTAGTAAAAATGAAAAAAGCTCGTTCATAATATCGGGTAGAAGATCTTATGCCGATGTGCTTGCCAAAGCAGCTAGCAAAGAAGTGCCTGTCTATTTTTACGATTTGAATGCGAAAGTAAATTGGAAACCGACCAATAAAGACCGTTTTTTCCTATCTACTTATTTTGGTAGAGATGTGCTCGACTTTGATGGGAACAGAATTGAGTGGGGAAACAAAACAGCTACTTTGCGTTGGAACCACCTTTTCAACGAAAGATTATTCTCTAACACTTCATTGATATTTAGTGATTTCGATTATGCGCTTAAAATTGCCGATCCGGTTGAAGGCTTTGAATGGACAGCCAATATGCAAGAAGTTGCCTTAAAGTATGACTTGAACTACTTCTTGAATTCTAGAAACGAAATCTCCTTTGGGTTTCAAGGAACGTACCACAGGTACTCTCCAGGTAAAATTGTGCCAAGCAGTGATCAGTCCATTTTCAAGGGGACCAACCTTGCCAAAATGTATTCTATGGATTATGCTTTTTATGTGGGCAACACGCAAAAAGTATCGGACAGGCTTTCTTTGGAGTATGGGGTAAGGCTTTCTATCTTCCAAAATGTAGGCGAAGACACAGTTGATGTGTATGAAGACATCAAAGACAATGTAGATGTGAATGTCATTGACAGGATAGCGTATGGAAAGTTTGAGCCAATAAAAACGTATTGGAACCTTGAACCAAGGGTTTCTGCAAGGTATATTTTGAACGAAAACAGCTCGCTTAAGGCTTCGTACCAACGAATGGCACAATATGTTCACCTAATTGCCAATGCGACTGTTCCTATTCCTTTCAACACATGGGCGCCAAGTTCCACTTACTTGAAGCCTCAGAAAGCCGATCAGGTTGCGGTTGGTTACTTCAGGAACTTCAAAAATAACACCTATGAGTTTTCTGCAGAGGCATACTACAAAGACATGAAAGATGTGACTGATTTTGCCGATAATGCACAAGTCTTCTTCAATGAAAACTTGGAAACGGAGTTCAGGCAAGGGACATCAAACTCGTATGGTTTGGAGTTGATGATGAAGAAGAACAAAGGTAGGTTGACAGGCTTTGTAGGCTACACTTGGTCTAAAACAGAAAGGAGTGTGCCTGATGTGAACAGCAACCAGCCGTTCTTGGCAAACTACGATAGGCGCCATAGTTTGAACATAATAGGTACGTATAAAATCTCTGAGAAATATGTGCTGGGTGGTGGATGGACCTACAGCACCGGAAGACCTATCACCTTGCCAACTGGCCGTTACGAATACGATGGGTACAACCTCAATTATTACAGTGAGAGAAATGGCTACAAGATGGCAGATTTCCATCGCTTAGACCTTTCGTTCACTATCCACCCAGAGAAAAATGCGACTAGAAACTGGAAGGTTAGCCATGTATTTTCTATTTACAATGCTTATAACAGGGCTAATCCTTTTACTATCTATACAAGGACAAAGCAGGATAGCGATGGAAACATTATAGGTGATGGTACCGAAAAAGAAGTAAGGCAAGTATCGCTTTTCCCAATACTTCCTTCTTACACTTTTAACATCAAGTTCTAATCTTTCCAATGAAACTCAATTTTAGAAAAATGAAAAATAGAATAATAAATAGTTTGCTATTCTTGGTGGTAATGACAGCCTTTGGCGCTTGTGCCTTAGAAAAAACCATAGAGCTTGACCTGAAGCAAACCGAGAAAAAGTTGATCATTGATGCTTTGCTAACGGACTCCCCTGACAAGACCCCTTATGTGATCCTTTCAAACACAGTTGATTTTTATACAACTGGAAGGACACCAAGGGTAAGCGATGCCGATGTGGTGATCGTTGACAATTTGGGCAACGAGTTTGTGATGGAGGAGCAAGAAGATGCTCCTGGTGTATATACAAATGACTTTAGAGGTGTAATAGGCAGAACCTATACGCTTTCAGTAACCTACGAAGGTCAAATTTATGAATCGACTGAAACGCTGGCAAGAGTTACAGCTATTGATAGCTTGACATGGAGCATTGACCCTGACGAACTGGAAGATCCAGAAGACGAAGGTTATTTTTATGAAATGTTGTTGTACACTACAGAGCCAACTGAAACGGAGGATTTTTACCTCTTCAAGTTCTACAGGAACGATAGCATCATGAATTTTGATGGAGAAGGGGTTTTCTTTTCAGACGATGAATACCTTTCTGAAAACATAGAAGGGGTTACAGGACCAGGCTATTACCGCGAAGGCGATAAAGGGACAATGGAAATGTACAGTATGTCCAGAAGTGGGTTTGTCTATTTCCAAGATATGGACATGAACCTCAATAACGATGGTGGGATGTTTGGTCCAATTCCAGCTAACAGCAGAAACAATCTAAGCAATGGAGCATTAGGCTTCTTTTTGGTTTCGGCAGTGTCAATTGATTCAATTAGAATTGGCGAATAACAGCGCAGTTTAGCGTATCGGTAAAGCAGTAGCCATTTTGGTTGCTGCTTTTGTGTTTTTCATTCCTCAATCTCTCGTACTTTAAGTGTACCCATGCTTTTGCCCATCACCTTTATCTTTTTGCCCTTATCAATGAATTCCCCTCCCGTTGCTGCTTCATAAAGATTGTCGCCCACCAGAACCTTTCCTACGGGCCTCAGCACTGTTTGGGCTTTGCCCGTCATCCCAACCAACCCTTCCGCTTTGTCGATGTCGGTAGTAAGTGAGCCTCCTGTAATGAGTGCCCGTATGTCTTCTCTGTTTTTGAGCAGAGAGTTTTCGCCAAATAAGATTTTTCTTAACCCGAAAAAAGCTACGATGAAAATGATTAAGCCCAGTATTGCAATAGTTTCTAGCATGCTGTTTTTTTGCGTTGTACGCCTTTAGTTGGTGTAAAAAGTGAGAGAGCCTGCCCTAGGCTGGTAAAGCAATTTTGCCCTAAAAATTTGCAAAGCTCTTTTGTTTGGTCATAACTTGCCGCTTCGTTGGCCTAGCAGTTCGTATAAAAGTACGTGAGACTTGAGGTCAAATATAGAAATTGGAAGAAAAAGATGAACGACAAGGATAAAAAACTCTCCCACCTAGATGCAAAAGGCAATCCGGCGATGGTGAATGTGAGTGAGAAGAAAGTGAGCTTACGCATGGCTACGGCCAGGTCGGAAGTGAAAGTAGGTGAAGAAATCCTTTCCCTGCTCCAAGGAAACGAGCTTTACACCAAAAAAGGTGCAGTATTCCAAACAGCAGTAATTGCCGGGACAATGGCAGCTAAGAAAACGGGCGATCTCATTCCCCTTTGTCACCCAATAGGTCTGGAAGATTGCAAGATCCATATTTCCAACGACGGGATAGATACCGTCCAAATCGATTGCACTACCGTGATCACGGCCAAAACTGGAGTGGAAATGGAAGCTTTAGTAGGCGCTTCGGTCGCAGCACTTACCATTTACGATATGTGCAAAGCGATGTCCCACGATATAATTATAAAGGAAACCAAGTTGATGGAGAAAACTGGAGGTAAAAAAGATTTTAGGAGATGAAAATAGAAGAAATACCCTTAAAGGGGCTGGTGCTAGCAGGAGGAAAGAGCAGGCGCATGCAAAAGGATAAAGGCTTGCTCAATTACCACGGTTTGCCCCAGCGGGAATTTGCCTACCGCTTGCTAGAAACGGTGTGCGATGAAGTGTTTTTGTCCGTAGCCAAAAAATTGCCTGAAGGGGCTGTGCACATGAAGTTTTTGGTAGACTTTGAAAAAGGATTAGGACCAATAGGCGCTCTGCTCACTGCTTTTGAATACGATCCAGATTCGGCTTGGCTGGTACTCGCTTGCGATATGCCCTTGGTGGGCAAGTCAAATTTGGAAGAACTGATTTCCAAGCGAAACCCTCAAAAACCAGCAACGGCTTTTTTAGGAGAGGAAGGCATGCCTGAGCCGTTGTTTTCTATTTGGGAACCAAACTCCTTTGCCCCTCTAAAAAAAGCAAAAGAGAGCGGAAAGCTTTCGCCCCGCAAACTACTTGCAACTATTGGGGCAGAACTTGCGAGGCCGAGCGATGCTGGTTTCTTGGCGAATGCCAATACTCCCGAAGACTTCAAAAACCTTTCGGCTTCGTTGGGGCTTGGCGGGCAGCAGTAAGCCTCGTTTTTACCTATTAAACAATCCATATTTAAGCACACAATATAGTGCCCTGAAACCATCTTTCCAGTTTATTTTCTTGCCCTCGGCGTAGGTACGGCCATAGTAGGAAATACCTACTTCGTAAATGCGGATACCTTTGATGCGGGCAAGTTTGGCGGTTACTTCTGGTTCGAAGCCGAAGCGGTTTTCTTTTAATATAAGAGATTTTGCCATTTCTGCATTGATCAGTTTGTAGCAAGTCTCCATATCGGTGAGGTTGAGGTTGGTGAACATGTTCGACCAAAAAGTGAGGATTTTGTTCCCTATAGAATGCCAGAAGAAAAGGATGCGGTGAGGGTTTCCGCCCATAAACCTAGATCCATATACCACGTCGGCAAAGCCATCCACCACAGGCTGTAGTAGGTAGTTGAACTCGCGAGGGTCGTATTCAAGGTCGGCATCTTGTACCACCAAATAATCTCCACTAGCGTTTTGTATTCCCGTATGCAGGGCAGCTCCTTTTCCTTTGTTTACCTCGTGCTTATAATACTGGATATTGAGCGACGGGTTGGCTTGGATAAAGGCTTTCGCTACGCCTTCTGTGTTATCTGCCGAGCAGTCGTTCACCACTATCAGTTCTTTCTCAATATTATTGATTAACTCTACTTCCGAAAGCTTTTGAAGAATATTTTCAATAGTATTTTCTTCGTTGTACGCTGGGATAATAATTGATAGTTTCATAGGAAGTTTATTTCTTTTCGAGTAAATAGTAAGTGTGTAATTGTTCTTGCCGAGTGTTTTGCTTTAGGAAATGGATACTGAGCTGGGAAACTGGGTAGCCAGGAAAAGTCTTCACAGTATCAAATTCAACTCCTAAGGGCTTTAGGCCTTTCAGCCCTTCATCAGTTGTGTAGACCCAAGCTCCTTTTGCCAATTGCTCTATTTCTTCGTCTTCTATTTTGGGTACTACTTTTCTTGCGTAAAAATCCAAGCTGGTCCCCACTGCTTTGTACCAATACACATCCTCTTTTTGTCCTTCTCTGATGAATCTTCCTGCCAAAGAGCTTCCTTGGTATTTCATGAGGTTTGGGTAAAAGTTCACAGACATAAGTAGGTTGAACCCAAGGATGGCAATGGCGGTAATGACCACAAGTTTTTCCAACCAATCGTTTATTTTTAAAAATGCGATCCAGAAGAGTACGAAAAATAGGGCGATCACTGCCGGAAGCATAACTGATTCTGGCGGGAAAAACAAGATGAAATTGATGGCTGCCAAAAGGAAAAAGAGGTGCATGATTCCAAACTGGATTCGAGCAAGCCTTTTGAGCCAAATGCTTTTTTTATCCCACAAGTCACCTAAGAAGTCGGCGGTAATAATGGCCGCCAAGGGCAGGAGGGGGAAGATGTAGTGAGGCAGCTTAAAGCTTGAGGTAGACATCGCTAAAAATGGGAACAAAAAGCCTGCATAGCTAATGTATTCTTGCTTTTGCGAGATTCGGAATCCCTGCTTAAAAATATTTATGGTTTTTGAGATGAAAGCTATGATGAAAAAGATCACCCAAGGCTGGAAATCCCACAAGATGGTGTGGAAGAAATAAAAAAATGTAGTATTGTCGCTCCAATAATTATCGCCTGTTATCCGCCCAAAACTTTGTGTCCAAAAGAAAAATTTGATACCCGAAGGTCCTTTCAGCCCATATACTTCTTTTTCGGGATGCAGGTCAAATTGGGTGTAAAGCCCGTATAGCATTGGTGCTAGCAATACTCCTACAAGAAGTAAAAACAGCAACCATTCTAGCTTGAAGAAGAGCTTCCACTCTCGTTTGAGGATGAAGTCGATAGAAAATGCGGCGATGGGAATGACGAGCGCAATAGGTCCTTTGGACATAAGTGCGCAAGCAATGCCGACAGCCCCTCCAACCAAAAAATGGAGTTTTTTCTTTTGCAGAAAAGCTGAGAGTTGCCAAATGCCGAAGATAACGAAAGCGGTTAAAATACCGTCGGTCCTTACATCGTTTACTACCAGCATGGTCGCTTGAGCTGTAGCCTGAATAAGGCCGGCTATCAGCGCTTTCTTTTTCCCATACCAAAGCTCTGTAAATTTGTAAGTGGAATATATGCCTAGGATTCCTACTAACACGGCAGGGAGCTTGTAAGTGAAATTGCTGATCCCAAATAAATTGAAAGAAGAGGAGGCAAGCCAAAACAGCATAGGAGGCTTGTCAAGGTAATCTTTTCCCCTCAAGAAAACATGTAAGTAGCTTTTGCTCATAAACATTTCCATAGATTGGGCGGCGTATTGTGCCGAATCTATTTCGATCACGTCTATGACCATGTAGATGAGGTAAATAATAGCTGCTATCAGAAAAAAGAAATGATACCTATAGGTATAAAGTATTGATCCCAATTTGTTCATATATCAAATTCAATAATGGAAATGGGTGGTAAGCACCTTTAACAAAAAAAAATGATTGCAAAAGTACAACTATTGAGGCGGGTAGAGAAATAGAATGTGAATAAAGGAGGAATTAATGTGTTACCCAATTGGCTTTTCATGTTCAATGGCTAAAAAGTTTACTACATCCCCATTGAAGTTGATCACAGGTCTAATATCAAGTAAGCAGATGTACCGCTCCCCATTTTTCCTGTAGTTAACTATTTCGGCTTTTACCCTTTTGCGGTTCTGAAGGCGCTCACGAATCTTGGTTTTTAATTCTTCACTTGTCTCCTCACCATGCAATAGTTCTGGAGGGCGCATCCCTTTCACTTCATCCAAAAAGTAGCCTGTCATTTTGCTAAAGTTGCTACTTACCCAAACCAAATTTGTGTGCTTGTCGGTGATCACAATGGTTTTGCCCTCCCTCAGCAGGCTGAAAAAGTCTATGTAATTGTCCCATCCATGGTTTTTACAAAAGTTAGAAATAAAAAGAAGGTCTTCTCCGTGTTCCGTTTGGCTCAAGTAGTCCATGGAGTTGAGGGCAATTACGTCCCAGCTATGTAACGGGTGCGCAAAGCCTATAATCTTATTTCTTCTTCTGTTGGGGAAATCCATGGATGGGTGTTTTTTTGTATTAAATCTCTAAGGGCATGCTCTAAACTACAAATTCTTTGAAGTCTTCTAGTGCTATTTTCCCTTCATAATAGGCTTTTCCTACTACTACGCCAAATATTCCGCTGGTGTTCAATTGGCGAATATCGTCCATATTACTTATTCCACCGCTGGCAATCAGTTTGATGCTTGGATGGTTTATTTGAATTTGGTTATAAAGGCTAAATGCAGGGCCAGAAAGCATTCCATCTTTGCTTATATCGGTACACAAGAAGTACTTGATTCCTTTGAGCAAGAAGTCAGAGATGAAATCGTCTAACGTGACGGAAGCGGTTTCTTGCCATCCATGTACGGCTATTTTTCCATCCTTAGTATCGGCAGCCAATATGATCCTCTCAGGGCCATATCTTTCAAGCCATTCTTCAAAAAGAGGCCTGTTTTTCAAGGCTATACTTCCGCATGTAACCATCTCTGCGCCAGCGTCTATTACCTTTTTAAGGTCATCATTTGACTGAATACCACCGCCAAAATCCACGACCAAATTAGTGTTAGACGTGATTGCTTGAAGCGTAGCGAGGTTTTTTACTTTCTTATGCTTTGCCCCGTCAAGGTCAACAAGGTGAAGTCGCTTAATCCCAATTCCTTCAAATGCTTTCGCCATTTCAAGCGGGTTTTCGCTATAGATTTTAGAGGTATTAAAATCGCCTTGACTTAGGCGCACGCATTTTCCATCTATTAAGTCGATGGCTGGGATTACTTCTATCATTTATGTAAGGTGTTGAAAAAGTGGGAAAATGCCCATAAGGGCTATGTCTACAAAAGGAATGAATTTTACTGTATGCAACAAGAAAAAACTCAACCGAATAGCTGGTCTGCGACCAACATGTCTTTAATTTAAGAAATATTCGAGGTTTAAGGCTCGCTATAATACTCAACCCCGGGTACTTCCAATGCTTTTTCTTCGGAGACAAGTTCTAGGGTTTTATTTATATCAGGCATATCTTTTTTTAGAAGAGTGCTACCTTTTATCTCGCCTTTTTCTACTGTCACCAAATAAGCATTATCCATCAACCGTCCATCTACCTTGGTTTTTTGGTACCAAATGGCTCCGTTTATCCCAGGCAGTACTTCGCCAAAGAAAAAACGAACATCGTTGAGTAGGCTTCCGTCTTCATAATCCAACTCTTTTCCTGGGTAAGGGTATCTTATTGCTACGGTTTCGCCCAGTTTAGTTTTACTATCTGGGGAATGAAGGTAAATGGCAATGTTCTCGTCGCATTCATCACAACCTCTTCCAGCTACTATCAAAAAGGGAGCTTTCCCCTTCGCCTCAATTTTGCCGAAATATTCTAGCTCATAGAGTTCGGTTTGCACTGTTTCCCCATTAGAAAAAACCAGGTTTTGCCCTTCTTGGCTTTCAATTTCCCATGATTCTTCTTGTGTAGGCACAAGGTTGTCGGGAGCTGAGCGTGTCACTATTTCACTTGGAATAGCAGGGGTTTCATCTGCTATTCCTTCCGTGGCTTTTGGCTTTTGCTCGCAAGAAAAGAGGAGGGTGATACATGTAATGGCGACCGTGTTGTTGATGATTGTTTTCATATAGATAGTGATAATTATATAGGGTGGTGTGAAAAATTTGTGCGTGTGCGCAATTATACCCAAACCAGTATCATTTGCAACTTTTTGTCATTTTCATTCGCATTGCTCCTGCAATCTGGCACAAACGTGAGCCTTATTCCTTTTTCATATATACGAGTTAAAAGGGTTTCGCACAAAGAAAAATTACCAACAATCGCTTTATTATTCAAAATGAAGTAATTTAACCGCCTATTTTTTCGCTTTATACACTTTGAAAAAAACAAGAAAATGAAATTTTTAAGATTCACATTATTACTTATTCTACCCTTTGCACTCGCTGCTTGTGGAGAGAAAAAGAAGGCTGAAATAACAGAGGTTGACGACGAGCCGACAAAGCCGAACATTATTTTTATTTATGCCGATGATTTGGGTTACGGAGATGTTAGCGCATATGGCGCAACTGAGTTGAACACTCCTAATATTGATATGTTAGCAAATGGAGGTGTGCGTTTTACCAATGGATATGCATCTTCAGCTACTTGCTCACCAAGTAGATATGCGCTTCTTACAGGTATGTATCCGTGGCGAAACAAAAATGCTAAAATCCTTCCGGGCACAGCTCCTTTGATAATTGATACTGCTCAGGTTACTATTCCTAAGTTGTTGAGAGAAGAGGGATACCATACTGGTATAGTTGGGAAGTGGCATTTGGGATTGGGTACTGGTTTTGTAGATTGGAACCAGCGTGTTTCTCCAGGACCAAATGAAGTTGGTTTTGATTATTCTTACATAATGGCGGCTACTCAAGATCGTGTGCCAACTGTTTACATAGAAAATGGAGATGTTGTAGGACTTGATCCTAATGACCCTATTGAAGTTAGTTACAAAGAAAACTTTGAGGGAGAGCCAACTGGCAAAGACAATCCAGAATTGCTAAAAATGAAGTGGCATCATGGGCATAACCAAAGTATTGTAAATGGGATTCCTCGTATAGGTTATATGAAAGGAGGAGAAGCTGCCAAGTGGGTAGATGAAGATATGGCCGACAATTTCTTGGCAAAAGCTCAAGAATATGTGAAAGCCCATAAAAACGAACCTTTCTTCCTTTATTATGCTTTGCAACAACCACACGTGCCTCGTACACCTCACCCAAGGTTTGTGGGTAAATCTGGAATGGGACCAAGGGGAGATGTGATAGTAGAAGCTGACTGGTGCATTGGTGAATTTATCAAAACGCTAGAGGCGGAAGGCTTGCTCGAAAATACGCTGATAGTCTTGTCAAGCGATAATGGCCCAGTGCTAAACGATGGTTATTATGATGATGCAGTTGAGAAGCTTGGGGCACATACGCCAGCGGGTCCACTTAGAGGTGGGAAATATAGCTTGTTCGAGGCAGGTACTCGTGTTCCATTTGTTACTTATTGGAAAGGGGAAATAACACCAGCGGTATCAGACGCTATGGTTACTCAAATTGACTTGTTAGCTTCTGTGGCCTCGTTAGTAGATACTGAAACTCCTTCAGTGGATAGCCAAAATTTATTGGATGCGTTCATGGGCAAAAACCAAGAGGGTAGGGAAGAGTTTGTGATGGAGGCTACTTCAAGAACTGCATTGCGCAAGGGGGATTGGGTGATGATTCCTCCATACAAAGGTCCTGCTGTAAGCAAACAAGTGAAAATAGAATTAGGCAATACTGAAGCTTATCAGCTTTACAATGTGAAGGAGGATATAGGTGAACAAAATAACTTGGCTGAATCTAACCCTGAGAAGTTGAAAGAAATGGTAACGATATATGAAGAGATAAGAGGAGAGCAAGGGAAAGCAGAACAGCTTAAATTAGAATAGTTCTTTTCTTACCAATCACAGATTCAGGTTTTTATCTGTTTCTTTAGAAAATACGGATAGTGAACTTGTAACTTTGCAAAAACCTCCTTGTCTCTATTAACAAGGAGGTTTTTGCTTTTGTAAAAGGGAATTACAAAGTGTAAAATCCTTTCGGTCAACTTGTTAAATAAATCGATTGTTGCTAACTTTGTAAACATTGACAAAAATCAATAACATATTTGTGTTCATAAGTTAAACAGTAGTGGAGTATGTATCTAGCTAAAAACTTAAAGTTTTTGAGAGGGAAAATAGGAAAGCCTAGCCAAGAAAAAATGGGGGCAGCTTTTGATGTAACAAGAAGCGCGTATAGCTCTTACGAAGACCAACGGGCGGAACCAAGATTAGATACTTTACAAAAAATGGCTGGTTATTTTAACCTGACACTCGATCAGTTACTCAATGTGGATTTAGCACTTATGGAAGACTCCGAACTCAAGAAAAAGCTAGATACAGAGAAGTATGTGAAAGCAGAGAATCTGCGTATTTTGACTATCACCACAGATGAAGAAAATAATGAGAGCATAGTGCTAGTCCCTCATAAAGCATCGGCGGGATATACACGGGGGTATGCCGATCCCGAATATATGAGCAGTTTGCCTAAATACAGCCTTCCATTTTTGCCGAAGGGGAAAACCTACAGGGCATTTGAAATAGAAGGGGATTCGATGCTTCCTCTCAAGTCCAAGAGTATTGTGATTGCAGAATATGTGGAGGATTGGAATAGTATAAAAGATGGGCAAATTTGTGTGGTAGTGACAAATAATGAAGGCTATGTACTGAAAAAAGTAATCAATAGAATTGCTTCTGACAGGATACTGATCTTAAAATCGACCAACATCAATTATACATCCTACGAAGTGCCAATAGTAGATGTGAAGGAAATATGGAAGTTTTCAGCCTATATTAGCCAAGAATTCCCTGAAGAAACAGCATCTAATTACTTAGAGCTTAAAGAGGCTGTTTGGAGGCTAGAAGATGGCTTGAACGATTTGAAGCGTAAGAATAGAGAGAAAGTATGGGGCAATTAATTGAATCGCCTATAAAAAGTAATACCTCTCCACTGTCTTCTTAGAGAGGTACATCGGAGAGGTGCTAGCTTGATCAATTATTTAAATTACATTACAAATATTGCCTTTTTATTTCATGTTGTAAATCCCCGAGACAAGGGGATTTTTTTATGCTCTTTTGAGGAGTTTTCATACCGTTCGGCAAGGTGATTAACACTTTCCCATGAGCCTTCTTCTGCCTTTTCTACTTGTATCAGTCCTTTGTATAGGTATTATTTGCGCCTATCCTTTTTATTTCCCGCTTGCATAAAGGAAATCAATTTTGAGTCCTGCCTTCTGCTTCTGGATTCCGTGCTAATTACCTCACCCAATAAGGGGGATTTATTCTCCCCATTGCAGCTATACTTGCTGATAACCTGTCTTTTAAATGTAGAAATCTTAATTTGCTAACAATGCTGTATACCGTTGAACAATACTTTTCCCCTTTGGCATAAAAACCACCTGACAAGGAAAGGATATTTCTTATTTTTATAGATGTTCAATTGCATAAATACGCATAGAGCGAATTTTTTACCTAAAAAGTGTCAAATGGAAAAAAATACTAAAGTAGCGATAGTAGAAGATAATGAGGTGGTACTGGATGGGTTTTCACTGCTGATTAATAGCATGGTTGGCTTTGAAGTGACTGGGACATTTATCAACTGCGAATCTGCGTTAAAAGAAATTCCCGAGAATTTGCCGAATATCATGCTCATGGATCTGGACCTTCCCGGAATGAGCGGGATAGAGGGGATTAAAAAAATAAAGAAGCGATACCCTGAAATTCATATCCTGGTAATAACAGTGAGAGAAAACAGCCAGTCTGTTTTTGATGCTCTGTGTGCCGGAGCAGATGGTTATATCACCAAAAATTCCGATTATGGCAGCTTGCTAGATGCTATCAATGAGGTGGAAGGTGGAGGTGCTCCTATGAGTAGCCATATCGCCCGCATGGTTGTACAGTCCTTTCAGCGAAATACGAACTCGCCGCTTACACCTAGAGAAACGGAGGTGTTAGAGCTGTTGTCTAAAGGGAAAAGCTACACCGTAATAGCTGATGAGCTTTTTATCCACAAAGAAACGGTGAAATCTCATATCAAAAACATCTATCATAAACTACAGGTAAATAGCAAAGCTGCTGCTATAGAAAAAGCTATCCAACAAAAGCTGATTTAGCTGTCCCATGTTTGTTTGAGTTTTGTTCCCACTTGAACAGTCTTTTGGCATGAAAAAAGGGCTTTCCAAATACATGGCAAGCCCTTTTTGTGTGTAGAGTATTTATTACTTCGAGCCTTTAGGTGCAGTTTTCTTTTCTTTGAAAAGCTCCATTTGGCTTGGCATTTCTGAGCTAGGCCAGTAATTATTTTCTAAGTCAGTATCTGCAGTTTCCAAGAAAGGATCTAATACGATTCTTTCTACTTCTTTTGTGCTGGTGAATACTTTAGTTACTTGCTCAGCATTTTTTCTCCAAATCTCAGCAGGGATTCGTATGATTTCCGTAGATCCATCTTTATAGGTGAATTCCAAGATGACAGGCATAACCAAACCGCCTTTGTTCTCTAGGGAAACCTCGTAAAACTTCATGTCAGAACCTATCTTTTTTATATCTTCGTCAGAAAGGTCTGCATAGAATTCTTGGAAATCCTCATCAGCCGTGATGCTAGGTTTTAATGCTGTTTCTTTAGCAGTTGTATCGGTGCTGATTTTTAGTTTTTTCACACCAGTCATGGCTATATCTACATGGTCAACAGTGTAGAACCAACCTTTCCAGAACCAATCTAAGTCAACGCCAGAAGCGTCTTCCATAGTCCTGAAGAAATCGTCTGGAGTAGGGTGTTTAAATGCCCACCTGCGAGAGTATTCTTTGAATGCTTTGTCGAACAATTCTCTACCCATTACTGTTTCTCTCAAGATGTTCAGCGCAGTAGCAGGCTTGCTGTATGCGTTAGGCCCAAGGTTTTGGACTTGCTCTGAGTTGGTCATGATTGGACTGAGCCTATCTTTGTCCATTTTCATGTAAGGAACTATGTTTTTAGGAGGTCCTCCACGGAATGGATAGTCTTTCTCTTTTGGGTTGTTTGCCGCCCATTCTACCTCAGTTAGGTACTGGATAAAACTGTTCAACCCTTCGTCCATCCATGTCCACTGGCGCTCGTCAGAGTTTACAATCATAGGGAAGAAGTTGTGGCCTACTTCGTGGATCACTACCATGATCATTCCGTATTTTACATAATCAGGATAAGTACCATCCTCGCTAGGGCGACCGAAGTTGAAGCAAATCATTGGGTACTCCATGCCGATGCTTTTCGCATGAACTGAGATTGCCTTGTGGTAAGGATAGTCAAACGTGTAGCTTGAATATGTTTTCAAGGTTTGAGCTACTGCACGGGTAGAATATTCTTCCCAAAGTGGGTTGCCTTCTTTTGGGTAGTAAGACATCGCCATCACGGTTTTGCCTCCAACATCAACGCCTTGCGCATCCCAAATAAATTTCCTAGAAGATGCGAAAGCAAAGTCTCTCACGCTGTCTGCTTCGAACACCCACGTTTTGGTATCTTTTGCTTTTTTCTTCTCCGCTTTTTCAGCTTCTTTTTGAGTAATGATAATTACAGGAGTCTCAGAAGTTTCCGCTTCTTTCAAACGCTCGATTTGTTTCGAAGAAAGAACTTCTTCTGGGTTTTGAAGCTTACCAGTTGCAGCAACTACATGGTCGGAAGGAAGCGTCAAACTTACTTTGAACTTGCCAAAAGGAAGCGTGAACTCACCAGAACCAAGGAATTGTTTGTTTTGCCATCCTTCTACGTCATTATATACACACATTCTTGGGTAGAATTGTGCAATTGTATAAAGGTAGTTTTCGTCTTTTTCGAAGTATTCGTAACCGGAGCGGCCGCCGTCTTTCATACGGTCATTGATGTTGTATTCCCACTCAATTGAGAAAGAGAAATCTTCGCTAGTAGCAAGTTTCTCAGGCATATCAATTGACATCATCGTTTTGTTAATGATGTAATCAAGGTCATTCCCTTCGGTATCGGTCACCGATTTGATTTTAAACCCACCGTCAAATTCAGGTTCTAGCGCTCTTTTAATAGATCGTGCCCTTGCTCCATGCCTCACGCTACCGGTAGAAGTGCTGTAAGAATGTGAATCTTTAGCCCTTACATTTTGATCTAGTTGCACCCAAAGGTAATCGAGTACGTCTGGCGAGCTATTGTGGTAGGTGATAGTTTCCTTGCCTTTAATCGACTGAGTCTCATCGTTCAGCTCGATGTCAATCACATAATCGGCAGTGTTTTGCCAGTACTTTACTCCTGGCGCACCCGAAGCAGTTCTATATTCGTTCGGACTGCGAAGTTTAGGGCCTAATTGTTCAAACTTGTCAGTGTGCTTTCTTTCTTGTGCAGAAAGACTTTGAAGCCCCAAAAGCATACAACCAAGGGCAAAAATTAATCCTGTTTTTTTCATATACGTATTGTTGATGGATACAATAGAAAAAGTCCCTCATTGCTGAGGGACTAAGAAACTCCTAAAAAATATTACTTGCCACCAGACTCTTTGAAAAGCTCAAACCTTGAAGGAAGCTCCTTCTTAGGCCAGTAATTGTTTTCAAGGTCGGTGTCGGCCGTTTCCAAGAATGGATCGAGAACGATACTTTCAATATCTTTAGTACTGGTAAATACTTTAGTGATTTTTTCAGAATTCTTTCTCCATATTTCAGCGGGAATACGTTTGATCTCGGTACTACCATCTTTGTAAGTAAATTCCAAGATAACTGGCATTACCAAACCTCCTAGGTTTTCCAAAGACACTTCATAGAACTTCAAATCAGGATCGATTTTTTTCATGTCATCCTCAGAAAGGTTTGCATAAAACTCCTGGAAGTCTTCATCAGCAGTTTCGCTGTCAACCAATTTTTTGCTTTTTGCAGTAGTATCTGTACTGATTTTCAGTTTTTTCACACCAGTCATAGCAATATCTGTATGGTCTACAGTGTAGAACCAGCCTTTCCAAAACCAATCCAAATCAACACCAGAAGCATCTTCCATAGTCCTGAAGAAATCTGCAGGAGTTGGGTGCTTAAATGCCCAACGTTGTGCGTATTCTTTGAAAGCTCT
This sequence comes from Flammeovirgaceae bacterium SG7u.111, assembly GCA_034044135.1. NCBI lineage: Bacteria > Pseudomonadati > Bacteroidota > Cytophagia > Cytophagales > Flammeovirgaceae > Flammeovirgaceae bacterium SG7u.111. Next base: position 3,481,515 of record CP139021.1, on the reverse strand, counting down.
ATCGAACAATTCTTTACCCATTACTGTCTCTCTCAAAATATTTAAAGCAGTTGCAGGTTTTGCGTAAGCATTTGGGCCTAACATCTGTACTTGCTCAGAGTTGGTCATAATCGGGCTAATGCTTGACTTGTCCATTTTCATGTAAGGAACAATATTGTTAGCAGGGCCACGACGGTGAGGATAATCAGCTTCTTTAGGGTTTTTAGCTTGCCAATCGAGTTCGGTCAAGTACTGAGTGAACGTGTTCAAACCTTCGTCCATCCAAGTCCACTGGCGCTCATCTGAATTGATGATCATCGGGAAGAAGTTGTGTCCAACTTCGTGGATGATTACACCGATCATTCCGTATTTAACCCTGTCGCTATAAGTACCATCTTCATCTGGACGGCCACCGTTGAAGCAAATCATTGGGTACTCCATACCAATTCTGTCAGTATGAACAGAGATGGCTTTGTGGTAAGGGTAGTCGATAGTGTAGTGAGAATAGGTTTCCAAAGCTTGCGCGACAGCACGAGTTGAATACTCTTCCCAAAGCGGGTTGCCTTCTTTAGGATAGTAAGACATTGCCATGACGGTCTTTCCGCCAATTTCAATGCCCATTGCATCCCAGATAAACTTTCTTGAGGTTGCAAATGCAAAGTCACGAACATTTTCAGCTTCAAATACCCAAGTCTTCGTTTCCTTTACTTTTTTCTTCTCGGCTTTTTCAGCCTCTTTTTGCGTAACGATGATTACCGGAGTGTCAGAAGTTTCCGCTTTTTTCAATCGCTCAATTTCCTTTTCGCTCAATACTTCCTCGGCATTTGCCAGTTTGCCAGTTGCTGCAACCACATGGTCAGCAGGAACGGTCAATTTGAATTTGTAATCGCCAAATGGAAGGGTGAACTCACCAGAACCAAGGAATTGTTTGTTTTGCCATCCTTCGTTGTCGCTATACACACACATTCTTGGGAAAAACTGTGCGATAGTATAAAGGTAGTTGTCGTCTTTTTCGAAGTACTCGTAACCTGAACGACCACCGATTTTCATCCTGTCGTTGATGTTGTAGCTCCAAGCAACTTTGTACGAGAACGATTCACCGGTTTTCAATGGCTTAGGCATATCAACCGACATCATTGTTTTGTTGATCACGTGAGGCAATGGGTTGCCATCCATATCGGTTACATATTCGATTTTAAACCCGCCCTCAAACTCAGGCTCCATCATGTAAGCGATAGCGCCAGTGCTTCTTCTCTGAGGCTTGTACGTAGCTCCATGGTTTACCGAATTGGTAGCAGTGCTGTACGTATGAGAATCTTTTGCTCTCATGTTTTGGTCTAGCTGCATCCAAAGGTAAGTAAGCACGTCAGGGGACTCGTTGTGGTAAGTGATGGTTTCTACACCAGAGATAGTCTGCTTTTCGTCATCAAGCACAATTTCCATGTCGAAGTCAGCAGTGTTTTGCCAATATTTAACACCTGGCGCACCTGAAGCAGTTCTGTACTCGTTTGGCGTTCCCAAATCTGGCCCTAACTGTTCAAATTTGTCAGTGTGTTTGCCGCCTTGGGCAAATGCCGTAGCAATAAGCCCTATAAAAATAGAGGCTAGTAAAATCGTTTTTTTCATTGTACTGTAGTTTGATATGATTGTGGTTGTGATGGCTTTAGACCGTTGTTTGTCCTAGCTACCAATAAAAATTTCACCTTAAAAACTGGATGGTATAATCCAATTTTTCCTTAAAAATATACCCTTTCCTCCTTAATTAATAATCCATGTTGAAATTGACCTTTATTTTTTTGTGAAAGGAATGAAAATAATTTGGACGGTAAAGCAACCACAAATGAAGTTTCCGCTCCTTGGTTTTGGGTTAAATAGGAATTGTTAATTTTAGAAAAACTAATCCCACTATACATGAAAATGACTTATTTGCTTCGATCAAGTACCTTTTTCTTCCTTATGTCTTTCTTGCTTTTCCAAGCTTGTGATAAGCCTACCACAGAAGAGCCTGAAGATTCTTATTTTGGCTTGCCTACATTACTTGCAGGCGAACCCCAAGTAGACGCTATTTTGCTCCAAGCAAGGCTGGTGGCATCTGATACCCTTATTGACAATGACCTACCTGGGAGGGAGGGCTTTGCCCGCTTCGAGCTATCAACCGACGCCGACTTCAAACAATCAAAACAGTCGAGCTGGATGCCTGCAAGGCCAGAAAATGATTACATTATCAAATGGGAGGCGGATAGCTTAGAACCCAACCAACGCTATTATTATAAGATAGCCTATGGGAGCAAAGAAGAAGTGACAACTTATTCCCATACCCAAACTTTCAAAACCCTGCCCGGCAAGGAAAAAGAAGAACTGGTCTCTTTTGTAATGGTAACCGGTTCACATTATGAACGGTTTTATATGGGCGGCAACTTTGGGAAAGGGAAACCTTCCTCGCAAGGGGCAGGTCCTTACACAGAGGCGGATGCAGGCCTCGGCTTCCCCAACCTAGAGGCTATAGAAAGCAAAATGCCTGATTTTTACATAGGCAACGGCGATAATGTCTACTATGACCATCCTGGCTTTGATAAGGCCACGAAGTTGCCAGAGATGCGGGCAAAATGGCACAGGTTATTTAATATGGACCGGATGACAAGTTTGATGGGTTCCGTGCCAGCTTATTGGATGAAAGACGACCACGACCATCGGTTTGACGATTCGGATACCTTGCCTTCTAGTAAAAAACATGGAAACGACCCTTCTCATGAGCTTGGGGTGAATACTTTTATAGAGCAAGTGCCTGTTCCGTCTAAAACTTACAGGACACATAGAATATCAAAAGACCTCCAAATTTGGATGGCGGAAGGAAGGGATTTCCGCAGCCCCAATAACATGGAAGACGGCCCTGAGAAAACAATGTGGGGCAAAGAACAAATGGCATGGTTGAAAAATTCGCTTTTGGAAAGCGATGCTACTTTCAAACTGCTGGTTACCCCAACGCCTATGGTTGGTCCGGACGACAAACGCAAGACGGATAACCATACGAATCCTGGCGGGTTCAAAGTAGAGGGAGATGCATTTTTTGATTGGTTGAAAGCAAATGGTTTTTTGCAAAAAAACTTTTACATCCTCTGTGGAGATAGGCATTGGCAATATCATTCTACCCACCCTTCTGGGTTTGAAGAGTTCAGCTGTGGCTCGCAGGTAGATCAGAATTCGCGCTTGGGCAAGCTGCCTGGAGACGAAAATTCAACTGATCCTGAGGGATTAATCCAGCAACCTTACACTTCCAAAGAACCATCCGGAGGGTTTTTAATGGTGAAACTGGGTTACCCTAACGATAGACCTGTTCTTCGTTTTGAGTTCTTTGATGAAAAAGGAAACTTGCTTTATGAAACGGAAAAAGTGAAAATAAGGGCTCATTAAATAAAAAGCCTCAGTTCATATAGCTGAACTGAGGCTGGTAATAGAACCTGGTGTTTTTTAAACTAATTCTCTTTCTTGTTTGAACCACTCAAAAGACTCAGCCACAACTGGGAAGTAGTGGATGTCAATATTTTGCTTATCCATAAAGTTTCTTGCAATATTTTTAGCAGCAAAAGTGGCGAAAATATCATTCCCTAAAATTAGGGCAATATTTAATTTATGGGCTTTATCTACAATCTTCCTCAGATTGGGTACTACGTCTGACTTTACCCATTGTTGGTCAGCAATTCCAACAGTACCTAGACTTGACGTATCGGTAACGTGGTTATGATGTCCTTTTTCTTCAAAAAGCTCGATAAGTTTTGTATAAGCGAGCCTGTACTCTTCTGATGTACATTTCCTTTTGAAAGTAAGGTGACTGAGGCCTAAATCTTCGATAAATTCTAAACTAAAGAAATCTGTGGTCATAAGTATTATGATTTAAGGTTATTGATTGATTCTTTTCAATATGAAAACTGATAACGGAACTATTTAAGTATGTTTTTAATTTTGTTATTTTTAAAAAAATCTGATTAACATTTTGTGTTGCGTGATTAGCCAGAAATCATTATTATGTTATAATTATATCTTTAAATAGTACTATAGGGTTTTGGGGGCAAACATTCTTGTAGTTTGCCAACCAACCCCAAAATTGCTTTGAGAATTTGAACTATACGTTTTTTACCCAGTTCCTTCCTAGCTAAAAGAAAAAAGCTAGATTCGCTTTTCATTTTTTAGACCCTTTATCTTCGTTCAATGAAAATATTGAAATCACCATGGGTGTGGCTGCCCTCCTTGTATTTTGCCGAGGGCTTACCGTATGTGATTGTAAATACCCTCTCGGTCATCATGTACACAAACTTGGAAATCCCTAATGCTGAAATGGCATTTTATACAAGCTGGTTAAATTTCCCATGGGTGATCAAGCCATTTTGGAGTCCTATTGTAGAGTTACTCAAAACTACGAGGTGGTGGGTTGTTACTATGCAATTTGTTTTGGGGGTTAGCTTTGCGTTGGTAGCGCTCACTTTGCCCTTAGATAATTTTTTCAGATACACACTTGCGTTCTTTTGGCTTGCTGGATTCAGCTCTGCAACGCACGACATTGCGGCTGATGGATTTTATATGGAAGCCTTAAATGAAGGGCAGCAATCCTTTTTTGTGGGCATTAGGAATACTTTTTATAGAATAGCAATGGTTTCTGGGCAAGGCTTGGTTGTTATTTTGGCTGGAAAGATGGAATTAATCATGGCAATAAAAGACGCCTGGCTAATCACAATGTTAGTTGTTGCTTCTGCAATGGTTATATTTTCCTTGTACCACAAATTCACTCTTCCTAAAGATAGTTTAGAAAAGGATGAGGAAGGGGTGAAAACCGTAGAGGAGGTAGTTGTCGAGTTTTTTAATGTTTTTAAGGAGTTTCTCCTAAAGAAAAACATCCTGCTCATACTTTCTTTTTTGCTCTTGTACAGGCTAGGCGAAGCTCAATTGCTGAAAATAGCCTATCCATTTTTGTCAAAAAGTACTGAAGCGGGAGGGTTAGGATTGGCTACCGACCAAATTGGGTTTATTTATGGAACTGTAGGTATGATTGCTTTGACCTTAGGCGGGATTTTAGGTGGGGTTTTAGTTTATAGAAACGGCTTAAAATATTGGTTTTGGTGGATGATGCTTGCCGTAAATTTGCCTAACCTTGTGTATGTGTTCCTTGCGGTATATATGCCCCAATCCTTGGTAATCATCTCTAGTGCAGTTATTATTGAGCAATTTGGATATGGGCTTGGGTTCACCGCATTTGTCATGTATCTGATTTTAATTGCAGAAGGAAAGCATAAAACCGCTCATTATGCAATAGGTACAGGTTTTATGGCGCTTGGGGTTATGTTGCCCGGTATGGTTAGCGGGTACATCCAAGAACTATTGGGCTACAAAAATTTCTTCATATGGGTAGTTCTTTGTGGCTTGCCGGCATTTGTTGTTGCCTATTTTCTTAAAATTGATCCTGAATTTGGTAAAGGGAAAAAATAAAGTGATTAAACTATTTTGTCAATAAAATAAAGATACGTCATGTTGATTCAAGATGAGTTGGTTGAAAAAGTAAAGGCAATTGCCGTAGAGGCTGGCAAGGCTATCATGGATGTCTATGTAGACCCTGTGCTTTCGCAAAAAACAGAATTGAAGTCGGACTATTCCCCGCTTACTCTGGCAGATAAAAGAGCGCATGACATTATTGTGAAAGCCTTAGGAGAGCTTACTCCAGATATTCCACTCATTTCCGAAGAAGGTAAAGACATTCCTTACGAAGACAGGAAAGACTGGGATCAGTTTTGGTTGGTAGACCCTTTGGATGGAACGAGAGAATTTGTAAAAAGAAATGGGGAGTTTACAGTGAACATCGCTTTGCTTGAAAATAAGATCCCTGTACTAGGAGTCATTTATGTGCCTGTCACCGAGGTGATGTATGTAGGTGTGGTAGGGCAAAAAGCTTCCAAAATAGTAGGAGAGGAGCAAGAAGAGATTAAGATAAACAATTTGCCTTCCCCAAAAGTGGCTGTCAGGAGCAAATCACACGCATCTGACAGTGAAGAAGCCCTGTTCGATAAACTAGGCGTGACCGAGTTTACCTCGGTAGGAAGCTCCTTAAAATTCTGCATGGTAGCTGAGGGCAAAGCCGATATTTATTACCGCCACAACCCGACAATGGAATGGGATACTGCAGCCGGGCAAGCCGTGTTGATGGCTGCAGGAGGGCAGGTATACGTGGGCGATTCTATAGAAACTGTTTTTAGTTACAATAAAGAAAACTTGCTGAATTCAGGTTTTCTAGGCGTAGGCTATCAGCATTAGCCCCTTGTCAATTCATTCAGACCAACGCCATACTATTTAAGTCAAAAAATGCTCATTCTCCAGTAATTCTTTTTGGCACTAACTGCAAGTAAAGTAACGGCGTTGGTTACACGTGGCGGACAGGCAGGCGTCTAAAAACCATAAACTAGATTTTTGAAGTATTCACAAGTAAAAAGCTAACTATTACTTTGATAAAAAAGGGCTTGAAGAATAAATTCCCCAAGCCCTTTTTGTTATATGTGTTTCAAAGAAATTCCTACTCGCTATCGTAAGCCCATTTGAGGTAGATAGAACCCCAAGTGAAGCCACCGCCAAAGGCAGCCAGCACCAAGTTATCCCCTTTTTTGAAGTCTTTCTCAAAATCCCAGAGGCATAAAGGGACAGTTGCCGCCGTGGTGTTGCCATAGCGCTCAATGTTCATCGTCACCTTGTCCATAGAAACTCCCATCCTTTTGGCAGTTGCTTCTATGATCCTCCTATTGGCTTGGTGAGGAACGAGGTACGCCACATCGTCACCAGTGAGCTTGTTTCTCTCCATGATGTCCGCAGCAGCATCCGCCATATTAGTTACCGCATATTTGAAAACGTGTTTGCCATCCTGGTAGAAATAATGCTCTTTGGCAGCCAAAATCTCAGGGGTGATTGGCCTTGCCGAACCACCTGCTTTCATATTTAGCATTTCCGCTCCAGAACCATCAGTTTTCAATATAGCATCCATCACGCCAAGCCCCTCGTTGTTCGGCTCTAACAGCACAGCAGCAGCGCCATCCCCAAAAAGGATACAAGTAGCACGGTCCTCGTAGTTCACTATAGAAGACATCTTGTCTGCTCCAATAATCACCACTTTGCTATAATTGCCCGAGCGGATAAAGTTAGCGCCTGTTTCCAGCGCATAAATAAAGCCAGAGCAAGCAGCCGAAAGATCGAAGCTAAGTGCGTTTTCAGCACCTACATTTTCGCAAACAAGGTTGGCAGTAGACGGAAAAGGCATATCGGGTGTGATAGTCGCGCAAATTATAGCATCTATCTCCTTCGGGTCAATACCCCTTTTTTCGCACAAACCTTCCACAGCCTTTGTGGCCATCACAGAAGTTCCTTGGCCCTCTCCCTTCAAAATCCTTCTTTCCTTAATTCCAGTTCTTGTCCTTATCCATTCATCGTTTGTGTCCACAAGCTGTTCTAGCTCTTTGTTGTCAAGGATGTATGGAGGAACCCAACCATGTACAGCCGTGATTGCTGCCGTTATTTTATTACTCATCTAGATGGAACTTAAAATGTAATCTAAGTCAATTTTTTTAAATAAACTCGCCAGTTTTCGTCGACGTTTCCGCAAAAGTAAAAATTATACTCAAACAAAATTGGTTTGCAAAAAAACGATTTCGTTATTCATAGAAAATCAAAATAGCTTTAATTTTATGCCTTCTCAACCTCAAATAGCTTTAGGGACGTTAAAGCTTGATTTTACTATAATTTGTGCAAATAGACGTATTAGTTATTTCATCTAAAACTAATTTTCTTATTTCTTAGTTTTGCTTTCTTATTTGACAGCACATATAAAAAGAACTCGAGAAATGATCATAGTAATTTCACCAGCCAAAACCTTAGATTACAAAACCCTAGTAACCACCAGTGAATATACGTTGCCCCGCATGCTGGCAGATACTGAAAAGCTTGCAGTTCCTCTAAAAAAGAAAAAAGCGAAAGATTTGGCCAAGCTGATGAGTATTAGTGAAAATTTGGCAGAGCTTAACCAAGAGCGCTTTGCAGCTTGGCATCCAGACTTTAACTTGGAAAATGCCAGGCAAGCACTTTTCGCTTTCAAAGGCGATGTGTACGAAGGGCTTGAGGCTTACACACTTAGCAATAATGACTTAAAGTTTGCTCAAGATCATTTGCGTATCCTTTCGGGCTTTTATGGCTTGCTCAAGCCGCTCGACCTTATCCAACCCTATAGGCTAGAAATGGGGACTAAGCTCAAAATTGGAAGAAAAAACAACCTTTATGAGTTTTGGGATGGGAAGATAACCAATGAATTAAACAACGATTTGAATAGCATTGGCTCTGAGGTGGTTATCAACTTAGCTTCTAATGAATACTTCAAGTCAGTTAAAGTTACTGATCTAAAAAGTAAAGTTATTACCCCTGTGTTCAAAGACTTTAAAAATGGGAATTACAAGGTAATCAGCTTCTTCGCCAAGAAAGCGAGGGGCATGATGACTTCTTGGATTATCCGAAACAAGATAACCGATGCAGAGCAACTAACCGCTTTCGATAGTGGAGGGTATGGCTTTAATAGTGAGCTTTCATCAGGAGATGAGTTAGTGTTTACTAGAGGGTAGTTCTTTTTTCTTAGTAGGTCTGAAAATATAAACGTCCAAGTCGCCCCAAGCGGTTTGGACGTTTTTTATTGCAGCCTATTCACACACACCTAGGTCTTGTTATAGAAAATAATAATATTGATTATCAGTAACTTATGTATTTTTATGATTTTTATAGCGTAAATATACGTTTCATGACGTATGTTTACGCTATAAAACTAAATAATTCGTTTAATCATGGAAACACTGACCAAAAAAGAAGAAGAGATCATGAATATCATTTGGCAATTGGAAAATGCCATGGTAAGGGACGTGATCAAACAATTACCAGAACCCCATCCTCCCAACAGTACTGTTTCTTCGGTGGTGAGGATTTTGGAGAAAAAGGGATTTGTGGGGCACAAAGCATATGGCAAAACGCATGAATACTATCCATTGATCAGCAAATCGGCCTACCGAAAAGCTTCTTTCAAAAGCTTGATGGAGAAGTACTTTTCGGGCTCTTACAAGCAACTAGTCTCTTTTATGGTGCAAGAAGAACTGACTGAAAAAGAAGCGGAAGAATTGAACAAGCATTTGGAACAACAACTCAAGAAAAAGTCATGAGCCAATTTTTCAATTATTTGCTAGAGGTAAACCTGGGCTTGATCATCGTTTATTTAGGATATCTCTTGGGTATTCGGCGCAGCGCACATTTTTCGGGTATCAGGTGGTATTTACTGATAGGTTTGTTCTCCTGTTTGCTGCTTCCTGTGCTGGAAGTTGGCAATATTTTGCTTTTTGATTCGATGCTGGTTAATCCTAGTCTATTACCTCTATCCCAAAGTACAGAAACTATTTTTATCGATGGTGTCGCCGCTACAGGAATCCCAACTTCTCGTATCGGTTGGCTTACAATAATCGCAGCAGGTTACTTTGCGGTAGCAATCATTATTGCCGTATTAACTACCTTTCGTTTGCACGCTACTTTGCGAAAGATAGGACAAGGACAAACTACCTATTGGAAAGGGTTAAAGTTCCGATCGTTGTCGACCTCTGATCTGACTTTTTCTTTCTTTGGAAATATAGTGGTGGGTAGCAGTTGGCAGAAGTTACCCGAAGCTGAAAAAGATTGGGTGCTGCAACACGAACAATTGCACGTAAAGCAGCGGCATTCCTTCGATGTATGCTTGGTGACACTCTTGCAAATATTTTGTTGGTTCAATCCTGTAGTTTGGTGGCTACAAAAAGCCATTTCTTTACAACATGAATACTTTGTTGACCAAAAACTTCATAGCCAAGGAATTCCCCTAGAACCTTATTTGAAGCTGCTGATCAAACTAGCAAGTCCTTCAAATGTATTTCATTTAACATTACCTATTTCTCAATTTTCATCCATTAAAAACAGAATTAATATGATGACCCAGAAAAAATCCCAGAAAAACAAGTTGTACTTTTGGGTGGCGCTACCCATCCTTTTACTCACAGTTTATGCCTGCAACTTCACTGATGAGGTTCAAGCTGAATTTGACCCAGTAGATGAGGTCGGATTTTTCTTGGATGATCAGCAGATAGTAAATATTAAAGAAGGAATAGCCAAAGAATTAGTAAGCTCAGGAGAGGCACAGTACTTTCATGTACGCTTGCCAGAGGAGTATGCAAAATCAGTAAAAAAAATAGAGATTAGTGCTGCAAAAGGCCGTAAGTCAAAAGCCGTAATGGCGCTTGAAAATGATTCTGATGAACTTTCCGTCAAGACTAACTATCAGTTTGATCTTTCGAGGTTGATGACTGATGACTGGAAGACAGCACTGGAGGAAGATGGGTCATGTAGGCTTGTTCTCGTCATAACAACTCAACCAAGTTCTAACCCAGATCAACCTAGGGTATCGGACAAGATTTATACAATTGCCGTTAGGTAAAATTCTTTGATAAAAGAATTTGGTGTGACTATTTGATAGCAAAATACTTTTTATCGTAAGAACCCCTTGGTGCTTTTCCATACAAGGGGTTTTGTTTTGCACGACCCCTAACTGTTTGAATCATAAGAGTAGCTGGTGTAGTAGATTATTGAATACACTCGTATCCACTTAAATCAATAGTGGCATATTTTTCACCTGGTCTAAGAGTAGGATCATATACTGTTGGGAAATACAATCTTTTATTAAAATACACAATAGGTGAGTTGAATTTCGATTTATAGCTTTTCATATAAAATTTACACTCATTGATATAGTAGTAAACTTTCCCAGAGCACAAACCTGGTATTGCAGTTTGTTTCACATCAATTTCAAAAGCTGTTTCTAAGTTTATTATCACATCTGAAGGTGATTTTTTATACGCATCTTGTACTTCTGATGGTAACTCATAGAAAAATAGCTCTCTATGGGTTATGTCCTCAAGAGATATTTCCAAATTATCATTGTAAAACATCTTCTTTAGGATAAGAAGAAAAGGCAAGCTTATCAAAACTAACCAAAGCCATTTGTTTTTTCGCATCATTTCATTTTATATCCTCTAGTCGTAGTGTCTACACCCTTTTCTGGTTCGTTCGCGCGTCTCGCTCAGGCCTTCGTGGCACTGGTCTTATGGCAATCCTACTACCTGCCAAAAAAGTTTAAACCTCATTCCAATGGTCAAATCTACCAACAAAAACACAAAAAAAGGGAGGGGTGCCAAGAGGCTGTCTATATGATGCGGCGGGGATCAAGCTGCAGAAGAAGGTATTTGAGGACGGCGAGCTGAAAAAGACCACCGACTACGTGGGCGAGTTTGTGTACGAGGACGGCGAGCTGCAGTTCATGCACATGGCTGAGGGCAAGGGCCAAAGTGTTTGTGGTGAACGAGGCGGACGAGCCGGTATGGGTGGACGACTTTACGGTAAGGCACCAGCAACTGGTGGTGCAGGAGAACCAGTCGTGCGCGACCCCTGTACTACCCCTACGGCATGAACATGGCTGGGATAGAGAAACAGGGTGAACCGGACCATAAGTTCCAGTACAACGGAAAGGAAAAACAGGAAGAGCACGGGCTCAATTGGGCGGACTACGGGGCGAGGTGCTTGGTAGATGGCATACGGTAGATCCACTAGCAGACCAGATGAGGAGGCAGAGTGTCTATAATTATGCGTTTGACAACCCGATTCGCTTTATCGACCCTGATGGAATGGCGCCTGGGGATTGTTGTGGTGGAGCACTTATACCAGAATCTGTCAAAAATTTTGGAAACTATGTAGAATCTAAGGTTCAAGAAGGAGCACAAAAACTTGAAGAGGTTACAGACAAAGGAATAGAATTAGCTACTAAAAAAATAAAAGAATATATTCCAGAAGGACAATCGGTTAAATTTGAATTAGGCTTAGTAGTTGGTGGAGGAGCAAAAGTATCTCTTGAATTAGCGAATACAGCAGATGGGTTGGGATTGTTTGGTGGTATAGCGCCTGCTATTGGGGCTGAGGGAAGTGTTGGTTTTTCCCGAGAAATTACCTTTTCACAAGATGAGACACCAATTAATGATGATGATAAAACAGGCACTAGTTTATTTATAGGAGGAGGATATGGCCCTGCAAATATTGAATTTTCTGGTAGTTATGAGACTAAACATATCCCTGGTACTCCTGCTTATAAAACAATTGGGAAAGAAAATATTTCTATTTCAGGTTCTCTTCCTGGAAAAAACTTTTTACCAAAGTTAAAAGGAGGAGGATCTGTTGGAATTAATTTTTCATTTAAGAGCATGTTTAAATTTTGAAAAGAGCCGGGCAGGCTAAAACTTTGTAGTGACGAAACAACAAAGTTTATGGAAACAGGATATACCCGCTTGACCTCCCGGCAATGGCAATATATAAAAGAATATCTTCCCGTGGAAAGGAAACGCAAATATGACCTCAGGGACGTGGTGGACTCGATCTTGTACTGCATGCGCAGCGGACAGCAGTGGCGCAGCCTCTCGGGCGAGGGACGCCCTCCTTGGAATGTGGTATACTATTATTTCCGCAAGTGGCAGGGGGACAACACGCTTTTTCGGCTGAACGCGGCACTCAACCAACTAGAGCGCAAGAGGAAGGGCAAGAAGGCGACCCCGAGCATGCTTTCCATTGATAGCCAGTCGGTAAAGTGCGCGCCTTTTATCGGGCAGGACACGGGGCTGGACGGCAACAAGAAGGTGAACGGGAGAAAAAGGCACGTCATCACCGATACGCTCGGGCTGGTATGGGGAGTGGTCGCCACTGGCGCCAACGAGCATGACGGCACGATAGGGCAACGGGTGGTGGAGCCCCTCTTGGGCTACCTGCACAGGATGGAAAAGATCCTGGCAGACCAGGCCTATAAAAAGAAGTTCACCGGATGGGTAGAGGACAACATAAGGGGCGTAGAGGTCGAGATATCCTCTTGTCCCCCAACCCCCAGGGGCTTTGTGCCCATCAAGTGGAGATGGGTCACCGAGAGGACATTCGGCACGTTCAATTTCTTCCGGAGGCTGTCCAAAGACTATGAAAAAACTACCAAAAGCCAAGAAGCTTGGGTTTTATGGCAAAACTGCCAAATAATACTTAATAGGATCAAAAAAATGCCTATTTAAAATTTTTAAACATGATCTAAAGTATTATAATAATGAAAAAGTTATATTTTGTTTTATTGTTATACTCTTCTTGTTCTCATCTTGATTACGTTGAATGGAATTGCAATAGAGAAATAAATACCCTAAAGAAACAATTTCACCACGGTGTGATACAAGAAAAAATGCTCATTGACACTCATCACGGTGATCGAGTAATTAAACTTGATACATTAAATTCAAAAAGTCAATTTTATATAAATAGCTCTCATTCAATTTACAATGATTTTTGGGAACAAATCCAAATTGGGGATACTTTATTTAAAAATGTGGACTCTACTCGAGTTTATGTTAAGGGAAAAGATATAGATACGGTTTTCAATATTTCTTGTGAAAAGTTTCTTGAGCAAGTTAAACAGCGGTTAGAAAAAGAAAAATCAAAAAAATGATTGTCATAAAAATAAGTAAATTTGAACTACCGATCGATTCTAAGGAGTTTGAAAATGTGTTTAAGTCAGTTGTAAATACAAGACGGAGGGTTAGCCAAACCCAATTTGCACCTGATTTCAACGAGATATTTTTCAAACAAAAACATGGATTTAATGGAAAGTTGGAAAATAACCAATTCAAAATTCAGGCTATCCAACAATTCAGTGTTAAATCACTTCACCAACTGATTTGGGAAGGAAGTATCGTGGAAAAGAAAAAAGGGATATTGATTCAGCTCAAAGCAGGAATTTCAGTTAGCTTCCTCATACTCTTTTCAATAGCCTTTCTCTTGGTGAGCTACATAAACTTCTTTGTATATGACTCTCCTTCACTGATTTTCTATTTAATTCCTTTAGGATTGTACGTTTTTACTTTTCCTAAATATTTAAAGAGGAGCGAAGAAAATATCATAAATACTTTCACAAATGCTGAATATATGAAGCAAAACATCGATGAAGGTAAAGTAGCAATTCTCACAAGTAGGGTGGAGCAAGTAAAAACAAAAATCAACTATGAAAACGTCCCGTCACCATTGGCAGGGCGTTTTTGGTTTTTGGGGCTGGTTGTTGCCAAGTTTTCTATTTGCCCGTCGGCGTTGCCCAAAAACAACTAACGCCGTTACTTGCTGGCGTCAAGCAAGGGCTGTTAGATGGGTGAGCGTTCATTAGGGTTAAAAAAACCTTGCTGCCAAAAAAGAGTACCGGCGGTAGTTCAGGCGCAAGAAAAACGATGACTGGGTTTCTTGTTGCAGACGCCCTGATAGGGGCGTCTCTAAGATAGGTGTTTTAGTACATGTTTCAAGCCTCTCGCGTGGAACTGCGGCATTGGGTCAGCGTCCGCTAAAGAAGGGCGCGGCAAGTGTGGCTGAAAACCAATGCCGTGAAGGTCCGAACGAGACGCTCAAACCAAAAAGAGTGTATTTCCTGCACTTTTTTTGTACCAGTCTATACAGGGGCTTTTCCCTAAGGAGGTTGCTCTTGTGCTTAGGTGGGTTGGAGATTCCAACTTCCGTTGGAATGACTGGTGAAAAAGGAATGTTTATCAGGTCTATCAGGAAGTCTACTTCTTCCCAAGCAAATCAAGCTTCTGCATAATCTCTCGCTTGCCTTCTTCGGTCACTACGTACTTTTTTTGGGCTTGGGCAGTTTTGCCATTCTTTTCTAGTTGGGCCATCATGGCTGGTGTTTTTTCTATGAGGGCGTTGATGGTGGCGGTAATGTTTCTCACTCCTTCCTCATGTTTTTTGAGCTCGTCGTTTATCACTCTTCCCGTCAGAAAGCGCATCCCCATTTTCTTGTGGAGGTAGCAACTGGTGTACAATACTTTTTCCGCTGCTGTTCTGGGGTAAAGTTTTGAGAGGAGCTCGCTAAGGTGTTCGTATGGAATATCTAACTCAGTAGCTGGCTCTTCTTCTTTTTCCGCTTCGGGCTGTGCGTGAGAGGGGGTAGGAGGAGTGTTGGAGGGAATGGGAGAAGGCTCATCTAGAAACCTGCTGTTGAGCCAAGCAAGCACACGTTGCCTAGCTGGCTCGTCGAGCTCGCTTAGTGATTCAAAGCAATTGGTTAATGTTTTAAGTTCTTTATCTTCCAAGATTTACTCCCCCTTTTTTCAAAAAAAATACAACTCTCTGAAAATGATATGCATGTAGAGCTGCTTCCTTAGAAAAAGTTATCAACATATCAACAAAGTTATCAACATGATGTGAATAAGCGATTCATGCCCACTAAAAATAGCGATAGTTAACTAACGTTTTCTTATTTCCTAAGGGCTAAAGTTAAAAGCTTATTCATGAAAAGATAATGCTTTAGCGCATTTTTTTTCTCTTAATAAGATAGGGGAGAAGGATTTGCCCAACATCTTTTTTACTGTCGGCTTCTATGAAATCAATTTTATACTGGCCGCATTTTAACTTGATTTCTTTGAAGCGTTCTTTGATAGATCGTTGATAAGCTTCTCTTACCTGCGATGGCTGTACTTTCTCCTTTTGGCCTGTTTCTAAGTCTTCAAATACGATGGGTCTTTCGGGAAAATCGAAGTCTAGTTCGGTGCTTTGGTCGTACACATGGAAGATCAATACTTCATGATTGTTGTGCTTCAAATGTTTTAAAGCTGAAAAGATTTCATCATGATTATTAATGTTTTCCATCATGTCACTAAAGATGACTACTAGCGATCTTTTGTGAATCCTGTTTGCTACTTCATGGATTACATCGGCTACAGAGGTCTTTTGCTGGTCAGGAGTATTCTGTAACATTTGCTGTAGCATCAAGAAAAGATTGTGGATATGCTTGCCTGTTGACTTTACTTGAGTCAACATTTCAACTTTATCTGAAAAGGTGCAAAGCCCTACGGCGTCCCGTTGCTTTTGGAGGATATAGGCTAGGCTAGCCGCCGAGGCAATACTGAACCTAATCTTTTCTTGTGTATCAACTGGGTAATACATGGAAGAGGAATTGTCAATTAGCAAGAGGCAGCGAAGGTTTGTTTCTTCCTCAAACCTTTTGGTGTAGAGCCTATCGGTACGGGCATATACTTTCCAGTCGATATAGCGGGTGCTTTCCCCGTTATTGTAGAGGTTGTGCTCGGCAAATTCGACCGAAAACCCATGATAAGGGGACTTGTGTAAGCCTGTGATAAACCCTTCCACCATTTGGCGAGCGAGCAGTTCTAAATTCCCAAATTCTTTAATGGTATCGAGGTTCATTGTTTTTTAGTCTTTTTAGCTATGAAAATACCCAAGCCGCCATGTGACTTGGGTATCCTTTAGAATGATAAATGAGGGGTTTGACCCAAGTTTTATTTATAATGTTCTTTCACAAAAGCCTTATAAAACCCTTTTTTCTTTACTTTATTTAGCTGATCTTTCATGTCGTCGGCATCAGCTTCTGAGCCATAAAGCAAGCGGTATGTTTTTTTGCCATTGGCCCAGCCTGTCTGTACATATACTTCGTCTAGGCCTAAGTTCGTAGCTTCTCTGCCTACTTCAATCGCTTTTTCAATGGTGGAAAAAGCACCAATCTGAATAGCATAACCTTTTGGGGTCGTTTTTGTTCCCCAAACGCTGTAAGTGCCAACTTTCTCAAATCGTTGGTTAAGCGGAATTGCAGGCTCTTTTTTTACAGGAGTGGTTTTGACTGGTTTTGCCTCAGGGGTTTTGCTCTTTTTTTCTTTGTCAGTAGCGGCTCCAGCTACTCCGCCCGCGGCGGCAACACCAGTAGCCACAGTGGCTTCTTCTTTTTTATCCTTTTTGTTTTCCTTTTCAGCCTTCTTTTCCGCCTTTCGCTCTTTTCTGCTTTTTTTCTCATCTACAGCTACTTCTTCAGGAGTATCTTCTTCTCCGCCAACTTTCAGTAGTTCGATTTCAATATCTATTACTCCATCTTTTACCATATCTAGTTTCAATGCAGCTTTTTTAGATACGTCGAGTACTCTCTTTTGGGTGAAAGGACCACGATCATTTACTCTGAGCGTCACCCATTTACCATTTTTTTTGTTAGTTACTTTGATGATACTATTGAAGGGGAGCTTGCGGTGAGCAGCGGTCATAGCATACATATTATAAGTTTCTCCGCTCGCTGTTTTTTTGCCGTGGAACTTGGATGCATAGTAGGAAGCTTGGCCTTTTTGTTTGTATCCCACTTTGTATTTTTGGGCAAACGACATGCCTACGGACATGACAAATACGAGGATAAACAATACTGATTTTTTCATATCGCAAAGTGCGTCTTAGTGTTTGAAAATTGGATATTTAAGGGATTGTCCTTCAAGTCAAAAAACAATCTATAATAATCAACATTTTGATATTTACAAAATAGTTGATCTGTTTTTTAATTAAGATGAGAACGAATAATCACTGAATTGTTGTTAGTCGAAAGATACTTTTGTAAAGAGACAGCATCGCTTTTGTTGTGGAAAACTCCAATCATCACCCTATATTCCCTAGACCCGCTTGACCAGCCAGACTGGATATATACATGAGCAAATTGGAGTGATTTATAATATTTTCCTGATTCAATGGCCTCTTCAGGGGTTGGAAAAGATTTTGCCACTACTCCAAAACCTTCTAAGGAAATCTTTTTTCCATCCACAGTGTACGAACCTACGTCCTTGAAATTGGCTTTTTGTGCCAGCGTATTGGCTACTGCCGACACATCAATCTGGCGTTCTTGAATGGTACTTTCATAAGTTTCTATTTCTGCAACCGACCTAACAGGAAGTATGGCATTTGTTGTTGTCTCAAGCGAGTCTACCTGAGTAACTGTTTGTTCCTTTGGCAGGATAGGCTTGGGAGCGGCAAACAAATAGGAGAGACTGTCGGGAATTGTGAAACCTAGTTTCTGGTTAGCGAGCCAAGTTTGCTTTCTGTCAGCATCAAGACCAACTACCTCAATTTTTACATCAGAAGAAAGTTTTCCTGCGAGGCCTATCATTTTCGCAGCAGCTAGAGTAAGGTCAATTATCCTCTCTCTGGTGTACGGACGGTCGTTAATTCTTACGATCACCTGCTTGCCATTGTCGAGGTTGGTTACTTTTACTAGGCTGTTGAAAGCGAGATGCTGGTGCGCTCCCGTGAGATGGTTCATGTTAAACGTTTCTCCATTTCTGGTTTCAGCCCCCTTCCTGTTATCAGGATAATAAGAAGCTTTTCCTCGTTGGGTAAATCCTATTTCTTTTACAACAACCTGTGCCCAATTGCTTTGAATTAAGAAGGCTAAGGTCAAAAAAGTTAAAAATATTTTTTTCATCAGTATAGCAAAGTGATTAGATTGAATCTTGGTGCAAGTATATTGAGGAATATTTAATTCCACTAGAGTAGGACCACTACCTTTGTCGGCTTCGCCTCATTCCGCCTCCAAAAAAGCGGTAACAATTTTGGAATATAATTCCCAATTAGCTTCTAAGAACTTTCTACGAAAGTTAACTCAGTGTTTACATCTAGCGGCAATTCGTTTAATTATGAAAAAAACACCTTGGAATTTTATATTCTTGTCCAATAAATTGTAATATTGAACAAAATCAAAGCGGAATACGCTCGATTTACAGTAAATAATTCAATTTTTATGACACAAAGTTGTATTATAGAGGTACAAAAGAGAAATTTAGCTTACAGTTACAATTTTATATAATTTTCTTTAAACACAATTTATTCGTAAAGTGGAGGATATCAAAGGAACAGGAAAAGACGAAATCTATTCAAAAAGAGTACGAGCAGGTAAAAGGACGTATTTCTTTGATGTAAAAGCTACTCGTTCAAATGATTATTATTTGACGATTACAGAGAGTAAGAAAAGATACAAAGAAGATGGTTTTTTCTATGAGAAGCACAAGATTTTCTTGTATAAAGAAGATTTCAGCAAATTCTCAAATGCACTTGTTGAATGCATAGACCATGTAAAAGAAGAGCTCATGCCAGATTTCGACTTTGATCAGTACGAAAAATCTGATGACGAGGATAACGAGTTGAGCTGGGACTAATCCCAGCTCTTTTGTAAAAATATTTTGAAAGCTCTTGTTGGGAAACAAGGGCTTTCTTGTTTCCATTTAACTGAAACCTGACAACTATAATGATTAATAAGACTGCATTAAATCTGTTGATAGGCGTAGTAATACTGCTTGCCCTCGGTTGGTTTTTTGCAGATATTGTCACCTATATTGCCCTTGCTCTTGTGCTTACGGGTATTTTACGAACACCAACTAACTACATAAGCCAGTTTCAGGTTTATGGTATCAGAGTTCCCAGAGCCGTAGCCACACTATTGGCATTCTCTCTCATTATTGGTCTCTTTTCACTCTTCGTCTACCTCTTTGTCCCTCTGGTTTCTGACCAGATAAATGTGATATCTGAGCTTGATCTAGACGATATTGTAGTTCAGATCAAGATACCAATAAATGGCTTTGAGCAGTTTTTACTCAAAAATGGACTGATAAGTGAAACCAACCAGGGCTTTGTACTCAATAGGCTCAAAGAAACTGTTGCCGCATTTTTGGAAAGCTTCGAGTTTACCACTATCCTCAACAGCGTACTTTCCCTTACTAGTTCTTTGCTCATAGGCTTCATGGCAGTTTTCTTCATCGCCTTTTTTTTACTCAATGAGAAAGGTCTGTTTAAACGCCATTTGATTGCGATGATCCCTAACCAATATTATGAGGTGACCATAGCTGCATTTAGCAAAGTGGAAAAGCTTCTTTCTAATTATCTGCTTGGATTGCTCCTCCAAATGATCTCCATTTTTTCCATCGTGTCTTTTGGCTTGCTGGTAGTAGGAGTAGAGTATGCGGTTACGATAGGAGTATTTGCAGCTGTGGCCAATCTCATTCCCTACTTGGGACCAATCCTTGGCGGTACTTTTGGGTTGATAGTGGGTATCTCAACTAACTTGAACTTGGCTTCTTCGGAAAGTTACTTGCTACTTGCGGCTAAAATTTTAATCGTATTTGGTTTCGTTCAATTTATTGACAATATCTTTTTACAGCCTATTATTTTTTCCAAATCTGTCAAAGCACACCCTGTGGAAATTTTCTTGATCGTGTTTGTTGGGGCTAACCTTGGTGGTCCAGTAGGAATGATAGCTGCTATTCCTTCTTACACCATTGTAAAAGTGACTTTCTTAGAGTTTTATAAAGGCTACAGGCAGTACCACGTATTCAGGAAGTAGCAATTGATTAAATCAGGAAATTATGAGGCATAAAAAAACTATTGACTTACCTAAAAATCAATAGAGTTTTGTGGTTTCGATCTTCTACTTCAATTCTTTAAGCGTGTATTTTTCAGGGATTCTCAGAGGGAATTTCAATGGGGTACTGCTTGTGACCACTTTTCCATAATCTATGTCAATGTTGATATCAAACTTGTCTGATGCATCAGGGTACTTTAAATGAACCATGGCTTTTTTGGGGAAAGTCACTCCGTCAAAATCTTCAAATTCTTTATAGTCGATTAAGAGGCTAATGAGCGTAAAGGTATTGCTTACGTTCACATTTTCTAACCTCCGGTTGGCAATCAGGACTTTACTCTGAACTTTTATGTCTTCTATGCTTTGCGTAAGCGTCAAGTATTTGTCCGACGAGCTTTTTCTCACACCTCTATTTGGAATCAAAATCGGGTTGCCTGTAAGGATTGACTGGATGGTTTTAAGGTCAATATCGAATTTGATTTTTTCGCTCAGACTTGCAAATGACATAGCATAATATTCCTTGTGGATTACATCTACTATAAAAATAGAATCGGGGTAGGCGACCATCCTGAGGCCTTCTATACCCGTGCCAGTCCTCATCGACATCCAAACAATACTGTCAGATTTCATTCGAACATGGGCTACGCCTTTCGTTTCCTCAAGCCCTTCTTTGAACTTTACTTTCCCCCTTGCCGAAAAATATTCATAGTCGACGGTATTCACTTGGTTTTTGCCTTTGAGGGATTTGCTAGGATCTTGCCTACATGAAGACACTGCAAAAAGCACGGCCAAGCTTAAAAGTAATATGTGTAGAGTTCCAGTTTTCAACATTTCTATCTTGATATTTTTGACTTATAAAAAGTGGAATAGTTTGAGGTGTTTTTTTGATTAAGGTCTCAAACGATGGTGTAAAAGAGAGCTGTCATTTTTTAGTAGATGATTTTAACTATTTTTTTGAGAAAAAAACAATTTTAGAAAGATTTCCTTAAAAACTAATTGCGGCAAAGCGGACAAGTACATGCACTTACTCAAAAACAACTCTAAAGATATGAAAGGGTTCAAAAAAAGGAGGTTCACAACGAACCTCCTTTGGTATCTATTCTAAAAAGAATAGGTTAATCGAGGTGCTTCAAAGATTCTTTGAGTGCAGCAAGTTTGCTCTCGGCATCCGCTCTTTTTTGTTTCTCTTTGTCTACTACCGCAGCAGGAGCGTTGTTCACAAACTTCTCATTGCTGAGTTTTTTGTCAACCGACTTGATGAACCCTTCCAAGTAAGAAATTTCTTTGGACACATTTTCCTTTTCCTTTTCTACATCAATATTTCCTTCCAACGGAACGTAGAACTCATCGGCTTTCAACACGAAATGGGCTGCATTTTCTACTTTCTCTTCTACAAAAGAAAAGTTTTCGATATTTGCCAACTTTTTGATGATTGGGAAATAGCTTTCGTACTTGGCTTTGTCTTCGGTTTTGATACAAAGATCAAGCGCTTTTGATTTTGCTATTTGCTTTTCGTTTCTAACATTTCTGATAGTCGAAATTGCTTCAAAAATGCCATCCGCCTCCTCGATCAACTTAGCATTTGGAGTTTTTGCCACAGGATATTCGGCAACAATGATACAATCATCTTCCGAACGCTCTTTTGTCTGATGCCAAATTTCTTCTGTAATGAAAGGCATAAGCGGGTGAAGGATTTTCATCAATTCTTCGAAAAATGCTACCGTTGCTTTAAGCGTAGCCGAATCGATCGGTTTCTGATAATCGGGTTTGATCATTTCCAAGTACCAAGAACAGAAGTCGTTCCAGATCAGCTTATAGATAGTCATAAGGGCATCTGAAATTCGGTATTTTGAGAAATGGTCTTCAATCTCGATGATAGCAGCATTCAGCTTTGCATCAAACCATTCGATTGCAAGTTCGTTTTTCTTTCCATCCAAACTTTCATCTACTTCCCAGCTAGTCACCAAACGGTACGCATTCCAGATTTTATTGCTAAAGTTCCTGCCTTGCTCGCAAAGCTTTTCATCGAACAACAAATCGTTTCCGGCAGGAGAGGAGAATAGCATTCCCGTCCTTACTCCATCTGCTCCGTGGGTTTTGATCAAATCCAAAGGATCAGGCGAGTTGCCCAAAGACTTGGACATTTTTCTGCGCTGCTTGTCACGAACGATTCCCGTCAGGTACACATTTTTGAAGGGAAACTGGTCTTTATATTCATAGCCGGAAATGATCATCCTTGCTACCCAGAAGAATAAAATCTCGGGAGCGGTAACCAGGTCGGCAGTAGGGTAGTAGTAGTTGATATCCTCGTTATCTGGCTCGGTGATTCCGTTGAAAACAGAAATAGGCCACAACCAAGACGACGCCCATGTATCGAGCACATCTTCCTCTTGCTTCAAATCTTCCAGCTTCAAGCTAGCGTCTTTGTCTTGAGCAAGTGTCAGAGCGCCTTCTTCGTTTTCAGCAACCACAAAAGTGCCATCTGGCAAGTACCAAGCTGGAATACGGTGCCCCCACCAAAGCTGTCTTGAAATACACCAATCACGAATGTTTTCCATCCAGTGCTTGTACGTGTTTTTGAATTTGGCAGGATGGAACTGGATGGTGTCATCCATTACATGTTCCAATGCTGGCTTAGACAAATCGTCCATTTTCATGAACCATTGCATAGAAAGTTTAGGCTCAATAACGGCATCGGTTCTTTCAGAAAAACCAACCTTGTTCACCATGTCTTCCACCTTCACCAATTGCCCTTTTGCATCAAGCTCTTTGGCAATTTTCTTTCTTACTACAAAACGGTCTTCGCCAATGTAAAACTCAGCTTTTTCGCTCATAGTACCATCATCGTTCAAGATGTCGATTACTTTGAGGTTATGCTTAATGCCTAGCTCGTAGTCATTCAAATCGTGTGCTGGGGTTACTTTCAGGCAGCCCGTACCAAATTCTAGGTCAACGTACTCATCACCTATAATAGGGATTTCGCGCTCTACCATCGGCACAATTGCTTTTTTGCCAATTAGGTGTTTGAAACGCTCATCGGTAGGGTTTACACAGATAGCGGTATCACCCAAAATTGTTTCAGGCCTGGTGGTCGCAATGGTCACCCATTCGTCAGCTGTACCAGCTATTTTATATTTTACATAATAAAGCTTCGAATTGACTTCTTTGTGGATTACCTCCTCGTCGGAAAGCGCTGTTTTGCCTTGCGGGTCCCAGTTAACCATCCTTACTCCACGGTAGATATTGCCTTTGTTGTACAGGTCAACAAACGTCTTGATCACCTCTTCATAATAGGCTTCATCCATAGTAAACCTAGTACGATCCCAGTCGCAAGAAGCACCAAGTTTCTTCAACTGCTCAAGGATGATCCCCCCGTACTTTTCTTTCCATTCCCACGCATATTCCAAGAACTCCTCTCTAGTGATGTCTTTTTTGGAAATACCTTTTTCATCTTGAAGCATCTTTACCACCTTGGCTTCGGTAGCAATGGAAGCATGGTCGGTACCAGGCACCCAGCAAGCTTCTTTCCCTTGCATCCTAGCCCTTCTTATCAGCACATCTTGGATGGTATTGTTGAGCATATGCCCCATGTGAAGGACACCCGTTACGTTAGGTGGCGGGATCACAATTGAATATGGCTCTTTATCTGGATTTGGTTTAGAAGCAAAAAACTTCTTGTCCAGCCAATACTTATACCATTTGTCCTCTACTGCTTGTGGATTGTACGTTTTTTCCATTTACTGTCTCCTGTATATTGGTAAGTGTCGCTTTTTTCTCGAATAAACTATCAAGGTTTTGCGAAAGAAGCGCAAATTTATCAAAAAAGCCATTTGTTCCATACAAAATCGCTGGGAATCGGAGTGTAGTTTTGATTTATATCAATTAGAGTTAATTTCACCGAATATTAAGATGGAAGAATTATGATCAGACTATTTCAAGTTATCCTGTTGTCATTTGTGTTGCTTGGTTCGGCTTGTTCTGCTCAAAAAGCGGAAAAACCTGCCCAAGTAGAAGTAATAAAAGAAGAAAAGCCGCCCATAGAAGTGGGTGCGGAAAGGTTTGGAGAATATTTGCCTTTGCTCAAAGGGAAAAGAGTAGCGTTGGTAGTGAACCAGACTTCTGTAGTTGGAGAAGTGCACTTATTGGACACCTTGCTGAGCCAAGGAGTAGGGGTGAAGGCTGTTTTCGCTCCTGAGCATGGTTTTCGTGGCGATGCCGATGCGGGCGAGTCGGTTAAGAATTCGGTAGATTCCAAAACGGGTGTGCCTGTTGTTTCTATTTATGGAAAAACAAAAAAGCCGAGCGAGGAGATGCTGAAAGATATTGATGTGGTAGTTTTTGATATCCAAGATGTTGGCGTGCGGTTTTATACGTATATAAGTACAATGCATTATGTAATGGAGGCTTGCGCCGAACAAGGAAAACAGTTCATCGTACTAGATCGCCCAAATCCGAATGGGGAATATGTTGCTGGTCCTGTGTTGGATTTAGAGTTTCAGTCTTTTGTAGGAATGCACCCAATTCCAGTGGTGCATGGATTAACGGTAGGCGAGTTGGCAAAAATGATAAATCAGGAAAAATGGTTGGAAAATGGAGCTCAATGCGACTTGACTGTGATTCCCGTAGCGAATTATTCTCACCTCGACTCATTTTCCTTGCCCATCAAGCCTTCACCAAACTTGCCTAATGATCAATCGATCAGGCTGTATCCTTCACTTTGCTTTTTCGAACCAACTTCGGTGAGCATAGGCAGAGGGACACTTTTCCCCTTCCAAGTTGTGGGTTATCCAGATTCAAGTTTTGGTGAGTTCTCTTTCACGCCCAAGAGCATAGAGGGATTGTCCAAATACCCTAAGTTACAAGACAAGGAATGTTTTGGTTTGGATTTGAGAGAGGTGGAAGCCAAGCAATTTAACATGAGCTATTTGGTAGATTATTATGAAAAGTCGAAGCAGCTTGGGGTTGAGTTTTTTACTAATCGGAAATTCTTCAATCTGCTGGCTGGGAATGATAAACTTGTAAAAGAGTTGGAAGAGGGTAAAACGGTGGCAGAAATTGAGCAAGGCTGGGAAAAAGAGCTAGAAACGTACAAAGGGATGAGAAAAAAATATCTGATCTATCCCGATTTTGAATAGTTTTGCCACTTTCTGTTTAAAATAGACTAACGCTACTCGAACCAAAGAAACTGCCAATGAGCCCGATACTGGTTTTAAGTGTCATTGTATTGTACTTCTGCTTTTTGATGATCATTTCTCACCTAACTTCTAAAGGTGCTACATCTGCTACGTTCTTTACAGGAAACAAGCAATCACCTTGGTATTTGGTAGCCTTTGGGATGATAGGAGCATCCCTTTCAGGAGTGACGTTTATTTCTGTACCAGGTTATGTTGGAGCAACCCAGTTTTCCTATTTCCAAGTAGTATTAGGATATTTATTGGGTTATTATGTGATAGCCACCGTGCTCATGCCACTTTATTATCGCATGAATTTGGTATCGATTTACGGTTATTTAAAAGATAGATTTGGACTTTATTCTTATAAAACAGGCTCTTTCTTTTTTCTTCTTTCGCAGACCATTGGCGCAGCTTTTCGTCTCTTCTTAGTAGCAGGTGTGCTACAGCTTGCCTTCTTCGATGCGTATGAGATCCCTTTTGCCGTAACAGTTGCTATCACCATTTTGCTTATTTGGTTGTACACCTTCAAGGGAGGTATCAAAACCATTGTCTGGACCGATACGCTTCAGACTTTTTTCATGCTCAGTGCGGTTTGTATTAGTATTTATATCATTGCCCAAGATCTTGATTTAAGTTTTGGGGGGATTGTTCAAGCCATTGAGGAGCATAATTATTCAAAAATGTTTTTTTGGGACTGGAAAGAAGGCAGTTTTTTCATTAAGCAATTCTTTTCAGGGGCGTTCATCGCTATCGTGATGACTGGGCTTGACCAAAACATGATGCAAAAAAACCTGACTTGTAAAACCTTGGGTGATGCCCAAAAGAATATGTTTTGGTTTAGTACTTCTCTCATTTTTGTCAACTTACTTTTCTTAGGCCTGGGAGCTTTACTTTTTATTTATGCTGGAGAAAATGGAATCAGTATTCCTACCAGAACGGATGATCTATATCCGCTGTTGGCTTTGAACCATTTTCGCCTTTTTGCAGGGGTCGTGTTTTTATTGGGAATCACTTCCGCAGCCTATTCAAGTGCAGATTCTTCGCTTACAGCACTCACTACAGCTTTTTGCATCGATTTCCTTGATCATGATAACAAAAGTGAACAACAAAGAAAATCACAACGCAAAATTGTCCACATCACTTTTTCTGTGGTCTTGTTTCTTGTAATTGTGATCTTCCGTGCCATCAACGATGAAAGCGTGATCAGTTCTGTGTTTAAAGCTGCGGGTTATACCTACGGACCTTTGCTAGGTCTGTTTGCCTTTGGGCTTTTTACCAAGCTCCAGTTGAGGGAAAAATGGGTGCCCTTAGTTTGTTTGGTTTCGCCCATAATTTCTTATGCCTTGAATTATTACTCAGAAGAATTGTTTAATGGGTATAAGTTTGGCTTTGAAATTTTAATGGTGAACGGAGCAATTACATTTTTTGGCTTATTGATGTTGACCAAATCTGGTAAAGCAGAATAAAGATCAAACTGTTAACAAGATATAACCAGTTTTTCTAATTACCTATATTGGTATATATTGTAACCTAGCTAGCATACTAAATAACTAAATTCAACTATGAAAAAACCTGTATCATTATCTATTAGCAGCCATTGCTATACTATTACTATGCATACAAACCATGGTTTGCCATTACTGAGAAACCATAAATATTTCAACCTAATGTTCGATTGCCTTACCATCATATCCAAAAAGTACAAGCTCAATTTGCTTGGTTATGTTTTTTTGCCAAATGGAATTAAGATTGTTACCTGTGGTTTGCCTCAAACTAGATTGACTAATTTTGTGGAAACACTAAAGAACTTAAGCCGTCAGGAGCTTATACGTTTTTTGGAAGAAGACGGAAAAAAGGATTTGTTGAACCAAATAAAGATGGGCAGCAATGCTCGTAAACACAAAGTGTGGGCGACCAACTTCGAAAGTACTCATCTGAAAAGTTATAACGACTTGGAACAATCGCTTAACGAATTACATGTTCTTCCACTGCGAAACGGATTGGTTTTCAACCCTGAAAGTTACAAGTATTCAAGTAGTAGTTATTATAAGAAGGGAAAGCATGGCGGCTTGAGAATAACCGATTACCGACAAGTATTTAACAAACCAGAAATGGCGGTTTCATAAAAAGTAAAAAGAGGCTTTTTCTAGCCTCTTTTTTTATTCCTTCGATTCGAAGTAAGCATCCGCCGCAGCTCTTACCGAACCATATTTTTCAAGCAGTTTATGTGCTTCTGTTTCCTCCAGACCAGTTTCTTGCATAACCATCAGTGTTCCTCTTTTTACTAGTTTTTTGTTGCTAAGCTGCATGTCCACCATTTTATTGCCTTTGACCTTGCCTAGCTGGATCATCACAGAAGTGGAGATCATATTGAGCACAAGTTTTTGAGCGGTTCCTGACTTCATTCTGGTACTACCCGTCACATATTCAGGACCAACGACCACTTCCACAGGGAACTCGGCTGCTGCGGCCACTTTAGAGCCTGAGTTGCAAACTATACAGCCCGTAAGCATTCCAAACTCTCTTGCTTGGTCTAAGCCGCCAATAACATAAGGAGTCCTGCCAGAAGCAGCGATGCCTATCAATGTATCCTTTGTAGTAGGGTTGAAAGGGGCGAGGTCGAGCCAAGCTTGTTTAGGATCGTCCTCGGCAAACTCCACGGCTTTTCTGATTGCTTTATCACCGCCAGCCATGATGCCAACCACTAAGCCATGGGGAACACCGTAGGTAGGAGGGCATTCGGATGCATCCACAATTCCAAGCCTTCCACTTGTACCTGCGCCAATGTAAAACAAACGGCCTCCTTGTTTCATTCTCCTCACTATTTCTATCACGAGCTTTTCAATGGCAGGGATGCTTTTTTCAACTGCCAGGGGCACTGATTTATCTTCTTGGTTTATTCCTTTTAAAAGCTCTCCAACACTCTTTTTTTCAAGATTTTCATGATTCGAAGATGATTCTGTCGTATTTATCATTGGTTTTTGTTTTTTAAGTGAAATGCTTTTAAGCCTTCCATTGGGGTTTGATGAATGCTGCCTAGAGGCAAGCCCATTTCATGGATAGCTTCTTTCAAAATATCTTGAAAGAAATACGCAATTGAGCCGCAAAAATGAATAGGATACTTCGGGGAATCCTCGTATTTCAAGGTATTTGTTTTCAAAAACTCCTTGAAATTAAGCAAAATGAATGAGTTGATAAAAGGGTCTTTTTTGTGTTCGGCTAAAAACTTGCTAAACTGAGCTAGGTACCTATTAGGATATGGTTCTTTATATACTTTTTGCAGCAATTCAGCTTCGCTCAATTGAAACTTTCCACGGAAAGCTTCTTCCAAATTGGAGGTCAGCCCTTTTTTGAAGTAGAGATTGATCAGTTTTTTTCCCATCACCGCTCCGCTTCCTTCATCACCTAAAACAAAACCAAGTGAAGGGATGTGGTTGATTATTTTTTCTCCATCGTAAAAACAAGAATTTGAGCCAGTTCCCAAGATACAAGCCGTGCCGGGTTCGTGCTGGCAAGTGGCTCTTGCAACAGCTAGCAAGTCGTCGTAAATGGAAATATTGGTATTTGGAAATTGAGATTCCAATGATGATTCAAGCTTGCCTGCCGATTGTTCGTTGCAGCCAGCTCCATAGAAGAACAGTGAAGTGACTTTAGTGAAAACCTCTCCCTTAAAACCGTCATTGATGCTTTCAGAAATTTGTTCAGAGGATTGGTAATACGGGTTTATGCCTTTGGTTCGAATCTTTTTTATTGCATTTCCCTTCAAAAACCACCACTCTGTTTTGGTAGATCCACTGTCTGCTATTACTATCATTTCCAGAATGTAGTTAGTTTGGTTCTTGGCTAGATAAGTCCTCTTGACTTTAGCTCTAAGTACTTATTGAGTGTATTGATAGACAAATCTTGAGGTTTGGTCAAAATGGTTTGGATTCCGTATTGGTTGAATGTTTGTAGGATTTGAGTTTTTTCCGCTGTGAATTTTTGGGCAATTGTCCTCAAATAAATTTCTTCCAAGTCTTTTGCTTCTTCTTGTCCATATTCTTCAATCTCACTATTCTCAAAAAATACAATGACCAACAAGTGCAGCTTGTTCAGTTTTCTTAGGATTGGCAGTGCTCTTTCGGCCGCATAAATGCTTTCAAAATTAGAATATAAAAACAGGAGGCTTCTGCCCTTTATCGTATTTCTTATCGCATAGTAAAGCAGTTCATAGTTTGACTCCAAGTTGCGCTCTTCCTGATTGTAAAGGGTTTGCAGTATTTTGTGCAACTGCCCTTTTTTGTAATCAGCTTTCAGAATTGCTCCTATTTTATCGGAGAAAGTGATCAAGCCAGCCTTGTCGTGCTTGTGAAGTGCCACATTGGATATCATCAAGGAGGTGTTGATAGAATAATCAAGCAAGGTAAGCTCGTTGAAAGGGAGTCGCATTGCCCTGCTTTTATCGATTACGCTATACACTTGCTGTGCTCTTTCATCTTGATACTGGTTTACCATTAGTTCGCCTCTGCGACCCGATGCTTTCCAGTTGATAGACCGGTAATCGTCTCCGCGAACATAGTTTTTGATCTGTTCAAATTCGTAATTATGCCCCAGTCTCCTGATTTTTTTGATTCCTTGGTATCTCGATATACTTGAAAAAGCAAAAAGCTCATACTTTTTCATTTGTAATACGGAAGGAAAAACCGGAACCATTTGATGAGCCTTAAACGGGTGTCGCCTTCTTACCAAACCCAGTACGGATGTTGAATACACATTCAACTTATTAAAATGATATTCGCCTCTTCTGGTTGGTCTTATCTTATAAGATAGGGTTTGTGATTCTCCATTTTTTAATGCTAACCCAAAGAAAAAATCTCTTTCCTGAAGCTGGTAAGGCAGCTCGTCTATTACCATTAGGGAAAGAGTCAGCCCAGAATTATTGGTGATACTTATTTTAATGGGGTTTTCATCACCAAGTGAAAGCAAGTCGGGTATCGATCTTTCTGCGGAAATTTTAGCATTCCCATTGAACAAAATAAAGCAGTCTGAAGCAGTGAAAATAATCCCAATTACCAATGCAGTTTGGGCAAAGGGCAACATAAAAGGAATGGCAAAACTAGATGCCAATAAGCCGAAAATCACGCTGTAGACGTAGAAAAACCGATTGGGGAGATAAAGGTTTTTATAAAATTTAAAAATATTCATGGCTTACGCTTACTTAGTGTGCAATAGAAGTAGGAAGGTGAGTTTTGAGAAGAAAATAGATGCTAGAAGCTTTTCGTACTTCTAGCACTATATGCCAAATTACCTTGGTACCTCTACCTTTTGGAGCACATCGTTTATTACATCTGAAATTTCTACACCTTCCATTTCTTTTTCAGGACTAAGTAAAATCCTGTGGTTCAAAACAGGGTAGGACACTCGTCTGATGTCATCTGGCGTTACGAAATACCTGCCGTTCATGAGCGCAAGAGCTTTTGATGTTTTGAGGATAGCAAGAGATGCCCTTGGTGATGCCCCGAGAAACAAGTCGTTGATTTCCCTTGTCAGACCAATCACCTTGGCTATGTATTCTATCAATTCATCTTTTATGTACACCAACTCTACTTGCTTTTTGAAGAACTCAATGTCTTGAGGGGCAAGAACGGGTTGTACTGTTTCAGTTTGCGTCTGCTTAAAATCCTCTTGGAACCTTTTCAGGATTTGAATTTCTTCGGAAACAGAAGGATAGCTGAGGTGGAGTTTGAATGCGAATCTATCTAACTGAGCCTCGGGCAATGAATACGTACCTTCTTGTTCGATTGGGTTTTGGGTTGCCATTACAAAAAACGGCTTCGACATTGGGTAAGTAGTCCCGTCATAGGTGACTTGGAATTCCTCCATCACCTCAAAGAGAGCGGCTTGAGTTTTTGCAGGGGCGCGGTTTATCTCATCTATCAAGATGATATTTGAGAAAATAGGCCCTGATTTAAACACAAACTCCGAGTCTTTTAGGTTGAAAATGGTTGTACCCAAAACATCTGTTGGCATCAGGTCAGGAGTGAATTGAATCCTTGAAAAATTAGCCGTGAGTGTTTTAGCAAGCACTTTTGTAAGGAGTGTTTTTGCTATACCCGGAACGCCTTCGAGCAGTACATGCCCATTGGTGAAAAGTGCCGCTAGCAAGAGGTCAACGGTTTCCTCTTGTCCTACAATCACCTTCCCAATTTCATCCTTCACCCCTTGGACAATATTGCTTACTTTCACCAAGTGTTCGTCCGCAATTTTTTTGTTGCTTACCGCATGGACTGGCGCCTCTTGAACCGGTGTTTCTTGCTCAATACGCTGTTCTTTGTTCTCTTCTGGTTCGTTCGAAGGAGTTGGATTCAAATTATTTTCTTCGTTTTCCATCATTATTAGTTAAATATATTGGGTCAATTTTATGATAAACCTACTTGGCAACTTGTTCGGCAGGTTTCAGTTTAGTTGAATTAGCATGCTTGTTAAAAGTTTCTATCGAGAGATATAACCTCTTGAGATCTTCTTCGCCCACCTTGTAAAAATTATTTATAGTTTCGAATGTGGCAAATACTTTTTGTACAATCTCGAGTTCTACTTGCGCTTTTACCGAAAGAGATTTGATAAAAGCATCATCCAAATTGTTAGTGGAAACTCTGTATTTCCGTCTAATATCTCCTAGGAACAACTGCATTTTTTCTTGGGCTAACCCTTTGTGATCTAGCTGCTTGAAGTGAAGCTTGCCCACGGTTTGGACAAATTCTAGAGATGTATTGAGATATGGATCTAAAATAGGTATAATTCGTTGGGTTCTTTTCGATCTGAAAAGAACATAAAAAACAACTAACGCTAGTAGCAGGTACCAAGCCCATCGTAAGCTTTCGTGAGAAAGAATAAACTTAAGAGGGCTAGGGGAGAATTCTTGTTCAAAAGGCGGTTCGACATAAATTTTACTCACTTCATCCCAAAGAATATCGCCTTCGGGTAAGTTAGAAAATACAGTTTGAGCATGTGAAAAACCTTTCTCTTTTTTCAGCAAATAGTTGCTGAATGCAAGTGGGACGGTGTGCAAATAGAAGTACCCTTCACCCCATTTTATCTTCACAAAATAGCTGAGCCCTCTGTTGAGTATACCCAATTCTACCATTTCTATTTTGGGTGTATAAACATCTCTGTTATGGTATGACCAGTAGGTAGAGGTTGTGTCAAAGTCGTAATAATAGTTGACCGCAAACACCGAATCCATTAGGTTAGGGTGCTTGAAAGTCAGCTTAATTTCATTATCATACAGGTAATCATAGTTCGGCTCATAAATATCGTCATAGGAAAAAAGTGTATCGAACATTAGCTGGGGAAGTGCAGTAGAAATGATCATGGCATTGTTCCCTTTTTCCACAAAAGATAATAGCTCTTTTTGAGAACTATCGGAAAGGTACATGGATCGCCCAATGAATACATAATTTGTAGCTTCATCAAAGCTGTTTTCGGCTAAATATGTTTCTAGTGGTTCATCTATTTCAGTGTAGTTTTTTTCTGGAAAAAAGCCATTTAGCAGGCTAGCTATGAGTAGCGTTCCATAAGGTTCCTTGCTTTCTTTCTTATAACTTTCAAACCAACTAGTTTCCTCCTCACCCTGATTTATGAAAAAATAAATCAAGAGACCTATACAGATAATGGCTACGCCAAATATGGTTGGATTCTTTTTCAATGTTTATACTAAATTATGAATCAGTTTTGTGAAATTTGATCTAGATGATCAGTGTTCTTAGGTGTTCAATTTGAAACAACAAAAAAAAACGTCAATCTGGATTTGCCCCGGCTTCTTGCCCTTTCCTTAGTGTTCCCAATACGCCTTCTAACTTATCAAAGGCATCTTTTATGCTTTCAAACTTAAACCTATCCATGACCTTGTTTCCATACCAGGCCTCTTCGTAGCTGAGAGTTAGACTAAAAAACAATCTATATAACGTATAATATTCTCTTATCTCGCTTAAGTAACTAGCATTGGTTTTTTCTTTTTTCCAAACCAACAAACCGTCGTCGCTCATGGTTTTTATGGATTTGATGTATAGAATTCTACACGCTGCTTGATAATTGCCCGTTCCAATCGCTTCTTTCAAAAGTTTATCAAAATCGGCCTCGTGAATATGGTCTTCAAGGTTATCAAGAAGTTCCGCACTAAGCTTTGTCCTGTCCACTTTTTTATTTAAGCCTGACCTATTACCAAAAAGTTTGTAGAGCATAAATGCCAATATTCCACCTACCAATAAAAGGCTTACTACTTTCAATATGGGCAATGCCCCTGAAGGAATGGAAAACGAAGGAGACCTGTCCAAATCAACTTCTTTTTTCTCCTTCTGAGTATAAACTAGCGTATTGGAAATAGATTTCCATTTCTCCCTATTGAGCTCTTTTTCTGCTATTTCCGAGTTCTCATATTCCTCCTGTAAATCTTGGCCGCTGGCAGAAAAGTTTAAGGTAACAACTAACCCGAGAAGGAATAATACACTCTTAGCTCTCTGTCTCAAATCCATAAACTTTTTTGTTTGAACCAAATTCTCTGATTGTTTTTTTGAGCGATTGGGCAGTAGATAATTCGATTAAAGAATGATAGAGAATTCCATTGCCAATTATTAAGATCGGCAAAGTCAAGCATATTCCATACATCACAATGCTGCTAAAGACCCCATTGAAAACAAAGTTCATGGCATTTTCAGAAAGCAAAAAGTTTATGCTTAATGATTCTACCAAAAACCAGACGATGGAAGAGTTTAATGTAAATAGAAAAACGGTACATATTATCAACAGTATAATGTTTAGCCCAATGATCTTTGCCAAACTCCCTCCAAGCAAACTGGTAGCGTTCTTAAATGAAGACATCA
The DNA here is from genome assembly GCA_034044135.1 of Flammeovirgaceae bacterium SG7u.111. NCBI lineage: Bacteria > Pseudomonadati > Bacteroidota > Cytophagia > Cytophagales > Flammeovirgaceae > Flammeovirgaceae bacterium SG7u.111. Next base: position 3,447,190 of record CP139021.1, on the reverse strand, counting down.
AATTCTTTCCTTTATTAATGCTTTCAAACATCCATAAGAGGATGAAAGGATATGTCATGAGCAGTAAAAAATACCCAATCCAACCTAGGCAACTAATGAGAGTGATAAGCGAGGAAATGAAAAGGACTTTGACAAAGTGGCTTTTGAAGGTGGCAAAGATAGTTTCTTTCCCAAAACGAGGATCTATAGTCCCATTCTCACCAAAGATAACTTTGCAAATGATTACACAAAAAAACAAGCTGCCTGCCAGCATTGCCCCATTAGCTATCGCAAACTGAAAGAAAATATCATAATTGAATATGGTTTCTATTTGAGAAAACGCCCAATTTGAGCTTATATAACCAAATTGTTCTGTAAAACCTTGCGTAGTGGTATAAGTGATATAAATCCCAAAAACAGCTGATAGAGGCAGGAAGTACAATAAGGTTTTTCTTAGGAAAACACGGTAAACGGCAAATATATCAGTGAAGATTTGACCGTTGTCTTTCAGCTCGCCTTTGTCTAATTTCTTGTCGTTTCTACCAAAATTGATCGGTTGTTCTTTCTTGTTTTTGAAACCGCTTTTAGATTTTATATAAGGGTAATAAATATAGTAGCCTATAATAAAAGCAAGAGATATCAGGATAATAAATAGCCTTATGATATCTGGGAGGTCGGTGTATCGGGTTAGGAAACCTTCGATGAAACCCGCCAATACAAAAACAGGGAAAATACTCATCATGATCTTAATCCCTCTTTTGGCTGAGAGCTGAAAGGAATAAATGCGTGAGTAGGAGCCTGGGAAAACAAGTCCTCTTCCCATGGTCAAGCCTGCTGCGCCAGCGATGACGATAGCTGATATTTCCAGCGTACCATGCATCCAAATGGTCAAGAAAGAATCTAAAAACAGCCCTCTTTCTATAAAGAAATATTGGAAAGCACCGACCATGATCCCGTTTCGGAGCAAAACAGCCAACGTACCAATGGACATCAGCACTCCGGTCACAAAAGTCAAAAATGCGACACTTAAATTATTGATAGTGATGCCTAAAAACATGTCTATTTCGTTCATGCCTTTATAGACTGCCATTGGGTCTCCATTTTCAATATTTTCAAGGGTCATGTTTACGTAGCTGTCTCCTAAAATCAGGTTGACAAACTCGGGGTCATGCATGCTGGAGAAAATCCCAATAAAAACAGAAAACAGAAATACGACTAGCGAAATAATCATCTCATTTCGGCTTGCATAAACTACCGCAGGCACTTCTTCAAACCAAAAGTCTTTAAGTTTCGCTTTAAAGTTTTCATGCCTTTTTCCATAAACCGACTTGTATATTTTCTGAGCTACGTTGTTGAGGTAGGCACCAACTAGGCGATTAGGATAGAATGTACGCGAATAGGAAAGGTCGTCGGTTATTTCAATGAAAAGCCTTGTGAGCTCGTCAGGTTTTTTATCTGTTTGATTGAGAAGTTCCTCAAAGTCCTGCCACTTCTTTTTGTTTTGCTTTATAAAATCGGTTTCCCTCATGCTTGTTTATCAGGCGTTAGGTTTGTCTAGTTGTGCTATCTTTCATACAACGATAGAATCTTGAAAAAGTAAGGCACAATATATTAATAAGATTGCAAAAAACTTTCAAGGCTAGTCAAAAGTAATCCTAACGCACAAAAAAAGCTTGCTTTATTAGCAAGCTTTCACTAAATACCTTATAAAATCAATCTTCTCTTACTACTCGCCAGTCAACCTGAATCTGAATGGTACATAGACTACCTTGGAAGTTGCTTTTCCTGCTAACAGTGCAGGCTCAAAAGTCAGTTCATCCACATGCTCGAGGCAGGCAGAAGAAAGTAGTTGGCCTGGAGAATGGACTACTTTATACTGAGCTGCTTGCCCTTTTTCGTTTACTGTAACCTCTACTATTACTTTTCCTTCTATTTGAGTCTCTCGCAATTCTCTTGGGTACACAATCTTGTTAGCTATTTCAGCATAGTTAGTCGGTATAGGGTTCAAGACATTTTTAGTGACAGATCCTTCTGCTTCTGAAAAACGGATTTCTGTAGTTGCCATTTGGGCAAAAGCGAGTTGAGCTGATGCAAAAAGTGCGACAAAAGTAACTATAGATGCGATGGTTTTATTTAAAGCTTTCATGTGCTGAATCTTTGTTTTTAAATTGAATTTTATGTGAATACAATCCTGTTTTTTAATTCATGTGTTAATTATATATTAATATAACGTAAACTAAAAATAACAAGACATCTTTTTCTAAAAACTTAACATTAGGGCTGTTTTTTTGATATACATCATAAATCATCTTGTTATGAAGTCAGGAAACAAGTTGTGGTTGAAAAATGATAGGAGGGAATGGAAGGCGTGTGAACTAAATGTTAATTCAGGGAAGGGCATAAAAAAACCAGCCAATTGAGGCTGGTTTAAAAATCAATCTATGAAACTTGAGTCTTACTTACTGCTAACAATCATTCCCGCTGCTACTGTTTCGTTGGTAGAGTCATCGATCATGATCAAGCTCCCAGTAGTTCTATTTCTTTTGTAAACATCAAAAAATAAAGGCTGGGTAGTTCTTAACTTCACCCTCACAATATCATTCATTTTAATTGAATCTTCCCCTGGGTTTGGAATGTTCTCCAAGGTTTCAATGTCAATTTTATTAACTACTTCTTTGATCATTGCCTTCACTTCCCTTGTAGTATGTTTTACAACGAATTTAGTGCGAGGAGCAGGTGATTTAGGGTTTAGCCAGCAAAGCATCACCTCAATATCTTGAGAATTAAAAGGTTCGCTTTCCCCATTTACCAGCATATCCCCTCTGCTGATGTCAATATCATCTTCAAGCTCAACAGTTACCGACATTGGGGCAAAAGCCTCGTCTAGCTCACCGTTGAGATCGGTTATTGACTTGATTTTTGACTTGAAACCTGAAGGCAATACGGTTACTTCTTTGCCTTTGGTAAGGATGCCTCCAGCCAATCTGCCAGCATAGCCTCTAAAATCGTGATATTCTTCGCTATGAGGGCGTATTACATATTGAACAGGAAGCCTGATGTCCAAGTGGTTGGTATCACTTGCGATGTGGACATGTTCCAATAAATGGAGCAGGGTAGAGCCGTCGTACCATTTCATGTTCTCCGAACGGTCAACCACGTTGTCTCCGTTCAAGGCACTCATTGGGATGTAGCTAATGTCTTTAACGTCTAACTTGCCGGCCATCCTCTTAAAATCCTCCACGATCTTTTCATATACATCTTGGTCATAATCAACCAAGTCCATTTTGTTGATACAAACAACCAAATGAGGGATTTTTAGCAATGAAGCGATAAAAGCGTGACGGTTAGTTTGTTCAACTATTCCGTGTCTCGCATCTACCAAAACCAAAGCCAAGTTTGCCGTTGATGCACCAGTAACCATGTTACGAGTGTACTGAACGTGCCCTGGAGTATCTGCTATGATAAATTTTCTTTTGGGAGTGGCAAAATATCTATACGCCACATCAATAGTGATTCCTTGCTCTCTTTCGGCTTTCAATCCGTCAGTTAGCAATGATAGGTCAATGTGTTCTAGACCTTTTTTTTCACTTGAAGTCTTTACTGCGGCAATTTGATCTTCGAAAATTGATTTTGAATCGTAAAGCAAACGCCCGATCAGCGTACTTTTTCCATCATCCACACTTCCTGCGGTAGTGAAGCGCAGGAGCTCCATATTTGCATAATCTTCAATCATTTCTTTATTTTTTTTGGCTTATGCCAATTTTTGTAAGTGTCCCTGTGAAAATAATTTGACTAAAAATAACCGTCTTTCTTACGGTCTTCCATGGCTGTTTCCGATCTTTTATCATCAGCCCTTGTGCCACGTTCTGTTTCTCTTGAAGCAGCCACTTCTTTGATCACATCGTCTAAGTTGTGTGCTTCAGAAACCACAGCTCCTGTACAGGTCATGTCGCCAATGGTGCGGAAACGCACTCTCATTTTCTTGGGAATCTCTGTTTCTTTGAGGTTAAGGAAAGGGCTCACGCCAAGGTACGATCCATCACGTTCAATCACTTCTCTTTCGTGGGTAAAATAAATAGGAGGGATGTCAATGTTTTCCAATTGAATATATTGCCATACATCCATTTCGGTCCAGTTACTAATAGGGAACACCCTAAAATGCTCGCCCATATTTTTCCTTCCATTGAACAGGTTCCAAAGCTCTGGTCTTTGGTTTTTAGGGTCCCACTGCCCAAAATCATCTCTGTGAGAGAAAAAACGTTCTTTAGCCCTTGCTTTTTCTTCATCTCTACGAGCGCCGCCCATAGCAGCATCAATTTTATGCTCTTCAAGGGTATCTAAAAGTGTAACTGTTTGAAGTGCATTTCTACTTGCGTAGTAACCAGTTTCTTCTTGTACTTTGCCTTCGTCAATAGATTTTTGAACTGAACCTACAATAAGCTTTGCTCCTATTTTTTCGGCTAGGTTATCCCTAAATTGGATGGTTTCTTCAAAATTGTGCCCGGTGTCCACATGGATCAATGGGAAAGGAATTTTGGCAGGATAAAATGCTTTTCTTGCAAGGTGGGTCATTATTATGGAATCCTTTCCACCTGAAAAAAGAATAGCAGGTCTTTCAAACTGAGCAGCCACTTCCCTGATAACAAACATGGATTCAGCTTCCAGTTCTCTTAAGTTGTTCAGATAATACTTCTTCATCACTCTGTAATTTGCCCTCTGTTTTTATGAAATTTATAGGCAATATTAACTAGAAATAATGGATTTTTAAAAATCTGGTATTACTGATTGGTATAATTCAAATTAAGTCCTCGTGAACAAAGCAACTTAGACATCTCCCGTCTTCGTTTTTTTGCCCATTCTTTTCTGGAATGTAATGGGGATGTATTCATCATTAGGCATTCCAATGTGAGTTAGTTGCCATTCGTCATCATACATGTTTACTATTTTTTTTATGCACTCAATACGAGTTTCTTGAGGCTCTTCACAATCTTCCCATTTGAATATTTCAACCCTGTAGTTGTAGCTGGTTTTGACGCCATTAACCCTGACATCTACCTCAATTTCGTGCTCTCCTGGCACATTGGGTATTTCAATTGCAATTGATTTCATGGTCAGTACACGTTTTAGTGGATAGGTAATTTGTTATATCAATTCCAATATTAATACCACTTTGCAAGAGGTTGAAAATCAATGTATAGCATTATAAAGTAAAAGTTTGATGTAACAACTGATGACCGTTGGCGGTCAATTTTGTCCGTTTGAGTACAGAATGTGCTGGGGATGGACTGAATAAAAACCCCCTTCTCATTTATTTTGAGAAGGGGGTTTTTATTGATTCAAATTGGTTGTTTACCGTCGGAAAGCAAGTACTGCCGCTCCGCAATGGCTTTTGGACTCCTTGAAGGAGAAGTTCATAAAATACAAGCCTGTCGATTTACATTTGTACTGAAGTCCTTCAAAAAACTTGTTGTTGTAATAATTGGTGGCGACCGTATTTCGTTCACCATCCAACAAGCTAAATACCAAACCATTTGCACCACCATCTTTGGTGCTCATAGTGAAAGAATAGTTGGTGTCCTTGCTCAAAATACACGAATACTCAATCGTTCTTTTTCTACCGCTTTTCCCATCTACACGGTAACTTTTTTCATAGAGAAACCCAGAGGAAATATTTTTCATGCTTTTTTCACTGTAAAGATCCGCATTGCATTGAGCAAAGGCAGAACCTACAATACTTACAGCAAAAAGTTGAAAAACAATAAAAAGGATGCTTTTCATAATGTTTAGTGATTTTTAAGTTGATTATCTTAAAATTTGCATGTGATTTTTTTACTCAGTTTACAAACGTTAGTGCTGCACAAATCGTGCACATCTTCTCTTACTTATTAACATTAAAGACTAAATATTCGTTAAACCGCTGAATATTAAAGACAAGAATTATTTATGGCAATTAAAGTAGATATCATCCCACATACACTCAAGTTTCATTTTGACGCAAGAACCTCAAGGGGCAGCCTTAAAACCAAAGAGACATTTTTCATAAAGTTGTATGATGACAGTACACCTTATATATATGGAGTGGGGGAGTGCAGCCCGCTTTCTGGCTTAAGTCCCGAATATGGATCTTCTTATCTGCCTTACTTGAAGTCTGCCTGCACTCAATGGGAAAACTCAAATAATCCTTCTTATTACAAAATTATTGAGCAATTGTCTTCTTATCCTAGTATTCAATTTGGGTTCGAAATGGCTTATATGGATTTTGTTGGCAAAGGGAAGAGAGCATTTTTTGTAACAGGTTTTGAAAAAGGGGAATCTCGAATTCCAATAAATGGTCTTATCTGGATGGGAAGCAGGCAATTCATGTTTGACCAAATAAAGAAGAAGTTGAACGAGGGGTTTGAGTGTATCAAAATAAAAGTAGGTGGAATTGATTTTGAAGAAGAGTGCGGACTCTTAGCATATATCCGGAATGAATTTTCAGCAGAGGAAATAACTTTGAGGGTGGATGCAAACGGTGCTTTTTCACCTAAAAATGCTATTGAAAAGCTGAAAAGACTTTCTGAATTTGAATTGCATTCAATAGAGCAGCCCATTAAGCAAGGACAACTGGAACGCATGGCAAGTTTGTGCGAATTGTCTCCAATTCCCATTGCCTTAGACGAGGAGCTGATAGGGGTGAAGGACAAAAAGAATTTGTTGGAAACGATCAAACCTCCTTTTATTATCTTGAAACCTTCTTTACTTGGAGGTTTTTTGGCAACTCAGGAGTGGATTAGAACTGCCGAAGAAATGAACATTGGTTGGTGGATCACTTCAGCTTTAGAATCAAATATTGGTCTAAATGCTATTTGCCAACTGACTTCCGCATATCCTGTCGAAATGCCCCAAGGACTAGGGACAGGCATGCTTTATTCTAATAATATCAACTCGCCACTAACGGTAAATAGCGGCGAGATTTATTGGGACATACATGGAAATTGGGACAACTCCTTTTTCAAAGCGGAAGTCTAAAATTGGGTAAGGGCGTAGGAGAGAATGTTTGCGCCCATTTGAAGTGCTTTCAACCTTACTTCTTCAGGGTCATTATAAATTACTTGATCTTCCCAGCCATTTCCCAAGTCGCTTTCAAAAGAATAATAACAAACAAGCCTGCCTTCGTAAATGATGCCAAAACCTTGGGGAGGTTTGTTGTCATGTTCATGGATTTTGGGTATCCCTTCAGTAAATCTAAATTTTTGACTGTAAATAGGATGGTCGAATGGGACTTCTATAAATTCTAGTTCTGGGAATACTTTTTTCATTTCAACCCTAATGAACTTGTCTAATCCATAATTATCATCTATGTGCAAAAAGCCTCCAGAGATCAAGTAATTTCTAAGGTTTGCGGCTTCTGCTTGCGAAAACACAACGTTGCCGTGCCCAGTCATGTACACCCACGGATAGGAAAACAACTCTGGGCTTCCTACTTCCACTATTTCATCTTGGGGGTTTATGTTCAGGTTTAGGGTTTGGTTACAAAAACGAATAAGGTTGGGCAAGGCGGTCTTGTTGGCATACCAGTCCCCACCACCGTTGTATTTAAGTTTTGCCAACTTAAAGGAATAATCTTGCCCAAAAGCTGAGCAAATAATGAACGTAGTGCTTATGAGTAATAGAGCTTTTTTGAACATAGCTTATGATCGAATTATATCTGATTTAATAAATTGAGCGTGGTGCAGCTTACTACACCGGCTGTCTCTGTCCTTAACCTTTTCTCCCCTAAACTTACAATTTCGAAATCTTCTTGACGAGCCTGTGCCACTTCTTCTTCCGAGAATCCTCCTTCAGGGCCTATTAATATAAGGTAGTTGGAGCCTTTTATTGCTTTTTTAAACAACGTTTGGTCTGGGTCTTGCGCTTCATGTGCTAAAAATTTCTGAAAACTGGTTTTTTCAATAGACGCTAGAAAATCAGGAAGCTTGACTAGTTCGTGTATTTTAGGCATATCATATGCGTAAGACTGTTTCATGGCACTTAGCGCTATTTTTTTAAGTCTGTCCAGCTTCAATACTTTTCGCTCCGAATTTTGGGACAAAATAAAGGAAATGCGATCTATGCCAATCTCCACCGACTTTTCTATAAACCATTCGATCCGGTCATTGTTTTTGGTAGGAGCGATGGCTATATGGATACTATAGTTTTTTTTAGGGCTCTTATTTTCATGCCTCATTACTTTAAGACCGGTCTTTTTGAAATTTGCTTCAGTAATTTCGCAAGTAAACAGACCGCCTTTCCCATTTATAACCATAACTTGGCTACCTTTGCCGAGGCGCATCACTTTACAGCAATGCCTCGACTCTTCTTCCGATAAATTGAAATATTCTGTGGTTTCGCTGATATTTTCTTCAAAAAACAAGTACATTTCCTTATTATATTACCAATTTGGGTTTAGTTTATTCGGGCAATATGTGATTTAATGATAAAATATCACAAATTCATGCTCAGAAAAAATAAATAATTTTTAAATTTGCAGCTTGAAAAATCAAAGGAGGCGCTTTTGAAAGAGTTTATTGTAAATATAGTATTCAAAACAAAAGCTGAAAAGGAATTTGTTTTCGATATAGAAGATAGTTTTTTTGAACACTTTGGTTCAGATTTGGTAGAAGGGGGGAAGCTAGAGGCGAAAGCCGAAATAGTAAGCTCTGCTACCATGCTCGAAACAAGGTTTGACATTAAAGGAACTGTAAAGCTTTTGTGTGACAGGTCTCTTGAGCCTTTTGATTTTATGATCGAAACGCAAAAAAAGTTGTTCTTCAAGTTTGGGGAAAGCTTTGAAGAGATGTCTGATGAGATCATTGTAATACCACAGGGGACATACGAACTTGATTTGTCCCAGTACCTGTACGACTTCATTATGATGTGCGTGCCGGCAAAAAAGATTCATCCAAAATATGCTGAAGATAGCGAACCGCTGTTTTTTAGTACAGATAAAGATAGTAACACGGCTGGTGATTCGGAAGATGAAGAGCCCAATACTGATCCCCGATGGGATAAATTGAAAAACTTGAAATTTTAATTAAGACAAAAAACGTAAGAATAAAATGGCACATCCTAAACGAAAGATTTCCAAGCAAAGAAGAGATAAAAGACGTACGCACCAAAAACTTACTTTGCCTACGTTGGCTACATGCCCAACTACTGGTGAAACTCATGTTTTCCACCATGCTCACTGGTCAGAAGGTAAGTTGTACTACAAAGGTAAAGTTGTGATGGAAAAAGAAGTTGCTGTATAAGCTACCGACATTCAGATCATTAAAAAAAGAGAAGTTTCGGCTTCTCTTTTTTTGTGGACTAGTTTTATTGTCATTTTGCCCAACATAAACATTTGTCTTTCAGCTTTAAGTGCTCATTAGATTAATGTTTTGTTAAAAAACCACCATTTTTCTTTCTAAATTGCGAAGCCAAAATCAGGCAGATAATCCCAGCTCAATTTGGAGATTAAGCCATTCCTGTTGTACTTTGCACCGTTTACGAACATGATTAAACAGGTGTTTTTGGAAACCATGCAGCAGTTCACAGACTTTATGTATTGTTAAAGTGCGATAAAGGCAGACGCAAAACAGTTTCGGACAGCATATGCTTTCAAAAACAAAACAAACATTTTTTTAGATCAGATGAACAACCTAAAAGCAGCCATAACGGGAGTAGCAAGCTATTTGCCCGAATATGTGCTTACCAACCAGGAAATTGAAAAGCTTGTGGACACGAATGATCAATGGATTCGTGAGAGAAGCGGAATTGTAGAAAGAAGAATATTAAAAGGAGAAGGCAAAGGCAGTTCTTATATGGGAATAAGAGCGGTCAAAAACTTGCTCGAAAAAACCAATACAGATCCTGCAGATATAGATCTGATCATCTGTAGCACAGTTACACCAGATATGATGTTCCCTGCTACGGCAAATATTATAGCCAATGGAGTAGGAGCAACCAACTCATTTAGCTTCGACATGAACGCCGCCTGCTCAGGCTTTTTGTTTGCGCTCTCTAATGCTTCTCAATATATAGAAACAGGGAGATGCAAAAAAGTAGTGGTAGTAGGCGCTGAGAAAATGTCTAGTATAGTCGATTATACCGATCGGACTACTTGTATTTTGTTTGGTGATGCAGCTTCAGCAGTTTTGGTAGAGCCTGACGAAAGTGGGCTCGGCATTCAAGATTTTTACTTGAAAACAGATGGTTCTGGAGAGAAATTCTTGAACATGAAAGCTGGTGGAAGTAGGAGGCCTGCATCTCACGAAACTGTGGATAATGGAGAGCATTTTATCCATCAGGAGGGGAGGACGGTCTTTAAATTTGCTGTGACCAACATGGCCGATGCAGCAGAAGAGATCATGAAACGAAACAACTTAACCGGCGATGACGTAGCTTATTTGGTACCTCACCAGGCTAACAAACGAATTATTGAAGCAACTGCCAACAGGATGGGAGTAGACAACAGCAAAGTTATGCTCAATATTCAAAACTATGGAAACACCACCTCTGCTACTATTCCATTGTGCCTTTGGGACTACGAAAACAAACTTAAGAAAGGAGACAATTTAGTTTTAGCTGCATTTGGCGGCGGCTTCACTTGGGGCTCGCTTTACCTGAAATGGGCTTATGATCCAAAATAGAATACCTTTTCGAAATATCATAAATCAATTATAGTAAATTAATTATGGCAACTACTGCAGATTTTAGAAACGGTTTATGTATTGAATACAACCACGGCATATATACAATTGTGGAGTTTCAACATGTAAAGCCAGGTAAAGGTCCTGCTTTTGTAAGGACAAAACTGAAAAGCCTTAGCAACGGAAGAGTAATCGACAACACTTTCACTGCCGGACATAAGATCACCACAGCTCGGATTGAAAGGAGAAAATACCAATACCTTTACAAGGATGATTTGGGGTACCACTTTATGGATGCCGAAACCTATGAGCAGATGAGCATAGAAGAGGATTTGGTGTCAAATGCCGACCTCATGAAAGATGGGCAAGAAGTAGAAGTGATCGTCCATGCAGAAGAAGAAACAGTGATGGGTTGTGAATTGCCCCCATTTGTAAATTTGAGGGTGACTTACACAGAACCTGGTATAAAAGGAGATACGGCGACCAATGCTACCAAACCTGCTACCTTAGAAACCGGAGCTGAAATCCAAGTCCCTTTGTTTGTGGACCAAGATGTTCTTATAAAAATTGATACGCGTACTCGCTCTTACTCGGAAAGGGTGAAAGAATAACTTGTTTTATTGATTATAGAATAGAAGGGAAAGAGTTAAAAAAAACTACACGAAATTAATTATGAAAGCAAAAGAGATTAAAGAATTAATTGATTTTATATCAAGCTCTGGATTGGCAGAAGTGAATATCGAAACAGATGAGATTAAACTTCACATCATTAAGCAGCATAAATCTGATGGCGTTCAAGTAGTAGAACAAGTAGTTGCGCAGCAACCTGTTGCCACTCCTCAGCCAGTAGCCCAGCCTGCTGCCGCTCCAATTGAAAGCGCTGCTCCTTCAGCACCTCCTGCTGAAAGCAATAATTATATCACGATCAAATCACCAATGATCGGTACTTTCTACAATTCTCCTAATCCAGATAGCGATGCTTTTGTAAGCGTAGGCGACCAAGTAAGTGCAGGTAAAGTCGTTTGTATTATCGAAGCCATGAAGCTTTTCAACGAAATTGAGTCAGAAATTTCTGGCAAAGTCGTGAAAGTTTTGGTAGATAACGCAACACCTGTTGAGTATGACCAACCATTGTTTTTGGTCGATCCTTCCTAATAAATTTGGTCAAATTTTATTACAAACCTAATTATCGTGTTTAAAAAAATATTAATTGCAAACAGGGGAGAAATAGCCCTCAGAATTATCCGTACCTGTAAAGAGATGGGGATAAAAACGGTGGCTGTTTACTCTAAAGCAGATAAAGACAGCTTGCATGTTCGGTTTGCTGACGAAGCCGTTTGTATTGGTCCTGCTGTCAGCTCAGAATCGTATTTGAACATTCCAAGACTCATGGCTGCTGCAGAAATCACCAATGCAGATGCCATCCATCCTGGCTACGGTTTTCTTGCCGAAAACGACAGGTTTTCTGAGATTTGCGAAGAATACAATGTCAAATTCATAGGAGCTTCTGCCCAAATGATTCGTTCTATGGGTGATAAGGCTACGGCAAAGGCAACTATGCAAAAAGCTGGAGTTCCGACTATCCCTGGGTCTGATGGGGTAGTGGATGACATGGAGGAAGCAGTGTTGATTGCAAAAGAAATTGGATATCCTGTTATTTTGAAAGCTACTGCTGGTGGTGGTGGAAAAGGAATGAGGATAGTGGAAGAAGAGAGTGGCTTCAAAAAAGCGTGGGACAGTGCAAAAGCTGAGTCTGGTGCGGCTTTTGGAAACGATGGCTTGTACCTTGAAAAGTTCGTGGAAGAACCAAGGCATGTAGAGATACAGGTTTTTGGTGATAGCCATGGTAATGCTTGTCATCTTTCGGAAAGGGATTGCTCTATTCAGAGAAGACACCAGAAGTTGGTAGAGGAAGCTCCATCACCTGCCGTTGATGACGATTTACGTGAAAGGATGGGCAAGGCCGCGATTGCTGGAACTAAGGCTGTAAACTATGAAGGAGCAGGAACTATTGAGTTTTTGGTCGATAAACATGGTGATTTCTATTTTATGGAAATGAATACCAGAATTCAAGTAGAACACCCTGTTACAGAAGAAGTTATGGTGGATCATGACCTTATAAAAGAGCAAATAAAGGCTGCTGCTGGAATAGAAATATCAGGAAAAAACTACTACCCAAAGCGGTTTGCTATGGAGTGTAGGATCAATGCAGAAGACCCAAGGAACGGATTTAGACCGAGTCCAGGAACAATAACAACGCTTCATATGCCCGGAGGCGTGGGGGTTCGAGTAGATTCTCACGTATATACAGGTTATACTATTCCTCCGAACTACGATTCTATGATTGCCAAGCTAATCGTGTCGGGACCGACACGTGAAGATGTAATTAAAAGAATGAAACGTGCATTGGAAGAATTTGTGATTGAAGGAATTAAAACTACAATTCCATTCCACTTGAGCTTAATGGACAATAAACAGTTCCAGAGTGGACATTTTACGACCAAGTTTTTAGACGACTACGACTTTTCGAAAATTTGAGAGCATAGTCAAAAAAATAAATCCAATGAGCCTTATATATACTTTATAAGGCTCTTTTTTTATGCAAAAAACAGCTATCCACCTACCTCAAACCTTCAGTCCTAAACATTTATTTTGCTATATATTTCTTTAGAATTTAAAAGTTTGTACATTTATAAATGTAAATACTACATTAATAAATATGAAGAATGATGCGAAAAGGAGTTTTGACAATTTTCATGTTGGTTTTGCTGGTAGGAAATAGTATTTCCTCACCAAGAAATGCAGATTCGGTTTTTGTGTTTGCTTATTCAGTCAATGAAGGAAGAAGTGGCTTGACATTGGCTTGGAGTGTTGATAAAACAAACTGGCATGCCATAGGTCCAGAACACTGCTTTTTATTTTCCGATTTTGGAAGATGGGGAGCACAAAAAAGGATGTTCTCGCCTTACTTGTTTCAAGAAGAATCTGGGACTTGGCACTGCATTTGGCAACTAAATTCGGATGCGGGGCAGTTTGCTCATACTACCTCCTCCAACTTATATGAATGGGGGCGACAATCTTACCCCCAAGTAATGGCATCGGGTAATTTTATGGAACCTGAAGTCACCCAACAAGGTGATCACTTCCTCATAAGTTGGAAAAGCGAAGGAGGAGAAAAAGAAGGATACTTTTCAGCTACTACTAAAGATTTCAAAACCTATACTGCAACCAAGTCTTACCCAAAGAATGATCGCTTAAGTGTTCGAAAAGAAGTGTTGATTAATGGGAAAAAACACAAGGGGCAACTAAAAAAAGTAAGTTGGGATTTGGTGGATAAACTCATTAAAAATTATGAGTGGATGCAATTTCACAACAGTGAAAGGGCGGAAACTTTGACAGATGATCCAATGCAGTTTGCCAACCTCAAACCTCTAGAAGCTAAAATCACCCCTAAGTCTGATGAGTCCAAAAGGATTAGTGATATGCTCATCGGGATATTTTTTGAAGACATCAGCTATGCTGCCGATGGTGGGCTTTATGCAGAGCTAGTTCAAAACAGAGACTTCGAATACAACCTCAATGAAAAAGAGAATAGAGACAAAACCTGGACAAGCAAGAAGGCGTGGACTGTAAGTGGAAATGCTACTTTCAACATCGATACAATTAACCCTATCCACCCAAATAATAGGCATTTTGCCGTGCTTGACATTAAGGAAAAAGGTGTTGCCCTCACAAATGAAGGCTGGGATGGAATTCCAGTAGAAAAAGACAAAAAATATGATTTTTCCATTTTTGTCAAAACAGCCAAAGGAAATAAAGGTTCGCTAAAAATCCGATTAGTTGTTGATGGAAAAATACTGGGAGAGGGCAAGATAAATAAAATAGGAAGCGAATGGAAAAAGCAAAGCACTATCATCAAAGTAGTTGAAACTGCGAGTAATGCTACATTAGAAGTAGTTCCTGAAATAATTGGAACAATCCAATTGGATATGATTTCCTTATTTCCTCAGCATACGTTCAAGAACAGGAAAAATGGGTTGCGTGCAGATCTTGCACAAACAATAGCTGATCTGAATCCTACATTCATCAGATTCCCAGGTGGTTGTGTTGCACATGGTGATGGGTTAGACAATATTTACCGTTGGGAAAACACCATTGGTCCATTGGAGAGCAGAGTGCCCCAAAAAAATATTTGGCATTATCACCAAACTGCAGGATTGGGTTATTATGAATATTTCCAGTACTGTGAAGATTTAGGAGCAGCTCCATTGCCAGTTGTTGCAGCGGGTGTGCCTTGTCAAAATTCTGCGACCGGAGGTCATGGGCAACAATGTGGAATTCCTATGGAAGAGATGGGTGATTATGTGCAGAGCGTGTTAGATTTGATAGAATGGGCAAATGGAGACAAGAACTCCAAATGGGGGAAAAAGCGAGCTGAAGCTGGGCATCCTGAACCTTTCAACTTAAAATACCTTGGTGTGGGAAATGAGGATTTGATCACCGATATCTTTGAAGAGCGCTTTACCATGATCTATGATGCGATCAAGGAAAAGTACCCAGAGATAGTGGTAATTGGCACTGTGGGGCCGACTTATAGAGGAACGGATTACGAACAAGGTTGGGAATTGGCTAAGAAGTTGGAAGTGCCTATAGTAGATGAGCACTATTACCAACCTCCAGGATGGTTTATAAACAATCAAGATTTCTACGACAAATATGACCGCAATGGGCCTAAGGTCTATTTAGGAGAGTACGCAGCCCATACTCGTGGAAGAAGGATGAACATAGAAACTTCTTTATGTGAAGCCTTATACTTGACTGCTGTAGAGCGAAATGGAGATATAGTTTCAATGACATCATTTGCTCCTTTATTGGCCAAAGAAAAACATATGAGTTGGACTCCTGACCTTATTTATTTCAACAATACGGAAGTAAAACCAACAGTCGATTATTATGTACAAAAACTATATGGCCAAAATGTGGGTACGCAATACATCCCATCTTTTGTAGATTTATCAGCGGGAGACAATAAAGTCGAACAACGTGTTGGCGTCTCCATAGTGAAAGACGAGGACTCTGGAGATTTGATTATCAAATTAGTGAACCTTTTGCCAGTTGAGGTTAGTTCAACAATTGATTTGAGCGATTTTCAGCTAAAAAGTGAAGGGGTTTTGACTATCATGGAAGGTGAACCAAAAGACGAAACCGTAATTCCAATAGAAAAGAACATTCAAATTTCAGACAACCTAGAATACAAGATTCCGGCATATTCTTTTACCGTAATCCGAGCAAAATCTATTTAGATCACAAAACCCTAAAACTAATATGAAAATGACAAATTCTCGAATACTAAGGTCTTTACTAGCTTTAGTTTGTGCATTTGCCGTATTTACAGGCTGCACACAAGTGGAAGAGAAAACTACTGCATACCTATTCACTTATTTTACAGGGAATGCACCTGGTGAAGAAGCTATTCATTTTGCGGTGAGTACAGACGGGTATCATTATAGAGCGCTCAACAATAACAAACCAATTATAGATTCTAAAGAAATCAGTACATCGGGCGGTGTGCGTGATCCGCATATATTGAGAGGTGCAGATGGTGATTTTTACATGGTGGTAACTGACCTTTATGTACCAGAAATGGGTTGGAAAAACTATGCAATGGTTTTATTGAAATCAACTGATCTAATCAATTGGACTTCTTCTAAAATAAATATCCCTGAGACTTTCCCTGAAGAATTTGGCGATGTTTGGAGGGTATGGGCTCCACAAACCATCTACGATCAGGAAGTAAAAAAATACATGATCTATTTTTCTATGAAGCAGAAAGAAGATCCTGATAAAATTTATTATGCTTATGCAAATGAGGATTTTACTGCGCTAGAAACACTCCCTAAACAGCTTTATTTCCCTCCTGCGACCAGCAATAACAAAGCTTGTATAGATGGAGATATTATTTATAAAGACGGGAAATTCCATCTTTTCCACAAAGCTGAAGACGGAAAGCCGGGAATCAAACTAGCTATTTCAGACAAGCTTACGGAAGGTTATGAACTGGTGAGTAATGATCGTGTGGATTCAGAAACCAACCCTGTGGAAGGAAGTGGGATCTTCAAATTAAACAATTCTGAAGAGTGGATTTTGATGTACGATGTCTATACACAAGGTGGCTACCAGTTTACAAAAAGTAGTGATCTGAAAAAGTTTGCAGTGATAGACGAGAATATTTCCATGAATTTCCACCCAAGGCACGGAACAGTTTTGCCCATTACAGATAGTGAGCTGAAATTACTTATTCAAAAGTGGGAAAGTCCTGAAGATCCGTTAGTTGATGCAACTTCGTCTTCTATCAAAAAATTGAATATTGTAAAAAATGGACAAGAACGAAAAATAAAATTGCCCGTAAAAAACGGCACGGATTTAACGCAATTCGATCCTGAGTTCACTTCTTTTCCTACAGTTGTAATCAACCCTAAAGGGCCGCAAGACTTTTCAGATGGAGGAGTGGAATATACGGTGAGCGTTGAAGGTAAAAGTCCAGAACCATGTACTGTAGAAGTATCGGTAGATCACAATCCAGTGCTTGATGGTTACTATGCAGATCCAGATGTGTTGTATGCTGAAAAAACGGGAAAATACTACTTATATCCAACTTCAGATGGCTTCAATGGCTGGGGCGGTTATTACTTCAAAGTATTCTCTTCAGATAATTTGGTTGATTGGACAGATGAAGGAATCATTCTAGACTTAAAAAAGGAAGGCGAGGTTACTTGGGCAAATAGAAATGCTTGGGCGCCTTGCATAGTGGAGAAGGAAATAGATGGGGAATACAAGTATTTCTACTATTTCACGGCAGCCCAAAAAGTAGGGGTGGCAGTGGCGGACAATCCAACTGGTCCATTTGTAGACTCAGGCAAGGCATTGATAGATTGGAAACCAGAAGGCGTTAAAGGAGGGCAAGAAATTGACCCTGATGTATTTACCGACCCTCAATCTGGAAAGAGCTATTTGTATTGGGGCAATGGCTACATGGCTGCCGCAGAGCTTAACGATGATATGGTTTCACTCAAAAAAGAAACATTGAAATTATTGACGCCTGATCAAACCTACAGAGAAGGGGCGTATGTGATTTATCGCAACGGCACTTATTACTTCATGTGGTCGGAAGATGATACACGCAGCCCGAATTACAAGGTTCGCTATGCAACAGCGACGTCCCCTATGGGTGATTTTACCATCCCTGGAAACAACATTGTCATAGCACAAGATGCTGAACAAGAAATCTTTGCCACAGGGCATAATTCTGTGATTCAACTTCCAGGCAGAGACGAATGGTATATAGTTTACCATCGGTTCACCTACCCAAAAGGGAAGTCGATGGGCAGGTCAGCGGGTTTCCACAGAGAGGTTTGCATTGATGAATTGAAATTTGCCGAAGATGGCTCAATCATTCAAGTGAAACCTACTTTAAAAGGAATCGAACCTGTTAATTAATTTAAGAACATCTTCATATTTACATATAAATGAGAAAGCCTTAAGCATTTTGCATAAGGCTTTCCTGTTTTTTTATGGTTCTATATCTATCAAGACCATTTCCAATTCCATGTTTGTCCGCTCTTTTCCTTTTACTAGATAAAGAGCGGTAAAATATGGCTTGTCAACCAAATATGTGTTGGCAAAAACTTGAAGAGAATCTGTATTGGTAAAATAATCTACGGTTGCCATCACACCCATATCATGATTAGAAAAGAACATTAACTGTTCGGTATCATCCGCACCTTTTTGACTTACAACTAAGGCATATTCTGAGTCACCAGCCATGCTGTCGAAGTAAAAAGAAGTATCATTATTCTGTGAGGAAGAATGGTAAATCAGTGTATCATTTTTAAAATCAAAATGCTTGTTGTGATCATTAAATAACCCAATAAACTTATTATTGTTCTTTGTTGCCCCTACATAAATAGCATTCCCCGCATTTATATCCTGATAATGAGAAGTGTTTGTAAAGCGAATTAAAAAGTCTTGTTTCTGCTTAGCGAAAAGTTTTGTCAGGTGTTTGGTAGCTATTGCACTCATTCCTGTAACATAATTGTAATTAGCTGCAGAAATCTCATTTTTTAGTTCCGGATGGGCTTCACAGAAAGCATAAAACTCTTCTAAGCTATTTATATTATAATCTCTATTCCAGCCTGTGCTACCCGTTGATGTCTTTCCCATTATCCCAAAAAAATCGCCAATAAAAAGCGTAGTGGCATGGTGGTTTTTAAAAAAACAACTCCAAATGGGTATAGTAGGAGTATAATAAGGCTTGAAGGTTGTATAACAAAGAAGAAGTATCAAAATGGCAATTGTAGACCATAAATATTTGTAGTGTTTGTTTTTATCATTTGGTGGAAGAGATGTATTGTCATTTCTTGGCTCGAAACTTACCAAATACTGCCCTTTTTCTATGGTGATTAGCCATAGGTCATTTTTACCTTCTGTTTTGTAATAAGAATTTAATTTTTTCCTAAGATTATACACATTTACCCTTACCCTGGCATTACTTTTTTCAGGATCATAGCTTTTGCCAAGCAGTTCTATGCCAATAGTCGCCTCCTTTATATACTGACCTTCTATTGTTGAAGTCACTAAAAATTGGAGCAGCGCACTACTTGTAGGTGAGTGGGCAAAGGTAGTACTATTGATCACTTTAGCTAACGATTTTAATTTATCTTGTTTGCTTAGCATTTTGTTTCAAGTAATTTAAAGTTTAAGACGAAGGAGTTTTGTATTGTAAATCAATTAGTTAACCCTCCTATTTAACCGTTACAAGTACCGTTAAGCAGCAATAAAGCTACAGAATTTACATGTTAAATCACACCTTGCATCAATTCTTGTATTTTATACACTTTATATGATATGAAAAAACTTACCATTCTTACCTTAGCCATATTGCTTTGTTGGGTTCAACTATCCATTGCTCAAACTATCACCCCCACATCGGTACGCAGGGAAATGCAGAGAGTAGCTGATTGGCAAATTGATCATTTCCGTGATTCTTATAGTTACAAGAGCCCACACCATATAAGAGATTGGACCAATGGAGCTCTCTATGTGGGAATGACCAAATGGGCAGCGATGGCTCCAACTGATACTTATTACAAATGGCTTCGGGAAATAGGAGAGAAGGGGAATTGGGAGCTTCACGAACGCAAATACATGGCTGATGACCATACGGTAGGTCAAATGTATTTGGAGCTGTATCGCAAGTACGGTGATACAGCAATGCTTGCAGGCACAAAAAACAGTTTCGATTATATATTGGACAACCCCTCACCGGCAACGTTAATATGGGAATCTCCTAACAACCAAGATAGGTGGAGCTGGTGCGATGCACTATTTATGGCGCCTCCCGTTTGGGCTAAGTTGGCTAGCATAACAGGTGACAAAAAGTATTCTGACTTTATGCTAAAAGAATACAAGGCTACCACTGAACACTTGTTTGACCAAGAAGAAAACCTTTACTTCAGGGATGGGAGTTTCAAAGGTAGACTTGATGACGATGGGCATAAGATATTCTGGGCCAGAGGGAATGGTTGGGTGTTTGGCGGACTTACTTTGGTGATGGATGAATATGAGCCTGATTCGGAAGAATATAAATACGTTTTAGGCATTTATAAAAAAATGGCGAAAAAGCTTCTTGAAATTCAGACTCCTGAAGGTCACTGGGCTATGAGTTTGTTGGGGCAAGAAAAATATCCTACTCCTGAAACAAGTGGCACTTCATTTTTTACATTCGGATTAGCGTGGGGAATTAATAATGGCGTACTCGATCGAGCTACATATGAACCAGCAGTGGTAAAAGCATGGAGTGCATTAGTGAGTTATATTACAGAAGAAGGGATGTTGGGATATGTGCAGCCTATTGGAGCGGCTCCAGGTAGTGCCTGGCCAGATAAATCTGAAGTTTATGGCACTGGGGCATTTTTATCAGCCGGATCTGAAGTTTATAAAATGTATGGCGGGCAACCTATTTTTCAAATAGAAAACCCTGATTATGACAAAAGCCCGTATACCGGCATGACTCGTGAACATTGGAAAGATGCAGCTAATTATGTCTTGGAAGGAGCATTTGGTTATATCCAAAGAATAGATGATCCAATGAAATTCCCTAAGCTCGAAGGTAGGAGTTACCCAAGAGAAGCTTCACAAATACCAATTGAGAAACTGGAAGGCCTTTGCCGGACGTTGTTTATTGCTGCGCCAATTTTACGTGAAAATCCTGACCTTACTTTTAATAATATAAAAGTAGCAGACTACTATCGCCACCAAATTTTACAATTGCTCAATCCTGAAAGCCCTTCTTTTTTAAAAAATAAAAAAAGAGAAGCTGGTCCTTCACAAATACTAGTAGAATTTGGAGCGTTAGCTATTTCCCTATCCGCTATTCCAGAAATACTTTGGGAACCGCTAACGCAAGCTCAAAAAGACTCATTGGCAGTGAAAATGATAAGTTATGCCGATGGCCCAACTGTTCCGTCGAACTGGAAATTCTTTAATATTTTCATTTTGAGTTTTTTCAAAGAACAAGGTTATAAATTAAACGAAACATTGCTCAAGGAGTATCTTGAAAAGTCATTGGATCACTACCGAGGTGACGGCTGGTACAACGACAACCCTGCTTATGATTACTATAGTATGTGGGCGTTTCAAATGTATGGTAGCTTGTGGGCAGAGCTATACGGCAAAAAACATTTTCCTGAAATAGCAGACCAGTTCATCGAAAACTTTAAGGAGTTAAAAGGAAATTACAGCCACATGTTCAGCCAAGATGGCAAAATGATAATGTGGGGCAGGAGTATAAGTTACCGTATTGGTTCGGTAGTGCCATTTCCACTTATGGGTTATTATACTGAAATGGATGCCAATTGGGGATGGAATAGGCGGATTTCTTCGGGAGTATTGCAGCAGTTTCTGCAGCATCCGCTCATGATGAAAGACGGCGTGCCTACCCTCGGCTTTTATGGAGAATTTGACCCAGCTGTGCAGTACTACAGTTGTAGGGGAAGTGTCTATTGGATGGGAAAAGTTTTCCTAGGGTTGCTCACACCTGAGGACAGCCCGTTTTGGACTGCTACTGAAACTGAAGGTGCATGGGGAAAAGAGCTTAGCCCTGATGAGGCAAACAATATCTTTTTTGAAAAATCAGAAATCCTTGTGACTGATTATACTAATATAGGAGCATCGGAAATAAGAGCTTGGTGTAACGTTCCTTTGAAAAACCAATGGGAGAAATTCCGAGGCAGCGAAAACTACAATCGATTATCCTACAGCAGCGCCTTTCCGTGGCAAGCAGATGGGGAAAATGGAGAAGTTGCCATGAACTATTTGTTCAAAGAAGGCAAAGTAGCTTGGGAAGCTGGAAGATTGTATACGTTCAAAAAATTTGATGAAGGAGTATATTACAGAGATTTGGAGGTAGAAAGCAATAAAGATGTATTATTCAAGCTTGCTGACATTCCCCTCAAAAATGGTATCCTCCGAGTTGATCAATTGAACAGCAAGTCATCAACCCACTTTAGGTTAGGGCATTATGCACTACCTCACATCAATAACTTTATACATAAAGAAAAGCGGAAAGTGGGAAAATACAAGGTGCAAATCATTGGAAATGGTGAATACCAATTAGCTCTTGTTCCACTTTCAGGGTGGGACAGTGCTGAAACTATTACAACCAGTGGCTTACACCCAGAAACCGAGGAAAGTACCATCATGAACTTGAGCAAAAACTATGAGCCAACCTCAAAGCAGCAGGAAGTATTGGCTACGTTGATGTTATGGAAACCTGCTGGGGAGCCTTGGGCGGATGATGAGCTTGATATTGTAAAAAGTATTAAGCCCCAAAAAGGAAATACCGTAAAGGTAATTTTCAAAAATGGTAATGTGCAACTTATCAAATATGATTGATAAGTTGATTTCTAACATGTATTAGTACAATTTTGATTTTAATTAGCAATAATTTTCTGTAAATTGTGCTAGTTGCATGCGATTGTCTCCTCTTCTTTTCGCATCAATTAAATAATATGAAAATGAATGATTTAATTACTATCAAGAAGAGAATAGCTAATAAAAATGATAAAATTGCCTTCAGGCAGTTCTATGAATTTTATTTCGAAAAATTATTTTCATTTGCTCTTCGCTTCTTAAAATCAAGAGAGTTGGCCGAAGAAGTGGTCTCTGAGGTATTTACCAAAGTTTGGATCGATAGAAGCAAACTCCTTGAAATTAAAAACCTAGATACCTATCTGTATGTATTGGTGAAAAACCTTTCACTTACCATCATTAAAAAGTCTTTAAAAGAAAAAAATGCCCATCTGTCGTTAGATGAGTCTCATTTTGATTTTGCCATTGAAAATTTCACTCCTGAAAGCTCTTATTTTGCCGAAGAGCTGCGAAATGAAATTGACAAAGTGGTAGATACACTCCCGATAGCCTGCAAAAACGCATTTTTATTGGTAAAAGAGGACCATCTGACATATGCCGAAGCTGGAGAGATACTTGAAATTTCTCCATTTACGGTTAAAAATCAAGTACTGAAAGCTGTAAAACGCATTCGAGAATACTTGACCATGGCTGCAAAGCAACAAAATTCCCACAAAACTTCATTCAAAAACATTATGCGTTTTGCTCCTTTACTCGTGTTGTTGCAAAACCTTTTGCTTTTTTTAGTTAACAAGTAGTCTATCTTTCTAAAAATTTAGTCCTATAGTTGAAGAGACAATCAAATGTTTGATAACCATTTGTAGTATCAGGAAAAATCCTTTTGAGCAACAAATAGGCTATGTATTCCTCTATGTCAAATAAATGGTTCTTTACACTTAGAATTAACTACAATGTTGAATATAGATGAGATTCTGATAAAAGCTTTTTCCGAAGACAGCCTCAACGAGGAAGAAAAGAAGGTACTTGAAGCATGGAAGGTTCAATCAGAAGAGAATAAGAATGCTTTTACGAAGATGGAAAAGTACTGGAAACATAAGCAGTATGCAAATAAAGGCTCTATGAATAGGGTTTGGGTAGAAATAGATAAGAATATTTTTAAAGAAGAAAAAGTACTTGGACATAGCAAAAAGAGATATTTTAATTTCAGCTTATTTGCTAAAGTCGCCGCGTCCGCAATACTTTTTATGCTGGGGTACTATCACTTCTACCTTTTGCCTCCAAAGAACGTGGAAGTAGAGGATGTTGCCCAAATAAGCAGAGAGAACAAGATAGGGGAGAAAAGAACTATAAAGCTTTCTGACGGCACGGTTATTATTTTAAATGCTGAAAGCAAGTTGAAATTTCCAGAAAGGTTTACACAGGATATTCGAGAAGTGTTTTTAGAAGGTGAGGCATTTTTCGATGTGGCTAAAGACGAAAGTCACCCTTTTATTATTCATACCCAACAACTTAACATTACTGTAAAAGGAACTTCTTTTAACGTCAAAGCATACAAAGATGAAAATAATATTAAAGTTTCTGTGGTGACAGGTCTCGTAGAAGTAAGCAATGGTGAAGAGGTTAAGTTATTGCTTGAGCCAAGCGATAAGGGTGTTTATAACAAAAAGAAAAATAGTATTGTCAAAAAAACTTTTTCTCCAGATGAAATAGTATGGAGTAAGGGCATACTGTTTTTTGAGAATGTAGATTTTAATGAATTAGTTGATCAGTTAGAGCAGTGGTATGGAGTAGAATTCATAGTTCAGAAAGGGAATATTTCCTCAAAAAAAAGCTTTAAAGGACGTTTTGAGAATGAATCTCTTGAAGAGGTTCTTGAAAATATCAGTTTTGCTGGGAAATTTGACTTTGAGATAAAGGGCAAAAAAGTGATTATAAAGTAACCTGAGATTAAGAAAAAAAGTGTTTGTCTAACCATAAAAATAATATGAAAACCTACAAATTCAATAGCAGCTGAAATAGGCTAGGGGAGTAGTTCCCATAAAAAAAACCAACTTGATAAATCAATACTTTGGCGAGAACTGAATATCAAGTTGATCTAGACATAATGATTTACACCATTAATAACCAAAAATATGAAAATAAAAGTATTACTTCAAATTTGGGGCATGGCAAAGTACATGTTTTATGGAGTGTTGATCCAGGTATTCTTATCTAGTTTTTTAATGCCTGAAGACTCTCTCGGACAGAAAGGATCGATTTATGAAATCAAATTAAGCCTCAACGTAGATGAGGCAGGTTTGACAGAGGTGTTTCAAGAAATTGAACACAAAACAGGATTTGCGTTTACTTATTTTGAAGGTGAATTGAATCAGCAAATGGACTCGAAGTTCAATTTCAAATTCAACAATAAGTCACTAGGATTTATTCTAGGTAAAGTTTCAAGTAAAACAGGCTTGGCTTTTAAAAGGATAAACGATAATATTTCCGTTTCTCCATCTTATAGTTCATTAGCTTATGTAGAAGAAAAGAGCGATTTTGACGTGGTCCAACAAAAAGTGACTGGTCGAGTTCTTTCGGAAGAAGATGGGGAACCGCTTCCAGGAGTAAGTATTATAGTTAAAGGCACTTCAACTGGAACCACTACGGATATTGAAGGCGAATTTTCTTTAGATGTAATTGATGGTGCAGTTTTACAGTTTAGCTATATCGGTTTTGTTACCCAAGAAGTTGTTGTAGGCACGCAAACTCAAATTAACGTATCGTTATTACCCGATTTGGCTCAACTTGAGGAAGTAATTGTTGTTGGATATGGTACGCAAAAACGTTCTGATATTACAGGTTCTGTAGCATCGGTTCCTAAGGAAAGGCTCTCTAACTTACCTGTAACAAACGTATTACAAGCTATTCAAGGTACTACAGCAGGTTTGAATATCACGCAGACTTCATCAGTTCCTGGTAGTTCTGCCAATATTCAGATTAGGGGAGTAAACTCGATCAATGCGAATACTAGCCCATTCATCGTACTAGATGGTGTGCCATTCTTTGGCGTAACAAATGATATAAACCCGAATGACATCGAGTCAATCGAAATCTTGAAAGATGCATCTGCTGTAGCTATTTATGGTACACGTGGTGCAAATGGAGTTATTTTGATTACTACCAAGAGAGGATCATCTTTAGACAACAAACCTACCATCCGGTACAATGGGTATGTCGGTTTTGAAGGTATTGCAAATAAGCTGACTCCTATGGGACCTGATCAATACGTCCAAAAATATGCTGACTTTATGGAAGCAAATGATCTTGATCAAACTACTGTTCTTCCAAATGCTGCTGAGATTGAAAATTATAACAACGGTGTTACAAGTGATTGGTTAGACTTGGCAACGCAACCTGGCAAATTGACAGAGCATAACTTAAGTATTTCAGGTAGTACTAATAATTTGCAATACTACGTTTCGGGCTCTCGCTTATCGCAAGACGGTGTTATTAAGGGTTATGAGTTTAAGAAAACTACCTTCAGAACCAACATTGATGCCACTATAAATCCTTTTATAAAAGTTGGTACATCTGCATATTTTGCCGAAAATAATTCAGATGGAGGTAGAGTCAACTTACTTGAAGCTACTGCTATGAGTCCTTATTCTGTGCCGACGGATGAAGATGGTAATAATATAATTTACCCGATGGCTCCTGAGCAGCTATTTGAAAACCCATTGTTAGGGCTTTCAGTGGATAGGGTTGACAGACAAAGAAACCTTACAGGAACTGGATATGCAGAAATAACTCCCATTGAAGGTTTGAAGTACAAATTAAATGCTTCTTATACCTACAAGTTAAGCCGTTTTTCACAATACAGTGGTCGTCAAAACAATGATAACAGCGGAACAGCCAATATAAACAATTGGGAAAATTTAAACTGGGTTGTTGAAAACATCCTTACCTATACAAAAGACATAAACAAACACCATTTTGATGTTACCGCCCTTTATAGTGCCCAAGAAGTAAGTGATATGGGCGTTTATGCTACTTCAAGGGTTTTTATCAACGATGCTTTATCTTACAAAGAACTAAGCGCAGGCACATCTCAAAGTACTGATTCTTATAGCAATAGTTATACATTGCTTTCACAAATGGGCAGACTTAATTATTCTTATGATGGCAGGTACTTGCTAACCTTGACTGCACGTAGAGACGGATATTCTGCATTTGGTTCAAATACAGATAAGTATGGTTTATTTCCATCAATGGCTTTAGGATGGAACATTGCTAACGAAGCATTTGCGCAAGATGTTTCTTGGTTAGATCAGCTGAAGCTTAGGTTCTCGTACGGTCAATCTGGTAATCAAGCAATTGGTGTATACCAAACAGCCTCTACGGCTGCAACTGTTCGTTATCCGTTTGGTGGCACCGCCCTTACTGGAGTTTTGTATGACAAACTTGGCAATTCCAACCTTAATTGGGAGACTACTACAGGCTCTAACCTTGCCTTAGACTTTGGTGTTATCCAGAGTAGAATAAATGGAACTATTGAAGTCTACAAAACTGTCACAAATGACATCTTGCTAAGGAGAAGTTTGCCTGGGATCACTGGTTATACCAATGTGTGGGATAATTTGGGTAAAATGCAGAATGTTGGTTTTGAATTCACCCTTAATACCGTCAATGTCAGTACCGATGACTTTACTTGGGAAACTAATTTAAACTTCTCTACCTTTAAAAACGAAATCGTAGAACTCTACGGTGATGGTCAAGATGATGTTGGTAACAGGTGGTTTATAGGTCAGCCATTGAGAATAGCTTATGACTACGAAAAAATAGGAATTTGGCAAGAAGGGGAGGATGCAGCATCTTCTGATCCTGTAGCAAAACCTGGCGACCTGAAGTTCAAAGATCAAGATGGAGATGGGCAAATCACTGCTGATGACAGGGTAATTCTTGGCAGAACAGATCCTAAGTGGATTGGTGGTATGACTAATACGTTTAAGTATAAAAACTTCAACCTAAGGATTTTCCTTCAGACTTCACAAGGTGGCTTGAGGTCAAACAGAGACCTTACTTATGCCGACGAAGCAGGTAGAAGAAACTTGCCTGATGGTTTCCAATATTGGACACCTGAAAATCCAAGTAACTACTGGCCTTCATTGTCTGCTTATAAAAATTATAGAGGATATGGTTTCAATGAAGATTATAGCTACGTTAGAATCAAAGATGTTACTTTCAGCTATAATATACCTAACACTCTTTTGGAAAAATATAAAATTAAGGGCTTAACTGTATATGCTACAGGTAGAAACCTTTACACTTTCACAGATTGGTTCGGGTGGGATCCTGAGATGAGTTATAGTTCAAGAGGTTCTGATAATTGGACAAACAATTACCCACTGACCAGAACGATTTCATTTGGCGTCAACCTATCTCTTTAGTCACTGGTTTCACCTTTTATAATAAAATATATAGATATGAAATACTTATTTAAATATATTCTAACCCTCTTTTTAAGTTTGTTCATCTTAGGAAGTTGTTCCAATGACTTTCTAGATGAAGTTGTTGAAGATCAATATGCACCAGAAACCTTGAGAGATGAGTTGGGTTTTGAAGCTGCTGCTACTGGTTTGTACAATCACTTTAGTACTATGTATACAAGAACAGATGATCAAACCTTACTTGGCGTATTCCAGTTGGGGACGGATATTACTTGGGCACCAAGTGGCAGGTCAAATGGAGACGCAAGACCATATTTTGATTATACAACGTTGACCTCTACCGATTGGGCATCAAAGAAAATATGGATTTACCTCTACAAGATGATAAACAATGCAAATATACTCATAGAAAATGCAGAGGGAGGAGATGCACAGATCACTGCCGAGCAAAGCAAGATGTATAGTGCAGAGGGTAAATTCTTTAGGGCATATGCATATAACATGCTTGCTACTTTGTATGGCGATGTTCCTTTGTTGTCAGAACCTGTAAAAAGTGCTAGAACAGATTTTGTTAGAAACCCTATAAGCGAGGTGAATAGCCTAATTGTAGAAGATTTGCTTTATGCAGCCCAAAACCTTCCTACTATAGATGATACTAAATACGAAGCTCGAGCAAACCAATCTATGGCTCGCCAATTATTAGGGGAAGCTTATTTGAGAACGGATGAGCCAGCTTTGGCTGAAGCTCAACTTTCGGCAATTATCAACAGTGGTAGGTTTAGTCTTGTAAATTCACGCTACGGTGTACATGCTGGAGATCCTGGCGACCCATTTTCCGATATGTTTTATGTAGGAAATCTACGTCGTTCGCAGGGTAATTCAGAAGCTATTTGGGTGTTGGAACAAGAAAACCCTACTGATGTGCCTGGCGGTAGTACTGGCGCTCCTCAACAAAGAAGGGTTTGGGGTGGTTCTTACCACGACATTCCAGGTATGGTACCTGCCGATTCGTTGGGAGGAAGAGGGTTAGCGAGAATTAGGCTCAATGACTGGGTGCTGTACGGCTTGTACGAAGACGGTGATATGAGAAACTCTCAATACACTATTAAGCGTCAGCATTATTTCAATAATCCAGGGGAGAACTATGATCCAATAAGAGGTTTACCAGTTCCCTATGCTCAAAATGCAGAGTTTACCCTTGCCGATGGATCAACGATTAATATATTTGAAGCTGATTCAGTTTATAAATACGCTCCATATACCTTAAAATGGAAGCAATTTGACGATAGAGATACCTTTGGTTGGGGGCAATGGAAAGACTTTATGATCATGAGGTTAGGAGAAACATATCTGCTTAGAGCTGAAGCTAGATTTAAACAAGGAAATGCTTCTGGGGCAGCAGATGATATTAATATGTTGAGAAACAGGGCAAATACAAGCACTGTGAATGCTAGTGATATCTCCTTAGACTTTATTCTTGATGAAAGAGCAAGAGAACTGGTAGGAGAAGAAAACCGTAGGATGACACTTGTACGTACTGGTACGCTTGTAGAAAGAGCAAAAAGATTGAATGGTACAGCGCCAAGAGCAGATGGAAATATTGAGACCACAAATGGTTTACAAGACTTTCATATGTTGATGCCTATTCCACAAGATGAAATAGATCTCAATAAAGACGCGGTGTTAGAGCAAAACCCAGGGTATAATTAGCAGATAATCAATCCAATAAAACATTTAGAAGAGTCTTAAAAGAAGCCTTATCATGGTGAGGCTTCTTTTTCGTGTAAACCCACTTCAGTAGGAGAGGGGCTTGTGATTTATTTGTTTTTTTTATTTCACCTACTCTTAAAATGTTTTACCCTTTTTAAATCAATTGGAAAGAAAAATAAATTCGAAGTAATGGAGATAGAGTTAGAATCTACTATTTAACATAATATATATTATAAAACAAATATAACTATAATACTATAGCTAATAAAAAGTCGCACGATTTTTTCATGTATAAAATAAGTACGGACTACTTAACTCGTTGTAAGTTTACAACAGTTAAATGAATCCAAAATTTAAAAAAAATAGTTTATGAAAAACGGTAGCATTGTAGCACTGATTCTTCTCCTTGGAGCGATGGTATTAA
Organism: Flammeovirgaceae bacterium SG7u.111; assembly: GCA_034044135.1. Lineage (NCBI taxonomy): Bacteria > Pseudomonadati > Bacteroidota > Cytophagia > Cytophagales > Flammeovirgaceae > Flammeovirgaceae bacterium SG7u.111. Next base: position 3,417,071 of record CP139021.1, on the reverse strand, counting down.
CTCTTACAAATTGTAGCGAGGGAGATGATCCATTAAAATCTTGTTCACAAGAAGAAATTTGTACTGCAAAAAATGTAACAGCTTGCTGTGATGAAGATGTGTGTACCTATCAATTTGATGGGAAAGAATATTCAGAAGCTCAGCTTGACGAGTTGGCGGATGATCTTGGGTGTGCTTCAAGTGCTAGATTATCAGCAGACTCTGAGGAAAGAGAGCAATTGATCAACCAGTTGAGAGCTTTAGTTCAAAGAGCTAAATCAGGCTTAGAATAAACAAAACAAACATCTAGTAAAAAAACAAAGCAGAACGCCGAGTAGTATTCTGCTTTGTTTTTTATGCCCCTCCTATCCCTCAAATAGCCTTCACCAGTTAAAGAAACCAGGGCTTTTTTTCTTGGTAGCTTTTTTTAGTTCCTTTTCTAAGAGCTTTCCCCTAGGATTCACACTAATTACTCGCCTAGAACCATCTATGAGGTAGCTTTGTGGAATACTATTAATTCTATAAGCTTTGGATACTTCATTGTTCCAGCCCTTCAGGTCACTCACATGATACTCCCATTCCAAATCATCCATCTGGACAGCTCGTTTCCAAGCAGCTTTTTTAGTATCAAGAGAAACACTGAATACAGTAAACCCTTCACCTCCTTTAAACTCTTTGTCTTTGTAGGTATGGTAGGCTTCTACCAAGTTAGGGTTTTCTTTCCGGCAAGGTTTGCACCAAGATGCCCAAAAATCTATCAAGACTACCTTTCCTTTCAAAGAAGAAAGCTTAACTTCTTCTCCATCTATATTTGACATTACAATTTCAGGAACTACATCCCCTACTTTGAACTGCTGCGCAGATACGTTAATCGTCAGAAAACTCAATACAATAATTAAATACTTCATCTCTCCATATTTACTTTTCATAATTATTCTACTCCTGTTTCAAAAGACACTAATTTTGGATGGAAAATAAGATTCAACATAGCTTCTTTAGTTCTAACCCTCACCCCCATCAGGTTTCTATCCTTTTTGCTATCTGGTCCATTTTTATCTTTTCCATCTAAACTATACGATCTTAAGTAAATAGAGGTGCGTTTTTCTTCAACTTGATCATCACCCATCTCATCTTGTTCTTCTTTTCTTTTATTGCTTTTACCAAAAAGTATATCATTTACATAAACTCGGAGGTGATACTGATAATCATCCCCAAAACTCTGCATTCCAAGTGCCGAAATATCGAAAGCATTGCTGACAATGTATGTTTTTGGAACATATATGGCGTTCTGGAAAATGAACAAATGTGTGTTTATGGTTTTAAACACCAGAGGATCCAAATCAGATTTTTTGGCACCTGGAATCAAAGGTGCCAGTGAACTAACTGGTTCATATTTGTGAATAGCTCCATTTTCAAGCATCAGATCGCCCGATACCCTCATGTCTGGATATACAATTGAATCCCCAACCATTACCAATTTCAAAAAAAACTCTTCTGTTGAAAGAAGCCCTTCAATGTTTTCAGGATAGATTTCTTCTTGGTAAAGGTTTTCCATTTCCAACAGCAATGTCCGGATATCTAAATCGTCTACTTTTGATTTAATATCCATCTCCATTCTCTCATTTTCCTTCATCTCTATCCTAAGAGATGTATTAATGTCTCCCTTGAATGCCTTGAGTTTTAACTGGTCAATGATATATGTAGTCGGTTTGATATTCATCAATGTGGAAATGTCTTCTAAAAGGGCATCCCCATATTTTAGGCTATTTGCATAAAACTTTCCTTTGACCGTATAATCCATATCCCAAGTTGGAGTATCAGAATCTACTGTAAGCGTGTCAATATCTTCTTCTACATCGGAGCTATCAGAAACCATAAATGTTTCAAGCATGGCATAATCTAAGTCCCCTACCCTCCACACTCCATCTATTTCCAATCTACCAGGCTTGTCTTTTACTACTGTAGTATACAAATTTTTGATCACAGTAGAGTCCGATGAGAATTCTATTCCACTATAAGTCCCACTCAAGTTTTGCACCCTTACCAACTGAGGCGTCACCTCTACTTGTGCATTCAAATGCTGCACATCCATCAACGAATCTGGCATGTCTAATGTTACGTCGGAAAGATTAAGGTCAAAGTTACTCTGATCATAAACGATATTCATCACCTGCTCGGGCAGTGAATCAGACTCAAGATCTAATGTGCCCTCAGAGTGAATTACAGCTTTTACAGAGCCTTTGATATCATCAATAAGTGAATCGGGAATAAACTTTTTTATTTTTAGGAGATCAACATCTATTGTGTTTTGAAGCACAAAAGAGGGATGGTTTAAATTTTTTACAGATATGTTCCCTTTCATTGAAATCCCCACAGTTTCCAGTTTGTTTAAAACCAGGTTGAGCTGAAGAGAATCTAGGTTTGATATTGGTCCACTCCAATTGGCTTTGAAGGAGTTCTTCGAAAGCTGAATATCATATGTTGGGATATTAATATCAAAGCTATCCAAGGTAAGGGCTCTATTTTTATACCCGAGTTTGGCTGACATTTCTTTCACAGAAAGTGTGGAATCTAAGTCAACACCAATATTTTTCAGATCCATTGTAGCCTGAGTTTTATCTAGTAAATACTCTGTAAACTCGTCATTGATAGAATCGGGAAGGACTCCCCTACTCTGCAAATTTATTACCACTTTCCCAGCAAGGTTTTGAGCTACAGAATCGGGTATGAAAGGGTTTAATGAATGTAGATTAGCGCTCAATTTTGATCGAAAATCGTATTTAAGCTCATCAAGGTTAGCCAAAGTCCCCTTTAAGGTAAAGCTATTCCCAATTGCTTGAACGCCAAGTGAATCGATTGAAATAGAAGTTGTTGTGTTGTTTTGCAAATTCCCATTAGTAGCTGAACCTTTTAAGAAAACATGGTTCAACTCAGGATAATCTGCCCATTTTGCATTCCCCTCTGAAAGGCTAAAATCAGCTTCAACATGAGGTAGCTTATCTTCCGAATATACACCTCGAACCTTAGAAGTAACATTGGCTAGGCCTTTAACCTGGCTGAGTTCATATTCATTCAAATAGTTTGCTGGGACATATTTCAGCAATTCTTCTAAAATCAAATCTGATGCGGAAAGATCCAGTTCTGTGCCTATTTCGCCATTATTTCCAAAAGAAACCCTGCCTGTTGCTCCTAGTGAACCTCCTTCTGTTCTAATATCCAATCGTTCGATAGAAATACTATCTGATACAAGCTCAAAGTCAAAGCTCAGATCAGTTTGTTTCATTTTGTACAGATTGGTTTCTCCGTATTCACAATCTGATAATCTAACCACACCCTTAGTCGCTATGGCGGTGGTTAAGCTATCAATTATTACATAGCCTGCAATCTCTTCAATATACGCTTTTGCCTTAGCGCTATTTTGATCATCTCTATAGTAGAGCTCAAGGTCAGCTAAAGTCAGCTTGTCTAAAGTGAAGTTAGTTGCTTGTGCAACCGTATCCTGCTCTTCTATAACAGAGTCTTGAGTGATCAAATAATCATAACCGGAAATACCCGCTGTATCAATTTCATATTTGAGCTGTCCTCCTCGGATCTCTACTTCTCGGACTTGAAATATATTGTCTAGCAAAGGCTCAGACATAACGGAGATGTATAGTTTGTCAAAATAAGCTAACGTATCGATAGGTGCAATAGATCTGGCACTATAGTTTTCAATGTGTTCACCTAGCCACAATCCATTGAATTGAAAAGTAGCTAATGGAAATTCTTTGATAAGTGAGAAAGTTACGCTCTCCATTCCTATGGGGGCATCTAGGTACTCGCTCAGCTCTTCTACAGCCAATTTGGTCAGCCGTTCTTCCATAGCCCAAGCGGTAGCAACAAGCCCTGTAAAAAGAAGAATTATTCCCAATAGGATAAATCCAAAAATTTTAAAAAGTTTTTTCATGTTCGATGCTGAAACAAATTCAGTTCAATTATAATAGAATAATCTTTTTTAAAACAGTTTGCTTCTTTTTATAGTATTCGTAGAGCTATTATTAATACTGTTACCACCTCAAAGATCTTTGCAGAATTTGGCTGTAGGTCATTGAAAGAGCAGAATCGCTTACCTCTAGGGCTCTGGCAGGGCTCAGTATTTGAATATGGTGAGTCAAACCCTCTTTTTTTGTTTCTGGGGAAATGGTGAGTAACCCAAAATTGTTTTGCCCAGAAATATCTATATTGCTAGTTCCCAAAGGAACTGCTATATAAAAATAATGGAAGTATTTAGCCCAGCGTAATTTGCTCTCCAAATTACTTCCTAATTCTGATAAAATTGATACTCCTAAGGTGACAGGTTTTCCTGTTTTCGTGTTGCTTGTTTTAGATATGGCTACTATGTCTATTTTGTTAATCGAATTATCTTCTTCATCTCGGATTACCAAATCGGTGAAGGTGGCAAAACAAGGCAAGTAATATTTTCCCAATGTTCGCTGAACCCAAGACTTGTCCCGCAAGGAGTTTTTAATGTTGGCAGAAGTAAGTTCATCTTCGGAAATGAAATATTTTGACATTTTCTCGGCGTCAGAAACAGTATCCTCCCCTCCTAGCCCAAAATAACCAGGCTCGGCAAACACAGGCTCGGGCTTTGCCGAATTTTTTCTGCCTCGCTCGGTTTTACCTTTTTTCAAAGGTTTGTAAGTCTCCCATATGTCATGAAGCTCATTTCTGATCTTCTCCCCTTTCAACAGCTTCTCTTTGAGAGCTGAGGTAATTTGCGTGGGGGCAATGGTTCTCACTTTTTTGAAAGTTTCCAATTGTTCAGGTGTTGTCTTTATGAGAGTTTCGTCAAGCAAGTCTACATCTTTCAAGTTGCTTAACTCCATATAAGTGCCAGCAGCAGTTTTTGCTCTCCACAGCGTAGAAACATTGATATGGTTAATTGTCGCCAATTGTTTTACGTATTGGGTATAGCTTTTTGCTTTCAGTTCGTACAAATTCTCATTTTCTATTTTATATAAGAGCCTTGCTGTTTTTACCCAGTTCTTTTTATCATCTTTCAATGTTTTCGCAAGTTCCCTTTCTATTTGCTCAAGTAGATTTAATCTTTTAAGAATGTTCATATAATTAACATTTTTAGTTGCAAGTTGCGACTAAATTAGTCATTATATACACAAAAGGCAATTTAAATAGCGTATAAATGTTTATAATATTGACTTTTGTTTTCTTTAATAGTATTTTTGTTAAAAATATTGGCAATACTAAAAACAATAGTCATGGAAGAAACCAACACAGTAACCGTCACACAAGAGGCAAGCCTCTCCCCTATCCTAACAGTTCGATCTATTAAAGTAGGCAAGCATACTTTTGAGCTTTTTATCTTGATGTGCTTAGCTATATTTTCCTTTCAAGATGTAAATGTGGAGGAAGTAAGATTTGCTGAAAAAAAATTAGAGGAAATAGCAACAAAAGCATTAGTAGAATCAAAAAGGGCTTTTATTGCAGAAAGAGAGAAGGCTTTTGCCCTTTTCTCTCTTACGAAAAACTCATCAGCTCATGGCAAAACCGTTTCTATAAATAATTTATACAGGGAAATTGAGGACAGTTTTAATTACAATATTCTATTAAACCTTCCTAATAACCTTTATCCTAAAGACTTAGCCAACCTTTTTGATAAAGGGATTGTAAGGTATGCGCTTGCTGAGCAAGAAAAAAGCAGTATTCCCGCCTCCATTCAACTAGCTCTGATAATAATAAAAAGCAAAAAAGGAACTTTGGTCTACAAAAATGACATATTTGATGAAGGCGATCGTGCCTTTGCATCCTATAAGGACGCATTTAGGTCGAATAGTCTTGCCATCCAAGATACTGAAATGGTCGACATGCTAAATGCAAATGGAAACAATATGAACGAATGGATATTCACCGTTTCTGAAACTGAAGAAGAGTGTGCTTTGCTCAAAAAAGCAATTGAAGAATATCAATTAGATTTACTCGACTTTTAAGAACGAATAGGTTTTTTAAGCAAAAGTGTAAAGATAATTGGCAAAGAAATTCCAGAGCATCACTACCCCAATGGCAAATAGTTTAGCCAAGTAGAAATTCATTTTGTACTTGTCGTTAAGCACCCAAATGATGAAATTATTTATGCCCAACCCGATAGCGGAAATAATTAGAAACTTAGAATATTGCAGGGCAATATCGGGGTTGTTGTCGTGGAAGGTCCAAATGCGATTGAGGATGTAATTACTAGACGCTGCCAACATAAAACCTACACTATTTGCCAGATATTTGTGCTTTTTGAGTACATCTTTAATCAAATATGTAAAGCCAAAATCTATTACAACTCCAAAGGAGCCTACAAGTCCAAACTTTATGAACTTCTTTAAAAACTCAATAGAAATACTATCCATTTAAGGGGATTTAATTTACAGGCGGTTCAATCATGCGTCAGTGAAGCGTGCAAAATAAGAGCATCCCCTGCTCATATCCAAAAGATACTTTTTAAAAAAACATTAATCCTCTTTAAAAAAGAGGATTAATGCAGCATCGTTCTTTAACACTAATATAAACCTTATAAAGGCTTTTCTTTAATATCTTAACTAGTCTATTCGTCTTTTGGAAAACCACCTGTCCATGTAGGTTATGTCAATGGTTAATTTGTTATAGCTTTCAGTAAAAAAGTTTTCTAGCCCTTGTCCTCTCGTACCTCTTTCGGCTACAAGCCTAAGCATCCCTTTATTGCCAATTGGCAAGCTACAGCCAAGGGTAACACCAACACTGTTCAGCCCTTCATCGCTTATCTCCAAATATGATTCTTCTGCATACGCCCCAATTGCCCAGCTTACAAATTGATCATACCTATTTCCTTTATAGTTAGGCAGCTTTTCAAAACCAAATGCAAGTCTACGGCTGTCTCGCAATTCATAATCTTTTCCGCTCAGGTCGCTTTCGCCCCATAGCTGAGTTTTATAGTCAACATTTACTTTGAACTTAGATTTGTAATCCCAAGCGATACCAAGCCCATACGAGTGAGGTAAAATATAAGAGCGATCTTCTAAAGGTTCGTATGCGATGGTATCCTGATCGTTTCCAATTCCTGATCTCGTATCTGCAATCAAAATATCTCTTGAGCCGGTAACATCGGTACTGGGCGCATAAGTAGCTCCTATAGTGATAGATGAAGATTTTATAGGGACGGTGTATTGGATCCCCAAATCGTAGTTCAAGGTTCGCAAAAAGTTCTTGTCTTCCACAAGCATGCTATAATTCACGGTGGAACTTTGGATAGTTTGTGTGTTTTCTATTTGCCCAAAAATATACGAACCATGCACACCTATGGAAAGGTTTCTGCCAAAGCTTTTACCATAGCCAAAATACACTTCGTTCAACCCTCCCGATCCCTCATAATTCGTCTGATAAGAGCCTGTAATCCCATTGAAATTACTTTCGCTCAGAATACTATAATTCACATTGCTGTATTTTCTTAAGCCAATGGAAGCTCCAGAACTATTGCCTGTTTTAAACGCTACTGCCAAATACGGAAAATCCATCCCATATTCTACCCCATTCTCATCTCCATCATTTCGAGTGCTCATGTAAGCACTCAGTCCAAACTCATTTAGAAATGTAAATGGAGAATTAGCAATACTGCTGTACGATGCCGGGTTTAAATTATTGATGGAAAATGGGTCCCTATCCGCTATTCCGGTGCCGCCCTTCATGGCATTATGCCCAAATCCTTTTTGGTAAATATCCCCTATCCCAAAATATGTATAAGGGGAGCTTGGGGTGTTTTGGGCCAATACCAATGTAGATGGTATAAGCATAAGTATTATAAAGAAATATTTATTCATTAGCGTGAGCAGAGTTTTTAAAAGTCCAACGATGTATAAACCTATGCTCGCAACTAAAATGAGATCTGTTTTTCGCCTTAAAAAGGTGAAAAATATTTAGTGGAAATGTATGTGGGAAACACAAATAAAAAATAACACCAATTATGCATACATAATAGGCACTGCAGAGCTATGCTATTATTAGTTGGTGGCACAAATGACTAGTTTTTTTTTGAATACCCAAATTAAAATCAACGAATTGCCACATTTCTTCAATGAAAGAGCGAGCAATGCCTCCCAAATACTATTCAAGCTCGTTTTTCCTGGTTTGTAGGTCGAATCGACTCTATTCGTTGATAAAACCTCGGTGTTAGTTGATTATATTAACCATTAAAGCTTTTACTCCCCTTCTTTGGGCAACGTTTTAAAATATTAATGCATTTAAACCACAGATAAGGATTTTGGAAACAAAAAAAAACAAGCCTTATTTGCTCCAACACAAAATGGGAGACTTGTAGATAGAATATTTAAAGTATGGATCGTAAATAGGGAAACACGATTTAGAATATACAAATTAAGACAGATCACCTATACTCTAAGTAAGAAGTATTAAAATTCTGCCTCATTACTACTACTCACAAGCCCTTTGGGCATGCACTAAGAGAAATTTATCATCGCCTTTTTGATATTTAAAGTCATTAAAGGTGCGTATGAAACTGACTTGCTTTTTAACCAAAGCGATATGAATTTCTGTTGTCCAAATCAAAATATATTCTGAATGCTTTGATATTAGAATTGAAAATATGAACAAACAAAACTTGATAAAAATAGCATTTAGTATTTCTCTAGCAATGAGTTTGCTGCAATGCACCGACCCTACTCAGATAGGGAATGATATAGTAGAAAGGGAGCTGTTGGATGTCGTGTTTATTGACACTATAAGCCTTGGGATGTCAACTATTATTATATCAGATTCCTTAAATACAGCCAATAGCTCTAGGCACCTTATTGGTTATGTAGAAACTGAAAACATAGGCTCTATGCAATCAAAAGCGTATTTCAAATTTCAGGCTGATTCTGTCGAAAATTACCCAGATGAAGACGCAAGGTATAAGTATGCTGAATTTGAGCTGGTCTACGATGGCTATTTCTACCACGATACCACGCAAGAATTTAGCCTCAGTTTTCATGCAATGAAAGAAGAATTGGAATTGGATGAAGATGATGCTTTATACAATACATCAACTTTTCCCTACGAACAAACACCTCTTGGAGAGCTCATTTTCAAACCGCAACCCAGAAGGCAAAAATCGTTACTAGTCCCTCTAGATGAATCATTTGCACAAGCATTTTTTGAGTATGCACAAGCAACGGACGAAGGTGATTTTATTGAAGACTTTTACGATAACTACCCAGGCTTTGTAATAGAAGCTGATACTAACTATGCTAATTGCTTTTTGGGATTCAGTACTCAGAGTAAGCTTACTTTCCATTACCGCAGGTCTGGAGAAGATCTCGAATTTACCATCCCAAGCTCAGGGCTTAATTTCAACCAGATCTCAAATGACAGATCAAATACAGAACTAAAGGACCTGCTCACTTCTACAGATGCTATTTCTTCAAAACTTACAGATAGGCAATCGTACATGAATGATGGTGTTGGGATGGGTATCAAAATCAACTTCCCTTCCCTCACGGAAGTCAAAGAAATACTAAGTAAAAATATTGTTATAGACGCAGTTTTAGTACTGAAACCAGTTCAAGGCACTTATGGGAATTATCGTCCTCTTCCTACCAATTTAACCTTTTATGAAATTGATAAAAAGAATAGGATTCTACAAGAACTGAGCTTGGTCAATACGCTTTATGTAGACGAAGAATTTGGGGAAGCTACCGAATATAGGATCGATATAACAGAGTATATAAAGTCTAAAGTAGAGCAAGTGGGAGAGATTGAGGAGGCACTTTACCTAAAAGGTGGAAACGAAACACTCGGGCTCACAGTAAACCAACTCACACTTGGCGATAGCGAAAATAAATACAAATCACATCTAGAACTTTTAATTCTTGACTATTCAATTGAAAACTAAAAAATGATGACAAACATGAATAAGAATATCAAAATCCTTTTTTACGCTTTAGGAGTAATTTTCTTCTCATTTACACTTAGCGCTTGTGAAGACGAGGATGAAGACGAGTTGCTTGGCAACTGGGTTGAAAAAAGTGACTTCAAAGGTATTAGAAGATCGAATACGGTTTCTTTTGTGATAGGAGAAACAGCCTACGTGGGCACTGGCTATAATGGAGACGAAGACGAATACTACACAGACTTCTATGCGTACAATGTAAACACTGATTTTTGGGAGTCGAAAAGTACAATGCCGGGAGTTGGCAGAAGTGCTGCTGTTGCATTTGCCATAGATGACAAGGCATATGTTGGATTAGGGTTCGATGGAGATGAAGAAATGGGCGACTTTTATATGTACGACTCTAGTTCGGACGAGTGGGAACAAATTGCCGATTTCGGAGGTACAGCTCGCAAAAATGCCGTGGCCTTTGCACTAAATGGAAAAGGGTATGTGGGAACTGGCGACGATGGAAATAACCTAAACGATTTTTGGGAATATGACCCTTCAACCGACACTTGGACGGAAATTCCTGGAATAGGCAAGAAAAAAGAAAATGCACTTGTGTTCGTGATTGGGGAATATGCGTATGTTGGAACTGGAACTGACAACGGTACCTACGAAGAGGACTTCTGGAAATTCGATCCTACCCTACTCCCAGAATATCCTTGGACCCGCGTGGCAGATCTCGACAGCGAAGACGAATATGACCTCACAAGGGAAAATGCATCAGCATTTTCTATGAATGGACTTGGGTATATTATGCTCGGTTCTGGAGGAACAGTTTCCCGATCTGTTTGGGAATATGACCCTTCTGCCGACTATTGGTACGAAAAAACATCTTTTGAAGGAGCGGCAAGAATAGATGCGGCAGCATTTTCTATAAATAACAGAGGTTTTGTGACTACTGGAAGAACAGGGAGTTCCTATTTTGACGATATGTGGGAATTCAAGCCATTTGAAGAAGAAGACGAAGAGGATTAAATCGACTTTCATCACCTTACCTAGGGAAGCTGTAATTTCCCTAGGTATATACAACAACCAAACTACTACACCTTTCCAACTTGCCGATGAACTGCATAGCCATAGATGACGAGCCACTTGCCCTTGAGCTAATTGAGCGGTACATCCAAAAAGTTCCATTCCTCAAACTTATGGGTTCTTTTTTAAGCCCATTTGACGCGCTTGAAATGTTAAACAGTACTATTGTCGACCTTGTTTTTACAGATATAAACATGCCCGACATCAACGGTATTGACTTTGTGAAATCGCTTTGTTCGCAGCCGAAGGTGATTTTCACCTCAGCTCATTCCGAATATGCAATTGAAGGATTCGACTTAGATGCAACAGATTATTTATTGAAACCTTACAGCTTCGACCGTTTTTTGAAAGCTGTAAACAAAGCCAACAATAAGCAAGATTCATCAAATATTCCCCAAAATGCATTCCTTTCCGATTTTATCTTTGTCAATTCAGAACATCATATGATCAAGGTAGCACTTTCAGATATATATTATATAGAAGGTTTCAAAGAATATGTCAAAATTTACACCTCTAATGAGCGACCAATCCTGACCATAAAAAGTTTGAAGGCATTTGGAGAGCAACTGAACAGTGATTTGTTCATCCGAACACACCGTTCTTATATTGTTTCAATAGACAAAATCCAAGATATTAAAAATAGCAGGGTGAAGGTAAAAAACAATTATTTGCCCATTGGTTCTAGCTTTAGAGAACAATTCAACAAGTTCGTGCTAAAGGGGCGAGTTTAGCTTAAGGAGGAAATTTTAGGCCCTCCACCCTGCAGAGTGTGGGTTACATAATCTCGCTATAGGTTTCAGCCATTTCATAAATATCCTTCGCTCCAGTTGCTACAACTGCTTTGTTCTTAGAAATTACTATTGGGGATTTTATCAAATCAGGATAATGCTGGAGTAATTTTATAAGGTCAATGTCGTCCATGTTTCCAAAGTCTAGACCAATGGTTTTGGCTGCATCGCTGGTAAGGCAAACTAAATAGTCTAAGGGCATGCCCAATCTGCTGGCTATTTCTGTAAGGCGGGTTCCGGTCAAGCGGCTTTCGATCACATTTACCGTACGGACAAATCTAAAATGAGTCTGTGCGTAGGCAATCACCTCTTTGTCGACTGAGTGGTTAGAATTATAATATATAACCACCTCATTATTATGGTTTTCTATCATAATAGTGTGTTTTATTGGTAGGTACTAATAAGTTACTTTTCCTTTTTCAAATTTCCTATGACGCCTATCATGATTTCTTACCAAATACCGATATAAAGCTCGAATATTTTCAATCAACTACTCTGCTTCCTTTTTGAAACCAAATCGCCTACAATTTTAGCTGAAAGAAGGCAAAGAGGAATTCCACCTCCCGGATGAACGCTCCCTCCGCAGAAATACAGGTTTTTGAAGCTTCCTGAAAAGTTAGGATGCCTGAGAAAAGCGGCAAATGGATTGTTGCTGCTATTGCCATAAAGCGCCCCTCCAAAAGAAGAAGTTCTTTTCTCAATAGTAGGCGGATCTAAAATAGCTTCAGTTTCAATCAATACAGCAACGTCTTCACCAAGTATTCTGCTAAGTTTTGCCAAAATGCTTTTCCTTGCCTTTTCAATAAAAGCCTGCCAGTCCTGTCCTTGGTCATTAGGGACATTTATCATCACAAACCAATTTTCACAACCTTCAGGAGCATCTTTTTTCTCAACCTTAGAAGTGATATTGACATATACTGTAGGGTCATCAAAAATGTCTTTGGACTTGAAAATCGTCTCAAACTCTTGCTGGTACTCTTCGCTAAAAAAGATGTTATGTACATCCATTTGCTCAAACTGTTTTTTTATCCCCCAATAAAAAATCAGTGCCGAGCTAGATTTAGGCTGATTCAACAAACGATTTGGATGAGGGTTGTTGGGCAACAGTTTTTTATAAGTATTTACCATATCCATATTGCTCACCACCAAATCGTAACGATGGACTTTCCCAGCTACTTTGATACCTTTTACAGTTTTTTTCTCAACCATAATCTGGGAAACTGGACTTGAGAAGTGAAAGGTGACACCAACATCCTTGGCTAGTCGGAAGATGGCTTTAGTAATAGAGTGCATACCTCCCTTGGGCAAAAAAGCTCCATAACCATATTCCAGATGAGGGATAATATTGAGGGTTGCAGGAGCTTGATAAGGGTCTGAGCCGTTGTAGGTAGCATATCTATTAAAAAGCTGAACAGTTTTAGGGTTTTTAAAATAGCTAGTGTTTACCTCGTCCATGGTCTTATTGATGTCCAATTTGTACAACTGCAAAAAAGATTTCAATGTGCCTATGTTTAGATAAGTAGACAGTTTGTGCAAGGATTTTTTTAGGAAAACATTCTTGGTAAGATCGTACATTTCCTTGCTCTTGGCAATGAACTTACGGATGCTTTCCGGATCCTCCCCCAGCTTATCTTCAAACTCTTTTACCAATTTATTATGATCTGCATAAGCTGTTAGTTCAGTTCCGTCTTCATAGAAATAGCTGCAAATCACGGGAAGTCTTTTGTGCTTGAAATAATCATCTGGGTTTTTCGACGAAAGCTGGAAAAGCTCGGTCACGTATTGCGGCATGGTAAACAGTGAAGGACCAGCATCGAACCGATAGCCATCTTGTTCAAATTCGGTGAGCTTTCCCCCAGGGTACGCATTTGCTTCAAAAACTGTAACCTTGTACCCAAGTTGAGAAAGGCGAATGGCTGTAGCCAAACCTGCTATGCCAGCACCAATGATACATGCAGTTTTATTATAAGTCTTGGTCATGAAAAAATAAAGCTGATTTTGATAAAACAATGCTATCAAAACCAGCCTACTTACTAATTGTTTCTTGCAAAAATATGATTTTAGCTAATCAGCTCTCGCATGGATTGAGCCAATCGTTCAATCCCAGTTTTTATGCTTCCTTCGTCTACACAAGAGAAGTTTAAGCGGAAGGTATTCGTATCGTTTTTGCCCACATAAAAAGGTGAGCCAGGTACAAAAGCTACATTCTTTTTAATTGCGATATCAAACAAGTTCATGGTCGAATAACCTTTGGGTAAAGTCACCCACAAAAACATGCCGCCCTCGGGCAAGGTATAATGAACATCTTCAGGAAAATGCTCTTTAATACTTTCTATCATTGCTTGTCTTTGCTTGCCGTAAAGCAACCTGATGTTTTCTATATGCTCATCAATATCATTGTCTTCAAGGTATTGAGCCAGCACACGTTGAGAGAAGTAGTTCGTATGCAAATCAGATGCTTGCTTAGCTATCACCAACCGCTCCATGATCGAATCTGGAGCAACCATCCATCCTATTCTAAAGGAAGGTACAACCGTTTTGGAAAATGTGCCTAGCATAACCGTTTGCTCTGGTATGTACGAATAGAAACTAGCCTTTGGTTCTCCAGAATAACGCAAGGCGCCATAGGGATCGTCCTCAACCAAAAGAGTTCTCACTTCTTTGAGCTGTTCTGCAATAGCCTTTCTATTTTCCGCAGAGTAGCTGATGCCAGAAGGGTTTTGAAAATTAGGGACGGTATAGATCAATTTTGGTTCCTTTTTATCCAACACCCCGGCAAGCTGGTTCAAATCCAGACCATCTTCATTGAGCGTAACCGTGTTGAACTTCGCCCTATAAATGGAAAAAGCTTGGATAGCACCCAAGTAACCTGGCTCTTCTATGATCACGTCATCTCCTTCGTTGATGAATGTTTTTCCCAACAAATCCAAACCTTGCTGCGATCCTGAAGTGATCAAAATATTCTTAACTGGAATATCAAACCCTTTTTGTTCTTTGTACCTATTGGAGATAAACTGACGAAGTTCCAAATACCCTTCCGTGTTGCTATACTGCAAAGCATCTTTCCCTGCCAAGTCAAAGACTTTGTTGGTTGCAGCTTGCAATTCTTTGACTGGAAATAAGTTGCGATTAGGCAAGCCGCCTGCAAAAGAGATGATCTCTGTATTCACAGCAACTTTTAAAATCTCTCTGATAAATGACTTTGGGGCATCGGAGATACGGTCGGAAAAAATACTGTCCATTATGGTAGTTAATAGGTAGAAAAATATTTGCCTAAAAGTACAAACTTTGTTGTTGTAGGTGCAACATTCCATTCATATTTCGCACTAAAGGAAATAAAAAAAGCTACGGAACCCCGCAGCTACTTAGTCCTTGAAGAAGATTACTTCAGATACAGCCTTCTCTTCTACAAAATCATACAAATGCTTTATTTCCATTCTCCCCACCGTATGTAAGATGTCATAAACGACGCCATAAACTTTGCATCTCTTTTGGTTGGTACTTCTTCAAGAGTATATTTGGCGCACCAATTTTTTTCAGAATCTGAAATAGTACGTCAACAAAAAAAGCATGTCTTTCTCAAAATAAGATTATGCAGTTAAATTACTAGAATCTCAAGCTACTTTAAGCTTTTTCGCTTTCTGTCCAGCAAATTCATACAAATGATCAATCGCTATACGATCGTTCAACCCTTTAGAATAATGCAACTTGCGAAGTATCAAATCCTCGTCTAGCAAAAACTCGGCTGGCATGGTCGTTAGCGATTCGCCGTCTTTTGGAGGTCCTAGGGGCAGAGAATTTAGTTTAGCCTTTATCGCCGTTGAAATAAATGAAGTCAAGTGGCTTTTAGCTGTATTTGATGAGGAAGGCTCTAACGCATATGTGCTATACCAGATTTTTTCAGGATCTGCAATAAGTGGAATTGGGGAAATCTCTTGGTGGAAAGTACTGTTTAATAAAGCAGATTTTGGAGATTCAAAGAAAAAGATCATTTCCAATCCTTTTGCCTTCAAATCTTCGTGTACTTTCTGAAGTCGGTGCACACGCAAGTTACAAAAAGGGCAGCCTGCATGTCTGAAAAACGCGATAAACACTTTTTTGCCTCGGTAGCTTTCCAGATCAATCTCCCTATCAAATATATCTTGGAGTTTGAATTTTGGTGCTGAGACATTCAACTGCACGGCATCTTTAATAATATTGGAGTTCATAGTTGTTTGAGTTTGATTTGTTTAGTCTAGATATGAGTGTTTAACTACTCATTCCTACCCAAAGTTCCAAACGCCAAAAATAAATGGTAGTATCAAAAAAAGGAGGTAAACCGATTCACATCAGCTTGCCTCCCTTTAAACCTGTTTCTATTTTATCTCGAATCTTAAGCTTCTGCTCCCAATTCAGCAGCTACTTTTGCAGTTTGTTTCCAAACTCTAAATACATTTTGGTAGCAAATTTTTACTATGTCTTCTTCAGAGTATCCTCTTTTCATCAATTCCAAAATAAGGTTAGGGTACTGAGATACATTTTTCAGTCCAACTGGCAAGGAGTCTCCTACTCCATCGAAATCCGATCCTAATCCAACATGGTCAATTCCTGCAAGTTTCACCACATGGTCGATATGGTCAGCCACTTTTTGTACCGAAGAAAATGGATCGTTCGCTGCTGTTACCGAATCAGAAAAAACTGTCAGCAAAGAATCACCTCTTTCCAAACCATTTTCTTCGGCATAAGCCATTACCACTTCCCTGTTCGCTTTTCTCTTTTCTTGAAGTGCTCCATCCAAAAACGTAGAGCCAAAGTTGATTTGGATAACTCCACCATTTTCTCCAAGCTTCTTGATCATATCATCGTTCATGTTACGCTCAAAACCAGGGGTGAACTCACGGCAAGAAGAATGCGAAGCAATTACCGGAGCTTTTGTCAGTTTCATCACATCGTAAAAAGTACTATCTGAAACATGAGAGATATCTACCATGATTCCCACCTTGTTCATTTCCATTACTACTTCCTCACCGAACTCACTTAATCCATTGTAGGTGTAAGTAGTGTCGTAAGAAGAATCACAAATCTGGTTGTCTTTTCCATGAGTAAGCGTGATGTATCGGATGCCTCTGTCGTAAAAGTATTTCACATTAGAAATGCTATCCATAATAGGTGCGCCATTTTCCATGCCCATTGGGAAAGAGATCAATCCTTTGGCAAAATTCGCCTCTACATCTTCAGGGGTTTTTGCCAAGGCAAATTTATCGGGATGCTCTATAGTAATGTTTTCCACTATGTCGATAAGAGAGTCAGCAAGCGATTTGGCTGTCCCATCTAGTTGCCTTGACGATGGCACATATATGGACATAAATGGCGCGTCCAGCCCGCCTGCTTTGGCTTTCGGATAATCAAAATCACCTTTTGTCTCTTTTGTTACATCCTCAAGGACTTTTTCTACTCGAAACATTTTAACAGCTAAACGGAATGGTAAGTCTACGTGACCATCGGTAATGATGTACTTTTTTGCTAATGCTTCCGCATCTGCCAAGGTTGGTTCTTCTGCTTCTTTAGCGCCACCACAGCCAAGCAAGAGTGTAAGAAACAATAAACTGATCGAAGTGTAAATTGTAGTTGTTTTCATAATAGATAAAATCATTTGCGGTTTGTTATGTATCAACTCTATCCTTGCTAAAAGAAAGGATAATTAAACTCAATAAAATGAAGTGGATATGTGGTGGTAAGGTGAGAAGGACTGGTTTTTATTCCAGCGATACTGTAAAGATAGAAAAAATAAGGAAAGAGCTCACTTTCTTTAGAAATTCTGCCGATTTTGGGGTTAAATATCTCCCTTTTCCTACTCATTAGTGAAAAGAAGCAGATTTTTGGTTTGAAATTCTTTAGGTTACAAACCCTCCGAAAATCTTTATAGAAGGGATATTACTTTTTTATAACTCATCAAATACTCAAGGACCATATGAAACTGAAAACCAAAGGGCTGATTCCCTTACTTTTCCTGAGCCTGTTGATCACTTGCCAAGACCAGACGGAAAAGAAATTAATTCAAGTAAAAAGTAGTACAGATTGGCCAGCCTATTTGGGTGACCTTGCCAGCAGCCAATCTTCCCCACTTACCCTCATCAACAAAGAAAACATAAACGAGCTTAAGGTAGCTTGGGAATACAAATCGGGTGGGAAAAGCGAAGGAAACTACTCTCAAATCCAATGCAACCCGCTCATTATAGACGGTGTGCTTTATGGTACAAACCCTCGGATAGAAGTATTTGCCCTCAATGCTGCCACTGGGCAAGAGCTTTGGAAATTCGATCCAAACCTAGCGGATGGTAGCGGGCTGAATGTAAACAGAGGGCTGAGCTATTGGGAAAATGAAACAAAAACAGAAAAACGCATCTATTTCACATCGGGCGATGAACTGTTTGCCCTCGATGCCCTCTCAGGACTGCCTGTGTCTAGTTTTGGTACAAATGGCAAGGCTTCGCTCAGACAAGAATTAAATGTAAAAGCAGAAGACGGATATATTGTCTCTACCACACCAGGTGTCATTTTTAAAAACTTATTGATCCTTGGGCAGCGTGTTTCTGAAAGCACCGACGCCGTTTCGGGCTATGTCCGCGCTTTTGATATCCACACAGGAAAGGTGGTCTGGACATTCAAAACCATTCCCGAACCCAGGGAATTTGGTTACGACACGTGGCCTAAAGATGCCTATAAAAAAATAGGAGGCGCAAACTCATGGGCAGGAATAAGCCTCGACCTTGAAAATGAAATGGTATTTGTCCCTACAGGCTCGGCTGCTTTCGATTTTTACGGAGGAAACAGAAAAGGCGAAAACCTATTTGCTAACTGCCTTTTGGCTCTCGATGCCAACACTGGCAAAAGAATCTGGCATTTCCAGACCACCCACCACGATATTTGGGACAGGGACATACCCGCTCCTCCAAACTTGATAACCCTCAAAAAAGACGGAAAGGAAATAGAAGCCGTAGCCCAAATCACCAAGCAGGGTTATGTATTCTTGTTTGATAGAAAAACAGGCGGTCCTATTTTCGATATTGAAGAAATTCCTATGCCTGCTTCCACCATAGAGGGAGAAGAAGCGTGGCCTACGCAGCCTATTCCTGTAGCACCTCCCCCATTTGCCAGGCAACTCTTTACCGAAGACCTAGTTTCTGACATCAGTCCAGAAATCCACGAAAAGGCTTTGGAGCAGTTTAGAAAAGTAAAAAGCGGCCAACAGTATTTGCCCCCAAGCAAAGAAGGAACGATAATCTTACCCGGTTTTGATGGCGGCGGAGAATGGGGCGGCGCAGCTTTCGACGAAGCCGAAGGTCTCTTATATGTGAACAGCAGCGAGATGCCTTGGATTCTGACACTGATTGATATAAAAGAAAAAGAAGAGCTAAGCGTCGGTGCTATGGCTTATAAAGTAAACTGTGCTGTTTGCCACGGAGTAGAAATGGAAGGCTCGCCTTCTTACCCCGATTTGCTTTCTGTAAGTGAAAGGTACACCCCAGAAGAATTGTTGAACATTATCAAAAAAGGAAAAGGCTTTATGCCAGCTTTTGAATACATCGACGATCCAAAACAACAGGCTATAGTGACATTGCTCATGGGAGAAGATGCGCCTGCCAAACTCACCGATGCGCACGAAATAGGAAAAGATGCGGTAGACCCAGACGTGCCTTATACCCACACGGGCTACAATAGATTTTTAGACGAAGAAGGCAACCCAGCCATACAGCCACCTTGGGGGAACCTTACCGCCATAGACTTGGTAAATGGGACTATAAAATGGCAAGTGCCTTTGGGGGAAATTGAAGAGCTGACCGAACGGGGAATCCCCAAAACAGGGACTGAAAACTACGGAGGCCCTGTGGTCACTGCCGGAGGGCTTATTTTTATTGCAGCTTCCAAAGACGAACATTTCCGTGTGTTTGACAAAGCAACGGGAGAAGAGTTGTGGAAGTACAAACTTCCCGCAGCGGGCTATGCCACCCCTAGTGTGTACGAAGTAAATGGAAAGCAATATGTAGTAATTGCCTGCGGTGGCGGTAAAATTGGAACAAAATCGGGGGACAGTTATGTGGCTTTTTCCTTACCTTAAGCTTTGTATATTTACCCAAACCAAAAGACTTATTTTCACTAACTCAAATCAACTAATGAAAAGAATTTTTGTAACGTTATTTACATTTTTTATATACGCTGCTTCTTTTGCCCAACTCAAAACGGCAAACATCTTTACCGACAACATGGTGCTTCAAAGAGGGCATGAAATCAATATTTGGGGTTGGGGAAAAGCTGGAGCTTCGGTACAAGTTCTGCTGGGTGATGTAAAAACACAAACTAAGGTTTCCGAAGAAGGAAAATGGTTGGTTGCACTTCCCAAGCAAAAAGCAGGAGGCCCTTTCAACGTAGAAATAAGCTCGGGAAAAGAAAGAATTTCTTTTGAAAATGTGATGATTGGAGATGTATGGATCGCATCGGGGCAATCGAATATGGAGTGGGTAGTGAATAATGTAAAAAATGCAGAAGAAGAGATTCAAGCCTCCAATATCTCGCTTATTCGCCATTTTAAAGTAGAGCGAGATGTGGCTTTTAGCCCTGAAAAAGATATCAAAAAAAGCGAATGGAAAGTAACAAGCCCCGAAACAGTTGGACACTTCACTGCTGTTGGGTATTTCTTTGCCAAAAGTATTTACGAAGAGCTGCAAGTACCCATAGGGATTTTGCATACCAGCTGGGGTGGAACGAAAGTAGAATCTTGGATAGATAGCCAAGCCATGATGAGCGTCCCTTTTTACCAAGAGGAAGTGGCTGTGTTGCAAAAAAGTTCGGTAGCAGAAAAGGCGGAATATATAAAAGCGAAATACATAGAAAAGTTTGGCGTGCACAACAGCGATACCCAGCCCGCCAAACCACAAAAAATGAACATGCCAAGCCACTGGGAATGGAGCGGGTTATATGGATGGGATGGTGAAGTATGGTATAAGACCACTTTTGAAACCCAAGAAGGGGTTGAGCCTTCTGATGCTGTGCTGAGTTTGGGCAAAATAGGGCATTCAGATGAAGTTTGGATAAACGGAAAGAAAGTGGGCAATACAAAAGATGATCCAGAGACTGTAAGAGCTTATAAAATAGCAGCGTCGGCTCTGAAAGAAGGTAAAAACGAGTTGCTGGTAAAAGTAACTGAGACAAATGCTGTAAACGGAGGGTTCCTAAGTGCAGCCAAGGATATTTTCATAGAAATGAACGGCAAGAACACGATGCTTGCAGGAAAACCTTGGGAAGTGCAATTGGGCGAAGGCACTGTCAACTTTGAGACAAGTCCCTCCCTCATCCCTTCACTACTGTACAACGCCATGGTAGATCCTATCATAAGCTACCCCTCAAAAGGGTTTATTTGGTACCAAGGCGAATCTAATGCAGACAAAGCCAAGCAATACCAAACGCTATTTCCAACGCTGATTACTAGTTGGAGAGAGAAATGGCAACAGCCCGATATGCCTTTTTTATTTGTGCAACTTGCCAACTTTCAACCTAAAGACGAAGAACCTCCTGCTCAAAGCGGCTGGGCTGAACTTAGGGAAGCGCAAACCAAGACACTTTCCCTTCCCAATACCAGGATGGCAGTCACAATAGACATTGGGGAAACGCATGATATCCACCCACGCAACAAACAAGATGTGGGCAAGCGCTTAGCACTGGCAGGATTGAAAATAGCTTACGACAAAAAGCTTGTCCACGCAGGGCCTATGTATGAGAAAATGGAGATAAAAGGTGGTAAAATCTCCATAAAGTTTGACAACCCTAAGAGCAGGCTGTTGGTAAAAGGGCAAGAGCTCAAAGGTTTTGCAATTGCTGGAGAAGACAAGAAGTTTAAGTGGGCAAAAGCTGTAGTGGTTGGCAAAAACGAAGTTGCGGTTAGCCACCCCGACATCCAATCGCCGGTGGTCGTGCGATATGCATGGGGCAACAATCCTGATTGCAACCTTTACAATCAGGAAGAACTCCCCGCTGTTCCTTTTAGAACGGATGATTGGTAGAATCAAGAATATTAAATCACAAGGGCAAATACATGTTTATTTGCCCTTGTGATTTAAAAATTTAACATCGCTTATTAAGTTTATATAATTTGAATTTAATCAAACCGCTGCAAAAAAAAACATGATTTTGACTCTCTTTAAATAAAAAAGTATGATTCTGTTGGTTCTGTCATAGAAATAAGGGTTCATTTAGAAATATTAAGAGCATTTATACAGTTTTTATTATGACTACTCAAGTATTGTATTACGAATCCAACATTAGCTATGAAAAACCTATACCTACTAACCTTGTTATTGATTTTCAAATTAAGTGCATATTGTCAACTCTACGAAGACTATCAATACTACAAAGTGATCACTATTGATGCTACAGATATTCCCTCTGACCAAACTAACTTCCCCCTTCTAATCCAATACACTAACGATCTTGACTTAAGGTATACCGGTGATGGAGGGCGTGTCACCCAGGTAGAAGGTTATGATATCGTATTTGCCCTTGAATCCGATTACGGAACACAACTAGATCATGACCTTGAATGGTACGAGAGCTCAGCAGGTGGAGCTGATGTAACGGCATGGGTACGAATCCCCATCTTATCTTCTACTGTTAACACAGTGATTTACATGTACTATGGAAACAGTTTGCAAACCACCTCTTCCTCCAATGCCGATGATACTTGGGATGGTAATTATAATGGCGTATGGCATTTATCCCAAATTCCTGATAACAATGGAGGCACTTTTGAGATTTTAGATTCATCAGGAAATGGATTAAATGGAACGGCAAATGGAGGTATGGGTGCCGGCAATGTAATAGATTCAAAAGTTGGGAAAGGCCTCGATTTTGATGGAAATAACAATTATGTTACTATTCCCGACAATGCTTCACTCGAACCTGCTACTTTTACCATTTCCTGTTGGTTTAGAAGAGATGACACACAAGGTGGTGCCTATGCCAAGATGTTCTCAAAAGGGAGAGAGGCCGCCCCCCATTCATCTTATACACTAGAACTGAGGGATAATGTGACAATGGGAGGGTTTCAGACAGGCAGGACAAATGGTAATTATGTGCTAAATCCGTCTGCAAACAATACGCTCACCAGCAACACTGAATGGTACCACTTTGTAGGCACCTTCGACGACTCAAATAAAGAACAAAAATTTTATTTGAACGGAAACCTGATAAATACCAAAACCACTGCTGACAATGCTACGCCTGTTGATTATTATAATTACGAGACTGATTACCCACTCGCTATAGGAGCTTTATCCAATGGCATTAACCCTTTTAGGGGAGGAATAGACGAGCTGCATTTACAAAATTCGATTAGGGATGCTGATTGGATTTCCATAGAATATGCCAATATCAACGACCCTTCCGACTTTGCTTCAACCGGCCCAGAACAATCTACCATTTTACTCCCAGTTGAATTACTGAATTTTGGAGCGGTGATAGAAGGGGAAGCGATTAATATTTACTGGGCTACTGCACAAGAGTTCAATAATGATTTTTTTGTAGTAGAAAAATCACTGGACGGCATCAATTTCAATACACTTGAAACAATCAATAGCCATGATGGAAACAGTCTAACCGTGCAGAAATACAAGGCTTACGATGAGCACCCTACTACGCATCAGAATTACTACCGTCTTAAGCAAGTTGATTACGATGGCACAACAACCTATAGCAAAGTAGTTTTAATTAATTTTGGAAAAAGTACAAGCCTCCATGTATTTCCCATCACCGAAACGAACAGTTTTGATGTGGAAATTTCAACAAATATCCCAACCGCTTTCCAATACATAGTGACAGACCTAAGCGGGAAAAAGGTAGCCAGTGGACAACGATCAGTTCCAAAAGGCAGCAGTGTTTGGGATTTTTCTTTAGAAGGCACTAAACAAGGAATGTATTTGCTGATGGTTATTACAAGCTCAGGACTATCGCAATCCTCAAAAATATATTTATCAGGAAAATAAGCTGAATTACTGTAGAAAACGGGTGGCAGCAATATGATGCCTCCACCCGTTTTTTTTATTTTTCTATAGGAGTTCAATTACTTTGCAGCAAACCAGCCAGCACCTCTTTTAAGTCTTCCCTTGCTTCTGGGAAATCAGCGGCAAACTTCTGGGAAGACAGCAGCAACAGTAGGGTTTCTTGGGCATTAGAAACATGTAAACCTTTTACAAGAACTTCTTTCCGAGAACCACTATAATAAATCAAATCACAAACTCCACTCACACAATTAAGTGCATAAAACGTCCCCCAATCTTTGGAGATATGGGCAACAAAAGAAGTGTACCCTATTTGGTCCACGGCAAAACCGATTTCTCTCAAGCTTTGCAGTAATTCATCTGTAACAACTGTCATGTCAATTTTACTTTAGAGTAAAAGTAGCTCTTTTTCCATAGCTAGCTTAAAAAAGAGCATTAGTATTTTCGCTCATGTGCTCTCTCAGAAAATCTTCTGAAAAACCTTCAAATAGGGAAGCTGTTTGGGCAAAATCTTGCCTAAACTTGATGTTACCAGAAAGCAACATCAATAATTCTTTGTCACTGATAACCTTGAAGTTATCTATAAGAAGCAGGGACTGCTCCCCTATCCTGAGACTAAAATGACAATATCCATTGAAACAGACCAAGTAATAGGTATCTGATTTTGCATTGTCAATGTGTGCACTAAATGAACCATCTTCGATAGAAGAAAAACTAAAACCTCCCATTTCTAACAGTGATTTTAGTTTACCGGACAGACTTAACATAAATAATTACTACTGTATTTTGTGAAGAATAGGCTGGAGAGCAATTCCGCCTTTTAAATAAGTGTAATTTGAATTATACCCCTGCTAGTGTACAAATAGCGCTATTAGGGTTTCCCCAGCTATTCGAAAGGATTAGATGGACTGAAATGGTTGTTTGTTGTTGGTTATTATTGGATGAGGTGCATTAGTTTCATGCGTACAATACAAATAAACAACATTTAGCAGGTTGAAAAATATGACAGACCTCATTTGTACTAATGATTGAAATCAGCAGTCCATGACATAGCAAATAGTCGAAACGTCTATTTGCTATGTCATGGACTGAAAAATAAAAGTTAGCATTCTACATCAAAAGGAAGCTCCCTTTATTAATCCAATTATTATATTTTTCTTAAAAAGCTTTACTGAACTCATAATAGTGTTCCCGCACACATAGGAAAACAGCCTTATTTTCTATTTTAGCAGACTAATTTATAAAATAGTTGGCGTAGTCTGTTTTTGTATTTTAACTTAGGCCATTCAACCTACTTAAGGTTGGATAAAAATCTTCTATCCCGCAAACAAAATTTCATTAAAAACATGAAAGTGTATTCCATCATTTCTTACTTTTTACTCACATTCATTTCCCAATCAATTTTCAGTAAGGCTTACGCCCAAGAGAAATCAGGAAAAATCATTTATAAGACGATTGTCAATGGGCAAGAAAGCGCCCGAGCTGGTAAAACAGAGGTGATTTACCATGAAGGCGTTGCCACCATCAAACGAACTGAAACTAAGGGTGCTGAACTTATTCCAACCGTGCCTGACGAAGCTGCTTTTATTGATTATAACACGAGCAAATTAATGCAATTAGCTATATTGAACACAGGCAGTCGGTTCCATACCTCAAAAGCATTTAGTGAGCTCCCAGAGTTGGAAATTACGGATGAAAGGCAGGAAATACTTGGCTATACTTGCCAAAAAGCGACTATCGTCCTTTTCTCTAACCGCATCGACTTGTGGTTTACTGGGGAAACAGGCTTACAAGGAAGCCCTTACCCCAATGCTGGTTTGCCCGAAGGTGTTGTGTTGAAATCAGTGAGAAATGGGAATTATGAAATAGTGGCCGAGAAAGTTGAATATATCAAACAAAAAAAAATGGAAAAGCTCCTGCCCGATGACTTGGGTGAGTTGGTGGATGCGACGATTTACAAGGCAAGGATTACCGATAATTATGTAACAACCGTTCCCGTTTTTGATCATGAGCAGATCAATTGGGGAAATAAAAGTGTCAATCCGGAAAAAGAAACTACCGATATAACCTACCACTTTGCAGGAGGAACGGTGATTGCCAAAAAAGTAAAACTGCCTGAAGTTGCGGAGGATTATACAGTTTTTGCAGAAATAATTCAATATTCGAGTGGCGATGCTTATGACCGAACCGGAAGCGTATTTTTGATCCCAACAGAAAAAGAAAGTAGCTTTTTAGACGGTTTGAGAAATGGCAAAGAGGTACTTCCCAAATATATAGATATGAATGGTAAAGAATTCCAAGGAGTAGTCGCCACCGAAAACTATGAGCCAGCCCTTGAAATGGTCAGGTTCTTCACTGCCTTTGGTACACAAGCCTTCAATGAAAAAAGGACGGTAGCTGGATTGACCTGGAAAGATTCTACGGTGTACAAACAAGACGTCACTTATTTGCTTCCTAAGCTACAAGGAGAAGTTTGGATAGGAGCATTTATTGGAAATTATGACGGTGGAGGCCACAACCTTTCCCTCAAGCTCCAATACCATCCTGGAAGCAATAGAGTCCAAAAGGAAGAAGTAAAAAAGCAATGGATCAAGCCTTTGTTCAACACCTTGAACCTCATGGAAATGGCTGGGCAAGAATATGGGACGATGTTCAACGGAGATTCATTGAAAGTTTCTTTCGACGTGCCAGCAGGGCTTAAAAATGTACGCATGGAATATATCTCTACGGGCCATGGAGGCTGGGGTGGCGGTGACGAGTTCAACCAAAAGCTCAACGAGATTTTTCTAGATGGCGATAAAGTTTATACCTATATACCTTGGAGGTCGGATTGTGCCACTTACCGAGAATTCAACCCTGCTTCAGGAAACTTTTGGAACGGCATTTCCTCCTCCGACCTTAGCCGCTCAGGCTGGTGTCCCGGCACTGCCACCAACCCAGTGACCATTCCGTTAACCGAACTGAAAGAAGGGAAGCACAGCATGCAAATTGCCATTCCCCTTGGCGAGCGAGAAGGCGGAAGTTTTAGCGCATGGAACATTTCAGGCGTACTAATAGGCGAGTTCGAATAGAAGAAAATTCAAGATAAGTTTAACCAGCCCAATTGCCACAAGTGTATGCTTGTGGCCTTTTTTTTGCTTCTCTCCTACCTCTGATCCGAAAATGAAACCTTTCAACAGAAAAAAGCGATTACTTCACCTATTTACTTAACAAAAGTAGAAGTAATCCATTACCTTTACTTTTGTTAAGTAAATCTAATACAAGAATGAAAGAACCATCACTAGGAGAATTTGAGGAACTGGTCCTGCTCACTGTGGCTGCTCAGCACGACGAAGCTTATGGGGTGTCCATCTTAGAAAGTTTGGAGGATCAACTAGGTAAAAAGCTAAATATCAGTGCAATTCATGTAGCCTTAAAGCGCATGGACGACAAAGGCTTTGTAAAATCTAGGTTTGGCGGGATCACCAGTGACAGAGGTGGGAGGCGCAAAAAGTTTTATATCATCACAGCCTTGGGAAAACGCAAGTTAGATCAGCAATACGCTCTGCGAACCCGAATTTATAACCAGATACCTAAAATCTCATTCGGATGAAAAAAATTGCACCTCCAAAATTTGCCCTAGACTTCTTGCGCTGGTATTGTCGGGAAGACTATATAGAGGAAATAGAAGGCGACTTGACAGAACTATTTGAAAACCAACTAGCATCTGCACCCAAAAAAGCCAACTGGACTTTCTTTTGGCTCGTCCTCCGACATTTCAGGCCAGACTTCATCAAACCAATTTCAATTCCTAACCTCTTCATACACCAAGCCATGTTCAAAAACCACTTCAAAATTGCCTGGAGACATATTTTCAAAAAGAAACTGTATTCATTCATCAATATTACGGGACTAGGCGTGGGCATGGCCTGCTGTATCTTGATCCTTCTTTATGTAAAACATGAGTTGTCGTACGATCAGTACCACACCAACTTGCATAGTATTTACAGAGTGCTACATGCCTACAAGTCCCAAGGAGAAAAGGGCAAACCTACCAACCCCGAAGACTACCAAGTATGGGGATCTGCCCCGGTTGGTCCTGCGCTTATCAAAGACTTTCCCGAAGTAGAGAGTTATTTCCGATTTACCAGCCCTTCTAACTGGCTCTTCGAATACGAAGACAAACGCTTCCAAGAAGACAACATCGTTTTTGCAGATTCCAACGCTTTCGAGATGTTTAGTTGGAAGATGATAGCAGGAGATCCTGCAACGGCACTAGACGAGCCTTACTCCATTGTACTTACCGAAAAAGTAGCAAAAAAATTCTTTGGCGAGGAAGATCCTATTGGGAAAACCTTGCGAGAAGGGGAAACAGCCATAAAAGTGACGGGGGTAATGGAAAACGTACCAGCCAATTCCCATTTTACATTTGACGGATTGGTGTCCATGAGCACCTTCCGCGATTTCCGCCCTGGGATTTTCGATAGCTGGGGCTATGTAGATTTTTACACCTATTTCATCCTTCAAGAAAATGCCAGTATCGCCAACCTCAAAAGCAAGACTTCTGAGTTTGTAGATCGCTATACGGGCGACTGGGAAGATTCTGATTACGAGATCACCTTCGAGCCTATGGCAGATGCCTACTTGCATTCAGAAGCAGCTCGCCAACCGGGTGAAACAGGAAGTATCGCCAACCTCACCATCTTCTCTTCGGTAGCACTTTTCATCTTGCTCATAGCATGTATCAACTTTATCAACCTTTCTACGTCCCGCTCACTTGAGCGAGCCAAAGAAGTAGGCATCCGAAAGGTAGTTGGCGCACGACGCTATACGCTGATTGGGCAATTTCTTTCCGAATTCATCTTGCTTTCCCTGTTCGCTGCCGCATTGGCGATGGTACTCGTCGTATTGCTCTCTCCTGTGCTGCAAGACATCTCAGGAAAACCTATTTCTTACAAAAGCCTACTAGTGTGGGAAAACTTGCCAATAGCCACAGGGGTGATTTTATTAATCGGTTTATTAGCCGGGAGCTACCCTGCCCTTTTGCTTTCCCGCTTCCAACCTACAAAAGTGCTAAAAGGTGCATTCAAATCGAGCGGTGGAGGCATTGCCCTCAGAAAAGGCTTGGTGGTATTCCAATTTAGCCTTTCCATAGCGCTCATGGTCGGCACGGCAGTCGTGTTTTCCCAACTTCAATACTTACGAAACCATGATTTGGGCTTTGACCAAGAACAAATGGTCATTGTAGATTTTGCTTGGGACAGCGAAGTGAAAAGGCAGATGGATGCTATCAAACAAACCTACCTGAGCAATCCAGATGTGGTATCCATTGCTTCCTCTAGGGCTGTTCCGGGCGGTTTTCTTCCAAATGCAGGCACCTATATAGAAGCACCAGATGGAACGAAAACCATGTACTCCCCTACTATCTATGAAATTGACCAAGACTTTATCTCTAACTATAAGATAGAACTAGCTGCTGGGCGCTCATTTTCAAGGGATTTCCCTATGGACTCTGCCCAAGCTCTCATGATAAATGAAGCAGCGGCAAAAATGTGGGGATACAGCAATCCAGAAGATATTGTAGGAAAGGAATTTGACCAATGGGGCAAATCGGGAACGGTTATAGGCGTGGTAAAAGACTTCAACTACAAGTCCTTGCACAAAAGCGTAGAACCCCTCTCCCTCCGTTACGACCCAAGGAGCTTGCGGAAGTTTTCGATAAAGATCAATTCCAAAGACATCCCCAAAACCATTGCCGAGCTTGAAAAAACGTGGGACGAACTCGTTCCCCATCGCCCTTTCTTATACAGCTTTTTAGATGATTCCTTCAATAAGCAATACCAAGCCGACAACAGGTTCGGGCAGATATTCGGAGTATTCGCCTGCATCGCTATTCTCATAGCCTGCTTGGGTCTTTTTGGGCTTACCGCCTACACCACCAGCCAACGCACCAAAGAAATAGGTATCAGAAAAGTATTGGGTGCTTCGGTGGGAAATATCGTAGCCCTACTTTCCATAGGCTTCCTAAAATTATTCTTCATAGCCTTGCTCATTGCCATTCCCCTGTCGTGGTATGTGATGACCCGCTGGCTAGAAGGCTTCGCCTACCAAGTAGGTTTGCGAGTAGAGCTCTTTGCCCTAGCCGGAATCGGTACTTTGTCCATTGCTTTACTGACCATTAGCTGGCAATCGATAAAAGCCGCCCTCGCCAACCCTGTGAAGAGTTTGAAGAGTGAGTAGGGATTCCCATCCTCCCCATGAGTCATCCCGTACTTGATACGGGATCTCCCTCCGAGACACCAGCAGAGCCAAGCTGCTCCTAATAAGAGCACAGTCTCACAATGCCTACTGTATATTAGGAAGGAGATACCGCGTCAAGCGTGGCATGACTCGCTTTTTCTTACTTTCTCTCTCCTCTAACCTTAAAACAACCTAACAAAAAAAGCCCGGCAAACGCTGGGCTTAATCAACAAACAACTTCATAAACAAAACATTACTTGGCAGCTTTTTCCTCTAGCTCTATCCCCAACTTCTTCCAGCTTTTGATCATCTTATTCGTTTTGCGATACCATTTATCCAAGTCAGTAAAGTCTTCATCGTACTCGTCATATTCTTCGCTACGCAACATCTCCGCACTTTCTTGAAAACGCTTTAGCTCCAATATTTCTTTATAAAGCGTAATACCCTTCTCTATAAATGCTTTGGTAATTCTTTTATTCGCAAAATCATCCAGCACAGGCTTATTGTTCAATACTAACGTATAGAATTGGAAGACTTGGAATTTCATCTCGCTATATGCTTTTTCACGCCTACCTTCCAAGCCCAACAAGGCATGTTTTTCTGGTTCATCATCTTCGTACATATTTCTGGCAAGGTCGACCAACTTGGCATAATGCTTTTGTAGCTCTTCAATACTTTCGTTGAGTGCTTTAGTCGCATTTTTCCTCCTGCCTATAGCCACGTTATGCTCTTGCCTTTTAGCTATAATCGCATTGAACTGCTTGAGGCGGGTTTCAAATTCCTTTTTGGTAAAACCAGCTGCAATAGCCGTTTCCAATTCCTTTGGAGTAGTAAGGGTTTGGTCTATAAAACCCCAAATATTCTCCAACTTACTTGCAATAGTGTTTTTTGATGACATGTTGTTTCATGGTTTAGATTATAAAAAAACTTCGCCTAAATAACGTATAGTCTTATACCTTCTTCTACGCCAATAACTACCATGTACATTTTTTAAAAAAGAAACCAACTATTTACAAACAAGAAGATAACCTATTCTTTTGCAATAGATTACCCTGTTTTTTACAGAAACTAAGACCATTTATATATCCTACTATTTTATGTTACAATAGTACAAATGCTTTATCAAGTGATTTTTAAGAAAAAGAAAGGGGAGGACAAGTAAGGTTTGTTGGAGAAAGAAGGATTATCAAACAAAAATATATCCGTATCATTCCAGACGTAGCAAAGCGGAGATCTGGGATCTCCGACCTACTGTTCCGCAATGCCTGTTGGTGTATCGGTGGGAGATCCCAAATCAAGTTTGGGATGACTCGGTTTTTCCATCATTCTCCCATTCGAGTCATCCCGTGCCTGACACGGGATCTCTAACCTACGCACCGAAGGCTCACGCTGCTCCGGAACAAGAACCTAGTTCCGCAATACCTGTTGATGCATCGGAAGGAGATACCGTGCCTGACATGGCATGACACTGTTTTTTTTGTGGTGTATCAGAGGAAGATCCCAGGTCTGTGCCCGGGATGACACTGGGAATGGGATGACTGTGTTTTTATATAAAAAACAAGAAGAAGACCCAACCCACGTTATCCACACATGGGAAAAGACGGGTTTGTATATATCATGAGCAATGCACGCCGCACTACTTTGTACATAGGCGTCACCTCAGACCTGGCTACTAGGATTACCCAACACAAAGAAGGGACAGGTTCGGCTTTTTGCAAGAAATACAACTGTACCCACTTGATCTATTACGAGCACCACCACACCATCCTTGGTGCTATTGAAAGGGAAAAGCAGTTGAAGAACTGGAAAAGGGCATGGAAGGATGAATTGATCAGAAGTGTAAATCCTGAAATGGTTGATTTGTATGATGGCTTGTTTTAACTCGTTTCCATCGCTCTCCCTGCTCCTACCCAACCCGAGTCGTTCATCCCATTCGAGTCATCCTGAACTTGACGCCCGACGGCGAGTCTGGGAATCTCCAACCCATGTACCCGAAGACTCACGCCGCTCCTAATAAATGCCTAGTTCCGCAATGCCTGTTGGTGTATTGGAGGGAGATCCTGTATCGTAGCACAGGATGACACTGTTTTTTTGTAGCGTATTGGAGGAGGGAGATGCCGTGTCATGGCACGGTATGACACCGGTTTTTCACACTCCCCCATTCGAGTCATCCCAAACTTGATTTGGGATCTCCGACCTACTGCCAAACAATGACCCGCAGCTCCGAAAAAAGAGCCTAGTTCCGCAATGCCTGTTGGTGTATTGGAGAGAGATCCTGTGTCGTAGCACAGGATGACACTGTTTTTTTGTAGCGTATTGGAGGAGGGAGATGCCGTGTCATGGCACGGTCCAAAAAAGAGTTAAGTTCCGCAATGCTTGTTGGTGCATCGGAAGGAGATTCTGGCTCAGGGCCAGAATGACACTGTATTTTTTTCTTTCCCCACCCCAATCTGCATCAAGTGCGGCAGACCCCTATCTTTTTGTACTTTGATAAGTCAGGCCCTTTTTCTTCTTTTTCCATTATTGACTCTTTTGGTGTCAACTTATTTCAGGACACCTCACTGGTTTTGTTTGATGCTTGCATCACTAAAAATCATCGTTGCATCAATACTTTTTACCCGTTACCAAGGACTTATTTCTCGGGAAATAGGATTTATCAATGGGGAAATATGAAAAATCAATGGGGAATGAAGACTTATTTCCCGGGAGATATGACTTATCAATGGGGAAGTTAGACTTATCAAAGATGCATAAGCTCTTATTTTTCTTCTTTTATCTCTTTTTGGCGGTGAATTTCCTTGTTTCTGGAGCGTGTAGGTAGTTTTTCACAAACATTTGGTTAATGCTAGGCGTGGTTTTGCCATTGCCATTGAGTTTTGTAACGTCATATAACCGCTTGCAAATAAGGCAAACTTAGGTGGATAGAAAAATAGCTTGCTTTGTTGTCGCTCGTGATTACCTTGTTGGTAAATACATCAGACATGCCTGAGATAAGAGAAGAAAAGTAACGCCATTAACTCAGGGCAATGGCGTTACTTCATCTTTGTATCAACAGAAAAGGGCTGGTGAAAAAACACAACCAGAAAACCTTTTATACTTCTCCAAAAACTTTCTTCAACCTTTCTATATTTTCCTGCATCACGCTCATGAAGTCGCCTGAGTCGGGCTTGCCGGCACACGGAGCGAATACGGCCGAGCTTACTCCTTTTTCTGCTAGCTTATCTACTATGGCTTGGTCTGGCGTTCCTTCCCACAGCATCCATTTGGCGGGGTGTGTTTCCAAGAGCTCGTCGAAGTGTTCCCATGCATGGTCAGAGGGCATTTGGCCTGGTTCCCAGTGGCGGCTTTCTACATTCAAGCCGTACTTCCTTGTAAAATAAGAATAGACAGGGTGGGAAACGACCAAAGGCATTTCTTCTTTTCCTGCAACTATCGTTATTACTTCTTTATCCAGCGCCATTAGTTCTGCCACCAAGGTTTGCGCATTTTCTTCTATAGTTGTTTTGTCTTCGGGCATTAGCTCGGCAAGTTTAGCAGCGATAGCCTCTGCTTGCTGTGCCGCTTGGGAAAAGTCCAGCCAAAGGGTAAAATCTATGCCTGCATGGCTGTGTTCTTCCTCGTCACCATGGGTATGGGTCACCATGTTTTCAACTTCTATGTAGTTCTCTTTGAAGCCCTCGGAAGTATTGAACAATGAAGACGAACCAAGGCTAACTTTATTGAGCCATTTTTCATAATCGGCACCGTTGAGCAAGACCAGGTCGGCATCTTGCATGTGGGCAATGGCTTCTGGTTTCGGGTCCCAATAGGCAGGATCTCCGCTATCAGCCATCGGGAAGATTACCTCTGCCTTCTCTCCTACTATCCTGCTCGTGAAATAATAAATAGGGTAATTGGTTACGGCTATTACCTTTTTAGCTTTCGCTTCGGTAACTTCTGCTTGTTCCTCTTTCTTTCCCTGCGAACAGGCTGTAAAAAAAAGAACTATCAGGGCTAAAATCAGTGACTGTTGTAGCTTCATTGTTTTTATTTAGTTATTGATTATTGTTGTTTGACATCGTTTACTTTTTTTACGAGCGAGGACGCTCGGCAATATTCCTCACTCGGCCAGAGCTGAGCGAGAGGTGTACTAGAAACTAGCAACCCGAAACCAGAAACCAGCAACTAGCCTAAAACATTTCTCTTACGCTGGTCTTAAACTTCAAGCGTTTCTGGTTAAGCGGCTTTAGCTCAACTACTTTCCACGCTCCGTCTATATCTTTGATAGAAAATAGCGCCATATACTCGTTTTCCCGCTCATGGATATGCCCCCAGTGCTCCACTGTCCCACTTACCTTCCACGTACACAGGTACCCGAAGGTGTTTTCATCCTCGTTTGTCAAGTCCTGCTTGTTTCCACTGACTACCTCCACCGATTTTACTTTGGAAATAGCCCCACCTTGCTCTTGCATCACTAGGTTTTTCTTAAAGTCGAGATAGATTTTGGAGAGCAAGTCCCCTTCTACACTCAGTGCCAAGGCATCGTAAATCTCGCTTTCCGTTTGGTACTTGAAAGCTTTGTAAATATTTCCCAAAAGGGCTTCTGAAATCTTATCTGCTTCTTCCTCGTCCACTTCGTCATCTACAAAAAAAGAATACCAAGCCTCGTTCTCTTCCGACCTAAGTGCTTTTACTTCTTCCACACTGCTCTGCCCCGTATTTTCCCATTTAAAGCTTGGGCTTAGGCGGGTAAACTTAGCTTGGGAATTGTCCTCATAGGCATACACCACCGACTTGAGCGTTCGGATGTTTTTGTTAAAACTATCCCAGTTCATTTTCACTTGTTGCGGAGCTCCTTTTGCAGGGTAGCTCAAGATAATGCCCGCACGAGCATGAGCAACATCTAAAGGTTTAGGTTCGGCTTGCTTGGCAAAGTCCTTGAAGTCCAAGCCAAAGAAGTCGATGCGCTCTACCTTAGGTTTCACCTGCTTTCCGTCAATTTCCACAGGGTTTTGCTTGGAGAAGAAATCTTCAAATTGCTTTCTGGCAACCTCTTGTTCAGCTACGGTCAATTCCTCTGCATTTTTTCTTTCAATTGGAAACCAACTTTCGGCCATGGCAATGGGAACAAGCACTTCATGACGTACTTCAAAGTCTTCTATGTAAATAAATGAGTAGATGGAGCTATAACTGCTAATTCCCAAGTTCTCCTTTTCTTTCTTAGCCTTCATCGCCTCGAAGCGTTGACGGCGGCCATCTACTGTTTCGGGCGCTCTGTTCCAGTCAAGGTCAATTATTGTCGGCTTTTCTTTTCGCACCTCTGAGGGTGGCAAGTCACCTAAGCCCTCTTGGGAGATCTCCAGCATCATGATCGCATTGATCACCGATTCTTTTCCCCCAAAATGCTGGGTAAATTGCAAAGACTCTGGCCTGGATGGGCAAGCAAACTCTATATGGTAGTAGAGGGAGTATTCCATCAAATCTGCAACATTAATCCCCTTAGCTGGAGCTTCCAATGGCTCTACCTTGGTGATCTTTGCCTGAAGCTTTCTACCCTTTCCATCGTGGAGATAAAAATGCTTTAAAAGGAAAGGCTTGTGTTCTTCCGTAGCCTTTTGGCATTGGGCGAGGGAAATAAAATCTTCGTTATCTGCTTCCAGTTGGTGGAAGAGGAATAGGTCTTCGGCAAGTACCCGAAGGCGCACTTCTATTTTGTCCGCTCCTACTTTCACCTCCGCCCACGTAATGGAAATAGGGTGGGCAAAAAGTTGGGTAGTAATGAGAAGAAATAGAATACTTGTCGCTATAGTTTTTGAAAAAAACCGCATAGATCATTCACTGAAGTTGTTGCGTCGCAAAGATACGGATTCATTGAAAACAGCAGCTGCCTTTGAGGGGAAGGAATCTGCCGTTTGTCTAAAAAGCCTCCCTTTAGCTAACTGGCTCATAAGCTTTAGGTGTTTTTTTCGATCATCACAAATGATAGGTTTTATAAACCTGCCATTTTGTTTAAAAAAAATATCAGATTGTCAATTGAATTTGAAGTAACTATGTGCGTAATTTATGATTTGAAAATATAACAGAAAACAGGGGTAATTCACTTACAACAAGCATTGTCCTCAGAAGCAGCTTAAATTGCAAAATTCAGGATGGACGACACAACATAACTATCAAATCAATTATGCGAATTGCATATTTTGATAAAACAACTCCCCTAAAGATCCTCCAGTAAATATGAAAAGCACAAAGTCCGAAAGACACAGTATTCCTCAAAGATATCACTCCCATTTTATTGGGTTATTAGTCCTCATTAGCCGCCTTTCTGAGCTGTTAAAGAATGTCTTAAATCAACCTGAATTTCTTTTTGAAAACTCTCAACCCCTTGTCAATTACCATTCCCTGAGCAAAAGCTCATGTTGTATATACGGCAATGGTAAATAGCTTTTTGGCATAGCTTTTCTTCTTAGTATGCGAAAAGGGAGGGGCAGGTTCTGTAGATAGCAAATACATCAAATCAACTAATATTCTAAATATAAATTTATGCAAGCATTACTAGGGATTTTGTTCCATTCGTTGGGAGGCATGGCTTCTGGCAGTTTTTATATGCCTTACAATAGAGTGAAGGGTTGGGCATGGGAGAGTTATTGGATGGTAGGCGGATTGTTTTCTTGGCTGATCGTTCCCCCAATTGCAGCTTGGCTTACCCTGCCGGGCTTTATGGATATCATTGTTTCTAGCTCTAGCCAAATCTTGTTTTTTACATTCCTCATGGGATTGTTGTGGGGAATTGGGGGATTGTCATACGGGCTTGGCGTAAGGTACTTGGGCATGTCTTTAGGAAACTCGGTAGTACTTGGTTTCTGTTCGGCTTTTGGTGCTTTAGTCCCCCCTATTTATTACAACCTTAGCCCTACTGAAGGGAAAGTTTCATTTACAGATATGCTGGCCTCATCGGGAGGGCAAATGGTACTCTTCGGCGTGTTCGTTTGCCTTGTCGGAATTGCTATTTCTGGAAGAGCAGGTATTCTGAAAGAGAATGAGCTTTCGGATGAGGACAAGAAAAAAAGTGTTGCCGAATTCAACATGACCAAGGGGCTAGCAGTAGCGATACTTTCGGGGATTCTAAGTTCATTTTTCAATTTTGGAATTGAAGCTGGAAAGCCCTTGGCCGATGCTGCTGTAGAGGCTGGTTTCAACCCGCTCTACCAAAACAACGTAACCTTTGTGGTGATACTTTGGGGAGGCTTAACCACCAACCTCATCTGGACTACTGTTTTGAGTTTGAAAAGCAAGGCGTACAAAGATTTTACAGATCGTTCCACTCCTATTTCTAAAAACATCATGTTCTCAGCTTTGGCAGGGACTATCTGGTTTTTACAATTCTTTTTCTACGGTATGGGAGAAAGCAAAATGGGGAATGGAGCAAGCTCTTGGATACTCCATATGTCCACAATTATCCTTACGGCAAATTTGTGGGGGATTTATCGCAAAGAGTGGAAAGGCGTAGCTCCAAAGACAAAATGGACGATCACCACAGGTATTGGTGTGATACTTCTATCAGTAGTATTGGTAGGTATAGGCAATTCAATGTAAAAACAAGCCGATTTCAATTGGCTCAATCAGGCAATCAAGTATTATTGATTTGACAAGCAAAGTTACCAGCGATGGTTTGCTCGAATGGGACGGTCCCTGAGAACGCGTGGAATATTTTACGCCTACCGGGGTCCATTCTTAACCGAAATCTGAGACGGATAAAACAACCCTGACCACCCACCGCTTTCCTATAGACGGCGTTGGAGAGTCGGCAAACAGGAAATGACTCATGCTCAGAGCCAGAAAGATTAAAATGTGCTTTTTATGAATAATATGTTTAATGTTAATGGATTCATGAGACTCTTTAAGAAGTTGAATTAATACATACTACTGTGCCGATAATTTTGTAAACCCTATCAGTAGTTTGCCCGCCTTCGTTTTGCCCAGCATTTTGCAGGCAAAGTTGCCATTGTCTATGCCGTTCCCTGCCCCATCAAACTCAATGATGAGGTCTTTCCCTTTTTTCTTAGTTTTTCTCACTTTAGCTCCTCTTCCGAAGCCCCAAACCTTAAGGAAGTTAGATCAATATCATTTTGCGCATCGAAACCAGGTTCTGAAATTACCAAAACTTTGATAGATTTTGTATCCTTGTTTACAACCTTCTTGTTCAGTATTTTCATCCGTTTATGAAGGGTAAGAGGTAGAATGATATTTTTTGAATTGTGCTTGTCCTTCGCCAAGTCGTCAGCCTTTGGCACGTCAATTACGGCTAATGACAAATGGGTCGCCCTTCCATATTTATCTTGCAACACATGCGGTCTTTCAAGTTTGTACCAATGCGTTTGCGTACCGTCTTCATAAAAAGTATTGTTTGGCGTATAAGCCGTTCCGGGGTTGAACTTCCAGTGAATCCCATCTGGAGAGCGAAGGTAAATGGCTCGGTAATCCCAAAATGCATTGATCATCATGTGGTACTGAACATCGTCTTTCCAAAGAACCGGGTCTTCGTAATTAGAATTGCGGTACTTTTCGGGAATAATCGAGTTGCCTTGCAAAGGGCTTGTCAGTGCCTTATAAGGTCCCAAAGGGTTTTTACCTTCGCTGATCATCATAGCCCCGCCTTTGGTCACAAAAAGAAACCTACCATCGTCCAAATGAACACCCGACAAGTTTCTATAATAGCGGTAGCTCTTATCTGGATCGTCTTTAGAAGTGCTGAGGTCAACTTCTAATATGCCAAGCCTTTTCCAAGGACCTTCCATGGACTCAGAAGTGAACAAGGTGGCTTCCCAGTTTATGAGGGAATACAACATATAAGTCCCGTCGTTTAGCAGAATGACATCAGGATTATGGCCAAGCCCTTTTGCAAAATCATACACTAATTCCCGTTGGACTTTATACGGTCCTGTTGGGAGTTCCGCAACGGCGTAGGCAACTGTAGAATGCGGCCATTCCCAGTGTCCTTTGGTCGCATTGGCAGGCCAACGGGTCACCAACATGTGGAACTTTCCATCTTTATCTTCCACGGGTCGCCCTCCCCAATAGCTCCATTCGGGATCCTCAATTCCATTACCAGGATCGCGAGGCAATACCCCATCTGCTCCCCAAATATCCGAGCGGAGTTTTTTATGGATTGGCATAGGCAAAATCAAATCGCTGAAAGAAGTCCCCATTACTGTTTTCACTTTCGCCTTTATCACTTCCGAGGCTTTGCTTTTATTCCCACTGTAATCATAGGCATAGACGATGTACGTATTCTCAATACCTTTGGGAGGAGTGAAATCCAGGTACGATTTCCCTTTTATGCCATGGGAAATCTCTTGCAACTTATTCCCATCGGCATCGCCTCGATATACCGAATAAGTTGCCACATCTTGGTCGATGCTTTCTGTCCAGCTAAGTTTTATTTCTGTATCATAAACCGTAGCATGTACTTCGGTGGGAGGTGCGGGAGCATCGTTGTCCTTTTTTGCAATCACCACTTTATTGGAAGCTCCTGACTCTTCTGCATCAATTCGGGTAACTACGTAAGAATAGGACACTCCGTTTATCAGCGTTTTGTCTAAAAACGAAGTTGTATTCGTTTCTCCTAGCTTCTTATGTTTTTGATTTTCATTGAACTGTCGATAGATATAGAATTTGCTATTCTTGCTAGCTAAACCATCTTTCCACTGCAAGCGAATTCCTTCTTCTTGCACCTCCGCCTTTAGTTCTGGTCCGGCAATGGAAGAATCCTCCACACTAATGTTCACGTAGTGAAGATAAACCTTTACCTGCTGTTCCGAATAAAAAGCAGCTCGTACAAAGGGTAGTCCAGCCGCTGCATCTTCTTCCGAAAGCACATACGTTCCTTTAAAATGCTCAATGGTTTTGTCGGACCCGATGAGCTTCACTTTCTTAGCCAGAACACGATCATGTTTGCCAAATACCAAGCTAAGGGAAATAGTGCCTTTGCTTATGTATTCCAAGTCGGCACCAAAGCTCCAGTTCAGCACATCCCCAGCTTTGGGTGTTTGGTATTTTGGATTCGTATCAAGCACTTTTGACTCGGCGATGCCAAGGTCATTGTCACTAAAAAGAGAACCGTGATGTAAACCCATTGGGTATTCGCCTTGTCCTTCCACGTTTTTGGTCGTCCAAAATGGAGATTGCTTGGACTGACGCCAGTAGCCTTTAACAGCCTCAAAGTCACCATCATTCACATTTGCATGTGGCGTATTGTCGCCCAGAAGAACTAGTTGGGCACGAGATTTTTGAGCAAATAGTAATAGCACAAAAAACAAGTAATAAAAAAAAGTTTTCATTGTTGTTCTAGTCAATATTTTATTCACTAATTACAGCCTCTTTCCAAGTAAGCTTATCCACACTCACTCCACGGCTTGGCTATTCTACACTGGAAAAATACCACTGCCCACCTTACTCCTTGCTGATTCGGATAGTTCTGGCATGTGCCAGTTTTGGGGTTCTTTTTCTTGGGAAAAGGCAAGGTTTATATTTGCCAAGGCCATAAAGGCGAAAGACCTGACTACCAGAGCTTTTTTAATTATTCTTTTCAATTCCATATCAATACCCTAGTTTAAAAAGTTGGTTTTTCTTAGTCAACTGCAGAATGAGGTATACACCTGAGTGGAAACCCGCTCAGGTGTGCAATACTTTACTTCCAAAGATCAGAACCATAATCCCAACCCTTCCGAGGTGTCGCCCCTTTTACATATTTGTTCAGCTCAGGCCTGTTGGTAATTCCTTTTTTAGGATGCCATTCAATCCTTCCACCAAACTTAGCCGCTAATACTCCGAGCAACATCATTTCTGTAAAAGGAACTGCAAAATCAAAGTTTGCCCCTGGGGTTGGTCCATCTCCTTTTATAGCTCTTATCCATTCGGCAAAAGGTCCTCCCTTCACTCTCGGATACTTCTCAGCAGGAAATCCTTTCTCTTCAAAAGCCTTCATTTCATCAGCATTGACCAGTTTTGGATTGTTAGAGCGCTGATCTGTAAACCCAACTGCCTTGTCTCCATAATACAATGTTCCGCCACCGGGAAGATTCTTGCCCCCTGTCCATTCTTTGGGGGTTTTAGGCATGAACTGAGAGTTGCCAACAGGACCGTTGTACCAATAGAACGTACAAGGGGCTTTTTTGCCACGTTTCTTGAACTCCCATCGCACTCGGTTTCCTTCTGGGAACATCCATTCATTACCACCCGTTTTTTCTTCCAGCTCTACCACAACAGGCTTGTACAAATCCAAGACAAATACAGGCCCATCTGCTATATGAGGCATCCAATCGCCAAAAATCCCATTTCCAA
Source organism: Flammeovirgaceae bacterium SG7u.111 (assembly GCA_034044135.1). Classification (NCBI taxonomy): domain Bacteria; kingdom Pseudomonadati; phylum Bacteroidota; class Cytophagia; order Cytophagales; family Flammeovirgaceae; species Flammeovirgaceae bacterium SG7u.111. The sequence continues at coordinate 3,375,756 of CP139021.1, read as the reverse complement.
ACATACTGTAACCCCTCCAGCTTTTGGGGTGGTACAGCTTATTAAATGTAGTATCGGCTGGTCTTGGCCCTAGCCAAAGGTCCCAGTTGAGTCCATCAGGAATTGGATCTGCTTTAGGTGGGAAAGATGTCATTTTATGCCAATAGCCCCATTTGCCAGGATATTCTGTTTCCCAAGTGGGGCCGGATTTCCATGAATGCACTTCATTGATCTGCCCAAACACATCTGCCTCATACCATTCTTTCATTTGCCTGATACCGTCGAACGTATGACCTTGAACTGCCATATTCGTAACCACACCATATTTTTTCTGCGCTTTTTTCAGCGTTTGCGCCTCCCAAATGCTATAGGTCAATGGCTTTTGGGTACACACATGCTTGCCCATCTGCATGGCATGCATAGTTGCGGCAAAATGCGTGTGGTCAGGAGTATTGATACATACCGCATCAATTTCTTTGTCCATCTTGTCGAGCATCTCACGGAAATCTTCAAACTTTTTTGCTTTAGCAATTTCAGGATTCTTAGGTACATGCTGCCCAAACATAGCGGCATCTACATCTGCCAAGGCAACAATATTTTCTCCTTTGCAGCCACCGTATGCCATCCCGGCAATATTGCCAGCGCCAATCATGGCTATATTCAGTTTGCTATTGGCAGAAAGCCCTGGTTTTCCAATGCTAAAATGTGGCAGAACCGATGCCGCAGCTCCTACTACAGCAGTTTTTTTGATAAAATTTCTCCTTTTCATATTTAGATATTTTTGTTGTTTTATAAAAAATCAGCTTAGTTTTTCAGGTCAAGTATCAAGGTGCTGGTGTCTAGCTTGTTGGTTTTCTCGCCTCCAGCAGGAAGGACACTGGCAACCAGTTTGTAACCTGCCTTGGCTTCTAGCGTCTGTCCTACCTCAAAGTCGAAGACCATATTGCCATAACCAGCATAAACAGAAGCTACCGTTTTGGCAACCACCTTCCCTTCAGGGTCATGCAGTTTCAATTCGATTTCCCTGTCCTCGTTTGCCTGAAAAGTAAATGGGATTTTTAACGTCTCAGAAGAGCTTAGTTCGTAAGTAGCAGATGGAAATGAGACGTTTTCATCATACAACCCAATTTCCGACTCTAGATTCAGGTCACTGTCGTTTGGCGCATCTACATCAACTAATTTGTACCCTCTCACCCAATCGTAATAGACGGTATTTTTAGTTGTGTCTGCCAGTTCCTCGTCATTAGGAAGTTCAATCCATGGGAAAGGATAGGTTTCAGAAACCAAGCGCATGTACATGGGCTTGTCCATTGGTTTATCGCTCACCTTATTGTAAAACTGTTGGTGCTTTGGTGGGCGATTGTCATAGTAATAACTTGCAGAAACATCATCGCGCCACCATCCGCCGTACACGTGGAAATCTTCGGAAGCCAGCTCTGAGTCTTCAAACCTTACTTGCGCCGCTCGGTGGTCATGCTTTTCGCCATCGCAGTCGGTGTACCAATAGTGAGCATTCGAGTGCATTCCATAAGCAAAATAGTCGCCCTTGAAATCACCGCCCCGACCAATACACTCTTGTATGTCCCATTCTTGCTTGTATGTATCGCATTCGTTTGGACCAACACCGCCACCACCAGAAAACCAAAATGTGGTGGACATGGTAGTTGCCGCTGCTTTTGACCTGCATTCGTAATACCCCAAATAGACTGACTTTTTGGAAACCACTGCTCCGCCAGCAATATTGAAGGTCATGTCCTTCCCATACGCATGGATGATGGTGTCTTTCTCCATTTTCTCTCCCCTAATCTGCATATAGCCATTCTTCACCGAAACCTGAGAAGGCAAAAACAAGCCTGGCTTCCGACCTTTCCAATTTGGGTGATAATTGAACCACTTGCTCGCGTCCAGTTCCGTCCCATTGAACTCATCCGAAAAATCGGGGTTCAGCACCCATCGTTTCCCAACAGGTGGTGTTGGAGGGTCGGCAAACAGAAAATGGCTCATGCCCAGAGCCAAAAAGATTAAAGTGTACTTTTTCATGAATAATAATATGTTTAATGTTAATGGGTTTGTGAAATTCTTTATGTAATTCGGAAATTGACTTTTCCTACCAAAACATTTATCCTGTCGAAACTTGCCTGCTATTATCGCTTACCCTCACTTCCCGTTTTTACAGAACTCTATTCAGCTCCTAGGTACTTTATGTAGGTATAATACACCCCGTACTTTTCGTCACCTTCAATAAAATCATTTACCAAAAAGGTCTTTCCCTCCTGAAGTTTTACTTGAAACAAGACTGCCTCTTCGTCTCCTGTTATTTGTTTTTCATGTAGCTGATTTGCAATGCTAATCCTCACTTTTTCAGGCTTAATAGGCTGGTAATTGTACATATTCTTAGGGTTTTTACTAGGTATTCCCCAAGTTGGTCCGGGGCATTCCTTTGGCCACCTACAACAAGCAATTTCATATAAGCCTGCTTTTTCGACCTTAATCGCATGCCTGTTATTGCTATTTTTCATACCTTCCGAAACTTGCTCTGACTTCCAAATTCCGCCATCTTCGCCTATGGCATGTTGGATAGTAAGTGTTATTTCTTCTTGGTTTTCATTCCCTATCACATGTGCAGGCAATTCCTGATACTCTAGTCCAGCCTTAGCCGCTTTTACAAATCTGGCATTCTCACTCAGCAGGGTTTTAATAATCTCCGGATACTCACCGGCAAGATTGTTTTCTTGGTATTGGTCCTGCTCTACATCGTATAGCTCTTTTCCATTTAGCAGACGCCAATTCTCAGTCATCAGGCAAGTTTTTTCCACATCCATTGGTGGACGCCAATCTTGGCGATGATGCACATAGACGGTTCTTTTAGCAAGTTTTTTTTCTTTCTTTAACAGTAATGAAGAAAGGTCAACACCGTCCTGTTTTAGGTTTGAAGGAAGTTTAAGCTCACACAAAGCAGCCAATGTAGGAAGCAAGTCTACATGGGCGGTTAATTCGTTTATGTCCCTCCCTCCTTTGAGTTTGCCATCTTTCCAGCGAACAAAGAAAGGCACACGATGACCTCCCTCGGTTTTGCCACCTTTCATCCCCCTAAATCCTTTATTGTACCCAATTTTGCCATCGCGGCTAATGCCTCCGCTAGAGCCATTATCAGTCATATAGATCAGAATTGTGTTATCGGCAAGATCTTTTTCTTTCAAAAATGCTTCTAGTTTGCCAAAGTTCTCATCGATGTTGGCAATCATCCCATAGAAGTTGGCATTCACTATTTTCTCACCCTCTAGCTCCTTGTAGGGGCCGGCATAACTTTCATCGACTTTCCATGGGCTATGAGGGGCATTGGTGGGTAGGTAAACAAAGAAAGGCTTGTCCTTATTCTCATCAATAAACTTAATAGCTTCTTCAAACCAAACATCGGTACAATAGCCTTTGAATTGCTTAGGCTCGTTATTGACATAATACATATCATCAAAATAGCTATTGCCCCAATAGTCTGAAAGCTCGCCAACACCGCCAGCTTTGTGCTGAACAGCAACATCAAACCCGCAATCTGTTGGGCGAACTGGGTAGTTATCACCCAAATGCCACTTCCCAAACATGCCCGTCTTATAACCATTTTGCCTGAAAACATCCGCCATTGTTGGAGCGCCTCCTGTCAGGGCATCCCGCCCTTTGTACGTAGCCCAAACCCCATTGTTTATTGGATAACGACCAGTCATAATAGCACTCCTAGTTGGTGCGCAATACGGGCTTACATGGTAATCGGTCATGCGGACCGATTCCTTATAAAACGCATCAATATTAGGCGTTTTTAACCAAGGGTTGCCGTGGCATCCGAGGTCACCAATTCCCTGATCGTCCGTCAAAACCAAGATGACGTTGGGCGAGGATTTTTTGCTAGTTTGAGCCTCAGAAGTTGAGACTACAAAAATAAATATCGCCGTGAGTATATTTAATATGAGAGTTCCATTTTCCATGTACACATTGCTTAAAACCTTGAACATTTTCATTTTTCTATATTTCATTCCTTATTCCACCACTTCATACTCAGCCCTTAAGCTGGCTAGCTCGTCTTTCAGTTCGGTTAAAGGCACGTTCATTAATCATCCCAATGCGTATCAATGATTTTTTGGATGTGTGGATAGTCTGCATCCTCTTCGTTTTTTGACGCCCGCAAGCCTTTTAGTTGTGTTTTCAATTCGGCTATTACTTCTGTATATTGCTCATCGCCATAAGCATTGTTCATTTCATGAGGGTCTTTGGTTAAATCGTAAAATTCCCATGCCGGAATAGTTTTAAACTCAGACATAGATTCAGGGTTATGCGCCCACGATTGTGCTGCCGTATTGCGTTCCTTGTAATCACTGCCATAAAAGAAAATCAGTTTGTGTTTTTTGGTGCGAATGCCAAAATGCGCCGGGTTATTATGCTTGTGCGCCATATGCATCCAATAGCGATAGTAAGTAGCCTGTTGCCAACCCTCAGGCTCTTGCCCCGATTCCAAAATGCTCTTGAAACTATTTCCCTGCATGTACTCTGGAGTAGTCCCTCCTGCCAATTCGATAATAGTGGAGGCAAAGTCTGTATTATTGATAATTGCATCGGTTTTTGAACCAGCCTTTATCGATTTTGGATAGCGTACCAAAAACGGCATACGCATCGACTCCTCATACATCCAGCGCTTATCTATGTAGTCGTGCTCTCCCAGCATAAAACCCTGGTCGCCAGTGTAAATAATTACTGTATTGTCCATCAAGCCCTCTTCTTCAAGGTAATCGAACAAGCGTTTCACATTGTCATCCACTCCTTTTACACAGCGCAAGTAACGCTTTAGGTATTCTTGGTAGGCCAAGTGCTTGTATTCAGGATCGGGAATGTTCGGGTCAATCTTCATGTGCATGCCCATGTTCCGAATCACATTCCGATGACCGATGGAAGAACCAATAGTATCCATCAAGCTGTCGTTGATCCCACGTGTCGCTACCGAACCGTTATTTTCATTGTCCCACAAGCTGGAAGGCTCAGGAATGGAATCATTTTCCAAATAGTTTTCATAGCGTTTGGCGAATTCGAAAAAATCGTGCGGTGCTTTAAAATGCTGCATCAGAAAGAAGGGCTTCGATTTGTCACGTTTGTTTTTTAACCAATCGAGCGACAAATCGGTAATTACATCTGAGGAATGCCCTTCGTATTTGGTAGCGTAAACTTTACGCACCAAATCTTCTTCAAAACGAAATTCCGTTAGGCTATCCCCTTCCTTGGCATAAAGTGTCGGGTTATGGTAATCGCCCTGTCCGGGCAACACATTGTAATAATCAAATGCCTCGGGCGCTTCCTTCAAATGCCATTTCCCCATCATCGCAGTGGTGTAGCCCAGCGCCTTCATTTCCTTCGGCAAATATTGCTTTGCCTCGCCAATTCGCCCACCTAGGTCAAGCACTCCATTGGTTTGGCTATATTGACCAGTTAGTATAGAAGCACGCGACGGCGTGCAGATTGAATTGGTACAGAATGCATTTTCAAACAACATCCCTTCATTGGCAAGGCGATCGATGGTAGGCGTAGGATTCAAACTTGCCAAACGCATTTGATACGCCCCAATAGCCTGCGCACAATGGTCGTCGGACATGATATAAATAATATTTGGCTGAGTTGGTTGGTTCGTGTTTTCTTTTTCTGTAGAAGAACAAGATTGGGTTAGCAAGCCAATTGCAAAAAGGATGATAATGTTATAAAGCTTTTTCATGATATTATTCAATTTTTCATATTCACTTTGGTTCTAAAACAGCCTCTATAAAGCCTCTGCCCTTTACTCATTCCCCAACCGCAAAGCTTCTGCCTTTCCAGGGCGTCGTGCGCCGTGGAGTGTAAATCGAGAGCAGGAAGAACAGCCTTCAATTCTTTCTTTTCTTTTTTATGATTCTTTGATGCTTTGTCCCAATTTTTGATTTCCGGAAAGCTTATCAGATCAGCCGGGTTTTCAGATACATCGTAAGTTTTTCCTTTCCCGTCTATCAACACATATTTTCCTCTTATAAGCTGTTTTTCTTTATGGTATGAATAAATCCACTCTCTGTGCTCTTCCTTGTTGGTGATCAGAAATGGAAGCATACTCTCTCCGCTCACTTCATAACTTTCAGGAATTCCCACACCGGCAACATCGGCTATGGTAGGCAATATATCAGCAATATTTACCAATACATCTTGTGCTCCTTTTTTGGTCATATCGAGGCAAGGAGCATAAATAATGAGGGGGACATGCGTACCTTGCTGAGAGGTAAAACTGCCCTTTCCATATCCACTCGTACCATTGTCCGCACAAAAGATCAGGATAGTGTTATCTTCAATGCCTAGTTCTTCTAGTTTTTCCAAATACTGCCACACTTGGTAGTCGAGGTAGTTCACATGTGTGTGGATTCCCGATTCGGTCACCGTTCCGTGTGTATCATACTCGCCTGCATCTCCTGTCACATTCGGCGCCGTCCTTTCATATTTCCCATCTTCCCATTTTATCTTAGGCGTGCCCGGCCATTTGTTTCTCTTTTCCTTGTCTATTTCAGCACTGAAAAAATCCCAACCGTCGTGTCCCAAGTGGCTGGTGTGGTAGATAAAAAACGGTTCTGCTTCTTTATTTTTCCTTTCCATAAAATCGAAGATAAACTCCAATTCTACATCAGGACCGTACGTGTTCAGCCCATAAGAAGCTTTAGACTCAGGTGTATTGGGCCACAATTCAAACTTTTTCTGAGCACTTGGATGGTTCATCAGTTCTACATGAGGTTTCCAATACCAACCAAATTGCTGGTAATAATCCACTTCCATCCCAGTATCCTCATTGATCAGTATTTTTTTACCATTTACCTTTTTTTGCACAATTTTGAAGTCGGTATAAGGGTTCCCCTTACCGGTTTCAATCCCTCCTGGAGTAAAACAAGCTTCGTCGAACCCAAAATTATCCACTCCTGCCATCTGGGTTTTTCCAGCCCAATAGGTAGCATATCCACCCGCTTTGGCCACATGGCCTATGGTATGTGGCGAACTTTCGTAAAGAGGTATCGTCTCCTTTTTGCCCTTCTTGTTCGTCCACTGCCCTTTGTCTTTGTTGTGCCACCACTTATGCAAATGGGCATAGCGACCAGTCATCATCATAGCCCGGCTGGGAGAGCAGATGGTTGCTGCCCACGTCGTTTTTATCCAAACACCTTCGTTGGCAAGTTTATCTAGCACAGGAGTTTTTGCCCTGAATTTCGGGTCGGAAGTATTGCCTCCTTGGGGAGCGGGACTCCACACCGTAGAGCCATAAATGGGTAGTTCTCGAGCGCTTATATCATCTGCAAAAATCAGGATGATATTTGGCTTCTTGGATTGGGCTTTGGCTTGAGAAAAACCCAAAAAGCATTGGCAAAATGCCAAAAGAAAAACAGCTATTCTAGTAGTCATTTGTTTTAGGTATTTGTTGAAGTATTTCTATGTAAAAACTGGAGGTCAGAAGTCAGATTTTTATTACCTAACTTCTGACCTCCAGCTTCTAACATCTTATTAATCTTCGTGGGCTTCTACTCCGCCTCCTATGTCGTTTTCCGTGTAACCTTCGAGAACGATTTTAAAGGAGTGGGCATAATCCGTTGGGTAAGATTTTGGTGCTTTGATAACCAAACCTCTTGCATCACGTTCCCATTCAATTTTTTCCTCGCTGCCAAGCAAGCTGATATTCATGATTTTTGAGTTCAATGCACCTATGTCGGTGCTTAGCGTTTTCATCACAATTTCGCCTTCTGGCTTATCCATCACTATCGCATAAAATTCTTTATCCGATTTTTTGGTGTAACGAATATCTGTGTTTGTATAGGCGATTTTTATCTTCTCCTCTACTTTGTGACCACCTTCTGGCAAACGGGTTGGTCCTTCGCCAAAAACAGTCCAAGGACGGGTTTTGTAGATTGCATCACCGTTTACATCTAACCACGCTCCCATTTCAGTAAGTAAATAGACCATTTCTTCTGGAATAGATCCGTCTGGGTTGGGTGGTACGTTCAAAAGCATCAAGCCATTTTTGGCTACGATATCTACCAAAATGTCGATCAGTTCATTAGGTTCTTTGAACTTTGCCCCTGGGCGGTAAAACCATGCCCCTGGTGATGTATCGGTCAACCAAGCAGGATTTTTAGGTTGGTTCGGACGGCCGCGTTCGTAGTCTTTAATAGCTGTTTCTATAGGAAAAGTAGTTTCTTTGTAAGCCACTCCCACTTCTTTGCCCCACTTTTGAGCTTCGTTATAGTAGTAAGCCAAGAACTTTTGGCGGTCAGCTTCCGGCAGGTTTTCCAACCACCAGTCGAACCAAAGCAAATCAGGCTGATATGTATCTATGTATTCCTTCAGTTTTGCCCACCATTCTTTTATAAACCTTTCGTCTGGCACATCGGATTCTATGCTGTGCGGATTAGTATAAAGGTCATAATCTGCTTCATCAATATTTCCGTGAGCATGCGCTGGAGCATAATATTTCCATGTAAACGCATGGTGGAAAGAAGCCATAAACTTCATGCCTTTTGCTTCTATTTCTTTTTTCAAATTTGCTGAAGGATCGATTCCGCCATAGTTCATCGAGTTCCAACGGGTCGATTTTGCATCCCACATAGCAAAGTTATCGTGGTGCATAGCCACTGGGCCTGCAAACTTTGCCCCTGACTTGGCAAACAAATCCGCCCAAACTTTCGCATCAAACTTGGAAGGTTCAAATTGCTCGATTATGTATTTGTAACCATACTTAGAAGGCTTTCCATACTTCTTTTTGTGGTGTACATAATTGCTCGATGGCTTTCCATTTTTAGTAGGTACAATCTTCCCATCCAAATACATAATCATGCCATGCCATCCACGGTAGTGAGTCTTAGGGTCAGCACCTTCAAATGCCCCAGAAACTGGTCCCCAGTGAGCATAAATCCCCAGCTTGGCATCTAAAAACCAATCAGGTGTTTGATTAACAGTCGAAAGCGATTCCCACGATTCTTTGTACTTCGTTTTTTCTTGTGCTTGAATTGAGCTAAATACACCCAGCACAGATAAAACCATTAAGACTAAGGTCTTTTTTTTCATTTTGTTATACGTTTAATTATCTATTTTTATTCTATCACTATTTCATCGATTTCCCAAGTCCCTCTTAGCGCAGTCGAAGCAGGTTGCAAAGCAACTTGCATCAGTCGTTCATTTACTACTTTGAATTGAGATAACTCAATGCTATATGTAGAAAAATCGCTATCATTTGCCTTGATAGGAATAGTTACCCATTCTTGCTTATTCCAGTCCAAAGACTCAGTTCCAGCAGTCCAAAAGCCAGGGCCTTGGTTGCGGGTAAAAATGGCAAACTTCATTTGTGTTGCCTCGCTATTGTTTTTTATTTTGAAGGTAACTTTAGAACATTCTTGTGTATCGGTATAAAGCCAAGGAGCACTTTGGATAGTCGCATTTTTATCTGAGATGTTCCCAGTAAGAATACCATCTCGAAAAACAAGGTCTGTCCCACTCAGCGCTTTCCACCCCATGGTACTATTGATAAATTTCCACGGCCTTCCAGGAGCGGGGTACATCCGATCATCTTCGGGGATGAGGATAGTTTCGTCTTCATTGAAAAAGACAGGTTTTAAGCTTGCGCCTCTATAAAATGCACTGATATCGTGGTTTTCTTGGAGAACATATAGCTGCCCATGCCATTCAAAAAAACTAGTATGTCCTCCTTCTAAAAAAGCTCCTTTAAATGTGTATGGCCCGTAAAGGTTTTTCGACATTGAATAACGGCTTCCATACACTAAATAATACCAGTCATTGCGCTTGAATAAGGTAGGCTTGTCTTCTGTACCCAATTTATTTCCCTCTTCGTCTTGAATAAGGATGGGCTTTGGTTCAGTGCTTAACGACTTCATGTCTTTGGCCAATGTGGCCATATAATAAGTGCCTGCCCCAAAACAAATTGTATAAACTCCGTCTTCAATAAAAATTTCAGGATCGTAAGGGTGAACGGGGACGATTCCTTCAGGCAACAAAGGCTTGCCTAATAAATCTTTATATTCTCCAGTAATTTTTTCGGCGACCATCACGCCTGTATTGATATTTCTGTTGGAAAAGAACCAATAGTATTTACCATCCCTTTCGCAAATATCGCCCGCCCAGCAATTTGCTTGGTCGCCTATATAGGTTTGAGAAGGTAGGATATCTCTGTGATGATTCCAGTTTTTTAAGTCAGCCGAAGACCAGACTTCCCACCTATCCATACGGAAAGAACCTTTTCCTTCCCAAGATTCATCGTGACCACAAATGATAAATACAGTATCGTTTTGAACCCATGCGTGAGGATCGGCCATGCCGTGCTCAGGAACAATCACATCTATAGCCAATGCATCAGAGGTGTGTGTAGTAGGAATTACTTCTGCAGCTTCCCCAACTGAAGCCTCTTTTTCTTTTGTACAACTACTATTGAAGGCTAAACAAATAAAGGCAAGTAGCCTTAAGCTTTGAAAAAATGATTTCATATTTACTCGTCTAATAATAACTAACAACCATCTCTACTTGAGATGGAGTCCCATTCATTGCTAGCTTTACTTATGACCCTATGTAGTTAGTTAACCAAAGCTACTTATATTCCCCTTCACTCAATAGTCAAACGTTTGCATATAATAGCTCGCCCCAATGTTCATCCAAGGGCAATAAGCATTAATATTTTACAAACGTCAATTCGGCAACACGCGGCAAACGGCTTGCTTCAAGTATTGTCAAGCGGAATTTTTGAGCGGTAACTTCCTCAAAGCTTCGGTTGAAATTGAAGGTCATTTTCCCACCTTCAACTAGCAGCTTCCATTGGTCATCTACCAAAGCCTCAATTTTAAAAGCTTCTACCCCTGATTTGTACTCACCGCAAATCACCTTATTAAAGACCTTTGGTGATCCAAAATCTAATTCGAGCCAGCGTGCACTATCTCCTTCTGTGTATTGCCAACGTGTAAACAAATCGCAATCGATTACATTGCTAGCTCCAAACTCTTCTCCGTTGGAGCTAGAAGAAGTTGCCTTTACGCCCATATGAACAGGTTTTATTTCTGGCAAGGCAGCTAAAGGCTCTGAAAGCGTTACAGCTTCCCCTATTTCTTTTAGCCGTTCAATTACATTATCGTCCATCAAACCTTTATCATTTGGGGCAGCATTTAGCAGGTAGTTGGCATAATGCGAATTGGCAAAGTTTAGCTCTTTTACCACATCATCAACTGGTTTTAGATCCAAGTCTGCAAAATGCTTTTCCCAAAACCAAGCTGGCTGAATGGTGGGGCCTTGCTGCGAGGGAATGGTGTTGTCAGATGGGCAATGCTGACCGTGTGTAGCTTCGTAATGCACCAATTGGGTTACATTCAGATCAGTTTTGCAGCTATGATTAATCACTAGGCAATTGGGCTGTAAAGCATGGATTACATTTGCCAAGGTATCAAAAGGGATGTCGTCAAAATCAGGTCCATTCCCCCATTTTGAGCCCCATCCATCTATTACCACACATTCTACCTTTCCGTAGTTCGACAAAAGCTCGCGTAATTGCTCTTTTGTAAATTCAATTTTTTCGGGCGTAACTGATCCATGCTGAATATCGTGCTGACGGTCCCATACTGAAAAATAGAGCCCTACTTTAATATCTTGTTTTCGGAAAGCATCAACATACTCTTTTACTATATCGCCTTTGTAAGAACTGCTGCCTATATCATAAGTCGTTACTTTAGAGTCCCATAAGCAAAAGCCATCATGGTGTTTTGTAGTAAAAACAGCATAGTTCATTTTAGCCGATTTTGCTGCTTTTGCCCACTGATCGCAATTGAGGTTGGTAGGAGCAAATGACTTAGGGTCATGATTTGGCTTTGCCCATTGTTCGGCATGGTACGTACCCATGTTATAATGGATGAACATGCCAAATTTTAAATTCAAGAAATCGAGCACTGGATCAGTCTCCGTTTCTGACTGCTGATCACAACCTGTCAAGAATGGTAATACTAGAAAACAAACTATATATATACTTTTCATTTTTATATTTCAAGTGATTATTTATCATTTTTCAGACTTACTCGATGACCAAGGGCTTCTTCTTTTTCGCCTCCTCATCAAGGCGCTTTCTTTGCTCTTCGTAAAACTTCAGGCGTTCTTTTTGATACTCCCCAGCTTGCAAGTATTTATTCGGTTGGTTTTGAGCATTCCACTCATTCCACATCATTGCAAGCTTTTTCCTTAATTCGGGACGCTCGTTAATGATATTTTTACTTTCATAAGGGTCTTTGTTCATATCAAAAAGCATAGGAGCACCTCCGTGTTCTTTTCGTGGCAACAGGTATTTTGCCTCAGGTGTACGGATTGCCCAGTTTACCCCATCTTTCATTCTCCAGTAGATTGCTTTATGAGGCACCCCTCTCTTTTCACCTACCACATACGGGATAAGGTTTACGCCTTCGAGCTCAGGCCCTGAATTATCTCCATTGCCAAGGGCAACAAAAGTTGCTGCAATGTCCAATGCCGATACTGGTAAAGAATAGGTTTTCCCTGAAGTTAACCCCTTAGGCCAATGGGCAATAAACGGGACATTATGGCCTCCTTCTAGCATACTGCCTTTTCCACCCCGATAGGGAAAATTATCTCCCCAGTCATTTTTCTCGCCTCTTGGATCTGATTCTTTACGGGACTTATCTACAATTCCTCCATTGTCGGAAATGAAGAAAATGAGCGTATTGTCAAGTTTACCAGATTCTTCCAAGGCTTGGACTACCATCCCAATTCCCTGATCCATCGCATCAACCATGGCCGCATAGATTCTTCTTTGTTTGTGATCGATGTTTGAATATTTATCGATCAACTCTTTTGGCGCTTCCAAAGGAGCGTGCGGTGCATTGTAAGCTAGGTAAAGGCAAAATGGTTTGTCACTACTTTTCACAAACTTCGCTGCATCTCTGCTCAGTGCAGTAGTGAGGTATTCATCAAACTCAGCTGCATTGTTGTTACGCATCAATGGCCAATACCCTCCTTCGTTGGCTGAATAATGAGGTTTTCCATTATCCAAGTAAAGAGGGTGAGTTGTGGTTACATTTTCTGGCCAGTAAGTATGCCCGCCAGATAGGAATCCATAGAAATAATCGAAGCCCCTGTTGTTAGGATGGTAAGGATGGGAACCTCCCAAGTGCCATTTACCTATAATTCCTGTATGATAACCCGATTTTTGAAGGCGTTTTGCAAATGTAGTCTCCGTCAAGGGCAACCCACTATGGGTGTCAAAAAACGAGTTAGTCAAATTGATTTCCAACCCAAACCGTGCTTGGTAACGACCCGTAATTAGCCCAGCCCTAGAAGGTCCGCAGTAGGGATGCGTCACATAACCGTTGGTAAAGACCACCCCATTATCGGCAAGTCTATCCAAATTTGGGGTTTGGATTTCTTTACTGCCATTAAACCCTACATCATTGTATCCCAAATCATCGGCAATAATCACAATCATATTTGGGCGGTCTTGTGCCTTGGCTACATACCCGAGCCCCAAAAAAAGCATTGTTAAAACACTTATTTTTATAATTGAACAGTTACAAGCAAAACACTTCATAATAAATATATTAAAGCAGTAGGTTTAATCAGAATTCTAATCGAGCACCGGCGTTCTTTTCTCGTCCATCCGCTTCATGGCGTTTACTTCGTAGATCCGCTTAAGTTGCCAAAGCGGTCGCTCCAACTCCCCTTCCCACTCAAACAATAGCTTGAACATTTCTCTGACTTTTTCAGGATGTTCGTAAGCCAAGTTGTTATTTTCTTCTTCATCTTTGGCAATGTTGTACAGCTCTGCCGGTCGATCTGGAAAGCGGAGCATTTTCCAATCTCCTTTTCGGACAATCCCCCTATTTTCTTTTTTCCAAAAAAGGATTTCGTGAGGAGCTGACTTGTTTTCTCCAGTGACAAAAGGAAGGAGATCAACACCGTCTAATCCTTTTATTTTTGAAGCATTACCGCCAGCGGCGTTTACAAAAGTAGGAAGCATATCGAGCATACTCACCGGCTTATCGTAATGCGAGCCTTCTTCGATTACCGAAGGAAGTTTCATGATGCAAGGCACTCTTATTCCACCTTCAAGGTTGTTGGATTTACAACCGCTCAGAGGATAGTTGCAGGTGTGTGTTCCGTCAGGGCCTCCGTTGTCGTTGGAAAATACCACCAAGGTGTTTTCATCCAAACCATGCTCTTTCAGCTTTGCCAAGATCTGCCCACAAGCCCTGTCCATTGCAATGGTCATTGCTGCCAATATCTTACGCTTACCTGTAAGCCCTTCTACTTTCGCCAAATCTTCTTTTGTAGCATGCAATGGAGAATGAACCGCATTGAAAGAAACATACATGAAAAATGGTTTTTCTTTATTCCTATCTATAAAATCACAGGCTTCATCTGCCAGGTCATCGGTCAAGTATTTCTCTGGTTCTTTAAAGTTTCCAAAGCCTTTTTCCAACCTATCTTCGGGCTTATCAAATGCTTCTTTTTGTGTGAGGGGAAAGAAACTTCTTGCCCCGCCTCTAAAACCGTAAAACTCATCGAAGCCTCTCCTAAGCGGGTGGTACCTGTCCGCATTACCCATGTGCCATTTGCCCAATATAATAGACTGATAACCCAAAGGATTCAAGTAATCTGCAACGGTTTTCAGATTCAGCGGCAAGCCCATATCGTCGCCCATCAGCTTGGACGATGCACTCATGTAGCCGGGGACATTATTTTCCTCAAAGCCAAAGCGCTGCTGGTACATGCCCGTAAGTAAACCAGCCCTAGATGGACCACAAACCGCTGCCGTTGTATAAGCTTCTTTAAACACCATCCCTTCCGATGCTAATTGATCGAGATGGGGAGTCTTAAAAGTTTTGCTACCTTGGAAGCCGAAATCATGATACCCGGCATCGTCGGCAAACAGTAAAATGATGTTTGTTTTTTTCTGGGCAAACACCTCTTGAGGAGCAACAAATACAACAACAGCTAATATTCCAAGTGCCATTATATTTTTTAATGAATAATCGTTCATTATATTTATGTTTTTATTTTGTTATGGTAACATTATTTTTTATTTGAACATCATCTTATTTTGCCGAAGTAGTAGAGAAAAATACTTGACGTCCATTTTCCAGAAAAATATCTTGTCCTGTTAGCTCAACAGTACCGCTAAGCTTAATATCGGTACACGATGCCCCTACCTTGAATTCATATTTTCCAGCTTCTATCACCCATTCACCATTTATATATTGCGCCAATTGTTGGGGAGAAACTTCAAAAGTGACTTTTTCCTCTTCTCCAGCCTTGAGTGGTACCCGTTGAAAACCTTTTAGTTGGATAGGTTTCATGCCAGACGTCTTTTCAATTGGGGAAACGTATAGTTGAACAACTTCAGCTCCATCCATTTTTCCCGTATTTCTCACAGTAAAAGAAATTGAAAACCGGTCGTCGGTAACCTTTGCTTGAGGTTGCATTTCCAAGTTTCCGTATTCGTAAGTGGTATAGGACAAGCCAAACCCAAAAGGATATTGGGGAGCAATATCAGGGTAACCATTTTGGTAATTGATCTCCACTTCTTCTTCGGTACTTGGATAAGACACACATAATTTGCCCGATGGGTTCACGTTGCCCAGTAGTACATCGGCTATAGCATTGCCTCCTTCTTCGCCAGGAAACCATCCTTGAACAACGGCAGCACATTTGCCTTCAATGGCACTGATTACCTGTTGCCTGCCGCTTAAGATTACTAGAACAACTGGCTTACCCGTTTCAATTAGTTTCTCAACAAACGCTTCTTGCTCTCCGGGCAAACGGATACCTTTTCTCCAACGCCCTTCTCCGTTGAGGTAAAGATTTTCGCCCATTACGGCAATCACTACATCGCTTTCCTTGGCAATCTTCAGCGCATTTTGCAAGTCGGGCTGAGGCAAGTCTTTGATAGTAAGTAGTTTTAACTGTTCTACTCGGCTGTCGCCAAATGTTTTTGTATCTATTTTGGCTTCAAGCGCAGCACTCCAATCGCAACCTCTTTCGTGTTGCAATTTCACTTTTCTGCCAAGCTTTTGCTCCAAACCTTCCTTCACTGTAACCAATTTGGGGTTGTTTTGGTCAAATTCAGCTTGCTTCCAAAAAGCCCTCATTCCTTGGTAGGTATAATCGCCCAAAAGTCCGTGTACAGTGGCTGCGTTTGGTCCTACAAGAGCTATTTTTTTTACATTTTTCTTTAGTGGAAGAACACCATTGTTCTTAAGCAACACGATGGATTGGGCAGCCGTTTTGTACGCTAATTCCCTATTGGCAGGAGGGTCAAAATCTAAATCTCCATCTACACCAATTTGAGGATGTTCATCGAGCAAGCCTAATTTGGCTTTCATGGTCAGCGAACGTCTTACCGCAGTATTTATCTGCTCTTCAGTCACTAAGCCTTCTTCAAGTGCCTTTGGCAAAAGGGGAAATGCCGTAGGTGAGGATAATTCGATGTCCAAGCCTGCATTCAGCGCCATGGCACCTGCAGTCATCAAGTCGGGCGCTCTTTTGTATTTTTTGAATACTTGAGTAATGGCGCCGTAGTCGCTCACCACCAGCCCATCAAATCCTATATCCTTCCGAAGCATTTGCGTGAGCATAGTGGGGTTCACCGAAATAGGGAGCGCTTTGTAGACCCCATACGAAGGCATGACGCTTTTTGCCCCAGCTACCTTTATACACGCTTCGTGTGGCATGAGGTATTCTTCGTACAAGACCTTTTCGCTGTTGTTTTTTGTGCCGTACCCCGCAAAGTGCTTAACTGTGGCTGCAACTCCTGTTCTGAAATCGTCACCTTGCAAGCCTTTAACAAATGCAACTCCCATGCGCGAAGTCAAATAAGCATCCTCGCCATAGCTCTCTTGGTGGCGGTTCCAGTGCGCTGTTCGGCTAAGGTCGAGCATAGGCGACAGGGCAAAGGTAGCTCCTGCAGCCCGCATACTCTTTCGAGTTGAAGCAGTATTTTGCGATACCAACTCAGGATTCCAAGTGCAACCTACGCCTATTTGCTGGGGAAAAGTAGTAGCTCCCAAAGTGGTAAAACCGGTAATGGCCTCTTCATGGAAAATTGCTGGAACTTTTAACCTTGTTTCGGTCATGAGGTAGTGTTGTACTTCCCTCACCAAATCCCTCAACTCTTCTGGGGAAAGATTTTGACCAGTAGAAAACTGGCAAAAATGACCTATACCATGTGGAATGTGTTCCCTGCATTTTTCTATGGAAACTTTTCCATCTACCATGATTTCTCTAAGCCGAGTGCCCGTAATTTGCGCCAGCTTTTCTTCCATGGTCATTTTTGCCAGCAATGCATCTACTTTGGCGTCAATTTCGGGAGTTGAGAACTCTGGCGTCTGCCCATAAGCAACAATTACCAGGTTAAAAATGATGAATAAAAAATAGTTGAAAACTTTCATATCAATAGTTTAAGGAAGTCTTATTTGGGAAGCCCTTCACGTTTTTTTCTTAATCCGCCCAGACCTTGTTTGAAATATACTTCAGGTCGATGCCAAACACCTGTGCTTTTAAGCCAAGGCTCGTGGGTGTCCAAACTCAAATCGCAGTCGAATCTTGCTATGATGGAATGTTTGTTTTCACGGGTAGTTCCTGCATTGATGAAATGGCAAACTCCCCAAGTGATTCCTTTGCCATAATCCGTTCCCGTAAAGGCATCGGGCGTGAATGCCCCAGCGGCAGTCGGTGTAAGCTCCACCACAGCAGCAATATTGAAATTCACTCCATCTTCGGCGTATTGCATGGTTTCGTGCTCGTTCCCATCTTTGATGACTAATGCGGCAATTCCTTCTTTGAATGGAAAATACGTTGTCTCGTGACCGGAATTCAGCACAGGGTTCAATGGGTGTTTTTCAAATGGACCCATAGGATTATCGGCAATGGCTAAGCCGTGACCAACAGCATATTTGTCTCGTTTGTCAGGCCACTTGTTGTATGCGGCTTTGTAGTACAAGTAGATTTTTCCTTTATAAATAATTGGGTGCGGATCTTGCGTTTGGTCTTGGTCCCACTCTCCTTTTTTGCCAAAAGGAACAACGGGTTTGCCCACATGCGTCCAAGGTCCGTCAGGCGAGTCGGCATAAGCCATAGAAATCGGGCACCAATCGCCACGAGTACCACTTGGCTCGTTGAACGCTTGAAAATAGAGATAATATTTCCCTTCCCAGATCAAGATATCCGGTGTAGCGATAGACCTCCAACCTAGTGCAGGTTTTTCTGGTCGAGCCACTGCGATGCCCTGTTCTTCCCAAGTAAAGCCGTCTTCACTCGTAGCATACCACAAATCGCACAAATCCCAATCGGTGGAAGGGATTTCATCAGTAGCCTGATCGGCATTGCTTGCACCAACTGGCGGTACTTTTGTGTGCCGCTTGGTGTACCACATGTAATACTTCCCATTCACGAACACGGGGCGTGAAGGGTCTCGGCGTGTGATAGTGCCGTCGCCGCCGTTGTAATCCAACCCTTCCAATTTGGTATATTTGAAAAGCGAATACAATTCATTGTCCTGCACACGCGGAGCTGGGTAGTCGAACATGCGCTCTGCAGCAGCACTCATTGGAAAGTCGGGCTTTTCCTCTGGCATTTTGTGAGGAAATACCTGAGGTTCTACAGTTTTTGGGATTTCTTGCTTTTGAGGTTCTGTACATGAAAAAAACACCAGTACGATCAATCCTGTTAGTGTGAAGTTCTTTATATAAGTTGACATGGCTTATTATTTTAAGGTGATGATTTCTTCTTGCGGAACAGCAGCTCCTAGTTTTACACTTAATTCTCCTGGCGAAGAATTTCCAACTATGATTTTGTATTCTCCTTTTCTCCACACTTTTTCGCCTTCCTCGTTGACCACTTTTAAGGATTCAGGGTCCAAGGAAAACCCTATTGATTTCTTCTCACCTTTTTTCAAAGGAACACGCTCAAAAGCTTTCAAACTTTTCAAAGGGATTCCACCTGTGGTGTCCGTTGGGCAAACGTAAAGTTGCACTACTTCATCAATATCGTATTCGCCTGTGTTTGCTATTTCTACCTGAACTTCTAGCGATTGGGTTTTCTTTAGTTTTTCAGCACTGAGAGTCAAGTTGCTGATTTCAGCTGTAGAATAAGTTAATCCGAAGCCAAAGGGGAACATTGGTTCTTCGGTCATGTATTTGTAGGTGCGTCCTTGCATGGAATAATCTTCGTATGGAGGAAGCTGGGCTATATTTTTTGGGAAGGTGATTGGTAGTTTTCCAGAAGGGGAAATATCGCCAAACAGCACATCGGCAACGGCATTGCCCCCTTGCTCGCCCGGATACCAAATTTGCAGCACTGCCTCGCAGTCTTCTTCAATTCCTTCGAGCGAAACGGGACTACCGCTGGCTACTACCAAAATCAATGGTCCTTTTTTCTTTTCAATGATTTGCTTCACATAATTAATTTGATTGGCAGGCAGTTTCAAATCCCTTTTGTCTCCTATATCCGACGAAGCTATTGCATCCACTTCTTCTCCTTCCCTGTCCGCCGTGAGACCTACCACACAAATAGTAACATCCGATTCGCCAGCAACAAATGGCGCCCAGTTTTTAGGATTGATATTGTCGTGGAAAGGGAGTGCGCCACTACGGTAATTCAAAGAAGTCCCCAAGGAAACTGCATCAGCAATCCCTTCTAAAATGGTCACTATATTGGTGCTTATGCCATAGTAACTCCCCATGAGCATGTCATTTGAGTTGGCAAAAGGGCCAGTTACATACGGGACTTTGATATCTTTTGGAAGGGGAAGAATATTGTTTTTGTTCTTAAGCAAAACAATCGACTTCTGAGCAGCTTCACGCGCCAAGGCTACATGCTCATCACTGTGGATATTGTCTCCGCTAACTTTGAAATAAGGGTGGTCTACGTCCTTGTCAAACATGCCTAATCGGAAACGAGTCTTAAAAAGTTGCTTGGTTCTTTCGTGAATCAGCTCTTCCGTTACCAAGCCTTGTTTCAGAGCTTCTACAAGCCTTTTATAAGTTTTCCCACAGTTAAGATTAGTTCCAGCTTTTAGGGAAACAGCAGCAGCTTCGGCTGGAGTTTTTGCATAGTTGAGTTTAGCCGTCACCCCACTTATTGCCCCGCAGTCGGATGTGACGTAGCCGTCAAAACCCCACTGGTTATGCAAAATATCTTGCAAAAGAAAAGGACTCGCAGCAGATGGGATTCCATAAACCGCATTGTATGCTGCCATGACACCTTCAACCTTGGCTTCGGTCACCAATGCCTCAAAGGCTGGCAAATAGGTTTCGTGCAAATCTTGTTTGTTGGGAATGGCGTTGAATGTATGCCTAACCTCCTCAGGGCCTGAATGCACGGCAAAGTGCTTGGCGCAGGCGGCGGATTTCAAATAGGTCGGGTCGTTTCCCTGCAAGCCTTTTACAAATGCTACTCCTATTTTCGACATCAAAAATGGGTCTTCGCCATAGGTCTCTTGACCACGCCCCCAGCGAGGATCACGGAAAATATTGACATTTGGTGTCCAGAAGGTCAGTCCAGCATATTTGCTATGGTTTCCCATTTTTTGGGAAATAATGTATTTAGCCCTTGCCTCAGTCGAAATTGCAGAAGCTACCCTTTCTGCCAATTCCGGGTCAAAAGTTGCCCCCATTCCTATTCCTTGGGGGAAAATAGTCGCTTTCCCATTTCGGGCGATCCCGTGGAGGGCTTCGTTCCACCAATCGTAATCGGGCACGCTAAGCCGAGGGATGGCTGCTGCACCATTGGTCAATTGGCTAATTTTTTCCTCCACTGTCATTTGAGAGACTAGGATCTCCACTCGTTCTTCGAGGGGAAGACTGTTATCGAAAAAGGTAAAATCCACCTCTTGTGCATGAACTACTATTGAGAACAGAATTAGTGGCAGGACAGTGATAAGCTTGTGGTTTAGAAGGCTTTTTTTCATTTTTTTATCGTAATTCATTCAAAAAATCTATTGGCTATTTTAAAAGAGAATAAATATTTATTCTCTATCTCATTACTCCAATCCCTTATTTTGTTCCTCAATTCGCTCCTGTTGCTTCTTGCTCAAGCCTTGGCGGAAATAGACATCTGGCTTATGGTTTACGCGGTGCTGTTTCATCTCAGGATCGTGGATATCTCTGCTCAAATCGCAATCGAACCGAACCAGTTTTGAATTAAACTTGCTCCAATCACCCGTTGTATTTATAA
The DNA here is from genome assembly GCA_034044135.1 of Flammeovirgaceae bacterium SG7u.111. Lineage (NCBI taxonomy): Bacteria > Pseudomonadati > Bacteroidota > Cytophagia > Cytophagales > Flammeovirgaceae > Flammeovirgaceae bacterium SG7u.111. Next base: position 3,354,522 of record CP139021.1, on the reverse strand, counting down.
AGTGTGCCAATCCCCAAGTGATCCCCCGACCATCTTTGGTATTGGTAAAAGCATCTGGCACGTAAGGCGCAGCAGCATAAGGCATCAGTTCAGTGATAGAAGCAATTTCAAAATTCACCCAGTCCTTTGCATATTGGATAGTGTTGTGCTCAGGGCCGTCTTTATACACCAAAGCTGCTACCCCTTCTTTAAATGGAAACAGGGAAGTTTCATGCCCTGAGGTGATTAGCGGGTTCAATGGATGCTTGGTAAATGGCCCTAATGGATTGTCGGCAATCGCTAAGCCTTGCATACGTACCAAATGTGGTTTTTTACCAAAATCAGATTTGTAGTAAATATATACTTTGCCATCGTGCACCAAAGGATAAGGATCGTGGATGGAAAACTGGTCCCATTCGCCTTCTGCTCCGTTTGGAATGACAATTTTATTGTAGGGCGTCCAAGGTCCTTCTGGAGAATCGGCATAAGAAACAGCTACCGGACAATCGTCACCACGCTTGCCGCTGGCTTCCATAAAGCCTTGGTAATACAAATAGAACTTTCCTTCCCATTCTAAGATATCGGTCGTGGTTACCGATCGCCAGCCTACCAAGGGTTTTTCAGGACGCTTAATGGCCACGCCTTGTTCTTTCCAAGTAAAGCCATCGGCAGAAGTAGCATACCAAATTTCCGACAAGTCCCAGTCAGACGAAGGAATCAAATCTGTCGACTTTTCTGCACCTTGAGGAGGTGTTGGAGTATTCCGATAAGTGTACCATACGTAGTATTTCCCATTGTGCCGAATGATTTTCGAAGGATCTCTTCTGGTAATGGTTCCATCGTAACCGTTGTAATCAAAGCCTTTCAGCTCGGTGTATTTGAATTGGCTAAACAGCTCGTTGTTTTGAGGTTGCGGAGCTTCATAATCCGTATAAATCCGCTCCATGGCCGCACTCATTGGGCGGTTCGGTTTTTCGGCAGGCATTTCAAACGGGAATGCGCCTGTAACTTCGGCTTCGAGCTTCGCTTCAAGCTCAGCTTTCTTTTCTGATTGTGAGCACGATACCACGGCAAAAGCGATAAAAATCAGTAATGCAATTTTTTGTAATTTCTTCATTTCTTCATTTCTTCATTTCTTCATTTTTTCAATGTATTATATTTAGTTCTTCATCCACCCTTTTTCAGTACCATTGAGGTAAGCCACAAACCAACCGCATCCCCACGAGGCACGCCAAAGTACATCTTCATTATAGGGATCAGGTTTTACATCCACTATTTTGTCTGGCTGCCCTAGCCCTTTGTTTATTTTTTTCCAACTTTCACCCTCATCCATTGAAAGATAAATACCGGGGTTTGCAAATTCATGAGCCATGCTCACGGCTTGGCCAGCGGCACTTATCACAATGAGTTTTGGATTAACCGGCGATGTTTCTGCTTGCCAAACCCATGGCGCTTTAAATATCTGCTCCCAATTTTGTCCGTCGTCTTTGCTTCGCCAAACCCCTCCTTCTTCGTACGAGCCTGTACGCCTGCCCGTACTTATCAGTATTTCTTTGGTATTTCTATCAATAAAAACATTATTCACTGCTTTGATAACCGATGGGATTTCCACTTTCTCCCAGACATCTCCTTTGTTGGTTGTTTTGAACAAACCACCATTGTTGTCGTTTAGCGCGGCATAGATAATTTCTGGATTATCGGGATGAAAAACAATTCTTCTCACACTTGATTTTTCATGAAATCCGTTATTGCTCAATTCCCAAGTATAACCACCATCAGACGAGCGATAAAACCCATATCCACCTTTGGTCAACTCTTGCGCTTTGCCACCTCCCACTTCAGAAATCTTATGAAAAGTGGAGCAGAAATACATATTATCAGGATTTACTGGATCGATAATCAATGAATTCTGTGGAGCAACACCTTGCCAAGAATTGTTTGCCGCGTCAAAAATGGTGGCGATATTTTCCCATGTTTTGCCCCCATCGGTTGTTTTGCGGAGTTTCCCCCTGTGCTCTTGACGCCAGCTTAAGAAATAAATAGTATTCGGATCTTTTGGGTGAACCGCAACTGTGGAAATGGAATGCGCTCCATGCCTGCCTTTGCCATCATGGACTTGCCCTTCGATTTGTTCTACGGCAACTGCTTGTTTCTCGGGCCAGCCGTCTAGGTCAGTGGTTTGCCAAAGGCCGTGCTCTCCGCTGCACAACAGCCTTCTGCCCAAGATTCCTGTTTCGTGCAACATAAACCTGCCGGGCAAATTGCTCCCTCCTCGCCCTATCCATTTCCCACTCCCGGGCGATGTTTCATAGTCGTCTACCTGTTTCCAAGACTTTCCATTATCAGTCGATTTCAGGGTTTGTTGATCTATTCCTATAAACACTTGACCAATGGAATTGATAACCAAAGTCCGGTTGCCAGATGTTGCATTAGATGCATCCATGTATGATTGTAGGTGGGCAAACTCTACGTTTGTACCAACTGGACTATTTCTCTTTTTCCAATATTCTAAATCCTTTCCACTTTTCCAATAAGCTCCTTGGCGTGCACACACAAACCAAGTTTTGCCTCCGTCCTCAGTTTTCCAGACATCTCCAGGTCCAAAAGTAAAATCATGCTTTTTGTTGTATGTCACATAAATTTCATCCTTGTCCAGTGGATTGACAACTATGCGGTTATAGACTGGAAGGGTTTCTTTAGGAAGTTGTGTGAACTTGGCTTTTGATTCTTTCTTTGAGATACCAAACCAATAGCCCATGGTTTTGTGAAAGCGGTCGATTTCTGCTGGAAAAGTGATGGCGTTCAAGTCAAAATAAAGGTTGCCGGTAATACTTTCCCAACTTACCCCTCCATCTGTACTTTTATATGCTCCACCTTTAGCTGCTACCGTATTCTCCTTCTCTTCATAGACTGTTTGCTCTACAAGATAAAGTTCAAACTCACCAGTTTGCTTGTTGTGATAAGAAGTCAAATCTCGGGGCAAGTTATTTGGCAGGCCTGAGGCACTGATTTTCCAAGACATGCCTCCATCCCCGCTGATCATCAGCCCATCGTTGGTCGCCATAATCACGCTATCTGCATGATTTGGGTTGACTATGATCTTTCCTACCTCCGTATTTTCAGGAAGTCCGCTGGTTATTTTCGTCCAAGTTTCTCCCTTGTCAGTTGTTTTCCAAATATACCCGTAAGCGGCATATTTGAGCTGAACACCGTTTGGCTGGGCAGCAGATCGATGGTTACTCTTTACATTCCAAAAATCACCCGCACCCACATACCATATTTTATCATTTGTAGGATCTAAGGCCAATTCACTGTGCCGAGTCCCTTTTTGCTCGTAATACCAACCCTTGGCAAATGACTTTGGGTCGTTTGGATCAATTCCAATATCCTTATAACTTTTCCCGAACTCACCTGTCCTATTCCAGCTTCTTCCTCGGTCGGTCGTTTCATATATCCAACCATTCCAATCAATGGACATTCCGTAATCAGGATTTTGGAGAGAAAATTCAATGTCTAACACTCGCTTCATATCCTGCCCCATCCCGTCCGAATCTTTAATGGTATGCCAAGATTTTCCATTGTCCCAAGTACCAAAACTCACGTGCATATCAGGTCCCATGAACATCACATTGGTATCAGTTGGGTGACACCAAAACTCTTCGCAGTAACCAGACATTCCCGGACCGAAGTTTTTCCATTCTACGGAGGGGTCAGAGATTATCTTTTCATTTTTTACTTGGAGGAAGAAATCTTTTGTTTCTTGATGTGAAGCTTGCTGACAACCAACCAATCCGAACAGGATATACAGTTGGGCAATTAGTACAGTTCTTTTCATTTTGTGGTATCTGTGAAGTTGTATGCATGAAAAATATCAAGCATAATATTTATAGTGCTTTAAAATTGGCGATACCATCCTTCATTTCTCTATTTTTTACTATTCTATAACTATTCAAAACGAAGTCCCCAATAGTCAAATACTAGACAAGCTATTTTCAGCATATAGATTTTATACTGATTTTAAGCCACTTATGCTATATTCCAAGTATTCAAAAAACTGTTACCCCTATTCCATTTCTATCAATAGATTATATTTGGCACATGGTGGTTATTAAATCAATAAGGTATTCAGTCTTAATTTTTTTCTGCGTCATTTCAAGTCATACTATGTATGGTATTGATAAGGGCATGGTTCCTAAGCAAACCAAAACACATGAAGAGCTTACCAAAGAACACCAAAGTGCCCTTGTAAACAAGGATACTTTGGCTATAGTAAAGTGCTTGATAGATCTTGCCCAAATAGAAAGGTACCGAGGCGATTATGACCTTGCATTCGACAGGCTTTGGGATGCTCTACTTATTGCGGAAAAACAACAATTGGACAATCAACTAATCACCATTTATAGAGGGCTTGGAATATTGTATGATATTTACGAGAAGGACTCCTTAGCCTTACAGCATTTATACACTTCTTTAAGTTTGTCGAAAGAACTGGCTATAGACAAACCTTACACCAAACACCAGGTGGTTTCAAGTTATTTTTCCATTGCTACATTTTGGAGAGATCGAAAAAATTATGAGGAAGCATTGGTGTATTTAGATTCATGTACGATTATTTTTGATCCCCCAAGAATCCTTCCCTATATATTGGCAGATAGGGGCTTTTGCAATTTGCAACTAGAAAACCTTGCAGAGGCAGAAAAACTCCTTTTTAGGGCACAGCACCACCTCGTTAATATGAATGCCCCTTATGTAGTGGCAAACTTGTCGTTTATAGGCGACCTGAAAAAAGAGCAATTTCAATACGATAGCGCATTGGTATATTACAACAAAAGTCTCCAGTTAATGGACGAAAGAAATGTCCATTTGGAGTTTAAGCCAGACCTACTCGAAAAAATAAGTGAAATCTATACGATAAAAGGAGAATGCCTGAAAGCCGTAAGCAGCATGAAGGAATCCAAAAAGAGTTTCGAACAATTATTTAGCACAAGCAGCAAGAGCAGCCAACGCTTATTCGAAATCAAAAACAAATACAAAGCTGAGATAACCGAAAATCAAAAATTGATTGAACGCCAAGAGAGCCTTATTGAACAAAAAAACGAGGAATTATTCCGGCTTTTTCTATTATTTGGACTTACTCTTATCATCTTCATCAGTGTGTACCTTTTGTATTACCAGCGCAACAAGATCAAAAAACTCTCATTGGTAGGTGAGCTTGACAGAGCTAAAAACAAGGCGGTATTAGAAATCAAAAGCAAGGAGCTGACATCCTATGCCATAAAGATGATAGAAATGGAGGATGCAGTGAACGCAATTTTGGATGTGGTAAAAAAATCCCATCCCGAAAACTATCAGCTACTTAAAAAAAAATATGCTAAAGGGACAAACAATTCCTGGGAAGAATTTAACAGGCGATTTGTAGAGGTCAACAATGATTTTTATTCTACTTTGTGCAAAAAACACCCTAATTTATCTTCCACAGAGCTAAAACACTGTGCCCTTATCAAGCTCAACTTGAACAGCCACGAAATGGCTAAAATATTGAACATTTCACTCCAAAGCGTGCATACTTCCCGCTACAGGATTCGCAAAAAAATGGGACTTCCCTCTAATTCGAGCCTCACCATCTATATTGGTTCTATTTAAGTCACGAGTCTATTTGACGAGGTCGGAAAGCGATTTTCACGTTCTTTGAAATCAATTCTACTGCTAAACAGGCTTAATTCCATATTTCATTTATATTTGCCCAATCTTTGGCAAACAATAAATACTGATCGATGATACCTCTTCAACATTTTCTTTTACTGAGTGCGGCCCTATTTTCCATAGGTGTGGCTATTGTGCTCGTGAAAAAGAATGCGATTGTGGTATTGATGGGGATTGAGCTAATGCTAAATGCCGCTAACATTAACCTAGTGGCTTTCAGCAAGTACGACCCCTCTATCAACGGTCAAATGTTTGCCCTGTTCGTCATGATTGTGGCTGCTGCAGAAGCTGCCGTTGCCTTGGCGATTGTCCTGAAAGCGTATCATTATTATCGCTCTATTGAGCTAGATGACCTGAATAGCTTGAAGGATTGAAGCAATAGAATTGGATTTTTTTGAAAGAAGATAATACAGAGGGCTTACCCCTCGGAAACAAAATTACTAATCCGTTGGACCAACATTTTCTACCTGATCCCCACTTACCTCTTTGGGCAATAGTTGCAGCTATTTTGCCACTTGGCATTTTTCTGCCCAATATTTTGTGGGAAAGAAAAAAAGGATTCCCCGCCGACAAGCTCGCTTTTGCAGCCGTATTCATCAGTTTGCTTATTTCCCTCTATGCTTTTTTCCAAGTTTGGATGTTGGGCGAAGGAAAGGCTGAAATAGGCAGTAGCTTCGAATGGTTCAAGATTGGGGCAAAACCTTTTATTGTAAACATCCAGATTGACGGAATAAGCAGCATTATGCTCGTGGTGGTCACCTTGGTTTCCACGCTCGTGCATCTTTTCAGCATGGAGTACATGAAGGACGACGAAAACTACAACCGTTACTTCGCCTACCTCGGTTTGTTTACCTTTTCCATGCTCGGCTTGGTGCTTACTTCTAACCTTGCCATTATCTATATTTTCTGGGAATTAGTGGGACTTTCCTCCTACTTACTCATCGGCTTTTGGCAACACAAATCCACCGCCCGAAGAGCAGCTAAGAAAGCATTTCTACTAAACAGAATTGGCGATGCAGGATTCCTGATTGGGCTATTGGCACTCTACGCCACGTTCAACAGCTTAGAGCTTTCCGAAATTTTCCCACTGGTAGAAGCAGGGCAACTACCCGAAGGAACGATGGCGACCATTGCAGGTTTAGGATTGTTTTGCGGGGCAGTTGGCAAATCGGCGCAATTCCCACTTTCCGTTTGGCTGCCCGATGCCATGGAAGGTCCGACGCCCGTTTCAGCTTTGATCCACGCCGCCACTATGGTTGCTGCGGGAGTTTACCTTTTAGCAAGGGTGATGATTTTCTTCACTCCAGAAGTATTTGTCGTTATTTCCATCATTGGGGCAATTACCGCCTTCTTGGCAGCAGTCTCAGCTCTTTCCCAAACGGATATCAAAAAAGTATTAGCCTATTCCACCATTTCCCAATTGGGCTACATGGTGGCTGGAATTGGCTCAGGAGCAATGGATGCAGCCATGTTCCACTTGCTCACTCACGCATTTTTCAAGGCTGGACTTTTCCTTTCAGCAGGAGCGGTTATCCATGCCTTACACGTAGCAGCCCACGATTTGCACACCCATTTCGATGCGCAAGACATGCGCTTGATGGGAGGTTTGAGAAAGAAAATGCCCACGACCTTTTTGGCTTTTAGCATTGCTGGATTAGGTTTGGCAGGCTTGCCTTTGTTTTCAGGATTCTTATCGAAAGACGCCATCATTACGGCAAGTTTCGATATGGCTGCAAGTGGAAGCCCTCTCCTATTCATCGCACCTATTTTACTTTTAGTTTCCGCACTCATGACCGCTTTCTATGTGGGCAGGCAATTGCTATTGGTGTTTTTTGGAGAGAACAGATTGAAAAACGAATTTGAAAAAGCAAGCGAAGCGATCAAAGAAGTGCCGTTAAAAATGCTGTTCCCAATCGGGTTGCTCGCATTTCTCACCATCGGTTTTGTCTTTTCCCTCAATCCGCTGAACGCACACAGCAGCTGGTTCATGCACCCGTTCGATGTTGGTCATCACAGCCCCTTCCAATTGCTAACTGGAATTGTATCCTTCGCATTGGCCTCCACAGGCTTGTTCATCGCATGGTTGGTCTATGGGAATGGAAAATTATTGGCATTGAAAAACAGTCTTTTCCCCGAAGACAACTTTTGGCGAAAGCTTTCTTTCAACTTCTGGTATTTGGATAAAATATTTGAAATCCACCTCAAAAACGTGGTACTTTGGATAAGTAGAAAAACGGCAAAATTTGACCGAAGGGTCATTGATAAATCGGTAAACGATCTGGCAATTTTGCATGTGGTGACGGCACATGTAAGCGCATGGTTCGACCGCTTTTTTGTAGATGGATTGGTGAACGGCATTGTATTCATGACGGGAAAAGTAGGAAAATATACAAGTTCTATACAAGGAGGGAAAATTCAGTCCTACCTTGCATGGACCTTGTTTGGATTGATTTTTCTTTTGATATATTTTATAATTTGATACATGAAAAGGCACGAGCCAGAGGCGTCGCGCCAGCGTAAGCTTTTTTTTAGAACCTTTATAATGAAACAATAAATCAACGTCATTCCTCCGAAAGCAGGAATCTCCTACCAAAACCTAGAAATGTAACCTTTTGGGGAATAGGCAGGAGGTTCAGCATCAAATGCGGAATGACGGAGAAAAGCGATAAACGCTACTCGCTAGTAAAAGTATATAAAACACAAATGGAGCAAATCATACTTTCACTCATCATATTTTTACCCCTACCAGCAGCATTGTTGGTCTTGGCTTTGCCAGGCACTGCCGTGAAGGCATTCCGAGGCATCGCCCTGGTGGCAACCGGGCTGCAATTAGTGTTGGCTATTTTCGCCATGACCTTGCTCCAAACTGGAGAAAGCGCACCAACGGGCATCAACCAGTTGGAAAACTATCAGCTGGTCAAGCAGGCTGACTGGATAAATGTGGACTTGGGCAGCTTGGGAACGATCAAGATCGACTACCTTATTGGCTTGGACGGCATGAGTATCTCCATGATTTTGCTCACCGCCTTGGTCATGTTTATTGCCGCTATTTCTTCCTTTGAGATCAAAGAAAAAAGGAAAGGGTTTTATGCGCTATTCCTTCTGCTTAGCACCGCCATAATGGGATGCTTCGCTGCGCTCGATTTCTTCTTATTTTACCTCTTTTTCGAATTCATGTTGCTCCCCATGTATTTCCTCATCGGGATTTGGGGCGGGGCAAATCGCGAATATGCTTCCATCAAGTTTTTCATTTATACCCTCGCCGGTTCCATCCTCATCCTCATCGTGATGATTGGGCTTTATACCTCGGTGATTGACCCAGCGGCTACGGCGGTAAAAATGGGCTTGGCTTCCGCCGATACTCCAGTGGGCGGAGAGGTAATAAAACAGGTACAAGAAATGCTTTCGAGAGGGGAAATCTCTTCTGAGTATTTGGTAAAAACATTCAACATGACCGCCATGATGGACGGTGGGAATTTCATTCCCGACAGTATTTTCTTCAAAGGTTCTTTAGTAGGGCTATTGGGTGGAAATGCCCGTTTAATCGCATTCTTGCTGCTTTTCATAGGCTTCGCTATCAAGCTTCCTGCCGTGCCCGTGCATACATGGTTGCCAGATGCCCACGTGGAAGCACCTACTGCCATTTCGGTGGTGTTAGCAGGAATCCTCCTGAAAATAGGCGGGTACGGAATGCTTCGTATCGCCTACAGCATTTTCCCCGAAGGAGCAATTTACTATGCTTGGTGGATTGGGCTTTTTGGCGTCATCGCCATAGTCTATGCCGCATACATCGCCTTGGGCACGCATAATTTGAAAAGATTGATTGCCTACTCTTCCGTTTCCCACATGGGCTTTGTGATGCTCGGAATGGCATCTCTCACCACCGAGGGCATCAACGGAGCTATTTTCCAGATGTTCAGCCATGGAATTATTTCCGCCATGTTGTTCTTAATAGCTGGCGTGGTTTATTTGAGAAATAAGAATTTAGAAATAGAAAGTTACAAAGGGTTGATGGGTAAGATGCCCGTATATGGTGCGTTGACCGTCGTTGCCTTTTTTGCTTCGTTGGGCTTGCCAGGCTTCTCAGGTTTTGTAGCAGAGTTGTTTGTTTTCTTAGGTGGATTCAATTCGCATCAAGTGAACGGGCTTGTACCGATGTGGATGCCAGTAGTCGCAACTTTAGGATTGATCTTAGGTGCTGCCTATTACCTCTGGACACTGCAACGCATGTACTTGGGCAAGTTCTTCATCAAAGATGGACTCTCGGCAGAGAAAATGACCGATGTGGGCAGCAGGGAATTATTAATGCTAGTTCCCTTAGCCATTTTGGCTTTGCTCTTTGGGATTTTCCCCAACCTAGTGCTCGATACCATGAACAGCTCGGTGAGCTACTTTGTGGACTTCGTACAACAAACGGGAGCGGCAAATTTGGAAGTGATTGGGAAGTAGTAACAAAGGCACGAACCAGAGGTATCGCGCCAGCAAATAAAAAACATCTTATGCCACAAGCGAGGTGCCTGCAAAAGTAAGCAGTCCAAGCGGACGCTTGAACTAGTTAAGAATTAAGAAACAGAATGCTAGATATATCAAAAAAATTAGAGGGAATCATTGGAAGTATGGCTTGGGTTGCGCCCGAGCTTTGGCTAGTGCTGTTGCTTTCTTCTATTTTGGTGTTGGATTTGATTTTACTCAAAAAGGAGAACAAAACCAGCTTGCTCTACATCGCTATAGCAGGCTTGGTCGTAAGTTTGTTTTTCATCAACCAACCTGCGGAAGGCATTCCCGCTGATCTGTTTTTGGGCATGCTCGCTCCTAGCGCTACGGCTACTTTCTTCAAAAACATCTTCGTCCTTAGCGGAATTGCCACATTGCTGCTTACCCTGATGGGCAAAAAAGCCAAAAGCACGCCTGGCGAGTTTTTCGTTATTTTACTCGCCATTATTCTGGGCTTGAACCTGATGGTAATGGCAAGCAACCTGCTTATGGTCTATCTCGCCATCGAACTAGTTTCCATCAGCTCTTACACCCTAACCTTCTTCAAGTTCGATAAGAAATCGGCAGAGGGAAGCATGAAATACTTGCTATTTGGGGCAGTTTCTTCTGCTGTGATGCTTTACGGGATTTCCCTGCTCTACGGCATGAACGGCTCGCTCTCACTAAACATGGATTTATCTGCTACCAACCCAATGGTTTCTTTTGTGGCCTTAGCGCTCACCTTCGGAGGTTTGCTTTTCAAGATTTCTGCACCACCTTTCCACGTCTGGACGCCCGATGTGTACGAGTCTGCCCCCACTCCTTTGGCAGCGTTTTTTTCCGTTGCACCCAAAGCAGCGGGCATTGGCGTATTCATCAACCTGACCCAAAGCATTGCCAACTTCTCAGACCAAACCGCTTTGCTTAGCTTCTTGGCAATAGCCGCTGGCTTGAGCATGTTGATTGGGAACTTCTCCGCCATTTGGCAAAAGAACGCCAAGCGAATGCTGGCGTATTCGTCCATCGCCCATGCAGGCTTTTTGATGTTGGTTCTGTTTTCTTGGCAGTATTCGGGCAAGGAAGCGGTGTTGTTTTACATCGGCACTTATTTCCTCATGAACTTCGCAGCCTTTGGCTTGGTACATTTTGTGGAAGAACAAAAAGGTTCTGCCTTGTTCAACGCTATGAACGGCTTGGGAATGAGGTTGCCCTTCTTAGGCATCCTTATGATCATTGTGATGATCTCGTTGACAGGCTTGCCACCTACAGCAGGTTTCACCGCGAAGCTATTCATTTTCTCAGGCTTGTGGGAAGCCTATTCTGCCAGTGGAAATCAACTGTTGCTCACCCTGTTCATCTTCGGCTTAGCCAACACCTTGGTCGCCCTGTTCTATTACATTCGCATTCCTTTTGTAATGTTCTTCAAAAAAGAAGAGGGTAAAACCACGTTTCAACCAAGTATTTTTGAAATCCTTTTCTTGGCGATCCTTTCCCTTTCGCTACTAGCGATCTTCTTCCAGCCTAGTTGGTTGTTGGGGTTGGTTGGGTAACAGAAAAAGTCCCATATCGAGTCATTCGGTCCTGAGCTGGAATCTCTTTCCCACTATTTTCAAAGCTTGCTGATGCATTGGATGGAGATTCCTTGTCGAGCAAGGAATAATACTTTTTTACATTAGTTGGAACTACAACTAGTTTTGTCGAGTTATATCATTATTAAATACATTATTCGCATAAAACAAGTTGGAATACCAATTATCAAAACAAGTATTTTTACAAGTTAGTAACTATTGAAAATAGAAAAGGCTCACTCATTCACCATCATGAAACAGAACAAACAAAAATCTATCGGGCGGCTCATCAGCATGTTGCACCGAGCTTCTGCGGTTTTTTTCCAAAAAGAAGCAAAGCAAATGGAGCTTTCCCAGGGGCAGTTTAGGATTTTGAATTTTATTATGCACCACCATGGTAGCTCACAAAACAAAATTCAAGATTATTTCAACCTTGACCGTGGAACTGTTTCGGTGGTGATAAAAAGCTTAGAAAAAAACGGGTTCATCACCCGCAAAGCAGATGAAAAAGACAAAAGGGCTACGTGTATTTTCCCTACAAAAAAAGGCGAAGAAACATACCCAGCAATAAAGGAAGTACTGAACCAGTGGAATCATAACCTCCTAGAAGGGTTTTCTCCGGGGGAAAAACTATTAGCCTACGAGTTCCTTGAGCGAATGCTCAACAATATAAATCCAATTGAAGAGTGATACCCTTCGACATTTTAACAAAATACGAATTTTATGTCCATCAAAAGATCAAACAAATATTTTGTCCCAATTATGTCCATAGCAGTGGCTATTCTCGCCACTATGTCGCCTTTTGCTACCGACACCTACTTGGCTGCTATGCCAGAAATGGCGGAATTCTTTGGGGTACCCATTGGTAAAATCGAATTCACCATCACCCTTTATCTCTTAGGCTTTGCCTTGGGCAATTTTGTTGGCGGCCCTCTGTCCGATTCTTTCGGCAGAAAACCCATCGCCATCATAGGGGTGTCATTATACGGCATTAGCTCTATTCTAATGGCATTTACCACTGAGATAGAACAATTATGGGCCTTACGAATTATCCAAGCATTTGGCGGAGGTTTTGGCACGGTAACTTCCATGGTATTTGTCCGAGATTGGTTTGAGGGGAAGCAAATGGCTCGCATGGCCACAATCATTGGTATGATCATGATGGTTGCCCCTATGATTGCACCGATAATCGGCACATTTATCATCCATCAATCTGATTGGAAAGGAATCTTTTTCTTTTTAGCATTTTTTGCAACAGTCTTATTCATGGTGATCACATTAGTGCTGCCAGAGTCGAGGAAACCTGAACTGATAACTAAGCAATTGAACTCAAAACAGTTTTTTGGGAAATACATTCCTTTTTTCAAATCTAAAAAAGCGGTGCTGATGCTTTTTACTTTGGGATTCTCATCAGCAAGCTTGTTTGTCTTTGTTACAGGTTCATCATTCATGTACCTGACCTACTATGGTTTTTCAAAAACGATGTTTCCTATTCTGTTTGGGGCAAACATCGCCTTGAGCATAATTCTTTCTTTTTTGAATACAATACTGCTTAAATGGTTTGAACCTGAACAAATTTTGAGAACGGGAATTAACTTGCAACTATTGGCGGGTACAGTCATTGCCATTACTGTTTTGGTAGTTCCCCACCCTCCCATTTGGATCATATTTCCATCCATGGTCCTTCTGATTGGGACGCTGGGTTTGGTGTTTGGAAATGGAACGGCAATTATATTAAACTTGCTGCCAGAAATTAGTGGGTCAGCCAATGCTACTATTGGGGTAACCCGATTTGTGATCAGCTTTTTTTCCAGCTCCATCACGGCATTGTTCCACACTAACGACTTAGTGCCTATTGGGCTGACCATTTTTGGAAGTGTATTGCTCTCAAATATATTTGTGTTCTACTTCAGAAGAGTTCACAAACGGAGTAGTAGGAAAGACGTTTGTGGGCAACAAATAGCTTTGGGAAATGCTTAAAGCATTCAAGAAGGTGGGGATGAACCACCCCACCTTCTTGAAATTAGAATAACATCGTTAGCAGCGCAAAACAAGTGCACCAAGTACAACTCCCTTCAACAAATTATATAATAGCAGCGGGCAAAAACAGAAGGCTCCGAGCCTTTTTCCATCACTATTTCCAATGGTAATGTCACTCTTGTTTATATCAAGCGGCTCGCCATAGAGATATAAAAAGCATTTTGTTCGTTTTGATTTTCTTCAGCGCTTGCTTGAGGAATTTCTATCCGCTCCCCAATACTTATATTGCACTCATTAGCTTTGTTTGTTTTTATAACATGCTCTTTTGCCAATTTGAAATAGGCAAAAAGAGCGGAGGTATAGGATATATCTAATGTTGTAGTAGCGAAGAAGAATTTAAAATTGAGATTGGAACATGAAAAAAATTGAAAATAAACATGTAGAGCGTTATTTCGACCCTACAAATAATCTGATATATACTAAATGGTTCCCGAGCTCTGGGCAAATGAGTGGAGAAGATTACAAAAATATCCTGAGCGAATCTGTGGATATGATTGAGAAATGTAGGGCTGTTGGTTTATTGACAGATGCACTCGATATGCGCTTTGCCATCACACCTGAATTGCAAAATTGGACTGTCAACAATGTTTTACCCAGGATAGTTGCAGCTGGCTTGCTCAAACAAGCTGTCATTTTGCCCGAACTGCTTATTCCACAGTTGGCAGTAGAGCAAGTGTTTGAAGAAATAGAAGCAGCAGATACGGGATATATCTCAAGGTTTTTTTGCAATATTGAGGAGGCAAAAAAATGGTTAGGCGTGAAGTAAACATGTATGTTTTCAGCAAAAGAGGTAGGAGATTATTACGATCAAACTCACGTACATTATGAAAAGTGGTGGGGGTTGAGAAAAAACCTGTCCCTTCACTATGGGATATGGGATGAGAACACGCGTACTTTTGAAGAATCCCTGGCAAACACTAATGCTGTTTTGTTGGAAAAGGCTGGGATTCGAAAAGGGGACAATGTATTGGATGCGGGTTGCGGAGTAGGAGGTGCTGCTTTTTTTATCCACAAAGAAGTAGGGGCTAAAGTTACGGGGCTTTCCCTAAGTAAAAAGCAACTGGCTTTTGCCCAACGAACTGTCGCACATAGAGAGTTGGATGAAGTTTTGAACTTTCAGTTTATGGATTTTACCCAAACAACATTTCCTGCCGAGTCTTTCGATGTTGTTTGGGCTTGTGAATCTGTTTGCCATACTCCAGACAAAAATGATTTTATAAAGGAAGCATACCGTTTGTTAAAAAAAGGAGGAAGGCTTATCATGAGTGATTTTTTCCTTACAGAAGAAAGGCAAGAGGATAAGCATGAATGGATAACCAAATGGGGGAATACTTGGGGAGTGCCTAATTTTGTTTCGGCGTCATATTTTGCAAGTAAACTTGATGAAGCTGGTTTCAGCAAGGTTGATCTGTTCGATTATACTCGTAATATAAAAAAAAGTGCTCGACGAATGTATGCCGGTTCGCTTATGGGGGCAATCCCATCCGAATTATATAACCTTTTTCACCCAAGGGTAACCCGGTTTGCCAAGTCTCATTACAAATGTGGGTATTATCAGTACAAGGCTCTTCAAGAAGACCTTTGGAAGTATAAAGTAGTGCTAGCAGTGAAATAACTGTTTTGGCAATCTGCTTCACGATTAGTTTTTCTGACAACAATCAATTGAAAAAAGATTAGTTTTGCAGGTCTTTATTCGGGCTTACCCTCTTGATAGCGAGAAGGTTTGTCTAATGTCTTTTAACCTAACATTGTAAGATGGAGAATTTTGGAATTATTGCAGCAGTTTTGACAACCGGGGCTTATTTGCCACAAGCACTCAAAACCATTAAGACGGGTAATACGGAAAGCCTTAGCCTTACCACGTTTTCAATGATGTTTATTGGAACAATTTGCTGGAGTACCTATGGGCTTTATATTGGAGACGTCCCCTTGTTAATTGCCAATGTGATTACCACTGCTCTTTCGGGGGTGATTTTGACAATGAAAGTTCGCTCGAAAATAGCCAAAAGACAGGTTTAGTCCTCTTCGTCTATTAGCTTGAACTTTCTGGCAAGAGGCGCAAGCAAACTGCCTTGGATAAAGATAGAAAAGACAACAACGAAGAAGACCATATCGAAAAGAATATGCGCTCCTTCAATTCCTGCCAGTATGGGCATGAAGGCAAATACAATTGGTGTAGCGCCTTTTAGCCCAATGAGGGAAATGAATAGCTTTTTGCCTAAGGGCACTTTTCTGAAAGGAAGATAGCTGATTAGTACTCCGATTGGTCGGGCAATAACAATCAGCAACAAGGCGGGTAAGAGGGCAATCCAAAAGTCATCGATTAATTTATTGGGGGCAAGTTGCAAGCCTAAAAAGAGATACATGGTCACTTGCCCCAGCCAAGAGAAAGAATGGAAAAATGTATCACTCAATTGCCTTCCTTGAAATTCTTTATTTCCTAATACAACCCCAAATACATAGGCTGCGATAAGCATGTTTCCACCAAGCAAATCAATTCCAAACACGGTTATCATCAAGATTGCAATGATGAATATAGGGACGCTGCCTCGCTCTTGCAAGGTGATTTTTTGCAATAACTTACCAACTCCTGTAGCCATTGCCCAACCGCCTAGCCCACCGAGGGTGAGTTGTTTGAAAAACAAGAATACATAATAGAAATAAGATACTTCTGCACCTTCTTTGCTGGAAAGGATCAGTGTAAAAACCGTCACGAGGATGAGTGCCATAGGGTCATTGGTAGCAGATTCAAATTCGAGGATGGTATCGGTTCTGTGTCGGAACTTTATATTTTTAGATTCGATGATAGAGAAAACCGAAGCCGCATCTGTAGAAGATGCGATTGCCCCAAAAAGTATGGAAATCAATAAGGGCAACCCAGTTACCCAATGGGTAATAAACCCTATGGTTATGGCGGTGATGAGAACCCCTACAGTGGACAAAACAATTCCTTCTTTAAATGCTCCTTTGATTTTTTCCATAGGGCTTTGAAAGCCTCCAGAAAAGATAATAAGGTTGAGGGCAAGTGAGCTAATAAAACTGGTAAATTCTGGAAAATCGAAAACGGGCAACCCTCCTTCTCCATTTCCCAAAGCAAGCCCTATTCCCATAAAAATCACCAAACTTGGAATACCCAAAAATTTGGCTGGATTGTAGATCAATATCCCAAAAGCCACCAAAAATGAAAAAAGGATAATGATCAATTCTATGGTTACGTCCATTTCTTTTATAAAAGAATGTCTTAGTTCTCGTTTCTAAGCATTTTTCTCTGCTTTCAATTTTTCCAATTCGAACATTTCATCTCTTAGGCGGGCAGCTTCCATGAAATCAAGGTCTTTGGCTGCTTTTTCCATGTTCTTTTTGGTTTGGGCTATGAGTTTATCTATCTCATCGGATTTCATATACGCCACTACCGGATCGGCTGCAATGGTGCTTTCTTCCTCTATATAATAGTTCTTGGTGGTCTTTTTAGAATCCGCAACCTTGGTCTGTTGCATGATCGCATCTTTCGATTTGATGACTGTAGTAGGCGTGATGCCGTTCTCCTTGTTGTACTCAATTTGCTTTGCCCTTCTTCGGGCGGTCTCGTCTATAGCCCGTTGCATCGAAGCAGTAACTTTATCTGCATACATCAACACCTTTCCGTTGGAGTTCCTTGCTGCGCGTCCTATGGTCTGTATAAGTGAACGTTCGTTTCTCAAAAAGCCTTCTTTATCGGCATCCATAATTGCTACAAGGGAAACTTCTGGCAAATCAAGTCCTTCCCTTAGCAAGTTTACACCTACAAGCACATCAAAGACGCCGAGCCTTAACTCTCTCAAAATCTCGACTCTTTCCAATGCTTTTACCTCGGAGTGAATATAGCGGGTTTTAATACGGATATTATCAAGGTACTTGGTAAGCTCTTCTGCCATTCGTTTGGTCAACGTAGTAATCAGGACTCGTTCTCCAGCTTTTATGGTTTTGTCTATCTCATCCAGCAAATCATCAATTTGGTTGACACTTGGGCGAACAAAAATCTCAGGATCCAACAAGCCAGTAGGTCGGATGATTTGTTCTACAATTACCCCTTCAGATTTCATTAGTTCATAATCGGCTGGAGTAGCGCTTACATATACACTTTGGTGCGCCAACTCTTCAAATTCGTTGAAGGTCAAAGGTCGGTTATCCAAAGCAGATGGCAATCGAAAACCGTGCTCTACCAATGAAGTTTTCCTTGCCCTGTCTCCTCCCCACATGGCTCGTATTTGCGGCATGGTTACATGGCTTTCGTCCACCATCAAGAGAAAATCATCTGGGAAATAATCTATCAGGCAGAAAGGTCGTTGACCAGGTTCTCTTCTATCAAAATACCTTGAGTAGTTCTCCACTCCTGAGCAGTAACCCAGTTCACGGATCATTTCCAAATCGAACTCGGTTCTTTCTTTCAACCTTTTGGCTTCAAGAAATCTTCTGTCCCCTTCAAAATAGGTCATTTGGGCTACTAAGTCATCTTGGATTTCGTAGATAGCCTTGTGTACCGCATCCTTTCCAGTCACGAACAGGTTGGCTGGGAAAATACTAATAGCAGCTTCACTAGATATTTTCTTTCCAGTATCGGGCTCTATTCGTTGGATGTCTTCTATTTCATCATCCCAAAAGAAAATGCGGTAGGCAAAATCAGCATAAGCGGGATAGATATCAACCGTGTCGCCCTTTACTCGGAAATTTCCCCTCTTGAAATCCGCTTCGGTCCGGCTATATAAAATATCTACCAAAGCATAAAGCAAATGATTGCGGGGAATCGTATCGCCTTTTTTGAACCGAATTACATTTTTGCCAAATTCTTCTGGATTTCCTATACCATAAATACAAGAAACTGAAGCTACTACTATCACATCTCTTCTTCCGCTCAGCAGTGCGGAGGTAGCGGAAAGCCGAAGTTTTTCAATTTCTTCGTTAATGGCTAAATCTTTTTCAATATATAGATCTGAGCCTGCTATATAGGCCTCAGGTTGGTAGTAATCGTAGTAGGACACGAAGTATTCTACAGAGTTTTCAGGGAAAAACTGCTTGAACTCTCCGTAGAGCTGAGCCGCCAGGGTTTTATTGTGGCTCAATACAAGTGTTGGCTTGTTAGTCTGGGCAATTACATTGGCCATGGTAAAGGTTTTGCCTGAACCGGTCACACCTAACAATACCTGTGCAGGCTCGTTGTTGTTGACTCCCTTGGTCAGTTGCTTGATGGCTTCTGGTTGATCACCAGTCGGTTGATAGTTTGAGACTAGTTTGAAATCCATAGGATATTAGCTTGAAAAGATTCAAATATGAGTTCGTTGGGCGGTGGTAAATGCCAAACTTCCAAAAATAGAAATATTCGATCCTATAAAACAACCTAGATAAATTTATGTTCGGGAATTTTGATAGATAGCGCTGGTTATAGGTTTTGATTTGTATTTTTAGGGAAAAAGGTATTACTTGTTTGGCATACAGCTTGCCTAAAGCTATCCGTTCTTACTTATATACCTAATGATGAGTACATTTTTCTCCAACTATTATGAATAATACCAATAAGGGAGCACTGTTAGAGATAAAAAACAAAGTTCTTAATGTAGCGCTAGTTGCATGTGCCAGTATTGGTTTTGTTGCCCATACCGTTGCCATAGCGGTAGATTGGGGAGAAGCATTAAGCCTTACTTTCTATATACAGACTTGTGCTTTACTCATGCTTATTACACTTGCCATATACAGGAAAAAACTTTCTTTTGGGCTAAAGGTGTACATATTGATTTTTGTGGTTTTTATAGCTATTGCTGCTGGACTGTATTCTTTTGGGATCTTGGCGTCTAGTTCTGTTTTTATAGTAGCCCTTCCTATTTTTGCATCGTTCAACCTTTCCATCAAAAAGTCATTTATCCTGTGGCTGTTCCTTATTTTGATGTATGTGACTTTTGGTATACTTTTTTTAGAAGGGGTTTTGGTATATCCATTTGATATGTCCGAGTATTTGGAAAACAGTAGTCTGTGGCTGGTAGAAAGAATAGTCGATTTAGTTCTAGCTTCTATAGGGCTACTTTTTATAGGACATTATTTTACCCAAGCGCTTATAAACAATCAGGAAGAGATTGAAGCTCAGAAAAATCAGTTGCTTTTGCATAAAGAACAACTTGAAGAATTGGTAAAAGAGCGTACAAGAGAATTAGAGTTGGCAAATAAAGAGTTGAGCCTACAAAGCAAGCAGATAAAAGATCAAAATAGAGAACTCCAATCGATCATTGAACATTTAAAAGAAACACAGACCCAACTGGTTCAGTCTGAAAAAATGGCTTCTCTAGGTGTGCTTACTGCTGGCGTTGCCCATGAAATAAATAACCCCTTGAATTTTATTCATTCGGGTGTAAATGGACTTGAAAACCAGCTCAACAACCCAGAGATTGCAAATAAAAAAGATACGGTTTTCTTTATCAACACCATTAAAACTGGTATAAAAAGAGTGGTATCTATTGTCAAAAGCCTTGGGCAGTTCAGCAGAAGCAATGTGGCTCAAGATGAAGTTTGTGACATCCATAACATTATTGAGAATTGCCTGGTGATGCTACAACACAAGCACAAGGGGCTTATTAGAATCGAAAAAGACTATACAAAAGAGCTGGTTGAGGTAATGGGAAATGATGGAAAGTTGCACCAAGTCTTCCTCAATATTTTATCAAATGCAATTCAGGCTATAGAGCAAGAGGGGCTAATAGAAATAAATTCATCCATTGAGAATGATAAAGTAGTAGTAAGAATTAAGGATAATGGCTGTGGGATTAGCGATGAATATATTTCTAAAATCACCGACCCATTCTTTACCACCAAGCGACCAGGAGAAGGTACAGGCTTAGGTTTATCTATCACGGTAAAGATTGTAGTAGAGCACAAAGGGTTGCTAGAGTTCCAATCGGAAGAAAACAAAGGGACGACAGCCATCATTTCTTTACCTCTTCAAGCTGAGCCGGCACAAGAATTGAAAGCCACAAATTAAGGATAAAGAAAAGTCCCTTGGTAAAATGACCAAGGGACTTTTGTGAAAATATAGCTCGGCTACTTTTTCTTATCTTTCATAAACTCGTTAAAATCACCTGAGGCAATCGTATTTTGATCTTTTCTCAAATCCTCGGCAACATACATCCAACATTCTAACTCATTCCCATCTTCGGTAGTTACTCCTACTTTTACGCGATCATAGTCGCTGGGAATGTCGTTTTTGGGCTTAACCCCCTCGTATTTGTCTATTTCTCGGATTACGATATCGAATAGTTCTATATCGTCAAATTCATATATTTCTCCTTTTACCAGTTTGGAAGAGGAAGGTATATGATAGGCCATTGGGTAGGGAAAGTGCCAGTCCATTACTGCCGACATTTTCCCAGGAACCGTGCCTGTTCCAATTTTCGCTGCATTCATATGAAGCAATGTGGCCATACCGTTGTCAAAATCTGACATCAGTGTGCCGTATACAAAAAGATATTCGCTACTCATAAGGGATAGAAGTAAAATTTTTACATATAGTAAGTTTGCGTTGACTAAAGTTTTTTTGATGTAAAGCCTAAACGGTTTCACAAAATCATTTTCATATTTAGCAATACTTTTTCAATCGCCCAGACTCATTAGTAGCGGATGAGGTGAATGTATTATATTGTAATATAAAATTAGCCGTTTTTTTAAATTATCTCCTAATTTATACTAGACATTTTTACTATAATGACATATTTGTTCACATATTGGTAATATCCCAATTATTAATTTGAGGTATTTCAATTCAACCTGATTGTTTTGTGATAAGTATTGGCGAATATTCCCTTGTATTACAATAAGTTGTATCTTCCTAAGGATGACTTTATGTGTAACACCGCTGTATAACCAACAAGTTAGAGGTTGATATTCTTAATATTTTGGTTTTGTCCAGTAGTTCTAGGGTATAAAACACCTTCAGAATTTATAGAATCATATAATGAAAAGGTGGCTCAACTTTTTATCCAAAAAAAGTTACAAGTCCACTTCTACTAAAAGAAAGGTGCTATTTGTAAGAAAGCGATAACAATTTTTAAATATAATTCCCAAACAGCTTCTAAGAAGAACCATTTTTTTAGATAAACAGATTTTGCAATCCGATAAAACATAAAACAATGTCAGAGAAAATAGTAGTCATTGGCAGCTCCAATGTAGATATGATCATGAAAATGGACCGCTTGCCCAAGCGTGGGGAAACCGTGACCGATGCAGACTTTATGCAAGTGTTTGGAGGCAAAGGTGCGAACCAAGCCGTGAGCGCAGCCAGAGCTGGGGGAAACGTCGTTTTTGTAAACTGCGTGGGCGATGATGCCTTCGCTCCTGTTATGGTCAAAAACTTTGAGAAGGACGGCATGGATACCCGCTATGTATTTAAGGAAACAGGCGTTGCAAGCGGCACTGCCCTCATCATGATTGGCGATGCAGGGGACAATTGTATCTCAGTAGCCCCAGGAGCAAATTACCGCCTCACTCCTGCCTATATAGACCAGATAAAAGATGAAATAGCAGCTGCGGAAATTGTAGTGATGCAATACGAAATCTTAGAGGAGACTATCACCTATGTACTGGATTATTGCCGAAAAATAGGAAAGCCAACTCTGCTCAACTTTGCCCCTGCCCGTGCGTTTGACCTGAGCTATTTCAAAGGGCTCACTTACTTGGTGGTGAACGAGAGCGAAACAGAATTTCTATGTGGGATAAATCCTGATGGAGACGAGAATACAGAAAAGGCAGCCAAAGCCTTACAACAGCTCGGTCCTGAAAAGGTGATCATCACCCTTGGCGTTGGAGGTTCGTATATTTTAGATGGGGACAA
The DNA here is from genome assembly GCA_034044135.1 of Flammeovirgaceae bacterium SG7u.111. Taxonomy (NCBI): domain Bacteria; kingdom Pseudomonadati; phylum Bacteroidota; class Cytophagia; order Cytophagales; family Flammeovirgaceae; species Flammeovirgaceae bacterium SG7u.111. Next base: position 3,331,911 of record CP139021.1, on the reverse strand, counting down.
GGCAATCAGGGTTTCTGCCTTTGATGTGGAGGCTGTTGACACTACTGCTGCTGGCGATGTCTATTGCGGCTCGTTGGCTGTGGCAATTGTGGAAGGAAAGAGCTTGAAGGAAGCGGTAAAATTTGCCTCGGCAGCGTCGGCACTTGCCATTACCAAAATGGGGGCACAACCTTCTGCACACAAACGAACAGAGATAGATGCTTTTTTGAAGGAACGAGGGTAAAACCTTTAGCGGTTCATTGAATACAAAGGAGGCTTCGGTTTCCTTTTTTTGCTTATAAAATACCATTAGAAAGACAATAGGCAAATTGCCTATAACTCTTAAAATATTCTAATGAAAATATGGTTATAATCATATCCTTCTAAGGTTTTTTAACCTTGCTAAACCTAATTCGTTAGCTTTTTAAGATTTATAACAACAACGCATCTACACACTTGGAAGAGAATTCAAAAGCTTTTATGGATAATATAGCCAAGGTAATGGAAGACCTTGCTGTGCATAGGGAGCTTCAAAAGCCATCTATACAAGCTATTTCCCACCTTGCCAACAGCCTTTCGGCAGATACTGTCCAGTTATTTTCTCTTCAAAAAGAAACAATAGAACTTCTGGCAAATGGAAAGCAGTTTTTATCGTCGGACTCAATCAGTTTGTTGCTTAAAAACGAAGCCGAATTAGTAGAAAAAGACTTCTTTTGGTTGGAAGATGTAAATGAGGAGAATAAAAGAAAGGTCGCTAAAGGCACTCAAGCTTTATTTATCCCATTCTCCATCCAAAACAGAAAGTACCTTGCCTCTTATATAAGCGCAAAGAACACGCTCTTTTTCCAAGCCCCGTACCTTCCTTTGCTTTTAGCTGCCACTAAGCAAGTGGTGCAGAAACACGGAAAAGCTGCACAACAAGCCGAAGCAAGCTCAGCCGCTGATCAAGTGAACACACTTATATTAGATGCTGCTGGAGAAGGGATTTTCCAGCTCGACAAGCAGGGTAAGGTCATTTATATGAACAAGCCTGCCAAAAAAATGCTTCGTTTTTCTTCTAGGGAAAAACTGAGCACCGAGGTTAGTATCCAAGATATTTTAGAAGAACGTCTATCGTCAAAAAAGAACCATCCAATTGACCTTACCTTGGAAAATGGGGAAAAAAATGAGGTGGAATATGAAGTGTTTAGGCGGCAAGACTCCACCACTTTTCCTGTAGAATATATTTCCACGGGGATAAAAGATAAAAATGGGAAGGTGATAGGCGCTGTGGTAACAGCAAAAGATATTTCTGAAAAGCTGAAAGCGAAAGAAGGAGAGCGTAAGCTATTGAAGCATATTCGGGTGCGAATGAAAGAACTAGATTGCCTTTACAAAATCTCAAGGCTAACGGTAGATATTTCCCAAGAAGAAGATTTTGTGCTGCAACAGGTTGCCCTTCTCATCCCTTCGGCTTGGGACGATGATAGGCAAAGCCATGTCCGTATTCTTTTTAAAGGAAAGGCTTTTGAGAGTGAAGGGTTTTCTGAAACAATTTGGAAAACGGAAAAACCGGTATTGGCTGGAAAGAAAAGGATTGGCGCTTTGGAAGTGTACCATTCCGATGCGCCTGATATGCTAGTGGAAGAATCTTTTTATTTGAAAGAAAATAATATGCTCGAAACCATGAGCAGTCAAATAGGTAATTTTCACATTCGGAAAACAGCGGAAACTGAGCTTAAGGAAAGCAACAGGAAATTTACCACACTTATCCAAAACTTGCCCGGGGTTGTGTTTAGAAGCAATGATTCTTGGAAGCTGGAGTTTATCAGCGAAGGCTGCCATCAGATTTCTGGAGTTGCCCCGAAAGACTTTCTGAAGAAAAAGAACTCGGTCAGATGGAGTTCTCTGATCTTGCCTGAGGATCGGAAAGGTGTCACTAAAAAGATAAAATCAGCTTTAGAGCTTGGCACTTCTTACCAAGTTGATTACCGAATCACTACACTTTATGGCGAGCAAAAATGGATTTGGGAACAGGGAATTGGTATTTATGATGACTTGAAACTGAAAGCCGTTGAAGGTTTTTTGTTCGACATCACCAATAACAAAAAAGCTGAGGAAGAATTGATCGCTTCGTACAAAGAAAGGCAAGCGCTCATCACTAACCAGAAAACAGTACTGGAAGCAACAGTTGCCGAAAGAACAAAGGAGCTTGAAAAACTGTTGGAAGAAACGCAAAAGCAATCGAGCCAACTCCAAGAGAAAGAAAGTATTCTCAATACTCAAAACAAAGATTTACAAGAAACACTACTCAAGCTAAAATCTGCGCAGTCGAAGCTAATTCATTCCGAAAAAATGGCTTCTCTCGGGCAGTTGACAGCAGGCATTGCCCACGAAATAAACAACCCTGTCAATTTCATAAGCTCAAGCATAGAAGGGCTGCGAGATGTGATGGGTGACTTACTCGAAATATTGAACAAGTACGAGGGGGTAAATAAGGAAAACCTAGAAGAGAAAATCACAGAGATTGAAGAACTAAAGCATGTACTAGGCTATGACGAACTGCTGGAAGGAATTGATCTTCTAACGAACAATATCCACACAGGGGTGGAAAGAACTGCTGAGATTGTAAATGAATTGAAGGCCTTTTCGAGGGTAGACCAAGCAGAAGTAAAAACAGTGGACTTGCATAAAAGTATAGAATCGACCTTGGTTATGCTCCGCAGTCAATACAAGGATATTATCCAAGTAAACAAGCAGTTTGGCGAGCTTCCGCAGGTCGAATGTTTCCCTGGAAAACTCAACCAAGTATTTATGAACTTAATCTTGAATGCTATTCATGCAATTCAGGCTAAGGAAAAGAATTATACGGGGAAAAAGCCGTTACCAATAGAGAAAGAAAAGGGAGATATTTTTCCTGAAAGCGGATCTATTCTCATCCAAACAAAACTGCTGAGCAAAGGTGACGTTCAGCTACTCAAATTGAGCAATTCTAGCGATTGGGTGGAAATAAACATAGCCGATTCGGGCATTGGAATCCCAATAGAAATTAGGGACAAGGTATTTGAACCTTTTTTCACAACAAAAGACGTGGGCGAAGGAACTGGGCTTGGGCTTAGCGTCAGCCTAGGAATCATTCAGCAACACAATGGCGTTTTTGAATTAGAAAGCGAAGAGAACAGAGGAACTAACTTTAAGATATTCCTCCCAGTAACGGCTTCTTATTAAGCTTTGCAAAAACGCCTTAAATTGAAGAGGACTAGCTATCTCAGTATAACTTGAGTATATAATAACACTAGCAAAACATGGAAAATGCCGAAGTCAGAACCCAAAAATTCACTCCCCCTTCTCAGGGCGGCAGGGTACTTTATGTGGATGATGAAGTAGAAAACCTTACCAGCTTTAAATATGTATTCCGTAAGCGATATGAGGTATATACGGCTTCTTCAGGTGATGAAGGCATGAAAATACTTGAGTCGTGCGCTCACAATAACAGGGAAATCCAACTAGTGATTACTGACCAAAGGATGCCCAAGATGACGGGAATTGAATTCCTAGAAAAAGTAGCTGAGTGTTTCCCAGATGCTATCCGGATAATTCTCACTGGATATAGCGATGCCGAGGCAATGATGCAAGCTATCAACGTGGGCAGGGTTTACCGATACATCACCAAGCCTTGGAAGAAGAATGAACTTCAGGTCAATATAGATAATGCACTTGGTGCCTACAGGTTGAAAAAACAAAACGAGTTATTGATCAAAAACCTTAAGCAGAAAAACAGAGAGCTAAAACAATCGGAAGAGAAGTTTTCTCTTGCTTTTTACATTGCTCCTGTTGCCATGAGCATGATTGAGGTTGAAAGCTCGATGCTTTCGGATGTGAATCAAAGCTTTGAAGATCTTGTAGGGCAAAAAAAAGAGCAGTTGGTTGGAAAAGGTATTGAAGAGCTTTCTTATTGGGGCTCAAAAGTAGAAAGGGAGCGAGTGATGGGCATTATCAGATCAGAAGGCAGGCTATTTAATTTTGAACATCAATTCCTTACGTCAGATAAAAAAATACGCATCGTTCGTACATCAACCCTCACTATTGAAATAAAAGACAAGCCTCATTATTTTTCTCTTCATCAAGACATTACCGAGGAAAGAAGAGCTGAGGAACGGATTATTGCCACCATACTTGAGACCGAAGATAAGGAGCGAACTCGTATGGCTCACGAGCTTCACGACGGAATGGGGCAACACTTAACAGTAGCCTCGCTCAACTTCGATGTGATTAGAAACGAAATAAAAACACTGGATGAAAGAAGTCAAGAAATGTTCAAAAAAGGCATGGACTTTTTGACAAAGGCTATTTCGGACAGCAGACACATGGCCCATAACCTAATGCCCAAAACCGTTAGTGATTTTGGATATGTTTCTGCCGTAGAAGATTTACTCACAGGTATTCAAGGAGTAAATGGGATGGACATAGATTTTTTCCACAACCTAGGAGAGCAAAGGCTAAAAGAAAGCATGGAGAATGGGCTTTTCAGGATCACTCAAGAAGCACTTAACAACATACTAAAACACGCTGAAGCAAACAAAGTAACATTACAGCTTATGAAATATGAAGATATGGTCATTTTGACCGTTGAGGATAATGGAAAAGGTTTTGAACCAGATAAGCCAGGCGGTTTTGGCTTGAACAGCATGTCTACCAGAACGAAGGCTATCTCAGGTGAACTTAGCATAGATAGTCACTTGGGCAGAGGAACAAATATCACGGTTCAGGTTCCACTTAAAAATGAAAACCACTTACTATAATTCTTAAAACATCAACCAATAAACAATTAAGTAGATGTCAGAGGTGATAAAAATATTATTAGCGGATGACCACCAGGTAATCAGAGATGGAATCCGTTCTTTTTTGGAAGGAAACGATCGCTTCCAGATTGTTGCAGAGGCCTCTAACGGCAAGCAAGTATTGGCAAGGCTCGAAAAAACAGAGGTGGATGCCATCATCATGGATATTAGGATGGATGTGATGGATGGGATCACCTGCACAAAAGAGGTCTCTAAGCTGTACCCAGATATAAAAGTCCTTGTTCTGTCCATGTACAATGAACCCCAATACATTAAAAGCATCATGGCTTCGGGCGCTTCGGGCTACCTGCTAAAAAACAGCGGGCAGGAGGAAGTTATTAGGGGGATTGAATCAGTTGTTTCTGGAGAAAAGTTCTATTCGGCAGAAGTAACCAATACGGTTATGAATAGCCTTGGCGGGAAAAAATCACGTTCTTTTTCCGATATGGAAATACCACTTACCGAAAGGGAAAAAGAAGTATTGGAACTGATAGTCCAAGAGTTTTCCAATCAAGAAATCGCCGATAAGTTGTTCATCAGCCCACGGACAGTTGATGCCCATAAGCGAAACTTACTAGAAAAAACAGGAGCTAAAAACATGGCTGGCTTGGTGAAATATGCCATCCGTCATCAGCTTTTTGATAGTATATAAAGGAATTAAAAATGCTGTAATTTGACATAATACGTAAATGATTAGAAAAATAAAAGGGTTGTGGTAGTTTACCGCAACCCTTTTTGTTTGTTTTATGTATGGCATCAAGCGATAAGATCATCGCCATCATCTTGAACCAAGTATTTTTTGGCAAAGCTCTCAATTGCAACTTTATGTTTGGCAAAAACTTGATCGCCAAACTGCTGCAAAGCTCTCATGTTTTCTTCATTGGCATCGTCCATCTCTTCATTTACCCATTCTGGCAGGGTTTCATTCACCCGCAAATACTGACTAGGCTGCTCCACCGCTTCATAAATTTGCTTTAACTGGAAATCAACTGTTTCGGCGACCGATGACATCATGATATCAATCAATGGAGCAGGCCACTGCACCAACCCCCAGTTTTTTACTTTATCATAAGGATAGCTTTTTTTCTTCTCGCCAGTTCCCAAGGAAAAGATAACCATTTCACTCGCTGTTTTTCCATAAAAACGCCTTGCATCGGCATATGCACAAAGCCCAGGATTATTGGCAAAGATTCCTCCATCTATCATCGCATACTCATCTCCCTCTAATGATTTGATATTTGCGCATTCAAAATAGGTAGGTGCGGCAGACGTAGCCCTTGTTATGTCCTTTACAAGGAAATCAGCGCAATCGCCTTTCTTTTTTGCTGAGTGTTGACGGAAGAACGTTGCTTTTCTCCGCGTGACATCATAAGAAGGAATCACACAGGGTTTCAAGAGCTGGGAAATTTTGGTTTCCCCAAAGTATTCTTCCAACGCTTTTTCCAAGCCTTTTTCAGGATACTTCTCATCGGTAATTCCACCTAAGGTTCTCAGTTTCTTGAAAAAAGGTCTGTCAAAAATGGCTTCACCTCGGTTCAAATAAAGATCTACTACTTCATTCGACCTGAACTTCGGGCGACTGCTGGAATCGGGTAAAAGAAATGCACAGGCAAGTATCCCGCCAGTACTTGTTCCTGCTACCATGTCAAAAAAATCTGACAAACGAGCTGATTTGTCTTGAGTTATGGTTTGTAAATATTTTTCTACATGACAGAGGACTTGCCCGGGCAAAACACCACGGATTCCACCGCCATCAATAGATAAAATTCTAAAGTATTTAGGCATAATAGGTACGAGTTAGATCTGGATTAAATTCGAAAGCCTTAAATTAACTTATTTATCTAAATGCAGACAAACCAGCATGAAAAACTTGTTTCTAAATTTAATTAATCAAAAAAAAAGCGGCTCTGATTTACTTAATCAAAGCCCCTTTTAGAATAGATATTTTGTGTTATGCTACTGAAGCGTTTACCAAGCTCTTGCTTCAGTTTCCTCTGCGATTTGACCAAATGCAAACTTCGAGCTACCGTCATAGTTAGAAATCCCCAAAGTAGAAAGGTATTCAATGAAAGCAGGGCTGGATAAACCATAATACGCCTTAAATTCTTCAATTTGCTCTGCCGACTGATCATGTGACCAGTTCACGTTTATTACCTCAATTTTATCTTTATTAGTATCCCAAGCTTTAAAGAGATTATGGTAAAATTCAGCTTGCAGTTCTTCTGAGCTTCCGCAATAATCCTCGCCTGATTGATATCCAACCTCCATCAACCAAATTGGTTTATCTGTAAATGCTCCACTGATACTCAAGAAATGCTTCGTCACAAACCCTGGATCTAGCACCCTAAAATCCCCTTCTTGCGGATAATAAGTAAGCATGACTACATCGCTATACTGATTCAGCTCTTTAACCTTAGCCAACTTAGATCCCAATACGCCTTCCATTACTGTTGCTTTTGAACCAACTTTTATGTTAGGATGGTTTGTTTTAAAATGCGTTGATGTTGCCTCATAAAACTCGATATACTCATCCCACTCAGTTCCCTCCAACACCAAATCAACCTCATTTCCAATACTAAATCCTGGTACATCTACCGATGAAGGGACGGTATTCATTACCCAATCGCTAAGCTTATTAAAAGCGGCAATCACTTTCGGGTCATTCATAGGCAACCCATCTAAGTAATCAGGAGTTGTCCTTCCCACTGTATTCAACACGGCTAAACTTATAGAAACCTTTACATTTTTTGAAGCGTAATAGTCGATAGCCGTAAGTACATTGCCCAAAGGGTTCACATATACCTCTTCGGAAACTTCAATTGAGTCCCATGGAATATTTATTTCAACTATTTCAATAGGAAGTTCATCCGTTCTTTCAAATGCTGAAAAAAAACCATTTTTATCTTTTGTAATATTAATCCCAAAAAGCCGATCGCCTTTTGGCTGAGGGCTGTTAGGAGTAAAATACTCAAATTTTTCGTCACTTGGAGTATTGTCTGGCGTAGGGTTATCTTCTTCACAACTAGTAAGTATAAAAGGTAATAAAATAGCAGCTGTGATTGCTAAAAACTTCTTGAACGATTTCATTATTTAACATATTTGTTTGTTATGTGTACACATCACCATTTATATTCTTAAGAAACAGTATTGTGGCGTTACTGATGCAAAGGTAAAAGAATTGTAAAAGACGTACCATTTCCCACCTCGCTTTCTACCAGCATTTTACCTCCATGTGCTTCAATTACACCTAGCGAAATGGAAAGCCCTAACCCAGTACCTTTCCCCACATCTTTTGTAGTAAAAAACGGTTCGAATATCCGGTTCAGATTCTCCTTCGGAATCCCAATGCCAGTATCTGTAATGATAATAGACACACAATCTTTGTCAAGAAGGCTACCATCGGTCAATAATTTTGAAGTAATCGTAATTGTCCCCTGTTCGGGAATTGACTGGATAGAGTTGCTCAAAACATTCATAAATACTTGGTTCAATTTCCCAGGAAAGCATTCTATCAGAGGGATTTTATCATAGCTTTTTACAATTTCAATCCTGTCTTTATATTGGTGCCTGAGCAACACCAGTGCTGAATCTACCCCTTGCAGCACATCAAACTTATGTGAATCATCAGAATCGATCCGAGAGAAAGTTCGTAATTCCTTCACTATTGCTGCAGCCCGTTTAGCCCCAACACCAATATTTTCAGGAGCTTTCTTTACTAATGTCAGCAAGCGTTCGTATTTTACTTGGCTCTTCAGCTCTTCAATCTCCTTCATCTTCTCGACAAAGTTCTCTGCCGTAAGCTCATTATATTTATCAACAATCTCCCCAATAGTGCTTATTGCAGTTCGCAAGCCTTCTATACCAGAATTGATGTAATTGATTGGATTATTTATTTCATGTGCTATACCTGCCGTCAGGATTCCCAAAGAAGCCATTTTTTCTGCTTGAACTAATTGACTTTGGGTATTTTTAAGATTTTCAAGTGTGGCCTCTAGTTGATCATTTTTATTTGAAAGTTCTTCTTGTTGTGCTTGAAGTTCTTCATTTTGCACCAACACCTTGTATTGTTTTTCTTCAAGCGCTTTATTTTTATTTAATATCTCTGTACTTTGTTCTAATATCTTTGTAGTCCTTTTTTTAATCTCTTTTTCAAGATCTCTGTTTCGCCGTTCCAATATATTCATCCTTAGCCTATATATAAAATAGACAAACAAGGCTACGGCAATAATACTTGAAGCAACAAACCACCACGTGAGATAAAAAGGATTAAACACTTTTATAGATCCGGTAGAAACTTCCTTGCTCCACTCCCTATCCCCTACTCTAGACTGACACCTAAAACGGTACGTCCCTCCTGGCAAGTTAGTGTACCTAGCTGAATTTTCCCTGCCATTCACTATATACCGCCAGTCCTTATCAAACCCCTCCAGTTGCACCCTATAATTCAGACTATCGGTTCGGTTAAAAATCACCCCACGGAAATAAAAAGAAAGATCATTATCCTTTGCAGCAACCTCTATGGACTCATTTGTTGAGCGAGTATTTGTCACACCATAAGATATTGAGTCAATTTTGGTTTGAGGAATAAGCTTTTTTGAGAAATCGTATTCTTCAAAATAAACAGAAGCCCCTTTATTAGTGCCTATCCACACCCTGCCATCTTCATCTTCTTCAATGGCTTTCCTATTTACTTCTGGGCCCACCAACCCATCTTTTACCGTAAAATGCCTCCAACCTTTTCCTTTTTCATAGGTAAAAACGCCATTGTTGGTACCTGCCCATAGTCGTTTTTTGCTATCCAACATCAACTTGTATATTGGAATGCCTGGCTGCAACCCTCCTAAAGTAAGGTCAATTATGCTATCATTTCTCAGTTCACACAGCCCACCTGCCGTCCCTATCAATATTTTTCCTTCATACTCAAGCGAAGAATAGGTATTGGTACACTTCATGTCCTTACTAACATAGTTTATAGGCGCTTCATTATTGTTTTTTATATGGAATAGCCCATTTCTACTACAAAGCAACAATCCCCTATTTCCTGATAGCTTGGAGATTGATCTGACATAACCAACCCCACTAGTAAGCAATGTCAACTGCCCATTTTTGAACTCGCAAATACTATTTATGAGGGCGACAATCACTTTTCCATCAATCACTTCGCAAGCAATAACTGCATCATAAATGTCATTACCTGTCGAGTACCATTTTATCTGTTCTGCTCCTTTGGGTAATACTCCTAAGCCTTTTTTATTTGCAGCAATATATATAGTACCGTCAACTCCTTCTGCCAAATCCAATATTCTCGATTGAAATATGATATCTTGATTGGCCAAATAGTAATTATGCATCTCTCCCTTTTTATCTAAAACAGACAAGTCCTTAACACCTCCTAAAACAATTTTACCATTTTGCAAATTTAAAATAGCACTTACTTCATTTTCAGGCAGACCACTCCTTTTAGTATAATTGAGAAAAGCCGCACTCTCAATCTTATAACAACCCCTAACTGTTGAAACCCAAATATTCTGGTCTGTATCTACCAAAGCGCCAGAAGCTATCGAATACATCAGGTCATGGTCTACTTGAATATTTTCTTCTTTGTTATTGTCTTTTCTATTTATTCTACTTAGTGGAGACCGATAACTGTAGTATATGTTATGCTTATTATCTATAAAAAACTCATTGCTTTCTAATGGCAACACAACGGGGTTCTTCAAGGGGCTTTTTAGCTCAGTATAATCTCCTTCCAAAAGGTAACCTATCGAATTACTAAGCCTCACAAAACAAGTATCACCACCAAAATCTATCCCATAAATACTTTGGGAAAAGCTTCCTACTTTGGAAATGCCTCCAAATTTCATTTTGTAAAGCCCAACACTAGTCCCAATGTACAAACTACTTTTATGGAAGCGCAACCTGTTGATAGTAGTATTTTCTCCAGGTACATCAATCACTTTCCAATAATTAAGATAAGTATTGAAGTAGTACAACTTATTGTTATAATCATGAATGGCAATATGATAGCCATCTGCCTCAATCCTTACATCGAAATCAAAATGGTGGATAAAAAAGCCGAAATCGATGGGCGGTGCAGGAAAATTAAGCCACTGATTATTTTTATAGCACATGATCCGATGCCCCTCTCCATCAAAGCCAGTAAGCCAAATGCTAGAATCGGGTAATGACTTTATAATATTAAATTCTGAATTGGGAAAAGGCACGGTATCATCTGACTTTAGTGTCCAATATTGCCCATCGTAGGTGTAAACCCCTGCAATAGTAGTAAACCATATTTCACCTTCAGCACTTTGAGCAATATCATATACCAAACTGACAGGCATACCATGTTCTTCATCATCAAGTACCTGAGCTTGATAAAACTGAGCCATTAGTTGTGGGAGCCAAAATAGATGAAACAGGAAACTTAGTGTAATCTTGAGCTTCATTTATATATTTCAGTTTTACGAGGCTCCTCTTTTACTTTTAGTAAAATCAACACCCTACGTTTATTGCTTAGAAGCAGTTTGGGAATGAAAACCAAAAAGTCTCTGACTAAAAATAATTAAATTATTTCTCAAATAAACACAATTATTCTTCAACTCTATAACAAAAGTTAAAAATGCATTTTCCTAAAATAATAAAATTTGAGGGAAATGCTAATTCACCACATTCAGATAGGCTTCTATATACTCTTCGGACGAAGAACCAACCATAAGCTTAAATCGTCCGGGTTCAAGTACATTTTCCATATCTTTATTGTAAAACTTTAGCAGTTCAGGAGTCACCTCAAAGGTCACAACTTTTTCCTGCCCAGGTCTCAGCTGTACTTTCTGGAATCCTTTTAGCTCTTTTACAGGTCGAGTAACCGAACTTACCATGTCCCTAATATACAGTTGGACAATCTCATCTCCTCTCACGTCACCAGTATTCGTTACAGTCACCGAAACCAAGGATTTGCTGTTCATCCCAATAACAGAAGGGTTGACTGTAAGATCCTTATAAGAAAAATCAGTATAGCTCAAGCCAAAACCAAAAGGGTAAACAGGCTTATGTTCGTCAAACAAATAGGGGCGCTTGGCAGTCGGTTTGTGGTTGTAGAAAGCAGGTAGAAGCCCAGTAGATTTGGGGAATGTGCAAGGCAGCTTTCCTGACGGATTTACATTGCCAAGCAATACATCTGCAAGCGCATTTCCAGTCTCTTGACCCAAGTACCAGCACTCCAACAACACCTGTGCATTTTCCTTCAAATACGACAAATCGAGTGGCCTGCCATTAAACAGTACCACTACTACCGGCCTGCCCGTTTCTTTCAACTTATTGAATAATTCCAGTTGCTTCCCTACCAACTCAATACTGGTGCGGTCACCTAAATGTGTATCGCTCCAAGCCTCTCTTGAGGTAAGTTCATTTCCTCCAATAGCTAAAATAACCAAATCACTCCGCTCCGCAATAGTGACGGCATGTTCAATCCGACCCTCATCTGCTTTGGGTGAAGGCAATTGAACAGGGTCTAAATACCAGCTACCTGGTTCGGTTATCCGGCAGCCTTCTGCAAATACCACCTCGCCATTATTCCCCAATCGATTTTTCAACCCTTCCACCAAATCAACATAATAAGGCGGCACATCGCTGTAGCCTCCCAGCAACGTCGATTTTGCATTCGGTCCTATCACAGCTATCGTATTGTAAAAGGAAGTATTTAAGGGAAGCAAGTTCATCTCATTTTTAAGAAGGACAATGGATTTTTGGGCAGCCTCTAGGGCAAGTTTTCCATTTTTTTCAGAACCTACTATTTTCTCGGTAGAAGAAACATCCACATAGGGTTCGTCGAACAGTCCAAGCAGAAATTTGTTTTTGAGCAAACGATAAACAGCCGTGTCCAATGCAGTTGCAATGACTGAATCTTGTGCTGCATATTTCAACAATGAAGGGTAGTCTACCATATCTGGCAATTCTATATCTACCCCGGCAAGCAAGGCTTCCCTAGCTGCTTCAGTACTGTCTTTCACTACAAAATGCCTGCGATACAAGTCGGAAATCCCACCATAATCGGCTACAACTTGCCCATCAAAACCCCACTCATTTCTCAATACATCCTTGAGCAACCAAGAATTGATGTGTGACGGAATCCCGTCAATTTCGTTGTAAGAAGCCATCACACTTTTTGCCCCACCTTGCTTTATAGCTTTCTCGAAGGGCATCAAAAACACTTCCCTGAGCAACCTTTCCGAAATATTTGCAGGTGCAGTATTCACCCCACCTTCGGGTTGCCCATGACCAGCCAAGTGCTTGAGCGTAGCCATCATTTTAGCAGAGCCAATTTGCTCTTCCGTACCTTGAAGCCCCTTTACCGCTGCCAAGCCCATCTCCGAGACCAAAAACGGATCTTCTCCATAAGTTTCTTCAAACCTTCCCCAACGAGGGTCGCGAGCCACATCTAATACAGGAGCCAAGGCAAGTTGCGCCCCCCTACTCCTCGCCTCTTCGGCTATGACAGAAAAACTACGTTCCATCAAATCGGTATCCCACGAGCTGGCAAGGGCAATAGGAACAGGAAAATGAGTTCCTTTCCTCGCTGCATGCCCGTGCAGTACTTCTTCATGGAACACTACTGGTATTCCCAGCCTTGTTTTCTCTACAAAATAGCGTTGGATTTCATTGGTAAGTTCCGCCATTTGGGTTGGCGTCCTGTTCTGCATTTGCACACGCTCCAATGCTTCGCTCGGACGGGCAATTTGACCTAACCCATTCGGAAAGTTTTGTGCTGCTTTTTCCAAAGAAAAGTTGCCATCTTCATCTAAAATCAATTCAGCTTTTTGATCCCAAATACACAAAACCTGCATCGCTTTTTCCTCCAAGGTCATACGTGCAAAAAGATCATCCAGCCGCTCTTCTATTGGAAGTTTCGAATTTTTATACGGATCAATTTTCTTTCTTTGGGCAATTCCAGAAAAAGAACTCCCAAAAAGGGTAATTGCTAATAGAATAAACTTTATAGTTTTCAACATAACTAATTGATATTCTTTGGGTTTTACTCTTTAAAGAAGAGTATAAATATAAATCATTCCCTACACTGCTAACCATCAGCTTTTTATTTCCATCATCCCTTCACCCATTATCACACTCTGCCCACCTACTTTCACTTTGGTTATCTTATCATTTTCCATGACAATGGTAAGATACAAATAACTTGGCCTACCCATTTCAAAACCCTGCTCACTTACAAATTCATTCACTTCTTTGACAGGAAAAACCTCGTGTTCAATCAAATAACTACCAAGCGGTCCATTGGCACTTCCCGTGGCTGGATCTTCCACTATACCGAACTCGGGGGCGAACATGCGGCAATGTACATCTGAGTTTCCCTCCACAGTTTCAGTACTAAAAACCAGAAGCTCCGTTACAGGAAAATCGGCTAAGTACTTTTCCAAAGCTACTGAATTGACTTTGCAATTTTCCACCGCTGCCAAGCTGTTGAGCGGAACAATCAAGAATGGAACTCCGCAAGAGACAAGTTGCATAGGGGAAGCCAATCTAATATCAGAAGGCTGGAGATTCAATACCTCTGCCATTTGTGCCACGTCTTCAAATATATCCAAGAAATTTGGCAAAGGAGCTTCCATAGTAATCCGCTGTGGAAACCCTTCAGAAGACAGTTCCAAGTCAACGGGAATCATGCCCACTTTTTGCTCCAACCTAAGTTCAGCCTTTTCTCCTTCTACCATTTTTAGCTTTTCACTGACTATGATGTGGGAAGTCCCCAATGTCGGATGCCCTGCCGTAGGCAATTCTTTACCCGGAGTAAAAATCCGTACTTTATAATCGTTTTCTAGGCTTTCAGGAGGAAGGATAAAAGTCGTTTCCGAAAGGTTAAGTTCCTTGGCTACCTTCTGCATAGTTTCCCCACTGAGATTTCCCCCATTGGTAAAAACCGCCAACTGGTTCCCCCCAAACTTCCGATCGGTAAATACATCCAAGAGAAAATACTTTTTCTTCATCACTTCAGGGATAAATTCTTCCAACACGGATTCCCCACTCCCGCTTTTACCACTGGTCCATTCCCATTTCTCGCTCAATTCTACCAGACCATCGGCAAGTAGCCTTGGCACAGATTCACATTTGCCTGTTCGGAACTCACCCTCGGCATTGAGGTGCTGGTAAATAAAAGAAAGGCTACCACCTTCATTGACGTTGCCTAAAAGTTGCCCTTGGCTAATGCTTCCTCCGCCATAAGTCCCTGTCAAAACAGTTCCCCTTTGGAAATACTCAAAAACTGTTTCTCCGCTTACCTCTCCCGCACTCGAATTGCTCTTTGCCCTAAATACTCGCTGATCGTAATATATCTTCATTTGAACCTTTTGTGTATGTTTTCGAAGTTATGACACTCCAATGATTATAGATTTCGGCGGCAAGTTAATGTTTCTCTTTTCAAGAGTAAATGACTTGGCACAAAATCAAAAGGATTTTGAACATTTGCACTATTTCAAAACACTATCAAACACAAGAAAAGGCTCAAACAATTTGCCCTGTCGGAGTTGTTTGAAGCCAACCCGACGTTTTTTGGCATACCGATACGAGCATAGGAATTAGCGAGAAAAACTTGAGTAGAATCACCGATCCTTTTTTACGACCAAACCCCCTAAGGAAGGCACTGGTCTGGGTCTCTCTATTGCCTTCAGGATCGCTCAAGAACATAGGGGGACGATCAAGATCTCCTCTGAGCTGGGGCAGGACACCGCTATCATAATCTGCCTACCACTTGAAAAACAAGAATAGCCAACCAAGAAAAGGGTTGTGTTTGGCTCCAAACATCTACCGAATGCTCATTTTTTTGCTCTTTCCTGATAGATGTTGGTTTTATCATATAAATAAATTCTCTTAAGTGATAAATATCATTTTAAAGTTCCCTGCTTTTTTCCTAGTTTGCCCATGTAAATCATTTTTTTCAAACACCATCCTACCACCAAAAATATGCTAGAAGAAGGATTCAACTCCGCATTTATGTTGCTCGCCGTAGGGATGATTACTGTAGGTACTATTTTAGCTTTGGTAATAGTCTCGGGCAATATCCTAATAAGCCTTGTCAACCGATTCTTCCCAGAAGAGGCCAAGCCCTTAACTCCAGTCCGCCAAGTAGCTACCGTAAATCCTCAAAGAGAAATTGGAGCATCTAAGCTGGCTGCAATTGTCACCGCGGTTGATATAGCAACTCAAGGCAAGGGCAAGGTTTCGAGTATAGAAAAGAGGAAATAACAAGTGCCCCGCCTAAGGCACTATTTTTTTATATAATTATTCACAATCAGTAAGACAACAAATAAAAGAAAATGGGAAAGGATATCAGATTTTCACTCGTATATAGAGATATGTGGCAATCCTCTGGCAAGTATATGCCGAGAGTTGACCAATTGGTAAGAGTTGCCCCAGAAATAGTAAATATGGGCTGTTTCGCAAGGGTAGAAACCAACGGTGGGGGCTTCGAGCAAATCAATTTGCTTTTTGGAGAAAACCCCAACAAATCGGTAAGGGATTGGACGCAACCTTTTAACGATGCAGGCATTGAAACGCACATGCTCGAAAGAGGTCTGAACGGCATCCGAATGAGCCCTGTACCAGTGGACGTAAGAAAGCTTATGTTCAAAGTGAAGAAAAAGCAAGGCACGGATATAGCTCGTTCATTTGATGGGCTGAACGATACCCGAAACATTATAGATTCAATTAATTATGCCAAGGAAGGTGGAATGGTGGCCCAAGCGGCACTTTGCCTCACTCATTCTAAAATCCACACGGTTGACTACTACGTGGAAATGGCAGATACACTCATAAAAGCAGGCGCTGACGAAATTTGCTTGAAGGACATGGCGGGAATTGGACGTCCGGTTTCTTTGGGTAAAATAGTAGAAGGAATAAAAGCAGCTTATCCTGATACACTTATTCAATACCACGGGCAAACAGGCCCAGGCTTCACACCAGCTTCTATCTTGGAAGTTGCCCGCGCAGGAGCTGAAATCATAGATGTAGGAATGGAGCCTCTTTCTTGGGGAACAGGTCACGCCGATCTTATCACAACTTACGAGTTGCTGAAAGATGCTGGCTTCAGTGTTCCAGATTACGACATGGGCGCTTACATGAAAGTCCGCGCCCTCACCCAAGAGTTTATCGATGATTTCCTTGGCTTTTACATTAACCCAAGAAACCGTTTCTTGAACTCACTATTAATCGGACCAGGTTTGCCAGGTGGCATGATGGGCTCGCTAATGGCCGACCTTGAAAACAACTTAGCCAGCCTCAACAAATGGTTTGCTAAAAACAACAAGCCATCCATTACCCAAGACGAATTGCTGATCAAGCTCTTCAACGAAGTAGAATATATTTGGCCTAAAATGGGCTACCCACCTTTGGTCACTCCTTATAGCCAATATGTGAAAAACATCGCTTTGATGAACGTGATGCAGATGGAGAAAGGTAAAGAACGTTGGAGTATGATTCCTGACAATGTATGGGATATGATGGTTGGCAAATCAGGAAGCCTTCCAGGTAAACTTGCTCCCGAACTAGTAGAGCTAGCGAACAAACAAGGGAGAGAGTTTTACTCAGGAAAGCCTCAAGATCTTTACCCAGACGAGTTGGACAAGTACCGAAAGGAAATGGACGACAACGGATGGGACTATGGGCAAGACGACGAGGAATTGATGGAGTTGGCGATGCACCCTGAGCAATACAGAGCCTACAAATCTGGTGCAGCGAAGAAAGCTTTTGAAGAGGACTTGGCACAAAGAAGAGATGAGAAAGAAGCTAAAACTACTCCAGCAGCACCGGCGGCAAGCGCAGCTCCTGTTCCCAACTTTGAACCAAAAACTTTGAACATAGACGTAAACGGAGAGAAATTCTTGGTGAATGTTGCGTACGGCGATGCGGCTGCACCTGCTAGCGCACCTGTGCCCGCTGCACAAACTGCCAATGGGCAGAGCCAAGCCCCTATATCAGATGTGAATGTTTCTGAGGTGCTTGCCCCAATCGAGGGCAAATTCTTCTTGACCAAATCATCTGCTGAAACGGCGGTGAAAGTGGGCGATCAAGTGAAAAATGGCGATGTTGTTTGCTACATAGAATCCATGAAAGTGTATAACGCAATTGTGGCGGAGCAAGACGGCGTAGTTGCAGATATCTGCTTCGGAGATGGCGACGACGTTGAAGAAGATGACGTAATCATCAAGTTGAAATAATTTTCAGGGCTGCTTTGAAAAGAAAGCAGCCAACTTTTTCACTCAACTTGATTTATCCACATTACCGAGAACCAAAAGATATGGACATATTAGAGAACTTGTATAAAATGACCGCTTTTAGCGACATCGTAGCCAACCCAGGCTCTATTCTGATGTTGCTGATAGCCTTCGTTTTGCTTTATTTGGGCATAGGCAAAAAGTTTGAACCTTTGCTCCTGATCCCCATTGGGTTTGGGGTGTTGCTAGCCAACTTCCCAGGCGGGCAGATGGGTGTTATCCCTTCGGACGATGCCAACAATATTATGCACATGACCTTGATAGAAATAGCCAAGGACTATGGCATCATGAACTTTTTATACTACGCCCTCATCAAAACAGGCTTCCTCCCTCCCATCATTTTTATGGGCGTGGGTGCGCTTACTGATTTTGGTCCCATGCTCAGAAACTTGCGCTTGGCTATGTTTGGCGCAGCGGCCCAGATCGGGATTTTCTCCGTGTTGCTTGCAGCTATTGGCTTGGGCTTCACACTCAAAGAAGCGGCTTCGCTGGGAATTATTGGCGGTGCTGATGGACCAACGGCTATTTTTACCACCATCAAGCTTGCCCCGCATTTGCTAGGGCCTATTGCCATAGCAGCTTATTCGTACATGGCACTTGTGCCAGTGATCATCCCTTTGGTAGTGAAGTTTACCATGAGCAAGTCGGAGCTTACGATCAACATGCGTCAGCAAGATAAGCTGTACCCTTCTGCCAAACCGATCAAAAACTTGAGAATGGTGAAGATCATCTTCCCTATTTTGCTCACCACAGTAGTAGCGCTTTTAGTGCCTTCTTCTGTTCCTTTACTAGGAATGTTGCTTTTCGGAAACTTGGTGAAGGAAATTGGAACAGATACCGAGCGTTTGTTCGAAGCTGCATCAAAAACTATCATGAATGCAGCGACTATTTTCTTAGGATTGACCGTTGGCGCAACCATGACAGCGACCTCTTTCCTCAACCCTAAAACGCTCATGATCATTGTTGGAGGATTTTTGGCTTTCGCCATTTCTATAGCAGGCGGTATTTTCGCAGTCAAGATTTATAACCTTTTTGCCAAGAAAAAAATCAATCCATTGATTGGCGCAACTGGCTTGAGTGCCGTACCTATGGCATCACGAGTAGCTAATGAAATAGCCTTAAAGCACGACCCAAAAAACCACCTGTTGCAATACGCCATGGCCAGTAACATCTCCGGTGTAATTGGCTCGGCAGTAGCCGCTGGGGTATTGATTTCTTTTTTGGGATAAAAATAGTTTAAACTTTAAAAGTTAAAGCCCGCATCTAGGATGTGGGCTTTTTCATGGGTATTAATTAAAAATCAAAGCCATTACATTCTTTACAATAGATATGTTGTAAGTATTTTTCTCCAAGTAGCTGGAACGTATTCCCACCTTGCGGAACAGGAAGGAATAAACGGCAAAATCTTCCTTTATTTATCTCAATTACCTTTTTTAAAATTAATTGATAGTCAGCTTTTGAGTAATAATCCCTTTTATGGATAGTAAGGCTCAAATAATAAAATAGTAATTCTTCATCTGGGATTGGCGTTTGCAGTTTTTCTAACAGCAACTCTTCTGACCATTGCCTCATACGATAAGCAACTAGATATTTTGCTAAACTCAACACCTCTTGGTTACTGATATCCAGAGATTTATATGTATTATATACACTTCGTATAGTTCTATTTTTCTTGTCGTATTCTTGGGTGAGTTGGTAATGTTGCGTTAGAAGAATTAAGTAATTGATTTCAAGTCTTTTGATAAGTGAAGCCTCAAACTCAAGAGTTTTTAATCTGTCAATTAACTTTTTGATTTTATGATGCTCTCCAAAAGGTAACCCCAGTGCCCAAGCTTGTATATTTAGCGAAGTCAGGTTATAAATGATTTGAGGGCTATTAGGAGCAATTTTTAATAGGTTTTCAAAGGCTGAGATATTATCAAACAGAAAAACTCCGTCGTCAAAATTGAAAACCGCATAGTTGTTTAATAGAGGTGCAAAATCAGATTCCTGAGGCACATCTAGCTTTCCTATGAAATCGTTAGGAATCTCATCATGCCTTGCTTTCAGGAAAAGTATGTTTTGGATATGGATTGCTTGAGGCAAGTCTTTGCTTTTAATACTTTGATCAAAGTATTTTTTAATTTGTTGAGGACTTGCATGCTCTGATAAGAATCTTTTTTCTAACACAAGGCGAACAAGACCCTTTCTATGTTTTTCAAGAATTGGCTCAAGCTTAGCTAAAAGCTCATTATTATTGTTTAATTCAGTTCTTACTAATTCTTTTGATGGCTTCTCTAACAAAAATTTATACTCCGTCCCTTTTATATCTTTCGCAAACTCTCTCCAATTTTCTTTTGCAATCACTTTTGAACGTATAGAATCGGATTGGTAAGCCTGCAAAGCCTTTACTATACTGTTTGCCCTTTCTTTTTGAAGCTCCATATTTCGTTCGTATGAACCTTCCACCGAGGTGTAGGCAAGGATTCGAATCTCCTTGATTGTATAATTGGTTAGATTTAGGGAATCGTAAATAGGTTGGATATCCTCTTGGCTAAAGCTGGATTGATTTTTTTCAAAAGGAATTGAAAACTCCATTTTTTTCAAAGAAGCAACTTCTAACCTTTTTACCTCATCCGCAGAAAGTGTATCTCTGTACAAGCCCATTTCCAAAATATTCCAGTGGGCAGCAATTCCATTGGAGAAGACTTGATATTCGCACAGGTAGTTCTTTTGCAGTGTCAATAAATTACACTCTGTATTAAGTAAGTCAAATTCATTCGGCAATTGCCCATAATAAACAACAAACCTTCCATCTTCACTGGTATAGCTGTTTTCAAGCAACTCATCTTTGTACATAGGAGGCAATAGCCTCCCTTTGTTTGGCCATGACGTTTCCTTCAACGATATATCCTGACCACAACCATACTGCTCTTTCGTAACTACATCTATTGCTATCCCATCGTTCTTATTACTGAAGAGCAGCTCAAAAAAACGCTTATTAGAAAAGACTATGTAGATTTCGCTTCCTGCCAGGAACGTACTCTTATAATTGTCGGCAGTAGTTTTTCCTTTCAGCTTGTTGTATAAAGCATATTCTTTTTCCGAAGCTCTTTTTAAGCCGAATTCTTCAGATTTATTTTGAGAAAATGCTACAGTTGGAATAAATAAAAAAACAAGGAGGTATTTCATGTAAAAGTTATTCAAGGAAATAGACTTCATTTATTAACATAATGCTATTCTATTGAAAAGATACACGAAATACACAAAAAACTTAGATTAATTCAAAAACACTTGGCCGCACAAGGGAGAAACATCATCGGTAATAGAAGCGAAAAATATTCGTAACAAGTTATCAATTTAATGCAAAGGGCTAAGCTATTAGCGATGTATCCGCAACATTCCTACTAATTTAACTTTTCTGCAAACGCAACACCGTTGCATTTATGAGAAGCTAGACTATATTTGCAACATTGTTGCAATAAGTCTTATTAAAATTATGCTAGAAGCAATTAATCTATCTAAAAAGTACGAGGAGCAGTTTGCATTGGAAGATTTAAGTCTAACCATTGCCCCTGGCGAGGTCTATTGCCTGTTGGGGCAAAATGGAGCGGGCAAGACCACTACTATCAATTTGTTCCTTGGGCTCATCAAGCCATCGGGCGGCAAGGCCCTTATTAATGGAGTAGAGGTAAAACCTGCTGGAAAGACCCAGTCCATGATTGCTTACATCCCGGAAGTGGTGCAGCTCTATGGGAATATGAATGGAATTGAGAACCTAGAATTCTTCAGCAAGCTTGCCGGGTTTAGCCATACCAAAAATGAGCTTATTGGCCTCCTCCACAAGGTGGGGCTGAAAGAAGAGGCACACACCAAAAGGCTTTCGTCTTATTCAAAAGGAATGCGCCAAAAGGTAGGCATTGCCATTGCACTTTCTAAAAATGCGCAGGTCATTTTCATGGATGAACCTACCTCAGGCCTGGACCCAAAAGCTACAGATGAGTTTACCACTATCTGCAAAGAACTTGCGGCAGAGGGCAAATCTATTTTAATGGCCACACATGATATTTTCAATGCCGTGAATGTGGGTACACGGATAGGGATAATGAAAGAAGGAAAGCTGGTTTATTCTACCGAAACCTCCAACATCAATGCAAGCGAATTACAAGAATTATATCTAAAATCTATTTAATCTATGAAAATCAAACATTTACTCTCTATACTATTCCTACTTACTTTTATTCAATCAAATGCTCAGATCAGCGTAACTGGTAGCGTATCAAGCAAAAAAAATGAGGTATTGCCCGGTGTTTCTGTTTCACTTACAAAAAATGGCAAGGCAGAAGGAGGCATCACCAATGCGGATGGAAAGTTTAATATATCGTTCCAAAGTGCTGGAACGTACAATGTAGAATTAAGATATATAGGTTTCAAATCGCACTCGCTAGTGCTTGAAGTAGAAGAAAACAACTCTTATGATTTGGGCGAAATCAAATTAGTTGAAGAATTTAGGCAATTGCAGTCAGTGGAGATAATTGGACGTGAAAGAGAGGATTATAACAGTGATTACTCTTTTTCTGCTTCAAAAGTGGCCATCAAAAACAGAGAAATGCCACAAGCCATCTCAACAGTTACCAAAGAGTTTATCAGCGATAGGCAAGCCTTTCAATTGGCAGATGCCGTAACGGCAGTGAGTAGCGTAACTTCAACAGGAAACTACAATCACTTTAACATTCGCGGAATCACACAAGCAGAAGATGGGCAGGTTATCAACGGAATGCGCACGAGGCAGTATTACTTCCTTCAACCTATTACCTCGCACATAGAGCGGGTGGAAGTGATCAAAGGACCTTCTTCAGTTACATTTTCCAGTGTAGACCCGGGAGGTACGGTAAACATGGTCACCAAAAAGCCTTTGGCAGAAGCTAGGAACGAAGTATCTATCACCGGAGGAAGTTTTGGAACTATAAGAGGCGCTGCAGATTTTACAGGGCCACTAAATGAAGAAAAGACCTTACTCTATAGACTCAATGCAGCTTTTCAAGAAGCACGGTCTTTTCGAGACTTAGTTCAAAATAATGCGCTCTTAATTAGCCCTTCTATCAGTTATTTACCTAATAGCTCCACAGCATTGAATGCAGAACTTATATACAGCAGCGGTGTGGGCAATTTGGACAGGGGGCAGCCCATCTTTGGGAGGATCAACGGTGAGTTTGATTTGAACAGCACTCCTACTTCTATGAACGTGGGCGCTTCCAACGACTACTACAAGTCAAAGGAACTGACCATGATGGCTAATTTCTCAAAATCCTTTGGAGAGAAGATCGAGTTCAATGCGTCTTATATGAAACAGACTTGGACGGAAGACTTGGTAGAGCACAGAACGGAAAACAGGGCAGCGGTTGACATTGATGGAAATGCTATACCAACATTGGCAGCTATGCGGTACGTAGAGCGTGAACAATATTGGGATACAGATAATTTCAATGCCTTTTTCAATGTAGGCCTCGGTGGCGATCGTATAAAAAACACAGTGTTGGTTGGATACGATGGAAGTAGATGGGAACGCACGATTGGTGGTGGGCAAAACTCGGCTCGCAGGTATTTGAAGAATGATGGAACGGCTGCTTCATACAACCCTGAAAATGCCGCTGATTTCCAGATGATGGAAGTAGACGGCGTTACAATGCCCGTTCCTAATGTCCCCCACTTCGATTTGGTGAATCAATTCAATGGTATCCGGGAAACAAAAGATTACGTGATTGGTGAATTTGGAATACCAGCCAACTTGACCACTACACATGGCGTGTATATTCAAAACCAGTTTAAACTAGGGAAGTTTTCAGCTTTGCTAAACCTTAGGTATGAGTGGTTTTCAGATATCTTTGATTACAAAAACGATGAAGAAGAGTTTAAGAACGAGGCATTTATCCCCAGAATTGGCTTGACCTATGAGTTGTCAAAAAGCCTGAGCGCGTATGCTACCTATCTGGAAGGTTTTCAACCTCAGACAAATACCGTAAGCCTTTCACCTGCTACCGAAGGATTCTTCTGGTCTGCTTCCCCGGGCGATTTTGACCCATTGCTAAGCGACTTGAAAGAATTAGGGCTAAAAGGAGAGTTCTTTAATGGCAAAGTACAAGGAAACTTAGCCCTGTTCGAGATTACCCAAAAAAATGTATTGATTGGAGATACCTACGATTTGGAAAACCTAACTGCCAGAGGCGAGCAACGAAGCAGAGGCTTTGAGTGGGACGTGTCTGGATATATTTTACAAAACCTACAAGTAGTTGCTTCTTATGCCTACACCGATGCAGTGATAGTAGAAGATGAAGAAGTAGCGCTTATTGGCGAACGGATTGGCGGTGCGCCAAAGCATAGCGCCAACTTCTGGGGAAGGTACGATCTTTTAACCGGCACATTGAGAGGGTTAGGCATTGGATTGGGCATGCAATACAGAGGAGATAAATATTCTTGGTATTCGTATTCTTCTAATGACCGATTGCTTTTGCCAGCATACACCGTTTTTGATGGAGCCTTGTACTACAAACCTGTGAATTCCGATATCCAGCTCATCCTAAAAGTGAACAATATCACCGATAAGACTTATTGGTCTGGGGCATTGAACCAGTTTAGGTTAGCACCGGGAGCACCCAGAAACCTACTCATGACAATTACTTATAAGTTCTGATCACATGAGAAAAGAAATCCTTTTTTTGATCGCTAAGCAATTTTGGGCTAGCGCGTTTAAGTCCAAAGCAATCTATTTTTTGCTAGGGCTAATGGTATTGCTATTGCTGTATGCCGCCTATGGTGGCATACAGTACCATGACCAAAACCACTTTCGGGAAAACCACCAGCAAATGGCACGGGAAAGTTGGGAGGCAAACCCAGACAAGCACCCTCACAGGATGGCGCATTTTGGCACGTTTGCTTTCCGTATGAAGCACCCTCTCAGCACATTCGACTTCGGTATAGAAAGCTTTACAGGAAATGTGGTATTTCTGGAAGCCCACAAGCAAAACATGGTCAATTTTTCAGAAGCTAGCTTTTCCACAAGCCTCATTCGTTTTGGAGAGCTAAGCATGGCCATGGTTTTACAAACTATCTTGCCACTGATCATCTTTTTTATTGGCTACACAGCCGTCGTGGCAGACCGAGAAAATGGTACGTTAAAGATTTTACTCATCCAAGGAGCTACGTGGAAGGAAATACTTTATGGAAAAGCGATAGGATTGTTCAGTATTTCCTCCTTGTTCTACTTGCCTTTTGCCTTGATTATGGTGTTGATACTGATAACAGATGGGCATTCCACTAGCGATGATTGGATTCGACTATTCATTGTGCTACTTACGTATTTGCTCTACCTTGCAATACTCGCCATGCTCACGATGATTGTTTCTGTGAGCAGCCAATCATCTAAAAATGCGTTGGTAAAATTATTAGGTCTGTGGCTGTTGTTTGTGGTAGTGCTGCCTAGGGCGTCCCAAGCAGTCGGGTCTTATTTTCACCCCACACCCACTAAGTTGGAGTTCAAAGGGGCTATTGAAGAAGAAGTCATTCAGTTTGGCGATAGCCACGACCCCAACGATCCCTATTTCACAGCAATTCGCGACTCAGTCCTAAAAGTTCACAATGTCCAATCTATAGACTCATTGCCTTTCAACTATGGTGGATTTCAGATGTCTGTGGGAGAAAAAATCAGTGCCGAAATTTACAAAAGTCACCACGGTGAACTTCTGAACCAATACCGGAAGCAAAACCAATGGACGAAATTACTAGCATTGGTCAACCCCTACTTAGGGGTAAAAAACCTATCCATGACACTTTGCGGAACAGATTTAGAGTCTTATGTGGGCTTTCAGCACCAGGCAGAAGACTACCGATACAACCTAGCGCAAACTATGAATGAGCTTCAGGTAAAGTATATAAAGGCAAATGTATCTAGTTCTGAAGGTGCAGTCAATGTGGTGGACAGCAAAGAATGGGAGTCTTTTCCCAATTTTTCGTACGAATACCCAACAGTTGGCCCAGCACTTCAAAATGAGCTGATTGCTATCGTGTCCATCGCATGTTGGATGCTGTTCTCCGTAGGAATGATGAATTATTGGTCTAACAAAGCAAGCGCACTTTAAATTATGTATAGATTACTTTTTCGACAATTTGTAAGAACGAAAACCTGCCAAATAGGCTTGGCGCTTGTGCTGCTTTTGGGAGGCATTAGCATTATTACTGGAAAGCAATTTCTTATCAATCAGGCAAAGATTGCAGACCAAGTGGTTGAAAAGCAGTTGACACACATTGAGCGAAACATAGATTTGCACGGTGACGATCTGCCCCTATTGCTTTATTACCTAAAATTCACCTTGGTACATGCAACGCATCCATTATCTGGGTTTTCTATTGGGCAAAGAGACCTGAACCCAAGTGTGCAATCGGTCACTATCTTGACATTGGAAGGGCAGAAATACGATACCGATCTGGTAAACCCTACAAAACTGTTGTACGGCAACCTTGATCTTAGTTTTATCATCGTGTATGTGTTTCCCTTGCTGATCATTGCCTTTACCTATAACCTATTTTCGGAAGAAGAGGAATCGGGTACGTGGAAGTTGGTAAATGTCATGGCAAAATCAACACTGGCTTTTTTAGTAGCGAAACTTTCGGTTCGCTTTGTGTTATTGGCTTTAGTGATGATACTTTTGCTTGTTGTTGGCGCTCTTGTATTGGGGATTTCTTTTGACGGCGCATTGCTACTATTTGTAATGACCTCGTTGCTGTACCTCACTTTTTGGTTTGCCCTTTGCTTCTGGCTCATTTGCCTAAAGCGTAACTCGAACTTTAACGCACTTGCATTGCTTTCCATCTGGCTAGTTTTGGTGGTATTGCTTCCAGCATTTATCAATAGCTACATCACCACCAAGCATCCTGTCCCCGAAGCCTTGAGTACCATGATTAAGCAGCGAGATGGCACACATAAGAAGTGGGATTCGAACAAGAAAGAGACATTAGAAGCATTTTACAAGGATTACCCACAGTTTGCCAGCTTTGGCTTCCCTCCCGAAAAAGGGTTTGATTGGGGTTGGTACTATGCCATGCAGCACTTGGGCGATGTAGAATCGAGGGAAGATAGCCAAGCCATGCAGCAAAAGATACGATTGCGAGAAGAGATGAGTAAGCAATGGGCACAGGTAATCCCTTCAATGCATACCCAGTTGGCGCTGAACAATATTGCCGGAACGGGTCTGCTTGACCACATGGATTTCTTGTCTCATACCAATGAATTTCATGAACAAACCCGTTTGTATTTTTATCCAAAAATATTCTCTGACAAAGATCCAGAAAGTGTGGAGTGGGACCGTTTCAAACCAGAATATTTTCAGGTGAATGGAAAGATGGAATGGATAGCTACACTATTTCCTTTAGTGCTTTCAATAGTGTTTTTTATGGGTTTGTCATTTGTACAAATTAGGAAAAAATAGAAATGTCTGGATAAAAACAAGGCCGTTACTTTTACGTAACGGCCTTGTTTTTTACTACCTAAAAGCAGCCAAGGCGTGCCTTGGCTCTACAATCTATTTTCTAACCTCCAACCTCTAATTTCTA
This sequence comes from Flammeovirgaceae bacterium SG7u.111, assembly GCA_034044135.1. Classification (NCBI taxonomy): domain Bacteria; kingdom Pseudomonadati; phylum Bacteroidota; class Cytophagia; order Cytophagales; family Flammeovirgaceae; species Flammeovirgaceae bacterium SG7u.111. The sequence goes on along the minus strand of CP139021.1, from coordinate 3,304,244 downwards.
ACTACCTAGATTTAATCCCCCACCCTGTCTTTCACAAACACCACGGAAACAGCTGCTACCAAGAAGGCCACGCCTGCAAATATGATAGCAAAAATAGCTTCCGAATCGAACAACCTTTTAACCATAGGGCCTCCGAATATCCCGTTCATTATTTGTGGGAAAGTGATAAAGAAGTTGAAGATACCCATGTAAATCCCCATTTTTTTGGCTGGTAATGAAGGAGCAAGAATGGCATAAGGCATAGCCAAAATACTTGCCCAAGCTATACCGATACAAATCATGGAGAAGATAAGCCAGTTAGGGTCTTGGATGAAGTACATGGAAATCATTCCAATTCCCCCAATACCCAAAGAGATGGCATGGGTCATTTTCCTACTTGTCAGTTTGGCAACTGTTGGGAGAAAAATCGCATAGATCATTGCTACAAAATTGTACACTCCAAAGAGAATTCCCACCCAGTTTCCAGCATCGTTGTAAGCTTCGGAGCTGGTGTCGGTCACAGGCAAGCCGAAGTGGTGTTGCGCCACGGCAGGCGTGGTAAATACCCACATGGAAAACAGGGCTATCCATGAGAAAAACTGTACCAAGCCAAGTTGCTTCATAGTTGTAGGCATCTTGGCAAAGTCTTTAAAGATTTGCATCAAGCCACCTGATTCTTCCTCTACTTCCTCACCTTCCTGAAATGTTGCCTGTACTTCTGGTGGGTATTCCTTGGTACTTATTACCGTCCAGAGGATTGCCCCCACCAAAACAATTGCACCTACATAAAAAGAGAAAATAACATTGTCGGGCACGCCGCCTGTTTCTGAAACCTTGGCAACACCTAGCCATTCGGCCATCACGTAGGGCAACCATGACCCGACCACAGCCCCTATCCCTATCAAAAAAGTTTGGATGGAAAAACCTAAGGTAGTTTGATCAGCCGGAAGCAGGTCGGCAACCAACGCTCGGAAAGGCTCCATGGCCACATTGAACGAAGCATCCATAATCATGAGCATGCCTGCTCCTATATACATGGGCGCCAGAAGATGGGACAACATGGCTGAATTGGGCATAAATGCCAAGGCGATGGAAGCTGCCAACGCTCCAAAAAGGAAATAAGGCCTTCTCCTTCCCAGTTTTGTCCAGGTACGATCAGAATAGTGACCGATAATAGGTTGGACAATCATCCCCGTGAGCGGGGCAGCGAGCCAGAACCATGAAAGGTGTTCTACATCTGCACCGAAAGTTTGTAAAATTCTGCTAGCATTCGCATTTTGAAGGGCAAAGCCGAACTGAACCCCGAGAAACCCGACGCTCATATTCCAAATTTGCCAAAAACTTAATCGTGGTTTTTGAGCCATTTTCACATGTTGTTTTATGATAAAAAATTGCTAGTAGAGTTGAACTTTCAAGCCCAAAATATAGTCAATTTTATTTCCATACAGCATATGGAAAAGCCCCTTTTTACAAATACTTTTTTGGGTAATCAAAAAACAAGCTTTTCCCCGTTTGGGGATCTATATCTTTCCAGGTTTCAGTCTCGAAAGAAATGCAAGAAATACCGCAAGTAGGAATGTTGTAAATATGAATATCGGATAGCAAATTGGAAAAGGCCGTGAACTCTGGATTATGTCCCACAACCATCACCGATTGGAGTTGATCGTCCAACCCTCTCACCAACCTAAGCAGATCTTTGGTGAACGCCTCGTAAATCTCTTCCTGAAATTCTATTTTATTTTTAGGATACCCGATCTCTGCCGCCACCTTTTTAGCTGTTTTACTAGCTCTCTTGGCAGATGAGGAAACAATCAAATCTGGCATTATACCCTTCTCTTTCAGTTTTTTGCCCATAAAAGGCGCATCTCTTTTCCCTCGCTCGTTCAGCGGTCGGTCAAAGTCGTTGAGCGTTGGATCATCCCAACTCGATTTGGCATGGCGCAAAAGGTAGATCGTTTTCATTTTATCAAAAAAATCTGTGGTTGTACTTGCTGTCATCCTTATCAGAATGACACATTAAGACTCTTTAAAAACCTACTTACTACCCCCATGGACTAAGTTTTCTGAGGTATAAAGAAATCAATAAAGACCCATCTTAATAATTAAAGAAGCAAAGTAATTCAATTATTCTTTCGGGGCAAAACAAGTCACATTTCTTTGAAAAAATCTGTGATATAATTCTCTATCTATTAGCTTTAAGCTTTGCTATAATCCAATACCACACTAATCATTATTAAACTAAGTCAATTACATACATGAAATCACTCGTTCTCTCGGGAATCATTGGTTTGCTTTCCCTTGATTTGGCGCTAGGCCAAGCTACCGAAAAAATAGAGATCCCCTCTATATATAGCAACATGATGCACGATAAAGATGGGAAATTATACATAGACGTAAATGGGGAAAAGGCTTACGAAAAAATTGAAAAACCATTTTTTACTTTGCAACAAGCGCAAGGCACAGTTACGGGTATTCCTTTGGGGCTATTCTTGGACTTCCAAAATCCAGACTTGAACGGCACGCTTTATTATGGATTTATCCCTTACGGAGATTCTAAACACCCACTTCCCGTTTATTTTCGGTCTTCCGAAAAAGTAGTCACTGGCAGAGCGACCATCAAAATAAAATTGATGGGAGGGAAATATGATATGATAGGTTGGGAAGAGAGAGGACAGGGAATCATTGGGTACAGGCTCATTAACGACGAAGGGAAAATGATCTACGACGGAAGGATTTGCTTTGAAGGAAAAGGTCCTTTTAAAGTAGATGAGACCATAGTGGAAGGACCTTTCGTGAACAAAGTAACACCCGAAGGTGCCACTATTTCTTTTACTACCAATAGGGAAACAAAAGGTATGGTAACGGTAGACGGCAAAACATTTGAAGGAGAAGATGGGCAAACCCAACATGAAATTGACATTACCGGCTTGAAGCCCGGTACTAAATATGGCTATAAAGTAGAGTATGGAGGCATTCCCTTAGAGTTTGAATTTAAAACTGCCCCCACCCCTGGCTCTCGCAAGCCTTTTACCTTTGCCTATGCCAGCGACTCTAGAAATGGAAACGGTGGCGGTGAGCGAAGTATCTACGGTGCAAATGCTTATATCATGAAAAAAATAATGGCATTGGGCACGCAAAACGATATGGCATTTTTGCAGTTTTCGGGCGATCTTATCAATGGATACCTTACCAACCCCAACGAAATGGATTTGCAATATGCTAACTGGAAAAGGTCGGTCGAGCCATTTTGGCATCACCTCCCAATATACGTGAGCATGGGAAACCACGAGGCTTTGATGCGCGTGTTTTCCAGACCAGATAACAAAGGCAACTTCCTAGTAGACAGGTTTCCTTTCGACACAGAATCGGGCGAAGCTGTTTTTAACAGAAATTTTGTAAACCCTGAAAATGGTCCAGAAAGTGAAGATGGGGCAGCTTACGATCCCAATAGCCGGAAAACAGATTTTCCTAGTTATAAGGAAAATGTATTCTACTACACCTATGACAATGTTGCAGTTATTGTCCTAAACTCCAACTACCTCTATTCGCCAAGCCATATGGCCATCCCCCATACAAGTGGTGGATTGCATGCTTATATCATGAGCATGCAGTTGAAATGGCTAGAAAATACCATTAAAGACTTGGAGAAGGACGAAAACATAGACCATATTTTTGTGACCCAACATACGCCAATGTTCCCCAACGGAGGCCATGTGAGTGACGATATGTGGTACAATGGCGACAACTCTTACAGGCCTTATATCAATGGAAAACCACTCGCTTACGGCATCATCCAAAGAAGGGACCAGCTGCTGAATACGCTGGTAAACAAAAGTACGAAGGTGATCGCCGTACTGACAGGGGATGAACATAACTATGCCCGAACGGAAATAAGCCCTGAAATGCAGAGGTACAATGAGGATTATGAGCCCAAAAGGATACGATTGAAAAGAACGATTTACCAAATAAACAATGGTGCGGCCGGTGCTCCTTATTATGCCCAAGAACAAACCCCTTGGACGCCGTTTGTTTCTGGTTTTACCACGCAAAACGCTCTGGTACTTTTCCACGTAGATGGCAAAAAAGTCACCATGGAAGTGGTAAACCCCGATACCTTAGAAAAATTTGATAGCCTTGAAATGAGGTAGGTTTTAGAACTCGAGACCTAGATGTAATTTTCTACCTTCGTAAAACAAAACATAAACCAATGGGAAAACAACTCGCAGAAATCACCCCTCAGCTCCAAGAATTCATAGAAAACCAACACATCTTTTTTGTAGGCACGGCCATGAAAGAAGGAAAAGTAAATATCTCCCCAAAAGGCATGGACAGCTTCAAGGTACTGGGGCCAAACAAGGCCATCTGGCTCAACGTAACGGGTAGCGGAAACGAGACTGCTACGCACGTACAAGAAAGCAACCGAATGACTATCATGTTCTGCGCTTTTGAAGGCAAGCCGATGATCTTGAGACTCTACGGTACAGCCAAGGTCTACCACCAGCGGGACAAAGAATGGGACGAGCACATCGGTAAGTTCACACCGCTGGCTGGGGCAAGACAGATCTTCGAGCTGGACATCGACCTTGTGCAAACCTCTTGCGGCATGGCAGTGCCTTTTATGGACTACAAAGAAGAACGGGAAGAGCTAAACACCTGGGCAACCAAACAAGGCGAAGACCGCATAAAAGAATACTGGCAAAAGAAAAACACCACCAGTATCGATGGGCATGATACGGGGATATTTTAAAAACCTTATTATTAGGTCACACATACAAAAACAAACCCGCATGTAGCAAAACTCTTACAGGGCAATGGGGAAAGTACGTCCAGTTCAACAAAGTTTTTGGTTACCTTGAAACAGATTAAACCTTTTATGTAAAAAAAGCTCTAATGGATGATCAAACGTAAAATCATATTTTTTAAACTTAAACAAATGAAACAATCCATGTTTTTGTTATTCTTTCTATTCTCTGCTTTTTTTTCTTGTGAAAACAAGAATACTCCAACACCAGAAGTTACACCAACCCCAAGTTTAACTTACCCTATAGTTGATACCAAAGTGACAGATTCCTACAGCGATTTTGACATGATCCCTGCTCCGTCGTTGGGGGACGAGTTTTATGGACAAGATGCAAATCATGAAGGCTATCAACCTTCTTATACAGACAATGGAAATGGCACTATAACGGACAATGTAACAGGGTTAATGTGGGAGAAAGATATGGGATCTAAAATAACTTATGACGAAGCATTTCAAAAAGCAGCAAATTCAACATTGGGCGGTTATTCGGATTGGAGAGTCCCAAGTATAAAAGAACTGTATTCTCTCATCATTTTTACCGGTCAGGTGAAAGGTGCCGAAGCGATAGAAATGTTTATCGATACTTATTATTTTGACCAAGCATTAGGAGACCTATCTGTAAGGGAACGAGAGATTGATGCCCAAACTTGGTCTTCTACAGAATATGTTGGTCGGACAATGGGTGGCGATGAAACAGTGTTTGGAGTCAATTTCGTAGACGGTCGAATTAAAGGCTATCCGAAATTTAAAAAAAGCACAGGTTCTGCTAATACAATGTATTTTCGACTGGTGAGGGGAAACATAGAATATGGCAAAAATAATTATGTCGATAATGGAGATGGCACGGTAAGCGACAAGGCAACAGGTTTGATGTGGCAAAAATCAGACGATGGGGTTTCGCGTGACTGGCAAGAAGCCTTGGAATACTGTGAAAGCCTTGAACTTTCGGCATATAATGATTGGCGTTTACCCAATGCCAAAGAACTACAAAGCATTGTTGATTATTCCAAATCTCCTCAAACTTCAAATACCCCTTCCATAGATGCTATTTTCAGCACCACAGAAATCGCCGACCCAGAAGGAAATACAGGACAATACCCTTTCTTTTGGACAAGTACTACACATTTAGATGGAACAAACCCCTATGCTAGTGCTGTTTATATTGCCTTCGGCGAAGGTCAAGGGCAGATGAACGGTATGCTAATGGACGTTCATGGTTCGGGCTGCCAAAGAAGCGACCCTAAAAGTGGCGACAAAAATGCCTACCCCCAGTTTTTTGGTCCTCAGGGGGATGTTCGGTATGTATATAATTTTGTAAGAGCTGTTAGGGATATTAAGTAAAATTGGAAGACAAGTCAAAGCCCTGCTTTAAGGCGGGGCTTTATTGTTTAGAGAACACTCTTTCCTACAAAAACATTTCCCCTCCCCCTATGTTGGCTACCTCCAGAGACGAGATCTTTCTGTTCTAAATAGTGATGAACTCCCCCCCCCCTGCCAAACCTGTTCAAATCATTTGTTATCAATCAAAATAGACAATATTACCTCCCTCCACATTCCCCTGCGCCAAACAATACCCAAAAGGCTAAAAGAAGTTGCGAATATAAATCCTAAACATGATGCTTCATTTTGTGGTTTTACCTACACCAACAAACCACGAACAACATGGCCATACTAACAACCAAGATTGATACGGATTCCGAACAGTTTACAAGGAATGCCGATCTATATGAAAACGTGCTGGAAGAATACCGCAGCCGCCTAAAGTCGGTGAAAGACCGAAGCGAGGAAGCATCCGTAAAGCGATTTGTTGAAAAAGGAAGGTGGACGGCTCGGCTGCGGGTGGAATATTTGGTAGATGACGGCTCGTTTCTGGAGCTTTCTGCCCTAGCGGCTTGGGACATCAAGAAGAACCAATTCCCCTCCGCAGGGTTGGTGACAGGCATAGGAAAAATCAATGGGATAGACACGGTCATCATCGCCAATGATGCCACGGTAAAGGGCGGCACGTACATAGCCGAGGGAATCAAAAAGCATTTGAGGGCATTGGAGATCGCTTTGCAAAACAAGCTCCCTTGCGTGTACTTGGTGGACAGCGGCGGCGTATTCTTACCTGACCAAGCGGATGTCTTCGCTGACCGAAACCATTTCGGACGCTTCTTCTATTACCAATCTCGCCTTTCGGCTAAAAAGATTCCGCAGGTAGCCGTGGTGATGGGTAGCTGCACAGCAGGTGGCGCCTACGTCCCCGCCATGAGCGACGAGGTGATAATGGTCAAAAACCAAGCAACCGTATTTATAGGCGGACCTCCGCTGGTGAAAGCCGCAACGGGCGAAGAAGTGAGCGCTGAGCAACTCGGTGGAGCGGAAATGCACACCGCAGTAAGCGGAGTAGCCGACCACCTCGCCCAAAACGACGAAGATGCTCTCCGAATCTGTCAAGATATTTTCCGTCATATCCGCCAAAAGAAAGTCAAAAACCGATTAGCGGAATACCAAGAACCATTATACGATATTCAGGAGCTCCATGGCCTCATCCCCGACGACCTCCGGAGATCTTACAACCTAAAAGAAATAATCGCCCGCATAGTGGATGGAAGCGATTTCCAAGAATTTAAAGCTCGATACGGGCGCACGCTTATCACAGGTTTTGCCCACATCAAAGGCATTTCAGTCGGCATTATTGCCAATAACGGCATTTTGTTTTCCGAATCTGCCCTCAAAGGAGCACACTTCGTTACCCTTTGCGCATCCCGCAAAATACCCATTATCTTTCTACAAAACATCATGGGTTTTATGGTGGGCAAACGCTACGAACAAGGCGGCTTGGCAAAAGACGGAGCCAAAATGATCCATGCGGTGGCAAACGCCAAAGTCCCCAAAATCACTTTGGTAGTAGGCGGTTCGTTTGGGGCGGGAAATTATGCCATGTCGGGCAGAGGGTACGATCCCAACTTCCTTTTCCTCTGGCCCAATGCAAAAACTTCGGTGATGGGTGGGCAGCAGGCGGCAAACGTCTTACTTACCATCAAAAAAGAACAAGCTCAAAAGGCAGGAAAAGAAGTGGATGAAGAAGAATTAGAAACGTTAAAGCAAAAAATTCTTGATAAATACGAGCAAGAAGGAAGTGCCTATTTCAGCACCGCACGCATCTGGGACGATGGCATCATAGAACCAAAAGAAACCCGAAATGTAATAGCTAGAGCCTTGGAAGCCTGCCTCCACAAAAAGATCAAAGAATCAAAGTTTGGGGTATTCAGAATGTGATTAGAAATAAGAAAAACCGTAGAGACAATGCATGCCTTGTCTCCCAAAAAATAATAAGAAAATGAAAAGCATAACAACCGAAAACAACCATGGGGTTGTCACTCTTTGGCTCAACCGACCTGAGGTGCACAATGCCTTCCATGAAGAAATGATTTTGGAAATCATCGATTGCTTGGAAGAACTTTCCCAAGACACCTCGTGTAACATCTTACTTATAAAAGGGAAAGGAAAATCCTTCTGCGCTGGTGCTGATCTTAATTGGATGCGTTCGGCACTTGCTTATACTTACGAGCAAAATTTGGCAGAAAGCCTCAATCTTTCCAAGTGCTTTCAACTTCTTTACAGCTTCCCCAAACCCACCATTGCCGTGGTACAAGGAGCTGCCATTGGCGGGGCAAACGGGTTGCTTGCAGCCTGTGATTTCGCATTGGCACACGACGATTGTGTCTTTTCCTTGAGCGAAGTAAAGATTGGGCTTATCCCTGCCTGTATATCCCCCTATGTGATCAAAAGAGTCGGAGAATTCAATGCAAAATCGCTGATGCTTAGCGGAAAGAGGATCAACGGAGTAAGAGCGGAAAGACTGGGGCTTGTCAACTTTTCTGGGAATGCCCAAGAAGTAGAAAGCGAACTAACGCTATTTCTAAATCAACTAAAGACTTCTGGTCCGCAGGCTTTGACCGAGTGCAAAAAGCTGATAAACGAAGTGGTGAACAACTGGACATTTGAAGAAGCATATTCTAACACGGCAAAGATGATTGCCGAAACCCGAAAGTCGGAAGAGGGGCAAGAAGGGATGGCTGCTTTCTTAGAGAAAAGAAAACCGAAGTGGGTGGAAAAATTCGAGTCATCCCGAACTTGATTCGGGATCTCCAGCCTACGAAGCAGAGAAATCCTGCAGCCCTTGCGACTTTCCGAAAAAGGAGAGTTTGATGAGCTTAGGAAAGAGATACCGCATCTACGTGCGGCATGACGTACTTATTTAATTCGAAAAAATATGAAAAGAAAAGTCCGAATAGGAAACAGCAGCGGTTTTTGGGGCGATGAGCCGTTGGCTATGCGAAGGCAGGTACTCCTTGGTAAGCTCGATTACCTCACGGCAGATTATCTTGCCGAGGTGAGCATGAGCATTTTGGCAAAGCAACAACTACGAAATCCGCAACAGGGATATGTTGCCGACTTCATCGAGCATATCAAATTAGCCGAAGATGCACTGAAACAATATTTCCCAAAGATCATCACCAATGCAGGTGGGATGAACCCTATCGCTTGCGCCCAAGCTTTGCAAGAAGCCCTACACAGCATGGGGTTCGACAAAAAAGTGATGGCGGTTACAGGCGATAACCTCATGGAGCAGATCGATCAACTGCAAGCAGATGGAGAGCAATTTGAGAACTTTGAAACGGGCAACTCTTTTAACTATCCGCTTGAACAATTGGTCAGTGCCAATGTATATACCAGTTCCCAAGGCATAGTGGAAGCGTTGCAAGCAGGAGCTGATATCGTGATTGCGGGAAGGGCTTCGGACAGTGCGCTCACCATCGCCCCTTGCGTGTATGAACTGGATTGGGAGCTGGATGATTGGGATAAACTTGCTGCGGGGATGGTGGCAGGGCATATTTTGGAATGCGGCTCTCAAGCTTGCGGAGGGAATTTCACCGATTGGCAACAGGTGAGTCAATGGACGGAAATGGGCTACCCAATAGTGGAAATGAACGCCGATGGATCGTTTGAAGTTACCAAAGCTGAGGGAACAGGCGGGCTAGTGAACCAATGGACGGTGAAGGAACAGTTGATTTACGAAGTTTCTGACCCGACAAACTACATGGGACCAGATGTAGTTGCCGACATGAGTGAAATCTCTATCACAGATGTTGGGGAACACAAAGTAGCGGTAAGTGGAGTGAAAGGAAAACCAGCACCACAAACGTGGAAAGTATCCATGGCACTGAGGGATGGGTACAAAGCCGTTGGGCAAGTGGTGGTAGGCGGTAAAAATGCCTTGGAGAAAGCCGAGTTGCTTAGCAAAATATTTTGGAAAAGAATTTCAACTAGATTTTACAGAACAGCTACAAATTTTATTGGTGCAAATGCACTTGGCAATGCCTTGGCCAAAGAAGAAAGCAGGGAAATCCTGCTACAATTCGTCGCTTTTGATCTAGAGCGTGCCCATTTGCAGACCTTCGCCAAAGAAGTAGCAGGAATCATTTTGGCTGGACCGCAAGGCGTTGCGGCTTATGGCGGGCGACCAAAACCCCAAGAAGTGATAGCCTACTGGCCTACATTGCTTGACAAACGAAACATAAAGCAAATCCTGTGGGACGTTCCTTTCCAAGCCAAAGAGCGTGAAATCAATTCGTTCTATCCACATATGGCAAAAGAAAAATATGAGCAGATTAGCTCCCCACATATCCAACCTGACAAAGGCGACTTCACTTTGCTTACCCCATCGGTAGAGCTTGCCGAAGTCAGCATGAAAGACTTGTGCTTGGCGAGGTCTGGTGACAAAGGCAACACGGCAAACCTAGGCGTATTGGCTCGCAGCGAAGCAATATTCGATTTCTTGAAAAAGCACCTAAAAACCGACTTGGTTAAACAATGGTTTAAAGATCAGTGCCATGGAGAAATCATTCGGCATGAATGGGAAAGCCTTCGAGGGTTCAATTTTGTGCTGAACGATGTACTGGATGGCGGCGGCACAAAATCGTCGAGGCTAGATCCTCAGGGGAAAATGATTGCTGCGGCTTTCTTGGCGCAAAAAGTTTTTGTGCCGAGGAAATTGATTCCGTAGCATAATCTCTATAAGCATTTACTCACCTCCTCATTAAACAATCAACACTAAGCTATCAACCAATTCCAACAACACCTTAACCAAAACAACCACACATAACATGGACATATATTGCAATGAACGCCACGAGCTTATACGCAGCTCTGTTCGAGATTTTGCCGAGCAGGTCATCAAACCCAAGGCCAGAGAACTGGATGAAAAGGAATGCTTTTCCGTAGAAATCACTCAGCAAATGGGCGAGTTGGGCATTTTTGGAATGACCGCCCCCACTCGCTACGGCGGCCATGGCATGGACGTACTTTCCTACATCATCGCCGTGGAGGAAATTGCTCGAATTGATGGCTCGCAGGCAGCTACGGTTGCGGCGCACAATTCCTTGGGCATCGGGCCAATCATGAAATTTGGAAACAAGGAACAAAAGGAGAAATACCTGCCCGACCTATGCTCTGGCAAGAAACTCTGGGCTTTTGGGCTTACCGAAGTAGAAGCTGGCTCAGACTCCCGTGGAAGCCAGACTACGGGTAAATTAGAAAACAACGAATGGGAAATAAATGGGTCTAAAATATTCATTACCAACGCCGACACGCCGATTACAGGAGGTGTAACAGTTCAGCTTATCAGCGATATCCACAAAGATGGGCGAAAGGAAATATCAACTATTTTGGTGGAAAAAGGCACGGAAGGTTTCAGTACGCAGACTATGCACGGCAAGTTGATGTGGAGAGGCTCGAATACTGCCCAGTTGTTTTTTGACCAATGCCGAGTGCCCAAAAAGAACGTGTTGGGGAAAAGAGGGCAAGGCTCTAAAATCATGCTTACAACACTTGATAGCGGCAGACTTTCCATTGCCGCCATGGGGCTAGGCTGCGCCCAAGGAGCTTACGAATTGGCACTTGCCTATGCCCAACAGCGAAGGCAGTTTGGCAGGCAAATCTCAAAATTCCAAGCCATTTCTTTCAAGCTGGCAGATATGGCACTGAAAATTGAACTCGCCAGAAACCTACTGTACAAAGCCTGTTGGCTAAAACAGAAGAAAAAACCTTTTGGGAAAGAGGCTGCCATGGCCAAGCTCTACTGCTCTGAAATAGCCAAAGAAGTGGCAGACGAATCCGTTCAGATACACGGTGGCTACGGGCTAATGAAAGAATACGACGTAGAGCGTTTCTACCGAGACCAACGCTTGTTGCAAATTGGCGAAGGCACTTCGGAAATTCAGCGACTGGTTATTTCACGGCATATTTTGGATAGGTAGTAAGCAGCCTCCTTGCTGCTCCAAAAAAGTATCGGCATTACTACGCAGTAATGCCGATACTCTATACCTAATATCAGATTAAATAGGTTCAGAGCACTTTTGACTAGAAGTATAACGGTTATTTATTCAATCAAAAGCCTTATAACTATTTTCGAAAAGCTTCTAACCACTTCCTGACCCTTCACAACTGCTTTTGACCGATACTTGACCTATGCTGGAGGGCTTGCAACCACTTTTGGAGGGTATTTGACCAGCTATTGACCCCTCGCGACTACTATTGGAGGGCATTTGACTATAATTTGAGTGTTCACGACTGCTTTTGGAAGGTATTTGACCTGCTTTGGAGGGCTTGCAACTACTTTTCGAGCATAGATTACCACATTTTCATCGCATATAACCATACAAAACAGGCTTATCACCATATTATATTCTGTTTCAGTTAGTTATATTTTTCAAAAGTGGAAGAAGATGTAAGCTCACGAATAAGTAAGAAGCAAAAATATAAAAAACCACACACACTTGTAACATTTATTACATCCTATCCCTAGGAAGGTTAACAACCTTACAAACAAAAACTACATAACCTAGCTTGCTGTAGGATCTTACAATAATCACACAAAACCCGCTTTCAACTACGATTATACACCTATATACTTGTCTATAAACCACTTACAAATAGTCTAAATATAGTATCCATTTCCGTTGACAGCTTACATATGTATAGCGTCCACAGTGTTTATACTTCATAAAGGACAAGAACCTGCGTTATACAGCAAATAAATTGTTAAACGAAATCCAATCAGAATGGAGAACTTTAAGAACATCAAAAAAGTAAATGAAACCTGGGAGTACATCAATGAACTATTGGCAGACCCCAGTGAGCTAGCCATAGCCAACAAAGCAGGCTATTCAAAAAAGTCCATCGACAATGCTTTGAAGCTACACGATGAAATAGTAGAGCTTAGGCAGGTGAGGGAGGTAATGCTGGGCAGGCAGAAAAGTGCGACCGATGGCGTGAGTGATGCTTTAATTGAAATAAAAAAACATTACAAACCTCTGTTGAAAATAGCCCGTACACTCTTTAAGAATGACAGGGAAAAAATAGGCTTGCTCGACCTAGAAGGAAGAAGGAGTACCAAATTCAACAATATCAAATTGCAGTATTTTGCTTTTTATAAAATGGGGATGGAAAACCCTGAGATAGCAGCCGAATTTAAGAAAAAGAACATCACCCAAGCCCATATGCAAAAAGGGCTGGATCTATTTGTAGATACAATGGCACTTAAACGCATCCAACAAAGTGCTGAAGTCGAGTATGAGCAAGCCAGAGAAGCGGTAACTGTCAAAACCGATGAGCTGATAAACTGGTACAACGAAGCCAAGAACATTATAGAAGCTTGGCGAGATATAGAGATAGAGGAAGAACAGAAATAAAATTATTTTGACGTGTTTTTTTTGACATCTGCTGAAAAGCCGTTGCCGGTTGGTGATGGCTTTTTTTGTTGCCGTTTGGGTTAAAAGCCTTGCTTCCTTCTTCTCTTTTAACTATCTAAGCATACAACATAAACACCAAGAAACATTGTTATTGTTTTGAAAAACTTAGATTTATGGTTTAACTTGGGGTAGCATCATAATGGAAAGAGAAGCCACTATGGAGCAAAAACATTAAGTAAAACAATAAAAAAAGTACCCTAATTCAAAATTGTAACTTTCTCGATGACCTTATCTTATACTCAACCAGAAATAAAAGAATCAGCGAATAAGCCTGTAGCTTTGCCAAATAAAGGTTATCCATATTCTGACCTTGACGACCGAAGGTTTGAGGAATTGCTATACTCAATTGGTAAACTTCGAATTGAAAAAGGCGACTGGCATAGACAATTTGATGAAATCAACCTTCTGCAAGGAGTTCGGGAACGTGGTCGAGATTGTAGTTTGCATTTGGATGGCAAATCACTTGGGTTAATTCAGTGCAAACATAGTATTCACGATGACCGCAGAATTGCCAGGCCAGAATGTGCGAAGGAAATCATCAAGTTTGTTCTACACTACCAGATTGACAATAGCCTGATTCACGACCCGAAAAATTTCACCTATTACTTTACTGTCTCATTTGGTTTTTCCGAACCAGCACTCAAATTACTCACCGACTTTAATAATGAAATAGCAAACCAGACTAAGTTAAAAGACTGGACAGAGGAGGTTATAAGAAACAACGAAGAACTCAAGCACCTTCAATACACCAACATTGAGCCTAACCTGAAAGCAGTTCTCAAAACAATCACGGTTAAGAAAATAATTCCTCAAGACTTAAATGATCTACTAAATACAGAAGGCTTTCAACCTGTCATCAAAACCTTTTTCGAGGTTAAAATGGTGATTGAATCGGAGCCAGTTGAAAAGCTGACGGAAGAGCTGAGAAAGCAGGGTGAATACCAATATACTTCCAATATCCCTGTTGATGTCATTCTGCAAAAATTTGATCATGCCTCCCACTACTTAACGGATTACAATAGCTCTTTTGAAGGGGTAGATAATTCGCACATTGAAAGAAAGGAAACGAATGAATTGCTTCAATGGATCAAGTCGCCATTGGGAAAAGATGAGCAACCAGTTGTTTTGCTAGTTGGCGGTGCCGGAAATGGAAAAACGGTTATTCTTAAAGATGTGTTTCTGAAGCTTAAGGAAACCAGGATACCTACAATTGCCTTAAAAGCAGATAGGCTTTATGCTGAAAGTATTACAGACCTACAAAACAAAATTGACCTCGAAGACTCATTCGAAAAAGTAGTTCGCACGCTAAGCGAAGCCAGCGAACGGGTTGTTGTGCTTATTGACCAGATAGATGCGCTTTCCCAGTCTTTATCAGCCAAACGAGAATACCTCGATGCCTACAACCTTCTTGTTAGAAAGCTTATTGCCATTGATCGGGTAAGAGTGGTTATTTCCGTTAGAGCATACGATCTTGATTACGACAATGAACTGAAGTTCTACCAAAACCAAAAAAGCTTCAAAGTTGGTTTATTAGATACAGGTCAGGTTAAACAAGTGCTTACCAAACTTAGGATAAGAGAGAATGAAGTACCCCAGCAATTGCTCAATCTTCTGCAAATACCACATCATCTAAACGTGTTTTGCAAGGTGTACGATTCGCAAATCAACCTTCGATCAATAACTACATTACATGACTTGTATGAAAGTCTTTGGGTTCAACAAATAACCAAGGTTCCAATTAAATCACCAGCCAATGGTGATAAATGCACAAGCCTAGTTTTTGCTATTGCGAAACAGATGCATGAAGCGCAGCGAATCAGCACCTCTTCAACGTCATTTTTCGTAGCGTTCACGGATGAGTTGGACTATTTGAAAAGCATAGGGATTGTAACGGAAACAGATAAGGAAGTCCAATTTTTCCATCAAACATTTTTTGACTTTGCTTTTGCTAAACAATTCATCCAGAAGCGAAATCTAGTAACCAACTACATACTTGAGAACCACCAAGGTCTTTTCATTCGATCCAGCTTGAAAATGATTATCAGCTTTCTGCGTGAACAAGATCATGCTGCATATATAAAAGCTCTCGAAACTATCCTGCTTTCCTCAAAGTATCGCTTCCATATTAAACTAATCCTATTGAATCTACTTGGCTTTGAAGAAGTCCCAACAACAAAGGAAAAGCATCTTGTAAGATCCCATATTTTACCGAGTAAAGAACTGGAATTGCCTTTTCTAGAGTCAGTTACAGGTAATAGTTGGTTTACGTTTCTTCTTGAAGAAGGGGAACTGAATAAGCTGATCACCCAGAGGATTGGCTGGTTCAATAAACTCGTTGAACATGAATGGGGAAAAGCACATAAAATTGTAGATAAAATCAAAACCCTTCTACACTATAAAAGCATATCTGAAAGGTGGGATTCACAAGTTAATCTACTAAGGCAGATTTTGTTCAAACAACTACCCAAAAATAGAAAACCTGTTTGTGATTTTCTTTCGAATTGCCCTCAATTTGAAGGGAAATCAAAGTTTGTTTTTAGGTTACTCTACCATGTTAAAGAGTGGGATATTCTATTAGCTTTCCAGCTTTTTGAAAAATATGAAGCCGAAGCAGATAGTGATCGATTTGTTTACTATAAGATACTTGAAGATGCTTTGGTCTTCAATGTTGATTGGGTAATACAGAGGTACAAAATCCATTGCCTCGATAAAATTGAAGCTATTAAAGGTGCAACCGATAAGCCCAATTTTGAGTATCAGGATGAAGAACTATTTAAAAAGATATTCGAGGTTGATACTATTAAAGCACTCGACTTCACATTGGATATTATTAAGCGGATTACTACAAAAACAAGAGGTGAGGTTAAATCAAAATTATACATCGACTTTGGATTTTGGATGTTTGACTATGAGCGCCATAGCCGTTCCCACGGGCACGAAGCAATATATCATCTGCTCGTAAATAAAGTGCAAGAGCAATCAGAAAAAACTACTCTATGGTTTGATCAGTTCTTGGCAGATTATCAGGACAGCAATTCCATTACCATCTTAAGGTTGGTATTCTTTGGGTTGTTGGCAAACCCAGCTCATTATGCTAACGAGATTTTGCAACTAATGGAGCTATTTCATCAAAAAGGTGGACTGAAGGGAGGTGACAGGATTCAATTCCAATTCAGACAGTTGTTGCAAGAGGTTTATCCACATTTTGACAACGCCCAAAAGGATCAAATAGACGAGGTTCTACTTTCAATAAAATCAAAATACGAGCTTGATATTTCTCAGGACGAAAACGGGAAAAAGCACCATAGGCTAAAGGAGTATGGTCACAAAAAGTACTTATATCTGAGTACAGTTCCTAAAACCGAATTGTATGAACGTCCCTTATTGAAAAAGGTTTTTTTAGAGTTAGAAAGGAAATTCAATAAAGTGTCGGATAGTGAACCTAATAAGATGGTTGGTCCACCTATGGATAGTTCGGCCTATGATAAAATGACATTCGATCAATGGGAGCAAGCATTTGAAAAATATGATCCAGAATACAAAGCCGAGTTCGCATCGTTCAGTGGGTCTCTTTTAGAGCATTCCCGGGCATTTCAGGCAGAAGTAAAAAAAAGGGCATCATATTTCTTTCCATTTATTGAAAATCTGATTGATGAAAACAAAGTACATTACAAATATATAATCGCAGGTTTTACAGGGTTAAAAGAGGCAGAATACAATCCTACCGAAACGCAGCGTATCTACAAAAAAGCCCTGTCTATTCCATTTGATCGAGAATACACGCTTTACTTCGTTTGGGTGTCCTCATATTTCGTTGAGGCCAAAATCCTTGATCAGGATGTATTAGAATACTTGATCGAAATTGCCAAGAATCACCAGGACCCTGAGGATAACACCATTCGGCATGATGCATTAATGGATAGCTTAAATAATGTGCGTGGATCGGCAGCAGGAAATATTAGTCAGGTCTACTTCAATCCAGCTTTTGAAAACCCTGTTTTCGAAGCACTTCACCAAATAGCAGAAGACCCCAATCTAAGTGTTCGGGTTGCGATAATGTCACGCCTTGCGGTGCTGATGAACCTTAATGAGCAAAAAACACTAGAAGTCTTTCTAAAGCTGGTAAGCTCAGACGAACCAGAAATAATGAAGCATTCCATCTGGTCGGTTCAATATTTGCTCAATAACAACTTCGATAAGCTCAACAACTACTTCCAACGAGCAATAAAACTGGAATCTATACACGATACCATTGCCGTTGTTTTGGGTGAAGCGTGGTTAAAAGAAAAAGAAGGAAGCTATCAGCTTTTAGACTCACTGCTTAAAAGCAGTGATGAAGCAAAAGCAAAGCTGGTAGATATGGCCGTCAAAAACCTTGGGGATAAAAAAGAAAGTGTTCGGGCAAAATGCCGCCAAATCTTTCTAAAATTTCTTCACTCTACCAATGAAAAAGTAACGCAAGAGTATTCGTTCGCATTCTTGGATCTTACCCCTGAAATGTTCCTTGAAGTTTATCCATTGCTTCAAAAATACGCTCGATCTAATGTGGTCAGAAAAGAGCCGCACTACTATTTCGAATACCTGCTGAAATGTGCAAAAAAGCATCCAGTTGAATGTCTTGAACTTCTACAACATGTGAATACATACGACAAACCTGGTATTTCCCAGGCAGGCTACTATGATGACGAACCTGTCAAAGTCCTTATCGGGATATACAACTCTCTATCCAGTTTAGAAACAAAGAACCTCAAACATCTAAATAAAACCATGGCTCTGTTTGATAAAATGCTCAAAACTAAAAAATTCAGAGGTGCAGCAAACAAAGTGATTGATCGGGTTGAAATGTAAAGATTCTAACAGGATCTATTTTAGACAAAGCTAATATGAAAGACTTGTTCAAAATGAAATTTATACATTCAAATAAAATATTAAAAATAAGCTCATTTTCTTTCTAGCAACAATATCAATTACTTTTTGTGCAACACTAATTAGCAAGGCACAAAAAAAGGCAGCCCCTCATAGGCTGCCTCTCAATTTTCAGCAATCAATTCTTATTTCAGACCGAAGCGGTCTAGGTTCATTACTTTGTCCCATGCGGCTACAAAGTCTACGATGAACTTCTCTTGCGAATCGGAGCAGGTATAGACTTCGGCCAGGGCACGTATCTGCCAACATTTCCTCAGCCGAAGCTCTTGCTTAGAAGCGTAATATCTACATCGGTTTGTTCTACCAAAGCATAAAAGTTAACTTGCACACACATTTTTTAACCAAAGTAATCACTTCACTTTTATGTCTTCTAACAAAAAGCAAGCACAGGTGCGGGAATACACCGCCCGCATCAATAAGGTGTTTGACCACATCGATTCAAACCTTGATAAGCAATTCACCTTGGAAGAGCTGGCCGAAGTGGCTAGTTTTTCCAAGTTCCATTTCCATAGGGTGTTTTTTGGGATGGTGGGTGAAAGCCCTTTCCAGTTCATCAATAGGGTGAGGCTGGAGCGCGCCGCAAGCCTCCTGGCCACCAACCCCACGAAGTCCATTTCGGAAATTGCCATCATCTGCGGGTTTACTGACCTTTCCATTTTCTCCCGCAATTTCAAGAGCTTTTTTGGCCACACGCCTACCCAGTGGCGAGCCAAAAAAGAAGAAAGCAATATAAGTCAAATGCATAGCAATTCCCGTCAATCGGCTGGAGAGGTTTCCCTGTACTTTTGTAACGAATCAAAAACTATTAAATGGAAATCTACTATGGAACAAAACAAAAGCGTGGAAGTGCTCGAACTTCCTACAACTCATCTAGCTTACGTACGCCACACAGGACCTTACAAAGGAGATGGCAAACTGTTTGAAAGCCTTTTCAACAAGGTTTATGCTTGGGCAGGCCCACGAGGGCTCATGGCGCAGCACGATTTGAAAACAGTGGTGGTCTATCACGACGACCCGAGCGTGACCGATGAAGACAAGCTCCGCATGAGCGTAGGAATCAACGTTCCTGCCGACACCAAGACCGAGGGGGAAATCGGGAAAATGGAACTGCAGCCCGGCAAGCATATAGTAGCTAGGTTCGAGCTTGGGGAAATGGAATTTGAACAAGCTTGGGGCTGGGTTTTCGGAACTTGGCTTCCCCAAAGTGGCTACCAACCTGCGGACGGTCTTTGCTTCGAGGTGTACCCAGAACCACCAAGGGATGGAAAGATCATCGTGGATATTTGCGTACCTGTGAAAGCTTTGTAAACAAAAAACGCTCCTAGGATTTCCCTAGGGGCGTTTAATCTATCTTGCAACATACTTACTTAGAAGCTATCACCTCTTCTACCTTACCGCATTTTAGCATTTTATCGCCAAAGTAAGGATTCAATACTTCCTCTTTATCGCTTAGCCAAAAAGCTCCCGTATTGTTGAAAGCCATTGGGCAATACTGCTTATACACATCTATGTTAGAGCCTTGTGCCTTCACATATTTATACACTTCTTTCGAAACCGACTCGAAAGCGATTCTTTGCGCTTCCACATCGCTTACCGAAGCAACCGCTTCTGCACTGGATTTAATGATATTATCTGAATTTTCTGCTAGTTCTTTTGCTGCTGCTGTCGCCGCTTCTACATCGGTAGCCACTAATGCATCTTTTAAGGCAAAATAGCTAACCAACAGCTTAGAATCAGAGCTGGCAACTTCTTGCATTTCAGCTTCTTCTGCTGCATGGTCGTGGTCATGCCCATCATGATCGTGAGCAGCCGTCTCAGCTCCTTCTTGTACTTTTTTGTCACATCCTACTAAGCCCATGCCGATAAGCAGCCCTAGAATAGTTATGTGTACATGTTTTGTGACCAATTTCATAATAGATTATGTGATTTGATGAATGATTGATTAGTTATGAAATGAATGAAAAACTTGGATAAACCTAAAAGTTCTTCCTACAGAATTTTTATTAAGCAAATCTAATAATTAAATTAATAGTCGATAACACTGGATTTTTTTTACTCATTTTTATTTGAAACAGTTATCGACAAGACCAATAACCAACTTAAACAGCATAACTATGCGCGACTCACAGATTTTACTCGGTTTTTATGGCGAAAGCCTAGCTTCTTCCCTCGATTTTTCCATGAAGCTTGCCCTCAACGGCTTGCCCGTAGCCTTATTCACACAAGCTCCTAGCGCTTCTACTGTAGAAAAGTTCAGGTTGAAAGACGAATGGAACCAAAACCAACTTTTTGGCAGAATTGGCGCGTTAGGTCTTTTGGGAAATAGTGCGCAAATGTCTCCTGAGGAAATGGAAGAAAAGCTGCCCGAGGTTTTGGAAGATATAAGCGACCTTAATGCGGGTTTTTTCCAGTATGTTACCGATTATGCACTTCATGCAGAACCTTCCCACGGAAGCATCGGCCATGCCATTGACCTCGCCTACGAATTTTATCCTTCTAACTTCATTCCCCTGCTAATGGCGGCCCCTTCCGAAAACTGTTTAAGTGTTTTTGGCTGCCTGTTCAAAAAGGAAAAAGGTAATTACCAAATGCTAAAAAAGGACGCAAATACTGCCTCCAACAGCGATGTGCAAGCCATCTTAGCCAAACAAACCTACAGGCCTGTCAAACTTTTCGATGTGTTTTCATTGGAAATAAAAGATAATGCTAATTGGGTAGAATCTTTCAGAGACTTGCATACTGAATCGGGCGAATTCATTTTGTTTGATATTCTTAAAGAAGAGCACCTCCAAGAAGTGGGGAAACTGGTGTGCGAGCTCAAAAAGCAAGGGACGCAACTCTTGGCCGGAAGCTCGGGAATGGCAGAAGCTATCTGCGCATACTTCCAACACTCTGGCAAACTCATGAAACCTTCTCCTCCTGCCTCTCCTGGCCCGGTGGATACGTTGGTTGCGGTAGTAGAACGTGGAGAAAATTTCCCCCAAGCCCAACTTGACTGGTGTGCCCAACAAGATCGATACAAGATTTTTGAAATAAACCCTGCAAACAAAGAAGAACAAATTGCACAAGCCTTAGCCCAAAAAGGCAAGAACATCATTTTTGTGCTAGAAAATGGTTCAAAGGACTTTCCCCATTTGTTCTATGGCAAAACATTTAGAAGCTTTTTGGAAAACCTCGATTTCGGAAGAGTGTTTATCTCTCCAAATGGTGGGGCAATAGAGCGGTTGAGCAAAATGGATGTGCAAGCTATGGAAACCCTCTACCCTCTTGGCTACGGATTGCCCATCTGCCTGCTCCATTCCACTAGGGATATTTTTAATAACAAACAGTTGGTCATTGGAGATATTTCCTCCCAAAAAGAGGACTTTATAGAAAGGATCAGAATCGGTAAATAAGCGACTAGCTCATTTTACCTTAGCACAACAAAGATTTGTTGTGGTTTTTGTTTTGAAATTCAACAAATTCACCTAATTTGATGCAGTTGCACTTACCTTACATTTTTTCCAGAGCAATATGCATCGAAGCAAAGAAATTTTTTATTACGGAACCACACAGCCTATAAAAGAGCCGGTGATGCTAAGAGCGGGCGACTTATCGATGCTCTATGAAAATGGTTTTTTGAGATACATCAGCCTTGGTGATTATGAAATAATCCGCATGATCTATCATGCGGTCCGAGATGAGAACTGGGGAACGCTCCCACATAAAATCAGTAACGAAAAGATTGAGAAAAAAGATGATTCTTTCAAGATCACCTACGATTGCCTTTGCCAGCAAAACGAAATATCGTTTTTGTGGAAATGTATAATTGAAGGCAAGTCAAATAATGACATCACCTTTTCCATCAGTGGAGAAGCCCTTACTTCTTTCCACAAAAATAGGATAGGATTTTGTGTCCTCAACCCTATAAAGAACTTTGCCGGAGAGCAATGTAGCGTTACCGACCCCGACAGAAACCGAACGGACAGTTCCTTCCCCAATTTTATAAGCCCCCACCAACCATTTGAAAATATTGCTCAATTTGATTGGAAGCTTAGCAAAGACAGCATGGCTATTTTAGAGTTTGAAGGTGATGTATTTGAGATGAAAGATCAACGCAATTGGACAGACGCTTCTTACAAGCTCCATTGCACCCCACTTTCAGCCCCTTTTCCTGTTTTAATAGAAAAAGGCGAGCAAGTAAAGCAAAAGGTAAGCTTGTCACTTAAAGGCGATTTGCCTATATATACTTCCGATTCCGATCATGTCAGCCTTTCTATTGACAGACACTCAAAAAAAAGGATACCTCTGCCATCAATTGGACTAGAACTACAGCAAAAAAACAGGAAATCGGACAAAGAGCTCGCTTTGTTGAAGCAAGCTCGTTTTACACATTATCGGTTAGAAACCCATTTCAACCAACGAAATTGGCATTCACATCTTAAAAAAGGAGCTTCTATAGCCGAGTCGCTCGGGGCTTCTTTGGAGTCGGCACTCTTCTTTACAGAAAATGCCAAGAAAGAAGTTGAGAAATACGTGAAATACGCTAAAAAATATGATATCTCTGCAATAAACATTTATAGCGCAACCCATAAAGTAACGCCCGACGAACTGATAGAGTCGGTACTAGGAATTCTTCAGAGAAACTTTCCAGACTCTCTGATAGGTGCAGGCACCAATGCCTATTTTGCTGAACTGAACAAAGACAGAGTACCCATAAACTGGCTCGATTTCCTTACCTATTCCCTCAATCCACAGGTACATGCTTTCGACAACCCTTCTCTTACAGAAACCTTGGAAGCACAGGGCTACACCGTAGGTTCGGCAAGGCAATTTTCTTGGGGGCAACCAGTCCACATTTCCCCAATAACCCTAAAGCCCCGGTTTAACCCTGATGCCACTAGCCCACTTACCACCAAGCCCCCAAGGGGTCTCCCTTCTCTCTACGACCCAAGGCAAATGTCATTGTACGGAGCTTGCTGGACGCTAGGGAGCTTGAAATACTTGACCGAAGCTGGGGCACGCCACCTTACGTATTACAACACGGTAGGCCCTGGCGGTATCATGATGGGCAAAAAAGACAGTCCTCACCCACAGAAGTTTAGGGCAAAAGCCGGTGAAGTTTTTCCTATGTACTACGTATTTAGAGAAGTGATGAAAAGAACCAACGGACGGCTCCTTACCTTAAAAAGCAGCCACCCACTTATGGCGGATGGGCTGGCAATAGAAGAAAAGGAAACGCTTTGGCTCTGCATTGCTAACTTCTCTCACAAACAGCAAGAAATAGAAGTACAGATAGAAGGGACTAATGCCACGTTTTTCAGCTTAGACGAAACAAATGTAGAAGCTTGTATGGAAGATGTATCCAATTTTGATAACTTACCAAAACAAGAAATCCCTTTTGACCATGGCGTTTTCTACCTAAAACTATTGCCTTATGCACTCGGTTATTTGAGTATTAAACAATGATTTCCATTTTTTACAAATCTATTTTTTACCTTACCAATTTCGGTATCACAAATCTTATAAATATGAAAAATCGACTAAAATTCAGTATTGGCCTTTTAACCATTTGTATGATATTTATAAGCAGCTGCGAACAGAAAAAAGGAAAAGGGTTTTATGTAGATAAAACATTACTTTCCAACACAGAAGTCTGTGCATTTCCAGATGCCGTAACTTACGAGATCTTCCCCCAATCTTTTGCCGATACCAATAACGACGGAATTGGCGATATAAATGGCATCACCCAAAAATTAGGATATTTACAAAACCTAGGCATCAAAGCCATTTGGCTAATGCCAATTATGCCTTCTCCATCCTACCACAAATACGATGTGGTAGATTATAAAGATGTCCACCCCAACTATGGCGATTTGCCCACCTTCAAGAAAATGGTGCAAGAAGCCCACAATCACGATATAAAAATCATCATTGACCTGATCATCAACCACACCAGCGATCAGCATCCTTGGTTTTTAGAATCGAAAAAAGGAAAAGACAATCCGTACAGGGACTATTACATTTGGGCAACTAAAACACAAATTGACAGCATCAGTTCGATGGAAAAAGAAGCCACGGGCGACTCTGACAACATCACCCAATGGCACGACTCGGAAGGGAGCGAAGAAAAATACTACGGCTACTTCACTGGGCAGATGCCCGACCTCAACTACGACAACCCTGCCGTGAGGGAAGAAGTGATCAACATTGGAAAGTTTTGGCTTGAGGAAGTTGGTGTAGATGGGTTTAGGATGGATGCCGCCAAGCATATCTACGAAGACCATCGGGTGACCGACAATGTAGAATGGTGGAAATCTTTCAAGGCTTCTATGAGAAAAATAAAGCCAGATGTGTACATAGTAGGCGAAGTATGGGACAAATCGGATTTCATTGCCCCGTTTACCGAAGGGCTTCCCGCCATGTTCAATTTCGATATGGCATTCAGCATTTTAGAATCGGTAAAACGTGAAAAAAATGTCTCTGCCTACATAGAAGGCTCTGCTTGGGAAGTGGATGAAAACACGACACTTACCTCGGCTTATCTCACCACCATGGCAAAATACCAAGCCGTGACCGACGATTTCCAGGATGCCGTGTTCTTAAGCAACCACGACCAGAACCGCATCATGAGCATGCTCGATAATAACCTCGAAAAAGCCGGCTTAGCGTCGGCCATATTGCTTTCCCTCCCCGGCACTCCTTACATTTACTACGGTGAAGAAATAGGTATGCGAGGCAAGAAGCCCGATGAAAATATCAGAGAACCATTCTTGTGGGACACTAAAGAAAATGATCAGTTTAGAACTAAATGGGAAGAAGCTATCCATAGTACCGACAACACTGTTGATCCTGTTTCGGTACAGCTGGAAAATTCACACTCCCTGCTCAATCAATACATTGCCCTTATCCAATTAAGAAACCGCTCTAAAGCACTCACTTCTGGCGAGTTGGTCGAATACCAAACCAAAGCACCTGGCCTGCTCGTTTTTATTAGAAAATATGAAAAGGAAGAAGTGCTTGTTATTCATAACCTAAGTGAAAAAATCCAAAATATAGAAATCCCCAAAAGGTTTGAAAATATATTATTCAGCAGCCGAAACACAAGCCTAAAACAAGGCGATCAAGTTCAGGTTTCACCTTATGAATCGGTGTTTGTTCAAAGTGAAAAATAAAATCAACAAGATAGCTATAATCAACTCTCCTGTAAGTCTATTCTGATTAGATTTGCAGGAGATTTTTTTTAATAGGGATGAGATAACTAACACAATTGAAAATGAACATTTAAAAATGTAACAATGATTTTACAACAACTGAAAGAAGAAGCTTCTAGCGAGCTTTTCGAACGCATCCTCCCCTATTGGATGGACAGAATGACAGACCACGAAAACGGTGGTTTTTACGGGCAGATCACTGGCGCTAACCAGCTAGTAAAAAATGCGCCCAAGGGTGCAGTGCTCAACACCCGAATCCTTTGGACATTTTCCGAAGCCTACTTCCTCTCTCCCAATCCCGACTATTTAGAATCTGCCCAGCGGGCTTATGGCTATCTCAAAACCCATTTCTTTGACAAAGAACTTGGTGGGGTTTATTGGTCGGTTGATTTTGAAGGCAAGCCACTCGACACAAAAAAACAAGTGTACGCCCAATCTTTTGGCATTTATGCCCTTACGGCTTATTACAAAGCAACAAGAAGCTCTGAAAGCTTAGAGCTGGCAAAAAACCTTTTCCACCTCATAGAAAAGCACAGTTTTGACACCGAAGAAAACGGCTACTTTGAAGCCTATACCAAAGATTGGCAACTAATGGAGGATCTCCGCCTTAGCGAAAAGGATGCCAACGAGAAGAAGACAATGAATACGCACTTGCATGTATTGGAGGCGTATACCACTTTGGTACAGGTGTGGGGCGACCCGCTGTTGAAAAAGCAATTGAAAAACCTGATTGAGCTTTTCCTAGAAAAATTCATCGATCCGCAAACCTTCCATTTCAACTTGTTCTTTGATGAATATTGGCACCTGAAATCAAAAGGTGTTTCCTATGGCCACGATATAGAGGGAAGTTGGTTATTGCAAGAAGCTGCCGAAGCCCTTGGCGACGAAAGCCTGATAAAACAAGTAGAGACCGTTGTCGTGAAAATGGCGGAAGCTACGCTTGCAAAAGGTATTGATGAAGACGGCGGCCTATATTATGAACTGCATGCCAGCGGTAAGCTCGATACCGACAAGCATTGGTGGCCACAAGCCGAAGCGGTAGTTGGTTTCGTAAATGCATGGCAGCTCACCAAAGAGGAAAAGTGGTTAGCCCAAGCCCAGCAAACCTGGGAATACCTCTCAAAGTTCATTGTGGACCGAAAAGATGGAGAATGGCATTTTAAGGTAAGCAAAGAAGGAAAACCATACCGAGAGGAAGACAAAGCCGGGCTGTGGAAATGCCCCTATCACAACGGCAGAGCCTGCATGGAGCTTATGATGCGAGCAGAGAAGTATGTTTAAAACATAGTACTGGTTTCTGGTTCTAAATACGGGTTTCAAAATTGAAGTGTTAGTTGACCAGAAAATGATAACGCCTTGATAAATAACAAAAAAAGCAGCCTAGTTTTAACTAGGCTGCCTATTGATACATTTACTTTTCCTTGGCTGGAATATCCTTTTCCAAAAAGGTGTTTTTTTATACTTATGCTTGGGTGGCTGCTTGGTCTTCTGCCCATATTTCAAATGCTGCGGCTTGTACCACGCTTTCCCCTTATACACTTCTCCTCCGTGCACATGCTGCATCCGAACATTGCAACCACTCCCTCCTTTTTCTGAGGGTTTTAATGGGCACATAGGCGGTCCGCAAGACTGCGCCAAAAACCCAATTATCATCCAAATAAATACGATCTTGATAGTTCTCTTTGTCATTTGTTTGTTATTTCTTCCCCGGTTTCTCTTCAAACATCCAGTTGCAAAAATGAAACCATAGCACCTTGCTTTATGGGGAAATAACGTCTTATTCTCTATTTCTTATACCAATACAGATTAATGAGATCACTTTGAGTGATCTCATTAATTCTTACCAGCTTACTCTTCTCCCCAAAAATAACAAAACCAGTAACTCTCAATCGCATTAGAAACAAGCAACGTGCTTATCTTATAGCATTTGAGATTTATTTATTACTACTTTTGCGGCATAAACATACGCTATGATGGAAGAATTACAAAGTGGGGACAAACAAGAAAAAGTCACACCAGAACAAATAGATCAATGTCTGGCAGTTTTGGAGAAGCTGAACACAGATACCAATCAGATTTTCGATATTCCGAAAGACAAACGCCTTGCCCTTATTATGGCAGCGGGGCAGTTCTCACGGCCAAATAAAGACGAGTTTACCCGACGCAAGCGGGCTGCAAAAAAAGAGGAAAAGAAAAAGCTAAGACTCAAAGACAAACAAGCACGTAACGCTACGGGTATCCGATCTGCCCGAGAAGCAATTGTATTTGAAGCTCCAGCCATGATTGCCCTCACGGGAAAAGAAGCAGAAAAGGAAGTGGAGTTGGAATCGCCAAGGGAATGCTATGTATGCAAAACGAAGTTTGACAGGCTGCACCATTTCTACGATACCATGTGCAAGGAATGCGGCGATTTCAACTACGCCAAGCGTTTTCAAACGGCTGACCTCAGGGGGCAAGTTGCTTTGGTGACAGGCTCTAGGCTCAAGATTGGATACCATATCACGCTGATGATGCTTCGCGCTGGCGCAACCGTGATTGCCACTACCCGCTTCCCCGTCGACTCGGCTTTGAGATATTCCAAAGAGTCCGATTTCCAAGAATGGGGACATCGCCTGAAAATCCACGGGCTTGACCTCAGGCATATACCAAGCGTGGAAATTTTCTGTAACTTTATTGAGCAGCAATACGACAGGCTCGACATATTGATAAACAACGCAGCTCAGACCGTAAGAAGGCCCGCAGGTTTTTACCACCACCTTATGGCCAACGAAGAAAAGCCAACAAGAGAGCTGCCCGCCTATGCGCAAGAACTGCTTACCGACCATACCGCATGTTTGACAGAGCTAAGGTCTCTTAGCGAAACATTTTCCAAAAACGAGCAGAAAAACTTGCCCGTAAGCTGGCATGGAAAACAAATAGGAATAGGCTTGCATGCCTCCGCCAAGCTTTCCCAGATTCCGTACAGTATCGATAACTCACTGCCTACCGAAGAGGTGTTCCCCATTGGCAAACTGGATGCCGATTTGCAGCAAGTCGACCTGAGAAAGACTAATAGCTGGAGATTGAAACTGGGTGAGATCCATACCAATGAAATGCTGGAAGTGCAGCTCGTCAATTCGGTAGCGCCGTTCGTGCTCTGCAACCGTTTGGCCAACCTCATGAAAAAAGAGAACACGGGCATGAAGCATATCATCAACGTTTCGGCCATGGAAGGAAAATTCCACCGCTGGCACAAAGAAGATAGGCATCCGCACACCAATATGGCAAAGGCCGCCCTCAACATGATGACACATACCGCCGCTTCAGACTTTGCCAAATACGGCATTTACATGAATGCGGTAGACACGGGTTGGGTAACAGACGAAGACCCTGCCGAACTAGCCAAGCGGAAAGAAGAACTCCACGACTTCCAGCCCCCGCTGGACATTGTGGACGGAGCAGCAAGAGTATTAGACCCACTTTTCGACGGTATAAACACTGGCAAGCACTGGTGCGGTAAGTTCCTAAAAGACTATAGACCAATTGATTGGTAGGGACGGACGATAAAAAAGTCTTCTTTGTCTATAAACGTGGTTCTGCCACACCGAGGGAACTATAGAAGCATGGAAAAAGCGAAAGCTCAAAAAGGCATAGTTCCGCATTCATTTTAGCAACACTAGAAAGCCTGGCGAAACTGAAGTGCACCCCAAAAAGTTAAACTATACATTTGGGGTGCACTTCAGTTTTTTTTGGCTTTTTTTTCTTTCTATAATGCACCATCTATTCCTGTAAGCTACAATACTAGTGTACAGGATCAAAAATATGTTTTCTGGATATCTTGCTCAAATACCGAAAGCAGAGAATCAACCTATTAGCATACCTTATAACAAGGAAATACCCTTCCATAACTATAGTAAGAAGACTCAAATCTAAAATAGTTTATATTCCTGCTTTTTGTTAAAAGCAATTCCGGACAAATAAACATAGAATACAACATATAATATATACTATTACCTTAATTTTTTATTAAGAATCACAACTTCTTTAAAAAGAATCCAATAACAAAGATTGATAAGACGTTATGCGTTTGTGTAACCGAATATTTAAAATTTTCCTCCAAAAAATACAATTCATAAGCTATTATACTATAACTATATCAGTCAACCCTAAATGAAAAAAAGATTACTAATCATATTCATATTCTCACTAAAGTTGAGTTCACTTCTGTATGCTCAATGCGACCCTGTGGGGATAGTGACATCTTCAGAGAGCACCTTCAACACTTCGGGGACTACCTCGAGCCATAGCTACCAGCTAAGGCCTGCTTCAAACAGGTTGCTCGTCGTCGGTGTGGGCGGAGAGGACAATAATGGTGATAATAATGTAACGGGTGTTACGTATGGGGGCATACCGATGAATGCTGCTACGGATCTAGCTGAACACACACAAAATGGGGCAACAAGTGTTTTTGCCCGATTTTTTTACTTGGCAGAATCTGATCTTGCAGGCTTAGGTATTGGAAATCATAACATCGTAGTAACCAACAATGGGAATGTCGGGGACTTTGCCTTGAATGTGATGTTGTTGGAAAATGTAGACCAAACAGCGCTCATACTTGATAATGCCAGTGACAACGAGACTGATGATAATGTAGATATTGATTTGACTGCGAATGCCACTACAGACTTCATCGTTGCCATGAATATCCATGGGGATGCGGGGAATAATGTAACTGTGACAGGGGCAACAGAGTCCTTTGATGTTAATGCTGGGAACTTCAGGAATATACTTGCTGCCAACAGCACGCCAAATGTAGGCTCAAATCAGATAGTGTCTGATAACGGGAATACAAACGTACAAAACGTAATGGTAGGCTTTGTAGTCTCACAAGCTACTTGTGGCTATAGTTGCGACCCTGTGGGGATAGTGACATCTTCAGAGAGCACCTTCAACACTTCGGGGACTACCTCGAGCCACAGCTACCAGCTAAGGCCTGCTTCAAATAGGTTGCTCGTCGTCGGTGTGGGCGGAGAGGACAATAATGGTGATAATAATGTAACGGGTGTTACGTATGGGGGCATACCGATGAATGCTGCTACGGATCTAGCTGAACACACACAAAATGGGGCAACAAGTGTTTTTGCCCGATTTTTTTACTTGGCAGAATCTGATCTTGCAGGCTTAGGTATTGGAAATCATAACATCGTAGTAACCAACAATGGGAATGTCGGGGACTTTGCCTTGAATGTGATGTTGTTGGAAAATGTAGACCAAACAGCGCTCATACTTGATAATGCCAGTGACAACGAGACTGATGATAATGTAGATATTGATTTGACTGCGAATGCCACTACAGACTTCATCGTTGCCATGAATATCCATGGGGATGCGGGGAATAATGTAACTGTGACAGGGGCAATAGAGTCCTTTGATGTTAATGCTGGGAACTTCAGGAATATACTTGCTGCCAACAGCACGCCAAATGTAGGCTCAAATCAGATAGTGTCTGATAACGGGAATACAAACGTACAAAACGTAATGGTAGGCTTTGTAGTAGCGGCTCATTGTTCAACTTGCCCAGACGTAGTAATTTCTGGAGCGCCATCTTCAGTTTCAACAATAGCTGCATTTAATGTTACATTCGAATTTGATACTGATGTAACAGATTTTGTAATCGGAGATATTACTGTTGGGAATGGAACAGCATCCAATTTTGTTGCTGTGGATGGGAATACCTATACAGCCGATATAACACCAACCGGTTCAGGAAATATTACCATAGATGTTAATGCTGATGTAGTTACAGATTGCAACAATTCGGCTACTACGGTTACTGTTAGTTACAGTATAGACAATGGATGTGGTCCCGCTTCATCAGTGTCAGGCTCGGTATTCTCGGTCGATTCCGATAATACTGGTACTGTAACAACAATCGGTGCGTACCAATTATTTTCTGGAGAACGCAGGCTATTAGTGATAGGGGTTTCTGGTGAGGATGATACTGGCTTCCACAACGTAACTGACATTACTTACGGAGGGATTGCCATGACAGCGGCTAGTCCTCTGGCAGAGGCATTTGATGGTAGCAGAAATAATTATACGCAATTTTTCTATTTAGACGAGTTGGCCTTGTCAGCCCTTACAGATGGTGTAAGCTATGATATAATTGTAACCAACAATGGTACTGTAACCAATTTTGCTGTTGTTGTCATTACCTTAGAAGGGGTGAACCAGACCAACCCAATTTATGATAATGACAGTGCTACAGGAGATACCAATAACTTATCTGTGTCATTATCAGCCGAAACTGATGAAGATTTTATGCTAGTAATGGGATCCCATGGTAACGAAAACGCATTTACTAATGGAGCGTATGGCACTACTGAGGAAGTGGACGACCAAGGATCAGGGGCAACTTACAGATTTGGTTTGGCATCGAAAGCTTCTCCTATTGTGGGCACTGATAACAATCAAATTGGCATGACAACTAGTGGTTCGAATAGATTTGCAATAACCGCAATAACAGTGAGCCCAGCTTCTGCCGATATAAATTGTTCTATAATTTTACCCGTTTCGCTGGTGTCTTTTAGTACATCTTTAATAGATAATAAAACACATTTAAACTGGACAACTGCATCTGAGTTCAATAATGATTATTTTGAATTGCAAAAATCTAAAAATGGTTTGGACTGGGAGGTATTTTCCAAAGTAAATGGAGCAGGCTCAAGCAATCAATTGATCAATTATAGCTATGTAGATAACTACCCTTATAGTGGCACCACTTATTATAGATTAAGACAGGTGGATTATGATGGAAAGCATGAATATAGCAATGTACGTACAGTTACTTTAGATAGTCATAATAGAAGAGGTAATATTATAGTTTACCCTAACCCTACTAGTGGGGATGATATCCATATTGCATTAGATGGCTTAGATGCTGGTGATGTAGAGTATATTTCTATGGTAGATATTCTTGGTAGAATGGTTTATGAAAAGAGTTTTCAAAATAATGTTGAATCGGACTTAGCATTAGTTTTTGACAAAAAACTAATTTCTGGACAGTACATTTTAAATGTATATTTTAAAGATGGTTCAAGTCAAAAATTGCATGTCCTAGTTCAGGATAGGTAGCATTATAAGTTTTTGTCTCACCCATAACCCGTAGCGACAAGGATACCTTGTCGCTATTTTTATTAAATGATATCCCATTATCTTGAGGAACAAGAAGTAACAAATCGCAATTTCCGAAATATTAAACAGTGCAATTATTTAAAATAACCAAGTTTGATAACAGGGCAACGAAGAGCTAGAAACTTGGTACAACTACACCGAGGGAATTATAGCAACATCCATTCAATCCTGAAAACAACCATTTGTTAGAGACAAGGTATGCCTTAGGCAATAGCAGTCCATCAGTGACCTAATGGATGGATATAGGTAAACTAGCTTCCAAGGCGCACGCACTTTCATGGAAAGTGTTATAATTATACTTATTATTGCCATTATATAACTTTCACAAACAGACCCAAAACTGAAAAAACAGGAAATAAACTTATGGATGTAAGTATTATTTTAATATATGGTTTATTATTGTTTAGTGTTATTTCTATATGGGTACGGCTCAAGCTATTTAATAAAATACCTTTATGGATGTTTTTATTAGCTAGTTCATTCGTTCTAGCTATCATATTTGAAAAAGCTTCATTTATATCATTAGGTTATACGCTGCTTTTTGGGCTTTCTGTCTATTACTTTTATCAAACAAAGAACATATGGCTGTTTTTTGTAGTGTTAGCTTTATCCATCCCCTTATTTATCCATCTCCCAATTCTCGGCTTCAACAATTATAGGTATCTGCATAATATTACGCTAACAGCTAGTTCTACCCCTTATAGTTTGTATTTCAATTTAGATAAAACTTTAGTAGGGGTATGTATAATTGGCTTTAGCTTTGACTATAAGAAAATAGAGTTGCGACCGATTTTAAAATTACTAGCTATCAATCTAGTATTGATGATCCTTGTTTTCTTTGTTTTAGCAATAACATTAGGTTATTCTAAATTTGACCCAAAGCTCCCTTACTTTACTCCGGCATGGATTCTTGCCAACTTATTTTTTACATGTATGGCCGAAGAAGCTCTGTTCAGAAAGCTTCTTCAACAAAGAATAGCTGATTTTTCAAAGGGAAAATACACAGCAGCTATAAGTATATCCGTTGCTTCTGCTCTATTTGGACTGGTCCACTATAAAGGAGGGGTCGTTTACATAATTTCAGCTGCATTGGCGGGGATATTTTATGGTTATATGTATCATAAGTCTAAAAGGATTGAAGGGGCTATACTTTTGCATTTTACATTTAATTTAACCCACTTTTTATTATTCACTTATCCCGCCCTCAAATAATTACATACAACAAAGTAGAACAATGACAACAAAGAGAAAGATTGTAGATTTATCTAAGCCGATCAAATACAATAAATCTGACCCTTGGTTTATGAAAGTTAAAATAAAACATAAACCGCATCGAAAAGCTAAATGGCTAATTCGCTTTTTAGGACTTCCATTTAGACTGTTTCCCAAGGGTTTTATTGGCTGGGCAGATGATACCATACAAAAAATGGGAGTACATTCTACCACACATATAGATGCCCCTTGGCACTATTGCCCAACAACCAATGGAAAAAAATCTAAGACTATAGATGAGGTACCTCTAGAATGGTGTTATGGAGAGGGTTTAGTTATCGATATGAAACATAAAGCAGATTTTGACCCGATTACTGTAGCCGATATCAAGAAGTTCATAAATGAAAATGAATTGACTATAGAGCCAAATATGATTGTTCTTATTAAAACGGGAAGAGATAAGTTTAATGGCACAAAAGATTTTCATAAGATAGGGACCGGAATGAGCGCTGAAGCAACGGAGTGGCTCATTGATAGTGGAATAAAAGTTATGGGTATTGATTCTTGGGGATGGGATTTGCCCTTGCCCTATATGCTGAAAAAAGCAAAAGAAACTAATGATTCAGAATTGTTTTGGGAGGCTCATTTAGTAGGGAAAGACAAAGAATATTGCCATATGGAACAGTTAGTGAACTTAGACGAACTTCCTTACAATGGTTTCAAAATTGCCGTTTTCCCTCTAAAAATTGTTGGGGCATCAGCGGCACCAGCAAGAGTTGTAGCGCTATTTGATTAAGAGCCTATTTAAATTCCATCTATTTTGCTGCAAACAACTTCAGAAATGCCTGTCCGATTCAAGGGTCTCACTTATAAATATTTTTTTTAACTGAGCCGAAAGAAAAATATGGCACTAGCTGGTAAAAGTAAAATCGGCTTGGGAATAACAAATACCAAAGAGCATTTTTGTCTGTATCTAATCTGCTCTTTTTACTTTAATTTTTTGTGAATAATGACTGATTGGAGTTGTTATCCATTTTAAATTCCGTGAAAACCGTCCATCGTTTGGATATTTTCTCTTTGAAGTCATGTTATTTGTAATGAGAGCAACTGAAAATAAAATAACCACTCCTGATAAAACAGGGAAAACAATATATAAATAGCCTAACGTTTTTATTTTTTCTGAGCCTATTACCGCTATTAAAGCCGTTGCGCCTCCTGGTGGGTGTAACGATTTGGTATATTGCATAGCTATAATGGAAAGTGATACTGCCAAAGGCACGGTCAACCAGATGATGTCAGGCAAAAACTGACAAACGGTTACGCCTATTATAGCACTTACCATGTGCCCTATTATCAGGTTTCTTGGTTGGGCCAATGGACTTTGCACTGCGCCATAAATCAACACACAGCTTGCACCAAATGAACCAATTAAAAACACATTGTCATTTTCGGTTAGGTAGGCACTTTGGATAAGGGCTATAATTCCAATGCCGAAAAAAGAACCCAAAAACGACCAAAACT
The DNA here is from genome assembly GCA_034044135.1 of Flammeovirgaceae bacterium SG7u.111. NCBI lineage: Bacteria > Pseudomonadati > Bacteroidota > Cytophagia > Cytophagales > Flammeovirgaceae > Flammeovirgaceae bacterium SG7u.111. The sequence continues at coordinate 3,268,638 of CP139021.1, read as the reverse complement.
TATCTTTAAAATCAACAAGTGTTTCTTTATATAAAATGTATTTACCTATTCTATATATTCGTTCTATACGCTTTCTAGCCAGGTTGTAGTAAGCCATTAGTTAATTTAATCGAATTTTTTGCTTCTTCTGTTACGGTAGCCACTAGCATACTATGTAAGCCCAGTGGAGTTTATTAAATGGTCCCGCAAGTTAGCTTAGATACTTAAATTGTCCAAGGGGATAACAATGGTTGAAAGTACTCTTTTGCAGATAAGTATAAAGTTGTTTTGCTTTTTGTCATGTACTAAGAAAAACAATAACTCAAGCAGAAGAAAAGCGATATCCCCCCCTAGTTGAGCTGGTACCCGTAGACCCATGGCATGTATTGTCTCTATGGATGGTGTATAGTTGAAATGGTTTATTTAGAATAATGACTTTTACAAAAAAATCAAGTTTATAATTATATTACGACATATATGCCAATTGCAAATACACGAATGTTGTAAGAAATTGTTGAAGGAAGCTAGAAGTAGTATAGATAATAAACAAGTAAATACACGCCAGTAAAAAAGAAAATTTGGAAATAGATACTATTATTATCGGTTCAGGTGCAGGAGGCCTCTCCTCAGCAATTTGTCTTTCTCGCGCTGGCCAGCGTGTGCTGGTTATTGAACAGCATGATGTACCAGGTGGTTGGTGCCATAATTTTTACTTGAATGGCTATCGTTTTAACCCCGGAGTGCACTACATAGGGTCGCTTGGAAAAGGCAAATCAACAAGCCTACTGTATGAAGGACTGGGAATTGCAAATGACTTGGTTTTTTTTCAAATGAACCCAGCTTCTTATGAACATTGCTGGATAGGTGATGACCGTATTGACATGCCTGCGGGTTTTGATGAATTATTCCTGTCACTTTCCCAACGTTTTCCTAAGGAAAAAAAGGGGCTTGCCAAGTATCTCACTACGGTGCGTAACGTAAGCAGCCAGTTACATCTCATTCCTCAGATGAGTGGCTTTTGGGATAACGTCACTATTGCTTGGCGTACGAGGCATTTAGGTAAGTATGGCTTATTTAGTCTGAAAAGAGTCATTGATTGGCATATCAAAGACCCATTGTTAAAGAAAATTTTGAACGTACAATGTGGAGATCATGGATTGTCACCTGCCAAGGCAAGCTTTCCACTGCATTGTGCTGTGATGGATCATTATGCTGGTGGAGGTTTTTATCCGATGGGAGGTGGTGGTGCTATTGTAAAGGCAATGACTAAGGCTATCAAAAACAATGGCAGCGAAGTACGAACGAGCCAGAAAGTGAAACGTATTCTATTGGAAGGAACTAAACAAAAACGAGCCGTTGGGGTAGAACTTGAGAACGGAGAAAAAATTTATTCAAAAAGAATTATTTCTAATGCGGATCCTAACACCACCTATCTTAACCTGGTAGGCAAAGATAACCTCAGCCCCAAACTGTCGAAGAAGCTTGCCAAGACAAAGTATTCATGTACTTCACTCATGCTATTTTTGACTGTAGATATGGACGTGCGCAAAGCAGGGCTTGATTCGGGTAATATATGGATGATGACTGACAAAGATACGGATGACCTCTTTGAAGAAATGATGAAAATTGACATTGCATCGGGCGATGAGTTCCCAGGATTGTTTATCAGTTGCACCACACTTAAAGACCCAACAAGTTTTGATGGCAGGTACCATGTGCTTGAAGTTGTCACGTTCATCAACCGTGAATCATTCGGACAATTTAAGGAAAAAGAAAATCAACGCTCTCAGAAATATCTAGAGTTTAAAGAAACCTTATCTAAGAAAATCATCAATGGACTCGAAAAAGTTTTGCCTGGCATCAGTGGTAAAATTGTACTGCAAGAACTGGGCACTCCATTGACGAATGAGTTTTATGTTAATTCAACTGAAGGCAACGTTTACGGCACAGAGAAGAGTTTCAAGCAAACTGGACCTTTTGCTTTTAAAGCAGAAAGTGAAATCGAAAATTTGCACCTATGCGGCGCAAGTATAATGGCACATGGTGTGGCTGGGGCAACTTACTCTGGTGTGCAAGCGGCAGCAAATATCCTTAACTGCAAACAAGATGAATTAATTAAAGCTGATGAATCCCAACATGTGCGTATCTATAATGCAGAAGACAGCTCTGAATATCCTGAATGGATGCTCCAAAAAATGAAGATTAAAAGATCACGAATGAAACACCAAATGCATTGAAGAGTATCAACTTTTTCAACTACTTAAATACTTATAAAACAAATACTTAAGCAGTTGAAAAACTGTATTTTCTAATCAATTATCATAATCAAAGTACCTTGAGCAGCCTTCGTAATCTACCGTTGGGTTGTTGGAAAGATACTGGATGATTGCCTCGGCTGTGGTAATCTCTTTTATTTCTGCTTTTTCTAGGGAAAAATAACTGTCGTACACGGCAGGAATATAATCATTGATGCCTATGGTCAGGGTTTCGTCATCACTAAGTTCCTTTCCAGCTTCATCACGGATGACAACGCGCCTTTCATCCCTTTCCAATGATATTCCCGAAACATGCAAGCCTGCACCTGTTTGGGCAAAGAATTCTTTGATCTCCCCTACTGTTAGGGTAAATACCACCCCTTGATTGTTGAACGGATCCATGTTGAAGATTTCCAAAGCGGTAATGTCGCCTTCATCAATGTTCGCCCGAATTCCGCCGCCATTTTGAAAGGATATATCCGTCCCGAAGTATTCTTTTAGGGCAGTCGTATAAAAGCAACCTAGTTCATTCCTTGAATGATGGCTGTTGGCAAAGCCTACTACTTTATCGAACTCGGGCGCATCATTGTAATCCGCTATCACTTTTGCCAAGGGTTCATCGTAAGAACTGGCCGTGTCGAGGTTAATGAACTGCACAGATGTTTCTGCGATCTCCCTGTCTTGGATAGTCAATTCCATCTTCCCCAAATACGAAAGATATGAGCCTGCCTGCACCACGGGAATTCCATTTATTTTTCTATCGATCACTTCGTGGGAATGCCCGCCAATAATCGCATCGAAAAAAGGGAAATCCTCGGCTAGGGAAATATCTGAACTCGACCCCAAATGGGTAAGCGCTATCAGCAAGTCAGCATCTTCTTCATCTTTAAGTTGCTCAAAATCACCAGCTATATCGTAGTGTCTTTCGAAAGACAGCTGGGCTACTCGCCAAGGATGGGTAGAAGGAATGATATCGTCGTCTTTTCCAAAGGTTTCCACCAAGCCCAGAAAAGTTACTTTCAACTCCCCTACTTCCAAGGTTTTGAAGGCATTTGGTTGAGGCACTCCGCTATTCAGCATATCTACATTGGCGCAGACCCATTCGAACTCTGCCTGTCCCATTCGCTCTTTCAACACATCTATCCCGTAGTCAAACTCATGGTTTCCCAACACCGAAATATCTATCCCGACCTTGTTCATCACATCTACCATAGGGAAGCCCTTCTCCGAATACTGGTCGACTATTGGGTTTCCCGAGAAGATATCTCCGGCACATACCAGTAAAGTATTTTTGGCTGCCCTCTCCTTCTCTACCAAGTACTTCACTTTGGGGAAGTCATTTAACTGCCCGTGCTGATCGTTGAGAAAAAAGATGGTTAACTGCTCTTTTTCTCCCGTTTTACTTCCAACAGGGGTTGGTTCATCTTTGCAGGCAAATAAAAAAAGAAAAGGGAGGAGTAAAAAGATGGTTTGTTTTGTTCTGTGAATCATTCGTGCTATGTAGACTTTAGTTGTGTGGTTCAAAGATAGAAACTAATCAGTATTGAAATAGCAAGTAATAATTACAAAATGGTATAGTACACATTAATTTATCATAAGTGTTTCAGGTAATCAACCATGTCATCCAGCCCTTCTACATAAATTTTACTGATAAACTCCGCATTTTCCTTTTTGTAGACTTCCGTCATTCTACTCCTCGATTTTTTTGAATATTCGAAGTTTGCTATCCTGTCGCACATTTTTATAAATGACGCAAAAGGAGTCTCCCGAATACCTTGGTAATATTTATCGTTTGCTCGCTCCTTCCTATTTTTCCCTTTCTCGTTGGTGAGCGCATAGGCGAGCTCGGCTATCTCTTCGTTAGTTTCTTTCTTCACATCGTTGTAGGTTTGCCTTGCATCTTCTATAAGGTCGTGCACCCAACATCCGCACAGCACCGTCTCCCGTTTTGCTTCAGGGATGAGGTATAGAAAGCGTTCTGCCACATCAGCAACCATTTGCAGGTGAGTAGCATAAGGTTTCCCATCGTACATATGGTTGCAGTTGGCATGTTCGCTAATGGCGAATTTCTTCGTTTTGTCTAGCATGTATTCGCATTTATTGGTTTGTAAAATGGCCGTCAACCCTCTAAGAGAAGAGGGTTGACGGCTTAAAAGAAACCTTCTTCGTTTCGCTTTTGTTAGTGTCTCTTTTATATTTTCTTGACAGCCTCAAAATAGATATAATTCGAAAAACAAGATTAGCACTTAGATAAAAAACATTTAACAATATGACGGAAACACAAAAAAAGGAATTGATAAAAACAAGCTGGGAAATACATAGCGTGGTAGAGCAAAGCTACCTCAATAATCCAGCGGGAAAGGAAGATGCCGAATGGCTAGAAAAGCAGCGGATCTTATTGGCAGATATGGCGCTACACCTGTTACAAACTGCACTAAAACCTGAGGAAATTGATTTGGACAAATTGAGAAATAACCTACATGCAATTTTGACTATTTCAGACCAATTTTTACCCCAAGCTGAACTCAAAAAAACTACTAAAAAGTTATATACACTTTAAAAAAGCAGCTTCAGATAGAACATTAATGTTCTATCTGAAGCTGCTTTTTGTGCAATCATTAGCAAACCTAAAATTTATTGATTTGCTAATAATTATAACATTTACCACTCTTCAGAAACCAATTCGAAGGAATAACAGGCTTCCATTTCATACAGTTTTTCTACATTCGAATTGTCTGGAAATTCGCTGAGCGGCACACGCAACAAAACACTTTTTTCTTCAAAATCAAGCGATCTGTCCATCCAGTAAAGGTATTTGCCATAAGCATCGACTTCTATATCTACCATATCTACCATGGGGGCATCAAAATCAACTTTGGTTAAGTCCCCCGAACCATCTAGGTTTCCCACGTACAGTTCATCCTCTGAGTTCTCCGGGTCAGGAATATAGGAGATATTATTCACCACATACACTTTACCACGTTTTGTATCTATGGCAAAAGAGGTCGGGTTAATGCCCGCATGTTCGTGCACTATTTTACTACTGGTAAAATCGCCTTCTAGCAATCTCATTGAATTTGAACCCTTATCATATTCCACCCAATAAATAGTATTGTTCATAAATTTAATCCCACCAATTTCTACCTTATCAGTTGAAGTTCGCTGATAGAGAGTGTCAACCTGTCGTGTGCTAATATTACCACGAAGAATAATAGCACCACCTGAGCTTGTCGACCCAGCAAAATAGATATTTCCCAAATGATAAGTCAGTTCTTTAACCTCAAACATTTCAGGATTCTCATAGGAAAAAACATTTTTTTTGTATGGGCTACTTGCTACATCTCCTTCTACAAACGAATGATGGTATGTTTTTTCATCATCTTTATAATTTGGTTCACTCCAATATACTTTTCCTTCAGGGCTAAGGGCGATATCTGTTGTATAAGGGCTATACGACACATCGTACATCAAATTTACATCGCTAACATCACCCTGCTTTGTTGCAGAAAAAATATACGCATCCCCTAATAGCCATCCACTGTTAGGAGTTCCATAAGGTCGAGTTGAGTAAATTATTTCTGGGAGATCAGATGTTGGTTCGCCTGGTCCTTTTCCTCCTTCACCACAATCGTATTCTGTGATACAACTATAACTACCAACTGATAACAGAAAATAAAATATTTTTATTAGTGACTTATTCATGAAATTTGTGTTTTAAATCAAAACCATTTAATAAATGAATATCTCTAAAGTCTAATAGGTACCTTACTAGTTTTAGAGAATCAAAATCCTTTTGCCCTATAGATGCTGCAAGTTGTATTTCGTTCCCGCTTTTTTTTGTATTTTTTTCACAAGGGCTTCGGGTATGGTTTATATCTAGCTGAATATGTACAGGTTACCTCTCTAAAAAAGAGAGAAAAATAATTGAATCGAAAAGCATTATGTATAATAAAATCTTCCATACTATCTTTGCCCAGTTATACAACAGGTAACTCACTAGACTTTGTCTAAGCATATTCTACTCAATGGAAGAAAAAGAATTGATTGATGCATGTTCAAAAAATGACCAAAATGCCTGCACTTTCTTATTTAACAAATATGCCCCTCAAATGCTGATGGTTTGCACACGATACATGAATAATGAAGACGAGGCAAAAGATATTTTGCAAGAAGGGTTTATTAAAGTATTTGAATCGATAAAAACCTATAAAGCAAAAGGGTCATTTGAAGGATGGATAAGGCGCATTATGATTAATGAAGCATTGAATTCATTACGAAAGAAAAAAAAGCTGATGGCTTCCGATGAGCCTATTGATGAAAACATAGCTGAGCCAGACAACGAAGAGCCTGTTGGGATAAAAGGCATGAACTTTTCGCAAGAAGAATTATTAACGACATTGCAATCGCTTCCAGAGCCTTTCAAAATTGTGTTTAACTTATATTGTTTTGAAAAATACAGTCATAAAGAAATTGCAAAAACACTTTCTATAAAAACAGAGACATCACGGTCTAGGTTGTTGAGAGCCCGAATAATACTCCAAAAGAAATTAGTTGATTTAGCCACAAAAAAAGTTCATTAATATGAAAGACTTTGAAGATATAGATGATCTTTTCTTTGAGGGACTCGAAGGGAAATCAATAGAAAAACCTGCTAGTTTTTGGAACGAATTGCAAACAAAAATACTGGCTAAATCAATGGTAAAACCATGGTGGAATATCCTTAACTTTTTTACTGTTTCAGCTATTGCTTTGGCAATTAGTGCAGTGATCACAGTGATAATTCTCAATTGGGGAAAAACGGGAAATGACACACAAATACAGTCTAGCCACACTCCAGAAAATGCTAATATATTAGTAGCTGTTGATTCCTCTCAATCATTAGCCGATACTCTTGCTATAGAGACAGCAAGCCAAAGTATGCCCGATACACTAGAAAAAGCTGAAACGAAGGTCAGTCAAGAGGCTTCTCAAATTGAATTGCCTAAAGTAGTTGAGGAAAAGCCTATACTTATTACTGTTCCTGAAGTAGTTAAACCATTGCCATCTGATTCCTTAATAGAACCGTTAGAAATACCTGTTGACTCATTGGTAATAGATTCTTCTGAAATAGGGCAAATTCAACTGTTAGACTCTATTAATCAGCCAAAAGATACTCTCAAGCCCAAGAAAAAAGTAGTCTCCGTGGTGATAATACAAGATACACTTGTTGTAACAGACACTATCCAACTACCTCCGAAAAAATGACATTCACCAAGCAACTTATAACCTTAACTTCCTTTCTGCTCTTTTGCAATTTAGTCTTTGCCCAAGAGCAGGATAGCATCATCATCCGAAATGATACGACTTATATCATAAAGAAACCTGTTATTATAAAAAAGCAAATATATGTAAAGCCACAAGCTACGCCTGCTAAAGAAACCCCGAAACTATTACGCTACTCTATCACACCTTATGTAGAAATAGCTTATGCATTTGACTACGTAAAAGCCCACAGTGATTTTCGTATCTATTACGATGAGATAGATGCTGCAACTTCTCAAAAAACCAGCTATGGACTGGGTACCATACTCACACTTCACCGCAACAACTATCGATATTCTGTAGACCTTGGCTTTCATTCTTTTCATGAAAAGTTCAATACTTCAGAACTAAATAGCAACAATCAGCTGAATACCCTATCGGCAAGTTTAGCAGTTGGCTACGTAATGAGCATTTCCAAAAAAATGGATTTAACCCTCATGTTGGAAGCTGGATATATGTACGCCTTTCAAATTGAAGGCTATACATATGACCATACCGAAGGAACAACACTTACCTTTCAAGAACATGGAACATTTGACACGCATGGAGTAATGGGTAAAAGTAAAATCTTGGTATCGTATCCTGTATCTACAAAAAATAAACTTGTTTTCGGTCCAACCTATTCAGTCAATCTCCTTTCAATTACGCAGAAGCACATCCCTTACGACCTTTGGAGAAATAACTTGGGGGTTATGGTGGGGATTATGTTTGGGATCGAATAAATTGTTCCTACTTAAAAGGGTAGGTAATTATTAGACAAGAAGATATTAGTAATACATTTTGCAACTTTATTGCATTTTAAAACAATGTTAGCATCTTGAAAAAGAAATATTTGCTTGCTATCTTGGGCAGTAAATCCAACTGAGACAAAATGATACTAACGTTTTATTTAGGAGCGACCCTCCTTTTTTTCATCCTAGCCTTTGCCACTAAAAATTTAAAAACATACCTAGCAACAAAACAGTCCATCAAGGGGAAGTCATTGAAGCTGACGATGTCAATCCTGGTTTCAACTTTGATCTATCTCCTTATCTTTTTGAGGCTGACCGTCCTAAGCCCTTCATGGATCTTAGAACTAGGCCTAGCAGGTTTTTCAGCTATAAAAACTTTTGGGGTAATTTTGGTATCCTTTGGTTTTGCCATGGGGATTCTTGCCTTAATAGCCATGAAAAACTCCTGGCGTGTGGGCATCAAATATGATCAAAAAACCGAATTGGTAACTACGGGTATTTATAGGGTCAGCCGCAACCCTTACTTTTTCTCTTACAACATCCTGATTTTTGGATATATATGTATTTTCCCATCCGCCATCATATTTATACTTTACGCTATATTAGTTGGGGTTTTCCACCATATGATCTTAGAAGAAGAAGCCTATCTCGAATCTGTACATGGGGATGCTTATACGAACTACAAGAGAAAGGTAAATCGATACTTTTCTTTCAAACTTTTTTAATACCAACTTTTCGTTTTCAGCTAAGTCTCGCTTCCTAGGCTTCTTTTGTTACGATTTTTTTTCAATTTCCCGTAGGTGTAAACCTAATTCTTTCTGCCATTAAGATGAAGGACGGGTCAATAATTTGACTCAACGCATGTTACCGTAGAAAAACTTTTACTCCTGCTGCTACCCGAGAAAGAGTTCTAGTTTATTGAGCGAAACGGGAAACAAAGATAAAACAACCTAGACAGGTTTATTTCCTGAATTTTTTTGGAGGGGTGATGTACAAGGAGAAGTCTACAAAAAGACCGCCGCGAACATCGGATTGGTAGATAAAAGAACGCCTGTCAGAACCGAATTTGGCAAATGAAAGATCTAGATTTTTGCGGTATCCAACATCGACTCCTCCCCATAATATCGAGAAAATCTCACGTTGGTAGGATAGCCCAACCTTTACATCAGTGTATTCCATTCGGAGGTTAATAGGATTGTCGCTTCCGGCAAAATCAGCATTTGGAATAAAGTATTTGCCCGATTCCCCAGCTATTTGAAGGGAAAGCAGCTGCTTTTCGTTAAGGTTTCTCCGGAGGGTCAGCTTTTTGGGCAAAACTGCTTCAATCCCCCACTTCTCATTAAAGTTATGGTTATAGAGCATTATGGGATAAATGCTCTGAAGACCGAGTGAATTGGAGTAATAAATCCCCAAACCCATTTCAAGGTCATCACTAAATTTATTGCCAAAAAGAGTAGTAAAGGAATAGCTTAGGTAATCTCTATTCAACTCGCTAAAGCTGTCAAACATACCACTCATTGTAAAAGCACCTCTAGCAATTAAGTATTTATTTCCCCTAAACGGTTTCAAAACGTTGATCTCTGAACCTAAGGTACGTAAATTATACGAAGCTAAATCTTGGTGTAAATTAAGATTAATAGAGCGGTCATCATCAAATTCAAAACTTTCCTTGTAATAGCGGAAACCCATCACAACTTTTAAGTTATCTCCATTCCAGACAGGAACTTTCAGCTTTAGCTTCATTCTTTCTTGCTCCTCCACCCTATCCGATCCATTTATCCCTTCTGTTCCAAGGTGGGAAACAGAGGTGAGTCTATAACTTGGAGCTATATTTTTCTCGTAAGAAATACCTTTGCTTGGCGTCATTCCCGATAAACCTGGCGAGCAAAACTCCTTCATCCATTTTTTATCATGGTGCTGGGCAAGAAGCTTGCAGGTATACCCGATAAGAAAAAATAATAGCAGACAAAAAATTTTCAAAACTTGAGATGGTTAGTGTTGCAGTTATGTAGTCAGATGTTATTAAATCAACGAAGTTGTTCCTGATTCAATATTAAATATATCTAATAAAAAGATTGGAGCAAATAAATTACCAAACCAATCTGCTTTCAAGGAAAAACCACCTTCATTAAGACACATTAAATCCTTTAAAAGACTTTACTTCAGTAAAATGTTTTTTTTAACAACAAGTTGCTTTGTCCCAACCCTTTTATCCAATATTAACTTCTCCAAGATGCATTTATATGAGCGATGAGACAGGTAAAAGCCTAATGAGATAATTATTTTTGTTTAATTTTAGTTCAACACAATTAAGCAATCAGCATCTTTTCCTCCCTTATTCATGAAAACAACTTACTTTCCACAAACCTCTTACAAATCACTCTGGTAAAGTTTTATTTTTTTACAAAAAAACACCTAAACACTTTTAACTGTATATCAATACTTTATAGTAATTGTTATTTTGTTTAATGTATTAATGATATTATAAAACAAAACAAATAGCATTTACAATTAGTATACCCACTGTTGAATCAACAAAAAATAAAATTAAACATTCTGAGTATTGGCAAATCCTTTCTCAGAATTTGAAGAAAATTAATTAAACAAAAAAATTCAGCAGAAAATGAAAACGTTTCAAACACTATTTACCGTCAAGAATTGGAAGACCGTTTTATTCCTATTATTCTCACTCACTATTCTGAGTGCATGCAACGACGAAGAAGACGACATGCCACCAGAAGAACCAAAAGTATTTATTGCCGATGTGGTAGGTGATGATAATAGGTTTACTACTTTACTAGCTGCACTAAACCAAGCCGACTTAGCTTCAACATTTGCAGCAGAAGGTACTTTTACCGTATTCGCACCAACCGATGAAGCATTTGAAGCTTATCTTACTAAAAAAGGATTAACAGCTGACCAATTGCTTGCTAGTGATCAGTTGGATGAAATATTGAAATACCATGTGGTAAGCGGAACTGCTGCAATGAGCACAGACCTTACCAACGGCGCAGTCCCTACTCTCAATGGCGATGCCTTTGTAAATGTAAACAATGGTGTGATTATTAATGGAATAGCGACTGTAACTCAAGCAGATGTAGAAACCGACAATGGCATTATCCATGTGATTGACAATGTATTAGAACCAGCTTCTGGCTCTATTGTTGAAATTGCCGTTGGTAACCCTAACTTCAGCACACTAGTTTCCCTGTTGCAAAAATATGACTTAGTGGATGCATTGAGCGCAGACGGCCCTTACACAGTATTTGCCCCTACCAACGAGGCTTTTAAAGCAATCGAAACAGCTATAGAAGGAAAAAGTGATGCTGAAATAAAAGACATCCTATTGTTTCACGTAATTGGTGCAAGAGCATTCTCATCTGACCTAAGTTCTACAGACTTTGCAACCTTGAATGCAAGAAAACCATTAAGTGTTGACTTGTCAAGTGGAATCACGCTGAATAATCAATTGAACGTACAACCAGCTTCGGCTAATATACTAGCTACCAATGGTGTTATCCACGTAGTTGATGAAGTATTGTTGCCAAAAAGAACAGTTGTTGATGTTGCTCTTTACAATGAAAGCTTTTCTTCGCTAGTTGCGGCTTTAACAAAAGCTGAGTTAGTTGAGACATTAGATATGGCAGAAAACATTACCGTTTTTGCTCCAACAAATACAGCACTTGACGCAGCTATTCAGTCACTTGGCTTTAGCGGTGTAGATGACCCAACCCTTACCAAAGAAGCATTGACCCCAATCTTGACCTACCACGTACTTGGGTTAGACGCTCCGGCACTTTCTTCTGACTTAGTAGATGGTAAATTCTACCCTACACTTAATGGCGGCGCTATCAAATTTGATGCAAATGGATTGGATCTAGTAGACGCAAATGACAACATGATTCCGCTAAACGCTGGTTTGCTTGATATCGAAGAGTCAAACGGCGTGGTTCATGTGATAGATGGCGTGTTGCTTCCTCCATCTAAAAACATTGTAGAAGTAGCATTAGGCCTTAACCCTGAGTTCTCTACGCTAGTAAGCTTGCTACAGAGAGTTAGCCTAGAAGAATTACTAGACGACGAGGGACCATTCACCGTGTTTGCCCCAACCAACAAAGCGTTCGAAGATTTAGGTATTAATCCTGATGACCTTACAGATGCTCAATTGACTGAAATATTGTCTTACCACGTAGTTTCAGGAAGGGCATTCTCAACAGATCTTAGCAATGGAGATGTTCAAACTTTACTTACTGATGCAAAAGTAACCGTGGAAATAGGGTCAGGTGTTGTATTGAAAGATGGCAACAACGATTCGCCAGATGCTACGGTAATCATACCTAATGTACAAGCGACCAATGGTGTAATCCATGCGATAGATAAGGTGATTTTACCTAACTAAGTTGAACGCCATCCTTTATTACCAAAATAATTAATAAACAATCAGATTGAACAAAATATTAATCAAAAAAATGCTGAGAAGTGTCAATTGAATCAGTTGGTTTTGAACCGCAGCTAGTTTAGCTGCGGTTCATTTTTTTATGCAGGAAAACTATTTGTAACCAAGAATAACTTTTCCGCTAGGTGCATTTATCATCAAGTCACCGCCTTTTCCCTTCTCTCCACCAAGCGTTCCTGTCACATGTGTTTCCTTATTGATATCAGATTTGCTCAAACCTGTATCAGGATTTGGAAGCGTAACTTTCCCAGCCTTACATTTCACATCAAAATTCACCACCGCATTCTTATTAAAACCTATTTCAACATCAGCCATTTTACTTATGATGTTCACTTTCTCAAACCCTTTTTCTACCTCCTCTATTTGAACATTCCCCAGAGAGTTTGTGAAATCAATACTCGTCTTTAGTTTGGAGATAAAAGTCTTCGTCATATCAGCCTCGCCATCCACTTCTTCCACTTCCATCAGGTTCAACTTCGCGCTTCGTGCATCTATATATACCTCCTTCGCTTTCTGAATAGTGATTTCTCCAGACGTACAATTGATATCAACCTTTTTCACCTCTTTAATATCCACATCGGTACTTTTAGCATCTAAAAAAGCATAACCCAAGGAATTGATACTGACCTTTGAGGAACGAAGTTCTAAGTTTAATTCTTCGGTAAAACTATCAGCTTCAAGCACAGCGTCCGAAAGGTTGATCTTCGTTTTATTCTTTAACTTGCTTATGGTCACCACCCCATCTTTTTGCGTAACTTCTAGGTTCACATACTTTGGCACTTTGACCACAAAATCAATTTTCATAGGATTTTTGCCCAATACATTTTTAGAATAATCTCCAGCACCTTTAAGCATGCCGCCCACCGTGCTCGACTTGCCATCTAGCTTGGTCTCAATGGTGAGTTGTTTCCCAGACTGTTGAAAATCCACATCAATCCTGTCCATTATCTTCCATGTGTTTTCTTCTGTCTTTCCTTGGGCTTGTATAGAAACCTCAATAGAAACAGAGTCCTTATCCCACTGATCCAGTTTAATGCTACCGTACCTGTTTCTGATATCTACCTTATCGTTCAGCTTCACGAAAAAGCTTTTAGAATAAGTAGTATCTATCTTGCTATCTTGAGGTTCGTAAGTTGTTGCAAAGCCATCTTGTATAAAAAACAGAAGCATTAAGGTTGCCAAAATACCTAGCAATACTTTATTGGTTTTACCACTTGTGTTGTCCATAATCGAAATACGAGTTTTAGTTTGAATTTATAGCGTTAGCCTGTTCAATATTAAACAATTTGTGCGATTGCTATGCCAAAAGTAAAAAGTGGTACGAAGCAAATTTTTAACCCAACCTCATCACATCCTGCTTATCGGCAATTATTCCAGCTCGACAAACAAATATTAGAAATGTCCCTACTTACCTGTTCATTTGTCGTACATATAAGTAACAGGAGTTTTGAAATCATGTAAGCAAAACATCCTATAAATATCCACTAAAAAAGGCGACAAAAGCCTAGGAGGAACCAAGTCATGAAACCACTTAACATAACCATCGCATTCTTTTTCTTTGTAGTTAGCAACCTCTTTGCACAATATCCGACCATGATCAACAAGGGCACGGGCGATGAAATCTGGCTTATGCCTGGAGAAAAAGCAACCTTTGTTTGGATGGAAAAACATAAAGTGGTAGAGGCTACCGGAGAAGTACTTTTCGTTTCCAACGAAACTATGTATTTCCAAGCAGAGAATGAGAAAAAAGCAATCCCAATTTCCAAGATTTTGGCTTTCCAGACCAAAACTATGAAAACAGCATACGAAACAAGTGCGAAACGCTCTGGATGGGGAATTCCACTATTGCTCATAGGCATGACCTCCGAAAAGTTCTGGAATGACTTAGCCGATGAAGTTGCCGGAAGAGTTGAAATAAATAAGGTAAAAGAAGCTTATAAGGATAAAAATTTTGAACTTTTCGACTACTGGGAATTTGAAAAACCCCGCCCAGAAAAAGACGCCATGGTCATTAACCCTTTCGAATGACCTTCACTATTAAAAAAAACTGGCCAAGCACCACTATAATTTGATGCTTGGCCAGAAAGAGTTCAGCCTCATTCTTTTTTTCCTGCCTACCGGTCTCCTCTTCCTCCGAACAAAAAACACCCTACAGTGTTTCCTTTGGAAGATAGGTCAAGTAGCATGATCAAGACATTTACTACCTTATAAACTAAATAACCGAGTATTTTTAATAGTACTCATAATGTTGATTGTTAGACCCTGCTGACGGTTGCAGGTTATGGTTTCAACATTTTTTTTAAAAGAACTAATAACCAAGAACAATCAGCGATTGTCATAAATTAACAAAAGGTTTAAAAAACGTACGAAAATTTAGTTTACAGAGTATTTCTCAGCTCTATGTCCGAACGCCAGAGTTTGTTTTTAATCCCCCGCTAAACCTGCAACCTACCTATCATATTCTTATAACAGTCTACTTTTTTACTTTACTGATTGCATTTGCTTAACTTACACATTATATGAAGACAATAGGAAGAATAGACAAAGCAGACTTTCCAGAATTACACCTAAAAAACATCCAATTAAAAGTTGACACGGGCGCCTATACTTCCTCCATACATAGTCATGATATTAAAGAAGTTGAAGAAGATGGGGTAAAATATATAGAGTTCAAACTATTGGACCCTTCTCATCAGAAATACAATCACAAAGCATTTAAGGTGCATAATTATAAGGAAAAAGCTGTAAAAAGTTCATTTGGTTCTGTTGAGGATCGGTTCGTCATCAAGACCAATATTTTGATTTTTGAACAGGAATATCCTATCGAACTATCTTTAAGTGAAAGAAGCAACATGAAATATCCTATATTGCTCGGGAGAAAGTTTCTAAGCGAGAAATTTGTTGTTGACACCTCTTTGAAAAACATCTCCTTCAGAGTGAAACAAGAAAAAATCAAAAAGAAAAAACATTAAAATAAAGGAAACATGAAGATTGCAATCTTATCCAGAAATACAAAATTGTATTCTACTAAAAGGCTAGTAGAAGCAGCAGAAGCAAAAGGCCACGAAGCAATAGTGGTAGATCATTCGAAGTGTATTATCGAATTGGAAAAGAAAAACCCAAGAATATTTTATAATGGTAATTATCTGGAAGGTATCGATGCCATTATTCCAAGAATTGGGGCGTCTGTTACATTTTATGGCACTGCAGTAGTTCGCCAGTTTGAAATGATGCGAGTATTTTCCGCAGTGGAATCGCAGGCCTTGGTCAGGTCCAGAGATAAATTGAGAAGCTTACAAATATTGGCTAGAGCAGGTGTCGGACTGCCTAAAACCGTTTTTGCCAATTATACCAAAGATGTTGACCATATAATAGATTCTGTAGGAGGTGCTCCTTTAGTGTTGAAATTATTGGAAGGCACGCAAGGCCTAGGAGTTGTGCTAGCCGAAACTCAAAATGCTGCCAGTTCAGTAATAGAAGCATTTAATGGGCTGAAAGCCAGGGTGATTGCCCAACAATTTATCAAAGAATCTGGTGGTGCTGATATTCGAGCTTTTGTGGTGGATGGCATAGTTGTAGGCGCAATGAAACGCCAAGGGAAAGAAGGGGAATTTCGCTCAAACCTGCACCGTGGAGGGTCCGCTTCCATCATTGAACTATCGGACCAAGAAGAGCTTACGGCCATAAAAGCAGCTAGGGCAATGGGGCTTGGAGTAGCAGGGGTTGATATGTTACAGTCCTCATCAGGTCCTTTAGTACTCGAAGTCAATTCATCTCCAGGCTTAGAAGGTATTGAGGCTGCTACCAAAAAAGATATTGCAAAGGAAATCATAAAATACCTTGAAAGGAACGTCTAGCAAAAAGTTTTCTATACTGGGTAGAGAAATACAAAAAGGGGAGCGTGTGGTGCTTGAGATGGAAGTTGCTAAACTCCATACGAGAAATAGCCTGCGCATTCCAGTAATTATAGAACGGGCTATCCACGATGGCCCTGTTTTGCTGCTCATGGGAGGAGTACACGGCGACGAGACAAATGGGGTGGCCATTGTTCGTGAAATAATCAGGAAAGGATACAACAAGCCTAAAAATGGGACTATAATATGCATCCCTGTTTTCAATGTGTTTGGATATCTGAACCAGCACAGGGAATTTCCCGATGGCAGGGATTTAAACCGGGTATTTCCCGGCTCAAAAAACGGTTCGTTGGCAGCACAATTCGCCTACAAATTCACAAAGGAAATAGCTCCTTTCGTAGACTATATACTAGACTTCCACACAGGAGGGGCCGGAAGAGACAACTACCCAAACATCAGGTGTGTGCTTACGCAAGAGCGAAACGTAGAGCTTGCCAAAATTTTTGGCGCTCCACTTATCGTCAATTCTTCCTATATCCATAAATCTATAAGAGAAACCATGGATAAAATGGGCAAGACTATTTTGCTTTATGAAGGGGGGAAATCTCTTGATCTTGATCCCTATGTGATCAGTTGTGGCGTAAAAGGGGCGTTGAACGTAATGCGATATTTGCACATGCAAAAAGGTAATACCAGAAAAGGAGCCCCCATGGTCATTAAAAAAAGCAAATGGGTACGCGCGCCTCATTCCGGAATATTTCAATCCCTCATCAAAAATGGTTCAAAAGTAAAAAACAAAGCTCTCATCGGACGCATTTCAGATCCTTATGGTGAGTTTGAACGAAACGTCTATGCCCCTTTCGACTGTTTTGTTTTCGGCTTAAACACCGCCCCTATTGTGTATAAAGGCGATGCTTTATTTCATGTAAGCACCGAAGTAGAATAAATATAAACCCATCTGTTTAAGAGGTGGGTTTATGGCAACTTCTTCGCATCGTTCCAGTACTTATCCATCTCTTCAAGGCTCATCTCCCCCATTTTCTTGCCATCTTCTGCCGAAGCTTTTTCGAGGTGCTCAAAGCGCTTGATAAATTTCTTATTGGTTTTTTCCAGCGCCGTTTCAGGGTCGATATCTACAAAGCGAGCGTAGTTGATGAGAGAGAACAACAAGTCACCAAACTCTGCTTCGGCCTTTTCCTTCGAAAAGCCGCCCTCCTCTGCTTTAAATTCCTCATGGAACTCCTGCATTTCCTCCTCCACTTTCTCCCAAACCTGCTCCTTTTTCTCCCAATCAAACCCTGCTCCCCTCGCTTTTTCCTGAATCCGCATCGCCTTTACCACGGCTGGCAAAGACTGGGGCACTCCGCTCAATATCCCCTTATTCCCCTTTTCTTTTAGCTTCAGCAACTCCCAATTCCGCTTCACGTCATCGTCCGAACTAACCTCTACATCTCCGTAAATATGAGGATGCCTCGCCACTAGCTTATCGCAAATCCCATGGAGCACATCAGCGATATCAAACTTACCTTCTTCCGAGGCTATCTTGGCATAAAACACCATGTGCAACATTAGGTCGCCTATTTCCTTTTTTATTTCCTCATAGTCCTTCTCCAAAATGGCATCTGAAAGCTCATAAAGTTCTTCTATGCTCAGGTAGCGCAAGGAATCTAGCGTTTGTTTTTTGTCCCAAGGACATTGCTCCCGCAGCTCATCCATAATCTTGAGTAGGCGACCAAAAGCATCTAGTTTTTCATCAGTAGAGTTATTGGGCATATGTCTGAATAGTTTCTTTGTTAAAATGAAAAGTTAAAGATAGGAAGTATCTGACAAAGACAATATTAGTTTCTAATTACCCTAAACCAAGACTGCTACCATAAGCAAAGAGTGTTTCTCCAGTTTTTGAAAAAGTTAAAAAAATAGTTACCTTAAAAGAAATTGTAACGAAAATCCATCTGCTTACCCTCACCAACCTACACTCTATCAATGGCAATCATAAAAACATCTTACAACAGGCGTTCCTTTTTAAAAAGCTCCCTCCTTGCTGGAGGTGGAATGATGATCAGCTTCAACTGGCTGGCATCTTGCCAAAGCCCTTCTGAAAAAGAGCTTTCCAACATACCCAAAGAATGGTTCGAATTCAATGGCTACGTAAAAATTGCCGATAACGGGCTCATCACCCTTATGTCGCCCAACCCCGAAGGTGGACAGAATGTAAAAACTTCTATGCCCATGATAGTGGCAGAAGAACTGGATATAAACTGGGAAGAGGTGGTGGTAGAACAAGCTTCCTTAAACACAGAATTATACAGCCGGCAGTTTATAGGAGGCAGCCAAGCCATCCGCCAGAGCTGGAAGGGGTTGAGAATAGCTGGCGCATCGGCTCGTCATATGTTACGTGAAGCCGCAGCTCAAGCTTGGCAAGTCCCCGTAGAAGAAGTCACTACCGAAATGGGCACATTGCTGCACAAAAAAAGTGGTAAATCAGCAAGCTATGGCGAATTGGCTTCGACCGCAGTCAAACTCCCTGTTCCCGAAGAAGTGAACTTGAAAGACATTCAAGATTTCAAGATCATTGGCACTTCCAAAAAGAATATTGATGCACAGAACATTGTAACCGGAAAACCACTGTTCGGCATTGACACCTACAAGGAAGGAATGCTAATTGCCATGATTGTTCATCCGCCAGCTTTTGGTTTGAAACTGAAATCAATAGACGGTTCGGAAGCAAGAAAAATGCCTGGCATAAAAGATATTTTCTCTATTAAAATATTTGAAGATACCTACGAAAAGCAATTTTTCGATACCCTTACCTTCAATGAGGTTGCGGTTATAGTCGGCAACTCTACTTGGGAAGTAATGAACGCAAAAAAAGCGCTCCAAGTAGAGTTTGAACCTATTTCGGATAAGACGGAAACAATTAACCGCTTTGGCAGGAAACTTAGCTGGCATACACCTGCCAGATTAGAAAGCACAACAAAACATTTGGCTAAAATGGAAGATATGACCGCTAAGCCAGGGGAAGTCCGCAGGAAAGATGGCAACCCAGAAGCCGCTTTCAAGAATGCCAGCAAGGTCATTGAGCGAAGCTACACCGCCCCTTACCTAGCCCATAACTGTATGGAACCCATGAATTTCTTTGCCCATGTGACTAGCGACAAAGCAGAATTGATAGGGCCTCTCCAAAAGCCAGAACTCACCGAGCAAGCTTTATCCGCTCGCCTCGGAATGCCTGTGGAAAATATCGATATAAAAATGACTCGCTTGGGCGGAGGCTACGGTCGCCGCTCGTATGCCCACTGGCTGATAGAAGCTGCACTTATCTCACAAAAAATGAATGCGCCTATCAAGCTTATCTATTCCCGAGAAGATGACATGACCTCTGGTATTTATCGCTCTACATATCATGCCACTTACCGCGCAGCTCTGGACGAGAACAACAACCTGATCGCTTTCCATGTGAAAGCTGGCGGGATTCCGGAAAGCCCTCTTTATGCCGACCGCTTCCCTGCCGGTGCTGTGGACAATTACCTCGCTGAAGAATGGGCGGTTGACAGCAACTTAACCGTCGGCTCTTTCCGTGCCCCACGCTCTAACTTTATGGCAAGTGCCGAACAATCCTTTCTGGACGAAGTGGCCGAGGAAGCTGGCAAAGACCCTTTCGATTTTCGGTTAGAACTTTTGGAGAAGGCAAAAAACAATCCTGTTGGGGAAAAGAATGATTATGATGCAGCTCGATATGCAGGTGTACTGGAACTTCTCCGTGAAAAATCGGGCTGGGATCAAAAGCCTGAGGGTGTTCACCGTGGGCTTTCTGCCTACTTCTGCCATAACACCTACGCTGCGGAAGTGTTAGATATGAAAATAGAAAACGGCAAGCCTTCGATAGAAAATGTTTGCTGTGCAGTTGATTGCGGAATTGTGGTCAACCCAGATGCTGCCACCAACCTGATAGAAGGGGCAATTGTAGATGGGATTGGAAATGCACTGTATGGAGGACTGACTTTTAAAGATGGCGTGCCTGATAAAAACAACTTCCATCAGTACCGAATGATAAGGATGCGGGAAGCCCCCAAATCAATCGATGTTCATTTTGCCCAAAACACAATTGACCCTACAGGTTTGGGCGAACCTGCCTTCCCTCCTGTTTTTGCTGCGGTTGCCAATGCACTATACCAATCTACAGGGAAGCGTTTTTATAAACAGCCTTTTGAGGTATAGTCTATGAAATAGAATCCGAATTGTTAATTCCCAGCCTTATAAAGCTTTAGCCCTTTATAAGGCTTTTCTATTTAATGCTATCCTGATCACAACCTGATAAAACTTCCGAATAGTGAAGAAGTTAGAAAAGAGCAAAATTCCAAAAGAACATTTTTATCAGCTTTAGTTTCAACTTTCTAACCTCTCTCAAACCTTCGGCTAGGTTTTCTGGAACCTCAGATAAAATCATCAAGATCCATTGATATTGAGTTAAGTTCTCGTTTTGCAACCGATTTAAATGACGAAAAAAGGGCTTAAACATGTTTTATTTCACAAAAAAATGGACTGTCCATATTTTTGAAGAAAAAATCCATTTCAAAATGTCACGTTTCCTCTTACTTCGGAAACAATAGCCCGCATTTGATTGGGGTATTTCAAACTAAAATTAAGTAAATATGAAAAAACGCAAACTATTATTGATTGCCTTACTATTAGGCTATGTGAGCATTTCCTGGGCTCAGACCAAAATTTCAGGAGTAGTAACAGACGAAAGGAACGATCCACTTCCTGGCGTAAACATCCTTATTAAAGGAACTTCAATTGGTACAATAACAGACGTTCAAGGTAAATATTCACTTGAAGTGCCAAATCAGAACTCTGTATTAGTATTTAGTTTTATAGGGTTTCTACCTCATGAAGTCAGCGTTGGAAACAACTCCGTAATAGACGTTTCCTTGAATCTTGATATCACCTCACTGGAAGAAGTTGTAGTTATTGGCTATGGTGAGGTTGAAAAGAAAGATGTTACAGGAGCAATAGGCTCTGTTGAGTCAAAGGATATTGTGCGTGCAAATCCAGTACAGGCTGCTAAGGCTATTCAGGGTCAGGCTGCCGGTGTGATTGTCACTAAGCAGAACAGCCGACCAGGAGCAGGGTATAACATTAATATTCGAGGTTTAAGTTCGATTAATTACAGCAACGAGCCATTGGTGGTAATTGATGGTGTGATGGGCGGAGATATAAATGCGCTCAACCCAGCGGATATTGAATCTATGGATATTCTGAAGGATGCGTCATCTACTGCTATTTACGGCTCTAGAGGAGCAAATGGCGTGATTATTATCTCTACCAAAAGAGGTAAAAAAGGTAAGCCAGTAGTAAGCTATGATGGTTATGTTGGAGTTAAGACTCCTGCCCACCTTCCCGAAATGATGAATGCGCAACAGTTCTACAAGGCTAGCGTGACTGATCGTGAATTAAATGGATATCCTCAGGGTCGTACTTTCACTTCAACCGAACTTGACATGGTTGAGTCCGGAAGGAACACAGATTGGCTTGATGAAATTTCCGGATCAACATTACAAACAAATCATTCCTTATCTGTGGGTGGAGGAAGCGAAAATACCAACTACCATTTTTCAGGTGGATATTTGAATGAAGGAGGTGCTTTGGATAATACAAAATTCAAGCGATACAACATCAAGGGAAGTTTAGATAGTAAGTTAACTAAGTTCCTAAATGTTGGTTTTACGGCTAATTATAGTGTTGCCAAAACAGAATTAGGTTCTAATGAGGCATTGAGAAGTGCTTACCGTGCACGTCCGACTGGTGTCGCCATGTATGATGATGTGCTTAACCCAGATGAAAACCAGGATTTCTCCTGGAATGGCTATGCTGCATGGATGGGCATCAATGATAAGCAGGTATTAAATCCCCTTATCGAAAAAGATGCTGATAATTTTCAGGATGAAACAAGGGCTGATAATTTCTTTGGTAATGCTTATATAGAATTGGTTCCTGTACAAGGATTATCGATCCGATCTTCCTTTTCTACAAATATTAACAATTCTAGGTGGGGTCAATTTAGAGGAACAATGACCAAGGATCGAAAAACTACTCTATTGCCAAGAGCCTTTCGCCAAACGGATGACAAATCCAATTATACACTGGATAATATAATCACCTATAAAAAGAAGAGTGGTGATCATGATTTCACGATTACTGGTGTACAAAGTAGCTTCCAAGAGCGAAATGAAGAAATGGATAGCTATGTAGATGAGCTACCATATAGTTCATTATGGTATGCCTTTGGAACTGGAAGGCCTGTCCAATTAGACACAAAACTAACCGAAAGAACTTTGCTTTCATATATGGGAAGGGTTATTTACGGTTTCAAAGATAAATACCTGCTGACACTTACCGGCCGGTGGGATGGCGCTTCTCAGCTTAGTGAAGGTAACAAATGGGACTTTTTCCCTTCAGTCGCCCTTGCATGGAGATTGGGAGACGAAGATTTTATCCAAAATGTGGATGCTATTTCTAACATGAAATTCCGGGTGAGTTATGGTTTTGTGGGAAATAGTGCGGTAGATCCTTACAGTACCCAGGCAAGACTGCTCAAAACAGTCTATGATTTTGATGGTTCACCGGCTTTTGGTTTTGCTCCGGAAAATCTGGCTGATAATTCTCTGGGCTGGGAAAAAAGCCAGGAATTGAATATCGGTATTGATATGGGATTCATCAATGACAGGATTACCGCTACTTTGGAGGTTTATAATCGAAAAACAGTTGATTTGATCTATCAGGAACAAATTCCGACTTCTTCAGGCTTTAGCAGTGTAACCACAAACATTGGTGAGGTAGCCAATAGAGGAATTGAGTTATCGCTTAATACGGTTAATATCGCCAAAGATAGATTCACCTGGGCCACAAATATCAACTTTGCCAAAAATGTTAATGAAGTACTCTCTATTGGTAGTGATGGAATACAGGCAGATATAGCTACCGGTCTTTTTGTAGGTCATCCCTTAGAAGCGCACTATGACTATGAATTTGAGGGGATCTGGCAATTAGATGAAGAATCGGAGGCTGCTGAGTATAGTCAGGTACCAGGTTCGGTAAAGGTAGTCGATCAAAATGATGATGGCATTATTTCTTCAAATGAGGGCATGGATGACAGGAAAATCATTGGTTCAGAACAGCCTAATTGGACAATGGGTATGACGAATAAGTTCACTTACGGAAACTTCGACCTTTCTTTCCTGATCTATACCAGCCAAGGAGCCATGTTTAGAAATAGTATGCTAAGTGGCACTATGGGTGATATAGGTGGCGGAAGATATAATGTACTGAACCTCAATTACTGGACGATTAACAATCCTACCAATGATTACTACGGACCAGGCGTTCCAAACCCTCATAAGTCCGCAATCCAATATCAGGATGCAAGTTTTGTAAGAGTCTCTGATATTACTCTCGGTTATACCTTGCCACGGACAACGTTGGACAAAATGGGCTTTAGCAAATTTAGGATGTACGCCCAAGTTAGCAACCCATTTGTTTTCCACAATTTTGACGGGATGGATCCGGAATTTAATTCCAGCACTTACAATGATGGTATACCAACGGCAACCTATCTGTTAGGTCTAAACCTCTCATTCTAATCATTTTATTTCGGACAGATAAAATTTTAAAATATGAAATTATTTAATAAAAAATATATTACAACACTGGTCTTTATGACTTTATTAAGTACCAGTTGCAAGGATTTTTTGGATGAAAATTCGGTCTCTTACCAGACTACAGATAATTATTATGTTACTGAGCAGGGATTCGAAGACCTTGTCCGCTCAAACTATACCAAGCTCAGAGAAATACACAAAGAGCGTGATTTAGTTATGATGGGTACTGATATATTTACCAGTACTTCTTGGGACGAAGCGCAAAATGGAAACCAAGGTGGTGTATTGAACGTGTATGACATCCGCTTTACCCCTAATATAGGTGCGACCACTGCTCTATGGGATTTGCTATACAAGCAAATTTCCAGGACAAATACTGCAATCTCCAGACAGGAAGAAGTTCAGGGAATGGATCCGGATATTCTTGCCATCAGAGTGGCAGAAGCTAAGTTTCTCAGAGCATATGCTTATTTCTATGCAGTACAACAATGGGGTGACATTCCTATGCCTTTAGAGGAAACTACCACTGCCAGTAGGGAAGTTAACAAAGTACCTGCTGCTCAGGTTTATGACCAGGTTATCCAGGACTTGGAAGAGGCAGAAGCGATACTACCTGCCAAAGGCAATACCGAGTATGGTAGGGCTACAAAAGGTGCCGCACAGTTCCTTTTGGCAAGAGTTCACCTGACAAGGGGCTGGAATTTCAACAATTCCCTGGGTGGAACAGCAGCCGATTTTGACAAGGCCGTTAAATATGCCGATATGATCATAGCCGATTATCCACTGGAGCCGGAATACCGCAATTTATTCCCACTTCATGCTGAGAACCCTCTGGAAGAAACTTTCCCAGCCAAAAATGATAAAAATGATGAAATAGTATTTGCAGTACAATTCAGCGATAATATATTGACAAATGGCAGTGATGATGATGAACCTAGCGAATATGCAATAGGAAATGATTACCATTCGATTTTCGGTGGTGGTGCTGAAGATATTCCAGGTTCTTTGGGAAGAACAAGTCACTATAACCGCCATGGAGGGAAAGGGAACTATATCGTGACCCCTGCTACTTATAGGTTGTTTGATCCGGATATTGATACAAGGTACCACCACAATTTTGTAGAAGCGATGTACGCAATGACAGATGTTGATGGTTTTGTCCCGGATTTTGATGACCCATCTACCACCATCAACATTGCAAAAGGTGATACAGTATTGTATTTCCCACCATGGAATAATCCAGCCAGTGACGATGATAAAGGCATGGATGTAGGAGGCAGCAAGCCTTACGCAGTACTGAATGTAGCTGAAATTGGTATTAATCCAATTTCTCCTTATCACACAGATAATAAAACTCCACTAATGTGGAAGTTCTGGGAACCAGGCATCCCCTACGATGATGCTCAGGGAACCTTTGATCTAGCTCTATTCCGCTCTGCCGAAGCATATTTAATTGCTGCAGAAGCCATCTTGAAAGGAGCTGCTAATGGTAATTTGGGAGACGCAGAAGTTTACTACAATGCTATAGTTGACCGTGCACTTGGTGTCAATGCAGGTACTGACCCGTTGTGTGCAGCAGAACCAGCCAATTTGACCTCCATGAATACGGTATCCTACCGTGCAAACGGAAACCTGGATATCGATATGATATTGGATGAGCGGGCAAGGGAATTGATGGGTGAATACAGCCGATGGTTTGATCTGAAAAGAACAGAAAAACTGATTGAACGAACTACCTTAATGAACCCATGGACAGCAGCAGTGGGTCAAATGGAGAGCAAGCACTATTTACGCCCAATTCCCCAGAAAGAGATTGATAGATCAATTCCATCAATTCCTCAAAATCCTGGATATTAAAAACCTTGTTTTTCAAAACAAATTCATAATTAGTATATAAAAAGGCAGATGAAACCTTTTATCTGCCTTTTTATAAAAATCCGAGGTTAGAAAAAATAGGTTATCGTTCAATTCATGTTTTTGATGAAGAAAAAGACAATGGTGAGGAGACCTATTCGCAAAGCATCAAATGGACAGGTAACTTGAGAGAAAAAGCATTGAAACCAAAGGGTGCTTCGATGATTTTTTGCTGGTCTCTAATTAAAACGAAAAATTTTAACCAAGTTGATTTAATGAGAAAACACATGAATAAGAACAAACTCTATAGACAAATACTACTTTACCTCACTTTAGGAATAATATGTTCTTGCAAACAAGAAGTAAAAACGGAAGGCAAACCTGAAGGACAAATTACTTTTTCAGAAATGGTGTATCCTGCCCTTGATACAGAGAATTCCAGGTGGTTTTTCTTTTCGTCAGCGAGCAGGGCTTTTGGAATGGTAAACCTAAGTCCCGATACTGAAATAGACGGTGCTTGGGGAAGCGGTTATAGGTATAAAACAGATACAATAAAAGGATTCAGCCATATTCATGCATGGCAAATGTCTGGCGTTTCAGTTATGCCAGTTACGATATCAGCAACTAACAAAAACACTGTTTATGAAGACTTTTATTCAAAGTTTAGCCACGAAACCGAAAAAATATCACCCGGTTACCATTACGTAGAACTCGATAGGTATCAAATAACATCTGAACTGACCAGTACAGCACGCGTAGGGTTTCACCAATACACTTTCCCAACTGACCACAACCAAGCAGGCATCTTATTTAACCTTAATACCATGTTAGGACCATGCGAAAACATCGGCGGGGAGATGGAAAAAAACAGTAATAATGAGCTTTCGGGAAGAGTGGTGATGAAGCCAACCCGCAGAAGACCCAAGCCATTAACAGTATTTTTTAAAGTAAAATTAAATACAGATATAGCCTCTATAGATAAAAATGAAAAGACAGGAAACTATTTGGTGAATCTCATCAACCCTAAAAAGAAAGTTCTTATGAAAGTTGGTATTTCCTATACATCTGTAGAAAATGCCAATTATAATATTACAGAAGAATTGCCGCATTGGAATTTTGAGGATGTTGTATCTCAATCAAAAAAAGAGTGGGACGAGTTATTGGGCAGAATTAAGGTTGAAGGCGGGACGGAAACTGAACAGAGGAGGTTTTATACAGATTTATGGCATGCGCTGCAAGGGAGGAGAATTATAAGCGATGCAAATGGTGCTTACCCTGACAATACAGGAGATGAATTTAGGATAGGGCAATTACCGCTTGACGAAACCGGAAAGCCTAAATTCAATCATTATAACTCCGATTCTTTTTGGGGTGCTCAATGGACAATCAACACCCTATGGGGGCTTGTTTACCCAGAAATCAAAGAAGAGTTTGTTTATTCGCTTTTACAATATCAAAAAGATGGCGGCCTGATCCCCAGAGGACCATCAGGGGGAAATTATACCTACGTGATGACTGGTTCTTCTAGCACCCCATTTATAGTCAGTGCCATTCAGGAAGGGTTAATTACAGAAGACCTAGAAAATATTTATCAGGTCTTGAAAAAGAACCATATGCTGGGCGGCATTATGGAAAAGGCAGGTTATGAGCATGATACTAATCACGGCGGAGGTTTTAAATACTATGTGGAAAATGGCTTTGTCCCCTACCCTATACCCGAAGGAAATTTTGGAGGACATCAAGACGGGGCAAGCCTTACCATGGAGTATGCTTACCAAGATTGGACGCTCGCCCAACTGGCTAAGAAGCTAGGGCACCAAGACGATTACAATTACTTTTTAAAGCGTTCTGAAAACTTTAAGAATGTGTACGATGGAGCTTCAGGATGGATGCGCCCTAAAGATGTTAATGGCAAATGGTATGAAGATTTTGACCCCTACCAATATAAAGTTGGGTTTGTAGAAGCCAACGGTGCACAGGCTACTTGGTTTGTACCGCACAACCTAGAAGGTTTGACCAAACTAATGGGGGGAACAAACAAAGCTGTGGAAAAACTAAACTCACAATTTGAAACAGCCGACAAATTGGGCTTTACGGCAGGGACATCCCATGACCTGGAAGAACACCCTGAGTACAGGAGAATCCCCATTAATTATGGAAACCAGCCATCCATACAGACGGCATACGTTTTCCATAAAATAGGCAGACCAGACCTTACCCAATATTGGACCCGCAATGTGGTGAAGAAAACATTTAGTGGTTTATCTCCCTCAACAGGCTATAATGGGGACGAGGACCAAGGATTAATGGGGAGCTTAGCAGTTTTAATGAAAATAGGTCTCTTTCAGATGAACGGTGGTGTTGATGGAGACCCAGAATATCAGATAGGAAGCCCCTCTTTCGACAAGGTCAGTATAGAGCTAAACCCTGACTATTATTCAAACTCTACTTTTACTATAGAGTCCGTCAACAATGGTGAAGAAAATGTTTATGTAGATTCGGTAGTTTTAAATGGCCAACCCGTCAATGGTTATGTAGTCTACCATAGCCAAATCACGAGAGGCGGGAAGCTAGTTCTTCAAATGACCAAACAGCCAAAAATGGACTTCAACATAATAAAATCCGAAGTTAAAAATGATTTGTAACAAAGAGTTAAAATTACTTTTAGTATTCATATTAGCCAGTTTCTCATCCTTTGCCCAGCTAAAAAACAAGCCCGAGCTAGAAGAAGACTTTATGGATATGGGCTTCGGTATTTTCATCCATTGGAGCATGGACTCGCAGTTGGGAAGTGTCATCAGCCACTCTATGGTGGGAGCGTCGGAAGACTATGTACAACGCTATATGAACGAGCTCCCCAAAACCTTTTATCCCGATAAATTTGATCCGGACGAATGGGCAAGGTTATTCAAAATAACAGGGGCAGAATATGTAGTCTTCACAACCAAGCACCACAATGGCTTTTGTATGTGGGATACCAAGACCACCGATTTTAATATCATGAACACCCCTTACGGGAAAGATATTACTGGTATGTTGGTCAAATCCTTGAGAAAATATGGGCTGAAAGTAGGGTTCTATTTTTCTCCCGAAGATTTTAGCTTTATACACAAGCAAGGCCACCTGATTTCCAGAAAAGGACCTATGACCCAAGTCACAGCCAATAAAGAGTTATTTGAATACGATAAAGTTCAGGTTAAGGAACTAATAGAAAATTATGGTCCAATTGATGTCATGTTTTTTGATGCTTTCCATGCAAAACCTATGGCACAATATGTACATGAAATAGCTCCAAATATTGTAGTGACCCGTGGCGAAATGAACACTCCGGAGCAAAAGATACCTAACGGAGCTATGCCCGGGCCGTGGGAAACTTGCATGACCATGGGTACTCAATGGGCCTACAAACCGACCAACGAAGAATACAAAGACGGCGGGGATTTGATAAATAAATTGATTGAAATCAGGGCTAAGGGCGGCAATTTTTTGATGAACGTTGGCCCTAAGCCTAACGGGGAAATTCCCATAGAGCAAGAAGAACGCCTGCGTGAAATAGCCCTTTGGATATTTGTGAACAACGAAGCGGTTAAGAATGTAAGGACTGTGCCCACTATTATTAAAGAAGGGGATTTGTGGTTTACCAAAGCCAAAGAGGAAAATACGGCCTATGTTTTTATAACAAACCAAAAAGATTGGTTCAAAGGTTTTAGAAGGAATTTTTTGCTTAAAAAAATAAGGGCAACAGAAGAGACGGAAATCTCCGTATTGGGGCAAAACGATTTGGTGGTCGAGTATTGGCCAGAAAACATCCCAACGTCTTACTTTAAACAGCATGATGCTAGTTTAGAAATTTCAATTAGCAGGGCACACAGAGTGTATAATAATAAAATTTGGCCAAACGCAGTAGTGGTAAAGCTTACCAATGTTGAGTTTGTTCAACCATAAAAATATATTCCCCTACCCTATAAATAACTAATTCACAATGAAGTCTAATTTGTTGTTTAGAACGTACATTATTATTACTCTAATAGTACTTTTAGCAAACAATGCTTCCGCCCAATCATCTGATAAAATGGACTGGTGGAAAGATGCTAAATTCGGGATGTTCATGCACTGGGGTTTGTATTCAAAAACTGCTGGATATTGGGATGGGCATATCGCTAAAGGAAATGAGCATTTTATGATTCATGAAAAAATTTCATTAAAAGAGTATACTACCATTGCTGATGATTTTAACCCTGTAAATTTCGATGCCGAAAAGTGGGTGCTTACTGCAAAACAAGCAGGCATGAAGTACATCATAATCACGTCCAAGCATCACGATGGGTTTGCTATGTTCGATTCTCCTTCTAATGATTATAATATTGTAGAGCGAACACCATACGCCAAAGACCCGATGAAAGAATTGGTAGATGCTTGCCATAAACACGACATGAAATTTGGGTTTTATTATTCTTTAGGTCGCGATTGGGAAGATCCAGATGTTGCTACCAATTGGCCACATAAAGGCGGAAGAAGTAACCTAGTGGACTACCCAAATGAAGATATAAAAGTATTTAGCAAGTATTTTGAGAGAAAGGTAAAGCCTCAAGTAAAAGAGCTGCTAACTCAGTATGGAAAAATTGATATTATTTGGTTTGATACACCAGAGCTTATAAGTCCGGAAGAAAGCAAGGAGCTGCGGGAGCTTATCTTAAATATTCAACCAAACTGTATCATAAACAGCCGAATTGGCAATGGTTTAGGCGATTATAAAGTTCAGGAACAAAAAATTGTAAAAGGGCTAGAACCCAAACCTTGGGAAGCATGCATAACCATGGGGAAAAACTGGGGGTATATTGAATATGACACCATGTATAAGTCGTCAGAATTGATGATGCGGCAATTACTGGAAATAGTAAGCAAGGGTGGTAACTTATTGCTCAATAATGGACCTACAGCCAAAGGAGAAATCACAGACCTAGCTCAAGAAAGACTAAGGAAAATCGGAAAATGGATGCAAGGCAATTCGGAAGGTATTTATAGTTCAAGACCATGGAAAGTTCAAAATGAATTACTATCTAACATCCAAAAAACGGAAGTAACACAAGAAAAAGAGAGTAAAAACACCTTAAAAGATGCTGTAAACGATGCCACTTCTAAACAAATTATACCAGAAGTCCAATTCACAACTAAGGGAGGTTATGTCTATGCCTACGTATGCAGCTATCACCAACCTCAAGTGCTTATAAAATCATTTGCTCCAAATGATAAAGTAAAAAGTATAGAACAATTGGGAAGTGATAAACATGTGAACTGGAAACAGAATAAGAAAGGGTTAAAAATAAAAATGCCTATTTATAATGAGGGTGAAATCCCTATTACAGCTTTTAGAATTCAGTTGCAATAACACATCTATATTAAGCAATAGCGATTGGAATGGAATTAGAATTTGTTCGCCTTATATTAGCAATAAAGTGATGAAGATAACAGGTGCTTAAAAGATATAAGTTTATTAATTTCAAGTATAAACCTACTTTTAGATCCAAAATCAGGTATTTTATTGTAAAGCTTAAACTATAACTTGGCACATATTAAATTGAACTTTAAAACTAAGATAATTTATTTTTGCATTTTTTTGCTAAATGCAAAAATCAGTGCACAGCATTTAAAATTTGAACACTACAATGATAAAGATGGATTATCTCATAATTCAATCAGGCATATTATTCAAGATAATCAAGGCTTTCTTTGGTTAGGCACGTTCAATGGTTTAAACCGTTTTGACGGATTTCAATTCCAAAACTATTTAAGCTACGGAGAAGGGATTAACACCTTACATAATGCTGATATTACTGCTTTAAAACTAGATAGTACAACTAGTAGTTTATGGATTGGAACAAGAAAAGGTTTGTCTCATTTGCAGCTCGATACGCACGTATTTACCACCTATTTGTCCGATGAAAATGACCCAAATAGCTTGCCTGACGAGGAAGTTCGCTCTGTCTATTTAGATAAATTCGATCGGGTTTGGGTCGGTACAAAAGATGCTGGCTTATTTTTGTTTGAGCCTGATGAAAATGCCTTTACCAAAGTTCCGCTGGAAGGTTTTAATTATGTCAAAGAGATTTTTGAAGATACAAAAGGCAATATTTGGGTAGGTGCTTATAATACTGCCGGTGTTGCCAAAATCAAGCTTGGTAGTACAGGAATTATTTCAAAAATAGAATATTTCACATTGTCCATACCAAAATCTAAAGCTATTAACCCTTATTTAAATTTCATATATGAAGATAAAAGGGGCGATATATTTGTAGGGACGCGTAAAGGACTTTACAAATTTGACAAACCCCTCAATTCCTTTATAAATTTATACATTGCCGATGATGAAATACGGGAAAAATTAGGGCCTTATTTCTTAAGTGTGGCTCAAGCCCCAGATGGCAAATACTGGGTGGGCACACTCGGAGGTTTGTTAGTTTGTAACGCATTGGAGGATATAAACAAAGGAGACTTCCAATGGTATTTTTCGGTACTGTCAGAAGACAAGTCTTTAGTGGATAATTTGGTTTCTGCCCTGTATTTTGACCCATCAGGTGTGCTGTGGATCGGGACCGAAGAAGGTCTGGATAAGTACGACCCTTACGAAAATCAATTTAAAATCAACAAGGATATATCGAAGTATATCGAAAATCAAGTTCCCAGAATTAGAGGCTTTTCAAAAACTCATTTAAATGAGATAGTAGTTGCAACAAGGCATAATGGTCTTTTCATTTCTAACAACGAGGATTTTGCCCCCCTATTCAATGGAAGTTATGATATAGCAAGTATATATTCTTATGATGGGATCACTTTCTTTTGTGGTTTATGGAATGGCAAAATACTGCTGTATAACCATCTCCAAAAAGAGTCAAAGATCATTGATGTAGGTTTTGCAAACTCACCTGTCTTCAATTTTATAGAATACGATGACAATTTAGTAGTATGTTCTTTTGGAGAAGGTGCTAAACTTTTAAAAAAGCAAACCTTAAAACCATTCAAGCATATAATACCAAGCTTTGAAATCAACAAAGTGACTATTGATACCAATAACAACTTATGGTTTGCTACTGAAAATGGAGTGATCAAGTATAATTTAATTGAGGACAAAACCATTGAATTCAAAGCAAATATCAGTTCAGATGAAGGGCTTCCACATGACAACGTAAGTGACATATTGATCGATTCTCGCGGATTAGTATGGGCAGCTACCAGAAAAGGTCTGAGCGTTTTCGACCCAAAAACCAACACATTTAAACAAAACCTAGAGCCTAAAGAATTGAAAAGCAAGTGGGTAACAGATATTGTAGAAGACGCAAATGGCTTTTTATGGCTAAACATGAATAATAATAATATATCTAGGTATGATGTTGAAAACAACCTTGCCAACATCTATAATGTAAGCAGTGGTAACAGGCTTGACATATTTAGCTCGAGCGGGTTTTATAACTTCAATAATTCAAAAATTTATTTAGGAGGAAAAAATGGGATTATCAGTTTTTCTCCTTTGGATATTAAGGAGAACAAATGGTCTCCCAAGCCAATAATTACTGAGTTTAAAGTGAATAATAAATTGGTTTTGCCAGGGGTAGAAATAAATGGACAAGTCCCCCTTCTTAAATCTTTAAATTACTCTAGAGAAGTAAGCCTTGAGTATAAAAACAGGAACTTCTCTATTCAATTTTCAAACACGTCTTTTACCAACCAGCACCTAAATAAATTTGAATATATGTTGGAAGGTTTTGACAATAATTGGGTAAGAGCCAGTAGCAACTCAAGAACTGTACAATATACTAATTTGGGTTATGGTACCTATAATTTCAAAATTCGCTCAAGCAATAGTGATGGAAATTGGAGCGAAGCTTCGTCGTACAGTATCAAAATACTTCCTCCTTTTTGGGCAAGTTACCAAGGGGTTGCATTATTATTATTCCTTACGGGTTTAATAGTTTATTTTACCAGGAAGCAGGTCAAGGTTCGAATCAAATTAAAACAAGAGCTATTAACAGAAAAGGTCAAAAGGGAGCGTGATGAAAAGCTCAGCAATGAAAAACTTCGTTTTTTCACCAATATTTCACATGAACTGAGGACACCGCTGTCATTGATAATGGGCCCGGTGAAACAAATTTTAGAACATGAAAACAGCAATGATTATATAAAAAGCAAAGCTAACCTGATAAATCATAGCACCAATAGGCTGCTGAGGTTGGTCAATCAAATTCTTGATTTCAGGCGTGCAGAAGCAGGGGAAATCAAACTAAAAGCAACAGAAGTTGACATAGTTCCCAATACGAACGATATTTTTTATTCTTTCATAGAGTTGGCCCATTCAAAAAACATCAACATCAATTTTAATGTAGAAGAAGAATCCATTGTTTGTTGGATAGACGTGGACAAGTACAATAAAATTCTTTATAATCTGCTGTCTAACGCCATAAAATTCACTAACAACCACGGGCATGTTGACCTGTTTGTGGGAGTAAAAGAAAATGACTCTAAAACCCTCTTAATAGAGGTCAGTGATGACGGTATTGGAATTCCACAAGAAAGCCAAGAAAAAATATTTTCCAGGTTTTACCAAGCTAGAAATAGCAAAGAAAGCACCACAGGTACGGGAATAGGACTTTCACTTGTAAAAGCGCTGGTAGAGGTTCATAAAGGTAAAATTTCCGTTAAAAGCTCTACAAATGCTGGTAGTATTTTTACGGTAGAATTACCCATTTCAAGAAATGCGTTTGAAGATAGTGAAATATCGAGTTTTGTTCCTGAAAAACCGGAACTAGAAGTTTTTTTGGGCTCCACAAAATCACTAGATTCCTTGGGTGCTTATATAGCCCCAAAATCTAACACAGATGTAAAATCATCTGTATTAGTAATTGATGACAACCCAGAACTTCGAAATTATGTAATGGAATTTCTTTCTGGGTATTATAAAGTGTATGGGGCAGAAAATGGGAAAGAAGGACTAGAGCTTTGTAGGAAGGTGAAGCCGGTGGTTTGTGTAGTAGACGTGATGATGCCTATAATGGATGGTTTTGAATTTGTAAATGCACTTAAAAGCGATGAGAAAATAAGCCATACGGCCGTGATCTTATTGACCGCATTGGGAGAAAACGAAAGCAGAATAAAAGGGTATAAAATAGGGGTAGATGGGTATTTGGTAAAACCTTTCGACCCCTCGTTATTAAAATCAAGAATTGATAATATTATCAAAATTCGTTTTGATATAAAGCAGCAGTTTTCCGAGGAAACAGAAAGCGATGTGACCAGCTTGGCGCATTCACAAATTGATATTGACCTGATATCAAAGGCCAAGGAAATCATAGAAGAAAACCTAGGGAACTCTGAGCTTACCCCTGCATTTCTGTGTTCTAAATTGGGTCTCAGTTCATCAAAATTATATAGAAAAATCACTGAACTCACAGATATGTCGCCTAATGAGTTTATACGGACGATAAGACTGAAAAAATCTGCTTCTCTGTTGAAAACCAAAAACTATAACGTGTCTGAAGTTGCCAATGCCGTTGGGTTTAATGACCCTCTCTATTTTAGCAGACGATTTAAAAAGCAATTTGGATATGCACCCAGCAAATTGATTAAATAATTTTTTTAGAAAAGATAAAACTGAACCAATAGTTACTAGAGGTTTATATCCAATAAAACATTGTATATCGATTTTTTTTAATTCAAACTGTGCTGGTCAGAAATATTCACAACTAATTAAATAACAACAAGATAATATAATTTTCTTGAAAATGAAAAGAAGTAAAAAACTAAAATTCATAGCTCTTCCATTTGGGTTTTTATTACTGCTTATACTATTCTTCAACAAGCAACTAAAATCACAGGTCGTTGGAGCAATAAAGTACCGAAAAGGTATTGAAATGAGCGCTGGGAATATTGGAACCCCATCTAAAAGAGACCTGCAGTGGAAGGACGAATCTGCCTTCGCCAATCGCATTTATAAATCTATAGCAGACAGGCCCATTACCGAAGAGATGCTTGCAAAAAAAGGTTATACCATTCGGA
The DNA here is from genome assembly GCA_034044135.1 of Flammeovirgaceae bacterium SG7u.111. NCBI lineage: Bacteria > Pseudomonadati > Bacteroidota > Cytophagia > Cytophagales > Flammeovirgaceae > Flammeovirgaceae bacterium SG7u.111. Next base: position 3,232,503 of record CP139021.1, on the reverse strand, counting down.
TTTTACTCGCCAGGTTGATGCTGAAGCAGAACGTAGACGAGGTGAACCAAATCTTACAAAAACTCACCGTATGGGGAAATTGCGGGTCGTCTTGGGCTTTGAACCCTAAAGGAGATTATGACTTCCCCTTAACCATACTTACTACCATACTTTGGAAATTTGGGGAGCACCCAGACATAATTTATCCTGAAACTAAAAAGCATCTGTTGGATGTGGTATTGTCGGAAGATGGGGGCAAGTTCAGCTATACAGCTCCAAAAACGTTGGGGCTGGTAACAGATACCGAAAACCATATGCTCATGACCGAGGGATCCAGGTATTTGAAAAACCGATGGATTCGATTGCATGGAAATGAAGATGCCTACTTCAATAATGAGGAAAATGGGATGGAGGAAAAGCTGCTATCACTTTTGGGGGAAATGAAGCAAAATGGATTATACGAATTTAACTCTGTTCCTTACCTGGGCTATACAATCACAGCGTTGCTGAACCTTGAAGCTTTCGCATCTGAAAAAGTGAGCGCGGATGCAAGAGCTGTGTTGGATTATTTGAACTGGAGCTATGCAATAAATAGTTACAAGTTGAATCATTACCCACCAATGCGGAGGCGGTATGAAAAAGCAGCGATACAAGACCTACAAGTGGACTACCATACCGCCTTTATGAAATCGTGGCTGAGCTTTTCGGACTTTCAGGACTATGAACAAAGTATTGGAGTAGGGAAAGAGCATGCATTAATGGGGGCATGCATGCCTTACCGCCCTGCCGATAAAGTAGTAGAAATGCTCTTTCATAAAAAAGATGGGTATTTTATTAAACAAGGTCATGGCCCAGGCGCTTCACCAGAGATAAGCAGTGCAGGAAAGAATTTCTTAATTAGTGCAGGTGGAGTCAATAGAGGGAAACGCTCATTGATAGTTGCCAGACCTATTTGTTTGTTTCTAAACGACAACTCTGACCATCTCTCCGAAATCATACACCTTGCAGGGCCAGGAGATGATTTTATGGGATGGAATAACACAGGGGTATATAAAAACTTTGCATGTGCCGCCGGTCCGGTATCTATCCCTCGCGGAATGGCTCCTGAAGCTCAAAAAGGAAACTGGTCTGTTTATTCGGTGGCAGTCAATACGACCGTTGTTGCTTATTCCTCAGAAAAATTAGGGCTCATTGCCGTATTCGAAGATATTGAGCCTGTTTCTATTTTTAAAGAGGTAATGAAAGCAAATTCAGCGCCAGAGGAACTCAATCATTCTTTCATGTTTCCAAATGGAAAATCGCTAACGTATGATGTACTTTCCAAAAAAGACCAATGGGTCATGATTTCAGGAGATGGTAAGGTGATGGACCGTGATTTTGATTCTTGGCCTTTGATTGAGGGGGAATTGTGAAAAGCAACATCACATAACTAAAAAACAATAAACCAATAGTGTTTGCAGCAACATCGTCCCATCAAGCAGACCCGTAAAGTAGAGGTTATCCAGCTTTCTATCTGATTTGAAGATGAGCCATCCTGCTATTAGATAGGTAAGAGTAAAAGGCAATAGTAGCTCTTTGAGATATACTCCAACTACTAAAAAAGAGGCAACTAGACAGCCAATTGCTATCCATCTGGTCTGGGTTGCCCCTAGTTGGTTGGCTATAGTGTAAAGCATTTTCTCCAAGTCCCGCTTCTCGTCCCTAATATCGAAAGGCAGCGTGATTGCAAAGATAAACAAGGCTCTCTCGGCTACTAAAGCCCAAAGTTTTGGGTCGTCAATATAGCTCCAAAAGGGAAAAATAGCGGTTGCCCCTACCCACACATAAGTGATCAGAAATATTTTCAGAAAAGGGATTTCTCTCAGTGGTGGCAAGTCCAATATTTTGGTAGGAATTGCATAAAGCACAGAAATAAAAGCCAAATGGGCTAAGTATAAAAGTTGGTACCTGTCAAACCCTCGGCAAAGCCAAAGAATAGCCAACACCCCAACAAGGAACAATATATGCTTCCTGCCTATTATCCGAAACCCTTTATCCTGAAAAGAGGTTTTAGCGTCGGCAATGGCTTGAAGATTATAGTCGGCTAGAGTAGAAAAGAATACCAACAAAAGCACATTTATCTTGGGGGCAATATGCAAAACTTTACCACTCATCAGTACAAGTGCAGAAGCATTCATTGCAATCCACACATTGCTATTGACAAGCAAGCCAAGGGCTTTTTTGAATTGATTGGAAGTTTCTTGCGTTAAAAAGCCCTGCCTTTGCATTGTGGAGGATTCTTGTTCCTTGTTGATGATGAATTTGACAACCGCTAATATAAGAAGAATCCTTTGATAAGATTTGTTTAGTTTTTTTGTAGAGCAACATATCTACTGCTCTGCAAAAACCATATGGCTAGCTTAAAACTTTCCAAACTTAAGCCCGAAGTAAAAAGTACGGGGGCGAGAAGGTCCATAAACATAATTGGAATCTCGGTTAGGTCCCGTATCAAAATCATCCTGATATTCATCGAAGATATTCTGGATACCGGCAAAAAGCTTTAGGTCTTGCCCAAAGCTTTTCATGGACACAGTATAAGCAATTTTCAGGTTAGTCTCCCAAAAGGTTGGGGAACGGTAAAGCCTGTCTCCATCTACACCAGGAGCACCTCCAAAATGAGGGACTAACATAGGTCCAGTAATCACGCCCGAAAGAGCCAAATCCCATTTAGGAGCGGGAATGTAGGTCAACGTATAGAAACCATATTGCTCAGGAGTTCTTAATGCTTTTTTTGTCCCCTCTACTTCTTGTGACCAAGATACTACTGAAGCGTATTCACTTTTTTGGAAAGTCATTCCCGTTTCAAACTGCACGAAACCATCAAAATTCACCCTGCCTTCTACGGAAACTCCTTGTACCAATTGCCCATCACCGTTAGTTCGGAATAGCACGGTGTTCCCATTGGTATCGTTATCCAGCTCTTCCAATATAAATGGATCATCGAGATTGGTATAAAAAGCATCGAGGGTGAACCCAAAAATGTAGTGCTCCGAAGGTTTATCGAAATTTAACGAAGAACTATAGCTTATGGAACGCTCTTTCCTTAACTCAGGGTCGAGCTGAACATAAGCTATCCCACCGCCCGAAAAGGCAATGTGCAAATCTGCATCAAAAGCCTGAGGTGCTCTAAAGCCAGTGCCTACCGAACCGCGAAGCTGCAAATATTGGCTTAGATCATACTTCACATTCACCCTTGGATTCAGCACGGAGTTCTCTAAAAAGTTGTGATTGTCAAGCCTAAGCCCTACCAATGCGGAAAGCTTTTTAGAAAGTTGCCAGTCCGACTGGGCGAACAAGCCGACCTGGTGCGTGGTCTGATCAACCAACCAATCATATCCTTTTATTTCATCGAATACCCAATCGTATACGTACTCTCCTCCTATTGTCAATATGTTATATTTTGTACCCCAAAGTTTATTGATTGTTTTGTTCAACTGAGTCCCCGCCATCACGGTTCGGTTGTCCGTATTGCCATAGGCATCATCTCCTTTAAAGCCTGTATAGTGTGCCCTGTCGGTTACTTGCCCGCTCGTGTAAACTGAAAATTCTGTAGTTGGGTTGAGCCAACGCTCATAGGTAAGTCCCCCACCTGCAATGTTGTGCACACGATCTTCCGCCTGCTCCGATTCATGAGGTGCAGCTTCAACTTGGTCTCCTCCCCTTCTTTTTTCATTGATGGTATGAAGCTCCAATGTTAGCTTCGATTTATTATCAGGCTTGATAAACGTATTGATTCCCAAAGAAATATTCTTAATCAGGGGCATTTCGGAAAAGCCATCCCCATTGGCATCCCAAGCATCTCTATCGCGGTACACTCCAAAAATGCTGAAACCCGCATTTTGGGCATCGTTCACCGCAGAAGCATTTACTTGCATTTGAAGATCAGGAGTTTCGCCCCTTATAAACGCATGGTTATACGAAAGGCTAAACGTATTTTCTTTCGGTTCTTTGGTGATGATGTTTACCGTACCGCCTATGGCATTGTTGCCAAAAACAGCCGAACCACCACCTTTCACTACTTCTACCCTTTCTATCATGTTGGAAGGAATTTGTTCCAAACCATACAGCCCGTTCAAAGCACTGAAAATTGGTCTGCTATTGATCAGTATTTGGGAATAATTTCCTCCCAACCCGTTCATGCGAAGTTGGGTATAGTTACATGTTTGGCAATCCGTTTCTACCCGAAGCCCTGGCTGGAAGCTCAGCCCATCGGAAAGCATGAGCGACTGCGTAATTTCCAAGGTTCGATTATCCAATACATCCACCACCACGGGTGCTTCTGTTCGTTTTCGGCTTGTCCTTGTACCCGTCACCACCACTTCTTCTAGTTTAAAAAGGTCTTCTTTCAGCTGGATATCTAGCTCAGTCACCTCTCCTTTTTTTACTTTTAGCAACCTCTCTTCAGATAAATAGCCAATACTTTGGGCACGCACCAAAACCTGACCTGCTGGCGTGTCTTTTATTTCAAATGCTCCTTCTAAATCAGTGGCAGCCCCTACGGTAGTGCCTACTATAAAAACATGGGCAAAAATAGGCTCGCCATTTTTGTCAACCACCTTTCCTTTTATAGATTGAGCATATCCAAATCCATATACAATACTCAATATCAATAATATACAGTATTTTTTCAACATAATTCCGCATGCTTTTTAGTATTGAATAATTAATTTTACAACAAACATAATACTTTATTTATATCTTTCTAAATATATTTTTAGCCTAATCTAAATTTATATTAAAACCAGAACATTAACACAGAACAAATCATTTGTTATCTTTGAGAGAAACCACAACGGATTTATGGAGATACTAGAAGCAACTAGCAAACCCGCTAAGGGCAATATCATACTATTCCACGGGCTCAATAATCCTCCAAGCCTTATGAATGAGCTTGGAGAGTTTCTTCAGAAGAATGGATTTAATATCCTGATTGGCAGCTTATCAGGCCACAGGGGCGATAGTGAAAAATTAAAGACACTTACAAAAGATGACTTGGTAAACGACATTGATCAAGCTGTAGGTTGCTTCACTAAAAAGTACCCTGGCTTACCTCTGATTTATCTCGGGTTTTCACTTGGCGGAACAGTAGGCTTAGCCTATGCACAAAAGCACCCAACAGTTTTCTCCAAAATACTATTACTTGCCCCTGCCATCGAATTTCGCTTTTTCGCTAACTTAGGCAGGGTATTGCTGCCTTGGAAAGACACCATCAGTATTTACAGCCTTGCTTCCAAGCGGTTCAACCTCTACCGATGGATGCCTTTGAATGTATATAATGCGATGATAGAATTGAGGGATGGGCTTTACCAATCGGCTTACGAAAACATCGAAGCTCCTGTATTGCTTTTGATGCACCCAAAAGACGAAGTGGTTAGCTTTCACAGAATAAGAAAAACAGTAAGAGAGTACAAATTACCTTGGAAAACCATCGGGTTTGAACATCCTACCAAATCGGTGAGGCATTTGGTGGCTATTCCCAGCTTAATGGGTGAAAAAAATCTAGCCGTTTTCCAAAGGGAAGTATTGGCTTTTTTGCACAAAAAAACCGTCCTGCTTCCACAGGACGATCAACATGATTGAGCAGATTTAATCATGGTTAGGGCTATTTGCCCCAAGTTGTTTTCTTCATTTTGTTTGCAGCCTTCAGCACATCGTGGCGGCTGATCTGGCCAACTAACTTTCCATTACTGATTACGGGGAATCTCCTCAGATTTGTTTTCACAAACTCACCTGCAACATCGAGGATGTTCATATAAGGAGTTACTGTTTTTATAACCTTGGTCATGTAATCTTTTACGTGTTTATCCCTGAGGGGCAAATTGTGATAAGCACTGTCTATCATCAGTCTCATGCAGTCAATTTCGGAAATAACGCCTACCAATCTGTTGTTTTCATCCACAACACTTGCACCAGATATTTTGTACCGCACCATTTTCTCTATCACTTCGGCCATGTTGTTATCTAGGTTAAAAGTGATCAAATCGGTTGCCATGTACTTTTCTACCAACTCGTATTGAGGTAGCTTAACGGTTGTAGTTGCGTCATCATCTGCTTTTCTAGGTGTAAAATTCATAATGGTCTGATGTTTTGGTTAGAAAAATTTGAACCTTCTACAACTGCGGGAGTGATGGTCAAAAGAAATTATCAATTTGTACTTTTCGAGCTTTCAACAAATGTTACACCCGGCTGTTAGTTTATTCTTTTGGGAAGTTGAAAAAATGAAGTTTGGCTTCTATCCTACTGAAGAGGAGAATGTTGAATTTAAATTCGTAATCTACCAACTAGCCAAAAAAGAAAAATTAGCTAGGGATTAGGTCTTGGAAACACTACCGCAATTTCTTGAATATAGAAATATTTAAGGAAAAATCAAAATTCCTTGCCGCTTATTTTGCTTCTTTCAGATAGGTACAAACCATAAGAAAAGGAGCCATTATAGAGCATGAGAAGTAAATCAAAACAACCTTTTTTGCTGAAAGGCTGCGATAAATAAATGGAATTACCCTAAATTCAGATGTTCTAATTAGATTGCTAATACTAACCATACATTCCGGAATATGAAAAAAAAGAAAAGATCCACAGGAGCTACCGCAATTTCATGCTACACCTTTGCAGATATCCCATCTACAAAAAAAAATTCTGACAAGGGCTAACCTCAGCAAGAATCTCATTTACATTCACAAATACTTTATCAATACACTTTATCATGAATATGAAAAACAACAAATTACAACAGCGAAGAGAGTTTTTGAGCAATGCATCTAAACTTGGGGCAATAGCCGGAATGTCGGCTTTTTTGCCAGGGCTAATGCAAGCTTGCCAACCCAAAGACACTGCCAATGCGCCCGCTGAAACCGATGCAAGCATGTTCTTCCAAATTTCCCTAGCCGAATGGTCTCTCAGAAATAAGCTTTGGAAAGAAGAAATCACCAACCTTGATTTCCCTTCATATACCCAAAAAACCTATGGTATAAACGCTGTGGAATATGTCAATCAGTTTTTCATGGACAAAGCCAAAGACAAGGCATACCTCAAGGATCTTAAACAGCGCACCGATGACTTGGGGATGAACAATGTACTGATTATGATTGACAATGAGGGCTCATTGGCTACTTCAGACGAGGGCAAAAGAATGGAAGCCGTTGAAAAGCACTACAAATGGATAGAAGCGGCAAACGCTCTTGGTTGCAAAGGAATAAGGGTGAATGCGAATGGGGGGAAGGTCTACAAAGAAGCACAAAAAACGATGGCAGAAAGTATGAGAACCTTGGTGGAATTTGCCGATCCGCTGGATATTAATGTAATGATTGAAAATCATGGTGGTTTTTCATCAAACGGAAATTGGCTTAGCGGATTGATGAAAATGGTCAATCACCCCCGCTGCGGAACGCTTCCTGATTTTGGGAACTTCGCCATTGACAGAGAAAAAGGGATTTTGTACGATCCGCTTCTCGGCACTAGCCAACTAATGCCCTACGCCAAAGGTGTAAGTGCAAAGTCCATGAATTTTGATAGCAATGGAGATGAAACCACACTTGATTATTACAAGCTTTTGCAAATTGTGAAAACTGCAGGGTTTGAAGGTTTTATAGGAATAGAATGGGGCGGCGGCGGAGGTCACCTAAGCGACGATGAAGGCATTATGGCCACCAAAGAGTTACTGATGAAAATTGGCAAAAAAATATCTTAAAACAGTCCGTTCCGAACCAAAACCATTATTATACTATGAAAACATTTTATCTTTTACTTTTAGTCCCACTCTTAGTCTTCTGCACTGCCAAAAAAGACGTAGATGCTGAAGAGGTAGCAGTGGAAGAGGAAATAGAGGTGGAAATACTTAAAGAGAAGTGGATCAGCTTGTTTGATGGAAAAACCACTGAAGGCTGGCACAATTACTTGAAGGATAACGTGAACGGGTGGGAAGTGGAAAATGGCGTTCTGTTTACAAAAGGAGGAAGTGGAGACTTGGTTTCAGATGCTGAATTTGAAAACTTCGAGCTGGTGTTTGAATGGCGGATTGATGAAAAATGCAATAGCGGAGTGTTTTTCAATATCATAGAAGACCCAAAATACAGTACCCCTTACCTGACCGCACCAGAATACCAGTTGATAGACGATGAGGGCTACCCTGCCGAGTTGGAAGAAGGGCAAAAAACTGGTGCTAACTATGCACTTCACCCACCTTCGGTAAAAGCTAACAAACCTGCTGGTGAATGGAACACTGGCAAAATAATAGTGAACCAAGGCAAAGTAGAACACTGGCTCAATGGCCAGCAAACAGTAAGCTATGAGCTCTGGATCGATGAATGGAAGGAATTAGTTGCTTCTACCAAATTTAAAGACATGCCCGAATATGGCAAAGCTAATACGGGACCAATTGGTCTTCAAGACCACGGTGATGCTGTATATTTCAAAAGCATAAAAATCAAAAAGTTATAAGTTTGCAACCATACTTTCATTAGTACACAATCCCTTACAGCCACGCGTAAGGGATTTTTTTATTCTCAGGCTCTTGAAACACAAACTTATTTTATGCTATATTATACATGTGCCCACATAAGATATCAGTAACTGCCATGTTATAGAAACAAAGTTTTTATATATTCAATCCTCTAACAAATTCTATGAACACTTCAGTAAAAGATGTAACTCTAAACGCCGTTTTTGTCAGCGATATCCTCAGCTATTATGACAAAGAATCTTACCAAGATCTACATGCAATGGCCGAAGGCACAGACCTTTCAGATCCAAATGGCAAAGTATCTATGGAACTCTACAATAATCTTTGCGCATGGATAGAAGAAAACTTAGGTAAGTTTAACTTGATCATAGTTGGACGAAAAATTGGAGAAACCGTATATGAAACTTTTAGAAAATTCAATATGCTCCAAGAAAATGCAACTCCTATCGATGCCATGAATGCCTTGAAAATGGTAGCTTCAAGTATGATTCAAGATCCTGAGGGAAGAGGTTGGGAAATCATTTCTTTTGATAAAAAAGAAATAGTAATGCGCCGGACCCAAACCTTTAACAGCAAGCTTCAACTAGGACTGCTTGATGGCCTGGTAAGAAAAACAAACGTGAGTGGGGTAAAAGTTGATTACCTGCACGAAACTGCTCTTGGAGCAGAATATGACGATTATATAATCAGTTGGCTCTAGAAAAAGTATAATAAATAAAAATGAAACCCCGCCAAAATTGGCGGGGTTTCTCATTCTAGCATACAGCTGACCAAGTGTAAATCAAGCACTTGTCATGAGTAAGAGTTAGTGTATTCAAATTTTGACAGAGGTTTTAATCGTATTTTCTAACATATGCATTTTCAGCTACTTCAAGGTTCATGCTTTTTGTTTCTTTATACAAATCCAACCTAGATTTATCCATCACTTTGCCCTTTACCCTTTCGAGGGAAATGGAAGTTCGCCCCTCCCCTTTTAGCAAAATATCTGCTTGGCTAATATCGCTGTAATCAATCTGTACTCGGGCATTTTGATTTTCAAGACCCAGCCATTTGATCACATTCTCATTCCCATCTACACGTCCCCAGTTTTTTACCACAACTGATACACTATCCAAATGCATTTTGTTGAGATTGAGCATGGCATCATCAACAACTTCAACAGCAACCAAGTCAGGCATTGTAACTACAAAATGAACTCGTCGAGTGAATAGTGAATCTGATTTCACGCTCAATTCCAAAGCACTATCTTTCTGTACAACAAAAACCTGTTCTTTTAGCTCTTCTTCTAGCCCAATCGCCACAACTTGAAATTCCCTTCCTTGCTTCACTTCTACTGAAACATGCTTCCCTTTTGCACTAATCGTATTAAAGTCTGACTGAGTATAAACAGTTTGCGGGAGCTTATTTGCCAAATCATGCTCATCAGTCAAACTGGCACGCAGGGAGATGCTAAATGCTAACACACTCACCAGCATGAAAGCAAAAAGCCCTATTAATATTTTACTAGCTGTTTTCATCGTATTTATTTTCTAAGTTACTGAACTATTAGGCTTTATACATTTGCAGCGTTGCCCAAACCATTGGAAGAAAAGCCATCTAAAAACATGGTTTTAATATCTTCTATATCGATATTGAGCAACCGGATGGTTTTAAAAACCGCAGGTAATTCTTGTTCTATAAAGGCAGATTTTTTGAAGGCACGGGTCTTCTCAAACCCATCCTCGGCTACAAAATACCCAATCCCCCTTTTGTTGAAAATAATCTCTTTCTCTTGCAGAAAATTATATGTTCTCACCACCGTATTAGGGTTTACTTCTATATCAACTGCCAGCTCTCTTACTGAAGGGATTTTTTCTCCACTTTCCCATTTTTTCAGCAAGATTTTCTCGCAGAAGTAGTCTGCTATTTGTAGGTAAATCGCTTGGTTATCTCTGAATTCCATAATCTTATACCTCCTTTTCTTTTACGGCAAAATAGCCTATCACCCAAAACAGTGGAGCCATTACCCAGTGGAACATAAATTCGGCTATCTCAGGCAAATCTTTTTCCACAAACTCTTTAAAAGATTCGTTGGGTTCCTGAATATTCTCACCAACATAAATCATATCTGCAAAAACTAAATAGGCGGCAAAAGAGAGAAGCATACCGACAATTAACAAAGTTAAAAGTGTCCTAAAGAGCGTATAATTTTTGAAGTAAGCGGCTCCACATAAAAACATTGCCTGAACTATAATATAAATCTTTATCCCACCCAATTCAGTCTCTCCAAAAGGGTTGAAAGGTATTACGGTTACTGGAGTAATTGCATGTGTAATACCATTGGCAACTTCAGCAAACACCTTATAGACCAACGTAAAACCTAACAACCAACCAATAGATGTCAAGACCAACATGCTTAAATACTTCTCCAAACTAGATGCTGGTAAAAGCAAGTAGCCAAACTTCCTTAGTGGATGATGTAAGCTTGAAAAAGCTAGGCTAGAAAATACAAATCCTCCAATGAGCAAGAAGGCCGTATAAGCACCTTCGTGGAAGCTTAATTCCCTTGGAGAACTATATTGATCCATTACAATAGATATAAAGTTCAAGACCAAAGCCCCAAGAATACCGCCAAGGGCAATCAACACAGGCTTATAACTCAATGCGCTCTCCCGCCTGATCAAAAGCGCAAATCTTTTGAAATCAAATGCTAGTTCCATATTGTTATTTGTTAAATATTTCTGACACTTTATCTTTATTATTCAATACCGCATTGAACAGTGTTTCCAAATCGGTTCTTGTAGCCTCTTCTGTTGTATTTTCTTTTACCACAGTATAGCCACCTAGTGCAGATTCGGCATAGAGCGTATAATCTGGATCAGAAAGTTCAATCTCTGTCTTAAATGCCAACTTATTAGAAACCTCTTCGTAGGTCTGGTTGAAAATGATCTTCCCATTGTCCACAATCACTATAGGGTCGATAAGGTTTTCCATGTCGCGCACCTGATGGGTAGAAATAATGAAAGCCCTTTCTTCGGTAATGGCAGAGGCTACAATTTTCCTGAACTTACTTTTAGAAGGAATGTCCAGACCATTGGTCGGTTCATCTAAGATTACCAAATTGCAATTAGTCGCTAATCCAAAGCATACTAAGAATTTCTTCTTCTGACCATAAGACATCTTGTTAAGTTTTTGATCGGAAGGCAGATCAAACTCAATTAGATTTTGGTTGAAAGTAGCATGGTCAAACTTGGGATAGAAAGGGGCATAAATTTTCACAAAGTCCTTAATATAGACGCTTGGCATGGAAAACTCTTCCGGTATAAAATAAACCTCCTCCAAGAATGCCGGGTTTCGGTCGGAAGGCTTTCTTCCCATTACTTCCAACTCACCATCGTCAGGAAAGACCAACCCAGCTATTATCTTTAGCAAAGTCGATTTACCTGCTCCATTTTTCCCTAGCAATCCATATATATTGCCAGCTTCAAGCTCTAGGTCCAAGCCTTCAAATAATTTTTTCTTTTTTTGGTAGCTGTAAGACAGCCCTTTGATTCGTATCATGTCGCCTTGTGGATTAGTGTACTACATTACTAATACACCACTAAGGTAGATAATGTTTCACTAGCAGCAAAGAAAACCGGTAAAAAAAGGATAATTGGAAGAAATTCCTGACAAATGGCAGCGAGGTCAGCCTAAAAAATTGTGTTTTGGCAAGGTAAAATGTTAAAAAAAGACTATTTTGCTGAACAAGAACATACTAAATGAACTTTACAGCTCCAACATACGAACTATACAACAGCATCTTTAAGGAGGTCCCAGCCCCTTTTGCTTACATAGACCTCGATTTTCTTGACCAGAACATCAAGGATATAAAACAGCGGTGCCTAGGTAAAAAAGTAAGGATAGCGAGCAAGTCTATTCGTTGCCTTTCGGTACTTCAACGGATAATGGAGAGTGAGCTAAATACAAATGGCATCATGACATATTCTCCCTACGATACAGTTTACCTTGCTCAAAAAGGGTTCAGTAACCTATTAATAGGCTATCCCATCAGCAACCCCACTTTCCTGAGCGCCATAGCCAAAGAAATAAAGAAAGGCTGTCAAATCACCCTAATGTGCGACCTAGAAGAGCATTTAGCCGCAGCGGACAAGGCTGCCAAAGAATATGGAATAACTATTCCCATTTGCATAGACCTTGACATGAGCAACCATTTCCCTGGCATATACTTTGGGGTTTTCCGTTCTTCTATCAATAGCCAGAAAAAAGCAGTTGCTTTTTACAAGAAAATTAAAAAACACGAAAACATCCGTTTGGTAGGGCTCATGGGTTACGAAGCCCAAATAGCAGGCATTCCAGACAGAGCGCCTTCAGGTAAACTAAAAAGTGTAGTAATACGTGCTTTAAAGAAGAAAGCAAAAACCTTGATTGCAATCCATAGAGCGGAAGTGGTAAACGCATTAATAAATGAAGGGGCAACACTCGAATTTGTAAATGCAGGGGGCACGGGTAGCCTCGAAAGCTCTGGTATGGAAGAATTGGTGACGGAGGTAACTGTCGGCTCAGGTTTTTTCAGCCCAACTACCTTCGACCATTTCAGCAACTTCAAGCACCTGCCTGCAGCAGGTTTTGCTCTGGAAATTGTAAGAAAACCTGCAAAGAACACTTATACCTGCTTTGGTGGAGGGTATATTGCCTCTGGTCCTATTGGACTAGAAAAGCAACCCCAGCCGTATTTACCAGCAGATATTTCTATAATTAAAAATGAAGGCTTCGGAGAAGTACAAACGCCTGTTAAAAGCAAAGAAAGTCTTTCCATTGGCGACCCTATATTTTTCAGGCACGCAAAAGCTGGGGAGCTATGTGAGCACTTTGATAGTATATATTTGATCAAAAAGCAGGAAATTTTACAAAAAGCAACAACTTATAGAGGAGATCGCCTTTTAAGTATATTCGATCAGCATCATGAAAAAACCACTATTTCTACAACAGTTTTAACACAAGATTTATGAAAGTAAGAAACTGGGGAGGCACCGTAGAATTCGAGCCTAAAGACCATATGTACCCTGCATCCGAAGAAGATATCATCGGGATGGTAAAGTTTGCTTTCAATAATGGGAAAAAGATTAGGATCAAAGGATCTGCTCACAGTTGGATGCCGTTGTTTAACACTGATGAAATCTTAATAAGCCTCGACAAATTCCAAGGACTTCTCTCGGTGGATCGGCAAAATATGCGCGCTACTGCAAAAGCAGGGACTCAATTAAAACTATTGGGAGAGCTTCTTCACAAGGAAGGAATGGCCATGGAAAATTTGGGAGATATCGATGTCCAATCCATTGCTGGTGCTTTAAGTACGGGAACCCATGGAAGCGGCGTAGCATTTGGGATACTCGCTAATCAGTTATATTCCCTTGTGTTTATTAACGGAAGAGGAGAAAAGGTTTACTGCTCGGAAGATGAAAACACAGAGTTGTTCAAAGCGGCTCAAATTTCACTAGGCTCTTTGGGAGTAATTACTCAAATGACACTAAAGTGCCTTCCAAGCTACAAGTTGAAATATGTTTGCGAAAAGGAAACATTGGAAAACTGCTTGCTCAATATCAAAAAGCACAATTCTGAAAACCGCCATTTTGAGTTCTATTGGTTTCCTCATACAGAAACAGTTCAAACTAAAAAAATGAACAGAGTTGAGGAAGAATCGACCCAAAATACAGCTCTTAAAAACTTTAATGACCTAGTGGTAGACAATGGTGTTTTTTGGGGACTGAGCGAGTTCACAAGGGTTTTTCCAATTGTCAGCAAGCAAACTTCCAAAATATCTGCATGGGGCGTTTCCACAGGCTCTTATGTAGACGATAGTCATAAAATTTTCTCTACAAAAAGGCTAGTTCGCTTTCAGGAAATGGAATACAACATCCCTGTTGAGCATGTGGAAAAAGTAATCAGGGAAATAAAAGAGTTGGTTAAAGTCAAAAAAATCAATGTTCACTTCCCATTGGAATGTAGGTTTGTAAAAGCTGATGACATTACAATAAGTCCTGCCTACAAAAGAGATTCGGCATATATTGCCGTCCACATGTACAAAGGGATGCCCTATAAAGAATACTTTGATGCGTTAGAACCTATTTTCAAAAAGTACAATGGCAGGCCTCATTATGGAAAGCTAAATAATTTTTCCCACGACGAGTTCAACAAAAGCTATCCCCTTTGGGGAGCTTTCAAAGAGATTAGAAAGGAGCAGGATCCTTCAGGTATTTTTCTCAATACCTATCTCAAAAATATCTTTAATGAACATTGAGCAAGTGAACAAATATAACCGAACAATAAAAATCCCTGGTTGTGGCACACAAACCACTTTTAGAACAACAGATCTGTACCTCACAGCCCTAGGCATAACTGATTTCTTTTGGGTAAGTACTTATGTCGCAAAACAAGAAAAGCTACCTAAACCGGTAGCTTTTCTTGTTTCATATAAATACTGAATTCTAATTCATTCGATAAGGAACTATCAAGTTAAACTCAGGAATAGCTACTTGGAGCATATCTCCATCAAGCATTCTTTCTACTTCATAATTGCCCCACATCTTCCCAAACCCTGTTTTGAGATGTGCGCCAGAAACATATTGATGAGCTTCACCAGGCTCTAACACAGGTTGCTGACCTACTACGCCTTCGCCTTCCACTTGCTTTCTGCTTCCATCCGACTCAGAAATGAGCCATCTGCGACGAAGTAGCTGTACGGTGTACTCACTATGGTTTTCAATACTTACCCTATAAGTAAAAACATAGTGCTTGTTTTCTGGATTTGAATATTCTGGCTGGTATTCAGTTTCCACACTAACTTTGATGCCTTGGGTTATTTCTGTAACCATTCTTCAATTTGTTTAATTTATAAAAGGCTCGGATTGTTGTTTGTTCTTTTCACCATCAATTCTCTTATTACCGAACTAACAGGAATGCCTAAGTTTTAAGGCTTAACCCGTAGCACTACTTATTCATCAGACAACAATGTAACTTACGAGAGGTTTGAGCTTTTTGATTCAAAAAACCGATAAACCTGATGAATTGGGCACAAAAAAGCACGAAATCAAACATGCTATTTTCCTCATGCTTTATAAATGTATAAGTAATGTTTCAGTTTTACAATTTTTATTAAGCCTTGTTTAAATTACGCTAAGTACTTTTCTTAAGTATCCAAATTACAAATCCTTTGTAGTTTTTTTTGTAAAACAGTTATTTTAGCCCATTCAACCCAAACCTAACCAAGCTTACTATGAGTGTTAAAATCGCCCCTTCTTGGCATAAAAAACTTGAACCAGAATTCACCAAACCTTACTTCATAGAACTGACCAGTTTTGTGAAAGAGGATGTACAAAAATATACGGTATACCCTCCTGGCAAACTAATCTTCAATGCATTTGAAAAGTGTAGTTTTGAAGATACCAAAGTGGTCATTATAGGGCAAGACCCCTACCATGGCGAGGGGCAAGCCAACGGTCTATGTTTCTCAGTAAATGATGGCATTAAACCCCCTCCTTCCTTGGTAAATATTTTCAAGGAGATAAACAGTGACCTTGGAAAACCTATCCCACTTTCTGGCAACCTCGAACGCTGGGCAGAGCAAGGTGTATTACTTTTGAATGCAACACTCACTGTAAGGGCAAAAACCCCAGGGTCGCATCAAAAAAAGGGTTGGGAAGAATTTACCGACCAAGTGATAAAAGTTCTTTCTGAACAAAAAGAAAATCTCGTCTTTCTGCTTTGGGGAGCATATGCACAAAAAAAGGGCTCGGTGATAGATGCAGAAAAGCATCATGTGCTCAAATCACCTCATCCCTCCCCTTTCTCTGCGCATAGTGGCTTTTTCGGGAATAAACATTTTAGTAAAACCAATGAGTTTTTGGAAAGCAAAGGAATTGAAGAAATTGAATGGTAGCAGGGAGCTTATAAAGAAGAAAGAATTGGCAAGAAAGCCGAATGATTCAGTGCATTTTCGGCAATACATTTGTTTTACTGCTTTTTTTCTTAAAGATTGAAGGCTCAAACTGTTCACACCTCAAAAAAAACAACCTTGAAAGCAATCGTACTGGTAAAAACAGGGCATCCTGATACCGCATTTGAAATACAAGAAAGAGCTATTCCAAACCCCAAGCCTGATGAAGTCTTGATCAAAACCGAAGGCTTCGGAATAAACTATGCCGATACTATGGCAAGAAAAGGCTTATACCCTGATGCGCCACCTTTGCCCAGCGTACTTGGTTATGAAGTAGTAGGGAGAGTCGAGGGAGTAGGAAACCAAGTTGATAAAAACCTAATAGGCAAACGAGTTGTCGGCTTTACCCGATTTGGAGGCTATGCGCAGTATGCTGTCACCAACGAACTGGCAGTTGCCGAAATTCCAGAAGACATGCCAATGGGAGAAGCAACAGCTCTAGCCACTCAATATGCTACTGCTTATTTTGCCATCTATGAAACAGTTCGCCTACACCCAGGTGATAAAGTTTTGGTACACAGCGCTGCCGGAGGCGTCGGCATTGCCCTTACCCAGATGGCGAAGCTCCAAGGTTGTGAGGTTTTTGGAACAGCGGGATCCGATGCGAAGATTGAGTTCATCAAGAAAAATGGGGTTGACCATGCCATCAATTACAGCAAGCAGGACTACCAAGCTGAAATGAAAAAGATCTTGGGCAAAGGAAGAATAGATGTAGCATTTAATGCTGTTGGAGGAAAATCTTTCAAAAAAGACTGGAAACTGATAGGAAGCGGAGGAAGAGTCGTGCTTTATGGCATGGCTGCCCGAAGAGGCGGTCACTTGGCTGGGCTGAAAATTTTGTGGCAAATGGGTCTCATCATCCCGGCTACGCTCATAATGAGCTCCAAATCGCTCATTGGGGTAAATATGCTCCGAATGGCAGATAACCAACCGTTAGTAATCCAGCGCTGCATAAAGGAAATCATCAAACTTGCTGCCGATGGGAAATTGAAGCCTTATTGTGGAAAAACCTTCCCCGCTGAACAAATTGGCGATGCTCAATTGTATTTGGAAAACAGGCAGTCTATTGGTAAAGTTGCGGTGAGTTGGAAATAGGTAACAATTCTATAAACCTAATCCTTGAGTTTCGCACAGCATTTATTTTCAAGTCCTTTTTCACATACCTTCCTAAAGAGCTCGTAGTAATTTAGTTAAGGAAACTTGATGTTAAACCACAGAGTGTAGACTATTTTAAATTTTGGATTCTTACGGTCAGTATATTAGTAAACATTACCAACTCAGCTCTTCAAAGCTGAAACACATAAAATGGACTTTACGTCTATTTACAAAACACTTTACGCTCAGCCTCATTTGCGTATGTTAACATTATACCAAAAAAAACGTTGAATAAACCTTTTTTTGATTGGCTAAAAATCAGTTTTTTGCGTTTACACAGAAATTAAGTTTGGATAAAACTATGTTCACCACAATGAAAGCTAAAATTTTACTAATTGCCCTAAGTTTTTTCTGTTTCCATTTTTCACAAGCCCAAACGGGATACTACGACTACAATAGCTCCCAAAAAGAGGACATCTTTTTCGATGGTTTTTCGGATAACCGCAACGACTGGGCCGAGGGAAATAACCTGGGAAATGGTGCTAGAAAAGGGGCTGTCCAAAACGGGTATTATTACTTCGAATCTAAAACAGAAAAAGCGGGTGTTACTCATAAGTCTATCAAGCTAGATGAAAGCAGGGATTTTGAGATAGAGGCTAGGATTAAATTTGCCAGTGGTGTGGAAACATCTGGAATTGGCTTGCTCTGGGGGCTTAACTCTGACCCTTATGGCGATTATAGTTTTTTCTTTAGTGCCAATGGCAAATACGAAATAACCAAATACAAAGGAAAATACCACAAATACAAAGACTGGACAGAAAGCTCAATTGTAAGAAAGTACGATTACAACAAACTCACGGTAAGAAAGAAAGGCTCCACCATGTATTTCTTTATGAATGAAGAATTAGTACATACGATGGGGTATGTCTCATTTTTCGGTTCGAAAATAGGGTTTCAGGTTGGTGAAAAATCGGTGATCCATGTAGATTATTTGAGAGTTTCTTACCTCAAAAGTGGCAGCTCGTATGTAAGTAATACGAACTACAACTCAAGCAAAGGAAGAAATTATTACGACTTCAACAGCTCAAATAAAAGGGCATTATATACACAAAGTTTTTCTAGTAGCACAGAAGATTTCGCAGAAGGAACTTTTGGAGAAAGCAATCAAAGAGTGGCTAAAATAATAAATGGCTACTATCAATGGGAGTCTAAAAATGAAAGTGCTGCTTCAACTTGGCACACAATCAAAATAGACCAATCAAAAGATTTTGAGATAGAATCAAGGATCAGGTTCGTAAGAGGCAAAGAAGCTTCAATGGTATCCATGTTTTGGGGAAGAGGAGAAAGCGGATATCGCTATGACCTGGGATTTAATGGAAATGGTAAAATTACTATAGATAAATATGTAGGCGAATGGGTTGATTTCTTAAAGTGGCAACTCTTTGATGGCGTAAACAAAACTTCTTACAACAAACTTACTGTAAGGAAAGTGGGAAATCAAATGTATTTCTTCTACAATGAAGTCCTTGCGCACTCTATGCCCTTTGAGCCTTTTTATGGAGACAGAATTGGTTTTGTATGTCCACCATCATCTATCATAAACGTAGATTACCTGAATGTACATTACTTAGAAGGCGGAGCTCCTCAGGAAGTGACCCAAGTTGTGGCTCAAAACACACCTCCTAAGCTTGTGATCACCGAGCCAGACATCAGCCGCGGTTTCAAAGTAGTACAGTTCAAAACGGTGAGGGTTTCGGGGATGGCAACTGACCCAGACGGTGTATATGAAGTACTTATCAACGGCATGGAAGCTAACTTGCAATCTAATGGGTTCTTCAGCTTAGATGTACCACTGGCAGTAGGTAATAATACGATCGAAGTAAAAGCCACTGATGTAAAAATGCTGGCAGCAAAACAAACTTTCAAAATTGAAAGAAACGGGGGCGCAGTTGCCGTTCAAACTGGCGGCGGAGCTGCCCTACCTCCACAAAAAAGGCTTGCACTAGTAGTAGGCAACTCAAACTATACCAACGGTGGAAGCCTTAGAAACCCATTGAACGATGCTCGCTCGATTAAAGCTTCACTTGAGCAACTTGGGTTTACTGTACTGAAAGCTGAAGACTGTACACAAAGCTCTATGAAAAGAGCCATCGATGAGTTTGGTGCAAAACTACAAGGTTATGACATAGGGTTGTTTTTCTACGCAGGTCACGGAATCCAAGTAAATGGGAACAACTACCTCGTACCCATCAATGCAAAGCTGGAAACGGCTAACGATGTAGAATATGACTGCGTAAGGGCGGACAGGGTTTTGGCAAAAATGGAGAGTGCTGGCGCAAAAACAAACATCGTGATTTTAGATGCTTGTCGTGACAACCCATTTGAGCGTAGCTGGCAAAGAAGCGCTAAGGGAACGGGACTTGCCTTCATGAATGCTCCTAGCGGCTCAATCATCGCTTATGCAACTGCCCCAGGAAACACCGCTTCGGACGGCTATGGCGCAAACGGCCTTTATACCGAATCCCTTTTGGAAGAGATGAAAAATCCAAACCTAACCATTTTGCAAATGTTCCAAAGGGTTCGTGCCAAGGTAGTGGAAAAATCAAATGGAAAACAAACACCTTGGGAGTCTACTTCTCTTACGGGTGATTTCTTCTTCAAAAAATAACAAATTCATTTATTGAATGAACAACAAACCTCGGCTAGGCAGCCGAGGTTTGTTGTGTTTATGATGGTCAATCTCTTTTAAAAAACTTTTTCTCTCCTGCCAAGATTTCAATTTCCAGCATATTTTCCTTAGGCGGAACTGGGCATTCGTAGGTTACATTGTAGGCGCAGTACGGATTATAGGCCATATTAAAATCTAAAATAATCTTATCGGTTTTAGGAATCTCCAAATCCAAATACCTCCCTGTTTCATAGGTTTCAAAGCCATTGGTAGCATCGGTAAAGGGCAGGAACAAAATATCTTTGGCTCTTCTGTCCATGGAGCGCAAAAGGAGCAAACTATGCTCTCTTCCATTCATCTGGAACTTGGCAATTCCATACTTGGTGAAGCGACGCTTTTTCCCATTGTTTGTCCCTACATTCACGAGCTCCGGCACAGCATATTTAGTCAGTTCTGCCTCCACTTTATAAGCCTGATTCACATCAAAATAAGATAAGGAGTCAAAAAGCTCTTTGCTATGCCTGTCTAGCGGAGAAGCCGCCCCCGTTTTAAACATCACATCTTTATCCTTCCTATACTCCTCTATTTCATCCACATAGGTATGGGTCAGCTGCTCGCCACTGAAAGCATAAAACATGATAAGCACTACAATACCTACTACACCCAAAAAGAAAATCTGGTTACTTTTCATTAGCTGATCAAACTCTTAATCAAACAAAAACATCTCTTACAAACATTCTTTCTCTACAGTGAGTTAACACTCGAATTAAGCATTCTGTAAAGAAAACTTTGTATGAAAGTAACAATTTTTTGGCATAGGCGGGACATCCGCATGGCTGACAATGCAGGATTATATCACGCCCTCAAAAGCAACAGCCCCGTTTTACCTCTTTTTATTTTTGATAAAAACATCCTCGATAAGCTTGAAAACAAGCAAGATAAAAGGGTTGCCTTCATCCACCAATACATTGGTTTGCTAAAGGAAAAACTAGAGCAAATTGGCAGCAGTCTTTTGGTAAAGCATGGAAACCCTAAAGCAATTTGGAAAGAATTAACCGAAAAATTTGAGGTAGAGGCTGTTTACACCAACCACGATTACGAGCCTTATGCCCTAGAGCGAGACGCCCAAATAAAGAGGTTTCTCGCAAGCAAAGGAATTAAATTTCATACCTATAAAGACCAATGTATTTTTGAAAAGGACGAGGTGGTAAAAAATGACGGAAAGCCCTACACCGTTTTCACACCCTACAGCCGAAAATGGATAGAGAAATTCCAATCTGAAAAGGGGTTCTATGCACGCTCTTACCCAACCGAAAAGTACTCTGATAATTATTTGCAAACCAACCACTTCCCCCTTCCTACTCTTCAAGAAATAGGCTTTGAGGAGGTTGACAAAAGCTTCTTCCCCGAAAGGAAATTCATCAAAGCAACTGTAGAAAACTACGAAGAGCAACGAGATATCCCCTCGGTGGCTGGAACTACAAGGCTAAGCGTGCACCTGCGCTTCGGCACGGTGAGCATCCGTCATTTGGCGCAAAAGGGCTACAATACAAGTCAAAAATGGCTCAACGAACTTATTTGGAGAGATTTTTACATGATGATCTTGCATCATTTCCCTCAGGTAGTGAAAGAGAATTTTAAATCAAACTACGACTTTGTACCATGGAGAAATAACGAGGAAGAATTTGCAGCTTGGTGCGAGGGACGTACGGGCTACCCAATAATAGATGCGGGAATGCGTGAGCTAAACGAAACAGGGTTTATGCATAACCGAGTACGGATGATCGTGGCAAGCTTCCTCACCAAGCACTTGCTGATTGACTGGCGCTGGGGCGAAGCTTATTTTGCCGAAAAGCTCCTCGATTTTGAGCTAGCGTCCAACAACGGGGGCTGGCAATGGGCTGCGGGAACAGGCACTGATGCCCAGCCTTATTTCCGAGTGTTCAACCCTTATTCCCAAACCGATAAGTTTGACAAAGACCTAAAGTATATCCGCAAATGGATTCCCGAACTCGACACAGATCAGTACCCTGAACCTATTGTAGAACACAAACCAGCAAGGGAAAGAGCCATTGAAACATATAAGAAAGCCTTGGAAGAAGCGAAGGGTCTATAACAGCCTAGCCACCATTATCCCCGTGGAGATTTTCCTGCCATTTACATAATCGGCAACGGTTTTAGGGGAAATCTCCACCTCATTGCTTTTGCTCGATGCATGCATGAAATACAGCCTGCCCTTTTGATGAATGGCAATAGCAACATGGGTAACATCTAAGCCATCGAGGTTGGTGGTAAAAGCTATCAGGTCGCCATCTTGAATGAGGTGTTCCAAACCTTCAATTTTAGTTTGAGGCACATGGCTTATCTTACTGTTTTTCAGCGTAGTTTCGTAAGCTTGTATCGCTTCAAAAGTAGCATCGTCTGCCAATTGGGTATAAGCACTACGGTGCTTGCTCATAAAGTCCAGTGATTTTTGGTAGGTCTCCCCTATTTGCACACCTACATTAGTGACCATCCCAAGCTCAGATTTCTCGCGTATCCAATCTGAAAAATAATGCAGCCGTGAAAGATATCCGTTCAGCTCCCCACCTTTGTACCGCACATTTTCTAGCTCTTTGAGGTAGGCATCAAAACTAAACTTTCCTTGCTTGATGATGCGAGCAAAAACTACCGTATTCTCCAAAAAAGTGGTACAATCTAAGCCCGAAAAATTAACTACCAACTTCTCTTCCAGCCCATTTACCTCCAAGGTTTTAGCCACATAGGGAGTCCCCAAAAACTCTTTTCCCACTCGGATAACCAAATCGCCCATGGGCAAACCTTTCCAATCATTCGCCTTCGCTTTTATAAGAAGTGCTTCTACCCTTGCGGTATCGGCTTTGGTGCAAGTAACTTGGGAAAAAACCTGAACAGAGGTAAAAATCAACAGGGAAAATAAGAGTATCTTTTTCATAAATAAATTGTTAAGCAACAAACCTCAGCCACCTGCTTTACTGCAACTTACCCAAAATAAAGCACAAGTAAGCCTGTCGAATTATATTTAATATGGCATTACACCAACATGAACGGCAAGTCAAATAAAGCACATCTCAAATCTAAACCAAACAAATATCAGCTTTTGAAGAGCAATTTATTCCTAACTTTGTTCTGCGTTAAGTAAATTAAATAATACCCAGTTTAAACTGTATAAACTATGAATTTAGAAATGATGCACCCTAGGGATCAGGTACACATGATTATCGACCTGATCTACAAAGATGAAATGACAACCACTTCGGGTGGAAATGTTTCAGTTTTGGATGTTCACGGTAACATGTGGATTACCCCAAGTGCCATAGACAAAGGTACGCTTACCCCAAAAGACATAGTTTGCGTGAAGAAAGATGGAACTATTGAAGGTTTGCACAAGCCTTCTTCCGAATTTCCTTTCCACCGAGCTATTTACGAATGCCGCCCCGATCTCAAAGCGATCATCCATGCGCACCCACCAGCGTTGGTTTCTTTCAGTATAGTAAGGAAAATACCAAACACAAAAGTAATTCCTCAAGCAAAGTACCTATGCGGAGAAGTAGGTTACGCCCCGTACAAACTTCCGGGTAGCGAAGAGCTTGGCGCAAGCATAGCCGAGGAATTTAAAAAGGGGCTAAACTCCGTGATCATGGAAAACCACGGTACGGTAGTAGGCGGAAGCAGCTTGTTCAAAACCTTCCAACGCTTCGAGACACTGGAGTTTTGTGCTAGAACCATTATCCAAGCTAGCCAGGTTGGAACACCAAGATACCTCAGCGACGAGCAGATTCATAAATTTGAACACCAAGACAATTTACTTCCCGAGTTTGATGTAGATTTTTACCCTTCTGACGAAAGGGAAATAAGGACAGACATCTGCAAGTTTGTGAGAAGGGCTTGCCGTCAGCATTTGATGATCAGTTCTTACGGAACTGTTTCGGTAAGATGGAAAGATAACGATTTCCTCATTACCCCAACGGGCATAGACCGTAGGCATATTGACTTGAGTGACATTGTCCAAATTAAAAATGGAAAACGTGAAAAAGGAAAAATACCTAGCCGTTCAGTTAACTTGCATGCAAAAATTTATGCGGAAAATCCTGAAATAAACTCTATCATCCTTACGCAATCTCCACATGCTACGGCATATTCAATTGCCTACGAAAAACTGGATACACATACTATTCCCGAAAGTTATATTTTGCTCAAGGACATCCCAATGATCCCATTTGGAAACCAGTTCAAAGACAGCGACCTGATTCCTAAAACCATTTCTATAGAAACACCGATCGCCCTCATCCAAAACGATTCTATTTTGGTGACAGGCAAATCGTTGCTTGAAACTTTCGACAGATTGGAAGTAGCAGAGTTTAGTGCTAAATCACTGATCAGCAGCCTGTCTATTGGCAACATGGTACCAATAGAAGACAACGAAATTGAGGAAATAAAGAAGAAATTCTTGAGTTAACCTAAGCAAGTTCAACATACAAAAAGCCAGCCCCTCACTCACAGGGCTGGCTTTCATGTTTATAAAGGAAGTCGTAAAACCTCCTACTACTTCTTAATAATCTCCAGCGAGTTCATTCCGTGCGTACCACCTACCTGAATAAAAGACGAGCCATAAACCGTTTGGGTAGCTTTTATGAAATCCTCTTCGTTGGCCTCAAAGATGTTGTCTACATATTTCTGAGGGTTTCGGTCTATCAAAGGAAACCACGTGCTGTGGATTTGGATCATGACTTTGTGCCCTTTCTTAAAAGTATGCAAGATATCTTGCAGAGGAAAGCTTACCTCCGTAGGCTTGCCCGGCTCAAACGGCTCAGGCTTCTCGTAGCTATTTCTGAACCTACCACGGAACGTTTCGCTTCGCACCAACTGCTGATACCCACCCATTTTGATGTGCTTCGGGTTTATATCATAATCCTCATGGTCAGAAGGGTACACATCTATCAGTTTTACTATCCAGTCGGCATCTGTGCCGGTAGTAGCTACCATAAGCTTGGCTATGATCTCCCCAGCCAGTACCATATCCTCTTCCAGCACTTCCGTCTCAAAGGTGATTACATCTGGTCTTTTGCTTGAGAAGCGCTGATCATCGGCCATGTATTTCCTTGGGGTAAATACCACCTTTACATCTTCGGTATAAGGAACAGGCTTGGCAGGATCGCTCAAGTACTCAAACTTGGTTTTGTCCGCATCCGCAGGCTCTTCAAACACCAGCTGCTCCCCTTCCTTGAAGAACAAGCGAACAGGCTTCTGATCTCTCGGTGGCCATACATCAAACTTCTTCCACTCCTTCACGCCAGTGTCAAACATGTAGGCATCGGGCAACGCCTCTGTAGTTTTATCTTTCAGCATTTTGCCAAAGAAGTTAAATTCTATTTCTCGTTGGTAAAATGTAGAGATACTATCGCCAAAATAGACATTGCTCACCGCTTGGTAGCCTTTTTCTCTCGCCCAGTCTCCGTGACTCCAAGGTCCCATCACTATGGTGTTGTAGGTATCGGGCGAAGTTCTTTCAATAGTCTTGTAAATATTCAGCGGGCCGAACAAGTCTTCCGCATCGAACCAACCGCCTACGGTCATAATTGCATGGTTGATATTCTTCAAATGGGGCAAAATACTTCTCTTCTGCCAAAACTCATCGTAATTGGGATGCGACTTCAATTGCTGCCAGAAGAAATTGTCCTCTTTAAAATACTTATCCGCATTTTTGAGCGGTCCCATGTCCATATAAAACTCATAACCATCGTTGGTTTCTGGCCTTACCATAGGGTACCAACTGCTGGTAGTTTGTTCCGACTTCTGATAACCAAACACTGGTGTAGCCAACCAATAGCTTTGCAAGTACGCACCGTGGTGGTGGAAATCATCAAAGAAGAAATCTGAAATAGGCGCTTGGGGCGAAGAAGCCTTTAGCGCAGGGTGCGCATCTACCGCTCCGGCTATGGTATAGAACCCAGGGTAGGAAATCCCCCACTGGCCAAACCTTCCGTTGTGCTTGCCCTTTAGCTCTTTCAGCAAAAACTCAATGGTATCGTACGTATCGGAGCTTTCATCTATTTGCTTTTTGCCCTTCTTGTTTTCAATGTGGGGACGCATATTATCAAACGTTCCTTCCGACATATACCTGCCTCGCACATCTTGGTACACAAAAATGTACTTATCGCGCATCAGGAACTTCGAAGGTCCCAAAGACCTAGGGAACATATCTTCGCCATAGGGCCTAGAAGAATAACAAGTTCTCTTCATCAAAAAAGGATATTTCTCGCTTTCATCTGTGGGCATATACACCGCAGTGTACAGCTTCACCCCGTCCCTCATCGGGATCATGAACTCCTTTTTCATATAGTTCTCCCGCATAAAGAGCGAATCCTGATTGATAGTAGGCTTGGCTTCTTGCGCCCACAAACTTGCCGAAAGCAAGAAGGAACATACTACCAGAATAGTTTTTTGAAATGTTTTCATTGTTGATCGATAGTTTTAAAATTGTGATTGTTAAAAAAATACCTTGGCCAAGTCTTTACCCTAGCTCAATTAAGGTTGCCTAAAATTATCAGATTTGAAGAGAAAGAAAGTGTATTCTAACGTATTTGTGATAAATGGCTGTAATTAGGGATGGGATTAAAAATAGGAAAAGAAAAAAAACAGTGTCATACCCCGCTCGACGGGAAATCATTAACTGCTTTACTTTCTCCCGATATATTATAAATTTACAAAGAGCAAATATTCAACTAGGCTCTAAAGACTTAAATAACCACAAAAATAGAACTATGAAATTATTTAGCACCCTCAGTGCCATTTTACTCTCACTGTCGCTATCTGCCCAAACGGCGGACTCGGAAGACCAAAAGTATTACGACATCATCCAAGCAGTTTCAGCCGACCGCATCGAACAGGACATTAAAAAGCTTGTCTCTTTTGGCACTAGGCATACCCTTTCCGATACGGTTTCCGAAACCCGAGGCATAGGTGCGGCCAGAAGGTGGATCAAATCTGAGTTTGATAAAATTTCTACTGACTGTGACGGCTGTTTGGAGGTGAGCTTCTTGAGCAATGTAGTAAAAGGCGATCCTGAAACGAGGATAAAAGAAGACCTCACAATAGTAAGCGTGTTGGCGATAAAGCGAGGTACAAAATATCCGAACCGTTTCATTATTATGTCGGGTGATATTGATAGCCGGGTGAGCGATGTAATGAACGCAACCGCCGACTCTCCTGGGGCAAATGATAATGCCACGGGCATGGCTGGCGCTATGGAAGCTGCACGTGTGCTTTCGAAGTACGACTTCGAGTCGAGCATTATCTTCGCAGGGCTTTCGGGTGAAGAGCAGGGCCTTTTTGGAGGCAAATACATGGCGGAATTTGCCAAAAAAGAAGGCTGGGAAATCATCGGCGTATTGAACAATGATATGATCGGCAACATTGAAGGAGTTAATGGCGTGATAGACAACAGGAGTTTCCGAATATTCTCCGAGCCAACCCCAGTTACGGAAACCGAAAGGCAACGCAGCCGCAGAAGGTTTTATGGAGGTGAAGTAGATGGCATTTCTAGGCAGCTAGCTCGCTATGTCCATAAAATGACCTCTAAGTACATGCCTGAAATGAACCCGACCATGATTTACCGACTGGATAGGTTTGGGCGAGGAGGGCATCACCGCCCCTTCAACGACACAGGCTTTGCAGGCATTCGAATCATGGAAACAAATGAGAACTATACTCGTCAGCACCAAGATTTGCGAGAAGAAGATGGCATCAAATATGGAGACGTGATAGAAGGTGTGAACTTCGACTATGCAGCCAAACTCACGGCGGTGAATGCCATCAATTTGGCTGGCTTGGCGTGGGCACCGCCTGCTCCTGCCGAGGTAGAAATCGCAGGGATGGTTCAGCCATCTACCTCGCTAAAATGGAAAGCCATTGAAGACGAAAACTTGGTTGGCTACAAAATCTACTGGAGAGAAACCACCGCTCCACAGTGGCAATATTCCCGGTTTGTAGGCAAGATAAGCGAGTTCCTTTTGGAAGGAATCGTGATTGACAACTACCTCTTCGGTGTAGCGGCTGTAGGAAAAGATGGCACGGAAAGCCAAGTAGTTTTCCCATCAGGAGTGTATAGAAGGGAAAAGTAATTACCTTCACCAGAGGGAAGACTGAGGCAAAGATTACTATTGGAAGAACCCTAGGAGATTGAGAAAAATAGAACATTGGCACGGAGTGATGAAAGCCAATTCGGAGCTTACCATAGAAAAGGAATTTGGGGAAGACAGGACGATAGTGGTCAGACCTACTTATATGATCGCCGATGCTTAGAAGACATTATCGGGAGACTAGAAGTGTTACCATCTCCTACCCTTCCTTGTCCCAATTTGATTTTTAGGTTAAATTACGAGTATACACTCAATCACAAAACCCATATCATGAAAAGAATAATTACAATGCTTGCCTTTGCAGGAATATTATTTTCCTGTAGCTCAGAAACTAAAATGAAAAAGGCCGAAGTAAAAGAATCGGCAGCGGAGATAGCTGAGACAGCCCCCGAAGAGCCATCCATCCAATGGAAGGCAATCGACTCAGACGAGGCGTTGATTGCAACAGCACTGATGGCTGCACCCGCAGAAAGCCGAGCAGGGTGCAAAGTGATAGGTTACACATGGCTGGGGAATTTGTCACGCTCAAAGAGGGGGAAAATGAATTTATCTGCCTTGCAGACGACCCAAAAAAAGAAGGGTTTAGCACTGCATCTTATCACAAAAGCCTTGAGCCGTTTATGGCTAGAGGTAGAGAATTGAAAGCCGAAGGCAAATCCTTTAAGGAAATATTTGACATCAGAGAAGAGGAAGTGAAATCAGGCAAGCTTACAATGGGAGAAGCAGGGACGACCTTACACATCTACTTTGGTTCAGAAACGAACTACGACCCCGAGACCTCGGAAGTAGATGGGGCACATTACCGCTACGTAGTCTATATGCCATGGGCAACTGCCGAGTCGACTGGCCTGCCCGAAAAGCCCGTTGCCGCCAACCATCCGTGGATCATGAACCCCGGCACGCACAGGGCGCATATTATGATCAGCCCTTTAGCTGGGGAGAGGAAGTAGATTAAGTTTAGCTTACTAACGCCGTTGCTCAGAGCAACGGCGTTAGTTATTACTCCACAACCTCTAGCTGAAACCCCCTCACCCCGCCCCCTGTCCCAGAAAACTGGAAGCGAACTTCTTTGATCTTGCCCAAGGGCCTTTTGTAAGCCTGTTCAAATATTACCTGACCATTATAGAAAACCTTTGCGGTTTTTTTTTCCACGTTCAGCCCTACTTTTTTCCAATCTAAAAAGTCTTTTCCAAAGGCTGAAAGATCCTCGTACTCACCATCTAGCGCCACTTCCGAAAACTGAAGCTTCGACCATTTGAAGCAACCTTCTCTCAGAAAGTACAACTCTATTTTTTCATGCTCACCTACCACTATCATCTTTAAATGATTGCAACGAGCAGCTACTATTTCATAATCATTTTTGAGCTCGGCACTTAGGGAAAAACCATCTCCATCTACCCCAAATTCTTGCACATTTACAAATTGTGTCCAATACATTTTGGTTGTATCTATCCCTTTCTGCTCAGGGGTACTCCTCGGTATAGAAAATGCTCCGCTCAGCGAATCGATAAAATTGGGAACGGGCAAATACTCTGTGATTTTGGCAGGGCTTACATAATAAATATAAGCTTCCCATCCATTGGTAGAAAGCGTAACTGTTGTATCGTAAAGCACGTTATTTTCTGCAAGTAGTTTTACTTTATAAAAGCCAGGAGAACGGTAATAATGGGAAATGGTATTGGCTCTTTTGGGCAAGACTTTTCTTGAGCTATCTCCAAAATCCAGGTAGACTTTTTCTGCATTAAGCTTTGCTATGTCGTAATCAAATACTACCGTATGGTAGGCATTTCCTTCCAAGTATTTCCCTGAAATAGTAAAATCCCCTTGCGGAACTTTGGAATCATTGAAATACCAAACAGCAAAAAAGATTGAAACCAACAGCAAGGCAAAAACAGATATTTTCATAAACCTGCGGCTGTTGCCCTTTGGCAACACGGTAAATTCGGTAGGGCTTATGATCGTAACCTCGCTTACAATCGGGTTGGCTATTTTATATTCGGACCAGCTTTCGTAGCCTAAAAATTGGGCAAGGGCATTCTTGGTAGCAAGTTGGGGATTATATCTCTCCGTTGTTTTTACCTTCCCAAAAATTCGCTTGAGCGTAGCTGCACTTATCCTCAAACCAGAACTTCGCTTTACCTCATTGCTCAAATCCAAAAAATTACTGTTCGTCCAAAGCCCAGCTTCCCCCCAATTCAACTTAGATTCAATGTCTTGGCAACACTGATTCAAATAATTCAGCTCTGAAATCGATTCAGTTTTTGATGGCATCTCTCTCTATCCCTGTTATGTTTCCTTTTTGATTATACGCTTAAATCACAGATAGCCAAAGTTATAACTTGTTCATAAATTATGAACAGGTTCTGTGTTTATTCTGGATAAGGCAAAAGTTTCTTCTTGCTCTCCCATGAACTACATTTGGTTTACACATCAGAAAAATTACTAATAATTGAAATTGAAAAGACTTCACATATACCCCTTTTGCTTGCTCCTTATAATGGCGTTTGAGCTTCCTCAAAATCAGAAGATTGGAAGTAAACAGATGCCTGTGCCTTATAAGGTAAAAGAGTTTTTGATTGAGGAAAATGACACAAGCTCTTATGTTTTAAAACTTGCTTATGACTCTCTCAACCAGCCTATTTATTTTTTCAGAAATATTTTCACCCCCGTTTGCCATACCAATGTATGCCAGCCTGTGTACATCAACCTCTATTGGGACTTGGTTGGGAACTACCTAAGCTTCGATTTCCCACCGGGGAAAACCCTCACCAAATTAGATCACGAAGAATTCGCTCCAACAGATTATGAAAAAATGCAAGCGATTTTAGCCAACAAAAACTCCTTGCTCAAAGACTATAAAATGGAGGAGTTAGTAGGTGGCAAAACCGTGGTAAATGGAGTAGATGGCGTAACAGGAGCAACGCTAAAAACGGTAAAAAAAGAGGTGATAGAAGGTGCGGTTTATACCTGCCACACCCTCTGGCACTTGGCAAACGGAGATATCGAAAAGGAAATACTAAACATAACCGACAAACTAGCAAACCCTAAAGAGCTCCTACGTTTTTTCCAAAGCGACAACTATCATTACCACTACTTCGCTGTCGATAAAGTATTTGAAGAACCTGCACTTTTTGAAGAACTTAAGGAGGAAGTGTTCAGGAAATTTGAAGGTGAAAGCTATTTTTTGGCAAGGTATATTATAGAAAACATACCTGATTCATACCTTGAAAAAGAAAGTCACCAATTAGCATTTTTAAATAATTACGAAAGTCTCCATTACAGTTTACAACTTAGTTTGCTCAAAAGATTTTGGGAATCATCTATTACAATATCAGAAAAATCTATCATCAGACTATCTGGGAATATTGAAAATGAGACATATGGTCACTTCGCCTATAAGCATGCTATTTTTAAACGTCAAGAATCATTGCCACTTGAAGTAGAAAACTATTATATAGAAATCCTGCAACACCACTATGGAAAAACCTCAGTTCCTGCAGAAAATGCTCTAATTAAATACTTTCCCAAAAGCAAGAAATCAAAAAAGGCAATAAGGAAAGCAAGAAAATACAAATACCCTAAAAAACATTCCCCACCTAACTATTACTTTGATTAAATCACAAAACCTATAGAATATGAAAAAAGGACTGATATTCATAGCAATGCTTCTGATAGCATTTGGCAGCTTTGCCCAAGATCCTATCTTTCTAGAGACAGAATCATTTGATAAAAAAGGAGGTTGGCTCATAGACCAACAATCTTTCGATGTAATAGAATCTTCTTACTTGCTTGCCCACGGCATGGGCAGGCCTGTAAAAGACGCTTCTACCAAAGTCACGTTGCCCAAGGCTGGCAAGTATTACCTCTGGGTTCGCACCAAAGACTGGGCGCCCTTCCCCAAAGGACCTGGTACTTTCCAAGTGCTTATTGATGGCAAACCAGTTGGTGGCACATTTGGCGAAAGTGGAAACGACGAATGGTTGTGGTACGAAGGCGGAGCATTTGAAGCAGCTTCGGAAAACATTACTTTAAAGCTGAAAGACCTTACAGGTTTTGCAGGAAGGTGTGACGCTATTTTGATCACAAAATCGAAGAAATTCACGCCTCCACAAGACAACGAAGCTCTCAAGGCTTTTCGCAAGGAAATGATGCCCGAGCTAATGACCCCTAAAGAGGCAGGCAAATTTGACCTAGTGGTTGTTGGTGGCGGAATGGCAGGACTTTGCTCGGCTATTTCTGCATCGAGAATGGGACTAAAGGTTGCGCTCATCCAAAACCGCCCTGTTTTGGGTGGAAATAACAGCTCAGAAATAAGGGTACACCTCATGGGAAGGATCGACAAGAACCATTATTCGAAGCTCGGCAGAATTGTACGTGAGCTGGATAACGGCGATCCTGGAAACGGAAACCCTGTAGCAAAACACTACGGAGACAAGCGGAAACTAG
Source organism: Flammeovirgaceae bacterium SG7u.111 (assembly GCA_034044135.1). Classification (NCBI taxonomy): domain Bacteria; kingdom Pseudomonadati; phylum Bacteroidota; class Cytophagia; order Cytophagales; family Flammeovirgaceae; species Flammeovirgaceae bacterium SG7u.111. The sequence goes on along the minus strand of CP139021.1, from coordinate 3,199,684 downwards.
AAGTGGTTAATGCGGAGAAAAATCTTTCCTTGTTTTTGAACAATCATGCTTTTAAAGTAGAAAAAGAAGGAAACAAAATCAAAGCGGTGATTACCCGCAATATAGAGACGAATCAGGAATCAAGATTTGAAGGTGAGTTATTTGCCGACTGCACAGGCGATGGCACGATTGGCTTTTTGGCTGAAGCGGACTTCCGCATGGGAAGGGAAAGCAAGGCGGAAACCAACGAACCTGATGCACCTGAAAAAGCTGACAATTTTACCTTGGGAACCTCTAACCTTTGGGCTTCACTGGAACACGATACGGTTAGCAGCTTTCCCGAAGTACCTTGGGCGTTGCCGTTTTCAGATGAATACCACATAGACGAGCCTCGCTCAGACTGGCAATGGGAAACAGGCTTCGGAAACTTCAATACGATCTACGAAGCAGAAAAAATACGTGACCATAACTTCCGAGCTGTGTATGGCAACTGGTCGTACCTCAAGAAAAATAAGCCTGAAGAATATGCTAAACGAGAACTAGCTTGGGTAGCCCACATTGGAGGAAAAAGAGAATCGAGAAGAATTTTGGGTGACCACATCCTCACCCAAATGGACATAGAAGAAGGCAAAATGTATCCTGATGGCTGCGTAACCGCTACTTGGACGATCGACCTCCATTTCCCCAACAAGGAAAACAGCAAGTATTTCAAAGGACAAGAATTCTTTGCCTCTACCAAGCACATTCGCGTAAAGCCATACACCATTCCTTACCGTTGCTTGTACTCACGGAACGTGAACAACCTCTTTATGGCAGGGCGAGACATAAGTACCACCCACATAGCCTTTGGCAGCACCCGAGTGATGAAAACCTGTGGGATGATGGGTGAAGCTGTTGGCTATGCCGCTTATGTGTGCAAAAAATACAACGACTCGCCAAGAGCCGTATACGAAAAATACTTAGATGAATTTATCCAGCTTATTTCGGAAGATATGACTCCTGTAAGCGAAGGAGGAAGATAATTTTGACACCTGTACCAAAGTGTAGTTGAGGCGATAGTTTAGTCCTCAGCTACACTATTTTTCCTTTTCAAAGAAACCACTACCGTAAAAATGATAGAGAAATTCAATCCGTATATCGCAACCATTCTTTCGCTTTTAGCAACAAGTCTGATCTTAAGTTCGTGTTCTCAGCAGCAAAAAGGAGGTCAGCCAGCCCAAGGAGATTTTCCGTGGGACATTCCTCAGCAAAAGCCTGACCGGGAAATGAGCGAGGCAATGGAACGCCTTTACACCAACTACCTCACCCCTCGTCCCGAAGACAACGAGCTGTTTTCAAGCTTCAAATACACACGCCTCAAAGGCTTCGATTACCACGGTGGAGATGGCACAGTCTCCCGAAGAGACCCTTCCAAAGTGATGTTTGAAAATGGGAAATATTATGTGTGGTACACAAAAAGAGACACCCCCGTTCCCCCTCAAGGCGCAGACAAAAGCAACGACACAATCCCCTCTACCGACTGGGATTTGTGCGAAATATGGTATGCGACAAGCGAAGACGGGCTCAACTGGGAAGAGCAAGGAGTGGCAGTCCCTCGCCCTCCAAAACCTGAGGTAGGCTGGCGCTCGGTCTCCACACCCGATGTATTGAAGTACAAGGGAAAATACTACCTGTATTACCAAGGGTTTATGGAAGCAAGTGGAAAAAAAGGCGATCATTGCCCAGTAACTGCTTCCTCAGCCGAATCGCCCGATGGCCCTTGGACTGCTTGTGGCAAAATAGTGGTGGAAAACGGCAAGCCTGGCACTTGGGACCAATTTTCAATCCACGATCCTTATCCTTTGGTGTATAAGGACAAAATTTACCTTTACTACAAAGCAGCTTTTGGAGATCGCCCCGAATACTTGGTAGCCAATGGACTTGCGACAGCAGAAGATCCTTTAGGACCATTTGCCAAACATCCCCTCAATCCGGTTTTGAACTCTAGCCACGAGACCGCCTACTTCCCTTTCAAAGAAGGAATTGCGACGTTGGTGATTCGAAACGGCAACGAAAGCAACACGATCCAATACGCTCCTGATGGAGTGAATTTCAACATTGCTTCAGTAACTTCTCTAATGCCAACTGCCGCTGGTCCTTTTGTCCCCGATGCATTCGATAGCAAGGGAAACGGAAGAGGGATCACTTGGGGACTTTCCCATTTCACAAACTTTGCCCAATCAAGAGAAAGGAACTACAGCGCACTGGCTAGGTTCGATTGCGACCTCAGCCTAGATGTAGACGACCCAGGAATGAAAAACACACAAATTTGGCTTAAGCCCGATGTTTATTTCTCACAAGGACTTAACAAAAAGCAACAAGATCAGCGGCTGTCAGGAAAATAATGATGAGCACTCACAATCATTGCTTTGCATATTAGTGAAGGTTACAAATCCCACCTAACCATGTACAATTAGGTGGGATTTTTTATTTCTCAACCACTAGTCTTTTAGTTAAAAAACGTTTGCCTACGAAAAATTTGAGCGTGTACAGCCCTGCGGGTAAAGCTTCTATCATAATTTGCCCATCAGTTTTTCCCACTACCCTTACTTCCTTTCCGTGCAAATCATAGATGATCAGCTTATCTATTTTGAGGTCAGTTGATATAGCAAAAAATGAGGAAGATGGGTTTGGATAAAGTATCAAACGCTGTTGAAATCCAGAATCATCCAAGGCTACTACCGTGGTAAACCAGTCGCTTATAAAGCCTTCGGAAAGACCCGTGCTTACTGACTTTTTCTCTGAAACAAATATTTCACCTATGGTATAAATCACCTCCAACCCCTCATTGGTAACACTTGCCCCACCAGCATCAATACTACTTTTGTACAAGCTCTGCGCTACTACAAATTGGCTAAAAGCCATTGCTACAATAAGATAAATCACTTTCATTGTTTCATCGCTTTTAAGAGTTCCTCCATTTTTTTCACCCGCACATCCAATTCGTTAAGTTGGCTTACTTCTGTTTTTAGGCTACCAATCTCCTTTTTCTGCTTTTCTATGATAGCTTGTTGCTCTTGCAATGCCTTTATGAGCACAGGAATGATTTCGGTATAATCCACACTTAGCATATCATTCTCCGGATTGCTTTGCTGGACTATTTCACTAATAACCGGCTTCACATCTTGAGCTATCAAGCCTAATGACTTATGCTCTTGCTCCCTATTTTTCCAGTAATAGGCAACAGGCCTTAAAGCCATCACTTCTTTCAATCCATAATGAATTGGGTTGATGTCTTTCTTTAGTCGCCTATCAGAAGAGTGTACAACAGAACCTCCTACCGATACATCGCCTCCTTCATGTTGTAAAAAAAGAGTCGAGGCTGTTCCGTTGCTCCGTGCAATGATTTCGTTTTCATCAAACACTACATTCGCTCCCCATTCATTCCCTATTTGTAAATAGCCCGACCCATCGGCAAATGAAGCATCGCCACCTCCAGCAATATGTAATTTTACTATGGGGCTGGTTGTACCAATGCCTACATCTCCGTTCTTCAGAATAGTTACCGCATTTGCCCTCGTTGAAGGCCCTGTTCCAATCCCAACTTCAAAAATAGGGTCTGTAGGAACCCAAGAAGCAGCATTCCCTACCCCTTCATTGTACCTACCAAGTGCAATAGAGGAGTAAGATTGGGCCTTTACAGCATTACCAAGTGCTATAGAGTAAATGGCTTGTGCCTCGGCAAAATAACCTGCCGCAAATGCATAACTAGCTTCGGCATCAGTAGAATAACCCAAAGCAGTTGATCCTAACGCAAAAGCATCGGTATTGAAACCCATAGCTGTTGAATATTGCCCATCGGCATTGGTGAAAAAGCCTGAGGCAAAGGCATAACTATTGGTAGCCTCCGTATCCCTTCCCATTGCAGTAGCGCCAAAACCTTGTGCTCTGGTATTCAAGCCCGAGGCAAAGGAATAAAGCCCCGTGCTATCTCTATCCCAATAAGTGCTGGCTGCTCCTGTCGCTACCGTACCCACACGGAACGCATGCAAATCGGGCAACCACATTATCTTATCGCCAGCGCCAACCGTATCGTTTCCTATAAGAAGCCTTTCATCTGCCGCAAAATGGTATTTGACCTTTGGATCAGAAACCGAAAACCCAAGCCTTCCCGAATTGTTGTTAAAAATATCATCCCCACTTATTTCCCATTTATTATCTTCCGATTTCATGGCAACTTTTGCTGTGTCAGACATTACTGCAACCAATGAGGAATCAGCTTTCATAGCGACCCTTGCAGAATCCGATTTGAAAGCAAAAGTTGCCTCTTCAGCTTTCAATGCAACTTGAGCTGAGTCGGAAGCAAATGCAGTTTTTGCCATATTGGCTATTATTGATTTTTGAGCAGTTATGGAAGATAGCGCCATGGGTACGGATTTAAAAGCGGTAGTTCCCATATCAACAAGCCCGTTTCCTGTATTTATTTCCGTTTTCAGAGAAAGGATTTCCCCGCTCCAATCTATATCTTCAAAAATACCACTTACAACCGTGCCTTCACCGATATTGACGATAACGATTCCGTTTGCATCGGTAGCTGGATTGTGTGTCTCTTGGTAGATAACAGTTTGCCCAGCCCCTTCCAAAATGGTGAATTGCATAATAATATTTTGATTGGCTAGCACATCATTTCCTTCGCTCTTTATCAAAGCTTTATAGTTGATTCCCTGTACCTGTGCCATTATTAGGGAGTTGCAAAAAAGGCATATTGCAACAGATGCAATGAGTAGTTTCAGTGTCTTCATAAATTTGTGGGATATAATTAGTAATTTCTATAATCTACTAAAATTATCTTTCACAAATCGGAGAAACACCTTTTTAATACGGAGGTATTGTTTTTTGTTACAAACAGCCTCAATTAAAACTACTTGTACAATCCTCGGAGCTTTATTCTAATTATTCATAAATGGAGAAAGGTTCATTTTGTCTCAAATTTGGTATCTTAGTACGATAACAACATCTTGTATCTACAACCTCAATTAAAACAATAGCTATGAATCTTAAACAATCAAATGTATTTCTGTTTCTTGCCTTTTTTCTCTCTGGGTTAATTGCAACAGCCCAACCGGCTAAAATCCAAGGTTTCTCAGCCGAAAACACAAACAAACAGCTAGCACTGGAAGCCGAATTTGACAAATTACTCAAAGCCCAGAACCTCGATGATTGGATGAAATACATGAGTGCCGAGCCGCACCATGTAGGTTCCAAATATGACAAAAAAGTAGTTGATTTTATGGTTGCCAAATTTAAAAAATGGGGGTTTGATGTAAAAGTCGAAAAATTTGACGTTCTCTTCCCTACCCCTAAAATCAGATCTCTGGAGTTAGTAGCACCCACAAAATTCACTGCCAAGCTGAAAGAGCCAGCCGTTGAGGGCGACCGTTCTTCAGCTCAAATAGAAGAAGCACTTCCCGGCTACAATTGCTTCTCTATAGACGGTGACGTAACTGCAGATTTGGTATATGTAAACTATGGTCTTCCAGCCGATTATGAAGAACTGGAGAAGCGAGGAATTGATGTAAAAGGCAAAATAGTAATTGCAAAATATTATGGTTCTTGGCGAGGAATAAAGCCTAAAGTGGCTGCGGAAAAAGGTGCAATTGGCTGCATTATTTATTCAGACCCGAAAGATGATGGTTTTTACCGCGGAGATGTGTACCCTGTAGGCCCATTCAAAAACGAATACGGTGTTCAGCGAGGTGCTGTGATGGACCTGCCCTCATCTCCCGGCGATGTGCTTACACCCGGCTACGGTGCAACCGATGATGCCAAGCGAATCAAAATAGAAGAAGCAACTTCACTAACCAAAATCCCTGTTTTACCCATTTCTTACCACGATGCTTTGCCGCTTTTGAAAGCTTTAGAAGGACCAGTAGTTCCTGACGGTTGGAAAGGTGCATTACCGATTACTTATCACATAGGCCCTGGTCCAGCAAAAGTGCATCTGAAATTAGAATTTAATTGGGATATGAAACCTGCTTACGATGTAATTGCCACTATGAAAGGAAGCACCTATCCAGACGAGTGGATCCTCAGAGGAAACCATCACGATGCTTGGGTACACGGAGCAGCCGACCCCATAAGCGGAATGGTGGCGCTCATGGAAGAAGCCAGGGCGGTGAGCGAGTTGGTAAAAAAGGGCGAACGCCCTAAACGAACGCTAGTCTATTGTGCGTGGGGAGCAGAAGAACCTGGCTTGATAGGCTCGACCGAATGGGTGGAAACCCATTCAGAAGAGTTGAAACAAAAAGCTGTTGCCTACATCAATACGGATGGAAATGGTGCTGGTTTTTTATCTGCGGGAGGCTCGCATACACTTGAAAAATTCTTCGGGGAAATTACCAAAGTGGTGACCGACCCTCAAAAAGAGGTGACGGTGTTTGAAAGAAGGAACGCCCTAGAATTGGTAAGGGGAAAAGATGCTTGGACAGATTACAAATTAGGTGCATTGGGTTCTGGCTCTGACTACTCACCCTTTTTCCAACACTTGGGCATTGCCTCTTTCAATATGGGCTTTGGTGGGGAAAGTAGTGGCGGGGAATACCACACCATGTACGATTCTTATGAACTGTTCAAACGGTTCAAAGATCCAACGTTCCAGTATGGGGTTACACTTGTCAAAATTGCAGGGCGCACTAGTTTACGACTGGCAAATGCAGAAGTTTTACCCTTCGAGTTCCAACATTTTACTTCCACTATTTCAACCTATATAGATGAAGTGACTAAACTGGCAGAAGAAATGCGAAAGGAAACCGAAAAGGAAAACAAACTCATTAATGATGGTATTTATGCCTTGGTAGCGAACCCGAACGAAGTGAATATTCTCCCAAAACCAAAAGAAGATGTCCCCTACCTGAATTTTGCACCCATTGAAAATGCGATGGCTGAATTGGAAAAGCAAGCTGATGCCTTTCAGCAAGCTTATCAAAAGTTTGATGTAACAAGCGAAAAAGCAAAAGCACTAAACAACATGCTCAAAAGCATAGAGCAATCCTTAACGAGGGAACATGGATTGCCTAAGCGTCCTTGGTTCAGAAACCATATTTATGCCCCTGGCTTTTATACAGGCTATGGAGTGAAAACCTTGCCTGGAGTAAGAGAAGCGATAGAACAACGAGAATTTCAAGAAGCCAATGAACAAATTGAAATTTTAGCCGATGTATTACTCGGTTTCAGCAAAAATATTGAAAAAGCCGTTGGGGTTATGAACTAAGAAAACCAATATTCCCCAAATCAAGAAAGGCTGCCGATTGAATTCGGCAGCCTTTCTTTTATGTTCTACATTTCATTCTCGACTTATTTTTTTCCAAATACTTTTTCAAGCAATTCGGTCGTACGTTCAGCAGGATTTTCTCGGATCAGCTTTTCCTCATCAGCTACTTTCACAAACAGCCCTTCAATTGCTTTTTCAGTGACATATTCGGTAAGATTAGGGTTTACCTTTCTTACAAAAGGAAGCTTGTTGTAAGTAGTCACTAGTTCTTCCCAGTACTTTGTCGCCAATACCTTATCAAGAGATTCATCGATGATAGGGCTGAACTCAGTTACAAGCCCACTTGTCGTATGGTTTTGCAAATATTGGGTGGCCGCATCTTCTTCTCCCTTCACTATATTGATCGCATCCGTTAAGGTCATCTCTTTAATAGCCCCAACAAATATATCTTTCGCTTTAATAGAAGCATCTTCTGCTGCACGGTTAAATGTTAAAATCACCTGATCGACTTGCTTGTCCATCCCCATCATACGCAGCTTTTGTTCCATGAGCTTCGCCTCTGCTGGAAAAGGGATTTTTATAAGAGAATCGGCAAAAAAACCATTTTCTTGGGCAACTAGCTCCACACCTTTTACCACACCTTTCTCCAATGCTTGCTTAATAGCCGCTCCTGCCTCTTCTTCCGTAAACCCAGCTGCTGCAGCACCTTTCGTCAATGACTTTTTAAGGTCTTTTAAGAATTGGGCTTGGGAAGGAATTGTGTTTAGCAAAAACAAAGTAAATAATAGATAATAAATAGATTTTCTCATAATATTTGTCATTAGTTTTATTTCGATAAAATTGGACTCAGAGCTTTCTTTAATTAAAATGAGTCCCTAAAAGTAATCAATTCAAAAACCCTTTGCTAGGTTGCTTTGGAAATACGAAACGAAAAAATTCAGCAACTCTATTTAAGCACACAAACCTCGCTTTCAAAACTTCACAAAAGCGTAATCTGCCATTTATTACTTTCACGGTTTAAAAGAACCCTATAAAATGGCTGTAAACCAAGGAGAGAATATTACACATTTGCACCAAAGCGTGAATCGCTCTGAAACGAACCAAGCGTTAATCAACCGAGATAGTTCGGTCTTTTTCCACCAGGCTTTGTCTTCGCCAGTTTTCAATTCGGTGACCGGTGTGGACGGGGCGTATCTTATAGATGGAGAAGGAAATCGGTATTTAGACCTGCACGGAAATGGTGTCCATACAGTAGGTTACAATAACCCAAAGGTATTAGCTGCCATCCAAAATCAATTGGCTTCTGGTATGAGCTTTGCCCCCCGCAGATTCACCAATGAACAAGCCGTTACGCTCGCTGAGAAATTGGTGGCTGTCGCTCCTGAAGGGCTTTCTCGAGTGCTCTTTTGCCCTGGTGGCTCAGAAGCTATAGAAATGGCGACCATGTTAGCAAAACTCACCACGGGAAAGTGGAAAACCTTGTCGTACTATGGTACATTTCATGGAGCAGGTTTCCAAGCGGTCTCTATCGGAGCCGATCCACATTTTAGGCAACGACTTGGCCCTGTGATGCCAGGAGCTATTCATTTGGAATTGCCCGATTATTACCGCAACCCCTGGGGCTGGACCAACCAAGAACAAATAGATGAGGAATATCTTCGCCAGCTCGAAACCCAAATTGAATACAACCCAGAAATTGCCGCACTCATCTCCGAGCCTATTTTCTACAATTCTACCGTGCCTACAAAATATTACTGGCAAAGGGTAAAAGATATTTGCGAACGAAATGGAATTCTACTAATCTTTGATGAAATCTACACAGCCTTTGGCAGAACGGGAAAGATGTTTGCCTCGGAGCACTTCGTTACACCTGATATTTTGGTAGTGGGCAAAGCTTTTGGTGGAGGGGTTGTTCCCTTTGCCGGCATCATTGGAAAAGAAGGACTTAACACTATTCAAGACAAATCTATTGGCCATTATACCCACGAAAAAAGCCCGCTCTGCTCAGCAGTTGCCACCGCAGTGATCGACTGTGTAGAAGAAGATCACTTGGTAGTGCGTACGGCTGAACTTGGCGTTTATTTCAAGGATGGCTTGGAGGTGCTAAAAGAAGAGTTTTCCCTGATCGGAAATGTGAGCGGCTTGGGCTTGAACCTTGCCCTCGATCTGGTTAAAGACCGAATTACAAAAGAACGAGCAGTGGAAGAAGCGCATCAGTTGATGGAGTTTTGTATGAAAAAAAATATTTCGCTGAAGCTAATCCAAGGTAATATCCTAAATATTAAGCCTGCACTAATCATCACCAAAGAAGAAATCGATTATATATTGCATACTTTCTGGGAGGGTTTACAAGAGATTGAAAGCAAAAGGAAAAGTGAATAACCATAGAGGATACTAAATTCGCATCTTCTATGGTCTGGAGTCCCATAAACCCCAAACTTCCCCCTTATCCTGCTAGCTCAAACCTTGGTTTCATATTAGGCAAGACTTACCTTTTCTATCTCCTAAGTTTGGAAATGGAGCAAAGAGAAAAGAAGTTGTCTGTTTGTAAAAACAAAAGAGTTGATAGGAAAATGATGTCTTGTATGTGTGTTATGGAATAACTGGGAGGAAACATCTTCTTAATAAGAAAAAAATAAAATTGCCCCCGCCTACTTGTCGGCATCGGGGGCATATCAATTACTGTTTCAATATAAATTCTCTGCTTTTTGCCTCTTTGGCAGTAGGGAAATCATCGGGGATTGGCTGGGTAACTTTTCCAGTAGCAGCCCACTCCGTCCCTCTGAGGAAAGAAACAATGAAGCCAACATTTTCGCAAGAATAGTCGTCGTGCCCCAAAGTAGTGTGGAAGATTCTTCCTTTTCCGTAATCTAGTACCATCAGCATTGGCTCATGGCGGTCGGTCGGAGCTTTGCCCGAAGCATCTTTGCCCGTAGCCAAAACAGTCATGTTTACCGCTGGCCCGCGAAGCTTAGCATAGCATTCGTCTTTACCTGTAAGCCAAACCTCTGGCATTCCTTTGGTAATTGGGTGATCGGCTACTCGTACCGTGATAGGGATATTGTGCTGAGGGCCATGAGCGCCAGCTCCACCAGGAGCATAATCGCGTACAATTTCTCCTTTGTCGGTATAATAAACATAAGGACCATCTTTTTCAGTACGATTGCCCCAGCCTCCTATGCCAATCATTTTGTTGTATTCTTCCCACTTGGGAAAAGAATTATCCGCAGCATGAACCGAGACAAAACCACCGCCTTTTTCCATGTATTCTTCTAGTGCTTTTTGAGTAGATTCTGGCCAAGGAGCAGCTTTCCAACCAAAGTTTGAAACCACTACATCGTATTTTGAAAAATCTGGCGCAAAATCTGGGTCTGACTTTGGATCTTTCAAGTTTTGTGTCTCCCCTACACCGACCATGGCAAGGTATTTCTCTTCACGCTCTGCCTTCCATGTGAATTTGGAACGGTAAACATCTACTTCAAACAAACCTGTTTCTTCCAAATATTGCTTCATCATGATGGTGGACTTGGGCCACACCACATGGTTGTTTTGCCCATCAACTATGAGCGCTTTGAGAACTTTTGGCTGCGCCTGAGCTGTAACTGTAAAAAATAGCAGGCAAAAAAGTCCAATACTTATTCTAGTCATCCTTTTCATATTTTTTAATGTGATTTTTTTTTCTGTTCCAAAAATGAACAGAATGGTAAGTTAAGTCGAAAAAAGCTTTTTGTAAAAAAGCCTTAGGTTTTTCAAAGAAAAAATTTCATTCTTTATATAATACCCTACTCATGCACTACAGGCTTTCCACTTTCTAGCATGCTATCTTTGGTGTAGCGCAAAACTTTAGGACTACCTTCCCCCCTTGCCTCCTCAATCTGCTTTTTCCACACTCCTCTCATTTTTTCTAAAACCGCTTCATGCTTTTTGGCACTTGCCAAGTTAGTAGTCTCATCCGGATCTTCACTTAGGTGGAATAATTCTTCGTATACAGCTTCCTCTCCATTCAGTGGGCCTTCGGCAAATGCTCGGTACAAGGCAATATCCGGATCATGCTGGGCGTACAACATGTCATTTACCGGAATCCCTAAAGCCTTTGCTGTGTTGATTTTAACAGAAGCCCGTAGGTTTTCATTTTTATAATACCTGATATATTTCCATTCTTTGTCCTGCACCGACTCGCAGCGGGGATTTCCAAACTGCGTAGACCACAGGTTTTCGGTAAACAAATATTCCCGAACAGGAGCATCTTCGCCCTCAATAAGCCCTTTGATCGATTTCCCTTGAAACTCCTTAGGGATATCAATTCCCGCATAATCCAAAAGCGTAGGTGCAACATCAATCGACTGAACCAGTTCATCAGAAACTTTCCCTCTTGCCTTTTTGGAAGCCATGGGGTTGTAAACAATGAAAGGGACATGCGTGGTTACCTCGTAGCACAGCGCTTTTCCGCCCAAGCCAAACTCTCCAAAGAACAAGCCATGATCGGAAGTAAAAACAATGATGGTATTTTTATCCAAGCCATTCTTTTTTAGCGTTTCCCTCAAATTCCCAACTAGCCCATCTACACCTGTAACGGTTTGCATTGTTCTGATGATCCGCTCCCTAAGTTCGTCTTCGGTATTCACAAAGTTATAGCCCGCTTGCCTCTCCTCTGCAAAATGAATATCTGCCGGAAGCTTTGGTTCTTTTATATCGTCCCATTTCGTATAATGCTTGGGCAGAGGAATTTCTTGGTCACGGTACAGCGTGCGGTAGATAGAAGAATCAGTTTCGAGCAACTTCATAGATCCCGTGCTCGACCCGTGAGGAACATTAAGGCAAAGGCTTAGGCAAAAAGGCTTATCGTCTGGTCGGTTATCCAAAAAATGGGTTGCGCCTTCCATACTATGCTCGTTGCTCAAAAAGTCGGTAACCCCTTCGTCCAAAATCTCAACTTGGGTATCGTGCTTGGCCGCCTTAAAAATCTTATGCCCTTTCTTGGGGTAAAACCGAAGGTGACCATGGCCTGCATACCAATAATCGAAAGATTTGTCCATCAGACCACTTCCGTAGCCTCCTTCCCCAATTGGCGCATGGTTTTTTCCCACATACCCCGTGTAATACCCATTTCTGCGCATCACCATTGGATACGATTGTTCCCATGCCTCATCAGCCACACTCGTTCCTGAGTTGAAATTCACCCCATGCTTGCGCTCAAATTGACTTAGCAAAATAGAGATTCTGCTTGGCGTGCAAATAGCGCTAGTTACATGTGCATTATTAAAAAGAACCCCTTCTTCAGCCAACTTGTCAATGTTCGGGGTTTGAATAAGTTCGTTTCCCGTGCAGCCAAGGTAATCGTACCTATGATCGTCGGTAAGTATAAAAATAAAATTGGGTTTTTGAGCAGGTTTCTTTGTTGGGTCGTTGCTTGCGTTTAAGCTCAATACACCCACAAAAACCAAGGTGAATAGGAATTTGAAATGTTGCATAATGTATAATGATAATTCGGATACTTATTTAGTTGATATTTATTGAAGCCTAGTTAATTAGATGGCGAACTTGATAACGATAATCAATACCTTATGAAAAGAGCATCCTAAAAATGCTTTCCTGTAAAAGCTTTGCCATTTCTGGTGACATTGTACTTCTCAAAAAGCTCTTGTGCCTTAGCCTGATACTTTGGATCTTTAATTAGATTGAACTTTTCGTCTTCCACTATATTTTCATTCAAGTTGAAGAGGGCAGTTGGCGTCCTCGTATTATCAGATTTATCCTTTTTGTCCACCTGCACTATCAACTTCCAACCTTGGTCTATAATGAGCACTTCGTGGTGGGAGCCTCCTTGCACCATCAGGTATGGATGCGTATTGGCTTTTTTCTTGTTTTGAAGAATTGGAAGGAGGTTGTACGAATCCATCGCTTGCCCCTCCTCTATTTTTGTTTTGGTGATAGCCGCCAGCGTTGCCATAATATCTAAGCCCAAAATCGGCTCGGTCGCTATTTGCTTCTTTGCAATTTCAGCAGGCCAAGAAACGATGAAAGGTACACGATGACCACCCTCAAATGGGGTATTTTTGCTTCCTCTGTAAATATCACTTGGTTTGTGGCCTGATGCCAATGTTTTTTTGTTTACATGAAGCCCTCCGTTGTCCGAAGTAAAAATAAAAATAGTATTTTCATACACTCCTTGTTTTTTTAGCTCAGCCACCATCATTCCCATCTGCACATCCAGCTCTTTTATCATATCCATGTGGGCAGAAGGGGTTGTTCCCGCTATTTTCACCCCGTTCAGTTCGACCGGAGGATTGTGGGGAAGGTGAACCGCTTGTGAGCAGTAATACATGAAAAATGGTTTTTCCTTGTTGGAATGACCGGCAATATAATCGACAGCTTTGGTTGCCAACAAAGGTCCCATTAATCGAGGATCCCAGCCGTTGTCCCCAAGCCCTTCGTCCTTGTCTAGCTTCACACCTATTTCATCCATTTTGGCTTGGGTAATATGGACGATTTTACCGCCTTCTTGTAATGGATACCATTCTCCGTTTTCATATGCCGCATAAGGGACGTCTTGGATTCCCGCTGGGAGGGTAAAACTGTAATCGAAGCCTTTTTGTGGAGGACCATCTAGCATTTTTGTGATATCCACATCCAATTCGGGCATCGTTTTTTTAGTTGTTCTGTAAACCTTACTTGGGTTGTCTTTTCTTCTAAAATCTCCTCCTAAATGCCATTTGCCAAAGAAGGCAGTTTGATAACCGGCTTGCATCATGAGCTTGCCCAAGGTCAGCTGGTCGTCGGCAATAGGGGATTTTGCATAAGCAGACCAAACTCCCCAAGGAAATGGGCTTCGGTAACAGCTGTTACCCGTCATGATGGAATAGCGGGAAGTAGCGCACAAGGCAGCGGGTGCGTGGGCATCGGTAAATACCATTCCCGAAGTCGCCAACTTATCTATATTGGGGGTTTCTAAAATAATATTGTCGGAGTGCATGCGCCGGTAGTGGGAGATATCGCCAACACCAATATCGTCTGCCAAAACAACTATGACATTAGGTTGCTGGGCTTGTGCAAAAAATGCTAAGAGCATTAGTGAAGTTAAAATACTAAACGTTTTCATTTTGATATTTTTTGAGATAGTAAATCAGAGCTTATTTAAATTTTATCTGTTTCGCATGAAAACATGAATTTTAAGCAAGCCCTTAGGTAAATGCTTGGTTTTAAAGTTCCAAAATGAACCACACCCGACCTAATTTTTGACAAGTTTATTCTGTGAAAACCTTTTACTTAAAAAGTTTTTTTATAAAAAAAGAGGCCGCCTTCGAATGAAGCACGGCCTCTACATAATTGGTATTAAATTAATACAAGCGAAACACTATTGCCCTAAGTTAGGGTTCAAGTCAATTTCTGTTTCTGGAATTGGCGCATACCAAGTGCTTTTATCAGAAGGATCACCCAAAATTGGCAATTCTCTACTTCTGTCTTGGTTTGCCTCAGCAACTTTTTCCAAACGGACCAAGTCCAACCAACGGTTACCACCAACCTCTGCTACAAATTCGTAAGAACGCTCCTTTACTATTGCGTCTATTATCTTTTCTGGAGTGTTCAAATCAGCTGCAGTGTAGTCTATTGCTGGATCTGGAACAGCCCAGTATCCTTCAGGAAGTAGAGCCACCTCTTCAGAAGTAGTCGATCCTTTCGCATAAGCCCTTCTCTTTACTTTGTTAAGTGCCTCAATTGCTTCGGCATTCTCACCTGTATTGGCGCAAGCCTCGGCATACATCAAAAGCACTTCAGCGTAACGCATAGCAGGCATGTCGTTTGAAGTTTGCCACACGTGCTCAAATTCAGGAGTGCCATTGATAGTACCATAGGTCAACTTAGTCAGTACAGGGTGTTCCCACGCAAGAGCAAATTCATTCGTTGAGCTCATAGTAGCTGCTTTGCGGTAGCCTTCAGGGTAGTTGTCATAGAAATCCCATTCTATGTACATATCCATCCAATCTCTCCAGAAGAAACCATACCAACGACCTTGTGTAAGGATTGGCCAAGGTTGCTTGTCGAATTGGTGTGAGAAAATTAGCTCTTTATTTCCTTCCCAAGGTTGCGCAAAGTTGTGGATATAATCTTCCATCAGACCGTACACACCGGCATCAATGATTTCTTTGGTGTATTTTTTCACCTGAGTCCACTTGTCTGCTTCATTATAAGGATAGCCAGTCAGTTGCATATATGCTTTTGCCAAAAATGCTTTTGCAGCAGTTTTACTAGAGTGACCATCTTGCATATCTGTGTTCGAATCTCTTTCGTTTACAGCCCATTGCTCCGTGAATTCCAAGTCGCTGATTACCTGTGCAATCACTTCACGAGATGAAGTTTTTGTCATTTCGAAATCAGGAACTGGGTCAATTGGCATTGGGATATCACCAAAAATAGTAGTTAAACGGAAGTAAAGTAAAGCTCTTACAAAATGCGCATCAGCTTTAAACTTATTGAGTACATCTTCCTCTACGCCCTCAGGGTTTGCATTTTCTATAAACGCATTAGCTGCATGGATTGCTTGGAAATATCCGTTCCAGATACCAATAGTTCTTTGGTTACCACCAGTTTTATTGAACTGGTCACCTTCTAGAAATACCCATTTGTTGCCTTGATCGTGCGAAGTCAGGTCATCTGCACCTGTATAAGCTGCCAAAATATCTACACCCCAACTAGCCCGGTGCATCGTTCCATAAATACCAATTACACCAGCTTCCAAACTCAACGGATCTGCATAATATGTAGCAGCAGTCACTGCCCCTTTCGGATCTTCATCTAGGGTCTCGCACCCTGTAAATGAGGCACAAGTTAACGCCCCGAGTAAAAATAACTTTATGAATATATTGAATTTTTTCATGATTTTTTCTTTAGAAGTTTACTTTAAGACCACCAGTAAATGTTCTTGTGAGAGGATAAGAGAATGCATCGATACCAGCCTGTGAATCACTGTTCAAAGGAGTACTTGACCCTTCGGGATCTAACCCAGAGTATTTAGTGAAAGTAACAAGGTTGTTTACACTAGCATAGAATCGTACCCCGCCAATCTTCATTGTATTGGCAATGCTTTCAGGTAGTGTGTACCCAAGAGTAATCAAGTTTATTTTGAAGAAAGAACCACTTTCCACATATTGGCTCACTACATAAGTCAACGACTGATCTGTTCCTCTTGGCATTATCTGCTGGGTAGACCCTGTGTTTGTTGGAGACCATCTGTTGCGATAGTCAGGTGTTAAGATATCTTGGTTCATAAGGTTTCTAGACCAGTTGTAGATTTCATTACCGTGCATCCCCACACCTTGGATAGCCAAGTCGAAGTTTTTGAAGTACAAGTTTGTTCCTATACCATAAGTGAAATCAGGTGCTGCCTGTCCTATAATTTGCCTGTCTGTACCTGAAATCTGACCGTCTTCGTCAAAGTCTTCATACTTCACCTCACCAGGGTATGCATTAAAGGCACTCGCTTCTTCAGCTTCGTCTTCTTGCCAAATCCCAACAGCTTTCAAGCCAAACAAAGAACCCATTGACTCGCCTTTTCTTACGATGAACTTGTTGCCTCCTACTATATTCCAAATGCCCAATGGCTCTTCTGACGCTACAAAGATTTCATCATTGCCATCTAAGTCTTCTATAGTATTTACATTCCTAGAGATATTGAAGTTAGCCGTCCATCTAAAATCAGCTTTGTCCATGATGTACGCATTCATACTAAACTCAATACCTTTGTTTCTTACTTCAGCAAAATTACCCGTCAAAGAGTTTTTACCTGTGTAATTTGGAATGGTTTTACTGATGATTACATCCTCAGTATTTTTGTCGTACAAATCTAATGTACCACTAATTTTTCCTTCCAAAAATGCAAAGTCAAGACCTAAGTTTAACTGCCTTGTAGTCTCCCACCTTAAATCAGGGTTGGCAAAATCACCAGGAAGAATACCTGATACTGGAGTTTCTCCATCCCATACATACCATTGATAATTATTGTGGAATTCTAATTTAGGCAATGTTGAGTATGATCCAACAGCCCTGTTGCCAGTTTCTCCATACCCAACCCTCAATTTCAAATCTGAAACAACCCCAACAGCATCCATAAATGCCTCATCAGCAATCCTCCAAGCCACGGCAGCCGAAGGAAAATAACCCCACCTGTTAGATTCATCAAACACTGAAGTTCCATCAGCCCTCAAGCTCAAAGTCAATAAGTACTTATCGTTGTAACCATAGTTCACACGCCCCATATAAGAGCGTATTTTAGATTCGCTATAACCTGACTCTGTAATAGAAGGTGAGCCATTGTTCAAAATATACCATTCATTGGCCAACGTAGTAAGGTCTGCAACTTTAGCAGAATTACTTCTCCATGCACTTTTTTGGAACTCATAAATTGCATCCACTTTCAGATCATGCTTACCAAATTCTTTTTTATAAGTTAAAATCTCTGTGTTCAAATAGGTTGTTCCCCGATTGTAGTTTTGCTGCGCAGCTACATCTTCTCGATTAAAGTCCACACCATTTACTAAATTACGCTGCCCATAAAATCCAGTAGAGAAACTACCTGCATTTTTAACCATAAATGAGAAGCCATGCCCCAAGTTAAAGTTAAGATCTAAGTTTGAAGTGATGCTTTCCCCAAACGACTCTTGGTTTTGATCCGTAGCTTGCAATGGACTTTGCTCTCTACCAGGCAAGAACCTGCCATTGTAACTAGGGTAGCTCAATGGATCCGCATAATTCCCGTCTTCATCATAAGCATCCCAAAATATAGGAAACCTAACTGCTGCACCAATTGGGTTAGCAGCTCCATTCGATCCACTTCCGTTTGCTTGTGAAGACGTATGAGTAGCAAATGTATTAAACTGAACATCGATCCAATCCGAAATTTTACCACTAATATTTGAACGTAAAGAGTACCTTTTGTAGAATGAATTTCTGATTACACCCTTATCATCCACCATGTTACCTGAAAAGAAATATTTCAACTTGTCAGATCCACCATTTGCGTTAATGGTATAGTTTTGAGTAAGACCAGTTTGAGTAACCAAATCTTGCCAATCAGTCCCTCCATTTCCCTTAAAATATGCTATCTCTTCAGCAGTGAAAGAGTTAGTTGGCTTGTCCCTTGAGATATCCTGTAGGTTCATTGTTTCAGCCATCTCTCCTGCTGGCATCAACTCATATTTATTCACCATCTTGCTGAACCCAACATTTCCCTCTAGCGAAACTTTTAAATCGCCACTTTCTGGCGTATTAGTTGTAATCAAAACCACCCCATTTGCTCCCCTAGAACCGTAAATGGCCGTTGCTGAAGCATCTTTCAATATATCGATTGACGCAATGTCATTAGGATTGATATTATTGATGTTTGCCCCAATAAAGCCGTCAATTACGTAAAGAGGTTCGTTGCTGTAGTTAATAGAGCTACCACCACGAATTCGGATTTTCATATTTTGGCCAGGAGCACCAGAAGTATTTTGGATACTCACACCTGCGATTTTACCCTGCATACCTGTTGCAAGGTCTGTAATTGGGTTTTCAAGTAGTTTTTCTGATGAAAGCGAACCTACTGAGCCTGTTACATCTTTCTTCTTTACGGTACCATATCCTACTACAATTACCTCATCAAGCTGAGATAAATCTGGTATTAAAGATACATTTATAACAGTCTGGCTATTAACAGAAACTTCCTGAGTAACAAACCCTATATAACTGAAGATCAATACAGATCCTTGTGCCACAGATACGCTAAACTCTCCATCCATATTAGAAGTTGAGCCATTTACTGTGCCTTTCTGAACAATGTTTACACCTGGCAAAGGTTCTCCCAAATCATCGGTAACCTTTCCGGTTATTTTCATATCCTGAGCGCTTACCAAACCAGCCAACATGACCAGCGTAATAAACACTAAATAAACTTTGTTAAAGTGTTTCATAAAATTAGGTTTAGGTGATTAATTTATCTTTGTTACAAGCTTATTTCAGTTTGTTTTTTTTGGTTTAAAAAAGAAAATACAAAGCCGGTCAAAGACATATGCTAAAGAGGATGTCTTTAGAATGTTTTCTAGCATACAAGAAGCCTCTATAAGGCATTCCGTCGAAGATTCTGAAATTTTGAAAGGACGATAGCTGCTGGATATCAGCAATAACTTCGCTAAAGGAACTTAGAAAAGTTAAAAAGTAGGTAACGCTTTAGTTTCATATTTTTCATTTTCATAATTGACAACCTTTTAATGATGGTTAGTAAAAAAATACCCTTATTAGTTAAATAGTTAGTGGTTGTACGGCTACTCATAAGTAGCGCTATTCTTTAGTATTTGTCAGTTATGTTCTACGCAAGAAACATATTAATTCAACTCCTCGCAAGTCAAAGCTTTGCGCAAAGTGTAAGAAGCTAACTCAAACAACTTTGTTACTTAAATCAATCTTGCTTTAAATAGAAATATTTTGTCAGCAGTATTCAAAGTACGGGTATTATTATGGTTAAGAGTTAATGAAAATTACCTTGTAATTGCATTATTTTACCTTTCTTTACTATCTGAGAGCTGGTTGATAAAGAAATATTTGATAGGTGTGTTTGATGAATTATTAACTAGTAAATTATGCTATAAAGGTTAAATTTGAAGCTGGTCATGCATTTTTTAAGCTTAACGGAGAACCCATAAAGTATGTATAAATTTTTTCTGTTTTTTCTTTTTGTTAGTTTCACAAGGCTTGGTTTGGCTCAGGAGGACACAACATGTGTTTCGCTTCTTTTCTTTGGAGATGTAATGGGCCATTCCCCACAGATAAATGCTGCTTATGTAGATTCTACCAAATCTTATGACTACGATAGCAGTTTTCATTACATCAAACCGCTCTTGAGCGAAGCAGACATCAGTATTGGGAACTTAGAAGTAACCCTAGGAATTACCCCTTACGATGGTTACCCTCGCTTCAGCTCGCCTGCAGCATTGGCAGTCGCTTTACAAAAAGCTGGGGTTGACATATTGGCTACGTCGAACAACCATTCTAATGATAGAGGCAAAAAAGGAGTGGAAAACACGATAAAAATTCTTGACACCTTGGGCACTGTTCATACCGGCACTTTTAAAGACAGTTATTCAAGAGATTATACATACCCATTAATAATAAATAAAAAAGGCATAAGAATAGCTTTGTTGAACTATACTTACGGCACCAACGGCCTACCTACCAGAGCGCCAAACATTGTCAATCTGATAGACACCACTCAAATCTATTATGACTTGGTAAAGGCCAAAGCGCACAGTCCAGATAAAATAATTGTATTCTATCATTGGGGGTTGGAATACCAATCTCTACCCTCCAAAGATCAAAAGACTGTTGCCCAATTTGCTTTTAAAAATGGAGCGGATTATGTTATTGGCGCTCACCCTCATGTCATCCAGCCATTTGAACGGACAACAGACTCCCTAGGAAAAGAAAACCTATTAGTTTATTCCCTTGGAAATTTTATTTCTAACCAGCGAAAACTCAAAACCGATGGAGGAGCGATGGTGAAATTTGAGATTTGTAAATGTGAGGAAGAATCTTGGCTGGGCGAAGCTGGCTATTTTCTCACCTGGGTTTATAGACCTCGAGAAAATGGGAAGTCTCAATATTACCTCATGCCTGTTTCGCAGTACGAACACAAAGCAGATTTTTTTAAGCAAGGGCAAAGCTCCGCCTTCAAAACATATGCAGAGCAATCGAGGAAACTGCTCAATAAGCACAACATTTCTATGCCTGAATATGTATTTGACACTACTACAGTGAGCTGGAAGCTCCAGCCCGAAGTAAAAACAGAATAGATTCTTAACCTTTTAAATTCATCTATATGAAAAGAGTGACAGGATTAGGCGGCGTTTTCTTTAAAGTAAAAGACCCTGCCAAAACAAAAGAATGGTATCAAAAACACCTGGGCATTGAAACCGACCAATACGGAGGAATGTTCAAATGGAGAGAGAAAGATGATCCTGATAAAGTTGGGGGTACAGCTTGGTCGCCTTTTGATGAAAAAACAGAGTATTTCAAACCTTCCGAAAAGGAATACATGCTTAACTACCGAGTAGAAAACTTGGTGGAGTTGCTAAAAGTATTGAAAGAAGAGGGTGTTGAAATAGTTGGTGAAATAGAAGAGTATGATTATGGAAAGTTTGGATGGATACTGGATGCCGATGGGAATAAAATAGAGCTTTGGGAGCCTTTGGACGAAAGCAAATTATGACCGTTCGTTTAAGGCACTATAACTGAATCGACACTCACTGCCGAAGCCCCAAAATAACCAACTACCCATTCGGCAGTATTATCTACATTGAACATATTTCCCCTAATGCTAGAAGGCGCAGGACTAAACGGACCTCCAAGCTCATTCATATGGACACGTACTTCCTCTAAAAAACCATAGCCATCTTCAGAAAGGGAAAGTTGATGAACTATGATTTTGGAACCACTTTTTAATTGCTTTTTCCTGATTTTCACAGTATTGACTAGACCATTTGTCAGCTTGTCATTTTTCACAAATAAATCCTCGGCAGCATTTTGTTGCTCACCATCTATATACAAAATCCATCTATAATAATTCACTTCATCTGCAGGGTCTTGAAACTGAATATTAATCACCCAAGTAGTATCTACATCTTCCACATCGAATGGATCTAAGATTTCAAGATCAACCTCTACTGTATTTATAGCAGCCACACTTTGCATTTTTTCATCTGAAGACCGATAAATCACACCCTCTTTACTTTCAATTATTAAAGCGTACACATTTCCTACTTGACCTATTAATCTGCCTTTGGGGACATAAACACCCGCCGTTTTTTCTTCAAAGGCTAAAGTGTCTTGTTGATTTATGACTACTGCAACTTTGGCATCGCTCAAGACTGGTGGATTAGTTGTGCTGGTAAAATCTGTTGAAAAACTAAGTTGGATTTCATCATTTGTATTCAAATTATCCAACCACCCTTCTATCACCAAACCTTCTTTTCGATCTTTTTTATTTATATCCAAAGAATTGTGGCATGATGCCAATACGAGAAAAAGTATAAAAATGGAAGTTCTCATAGTTAAGGTGGGAATTTTCCCAAAACGAAATTTAACATTGTTTTTTTACAAAAAGGGTAATCGCCACTTTCCTTTTAAAATCTAATTATAGTTTTTTTTCAGCAAAACATTACCCTCTGTTTTACATGATAGATTCACACTGAATTAACAATAACTTTATCATAAAATCTGTATATACTAGAATTCATATATAATTTCTTAAAAAAGAAAATGACACAAAAACATTCTACATTTATATTTAAAAACCTCTTTTTATTCATCTATTCTACTAGTAAAGATATTTTAAACAAGATTTCAAAACCTTGATCCTACTTGCGTTCAAATATTTCCTCTTGCGAAAAATAGCATTTTAAGAGAAGAAAAACTCAATATTTCATTCTTCAGATTCACAGTTTAGTACATTCTTACATGCTTATATACTCTAAAACTGGCACGCCAATATACTCAAAGAGAATCGCCATAATATTATCAAGTTCAAAAAGTTTTATAGATAAGTTTTACCAAAACAATATAAACCAGACGAGAAGTTTTTCTTGCTAAAAAGAATAATTTCCTTAACAAGAAAAGTTTCTACTCTTTGGCAACAAAGCTGGAGAGATAGTGATCTTTAAATTAATATTAGTATGAAAGAAAAGTCTTTAAGGATTTTTGCCGTAGAAGATGATCCTGCGTTTGCCAAAATGCTCCATTACATCCTTACAATGGATCCCGAAAATGAAGTAAAGATTTTCGACAATGGGATGGACTTGCTTAACAACCTCCATTACAAGCCCAATATTGTGACTTTAGACTATTCCCTGCCGGATATGACCGGTGAGGACTTGCTAAAGCGTGTAAAATATTACAACCCAGACTTACCTGTTGTCATTATATCAGGACAAGAAAATGTAAGGACTGCTGTAAAGCTATTGAAACAAGGGGCTTACGATTATATAACTAAAGATGAAGATATACGCGAACGGTTACTTAATACTGTAAACAATGCGAAGAAAAGTATTTCACTCGCCAAAGAGGTGGAGGTGCTTCGCGAAGAACTTACCGAAAAATACGACTTTAGTAAAAATATTATAGGTCAAAGCAGTGGAATGAACAAAGTGTTCAAGATGCTGGAAAAAGCGGTGAAAACTAATATCACAGTTTCAGTAACAGGCGAAACAGGAACAGGTAAAGAGCTGATCGCTAAGGCAGTACACTTTAATTCCCCAAGAAAAAAGCAACCGTTTGTCCCTGTGAACATTGCAGCTATTCCAACTTCATTATTAGAAAGCGAGCTTTTTGGCCATGAAAAAGGTGCTTTTACAGGAGCAAATACCCGAAGAATTGGAAAGTTTGAAGAAGCTCAAAACGGCACCATTTTTCTTGATGAAATAGGTGAGATGGAAAAGGAGCTTCAAGCCAAGCTTTTAAGGGTGCTACAAGAAAGAGAATTAGTAAGAATTGGTGGCAACAGTTTAGTTAAACTTGATGTGCGAATCATCACTGCTACTCATAGAGATTTGGCTGAAGAAGTTAAAAATGGCAATTTCCGAGAAGATTTGTATTACAGGCTTTTGGGACTTCCAATTGTGCTCCCCCCACTTAGGGAAAGAGAAAACGATGTGTTAGTAATTGCCAAGCACTTGATAGATAGCTTCTGTAAAGACAACAAACTACCGAAAATAACGCTAACCCCAGATGCCCAGAAAAAAATGCTTACTTATCCTTTCCCTGGAAATGTAAGAGAACTAAAAGCTGTGATAGAGCTGGCCGCCGTGATGTGCGACGATAATAGAATCACTGCCGAAGATATCCAGTTTAACGAACTAAACAAGGAAATCGATCTTCTTACCCAAGAAATGACTTTGAAAGAATATACTTTTAAAATAGTTAAAAACTACCTAAAAAAATACGATGAAAATGTGATGAAGGTAGCTGACAAACTTGATATAGGTAAGTCGACAATTTATAGATACTTGAAGGAAATGGAAGAAGAAAATTTCTTATAAAAGTAATTTTACATTGCAATATTTTGCAAAGCCACAAATGTTAATATTTGTGGCTTTTTTATGCCTAATTATCAGAAAATCATTTTTTTTCGTTTTTAAAATAACACTCATAAATCTATCATAACACTATCAAACAAACTTATGAACACAATGAAACTAACAAGTCAACTTACGAATTTTGATGTCTTAAATGAGCTGAGTGGAAATGACACGAAGTTTTTAAAAGAAATGCTTACCACTTATCTCGAGCAGCTTCCCAAAGATTTAAACCTAATTATTACAGCTCACGAGAATCAAAATTGGAAACAAACAGGTGACATTGCCCATTCTATGAAGAGCTCTGCCAAATTCATGGGTGTGGATAAAATGCACAAAAACTTATCTAACATTGAAAATTTGTGCAAAGATCAATCCCAACTGAACAAAGTAGAAAACTTGGTAAGCAATGTCTATGAAATGGGGATGACTGTTATAATCGAGCTAAAGCAAAAATTGAAAGAAATAGGTTAAATTCATTCAGATACATTTTAAAATTCAAAAGCATGTCTCACTATCTGCGAGACATGCTTTTTGTTGTTATTCTTATAAGCTGTTTAGGCCATCTCTAAATCACCTTCTTTAATTAGCTTTTGCTGGATATCGTTAGAAACCTGCTCGTACCCACTGTAGCTGGTTTTAAAGCTTGCCCGCCCTTGGGTATGGGACTTGAGCGAACTTGAATACCCTCCTAATTCTGCCAATGGGATTTTCGCATTGATGATCTGAAAACGATCATTTGAATCTATACCCATTATAAGTGCGCGACGACCTTGCAAATCGGTCATCACATCTCCAACCAAGTCTTCTGGAACCCTTACCTCAATATTTTGAATTGGCTCCATTATAAGCGGGTCAGCATTTACAAAGCATTCTTTGAAAGCATGAGCTCCAGCTATTTTGAAGGAAATATCATTAGAGTCAACTGGGTGCATTTTACCATCATGAAGAAAAACACAAACATCCCTCGCATAAGAGCGAGTTAGCGGAGAATCTTCCATAACTTCCATCACCCCTTTTAACACAGAAGGAATATACCTAGCGTCAATTACGCCTCCAACTATACAATTGTAAAATACTAGTTTCCCTCCCCATTCCAAATCAACTACTTCCTCTCCCCTTATATTAAAATCGGACGGTTTAGGCATGTTTTCTTTATATGGTATTACTGTTAGGGTCACTTCGGCAAACTGACCTGCTCCCCCACTCTGTTTTTTATGTCTATAACTCGATGTAGCTTTTTTGCGAATAGTTTCCCTATACGGAATTTTTGGTTCGTAAAACTCTATCCCCATTTTGTAAATATTCTCTAATCGCCACTTTGCAAGCTGAAGGTGCAACTCACCTTGGCCAGACATAATCAACTGCTTTAGCTCATTTGCATATTCAACTTGAAGCGTAGGGTCTTCTTCATGCATTTCCCTAATCACTTCCGCCATTTTATCCTCGTCATTTTTATCTTCCGCTCTTATGGCCATCCTAACTTTAGGCTCAGGGAAAAGCATGGGGTCATAAGTTACCTCAAACCCTTTGGCATGTAGCGTATGGTTTGTTTGCGTATCTTTTAGTTTTACAGTAGCCCCAATATCTCCAGCTACCAGCTTTTCTACAGGATGTCTTTCCTTACCATCCATTATAAAAAGCTGGTTTATCCTGTCGGTATTATCCGTTTGGGAATTGACCAAATCCATTCCAACTTTTACCTCACCTGAACAAACTTTAAAAAAGGTGATTCTACCCAAATATGGTTCTACTAATGTTTTAAAAACAAATACTGACGCTGGCCGCGAAGGATCACAAGCGACCTCCTTTCCATCTACAGTAACTTCTGGGTACAATTCATTGGCGGCTGGCGCTACATTATCAATAAACCCCATCATTCGTCCGCTTCCTTTGTTTTGCTTTGCAGAAAGGCAAAATACAGGGAAAACATCATGGTTCATCATCCCAATCTTTAACCCTTTTCTGAGCTCATCTTCACTTAAATTCCCTTTTTCAAAGTACAACTCCATTAAATCCTCATCATTTTCAGCAGCTTTCTCTACCAGTTCATTGTGCAATTGGTTGGCTTTCTCAAGTTCTGCTTCAGGAATTGGAAATTTCTCTGGCTTGCCTCCATCGGCAGGGAAAATATACATTTTCATTTTCAGCAAGTCGACAATACGGCTGAAATTGGCACCCGAATCAACAGGATATTGCATCAGAGTAACAGCATCGCCAAAAGTCGCTTTAGCTTGCTCAAAAGAATTATTAAAATCAGCTTTTGCTCCATCAACCTGATTGATCGCAATCAACGTCGGTTTTTTGAAAGTATCGACATAGTTCCAGATAAGCTCAGTCCCAACTTCAACTCCAGTCTGTCCATTCAATACCATTATACAGGTATCTGCCACCCTAACGGAAGAAACGATCTCTCCAGAAAAGTCATCTAGCCCTGGGGTATCAATTATATTGATCTTGTAGTTCCGCCATTCGGTGTGAAGGCTAGTCGCATAAATAGAATAGCCCCTTTCGTGCTCAATTTCGTGGAAATCGGAAACCGTATTCTTATCCTCAACGGTTCCTCTTCGGCCGATAATCCCTGCTTCAAATAGCATGGTTTCGGCCAAGGTTGTTTTGCCTGCTTTGGCACTGCCCAGCAGGACTACGTTTTTGATGTGCTTGTTATCAAATACTTTCATATTTACCAATTGTTTTAAGGTGAAAAAACAAACCGATGGGATCGGTCTTTTTTGCTAGTAACCCAAACATTCCGTCAACTTACTTCCTATGCACAATTTCTGAGAAGGGAGGCATGCTCTCAGCTTGAAAGGGCGAGTCCTAATTTAGTTTGACAATTAAACTTTTAGTATGACAGAAGTCAGGTTTAGGTTACTTTTTAGTTGGTAACATGAACGTTATAAGATGATTTTTTTCAATTATTTATTATATACCTAATTAAGAATCACTTAACTATTGAAATCATTCCTTTATATTCTTTACATAAACCAGTGGAGCTAAAAAAGTAGTAATACTCTCCTGATGGTAGTGAATTGCCGTCCCAATCATTTTGATAATCCATACTTTCATAGACTATTTCACCCCACCTGTTATAAACAAACAGTTCTACAGTTCCATGTTCCAATGGTAATTCAAAAAAATCATTGATTCCGTCACTATTAGGAGAAAATGCATTTGGAATAGTCAATAAATCATCAGAAATAAGATTAATGTAAATAGAATCTACAAATACATCACAAGCTTTTATTACATTTACCCAGTATAGTCCTTTTTCTGTAATAGTTCTTTTGTGATCAATTTTACCATCACTCCATAAAACCTCTCCCTGTACTACAGGAATTTCAAAAAGGTAACCAGCATTATCACAAATATTTATGGTATCATCAAACATATCCAAAGGCTGTCGACTTTCTACCTCTTTTAAATAAAAGGAGTCTGAATAAACCTCACAACCATTGTCCATATTAACCCAATATGCCCCTTCCTCATAAATTGTTCTATCTTTTTCAGTATTCTCATCGCTCCATAATATATTATAAGAACCATCAGGAAGTTGGGGGTTATACCCGGTTTCGTTACATACTTCAATTGTATCTTCAAATAAATTCAAATCAACAAAAACTTTTTCGGGTATTACTTCAATAGTATCTGTGATAATTTCACAACCATTATCTGCCTCTACCCAGTACTTTCCAAACTTACTGATTTCTATAGAAGAGTGTACACTCCCATTATTCCATAAATAGCTATCAAAGCCATTCTTGCGCTTAAAGTCAACGGAAAATCCATACATTTAGATATCAAATCAGCACCTAAACCTAAGTCTATTGGTTTCATCTGAAAATACAAAGCTTCTACTTCTTCTTGGTTTAACACCCTATCATATAGCCTCAATTCATCCATTCTACCTTTATAATGGTATTCTATTGGAGCTGTAATTTCTGGCTCATATCCTATATATGTTGGTGTCGCTCCAGGGTCTATTATGTCATCCATTTGCTGATTTATATTACTTAATTTGCAGTTTACATAAACCTGCCCTACATTATATTGACCCTGATTAAAATTGAAAGTAATAGTAACCATATACCACCTTTCAAGATCTAAGGATTCTTCTGCAAATACCCAACTACTGAAACCCAAGCCTTTTACAGTTAACACAGGTCTTCCCCAAGTATTTGTAGAATTACCATAACCTTCGATAGAAGGTGCAGAACCAGTAAATGGTGTATCATTGCCTCTATTTGAAAGAATAATATATCCTGCTGATCGAGAATAATCCTCCAAATTCAGCCATACATTCAAAGAAAAATCTGATTTGTACCTTTTCAACAAGGGAGAATAGCCTAAATCAATAAAATCATCATAACCATCAAAATAACATGCATGACCTGGGTTTCCGAGTAAATCTTCTACAAAGCTAACCCCACTACTCATTCCATTGATATCATGTCCCGAACTGTCCAATAGGTTTCCATTGAAAGGAAGGTAAAGAACTAATCCACTGTTAAGATTGATGTTTTGTGCAAAAACCATTTCAGGAATTGACAAAAAAGTTACTATAGCAATTAAAAAAGTCGTGAAGTTCATTTAATTATAATAATCTATAATCATACCTTAGTCTTTAAATGTTCAAAGATATAATTCCACACCCAAAAAACTTTACTATATTCTTTAACTATTGTCAAAACACTAAGTAAACCTAACGCAACATAGGCCACCATCAAATAATCAAAATGAATGCCTATCAACATTGCTAGCCCCAACAGTAACCTTGGTAGCCAATAACTAATAGCTTGTTGCTTATCGAAACCAAATGACTTGATAAAACCAATATAAATCACAATTGGACAGCAAATAAGAAAATATGCCACTGAATAAGTAAAGACCATCATTTTAACAGAAATAAACGCTCCAGAAACTATCGCCACTATCAATACCAGTGCATTAAAGCCCCCTGCCTTAAACATCTCCTTTTCTTTTTTGAGCAAGACAAACGCTACACCTATTGGATACAAAGTTGCCTGACAGTAACAGAGAACCCCAAAATAGGGCAAATACTCAGCAACACCGCGCCATTTTTCACCCCAAAGTAGCTGGATAAATGGTTCGGGAAAAATGATAAAAAGCAATGAAACTGGGAGCATCAATAATGTAACCGCTCCTTCTACATACTTATACTCTTTTTCAATGCTTTGGCCAGTATCAATTACTTTTTGCAGGGTAGGAAGAAGCACTTGATTGACCACTAAACCAACAAAATTTAATGGCAACATAAGTAAGAAATAGGCATTTCGGTATACGCCAAGCGTAGCCTTGTCATACAACTTTCCTATCATCAAATAATCGCTATTCCTCGCCCAATAATTGATCAAATTAAAGCCACTAACATGTCCTACTAGTGATTTCACCTCACTGATCACCTTTTGTGTTTCTCTCGCATTTCCGTATGTGATGATAAGCTTTGTTTTCCAAAGATACATGCATGCCTGAATAGTATAACCAACTATTGGCCCCCAGATGAACGCCCAATATGAAAACCCTAAATACGCCAAGGTAAGCTGAACAGCAGAATTTGCTCCCTGTGTTGCGACTGTGGCTATACCAATAAATTTAAAAGCTTCTTCTTTTTGTAGTTTTGCCTTAGGTATAATTGAAAAGGATTGCAAAAAAAATGTAGTAGCCAGGCATAAAGTAGGTGTCAGCAATTCTGGTGAACCGTAAAACCAACTGATAGGTTGAGCGAATAATGCTAATATTAGTGAAAGTAACAGCCCAAACAGTACAGTTGCTCCCGATAGTCTTTGTAAAAAATCTTCGTTATAATTGCCCCTAATCACAGAAAAGGAAAAACCTGCATCGGAAAAAATAGCAATAAAACCAGAGAACACCACGATCATTGACACTACGCCATATTCTTCTGGGCTAATGATTCTAAAAATAAAAATAGATGCTAAATAACTAAAAGCTTGTGCCAAATAGGCAAAAAAGCCAACCGTGAGTATATTTTTAAAAAAATTCTTTTTGAGACTCATTTTGTTTATTAATTCCCTACAACACTAAATATCAATCAATTGCAAAAACGTATTTTCTTTCTACAACCTCTCCCCTATTTTGTAAAGATATTTTCATGCTCACAAATTTAAGGGGACGTCTTTCCAATTTTGTCAAATAATTGGGCAACCTATCTGCTAGTTACGTAGTTTGATAGTCAAACCACTAGACTTATGTTGTAAATCTTACTAATTTTTATCATTGTTCCGAATGCTTTCAAACAAAACATTTTTACTGGTCTTTTTCGTCTTCATTTTGTGTACTCAACTCCAAGCTCAAAAAACAGACTCATTAAAACATGTTGATGAACGAGAGAATTTTTTACATCAAACATCCAAATATAATATTTTCGTAGGCGTAAACTTTGGCCTAGGTTTAGGAGTCAGGAATCAAAATACATCTCTAAACGAGAGTACAGTACTGTTTGACTTCAATATCAATCCTAAAGTTGGTTTTTATCCATTCAGACGATTAATGGTGGGGGTTGCCTATGATTATTATACTTCATTAGCTTCCATAAATTATAGCAACAATTACCAATTCAACTTTCAAAGCCTCAATGGGTTTACTAGATATTACTTTCCAAAAGGCATGTTTGGGGAAGCGCAACTAGGTTGGGGAAACGGTTCTGAACGATTGTCTACAACACCAAACCCATTTACCGAAAGTTTAACAGGTACAAAATTTTCACTAGGCTTAGGTGTTGGGAACTTTTGGGGAAAAAATTATCATCTCGAGATTCTAGCCAGATACATCGGGATCTTCGGGCAATATAAAATCGTTGATGATGACTTTTACATCAATGGCCTTAAAATAACAGCTGGCTTGACCTATGGGTTTGGAAAATAAATTCAACAGTTTTAAACTTCTCTTCTTAGATTCTAGAATTCTCTCTTAATTTTGCTTTCAATTAGAAAAGGGAGAAGGAATAAAAAATGAAAAACAAAGATCAGTGGCAAAATAAAAAGTACAGGTATATAGAGAAATCCAACAAATACGAAGTTCGATTAGAAAATGTAAACCCACGCTCTGTCTACCTCAATTCTGTAATCATACCTGTCTATGCTAAAATAATAAAACAACATGTTAAAGGTGAATTACTTGATCTTGGATGCGGATTAGTTCCTTTTTATTCTATGTATAAAGATCTCATAAAAAACAATACCTGTGTCGATTGGGAAAATAGTGATCATAAAACTAGTTTTCTAGATGTTTTTGCAGACCTCAACCAACCTCTACCATTAGAAAGCGAAAAGTATGATACCGTATTACTCACTGATGTATTAGAGCACATATATAAACCTCATGAACTAATTAAAGAGATAGAAAGAGTTCTTTTGCCTAATGGAAAATTAATCATTACCGTCCCTTTCTTTTATTGGATACACGAACCCCCCTTTGACTTCTATAGATATACAAAGTTTAGCTTACAACGCTTTTGTGAAGACAATAACTTATCTATAGTTGTACTTGAGCCTTATGGAGGATACCCAGATATTTTATTAGACTTACTTAACAAAAAGTTAGTGTCAAATATTTACTTAGCAAAAGCATTTATGGGCATCACTGCTTTGTTTAGAAACTCAAAATGGTTTGCTAACTGGAGGAAAAGAACTTCTGAGTCTTATCCATTAGGTTATTGCTTAGTTGCAAAAAAAAAATGACCTTACTTAAGAACATGTCAAAAATAGCAATCATAACAGAGGTTTACCCTCGCCTATCCGAAACCTTCATAAGGAAGCAGGCCTACAAAATAGGCGGATTTGTGTTTGCTTATAAGATAGCACAAGAAATTCTAAACAAACAGGATAAACAGCTACCCAAAATTGTTGACTTATCAGATAATATCCCAACACTCTACAAAAAAATATATTGGTGGAGCAAGGTGATTTTATGGAAAGTATTTAAATACCCTGGATACCATTGGATACCAAATAGTAAGTCAACCTTAAAGAAAAGACTCCAAGAAATGGATATACATGTGGTATTAGCACAATTTGGCACAACAGGTATCAATGTAATGAACGTTTGCAAAGAATTATCTATACCACTAGTGGTTCATTTTCATGGTAAAGATGCTTCTCAACTACTTCAAAATAAATACTACTCTCATGAAATCAAACAGCTACTTAAAATAGCTGTAGAGATAATAGTAGTTAATCAAAATATGAGGCAAATATTCTTGGACTTTGGGTTTCCCAAGGAAAAAATTCATTTCATCCCCTGTGGAGTAGAAGTTCCCTTAAGTTGCCCATACAAACAAAACTCACCGCATTCGCCTTTTCGCTTTCTCGCTATTGGTAGGTTAGTAGAAAAAAAAGCACCATTAAATACTATAAAAGCATTCGAGCTCTGTGCAAAAAAACACCCTAACGTTTCCCTTACATTTGTTGGAGATGGTGAATTGCTTGAAGAGGTAGAAAGCTATGTTTCAAAAAGTGATTATAAGAATAAAATATTTTTAAAAGGTCCTTTACCTCACATTCAAGTACAAAAAGAACTTTTGAAAGCTGATGCTTTTGTTCAACACTCGATAGTAGCTTCAAATGGAGATGCAGAGGGTTGGCCTCTTACAGTAGGTGAGGCAGGCGCATATGGTCTTCCTGTCATATCCACAA
This sequence comes from Flammeovirgaceae bacterium SG7u.111, assembly GCA_034044135.1. NCBI lineage: Bacteria > Pseudomonadati > Bacteroidota > Cytophagia > Cytophagales > Flammeovirgaceae > Flammeovirgaceae bacterium SG7u.111. Next base: position 3,166,688 of record CP139021.1, on the reverse strand, counting down.
AACACATGGGTATAACATCACAAGTTGTCGAAGGTGTTACTGGCTTTTTAGTAGAAGAAGGTGATGTTAAGGAAATGGGAAAAAAAATGATTGAGATAGCTTCATTTAAGCCCGAAAAATACAATACCTTTTCAAAAATGGCTTATAAACATATCAAGGAACATGGAAATAATTCAATCCAGATTTCTAAATTGCAAGATGTTTTAAACAAGCATATTACCAAAAAATAAATACGATAAACTAGCCTAGGTTAACCCATGGAGAATATATTTGATATAGAAAGTCCTATAACAGGGAAAAAAGATGTTTCTATTTGCGAAGAATTATCAGTTAAGAAAATCATTGATGAGTATAAAAAAATTGGATTAGACGTAACAAATAACTATACAGGGATATCCTCTATAAAAATATTGAAATGCAATGAATCAGGGTATCGATTTTATTATCCTTATTCAACAATTGGAGATAAAAACTTCTATGTAGAACTTGCTGAACGAGAGGCCTACTATCCTGAAATAAGATGGGAACACAAGCTAACTATCAATTTTATTTCCAAAGAAGATAAGGTATTAGAAATTGGTTCTGGTTTTGGTGCTTTTTTGAATTTGCTGAAAACCAAAAATATTGAAGGCACAGGTCTTGAATTAAACCCAGCAGCAATTGAAAATTGCAGTAAACAGGGTTTAGATATAAGAAATGAACTCTCAGACGCTCATCTGGTAAATAATCATGAAAAATATGACGTTGTTTGCTTCTTTCAAGTTTTAGAACATGTATATGATGTAAAAGGCTTTCTTGATGCAGCACTTGGGCTATTGAAACCAAATGGCAAACTTTATATTGCAGTGCCAAACAGCAACCCATACTTGTATAAATATGATAAATTCCATGCTATGAACCTCCCCCCTCATCATGCTGGCTTATGGGATAAAGACACTTTATCAAGGCTTCAAGACCATTATAACATAACACTTGATGAACTCAAAGTAGAGCCACTACATGTAAATGTAAATGAATATTGGGATGCAATGTATGAAGAATCAAAATCTATAAAAAACAACTATTTTTTGACTTTCTTATTCAATGCCACTAAGCCGATAAGGAAAGTATATGCTAGAAACTTTATTGAAGGTCGGAACTTATTGGCTGTTTATACTAAAAAAACTCAACCCACCATCTCAAGTAGCTCTCGGTAGCGGTTCTCATTGAAGGAATAGATAGCCATTTCAAATTCAGACTTCCAAGTGGCTAAAGTCTTCGAATTCGCATCAATTTTTTTGATGATATCAATGTTTTCACTGGTATCAAAAATATCTAAGGAGTTGAGCTCTGCTAAGTAGGGCTCTATTTCCTGCTTATCTTCTGGTGTCAATGAGATTTCTACTTTCCCAATGGTAAACTCTTCCACTTTACCTTCCGATTCTAGCGAATCTTTGGTGCTTTCTAACAAGAAATAAAACTCCGACCCTTTCCCCTCTTCAGATTCTAACCCGATCTTACCGCCGTGAGCTTCAATAGCTAGCTTGCAAAAAGTCAAACCCAAACCTGTAGAAGCCGTAAGCCCAGAACTTTTTTGATCGATCTGCTTATATTTTTCAAAAACCTGATCTTTATAGTCTGCTGGAATTCCTGGACCAGTATCGTTCACGCTTACCTTTACAAAGCTATTCCCATCCATCATTTCTTGATGGCAATCCACTGAAATCTCACCTCCAACCGGAGTGTATTTTATAGCATTCGTCATTAGGTTCACTACTACCCTCACTATTAGGTCATAATCCATATTGGCAATAAGGTCACCTTTAAGCTCTTCGCGAAAGGTCAAGCCTTTTTCTCTTACCAGTAGCTCAGTTTGGAAAATGGCTTCATCAACAGCCAATTTCATTGGATAATGCTCCAAGTTCAATTTTAGACTTGCTTCTTCAAGCTTATGGACATCCAATATATTCATTACCATATTGAGCATTTGCTGACCTGCTTGCCTGATTATCGGTGTGCCATCAGACATGCTTATTACAGAGTTTAGTGGATTCTTAAGATCATGGACAATCATGTTCGTCATAGAATCTTTGAAAGACTCTAGGTCAACTAATTTTTTATACGCAGTTTCTATTTCTTGCTTCTGGCTATCCAATTGCACATTTGCTTCTTCAAGCTCTGTTTTTCTAGCCTCCAATTGCTCAGTGCGCTCAGCCACTTTTACCTCTAGCTCCTTGTTCCTTTTGGTAAGCCTTTTCAGTTTTATATAGTTGTAACTATACCCAGCTGAACTCAGCGCCACTGCAACAAGCACAAAAAACCACCACTGTTTCCAAATAGGTTTTTCGATTGCCAACCGAATGGTTGCTTCTTGGCTGCTCCAAACCCCGTCACCGTTCAGCGCCCTAACTTTGAACTCATATTCCCCATCTTCAACCCGAGGGTATTGTGCAAGGGTTTCCGTGGTGACGTCAGACCAATCTATATCGTAACCTTCTAGTTTGTATTGATACCTAACCGATTCAGGTTTTTTCAAACTTATACCTTTGAAAGAAAAACGCAGGCGGTAGCTATCGTAGGGAAGTTGGATAGCTGAAGGGTTGGAAAGTGTATCATCAAACACCAACAACCGGGTAAGCTGGATGATTGGTTCAACTACTTCAGGGCTTTTAGCAGGATTGTAAACTAACAAGCCTTTATCTGTTCCAAAATAAATCACATTTTCTATGGGGCAAAAAACAGCCTTAGAGGAGAGTTCAATATCCTTCAGTTCATTTTGGTAAGAATGCTCATTTATCAAATTATCCGACTTGCTTATACTTGAAAGACCGTTCCTCGAACCTGCCCATACCTTTTGTTCGTCAGCTACAATCATGTATATATAATTTGATAGCAAGCCTTCAGCTGAAGTATAGTTCACAAATTCAGCCCCATCGTAATAGAGCACCCCGCTCCCATTTGTCCCAAACCAAAGGTCTCCATCCTTGTCTTCTACCAAGCAGTTGAACCCGATTGTTTTGAGTACAGGATCTGTGTCAAAATAACCAACTTTCCCTTGCCCAATATAGCAAACACCTGTACTAGGCGTAATCACCCAGACCTTGTTTTCCTTATCGCAATACAAATCCTTAGCGTTGTTGTGAAGAAGCCCATTTTCCGTAGAATATTGAACAATTGAATTTTCAATAAAATGAAAAACACCTAAAAACTGTGTCCCAACCCAGACATCGCCATTTTTATCTGCTATAACTTGATTGATATTTTTCGAATCAAAGCCATTCTTTCCAGTCAAGCGCTCAACTTTGTTTTTTTCTATGTCCCACCTAAAAAGTCCTTCTTCAGCAAAACCAACCCACAGCCGACCTTCCTTGTCCTCGGCTATCCCAGTAACGGTTGAACTAGGTAAGCTTGAAGGGACTGCCACACTTTTCCTTTCGTTACGCAAGCCTTTGGATGTCCCAATCCATTTTCCATCCTTTTTGGCAAGAAGAATTGCAGTAACATCATTTTGAAGACTGCCAAGAGGGTCAAGTTCAAAAGCTCCGCCCATGTACATGGACAACCCCGCCCCATTCAAACCTGTCCACACATTTCCTTCCATATCTTGAAAAAGGCAAAGCGGGTAATTACTGGGCAGACCATTTTCTTCCTTAAAATATTTTTGGCTTCCTTCGGAGGACAATAAGACCAAGCCTGATGATTTTAAAGCAACCCAAATCTCTTTTTTAGTAGATAAAACTGCTTGAATTCGCTCATTTTCGAGGAGATAAGTTTTAGATAAATCCAAGATTTCTCCATCTTTATATCTAAAAAGCCCTTTCCCGTCCGTACCAATCAGATAAGATTCTCCATCTCCAGAAATTGCATTTATTTTTTGATAAGCGAACTCAGGGAATGAGGTTGCCCCAAGATCATCCTTCTTCAAATCTCCCAACCACAAACCTTCATTCGTGCCCAAAAGCACTTTTCTGTTTTCTAATAATTGAAAAGAAAAATAACTCAACTGCTGAGGAAGAGAGTAGAATGCTGTGCTTCCATCTTGAATTTTTAATAGCCCTTCGTTTTGGAAAAGCACCCAAATTGCCTTGTCTTCATCAACATAAAGTTGGTTCACACGGCTATTTGCTGTAGAATCAATAGCTACAACTTTAAACCTTTTTAGTGAAGCATCATATATACTTACCGCCCCTTGGTAATGCCCTGCTATAAGAGTACCCGAAGCATCCACATACAGGGAAGTCACAAAATCTTCTGCCAGTCCATCGTTTACGGTGTAGGTCTTGAAAACAGAACCATCGAACCTAGAAAGACCATCGCCCGTGGCAGACCAGAGGTAGCCGTCTGGGGTTTGGGCTACGCTATATACATAAGACTGGGAAAGCCCGTCAGCTTGGTCGTAAGAGCGAAAGTTAGAATATTGGGCAAAGAGTGGAACAGAGATAAGGCAGCTTATCAAAATCGCCAATATCGATTTGGAAGCGAGCTTCATCTTAATTTTAGTAGAATGGTTAGGTTTATTTATTTAAACGTCAATACAAACCGTACGCCTGGGGCAAAAATATTCGCATCATTGGGAACTAGCCCTGGTTTTATGCTTGCCGACAAATTATCAGACACATCAAAATCTTTTAAATGTGCATCTACCGTAGCATCGGCTATGGTAAGTCCGTACCACATAAAAGTCAAGATTATGTTAAAATCTCGGTCTCGCCTATACAAATCCCGTCCACGCCGAAGCTGATCTTCAGGAAAATCTGCATAAATACCATCTGGATTGGTATCAGGATCGCCATCTGATTTTAAAAATAAGGCATCCCTGAATCCAATATAGCGGACATGATTATAATCGATAAGTGAGGCAAACACTACATAACCACCATACACTATCGGTATTTTCCAATATTGTTTATTATAGATCTGACCAAACCCAGGCAAAATCGCTCCTAAAAGAGCTGCTTCACTTGGTTCATTCAGTTTCTTTGTTTCCAAATATGCATCCAATATTACCGAAGAAGTATCAACAACTTCTTGGGCTTCGGTTTGGCTAACATTCAAAGAATCATCTTGGGCATTTGCGGTAAAAACCAATCCCCCTACAAATGATAATAAAAAGAAATAGAATGCTTGTTTGTTGTTCCTTATCATGAATAATTCAGTAAGTCAAGAATTCTGTTCAAATCATCTGTTGACTCGAAAGGAATTTTAATTTCACCTTTCTCCCCAGTGCTAGCTTTCACTTGGATTTTTGAGCTGAACCTAGAGGAAAGTTTAGCTTGAAGCCTTTTAAGCTCGTATTCGAACTCAGCAGTTGGCGCCAGATCTTTCTTCTCTTCAGTTTTAGGTGAACCTTTGGTAATGTTCTTTACAAGCTCCTCCACTTTCCTTACTGAAAGGTCATCGTGAAGAATCTTTTTCAATATGGCCAATTGCATATCAATATTTTCAATATTGATCAATGCCCTTGCATGGCCCATACTAATTTCCTTGTCGCGAAGCGCAGCTTGAATTTCGGGAGGAAGCTTCAACAGCCTCAAATAATTCGTAACAGTGGCTCTTTTCTTGCCAACCCTATCACCAAGCTCCTCTTGTTTAAGCTCGCACTCTGTCAACAATCTTTGGTAACTGAACGCTATTTCTATCGGGTTAAGGTTTTCCCGTTGGATATTCTCAATCAGTGCCATTTCCAGCATTTGCTGGTCATTAGCTGTGCGCACATATGCAGGCACTTTTTCAAGACCAATCAACTTGGAAGCCTGGCACCTTCTTTCACCCGAAATCAATTGATACTTGTCGGAAGAAAGTTTTCTTAGGGTAACAGGCTGTATAATTCCATGAAGTTTGATCGAAGCGCCAAGTTCTTCCAAGAGCTCCTTATCAAAATCTTGCCTCGGTTGGAAGGGGTTCATTTCAATATTTGCTAACAAAACCTCCGAAACGCTATCAGAAACTGACTTTTCAGGTTGGTTAGAATGGTCTTTCTTGGTATAGTCAGAGTCGGAAAGCAGAGCCCCCAACCCTTTTCCCAAGGCTTGCCTTTTCTTCAATACTTTCTTTTGTGGTTCTTCTGCCATGGATCCTTTTTATCTTTCCGAATAAGCAAGTAATGTTCATCCATTTCAAAAGAAACAAAACGTTGCCTAATTCTTTTTTTCACATAAGCTAAGTGTAGAATAACTAATGTCCTACACAAAAAATGAATATACTAATATTGTTATAAAAACACTGGTCAAAGCAATAGTTACAGCCTTAAACCATGTTGTTTTTTTCCAAAATCTCTTGCGCCAAATTTAGGTAAGCAATACTCCCTTTGCTCTCGGCATCGTGTGCCAAAGCAGGTACACCAAAGCTAGGAGCTTCACTAAGTTTAATATTCCTTGGAATGATGGTTTTGAAGGCGATATCCAAAAAATGAGTGTTCACTTCTTCCACTACTTGGCTTGCCAACCTAAGCCTTACATCGTACATAGTAAGCAAAATACCTTCAATCAACATCTCGGGATTGAGCCTAGACTGTATGATTTTGATGGTACTCAACAACTTACCTAACCCTTCCAATGCGTAATACTCACATTGCACAGGCACTATCACCGAATCGGCAGCTGTAAGGGAGTTTACTGTGATGAGGCCTAGCGATGGAGAACAGTCGATCAGAATAAAGTCGTACTCATCCTTAATAGGAAGTAATGCATTTTTCATCCTATCTTCCCTGTCCTCGTCTTCAATCATCTCAACTTCGGCACCTACCAAATCTATGTGCGAAGGGATCACATCAAGGTAATCAAATTCCGACGGTTCTATCACCTCTTTTACAGGAGTACCATCCACCATACAATTGTAAATGGTCTTGCGAGGTTGTTTAGGATCGAGACCTAAACCTGAAGTTGAGTTTGCTTGCGGATCTGCGTCAACTACCAATGACTTATACTCCAAAGCGGCAAAACTTGCGGCCAAGTTTACGGCTGTGGTCGTTTTCCCAACTCCTCCTTTCTGATTGGCTATTGCTATTATTTTACCCATCTATGCGTTTTCTTTATTTTAATAGGTATAAAAAAACTTGACTAATTAAAAATAGGGCATTGTTTTGTTCTATTTCAAAACTTTTTCTACCCTAGCCTGTGCTATTGTAAAACAAATGTGTGATGGTATTTCTGCGTGAAACAAAAATGTTCCACGGGCAAATATAAATTCAATTCCTAAAAAGCAGCCAACTCTTTGCCCTTTTCTTGGAAAGTCCTTTCAAATCAATTTCTCAAAAGGCTGAAATATAGCTGCGGATACTCTCCCCGATATAGAAATTTCTGTTCTGCTACGAACAAAACTATCCGCTTGCGGACACCTTTTCTAATCACAATTTACATAACCTACTGATTATATGTACTTTATTTGTGGCATTTGGATTGTAAAAAGATAGTGGAGTTAATTACTAAACAATAAGACAATTGAAAGGAACTATATCTAGCTTGAAAATTACGTTTATCATCGCAATGGGAATCTTGGCATTTTTTTCGGAGAGCAAGGCCCAAGAACAAACATTCACTTACAAAGAAGCCGTTACGAGGGCACTCGATGAAAACATTACGCTCAAAATCCAAGTCAATGAAATGGATGCGGTAAAAATGGAGAAAGTGCAAAGTCGTGCGCAGTTCGCTCCATCGGCCAGCGCTTTCATGCAGTTCAGAAGACAAAGCGGTAATATTTTCATTCCCCAGCAAGCAGAACTTATCCAAACCACTGCAGATGACTTTTTCCCACAGTTTTCTGCCGACCTCACATTATTCAATGGAATGAGCAATGTGAATAATCTGAAGCGAGCCAACCACCGATTTGAAGCACAGCACCACAATATAAAAAATACTGAGCAAGAAATCATCGCTTTGGTCACAAACCAGTACATGACCGTGTTGCTCGACCAAGAATATGTCAAAATTGCCAAGGAAAATATAGAAGCCCAAGAAACGCTCCTTAATAGGATAAAGGGCTTTGTAGATGCAGGTATCACTTTCGTAGGCGACCAATACAACCAAGAAGCAGAAATAAAAAGCCTTGAGTTGGCGGAAGTTCAAGCCATCAACCAGCTGAAAAATGACAAGGCGGTTTTAGCTAGAATTTTATTGTTAGATCCTCTTTCCGATATAAAAGTAGTTGAGCCAAATTGGACATTAGAAGATCAAATGATCAATGAATACACGCTTGAAAGCTTGTACCAAACGGCTCTTGCAAATAGAGAAGACCTTAAGCAACTAACATCTTTAGAAAAAGCAAACGGGTATTCGGTGAGTATGGCAAAATCGAATCTGATGCCTAGGGTCGCTGCTTTTTTCAACTACGATTCTTATTACAACAGTTCGGCACAAAGAGATGGTGAAGACCTTTCGTTCAATGAGCAAGTGAGAGAAATAAACCCTTCAAAAGCATATGGCGTGACACTCAATATCCCAATATTCAGCCGCTACCAAAACAGGCTGAATATTGCCCAGTCGAAAGTGACCCATAAAAATTCAATGCTGGAAATTGACAGGCTAAAAAACACGATTTATACAGAAGTGCTCACCGCTCTGCAAGATTACGAAGCAGCAATTGCTACCTACGAGGCTTCCGTGGCACAGTTCGATGCCGCAGAACTTAATATGAACACCCAAAAAGAGCGATACAAGCTAGGGAACGCAACTATTGTAGATGTGACCACTGCTACCAACAATTTCATTTCGGCCTCGGTAGACAAGGCTAGTGCTCGTTATACGTTGCTGTTCCAAAAAATCATTTTAGACTACAGAACAGGAACTCTTTCCTATGAAACATTGCCAGGAAAATAATACCTGTAAAGCAAAAGGCTAAACTTATTGGTGACTTGGTTTTTCACCTAAATACTTATTAATTTAGGTGAAATCCAATACTATACCTAATGCTTAAAACAATGAAAAAACTGACTCTATTTTTAGTAGTTACATTGCTTTCCTCAGCTGCTCTTTTGGCTCAAGAAAACAAAAAGCTGAGCAAAAAGGAACGAAAAGCCTTGCGTGAGCAAAAAACCATTGAGAACAAGAAATTAAAAATGGATATCATAAACTCTAAAAAGTTTGTGATTGAAGCACATACAGTTTACGGTAGTCGAGGAATGAGCTACCAGATGTCACCCACCACTAATTTTGTTATGCTCAACGAAGACAAATCGGTGATTCAGCTTTCCTTTATGGGAATTGTAGGCTGGAACGGCGTAGGCGGGATCACGTTAGAAGGAAATACTAGCCGATGGGAAGTGATAGAAGGAAAACCTAACCAGTCCATCACGGTTCGTTTGCGCACCAGCGGTTCAACAGGTTCGGCAACCATGTCGCTGACCATTCCCGCAGAAGGAACTGTAAGGGCATTTATCTCGGGTGACTTTGGGGACAAAATCACATTTGCGGGAGAGCTTGTTCCCCTATCCGAGTCTAGGGTTTTCCAAGGGCAGACTACTTACTAATAAAGAGTTCATGAGTTATTAATTTGCGAAGCTCGGCAAAGCCTGATATTTTCGAAGCTTGATACCAAACAAACCTTATATGGCTCGGAAAATATTAGACATTTTTTTTTACATTTCTTTCTTCCTTCTTACCGTCGCAACCTTTCTTTCTTTCAATTTTTTTGATCATTACATTTGCGATATTTTCTCTCAGTTTCAGGTACAGACCGCATATTTAGCCTTACTTCCTGTTGGTTATTTCTTTTTCAAAAAGAAATATTTGTTGCTCATGCTTAGTTGGGTTTTGCTTTTGTTCAACATCACACCCACAGTGGGTTTATATATTCCAAACCAAGCAGCCGTTGCCGAAACCTCCTTTACCCTCCTCCAAATGAATATTTGGTCGCCTAACCAAGAGATTGAAAAAGTATTGGACGAAATAGAAAGCAAAGATGCAGACATTGTGCTCATTCAGGAAATTGATGCCCAATGGAAGTTAGCACTCCAGCCGCTTGGCGGCAAGTACCCCTATTCAAAAGTGATAGCTAGAGAAGATAAATTTGGTATTGGGGTGTACAGCAAATTGCCATTAGAAAAAAGCGAAATAGCGTATTTTGATTCACTCCGAAACCTGCCCTCCATCGTCATACATTTCCAAGTAGATGGAAGAAATATCACCTTGGTCAACACTCACCCGTGTCCTCCTAAAAGTCCTCAGCACTATCAATCTAGGAATAGTCAGATGAAGGCAATTACCGAATACTTGAACACTCAAAAGGGAAGCAAAATAATTATTGGGGATTTTAACAACACCTCCTTCTCAAAAAATTTCCGTTCATGGAAAAAAACAGCTGGGCTTTACGATTCCCGCAAGGGTTTTGGCTTACAGACCTCATGGCCTTCGGGCTTCTACCCGTTGCGTATAAGCATAGACCATTGCCTTCTCAGCAACGATCTCATCACCCTAAAAAGAGAAATAGGCAATAATATCGGTTCCGATCACCTACCAGTGTTCTTGGAATTGGGAACAAAACCAAGCCTGATCTCTACGAAATAATTGAATATCAACAACTTCTTAAAGCAGATTGTTGTTGATAAGTTACAACATACTTTCATGCATATTTAACATGCTATAAACATCATATTTATAAAACACGAAAAGTACAAAATATTGACAGGGGTCAAAGGGTTAATTACATATAACACTTAACTTTAAACTAGAATTATGACCCCAAGGATTACTATTCTTCTAAGTCTTGTACTAACTTTTTCTCAGTATTTGGCTTTTTCACAGACAAAATGGCTTCAATCAAATGATTTTCCCGGAACAGCTAGATCGGGTGCCGTTTTTGCAGAGGCAAGTGGAAAAGGGTACTATGGAACAGGTTCAGACGGTACCAATTATTTAGCCGACTGGTGGGAATACGACCCACTCACCCTAACATGGACACAAAAAGCCAATTTCCCTGGTGAAAGCCGGCAAAATGCCCTAGCCTTCACCTTGAACGATACGGTTTACGTTGTAACTGGCCAAGGTGACTCTCTTGGAACAAGAGTTTATCACAATGATTTCTACATGTATTTGCCAGCCGAGAATAGCTGGCAACAGCTTTCGGACTTTCCTGGCTCTGGGCGTAGCTTAGCTGTTTCGGCTGTCGCAAATGGAAAGGCGTACATTGGAACAGGTAGAAACAGTAATGATCAGTTGAAAGACTGGTGGGAATATAACCCAACAAATGCTACTTGGGTACAAAAAGCAAATTTAACCGCAGAAAAAAGACAATCTGCCAACGCATTTTCCTTGGACAGCCTTGTGTTTGTAGGTGGAGGACAAAATACGGATGGCGGAACTATGATGACAAATGATTTTTATGCTTATAATCCAGAAGATGATAGTTGGGAAGAAAAATCTTTTGCAGAAAATCATTTGACTAGCCTCAATGCAACAGCTTTTGTACTTGGTGATACGGCCTATGTTTTTGGAGGAAGCACAGGACTAGACTTATGGAAATATCATGCTGGCAGTAATAGCTGGACTGAAGGAGAATCACTTGTAGTTGGCAGTGAAGGTAATAGAACCAATAGCTCTGCACTTGCTTTTGGCAGTTATGCCTTAGTTGTAGGAGGTAATTATTTTAACCTAAGTGGGTTTTCTGACGAGAAAAAAGCTGATGTATGGACTTATTACATCAACCCACCAACCAAACCTAATAAGCCGGGTTACGCTGAAGACAATGAGCTTTATGACCTAGACTACGATTTCATCACCTTTTATTGGTCAGACGAATCGGATAATGAATTAGGATACATTATTGAGCTTCTTGATTACAATAGTTACGATCTAATCTCATTAGACACCATTCCTGCTGACAGTACTTCTTTTACCACTTACAATGTATCGTCAGATACTAAATATACGGCAAGAATCTGGGCTTACAACAATATTGGAGATTCAGACAAAAAATACTATTACCCTACCACTAAAAAATATTTAGAAGAGCCTAGAAAACTAATAGCCAAGTCACTGCAAGGCAACACAGCCAAATTGACCTGGGAAGATTATTCCACAAGAGAAGATGGGTTTGTGGTAGAAATGTCTGTTAACGACACATCAACCTTCACGGTAGTCGACTCTTTGCCTATTAATACCACTAGTTATTTATACGAAGGGCTTTCTGAAGGCAATACTTATTACTTTAGAGTAGCAGCTTATATCCAAGACTCCCTTTTATCTTTATATTCATTAGAATATCCTGGTGTAACCAAGAAAGCCCTAGGAGGTTGGTCGGAAGTTTTCTCTTTTAAGGAAAACAAGTGGATTGACTTTAGACACTCTTTTTCAATTGAGGATAAACTTTACCTCACATCTAAAGAATCTGACCAGCTTTCGGTATTGATGTATGATCTCACTAAAGGTGAATTTTCTGAGAAGAGCTCTTTCCCAAAATTACTCGAGTTAGCTAATGTATTCGTCATTGGTAAAAAAGCCTATTTTATATCAGGTCAAGTATACGAAAACCAAAAAGCTTTCATGTCGCAAGAAGTATATGAATATGATAGCGAACTTGATAAATGGAAACGTTTGAACGACTTTCCAAGTGCAGGGCGAATAAGTGCAACGGCATTTGCTATCAAAAACAAAGGATATATAGTTTGTGGGGATACAGTTGTAAGCACCTCGGGCAATGTACAAACATCTGATTTTTGGGAGTATGATCCTTCAATGGACAAATGGACAGAGAAAAAACCGTTTGTTGGTGGAAATAGAGAAGCGATGGCAACGATAGTTATAGGAGATTCGGTTTTTGTAGGACTTGGACAAAACTACAGTGGAGCTACCATCAGAAACCAGTGGCAGTATTATAAAAAATACAACGACTTATATCTTTACGATCAAGCAAACGATACATGGAAACAAATGGCAGATTTCCCAGGTAACCTGAGCTATTATTCTGTCTCAGGCTCTAACAATTCTAGTGGTCTTTTTGGTGGAGGTGAGGTAACCAATAATGTGCGAGGGGATTTTTGGAAATATCTACCAAACACAAACAAATGGGTGTCTATTCCCTACTTCACTGATGATAGTTATCAGCCTCAAACAAGTTTCCAAACAGATTCTGATTTCTACGTAATAGCCGAGGGCGATTGGAACAGTTATAGCATTTTCAAATTTGACCCATTGCAATTAAGTGATGTTCAAACCTTATCAGCTTCGACAGTTCTTCCAGATAGTGTCGTTCTGAATTGGACTGGTATTGACTCTCGATCAGAACAACTTATTGTACAAGAAGTGTTACCAGACACTGTCATTTCTATAGATACTATTGGCAGTGATAAAAACAGCTATACTTTATATAATTTAGAAGAGAACTCTACCCACCATTATAAATTAGTGCAATTTAATGAGGACAGGACATCCTCAGGAAGCAATACAGCCACGGCAATGATTCCAGGTGCGCCTAATCTATACAAATACGAATTTAATGATACAAAAAAAACAGCTAGGGCAAGTTTTGGCATCCAAAATCAAGAGATGAGCGTTAAAATTGAAATTGCTAACAACTATGGTCCATTTGTTTTTATCGATTCTATATCGAATAATAGTTATTTCTACGATTATTCAATACCAGATTCAGCAGAAGTTACACAAGCAAGGATGGTATCATCAATACAAGGCAATACCTATACATCAGATACGCTAGAACTCACGAAATTTAAAGTACCAACTGATGCAATGGCAACATGGGAAAAGGACAAGACAGAAATATTGGTATCATGGAAGAACAACTCTAGCCTTTCAGAAGGATATAAAGTAACCCTCTACAGAACTAATGACATTGCTTTTGACACTTTATTACCAAAAACAATCAACGAGGTATCCTTTAACCTTGCCCAGATAGGATTTGAACTTACGGAAACCATTGAAATTTCACTGACGTCCTATTATAAAAACAACTCTTCATATTACTATGAAACAGTAGATGAACTCACTAGGATGTTAGCTCCATCAAATATTTCTTTCACTAATATAACCCAAACCGAAACTACGGTAAAATGGCAGGATAATTCAACTCAAGAAAGTGGCTTTAAAATAATTGTTAAGTCAGCTGAAGGAATTGTAGACACCCTTGCCACTGTACCAGCAAATACTGAACAATACACATTTGATGTTAGCGGGTATGAAGAAGACATCGAAATCTCTGTTGTTGCTTTTAACGAAGACGAGAACCAGACAACTGATGCTACCGAACCGATAACCTTAGAAATAGATGAAGGTGTGGTAACTTCAATTAAAGATGAGTTGTTGGCAAATACGGTTGTATACCCAAATCCTGCCAATAGTATTTTCAAAATTGAGCATGGCGAAAGGGATTTACCATTCATAATCAAAAATTCGTCTGCCAGAGAAGTGGCCAGAGGACAAACCCAAAATGGTAAAGCTACGGTGGATGTACAAACATGGCCAGCGGGATTGTACTTTATTGACCTTGAGGGGGCGGTTTTCAAAGTTATTGTTCAGTAAACAATATAATATTTCAACCATTTCAAGCACCTAAACGAGTCCATTCGTTTGGGTGCTTTTTTTATAGCAATTTAGTCATGTAAAATTCATAACCATTCCATAGGGGAATCGTAAGTTTATACCTGTAACATTTTTTTACAATAAATTTAGCGAAACTCTCTCATGAAAAAGTCAGTGTCAACAACTATTAGCGACTTGATTAAAACTGCCATTTTTGTTTTTTCTCTTTCTGCACCATTTTTTACCTCGGCACAAAAAAGTGAGCACCCAGATGCCACCAACTGCGACGAAGATGGTTACTGCTGGGGAGAGAACAGAGATGAAGGCAAAGATAAATTTGCCATTTACTCAGACAGGTTTAGCTGGGGCGAAGAGTATTGGGAATCTGCCGAAGAACCACTCACCTGGCTGATAACAAATATCCCTTACCTTCACGAGTCTCTTTATATCAATGGATACAAGATTTATAATTTCTGCCTTAAAAAGGCTGAAACTCCAGAAAGGAAAACCGAACTGGAAGACAAGGTTTTAATGCTTTTAGACAATCGGTATAAGTACTTCGGAAACTCCGCTAAAGTATTGAGCATTAAAGGAAGCAAAGCCTACCCTTACCTCGTAAATCGTGGCAGCGGATATTACAAAGCCCTTTATGAACTATACACAGGGCTTTACGACCTGCAAGGAACGGAAAGCAAAAGGTATAATCTGCAATATTACATGGCTTCTGTCGCCCTCATGAAGCAGTCAAAAGAGATTGAAGAGGCAGAAGTGTTTGATCATTATGAAAAAATAATGAATGTAATCGATTTTCATATAGAAAGTGAAACAGAGGAAGAAGAAGTGGAGAAATGGAAAGAGGCTGGTAAGAAAGTAGATGAGCTGTTGGTAAAAGTAACCGAGATTAATTGTGAAAAAGTAGATGAGTTTTTTGCTGAAAAAATCCTTGCCCATCCTGAAGATGGAGCACTGAACAAAAGGGCGCTTAAATATTACGCACTTGCCAAATGTTATGACAACCCCAATTTCATTACGGCTGCCAAAGGTGCTTTCAATGCCGAACCTACCGCTGGTATGGCATCGATCATAGCTAGGTCATTTGCCTCTGATAAAAATTACAAAGAAGCAGAGGAATGGTACCAAAAATCGATCAGCCTTGCAAAAGAAGATCCTATAAAAGCGGCAAAATACTATCTCGTATATGCTAAAATACTCTCAAAAAACGGACAATTCACCAAGGCGCGGTCGATGGCTTATGAAGCCGTCTCCCTTGACAAGTCCAAAATTTCGGAAGCGTATACTGTCATAGGTGATATGTACATGCATTCAGGAGAAAGCTGTAAAGAGATGAATCCTGTAAAACAAAGGGCTATTTACCTAGCGGCCTATGATGCCTATGAAAAAGCAGGAAACAGTTCAAAAAAGGCTGCTGCCAAAGAACAATTCCCTTCTATTCAGGACATCTTTACGGCCGGGCTAGAAGAAGGCGCAGAAATAGAAGTTGGCTGCTGGATAGGTGGAACAACTATTTTGAGAAGGAGGTAATTATCTCCCCCTTGATGACATAAAAAAGCCCGCCAAGTAGGCGGGCTTTCCTTTTAGATACGCTTCAAATCAATTTTTAATAATTCTTTTCACAGCAGATTTTTCTCCTCTTTGGATAAGCAAGATAAACGCTCCATTTGAAAATTCACGAAGATCTATTTCTATACTTGTTTCCAAAGCTGTTAGCTTTTTGCCCAACACTTCCTTCCCAGAGCTATCAAATACCTTCACAGCCCCTAGTTCCCTAAATCCTGAATTATCCTGAAGTTTCAGCAAACCCGAAGTTGGGTTGGGATAAAGTATCAATCTTTTTGACAGTTCTTCAGAGATCCCCGTGATCACAAAAGTCTCTGTTTTAGTCCCTTCATAGTTATCATCTACGATAGTGACCTCTACGGTGTAAGAACCGAAAAGCAAAGGAAGCTCGGCAGAATCATTGTAAGTAAGTCTAAAGTCCAATCCGGCAGGGTCGGTAGTTACCGCAACTGACCTTGTCTGTGTCCTGTCAAAAACTTGTTCTAAGTTTGATATTTCAATAGTTGCCTGTGCTTTCTTTATATGCAAACTATCTCTCACTGTAAGTGGATAGAAGTTCTCGTCATTTAAAACAGCCTCAACTCCATATTTACCAGCATTGATTGGCACATCGTTGTAAAACATTTGAACAATTAAATTTGCAGGAACAGTCTCAAACGATATTTGCTTTAAAGTACCATCATATACCTGTTCTAAATCAGAAAGGACTATTTGTCCTGTTCCTTTTGTGATTTCTAAAGAATCTGAAACAGGATCAGCCTCATAAAAGTCGCTCACTAAACTAGCAATAACTCCATATTTACCTATTTCAGTAGGCTCAGCAGAGCTACCATTGTAAGTTACATCTACCACTAACCCAGTGGGGACAGTTCTAGCTGCTGCCTTCCTTGAAGCACCAGTATAAGGCTGAGCTAGACTATCAAGCACGATTACAGCAGGAGACTTAGAGATCATAAAACTTCTTTCCACAGGTTCGGCAGAATAGTAATTGACATTACCCGCTTGAGATGCTTTAATTGTCACTTCACCCACACCTAAAATCGTCACTGTATCATTACTGACACCCGCTAAATCTAAACCTGAAAGTACTTCAAACTTGACAGGAAGACCTGAGCTTGCTGTGGCTATTAACTTAAAAAAGTTATCAGTAAAAGTTTTATCAGGAATTTCTTCAAAATCAATCGTTTGTTGGTAGACCGAGGTATCAATCACGTTTACATCTAGTGAAGTTAGTGTAAGAACAGACGCTCCACTATTTGTCACTTTACAAGTATATGTAGCATTTTCAATCTTGCCTTCTCCTGTCAAGGTGAGCGTATCAGAAGTAGTTGTTTTGATCAATAAGTCATCTTTGTACCACTTATATTCATTACCAACTACACCCGAATCAATTCCTAATACAATCAGAAAATCATCCGTTTTATTTAAAGTAGTATCTATTTCTTCACCAACAGGAAGCTGAGGCGAATAAGTGTGCTCACTAATACCAATATTGGGCAAGATATCCTCGAATGTAAAATAGTTATTCTCATAATTGAGGCTTGCCATTTTTGCACTACCGGATAAATCCACCATTTCATTGAACTGATTTTCTTCTAGTTTGAATGTCGCTAGCTTTTCCAATGTAGCAATGGTATCAGGCACAGAGCCGGTGAAACGATTGGAACCTAGGTATAATTCTTCAAGTTCAGTTAAGCTCCCTATAGAAAGAGGTATTTCACCATAGAAGTCATTTCTCGAAAAACTCAATTTCACTAACTTAGAAAGTTGTCCAATTTCTGTTGAAATGGTGTCTGACAAACTGTTACCTGCAAAAGTCAACTCTTCCAGATTTGCCAAAGACCAAAGCTCAGGGGGCAACTTTCCTTCAAGTTTGTTATTGGCAATGTATAGCTTTTTTAAATTAATGGCGTTCCCCAGCAAAGGGGGAATAGTTCCGCTAAGCTCGTTATTTGATAACGACAAAGTACGCAGGCTATCTATCTCACCGAAATATGCAGGCAATTCTCCCTCTACCTTATTATTAGCAATAGAGAAATAACTCAAAGACTTCCATTTATCTAGACTGTCTGGAAGCTCCCCATATAGCTCATTATTAAAGACCGCAAAGGAGTCCAACTTCCCTAAGAATTTTAAGGTGTTGGGCAATTTGCCATTTAATTCATTTTCAGATAAATCAATTTTCCTAACCCTTCCATCTTCATTCGTTTCTATACCATACCAATTGCTTAATGCCTCAGAACTAAGCCAACTTGAATTATCTTCCCAATTACCCCCGTCAGTTCTTTTATAAAGTTCGACCAATACTAATGAATCAAGCTCCATAGAAGGAGAAACAGGGTTGATCGATAAGTCCCAAGCAAAACCTGTAGTATCTGCAGCATTATCCCACATAAAGAAAAGCTCTTCCCCGGCACTCACCAAAAAGCTAACATCCGTTTGCTCTCCGTCTTCATCATCTCCAGAATAAATGAGATTCCCACCGCAGGCAGCAAAAATGGAAACCTTTGTGTCTTTTGTAGTACTACCCGAAGTGCTTAAGTTCAACAAGCCATCTTGAGTTGGAGTAAACGTATACCAATATGGTGTACGAGGAGCTAAATTGGTTCCCAATTCCGCAGTATCAGACGCATAACAAATAGACCCTAATGGAGCTTCCGTACCACTAATAATCAAAGAAAAATCTTGTATTCCAGAGGAAAGGCTTCCTTTATGTTTAATT
This sequence comes from Flammeovirgaceae bacterium SG7u.111, assembly GCA_034044135.1. Lineage (NCBI taxonomy): Bacteria > Pseudomonadati > Bacteroidota > Cytophagia > Cytophagales > Flammeovirgaceae > Flammeovirgaceae bacterium SG7u.111. Next base: position 3,147,944 of record CP139021.1, on the reverse strand, counting down.
TTGATGGTATAGGTTCCTGGTGTCGGTGCCGATAAATATATTTTCTCTACATTATCTCTAAAATTATCGCCTTTTGTCGCTGCTACAGAAGGGTTGGCAGGATCCAATATGTAAGGCATAAATTCTTGCCCTTCTCCTACCAATCTCATATCCAGATCATTTACGAGCATTAAACTAGATGGATCGAGTTGGCTATTTACCGGAGTTCCAGCCACATCTGTCCAAGCTAAAGTCAGCACAGCAGGAGCCGCTCCTATATCAACTGCTAGCTCAAAGCTATCTGAGTTCAAAAGAGTTTTTTCTAATATCTGATGCCCAATTCCATTATCTCCAATTAATTTAGCTGCTTTACCAATATTCATCAACCCCCATCCAAAGGCATAATCTGGTCCTTCTTCAGCTCCTGCTTCATCAGCAGTGTGGATAATAAGCCCTTTAAGGGTAGCAGATTTCATAAACCGTCCATTCAACTCCTGATAATGCTCCTGTAGCAACAATGCAGATCCTGCCGCACTTGGTGTAGCCATTGAAGTTCCACTAATCTTTTGGTAATCACTATTACCCGTATTCCACGCAGATAAAAGCTCTACCCCATTGGCAACTACATCAGGTTTGATTCTTCCGTCATCCGTTGGACCCCAACTGCTAAAACTGCTCATAACCACATCTTCGGGAGTCGAATAGCTAACTACATCCGCTACAGCACCAATCGTCATAATGTTTTTTGCAACACCGTCAAAGCTTATACAATCATAAGAACCATCTTGTGGGTGATCCCCATTTTCAGGTCCATCTCCCCTATCATTTCCAGCAGATTTGAATATTAAATAATAAGGAGAGTTATAGGCAATCTGATCCCAAGATCGTGCGCCACTAGAATAAAAACCAAATTTCCAATCTTCTTGATCACTAATCCCATCATCGCCATTCCACTTCCAAACCCCATTATCCAAATACCAACCAGCTACTATTCCATAAGAGTGGTTAGAAATCAACAAACCATCGGCACCTTCTGTAGCCATTTCAGAATCATCATTATTCCAATCATATGCTGATAGATTGGCTTCATATGCCATTCCTTTAGCATCAGCATTTATCCCTGCTCCTACCATTGTCCCACCTACATGCGTAGCGTGATAGTCAGTAATAGTCACATTATCCTTTTGCGAAGCTCTCCCACTAAAGGCTTCATGAGATGCGAGTACTGCTCCTGCATCCCACACTCCTATAGTCATCCCATCTCCTGAAAGGTCAAGCCCAAGATCTCCTCCGTCCCACACTCGATCGGTACCTATACTTTTAGCTGCATCTACATTAGTAGTTGCAATATAAATGGGCTTTCCCGATGGAGTCACCCGTAATAGCTCGCCGTAGAAATTATTGTTTCTAATAAAAATTGGGATATCATTCTTTTGGGCAAATTCAACTGCATATTCTTTGTCTTTTGTTGTTTGTTTTTTCAGCTTTTTGCTCAACTTCAACAATACTTTTTTCTTATTTACTTCCTTGACATATTCAAGTGCTTTTGCCTTAGTTGGTACTTGTGCAAGGGAAATAAAGGGCGAAAAAAGCAGTATTAAGTACAGTGCTATTCGTGTTGTAGAGGTTTTCATTTATATATATAAGAATTTAGAAGGTTTTCACGCTGGTCTTTAGTAAGTCCCTTATATGCCTGCTAAGGTTCGTTTGGCATTTCGTATTTTCACCCAAAAAGCGAACGCTATCAACCAAACTCCAAAAATCGAATACCAATAGGCATTTAAAAAAAATATCACATTAACTCTTTTTTAAACTTAAATATGTTCGTTTTAGCATAGTTCTGTTCTTTGAACTATGCTAAAACATTCATAACCCATGTCTGGGAACTAGTCGGCTAATCTCTTTAACAAAGGTCTAACATACCTTATTTCTCAAATTCCAGATGTAAAAGTTTTCAATAGACCTAAGTAATTCTGTCAAAGGCTTGTACCTCATAAGGTTCACCCAAAGCAAAGCGACTTATACAAAAAAAATCGTGGTGAATTAAAATCACTTTTATTAGAAGCTGTTTGGGAATTAAATTCAAAAATTGTTATCGCTTATTTTGGATGTAGAATGAGGTAAAACCTCCGCACATAGCAGCGCTATGTGCGGAGGTTTTAACAAAATTATGCGCCAAAAGAAGCACATAAGAATTTTGAAGATATATTTCCAAACAGATTCTTAAACATGATGCATTTTTTAGATTTCGCCAGTGAAAAAAATGGGATAACAAACTCATAGTAACAAAAGCTGTAAAAAGTATAACCTTTTGACAAACGTTTAAGAGGAATATTTAATAGCTTTAAGAGGTTGTTGAGACCCTCCTCAACAGGGTATTCAGCTTTTTTGTTTTACAACATTTTTTATAACTATCATTCTCTAAACATGAAATTAAGTTTAATAGACGTACTCATCATTTTGGGCTACCTGTCCCTCACGGTCATCATCGGCCTACTAGTCAAGAAAAAAGCCCAAGCAGACAAAAAATCATATCTTCTGGGAGGCAACAACATGCCCTGGCTCATGCTTGGCCTTTCCAATGCTTCGGGTATGTTCGACATTTCTGGTACTATGTGGCTAGTGACCATCCTTTTTGTTTATGGCATAAAAAGTATTTGGATTCCTTGGCTATGGCCCGTTTTCAACCAAATTTTCCTCATGGTATTCTTATCGGCTTGGCTGCGGCGTTCCAAGGTGACCACAGGTGCCGAATGGATCGGGTTTCGCTTTGGTTTTGGAAAATCTGCCAACCTTTCCCACATCATTGTGGTCGTATTTGCCCTCTTGGTGGGCTTAGGCATGCTGGCCTATGGTTTCATTGGTTTAGGTAAATTTGTTCAAGTATTTATCCCTTGGGAAGTTGTATCACCATACGTCCCTTTCACAGTTTCTCCCGAATATGTTCCTCATTTCTATGGAATTGCCTTCACGCTTTTTGCCATTTTCTACTCCCTGCTTGGTGGTATGATGAGTATAGTTTGGGCAGATTTGGTACAATACATCATCATGACCGTTTCGGCACTTGTTATCGGGGTAATTGCGATGAAAGCCATGATGATAGAAGAGCTAGTAGTTCCAGACGGCTGGATGTCACCACTTTTTGGATGGAAATTGGAAATGGACTGGGGCAATATCATTGCCGAGGTAAATGAGAAAATTGACAGCGATGGCTATTCATTCTTTACCCTTATGATGGGCATGATGGTTTTCAAAGGAGTGTTGGCGAGTATGGCAGGCCCTGCTCCTACTTACGACATGCAAAAAATCCTTTCGGCAAAAACACCAAAAGATGCTGCTTTGATGAGTGGATCTGTTTCTTATATCCTTATGCCAGCCCGTTACTTCATGATCGCCGGCTTTGGCGTGTTAGGCTTGCTATATTACGACCAACTCAACCTCTTTGTGGCAGGAAGACTCGATTTCGAACAAATCCTCCCTTCGGCTATTAGCCAATTCGTGCCGGTTGGTTTCTTAGGATTACTATTAGCTGGTTTGTTAGCTGCATTTATGTCCACCTTTGCTGGTACGCTCAATGCAACCCAAGCTTATATTGTAAATGATATTTACCTCAAGTACATCAACCCGAAAGCCCCTGATTCCACCGTCCGTTCAATGAACTACATCTCAGGGCTGATTATGGTGAGTATCAGTATCATCTTAGGCTTTTTCTTGTTAGATGTAAATGACATTCTCCAATGGGTGGTTTCTGGCCTGTTTGGGGCTTATGTAGCGGCCAATGTGCTAAAATGGTACTGGTGGAGGTTCAACGGCAATGGCTTTTTCTGGGGCATGCTCGGAGGTTTGATCCCAGCACTTTCGTTCCGTTATATTTTCCCAGATGTGCTCGACTTATACACCTTCCCACTTATGCTGCTTCTTTCATTTGTAGGATGTATTATAGGTACATACACCGCACCTCCGGTAGATGAAGAAATATTAAAGAAATTTTACAAAAACGTAAGGCCTTGGGGATATTGGAAACCAATCCACAACAAGGTAGTGGCCGAGAATCCGAATTTTAAGGCGAACAAAAATTTCAAAAGAGATATGTTCAATGTGTTTATCGGTATCATCTGGCAGACAGCCTTGGTCGTATTCCCTATCTACATCGTATTGCTCAAATGGTCCTATACCTCTATTGCAATAGCCGTGGTACTTGTCACAAGCTGGATACTAAAAGTAAACTGGTACGACAAACTGGACGAGGAAGATGAATTGACAAACCAAGAAAAAGAGAAATTGGAAAAAGCAGAAGCTTAAAAGCTGAGCGAAGCATGCTGCAAACACTCTATTGCTCCAAACTAATAACCATACTAAATTTTACTATTGAAGATGACAAAAGAAGAATTTGATAAGGAAGTTGCCGAGCTGTTTGCAAAACACGAGGCGCTTATCACCACCCCAAACAAGCCAGTGGAAGATTCTAACGGCGTTTACCAACGCTATGAAAACCCCATAGTTACTGCGGCGCATGCACCCATATTTTGGAAGTATGATCTTGACTACCAAACGAACCCGCACCTTTTGGAGCGCATTGGCATCAATGCAACCATGAACTCTGGGGCTATTTTCCACGAAGGGAAATACCTTTTGGTGGTAAGGGTGGAAGGTTCGGACAGAAAATCGTTTTTTGCCGTAGCAGAAAGCCCAAACGGGATAGATAACTTTAGGTACTGGGACTACCCTGTCACCATGCCAGAAACGGAAGTGCCCGATACCAATGTGTATGACATGCGCCTCACCAAGCACGAGGATGGATGGATTTACGGGTTATTTTGCACCGAAAGAAAAGACCCTGACGCACCTGAGGGAAACACCTCGGCAGCGGTGGCAGCTTGCGGAATTGCCCGCACCAAAGACCTGACAGAATGGGAAAGGCTTCCCGACCTTATCACCTACTCTGGCCAGCAGCGAAACGTGGTGCTCCACCCCGAGTTTGTAGATGGAAAATACGGGATTTATACCCGCCCTCAAGACGGCTTCATCGACACGGGTTCTGGCGGAGGAATTGGCTGGGGCTTGAGCGAAAGCATGGTGAATGCTGAGGTAAAAGACGAGGTAATCATCGACAATAAGGTGTATCACACCATAAAGGAAGTGAAAAACGGCCAAGGCCCAGCTCCTATCAAAACCGAGCATGGTTGGTTACACATGGCCCACGGCGTAAGGAATTGCGCAGCAGGCTTGCGCTATGTCATTTATCTGTTCATGACTTCTTTGGAAGACCCTAGCAAACTGACCTACTCACCTTCTGGCTATTTCATAGCTCCTGAGGGAATTGAACGAGTTGGGGATGTTTCGAACGTGGTATTCACCAACGGCTGGATTGAAAAAGAAAATGGCGAAGTATTGATCTATTATGCTTCTTCCGATACGCGCATGCACGTAGCTACTTCTACGGTGGAAAAACTAGTAGATTACTGCATGAACACACCAGAAGACGGCTTGCGCTCGGCTACTTCGGTTGAAGCGATCAAAGCTTTGGCAGCCAAAAACTTAAAATTGATGGGGAGATAAGCCCTTCCGATTTAATTTGTTTAGCCCTATAAGGTTTTGAAAACCTTATAGGGCTTTTTTCATTATTTCTACTTACTTCCCTCCTTCTACTGCTCTTCCTGCACACTTACCTTCACCGCTTTTCCAGCCGTGTTGGAATAAATACTGTTATCATACATCGCTTCGCACTGGACGGCTGGCAGGTAATATTCCCCAGCAAAGCTCGAATTGAGCATAACTTTAAACACTTTCTTCTGACCAGCTTTTAGGTCGAAATACATGTACACCCGATCATCCCGAATATCGATATACTCAGGCGTATCAACTTTTTTGCCCGGTTCAAAGCTATTGGCAAACAATCTTGTGTTGAATATTTCCCAACCAGATGGGAAGATTTGTGTCAGTGCCATTTCCTTGTAATCTCCTCGCAAGCCCGGATTGGAAACGGTGACTTCGGCAAAGAAATCTTGCCCCTGTGTCAAGTCATCAATTTCAATTTGGTTATCATCTTTGTCATAGTACCTCACCGCCATGTTCAGGTTCTTTTCCGAAGCTTTTTCCTTGCCCTTGGAAGGTGTACCTTCTACGATGACCCTTGCAAACAATACTTGCCCACTGGTGTTGGAAATCTTCAAGTTGTTCGTACCTATTTCTTGGATAGCCAAATCAGTTTGCACTAAGGGAAGCCCCGTAGTCGCTTTTACTTCTTTACCATTGTTGGTAGAAAAGGTAAAGGCCATTTCCCCACTACTATTGTTATCCATGGCAAACTTCGCTACAGCAATGAGGCAGTAAGCAGTAGTTTGCGTGCTGTACCAATTATTTTGCTCACTAAGTCCATTTGATATTGCTTTCAACAAATCCACTCCTTGCTTTCTATCTCCCATTAGGCAAATCGTTTCCAAAATCATGGCTTGATCGCGCAGAGCCGAGCCATAGCTATATGAAAGCTCATTGTACTCTTGAATATCCTTGCTTGCATTTAATACCAAAGCTTTACCAGCTTCGCTTTGCCCTGCCATTAAGTATGCTGCTGCTAACCTCCATTTAGCTTGGAGAGACATACTTTTCATTTCTCTCATCCTGTTCATTGCCCCCATCTCTGGTGCCTTGGCAAGTGCCAAAGTGTACAAACGATACGCTTGGGTAAGATCGGCAGTGTTGCTTTCTGTAGGTATGTTTGTAGACCAATTGCGAGCTAGTTTTCGTTGGAAACGCTTGATTTTATTCAACATTCCCGAAGGAACAGTATAACCTTTTGCACTCGCCTCCAATAGAAAATGATACGCATAGCTTGTTCCCCACTCATCGGAAGTAGCGCGACCTGGCCAATAGCTCAATCCGCCATCTGAGTTTTGGAAAGATTGAATCCGCTCAATAGCCGCCTTAATATTTTCCTCTGTTTTAGCTTGCGTTTCCTTGTTCAACTCCATAATGTTCGCAAGGAACAGTTGAGGGAAAGCCGAAGATGTAGTTTGTTCAATACATCCATGTGGATAATTTAGCAAGTATTTCAAACGTTGCCCCAAGTTGATGGGCGGGATGGTTGAAACTTCCAGTACGGCTTTGTTCGTACCAGTCATACCAAATAAGTTGAAATCTGTCTCCCAACTTTTCCCAGCTTCCACCAGTTCATCCATCACCTTCACCATAGGCGGGTTCGGGTTTCTCAGGTCTACTTCTATACTGTGCCTAGCTACTTTTCCACCGCCTTTCGCCGTGATATTCACTTTAGCAATACCAAGCTTGGCTGCCGTTTTCATCCTAAACTTCAACATCTTCTCTCCAGCTTCGCCAAATCCCACTTGCTGTATAGTGTTTTCAAGGCTTAAAAGCTCATTGGTCTCCACCGTAACTTCTACGTTGCCCACACCGTCTTCCATGGCAAATACATTTACCGGAAGCTCTACTATTTCCTCTGGACCTAATACTCTAGGCAAAGTCCCAAGCACCATCAAGGCTTGTTTCACAGGAGAAGTCGCCTCGGCTGAACCATAAGCACCTTCTTGACCAGCGACTACCATTGCCCGCACAGAGCCTACATACGAAGGCATCTTGATTTCATGGGAATTAGTGTTCCCGGGTTCTAACACAAATGGTCCTTGGTACATTACCACAGGTTTGAAGCGATTCGCCTTTGCATTCTTCGCTTCTCTTCCACTTCCACCACCACCAATGGCGAGCAAGCGTTCAAGTTTCCCTCCAAAAGCACCCATTACTTCATCGTAAATATCCCATGTTTTCACGCCAAGCGCTTCTCTGGCATAGAATTTCTGCCAAGGATCGGGTGTGCCGAAGCGAGTAAGGTCAAGCAAGCCTTCGTCAACTATCGCCAATGTGTAAGTCATGGGCTTGTCGTTGGCTTCCGAAACTTTTACCGTAAAGGTTTGCTCAGGCTCAAGCACTTCCGCCATGTCAATTTCTGGAGTTAGGCGAGTTTCAGGATTTTCCACCATCACCGGTGCAACGCCGTACATCCTGATTGGCAAATCATTTACTGTTTGGGAATGAGGTTGCAACAATGTGATATGGGCGAACACATTCGGAGCCATATCCTCTGTTACTTCAAAGGAAATATCGTTTTGCCCCTTGTTCATTTCTACCCATCTTGCACCCACTACTTTGCTTCCATTTTCTATACTTAGCAAAGCCCTGCCTTGTGCGCTCCCCGTAATGCTTATATGCACTTCCTCACCTACATTGTATTTTGTTTTATCGGTAGAAAAGGATAACATGGTTGCACCGCCTGGCATGTTCTTTTGGGAATCGCCAGCCCAGCCCGGCCAGTCGATGTAAATAACTTTTCCGCTACTGTGCCCCGAAACAGGGTCTTTTGCCCTCACGTAAAACCTTCCCCACTCAGGATAATCTACCCTAAATTGCCATTCCGCTCTCCCATCGGAATTGACCCTACCAGTCATGATTGGGCTGCGACCGTAGCGACCTACGTAACTTGAAAGGTTGTTGTCAGAGTTATCCCACCACCATTTCCAATCTAGCTTGTACAACTCCAGCTGGATGCCATCACGTGCTACTGGCTCGCCATCGCTGTTCACTGTTACGATACTGAGCGTGTGCAGTGTATCGGTAAGCAACATGTTCCTTGATCGGTCACCTTTGGGCGGTAAAATACCCACATAAGTTTCATAAGGTGAGAAAGGAATGGAGAATTGATCGATGCTAAAATTGCCGCTTTCCTCGTACACCCTTCCAGTAAACGTAGCATTCAGCATGCCCGGAGGCTCCGCTTCAGTTTCCAAGGTTGTATTGATGATCGCTTTTCCATCAGCATCCAACCTTCCGCTAAACACCTGCTGCCCTTCCCCATAGAAATACTTTGCCTGATCGTCAAAGGTGTATTCCGAATAGTCTTCAAACTTCGTCGCCATGTTTTTGAGCGAAACAGAAAACTCAGCTTTGAGGTTTGGTGCTTTCGCTCCGTGCAGCCATTTTACCTCTAGCTCACTGTTAAGCTTGTTGTTTTCAGGTGCGATCTTTTCTACCCCAAAGTCCAACTTTATTTTTAACCTATTCGGTTTGATGCTTTCTATTTTGAGCGGCTTGGAAAACGTTGCTCCACCTACTTGCACTATCGCCATCCAGTTGCCCGTGATTGCATCTTCGGCAGTGGAAGTCGAGAAGTTATAAAACCCGTTCACCCCATTGCTGCGGATAATCTTTTGGGTGACTTGCCCAATCGGATTGACCAACTCAAACACCACCGGATGACTTTCGGGAAGCGAGTTTTCATGGTCTTCCAAGATGAAAGCAATATGCAGCGAATCTCCCGGTCTCCACACACCACGCTCTCCGTACATAAAGCCTTTCAACCCTTTCTCCACTTTCTGCCCACCCGTGTTGAAATTGCTGAGGGAAAGCGAAGAGCCGTCATCTAGTCGGAGATAGCCTCGCTGTGCGCCAGATTTGGCTACTAGCAAATAAGGCTTCTTCGTCAGAGGAAGTCGGGCAAAGCCGTTCGCATCCGATTTTGCCGTACCAATAAACTGTTGTTGGTAATTATAAATTTCAACATCTATACCAGCAAGTGGACCAGCTGTTTTTAAGTCTGTTACTACTACCAGCATTTCCCCTTTCTCAGTACCTTTGGCTATTAAGCCTAGGTCAGAAGCCAATATGTTCTTCGCCACTCTCTTGTCCGTACCCATGTAGTAAGAAGGCGAACAAGGATCTTCACGTTCTTGCCAGTTGTAGCCAGCGCCGTAGTAATATCCGTAGTCGTCCCAGTAGCTATCCTCGTCCGAAGAGTCCCAATCACCGTCTTCCTCTTCCGTAAAAGTCAGATCCTCCTCTTCCGTGCTGCCATCGAGGCAATGATACGTAGAATAGGCGCGCTTAAAATCCAACTCTACCCTATAAATAGCTCCTTGCTCAGTCGATATCAACTCATTCAGGTCAAGCGTAAACCGGTTCCACTTACCCAAATCGGTAACGCCCGTAGTATTGAGCGGAACTCTTTTGCGCAAAACAGGCCGACCCACACGCTTCATTTCCCGCTCCCCGCCAAGTTGGTTCACTTGGAAAAACTGGGCAACGTTGTTTTCATATATCTTAAGGATGGTCACATCCACCGCCTTTAGGTTCACCGCCTCAAAAGGGAGGACAAAGCCTTCGGAACTTGGCAACACATTTCCTTTGCCCACAAACCTTAGGGCAGGTTTTACTTGTTCAAATACCGCCTTGACACTAAACTGCTCAGACAATGCATAACCCGAAAGATTTTTGATCCCTTTTTCAATAATCACTTCCTTTTCCCCCGTTTGCCTCACAGCTGGGAATACCCGAAGCTCATTGCCCGTCACCTGATAGCGCAAGCTTTGCAAGCCCTCTATCCGTACCAAACCGTAGAGCTGCATTTTAGAATCGAGCGGGTCGGAAAAGCGTAGGGTAACATACTGGGACGGGTGCTGCACCACTTTGCAGCTCATCACTTTAAAATCGCTGAGCGAAGGCACTTCTATCTCTTCCTTAGATACTAGAGGCACACCTAAGGCATTCCCGTCCAAGTCTAACACAACCCTGCCCTCTTTTTCTGTCCTTGCAATGTCTTCCACTATAAACTGATGCGTCATTCCTGCTGCATCGTGTTTCCATGCTACGGCTAGTTCAGAACCGTTTTGTGTAGCATGCAATAGATTTTCTATCGCTTCTTCTTCTGCCACATCTGCCGTAGTGATGCTGCCCGATAGCTTTTGCCGCTCTTGTTGCCTTAGCTCATAAGCCTCCAAACCATCGAGCTCCAGCTCGTAGTTTTGCGGCACCGTCCTGAACTCGTAGCTGAATGAAGCCTGGTGATCTGGCACATCGACCAATTCCCCAAGCTTAAACTCCAGCTTGTAGGTTTCCCCCGAAGTCAACGGCTCTGAAGGCACAAATTCCAAGGTACGGGCATCTGCCCAAGTAGCCTTTCCCGCTACCGAAGGAGTAAAATCAAATACCCCTGCTTCCAGCTCTTCACCCAACTGGGTAGAGTCAGCATATTGTTCTGCTAACTGGATTTTGATGGTAGAAGTCTTGGAAATCACCCCGGCAGTGTATGCCGAAACATAGGCTTTAAAAGAAGCATCTATAGCCGATCGAATAGGTTTTTCGGCTTGTAAGGACACTTTGAAATACGTAAGTCCTGCAACTATTACTGCAATGACTAAAAAAAATATACCGAATTTCTTAAAAAAGGAGCTTGCGCCAGTGTTGGTTTCAGAGGTCATCTGGATAGGTTTGATTGATTTAGATTCAAATTAAAAAATATACTACTAAGCAGCAATGTAATTCTAATAAAAAAGAATGATTTGGAAGGAATAAAAATGCTGATGTGGGAAGATGTACAAAAATACGAATTCTATTCTTTTGGCAAAAACCGACGACACTAGTTTAGCCCCCAATAACTTCGGAGTGTTCTTTTAAATTTTAAATAGATAAATTTGAGATATGAAATACAAGAAATGGACTTTAGAACAAAAGCTGGAAATCCTATCTGATTCCAAAGGGTTTGGTGTTGTGGAAACCTGCCGTAAATAATGGGGTAAGCACCGGTACTTTTTATAGTTGGAAGAAGAAATTCGAGGTCCAGGGCGAAGCAGGTTTAAAAGATCCCCACCCAAAGGGCGGGGAATTGTGATAACCCCTGTAAGGGGGTAAACTGCCCTTGCCCCCAAAGGAGGCAAAGGAATTCATTGTCCCCGGTTATAAATCTATTTTATTACTTTGTTATTCTTAGCTCTCGTTCTTTTTTTCCTGTTCTTCTTGATACTCCACGTAAAGCCTTATCTTTTCTGGGTCAAGCCCTACCGTATCAACACAATAGCCTGTTGCCCAAAAACGGTTGCCCCAATAGGGGCGTTGCTTCAGCTTCTTGAACTTTGAAAACAACCGTATGGCTGTCCGGCCCTTCAAGATCCCCACCACATCGGAAACCGAATATTTGGGAGGGATATCGATAATCAAGTGAACATGGCCCTTTTGGACGTTCAGCGTATCGATAATACATTTCTTTTGGGAGGCGTACTGCATTATATGCTCTATCGCTGCCCTTTTTATTGCTCCTTCGAGGATTCTATACCTATATTTAGGTGTCCAAACTATATGGTACTTGCAATACCAGATCGAATGTGACAATTTGTGAAAACGGCTCATAATATATTCTTCGGTTGTGGCGACAACTCTTGAATATAATCATTGGGCCGTTTTCTGGCTTAGCCACGCAGAGCGGTTATTAACCACGCTCAAAGAACGTGGATTTCTAAGTTGATATTAAAAATCACCTATAATACCAAAAGCAAAGAACTAAAGGCGGCAGAAGAGGAGAACCGGGTATTGCGCAAGCTCCTTGGTGACAGAGAGATTGAGCTAGAAGTACAACGGGAACTTCTAAAAAAGTTTGGGACATCCGATCCAAGAAAGATTTAGTCAATACTATCTGCCTAAAATATAAGTGTGGTAAACCTAAGATCATAAAGATGGTCGGGATAGCCCAGAGCAGCTACTACAGAAAGCCAAGCCCAGGTAGGAAAGGCAATAAGCCCTCTGAATACACTTGCCATCGATCAAAAAGGTTGGTATCACAAAAAGAGATAGCCCACGGTAAAAAATATTTTAAGGCATAAATTTATAGATTGTGGCTATCGGTTGATGACCGGTTATCTGAATAAAGAAGGCTATCATATAAACCACAAGAAGCTATATCGAATAATGAGAGAAGAAGGCTTGTTAAAAACCGGGCAATAGGATCGGTAGAAGTGGCTCTGGGCGTAAATTTGTGAAATATAGAAAAGTACATACCACTAGACCGTTAGAATGTTTAGAGATGGATATTAAGATGGTATGGGTTCCCGATACGGGAAAGAATGCCTATCTGTTATCCGTGATCGACGTCCACTCACGTAAGATATTAAAGGGTTATTTTTCTTACACGATAAAACAAGGCCATGTCATAGCACTTTTATCATTATTGTTTGAAGACTACGGTTACCCTGAGAGCATGGTTATCAGGAGTGACAATGGGAGCCAGTTCATAGCTAAGAATGTACGGGAGTACCTAGGGTTAATAGGTGTCCAACAAGAATTTACCTATGTAGCGACACCAGAAGAAAATGCACATATAGAAGCCTATCATGGTATCTTGAAAAAGGAGGTGTTTACTCGGTTTGAATATCAGAATTTTGGTGAAATCGAGCAAATACTAAAGCGCTATGTCAAGTTTTACAACAACACCAGGCTCCATGGGCTCTTGGGGCGTATTACACCTATCGAAAAATGGAACGCTGACAAACACTTGATAATCTTAATTTATAAACTTATCATTGACTAGAATATATGTGTCACAGAGCAAATTATAAACGAATAAGAAATAAATGCTTTTTAACTCAATTGATTTTGCGATTTTTTTGCCGATAGTTTTTACACTCTATTGGTTTGTGACGAATAAAAATTTGAAATCTCAAAATTTTCTTATTGTCGTTGCCAGTTATGTTTTTTACGGATGGTGGGATTGGAGATTTTTATCATTAATAGTATTCAGCACTTTTATTGACTACTCAGTTGGTTTGAAATTGAAAACTGAAAACAACCAAACAAGAAGAAAAGCACTTTTATGGATAAGTATTTTAGTAAACTTAGGTTTTCTTGGTTTCTTCAAATACTACAACTTCTTTCTTGACAACTTTATTACTGCATTTTCATTTGTTGGAACTGAAATAAAAGCCAATTTCTTAAATATAATTTTACCTGTTGGCATTAGTTTTTATACCTTCCAAACATTGAGCTACACAATAGATGTTTACAAGCGAAAACTTGAACCAACAAAAGACTTTATTGCATTTTCAGCATTTGTAAGTTTCTTTCCTCAATTAGTTGCAGGACCGATTGAAAGAGCAACTAATCTATTACCTCAGTTCTATCGAAAAAGGGTATTTGATTATTCAAAAGCAGTTAATGGAATGCGTCAAATACTTTGGGGCTTATTTAAAAAAATTGTAATCGCTGATAATTGTGCTGAATACGCAAATCTTATTTTCAACAATTCAACTGATTATTCAGGTAGTACATTAGTTCTTGGAGCTGTTTTCTTTACATTTCAAATTTATGGAGACTTTTCAGGCTACTCGGATATTGCAATTGGCACTTCCCGACTATTTGGTTTTGATTTAATGCAAAATTTCAACTTCCCATATTTTTCTAGAGATATTGCGGAATTTTGGAGACGCTGGCACATATCGCTTTCAACTTGGTTCAGAGATTATCTATATATTCCATTAGGTGGAAGTCGTGGTGGAACTTGGATGAAAGTAAGAAATACTTTCATCATTTTTATTGTCAGTGGTTTTTGGCACGGAGCAAATTGGACATTTATTATTTGGGGAGCATTAAATGCTATTTACTTTTTACCTCTTTTGTTGACTAAAAACAACAGGAGTCACATTGAAATTATAGCAAAAGGAAAGCTACTCCCAACTTTTAGAGAAATTACTTTCATGCTAATAACTTTTAGTCTAAGTGTTTTAGCTTGGATTTTCTTTAGAGCTGAAAATATTGGGCATGCTATTCAATATATCCATGATATGCTAAGTGGATTGAAATATCAGTGGGGCTATGTTCAAACTATTAATTTAATTCATGGGAAAATTGGATATATTTTCCCCCTTATTTTACTGTTATTTATTCTTGGTGAATGGCTTGGTAGAGAAAGTAAATATGCTATTGAAAATATCAGTTTAAAATGGGGGCGACTATTCAGGTATGCACTGTATTATTTAATTATCATTGCATTAATATGGTTTGGTGGTGAAGAACAAACGTTTATATATTTCCAATTCTGACATGATATGAAACGATTTATATATAAGACTATATTCTTAGTAATTCCTATAATAGCAATGTTATCTATTGCAGAATTTATTTTGAGAAAAATCCCTAATGATTATTCATATAAGAACGAATATTTAAAAAAACATGCTACGGAGATTGAGATTCTTTTTTTAGGAAGTTCTCATGCTTATTTCGGAATTGATCCAGAATTTTTAAAATCAAAAAAAGGTTTTAATGGTGCACATGTTGGACAAAAACTAGCAGAAGATATAGAAATATTAAAAAAGCACATAGCCAATCTAAATAATTTAGAATTTCTGGTATTACCCATAGACTACTTTACATTATTTAAAGAGTACTCTGTTTCTTATGTGAAAAATTACAGAATATATTATGGCATTAAGAACTATGGAGGTATAGCAGATGACTTTGAGATGCTTAACTTCCCATTAAAAAGCAAAATAATACAAATCTCAAACTTTTTACTTTACCATAATAATAATATTACTTGTAACACATTAGGTTGGGGGACAAGCTACAAATCAACTGATCAACAAGATTTAGTCAAACAGGGGAAGATTAGAGCAGTTGGGCATACTGTGGAAAATTGCATTTTTTTAGATGCAAATATTCAACGTTTAAAAGAAATAATTGCAATATCAAAAGCTAAAAAGTTTAATGTTGTTTTTTATACAAGTCCTGCGTATTATACATATATAGATTATATTAATCCTGATCAGCTAAATACAACGATAAATACAATAAATAAAATTGTTAATTCTAGTGAGAATTTGTATTATTTTAATTTTCTAAAAGATCCAAATTTTGTTAAAGAAGATTTTTGGGATAGTAATCATCTTAACGAAATAGGTGCAGAGAAGCTGACTTTAAAACTTGATTCATTAATAAATAATATTGATTAAAAGATCCCCACCCTGAGGATGGGAATTTGAAATAACCCCTAGAAGGGGGGGGCAGGGTCGTTCAGTTCTAAAACAGCTTTATATTTGTGTTAAATAATCTTAACTAGATGACATTAGAAGAAGCTTTCTCAACAGTAAGGGATCCCCGACGTGCCCAAGGCCAGCGGATAAGCCATATTCAGCTTTTATCCATAGTAATCATCAGTAACCTGTGCGGTTATCTTGGAGGACGGGCTGTTGCACGGTTTGCGAAGGCTCATTCAAAGACCTTTACAGAATTACTGAAGTTAAAACATGGGGTTCCAAGCCATGTGACGATTTCGGGTCTTATTAACCGGCTAGACCAACAAGAAATGATAAATGCCTTCAACTCTTGGGCGTCTTCTTTTGTGAAATTAGCAGGAGAAGATGCAGTGAGTGGAGATGGCAAGGCTTTAGGCTCTACCGTAAGCAATGCCCATGGCCAAACCCAGAATTTTCAGGCAATTGTTAGTTTGTTTACGCAAAAAAGCGGCCTGGTATATTCTCTTGAGACTTATCGCAATAAAAAGGAAAGTGAAATAGATGTTGTCCGCCTCCTTTGCAGTAGGCTCAAAGATATGGGCGTGACCATTTTCCTTGATGCGCTCCACACCCAAAAAAACAGTTGACGCAATTCTTGAGGGCGGCAACCATTATGTGATACAGGTAAAAAGAAACCAGCCAAGCCTTTTCAATGAAATCCAGGATATTATCGTCAATGATATTCCATTGGATTTTTACGAAACCCATGAAAAAGGTCATGGACGAAGATCTTCTTGGTATGTAACTGTTTATGATGCCAGTTTTTCTTATAAAGCTAAAGAGTGGGGCAATTTACAACGTCTAGTACATGTACATGCTCTTTCCGCTTAAAAACTGAACTGGTCATGCAGCGGTTTTAAAGTTATAAAATTCATTCGGTGTTTTCATATCCAATGCCGAATGTGGCGCATATTGGTTGTATTCATCTATCCATCCCCGTATCTGGCTATATATCATTTCAGGATTGTCCAGACAGCTCTCATATACGTAATCTCTTTTGAAAGTGCCATTAAAAGCCTCGCACATGCCATTTGACTGCGGAGAGTAAACGGGTGTGCTGCAATCGGCAATATGCCATAACGCGATCTGCTTTCTTAGGTTATTCTCTATATACTCAGGCCCGTTGTCATGCAAGAATTGGAGCTTTCCCTTTTCGGGGAGAGCCTCTCCAAAGCGGTTAAATATTGCTTCCTGGAGCATCAGCTCGATGTCGCAGGCCTGGATATGGATGCCTGCCGTCCATGCAATGATGGACCTGTCGCAGCAGTCCAAAACGTACGCAAAGCGTACTTTCTGCCCATTCCAGCACTTGATGGAAGTAATATCACTTGCCCATCTGGTATTGGGCTGGCCTACTGCTATCTTGCCTGTATGCGGGCGGCCCGCCCCTCGCTTGCGTCCCCTTTTCACCAATAGGTTCTCCTGTTTCATGAACTTATGCACCATATACCTGGAAAGCTCTATCCCATAGTCCCTTTTCAGTATAGCCCTCACCCTGGGCACCCCATAAGTCGATTTCCTGCCAGTGATAGCCAATATCGCCTCCCCTGCTTCAGGCGTGGGCTTCTTGCGGGGAGTACGCAAGATTTAGGCTTGTAATATATTGTCGACTTGGCAACTCCCAGTGCCTTGATAGTCCTGTTCATGCTTACTTGGAACTGTTGGGATAGCGATTCGACTTCTTGTTTCTCTGTGCGTCCCATTCCAACTTTTTTTTAAGGATCTTGATATCCAGCGTAGCCTCTCCCAAAGCTTTCTTGAGTTCTTCGTTCTGTCTTCTGAGCATCTCCAGCTCGGACTTGGAATGTAGTTCCCCATCATTTTTGATTCCCATGACGGCCTCTGATTTTGCGTCTGAACGCCATTTGTAAAGTTGGCTGGCGATTAACCCGTACCTGCGGCAGTACTCGGGGCAAGATAGCCCGGAATCTTCCCAATCCTCAACAATGGTGGCTTTTTGTGCCGAGCTTAGGACCCTTCTGCCACTTGCTGTCCTGCGGGCATTCTTCAGTAGATCGTCTATCATTATCGTTCTGGTTTTAGGCTACTAAACCAGTCCAACTTTTTAAGCGGTTAGGAACATACATAAGGTAACTGAAAAAAATGGTGAGGGCCACCATAGTGACAGGTTCTATATGTCTGATCTATTCCGTTGTGATGCAAAAGCTTTTCATACTGAAATCAGGGGACACTGGACAATTGAAAATAGCCTGCATTGGGTAAAAGATGTGGTACATAATGAAGACAAAAACAGAATTGTTTCAGATAATGGTCCAGTGAACAGTGCAGTGTTTAGCTCGATAGCTATCAACATACATAGAAAGTTTGGCTCTCATTCAATCACTGAGAGTCAAGTGGTTTTTAACACAAATATCAAAGAACTTTTTTCTTGTTTAAGAACTTAACAGCCCTGGGGTACAAGGGGGGGGGGTGAAATTACCTCTGCTCCCTTAGGAGGCAGAGCTTATTGTGTCCCCGGTTTTACCATTTATTTCCTACCTCTTTCTACGTTTCTCCTGATCTTCTTGATACTTTACGTACTTGAGGATCTTCGACATGCCCAAGCCGATTGTGTCAACACAATATCCCCGAGCCCAGAAATGGTTGCCCCAATAGGGGCGCTCACGCAACTTTGGGTACTTGCCAAACACACGGATCGCAGTCCGACCCTTCAGCGTACCCACTACCGATGACACTCAGTGAACTATCTAGTTTTGTTGGTATAAACTTATAAGTCCGTAAACTTAGGAATTATGGCAAGAAAACACTACGACAAAGAGTTCAAAGAAACCCTGGTAGAATTGGTTAAAAGCGGCAGAAGTACGGTCGAGTTAAGCAAAGAGTATAAAATAGCGGACGGTACTTATCTTAGCCCCCAATAAGGTTGGAGTGTTCTTTTAGACTTCAAAACAATAGATTTGAACCATGAAATACAAGAAATGGACACTAGAAGAGAAGCTGGAGATTCTAAGGCTATCGGAAGAAATAGGCATCTTAGAAGCCTGCCGCCAGCGGAAAGTAAGCACGGGCACTTTCTATAGCTGGAAGAAGAAATTCGAACACCAAGGTGAAGCGGGGCTAAAAGCGAACTACCAGGTCAAGGGCAAGGAACTCAAACAGGCAGAAGAGGAAAACAGGCTTCTCCGCAAGTTGCTCGCCGACAGGGAGATAGAACTGGAGGTACAACGGGAGCTCTTAAAAAAAAAGTTTGGGACGTGCGATCCAAGAAAGATTTAGTGGACAGCTTTTACGGGCGCTATAAGACAAGCAAGGCCAAGCTCGTCAAATGGGCGGGCCTGGCAGAAAGCAGTTATATTACCACAAGCCTAGCGGGGGCAGGAAAGGGAACAGGCCCTCTGTGGAGACTTATCACCAAACAAAGGGATATGTAGGGGAACAGGAGGTCTTGGGGTCTATCAAAGCCATTTTGGGACATGAATTTATAGACTGTGGCTATCGCCTGATGGCCTCTTACCTACAAAAAGGGGGCTATCGCATCAACCATAAGAAAGTATACAGGATCATGAAACAGGCAGGGCTCTTAAAAACCGCGGACAGGATAGACAGGGGCGGCGCCGGCCGCAAGTTTGTGGAGTTCAGGAAGGTAAAGACCTCTAGGCCCATGGAATGCCTGGAAATGGATATCAAGATGGTATGGATACCTGCCATGGGGAAAAACGCCTATCTGTTGTCGCTCATAGATGTACATACCCGCAGGATATTGGGGGGCATGTTCTCCTTCAGTATCAAGCAAGAGCAGGTCATCGGCTTCTTGTCGGCGGTGTTGGAGGAATATGAATGTCCTGGCAACGTGGTCATCAGGAGCGATAACGGAAGCCAGTTTATAGCTACACGGGTGCGGGAATACTTGGGCTTGGTAGGCGTGGGACAGGAGTTCACCCATGTGGCCACCCCAGAAGAAAATGCCCATATAGAAGCCTATCATGGCATATTGAGACAAGATGTTTTTGATAGGGTAGAGTATACGGCCTTTGGGGAAATAGAGCAGGTCTTGAAGAGGTATGTGCATTTCTACAACCACGACAGGCTGCATGGGCTGTTGGGAAAGGTGACACCTATCGAGAAATGGGAAGCCTGTGAACACTTGATATTGCCCAGAAAAAAAACCGCTTGAATTTTTAACCCGATTCTAAAAGGTTACTCTTGTTTTACAGGGGTTAAAACAGTACTATAAGAAGGTGAGGGAGTTTAAATCAGAAACGGGTGTTTTTAAAGACGAGGCCACACTAGCTTTGGAAAAGGAATTGAAGTCACTCAAAAAGCGGCTCAAAGACGCTGAAATGGAACGTGATATCTTAAAAAAACAGGGACGCCTGCCGGGCATAAGCATCTTCTCCAAGAGCGACAGGTAAGGTATGGTTTTATACTTGAACACAAGGGGGAATATCCTGTTGATAAGATGTGCAAGCTGATGCGGGTGAGCACCAATGGCTATTATAATTGGCTGAGACCAAAAGCCACAAAGAGCCCGAGCCCCTCGACCGATTATCTTAAGATGCGTATCAAGATCATCTTTGACAAGAGCAAAGGGACTTATGGCGCCACAAGGGTCTGCAAAGCCCTGGAACGAGAGAAACTGGTTTATTGCAGGTCTTATATAGCATTGCTGATGAGGCAACTGGGGCTGAAAGCTGTGATGTGCAGAAAGTATAAAGTGGCCACTACAGATTCAAACCATAAGTTCCCTGTTGCCGAGAACAGGCTAAACAGGGACTTTGAAAGCCAAGTGCTCGGCCAAAAGTGGGTCTCTGATATTACCTACATCATGGTCGGCAACAAGTGGCATTATGTGACAACGGTAATGGATTTGGCGGACAGGAAAATCATTGCCTGGGTGCTCAGTGACGACATGACAACCGAGAACACTGTTTATAAAGCTTGGGTAAAAGCCAGGAAAAAAAAGGGGATAACAGAAGGCCATATCTTCCATTCCGACAGGGGGATCCAATATGCCTCAAAGCTGTTTTCATCCTCTTTTAAAGGGAATATGAACCAAAGCATGAGCCGAAAAGGTAATTGTTGGGACAACGCTGTCGCAGAGTCTTTCTTTAAGACACTAAAATATGAATGTGTCAATAGGTATCGATTTATAGATTGTGGACACGCCTTTGGCGTCATTGATGAATATATCAACTGGTACAACAATGAAAGGCTTCATTCCAGCTTAGGCTACCTGACTCCTGCTGAAAAAGAATTACAATTGAGAATTAAAAGATCCCCACCCAAAGGGCGGGGAATTGTGATAACCCCTGGGGGTAAACTGCCCTTGCCCCCAAAGGAGGCAAAGGAATTCATTGTCCCCGGTTATAAATCTATTTTATTACTTTGTTATTCTTAGCTCTCGTTCTTTTTTTCCTGTTCTTCTTGATACTCCACGTAAAGCCTTATCTTTTCTGGGTCAAGCCCTACCGTATCAACACAATAGCCTGTTGCCCAAAAACGGTTGCCCCAATAGGGGCGTTGCTTCAGCTTCTTGAACTTTGAAAACAACCGTATGGCTGTCCGGCCCTTCAAGATCCCCACCACATCGGAAACCGAATATTTGGGAGGGATATCGATAATCAAGTGAACATGGCCCTTTTGGACGTTCAGCGTATCGATAATACATTTCTTTTGGGAGGCGTACTGCATTATATGCTCTATCGCTGCCCTTTTTATTGCTCCTTCGAGGATTCTATACCTATATTTAGGTGTCCAAACTATATGGTACTTGCAATACCAGATCGAATGTGACAATTTGTGAAAACGGCTCATAATATATTCTTCGGTTGTGGCGACAACTCTTGAATATAATCATTGGGCCGTTTTCTGGCTTAGCCACGCAGAGCGGTTATTAACCACGCTCATAGAGCGTGGATTTCTAAGTTGATATTAAACAATTTAATAAGGTGGCTTAAGTACCTACCCAAAAGAAATCGAATATTGTTTTCCATAATTTTGTAGGATGTACAAGGTGGCCTCTATGAGAGATTGCATGGATGCATAGTGCCTTGGCCTGATCCAATAATGCTTGAGCATCTTCCACAAGATCTCTATCAGGTTGAGTTCGGGACAGTATGCAGGGATAAACTGTAGGTACAGGCCTTTTTTCTTCCATTTTCCCATAGCTTCCCCTACCTCTTTGGATCTATGTATCGCTGCGTTGTCCAAGACCAGTACGGTCTTCTTCGTGATCGTCTCGGAGAAACTGTCCAGTACCTGTATGACACATGCCGAGTTTGCCGCGCCATGGTAATAGCTCCCCGTGAAGGTGTTGGCCAACGGGTCGAGTATGCCCAAGACGGAGACCCCGTTGCCCCGCCGGGCGGGCAGCTTGTTTGCCGTGCCAACGGGCTGCCACGCATACGGAACGTTCGGGCACAGGCTTATCCCCGTCTCGTCAAAATAACACAGGTCGATCTCCGCTTGACGGTCTTCCCACAGGCGTCCTTGCCGAACTTGGTGGAGACCTCTTGGGCAAAAAAACGGAGACAGGTGACAGGCCCTTCCCGGGCAAGGGATGCTATTTTTTTTGCTCTTCCACCGTATAGATACTCGGCCGCCCACTCTTGGGGGCATCCATCAATCCTGCCGCCTTTGAGGATTCCCATCTGTCAAACCACTCCGAGATGGTGGCCCTGCGCACCTCGAATATGTCCCTGAGCATATCTATCGTATGTCCTTTGTTGCTCAGGAGCAGCGCATGGGCACGGTCGCGCTCGCGTTCAGAACCACCCTGCTTTTTCAAGGTTTTTAGTTCCATCTCTTCTGACGCACTTAGTGTGATATAGCGTTTTTCCATCAAGCTAATTTAAGGCTTTTTTATTATACGGTTTCTTTTGTCCACTTACTTAATAGGTAGTGTTCCGTTTATAAGGATGGGTTTTTTGCGATTTTCTCAAGGTTATAGTTGACGATGAAATACTTAATGGCCAGGTAATGGTTTTCCCATTTCTTCGAGAAAGAAAGTGCTTTGGCCAACCTGCTGCACCGTTGCCTGATGGTATTGTTAAACCGTTCTATCATAGTCGTCTGTTTTTTGCCTTCTTGGCCCAACTGCCCTTTTGCAAATACCGATTGGTAAGCAGGGAAATCATCGGCGAAAACCAAGGCCTTGTCCAACAATTCGGGATTGATACTCAGTTTTAGCCCCAACGCCCCCTCTTCGTCCCGTCCTCCGACGTGGAAGCCGACAACCAGTCTGGTACGCCTTTCAATGGCTATCCAGACCCATTCCTTACAGTCTTTTGCGCCCACAAAACTCCAGGTTTCGTCAGCCTCGGCGCAGTAAAGCCCTACTTCCGCATCACCGAGCCTTCCCATAGGCAGCTCCTTGGGAAGCAGTGACCAGTGTGCTGCCATCCGCTTATATATCCAAGACATGCCATGCCCCAACAACCTTTCAATACCACGGAGCGATATCCGCTCCAACAGCAACAACGGCAACAACGGCAAAAGTTGCTCTTTATACGCCTCTATAGGATCTTTTTGTCTCTCTACAAACTGCCTGTTGCACGTTTTGCACTTATGATTCTGTTTACCATAGTAGGTTTTACCGTTCTTGACCGTATATTCGCTATGGCAATGTGGGCAAAGTCGATTTTGTTTGGGTCGCATCTTACAAAGATCCATCACATTGCCTTTTTTTCAAATACCCCATCCTTACTTTCGGAACACTACCTAAGTTGAGAACTCTTAAAATTTTGATGAAAAAGAAAATAGCCCTATCTTCATTGAAACCATGATTTTCAACCACAAAACGCTACAACTTATGTTAAAATCATTCCGCTTTAAAATCACTTTTCTAATTTGTGCCTTGAGTGGGCTTGGCAGTGCAGCCTTTGCCCAAGCTAAACTGAAACCTACCGTAAGCAAGCTGAGCAACGAGATCCAAGGCAAATTGGTAGAGTGGAGACGAGATTTCCACGAAAACCCCGAACTCTCGAACCGAGAATTCAAAACTGCAGAAAAGGTTGCCAAACATCTTACCGACTTAGGCCTGGAGGTAAAAACGGGAATTGCCCACACAGGGGTAGTCGGAGTTTTGAAAGGAGGAAAACCTGGTCCGGTAGTTGGTCTTCGGGCAGATATGGATGCCCTTCCCGTAGTAGAGCGGGTCGATATCCCTTTTGCCTCCAAAGTGAAAGGCGAATACGAGGGCAGAGAAGTTGGTGTAATGCACGCTTGCGGCCATGACTCCCACATAGCCATACTGATGGGCACTGCTGAAGTTCTCTCCAAAGTAAAAAAGGACTTAAAAGGCACGGTTGTCTTCATTTTCCAGCCTGCCGAAGAAGGCGCGCCGTCGGGCGAAGAAGGCGGGGCAAAATTGATGGTGAAAGAAGGGGTGATCAAAGATTATGGCATTGAAGCCGTTTTTGGACTGCATATCAACTCGCAAACAGAAGCGGGGAAAATTGGCTACAAACCCGGCGGGACCATGGCAAGTGCCAACCGTTTCACTATTACAGTGAAAGGCAAGCAAGTACATGGAGCCTATCCTTGGAGTGGGATTGACCCAATAGTAACTTCTTCTCAAATAATAATGGGCTTGCAAACGATCGTGAGCCGAAGCTCTGAACTAACGAACGAAGCTGCCGTAGTTTCCATAGGTCATATTGACGGAGGCGTTAGAAACAATATCATTCCCGAAGAAGTAAAGCTAGATGGTACTTTTAGGGCATTGGACGAAAATATGCGCTTGAAAATAGTGGAAAAGATTAACCTCATAGCAACCAACATAGCTGAAAGTGCCGGAGCAACAGCCGAGGTGCACATCCACGAAGGCTACCCTGTTACCTTCAACGACCCTGAGCTTACCAATACTATGGCACCTAGCCTTGTGGAAGCTGCTGGGGAGGAAAACGTATTCTTAAGAAAAGCCGTGACCGGAGCGGAAGATTTCTCCTTTTTTGCAAAAGAAGTCCCTGGTTTGTTTTTCTTTTTGGGAGGAATGCCTGTTGGGATGAACCCAAAAGATGCCGCTCCACACCATACACCAGATTTCTACCTAGACGAAAGCGGGTTTTCCGTTGGGGTGAAAGCATTTTCTTTTCTTACCTTAGATTATATGGACAAAGCAGAAAAAATGGCAGGGAAGTAGACTACAAAACCAAATTCAAGGCTAAATACTAAAGAAGCTGTAGTAATTAAACACGCTACAGCTTCTTTCATTTATAACAGGTAAAGAAAGTATTTCTATGAATATTATCTAAAGCGGAGCTATTGAACCATGCTACTAAATTATCTTATATTTGCATTCAAAAAAAGACACCCGATGCAACTTTTTTTTCATAATTGAGTAAAACCGTACAAGTATTGAAACACCTAAAAAAGAATCCCTATAAATTCTTTTTTACTATTGAATGAAAATAAAACCAGCTCTTAGATTTTTTATCAATTTAAACTATTTATCACTACCATTTCTAATCACTATTTAATGAACCTATTAAACACAATCAAAATGAAAAACAAAGTAATTGTTTTGCTATCAGTTTTCACTCTCTTTTTTGCCAATGCTAGTTTTGCCCAATTTGAACCATTTTCAGATGGAGCAAAGATGCTATCTGCAGGAGTTGGCGCCACAGGCTGGGGCATTCCTGTTTATGTAAGGTATGAACAGGCAATTGTGGAGAACGTAACCATTGGCGGCTCACTTTCTTACCAATCTTATAGCGAAAAATATTCAGGTGGAAAATGGAGGCATACGATATTTGGAGTAAGCGGAAGAGGTAGCTATCATTTTAATGAACTGTTCAGCGCTGCCGAAGAATGGGATTTTTATGCAGGTGGAAGTTTAGGTTTTTATTCTTGGGATACAAAATGGGATGACGCTTCAAGTCCAACATTTGATTATAATGGCTCAGGTTCTGGAGGTATGAGTATTGGTGCACATGTTGGTGTAAGATACTTCCTTAATGAAAAAATTGGGTTAAATGCCGAAGTTGGTGGTGGAACAGTACTAGCCGGAGCCACAGTTGGCGTAACTTTTTTACTCTAAAAAAACAAAGAGGGGAATCATTTCCCCTCTACTCTTTTCCCCTCTTCCTGCAAAGCCTTATTAGGCTCAGAAATTTCTTCCAACTTCTTTAAATACTGCTCAACCAAGTTACTCAACACCATTAAGCCATTTTTTAACTATACAATTCCCACCTGATATTTGCCTTTACAACTTCCCAATTCCCTGTCTGAATATCCTAAACTTATCTTGGAATCCCGAAACAATAAATTTCGGGTTTCTCTTGTACCTCCATTTAGAACAGGTAACAAAAATATATCATGCAAAGGCAATAGCGAACCTGAATAAGTGATGATCGCTACACTACTAATATTGGCATCCATCGCTGCAAATAAGCCATGCTTCATTGATGTATAAACCAACCTAAAACCTTGAGTCCAACTACAGACAGATATGCAATCCATCCGTTTATTCACATATAATCATAAACACTTCTAGCCCTTATTGTTCAAATCACTCTACAAATAATACTGTTTTACATTATTTATAAAAAAAAGAGTATAGATCTCTAAATGAGATCTTTTTATAAGTTATTTTTACGAAATCATCAATTATTTAAACTACAAAGTATATGAACAAAATTTTCACAACCACACTATTTATAATGCTATTTACTTGTTACAATGCAATGGCACAAAAAGTAGTTAGTGGGACAATCAAAGACCCAGTAGGCTCCCCCCTGCCTGGCGTGAACATAATCGAAAAAGGGACGTCCAATGGTACTATTTCCGATGTAGATGGAAAGTTCAGCCTCTCCGTTCCCGAAAAAGGCAGCACTCTGATTTTCAAATATATTGGATTTCAGACCCAAGAAGTTGAAATAGGGAGCCAAACTACGCTCGACATCGTTTTACAAGAAAACTTTACTGAGTTGACCGAGGTAGTGGTGGTAGGATATGGAGACCAAATCAAAAAGAACCTAACTGGAAAAGTTGAATCTGTTTCAGGAAAATCTTTAGAAGACGTACCTGTAGCAACTTTCGAGCAAGCCTTGCAAGGAAGGGCTGCCGGGGTTCAAATCACTTCTCAAACAGGTAAAGTTGGAGGAGGAATCAATATTCGAATCAGGGGTACTTCTTCTATTTCAGCAAGTAACGAACCTCTTTATGTTATTGATGGCATACCTGTAACTACGAATAGTCAATCTTTGACAAGCTCACAAACAAACCCTTTAGCAGATATTAATTTTAATGATATCGAGTCTATCGAAGTGTTAAAAGATGCTTCTGCTGCGGCAATTTATGGTTCGAGGGGCTCAAATGGCGTGGTGCTTATCACCACAAAGCAAGGTAGCGCAGGCAAAACCCAAATGAATTTCAATGCTCAATATGGTATTAGCAAGCCTACCAACAAAAGGGATTTTCTTAATGCTTCCCAATATGTTGAACTTAACAGGGAGGCGGCTTACAACAACGATTTAGCAGATGGGATTGACCCTATCAACAACCCTGATGAATACGAAGACTCATGGTTGGAATACATGGAAGGCAATATGGATTTCCTTTCAGGTCATTTGGACTGGAGAGAAGAATTGGCAAACGATCCCAACTGGGCTGGAACTAATTGGCAAGACCAAGCATTCCAAGATGCTTCTTTCCAAAACTATGACCTCTCTGCACAAGGTGGCAATGGAAAAACCAATTTCTTTGCCAGCGGTTCTTACTCTGACCAAGATGGTATCCTGATTGGTAACTCATTTCAAAGGGTTTCAGGCAGGTTAAACCTTACACATGATATTTCTGAAAAAGTAGATTTGGGATTGAATGTTGGGATTAGCAGATCAGAAAACAAACGTGTAACTGATGACAACGAATTTTCGACTCCTATTCAGCTTGTTGCTCAATCTCCCCTCACTCCTGTAAGAGACTTAGAAGGCAATTTATATGACGATGCGCTGAACCCTGCTATGTTCTATTACCCTGCCACGATGGAGCTAGAAAACGCAAGTTTCAACACCACTGTATTTAGGAACTTGGCCAATATTAATGTAAGTTATGAAATAACAAAAGGGCTAAAAATCACTGGAGAATACGGTTTTGACCTATTGACCCAGTTTGAAAAGAGGTATCGAAACTCAATGACCCAAACAGGTAGATCTGAGGATGTAAACGGCTATGGACAAGACAGGTGGACACGTATTTTCAACAACACCTCTAGAGCATACTTGAGCTATAATAAAGTATTAAAGGACATTCATTCCCTTGAAGTAATTGCAGGTACAGAATTCCAAAAATCCACTAGAGACGTAACCTATGCAGCAGGTCAGAACTACCCGCTGGACGAGCTCAAAACTCTTAGCTCTGCTGCTGAAGTAGTTGACTGGGCGGGTACACTCAACGAATTTTCATTCCTTTCCTATTTTGGTAGGCTAAACTATAACTTCAAAGAAAAATACCTTCTTTCCATAAGTGGTCGTGTGGATGCATCTTCGAGATTTGGAGCAAATAAAAGATATGGATTCTTCCCAGCAGCATCGGCAGGATGGATTATCTCTGAAGAAGAATTTCTTTCTTCTGAGGTATTGAGTTTCTTGAAAGTAAGAGCAAGCTACGGCGTAACGGGTAATGCTGGAATTGGAAACTATGAACAATACGGCACCTTCACCTCTGCTATCTATGATGGATCTTCTGCTTTGATACCTTCTCGAATCGAAAACCCTGATTTGGAATGGGAAAAAACAGCGCAAGCGGATATAGGAATCGACTTTGGTCTTTGGAACGATAGGCTTAATGGTGAAATAGACTATTACCAAAAAAGCACAACAGACCTATTGCTTGATGTACCCGTACCTGGAACTTCAGGATTTAGAACTCAAACTCAAAACATAGGTGAGTTAGAAAACAAGGGTATTGAAGCTGTGATAAACTACAAGCTTATTACTACTGGCAAGTTCTCTTGGAACACTAGTGTTAATTTTGCAAGAAACACAAACAAAGTAACCAAGCTAAACGAAGGCACAGATATGATTGGCCCACTTAGCTCTCGTTACCTAAACACTATTAAAGTTGGAGAGGCAATTGGCGTGCACTACGGAGTAGAATTCGCTGGTGCTAACCCAAGCAATGGCGATGCAATATTCTTCCTTAACCGAACTCCTACCGACGAAGAAATAACCGACGGATCTGCATTCCAAGTAGATCACTTGGGCGACGCTTATGTTACCAACAACTACAACTTGGCTGAAAGCAAAGTATTGGGCAACCCTAACCCTGACTTTATTTACGGATGGTCTAACAACTTAAAATATGGGAACTTCGACCTAGACATACTCATTCAAGGACAAGAAGGAAACGATGTTTACCTTGGAGGTGGAACTTTTATGTCTGCCAACGCTAGGTACGAAGACAACCAAACGTCTGACCAACTTAACAGATGGCAAAAAGAAGGTGACATCACCAGTGTTCCTCAGGCAAGACTTTACCAAAACAACGGCGCACAAGCCTCTAGCAGGTACTTGTCTGATGCTTCTTACGTCCGCCTAAAAACGCTGACTTTAGGTTACAACTTCCCTAAGGCAGTGCTGAGCAAATCATTTATCACAAGTGCAAGGGTATATTTCAGTGGACAAAACCTTCTTACTTGGACCGATTATGTAGGATGGGATCCTGAGGTGAACACCGACTACTTAGCTGGAAGCAACAATGCTTACCTAGGCAATGATTTCTATTCAGCGCCGCAGCCTAAAACATTTACATTTGGAGTAAGAGTAGGATTCTAGAGTATGTAATACGATAAGAAGCACCCCTTCTTAAACAAATTCATTTTAACATACTCTTAACTATTAAAATTGAATAAAAATGAGAAACATAAAAATATATTTTCTTGCAATAATAGGTCTTATTGCAACCGCATGTGAAAACGAGCTGGAGCTAGCCCCACCTCAAGACATAGACAATGCAGTAGCATTAAGCTCAGATGCAAACGTCAAAACCGTACTTATTGGAGCATATGATGCACTAGGCAATAGTGATTTATTTGGTGGAAACACCTTAAGAAATGCCGAATTGCTTGCAGCAGATGGCGAAATAGCCTTTTCAGGAACTTTTGGCGACCCTGCTGAAATCTGGAGAAAAGAAATGACCGTTATCAACGGTGATGCCGGAGAGCTTTGGTTAGAAGCTTACGAAGCAATCAATATCACAAACAATGTTCTTTCTGCATTGGATGTTGTAAATGAAGAAGACAAAACTCGAGTAGAGGCTGAAGCAAAGTTTATCAGAGGCCTTGTGTATTTTGATCTGGTTCTTAACTTTAGCCAACCTTATTCTGCAGGAAACACTGCCACTAATTTGGGAGTGCCAATTGTTACCGAGCCAAACTCGGTTGAAAAGGTAAGCCGAAATACGGTAGATGAGGTATATGCCCAAGTCATTTCAGACCTTTCTTTCGCCCTCGAAAACCTTCCTGCTGACAACGGCGTGTATGCAAACAGCGTGGCTGCTGCCGCCGTTTTATCAAGGGTTTATTTGCAACAAGCAAATTATGCGGATGCAAGGGATGCTGCCAACAGGGCTTTAACTGACGCAGATGGGATTTACTTCCTAAATAGCGCCGTAGAAGATGCTTTCAATAGTAGTACCAACACTCCTGAAGATGTTTTCGCTATTCAAGTAACTACCCAAGACGGTGCAAACAATATGCAGTTATTTTTCGCCTCAACTACTAACGGTGGCCGTGGCGATATCGAAGTTCAGCAAACGCTTATTGACCGCTTTGAAACTGGCGATGACCGATTGAACCTGTTTTATTTTGATGAAGCAACTGGTGATATCCGTAGTGGAAAATGGGTAAATCAGTTTGGTAATGTTGGGGTAATTAGGCTAGCCGAGCTCTACCTTACACGTGCCGAAGCAAACTTCAGAGAGGGTACTACTATAGGTGACTCTCCGGCAAATGACCTTAACCTAATTCGTGGCAGAGCAGGTTTAACAAATATAGACAATCCCACTCTCGACGATATCCTTAAAGAGAGAAGCATAGAATTGGCGTTGGAAGGGCAAAAAATCCATGATGCAAAGCGACTTAAGCTAACTGTAGACGGCTTTGCCTACAATGCAAACGAGTTGGTATTCCCAATTCCTGACAGGGAGCGTAACGTAAATGGTAACCTAGAGCAAAATAGTGGTTACGGAAACTAACCTATTATACCACATACCCAGCTTGGGATGAGCAGCAGATAAGCAAGAAGTGAGGTTCCTTAAGAACCTCACTTTCTTTTTATACTTCACTTGTATTTTTTGATAAAAGCCGTCAACAGTTACAACTTTGCCTTATTCACTTTAAAAGCCTGCGGGTTGCACTGGTAGGTTTGGATATTCCCTTCTTCGTTAATTTCCACTATGCGGTAACCACGGTAGTTTGTGCCCCAGCTTCCACCGATATGCCCATCAAAAAAGTAGCTCAGCTCATTCCCAACAAACACGTTGTCAAGCTCGTGGTTATGGCCATGGAAAACAGCCTTCACATTTTCTGCCTTTTGAAGAAGCTCGTTTAATTCAGGACATTCTACTCCATAATTCGCCCACTTGCTCTGAGGGATGTGCAAAAACACAAAAACAGCCGATGCATCTTTGTGTTTTTCTAGCTCGCCTTTTATCCAAGTCACATCTCCACACAAATACTCCCCTTTTATGTTTGACGTAGTGCCTAATATGAAAGCATATTCTTCTATTTTGAAACTATGGTTTTGGGCGTATCCCCAAGTCGTTTTCCACACTTCTGGGCTTACCCTGTCATGATTTCCTTTCGTTACATAAAAAGGCACTTCCAGCTTTTCGTACACAGCCTTCACTTCTGGCAAAAACTTGGGTTCATCGTGGATGAGGTCTCCATTGAACACCACAAAATCCAATCCTTTGGCACCTGCTTCCTCATTTAGCCAGGCCATCATTTCATTGTGGTACATTTCATAAGGAGTATCAGGCTGACCATAATGTCCATCGGAAGCGATGGCAAAACGCAGCTTGTGATTGCTTTCGGATGGAGATGCTTGCGCAGAACCCACTCCAATGGCAGCACCTGCTCCCATCGCAATTGATTTTTTTATAAAGTCTCTTCTTTTTGACATTTCTTGAGGTGGTTAAATAATATGAATTTATTCAAAATTAAATCCTAATTTCACAATTCTGTAAGATACTTCATGAACAAACTAAGTCTATTTGGAATGAGATAGACTTAGTTTTTTTATTTTTTATACTTTTGCGTTAACGATAAATTCATCCGTAATTTGGAAAGGAAAACAGCTAATAACACCAATAAATAGAACAAGATAATATGGCAGGACATAGTAAATGGGCCAATATCAAGCATAGAAAAGGAGCTCAAGACGCAAAGAGAGGAAAGATTTTCACAAAGCTGATCAAAGAGATTACGGTCGCTTCGAAAGAGGGCGGGCCTGAGTTGGAAAACAATGCTAGGCTTAGACTGGCCGTCCAAAATGCCAAGGGCAAGAACATGCCCAAAGATACGATTGAGCGTGCCATCAAAAAAGGACAGGGCAGTGATGCAACTGATTATGTGGAGGTTACTTATGAAGGTTATGCCCCAAATGGCGTAGCGGTCATAGTAGAATGCCAAACAGATAACCTGAACAGAACGGTATCGAATGTCCGTGCTGCTTTTGCCAAAAACAACGGTAGCTTGGGTAAAAATGGTTCGGTTGACTTTATGTTTGAAAGAAAAGGTTCTTTTAGTTTTCCCTTCCCAGAAGGCTCAGATGAAGACGAGTTTATGTTGGAATTGATAGACGGCGGTGCGGAAGATGTAGAAATTGAAGACGGCAGGGTAAACGTTACTACCGCTCTTGAAGATTTTGGCACGTTCCAAAGCAAACTAGAAGAATTGAACATAGAGGCGGAAAATGCCGAACTTGACCGTATCCCAGCTACTACAGTGTCTGTAGACGATGACTCCTTGGTAAAAATAATGAAGCTCATAGACAGGCTGGAAGACGATGACGATATACAAAAGGTTTTCCACAACATGGACATCAGCGATGAGCAAATAGCCTTGTTGGAATAGCGTATGCATAGCCGAGAAAGCTAAGGCGCTCAATCGGTCATGCCGGTTTAGCGCCTTATTTTTTTAAAGAAATGAAAAAATTGAATAGCAACCAAAAACAACCAACCGACTAGCTTTTTTTATATTTTACAAATAAAAACAGACACTTCTAAACTGAAGAGACATGAGGCAAAGGTTATTAAGAGCTGGGGCTGACGAATTGAGCTACGAGATTCGAGGAATAGTGAAGAAAGCAGAGCAGCTCCAGAAGCTAGGGATTGAGATTATCTGGGAAAACATTGGCGACCCTGTGAAGAAACATTGTGAAATCCCTGAGTGGATGAAGCAAATAGTGGGAGATTTGATGCAAGAAAATGACACGTATAGTTACTGCCATTCGAAGGGCGTGCTCGCTACTCGTGAGTTTTTGGCCGAGAAAAACAATGTTTTAGGAGGTGCACAAATTACTTCCGATGACATCCTTTTTTTTAATGGACTGGGCGATGCTATTTCCAAACTCTACCAATTCATCCTTCCCACTTCTAGGGTAATTGGCCCTTCTCCCGCCTACTCTACCCACTCTTCGGCCGAAGGTGCCCATGCCAACAACCACCCTCTCACTTACGAGCTGGACCCAAAAAACAATTGGTATCCCGACCTTGACGATCTCTACTTAAAAGTAAAGTACAACCCCAATGTGGTTGCCATTTTGGTTATCAACCCCGACAACCCGACAGGCATGGTTTACCCTATAGAAATCCTCAAAAAAATAGTAGAGATAGCGAAGGAGTTCGACCTGTTTTTAGTATTTGATGAAATCTACATGAACGTTACCTATAATGGCGCAGTAGCTCATCCATTGGCTACGCTCATTGGCGAAGAAGTTCCAGGAATTTCCCTCAAAGGTATTTCAAAGGAGTTGCCTTGGCCAGGGTCCCGATGCGGCTGGATGGAATATTACAACAGGAAAAACGATCCAGAATTCGATAGGCTATGCGTTACGCTAGACAATGCCAAAATGATTGAGGTTTGTTCTACCAAACTGCCCCAGCTAGCTATACCTTTAGTCTTTACTCACCCTGAGTTTGCTCCTTACAGAGAAAACCTTAACAAGTCCATTGGGCGGAGAAGTAAGATAATTTCGGAAATACTCGGCAGCGTACCTGCACTCACGTTCAACGAAACCTATGGGGCATTTTATAATACCATCATTTTTAATGATGGCGTATTGAAACCTCATCAGAAAATAGAAGTAGTAAACCCAGAGGCAAAGCGATTACTCGAGGAAGATTGGTTGAATGACTCTATCCCACTCGACCAGCGTTTCGTGTATTACTTATTGGCTTCAAAAGGCATTTGCGTTGTCCCTATCTCTTCTTTTTGTTCCAACCTTCAAGGGTTTAGGGTTACGCTTTTAGAGGAAGATGAAGAAATACTCATCAAAACTTTTACGGACATAAAAGAAGCTGTAGAAGAGTATGTAGCTTCATAAAATCAATCCTTTTGGGAGAAGATGACAAACTAAGAGGGCTTCATCCTACATAAGATGAAGCCCTTTCCAACTATTTCTACTCTTTATTTCCCTTCTTCTTTTTTAAGGATTTTCATCCTGATCAGAAGCTTTTTTTCTTTTTCCCAAAAGAACTTAAACTGCCCTAGCAAAGTGCCATATACCAAGATCAAAATCTGGTAAGCTGGAAATACAAACAGGATATAGGTAACAGTTTTAATCCAAAAAGGAGTTGCTTCCGTAAATCCTAGAAAATTGTACAAGATTTTACGAATAAACACCACCGTTGATCCTGTAAGGCTAAATGTCAGTAAAATAAGTAACACTTGACCGATGCTCTGCACCTGCCATTTATTCATTAGTTTGTATAAAAATGAAGCTTTTTTGGTTTCTTCCATAATTTAGATCCATTAAAAAATAATAAGGGAACAAAGTTAATGAAAGCTTTGGTGGGATCGGTAAAAAAGTTTGTTTTTCCCACCAAAGCTACTCTGATCTCAGCGTTTTTGCAATATTGGTCTTCGCTAATTTGCTGAGCTGCCCAAGCACCGCCACCATCAAAATGGAAAAGATAAATGCAATGGCAATCATAAAGCTCAACCCACTAATTTCTATTCTGTAGGCAAAACCTTGCAGCCATTTCTCCATCACAGACCAAGTAAGTGGCACTGCAAAAAACACCCCTACCACTGCTGGAAATAGGAAGTTTTTGGTAAGCAAAACCGTGATGGAAGACAGATTAGCGCCCAGTACTTTCCTGACCGCTATCTCTTTTTCCCTTGTTTTTAGCATATAAGAAATCAACCCAAAAATTCCGATGAAAGAAATGAAAATCGCTAATCCAGTGAATAGGTACATCAGCTGCAATTGTTTTTTCTCATTTTCATACAAACGGTCATATAGTTCATCTAAAAAAGAGTATTTGAGAGGGTAATTGGGGAAATTCGCCTTCCAAAGAGTTGCTATTTTTCCCATTGCTTCCTGCACATGCCCTCCGTCTATTTTCACCAAAACGTTCCTGACCCAAACAGGCTCATGAACCATAACCAAGGGTTCAATACCGTTGCGCAAGCTTTCCTGATGAAAATCTTTCACCACTCCTATGATCTGTCCTCGCTGTAAGTTAACGCCTCCTATGCTCCAAGAAAACTCTTTTCCCAATGCTTCTTCGGGAGAATTCCACCCAACTAGCCGTGCAGCAGTTTCATTGATCAGGTACTCCCTCGGCTGAGCTTGAAGATAGTCCAACAAGTTATCCCTGTCCGCTTGACTCACATCTGCGGTTTTATTCTCCAAAAAAGCCCTGCCTGCTACTAGTTCGACACCCATCAGGTCGATGAATTCTTTATCTATCACTTGAATATCCATCACAGGAGGATTTTCAAGATCCGCCGTCATCCCCTCTGCATAAACAGAACCGACATCACGGATTTCCGAGGAAGGTACTTGCATAGCTCCAGCCACTGCTTTCACCTCGGGCAATTGGTTGAGTTGCTGCTTCAGCAAGTCGAATTTGTACTTCACCGGATCGGGAATATCGGTAAGAGCAAGCACTTGTTCCTTTTCCAATCCTAAGTTTTTATCCATCAAATAATGAAACTGGGAACGTGTAATTAGCGCACCGCTAATCAGCGTGATGCAGAGCACCAGCTGCGCCGAAACCAAAATATTTTTTGTATTAAATTTCCCTGTATAGGGCGTAAAACCATTTTTTGATTTCATCGCACTCACCGCTCTTTGGCGAGTAAGTATAAATGCTGGGTAATAGCTCGCCACAAATGCGATAAACAAGATGACGGTTAGGGCGAAAGGAAGAAGTGTGGTAATTGGAATGGCGATAGGAGAAAAATCCCGAAAAAAAGGCAGCGTTTCGGTGACAAGCAGCAAACCAAGAACCGTAGCCACACTTGCAATGATAAAAGACTCGAAAAAGAAGTAAGCTACTAAGTCGAATTTGCTAGAACCAAGCACCTTACGCACCCCAATTTCCCGCATTCTTTTGAGCGATTGGGCAGTATTCAAATTAATAAAATTGATACAAGACATCAATAAAACGAACAAGCCCACCGAGCCAAACAAATACAGGTACGACATTTTCCCATTTGGCATAATTTCCCTTGCCAAATCTGAATGCAAATGAATGGTTTTAATATTCTGAAGAAATAAATCTATGGTTTGGGCGTCTTCTTCACCCGCATGTTTTAAGATAAAACTTGGCATTTTACCTTCCACACTTGAAGGATTTTGGTCATGAAGCAAGAGGTAAGTGTACGCCCAACCTTTTCTTTCTTCGCCCGAGGCAAACGAAGCAAGCATGTTTACTGGTAAATGCGTATTGGAAGGTAAATCATCCATTACCCCCGTCACCAAATACACGGTATTTTCCAACTTTGTATCGTCTAAAATCTCTATTTCTTGCCCAACAACATCGGTTTTCCCAAAAAACTTCTGAGCCATAGAAGCGGTAAGCACCACCGAATATGGATTAGAAAGGGCTGATGAAGTGTCTCCTTCGAACAGGTTGAAATCAAACACCTCAAACACATCTGCATCTGTAGTGTAAGCATTTTCAACCTTAAAAGTATGCTCCCCAACTTTTACATTCCGTGGCTGGTAGTCCTGAAAGCGAACCAACCTCTCCACTTCAGGTATTTCCGCTTGAAGATTGTTGACCCAATCTGCATTCACCCTTGCCCATTGAGTATCATAATTTCCGCTGTGCAAATGCATGCTTAACCTAAAAATCCGATCAGCTTTGCTGTGCATTTGCTCGTAGTTCATTTCATTGTATATAAAAAGTGCTACAAATAAAGTAACCGACAAGCCAATGGCTAGCCCAAAAAGGTTGATAAAAGTAAAGGGTTTATTTCGGTACAAATGCCTAAAAATAATCTTCAAATGGCTAGTGTAGAGATGCGTGTTCATGCGGTAGTGCTTTTGTTCAGTCATCAAATTAGAAGTTCAAAAGCTTACGCTCAAATTTTTAACAGAATCTAACAGCCCAGGTTAAGTTTTGTAAAAAATAAAAATGCCCCTTCGTTTATTTACAAAGAGGCATTTCAACAACAAAAACAACTTGATAACTAATTAGTTAACCAGTTTTCTGCTGATTTATATTCGTCAAATTTTTTGACCATACCAGTATCAGGCATCGCCTTGGAAGCAGAGAGTTCTGCAAAAACATTATCGGGGAATATCCATGCAAACTTCTTCATTCCAGCAGAAATCATTTGGGGAAACCATTCTTTTTCTACCCAATCGGAAGCTTTGCTCCATGGACCAGTAACCAAACGGTTATCATTAATAACTTTAGAACATTTTGTTGTCCTAAAAACGGCTAAAATCTCTTTGCCAGATTCAATTACCTTTTCGGTGCTTTGAAAACCGATCCATTTTACATAAATGTATCCTTTGTCTTCAAAATACTCTACCTTAACATTTTTTTTGTTGATTAATAAAACTACAGATTCCATAACGAGAGAAATAGTTAAATTTAAAGAATAATAAATCGTGTTTTTGAAACATATCAGGAGATGGACCATTCCCTGTAATATAAGTATTTTCTACTATGAAACGATGATTTTTGATGGTCATTTTATATTGTGTTTAAAAACATAAACAATTAATTTGTCTACTAAATTCAAACACAGCAAAAGCATGTTCCGAACAGAGCTTAATATCACGCCTTCTCAAAACAAAATCGACCTAAAAAGCAAGCTCCTTTTTATGGGTTCATGCTTTTCAGATAACATTGGGAAGAAATTTGTGGAAAACAAGTTCGATGTGTTGAGCAACCCTTTCGGAGTAATATACAACCCACTTTCAGTACTAGAGCTGATTGATATTGCACAAAAAGGTAAAGCCCTTCCCCAACATCTTTTTGTGCAAAACCAGGAAATCTGGTACCATTACCTCCTCCATTCAGACCTTTCCAATACGAAAAAAGCACGCCTTGAAGCTGATATTGATAAAAAGCTCACGGAAACAAAAGAACAATTAAATAACATTGACTTTCTAATTGTCACATTGGGCACTGCTAATGTGTTCCAACTTGCAAAAAGCGGAGAAACCGTGGCAAATTGCCATAAAATACCCCGCTATACTTTTGAAAGAAGGATGCTAGACATAGAGGAAATTGTAAATGGATTTGAAGAAATGCTTGCATTACTTTCTCCAAACACTAAGGTGATATTAACGGTAAGCCCCGTTCGCCATGTTCGAGATTCGCTACAAACAAATGCCATTTCCAAGTCGATACTAAGACTAACTGCTCACCAACTCCAAACTAGAAATGAGCAAGTGGACTATTTTCCAGCTTACGAACTCTTACTCGACGATTTGAGAGATTACCGCTTCTACGCCAGCGATATGGTGCACCCATCTGAAGAGGCTATTGAATATATCTCACAGAAATTTCATGAAACTTATTTGAGCGATAGCGCAACTGCTTTTATAAAGAAATGGGGAAAGTTAAACAAAGCCCTTCACCACCGACCTTTCCATACAGACACAAATGCCTATGCCGATTTTTTGGAGAAAACGTTGGAAAAATTAAATACGATTACCGAAGTGAATGTAGAAAAGGAGATTGAAGAAGTAAAAAACAAAATTGAAAATTTGTAGGAAAAGGGAAAAAGCTTCTTCTACTTAAAACTTCTTTTCTCGAACAAAAAAAGCACTTCCTCTCCTCCTCCCGAAATTACGGCTTTGATCCCGTCTCCACTTTTAGCATATTTAATCACTTTAGGAAACTCATTTTCAGGGTTCTCGCATACAAACAACTCTTTTTCTATTTGCGTAAGCTTGAATACAGTCGGCTCAGTATCGCCTTTGCCCAAAACTTCAAAATTCCACGCATCATCAGCGCCAACTAGCATGATTTGTTCTTGCCAAATGGTATCATTATTCTGAATAGTGAACCCTGTTCCTTGGTATGTTTCAATATTTTTTTTGCGCCAGGTTTCAAACGTTTTCTTGCCTGCTTTTTCATTGCTCCTCTGCCAATCTCCCACTAGCCAATCGAACGACAACTCCTGAGCTTTTTGTTCAGGAGCTGACTGAGTAGATGACTCATCACTTTTACAAGACAGTACTAAAAATACTAGAAAAAAGACCCATAAATTTTTCATTTACCCTTCGTTTAAAAGATGATTCAGCTACGATATCTTGGTGGCTTATAAATAATCAGAAACTGCATCACGAGCCCAATGGCAATAAGAAATCCCATTTCAAGCCGCGACAATATATCATTGCTATTTATTATTCGGTTTGAGTTATTGATCAACCTCTCACCTTCTTTTATTTGGATGGAAGATAAAGCATCCAGATCATCAAAAATCAAATTATATTGTACCATGAGTTCGTCCAAAGCTAAATTGTCCGTACTAGAAGCCAATTGGCTTTTAATAGTATTTTCCATTTCCCATAGTTTATCAAACTGCTGTTGCAAGGACTCAAAATGATAATCCTCCCGCGAAGTTAGCTTTGTCGTGGCATATTTTTCTATCAAAGTCCGAATAGAGTCATTTATCCTATCGTTTTGTTCTCCTAAGCTCTTGGCTCTATCAAAATACAAATTCTCTTTCTTCTTTGTTACTTGCCTTGAAAGGTTATACAGGTATCCTTTTACTACTAATCTATCCTCATAAACCGAGGTATAGGCGTCTTGTACAATACTAAAGTGGTTTTTATCCATCATATTAGTTGCAAAAACTAATATGAACACAACTAATAATGCCATTACGGCTTTTACCTTTTGGGTAATCGATAGTTTCAATTTCATATATCTAAACATTTTTATTTAAAAACTACCTAACCTATCAACTGTTTCGATAACTCTATAAACCTTATCTATTCGAATAAGTCAATAGTATAGTCCAACAAATCTTGCCCTCCATGCTTTCCATGACCGGGGATGATGATGTTTGCATCCCCAAAAACAGCTTTAACCTCCCGCACTGTTGCTGGCCAAGCAGCTACATCGGCATCTTCCAAATTGCCTTTTCCAGCCCCAGTTTCTTTTATCAAGCATCCGCCAAATAGTACTTTCTCGCTAGGGAAATAGCTCACTATATTGTCCTTCGTATGACCTGCGCCTGCAAACTGGCTGACTACTTTTTTATCGCCTACTTCTAGCTCAAGTAAATCTTCAAACCCGTTTTTGGGCAATACTTCGGTCAGCGTTTTTGCCAAGAAAATAGTTTGGTCAGAAGCATAAGATTCAATTTCCCGAGCATGAAACTCTTCCAAGCCACCTAGGCAGTCCACATGAAAATGGGTTACCACTACTCCCTTTACTTTTGCACCCAAAGTCCCTTCAACCCAATCTATCAACTCTTTTGATTCTGAATCACTTACGGGCGTATCGAAAACCAACGCTTCACCATTGTCTATTACTACCATTCCATTGCACGGCACTTTTCCAAAGTCTTGCGAATTGAAATAAGAAACATGTACAAATGCATTTTTAGAAACCTGCTCTATTTTCAAGGTTTCGCTTTCGTATAGAAGCTCTCCTTTATCCTCAGAACAGCCCAAAACCCCCATTATAAAAAACAGTCCAATTGTCAATTTTAATCTCATGTTAAATAATTTCTTCTATGTTACAAAGTAAGTGATTTCACCGCTGCAAATTAGTAATATTCTGTCAGTCTGATTCTGCAACATTCGTATATATGCCCAAAAAGCTTATATTTATGATATCTACAGCACCACAATACTTACCACGTTATTCTAATTGATGAAATACAACGTAAACGAACGACTAGAGCTTCTCCAGAATGCTGAACCATTTTCTTCCTTAGAGACCTATTTGTTGGAGCAGATAGCCCAATTATTAGAAGAAACTGACGTACCCCAAGGAACAACCCTTTTTAGGAAAGGTGACCCTGGTAATACATTCTACATAATTGCCGAGGGAGAGGTGAAAATATTTGATGGAGAGCAAATATTTGCCAAGTTAGGAAAGGGTAAAATATTTGGAGAATTCTCCTTATTCGATAATGCCATCCGCACCGCAAATGTTGTCACCCTTGCAGATAGCTCCCTCCTGTCCTTGGAAAGGGATACTTTTTTTGAACTTGCTAGCCAAAACAAAACCTTGGTTATGGCCATGACCCGCCAGCTTACCAAATACATTATTGACAAAAACAAACTAGAGAAAAAGCTACGCCAAAGCCACACAGCTATAGAAGCCAAAAACCAAGAATTGCTTCAAATTAACGAGGAGAAAAACCAACTTCTGGGCATCATCGCACATGACCTTCGCAACCCGCTTACTGCGGCCATGGTAGTTTCGGAAATGCTCAAGGAAGGTACGCCCGGGACTAAGGAAGACTTTGAAAAATGCATCTCCCTCATCAATAAATCGCTGAGCAGGATAGGCACAATGGTAGATAGGATTTTGGATTTGAAAAACCTAGAAGCACCAGCCCACCAGCCCGAGATAATGTTACACTCCCTCCCGAATCTATTAGGCGAAGCCATTAGTTCTTTAAAAGAACAGGCTACGCAAAAGGGGATTTCTATCCTTGAGGAAATAGACGATTGCAAAGGAAAAGTAGACCATGAGCGGTTTAGGCAAATTTGCGAAAACCTTATTTCCAACAGCATCAAGTTTTCTCCTATCAATACCCAAGTACGTATCCGACTGCAAGACTGTGTTGATTGCATTAAACTCATAGTAAGCGACCAAGGTCCTGGCTTTAGCGAGGAAGACAAGCAGAAAATGTTTGGCAAATTCCAACGGCTCAGCGCCCAACCCACGGGTGGAGAACCTTCTACTGGACTGGGGCTTTCCATTGTGAAACAGTACGTAACCGATTTGGAAGGGAAACTATTTCTTGAAAGCGAAGAAGGGAAAGGAGCTTCTTTTATAGTGGAGCTTGGGAAGTAAAATCATTCTATTCTATCCTCTCCCCTTTTTTGTCAATCACAAACCATTCATCACTTTCAACTCTCCTGTGTTCCTCCAGGTCTACAACTTCCTTCGCATCAAATGTTACTTCAGCCTTTCCATTTTCAAACGGCTTGGCAAAATCGTAGATGCAAGGGATTACGACTTTCCCATATTTATTGGCAAATCCCATTTTCCCATTCCGCAAGACTCTGGTAAATCCTTCACTGAAGTAATCTGGTCCGTTGTCAAACATCATCAAGTCGAATAATATGTTCTGATGTTTGTCGATTGCCAGCTTTCTGCCCCAAGTACTATCGTTTGGATGTTCCAAAACAGTTGCATAGTAGATCAATGAGTCCGCTCCAAAATAGGCGTATTTCCCAAAGGGAATAACCGTATCTCCCTGCATATCCACATAGGCAACGCTCGAACCATACTCCAAATATCCTTCGTCAGAAACAGCAACCAGAGGAGGTTCAGAACTTGCCCCAACCTCCTGAATATCAAAATATTGAAAACCTGTCATTTCTTGTTCCACATCTTTTCTACATGATAGCAAAGTCAAAAGACTGAATACGATTACTATTGAGTTTTTGGTTTTCATGGTTTCAAATTCAATGCAGCATTTGTAGTCTAAATACCCCTTTAAATTTAGTCTAGAAGAATTTCCTTTTGGAATATTTCAACAAATATAACCTCTAGTATGATTGCTCTATAAACTAGAGGTATGATTCAGTCATTAAAAAAATAAGCAGATGATTTATCACCGAATATCCCCCACCCCCTATTTTGAATCCTAACCTTCCTACACTAATTTACACTTACCTAATATAATTTTCATAGTTATTCACCAAAACAATTATCTCATGTTCAAAAGACTCCTTATCTTCACAAGCTTAGGTTGTATTCTGTATGCTTGCACCAGTCCAAAGGCTACTGAAGTTTCCGAAGAAGAAACTCCTAAAGAAATTATCGACCAAGTGGCTATAGCCAGACTTGACTCTACCCTCCAAAGCTTTGTGGAAGCTGGAAAAATTGCTGGAATATCTGCTCTGATCTATGAAAAAGGAGAGGAAAAATACTTCAAAGCCCTTGGCTATTCTGACAGGGAAGACAGCATTCCCATGGCTCGCAACACCCTCGCCATTATCTATTCTATGACCAAGCCGGTTACAGGTGCTGCATTGATGACGCTTTACGACGAAGGCAAGTTCCAACTAGACGATCCTCTTTCAAAGTACTTACCCGCATTTGCCAACCCGCAAGTGTACACCGGAGTTGATGCCGAAGGGAATGTGCTTACCGAACCCGCCAACCGACCAATCACCATTCGAGACATTACCCGCCATACGGCAGGCTTCGTAAACCGAGGAGATATCCCCGGCTTGGGCAAAATGTGGAATGAGCTGGATATTTATAACCCAGAAGGTTCACTTGCCGAGATGGGCAAAAAGCTTTCGAGCATTCCGCTGTGGTACCAGCCCGGCACACAATGGGAATACGGCATCAGTGTAGATATTCAAGCATTGCTGGTCGAGACTATTGCTGGAAAACCTTACAAGGAATATTTGAGGGAAAATGTGCTAGCCCCACTAGGAATGGACGAAACTAGGTATTATGTCCCCGAAACTGATATTGAAAGGCTTACAGCTTTGTATCATTTGGGAGAAGACGGGGTATTAAATAGAGTGCCCGATGAACAAGGAAGAGGCTTTCACATTAGTGATGCATCGCTCACTCCGGGAGGCTGGGGCTTAACTTCTACGCTCGACGATTATACGAAGCTTGCCCAAATGTACCTCAACAAAGGAACGTTGAATGGCGCAACTATCCTCCAACCAGAAACGGTTACGCTTATGTCAACTAGCCACCTGCCCGATAGCATCACCGAACGCTCTTGGTTACCTAGCAAAGGGCAAGTAGGTTTTGGGATAGACTTTGCCGTAAGGGTAGCCCCACCGGCAAATGCTGAGGAAAACAACGGAGTAGTTGGCGAGTTCTTCTGGGACGGCGCAGCAAGCACCCTCTTTTGGGTAGACCCCGTAAACGAGCTAACTGCTGTCATGTTCGTTCAGCTTTTCCCGTACGACCAGATCGGCTTGCATAAGGGTTTTCGCAATGCTATTTACGGTCCTTTTGAGCCAGTGAAAGAGAATACAGAGATGTAGATAAAAAGCATCTCGGTTTTCTTAGAAGAAAGCCCGAGATGCTTTTGTTTTTTAACTTGTAGAGACATCTTTACATTCTAAAAAGTAGACGTATAAAAGAACTCAAATTTTGGGGCAACATGTTTTCAGCAGAAATAAAAAGTAAACCAGACGAAGATATTTCCAT
Source organism: Flammeovirgaceae bacterium SG7u.111 (assembly GCA_034044135.1). Taxonomy (NCBI): domain Bacteria; kingdom Pseudomonadati; phylum Bacteroidota; class Cytophagia; order Cytophagales; family Flammeovirgaceae; species Flammeovirgaceae bacterium SG7u.111. The sequence continues at coordinate 3,103,362 of CP139021.1, read as the reverse complement.
CCTTGTAAAACTAAACAACCACCCTTGGAATTACCTCTGCGAATGTGGAGAAGCCAGTAACTTAACAGTAAAAGAAGTCCAAAACTGTAATGCTATTTTTATTAGCCATACCCATATCGATCATTTTATAAATTTTGATACAGTAATAAGGCATCAGGTTGGGACACAAAGAAGGGTGGTTATTTGCGGACCGAAAGACATTGCCCAACATGTGCAGGCCAAGCTAAAAAGCTATACATGGAACTTGGTAGAAAAAGGAGCGATCATTTATGAAATAAGAGAAATGGTCTCTGAAAACAACATCATGACTTATCAAATTGAGCCTCCGCTCTGGGAGCTAAAACAAACCGACAGCATCAACGACACTATTATTTTTAAGGAAAAGTCATTTATTGTTGCCGCTACCCTACTCGACCATAAAACGCCTACATTGGCTTATAAATTTGAAGAAAACGATTCTCTCAAAATGGACATCCAAGCTAGCGGGTTTAGAGGGGGGAAATGGGTGAAGGAATTGAAAGATGCTTTTGAAAAACAGCAGGCCGATGCTACCATTGTTATTGAGGGAAAGAATTATAAAACGGCCGACCTTTTTCATTTGCTCCACATCCAAAAAGGGGATTCCTTAGGTATAGTTATGGACCACGCTGCCAATAAAGAAAACCATCTGAAAATAAAGAATCATTTTTGGCAGTGCAGGCAAGTATTTATAGAAAGCTACTACAAAGAAGAAGACCAAGAGTTTGCCGCACTCAATTACCATAGTTACTCGACCCAATCTGGAAAGATAATGCGGGAAACACTAGTAAAAGAAGCAATTCCCATCCATTTTTCTAGAAAATACAACCAAGCAGAAATAGATGAATTGGTAAAGGAATTTGAAAATAGTTTAAACGAAGTTGTCTAAATGATCAATAGTATTCTCAAATCACTTTTATATATACTCGCTTTATTCATATTGACAAACTGCAACTATGAAACAGAGAAGAGTATTGATATTACCAGCAAGATTTTGCCCAATGGTATGATCATGGTGATTAAAAAAACCAACAAAGAAACTACTGCCACTGGGATGATAACTAAACACAACTATGGCACATCGCATAGTTTTAGGTATAATATCTCCTTCGACCATGGGGACATCATTTGGGAAGGAGGAAGTGGTGAACCCAAAAACATTCTATTTTGTAAAGACACTATGTATATCCGCTATCTCAAAGAGAAAAGCATAAAAGTTGAATATACAGATTCGGTCGACAACACCATTAAAGCCGACTACCATTACGAAATTCGGGAAGTGTATCAAAAGCATATTGATGGCCGCTATTTCTTCAAGCTTTTTGGAGACGAATATTGGGTAGATATTATGCCAGAAAACTACCCTCACCAAAGAGAATTTTGCGAAGAATATCCAATACCAAATGACGGAGAATTGTCTTTGGACTCAATAAGTCAATAGGAAAATGCCTTCCGCTGCTGTTCGCTATACAATACCTCATTCTTATAAGTTTTGAGATGAAGCATCAGAAGGCATTCAAGTCTATCAAGGAAACTTAGGGAATTTAGAAAAGTCTCTTGGTCTTTTTTCCAAAAATGCATTTCTTCCTTCTACCGCCTCATCGGTTCCATAAGCCAATCGGGTAGTTTCTCCCATCAATACTTGCTGGCCTACCAATCCATCGTCGATCATGTTGAAGCTAAATTTCAACATTTTTATGGCTGTTGGGCTTTTGGTCATTATTTCTTGCGCCCAGTCATAGGCTACTTCTTCCAACTCCTCGTGGGGAACAACTTTATTGACCATCCCCATTTCATATGCTTCTTGCGCAGAATAGTCCGCTCCTAAAAAGAAGATTTCCCTTGCCCGCTTTTGCCCAACTTGGCGTGCCAAATAAGCAGAGCCATAGCCACCATCGAAGCTGGCCACATCGGCATCCGTTTGTTTGAAAATTGCGTGCTCCTTGCTTGCAAGCGTAAGATCGCAGACTACATGCAAGCTATGTCCACCGCCAACAGCCCAGCCTGGCACTACAGCAATCACCACTTTGTTCATAAAGCGAATCTGGCGCTGTACATCTAATATATTGAATCGGTTGATACCATTCTCGCCTTTGTAGCCCGTAGTGGAACGGACACGCTGGTCGCCTCCAGAGCAGAATGCCCAGCCACCGTCTTTGGGAGATGGTCCTTCTCCTGTAAGCAATACCACCCCTATTTCTTGGCTTTCGTGGCAAATGATCAACGCTTCCCACAATTCATCTACTGTTTTGGGGGTAAATGCATTTCTACACTCAGGCCTGTTGATGGCAATTCTTGCTACGCCATTCAAGCTCTTGAAAGTGATTTCCTCGTATTCCTTTTCCGTTTTCCACGCTAGATTTGCCATTGCTCATACTTTTGTTTGAAATGCCACAAATATAAGAACTGGCATGAAAGTGAGGTGACTTTTTTAGGATTTCGAGTAGTCAGTTTACAGTTAGGGGATATGGAACTGATTTAGGCTTTTGGCTAAAGCCTCTTTTAATTAGATAGAAAATGTACGACCTAAAGGTCACTCCTAATTTATAAAAAAGAAACAAATTACTAAGCAGGGCTTTATTAAGATTGACTAAATAACCGTCATTTTTGTAAAGATGTTTAGAGAAAAACCCTGTAGGGGTTTCATAATTGTAGTAATTAGCATAAACATTCCATCAACCCCTTGAGGGGTTGCAGAAACCTACATTTCACACAAATTCTGCAACACCTACGGCGTTGTTTTCATCTGCTTGGCCAAATCTACAATACTGGAACCTCTACGAGGTTCTTTTACATCTAATAAAATCCCCAAAAGGTATAGATTGCAATGTTGCAGATAAGCCACAGGCTACTATTAGACATAATAATTATGTCGCTTAAAAAATCAATCTTAATTAAGTCCCGTTCAAAAGGAAAACGACAAAGCTACTCCTTACCAAAAATTCTCTTTCTATGCTTGATACCCCAATCTTGCAATTCTAAAATGACTTTCTTCAAAGTTTTAGAATATTCTGTAGGTGCGTATTCAGTTCGGACAGGAAAACCATTGATAACGCTACGAACTATCAACTGACTGGCTTCCAAGTCCTTCAACTCTTTTGACAAAACCTTAGTGCTCAACTTCGGAATACTTCGTTCGATTTCTCTAAAGTGCTTATTACCTTCCCAAATGGAAATTAATATTAAAATTTTCCATTTGCCACCTATCACTTCCAATGTATCCTTTACAGGCAACAGTGCAGACATGCATTCTTTATGTTCTTTCTTTTTCATCTTTTGACTTTGATTACTTTAAGGTAACTGGTTACCTAAAGGTAACTGATTATATAAAGTAACCAAGTTTCTGTAAACTTGCACAGTAATTAAATAAACACTATGAAAAAAAATATCACAACACTTTTATTAAGCATTCTTGTAGTATCAGCAAGTATTGCTCAAACAGTGGATAGCGAAAAGTCTATTGTTAACTTCAAAATAGACAATATGAAAATCAATACCGTGGAAGGTACTTTTTCAGGAATGAACGGAAATGTAAATTTCAACACAAACAATCCTGCAAATTCCACATTTGATGTCCGTATAGATGCTTCTACGGTAAATACTGATAAGATCATGTTTAAAAATTTTAAATAGGCATTTTTTTGATCCTATTAAGTATTATTTGGCAGTTTTGCCATAAAACCCAAGCTTCTTGGCTTTTGGTAGTTTTTTCATAGTCTTTGGACAGCCTCCGGAAGAAATTGAACGTGCCGAATGTCCTCTCGGTGACCCATCTCCACTTGATGGGCACAAAGCCCCTGGGGGTTGGGGGACAAGAGGATATCTCGACCTCTACGCCCCTTATGTTGTCCTCTACCCATCCGGTGAACTTCTTTTTATAGGCCTGGTCTGCCAGGATCTTTTCCATCCTGTGCAGGTAGCCCAAGAGGGGCTCCACCACCCGTTGCCCTATCGTGCCGTCATGCTCGTTGGCGCCAGTGGCGACCACTCCCCATACCAGCCCGAGCGTATCGGTGATGACGTGCCTTTTTCTCCCGTTCACCTTCTTGTTGCCGTCCAGCCCCGTGTCCTGCCCGATAAAAGGCGCGCACTTTACCGACTGGCTATCAATGGAAAGCATGCTCGGGGTCGCCTTCTTGCCCTTCCTCTTGCGCTCTAGTTGGTTGAGTGCCGCGTTCAGCCGAAAAAGCGTGTTGTCCCCCTGCCACTTGCGGAAATAATAGTATACCACATTCCAAGGAGGGCGTCCCTCGCCCGAGAGGCTGCGCCACTGCTGTCCGCTGCGCATGCAGTACAAGATCGAGTCCACCACGTCCCTGAGGTCATATTTGCGTTTCCTTTCCACGGGAAGATATTCTTTTATATATTGCCATTGCCGGGAGGTCAAGCGGGTATATCCTGTTTCCATAAACTTTGTTGTTTCGTCACTACAAAGTTTTAGCCTGCCCGGCTCTTTTCAAAATTTAAACATGCTCTAATACTAAACGCGATGACCATTTGCGATCACCAGACTTTTTTAATACTCAAAAATTCCCGACAATCTGTTTCAAATCCAGTAGTACTTCGTCTAGTAATGGGCACTTTCTTGTAAAGGGTAAATTGACGATGCACGGAATTACCAAAGAAGTGGAAATTCCTTTTAAACTTACAAATAACGTTTTTACAGGGACTTTAACCTTAAAACGATTAGACTACCTTATAGGAGAGGACACCAGTAAATTTATGGTTGGTGATGAAGTTGAAATAGAAATCACTTGTACAATAAATGAATAGAAAATTGCAGATCAGAAAAAACCAAAAAGACTTACGATAGGTTTATGGTCTCAAACTCGTCAAACACTTGCTGTTCGAGGTTTGTAACCTCGAACCTTTATTGTAGGACTTGCAGTCCGTCTTTTTAACTAGGCTTTACCCAATGATCTATCATAGGTAGCGAAAGAATACAAAGCAGTAATAAAAGCCCCATGAGCAGGCCCAAAATAGTAGAATTCGAGCCTGCAAGATAGTCGAGAGATGCTGAAATAGCTTTGGTTGAAACCGAAAGAGCTACAAGAAGTACTGAAAGCCACTAAGGAGGCATCAAAATACACCTGAACGCAATGAAAGACCTATAAGATCTTGTTTTAGAGCTTTAGTCGGCAATTTAATAGCATACATTACCTCTTTTTCTATTGCTCTCAAGATCTAAAAGGATGCTTTGCAAAATATCCTTTTGACTTTATACCTATTTCTTGTGCCCCTACCCTCCTCCATGCAAGAGATAGCTTAAAAATAGCCGGGTTTATACCCAAATTTGAGAGATAACCTAAAAACATTACTCAGACTATAACATTGAGTATATTTTACATATCTCCTCTAGAAAGCTTGCCTAAAAACCAGAACTTGGCTAACGAATTGATGGGTACACGTTAGTTAGCTGTTCAATAATTTATTCACCTAATACAAAAGTCAATGACAAATTTCAAGAACACACAAAAAATGAAGTGGAAGTTAAATTGACAAGATTGGTAAAGTTCATTCCATTCAGACACAAAAATATATCTAACCTTGATTACAATTTAAAGATCAATCTTGTTGAGAAAACGGTAGCCCAAAAACTCGAGCAATTTTATTTTCCTACTAAAGAAGATACTATTACAAGCGAATTAATTGAAAGAAAATTAGCGGATTACCTTGAAGGCACTGAAAAACAGTATCGCATGAATAAAAAAACGAACATAATAGAATTGGTCTTATCACCTAGGAATCCTATATATCCAAGTCTGGCTATGGAGCCTATTCCTTTTAAAGAAATTAAAGATTAACACAAAGACAAAGTCACTCTGCTTTCTATAGAAGCTAATTTTAACTTGTGCTTTAAAGTAAAAGTCTCACAAAAGAACTTCTTCTATCCTATATTAGGGTTATGTAAATATATATGTGGCATAAGCACAGCTACAATTGCATCTGTATGGATGTTACAGGTAACTAGAAAATCATTTAAAAAGGATGAATAAAATTGCAGTAATTGGTGGCTTAGGGGCTTTATCTAGTGCAGACTTGTTTTTTAAACTTCTGAAAAACAAATCAGCCTTAAAAAATCAAAATAATTATCATTTCATTTTTGAACAGCAACCCTATAGTCAGATTGGATCTGCTTTATTTGAAGAGCAGGATATTAAATCAAGAAAGTTTTACGCTTTCAATTTATGCAAAAATTTTGAACAAAAAAACGTGTCTAAAATTTTACTTCCATGCTTTGCAAGTCATTCATTTTTAGGTGAGCTGCAACAAGAAACACCAATCACTATTGTAAATATTTTTGATGCTACAACCGATTATTTAAACTTAAGATTTGAGAAGGGAACAAAAATAGGAGTGCTTACCTCTAGCTTTGTGAAAGAATCATTCTTATTGCAGAAATATTTTCAAGACTATGAATTGGTATATCCTGAAAATCAAAACCAGTTAATGAACGCTATATATGGTGAATCAGGCATAAAAAATGGATACTTAGACGGTCTGCCATTAGAATATATACATGAGGCATGTATAGAACTAAAAGCAAAAGGTTGCGAAGTGATCTTGCCTTGTGTAACCGAAATTTCTCTATTGGTAAGTCAGCTTTGGAAAAGAGGGATTTCTATTATAGACGTTAATGAGGTTTATGCAGACTATGCACTAGCAAAAGAAAATAGTCCACAGGTCAAGCCTTTTAAACTTGGAATTGTTGGAGGGGTTGGTCCTTCTGCAACAGTCGATTTTATGAATAAAATCATTCAAAGCACACCAGCTAAAAAAGATCAGGATCACATAAAAATGATAGTTGAACAAAATCCTCAAATTCCCGATAGAACAGCCAATTTGATTAAAAATGAAACAGATCCAACCATTGCGTTATATTCGACTTGCAAAAAATTGGAAGTAGCTGGTTCTAATGTAATAGCAATACCTTGTAATACAGCACATGCTTTTGTAAAAGAAATACAAAAACACCTCAAAGTGCCTATTGTGAATATGATAACAACTACAGCAGAATATATTTTAGAAAATTTTGGGAAGGAAGCCAAAGTAGGGATATTGGCAACAACTGGCACTATTCAAAGCAAAATTTACTATAATGTACTTACCCATTATGGACTTCAGGTTGTTGTTCCCGATGAAACACATCAAGATTATGTAATGGAAAGTATTTATGGGGAATTTGGGGTAAAAGCAGGAAAAACAAATGGACCTTGTAAAGAACAAATTCTGAAAGGCGTTAAACACCTTATTGAAAAAAAAGCTCAGGTAATCATCTTAGGTTGTACTGAATTACCACTTTTGTTTCCTGATACTAAAGAGTTTACAGATACTGAAAAATCAGTTGAGTTAATTGACCCTACTTTAGTTTTAGCAAAGAAAATAGTGAATTTAGCTACTCTAAACTTATAAAAGCACTCTCTGGATTTCCATATTTAATAGATAGCTAATTCTAGGTTACTTATAAATATTTCTGATAGCTCTTGTTTTTCTTTTTCTATCCCAACCCTGCATCCCTACACAGGTGGGGGCTCCCTCGTAGAGCCCCCCACTATTCGACCTTAAAAAAAATAGAACCCCTGGTTAACGCCATCATTCTAAGACTAAAGCCTGTTGGAAATACCTCAACTATTCGGTATTAGCCAAAGTTACTCGCTCTTGATTCTTTAGCCTAATGAGTACTTTGTTTCCTATAATAAACCATTGATAAATAATTTATTACAACTATCAGTACACCTATCCCTGCTATGATTCCTGAGTGCAAAACATTTAGGCAAATCAAATCCTTACTCTGACCTGCTAAAATAGAATACCACAGAAAAGGACAAAATACACCAATTAATAAAATGTTAGCCCCAGTTTTGATGCCTTTTTTGTACCTAAGTATTTTATGATTATTTCCTTTTTTATCAATCTTATTACCTTTTATGGCTTGCAAGCATTTTTTTCCTGCAATTGAATATGGACATGCGTTAATTATTGATTGTATAAATCTAATGACCTTACTCATACCTGTTAAAAGAAAAAGTAAAAAATGAATCCTCCAGCCACAGCTATTATCAAAACAGAAATTATAAATGCCGCAATAGCTTTAGGTTTTAACATAGATGAAATGATAGCTATTTCTGGTAAACTTGCTCCCGTTCCCCCTATAATTAATGCCATTGCTGCTCCCATGCTCATGCCTTTCACAATAAGAGCTTTTAAAATAGGGATAGCCATCTCAATCCTCAAATATAAAGGTATACCAATGGTTGCAGCGATAGGTATAGCCAATGGACTATCATTACCCAAATGTTCTTGAACCCATGTGTCAGGAACGAAAATTGCCGAAACGGCACTAATAAGAGCCCCGACCAAAACATAAGGGAAAATTCGTTTGAACAATGCCCATCCAAATTTAAATGCTTCTTTAAGCTTAGGGTTCGATTCATTGCTTTGACTACAGGAAGGAGAAGAAAGCCCCGAACATCCTGATTCCACTGTAGAAACACTACCTAATTGACTTAAAGTAGTTTCAGTACCACAGTTGGTAGATTGTTGAGAACTACATGTTGGAGTAGGCTGTCCCGAGTTGAGGTTAATTCTTTTTACATGGTTTCTCAATGAGGTTTTTCCTACAATGGTTCCCATCAAAATAGCGCCAATAAAAACTACAAGAAAGTACACCAAAGCTACTTTCCACCCAAATACACCAAAAATAAAACCCACTACAACAAAGTTGGCCAATGGAGCAGAAAGTAAAAATGAGAAAACCATGGAGAATGGAGCACCCATCTCTACCATCCCCATGGATACCGGAACCATTGACGCACTACAAAAGGGAGTTGGTATTCCTAATAGTGTTCCCATCAAACCACCATACTTACCAGTTTTCGATAATTTTTTCTGCAGCTTTTCCTGTGGAATATAGGCCCGTATTAAACCAGTAAGGATTGATACAACAGCAATAATGAGTACCAATGCTACGCCAACGTGTATAAACTCATCTAATGCTAAGATCATGTTTAAAAATTTTAAATAGGCATTTTTTTGATCCTATTAAGTATTATTTGGCAGTTTTGCCATAAAACCCAAGCTTCTTGGCTTTTGGTAGTTTTTTCATAGTCTTTGGACAGCCTCCGGAAGAAATTGAACGTGCCGAATGTCCTCTCGGTGACCCATCTCCACTTGATGGGCACAAAGCCCCTGGGGGTTGGGGGACAAGAGGATATCTCGACCTCTACGCCCCTTATGTTGTCCTCTACCCATCCGGTGAACTTCTTTTTATAGGCCTGGTCTGCCAGGATCTTTTCCATCCTGTGCAGGTAGCCCAAGAGGGGCTCCACCACCCGTTGCCCTATCGTGCCGTCATGCTCGTTGGCGCCAGTGGCGACCACTCCCCATACCAGCCCGAGCGTATCGGTGATGACGTGCCTTTTTCTCCCGTTCACCTTCTTGTTGCCGTCCAGCCCCGTGTCCTGCCCGATAAAAGGCGCGCACTTTACCGACTGGCTATCAATGGAAAGCATGCTCGGGGTCGCCTTCTTGCCCTTCCTCTTGCGCTCTAGTTGGTTGAGTGCCGCGTTCAGCCGAAAAAGCGTGTTGTCCCCCTGCCACTTGCGGAAATAATAGTATACCACATTCCAAGGAGGGCGTCCCTCGCCCGAGAGGCTGCGCCACTGCTGTCCGCTGCGCATGCAGTACAAGATCGAGTCCACCACGTCCCTGAGGTCATATTTGCGTTTCCTTTCCACGGGAAGATATTCTTTTATATATTGCCATTGCCGGGAGGTCAAGCGGGTATATCCTGTTTCCATAAACTTTGTTGTTTCGTCACTACAAAGTTTTAGCCTGCCCGGCTCTTTTCAAAATTTAAACATGCTCTAAATTAAATTTTTCATTCATGTTACTTACTTATTAAATGTTGATTTAACATATGCGTTAATACGCATATGTTATGATAAAAAAATATTTATTGGTGATACTTATATTATTCTGTGTTATATAGTGTCTCTTTTATGATTTTCACGAATACTTAGTAGCTTCCTGCATTTAGTTATTTCTACAGTCATTTCTTTTTCAGGGATAGAAGAGATTGTTTTTTGAATTAAATGTTGGAATTCGCTCCTAACTGGAGAAAGATAATAGAATACCCATTTACCCTCCTTCGCTTCTTCAATTAACAAAGCGTCTTTCAAAACCCTTAAATGTCGAGATACATTATATTGATGCTCTTCCAATACTTCTACAATTTCCGAAACACAAATCTTTTTATCAATATTTGTAAGCAGCCAAATAACTTTTAGCCTTTTTATATCTGATAGCGCTTTGAAAATTTTAATATAATCAATCATTAAACGATACATTAATCAAACTCTTATATTACATATGCGGATTATTGCATATGTTAAACTTGGGCAAATGTATCAATAATTTTTAAACGACAATATTTTTCACTAAAAAAAATGGTCTGATTCTATAGAGTTTACCACGCTTTGAAATGTACAGCATAAAAAAATTAAACTATAAAACCTTGGACAAATTTGAGCTATTGACCACAGACTTGTAGTCCGACTTCTTTCCACTTGGCCAGATAGAGTTTCGGAATCACAAACTCCGCAGAGCAATAACAAAGAAATTAATATTCTTTAGTTGTAGAGCCACTCTTGCAACTGCTCCACTGAAGATCTTCGTATAACAGTCCTCACTTTTTGCAACACTCAACTTCATGAACTATATTCACTATTCAAGGCAATACAATGTGTCATACATAATGACTGATAGAGGTTGTTTGAAAAGTTTTTAAACTCGTTCAAAGTTAAGTGACGGGCAGGTGGAATAAGCTTATGAACTCACTATTAGACATAAGAGCATGTTTAAATTTTACCTGTTTCGCTGCAAACGCTCACAGAGCGTCTGTCCTCTTATTGAACCTCACTAAACTAAATGCAGTAGCCAACACAAAAACAAGGAATATAACATACAATAGAATACTGTTTGTTGAAAGACGAAAAACGTTTCTTTAACTATTTAAAAGGCACTACAAATGAAAAAACAGTTATTGAGTTCCTAAAAATGCTGGAAGCCAGAAAATCATCAAATGAATTAGATAAATTTTATCATCCAGAAACAGAGCAAATAGAATACCCGAATACTTTAACAAAAACACTAACTAAACGTGGACTCAATGACTTAAAAGATGCTTCAGAAAAAGGCTCAAAAATCTTAACTAGTGAAAGTTATGAAGTTAAAAACTTATTATCAGTCAATAACACTGTTGTTTTAGAGTGTATATGGTATGGTAAACTCGCAATACCTATTGGGAAACTGAACGCTGGTGATCAAATGAAAGCTTATTTTGCTCAATTTTTTGAGTTTAAAGATGGAAAAATATTCAAACAAAGGAATTATGATTGCTTTGAGCCATTTATATAAAACAGACTCATTTAACCAATCAATAAAACATCATCCAAAACAACAAAAAACATATTCTACAAAATACATAAAAATTGTACACTACTCTAAAAACAATTAGAATAAAAGAATCAAATTGTGGAAAATAAAATTTTAAAACACCTTTCAAAATACACAGTAATTACCAAAGAAATAAAGACCGCTATTTCTGAAAGTATATCTATCAAAACGTTCAAAAAAGGGAGTACCCTGCTTAAGGAGGGAAGCATTTCTAACAATTGTTATTTCCTTTTAAAAGGATGCGTTAGGAGCTACTTTTTAAAAAATGGCGAAGAAAAAACAATAGAATTTTATACAGAAGAACAATCTGTTATACCCGCAAGTTATGGGACACCAATACCCTCAGATTACTATATAGAATGCTTAGAAGATACAATTGCAAGTGTAGGGAATCCTATATTGGAAAAAGAAACATTTCAAAAGTACCCTCAGCTAGAATCCTTATCAAGAATAATTGCTGAGACAATAATAATTAAGCAACAGGAATTATTTACTCAATTTAAAACATCGACTCCTGAAGAACGATACTTAAACTTATTAAAAACAAGACCTAACTTGATACAACGAGTTCACCAACATCAAATAGCCAGTTATTTGGGTATTAAGCCAGAATCATTAAGTCGTATTAGAAAAAGAACAATGGGCAAAAAATGATTACTTAACCAAAGTCAATGCATTTGAATATACAGGTTCCTACTTTTGGAATCATGGAGTATAGGAATAAACATATATCAAGAATTGCAGGAGCTTTAATCATTCTGGGAATAATTATCGGCATCTTAAGTATTGTACCTTCTGTTGAAAGCAATAAATTTCTTGACGAAATTTACCCAAATAAAGATCAAGTTTTAACTGGTGCAATATTTCAGTTTCTTTTAGTTCCTATTTACGTTGGCTTCTCGCTTTTACTTCATCCAATACTCAAGCAGTATAGCAACACTCTTTCGATTGGGTTTATAGGATTTCGGTTTATGGCAGCTACATTTCAAATAATCGGAATAATATTACTACCTGTATTCGTACTCTTAAGCCAAGAGTATTCAAAATCAAACCCTTCGTATATAGCTATTTATGAATCAGCAGGAAACTTGTTAAGATTATCCCGTGATTTGATTAACCATCTAGGTGTAATATTGCCGACAGGATTAGGAAACTTCTTGTTATACTTAGTCCTGTACAGAGAGAATCTAGTCCCTAGGTGGTTATCGTTATGGGGTTTGTTAGGGAATATAGTGATAATGCTGGCTAGCTTCTTAATCGTATTTCAATTAATTGAAGTAATTTCAACAGAATATGGGATAATGTCAATTCCGCTCGTGGTACAAGAAATAATATTAGCAATGTGGCTATTGAAAAAAGGGCTGGTTATAAAAACGAATACACGACTGGCCACCAGTTAATGCAAGCTCGGTCACACCATCCTGCGTACGAGCTTGGCGACCCCATCTCATATACTAATGGACTTTTTGATAAACAGAAAGTACATCCAGTTAAAATGATAAACAATCCAGAAAAGACAGAGCATAAGTCGACGTTTATCTAAAATGCAGACTCACTACCCGAATATACAATCCGATTTTTAAATTAAAATCCAATCAATTTATTAAAATTGCAACTCAAAAAAAGTATTGGTATTTCGTACCGCCTATTTGGTAATGCAAGCACTTTAAACTGATGAACATTACCATCGCATCTTTTGATTGGCTCGCTACTTTTGTTATTGAGCATTGTTTTGGTAAAAATAAGAGAAGGGAAACGGATTTGTATCCTTTCAGGAGGTAAAAAACGTAGCATTGAAAAGGCAAAACAACATATTGGGCGCTTTCTTTCTCATCACAATTTATTGTTTTGGCATTGGGTATTCTGTAGAAAAAACAGACTTTCCCAATAAACTGATTGAAACGGGAAGCAAACTCGAAAAGCAGTTTTCTTCGCTTTCAAATACTTTTTGCATTCATACACCTCCAACCGAAACTACAGTTTCGGGAATAACGGAATATCCAAGTCCTACTTTCAACCAAAACCTTGAAGGCTTTTGGGCTATAATGTCTTCAACGAACTTGCGTTTTTACGCATTTTTCAAACAATACAAAACCTATCTTAAAACCATATTGGTCAGGCATAGAAAATCTGACCTTATCTTTCCTTTCCATAACTTTTGGTAATCAATCTTGATAAGAGAAACTGCAAAAGCAGTCTCTAAAATTAGTTTTATGCGTTGTGAATCATCACATCGCAACATCATTATTATGTCAAAATTGAAAAAAAAATAATAAAATGGATTTAGGAACAGCCATAGTTGGGATGATATGTATTGCCGTATGTGCAATGCCTTTTGCTTTAATTAGTAGGAATATAAAAAAGAAAGAAAAACAATTGCTTGAGTCAATAAAAGAATTGGCAAAACAGCATAACCACGAAATTACCCAACATGAAATTTGTGGTAATTATGTTATCGGAACTGACGTAAGCAAGAATTTCCTGTTTTTTCAATTGAATACAAAAAAGGAAGTAAAACAACAATTCATTGACCTTTCAACAATTAAATCTTGTAATATTTCCAACATCAGTAGAAAAACAGCAAACGGCAAAGTAGTAGAGCGACTTGACTTGGAGCTTATACCAAAAGATAAAAACATGTCTGTAATTGTTTTGGAATTTTATAGTATTGATTTAAGCTTCCAATTAAACGGAGAATTACAATCCATTGAAAAATGGAACAATTTGATAAAAAAACAGCTGACTGAAAATAAATAATCGAACGGATGTGAGCCATAAGCCATGGTTCAGCTTAACCTACTACCACCAGGAGCTTTTGGGAAGCTCTTGGTGTTTTTTTTACGTACTAGTTGGTGTTGTTTAGCGTCAAAACATCGTGGATATAAATAAAAACTGGGTGCATCATTGTACCTTAAGATTAACACCGTTACCCAGCCCCATAAAACGTAGCCTTATGGTATTCTAAAGAGTCCTCTTCTTAGATCCAACTAAACTTTCAAAGCAATGGCATTAATATGCCGCATAATAGACTTGTAAAAATATTTCCCACCCCCTGTAACTTTTCTTCCCCAGCTTTGTCTTCCTTTTGAATATGGTACTGGAAGATTTTAAAAAAAATGTTTTACCGGTAAAAGACAAACTCTACCGATTCTCCCTCTACTTACTTGGCAACGAGGACGATGCGAGGGATGTGGTGCAAGATGTCTTGATCAAGGCTTGGGACAACCGAGCTGAACTATCAGGCTTGAACAGCGTGGAGGCTTGGTGTATGCGCATTACCCGGAACTTCTCGCTCAACAGGCTAAATGCTGCTAGCACAAAATATAAAACCACAATAGATGCTCTTTCAGAGTCATCATACACAGGGGCTTCTCCCGAAACACTAACTGAGGTAAACGACCAATATTCACGATTTAAAGAACTTTTGGAAGAGTTACCAGCCACTCAGCGGCAAATTTTGCAACTGAGAGACATTGAAGGATTTACCAACCCAGAAATAGCCGAGGCGCTCGGTGTAGAGGTAAATTATGTCAAAGTCAATCTGTTTCGAGCGAGGCAATCTTTAAAAAAGAAAATGCTTAACCTGAACGCTTATGGACTACAACGAAATCAATAAATTACTCGAAAAATATTGGAATGCGGAAACAAGCCCTGCGGAGGAAAAAAAGCTCCGAGCTTTGCTTAGCAAACCAAATTTGCCGCCCAAATACAAGGAAACAGCAGAAATGTTCCGCTTTTTCAATTCGGAAAAAAAGGGAAACACGCTGGGAAAGGGCTTTGATGAAAAGCTGATAAACAAGCTTTCTGAGGATAAAAGTACGGTCAAGGTCATTCCAGTGTGGAAAAGATACTCTGTTGCGGCATCCGTAGCCATTCTTTTTACAATAGGCGCTGCCCTGTATTTCCAACACCAAGGTTTTGACCTAGAAGGGCAACCAAAAATGAGTATGACAAATGCCTATGCCGAAGATACGTTCGACAATCCGCAAGAAGCATTTGAACATACAAAAAAAACCTTGCTGATGCTTTCGGCAAGGTTGGAAAAAGGCAGTAGCCAAATTTCAAAAATCGAAAAATTAAACGACGCTCAATCTAAAATAAAAGAACAATGAAAAAATCAGCTATTTTACTTATAATGTTATGTTTTTGGGGAGTAAAAGCATACTCTCAAAGTGATGCAATCTCAACCATGTTCTCCAAATACGAGGACGACGAGAACTTTACCAAAGTATCGGTCACCAGCAAAATGTTCAGCCTCTTTACTGAGCTTGAACCTGAAGACGAAGACGATAAGGCTCTTTTAGAGGCCATTAGCAAAATAAAAGGTTTGAAAGTACTTGCCGCCGATAGCATTCCCAACGGCAAAGCTCTCTACAAAGAAGCTTCTGCAAAAGTAAAGAAAGGCAATTTTGAAGAACTAATGTCGGTAAGGGATGGCGGTGAAGATATGCTTTTTATGATCAACGAAAAGGATGGGGTAATTTCAGAGCTTTTGATGCTAGTTGGTGGAGAGAAAAACTTCTTTATCTTGAGCCTGTTCGGTGAGATCGACCTCAAAGAGATTTCTAAGCTTTCCCGTGTGATGAAGATAAAAGGCATGGAGAAGCTCGGGAATATGAATAAAAACTAGCTTGTTTTGGGGCAAATAGAGAAGTAACTTTAGCATTTACCGGCTAACTCACCTAGCTGAAAGTTACTCGTTGCCAGTTTCTTGTTACTGGTTTTTGCATGTATAAAAGTAAAACTCGTAACCTGAAACCATCTGCAAAAATCAAAAAGTTCACAGTGCACTGGAACTTACTATTACAACTAATTCGATTCTACTGAAACATGGCTCTGGCAAAACCCTTCAAAATACTTATTCTATTGCTTTGCACTACTCATTATTTGATGGGGCAGAGCCATGTTATTACTGAGTTCAAAGAAGCCAACGAGCCCAGCTCTAGCTTCTTTTTTTATCCTAGCACACTCCGCATGCTCAACCTCGACAGGGACCCTAATTTCGATGACATGGTGAGAGATGTGAAAAAAGCGCGGTGGATGCTGTTTGATACGGCAATTGTAAAAGAACCTGTGGTTGCCTGTATAAAATTGGAGCAAAAAATAGCGAAAAATGGGTATGAGAAGCTTATGGAGATGCGAGAAAAAGACGGGAGATATTTCGTTTATGTACTGGAAAACAATGGCAAGAACATAAGCACAATTGCCCTTTTTACCCGAGACCAAGAACTTGGTATATTGGAAGTAATAGGCAAGATCAACCTCACCGCTATCCGCAAGCTAGCTACCAGCGGCTTTGAAATAGATAAAATAACGGGATTGATAGAAGGGACGGACTTTAGGCTGGCTAGAAAAAGGAAACAAGCACAAACTAACGACTGATCATTTGGAAAACATACTAACTATCAAAGGTTTACACAAGCATTACGGCAAGGTAAGAGCCGTAGATAACCTCTCGCTAGAAATAGAAAAAGGACAGATTTTTGGAATTTTAGGTCCCAATGGAAGTGGGAAAAGCACCACTTTAGGCATAGCGCTCGATGTGGTGGCAAAAAAAGAGGGCGAAGTACGTTGGTTTGGGCAACCTCCTTCAAAGCATTCCCGAAAACGGATTGGGGCGATATTAGAAAGCCCTTCTTTTTACCATTACCTCTCCGCTTACGACAATCTCAAAGTGGTTGCTAAGATTAAAGGGGCAAAGGTGGAAAACATAGATAAAGTTTTGGAAACAGTTGGGCTTTCCAGTAGGAAAAATGATCCTTTCAAAACTTATTCTTTGGGAATGAAGCAGCGCTTGTCCATTGGCTCTGCCCTCCTCTCCGACCCCGAAGTTTTAATTTTAGACGAACCCACCAACGGGCTTGATCCCCAAGGCATTGCCGAAATACGGACATTGATCCGGGATATTGGAAAACAAGGAAAAACCATCATACTGGCTAGTCACTTACTCGATGAAGTCCAACGGGTCTGCACTCACTTTGCCGTGCTCAAATCGGGCAAAAAAATGTATAACGGAAGCGTAGCAGAAGCCCTGAAAGACATCCCTAAGGTTGCTGTAAAAGCCGCTGACCAAGCATTATTAAAAAGCACCTTGCTCTCTTCGCAAAAGTTCGATAAGCTTGAGGAAAACGAAGAATCTCTTTTGGTAACTCTAGAGCAAGAAAGCGATATAGAAAGTCTCCACAAATATTTGATAGAAAAAGGCATTGTACTCACGCACTTGGCACAACAAACCAAAAGTTTAGAAAAGCAATTCTTGGAAATCCTAGGCGCAAATTCCGATTCTGTCAATTAATCAACTTCCTTATTTTTTAATAATAACAAAAAAAACAGAAAGCCCAACTTATGAAGAGACTGATTGAAATAGAATGGCTAAAGCTCAAGAACTATAAAGTATTTTGGATATTAACCATCCTCTATGCAGTGGTACTCACCGCCGTTTGCTCAGGCGGCATGCTATTTTTACAATACCTTGCCAACCAAGGCGCTGAAATTAGAGGAATAGACCCGACTATTTTGCCACTCTACGACTTTCCAGATGTTTGGCAAAACATTACCTACATTGCCACCTTTCTCAAAATCATTCCTGCTTTTATTATTATAATTTCCATCACCAACGAGTACAGCTACAAAACTCTTAGGCAAAATATTATTGACGGGATGAGTAAACAAGACTTTATTTTGTCAAAGCTTTTGTTGATTGGAATATTTGCCTTTCTCAACACAATCTTGTTACTTGTTATTGGATCTACTACCGGATTGATATATTCTCATGTACAAGGTATAGATTTAATGTTAGAACATACCGAATTCCTTCTAGCTTATTTTTTAGACCTACTCACTTTTTTTAGTTTTGCACTGCTTGTGGGTTTATTATTGCGCAAAGCGGGCTTCGCTATTATATTGTTAGGAATTTATTCCCTTTTTGTAGAACCTTTCCTCACTATTTACCTCAACTTCAAATTTCCAGATTATAGCTTTTATGAGTTTTTTCCTATCAGAGCTATCAACAACCTTATCCGAGTCCCATTCCCACGATACATATTTAGGGAAATACAAGATTACGTGTCGTTTATAGATGTATTTGTGGTTTTGGCCTTCCTTTTGTTCTTTATTTCCGCCTCATACTTCTTTTTAAAGAAAAAGGATGTGGGGTAAATATTTTAAAAAAACAGCAATAAAAACCAGGGTTTTGTGTTGTGTGTATGATTTAATTAACATTTTTGGATTATTATTTGAAGTGTTACTTAATAAAAACATCAGTTAATCAATCCTACTAAAAACTTTTAACCCTAAACGAAGAAAATATGCTGGCTCTATTCAAAAAACAATCGAGGAAAGAAAAGCTTCAAAAAAAGTATCAAAAATTACTTGAAGAAGCAGAGAAGTTAGCCGCCACTAATCAAAACGCAAGTGTTTTGAAATCATTAGAAGCGAAAGCCATTCTCCACGAGCTAGAAGCTTGTGAAGACTAAATAGCCAAAAGGCAATTTCAAAAAGCCCCAACATTCATGTAATGTTGGGGCTTTTTTATGAACAAATTTCATGAACATTTACTTACTAGTATAGTGTCTCACAAAAACAAGAACCACTATGTTAGGATTATTTAAAAAGAAATCGAAAAAAGAAAAATTACAACAAAAATATAACAAGCTACTAGACGAAAGCTATAAACTTTCGCACACCGACAGAAAAGCGAGCGACCTGAAAAGAGCCGAGGCAGAAGCAGTATATGCAGAAATGGAAAAAAGCTCTTAGAGCAAACATTTGGAGAAAATAAGACATCCCTAGATTAAACACTAATAGCTCTCTTTATATCAAAAGCCCACTTGCCATGATTGATAGGCGGGTAGGCTTTTGCGTTCTTTCCTAATAAAATCACCGTTCTCTTTCCTATTGTGGAACTTCCTCTTCTGAAATAGGCTTACCTTTGTTCTGAACCAGCAACTTTAAAACTATACATGACCGATACGAGTAGAATTTTTGTCATTATACCTGCATACAACGAGGAACAATCGATAGCCCATGTACTCAATGAAATCCCAAAAGAACTAGTGGAAGAAATAATAGTGGTCAATAATGCCTCTACCGACTCTACCGCCAAAGTTGCTAAGGAAGCTGGAGCTACGGTTTTGGACGAACCTACCCCCGGTTATGGGAATGCCTGCCTCAAAGGAATTGCTTATGCCAAAGAAAAACTACCAGCCGATGCTTCGTCCATCATCGTATTTATGGATGGCGACCACTCCGATTATCCCGAACAACTCCCGCTTTTGGTAGACCCAATAAAACATGATGGAGCTGAAATGGTGATAGGCTCACGGCCACTTGGACAAAGAGAAAGTGGTTCGATGACTCCCCAGCAGATATTTGGGAATTGGCTAGCCACTTCTTTATTAAAACTGTTTTATGGAGTAACTTTTACCGACCTTGGTCCCTTCAGAGCTATCCGCTTCGATAAATTATTGGAAATAGGAATGAAAGACAAAACCTATGGCTGGACAGTAGAAATGCAGGTAAAGGCAGCCAAAAAGAAACTAGTTTGCAGGGAAGTAGCTGTAAATTATAGAAAAAGAATTGGTGTTTCAAAAGTTTCAGGCACGGTAAAAGGTACTATTATGGCCGGTTACAAAATACTTTTTACCATCTTCCGATATTTGTAATAACTTAACAAAAAAGGTCGCCAATTTGGCAACCTTCAACTGCTTTATATTAATCACATACCCTAGAACAAAGGCATACCTTTATAAACTGAAGATTCTTCCAGGGAAACCAACTGCCCTGAGAAAGTGATTCTCTCACCGAAATCGCCTCTTATATATGCCCTGGCATATCCGTCATTACTTACGGAAATATTGATATCTGCCCAACCTGTACCTCGATTGCTTACTCTCATCTGTACCTGAATAGCTTTATTATTTTTGCCTTCATTAATTTCTAATTTGGTAACTGTGCCATCGAGGGTGATCCCCCCTACTCCATTCCAACCTACCAAGTGGTTAAATGCAAGTTGGATAGTCGACTTGTCTTTATCAATGGCTACAAAGTTGATATTAGGGTTCATATTATAACTCTGGCCATATCGATCATATACCGTGTGTGTCTCAATCACAAAACGCCCCTCATTTATAATAGCTAAAAGCACTTCTTTCTGCTCTAAACGCTCCCTCATCTTCAGTTCCTTCTTCTCTTTTTTAGTCAGCTTTTTTTCTTCTTTGTTTTCTTGTGCAAAAACGGCAACTGCACTTAATTGGAACAACACTAATAAACTTAAAATCAGCTTTTTCATGGTTTTATAGTTTTGAATGGTTATGCCTGATTGTTTTGATTTACATTACAATAATAAGAGCCATTAGAGAGGGAAATGGTGCGAAAACAAGCCAATGGGGATTTTTTCCTTTGAACAGGAATATTCCCATATAAACCACATTTCTGTTTTAACAGAAGCAAAAAACGTCCTCTTGAGCAGCTCAAGAGGACGTTTTCAAGTATTCCAACACAAATTGGAATTATATATCTCCCAGCTGTGGGCGAATGATGATATCCTCCGTTACCGTTTGGGCTGACACTTTATGGGAAGTATAAACTATTTCGGCGACATCTTCAGGCTTGATAAACCTTTCGGGAGGTAAATCAACCCCTTCCCAACTTGCAGTATATGTAGCCCCTGGCAACACACTTGTCACCCTCACCCCATGAGGTTTCATCTCTTCTCTCAGCGATTTGGAAAAACCCCACATTGCATGTTTGGAAATGGCATATGAACCACCATTTGGATAAGCCTCAAAGCTTGCGATAGAGCAAATATTGATAATATGTCCAGCTTTTTTGGTGATCATTTCCCCAATCAGCCCCCGGGTAACGTGGTAGGCGCTATACAAATTCGTCTCGATCATTTTCTCCAAAGAGCCTTCTGCTTCATCGTGGATAGCTCCAGGAATAAACATCCCTGCATTATTGATCAACACATCGATAGGTTTTTCTATCCGCTTTACAAAATCGACAAAAGTAGCAAGGTCTTCCCTCACCGAAACATCTGTTGATTGAATGAATACTTCTATACCATACTGCTTTACCAGCTCTTTTTTTAAGTTTTCTAGATCTTCCTTATTTCTAGCACATGTAGCTATATCATGTCCTTTTGCGGCAAATTTATGGATGAGTGCTAGCCCTATCCCTTTTGTTCCTCCTGTAATTACTACCATTTCAACTATTGTTTTATTCTCATTTTTGTCCAAATCAACATTACTCGAACAAGAGTGCGCCGTTTTTGTTTTTCAACTTATATAAGACCTGTACTGACGAGTACAAGTCGAGCTAAAACTAATGTAAATAATAGAAGTATGCTAAACTGGAATGATATAATCCGCTTTGCCCAAAAAGGCAATCCTACGCCAACACGCAGAGTAGAAAAAACTGAAGAGGAATGGCAAAAGGAGCTTAGCCCAGAAGAATTTGAAGTAACAAGATTAAAAGGAACTGAACGGGCTTTTAGCTCGGAAATGTGTAGCAAGTTCGATCCGGGAATTTACAAATGCACTTGCTGCGGCACCTTGCTCTTCGATGCCTCAGAGAAGTTTGAAAGCGGCTCGGGCTGGCCCTCGTTCACGCAGCCTCTCGAAGAAAATGCTGTGGCTTACCACATAGATAATTCCTACGGAATGAAGCGGGTAGAAGCTATTTGTAATACCTGCGATGCCCATTTAGGACACATATTTCCCGATGGACCAGCGCCAAGCGGGCTCCGATATTGTATCAATGCTGTTTCCCTCAAAAAGTCGGAAAAGTAAATGAGCAGAAAAACTACTTTTGCCCTAGCTAAAAAAAACAACATTCCTGAGTTGCTGGAAATGATGGAGGAATTTTATGCCATAGACTCCTACCCTTTTGATCCAGACAAGGCAAGCCGACTCATAGAAGAGCTCATAGCCACACCTGCTTTAGGCCGGCTGTGGCTTACCTTCCAAGGAGAGGAGCTTGTGGGTTATATCGTGCTTGCCTTTGGCTTCAGTTTTGAATATGCCGGAAGAGATGCGATGATCGATGAATTTTTTATAAAAGAACCTGCCAGGGGAAAAGGGCTGGGAAAAGCAACATTGGAATACGTTGAGTTACAAGCAAAAGCAGTTGGCATAATACTATCCACTTGGAAGTAGAGCAACACAACAGGCACGCAGCGAACCTGTATATCCAGAAAGGTTTCAAAAGCAAAGGAAGGGAGCTGATGTCAAAAAAGTTAGCCTAGCGATTCATGGAAACTCGTTTTAGGGAATCGCCTTGCACAATTTGTCCTTTTGTGAGGGATATCTCACTTTCGGGTAGGTTAAAATCTGGCATAAAAGACACTTCGTATAGCTGAGGCGTACCTAGCAATCGTATAGACAACATGGCTCTTGAATCTTTCTTGAAATAGTTGAAAGGGTCGTTTTTAGATCGTCTCACCAATAGGCTTCGGTATTCCTGAGGCAGTTCCGATGCCAATTCATAAGGTATTTTATCTAAAATACGAGCATCAATCGTCACCTTATAATCCAACTCTCTTTTGCTCACTTGATTTCCGGATACAAACACATCCCCGTTAGCAGTTTTTAGTTGCAAAGAGCGCATGATCAATGAATCACTTTTCACTTCAATCTCATTGTAAAGTGAATCGAAACGCAACGTTTTGATCTTTGAGTTTTCAAAGTAATCTCCCAGTACTCTCAGTGGCAAATACTGATTGATTTCCCCATTTACCACAACCGCTTTTACATTTGCCGAAGTTTGTTGAAAATCGATGGAAGAAGGTTCAGCAACCTTTGCCTTTGCTATGATGGAAAAGTCACCTTTTCCCTTGACATTCTTTTCTAACACCAATCCTTTTCCCATCTTTTTGAATACTTGAAAAAACTTGCTTACCTCCACCCCTTTGGCTTCCATCTCCGTATTGAGTATGCTATCAGCCAAGGAATAATTCCCCTTGAGTTGCATATAACCATCTCCAGCCTTTGCATAAGATGAATCTATCACAAGATTTTGAAGAGATTGAAAACTTCCTTTTGCAAAAAAATCATTTAGTTCTATCTGTTCATAGGCCAACTCAGCCACCTGCACATTCAAGTGGCGAATATCCAATTTGTTCTTCAGAGAAGGAGATAATTTGGACAATTTACTATCACTGATATTATTGATAAGCTTCGTTACATTCAGTTTTGGGCTTTTATAAAAAACAGTCACTTGCGCCGGCTCTTTGGTATTCTTCAAGAGCGCTTCATAATTTTCCATTCCTCCTTTTATGAAAAAACGCTGCTGTCCAAATACACCAGAAACCTCCCTAAAAACAACTCCTCTACCTGATACACGAAAATCAGCCCTCACCGATTCTAGTTTTTGCTCCCATTGCCTCAAATCAAACTCACAGTTCTGGATTTGGAGCTTAGTATAAGGGATCGTTTCAAGTGAGCGAAGATCCTGCAAGCGGGCAAAAATATAGCCTCTCATTCGGAGGTTATCGATCTTAACCCTGTTTTCAACCTTGGTAAAGTCATTTACTTGGAGGCTATTCGTAGTGATATTAAAATCGACCCTACACCGCTGAGAACTCCTTTTCCACCAGCTTGCAAATCGCTTTATGGAAACAGCTCCGTTCAGGCTGCTTTCCCCGCCACTCAGCACGATAGATGGCATGTTCATATCTCCATTTCCTATCTCTATACCTACCCCTGTTCCTTGCATTTTAGGCTTTGCCTTAGCAGTTCTAAAAGCAAGTTGCTTAAGGTGAATAGCTCCAGAATCAACCAAATGAAGAACCATCGGGTTAGTTGGGAAAATATCCCACTTAAAATCACAATCAACATCCCAAAGTGCTTTTTTCGCCATTTCGCCATCCGTGCCCATTAGCTCAGAAACATGTAACTCTTTGGATACCAAACGACCTTCAAAAGTGGAATTCCCACTAAACAAACCACCTCTGTTTTTTTGTTTTAATTTTCCAGAAAAAACCAACTCACTCTCGCCTACTTTAGCTTTAAGCGAGGAAAAATTGACCCAATCATTTTTGAAATAAGTTGTGCCCCTCAGGTTTTCCAATACTGGTTTATATGATTTTAGACCCAAATCAACACCTTTGAAGCGTATAAACCCTTTGGCATAAAATCCATTTTTTTGATCTTTAGCTTTGGCTATATCTCGAATTTCCCCCCTGATGTCTACATCTAATACAACCGAACCGCTTGCCCTGTGTATCTTGGCTGGGGCGGCAAACGAAAGCAGGCGTTCCACATCCACCTCACCTTTAAGCTTGGTTTCAAAAGAAGGCTCATCAAAATTTTTCATTTTAAAAAAACCATCGACCAACTGATTGCCCATCCTGAAATTCATCCCTGTTATGGTCAATTCTGAAGTAGCCAAACTCTGCTCCGAGCCATTGCTATAATGGCCGATCAGGTTCAACGAGTCCATAGACACATTTTTGTCTATCCTGCGGATGGTGGTATTTACGCAGCCAAAATCAATAGTCACATTAGGATTTTTCCCTTTGGAAATTTTGCCTTTTAGCTTAGCATTCACAAATACCATCCCTTTTGCACTATAATTACCCAATTGGCTGCTATTATCAGAAGGTGCAAGAGCAAGCAAGTTTTTGAACACGGTTTCCTCGCTCCTGATATCTAGGTCAAGGTTTTTATCATTGGCAAAATCCAAAAAGCCCTCCATTTCCATGCTCGTCCCTTCCAACTTCACTTGCGAAGGGTTGATTGCCAACTCGTTCAATAAAATATCGTAGGTGAGCTTTCCATTGAGCGTAACCGATTTATCCCTCAAAAACGTATTGCTGTCCAACGTAGCCTCGTGCAAAAACACATTTCCATCAATATCAAGGCTCATTATTTCTTTGTTGTAGCCAAGCTTCATTCGAATATCCCTAGCCAAGCCCTCATAATTCGTATTGTTCAATTTGTTGGTATAAACAACAGCCGTATTCTTGATCGAAATCTCTTGTAGGTTGAGGTTGAGGCTGGTCGTATCTTTTAAGTTTTTTCTCACATTTACCCTATAGTTGGCCGTGCCATCATCTCTCCTTAGCAGGCGCGCATACCCTCCATCAACCAATACATATTTCACATCATAGTTGCCCGCTTTTATGTCTTCGTAATCGAAAGAAAGGATGATTTTATCAAGATTGGCAAGCGTATCGCCATGGGTGCGGCTTTTTACCAAAATATTGCTTAGCTCCAGCGTAACGTTAGGATACGTTTTGAAAACGGATATAGAAGACCTCCCAAGCTTGATAGCCAAGCCCGTATTTTCCCCAAACTCTTCAATGATTTTTCCTGCTATCTGGTTTTTGTATTTGTAGGCAAAAGAGAAAAGTGCTACTCCCATTACCGTGGAAACCAAAAAAACATACAGCAAAATCCGCTTTAAACTGAAGTCTTCTTTCAAATTAGGTTACCTATTGATTCCAAGGATCGAATTTAGTCATTTTCTATGAGGAAAATACACCGTTCGTAAAATGGCTGGAACGGTAAGCTTTATATTCAACTAAAACAGCTCTTTTAAGCAATATTCTTTGAGTTTAAGAAATAGAGATCTATACTATTACAGGGTTCATCACTGATTATACTCCCTAATTATTCTCCCACACCATGGCTACTTTGCCTTTGGTACGCATGGCTTCTATATAGCCTATGGCTTCGGGAATACTGCTATGGGGATAGGTCTTTTCTATATGCACCTGAACCTTCTTCTGCTGAATCAATGAAGCTAATGTATCAAGGTCTTTGGTATTGGCGGCAGCTGTAAATTGGGCAAGGTCAAATTTACTGAGGGCAGCCTTTGAAAGCAGAGAAAACATGTGTCCCATAGTGGTGAAACCAACGGTAACCCCTCGGTCACCCATTCGTTTATAATCAGCCAGCGTGAGGTTTCCGTGGTTGTCCAATATAAGATTATATTTCCCAGCATGCTGGTGAATATCTTCTTCGTCATAGGCTAGTACATGGTCAGCTCCTAAGCTTTTTACAAACTCCCTGTTTTTGCTAGAGCATACGGCAGTAACCTGAGCACCATAGGCTTTGGCTATCTGCACGGCAAAATGACCGACACCTCCCGAAGAACCATTGATGAGAACTGATTCCCTTTCTTTGAGCTTTCCATGCGTGATAAGCCCTTGTAATGCAGTTGTTCCGGCAATGGGTACACTTGCCATTTCGGCAAAGCTTGCGTTTTTGGGCATCTTCGCACTGACTGCTGCTGGGGCAGATACATATTGGGCAAAAGCCCCCCCTTTTAGGTATTCACCAAACACCCGATCTCCCACGGTAAAGCTTGTTACCTTGTTGCCTGTTTCTTCTACTATTCCAGCAAAGTCAGCTCCCAAAATTGGGTCTTTGGGCTTGAGCAAGCCGAAAGCAAGCCGTGCCAACATGGGCTTACCCCTGAGGGTATGCCAGTCCGCAGGATTGGCGGAGTTAGCTTCTACTCTAACTAAAATGTGGTCATCTTTTACAGTAGGCTTATCTACTTCTTCCAAATGAAGGACTTCAGGCCCTCCATATGTGTGTTTTGTAAATGCTTTCATTCTAGTTGTTTAGATGGATAGGAAAAGAAATAGGTGTTACCGAAAAGCTTTTAGTGTAAAAACAGATTTTATGATCTTACTTGACACCTTAGAAAATCTAGTTTAAGAGAGGTTAGAGAAAAATAGGCTTTTGAAGT
This sequence comes from Flammeovirgaceae bacterium SG7u.111, assembly GCA_034044135.1. Classification (NCBI taxonomy): domain Bacteria; kingdom Pseudomonadati; phylum Bacteroidota; class Cytophagia; order Cytophagales; family Flammeovirgaceae; species Flammeovirgaceae bacterium SG7u.111. The sequence goes on along the minus strand of CP139021.1, from coordinate 3,076,188 downwards.
TTTATTTTTTTTCTATCCTCTAATCTCCTTAAGCTTTTCTATTACTATTATCAAGTAGGTTCATAAAGATCCAAAATAACGTGTGCCGCTATACAGACCAAAGGCTGAAAGCTTTTTTCGCATGTCTTTTTGATGGAGAGGGCTAAAGGTAATGTAAGCGGTTAGAAGCTAGAAGGTTGGATGAACTATAGTAACAATTCAAGCGGACGCTCGTGTCAGCTTTCTTTTTTTTTGAGAAACCATTTTTGACCCCAAGTTCGATTGTTAATTCATATAAATTCCTAACCTTTTCCTAATGATGCGCTTCTTTCTTGATCAATTCAGGGAATTTCTCTTGGAATCGCTTTAAGCGAGGGATTGATACGGCTTGGATATACCCCTGATTTGGGTGTAGCCGTTCGTAGTTTTGGTGGTAATCTTCACCCACCCAAAATTTCTCAAACTTCTTCACTTCTGCAGCTACTTTTTCAGGTGCTAGTTGCTTGTTGAGCTCGGCTACCTTTTTTTCAATAATTTGTTTTTCTTCCTCATTCTGGTAAAAAATAATTGAACGGTATTGGGAGCCTATGTCAGGCCCTTGTCCATTTTTTTGGGTGATGTTTTGAGAACCAAAATACACATCTACCAGCGTACTAAAACTTACGATCTCAGGATCGTAATAGATGGCTACCGCTTCGGCATGACCCGTCTCCCCCGTATTGGAATCTTCATACGAAGGGTTCTTTGTCTGCCCGCCAGCATAGCCAGAGATAGATTCTTCAACTCCTTTTACGCTTTCATAAACGGCTTCTACACACCAAAAACAGCCCGAGGCAAAGTAGGCTTTTTCAAGTTTTGGATCTGTGGGCAGGTTATCCAAGGTCTTTTGATTAGCCACTTTGGAACTCTGGCTACTACAGCTGGTAGTGATAGCAAAAATGAAGGGAAGAATAAAAGCAATGGTTTTCATAGTACATAAAGATTTTGAACATCTATCAAACAGGGCATAGCGAAGATTGTTTCAACCTATCCTACTTTTCAATACTTCTGTTCATCAATCGACTTAGTAATAGTGGAGGTGACTTTCCCCGTATGTTCCGTGGTTTTGGACTCGATAAGCATGACGAAGCATTCCTCATCGGAAGAAACTCGGTGGTTTACCCCTTTAGGAACTACAATCAAATCCCCTTTTTCCATCACCGTGTCAGGTTTGTTTTCTATTTCCATCAAAAGTGCCCCTTCTACAATGTAGAATAGCTCATCTTCATTTTCGTGGTTGTGCCAAGGGATGTCCTCTCCTTTGATCTTCGCAATTTTGACGTACTGATCATTGACTTCCTCTACTATGCGAGGGGAAAAGTATTTCTCTACTTTCGAAAATTCATCTTTTACGTTCATATTGCTTAAGTCGCTTGTTTGGGAGCAAGATAGCTTTCAATTGTAATTTATCAAAGAGCATCTAAGTGATTTGAGCTCTTGTCCCCAAGTCCTTTTTGTTTAAGTATAAAAACATAGTTTTGCAGTTGGAATAAACACAGCAAATCAAATTGGAAAAGAAAGATATAACGGTAGTTGGTGGAGGCATCACAGGCTTGGCTATTGCCTACATAGCTGCTAAAAATGGGAAATCGGTGCGGGTAGTGGAAGCCAGTAAAAACTTTGGAGGCTTGCTCAATACTTTTTACATTGGGGGCAACCACCTGGAATATTATTACCACCACTTTTTTACCCACGATGCGGAGCTGAACTGGCTTATCAAGGAATTAGGTATATCTGATCAGTTGGAGTTTCATGAAACTACTATGGGCGTTTTCCGCAATGGGAAAATCTTCGATTTCAATTCTCCTTTCGATCTTCTAAAGTTTTCCCCCATTAGCTTCATTGATAAAATTCGCTTTGGGCTTACCAGCTTGTACTTAGGTAAGGTTGCCCAATGGGAAAAGTTCGAAGGAGTATCTTCAATGGATTGGCTATACAAATGGGCAGGAAAGGGGACAACTAATTCGCTGTGGAAACCTTTGCTCGACATCAAATTTGGACCTCATGCAGAAAAAGTACCTTTGGCATGGATGATCGGCCGTTTGCGCCAGCGCATGAACTCCCGCAAGAAGGGAGATGAGAAGTTAGGCTACCTAAAAGGCAGTTTGAAAACCTTGCTCGATGCTTTGCTAGAGAAGTTGGTGGAAATGGGAGTGGAACTGGTGGGCGAAGCACCCGTTACAGAATTGTTAATAGAAGGCAAGAAATTAAAAGGAATAGAAACTCCTAAAGGTAAAATAGAGGGCGGTGAATTTGTAATGACCATTCCCACGATTTACCTAAGTCCATTGCTAGGGGCTGCATCAAAACTAAAGGCGCAGCTAGAAGAAATAAAATACTTTGGGGCGGTTTGTACCATCCTCGAGCTGGATAGATCGCTCAGCCCTATTTACTGGCTCAATGTCTCGGACGAGGGCTTCCCTTTTGGCGGGATCATCGAGCATACCAACTTTATAAGTCCTGAAAATTACGAGGGCAAGCATTTGGTTTACCTTTCACGTTACTTCGATATGGAAGAAGATCTTGCCCAGATGAGCGTAGAAGAGATAGGCAAAATAATGGTTGCGCCGCTGAGCAAGATTTATCCTGATTTTAAAGAAAGTGAGATAAAGCAGCTCCATGTGTTTAAAACAAAGACTGCCGCTACTGTTTGCGACTTGAATTTCTCAGGAAAAGTACCAAGCAACAAGACTGAAATTGAAGGCTTGTACTTGGCAAATATGGCGCATATCTACCCCGATGAGCGCAGTGCCAACAACTCGGTGCGTGTAGCAGCCGAAGCCTGTCAAGCTATGGGGCTTGACGCTAGCTTCGTTCCTGCAAATGCATCGCTGGCTGGTAAAATTGGATTTGAGTAAGGCTTGTTTCTTAAACCGTACGGTTAATATTAATCTTGTGCAGCTTTATAAATTGCGTCAAGCAAGCTTCCTTCCTCTTTCGTATCATTGCCTAATTCCCAAAACATAATGCCACCCAATCCTTTTGCCATGGCATATTTGGTTTTTTGTGCTACTGATACTGTATCATCATAAGAGAGCATTAAACTGTCTGTAGAATTATACATAAAAGGTGCTTGGGCATTATCGTCCCAAAAGCGCTGAAAACTACTATCTTGTTCATACGTATCTCTAATTTGATGATAGGCCATCCACCCAATGTGTATACCTCCGCTAAGCTGGTACAGTCCGTTGTTTTCTGGTGGCACGCCTTCCCAAACCCTACCGTAGAAGGCTCCCCCAATTACTATCTGTTTGGCATTGACCCCTTTATTGATCAGGAAATCTACAATTTTCTGTGCAGAACGTGGATGAGGATCAGGGTTGTCACCAGTTTGATACAAGCTATCTAGGTGATCGTGGAACGGCGTGCCTAGCATATTTTCACTGCTCACATCCCCTAAAGGCGCATGATGACCCGTATAATCAGATACGCCAGATACTTGGTCATAGGTCATTACATTGATGTAGTCAGCATATTTCATTACCTCGTTTACTTCGATGTGGTCGTAGTAGTGCTTCCAGCCGGCTGATGCGAAGGTCAGGACTTTTGGTGCATCAAAGGTGTCCAGCATCTCACGTAAGCCTTTCATCAAGGCAGTAAAATTTCCAGTATCTTCTTCTCGTGCCTTGGTACCTGCTCCTGATATTCCCGGATATTCCCAGTCAATATCCACTCCATCTAGCTGATACTTTTTTATAAACTCTGAAGCGCTTTTTATAAACTTTGCACGGTTCTCTTCAGTAAGAGCCATATCCGAAAATCCATCTGCTCCCCAGCCACCGCAAGCGATCATTACTTTCAGGTTTGGATTGCGTTCTTTTTGATTGACAAGAGCCTCCAGCTTTGGACCCGCTACTTCTGGCTTCCCGAATTTCATTTCTCCGTCGATCACATGGGTGAAAGAATAGATGATATGAGTAAGCTTTTCGACAGGTATTTTTTTGGGTTCGAAATTATGCTCTGGCACATAATAGGCCATAATTACTGGCCCGGATGTGGATTCAGTTTTTAAAACTTCTTCATTTTGTATCTTTGATTGTGGTGAGCAACTTAGTGCGAAGATTAGAAGTAAGAGTTTGAATGTAGTTGAGTTTTTCCAGTCCACTTTGATTTTTGTTTAGTTAGGTTATGAAATAAGTTACCACACAAATATCATAAAATATTCTCCAATTGGTTTCAAAATATTCTGTAATCCAATTCGCTTTTAAAACTTGCTGGGCTTGTCTTGTGCAAAAGAAGGTTATTGCACCCATTGAATTCCACAAAAGAGGGTAGTTCTTTCGAGAAAGCCACTGCAAATTGTTCCTTTTTTCGGAGGGAGGGTTCTAGTGCAAGATGGTTGATGTGAAAGATGGAGGTTTTTCTATCAGCCTTGCAGTCCATTCGGGCAACGAGCTTTCCATCCCACAAAATTGGTAATGAAAAATAGCCGAATTTGCGTTTAGGTTCAGGCATGTAGCATTCTATTTGATAATCAAAGTCAAAGAATGCTGCCATGCGCTTGCGCTGGATAAGAAGGTTGTCGAAAGGGGAAAGGATGTTGAGTTTGGTTCGGCTCAGGGGTTTGTTCAGCAGCTCTAGGGTAGCAGGCAGGGCAAAGTAGTTGCTACTCTCTGCATTTACCTCCACCAGTTCGCCGTTCTCATGCATCTCTTGCAAGGTTTCGCTTACAAGCGGTTTCGTATTTTTCAGCAGATAGGCTATTTCACTTGCCTGCCCCATACCGTTGGCTTGTAAAAAACGAGTGATCAGAAAGCGGGTATGTTCTTTGGGTGTTGGCTCGGAAGTATCCAAGCCTGTGGGCAAAACGCGTTCGGTCAATTCATATACCTTGTGGAAATTTACTCTATAAGGGATCATGAGTTTGCCCTCCATGAACAGTGTTTCCAATGCTTGCTTAGCAGGTTTCGAACCCCATTCTTTTATTTTTTTCCCCTTGTGCTCAAAGTCTTTGGCCATCAAAGGACCTTCTTCTTTAATCCGATCAAGCACCTTTTTCATCATGCCTTCATCCCTCTTGAACCAATGACTTTGCTTTCCGCTGGCAAGAGCATTTTTGCGAGGAAGGCTATAGCGGTAATCCTTCATGGGCAAATAAGCCGCTGCATGCGACCAGTATTCGAACACGTGTTTCTCAGCCAAAAGAGCTTCGAGCTGCGAGGACTTGTAGCGTGGATTTCTACTCCATAAAGTATGGTGATGCGCTCGCTGAATAACCGAAATAGTATCTATTTGGATGTAGCCAAGGTGCTCTATAGCTTCAAGGGTTGCTTCTTTAGCGCTGCCTTTCTGTTTAACAGGCGGTAGCCTTTGCGAAAGCAACACCAGTTTTCTTGCTTGCTGTATAGAAAGTGATTCGGTTGCTGGCATAATGAATTTCTAAGGACTCCTTTTTCTTAAAAAAAATTTCGCTGTAAGACTGTTTTATCTAAAAAAGATCCAGTGAGTTTCAAGCTGCCTACTCTATCGGGATCTTTTTTTCGATAATTCCTCTTGATTTAGAAGCTGTTTGGGAATTAAATTCAAAAATTGTTATCGCTTATTTTGGATGTAGAATGAGGTGAAACCGACAAGCATAGCAGCGCTACGTGCGAAGGTTTTAACGAAATTATGCGCCAAAAGAAGCATATAAGGATTTTGAAGATATATTTCCAAACAGCTTCTTAGTAAAGCAAATTAAGCTTTAAATTATGCTCAACCAATATCTTTCCAGAATTAATAATTTCGTTGTTAGAATGGGAGTTGTTTTTTGCCCCCCACAGTTGGGCAACAAGTTTTACTTTGTTGTCTAGGAACTTATTTCCAGAAATATCTACATTTATTATCCCATAGGTATTGAGCAATATTCCATTTTCTTCTTTACTACCACAATTTGAAAATGTACTATTAGTGATGGATAAGTTACCACCTATAGTAGACTCATCATAACCTCCTCTGTAGTAATCGACTACATTTTTGTCAATTCTTTCAAAATGACAATTTTCAATTACGATATTTTCAGCATTGTACTCTCCTTTGTCATCGGTTTCTTCAGACAACTCAAGACCATTATTGCTGTTTTTAAAGACCGAACCTTTAAACGTCAAATGCTCGGCAAAAGAGTATTTGTAAGCCTTAAGCAAGAAGTCGAAATTGCTTACTTCACAATCAATTACAGAAAGATTGTACAGGCTAGACATGTTGCTTTTCAGACTAGCAAATGCATATTGTGTCTTTTCCCCCTTCAAGCCTATCCCCTTGAGAATCAGTTGGCCTTTAGGGTTCATCTCAAAAGCAGGCGTTTGTACTTCTCCCACATACAAAATAGTAGACTTGTTATTTAAATCTTTCGACTGAATAGTTAAGGTTTTATCAATCTTTAAAGAGTTGCCAACCTCGAAGGTGCCTCCTTCTAACTCGATAATATCACCATCTTTTGCTGCGGAAACCGCTTCGGTCAGTTCCTGAGGAGTTGTGACAGAGTGTGTTTGCGGCTCACCAGAGGGAGGAGTTGGAATGTACCAATCCGGGCCATATTTGTCTGATTGCATTATTTCAGGTTTGGCACTCGGTCTCCCATTTATAGCACCAACAGTATTATGAGCAGTTCTCGAAGTACCGAACAGATCTTTTGAGATTTGGTCAAACTCAAACCCAACATATAACTCAATTTTAGGTAAAGCTTCGGGAACCCACACATTCTCTTCCAACTTGGTAAGTTCAAAGGGTTTAGGCATTAGTCCGTCGATAGGGTCAAATCCCACTCCCTGATTATTGATAATATTACTCTTGAAGTCAATTCCATCTAGCTGGTCATGAGCAACTATTGGTAGGCTATCACCTGTATTGTTATAGATTAAGTTGTTGGCAAAAACAGTACGGATTGGTCTGGCAGACCTAATTTCAGAAGCTGGTAAAACTTCTTTTTCGTCTATATTGGATCCAACTCCAAACTGTAGCGGAGAAACACAGTTGACCCATGAATTATGCGCAATTACCACATCGGTTACCTGAAGGTAGCGGTTAAGTGGCGATTTTGGTATCCCGTTCATTACTGCCAAAGGGCTCCTGAATATTTTTCCCTTAAGGTTATAAAAATAATTGTTTGTCACCCAATGGCCAGTGCCAATTAACCTGACACCTCCCATATGTTCGGACTTATCATCGCCTATAAAATAGTTGCCATCAACAATACAGTAATTCCCATGTCTGGTAACCAGCGACCCTTCGCTTTTGTAGAACACATTATTCCTGAATTCGTTGAAATTGGTTTTGCTAGAGATCACTTCAACCTCACCATTACACCTATCAAAAAGGTTATGGGCTACCAAAGTATAGCTGGGCGCCATAGAGGTGAAGCTGTTCCCCAGTTGGATTGTCTCAGCACTAGGACCTCCCTTAGGTGGTCTTGGACCAAAATGGTTGTAGATTATTTTATGATGGTTATTTATACTTTCATTTCCCGCCAAGTCCACACGGACAGTTGGTCCACGATTAGATTTTCCAGCAATATAGCAGTGGCTCAATTGATTATGCCTTCCTTTGAACAGCACCCAAAGGTCTGTCATATTTCGCTGAGGCTTGTTGAAATCCTTTATTACGCAATTAGTTACCTGGCAGTAATTCGCTACCGAATCTTTTATGGCAAACTCAATAGTAGCTCGTGAAGTAGAATACCCATTAGTAAAAACCAACCCATCTACAACAAGGTATTCTCCACTCAATTTGAGATCAGATTTGCCCTGGACAATCACCCCTCCTAACGTTTCAGCCCTTAAGGTAATAGGCTTTTGTTTAGTTCCTTTTCCACTGAACCGGATACTAATATCATCCCAATCCCCATTTGCCATTATAATTTCATCACCGGGCTTGGCATTAAGTATTGCTTTGGTCAATTCTTCAGAATTGCTAACCTGAATTGTGGGTTTAATGGAAGATTCGGCACAAGATAAAAGTGAAATAATGAATAATAGAAAAACTAGTCGGTTGTTCATCGTTGTGTGATTCTTTATGATCAAACTGTAATTTAACCTACAAATGTTAATTGCCCAAACTACTGGAAACAGTAATTTTTTGACATACCTTGAGGTGCTTTAGTCAAAAGGCAATGTTACTTTTACTGTAGTTCCTTTGCCAAGTTCCGAGGAGAACGTTAAGTTGCCCCCGTGTTCCTTAATGATATTATAGGAGATGGACATGCCTAAACCAGTTCCCACACCCGGGGCTTTGGTAGTATAAAAAGGGTCGGTTACTTTAAGAAGATTTTCTTTACTAATCCCACATCCAGTATCACTTATTTCAATCACAATAAAGCTATCTGAATCATAGGTAGATATGCGGATTACTCCTTGTTTATCAATTGCTTGTATGGAGTTGGTAATGATATTTACAAAGACCTGGTGAAGCTCTCCTTTATTCCCATTAATTTGGGTCTTTGGATTGTGATTAAAGTGCTTTTCAATGCGTATTTCCCCCTTTGCTCTGTACCCTAAAATCGTAAGGCAATTATTGAGTATATGTTCGATATCGATATTTTCCTCTCTTTTTTCATTGCTACTACTAAACTCGTTTAAGCTTTGCACGATAGTAACAGTACGTTCTATCCCTATATTCAAATAATTTAGCAACTTATCTATTTTGTTGTTTGGTTCATGAGTGAAATGGTTTTCAAAATAAGTTTTGAGACCTATATACGCCCCCTTTATAAAGTTCAATGGGTTATTTATTTCATGTGCTACTCCCGCAGTCAAAATACCTAAGGAAGCCATTTTTTCAGATTGGATTAATTTTGTTTGAGTCTCTTTAAGGTTTTTTATCACCTGTTCTAGTTTAGATTGTTTATTAAAAATCAGCGTATTCTTAGCAAACAATTCTTCATTTGAGGTTTGTAATTCTTCATTCATCACTTGTAATTCTTCATTCAATTCTTTTGACTCGTATAAAGCATCGTCCAACTCTTTGGTTTTTTGCCGAACCATTTTGTCTAGTTTTATATTTTGCTCGCTAAGGATTGAATTATTCACTTGTTGGACTTTGAGGTTTTCATCTTTTAGCTTGCTTATTTTACTACCCAAAGCAAAGCCAAAGATTAAAACCTCTATACTAAACCCCATGTAGGCGATATTGCTTGTGAAAAAAGTATATTCCAAAAGGCCATTAATCAACAGGAAATGAAGAGCCATTGACAGAAATAAAATTGACCAGCCTACAACATAATAAATAGCCCCAAAATATTTTTTTAACAGAAAATAGATACCTATAGAGATGTTGACCAGATAGTAAAATGGTGAAATTAACTGGAATAGATTTAGCAGCTTCGCATAATTCATTAAGTCAAGTAGGTTAATGAGAGGTAGGATTATAATGAATACTAGTGATAATGTCCAAATAAAATTGAATAATGGTTTTGCATTTTTCCTCAGGTCAAAATAACAATTTAAAAACAAGGTCATCGCCAAGTATTGCGGAGCAGTAAAGACTATTAATTTTTTATAAAAAAAAGGAAAGTAAAATATATTGTGGCCTTGTGTGAAACATACGATTATCAATGTACAGAACACATAAAAAACATAAGCTAAATATGTTTTATCTCTCGTCGAAATGAACAGAAAAAAATTGTACGAGAGCATAGCTAAAACAATTCCTAAAAAAAGATAAAAAATAGCTAATTCTTCGTGGCTCTTTATGTGTAAAAAGCTTTCCCTGATCAATTGAGGGCGCAAGGTCATTGGAAAATCACCAGAAATTTTAATATAAACTGTTGTTGGAAGGTTGCCCTGTGTTTTTGGGAGGGGGATACAATAATAATTTGAAGGGAACAACTTATTATCAGAGGGCAACAAAGCTCCCATGGCATACTGGGGTTGCAAAGTTTTTTCACCTGGAGGCATTATATAACAGGCGAGTTCCCAAACAGAAAAAGGGTCGCCTACCTCTAGCCACATATCGTCGGAAGTGTTGTTGCTATAAGTAAGCCTCAACCATAGGTCAGATAGTGATGCAGTTCTATTGATGATTTTTTTAGAATGGGGTGTGAAAAAGTCCCCAGCTGGATGGCTGATTATTTCTTGTATTGATAGCTTTCTGCTAGTATCGGTATAAACCTCGACAAACTTCCCAACCTCCAAGGCTACTTGTATATCATCTACATTGACTATTTGTTTGGCTTCGGATACAACACCCACCATTACAAATTGAGACAAACAAGCTATTATTAATAGGTAATACATCCAGTCTTGGTAAGATGATAAATGACAACAAATATAGAAGCAATATCAAGATACTAGGCAGATATGTTCATAGAGCTGGCCTGCCCACATTAGTATTTCTACTTCATAAAGTAAGTTGCTTTTTAACGTATACTGAAATATAGTTTACGATCTCAACTTATCCAAAGAATTATTGACTAGATAGTATTGTGTTGATTGATAATTATAGCTTTTTTTCTTAATACACGACAAAAAACATCCGTTGCCTGTGGTCCACAGGCAACATTGTGAATCATCCAGTCTGGAGTCATTCTTTTCGATCTGTGAACCACAGACCGAGGGATATTTCATTTTTGTAATGTACTAAATCTTTTTTAGCTTATTTTTAAAAACCAAAGCTTTATAGGGCTTGGTATCAAAAGCACCTATTCCATATTTTTAAGCAATTCATCCAGCCATTTCTCGGCTAAGGCAGGCCACGTTTCTGCGGCAATATTCCCTTGCCGCATTCCGTACCCATGACCACCTTTGGGGAGGAAATGTAATTCTACAGGGATGTTGTTGTCTCGTAAGGCTGTTGCCATCACAAGGTTGCTATTGCCATACTTATCATCCGCAGTGCCAAACAGAAAGAACGGAGGAGTCTTTTCTGTAATAGTCAACTCAGGGCTAAGGCTGCGGTTTTCCCCGTCATCTAGGTAAGCAGGATAAATGAGCATAGAGAAATCAGGGCGGCAAGAGAGAGAATCCATTTCATCTATTTTTGGATAGGTGTTTTTCATGAAATTGGTAGATGCTCTAGCGCTCAAACTTCCTCCAGCTGAAAAACCCAACACGCCAATCTTCTCAGGATTGAGATTGTATTTATCTGTATTCCCTCGCACCAACCTAATGGCTCGTTGGATATCGTTCAATGCCCCCTCTCGCTTTTGGGGCACCCGATACTGCAACACAAAAGCCGTATAGCCAAGGTCATTGAACCACTTGGCTATCTCATACCCTTCAAGGTCGATGGCTAAGATATGGTATCCACCACCTGGGGAGATAATAATGGCAGCGCCCGAGTCATTTTGCTTTTCTGGTTCATAAGCGATCAAAATAGGATTGGTAACATCCGTCAATCGAGTGACATTTTTTGCCGTATTGTCCGTCTGAACCGCGGCGTGCTTTTCGTCTTTCTCTCCAGGCACTTCCCCAGCCCAGAGGTAAAGAGTGTCGGTAGTTTGTGCAAAGTTTGTAAAGGTGAGAAGTGCCAACAAAGTGGTCAAAAAAGTGAGTTTCATATTTACCTTAGTTATTTTGGTTCAAAAATATTTGAAAAGAATACATTATGCTAAGAAGCTGTTTTGAAATGTAGCTTCTAAATATAAGGAGAGGTTGGGTAATTTAGCAATTAAATAATGGATGATTGGTTTATCTCCTTTATGGGCTCCAGCTATTAAGTTGTTTCTCTTATTTTAATTCGTGCTACTCTGCCTTTTCGCACACCCATATGTTCCGGGTAAATTTAGCATTCCCTCTTTTTTCAACAGCGCAGAAGTCGGCAACCTTAAGCCCCGATTTTTTGATAATGGGTTCGATATCCGAAATAGAAACAATAACAACCCGAGGGGATAACTTCGCTGTTGATGCTATGATGTTTGAGGTAATCGTATCATTTGAATAAGCAAACAAATTGTAAGGGAGATCAATGATAGCCACATCGTACTCTTTGTCAAGATCTTTGATATCTAAGTTGTTTACATTGGCGGTATAGCTATAGTACGCCAGGTTTTCCCTTGTATCTTCACAGGCTTTGCTGTTGATGTCGCATCCTTCTATGCTAAACCCAGAGAAGCATGCTTCTAACATGACAGTACCCACGCCACAGCAAGCATCTAAAAGCTGGCTAGTTTTGTTCCCTTTCGAGGCTATGCTTACCAGTGCCTTGGCGATGTTCATGCTAATTGAGTTGCTAAACGAACAAGGCTTTTTCTTGTGCTTATGCCAGTCTATATTGTTTTTGGTAAGCACTCCAAAGTACCAAACGTTCTCATAATGGCAGATGGAATACGTGATGGTAGGAGCATAATAATCGGGCTCGCCCTCTATGCTGTAGCCTATGTCTTTTAACTTCCGAAGCCTTTCTCTATACGCTGTAGCATCGCCGTCCAACACCAAATACTCAGCCTTAAACCCCTCCATGTGGATATTCTCGTTCTTGACACTATCAACCAGTTCAGGGTAATCTTTGGCAGATAGCATAATCTCAAGCCTTTTTTTGATGAAAGGGCTGATAGAAGGATCAACTTTGGTACTTGAGAACAGCAATTTGCTCTTTACTTCTTCATCAAACAGTTGCCTCGATTCCAACTTGCATAATTCGGTATGATGAACATCGTATTTGAAGGAATAAATGTAGTTGCGATTGGGCATTTGTAGTGTTTAGTAGTTGAGGTTTTTCGATTACAACAAAATTATTTATTAGCACCGAAAGGATTTGTTTCAGTGAGAAACTTTTAAAAGCAATGCTTACCAAAAATGTTAGGCTAAAGCCGAACAAATTTGATGTTGTTCAACGGGCTGATTAAAATTGACTTTTTAAGCGACATAATTTATTATGTCTGATAGTAGCCTGTAATCCATCTGCAACATTGCAAACTGTCCCATTTGGAGATTTTATTAGATGTAAAAGAACCTCGTAGAGGTTCCAATATTGTAGATTTGGCCAAGCAGATGAAAACAACGCCGTAGGTGTTGCAGAATTTGTGTAAAATGCAGGTTTCTGCAACCCCTCACAGGGTTGATAGAATGTTTATGCTAATTACTACAATTATGAAACCCCTACAGGGTTTTTTCTCTGAATATCTTTACAAAAATGACGGTTATTTAGTCAATCTAAATAAGCCCATTACCATTGATAAAAAGAATCACTAGACGGGGCTTTTAAGCCCCGTTTGGAAGTATAAACGACATTGGCTTTAGCCTAAACTAAATTTTAAGCCAAGAAAGCCTGTATAAACTAAACCGTGATAAATGCTATTAGCATCCAAAAGGTTTTACAGTGAATAACTTCAAGTCCAAACATAGTTGATTACGGTCAGATTAGCTATTTTATGGACTCTTTCCATCATACTAAAGCTTAACAAACTAGGATTCTTTTTTTACATGCAGTATCCATACAACCCTTACAACACAACAATAAATATGTGATGGTAATATCTAGCTACAAAATCCTCAAAAACCAACGATATCCCACATTCCTTACTTATCCTGTCCGCCTCACTTGGAGAATAATCTTTGGCAAAAGCAAGGGTGGGCTGAACGGATAGAGCGTTAACCGCAACGGTTACTGCGTAAACCGCAAAATTTAGAGCGTTATCCGCTGATTTTTACGACCAAAAGGCGGCAAATGCTTACATATGGGCATAAAACAGGATGCAAACCGCACTGATCGTGTAATAAATCGCAACGATTATTACATGTTCCGCTCAAAATGAAGCGTGAACCGCAAGGTTTATAAGGCAATACGCAGAAAACGGAAGGAAAGCCGCTTGTTTTTTGCACTGTTTTTCATGAAATGGGCATAATTGCTTGTATAGGTTATCCAGAGATTTTTTTGATGTACTGTTTTGGTGTAATCCTGTACTACTCGCACCTGTTTTTTTTCGGATGTACATTGTCAAATCTTCGCAAGATGGTTATTTCTTACATAGGAGGGCGTATAACGCAATCTACACGGTTTTCTTACATATGTAAGAAATAGGTTTTTGGAGAAGGCAAGAATAAAGCAAATGGCGTGTTTTATAAGTGTTTGAAATCCAATGGTCTAACTAAAAGTAAATAATTATGTCGGAACAAACACAGCCAATAGAACAGAAAGAAATTTCGGAAGAAGTAGCAAAAAAAAGAAAAGCCAATAACACATGGAAAAAGCTATTGGCAGAAGACATTCGGTTTATTACCAATGTGGTAAAAGACCCCCTCTCGTTAGAAAGGGCTAAGAGCATAAGCTATACGAAGGCAAGCATTGAAAAAATGATTGCCTTGGGAGGTGAGGTAATGAAAGCGGAAAAGGTGTGCACTGAAAAGTATGCCGATAAGAAGCAGCAATTTGCCATCTTCAAACAAGGATTAAAAAACCTTGAGAAGGAATATATGAGACATGTAAAAATGGCGAGAAAAGTGTTTAATCAAAAAGAACAGCCCGGCATTTACGACAAGCTGCAACTGAAAGGGGACAGGCCCAATCCACTGAGTGAGAAAATAGATTATATCACCAAGTTTTACGGCTTTGCCCTAGAAGACAAGGAGATCAACGATGCGTTTAAAAAACTAAGCATTAATGACGAATTGATGCAGCAGTTGCTCAACCTAGCCGATGAGGTAGTGGAAAACAACCAATTGGCGAACCTAAAGCTGACACACGCCACTCGCGCCACCGAAGCAAGGGAGGCTTTAAAAGATGAGTTCTATGCATGGTTCAAAGAGTTCAAAGTGATCTATGAACTTACGCCAGAGCCAAAGCCTGCACCAGCCAGTAGCACTGCGAAGTCGGCTAAGGCGACTACATAATTCCAGTAACGACGTCACTTTAAGTGACGTCGTTACTTTTTTACTCCACATCACTCTTCCCCATTCTATGCCTAGGGTGATACAAAAAAACGAGTCATTCCTGCGAAAGCCGGAATCTCCAGCCTACTGTGCAACAAGGTCATATTGATGCAGAGGGGAAAGTTCCGCAGTGCCTTGTTGCACCTTGGAAAAGCTAAGCTCCGCAATGCTTGCTGGTGCATTGGTAGGAGATTCCGTGACTAGCCGTCCGCCTCAGGCCTGGAACGACACGGGTTGTTGTTTTTCTATTTATTTATAAAACCACTAAGCTCTCCCAATTCTGTCTCCCGCTATTTAGCAGGACTCCTTCCTACTGTGCAACAAAGCTGCGCTGATTGATGCCGAAAGCGACTGCATAATTCCAGTAACGCCGTCACAATCGTCTGTTAATGCATCCTAACGGTGTGTTATCGCATGGTTTTTTATTTGTGTTTGTAAGCTGTTTTTATTATTTTAACACTAATAGATGGATGTTATTTAGATTATAAATAAAATGGCACAAAATAAATATGCTTTTGCCCGCTATAAAATTATTGATAGAGAATTATCTCGTAAAGATTATGTAAAAACTGCTGATTTGGTTGATATCTGCCTGAAAGAATGTGAGATGGGTATAACAGTCAGAAGTATTCAAAAAGATATTCAAGATATGCAAACTGATTCCTTTTTAGGATACTATGCACCTATAGAATATGATAAAAGTAAGAAAGCATACTTTTACGCTGATTCAAAATATTCCATTACTGGCTTTGGTCTTAAAGAAGAAGAAATAAATACATTGCAAATTTTTGCGGGAAAACTCAATTTATACAAAAACTATCCTATTTTTAAAGACTTTTCAACTGCAATTGAAAAAGTATTGCAAGCTGTTCAAATAAGAAAGAGCTTAAAAAATGTAGAGCAACGACAATATATTCAAACGCAAAATATTCCAATGTGTTTGGGTACAGAATTTATACCTAATATTGTTACTGCGCTTGAAGAACAAAAAATTATAGAATTTGAATATCAAAAATACGGAGATAATAATATCAAAAAGAGGATATTATATCCATATCTATTAAAGGAAGATAGCAATAGGTGGTATATAATTGGCAAGTTAAAAGGTAAGAAGCAATTAACTACTTTTGCTATAGATGATCGCATCAAATCTTTATACATAACTAGTGAGTATTTTTCACCTGATAAAATTGATTTTGATGAATATTTTAAATATTCATTTGGCATTTCTGTTTTTGATGAGCCTGTAACTGAAGTGATTTTATCTTTTGATGCACATCAAGGATTCTATATTAAATCATTACCACTTCATTCCACACAAAAGGTATTAGTTGATAATAACGAGGAGCTTAGAATCTCAATTCAAGTAAAGCCATCCTATGAGTTTTATTCAAAGATTTTAAGTTATGGGAAAGCTGTGAAAGTGGTATCTCCTAATAAACTTCAAGAGGAAATTAAAGTACATATTGATGCTTTAAGTAAAATTTATTAATAATTTTTTTGATGGCGAAATTCCTTTTCGCCATCTCGCTGTATTTTGTGAAAAGAAAATTAATGGTTTCATTAAACACAAAAACAATGAGTGATAATTTAAACAGAAAATTTCCAGAAGATCCAACTAAAATCAATATTAATCAAAAATGGGAACTGAATTATTGGTCAAAGAAGTTTGGTGTATCACAAATCCAACTTATAAGTGCAGTTAATCAAGTTGGCTATTCAGTAGCTAAAGTAAAGGAATATCTTGGGAAATAGCATATTTCTTCAAAAGGATAATACTTTAACAAATTCAAGTGTAACCTAAAATTTATTATTATGGCTGTTAAACATTTACCAACACAAGAAGTCCATAAAGGACAAAAAGGTGGGAAGACAGGTTGTGGTTTTGATACAACAGAGAACACTACTCATTGGGTAAACTCAAATGAAAAAATCACATGTGCTAAGAATGGCTGTAAGTGATTCTCGTAGGTCGTAGTGGAAATATTACGATCTATTTCAGTAATTTAAATTTGTTTAACTATGAGTGATTTAAGTAATGTTCTTGTCTCTTACCAAGATAAAAAAGTATTAAAAGTAAAGAGGTCTGGAATGAATAAGGAAGAAATATTGGAATTGTCAAGAAATTATCTTGATGAATTTAGTATAAAATATTCATCAGTTGACATTTTAGAGTATGATCACCATTATAGTGATATACATGAGTCAATTGAAAGTGATAACATTGTTACAGTTTCATACAAACCTTGAAGTTTTTGGCTAAAAATCAATATTATGGACTTAAAGAAAATTGCTAGAACTCTTGAAAGAGAGCGTTGTGTTGTGCATTTTGAAAAACCTACAGCAACAGTTAAAAGAGATTCAATTGAATTGTCATGTTGTTGCAAAAAATTTGAAACAAAATTAATAACAAAAATGGAGTCAATGCTTGCAAAGCAAGTTACAGATGAAATTAAGAAAGCATTTAGGTAAATGCTCCTGTTTTGCGAACTACATGGGCTAGGTATGCCCTTGCTGCCCTTTAAAATGCTCCAGTGCTGGCTAAATTATACAGAGCCATGCCAGTTAGCAGAAAAGTAGCTAGGGATCAGGTTTTTAATCTTGTCCAACGTTTCTGTTACCGATAATTCGCTCATTCCGCCAGAGGCATTGGCATGCCCACCCCCGTTGAAATGTTCTGAGACAAGTTCTTCTGAGAGTTAGCACAGCGTCCTCTTTGAAGTGTTTTTGAAGCAAATCTCCTGATTTGCAGAAACCCCGTTGGCAAGGTGTAGCCTTGCTGCCCTTTAAGGCGTCAATCGGAAGATTGACTGTTTTTGATAACTCCGTAGAGAAAAAACTCTACGGAGAACATTGCTTTTTACTTATTCAGCGAGCAAGTGTCGGGGGCGGTCTGAAACGCCCCCGACGATACGGCTCTTCAAATAGTAACGCCGTTACTCTTTCTGAGGCAGAAGGGCTTGCCCTCCAGCAGGTATGCTACTAGCCAGGTAACGGCGTTAATTGTGCAAACAAGTTCTTCTGAGCGTTAGCGCAGCATCCTCTCAGAAGTGTTTTTTGAAGCAAATCTCCTAATTTGCGAAACTATGTGGGGTATGTCCTTGCTGCCCTTTGAGTAAGTGGACAAATGAAAACGTATAATGGAAAGTCCTTTAAAAGAGTAGATCGTCTGTAAGGTTACATTTGCCGAGCCTTATTTTGCTCAGTCCAAGCCTCGAAGAGGCGACATGTTTATAGCTACATAATATAGCTTAGGGTACAGCCCTGAAGGGGCGAAATAAGTATGTCGCCCCTTCAGGGCTAGTTTATTTTTTTGCCCTTTCTATAAATATACCGTCCCTTCGGGACTTAAGAAACTGATTGTTTTCAGTCATATAAAGTTCCATGCCGAATAGCTGATTTTATATGGATAGGCCCTTTAAAATGCTCCAGTGCTGGCTAAATTATACAGAGCCATGCTAGTTAGTTAGCAGAAAAATACTCAGGGATTAAGCTTTTGATCTTGTCCAATGTTTCTGTTACCGATGATTCGCTCATTCCGCCTGCGGCATTGGCATGCCCACCCCCGTTGAAATGCTCTGAGGCAAGTACATTGACAGGGTTTTCTTGCCCCTTGGACCGGAACGATATTTTCATGATCCCATCGCGTTCTGAAAATACAATGGCAGCTTTCATTCCCCTTATAGAGAGGCAATTGTTTGCTAGGTTGTCAGTATCTCCTTTTTGGTAATCGTATTTGGCGAGCTCCTCTTTGGAAAGAGAAATGATGGCTACTTGGTAGTCTTCCATGATTTCCATTTTTTCGCTCATCGCATAGCCTTGCAGTCGTAACCGACTTGCGGTGTTGGTATCGTTTAGCTTTTCATGTACCAAATGATGCTGCACGCCTGCGGCTAATAGTTTTGCCAGTATTTCGTGTGTGCGGGGTTGTACGGAAGAAAACCGAAAGCTTCCCGTATCGGTCAAGATGCCGAGGTAGAGTGGAGTACCTATTTTTTCATCGAGCAACTTTCCTTGTCCCGATTGTTCTATCAGTTCTACTATCAGCTGTGAGGTAGACGAAGCGGAGGTATCGGAAACGGTGATCGTAGGGAATTCTTGCGGATGCAGATGGTGGTCTATCATGATCTTTTTGCAAGTAGCCGACTCCAATAAGGCTTGCATGTCAGGGCCTACACGGTCGGTTGTGTTGTAATCTAGGCAAAAGATCAAGTCAGTTTGTTCAAAAGCTGCGGTTACTTTTTCGGGCTCCTCGCTCATGAGCAAAATAGGAGAGGTGTCCAACCAGTATAAAAAGCTAGGGGCTGCATCTGGATGGCAAATCACTGCTTTTTTACCAAGCTTTTCTATAAAATACAAGAGCCCCAGTGAAGAGCCTATCGAATCCCCATCGGCAGATTTGTGGGAGGTAATGACAATATGGGAAGCGGCAAGTATCTCCGCTTCAATTTGTTTGTAGTCGTTCATTATTGTTTTAAATCGCTTGGTTTTCTATTGGGGTGCAAGTATAAACTAAAAACCGGTGTTTTTATCGTTTCCCTTTTTCGACATTCTTGCGCAGGTTCTTCTGAGAGTTAGCGCAGCGTCCTCTTAGATGTGTTTTTTTGATGCAAATCTCCTGATTTGCAGAAACTCCGTGGGCAAGATGTTTACTGCCTTTCAAGGTGGGTGTGAACCGTTTTGGGAACTCCCTTCTGCCATAGGGTTTTGTTATGGAATGTTTTTATATTTCTTTCATTACTAAGTATATTGTATAGACAATATAAAACCCGAATAAAACTCCTGCTTCCCACCTGTCCAATTTCTTCTTTTGTCCAGTCAGCATTGAAGTAAGCAGAAAAATAGTCCCTCCAATTAGAATATACAAGTCAAGGTTAAATTTAGGATTATACTCAATTGGGCTGATAATGCTACTAATTGACAATATCAATAGGATATTAAAAATATTTGACCCAATAACATTCCCAATCGCAATATCACTGTTCTTTTTCGTTGCTGCCACAATTGAAGTAACTAATTCAGGTAGGGAAGTCCCAGCGGCAATGATGGTCAATCCGATTATTTTCTCACTAACTCCTAATACGTTTGCAATACCAACACCATTAACAACTACAAGTTGACCGCCCAATACCAAGCTTATTAACCCAACTATTATTAATCCCCAAATTTTTGCTGCAGGTTTTTGAATATCTAAGGCTGTAGCAGTTTGTGGGTCGCTTTTCATTTGTTTGAAAACATAATACAAGAAAAAGCCAAACAAGATCAACATAATCAATCCGTCAATACGACTAGAATAAGTATGTCCTGAGAATATAAAATCATTAAGCAAGAACAACAATAACACAGAAATAAAAACTGAAATTGGTATTTCCCGCCATGCGGTTGACGTTTGAACTTTAATCGGTAAAATCAATCCTGATAAACCAAGAATAATAAATAAATTAAAATTGTTACTACCAATAATATTTCCAAGTACAATATCAGAGTAGCCTTTTACAGAAGCAATACTATTTACAACTAACTCAGGAGCTGAAGTCCCAAACGCAACAATAGTCAATCCAATAACTAAGTCAGGCACTCCATATTTTTTTGCTAATGCCGAAGCTCCATCAACAAGCCAATTTGCCCCAAAAATCAAGGAAACAAATCCTGCAACAACCAATAAGACAGGAATTATCATACGATTATTTTTTATTCAAATATAATCCAATTAGGATACCGCATGTTTAATTTTGCCATGCTTTTTCGTCTTGGCAAATGTATCACAACATTGCAGTTTCTTCGGAGAGTTAGCACAGCATCCTCTCAGATCTCCTGATTCATAGAAACTCTGTGGGCAAGAGTCAATCGGGAGATTGAGAGTTTTGATAACTTGGTAGAGAAGAAAACCCTACAGAGAACATTGCTTTTTACTTATCCAGCTAGCAGGATTGATCATAATGCAGAACGTCCCGATCATTTGAAATGATCGGGATGTTGGGTAGAATGTCAGTCAATAAATGTCTGGGGTGGTCTGAAACGACCCCGACGAACTGGCTCTTCTTGTATTAACGCCGTTACTCTTTCTTGGACAGAAAAGTGTTGCTACCGAGCAAGTATTCTACTAGCCTAGTAACGGCGTTAATTGTGCTATCAGCTTTTCAAATCGAACTTATGGGTTGGTAGACCACAAAGCTGCACTTTTGAGCATTGCCCTTCTTGGCAGCTTTAAGCCTGCAAGAATTAGTTCTGCGAAGTCCTCTGGCTGTAAAACGTTTTCTTGAGACCCTTCATTTGCAATACCCAATCCAATGGTCATATCAGATTCTATGGTGCTTGGGGTCAAGGTAATCACCCTGATATTATTTTTGCGCACCTCTTTCATTAAGGACTCGGACATGCCTATTACTGCAAATTTAGAAGCAGAGTAGGCAGATACGTTTGGGTTTCCATTTAACCCTGCTGTAGAAGAGACATTAAAAATATCACCTTCGTTCTTGGCTATGAGGTAGGGTAATACTTCCTTAGTTACATAGTACATCCCCATCACATTGGTCTGGATGATCTCAGCCCATTGGCTAACTTCCATATCGTTAAAAGAGCCAATAGCGGCAATCCCCGCATTATTGACCAAGATATCAACTGTGCCTAAGCTATCTACCATTTGCTTGATGCTGCTTTTTACTTCGTCGTAATTGCCCACATCGAATACGGAATAGATTGCCTGAACCCCAAATGCTTCTAATTCGGCAACGGTTTCTTTCAACGCCTTCTCGTTTCTGCCCGTAATGGCAACGTCAATTCCTTCTTTGGCAAATGCCAAGGCGGTTGCTTTTCCAAGCCCTCTGCTGCCGCCTGTTATAATCGCTTTTTTATTTTTTAAACTGCTCATTGTTTATGTTTTTATAGAAAGTTAATTAGAGTTTATCGTGGTTTGATTTGTACAGACTTATTGGCTTGAAATTTAGTTTAGGCTTGAAGCCAACGTCATTTCTACTTCCAAACGGGGCTTAAAAGCCCCGCCCACAATGGAATTGTCGTGCCTGAATCGTGACTTCAAGCGTCCGTTTGAAACCATCCCAAGTTGTCATATCAATTCACCTAGTAACCAGCAACTTTCAGCTAAATTCAAATAGCTGTTGCTAGCTAGTATCTGGATAAAGGTATGTAGTTTTTCAACTCACTCAATCGTCTGCCGTCCAATAATCCATTACTAAAACATCGCCAATAATTGGTCCTACTTTCTCTACCAAATCCAAATGCGCTTTATGGAATAGATAGATTTCCCTACCATGCGCATCATTGAAAGTCAGGGTGAATGTATGGGTGAAACCTTTGCTGGCTCCTTCGGTACTGTCATTTATTCCCCATTCAATGTCCGCAATTTCGGAAATTTCCTTCTTAAGGTCTAAAAATATTTTAACTGCCTCATCAATTTGTTCTTGGGTAGCCTCTTTTTTGTATTTCAGGTTTACGATGTGCCTCAGCACTTTTCCGCTTCTATCTATGTTGGGTGAAACCTTGTAGGTGGCTATCTTTTTCAAATCGAACCTAAACGAACCTGCAATAAGGAAGTTATCATCACCTATTTTATGGGATCTTAAGCCATAATAAATGGAAAAGCCTGTCTCCAGATAATTGATGGGGCTAAGAATACCTTCTTCGTTAAGCTTTAGCAATTGAATACTTTCGTCATCTCTTGTGCCTACTGCCAATACAGCTCCATTGTTGTTAGTTGATACAACTTCAATGCGTGTTTGCCCTTGTAGCTTTGTGGTTTCATCATCTTTCAACACGAAGTGCGGCACCAATGCTCCTTTATTATTTATCTTAAATACACTTACACCATCACCATGATAGGTGAAATTTGTGTTTTTGATAAAGCCACTTCTTTTGTAATATTTATGATGCCTATGGCCAACAATTACATACTTATTATCACCCAACGTAACGCCAGTTACGGGGTAAGCTCCAGTCAAATACCTGTCTGTAGTATTGTCACTGATGTTGTTGATGTTTTTGAACTTACCGCTTTCATAGACCCTAAAGCTGCTTACGCCGTTGTCCTGAAATCCGCCAGTGTATAAAAAGGTCTTGCCATCAATCACATGTGTGTACATGCCAATGATACCGTCCGTATGAATCTTTTCATTATCCTTCATCGATTGGATATGGGCTAGCTTTCCATCGTCGTGTATTTTGAAACTACTTAGCCCCGGTGTTTCTTCTAGGCCGCCAATGAACAGGTAAGATGCTTTTTCCATATGGATCACTTGCAAGGTGATGGCTGTTCCCAAATGAGTTTCATCTGTATCCTCCACCAAATGAACACGCTCTAAAGATCCGTTGCTTAAAATTTTGAAAGTTTCGATTACGTTACCGTGTTTGTTGGCGACAAACAGAAAGTCGGTGCCGTTGATGTTGTCAGCGACCATTCCCCTCGCAGGACCTTTTTGCATATGCAGCTCATGGTTGCTAATGGGCGTAAGTATGCCTTCTTCGTTTAGGCTATACACATCTACATTGCCCACGCCACCTGCATATACGAAGTGAGTGCCGTCTTTTACATAGCTTGTGACAGATACGGTGTTGTTTCCAGATATGCTTTTGAAGTCTTTTCTGTAGAGCATCAAATCGATGGAGGTTTGTGCCAAACATATCTGGGATAGAAGTACTATTACAAGAAGGAACCCTGTCTTTATATTGTTCATGATTTTAACTTTTTCAAGTTTGCTTAAAACTACAGTTGAGTTTTAGTAATTTAATACTACAAAAATCATAAACCCTTCCGACAAAAAAGTTGAACTAGTTCAACTCGAAGTAACTCTTTGAAAATTTAGGTAGATAGGGAAGTGTAATTTTGTAAGGAAGACCTTTGGAAGTCCCTTTTGTTTCAAACTGTGATATAGCCTATTCATGCATATCAAAAAAAGGCAGCCCATTACAGGCTGCCTTTCCATCTTAAAGCAATCAATTATTATTTCAGATCGAAGCGATCTAGGTTCATTACTTTGTCCCAAACGGCTACAAAGTCTGCGATAAACTTGTCTTGTGAGTCGGAGCAGGCATAGACTTCGGCTATGGCACGAAGCTCTGAGTTAGAACCGAAAATGAGGTCAACTCTCGTTCCTGTCCATTTTACTGCGCCCGTCTTGCGGTCTCTCCCCTCAAACACATCCTGTGCGTCGGAAGTCGCCCTCCAAGTTGTTCCCATATCGAGCAAGTTCATGAAGAAATCGTTGGTAAGCTTGCCAGGCTGCTTGGTGAACACCCCGTGTGAAGATTGATCAAAGTTGATGTTGATCACACGTAAGCCTCCGAGCAACACCGTCATTTCGGGAGCGGTAAGCGTCATCAGCTGCGATTTATCCAACAACATTTCCTCTGCCGAAGCTCGGTGCTTAGGCGCAAAGTAATTGCGGAAGCCATCGGCAGCCGGCTCTAGCGCACCAAATGATTCTACATCGGTTTGTTCGTCCAGTGCATCTGCCCTACCCGGCGTAAACGGCACGGTAATATTAACACCTGCATCTTTTGCTGCTTTCTCTATACCAGCACATCCTGCCAATACAATTAGGTCAGCCATAGAAACTTCTTTCCCAAAGTCACTTTTGATGCCTTCCAATGTCTTCAGCACTTTTGCCAATTGGCTTGGGTTGTTCACTTCCCAGTCTTTTTGCGGAGCGAAGCGAATACGAGCACCATTTGCCCCGCCACGCTTATCAGAACCACGGAAGGTAGAAGCCGAAGCCCAAGCGGTAGAAACCAATTCGGAAATTGACAAACCTGAAGCAAGTACTTTTGCTTTTAGTGCAGCAATATCCTGATCGTTGATCAATTCATGCTTAACGGTAGGGATAGGGTCTTGCCAGCTCAACTCTTCTTTAGGCACTTCTGGCCCTAGGTAGAGAGCAAGCGGTCCCATATCTCTGTGGGTCAGTTTGAACCATGCTTTTGCGAAAGCATCGGCAAACTCATCGGGATTTTCATAGAAACGCCTCGATATTTTCTCGTAAACAGGGTCTTCTTTCAATGCCAAATCTGTGGTGAGCATAAAAGGAGCATGCTTTTTAGAAGGATCGTGCGCATCGGGCACTAATCCTGCACCTGCCCCACCCTTCGGCTGCCACTGGTGTGCGCCTGCTGGGCTTTTGGTCAATTCCCAATCATAGCCAAAGAGGTTCTCAAAGAAATTGTTGTTCCATTGGGTAGGCGTGGTAGTCCAAGCACCTTCCAAGCCAGAGGTAATAGTATCTGCCCCTGCCCCTGTACCATAGTTGTTTTTCCAGCCAAGGCTTTGCTCTTCAATACTTGCGCCGGCAGGCTCTGCCTCTACATATTTAACTGGGTCGGCAGCGCCGTGTGTTTTACCAAAAGTATGCCCTCCGGCTATTAGCGCAACAGTTTCTTCATCGTTCATGGCCATTCGCCCAAAAGTCTCACGGATATCATGAGCTGCCCCTATCGGATCGGGTTTCCCTCCTGGTCCTTCAGGGTTTACATAGATCAACCCCATATGAGAAGCCCCTAACGGGTTCTCTAATTCTCTATCTCCGCTGTACCTTTCCTTATCTCCTAACCACTCTCCTTCCGAACCCCAATAAATATCTTCTTCAGGCTCCCATACATCGGCACGGCCACCACCGAAGCCAAAGGTTTTAAAACCCATAGATTCGAGCGCACAGTTTCCGGCTAGGATCATCAAATCTGCCCAAGATATTTTCTTCCCATATTTTTGCTTGATAGGCCAGAGCAACAAACGGGCTTTGTCGAGATTTGCATTGTCAGGCCAGCTATTTAGCGGAGCAAAACGCTGCGTGCCAGAACCTCCTCCTCCGCGGCCATCTTGAATTCGGTAAGTCCCTGCACTGTGCCAAGCCATTCGTATAAAGAAAGGGCCATAGTGTCCATAATCGGCAGGCCACCAATCTTGCGAATCGGTCATCAGGTCAAATAAATCTTTCTTTAATGCACCTAAATCTAGCTTCTTAAACTCTTCTGCATAATCAAAACCTTCGCCCATAGGGTCGGACAGAGAGGAATGCTGACGGAGGATGCCCAAGTTCAATTGGTTGGGCCACCAATCTTGGTTTCTTGTACCACCACCGGCACTTTGCTGGATACTACCACCGTGGAAAGGACACTTTGCTGTGCTGTCATTGGTATTAAATGCTGTCGTACCATTATCTGTTTTGTTTTCCATTGACGAGAATAGGTTAAGGTTTAAAAATTGATTAATTCAATAAAGATACAATAACTATGTTTTATGATTTTTATATACACATAAGGAAGTCTTATACAAAGATAACTAGCAAGGAGTATTCCCAAGTAAAGAGCTTGAGTTAGTTTAGAAAGGGTATAGAGGACGGATACTCGTTGAGAAAAACCCTTTGTGGTTTCACTTGAAACATCAGAAAATCTAGTTTACTGATGATTGTAATGACCTAGCACTTTGGTGGTATAAAAGAAGTTAGAAGCTGGAGGCTAGAAGTTAGAAAAAATACCCTTTTGAATTTTTATTTTCTTAATTAAATACTGGTGCGAGCGTCCGCTTCGCGCTATTAAATTAATAAACTTTTAACAAAGTTAGAGATACAATTGTTTGTCGACTGGCGATCTTTCTAAGGAAGTAGTTTAAAGTTATTTCTTCACGCTATAGATAATTTGAAACAACATTTAGGTATAAATGGAGAGGTGTTTTCAACAAGGTATTAGATCAGTCTAATACACCCACGATTCCCAAAGGTTTATTTCGTAATATTCGTCTCTAGTCCAATGGATTACGGGTACTAGGTGCAGCGTCTGAATAGCTTCGCGGAGCAACAGCATCAGTTCGTATTCTCTGAAACGGAAAGACTTAGGATAGTTCACGGTAAGCAAAGCTGGTTCTAGTCTAAAGCGATATCCTTGCCTCCCTTGGTGAATAAGCAAATCGACATGGTCTGAGTCTCCATATTTATTGAGGAGCTTTGGGGGAAAGCCGTGGAAATATTTCCCGAATAATTGGGTAAGGTAAGTAGCTATAGAAGCACAATAGTTGTTCCTAGAGAAAACCTCTGCTCTTGCTGTTCCATATACTATGCGGCAATCGTCTAGGTACAAGCGCATCCCACGCTTCTCCATCAATTTGGATTGCCCATCGGCAGTGGTGGCAATGATTCGCTCCACTTGCTCGCTAATGGGAGGTGCTTTTTCCCAGTCGAAAGAAGCATCCCACCAAGCTTGCTCATCGGTGTAAACTACTTGGTTGGCAGTGAGCGGTTCTTGGAGCACCTCTTCCATCTTTCCCTCTCTACTCACTTTCCTTCCACAAAAATATACCGACTCTAGCCCCAAGGGAACACGCTGAAGCTCGAACACTAGCATGCGGATGGCCTTTTGCGGAGAATGGATATTGGTAATGGCTAAATGAAGGATATTCTCTTGGATCTCGGTAATGAAAACAGGCTTTCCTCCTACTTCTTTCCAGTTTGTTTTGTTGATCCAAAGGTTCAGAAGCTTGTCTAGAAGAGCTGCGGCATCCTCGTCAAGGTAATAGGCAAAGTTGAACATCATGTCGATGCACTCGTTCTTTGCCAGCCTTTCAAAATTAGCGTGGTTGATACCCGCTTCAGGAATACTTATATAGCTCATTCGTTACGTAATCGGCAAGGTCTTCAATTCTAGGCTAAAAATATTTTACATTTTCGCCCATCACCAACATAATTATACATTTACATCGATAAATTCAAATTTTTCTGCATCAAAAAGCCCTTTATCACTCAATTTTATTGCAGGAATAACCAAAAGAGCCATGAAGGAAAGGGACATAAACGGTGCACGAAGCTTACTGCCCATTTCTTTTGCCATTAGGTCGATAGAGGCATAAGCTTCTGCCACTTCTAGCCCATCAGCATTGGTGAGCAAGCCTGCTATGGGCAAAGGAAGTAGTTTATAAACAGTGTCCGTCCAAGCTGCAACGCCCCCCTTTTGCTCTATGAGCAGGTTAATCACCTCGGAAAGGGCTTCATCAGATGTGCCAACGGCTATGATATTGTGCGAGTCGTGTGCTACGCTAGAAGCAATTGCTCCTGTCTTCAATCCAAAATTCTTGATAAAAGCTACTGCTGGCTTAGAAGGGGAATACCTGTTCAACACTGCTATTTTCAACAAATCTGACTCCGTATCGGCTACCAACTTGCCTTCAACTTCTTTTCCCTCCGCTATTATCTTTTTTGTTATCAACTCCCCGTCCAGCACTTCTATCACACGTAGTTCTTCCGATGTCTTATTAATGACAAAATCAGCAGGCTCGGTTGGTACTGCATCGAATTGATTAATTTCTTTTGCCTCTACCGAACCAAAATTTGCATAGCCATTTTCTGCTACCAATTCCCCATTTATATAGGTGTTTATTACGTGGAAATTTTTTAAGTCTTCTACTAACACAAAATCAGCAGCATCCCCTTCTTTAAGCAAACCCACATCAAGTTTGTAATGCTTCACCGGGTTTTCGCAAGCAGCAATCAACACGTCGAACACGTCGAATCCTTTGGCTACTGCCCGCGCACACAACTGATTGATATGCCCTTCCGCCAATTCATCGGGATGTTTATCATCGGAACAAAACATCAATTTATCTGCATGCTCGCCCATCAGGTCGATGAGTGCTTCAAAGTTTTTGGCAGCGCTCCCTTCTCGAATCAATATTTTCATGCCCGCAGCCAGCTTATCCAAAGCTTCCTCCTTGGTAAAGCATTCGTGATCTGTAGAAATCCCGACCGAGGCATATTGCTTTGCCTGCTCGCCTTTGAGCCCTGGCGCATGTCCGTCAACTGGTTTTCCTAGGTCATGAGCTATTTTAATTTTCTCCATCACCATAGGGTCTTGATGAAGCACACCTGGCCAGTTCATCATTTCAGCCAAATATTTCACTTCGTCTTTTTCAAGTAGCTCCCTCACTCCTTCTGCATCTATTTCCGCGCCAGCGGTTTCAAAAATGGTAGCAGGCACACAGCTAGGCGCACCAAAGTTGAACTTTAAAGGAACTTTAGAGCCGTTTTCTATCATAAACTCCACTCCTTTTAGCCCTAGCACATTCGCTATCTCGTGCGGATCGGAAACCGTAGCGACCGTGCCATGGACTACCGCAAGGCGGGCAAATTCGCTCGGCGTAAGCATAGAGCTTTCAATATGTACATGTGCATCAACAAAACCTGGAATGATGAACTGCTCGGCAGCAGATTCCACTTTGGTAACGGATTTAATTTTTCCTTCGGCTATATGTACTTCGGCAGGGTAAATCTCACGGGAATTGAGGTCAACAAACTGACCAGATACAGTGTTAGTTTTCATAGGTCTGAAGAGGATATTGTTTCGTTGGTTTCAGTTTCTTTTAAAAGAAGCCTAAATTAAGAAGCATACTCTTCCTAAAAAAGAAATGCCCTCTTTTTCCCAAGGGAAAGAGGGCAAAACCTATACTTTATGGGCGCAAAACAATCTTGAAATAGCAATGCGCAAAAAATGGTTCAATAATAGACCACTTTAATATCTCCTATCAATTTGAAGCCTCTCAGCACCACGGTGATGTCCCGAGGTTCGGGCGGAGGCAGTTGGCTTTTGTTCTTGCCATTAAGCCAACTCCAAACTGAATCTCCTTTATGGCGCTCTTTGTATTCGCCAATTACCGTGATGCAACTATTGATCACGTTCGTGCCAGCTGGCACATATATTTTCGTATCACCAATGGCATTGTAAACCTCTGCCTCTATCGTTTCGTGACCGTCTTCTACTTCTGTAAGGTCAATTACCGTATCGCCTATTAGGTTATAAAGCTGGATATCATTGAAGCGTAGCTCTCTCAAGGAAATCTTACAATCTCCTATCAGGGAAAAGCGTAAATCTTTGGTTTCGTAAGCGTTGTATGAATGAGCAGGACGGGCATGTTGAAAATGTCTCCTTGGAGGAGGTACTGCTTGTTGGCGCTGCGCCCTCCTTTCTATGAGCTGATCGCGATTAGGAAAATCATGTACTACCAAAGAAAGGTCATCAATGCTTTTGGCATTATGCGCTGCTTGCAGTCTGGTTTCATAATCATGTTCATCGAGGTTATTTGCCACAAAAGCCTCACTCAAAGCATTTATCACTTTTTCCCTTAGCCTTGGTAACCCAAAACTCCCTTTTCCCGGCTTTTGACTTTCACCCTGATTTTGCAGGTCATTCATAATGGATGCGTTCGTATTATTCTGATGTGCCATATTTCTTATGCAATTTCCAAGGAAATCTCCTTTTTTCCAAACATGCGCAGTTCCTTTTTCAAACATCTTGTTAAGCGTTAGGTACAAAAATCCCGTACTAGGCAACTGTCCTTGTACTCACTAGTTGGGAAATTCCCGATCTAAATAGTTATTGAAATTAACGCTTTGTTTGATCCGCAGTTAAGGAAATTTGATAAGCGGTCAGGAAGAGGGTTGCAAATTAGGTATGGTAAGATGAAAACAAGTAAAGTTATCTTTTTCTGAGCTTA
Organism: Flammeovirgaceae bacterium SG7u.111; assembly: GCA_034044135.1. Taxonomy (NCBI): domain Bacteria; kingdom Pseudomonadati; phylum Bacteroidota; class Cytophagia; order Cytophagales; family Flammeovirgaceae; species Flammeovirgaceae bacterium SG7u.111. The sequence goes on along the minus strand of CP139021.1, from coordinate 3,045,906 downwards.
CCTCTATTGTCCCTTGCATCACTTCCGCTATTTGTTTCACGAGGTAGAGCCCCAAGCCCGATCCTCGATGCGCCTCCGATCCCCTAAAAAACATATTAAAGATCATCTGCTGTTGCGAGGGCATAATACCTATACCATTATCCTCTATTTTGATATCTACGCTATCCTTTTCTTTCACTATCCTCACGTTCACCTTTTTTTCTGCCCTGCCCGGATGCTGAAATTTGATTGCATTTGATATCAGGTTATTGATCAGAACCTTCAGGCGTTTTTCATCAGAATAAAAAGGAACATCGCTGTTCAACACCTCTACTTCTACTTTCGTCTCTTTATAAAACTGAAGGTAGGTATGGTTACCCAAGTTTGCTTTTATCATACCCGAAAAATCAATTTCTTTACTTTCCAGCTCTACCGAGGTTTTTTTCAACAGTTCAGGCACATTCTGCAAAAAGAAATCATACTCATCTATGATCTGGCCTATCATCTTGTAGTGTTCTTGCAAAACTGAGGGATCATTTTCCATTTCGGAAAGGGTGATAAGCCCTTTGATAGACAGCAATGGTTGCCTGAAATTGTGAGAAGTATTATATATAAAAAATTCTAGTTCTTTCAATGCACTTTTCAACTGGTTATTTGACTTACCAAGTTCATTATTAACACCTTTCAGCTCGGTAAGCAATTCGTTGTTTTCTCGCCTTAGCCTGTAGAGCTCTATTGCCTTGTCTATCGTCTCTTTCAGCTCATCTTTATCCCAAGGTTTTGTAATGTATTTGTAAACGCTAACCGCATTAATCGCCTGGGTTATTACCTCAAAGTCGCTGTAGCCTGTAAGCAAAATTTTGATAGCATCAGGAGCTATATCACTTACTTCTTTAAAAAAGTCAATGCCATCCATCTCAGGCATACGTTGATCTGAAATCACCACTGAAATAGGCTCATCATCCTTTAGGGCATCAGTCAATAGCTTTAGACCGTCTTTTGCAGAGGTAGAAGTAAGCACCTCATAATAAGGCAGAAATGTGATACTGAAACCGTCTAGGTTTTCAATTTCATCATCAACATATAATATCCTTGGCTCTTGGGGCAAATTCATATGGAAAAGTTATAAAAATTTAGTGATTTACAAGAGGATAATCTAAAAAAAGTACATTTATATCATTTGAATAAAATAGACCTTCCTAGTTTAGCTGTTTTTAATACAATCAAACAATACTTTGTTCAATAAGCTTAAACCGCTAACCTTACTAGGGTAACTTATTCCTTTATATAGGAACAAAATCAGTCTGAAAACCACTGGTTTTCAATACAATGTTAGTTAATTTAACAGAGACCAGTCCTGTATTAGAATACTAAATTTGTTAGTCCCAATTATTTTTGTTCAATAGCCGGAAGAAATAGTATAAAAAGCTCAACTTTACAATGGTTAAAGCCAAGCATTTTCGAAGTTATAAATACCTAACGAAAATACAAGTGATTTATAGTTCAATAGGAGAAGAAAATTATACTAAAAAAAGAAAAAACATTAGCGATAAGTCCAAACCAAGATATATTACCAAACAAAACCCCAGACTTTCCTGACAAAAAAACATATTTATGCAGAACAGTGTTTCCATTATGACATTTGTAGGTTGGTTCACAAACTTTACTTAAAGTAAACCCAACCAAACTTTAGAAAACCAGCTAAACACCAAGAATCTGCTACTCATGTTGAATGTATAAAAAAAATTATGCAAGCACGCTTCTATAAAACTTTCAAAACTATACTAAAATCCTTGCTCTGGGCAACTGGCAGCATAGGCGTTTTATTGGTTTTGATCAGCTTGTCCCTTCAACTTCCAAGCGTACAAAAGTGGGTAGTGGGGCATGCCATAGAAGTGCTGGAAGACAAATTGGGGACGAAAGTAGAATTGGAGCATATTTATGTATACATACCTCTTACCTTGGAACTTGAAGGGCTTTATATTGAAGATACTGCTGGTGATACCTTATTGCAAGTTTCACTTTTAGAAACAAAAGTTGATGCCCGATCGCTACTCAACAACTCCATTCAGATAGAGCATTTGTGGCTTTACGATGCTACGATAAAGATGAACCGGAACAAGGTTGACAGCCTTTTCAATTTCAACTTCATTCTAGATGCTTTTGCTAGTGGAGAAGCAAAACCTGTAGAAACAGAAAACAGCTCTCCTCCCGAGCCTTGGCACCTACAAGCCAGCCAGATAAGTCTTAAAAACATCAGGTATCATTACCTCGATGAAGTCGCTGCTTTTGAAACAGGCATCGATGTTGGGCAGCTTGACCTATCCATCCCCAAGTTTGATTTCAGTCCGATGTACATCAAGATTGATGCATTTAGCTTAGCGAACACCCAAGGGTTTTTCACGCTCATGCCCACGGATAGCCTTTCTGCTGAACTTGCAGAAATAGAAGCCGATACCTCTGCCAGTACATTTGAACTAATAGTAGAAGCCGAGAACCTTTCTATGAAAGATATAGCCTATAAAGTTCACTTGAAAGAACTCGCCCTCGATGTACTTTCTTCCGTAGGAGAAATGGAGGTGGACGAAGGTACTTTCAACATGGCTAAACAACAAATAGAGCTGAATGAAGTAAACTTGACCCGAACAGGTTCAGAGGTTGTATTTGGTAAAAAAGCTACCACGCAAACCAGCATTGCAACAGATTTACCAAACGAAAAACAAGAAGAGCCTGATACCTCCGCAGGCTGGACCGTTGCCATCAATACTACCAGCACGGAAGACATTTCCTTCGGTATGAAAGATCAAAACCACCCTACTTTGCCTAGTGGATTTGATCTTTCCCACATGTCCATCAGGGAAATTGCTTTAGAAGCAGAAGACATTTACTACAGTGCAAGCAACATGTATGGAAAAGTTCTTAACCTGAGCGGGAAAGAGAAATCAGGTTTAAGACTTTCTACATTCAAGGGCGATGTTCAAATGGTAGATACCGCTATTTACATCAACGACTTTGAACTCATCACACCCAATAGTAAGTTTGGCAGGCAAATACAACTTAGCTATCCTTCGCTTGATGAAATAGCCTCTTCGCCCGAAAAACTACATTTCTTATTCGATTTGGATGAGAACTACCTTGGGGCAAAAGACATCTCGTACTTCCAGCATTTCCTACCCAAACTTCCTATGGAGTTGAGTGATTTGGGTAAAATTAGCGTAGACATAAAAGCAAATGGTTTCCTATCTGGCTTTACCTTCGACACCCTCCACATTTCCGCCTTTGACAGCACCCTCCTTTCTATGAAGGGAAGCGTTAAGGGCTTGCCGACTATAGAGAAAACAACATTTGACATTGCCATTGGCGGGCTTAAAACGACCATCTCCGACCTACTTCAAGTCATTCCCGATTCCCTGCTTCCCGAAGGGCAGCCCATCCCAAACAGGTTCAACCTACACGGTGGCTTTACAGGTGAAATAAATGATTTCCTCACAGATTTCGAGCTGATATCTGACGTGGGACTGATAAAGGGAAACCTACGGGTATTTGACAGCCTCAATACAGGAAAAAGATGGCATGAAGGTGATTTTGCTATTGTAGATTTAGACGCAGGGTATTTAGCTCAAAACGAAGACTTGGGTTTAGTTTCCATGAAAGGATCGCTCGATTTGTGGGAAGATACACTTGATGTATTCAATGCCTATGGGGATTTATTGGTACAAGAAGCTACTTACAAAAACTACCTTTATAAAGACCTGAAACTTGAGGGAAGCTTTGAGCCTTACCGCTTTCTGGGGAAAATAGAGCTGCACGATCCCAACTTAGACTTCGTGTTTGATGGAGAAGTAGACAGACGTGATACGCTTAACGGTATTTATGATTTCGATTTTGACCTCAAGTATGTCGATTTCCTAGCTTTGAAGCTTTTTCAATCCCCCTTAAAGTTCACCGGAGATTTTTCGGCTGACTTACAAGGAAGCGAGTTGTACAATATAGGTGGAGTATTTAAGGCAGAAAACCTAGAATTTGCCAATAGGCAACACCGCTATTTCATAGATAGTATGGTGATGTATGCCACCCAGCAGATAGATACCACCGATATCCAATTTTATGCTGATTTTGCCCATGCAAACCTCAATGGGAATATTAATATAGGGAATATTGCCAGAAGCGCTATCAACCAACTCAAGTACTATTTTGGCGATTCAACCGAGCTTGACAGCACCTTACAAGACACCCGCTTTGAATACGAATTCGTATTGGAAGACCCTACCCTACTCAGCAACTTTTTTGTTAGCGAAATAGATGAAATAGAACCTTCTATTTTTAAGGGAAAATTTGATAACAAAAAGAATAAAATCGAGGCTAGCCTTTTCATACCCAAATTGGTGTATTCTGACATTTCCCTTGATACCATCTCTTTGGATATTGTTTCAGATGCAAAAAAGCTCCAATTTCATACAGGTCTAAAGAGGGCTACCTCAGAGGTAATCGAACTGAACAACCCTGCATTTTTTGGCGTACTTGCCAATGATAGTTTATTTGTAAACCTTACGATAGACGACCAAGAAGAAGACCCTAGTTTTAAACTAAGTGGTTTTGTCACAACTGAGCCCTCAAACAATTTAAAATTTCACTTACAAGAAAAAGAGGTGGTAATAAATGGCTCAACTTGGCGAGTTGCCCCTGATAACTATTTACTTATAGCTGATTCTATTTACTATACTCATAATTTCAAAATAGGTAATGGTATCAGCTCCTTTGGACTAACCGACAATGATTCGCTTGGAAAAGCAGGCTGGCTTCAAGCCCAACTAAAAGAACTAGACTTACGTGATTTTTCCGTCCTGTTCGAAAAGGACAAGCCTTTATTCTCGGGGATAGTAGATGCTAGCTTTGAACTAGACGAGAAAGCAGAAACCCAGAAAATAAAGTTAGCTATAAATGACCTTGGTTTTAGAGGGAACGAAGTAGCGAACCTGATTGCCAACGCCCAGGTTTCAACCGAAAAACTAGAGCTGGATGCCGAATTATTTGGGCATCACCAAAACGATGTTTCACTAAAGGGCAGTTACCTTTTGGAAGAAACCGACGGTGAAACGCTTAATTTTACAGCAAAAGTGAATCGGTTGAGCTTGAAAACTATCGAGCCATTTTTACTCGACCGGGTAACAAATATGGACGGCTGGGTGGAAGGAGGCCTACAACTTTCAGGAAATGCCGAAAACCCTCTTTTTGCTGGAAATATTAATTTTAAAGAGAACAAGTTAACACTTGAGAGGTTTAATAGTAGCTTCCAAATCCCTAGTAGTCATATTGATTTTTCGAACAAAAAAATATCGTTCAACAACTTTACAATTCTAGATTCAAACAAAGAGCCTCTCAAGCTAAAAGGAGATTTGTATGTAGATAACGATGGCTTTTATCAGACTAAGCTTGACATAGAATCTAGCAAATTCATGGTAATGAACACCAATGAGGAAACTACGCAGGACAATTTCCACGGGAAACTTTTTATAGGAAACAAAACGCTCCTTCGCGGCCCACTTCATAGCCTTGCCGTGAACACCGTTTTGCAACTCCAAAAAGGAACGGAGCTCTATTACACTTACCAAGAAGATGAGGAGAGCTTTGCGGTTAACCAAGAAATGATCGAGTTTGTAGATATGAGTGCTGACTCAACTGCAAGACTTATATTTACTGACTCTGCAAAAACAGATAAGGTAGATTTTTTTGGTATTGATCTTACCGCAAACATCTCGATTGACAGAAATACCTTTGTCTCAGTAATTATTGATCCAATAGCGGGCGACCACCTTGACCTAAAAGGCGGAGGGGAACTGGTCTACTCTTTGGAACCAACGGGAAACTCCACCCTTTCAGGTATTTACGAAATAGAAGAAGGACAATACAGCATGACCTTTTACAAGTTGGTGAACCGAGATTTTGTAATTGAAAAAGGGAGTAAAATGTCGTGGTCTGGTGATGTTTTGAAAGCTAAAGCGGATATAAACGCTGTGTATAATACAAAGGCTTACCCCTTGGGATTGGTGTCCAGCATGATGTATATCTCGCCCGAAGAATCTAAAAAGTACAACCGGATTTTGCCTTTCAAAGTCTATTTGCGCTTCAATGGTGAATTACTAGACCCCGAACTCAGTTTCGATATCGTGCTGCCTTCCGAGTACCAAGAAGCCATGAGCGGAACGGTATATTCCAGTCTCCAAAATTTGAGAAATGATGAAAGCGCACTCAACAAGCAAGTATTCGCCCTACTTATCATGAACTCGTTTATGTCAGAAAGCCCTGGGGCAAATGTAGGCTCAGAAATGGTAAGTGTAAATGCCAAAAACAGTGTGAGCCGCCTGCTTTCAAGCCAACTCAACCAACTTTCAGACAAATATATAAAAGGTGTCAACCTCAATTTTGAGATGCAGAGTTATGAAAACTCGGTAGGAGGCAAAAAAGAAACTCGTACAGATTTGGAGATGAACTTGTCAAAAGCTTTTTTTAACAATCGCTTGGAAGTAGAAGTTGGCAGCAACTTCGTGTTAGAAGGCACATCTAACGCCTCCACTAGTGGAAGCGCTAACCATTTTGCAGGTAATATTGATATGAAATATGACCTTGCCGAAGACGGTAGGTACAAGCTCCGGGCATACAAGAAAAATGAAAATGAGGATATTATAGAAGGGGAATACGTGGCTACGGGAATTTCCTTTATTTTCACCAAAAGTTTTGACTTCTGGAAAGACATCTTCAAAAAAGAGAAGAAAGAAAAAGAACCTAAAACAAAATAATTAACTTGAAAAACTTCATTCGACTAATCTTAAGTATCGGACTTTTCCAAGCGCTTTTTAGCCTCACGGGCTGCTCCACGCTGAAGCAACTAGAAGAGGGGCAAAAGCTTTATACTGGTGCCGAGCTTCAGGTAAAAACAATCGGTTTTGAAGATAAAAAAAAAAGTTTGAGGTAATGCTAAGGGAGGAACTTACTCCCACCCCCAATCTCAAGATATTAGGATCTCGCCCTCTAGCCTGGCTTTATAACATTTTACCCGAACCAAAAAAGAAAAACTCCTTTGTCAACTTTTTGAAAGAAAAAATAGGCAGTAAACCTGTGCTACTGGAAAATATAACACCGGGAAGAGTCAAGCTCAACTTAGAAAGAAAGCTATACAACAATGGCTATCTATTAAATAAAGCCAGTTTTGAAATAGTTGAGAAGGAAAAAACTGGGAAGGTAGTTTATACAGTAGAGCTAAAAAGACCTTATTTCTTCAATGAAATCCACTACCCTTCCGACTCCACAAGTATCACTGAAGAAATAAGCCTTACACAGCAAGGTACCACCCTTTTGAAAGGGCAACAATTCAATATGGACGCCCTTTCCGAAGAGCTCATACGTATTGAAAAGCTGATCAAAGACAAAGGGTACTATTATTTTAATGCGGATTTTATGCATTATAAAGTGGACACTACAGTTGGCAACAACCATTTGGCTAACGTTTACCTTAGCTTAAAAAAGGATGTACCCGAGCAAGCCAAAGAAATATACACTTTAGGCGATACATATGTGAACCCCGAATACCAGTTGAATGAGATAAATGAAGATACAATAGAAGCTAGTTATAGTATTGATACCCTTCAACTTGGCTCGTATAAATACATTCGCAAAAGTGATATGTTCCGCCCCGAGATCATATTGGATAATGTTTTTTTAGAAAAAGGAAGTATTTACAAAAGAAGTGAACACACCCGAACTATCGACAGGCTCAATGGACTACAGACTTTTAGCTTTGTAAATGTCCGGTTTGCACAGCCCGACTCTTCCAATAACATGGACACCTATATCATGCTAGTCCCACAAAAAAGCAAATCGCTTTCGGCAGAGCTAGGACTAGTGGCAAAGTCGAATAGTTTTGCAGGTCCCGGTCTCCAGCTCAATTACCGAAGCCGGAACCTGATGGGTGGTGGGGAAATGCTGAACCTCGGTTTCGGCTCATCTTTCGAAACTCAATATGGTGGAAACGTGGAAGACAATGTAAATTCGATAGGCTTAAACTTCACGGCTTCCCTTACTATTCCACGGTTTATAACTCCTTTCAAAATCACTAGTCTTTCCAAAAACTATGTACCAAATACCCAGATAAAAGCCAGTTTGGAACGCTTAATAAGAACCAACCTTTTTAGCATGACTTCCTTCACAACTTCATTTGGCTACAGATGGAGGGAAACGATTACAACAACGCATGAATTTAACCCACTCTCCATAAGTTCGGTTGTGCTTGGAGAAACCACCGATAAGTTTAGAGAATTGTTGGAGGAAAACCCATTGCTCAAAAGAACCTACGAGGAACAGTTTATTATTGGGTCAAATTACGTGTACAACTACACAAACCAGCTAGAGAAAAATTCAGGGACGTCTTTCTTTTTTGAGGGAAGGATAGATTTATCGGGCAACTTGCTGTACATGGTTCAGTCCGCTATAAGTGATACAGAACCATCTCCCAACAACCCGTTCTCCATATTTGGAACACCTTATTCGCAGTTTGTAAAACTCAGCGTAGATCCAAGGTATTATTTCAGCATCAACGAACGGAACAAGCTAGTTACTAGGCTATTTGCCGGTGTTGCAGCACCTATAGGCAATTCTTCAACCATCCCTTATGTAAAGCAATATTATGCAGGTGGTAACAATAGCATTCGTGCATTTAGAGCCAGAAGCCTCGGCCCAGGCAGCTATGTAGTTCCCGATTCATTGCTCTACAAAATTGACCTAACAGGTGATATCAAACTAGAAGCAAATGTGGAATACCGCTTTGACATATATAGCATGATAAAAGGAGCTGTGTTTGTAGATGCTGGAAACATTTGGCTATACAATGCCGCTGACGAACGGAATGGAGCAAATTTCACCTCCGACTTTTATAAGGAAATAGCTTTGGGCACAGGCTTTGGGCTAAGGTTAGATGCTTCGTTATTTGTGCTAAGATTCGACCTCGCCTTTCCTCTGCGAAACCCTGCCAGAGCTGAATATGATCGTTGGGAGATCAAGGAAATAAACCCTTTGGACAAAGATTGGCGAAAGGACAACTTGATTCTAAATATAGCTATAGGCTATCCATTCTAAGCCCAAAAGGTGCAACAGATGCCGCGCCTTTTTTTCTTCTTCTGTCCCGTCCTAAAATCAGTCATTCACTTCCAACAAAGGAATTTCTGAGCTTAATTCGTAATCAACCAACAAGTCAATTTTGTTTTCAGCTTGGTACCAGCGAATAACTTTCTGTGGTGAAAGAACTTTCATCATTTTCTTTACATAGTTTTTTTTAAGTTTATCCACTGAGGTCACATTCGCAAGTTGTCTTTTTATCAAATCATTAGCCACTTCTTCAGTCATATTATTGAAGTGCTTGGCAAAATCTTTAACAACTCCCATTCCTTGCGTGTTAAGCACTTGAAGTTTTTCAGCATATTCATTATAAATAGGCCAAAATGCTTCACCTTCAGCATCGCTCAACTCCATTATCTCAGAAATAATCATTTTTTTCTCTGTTTTGAGCGTCTGCTGCATCAAAGCCAAATAGTCTTCATCTGTTTGGGAATACGCAAATAGAGAAGGGATAACCATTACTAGTGTCAGGATCAGTTTTTTCATCTTTCAAAAAAAATTAGGGTTAATAATAAAGCACTAAAGTAAGAAGTCTAGAATTAAATCTAGTACTCAAGAGCGGCTTTCTATATTAGCATAACATAATTTCAAATTTTTTCTAAAATTGAAAAAACAAGTATGAAAACTATTGCCGAAATGGCTGCTATAAGTGTTTGGTATTTTTTGTTTTTTGATAACAAGCCCAATACAAACAAAACTGTGTAAAACAACAATACACAAAATCTTATTTCTTGAATAGTATCATATATCCAACCTGAAATAAGTTCGAAAGAGGAATAAGTAGAAAAACTCACAAAAAACATCACTCTATTCTTTGCAAAGAACCCGTACATATCAATTGTTTCTCCCTGCTTAGGAATGGGAGGACTTAGAAGGGAACTGATCACAGTCATTATCAAAACGGGGAGGGTGAGCACTATAAAGTGGTGAAAACCTTTGAGCGAAATATCTATCATTCCCCACCTCGAATACCAAGATGAAAACAAAAGCCCGAAAAACAAAAATATCCAAGCTAAAGGAACGAAATGAAACTTTAGCTGGGTATGCTTTTTCAGCAATTCAGCCAAATGGTTGATAAAACTAATAGTTACATAACCGTACAAAATTGAAAAGAAAATAATGAGATATTCTAATCGAGAAAATCCTTCTTTGGTAAGTTCATCCATTGATATTGCCTAAAAGATCTTGTTTTATATAAAATCCGAGGCAAAAATAGAAAAGCAATAGGGAATAAGTTAAAAAAGGAGGTAATTAGGATTTATAAAGGGGTGAGTATTCCTATCTGATACATTCTTGCATCAATTTGGGTAGAGGCGACAAAGCCCTATGGCAAAACTTAAGCTTCAAAAAGCGGCTTTGCCCTCTTGGTGGATCTACTGATATGTAGCCTTAGCTACTAGTAGTCGAGGTCGTAGTCTTCCAATTGGTTGGAGAAGATGTACTGGAGCTCATCTAGCTCGTCTGACTCAAATGACTCGAGGCCTTCGTAGTCTTGTTTGTTCATTAATTCTCTAATTCTAGTTACAGCTTGACTTGGACTTAAAGCAAATAGATCTTTTTCCATGAGTGTAATTGATAGTTAATGAAGTTATATTTAACTGTGAAAATATACGACTTTCCGAAGAAAAAGTACGCACATCCGCTTAAACAAATGTTAACCAGTTTGATTCTTAACATTTTTGTAACTAACGTCTTATAGGGAGATAGGTTGTATTAATTTGGAAGAAATATGGAGACCGTAAATAGCGTACGGTCTGGGAGGCTACTTTAGTGGTATATCTTAAACATTAAAGCTAAAAGCCATGAAACAAGTTACTTATCTTTTCTCAGCCATCATTCTTTTAAGCCTTGCGGCATTCACTTCTACTATTGCTATGGAAAGCAGTAATGCTCCTTATTTCACCAAAATAATGGCGATTCTATCATTAGGATTCATGTTTGCCTCAGTATTTTTAGCTGTTGGACTGTTCTTAAAAAAGAAAGCTGCTCCTGAAAAGAAAGAAGAAGCAAAAAGCAAAGTAATTGATTTTGATAAGTACGTTCAGTTTGAAGATAAAAAATCAGAAAAAGTAAAATTTAATGGCCGTGTAATAAAAGGAGGAAATAAAAACCAAGACTACTTAGTACTTGAGAAATTAGCCTAAGCGAGGTCTCCAATAAATGAATTGTTTGCTGTAGTTATATAATTAAGAGGAATATTCAGAACTTGAGCTTTTATACTGGACAACTCCCCCATCACCTCTCCATCCAGCTGAAAAAGCCGAGGATGTTCAAATTGAATCTCTGCTTCTTTTACCTTATAAGAAGTATGATAGCTCTCCAGTGCATCTACCGACTCTTTGGTTATGCTAGATATCCCAAGGTTTACCAATCCAGACAAATCGGACTTTTGAATCACTATTATCTCAAAATAACCATCGTGTGGATTTCCCTTTGAATTCACTATCACCCCTGTTCCGTACATCCGCGCATTTGCCAGAATAATGGAATACGCCTCATGCTCATGCCATTCTCCTTCGGCAAAAATCCGCACGTTAAACTTCTCTTCATTTTTGATAGCCTCAATAAAATGCTTTGCATAGCCGAGCCAACCTCTTCCCTCTTCTTGGCTAAACTTTTCCACCATATACGCATTGGCTCCAGCATCGCCCAAGTGCAGCAAATGATGGGCATCGTTCACTTTTACCAAATCAAGGGGTATAATTAATTGGGAAACAAGAATATCCCGAAAGGCATCGATCGGCTCTTTGTCAACGCCTAGCTCTTTGGCCATCCCATTGGCAGAACCAAAAGGAACGATCCCAAATGGGGTTTCCGAGCCTATAAGTGCCTCGCTTGTCATAAGAGATGTACCATCCCCTCCTACCGAAGCTACTCTGTCGGGTTGCTCTTTTTCTAATGCGCCTTTTAGCTTTTCAATATCATCTTTCCCGGTGGTATTAAAAACAACCAGCTCTATACCATAATAATGAGCCATTTTCTTGGCAGCATCCAAAAAAACAGATTTATCATTCCCCCCAGAAATAGGGTTGTTTACCATTAAAACTTTCATATACTTTTTTTGCCAATCAGAAAATCAATCTTCTTTTGAACTAAACTCTTTATCAAAGGTTCAAAAAAAGCTATTAGGTCAATAAATACCCAATAGCTTAGCATAATTTCAATAAAATTCTCACCCTTATTTATCAACCAAATCAAATGCTTTTTTCATCGATTTGAAAGTAGTTTCAAGTGCGGGTTCATTTTCCATCGCATTTAATTTCTTGTCAAATGGCTCGCACCGTACCGGACCATCAAAACCGATTTTGATCAATGCATCGAGGTAGGCTTTTACATCAATTTTACCTGTAGACATAGGCAATGCCCTCACTAAGTCTTTCTGCTCGTAAAGCGGTACATCAGGCGCATCGTTTAGGTCGCAAGAAACCACGTCTTTGTTCGATAATTTCAAAATATCTTCCACGCTTTCCTCGGCACAAAACCAATGGTAGCTATCCAATACATACCCCACATTATCTTTCCCTATGGCCGCTATCAAATCACCTGTTTCCGCCATCGAATGAACAAATGGGTATCTTTTTGAAGTCCAAAATGTTTTTGGTCCCACGTACTCCAGCCCAAACCTGATTCCATGGTCGCCTAGTACTGTTGCTATTTCCCTAACCCTATCGGCATGAAGCTTTAGATTTTGGGTATAGGTCAGGCTGTCGTGGGCGGGCAAAATCCACGTACTCATACGGGTTACCCCCGCTTTTTCGAGTGCTGCTGTATATTTAGTAAAATCTTTCATGCCAGCTTTGTGAGCTTCTAAGTCATTTCTAAAGTTAAACGTCAAGCCAGATGTACCCCAAGAGATGTTGTTTTTCTTCATCTTTTTAAGCAAGGCTTTCAGCTGCTTCTCGCTCATTTCGGCAAGTTGCTGAGCACTCGCCCCTATCGACTCAAACCCGTATTTAATGGCATAATCTAAAATTTCCTCCATGCTTCCGCTCACCCCAACAGAGCCAGTATCGAGACATAGGCTATATTTTCTTGTCGCACCGTTAGCTGCAAAAGCCCCCGTATAGAACGAGGGGAGCATAGTAGCTCCAGCAATTCCTAAAGCCGATTTCTTCAAAAAACTTCTTCTTTCTTCTAATTCCATCTTCATTGTTAATTTGTTATTCGTATAGTTCGTACACGCATTTAGAACTCTCTCACCATAATATTTCTCCAACGGACTTTTATCCCTCCTCCATCGTGAATCTGAAGGGCAATGCAACCTTCAGCTTTTCCTATTTTCTCATCTTCAAAGTCCACCATCTTATTTCCATTCAGCCAAGTAGTTACCTTTGCCCCTTTCACCCGAACCTTCAACTCGTTCCATTCTTCATATTTCAAGAAACCTTCTTTTTCGTCTGGGATTTGGTGCAGCCAACCTCTGCCATACGACTCGTACACACCGCCAGTATCGTGGTTGGGTGGGGCTACTTCTACTTGCCAACCGCTGATTTTTGTCCCTTCTATTGAAGACCTGAAAAACACGCCACTATTTCCGTCCGCCTCTTGCTTAAACTCCAAGGTCAACTCAAAATCTTTGTAGCTTTTCTCCGTACCCAAATAACCGTACTGTTCATCAGAGCCACTTTCGCAAACTAACAGGCCATCTTCCACGTACCATTTTTCTGTGCCGTAGATTTTCCAGCCGTCTAGGTTTTTTCCATTGAAAATAGAAACAGGTGATTTTTGGGAAGGGGATAAATAAGAAACTAATGTAAAACTAGAAATAGAAATGAGCAGTAGCGAAGCCGCCACTCTAAGTAGGGTTTTGTGTTTTTTCATCTTCATTTGTTTTATGTTTCCGATGGCTCAATTTACATTCAAACATTGCTGAATTCCAAATGTGCTTACTATGAACTGATTTAAACTTTTTGCTAAAACTTCATTTAATTATGATCGAATATCCTATCTAAAGGACGTATATATCAATTAAACTAGGCGGGGCTTAAAAGCTCCGCTCAAAGGAAAAATGATTTGGTTTTAGCCTAAACTAACCTCTATAAACAATCAGGTAATAAATACCTTATAACTTTTTTGAACAAAACAACTCAAATAACTTCTAAAATAGGTCAGCAATAATTATTATTAAATATATTATTTTCAATGTTATATTTACTCAAAAAAATATGGTTTACAAATTAAGATGGTATAATTCTCAACTTAAAGAACAAGAAAAAGAAATCCCTGAAAGGATATATGAAGATTTAAAAAAAGCTAAAGCTTACTTTTTATTCTCAATTGATTTAGAAGAAAAAATTGCACTTGTCATAGATAATTATTTAGAATATGAAACCGAGATTTTATCTATTTGTGAATACTCAAGAGTCCGGGGTATAAGAAAACATATTGATATGATGAATGATAGGCTGAAAATGGACAGGAGAATCATAAACTTATTAACTTCAACAAGACTTTTTTTAGACCACACTAGTCATAGCCTATCAAAATTTTATGATAAAGAAACTATTCCAAGGCTATTCAAACAAATAAGAAGACAAGAATATGATAAATACTTTAGCTATAGATTTTTAGAGGAATTTAGAAACTATGTTCAACATGCTAAATTACCTATAAATATCATTTCTTATAGTGGAAAGACAACCCAGGAAAACCATGAGTCTTATTCAAGAATGACAGTTAAGCTTCTCTTGGATTTATATGTTTTATCTGAGGATAAATCTTTTAAAAAAGGTATTTTACAAGAAGCTCAAAAAACAAGTTCTAATAACAAAATAGATTTAAGACCTAATATCAGAGAATATATATCTTGCTTTATCAGAATTTATAAAGAAATAAAAAAAGCAACACACTCTGATCGTATCAAATACAAAAAAGTACTTAGTGATTCTTTTAAAGAAATAAGTTCAAATAAAAGCAAGTCAATCCAATACTTTGAATTAATCAATGAAGATAACAATTCTAATCATTTAAATAAGGTGTTTTTTTCAATTGATCTATTAGAATACTTTGATTTTTTAAGTGACAAAAACAAAATTCATCCAAATGTGGAAAAAAGTTATTCTTCAAACATACTTTGAACTATGTACTTTAGATCATGTTTAAAAATTTTAAATAGGCATTTTTTTGATCCTATTAAGTATTATTTGGCAGTTTTGCCATAAAACCCAAGCTTCTTGGCTTTTGGTAGTTTTTTCATAGTCTTTGGACAGCCTCCGGAAGAAATTGAACGTGCCGAATGTCCTCTCGGTGACCCATCTCCACTTGATGGGCACAAAGCCCCTGGGGGTTGGGGGACAAGAGGATATCTCGACCTCTACGCCCCTTATGTTGTCCTCTACCCATCCGGTGAACTTCTTTTTATAGGCCTGGTCTGCCAGGATCTTTTCCATCCTGTGCAGGTAGCCCAAGAGGGGCTCCACCACCCGTTGCCCTATCGTGCCGTCATGCTCGTTGGCGCCAGTGGCGACCACTCCCCATACCAGCCCGAGCGTATCGGTGATGACGTGCCTTTTTCTCCCGTTCACCTTCTTGTTGCCGTCCAGCCCCGTGTCCTGCCCGATAAAAGGCGCGCACTTTACCGACTGGCTATCAATGGAAAGCATGCTCGGGGTCGCCTTCTTGCCCTTCCTCTTGCGCTCTAGTTGGTTGAGTGCCGCGTTCAGCCGAAAAAGCGTGTTGTCCCCCTGCCACTTGCGGAAATAATAGTATACCACATTCCAAGGAGGGCGTCCCTCGCCCGAGAGGCTGCGCCACTGCTGTCCGCTGCGCATGCAGTACAAGATCGAGTCCACCACGTCCCTGAGGTCATATTTGCGTTTCCTTTCCACGGGAAGATATTCTTTTATATATTGCCATTGCCGGGAGGTCAAGCGGGTATATCCTGTTTCCATAAACTTTGTTGTTTCGTCACTACAAAGTTTTAGCCTGCCCGGCTCTTTTCAAAATTTAAACATGCTCTTATTAAAAACTAACCAATTATTTACCCCTCCACATGCTGCTCCACTTTTCCCCTTCGTAACTGCTGCTTCAATATCCCTTTTTTTGGACTAAAAAACATGGTCAAAAGGAAAAACACGCCAATTACTGTAGCCATTGCTCCTGAGATAGACCCATCTATCCAAACCGCAAGGAAATAACCCGTTGTAGCCGAGGCAATGCCTACTGCCACGGAAATCCCTAGCATCACTTTTAAATTGTCGGTGAGAAGAAATGCGATGGCGGGAGGCCCTACCAAAAAGGCAACAACCATAATTGCCCCGACCGACTCGAAGGAAAGAACCGTGGTGAGCGAAACTGCTCCCATGAGGGAGTAATGCCAAAAAGCGGTGGAAATACCCAAGGCCGCAGCATGGAGGGAGTCGAAACTAGTAAGCAACAGCCCTTTGTAGCCAATGATGATAAAAGCTAAGATCACCAGAAAATTAGCCCCCAGTACCCAAACTGTTATGGGTCCCAAGGATTTCCCGCTAGCCAACATCCACGTGTCGAGGGGCACGTAGGCAATTTCCCCGTATAGCACGCAGTCTTGGTCCAGATCTACCTTGCCTGCGAACATGGTGATCAAAATCACGCCGATGGCGAAGAGCCAGGTAAAGGAAACACCGATGGCGGCGTCTTCTTGGAGCTTACCGTTTTTGTTCAATACTTCTATCAATACAGTAACCAATACCCCAAAAAAGGCAGCGCCTATCAACATTGCCAGCGAAGCCCTGGACTGAGAAATAAGATAAGCAAGCACAATTCCAGGAAGTACTGCATGGCTAATGGCATCGCCCACCATCGTCATTTTCCTAAGTAACAAATAACAACCCAGCAAGCCACAGCTTCCTGCCACCAAAGAGCCAGTCAATATAATCCAAAATCCGTCCATGAGTACTTAGTTAATTCGTAGAGTTATAAGGAATAGGTTTGTCGTGCGGATCCATGAGCGGGTAATCCAACTTGCTCAATAGTTCTGCTTCAATTTCTGGAGTGATAATGTGCTCGATTGCCTCTGCATCTTCGTGAACATGATCGGCAGGAAGTTGCATATAACGAGAAAGATACATTTCCCACAAGCGGTGAACCCTCACTATTCGCCTGCCTTCTTCTATCCCCTCGGGCGTGAACCTTGCCCAACCTCCAGTTTTTGTCTCAAGCAAATGCCTTCTTTTCAATTGCCTCACCGCCCTTTTCATATCCTCTTCTTCTATCCATCGCTTGTTACGAATCTCTGCTAAGGTACGCCATTGGTTAAAGTCCCCTTTTATTTCATCTATATGATAAAGGGCTTTCAAGATATTCTCCCGCATCATTTTGCGTTTGTTCTTCCGTTTTTTCACCCAAGCAGCCAACACACCTCTTTTCCTTCCTACCAACACCGAGAAAATGGTGAGCAGTGAAAGCACGGTCACAATCCACGGCCCTGTAGGCATTTTGGGGACAGAATAGGAAACATATGTACCGATAATACCCGAAACTACGGCAAAAACAGCACTGAGTGCAACCATGGTCATTAGCTTTTCCGTCCAGTAGCGAGCTGCGGCTGCCGGGGTAATCAGCAATGCTGCCATTAGCACAACCCCAACAGTTTGAATTCCAATAGAAATGGCAAAAACGGTGAGCACCGATAACAGCATTTCCAATAACTTGACAGGCATTCCTCGGGTAATGGCGTATTCTCTATCGAAAATAACAAGCCGAAAACTATTAAAAAACACAACTACAACTACCAGCAAGACCAAACTGAAAGAAGCAAAAACAATCACATCTTCTTGCATCATGGATGCCGCTTTTCCAAACAAAAACTTATCGAGCCCCGCTTGGGTAGCATTGCCGCTGTTTTGGATAGAAGTAAGCAACAGCACCCCGAACCCATAAAAAACTGAAAGCACCAAACCTAGGGCTGCATCTGTTTTTAGACGTGTGTTGTTGGTTATAAAATCAATCGTCATTAGCCCAATCCAACCACTAATAAATGCTCCTATGAGTAAGAAAAAAGGGTTTTTAGTCTGGGTGATGATGAAAGCCAGGCAAATGCCAGGTAAAATAGCGTGGGAAATAGCATCGCCAACCAAGGCGCGTTTCCGCAAAAAAGTAAAGCAACCCGTCACCGCAGAGCTAGCGCTCATAAGCACGACCGCCAGTAGTACCCAGCGCACGTTCGGGTCTTTTAACAAGAAAAAATTTGTAAAGTCTTCCATAGTTACCTGTTGCCAGTTGCTCAATTATTAGTTGACCTCCATTTCGTTTCTACATATTAGAGTTTATCACGGTCCAGTCTGCATAAACTTTCTTGGCTTAAAGTTTAGTTTAGGCTAAAGCCAATACCGTTTTTGCTTCCAAACGGGGCTTAAAAACCCCGTCTATTGATTTTTTTTCAGAAACATCCTTAATACCTTGTAAACTAAGTTTTCGTGTTTTTTAAATAAGCCTATTGTTGATTTGCCACTGTAATTGATTGTTGCTGACGGCTCGCCGCTGCGATTGCTAGTTTTTTCTTAAAAAAAATCTTTCCCTTTTTAAGAAAAAGACAGTTAATCAACTCATTACTTAGTTGAAACTAGTAACCCGCAACTAGCATCTAGTAACTGTCAGCAGGGTCTAAAAATCAAAACAATAAGCATCATTAAAAAACTCGGTTATTTAGTTTACAGTGTACTTAATGCCGCAAACCGTGATATAGTCTATTGAATAAATTTGTTCAACTTCTTTCCAAGTGTATTATAAGCTTCACTCAAATCCGTTAATGGTGAATTTTTAAAACAACTAAATTTTTATAACTCTTCATGGTAATGTAATTTACGGCATTGGGATAACCAGTAACTAGCATCCAGAAACCAGTAACCAGACTTACTTCTCCCTTACAGGGTGCTTGAACTGCTTCATGAGGTCAGCAACTTTAGCGAGTATGTTCAATCTCCCACCGTAGGTATCGTTCAGGTTTTCTTCATTGAATACTTCCTCGGCCGGTCCCACCGCCACAAGCCTTGTATTTACCATCACCAACCAATCGAAATACTCGGGAGCAGTCTGAAGGTCGTGGTGAACAACGATGATCGTTTTTCCCTCGTCCCGCATTTCCTTTAGCAAATCCATTATGGAATTTTCCGTTGCCGCATCTACTCCGGCAAAAGGTTCGTCCAGTAGGTATAACTCCGCTTCTTGTGCCAAGGCCCTTGCAATAAACACCCGCTGTTGCTGACCACCCGAAAGCTGCGAGATTTGCCTATTTTTAAACTTCTCCAACTGCACCTTGGCTATGCACTCCAAGGCAATTTCTTTGTCCTTGGCAGAAGTCCTAGAAAACAGTTTCTTCTTATTGAGCCTGCCCATCAGCACAGTATCGAACACACTTGCGGGAAATTCCCAGTCCACCGACTTGCGCTGAGGGACGTAAGCCACCTTTTCGCGCGTGGCCACCAAAGGTTTATTAAAAACCTTCACAAACCCACTACTCGGTTTCACCAAACCCATTATAGACTTCAGCATGGTTGTTTTCCCAGAGCCATTCGACCCAATAATCCCAATCAGTTTTCCTTTCGGCAACTTATAATCGATATTCCAGACAGCAGGTTTGCTATCGTACGTAACCGTTAGGTTGTGAAGCTCAAGCGCTCGGTCTTCTCTTTTTAATTCTTCCATATTTCTTATGGTTGCTGATCTAAAACAGACCTATTTTAATGATCCAACAATGGTATTCACATTTGCTTTCACCATCCCGATGTAGGTGCCTTCTGGAGTTCCTGCAGCGCCCATCGCATCCGAATAAAGCGTCCCTCCTATTTTCACATCATGCCCTCTCTCTTGGCAGCCAGACACTACCGCTTCCAAAGACTTTGCTGGTACAGAAGATTCTACAAAAACCGCTTTTATCTTATTTTCAGAAATAAAACTCACCAAATCACCCATGTCTTTCAAGCCAAACTCCGACAAAGTGGAAATGCCTTGCAAGCCTCTCACCTCAATATTATAAGCTTTCCCAAAATACGAAAAAGCATCATGTGCGGTAATTAGCACCCTGCTTTCTTCAGGAACGGTGGCAATCTGCCCCCCAACCCAAGTATCCAACTCTACCAATTGTCTCACATATTTTTCCGCATTTGCTCTATAAGTTGCAGCGTTTCCCTTGTCCACCTCAGCCAGTTTTACGGCAGCATAGGCAACAGCATCTTTCCAAATAGACACATCAAACCAGATATGCGGATCGTGCACACCACTTTCAATCCCTAGCAAGCGCTCTTCATCTACTCCGTCCGAAACGGGAAAGACTGGCTTCGTCCTGCCAAATTTCTCAAACACATCGTTCATTTTCCCTTCTAGGTGCAGGCCGCTATAAAAAACCACATCTGCTTCTCTCAGTTTTTTGAGATCTCCAGGAGTTGGCTTATAAAGGTGTGGGTCTACCCCTGGTCCCATCAGCCCTTCCACTTCCGCCAAATCGCCAGCTATATTTTTCAAGGCATCTTCTATCATACCTGTAGTGGTTACTATATATAGCTTCCCTTCTCTGTTTTCTTGTGGTTTGCTTTCGCAAGAAATAATGGCAAATGATAGAGATGTCCAAAAAAGAAGTTTAAAAAGTCTGTTCATTCTTTTTGTATTTATGATTCAATGATAGAAATTGTTTAAAGTTATTTCTTCAGGCTTCAAAAGATTTGTTTTATCTTATATTTCATTACTTTCCTCGTAAATAGCACATGTTCCACAGCGGCTGCTATTCCCTTCAAAAAGTACCCGGTCGGCGTCCCGGTCATCTAAGTAAAAATATTTCCATTTTCGCTTATAAACAAAAGCTTTGAACCACTTCATAATGTGATCGTTGACCAAGGCTACCACACCTTGGACAGGCGAACAAATATAACTACTTTTTTAGGCTTATCTAAACTTTTTTTTATATACATCTTAATTATTGCTAAAAATCAGTTTTTTGAAAGGGTCTTTTACCTATAAAATAACAATATTCAACTTGTTTTTGAGCAAAAATTTCCTTATCTAGCTGTAGATATAAAACTGTTTAGATTTGAGACTGCTAAAAACCCACTTAAAGTGGGCAGAGATGCTTAGAAACTAGGAACTTCTTTTTTGCATAAGATCATCCCTATAGCCAAAAGCAATATATGGAACATCTAGCTAACAAAGCATTCAAATCCATCAACAACTTGCTCACCTGCAAAGATGAGCAAGGAGCAATAGGCATTTTTGAAGGCGCCCTCAAAACCATCTTTAACATAGAAGCCTTTTCTCTTGTAAAAGTCAATTCCAACAAAGAATTCAGCACGGTATGCAGCCATGCCACGGATATAAACTTCCCTAAGCTGCTGCAAAAAGCAACTAAAGAAAAAGACACCGAACTCAAACTACCTGGTTCATTTACCTATATACAAGCTCAATCACAACTCGATTTCTTTATTTTTTACACCACAAAAAAAGGTATATCAGAAGCAAATTCGATAGGTGAAGTAATAAAAGCTCTTCTTCAATCGTATGTGAACAGCCCTGCCAATAGACCTAATGAGGAAAACCTAAAGGCAAAAGCCAATATCCTTTCCACCGTGAGCCACGAAATAAGGACGCCGATCAATGGCATATTAGGTTTGAGCAATCTGCTCTTGAAAAACGACCCTCGGAAAGATCAGATAAAACTATTGAGTGCCTTGCGGTCTTCGGGAGAAAACCTTCGCAACTTGGTGAACGATGTACTCGATTTTTCCAAGATACAATCAGGCAAAGTAGTGTTTGAACACATCCCTTTCAGCCTGTATGAGTTCTTGAAGCGAACAGAATTGATCTATAAAATTCAGGCAATGGAAAAAGGAATCAAGCTCAATTTCCAGATAAGTGACAAAGTGACCGATCAGGTTTATGGAGACCCTACCCGGCTTTCCCAAATCTTCAATAATTTGCTCAGCAATGCACTCAAATTCACAGAATCGGGTTCTGTAACCCTCCAAGTAGATGAACCTGACTGTGCCGATGATGGTAAATACAAACTTTTCTTCCAAGTAAAAGATACAGGCATAGGAATCCCAAAAGGACAGTACAAAAAAATATTTGAAGCTTTTAGCCAAGCAGGAAAAGACACCACCCGCAGGTTTGGGGGAACAGGTCTCGGTTTAGCCATCGTCCAGCAACTCGTCCACCTGATGAAAGGAGAAATTTCCCTCAAAAGCGAGCTTGGCATAGGCACTACGTTCAACGTACAACTGCCTTTCGAAAAAGTTCAAACCAACGATGAAGACCTCCAATCTGCCAGTATTGCCAGTGCGAGTATATTATACGTGGACGATGTAACCATCAACCACATGCTACTGCAGGGCTATACAAGCAGTTGGAATATTGACCTAGAAACAGCCACCAGTGGACTTGAAGCCATAGAAAAGATTTCTGGAAAGAAATATGACCTCATATTGATGGACTTGAAAATGCCCGGAATGGATGGTTTTGAAACCACTAGGCGCATTAGAGAGATGGAACTCGGCTTCACACAAGACTTACCTATTTTGGCATTGACAGCAGAAATTACTGATGAGGAAATTTTCAAAATGCAAGCATCTGGGTTTTCCAGCCATTTCCTCAAGCCTTTCCGTCCCGATGCCCTCAAGCTAATGATTGCCAAATGGCTCAAAGAAAACGTATCTAACCCAACTACGAATAAAAACCTGTGCCAGACAAATATTTATAAGAAACAGGTCGACTTTTCAAAAATAGAAAAACTCTGTGCCTACAAGGAAAGTGCAGTAATCAGGCTGTTGGAAAATTCGATCATCGACCTAGAGGAACACCGCAACAAATTACTAGATGCGATAAACAAAAACAACACTGCTAACTACAGCCGTGCGTTCAAACAAATCTGCCCCTTGCTAGAGATGCTCCACCAAAAAGAATTGATCGATTTACTCGCCCAACTCAACAAGTTAATGAGCAAAGAATTGCACAGCACCGCAAAAGAAGTCATAACCAAAAGCATCTTGGATAGCTTCAACAAGCTCAACCAAGAAATTGACCTCAAGCTTGAGATGATGAGCATATAATTTGAATTTTTTTATGCTTTTTTTCTTGCCAATACTTGAATAAAACTCGCTTAAAACACAGCTCAAGTCAGATTGAACATATGATATTAATCATTGTATTTTATACCTGGCAAACTCTGCCGCCATTAATTCACAAAAGCTGTTTAAAGTAACACAGACTTTATATTGACAAGGGGTACATTAGATAAAAAAAGTTATATATTTGAATGATTTTTTTACAAACACAAACCGTATAACAATGAGTTTCATACAAGACATCCGCGCAAGACAAATCTTAGACTCAAGAGGAAATCCAACAGTAGAAGTAGAAGTACTTACAGATAATGGAAAAATGGGTCGCGCAGCCGTTCCCTCAGGAGCATCGACAGGAGAATTCGAAGCAGTAGAGCTCCGCGACGGTGATAAGTCAAAATACTTAGGAAAAGGCGTATTAAAAGCGGTTAGCAATGTGAACGAAATTATTGCAGAGGAGCTTTTCGGTTTCCCTGTATTCGAACAAAACCTTATCGACAAAACCCTCATCGAACTTGACGGCACTGAGAACAAATCAAAATTAGGTGCTAACGCTATTTTGGGCGTTTCTTTGGCAGTAGCTAGAGCAGCAGCAGCTGAGGCTGGTCTTCCTTTGTACAAGTACATCGGTGGTTGCAACGCTCACGTATTGCCAGTTCCAATGATGAATATCATCAACGGTGGTTCTCACTCGGATGCACCTATCGCATTCCAAGAGTTTATGATCCGCCCAGTAGGTGCTCCAACGTTCTCAGAAGGCTTGAGAATGGGCGCTGAAATTTTCCACAACTTGAAAAAAATCC
Source organism: Flammeovirgaceae bacterium SG7u.111 (assembly GCA_034044135.1). Taxonomy (NCBI): domain Bacteria; kingdom Pseudomonadati; phylum Bacteroidota; class Cytophagia; order Cytophagales; family Flammeovirgaceae; species Flammeovirgaceae bacterium SG7u.111. Next base: position 3,021,932 of record CP139021.1, on the reverse strand, counting down.
TTCACGACAAAGGACTTAGCACTGCAGTAGGTGACGAAGGTGGGTTTGCACCTAACTTCTCTGGCGGTACTGAAGAAGCACTTGACTGCATCATAACTGCAATCGAGAAAGCTGGCTACAAGCCATCTGAAGATGTAAAAATCGGTCTTGACTGCGCATCTTCTGAGTTCTATGTAGATGGCAAATACGATTACAAGAAATTTGAAGGAGAAACTGGTTCTATCAGATCTCGAGAAGAGCAAGTTGACTACCTAGCTGAGCTAGTTGAGAAATACCCAATCGATTCTATCGAGGATGGTTGCTCTGAGCACGACTGGGAAGGATGGACTTTGCTTACTGCAAAAATCGGTGACAAGTGCCAGCTAGTTGGTGATGACCTTTTAGTTACCAATGTTAAGTTCTTAGAAAGAGGCATCAAAGAAAAAGCTGCTAACTCTATCCTTATCAAAGTAAACCAAATCGGTTCGCTTTCTGAAACGCTTGCTGCTATCGAAATGGCACACAAAGCCGGATGGACTGCTGTTATCTCTCACCGCTCTGGAGAAACTGAAGATTCTACCATCGCTGACATCGCTGTTGCGACCAACGCTGGTCAGATCAAAACGGGTTCAATGTCTCGTTCTGACAGGATGGCTAAGTACAACCAATTGCTTAGAATCGAAGAAGAACTTGCTGACGTTGCGGTTTATCCTCAGCCAAAAAAGTAAGTATCAACCTTTTTTAAGGATGACATAAAGAACCCCGCTACTAAAAAAATAGCGGGGTTTGTTTATTTATGGAAGTTGTTTGTTAAGGTTCGAAGTATACTTTTATGGCTCAACATATTCATTGATGAGCTTTTGCGCTTTGGCATGTTCTATTTTTCGGGTAAGGCTGTCGCTTTCGTGCCTGTCCCTTACTACCTTTGCCACCGTAAAACAGGCGGTAATACTGAAAATGTACGACATGGCAAAAAAGCCTTTTACGGGTAAAGAAACTTCTAACAACACTAAGCCTGCCACCGTACCTGCAAATGCGATCACAAACGATGCCCATGCAAGGGAATAAAACGCTTTGGTATTGTTACTTTCAACATGATTCATATTGCTCATACTAAGAAAGGTTTGGTTACAAGTTTCTTAATACGAACGTATCACAAATAAAGTTACCAATCGGTGACAATTATAGTAGTTCTAAGATGAATTCGGAAGAAGAAAAATATATGGAACGGGCACTGGGCTTGGCAAAGCTCGGGATAGGCTCAGTAAGCCCCAACCCCATGGTGGGCTGCGTAATCGTAAAAGATGGGCTTATCATAGGCGAAGGCTACCACCAACAATACGGCGGTCCTCATGCAGAAGTGAATGCGGTGAACTCGGTAGAAGATAAATTGCAGATAAAAGGAAGCGATGTATATGTGAGCCTTGAACCTTGCAGCCATTTTGGAAAAACTCCGCCATGCGCCGACCTTTTGGTACAGCATCAACCTAAAAAAGTAATAGTTTGCAACGTAGATCCTAATCCCTTGGTAGCTGGGAAGGGGTTGGAAAAACTGAAAAAGGCAGGAATTGAGGTAATAACTGGAGTACTTGAAAAGCAAGGGCTGGAGCTAAACAAGCGATTCTTTACTTCCATGACCAAACAAAGACCCTATATCATTCTCAAATGGGCACAAACAGCCGATGGTTTTGTAGCTAGAAAAAACTTCGACTCCAAATGGATAAGTAACCAACGCTCAAGGCAGTACGTGCACAAATGGCGAGCTGAAGAAGATGCTATTTTAGTTGGAAGCAATACTGCCAAACATGACAATCCTACCCTAAATGTTCGCGATTGGTCGGGCAAGAACCCCACTCGCATCGTGATTGACCGAAACATGAAGCTTTCTCCCAAACTTAACCTTTTCGATGGGACTATTCCTACCCTTTGCTTTAACCTAAGCAAAAACGAGGAGCAAGAAAACTTAAAATACATTCAGCTTGAAGAAGAAAGCTTCCTAAAACAAGTACTGGAAAAGTTGCATGAAAACAAGCTATATTCAGTAATAGTAGAAGGAGGAAGCCAAATTCTCCATTCGCTTATAAAAGAAGGGCTTTGGGATGAGGCAAGGATTTTCACATCGGAAACTATGTTCGGCGAGGGCATTCCCGCCCCTCGTATCAGCGGCAAGCTGATCAGCAAACAGCCTATTCATACCGACGAATTGAAAGTTTATCAGAATCTCTAAAAATTTCATCGAATTATTTCCTTCAAAACGCCCCATTCAGCCTTCAATTGTATACTTTTGATGTTCTGGCATTATGAGTTATGGACTAGAATAATGGTTTTACAAAGTAATTGTTTACAAAAAAGGTGTGACCATCATTAAAGTTCTCATAAGTTTATATTTTTGCCCACTTTTTAAGCCAGCGTGCATAAAAATGAACCATTAACCAAGTCGGCATTTGGGTCAGCCAACAGTCACTTACAGTATTTTAAAATATAGAGCAGTATGATTCTTTCAGATAAACAAATCTTAGAAGAAATAAAAAATAGCAAAATCCTCATTGAGCCTTTCGACCCGAATAGCTTAGGCACGAATTCATACGATGTGCACTTGGGGAAGTACCTCGCTACCTATGACAATGATGTGCTAGATGCAAAGCAACATAATAAGATCACCACTTTTGAAATACCAGAAGAAGGATTCGTTCTTCAGCCTAATAAATTATATTTAGGAGTAACCAAAGAATATACCGAAACATTGGCTCATGTCCCTTTCTTGGAAGGCAAATCAAGTGTTGGTCGCTTAGGTATTGATATTCATGCAACAGCAGGTAAAGGTGATGTAGGGTTCTGTAACACATGGACCTTGGAGATTTCTGTCACCCAAGCGGTGAGAGTTTATTACGATATGCCAGTTGGGCAGTTGATATACTTCAAAGTAGAAGGTGATATTAAAAACTACTACAATATAAAGAGCAGTGCCAAGTACAACAATCGTACGGTAAAGCCTGTAGAATCAATGCTTTGGAAGACGAAGTTTTAAATAAATATAGATTTCACCCATACAAAAGCCCTCTGGATTAATTTCCAGAGGGCTTTTTTTTGTATCAAACCGAAACTTTTCATAAACCAATCCAAATATGTTACGTATATTTATATATGATATCTTTTTCGTAACATAATAATATATAAGTAACAGGATATTGAAAGCGAAGGAAAAGCTCATATCGACCGCAAAAGACTTATTTTGGAAGTTCGGCATCAAGCGGGTGACGGTGGAAGAAATCTGTGAAAAAGCAGAAGTGAGTAAAATGACTTTTTACCGTAATTTCTCTAACAAACTAGAGATTTGCAAGACCGTTTTAGATGGGGTATATAAAACCAGTTTTGACTGGTACGAAGAAATAATGGCGAAGGAAATTTCTTTCCCTGAAAAAATCGAACAAACTATTTTTCTCAAACTCAAAATGGCTGAAGATATCAGCACTGAATTTTTGAATGATTTGATTTCTCTTGACAATACGGAGCTACAAAGCTACCTTGCCAGCAAGCAACAAGAAATGCTTGGGAAAATAATGGCAGATTACAAGACCGCACAAGAACAAGGAGATATACGAAAAGACCTCAACGTCAACTTGATTCCGATGTACACCGAAGCACTCAGGAATATGATTTCCAATCCTGCTCTCGCTTCCATGAACATCCCTCCCGAAGATTTGACGAGGGAGATGACTAACTTGTTTTTTTATGGCATTATGCCTAGGGCTTAAAGAAATGAAACAATTATTCTCCATAGCAATCCTAATTTTCCTTCTCCAACCCAACGCACTGGGGCAAGAAAAAAAGAACCTGCCTCGCTACAAGGGACAGCTTTCGGGCTTCGGCAGCTACAGCCCAGATGCCGACCCAAGCTGGCTTTTTGGCGGCAGGTACATCCCCGAGCTTTCCCAAGAATTCAAGATAGATTCTACCAGCTTTATCGATTACGAGGTGTCGGCGAATATGTTTGCCAGTGCTACATTTAGCGAGCTGGACAGCATAAACACCGATGCAAATATCCAGCCCTACCGAGCTTGGGCAAGGTATTCAACAGATCAGTTCGAATTGCGGGTCGGTCTTCAAAAAATCAACTTTGGGTCGGCAGCAATCCTACGGCCACTCATGTGGTTCGATGAAATAGACCCTCGCGATCCGCTCCAACTCACCAACGGGGTTTATGGAGCCTTAGCAAGATATTATTTCCTTAATAATGCAAACATCTGGCTTTGGGGACTATATGGGAAAACCGACGCAAGAGGCTGGGATGTAATTCCAAGTTATAAAAGCCCTGAGTTTGGAGGAAGGCTCCAATACCCTGTACCCAATGGGGAAATAGCTGCAACTTACCATCATCGCACGGCAAATGCCGCTGATATTTTGGGAGAAACCAGTTTAGAACAAATACCTGAAAACCGCTACGGGCTAGATGGAAAATGGGACATTGGCATAGGCTTATGGTTTGAAGCTTCTTGGATTCACCGAAGCAAGAACTTGAACCTTTTTACCAACCACACCATGTTTAATTTGGGAATGGATTACACCTTCGCCTTGGGAAACGGACTGAACGTAGTGGCAGAACATCTGGTAAATTCGCTCGACGAAAAAGCTTTTGCCCTCGAAAACAAATCACATATAACGGCATCAACTCTCTCCTACCCAATGGGAATGTTTGACAACCTTACCACGGTTGCCTACTTCGATTGGACGAACAAACTAGGCTCATTTTTTCTAAACTACCAACATACATTCAGCCGAATCACCACGTATGTAATGGCATTTTATATACCTGATTCTTCAGGCACTACAGGCATCCAAGACAACAACCTTGCCCTAACCTCAAACATGAAAGGACCGGGTGTGAGATTTATGCTTTTGTTCGATCATTGATGCTGGTTGCTTGTTACTGGTTGCTAGTTTCTGGTTTTTCTCAATGCCGTACTCAAATAAAGATTTGATGAAAAGTTGTAAAGATTTATAAACTCATAAACAATGGATAGTAAAATAATTTCACTTGAAAATGTAGTCAAAAAATTCCCTGTGGGTGATGGCTACTTTACGGCTTTGGACCAAATCAACTTGGGGTTTGAAAAAGGTGAATTTGCAGGCCTGGTTGGTCCGAGTGGATCGGGAAAAACAACTCTGCTAAATATCATAGGTTCGCTTGACAAACCCACCGAAGGCGTAGCAATGGTGGCGGGAAAAGACGTGGCGAAGCTGAGCCACAAAGAATCAGCTAAGTTGCGAAATTTGGAAATAGGGTTCATTTTCCAAGTGTATAACCTGCTCCCGGTCTACACGGTATTCGAAAATGTAGAATTTGCCCTCTTGCTCCAAGATAAGTCCAAAGCTGAACGCAAAAAAGCGGTGATGGATTCTTTGGAATGGGTGGGCTTGCAAGACATGGCAGACAAGAAGATTTCCAAGCTTTCGGGCGGGGAAGGCCAGCGGGTAGCCATTGCCCGAGCCATGGTGAAACGCCCCCAAATCGTCCTTGCCGATGAACCTTCGGCAAACCTCGATGCTAAAAACACTTATGCCATTATAGAAACTATGAAACGGCTTAACAAGGAACTGGATACCACTTTCCTTTTCTCTACTCACGACGAAAAAGTAATGAAATACTTGGACAGAATTGTCCACTTGGAAGATGGAAAGGTGGTAAAAGATGAGATAATGGAGGGGGTGGCTAGTTCCTAGTTGCTTGTTGCTTGTTGCTTGTTGCTTGTTAAATTGATACGGCTACTTAAGGTCAATTCAAGCGGGACGCTTAAAAGTATATTCGGCACGAGCGAGACGCTCGCGCCAGCGTTCCTTCCTTTTTTGGAAAAACATTTTGACCCTAAGCTCGATTGCAATTCAGCTAGTTATTGGACACCAGTAACCTGTAACAGTAAACGGCTTTAGACAAAAAAAGCGTTCAACCCCTCATCTTACAACATGTTAAAATACAACCTTAAAACAACAAAGCGATGTTAGCTTTTAAATTAGCCTATAAAAATTTGGTTGGGGCAGGCCTGAGGACTTGGCTCAACGTGGGTGTGCTTTCCTTTGCCTTCGTGATCATCGTACTTTACAACGGTATTTTGGATGGCTGGAACCAACAGGCACGAACCGACACCATCAGCTGGGAGTACGGAGCTGGGCAATTGGTACATGAAGACTACGATCCTTACGATCCGTTTTCCCTACAAGATGGGTATGGAAAACTTGACCCAAGCCTACAAAAGGGGCTCACTCCCCTACTCATCCGCCAAGGGAATATTTATCCTAGCGGGAGGATGCTTCCTATTATATTAAAAGGCATCGATCCAAAACAAGAAACACTTGAAATCCCGACCCAAGCCTTGCTCAATTCCGATGCTGAAATACCAGTGATAATTGGGGAAAGAATGGCAGAGGCCGCCAAACTCAAAAAAGGCGATCAAGTGTTGCTCAGGTGGAGGGACAAAGGAGGCACATTTGATGCGGTGAATATCACCATTGCCGATGTATTTGAAACCATAGTCCCCACGGTGGACAACGGGCAGGTTTGGATACCCATAGAAAAACTTTGGGAAATGACAGGAATGGAGAATGAAGCAACCCTTTTTATTGCAAATGAAAATTTTTCTCCTTCCCAAATCGATGGCTGGGAATTCAAAGACCTTAGCATGTTATTGGCTGATTTAGATGCAATGATCGCCTCCAAAAAAGTTGGTTCGTCAGTCATGTACGGCCTGCTTTTGACCATAGCTTTACTAGCTATATTCGACACACAAGTTCTTTCCATTTTCAGAAGGCAAAGAGAAATCGGTACCTACATTTCTTTGGGAATGACCCGCCAGCAAGTTGTTTATTTATTTACGGTGGAAGGCGGATTCAACAGTATTTTAGCCACTTTAGTAGGCTGTGTTTGGGGAATTCCACTTCTCATCTACTTGGCAAAAGTGGGCATGGGCATGCCTGGCAATGCTGACGAAATGGGCATTGCTGTTGGCGAACGAATCTACCCTGTTTATGGCCTGGGCTTAATCTTGGGAACCATTGCCTTGGTAGTGATTTCAGCTACTATCGTCAGCTTTTTACCTTCCCGCAAGATTTCCAAAATGGATCCAGTTGATGCACTTAAAGGAAAAATACAATGATAGAGTTCTTATTAAAAGGCATAATGCGCGACAAAAACAGAAGTCAGCTCCCTATTATTATTGTCGCAATTGGCGTGATGCTCACGGTGATGCTCAGCGGCTACATCAGAGGCGCAATGGGCGATATGATAGACCTCAACGCCCGTTTTGAAACGGGACATGTGAAGGTGATGAGCCAAGCTTATTTTGATAATGCAAGCCAGTTGCCAAACGACCTAGCACTACTCGATGCCCACAAAACAGTTGAGCATTTGAAGACAGATTATTCTTCTATAACTTGGGTAGAACGCATCAAATTTGGGGGGCTACTTGATGTACCCGATGAAAACGGAGAGACTGTTGGGCAAGGTCCGGGTGCTGGAATGGCGTTGGACTTGCTCCACCAAGAAAGTGGGGAAATTGACCGAATGAATATTGAAAGCGCATTGGTGGAAGGAACTGTTCCTCAACAGCCAGGGCATGCCATCATCGGCTATGATTTTGCCACGCGCTTAAACTTGAAACCTGGCGATGATATCACGTTCTTCGGCTCGACCATGAACGGCAGCATGACTTTCAAAAACTTCAAAGTGGCAGGTTTGATCAAATTTGGCACACCGTCCATGGACAGGGGAGCTTTTATAGTAGATATTTCCGATGCGAGGGAAATGCTAGATATGGACGACGCTGTAGGAGAAATCCTCGGATTTTTGCCCAACGAAACCTATGTAGACGAAGAAGCAAAAGCGCTCACAGCAAGCTTCAACGAAAAATATATGGACAAAGCGGATGAATATTCACCTGTGATGGTACCGCTTAGCGGGCAAGCGGGCTTAGGTTCTTACCTCGAATACGTCGATGTATTTTCCTTCCTTTTCGTCGGGATATTTGTCTTTGCCATGTCCATTGTACTTTGGAACACTGGCTTATTGGGAGGCTTGCGCCGATACAAAGAATTTGGCATCAGGCTAGCTTTGGGCGAGTCGAAGGGGAAAATCTATCGCTCCCTCCTAGCCGAAGCCTTGCTTATTGGTTTCATAGGCTCGTTCATCGGCACGCTCATTGGCTTGGGAGTAACCTACTACATGCAAGTGGTCGGCATAGACATCAGCGATATGCTCGCAAACATTACCATGATGATGCCTTCGGTGCTCCGCTCCAAATTCAGCCCCGAACTGCTCTATATCGGGTTCATCCCCGGCGTATTGGCAATGGTGGTGGGAAACATGCTCTCAGGCATCGGAATTTACCAACGCGAAACCGCCCAGCTTTTCAAGGAACTTGAGGTTTGAAACTGGTTACTTGTTGCTGGTTTCTAGTTACTGGTTTTTCGTAATGCCGTAAAAAAAGCGATAGCGCAAGTGTTCACCCACAATGGAATTGTTGTGCCTTGAATACTGTTCAGCGTCTCACTGAGGTTTAGAAGGGTTGCTGGTTACTAGTTTTTCGTAATGCCTTAAAAAAATGATATGAAAAGTTATAAGGATTTAGATGTTTATAATGAAGCATTTAGGCTGGGTATCAAAGTCCATAAAATGACAATGGAATTGCCTAAATATGAAATGTATGAGCAAGGCTCTCAAATAAGGCGATCCACCAAAAGTATAAAAGACAATATTGTTGAGGGGTTTTGACGAAGAAGGTATAAAAAAGAATTTATTCGTTTTTTGATTTTTGCCCAATCGTCATGCGATGAAGCCATTTCTCAACTTGAAATGATAAGTGAAATTCATTTTAAAGAAACACCTTTAAAGGAACTAATTGAAGATTATAACACACTTGGAAAAAAATTGAACAAGTTTATTCAGTTCGTAGAATCAAACTGGAAATCAGTGAAATAAAACTAGAAACTAGTAACCGCAGCGGCGGACCGTAAGTAACCCATTTTAACCATGAAAAAGTTAATCATATTCCTAACAGGACTCTTACTTCTATCCTTTCAAAACAGCGCACCGGACCCAGCTGTGATTATAGAAAAAGTAGATGCGAACATGACATCTAAAACGAGGGTATTTACCTCTACCATGGTGGTGCATGGCAAGCGAAATAGCCGCAGTATTACCTCAAAAGGATATGCGGAGGGCAACTTCAAATCGTTTACCGAATACCTCAGTCCTGCTCGCGAGCAAGGAACTAAAATGCTAAAACTGGAAGATAGGCTGTGGATTTACTCGCCTTCGTCTGACCGCTCTATCCAGATTTCAGGACACATGCTCCGCCAATCGGTAATGGGCTCGGACCTTTCGTATGAAGACATGATGGAGCAACGGGAACTGCTCGACATGTACGATGCAAAAGTGATAGGCGAAGAAGAAATTGACGGTAGGAAAACATGGATACTGGAACTGATTGCCAAGGTGGATGACGTAAGTTACCACAAACGGAAAATGTGGATAGATGAAGAACGATATGTCCCCCTCAAAGAAGAACTTTTCGCCAAGAGCGGGCAACTCTTAAAGAAAACCACACTGACCAATGTAGTGCAGATAGAAGGGCGCTGGTATCCGAAAAACATGAATTATAAGGACATGCTCAAAGATGGAAAAGGAACGGATTTCATTTTGGACGAAGTAGAATTTGACGTGGAAATTCCAGAGCATATTTTTAGCAAGGCTTCGCTTAGGAAGTAATCATTTTCCTTCGGGATAGCCCCTTGTCCCTGAGCTTGGGACTGATTTGTAAATTGTATAGAGGGAAAAAAACATCTAAACCCATAAAACTTCATATAATGTACTCCAAGCCCTATATAGGTATTTTTCTTTACAAGAAAGGGCTAGGCTTCTCAGAAAAACAATTCTTCTGCACTATATTTATGGGGATAGCCATAAGAGAAATAACAGGAATTGTCCTGTTATTCAATTGTTGTAAACCATTTGAATCCAACCAACGAAATGACATTTGACAAAGAAAAATATACTGACAAAAAACATTTGATGATTGTTGGGAAATCTGAAAACGAAAGAAAAAAATACGTTGACGATATAATTTCTACTTCAGATAAAGTTATCTATCGATTTAAAAGAAATCTAAAAGACTTTGATGAATATATTGAAGAAGTAAGAAATATTTTCCCATTTATTCCTTGCAATTGGGACGAGCAAAATCCAAAAAAATGGACTTTAAATCAAATTTGGGATTTTCATTTGGATTGGACTGATGACACCTTTAACATCCTAATCGTCCTTGAGGAATTTGGCGAAATCGAAGATAATTGGAAAACACAGATCATTAGAGATTATTTCACAACGTCATATGACCAAGAAAAAGAAAACAAATCAAAGCTGAATTTTCAACTAATTCTAACACTTGAAAAAGAAAATGAATTAATTAAAAACGTGATTTATGAATTTGGACTAAATGAAAATGAGAAAAGAACAGAAGAACAAATCATAAACGGAAAATTGAAAATAATTAATTTAGAGTGGGAATAAAAAAACGCTCTACAATCGAGTAGGCGGCCGTGAGCCATAAGCCCACGGTGTACCTCTGGTACGCCAGCCCGGTCACACCACCGCACGTACGGGTCTCGTATACGGCGGTTCACCAGATCAGAGCTCCACTGGCGCTAGCCTCCGCTCGTGACCCCTTGTCCCTGAGCTTGGGACTGATTTGTTGCATAATTTTCGCTTCTCGATCTGGAAGATATTGCTTAGAAGCCCATCAGTTGGGTAGGCTTTTTTGCTTGGCTAACCGTATAATTAAACGTTTATATAAACGTATAATCCTGCGGTTGTTTTTGTTTGAAAGATCAGCATTTTGTAAATTGTATAGAGGGAAAAACAACTACGCCCATAAAACTTCAAATAATGTACTCCAAGCCCTATATAGGTGTTTTTCTTTATAAGAAAATGGTAATCTCCTCGGAAAAACAATTCTTCTACACTATATTTATGGGGATAGCCATAAGAGAAATAACAGGAATTGTCCTGTTATTCAATTGTTACCACACATTTAAATGAGACACTGCATATACATAACATTTTTGTTGATTTTGATGAGCTGTAACCCTTTTCATCCTGATAGAGTTGAAAGGAACCAACCCAGATTTAAAAACATATTTGAAAAAGCGATGAAGTTAAGACTATATAAAGTTGAGTCCGAAGATAAGAATGAGATTGCTAAATTATTAAAAATGTATTCGATAGATGAGTTGAATATTGTTCTAGTAGATACATTAAATAAAGTAGGATATGATAGTGTAGCTATTTTTTCAAAAAAAAGTGGATTTCTATGGACAGCTCATAAAAACATAGTATATGATTTTGCGACTTATCCAAGAAATTTCGGAGATGAGGATTATCCTACGGCATCACAACGCAAATTACAAATAAGTGATAGATGGTACTATGAAACTATTGGATTTGATTGAAAATGATTAAGAAATTCAAACTAACAATATTGATAATATTCATCTCTTCCTTCGGAGTGAAAGGACAAAGTTTGTTGAAAGGCAGTGTTCGCACTTACAACTCTGATTTTGAGACTCAAGGTATTAACGCGATTGTTTTAAATCCTCAGACTGAAAGATATTTTACAGGTTCAGTTGTGGATTCTATTGGAAATTTTAAAATTGACTCTGTTCCAAATGGCAAAATTGATTTGTAATTTAGTTTTATTGGATGTTACAATACTATAATAACAGACATTGAACTAAATAATGACACGATTGAAATCTTAAACATTCCAATATTTGAAGGTGACGTTGAGATTGCCTGGGATGGATTTTGTGAAAAGAAATTACTTTGGGGTTTGATTAAAAGATCCCCACCCAAAGGGCGGGGAATTGTGATAGCCCCTGTAAGGGGGTAAACTGCCCTTGCCCCCAAAGGAGGCAAAGGAATTCATTGTCCCCGGTTATAAATCTATTTTATTACTTTGTTATTCTTAGCTCTCGTTCTTTTTTTCCTGTTCTTCTTGATACTCCACGTAAAGCCTTATCTTTTCTGGGTCAAGCCCTACCGTATCAACACAATAGCCTGTTGCCCAAAAACGGTTGCCCCAATAGGGGCGTTGCTTCAGCTTCTTGAACTTTGAAAACAACCGTATGGCTGTCCGGCCCTTCAAGATCCCCACCACATCGGAAACCGAATATTTGGGAGGGATATCGATAATCAAGTGAACATGGTCCTTTTGGACGTTCAGCGTATCGATAATACATTTCTTTTGGGAGGCGTACTGCATTATATGCTCTATTGCTGCCCTTTTTATTGCTCCTTCGAGGATCCTATACCTATATTTAGGTGTCCAAACTATATGGTACTTGCAATACCAGATCGAATGTGACAATTTGTGAAAACGGCTCATAATATATTCTTCGGTTGTGGGGACAACTCTTGAATATAATCATTGGGCCGTTTTCTGGCTTAGCCACGCAGAGCGGTTATTAACCACGCTCATAGAGCGTGGATTTCTAAGTTGATATTAAATATAAAAAAGCTTGTGGAGGTACAGAATTTTATGAAAACTCTCAATTTCCAGAAAACAACCAGATATATATTGACTGTAAATCATCGGAGTCTGATTCGATACTTTTTGAATTGAATCCTAATACAGACAATATAAAAGTTGACTATGAAATGATAAAAACGTGCGGTAACAATGTGTATACAAAATAGGCGAAATAATGGTAAATTCAAGGGTTGTAGCCCGCTTCAATTTCTCAACGTTTTGATAGGTTTGAAGCCCGCAATCGCCTACTTTGTGAACTATCTAGTTTTGTTGGTATAAATTTATAAGTCCGTAAACTTAGGGATTATGGCAAGAAAACAATACGACAAAGAGTTCAAAGAAACCTTGATAGAATTGGTCAAAAGCGGCAAAAGCACGGCCGAGTTGAGTAAAGAGTATAAAATAGCGGACGGTACTATAAGAAGGTGGGTGAGGGAGTTTAAATCAGAAACGGGTGTTTTTAAAGACGAGGCCACACTAGCTTTGGAAAAGGAATTGAAGTCACTCAAAAAGCGGCTCAAAGACGCTGAAATGGAACGTGATATCTTAAAAAAACAGGGACGCCTGCCGGGCATAAGCTTCTCCAAGAGCGACAGGTAAGGTATGGTTTTATACTTGAACACAAGGGGGAATATCCTGTTGATAAGATGTGCAAGCTGATGCGGGTGAGCACCAATGGCTATTATAATTGGCTGAGACCAAAAGCCACAAAGAGCCCGAGCCCCTCGACCGATTATCTTAAGATGCGTATCAAGATCATCTTTGACAAGAGCAAAGGGACTTATGGCGCCACAAGGGTCTGCAAAGCCCTGGAACGAGAAAAACTGGTTTATTCCAGGTCTTATATAGCATTGCTGATGAGGCAACTAGGGCTGAAAGCTGTGATGTGCAGAAAGTATAAAGTGGCCACTACAGATTCAAACCATAAGTTCCCTGTTGCCGAGAACAGGCTAAACAGGGACTTTGAAAGCCAAGTGCTCGGCCAAAAGTGGGTCTCTGATATTACCTACATCATGGTCGGCAACAAGTGGCATTATGTGACAACGGTAATGGATTTGGCGGACAGGAAAATCATTGCCTGGGTGCTCAGTGACGACATGACAACCGAGAACACCGTTTATGAAGCTTGGATAAAAGCTAGGGAAAAAAGGGAGATAACAGAAGGCCATATCTTCCATTCCGACAGGGGGATCCAATATGCCTCAAAGCTGTTTTCATCCTCTTTTAAAGGGAATATGAACCAAAGCATGAGCCGAAAAGGTAATTGTTGGGACAATGCCGTCGCAGAGTCTTTCTTTAAGACACTAAAATATGAATGTGTCAACAGGTATCGATTTATAGATTGTGGACACGCCTTTGGCGTCATTGATGAATATATCAACTGGTACAACAATGAAAGGCTTCATTCCAGCTTAGGTTACCTGACTCCTGCTGAAAAAGAATTACAATTGAGAATTAAACAATTTGATAAAGTGGCTTAATAAATTTGTACCATTTTTAGTAGGTAGTCCATTGCATATACTCAACGTTGTAGAGCATTTGAAACCAAGATGTCAAACATTAAATAGAAATATGAAGTCACCAAAGCTTAGCGATTTAAAATCAATACATGAATGGATAAGGGATGCATCTAATGCTGAAGTCTTTTTTGTGTCATTATTAACTTATCCCTTTTTTGCAATTCTTTACTCATGGGCAATAAAAACAATTGGACTAGATGATTACAAACTTTTGATTATCATAGTTGTGACGGTACTTTACATATTTGCAATCATAATAATGAAAAATATCCAGACAATAGATGAAGAACTGAAAGAGCATTAATTATTAAGAACCATGCTAAGACATTTGAGAAAGAATACATTGGATTTAATAAATTAAAAGAAAAAGATAAAAAATATAATGAAGCATATATTAAGAGGTTGATTCGCAAATACCCCAATGAACTTATAATTGCCAAGTTTGGAGATAATCAAGAAGGAATAAAAGTTTTAAAATTCAGTGAGCTTATGCTTCCTAATTTATAAAAATACTACAACATTATGAACTATCTATTATTTGGAGGAGCAAGAGATACTGGAAAATCAGAATCAGTATATAATTTAGCAAATCATTTAGTAAGGAACTTATCGTATAGTGTAAGAAGCGGTAATTTACCGAATTCATATGCAGAATTTCAGTGCATTATAGAAAAAAATGATAACGTTATATTAATTCAATCATATACAGACTTAGTTCAAAATATAAAATCGTTAAAAGGAATATTTAATTCAAATCCAGATATTACACATATAATAACAGCCAATAGAAACGAAGGTGATTATATGAGACAGAGATTTAGAAATATTATGAATATTACATCTAATGATTATGTTTTTGAAATTCCTTTAGGAAAAGTCATCTCTGGGAATACTAGAGAAATAAATATTAAGTGGTATTTAAAAGGAATTCTTAAGGTGGCAATTGGGATTTCAAATCAGTCACCTTTTAGTTTTTAAAATTAGTGGCAGTAACACGACAGAAATAAAAACGGTTTACAATCGAGTAGGCGGCCGTGAGCCATAAGCCCACGGTGCACCTCACGAGGCGTGCCCCTGGAACGCCAGCCCGGTCACACCACCGTACGTACGGGTCTCGTATACGGCGGTTCACCAGATCAGAGCTTCACTTTTTGGTAGTGGTCAATCATACTCATGTACCCTCTCTTCTTTAGGCGGACTTCGGTGATGGTCGTACGTAAAATAGGGCTTTGGGCTACTGCCCATCCTCACATCCTTGTTCGACCGCAGCGGCGGACCGCTCCAGGCATAAGCCATACCTTGTTCCACTCCTAAACGAATGAGGTTTTTACGTTTACGTTCAAGCTTTTTCCAGTCGTGCCATATGTAGAATCTCCGCTCGTGACCTTTGCCTATATCCAACGCAACCTCACTCTTATACAAATTTGCCCATCAACTATCGGCTATTTTCTAGCCGCTCTGCTATTCTCGTTCGTTAAAAAGCCTCCCCTTTGCGCAGCTCCTGCTAATTAAGATTGACTTTTTAAACGACATACTTATTATGTCTAATAGTAGCCTGTGACCCATCTGCAACATTGCAAATTTTCCCGTTTGGAGGTTTTATTAGATGTAAAAGAACCTCGTAGAGGTTCCATTATTGTAGATTTGGCGAAGCAGATGAAAACAACGCCGTAGGTGTTGCAGAAACATACATTTTCTCAAATTCTGCAACACCTACGGCGTTGACTAAATTTTTACAACAATAAACTACAAAACTGAAACCCCTACAGGGTTTTTCCTCTAAGCATCTTTACAAACATGACGGTTATTTAGTCAATCTTAATAAGCAGGAGATGCTCCGCTCCGTCCAAACAAATACAGTAATCAATCACAAAAAAACTGAACCGTAAATAGCTTACGGACTGGCGTTCGAACTTAGCAATGTAATTAAGACACAAACTCAAACTAACCATTGTGAACTAACGAATTATGAACGCTACACAAGAAGCCCTCCGCACAAGTAAGCTGATTATGGTGACAGCTAACAACAACAATAAGTTTTATGAGATGAAAGAAAGTGGGGACGGAACTTTTGAGGTAAAATACGGTAGAGTTGGTACTGCTGGCGCTTTCCAAAACTACCCTATTGCCCAGTGGGACAGGAAATACAAGGAAAAAATCAGAAAAGGGTACAAAGACCAAAGCCACCTCTTTGCCAAGCCCACAGAAAGTCTGGTAAGCTTCGAAGGAATGTCCGATGATACGATCAATTCTTTGATCAAAACGCTGTATCGCTATGCCCAAAAATCGATCAGCCAGCATTATAATGTCACAGCCGAGGAGGTAACGCAAGCGCAGCTGGAAGAAGCCCAAGCAGTTTTAAACCAACTTGTGGGAGCAGCAAAAATCGGTATGGATGTTCAAAGGTTCAACCAATTGCTGATAGAACTCTATCAAGTAATTCCCCGAAGAATGAGCAGCGTGACCGACCATTTGGCAACTTCTTGTAACAACGCTGCTGAACTAGAAGAGGTGAATAAACTAATCTCTCAAGAGCAGGAAACCCTCGACGTAATGGAAGGGCAAGTGAAGCTGACTTCTCAAACCGAAGATGCGCCTAGGGAAGAAAAAATAGACATCATCCAAAAGCTGGGAATCGATATCAAGAAAGTGGATGACAGCAAGGTGATCAAAAACATCCAGAAGATGATGGGTAGCGAAAAAGGATTGATCCACCAAGTTTTTGAGGTGAGTAACAAACGGACACAAGTAGCATTCGACAACTATGTAGCCTCTCAAAGGCATAAAAAAACCACTCTTTTTTGGCACGGAAGCCGCAACGAAAACTGGATGTCGATACTGGAAACTGGCTTGGTCCTTCGCCCAACGAATGCCATTATCTCGGGAAAGATGTTTGGCTACGGGCTATACTTCGCTGATAAGTTCAAGAAGTCACTCAACTATTCCTCCTTGCGGGGCTCTTACTGGGCAGGAGGAAATTCCAGCCAAGCCTTTTTGGCTATTTACGATGTGTACTTGGGCAGGTCGCTCAAGCTCCGCAACCACCAACCTTGGTGCTACGAACTCAACGAGGAAAAACTAAAAGAAAGAGGACGGTACAACAGCTTATATGCGAAAGGCGGTGCCGACTTGATCAATAATGAATACATCGTTTACAACGAAAATCAGTGTACTATAAAATATTTGGTAGAGGTAAAAAAGTAAGCAAATTGGATTATATCACGGTTTGTGACAATAAAGATATTCCCAACTACCAATAACACACTTAGTTCAGGCTAAAGCCGAATAAGTATGGTGTTATTCAACGGGCTAAAGCCCGTTACTAGTGATAAAAGAATCAATAGGCGGGGCTTTCAAGCCCCGTCTGGAAATAAAAACGACATTGGCTTTAGCCCAAACTAAATTTTATAGCCAAGAAGACTATAAAAACTAATCCGTGATAAACTCTATTCTAAAAAACAATAAAACTATGAAAACACTCACAAAAGACATCGTACTCAACATAGCAGAAGGATTGATGGAAATCAATGGAAATACGACTACCCTAGAAGTTAAAAACGAGCTCCGCTTCCAAGGCTATTTTGCCATACAGAAAGACATTTCATTTGCTATGGACGCCCTCTGTTATCAATATGACTGGACCTTTATTTTCAATGGGAGTTTCCGAATCTATCTTCTCAATAAGAAAGTAGGTAGCTCACATATAGCATCGGGGTTTTCGCTCAACTAAGCAGCCCGAATAGAAGAATAACTGACACCCTCATCTGGGTAATACTATAATATCACATCAAAAAAAGCCTGATTGAAGCCTGAATAAAATAGGTTTTGATCAGGCTTTTATATTGCTAAATCTGGAAGTCCGAGCTATAGCCCAACACAATCTCCCCAAATTATTTTACTCAAAAACATGGTTTAAAGCATTTTTAAAAGCATTTCCAAGTTTGTCTAGTTTTATTTGAGTACCTTTTATTAGTCTCAAAGCAATTAGTTTACTATTTTTACATTTGAACAATAAACTTTATATATAAATTAAATATGAAAAACGTCACACATACTTTTCGGAGAGAAAAGCATTCTCCGACCTTAACCAAGTCCTTATTCTTCATTTTGCTCACGATCGTTTGGGCGGGAAGCATTTTAGCCCAACCAAATACCATTACTCCGCATACGGAGAATAGCGAGGCGGTAAAAGACCTCAGCGGTTATAAATGGAAAATGAAAATGATGCTCCCCGGTGAGGGAGTAAAGCAAGGTTTGCACGAACTTCCGCCAGAAGACATTGAAACATTGGTATGGAACCCTGCAAGAGTTCCGGGCGATGTGTACACCGACCTCTGGAAAGCAGGGGCGATTGATGATCCTTATTATGCTCGCAACAGCGTGAAAGCTCAGTGGGTACAACAATACGAATGGTGGTATTCCATCCAGTTCAACGTAACCGAAGATATCAGCGATCAAGTACTCCGCTTGGTTTTTGAAGGGGTAGATTATAGTTGCGATGTATGGCTTAATGGCCACTATTTGGGCAAGCACGAAGGCGCATTTTCTTCTTTTTCTTTTGATATAAACGAAGCCCTTAGGGTATCGAAACAAAGGCTGGAAAGCACCAACATGTTGGTAGTGAAGCTTGATCCTCCTCCCCAAGTAAATGCAAAAGTTGCCGGAAAGAAAACCCCATGGTTTGGCGATTACTGGAGAGATTTGATTCCATTTGGAATTTGGAGACCTGTAAAAATCGTATCGACAGGTGCAGTTCGTTTTGAAGATGTGTACGCCAACACGAGCATCAATAAAGACGGCAGCGCCAATGTAAAAATGGAGTTTGAAGTAGAAAATACTTCAAACGCTGCAAAGGAGATGAACCTAATTGCTTCTTTGGAAGGAAAAAACTTCGAATCGAAAACCCAAACGGTTGAGTTTACACAAACTGTTCCTCCTGGAAAGCATAAGTTTTCAAAAGATATTTTGGTGAAAAAGCCGCAACTCTGGTGGCCATGGGATTTGGGTAAACCCAACCTTTACCAAGCAAAAATTTCTTTGAAAGAAGGTAAAACAAACCACGATTACAAAGAAGTGACTTTCGGAATTCGTGAAGTCACTATGGAATGGAACCCGGGCTTTACAAAAGACGAGGTAAGTTTGCCCCGTACTACGCTCATCAACGGTAAAAACCATTTTATCCGCTCAGCTTGCTGGGGTGGGCCTCCAGATATTTTTGTAGGTCGTACGACACCAGATAAGTACAAGAAACTGATCGAGATGGCAAAGGCTGCCAACATGAACAATATCCGTATTTTCGGATGGCACCCACCCGAAATCCCGATCTTTTATGAAATGTGTAACGAAGCCGGGCTTACGGTTTGGCAAGACATGATTCCGCTGGGAACTGGTAATTTGCCAAAAGATGAAAAACTTTTGGACGAGATCATCCATGAAGCAGTAGTAGTTATTAAAGAACGTCGTAACCACCCATCACTCATTATGATGGAAGGTGGTGAGGAAATGATGCTTCGCGCACGCGATGCCATGTTTGCCCGAAACTTCCTTGAAAGATTAGGCGATTCGCTCCAAAGCTATGCGAAACTTCCTTACGTGCCCGATTCTCCGCTAACCTGCCATGTTTCACAAAAAGCAGGGTTCAAGCCCAAAGAAGCAGTTCATGCGCTCATGTATTTCTACAATATGGGCCATGCCCTTATGGAAGACTGGTACCAAACACTGGATTACCCAATCGTTCCTGAATTTGCCATCACATCGGTACCTTCGGTGGAGAGTTTGAAAAAATTCATCCCCGAAAACGAAATGTGGCCTCCGGGCATTAGCTGGGGCCATCACTGGGCTGACCTCGACCGCTTGCGCATGCAAAACTTCGATGCCTTTGGCGATGAAAAAACAGGTTCACTAGAAGAATTTGTAAATGCCACGCAAGATGCCCAAGGGATTATTTTCCAAAATGGAATTGAGTATTTCAGAAGGCAAAAGCCCCGCCTTAGCGGAATAGCCCTTTGCCATTTTATCACCTACTGGCCTGATATGAAATGGGGAATTATTGACAACTATCAAAAGCCTAAGCGCTCTTACGAATTTGTAAAAAGAGCCTATCAACCACTTTTGGTCAACTTCAATTTCACTAAGCGCCGCTGGCACAAAGACGAGCCTTTCACAGGAGAGATCTGGGTTATCAATGATCTTTACGAAGAGTATAAAGGCTGCAAAATTGAACTGGCTATTAAAGATGATGAAAAGAACGTGCTGAAATCTTCGACGTTTGACGTAAAGTCGATCAAGGAAAACAGTGCACAGAAATTCTTTGATATCAGCGAAAATGTGTTGGGAGATGTTGAGAAAAACTTCTACATCAGCTTGAGTTTGAAAGACAAATCGGGAAAGGAAATTTCTAGCAATGAGTACATGCTATTGATAGGCGACCAAGAAGAGGCTACCAAGCATTTTAATGAAATGAGGCTGGAAATGCACAAGAAAAACAGCAAGCACACTTATGGTAACTATTACCGCTTCTTCCCACAAATAGTGGACGAAGATGGTGATACTTGGGACAGCGAAACCGAAATGCCTAGAGCAACTGGTTATCCAAAAAATTAATGACACTCACGTCTAATTAGGACGAATTTGAGTATTTTCACATTAAGCTAAAAAAGCCCGGTGCAATACACCGGGCCTTTTCATACCTCTCTAACTTAAGTAAAGAATTAGAAATAACCAAGCCCGAAAAACTTGTTCTTTTTGCCCAACTCTTCGACTAGCCGTCCGCGATGCAAAAAGACTCACGTAGCTTAGGCTACGCTCGTTTTTTCTTAAAAAAGTCTTTCACTTTTTAAGAAAAAGACAGTTAATCAACTCATTACCTTGTTGAAACCAGTAACCCGTAACTAGCATCTAGTAACCGTCAGTAGGGTCTAAAAAAAATAATAAGCATCATTTAAAACACTCGGTTATTTAGTTTACAGTGTAGTAAACCTGTTGGATAAAATCTGCCCAAATTTTCGTACCTTGTCATCAGAATCAAGAATAGAAGATCATGGAACTAGAAGATTTAGGCTTTGATGATTTTTTTGCCGAAGCAAGAAGCGAAGCTGGACTTGAAACATACGAAGTCGCTAGGGTTACCAAAGAACACAAAGAACGCTACACCTTGCACACTGGCTCTGATGAATACGATGGAGAGATTAGCGGCCACTTGCGCTTCACTGCCGCAGAGCGTTCAGATTTCCCCGCCGTTGGCGATTGGGTAGTATTTCTTCCCTTCGATGGGGGCATGGGAATTATCCATCAGATATTACCCCGGAAAACCTTGCTAGAAAGGCAGGCTGTGGGCAAACATGGAGAAAAGCAGATCATCGCAGCAAACATAGACACGGCTTTCATCGTACAGGCTGCCGACCGAGACTTCAACCTCAACCGACTGGAAAGATACTTGACCATTTGCCTTGGCGCAGGCATCACTCCTATCATTTTGGTAAATAAAATTGATTTGGTGGAAAAAACTGAGCTGGACGAGATGGTGGAAAGCATTGAAGAACGTATTCCAAATGTGCCGATTTTACTGAACAGCAACGAGACCGAAGAAGGCTTGGATTCGCTAAAAGCAAAAATTGAAACAGGCAAAACCTATTGCCTCATTGGCTCTTCGGGAGTGGGGAAATCTACGTTGGTGAATAAGCTGAGCGAAGCTGATATTTTGAAAACCAGAGACATAAGCGACAGCAATAGCAAGGGAAGGCACACGACTAGCCATCGCGAATTAGTGGTGTTGGGCAATGGGGGAATCGTGATCGATACGCCAGGCATGCGAGAATTGGGTATGACGGACAATGCAGAGGGCATCAGCCAGACTTTTGAACAAATAGAAGAACTTGCCCAAGACTGTAAATATTCGGATTGCACACATCAGCAGGAAGAAGGCTGCGCCGTGTTGGAAGCATTGGAAAACAACGAACTTGATACCTCTGTTTTTGAAAATTATATGAAAATGCAGCGGGAGCAATTCCATTTCCAAGCCACGGTTGCCGAAAAGCGAAAGCGGGACAAATCTTTTGGGAAAATGTATAGGGCTGTTTCGAAGGAACGGAAAAAGAATAAGTATTGAACTTTTATAAATCTGCCACCTTCCATAGCCCTAGGCTTTTATCCCTAAATGTATCGCCTAGTTCGGTGCATTTCTCATTGATAAGGGCAAGAGGCTTTGGGAAGTGAAAGGGAGCAAGCTCGAAGTTCAGGGGTCGCCAACCTCCAGTAACAATATCCTTATTGAATGGTTGCTCAGGGAAAGTGGTGATAAGCAGGTAGGTCAGCTCAGATCTCTTGATATTCGCAAGGGCTTTATGGATATCGGCAAATGACAAATGGACCAAACAATCTCGGCAAAGGATAACATCTGCTTTGGGAAGCACAGATGATGTCAAATCCAACTCTACAAACCTTATGTTTGGATGGTCGAACTTTGTTCTGTTTTTAGAAATGATCTGTGGGACTATATCTCCGCCAATGTAATTCCTGCCCGACCAATCGAGCTTTTGCATCCAGTTGAAATCCCCGCAGGGCAGGTCCAATAATGTTTCCACCCCGTATGTATCTAACAACCTAGGAAACCTTCTCACAATCTCGGCAGTTTGTTCGCTATTAGAGCCGATGCCCGAAACGGATTCGGCATCCTCCTCCAAATCCCAGCCCCGTTCTTCAAAAATTTTGAGGAAGACAGTATTCATTTCTTCTCCTTCAAACTTTTCTCCTTTTGAAAAAGCATATAACTGATCTCGATTGGGGTCTATTGGGCTTTTCATATTCATAAACTTTTACACAAAAAAATGTCAACAACACTCATGGTTATTGACACTTTGCTGCCCAAATTGTTTTATTTGTTTAATAGGAAGCATTAATCCAGCGTAGGAATCCCATCCTGAGCCAAGTACTTGTTTTTGTAGGATGGGTCATCGGTCACTTCTCTTCCAAACCAACTTGGAGGCTCGAACTCAACACTATCCTCAATAGAAGAAAACTCTACTTCGGCTATTACCAAACCCGCTAGTTGCTCATGGAAAATATCAACCGATATCTCTTTGCCGTTTCCCAACGCCCAATACCTCGTTTTACATATAACACCAGAGCAAGCTGAGGGCAAAAGTGATTCATATTGCACTTGGCTCAAGCTTATTTCATATTCGGACCTGACCAAAGCCCCACTGCTTTTTACAGTCAAAAAGTATTTTTCTCCGCTTTGTCTTAATCGCACTTCCTTGCCCATAGGCTCTATAGCGATGTACGATTGTCTTATTTCAATTCCCTTCTCTGCTTTTAGCTCTGAGGGTATGGTTTCGATGACAAATTTTCTTTCGATTTCGGTTGGCACTGATTTCAGGTTTTATCTTCCAATTTCTTGGCGCAAGAAACAGCTATTCCACCAAGATTTTCATGGCAAAATAGCTGTATTATTCTTGTTAGACAAACCGCTCAAACAAATTTTAAATAGCAAAGCTCCTTAGGGCTATTAAGGCAACGTCAGAAGAATATCATGCCAAATAAGACGCCTCTTCTCGTGAAAGCTCAAGGTCTTCAGCTATTCGAACTGGAGTAGGTTTTAGACGCATGAAAAACAACATCAGCCCGGCAAATAAAACCAACCCAAGCCAATGCCCTGTCAGCAAATAGGCAATGGTATTCAGAAAGTTACTGCCTTCTATCAGGGCACAGCCAATTATAAAGGTTGATTGGTACGCTTCCAGTTTTTCCAAAAGCACTTTTTTTTCTCTTGCTTTTTTATTGAACTTATCCATCAGACCCTTATGCACAAGCAAAACCCCTACAGCAAAAGCAAGGGCCACATAGTTGATCGGTTCAAGGTCTGGCACCAACGGTCCTGAATTATTGACCATAAAAGCGGACAATGCCATAAATATAAGCTGCCCTATAGCCAATGCGACATAAATAATTCGTAGTTTTGATAAATACTGTCGAACTTCTTCTGTTTTCATTGGTATGCTATTAGTTGGTTTTCTTAATAAAAAATTGATGAAGAAAATAAAGCTCACTGAAATTCTTCCTTCAGACAAGGCTACACTTGTGCAGCTTCTGAGCGACAAGGAAATATACAATAATACCTTAAGAATCCCCTACCCCTACACAGAAGAAAATGCAGAAGATTTTCTTAGCTATATAAAAGATACTCAAGAAAAAATGCTGATCCAACGGCACTGGGCTATTCGCTTTAAGAGCTCTAAGGAGCTTATTGGTGTGATAGGCGTGGAGCAACCAGATCCTTATAATAGCCACCGCAATGAAATTGGGTATTGGCTAGGTAAAAACTATAGGGGGCAGGGCATTATGACCGATGCTATTTGTGTGCTCTGCGAACAATTGTTTGAAGAAAGAAAACTACTTCACAGGCTTCAAGCAACAGTTTATGAGCATAACCCCGCATCAGGCAAAGTGCTCGAAAAAGCTGGCTTCACCTACGAGGGCATGCTCAAAGACTATGTAATAAAAGATGGTATTTACTTAAATGTAAAAATGTACGCTAGGTTGCGTTCGTAAATTCCACTTTTACATTTTCGCTATCTATCCTTGATAGTTCTTCCAGTTCACCACTTTCAAAAAGTGAATCGAATTTCTGAACCTCCATAGAACCACTTTTGGGCTTGTAATTGATGTAATCTGCGAAGCGCACACCATTAACTGATCGTATGTTATACGCTTCTCTGAACCTTGCTCCTCCCCCATTTACTTGATAGTTATAAGCTAGGTAATCCACGGTATTTTTTTCTTTGTGAATCCAATAAACATACTGGTCATCAAAGTCTTTTCCCCCACCATCTTGCTGGAAAGTTACTTTTATTTTGTGGTAAGCCTCTCCTTTGATTGTGCCTTCGCCAATCTTTTCCTTCATAGCTGCCGCATCGTTCAAAAAGTAGGGCAAAAGGGCAAAATAGATGACTGAATTTATAGAATTGCTATATGCTGCAGCTTTCTCTTCTGGCACTTCTACCTTTTCCCCGCCTACCGTACGCTCAAACCCTTTATTGCTTAGCACATCTTCTACCCTTCTCCCCAACGAATCTTCAAAAATCCGAGAATAGACATAAAAGCCTTCGTTACGCTCAGCTATATAATTTCTCCCTCTGAAATCGAAGTTTACCGTTGATTTGACCAGCCCTTCCATACCATGAGCCTCAATAGACTTATTGACCAAAGCCTCTGCTTCGGACAAGACTTTTTCTTCTGTTTTTTCGGTGGCAGGCTTCTGCTCATTTCCACAAGAAACAGCAAAAAAGAGGGCTGAAATAATTAATGTAAGATTGATTCTATTCATTTTATAGGGTTTAAATTTCATTCAAATACAAACTTCTAAAAGGGGAAAATGATTTCAAAAATTTATTAAAACATTGATTTTTCTTCTAATCCCCCCAATTCATACAGATTTCGACGCCTTTATTTAGGGTGATTTTGGACTTTTTTCGCAAGATTTGAGGGTAATTAAACATACCACCTAAATTTTATGAAAATGTTATTTAGAAAATCAATCATTTTGCTCTTCATTTTTGGCGCATTAAGTTGTGAACAAAAAAAAGAGGAGGCTCAGGAAGTAGCACCACCGGCTGAAACTTGGCAGTTCAGCATTGATGGCGCTTTTGCACAGGCAGAAGAACAACTTTTGCTTGCGGTGAAAAATTATCCAGACCCAACTCTTTTCCCCCGAACCAATGAGAAAGACGGAAAAGTACAGTTGGTGAAATGGAACGACTGGACAAGTGGTTTTTTCCCAGGCACACTTTGGCTATCGTACGAGCAATCGAACAACGAGGCACTTAAAGCCGAAGCTGAAAAAAGAACCGAGGCTCTAGAAGAAAACCAACACAATGACAGAACCCATGATACTGGATTCATGGTTTATTGCAGTTATGGTGAAGGTCTTAGAGTTGCAGGCAAGGAGGACTATAAGCCTGTTATGATACAAACTGCAAAAACACTCAGCACAAGGTTTGACCCCACGGTTGGCTGCATAAAATCTTGGGACTGGGGAGCCAGAGAGGGCTGGGAATACCCTGTAATTGTGGATAATATGATGAACCTAGAACTTCTCTACTGGGCGGCAAAGGAGACTGGGGACACAACATTTAGCCACATAGCAACAACTCATGCTCTTACTACTATGGCAAATCATTACCGAGAGGATATGAGCTGCTACCATGTAATTGACTATTATCCTGAAGATGGTTCGGTTCGGAACCGAAATACCCATCAGGGATTCAGCGACGATTCGGCTTGGGCTAGGGGCCAAGCATGGGGTCTTTATGGCTTTACTTTGTGCTACGAAGAAACAGGTGACGAACGCTTTTTGGAACACGCAAAAAAAATAGCGGCTTACCTAATGAACCATCCAAGAATGCCAGAAGACAAAGTTCCTTATTGGGATTTTGATGCGCCAGACATTCCTAATGCTCCTCGTGATGCTTCTGCCGGAGCACTTATAGCTTCAGCACTTATCAACTTAAGTACGTTGGTTGAGGACACAAGTAGCAAAGTCTACTTTGACTTCGCTAAGGATATAGTGAAATCATTGGCTTCTCCAGAATATGCTGCCGAACCCGGCACCAACAATTTCTTTTTATTGAAGCACTCAACTGGTAACCTGCCTGGCGACAAAGAGATTGATGTTCCTTTGAACTATGCCGACTATTATTACCTTGAAGCATTGCATAGACTGAAAAAGGCAATGTAATGCTATTTTTTGGCAATGAATGAAAGCCCTTTGCTCTAAAGACTCAGCTTTAGATGCGAAGGGCTTTCGCAAAAAAAAAGCTTTGCCCAAATAGGCAAAGCTCTCAATACTTTGTAAAACATCAGAAAGAGCAGAACTCTAATAATGAGTGATATATTAACAATTAAACCAAATATTCTTTTTTTACTTATGCAAAACTGCCATAGTGTTAACCTCTCTCTCCATCTTCAACTCAACTCTTCTGTTCAACTCTTTGCCTTCTCGCTCATCGAGGTTACTTGCCAAAGGCTCACTCGCTCCAACTCCCATCCAGTCTAACCTTGATTCTTCTATACCTTTATGGATCAAATAGTCAACAATTGCTTTAGCTCTTTGCTTAGATACTTCTATGTTTTCCAATTTACTACCGTCAGCATCTGTATGACCTTTGATAGTAAGGCTTAACTCAGGGTCGTTTCTAAGCTTTTCAATTATCGCCTCCAAGTCATTGATTTTGTCAGCAGGAATAGTGATCGCATTTTTACCATAAAACACTTTTTCTACTGGTAACTTCATATTCTCTTTGAAGTTAGGCATCATAGCCAAATCATGAGTATACTCAACATTCTTGTTCAAGTTGCTCAAATCGATAGTTTGACTTCCTACAAACATCCCTTCCACCTCGGCACGGTATGCATATTTTTCGCCCTCTGGCAACATAATAGTGTATTCTCCAGTCACAGCGTTAGAGTAAGTATAACCAACTTCTTTACCCTCAGGAATAGTTTCATAAATCACTTTTGCCCTCATTGGCTCACCAGTTGCGCTATTGAAAATCTTACCGTTGATAGTTGCAACAGGGCTTGGTTTGAAGAAAATCGGCATTGGAACTCTAAAGATATCATAATCGCTGTACTCAACCGAGCGAGTGAAGTATGCTTCTTCGCCTTTTGGCAACATATGGAAGAACAAGTCGTCTTCTTTTGAATTCACTCTTTCGCCCAAGTTTTTAGGCTCAGACCAGTTCAACCAAGTATCGTCCAAACGCTTTGTAACGTAAATATCACTTTTTCCGAATCCGCTAAATCCAGCAGAAGAGAAGTACAATGTCTTGTCATCCGCAGCTAAGAAAGGACCACTTTCATCTGTGATAGTATTCAACATATCACCCATTCTTTGAGGCTTACTCCATACATTGTCATCTGCCAAGAAACTAACATATAAGTCTCTTTCACCTTTAGAATCAGATTGCTCCATAGAGATAATCATCACCTTGCGGTTGTTGGCCATGAAGAAGTTTGCTTTATCAGAGAAGTTGTTAAACTTATCAATATTCAACTTCTCAGGTTCGCCCCAAGTATCTCCTTCTTTCCAAGCTATAGAGATACCAAACTTCATTTGCTCATTATTTTTATAAGCATTTCCAAGTACAATACCCATAGACTCGCCGTCTGGCGTGAAGCAGCTTATATAATTAGGGCCCAAGTTGTTGAGTGGTTGACCCAAATTCTTAGCTATGCCCCATGTTTTTTCGTTTTCATCCCAATCAGAATACCAGATATCTTCCAAATCTTTAATACCTCCGTAGTTCTGAGGGTGGTTTTTTCTACTGAAATACAATTTCTTTTTATCAGGAGAAACAATTGGTCTGAAGTCAGCAAAAGAGCTATTTATATTCCTACCAAGCCTTTCTACCAACAAGTTTTGCTCTACATCTTCATGAACATCTGGCAACATATCAAATGGTTCTTCTGAAGCAGTAATACCAATAGCATCGATAGCCGTAAAACCTGGTACCGCTTTGCTATCAACATATACTTTTACAGCAGCTACCTCGTAGTCAGTCATGTTAAACTGCACTGTTTTCATTCTTGAAAAACCAGCGAGAATAGTTTCAAACTCATAGGTATCTCTTTTTTGACCCGAAGCATCAAAAAGCTCGATTTTGTAGGTGGTGCCTGCATTGAAAGACTCCGCCACAGCTACTTGCCTAATTTTCATCGGGTTAGCAAACCCCACTTTAACAAAATCCTTCTTGTTGTCCCTACTAGGAACCCAAGCATTTGGATTTTCTTCTCCTGCTGGATATACATTTGGTTTGCCCAATGCTTGGTTAGCAGCAAATTCCACATTATGCAACTCCGAAGAGAAATCGAGTACTTCATTAGCCCACTGAATATCTTGGGCAGAAACGGTCAGCATACTCATAAATACTGCCGAAAGGAAGAGTAAAACTTTTTTTGTCATGATTCAATTATTTATCTTCTACCTTACAAATGTTACAAGTGCTTTTGCGGGCAACCTCTCAACTGGTTTGCAACCACACCCGTGTTAGTTATTTTCTTCTTTAAGTTGGGATTACCCTTCTTAAGTTGTTTATTGAAAAATCAATTATCGACTCCATGTAGATAGTAAGACATTCAAACTTTCAAGTTTAGGTTTTGCCTTTTATTGAAAGCTTAAACTTTGGTTGGATTATGGTTTTGTCAATTTAAGGAAGCGACTGTTTTCAAATCCCTTCCAAGAGTTTCAGTTTATTATCAGTACGAAAATAAAGACAATATTTCATTAATAATATTACAAGGGCTATATATTAGGATGTATTAAGATTTGGAAGTATGATTTACCAACCTTGCATATCATTTGTAGTTAATGAGAAAACCATTGTCAAGGTAAACAAGACAGATTAAAACAAGGCAAAACTTTATTTAAAGAAGTATTTAGAGGTATTATATCAAAAACACTTCAAAACAAAACAAGAAAACCCTGAATTAACACTTGCTATACACCTAAGTAACTTTTAGTAAAGATAAGTATTTTTACATACGCCAAAACGTACTTTTCGGCGTAAATACTTACATCTTCGATAGATCTTGCTTACTCTCCTCCCATTTCAGGTTGACCATTAACACTAAACTCAAAAATATCATTCCGAGCATAGTGTCCTATAGGATCAAAATCTAGTTTAGCTTTTGTGATTTCCGACAAATCTAGCTCAGCAGTCAGAATTTCCGATTTGCCAAAAACTGCCCCTGCTAGCACTTCTCCCATTGGATTTACAATGACACTTCCGCCTTTACATATTTCCTCGGGCTCATCTGTAACTAGCTCCTGAAATCTTTTAGGGTACATCTGTTTGGTAAAATACTGGTTACAGCCCAATACAAAGCAGCGACCTTCTAAAGCTATATGTTTCATGGTTGCCGTCCAGTTATCCCTTGCATCTGCTGTGGGAGCAATGTAGATTTCCACCCCCTTTTGATACATAGCCATCCGGGCGAGGGGCATGTAGTTTTCCCAGCAAATTAATCCTCCGAGTTTCCCTATAGAAGTATTATAAGTAACCAACGATTCACCTGAGGCTTCTCCCCAAACAATCCTTTCTAAACCCGTAGGCTTTATTTTCCTATGAACTCCAAGTAGACCTGTTTTGGGCGAGAGGTAGAGTATGGAGCAATACAGCGTCCCATTTCCAGCCTGTTTTTCCGTTATTCCAATTACTAAGTAAATATTCAAGGATTTGGCGAGCTTTTCTAGGCGGGGAAGATCGGTAGATGCAAGATCAAAGCTATTAGCGTGATATTCGGCAAAAAGTTCTCTGCCAGCTTGTGAGCGACTTCCTACTTTTGTACCAAAGGAAAAGCCTCTTGGATAGCCTGGAACAAAAGATTCGGGGAATACAACTAATTGGCAGCCCATTGCCTGGGCATCGGCTGCAAGCTGCTCTACTTTTTGGAGCGTCTGCTCCTTATCAAAAAACAAAGGGCTGTCTTGAACCAACCCTACTTTTACCTTCATTTTTAAAACAATTTCTATCTATACCCTTTTAGAAACATCCTTTCCCTGTCAACAATATTTTCCCTTCTTCTTTTTTCACTTCTAAACCTGCAATACTCAGCTCCATCACTTCCAATACATCCTCTAGCGTTTGGTTATCAAACGTAGCATTGTAATGGCAATTTTTTATTGCATCATCTCCAATCTCTATTTCTTGACCGTAAAAATCCGTTAGGATATCGACAACCTGAGCCAGTGGCATATTTTTAAACTGCAATACGCCTGTATGCCAAGTCTGGCGATTAGGGTCCGCAGATTTTGACTTCACTATTTGGGATACTTCTGGTTTCAATACCGCTTGCTCCCCTTCTATCAATACCACCCCTTTCTCTTCACTTTCTTCTTCATAAAACAACACGCTTCCTTCTACTACGTCTACCACAACTTCACCGTCTTTTTTGCTCGTCACACTAAAACTTGTACCCAATACTTGGGTGATGGTATTTCCCGCATAGATAAAAAATGGGCTAGCTTCATCTCTTTCCACATCAAAATAGGCCTCGCCTTCAAGGAACACTTCCCTGTTTTTAGCATTAAACTCTTCAGGATATTTGAAAGATGCTTTTTCGTTGAGCCAAACATGCGTACCATCAGCCAGTATCACTTCCGCTTTTTCGCCTGCTCTGGTCACTTTTGTCAGCATTCTATCTGTTGGGGCAAAATCGGCTACAAAGAAATAGATAAGATAAGAAAGAAAAAAGCCGACCAAAACAGCAGCGGCTACCCGTCTGAAAAGAAATACATGGTTGGTAGTTTGGGCAGGTTGAGATGTGGTAACAGTACTACTTGGAGTAAAGCTGCCGTTATTACTGATCCTCATATTTACCTTTACTCGAGCTGCTGCTAAGTCGGGGCGAAATGCCTCCACATCCAACGCCGACATGTGCCAAGTTTGCCTTGCCCTATCAAGAAAAGCTTCTTGTTCGGGGTTTTCTTTCAGCCATTCATGTACCTGCACCACTTCGGCTATAGTACACTCTTCGCTGATATATTTTGCCAGTAGTTCCCAGTTATTCATAATTGTGGTGTTTGCGTAACCGGTTGATAATTAGTTAATATCCTAAGAATATATGTAAGCGTAATAAGTAGTTCCGGATTTCTACATCGACCTAAACTCTTAAGTTTGCCAAAGAGCCCAAATCTATTACTCAGACCAACGCTTTGTTCAAAAGAATTTGGAAATATATTCATAGTTCTTTGTTTTGTCAAAAAAACTGTCCTCCAAGCCTAAAACCAGCGCTCAAACACCCTTTTTAATTTACCCTTACCACGGCAGGCAACCCACTCTAACAGAAACTAGTAAAAGAGTTGGTTATCAATTTAAGCACTTTTATGGAAAAGTTCAATTTAATATGTGTTTAATACCAATATAGGCTCATTTAAGGATTTTATTTCCTCAGACATAGTTTTCCTAGAGTTAAGACAAGGTTAAAATCTTATACCCCTAAAATGGGTGAAAAAAAATTGAAATGAATAGGCAGATAGCTTCCCAATGACCTCCCATAAACTCTCGGAGTTTCTTGAGGGCGATCCCCATCTGCACTTCAACCGTTTTAGGTGAAATTTCTAATTCTTTCGCAATTTCGGCATACGTAAGCCCCGCATTCCGGCTTAGGCTAAAAATAGCTCTGCAGCGATCGGGCAAAGAAGCTACACCTTTTTGCACGATAGACTTTAACTCTTCGTAATTAAGATCCGAATCGCTCGATGTATGGCTCACCGTGAGTGGATTGAAACTAGTATCTACATCTTCAAACTTCTGCCTGGCATGTTGGCTTTTTATATAGTTGAGCGAGCGGTTTCCAGCTGCTTTGTAAAGGTAGGCTTTGAGCGAGGTATTGATAGAAATCTCTTTTCTTTTCTCCCATAGGTATACAAATATATCTTGGGCAATTTCTTCGGATATTTCTTCAAGTCCGGTAAAGCGAAAAGAATGGCGACAAATTTCTACGTAATATCTATCGAAAAGATAATCGAAGACTTTTTTTTCGTCATTGGCAAGGCCATCAAGAATCTGCTGATCTGTAATTTCCCTCAAAGTATTTGGCATATAAGTGTCAGCCCAAAAATTATTTTATCTTCGTAAAAAGCATTTGAGAATATCTTGTAAGCACTCAAGGCCTACTCAATTTTTAAAAAGGCTAAAAAATGCTCCCCGAAATTTACGGTGCTTATTAGAAATAGTTCGCCTCTCATGCTAAAACTACAAAAAAAAATGTCGATCGGTCAAGAGGCTAGAAAAACGGTAAAAAGAAAGTGTGTAAATCAACCAATAGCGGAAGCCATTTGAAGTGCCTCTTCAAAATTTGGCAATGTTGAAAGCTGTTCGGTATTGCCTCTTTTTTTGTCCAGATAAAAAAAGAAATGCACTAACCCATTGCTTATTCCCAAAAACGGTGCGCAGTGCGTTTGGTTATAAAAAAGGGCTTGCTGGAGAACGGTTTTATTTATAGGCACTTTAGGTGCTTTGCATTCCACCAGCATCAGGGCATTTCCCGAGCGATCGTGCACCAATATGTCCGTTCGCTTTTGCCTTTTGTTCTGCTTATGCCCTCGCTCCACGGCAAAAAGCCCTCTTGGGTAATCTTTGCCCAGCAGTAAGTGTACAAAATGCTGCCTTACCCATTCCTCGGGCTCAAGCTTCACAAATTTCCGTCGTATAGGGTCAAAAATAAAAGACTCCCCGCCTTCCGATTTTAACTGAGGCTCGAAAAGTGGGAGGTTTAATTTATGATCAGTTTGCTTTTTTTCCATACAAATGAGGTTTCACATCTGTCACGATCATGCCTGCTGCTTCGCCAGCTTCCAAGCCAGCCCCGCCATCTTCAAATACTTGGCAGTCTTTTGGGGCTACCCCCATCAGTTCCGCGCATTTCAAAAACATATCGGGAAACGGTTTTGCCCTCTCAATATCATCGGCAGTGATAACAATATCAAAATAAGAATCCATCCCAATTGCCTTCAAAATCAAGTTGGCAGTTTCTTTTATGCTGCCCGTGCCGCAAGCTATGGGGAAGTTGCCGTGCAAGTGCTTCACCAAATCCGTCACTTCCTCTATTGGCTGCACATCTGTTGCCAATTCCAAAAAAGCATTTTCTTTGAATTCTTCCGCTTCTTTCACATCAAAATCAAGCGCATATTCCTTTTTCAACCTTTCCAAAATCACATCGGAAGGCACGCCTCCCCAATCGTAGAACAAATTTTCGGGGAACTTGAAACCGTATTTGTCGGCAGTTTGAGTCCAGGCCACAAAATGGGTAGGCATCGTGTCGGCCATAGTTCCGTCCATATCGAAAATGAACGCTTTAGCATTCGGGTCAGCTTGTATCATCGTATCAATTTTTAAAATTAAGCTGCGAATATACTTCATTTACAAAACAAGACCTTCCCCGCCACCTAAGCTTCACCCAAGGTTTACCCTAACCTGTTCAAGTTGAACACAATAAGAAATTTTGATGGAAAAAGGGAAAGCCCTGTCCAACACAGCTTTTGCTCCCCTTGGTAAAAATCAGATAGGTACGAATTCCGTTATTCCTCACTTGTTGCGGAATCTAGCACCTATTATACCAGCCTACACTGCCCACCAAACATACAAAAATCAAAATACCACGTCATAATTACTCTTATGGCAAGCGTTTTGGGTTTTCATGCTGACTTTTTGAGGATATTTTTGGTTTGCGGAAAGGCGGCAGCTAGGTTTGTAGCCAAGCCAATGCAGCCAAGGTGGGGTAATCATGCTGAGAGGGGTAAGCTCAAAGAAGTAAATAGAAGCAGCTTTACTGGAGATTATTCCGCAGATTCGTATAAATATTCATTTGGTTTTGATGTGCATAACCATATCCCCACAAGAAAAAATGGACAACCACAAAGATTATGGAAAGGAAAAGTAAAGTAATTTTCACTTTATGTGCGTGCTTGCTATTTATTTTACCTACATGTAAGCGTGAATTAGTATTAAAAAAACAAGATTATGACTTTTCTGAAAACATTGTTTTAATTGATACAATAGAAATGCATAATCCTGCAGTTTTTTCATAT
This sequence comes from Flammeovirgaceae bacterium SG7u.111, assembly GCA_034044135.1. Lineage (NCBI taxonomy): Bacteria > Pseudomonadati > Bacteroidota > Cytophagia > Cytophagales > Flammeovirgaceae > Flammeovirgaceae bacterium SG7u.111. Next base: position 2,987,271 of record CP139021.1, on the reverse strand, counting down.
TATAAAAGAAAGGAAGGTGTAGTTAATTATTGTATATCTGTTGATGACCTTGAAAAAGGTAGTGATAGTATTTTTAAATATCTATATGGTTCAGGCTTAATTTCAGGAATAGATGCTTGCTGCAAATTTCGTGATCCATATATGAAAGGGCAGCACTATGTAAATGAATTTAAATACAAACCTAATCACTTTGTAATTGTAAAAGTGAAAAAAAGTTTCTATTTAGATAAAATGTCAGGTATGCATAGCAACTTGAGAAAACCGTTAAAAAAAAGAGAAAAGTGGTTGATGGTTGCAATTCCTTTTTGTGATTGTCAATAAACTCACTACTCTTATGGTTTAAACAAGGGAATGCGTATAAATTTTTTCATATTTCCTGTTTTGGTTAATGACCGCAAAGATGCGGTGGACGAGCTTTGACCGGATGGCGTTTATGACGGACATCTTGTGCTTGCCCTCCTCCACTTTGCGGTCGTAATATTTTCGCAGCTCCCCCTTTGTCCTCAGGGTGGAGAGTGCCGCCATGTGGAATATTTTCTTCAGGTCCTTGTTGGCTTTTTGCGAGACCTTGTTGCGTGAGCGGATGCTGCTGCCCGACACGTACCTGAACGGGGCGCAGCCGATGTGGCAGGCAAACTTCTTGGGGTCGTCAAATTTCTGGAAGTTTTCCGTGGCCACTATCGTGGCGATGGCCGTCTGCTTTCCCACGCCCTCCACGGAGACGATCTTGTCGAAACTGTCCTTGATGTCCGGGTCGTCCTCTATCAACTGGGCTATCTGTTCCTCTATCTCCTCGACCGTTTTTTTATAGAGGGCGATGAGCTTCTTCACCCTCTTTTCTTTTTCCTTGAAATACTCTTTGTCCAGAAACCCTTTCTCCTGTTTTAGCTGCCCTTTGTATTTCGAGAGATCCTTCATGGCAAGTTCCCGCTCAGAGGACAAAAGCTTTAACTTATTGATAGTCTTGGGTGTAGGCTTTACCAATCTTGCCTTGTCGGCGAACCGCTTGGCATAGCCGGCGATCCTCTCGGCATCCACCTTGTCGTCCTTTCCCCTTGTCATTCCCTGCGAGCGGGAGATGGAATAAGGTGATTCCATCCAGAGGCAAAGCCCCAGGTCCAGGGACACTTCCATCAGCTTGTTGCCGAACTGTCCTGTGTGCTCGGCACATAGCAAGGTGTCTTCTTTGCCTAGCCCGTGCTCCCTGAACAGGGACTTGAGCCCTTTGCCCAGGGCTTTCCCGTCGTTGTCCCATTTGAGGTCGATGAGCTCGCCGTGGCTGGTCAGGAGGGCCAGGTCGATGGTGTCTTTGCTGATGTCGATGCCGATAAAGTTTTTAAATCCCATGGTTATCCGTATTTTTATGTTGGACAAAAATCTGGAGGTTAAGAACCTGGGCCGTATCCTAATAACCTTAACGGTGACAAACTCTTATACAGGCCTGGGCACGGGAGGGGACACGGGCATCCAGCAGTGGGATGAATCTTATTCATGGTCGGAGTTGAGTCGCCCATGCCCCCCTTGGCCAAAAGGAAATCAAGGTTTTCCAATTAAACACAATCCTTCGAATAATACAACTGCACAAATCTAAGGTGGTCGGAGCATCCGCTCGTCCCAAACAAGGGTAGCAAGTAAAAACAAAAATGCAACCATCGAAACGTCCCGTCACCTTTTGGCGGGGCGTTTTTGGTTTTTGGGGCTGGCCGTTGCCCGGTTTCCTATTTGCCCATCGGGGTTGTCTAAAACCAACTAACGCCGTTACTTGCTAGCGTCAAGTAAGGGTTGTTGGATGGATGAGCGTTCTTTGGGGTTATAAAGCTTTGCTGCTCTAAAAAGAGTAACGGCGTTAGTTCGGGCGCAAGAAAAACGATGGGGCGCTCCAAGCGACCCTATCGCTCAGCAAGAGCCGTACCCGTCGGGGTCGTTTTTTTTACGCCCCCGACGCTTTGCCCGCACCTGCCCATCGTCGTGGGCGTCCCAAACCACCACGACGGGGTTACCATTTCCTAGTACTCACTCGCTAGTGCCTCACTTCTAAAATAACTGTTCGTTCTCTTTCAAATTCAGTAGGGGCTTGTGCCATGGCTTTATCGGTCTAGAAGGTCGATGCTACGGAGTATCCCCAAATAAGGGCACGGATTCCGTCATTGGGGAACAACTTTGGCAAGGTTGATGTATTATTCCTACTCAAAACAGGACACATTTTTACTTTTTTGCGTTAGAACACAACTAGGGCAACCAAAACCCTATACTACTTTCAACTTAACAAAATAATCTAATATGATCTCAAAAAGAATCTCCACAGTTTTTGCCCTTTCTTTTCTTCTTGCAGTGGGCATGTCTTTTACAACCAGCCCGATTTCCACAGAACCAACCGAAAAGCCTAAGGAGGTAATCCAGTGGCTAAGCATGGAAGAAGCGTTGGTCAAAATGGAAAAAGAGCCAAGGAAACTTATGGTAGATGTCTACACCGACTGGTGTGGCTATTGCAAGCTGATGGACAAAAACACTTTTAGTGATGCGGAAGTGGCTAGCTATGTAAACAAAAATTATTATGCTGTAAAGCTAAATGCCGAAAGCGAAAAAAGCTTTTTCTTTAGAGGGGAGAGCATTACCGAAAGCCAAATGGCCGGTGCATTGGGCGTAAGGGGCTACCCTACTATCGTATTCATTGAAAAAGACTTGGAAACCACAAACCCCTCTCCTGGCTATAAAAAAGCAAAACCGTTCTTGAAAGAACTGGAAAGAAACCTAGAGGAATAAGAGTTCTCTATTTAACAATTAGACCAACGAGCACGGGATTAATATCCCGTGCTTTTTTTTGCTTTGTATCCTTCACAACTAACTTAGTATAAACAACTAAGGCCTTACAACTACTTTATTTTCTATCACAGGAACAGTTTTGATATAGGCAAAAATAGCTTTCGCCTCTTCATCGGTAAGCTGGGTATAGGGCATCATCGGATAAGCGAGCAACGTTCCATCAGGTCGCAGACCAGTTTTGATAAACAAGACCAGGTCTCCACCCAACCAGTTACCAATCTACACAGTTAGGTCTTGGGCAATGTTTTAAGAATACATTTCTCCAAAAACAGGATCTATGTCTTCTACCAACCTACCCGTAAGCACCACACTCGATATATTACGATGGCAAGGAGCACAAACCATATTAGCAAGTTTTGCTCCTTTAGCTACCTGGCCGGGAGTATGAGTAGGTGTGAAAGCCACTTCTTGGGGCTCATAAGAAGGGATCCCCGAAATGGCAATGTACCCCAGAAAACCCACCACAAGCACAACCAGCCCGATGGCAACGAAAAGTAAGAGTTTCAGAATCTTCTTCATGATAGTATTTAGTATAAGTTAGATTAAATAGTAGTTGGTGAAGGGCTAAGAGCAGTTTGTGATTTATATGGCTTCAAAAAACAAGTAAACTACGTCACTTAAAAGCTTAAAAAAAAGGTGAGATGAGCATTAGAACACTAGTAGCCTGCAATTTAAACAGAGATAAAAGTGTACAAAAACATAAATAATCACATCGGGAATGTTTGCGGGTAAAAAATAATGCCGCCAACATACTTTATAGATATACAAACCTGTTAATAAGCGTTTTACCCTAAGAAATCAGTATTTAATCGTACTCATTCAATTTGGAACTAAACACTATATAATAAAAAAGCACACATTATATGAAACTTTTAATCGAAACTGAAAGAGCGACATTGCACTATTTACCTAACACAAATGCTATTTTATTAACTTGGCTAAAAGTAGCCGATGCAGACACATACAAACATCTTTTTACCCAAGGCCTGACACATATTAGAGTGAATAATGCAAACAGTTGGATCTCTGATATCAGGAATGAAGGGGTAATAGGAACAGACCTCTCTGTATGGCTAAAAACTGAAATCATTCCAAAAGCTATTGAATTGGGCTTAAAAAGAATAGCCATAGTAATGGATCCAGATGTTTTCAAAAAATTCTATGTCAATAATATCAAAAAGGATGTTACTGACGGAGGAATAAAATTCATGGAGCACTTTGATTCGCTAGAAAAAGCACAAAAATGGATTATGGAGAAGGATAAAGCATTAGCTTAAAGAATGTTTGAAGTTCAGGTTTTCAAGTGAAAACATTCACTGCGGCGGAAGACTGCTTTTGATTTCCCACGAAAGAAAAAAATGAAGGGAGAACCTATAGGTGGATGTTCGTAGTGAAATAGATGAGTCTTAAACACATCCTACAACTTTAATTCGATATATTGGAAAATAAGAGAACCGCATCCCAACAGATGTGGTTCTTTTTATATGCAATTCCTCATGTTTTTATTTTGAGTTAGCTACTAGCTTTACCTGTAAATTCTTGTAATTCATAAATCACGCCCCAACAAAATGAAAACCACTCAAAGTCAAAGCGAACTACTATTTGAATCGAAGAAAGCCAAGATTTACCTAAATCCGGAAACATGCACGCTCGAATTAATGTGGACGAAAAATGCAGACAAAGAAGATTACAAATCTGTAAGTTATAAAGGCTTGGAGTTACTCAAGGAATATAGGCTAGCCAACTGGCTATCTGGCATCAAAAACAACGATGTGATAGATGATGAGCTTTCTTTGTGGCTACAAGAAGAGATTATACCTAGAGCTGTAAGCTACGGACTAAAAAAAGTAGCCATAGTAATGGAGAAAGACGCTTTTGATAAATACTATTCCAATTTTATTTACAATAATTCGGAACGGACTGGAATTGAATATCTACAATTTTTTGACACTAAAGACAAGGCAGACGCTTGGCTTCTTTCAAATCACAAGCTCTAAAGTACAAGGTCCGTCCAATTGGACGGACCTTTTTTTATTATTTATCTCACTCTTTAATCGGCATCCGTTTGAATGGCTTTGTCCTATCGAAGAGGTAGCGGTATGTGATATGTGTTTTGGAAACAAACCCTCCTACTTGTTCTACTACATTAAGCATTTTAGGGTTGAAATCTCCTATCCAGTTCATTTCAAAGTCTTCGTAAATCGGATAGTCATCTTGCACTACTTTTCTCATTTCCATAATGATAGCGCCATCTACTCCTTTGCCTTGGAACTCTGGCACAACCCCAAATACAATCCCGATGATCTTCTTGGTAGTCTTACGCCATTTGTGGTATAGGAATTTCAATTTGCCTATTAAGTCCAACTTACCATTTACATGTTTGAAAATTTGGTTCACCTCTGGCAAAATCAAGAAAAAGGCAATAGGCTGATTATCATAATACCCAAACCATAAAATCTTTTCATTCATGATCGGTTTGAGCTGCGTAATGATACTATTGGCCTGCAAAGACGACATTTTAGGAACACCTGGGTGTGCAGCCCAAGCTTTGTTATAAATCTCCCTAAAATCCTCCGAATATTTTGCCAAATTTTTCAACCGAATATGTTCGAAAGTATAACTCTTATCTTGTGCCACTATAGCAGCTTTTCGAGATAGCTTAGGAGAAAGAGGGTCTAGCACTTTTCTGGCATAGGTAAACTGCCTGAAATACAATTGAAATCCATATTCTTCGAACAACTGCTGGTAATAAGGGTGATGGTAATTACAGGTATAATTAGGCTCGTAGTCAAACCCATCTACCAAAAGCCCCCACCACCTATCCCTCTCTCCAAAGTTAATAGGCCCATCCATCGCTTCAACACCTTTGGTTTCCAACCACTTTTTACAAGCATCAAAAAGCATAAAGGCTGCTTCTTTGTCATCCTCACACTCAAAAAAGCCCATGCCACCTGTAGGCTGGTCGTTGTCCTTGTTCAGCGATTTTTTATTGTAAAAAGCCGCTACCCTTCCTATCGTTTTTCCACCTTCACCTTGCAATATCCAACGAATACATTCACCATGCCTGAAACTTTTGTTTTTTGCAGGATCAAACACAGCATGCACATCTTTGTCAAGAGGTCTTATCCAATACTCACTCTCCTTATAAAGTCGAACAGGAAGCATTAAGAATTCTTGGGTACTTTTTTTATCGTTTACCTCAACTAATTTCATGTGGTTATTTTTCAATTGAGTTCAAAAAATTAATCCAACCAATTGGTTTCAAAAAGTTGGCAATCACCTCCTCATGGCAATTTTTAAAGGCGTAAAAGTACATAAAAAATCAAAAGGAATGCAGGAAACCTAAACTAGATCCCCTACCCACCACTCTCTTTTCTCTACTGCATTATCAAAAGGTTTTTGTAAAATTGCAGGCTTATTTGATGAAAGCCGATTACAATAGTCACTGCGGCTTTGGAAGAAAAACGACAGAATTTTACTCAAAAAAATAGAAATAAGATAAAATGTCATTGCAAAACGACTTATTGATAAGAGCTGCCAAAGGACTGGAAACGGAGCGTACACCTGTGTGGCTAATGCGCCAAGCTGGTCGAATTTTGCCAGAATACAGGGCGGTGAGATCAAAGCTATCGGGTTTTATAGAGCTTGCCACAACTCCCGAATTGGCAGCCGAGGTCACTCTTCAGCCCGTTGATATCTTAAACGTGGACGCAGCAATCATCTTTTCAGATATTTTGGTAATCCCAGAAGCAATGGGCTTGCCATATGAAATGGTAGAAAAGAAAGGACCATATTTCCCCGCTACGATCAATACCAAAGCAGAGCTTGCCAAACTAAAAAAAGCCGATGCCAAATCGGATTTGGGCTATGTACTAGAAGCTATAAAAATCGTAAAAAAAGAGCTTGATGGACGAGTTCCTCTTATTGGTTTTGCAGGTGCGCCTTTCACTATTTTCTGCTACATGGTAGAAGGTTCTGGTTCAAAAACGTTTTCTAAAGCGAGGAGGATGCTTTACCAAGACCCAAAAATGGCTCACCAACTTTTGCAGCTCATCACCGATAGCACCATCGAATACTTAAAAGCACAAATTGAAGTAGGAGCCGATCTTGTTCAGGTTTTTGATTCTTGGGCAGGGATTTTACCACCAGCGCATTATGAGGCATTTTCCCTTCCCTACATCAAGCAAATTTGCGATGCTATTGACGAAGTTCCTGTAACTGTTTTTGCCAAAGGAGCTTATTTCTCGCTAGAAGCTTTTGGTAAGCTCGACTGCCAAACAATAGGCTTAGACTGGAACATGGACATCCAACAAGCTCGCCAGCAAGTGGGTGGAAACAAAACCTTGCAAGGCAACCTAGACCCTTGTGTTCTTTATGCAGAAAATGAGGAAATAGTGAAACAAACGAAAAAAATGCTGGACGCTTTTGGTTCACAACGCCACATTGCCAACCTCGGGCACGGCGTATATCCAGATACTGACTTTCAAAAAGTAAAAGTATTTATTGAAACAGTAAAAGAATACAGCTCAAAGTAACACATTGCCCCAACTATCATTTGCATTGAAGCATTAGTAGTTGGGGCTTTTTAAATTTCAGAACTCGGCAAATAATTTTTATTATTGGCAATAACTTTCCTTAAAGTAATTTTTCAACCATTGTCTCCCACTCTTCTTCCAGAGAAACAACTGGCTTGGATTTTCCTGCCCTCGAATACCAATAAGAAGCATTCCATTCATCACCTTCTTTTCGGTGCAAATATGCATGAACCCAATCGCCATTAGTCCCTGCTCCCGGATCGTTGGTGTAGTCATGGGCTTTGTGCCAATCTCCTTTCCCGTCCCACCAAAGTGCTTCCAATGCTACAGAGAGACCAGTAGGCGGCTTGCTTTCCGCCAATGAGTCTTTAAATTCTGAAAGTGTCATGTTTTTTCAAGAAAAAACACCCAGAAAAACCTAAGCTCTTCTGGGTGGAAATTTATAAATCTATTGTCGATGCTCAGGTGATTATACCTTCATGATGTCAGCTTCTTTATCACCAACTATTTCATCAACTTGTTTTACATATTTGTCTGTAAGGTCTTGAACTTGACCTTCAGCTCCTTTTATCTCATCTTCAGAAGCACCGCCGTCCTTCAAAAGCTTTTTAAGGCTGTCGTTTGCATCTTTTCTAATATTTCTGATGCTAATCCTTCCATGTTCTGCTTCTCCTTTCGCTTGCTTTACCAAACCCAAGCGTCTTTCTTCGGTAAGAACGGGAATATTCAAGCGAATAATTTCGCCATCGTTTTGAGGAGAAAGACCTAAGTCGCTATTCTGGATAGCTTTCTCTATTTCAACAAGCATATTTTTTTCCCAAGGCTTTATGACTAAAGACCTCGCATCGGGAGTGTTTATAGAAGCTACTTGAGCAATTGGCGTAGGTGATCCGTAATAATCAACCATAAGCCCATCAAGCATAGATGGCATAGCCTTGCCTGCTCTGATTTTTGACAGTTCGGTCATCAAATGCGCTATCGCCTTTTCCATGTGCTCTTTAGCATCTTCCAAGTATAATTCAATTTCTTCCATGACGTATGTTTTTTATTAATTACTCTTACAAAGTTAAAGCATCGATGATTGGATACAATAACATTGGATAGCTACTGGCACAACACATTGAATCACAAAGAGTTTATTTTTGAAAAAATGGCAAAAACCCAAATTTTGTGTGGGTTGTACCCAATTCCATATCCAAATTGAAAGGTAAATAAAAAAGGCAGTATCATCAAGTGACACTGCCCAATTTTTTGAACACCGAATAAGCCGGCTGTATAATTTACGTATGATATTAAGAAATCAAGGTACCTACTTCTTCGCCTTTTATGAGGTTGTGAAGGTTACCTGGCTTATTCATATCAAATACGATAATCGGCAATTTGTTTTCCATACAAAGGGTAAAAGCAGTCATGTCCATTACGTTCAATCCTTTTTCATACACCTCTTGGAAAGTAATAGTAGAGAATCTTTCTGCGTCAGGATCTTTCTCAGGATCAGCAGTATACACACCATCTACACGAGTGCCTTTTAACACTACATCTGCCTCAACTTCTATAGCTCTAAGACTTGCCGCAGAGTCAGTTGTGAAAAATGGGTTTCCAGTTCCTGCACCAAAAATCACTACCCTGCCTTTTTCCAAGTGCCGAACAGCCCTTCTTTTGATAAAAGGCTCACACACTCTGTCTACTGGAATACCCGACATCAAACGAGTATAAATACCTTTGTTTTCAAGGGCGCTTTGCAAAGCCATACCATTGATGAGCGTTGCCAACATGCCCATGTAGTCTCCTTGCACCCTGTCGATGCCTGCCTTGCCTGCTTGAATGCCTCGGAAGATATTTCCTCCTCCTATTACGATAGCAAGCTCAAGCCCCTCATCTACTACTTTCTTAATTTCGTTTGAATAAATTTCAAGTCTTTCGGGATCAATACCATAATTTTGGTTGCCCATAAGAGCCTCTCCGCTGAGTTTTAAAAGGATTCTTTTGTATTTCATAGATAACTTATATAAGGGTTTCGCAAATTTATATAAAATAGAAACTACATTTCATTCTTTGTAAGTCAGAAGCCTAAACAATTTATCATTCAACTATTTGTAAATTCTTACATCTACTTTTTCAGCCCTAGCTCTGAATTATGGTTCAAAAAAAAGCAATTTGCTCCAATAAAACTCAAATTTCCTGTTTACCATATAGATTCATTAACTTAAATGATGCAAATACTTCAATAAAATCTTACGTATTTAGTAATGTTTTTTTGAATACCTTATCCTACTTAACCTTTATTTCCTGTGTCCATCTATTAGCACTTATGTATATTTGCCTCTCAAAACAAGGCAAATCCTTAATATCCCTGCTCACTAACGATTGACTTCAACTTACAAAAACTTCTTCAAATAGCTATTGACATTTGTCATAAACCATATGTTTGATAGTATTTTGTAAACTCACTAGCAAATGCATACTATTCAATCTAAAACCTAATTGACCATGATTGGTAAATTATCGACTCGACACCTGCTTTTACTACTCTCCATTTTGGGAGCTTATACTGCGCATGCCAGTGAAAAACCTAAAGCACCAAAGGCTTTTGAGCTTAGGGGAAAGGTGGTAGATATCATTTCAGGGTTGCCTATAGAAGATGCCAGTATTTTGGTCACCAACATCAGAAATGATTTTTCCAAAGAAATCACAACTGATGAATCGGGCTATTTTTCTACCAAGATTATAGCAGAATCGGTGTTTAGCGTGATTGGTTTCAAACAAAGACATTTCCACTCCGAGATTTTTACCCTATCAACTATTGGAAGAGAGAATGACGAAAAAGTGGAGATCAATATTGCCCTTTTACCAATGGCTCTAGGAAATAGCTACCCTCTCAAAATAAGCTTTGCACCTAATGAAATCAACTTTTCGGATGAATCGAAGCTAGAGCTGGACCGAATATTTAGGGTAATGGCGAAAAACCGAGATGTCGTGATGGAAATCGGTTGCCATACGGATTCCAGAGGAGACGATGCGTATAACCTTGAACTCAGCCAACAGCGAGCGCAGGCATCGGTAAACTACCTTATAAACAAAGGCATTAGCAAATTAAGATTGCAAGCCCGTGGGTATGGAGAGACCCAACCCATAAACTCTTGCACCAACGGAGTAAGATGCTCCTCTTCAGAACATTCTATCAATAGGCGAACAGAAATAAAGGTTATTGCTTTTATAGAATGACACCAAAAAACTAGCGCTGCACTGCTTCAAAAAAAGCATTGAGTTTTGAAGCATCCAATTTACCACTTGTGCGAACTCCACTGCACAGATCCAACCCAAAAGGACTCACGGCTTCAATAGCACTTTCTACATTCTCAGGTTTTAGTCCTCCTGCCAAAAACATCGGTATCTCCAACTGCTCTCGAATTTTCTTACTCACCTCCCAATTATGTACCCTTCCAGTTCCTCCTAACTCTTTCACTGCCAAGTTAGGGTTTCCCGAATCCAACAACACAGCATCAACACTTTTGCTGATTTTTAACGCTTCTTCTATCGACTCCTCTCCCATCACATGAATCACTTGGACAATATTGATTCCTGGTAATGCTTTCTTGATCTGGGCATAACTACCCGTTTTTAGTTCATCAACCAACTGGATAGTTGTAGCACCCGTAACCCGCTGGTGGTCTATAATACCTTTCGCATCAGTTCTGCTTGTTAGTAAAAAAGTAGCAATGGGTGGCGGGGCAAAGAGGGCGATTTCCCGAATAAGCTCATCTTCGATAACTCCAGGGCCACTCGGCATATGGGCTACCAGCCCCAAAGCAGAAGCTCCTGCATCAATTGCCAACTGAGCTTCTTCTACACTGCTAATGCAGCAAATTTTCACCCTAGGTTTTCTTACTGGTTTCATAACTATTCGCTAAAAAGTGGTTTAAATAAAATAAACCACTTAAATCTAATTGATGTAAGGGGCTCTAAAGAAAGTAATGTTTCACTTATGAAAACAAATTACGGAATGCTTTTTTGATATGAACATACGCCTCAGCCATTTCATCGTTAAATCGGTCAAACTTTTCTTCAGTTTCCTTTGCCCTGTTTTCTAGTTTTCCCCGAATATCCTTAAGGTTCGATTGCATCTCATTTTTCCATTCATCGTATTCTTCCTTGGTTCTTCTCTTATTGAATTCAAAATAGATCTGCTGGATCATCATTTCTATTTCAAACCTGTGCAAGGTTCGTTGGTAATCTTCTTTGAACTTATCACGAGCTTTCTCCGTTTCTTCTTCCACTTCCTCAAATATTTTCTTCAAGGTTTTTTCAAATGATTTGAGCGATGAAGTTACTTTTTTAGGATTGTCCCCAAATTTATCATAAGCTATATCAAAATCTGTCTCCAATAGTTCTAGCAACTCCATCACCTCTTTCTTGAGTTGCTCCAAACGCTCGCTTCCATCCTTCCCAACTTTTTTAGCGTCTTCTTCGGCCTCTTTTACAAATTCTGCTATGTTATCTCTTTGCTTCTTGAACTCTTTGTGAACCTCTGCTTTACCTTCTTTAAATTTCTCCTCCAACTTTTCCATTTCCTCTTTAAACTTATCCAAGTTGAAAAACTTATCTTTCTTTTCCATGTCAATTTCGTTTTGGTGCTAAGAAGTTAAATCTAAAAAATACATAGGTCAAAACTCAAGCTCCTCCCTATGAATATGTACTGGATAGCGCCCTTTTTTGTTTGGTAAAATACCATTTCACTTCATTAAATTATTTTTTTGAGGATATAACATTACATATCAACAACTTACCTTCACTTCTTTCCCCCTACCCAACCTTCTGTTTTCTTTTTGGTTCTAGTTTTATATTTTACATGTTCATTCTAACACTAAAACAATTCAATCATGAACTGTCTACTAATTTTTATTGGTACGCTCTTAATTACCATCTCTTCGGCTTTTGCCCAAGTAACCTCCCAAGACCTCGATATAATCAAAGATGTATTCCAAAAGGAAAAAAGAAGCATTGTAAAGGAATATATTGACCTCCCAGAAGCAGAATCAAAGAAATTTTGGGTAATATACAAAGACTACGAAGCTGATAGCAAAATACTGATAGACAGAAGGGTGAGCAACATCAAACGATATAACTCGATGCATGAAAGCCTTACACCCGAAGCAATAGATGCGATAGTAGAAGAAGGTTTTGAGCTTGATAAACTTCGATTAAAAATAGACAAGACGTACTATAAGAGAATTAGCAAGGAAATATCTCCAAAAACTGCAATTCGTTTTATGCAAATAGAAGATTTTTTGACTACATCGGTTCTTTCCGAACTCTACAAAAACATTCCTTTTGTATCAAGTAATTAATGACCTGACCACTTCATTACAAAAGTTACAGGAGTACAGAAAAACTTCAAAACACAGCCCTGCAACATTCAGAAATACTTTTTTTATACATTCACCTGACCATAAAGTCAATATCTAAAAAACATATTCGTATATAAGAAACATAACTACAGCAATTGAATCCAGCCTGACAGAACTAGATGGAAAACCCCGGAGATTTTTTCAAAAATTACATTTATAACTACCGACCAAAGGCAATGATAGTGTTGCGGATTATCTCTGCACTAAATATCACCGCTTCGCTGCTTTTGCTTTTTTACCGATATGGTTTTCTTTCTACGGAACTAGAAAAAGCTGCCATCATCAAAGACTACAACTATCCCTTTTTCATTTACTTGGGAGTCTACCTCGCCCGTTTGGCTTTTTCGCTTAAAACCAAGGCTTTTTTTAATAAAAACAGACTGGAAACTGGGTTAATGGGTTTTATCTTGGTAAACGGCTTGCTTAATTACCTCATAGGCTTCCAACCTATTCCTTTTCTGTTGGAAAGCCTTTTAGGAATTCAATCATCAACTCTTTTGTTTGGACATTTCTTAAGCTTCTACCTCATTACGCTCATTGTGCTAGAGTTGACCAAGGTAAGCGCAAAGATCTCCGATTTAAAACTAAAAGCAGCGGCAACTTTCATATATAGCTTCATTCTGCTAGTTCTCACAGGTACAGGTATGCTTACCTTGCCGGCAATGACCAAACAAAGCGGCAGCATGCCTTTTCTCGATGCACTGTTCACTTCGGTAAGCGCATCTTGCGTTACAGGACTCACCGTAGTAGACACTGGAACATTTTTTACTTTAAAAGGGCAATTGGTTATTCTTCTACTCTTCCAAATGGGGGGAATCGGTATAGTATCATTTGCCACCTTTTTTGCCACCTTCATTATAAAAGGAGTGGGAATCCGGCAACAATCAATGATGCAAGATATGCTCAGCAGCGAATCTTTGGTTTCAGCCACTACCCTCTTAAAACGGGTTGTGATAATCACCCTAGCCATCGAGTTTCTTGGCGCAGTTGCCATCTATTTTTCTTGGGACCAAACCATTACATTCGACGACTTTGGGCAGAAGGTATTCTTCTCCATATTCCATTCCATTTCAGCTTTTTGCAATGCCGGATTCAGCCTATTCAACGAAGGACTTTTTACCAATACAATTTCTGATGGCTCACTACTAAAAACCGGGGTGGATATTGACATCCGCCATATGTATCAGCTCCATTTCATTATCGCACTCATGATTGTGCTAGGCAGCTTGGGCTTCACGACATTTGAAGATGTTTTTACTTTCGAAAGAGGTTTTAAAATCTTCAAAAACCCAGAAAGAGAATGGAGAACAAGTACTCGAATAGCTATTTATTCTACTGGCTTCTTATTAGTTCTAGGAACTATGGGTTTCATGGTTTTGGAGTTTCATCAACTGACCGACAGAACCATTATAGAAGCCCTGAATACTTCCTTTTTCCAATCTGTTACCACTCGAACTGCTGGTTTCAACACCATGAACTTTGGTGGCATGTCCGATGGGATTCCGCTAGCAAACCCAACTATTATCATGTGTATCTTCTTGATGTTCATAGGGGCTTCACCAGGCTCTACAGGGGGGGGGATCAAAAGTTCTACTTTCTTCCTCATGACCCTTTCAGCAGTCTCAAGTATCCAAGGTAAAGACAGGATTGAATTTGCCAAAAGAACAATTCCCGAAGGGATTATCCGAAAGGCTTTTTCCATCTTTGTATTTGCCACAACTTACAATTTATTGGCTGTTTTTATATTATCAATCACCGAGTCTGGATCTCCAGACTCCCCTACTATTCTTTCTTTGGTATTTGAACAAATATCAGCATTCTCTACCGTTGGGTTGAGTATGGGGCTTACAGGAAATCTCTCTTCGGCTGGCAAAATAGTAATTATATGTTCAATGTTTATAGGAAGAATAGGCACGTTGACTTTAGCGCTTGCTCTCAGCAAAAAAGTAACAACAAATGCTTATCAATATCCAGAGACCCACATCATGGTAGGATAACCTTTTTATATAAAAAGACCTGCTCTAAAAGGAGCAGGTCTTATCTTATGAAGTTATTAAACACTAAAACTCTAGTTTGAACCCGATGACCAGTACGTCATCAATCTGATCTTCCTTGCCCTCTTGCATCCAATCAATCAACTCTTTCTTTAGAAGTTCATTTTGCTTTTCAAGAGGCTCTATAGAAACTTTTTTAAGCAAGTTTCTAAAATTGACACTCATATATTTTTTCTTTTTCGCCCCACCAAACTGATCTTGAAAACCATCTGAATAAATATAGCACATAGTGGTTTCATCAATATTCACCACGTGTTCCGTAAACTTACAATCGCCTTTCAAGCATGTCCCCCCTATGCTCATATTATCACCTTTAATGATCTTTACCTCATCACCAGTTACCAACACCAACGGGTTTTTTGCACCAGCATAGGACACGGTTTTCTCTTTAGGATCGAGTACGCATAGAGCGATATCCATCCCATCTTTATTACGAGTTTCATCTTGATTCAAGGCTTTCTTCACCCTTTCATTGAGCATGTTCAAGACTTTATCCGGTTCAGTGACCCCTCTTTCATTGACAATCTGATTGAGAATATTACTTCCTATCATCGACATAAATGCTCCTGGAACACCATGGCCTGTACAATCAACAGCCGCAACTATCACCTTCCCATTTCGTTCGCTATGCCAATAGAAGTCACCACTAACAACATCCCTAGGCTTCAAAAAAACAAAGGACTCTATAAAGCCACTATTCATAGCCTTATCACTAGGCATCATTGCCATTTGTATTTTCTTGGCATAGTTTATTGAAGATTTTATATCGCCAAACGCTGATTTCAACTTGATGCTCTGTGTTAAAATCTCCTCATTTTTGAATGAAAGATTTTTCTTTGCTTTAAGGATTTGTACATAACCGACCCCTAACATAACCGACAGAATTAATACAAGCGAACCTCCACCGATAAAAGCATTGATCATCATGTTATTACTTTCTATGCGTGCGTCTTGCTCCCTCATGGCCATCTCTTGCAGTTTCCTTTTTTCCTCAAGCAATTCAACTTCTTTTGCCTTAGCAAGGGCTATTTCTAATGCTTGGTCTTTTACGTTTGCTGTATTTTCTAGTTGGGAATTTATCTTGGAAATCTTTGCATCTTTCTGTTGCTTTTCCGCATTAAACTCCTCTTCTAGTTCCTGACGGGCTGTTATTTCTTCAATTTTATAACTATCGGTGTATTGTTTTTGGTAGAAAAGAGCTTTTTCACCATCCCCTAATTTTTCATACACTTCCGCCAAGCTCCTTTGACAATCGGTAACTGCATATTTATTGCTGAGCGAACGTGATAATTCAAGTGCTTCTTCCAAATTTTTGATGGCAGCTTCCATTTGACCACTTTCTTTTTGAGCAATGCCCAAGGTAAGCAGTAGGCTTGAAAGGCCCTGATTATCACGCATTTTCCTTCGGATAGCAATAGCAGTTTCGTAAGATGCGATGGATTGAGGTAAGTCACCTTGTTCAGCATGAATATTGGCAATTTGGGAATACCCAAAGGCAATTGCGTTGTCATTGCCTATCTCTTTGTTAAGCTCGATCATTTCTCCGTAGTAGAGAATTGCATCATTGTACTTTCCGTCGTTGTACAATGCCTGCGTAAGCTTAATGAGAACTTGGTTCAGCTCATCGCTTTTACCATTACCTTTTAGGCTCTTGGCCTTTTCTATTAGTCCATTAACCGACGCTAGATCTTGGGAAAAAACTTTCCTAGTTTGAGTAACAAGTAGGAAAAGCAACAGAATTAGAAAGCTATGCTTTATTATAAGTTTGATATTAATTGGGTTCATAATAGTATTAGGACGCATATAGATAATGCACATTTTGTCTAGTAAAGAATCGTTAATTCATCTCCCCTATACAACACGAATATGCGCTTGCTATTATACTTTTCCCAGAAATTAAGAGATGAACCAGATGTGATATTTGTATCTAAAAACCAAATAACCCAAAAGAGGAAACCTATAAAGTTTTTAACAGAAGTGTGGAGCCTAACCCTATCACCCAAACTAATACTTAGAAGCTGTTTTGAAATGTATCTTCAAAATCCTTATGTGTTTCTTTTGACGAAATTATGCATACAAAATAAGCGATAACAATTTTTAAATATAATTCCCAAACAGCTTCTAAGCATAAAAAAGCTCCGTACAAATTCAGAGTACGGAGTGGAATAGTTAACAACATAATTGAGTCACCAACCTTTGCGATCTTTCAGGTTTGTGATATGCGTCAAATGATGGCGGGAATGCCAATCGTATAAAGCAGCAGTAGTGTCTAATCGCAGCGGTTGTGGGAACTCAGGGTGGATAAATTCCCTAGCCCATTCTTTCTCACCAAAAGATTTTAGTAAAATAGTCCAGCGAGCATGCAGCCCCTTTAAAATAGTTAGTGAAAGTGCTATGTCCGCTGATTTTGCGTCAGGTAGCTCAGCCCAAGCCGATTCTATGTAAGGGACTATTGCTGGGCGATCTTCGGTAAGTGCTAAACGAAACCGCTGCTGAGAGTTGAAGTGGCTATCGGCTATGTGATGGATCGTTTGCCTCACGGTCCAGCCTCCCTCTCGGTAAGGCGTTGCCAATTGTTCATCAGACCAATCTTCTACAGCTTCTTCCAGCTTTTGCGGAAGTGTTTCAATAGTTTCAATGTACCCTTTTAACATTGCTTCATTAATAGGAAAAGGAGCTTTGAACCTACCAATAGGGTAACGATAACTTTCTAATTCTGTTTCAGTCATTTTTTTAAGTTTAGAGAATTGCCTCAATTGATTTTGTAATCTATTAGTATCTTCAAGAAAACAAAATTCCAAAACCCAAAAATCACTACAAAAAATATGAAAAGAAGAGATTTTGTCCGCAATACGACAGCCGCCAGCATTGTTTACTCCTCCTTACCCCTTATGGGTTTTCAAAGTAAAGCTAAGCGCTACAAAACTGCCCTCATAGGTTCTGGCTGGTGGGGAATGAACATTTTGACATTTGCGGTAGCTTCAGGCGAATGCGAAGTGGTAGCTCTTTGCGATGTAGACCAAAACCAACTTGACATTGCAAAGGAAATACTCAACCCACTCACCTCTGACCGACCAACATACTATGAAGATTACCGGGAATTACTCAAAAAAGAAAAGCCTGAGATAGTTATAGTTGGCACGCCCGATCATTGGCATGCCCTTCCGGCAATAGCATCTATGGAAAGCGGTGCACATGTGTATGTAGAAAAACCCATAGGGCATACCATAAACGAAGGGAAAGCGATGGTAAATGCTGCTAGGGAAAATGACCGAGTAGTACAAGTTGGGCTTCACAGAAAAGTCTCCCCTCACAATAAAGCAGGGATTAATTTTTTAAGATCAGGAAAAGCAGGTAAAATAGGCATGGTTCGTTCGTTTGTTCATTATCCTTTTAGGGAAAGTAAACTTGTAGAGGATAGTAAGCCTCCCAATGGATTGAATTGGGATATGTGGTGTGGCCCAGCTCCTTACCGAAACTATAACAAGAAAATCCACCCAAAAGGGTTTCGCCAATTTTTGGATTATGCTAATGGACAAGCGGGCGATTGGGGCGTGCATTGGTTCGACCAAATTCTAGGATGGACAGAAGAAAAATATCCCAAAGCTGTCCATTCTACGGGGGGAAGAAAGATCATGAAAGGAATAGCTGACGCCCCCGACCATCAAATAATAAATTTTGAGTTTGAAAGCTTTACCGCCACTTGGGAACATAGGCAATTTGGTGGAAATCAAAACGAAAAGCATGCTATAGGGGTTTATTTTTACGGTACAAAAGGGGTTTTCCACATGGGCTGGCGAGATGGTTGGACTTTTTACCCAACGAATCCTAAGGAAGAAACCATTCATATGGAACCAGTACTCCATACAAAAGACCAGCACAATATTCCTGAACTTTGGGCTGATTTTATGCATGCTATCAAAAGCAGAACCCGGCCCGTTGCCGACATTCAAGTGGGACATTATGCTACTAATATGAGCCTGCTGGGAATGCTCTCGTTCAAACTAGGCAGAAGCGTGACTTGGGATGGGGAAAAGGATTTGATCATTGGTGATGAAGAAGCAAACAAATTACTTAGCAGAGAATACCGAATCCCTTGGGAATATCCTAAAGTATAAACCGCATCACATTCTTATAAACACAAAATATACATAGGCACAAAAAAAGACGAGGAAGATAAATGCGCCCCAACGGTCGAGCTTCCTCCTCTTTCCCGCAAACATACTTAGGAACAAGAGGATAGTTCCAAAAAGGAAGAAGTTCAGGTCGAAGTTCAGAGCTCTTTTATACGAAGTCTCGTGCACCAAACTACTCACTGGCAATACAAACAGGAAGTTAAAGGTATTGGAGCCAATCACGTTGCCCAAGGCAATACCTGATCTTTTTCTGGTTACCGCCACTACCGAAGTCGCCAACTCGGGCAAGGTGGTGATGGTAGCTATCACTGTAATTGAAAACAGCCTCGTACTTATTTCATAGTATTTAGCTATGTGACTTGCCTCACTTACAATCAGCTCACCGCCAATAGCAGCAGCAACCGAACCTCCAGCTATGTATAAAAATATTTTCCACCCAGGAAGAAAATATCTGTCTGAAATCATCTCTTTCCGTACTGCCCCTAAATTGAGATAAGCTATGGCTAAAAAAAGCACAAAGGCAATCAGTAGAATGATGGCATCGAGACGAGAAAGCACGTCCTTTTCTTCATCTCTGAGCAGAACATCATTAGACAATATAAAAATCAGCACTGTGGCGAAAGCCAAAAAAGGCACTTCCCGCCAAATGGTTTGCTTACGAATAACGATAGGGTAAACAAGCCCCACCAACCCCAACACCATAAACATATTGAAAATATTGCTTCCTATCAGGTTGGAATAAACCATCTCGTCGTAAGCGCTATAAGAAGCGATGGTGTTTACAATGAGCTCAGGCAGGGACGTCCCAAAAGAGACCACCGTAAGTCCAATGAAAAACTCAGAGTATCCCCGCTTTCGTGAAAGTATTATTGCCCCATCTATCAAAATGGAAGCTCCTTTTATCAAAAGCCCAAATCCAAATCCAAGAAGAAGTATATGTAAATAAATATTCACGTAAATCCAGTTTATTGTTCAACAGTTGGCTGTACTACCACCACCCATTTACTTTCACAAGGAGAGCGCAATTCAATTTTACCTTCTTCGGTTTGCATTATAAATTCAGCATCCCATACATTATCCAACAGGTTCAACCAACTGACGGCAACCTTCCCTTCATAGCCTTGCAAATCAAGCTTTACCTGTCCACAGCCAGGATAATACAACGCATATAAGTGTTCATTTGCCGACAAACAAAAGGCTTCATTTGGACTTCGTTCTAAAAGCAATTCGTTTTTCGGTTGCGATGAGATAATAGGAAACTTATCTTCTAGACTTCGTAAACTAGCGATGTTAAACCGAGCCAAATCATTGACCCCTGCGCCTAATGGCTCTTTGTGAAAATGAACTGCAGCTGTCCCCGCAAAAATATTTTTCCAAAATCGCTCTGGTCCATCTTCTATACCTCCCCACTCGTTGAGGTCGATCCCTCCATATATTGCACTTGCATTAATCGGCTTGACATTCTCCAACTTCTCTTTTACCTCTAAAATAGCCAAGTAATGCTGCTCGCCATTTTCTTTGCCCAGCTGCGAAACATCTATAAAATCGGTTCCATCTACAAATGCTTCATGAAAATTGTCTTGGGAGTTATGACGGATAAACGACTCCCAATGGCTTTCCCAAATTTCAATGGAGGAATTGCCGTTTCCCACTGTAAAAATCACATTCTGACTTTTAAGAGTGATATTCAGCAGCTTTAACACATATTGCTCCAAATACGCTTTTACCTTCTGAGATTCAGGCGACTCTCCTTGTAGATGAAACCCTGAAATCAGATTACTTTCTTCTTCTGTAAAATTGATTGTATTGCGAGGGTTAAAAGGGCTTTTTCCCCATTCTGTAAAATCCTCAGGCCATATTTCAAGCTGAACCACGATTCCCCTTTCACTGCATTGAAACAAAAAATACTCAAACCAGTGCCAGTAGCGTTCGTTCCAAGCGTCAAGATTATATTTCCCCGTATCTGAGACCTGAAATGGTTTTTCACCGCCAAAATCCTTTTCGCCTAGAGAGAGAGTCACAAAGTTACAACCCATATTTACCAGAGAATCTAAATCGGACTCAAGTACCACTGGACTAGAAAATTTCTTCACAAACCCACCTCCAACCAGTAAAGTTGCTTTCCCATTTACCTCCCAATAGGCAGGTTTTTGATTGGAAGTACCAATAGATACCCCTACCTTCTCTTCCTTTACTTGTCGTTTTCCGTTGTCAGATTTTTTATCGCACGAAAAGAGAAGGAAACAGCTTACAAAAAATACAAATTTCCACATACACTATTGGTTCAATAAAGCTTAAACCTAAAAATGAGGGTAATCAATCAAATTTCAAAAAAAGATATGGCTGATGCAAAACAAAAGAATAAAAGTAATGGAAACTTGTTTGAGTTACTTCAAAGAAGGTGGGATTACATCTAACTAAAAAAGGCTGCTTTAATTAGATTAAAACAGCCTTTTCAAAAGTCATTTTTCTCATTTCTACTTAGCCTTTCTATTAGGAATGATCAAGACAAATTCAGAACCTTTACCTAGCTCTGAAGTCACGTCTATTGATCCATCAAGCTTGCTCATGGTCTCTTGTACAATATAAAGACCTAAACCTGAGCCGCTTTTACGCTGCGTAGCCCTATAAAACATGTTAAAAATCTTACCCATATATTGAGACTCTATTCCAATTCCATTATCCTTTACCCTAATCGCTGCTTTTTTGTCATCTACCATTATGCTCACCTTCACCTCAGCATCTCCTCTTTCGGGCATAGAATAGCGTATCGCATTGGAAATCAGATTGCCAACTGCTACCTTTATACGCCTACTATCAGAATAAAATGGTGCCTTTTGTGAAATGTTCACCAGCTTATTTACATTTTTAGCATCTTCACTAAAGGCCTGATTTTCATAGATTTCATCAATCATTTTTTGAAAATCAACTTCCTCACTCTCAATCTCCATTCGCGAGTTTCTCGAAAGGTTTATGATTTCCTTTATAAAAGCATCCAACCTAGAAACACTTTTTTCCTGAAGTTGAAGGTATTCCTGAATTTCGTCAAGTTTTTCAGAATCTAGGGCAAGAGAAATAAGACCCGAAACTGAAGCCAAAGGTGCACGTAAATCATGCGACACACTATAGACAAACTGGTCTAGCTCCCTATTTACTTTTTTCAGTTCATCATTCTGGAGCTTCAAACGCTCTTCCGATTTCTTGATATCGGTAATATCTATACTTAAATTCAGAACACCCGTCACTTTTTGAGCCCTGCCTTCGTAAAGTGGTTCTACATACGAAAGGTAATTTCTATTGGCAAAAGAAAGCTCGTACTTACCCGAAATACCTCTTAAACCATTCTGATGAGCCTCCAAAATAGTATCATCTGGTCCAAATTGTTGATTGAATTCCTCAAGGTGTTGTCCTGCCATCTGGTTTGGCTTCAAGCTCAAGTTCTCCAAGCCTTTACCCATCATAGAAGCTACGTTAAGCTCGCTATCAAAGGTGAAAAGAATGGCAGGGATTTGTTCTAACAATAGCTGGAGCTGTCTACGGCTTTTCTTCAATTGTTCCTCGGCATGAACTTGTGCAGTAATATCCTTTGAAAAACAAGCCAAACGTGTAAACTCCCCATTTTCTTCTACTGGGAAAATTCGAATATCAAGAACTGGAGGCTTGCCATGCCCCCCTCTTACCTGAAACAATTCAGGCTCTCCTTTTAAGGCTTTTTCATATTTCTCTTTCCAAAACTTTTGTCTCTTCTCTTTTTCAGTAGTGAACATCAGCACATCCCCACCAACTTTGGGCGCTATACCAAAAAGATCTAAAAAAAGCTTTGTGAAATTATGATTGAAATCTACCAACTTATAATTCCCGTCAATAAGCCAAATAGCATCATCGTTATTTTCCAAAATGCTTCTAAGAGCATTTTCATTATTAACTAGCTCCGCATGGTGCGCCTCTATATTTCTCTCAAGTACTTTGTTTTCTTTTTCCCGCTCGCTCAATATTTCGTACAGATCGTGCTGTAACAAATATGCCGCACTAAACAACTCATAATAAGGGTCGTCTTCAGAAATATTTTTAGAAACAGGCCTGAAATCAGGCATCCAAGTAGTTTGCCCTATCACCTCGAAAAGTTCTGACATTCGGTGGCGATGAAATGCTTCTTCCTCCTGCTTTTCACTGAGCAAATTCTCATACATATCCAACAGCTCTTCACGAGAAGCATTGTGAGCCTTCTCTAGCAAATCATTCTTTTCTGGCGGAAGGGTAACCTCCTCTTCCCTTGGTTCTTGAGAACATGCTTCCAGTCCTTGGTGCAACGATTTTACTGCCACTATCCTATCTGCCCATGTAGGGCGGAATAGTTGATAAAGCGACATGAGTGTATTTCCAATTGGTGAAAGAACCATGATAGTCTTCAACCAATATTTACTATAAACCTCTTCAAACTTCTCGAACTCCTTACGTACTCCAAAGGTGAAATTAGGCACCTCAGAGATATCCAAAACCATATAGATTTTTGATTTTCTAGAAAAATTCAAAATAGACCTACTGAGCCTGTACACATCTTGCACGTGCTCAGGCTTCATATCACCATGAAGCTTCATGAGCAACACATCACCACGAATGAGGTAAGCAAAAGCGGTAAAAGCACTCATATCGTGAGAAAGGCTCCATCCAGGGCTGTGCTGAATATTCAGTTTCTTACCATTACTGTAGATATGAGTCCTCAGCCCCCAGTCTTCGCTATATGCAGTATTTTCTATCGATTTGCCGGCCATACCTGTCCTCAATGAATTAATATAATTAATCGCCTCGTCCATATTTTCGTGGAATGTGTATCGAATTTTCGAGTTTTTTAGGTTGGAAAGACCTGCAATGGTCTTCACCATGGGCGGTGGGCCCACTAATGCTATTGCAACAACCAGACCTCCTTCAAACCATCCCTCAAAATATTCCTTCAAAAACTTTCTCGATTCTTTATCAGAACCGGTGCATCTTGCGAAATCTACACATAAAAACAACCGTTTCGATCCGCGATCTTTACCAAGGTTATGAAATGTTTCCTTCAGCTTTTGAATATGCTGTAATAACAACGAAATCCGAAACTTTCCCTTTTGAGTAACAAAAAATGTCCGGTTACCCAAATATTTAACTCGTACCGAATAATCCATTTCCTTGGTATGAAAATGAACAATTGGTAAACCATGAGACATACCTTTCTGGGCTACATTGATTATATCATTCCCAAAAAACTCATTTTCCATAATTAGCCCACTAATTAAATTTATTACTCTATTCCGAATAAAACCAAGTTACTACCCCTTTGCCCCAAGCAATATAACATCCAACCAAAGGCGAAAATCTAAATAAGTAATAAGTCACTTTACAAAAAGTAAGCTGACCTCAACTCTAATTTGAAAATAAAATAGTTTAGTCTTCAAACCTGCAATTTGAATGATAAAATAAACAGCTGGAACTTGGAGGATATCGTATAGTTTCTCACTAAACAAACACCCTAACTCTGGTTAATTTGCAAGTGTGGTGTAGTACAAGATATTTATAAGGAAGTGCTATTAATCTGGTTTTAAATCATTTACAGCATAAAATCTACGTAATCATTTGCTTTGCTTAACAAGTTACACAGAAGAAATAAAAAAAGCTAATGCTTGAAGAAAATTGTATTTTAAATATAAAAACCTGCATTTCTTTGAGATTTTTTATTAATAGGCATACATGCATACCTTTTCAAAAAAAAGAAGCTTGTAATACACAAAAAACACACTTAAAAAACAAAGGTGTTTTTCATCACATATTACTGTCAATTCTTTCTGAAAAACAGGGCACTTCACTTCAAACAAATCACCCATTTTCAGAACCTTACCACCTCTTATTCTCGTTAAACTAAATGAAGGACTTTGTCATCTCCCGGCCAAAAGCAGCCTTCATAAAAGACCATACACAACACTAAAAAATAAGAAAATGAAACGCATATTAGTCCCTACCGACTTTACCGAACTATCCGCCATAGGCGTGAGGTTTGCCCAAAAGCTGGCTGACATGGAGAATGGAGAAGTCCATTTGCTAAATGTGGTCAATTCCCCTGTACAATTTGACGAAGGCGGCTTCGAGCTCACCGAGCTGGCACTCAAAGAAGCATACGATATGATGATGAATTTTGTGCTTCAATTCGACAAACGCCCAATCCACTCGTTCGTAACCCTTGGCAGGCTGCGGAAAGATGTGAAAGAGTATATAAAGAAAAACAACATAGATTTTGTAGTGATGGCATCCCATGGTGCCGAAGGAATAAACGAAACGCTTTTTGGCTCACATGCAGAACAAATCGTACGCCACTCACCTGTGCCAACTTTGGTAATCAAAAAGGAGATAGCCGAATTAGAAAGCATCAAAAACATTGCCCTTGCAGGAGATTTTGAACATGAATTTGATGTAAACGTGAAAGCAGTACTTGAGCTAAAAAAACTCCTTCATGCCCAAGTTCATTTCGTGGAAATTTGCCACCCAGAAAAAAATGAAAAACGAGGAAAAATCTTGAACATGATGGATGCCTTTGCCGCCATCCACGGTTTTGAAAGCCCAAAGTTTCATGTAATAGAAGATTACAACATCACTGATGGGCTTACTAATTTTGTACACGAAGAAAAAATCGACCTATTGGCGATGGGTACCCACCAGCGTACAGGGTTGAAAAGATGGCTCCACGCTAGCATTGCCGAAGAAGTGGTGAATCACCTAGAGGAACCAATTCTTACTTTCCACATGTAAACTGAACTGTTTTTTAGTATAAAAGGCCGCTTTCAGCGGTCTTTTTTTATCTCAAAGGCATAAACGCTCTAAAGTTGTAAATTTGAACGCTACCTCTTTCCTTCCAATACGATCACGATTTCTCCTTTCACTGTCTTCTCAGAAAAATGCTGCGCCAATTCAGTGACCGTTCCCCTCGCATTTTCCTCATGCAATTTGCTCAACTCTCTCGAAACTGAAGCCTTCCGTGCTGGGTCTATAAACTCGGCAAACTGAAGGAGGGTCTTAACCAAGCGATGGGGTGATTCATAAAAAATCATGGTGCGCGGCTCTTCTGCCAAAAGCTTCAACCTCGTTTGTCTTCCTTTTTTGTGGGGCAAAAATCCTTCAAAAGTAAATTTATCGGCAGGCAGGCCCGAATTGACCAATGCAGGCACAAAAGCCGTTGCGCCAGGAAGGCACTCGACTTTTAGCCCTGCCTCCACACAACTCCTCACCAAAGTAAACCCCGGATCAGAAACCACAGGCGTGCCCGCATCCGAAACCAAAGCCATCACCTCTCCCTTTTCCATCCTTTCTATCAGCCTTTCGGCAGTGTGGTGCTCGTTGTGCGCATGGTGACTCAACATGGGGCAGCTTATCTCAAAATGCTTTAGCAAAATACCCGACTTACGAGTATCCTCTGCCAAAATCAAGTCTACTTCCTTCAGTATTCTCAGTGCTCGCAGCGTGATGTCTTCGAGGTTGCCAATAGGCGTAGGTACGATATATAAGTTGGTAGGTTCCATGGGTTTCATTTTTTTCTGAGGGCGCAAAACTACAAATAAAAAGCCCTTGAAGCCATAGCTTCAAGGGTTCAGCAAGCCATATTATTATTTTTTAAAAATAAAAAACCACTCCTATCCCATTCGTAACAGACAAACGTGTATTACTGGAATTGACCAAAGATTCTGTATTTTCATCATCACTAAAAAAAATGTTATACCTCGACCTTGCGGTAATACTAAAATTACCAGTTATATGGTATTCCATTTCAAACTTTGGGGCTAAAGTAAATTGGCTTTGGCTTACTCGAAAAACTTCTTCCTCATCCCCTTCTCCTTTTGTATAACTGTAGCTTGCGAAACGGATACCGCCATCAAGCCCAGGCAATAAAGACAAACCACTTTTCCCAAGAGGTATTTCATATGCGTATCCTACAAGAACAGGAATCAAATTGTACTTGCCATATGACTTTGATCCACCACTTCCCGTTCCATTAAAATCAAAGTCGAAATCATATTCATCGAACCCACCAACACTAGCAAAATATTCGCTTAAGGGCTTGAATTTATACCAACCTACAGAAACAGAAAACACATTTCTGTCTCTCTTCAAAATATAAGCACCATTCA
Source organism: Flammeovirgaceae bacterium SG7u.111 (assembly GCA_034044135.1). Lineage (NCBI taxonomy): Bacteria > Pseudomonadati > Bacteroidota > Cytophagia > Cytophagales > Flammeovirgaceae > Flammeovirgaceae bacterium SG7u.111. The sequence continues at coordinate 2,960,162 of CP139021.1, read as the reverse complement.
ACCCGACATTTGCGCCCCAAATCAGACCTAACCCGCCTGTAAAACCCTCATAGTTAGCCATAAGGGAAAACCCATTCGTGTTCCCCAAATTTTTAAAAGCACTACTTTTAACAGATTTGTAAGGCTTTCCATACCTAGTTTGCTTATACATTTTGGGTCTGTCTTGCCGATAATATATCGGTGCTTTTTGGTAGCGTTCCTGACCATTGGCAAGTGAGGTAAATAGCAAAAAAACCGAAAATGATAATAGATAAATTTTGTTCATAGCACAGTTAGATTGTAGTTGAAAAAAAAGACCGATACCTCACTAAGCGAAGTATAGCCTGGCTAGTATCTGTGCTAGGTTTTTACTTTTGGAAGAAGTAAAAAGATTGGAGAAAAAGATCAAGTAAAGACCTTTTGTTGTTGAGTTGATTGTTTTACAAGTATAGATAAAAAAAGTGCAAATCTTATTTTCCACATTACAAATAAGCAGATCATTTCTTAATAAAGCATAATAGCCTTTGTATAAAGCAATAAAAAAAGCCCTTGAAGCATACACTCCAAGGGCTCCTCGTTCTTTCGTATTTCTATTAGAAGTAAAAAACCAATCCTAAACCGTTAGTAAGGGTTTTACGTGTATTCCTAGTACCGGTCAAAAATTCCGTATTTTTATCACGACTAAAAAAGACATTATATCTCGACCTAGCCGTAATACTCAAATTTCCAGTGATATGATACTCTAGTTCAAGCTTTGGAGCTAGGGTAAACTGACTTTCACTCACATTCCCCGTCTCATCACCCAACTCTGTTCCTGTTGAATAGCTATAGTTAGAAAAACGCAACCCTGCATCTATCCCAGGCAATAATGAAAAACCGCTTTCTCTAAGAGGGAGTTCAAAAGCGTACCCTACCAAAACGGGTATCACATTATACTCTCCGTAAAACTTGGCATCTCCTGTATATGCTACCAAGTTAGCATAAGACTCATCGATAGGTTTAAACTTATTCCAGCCAACTGATGCAGAATAAATGTTCCTGTCTCTTTTTATAATATAACTACCATTCAATCCGATACCGGCATGCCAAATCACACCAAGGCTGCCTCCCAAACTCTCATAATTAGCCATTAATGAAATGCCATTTGAGCTGCCCAAATTTCTAAAAGATGCAACTTTCACAGACTTATATGGCTTGCCATACCTTGTTACCTTTGGTAGTTTTACAGGTTCTTTCCAATAATACCATGGAATTTTTTTGTAACGCTCTTGACCACTCGCAAAAGAAACGAACAGCAAAAAAAGCAATATTGACAATAGGGAAATTTTATTCATAGCATAGTTAAATTGGTAGTGGAATAGGTGGCTATTTCCTGACTTCTAAATAAATAGACAGTAGCTGTCTATGCTAGGATTTTGCTTAAAGTAAGCAAAAAGATTGGAGTAATGACCAAAATAGAGATTTCAGCCTAAGGTGTTAATTCTTTTACAAGTATAAAGAGAAAAGATGCAAAAATTGTTCTCCATATTGTGTAATCAGCGCCAGACTTCTTAATAAGATTTAATGGTATTACGCAAAACAATAAAAAAAGCCCTTGAACTGGTGAGTTCAAGGGCTCAAAAAGTATAATCTAAACTCTTATCTATTGATATTTAACTTCTTAAGAATAGTATCGATCACGAACCTTTCAGTGATGCCATCGGCTTCAGCCTCGTAGTTGAGGATGATCCTATGGTTGAGCACATCGTAGGCTATTTCCTTTATATCTTCAGGGAGCACATATTCCCTTCCATCTAAGAAAGCAATGGCTTTTGCTGCTCGGTGCAAGTTGATACTCGCCCTAGGAGATGCACCAAACTGGATGTAATCGGCAATTTCCTCCAACCCATTTTCCTTAGGAAAACGAGTGGCAAACACCAAGTCGATGATATACTTCTCTAGTTCATCCGAAATAGTGATCGCATTCACGGCATCGCGGATAGTGAAAATATCTTCTTTGGAAAGCAACACGTTCACTTTAGAATCGAAGGACATATTTGACATCCTTTTCATCACTTCTAGCTCATCTTCTTTAGAAGGGTAATCAACAAAGATTTTAAGCATAAAACGGTCAACCTGTGCTTCAGGCAATGGATACGTACCTTCCTGCTCTACAGGGTTTTGTGTAGCCAACACCAAGAAAGGTTTGTCCAGCTTATAGGTAGTTTCTCCAATGGTCACTTGCTTTTCCTGCATAGCCTCAAGCAAAGCGGATTGCACTTTGGCAGGAGAACGGTTCACCTCATCGGCAAGGATAAGGTTAGAAAATATAGGACCTTTCTTCACTTCAAATTTCCCCTCACGCTGGTTGTAGATCATCGTACCTATGAGGTCGGCAGGCAACAGGTCGGGAGTAAATTGGATACGTTGGAAATCCGTCTGCAACACATCCGAAAGAGTATTTACAGTCAAGGTTTTGGCAAGACCCGGCACACCTTCCAAGAGGATATGGCCATTGGTGAACAAGCCTATTAGCAGTCGGTCTACCATGTACCCCTGTCCCACTACTATCTTTCCTACCTCGGCACGAACCTCGTTAATTTTCTCTTGTAATTCTTCAATATTGTTAAGCCCAGCGTTTTCGCTCATTTCCTAACTAGTTATATGGTTTCTATGTATTATCTAAAAATCGAGATGAACTAATACCTCAATTCACCAAATGCAATTTGGTTTCTTTCAAATCGAGCCGAAATTTACGCTTTACCCTGTGGAGAGCATAAAATTTTACAAATTTTAACACTCTAGCCAAAAGCCTTGACTTACAGCCCAATTCTTCCTTAGTTTTGCATCACTTGCGCTAAAATAATGACTTCCTTTGCCTTATGACCAAAATGGGTTATATTTTTGTAACTATTCCAATTAAACTATCTAAACATTCCAAGAATCAGTTTGCAACAACAATGAAAGCTTTAGGCAAGATTTGTATTTTTTTATGGCTTATGTACCCCACTTTTTTAGCTAGGGCAGAAAAAGTGGAAAATATAGCTCTACATCCAACCGAACAAGACCGCAACCCCTACACTGTAAATGGCAAAGTTTCAGGTATTAAAAACCTGAAGAAAGTCCGAGCCGTAGTCCTTGCTTATAAAGTAGAAAGAGATGGTGCGGGAAATGTGATGGCTTTGGAGCTGGATGCCCCCGAATACCAAAAAGAACTCAACTCCACTGGCGATTTTTCCTTTTTGCTTTATGGAGATAGCGAATATCAAATTAGGTTGATAGCAGAAGGGTACAAAGCTACGCCCTACCCCATGCAGAAAAAAAATGTGGCTACAGGGCAGGCAATAGCCATTAGCCTTGAAGCAGAAAAAGACGACAACATACTTTTGATAGGCACTTTTAGAGACAAGTTTGGGAAAACGAGGCTGTCCAATGTAAACACAATTCTCACCGACCTTGAAACCCATGCCATGCTCAAGGGCATTACCAATGCAAAAGGTGAATGCTTTTTCTCAGTATCGCCCAATAGCAATTACACCCTTGTGGGGTATAAGAAAAAATATTTTTTTAGTAAGGTCGATACTTTTTCTACCCAACAAACGGAAGACCCAACTGTGATGAGGGAAATATTGATGGAAGAGGTGAAAAAAGGACAGACTACTCAGGTAAAAGGACATTTTGAAGTGAACGAAGCACGGATTACCGAAGAAGGCGCCAAAAACCTAGAGGAACTCTTCGAGCTGATACTGCAAAACCCCGGCGTCCAGTTTGAGCTTTCCTGCCACCTCGACTCACGGGGCGAAGACGAGTACAACATGATTTTAAGCCAAAAGCGGGCAGAAGCCGCCGTGCTATATCTAGTGTCGAAAGGGATAAACCCTGCCCAGCTAATTCCAAAAGGATATGGAGAAACCAAGCTGCTCAATGGCTGTGCAAACGGCGTGAAGTGCGGGGCAAGCATGCACGAGCAAAACCGTAGGATCGAACTTACGGTGATGGGCTTTTTGGAGTAATCCAACTATTTAGTTTTATACAAATTTTGCTTTTAAAGCCTTATCTTATGCCCATAGAATCCCATGCAACTAATGCCGAACTGGACTCTCCTTTTTACTTGGCGAATCAAAAAATTTGTACAGATTGGGAGAGATTTGTACTGGAAAAAGGCGGAACTATCAGAGGAAAATACAATGCTTGGAGTTTTGGTCTTAAGACTGAGGTCAAGAGTCATTATTCATGGAATATCGAAGTCAGGAAATCAACTCAAACAAATACTGGGCATGGCAAATCTATAGTCGTAGAATTCCTGAAGTTCGAAACTAGAATTAATAATATTGCATGTGAGGATTTTCATATCCGAAAACCAAAGCTCTTTGATTTATTTTCTTCTCACAAAAAGCTTGATAATAAAACAAAGGTCTATAGGTTTATTGGCAACAACAGAAGCCACCCATTCCCTACAAAATTAATCGGGTTATTAGCCGAAGGCTTTGAAAACAAAAGCATTTATGAAGTAATCTTTAAGAAGACTGAACTAACCATTACCTTTCATGATAAAAATGACTGGTTTACGATGGCAGACAACATCATTGGGTTTGAGCCTTAAGAGAGATTCCTCAGTTGATATCCGATATATTGGTTTGTACTTATCCAAAAAATCTTTCTTAAACAAGTGTAAAGAACAAATAGACGTATTTTATACATTTATTTACTACATTTATCCCAGAACAAAAAACTTTGTTTTTGTTCTGTATATGCCACCACGAAATTGAATTTTCTAGCGGTATAGCTAACCAAACTCAACAGAAATATGAAAATGACATCTCACCAAATTATCAAGACTTCTATTTCACTTTTTGTAATTGCTTTTACGCTACTAAGCTCTTCTTGCCAAAAAAAGGAAGACGCGCCTGAAGCAGCTGCTGCAAAAGCCGAAACAAAAGAAAAGTGGGGCAAATCTTATTTAAGGAAAAATCCTGAATGGTATGGTACTGAAGAAGCTCGGGAACTTGCCGACAAGCTCCTGCTTTACCAAAGCAGCTTGGGAGCATGGCCAAAGAACACCGACTTCGCCGACAAACTCCCATCGGGTGAAGAGTTAGAAAAAATCAAAACAGGAAAAAGCGCAAACACGATAGACAACGGGGCAACCTCTACACCGATGATTTTCCTTGCTAAAATGGCGCAGGCTACTGAAGAAGAAAAATACAAGGCTGCATTTACTCATGGGCTCGATTACCTACTGGCGGCACAATACCCCAACGGCGGTTGGCCTCAGTTTTACCCCCTTCGTAAGAAAGGCTACTATTCGGAAATCACCTATAACGACAATGCCATGATGAATGTAATGTTCTTGCTACAAGACATTGCAGAAGGTAAAGCGCCCTACGGTTTTGTGGCTATTGAAAAGAAAAATGCTGCAATAGCTGCGGTAAAAAAAGGGATTGATTGCATCCTTCAAACACAAATAAAAGTTGATGGAACGCTCACCGCTTGGTGTGCCCAACATGATGAAAATACGTTTGAGCCTGTATGGGCCAGAAACTTCGAGCCCCCGTCAATTTCTGGAGCAGAAAGTGTAACAATCGTGAAGTTTCTTTTGACAATAGATAACCCAAGTCCAAAAATGATTGCTGCAATAGATGCGGCTGTTCAATGGTTTGAGAAATCGAAAATTACCGGGCTGAAATACGAAAGAGGATTGGATTCAAATGGCGAGAAAGACGGCTGGATAGAAGAAGATCCAAATGCAGCCCCACTTTTAGCACGCTTTTATGAGATCGAAAGTAACCGACCCATTTTTGTTGGGCGTGATAAAGTGACCCATTATGCCCTAAAGGAGATTGAACAAGAGCGCCGAGGAGGATACAGCTATTATGGTAGGTGGCCTGAAAAACTAGTGGAAAAAGACTATCCGAAATGGGCGGAAAAGTATAAAATATAACTCGTTACGGAATAAAAAAAAGCTATTAATATTCCAAGCTTACCTGATAGCAATAGGGATCTGTGTGGTTTGGGCGAATTCGGCTATCCACCCTGCCCGAAGGAATATCTACTTGGTAAAAACTATCAGGTTTATTTTCATTAAATAGCTCTTGCGGACTGACTTTTTTCTTTTCTATTCCCAATCTGCTGAGTTGATCATCTTCCACTATAAATATCCCATTCGTTACAATCCTACTGCGATCATAGCCACCGAAGATGTTCAACAACCGGGCTTCTTTATGGTAGGAAAAAGCCAAGCTAGCTCGGTTGCCCAAATAGGAAACCCGTTTGATGATTTTTCTTTTCTTGGAATCGTAAATCAAAATCTGCTTGCTAATAGTCACAGGTGATTTTATACGGTTGTAACCCGCCAAGGCATAGAGATTTTCATCGAGCTTTAGCACTACTTTTATCACAGGCAGAAGCAACACCGTTTTGCAATGGGCATAATCACAAAAAGCATCCAAGTCTTCCTGTTTCTCCCCTACTCCCCCCAAAACCGACCTAGTTGATTCGTCGATCAGTCTTCCCTTCGCAAACTTTAGTTTAAGCAACTTTTTCCCTTTTGCATTTTTCAATCCAACCTCTGTTGCATACGTTGATGCCACTTCATCTTCCACCAAGGTACTCTCCACAGAAAAAAGAGAGTCTGGAGCAAAGCGGAGAACTTGACCCACCGAGGATGAGTATGGATGCAAAACCAATATAAAAAGCAGGACAAGACGGAAGGACTTCATAGCTATATGTTTTAGAAAATATGGTTATTTGTAAGTTATAGTAAAAAACATACCGATTTTTTACCGTTCATAAACTTTTCTACTAAAATAGCCATGCAATGTGAAACAATAGAAATATCGTTCCGTACATTTCTATGGCTAATGTAACCCACAAAGAGCTTAAAAAACATATGAATGTCAATACCAAGCGTTCTCCTAATAATATGGACAACTTATTTGCCCATAGGACGCTAAGTTTTTTTATTAAAAAGCACAGGTGCTTAGTTGAACATTTCATTAGTAACTTTTATATTGTAAGCCGTTTCATGTAGAAAACACAATTCACTCTTTATAAATCTGCTTGGTAGTGCAAGTAATAGATAAATTAAGAAGGACAGTAAAGGGGTCTTAAACTAGAATTTCGTGGGACAAAAAAAACATTTCTCTAACTTCTTGCCTCCAATTTCTAACTTCTATTTTATCACGTAACTCATTATATTTTACCTAACTTTTTTAATAAATTTTAAAACCGAACACATGAGCAATTTTGAAAAGATCAAAGGCTATCTATTGGAATTAGAATACGAAATAGTAAGCGAAGATCCTGAAGAAGAAGTAGTAGTAGTAGACAACGAAGATGCGGGTATCAAGAATTTGGTCATCGATTGCGAAGAGCCTATCCTCATCATTGAGCAATTGCTTTTCGAGATAAAAACAGAATCTTTAGAGCTCTACAAAACATTGTTGAAGAAAAATAGGGAGATAGTCCACGGAGCATTCACCCTAGACGAAACAGGAAAGAAACTGTTGTTCAGGGATACACTCCAAGTCGAAAACCTCGACCTCAACGAACTGGAAGGTTCTCTTAATTCACTGAGCCTACTCTTGAGCGAGTATTTCAACGAGCTTATTTCTTTCTCAAAATAACGCTCCCTACCCCATAATTATAAAACTATTATCCACTAGACTTAAAAAAACTAAATCATATGTCCATGTTTAAAAGATTATTTGGCGTTGCCTCCGCAGAAGTTAATTCAGCTATCGATAAAATAGAAGATCCTATAAAGATGACCGAGCAAGGCATCAGGGATTTGAAAAAAGACCTAAACGAAAGCTTAAAAAGCCTAGCTGTGGTAAAAGCAGAGGCCATCCGTTCAAGAAAAGAATTGGAAAACGCAAAGTTGCAGGCAAAAGATTATGAAGGAAAGGCCATGCTCTTGCTACAAAAAGCAGAAAGTGGCGCTATCACTCCAGATGAAGCCGACAGATTGGCCACACAAGCACTAAGCCGCAAGGAACAAGCAATGACCCAAGCAACCACCACTCAAAAATTGGTTCAGACCCAAGAAGCCAATGTGTCGAAAATGGAGCAAAACGTTCAGCGTTTGAAAACCCAAATAGGCAACTGGGAAAATGAGTTGAAAACCCTGAAAGCTAGGCACAAAGTGAGTGAGGCTACTACCAAGCTCAACAAGCAACTGGCCAACATCGATTCTTCTAGCACCCTTGGTATGCTAGAAAGGATGAAGGAAAAAGTAGATCAGCAAGAAGCCTTGGCGGAATCGTACGGTGAAATGGCGGATACGACCAAGAGCATCGACGAAGAAATAGATCAAGCATTGCTAGGAGATGGTGGTTCATCGGCTGCTCCTGGAAGCTCCGATGCACTCGCTGCGCTAAAAGCCAAATTGGCTGCAGGAAAAGGTGGAGACGCGTAAAAGTTTTGAATACTTATTTTCTTATAGGATTAAACAAAGCCAGCCTTCGGGTTGGCTTTGTTTGTTTTGCCCTTCTACTATAATTTGTTACGAGTGAGCAAATTCACTAGCTAATAGTAGATGAATTCTAATTGAAATAAGTATATTTTCAAATCAATAAAAATCTAAACCCAAAAACAATGATTAAAAGATCCCCACCCAAAGGGCGGGGAATTGTGATAACCCCTGTAAGGGGGTAAACTGCCCTTGCCCCCAAAGGAGGCAAAGGAATTCATTGTCCCCGGTTATAAATCTATTTTATTACTTTGTTATTCTTAGCTCTCGTTCTTTTTTTCCTGTTCTTCTTGATACTCCACGTAAAGCCTTATCTTTTCTGGGTCAAGCCCTACCGTATCAACACAATAGCCTGTTGCCCAAAAACGGTTGCCCCAATAGGGGCGTTGCTTCAGCTTCTTGAACTTTGAAAACAACCGTATGGCTGTCCGGCCCTTCAAGATCCCCACCACATCGGAAACCGAATATTTGGGAGGGATATCGATAATCAAGTGAACATGGCCCTTTTGGACGTTCAGCGTATCGATAATACATTTCTTTTGGGAGGCGTACTGCATTATATGCTCTATTGCTGCCCTTTTTATTGCTCCTTCGAGGATTCTATACCTATATTTAGGTGTCCAAACTATATGGTACTTGCAATACCAGATCGAATGTGACAATTTGTGAAAACGGCTCATAATATATTCTTCGGTTGTGGGGACAACTCTTGAATATAATCATTGGGCCGTTTTCTGGCTTAGCCACGCAGAGCGGTTATTAACCACGCTCATAGAGCGTGGATTTCTAAGTTGATATTAAAACCAACATTAAATTATTCATTTCTACATTAACTGTAGCTGTTTTACTATCCATGACTTCTTGTGCAGAAGAAGTTATTGAGCCCTCATTCACTCCAGATGACATTTCTGTAGTTAAAGCAGATGGAGATGGTAGTGACAAAACGGATAGCTCTGATACAGGACAAAGTAGAGAAGGGCAATCTGAAACTAATGGTAATAGCAGTGGAAGCTCTGGAGAAGGTCAGTAGACCAATAAAGAAACTTTGAATTGATTAAGCCAACACTTCGGGTTGGCTTTGTTTTTTCCTAAGAAACAGGGTGGTACGCACTCACCAAAAATTCAGGTACTCTATGTAGCCTCGGTCTGTGACACACATAAAGTATACACACATCTTCTTTTAGATATATTTAGAACAAAACCCCGTAGGGGTTTCACTATTGTAGTAAAATAGCATGCCACCAAAACCAACCCCGTCAGGGGTTGCAGAAACCTACAATTTGCTAAAATCCTGCTTTTTGCATATACTCTGGGTGACACACAGACCAAATGTAAACATCAAAACACCCTGCATTGTTACCTGTGAATCACAGGAAAGGGCATTTTTGTAGTGTAGAGATAAATTTAGGATAACTTGCAACCTGAAACATACAACCTACACCCTTTCTTAAACCTTTCCTGAAAATTTTCGTCTAAACCTCAAAGACAAACAACTACACCCATTAGATGAAAAGCTATTTAATTGTAACAATCTTTTTGCTAAGTTTCATAACCGCTACAGCCCAGCAGCGGATGATCAATGTGGTACATACTGTGAAGCGTGGGGAAACTATTTATAGCATTTCCAAACGATACAATACTTCTAGAGCTGAACTATTGAAGTTGAACAAACTTCGCTTTCAAAAACTGCGAGTTGGGCAAAGATTGATTGTAAAAAAAGTAACGTACGACCAAGCCAAACGGTTTGCCAAAAAACACAGGTTTCAAATTACTAACAATAAGTCGATAATCATAGATAGGAACTTATCTCAAGAAGAGGAAAAGCTAATAGCCGATGCCCCAGCTGAACCTGTTACTATTACAGGTCAGGCTATTTCACCCGAGACACCTGCAAAACCAGAGATCAAAAAAGAAGACATACTTCCTTCACCTGTTGCCATCAGTTCAGATATTGACAGCAACATTCCCAAGGCGGAATCGGTAAACACAGATGCCATTGCCGTGGTGATTGGCAACAAGGATTATACGGACGAAGATGTCCCCTCCGTGGACTTTGCCCTCCGAGATGCCGAATCGGTAAAAACCTATTTGGTAGATGCCTTAGGCTTTAGGGAAGGGAACATCATCTATGTAGAGAATGCCACACAAGCGAACTTCAATAGTGTTTTTGGCAATGTGAGCAACCACAAGGGCATGCTCTTCAACTATGTGAAAGAAGGAAAATCGGATGTATTTGTGTTCTACAGCGGTCATGGCGGACCCGACCCTGAAACGAAAGAACCTTATTTTATCCCCGTGGATTGCGAACCTTCTTTGGTTTCCCTCAACGGCTATTCCATGAATACTTTTTATGCCAACTTGGGCAAAGTTCCTTACCGAAACCTCACTGTAGTAATTGACGCCTGCTTCAGCGGAGCTTCGGAAAAAGGGATGCTGCTCAATAATATCTCACCTGTCTTCATCAAACCGAAAGACAAGATCTTTGCCGACGAAAGGGCAACCATTATCACAGCGGCGGCTGGTGATCAAGTGGCTTCGTGGTACCCAGAGCAAGGGCACTCCCTCCTCACCTACTTTTACCTCAAAGGCTTGCAAGGAGCTGCGGATGCAAACAAAAACAAGGAAATCAGCTTGGGGGAAATGAAAAACTACTTGAACGAAAACGTAACCTACATGGCACGGCGACTGAACAGCAGGGAGCAAGAACCTGAAATCCATGGGCTGGATGAAACGGTGTTGATTGGGTATTAGAAACACTGTTTTACCACAAAGAACAAGTAAAACGTCCTATTCAAACTAGATTTATCTTTTTGTTGTGCACCCTAAGCTCAATAGCTTTGCGCTAAAGGGATTTGCACAACAAAATGTGGTATCAACTCAAACTTTTTTCGGTAGTTTTTCTGCTTATATGCTACTTCCTTGGCATGCTTCGTCCCGTTGCGCCTTTGGTGAAGTACCAACTGATGAAAAGCTACTACATGAAAGTACTTTGCCAACAACGGGACAGGGTAATCAACACATGCCAAGGTACTTGCCAGCTCAAAAAAGAAATCAAGGAAGAAGCTTCCAAACCGGGAAAGCTGAGCTTTTTTGTCGATTTTGAAAAATACCCCATCGGTTTTGTGCATTTTATCGAGCTAGAAAAAACTTCTTGTAAAGAAAGCAGTCTAAGGTATTTTTCTTTCGCGGAAAATGGGCTTTCATCTCACCTTTATTCAATTTTCCATCCTCCTCAATTCTGTTAACAGACATATTATTTTTATCTAAGCTACTACCAAGTTTTCAGTTGAAAGCATTGGCTGTGGCTACTTTTTTTCAACAAGATTTTTAAGAACCATGAAAATATATTTAGCCACATTTTTAATGGCACTGGCGCTGCCGTTCTATTCATTTGCCTTTCAAGGAGAAAACACAAACATCAAGTTATTGGATGCCCAATCGGGAAAACCGATCAATGGGGCAACATTTAGCTATGGTACGCAAAAGGGGATTTCTAGTGAAGACGGAATCATTTCCTTTCACTACCAAGAAGAAACAAGCATGAGTCTTTCACATATTTCCTATGGCAAATGGACATTGGAGGCTGTAACAATTAAAGAGGCAATTAACACTGGGGTTTACAAAAAAGAACCACGCATATTCCAGACTTTGCCCGTCACGGTGATAGCCCTCCACGCTAGTGCAGATCAAAAACAATCGCTCGCCATCGACTACCAAGATAAAGCCGCCCACGATGCAGCGGCTCTCTTGAACCAACTCCCTGCGTTCAACAGTATCCGCAAAAGTGGAAACTATGGTTTTGACCCTGTGTTTAGGGGATTCAAATACGATCAATTGAACATTGTAATTGACGGATGCCAAACAGCTTCGGCTGCTTGCCCCAACCGCATGGATCCGCCCATAAGCCAAGTTTCCCCCAACATGATGGAGGGCATCGATATTTATAAAGGGCCACATTCCCTTCGGTTTGGAAATGCACTTGGCGGCACTATCAATTTCAAGACAAATTTACCAAGCTTCAGTACCCAACCCAGAGGCTATGGCAGGGTAAGCGGAAGCTATGAAAGCAATGGGGATATTTTCCGAACAGAAGCAATGGCTGGCGCAAGAAACAAGGTAATTGACCTGAGCCTATTTGGTGCATTTGCCAAGGGAAACGATTACCAAGATGGAAACGGGGAAGCTGTTCCTGCTAACTTCATGCGGAATAGTTTTGGGGCAAACCTAGGCGTCAAGCTCACCCCCAACCAAACGCTGACTTTCTCTGCAACAAAAAACAAGGCTAAAGATGTTGAATTCCCTGCCCTCCCCATGGACCTTCGCAGTGACGATACTTGGCTGTTCAATACTTCCCATCAAATCAATTTTTCCGATAGGAAATTAAGCACATGGAAAACTTCGGTATATGAAACAATTGTAGATCATTTGATGGACAACTTTGACAAAAACCTAGATCCTAGAATGGTAGATGCATCCACCTCTGCCAAAACGAAAAACTATGGTGGAAGAACCGAAGGGACATGGCATTTTGATAACGGCTCGCTCTATGCTGGAGCCGATGCAAGAATAGAAAGTGCGGATGGTAAAAGAGAAAGAAGCTTTTTGATGGGACCAAACAAAGGGAAAACCGTACAAGATAACGCCTGGCAAAATAGCCAGATCAAAAGAATGAGTGGGTTTGCCGAATATCACTTTGGAAAAGGCAACACCCAATTTGTGTTCTCAGGAAGGCTCGAATACAACAATGCGAAAGCTACTGATATCCAGTCCAAATTTGAAGGGGCAAATGAGATAAATGCCACTAACCAAGTCAACCCTAGTCTGAGCCTTGGAGCAATCTACGATCTTGGCAAAGGGTTTTCTGTAGGCACTTGGTTGGCTCGCGCACAAAGGAGCGGCAGCATTGCTGAGCGATATATCAATTTCTTCCCTGTTGGCAATGACCCATATGAGATGCTCGGCAACCCCGATATTCTGCCAGAGGTAAATAACCAATTGGATATCAGTTTTGGGTATAAAAATACCGATACCCAAATCAAACTAGACCTGTTTGCCTCGTACCTACAAGATTTCATTTCCTCCAGTATTGATACTACACTCAGCCCCCTGCTCCCTACTAGCCCAGGCGTGAGAAGGTTTATCAACCTTTCGGAAGCATTTAAAACTGGCTTTGAAATTTCTTGGTCGCAACATCTTATTGGAGCTTTTCAGCAGCAGCTGAGTTTTGCTTATACTTATGCCCAAGATTTGTCAAGAGACGAACCTTTGCCAGAAATCGCCCCGATGGACATCAGGTATGTACTTTTTGCCAATTTCTTGGAAGGCAAACTTGTTCCAGAACTTTCGTACCGCTACGTGATGGCGCAAAACCGCATCTCGGAAGAGTACGGGGAAACCGTCACCCCTGCTTTCAATTTGCTGGACGCAAAGATCAACTACCAGTTCAGCAAATCAATCCAAGCCACGGCGGGTGTCCAAAACCTCTTCGACAAGACATATTACGAACACCTTAACCGCTCGGTGAGAGGAACGCCAAATGCGATTTATGCCCCGGGGAGAAGTTTCTTTGTTTCGGTTTCGGTGGATTTGAGGTAGGAATCCCATGTATTTTTTTTAGTGTCAATTCCCCACCCTTCCCTGCCTATTTGAGGAAGGGTGTTCTTTTTTATTGTTTACATACTTTTCCAAAGCTCGAGAAAGAATATACTTCATTTTCCTCCTTAGTTGATTTGGCTTCAACACTTCTATGGACTGCCCAAATCCAAGCACAAGTCTTTCAAACTCAAAGTTCAAGTGTACTTTTACTTTTATGACCACACTCCCATCAGGTAGTTCTTCCACCGTTTCCTGAGAATGGTGCAAGGGCTTGGTGAGTACATAGGGCGCATTTTGTTTATCTAGTTTGAGCTCGACTTCTTTCAACTGTTCATCGTTCAGCACGGTGACCCCTACCGTATTTTTATAATACTCGTCCCCATGAAAATCTTCTTTTAGGTAGGGAACATTCAGGTTGTAAGCGATCTTAGAAATTCGGTCGAGCGCCAAGGTTAATATGGGCGACTCTGTCTCTTTCCTTCCCACCACAAACCAACGGTTATTGAATTCTTTTAGAATATAAGGATGAAAGGTGAGATCAGAAGGATTTCGAGCTTTGAACGATTGGTAGGTAATCGTTAGGCACAGTTCTTTCAAAATGGCTTGGTACAACACATCGAGGTATTCCAACCCTTTGAGGTTCTCGTTTTTATCTAAGTGGATAATGGAAGACTGCTTTGTTTTTTCCGTATGCACTTTGTCCTCTAGCCGTTGGATAATACCACCCAGCTCCGAAAACAGGGAAAAATCCTTGAATTGCTTAAGCATCTCCACCGTTTCGGAAAGGACGTTCATGTCATTTTCGGTAAGGGGAATATTGGTGATGGAGTAGTTTTCGTCCTCGTAACGATAATACTTTTTATTGTACACCACAATAGGTGCATTGTATCCCAGCTTATCGCTTCGCATCAGTTGAATATCTAGCTGTATGCTTCGCCTGCTCACATTCACTTCTCTGCCTTCGTATTCATACAACGCTTCGGAACAAGCTTCTATCAGGTCGTCCAGTGTCCATTCACGGTAGCGGTTTTGCAAGCATTTGTCAATTGTTTTATAGCGAATGAGTGCGTTTTTGTTTTGAGCCATGCAAGAAAGTTAAAAAGTATTTTTTACTACGCAAAAAGATTGCGCAGTAAACTCAAACCTTTGTATTGTCAGAAAAAACAAGGACGATGAAAGAAAGAAAAATCATTAACGGAAACACACTTATTGAACTGGGCTACGCCCCTGCCAAATGGTTTGGAGAAGCCATTGATCACATCAATGAAAAGCAGTTGGAGGAAAAAGCACTGACGGACTACCTCGAACAATTCAAAACTGCGCCCATGCTTGAACTTCACAAAGAAACCGTTCCTTTTGCCATAAATATAAAGGCAGAAAACGAGCTGGAAGAGGAAAACCTCCGTGCGGTAATGCAGACAATGAATAAGGTGATGAAAACGCCCACAGTGGTAGGTGGCTCAATCATGCCCGATGCCTGTCCTTCTGGCTCAGTAGGGACAATCCCAGTTGGAGGGGTGGTAGTTGCCAAAAATGCCATTCACCCTGGGATGCACAGCGCAGATATTTGCTGCTCGGTGATGCTTACAGACCTTGGGAAGGTTGACCCCAAAAAAGTAATGGATGCAGCACATGCTTCTACGCACTTTGGAGGCGGCGGACGAGATAGAAACGAGCAATACCGTTTCCCAAAAGAGCTGTTGGACGCTTTTGAAAAGAACAAAATCTTAAACGATAGAAAGCTGATTCAGGTAGCAAGAAAATACTTGGGGACGCAAGGCGACGGTAACCATTTCTTGTTTGTTGGCACTTCGAAGAAAACGGGGAACACCATGATGGTAACACACCACGGCTCTAGAGGAGTTGGTGCAAAGCTTTTCGATATAGGAATGAAAATGGCAAATAAGTTTAGGGGAGAAATTTCCAAAGATACGTTGAAGCAAAACGCTTGGATTCCTTTCGAAACAGAGGAAGGACAAGCTTATTGGGATGCCTTGCAAGTAATAAGAGAATGGACGAAACAAAACCATATTTGCATCCATAACGCTACGGCAGAAAAGGTTGGGGCAACGGTGGAAAACCGCTTCTGGAACGAACATAATTTCGTTTTTAAGGATGGGGATTTGTTTTACCACGCAAAAGGCGCTACCCCTTTGGATAAGAAGTTTATGCCCGATATCACTGGACCAAGGCTAATTCCCCTCAACATGGCTGAACCCGTGCTGATAGTGGAAGGGGAAACGACGGAAAGCAACTTGGGCTTTGCTCCCCACGGAGCTGGAAGGAACATGAGCCGAACTTCTCACAAAAAGACGAAAGGCGGCCGACCTATTTCCGAGATTTTCGCCGAGGAAACCAAGGGGTTGGATATCCGATTTTTCTCCAACGAGGTGGACATCAGCGAACTTCCCTCGGCTTACAAAAGCGCCGAAAGCGTAAGAAAGCAAATGGAAGAATTTGGCTTGGGAAAAGTGGTGGACGAAGTGTTGCCTTACGGATCGATTATGGCTGGCGACTGGCATAAAAACGCACCATGGCGGATAAAACAAAGAGAAAAGCGGAAGAGAAATAAATAATATGGAGTTTTTTTAAGAACCTCAAGTAAAATATTTTATTTGAGGTTCTTATTTTTGATTAAAATCTAAATAATGGTATCACCACAAATAGGACTTAACTACTTTATATCGTTTCCTTCTAATTTCCTCTCCAGTTTTTCAATTCTCTTGTTTTGCTCAATAATATATAGTGTTAATTCTTCAATTTTTTGCAAAAGCTTAGAATCCATCTCTCCAAGGTTAACACCGTTTTCTTCGACCTCTTTTGCTGAAGGAATATCGGGTAAATGCTGGTTTTTCTTTATAAACGACTCTACATCTTTTATACTTCTCAAATTATAATCTTCTTCAAATACAAAATCAGACCAACCTGTTTCAACCTTTATCTGTTTCGCCCTTATCTTCCCATTTACTGAAAGCATATAATCCTCAAGTGTTAAAGTTCCAATACCAACAGCTCCATTATTGGCAACAGTAAACCTTACTCCCTGATTAGCTGTTTCAGTTCCACTAGATAACCTTAAAATAGGACCCGATGATACTTGATTGATATAAACAGCAGCACCTCCTGAGTTATTTCTCGTAAAATGATGATAATCCGTATTATTTTCAATAGTCTTATATCCATTTGACTGTATGTTTCCATATATATCTATTAACCCATCTTCGTGAATTCTCATTCTTTCAGCTGAATTAGTACCAAACTTAATAAAGGTATTCTCTCGATTCCAAATAATACCATTACCTAGAGATTCAATTCCAACCACAAACCCATCGGTTGCACTAATACCAGTACTTAAGTTTCCATATTGGGTTTTCACAGGAGTTCCATCTGCTTTATATAGTACCAGTTTTTCAGTTACTATATCTGCCCCAATACCTAAATAGCCATTACTTTCAAATGTAAATTTCACTCCTTGGTTTGCAGTCGCAGTCCCACTAGATAATCTTAAAATTGGACCTGTAGATACTTGATTGATATAGACAGCGGCACTTCCAGCTTTATTTCTTGTGAAATGATGGTAATCTGTATTACCAGAGTTTGTTCTAAAACTCCATCCCACTGTTGGAGGATTATCTTGAGCTGTTACAGAGCACAAACCAAAAAAGATTATAATTGTTGTAAATATTAAGGTTTTCAAATTTGTCATTTCTTACACTTATTAATAATTATGTTTTATTTAACAAAGATAACACTTGAATTTTGATTACATAGAAGTATGTTTAAACTTATTATCAGTCTCATGATAATTTTCAATTTCATCCATATAAGGTATTTATCAAAAATGGGTACAATTAGATAATCTTGTCTCCAACATAAAACCTTGATCACAAAGCACTCTGAATAACTGCTTAAAACCAACCACGCAATGAAACTCACTCTTCACAAATTCGACCTTAGGCTTAAAAATACCTTCCGTATAGCACATAGCGCCCGCGATGTGCAGGAAACGTTGGTGGTGGAACTTGAACATGACGGAGTTATCGGCTATGGCGAAGCCACGGCTAGTACGTACTACAATGTGCCCCGCCAAGAAAACTGGAATGCTCTGGAAGAGGCTGCAAAGCAGTTGCCCTCCGAATTCCCAGAAACTCCGCAAGCCTTATGGGAGCAAATGAACGAAGTACTGAAAGGACACTCTTTTGCCCAGTGCGCACTCGATATTGCCGCATGGGACTGGTATGGGAAAAAGCTCGGAAAGCCTCTTTATGAAATATGGGAATTAGATGCGACTAAAAAGCCCATGACCAATTATACACTGGGCATAGACGAGGTGGAAAGAATGATTGAAAAAATGAAAGCCATGCCCTGGCCTCTCTACAAAATAAAACTGGGCACGGAACATGATTTGGAGATAGTGAAAGCCCTACGAAAGCATACCGATGCCATTTTCCGCATAGATGCCAACTGCGCTTGGGAAGCTGAACAGGCCATCCGTTTTTCGGAAGAAATGAAACAGCTGGGCGTGGAATTTTTGGAGCAGCCGCTCAAAGCGGCTAACACGGAAGGCATGAAAGAAGTTTTTAAGCACAGCGCATTGCCCTGCCTAGCCGACGAGAGCTGCATCTTGCCCGAAGATGTAGCCAATTGCGCAGGTAGTTTCCACGGGGTAAATATCAAGCTTACGAAGTGCGGCGGGCTTACCACCGCCCTCGGCATGATAAAAGAAGCCCGCGGCCTTGGCATGAAAGTAATGGCGGGCTGCATGACCGAATCGACCGTGGGGGTTTCAGCCGTTGCCCAGCTAGCTCCCCTACTCGATTTCATCGATGCCGACGGCCCGCTCCTTCTCAAAGCAGACATTGCCGATGGGGTTCGCTTCAATAATGGAGAGATTATTTATGCAGATAAAAATGGAACTGGTGTGAGCTTGAGAAAATAAAAAAGGCTGCTTGATGAACATCAAGCAGCCTTCAGTAGAAATGAAAAACAATCTAAAACTCGATCGGTAATTTTGCCAAGGTTTTATCCCAACCAAAATACATCACCGCACCCTCTCCTTCTTTCTCGAAAGCGATGGTAAAGTTTTCTAATGATGATGAATTTTCCATGGTCTCCGCTTCAGCCCTGAGCACATCGTTTTCTTCTTTGTAGCGATATGCGCCCCAATAATCTAGGTCGGTACTGAAAATAATTGTCCACTTGTCTTTTTCAGGAATGGCAAAAAGAGAATACGTTCCAGCTTTTAAGGTTTTGCCTCCTATTTTCACGTCTTTAAAGAACTTGATTTCTGCAGCTTCGTTTGCTCCAACTCTCCATACTTTGCCGTAAGAAATCAAATTTCCAAAAACCTCTCTATCCTTTTTGAAAGGACGGCTATAATAAACTTTTACAATGGCTTCATCTCCAGCTTTGCGGTCGTGAGCAAAATTCACGGGATAGTAGGCTACATCTAAAGGGCTTTTGTCCAGCTTGGCAGACTTGGGTTGGGCTTGCGCAAAAAGGGTAACAAAAAACACAGAAAGGAATAACAAATGCTTTTTCATAACTAAAATCAGCTTGGTTAAATAATGCTTTTTAAATCAAAGAACATTAACAACCAAGCTGATTATAAAGTTTAGAAAAAATATTGTCTATTTGCCATTAATATGCCATTGCCTATCAATAAACTCCTTAGAACGAGGGTTTTTATCCGACATATCCTCAATGTAAAATGGCTCATTGATATTTCTCCCAATATTCAACCTTTGGTTGAGGTAGCTGGCTATCCACTTACTGATTTTCAAAACAGCCATTTTCTTTCTCAAACGCCCTTGCCTGTCCCTGTTCAAAATAGAAGGAAGAGTACTGGTGGTAATGATTTCCGAGATAACAGGAGTTGCCAAGTTGAAACGGGTCTCGTCCGTACCGTGGAAGTGCGTGGTCATGAAGATAATCTTACGAGGTTCGTACTCTTTTAATGCTTTGCAACAAGCGGCAATAGTTCCGCCAGTTCTCACCATATCGTCAAGCACTACTAAATCTTTACCTTTCACCAACTGAATAGGCACCGGAGACTCGGGCGAGACTGTAAGATGCACTTTTCTTTCCCCAGTCCTTATCTTATCCATTATCAGTACAGGAAAATCCGACTCGCCATATTGGGCTAGTTTGGTAACGAATTTAGAAGCTCCTTTGTCCGGGGCAACCAAAATGGTTTTGTCAGGATCAACTACACCTGAATTTTTTATGTAATAATTAAAAATTTCATCTGGGTAGAGGTTCACGAAGTTGTTCTCGCCAAAAGCCTCTTTAAACTCATATTGAGTAGAATTGCTATGGTTATGAATAGTCACTACCACATCTACGCCTGAAGCTTTAAGTAACGTAGCATAAAGCCTAGCCGTAAACGGCTGCCCGTTGAACTTATGCATATCGCCCATTTCTCTCTCAAAACCTGTGTTGCCATGGTCTTTTCTAGGACCTCGATCTTGAGCCGAATAAAACAAGTCTGGTTCTACCAAAATCACTTCTTTGGCGCCATTGTCTTTTGCTGCACGGGCCAATACCATATTTCTCATGGCTAGCTCATTCCGTGTGGCTGTATTTCCTCTGTGCACCGAAACCATAATCACTGTTTTTCCCTCAAGGGTCACCCCAATAGATGAAATATCTTCTTCGTCGTGAGTAGTGAAACGGGGGCAAAATTCGGAGTTGGCAAAAGTTTTCAGTGATACTATATCGCTTATATCTCTGCGCTGTCCTAAAAAATCGGCTACGTCAATGGTGAAATACGTATCGGATACATTTCCAATTACTATAAAATCTGAGTCAAGTGCTCCGGGCATAATTTTTTAATGTTTATGACTTGTTGTATTATATGGTCGTCACAAAAATCAGAAAAACTGCTACCCATTGCAATAAGAATGTAATTTTTCGGCATAAAAAAACTCTTTCAGGATTCCATCTGACCGATAGAACTCCTGAAAGAGTTTACTTATGTAAGGATATAATTTACAAACTATTTAGTTCGCTGCACTCTCACAGCATTTAAGCCTTTCAGGCCTTGTTCAAGCTCGAACGAAACCACATCACCTTCCCTAATCTCGTCAATAAGCCCATTTACATGAACGAAGAACTTTTCTCTCGAATCTAGTTCTTTTATAAATCCGAAACCTTTTGCAGTATTGAAAAACTCTACCCTTCCTTTCTTAACCGCCTCTTCCTCTTCTTTTACCATTTTAGGAACGCCTACCTCGATATTCTCGGCTTTTATTTTCTTCTTCTTTGTAGGGTCTGGAGGAGTATCTACTATGTTACCATACTCATCCACATAAGCAATCATATCATCCAGTCCTCCTCCTTCTTTGGCATTCGCCCTTCTCTCGTCTCTTTTCTGTTGCTTCTCTTGCTTCTTCTTTTGTCTTTTTTTCTCTTTTTCTTTTTTGCTAAAGGTTTCTTGTGATTTCGCCATTCAATACATTGGTTTTATAAAATAAAATTTTCTGCCTACAATAAGCGGGGGGCAATACATAATTTAGCGGAAGCTAGGCTAGCTAAAACCGACTAATGCCAAACTGTTTTACTATATACAGGATAATACTAGAAGGGTATTTTTACCATTATTGTTCCTCAAAGATACGATAATATATTTGATCGGCTTTTAATATAACCCTACAAATACGAATTTGTGTACTAAATAATGAAAATTTCTTTGTTCACTACCCTAAATGAATGGAGCTGGTTTGCTTTATGAAAGTTTTCGTCCAACAATCTCAAGCAATTGCTTTGTAGCCAATATACCTTCAGTTTCCTCAAGTCTTTTCCCTTCGTATTCTATGCCTACATACCCCTTGTAACCCGCATGTTTTACCATCTTGAGCATTTTATGGTAGTCAATAACAGTTTCTTCTCCAAACTCATCAAAATCATACGACTTTGCACTGACCGCCTTGGCAAATGGCATAAGCTCCTTTATACCCTTGTATTTATCGTAAACTATGTTCTTTTTCCTGTCGATAGTAAAGTTACCAAAGTCGGGAAGAGTGCCGCAGTTTTCCAGGCCCACATCTGTCATTACTTGGGAGAGCCATTTCCCATCCGAACTAGCACCACCGTGGTTCTCTACCAAAATATTGACCCCACTACCTTTGGCATAATCGCAAAGCTCAGCCAAACTTTTCACACTTGCCCCAGCCATTTGCTCTTTCGAACCTTTGCCTCGCAAGTCAACCCTAATAGCATGCCCTCTCAGCTCGCTAGAAGTTTCTACCCACTGATAATGGTTCGCTACAGCAGCCTTCCTTTCCTTTTCATCCGAGCTTGCCAAGTTCCCTGAGCGAGCACACATGATAAGTACGTTTTGCACACCAATATCATCGGTTCGGAGTTTTAGCTCGGCTATTTCAGTTTTGTTTACTTTATTGTCTTTGAAGAAAAAGGAAACATATTCTACGGCGTTGATACCTAGTTCTTTTGCCTTAGATGGGAACTCCAAGTTGGTCATTTCTCTATCTTGTAATGCTCTATGATAGGAATATTGAGCCAAGGAAATATCAAAAAATAGTTCTTTGCTTAATTCTTGTGCACCTAGGTAAACAGGCAATGCGCTAATAAGACCTAAGCCAAGTCCAAATTTGCCTGCCTTTGTGATAAACTCTCTTCGGTCGAGTTGTTGTTCCATTTTGTGATAGTGGTAGTAGCAGTTGTAAAGTATTTAGAAAGTAGAAACAAAAAAATGTTGGAGACTTTAAGTACTGAATAACCAGGAGGGAAAGTACAAAAAACAAGATTTAATTTCTATTTTCAATTTTACAAAAAACGTTCCCGCTATCCAAGAAAAACAACAACCATTCTAAAAAAAATTATACATAGATGCAAGTCATTATGAAACCATTAATTGCTATACTTTTTACTTTAGTTATCACCACTAGTTGCCAGAAAAACATGAAAAATGAAAAAGAGAATGAACAAGAACCTAAGACTGCTTCAGCCTCAAACAATTTTGAGAGAGATTTAGAATTCTTATCCACCCACAAAAAAACACTGTTACTCAAAAGAGGAAATGCCATGCTTGCTGTAGTCCCAGATTACCAAGGGCGGGTGATGACCAGTTCGGCACAAGGAATGGAAGGCATGAGCTTTGGCTGGATCAATTACGAACTGATAGCCTCGGGAAAAACACTTCCGCAAATCAACCCCGTTGGAGGAGAAGAAAGGTTTTGGCTAGGGCCTGAAGGAGGACAATTTGCCATTTTCTTTAAAAACAAAAAAGGTTTTGAAATGAAAGACTGGGTTACCCCTGCCGCCTTAGACACCGAATCATTTGACTTAGTAAGCTCAACCGACAGTACAGCATTTTTCTCCAAGGAAATGAAACTCGAAAATTACTCAGGCTATACCTTCAACATAAAAGCAGAAAGGGCAGTCTCTGTTTTAACTGAAGAGGAAGTAGAAAAACTGATAGGCATTTCGCTTGGGAACGGTTTGGAAAGCATAGGTTATAGAACTGAAAACGAGATAGAAAACACAGGGAAAGAAGCTTGGAAAAAAGAAACAGGCTTGCTCTCCATTTGGCTGCTGGGCATGTTCAACCCAGGAGAAGAAACGACTGTGGTAATCCCTATTAAGCCGACGGACTCAATTCAAAACTTCTTAAAGGATGACTATTTTGGAAAAGTCCCTTCCGATAGGTTGAGCGTTACCGATAAAGCAATCTTCTTTAAAGGCGATGGGGAAATGAGGGGGAAAATTGGTATCCGACCGGAAATAGCTACTCCTTTCTTGGGTAGTTACGACGCTGCAAATAACGTCCTCACCATTATCCATTTTTCCTTAGGAGAAGATACTGATTATGTAAATTCGCTGTGGGAGCTACAAGACGAGCCTTATATGGGCGATGCCGTTAATTCGTATAACGATGGTGCAAATGGAGAGGGGAATATTTTAGGTCCTTTTTATGAAATAGAAAGCTCGTCTCCAGCAAAAGAGCTTGCTGTGGGGGAAAAGCTCAAACACACCCAAGAGACCATTCATATAGTAGGTAGCCCTGTAGAGCTAGATCCGATTGCCAAGGCTGTTTTTGGTGTTGGCATAGAAGAAATCAAGATTCAGGAATAACATTATAAAAATTCAGGGTCGATTTAGGTATAAACCTAAATCGACCCTAATTCTAGTTCCAAATAAGAAATAAAATGGGGACTAGCAGCCCTGAGATAGCTAGCCACGCCCCTCTTCCTGTAATACCTTTTTTACCTCGTACTATGAACAAGCCTGTGATAGAAATGAGGATAAGCGCACCAGCATAGATATCGGAAAAAGCCGTCCACCATCCATTTGGGTTATAATGGAGAAAATTAACCTGATAGAAAACAGGTCGCCTTTTTACAAGCTCAACCACCCCACTTCCCGATCGTTTATTTATAGACACAGTCCCACCTTTCAAAAAGATTTTGAGTACATGAGGGTTAGGGTAATAATGCTTTTTATACGCTCCCTTTACATCTAGTTTCACAAGTAGATCAAGTACTTCCTCCTTATCCAACTTGTTATCCATAGGACTTACCTTTACTTCTTTGTGGGTGATGATATAATTAGGATCCCAGCCATTGAGGTGGTTGAGGGCAATTCCAGAGAGGGCATAGATAACAGTTACCCCAAAGAAAAAGTACCCGATATCTCTGTGGAGAATTCGATTTAGTTTTCGCCAGTTCATGTTTACTAGTATAAAAAAATAGCCGCTATGGCTTCTAAATGTTACTACAGTTCTTTGACCACCACACCTGTGCACTCAAGCGACAGCTTTGAAATATAGCCCGTTTTGCTTTCTGCAATCTGCTTTCTCATCTTGTCCATACTTTTTTTCACTTTCTCCAATTGCTCTTCATCACCAGCATGTTCTTGAATCGCCTCGGCTTCGTGCTTATCTACATATGCCAAATCTATACGCTCTTCTACTACCTTGCCAGTAACCAGCACATCATCGCCCTCCATTTCGCGTTCAAATTTGCGGTTTTCACCAGCTTCTACTTTCAATTGCTTGCCATTTTCACTGCTAATCATGTGCAGGCGTTTTCCACCATGCTTACAAACATGGACAACCGTTCCTTTCAGGGCTATCTCTTTCCCTGCCAGCCCTTCTGGCTTTGCAAAAAACTCATCTACCGACATTGATAGAACTTCTGGCTCGGCATGTTTACTATTTTCTTCTCCACCTTTTTTGGAGTTTTCACATGAAACAAAGAATAATAAAAGGGGGACTAAAAACAGGATGTTTTTCATCTTACAAAAAAATTAAGGTTAAAAAATATCATAGCTCACACATGCTTAAAAGCATCTCCTTTTGCCACTTATCTAACTATTTCTTAATAATCAGCTTGCCATCAGCCAATCTTTTGCCTGCTCGTGCTCACGAAAATATTTGATCACAAACTCACTAGCACGATCTTCTTCCATTGTTTGTTCTATCGATGCCATCACAAAAATATCGGGGCTCACCACAAAGGCTATTTTCCGGATAATGTCGGTATAACGAGGAAAAATATACTCGTCGAGCCATTGCTGCATCTCGGGACGAATGGTATAGACCATGTGCCTCAAATCGACCAACTCTTTATTTGGCCTGTGCTGGTTAGCCAACTCAGCAAACCTATTCATTGTTTCCCTAAAAAGCTGGTCTGATAGCATTTCTGTAGCTGGCAAAAAAACAAATTCAATAGTTTTTGAAGAAGGACATAGCCCTATCTTCACAAACTTGTTTTCATATAAGGTGTTCATAGACAGTATGGGAGTAAATGATCATTTATCACTTTTTGCTAGTTTATTCACCTTATGTAATTGTTTAAATTGGTCACATCAATTAAGTTGAGTGCATTAATTTATAATAGTTAATCAATTTCACCAAATAAATTCTGGACTTGATTCATGCTCTCTCAACTATTTTAACCTGAGAAAAAAAACACTAAAAGCTTAGTGAATTTTCCTGCACTGAAAATTGATGGTTTAATATTAAGTAGTAACTTGATATTAAAACACCACTCAACATCAAAAAATCAGTCTTGGTCACCTTCTTCTTTGAAATGTACCGGAGATTGGGGAATTTGTACATCATTTTAAGACAAAACATACAATCATGAAAATAGAAATATCAAAAATTGGATTCAGGTCATTCTTAAGCTTTCTAGGCTACTCATTCGGCACACTTTTATTTGCTATTTCCGCAAGTGAAGGAGCTGAAGGGATAATCCCTTTTTTTATGGGCTGTTATGCCCTAGGCGGAGGCATGCATTATAATGTAAGGAAATTGATAAACATAAGAGATGAGGTGAAAATACTCCAGCTTATAAAGGAAAATGACGGGCAAGTAACCATCGCCGACTTGATGATAGAGTTGAAATGCTCGGTTAACAAAGCCAAGAAAATATTAGCCATGCTCCAAAAAGAAGGAGTTATCAGCACCGATGTAAATGCGACAGGAGAATTAATCTATACGCTTTCTGGAAATTATTTGGTACAGTAGCTTTTTTAAGCGTTACCCTTAGCAAATGCAGCTCCAAGTTTATCAAAACCTGCATTGCTTGGCGATTGGTACACCCGCAAGCCAAATTCTGGGATAACCGAAAAGATATGATCAAAAATATCTGCTTGTATTTCTTCGTATTCAGCCCAAGCAGTGGTGTTGGTAAAGACATAAATCTCGATGGGCAGACCTTTTTCTTTAGGCTCCAATTGCCTCACCAAAAAGGTCATGTCTTTCCGGATATCTTGCCTATTGTTCAAATAAGCTTTTAAGTAAGCTCGGAACACCCCCACATTTGTTTGTCTTCTACCATTCACTTTCGATGACAAATCAACTTCAAATTTCTTGTTGTACTCGTTCAGCTCATTCTCCTTCCCCATCAAATAAGGCCTGAGCACCACTATCTTACTAAACTTCTCTAGCATTTCATCGTCACAAAATCGGATACTTTCCATGTCGATATAGATCGCTCTTTTAATCCTTCTCCCTCCCGAATCTTGCATGCCCCGCCAGTTTTGGAACGAGTCGGAAATCAACCCATAGGTAGGAACGGTCACGATAGTTTTGTCCCAATTTCTTACTTTTACCGAAATCAAATTGATTTCTTCTACATCGCCATCCGCACCGTACTTGGGAACGGTAATCCAATCTCCAATGGCTACCATCTTGTTGAAGATCAACTGCAAGCCGCCTACCAATCCAAGAATGGTATCTTTAAAAATCAATAACAGCACTGCAGAAAGCGCACCCAAGCTTAGGAACAATGAACCGATATCCCTGTCGAACAACACGCCTATTGCTACCATAAAACCTATAGCGTATACGATGATTTTCATTACTTGGAAAATCGCCTCCATAGGATGATCCTTGGAAATTTCGTAACGCTTATAATAATCGCTTATAGTGGAAATAACACTATTAACAACCATCACTATAATTACCACAAATAAGAGCTCCAAAAATGCGGTAATACCTTTGATAAGTAGCTTTATGGTAATGGTATCGTCTGTAAAATAGTACAGCAGATAAATAGGAAGGAGGTATGAAACCTTTCTAAAAAACCTATGCTTGAGCAATAGGTCATCAAATTTTGTATTTGAGCGCTTTATAACTGGTAACAATACATAGCGCATAATCCGCCAAACTATTCCATAAGCTAAAAAAGAAATGAACAAGAGGATAGAAAGCATGGCAAACTCCCCTACCCAATTTGCTAAAGCTTTATCCATCCCCACATTAACCAAAAAACCTATAAATTCACTCGTTACGCTTCTTATATATTCGTCCATAAATCCAATTAAACCTCAATATTGTAATCTACTGGTTTACAACAAATTAATCTAACTTAGGTAAAGCTGATTTTTCATCGTCCAATACCAACAACCAATCATTTCCAACACCTGAAGATGGAGGAACAAACTCCTTGATTCCTTTGTTTGGAAACTTCCCTATTTTTTTGACTTTCCCATTTTTTGGGTTGTACCACCAGCCCATCACTGAATTCGGCAATTTATGCAAATTTACCATTGCTTTTTGACCCATTCCTAAATAAACCAAATTAAAACTTCCATCGGAACTACCCGCCGCCCTTATGTGGCTCCTTCCTTCAGGGTTGAGTCCATAAATCAGCGACTGATCTGGAACGATTTTATCAAAAGGGCGAGCTTCTAGTATTTTCCTGAGGAAAACCAACTGCGTAGCGCCCGGTCTATCCATCGATTCCCGCCAATCGTACAAGCAAGGGATGGCTATTCCCCCTCCTTTTTTATACATCTGCCAAATGGCATTATTGCCGTAAGTATAGCCGCAAGCTCCCGAAAGGAAATTCCAATAGGCATGCACCCTAACATCGCTATCGTCGAAAAAGCCTTTGGAAAAATGAGATTTATCAACGATCAAACCATCATCATCCAACACCCCTTTGGGTACACGATCCGCAGATTGCTTTCCAAAATCCATAAATTCCCAAAATACCAGCGCGATGTCTTCATAAGCAGGCTCACCTTCTACAAAAGGCTTTCTCGGCTGGAGCAAGCTCAAATGTTCGGCAAATGTATACACATGGTGGAAATGCTGAACATGCCCACTTTGGTACATATTGAAATCGAGCCAAGGTTCATTGTGCAGCCAATAAGCGGAATGAGACATCCCCCTAGGATGAAAACTGATCAAATGCTTTCCATCGTCCCCTTCTTTTAAGCCCTTTGCCATCGCTCTCCAAATTTCCAGTACTTCCATGTTAGCAATGTTCCTATCCCCTCCCAATATCCAAACTATCGGCTTTTGCTTATACCTTTCTCCTAAAAACCGTCCAAAAACTTCAGCATTCTTTTTATTAAAAATGATAGGTCCTTCCCCCAGATTTTCAGAATACACCTTATCGCCCCAAGTAGGCAACAGCCCAACCACAAGTCCTAATTCTTCGGCTTTGTTTATGATAAAATCAACATGTTCAAAGTATTTCTCATTGGGCTTTGTAGGATCTAACTTCTGAAGTGATAAATCGCCGTAAGCATTTGGACTTCGCAATCCGTTGTTCTCAGCCAATACCACGGCTTGAATAACAGAAACTCCTTTTGCCGCCCTGTTTTCCAAGTATTCAACCGCCTCCTCCCTGTTGAGCTTATGGAACAGCTCCCAAGCCGTATCGCCTATCCAAAGAAAGGCTTTACCGTTTTCATCTTCCAAATACCTACCGCTTTCATTTACTTTCAATAGTTGTGCGTTGGAGACCTGCATAATTATGATAGCGAGTATTGAAAAAAAATAGCTTTTCAGTTTCATGTTATTTCCTGATTTCTTTCTTGTTGGACAAATTATAGCCACAAAACTGGAAATACAAATAGCCTTTGTTATTTTGCCCACTTAACCATAAATAGCAACTCAGTATGGCTACGTTTTTACAAACTGAACTTGAAGAAATTGCCAAATATATTACAAAAATGGAGTTGCGGAATGAAACCGTTTCCCAAAAAAGTATTGCTTGGCATCTAGATCATGACCTGCGAGTGATCGTACGTGTGTGTACCGCCCTGACCGACTCAGATCTTTCGGCCTACAGAATAAATTTTTCTTTCATCAGAACCCTGGTTTTTATCCAAAACAAGTTTCCAAGAGGAAAAGCAAGAGCTCCAAAACAAGTGACACCCAAAGATGTAATCACTCAAAATGAACTTGAAACAAGGTTGGCAAAAGCCTATGAACTAGTGGAGAAAGTGGAAACTCTCCAGCCCAATGCAAATTTCAAGCACCATATATTCGGCTTGCTCAACCTAAGGCAAACCAAGAAGTTCTTGAGAATCCATACCCGCCACCACTTGGCTATTGTCCAAGACATAGAAAAGGCTGAAAGTTGACACGTTTCAAGTTCGGCTTATATTTAAGAATGAATATTCCCGAACTTTTATAACTTTGCATGCTAATAGCAATTGGTCCCGTCGTATAATGGATATTATGTGGGTCTCCGGAACCCAAGATCCAGGTTCGACTCCTGGCGAGACCACGTACATTGAACCAAAATGCTAATCCCACTGTCCTTTTATTTTTGGATAGTGGGATTTTTTATTTTCAAACTATTAAATAACAGGCAATGAATCAGTTGGTTATCCTATTTTCGGAGCAAAAATCAAAGCGTAAATTAGTTCGATTGTCAAATCTCACTTTCTTGAGAAAAAGTGAATTTTTATGGTGGAAAGATGTTTTCTGTTTTTATTGAACAGTACGTGTATTACAAAATACAACGCGTTATGAAACCATACAAACCGATCAGTTGCAGTTTTTACGATGTAATTGAACATTATGCCACTTTGAGGCAAAAGGTGGCCATTCGCTTCCGAAGCGAAAAAGGTGCTGAAGAAACTATTGAAACACTAATTTTAGATACAAAAACTACTTCAGAAGGCGAGTTTATGTTGGTGAAGGAAGAACCAAAAGCCCTCCGAATGGATCGGATAATTTCCATTGGCTCAGAAAAACTAGAGGATTTTGGTGAATGTAAAATAGAGGATAGAAAGATAAAGTAAGGACGCATCAGAATACATTTCCGAAATATGGACAAGGTGTTTTTTTTTCAACCTGTCTGCCACAAAACCAAGGGTGCTTGAACTTTAGTTATATACTTAGATAAATTTTACAAGAGGATATAAAAAAACAAGGTGAGCTAAATTAGCTCGCCTTGTAACTACACTTTGATTAGTCATTTTTCAATGAAGATGAAAATATTTTTTTGTTTGGTAAATCTAGGTCAGGTACTTTACTGGGTGAGTACCTTTTTTCTATTAACTGGGTAAAAACATTAATGTAAGATAGCACTCTACCAATTCAGATAAAATGACTATTTTGGCTTATATTTTGCATATTTTGACAATCCAATTTAAATTCATTGAACAATTTCTTTCAATACTTCTCCGATCTTGATAAACGAGGATTAAAGGTCAATACCTGTGGCTATTTTAAAACATTGCCCCACCAATCCTATCCACCCACAAAGCACCCTGATAGGTATATGTTCACCTGGGAAAAAGGAAGAACACTTACCAGTATTCAGCTTATCTATGTTGTCACTGGAAAAGGGGTGTTTGAAAGTGAAGACTCGAAAAAGAAAATATTGCCAGGAGATGTAATCATGCTATTCCCGGGAGAATGGCACCGCTACCACCCCGATCCTGAAACAGGCTGGGAAGAATACTGGATAGGCTTTGAAGGGAGAATGGTAGACGAATTCATTTTACCCGAGCTGTTTACGCAAAAAAAATCTATTGTAAAAAACATAGGTTACCACGACGAAGTCATTTACCTTCTCAACCAAACCCTCGCCCTTGCCAAAAAAAAGTCATCCTTTGCCAAAATCCTCACGGGAATTGTTTTCCAACTCATTGCCTACCTCACAGAACCCATTGAACATGCGGTTGCTGGGAATAAAAGTGAATACATTGCAGAAGAAACCATCAATTTCATCCGGCTTAATGTGAAGGCAGAGATTGACTTCAAGGAGCTTTCGTCCAAGTTTGGGGTGAGTTACAGTTATTTTAGGAAAATGTTCAAAGAGGAAACGGGAGTAGCTCCTCAGCAATTTCTGATAGATGAGCGACTCAGACTTGCCGAAAGGTTGCTCAACTCCACCAAAATGACCATTGAGGAAATTTCTGATCGCTCTGGCTTCCAATCCGTTTACTACTTCTCCCGTTTGTTCAAAAAGAAGCGAGGAATTGCTCCGAGCGAAATGAGGAAGTAAGTGGAAAACATTAAAAAGTAAATGCTACTTTTAGTACAGAAATGATTTGACCGAACCTACACGTATACTAAATGATCATCACTAAAAAAGTACGAATTACGCGCATAATTGCTGGAACTTGGAAAAACTTCCTCTTCATATTCGCCACCTGTGTCTTATCCTACTTTTTCAATGAATATGTACTAAAGCTCCATATTGTTTTTCCAGGAATAATCCCCACTATTTTGGGTACTGCCCTGGCATTTTTCATAGGTTTCAATAACAATCAGGCTTACGATCGCTGGTGGGAATCACGTAAAATATGGGGAGGCCTAGTTAACGATTCGAGGACTTGGGCCAGACAAATTATCCAGTTCACTACCGAAAACGATGTGGTATCCAAAAATGAATTAGATGAACTAAGAAAAGGTGCTGTGCTTAGGCATTTAGCATTTCTTTATGCGCTCAAGGAAAAATTGAGAAGCTCTCAAGACAACTATTACCGAAAATTTTTGAAAGAGACAGAAATTGAAAGAATTGAAAAAGAATCAAATAAACATAATGCAATTCTTACGCTTCAATCTGAAAAACTAGATGAGATCTACAGCAAAAAGCTAATAGATGGATTTCAGTTTTTGGAGCTCAATAAAATACTCATTGCCTTCTGTGATGGAATGGGCAAATCCGAGCGAATCAAAGGAACAGTATTCCCCACTACATATCAGTATTACAGTTCTCTATTTACTTGGCTATTTATAATAAGCGTAACTATAGTGACTTCAAATACAATAGGACCTTGGGGCATTTTGTTTGGGCAGACTATAGGATATGTCTTTGTTACTATCTCGGCTATAGGCAGAGCATTGCTAAACCCGTTTGACCCTACCCCTTCTGGCATAGCTCTAGACCAGATAACTCGTACTATTGAAATTAACTTATTGGAAACAATTGGGGAAAAAGAAATACCACAACCAGTAGCTAGTATAGATAACGAATATATAATGTAACCCAGAGAGTGGGGCTTATTGTCCTAGCTGAGTCACATTATATCCTTTTCCTTCTAGCATAGACAAGATGCCTACCTTTCCATGCAAGTGCAGCGTACCTACCAATACATATTCAACCTCATCGCTTTCTAAGTACGATTCCAACTTAGGAATCCAAGCACTGTTCCTGTCCAGCAACAGTGTTTTATAAAGTTGAGGATACATTTTCTCCATATCGTTTATCTGAGCTATCATTGATTTTTCTTTCCCAGTTTTCCAGCTATCTATCATTTTTAGGAGTTCTTTCTCCATCTTGTCTAGCTCTTTGAGCGAGTATTTAACATAACCGTCTTCGTAGCCTTCTCCCATGCTGAGCAGCATATCCAACTGTTGGTCTACCGTTTCGAGGTAGTCCAAAGACTTTCCTTCTTCTTTGGCTTTCTTAAAATAATGCATGTCCACACCTTCGCTCGTAAGCCCAAGGCTCTTCATTTGCATAACCGACATGGTGAGCACCACCATAGAAGGCTTGAGTTTTTGCAAGTTGGCAAAAGGCAATTGCAACTTGGTACAAGCAACTTCCAAATCATTATACACCTTTTCGCTCAACACCGATTTCAGTGTTCGCTTATCGGTATACATCGCCTTTGCCATCATCGCTTGCCCTACCCTCGGATCATTCAACTTATCCATATCTGTCTCAAAAATCAGCGTTTCTGCTTTAGCATACGCTACATCGAACTCGGTAGGCAAAGGGAAATCTTCTGCCCTTAGGATGTGAACTGTTCCGCCTATATACATCACTTTCCCCTCCTTTTCTACCTTCCAAACAGAAGTTTGCGCCACAGAAGCATTAGGTATCAGGTTTACAAACATCAAAAGAAGCAATAATTTTTTCATGTCACATTGTTAAAATTCCGTGTAGCTATTTGGATAGCAACAAACTCAAGTAGCTCATTGCATATCCTAGTCGCTTTTTATCTTAAATCATTATCAAGTTCAAACTCCGCAAGTGGGGTGTATTTCACTCCACCATGTATCTGCTCCGACTCCCATAGGGTCAACCTGCCTACAGGGAAAAGTGGAAGGTTGGCGATGTAG
Organism: Flammeovirgaceae bacterium SG7u.111; assembly: GCA_034044135.1. NCBI lineage: Bacteria > Pseudomonadati > Bacteroidota > Cytophagia > Cytophagales > Flammeovirgaceae > Flammeovirgaceae bacterium SG7u.111. The sequence continues at coordinate 2,926,347 of CP139021.1, read as the reverse complement.
GTTAGGTTAAAATCAGAAGGATTGAGCTCTGCATTGATTCTGCCCAAGGTGATGTGGGGAACAATCTCACGAGAGGGAGGCTCGCCAAGCAACTCTTCGTGCAAGCTGTTGGTCAGCTCAATAAAGTTGGAAAGGATACCATATCTTGCCCAAACCAACTCAGTAACACCCTCTTTTTCTACTACTTCTAGTCCTTCATATTCTAAGGTAAACATCTTGTGCTGGCTCGCTATCTTCTCCAGCTTTTCTTTCACTTCTTCCTCTTCGGTAGTATGCCCAATGTAGCACAAAGTCATGTGAAAGTTTTCTTGAGGAACCCATCTCACATCGTTGAGCTGTCTGTGCCTAAGCTTAAATGTGCTCAAAATATTTTCAGTGTCATGTTCAATTGCCACACCTACAAAAAGCTTTTTCATGTGTTAAGTCTTTAAATGTTCGTTTCAGTTAAATTGGATTTCAGCCAAATCTAAGCATAACCTTATTAGCAAGAAACTCTGAAGTTTAAACATGTTCTAACAAAGGCTACTTAGCGACCTAAATATGCCATAATTTTCAAAAAAAACTATTGGTCTTGAGGATTTTCCTAACTAACCGCACAAGCCGCTTTACAACTGTAAGGCTTTTGTAGGCTCTTTGCGAGCAGCTTTTATGGTATGGAAGCTAATAGTAGTTGCGGTGGTGAGAAAAGCGATAAGCCCTGTTACAAGATAGACTTCAAAATCGAGAGAGGTGTGGAAAGGGAAACTTTCGAGCCAGCTCTGCAATACAAAATAGGAAATAGGCCAAGAAATAAACAATGCCAAGGTAACTAACAAGAAGAACTCTTTGGAAAGAAGTATAATGATATCCCAGTTGGTAGTGCCAATAGCTTTGCGGATGGCAATTTCCTTCCTCCGCATATTCACCACAAATGAAGACAAGCCAAACAGCCCCAAACAAGCGATAATGATGGCCACGATGGCAAAATATGCCGTTATCCGTCCCATAGTCAGCTCTTTCGTGTACATTTTCCCAAGCTTATTATCTAGGAAAAAATACTCGAACGAGCGTTTGGGCAAATGCTGCCGCCATACGTAATTGATATGTGCCAGAGCCTCCTTTTGGCTGCTTTCTTCTACTTTTACAGCAATGTATTTGGTAAAGAAAATCTTGAATTTGCTACTGGCCAAATCCAACACTAGGGGAGCAACTTCATTGTGCAAAGATTCAAAGTTAAAATCCTCAACTACTCCAATAACCCGTTCATTACCAGATCGAGAATGCAGCACTTTCCCTATGGCATCTTCGGGAGATTCCCAGCCCATAAACTCCACTAACTTCCTATTCACTATCACCGCATAATAATCGTCATTTCTCGTATCTACAGAAAAAGACCTACCTGCAAGCAGCTTTATTTCAAAGGTTTCGAGAAAATCTTGCCGCACTATGAGTGAAGAGAAAAACATCCAATCATCTTCGCAATCACATTCTTCTGGAAGGTATTCATTCGTTCTGTGCCCACTTCCCAGCACCTCTTCCATTGCCGTCACCGAGATGATATGCGGAGATTCCAACAACATTTCTTTTAAGCTGTCGTACTGAAATTTTATATTATTATTAGCTGGAAGGATAACGATATTTTCCTTATTGAAGCCCAACGAAGCGCTCCGTAAGAATAGAAACTGCTTGAAACTCACCAAAGTAGTTACTAATAAAAATACAGTAATCACAAACTGAATAACGACCAAAATCCCTCTAAACCTCTTGCTCTTGATTCCTGGCAAAATAGAACCCATGAGCACTTCGGCAGGATGATAGCGAGAAAGATAGTAAGCTGGCACAAGGCTAGAAAGTGCCCCAATTATAAAACCAGAACCCAGCACCGTTGAGATCATCAAGGTCTTATTAATACGGGTAAAATCTAAGGGCGTGCCCGTTAACCTACCAAGCTGCGGAAGGGAAGTTTCCACTATCACAAAAGCCAGCACCACAGCAATGATACTGATGAACAGAAATTCAACAAAAAACTGCTGTAAAATTTCTAATCGAGTTGCGCCAATGGCTTGCCTTATCCCAATTTCTCTCGCCCTCAGTGCCGATTTAGCCGAAGAAAGGTTCGTGAAATTAATAGTCGCAATGATCAAGATAAGCAACGCAATGATGGCAAAAATATAGACATAACTCACATCTCCATTTACGTTCAGCTCATTATCCAAGTCCGAATACAAATGGATTTCCTTTAGAGGCTGGAGGTAAATATCGACGTATTCCTTGAACGAGGGAGGGAAAAACTTATCAACCATCTCGTTCATCATATATTCTAAGTCCTCTGGCGATTTGTCTTCGGCCAAGACCATGTACGTCCAACAAGGATCCCAGTTCCAGTTGTCTTCTACAATGTCTTCGTCTACTAGCTCAGAAAGGCTAGAAAGGGGGGAAATAAAATCAAACTCAAAATGAGAAGCATAATCTCGAGGGGCAAACACGCCTGTTACGGTTAGGTATATGCGTTCTTCGTAGCGAATCCTTTTCCCAACTGGGTTTTCTTCTCCAAAGTAGCGCTTGGCTGCCTCATCGCTCAAAATCACGCTTAGGGGCTGAATCAGTACCGAATCTGGGCTACCTTCGGCCAGTGGGTAGTCAAATACATCGAAAAACGATTCATCTACAAAGTAAAACTTGTCCTCGTTAAATTGCTTTTTCCCATGCTGCACCGAGTGGTAGGGAATCTGGAAATTAAAAACCCGAACGACTTCTTCCACATAGAAAGGATACTCACGGGCAAGCGTAGTTCCAAATGGAAAAGGCAATGTGGCAGAGCGCTCCCCCACCCCTTCTTTTTCTATGTACTTGGTAGCCCTAAAAATCCTGCTCGACTTTGAGTGAATAACATCGTAACTTATTTCGTGCCTGATAATTAGTAACAACAAGGTAAAAAAAGCAATGCCCACAGATAACCCCAAGATATTCACAATGGAATATACCTTGTATTTATAAATATTTCGGAACGCTATTTTCAGGTAATTCTTAAGCAATGGAGGGTCTGTTAGTTGTCTAAAAAATGCTATTCTGAAAATTGTTTATTGGTAATTTTATTAAGGTTTTCGGAAACCAATTTTCCATCAAACAAATGAACGACCCGTTGGCTATATTCCGAAGCATTTTGCGAATGGGTCACCATAATCACTGTCGTCCCCATTTCATTCAATTTCACCAACATTTCCATCACTTCTTGCCCCCTGGCCGAATCCAAATTACCCGTGGGCTCATCGGCAAGGATCAGCTTTGGTTGGGCTACAACAGCCCGAGCCACCGCTACGCGCTGCTGCTGTCCGCCAGAGATTTGAGTAGGGAAATAATTGCGTTTATGAGCTATTTGAAGCTTTTCCATCAGCTCCATTACCTTCTCTCTTCTTTCCTGCTGAGGAACTTTGAGGTAAATAAGAGGAAGTTCTATATTTTCGTAAATAGTTAATTCTTCTATCAAATTAAAATTTTGGAACACGAAGCCAATGTTGTGCCTACGCAAATATGCCCGCTTCGTGCTCGAAGCTTTAGAAACTTCCTCACCCATAAAAAAAATCTGACCACTACTCGGCACATCCAACAAGCCCAAGATATTGAGCAAGGACGACTTACCACAGCCCGAGGGTCCCATTATACTGATAAATTCGCCTTCGTTGATATTGAGGTTGATGTTTTCTAATGCCAGCGTCTCTATGTCGAAATTTGAATATACCTTATCTACATTTAATGTTTGGATGATCATTCCTATCTGTTAAAATATCCTTGCTAAATCCTACGTGCCATAGCTAGTAATCGAGATCTCATTCTACACACCTCTCACACTCTAAGAGCTTGGTTTTCAATAAAAATGCCATCCTTCACAAAGAATTATGGATCAAGTCTTTATTCAAAAATAAAGTATGGCAAAATTGTCCGTTTTCGATCAAATATGCAAGCCAAAGTACAAATCCGTACACAATGTATAGCATTATTACCAAATTAACTATTCATTTTGTTCTGTTAGAAACGTGAGTACAGAATTCTAAATAACCGAGTTTTTTTAATTGTACTTATTCTCCCTTTTTTCAAGAATTGCTTACAATTCCTGGTTACTGACGGTCCGCCGCTGCGGTTGCTAGTTTCTGGTTTTAACTAATGTAGTTTTGATCTTACAACTAACTTGCTAAAATAACACGGCGTACCTTGTTTCTATATTTAAAAGAAAATTTTTCCCTTTAAGCTAGTAACCGGCAACTAGAACGCATTAACCTCCCCAATCATAGTAAATTAGATACGAATAGCCAGCAAAGCACTAAAAATCAGTTTACAATGTACTAACTTAACTACTTGCCAGCCATCCTTCAATGCAATTTGAAGAGCGGTGTTTTTTCTGTTTATATCGCTAAATTCCTAATTTGTAGGGTTAACATTTCTCACCCAAAATTGTTGGGAAAGTTCAGGTAGATGTGTTTTTGAGTTCCCCCTAATTTTTGATATAATGCATATAAATTCATTTGGTCAGACAGCCAAAAACTAACAATGTTTTACTTTGATTTACCTCTCAGCATGAAAAAGCTACTCATATTCTCTTTCATTCTCTTGTTATTTGCTTTCCATACACCCTATTCCACCAACAGTTCCATAAGTATATTGGTGGTAACAGGTGGGCAGGAATTTGAAAAAGAACCTTTCTTTGCCATGTTTGACGGTTTTCAGAGCATCAAATACGAAACGGTCGTCCAGCCTAAGGCCAACAGTCTCTGGGGCTCAAAAAAAATAAAAGACTACGATGCCATAGTGTTCTATGACCTTTCACCCAAAATAGAAAACCAGTACAAAAAAGACTTTATCAAAATGCTCAAAAAGGGTAAGGGTGTGGTCTTTTTGCACCAGTCGCTCCAATCTTACCAAAACTGGGGAGATTATAAGTTTTTGATAGGCGGAAAATACCACAAAGAGCCATTTTTCCAATTTGGCAAAGAGGTAAAGTCCATTACCAAGCCCAATATGAAATATAAGGTTCAGATAGTAAACCCAAGCCACCCTATCACCAGCGGCATGGAAGCCTTCGAAATGGAAGGCGAAATGTATGGCGGTTGCGAGATCTTACCCAATGTAACCCCGCTCTTGCTCACCATGCACCCCGAAAGCATGCACTACCTAGGCTGGACCCACGAGTTTGGGAAATCGAAAATCGTATACCTCCAACCAGGCAAAGACACCTCTGTATTCAATAATCCCAACTACAAGAAAATATTGGAACAAGCTATTGAATGGACTGCTAGCGGTAATTAAAACTTCAACTATCCAAAAGCTAGAAATGGCACAGAAACCTCATCTATTTCTGCGCCATTTTCAAGTCTATGAATGTTTGAACCTAAGCAAATTCCTTTTCAAACTAAATAATAGCAGCGCACAAACTGCAGCAATGCCTGTAATAATATACCACGTATTGTCAAAACCAAGCCTGCTGGTCATTTGCAAACCAACATTATGGCTGAAAACATGAGCGATGGAAAACGAAATGGTGTACAGCGCCATGTACTCGCCTTGGTTTCCTTTCTTAGCCCTGTCTGTGGCAAAGGCGTTGGAATAGGGGAAAGCCACCATCTCTCCAAAGGTCATCAATAGCATACCTATTACCAGCACGCCAGACCAACCGGTTAGGTTCAATACAAACAAGCTCAGGCCGGTAAGTACTGCCCCGAAAAAAACAACTCCTAGCTTGCTAAAGCTTGTTGTTTCCAACCATTTTATCAGCGGCATTTCGAATACAAAAATAAGAAACCCGTTCAAGCCAAGGATAAGCCCAATCTGGAATTCACTCAGCGCATGTATGTCTTTATAGTAAATAGTGATGGTGGAAAAATACTGCAAAAATACAAATCCAAACAGCGTCATCGCCACCAAAAAGATCAAGTAAGCCTTGTCCTTATAGGGCGAAACCGGATTGCTGTTCACCACAGTTTCCATCACTTTTACCTTCTTCGGATTCAATACCTGAACCATCAAAAAAGCGGCGAGGATACAGGTGACACCATCTACCCAAAACAAACCAGCATAGCTCAAACCCGTGACTATAAGTCCGCCAATAGCCGGACCAGCCGAAAAACCTAAGTTGATGGCAAGCCTGATCAGTGTCAGCGAACGAATGCTGTTTCCGGGCTTGCTATACGCATTCAGTGCTACGAAAATGGCAGGTCTGAAAGCGTCGGCTGCGAGCATCACCACAAAAATACCTAGACAAACCGTGGCAAAGGAATTGGCAAACTGCAAGGCAACGAACAAGACACCGCTGGCAAACAGGCTTCCCACCATCACCTTGTAGTACCCCACTTTATCTGTGAGTTTTCCACCAAGCCAAGAACCTGCAACAGAGCCCAAGCCAAAGGCACTCATCACCCAGCCCACATCGTTCATGGTAAAACCCAATCCCTCTTTGAGGTACAAGGAAAGAAAGGGAATCACCATGGTGCCTGCTCTATTGATAAGCGTAATCAATGCTAACCACCATACTTCCGTAGAAAGCCCCTTAAACGTGTTTATGTAATTTTTGAATAGCGTTTTCATTAGTACATTTTTTAATCATGCTTCTTTTTAAATTGGGTTTAACTACTGTTTTTCGGTCGACTAAAAACAAAAAAGTCCGACTCTAGAGCCGGACTTTTACATATTGTAATATCTTATAAATGATATCACCACAATATATAACAAGCCCGACCTCTTTCCCTTAGAGAGGTTGATTGCTTCCAATACATTGAAATGACATTCGTATACATAGGTATCTCTTTTATCTTTTGATGCCCTAAAGCTAGTAAAATATTTTTAGGCTACCTCAATTTTTGAAGAATTGGTTGAAAATGATTGGATAAAGGTTTGTATAGTGTGATGGGTGGTTGGGTAACGGTATCGTATATGAGTAGTAGCGGATTTCTACTCACAAACCTATCGGTTTAGAACTGATCTTTGTTTTATGTCTATACTTTCGTTTTATCACTTAAACCGCTATTACTTATACACATTATTGTGGTGCGTTTTTATCATTTCCAATCATTTAGATTGTCAGAATTAAAGGGCAATGGTCAGAAACCTCTGGTTCAAAAACAACCTTAAAATTCAAAACGTCGATTTGGTCGTTTACTAACATATAATCCGCGAATTTACTTTCCTTTTTATAATGGGAATTTCGAGTTCCTTTTGTTGTTCGTGTGGTAACTAACTCAGTAAGTCCAGATTCTGACAAAATTTTCAGTGTCTCACTATTTGGTTCTACATTAAAATCTCCGCAGACTATAAGATTTTCATTGTTTTCAATCAATCCATTTGCAAGAGATAACAATTTTTGTGCTTGAATTGCTCTTTCAGGTGTGTCCATTTTTCCGTTCAAATCTCTTAATCCGTGCATATGAGCAACAACAATTGGTCTATTTGTTTTATAATCAAATACTTTAACAGCGTGTGCACTTCGAGAACGAGGATGTTCTCCATAATCATAAGGCGAATAAGATTTATGCACAAAACCTTGTAACTGTCCGATTATTGGATAGGAATTCCTCACAAATGTTGCTAATCCCCATTGTGATGGAATTTTAGTGTCTTCATCCCAAAGTACTCCTTGAGAAGCTGGACAAAAAGATCCAATGTGTTCAGGTAATGCCGTTTGGACATCTCGAAAAAAGTTTGCTCTTTGCGAAAGAATGTGATTTCCATCTTTGTATATAAGCCAGTCTTTTTCAGATTCAGGTGTATGTACAACTTCTTGCAAGCAAAGAATGTCTGGATTTTCTTTTGTTAAATATGGAAGTAATTTGTCATAAAGTTTTCCTCCCCATCCATTTAAACACATTATCTTCATATTCCAAATTCTCTTTTAATTTTCTGTTTTCTTGAATGCACCACAATGGTTCGGCTATGGTTAGTATGGGAATTAATAAGCGATTAACTTCCGATTAAGAACTTAGCCAAAACTTTTTATTTTGTTTTGTCTTTTTTATTGTAAAGCCAAATCAAAAGATTTGGCAGACTTGGTTAAAAGGCCTAAACTTTGAATTGAGCACCAAAATCCGTATTAATTGTACAAATTGTTTTAAGTAAGCTTTTAAATTCCTTTTGTTGTCCATCAGACTAATTCTTTTACAGCAGTTCCAGTTATCTTGATTTTACCACCAAAAGGCAAAGCTTCTGCTTGATATATTGTTCTTGCAGGTCGGTTATTTTCAGGAAATAATTCCATATACAATTTATTGATTTCAGGTAAGTCTTTTAGATTATCAAAAGCAATGTCAATAAATACAATATCTTCTTTCTCAAATTCAGCATTTTTTATAGCGGAAAAAAAATTAGAGAATGCTAAATTTCCTTCTTCTAGTATTGTTCCAGAAATATATTCACCTTTAATATTTACAGATAATTGACCACTCACAAAACACATATTGTTCACAACGACTGCGTGACTAATAGGATTCGACCAGTTAGGAAGTCCTTCGCCTTTTGTTATATATTTTTTGTTATTCATAAATTCATTTAATTCGTCTTCATTTTTTTTTAGCTTACGGTATCGGCTATGAGTAGTTGCATGGTTTAGCGATTAACTTTGCAAGTACACACCAAACTGAAAATCTGCGAGGATTTTCAGAAGTAGACGAGAACAAGCAATTACTTATAGCAAATGTTATTTATCTTTTTTTATAATTTCATAAATCTTATCTGATATTTCAAAAACATTTTGGTGCTTTTGGTTTGTTAAGACCACAATGGTAATTCTGTCTTGTTTAAATCTTCGTGCAACACATTCGTAACTCGCAGTTGAACCGTGATGAGAATGCTCGATAATCTTATCATTTTCCCATACGGTATATCCAAGAGGCGATTGAATATTATCACCTTTTTTAGCTTGTTCGGATAGTTTTTTTACAGATTTTTTATTGATAACCTTAAAATCTCCCAATCCTTCAAACCAATTTGTCATATTTCTGGCGGTCGAACTGAATAAAAGACTTTTTGTTGATAGTTTGTAATCATCTTCTTTAAAATCTGCATTGAAAGGAATTGCCATTAATGTTCTATCCTTATATGGATATTGTTCTTTGATGATTGTATTTTCCATCCCATAAACATTGAATATATTTTCTTGCAAATATCTATTAAACGTGGTTTTGGTTATGTTCTCCACTATTTTAATCAACAAAATGGGATTACTATTTGAATATAAATAATCTGAACCTGGCTCAAATTCAAGGTTTTTAATAGATTTCAGCTCTTCTAGTATATCATTATCATTTACATTAATTCCTTTGCTAAAATAAACGTCCCAACCAATTGTTGGCAATCCACTTGAATATTGTAATAAATTTTGAACAGATATCTCTTCAGACCAATTTGGTAATTCAAGAATATATTTGGAAATTTTGTCGTCTAAATTTATTAGATTTTTCTCTTGTAGTTGCATTATTGAAACTGCTGGAAATTCCTTGTATATTGAACCAATATTAAATCGATATTCCATAGTCAATTTTGTGTTTTTTGAGCCATCTGTATAACCAAATGACTTTTCGTAGAGAGTTTTTCCGTCTTTCGTTACCAATACATTTCCGTTAAGTTGTCCTTTTTCATGAAGGTCGTTTAAATAAGTATCGATATTCTCATTATTCTTGCAACTAAAAAGAGAAATAATTAGGCTTAGCAGAAAGATTTTGGTCATAATTTTAGTCATTTTGATTTATTCGATTGATGTTTATTATTTAGACTAATTGATTTCTTTTGTGTTACAGTTTTTTTCTAATATTTGCTAACGGTTAGTATATGAAGCGTAGCATCCCGAAGGGTGCTATGATTTTATATACCGTGTGTGCGCCTTGAATGGTGAATATAGCTCATGAACTTGAGTGTTCCAAAGGGTGAAAGACTGGGCGTCCCCGACCCGTATGCGCGGGAGTCGTTACCCGAAGCAAAGCAAGTGGCAAGGTTGCTTGGGGCGACCCAAGGACTGAAGTAAGCCAGACTGCGGTATCTGTACTGACGAACAGGAACTGGATACAGAGGCTATTAGGTCGGATGAGGTACCACATGCTGCCGAAGTCCAAAGCCCTTGTTTTCGATTGGGGACAGTGCCGAAATAGTAGATTCAGCAGGGATAGATACAAGGATATTCATCTTACCGAGGGAGGTCTCGACATCGGAAACGGAGTTGAGAAGTCAGCAGAGGCCATAGTACCGACCGGGAAACGAGCTGCTAGAGAAAAGCAGAGGCCTCACAGGAGAGGGAAGGGCTGAACATTAAATCACGTTGAAATTCGTGAAGGAATCTTCGCAAGATGATAGCCCCACTTAAGACAACAAGACAGAACAAGGATGATAGAAAAAGTACTACAAGCGAGAAACCTGGCCAAAGCTTGTCGCAAAGTGATAAGCAACAAAGGTTCGGCAGGAATTGATTTTATGGATACAGACGGACTAAAGTCATTCGTTGATGGAAACCGCTCTGTAATCGCACTTGATATTCTCAACCGTAAGTATGTACCGACTGCTATCAAAGGAGTAGAGATCCCTAAATCAAACGGGAAAACAAGATTGCTAGGAGTTCCAACTGTGGTGGATAGATGGCTTCAACAAGCGGTAAGCCAACAATTAGCAGCCAAATTCGAACTAGAGTTTGAAGGCGAAAGCTATGGTTTCAGGCCGCAGAAGAACACCCAAAAGGCTGTACGACAAAGCTTGAGACACATCAACGATGGCTATCAAGATATTGTAGATATCGACTTGAAAGGGTTCTTCGATGAAGTGCAACACTACAAACTCCTGCAACTGATCTACGAAAAGGTAAAGTGCCCCACAACCTTGTGGCTCATCCGAAAATGGCTACGTGCCCCAATCCAGATCAACGGAAAGTTGCACAAACGTCGCAAAGGAGTGCCACAAGACTCACCTTTGAGTCCGTTGCTGTCGAACATAATGCTCGACCAACTGGATAAATACCTCAAAAATGAAGGTTGTAGATTCGTACGCTATGCCGACGACTTTAGTATTTATACTAAGTCGAAAGCAGCAGCCAAGAAGACTGGGAACAAGGTTTTTCTTTACTTAAAAGACAAGCTAGACTTACCGGTCAATCTTGAAAAGAGCGGAATCCGCAGGCCAGTAGGTTTTGAAGTGCTAGGCCATGGTTTTACACCGACCTATAAGAAGGGGGAAAAAGGCAAGTACCAACTCGTAGTAAAGGAAGGGAGTTGGAAATCCTTAAAACGAAAACTCAAGTTTATCACCAAGAAGACATTGCCCTACAGCCTTGAAGAACGAAACCGTAGACTCAACGAAGTTTCAAGAGGATGGATTAACAACTTCCGGCTCGGAAGCATTTACACCAAACTCAAAAAGCTAGACGAGTGGCTGCGGAACCGACTTCGGTATTGCATATGGCACGACTGGAAAAAGCTTGAGCGTAAACGTAAAAACCTCATTCGTTTAGGAGTGGAACAAGGTATGGCCTATGCTTGGAGTCGAACACGGATGGGAGGCTGGGCAGTTGCCCAAAGCCCTATTTTACGTACGACCATCACCGAGGTCCGCCTAAAGAAGAGAGGGTACATGAGTATGACTGACTACTACCAAAAAGTGAAGGTCTGATTTAGTGAACCGCCGTATACGAGAACCGTACGTACGGTGGTGTGAGAGGTGCACCGTGGGCTTATGGCTCACGACCGCCTACTCGATTAGCAAATGTTATTATATTTCTTGTAGAATCTAGGGAATAGTTTTTTTATGTCCTCAATCCCTTCCCAATTAAACTCTAATTTTGGAAAGTCAAAATTTAACTCTGATTTATCAAACTTTGAATATTTATCATCAAAATCCCAGCCTGGGTCAATACTCTCAGGATATTTCTTCTCATAAACATAGTAGCTAAAAGAATGGAACTTTTCACACCTTCCATTTATATCCTTTGTTGTCTCAAATGAATCTACTAGGTCATCTGGACTTGCTTTAAGTATTTTATAATATTTGTCCTTTCCTTCAGTAATCAACCAAGAACGATAGTCGCTAAAACTGTCATCGCTACAACCACAAGTCGCTGTGTATGCAATAGCCCACAAATCAGAAGTATAAGCTTGATAATAAACCCAATCTTTGTATAAATTAAATCGAAATATTTCTTCATCCTCTCTATCAGCAATTATATCAATCAAGAGGTCAACCTGTAAATCCTTATTATCTGGGAATTTTTGTTTTGAATAATCAATAATCTCCCAAAACTTACTTTCATTAAAATCTATAAAAAATCCATCCTCTTTCTCCTTGTCTCTGTATTTCTTAAAATCTTCGACAACAGTATCACTTTTCTTTTTATCATTTGATACAGTTTTACATCCGAATATAATTGATAATAGTCCCATTAATCCAATTAGTGTTATTTTATTGATTTTTATCATAGCTTATTGATTATCATAGCTGTCCTGCCTAATTGTGGCTAACGACCCGCATATGGGTAGTGCGGGATTAACCCCACAAAACTTTCAATATGCTAAGTAGCCAAATGTACGATTTTACACCTAAATGTCAAAAATACAAATATCTCGTCAAATCGTAGATTTGGCGGGGCTCAAAAAGTGCTCGGAACGCCTGAAAACACTCACTCGCCCGCATTACCTATAATGCATTGTTGTGGGTAGTTTTAGTAGTTCCATGGATTAAGGTATAAGTGATTATCATCGTAATCGAGCTCTTCCTGAATTGTAAATTTTGTTTCAATGTCTTTTAGCATCTTATCGTATTCTTCTGAGTAGTATTTTTTTAAAGCTCTTCGTATCATTCTGAGATTATTTAACTTATATGCTTCACTTTTGTATTCTTTAACATCAATGAACTCCTGGATAACCTTTGTACATTCTTCATCTTTGTATTTAGCCAATGCGTTGAAATAGTAGTCATGCCCTTGATTATCCCACCCTTTATTAATTGAAGCCTTATATTTTAATAGCCCATGAATAAACTCTGGATGATTAAACTCTTCAATAGCCATAAAAAAAACTTTGTAACCACTAAAATAATCAGTGTAATTCCATCCAGCATCTATTATGGGTATATCCTCTAATCGCTGATACCTTGCAAGTGCAACTAATGCGAACTTTCCTTTTAGTCCATCTTGAGCAATCTCTCTAATAAAACTATAATGTTCCGGTTTTGGTTTATGGAATAGAAGTATATCATCCAGAGTCTTTAAGTGTTTATACTTGCGAATAATTAGGTCAGACACACTATCTTTTTGAATTGAGTTTAGGTCTTGGGCTATGTATGTTAGCATCATATCTGGCGGTGTCGATGCATAGCCATAATCATCTGTAAAAGTTGAAATCTTTGTGGTATCGGACAACTTATCAATTAGAATAGAAAATAGGTCGACATACCCTCGCTGCTGAAGTGCCCCAAAAGCATATGTTCTAACAAAAGGATTTTCATCTTGGACTAAATTTACTAAGTCATCTATTTTTGCACTATCCCTTAAAAACTGATATGGATGGTAAGGGTTAAAATCTTTGTTATTGTATGAGTAAATTTTTATTCGAAAACTGTCAGGATAGACTACAGGAGTATTATCATATTCGGAAAATGCTTTAATTTCTTGTAATCTATTTGAAAGAGTTATTTTATAATCTCCATTTGCACAAGAATAGAAAGTTATCAAAATAAGAACAAATATTAATTGCTTCATGGTGTCATAATTAATTACCCACAACGGTTAGTATAAGAATAGTAGCCGACTGCGTGGCACTTTCTTGTCAAGTTACAAGAAAGTTGAAGCGGGCTACAACCCTTAAATTTGCTACTGCCTCGGCTATTATTTTTATACATTGTTGTGCGTTCGTTTATTTTTATTGTCAATCCATAAATTTATTTCTTTGCTTTCTTCTCATAATCAAGTAGAAGTTTATTCAAAGAATCAATCTTTTCTTTATCTACTAGTTCTAACTGACAAAGAGAGTCAACATATGAATTAATTTCTCGGAATTGATTGTCAGTTGTAATTTTTCCCTTTTCTACTATTTTATCAATCCGTTTTAGAAAATCTTGGAAAATATTTATATCATGACCAGTTTTTCTTTTTAAGTATTCATTGAATTTAAAGTCTTTGGTCTCTACCTGCATTTCTGTCAAGTCACGAAACCATTTTTTCATTTTGGTCAATCTACTTTTCCTAAAATCGTCATTTGCAGTTTCCTTTAACTTCTCAAAATGCGACTTGCTGTCAAATCCGTTATGTTGGAAATTTAATTCTGGAGTATCAAGATAGTAATCAAGTGTCGCAATAACTAAATCATGATATTTTGCAAGTTCTATCTTTTTATCCTCCATTTTCTTTAAGCTTAATATGTCTCTTTATTGATTATTCCACCAATTTAAAATTTCCTCTGTAAACTGATGAACATCATTGTCAATTGGGTCTAAACCGTAATAAGTTATCAATTCACTTTTTAAATTCCTAAATAACTTTTCTTTATCCGACCCCTTTGTCAAATGACTTAGAATTTTATGATTCAAAGCGTCAAACTCATTAGATGGTGCACCAGGTATCAAATCCCAACTATTTATTAGTTTTCTTAAATCCTTTTCCCAATAATAAAATTGACTCTTCATAAATTGCTCTATCTATCTTTTAGTGCACTGCGCAAATGACGCACAACGTCTGGATATACGAATGTCGCATATCTGCCCTTTGTCCAATGTTCGTATATCCAAACTGTTTTTTTTAAAAGAAAAGTGTTATATCTTTGTATATCAACTTTTTAAGCCAGATGCATAAATTGGATATACGAATGTATCATCTGATAGCCCCAAACATAAATCCCATTCAAACTAATACCGAAATATAACCGATAACTCCCACTATTCCCAAAATAATAACAATGTTTTCAACAACCTGTTTACTTAAACCATTTTAGAGTTTTACAAACTTTCAATTGACTAGATGACTCTATCGTTTTCCAGAGAATGCTGCAAGGAAGACAAAGTTACGCAGAAAGTGTAGGTGGAGATTTCGCAGCTACGTGCATGACTCTTTTCTTTCTCATCACAAACCCCTCCCTAACCCGTGACCCGTGTCATTCCTGCGAAAGCAGAAATCTCCCTCCAATTTGATGGGAACGAGTGGCAGAGTAGTTACTAAAAACCCCGACATCGCTAGCAGCAATGTCGGGATTACATCAGTCATAAACATTAATTAAGCCTTTGCCTTTACGGCTTTCGCTTGTGTGCTAGCTAGGCTCGGGGGTAAGCTTGTAAGATTCCTTTGAAGCGTTTGAACCAATCGTGGAATTCGGCTTCCAAGGCTGACAAGGGCGGTCCCCGTCGAGTATTAGCTTGAAGTAAATGCCTCTATCTGCCACAGGGCTTTTCCCGCCCACGACGTGTGAAGATAAAACGGGGCAATTATTGGGGAATAAGTGCAGAGCGACGGGGTTTAAAATGATTGGATAATGGTTTGAATAGTGTGATGGATGGCTTGTAACGATCTTGTATATCAAAAGTAGCAGTTAAGAACCAATCTACAAGTTTAGCTCTTAACTGCTTTTTTAGATATACGTTATTGGCGACTGGCTTTATTCAACTTTAACATTCCCATTGGTTCTCACATATACTATAATATCATTTTCTGAATTATTAGAAATTGTATGAATAGCTTTGCCATTTGAGCTAAATGAACTTCCTGGATCTAATACTTTTGTTTCTTGATTTTGAGGTAGCGTATAATTCAATACTCCTTGTATCACAACCGAATGTAAAACCGTCCCATCTGTTTGTATTGTACCAATAAATGTTTTTGGAAGTTTTACAAAAAGTCCTTTCGAACCATTATGATCCCAAAGAAAGCTTATTTCTGCTTTACTTTTAGAATCAACCCAGTTTGTCTTTTCACTGTTTAACCATACTACATTGGAAGCATCTATGTTTGTAGGCCGTTCGCCATTGTCAAATGATTCCTCAATTGGCTTAACCAAATAAGGACCATTGTCTATCTCTACTAACGCAATATTTTCTTCACCTTTAGCAGCAGTAATATGTGATTCTCCTTGTGGTTGTGTCCAGAAACTACCTGGTTTCATCCACATTTTTTCTGCTTTTGGATCATCATTGTGTATACTTCCCTTAATTACAACAGCTCTGTAAGTAATATTATGGATATGAGGTGGTGAAGAAAACCCATCAACAAATTTTGCAAGAAATCCAGTCGCAACATCACCTTTTCTATCACCCCAAATTGTTCCAGCTTGTGGGCTTTGATCCCCTCTTGCAGGATTTAATTTTTCCCATTTAATCTCCGAGCTTAACACAACTTTGTTAGTTGGATTTTCAATCTGTTCTAAACTATTGATTTCGGACTCACTCTTTATTCTCTTATTATCATTACATGAGACTAAAAACAAGAATATTATTCCGAGTGATAATTGCGTTAATCTTAAATTCATAATGATATTTTTCTAATTTTCAACAACTACTTTTCCAATTGCATTTTTACTTTCAAGTCTTGCGTAAGCCTCTCCTACATTTTCTAATGAAAACTGTGTTTCATCTAATAAAGGTTTCAAACCTCCTGCCTCAACAATTTTAGCAATATTGCGTAAAATCTCTCCGTGTTGTTCTCTATGGAAATTATGTAACATTGGTATAAGCATAAACACAACGTGTAGAGACAGCCCTTTAAAGTGCATTGTAGATAAATCAATTTCGCATAGTGAAACTGTGGTTGCAATTTGAGCATTAAGTGCCGCTGCATCAAAAGACCTCAGCAAGTTTTCTCCTCCTACAGTATCATATATGATATCGAACCCAACACCATTAGTGTATTTATTTACATAATCTTTAACTTCTTCAAGTTTAAAATCTATGGATTTCGCACCCAAACTTTCAATAATTCCCATTTGCTTTTCTCCATCACCAGTTGAATAAACATCTGTCCCAAAATGTTTGGCCAGTTGTAATGCAACATGTCCTACTCCGCCAGTTCCACCATGTACCAAAACTTTCTGTCCACTTTTAATATTTGCACGTTTTAGGCCTTCATAAGCTGTTATCCCTACCAAAGGAAGAGCAGCAGCTTCTTTCATTGTCAGATTGTTAGGTTTGAGTGCAATTAGCCTGCTATCAGCAGCGACATATTCAGTAAGAGTTCCCTGTAAATCGGCTAAACCACCTACACAACCGAAAACTTCATCTCCTACAGAAAATTCAGCAACATCTTCTCCTACTTTCTCAATTGTACCGGCAAGGTCCATCCCTAAAATAGCTGGGTTTTCAGGCGAAAAAGGCAAGTCCTTTCCCATATTACGAATCATAGTATCAACTGTATTAATACTTGACGCGGAAATTTTCACTAAAACCTGCCCACTTTTTACTATGGGTTTTTCTACTTCTATGGATTCAAACTTTGCATTTTCTCCATATTCATTAATAACCATTGCATTCATATCGTATTGGATTTTAATTACTATAAAATTTATAGTTGCAAACTTAAATATAGTGTTATACCTTTGCAATAACGGTCAAAAATGATAGTATACATTTTATGGAAAAAGCAAAACCAAAAATGCTCAAATTCAGGGATAATGAATATCCTTGCTGTGCAAGCCTAACAATGGGAATAATTGGTGGAAAATGGAAAACAGTTATTCTTTTTCATCTTATGAATGAAAAATTGAGGTACAATGAATTGAGAAAATCTATGCCTACTGTAACTGAAAGAACATTAAGTTTACAGTTAAAAGCATTAGAAGAAGATGGCTTGATCAAAAGAAAGGTTTACACTTCAAAACCACCTTTAAAAGTTGAGTATTCCTTAACTGACTTTGGTAAAACGTTAATTCCGTTAGTTCAATCTATTGCAGATTGGGGCGACTCTGTGGTTGAAAGATTCTCAAAATAGGTTTTCAGTTTAGCTTATTGCCAACGCCGCATATATACACTGTTATATACCGTGTTTTTTCTTTCACCAAACTAAGTGTTTTTATTCGATGAAAGATGAGTTATTTAAAGTTATCGAAACTTCCTTCGATGTAATATTTTTCTTTTTCTAATTTAAAACCTTTTTCCATTTATCAGACTCTGCAAATTCTTTAATGGTTTCATTTCTTATTTCTAAAAGTGATTCCATATACTTTTTGAGGAATAATTTGTCTGCAATTTTGCCCAATATTCCCAATGGTGATTCATAGTCAAAAATATCTATCATTAAAGTTTTACCTTCGGATTCTTTGAAAATGTGCTCATGTTTGAATCTTTTAAAAATTCCTTTTTCCATTTCATCGACAAAGTAATCTGGCATTTTGAATTCAGTTATTTTTGAAGTCAAAGTTTGATAAACTCCAAAGTGTTTTGCTCTCCAAGTTACTGATTGATTTGCACTTATTAATCCTGAAGTTACTCCTGCTATTGCTTCCTCATTTGTTTGCTTTGTTGAGATTTTATGAAGGTCTATACTTCTTGATAAATCAAAAACAATTTTTTTAGGAGCATCAATTTCTGTTTCTAATTTTATTATAGGCATTGACTCTTCATTTTTTCTTTTTTCATGGTGTATAACATTTGAATAAAAGGACAATTCCTCTTATTTCCTTTATACATATACCTCAAGTTAACTTACAAATCCAAAGGGTAACAATATTCTTAATCACCTTGTGGTAAAAGTACCTGAACATACCTCAAGTCCGTCCCTCTTTCCAATAAATGTGTCGCAAAACTGTGCCTTAGCATATGGAGAATTATCCCCGTCGTGGTCGTTTTTTTTACGCCCACGACGTTTGAAGGTAAAACGAAAAAGTATTGGGGAGTAAGCTTCAAAGCGACAGGGGCTTTGAGAAAGACCTCGTCTTGGCGACCCTATAATGAGCGATCAACTCCTACTTTGTGGAAGACTATCGATTTGCGTCAACCGTACGCCCGATTGTAAGCCATCGGCTTAAAAAAAGTCCTTAATAAAAGTGAAATAGTTGATGATTTGTAAGATGACCGAAATCACCCCAACAAAAATCAACATAGGTTGGATTCGTCTGGAGACCTTTTCCAACGCTTCGACTTGGGAGAAAAGATACGTGATATAAAATAGGAATCCCCCTAGCATAGGAGAATAGTAAAGTACCGTCTGCCCTTCACCAAAGAACTGTGAAAAACTAATCGATGTACCGAATGCATAAATAACCAGCCAATGAACGCCAAATAGCATCAGCTGCATGATGAGACTCGTTAGCGTGGTGCTGAGCCATCCCAAACCGTCATCCTCCTTCTTCTGTGCATCGCTATTAATAATCGTCACCATGTATATGGGCAAAAATACATGCAACAATACCCGCAACCATAAATTGAGGGGCAGCTTTGGGCTCTCAATGCTTAAAAAATGGGGCACCACATCCATCACATTCACGCCAACCAACACAATCGCGCACAGTAGCAATATCGGGAAAAAGATAAACCCCAGTATATTGCCCTCCATCCCTTTGAGATGTGTAGATATGCTGAAGCCTACCGCTATCCACACGCCTAATGACACCAAAAAGTATTTGGGTTTGAATACCTGCCAAACATAAACTTCGATACTAAAAATAGTACACCACAAATAGGTAAGCCCCAGAACAACACCAACATACAAGCCGGTGAAAATCAGATAAGGAATAAGATTGAGTTTGTGCGTATTCCCTCCACTTGGCGTAAAATACTTTTTCCCTTTACTCATGAATAAGATCAAGTATAATAGGAAGCAAAATGGGCTAAGGGCTAAATTGATGATGCTAATGAGCATAAAAGAAAGATAGTTGTTGTTATGAATCGTTTTACCTAGTTCAATGTGCCAAATAACCTGTGGGCAAGAGTCAGATGTGCGTAATATTAGTTCTTACTACAGGTAGATTGTTCCAAAAACACGCAATTTAATCATTATCATTAGTAGTTGACATAACCACGCTGACCCTAATGATTATTGCACTTGATTCTAAGCAAAAGAGCCATACTTGCTAGGGAAAAGGGAAACCAAAATCTGGGACAGGCTATACAGCGTTGTTCTCTGGTATGGTATGGGTTCTTCACTTGTGAAATCCCTAACGGGGCAAAATGAATGGTTTTCTACCCCTAAAATTGCCCCTGATCTTTTAAGATGCGGGCAAATAACCCGCCCATGATCATCGCATTGAGGTTTTCGTCTTCGGTATTGCTCAATTGCAACGAACCTCTTTTGGCCACAATGTATTCAGATACTTTGGCTTTTACAGAATCTCTTTCTGGCTTCCCTTTTTCATTGGTTTTCTGCCACCACCACGAGCCCCTTCCCCACACATCTTGCTTCCACACAAAGGCTTCCCCATTGTTGAATGTTAACTTAGCCCTATCGCTCCACCTCATTGTGTTTAGCAAGGCTATGTCTTCCTCTCCTGTCTCATCTCTCACTACATAACTTGTAGACCAAAAATTGATAGGATGGATAGAGATAGTACGACCTAAAAACTCACCAACAGCCCTAGGCTTGAATACGCCCTTTACCCTTAGATACCCACAAAATTCACCTTCATACAAAATTTGAGTTTTTCTTCTCCATAGGGAAGTTTCCCATGTCAATTCTCCCTTTACAGGTAACTGTGGGTTGGTATCAAATAGCTTTTTCAATGCTACCATAGACAGAGCGTTTAGGTTAGAGGAAAGAGTTAAACACTTCTACGGGTGAACCTATAACACGGTTATTTACTTTAGAAAACTTCACTATACCACCTGCTATTTCAATGTACCTGACACTTTGCATTCGAACATGTTACTCAACAGCTTGAAAGGTATCATTGTTTTTGTCTTCCGCCCAATTGTATTCAATTTCCTTTGCTGTTTTCCTAGCAAAATCAATCCCATGCCTATCCGCCAAAAAGCCCAATGCCATGTCCATTCCAGCACTCACACCCGATGAGGTGTAATATTTACCATCAATTACCCACCTTGCTTTTTTGTCCCAATCAACCTCCAACCCTTGAGAGGCTACCCAAGAAAAGGCTCTTTTATTTGAAGTTGCCTTTTTGTTATCTAAAAGCCCAGTTTTTGCCAGTAGGGCACTACCGGTACACACTGTAAGCACATACTTGCTGGAAAGTGACAGCTCTTTTATTTGACTGATCAACTCCTTATTTTCCACTCCCTTTCTAGTTCCTAACCCGCCGGGCACGAGAATCATGTCGGGCTTCTTATCCATGTCTTCTAGCTTCTGGGTCATAATAGGTACTCTGTGGCGGTTTGAAACGACTCCCCCTTCAAGAGAATAAAATGTTAAGGTATACTTGTTGACCAGCCTTCCAAAAATTTCTGCCGGACCGAACACATCTAGGGTTTCATAATCATTGAATAGAATAAATGCTATTTCCATCGTGTTTTCTTTTGTGTTGCCCATACTTTTTCCTTGGGCTTTTAGGGTAGTAATTCCTGCGAGTAGCAGGGTTGCAATCAATGTCAGATGAAGTTGTAGTTTTCTGTACATAGTTATGATTAGAAGCTTGACTAATAAATACCATTAGTCCTCGTAGAACTAAACTATCCTTCAAAAGTTTTGGAAACTTAAGTACACTGCAAACTAAATAAGCGAGTGTTTTAATGATGCTTATTATTTTGATTTTTAGACCCTGCTGACGGTTACTAGATGCTAGTTACGGGTTACTAGTTTCAACTAAGTAATGAGTTGATTAACTGTCTTTTTCTTAAAAAGTGAAAGATTTTTTTAAGAAAAAACTAGCAATCGCAGCGGTGGACCATCAGCAACAATCAATTTCGGTAGCAAGTCAACAATAGGCTTTATAAAAAAACACGAAAACTTAGTTTACAATGTACTTAATAGGCATAATTGCCTATCTCGGTATGAAAAGAGAAACAAGCTCTGCTGAATTACCGAAACCTAAGCACTCTTCCTAATACTGAAACTCCATCTTCACACCCGATTGGAGGTCTTTTATAAACTTGAAAATCTCCTTTAAGGTAGCCCGCTCCACTTGGGTGAGGTGCTTAGGCTCAACCAAGTTGGTAGGCGGGGAAAAGTTGTCCAATATCTCCCAAGCTTGGTGCTTTAGGCGGACGCCCATAAGGTAGTAATATGCTTGGATAAGCTCCTTGTATTTTTTCTCGTCGATGTAACCTCCTTCCAAAAGCTTTTGCATACGCTTTCCCGTATTGGTCTCAATAATCCTATGTTTCAACGCCCACATCCGCATTAGGTCTACTATAGGCACCATGGCTTTCTTTATATTGAACACCTTTTTTTCCTCATGCGAAAAGGTTTTTATCTCCTTGAAAAAAGAGGTAAGAGGCGGGTCGTATTGCAACGCATTTACCGTAAGGCTATAGTAAAACTTCGAAGAAGCATTGTCCAGCGATTGGACCATATATTCTTTTAGGCCATCAAATAACTGCTCTTCCCCATAGATAAACCGGCAGTCGAAAAAAGTGGAAAACTGAATGACCAACTCAGGGTCCGCCCGTTTTATCCATTCATCGTATTCGCCTTTCCAGTGGGACAAAGAATGCGTCCACTTAGGGTTCATGGCCATATAGCCACCATCACAAAACTTAAAGCCGATATCATTGAGCTGAGTAGAGACCTTGTTGGCAAATTCCAGAAAATATTCCCGTACCAGCTCCCGCTGCTCGTTCGCCTTGTCTTCGTAAATGATCGCATTGTCTTGGTCAGTCACTAGCGTTTGTTCTTGCCTTCCCTCGCTTCCCATCACCATAAAGGCATACTTAGCAGGCGCAGGAGGCATTTCATTTTCCACTATCTCTATCACCTTTAGCAATATCTCATCGGAAATGGTCGTCACTATTCGGTTCACTATCTCCGAGTTCACCCCTCGCCCTATCAGCTTGGCAATAAGCTCTGGCACTCTGTCCCACTTGTTTTTCAGCTCATTCACCGACCTGGAAAGCTTTACTGACTGGATGAACACCAGCGGAGATTGGGCATGCTCGGTCAAGAGCCTATACCTGCTCAGGTAACCCAAATTTTCTTCTCCATCCACCACCAAAATAAACTCTTCCTTTGACTGGAACATGATCAACAACGCTTCAAATAGCAAAGCATCCCTATGGATGGAGATGATAGAACAATTGGCAACATCTATTACGGGGGTGTCCATTGGCCTTCCCGCTGCCAAGATCTGCTTCAGCAAGATGTCTTTTGTTATCGAGCCAATCAATTTACCATCTTGCTCAATGTACATACAGTTCACAGTCTTTTTGTACATCAGGTCTGCCGCTTCTTGCACAGTTTCTTCAGCGCTCAGGGTGATAAGACGCCTTGGGTCAATGGTACTGATCCTTCGGGTAAAAATATTATCAGCATCCATGAAGTTCTCTTCACGGGTTGCATCCCGCTTCACAAAATGCGCATACTCATCGTTGAGCATTTTTTGCCCAAACTGGATGGTAAAGTGATGGAAAAAATCATCATAACTTCTACAAATAGACTTGAACTCCTCCTTGTCTAGACTAATGGCTGTGGTCTCCTTCTGTGCTATAACCTGCCTAATCGACTTCTTCTTGTTGAGCAGAACAGAACTTGCACCGTACACCGAACCTGCATTATAATGCTCCACCAAGCATACCTGCCCCTCCGAATCGTAAAAATAGGCATCGTACTGCCCTTCAACTATAATATCCACGCTCTGTACCTCGCTTTTATCTTGCTCGTAAACAGTCGATTCATCCACATAATGATGGACAGTCATGATATTAGCCACATCTTCCAATACGGAAACAGGCAGTAAATTGAAAGGACTTAATGTTTGAAGAAAGGATATCCAGTTTTCCATAAGTATCAAGCTTTACGCTCACAATTTAAGAAGCTTATTGTGAAGTTTATCCCCAATAATGAATTAAATGGAGATAGTTTGCACATGCGAATCTATCTTATGTGTCGGATAGAGATACTATGTATAGCAAATAATTTAGCCTTTAAGCAAAACAACCCATTTAGCAAATAGGATTACAAGCCGAACCGTATATGAAAATTATTTACATGCCCAGAAGGCAAATATAAACAGCGCAAAAATACTGAACGAGAGGATGAGCGCTCGTGAGAAAGGACGTGGTTCTACGGGCTCAAAATATTCTTGCTGATCTTCAATGCACACATCTGTCACCTTCCCTTTTCTGATCAGTTCAAAAAAGCATTCTTTAGTGGCTAGGGCATCCGAAAGGGCATCGTGCTGCCCGTCGAAGTCTTTCCTGAATAGGGAATAATAGAGCTCGTTGAGTCTCAGAAAAGTAGAATTAGCCCGAAACTTATCTTCGAAGCGAGTGCTTCGCATGGTGCAGAACTTAGGCAATCCCAGGAAGTTTTTGGATAAGCCCGCACGGTTGAACCCAACCTCTAACATCTTTTCATCGAATAGCAGATAATGCCCGACCAATAGCGGCCTGTATTTCTCCAAATCACTAGACAACTTCTGAAAAGCGTATTTCCTAGCCACTCCTTTTTCTTCCAGCATTTGGTGGGTAATGCCATGCAACTTGAAAGATTCCTTATCGATAGGGATTTCATGTTCATGCTTGATATAAAAGTTTTGAGTGGCTACATGATTACCTTGCTTCGTATAGATCGCCCACGCCACTTGGAGTATGTAAGGCCACTTTTCCGTTTGGCTAGTAGGAGTTCCTATTTTGCGAGGAGCACCAGAAGTTTCAGTATCGATAAAAAGTATGTAGTCTTTCATCACTTTCATAAGTATTTGTAGCCAAAAGCACTGGAAATGTTCCCAACGTTAACTTTTTAGCGTCATAAAGTTACAAATAAAAGGTTGGAAGAAAGAAGAAATACGGCTATAAATGGAATATGAGCCATTTTTTAAGCATTATTAGCAATGGGAAAATGGCATATGGTAACAAAGGGAGTTGTGGTGTAGCCTTCTCGTCAAGTGTCATCTTGGACCTCCCACGGCTCGCTCTAGCGACTTGCAGCTACCCATTTGGAGCCGCTCCCGCAATACCGACAGGGGCTTATGCCCTCTCCATGTTTTTTTGCTATGGCATCCAACATCCATATAACAGGACAATTCCTGCTCCACAGCCACTATAGAATAGCAGCGGCTGACCATCTGAAACACGAACCCCGCAACCGCAGCGGCGAACCGTCCGCAACACGAAAAAAATTTCCTATACTTGTAGTCAAACCAAAGCATCTGCATGAAATTCAAAGTTTATCGCTCTTCGGCTGGGTCTGGCAAGACCTTTACCCTCACCAAAGAATACCTCAAATTGGTGCTGGCACCTCCTTTTTTGCAAGGGGGCTTTAGCCCGTTTTACTACCGCAACATATTGGCAGTGACCTTCACCAACGATGCCGCCAATGAGATGAAAGAGCGAATTTTGAGCAAATTGGAAGACTTTGCAAAACTCCCGCCCGAAGCAGAAGACGACATGCTCAACATGATTTTGGGCGAGTTCCAAACCGAAAAACCAGAGCTGGGGCTAACCAAAGCCGTGCTAGTAGGAAGGGCTAAAGCTGCTTACGAAAACCTGATCCATAACTATTCGGACTTTGCGGTAAGCACCATAGATGCCTTTAACAACCGGGTGGTGCAGTCTTTTAAAAAGGATTTACAATTGCCGTTCAATTTTGAGATTGAACTGGATACCAGCGATTTGCTTGACGAGGCAATTGACTTGCTACACGACAAGATAGGAAAAGATGAGGAAGACAAGGGCTTGGGCGAACTGCTGGTAGGATTTTCCCTCCAAAAAGCTGATGACGAAAGCAGCTGGTTTATTGACAAAGAACTCAAAGACTTTGGGCAGGAAACTTTTAAAGAAGAGCAAAAACTATTGCTAGAAAAACTTGGGAACTTACAGTCGGAAGACTTTCTGAAACTGAGGAAAAATATAAACGAGGCGATAAGTAGCTTTGAAAAAAAGGTCAACGACATAGCCGAAAAAGCACTTCAACTTATACAAGATAAAAACCTAACAGCCAAGGACTTTTACTATACAAGCAAAGGAATAGTTGGGCACTTCAGCAAACTCAAAGGCTCACTTGCCAAGACCAACCTTGCACCAAATTCGTATGTCCAAAAAACCATTGACGAGGACAAATGGTATGGCAGTAAAATCACGCCTGCTACCGAGGATATTATCGACTCAATTTCGGGAGAGCTAATGAGCTATTACGAAGGGCTGGAAATGCTGCGGGTGAAAGAATGGGGCAATTATCTCATTGCACAAAAGCTTCGGAAAAACATCTACTTACTGGGTACGGCAAACGAGCTGGGCAAGCTCTTGGAAAAACTTAAGATCGAGAAAAATATCGTCCATATTTCGGACTTCAACAACCGGATAAATACCATAGTGGAAGAAGAGCCGGTACCCTACATCTACGAGCGGATAGGCGAGCGCTTTCGGCACATCCTCATAGATGAGTTCCAAGATACGTCCCAAATGCAATGGCACAACCTGATCCCGCTGCTTGCCAACTCCCTTGGCAACGATATGGAAACCCTAGTGGTGGGCGATGCCAAGCAGGCAATCTACCGCTGGCGTGGGGGGAAAGCGGATATGTTGGTGAACCTGCCCGAAGTCCCGACCATTGGCGAAGATTCAGCCCTCAGGCTTGAAGCACAGATATTCAAAGAGCAGCAAAACATCCTTTCGCTCAATACGAACTACCGAAGCAAGGACAATGTCATCAACTTCAACAATTCTTTTTATTCGAAACTTCGCAATTACCTGAGTAGCAAAATAGCCGGCGTTGCTGCCTATTACCAAGAAGTAGAGCAAAATACCGTAGGGAAAACTGGCGGAGAAGTACAGATTACGTTCATTGAAGATCGAAGAAAAAAGGAAGTATTGAACGAAGCCAACTTTCAGCTGACTTTGCAGGCAATAGAACAACTACAAAAGGAAAGCTACGAGCTTGCAGATATCACGATCCTAACCCGAAACAACGGTGACGGAGTGTTTTTGGCAGAAAAGTTAATAGAACAAGGTATTCCCGTAGTTTCCAAGGAATCGCTATTGGTGAAAAATGCCGAGTCGGTGAAGTTTTTGGTGAGTATGTTAGATGTGCTCCGCTTGCCCGAAAACCCACTGGCCAAGATGGACGCCTTTCTCTTTTTGGACTGGTACCAAAAGCTTAAGAGCGAAAATCCAAAAACTATCCTCAGTGGAGAAGTACTGGAAGAAATATCCCCTACTCTTGTGCTGAACGATATTATAAAATTCCTCGAACTCATCAACAAACACTTTGGGTTTGAGGTAAAAGGCAAATCTCTCCAATACCTCAACGTGTATGAAATTTGCGAAGAATTGGTGCGAGTATTCCACCTCCAACTCTTTGACGAAGAGCAAGTTTACCTCCAGAAGTTCTTGGACTTTACTCTTGGTTATACGCAAAAAAGAAACGGGAATGCAGCGGATTTCTTAGAACACTGGGAGCGGAAAAACCATGCACTATCCATCGCCCCTCCCCAAACGGGCAACGCTGTTCGCATCATGACCATCCACAAATCCAAAGGGCTACAGTTCCCCGTGGTCATCATGCCCTTTGCCGATTGGAGTGCCAAGGCAAAAGGAAATATTTGGAAAAACAACGAAGGAAGCGAATTCATGAAAGAGCTTTCATCCTATTTCCTCAGCATCAACGAAGATCTGCAACATACTAGCCTAGCGGAAGACTATAACTCCGAAACTTCTGCTTCTTTTATAGATGCCTTTAATATGCTGTATGTAGCTACTACCCGAGCGGTGGAAAAATTGTTCATTTTTACCAAGGACTTATCTGCCAAGAAGAAAAAGGATGGCATTGACATCCCAATCTCGGCTTCAGAATTGATTTACATGTACCGAGCACTGGAACGCCCTCTAGATGACCAACTAGTTCCCCTAGAACTTGAAGTAAGCCCTGAAGGAGGGGAAGCCACCCAGCTTGTTTGTAGCAGGTGGAAGGTGTTTGAAGATAAGGCAACTAGGGAAAAACAAAAAGCGAAAAAAGAGCAAGCCTTCTTTGAGCTGGGCAAAACCATCCATACAGAAGCGAGGGACAAAATACGAATGCGCCGAATTTCCCTCCAAAACTCTGACGAAGAACTGGGCATAGCAGCCTTTTTCATCTCCAAAAAGAAAACAGGTATCTTGATGCACCGAGCGTTTGAGTGGGTGAAATATGCGGAAGATTTAGACAGGTCTATCCAAGCCTTGGTGAACGAAGGGCTCATCAGCCAAGAGGAAGTTGGAGAGATAAAAGAGCAGATGGAACGTGCGATAGCCGTACCCGAAATAAACCCTTACTTCCAAAAAGGCAGCGGATATGAGGTACTCAATGAGCAAGACTTGCTTTTGAACTTTGATGGGAAGAGCTTGAGCACACTCCGCCCCGATAGGCTCATGATCAAGGGAAAAGAAGCCGTACTGATCGATTATAAAACAGGTATGGAAGACATACAAAAGCACTCAAAGCAAATCAACCAATATGCAGCAGTACTCCAAAAAGCAGGTTATTCTGTAAAGAAAAAATACATCCTTTATACCGATGCGCCTAAAGCGGTGGAGGTAAACTAAAATAGATAAGCTATCGCGACTTTACTCGACTTCTGCCTTTCCTTTAAGTAATGTATAATTCAGACCCAGTGCGGCATTATTATACCCTTGAAAAGTATAGTCCACGTTAATACCAAAACGTCCTAAGCTTACCTTTCCACCAAAACAAGCACGCATTCCAGAAATGTCGGAATGGACATTAAAAGGGTCTACAAAAGTGAGTGTTTCATTTTGGGTCTCAATCACATATGTTCCTTTTAGGGAATAATTGGCACCTCCTGTAACGTACCCTACCCCTCCATACAAATTCCAAGTAGGGTTTTTAGTCGAGACCAAAAGCTCTAGTTGGAATGTTTTGATGTTGACATCTACAAACTGCGACTCGCCTGTTATCAGCCCATTTACTTGAAAAGTATAATCAGCATCTAGGCGGGTATAAGCTGCAAATGCCGAAATGCTAATTGGTAATTCATTCAAGCTCTTAATCGATTTTGAAAGCTCATGTTTCAAACCAAACCCAAACTCTCCCACAGAAGCATCATCTAGATTTTGTTTTGGGAAAACCCTGAAACTAAGTTCTGTATTTGCCGGCAAACCAAGGCTAGCCTGCAAAAAAGCATTGGGCAATAAGTTCGCTGAAAGAAGCCCAATACCGGTTGGCGCATCGAATTCATATTTATCGTCATCTACCGTGGCAATGAAAGTTACCGTAGCATCTGTGCTTCCAAAAATAGTTGGAATGGTCACTTTATTTCCACCTCCTTTCACTTCCAAGTTTTCAAACCTAGAGATATCTATTTCCGTAGATAGTTTATCTTTGGGGACAAAAGAACCATTAGCTATAATGGAGAAATCTAGTTCCCATTTCTTATTGACCTCAGCAGAATTGTACCAGCCACCTGTTAGGCCATACATAAGCCCTTCGCTCAGGGGCTGTATGTACAAGGAAGTGAGTTGCTCCGCTTTTTTGACCCCAAGCGATAAATACCCCTTCACTTCATCCTGAGCAGACCCTTCTGCCGAAAGGAATACCAATACAATAAGCAGCACTTTTTTCATTGGTAGAGTTATGTTATACTTAGATCAAAATAAATAATAACCTTTACTTCATCAAAAAAGCAACAAAGTTTTAGCCTTTTGGATCAATTCTACAGTATTCACTACTTCTAGTTTCTCAAGCATTTTCCTTCGGTGGCTGTCAACCGTATGCTTAGAGATATGAAGCATTTCAGAAATTTCCTTAGATGTATGTCCTCTAGACAAATATTCAAGCACTTCTCGCTCTCGTATGGAAAGAGGGTTTTTGGTAACTAATTGAGGGTTGAATGGGTCAATACCAATGTAGGACTTACGCCCCTCCAGCCCTATAAGGGACATGATGCCCCCTGACTGCTGTGTGATGTGGCCAACATCCGTATGAACATTAAGAGCATAGGAAATACCTCCATTTGTATCAAGGGAAATAGGCACGGCCTGATGCTGGATAAACTTATATTTCCCGCTCGCATCCCGTATCCTGAGCGTATAACTAGACTTATAATAAAGCATTTCATTCCTTTCAAGGCCCGTAAAAATCTCCAAGATCATCTTTTCACATGCTGTACAAAAAGGAACATCTTCCTCATGTACAGCAGCCAGCACATGGTTCAAGGAAAATTCCTCCCGTGTTAAACCATGAAATTCCAATGCATTGGGATCTACAAAAGAAATGTGAGGATGTGGGATTTGGGAAAAGTCAATGACATAGTAGTAAAAATCTCCAACACTAAACAGATCCCCAATGTATTTTTCGAGCTGGGGCATATCTAGCGGTTTACTGGTTTCTCCAAAACTCGTTCGGAAGGTTTTCCAGATCGTGTTCATCTTACGAACGTTAGTTGAGTAGTTAGATTCCATCACAATCTAATTTTAGTGATAACAGAGCAAGTAAAGCTAGTTAAATTAATCAAGTAGAAACTTACTATATTCGAAAATCATTGTATTGTAAAAATCAGACAATCCCAATATATTCAAGCTTTATCTAGTCTACCTAAACATATAAAAATACATTACTTTAAGAAAGTATACAATCTCTTGAGACCTAAGTTCACTATAGCCATTTTTGTTTCTTAAAATAAAACACCATACCAGCGGCTACGGCAAACATGATCCCTAGCATAACAAAATAGCTGTACTTGAAATGCAATTCAGGTAGGTATTCGAAATTAGTACCGTAAATACCTGCTATAAATGTAAGTGGGATAAAAATGGCAGAAAATACCGTAAGAAACTTCATTATGTCATTCAACTTGGTACTGACCGTAGTGTGGTAAATATTCAAAAGGTCAGTCAACATTTCCCTATAACTATCCGAAACATCGCTGGCCTGTATGATATTATCGCGCAGCTCTTTCAGATGCACCTCAATAGACTCATTAATGAGATCAGATTCTATTTTGGTTAGGGAAAAAATCATCTCGCGAGCAGGCTTGATATTTCTTCTCAAGAAATTCAGCTCCCTTTTGTAGCTGTTGAGCTGATCAATCATTTCCTGATTTGGCTCTAAAAGCAGGTTATCTTCCAGTGTCTCTATTTTTTCTCCCAGTTCACTCAAGATATAGAGATAATTATCTACCACAATATCGAGCAATGCAAACATCAGATAATCTGTTCCACTATTTCTAATACGCTTTTTCTGGGCCCTAATGCGCTCTCGAACTGGTTCAAAAACATCCCCCTTTCTCTCTTGAAATGAGATCAGCACAGACTCAGTTAATATCAAGCTTAGGTTCTCTACTGAAATCCGCTTAGCCCCCTGCCCCTCCTGAGCTTCCTGAATCATTTTAATGGACACATAAATACAATTTGGATATTCGGACACAGCTGGCCTTGCTCCAGTATTCATTACATCGGACAGTATAAGATGATCTAGCTCGAACATCTCCGCTACCTCTTTCATGAGCTCTACATCGTGCAAGCCATCAATATTTAGCCAGGTGACCGTATCCTTTTTTTGAAACTCAGCCACAGAACTGATAGCTTTCAGCTCAGCCTCCTCAAAACCATTCGGGTCAAAATCGATTAGCCTCAGCCTAATATCCATAACTTTTTGCTCTCCTCTAAAAAGCAAGGCATCTGGTGACAAGCCTATATCCTCTTTCCGTTTGTTGATGAATCTCGCCATGATATTTTTTTTCTTTTTCATATGAAGGCCATCTCTTTGATTTACACAAGCCGATATATACAGCTCTGGGTAATTGTAATTTACTTGAAAAAGCGCAGTTTTCCTTAGAAGCTGTTTGGAAACATACCTATAAAATGTTTATAGCTTCTTAAGCTTCATCGCGCTCTAAACATTACCACTTCTTTTTACTATAATCCAAGGTGTTACAAGAAGACTTGCCTTCACTTACCGTTTCTTTATTTTATCTTTCACCCAAGAGGACAGAAAAATCAAGAGTGCAAAAAAGACAGCTACCCTACCCAAATATTCTCCATTTTTGGTAAAAAAAGTAGTTGAAGAATTGGTATCGAACAAGAAGCTTTCCCCCTCGTAGAATTTGTCCACTGAGCCATCAGTATTCACCAAAAAGGTTTGTTGGGGGGTAAATGAAATCAGCGGCCGTTGGGTCATGAGACTAAGTAATTTAAGATACCCTAAGGACTGAGAAAGTGTGTTTGGGCTATTCTTTACCACAAAAAAACCTTGTTGCCCCGAAAGATGGCTTGCAGCTGTTTCGGTAAAAAGCGGTTCATAGCCAGAAAGCAAAACCACCTGTAAGCTATCTACCTCTGCAGTTCGCCCTTCAGCCAAAGACTCAGGGGTGTTTTTTAAGTAGAGAAAGGGATAAGAAACCTCCCTCACTCCTGGGAAGCGCAAAGGAACACGGTTAGAATTGATCATCAATACTTCCCCTCCCTTCATTAGTTGACCCTCCATTTCTTGGGGAGAACTTGGGCTTGTGACAAAGAGACCTATAGCAAAGGGAAATATCTCTAAAACCAGCAAGCCAAAAACGGGTTTCTTCTTGAATAAAATTCGATAAAAGGCTACGGCAAGCAAGAGCAACCAGGCCGAGCCCCCCAGAGCTCCTGTGATAGAAAACCAATCTGAAAACAGTGGAGAACTTGCCAAGGAGTTGCTAAGGTTGAGCCAAGGCCAAGCAATAGCCCACTGAGAGTGGAGGTATTCGAATGTAAGCCAATAGCAAAGCAGAGTAAAATAGCCTAGCTTGGCCACTTCCTTCTTAGTTACTTGGAATAAAACGAGGGGAATAGCCATGAGCAAAGCATTTCCCAACCAAAAAACGGGAGCAAGCCCGCCAACCTCTGAAAGCATCCAGAAAGTAGTGAAGGCATTCCAGCAGGCAAAACCCAAGGCAGTATAGCCCCACAGCCAAAAAGAAGCATTTTTACCCAATTTTGCATCTAATAGCTCTTCCAGCCAAAGAAACCCTATTAGCCCTACAAACACAAAGGGCGTCTGCTGCAAAATGCCTAGCAATAGCCCTGACACAAGTGAAATAGCAAGTGGGGCAAATCTATTTGATTCTATTTTCTTTAAGCTGGAAAGCATAGTTCTTCATCTTTTTGAGCAAAAATTCACCGTGCAATGATAGGAAGAAAATTGCTGTGGTCAACTACAAGAACTAATGGTTGTTTATCTCACCTTCACCTGCTTCACTCAACTACCTTACACATCAGAAACAAGGTTCTTTCCCATAAGGGTTGGCATCATGGTCTATGGTGAATTTGGTTACTTTCCTGTTTTTCCCACTTGTGTATTCGGCATAATCCCAGATCCCCGAGTGGGTAAGCTTGTAGGTCCCATTCACATTGCCCCGGTACATTTCATGGTAATACTTAACGATGGTCGCTTGCCCTTCCACAATCTCTTCTCTCGCAAAAACTAACTCCATACCCTCTTTTTGCCCTTTATATTTCACTTCTATTGCTTCATTTTTCTGATTAAAGCTTATCCATAAAGTCAAAGGGGAAGCTCCTTCGCTGTTGTAGCAGATATAATGGTCTACTTCCTTATTTAAAGTCTTTGCACTTTTGTTTTGTAACGTATTCAAATCTCCGACAATCCTATACTTCTTTATAGGAAGAGTAACTACATCAACTGTGTCGGCAAACTTTTCGCCCAGTTTTGTTTTTCTATTTTGATCAATCCCTGGATGGCCAGAATACCCTAGGTAACTCACATTGGCATCAATGGAGAATGAATAATTATTTACCCAAACAATGTTTTTAATATTCAACATTTCCCTATCCCCAACATCAACTCCTTCTAGCAATTGCTCTTTATCTATGACGGTATAGGCTCCCGACTCCGTATTTAGCACTACAATGCTATATGTCCCACTCCCAGCATAAGTATCGGCATTATCAAGCACAACATACTCACTATATTCTGGCCAGTACATGCCAACTGGGGACAAAACAGTTCCAAAAATAGTACGATCAACACCAGTAGATTTTACAGTAACCCGATAGCTGCTAGGCTCCATTTCTTCGGACTCAAGCTCTACTGTTCCTTCTGGGTTTTTGTTACCCATATGAACAAACCCTTCTACTGGCGCCTCCATGGTTATTGCCTCCAAAGGAAATCCGGTTTTGCTTTTATATACCTTACTAGGCTTCTCAATGGGTTCTGCCTTTTGGATTATTTCAACCACCCCCATAGGTCCATCTATATAAAGCTGTCGCTCCTCTTCCGTAT
This sequence comes from Flammeovirgaceae bacterium SG7u.111, assembly GCA_034044135.1. Classification (NCBI taxonomy): domain Bacteria; kingdom Pseudomonadati; phylum Bacteroidota; class Cytophagia; order Cytophagales; family Flammeovirgaceae; species Flammeovirgaceae bacterium SG7u.111. The sequence goes on along the minus strand of CP139021.1, from coordinate 2,892,134 downwards.
AGCTAAGCTTGAACCACTTGCCTTGAAGTTCTTTGTTAGACCCCCAACCTTGGTTATCCATATTGGCTTCTGCTTCGCTTAATCCCTCCTCAAAGCTAACTCCAGCATTGCATCCCCCAAAGCTCCATCCTTTACCTGTAGCATCCTCAAAAACATAGTGAGAGGCATCGCCTAAGCTAAAGTACATAAATTGAGCCTCTACCGTCAGGTAATCGTTTGTCTCTTCGGGTTGGGGTTGGGGTTTTACCATATCGGCTGAAGCAACAACAGGAGCTGTTTCTACTACATCTGTGACCAACGCATCCAATGCTGTATCTTCCGATGTAGAACTTTTCTCAGCACAAGCCCCTAGTAACAAACAAGTGATAAGCAACAAGAAAATGGTTTTCATAATGTAACTAATGTTAAGTGTGAGAGTTTTAGAAAGTTCTAGGCAAGGCTAATCTATAACCTGCAAATATCAACTACCCTCTAAACCAAGCATACCCCATTTTATTTGTGCTTGTGCTTGCTTTATATCCCACTCTCGCGATTTACTTACATTTAATCCACCTCCTATTGAGTAATTCCTGCTCTCGCAAGATTTCCAATCCGTATTCATCCAAAATGGCTTAGTCCATTAGTCGGATTACAAATCCTTTGATAAGTAGGTTCGACTTTACAAAAGTCGAACAGCAGATATATTATGTTACAGATAAAACTTATTCCTCATCATCAACTCAAAGCATTGTTGAGTACTTTTAATCTTGTTATTCTCCCTTTCTGCTGGTGTAAATATGCATGCGTTACAGCTTTTTTCGTAAAATGACAAGTCCTCTATTAGAGCATTAACCTCTTTATTTATCTTATAATCAGGGATATAATCTATCAATTTGAATTGGTTCTTTTCATATGCAAAAGGCATATCAATTATAAATAGATCAGTATAAATAGTTGAGATACCAAATTCTTTATTACACACCTCTTTAATTTGGGTTTTTATCCCTCCGAAAATAGTAGGAATATTCTCTCCACGATTATTAAAGTTATTTTCAAGTGGCCAATATATATGAGCAAATCTGTCCTCATAATAATATTTTAAATGCCAATACTTATCTGATTCAAATTTATCCTGAAAAGTAGATTTCCGTAATTGTATAAAATCGCCTACTTTTAATTCTGGAAATTGATAATTCCTACCTTGAAAAATATTATCATCTAGTTCTCTATTCAGTAGTTCACGTTCTGTGATTTCATTTTGATCCAAAAGTTTTTTAATCAAATGATACTTTGGTGTAGTGTTAATAAATAATCGCCAAAAATAAGCATCTACATTATCCTTTGTTTTAATTCTTTCATATGGTGCTTCAACAACCTGCTGACTGTACCTATTTTCATATCGCACATGAAATCCATGAGTACTACTAACCCAATTTGCTTTTTCCTCATAGCCCATCTTTTCATATCCCATCAGCTTATCACATAGTTTGATGTACTCTTTTGCTGATTCTATAATAAGTCCTTTTAACTCCAATCTTTTTCAACATCTAAAAACCCAATAGCAACTGCTCTATAACGGCTGCTTATCCCTAAATATAGAGGAGAAAGATGGGCTTTCGCAAAATAATAGTATAGAGATTATGAATTTGTAAAACGTTTAAAAACCAGCTCGCCGCTCTTCGGGGTTTGAAACCCTGAACTATCGCAAGATTTCCAATCCGTATTCATCCAAAATAGCTTAGTTCATTAGTCGGATTACAGCGTAAATACCTTTTCTAGCTCAACTGAAACAGGCGAGTTATCGGGATGGGTTTCCATAATATCTTGCATATATGCCCACCATTTCTGCACTATTTCGGTGTTGCCCAAGTCTTGCGAACCGCTGTCGCCTGAGTTTTTTTGGAAGGCAAAAAGAGTATGAGTTTCCTCGTCCAAAAAGATATGGTATTCTTCCACCCCAGCATCTTTGAGGAGCTTGACCAGCTCAGGCCAAATCTCGTTGTGCCGCTTGGTGTATTCTTCTTTTTTGCCCTCGTGGAGCTTCATTTTAAATGCTAATGTTTTCATAAAGCTGATACGTTTTAACTGGGTATATTTATTTGATGTATTTGAAGTTGCCTAAAATACCGTGTTAAGTAAAAACCCTTCGCCCTGTATGTCAAAGGGAATAAGGTTTTTTATTAAAAAAAGAGCGTCGTGGACGTAAACGAACGACCACGACAGGGATTTCGCCAAAAACGTGACCGATAAGGTCGCCGACGGGGTCTTTTCCCAAGCCCCCGTCGCTTTGTCCCCTACCTACCAGTTACCTCATCTTACCTCAAAACGCCGTGGGCGTAAACAAACGACCACGACACAACTCATCATATTATTTCTTTTTCACCAACACCACCCAATCCTTTTCCTTATCGGCAGGGGGAAAGCCCTAAAACAGCGCTTAAAAACTACTGATTTTCAATTCTATATTGTTCACTCCCGGTTCGAGGCGGATACTTCCAAAGGCAGTGTTCACCGATTTACCGTTGAGCGTTACCATCGCATTGGTAGAGATTTCAGGTTTGAATTCGCCAATCATATTTGCCGGGATTTCAATGGTGTATTGCATGAGCCTATTGCTCACTTTTTTGTAACTAGCTTTTATCTCCCCACGCTGGGTTGGGAAAGTGATACTGCTGTGCTTCAACTTTGCTAACTGAGGTTTGATAGAAACCACCTCAAAACCCGCCTTTTCAGGGTTTATCCCCCACAAACCTCTTGGAACTATGTTGGCAGGTGCAGCCCCCCAAGCGTGGTTCCAGTCTGCATTTGGTTTGTATTTCATATCCCAAGCCTCCAACGTGATGGTCGAACCAATTTTAATCATGTTGTACCAGCTGCGGTCATGTGTAGCCGTCATCAACTCTAGGGCGTAGTCAGCTTCGCCAGCCTCGTAAAGGGCTTCCATCAGGAACTGAGCGCCATACACACTACAAGCCATCCCCCTAGTTTTGATGTATGCAGCCACACTTTCTTTTCTCGATGCGGGTACAATGCCAAAAGCCAACGGCATCATGTTGGCATGCACCGAGCCATGATCGGTTTCTGTGCCATCAGTATAATACCCACCTTCTTCGTTGAAAAGCTGTTCGTTGATCGCTTTCTTTACTTTTGTCGCCCTCAGCTCAAAATCCAAGGCTTCTTCGGGCTTGCCAAGCAATTGGGCAAACTCCGCCATGATCATCATGTTTTTGTAGTAAAAACTATTGATCACCGTATTGATTGGTTCGAAAACAAAACCGTCGCGCTCTCCTTCGGCAGTAGCCAATTTCCACCCTGTGTCCTTCTGGGCTGGTGGCCAATCTACAATGTCCCTCAGGCGTTGAGTAGTGTCGGCAAAGCCTAAGCTTGCCATCAGCTCTCCGTTAAGCTTAGGCGAATACGTGCTCACAAAACCATCTTCATTTTCTAAGGCAATCAGTGTTTTATGCTTTAGAGGTTCATAATATTCCTCTATCAACTCGGTGTTACCCGTGTACATATAGTCTTGGTAAAAAAGCAGAGCTACGTGCAGTTGCCACTCGGTAGGCCAAGTAGGGTATTCCATAAAATACTCGATGGTATTCCTCGCCATAGCATATTCATTGTCCACCGCATAGTGGCTCAACTGGTTGAGATAAGCATCCGCTTCGTATGGAATTCGCTCACGGTCGCCATCTACATAATAGCCAGCAAAAGTGGTTGCTTTTATGGAATACTTGCACAAATCCCACACTTGATTGAGGATTTTGTCCGAGCTTTCAAAGCTGCTTGCTTTGTCATTGAAATAACCAAAGAAAGCAATTTGCTTGAGGTCTTTTTCAGCAATAGACTTGCTAGCTCCTTCTATTTCGCAATAGCGGAAAGGCATGATGACGGGGAAAGAATCGGGCATAGTAACGGCGATGGATTTGGTATTCCGTTCGTCGGGCACAAGCTCCAGTTCATATTCGGTTTGCCCAGGTTTCACTTCTAGCTTAAGCTCTTGGTAACGCACCATGCCTGGAGGCTTCCGGTCAATTTGCTTTCCTTCTAGCTTTTCTCCTAGCCTTATGATAAGGGTTTCAGGTTCAGCAGCCGAATAATTCAGTTTCATGGTGGCAAAGGCATCTTTACCAAAATCTACAAAATAGCTGCCATCACTGCGCTTTTCCAAAGCCACGGGCGAGATCAATTCCTTCTCAAAGTAATTGTGGGAAGAAATATTTCCTTCAAATGTACCTGTGGTAAACTCTTGCGCTTCTGAATACTCAGAAAGTCTATTGTTTTGGTCAAAGACACGAACTTTCCAAAAATAGGTTGTAGAAGGTTTCAAAGGCTCTCCGCCCAATTCGATATCGGCAGATTTCCCACTCCTAGTGTTTCCACTGTCCCACACATCCCCTATGTTTTTACTAGCAAGCTCTTTGGAAGAAGCAACCAACAACTGATAGCCACGCTGCGTTACGGCAACTTGCGGTACTTTCCAGCCAAACTCTGGCTTACTATCGTTAATAGTCGTTTTACTTGGATCACGAATTAGCTCAACCGTTAGTCCATCGGGAATACCCGAATACGGGTCAGCCAACTCCTTCGCCATTTCACCCGTTTTGCGCTGAAGGGCAGCAAGTACTTTTGTATGTTTTTTACTGCCTACAAGGTTCTTTATCTCTTGCGGATCTTTTTCCAAATCGTACAACTCTTCGTACGATTTATCATTCACGTAGCGCATGTACTTCCACTTTTTTGTACGGATGCCCTCGCTTGGGGGTATGTGTTCAAACTCCCAAAGGTGTTCGATGAGCACCGTGTCCCTATCCAAAGAAATTTCTTGGCCAGTAGCTATAGGCACAAGACTTTTTCCATGCCAAGAAGCAGGCTGCTCTACCCCTGCAAAGCCGAGGATGGTTGCGGGAACATCGATGTTCAGCGCCATTTCGTCGCTGTCTTTTTGATCTTTTTGCCTAGGGTCAAATACGATAAGCGGTACTCGGATAGAGTTGTCATACATCAACCATTTTCCAGCCAATTGGCGTTCGCCCAAGAAGTAGCCGTTGTCACCCATAAGGATGATGACCGTGTTTTCGTCCATCCCTTTCTCCGCCAATTTCTTTCTGATTTTGGCAATTTCGAGGTCAACCCCTTTTATCATTCGGTAATAGCCCTTTACGCTGTGCTGGTATTTTTCGGGCGTATCGTAGCGCCAAGTCCAACGCAGTCGGTTAAAGCCGTCACGGACGGGTTGGGGCAATGCCTCAAAGTATTTGTCATCTGCGAGTTTAGGGCCAGGCATTTCCATGTCTTGGTACAACTTGCCGGGTTCTTCTTGCCAGAAATACTGCTTTTCGGCACCATCGTGGGCATGGGGAGCACTGAAGCTAAGGGATAGGCAAAAAGGTTTGTCAGACGGGGCCGCATCAATGAAGTCCAATGCTTGCTCACCGGTGTACCTTGTCAGGTGGATGGTATCCCCATCCAGTGTCTTATAATAGTATCCCCTATAATCTTTGAACCTGTAGTTTCTGTCATAGTCTTCGTAGACATCAAACAGTTTGTCTTTGCCGGTGAACCTCACCCCAAATTTGCCATAAAAACCGGTATAATAACCAGCATCTCGCATCACTTTGGGGTAAGAAGTTTCCATAAACTCGCTGAGGATTCCTCCCGTTTGGAAAGTGTATTTGTGTGTGCGCTCTTGCAAGCCGCTGAAAATACTCGCCCTACTGGTCGCACAAATAGGCGTGGTCACCATCGCATTTTTGAAGTACGTCCCCTCCTTTGCCAACTTATCCATCTCAGGCGTTTGGATAAGCTCATTGCCCGCATAGCCAAGCGCATCGAAGCGTTGATCGTCGGTCAAGATAAAAATGATATTGGGTTTTTCTGATGTTTGCGCTAAGGCGGAGGGGAGCATGCCTAGCGTTAAGAATGAAAAAAATAATAAGACAGCGCCTTTTTTATTTGAGAGGGCGCTACTTCGGGTTTTAGTAGCCATTTCCATATTTTATTTATTAATCAAACTGGGTAATTGTCCAAATTTATGATTTTTCTATCAATTGGCATAAATAGACAAAATCTTAAAGCTCATAGGCTAAATTATAGTACAATTTCCTATTGAAAGCTAATTAAGGATTTTTTTATGGGGAATTGCGGACTATTTTACCCTAAACTATAAAGTACAACCGGCTCTTTTTTTCCTTTTAGTACTTTTTCTCCCAATTCATTCACCCTAATGTCTTTAAGGTCCAAGCGACTAACAAGCTCACCCGAAACAAGTAAGTCCACTTCAAATTCATTGCATAAGCTTTGGATTCGGGCAGTAGTATTTAATACATCACCCGTAAAAATAATCTCTCTTTTCACTACGCCAATTTCACCGGTGGTCACTTTTCCTAAATGCAATCCTGCTTTGAATGAAGGTAGAACCCCAAACCTTTCCTCGTACTTCACCTTCTGCCCTGCCAGCGCTTCTTTCATGGCAAAAAAGCAGTTAATACAGTGATTATAGTTCACTTGCCTCTTTACTCTCCACGATACAACCATCTCATCTCCAACATATTGATATACTTCTCCTCCATTATTGATTACTGCATCAGAAATATCGGCATAATAGGTTTTGAGCAATTCGAAATAAGTAATGTGCCCCAGTCGCTCAGCAATAGTGGTAGAAGATTTCATATCCAAAAACATAAAAACCCGCTCTTCTTCCTTTGGTTGATGATATTTCCCCCTGAACAAATTGAAAAAGACCCTGTTCCCTATATTTTCACTTATTTCCGTGTACAAAAGGCACAAGCCCTGCGTAACCGCCAGCTGGACATCGGTGCTAAGGTGGTTGATACTAGTCAAGTAACTGTAAAACTTTTCGAGCACTTGTTTGTCAAACAGAGACGTTCCTAAATCGAGGCTTGCTGCAATTGGATAGGTAATAAACACAACTACGTACATCACCACTACATATATCAGTAGTTTGTACAAGATCTTTTTGAGAAAGCTTTTGGAAGAAAAAACCCTGTTCAGGTAAAAAATCTCGATAGATCCGAAGATCAGCCCAACGGAAAAGGCGGCTAAACTAGAAAAAACAAATACGCTGAGCGTCATCTCTATCTGCCATTCAGGGTTTGCACCAACCATTCCAACAGCACCTTTTTCTACTACCAGAAAGATAAGGGCTGAAGCCAGCCAGATAACCCCAAAAGGAAGAATACGCGAAAGATTCCATTTCGCCTTAGGTGATAACATTTAGGTTTTATTTAGCTGTTAAAAATGGAAGCCGACTATCAACGATGTCTTCCAGCCCTTCCTGTGATGGTCTTTGGCAAAGGCAAAAGCTATAGGACCAACAGGAGACCTAAGTCCAACTACTCCACCGTACCCATACCTCCTGTAGCTATCTCCAGCCTTGTCTATGTCCGCATCGGGGTACACCCAAGTGACGGGATATTCTGTATCGAGATAATTGAAAACCCCTTGTACAAACACACTTTTTTTCACTTCATACTGCAAACCTAATTTCCCATAAAAATAATTAGCCAGCCCAAACTCTCTTAACCCTCCTCCATAAAACTCGTTGGCATTGATCTGGCCAGGTGAAAACCCTCCCACAAAATCATATTCATCCAAATTGAGTGTATTATTCCCTATGCTTGAAAGCCTTAACCTCAGCTTGGTAATAAGCGAAAGGTTACTAAGCAAAGGAATAATGGGACTAAAGGCAAAGTTGGCAGAATGTATGCCCGAAGTTTGGAGGAGGTCTCCAAGTTCTGGCCCTTGCAAAAGCGAATCTCCTAAAGTTACTTCACCATTGGTCTTGGTAGTGGTAGAAGCCCAAAAGTTTGCTTTAACCCCGCGGGTAGGAAAGTACCGGTCATTGTAATTATCAAACTTATAAAATACTTCAAAAGCCGTTTTGTTGTATTGAAGCTTTGAGAAATTGCCTACCAACCCATCTGCCACTTTAGGTTTCAATACCATGTTCGACCACAACACCTCCACTCCAAATGTACTGCTTTGCACACGGGTGCTTTGAAGTTTAATACCGCTACTGCTATAACCCGACGAAAAAACGGAGGTTACATTCCCTACACTATCGTACAAAGACAATTCATTTCTTGTAAAAGTCCCTGCCGCACCTATTGCTGTGTTTTGATCTTTCCCCAAATATTTAAAATAATCTATCCAAACACGAGGATTGGTAGAAAGGTCTGCTTCGAAAATAAAACGGCTACGGTTCAGCAGCCAATTTCTCATAGTAACATTCCCAACTACCCCTCCCTTATTCTCCGAATCGTAATGGTAAGAAAAGCGTAACTGAGCTTTAGGACGCTCCACTACATATAATTTCAATACCTGCTCTTCCCCACTCGTATCTATCTCATACCAGATCTTCTCAAAATATTGCGTTCCATAAATCACCTCCACCCTACTTTCTATGTGCTTGATATTGACCGGTAAACCTGGCTCAATTTTCATCTTCCCAATTATGAATTCATCTTGGATGATTTCATTTCCATTCACCTCTACCCTACTGAAATTGTACTCGTTAAATATTTCGGGCTTATCCACTTTATTCAACTTCCCAAATTGCGCAATGGAGTCCGCCAAGTTTTTGAATACCTCTAAGTACTCTTGCCCTGCCTCATTCCCTCTTTCCAAAATACCTAAACCATCTGAAAAGCTTCCTGTTGAAAAGCCTTCTAGGTCTGGAGTAATTAAGATATCGCAATTTTTAAGCTGTTCCCTAGAGTCGAAGGCACTAGTGATAAACGCCGATTGGGAAAGGATGGCCAAGGGAGATGTAAGATCTTTTTCTGGGCTCAAATCTGAACTTACAAACACCCCAATAACAATATCTGCTCCCATATCCAATACCTCTTGTACTGGCATGTTCCGCACCAAGCCCCCATCTACCAGTAGCTGATCGTCAATTTTGATAGGAGTAAAAATAGAAGGGATCGCCATGCTTGCCCTCATGGACATAGCCAATGACCCTTTGTTCAAAACCACAGGCTCACCCGTTACGATGTTTGTTCCCACACATGCAAAAGGGATGGGAAAATCATTGAAGTCATGAATTGTATGGACGGGCCTTGTAAGGGTTGAAAACAATTCCATTAAGGCTTGTCCCTCTATCACTCCTTTAGGAAACTGTATCTTCTTTTTTTCGACATAAAAATCCAACAAGTACCTTCCGTAATAGAACTTTTCCTCAAAGGTAACCTTGTTCATAGGCGTCTTATTGGTCAGCAACATCGACCAATCCACCTCCTTCACTATCCTCTCAAGCTCATCTGTCGAATAGCCGATGGAATACAAGCCGCCAACAATGCTCCCCATACTTGTGCCCGTGATATAATCAGGATACAGCCCAGCTTCTTCCATGGCTTTCAACACCCCTATGTGGGCAATCCCTTTCGCACCACCGCCACTTAGTACCAAGCCTATTTTGGGACGTTCTTTCTCTTGGGAAAAAAGTGGAAGGCCAACTATCAAGCATACTAAGCAGAGTACTATTTTTTTCATAAACCTATAGCATTTGGCAAAGAGTAAGTATAGCTGCAAACATAAACTAACACGTATAAAGATGCACAAGAGAAAGATGTTTTAGGTAAAAGCTGAGGTAAAAAGTAAGGTCGGTTTAAAAGTGACTGACCTGACCAATGTCTAGAAAGACTATTTATTACAATCCATCTACATACCTTCTTCTCTAGGCTATTTTTGCAGACTAAATACCGCTCAGCTACCAAATAAAACCTACGAACCTCACTGAAATACCAGCAAGTCACACATTAATAGCTTTGGTCAATATTCAAAGACCTCTAAGCGGCACAAAAAGAGCTCGAAGTAATACCGAAAGACCTAACGGCGTTGGTTTTAGAGCTATGGTCGGCAATTTAATAGCATAAATCATCTATTTTTCATCTGTTTTCAAGAAGTCAAAAGCATATATTGCCAAATAATCTCCTTATTCCACCTCCAATTTTCCTGCTTTTGCCTTCCACCATGCAAGTTTTTGATAAAAATGGACTATTAAAAGTATGTTTTGGGGAGAATATCCCAAATTGTACCTAGGCTAAAACATCGCAAAGATTTAGTTTCACCAATGCGACCATACCTTATCACCAGTACTATTTGCTAACAAATTAGGATTCAATAAGCATATACCTTCAGTACCACAGCAATTCTATGGCTATAAGTAACTTACAAAAACACAAGAAGTATGTCCAAATTGAATTAAAGCTTACATTGTATGCTCTTTCCGCTTAAAAACTGAACTGGTCATGCAGCGGTTTTAAAGTTATAAAATTCATTCGGTGTTTTCATATCCAATGCCGAATGTGGCGCATATTGGTTGTATTCATCTATCCATCCCCGTATCTGGCTATATATCATTTCAGGATTGTCCAGACAGCTCTCATATACGTAATCTCTTTTGAAAGTGCCATTAAAAGCCTCGCACATGCCATTTGACTGCGGAGAGTAAACGGGTGTGCTGCAATCGGCAATATGCCATAACGCGATCTGCTTTCTTAGGTTATTCTCTATATACTCAGGCCCGTTGTCATGCAAGAATTGGAGCTTTCCCTTTTCGGGGAGAGCCTCTCCAAAGCGGTTAAATATTGCTTCCTGGAGCATCAGCTCGATGTCGCAGGCCTGGATATGGATGCCTGCCGTCCATGCAATGATGGACCTGTCGCAGCAGTCCAAAACGTACGCAAAGCGTACTTTCTGCCCATTCCAGCACTTGATGGAAGTAATATCACTTGCCCATCTGGTATTGGGCTGGCCTACTGCTATCTTGCCTGTATGCGGGCGGCCCGCCCCTCGCTTGCGTCCCCTTTTCACCAATAGGTTCTCCTGTTTCATGAACTTATGCACCATATACCTGGAAAGCTCTATCCCATAGTCCCTTTTCAGTATAGCCCTCACCCTGGGCACCCCATAAGTCGATTTCCTGCCAGTGATAGCCAATATCGCCTCCCCTGCTTCAGGCGTGGGCTTCTTGCGGGGAGTACGCAAGATTTAGGCTTGTAATATATTGTCGACTTGGCAACTCCCAGTGCCTTGATAGTCCTGTTCATGCTTACTTGGAACTGTTGGGATAGCGATTCGACTTCTTGTTTCTCTGTGCGTCCCATTCCAACTTTTTTTTAAGGATCTTGATATCCAGCGTAGCCTCTCCCAAAGCTTTCTTGAGTTCTTCGTTCTGTCTTCTGAGCATCTCCAGCTCGGACTTGGAATGTAGTTCCCCATCATTTTTGATTCCCATGACGGCCTCTGATTTTGCGTCTGAACGCCATTTGTAAAGTTGGCTGGCGATTAACCCGTACCTGCGGCAGTACTCGGGGCAAGATAGCCCGGAACCTTCCCAATCCTCAACAATGGTGGCTTTTTGTGCCGAGCTTAGGACCCTTCTGCCACTTGCTGTCCTGCGGGCATTCTTCAGTAGATCGTCTATCATTATCGTTCTGGTTTTAGGCTACTAAACCAGTCCAACTTTTTAAGCGGTTAGGAACATGTAAGGTAATGGAGAGTTTTAAAATGCTATGATATAGTTCTGCAGAGCAGAACCACTACGACATTGAGCTGTAGATGCCAAGTCTTTTCCTTTGGAACACTCAATTTCATGAACTATATTCACCATTCACACACAAATATCAAATGCCCATGCCTTTACACAAAAAAGAGCCTATAATAAAGAACATGAAACAAAATCTCATTCTTGTTCTCTCTTTCTTTTTTACCCATTCCTTATTTGGACAAGCCTCTGGGAATATAAACTATCAAAACCAGGTACGTATTCCTAACAGCAACATTAACGTAAGCTCTCCTTCTGATGCCAACCTCCTTATAAGCGTGAAAGGACTTGCCAATGTGAAAGCAGATTCTTATGTTGCAATCGTTAATGTTACTCAAATAGGCAAGACCACTGAAGAGGTAAATAGGCTTATTGATAGTAGAATAAATAAAGCTCTTGAGCCTTTCAAAGCAGAAGAAGTTGAAAGCTATGTAGATATGCTTTCCTTTGTACCGATATATGAATACGAAGTAGATAAAAAAATCTTCAGTAAAAACACTTACAATGAAGTCCCTGTTGGTTTTGAGCTTAAGAAGAATATACACCTAAAATATACTAACACTGATATTTTAAATAAAATAATCTCCGTTTTTGCCGATGCAGAAATCTACGATTTAGTTAAGGTTGACTATTTCTCATATAACCTTGAGCATATTAAAAAAGAACTTATGGCAAGGGCTAAGTCTGTTTTAAATACAAAATTGGAAAACTATGAAACTATTTTGAATGTAAAATTAGATACAATTGAAAAACACCTTTCAGATGAATATAGGGTCTTATATCCTCTTGAAATGTACAAAACATATAATGCAAGTAACAGCTATTCGCTCGACTTCAAAAAATCAGTTAACACTAACCAAGCAAAGAAGGCTACTACATTGTATTATCAACCTATAATTGACAAAGAGTTTGACTTCATTGTCAACCCAACTATTCTTGAACCTGTTATTCAAGTTTTATATCATATAAAGTTGGTTATAAATAGGGAAAAAGAAACAACAGAGAAAGTTGACAAAAAATATATCCTCATAACCCCAAATGGAGACATCAAAAATCTTAAATTAGAGTAGGTGCTGCTAGTTAGATATAACTACTATGCTCATAAAAAAACAATGTACTTTGTGCAACAAGTAAAATAAATGTTTAAACCTTTTACTTATAAAAGACTGTTTGGAAAAATATGTCTATAAATTGTTACGACTTGTTTTAGATATAAAATAATACAACATTGACGAAGATAACTGCTCCTAAAAAATCGTACTTTCGCAAGACTGAATTAAGAAAAAACAACAATGAATTTATCAATTGAAAACATCCTATTAATTGGTTCTTTACTACTATTTATAAGTATTATAGTAGGCAAGACTTCCTATAAATTTGGCGTACCTACGCTACTGCTATTTTTAGGAATAGGAATGTTAGCTGGCACAGATGGAATTGGAGGTATTAATTTTGACAACTCCCAAATTGCCCAATTTATAGGAATTGTCTCTCTTAACTTCATACTATTTTCGGGTGGGCTTGATACTAATTGGTCTTCGGTAAAGCCAATTCTAAAGGAAGGGCTTGTATTGTCAACGTTAGGCGTATTACTTACAGCCCTTACTCTTGGAACTTTTGTCTGGCTAGTTACCGACTTTACTATTTACGAGAGTTTGCTTTTGGGTTCTATTGTCTCATCTACAGACGCAGCTGCAGTATTTTCAATATTACGCTCGAAAAGCCTTGCATTAAAATCAAACCTACGTCCCACTTTAGAATTGGAAAGCGGCAGTAATGACCCCATGGCGTATGTGCTAACTATCGCATTTTTGTCTCTGGTTATCAACCAAGATATGAGTGTTCTTTCCATTATCCCATTGTTTTTACAACAGATGATTATTGGGGCAGTTGCAGGCTTTGCATTGGGCAAGCTTAGCAAGCTCATTATAAATACAATCAAGCTCGACTTTGAAGGTCTTTACCCTGTTTTGGTAATCGCTTTAATGTTTGTTACATTTTCGGTCACTGACTTTGCAGGGGGCAATGGTTTTTTAGCTATTTATATCTGTGCGGTTTATTTGGGCAACCAAAATCTTATTCATAAGAAGACAATTCTAAAAATGTATGATGGGCTGGCTTGGCTAATGCAAATTGTATTATTCCTTACGTTAGGCCTACTTGTTTTCCCAACGCGAGTTTTCCCTTATTTTGGCATTGGCATGCTCATTTCAGCATTCCTGATTTTAGTAGCTCGCCCAATAAGTGTCTTTCTCAGTCTGATTTTCTTCAAAATGAAATTGAGAAGGCGTTTATATATATCTTGGGTCGGTTTGCGCGGAGCTGTCCCCATTGTTTTTGCAACCTATCCGCTAATAGCAGGAATAGAAAAGGCTGATATGATTTTTAATGTCGTGTTTTTCATTTCTGTTACCTCTATACTCATCCAAGGAACTACTTTGTCTGTTCTGGCAAATTGGCTTAATGTTGCATTGCCTGAAAAAGCCAAACCAATCTCAGAAACCGATAGGTTTATTTCTAACATCTCTAAAACAGCAATGAAGGAAATTGACGTTTCCCCTGACTGCAGTGCAGTGGGTAAAAAAATTGTGGATTTGGGGTTTCCTAAAGAAGCTATAATTGCAATGATCAATAGAAATGATAAGTATTTGACCCCAAGTGGTTCTACTGTAATTGAGGCAAATGATACTTTACTAATTCTTTCAGACAGCCAAAAAGGGATTGAAAAAGTAAATGCCTGTTTAAATAACGAAGAAACAACGATTTAAAAAAGCATAAAAAACAAAGAGCTTGTTTAAGACTAAACAAGCCCTTTGAATAACTAATCTATTTACTTAGACCTTTCTCCCATCTGGTTACCATAACGGTGGTAATTGATGGAGATACTTTGCTCGCTTAGGTAATTCAAAAGTTCAAACCTACCACTGGGAACAGGGGTTCTATCATAAATATTGATATGCTTTTCATGCAAGGATACTCTGAAGGCATCGTCAATTTCATTGGTCAGGCTCCGCACCCTAGTTTCAAAGTTGATATCTGGAACCAATTCATCCCATGAACCAACCTGAAAGAGAGGAACTTCTGTTTTTAAACTTAGCTCTGAAATTGCATATACCTGAGCCTCTATTTTGAGCACGTCACAGGCTGTAAGCACCATGTCCAAATGGTCTTGGGTAGTGTCTTTCCCTACCAAAACAAGCACCTTATTGGGCTTTATGTATCGGCAAGTGTTGTGCTGCCCACGAATATGAGCGTAGTCCACTTCCTTATTGAAATGCGACAAGAAATAGAGTAAATAGTTGTTTTCTATCTGGCTCATATCCACCATTTCTACTGGCTTTAGGTTCAGGAACTGGCGCACATAGTTAACACCTCCTGCTTTCATCCCAAAACCATAGCAAGACGCTTTCATGCCTCCAAATGGCTGACGCATCACAATCGCTCCTGTTGTACTTCTATTGGCGTACAAGTTTCCAGCAATTACATTGTTTTTCCAGTAGCGAACCTCCTCTCGTGCCAAGGATTCTATTCCACTTGTGAGACCGTATTCTACACCGTTCACTTTATCTATGGCATCTTGCAACCCATTCGCCTTCATCACAAAAAGAATAGGGCCAAAAAGCTCATTCTTATAACCGTAATCTGCTGTGGTAATCCCCCATTTTATGCCCGGTTTCAAAAGATAGTCCCCTTCTAGCTCTGGCTTAAGAAGCCAATCTTTGTCAGCCGTATTCTCAATCACGTGTTTAATACGGTCGTTGATAGGAACTGCCAATGGGCCTATGCTTGTATGGAAATCCCAAGGATCGCCATAAACCCTACTTTCCGCAGCATCTTTCAATAATTCTTTGAAATGCTTGTCATTAAACACTTCTTCCTCCAAAATCAGCAAGGAAGTCGCCGAACATTTTTGCCCTGTATTTCCAAAAGCAGATTGCACCACGTTTTTAATCGCTTGGTCGCGGTCTGACAATGCCGTAACAATAGTTGCATTTTTACCACCAGTTTCCGCATACAGGTTCAAATGTGGGTTGCGCTTCAATAAGAACTGAGCCGTAGCCGTACCTCCTGTTAAAATAACAGCATCGAAGGTATTTCCCTCTGACAAGAACGCATCGAGGTTGGATTCTTCGGTTGGCAAAAAGGCAAAAGCGCTTTTAGGTATACCAGCATCCCACAAACATTGACTGATAAGATACGCACAAGCCGCTGCATTTTGTGAAGGTTTCAAGATCACCTTCTTGCCTGCTGCCAACGAAGCGAGCACCCCTCCTATAGGAATAGCAATTGGGAAATTCCACGGAGACAAAACCAAGTTTACTCCGGAACATTCATAGCTCACGCCTTCAGCGTCTACATCTAGCAATGCCTGAGCATAAAAGTTGGCAAAATCAATCGCTTCAGAGACTTCTACATCCACTTCGGGCGCTGTCTTTCCTAACTCCTCAATGGCTACTGCTATAAGATCACCACGACGCTCTTCCATTTTAACAGCCGCATTTCTCAACAATTTGACCTTTTGGGCAGTAGAAAGTCCGTACCATTCCGAATCGGCCGCAATAAATTCTTTATAATCACCTTCCGTTGCCAGTTCGTACTGCCAAGGCAATTTACCTTTCCAGTTTTCTTGTTTGACAATGGACCTTTCCTTTGAAGCCCCATCCATCACAACAGGAATTAAGTCACCAACAACCTCAACAGGTTTTTCCCAGCGTTTCTTTACACTTGCTATCCACTTCCGGTTAGCTTCCAGCGCCCAGTCCGTATCGGGAACATTTTTAAATTCTGTTTGAGGAACTACAACTTGTGTAGAACGGTCTTGGGTACGGTTAGGGGTAGTTTTCACCACATCCATTTTACCCAAGGAATAAAGGAAGTTCTGCTGCAATTCTTCCCATTTTTCTGAATTAACATCTAGGTTGAACCCTTCGCGCAAGAAGTTACCTTTTTGAGTGCCTTCATCCAATCGGCGCACCAAGTAGGCAATTGCATTGTTATAATCGCTAGGCTTCACAATAGGCGTATAAAGCACTACATTCATCCCTCTGTGCACAATTTCCATAACAGTACCCTGCGCCACGCCTTCTAGCATTTCAAAATCAACAAAATCTGAAATATCTAGGTCCTCTACAAGCTTTAGGGCGAATGCTAAATCAAAAATATTATGGGACGCCACACCAACATTCATGCTTTTGACCTTATCCGCATCTAAAAGCTGGAGCAATACCCTTTTATAGTTCGCATCTGTTTCTAATTTAGTACCGTACGTAGCTACAGGCCAATCCCTCATTGATGCTTCTGTCAATTCCATTTCAATATTAGCACCTTTCACAATACGCACTTTAACTGGCGCACCGCCACTCTCCACACGCTTTACAGCCCACTCTTGAAGTTTACAAACTTCATTAAAAGCATCGGGCAAATACGCTTGGATAACAATACCTGCACGCAAAGATTTAAATTCTTCCTTCTCCAATGCCTTTTTGAACGTTGCCAGTGTAATGGATAAGTCACGATACTCTTCCATATCCAAGTTGACAAACTTTTGAACCCCAGTTTCCTTTTCTACTTGCAATACTTTGCGGTAGATGATAGAGAGCTTCTCTACTAACACATCCACCACCTGATCATGTGCAATGGACTCAATTTGAGAATAAATAGTAGAAGCTTTAATGGAAATATAATCAACCTCCTTTTGCCCTAACAAATTGCAGTATTGCTCAATCCTTTTTTCCGCTTCTTTTTCACCAATTAATGCTTCCCCAATGAGGTTGATATTTAACTGAATCTTTTGCTTTTTGCGCTTACCGTAGTGCTCTTTATATTTCTTGTCGCCCAAAAAATACACTACAGGACTTGTTACATCTTGAATTTCTTTCAGCATCAAAGGCACGCTTACAGAGGGCAACTTATACCCTATCATATTAAACAGCCTTACAAGCACCTTTTCTTGTGTGCTAAATAGTTTTTGGTGTGCATCTGTACTCTTAAAGAGCCGGTATACATAAGACGATACCCTTGAGTAATTTTTAGTCCTAAAGGCCACATCCATCAACCGAATTAGAAAGATCTTGCCTTCAGGTGATTTTATGATCGGCCCTATGCGCTTTCCAAATGGATTTGGAGGCGCCTTTCTTCTTGGTTTCTGAAGCCCTACCGCAGTTTTTAGGACTTGGTCAATTTGCTTGGTTGATAATTTAAACGACATAAACGCTTGTTTTTTTATGTATTAATTATTGGCTATTGAAATACATTTCAGCTATTTCCAAGGCTATTAATAAACAGCACTTTTTCCCGACTGAAAAATAATCGGGAAAAGTAGTTATAGCAAGCGAAATTTCATAGTGTATATTTGAATATATTACGATTTTAAAACAACTAAAACAAATCCTAGATAAGCACCCCTATACTACTTGTATAATGTTATTAGCTAATCAACAAAATCCTCTAGAACACAACTTTCCCTTTCTTTTTTCGTGTAATCCAGCTATTTTAATATCTTTATAATGGCTACTCATAGGACAACCAACACTAAGAGAATGAAAGAATATAACATCGTTGAAACAATAAGGCTTTTTGTAATGCAGGCTCAGACGAGCAAAGCAATTGATGAATTGTACCAGTTTTGCAGCGAGCATAACCTCACGGAATTTATCGATAATTTGGTTTTACTTTCTTCAAACCTAGCTGAGATTAAAAACTCTGAAATATTAGGCTTGGGGAGTTATGTGGAGGAAAAGAACAGAATCAACTTGGCTCTGTTGCAAATGATCAAAAAACTAGACCAACAACTTGCCAACCAAGAAAAATTACTATCCTCTGCGACAAAGCAAAATGAATCACTTGGCTTGGTGGAGTCCAAAGTTGATTTTATAATGAGGCACATAGAAATCAATGATGATATTGCCTATTATAGCTTCAGCAAGTCTAAGCTATGGAATTTGTTGGAGCCTTCATCACAAGATGATTTCATTAATGCACATATTATAGAAAAAGAGGCAAACCAAGAGTTGTATGCCAAAGCTATTATCCTCTACCTACATCCTATCCTAACTGAGTTAGACAGCAAGTTTTTCTCAAAGTTCAAAGCCTCGATTGCCAAGGAAGAGCTTGATCGGCAGACCATTATTAAAGAGTTTAAGGGAAACAACAAGAACAATCTTTATAAATACTTGTGCGAAGACTATGAACTCAGTCTCAATCAAATGGCTGAAATACTGCTTACAAATGTATTGAAAGTAGAGAAAGACAATCTGGATAATTATGCCTTACAATTCTACACGCTTTTCCACAAAACATATAAAATAAAAAGCAAGAGAAGGCTTGTAGCGTTTCTTGAAGGCCAGGTTATATTCAACATGAAAGCAGTGAATGCTTTTATACAAACGTTGGTAGATGTTATAGAAGCAAAAGACAAGGCCGTCAATTTCTTTTTGAACCTACAGCCAAGGTAAAAGAGCCAGCACTTCCTGCTTTTACCAAAGGGAGAAAACCCCGAGCAGTAGCCCGGGGTAACTAAAAGCTTGCCTATTATTTTCTTGCCGAAGGTGGCGTA
This sequence comes from Flammeovirgaceae bacterium SG7u.111, assembly GCA_034044135.1. Classification (NCBI taxonomy): domain Bacteria; kingdom Pseudomonadati; phylum Bacteroidota; class Cytophagia; order Cytophagales; family Flammeovirgaceae; species Flammeovirgaceae bacterium SG7u.111. Next base: position 2,873,028 of record CP139021.1, on the reverse strand, counting down.
GTTGGTCTTACTTCTATCTTGCTCGGAAGGGTTCTTGTGTTGGTTTTCACGAGATTTACTACCATCTCACCAATGTCTTCAATCTGTATTTTCCAGTCGTCCTCTGGGCTAGGCGTATGATCATTGAAATAGGTGGCTACAGAGCCGGGCATGATGGTACTCACCCTGATGCCGTACTTCCTCAGGTCCAGCATCACCGCTTGGGTAAAACCTGTTAGCCCAAACTTGCTGGCATTATATGCAGATCCGTTTGCAAAGAAATTCGTTCCCGCCAAGCTTGAAATCGTGATAAAATACCCTTCTGATTCCTTCAACGCTTCTACAGAAGCCTTAATAGTATTAAACACTCCTGTCAAATTGATATCAATGGTCTGTTGCCAATCTTCGGGCGTAAGGTCTTCTATAGGAGCAAATTTCCCTACTCCGGCATTCGCCACTACCAAACCCAGCTTCCCCCACTTGGAAGTCACCTCTTTGATAGCCGCCGCTTGTGCTTCCAATGATCTTACGTCGCATTCCAATGCGATCACTTGGTCATTTCCCGTGCTGGCTTTCAACGCTTCCACTGCTTTGTCAGCCCCTGCTTGCGTGCGGGAAGTGATCGCCACTTTTTCCCCTTCTTTCAAGATTGCTTCGGCAATGCCATAGCCAATTCCTTTACTTCCTCCAGTGATGTACGCAGTTAAATTTGATGTACTCATTTGTTCTTTTTATTGGTTTATAATTGAATAATCAGTATGATATGTACTATAAAATAGCTTCTTTAGATTTTACTTGATACCTCGGAAAACTAGCTTATTGGTGATAGTTTATGCTCTTAAAAGAAGTTAGAGGCTGGAGACTAGAAGTTAGTAAAACACCTTTTTTAGTTTTAATTTTTTTCTAAACTCTGATTTCTAGCATCTAACTGAACTGACATTGTAACTAAGGATCAAAAATAGTTTCTCATAAAAAAGAAGAAAAACTGGCGCGAGCATCTCGCTCATGCCTAAAACATAACTTCAAGCGTCCGCTTGAATTGATCCCAAGTTGCCGTGCTATTTCGTCTAACCTCTTAACTATCAATCTTAAACCCTTCCATTAATTGAATCATCAAATAGATTCATAAAAAGCCAAATTATAACATTACTATACGCTAGATAAACAAAACTAGTAGAAAGCGGCAAAGGTTTTCAGGATTTGGTACCTCTACCCATCCTCCACAAGCACCTTTTCCCCGCCAAGCTCAAAACTTGTAAGCTGAAAGCCGTAACTTGCAGCCCTTAAACCAACCTAGCCAAGCGAACCATGCCATCAGAGAAGAAAAAACAAATAAAAGACAGGCTACACACCCGCAATAAAAACCGAGAACGATACGATCTTAGCGCATTGATCGCCGTCACACCTGAGCTGGGCGAGCATGTAAAGCCCAATAAATATGGAGACGACTCGGTAGATTTTTCCAATCCTGCTGCGGTAAAGCTCCTGAACAGGGCGCTGCTCCACCATTACTATGGCATAAAGTACTGGGATTTTCCAGACCAGAATCTCTGCCCTCCTATCCCCGGCAGAGCGGATTACCTCCACCACATGGCAGATGTGTTGCGAGCCAATAACTTTGGCAACATCCCTACTGGCGACAAAATCACTTGCCTAGATGTCGGCGTAGGCGCAAACTGCATCTACCCCATTGTAGGCGTGGTGGAATACGGGTGGAACTTCATTGGTTCAGACATTGATCCCAAGTCTATTGAATCAGCACGGCAAATAGTTGATAACAACCCTGAGCTAAAAGGTAAGGTCGAATGCCGATTGCAAAAAGATCCGAAAGATATTTTTTATGGGATAATCGATAGGCAGGCCAAGATTGACCTATCGATCTGCAATCCTCCTTACCATGCATCCAAAGCAGAGGCCCAGAAAGGAACGCAGAGAAAAGTTCGCAATCTTACTGGAAAAAAGGTAAAAGAACCGCTTCTCAACTTTGCCGGCATCAGTAACGAGCTTATTACCGAAGGCGGGGAATACAAGTTCATAAGCAACATGGTGAAGGAAAGCCAAAAGTTTTCCAAAAACTGCTTATGGTTCTCTACCTTGCTTTCCAAATCGTCCAACCTCAAAGGGATAAACGAATTGCTAGAACAAACAGGCACTACGGAAGTACGAACCATCCCCACGGGCACAGGCAACAAAGCCAGCCGAATAATAGCATGGACGTTCCTTTCCAAAGAAGAGCAAAAAGAATGGAGAGAAACGAGATGGAAAGATGAAAAACCTACCAACGGTGATAGCTAGCTTTAAATGAGTGGGCTCTTGTAGGCTTTTTTGGGGAAAGAGCCCCTGTAAGGGTTCCACTATTGTAGAACAAGGAAACATGCTTAAAAATAACCCCGTGAGGGTTTGTATAAATCTTTTACACCTATTTCGCCTCAATACAAACCTACAACACGCAACCTGAAACTCTCACACTACCCCGCCGTAAAGCTAAAATACCAACGGATTGCCCCGATCAGCAATAGCACTGCACCTTCCCAGCGGGCCAACTTCCAATTGGTTCGTAGGAAGAAGAGGGTGAGCACGATCATGCCCATTAGTAGGTAAAGGTTTGAAGTGACTTCGGGATCAACCTCCATATTTTGAAGAATGCCGGCTACACCCAATACTCCAAAAATATTGAAAATATCGCTCCCAATAAGGTTACCAATAGATAAGCCATGGTGTCCTTTGAATGATGCTGTAATCGAAGTAGCCAACTCTGGTGCCGATGTACCAAAGGCCACGATAGTTGCCCCTATCACCCATTCCGACATGCCAAAAGCCCGTGCAACATTCACCGCCGAATCGACCAAGAAGTGAGATCCTCCCAATATCAACCCCAAACCAAGGGGCATCAGCAAATAGTCGAGCTTGCGGGCTTTCTCCTTCAACTCTATTTTCTCCATCGGTTCTTTTTTGATAAACAAGAACCCTAGATAGACAAAGAGTAACACAAACAAAATAATCCCTTCTAGCTTAGACATGGACAAATCCCACAAAAACACTGTAAGCAGTGCCGACCCGAAAAATAGGAACATCCCATCTCGGTAAACAAGAGATTTGGACGAATTTAGCGCTCCAAAAAGAGCCGTACCACCCAAAATAAATCCAAGGTTAAAAATATTTGAACCTACTACATTTCCAATGGCAATATCACTCATACCCCTCATAGCGGCAAGAATAGTCACCCCAAACTCAGGGGCTGAAGTCCCAAATGCCACAATCGTCAGCCCGATAACAAGCTCGGGAACTCGAAACGTATTGGCAATCCGAATAGAAGAATCAACCATCCATGTAGATCCTTTTGCCAAAGCAATGATACAGATTATAATTACCAGAATATCCAAATAAATATCCATTGAAGTCTATTTTAGAAAGTTTTCCAATGCTAACAAAACGAACACCCAGCCATAGTATTAATAAAAATGTAAAAAATAATGGACTATTCCATTCTCGTCCAAAACTAAGGCACACTGTTTTCAATACATTTTGAAGCCCCTAAAAATAGGCTAATATCTTTTGAATGCCAACACCCCAGCCTGTCACATTTCCGTATGCTTATATATAAGCAACCATACATAACACATAAAAATATGAAAACTATACTAGTCACCATCGACTTTGAAAAAGGAGATCAGTTACTCATCGACAAGGCATATGAATTTGCAGCTGCGTTCAATGCAAAAATATGGATAGTGCATATAGCTGCACCTGACCCTGATTTTGTTGGCTACGGAGTAGGTCCACAACACGTAAGGGACTCCCGAGCTTCCGACCTTAAAAAGGAGCATCAGCAACTGCAAGAATACGCAGCTCTGCTCAATAACCACGGCATTGATGCAGAGAGCTTATTAGTGCAAGGAGCGACCATCAAAATGGTGATTGAGGAAGCACAAAAACTACACGCAGACCTAATTGTGGCAGGACATAGAGAGCATGGCTTCTTGTACAAAGCATTGGTGGGAAGTGTCTCATCGGAAATCATCAACAGATCAAAAATCCCGGTGCTGATAGTCCCTTTGGAGGGGTAGTTTTTTTACATGAAAGATACTTACCCCCTACAAAACCCAAAACATAAAAACACTCTACACAAAGTTTGCACAGATGTTGTATAGGGTTTAGAAACCTCAATCTTAAATCCTACTCCATGAATAGTTTAAAAGTGCTTATTTTATTAATTTTCTGTCTTGTTACTGTAGTACAAAAAGAGTTATCAGCTTGTAGTATGTACAAACTAACCGTTGGTGATAAAACAGTAGTTGGTTGTAACGAAGATGCTTGGCGGACTACTTCAAAAATTTGGTTTGAAAACGCACAAAATCCCTATGAATATGGTGCTGGCTTTACCGGGTCAAGACAGGTCTCTTCAAACAGGTTTGCCCCACAATCTGGCATGAATGAAGCAGGGTTGGTTTTTTCTCGATTGGTAGCGTACTACCCTCAAAAAAGCATTGCTCCACAGGGCAAGAAAATAACCAATGAAGTATCCTACTTATCCGAGATACTGCACACATGTTCCACAGTAGAAGAAGTTGCCGAGTTTATCAATCAATACGACCATTCCATTTTTATCGACGATGTTTTCATTTATATTGACAGCTCAGGCAAGTACCTTGTGGTAGAACCCTACGAGTTGATAGTTGGTAATGATGCAAATTATGTATTATCCAACTTCTGCCCTTCCATAACCGAACAGGAACAAGCCAACAAATTAATTCGGTACAAAAACGGCAAGGAATTCCTGAAAACTCACGATGCAGATACCTCACTGGCTTTTTGTACCTCACTGGCTGACACCATGCACGTGTGCAGAAACAGAAACGGTGATGGGACTCTGTTAACATCAATCTGGGATACAAAAAACCGCTCGGTCAATCTCTATTTTTACCATCAATACGATAGCAGCGTACAATTCGGGCTTGCTGAAGAATTGGCAAAAGGAGACCACATTATAAACATACCAGACCTATTTCCAAAAAACTCGGAATTTGAAAGACTGGCTACTTACAAAACACCTTTTAACACTCCAGAGCTAAGAGTTTCACTGGTTGTTCTGGGCGGTATATTAACCTTTTCTGCCTTTCTGCTTTGTGTATTCTTCTTTATAAACAAAAGCTCAGCAATCTCATTTAAAACTATAGCACTACTATCGGGAATGAATGTGTTATTGACAAGTTATTTATTTGTATTGGCAACCAATAGCTACATCTACTACTTTGATGCTCCTTATACGCACTACAGCTCAAGTTTAATCAGCGCCTCCTCCTACATACCATTTTTACTGCTGCTGACCATCGCTCCTGTCACCTCTTTTACCCTCAAGCGATTCAAATCAGCCAACACAAAACGTAGGACAAAAGCCCTATTAATTTCCAACAATTTGATATACTTACTACTCATTGTAAGTTTTGGTTATTGGGGCTTATATAGCGTTTGGAATTAAGTAATAAGCCTGAGCATTCGATCAACTAGCAAAACACATTCCTATTTCATCAATAAACTCTCAATCATCCGTAGCCTTGGACTAGTTGTATTTTTGGGTTAATTTGCGAGAGCGCAACTAGAAAGCACAATTGGCGAATTGGCGCTATGTAATTGTTACTGTGTGGCAGGAATTGTTCTGATAGGCAACTATTATGAGCAAGTCCTGAATTCTCCTCCCTCAAATAGTATGACCAAGCAAAAAATAAAACAAATTCTGAAAATAGTCCTTATCGCAGGTTCCATATCCTCCTTGTACTTTGTGCCATGGCTTTTGGTAAAGGCATGGATACTGCCGCTACCAGACACGGTTCAAGAACAGCTAGAGGAAGCCATTGACCATGGATTTGACGGAATGATTGTCTATATAGACCAAGCTGGTAAACCGCATCAGTATTTTGCCGCCGGATGGCACGATAGAGAAGCCAAGATCCCTGCCAAACCTCAAGCCTTATTTAAGATTGCCAGCATCAGCAAGCTGTATGATGCCGTGGCTGTCACCAAATTGGTAAGTGAAGGACACCTTTCGTTGGACAAAACTATTGCCGATTATTTACCAGAGCTTGTCGGAAGAATTGAAAATGCTGAGAAAATCACCTTGAGGTTGATGATACAGCACAGAAGTGGTATTCCCAATTTTACAGATGCTTTCAACTTTTGGGCAGCGCCAACCGAGACTTACGAGGAAAGCCTTGCATTGATTCTGGACAAGCCTGCAAACTTCTCCCCAGATGAAGACTATGAATACTGCAATACAAACTATCTGCTGCTCAATAAGATAATGGACAACACATTAGGTTATCCAAACTTTCAATTCATTAAGGAAGAAATACTAATGCCACTACACCTTAACCATACCTTCAGTTCGCTAAGTGAAGTAAACATGGACGATGTAATGAGTGGCTACCATGTAGGGCATCCCCTTGATTTAAAAGCAGACGAGCATGGCATGTTGGCTACGGCAGAAGACGTAGGTACATTCCTAAGAGCCTTGAACGATGGATCATTATTTGAACAGGGCGAACAGGAAATATATTCCTCCATTTACGAGTATGAACATGGCGGTTGGGTTCCCGGATACCAGAGTTTTGCCAAATACCACAAAGACCTTGATGCTGTTGTTATTGCGTTCTATAGCACAACTGACTCTAAACTATATAATTGGAACTTATCAGAAATTATAAACAACAGAGTTGTCAAAATACTGAAAAAGGATCTCCAATAGAAAAACCAATCGGACATTAGTAATGTCTTCGGACAAGTTGGACTCAAATTAACGCCGTTACTCTGAGTAACGGCGTTAATCAAAACGTTCCAACAAAAACACCCTCTAGTACTTCCATCCCACCCCAAATTCCCTATCTTTAAGCAGTCAACAACCTATTTTGAACCACAAAAGCTACTATGAAAAATCTTTTGATTCTTTTGGTTGCGCTGCTTGCTTTGCATGCATGCAACACTCCCCCACCAGAAAAACCCATTGTCGAAATAACGGGGATAGACTCCACGTTGCGCCCCGGGGATAATTTCTTTCGGTATGCCAACGGAATTTGGTACGATTCTGCCCAGATACCAGCTAACCAAGCGGGTGTCGGTGCGTACATGTTTATGAACTATCCGCAGCGGATGCGTATGCAAGGGATACTGGACAGTATTTCCCAAGGCGAGCACCCTAAAGGCAGCATAGAGCAACAGGTAGGCGATTTTTATGCTTCGGGCATGGATACCACCGCCATCGACCAACGTGGACATGAGCCTCTCCAACCGATTTTTACCCAAATAGAGGCAATTTCTGACCTGCCAAGCCTAATGGCCTATGTGGCAGCAGCGGCTAAAGTCTATAACAATTCGATCATTTCTTTTCGAGTAGGGCCAGACGACAAAAACAGCAGCATGAATATTGCCCACGCCTACCAAACAGGTATTGGACTGCCCGACAGGGATTATTATTTCAAACCTGACTCCTCTACCATTACCATCCAGCAAGCTTACAAAACTTACCTTGCTACCCTCTTCCAGCTCACGGGGAGCACTGCTGAAGAAGCCCCGGCAAATGCCGAGTTGGTTTACGGTATAGAGCAACAAATTGCCGAATCGCACCGAACACGGGTGGAACGCCGAGATGTGAAGGCGAATTACAACAAAATGGCGGTAGCAGACCTTGACAAAAGCCACCCTAACATCGGTTGGTCAACTTTATTGGCGAACCTAGGAGCCCAAACCGATTCAATAGATGTTGGGCAGCCTGCCTATTACGACAAACTCAATGAGCTACTAAGTAGCGTTTCAATCGACGATTGGAAAGTCTACTTGAAAGCTCGCTCCATCGCCAATTATGCCGATAACTTGAGCAAGCCTTTTGTGGATGCTTCATTTGAGTACTCCAAAATCCTTACCGGCCAGTCGGTGCAAAAGAACCGGGGAGAAATAATCACCAGTGCGGTGGATCGAAACCTAGGAGATGCCTTGGCGCAATTGTACGTAAAGCAATACTTCCCCGAAGAGGCGAAGAAACGCATGCTGGTGTTGGTCAATAATATCCAGACAGCCTATGCGAAGCGCATAGACAAGCTCGACTGGATGAGCGACAGCACTAAAATTCAAGCGAAAGAAAAGCTATTTGCCATCACCAAGAAAATTGGCTATCCAGATACGTGGAAAGACTACAGCAGTGTGGAGATAGGAAAAGATACCTACTTTGAGAATAGGATGTCTGCTATGGCAGACAGGTATCGCCGACAAATAGAGAAGCTGGGCAAGCCCGTCGATAAGTCGGAATGGTTCACCACACCACCTACGGTAACGGCCTACAACAATCCCTCGGCAAACCAGATTGTGTTCCCCGCAGGTATTTTGCAGCCTCCCTACTTCGATTACACTGCCGACGATGCGCTCAACTATGGCGGGATCGGACTGGTAATTGGCCATGAATTCACTCATACCTTTGACGACCAAGGCGCTCAGTACGACAAGGAAGGAAATGTAAAAAACTGGTGGACAGAATCCGATTATGAAAAATTCAAAGCGAAGACCCAGCAGGTGATTGACCTCTACAGCACGTTTACGGTGTTGGACAGCCTGCACGTGAACGGCGCCATGACCGTAGGCGAAAACACAGCAGATATAGCAGGCGTAGCCGTTGCTTACGACGCCTTCAAAATGACAGAACAAGGGCAAGACACCACCAAACTTGGCGGCTTCACCCCCGACCAACGCTTCTTTCTCTCCGTAGCCCGGGTATGGAAAGTAAAAATGAAAGATGAATTCCTGCACCTCTGGTTGCACAACAATTCGCATTCCCCGCCTATGTGGCGCGTGAATGGCCCGCTAATGAATGCTACCCCCTTCTACGAAGCATTTGATGTAAGCCCCGAAGACAAGATGTTCTTGGAGGAAAAGGATAGGATTGTTATTTGGTAGAGGGTTAGTTATTACAACCTCGAGCCCTATAAGGTTTTTTAAACCTTATAGGGCTTTGCTCTACAGTTACCACACCGACGTGGGTGTTTTGAAACGCTTACGTCGGTATGATCAACTAAATTTCTATCAAATTCCTCCACCCCCTACATAAACCCCTCCCAGTCCAAGCCAAACAACTTCCATCTAAAACAAGGCAACGACCAACTTTTATAGCGTCCCACCGGCTTTTACTTCTTGCTTTTTAGCTCCGACTTTGGTCTTTGCTCATTTTATAAGCAAACCACCAGTTTTTTTCTTCCCACACGGGCTTTTTCCTACATCCTCCAAAAATTTACCTCGCCCCACGAGCTTTTACTCCATCCCACCAGCTTTCATGTAATACCCCCGACTTTTACGACGTCCCCCCAACTTTTGAGGCACCCCTTGCTAACTTTATAGACATCCTCTCAGCTTTTATGTCAATACGTTAAACATTTTAGCTACTCCACTGGCTTTTGGAAGACACTTTCCTTCAAAAAGCCCAAAATCACCTACACAATAATTTTGAAGATGTAAGCATTGCTTAAATTCTTGCACATTTTATAACAAAACTTGCGCAAGGACTGCCCAATTTGCCTTCCCATTTTACGATTACCTTACATTTGACATGCTATACATTAAAAATAACGGATAGCTTACATCGTAAGATTTTAGCTCTTTTGCGAGGCAACAAAGAATTGCCTAACCGTTTTAAAAAGCAAACTAATTAATTATCCAATTTAAACTTAACACATGCAAACACAAGAAGTTATAAGCAAGAAAAACCTAGCAACAGCTGGAAAAAGCAATTGATGGAGAACAGGGAATTCCTTTCTACCATCTTGATGAACCCCGTATTGCTTGCCAAGGCAAACAATGCAGGCTACACCAAAAAGGAATTGGAAGAGGGGCTGGCAATGGCCGACCGATTTAAAGAGACCAATTACCGATGGGACGAGCTGCAAGCCGAAAAAAGCAAGCGATATGATGTATATCACGAGGCGATGAAAACCTTGGAAACTGTATATACCCAGCACATTGCCAAAGCCCGTAACATTTTTGACGAAGAGGAAGAAAAAAGCATCTGGAAAAGCCTCAACCTACAAGGCAAACGCCCCGACGACATCAGTGGGATCATGGACTACATCACCAAGTTTTACAGCTTCGCCCAAAAGGACAAGGTGATAAGCGACCGCTTTAAAAAGCGAAACGTAAGCTCCGAACTGGTGGCACAAATGCTACTCCTAGCCGAAGAAGCAGCCACTCTCCGCATAGAAGCCCTCCACGCCGCCAACTTGGCAAAAGCTTCTACCGCAGACCGAGACATCCAAAAAGCCGAGTTCCACAGCTGGCTCAAAGCCTTCAAGGCAATCTATAAGGCGACGCCTGATGGGCAGGTTTCGGTTAATGCAAGTAGCAAAGTGAAGAGTGAGAAAGCAAAGATTAGCTAACCAACTGATCGATGGTCTCGCTCCAAACGAGGCCATCGCTTTATAGCTTCGCCCTTCAAGAAAAAGCCAAAGATGCCACCCTGCGTAACAAAAAGCGCAAAATCTTCGATAAATAGCTACGCAACTTCGAAGGGATGTACAAAATAGCTCCGGCTACTGAAGTAGGTGTTGGTAATACTTTGGAGACTGTTGAGGGTTGATACTTGTAGAGGTCAATCCGTTACTTGGAACATCTTATGCAACCCCTCACGGGGTTGTTTTTTGTTTACTTTCTTTTACTACAATTGTGGAATCCCTACGGGATTTTTTTGCTTATGCATCTCTATATATAATCAAAAATGATGAACCCAAAAAACACTCTTGTTTGGAACATAAAACAAAACCCAGTATAGCCTGCCCACCCTGAATGACGAGAGGTTTTACAATTGTAGGAATCTTTGGTTTAAGTACTTGACAAAGTGCAATCAAAAACTTCAATCCAAACCATCCCATCTACACTTGTCCAGCGCACAAAACCCAGTATGGGTTTCACAATTGTAGCAATATTGATTTAATAATGACAACGCCGTAGGTGTTGCACAAAATATTGGAAACTAGTTTGGCTATTCTTAAATTGGAAAAAAGAAAACCATGGCACCAGGAACATATTCCCAACTCATTATACAACTAATTTTTGCAGTAAAAAACAGGAATGGACTGTTGCGAAAGCCCCATCGTGATACACTTTATCCTTATATGGCGACTCACTTAAACAACAAGGGGCATAAATGCATTCTCATCAATGGCATGCCCGACCACATCCACATATTGCTAGGGTTAAACCCAAAACATGCTATTTCTGATACAGTGAGAGACCTGAAAAGAAGCTCCTCTCTTTTTATAAATGAACAAAAGTGGTTTGTAGGCAAATTTTCTTGGCAAGAAGGATATGGGGCATTTTCTTACAGCAAATCAGATTTGGATAAAGTATACCAGTATATCCTAAACCAAGAAGAGCACCACAAGAAGTTTAGTTTCAAACAAGAATACATCGGCTTTTTGAAAAAGTTTGAGATAGAGTTTGATGACAACTATCTTTTTGAATTCTTTGAATAGTTCTTGATATAATTGTCACATCTTATGCAACCCCTCCCGGGGTTGTTTTTTATTTATTCTCTCGATTCTACAATTTTGGAATCCCTACGGGATATTACTTCTTAAGTACCCCTCAGCCCTCATATTTAATCAGGAATGTTAAGCCCAAAAACTATATAAGCCTAAAGCACAGAACAAAACCCAGTATGGGTTTCACAATTGTAGCAATTGCTAATTTAATAATAACAACGCCGTAGGTGTTGCATAAGAGCAACTACTATTGACCTATGCGACATTTAATCATGCCAACCATGAGAAACATGGTTTAGTAACTGATTTCAGAAACTACCCCTATTCCTCTTACCACGCCCACTTGTCAGAAAAGAAAACCTACTTATGCAGAAACGAAGTCATCAATTGGTTTGGGAGCAAGGAGGCATTTATACAATTTCACCTAGCCTCCAAAACCCAACACTTCGATGTATCTTGGTTATTAGAATAGTAAGGCAAACTTGGTTTTCTCCGCTGGATGCACTTTAATAAAGTCTTACAATACTAAAGTACATATTTTTAACAAGAAAAAATAGAATATACTCGAAAAGCAAACTATTGTATACTATATTTAAGAATGTACTATACGTGGTAATTAAGGAAAAGAAATCATCCTAATATATAAATTTAAAAATATGGAAGTGAAATTCACGACTCATTTTAACATCAAAAATAGTAATATAGAATTCGTTGACATCCCTATCAATGATGAGGATTTATTAGCATTTATTGACCCTTTTCTAATTGAAAAAAATAAATCTAATAAATTAGTCTCCCAACTAAGTAAAAAACTCAATAGTTTTCTTAGAGAGCTTAATGATAATTATATTAAGAAAAATGACTTTAAAAATGGCATTCCATTCTTAAACCATTTACATGAACCCAATGAATATCATTTAGGTTATTCTTCAAATAATAAAGGAAAAGCAATTTCAAAATCAAAAGCAGAAGATATATATAACGCATTAAGAAATAATAGATTTGCTCGACAGGGTGTTTCGATAACCAATGAAGCTCATAATGTTCTACTACTTGTTGATGGAATTGGGCAAGATATAATGTCAGATACTATTTCAAATGTATGTCGTGATATATTTACGGATTTCACAACAACAATCTGCAATAAATACTCTATAAAAACTCATCCCGTAGATATAGAATTTTACAATGACCATACTAAGAATTGGGAAAAGCAATCAGCTGACCTTCCTATAAATAATAATCATCATCATATTATACTACTTCCAAACAATATTATTTCTGGGAGTAGAGCATATTCTAGCTTATACAATTGGTTTATTTCAAGCAACTATATTTCTAAAGAAGTTTTAAACCAAAAAAATCCACCTACAAAAATGATTACCCAAATGAAAGATGGAACAAGAAAAGCAATTATTAAAGAAGTTTATAAACAATATAAAAAACCAAAAAAGAGCCTAATTGACTTTGTTTTAAAATATCCTAATTCTTTAGATGAATTTATTGAACATGCTAAGATCAATTATCCTGAACTAAATTTAAAACATTTACAGAAATAATGTCATAACCAAATATTTTTTATATAGCTAGAAAACATTAGATTGCTTAGTTTGAAAACAAGAGGCTTTTACCTACTACGGTATTTTGAGTAGCAATAGGTCTTCGCCTGAGTTCAGGGCTGTCCAGACGGAGCTTGCTCCTTTGTTCTCCGAATTTCGTTCTAAAATCACTCAAAACGAAGCGTTATTCCAACGCATCAAAGCGGTGTACGATGCTTCTCAGGAGAACCCCTTGCTGCCGACCAACAGCGTGTGGTGGACTTGACCTACAAGAGCTTTGCCATGAACGGCGCTGAGCTAGATGCGGAGAAAAAAGCACGTTATGCAGCTATCAACAAGGAGCTCTCAAGCCTATACACCAAGTTTTCGAATAACGTTTTGCACGATGAGGAAAACTATGTGACCTATCTTACGGAAGAGCAATTAGGCGGCTTGTCGGAAGGGTCCTTCAGCGTCCTTACCCGACAGCGTCGGGGGAATTCCGGTTATCAAGTCTATATGGCCAAGTGCAAATTTAGTTGATCTATCTTGCAGCCTAGCTGTCCGGAAAATGTCCCGATACAATTTTCAACCTCATTTTTTAATTCGCCTCCCAACACCTTATAACGATATTTCGGAGTCCAGACAATATGGTACTTGCAATACCATATCGTATGTGATAACTTTAAGAATCGACTCATTTGTTTTACTTTTTTTGTTGTGGGGACAACTTTATAAAAGTAAGCATGGGTCGATATTTATCAGAAGGGTTAAACCCGTAGAACGATCTCTGACCACGTTCAGAAGGCGTGGATATTAATTATAGTTACTGAGAGAGGTTAAGAAAACCTTGAATACATATGTACATTTATCTAAACCACAAACAAAAGAAGAAGATAAACTTATGAAATTACTTAAAACGATGGCACTCGCTATCTCACTACTAGTAGTATCCCAAGTAGCTTTTAGCCAAAAAGTCACAAAAATTGGAATCAAAGAAGTAAAGGAAATCACCAATTCCTCGGAAGATAAACTTTATGTGGTGAACTTTTGGGCAACGTGGTGCGCCCCTTGTATAGCCGAGCTACCCGCATTTGAAACAGCTTTCAACAAATACGAGCCGAAAGGAGTGGAATTCAGTATGATCAGCCTCGATTTCCCCAATCATTTAGAGAAAAAAGTCATCCCTTTTGTAGAAAGGAAAAGCATGCCACAGCCAGTATTTTTGTTAGACTACGGAAAAGACCAGGACTGGTATAATATGGTAGAAGAAAAATGGGATGGAGCGATTCCAGTTACTCTCATCTTCAACAATGCCAAGAAACAGAGAAAGGTATTTGTAGGGAAAGTGGGTCTCGAAAAACTAGACGAGACCATCCAATCATTTCTAAACTAACAACACTGCAACATGAAAAAACTACTCAACTTCATTGTACTAGCATCCATGCTTTTACTGATGGGTTCTATGATAGGTCCGCCTGCTGTGACCAACTATGAGGTAGGCAGCCATGTGAAAGATTTTTCTCTGAAAAACGTATCGGGTAAAATGATTTCGTTGAGCGCCCTCAAAAGCTCTAAAGGCTTCATCGTTGTGTTCTTATGCAACACTTGCCCAATTGTAAAACTCAACGAACACCGTCTTATAGAGCTTCATTATACCTATGCCCCACAAGGTTATCCCATCATCGCCATCAACTCCAACGATGGAGAAAAGTCATCAGGAGATACATTTGAAAAAATGCAGCAACATGCAGAGGATATGAACTTCCCCTTCGTCTATCTACACGATGCAGACCAGGCTGTAGCCAAACAATTTGGAGCTACCAGAACTCCGCATGTGTTTTTGATCAATAAAGAAGAAGGGAAAATGAAAGTGGTTTACATTGGTGCGATAGATGATAGCCCGCAAAATGGATCGGAAGCGACCAAAAGCTATGTTGCCAATGCAATAGACAGGTTAATTGTTGGAAAAAAAGTTCGAAAAAGCACGACCAAAGCGGTAGGATGTAGTATAAAGTGGAAAGAGCGCTAATCATCAACAAGGTACTTTTTGAACCTGTTTGACACCTCAAAAAACTCGTTTATTAGTGATGAATTGACATGGTAACTTGGGCTCAATTCAGTTAGAGACTAGAAGTCAGAAAAACTTTGTTTTAGAATTTTACTTTTTTCTAACTTCTAATTCCCTGCTTCTAAGCTCTTAACTAATTAATGAGGGTTAACTTGTCTTACGTTTTCGTTGATCTTGTCTGTTTCAACTACCCCATCTCTCAAGCGGACAACACGGTGCGCATACTCTGCAATATCGTCTTCGTGCGTTACCATAATGATGGTATTGCCCTTATCGTACAATTGCTCAAACAAGTCCATAATCTCGTAAGAAGTTTTAGTATCGAGGTTACCCGTTGGTTCATCGGCAAGGATGATACTCGGGTCATTTACCAAAGCTCTTGCAATAGCAACCCGCTGGCGCTGACCACCCGAAAGCTCGTTGGGCTTATGGCTTGCCCTTTCTCCCAACCCTACACTGTTTAGCGCTATCATCGCTTTTTCTTCCCTATCAGCTTTGTTGAATCCAGAGTAGACCAACGGAAGTGCTACGTTTTCCAAGGAAGAAGAGCGAGGCAAGAGGTTAAACGTTTGGAATACGAAACCAATCTCCTTGTTCCTGATCTCGGCAAGATCATTTTCCGACATCTGGCTCACATTTTTGGAAGCTAGGAAATAATCCCCAGCAGTTGGGGTATCTAGGCAACCAACAATGTTCATGAGCGTTGACTTTCCCGAGCCCGAAGGACCCATAAAAGCTACATATTCTCCTCTATTAATGCTAATGCTTACTGTGCGCAATGCGTGGATGGTCTCGCTGCCCATCCTGTATATTTTAGAAATATTTTTGGTCCTTATGACTTCTTCCATCTAGCTATTTGTTTGGCGTATTTGTATATAAGAGATTGTCAATTATTCAGGTTAAAAAACTTTACCGTCCAATTTTATTTTTGCTACCCCAAAAGAACATCATTAATTCCAGTCTTCAAATGATTTTTCTATATCAGCCTTTTTATTGTTGTAAAGCTGCTCAAATTCCTGATATTGGGCAACGGGCATCAAATCCTGTAAGTCAACTAAAGCCGTTTCGGCAAAATCCATATAGCCCATATCCAAACATTTTAGTGCATAGGCTTTTTGCAATTCAATGCTATTGGGATTAAAAACCAACCCATCCACCAAGATATTATAGGCGTTTTCGGGTTGATCGTTATCCTCGTAAAGAGAAGAAAGCTCAATATATGAAACTGGATAGAATGGGTTTTGTTCCATCGACTTTTTTAACAGTCCCTCTGCCCCACTCATCTGTTTGTATTTCCTGTATACACCTTGGTAAAAGCTCTGCAAATATCCCTTTTCTTTGGCAAAATCTCCATTTTCAATCAAGTTGATAAATGCAGCATCGAAGTCTTTTTTATGATAGCCCAAACTCAAATATGCCTCTAGAAAATATGGCGCTGTTTGGTTGTCCATTTCCAGTCCTGCTATTTTTTCCAACACTCCATCTGCTTCGCTCACCCGCTCCCTTCCCAACAAATAAAGGGCCCTTTCCGAAGCTACCACCACTTTGAAATTAGCTGCTTCTACTTTGGAAAAAAGATCGTCAAACTCCTGTGGACCAACAGCAGCCTGGTTGTAGTGCAAATACCTAAACCTGTCCAAATCAGAACTTAAATTCAATGAATTTAAACTATCAGGTGAGATAAAGCCCAAAATATCATGGGCAATGATTTTTTGTTCCTCGTTTGCCCCAGCCAATATACGTTGCCAAATTTCAATTGCTTCGGCTTTGTCATCCAACTCAGAAAGGGCAACCCCTCTTTCCAGCAAAGCATCTAGTTTGCCTCGGTTTGTGGCTAGGCGGAAATAATCGGCAGCCTTTTCATTCAGGTCATATGCCAACATCCACAAGCCCAGGTCATACACAAACTCTGGATTGGTCCTGCCTCCATATTCCGACACTTCCACCATCTGCTGATACGCCCTTTTAAAAGCCCCTTTCTTAAAATTGAGCGTTGCACGGGCATAGTTCAAATAGAGAGAGAACTGCTCGTTTTCTGGGATTTGAACAAGGCTATCGAGCAACGGGAGTAAGCCCTCTACCTCAAGCCCTGCATCGTTCAGTGCAAGGTTATAGATGTAGCACAGCTCAGAAGTGATAAGCACCGAGTCTGGCGGTAAATATGAAAGCTCGAAACCATCAGGATAGCGCTCATTCAACTTATTGAGATAAACCAATTTGTTGCTTGCTGTAGCGACACTTGGCTTGAAACTTTCGGTATCAAAAAGCGAATCGGGAAAAGCATCTTTACCCAATTTTGCCTGAAAAGCATACATATTACTTTCCACCACCTCGGGCTGCAACGCATATTCCCTACCCAGCATCAAGTAGATGAGTACACTATCCACTATGTCTGTTTTATTGAAATACAACGCCAAATTGTTGTACAACTCCCCGCTCTCTGGAAATTTATCCAACCCTTCTCGCAAGGCAAAAAGCGCTCTGAAATATCGATTATCTTTTTTATAGACATTTGCCAAGCGAGCAAACTCATAAGGAGCGGGCTTTTTGAATTGAGCTTCGGTATAAAAATACTCTGCGGCCCCCCAGTCTTCTGATTTTTCTGCCAAATTGCCCAAGGAATAATAAGAGCGATGATTAGTGGGAGCATAACCCAAAGCTAAATTATAATACTGCTTGCTCAAAAATTCGTCACCAATTACCAGATGCAAATCGCCCAAAGAGTTATTGTACCCTGCAAAAGCTTGTTTATAGGTAAAAAAGCGAGCATTAAACAGCAACCCTGCCACTATGGCTACCCCAAAAAACATGGCATAGATATAATCTAACTTCATGGGCCTGAACAACACTTTATAAACAGGTTGCCCATCTTTCATCATGTCAGAAAAGTTGAGCATCACATAAATAACCATGGCAACCCCAAAGCCTATGTGCGAATACATAATCGTATCTTCATAGACTTCTACCAAAGGGTCATTTGTATTGGCGAAAGCCAAAAAGATTGAAGCTAGGCAAATAATCAGGGCACCCATGTAGAGAAAAGCCCCTGTTGCACTGAACCTCATTATTTCTTTGTATTGGACTTCCCTGTGCTGCGTGCCCCAAAGCCCGATGATAGCCGAGGCTATGAAAATATAAAAGGGATGGATATAGCCCATGCCTAGATCAAAGGTCTTCGTAATTTGAAGCATCGCCACTATCATATTGAGCAAATAGACCGCTGCCAAAAAGCCAAACCTCTTGGTGGTATCTTTGCGCGCTGCCACCGATTCGTGGGTGGTAAAGACTACAAAAGCCCGAATATTTTCATGCGCAACCAACAAAATAAAGGCAATGGCAATGAGCATAGGCATTACAATACCGTAAGAGGAAAGATGCAAAAATGGGTGCGTAACCGCAGTGTTTTCATTGATATAATACACCCAAAAAGCAGTTACTACAAGGTAAATGACAAACCTAAGCAAGTAAGTACTTTGCTTAAACATCTGGAGAAATATAAAAGCTGGAACAAGGTAACTTGCCACCATGAGCACCAAAAGGGTACTCCCACCCCATTCACTGAAAATACCCAAGTTTTCGGGGTTCATAAATGCCAAAAGCAAGAAAAAAGTCATTGAACCCACGCCAAACCACAGGTAGGAAAGATCTGAAATAGCTACCAAAATGAGTATAGCACCAATCATTACCATCCCCAAAAAGAGATAATGCGAGAGTGTATTCACTGCCACATCCGTAGCTACGAACGACTCGGTAAGCAGATAAGAGCTCCCTTTCATCTGAAATTCAAAAAGGTATTTATTGAACGAATCAACCACAACTTCAACCACGTCCAGCTCCCCGGCTTTTTCCCAACCCATCACGTTCTCGTTTCCAAGCTCGTAAGTCCACAAATAATAGCCAAAGCCACCAAGGGCAACTAAAGCCACAAAAAAATACAAAAGCTTATAAGAGACAGGCCAGTTTTTCCAAAAAAAGAAGTTATTCATATTTGATTATTGGATAACAATAATATATTTAAGTGTTAAATTAAATCTGAAGGCAATCATTTCGATTGCCCTTTATTTTCTATAAATATTCACAATGTTTTTTCAAACATACTAAATAGTGGAAAGATAGTAACAAATCCCCATCCATTATTGGTTTTTGGCAAATTTTAGAAGTCACTCTTCCAGACTATCAAACAACTTGGCTAAAGTTGATCACAACCTACACACCTCCACCTTTTTGGGCAATATGCAAGTTACCTTTAATGGGTTATATGGGAGCAATAATCGATTAGTCACCGATACGCATATCTTTTTAGAAGTAAACTAACTATTATTGTTTCTGAGAACACTCTTGAAAGTAATATTCCCAAATCAAAACCAACAATAGTTATGAAAACAACCGCGAAACATAATGAACGAATAGCAAAAATGACATTTGCTTCAGTTTATCCTCATTATATTACAAAGGTGGAGAAAAAAGGCAGAACAAGGGAAGAGCTGCACCATGTAATTGAATGGCTAACTGGTTTTGATGATGCCAAGCTTCAAGAACTTATTGATGAAAAAGCAACTTTTGAAACATTCTTTCAGGAAGCAACATTGAACCCAAATGCCCACCTCATAAAAGGAGTAATATGCGGTTATAGAATTGAAGAAATCGACAATCCACTGACACAGCAAACACGGTATTTGGACAAGTTGGTAGATGAATTGGCAAAAGGTAAAAAAATGGAGAAGATTTTACGTAAAGCCTAATTAAAAGCAAAATATCACTCCGAAGGGAAAACTCCTTCTTTTTCCAACTTCAATCTAAGCTGTTGATACTTTGCCCAAAATCTATCATCTATCTTTTGGAGAGTCTTTTGATAATCGGGGTGTCCAGACATTTGCCTAATAATCGGGTCTTTGTCCAAAAACAAAACGATCCAATATTGGTAATTTTCTTGCTTTGAAAAAGCTTTGAGGTATTCCATGGCTTTTTCAGTATCTCCCATGGTGGCGTAATAAGCTGAAAGACTCAAATCTTTGTAAAGCGATTCGTCGCTTTGGGCATACTCCAAATAGCTATCAAAATATTCCTCTGCCTTTTCATGTTCCCCCAGTTGCCTTAATGTGAAACCAATCTTAATGTCTTCGCTCTTATAAATATCGAGTTGCAACGCTTTTTTAGCTGTAACCATTTTATCATAATACGCCCACGCTTCTTCATAGTCTTCCATCGTATAGCACACCTTGGCTATTTCCTGGATCACATCAAACCGTGTGGTATCTTTTTGAAGTACATCGATCAACGAGTTTTTGGCTTTCTCAAGATCAAAATGCTGCGCCAACCGAATGTACACGTACACATATTGGGAAAACAAGTTGTTAGCATCAAGTGTTATCGACTTCTGAATATAGGTTTCGGATTCTTTTATAAAACCTGTCTGAGCCAGTGCATTGCTCAAATGCAAATAGGAAATACTTGACGAAGCTGAATCTTCTTCCGCTATTTTAGAATGAATCCCCTTCAACGCATGTTCCAAATATTTTTCGGTGTTCGGCAAGCGTGTCGCATATAAGTCCGACAAAAAATTATGCATCCAACCCACGTTTGGGTAATAAACCAGTGCTTCTTCAAATGTGCTAATTGCTGTCTCAAACTCCTCAACTTGAGTATAATACAATGCTTTTGCTATCAAGCTTTCCCCCAATTTATCATCTAGCAAGAGGGCTTTATCTGTATAATTTTTTAGTTCTTCTATATGTTTTTTCTCTATCTGGAAAATATCGAGGTAGTAATAAGCAATAGCCATATAGGCATAAGCATGGGCAAACTGCCCGTCTTCCTGAATGGCTTTTTTCAACTGCTCTATGCCTTTTATCAGCCCTTCACCAGTCTCCTCTCTCATATATGCTAACCCTTTGAGGTAATAATCATATGCTACCAGGTTTTGGGTAGGTATTTTTTCAATCCGCTCCTGTTCCTCGGGCGTAATAATGGCATTTATTTCACTGGCTATACTTTTGGCTACCTCCATTTGGATCTGGAAAACATCTTCCACTTTTCGCTTGTACGATTGAGTCCATAGCTGTTGGTCGGTAGCCGCTTCCACTAGTTGGATGTTCAGCAAAATCTCATCACCTATTTTTTGTCCACTGCCTTCTATAATGTAACTCACGTTCAACTCTTCCGAAAGCTCGGGCATCGTTTTGGAAACCCCTCTATATTTCTCCACCGTAGTTCGGCTCGTGACCTTAATGTCCTCAATCTTTTGGAAATTATCCAAGATGGATTCCATAAGTCCGTTCATAAAATAGACATTGCTGCTATCGCTGCTATCATTTTTAAAAGGCAACACCGCTATAGACTTGCGTAAATTGGGACCAGCAGTCTTTTCTTCTTGCTGTAGCATAAAAAAGAGCGTAACTATCACTCCCACCACGGCCACCAACACACTTAGTATGAGTTTGACCTTCCCCGCCTTTTCTGTTGGCGGTTCTATGATTTCACCTACTTCGGTGGTTTCTAGTTCTTCCTTTTGCTTTGCCCTGCCTCCCTCCTCACCTGGCGTATATCCGTAAAGCTCACGAAAGCATTTGGTAAAATAAGAAGTGCTGCTGAAGCCTACTTTATAAGCAACTTCCGAAACCGTAAGAGACTCATCTTGCAATAAAGCTTTAGATTTCTGCAACCTAACATTTCTGATCAAAACACTTACCGACTCTTCCGTTTCCTGCTTCACTTTTCGGAGCAGGTTAGACCTGCTCATTCCGATGAGCTCGGCAAGCTCGGTCACCCCAAAGTTTTCATCTCCTAGGTTATCTTCAATTACGGCAACTACCTTCTGTAAAAACGCACTTTTGGGTGGTAAAAAATCTTGCATAATGTATAGTAAGTGAAAATGCAATACTAGTCAATTTCAAGAGCACTCACAACACGTCTTTAAAGCCTTTTGCATCATAGTTTATAGCCTATCGTCATAGTTTCAACACAAAACACATAGCTACAAAAGCTTGCTACAAGGTTGTTTAGTGCTACTTCGGTATTTCACAGACCTTTGAATTATCGAAATCAAACTTAAAAAACGAAATACAAAACAATGAAAAAGTTAGAAGTAAAAACAATTCAAAGATGTATGTTTTTTTGCTTTACAATTGCCTTATTAAGCATCGCCTCTTGCAATCAGGCACAGCAAAAACCAACTGGAGAAACAGCTGCCATTACAGCACCAAGTACGCCTATAACAGAAGCTGCTTTTTTTGGAAACACTGAAGCTATCAAAGGTCACATAGCCGCTAAGTCTGACCTCAACCAAAAAGATGATTACGGTTCTACTCCTTTGCATATAGCAGCAACTTTTGGCAAAACTGATGTTGCTCTTTTGCTAATAGAAGCTGGAGCAAATTTGAATGAGAAAAATGCAGAAGGCTCTACTCCTTTACACACTGCAGCATTTTTTGGGCGCACCGAAATAGTAAAAGCATTACTTGCAAACAAGGCGGATATTTCCATCCGAAACAACTATCAGACCACTGCCTTGGAGTCGGTCTCTGGAGCTTTTGCAGATGTAAAACCAGTCTACGACCAATTTAGCAAAACCCTTGGACCACTTGGACTAAAGTTAGATTATGAGCAATTGGAGGCTAGCAGGCCTGCAATTGCGGAGTTGATCAAGGCTAGTAGCAAGTAATTTGGCAGGGCTGCTGCAAATATTTTAGCAATAGGAGTTCTATGCTTAAAGCAGAAACTCCTATTGCTCCAAAAATTAATTTGAACTAATGCAACCAGTAAACTTAAAACAAGTCATTAGTCTGAAATCATATACACAGGAAATGTTAAGCAACAGAAGATACGATATTGATTGGTTACGGGTAATTGCTATTGGTTTATTACTTATTTACCACATAGCTATTGGTTTTCAACCTTGGGGAGTATTCATCGGGTTCATCCAAAATAATGAATCTCTAGAATGGATTTGGACACCTATGTCCATGCTCAATGTCTGGAGGATTCCGCTCCTGTTCTTTGTTTCTGGGATGGGCGTGTATTTTGCCATCCAACGGCGTACTTGGAAAGCTTTGCTTTTGGAGCGAACCCAGCGCATTTTAGTCCCTTTCTTATTTGGGATGGTCGCCATTGTGCCCCTGCATATTTTCTTATGGAAAAATTATTACCATCAAGAAATGACCTTTGAATTTAACCCGGCACATCTTTGGTTTTTGGGGAATATTTTCATCTATGTATTGATCTTTTCCCCGCTGTTCTTTTATCTGAAAAAACACCCAACTGGCAAATTCCAACAGTTAGTGAGTAAAATTATGGGAAATCCCATTGGCTTGCCCTTATTGATGGTGCCATTTATAGCCGAAGCCGAATTGGTAAAACCAGAGGCGTTTGAGATGTATGCATTTACCCCTCATGGTTTCTTTATAGGCATGGCAGCCTTTTTAATCGGGTTCATGTGTGTGTACAGCGGAAAAGCCTTTTGGGAAAATGCAACCAAATTGCGATGGATACTACTAGTATTTGCAGCAGCATTATACGCCTTCCGTCTCATAGGCGGAGACCTTAAAGCTCCCCACTTCCTGATGGCTATCGAATCTAATTGCTGGATATTTACCGTCTTTGGGTTTGGGTACAAATACTTGAACAAGCCTAGCAAAACCTTAAGCTATTTAAGCCAAGCGGCTTACCCTGTTTATATCCTGCACATGCTCTTCCTTTACCTTGCATCATGGCTCATCTTTCCACTAGAAATAGCCGCATTGCCGAAGTTCATAATTGTCAATGTATTTACTTTTGTAGGCTGCTTTGCTACTTATGAATTTGTAGTAAGGCGGATAACTCTAATACGCCCTTTATTTGGTTTGAAAACAGAACAAAAGCAAGCTGTAAAACATTCGACTTCTAGTATGAAGCACGCTTAGCACTTTGCGTGTAAACACCTTGAAACACTTCCCTTTTCGGTAATGTTAAAACTCAGAAAAGGGAAGTCTTGATGTTTTCTATTCCAATGAAAAACCTTCGATAGGCAATGAGAAATTCACGGTGTAGGGCTTCCTTCTTTCGGAAGATTTTTCTGTTATTCTTAATCCACCATGGAAACCCAAACTCAATATCCCGTCTTTATAGTCGATTATTTCAACATATCTAGTAGGATCATACGAATCTGACCCTTTTAAGCATGCATTAGTACCAAAGTTTAAGCTTGACCTACATTGGTAAGGCGCAGTCTCATCGTCCACTCTAATTAGTGCATCGACCAGTTTTTTCTTTTGCGGCTCTCGATCACCTTCTTTTTCTTCATCAAATAGAAACCGTAGAAACACATTTACCTGAAAAGTAGAATCTTTCTGTGTCAATTCTAAAGACTGCACTTTGCTCACTTTGCTACCTGGTTCTTTACTCCTTGCACTGTATATATCATTTTTCACTATACTGGTCGAATCGAATTGAACAGTGTAAACCTTATTGTCAGGTGTCCTCCATTCTGCAAAATCCATTTTTTTTATAATAGATGAATCTACAACACGTACAAATTCCCACATAGAACTAGGCAGAGTAAATTGACTCGCTGAAACGTCTTCCTTCAATATAACCACATCGCCCAACTTCAATTTCTGTAGAGAATCGAATTTTATTTTTTGTATAATCGGATTTAAGTAATAGCTGCATTTGGCAGAGCGCATTAAATCAATAAGGATCTGATCTTTTTCGGCATAAAGCTTTTTCAAAGTCGCACTATCCTCAGTGTACGATATTTGATAGTCTAGATAATCGCTTTTTTGACTAAAATCAAATAGATCAGCTTTTGTTTTTGCTAGCAGCTCAAATGTGAACTTCTTTTCCGAACGAACCTTAACAACTTTTGCCAGCACGAAATACTCTGCACTGAACGATGCCAGGGCCGATTGCAAACCGAAACTTAATATGATAATTGGGAGTAAAAATAGACGCTTCATAAAGCAGGTTATAAGTTTATTTTTCTAATAAATATCCCTATAACGCAAAAACAACATATTAGCTTAATGCATACAGCAATTATATACTGGCAAGTAGTCTTAACTTGACCCTCACTCAAATTCAGCTCCGCTTCTTACTGGCTCTAGGCTCTGTTCTTCCGCTTCGGTGAAGAGCCTAGAGCGTACCATGAAGCGCAAGCCTAACGGAATTTCAATAGAGAAACTTGCCCCCCTTCCCTCGGTAATATCGAGCGTGAGATGGGTATGTTTCCAGTACTCAAATTGGTTTTTGGACATGAAGAAATCACAGCCTTCCAGTTCCCCTATCCAGACATCGGAAGGACCGACGATGAACTCGCCCTTTTCATAGCACATAGGGCTAGATCCATCGCAACAGCCACCGCTTTGGTGGAACATTAAATCTCCATGTTTTTCTTTTAACCTGTCTATTACTTCCTTGGCCTTGGGAGTAATTGCAATCCTTGTATGTGACATATTTTATGGATCTTGATGAAAACCAAAAAGCAGCCCCTTGGCAAAAAAGGGGCTGCAAAATAACTAGAAGATTTATGAAGTTCAGTTTGTTTTAAGTTGAAACAGCATTAACATGAGCTCGTCCATTAACTATCAGTCAAACTAAAAATTATATTCCCAAACAGCTTCCTAAAAGAACCCAAGCTTATTTTGATCGTAGGAAATGAGCATGTTTTTGTTTTGGCGGTAGTGGTTGAGCATCATTAAATGGGTTTCTCTACCGAAGCCCGAATTTTTGTATCCACCAAAAGGAGCATGTGCCGGATAGGCATGATAGCAGTTCACCCATACCCTACCCGCTTGGATGGCACGCGGAACGTTGTACAACTCGTGGGCATCGCGTGACCACACGCCTGCGCCTAATCCATACAAGGTGTCGTTTGCTATTTCAATGGCTTCTTCTACAGTCTTAAACGTAGTGGCAGAAGTTACCGGGCCAAATATTTCTTCTTGAAAAACCCGCATTTTGTTGTGCCCTTCAAAAATAGTTGGCTCTATATAGTATCCATTTTCAAGCCCACTATTCATGTGGTGAGCATTGCCACCCGTAAGAACTTTTGCCCCTTCTTTTTTGCCAATATCAAAATACGATAAGATTTTCTCGTGCTGATCTTTAGAGGCTTGCGCACCCATCATCACCGTTTTGTCCATAGGGTCACCCATTTTAATCGCCTCTGTCCGCTTAACCACCCGCTCCATAAACTCCTCGTAGATATCTTCTTGTACCAGCATTCTCGATGGGCAGGTGCAGACCTCACCTTGGTTGAAGGCAAAAAGCACTGCGCCTTCCACACATTTGTCCAAGAACGCATCATCTTTGTTCATTACTGAACTGAAGAAAATATTCGGGGATTTACCACCCAATTCCATAGTTACAGGATTGAGGTTAGCAGAAGCATATTGCATAATCAACCTACCCGTAGTGGTTTCACCAGTGAACGCAACTTTTGCCACCCTAGCAGATTGAGCCAATGGTTTTCCTACTTCGGGACCAAAACCGTTAAGGACGTTCAACACGCCTTCTGGAATCAAGTCTTTTATCAGGTCCATTAGCACCATGATGCTGGCGGGGGTTTGCTCGGCAGGCTTCAAAATCACGCAATTGCCTGCCGCAAGTGCAGGGGCAACTTTCCATGCGGCCATTAAGAGAGGGAAGTTCCAAGGAATAATCTGGGCAACAACGCCAAGGGGCTCTTTTATATTAATAGAAACCATTGTGGAATCTAGTTCGCTCGCAGTACCTTCTTCAGCCCTTATTACTCCAGCAAAATATCGGAAATGATCGATAACCAGTGGCAAATCGGCATTGATGGTTTCACGAATAGCCTTACCATTATCCATGGTTTCTACAGCAGCCAAATGATCGAGGTTTGTTTCTATTCGGTCGGCTATTTTGAGCAACATATTGCTACGTTCGGTAGCCGATGATTTAGACCAAGCGGGAAATGCTCGGTGGGCAGCATCAAGGGCCATTTCTACATCGGCAGCAGTGGATCGGGCTACTCTGGTAAGAACTTTACCATCTACAGGGGAAATATCATCAAAATATTCGAGGCTAGCAGGGCTTGTCCATTTGCCCCCTATAAAGTTATCATACTTTTCATTGATCACTGGTCTGGCAACCAGGTTTGGGTTCTTTTTCGTTGCTACTTCCATATTTACTATTGGTTTATGATTAGTTGAATAGTTCAAATGAAGCGATTTTATCGACCACATTTTTGAACGATCGTAGGGAAGATTTGCACAATAGTCTCATTTTGGTTTGGGATTAGGTTAATTCCTATAAAAAAGGTAATTTGATAAACTGAAAAAATCTGTAGGCAAAGCAGATAGCCCTAAAAGGCACACCCACTAACTGTGATAAAATAGATGAAGCGTACTCTTACTCAACATCTTCTCTCACAACACATGAAAATGACTAGATAGACCAATGATAGCAGGATCAGAAATCTCCGTTAAACAACACCTTATTTTCGCCAAGCCCGATAAGTTGGTGGAATACCGCAACAGTTTCCTATTAGACCATGCCGAACTGAACATGTACGAAACGCAAGAGGTGGCACAGGACTTCTTGTTAAAGTTCAATAACCCGGTAGTGGTGAGTATGATAAGAGGAAAGAAAATAATGCACCTGAAAGGCGGCAAATCTTTTGGGTTCAACCCCGGCGAAACGGTCGTTTTGCCTCCCGGCGAACTCATGAAAATTGACTTCCCCGAAGCTAAGCCCAACGACCCTACCCGCTGCATGGCGCTGAATATCTCCAAAGAATTTATCGAAGATACACTCAATTTACTCAACGAAAAATACCCAAAAATTGAAAATTGGGATAATTGGCGATGGAGCGAAAATAATTTCCACCTGCTCAACAGCCCCACTATTGCCAATACGCTCAGCCGCCTAATCCAACTTTTCACCGAAAATAGGTATGCGAAAGATGTACTTGCCATGCATATCACCCAAGAGTTGGTTATCCAGCTTTTACAAACAAAAGCCCGATACCTGCTCATTGACAAGCCTTCCACTGCTTTGAAGAACAACCACCGGCTGGCATACGTGGTAGACTATATCAGGCAAAACCTCACCTCCCAGCTCCGTATAGAAGATTTGGCAGAAAAAGCATGCCTTTCTCGCCCTCAGTTTTTTAGAGTGTTCCATCGGGAATTCGGTATTTCTCCTATAGTTTTTATCAACCAAGAGCGACTAAAACTAGCCAAAACCTTGATGCGCAACCCAAAGAAAAGCATAGGAGATATCTGCTACCTCACAGGTTTCAATAACTTAAACTATTTCTCTAGATTCTTCAAAAAAATGGAAAATATGAGCCCAAGCGAGTTCAGGAAAAAAGTGCTAGCAAATTAGGTTCAATACGGACAAAGCACTGAACAAAACTCCTCATTTTGCTATTTTACTGACTACGAATACATAGAAAGGAAAAAGCTGCTTAACTTTGCGCTCCAATTTTGAAAAAGCAAAGATGAAGAAGATTAATATCAAAGACTTGGTCCTGTTCGAAAACGAGGATTATCTAATTATAAATAAGCCATACGATATAGCTACGGTGGAGGAGCGGGATATCACCCGACCTAACATGATCAAAATGGCGAAGGATGTTTATGGCGATGTGCAAGCGTGCCATAGGCTCGACAAAGAGACCTCGGGTATTTTGGCACTGGCCAAAAATCCTGAAGCTTATCGCCACCTCTCCCTCCAGTTCCAAAACAGGAAAGTAAAAAAGACCTACCACGCCGTGGTGCAAGGGCTTCACGAGTTTGAAGATCAGCTAGTAGCTGCGCCCATCGCTGTTTCGGGCAGGGCAAATGTAAGGATCGATTTTAAAGAAGGGAAAGAGTCCGTAACAGTTTTCAACACGCTAAAGCTCTACAAATTCCACTCGCTTATCGAGTGCCAACCATTTACGGGCAGGATGCACCAGATCCGTATCCACCTTGCCAGCTCTGGCGCCCCAATTGTAGCCGATGAAATGTATGGAGGCAAGCCCGTTTTCCTTTCCCAAATCAAAAGAAAGTTCAATCTCAAAAAAGAGGAGGTAGAAAGACCTCTGATCAACCGTGTTGCCTTGCACGCCTACGGCATCCAGTTCAGTCTGTTAGATGGAAGTGTAAAAAACTTCGAAACCCCTTATCCCAAGGATATCAGGGCTTTGATAAATCAGTTAGAGAAAAATTGCTAAAACTAAGGTTTCCCCTTGCTGAATTGTACAAATACGTTGCTTTTTTAACTTATGCAAAGGATTTACCAAAGAATTTCACAAACATAGCATTACCATCTTTTGAATAATTGCTATATTGCACCCGAAAAATAGAAGCAGTTCTAGTCTTAGAACTCTTTCATTTTCATATTAACTGGGTAAAAACAGGTGGCATATTGCTACCTGCTTTTTTTTGCCCAAAAACTACTCGTGTCCTTCAAACCTTCCTTCCATAGTAAAACTGTCCGCAGATTTCTCCGTCAAAGTCACAGATTTCTGGCAGGTGCCCCCATTTCTCAAAACCGAATTTTTCTAACAAGGCGATGCTTTTTTCGTTTCTATCCAGCAAAATGGCGAAGATACTTTTGTATCCTAATTCCTTTGCTTCTTTCAACGCACAATCCATCAAAAAAGAACCTATCCCCTTCCCTAGTAAATTTCTTTCAACGTAATAACTTACCTCTACGGCAAACCGTAAGGCTTTCCTTCCTAACCTATATGCGCTGATACTTATCCAGCCCAACACTTCCCCCTCAGATTCGGCAACAAAAATTGGGTACGCTCCTCCCACATGGGATCGAAACCAATCTAGCCTTTCTTCTAAAGTCACAGGCTCGGTATCTGCCGTGCAAAAAGAGCTGGTGACTGCTTGGTTGTAAATATGGATGACCGATTCGAAGTCATCAGAAATAGCTGGTCTGATGTTAATCATTTTAGAGATTGGTTTGAACAAATACTGGTTTTTCATACCAAATTAAGAAAATACACCAAAATGAATAGGGAGATCAGAAGTGATTTAACTCTCTTCGTTTACCGCTTGCTGGTTCACTTTTTCTCTAAAAAGAAGGAAGAAAAAGATAAGCACAAACACTGAAAGGGCAGCAGGAACCATCCAAATAGGATTCCAATAATGCTGTATTACATCAGCTTCCCCAGTATAGGTGTACATTTTCACCACTTTTCCAGAAACCGCCGAACCGATGAACATTCCCAACCCATAAGTAGCAAAAGTGATAAGCCCTTGGGCAGAGCTCTTAATGCCTTCACCAGCCTTGTTGTCCACATAAATTTGCCCTGTTACGAAGAAGAAATCGTAGCAGATTCCGTGAAGAATTATTCCTGCATAGAGCATCCAAACCATTTCGTCGTTGTTGCCAATAGCGAAGAACACGTACCTAGCTGCCCAAGCCAACATGGCTACCAAAAGCATCTTTTTCACCCCAAGTCTTTTGAAGAAAAGCGGCATTACCAGAAGAAAACCAAATTCGGAAAGTTGCCCAAGCGTCATTTTCCCAGCAGCATTTCCCATCCCTAACTCATTTAGGTAGAGGTTGGTAAAATTATAATAGAACGAAAGAGGAATGCAGATCAAGAGGGAAGCCAAAAAGAAAACGGAGAAGGACATGTCTTTGAACAGCGCCAAGGATTTTAGCCCAATCACATCTCCAAACGAGACCGATTTGCCCTTGTCTTTGGGCGGAGTATGTGGCAAGGTTAATGAATACACACCCAAAATGAGCGAGCTTACCGCAGCTATGTAAAACATCATGGTAGAGTCTTCTACTTTCAAAAAGCCGATGGTAAGCCCTGCAATGATCCAGCCGAATGTGCCCAAAACCCGTACGCTAGGAAACTCAGCACCGGGGTCTTTCATTTGGGCAAAAGAGATGGAATTGGTAAGGGCAATGGTGGGCATATAGCAAAGGGTATAGCCAATGAGGATTGGGTAAAACATACTGAAGGAGTCGACTTGGGTGAGCCAATAAAGCAAAGCCGCACCTACCAAGTGCATAGTTGCCAGTACTTTTTCGGAAGGGAAATAGCGATCGGCAATCATGCCAACAAAAAAAGGCGAGATCATGGCGCCAATGGCCACTGCCCCGTAGGCAATCCCTATTTCCAAGCCATCGAATTTTAAGGTTTGCCCCAAATAGGTACCCATGGTCACATACCACGCTCCCCAAACGAAGTATTCGAGGAACATCATAGTAGAAAGTTGAAATCTAGTTTGTATTTTCATATCTGATAGAGGTTATTACTGGTTTCTGACAGTCCGACGCGCATATAAGTTTTGTAAATCCCAAGAAATATAGTGAGGAAAAGCAGGAAACAAAAAACAGGAATTCCGATTATTCATGAACTATGCATTGGAAAAAATTCGATTTTCCTTTTCAAAACAGGTTAAATATGGATTTGACCTACCACTTATTTGAAAAAAGCTTAGATTTGATTTGAAATAAACAAACAGGATTTTATGTCATTACTAACAGTTTTATCAATTTTCTTGGCTTCACACTTGCACCCTGTCCATATGTCGCTTACGTATGTGAGCTACAATGAGAAGACAAATGCAATTGAAATTTCCCACAAAATTTTCATCGATGACTTCGAGACAGCCTTGGCTAAATACCATGGGGGAAACCTTCATTTGACTACAAAAAAAGAAAATCCTGATACAGAGTCGATTATGACGAGTTATCTCAAAAAGCACTTTACCATAAAAATCAACAACAAGAAGAAGAAACCAGGATTTGTGGGAAAGGAATACGACATTGATGCAGTATGGATATACCAAGAAATAACCGATCTGAAAGACATCAAAAACTTGGAGATCACGAACAATGTTCTGCAAGAAATGTTTGAAGACCAGAAGAACCTAATTCATATCGACTACCTTGAGCACAAGAACAGCATGATGCTGGAAAAAGGCAAGGCAACCGAAGAACTTAATTTTTAAGTGGGTTACAACTATTTCACAAGACAGAAAGTCTTTTGTACATAAACTTGCAGCTATTTTTGGGTAAAAGAAGCTCTTTTGCTCCAGATCCAATTCGCTCATGAAAACTTGTTGAATTCATTTACCTCAACACCTTGTATGGATAAATACTTAAACATTAGAACTTTATACGTACTGTTATTTTTGTTAACCCTTTCAGTGCAAGTACAGGCTACGCACATTAGAGCGGGAGACCTTACGGCAGAATTGATATCCACTACCAACCCCCTCACATTTCGGTTTACCGTAATGCTTTACAGAGATACGGATGGTGTACCTGCACAGCCCGGTCTTTTTGAGTTTGGCCACAACTCGGCTACGCCTACTTGGGTTGAACCCGAATCGTTAGGGCTTACACAAGATGGAAAAACCGAAATATTACGGTACGTCATCACCCATACATTCCCCTCGGCAGGTACATACAAGGTCAGTTACTACGAGCAAAACAGGAACCCAGGCGTGAGAAACATGTTCTCGTCAGGAAATACGGCATTCTTTATAGAATCGGAATTCAGGGTCAGCCCATTTTTTGGGTTAAACTCCTCTCCGCGTTTGTTGTATCTCCCTGTTGACCAAGCCATAGTTGGGCAAAGGTACATCCACAACCCCGGTGCTTACGACCCCGATGGAGATAGCCTTTCTTATAGAATTACTGTATGTAAACTAGGCAAAGACGACGAAGATAATGCTTTAGAAGTAAACGAATACCGATTCCCTGATGACCCAGGTTTCAATGGAGTAAAAGAAGATGGTACAGGAGACGCTACTTTCACTATCAACCCAGTTACCGGAGATATAATTTGGGATGCTCCCGGAGAACCCGGGGAATACAATGTGGCCTTTTATGTAGACGAATGGAGAGGTGGCATATTGATAGGCACAGTAAACCGAGATATGCAAATAATAGTGGTGGATGGGGAAAACACCAGGCCACGGCTAATGATACCAAGGGATACCTGTGTGATTGCCGGCC
This sequence comes from Flammeovirgaceae bacterium SG7u.111, assembly GCA_034044135.1. Lineage (NCBI taxonomy): Bacteria > Pseudomonadati > Bacteroidota > Cytophagia > Cytophagales > Flammeovirgaceae > Flammeovirgaceae bacterium SG7u.111. The sequence goes on along the minus strand of CP139021.1, from coordinate 2,840,005 downwards.
AGACGCTAATAGATACTATAAAAGCAGAAGATTCTGAAAGTAATTTCATAGAACTGAGCGGAGAAGGAGGACTTTTTGAAAACAACATAGGTGGTATAGATGGAGGCCATGATAATAAAGCGACGTTCACTGTCAGAGGCTTGCAGCCACCTAATGGCTACGAAGAGGGTGTATTCGAATGGAATACCATATGTACAGATGTAAGGAAAGAGCCCTACCAAGCTACCTTCCGGGCTAGGGATGTTCCCACATCGGGCAATGAAAACGATGTCTCGCTAGTCGATCTGCAAACTTGGCTGATCAGGGTAGTTGGTCCTCCACCCGACTCTCTAGAAGCCGAGCCCGATCTCCTCAACAATTCTGTTGCGCTTAAGTGGGCAGATTATATCTGCGATAATGCAGATACAATGACTATTTGGAGAAGAAAAGGTTCTTTTGACTTCACCCCAGAACCATGTGAAACGGGTATTCCTGATTACACGGGTTATAGAAAAATAGGAGACGTTCCCATTGGGCAAACAGCTTTTATAGACAACAACAATGGACAAGGACTCGATAGAGGTGTGACTTATTGCTACCGTATTTATGCCACTTTCCCTGGCCCTGAAGGAGGGGAAAGCATAGCCTCTACCGAAGTATGTGTGTTCATTCCTCAACTTGCACCTTACCTTGTAGAGGTGAGCGTAGAAGAAACCGATAGGTCGAACGGAAGCATCGATTTAACATGGACGCATCCAATAGAATTGGATACGGTGAAATACCCGAGACCGCTCACCTACACCCTTACTAGAGCAGATGGGCTGAATGGCAGTGCGAATAGAACGGATGTTGGGGGGATTTTCAACGAGGACGATACAACCTATACCGATACAGGAATAGATACAGAAAGATTGCCTTATAATTATACGGTCAACCTTTTCTCACAAGGAGCTATCGTTGATACATCTAGCAGTGCATCGTCTATTGATTTGAGTATAAATCCGCGGCCGAACTCTTTGAACCTAGTATGGGAAGCTGATGTACCTTGGAGTAATGCTTCTAATAAATATCCATACCACTACATTTTCCGTGAAGATCCTTCAACGGGAGACATGGTATTAATTGATAGTGTAGATGTAACCCAAGCAGGACTCATGTACACCGATTCGGGGAAAATAGCGGGCTTCCCTTTGGTGGAGGACGAAGAATATTGTTATAAGGTAATGACCATGGGCACGTACGAAAACAGCATAATTAGAGAGCCTTTGCCCAATTACTCCCAAATAGCTTGTGCTGTTTTGAGAGATACCATAGCGCCTTGTCCACCTACGCTTTCAATAGATAGCCTTGACTGTACAGATGTCACTAATATTAAGGAAGATCAAAATGAAAGTTGTTTTGATTTAGACACTTTATTCTCAAACAGGCTTTCATGGCAACCTGACCTTTCTGGAGATTGCGATACAGATATTAGTTCTTACAATTTATATTATTCCCCACGACCCGATGGTGAGCTTGAACTAATAGCAAGTAATATTCTTGGCACAACCTATCTGCATGAAAACATTAGCTCGGTTGCGGGCTGCTATGCTGTAACCGCTCTTGACCCGAACGGCAACGAAAGTGACTTTAGTAATTTGGCTTGCAACGATAACTGTCCAGAATATGTCCTTCCAAACGTATTTACACCTAACGGAGACGGAGTGAACGATACGTTTGTTCCTTTCAAATGTGTGAATTTTGTAAAAGATGTAGAAATCAAAATATCTAACAGGTGGGGGCAAGAAGTATTTACCCAAAAAGGAGACATTTACATCAACTGGGACGGCACTGACCAAAGTGGTAAAAAAGTAGGCTCAGGAGTCTATTATTATGTGGCCATTATCAGGTTCGTTAGGCTTAACGAAGATGATGAGATAGAAGAACGGAAAGGATATATTCAAGTCACGACCAATGTTGGCGAATAGACTTCTTTTCTAAATCCATAAATATATTTTTCTTAAAAGGAAGGGAGTTCATTGCAACTCCCTCTTTTTATTTTTTACCCTAAGGGAACACCTTTCTGTATATTTGCTAGTGCTAAAAACAACCTAGCATCCTCTATTGTCAAACAGCAATTTGAATAAAAACATGAACAGAAACAAAGCTTTAGCATCACTCATAGCCGCATTGATTTTTACTATTTCCAATGCCTTTTCCCAACAAGATTTAGCAAAACTGAAAGAATACCAATCGCGTGGAGGCTTACCTTATTTTTCCTACAAAGTACAAAGTGGAAAGCCTATCAAGGTAGCATTTTTGGGAGGTAGCATAACCCTCGCCGAAGATGGCTGGAGAAGCAGAATGATGGAATGGCTTGAAAAAGAATGGCCCTTAAACTCATTTGAAGAAGTAAACGCATGTTTGGGAGGCACAGGCTCCGACTTGGCTGTTTTTAGGTTAGAACAAGATATTTTCCCTCACAAGCCAGATCTTATTTTTGTAGAGTTTGCCGTAAACGATGCTAAAAAATCGCCTGAGAAAATCAAAAAAGCAATGGAAGGCATCGTATTGAAATCATGGCAATTCAATATTGCCTCGGACTTTTGCTTTGTCTATACCGTAAATGAAGATATGATTGATACACTCCAAGCTGGAAACATGCAGCAATCTGCTTCTGCCATGGAGGAAGTCGCTGATTTCTATAACATTCCCTCTATCCACTTGGGCGTTTCTGTTCTTGAGAAAATGGATAAAGATGGTTGGACCTTTACCGGAGATAATGGCGACAAATCATTTACAAGGGACGGCCTGCACCCGCATGTGACCAGCGGCCATAAAGTATATTTTGAGACGATCAGTGAAATCGTGTTGAACCAAGTTGACAAGGACAAACTCAAGCCCCATAAAGTTAAAAAGACCATAAGCGAAGACAACTGGAGCAATGCAAGAATCCTTGCCAAAGAGGATTTGACCTTTAGCGAAGGCTGGCAATCTCTCACAGAGCTCAATCGCCCTTCAGTCACAACCAATGAAATCCTCCCAGAAGTAGTTATGAAATCGAAAAGCACAGGTGAGACCATTGATTTCAAGTTCACCGGATCGGTACTAGGTATTTACGACATAGTAGGGCCAAGTGCCGGAACAATTTCCATCAGCATAGACGGTGGCGAGCCACAAGAACTTACCCGGTTCGACCCTTGGTGCACCTACAACCGCCTCTCCTATTTACTTATAGAAGGCTTGGAAAAAAAGGAGCACACCGCCCAAATAAAAGTGCTCGATAAGGAATTGGACAAAGAAGCCATCTTGAAAGAGCGTGGAAACGAAATGGGCAACCCAGCTCTTTTCAAAGAAAATGCCTTGTCGCTTGTAGGAATTTTGGTGGCTGATTGAGTTTTGGGACAAGTACTTGGGCAAATGCAAGCGTATAAAACCCAGTATGGGTTTCATTATTGTAGTTTGGCAACCCAAAATAAAAAAACAACGCCGTAGGTGTTGCAGAATTTCAGCTAATAGCTAAGTTTCTGCAACCCTTCACTGGGTTGGTTTTCGTTTTAATTTCTATGACTACAATTGTGGAACCCTTAACAGGGTTCTTTTCTCAAAACATCTACAAGATTAGCCCCACTGATGCCTTTTGAATAAGCATTTAAAAATGCTCTGATTAACAAAAAAAAGGCTGCATTCCTCAGAGAAATACAGCCTTTTTTATATCAAATCCAATCCTACTTCACTTTCTCAGCCACCCATTTCCTAGCATTTACAAATGCCTCAATCCATGGGGAAACCTCGTCGTTTCTTTCGGCTGGATATTTTGCCCAGTTCCAAGGGAAGATTGTTCTTTCTAGGTGAGGCATCATAGCCAAGTGACGTCCGTCTTTGGAAGCCAAGGCTGCCGTTCCATAATCAGAACCATTCGGGTTGCCAGGATAATTGGCAAAGCTATATTTGCCAGCAATGTTGTATTCGCTTTCTGCCATAGGCATTTCAAACTTCCCTTCACCATGAGCTACCCAAATACCTAGCCTTGAGCCAGATAGGCTGCCTAACATCACCGAATCGTTTTGCTCAATGGTCATGTTCAAGAAAGAGGATTCGAACTTGCCAGATTCGTTGTGAAGCATCTTGGTTTTTTGCTCGTGCTCAGGGTTGATCAAGTCAAGCTCGATCATGAGCTGGCAACCGTTGCATACACCCAAGCTGAGCGTATCTTCGCGAGCGTAGAAATTATCCAACGCTTGCTTCGCTTTCTCGTTGTATAAGAAAGAACCTGCCCAGCCTTTTGCCGAACCGAGCACATCGGAATTGGAGAAGCCACCAACGAAAACGATGAAGTTGATGTCTTCCAAAGTTTCCCTTCCGCTTACCAAGTCGGTCATGTGCACATCTTTCACATCGAAGCCTGCAAGGTGCATCGAATACGCCATTTCCCTATCACCGTTCACTCCTTTCTCACGGATAATCGCCGCTTTAACTCCAGATTTATCTTTTCTGTTTTGAGAAATCCCGTAAGAATCGAAGCTTCCTGCAAAGTTCGCCGGGAAACTAAATTCCAACCCATTCTTCTTATAGTTTTGGAAACGCTCCAGCGCCAATTTTTCTCCACTTTGCTCTTTGTCGAGCAAGTATGAAGTTTTCATCCATACATCTCTCAAAGTAGGGATGTCAAATATTTTTGGTTCTACACCGTCATTTTCTATCAACGTCACTTGCGTACCTTCGGTCACTTTACCAATTTCATACGCATCAACTCCTGCCTTCTCAAAAGTATTGATCACCACATTAGGGTTTTCAACTTGGATAAGCACCCCTGGTTTTTCACTGAACAGCATGGGTACTAAATCATTTTCATTGAGCACCGAAAGATCAAGTTCAAGTCCGATATTGGTTTCGGCAAAAGTCATTTCCAACAAAGCAGTGATCATGCCACCCGCAGAAATATCATGCCCTGCCAATATTTTTCCTTCGCCTATCAAGCCCTGCAACGTATTGAAAGCCGCTTTGAAATAAGCTGGATTCGTCACCGTAGGAACTTTCGCCCCTACCCTGTTCACCACTTGGGCAAAGCTGCTGCCTCCTAGCTTGAATTCGTCTTGGGTAAAATCAACATACACCACAAAGCTTTTGGCCACAGGCTTCAAAACCGGCTTCACTACTTTTTTGATGTCACTAACCTCACCTGCGCCAGAGACAATCACCGTGCCCGGAGCATACACCACTTCGTCGTTGTATTTCTGGGTCATCGAAAGCGAATCTTTTCCTGTTGGAATATTGATACCCAATGCACAAGCAAAATCGCTCACTGCTTCAACGGCATCGTAGAGCCTCGCATCTTCGCCAGGGTTTTTACACGGCCACATCCAGTTGGCACTTAGCGAAACAGAGGAAAGTTTATCTTCCAAAGGAGCCCAAACTATGTTGGTCAACGCTTCGGCAATCGAGTTGATAGAACCCGCTTTAGGGTCTACCAAAGCGGCTACCGGTGCATGGCCTATAGAAGTCGCAATCCCTTTTACACCACGATAATCCATCGCCATCACGCCCAGATTATTTAGCGGAAGCTGCAAAGAACCCGCCGTTTGCTGTAAAGCTACACGACCCGTTACCGAGCGGTCAACTTTGTTGGTGAGCCAGTCTTTCGAACCGACAGCTTCCAATTGCAATACTGCTTCAAGGTATTCGTGAACACGGGTGTCATCATAAGTAATATGTTGGAATTTCTCGCCCAATGCCGTATCCTTCATGATGGTTTTGGGCGGGTTGCCCAGCATATCTTCAATCTTCAGCTCAATAGGGTTTTCGCCCGTAGCCTTGTCTTCAAACTTGAAAACATGATCGCCAGTAGTCTCTCCCACCACGTTCATTGGGCTACGCTCACGGTCGGCAATCTTTTGGAGCTTTTCAACATCCTTCTCTTTTATTACCAAGCCCATTCGCTCTTGTGACTCGTTTCCAACAATTTCTTTGGCAGAAAGGGTTGGATCACCTATTGGCAATTTTCTTAGGTCGATCGTGCCACCTGTTTCTTCCACTAGTTCCGAAAGGCAATTCAAATGCCCGCCAGCACCGTGGTCGTGAAGGGTTACGAACGTATTGTCATCGGACTCGGCGAAAGCCCTAATGGCATTGTAGACTCTTTTTTGCATTTCAGGATTCGAACGCTGTACCGCATTCAGCTCAATAGCGTTGGCAAATTCACCCGTTGCCACGGAAGAAACTGCGCCGCCGCCCATTCCAATGCGGTAGTTGTCTCCACCCATCACCACTATTTTATCACCCTTTTCAGGAACATTTTTCAAACTGTCTTTCTCTTTGCCCATGCCAACCCCACCTGCAAGCATAATCACTTTATCGAAACCAAATTTCTTGTTGTTTTCGAAGTGCTCGAAGGTAAGCACAGAACCACTGATCAGCGGCTGACCAAATTTGTTCCCAAAATCACTCGCCCCGTTCGAAGCCTTTATCAGGATTTCGATAGGTGTTTGGTACAACCAAGGGCGAGCTTCTGTTGCTTCTTCCCACTTCCTGTTTTCTTCTAGGCGAGAATAAGAGGTCATATAAACGGCAGTACCCGCCAAAGGAATACTACCAACCCCACCGGCCATCCTGTCTCTAATTTCTCCGCCTGCTCCGGTTGCCGCACCGTTGAAAGGCTCAACCGTGGTCGGAAAATTATGCGTTTCCGCTTTTATCGAGATAACAGAATCAATTTCTTTAGTTTCGAAAAAGGCGGGTTCGTCGTGGCGTTCAGGAGAAAACTGTTCTACCCTTGGTCCTTTCAAAAATGCTACATTGTCCTTGTAGGCCGAAACCAAGTTCTGAGGACTTACTTTCGATGTTTTTTTGATGAGTTGGAACAAAGAAGAAGGTTTTTCTTCTCCGTCAATAATAAACACTCCATTGAAAATCTTGTGGCGGCAGTGCTCCGAATTCACTTGTGAAAAACCAAATACTTCGCTATCGGTCAGTTTCCGTCCAATTTTCTCGCTCAAGGCTTCCAAGTAAGTAATTTCTTCGGCATTCAATGCCAAGCCTTCTTGCTGGTTATAGGCAGCAATGTCCTCTATGTAAATTACAGGATCGGGAGTTTTTTCTATGGTGAATACATCCTGTGCCAAACCTTTATACAAAGCCTTTAGCATTGGATCGAAAAAGGCTGCTTCGCTTTCTACTTCCTCAAATTCCTCTATTCGCACTATACCTTCTAAGCCCATGTTTTGGGTAATCTCCACCGCATTGGTACTCCAAGGCGTAATCATTTCCTTTCTTGGGCCTACGAAAAACCCTACAAGGTTATCGTAAAGCAATTGCTCGGCATCACCAAAAAGCCATTTGAGCTTTTCCAAATCGTTGGCTGCGAGATCTATACGAGATTCGAGTACAAAATACTTGTCTTGGGGGCTTTTAAAGAACAGAATCATGGGCGAATGAATAATCTTAACGAAAAATTTTCAAGCCGCAAAGTTATACATTTATGTGGGTTTAGGCTACTAACAAACAAGTTTTGCGCCCCCTTCCCAGATTTTTTTTGGCAATAGACCCACCTATCACTTTCCAGCATTATCCTTCAAGCCCACAACTTCAAAATAGGCTTTTTTGGGCTTAAAGTTTCGGTCGAAAAGCATAGGGTAATCCGTTCTTCCATTAATTGGAAAGCCATTTTTCCATGAGTTGCCATCGTGCAGTCCCCAAAAAGTCACCCTGCTTATCTTATCTTTGTGCTTGTCAAAAAGCTCGAAAATATCTTTGTACCGCTTTGCCAAGGCTACACTTACCGAATCGGGCATACCATTAGGGTACGGATTCATTTTTTCATTATTTTCAAACTTGATGCTTATATCCGCAGAAGGCATTCTCCAAGGGCTGGGCAACACGGAAATATCCAACTCCGTCACCATTACTTTTACACCTAGTTCCGAAAACTTGACAATGCTTTCTTCTATTTGCGCTAATGGCGGATAGTTCAACTCCCAATGCCCTTGCATACCTACAGCATCTACTCGCAAGCCTTTTTCTTTTAGCTTTTTGACCAAAGCAATCGCCCCATCCCTTTTGGCTGGTTCAGTCATGTTATAATCATTGTAATACAGCTCCGCATCAGGATCAACCTCATTGGCAAATTCAAAAGCTTTGGCAAGGTATTCCTCCCCAGCAATCTTCAAAAAATCAGATTCTCTAAGCGTTCCGTCATCATTCAGGGCTTCATTTACCACATCCCAACCATGGATTTTTCCCTTGTACCGCCCGGCCACAGTCTCGATATGCTCTTTCATCCGGTTTACAAGCGTAGCTTTGTCCACCAATACCGTATCTTCTGGAGCATCTGTCATCGTAAAAATCCCTTTGCCCATCTGGCTGTGCCACACAAGCGTATGCCCAATCAGATCGATGTTGTTCGCCTGGGTATATTCCACAATTTTATCTGCTCTTTCGAAGGTGTATTCACCCAATCTAGGGTGAACCCGCTCCCATTTCATGTCGTTTTCAGGAGTAATACTGTTGAACTCTCGCTTCAAAAGCGCATCCAATTGCGGATCGTCAAACACTTCTGGGTATAATGCCGCCCCTATCAAATAATCACTGGCAAAAACATCTTTCAATCCTTTATTATTTTGTTTTTGAGGTTCTTCATCCACTGGCTCTTGCTTTTGCGCACAGCTAAAAAACAGAAACATTAATGCGAGATAAAAGGCAAAAGGGTGTTTTTTTTTCATGATTTCGTTTTTTATAAATGACTCTTTAAGAATATACTTGATAATCCGAAATGAGATAGCTTTTGGGATTGATAAAGAAGAGGTTAGAAGATAGAAATTAGAGGCTAGAAAAAAATAATCCTTTCAAACTCCACTTTTTCTAACTTCTAGCCTCTAACTTCTTTTCAACTGAAATACTCACCAATAAACTAAACTTCCTAAAAGACTCAAGTTGATCGTTATAATTGATAAGCATCTACTGTCTGAATGGAGCCATCCGGGTTATGAACCAGCTCGACCATTTTCACACTTCTCAGATGAGTAACACCTTCCGAAAGGGAGCTATCGTGGTAAAACAAGTACCATTTTCCCTCAAACTGGGCAATGGAATGATGGTTTGTCCAGCCGATTACCGGGTTCAGGACAACCCCTTGGTAGGTAAATGGACCATATGGGCTATCGCCAATAGCGTAACAAATAAGGTGGGTATCTCCCGTGGAATAAGAGAAGTAATATTTTCCATTAAACTTGTGCACCCAAGGCGCTTCGAAATACCTTCTTTCATGATCCCCAGCCAAGAGTTCGTCTCCATTTTCATCTAAGATTTTCAATTCCACTGGTTCTTCTGCAAATTCCGTCATGTCCTCGTTCAGCTTTGCCATAATGGGCCCGAGAGCAGGCTGACCATCTTCGGGCTCTTCAAGGCTCTCACCGTATTTATTGTTTCGGTATTTCTGAAGTTGCCCGCCCCAAATCCCTCCAAAGTAGAGGTAATATTGATCGTCATCGCCCTGAAAGACAGCGGGGTCGATGGAATAACTTCCCTTAATAGCCTCTGGCTGCGGCACAAATGGACCTTCGGGCTTGTCCCCAACAGCCACACCAATTTGGAAAATTCCGTCTTTGCGTTTTGCTGGGAAATAGAGGTAATACTTGCCTTCTTTCTCGGCGGCATCGGGTGCCCACATTTGGCGCTCCGCCCAAAGCACATCTTTCACATCTAGTGCCACGCCATGGTCAACCGCTTCCGAGTCAGGAGTTTCCATCGAAAGTACGTGGTAATCCTGCATTCCGAAGTGGTCTCCGTTGTCATTGAAAGGAATGCCAGCATCAATGTCGTGAGAGGGGTAGATGTAAATTTTCCCACCAAACACATGCGCCGAAGGATCGGCAGTGTACATGTGCGAAACCAAAGGTTTTGAAATCTCTTTGGATTTCAATTCTTGAACTTTTTTAGTATCAATTATTTCAGACATAGTTTTTCGGTTTAATTTTCATTCCTACGGTCACTTAACTCTTTTTCAATTTTCACTTCCATCTGTTTGTTTAATTTATAGAAAAACAGCAGCGCACATGCAACAAAAAATGTGATGGAAGGATAAATACTGACAAGCATTTTAATCCCTGAAAGTGCGCTTTCCGACTGGGTATCGCTGTTTGGGATATATCCATACCAATTATTGATTTTCGGGATGAGCGAGCCTCCAACGGTTAGCCCAATTTTAAGCCCCATGAGCATTGCCGAGAAGATAATAGCAGTAGCCCTTCTGTTATTTTTCCACTCCGAATAATCGGCAACATCGGCAATCATCGCCCATAACAACGGAATAGTTATTCCATAAAAGAAGCCGTGCAGGATTTGGGAAATGAAAATTATAACTATAGAATAGGGTTCGTAGAAATAAAACAAGAGAATTGGGACGGTGGAAATGAATAGGAAAAGCTGAAAAACATCTCTTTTTCCATATTTATCCGCCAAGTTTTTTGAAAATGAAATCCCGACGATCATAAATATAATTCCACCTGCATTGAAAAGCGCAAAGCCCATAGAGGCAGGGGAGTCAAAGCTCAACCCCATGGACGAAAACAACTTATCTACCGGTACTAAAAATGCCGATAGGCTCTCTTGATCCACGTAGTTTTGGAAATAATACAGATAGCTTCCGCCCTTCATTGCCAGTGTGACAAATACCAAAATAGTCACCACTAGCATAATGACCCAAGGCTTGTTTTTTATCAGGTCTCCAAAGTCTTCTTTTAGGGTAGATTTCTGCTCTGGCTTGGGAATGATCCGCTCTTTGGTAGTGAGAAAAGTGATGATCAGCAGAACGGTTCCTGTGATGGCCAGAAAAGTATTTACCTTGGAAAACCCTTCGACCTTGTCCCCTCCCCCTACATATTCGATAAACGGGAACATGAACACTTGGACAATGAACTGCGCTACCATCACCGCAACAAACCGGTAAGACGATAAGCTGTTCCGCTCACTCATATCGCCCGTGATCACACCGCTGAGAGAAGAGTAAGGCAAATTGTTGGCCGCATACAAAAAAAGCAAAATAGAATAGGTGACTACAGCATAGATTATTTTGCCAGAAGCGTCCAGATCGGGCGTGGTGAACGTGAGCAAAGAAGCGATTCCAAGCGGAACAGCCGTCCACAATACCCATGGCCTAAATTTCCCCCATTTGGTATTTGTTCGATCGGCTAATACCCCAATTAATGGGTTAAAAACCAAAGCGGCTACCATTCCTACCCAAAATATAACTGAGGAAGCCGTATTTTGCTCCAAGCCAAATACATCTGTATAGAAAAAAGCCAGGTAAGTGATAAGAGTTTGAAAGATCAGGTTGGCAGAGAGGTCGCCAAGGCTGTAGCCAATTTTTTCTTTGGTTGAAAGTTTCTGTGTTTCGTTTTTCATATTTAAAGCAAATTAAAAAAAGCGAAATGCATTCTAATGCACCTCAATAAGTTGTTAGTGGAGAATTAAAAAAGGATTGCTTATTGTTATAGGATATATTAAAAAAAATTATACTACCTTAAAAACTTCTCCACTCACTTATATAGAGTTTGCCCAAACATATTTTTACCGATTTTTCTACTTATAGACCAAAATTAATTAGCCCCTACCTACTAAAATAGCTGCTCATGACGTAAGTATCGCCCAGCTACAATAGCTGAGAATTGTTTTTGATAAACCCAATTTTCAGCTTACATTCCCTATAATTGTAAACATATCACAATGCCAAGATTCCTAATCACACAACTGCTTTCGATAAAATCATGAAACCATCTGTACGAATTATTCACTACTTTATCGCTTTACTCATTCTCTCAAGTTGCGGAAGCGAAAAACCTGCTTATCTCAAAAATTTTGACGACATCAACAATAGAGTTTGGGTCGACAAAGACATCTACACTATACCTCTTGAAGACTGGCGAGTGAACAACGGCAGGCTGGAATGTACAGGCAGCATCAACAATATGAAAGCCGTGGTGCTCACCCAACTGCTCAACGGCACGGGAAACCTTGCAATTTCGGTTCAGATGGGCGCTTATGAAATGGGAGAAAAAGAAGGGACGGCTGGGTTAAGAATAGGCTTGCAAGACCAAACCGAAAACAACATCAAATCCCTTGTCTATTATGGAAAAGGGATAGACATCGGCGTCCATACCAGTGGATACCTATTTATAAACGAAGAAAAAGAACAGCTCCCAAACGGATTTTCCCTAGAAAACTTCAAGCTTGTAGTCGGGGCTGAAGAACTGGTGGACGGATACTTCCTCAAAGCGCAAGTAGAAGACAAAAAAGGGAACAAAGCCATTATTGAAACCGAAGTAAAAGAACTGAAGGGAGGGATTAGCATGGTGAATAATTTCCAGCGAAGAGGAAAAAGCTTGGGCATGCCCAAATTTTGGTTCGATGACCTCAGCCTAGCAGGCGCTATGTTAGAAAAACAAAAGGAAAACAGCTTTGGCCCTATACTTTGGAGCATGTACACGCTTAGCAAGGGCACTATGAAAATGACTGCCCAAATGCCCCCAATAGGAGCTGACGATGAGCAAAATGTAGAGCTTCAGCTAGAAAAAGAAGGGACATGGGAAACCGTAGCCACCGAGGGCATTTTGAAAGATGCTCGAATAGCGACTTTCAAACTGGAAAACTTTGACGATACCAAAGCTCATAAATACCGCTTGGTTTACAACGAAAAACGAAACAATGGGAAAATTGAACCTTACTTTTATGAAGGCGAAATCCAAGCTGACCCAAAAGACAAACCTTTGCTAATAGGAGGCCTTACCTGCCAAGAGTGGCAAGGCTACCCCTACCAACCGCTGGTTAACAATCTTGCCAAGAGCAATCCTGATCTTTTGTATTTCTCTGGCGACCAACTCTACGAAGGCAATGGCGGCTACCCTATCCGAAGAGAACCGGGTGAAAAAACCATCATCAATTACCTAGGGAAATGGAATATGTTCGGCTGGGCTTTTGGTGACCTGATGCGCAACCGCCCTACCATTTGCCTTCCCGATGACCACGAAGTGTACCAAGGAAACCTCTGGGGAGAAGGCGGCAAAAAAGTAACAGTAGAGCAATGGTACGACGGAAATCCCGATGACCGATCTGGCTATGTACAACCTGTAGATATGCTGAACGTGGTAGTAAAAACCAATGCAGCCCACCTACCCGATCCTTACGATGCTACACCAATGGACAACGACATAATGGTGTATTATTCTGACTTGGTTTATGGCAACGTAAGCTTTGGAATAGTGATGGACAGGGCCTTCAAGTCGGGACCAGAAAAAGTCTCTTGGTGGGAAGGGCGTTCCGATCATCTCAAAGAACCAATTGACAGCCCTTCACAGCTTGAAAAACCGGGCTTGAAATTATTGGGAGATAGGCAATTGGAATTTCTGGAACATTGGGTGAACGACTGGGAAGGGGCAAAAATGAAATGCCTGCTCACCCAAACCGTATTTGCCAGTTGTGCCACCCACCATGGACCTGATAAAATGTACCTCCACGGCGACCTTGACACAGGAGGCTGGCCCAAATCGGCAAGAGATAAAGCCGTTAAACTTATCAGAAAAGCACATGCCTTCCACATAGTGGGCGATCAGCACATCCCTGTATTGGTGCAATACGGCATAGACGACTACCAAGATGCCGGATGGGTATTTGTTACCCCAGCCATTTCGGTTGGTTACGAGCGTAGGTTCAAAGCAGATGAACTGGGCTGGGCAGTAAAAAACCGGCCCGAACACGGCTTGCCCAACACAGGAAACTACCTTGATGCCTTCCACAACAAAAACTACATCTACGCTATTTCAAACCCAACAGAAGACACAAAAGACCCGAACAGGTACCAAAAAGCACAAAAAAGAGCTTCTGGCTATGGACTCATCACCTTCGATACCGAAGCCCTTACTATTGATACCGATGCCATCCGCTTCTTAGCCGACTTGGACGGCAAACCTGAAGAAGCCCGTTACCCAGGCTGGCCAAAGAAATTTGACAACGAGGAAAACTACGGAAAAAAGGTAGCTGGTTGGCTGCCTACGCTTGAAATAAAAGGGACAGAAAGCCCGCTAGTAAAAGTGATAGACGACAATGGTGAGTTGGTATACGCCTACCGGGCAAACAGCAACACCTATGCGCCAAGAGTGTTCAAACTAGGAGCATATACCATCGAAGTTTCCGAACCAGAAAGCGGCAAAAGCCGAAAGTTTGAGCATATCAACAGCATGGTTCACAAAGACACCAAAATGCTTACTTGTGTGCTTTAACGGTTTTTGTAAATGAACATCGAAATGCCCTGCCCTATCTTGGCGGGGCATTTTTGGTTTTTGTATGTTTGGTAGGTAGGATTGCGATATAGCCAATACCGCCAAGACCCGAGCGGATGCTCAGGTCAGAGGGAAGAAGAAAAAAAAGAAAAGGAAAAAGAAAAAATATAAACCAGGAAAAAAAAGATGCTTGAATTGTTAATAAAAAAACACAAAATTCATTTCAACATTGTTATATATTTTATTTTGGGAGGATGCCATTTTGAGACATCGTTTACCGAATATCCACCTTTAGCTCATTTTGATGAAAGCGAGCAGCTGGTATTATTGAGCCACTTAGAGAAACGGAGCTCAGATGAAAAGCCATTTTACTCAAAAACATTGATTGATACTCTAAAGAAGGAGGATAGGCGTTACTTCGTATATTTGGTAAAGAGTACTTTGAATAATGAAAAGTATTTTTACATGTATACAGATAACTTAGACATATTTGGAGATTCAGATGTTGGTGTATATGATGCTGGTTCTTTTCAATTTACCGATAAGGGCATATTGTTTACCCCAATTTTTAGAAGAGAGGTTAGTAATAAGAAAGACATAGAGCACGTTAAAGAATGCTTTAATTCAATGATTGGAGGAAAAGCAGTTGATAGGGATCGTTGGTATTACAAATGATCCAACTGACCTCAACTACTCTTATGGTTTAAGCCAGGGCTGGAATTGCCAATGCCTTCATGGCGAACACTTGTGCTATAAAATATTATTTTTGTAAAAAAAAGATATTGTCTCTAACAACTATCAACTCTATATTATAGGAACAACATGGAAAACACTTCTAAATTAAGCGGAAAGAACGTTCTCACCACCGCTGGCGCTCAAGGAATTGGAGAATCAATCACTAGGCACTTTATTGATAATGGGGCTAATGTTGCTATCCATTATTTTTCTAGCGCCGATACCGCAAACCAATTGACGGAATACGCAACTAGCAAAGGACAAAAAGCGATTGCTATACCTGGCGACCTAACAAAAGAAGCCGATGCGAATATAATGGTTGAAAAAACAGTAGAAGCTCTTGGCGGTTTGGATATACTGATCAACAACGCTGGCTCGCTGGTTGCACGAAAAATGCTGAGCGAAATGGAAGCTGAGTTCTGGCATAAGGTAATGGACATCAACCTTACATCTATGATGTTTGTGACACGAGCAGCTTCTCCTTACCTTGCGAAAAACGACAACAGCAGTATTGTTAATCTGGCATCACTCGCTGGGCGTAAAGGAGGGCATCCAGGGTCGCTAGCTTATTCTACCAGCAAAGGAGCTATCTTAACGTTCACACGAGCGCTATCTTCAGAATTGGGTCCTCAAGGAATTAGGGTCAATGCCGTTGCCCCAGGCCTTATCCTTGGAACTTCATTCCACAATACTCATACTACAAAAGAATCAGCAGCTGCAACAACTGCTAGCATCCCAATCCAACGAGCCGGTAATGCAGATGATGTAGCACGAGCTGTCTTATACTTGGCGTCAGAATACGATGGCTTTATTACTGGTGCTACGCTCGATATCAACGGCGGCGTCTACAACATGTAGCCTTCGCTTAGAGCATGTTCAAATGTTAGCTTTTTTTGGTCTGGACCGAATACTTTGGCAAACCTAGATTTTAAACATGCTCTAAGTTTGTAATATATGAGAACAAGGCAATTTGATTGCCGTAGTAAGGGCAAAAGACTGTTATTTCATAAACTCTTAAAAACAAAACAACATGCCATCAGCATTTTGGATATTAGAAGATGGGCGGACATTTTCAAGCCGATGGTCTGGGTTGAATTATGTCCTCGAGTACATCACGGATGAGCTAAAGGATATGCCTGGAGCTGAGGAATTTTACGAATACCTAGAAGAATTTGTGTACCGCGAAGAAAAGTATGATTCATCCAATGGATACGGAGGGTTCATCAGGGATGAGGAAGATATTATGTTCAACTTTGATTTGAGGACGTTTGCCCCTAAAAACCGAAGGTATTTTTGGGAAGCGGCACAAAATGCATTGATTAACAGGCAAGGGAAAAAAGCTAGTAAAAAACCGATCCTCAATTCGTTATTATTGATGCACGAAGCTGTTGAAAGAGGCGAAGATCCTATGCTGCTCAACAATAGCAGCATAGTCCATCCTGATCCGAATGAAAAACATGGCCCTGGGTGGTAAAAAGCGATAACAATATTGCCCCTTCATGATTTTACTTGGCACCTCAGAAAAAAACGACATCCAAATAATCAATGACGAATATAGTTTTGACTAAAGCTTAATCAGCGTAAAGTCAGGGCATAAAAAAAGCCGCTTTTTGCGACTTTTGGAGGTTTGTGGTGTTAGGTGGATTCGAACCACCGACACACGGATTTTCAGTCCGATGCTCTACCAACTGAGCTATAACACCATTGTTTTCGTTCAACTCTGATGCAAAAGAAAAAGCCGCTTTTTGCGACTTTTGGAGGTTTGTGGTGTTAGGTGGATTCGAACCACCGACACACGGATTTTCAGTCCGATGCTCTACCAACTGAGCTATAACACCGTCGTTTTCGATTAACGTGATGCAAAAGTACACAAATTCACTTTTGTACAAAACTTACACCCATCTTTTTTTGATTTTTTATTCTTTTATTTTGAACTCGGCTCTTGGATAACACTCAGCAATCGATGGTATCTTTCTGCTCATCAATAACTTTTGACAGTTGATCTCTTTTTTTGCTTAGACCCATAAATATTTACTCAGCACCTAATAAAATCAATAAGTATGTTGAAAGATCTGCTCGAAATAAAATCTACAATCCATGTCTGCTACTTAGTATTTGCCCCTCTTTTCCATTACAACTTTCTTGAAAGATAACCGAACTGATCATGAGAATGGATATTCTTTCTGCATGTAGCATATACAAGAACCAAAGACCCAAAACCCTCTCCAACACTCCGAACAAACTACATGTTAACAACTGGTAATGGAAACTATATAAACTTTTCAAGTTTCCTGTTTACCAACCAAATCAGTAACGATATAATAATTGAATACAACTGGAGAATAAAACCACAGATAAACCAACAAACAAGCTTTGTTTAACATTAATTAATATAGGACATGCCCATAATACCAAAATGTTAAAAGATGATGCACCTCAAAAATAAGTTGTATTATTTCTTGATTTTGTCATAAAAAAACCAGAACTTCTGTGCTCAAACATTTTTCACCTTAATCATTTTATAGTATGAAAGTAGGTACAATAAACTATCTAAATGACATTGTGGGGATGGGGTTTATCAATTTGAAAGACACAAAGCCTGCTATCGATGTTTTTGTAAGTAAATCTGAATTGGAAGACGAAATCAGGTTGGGAGATCTGGTAGCATTTGACCTTGAAGATGACGACAGAGGGTTGACAGCGGTGAATGTAAAGCTTGTCAACCATTCGGCAACTCACGATTAACACCAATTAGTGCCACAACAATACTGACCTAGATCAGAATAACTAAGTCAAAAACAGAGTCTAGTAAAAAAGAAAATTGAAAAAAAACATTAACACCAATTTGTCAATCTATTCAATTGGCATAAAAAACGAAAAGAGAGGCACTGAACAAACAATGCTTCTCTTTTTTATAAATTGCGGTTGGGACTTACTAAAAAACTCTTTTCCCAAAAAGATACTTTGGAAGCCAATAATACGGGTCTTCTAGGTTGGAAATCATCACCCCTTTACTTGCCGAAGCATGAATGAATTTCCCATCGCCAAGGTAAATCCCCGCATGGGTCACCATATTCTTCGAATTATAGGTTCTTGCGAAGTAAACCAAGTCGCCTTTTTGGAGCTGAGACCTATCCAACACTAATCTTCCATACCTGCTTTGCTCATGAGAGCCGTGCGGCAAGGTAACTCCGTTGCTGGCAAAGGAAACCATTACTAGCCCCGAACAATCGATCCCTTTTTTGGTAGTGCCTCCCATTTTATGAGGAGTCCCTAGGAATTTTTTCGCGGTTTTTATCACGCCATCGGGCGTAGCTCCTTTTGTGTCAATTGGCTTTTCTATGCCCCCAGCTTTATAAGCTTGCAGGTCTTTTCGAAGCGAAGGGTCTTTTACCCCAGAAATGTACGAATCAAAAGCAGTAGCGCTCGAAGCGCCCTTAGTTTTGCCCCCTTCTGGGGTCTTTGCCACCTTGGCTGATTTACAGCCTACCATCACGAGCAAGATCAATACGAGTAATTTGGTTTTCATTGTTTCAATATAGTTTTTTTGTATGTAATTGTCCAATGGATCATTGGGTTCTTAGGGTAAAATGAAATTGGGAAAGGCTTTATTGTGAACAATGATATTTTAAACCCAAATGCGGTGGGGTTTTTTGGATAAAATCCTAGTTTTGCAACATTCATTAATCTATTCAAACTGAAAAACCTAAAGAAAAAAATGGCAACTAATAGGACATTTACGATGATCAAACCAGATGCTTTTGCTGACGGACACTCTGGGGCTATGATCAAAATTATAGAAGAAGCAGGCTTCAGAATTGTAGCTGCAAAGACGACAAAATTGACAAATGAGCTTGCAGGAAAATTCTATGAAGTTCACAAAGAAAGACCTTTCTATGCTGACTTGTGCGAGTACATGAGCTCTGGACCTATCATCGCCATGATCCTCGAAAAAAACAATGCTGTAGCTGATTTCAGAAAACTAATTGGCGCTACAAACCCTGCCGAAGCAGAAGAAGGGACAATTCGTAAGCAATTTGCCAAATCACTTCAGGCAAACGCTATCCACGGCTCAGATTCTGACGAAAATGCTGCTATAGAGGGTTCTTTCTACTTCTCAACAACCGAAGAAGTTTAAGCAAACTCTTATTCATAAAAAACTCCCCATTGTAGCAGTTACAATGGGGAGTTTTGTTTTTAGAGCATGTCCTATTTCGTTGCAAACGATCACACTTCAAACAGCTAGTGTCTCTTGCTGATTGACCTTACCATACTCTTCAGAATAGGCAAAGTTTTCCAGCATATAGGAGAGTTGGTTTTTCATATAAGTATACTGCTCCTTCAGCATATCCATTTTCTTTGCTAATTCCTTGTGTTTATTGTGATAATAGCCACTATAATCCACCGATACTCTTTCTTTTAAATTTTGGTCGATATTTGCTATTTCCCCTCTCAACGTTTCTACTTTCACCTTCATCTTAAGATATTCTTTTTCCAAATTGGTAATGAAGTCCAATTCATTTTTTTTGGTTAGCAATATCTCCACAATTCTTACGTGGTGCAAGCTAAATTCATTAATAAAAAGACTTAGCTCATTTAACCATAGCTTGTTGCGGAAGTGTAAGTGCCCTGCATCTATCATGATATTTCCCATAGTTCTAGTAGTTTAGTTTGAAATGAACAGTATATAAAATTCGCCAAAATGGCATTACATAAAGGCGTGCGTCACCTTTTCACTATTGTTGTTCTGTAATAATTATTCCCATACCCTATCATCAGCGTATATCTCCCTGGGGTGGCTTGTAACAGGTCAATCCTAAACTCTTCCGTATCATCCATTTTGTTGAACCTTTCTACCGCAACTGCCTGACCTGTGGTTTGTGATAATACTTGAACCTGGATTGGTCCCTTTATCTCTGGAGAAGAAATCTCAACGGTCAACTCCCCAAAAGTAGGGTTAGGATATATTATAGTGGATTTTGCTAATTCTGCATTTATACTCGGGCTAAACCCCGAAGTTTGGCTTGAGCTATAGCGGTCTACCGTACTCCCATTGTACACAGGAACATCACCAAAACCTCCCTGAGCGAAGCTATTTGCATAAAAAAATAAGGCTACAAAAAACAATGTAATAAGTGATTTTAATGGTTTCATGGTGGTATTGGAAACAAGTAGTGATTTGCTTTAAATTTCTGTACTAAATTGCGGGAAATACTCAAAAGAAAAGAATGAAAAACCATGAACAGGAATTTCCTTCTTTGAACAAGAACTATTTACTTTAAAGCAATTCTAACCCATAGCACACCAACCAACGGGAACGGAGTATGGACAAAAATTTTGAACTAATAAATATTGAAACCTGGCCCAGAAAAAAACAGTTTCTTTTTTTCAAAGAATATGAGCAGCCTTTTTTTGAGCTATGTGTGAACGTAGAAGCAACGCCGCTTTTTACTTATTGCAAAGAGCATCGCATCTCCTTTTTCCAAGCGTACATGTTCTTGACAATAAAAGCCTCTAACCGCCAACCAGAGTTCAGGCTCAGAATTATAGATGGCCAAATCCGCAGCTACCATACAATAGGCGGAGGCACAACCGTGCTAAATCCAGATGAAACATTTAGCTTTTGCTATTTTGACTATTTGGAAAACTTTAAGGCCTTTAGGCAACATGCCGAAGAACGATTGGAGGAAAACAGAAGAGATTTTGGCAAGCTCAACCCCCAAGACCACAGAGCTGACCTTATCCATTATTCCACTATTCCGTGGCTAGCATTTACTTCTATGACCCATGCTTATCGAATCCCTACCAAGGATTCGATCCCTAAAATTGTATTTGGCAAATACCATGAAGAACATGGAAAGGGAATAATACCAGTGGCGGTAAAAGTCCATCATGCGCTTATGGATGCGCTCCATGTTGCTAAATTTGTACAATTGCTCGAAAGCTATTTCAACAACCCCGAAACATCACTTGCATGACCCTTACCCAACTCGAATACGTACTCGCATTAGAAAAATACCAGAACTACGTGAGAGCTGCCGATGCTTGCAGCGTAACCCAACCAGCGCTCACGCTTCAAGTCAAAAACTTGGAAAACGAACTTGGGTTTATGCTTTTTGACCGAACTAAAAAGCCTGTAAAACTAACCGAGCCAGGAAAGGCTTTTCTAGAACAGGCAAGGGTGATTTTGCTGGAGGTAAAAAAGGCAAATGACATAGCCGAATATCAGCGGAACACAAGTGATGGAAAGCTAAAAATAGGGATCATCCCGACCTTAGCTCCTTATTTGTTGCCTACATTTATTTCCGAACTCAACGAGTCTAACCCGGGAATAAAGCTTCAAGTAATAGAGGAAATGACTTCGGAAATTGTGAAAGCACTGAAAGCTGGAGAGCTAGATGCAGGTATCATCGCCACGCCCATTAAAGCTCCTGGACTAATTTCATTTCCTTTATTTTACGAAAAATTCTATCTCTATGTATCCGAATCCCATCCTTTTTATAACAATGGAAAAATAGAACTGGGCAAGCTAAAAGAAGTGGATATTTGGTTGCTAAAAGAGGGGAATTGCTTCCGAAACCAAGTGGGGAACTTTTGCGCCTACGGATCTGGAAATGAACCTAAAGACAATTTCAGCTTTGAAAGCAGCTCAATAGAATCGCTTATGAGGATAGTAGAGCACCGCCAAGGGCTTACTTTCATCCCCGAGCTGGCTACGCTGGGCATCCCTACCGACAAGGAAGACATGGTAAAAGGCATAGTAGGCGGAGAACCGGTGAGGGAAATCAGCCTAGTGGTGACCCGAACTTTTGTAAAAAAGCATTTGATAGATAAAGTAATGGAGCATATCCAAAATAACATTCCCAAGAGGATGCTTACAAAACCTGATAACGCTATTCTGGACACAGGCTTGAACCTTGGCTAATCAATAGATAATCTTCTTCTTTTGTGAGCGAAACTCTTCTGGACTTGCACCTACGTTCTTTCGGAAGAAACGGCTGAAGTATGATGTATCTTTGAACTTGAGAGAAAATGAGATCTCAGAGATAGTTTTGTTGGAGTTATAAAGTAAGCGTTTTGCCTCCAACACCAGCCTATCGTTGAGAATACCTTTGGCATTTTTGCCCAGTGTCTTTTTGCAAAGTGCATTCAGGTAATTGGGTGTCATGTGCAATTGGTCTGCATAGTCAGAGATTTTCCTAACAGTCAAAAAATCCCGCTGAACAAGCAGCTCAAAATCTCGAATAGCACTATGCTCGCCTTTGTCTCCTTTTTGCTTCGGATACCCTTGTTCGAATTGCTGTATTTTGAGCAGAAGGATATTGAGATATGACCATATTATTTTCTCCTGCAAAACTGATTTTGGCTGATGGACTTCATCGAACAAATATTTGAGCAAATTTCTAAACTCTAACTTTACTTCATTTTTTTCAATGATGGCGTAAGGCCTGTTGTATTGGTTATGAAAAAAATCAAACTCAAAGAGCGAGTGCTTCCCTGCATGGATCTCAAAAAAGTTTTGAGTGAAAAATATGCTATAGCCCTTCGCATCGCCATTTAGCTTCCAAGAGTGCACCTGCCCTTCCGACATAAAGAACATAGTATATGGGGCAACTTCATATGTTTTGAAATCGATAGTATGTGTTCCGCTGCCTGATGTAAAAAACAATAAATTATAGAATGCGTGCCTATGGGGGAAACTCACATTATCAATATTCATAAGAAGGTCTTCAAGTTTATGGATCTCAAAGTCCTTCACATGCTTGGTTTCTACGCTACAGTCATGTAAGTCTATATCGTAAGTTGGAATTTTCTTACTATTTTTCATCGGGGAAAATTTACGAAATGTACAATTGAAAATGATCGAAAAAAGGCTATGAAAAAATAGTCTTCACTAAAGCCTACTGAAAAAATGATCGATATTTCAATATTCTTACACAATATTACTCTAAAGAAGGGAGCAATTCAACAAAAGGTCTTTTAAAAAACCTTCCCAAAAAGAATTTTAAGCCGTTCCCTCTTTCAGCTTCTCTATCATTTTCTTGATGTGCCCTAGCGAGTCAAACATGCTATCATACACACTCACAATCTTATGTTCGGCGTCAAGCAAATATGTAACCCTTTTGGGCATACCTAACAATGGAACCAATGCTTTGTAACTTTTGCAAACTTCTCCGCTCACATCTGCCAACAACTCAAAAGGCAAGTTTTGCGAAGCTTTAAATTTTTTATGTGTTTCAATGCCATCTTTGCTTATGCCAAATACTTCAATGCCCAAACTACCAAAAACCTGATGCGAATCTCTAAAACTACAAGCCTCTTTGGTACAGCCCGGCGTGAAATCTTTAGGGTAGAAATAGATAACACAAGGCTTACCGTTCATGTCATCGCTCAACTTGAAATCACTTCCACTGGTAGAAGGCAAAGTAAAATCGGGAGCTTTTGTTCCTATTTTTAAGGACATATAAAATGTGGTTTTAAACTAGTTTTTAATGCAAATTAGGCAGAATATATTATTACCTTAAACTCTCATGGAAGATTCTTGTTTAATAATATGCTTGGTTCATGCAGGTCTTTAGAAAAGGCTTTATCACAAACTTTAAGGTAATGGATTGATAGTCAGAGCTTAACAAAAAATATAATAAAAGTACAATAGGCAGAAAAATAGAATTTAACCTTTCCAAAATATTCATTTTTGCTTTTAGACCTGAATTTGAGCCGTGCTCTTAGTAGATTTGAGGGAAACAAACGATTTTTTTCTGTGGATACTATCAAAGATATTAGAAGAAGGGCGGGCAAAAGGAATCTAAGGTTCAAACTGATTAAGAAAGATCCTTTTGGCAATGTCATTCTTTTTAAGCGGATGCTGATCGGCGTATTAGGCACGCTGACTTACGGAAGGTTCAACTTGGTAAACTCACTGAAAGTTGAGGGTACTGAATACCTTATGGACCTGCCCCAAACCAATGTGATGTTTATCTCCAACCATCAGACTTACTACTCTGATGTGATGGCATTTTACCATATCTTTTGCAGTGTGAAATGGCGATTCAAGGATAATGTGAATATGCCCATTTACATGCTAATCCCTAGGGCAAATACCTATTATGTAGCAGCGGAAGAAACCATGAAAGACAGCGGCTTGTTCCCTAGAATCCTCTCGCTTGCCGGTGCTGTCACCGTAAAGCGTTCTTGGAGGGCAAAGGGGCAAAATGTAGCAAGATCAGCCGACAGGAGAGCCCCTGAAAAGATAAAAAAAGCATTGGACGCAGGTTGGGTCATCAACTTTCCACAAGGAACTACAAGCCCTTATGCGCCAGTAAGGAAAGGCACGGCCCACCTCATAAAATCATTTAACCCAATAGTGGTACCTGTGGTAATTAACGGTTTCCGAAGAGCTTTTGATAAGAAAGGCTTATACTTCAAAAAACGAGGCACAAAGCTTTCGGTGAAGTTTAAAGAACCCATCACCTTTCCAGATGATGAACCGATAGCAAACATCATGAAAGCTATAGAAAAGGCAATTGAACAACGTCCTTTACAAAAAGAAGATTAGCAAAAAGCGGTTGTTTCATTAAACAGAAACAACCGCTTTTTCTCTAGAGCCAGGTCAACCTGTAATTTCTTTTGGTAGTCCTTTTACCAGCACGGGTTTTTGCTCATGTTTTTTGGGCATAAAAATATCATCAGGCGTAAGCCCACATTCCTCTATCATCTGGATACTATACTCCAATCGCCCTAATTCTTTTCCCGTATTATTTGTACCAAAGGTAAACTTGATCCCCGCGTCTTTCGCCATTTTTATCAGCTTTGCCGAGGGCGTTTTGTAGCGAGAATTTATCTCGATAGCAATTTTATGTTCAGCCAATACATTTACAACCCTTCCCCAGCGCTCTTCCGTCCATAGCTCATCAATCTCGGGCATTAGCTCAGCAGGCAGCACCGTTGGGTTCACATAAATATCCACAGGCTCTTTGGCAAAAATCGACTCTATTTTTTCCACCATCTGATCCATGAATTGTTCTTTATCATCCACCCAAACTTCTTCGGGAATCCAAATCCTGTTCCGCCTGCCTTTCGAATCGGTAAAAGTCATGGCATCGGTAAACACATAATCGAACTCGGCAATCGCTTTTGGTGAAAACAGCCTGATCCACTCCCTTCCTTCAGCTTGCATGCCTCGGAAAATCGGTTGATGCTTTACTGTATCCATATATGTGTAAAGCGAAGCATCGTTGGTAACGGGAAAGTGCAAACCACAATTTGGGGCAACACCATAATTGATGCCTAGCTTCAAAGAATTTTCCCTTGCCTCTTCCATGGTCAACCCTCCTTTCAGATGGACATGGTAATCTACCAGAGGGTAGCCTTTTTCCATCAGTTTGGTGACAGTACTGTTCCATTCCTCGCTGACTTTCATTGGTGTTTTTGCCGCATCGGGCAAGCGTTTTACTTTTATGGATCGGAAATGGACTGTACTATTTTCATCATGCGCCTGTAGGGCAAAATAGCCTTCGCTCAGTTTCCTCCCTTCGCAGCCCTCCCCTCTTACAGGCGCTTCTGGCTCTATATATTCTACCACGGGCATATTATCTACAAAAATCTGGACCAGATTCTCCACAACTTTCACTCGGAGAGTAAACCATTCATTGTCCTTTGCCGATTGGTAATACACGTTCCTCACCCCGTACAGGCTTCCTGTTTTCTTCGTTTCCCTGTAATTGCCTTCTCCTTTGTGAGTATTATTTATCTGAACTTCATAACCTTGACTTGGCCACCCTTCCTCCTGAGGTTTCGTATGAATAAATATTCCCGAATTTGCGCCTGGCGCAGCTTTCACTTCGGCAATTAGCTCAAAGTTTTTATAAACCTCTCCTTCAAAAAACAAATGCCCCCGTTTTCCCGAACAAACCAACTCTCCATCTTTTACTTGAAAGCTTTCCGGAGATTCGTAGGCTTGCCAGCCATCTAAGTCTTTTCCATTGAACAATTCTTCCCACTCTTTGGGCTGAGAGCAACCAAAACAGCCTGCCAAAAACAGAGCTGTTGTATAAAGTATAATTTTCATTTTCATAAAAATATTGTTACGTGTTTACTAATAAACCCTTAATGATAGCTTATTTCAAAGCATTTCCCAAAATCATCCGAATAAATACGGAGGGTTTGCATCGCGCCTTTTTTGTACAAAATTTTACAACTTTATCTATATAGACTTAGGGTAATATCAACCGTATATTTGTAGTGTAGATTAAAAGAAAACAAAACAATATTCTACTCTTTAAATAAAATATATTATAAAACATCTAAATATAAAAGCCATGTTAATAAAAGCATCAATCATCGAGAAATACATCAAAAGCGAAAGAGGAATCAAAAGATCAGGTATAGAAACCGTACTTATTGAAACTCGCTTTTTCTCTTCAATGGATAAATTCCACGAGTGGTATGACACTTTTAAAGAGCAGCTTTGGGAAGACAACCAAGAGAAAGTTGACAAAGTAGAGGGCGTATATGTGAAGACAGAAGAATTGACAATTGACGATGTGAACGCACCTTCAAAAATCAACCAATACGCTACTTTCAGACCTGGTGTATCTTACAGATATGCTAACTAAGAAACGGCTTATATAAACAAGCAGAGAGCCATCAGAAATATCTGATGGCTCTCTGTTTTTATGACCAATATAATTTACTGCTTTTCTTTATTAATATAAATCCTACCGGAACGGTCTTTGATACTGGCTTTGCCTTGTTGCTGGTTAGTATAAATACTACCAGAACGATCCTTTATCTCCAAATTACCATTAAGATTTTTAACTTGAATCTTACCAGAGCGGTCTTTCAATTTCACATCGCTGTTCATCTTGTTCAACTCAATATGACCTGACCTGTCATAAACTTGTACATTATCTGCAGTACCATTAGCACTCACTACTTCCTCTATCCCGATATTCCCCGAGCCATCTTTTATTTCCAAGCTCCCGTTCAAATCGGACACTAGCACATCGCCCGAATCATCTTTTATTTTTACATTGCCTACTACATGCTTCACTTCTATCATTCCTGAATGATCCCTGATGGATAAGTTTCCAATCAAGTTCTCAACAGAAATATCTCCTGACCCATCGTCCATCCTGATATTATTGCTCAAATTTTTCAAGAAAACATCCCCAGAACCATCGTTAATAGAAATATCCAAATTAGCCGGTACGTACACTTTTAGGTTAATTTTAGAGCCGGGCGTACTCAAAAACTTGGTAAGGGCAGGTTTATCTTTTTCGTTCATTAGGGTGAAATAGCTTTTGAGGTAAGCCGTATTTCCTTGCTCCTCAATAAACAAATTCAAAAATCGGTCTACAAACTCTTTATTGACCTTCTCTCCTATTGAAGTAGTGATGATATCAGCTTCAATCGTGATCATATCTTTATCGTGCTGGAGCATTTCCATCTTGCCCGCACCGCATTGTATATCAAGTTCTTCCAAACTATCGATAGGCAGGTCCAAACGTGCTTTGGTTACATATTTCCCATAAATGACAGAACTGCTTGTCTTTTGCCTATAAGCCTCTCCCCTTTTCAATAGGTACACATTCTTTCTATCTGTCACCCAAACCTCTTCCAGCATTTTGGACACAGACTCAAGGGCTATATCGAAAGACGTATGCCTGAGGATGTTATAAACGGGGATATCTCTGGAAGTATATCCAAGCATAGAAACCGAAAGCGTATCATCCAAACTCACATTTGGTTCATTGAACAAATAATTGCCATATACATTGGAAGCACTCCCTTGCTTTTGCCCTTTAATACTCACTGTTGCAAAGGCAAGAGGCGATTGCGTTTCACTGTCAAGGATTTGCCCTTTCAAAAACAACTGATGTTTCTTTGTTTGCAGCACCCATTTCCCTCCAACTTCCGATACTGAAAACAGCGTTTTTTCAAATACTTTTTGGATAGCGGCAGCCAAAGACAAATCTTTTATTTGTACCGAAATCTTCTGATCAAGCCCTTTAGTGTTGAAGTAAGCGAATTCCAACCCGTAGATTTCCTCCAAGTAACCCATGGCTTCTATCAAAGTAGAATTCTGGAACTTGAAGCTGACCTTATCTCTGGGGATGCCCGGTTTTTGAGCCAAAGCTGTGAAAAACAGGCTCAAAAATAGCAATGAGACACCCAATTTTTTGATGCCCGATATCCGTAAATTTTTCTTCATTTTATAAAGGAGTTTCTTCGGTACAACCATTTCCATCAAGCACTACCTTCCCGCTTATTCTTTTCACTGTTACTATTTCAGTTGCCTCCAAAATTTTCAAAATTTCTTCTAGGCTAATATCTTGGAAATCGGACGTAAAGCCACAGTTCAAAATTTCTTTGTTCAATACTTCAATTTCTATATTGTAATACCTTTCTAAGGTGTGTATTACTTCTAAGAACGGAGTATCGACAAACTGCAACTTCTTTGTTTTCCAAGCGGTAATATTTGGGGACTGAATGGCAGCTTTTTCAAGTTTTCCGGTACTAGCTCCAAAGGCTATTTTCTCTCCTGGAGCCAAGGTCAATGATTCCTTTTCGGTAACAAATTCAACTTTACCTGTAAAAAGCGCTATTTCTACATTTCCCGTAACGCTCTCACTGTTAAGGTTAAAGCTAGTCCCCAATACTTTGGTCTGCGTGGCTTGCGCTTCTACTACAAACGGCTTGGACGGATCTTTTTCCACATCAAAAAAAGCTTCTCCCTCAAGCTTTACCCACCTTTTTTCCTCGTCAAAATGAGTTGGGTAGGTCAAACTCGCCCCTTCTCTTAGCCATATCTCAGTACCGTCTTCTAGTTCTACTTTCTGTGAGCCAGCACCCTCGGCAACCGTTATACTGGTCATTCCATCTGATAAAAGCATAGAAATTGCCCATGTCCCAAGCAAGATAAGAGAAAGCATGGCGGCGACTTTGTACCAATTATTAAAATAAACACTCAGCCCCGTTTTGGATGTTTTTTCCTGCTGAATAGCATGGTTGAACTTGCCCCAAGCTTGGTCTACATCTGGGGAAAAGGCTGCAAGATCTTTCCTTGGAGTAGACTCATATACCTTATTTACCTTCTGGAAATACGATTCGTTTTCGGGTGAAACTTTGCGCCACTGATCCAGCTCGGAAACTTCAGCATCGGAAAGTTCTCCGTTGAGGTAAGAAAATATGTCTTCCCAATTTTTCATAGAATTTTGACTTACAGTCCGGCTTTTAGCTAAAGACAAGACTTTTAGTAAAAAGTCCTAAAACGATTGAGAAAAATTTATTTTTTTTCCAAAACCCTTATTTGGAAGAGTCTAGGCCAATGTTTTCCAGTTACAAATATGCGCTTCATTACTGGGTCGTATGCAATTCCGTTAAGCACATCTACTTGCCCAGTATATTTCCTTCTGTCCAAAATACCACCCAGATTTATCTTGCCCACTACCTTTCCAGTTTTAGGATCTATCCTTACTATAAAATCAGTTTCCCACACATTTGCCCATATTTCACCTTCTATGTATTCCAGCTCGTTCAACTGCTTTACAGGACCGTTGTTGTCATACACTTCGAGGCGGGACAGTTCTGTAAAAGATTTAGGGTCTAGGTAATACAAAATATTTGATCCATCGCTCATCAAAAGCTTGTCGCCTACAGTAGTAAGCCCCCAGCCCTCGGTAGGGTATCTGAATTCTCTTTTTTGCTGGAAGGTGTTTTTGTCGTACACAAAACCTGATTGAGATTGCCATGTAAGCTGGAAAATTTCATCTCCGAATAAGGCTATACCTTCCCCAAAGAACTGATCGGGCATAGAAGAGATTTTTACTATTTTCCCTGTGCGCACATCCACTTTTCTAAGGGACGAAGCTCCTTTATGACCCGTACCTTCTAGTAAATAGCCGTCATGATAAACCAACCCTTGGGTGAAAGCCTTATCATCGTGGGGGTAATCGTTAATTACCTGATAAACATATGTAGTTGGAGCTGTGGAGGGAAATACATCTACCCGAACATTGTGCCCTTCTCTCGTACTATCACTCTTATGGACTACAGCGATAAAATTTCGCTGACCCATTTTTGACCCTTCTGCATCCCACTCATAAACAAACGGTGCGTCCGATTTGGTAAACAACCACTCGCCGTCCAGAAAAAACCTAACCGAATCGATAGAAATAGTTGAATCTTTTAACTCAAGTTGGATAGGAACAATTTCGCCCTCTTTTATTTTAGCCCTGTGTTTCGGACTGATAAGCTTTGCGATATCTTTACTTTTCTTTTTCTTCTTTTTAGCATTCCCCCCTTTTGCCTGTTCGGCTTCAGCAGTTTTGCTTTCTTTATCTGAGCAAGAGCTTGAAAAAAAGAAAAGCGAACTTAACAATATGAAAAATATAGCTGAGTATTTCAATTTCTTAGTGATTAATGATGTGAGTAATAAAATACAAATGCAACGTGCTTCAGACAGGTTGCACTTAGTGCCAAAGCTAGCAATAAGTTTAAAAAGTATAAACAGGAATTACAGAAGACCAAGAGGATAATAGACAGGCGGTTCAAAAAAAGGCATAAAAAAAGCCAGTAAAAAAACTGGCTTACTTCAAAGAGGATAAACAACGAGGTTATGCTGCTTGGTGAGCTATCCTACTAAAACATTTATTAATAACCTTTTGATGCTCCTTAGAAAATCTGATATTGCACCAAGCTTTGAGTTCTAGTATTTCATCTTGAGCATTTAAGGTGTTGGTTGCTTTTCGCAACTCTTTCTCAAACAGTTCATCGTGAAAACTGACTTTCTCTAAGATCATTTTAAAATATTCTAGCATAGTGTAGGTACAGTTATAATTGTTAAACAATCTGTTAAATTAGTTTTTAGGTCACAAAATATAGTAAAAGATTTGGATATTTGAAAAACAATCTGACGCTAAATTTATATATGCTTAAAATATTACTATCGCATCTATGAATAAGACAACAATGAAAATCTCATTAGCCTTTTTTTTAACATTACTTGCTGCCACACAAATAATTGCCCAAGATATTACTATCTCCACTGGCAGAACTACCATAGGCCTGAACGAGTTTTTGGAGCTGAACTTGACCATATCTAATGCGAAGCTCGAAAACTATTCAAATTTCCCTGACATAGACGGTTTCACCAAAAGGGGGAAATCAAATTCTACCCGCACCAATATTATAAATGGGAAAATTTCGCAGAGCCAGACCATCACCCAAAATTATATGCCTACCAAAGAAGGTACATTTACCATTCCTTCGTTTGCTATGACCGTAAATGGTAAAAAGGTGGAATTCAGCAGCGTAGAAATCACCGTAGGTCCAGCTATTTCTAGGCAGAAATACGATCCATTTGCAGACTTCTGGAACCAAGGACAAGGAAGGGACGAACAAGAATATGTAAACGTTAAAGAGGAAGCCTTTTTTGCTGTTAATACCAACAAGAACAAGGTGTATGTAGGAGAAGGCTTCAATATGAACATAGCCTTTTATGTTTCGCTCAAAAACAGAGCGAAGATGGACTTCTACAAAATAAGCGACCAGCTCACTGAAATATTAAAAAAAGTAAAGCCAACAAACTGCTGGGAAGAAAACTTTGGGATCGACCAAATCACCCCTGAATATGTAACCATCAACGGGCAGCAATATCAACGCTACAAAATTTACCAAGCCAGCTTTTTCCCCCTCAACGATCAAGATATTGAAATACCTTCGGTTTCTTTAAAAATGATCAAATACAAAGTTGCAAAACGCCCCTCTTTCTTTGGGCAAAACATGCAAGAAGACTTTAAGAGCTTTTCCTCTAAAGCTAAAAAAATCAAAGTAATGGAACTACCTCCCCACCCCATGAAGGGAATGGTGAACGTAGGGAATTTTAAACTAGAAGAACGCATTTCAGGAGCCGACCAAGAAACTGGGCAAAGCTTTATCTATAATTTTGCTATTGCTGGGGAAGGAAATATTTCGGCTATTAAAGAAATCCAACTCCCCGAAACAAGGGAATTCGACTTTTATCCTCCTAATATTTCCCAGCAAATAAACCGAGGGAACAACACCGTTTATGGTGCAAAAGCATTTAAGTACAACATAGAGCCTAGAGAGCCTGGGAGTTATAATATGGGAGATTATTTCCAATGGATTTACTTCAACCCAAGCTCTGGCACATACGATACCCTACGTTCGGAACTTGTGGTAAATGTAACAGGAGAAAGCAAACGCAACATGGAAATTGCCTCGAACGTAATTGGCGGCTTTTATGAAAACATGGATTCGGCAAACAACAAGCTTACATCTACTTGGGAAAGGTCGTGGATTCCGATTATCACCAATATAAGTATTTTACTTGTGCTTGCAACAGCAGGATATTTCGTTTTCAGAAAAGGGTAAACATCCGAATTTTTCCAAAAAAGCCCTGCAAACTAGTAGTCTGCAGGGCTTTTTTGGAATTGGCTAAATGATAAATCAACCCATATTGCAATTACAGTTTTCCAAACAGGATAAAATTTTGGTCACATCCTTTTCTTTTAAGGAATAGTAAATATTCTTCCCCTCTCTTTTCGAGCTAAGCAACCCTTTTAGTTTCATGTTTGAAAGATGATGGGAAGTAAGAGATTGCTCACAGTTCAATGCTTCGCAAATATCGTTTACAGCCATTTTATCTTTTGTTTCCAACAGCTCAATAATCCTTAACCTTACCGGATGAGCTATGGTTTTTAATATAAAAGCGGCTTTTTCTATTTTTTCTGAAGACAACATCATTATAAATACTTTAGCTTTAGTGTAGTTAAGAGCCAAAAATGATCATACTTAACACATGGCAAAAATATGAACATATTTACATAAAGAAAAAATAGATCAAAATCGTTCGTTTTTTTTTAGCCAATAGCGCCCAATAAAGAGTATAGAAATATTTTTCTAGCACTCCCCACCCTTTTCGCAGTACCATTTCCCATTTTTCGTACTCTCCATATGCCCTGAATTTGTCCCAACCTTAAAAAACCATCCCATTCTGGGAAGAATTTTGCACTATTCGAGTATAAATTTGATTTATTTTTATTTATTCTTGTAAAACCTCATATTAACACTTATTTGAATTACGCAAAAATCGCTTGTATTTAAATTAGCCAATGTGCGATATTCAATATTTTTATTTCAAATAATCATTATAAACAAAACATTATTTCAATTTAAACTCATTTACATTTAAATTAAATTGAAATACACAGCATTTACCTGAGAAAAGAAAATTAGCTGGATCGCATGTTGCCAATATGTAAACAAATGATTTCTTAAAAACCTTCAAAGGTTTACTCAAATAGAAAAAAGTTTTAGGTTTATATAAGTTGAGTTTTGCTTCAAGCCAAGTATTCTCACTTAAAAGTTTTAGTGTTAGGTTAAATAAGTGATGGAGTAATAAGGCTTTGCCTGAAAAGCTCTAAAACTTATATGATTGGATTCATGTGGAGTCGGTATCCGCCTTGCGGGTACTGACTTTTTATTTTTACCCCCTCCCAAGTTCCTCCTTGCTTTTTCCACATCTCTTTTCCAAAATCACCTGCTTTTCTTCATGGAAGTTTTGACCAAAAGCTATACATTAGCTTCTCTACACAAACCTAACACCATAAACCAATGAGAAGAAGCTATAAACAACCTAAATATACTAGCCCTCAGGAAGCCGTTTCTGTCATCAATTCCTACGAAAGAGTATTCGTCCATAGTGTTTCTATGACTCCAGGAAAACTGGTTGAAGCCATGGTAAACAGAGCCAGCGAGCTCAAAGAAGTTGAAATCATCCATATACACACCGAAGGACCAGCACCTTACGCCGCTCCCGAATATGCTGGTTCTTTCCGCCACAATGCTTGTTTTGTGGGAGCCAACGTAAGAAAATTCGTACAGTCAGGCTATGCAGATTACATCCCTGTATTCCTTAGCGATGTTCCTAGGTTGTTCAAAAGGGGTATCCTCCCCATAGATGTAGCAATGATCACCGTTACCCCGCCCGACAAACACGGGTATTGCTCTTTAGGCTCTTCCGTAGATGTTACCCTCGCTGCTTTAGAAACTGCTAAAGTCATTATTGCTGAAATCAACCCCAATGCACCTCGCTCCTTGGGCGATGGTGTCATTCATATTAGCCAAATTGATATGGCTGTAGAAGTCGATTATCCTATTTTTACCATTCCCAGAAGAGAACCTTCTGAAGAGGAACAAAAAATGGGAAAGCTCATTGCCGAGTTAATAGAAGACGGTTCAACGCTCCAAATGGGCATTGGTGGCGTGCCTGATGCTGTACTTTCCCAACTCGGAAATCATAAAGGATTAGGAATCCACACTGAAATGTTTTCGGATGGGTTGATCGATTTGGTGGAAAAGGGGATTGTGACCAATGAGCACAAAAAAGTACTGCCTCATAAGGTTTGTACCTGCTTTGTGATGGGAACTCAAAAAGTATATGACTTTTTGGACGACAACCCCGTGATTGCCATGAAAGACTCTTCATTTACCAACGATACGGCCATTATCCGCAAAAACCCGAAGGTAACGGCAATCAACAGCGCTGTCGAAGTCGATCTGACTGGGCAAGTTTGTGCCGACACTATTGGTTCAAAGCAATATTCCGGAGTTGGTGGGCAAATGGATTTTATACGAGGCGCAGCCCTTTCCCAAAATGGGAAACCAATCATAGCCCTTAGTTCTCAGACAAATAAGGGAATTTCCAAGATAGTACCCTTCCTAAAAGAAGGTGCTGGCGTCACCACCACAAGGGCACACGTACAGTATGTGGTAACCGAATTTGGAGTTGCAAATTTATTTGGGAAAAACTTAAGGCAAAGAGCCAAAGAACTCATCAGGATAGCCCATCCAGACCATCAAGAATATTTGGAAAAAATGGCGTTTGAACGCTTTGGGCAATTATAGATTGGAACTTGAGAAGCTGTTTTGAAACCTATTACCATAACAGCTTCTTAAGCAACTAATTATACCTAATCTGCTGCTATATAACTAGTCATTTCAAAACGCAGAAGATAAGCCAATCCTTTCTGCTGTTTCATAGCAATACCCCAACCTGGGACTTCTTTTGCACTATTATCACCCTCCAAATGTGGTCGATATAAACCTGGTGCCATTGGGATATCAGTCAAATTTTCCTGAATAGGGGAAAAATGGATGCCGTCAGTTGCGAAGTGAATAGACTTGCTTAACGAGGCCAAGGACGCAACGCCATCATTTTGTTGCCAAATAAGAACTTCGTGCCCTTTCTCTATTAATGGTTCAACACTCTTTTCAAAAGGACCTTCTGGGTTATCGGCAGTTGCTACACTCATTTTAGTCAACTTAGGACCTTGTTTCCCATGTATGATAGAGCGGCCTTTATAATACATACATATTTTACCGTCTTTCACCAACAACGCTGCATCGTCGATCCGATAACTATCAAAAGCAGCCGAATCAGGGGAAACTTCCAAAACAGGGTTGTTTTTTACCCTTAGAAAAGGACCATCAGGACTTTCTGCAACAGCTAGCCCAATTGCGGTGAAATCGTTAATCGAATTGTTCTCAAATTTACTTTCCTTGTTGCCAGGAGTAGGTTGTACCCCCGTGTAATACATATAATATTTACCTTTGTAAGCGAGGATGTTTGGTGTAAATACCGAATGGCTATCAAATGTCCCCTTTTCTCCTAGCCCTAAAGCCATACCTTGTTCTTGCCAAGTATGCCCTTCATCCTTAGAGGTTGCGTACCAAATAGTGCCCCAATAACCTGACCTCATCGGGCTTATCATCCGGGTGTACCAAATATAATAGGTATCCCCTACTTTGATAATATCACTAGGGTCACGCCTATTAAAAACAGAATCGATACCAATTCCAGATGCTTTAGAATAGGTAAATTTTACAGAATCAACTATTACTGCCTCTTTATCTTGTACTGCCTTTGCCCCTCCCTTTTCTGTACATGACTGGAAAACAAACGAGGATATAAGAAACCCTAAAAACAACAAGGTTCCGAAAGACTTTCCTTTCATTTTGTGTCTCATTTAATGATTATAAATTATTGAAGTTGTTTTTTAAAACTTTAAACTAGAAGCAGAAGGTAGCGGTGCTTTATTTTTCTTTCGCCACTCTATAAGTTCCTCTAACAAGCTTTCAGTTAACTGTTTTCTTTCTTCTACAAGATTCGAACTTTCTTTTAGGTCATTTTCGAGGTTATACAACTCTAGCTTTTCATCGTTCAAAAACTGGATAAGTTTCCATTTTCCTTTGCGAATGATTGAACACGGAGGGTTTTTATAAGCACTTGCCAAATGCCAGAACAATGGTCGCTCCTCAATTTCATGCCCAGTAAAAATGGGAACCAGACTTCTCCCATCTAGTATTCCTTTATAATCCCGAATGTTGGCCAACTCTAGAAAAGTCGGGAAATAATCCATTCCGCATATGGGTATTTCCGAACTTCCGGGAACAATTCTTCCTTTCCAATTTACAAAAGCAGGTACACGTATCCCTCCTTCATACACTGTTCCTTTTGCACCACGCAAGGCGTTCGTATTGCTTTGCAACCCATTGAACCCATTGTCTGATGTAAATATCAGGATGGTATTCTCTCGCATCCCTTCTTTATCCAAAAAGTCGATGATACGTTGCACGTTCTCATCAATGGACGCGATCATAGTAGCATAGCCCGCAATTTCTTCAAGTCTTTTTGACCCTTGCCCCGTGACGGTATCAGGAGCTTTCGCCATAAATTTCTGTAGCCATTTGCTGTTCCTTGGAACTGTTGGGCGATGGGGTGCGTAGTAATGAAGATTCACAAAAAAAGGCTCGTTTTTATTTTTCTTAATGAAATCAATAGCCTCATTTGTTAACCGGTCGGTCAACCATTCGTCATCTTCTTTATCTTCGATAAAAGGGTTTTTGAAAGGTGCTTTGTACCCCCCACTTTCCGATTTGTAGCCATCTTGATAACCACGAGCAGGGTCACCCCACCAGCTTCCACCTACATTTTCATGAAAACCACGACCTGTTGGGTAATACTGCTTATAATTTAATTTATGATTGGCAACCCAAGATGTATCACCATTGGCTGGCTGTTTTAGCTTTTGTTCAAACGGGTACTCTAACTCTTCTTCAGGATTGGGACCCACTATGTGCCATTTGCCTAAATGAATCAGCTTGTAACCAGCCTTATTCAAGGGCTCGGCATACACCGGATGTTCGGTCCCAACCGTCCAGCGTGAAAAGATATTGTCTTGGTTATTTCCCCGCTCCAATACCGGAACCGTATAAACACCAGTCCTGAACGATTGCTTTCCTGTAAGCAAAGCTGTTCTTGAGGGCGAACAGGTTGGATACATATACGCATCACTAAAAACAAGGCTTTCTTTTGCCAGCCTATCTAGGTTAGGGGTTTCAAACCATTGGCTGCCCATAAAACCAACATCCTGCCAGCCCAAATCGTCAGCCACAATAAAAATGATATTTGGCTTTTTGTTTTGCGCTTGCAACGGTACAACAAGCATCAAAGCACTACATAAAAGAAGGAGTACCATCCTGAATCTAAGCTTTATAAGCGACTCAAACTTCATATTCATTTGCCATTTATACTTTTCGTTGGGAGTTGTATTCTATTCTTTTTCCTGAATATTTTCAAAAGGAGGGACTCTTTGCCCACTTCCAATTATATCGACATCTCCAAGCTCAGCTCGCACTCTTTCAGCTTCTCCCAATAATTCTTGCACAACTTCTGGATGCTCACCCGAAATATCGGTCAGTTCTCCCATATCAGTATCGAGGTTGAACAACAGCGGACGAGCCAAAGCCTCCAAACCTTTGCATGAAATATTTTTAAGGTTTTTCCCTTTAAATGGCTTAGCTGTCGACTTTCTGGACCAAAAAGGTTGGTCTTCCAAGGTACGAGGAAGATGCAATTTCCAGTTGCCCTTTCTCACAGCCTGAAGGTTGGTTCCATTGTAATAATACATATACTCATGAGGTGAATCCCCCTCTCCTGCCTGCAAGATTGAGTGTATATCCTCGCCGTCAATTATCCTGTCTTCAGGAAGTTCAGCATTTGCAAGCGCAGCAATGGTTGGGAACAAATCCATAGAGGAGAGCAGTGTGTTACATATACCAACGGGGTATTTCCCAGGCCATCTAACTATACAAGGGACACGAAAACCGCCCTCCATGGTACAATATTTCCCACCATTCAAAGCACCTGCCGAACCTCCAAAATGACAAATTGCCGGGCCGTTGTCAGACAAGAATACGACCATCGTATTTTCATCTAAGCCTTTGTCTTTAATTGCCGCCATCAATTGCCCTACGTAATGGTCCAGCTCTTGTACAAAGTCACCATATAAACTCCCCTTAGAGCTTCCACGAAAAGCAGCCCCAGGCTTAATTGGGGAATGAACGGAATGATATGCCAAGTAAAGAAAGAAAGGAGTTTCCTTGTTATCTTCCATGAACTGAATCGCTTTTTGTGTATAATCGCCTATAAGAGATTCAAAAGGAACGTTTTCTTTTATTACTTCCCTACCACTGTACAGGTCATCTAACTCAGGATGACTCTTGTGCCAATTGGACTGCAAGCCATAAAATTGTTGAAAACCGTGGTCGATAGGTTGCGAACCTTCTATAAAACCAAGGTGCCACTTCCCAATACACATAGTAGCATAACCTTGGTCTATAAGCAAATCCCCTATCGCAACTTCTTCTGGGTGCAAGCCATAATTTTTATGCTTTTCATTTTTTACATGTGCTACTGGAAAACCACACCTCATAGGGTAACGACCAGTAAGAAGCGATGCCCTAGAGGGACTGCAAACCGATGCTGGTACCTGAAAATCGGTAAACCGCAACCCTTCGTTTGCCATCTTATCAATATGGGGAGTGCTTACATCCTGCGCACCGTAACAGCCTAAGTCGCCATAGCCGAGGTCATCGGCAAAAATAATGAGCACGTTGGGCTTGTCCTGTGCCCACAATGTGTAATTAGCAGAACTGCAAAAAAGCAGGAAAACAACAGCTACCCTGAGGAAAGAACCGGTATTATATAACATTTTTATAAGTAACATCATTTGTTTAAGTTGGTAAAAACAGGCTATTCCTGCCAAGAATCGGTTCGAAATGGGTAAGCTGGTAGTTCACTTTCGTTGACCAAATTAACGGAAGGTTTGCCAGCAAAAGCAAAGCGAATATATTTTGGTTCTTTCACCTTGGGCGAACTCAAAATTACACGTTCACCCTCAATTGCTGCCTCTGCCAATACCCACTCTCTTGAATCATCTGATATCCAAAATCCTGACGGTGCTTTGCCATTTATAGTTTTAAGCCCATTTGCATGGTCAAAATGGACCACTAGTTTATTCCCTTGTAAATCAACACTTTTAAATACAGGACCCATAGAGGGAATATCTTGGTTAAGCGTATTTCTCGCCGCTAATAGTGCCCCTCGCTGCCCTATGGGAAGTTTATCGTTAGGGTGGATATTTTTCAAATCCCCTAAATCAATTGTATTTACTACAGAAGTATGTGGCAAATCCAGCGATGCCAATTGGGACTCTCGCATCCATGCCCAAGAAGGCTCAGTGGGACTTTCTGGGTCAATAACTTTTTTAGCTTCTGTTCCTTTACCATAGCCCGGCAGCATGATCACCATAAAATGCATCTCGTCATCTTGCCATTGCTTGCGGTAAGTCAGTATCCATTTTTTTAGAACATCCTCATAATCTTTCATCCCACATACCCGATGAAACCAATTTGTATCATCTACTTCAGGCATCCCCGATATGTATCGGGTATTACGTTCACCCTGATACCAGACCAACCCTCTGCACGCAAAAGGAATAAGCGGATACATCATGGCATTGTATAAAATATTGGGTTGGCGTCTTAAAAAGATATTCTCTTTGTTCGTCCATGTATCCGATTGCCCTATCAATTTTTTAATCTGTGTGACCCGTAAGCCGTCCGAATCAAACTCATTCATTATAGTATCAAAATGTGGCAATTCTTCCACCATAGATCTAGGCATCCACGCTTCTATGGACGAGCTGCCCCAAGAGGCTTGAATTATCCCTACGGGCACTTCAGCTAGGTTATTTAGGAAATAAGCAAATGAAAAAGCAACGGCACTTTCGGGGTGGGTTGCCTCCCACTGCCCCTGAACTTCTTCCTGCTCTTCTAATGCAACTAGGTTTTGTACATGAAAACTTCTTATATTTTTTGCCAACGGAACTAACCCCCTCACCTCTGGCGATGACGACACGCCCATTTGCATATTAGATTGGCCTGAACATATCCAGACTTCCCCTACCAAAACATCTTTTATTACAACTTGGCTTTTGCCAGATATAATCAAATCCCTTCCAGTTGCTGACGCTTCTAACGGATCTAAACGAACCATCCACTTTCCATCGGCAGCAGCTCGTGTCGTTTTTTTCTGGCTGGCAAATGTAACCGTGATTTTATCTTTTGGTGAGCTATGTCCCCAAACTGGAACAGTTTTTCCTCTTTGCAAAACCATATGGTCACCAAAAATATTAGCTGGTTTTAGGGACTGACCAAAAACCAATGCGCCACCATTGATAAGCAGCAAAAGAACAAGTTGTAGTGTAATTAGAAATTTAAGCATAGTTGGTCTATTCAATTTTTTTCAATCATTTTCTTTTACCAGAATCAAATCATTTAGCTTACTTTCCATTTTTTGAGGACTAAATGAACCTATTAAAAATATGCCTCTTTATATCATAGTTTAATACTTAATACCTCACCCGAATGAACCATTTTACCCTTCAACTTTTTAGTCCCAACATCCTCCAACGAAAAACTATCGAGCTGCAACTCCCCAGAAAGCACAGTTAATAAGACTTCCTTATTTTTAACTTCGCAAGTACCCCAACTGTAGCCATTACTCCAGAAATAAGTACCTGGCCTAGAGGTAAAACTTATCGATTTTTCAACGCCCGAATAATGGAACCCAGTAGTTGCCAAAACTCCTCCCCAGGCCATCATGCTCCGGGCATAGTGGTGCCCATACTCTGCTTCGTTAAATGGATTTCGTTTTTTACCGTCGTAACGGTTGCGAATATCCTGAATGGTTTTTATACCTTCATCTACCTGCCCTTCGTACAGCATTGCCACTGCTGCAGTATGCTCAAAACCCGTCATTACTTCTGTAAAATAAGGAAAAGGTTGCTTGGGTCTACCACCTGGATAATCTGCCATCAACAAGGCCGATTCGTTCCCATAAGCATAAGAGCGCATAAAGTTTGGGTGCTTCAGTAGGCTTTCGCGATAATTGTATTTTAGAATAGATTCATTGGTTTTAATGATGTTGCCCCTATCTGTGAGGTATCCCAACCCAAGGACATGTGCCATCACCTGCCCAATCAACTGATCGACCAAAACCCCCTCTCCTAGCTGATATTGTGGATCGTCGGCAACCAAACGCTTTTTAACTCGGATGAGGCCTTTTGCAATGCTATCTAGATGCATGGGAGGAACTATTTCCTGGATATAATATTCACCATTAAAGAGGTTTTCATCCATCCAGGCAGAGCCATTTTCGTAAAGCGCTCTACAGGTCTTAGCAAAACCTTTTTCTCCTAGGTAGCTTGCCATTTCTTCCGTGGCACGCAAAGCCCCAAGATACCAAAAACCCATCTGTGGATTAGGTCCATAATACTCCACATCCATGGTATTGTGTTGCGAACCTTCCATTATTCCATCTTTGTCAGGATCCCAGCCCTTAGGTATCCAACAGAACTCCAAGGCTTTTTTTACCATTGGCCAATTCTTCTTCAGGAACGCATCGTCACCAGACAGCTGCCATTCGCGATAATACTTCATTATGCACCCCATCTGCCCGTCTGCCGCTGCCAGCCCAAAACTCTTGGCTTTGGTTTCCAAGGGCAGATGAATGCGGTAGCACATCAGCCCTTGATCATTTGTCGCATAGCCAAACTCAATTTCACGCATATTTTGCGCTACATCTCCAAATAAGAAAGGGATGGTTTGTTCGTAATTCCATACATGCGTACAAGAACCCGACCCGCTGCCATCGTTATCTTTAATACCTTCCCAGCCCAAGTAATAACCTGATTTTGTTTTAAAAACAAGCTGTGTACGAAAGTGTGCTAAGTTAAACAAAGCAGCTTCTTTAACAATTGCTGGGATATCG
Source organism: Flammeovirgaceae bacterium SG7u.111 (assembly GCA_034044135.1). Taxonomy (NCBI): domain Bacteria; kingdom Pseudomonadati; phylum Bacteroidota; class Cytophagia; order Cytophagales; family Flammeovirgaceae; species Flammeovirgaceae bacterium SG7u.111. Next base: position 2,797,843 of record CP139021.1, on the reverse strand, counting down.
CTCGTAATAAAAGCATCGACAAAAGTCTTCGTCTTTTTTTCCAATTCAGGAATTCTGGACACAGTTTGTTGTGCCACATCCCATGAGTCCTCAAATTGAGTAGCATAGTAGTTGCCCACATTCGCCTTATGTTGAAAGCCTAGGCGGTTAGGGAAATTCCATGTAATAAAAAAGCGAATATCTTTTTCTTCATTAGGCGCTAAAACCGTTTTTACCGCCAAAGAACCCATATTATTCTTTTGCCCTGAAACACGTTCTTCCAATACACCATCATCCGTATAGTCATCCCAAAACTCCAAGGTGCTGTTTCCCCACTCACCTGGCTGCCAGCAGGTGCGGTAGGAAACCTCTCCTTCACTGTTGGTGGTTAAGCTAAAAGTACCCCATTGCGAACTTTCTTTCTCTATTTCCCCATTGCCTGTATAATGAATACCTTTCAAGCCACCTTCTTCTTTATAAGCATTTATGTTTTGAAAAGCTTTCCCTTCTTTGCCATCGAAACCAATAAAGTTAGGTATGTTACCCGCCAAAGAAATGGTAATTGACTTTTTACTGGTGTTTTTCACTTTGTAACTCAATACAGCTATCGGAAGGCTGCTATCATCTGTGTTGCCCGGTATGAGTGGATTAAAAGCTCCTACGGTTACCTCAACTGGCAAATCTTTATCGCTTAACAAAACCTGCCCAAAAGGATAGGCAGTCTGAAAGGTAGTTTCTGCAAAACGAGGTAGGCCATGGTTGGGCGCTTTCGACCCATAGAAACCTTCATCAAAGTGGCTTGGTACAGGACCTTCTAATAAAAGCGCCTGCGCTTCTTTACCTTCCTCTTCCAGATAAATAGAGAAAAAAGGTGCACGGTTTATTACTTCCACACCTGCATATTTGGGGGTAAACCCTTTGGCCGGGCGGCTCATTATTTCCCAGTCTATAATGGCGCCATATCCGCTTAACGAAACCGTTCCTGTCCCAATACCTCCAACAGGCATCGCTATACGGTCAATATGTTCCTGATCGTAGGTTTTAAGCACTGGCCAATCGGAATTTTGAGCTTGCAATAGACCAATAAGCAAGGTAAATATTGTTGTCAATTTAAAGAGCTTCATTTAAAATGCATTTTTCTGTTATTATTTATAGTTAATGGTAAAAGGTACGGGCGAGATGATTACCAAATTTGGTTTCTCATCGTTTTATAATTTAATATTCAATGTTTCTGATTCATTGGTTATTTCCCCCTTCAACTTTTTTGTACCAACACCGTCCAGTGAAAAGCTATCCAGTTCTACTGAACCAGAAAGCACGTGCAGTACAGCTTCCTTTTCTTTCACTTCACAAGTGCCCCAACTGTAGCCATTGCTCCAGAAATACGTTCCGGGGCTCGATGTAAAAGACATGGATTTATCTACTGCCGAATAATGGAAGTTAGAGCTTGCCAAAACCCCAGCCCAGGCAATCATGCTTCTTGCATAATGATGCCCTGCCTCGGCTTCGTTAAAGGGACTTCTTTTTTTACCGTCATATCGGTCACGAATATTTCGGATACATTTTAAACCATTCTCGGTTTGACCTTCCTGCAACATGCCTATGGCGGCCGTATATTCGAAACCGGTCATTACCTCTGTAAAATAAGGAAATGGTTTTTCAGGTCTCTCTCCCGGATAGGCAGCCATCAACAAGGCTGATTCATCTCCCAATGCATACGAGCGATGAAAATTTGCATGCGAACTCATCTTCTCCACATAATTGTATTTCATAATGGATTCAAGGCTACTTTTAATGTTATCCTCTTTTCCCAAATACCCTAAACCAACAACATGGGCAAACATTTGGCCTACTAGCTGATCTACCAAAACACCTTTCCCTAATTGAAAATCGGGTGAGGTAAGATCAATAGCATTTTTACCACTTGCTGCCCCTATAAGAGATTCAGCAACATTGTCAACCGACATAGGAGGTTGAATGTGCTGTTCGTAATATTCCCCATTAAACAGGTTGTTGTCCATCCATTCCGATCCTTGCTCAAATAGATCATGGCAAGTCTTAGCAAATCTCTTTTCACCTAAGTAAGTTGCCATCTCCGCTGAGGCTTTTAGCGCACCCAGGTACCAGAAACCCATTTGTGGGTTAGGGCCGAAATATTCCACATCCATGGTATTGTGTTGCGAACCTTCCATTACCCCATTTTTGTCAGCATCCCATCCGCCGGGAATCCAGCAAAACTCGAGTGACTTTTTGACCATTGGCCAATGCTTTTTAAGGAACTCATCATCACCTGATAGTTGCCAGTCGCGGTAAAACTTCATAATGCAGCCCATTTGGCCATCGGCAGCTGCCTTTCCCCAAAACTGTGCAGAATCCAGTGGAAGATAAGCTCTAAAACTCATCAGCCCTTCTTCATCAGTAGCATAACCATATTCCACGTCACGCATGGTTTTAGCCAATTTTCCAAATAAAAATGCGGTGGTCTGTTCGTAGTTCCAAACGTGTGTACACGAACCAAAGCAAGAACCATGTTGGTCAAAAAGTCCTTCCCAGCCTAATAGATGCCCGCTTTTAATACGAAAAGCCAACTGGGTACGTAAATGTGCCAAATTGAACAGGGCTGATTCTTTTACTTCTTTAGGAATGTCACTATCAAGCAGAGCATTTACAAAAGTTTTTGTTTGGTTTTCTAATTCTCCCAAACGAGGATAGGTTCTAGCAACAACATCCCACGAGTCGGAATATTGAGTTGTATAATAATTGCCTACTGTGGCTTTGATGTATTTTTGAAAACCGGGTTTGTCCCAAGTCTGGCGATTAGGAAAGTGCCAAGCTATCAGAAATCGAAAATTCTTTTCTTCACCAGCCTTCAGTTTGGTCTTTACTGCTAATGAGCCCATAGGAGCATTGGCCTCATCGTTAACCCTAGGTTCTAACACACCATCTTCGCTAAAGTCATCCCAAAAATCCAACCTTTTTTTATCCCAGCGACTTGTCATCTTTTGCCAAGCCGTACGATAAGTAGTTTCACCTTCGCTTAAAGACGCAAAGCTCATCGTTCCCCAATGCTCACTCTCAGGGTCCACACCATTACTCGTATAATGTATGCCTTTTATGCCATTTTCTGTTCGATAAGAATTTACGTTTTTTATAGCCTTTCCTCTTTTACCATCAAATCCAATAAAATTCTGGATAGAACCCGAAAGAGAGATAGCAATTTCCTTATTACTGCTATTTCTTACGGTATAGTTAAGAATAACCATTGGGATACTACTGTCATCGATATTGCCAGGAATCAAGGGGTTGTAAGCCCCTACCACAACATCTACAGGGAGATCTTTGTCACTTAAAAATACTTGCCCGAAAGGATAAGCTGCTTTGAACATTGCATTAGCAAAGCGGGGCAAACCATGCTGGTTTGAACTTGCCCCCCATGCCCCTTCATAATAGGACTCATCAGGAGGGCCTTCAAGCAAACGGGTTTGTTTAACCCCGTTGCCATCTTCTATGTAAATAGCAAAAAAAGGCCCTTTTTGCTTTACCGGCCCTCTATTTTCCAAGGTAGGATTAAAGCCTTTTGCCGGCCGATTCATTATTTCCCAATCTTCTAAAGAACCACGCCCCGTCAGCGAAACCGATCCAGTTCCTATACCACCAACTGGCATCTTGATTTTTTGGATATGCTCCTGATCGTAAGTTTTAAGCACTGGCCAACTGGTGCTTTGTTGCTGGGCGGGAGCAAGCCTAGCAAGGTACATCAGGAAAATTAAAATATTGATCTTTTTCATATTTACTCCTTTTTGGATTTTCGTCTTTCCTCCAGTACTTTTTTGTGGATCCATCCCAGTTCCGGATAAGGGCCAATTTCAGCTCTATAGCTTTTTAAAATATCATCCAATTCATGCTGTATTTCGGGATACTGACCATAAACATTAATGGCTTCGTAGAGATCATTTTTCAAGTTATACAATTGTGCCGGCTGTGCATCAGGTTTTATCTTCCCATTTTCTATGTCACTGTTTGCCTGCCCGGTAAGTACAGTTGCCGCTGCCCCACCCAAATTGTGAGCGCCAATTTCTGTGCCCTGAAAACCACCTGCATCTTGGGCAGGAATATAAACCCACTCCCCTTTCCGAACAGTAAGGTGGCTTGGGCAGTTGGGTGTTATCATCAATATGTCTCGTAACGGTTCTGTAGTTTCCCCTTTTAATTCAGGTAACTGATTGATGCCATCAGGGCATTCTTCCTTACTTAAAGGTTTAGCAACGATCGCCGCAAAAGTGGCCAACAAATCTACCTGACTAATTAAGTGATTAGATTTGCTGTTAGCAGCAATTTCTGCAGGCCATTTGGCAATAAAAGGAATTCGATGCCCCCCTTCCCAAGCTCCAAATTTGAACCCCAACAGATCACCATTGAGTTGGTGCCCGGCTTTCCATGCGTCCTGGCCTCCGTGATTTAGCATCCCACCATTATCACTGGTAAAAATCACTAGGGTATTTTCGGCAACACCCATTTCTTCCAGTGATTTCACAACCTCCCCAACTATCCAATCTAGTTCATGAATAAAATCGCCATAGAGCCCACACTGACTAGTACCTTTAAATTGCGGTGCAGGCGTAAATGGATGGTGAATATTGATAGTTGCCAAATAGAGAAAGAATGGTTTATCCTTATCGTTTGAATGGATCTTTTTCATCCACGCAATAGCTTTATCCTTAAGGGTAGTTCCTACTTTTTCATCTTCATACAACAAATGCGCTTTTTCAGCACCTCCAATGGCTGTATATCCTCCTTTCGCCGGCCATTTTTGTGTTATAGATTTTTGACCTAATACAAATGGATCTGAAGGCTCATATCCTACAACATGATGATTTTCTACATAAACAAAGGGCGGTCCGCTGTTTACCATAGGAATACCATAAAAATAATCGAAGCCCAGCTCAAGTGGGCCGGGTTTCAGCGGCTTATTATAATCCGGTTTATCCACACCTAAACCCAAATGCCATTTCCCTACGCAAGCAGTTGAATAACCAGCATCCTTCAATACGCTGGCAAGGGTTATTTGCGTGGTATCAATGCTCAAGCCATCATTAATGCCTCCTAGTGCGCCCCAGAAATTGCGTCTTAATGGATAGCTTCCTGTTAGCAAACCATAACGCGAAGGGGAACACACCGCTGAAGCAGAATGAGCATCACTAAAAGAGCGCCCATCCTGTGCCAATTTGTCTATGTTTGGAGTGTGCACCTTGGTTGCCCCATAGCAACTAAGGTCGCCATACCCTAAATCATCAGCATTAATTAAGACTATATTTGGTAAGGGCGCACCATTGTCTACCGAGCAGCTTACACTAAAAACTGCAACTAAGAATGATACGAGTGCTGGCAACAAATATCCTTTGTTCATTTTACTGAAAATTCAAGTTGTACATTAGAGTTTATCACGGTCTGATTTGTATAGATTTTTTTGGTTAAAATTCAGTTTAGGCTAAAGCCAACATCGTTTTTACTTCCAAACGGGGCTTAAAAGCCCCGCCTATTGATTCTTTTATCACTAGCAACGGGCTAAAGCCCGTTGAATAACACCATACCTATTCGGCTTTAGCCAAACTATGTGCGTTATTGATAGTTGGAAATGCCTTTACTATCACAAATCGTGATAATCTCTATTATTCCTTTTGGGCTAATGGCAAGGGATTTTCCACATAAGCCGCTGGGCGTTTGTTGTTTTCAATATCTTTTTTAAATTCTTTAATGTAAGAAAGCATTTCATCGGCCATATCCTGATTCCCCTCCAAAACATTGTTCTTTTCCGAAATATCATTACCCAAATTGTAAAGTGCCATAGGGTCGTCCCCTTCCACATGTAGCTTCCATTGCCCTGTACGCACAGCCTTTAGCTCTTTGCGCTGGTGGTAGAAAAAAGCCTTGCGCGGACTTTTCTTGTTATTTACCAGCACCTCCCAAATATCCTTGCCATCAATCACCCGATCATCGGGGGCTTTGGCACCTGCTAGGTTGGCAAAAGTCGGGAGAATATCCATCGCTGTCAGCAACTCATCATTGACCTGCCCCGCCGAGATCTTTCCCGGCCAACGCATTATTGCAGGTTCGCGAACACCTCCTTCATAGGCACTCCCTTTTCTGCCCCTCAAAGGTTTAGCGCTTCCTTTTACGGGGCCATTGTCCGAGGTAAAAAACACGACGGTATTTTCATCGATCCCGTTCCGTTTCAAGGCATCCAGTACCTGCCCTACCGACCAGTCAATTTCATTTATGGCATATTTGTAAAGTTTATCCCGTGCAGCATAAGCTATATACCCCTCCTCTTTTTCTAGTTGGGATTTTATGGAGTCAGGAGCTTCTCCGAGAAAATCTGGAGAAACATATATGGGACGGTGTGGGCTGGGATGGGGAATATAAAGGAAAAATGGGTCATCTTTATTCTCTTCTATAAAGCGAACAGCTCGTTCTGTTATGCGTTTTGTAAGGTAATCGCAATCAGGATTTATTTCAATAACTTTCTCCCCTTCCAGTAGGGGTAATGGAGAAAAATTATATTTTTTATTGTTTAGATGGAAAGGGCTAATATCGTAACTGTACGGAAGGCCAAAAAACTCGTCGAACCCTTGGGTGGTGGGCAAAAACTCAGGTTGGTCACCAAGGTGCCATTTCCCAAACATACCCGTTTTATATCCTACCGATTTTAAAACTTCAGCAATGGTAATTTCATTGGGGTTAAGCCCTTTTGGATCGGCATCGAGCAAAACTGGAAAATCAACCCCTTCAGCCATATCGATTCGTGTTGGGTAAGAACCAGTCATCAGAGCCGCTCGTGAGGGAGTGCAAAGTGGAGCACCCACATAAAAACTAGTCAATCTAACCCCTTCAGCAGCCATCCTATCTAGATTTGGCGATTGGATGGTTGGTGAGCCAAAACACCCTAAATCCTGATAGCCTTGGTCATCAGTGAAAATGATTACGAAATTTGGCTTTTCATAATTCTTCTCTGAGATACATGAATTCAAAAAGAGTATACATCCTACTATTGCAATTAACCTCATAGCATTGTTTTATTCATTATTTCCCCAAACCATTGACTCATCCTTTTTCAAGGTTATCACCTCACTTAGTATCCCATTGGCAAAAACCCTGAATGCCCCACCTTTGACCGCCCGAATAGTAGCCTGCTCTAGTGTTCCGTTTTCCCATGCCATATCCACCTCAAAACCACCACGAGCCCTAAGTCCTTTTACCCCACCCTTTTGCCAAGCTGAAGGCACAGCTGGTAGTAAATGGAGGATATATGGAGCATCTGCAAGGTTTTCATCCGGCACTACTGGCAAAAATTGATTCGGGTTTTTAGTGTCTTTTTGGTAGGAAACAAAAGCTGCTTTTCCAATATCTTCTTCTTTGTTATCAATACTCCTCAAATGACTTTGCAAGAGCATTTCGCAAACTCCAGCCGCTCCCCCAAAGTTGCCATCTATTTGGAAAGGCGGATGAAAATCGAACAAGTTTGCGTATGTGCGTTTGGAAGTTAAAAACTCATAAAACTGGTGTGCCTTATCGCCATTGTGTAAGCGTGCCCAAAAGCAAGTTTTCCAAGCAGTGCTCCATCCCGTAGAAATATCACCACGGTGCTTCATAGTCACTAATGCCGCATCTGCAATCTCCTTGGTGGTCAGTGGCGAAAAATCACGCCCTGGATGCAGAGCTATCAAATGGGAAATATGGCGGTGATGATCTGTAGGCCTGTCCCAATCTTCAGGCCATTCCTGCAATTGACCATATTGTCCTATTTTTTGAGGACAAAGTTTCGGTATTATATCTTGCAAGGCCTTTCTAAACCCATCGTCTCTACCTAAAACAATAGAAGCTTCTATACAATCGGTAAAGAGATTCAAAACGATCTGCTGGTCCCAAGAAGCTCCATAAGCTTGCTTGTTCAGTTTGCCATAGTCTTCGGTCAGGTAAGTATTTTCGGGTGACCAAGTTGGGTAAACAACGAGCGAACCATCTTTCCAGGGAGCAAGAAATGCTATATAAAATTCCGCCGCCCCTTTTAATATTGGGTAAATTTCTTCCAGATAAGCCTTGTCTTTATTAAAAGCATAATGGTCGTACAAATTTTGGCAAAGCCAAGCCCCTGATTGTTGCGTACGGCGGCCATGCACGTTGGGTGCCGTAAACCCAAACACATTTCCATTAACCCCCGTAGTCCAACCCTTCTGAATACCAAAGGCTTCTTTTGCCGTATAATTCCCTGATTCGGCAAGAACTTTCAACCATTCTTTGTAAGGATGGAACGATGCGGAAAGGTTAGCAGTTTCCACCATCCAATAGTTCATTGCCACATTAATATCGTTATGATAATCAGAATTCCAAGCTGGTTTGAGGTAACCGTTCCAAAGCCCTTGCAGGTTTGAAGGAACAGGAGCTGTACGCGAACAACTCAACTGCAAATAGCGGGAATAATTAAAGTACAAATTTTCCAGCTCAAGACTCGCACCTCTTTCTACCAACTTATCCGTAGTTAGCCCAGAAGGTTTGTAGTCCAGCTCTAGCTGACAACGATCCATTAGCGAAGTGACGTCCCGAACATGGGACTTTTTCAATTTGTCATAGCCAGCCTTCATGGCTATCTCCATCGTTTTTTCACTTTCAGCCACATAATTATGCCCCTTAAAGGAGGGGTAAACCGGTAAGTAATCGGTATAAGCTGCTAGGTATATTTTCACATCGCTTGTTCCCTTAAGCTTCACAGAGCCATCCATCTGAGGCAATAATTCACCATCTTTTATATCGATTTTTACCAATTGCTGATAATGGATATTATCCAACACCATTGATACTTCCCCTGTCAATACGATGGTGTTGTTTTCTGCTTTTACGCTTTTAACCTTGTGCAAAGTACTGACCTGAATAATCAGGTCCATTTTTGCCTTTTTAGCTGTGTACCTAATGGCAATCAGGTCATTTGGGTGGCTGCAAAAATATTCACGGGTATATTGCGCATTACCAATAGTGTAACTCACAGTACCAATCCCTGTGTACGCATCCAAAGTACGGCTGTATTTCGTCACTTCTTCAAACCGATGACCTGTGGAAATGATCAAATCAGTAAAAGGAGCATAATTTCCCAAAGGCTGGGTACTGCTTAAATATTTGGTAGACATGACCTCCATACTCTGTTCTCCAATCCCATAGTTACCTTTCCTATAAGCCTCCCTTACTTTCTCAAAGTTCTTATAACCACCTAGTCTTACGCCAGATTGCCCAACTTCATCAAGTCCACGCTTGCTGTTCATCCATAGAGTAATATCATTGATTAGCAGGTGTTCTTCTTCAACCCTTCCCGAGAACATGACTCCCAGACGCCCATTTCCCAAAGGCAAAGCCTCCTGCATATAGCCCGGTTTTCTATAATCAGCCCTTTGCTCACTTGTGAATTTGCTAGCAGGCTTATCGTAACGCAACAGGAACTGTGCTTTGGCTTGGGGAAATGCAAAAGCCAATAAGAGCAATAAAAGCATCAGCTTCTCGCACTTGTTCGATATCAGATATTTAGAATCTTTAAAGCTTTTTGATAACCTAGGTTTCATTAAAAAATGGATCTGCCATTGTTAAAATTCATGGTTCTTTTTGATCTTACTTATCATACCCTGAAAAAGAGATGGGTTAATTCACAATCGGTTTAATTTGCTTCCACTCATCCATTCCATCATTTTTTTGGAATTGCCCCGAAGTACTTCTTCCGTCTAGGATAATCTTTTTGAGTGCAGCTTTCAACTCAGCAGCTTTTGCTGGGTATTCCTCTACTAGGTTGTTAGTTTCTCCTATATCTTCTTTCAAGTTATACAGCTGCATGGTTGGCAAATCCAACTCTTCCTTTTTTATATCCTGAGGCCTTGGATAACTCCAGCCCCCTGATCCGGGACAGACGCATAGCTTCCAATCACCTTGCCTAATAGCAAAAGACCCATTGATTGAATGGTGAATGATATATTCACGGATTTCATCGTCATTTTCACCGGTTATCAGCGGCAACATGCTGTAGCTATCCTCCGCTTCGGAATCGGGCAATTGGTAACCGGTAAGTTCGGCACAGGTAGCAAAAAAGTCAGTGGTACAGATTATTTTGCCAGAGCTAGTATTTTTCAATGCCTTGGCAGGCCATTCTACAATAAACGGCACTCGGTGTCCCCCTTCAAAAATATCTGCCTTTGTTCCTCTAAATTGATAGCTTGGATCGTGGTTTACTTTGGCAAGTTCTTCAAAATCGGCTTTGGGAGAACATCCGTTATCGCTGGTAAATACCAAAAGTGTATTTTCTGAAATACCCTTTTGCTTGAGTACTTCCCTAATTTGGCGTACAACGTCGTCAACCTGCATCACAAAATCGCCATACATGTTTGTGTTGCTTTTTCCTAAAAACTCTGTTGTAGGCAGAATTGGCGTATGCGGCGCAGGCAAAGGGAAATACAAAAAGAACGGAGGCTCTTCACCTGCCTTCTGATTGATAAACTCAACAGCTTTATCCGTCAAATCCTGCAAGACCTCAGCGTGAACAAAATCATCGGAAGTAAGTCCTTTTCTCCAAATCCCCTTCTCGTCAACAGAAACTGTGGTTTTTGTGGGGGCCATAGTTGGTTTATCATTCTCAACATACACATAGGGCGCCATATCAAGCGATCCGCAAAAGCCAAACGAATAATCGAAACCATGCGTTGATGGACCATTCTTTATTGGAGCGGTAAAGTCTACTTTGGGTTTTGCATTTAGGCCATTGATATTTTTTTCGGCTCCTTCATTTTCGAAAGCCCAATCCCAACCTATATGCCACTTGCCAATATAAGCCGTGTAATACCCTTGCGCTTTAAGCATTTCAGCAATAGTAGTTCGCTCCTGTTTTATAAGTGACTTTGAATAACCACTTAACACAGAACTTTTTAACGCTGACCGCCAATTATAACGCCCCGTTAAAATCCCGTAGCGGGTTGGTGTACATACCGCTGACGAAGTATGTGCATCGGTGAACATGACGCCACCTTGAGCCATTTTATCGAGGTTTGGGGTAGGTATTTTTCCTTCTGGGTTAAAACATTTCAGATCACCATACCCTAAATCATCTGCCAGGATATAAATAATATTTGGATAGCTCTGTTCTCTTTTGTTTTCTTGCGCACTTGTAAAAGAGCTATTTGAAAGAAGAAAAATGCTTGTTAAAAAAAGGAATAGGTTAGAATATTTCATGTGTACAAAATTTAATTTTTGATGTCTATTTGGCTGGTCTTATCCACATACAATGCCCACCGCCAGAGGCCATTACTGCTTTGACAATTTCCCCTTTTTCGACACTCCCTTTTCTTACCCGGTAAGCTTCTGGGTTCGTTTTGCAATGAGTCTCTTCGGTATCTTCGTAATAGGTTATATCGTATTCTATGCCTTCTTCCAAAAAATCTAGGTCGATATCCAGAGTCCCTCCTTTTTGGCTATACACACTCCCAACAAACCACTCTTTGCCACGGCGCCTTCCTGTACTGATGTATTCGTCCATTTTGGAATGGAGCACACGGCTTTCGTCCCATTTACCAACAGGCATTTTTTGGATAAACTCAAATAAATCGGCTTTAGCAGCATAAGCCTCCGGAGCATCGGGTATACAAACCAACCCACTGAAAACCACAAGGGTACGAGCGGCTTCCGATGCCACAGTTGAAAAATAAGAGTTCGTTTTTCTTGGCCCTTTTTGCCTCAACCCAGCATTTATCCCGGTCAAATCAAAGTTCCCGTTGTTCATGTCCAATGGGCCTGTTATGGCATTTATCAAAGCCATTTTTATGAAAGCTTCAGGGGTAAAAGCCCGACGGGAATCTTGCTGGGCATGGCAATATTCACGAGTTATGGCATTGGGGAAGGTACGACGAATCCCTGTAAATGGCACAGGACCATCATGGAAATCGATGAGGAGGTTACTTGCCGCACTTTTCTGAATAGCTTCTCTCGAAAAATCGACATCGCTGCCCATAAAACCATATTTGATACCTTTCATACCTAAAGACTGGTAATACGGAAAGAGTTCATCATCACCATATTCGCCGTGCCTCCTGTCATAATACAACATCAGCTCTACCTCTTTGTCGACAGCATAATCAATTACCGCCTGCAAATCCAGTTTCTCCGACAATTCAAAACTCCCTTTGGTTACGTGTTTGTACCACGCATCGTCAATAAGAAAATAATCTACTCCAGTTTCGGCAGCAAAATCTATAAATCGGTAATAACTCTCGTTGTCAATGCCGTACACAAAACCATCTGGAGCTGTGTAACCATGCACGCGCCAGTCCCAAAGCGTTTTTCCAGGCTTTACCCAATCAGTTTCTTCCAGTTCGCAAGCCGTAGCGAGGTTAATAGGAACTGTATTGACAACCAAGTCCCCCGCCGTTTCCCCAATTAACAGCACCCTCCAGGGGCTTGTCCACTCCTCCTTGCTTAGCTCTACTTTGTTGACAGCCGCAACCTTTCCTTCGCTTATTCCAAGTTGCATTGGCCTAATGCCTTTTGCAGCATATAAATCCGATTCTAAAAGGGCTATAAAGAGTTGTTGGCCTTGAGGTTCAACCACCAGAGGAACACTGATTTTCCTACGAGTTTTTTCTTGCAAATAGTCAGTAAGACCACTCAAACTCACTGGACCCAAAGGTTCGCTTTCCCCTGCCGGTGTATATAAATTACTTCCCTCGGACAACGCATATTCGCATTTGAAAACAGCCTCTTTTGGTTTTTCTCCTTCATCTAGGACAAAACGGAACGCTACCCCTTGGTCGTAAGCCCTTGCCAGCAACTTTCCGCCAACCCCACCACAATCAATATGTAAAGTAAGTTGCTTGTAATTGTCCTGAATACTACTTTGCTGACCCCATACGGGTTTCCAAGTGGTATCTTTTTCACTTTCAGAAGCCTCTACTACAGCGACTAATTCACCTGGAAATATTTCCAATTCTGAAACCCCAATTATTTCTTTCCCTCTCTGACTTACCCTATAATTCAATTTATTATCTGTAAGCTTAACCTCAAGGGAAAGCCCATCATTTGGTGAAGCAAGGCTGAAACTATCCAGCGGTTTTTTGCAGGAAAAAAGGATAGGGATTAGTGCCGTTATTACCAGCAAAATACTGAAACATTTGGTATTCATAATAGTATCTATAGCTTATTTTTTGTTACATTATATCTTTATTGACCTCGGGCATTTCCGCATCCACGTTGTGTTGCCATGTCTCCAGCTCGGTCAAGAGCTTGCCACTTATTTCAGGATATTTATTAGCCAAATTGTTTTCTTCTCCAAGGTCTTCTTTTAAGTTAAACAAGAGTAATTCTTCAGTTTCAAATCCTTTAATCAACTTCCAATCTCCTTTGCGAATAGCTGCCCCCATAGATAAGCCTTCTTTACGGTGATGGGGAAAGTGCCAATAAATAGCCCTATCTGCAAAGCTTCCTTCTTCATAGCACAGTGGCAATAAACTTTTACCTTCTTGCTGTGGGTAAGAGGAGATGGAGATACCAGCTAGGTCTAAAAAAGTAGGAAAAAAATCGACCGAAGTAACAGGAACATTACAGCTACTTGCCGGCTTTATTTTCTTTGGCCAATTAACAATGAGCGGCACCCTTATTCCTCCTTCGTTTAATGTCCCTTTTTTCCCTTTTAGAGGCGGATTGCCCCATAAGCCACCATTGTCTGAATAGAAAAACACAATGGTATTATCCAGCAAATCCAACTCTTTTAGTTTGTCCATCACCTTGCCTACATTCTGGTCCAGCTTCTCTATCATGGCAAAGTATGTATCGCCATTATATTTTTTTACCGTTTCTTCAGGGGCTCTCAATGGCGTATGGACCGTATAAGTTGCAAGGTTAAGGAAGAAAGATTTTTGCTTATTTTGCTCTATGAACTCTACAGCTTCATCCCCTAACCTGTCGGTAAGGTATTCCCCTTCTTTCCGATCTTTGATAGTACCGTTTTTATAAGGATCAAAATAGCTCTTTGGCTGCCCATAAGAACACCCACCAATATTAACATCAAACCCTTGAAATTCTGGATGGTACGTACTATCAACAATACCATCTTTGGTATAAATAGAACCTTCTCCTCCCAAATGCCATTTACCAATATAGGCAGACGTATAACCTTGCTCTTTTAGCGCTTCGGCAATTGTTATTTCCTCAGGTGGCAAGTGATCTAAAAAATACGCCTCTTTCAATTTTTTCCCTTTGCTGAGTTTCTTTACATACTTTTCCATTCCCATGCCTGGGATATGGCAGGTCAACTTTAGGGTAGCAGGATATTTACCGGTCATTATGCTGGCGCGCGTAGGCGAACATACGGGTGCTCCTGCATACGCATCCGTAAAAACCATCCCTCCTTTTGCCAAGAGATCAATATTGGGTGTGTTTATTTCAGGCTTCTGCTTCATGTAGCCAACATCAGAATATCCTAAGTCATCTACCACAATAAAAACGATGTTTGGCAAAGCCGCGTCCTGCCCTTGCTGACAAGCGGAAAAAAATAAAGGAAAGAATATGAGAGATATAAAAGATCTTCGCATTGACTCACAGTTTTTAGTTTGGAGCATGTTTAAATCTTATCTATTTCGCTGCAAACACTCATTTATGGAACCTCACTTCAAAATAAAATTTTACAATAGCGCTGCTATTCAAAAATTTTCTTCTTTCGTGAGAACCCAAAACTGAATGTTTTCACTTGAAAACCTAAATTTTAAACATGCTCTTACAAAGCCATTAGCAATACTAGTTTTCTTATGAAGAAAGGATTGCCTGTATTTTAACAAAAGCTGCAACTATTGTAACAATCCATTTGCTACTTTTATGTAACCCATTGGCTAGACACGCATTAGCATTTATAGGCAACCAAGCGCCTCAGCGGAACTTACCTCTGAATGAAAATATTTCTAATTTTATGATCCTGATTATTAATGTATCTTTCAGATGACCACCAAGCTCCCTTTTATACTCGTTTTACTATTACTTTTGGCTACACATGCTACACTCTACAGCCAGGGAGTATTTTTTGAGCATATACAGCATGAGGGTATTTACCAAGATGGGATCTTTGACATTGTACAGGATGAAAAAGGCTTTTTATGGTTGGCAACCCACAAAGGATTGGTAAGGTATGATGGCATCCAAACCGTAGCCTACGAACACTTTTACGATGGACATCATTTAAAACCTTGTAATAAGGTATTTGAACTGCAAGTAGATAAAAACGACGATATATTGGCGATTACAACTGCTGGGTTATGCAAGTATAATCAGCATGAAAATCGGTTTCAAAGAATCCCTCACCAAGCTATTGACATCCGCTCCAAACTTTGCAAAATGAGTTCCAAAAGCACCCTTATCACATCTTCCTCTGGTGTTTTATGCCTTTCAGAAAACAATGAAATAAAAGATATTGTCATAGCAAACCATGATTTTTTCCCCTACCAGGAAAGAATCAGAATGATTTCTCATATAGAAGATTCACTATTCTTTATTGCGGCCGATAATGGAGGAATTGGGGTCGCAAAGTTTGACCATCAGCGATATGTTTTAAAAATCATCTCGTATTTAAATAGAACTTCGGTTTGCCATACCGTTGCCAGAGAATCTGATTCTGTTTATTGGGTTGGGTTTCAAAAAAAAGTTAAGCGGATGAAACTCTCGAGCACAGGCCACCTCGAAGAATCGGTATTTTTAGGAGCCCAAGAAGATCTTTTTCAGAAAATTATTAACACCTCCGACATTATAGTCTCTTCAAACAAACATATTTATTTTTCGACTATAGGAAACGGGTTGTTTGAATTCAACAAGAACACCCATTCAATAAAAAGGTATTTACAAAGTGACACAAAAAACAGTTTGCAATGGAATACCCTACTCTGCTTATTTGAAGACAATACGGGCGTAATTTGGATTGGAAAAGGGCAAGGTGGTATTGCTAAAATAGATACTAAGCGAAAGCCATTTTATAACCTAAAGCACAATCCTCTCGACAAAAAATCACTTTCGCACAATTTCATCAATCCTGTTTTTATCGATTCAAGAAACCATTTGTGGGCTGGTACATTACAAGGAGAACTTAATCGTTCGATCAATAAATTTACAGAAACCCATGTGTCCGAATTTGAGTTTGAACTCATTTATAAAAAGGGTATCATGAGATATGCCTTGTTCGAACGGGATGACTATATACTCATTGGGGCTGGCACTACAATGCTCTTCTTTAATTTGAATTCTGGACAGTTTTCAAGTTTACCCCCTACTAGTAATTTGCAAAAAATCATTGGGGATAATTCAATTTTCAACTTTGAAATTGATGCTGAAAACAGGCTGTGGATTGGCGGATCGAAAAATTTATTATGCGTTGATTTCAAAAATGATATCCAAAACCTGTTATCGGGAAATTGCACCCAGGTACCCCTAAAGGCTCATAGTGGGGCATCGCTAAACAACAGAGTGAATCAAATCCTTTGCCTCGATAGCTTGGGAACTTTCATAGCAATGAACAACGGGCTGTTTAGAACTGAAGAAGAGCAAGACACCCTATACCTCAACCATTATTTTTACGATCCTGAAAACGAGATGTCTTTAAGCCACTCGAGGGTTACTTCAATATGCAAGGATGATAGTGGGCAAATATGGATAGGAACCTATAATGGAGGATTAAATAAAATCATTTTCGAACAAGGTGATATTATTGGTTTTGATAATAAAAACAACCAGATAAGCCTGCCTATCAGCTCCATTTTCGATATTCAAACGGATGGCAAAAACAATCTATGGATTGCATCTAATCATGGAATCATCAAGTACAACACGCAAGACAACTCATATATCCAATATGCCTACCCTTTTCCCGAAGGAGTGAGCAAGTTCAATATAAAAGGTGGGGCAAAAACAAAAGACGGACAATTGTTATTTGTAGGCAACAATGGAATTGTAGCATTCTACCCAGACGAAATATCGGTTAATAATATTCCCGCCAAAGTAGCTTTGACGGGATTAAAGATTTTTGATAAGCCAGTAAATATTGGGGAAGAAGTGTATGGAACGGTGATATTACCAAAGGCATTGGAAGCTTTAGATCAAATCATCATACCCCATAAAGGAAACAACTTTACCATCGAGTTCTCGGCTTTGCATTTTTCATCTCCAGAGAGCAACTCGTTTAAATACAGGCTGAAAGGAGTAGATGATAATTGGCTGCATGCATCTGCTTTGCAGAATTCTGTCAACTATCCGCAATTACCCCATGGAGATTACACCTTCCAATTAAAGGCGCTAAATTCCGACAAGATCGAAAGCAACGAAATTCGGGAATTGCACATTCATATTTTGCCTCCTTGGTATGCGACATGGTTTGCCCGCCTACTCTTTGGGCTTTCATTTGCCTGCATATTGTTTGTTATATACAAGTATCTCAAAAACCTTTCGCAACTAAAGCAATCATTAAAGTTGGAAGGCTTGGCAAAGCAGCAAGACAAGGAGTTGTTTGACATGAAGCAACGCTTTTTTACAAATATCTCACACGAGCTAAAGACCCCGCTGTCATTAATCATAGGGCCTGTAGAAGGGATGATGGCAGAGGCTAAGAGTACAAATGGAGATGCAAAAATGTTGTCATTGGTGTTAAGAAACGCTCTCCAACTTCAACGATTAATCAATCAAATACTCGATTTCAGAAGAATAGAACAGAATAAATTAAAAGTGAACCTACAAAAGGCTGATATCAACGAATTGGTTCAAGATGTCTTATTAGCCTGCGAATTCGGGTTTCAGAAATCAGAATTGCAAGTTGACTTTATAAATAATGCTGAAAAAATAGAACTATGGTTTGATTACGATAAAATAGAAAAGGTACTATACAACCTGATTTCCAATGTCTGTAAATATTCGAAAAAAGGAGGCCAGGTGGTGATAAAAACGAGGTTAGACAAGATGGAAAACCAGTTTGTATTTAGTATTCTGAATGAGGGAGAAGGTGTACCATCAGCAGAAAAACAACGAATATTCAATAGGTTTTATCAAGTAGACAACAAGTTATCTGGGGCAGGAATAGGGCTTTCAATGAGCAAGGAATTTATTGAACTGCACAATGGCACAATAAAAGAGATCGGAAAGTTTGGTAAAAACTCAGAATTTGTTTTCACTCTTCCACTGGACAACACACATTTGATCTCAAACCAGAAAGAAAAGATGAGTCCTACACAAGAGCTTTACAGCTTGGGCAATAGTGATGAAGACATACCTGATACCAAGCCACAGACCATACTTGTAGTAGAAGATAATTTGGACATGCTCGGGTTTGTAAGTGACATCTTCCAAAAACACTTTCATGTCATTAAAGCTGTTGACGGTGTAGAGGGGTATGAATTAGCTAAAACACATATTCCTGACATCATTATCACCGATGTGATGATGCCAGAGATGGATGGGAATGAACTATGCAAACTAGTAAAAAAAGATGCTAAAACATGTCATATACCCTTGATCATGCTTACTGCAAAAGACACATTGGATGAAAAGATAGAAGGTATATCGACTGGAGCAGATGCTTATATTACCAAGCCATTCCGGGCAGATCATTTAATGGTCCAAATAAACAACTTGCTTGATTCAAGAAAGAAGCTTCAGCAAATGTTCAAAGAAAAGTATGCCTACGTATCCGATGACATTGAGACCACGTCGCACGATGATAAATTGCTTAAGAAGTTTGTAAAATTTGTGGATGAAAATGTTGCTAACTCTGAATTAAAAGTTGAGGATGCGGCACAAGAATTAGCTTATAGCTACATGCAATTCAACCGCAAAATAAAAGCGCTCACTGGAGAGTCAGTGGGGCAATTTATTACACATTACAGGCTAAACAGAGCCAAGGCTATATTTGAAAAAAATCCAACGGTCAGGGTATCCGATGTAATGACCGATATTGGCTTCAATACCCATTCGCATTTTTCAAAACTGTTTAAAAACCAGTTTGGGCTAACCCCAAAAGAATTTCGGGAACAGCTTTTAAAACCAAACCCTTGATTGGTTTGCCAACATTCTTCTACGCATCCATAAAATACACCTTAAACATAAGCGCCTCTTTCTTCTCTTGGTTTTCTACCGAATGGGCTATATTTCCATCAAAAAGAAGCGTGTCTCCTTCATGTAATTCCACTACTTTTTCATCTAAGCTATACACTACTTTCCCTTTCAACACATGGATTAGCTCCGTTGCTGCGGTAGACACCGGAGGCCTGTAAATTTCAGGAGCAGCCCTCACCAAATTCACCCGTATATTACAGGATGTCACATTTTGGCTTAAGATATCAAAATAGGTCAAGCCTACAGAGTCATGCCTCTCCTCTCCTATCAAGTTTTCCTTTTTTATCAAAACATAATCTGCCTCTTGTGTACTTACACCTTTCACTAATTCGGTCAAATCAACCTCCAGTGCTTTGGCAATATTGAACAGGACAGGCAAAGATGGAACCGTTCTAAAGTTCTCTATTTTAGAAAGCAAACTTGGAGTTATTTCACTCTTAGTTGCTACGGTTTGCAAATTCATCGAATTTTGCTTGCGTATTTCTTTTATCACCTTGCCAATATTCCCCAAACGATCACTCTTAATAGCCATATTTTCTTCTATCTACTCTTCTTCTAAGAAAAGCCAAATTTCATTTTTTTTAGTATGATTCAAAACATTTCTCAAAAGAATATCGAACCTACATATTGAAACTCCTCAACAAATACTGCTAGCTTTCTGCAAAGTTCAATAATTACCTATCTTCTCTTAAAAATCAACCCTAGTTTAAGCAATATCGCCAAGTGTTACTCCTAGATTAAAACTCACGCAAAAAGCATATTTATCCTCTTATAACTTTTGAATATTTGTCAATATAATAGTTTTTTGGTTTGGCTTACCCACTAACAAGGGCTGGCTAATACATTTGCTAAATCATATTAGAACCATTTATGGACAACCCATATTTATTATTGACTCCGGGCCCTTTGAGCACAAGCAACGGAGTAAGAAATTCAATGTTGCAAGACTGGTGCACTTGGGATGACGACTACAATAAAGACATTGTATCTTATGTAAGAAATACCCTTTGTGAACTGATAGAAAACAATGGCAGCAATGAATATACCTCTGTACTGCTGCAAGGGAGCGGTACTTTTGCTGTAGAATCTGTCATTGGCAGCTGCATAAAACCTAATGGACACCTCCTTGTGATAAGCAATGGAGCTTACGGAGATAGAATCGCCCAAATATCAAAAGTTCTTGGGATTTCTTTTGACCTCTTACAGTTTAAGGAATATGAACAACCAAGTATTCCCAAAATAGAAGAGCAGTTAAAAGCTAAAAAATATTCGCATGTAATAATGGTTCACTGCGAAACCACCACAGGAATATTGAACAATATTCAAGATGTAGCCAAGCTTTCCAAGGCATATTCGTCAAGGTTTATAGTCGATGCCATGAGCAGTTTTGGAGGGATTCCCATTGACCTAAAAACATTAGACATTGACTGCCTAATCAGTAGTGCAAATAAGTGCATACAGGGTGTTCCTGGTTTCGGTTTTGTACTGATAAAAAAGGAATTGATAGAAGGTTGCAAAGGAATCGCCCGCTCCTTGTCACTTGACTTATATGCACAATGGAAAGAAATGGAAGACAAAGGTGGAAAGTGGAGATTCACCTCTCCTACTCACGTGGTTCGAGCCTTCAAAACAGCCTTGGAAGAATTAAAAGAAGAAGGAGGAATAGAAGCTCGCTACCAGCGCTACAAGGAAAATCAATCCATTTTGGTGGAGGGCATGCAAGCACTTGGTTTTGAACCACTGGTAAAAAGAGAATGGCAATCCCCTTTCATCACTTCATTTCTGTTTCCCAAAAGGGAAAATTTTGAATTCAATACATTTTATCATTCGCTCAAAAAGAAAGGGTTTGTGATTTACCCAGGAAAGATATCCGACGCCGAAACTTTCAGAATTGGCTCTATAGGGCACGTTTTTCCAGAAGACTTTAAAAGGTTGCTAGCAGCAGTTGAAGAAGTGGAACTAGCAGCCTCTAATTAATTCAATTGACATAAAATTTCTAACACCGACATACACAAAATCATGATAAAACTAGTAGTAATGGACATGGCGGGAACAACCGTCAAAGACAACAACTTCGTACACAAATGTTTTGTAAATGCATTTCAGGACAATGGCTTCGATATAAACGAAGAAGATGTAAATGAGCTGATGGGCTACCCAAAGCCAGTTGCCATCCGCATGGTCACCGAAGCCAAAGGCCTTGATATTAATGAGGAAATGAGGGATAAAATCCATGAGGATTTTGTAAAAGGCACGGTCGACTTCTACTTGGAAGCTCCTGAAGTTTCTGAGATAGAAGGAACCTCCGAAGTATTCAAAGCACTCAAGAAAAAAGGGATAAAAATAGCGATTGATACCGGCTTTAGCAGACCAACTATGAACGCTATTATCCAACGATTGGGCTGGGAAGAGTTGATTGACTTTTCTGTAGCTAGTAACGAAGTAGAAAATGGACGACCTTATCCGGATATGATCTTCAAATCAATGGAAGCGCTTGGACTAAAAGATGTAACTGAAGTTGCCAAAATTGGAGATACCAAATCAGACATGATGCAAGGCGATGCTGCTGGCTGCAAATTGACTATTGGCGTCACTACCGGAGCATTTACCAAGGAAATGCTGGAAAAATATCCACATACCCACATAGTCGATTCACTCAGCGATGCAATGGATATAATAATAGCGAACTAATCTCATACCATCTTTCAACCATGCTAACTTCTAAAGCTCTCAAGCAATTTTTGCAGGGAAGCAACACGGTCATTTTTGTGATTTTCGGATGGTGCGTAGCCTTTATAACCTACACATCGACCTATGCCTTCAGAAAGCCAATCACTGCTGCAATTTTTGAAGACATGGAATTTTGGGGAATTGATTATAAAATCCTTGTCATAACATCCCAAGTGATCGGATACACCCTTTCAAAGTTTATAGGGATCAAGATAGTTTCGGAATTGCAACCAGCCAACCGAGCAATGCTGATACTAAAATTGATCGGGGCTGCATGCCTTTCATTGCTCTTGTTCGCAATAGTTCCCCCGCCCTATAATATCGCATTTATGATATTGAATGGCTTGCCGCTGGGCATGGTTTGGGGAGTGGTATTTACGTACCTTGAAGGGCGGACAACTACCGAATTACTAGCGGCAGGGCTTTCTACTACTCAAATATTTTCTTCGGGAGTGGTGAAGTCCGTGGGGAAAACTATGACCATTGCCTATGGTGTCCCTGAAATTTGGATGCCTTTTTTGACAGGAATTATATTTATGGTCCCCTTGGTTTTAGGAGTTTGGTTGCTAAACCACATCCCCCTTCCTTCACCCAAAGACATAGAGCAGCGTACCCTCCGCAAACCAATGAACAAAACTGAACGCAAGAAATTTGTTAGTACGTTTTTTACGGGCGTGATTTTGCTTCTAGCAGTTTATATTCTGCTCACGGTTTATCGAGATTTTAGGGACAATTTTTCAGCGGATATCTGGAACGCATTGGGCTACGGTGACGATGCGATGATTTTCACACAAACTGAAACACCAATTTTCATCGGCATGTTGATCATTATTGCGCTTATGATGAAGATAAAAAACAATATGCTAGCCTTCCAAATCAACTTAGGGCTAATTCTTATTGGAGGATTGATGATAGGTGGATTTACCTTCGCCTTCCAATCACAAATAATCTCTCCATTTCTTTGGCTAACTGGTGTTGGTTTTGGCTTGTATTTGGGCTACGTACCTTTCAATATCATGCTTTTTGAGCGAATGATAGCTGCTTTCAAATACGTGAGCACCGTTGGCTTCCTCATCACCACAGCAGATGCCTTTGGTTACTTGGGGAGCCTAACCCTTATGATAATCAAGAATTTTGGTTCGGATAACTTGAGCTACCTCAACCTGATGATTTACCTAAGCTATGCAGTATTTGCTGTAAGCTTGGTGGGAATGTGCTGGAGCATCTTCTATTTCTACCACAAATACAGATCAAAAATGCAGATGAATGTGAGCTTACAAGGGCAATTAGGATAAAAAAAGCTCCCCCACATTTTCTATGAAAACGAAAGGGGGAGCTAGGATTGCATACGTAAAATCTATTCAGCTAAAATCCTTTCAAACTTGAACTTTGGAAAACCTTTTGTCCCATCGTTGTCACTATAAAAGCCAGTGAATGCTAGTTTGAAATACACACCATTAGTAGACTTGATGATGTAGTATTGGTCAGCTACCATTTCGTATTGAAAATTTGAAAAATTTAGTTTTTTCCAGTCTTCACCTATTGCCGCCACATCAGCGCTAAGTGTCATTCCTTCCGCATCGTCGAAAGTCACATCATCATAAGAAATAAAGGTTTTGCCCTCTTCTTCAATTGCTTCCTTATTCAGTTTAAGAGCTTGCACCACTCCTTTATTAATCAACGCTCCTGTCATCATGTATGGAATATAAGTACTTGTGCTTGGGTCAAATGCTTTTCCATTGTACCAAGCCAAAACAATGTCCCAGCCTTCGCTTCCAGTTGCCTCATCGGCGCCCGCAGTCCACAGGTCAAAGTGGGTGTAGCTCGCATCGCTATAGTGAACCGCCATAGTATCTGCACCAGTTGTTTCGCTCACCGCATCTAAGTCTACAAACACTTGCCTATTATAAGACAATGTCTGGTCAATAGGGTTTCCAGAGTGGTCGGTCGTTTGGATAGTCACATCAGGCTTACTGTAAAGAGATACTTGCACTTCGTTCTCTCCTGAAAAAAGAGGATCTGGATCATCTTCACCGCAAGAAGTCAACAAGGCAACTGCACCAATTAATATAGTAAATAACTGCTTTTTCATAGTTGTATTTAATTAGACTTATTATAAATAAATGGTTAAAAATTTAAATTCTTTTAAGGTTTATTTTAAGAGAAAGGTAATACGACCTGCCCCAGGCAATCATAAGGTCTGATGTGCTGGAATGCGCTCCACCTTGGGTGGTGTTTGTGATCCCAGTCACATTTAGCAAGTTCTTGACACCTCCTGTCAACAAGTACTTCTTGTTCTTGAACCCTTTCGTCACGGCGTAATTAAGCATATCATAAGAACTGGCAGTGCCTCGTGTAACCTCGCCATCTGTTCCGCTTGCATACAATTGAGTTCTTTCTCCAGTATACTTATAGTCTACTTGCATGTTCAAGTCTGCCAAGGGCCAGAAATACGAAACCATTCCCACCAAGTCTTTGGCGTATTCAAAATCGAGCTGGCCGTTATCCGCAGGGTCGTAACCAATGCCAGTGAGCGTGAAACCTAAGCTAGCTTTCAACCTATTATCATTGTTGAAATTTGCCGAAAGCGTACCGCCATGCGTTTTCTTTTCAGATACATTTTGATAATAAAAAACAATTCCATCATCGCCTTGCGCAAGCTCAATCACATCGAATAAGTGGTTGTAAAAAGCGGTCGCATCAAGCTTCCAAACCGCATTTTCTGAAGTAGAAATAGTTTTGCCTAAAGCCGCATTGAGGCTATAACTTGTTTCAGGGGTCAGGTTTGGGTTACCAAAAATCTGGTGGTTGGTATCCACAAAATTCATATAAAGCTCCTTCATGCTAGGAGTTCTAAATCCTTTGGCAAAAGAGACCCTTCCCTCCCATTGGGTTTGAGGCTTCCATTTCAAATGGCCAGAATAAATCAAAGGCGCATCAAATACATTGTGATTTAGGTAGCGCAACCCGGGCTGGAGTTGCCACTCATCCGAAAGCTTTATCTTTATATCGGACCAAAGGGCATGTTCAACCAACCGGTCATTTTCAGCTATTTTACCACCAAAACCCGCTTCGTCGTTTAGTTCGTAGCCTATCTGCCAGTCAAACTTTTCGCCCAAAGGCAGGGCATAAGAAAACCTTGCGTTCCAAGTTTCAAACCTGTCGTTACCTTCCCCTCCAGATTTATTAGAAGCGCCACCCTGATCTTCTTTCACATAATACAGCTGAGAAGTACGATCATACACACTAAAAGAAGCCATTCCGTTCAATGCAGACCTGTTTTCAAAACGCTTATTCCCTTGGCCATAAAACGTTGTTCGTTGGGTGATGTACTCTGTGTCAAAAGCCCTAAGTTCAGATACATACCCCCCTTTAAGGGTTAAGTCTTCTTGGCTAAGCCTCGTACCAACTTTCAAGTCCCAATTTTTCTCTTTGTAAGTATAGCTCGCATCTAAGTTTGTTTGATTTTTAGGATCCCAGTCCATAGACCGAGTGCTTTTATCTAGATCATACCCATTGAAATACCGATACCCTCCTCCTATGTTATAGTGATGCTTTCCACCGACAATTCCCGCAACAGTTGCATTCCCACTCAGCACACCTACCGACTCTCCATATACCGTAGCTGAGCCATTTAGTTTATAGTAACTGTTATCTTTGGTAATAATATTAATAGTCCCGGCAAGCGCATTGGACCCGTACACCACAGACATTGGTCCTTCTACTATTTCAACATGGTCAACCTGCGACATATCAATTTGGGAAAGGTCAATATTGCCATCTAATCTGCCATTTAGAGGAATTCCATCAACCAATATTTTCACATGTTGCCCCTCCAAACCTTGCATAATAATTTGCGAACCAAGCACGCCATCTTGCTGTAAGTTGATGTTTGGTTGGAAACGCAAAGCATCGTTCAGGTTTTGAACCCCTTGTTTTTCTATAGTTGCCGAACTGATCAGCCCTATTTTGTAAATGGACTCATCGACCCTTTGAGGCTCAACACTAGCCGTTTTTACCACCTGGTCGAGCATCAACAGATCAGGCTTCATTTTAACGGTTTGCCCTTTTTTATTTTCCACTAAAATCTCAGTCGTTTTATACCCCGAATAGGAAATAGCACAGGTCAAATTGGGAGTATATGGCACGACCGCTTTACCATCGATATCTGCCACAAAGTAAGACTTCTTGCCCGAAGCAGAAAGCAAACATACATGTGCGCCAATAAGCGGAGATTTGTCTGAACCATCTACGATGGTAAGCTCCACAGAATTTTGAGCCATTCCTGAAAGAGGGAACGCCAATAGCCCCAAAAGGCTTAGAATAAAAAATCGTCTCATTTTTGAGTTGTTTACGTAGCCAAAATTCTTTTTCTAGGCTTCGAACTTTTTGTTTTTGAAAGGTCTTTCACAGCATCGAGCACACAGCCCGTAGGGCAAGCGACCCTGCACCATAACATGGGAAACCGCATGGAGATCACAACAAATGCAATAGCCACATAAAACCAATAAGAAGAAACCTGTGAGCTGAACAAATCGGGGAAAAGTTCATAATTCCCAAGTGTTTTATAACCCAAAATGAACCCTCCAATTAGCACAATCGTCAGCCCGTAGCGGATGTACTCGGCTTGTTTGTTGGTGATGAATAGCTTCTTTGATTTGAAAGGCGAATATTTGAGCGAAACCATCTGCGCTGCACCAAAGGGGCAAACGTAAGAACAGTAAGCATTTTTCCCCCAAATGGCTCCCAACAAGGTAAAAAGGGCATACAACCCCAAAAACAGTGACACCTCTGTACCCATAAAAGGCATCAAGAAAGTGATATAGGTAAAAGAACTGTTCAGCCCAAAGCCTATGTAAGCCATAGCTACCACAGATATAATCAAACGGGAACGTTTCGACTTTTTGATCTGAGGCAAAACAGCATACAAAAAGATGCTGGAGATCACTACAATATGAAAGATCCACCAATAGGTCAATTCTGCTTTTACATGAAAGTTTTCAACTTCAAAATCGTAATAGGTAGAAAGAATCTGAGGAGCCGTCACTTCGAAAGCTTCCGTAATGCCTTCCGCCATCGCCCTTGTGGTGATTGTCGCTCCCGAAATCGCATCAATCACATGATCATCCTTGTGTAAGGAAATGCCTTCGTACTGATCCAAATAAGTGCTTCTCAATATTTTCCGCAGGTAACTTTCCGTCTCTTTTGAAGTGATATAGCTCACCTCTTCTAGTACCCCCGCAAGGCTTGTCTCCATCCCCATATAGATAGCCCCCGAATAACCTTGCACTGTATTATGCAACATGTTTTCAAAATACAGAGACTGCAACTTTCCCCGCTGATAAATTTCTGCATAGCACAAGTCATCTTTCATTTTCACCACCACATCTGCATCCGCTCCGTACTTGGCCTCCAAGCGCTCGGCCATATCTTCAGCCCATTGCTCATCGTGAAGCGAAACCCCCATATCATTTTCAAACGAAAGCATACCCGCTTCTTTCACTTCACTCTCCTTGATGGGCTTCACCATCCCAAACTCACCCAACACATCCCCTTCGTCTTCGGAAATCATCCCAGCTTCCTTCACCGACGACCGTACCTGGTCTGTCACCAACTGGGGAGCAAAAAACTCATTTTCCAACGTGGAAATAGAAGTCAAACCGTTATTGGATTCCAATGGTCCGTAAATAGAGAAAAATACAAAAACACCCAGAACAATTGCGGTAACTATAGATTTGCGGAAATCTATCTTTAATTGCTTTGCCATAAAACCAATGACTAAAAAAACAGGGAAATGAGAGGAGAAGATAGCCTTCTCCCCACATAATTAAGATACTCGGGAAAATTATTTTGAAGCTACTGCATCACCTTTTAGGTCGGCAACCGTTTCTTCTACTATTTTTACTACCCAATTATTGATATTTTCATCTGGCAAAATAGCATCTTGCTTATATACCACCCTTTTCTGGTCTTCAATCATATCTACACCATTCTGGATAATCTCTCCTTGGAAGTGCTCATCATTCGCCACCAAAACAGGGATTACAATGGCTCTTTCTTCTAATTCCAAAATCTGCTCCACCGCTTTTTTAGTTGGCTCGGAAGAATACCTTACCAAGTGCCCGCACCACCCGTAAGAAATAGAGCCTATGCCCGTTTGCGCCTTCAAATAGCGTCCAATATCTTCTACCATTTCTTCCCACTGCTGGTTAAATTCTGCATCTCCGTAAGCAATCAATGCAACACCCTCGTCTCCACTTCCATTGGAAAGGGCTTTTGCTCTGCGAGTGATATTTTTCTTTAGCACCGTTGGGAAGTCGAGCAATGGGGTAACAGTTACCCTAGCTTTTGAACTATACGTTTCAATTTTTTCCTCTTTCAAGCTAGCCTTTACTTTCGGGTCGTTTGCTAGCCCAACTATATTAGGGATATCGTTACTTGTATGTGATGAAATGGTCAAAAAAATCGGTACCACAATTACTCTATCATACTCTTCTGCATCAAATGCTTTCATTTGCGTAGCAATTGACGGCTCGGTATATTCCATAAAAGCCGTGCGCACATCTGCTACATCACCACTTTTCATAATATCATCCTTCACATCCAGCTCGATGTCTTTCAACATTTTCCTCCAACCTTCCGAATGAGATCCGTGGTTTACCAGGAGTACTCCTATTTTTTCCCCATTTGGAGTAGCGGCGACTGTTGTAGCTTCAGCGTCTTGCTTTTTTCCAGAACAAGAAAACACCAATAACGCTGAGAGGGTCAATGTAAATAAAGTAAGAATTTTCATCTTGTTATTTTTAATTAGTCTAAATAATCAGTTATGCAAACTTAGACTAATTCTAAATAAAATAAAATAGCAACAATTAATTTAATTTTAAATTGATGCATAAAAGTAAAAACAACATCCTAAATAATTTAAAAGCAAACAACTTTAGGCATTGGAATATCACTGATACAAAAAAACGTTCAGCAATCTATGTTTGCTGAACGTTTTTCAAATCATTAATGAAAACCCAAACTTAATAACTATCAGCCCATCGGAACTTCCATCAAAAGAATGAAACTATCTTCTTTGGCTTCCAAGCTCAACTTCTCAGTTTCCCAAACACCAAGTCCATCACGTTTCTCTAAGAGATTTCCACTGATGTCAAGTTCTCCATCTAACAAAAATGCATAGACTCCATTCCCCTTTTTTTTAAGCTCATACCCAAGCTTCGTGCCTTTTTCCAATTTGCCCAAATGAAACCAAGCCTCTTGGTGTGCCCAAACTCCTGCATCGTCTTTATTGGGCGAAAGCACTTGCAAAAGTTGGTTAGGGTTTGCAGCCAAGTCATAGGCTAGCTGATCATAACGAGGGCTTACATTTCGTTTGTTGGGTATCACCCAAATCTGCAAAAAGTTAGTCCTTTCTGTTTTGCTCCTATTATATTCGGAATGCACAATCCCAGTTCCGGCTGACATTACCTGGATCTCATTTTTCTTGATCACCTGCTTGTTGCCCATGCTGTCTTGGTGCTCCAACTCCCCTTCCAAAGGAACGGAGATAATCTCCATATTATCATGCGGATGCCTGCCGAAGCCCATTCCAGCATCTACAATATCATCGTTTAGCACGCGTAAAGCACCAAAGTTCATTCGCTCTGGATCATAGTAACCAGCAAAGCTAAAAGTATGGTGACTATCTAACCAACCGTGGTTAGCATGTCCTCTGATGTTCGATTTATGAAATACAGTTTTCATTTTATTCTCCTTTTCAATAATTGATATGAATTAGTTTTCATATATAAAAACGGAGGTGCTTAAAAATAGATTCCCCAATAAGTTGCCATAATCAGGGGTATTATTGCAAAAATCAGGCATTATAGGTTTTAGTGAACTCAGCTGGGCTAAGCGAGGTGTGTTTCTTGAAAAAATGTGCAAAATGGGATGGCTCGGCAAAACCTAAAGTATAGCTAACCTCTTTTGCATTCATCCGTGTATGGAGCAATTGTCGCTTCGCCATCACCAATAGAATAGATTGGATATAGTCTTTTGCTGTGATGCCTAACAATGATTTCACTGTTTTGTTTAGGTGATCTGGCGTAATTGCCAGTTGACCTGCATAATACATTACCTTATGCTCTTTTTGATAATTTTCCAAAATCAATCCCTTAAACTGCTTTAGCAACTCCATTCTCGTACTTGTTTGCCCAAAATCGGGATCGACTGGTAACACGCAAGCATTGTAACATTCAATTAGGAAGAGCTTCAGCAGCGCCCCAAGAGTCTGCGTTTTGAATTTCATTTTAGGCTTGGAAGCCATGACCGAAAGCTGGTTTGCCAAGGAATTTAACGAACCAGAAACTTCCTCGGAAAGGGAAATAGGTGGAGAAGCATTGAACTCCCGAAACAGATTGATATCGGAAATAAAGGCAGAATCGATTTGATTTTCAATAAGAAAGTCTTCGGAAAATTTGATAGCCCACCCCACTGGCACACCCTTTTCTTGTATCTGGTGGGTTTGGTTTGGTGCTATGAAATATACTTGCCTGTCCAGCAAAGCGTATCGCTTAAAGTCCAACAAGTGTGTACCTGCTCCTTCTATTACAAAAATAATGGTGTAGTACGTATGGACATGTGCTCTCTCTTCTTTACCAAGCCTACGCTGGTAAACCGCTTGCATTTTCTCTATCTCAAAAAATGTATTGGAAGGCATCTCAGCTTGTTAAAGTGAAAACATCATGTTAAACCCATGTAATTAGTTAACACAAAGGTAAATATTCGTTGATTTAGTTTTTTTTAATTCTATTGAAAATATGCGTTATTTAGAATAACAATGAATATCCTAACCAATACTTGAAACTAGATGGAAGAAGCCCTAACTCTCAGCAAAAAATTTCACCGCATCATGCTTAGCGGTGAGCTTATGACTATCAAATCTAAGCCAGATGGCAACATATTTCTTTATGAGCTAGAGGGTGATTTTTACGCTATTAGTTATAACTCCGCAGGAAAATTACTCCACACAGAGTTAATAGAAAACCTTGCAAGATTGCGCATGCTCCTTTTCGGTGTAGAAAAAATAGAATGGGAGGAAAACGAGGATGAATAAACAGCAAGCTAAAAACAAATCATTTCTGAAATGAACTGCTTCTTTTAAAAGAAAACTGTAGAAATTTTCTTTCTCAATTTTCTAGGTAGGTCAATATTTTTTTAAGGTGCTTATTCTTATCGATAGCCTTGAATACATGAGAAGTGATTAAGGCAATTTCCTGTTTGCTAAACTCTGGAAGCAATATTCTAACATGAAATTTGGTCACATTTGATGGGTCGCTCATGAGCAGCTCGGCATATGAGGTAGCCATGGCTCTTTTACTACTCGAAACCAATTGGGGTGAAAACTTTAATGTATTCTTACCAAACAAAACTCTATCAATCTCACTTAATAGCTCAGTTATCTGCTGATTATCAGACATGTTATTAATTACGTTAGTAGGCATAGCATAATGAACGGGTGAATATGAACGCAATGATAATCCATCAGCCACAGAATTTCATTTTTCCATGATTTAATTTAATAAAATTAACATAGGATTAACATGTATCTTGCCCCATTACTAGCCTATTTTTAACGAAAAAACAGCCAAAAACCTGCTAATTCGTATTTTTTCTTATTTCAACCAGTAGATTTTTACATGATAGATCATGCAATGCTATCTAATATATAACATAGCAAAATATATCTTATCCAGAACATGTATGTAAGGCAAAAAGAGGCTGGCTTATAATCCATAACATTCAGGCACAAATGGAATAGAAAACTCAAGCCTCTATTATGAAATTCCAATAATAAAATAGTTGTTTAATACCTACCAGATGTGTTTTATGACTTAAGTTTACCACCAAAGAAACTATATACACCAGAATGAAAACCCAAATAACCCTGCTCATCTGCTTAGTTATGGCCCTGAGCAATCAATTATTCGCTCAAAAAAGAATCGAACCCGTTAAAAAAGAGCCACTGATCATTGGGGAAAGAATTGAAATAGAATCAGAAATTCTGGAGCAAACCCGGGTATTAAATATCTATCTCCCGAACGGCTATTCGCCTGATTCCCTAAAGACCTATCCAGTTATTTACCTGTTAGATGGATCTATCCACGAAGACTTTCTTCACATTGCCGGCCTGGTACAGTTTAGCTCTTATCCTTGGTTAGAAAAGATGCCCGAATGCATTGTAGTAGGCATTTCAAATATCAATCGGTACCACGATTTTACATATCCCTCGGAAAAAGAAGAATATCAAGAGATTAATCCTTTAAATGGAGGCTCGGCCAAATTCATCGACTTTCTAGAACTAGAGGTAAAGCCTCAAGTCAACAAGCTTTACAAGGCATCTGAAACATCCACCATCATTGGGCAATCCCTAGGCGGTCTGATTGCCACTGAAATCTTGTTTAAAAAACCTAACTTGTTTGAAAACTACATCATTGTAAGCCCAAGTCTTTGGTGGGACGATGAATCGCTACTTCAGATGCAACCAACGAAATACACAACACAAAAGAATATATTCATAGCAGTTGGTAAAGAAGGAAAAATCATGAAATCGGTTGCCAAAAAACTGAACAAGAAACTCTTAAAAGAGAAGGAAAGCAATACGAATATCAATTTCCAATATTTCCCAGAGCTTGACCATGGTGATGCCTTGCACTTAGCAGTTTATGAAGCATTTGATAAGATTTTTAGCACAAAATAAACCGATAGCTCCTTTCAAGCAGCCCTATTCTCTAATTCGTTGTAGCGCATTGAATATTTTAAACAAGCTTTCCTATAAATCAGTTTTAAAAACTAAATGAAACACTTCCTTTCACAAAAAGGGGCGTACCTGGGGTAAAATGGATTTCCTCAACAGAAATTGGCTCGTTGTACAACCTCGATTCAGTGGCAAACTGGGCTTCATTCCATTCCGTGTTTAATAGGTTTTCTACCGACAAACCAACATTATAGCGCCCTTTTGTATAGCCCAAAACCGCATCGGTCACAAAATAACCCTTTGCCTCAAGGCTGTAGTCTTCGTTGGCAGGTCGGTCGTGCAAGTACCTGTAGCGCAAACTTACACTGAAACCAGTTTTCGATTTCCAGGTAGCCCCGCCAGCAGCAGTAACACTTGGCGCTAGCGGTATGTATGCCTCATTTTCAGCAGCTTCTAATGCCCTAGCTCTAGTAAAGGTCAGGTCTGTATCGAGGAACAAAGAAGAGGTTACTTGGTAACGAACTGACGTTTCGATCCCCCTTCGGAGTGTTTTTCCACTAGGCTCTACAATTCCTTCATCCCCAACATATACAAATTCTTGGTCGAGTCTCAGCGCCCAAAGGGCTACTGTTACCAACAAGTTTGCACTAGGCTTGAGCGTTCCACCCAAATCGACCCCAAAGGCTTTGGGAAGTGTTTCGGAAACGCTGTTTGGGGTCACGGCAACTCTCGAATCGTTAGAATGAAACCCGATGCCAGATTTCAAGAAAAGCGAAACATTGCTATTCATCAAATAATCGAACCGAAGCTTCGGGCTTAACAGCCCTTGGTTTTTACTTGACTCAACTCCAGTCAATTTATCTGCATAGTTAAATTGAAAATAATCCATCCTTAGCCCTGTAGTCATTTCTAGTTTTGCAGCCAACGACCATTTAGCCTCTACAAAAGCAAACACATTTGTCTCGTCCACGTCTCCAAAAGCAATTCGTTCATTTATGGTTTCCTTGGCAATGGTTCGGTTCAGTTCGTTGTTATCAACATTATCGTACCGAAAGCCAACTCCCGATTGCGTGGCAACTTTCCAAGAACCCAACCAAACATCTTTTGAATAGGTTGATTGATACCCAAACAAGTTCCGGTTTTCCTTTTGCTTAATCTGATCTCCGTTTACAGGATCATTCAAAAAGAAGGTAAAGTTGGAATAGAGTTCAAAATCGTAGTTACTGAAATAGGCTTGGTGTTTTAGCCAACCATTCTGCCCCGCCTTGTGCAAGAAGCTCAGGTTTACATTTTGGCGAGAAGTTTCGCCTCCTTCCGTATCGTCTATAGCTCCGAACCTAGTGATCTGCCCACTTTTTACTGCCCTTTCGGGAATTTGCCCCGAAGCACTCCAATCACTATAAAAGCTAGAAAGCGAAGCTGTAAGCCAACTGTCCTCCCCTACTTTCCCATGGTATTTTCCCAACAAATTGAATCGCTTGAACCCTTGCGGACTTTCAAAATACCCATCGGACCTGAAAAGCTCTGTGGCTATAAAAGCATGTTGCTGCTTTTCCTGAAGCTTTTGAGGCAAGAGGTTTACCATCCCCACAGTTCTGAACGTCCCGAAATCTCCTCCTTCAATTTTGATCAGGTTGTTGTTCAGTGATTTTTTGGTTCGAAACTCGGCAAAGCCCGCTGTATTGAAATTTCCCTTGTCGGCATAATACGTTCCTTTTTCAAAATGGACGCGTTCAATGGTTTCGGGAATTACAAAATGAAGATCAGAGTAGCCCTGCCCATGTGCATGGGAAACCATATTTACAGGAACTCCGTCAACCGATAAGGCGATATCGGTACCATGGTCAATATCGAAACCTCTTAAGAAAATCTGCTCAGCCTTTCCACCCCCGGCGTGCTGTGCAATGAACAAGCCTGACACTGCTCGCAATACTTCTTGTGAGTTATTGATCGCCCTCAGCTTCAAATCTACTTGACCAATTATGTTCAATTTATTTTCTTTTTCGGCAGTAACCGAAACTTCGGAAAGCTGAAGGTTTCCTTCTTCCAACACCAAGTTTAGCTCATGCTGCTTTTGCGTATTTACAGGCACTATTCTGGTTTCATACCCAATATGGCTCACTTCCAACAAGAACTCTTCCTTTTCAGGCACAAGGCTAAAATAACCAAATGGATCAGTAGCGCTCACTACGTTTGCATCTACCACTTTAATATTCGCCCCATGCACGGGCAAGCTGTTTCCGTCCAACACCCGGCCGGTAAACGATTGTTGCCCTTGAACTGTCAAGCTTGCAATAAATAAAAATGCAGATAAAAGTAAGTGAAGTCTCATGTGTGAATAAATTAGTAGTTGTCTGTTTTTAAATTTTGTTCAAGTTCATCAAATGCAATACCGTTGCAAATAGACATGTTTTTAGACAACTTTTAATTAGAAAAGACAAAGAAATTTGCAGAAGAAAAAGCTTTCGTTCTGAAACTCATACTACTTATTGGTTTGAAAAGGACCAAGCCCATCAGTGCAATGGCAGAAGGGAGGCCACCTTTGTAGTCTTTAAACTTGGCAGGTTCGATCATAAGAGGTGGGGGAAATAATATCCTTTTGTAAATACAGATGATTCTAAAAAGGAACAAAAAAGCAATTCTAGATAGAATTGTTCTTTGTTTATCCAACTTTCATTCCATTTAGTTTTTTCTGTTTTCAATTAAAAAAAGGTAACAAGATGCTTTTAATTGAAAACTTCCGCCTTTTTTAATCTAAAAAATCAATCGACCTTCATGCTGTTTTGGAGCGAATAAGATAAATTCACGATCATAAGATGAAAATCCTTTCTATTTTCACGAAAGGCTCGTCTTTATTCAACTTTTTTTAAAACTCACAAAGAATTACCCCAAAAAGAAAATGAAGAAAAAAATGCAACGCCGTAATTTTTTAAAAAATAGCGCATTGTCGCTAGGCGCAATCACCATTTTACCCAGCCATGTAGTATTAGGCAAAAATGCCACTTCCCCACATCCGGGCATCCCTAGCGTAGCCCCTTCCGACAAGGTAAATATTGCCTGCTGCGGCATAGGCAACCGAGGAGGCGGAGTGGTAAAGCAGCTGTTTGAAACGGGGCATGCCAATGTTGTTGCCCTCTGCGACACTGAGATTGGCGGTCCTCGTACCAAAGAAATTATCGACAAATTCCCAGATGCTCCACACTTCCAAGACTTCCGGAAGATGTTCGATGAAATGGAAGATCAGTTTGATGCGGTAAGTATAGGTACTCCTGACTTTTCGCATTTCCCTATTGCTATGCTCTCTATGTCAAAAGGCAAGCATATTTATGTGGAAAAGCCTTTGGCTCGTACATTCAATGAAAATGAGCTGTTGATAAAAGCTGCTAAAAAGCACAAAGTAGTGACCCAAATGGGCAACCAAGGACATTCGGAAGCGAACTACTTCCAGTTCAAAGCTTGGGTAGACGCTGGCATCATTAAAGATGTAACTGCTATCACCGCCCATATGAACAATGCCCGCCGCTGGCACGGATGGGACACCAGTATTACCAAATTTCCCAATGGCCAACCGCTACCCGAAGAACTTGACTGGGACACTTGGTTGGGGACGGCACAAAAACACGATTTCCATAAGGATTATATAAACGGCCAATGGCGTTGCTGGTACGACTTCGGTATGGGCGCACTGGGCGACTGGGGAGCACACATCATGGATACCGCACACGAGTTCCTCGACCTTGGCTTGCCCTATGAGGTGAACCCTTTGCGAATAGAAGGGCATAATTCCTTCTTCTTCCCGCAGACCTCTACCCTCGCCTTCCGCTTTCCCAAAAGGGGCAACATGCCAGCTTGCGACATTACTTGGTACGATGGCGTGAACAATATTCCAGAAGTGCCAGAGGGTTATGGAAAAATGGAGCTTGACCCGAATATCCCTCCTGTAGGTGGTGGCAAAATTCAACCAGCGAAGCTAAACCCCGGTAAGATTATTTATGGGAAAGATCTTACTTTCAAGGGCGGCTCGCACGGAAGTAAGTTATCGATCATCCCTAAGGAAAAAGCTGAAGAAATGGCTTCAAAGCTTCCTGAAGTACCAGAAAGCCCTTCTAATCATTTTGCCAACTTCTTGCTTTCTTGCAAAGGTGAAGAAAAGACCCGTTCGGACTTTAAAGTGGCCGGGCCACTCAGCCAAGTGTTCAACCTTGGGGTGATAGCCCAGCAGCTCAACACCAAGATAGAGTTTGACCGAAAGAAGAAAAAAATCACCAACAACAAGTTGGCAAACGACCTTTTGGTAGGCACTCCTCCAAGAAAAGGGTGGGAAGAGTTTTATAAGATGTAAGAGAGTCAAATTAGAGAATATATCAGGAGCTTGCCTAGTTAAAGGCAAGCTCTTTTTTTTGTTTTAGAGCAAAAAAATCTGCTCAAAGCTTTGCCTTGAATTCTTATACTTATAGAAGTAAAATTACGATTGCCTATTTTTTTAAACAAATAACTATCAATTCAAAAAACACTCGATTTGGCTGGGATTAGAATTTCCACACAAGCTAAGACATCGCCTAACACAAATAAATATGAAAAACCCTCCTAAAGTAGCTCTTATGCTCCTCTTGTTCTCTATAATGGCAATAGCTACAAGCCAAGCCCAAAACTATCTCAAACTACCTGATGATATAAAGCCAAAGGATCGAATTTGCTTTGCTATGTACACAGTGCATGAAAACACCCTCAAAATGACCGCACAGTTCTATCCTATCAAAGACTTCGAACCCTTTTCAGCCATTTTACAGGTAAAAAACAATGACACTTGGGATACGGTGGCTATTTCGCCCATCGAATACCCGGGCTATACCGCTCATTTTAGGGTAGAAAGCTGGGATGACAGCCAAGAAAAAGAATATCGGGTTGTTCACAACAACAATGCTTTTTACGAAGGCTTAGTCAGAAAAAATCCTAAGGAAAAAGATGAAATTGTAATGGCGGCGTTTTCATGCTTTTCTATGTACGACAAGCACGGCGGGCAAATCCCAGTGACTGATATCATCGATAACTTGAAGAAAATCAAACCTGATGTATTGTTCTTTTCTGGCGACCAAGTATATGACCATAGCCAGCATTACTTGAACTGGCTCAAATTTGGAGAAGCCTTTGGCGAGCTTATTCGCAATACCCCAACCATCTGCATGCCCGACGACCACGACATTGGCCAAGGGAATTTGTGGGGCAACGGGGGAAAGAAAATTGACAACAGGCATGGCAGCGATGGAGGCTACTACATGCCCGTTTCGTACATAAAAGAAGTAGAACGGGCTCAAACCAGCCACTTGCCCGACCCTTATGACCCTACCCCAATTGAACAGGGAATAGGCGTGTACTACACCGGATACACATGGGGCGGAATGAGCTTTGCCCTCATAGAAGACCGCAAGTTCAAAACTGGCCCTGATAGGATAATAAAAAACAAGAAAGTAGATGACACTCGATTACTGGATGTTCCTGAAGCCACCTTATTAGGTCAGCGCCAGTTGGACTTTTTGGAAAACTGGACTACCGACTGGAAAGATGCAGAGATGAAAGTAGTTTTGTCTCAAACCATTTTTGCCAGCGTATCTACCCATTCTCCTACCCGAAAAAACAGGCAACGGTTTAGTTTTGACTCCAACGGCTGGCCTCAAACGGGGAGGAACAAAGCCTTGAGCATTATCCGAAAAAGCTATGCTTGTATGATAGCCGGCGACCAACATTTGGGGTCGGTAGTCCGCCATGGCGTAGAAGACTGGAACAATGCAGGATACTCGTTTGCCGTACCTGCCGTAGCTAATTTCTGGATGCGCTACTGGGAACCGGAAACCCCTGGGAAGAACAGAAAACCAGGTTCGCCAACCTACACTGGGGAATTTTTAGACGGACTTCAAAATAAAATAACCGTCCATGCTATTTCCAACCCTACCTTCGATGACAATACGCCAAAGGAAGACCTCCTGAATGGCAGAGCCTCAGGCTACGGAGTCATCCGGTTCAAAAAATCGGCTAGAGAAATCACCTACGAATGCTGGCCGCGTAATACGGATATGGCTACCGAAAATCCGTATCCGGGTTGGTCTGTTTCTTTCTCTCAGCTAGATAATTTCCACATAGAAAACGGCTACGAACTTCCAACGATAGAAACTTCTAGCGAAAATCAAGTGATCACCGTAATGGACCAGTACACCAGCGAAGTGGTTTCCTCCCTAAGGGTAAAAGGAAACAGTTGGAAGCCGAAAGTGCTCAATCCAGGAACGTATAAAATAGCCATTGGCGAAGGAGAAAACATGCAGCTCTTTTACGAGATAGAAGCAAAATCGAAAAACAAAGAAGTCTTGAAAATCACGACAAAATAGCCTGAAAGCCACAAATACACTTCAGTCTATAACAAATAGAATATCATGAAAAAGAAAACTATCAACAAATTGTATTCGCTCTTAGTAAATGACAAAAAATCCCCGTTGCCCGTGAGCCACAGGCAACATGACAAATCATCTAGTTTGAATTTTTATCACGTACTTAGGGTACTATTATTTGGCTCCTTAGCCTTCTTACTCACTTCGTTTAGCCAACAGCAAGCTCCTGATCGGGAAGTAGATTTCAACTTTGGTTGGAAATTCACCTTGCTTCCAAACACAACCCTACCCCAGCAAGTCCCGCTAGACGACAGCCAATGGCGAGAAATACGCCTCCCTCACGACTGGAGCGTAGAAGCCTCGTTCGATTCTTTGCTTGAAGGTTGCACAGGCTACCTTCCCGGCGGAGTTGGTGTGTACCAAAAGCACTTTGAAACCCCTGCCCTGCCTCAGCAAAAAAGCACTTTGGTTCTTTTTGACGGGGTATATAATAATGCCACATTTTGGCTAAACGGCCAGTTACTCGGCGAAAATCCTTATGGATATTCCCCTGTGTATTTTGACTTGACCAAGCTGTTGAAAACAGACGGTTCTGAAAACATATTGACCGTCCATGTTGACCATTCTAGGTATGCCGATAGCCGTTGGTACTCCGGAAGCGGTATCTACCGAAATGTAAAACTCATTACAGTAGACAAGCTCCATGTTCCCATTTGGGGCACTTACCTTACCACACCCGAAATCAGCGAGGAACAAGCTTCCGTAAGGCTGGAAGTGAAGGTAAAAAATGAGAACAAAAAGAAAAGCTCTTTCTCGCTAGAGACCATTATTGTAGATAAAAATGGCAAGCAAGTCGCCAAGAAAAACGAACAACTTAGCATTAAAGGAAACACAGAAAACGCCTTCGTTCAGACGCTTGCTGTGCCTAACCCAATGCTGTGGGATTGTGAAAACCCAAACATGTACCAAGCAGTTACTTCCCTCCTTCAAAATGGCCTTGTAATTGACGAATACACCACTCCGTTTGGCATCAGAAGCCTAAAGTTTGAGGCTAAGAAAGGCTTCTTTTTAAACGGAAAACCAACCTTGGTAAAAGGAGTTTGCCTGCACCACGATGGCGGTTTGGTAGGAGCAGCCGTTCCAAAAGGTGTGTGGAGAAGAAGGCTTGCCGCCCTCAAAGAAGGTGGGGTAAATGCAATCAGAACATCTCACAATCCTTATTCCCAAGAGTTCCTCGATCTCTGCGACGAAATGGGCTTCCTAGTCCAAAATGAGATTTTTGATGAGTTCGACTACCCAAAAGACAAGCGCATGAACTACCACGACCGTATAAAGGACAACATCACTCGTGGATATTCTGAACACTTCCAAAAGTGGGGAAAAAGCGACCTTACCCGAAGCATTTTACGAGACAGAAACCACCCATCTGTTTTCCAATGGAGCATAGGTAACGAGATTGAGTGGACCTACTTGCATTACCGCTACATCACCGGTTTTTGGACCGATCCTAACGATCCTCAAAAAGCTGGCAAGTTTTGGGGCAGCGTCCCAATGTTTTCTCCCGAAGAAATGAAAACTAGGTACGACGAATGGGAAAAGGGGGAATATATATTGGCAGAAACCGCCAAACGATTGAATGATTGGGTAAAAGAATTGGATACGACCCGACCTACTACCGCAAACTTAATTCTACCACAAGTTAGCCATGTGAGCGGATACGCCGACGCTGTCGACTTGGTGGGCTATAGTTATCGTAACAACATTATCCCTTGGGCGCAAACGCATTTCCCCGAAAAACAGGTAACCATAAACGAATGCCCCGGCACTTGGGACGACTGGAAACAAGTACTGGAAAACCCTGGTGTGTTCAGTATTTTTATGTGGACGGGCATAGATTACATAGGTGAAAGGCACGAAGATTGGCCGCAAAAAAGTGCATGGGGCGATATGCTCAACCTAGCAGGTTTTAAAGTACAGGGCTGGAACTATTTCAAAAGTGTCTGGAAAAATGAACCACATATCTCAATTGGTACACTGCCTGTAAAAGGCTCTCTTTTTAAAGTTGACTCGCTTTCTGGGCAAGCTATTGCAAAAGGGAAAAATGCCTACAAATGGAGAAATACCAATATGCACTGGAACTACCAAAAGGGAGAATCGGTATTGGTAGAAGTTTCCTCAAACCATTCTACAGTTGAGCTATTTCTTAATGGAAAATCACTTGGCTACCGCAGCATGTCCGAAAGCCCAGACCGTTTGATGCGATGGGTTGTGCCTTTTGAAGCAGGAACTATCACTGCAAAGGCTGGATTTGATGGGCAAGAAATAATAGCCGAAATTCAAACTGCATCAGCTCCAACTGGAATTACCCTAAGCACTGACAAAACTTCACTCAAAGCCGATGCTTATGATGTAGCCCACTTAGTAGTACAGCTCCACGACCAAAATGGCAACCCTGTAAAAACAGAAGATGCAACCATCACCTTTGAGATAGAAGGCGATGCAAAATTACTAGGTGTGGACAATGGAGCTTATGACAATACTCAAGACTTTCAGTCCAACAAAATCACAACTGCAAAAGGACGTTGCTTGGCAATTATCCAATCCACCAAAACGGCTGGGAGAATTACCGTATCCGCTAAAGCAGAAGGCTTTGAAGACCAAGTGGTAAGTATCGATATTTCTAAATAGCATTCGACTGAAAAACTCTTTGAAAGAAAAACCGCCACTGCTAAGTACCTAAGGGTAAAACGGTGGCGGTTTTTTATGTTTTTTTGACTTCCGCCTATTCCTTAACCTTGGTCTGAAATGGTGAAGCTGGCAAGCCTTCTTTATTATAAAAATTCACCTTATCGGGATTGTCCTGCCAAGCGTACCGAACATAAACCGGGCTGGAAATTTCATCGCTCCAAAGCACTACTTTATCACCTTGAATCTCGGCTGTAGCCCACACGTATTTTTGATCCATCCCAGCAATGGCAAACCACCTTAGCTCCTCCCCATCCTTTGACATTAAACCACTTCCTACATGATTGAAACTCAGCACAACTTTTTGCTTTTCTACTGTGGCGGAGCTAAAAATAGGGCCAGAAAAAACCAAGTCTTGTTCCTGATAGACAAGGTGACGAGCAGCCAAAGCCAAGCGTTCCCCAACAGGTTTCTTGTTTCCCGGATGAACATCGTTCCATTCACCCAAATCAATGGCAACCGCCATCGCTGTATTCTCGACACCAAGTGCTTTTAATTGCGATTCCCTAAGGCGCGCCCATTTGCTTTCCGCAGGCGAATAATCCACATTCATGTAATTTGGGAGTTGAACGTATAAAAAAGGCAAATCTTCTTGTCCCCATTGCGCCCGCCAATCGTAGATAAGCGCTGGCAACAGCTTCTCATATTCTACAGGTCTGCTTCCATTGCTTTCGCCTTGGTACCAAACTGCTCCTTTAACCTGATAATTGGTAAACGGTGCAATCATTCCATTGTACAAAGCAGTAGGTTGATGCTGAGCAGAAACACCTCTTTCTTTGATCTGAACGGGTTTATAAACCGCCCCAACTTTGTAACTCCAATACCCTTTCAGATCCACGGTATCTATTCCAGCCGTAATGAAATAGGGCTTATCGGGAATAAAACCTCCTTTGCCACCCTGATTCGTCACCCGAACTACGAATGTATTTTCCCCTCCTTTTAACACCCCTTCCGGAACTTGGTACTCTCGTTGCGGATATTTATAAGTCGTTCGCCCAACCAGCTCGCCGTTAACATACATTTCATCTGCATCGACAATCCTTCCCATGAAAAGCTTTGCTGCTTTTCCCGCCATTGAAGCAGGAATCTCTATCTCTTTTCTGAACCAAACGACACCATCTAGGTTATTGACTCCTTGATCTTCCCAATAGCCGGGAATATTAATCCTACTCCAGTTTTTGGGAACATATTCAGGATCATACCATTTTTTAGTAACATCCATTCCCTTATCCTTGGGCAACCCATTTTGTATCTCTTTCCTCTCCAACGCAGCGGCTCTATTTGCACCATTCACATACGCAGAGTCTTTATTTTGCAGGACAGTTTTCAGTATTTCGGTAAAATCTTTCATACCGTCCTCGCTTGTCCAAGCTTCAATAGGCGTGCCGCCTACACTCGAATTGATGAAGCCCATTGGTACACCGTAAGTTTCGTATAGTTTTTTGGCAAAGAAATAGCCAACTACAGAAAACGCCAATACATTTTCAGGAGTCGCTTGTTTCCAGCTTCCTTCTGGCAAGTCTTTTTGGGGAGCATCCAGCACCGGGTTTCTCGGGACTAGAAACTGTCTGATTTCGGGAAAATCCGCCTTTTCAATTTCCTTGGCAAACCGTTCTTTATGCCGACCAAAGTAATGAACCATATTCGATTGCCCTGAGCAAAGCCAGACATCTCCTACCAAAATATCTTTTAAGACTATTTCATTTTTGCCCTTAATTTCCATTTGATAAGGACCGCCAGCTTTCTGCTTTTTCAAAACTACCTGCCAGCTCCCCTCGGAGTCAGCAGTTGCCTTATAGCTTTTCTTATTGAACTTTACCGAAACTTTCTCCCCTGCCGAAGCCCAACCCCATACCTTCAAGTCAACATCTCGCTGCAGCACCATCCTATCGCCAATGAGCTTTGGAAGGCGCACTTGGGCAAAGCCATTAATAGCTGTAAAACATAAAAAAAGTAGGGTGTAAAATCTGAAAAGCTTGGTCATGTCTTGAATAAAATTTTGGGTTATTTATGAAGTGGTTTAAGAGAAGTTGGAGGCTAGAAGTTAAAAACGTGTCCTTTAGAAGCTATTCAGCTTATAATTCCATCATTATCGAACGACTCTATTACTTGATGATTCAAGTAATAGAGTCGTTAAAAACAGCTTATTTACTTTTCAAAACAACTTTTGCTGTTTCTAATCCTGCGG
This sequence comes from Flammeovirgaceae bacterium SG7u.111, assembly GCA_034044135.1. Lineage (NCBI taxonomy): Bacteria > Pseudomonadati > Bacteroidota > Cytophagia > Cytophagales > Flammeovirgaceae > Flammeovirgaceae bacterium SG7u.111. The sequence goes on along the minus strand of CP139021.1, from coordinate 2,753,931 downwards.
ACTGAGCGGTAAGGGTAATTTCCCCAGCACCTGTAGCTCGGACTATTACCAGAGCCAAACCATTAAAAGCTTTCCGTTTGTGAGAGGGAAATGCCACAAGATCCGTTGGGTCGCCATTGTCCGTAGCCACAATTTCTCCCGCTCCTTCTACTGCAAATTCAATTTGATTATTGGCAATAGGAACGGTCAATCCATTACGGTCAGTGACTGCCAAGGTGATAAAAGCCAAGTCTTGCCCACCCGATTTGAGCAATGCACGATCAGCCGAGAGGGTAAGCCCCACTGCAACATCGGTTGTTTGAACCAAATCCTCTGCCCAAGTTTCTCCATTTTTATAAGCAACCACTTTCAACTTGCCAGGCTCGTACACCACATCATCCCAGCGCAAGCGATATTCGTATTCTCCTTTCTTTTTACGCCCGAGAGACTTACCGTTTAGAAACAATTCGGCTTCTTCGCCTGAAGTGAACACATGAACAGGGGTTACTTCGCCCACACGACCTGACCAATTCCAATGAGGCAAGATATGCGCCATAGGGAAATCTGGTCGCCAGCGAGACTGATACAAATAAAACCTGTCTTTTTTGAAGCCAGCCAAGTCTATAAGTCCAAAATAGGAACTACGAGATGAATAATAAGGAGTGGGCTCGCCGAGATAATCCCAACCGCTCCACACAAAGCCACCAGCCACATACGGATGCTTGTCGATAGAGCCAAAAACCTTGTCAGCTGAAGATCCAAAATCTGCGGTATAAAGCTCATAAGCACTTACATAATGATTTTTGAGATCGCCACCAAAGCTATCACTTATGGGTGAACTTACCCCTTCGGCTACGGGGAAAAGGTAAGTCCCTCGGCTACTCAAAGCGGCTGCATTTTCACTACTGATAATGACTTTATTGGGAAATTTCTCATGGAAAGCGGGATACAAGGGCGGTGTATTTATTCCTTTTAAATGAGCATATGCCGGGGCATTTCTAATACCTTCTCCTTGGTAATTCAAATTGAGGACTTCCATCTCTGCAGTGATCGGCATATCGGGCTTGGCATAGTTAAAAGAAGCCGAAGTCGGGCGAGTTGGGTCTTCATCGTTGGCAATCAACCGGAGCCGTTTTGCCACTTCCGCGCCATCTTCTCCTGTGTATTGTTCCCCTACTTCATTGCCCGAGCTCCACAAAACCACCGAAGGATTGTTCCTATCCCTGCGGATCAGTGCTCGCAAATCTTGCTCGTGCCATTCGGGGAAAATCAGGTGCAGGTCAAGTGGCGTTTTTTTCCGCTCCCAGCAATCATAAATCTCATCTATTACAAGGAACCCCATTTTGTCTGTCAAATCCAGCAACTCTGGCGCGGGTGGGTTGTGCGCCAAGCGGATTGAATTCGCCCCGAGCTCTTTAAGCATTTCAAGCTGTCGTTCGGCAGCCCGATGGTTATAAGCTGCTCCAAGTGCACCCAGGTCGTGATGCTGATTCACTCCTTTCATATAAATAGCCTTTCCATTGACTATCAGCCCTTTTTCACCGTCAAAGGTTATCGATCGAATCCCAAAACTTGTTTCATATTCATCCAACAACTCATCGCCTTTCATCACTTTGGTGACGGCAATATACAGGTTAGGTTTCTGAGTAGGAGGAGGTCCCCACAGGCGAGGATTTTCTAGGGTAATTGCCCCCTTTAAGGTCTTGCTTTCCTGAGCTTCAAGAGTAGTTTCAATAGGTTTGAAAGAAGTGATTTCAGCAACTGTTTTTACTCCATCCTCATCCGCAACAAAAATTTGGGTAAGCACTTTTACCTGCACTTGCTCTTTAGAATCGTTGTCGATGGTTACTTCCAAATCAACCTTTGCCGAAGCTTCGGAAACCTCAGGTGTGGTGATATACGTGCCCCAATGCGCCACATGGATAGGCTCAGTTTTCACCAACCAAACATTCCTATAAATCCCTCCGCCCGGATACCAGCGAGAGGAATTCGGAGGGTTATCTAAACGGATTGCTAATTGGTTTTCTCCTCCAAAAGTAAGAAAAGGCGTAAGATCGAGTCGCCATGATGAATAGCCATAGGGCCATCCGCCAACCAATTTCCCATTGAGCCAAACCATTGCGTAAGACATCGCCCCATCCACATCGAGGAAAACCGATTTGCCCTCATCAGCAGTGGGGATCTCTAGTTTTTTGCGGTACCATGCCACGCCGGGGCTAGGCAATCGCCCCATTCCCCCACCGACTTCTGCATTTTCTCCATCATAAAAAGGACCTTTTATCGCCCAGTCATGCGGAAGATCAACGCTTTCCCAAACGCTGTCATCAAAATTGGTTTGAACTAAAGGAAAGTCTTCACCAGGATTTCCTTCGGGACGTTGGTAATGTATAGAAGGGTCACTTAAAAAAGGGTTTCCTGTGGGCAAGATCCATGGTTTGAGCACTTCTTGAGAAACGTCAACCTCTACCGCCTCGGTAGGTTTGGCATCGGCTGGCTTTACATCGTTTCTATCAAAGTCTTCAGGGCGAACATCATAAATGAGAGCATCCGCCCTATCTGCTGATTCATATTTCATAAACCGCCAGCCTTCGTTGATGGAAATGCGTTGGCGAGGCGATATCTGTTTTTCCTCTTGCTCGGGCTTCTCACCACAGGCATTTAGGACAAAAAATGTACTTGCTATAAGTAAAAGTGAAGTGTAGGCTCTTTTCATTTGTATTGTTGGTTGTTAAAAAATAGATGGCGTAGCCTTTTCTTATTTGATTAAAAAGTAAACATATTTTACCGAAAGCTTAAACTTTGATCAAAAGCCTAATCATTCCCCTCATATTCAAACCAGTTGTAGGTAGCGGTAAGCCCTCTCACATCTTCAGCCGAAAAAGCGTACATTCCATAAAGACAGCCTGTAAAACCTTCAGCAGTTTCGGTACTTAGGTGGCATGCATCTAGCTCATTTTCAACTTCGATACAGGCTATGTAAAATGTTCCATTGTGGTATTCGATAGTAGGTGTGTATCTTGCATCCTCATCTATCTGGTTTTTAATAAGCAGGGTTTTGTAGGAAAGGTTGAGCTGGAAATTATACCCTTCTAAGAGATTGGAAGAAACAAACATTTTGCTCTTGCCTGACAAGGTACGAAGTATCTTTGAATGAAGGGCTTTGTACAAATAGAACCTTATGGAATTGGTATTGCCCAAGTTTGCCTTCTTCTTCCTCAAATAAATAAACACCTCTTGGATACAATCTTCTACCAAACCTGTAGTATCCCCGATATACCGAACCGGTCTATCGTTATTTTCGCTAGTTGCTTTCATTTCCATATTATGACAATTCACTTATCAATACAACAATCTTAAGTATTTTGCCGCTCAATAGAAAGCCGCGAGCAGCATTTCAGGACAAGGTCAGACAAATAAAGTTGCCCTTCGTATTCCCACTTTTTCTTTTAAAAGACAAAATTTCTTTTTTAAATTGCTGCTTTAACATACCCAGTTAACTATTTGTAATACAGCGTTTTTATTACAAATCACAAATAACAAACTATGAAAATGTATAATTCACACTTATTACTTGTCAAAAGCCAGAGTTCTTCCAGCTCAGCTCCTGCTCTTCACTCCTCTTTCTCCCTTGGTACAAAAGAAAAAAATGACGGATTCTTGAAAATCATTTCGGAAACTTTCTTCGGTACACGTCAATACCCTACAAAAAAATAAACGAGAGCTGACATCTTCATCCAATACCCTTGAGTGTTGGAAACTACTTTTATTGGCAAACTAAATTTTTAAGGAAACATGCTATAAAGCGTGTCCAGAATTTGCCGATAAAACATATGGTTTCTTCCTACAGAAGCAACAAAGCGATACTCACAACCCAGTAACACTAATGAAATTGAAAAAGCACTACCTCACCATTCTATTACTTTTTTTCAATGCGTGCATTCAACAAAATGTACAGTATGAAAATACAGATACACCTGAAAGAGACTGGTGGCACAATACTGAAAGAAGCATACGGTACTTACCTGATGGGGAAGACTTTGTAATCACAAATGGAAACAAAAGATTTAACCGTGCCCTGTACGGCACAAATACTGCTTACCGAGTAGAAGCAGGTGATTTGCCTGAGTTTGCCCAGTACCTTCCAGGCATGGGAGGCAACTTGAAATTTGGTTTGGTTTCTGGCGAAAACAGCAAATGGTTGATTGAAGCCGACAACATTATTGCAAGGTACAGAGCCGGAAGCATGCACTATGAAATTTCAGACTCCTTGCTGGGAGAAGGCAAATTGCATTTGAGTGTTTGGGCAATGGCTGAAGCAGAAGGGCTACTTCTCAAAATGAAGTTTGAAGAAAAAGTAAATCTAATAGATATATGCTGGGTCTACGGAGGCGTGAGCGGTAAGAAGTTCAGCCGAAATGGGGATATTGGAGCAGATCCAGAATCGAGTTTTTACCTCAAACCTGAATATTGTAACCAAAATTTTTACAAAGTAAATGGAAATACCTTTGAGGTATATTTCAACACGAACAAGAAAATAAGCGAAGAGGGTTTTCAATCGATTAAGGAAAGCAAAACTAACGCAGGCCTAGCCTCCATCCGAAAATTCGCAGGTATCTTCCCTCCTCAATCTTCCACAAATATTGCTGATGCTAAGCAACAAAATTCCCCAACCGAACTTTGGAATTCTGAAGGGGATGAGCAGCCAGTATTAGCAGGTTTATTAAAAAGTAAAGAGCTAAATGGAGAAGCATTTTTCTCACTGTACAATCCGCAGACCATTGAGTACATCGCTTACAAAACGTTGCCCAAGGAAGTTGAGCAAGCGGAGCAGGCTCGGCAAAAGCTAAGCAAACAAATTGAGATACACACGCCCGACCCTTACCTCAATACCCTAGGTGCAGCCTTGAGCGTAGCGGAAGATGGTGTGTGGGAAGACCCTACCTATTTGCATGGGGCAATTGCCTGGCGGATGCGGATTCCTGGCTGGCGAGCAGCTTATGCAGCCGACAGAATGGGCAGGCACGACAGGGCTAAAATGCAATTCAGAAGTTACCTAAAATCACAAGTCACCTCCCCTGCTGTAGGTCCTGTAGTGCCCGACACGGCTAAGCACTGGGCCAGGCAAACCGAAAAAATGGGAACTTCGATGTTCAGCAGCGGATACATTTGCCGCAACCCCAATGGCGATTTCCGCCCGCACCATTACGACATGAACTTGGTGTTCTTCGACCAGCTTTTGTGGCACATCAACTGGACAGGAGATTTGGACTTTGCCAAAGAAATATGGGAAGCGCTAGAACGACACTTGGCTTGGGAAAAAAGAAACTACGATGCAGACGGAGATGGCTTGTACGATGCCTATTGCTGCATTTGGGCAAGCGATGCCTTGCAATACAGCGGTGGCGGTGTCACGCATTCTTCAGCATATAATTATAAAGCCAACAAACTTGCAGCCACCATTGCAAAGAAAATAGGGAAAGACCCTAGCCCTTACCAACAAGAAGCTGAGCTGATTTTGGCAGCCATGCAAAAGCACCTTTGGCTACCCAAAAAGGGGCATTTTGCCGAATACAAAGATTTGCTTGGTTTGCAGAAAGTTCATCCCGCAGCAGGCTTATGGACGGTGTATCACTCCCTCGACTCGGAAGTTCCCGATCCTTTCCAAGCCTATCAAACCATGCGTTATGTAGACACCCAAATCCCGCACATTCCTGTGGAAGCACATGGCATTGAAGCAAATACTTACCACACCGTTTCTACAACCAACTGGCTGCCCTACACTTGGTCGGTAAATAATGTGGCACTTGCAGAAGTGTTGCATACCTCCTTGGCGTACTGGCAAGCGGGACAAAGCCAAGAAGCATTTATCCTTTGGAAAAGTGCCCTGATGGAAAGCATGTACCTCAGTTCCTGTGCGGGAGGTTTCGGGCAACTCCCCTACTACGACGCCATCAGAGGAGAATTGTACAGGGATTTTTCCGACCCCATTGGCATGGCGGCACGAACCGTGGTGGAAGGTTTGTTTGGGATATTGCCCAACGCTCTGTCAGATACGCTCACCATCAAACCGGGCTTTCCCAGCGATTGGGAAAATGCTTCGCTGAAAACCCCTGATATCCAATTCAACTTCCAGCGAAAAGGTTTGATAGATCATTATCAAATCACTCCTACATTCCCCAAAAACATGCAACTGAAGCTGCAACTGTGCGCAAGGCAGGCAGAAATAAAGTCGGTAAAAGTAAACGGAAAAACAGCGAATTGGCAGGTGGTAGAAACTGCTATTGGCAAGCCAGAAATTGCCATTCCCATCAGCAAACAAACAACATACAGGATTGAAATTGAATGGGGAACTGAACAAATAGAACATCTTAAATATGCTTCAAAAATAGCTCAAGGAGATTATTTGGCATTGAAAAGCACCCATGCTGAGTTGATCGAAGTTTTTGATCCACAAGGAATTTTAAAAGACATTGATACACATCAAAACCAGCTCAAAGCACAGGTAACTGGAACGCAAGGCCACCACACTGCATTCATAAAATTGAAGCAAGGCTCTATAACTTGGTGGCAGCCAATTGATATTATTATAGTGAACAAACTAGAAATAGTTGCCGCTGAACAGCAACCAAAAAACCAATTGTTATTCCAATTGAAAAACCACTCCCAAGAAACTTTAAAAGGAAAATTGACTATCAATTATGATAATAATACAGAAATACCTATTGAACTAAAAGCTGGAGAATCATCGAAAGAAATTAATGTTTCGGAAGGAATTTTTGCGGGGACAAACGCAATCCATTTCCAAGGAGAGAATAACTACGAAACCCAAGGAACAGTAATCAATTGGGAAATAAACAACAAAGCTATGACTGAGGAAGAGAGTGTAGATTTGAGGGCGTATTTCAACGAAGATATTACCCAAATTTTTGAGAACAAATACCTTTCCCCCCGACCCACCAGCACCACTTTGCAGCTCCCATGGCAAGGTGTAGGGAACTGGTGCTACACTTTGGTTCAACCGCAAATAGACGATACAGGATTAAGAAAAAAGGTGGAAAAAACCGGCATGTTCCAATTGCCATTTGGCACATCACTCTCCACACCCTCAGAACCACATTCAGCCAATATCATTTTCACTTCCCTGTGGGATAATTATCCTAATTCGGCAAGTATCCCGCTCATTGGGAACGCTTCGCATCTTTATGTGATGATGGCAGGCACCACCAATCCTATGCAAAGCAGATTCACCAACGGAGAAGTGGTGGTGCACTATTCCGATGGCTCGGAAGAACGCCTAGCCTTGAGCAACCCCGAAACTTGGTACCCGATAGAACAAGATTATTACCAAGATCGATATGCGTTTGACATCGGTCACCCGAAGCCTTACCGGGTTCTCTTGAAAACCGGAGAAACAAAAAGGAATTTCAATACATACACAAAGCTCAAAGGTTTCAGTGATTTTGGAATTGAAGGAGGTGCGGCAACTATTCTCGATTTGCCACTTAACCCTTCGAAAACTTTAAAAAAGTTGGAAATAAAAACAGTGGCTAACGACGTGATCATAGGATTAATGAGTGCAACATTGGTAAGAAAAAGATGAAAAACGAGTAGGCACTTTTGTCTTCTCAACAGCAAACAAGAACAAATTTGATAGATAATAACTAGGAATCAAGAGAATGGAAATGAATAGAACAACAAGGAAAGCCTATGCGTGGAAATATCTGATTTGGATAGTTGCAATATGTGCCGCCACCTCGCTGGAGGCAGCAGTTATCCTACCCGATATCATTTGTAACAATATGGTTTTGCAAAGAGACCAACCCGTTCCTATTTGGGGGACGGCTAACCCTGGAGAAAAAATTACCGTGAATTTTGCTGGGCAAACACTGCAAGCCACAGCAAGTGAAGACAGAAAATGGATAGTTCGCCTCAAGCCGATGCCAGTAAATGCAAGCCCCCAAACAATGGTGATTAAAGGTGATAATACGATTGAGCTTGAAGGGATTGTGATCGGGGAAGTTTGGTTGCTTACAGGCCAATCAAACATGCAATTGATTTTGGAAAAAACCAATGATGGCGAAGCGGTTATTGCCTCGGCTGACAAGCCTAATATTCGCCTTTTCAATGTAAACAGAAAAGTTGCTTTCCATCATAAAAGAGGACAGTTGGCTACTTGGGAGACATGCAATCCTGAATCAATAAGAGAGTTCAGTGCGGTGGGCTATTATTTTGGTGTAGAACTACAGGAAGCCTTGGATATCCCCATCGGACTGATCAATGCTTCCTACGGAGGTTCGCAAGTGGAGGCTTGGATGCCCGAAGAGTATTTACTGGCTTCCGACGATTTCCGCCCATGTGTGGAGCGCACGGAATTATGGGCTGCAGCAAGACCTGTGGTGCAAGCCCAATACGACAAGGATATAGCTGAGTGGAAAAAAGCAGCTGAAGAAGCTAAAGCAAATGGCACAAAAGCACCTCGCCAACCTAGAGTTCCCGATGCTTTGCGAGACTATAGAATTGCCTCTTCGATCTACAACAACATGATTGAGCCACTTATTCCATATTCCATCCGTGGAGCGTATTGGTACCAAGGCGAGTCGAACGAAGAACGGGCTGAACAATACGGATTACTGATGCCAGTGTTCGTCCAATCTTGGAGGGAGAAATGGGAGCAGGGAGATTTCCCTTTTGGCATCGTCCAGCTTCCAAACTACCGAGATATTGAAGAAGAACCCACAGATAATGCTTGGGCACACCTTCGCGAAGCCCATCGCCTTACAGTTGTAAATGGTAAAAACATGGGACTAATCGTCACTATTGACATCGGTGAAGCCCATGATATTCACCCTCATAATAAATTGGACGTGGGCAAAAGAATGGCCACATGGGCTTTAGCAAAAGTCTATGGTAAAGAGCTGCTGCCCAGTGGTCCGATGTTCAAGGAGCAAAAAGTGATGGGAGATAAAATCATTCTCCAGTTTGACGGAGTGGGAGAAAGATTAAAAACCAAAGATGGTGAAGAACTGGCAGAGTTTGCCATCGCAGGTGCAGATAAAAACTGGTACTGGGCAAAGGCAAAAATCATTAGCAAAGACAAGGTTGAGGTTTGGTCGGAGCAAGTTCCAAAACCTATTGCTGTGCGCTATGCCTTCAACAGCAACCCTAAGAATCCAAACCTGACAAATGAAAGTGGCTTACCTGCTTCACCGTTCAGGACGGATGCTTTTTATGGACCAACTGCAGGAAAACGGTAAAGACTTTTTATTGCTACTAAATACACTATAAACTAAATAACCGAGTGTTTTAATGATGCTTATTATTTTAATTTTTAGACCCTGCTGACGGTTACTAGATGCTAGTTGCGGGTTACTAGTTTCGACTAAGTAATGAGTTGATTAACTGTTTTTTTTCTTAAAAAGCGAAAGATTTTTTTTAAGAAAAAACTAACAACTAGTAACAAGAAACCGCAGCGGCGGACCGTCAGCAACAATCAATTACGGCAGCAAATCAGCAATAGGCTTTATTAAAAAAACACGAAATTTTAGTTTACAAGTTACTAAATGAAAAAAATATGAAAATGTACAAAATGGTCAAATTCAACTACCCAACAAAAAAAATCAGTTTTATATTATTGCTTTTTGCCCTCCACAGTGCATTGCTTTTTGGGCAGAAGAAAGAGCCCATTACCGATTCCAACACGCCGCTGCACATGCTGCAACCTAAGTACCCTACTCCGTATGTAGTGCCCAGTACAGAGGAAGTGGAAACGGTGATCAATCGAGTCTATCGCTACTTGGAAGCAACCACCCCTACCCGAGTGATCAATGAAAAAACAGGAAAAGAGATTACTGATTTTTCCCAACCGAATGACAATGCCATCTTGGAAAAAGGCGATTATAGACTCCTGAGTTACGAATGGGGCGTGACTTATGCAGGAATGCTAGCTGCCGGAAAAGCAACAGGAAAAAATGCATACACAGATTATGTAAATAGCAGAATTTCTTTCATTGCCTATGCGGCAGATAAGTACAGAAAACTGAAAGAGAAGTTCCCAGAAGCAAAAACGCCACTTCGCTCAGTACTAGAGCCTCATGCCCTTGACGATGCTGGGGCAATCTGTGCCGCCTTCATCAAGGTAAAAAGGACTGGCTTGGAAGTGGAGTTACAACCCGTGATCGATAATTACATAGACTACATCAGCAACAAGCAGTTCCGCTTAGAAGATGGAACATTGGCAAGGAACCGACCACTACCCAACACCCTCTGGCTGGACGATTTGTTCATGAGCGTACCAGCACTGGCTCAAATGGGAAAGCTCACTGGAGACAATAAATACTTTGACGATGCGGTGAAGCAAGTTTTGCAATTTTCAGAACGCATGTTCAATGAAGACAGGAACCTGTACATGCACGGTTGGGTGCAAGAAATGGAGGTTCATCCCCAGTTCCATTGGGCGAGGGCAAACGGCTGGGCAGCAATGACCAAAGTAGAGTTGCTTGATGTGTTGCCAGAAAACCATCCAGAAAGAGAAAAAGTGCTAAAACAACTCAAAAAGCATATTTATGGTTTGGCTTCTTACCAAGACGGCACTGGCTTTTGGCACCAGCTTTTAGATCGAAACGATTCATATTTAGAAACTTCAGCAACAGCGATTTATACCTACGCCATCGCCAAGGCGATCAACAATGGTTGGATAGATAAAAAAGCGTATGGGCCAATGGTATTGCTGGCTTGGAATGCAGTAGCCACGAAAGTGAATGAAAAAGGGCAAGTAGAAGGAACTTGTGTAGGCACTGGAATGGGCTTCGACCCAGCTTTTTATTACCACAGACCTATCAATACATATGCGGCACAGGGGTATGGACCAGTACTTTTAGCAGGAGCTGAAGTGATTAACCTTTTGAAAGATGCCGAGGTAAATCAAAACGACAGTGCACTAATTTTTAGCGAAAAATAATTTTACAGACTATTGATTTAACCCAGTTATTCAGATGAACTTTACGAACTTTTTTTTAACCTTTTTATTCGCATCATTTTTAATTTCCTGTAGCCAGAAAATGGGGAAAGTTGAAAAAACTAACCCCGCTTCAGTTTCTGGCTCAGATTTAATCTCATACAAATTTGACTTTGGTAATAGAGGAGCGACAGAAGGCTTCCAAGAGGTAAGCACATCCAGTTTTTACAACCCTGAAGTTGGATTTGGGCTGGTTTCGAAAGACGCAGTGCAAGCAGGGTCGAACGCTCAAAGCAAAGGCGTTAAAAGCGATTTCCTTACCAGCGAATCGCCCTTCTATTTTGCTTTGGATTTGCCTGAAGGTAATTACAAAGTCAGCATCACTTTTGGCAATGAGCAAGAGAGCACTACTGCCACGGTGAAAGCAGAATCGAGACGGTTAATGTTGCATGAACTGAGTTTGCTACCTGGTGAATTCCTCACAGAAACGATTGTTGTAAACCGCCGCTCTCCAAAAATCAATAAAACTGACAGCATCCGCTTGAAGCCTAGGGAGTATCCATACTTGAATTGGGATAATAAGCTGACCCTAGAATTTGGAGATGAAAATCCCAGTATCTGCGCCATAGAAATCACCGAAGTCATTGACATTCCTACCATATTTTTGGCGGGCAATTCTACCATGGTAGACCAAGAAAATGAACCTTGGGCTTCTTGGGGGCAAATGGTTCCAACCTTTTTCAAAAATGATATTGTAGTAGCCAATTTTGCCGAATCGGGGGAATCACTCAGGTCTTTTGTAGGAGAAAAACGCTTACAAAAAGTGATGAGTAAAATGAAGGAAGGCGATTACTTATTTATCGAATTTGCCCACAACGATCAAAAAGCGAAAGGACCACACGAAGAAGTGATCGCAAGGTATAAAGAATCGCTTAAGATGTTTATTCAAGAAGCAAGGGAAAAGGGAGCTACTCCCGTGTTGGTTACATCTATGCACAGGAGGAATTTTGATGAGCATGGAAAAATTAAAAACACACTCGAAGATTTTCCCGAGACTATGCGCCAAACAGCTGCTGAAGAACACATTGCTTTGATCGATTTGAACGAAATGAGCAAGCTTTTTTACGAAGCCATGGGACCTGAAGACTCAAAAAAAGCTTTTGTCCATTACCCCGCCGGAACATTTGAAGGACAGGCTAAAGATTTGGCAGACAATACTCATTTCAACACCTATGGAGCGCATCAACTTGCGAAGTGCATAGTTGAAGGCATTAAAGCGAATGTACCCGAACTAGCTATGCATTTGAAAGAAGGAATCCCAACTTATAACCCCGCTGAACCCGATTCTTTTGAAAGCTTCAATTGGCCTTTGAGCCCAACTTTTGAAATTGAAAAGCCAGATGGAAATTAAGTAACTAGGCATAAGACTAAACGAACCCATGTTAATGATGAAACTTTACAAAATGATAAGAAAAACCTATTTTCTGAGCTTAATGCTAACAGTAATTTTGCTTTGCGGAATGGAATGTTCCCCCGAAAAAGCCAAACATGAAGTTGAAACCAAGAGCGTAACGCTCGATTGGGTGAGCAAAGTGGGAACTAGGGAAAAACCTGCAACAGGCAACCCAATTATGGTCAATGGTTTTGGTGCGGTGAACGATGGAAAAACACTCAATACCAAAGCGATCCAAGCGGCTATTGATGCTTGTTCCGCCCAAGGAGGAGGAGTGGTGAGTTTTGAAGATGGTGTGTATTTGACAGGTTCGCTTTTCGTGAAAAAAGGCGTGAATTTGCAGATTGGGAAAGGGGTGGAAATCCGGGGAAGCCAAAACATAGTCGATTATCCAGAAATCGACACGAGAGTAGCAGGCATCGAAATGAAATGGCCGGCAGCGCTTATCAATGTGATCGATCAAAAAAAAGTGGCGGTGACGGGACAGGGAACAGTTCATGCGCAAGGGAAACCTTTTTGGGACTTGTATTGGAAAATGCGGAAGGAGGAATACGAACCTCAAGGACTTCGCTGGATAGTAGATTACGATGCCAAAAGACCCCGAACAGTTTTGGTTTCAGGTTCTTCAGATGTAACCATTTCAGGGATTACGCTCATGCAAGCAGGCTTTTGGACGGTGCATGTGCTGTATTCGGAATATGTAACGGTTGATAGGCTAATTATCCGAAATAATGTAGACGGCCATGGGCCAAGCACTGATGGGATCGACATCGACTCCTCTTCTTTTGTGCTCATCGAAAACTGTGATATCGACTGCAACGATGATAATTTTTGCCTAAAAGCTGGTCGGGATGCGGATGGCTTACGGGTGAACCGACCTGCTGAATACATCGTAATCCGCAATTGTATTTCTAGAAAAGGCGGTGGGCTTATCACTTTTGGAAGTGAAACCTCAGGAAGCATCCGCCACGTACTAGCCCAAAACTTGAAAGCCAATGGAACTGGAATTGGGATTCGGTTTAAGTCAGCCACAACCCGTGGGGGAACAGTGGAAAATATTTACATGAAAGACATTGAAATGAACGGGGTGGGAACGCCAATCCATGTTTCTATGAACTGGAATCCAGCCTACAGTTATTCGACACTACCCGAAGGCTTCAACTACGACAGCATCCCAGTACACTGGAAAGTAATGCTCGAAAAAGTAGAGCCAGCTGGCAAAGGGATTCCCAAATTCCAGAATATTTACATGGAAAACATAAATGTGACCAATGCGGAAACTGCCTTGTCTGCCTCTGGCTTGGAAAATTCTACCATCGATGGATTTCAATTTAAAAACATAGCCATTGAGGCACAAAAAGCTGGAAAAGTTGACTTTGCAAAAAACTGGACATTCGAAAACGTGAAGTTGATGGCAAAAGACAGCAGTACCTTAAAAGTGACCAATTCTTTTGAAATGAGCTTATAAAGTGATGACCAACAACAGGAGGTCTTTCCCTTTTCAGTAAAGATTGGCTGAAAGCCCTTTCATCAAATTGAATACCGACAAAAATTAATAACGCAACTAACTAGTGCCAGCTTGAGGCACAACATGATAGATAATTATAATCATTCACCCAATTAATAGAGAAAATGAATTACTCAAAAAAGATCACCCTATTTAGCGCCTTTATAGGCATCCTTCTTTCAGGAGCATGTTCCACCCCAAAAGAAGAAGTTATTTCCCAAGCTACTATCCTTGAAAACATGGTGCTTACCAATAAGTATTTCATGAAAAAATGGCAAGATGTGGGTAAACGTATTGTCACCAATAGATCAAGAGCTAGCAATATTTGGACAAGGGCTGTCTACTATGAAGGGCTCATGGAATTGCACAAAATCAAAGAAGATCCAACCTTTTACAAGTATGCCGTAGACTGGGGAGAGTTCCACCAATGGGACTTGAGGGACGGAGAAACCTACACCAGAAATGCGGACAACCAGTGCGCTGGGCAGACATACATCGACTTGTTCTTATTGGAAAAAGATTCGATACGTATTGAAAAAATAACAGCTTCGATTGATAGCATGATGGTCACCGACAAGATAGACGATTGGGACTGGATAGATGCCATCCAAATGGCAATGCCTGTATTTGCCCGCCTCGGAGTTCTCTATGAAGATACCGCTTACTTCGAGCGCATGTACGAGATGTATGCCTTCACCAAAAACAACATCGGGGAAAATGGTTTGTACAACCCCGAACACGGGCTTTGGTGGCGAGATGCCGACTTTGACCCTCCTTACACTACTGCCAATGGAAAAGACTGTTACTGGTCGAGAGGAAATGGTTGGGTAGTAGCCGCCCTGGTTAGAGTGTTGGAACAAATCCCTTCCAATGACCCACATAAAGCTGAATACGAAGCTGACTTGAAAGCAATGTTAGCAGCATTAGTCCCCCTTCAAAGAGAGGACGGATTTTGGAACGTGAGTTTGCATGATTCGGAAGAGTTTGGTGGAAAGGAAACAACGGGAACGGCCTTGTTCATTTATGGCATGGCTTGGGGTATCAACAACGGCTTGATTGGCGAAGCAGAATTCAGACCTGTGATTACCAAAGCGTGGAATGCTATTACAAGTGAAGCCATTCACCCAAATGGATTCTTGGGATATGTACAGGGAACAGGAAAAGAGCCTAAAGATGGACAACCTGTAACCTACGACAGTATGCCCGATTTTGAAGACTATGGCTTGGGCTGTTTCCTTTTGGCAGGCAGTGAAATGTACAAGCTCATTGGAAACGATACAGAGCCTGTGGAATAATTCATGATTAGCCAGTGCTAATTCACACATTTAACCAAATCACTATCATGAATTATTTAAAAAATGCATTCAAGTTCCTAATTATAGGCATGTTTATAACCAATGGCATAAAAGCCCAAACCCCCATTGATAGAAAAGCAGTGGTGAGCCGTCATAACGTGGTGCTCAACGAGGTGGACACCCTCAACTCGCTTACGCTTGGGAATGGCAGCTTCGCCATGACGATGGACGCCACTGGCTTACAAACTTTCCCCATAGAGTATTCCAAAGGCATGTCTTTGGGTACGCTTTCCGAATGGGGCTGGCACAGCTTCCCTACGGAAGAGACTTACAAAATAGAAGAAACCTTAGTTCCACTAAAGTCACATGGAAGGGAAGTGCCCTATGCTAGGCAATGGAAGGAAAAAGACAAGCGGCAATGGGAAGCGGGCAATTACCTCCGCCAGAACCCGCACCGTATCCATTTGGCAACTGTTGGTTGGTACATACTAAAAAAAGATGGAAGTAAAATTACCATTTCCGATGTGAAAAAGATTGAGCAAAAGCTTGACCTTTGGAAAGGAGAATTGACCAGTACTTTTGAAGTAGAAGGCGAGCCAGTGGAGGTGATCACCTTGGTGGGACAAACGCATGACATGTTGGGAGTGAAAGTAAAAAGTCCACTTTTGGCGAAAGGTCGCTTGGGCATCAGCATCAACTTTCCCTACCCAACCGATGCCTTTGCAGACGAAGCAGTAAACTTTGACTCCGAAGAACCTAAGCGGTTGAAACTACTACATAACAATAAGAAAACATTAAGTATCCAAAGAGACCTAGATACGACAACCTACGTCACGCATGTGGCTTCTTCCTTGCAGCTTGCTTCGGCTAAAGCCACAGAAAAAGGGTTTATAGTTTTACCAAAAACGAAACAGAGCGAATGGGAATTTACCTGTGAATTTGTCCCAAACACCAGGCCGCAATTCAGCAGTGATTTTGAAAAGTTGCAGAAGGAAATCCATGCAGCCTATCAGCAGTTTTGGCAAAGTGGCGGGATGATTGACCTAGGGGAAACCGAAGACAAAAGGGCTGCGGAACTAGAGCGGATGATGGTTCTTTCTTTGTACCTCACCAAGGTGAACTGCGGAGGAAGTTCGCCGCCTCAGGAAACTGGCTTGACCTATAATTCTTGGTATGGAAAACCACACATGGAAATGATCTGGTGGCACGGAACGCATTTCGCATTGTGGAACCGACCAGAGATTTTGGAGAAGCAGCTTTCTTGGTATTTCAGAAGTGTGGATGTAGCGAGGAAAATTTCCAAAAGGCAAGGATTTAAAGGGGTAAGATGGCAAAAAATGACGGACAACGAAGGTGGAGAAACCGTTTCTTCCGTAGGTTCGTACCTCCTGTGGCAACAGCCGCATATCATCTATTTTGCAGAGCTGCTGTACAGCGTAAAAAAGGATTCGAAAGTATTGGACAAATACACAGAACTCATAGAAGAGACAGCCGAGTTCATGGCGGACTTTGCCTACAAGGACCCTGATAAAAAGCGGTACATTTTGGGCCCTGGCGTCATTCCCGCACAAGAGCGATTTGATGCCCAAACCACCTTCAATCCTACGTATGAATTAGCTTACTGGCGCTGGGGATTGGAAACTGCCCAAATGTGGAGGGAACGGAAAGGCTTGGAAAGGAACAAAACTTGGGATAAAGTATTGGATAACCTTTCCCCTTTGCCCATGAAAGACGGCTTGTACCTCGCCACCGAAAGTTCACCAGATTCCTACACCACCCAACGATACATGACAGACCACCCGAGCGTGTTGGGTACGTTTGGCATGTTGCCAGCCACCAAAGGGCTCGACAAAAAGGTGATGGAAAATACCTTTGACAAAATTTGGAAAGATTGGCAATGGGAAGACACTTGGGGCTGGGATTTCCCCATGACCGCCATGACTGCTACCCGCTTGGGCAAACCTGAAAAGGCTGTGGAAGCACTCCTCATGCCCATCACCACAAATACCTATTTGAAGAATGGGCACAATTACCAAACCGACAGGCTGCGCTTGTACTTGCCTGGCAACGGTGGTGTGCTCATCGCTTTGGCAATGATGGCAGCAGGCACGCAGGACAATCCCCAACCGAATTTGGGCTTCCCAAAAGATTGGAAAGTAAAAGTTGAAAATATTTCACAAATGCCCTAACTAACTTTAATACTAAAAAATATGAAACCAATACTTAATTATACATTATTACTTACCCTACTTTTCTCCTCCTTTGGGGCAACTGCACAAAGGCAAACCAAGCTCATCAACTTTGACTGGAAATATGCGAGAGGCGAATTTTCAGCAGCAGAAACATCAGACTTCGATGATACCAGTTGGCAAACGGTTCACCTTCCACACGACGCCAGCATTGCTGGTCCTTTCATGGAAGACAGCCTCAATTCGGATAGAAAAAATGGCTTTTTACCTCGTCAAAAAGGTTGGTACCGAAAATCGCTTGCGCTAGGTAATGAGATCAAGGGAAAGAAGGTATTCCTCGAATTTGAAGGGATTTACCGAGATGCTAAGATATTTGTAAACGGAAAAGAACTTGCCCATCAGCTCAATGGCTTTGAAGCTTTTTTGGTAGACATCACCAAAGCAGCAAAGGAAGGAGAGAACTTGATCGCTGTGAGCTACGACAACACCGATATGGAAAGCTCTCGCTGGTACAACGGCGAAGGAATTTACCGAGATGTAAATCTCCTGATCACCTCGCCCGTTCGTGTTGGCTACCATGGAACGTTTGTTTCCACCCCTGTGGTGAAAAAGGAAATGGCTTCGGCACTCATCCAAACGGAATTTATCAATGGAGAAGCAGAGGGAGTTGAAGTAACCTTGACTTCAGAAGTACTCGACCCAAAAGGAAAATCAAAAGGGAAAGTTTTTGATATCATTCCAGTAGCCGTTGGAGAGGTTTATACAGCCAAGCAAACTCTGGAAATTTCAAACCCTGAGCTGTGGGACTTGGAAAACCCAGCACTATATAAAGTAATGACCACGGTAGCGATAGATGGCAAGGAAGTAGACACCTACGAAACTACTTTCGGGATTAGAACGGTTGAGTTTGACCGAAACAAAGGTTTCTTGCTCAACGGTGAAAAGGTCTTTGTAAAAGGGGTAAACATCCACCATGATTTGGGACCCTTGGGCGCTGCCGCTTTTGAGCGCGGTTTCGAACGACGCTTGGAAGGTTTAAAAAAACTAGGCTGTAACGGCATTCGTTTGAGCCATAACCCCCACGATACGTTTATCCTCGATTGGTGCGACCGAAACGGAATGCTAGTCTTCGACGAAGCCTTTGACAAATGGGGCGATCAATTTTTTGGCCAAGGAAACAGCTTTGATGACCACTGGGCAAGTAGCTTGGAAGCATTCATCAAACGAGATAGAAACCATCCTTCGGTCTTCATTTGGAGCGTGGCGAATGAAACAAGGCAGCAGCGAAGCCCAAAGGCAGGTTTTGGCGTGCCGATGCTCAAGGAAATGGTCAGCTTCGTACATAACCTAGACCCTTACAGAAAAGTAACTTGCGCCTTACATCCTTCTAGAAAAAGCGGGGCATACAGAACGGAAAACTATTACCGAGAAGGTCCACCCGAAATGGAGTTTTACATGGATGTGGTAAGCACCAACTACCGGGAAGAATTCTGGCCAGTGGACAAAGCTAATTACCCTCAACTGACCTTCATCCTCAGCGAGGCGCAGGCTGGCAACTTGGGTGGCGAGTGGTTCAACATCAACCACCATACTTCCGTAGGGATATTTTACTGGGGCGGAACGGACTACATTGGGGAGTCCTTCGGCTGGCCGGCAAAAGGCTGGGCAAATGGCATCATCGACTGGAACGACCACTGGAAATCATTTAGCTATTACATCCAAAGCCTGTTCAGCGAAGAACCCATGGTGCACATCACTGCTTACGACGAAGGCAGTGCCACTTCAAAGCTCTGGAACGAAGTAAAGCTGCGCTACCAGCCCATGTATTCCCACTGGAACTGGCAGGGCAAAGACTCTGTAAAACTCCTGACTTTCAGCAACTGCGAAGAAGTGGAGCTTTTTGTAAATGGAAAATCAGTTGGAGTTAAGCAAATTCCCAAGCAGTATTACACTAAGGATATCACCGCACATTCGGCGGAAGAATATGATCCGGAAAACCCTCCGCTGTTGGGACCAAAGATGCATGACAAGTTAGAATGGACAATTCCCTACACCGCAGGCACGATCAAAGCTGAAGCAAAAGTAGGCGGCAAAGTAGTGGGCTCCCACGAGCTAAAAACCGCTGGCAAACCACACCATATTCTCTTGGAAGCTGACCGAGAAAAGATCAAGGCAAACGGTTTGGATCTGTCATACATCACTGTGAAAGTGGTGGATAAAAATGGCCTGATCATCCCCAACGCTTCCAACAACATCAGTTTCAAAGTGACTGGTAAGGGGACAAATGCAGGGGTCGGCAATGCTGATATCGCCAGCAGCGAACCCTTTGTGAGCGATGAAAGAAAGGTATTCCAAGGAAAAGCCTTACTCGTAGTCCGTTCTCAACGTACAGCGGGAACCATAACTATCACAGCCACAACCAAAGGATTGAAAAGCGCTATGTTGAAAATTACTTCTGAAGAGATAGGTGAGTAAAAGCCTTATCGAATCGAACGTTAGTATGAAGCTTATTTCCCAAGCCTTAAACAATCATCGTTTTCAGAAGAGTATCGCCGTTAGTAGTATTGAAGAGCAGGGTATTAATTGACTCAAACGAACAATTTTCCTCTTTTGGCTGTTTTCTTAGTCCCTTTTGTAAATCGGGTAGTTATTCTTTTCGATTTCTATTGTGTAACAAACCATTCTCAAATGAGAAACAAGTTCCTTTTGCCATTGACTTTTGCCGCTTTACTTGCGGGATTTTTGGCATTAGCCTCTTTTCATTCGAATGATAATCAATACATAACCTCACAAAATTATGATACAAGATAAGTTGGAATACGCAACCCTTGGCGGCGGTTGCTTTTGGTGCTTAGAAGCGGTATATGAAAAAACCGACGGAGTAGTATCTGTGATATCGGGGTACACCGGTGGAAAACTCAAAAACCCTACCTACAATGAAATATGTACGGGTAAAACTGGGCATGCCGAAGTGGTGCAAGTCGCATTTGACCCCAAAGTAATCTCCTACGAGGAGGTGTTGGATATATTCTGGAAAATCCATGATCCAACTACGCTCAACAAACAAGGTAACGACGTAGGTACGCAATACCGTTCAGCAATTTTCTACCATAACCAAGGGCAGAAAGTTGCTGCGGAAAAAGCTGTAAAAGAGGTTGGGGAATCAGGACTTTGGAGTGACCCAATAGTTACCCAGGTCACCGCATTAGATGTATTTTACAAGGCGGAGGACTACCACCAAGAGTATTACCAAAACAACCCAAACCAGCCGTATTGCATTTATGTAGTGAAGCCTAAAGTAGAGAAATTCGAAAAGCTTTTTAAAGAAAAAGTGAAAGCGGAATTTTAACAGGTAATTTAGCTATCAAACCTATAGAAAAGGCTTGGCGCAAAATGCCAAGCCTTTTTCAATTACGCCTCCTGCAAATAGTTTCCAACCGTTCAAACCGAAAATATGCCTAGACCCAAGTCCCCCTTTTTTTCTTCTACAAAAACCTTAGTTTGCGTCCGAAATAGATTCCAATATTTAACTGAACAGAACTACATGAGAAAGATTAGACTAATTTCAATTGCACTATTGCTATTTAGCGTACAGCTTGCCCATTCGCAAGCGTTGACCCTACCGCCCAGCGGCGACAACCAAAAGGCGAGCGTGAGCCAGTGGATCGGGCTGGTAAAAGCGACTATAGACTACAGCAGCCCAGATGTTTCCACACCTAGCGGAAAATCTAGAAAAGGAGAGATTTGGGGAAAACTAGTCCCTTACGGCTTTACTGACTTGGGCTTTGGCTATGGCAATCCTTCGCCTTGGAGGGCAGGTGCAAACATGAACACGATCTTCACTGTAAGCCACGATGTATTGATAGAAGGCAAAAAGCTTCCAGCAGGAACATACGGTCTGCACATAGCTGTAGGCGAAGATGAGTGCACTGTTGTTTTTTCCAACAATTCCAGCTCTTGGGGAAGTTACTTCTACAAAGAGGAGGAAGATGCCCTGAGAGTGACTGTGAAACCTGCTAAATCTGAGTATACCGAATGGTTGACTTATGAATTTATTGAACGTAATCCAGACAATTCCGTTTGCGCCCTCAAATGGGAAGAGCTGATGATCCCTTTTAAGATCGAAGTACCTAACATCAATGAACTGTACCTTACCGAAATCCGCAAAGAACTGCGCTCGGGAACAGGCTTCACATGGATAAACTGGATGCAAGCAGCTGGTTTTTGCCTTCAAAATAATATCAACTTAGAGGAGGCGCTTACTTGGGCAGATGCCGCAATCGGTGCCCCTTTCGTAGGTAATAAAAACTTCCAGACCTTGCAAATGAAGTCGAGGATATTGGCGAAACTTGGCAAAGCGGAAGAAGCTAAAACAGTTTTGCTAGAGGCAGCAAACCTTGCAACCGACCCAACTCAAATCCATGGGCTGGGTAGGCAACTGATGGCGGCTGGCAAAAAAGCGGAGGCAATGGCAATGTTCCAACTAAATGCCAAAAAGTTTGAAGGACAATGGCCTACCAATGTTGGCTTGGCGAGAGGCTACTCTGCTGAAGGCAACTACAAAAAAGCATTGAAATATGCGAAGCTCGCTTACGAAAAAGCACCCGATGAGCTTAACAAAAAAGCCCTGGAAGCAGGCATTGAAAAATTGAAGAAAGGTGAAGACATGAACTAGGTTCACCGATTGGATTAGAAATGGAAAGCCCCTACACACGTAGGGGCTTTTTATATTGAAAAAGGCTAATAAAGCTTATTACCACCTAGCTTTTCCATTGATATAAGCCTTATCGTAGCGCTTTACATCCTCTTCAAACCATTTTACTTCTGATCTCCAACGGGGATAGGGCAAGCTTTTTTCCCACTCAAAAAGCTTTTTGTACAAACGAGCAACTAACTCGGGTTTATCGATAGCCATATCTATCAGCTCTTGTTCATCCCGAGCCAAATTGAACAACATAGCCGGGCGGTCGGGCATCCTGATCAGCTTCCAGTCACCTTCACGCACCGCAGCGCAATTGTTATACCTCCAGTAGAAGGTTTGATGCGGACGAGAAAGGTTCCCACCTCTGAGATAAGAAAGGATATTCACCCCGTCATAGACTCGGTCTTTGGGTAATTTCCCTTTCGCTACAGCCAAAGAAGTAGGTAAAATATCGAGTGCAGTTATAGGATGCTGATATTCTTTTGCTTTGAGTTTTGACGGCCAATGAACGATAAACGGAACCCGAACTCCCCCTTCCATCACAGTACCTTTCTGACCGTTGAGCTTGCCATTGCTAGCCCCATTGCTAATTGTCGCTCCTCCGTTATCGTTGAGGAAAAAGATTAAGGTATTTTCTGTAAGCTGTAAAGAATCGAGGGTATTCATAAACCTTCCTACTTCTCTATCGAGAGAGTGGGTCATCGCAGCCAACTTTCTCCTTTTCGTCCATTCTATGCTATCATACAGCTTTTCGTCTTCAGGAAGCGCATCCATGGGGGCATGCACTGCATTGTACGAGAGGTATAGGAAAAATGGTTTTTCTTTATTCCGTTTCACAAAGTCGATGGCTTCGGTAGTGAATACTTCGGTAAGGTAAGGTTGCTCTCCAGCTTTTTCAAAACCTCGGTAAATTGGCTCCATAAATTCCGCCTTTTCAGTAGGAAAATAAGACCTTGAGCCATGTAAAAAGCCAAAAAACTCATCGAAACCCCTGTTCATGGGGTGGAACTTTTTCTTCATCCCCAAATGCCATTTCCCAACTATCCCTGTATAATATCCCTCTTTTTTTAGCAGATCGGCAATGGTCAATTCGTTCACATCCATGCCCAAAAGTTCTGGGTCGTC
This sequence comes from Flammeovirgaceae bacterium SG7u.111, assembly GCA_034044135.1. Taxonomy (NCBI): domain Bacteria; kingdom Pseudomonadati; phylum Bacteroidota; class Cytophagia; order Cytophagales; family Flammeovirgaceae; species Flammeovirgaceae bacterium SG7u.111. The sequence goes on along the minus strand of CP139021.1, from coordinate 2,730,727 downwards.
TCCCTTATTTGCTCGCCTTGGCAAATTGAACTCGTGCCCAAATCGGTTTTGGTAGCGCCCTGTCATAAGCCCTGCTCGCGACGGACTGCAACAAGTTCCGCTTACATACGCTTGCGTGCAGCGCACTCCATTTTTTGCAAGTTTATCAATGTTAGGAGTTTTAAACTCCGTGGAACCATAGCAGCCAAAATCTTCATAGCCGGCATCATCGGTCAAGATAATGATAATATTGGGCTTAGAAGTTTGTTGGGAGAAAGAAAGGGAAGTATTGAATACTAAAAGTAGAAATGGGAAAAGTAGTTTTTTAAACATGATAATGTATAAGTTCGGTTAAATAAATTACTAGTTGAGTCGAGCTAGTGAAGCACTTTGATATAAGAGCATGTTCAAACTTAGGAAATGGGAAGCTTGAACATGTCTTTATGCATTGAACTTATTGGTTGGTAAACGAATTTTGAAGCAAGATTAAGCTTGTATTTTATTTAGATCTTAGAACTGATTTCGGCTAGCTAAAACTAAACCTTCCCCTGCTTCGATGCTTTTTTACTACCTCGGTAAAGCTCAAATTTATGGAGCTTGCAATCAATCGGTCCATTGAAAAGCTTGATTTTCCGGGAAGGGCGCAAACCGACAAATTTGATAGCATCGAGGTTTCCACTCAAAATCCACGCATCGCAACCATTGTAGCCGTGCTTTAGCTGCGTTCCTATCTCCTTATAAAACTCCACCATGTCCTCAGCTTCTTCCAGTCTTTCCCCATAAGGCGGGTTAATTATCACGAGAGCATCTTCCAGCTTAGCTTTCGATTCGAGAAAATCTTCTTTTTCAAATTCTATAAATTCATCTACCCCAGCTCGCTCGGCATTGTCTATGGAAACTTTGATCGCATTAAGTTCTATATCAGAAGCGTAAATCTTTCCTTCCATATCGGTAATCTTCTCTATTGCCTCGTCTTTTATTTTCTTCCAGAGTGCTTGGTCAAAATCCTTCCAGTACTGGAAGGCAAAATCCCTAAAATAGCCCGCAGGTACATTTCTGGCCATCAGTGTCGCCTCAATGGCAACCGTACCAGAACCGCACATTGGGTTTATGAGATTCCGCTTCTTGTCCCAGCCCGTGAGCATCAGAATACCCGAGGCCAACACTTCACTCATAGGAGCGAATACCTGTCTCAAGCGATAACCACGCTTATTGAGCGTCACCCCAGAGCTATCAAGGGAAACCGTACATTGATCCTCCGCTATGTGGACATTGATCCGCAAATCGGGATCTTCTGTATCTACCGAGGGGCGTTTGTCATATTTGTCCCTGAATTGGTCCACTACCGCATCTTTCGACTTGAGGGCAACATATTTGGAATGGGTAAAAATCTCACCACTGGTCGTCCCCTCTATCGCCAAGGTCTGGTTCACGGTCATGTAATCTTCCCAATCTATCTTTTTTATCTGATCGTACAATTGGTACTCATTGCGCACCTGAAAAGTAGTAATAGGCTTCAATACCTTTATAGCCGTACGAAGCAAATAATTACTTTTGTACAGCACCTCTTGATCGCCACGGTACTTTACCGCACGTTTCAACAATTCAATATCCGTAGCCCCAATCTCTTCCAATTCGGCAGCCAGCAATTCCTCAAACCCAAAAAGGGTCTTGGCGATCATCTCAAATTTTTCCACAATAAAATAAGTTCGGTATTAATTTTTGCCCTCAGGGGCGAATCTCGCAACAAAGATAGGGAATAAGTTGCAAGAGTTGGAGTATGAGTTTTTTGGGGAAGAGTTTTTAAGCTTATTTATTTTTTTTGGAAAACAAGGAAAAGAGCCTCTATAAGAGTTGCCTAAAACGCAAAAACCCCTCAAACTGATTGTCTGAAGGGTTTATTGTAGCGAAGACGGGAGTTGAACCCGTGACCTCAGGGTTATGAATCCTGCGCTCTAACCAACTGAGCTACCTCGCCATTCCGTTTTGGGATTGCAAATATCTTAAACTACTTTTTATAAGCAAATTTTTTCATCAAAAATTAACGATCAACTTCAATATTTTTTTTCAAACCTACTTCCAATTCCCCAAAAAAAGGAAACCTCGCTACATAGTGGCGAGGCTTTACCTGAATATGTTTTACAACATGAAGATGATCTTTAATAGCGTTGCCCAGAATAAACTGGTTTGTTCTTTTATATATGTTATTTAACTGTTTTTTGAGGTACTTTCAATGCGCACAAACGAATGAAATTAAAAAATATTGTCCAGTTTGCAAAAGTTTGGCAGCTTATTTGGTTAAGGTAAGCCAGATAGTATGCAGGCAATGCTAATATTCATTTATTAGCAAGGCATTTTGGAAAGCTCATTGTAGAAACAATGGGCTTTTTTTTCTTTTTAAACAAAACTAACCCTCTTACTAGAGCACATTATTACCGCTCATCAAAATCCCCAAAAATACTCCCACTAAGTACACATCACACTCGTTCAAGGCTTTAAGCTCTTCTAACCAAATAAGCCAGCATAACGAATGTCTTGTCACACTGGCTTAGTAGGGCAAAAATAACCATTTTACTTCGAAATAACTACTTTTTGACCAATCCTACCACAAACAAAAGTAAAATTGCCCCAATTACCGCAGTTGCTATAGAGCCTATCAACCCTCCGAAAGAAATACCAACCAAACCTAGTACCCATCCTCCTAAGATCGCCCCGATGATTCCGATAACGATATTCCCAATTAAACCGAAACCCCCTCCTTTCATTATCTTCCCTGCTAACCAACCTGCTACTAGACCTATCAAAATAAAATACAAAAACTCCATGAGATAAAAATTTAGACGTTTGAAAAATATTTTTTGGTGAGTAAAAAAAGGATGCTTGCGGATTAGCTTGAAATGTTCTTCAAATTACAGATTTCGATCAAAACCACATGAGGTTTCCCTTTAAAATTTTACACCTTTTCGACAGAAGGCACTTCTAAAAGATAAAAATAGCCTAAGGCTGGGTAGCCTTAGGCCAAAATCTATGAATGAATCTCTATCAAAGCCTCTTTGTTGGCTGCGATGATTGTTTCCACATTCTCGTCGGTGAGAGCGTTGGACAAGAAAAGGCTTTCATATTGCGAAGGCGCTAAGTAAACACCACGATTGAGCATGGCATTAAAGTACTTTTTGAACACCTCCATATCTGATGCTTTTGCATCTTCAAAATCATGTACTTTACTATTATTGAAAAAGAGCGTGGTCATTGAGCCAAGTTGGTTCTGGGTATAGCCCAACCCAAGTTCTTTTACATTGACCGCAATTCCATCCACTAGCGTTTTGGTAATCTGCTCCAAGCGTGTGTATACTTCTGGATGCTCGTTGAGGTAACTAAGCATAGTAAACCCGGCCGCCATAGCAATAGGGTTGCCCGAAAGCGTTCCTGCCTGATACACAGGACCTACTGGCGAAACAAAATCCATGATCTCAGCCTTGCCACCATAAGCGCCAACTGGCATTCCTCCACCAATAATCTTACCTAAGCAAGTAAGGTCTGGAGTCACACCAAAAAGCTCTTGCGCACCACCTGGGGCAAGCCTGAACCCGGTCATCACCTCATCAAAAATAAGGACAATTCCTTCTTTATCGCAAAGCACCCTTAAGCCTTCTAAAAAACCAGGCTTGGGCAACACGCAGCCCATATTCCCTGCCACTGGCTCTAAAATTATCGCCGCTACTTCTCCCTTGTTTGCATCTACCACTTGTTGAACTGCCTCAAGATTGTTGTAAGGAGCTAAAAGGGTGTCTTTCGCCGTGCCCTTGGTTACTCCTGGGCTGTCCGGATCGCCCATAGTAATCGCCCCACTTCCGGCCGCTATCAAAAAGCTATCGCCATGGCCATGATAGCAGCCCTCAAATTTGATAAATTTATCTTTCCCTGTAAAGCCCCTAGCTAAGCGTATGGCGGACATAGTAGCTTCCGTGCCCGAATTCACCATCCTTACTTTTTCTATGGAAGGAACCATAGACACAATAAGCTCCGCTATGGCCACCTCTCTTGAAGTTGGCGCACCAAAAGAAAGGGATGTCTCCGCTGCTTTTTGTACCGCCTCTGTAATAATTGGATGGGCATGGCCTAATATCATCGGCCCCCACGAATTGATCAATTCTAGGTACTTGTTGTTGTCCTCATCTATAAGATAAGCACCTTTGGCCTCCCTTATAAACAAGGGGGTACCGCCCACGGCCTTAAATGCCCTTACAGGAGAATTAACTCCTCCGGGAATTACTTTTTTAGCATTTTCAAAGTGTGTTGCGCTTGCTTTATTTGTCGGCATGTCGTTCAAAAAGTTAAATTTATATTAAAAACTTACATGTAATATTTTTCACAGTCTTTAAAAACTTGTCAAACACTACATGTCATCTGTAGGTTAATGATACATCAAAGTTCAAATATAGACAATTTGAAGAGGAGGGAATAAAAAAGGAAAACTACTTACAGGTAATATCGTATTTTATTAATCGGCAGGCTTATTTTACAGAAACAGCCCTGAGAGGGCAGAGGACAAAAAAAAAGAAACCCCCTAATATAGAAGGTTCCTTTCCACTTTAATAAACTAAACTAACAAACAAACTTCATGTCTAAAGAACTAAATTTTTTTCACATTAGTTTATAATCCTATGAAAAAATTTAAAGAAAAGATTAAAAAAACTTACATCGACTTCATTTTGCAAAATAAAAAGGAGCCTTCATCCGTAAACCACTTCATGGATTCGATAGGTGAAGGGGAAAAGTCCTTTTATGAGCACTATTCTTCTTTCGAGGCAATCAAAAAAGAAATCTGGACTGATTTCATCACACGAACACTAGAGCAAGTGAAAGCAGAAGAGGTTTACCAAGAATATTCCGTAAGGGAAAAGCTCTTGTCCTTCTTTTTCACATTGATAGAAATACTGAAAGAGCAAAGAAGTTTTGTGGTATATACCATAGACGATGCCAAGAAAAGCCTTTCGCTTTGCACCCCTACATTTGCCAAGGGTTTTAGAGAAGAGTTTTTTGGTTTTGCCAACGAACTGATAGCCGAAGGGTTCGATACCCAAGAACTGCACAGCCGACCGGTGATCAGTGAAAAATACCCTAACCTGATATGGGGGCAACTAGTATTGGTATTGAAATTTTGGGCAAAGGATGAATCCGAAAACTTTGAAAAGACAGATGCAGCCATCGAAAAATCGATCAATCTTACCATGGACCTTATGGGGCTAACCGTATTGGACCAAGCTTTTGATCTGGCAAAATTCCTTTTCCAAAATAAATAAGAAAGGTTGCTTGTTTCATGTTTATGGTTTCAAAATGCATGTAAATCTTAATAGATGTTTTTAAACTTTTGAAAGCTTCTTCTATTTGGCAAACCCTTTCGGCGAACAGGCGGTTAAAGAAAAGCGACATCAAAATTCTAACATGGCGAAAAAAACTAAAACTCAAGACAGCATCCCTGCAAGCAAAGTTCAAAGAGCCGCAAGGTTTATGAAAACCGGCGTAAAAGTAGGTGGGAATTATGTAAAGCATTATGCCAAGAAAGTGGTTGACCCTTCTTTATCGAAAGATGAGCTGCACGAGGACAATGCGAAGGATATCTACGATTCTTTTAGCGAATTGAAAGGCAGTGCCCTGAAAATAGCCCAGATGATGAGCATGGACAGGAACCTGCTCCCATCGCAATATTCTCAAAAGTTCCAGATGGCTCAGTACTCTGCCCCTCCCCTATCTTTTCCGCTTGTGGTGAGGACGTTCAAAAAGTATTTTGGCAAAAGTCCTTCCGATATGTTTGACAGCTTTACCCACGATGCGGTAAATGCCGCTTCCATTGGGCAGGTGCACCAAGCGGAATTGGATGGAAAAAAGTTTGCGGTAAAGATCCAATATCCGGGCGTGGCAGAAAGCATAAGCTCTGACCTAAAAATAGTAAAGCCTTTTGCGGTAAACCTGCTCAACCTCAATGAGAAAGATGTAGACCATTACATGAGCGAAGTGGAAACCATGATGCTTTCGGAAACGGATTACGACTTAGAGCTAAAACGTTCTCAGGCTATTTCGGAAGCTACCATGCACATCCCAAATCTCTATTTCCCAAGCTATTATCCAGATCTATCTTGCAAGCATGTCCTCACAATGGACTGGCTGGAAGGAATGCACCTAGGAGAGTTTTTGCAGACCAATCCTAGCCAAGAAGTGAGAAATAAGATTGGGCAAGCTCTTTGGGATTTTTACGATTTCCAAATCCATAGCATGTTAGAAGTGCATGCCGACCCGCATCCTGGCAATTTCCTGATAAGGGATGATGGAACATTGGGCATTATAGATTTTGGCTGTGTGAAAGTAATTCCCAAAGAGTATTACGAGAAATACTTCATCTTGCTAGACAAGAACCTTATGGAGGAAGATGAGCGGTTGATGAAAAACCTCAAGTCGCTCACATTTATTTATGAAAGCGATACAGCTGAGGAACAAAGGGAACTGTTCGGTATTTTCAAAACGATGATCAGTTTGTTGGGCAGACCGTTTTATTCCCCCACTTTCGATTTTGGGAATGATGATTATTTCCAAGAAATCTATGACTTTGGCGAGCAGACCTCTAATGTAAAAGTGCTCAAGAATTCGAAGAAGCCAAGGGGAGCAAAAGACGGTTTGTACATCAATAGAACCTACTTCGGCTTGTACTCTATCCTTAACGAGCTGAAGGCAAACATAAGCACTCGCTCTACTTGGAAGTTGGAAAACTTCACCGAGCTGGTATAAAAGCCGATTGAAAATAAAAAAGCTACAAAGCCACAACCAAAAGTGGTTTCTTTGTAGCTTTTTTATTTCCCTCTATTCTGCTCCACCAACTCCACAAATGCGTTTGCCAGCTGACCAAGCTTGATTTTCAGGTCATCGTTTACTATTTCCCCCTCGGCATTTATTTTCCCTTTTGCCCCTTGCACAAGCAGCATAGTTTCCTCAGTAAAAAGACCTTCTATTGTTCTCATGATTAGTTGCAGCTCTTGATAGGCTTTTGCCCCGTTTGCCGCTGCGGTAATCAGCCCAAGTGGTTTCTTTGAAAAAACAGTAGTAGACACGCACCATTCCAAGACATTTTTAAGCCCACTCGGGATACTGAACACATATTCAGGCGTACATATTATCACTCCATCGGCTGCGGCTATGGCTTCCCGAAACTGCACCACTTTTTCAGGAGTGTTCCTTGCCGTAAGGGCAGTTCTAAAAGGAGGAAGATCACTTAAATCATCTATGATCTTTACTTCAAAACTATCTCCCAATAGCTGGGAAAAACATTTCAAAATTGAAAGGTTCGATGAGTTTTCGCTTGCACTTCCGTTAATGGCTAATATTTTTTTCATGTTGGGTGTTGAATATGTTTTTCTTGGTAAAAATATATTTCACCTCTTCTTCTCAGGAAAAACCCTTGCGATGGGGCTGATTTTGAAAAGTCTTTTGGTTCGAATTTCCATACACATGTAGTTTTTACGGAGCTTTTCGTGCTTTTGGAATTTCCGTCCATCTTCTAGGAAGAACACGGCATTGAAGGGTAGTTTTTCGAGGTAAACGCTTCCATTGTCTTCATTTTTTAGTTCATCGAGGGCTTTGTAGAGCCGAGCATCTCCTGCACTAGATGCGCCGGGGTCTTTCATATATTTCCTCAGAGAAGGGAGGATTTGACTGGGGAAAAATGTTTCGTTGAGGAAAGGCTGCATGAGCATTTTGAAATTATTTTTCCATTCTTTTCCATGAGGCTGGACCTTGTTTTTATGCTGCTCCCACGTGACAAGGTGAGCAGTTTCATGTACAAACGTAATGAGGAACTGGTAGGGGGAAAGGTTGTGGTTGATGCTGATCCTATGCCCATTGTTCCCAAACGGTGGGCGGTAGTCCCCAAACTTGCTTGCCCTTTCTTTGGTGATCTTCACCCCTATTTGGTAGCGAAGTATCCATTCTACCAAAAAAGGTGCAGCCCCCTCGGGTACATGTTTCTCCAAAATGGTTTCCAGTTTTTCTTTCTCCATTCTTCTTTTTAAGTCAATCCAAAAACTAGATTGGTTAGCTCTTTATATTTATCTAATATCTTACTAAATTGATACATAACTTGGTGTCAAATCAAGCGGACGCTTGAGATCAATGTTTAGGCACGAGCGAGATGCTCCCGCCAGTGTAAGCTATAGAAAACTATTTCATCAGCACATTAGCAAATCATCTCATCCTCACATCACCCCTTCTGCCTAAAATTATCACATATGACTGCACAAGCTGTCGCCACGTTGAGCGATTCGGCACCACCAAAGCTCGGGATGGTAATCTTCTTCCCTATCACTTTTTCGAGAGCCGGGCTGATCCCATTCGATTCATTTCCCAACACCAAAACAGCATCTGCTGGAAGCTCTTTTTCTTTATGCAAATTATCTCCTTCCATAAACGCCCCAAACGAACGCACATGTGACGGCAAGTTTTCTAGGTAAGAAACCAAATCAATATAGACCGTCTGAACCCTCAAGAAAGAACCCATAGAGGAGTTGATCACCTTCGGATTAAAAAGGTCGGTCGTATTTTCCGAACAAATTACTTGCTTGATCCCATACCAATCGGCAATCCTCAAGATCGTCCCTAAGTTTCCCGGATCCCGCACATCGTCGAGCGCAAGTACTAACCCTCCTTCATACTTCGGAGCTGTAAATGTATCTGGGGGAAGCTTTACCAAGGCGAGGGCCTGGTCATTGCTCTGAAATGTTCCCGCGCTCTCCAATGCTTTCTGGCTACTTTCTGTTACGGGACAAGCAAACCTTCTTAGTTCACGCCCGTACAAGTCCATAAACTCCCTAGTAGCAAAAATTTCCACCATTTCAAAGCTGCCCGTTACTAGTTCCAATACGTTTTTTCTCCCTTCTACAAAAAACAACCCTTCTTTCGTGCGGTTCTTTTTGAGATGGAGCGACTTGATAAGTTTAAGCTGATTTTTGTTCAAATTTTGATAATTTTGATACCCGATCGAGCAAAAATAGCTTTTTTGGGAAAGCGGCAAACCATCTTTAGCAGCTTATTTTTAAGTTTTTTAACACTACTTCTTCATAAACACCTGTATTTTTACGGAATCTTTATTTTAAACAAGCATACCCGTATATCTATCTGCCCCATTTTGCACCTTTATTGAAAGGCGTGGGGTCTTTTAGAATAATGTGCGAGTAGTTTGTTGTATAATCAGGAAGGGAAACAACGCAAAAATGACCAGCGCACCTTAATAAGTGGGTGGATAATATGAACTTGGGCAACTCAACTATATTCTCAGAATCAGGGTATTTGATGGCAAACAGACGAAGCTGGCCAAAGCTATTGCTTGGCTTAGCGATACTCTTGTTTCTGGGAACTTCGTGTGTACCAGTTAAAAACCTAAAGGAGGGCGAGTATTTAATTTTCAACCAATCCATCAAAAAGAATAAGTACATTGAAGGGGAAGAGTTGGAAGTATTTTACCGCCAAAAGCCCAACCGCAAAATCATTTACCTACCTATGATGCCCTACTTGTATGCCTACAATATAGGAAAGAAGCGCTTCGACAAAACCAAATCGAAGGATAGTCTTCGGCTAGAGGAAACCATTGTAAAATACGATACGAAGATAAGGGAGCTTCAATTTCAATTGGACTCTGTGGAGGTTAACGGGATTGATAAAAAGGAAGAGGAGCTTACCAAAGACTCTACCAAAATCCTGAAAGATATTCGTGCTTTGCTCAGAAAAAAGGAGGAAAAAGTATTGAAGCTGGAAAACAAGCTGAAAAATGGGAACTGGATGATGAGTTCCATAGGCGAACCTCCTTCTATTTACAACCACGATATTTCCGAATATACCCAAGAACAAATGGAAAAATACCTTCAGTCGAGGGGGTATTTTGATGGGAAAGTGAGCATTACCCTCGATACATTGGAAGAGAAACTCATCAACGTAGAATATATTGTGGAGGAAGGCAAACCTTACAGAATCCGCAACCTTTTTTACCATATACCCGACACGGCTATTTTGGAGGTTCTTGGCAATAATTTCAAAAAAGCTGCCCTAGAGGAAGGAGATATTTACAATGAGAAAAATATTGAAAAAGAGCGGATAAGAATCACACGAGTGCTACAGGACAATGGCTATTATGAATTTAGGCAATCGTATGTCTTTTTTGAGGTAAACGATACCTTGTCGCAAAACTTTGTGGACATAGACGTTACCATAAAAAACGATGCAAACAAGGGTGGGCATAAAAAATTTATGATTGATGAAGTAGTGTTTGAAACGGACGTTGATGTAAATACAAGCCGAGGGGAAAATATTTCTTACTACAAAGATATCGAGTATATAGAAGGGGAAAGCAGCTATTCGAAAAAGGTGTTGGATAGAAAGATTTTTATCCGCCCGGGAGAACCCTACAGCCTTACCAATGTGGAAAACACGCAAGTATCGTTGGCCCGTCTCGATATCTTCAAGTTTGTGAACATTAATTTTGATACTACGGGTGGACACATAAAAGCAAGTATTTTCACCAGTCCTTACCCCAAATACCAATATTCTTTGGAAGGAGGACTCAATGTATTCCAATCGTTGCCAGGTCCTTTTGTAAGCCTTTCACTTATTGACAGAAATGTGTTTAAAGGTTGTGAAATATTAGAGCTGAGCGTGCGGGCAGCCGTGGATGTACAGCGAGGTACGCAAGAAGGACAAAGCCTCGATAGTCAAGAATACGGGGCAAACCTATCGCTCTCTTTTCCTCGGATTATTTTTCCTATGCGCAGCCATACCAAACGAAAACTGTTTAGAAAAATCCCTATCACCAAGCTTTCGGGAGGCTGGGCGTACATAGATAGGCCCGAGTACACACGTGTGAACCTGAAAAGTGCGGTGAGCTATCAGTGGCGTACCAATAGAAATGGGCTTTTTAATTTCAGTCCCTTCGACCTTGGGGTAGTAAATACGAAGGAGATTTCAGATGAGTTTAGGGAAAGGTTGGATGAGCTGGAACAACAAGGCTCGACGCTCAAAAACAGTTTTGACAGCTCTTTGGTATCTAACCTGAATGCTTATTACCTCTACACCGATAACATTTTTGGTTTCCAGCAGCGGAAATCTAAGTTCTACAAGGTGTACGTAGAATCTGGTGGAACGTTTTTCGGGCTTTACAACCAAACGGGGCTGATAGATGAACAAGGTTCTATCCTCGACTTACGCTATTTCCGCTACATAAAAGGTGATTTTGACAACCGTTTTGGTGTACCTGTTGGCAAAAGTGGCCAATTGGCAACTCGCTTCCATGTGGGAGTAGCCCGACCGTATGGCACCACGCCGGGTATGCCTTATGAAAAGTATTTCTTTACTGGAGGAAGTAACAGCAACCGCGCTTGGCCTGCCCGAAGGCTTGGACCTGGTTCCTTTTCCTCTACCGACACACTTGACAACGGCAACCAACGCTTTCGCTTTGAGCAGCCGGGTGAGATTATCTTAGAAGCCAACCTAGAGCTTAGAAGAGACTTATTTAGCTTTTTTGAGGGAGCGCTTTTCCTAGATGCCACCAACATTTGGACCTTGAAGGATGATCCTGCCCGCCCTGGCTCAGGCTTTAGCAAAAGCTTTTGGAGGGAAATTGCCCTCGGGGGAGGATTGGGCATCCGACTGAATTTTGACTTCCTGCTAGTAAGGCTCGATGCTGGTGTAAAACTTATGGATCCGTCAGAATCCTTGGGCGAACGCTGGGTTGGCGATGAATTTAGTTTCAAAAACATCTTCTCCACCCAAGGTGATGTGATTTATAACATAGGCATTGGTTATCCTTTTTAACAAAAAAAGCACAGACTTTCTATAGTCTGTGCTTTCTACATCTATTTTCAACTTGGTTTACGCCAAATACTTTACCCTAACCTATATGCGTCATTTCGTTTAACACAAACTCTTCTACAGCACCATCAGTTGCTTTCACATATTCAGCCAAGTGAGTGTTTTCCATATGCTTTTGCCACAGTTCCTTACTTTCCCAATTCTCAAAAAACAGGAATAGGTTTTCGTTCTCGTTGTCTTGGTGTAAATCATAATTGATACACCCTTCTTCTGCCCTAGTAACCTCAATTAGCTTTAGCAATTCGCTTTTCACCAAGGCCCTTTTTTCAGCCTTTGCCAATATCCTCGCCACAATCGTTAATTTCTGTTCTGCCATTTTTCTGACTTTTTAATAGTGATTATTTAGGGTAAAAATAAAGGTTTATACCTTAAAATAGAATCACTGTTTTACCTATTGTCTTTCCAGACTCCTGCATTTCATGCGCTTTTTTTAAGTTTTCCACCGTGAAGCCTTCCAAGGTTGTTGTCAGCGTGGTTTTTAGCGTTCCGTTATCCAACAAGCTAGCTATTTCATTCAATATTTCGTGTTGCCTTTCTATATCGTCCGTGGTAAACATAGAGCGAGTGTACATCAACTCCCAAGAGAAAGAAACACTTTTGACCTTGAGGATATCTAGGTTCAATGGCTTGCTACTACCTGTAATAGAAACTATATGACCTTGAGGTTTTATGATTTCAGCAGCAGTATCCCAATACCCTCCAAGGTCTACAAAATCTAGGATATAATCTACTTGACTATGACCAATTTTCCCTAGCTCCTCTTTTAGGTGGTAGTGGTTCACTACAAAATCAGCACCCAAATCTTTGCACCACTGTACAGAATCTGGCCTGGATGCCGTAGCAATTACGGTAAGCCCTGCTACTTTTTTGGCAATTTGTATGGCGATAGAGCCTACACCACCGGCACCAGCCAAGATCAACACCGTTTTTCCTTTATCTTTTTCAGGGTTGATTTTGATACGGTCAAAAAGCGACTCCCAAGCGGTTAAACCCGTTAAAGGAATAGCGGCAGCTTCTGCAATACTTAATTTTTTGGGTTTGGCACCTACTATGCGTTCGTCCACCAATTGGAACTCCGCATTGCTCCCGCTTCGGGTGAGGTCGCCGGCATAAAACACCTCATCTCCTACTTTGAACCGTGAAGCCTTATCACCTACTGCCTCCACAGTACCTACCGCATCCCACCCTATAACCTTGGGCGTATCGAGTACCGTGTCTTTTGCCGCATTTTGCCTGATCTTAAAATCCACAGGGTTCACCGAAATAGCCGATATTTTCACCAAAAGGTCGAAGCCAGTTGGCGACGGCTTCTCAGTTTCAAACTCAATAAAACTGTCTTTTTCTGTGATAGGTAACGATTTCTTAAATCCTATTGCTTTCATTTCGAATTTGTTATATGTTCTTAAAAAGTCCTTTAATTACATGAAAAATGCTTTTTGCATGTATAAATTAATTCAGATTAACTAAATCAAAATCATACTATAATTTTTATAGTTACAAAACTAAGTACGGTTTGTATACGAGGCAATAACGGTCAAAAAGGATAGTTTGATTTTTTCACAAAAAGGGACAATTAGGTATAAATTTAATGGAAAACGCTCATTCCATTGCTGCGTTCCATAACCGAACGGGAAGTTTATGTTGTGGAAAATCGTGCTGAAACGGAAGGTATAGGCAAGGGCTAGAAACGGGTACTCCTATACCACTCACATATTGCACGAAGCCTTTGTTTGTTTATAGCGGGCATTAGCGTATCTATTATTAAATTGGCAACCTGATATCAGTTGGAAAGCAATCGGTATCAGGTTTAAGAACCTATACCGTCCGCACTATGAACAACATCAAAACATTTATTTTCCTGCTCTTAATTGGATGCACCCAAAGCACTGACTCACAACTTTTTCTCAATTCAGAAGAGGGCATTTCATTTTTAGAGGAAATTGGTTTCATCCAATACCCTACCCCCCAAACAAGAGCATACAGGCTAGACTCACTCAAGACCAGAAGTGCCGAAGAAGTGATCAGCTTAGTCAATGTATTAAATACCAAACAAGAAGTAGCACCACAGTACTACTGCGCCGTGGTTGGGCTTCAACTGTCTGATAGCAAACAACAAGCAGTATTCATTGAAAAATTCCTTGAACAAGAAGCTTACACAGAGTACTTCAAAGTTATGTACAACAAGGCACAAAAAAGAAAAAGATCAATATTTCGCTACATAACTTAGCACAAAGCCTCGATGCCGACCAGACCATGAAACTTCTCTCGACTTATGGATTCCTATTGATGAGCGATAACTCATACGGTCCCAGCAGCCAGTACTCCATCCATGAGGAAGCACTTGGCGAAATGGCAAGTGAGATTAGGCAAATACTCGCAGCTAATTTGGAAAAAGAAATCACCACTGGACAAAAAAGCAGTATTGCACAGGCGCTGAGAAAGTCTATGGAAGAGTGACAGAGAGGACAAAGCCAAGCCTACGAGCAATGCCTATGGCTCACAGGTAATAGTGTAAATCGTCTATTTTGGAGTTATCTGCTTCACTCTGTGTGTCACAGGCTGATTATTTCAAATCCGCTATCAGTATGAATAACCTTCATATTGATCAACCCCAATTTTAGTTAAGAACACACGCCATTTATCTCTATATTTTTCATCCAAATAACTAATTACTTGATTGTTGTACACACTTCCATAGTTTGTATTATCGTAAATGCACCCTCCTCCTCCATAAGCTAAACTCACCTTATATTTCTTCAAAAACTTCTTGCATATCCTTTTATCCATTACTATAGCTTGAGAACCACCAACATGTACAGTCACTTCCAATTTTCCCATTACCAAGTCACGCTCAAAATTGAACGGATTCGGCTTTTTTGAAAGCTGAAACAGCAAATTCTTGTCCTCGCTTTCAATAGTTATCATAGTATCAACCTTCTCATAGTTAATACAAACAATTGTCAACTTATAATCTTCATCAACCTTCAATTGCTTCTTAAAGGTTGTTGAATTTACTCTTTCAAAAAAAGGGGGATTGTCTTCGGATGAAGAATGAGTTGGATGTACAAATACAAGTTGGACCAATGAAGAATCGGCTTTTTCTATCCCTAATTCAACAGTAAGAACGGCACTTTGGGCAAGTACAAATTGAGCACTTGTTAAAAATAGTAAGAATGATATGTAAGTTGGTTTCATAATTTCCGTCGGCTTTAACCACCCCTGTTCTTCCACCAAAGATAACAAGCAAACCCACATTCTCCCCCACTCCATTCCTTTTCTTGTAGTATAACCGTACCTTTGCGGTTCGAAATTTTCATTCTAATACTACGAACATTGAAGACGAAAAAACTCAAAAGAGATAAGGTCAATATAGTGACGATGGGCTGTTCCAAAAACTTGGTGGACTCTGAGGTCTTGCTTACGCAGCTAAAGGGCAACCAAATTGAGGCTTCCCACGAGTCTAAAAAGGACGATTCGAACATCATCGTAATCAATACGTGTGGGTTCATCGACAATGCCAAGCAGGAGTCAATTGACACTATTTTGCGGTATGTGGATGCCAAGGACGAGGGCTTGGTGGAAAAGGTGTATGTAACGGGTTGCCTATCCCAGCGCTACCGCGACGAGCTCCAGTCGGAGATTGAGGGCGTAGATGCGTGGTTTGGCACCAACGAGCTGCCCGCTTTGCTCAAGCGCTTCAAAGCGGACTACAAGCAAGAGCTGATTGGCGAGCGATTGACTACTACCAAAAATCATTATTCTTACCTAAAGATATCGGAAGGTTGCGACCGACCTTGTTCGTTTTGCGCCATCCCGCTTATGCGTGGCGGCCACCAGTCTCGCCCCATTGAGGAGCTGGTGAAAGAAGCAAAGAACTTGGCGAAGAACGGTACAAAAGAACTTTTGCTCATTGCCCAAGATTCTACGTTCTACGGCTTGGATTTGTACAAGAAAAGAAACTTGGCTGATCTACTCAGAAACCTTTCCGATGTGGAAGGAATCGACTGGATCAGGTTGCACTATGCTTTCCCCGCTGGCTTTCCCGAAGATGTGCTGGACGTAATGGCTGAGCGCAGCAATATTTGCAACTACCTCGATATGCCTTTGCAACACGGCTCTTCTAACATGCTCAAACTGATGCGCAGGGGCATTACAAGGGAAGGAACGGAGACCTTGATTAAGAAGATTAGGAACAAAGTCCCAAATGTAGCTATCCGTACTACACTAATAGCGGGTCACCCTGGGGAAACTCAAAAAGAGCACGAGGAAAACATTGATTTTATCCAACGCATGTGCTTTGAACGCTTAGGTGTGTTTACATACTCTCACGAGGAAAATACGCATTCTTTCTCTATGAAAGATGATGTGCCTGAGGAAGTGAAAGAACAAAGAGCGACGGAACTGATGCAACACCAAGAGGATATTTCCCTCATGCACAATGAAATGAAAGTGGGAAAAACCTTCAAGGTTTTGTTCGATAGGAAAGAAAACAACTACTTCATTGGCAGGACAGAATTTGACTCGCCTGAGGTGGATAACGAGGTGATGGTAAGTGCACAAAAGCATTACGTACGCTTAGGTGACTTCACCAATATCAAAATTGACGAGGCTTCGCAGTTTGATCTTTACGGCACGCCTGTGGAGTAAGCATTCTTTCGGGTTCCATTCGCCATAAAACCATACAAAAAAGCCACAAGAATTCTCATCCTTGTGGCTTTGGGTTATAAAACAGGCATTAAAGAATATTACTGTTTTACCGTTTGCAACTGCTTGGCCATAGCCGCACCTATCAAGCTTTCGAGAGGTGTTCCTCCCTTCTGATCTCCACCAATAATCATAGTCTGAGGGAATTGGATTTTGGAGATTTGCTCCGCTACTTGCACGTCCCTGTCAAGCTCCATTTGCAGCTTCACCTCTGGGGTGATACCCGCACTTACTTTTCTAGAGATTTCATAAGCTTCAGCATCGGCTTGCACCTTTTTCGTCTGAGCGTTCAACCGCTCCGTTTCCAACTCAATTGCCGCAAGTTTCTTATTCGTTTCTTCTTGCTTCAATTTCGTTTCTATGGCAATCAGGGCTTTCACCTGCTCCTTCTCTTGGGCAACACGCTCAGCAGCTTTGTCACGCTCACCCTCGGCAATAATTCTCAACTGTGCATCTTTGGCAGTTTCCACCTTCTGCTGCTCCAGTTGTCTCTTCGCCGATTCGTCCCTTTGGGCTTCCAAGCGTTGCTTAAAGGTCGCTTCCAGTTCTATGTTATCGACTATGACCTGCGAAACAATAATTTTGTTCTCGCTCAACTCGTGCTTAATCCTTTTAGGAATTCCGTTTTCCAACACCTTCTTCACCTCATAAGAAGTCTGCACTTCTTTTATGACCCTACTTACTTCCTCCTCTTGGATGTCTCCATAAACCGTATCTCTCGACACAATTTTCTCCACAGCATACGCTCCGCCTTTCAGTTGCTCTTCAAATGCTTGCCTAAAGCTTTGCGCTTCACCAGAGATATAATCCTGAGCGGCAAACATGTAGGCAGTATTCACCAATTGCTCTTTCACCGTTGGCACTATCGTGTTGTTCACTAAGTTACTCATGGTTCTAAATTTCACCGCAAGGCTAATAAAACTCTCCTCATCGCGGGGAAGCTCAAAACGAGTGGAAACAAATCCGTTGGCTGTTACCTGATCGATAAACCTCAAGGGGACAGGCTTCATCAGCCCTTCTACCTCTTCGGCATCTACCTCAATACCCTCGCCCGTTACCTTCACGTCTATGAACTTTTGCCATTTATCAATCTTAGTGCCAGGGACTTGAAACTTAATACCCTGCTCCATAACGGCACTCATTTTACCTGTAGGCGAAACCAAAAGATAGTTAAAACCTCTATCTGCGAAAAAGAACATGGAGTTCACTGACAAAAGCACCCCTCCAATCAATACGGCAATTGCTCCTTGTGCCAAGGAAAAGTTTTTCATCCATGGACCAGCACTTTCACTTTTGTCCAAAAAGGCAATTATAAGAATAGCAAATCCAGCCAATAAGGCTAAAACACCAAATAAAGTTATCATGATTTTTTAGATATAATTATGTGAAAAAAATGTCAAAATTCTGCGAGGCATTCTAAAATGGTCACATAGTACTGTTTGTTAAATTGAGAGATTAAAAGAACTCAACCTACCCTCCTCATTTGGTACAAAGAGGTTTTTAGTTTCCAAAATAGACCAATGGCTTTGCCGTACCCCCAGTGACTAAGGTAGCTCAAAAGAAGGCAATTAAAACCCAGCCTTTATTGTGAAATAGGTTGAAAAACCGTTGTGATATTACAAGGAAGCCGAAGTGTATTTCAGGGTGGAAAATCTTAAGATAGCAAAGCTGCTTTACAGATAAGCTGTAGCCCAGAACCTTGTAAGAGGAAGTACCGATATTTAGCACTATTAGCTGATGTATTCATTTAAGTAGATAGTTAGAAGGTCAAAAATGCAAACTGCATTAGAAAATTTAATTCTTTGTAGGCTACCTTCATATTTACGGGAGATATATTGGAAAAGTTGCCGTTTATATTGGGTAATACACAATATTTTTACATATAACAAAATAAATTACACACATCTAAAATTGCCTATATATAATAAGTGTGGTTTACTGAAAAATGGGCAATAAATTCAACTGAAAAAATATTTTTAGAAATAGTTGGAATGTGATTATTTCTTGATGTAAAAAAGATGCCATTCCGATTGCGATCGGAATGGCATCTTTTTCTTTTCTAACTTCTATCGTCTAACCCCCAGCTTCTCAGAAAATCATCCCATCAACTCCTGTGCATTTTTGTAGGCAGTTTCGCTTGGGTTGGCTCCTCCTATCATTTGGGCTATTTCGTTGAGGCGCTCTTCTTGGGCTAGGAGCTTGATCCTACTTACGGTACGAGCTGCGCTGTTGTCTTTGAACACGAAGTAATGATGGTCTCCCTTAGCAGCTATTTGCGGAAGGTGGCTAATGGCAATAATCTGGTGCCTACCCGCCATTTCCTTCATCATGTTCCCTACTTTTATGGCAATTTCACCCGAAATACCTGTGTCTATTTCATCGAAAATAACGGTAGGCAGCAAGGTTTTTCTGGCTAGGATATACTTTATTGCCAGCATCAAGCGAGAAAATTCACCGCCAGATGCCACAACTTTGATCGGCTCAGGGTTCACGCCCTTATTGGCACTAAACAGGATATTCACCTCATCTTTCCCCGTTTTGGTCAACTCCCCTACTCGGTGATCGATTGCCGTTTTTCCATTGGGCATACCCAAATGTTGAAGCAACAGATTCAGCTCGTTTACCAACGGGTTGAAAAACTCCAACCTCTTTTGCGAAAGCAATTCTGCTTTTTCCAATGCTACAACATACGCCTGTTCTTTTTCCGCTTTATACTCCGCCAATTTATCATCGAAGTTCAAGACCTTATCCACTTTTTCTTGGATAGAATCGCGAAGTGCGATCAGCTCATCAATATCGTGTACATGATGCTTGTGTTGCAAAGAATACACCTGATCTACTTGTTCTTTCAGTTGCATCATCCGCTCTTGGTCTGGAAACAGTTTTGACTCTTCTTTCTCCAGCTCCAGGGTAATATCTTGCAGTTCGATCTGAACACTTTGCGCACGCTCCTGCAATTCTTCAAACTGCTTTCCAAATCCACTTATCTGCGAAAGCGCAGCCATCGCAGATTTCAAGCCAGCTTCTACTGAAAACTCCGCATTGCTCAAAAACTCCAACACCCCGTTGAGGTTGGACTTTATGCTTTCCGCATTTTCCAATAACTCCAACTCCGATTCCATTGCTGGAATATCCAAATCGTCTAGCCCTGCTTCCGTAAGTTCATTGAGCAAATGGCTGTTATAATCAAATTCTTTTTTGATTTCCTCGTTCTCCGACATCAACTGTTGGTAAGCTTTTTCAGCAGCTTTTAAAGTTCGGTAACTTTCCTGATAATCCGCCAAAAGCGTGGCAGTTTCAGCGTACACGTCTATGATCTGGAGCTGGTAATCTTCCGAGCCTATTAGTAGGTTGTCGTGCTGGGAATGTACATCCAACAGCCTTCCCGAAATCGCCCTAAGCGTTTCGAGGTTTACAGGCGTATCGTTGATGAAGGCCCTTGATTTTCCGCTAGGGGAAATTTCCCTTCGGATAACCGAAAGCTCTTCATAATCGAGATCCAATTGCTTGAAAACGCCTTTTAGTTTGTACCCCTTCACTTTAAAAGCTCCTTCTATCACACACTTTTTTTCCTCATCAAAAAGCATTTTGGAATCTGCACGGTTGCCCAACAGCAGCCCGATAGCCCCCAACATGATCGACTTACCTGCACCTGTTTCTCCAGTAATTATATTCAAATTTTTGGAAGGAGAAATCTCTAATTCTCGTATAAGTGCGTAGTTTTTAATTATCAGATTTTTAAGCATAAATGCTACTTCTTTTATATTAGAAAAAGATAGTTTGAGGGTTGATAAACAGTACCTACTATAGATTTCCACACCACTATTCTCACAGGTCAATGCTAGCTACTATTTAAAACCCTTCACCGCGAAAAAATTCAAAGAAAACATTTCTCGCAAGACGTAATCATTCATTTTGCTCAAAATTAATCCATTTCATGAGAAGGAAGGAAAGCTAAGGGGAAATGTTGCGAATATAAAATCAGAAGTTTTGAAAAGGGGGCAAATCCAGTCTCAACCTTAAAGAAAAAACCTCTAATAAGTTATATAACTTATATGTATCCTTATATTTATCGGTATAAGGAAATAGGTGAAAAAATTAAAACAACCACAATTATGAACCATTTTACTATTAAGAACAAAGCAAGTGGAAAGCCCAGCTTGCTGTTTTTGCTATTTTTTTGCGTAAGCCTTTGGACTTGCGAAACCCCTCAGACGGCAGACTTGCTCATTTATGGAGGAACTATTTACACCGTTTCGGAAAGCAACCCTTCTGTTGAAGCAGTTGTGATCCAAGGTGACAAAATCGTTTTTGCCGGAAACTTGGCTGATGCGGAAAAAATGGTCGACGACAAGACCGAAAGGCTCGACCTAAAGGGCAAAACCTTGACTCCTGGGCTAATCGAATCGCATGCGCACTTTTTGGGCGTGGGCTACAAAAAGCTCAACCTCGACCTGAGCAACACCAAAAGTTACGAGGAAATAGTCTCTATGGTAGCCGAAGCTGCAAAAAAAGCCAAGCCCGGAGAATGGATTCAAGGCAGAGGATGGCACCAAAGTAAGTGGGACAGCTTACCCGAAAAAATGGTCAACGGCTTCCAAACCCACGATGAACTGAGCGCAGTTTCTCCTAACAACCCCGTGTATTTGCGGCATGCAAGCGGCCATGCAGGCTTTGCCAATGCCAAAGCGATGGAAATGGCTGGTGTTTCAACCATTTCTCCTGAAGGAATGGATAGCCATGAAGTGGAAGGTGGTGAATTTATCAGAGACGAACTGGGCAATGCAACGGGCGTGTTCAATGAACGAGCGATGGGGCTCATCACCAAGCACATCCCCGACAATACGCCAGAGATGAGGGCTAAAGCAATGAAATTAGCTTTTGACGAATGCCTTTCCCACGGGATCACCAGTTTTCACGATGCTGGAGAAGGCAAAGAAGGACTGGAAACTATGTACGAGTTTTTGGAAAAAGATTCGCTAAAAGTAAGGCTATACGTGATGCTCAGCAGCGGTGATACTTCCCTACTGAACGAATGGTACGCCAAAGGGCCGCAAATAGGCTTGGGCAACAACTTCTTAACTGTTCGCTCCATTAAATTGTATGTAGACGGCGCCTTAGGTTCTAGGGGCGCTTGGCTCTTAAAAGATTACGAAGACCGCCCTGGCCACACTGGCCATGAAACTACGCCGATTCCTTTCGTGCGCATGGTCACTAGAGATGGGCTAGAACACGGTTTTCAAGTTTGCTCGCATGCCATAGGCGATAGGGCAAACCGAGAAGTATTGGATGAATACGAAGCTGCTTTCTTAGATAATCCTGATAAAGCTACCGACCACCGGTTTAGGATAGAACATGCCCAGCATATCAATGGAGAAGACATTCCAAGATTCGGAAAATTGGGCGTAATTGCTGCCATGCAAGCCATCCACATGAGCTCCGACAGGCCATGGGCTATTTACCGTTTGGGCTTGGCTAGGATTCAAGACGGGGCATATGTGTGGCAAAAACTGTTGGACAGCGGAGCAAAGGTGATCAATGGAACAGATGCACCCGTTGAGCCAATCGACCCGATTGCTTGCTTTTATGCTTCAGTGACCAGAAGAACGCTTAAAGGCGAGCCAGATGGAGGCTACGAAGCCGACCAGAAAATGAGTCGTGAGCAAGCCCTGAAATCCTACACGCTCGATGCCGCTTATGGTGCTTTTGAAGAAGACATCAAAGGCTCGATTGAGGTAGGAAAATTGGCGGACTTCACCGTATTTGACCAAGACATCATGACCGTACCTGACGATTCGCTACTTGCTACCAAAATTGATTACACCATAGTAGGTGGTAAAGTTGTTTTTGAAAGAAAGTAAACCTAGGCGTTAAAAGCTGGACGCTAGAGGATATAATAACAACTCCCATTTTACTTATGCAAATGCATAAGTAAAATGGGAGTTGTTATTTATGACGTTGCAATTTTTTTAAGTAAGTGGATAAATGTAATCGTATAATGAAAGCCCGTGGTTTGTGGCACACAAACCAGCCCTAGGGATAGTAGGTTCCTTTTGGGTAGGTACTTAATAGAAAAAAAGAATGAATTATGCTTTAGCACCAACCATTCCAATTCATTGACTGTCTTATATTATAGTACACACAAAACTATCTAAACTTATGAGGGAAATTTATCTATGCATAATTTGTAGCTTGCTTTTAGCATCCTTTCAAGGATGTAAAACAGATAGCGATTGTGGGGCATGTTTTACTCCTCCTAGCTTTTTTACTTTTGAAATTGTAGATATAAATACAGGGGAAAACTTATTCACAAATGGCACTTTCGATCCCAACCAACTTGTAATAACAGCTACGCTTGATGGAAAAAGCGAAAATGTTACATACAATTTTATTGAAGAAAACGGACTCAATCAATTAGAAATCACATCAGTAGGTTGGGAATCAGGAATTTCAACCACTTCAGTATCAGTTGGAGACACATATTTATTCAACTTGACGGTTGATGCGGAAAGGGTAAGCGAAGACTGCTGCAACTTTACTCGGTATAATGAAATCAACATAAATGATGCAATGTATACGCTAGATCCAGTCACCAGTGCTTTTTATATAGTTTCGGTAGATCTGGGCGAGTAAACTTCTAGGTTAAGCAGAAACTGTAATAAAAATACAGCTCCCCACTATGTTTATTTAAAACAAATAAGTGGGGAGTTCATATAATGAAAATACCGTTTCCTCAATTCAAATATACCCTCCATTCTGTCCCTAAGGTTACGTACACTACCAAAAAACTGGTTGAGCTCGCACAGCAGGTCAATGCCCACATCGACAATCAAAACCATTTCCATATTGGTGGCTACTATTTTCTATCCAGCACACAAACTATTCTATGACAACTCTTTTAGTCGTTATAGAGCCGTTTAACTCAAGTTCTGCCATGTAAAAGCCTTTTTTCAAGTCAGAAACATCAATTTCTAGTTGATTCCCCCTTTTGGATAACTCAATTCTTTTTTCCTTTATAACTGAACCTTCCAAATCTATCAGGGAAATGGTAGCACTTCCATCAATTTCAGAACTCAAACTAAATACCAGAATATCTGTAGCAGGATTAGGGTATATCAATAAAGACTGGGGCTTCCTTTCTCCTCTCAATAAACTTTGTCCTGCCCTCGCATTAGAAGTAGTTGACGCAATTAATTCTAAGTTATCTGCATAAAGGAGATTGGCACCTCCTACAGGGTTATAAACATAAAGAGTTGCCGATGTGCTACTCTGACCTGTGGTAAATTGGAGGTTTTGTTTTATATATTCTGTATTGGTAAAGCCAACTTGTATCTCACTTCCTCCGTAGTTTTTCACTCCTAGTAGCCCTTCTCCTCCAGATGTTTTTACAAATCCAGAAAAATCATACGTAGTATTGGGCGATAACCCTGAAATAGTTGCTTCATAACCACCTCCCCACTGTGAATTATCTTCAAGAAGGGCTGCATAAGTTCCAGCATATTGATCCGAGTTTACCACAGTTGATCCGCCCCATAAATACGATGAAGAGCCAGACTCAAAACCTGAGTCATCAATCAGGTTGATTGGTGTTACTGGAGCTAATGAATCTTTTTGATACATCCTAATATAATCCACCAAATAAACAGTACTATCTGGTAGTGCGGAAGTACTACCACCAGAATTTCCTCCAAGCGCAAGGTTTAGCCACAGTATTTGTGGAACTTCTTTAAAAGGCGCAGACCCTGGGCAAGCATAGGCAGCACTGTTGTTTTTTGTATTTGGGTCAAATGTATTAATCAATACATCATCCACATAGATTGACATCCCATTCTCATTCCAGTCAAGTGTCCAAATATGATAATCGTCGGCAAAATTTGCAATGCCTAGTTCATCTACACTAATGGCATTGGAATTCCATGTAGCATTCCATCTACCAGAACCCGCTACTGCAAAATTACCTAATATTTTATTTTGATAATTTTCCATAATATCAATCTCGCCTCCTGCAGGCCAGTCCCCACAGCCTACTTGATCGGGTTCACCTACCGTCCAAATAGCTGGCCAAGTACCTAAAAGATTTGTCACTTTAGCCCTACACTCAACCCTTCCGTACAGAAACTTAAACTTATTGAATGTAGCTATGCTACCCGATGTCCAATACCCAACTTCTCTGTTTTGTTTCCAATCAGAAGAATTAGGATCATAGTTCTCGTTAAGAACCGTGTCACGCACAGCAGAAATTACCAAGTTACCATTCTCTTGAGTTAAATTATCAGGCAGATAATACTGTGCCTCATTATTTCGCTTAAACCCCCTTTCTGCAGACCACTTAGCAGTATCTACCGAACCATCTAAGTTAAATTCATCATTCCAAATCAAGTTATACTCATAATCAATTCCTTGAAGGAACAAATCATCTGCAAATACATACTCTGCGTCTCCAGCTGGGTTGTATACAAAAAGTGTAGCTTTCGTCGATACAAAACCAGTTGTAAATACTATGCTTTGCTCCCCATAGGAAGTATTAGAAAAACTGGTAAAATTTTCACTCCCTCCATAATTCTTTACCCCTATACGTCCTTCTCCTCCAGATGTTTTTACGAACCCAGAGAATTTGTAGGTAGTATTCGCTGTTAAACCAGTTATGATAACTTCATAGCCTCCTCCCCATTCGGTATCATCTCCCAGTTGTGCTGCATAAGACCCTGCATATTGGTTTGAATTTACCACAGAAGAACCTCCCCACAGGTTGGATGAACTACCAGATTCAAATCCTGGGTCTTGAATTAGGTTGAATTGTCCATAAGTGTTTAGTGAAAATATTAAACACACATAAAAGAATAAGCTTTTCATAATCATAATAAAATAAGTTTTGGTATAAAGTGATATTTGGATGATTTCGATGACTTTTAACAATAATCTTGCGAAGTGACTTAAGTTAACTAAGATGTATACCACAACAGTAAAAGACTAAATATCAGATATTTGAATGCAAATATTTTCTTTTATTGAAAATATGATATATCTGAATTGAAGTACAACTTTACAAGGATGATTCAAAAGTTTTTAAATCAACACTAGTGACTTTTGCGAGCTTTTATGGCATGCTCAGTCTCAAGCCTAGTGCTATATAATTAGGACTAAATTCTATGATAAATAGACTATGCCTTAAAAGAAAGAATTTTGTTATGAGATAAACATATACTTCAGTTCTAAACTTTTACAGCATATTTTGAAGAAGATCAATTATTGGAAGGGTCTCTACCTGTTACAAAACAACAATGCAAAAAATTCTATTGACAATAAGGTCGTACCGCCGAATAGAGGGAGAGCATATTAAAAATTCAGGAGGAGCTGTTTGAACATTTTAGTTTTCATCCAAACAGCTCCTCAAACAAATCCCTAAATAAGTATTTGCTACAAACAGGGCATTCTCGACAGGTTATCGTTTCTTCAGCTCAAAAATATCTTTTCTCCTATCCCTAAGGTTGCGCACACTACCAAACTGGTTCAGCTCGCGCAGCAGATCAATATCTACATCGGCTATCAAGATCATTTCCGTGTTGGTCGTTGCCTCAGCTTTGATTCCATTTACCGGGAAAGGAAAATCGCAAGGGGTAAACACCATGGACTGGGCAAACTGGATATCCATGTTATGCACCTTGGGCAAGTTGCCCACGCTTCCTGCAATAGCCACGTAGCATTCATTTTCAATCGCCCTGGCTTGGGCACAATGCCTCACCCTCGAATAACCATTTTGCGTATCGGTCAGGAACGGGATAAACAATATATCCATACCTTCGTCAGCTAGCAACCTACTTAGCTCAGGGAACTCTGAATCGTAGCAGATAAGGATGCCGATTTTCCCACAATCTGTATCAAAAGTCTTCAGCTCTGAACCGCCCTGCATACCCCATACTTTCTCTTCATCTGGCGTAACATGCAGCTTTTCATAGCGCTCCATAGTACCATCTCTCTTGCACAAATAACCTACGTTGTACAAAAGGTCATCTTTTATCTCGGGCATACTCCCTGTGATCACATTGATATTGTAGGAGATGGCCAACTCTGAAAATCGTTGGACAATACTTTCGGTATGTTTCGCCAATTCCCGAATCGCATCTGGCTCGGAAAGGTGGTTATTTTCTGCCATCAATGGGGCATTGAAAAACTCAGGAAATAGGGCGAAATCTGAACGATAGCCCGACACCGCATCTATGAAATACTCAGCTTGCTGCATCAACTCCTCCAAGTTCTTGTAGGGGCGCATCTGCCATTGGATAAGCCCAAGGCGAATGATTTTTTTGGTAATAGCAGCGTCCTCTGTTTGCTTCTCGTAGTAGATATTATCCCATTCCAGCAACACGGCAAACTCGTTCGATGCCTTATCACCTTCCAAGTACCCTTTCAGGATTTTAGAAGGATGGAAATCATTGGATATCTGAAAGTTGAACACAGGATCGTGAATCTCTTTCCGCTTCACCTTTTCAATGTATTCTTTCGGGGTAATCTCGTTTGCATATTTGTGGTAGTTCGGGATACGTCCACCAAACGCAATGCTCCGCAAGTTCAACTTTTCACAAAGCTCCTTGCGGTAATCGTAGAGCCTGCGCCCTAGCCTTAAGCCCCTGAACTCGGGTTTGATGAACACATCAATGCCATACAACACATCGCCCTCGCTGTTGTGCGTGTCAAAAGAATAATCCCCCGTGATATCTCGGTAAGTATGGTTGCCCTCAAACTTTTTATAATCCACAATGATAGAAAGGGCACAGCCAGCCAGCTCGTTGTTCACCTTTATCACTACCTGCCCGTCGGGAAACTTCTCAATAAGCGATTTAATATGCTCCTCTTTCCAGTAAGAATTGGGCATACTTTTATACGCCTCTATCATGGCGGCTTTCAACTCCTGATAATCGTTCAGGGTCAAGTACTGCAATTCAACATTTTCTATATTTTGCATAGCTCTATTTAATTAAAAAAAACCTAGCCAACCCTCTCATAAAGAATCATTTACAAACACATTCAACCCATACTATAAAATAGCGCGCAAATATGCATTAAAAAAACTCGGTTTACTATACTAGCAAACTATTTGCAAAAAATAAATACCTTGGTAAACCTTCCTGAACAAAAGCCCAAATCTATTTCCCCAAAACCAATGACGGGAAAACTATGAAAACAAACTGTAGCCCAAACAACAAAGAAAACCACTGCGCTTTCAGAACAAAACACAAAAAGAACCATGTAAACAAATTCCCAAAATAACTGCCAGTTATAACCAAAATAAACCAGTGCACTATCCTTTTATTGCACTTAATACACGTTATCGTTATGTTTATTATAGAAAAGATCCAGAGTTCCTAAACCAATAAAGAGACATCATGAAACCGAAAAAATATAAAAGAGAAAGAGTCCATTTTAAAGGTATCCACCCTTCAGCATGGGAGCATCCAGCTGATCGTGCCGCGCTCAACGCTCTGCAAAAAGTACCTGGGCTAGACATCGCCATCAAAACCTTCTTTGGGGCAACAACCGAAAAATCCCTACGCCTTATTACCCTTGGCTCTGCTGTGAGGGTGTCTAAAAAGCAATTTCCCCAAATACACGAAATCTACAAGGAAGCCTGTAAAACCTTGGACTTTGAAAAAAGACCTGAACTTTATATTTCCCAAAATCCCTTCTTCAATGCTGGTGCTATAGGGATGGACAACCCATTCATTGTGGTCAACTCTGGCTTGGTAGATGTGATGGACGATATGGAAATAATGGGCGTATTAGGCCATGAGCTTGGGCATATCAAAAGTGGACATGTGCTGTACAAAACGTTATTGAACTTTATGGTGATGATCTCGGCCTTCACCTTGCAGATACCTCTGAGTGGGCTTGCAATTGCCGGGATAATTGCTGCGCTCAAGGAATGGGACAGGAAAAGCGAGCTTTCTGCCGATAGGGCTGCTTTGCTCACCGTCCAAAACCCAGAAGTATCCGTTCAGATGCTAATGAAAATGGCTGGAGGCAGGCAACTCGACCAAATGGATTTGGGAGAATTTATCGCCCAAGCAGAAGAGTACAACAACTCCAACACACTGCTAGACAACGTTTACAAATTCCTAAACACCGTTGGGCTTTCCCACCCCATGCCAGTGATCAGGGTACTGGAAGTGATGAACTGGGTAAGAAACGGCGATTACGAAGGCATACTCAATGGCGTTTACAACAAAGATGCTTCTAACGATTTCAAAAAGGATTTCTCCGATGCTTCTGCAAGCTACAAAGAGGACTTCAAAAGCACCTTCGATCCCCTGTTCAAAGATGCTTCCGACAAAGCCAAAGATATTTTTGATGGCTTGTTCAACAAAGATCGGGAGAATTAGAAACCAGTAAATACTCCAAATAATAACCAAAGGCTTCGTATTGCACGAAGCCTGTTCTAGTTTAATTAAGTACCTGAACACAAAAAATCGTGAATTTGGACTGTTTCTTTTTCCACTATGCGTCGTTAAAAAATCATTCCGTAGCTCTGCTATGCAAGGATTTTTTGCCTAGCCTAACGAAAAAATAACCTCGCCCAAATACACGTTTACTTATGCCCAGTTACTTAAGCGACAATTAGCATATCTATTTCTTACATTGGCAACCTAATTTCAGCTGGCAAGCAGGCGATATAAAAAACTATATCCCTACACTATGAACTATAATAGAACCTGTTTTCTCCTACTCTTAATAGGATGCAGCCAAGGGACAGATTCACAACTTTTCAAAGACTCAGGCGAAGTGATTACCCTTCTTGAAGACATTCATTTTATAAAGTACCCGCCCCGGTCACTCAGAGCGTCTGGGACGTTGCTTCCTAAAGAAAACCTACTCCAACATCCAATCTTCTGAGTCCGAACCAAAACTATTTGCCTCGTGGAAATCTATATATCCCCTCTTCCCACCAAACCACTCTAACACCTTATTGCGAGAAAGCTTAGTCGGTTTATCCGACAAATGGGCATGGTAAGAAGAATAAGGATAGTCCCTAAAGTCTTTGACCAAGCCATGCTTTTGCGGGTTAGTATGGATATAGGCAACCAAGCTGGAGAAATAGGTTTCCCCATTTACCTCTTTTCGCTTGAACGGTTCTTCAAATAGCTGACCAGTCCTTCCGTATGTATCGTTGATTGTGATCGAATAACTCTTGATAAAGCTAGAAAAAGCATTACTCACATGCCAGTATAGTGGTTTATCTTTGTTCTTTGTGATAAGCTTAAGAATTTCATCTTCATCCCTTACCTGTATAAGTAGGTGAAAATGATTCTTGAGCAAGCAGTAAGCGAAAGTCTTTACATACCCGTGGACAAACCGAGCATACTTTGATAGGAAATAAGCATAATTTCTTTCTTCAAAAAACAAATCCTGACCATTCACTCCTCGATTGTAGATGTGGAAATACATACCTGGTTCTAAGTGTGCTTTTCTTTATGTCCATCTCTTTTTCTAAAGTTAACGCAAGAATCATTGCAGTCGTTTTAGAGGCATCTTGTTTTATCAGCGACGGGGTCTTTACAAAAGCCCCCTGTCGCTCGGTTGCCTAACTTCCCAACCTTGCTTCGTTTTATCATCCCAGCGTCGTGGGCGTAAAAGAACGACCTCGACAGGGTTACGCCAATAAAACAACGTCGGGGTCTTTCCAAAAGCCCCCTGTCGCTCGGTTGCCTATTTTCCAACCCTGCTTCGTTTTATCATCCCAGCGTCGTGGGCGTAAAAGAACGACCTCGACAGGGTTACGCAAAAAAAACATCGACGGGGTTACGCCAATAAAAAAACGACGGGGTCTTTACAAAAGCCCCCTGTCGCTCGGTTGCCTACTTCCCAACCCTGCTTCGTTTTACCTCCAAGCGTCGTGGGCGTGAAATAAACGACCACAACGGGGTTACGCAAAAAAAAACATCGACGGGGTCTTTCCAAAAGCCCCCTGTCGCTCGGTTGCCTATTTTCCAACCCTGCTTCGTTTTATCATCCCAGCGTCGTGGGCGTAAAAGAACGACTACGACGGTGTTATGTCAAAAAAAAACGACGGGGTCTTTACAAAAGCCCCTTGTCGCTCGGTTGCCTACTTCCCAACCCTGCTTCGTTTTACCTCCAAGCGTCGTGGGCGTGAAATAAACGACCACAACGGGGTTACGCAAAAAAAAACATCGACGGGGTCTTTTCAAAAGCCCCCTGTCGTTTGGCAACCTATTTTCCAACCCTGCTTCGTTTTACCATCCAAGCGTCGTGGGCGTAAAAGAACGACCTCGACGGGGTTACGCCAATAAAACAACGTCGAGGTCTTTCCAAAAGCCCCCTGTCGCTCGGTTGCCTAACTGCCCAACCCTGATTCGTTTTACCTCCAAGCGTCGTGGGCGTGAAATAAACGACCACGACGGTGTTGCGTCAAAAAAAACAACGTCGGGGTCTTTACAAAAGCCCTCGACGCTTAGTAACCTATGCAACAACTGGGCTTCGTGTTCTTGTATATCGCCCGGGCGCTTGAAGCGACCGGGACGTTTTTGAAAGTGGAAACCTCCTGCCTATGCACCGCACCAGCCATGTCTTGTAGATATTGAAGGAAATTGGGAAGGAAGGCAAATCCTACTTAGCTCCAATAATGCGCCTCAGCATAAAAAAAGTATTTTTTTGAGCAAAAGCCTTTTCTTTTCTGAGAAATCCAGTTCTTCTGTGCTATATTTAGGAGGATAAACCAGCAATTTCAACTATTAAACAATGATTTGCACTAACATCCCAATAGAAATAAGGCTAAGGCTACTTTTTTCTAACAATTTAGTTTATTTCGGACTCTTCATTATTGTGGTTATTGGGCTTTTCCTTTCTGTTATCATAACGGACACTGACTATGAGGCACATAAATATGTAGAAAGTAGCACCTCCAATGGCACTGGAACAATAGTTGGGATAACAAGGACAAATACTACAGTTAATGACAATACTATATATAAATATGAATTTGAGTATGTTGCAGCTAATGCCACTTTGAGCGGTTATTCATTTAGCCAAGATATAAACTTAGAAATTGGAGAGGTAACAGCAATAGAATACATTACTAACGAACCAGAAGTTTCGAGGATAGTAAATACTACAAATGGTTCATCTTCAATTGGAGTATTATACTTTTTAGTCAGCGTATTCTTGCTTGGTTTTTTGGTTATTTCAATTGGTGTTTTTAAGCGGGTTAAGCTTATTAAATACCTTCAATCAGGTTTTGATATTGTAAACTCACAACTAGTTGATGAAATGAGAATTCCATTTGTGAGGATAAATCATTCTGAATCACTATGTATGCTTACGTTTGAATATTCTGTGAATACAGAAACAAAAAAAATTACTAAATTCAAAACTACTTATCACCATTATATACAATATTATACTTATCCAGTATTGATAAATCAAGCAAATAATAATGATGTATTATTACTAAATGATTTACCAATAAGAGTACGTGATTTCATATTATCAAAAAGTAACGCATCCACCAAACCACATGACACTTAAGGATAGCAAGTTATGTATATAACTTCGTGGAACTCCAAACCCCAAACATTGCTTGACAAAGCACGATTGCAGAAGCAAATTCTCTTTTAAAACCACTTCGCCGCTTAAACTTATTTTACACTTCCATTTCCCAACCTTTCCACCGATATTTGGGCGAACCATTAACTGTTGCCGATGTCCACATTTTTGAAAGAACTTGCCCAAGCGTTGTATGAAGAACACGGAGAAGATACCTACAAGCTCTGCGTGGTTCTTCCTTCCCGAAGGGCGAGCTTGTATTTCAAAAATTACTTGGCGGAGATTGCCCAGAAGGACATGATTGCGCCTACGGTGCAGTCGATGGATGATTTTGTGCACCGCCTCAGCGATTTGCAGGTGACGGATTACCTCAGTTTGCTGTTTGAACTGTACCAGTCGTACAGAAAATTTGACCAAGCCGAAGACCATACCTTGGAGCAGTTCATTCCCCTCGGCGGGCAGATCCTGAAAGACTTTAGCCTTATTGACAAGAACCTTAGCTTCCCACAAGCCAAAAAGCTGTTTGAAACGCTGGAGGAAACCAAGGCGGTGGAGCGCTGGGCGGAGGAACTGGGCAAGCCTTTCGAACTAAAAGAAAGTTCTTCCCTCAAAGACTTCTTCAACTTTTGGAAGTTCCTGACCAAGACGTATTTCGATTACCGCCAAAAACTCCTTTCGGAGAATAAAGCGTATAGCGGATTGGCGTACCGACTGGTGTACGAAAACATTGACGAAAGGCTCAAAAACTTTGATTACAAAAAGATCATCTTTGCCGGATTTTTCCAGCTCACGGTGGTGGAAGAGCACCTGATACAAAAACTGGTGCAAGATGGAAAGGCGGTTTCCTACTGGGACTCGGACCGGTATTACATGGACAACCCCAACCACGAGGCGGGCGATTACATCCGAAACTTCGTGAAGCGTTGGCTGCCAGAAGATTATAGCTTTAGAAGAAATGAAATTTTGGGCAATCAGCCAAAGATCCAAATATTGAATGCGGGAGACAGGCTCAACCAAGCCAAGGTTGCGGGCAAGCTGCTGGAAAATCAGCTCAAAGGCTATGTGGCAGAGGGCACTTTCGATGCCTTCAAAGATAAGATCAACGACACGGCGATCCTCCTCCCCGATGAAACCATGCTCTTTCCCCTACTCCATTCCCTTCCCGAATGGCAAGATTCAACGCTTGGCAAATACATCACCGCTGCTGATTTTGTGAACGTGACCATGGGTTTTTCCATGCAATATTCCCCGCTCCACTCGCTGATTGAGAGCGTGTTTTTGTTGCAGCAAAACCTCAAAGACCATAAAAATGGCGCGGTGTTTTACCACAAAGATGTGCTCAGGCTCATCCGCCATCCGTACGTGCAGTTTATGGAAGGAAAGGAAACCCTCAACCTCGAAACCCAACAGAAGATTCAGAAAGACAAACGGGTGTATATCAGCGAAAAATGGCTGGCTGAAAACACTGAAAACGATGACGTGTTTGAGCAGTTATTTATAAGCTGGGGCGGGAAAACGGAGAAGGCTATCGCTTACTTCGAGCAATTGATAGAGCTGCTTTACCAAGAATTTGATAAAGATAAAAATGCCTTGGAGTTGGAGTTTTTGCTCCAATTTTACACCACGCTGAATAAACTTAAAAACATCCTTTTAGCCGAAGAGGAAAAGATTTCGGTGAAGACGTTTAGGCAGTTCCTCACCGAGCAGTTCAAGAGCATGAGTGTGCCGTTTACGGGCGAACCACTTGGTCCGGTGCAAGTGATGGGTACACTGGAAAGTCGCTCGCTGGACTTCGAAAATGTGATCATCCTCTCGTGCAACGAAGGAGCTTTCCCCCAAGGGAAAATCCTAGATTCGCTTATCCCTTTCGACATAAGAAAGCTCTTCAACCTCCCGACCTACAAGGAAAATGATTCTTCGTTTGCCTACACTTTTTACCGCCTTTTCCACAAGGCAAAAACCATCACGCTGATCTATTCGGAAGCTAGCGACATGAGCACTTCGGGGGAAAAAAGCCGTTTTCTCACCCAAATAGAAAAAGACGAACGCTTGGTGGTCGACAAGATCAGCTTGCCTCCCCAATTGCCCGTTCCGGTGGATAATATCCGCAGTATGGAAAAAGACGAAGCCATCATCAAAATGGTAGAAGCTGCTTTTGTGAAAGGACGAAGCCCTTCGGCTATCAACAGCTACATCCGCAATCCCTTGGAGTTTTTGCTGCGGAGCATCATGAAATTGCAAGAAACGGAGGAGATAGAAGAAAACCTAGATGCCCGAAGCTTCGGCACGCTCATCCACGAAACGCTGGACAGACTGCTGATGCCTTCCATTGGCAAAAATGTGGATGCAAAAGTAATTGAAAGCTTGTCCGAAAACAGGGAATTGCTACACCAAACCATGATGGAGGTGATAAGGCAAGAAATGGGGCAAATAGTGGTAGACAGCGGTAGGAACTTTATGCTCTACAAAGTTGCCGAGCGACTGATAGACAAATTCTTTGAGCAACAAAAGGAAGATGAGAAGCCATTTTTCCTCATTGCCCAAGAGACTTTCTATGACCATACCATTATGGTGAAGCTGCACGATGGCAGAGAAGTTCCATTCAGGATTACAGGCAAGGCTGACCGCATTGATATCTGCGGAGATGCCATACGCATAGTAGATTACAAAACAGGTACTTTCCAACCCGCTCAGCTTAAGGCTTCGTGTATGGAAGACCTTCTGCTCGACCATAGCAAGGAGAAAATAGTGCAGCTGTTGCTCTACAAATACTTGCTGATAAAGGCGCAGCAAAAAGGGGAAACCCCTCACCTACCCCCAGTGGGCAGCGGTATGGAAGTCCTTTCCGGGTTCTACTTTTTCCGCAAGCTTTCCTCAGGTTTTCAAGTTTACAAACTAGCGGATGAGCCTACGGAAATAGATGATTTTTGTGCCTATGTGGAGAAGTTTCTTGGCTTGTTTGTGAGGGATGTACTGAATCCCAAAAAACCCTTTACCAACGAACCGTCCGACTTTGGGCTGCTGCTGGAAATCTAAGCTTGCCCATCATCCAGGCTCGATGCCACTTGGGGGATGGCAAACTTGATATCTTGTTTCTCGGCAAGGCGGATGATTTTTTGGATCATTTCCTGCCTACACGCAAGCTCGTCGCCATATTCTGGCACTTCAAAATAGATATAAAAAAGCACATCGAGCGAGTACTTTCCTAGTTCATGCATATAAATGTGGTACACATCTTTTCGCGTTTTCGGATGCTCTTCCACCATTTTCCTGAGCGACTCTACATACTTGTTCACCTTTTTGAGCGGCGTGTCATAGCCCAACCTGATCAGGGTCTTGTACCTACGGTATTGCCTCATTCCCAAGTTGTTCAGGTCCATATTGATCAGGTTTCCATTGGGAACGGAAATAAGCGAGTGCTCTGGAGTACGGATGCGGGTGGAACGCAGCCCAATGTTTTCAATAGTTCCTAAGTTGGTGCCAAAGCGGACAAAATCCCCCACTTTGAAAGGACGATCTAAAAAGATCATGATAGAGCCGATAAAGTTCTTGATGGATTCTTGCGCTGCTAAAGCTACTGCCAAACCACCTATGGAAAGTCCAGTAAGCATTTTCGTGGTATCCACATTCAAGATCCTGAACAGTAAAATAACCGCTCCAAAGAAAATTATAATTTTGAGAAAAATACCTATGAAAGGCGTAAGTCCTTTGGAGTCCGCTGCCAATTTACTGGGCGAATCATGTGCTTTTTGAAGAATAAAAAACACTACAAAATCCACCAACCTAAATAGGGTGTTTGTAGAAAAAAGCAGGGACATCAATTTTGCAATTAGCACTGAGGTTACCAGTGTTTCCGCATGCAAGCCAATGGAAGGAATTAAGTACACAAAGAGCATGATGCTCAGCGTATAGCAAAGTGAAAGTGTAAACTTAGAAAACTGGGCTCGTTTATCTTTATCCTTAAACACTACTTTGTTAAGAAGGAAGAAAATCAATTTTAACACCCAAAAAACGAGCAACCCACTAAAGATAAACAGCCCGAAGCCAACATCTTTCCAAAATGTTTTGCTGAATGAAGTATAAATATTGGTTCCTAAATATTTTTGGATGAATGAAACAAATGTTTCTAGCAAGTCGGTACCAAGCAAATACACCGAACTGTGCATTCTAGGAATCAACTTTACGGTGTGGTTGGAGAACAACCATTCATCCCCAACTTTTTCAAGGTAAACTTCAGGTAAAATATTGGATATCACATACTTTTTTTGCCCAGATGCATTACTAGAAAGTGTGTCTTGAAAATTAGCATCTTTGGGAATTTTATCGTACCTCAGTACCACCCCCCTGCCTTCCAAAATTTGCTTGAGTTTTATACTCAAAATAATTTTTTGCTCTTCTGGAAGATTACCGGCAAGCGTTTTTCCTGCTAAAGTAGGCCTAAAACTCGTTTCCGATAAGAAATAGTCCAAGGACATGATGGTATTGAAAGGAGTAGCCGTGCTAAATTTGTAATCCAACGATACATCAGCCTCGCTCAGCTCATCTTCGTACTTTTTTTCCAGCTTTTTAAGCTCTTTCACCACCTCTTCCGATTCCAAATCTAGGGGATCTCCCTCATCAACCACCACTGTGTTTTTTTCCGACTTCCCTTTTTGAGTAACTTCAGCCGAAGCCTCCGAAGCCTTTTTCACAACCTTTGGCGGTGATGTTGCAAATAACTTATCATGGATTTGCTGGATTGCCAGTACCGTTTCTTGGGAATAGAGCCAATCCCCGTCTACTTTTTCCAAATAAATAGAGGGATAGGCTTCAAACAATACATATTTACGTTTCCTATCCGCATCGTTGTAATTCCTTCTATCAGGAATATCATACACCTGCAAATACCCTATTTCTTGGAAAATCTGCTTTAGTTTTATGATGAGGTTTATTTTCTTGCCCAACGACATTTCTGGAGCATAAAGGGTTTGAGATGCAATAGGGGGATAGAAATTGGACTTTTCCAAATACCCAAGGTGAGAAATAACTGCCTTCCGAGGTGTGCTTACCGAATAGCTTATATCATCTACTTCGATAATAAATTGGGCACCTGCTGTAGTTGCAGCACCTATAATGAACAGGTATATAAAAACCAGTACAAACTGGTATTTCAGCAGTTGAGTTAGATATTTCGACATGCTTGTAAGTTCGAGTAAGTATCTTCTATTCCTTGGTGTAGCAAAGTATAGCTTATTATTATGTAAATTAAGCTATTCAGAAATTAAATAAAAAAACAGCCATAGCTTTTAAAGGCTATGGCTGTTAAATCCCCTTGCTTGGAAGACAAAACTACTTCGAGTCGATGCGTTTTTTCTCTTCTCCTGCTAGTTTACCTCCAATAATGAATGCTGCTACCAAAAGAACAACAAAAAATACTTGTGCGGCTAGTTCCATGATTTTAGATTATATGTTTTCTATATTTTGTTTCTACTTGATAGGCAAAAATAAACATAGTTCAACAAAAACCGACAACTATCTTTTTTATTATTTGAAAGACTTTGGAATAAGCTTCTTTTAACACGATAAATAATTCCCTGACCTACCTTCCAGAAAACATTATCAATTAACTTATAGAATTGCCATAGGCTACAATGATGATTCCTATGACCATGACGGCCAGCCCACCGACCAACCATGCCTGACTTGTCTTTCCAGCTTGTTTCCACTCACCCGTGAACACGCCCAGCAAATTCGCTACAATGATGCAGCCCGTTTGGAAAATGGCAAAGCCAACAGAAGTGCCTAACTCGCCCAACTCGTATGCCCCCAGCCCATAAATAATCAGAGAGCCACAGTAGACAATTGACATGATGAGCAAAAGGAAAATATTTCTCCCACTTTCTTTTTGGGTAAAATTCCCCCAGCTTTTTTTCTTGGAAAGGTCAGTGGCAAAATAGCCAACCGTAGTAATTCCACTTCCCACAAATGCCGGAAGCATCACCGCAAGGCGGGCAACCCAAGGCGGATTTCCAAATTGCTCTTGAGATATCGCCCCAATGTTCCCCATGGAATCTGCAATGAAATAGGCTAGATTAAACCCTGCTGCACTAATACCACCGATCACACACAGAATGATTCCAATGCGCATATTTGCGCTCGATGATGCATCTTGTTTTCCTTCATTTTCAGCCTTTTCTCGAAGTAGGCCTGCTTTTCCATTGGCCATAATCCCGAGCATGATCACAAACACTCCCGCAAGAATTACCATTCCGCCCGGTGTAGAAAGCTTTTCAACTCCTCCACCCATAAAAAATGGTAACAAAGTTCCAGAAAGCGTGGCCACTCCAATGAGCAAAGAAAAGCCCAAAGCCATCCCAATTTTAGCAATGCTGATTCCCCACAAAAGATTACCAACTCCCCATACCCCCCCCAGCCCTATCACCAGCAAAAGTATATCCACTGGCACTTGTTTGAATGTATCAGCCGCACCGTTTACCAACAGAGCAGTTGATGCTATGGGAACAACAAACATGGCTAAAAACCAGAAAGTCCCCCATACATTTTCTATCTCATAATTCTTCGTGTACTTACTAGGCAATGCATAAAAACCCAGTAATACCGCGGCGAATAAAACCCAAAAGATACCTATTCCCATATAATTTATATTTTACTGGTTCTCTAATGAAACACTTGAAGTACTTGCCTAATAAAGTCCTCTTTTTTAAAGAGGTTAGAGGTTGGATGCTAGAGGCTAGAAAAGCAAACGCAATGAAGTCTGGCAAGGTCGGAAGTCAGAAGTTTTTCCTTTTCTAACTTCCAACCTCTAGCCTCTAATCGCATGTATTCAAGACCTCAAAAAGAACCGTATATTCTTAGATAATGAAGATTGTTGAGCAACTACTACTATTTGTAGTTCATGTAAATAGTTCTCTTCTGCAAGTAGTTCTCGATGCCGTAAATACCATCTTCCCCTCCTAGCCCACTGGTTTTGTGCCCAGAGTGGTAGCCTTGGATGTACCCAACTATTTGCTTGTTGATGAAGATCGTCCCCACCTGCATTTCTTGGATAGAACGCATGATGCGCTTGTGGTTTTGCGTGTACAAATAGGCAGAAAGTCCTTCTTCCCTACTGTTCAGCATTCCCAATGCTTCTTCGTAATCCGATACTTTGAGGATAGGCAGAATAGGTCCGAATATTTCGTTCTGAACGGTTTCATGGTCATTTTTCACTCCAGTCAAAACAGTAGGCGCATACCAGTTTCCTTTTTCAAACATCTTCCCTTCTGGTCTTCCACCACCCATGATCAGCTCCGCTCCTTGGGTCACGTTCTTCTTCACAATCTGGTCTATCCGCTCAAGCCCGACCTTGCTCACGTTAGGGCCCATATCCACGTTGGTCATTGGGTCGCCTACTTTAATTTTTTTCACACGCTCAATCAGCTTCTCAGTGAACTCATCAGCTACTTTCTCGTGCACAAATACCATTTCGTTGCAAATACACACTTGCCCGCAGTTGGCATAGCGAGAGATAGCCGCCGCCTCTACCGCCACGTCAATTTCCGCATCTTCCATCACAATGAAAGGCGCTTTTCCGCCAAGTTCCAACACCAAGCCCGCAACATTTTGAGACGCAGTTTTGTAAATAGCCTGCCCTGCCCTAGTGCTACCCGTCATCGAAACCAACTTTGTGATAGGACTTTCGACCAACTGAGCACCTACGGAGGCACCGTAACCTACTACCATGTTGATTACCCCTTTGGGCAAGCCTACTTCATCTACCAACCTACAAAACTCCGAGGCGGTGAAAGGCGTAAGCTCCGAAGGCTTGATCACCATCGTATTTCCAGTAACCAACGCCGGACCAACTTTACGTCCAATGAGCGCCAAAGGATAATTGAAAGCCATGAGACCAACCGTTACGCCATAAGGAACTTTGTGAATACTGAGCTGCTCATCAGGCTTATCCGAATAGAAAATATTTCCACTAATGCGGCGAGCTGCCTCAGCCGAGTAACTCAAATACCTAACAGTATCATCTACTTCTCCAAAAGCTTCGGCGAGGGTTTTCCCCTGTTCCATTACTAGGAGTTTGGCAAAATGCTCGCGCTCTTCTTTCAGTTTATC
This sequence comes from Flammeovirgaceae bacterium SG7u.111, assembly GCA_034044135.1. NCBI lineage: Bacteria > Pseudomonadati > Bacteroidota > Cytophagia > Cytophagales > Flammeovirgaceae > Flammeovirgaceae bacterium SG7u.111. The sequence continues at coordinate 2,690,482 of CP139021.1, read as the reverse complement.
GCAGATGGCAAGGAGGTAATTCGCCCGTTCCTGGGCAGTAGTCTCTTGCCATTTCAATTGGGCTTTTTCGGAAGTCTCCAAAGCGAGTTGGACTTCTTCAGGAGTACTTTCGTACAAAGTCGCAATGACTTCCCCGTTTGCAGGGTTTTCCACCTCTATGAGTGTCCCTGAGCTTTTCTCAATCCACTCACCGTTTATGTAGCAATTATAATGTTTTATTGAGTCCATAGATAAGGATGTTTTTTTGTGATGTTTTCTTATTTAAAAACTGGCTTCCTTTTTTCCACAAAAGCCTTGTTCCCTTCCAAAGCGTCGTCGGTACTGTATAGCGGAGCAACCATTTCCTCTTCCAGTTTTAGCCCATCTTCCAAGTTTTTTTCCAACCCTCTGTTCACACACACTTTTATGGCAGCCATAGCTTCCACAGGTCCTTCTGCAAGTTTTTCGGCATAGGCTTTTACCTTTTCCTTAAACTCTTCTTTTCCGTAAAGATGGTTGATCAAGCCGTAGTCGTAAGCCTGGCCTGGAGAGATATTATCGCCTGTTACCAGCAACTCCAAAGCCTTGCTCTTATCAATAAGGCGAATCAATCGCTGCGTGCCGCCATTGCCCGGAATAAGTCCAAGCTTAATCTCTGGTAAGCCTAAGAAATAGCTTCCTTCCGCCGCTAGGCGAATGTCGCAAGCCATAGCCAGCTCTAAGCCTCCGCCCAGCGCATGACCATTTATAGCTGCAATAGTTAGCTTTTTACTTTCCGCCAAGCTGTTTGCCGCTAGGCGGGCATGCTCTACCATTTCCTTGTTCTCCTCTTCAGTATTTGCTTCGAACACCTTGATGTCTGCACCTGCTGAAAAGAATCGGTCAAGGGCACTGTCCACCACAATCACCTTCACTTCGGCATCGGCATTTGCCTGAGCCACGCAGTCGATAAGCTGCTTCATGAAGTTGATTTCGTAGCAATTGGCTTTGGGTCGGTTGATGGTTACATAACCTACCCTATTCTCCTTAGAAAGCGTTATTACTTGTTCGTTGTTCATTGGTTTATTTATTGAGTTTCCCAAGCTCGGGTTTTTGCCCGAGCTTGGGAAAGATGTTTATTCTTTTTCTTCAAAACCGTTGGCTATTGGCATTTTCTCATCCGCTTCTTCTACACCGTCTTCACCGCCCAATCCTTTAAAATAGCGATAATAATTTGCCCAACCATACTTTTGCTTCGCTTTCATCGCTTCTTCTCCTATCGCCTTTATTTCAGCCAGTTCTTTTTCCTGATCAGCCACCATCAGCATATATTCGTTTGCCGAAAGTTCTTTTCCGCTTCCATCTACCAAAGCCAATTCCACATAGAACTTATCGCCAAGAGCACCGGGAGTTTTGCAAGAAACCGTACCGAACTCTTCTGAGCTATCGCCTTTTATCTGCTTGATATCAACCGTTTCTGTTTTGATCTCTTTCTTGTCTTTATCGAAGAATTTGATCTCTACTTTGCAGTTTTTGTAGTCTTCAAAATAATCGTTGACCACCCATAGTTTTGCCTCAAATTCTTCACCTGGCATCCAGCGACGTTTGTTGTACGCCAAGCTCACCAACAATGGCTGGAAAGCACGCTGCACGTAGTAGAAAGACTTTTTAGTTTCCTGATAATAATCAACTATTCCCCATTTCATATCAGGTGCGAAGGTCATGTAATGGCAAATAGTGATCGCACTGGTTTTGGGTTTGCGCTGCCTGAAATGCTCAAGGGCATATTGGAAAATAGTACCTTGCGCCACTTGGGTAGCATCTACAAATTCTTCTATCGATCCCGTTGCCTGCGTGCCAAGCACTTCGTAGTTCAGCGTGCGGAACACATCAAAATCTGTCCAGTGATGTCCCCAACTTGGACCAGGAGGCCATAGCTCATCTTCGGGAATGAACTTTTTGATGCTTTCTATATTAGGGCAAGAAGAAATAGCTAGTTCGGGAATAACGGCATAGTCGAGGCTTGGGAAATAATCTTCCATCACCATCTGGCCCTCGCCGTAAAACAAATCGTTGGCGTGGTAACTTTCATTTGGTTTGAAGCCCAAGCTCTGCCCTACTTCATCGCTAAGCGGAGAAGATGGCAAATAATGAAGTTCGTGATAAGGACGAATAGCCTCGCCAAGTTCCTGTACGAATTTCAGGTTATAAGGGCGGTTCGCCGCGGTCATAAACAACTCTTCCGAACCTTCCAACAAAACAATAGAAGGGTTGTTACGCTGCTGTTTTACCGAGCTAATCGCTTCTTTGAAAACTGCTTTTTTGAAGGCTTCATCCTCAGGCAATGACAAACTAGCCAACGGCAACACATCTTGCCACACGGTGATCCCCGCTTCGTTGCACAGCTCATAGAAATAAGGAATTTCTTCTGGGTGCCATCCAAAAATACGAAGGTTGTTTATATTAGCTTCTTTTGCCAAACGGATCAATTCTTTGTATTTCGATTTGTGTGCCCTGCCCATAAAAATATCTGGAGGGCCACCCCAAGTTGCCGAGCGCATAAAGTGCCTTTTTCCGTTGATCATCACCGTCCAAGGATTTTCAACTTGGTCTTTGGTAAAGCCCGGGTTCATCGCCATTTTTACTTCTCTAATGCCAAAAGTAGTTTGGGTGCTGTCTTGGAAACCATCTTTTGTATCCACAACCTCAGCCGTAACGGTGTAAAGGTTTTGCTCTCCCAAATCCCAAGGCCACCAGAGCTTTGCATCCTTTATTTCAACAGGAATATTGACCGTAGTTTCTCCTCCTCCAATTTCTTTTTTCACAGAAGCTGTATAAGTTTTCGATGCAAAGTTTTTGCCCTTCACCGCCAACTTCACCTCTACATTGCGCGCTTTAGCTTCGCTATTTTTCAATTCTACCTGAACATCGAGCGTTGCCGAACCTTTCTTAATATCCGACTTTACATAGGTATCTTCTATGGTCACTTCGCCCATTGCTTCAATGTACACTGGCTTCCAGATTCCGGTAGGCGGCAAACTTACCCAGTAGTCACCGTGCCATGCCGGCTTCCTTCCCGCAACTTGGCTATAACGACGAGGCGCAGGGTGCAGGCGGATCATCAATACATTCGTTCCAAAACGCAGGCTGGTAAACCTCACCAAGTCGGTAATGTCGTACTTATTGACAGAAAACATTCCCTCTTGCGTTCCAAGCAACTCTCCATTAAAAAACACGTCGCAAGCATAATCGACACCTTCCAGCACCAACTGAATTTTCTTGCCCTCCATTTCTTTGGGCACATCGAACTGGCGCTTATACCACCACTCCAACTCCGTTACCCATTTGGCTTTTAGGCTATTGCGCCCAAAATGCGGATCATCTATCCTGCCCGACCTCCAAAGGTCCGTATATACATCACCCGGAACTTTGGCATAAATCCAGTTAAACGCATCGCCTGTAATATCGTAAGGCAAATCGTGGAAGCCGAGCTTCACTCCTTCCCCAGGGCGGATACCCTCCATTTGCCAGTTGTTTCCACCAAGGTCAAATACAACTTTGCCCTGCCCATGGGTTGGCAAAACTGCCGAGCTTAGCAATAAAAATAGCAGGCAAAATCGCCCACAAAAAATAAAGATTCTATGATGTTTCATATTTACAATTTTCGTTTTTTATTATTCATATGTAAATATATTATTTCATATTTAAAATATAAAGCCATAAATTGATTTTTTATATTTGAATATCAAATTTTATCTGCAAAGCATCTATGCAACGCTCTTTTAATTTTGAATACTTTTGTTTGCGTATAAATCCTTACTTTTATTCGCTCATAGCAATTTTAATCCCACATAAGAGGTAACCTTAGGATAAATAACTTATAACAACCAATAAGAAAGAACATGGCAAAATACATGACCCCAGCACTCGATAAAGGACTAGATATTCTCGAATATTTATCGGAAATAGCTGTGCCCCAGTCTCAAATAGAAATATCGCAGGGGATCAACAAAACTCCCAATGAGATTTACCGCATGCTAGTTTGCCTAGAAGAGCGCGGGTATTTGAACAAGGATTCTGCTACGGGGAAATTCTCTTTATCCTTAAAACTCTACCAACTTTCCCACAGACATTCACCAGTAGATGAATTTTTAAAAGCCTCTAAACCTATCATGGAATTGCTGTCCAACACCACCAAGCAGTCTTGCCATATTGGTATTTTGTACGATAAAAAATTGATGGTCATTTCCCAGACGCGTAGCCCAGGACCTGTTTCGCTTTCCATAGAAGAAGGAAGTTTATTCCCCTTGCACAAAACAACTTCGGGCAGGGTGCTTTTGGCATTTATGCCCGACCCCCAACGGGGAAACCTGCTAGAAGGAACTAAAGACTTCGTATCGCTTTCGCAAAAACAGCGCAAAGCATTTTTGAACCAACTAGAGGAGGTAAAAGCCAAAGGCTACGACATGAGGGACAGTGAAATAACGCATGGAGTGATCGACATAGCCACTCCGGTCGGATCTGCCAACCATGGGATTTATGCCGCTTTGGCTATTTCTTCACTTTCAAATATCACCGACAAGGAAAAATCCCTCGACTTTTTGGTAAAAGAAGTAAAAAATGCAGCTCATAAAATCAACGAAGCTATTGGGGTGATGAAGCCTACTATTAAGGACAGCTTGTAAGAGGATAGTTATCCGGACCGGAACAGGTAACTAAAAGAGTTTGTTTACCTAAACCACAACTTAGGTACTAACAACCGAACGCTTGAGAATTAGCAGCACCTAACCAAAGTCTTATTTTTTGTTGAAAAAGCGACAAAAGAACGGTGTTTGCGTTTAAAATAATTCCACGCCTGCATCTACCCGACCACTCATTCTATTTCCAACAAACCCTATCTGACCATGAAAAATCTGTTGTCACTTCTATTTTTGTTCCTTGCCGCAATTACCACTTCGGCACAAGAGTCTGTTAAATTAACCGCCAATACCGAATACGCTCACCTACTTGAAGGAATTCCTAACCAAAAAGTGTATGCCTACATTGAGCTAGAAGGAGCTAAAGACAACCTCCAAAAAGAAAGACCTCCGCTAAACCTCGCCGTCGTAATAGACAAAAGTGGCTCTATGGGTTCAGAAAACAAGTTGGAATATGTAAAGCAAGCGTGTCAGATCATCATTGACAACTTGGAGGAAAATGATATCCTATCGATAGTCACCTACGACACCGATGTAGATGTGCTCAAAAAAGCTGGCAAAATTGAGAACAAGGAAATCCTGAAATCTAAAGTGAAAAAGCTAACGCCAGGCTCTTCTACCAACCTCAGCGAATGCTAGAAGGGTTTGCACAGGCAAAAACACACTATGACGAGCACAGCGTCAATAGAGTTTTGCTACTTTCCGATGGATTAGCCAACCACGGTATCATCCTTATGGAAGAATTACAAAAAATTGTTGCCAACAAATACCAAAACGACCATATCGCTCTCTCTACTTTTGGCGTAGGCCTAGACTACAACGAAGATTTAATGACCAACCTCGCAGAGTACGGCAAGGGGAACTACTATTTTATAGAAGAACCGGACAAAATCCCAGAAATATTCAATTCCGAATTAAATGGCCTGTTATCGGTAATAGCTCAAAACTCAGTTCTTGAGCTATCATTTGAAGGTGCACCTGTAAAAATGAGTAAGCTTTTGGGCTTTGACTATAAAGAGGACGGAGCTACCTATAGAGTAGATTTCAACGATGTGTTTTCTGAGGAAAAGAAAGCGGTATTAGTGGAACTGAGCTTAGACAAGGCTATTGAGAAAGGAGATGAATTAGAAATAGTAGCCAAACTGACTTTTGACGATGTACTGAACAGTTATAACCGAAAGACGATAGAGAAAAAATTGACACTTGGCACAACTGACAACACAACGGTTTATAACGAATCTTTAAACTCCAAAGTAGCGAACAACAAGATTCTTTTCCTTTCTAATGATGTATTTGAAGCAGCTGTAAAAGCCGTGGACAGAAACGATTATGAGAAGGCAAAAAAACTACTCGAAGGCAATAAGCTGTTTTTTGAAGAATCTACCAAAGGCATCAAGGTCAATAAAGAAGTGGAGGACCAAATGAACATGAGCAATAAATACCTGGACGAACTGGATGAGATTAAGAGATATACTGCCGAGCAGAAAAAACAGATACAAAAAGCATCCAAAAGCTCAAATTACGAATTGAAGAAAAAGAAAAGGTATTAATAAATTGAGGTTAGAGACTAGAAAATAGAGGTTAGAAAGAATTAAAACTTCAAAAGGTGATTTTTTCTAACTTCTAACCTCCAGACTCTAACTTCTCTCAAAATATAAAACGGGATCGCACCAAGATGGAACGACCCCGTTTTTTTTATGCCTATTGATTACTGATTACAAGCCAAATTCAGCAGCCAAAGCATCATTGTCTTCACCTAACTTTGGAGACCCTTTGGAAGAGAAGAAAAGCCCATCGTTGATGCGAATAGGGCAACGGGTAGTTTTGAACGTAGTCCCGCTTTTTAAATTAATATCCTGTACCATTTCCAGCACTTTAAATGCTTCTTCGTCCATCAGCTCTTTCCAGTTCAGTACTTTAGCGCACCAAATATCAGCCGGCTCCAAAATGCTCAACCACTTTTCTGTAGTTCCCGTGAGCAAATGAGCGGCAATGGTATTTTTGATCTCATCTCGTTGGGTAAACCAGCTTTCAAAAGCTTCGTACTGGAGCAAAGCATCGCAACCAAGCAGCTTGCCCAACACCGGAATTTGCCCCATAGCCAAAGCCATGAAGGAATCTTGGGTTTTGTACACGCCATAAGGAGCACCCAAATAGGCATGTGCATTATTGCTTTTGGTACGAAGGGTAGGTTCGCCACCGTCCTTATAAAAAGTAGTGACAGATTCAAACTGGAATTCCATGATAGATTCCAACATGCTCACTTCTACTCTACCGCCTTCTCCGTTTATTCCTTTGCGCACTAGGCAAGCCAAAATTCCTTGCGCCAAATGAGCGCCGGCCAACAAATCGACAATGGCCAAGCCAACAGGCACAGGTCCGTCATCGGCATTCCCACTCAGCCCCGTAAGGCCTGAAAGCGACTGCACCAGCAAATCTTGGCCCGGTTTGTTTTTCCAAGGCCCTTCTTTGCCATAGCCCGTTATATCAGCATAAACCACACTTGGGTTCACAGCTTTCACCGAATCGTAATCCATGCCCAGCTTCTCAATAACCCCAGGGCGAAAGTTGTGCATCACCACGTCGGCTTTCTCTATGATCTTGAGTACTTTTTTCCTATCCTCCTCTTGTTTGAGGTCAGCGGCATAGCTTTCCTTGTTCCGGTTAATGGCATGGAAAATAGACGATTCGCTATCGATAGTGAGGTTGGAAACATATAAGCTCCTGCAAATATCCCCTACCTCAGGTTTTTCAATTTTGATGACCCTTGCGCCCAAGTCCGCAAGCCTAAGGCTAGCCGATGGACCAGAAAGAAATTGGCTAAGGTCAACTATCAGTATGTTATCTAATGGTTTTGACATGATTTTTTCCCCTTATTTCTACGACAAAAACTCTTTATTGATGGCTTCGGTATCTTCCCCAACTTTCGGGGCAGATTTTCTTGAATACAAACGCTCGCCATCAATCCTAATGGGACACCTAGTCGTTTTCAACACTTCGCCATCGCTCGTTTCTACTTCTTGCACCATCTCTAGCACCTTAAAGCCCTCGTGGTTCAAAATATCTTTGTACTCGTAAATAGCAGCACACCAGATGTCGGCCGGTTCTAAAATAGCCAACCATTCCTCTGTTTCTTTTTGAACAAACACAGAAGACAAAAGCTCCATGATTTCATCACGTTTCTCAAAGTGAGACACTTCATTTTTAAACTCCTCTGGCAACGCCAAACCTATAAGCCCTGCTAGTTTTTCCAAAGGAACCATCGCAATGGAAATATGACTGTTTTTGGTTTTGTAAACCCCATAAGGAGCGCCTAACTCTACATGGGCATTGCCTTTTTTCGCCCTTTTAGGAAGCTTGTTCCCATTGTTTAGAAAGCTTGTAAGTAGCTCAAACTGGATATCGAGCGTCGACTCCAGCAAACTTACTTCCACCAACGATCCTTTTCCAGTTCTGCCTCGCTCTATCAGCGCTGCCAAAATCCCCTGCACCAAATGCGCTCCCGTAAACATATCGGAAGTAGCAAGTCCGGCGGGAACAGGATCATTATCAGCATTTCCACTCAAATAATTAAGCCCCGAAAGCGACTGCACCAAAAGGTCTTGCCCAGGCTTTTTTGCCCAAGGTCCTTTCGTACCGTAGCCCGTAACCGTGCCGTACACTATTTTTGGGTTGAGAGCTTGGACCGTATCGTAATCCAAACCAATTTTTTCCATCACCCCGGGCCTAAAGTTATGCGTCATCACATCCGCTTTGGCTATGAGCTGCTTTACTTTTGCCAAGTCTTCCGGATCTTTTAGGTTGGCTGCATAGCTTTCTTTGTTTCGGTTGATGGTGTGGAACACCAAGCTATCCTTGCCTATAAAAAGGTTTTTGATGGCAATTTGTCTTCCTGCTTCCCCCGAATTCGGCCGCTCTATTTTTATCACCCTTGCTCCCAAATCTGCTAGCTTTAAGCCAGCAGAAGGACCTGCCATAAACTGGGCGAATTCCAAGACAGTTATTCCTGCTAGTGGTTTCATATTTTACATGTATTTTGGTTGAAGGGGAAATTATTTCTCCAAAGATTTCTGGTAAAGATCATTAAGCTTAGCCAAAACCGCCTTTGCATCGCCCCCTTTCATCATTAGCTGTCGGATAGGCTCTCCGGCATTGTCTTGGAAAAACATATGGCCGTGGTACCTTGGACGCAAAAACGAACGCTCCAAGGCCGGCAAGGTATCTTTAAAAAAGTTACTTGTCAAGGAATTAGTATGAGAATCTAACCAAGCTTTTTTGTGCCCCGGCTGACCACCATTATCAAAAAATATTGTGCGTTGAGTATCAGGATGCCCCGCATACTCTACATATTTAGCTGCAACATCCATATGCTGGCAGTTGGCTGAAATAGCAAGCCCAGTTCCGCCCAACGTACTTATTAATCCTTGCCCGTCTATGCTTACCATATCGTGGAATTTCAAGAACTTATCCGCATAACCTGCACGGGAATAGTTAGTATATCCATAGGCAAATGGAGAATACAAGTACTTGTCTGACAAGGTCATTGCCTCATATACCTTGATAGGGTTCCAGTGGTACGATTCCTCTGCTATATATTTCCCCAGCTCCTGAAGCATATCAAGTGCTTTTAAACCAATCTCTTCCGAAACCACATAGTCTTTTGTAGTACATACATCTTCGCCCAAAGTTGAGCAAACCATGTAAAAGCTCATGAGCGTATCTTGAGGAATACCCGGAATAGCTACATACCCTTTCTTTGCAAGCTCTAAAAGGTCGTCCCAAGTTTGGGGCAATTTCAACCCTAACTTCTCTAACAAATCGGGGCGACTAGCTGCTACGGGAGTAGCCGCATCTATTGCCAAAGCCCATTGGTGATCTTCAAATCCGTAGCTCTCGTACGATTTTCCCACACTGTTTTCTGCTAGGTCTTCCAAATAGGCTGCTGGTAAATGTTTATCAAGAGGAACAATTACGCCAGTTCTTGCAGCAAAACCAGCCCAAGGATGGTCGATAATCAACAAATCGTATCGCTTAGCCAACTCATTGATAGGTTCGTCGGCAAATGCCTGAAGCGACCTTTTTTCCCACACTATCTCCACATCTGGATTAAGCTCATGAAAACGTTGTGCCAAAGCTACAATAGACGTAAAACCCCTACTGTGATTCCAAGTTATTCCTTTTAGTTGTATCATGGTGAAATATTTATATATAAATCAATCTTTCATATTTGAATACAAAGAAAATTGATTTATACTTGAATAACAACTTTTAAGTACGAAATAAAAGTGAACGGTATGATAGTGAGGAAGAAACAAGCTGTATATAAAAAAACACCCAAGGTTTCGCTAGGAAACCTTGGGTGTTTTTTTATGAAAAAGGTGGTATTTTTTGTGATGGAAAAACGAATGAAACCTCCCTGTAGGTGCGGTATTTTTTAATTTTAGGCAATATGTTAATTTGTAGCAGGCTACAACTACTCCAGCCCAACTTTTTAAGCGGTTAGGAACACTTTCAGCATCTTGATCAAATTATGCGAATCGTTCAATTCCACAAATGGATACTCTACCCTGCTCAGGAAAAGGCCATTTGGCAATGCAGGCATCTTCTCTTTCAGTGGTTCTTTATGAATTTACTTGAAACTGGTATTTTGCAAATACAAAGTAAATCATCTTGATGAAGTTGTCTTTAGACCGAAACCCTCTAGCAACCCGTTTAATGATTTGAATTTTAGAATTGAGCCCCTCTAAGATACCGTTATTAATCTTAGATTGAGCGTATTGAACAATTCCATCAAAATGGCTTTTAATCGATTTAGTGATCGGATTGGTTTCCATGGTTTCCTGGGCGAGGTCCATAATGAAGCACAGTTGGGCTTTTAGCTCTTGAAATTGATCTTGCCGATAAAAAGCACCTATCCTTTCCATTGATAGTTCAATTTGAGCTTGAAAGCAATAAGCCTTTTCCCCAAGTCGATCTAGATGTTTGTAGAGAAGTTTGATCACATGCCATTTGTCAAAAGTAACCTTAGCCTGTGGAAAACACTGTTTGGCCCCCTTGATGAAGGCAGGGGACATATCAATGGAAATTTCTTCTACTGCTTCTGGATAGGGATGATCTTGCTTAAATCGGGCAACACATTCAGAAGATCTACCTTCGTAACTACCGGGTAGTTGCCAAGTATCTAGATCAAAAAAGCTGGTGATGTATTCATGTCCCTTACGGGTAGAGGTTTCATCATAAGCAATCCTAGAGGCTGTATGCTGACTATAGTAGTCATCTTCAAGATGTTGGGTATAATGATGATAAATATGCTCAACCCGTTGGACTCGAATGCCAAGTGTCCTGGCTACTGCCGTAAAACAATGGTGGATATGCATCAAACGCATGACTTCTTGCCCAAACATAAGTGTGAACCGCGAATAATCTCTAGAAAAGGAAACCTCTGCCTTAGATAGTTTACCGGTATCCCTATCTTTGTATATAGGAAGCTTACAATGGATAAAACAGCGATATTGAAAAAGCTTTAAGTGTTCCCAGGTACGGTCGTAATAGCTATGAATAGAGCATTTTTTTGGGGTAGCTTCAGGTGGAACCTCTAAATATAGATGTACGGTGTTGCTAGGCTCGTCACGTTCTGCTAGAACTAACTCAAAAGGTGGTAGAACAGGAAGTAAGTCACTAAATTGAGATAGAAAATTCATCGTTTTTTGAATACAAAGATAAGCGTTCAAGTAAATTCATAAAGAGCCCTTTCAGTTCTTTTTCCTGATTCAAAATTTCTCCAAACTCCTTCAAAGATATTTCCCCACTCCCTACTTTCAACAAAAAGAACACGCAAACCCTGACCATTCCTCGGAGAAATCGATTGCCGGTGATGGTGAACCGCAATCGCCCCTGTTCCTCATTGACTAACAACTTACATTTGCTCACATTGCACAGCGTATTATTGTACGAATCTGGTTGCTTGCACAGCGGTTTAAAGTCCTTTGTTTTGAGAATAAGAGCTGCAGCCTTTTTCATCAAGTCGAAGTCTAATGTCAAATCTTCGTAGAAGGAGCTGTAGCGAATGAGTGCGGGATCTTTGTTCCAGTGAATGAAGTAGTCGTAGGTGCGAGCCACGGCATCGTGCCGACAATGGTGATCTTCGTCGACTTCGAATATCTCAAAAACAGCAATGCCATCGGGCAAATTTTTGTTCAGTCGAAATTTCAAATCGAAGGCTGGAGCTTCATCAAGATTGATTTGGATGACATATTGGCTAGCGTGAACACCAGCATCGGTGCGTCCGCAACCGTAAGCACTCACTCTTTTTTTGAAGACCCGAGAAAGGGTTTGTTCTACAACTTCTTGAACCGTGTTTGGCGTATCTGTTTTAACCCCTGTAGCTACTGCCATCAAATCCTAAGTGTATGAAATATCGCATCTGCAAATATATAAAAAGAGTAGCTCTAGCTCTTGTAAAGAAGTTATGTGAACTAATCCGCTAACTTGGGGACAATATTTGCCGCATACAATTAATGCATTAGCCTTTCTTCCATGGATTATTTTCTAATGAGGGGTAGTGGTTAGTGTATGGACAGTAGGGCAGGTTTTTACGTACTAACTTTTCCGTTTATAACTGACTTTTATTTTGTTATTTATCTACTGCTTAAAGACTCAAACCACTATTTTTCATATATATTGTTATATGTATATCTTTCACATATAAAAGCTGTACTTTATTTGTGGCTTCTGGTCTTCTGCCAAATACTTAAGAATCTCTCCAACGTTTCTACTACAATCAATCGTAATTGGAAACTTTCTGTCGAATTGCGTATTATTCCAATTCATTTTTGTCAAAGCTAGAATTTCATTACAGATTTGTTCAGGTGATTCGTCATATGAAAAAAGTCGTATTTCAATTGGGCTTGGAATATACCTTCCTGGATAAGTGCCATAATAATCGACAAAACCTCTCGTGTAAAGAAAATGTCTTTGTTTATCAAGGCTTAGCATAGTTCCTCTTAGTGGGGGATAATTACCTTCCCTGTAAAGTCTAAAATTAGTAGGCATAATCGTTACTAAATCCAATGAATTGATATTCATTTTTTCAGCTACTTTCTCAAAGCCTTCAATTTCTTCTTCTGAATAATTTGAACTTTTGTGTATAACTAATCTTTGAGGATAGATTTTAACAGCTTCATAATATTCTTTAAGGGAATTATATAGCAAATCGAAAGCCTGTTTTTCCGACAAATGCGGTTGTTTATCTTTTTTACTTTCTTTTACTGGTGTTCCTCTTAGAATTACTCCATTTCCTTGCTCATTGAATATTTGGGTTACACTCGTTTGTGTAGTCGATTTGTCTCTGCTCTTGTAAAAACTAATACCTGCAAAGCAGGTATTATTAGTTGCATTTTTTTTTAATGCCCAAGGTGTACCTGAGGCTTTGTAGTATAATGCAGTAAAGAAATTCCAAACTATTGTTGCCTCATCTTGCATTTCTTTAGATGGTTTAACTATTCTATCTCGAACAATTTGAATTGGAATATTGTATTCCATTGCTCTTGCTTTTAATAAACGTCTAAAATTCAATTCTAATGAAAGGTTATCTTCGTCAACCTTCACATTTTTTGTTCCGTAAACCATATTGGTAAACTTCTCGTCTAAAACACAAAGGATAACATCAGGGTTTTTATTCTTGGCTAGAAATTTTATTTCTGTCAGAAATAACTCAACACCTTTAATTATCAAATCATTTATGTCCTCAGATGATTTTTTGACTTTTTCAAAAACTGAGTTATTTATTTTTCTAACATAAGTTTCATCATATGAGATTTCGCTTTTAAAAGCAACTTTGTCATTAAATCCTGGAAAATTCATAAACAAGTTCGGTTGTTTACTTTTTTTAGGTTCGATATAACTCTTGCAGGATTTTATCCAACTAATTAAACCTCCAATACTGTCACTATTTCCAACAAAGCCAAGTACTATCTTATCGGGTCGTACATTCTCAAAATCTGCAACGCCATATTTATATATACCTGTCCTAGGACAAATGTGCTCGCCATTTTGAAATTGTAATATTGGTTCTTCAAGTAAACTAATTTCCATAATCACTTCTGTATGTCAAGGCAAGCCTAAAAGGTTCTTTAAAATTTATAAGGTTATAGTTTTCTTCTTCCTCATTTAGTTTATTGCTCAAACAATAGGAAATAAACATTAAGTGTTGATAAACTGCATTATTCGATTCAAGTTTCTTTTTTTGAGTAACCAAATCACTTTCAAACTTATGAGTTTGATAACCATTATAAGTATAACTCCAAGTTGGTGTTATTGCTAAAAACCACCTAGATTCCGATAGAAATGATTGAATCCTAAATGATAATTGTTGAAAGTGAGTAATTTGTGTTCTATCCTTATTCCAAACTTCTTTAACTACTGTCCTAGTTGCTGTTTTTTTATTTTTCCAAGTAATTTTTCTAGACCTAATTAATTTTGGTGGTCGAAACCTAAACATTCTCTCTTTTCGCAACCATTGAATATCTTTTTTAGATGTCAACTCTTGAATTGTATTATCAATTAATCTCGATAATGCTAGCTCATATTTATATCCGATTGTAGCAAATTCTTCAACTGCAAATTCTTCAACGCTTCCAATCTCAACCAAATTACTTAGTGGTTCAGAACTATTATCTAATGGTTTAAATGAGATGATTTTTTTTTCAAAAACATGCCAATCTCTTGAGTACGGAATTCCATAATGTTCAAAAGCTCTATTTAAGACACTTCTTTCAGATGCACTTTTTCTTAATTTGTATTGTGTTTCCCAAGATTTTGTAATTATTTCGTCTCTATTAACTCCTATTGTACCAACATAAATTTTTTCTGGCAATTCAATTTCTAATAAATTGGGGTACAGGGTTTCGGTGGTTAATTTATCCTTGTTTTCAAGAATATTTTTTCTGTAATCGATTTTTTGTTCAGTAAATTCTTGCTCGAACAACTCAAGTACTTCTTGAATTTTTGGTAATGAAATCCAAGAATTTATTTCGGTAAATAGGTCTTCAAAATCTAAAATATTTTTTGACGAATCAAACTCAAATTCATCATTTATTATTTCGTCAAATTTTTTATCGCTATAAGTTTTTTGCTTTTTGGTTATTAGATCATGTTTAAAAATTTTAAATAGGCATTTTTTTGATCCTATTAAGTATTATTTGGCAGTTTTGCCATAAAACCCAAGCTTCTTGGCTTTTGGTAGTTTTTTCATAGTCTTTGGACAGCCTCCGGAAGAAATTGAACGTGCCGAATGTCCTCTCGGTGACCCATCTCCACTTGATGGGCACAAAGCCCCTGGGGGTTGGGGGACAAGAGGATATCTCGACCTCTACGCCCCTTATGTTGTCCTCTACCCATCCGGTGAACTTCTTTTTATAGGCCTGGTCTGCCAGGATCTTTTCCATCCTGTGCAGGTAGCCCAAGAGGGGCTCCACCACCCGTTGCCCTATCGTGCCGTCATGCTCGTTGGCGCCAGTGGCGACCACTCCCCATACCAGCCCGAGCGTATCGGTGATGACGTGCCTTTTTCTCCCGTTCACCTTCTTGTTGCCGTCCAGCCCCGTGTCCTGCCCGATAAAAGGCGCGCACTTTACCGACTGGCTATCAATGGAAAGCATGCTCGGGGTCGCCTTCTTGCCCTTCCTCTTGCGCTCTAGTTGGTTGAGTGCCGCGTTCAGCCGAAAAAGCGTGTTGTCCCCCTGCCACTTGCGGAAATAATAGTATACCACATTCCAAGGAGGGCGTCCCTCGCCCGAGAGGCTGCGCCACTGCTGTCCGCTGCGCATGCAGTACAAGATCGAGTCCACCACGTCCCTGAGGTCATATTTGCGTTTCCTTTCCACGGGAAGATATTCTTTTATATATTGCCATTGCCGGGAGGTCAAGCGGGTATATCCTGTTTCCATAAACTTTGTTGTTTCGTCACTACAAAGTTTTAGCCTGCCCGGCTCTTTTCAAAATTTAAACATGCTCTTATGTAAACTAGTAAAGAATCAAACTCATCTCGCTCTTTATGCTTCTTATATTGTTCAAGAGTGTGCTTTATTTTTTCTGAACCTACTGTCGAAGTTACTTGTATAGCAACCCGATTCTCGTAATCAATTAAATCTATTGCTGAATAATTTTTTTCTTCAAGATTGGCGTTTTTCAAGCTTAACCCATAAACGTAATTTAAAATCGGAATAATTACATTTTCTGCGTGAATATTTATGTCGTATAAGTTTTGGCTATTTAAAGTTTCTACTTCAGCCCTAAATCTTGCAATTAATTCAGCAATTCTATCTATTGTCTTTTTTTTGTTCACAGAGTTTTTTGTTCAAATTAGCCCTAACTCGTTTATATCAATACCATTCCCGTGATTCTCATCATAGCCGCCCCCAACAATCCCTTTGAAACTCAAATAATGAGATATATCTAAATATACAAACATTTCTTAGATGCACAATAGTACTTTGCTACAGTAGAAACCAAAAAAAGAGCACCTCCGAAAAAGCACTCTTATTGAAACCTTCTTGAGGCTATGATTTATAATGACGCCCGCAGGCTTACCACCAAGTTTTTTTACTAATCCCGAAGGGATGTGATATTTATAGAAATGTATGTATCCCTTTAGCCGTAGCCCCGAAGGGGTGATATAAAAGTAAAAAACACCTTCTAAGGCTAATAATCACAATACCGCCCCTTCGGGGTTTGTGCTTCTCAACTAACTTTTTTCTATAAATATGTCAGCCCTTCAGGCTTTTCAAGTTTGTGGTATCCAAACGGGTTACCATTTAAGATCAAGCAATCTCCCAAATGCTTGGCCCTGCCAGCAGGGCATCGAGGTCGCCTTCACCGTTGGTTTCCACTGCCTTGTCTATTTGGTGATTGAACACATCTTCATAATTGAAGCGCTCTTCGGCATAGATCACCCCAAAAGCCCTGGGCAATGCCCCCTCCTCTCTTGGGTCGTCTAGCAATTGGGTGAGCATAGATGCTTTGACCTTGTCCGTTTTGTCATGCACCCAAAGTTCGTCCTTGGAAACTCCTTCGTCCAAATTGACCACTACGGGCTTGAAGCCATCGAGCTTGATCCCCCTGTTACGCTCACTGCCAAACACCAGCGGCTCTCCTTGTTCCAAGAAAATCACATTATCTGGCTTCGAGTCTTTCTCTGTAAAAGGGAAAAATGCTCCATCGTTGAAGACATTACAGTTCTGGTAAATCTCCACCATAGAAGTCCCCTTGTGCAGATGGGCTTCGGAAAGCACTGCCCGCATATGTTTCGGGTCTCTGTCTAGCGTTCTTGCCAAAAATGTCCCCTCCGCTCCCATGCAAAGTGCCAAAGGATTGAACGGATGGTCTACCGAGCCCATTGGCGTAGATTTTGAAATGCTCCCTTCGGGCGACGTTGGAGAGTATTGCCCTTTGGTAAGCCCATAAATCTCGTTGTTGAAGAGCAGGACATTCATATCAAAGTTCCTCCTCAGCATATGGATAAGGTGGTTTCCCCCAATGGAAAGCGAGTCCCCGTCGCCAGTAATCACCCAGACGCTCAGGTCAGGGTTCACGGCTTTTAGCCCACTGGCAATGGCAGGCGCACGCCCGTGGATGCTATGCACCCCGTAGGTGTTCATGTAATAGGGAAAGCGGGAAGAACAGCCAATCCCCGAGATAAACACGATGTCTTCTTTGGGCACACCAATTTCGGGCATAATGGTCTGCACTTGCTTCAAGATAGAATAATCGCCGCAACCGGGGCACCAACGGATGTCTTGGTCGGTGGCAAAGTCTTTCGGTGTTAATTTATGATCTATATTTTGTGTCATTTTTTTTGATGTTTTGTAGTAAATTTTGTTAAATACCAGTGTCACCCCGCACGAAGCGTAGCGAAGATGTGGGACCTCCTGCCTAAAACTAGAAAGGTAGCTTTACTTGCTTTTCGGTGGGAGATTCTGTGTCAAGCACGGAATGACTCGTGCTTTAATGCACCTCTGCTTCCAGCGAGCTTTCCGCCTTCACGGCATCTTTGATCTCATCTACGGTGAAAGGCAAGCCCTTTACTTTTTGCACCCCTTTCGCATCTACTAAATACTCCCCACGGATCATCTGGCGGAGCTGCCCCAAGTTCATTTCTGGGATAATCACTTTTTTGAAGCGGGACAAGATGTTGCCTAAGTTTTTGGGGAAAGGGAACACGTGCCGCAAGTGGGCATGGGAAACGGAATAGCCTTCCATCCGCAACTCCCGCACTGCCGTTTGGATAGCCCCGAAGGTAGAACCCCAGCCCAGCACCAATACATCTCCTTGGCTTTCGCCAATGGCTATTTGCTGTTCGGGGAAATATTCCGCCATCTTTTTCACCTTCTCTGCCCGAAGTTTGATCATGAACTCGTGATTGGCAGGATCGTAGGAAACATTTCCCGTTTCGTGCTCTTTTTCCAAGCCCCCAATCCTGTGTTCAAAGCCTTTCATGCCCGGAATAGCCCATTCTCTCACCAGTTTTTCGTCCCGCTTATAAGGCAAGTATTTTCCCTCAGCATCTTTGCTCTTATCTGTTACCATTTTTGGATCAATGGCTTTCAAGTCCTTAGAAGTTGGGAACCTCCAAGGCTCAGCCCCGTTGGCAATGTACCCATCGGTAAGGATGAAAACGGGGGTCATGTGCTCTACCGCAATTCGGCAAGCCTCAAAAGCTACCTCGAAGCAATCGGAAGGAGACGAGGCTGCCAATACAGGAATAGGCGCTTCCCCATTTCTTCCGTAAACGGCTTGGAACAAATCTGCCTGCTCAGTTTTGGTAGGCAAGCCCGTAGAAGGGCCGCCTCGCTGCACATTGCAGATCACCAAAGGCAGTTCCAAGATAGTCGCCAGACCAATGGCTTCCCCTTTGAGAGCTATTCCCGGTCCAGAAGAAGCCGTTACGCCCAATGCGCCTCCGTACGATGCACCAATGGCTGAGCAGATAGCTGCTATTTCGTCTTCGGCTTGAAAGGTCTTCACATGGAAGTTTTTGTACTTGGAAAGAAAATGTAGCACATCGGAAGCCGGGGTGATGGGATAACTTCCATAAAACAGGTTTAGCCCTGCTTTCTTTGCCCCAGCTATCAACCCGATAGCAGTCGCCTCATTTCCTTTTATGTTCCGATAAACCCCTTTGGGCATAGGAGCCGGCTCTACTTGGAAGCGGGAGGTAAACGCCTCGCTCGTATCTCCAAAATGATAGCCCGTTTTCAGTACTTTTATATTCGCATCTCGCAGCTGTTCATTCTTTTTGAACTTCTCGTTAATGAAAGCGATGGTATTGTCCAATGCTCTGTTATACATCCAATAGATGTAGCCCAACACAAACATATTTTTACTTCGGTCGGTCTCTTTTATGCCCAAGCCCGAACCTTTCAGTGCATTGCGGGTCAGCTTGGTCACGTCTATTTTATGCACCGTGTATTGATCGAGCGAATGGTTTTCCAAGGGATTTTCCCCATCCACATACTTTGCCAAGGTGAGGTTCTTTTTGTCGAAGCCGTCGGTGTTGGCTATGATAAGCCCGCCTGTTTTCAGGTTTTCCAAATTGACTTTGAGAGCAGCGGCGTTCATCGCTACCAACACGTCATATTTATCGCCTGGGGTGAAAATCTCCACACTTCCAAACTTTAGCTGAAAGCCAGATACGCCCGCTAGCGTGCCCCGAGGTGCTCGGATTTCGGCGGGGAAACTTGGGAAGGTGCTAATGTCGTTGCCATATAGCCCAGTGGTTTCGCTGAATTGCCCTCCGGTGAGCTGAATCCCATCGCCAGAATCTCCGGCAAACAAGATCACAACTTCTTTCTTGGTCTCGGTTGAATTGGTCATATTAGGTTTTAGATTTTTAGGTGAATACGTCCAACATCCCCTGGCAGATTTCTCGCAGGAGTTGCTGTGAAATGAATTGGTTCAGAAGCATGTGTTGTTGCTTTTCAATTTACGAAAAACCAAACAACATTCATAGCTTCTAGCTTTGGAAGAACTCCTAGTTCTTCACAGGTTTGCTTCTAGAGCAAAGGTTTACTTACAACAACAATAATGGAACATGGAAAAAAGGGGTTTGGAGTGGAACAGAAAGAAAACAAAAAAGCCTTTTCTGAGGTAGAAAAGGCTTTGATTTCAGCATTGCGCCGAGTTATTATCTTAAATTTCCTTTTACCTACCACAACAGCAGCGCATACAACAAGTAATGTTGCAAGCAGCAGATGATGGGCAGCACATAAAGGAAAATTGATTCATTTTTAGTATCTGTTAAGCACTAGTGCTATCTAAAAAACAAAACCTGTGTGATTACCAGTGATTTATAAACTAATAGGTTGTATTTGTTTTTGTTCAAGCATTTCTGTTTGATGTGACAAGTATAAAGATTATTTGTGAGAAAGCAAATCTACTAAAAGGTAGAAAGAGACACCCAACTTGGCAAATTATTGGCTATACGCTTCAGAAATAAAGAAAATCACCTTAAAAAAGAGGCTAATTATTGAAAACAAGTGTTTGTTTACCTTTGATAAGTCTTATTTCCCCATTGATAAGTCATATCTCCCGGGAAATAAGTCTTTGGGAACCACTGATTTTTCATATTTCCCCATCGATAAATCCTATATCCCGAGAAATATGTCGTTGGTAACTGGCAAAAAGCCTTGATTCACCACTGATTTTTAGTGATGTTTCTGGGGTGAAGGGTCTGTTCAGCCAACTGTATCAATCAACCACTTACTTATCTTCCGTAAGGTAGACTTTTTGTGAAGGCTTGGCGAGTTCCACGCTGCTTTCCTCTTTGAACCGCTCTTGGATGGCGCGCTGCACATCAAACATCATCCCCATCCCATCTGGCAAATCTTTCGCCCACAGGGGTACACGAAAGTTGATCACAAAATTATCGAAGCTCAAGACTTCCACCTTCACCAAAGGAACTCCCTCGGCTTTCTCTTGCTTGTTCCTGAAGTCCAGCAAACTCGGATGCTTCATTACTTCTTCTATGATTATCCGCTCAGCCGTGGCAATGTCCGAATCGTAACTGATGCTAATAAACATAAACTTGTTTACCCGAGGGTCTACAATAGTCCAGTTGATAATGGGCTCGGAGGTGATCCATGAGTTCGGGTAAATATGCCGTTTGTTTTCCAGTCCTTTTATTACCGTATGGCGCAGGGTGATGTCTTCCACTGCCCCTATCTCACCGTTAATCTTCACGATGTCATCTACCCTAAAGGGTTTAAAAATAATGATAAACACGCCGCTGATTACATCGGAGAAAGCTTTTTGGGAAGCAAAGCCCAAAAAGGCAGCAAAGATACTGGCTCCAGCAAATAAGCCTACTGCCAAGGATCGCAAGCTGGGAATAGAATAAATCACCCCAATGATCAAGACAGAAAATGTAAGGAAATCTACCGTATTCCCTACAAACTTCATCTTAGTCTTGCTACTGGTATTCGCCATCTTATCAATAAACCTATTCAAGAAAAACTTGATGATTTTATTGATTAACAAGACCAGTACTATCAGCAAAATGATCTGTCCAAAGACGGAATAGAACGCATCTGTAAAAAAGGATTCTATAAGTTCGGTCATAGCTCAGTTGTAAATGTAACGCAAGGCAGCACGTATGCCCAAAATATAAAAAAGGTGCGATGGTCACTATAAGGAAGGTGGTGGTAGGATCCTCCATCTGACAGGTACATCAGAAGATCGAGGTTCGTGTTGTTTGATCAACAAGGCAAGCCATGCAATTGTTTCATTTGCCGTTCTCTAATCCCTAAGTATTTTTAGTCCTGCACCCAGAGTTGTTATAGAAATATATGCCACTCCTCAGCGGATGGAAACTAAAGCATAAAGGCAAATTCACTCCTCCAAACAAAATTATCCATACATTTATTCCGTGCTTTTTTCTTCATAACACAAAAAGAAGAACTCAACCCATAAGTTCGTCCCGTTTTATTTACTATTAAGCTGCACCACTTGCTATTCTCAAGATATTAAAATGAATAAGGAAGTAGAAGAAATTATACAACTCGGAAAGGATTCTATCTTGCAATTAGCTTTGAAGTCAATAGATTAAATAGCTGAAATTCAGCATTTCTCAAAAATTAGACTAATGACCAATGGCAAGGATGTTATTGTTTCATTAACGAATCCAATAAAATACCTTCCAATCAGATCAGGATTCTATTTTGATGTAAGGAGAAGTATTATAGAAAAAACCACCAGTTATAGTCCTGTTTTTAATGGGATGGTACACCATAGCTGTTTTAACCCCTGTAAAACACCATTGATAAGTCCTATTGTACCGCCAATAAGTTTTCTGTAAGATAAATATTTCATATTGTACCAGCAATATGTCTTGATGTAAGGGCAAAAAGCCTTGATCCACCACTGATTTTTAGCAATGTTGATGCGTCCTAAGAAAAGTTGACAGGTTTTACATTAATACTGCCATGGGTTTGCAAAAATGAGGAGAAAAGGAAATTAAATATAGTGGTGATAATACTTGCAGGTGAGCAACATGTCAAACATGTGTGCTGAAGTATGCATCTATCACCTTTTCGAGTCCCCATATCCAAGGTTTTTGAAGTAAGTTCTTTTTGGAGACCAACTCGCACTCTCCTTCAAGAATGGTAGCCGTGCTTAGGGATGTTAGTTCTTCATCGGTAAGCAATAATTCATATAAATGAAAGGAATATTCCTTGTCACTTTGCACTAAAAACTGGTTGACAAACTGTATTTTATTTTTGTCCAAGTCAACAACAATTTCCTCGCTCAATTCCCTCAATAAGGCATCAAAAGGGGAAGGATCATTCTCTTCGATTTTACCACCCCAAAATGCATACGCACCTACCCATTTAGGTAACTGATATCCTGCATCCTTTTTTTGTATAAAAAACAGTTCCCGTTCTTTATTTCCGATTAGTAACCCAACTCCTTGGTGCATACCTTATATGTCTTCTTTTTGACTGTCACGCTATTTTTCGGGGTTAGCGATCTCAAAACCCTATCGTAGCATTTGCAACCGAATATAACGAGGGTATAGGGTTAAAAAAAATAGGGAGAGATGAATCCTGAAAATTAACACCGATACTCGGTTTCTGCGTTCATATGATATCAGTGAAAAGTAACGATCCGCTCTTCGCAATTACAAATTGCGAAGAGCGGATCGTAAAATTTTTAATTTGAACATAGTAGAGGTAACAATTAGTCGGATTAAAAATCCTATGATAGAGGGTCATCACCGGGTTGCTTGCCAGCTATGGGGACTTTGCCGTTGCCGCTTTTGGCATAGGCAGCCGGATCGAATTTCTTGCCTTGGCAATACCTATGCACTCGGGGGGGATTATTTCCCTACTAGTCAACCAGCAGGTAATGAAAAAGCTGACTAGGGAGCAGGCAGCTTCGGTGTGAGGGAGGGCTATTTCCTATTTCGCCATTGCTACGGATGCAGGCAATCAGATACTGTTTTCCCAACACTACACCTAAACTTTTGAAGAGTGTTTCTGATTTTAGTTATATTTGATAGAGACCAAATAGTAGAAAAATGGCAGACAAACAGCATTTGAATAGAATTACTTTGGAGAAAAAGTAGTAGGCATATTAAGCTAACTTAAACCAATGCCGCTAAGATCCGCGCGCAAGCTCAGACCAGACGGATCATTTAATGCCAAATAACTTTTTAAAGATCCTCAGTTGATTTTTTACATCTTTTCCTTCCGTTTCTAAAGATAAAATCGCAGAGGAAATTGAATCTAAACCGTATTTTTTGAGTATTTTTTCTTTATGCTTATTTGAATACTTTTCAGAATAAGCACTTATTAATGAGTAGCTTTCTTTGTATTTCTCAGTACTAATAGTGAAAGATATGGCAAGTATTATTATTTGTATTACAACACCGACAAATACTCCAATGATTTGAAGAGATTTGGCATAAATTGATTGGGCGATGATGTCAGTACCATTTGGAAATACACTATATACGGAATAATAAAAAAAATTAAAAAATGTAGGATTAGTTTCTAGTTTAAAATTGTCTGTACTAAATTTATAAAGTGCAAAGTTTATGATTGCAACAATCAATATAGAATAGAAAAAACTAAAAAGAGCTTTCCAAAGAAATGATTTAGCATAAGTCCTTTGTTGTAAGATGCTTTTGATTTTTGCATTAACAATATTGATAAATTCATGCATCAATATATGGTCTTCAAGTTTGAACTTCAAACCATCTGTATGTCGCTTTTTGTCTTTTCTATTTGCTTTTTCTTCAAAGGTATTATTGACAATATCATCTAGTTCATCTTCAGAACTTGGCATTAAATCTATTGGTAGTCTAAGGATATTAAAGGGTGTAAATACCTCTTTAAACCTGTTATTAAGATGACCAAACAATAATAAAAAAAGAAAAACAATGGCAATTATTAACATGTACTCATTACCAATATAAATGAAATAAACTGATGCAGTAAACATAACTGCTGATATGACTTTATTTTTGAAATTTATAATTGAACCTATAATTAAGTCTAAATAACTATATATAAATGAATTAAAACCTAATCTAAAAAGTATTTCTATTGGATAATAAATAGTAGCATAATAAAGAAAAACTAAAGAGTTTAATAAGAAAGGGTAAAATGGAAAAAGGAAAAAGAGACCAATATTCTTCCAGAATTTTTTATTGCCAACAATGTTCCAATAAACAAATACTATGGTAGTAAAAAATAAGTTTCGCAAAATAGCATGCTGAATAAAACTTTCTCTCGAATAGTTTAGAATATAAAACATCTCTAAATCTCCAATAAAAACCCTTAAAGCTATATAAGTCCAAATTATTAAAAATAGGCCATTTCTTATTATGCTATTTTTTTTCTTTAACTTCTTTTTTTTTATGACATCCTCTTTGTTAAAATCATTATTTATTTTTTTTGCATCTACTTGTTTTTGCATTTCTAAATATATTGAGGTGTTCATCAAAAATATATAACAATCTGCAAAAAACAAAAAAATAATAAGAGTTTTGTTAGGAACTATCAAAGTTCCTGAGTTTTTTATGTTTTCAGAGTGAATTATACGATCTGTTTGTTAACTAAAAAGTAAACTGTAGCCTTTCCTTTTTTCAGACAGCTCATCATCCGACAAAATTCCGCTCTTCGTGATTTGTAATCACGAAGCTCTCTGTTCTTCTGAGAGTTGGCAAAGCGTCCTCTCAGAAGTTGTTTTTTATGGCAAATCTCCTGATTTGCGAAATTCCGTTAAAATGTAGCCCTACTGACTTTCATGGTGTCAATCAGGAGATTGACTATTTTTTCAATCTGTAGAGAAAAAACTCTACGGAGAGCATATCGCACATAACCAAATCATTTTATCATCTCCTAATCAGCACATCAAACAATTAGCACATCCTAAACAAAACTTGCGACTTCTTCCCTCCATCCAGAATTTCTCCCCAACTTTGAAGCCTCAATAAACAAGAAAGAATAAATGGATATTTTTTTTCCGGGGCAACGGTGGACGAGTGAGGGCGAGCCTGAGCTAGGCATAGGGATCGTATTGGAAACGGGCGATGGACGTGTGAAGGTGTTTTTTGCCGACTCAGGTGACATGCGACAATACATGGCGGAAAATGCTCCCCTTCGTAGGGTGGTGTTCAAGGCTGGGGACAGCATTGTGGATTCGGAAAACCGCCCGATGCTGGTGGAACAGGTGGACGAGAGCGGGGAGTTGCACCGTTATTTTGGGCAGGGGAGAAGCATTTCGGAAGCGGAACTGGGCGATGTGCAGGTGACACACGGGGTGGACGAACGGTTGCTCAACGGGGATGTGGATTCGCCCGAATTGTTTGCCCTCCGCAGGAAAACACTTCAATACGACCATCAGCGTAGAATCTCTCCCATCAATGGTTTTGTAGGTGGGCGGATCGACCTGATTCCGCATCAATTATACATTGCCCATGAGGTGAGTTCGCGTTATGCGCCCCGTGTGCTGCTTTCCGACCAAGTAGGTTTGGGGAAAACGATAGAAGCTTGCCTGATTTTGCACCGCTTGCTGCTAAGCGGACGTATTTCAAGGGTCTTGATCCTTGTGCCCGACTCGCTGGTGCACCAGTGGTTTGTGGAAATGCTCCGCCGGTTCAACCTCTGGTTCCATATTTACGATGAGGCTCGCTGTGCATCGCTCGATGGCAGTGCGCCAGAGGGAAACCCGTTCTTGGACGATCAGCTGATTTTGTGCAGCACTTCGTTTTTGGCTAGTTCGCAGAAAAGAGCCCGCCAAGCACTTTCGGCTAGTTGGGATATGTTGGTTGTGGACGAAGCGCACCATTTGGAATGGTCAGTGGACAAGGTAAGCCCCGAATATGCCATTGTCGAGTTGTTGAGCAAAGCATCAAAAGGCTTGTTGTTGCTAACGGCAACGCCAGAGCAACTGGGCGTGGAAAGCCACTTTGCCCGACTTCGCTTATTGGATCCCGACCGCTACGCAGACTACGAGGCATTCAAAAATGAATCGCAGGACTACACTGCCATTGCCACTATTGTAGATAAACTTTCTTCGGGAAAGGCTTTGCTGGCTTCCGACACCAACCTCTTGACCTCGATATTTGGCAAGGAACGGATAGCCTCGCTTGCAAAAGGAGGAGAAGAGCTGACCAATAACCTCATAGAAGATTTGCTCGACCAACACGGTCCAGGGCGGGTGGTATTCAGAAATACCCGATCGGCTATGAGCGGATTTCCAAAGCGAAAGGCACACCTGATCCCTATAAAAGCTACCAAAGAGCAGGAGATTTGGGTACAGCGTTTATCGAAGGAATTTGCTAAAGACAGTGGAGCTTCTGAAGTTACTTCAGCCAAGCAACGGCTTTGGTTTGAAGAAGACCCTAGGGTGAACTGGCTGGCAAAGCTGATGAAGAAGCTGAAACCTGCCAAAGCGGTACTTATTTGCAGAAGCAAAGAGAAAGTGCTGGCATTGGAACAGGCATTAAAGAAGCTAAGCAGCATGAAAGTGGGTGTTTTCCACGAAGATCTTACCATTGTGCAGCGCGATAGAAACGCTGCATGGTTTGCCGAGCCCGAGGGTGCTCAAATTCTCCTTTGTTCCGAAATAGGGAGTGAAGGGCGGAACTTCCAATTTGCCCATCACCTCGTGCTGTTCGATTTGCCCGTGAACCCAGAGCTTTTAGAGCAGCGAATCGGTCGATTGGACAGGATTGGGCAATCGGAAGATATCCAGATTCATGTTCCTTACCTTGCAGGAAGCCCGCAGGAAGTGCTGGTGCGATGGTTTCACGAAGGGCTAAATGCCTTTGAGGAAAACTTGGAGGGCGGAAACCAAGTAGCGCAACTGTTTCGCAAACGGCTTACCCAGATTACATCGTCCAACGATTTGCCCGATGCCGAGAACAAGCTTGACGCATTGATTGCCGATACCGCTGCTTTCCAACAAAAGCTAAAGGAAATGCTTGCCAGCGGCAGAGATCGCTTACTCGAAATGAATTCTTTCCGACCAAAAGTAGCGGCAAAATTGGTGGAGCAGATTGGCGAAGCAGACCTTGATATGGGCTTGGAAAAATACATGACAAAGGTTTTTGAGCAGTTTGGTATTGACATGGAAGACCTCGCTGCCAGAACATTTCTGCTGCATCCTGCACGGACAAATAGGGACACGTTCCCTTCTATCCCAGACAAAGGCATTTCGGTTACTTTTGAGCGAAAACGTGCCTTGGCGAGGGAAGATGTGAGTTTCATTAGTTGGGACCACCCAATGGTAACCGGGGCGCTGGATATGGTACTGAGCACGGGAACTGGAGCGGCTAGTTATGCCGTGCTTCGAGGAACGGGAAATTCTTCTATTCTTTTGGAGGCGCTTTTTGTGTTAGAAACATCGGGCGGGCAAAATATAGATGTGGATCGTTTCCTTCCGGCTACTCCACTAAGGGTAGTGATAGACCATAGCGGAGAGGATGTTACAGAAGAGTATCCGGTGGAACTATTGGAACAACAACTGAGACCCGGACAGATAGACGACTTGCTGGAAAATGAGACCTTGGTAGATACCATCTTTCCGAATATGCTCAGAGCGGCAAGCCAATTGGCAGAAGAACTGAGGGAAAAAGAAATAGCCAAAGGGCAGGAACAAGTGAACCTTAGCCTAGACCATGAAATTGGTAGGCTGATTGCCCTCCACGATAAAAACAAAAATATCCGAGCAGAGGAAATCCAACTTGCCGTAGAAGAGAAGGCAACACTTTCCTCCCTCATCCAACATGCTAAAATCAGGATGGATGCGCTGCTGCTGGTGAAGGAGGGGTGATTTTTTGATGATGGATGATTTACGTCGTGGTCGTTTCAGACCGCCCACGTCGTTCTGTGTACTATTTCCAATTATCTCAAAAAACTGAATATCTGTAACACTAAAAGCCAAAACGGTAACATTGTTTTTTTTATTAGTTGGACCAAAAGTAGGTTTGTTTGAAAGTAAATGACAAAACACATTATGCTGTTTATGTAACTCAAACAAAACATGAAAGTCATGAAACTACTTAACACCTTTGCCCTAGGCCTACTCACTTTTTTTGGTTGGGCAAATGAATCTCACTGCCAAAGCAACTACCTTTTTGACGAAGGGCTAGTTGTGGTAAAAGGGCAAATTTCTAATGCTCAAATTAAAACAATTCTATTAACCAATCTTGAGCTCACTGGAAGAGTTCAGCACGCAGCAAAATTAGATAGTTTAGGGAATTTTGAATTTAAGTTTAATATTTTGAGTCCCCACGACAACTACCTAATCTATAATGGTAAGATAGCAACACTATTTACCGCGCCGGGTGATACACTCATGGTAACTGCTGATGATTCTGATTTTGAAAAAACTATTACCTTTTCAGGAGCTAATGCAAACTTCAACCAAAGCTTGAAATTGTTTTCTGAGGAATTTGGCGAACTGCTTGAGTCGAAAGAGTTTTTTGTCAAGAAACGTGATTTGCCTCCGAACGAGTTCAAGTCATTTGCCTCAGATTTTTTTGGGATCATGGAAACCAAAATCGATTCGATTATCACAATTACCAACCCCAAAGAGAATGTAACTGCATGGATGAGGAACTATGTAAAATACAGACTAGCTGAAGACCTCATAGAGTATGGCTTGCACCATAAAGACAGTTTGACCGCAGATTACTATAGTTTTGAAAGTGACTTTCTGCAAACAGGTAAATTTGATTGGCAATGTTCTCAATATTATGATGACTTTATCGGAAAGTATCATTTAGGATACAAATTGAGTCAATTTGAAGGATTCACGGAAGTTATTTCCAAGTACAGGGAACAATCTTACGAAGGGCTAACATCAACGTTTAGATTTGTTGATGAGCATATAAAAGACAACAAAGTTAAAAACTTTGCCATTACGCAGTTTTGTAATGCATATATTGAGTCTAACTATACTATCGTTGACTCCGCTTTTAGCACTTACTCAACCTTTGTAAGTGATGTTACTTGCCAAAACTTCATTCTTCAAAGGATTGAAAGCAAAAAAACGTATGTCCCTTTAGTGAATGATTTGGATGACTTGAGTAGCCTAGAGTTTATAGGTGAAATTTTTCAGGAAATCCAAAATGATTTTCCAGATAAGGTACTTTACATAGATATTTGGGGACCAACCTGTGGCAGTTGCATAAGAGCCTTTCCTTATTCAAACAAATTATACGAGGAGTTGGATAAAGATAAAATTGAGTTTATCTATTTGTGTATAAGTTCTGAAAAAGGAGATTGGCAAAAAATTGTCGATAAATATAACATGCAAGGCAGAAATTATCTCTTGACAAGAGACCAGTCTATTATCCTGTCTGAAAAATTAAATGTATATGGCATCCCCAGATATGTAATGATCGATAAAAAAGGGAAGATAGTTGATCAAAAAGCAAAAGGACCGTATATCGAGTCTTTAAAAACGGAATTGTTGAAATTAGCAGAGATGTAAAATCCCCCCTTTGGCTGTATGGTAGGGACATCCTACCATACAGTTTCCAAACCTTACAAAAAAGGAACATAATGAAAAGCATTTTTCAAATATTGGGCATTGCCTTATTCTTTTTCCTTATCGGCTATTTCCTCACTTATCCATACGAGCTGTCTTACCAAGGGAATGAAACGATTATCTTATTGGAAGATTCGTATGAATGTGCCTCAATGGAAGAGTTGGTAAACAGAAAAGAATTTGATGGAAAAGTACTGTATATACGGATTTGGGAACCTTTTGATAACGAGATTAAACCATATAATTCTAAAGAACTAGCAGCTTTCCATAGCAAATATGAATTAGATCCGGATGAGTCCATTTTGTTGAGAGCACAAGGGCGTGTAGTGAGAACCGTTCCTCTTGAAAAACAGCTGGCGGCATTTGACTCTGTTTATCAAAAATATAAAAATCAACCTGCTGCCATAGTTTACATTACCATGCCGGACAATGATTTTCCAAACAGGGAAGATGATTTCAGAAAGTGGAAAATTGCGATTAAAAAATATGAGATTCAAGGGTACCATTTAGTGACAAACCCTGAACTCAATAAAAGCATAAGGAGAGATAGTACAATAGAAGGTCCTTTACCCTTTCATTTACTTGTAGATAAAGAAGGTCAAATTGTAAATTACCAAGCTCCTTGGCCACAAGATACTTCTTTACTGTATCCAGCGATAAATATACTTTTGGCAAACTAAGTTTATAGAAATGACTCAATTATCGACTGTTAGTTGGTCAAGTAAAAAAAGCATTACTAGCCTACTTTTTTTTATAGTGTTTGGGTGGGTGTTGCTTTTAGTCACACCAAATTTTCATTCCTATCATGAACTTACGGTGAGGAATACTACTTTCATGTATTTGGCTGGTATCGCTTTTTTCTATATCCATACGTTGGTATTGATTCCAACCAAATTAGAAGGGAAGAATAACAAGAAATACCTATTATTAGGCCTAATTTGTTTGTTAGCTTTTGTATGGGTTGAAATACACTTCTTTTTTAATGTGATAAAAAGGTGGGACGATTCCTACTACGAAAATATAGTTGGCATTAGCCCAGGTCAAATGTTCACTGCATTTACACTGATGAGGATGGTTGCTCCTTTATCAGTTCTTCTTTTGATAATTGCCGCTTTGTCTCTAGTTTATAGTTTGATTGTTTATGGTTTCAAAGTGATTTCTCCCTTTTTGGAAGCGTTTGTCCACCTAGTGGGGCTAACAATGCTTTTTGTATTGATTATAAATGTACCAGAAATAGAGAAACGAGCTTCGAGCTTAGTTTTTCCATCAATACTTTTGTTCTACACAAACACCTTTGCAACAGCCCCAATCTTATTAAGAGATAAAAAGAAAAAGGATTACTTACTATGGTTATCGGTTTTTGTGATAGGCTATTTCATTTTGCAGGCAGGCTTGTTGATAAACATAGGGTTGCCAATTTTTAATCCAGAAACTGGAGATCGATACGATCATTTTACAGCTTTAAAAGAGACTGTTTTTGACATCCCGAGCATTATCGCCTTGCTCATCACATTTTCTCTATCGTTTATTTATAGCAATGCCCGCATAAAGTCGAGGGCAAAAGAGGCATTTTTAACTATTAAATTAGGGAAAAAAGAATCCGAACTCAAGCTTTTGAAATCACAGGTAAACCCCCATTTCCTATTTAATGCCCTGAACACTTTATATGCCACTGCACTGACGGAAAAGGCTGAAAAAACAGGAGAAAGCATTGCCAAACTAGCTAACCTGCTTAGGTATATGCAAAAAGACATAAATATCGAATTCATACCACTTGCTAACGAGGTGAAGTATGTACAAGATTACATCGCTATCCAAAAGTTGCGTTGTGCAGTAGAGCCGCAGATAAATGCTGAATTCGTCAATATTGATGACCAAATAATTAGCCCTGGGCTTTTGATTCCTTTTGTGGAAAATGCTTTTAAATATGGAATAGACCCTTCTAAGGTCTCAACACTTACCCTGTCAGTTATTTGCCGGAACGGGCATATCCATTTTTCATGTATAAATAACTATGACGATGGGTTTAAACCCTTTCACAAAGAACAAGGACTAGGGATTGGGATTAAAAATGCCAAACAACGTTTGGAACTAGTTTACCCTAAAAAACATACTTTTGAAATAAATAAAAAAGACAATCAGTTTTCAGTAAAAATAACAATTCCTGACCTTCCGAAGAATTGATAGCTCCGAAGGGAAGGTATTTGTATGACAAAAACATTGAATGAATGATAGCAGCCATAGCCATTGATGATGAACCCAAAGCCATAGAAGTAATACAGCACCACATTTCAAAAATTGTCGGAACCACACTCCTAGCCCACTTTTACAATGCAAAAGATGCCCTTGCATTTTTAAAGCAAAATCCAGTTGACTTGATTTTTTTGGATATCAACATGCCAAATATGTCAGGCATTGAACTTTTGAATAAGATGCAACGAAAACCACAGGTGATTTTCACTACTGCCTATGCCGATTATGCCGTTGACAGCTATAACTACAACGCGGTCGATTACCTGCTCAAACCCTTTGATTTTGAACGATTTCAGATTGCAATGGATAAGGTCGAGAAGAAACTCGATGCCTCCAAAAAAGACAACAATTTCTTTTTTATAAAAGATGGCGTGAAAAGCATCAAGATAGGATTTGAAGATATAATTTATATAAAAGGGTCTGGCAACTATTTGGATATTTATACTACAAGTAAAAACTTTTGCCCACGAATGACTTTTTCAGAATTAACAGAAAAACTACCCTCAAACGAGTTTATAAGAATTCATCAATCTTTTATCATAAATATTGGCCGTATACAAAAAATTGAAAATAATCAAGTGTATATAGGCGCTCAAAAACTGCCAATTAGTAATAGCTACAGAGACATGCTTTTTAAGCGCCTTGACTTAAAGTAAACCTGTTTGTTGTCTTCCTACCGACCTAGCAATTATCACTGGGGGCTCGGAAAGTAAACTGGAACTTCTGCTTAACTTTTACTCCTTTTGAGTTTTCGGCAGGTTTCCATTTTGGCATTTGCTCAACCAATTCAACCAAAGCTTTATCAATTTCAGCATCTCCAGTTGATTCGGACAAATGCACACCCTCTGTATTTCCCTGCTCGTTGACCGTAAAAAGCACAAAGGTAGTTTGAAGATTTTCGAGCATCTTCACAGAAATCTTATCCTTGCTATTTTCTTTCAGGTAATTAATCATCTGGTCGTACCCGCTGGCAAACTCAGCTTCTTTCTCAGGAACCACTGTCATGGCAACTTCCATGAGTTGATCACGCAACTCACCCGTTATTTCATTCTTATTTTTATAATTCACCTTAATCTGCAAGTCATCTTCCAAGCCTAGTGATTGAAGCAATGCTATTTGCTCTACACTTAACACTTCATTGAGGCTGGTAGCCGCTATGTCTTTTCCGCCTCGGGAGGTAGAAATAACCACAGATTGATAATTGGAAATCCAACTTGATGGATAATAGGGAATGATATCCTTGAGCGATTTGGCATCTTTCAACACAGCTTTTGTAATTGCCCGTGCATATCTCCCTTGTACTTGGTAGGAGAATACCTTTTCACCTGGCTCATTGGGCATGGTAACCGACTTTGCGCTGGGATCAAAAGTGAGCTTGTCCCCTATTTCTTTAGAAAGATATAGAAGTACATCCTTATTGCTTACATCCCCAACTTCACTCCTATTGGTAAATCCAAATGCCATAAAGGCAAAAGATATTATGCATACGCTTACAATCAATAAAGTCTTTTTCATAATGAGTTTTTTGTGTAGAAAATAGGTTTAGGCAAACCTAACATCCAACTATATGAAGCAAGACAATGGACTGTAAAATGATGTAAACGCAATGTAAAACAACATCATATACAATATATCATACTAATTATCAGCATTATACATCCATCACAAGCTTATAGCCTATACCTCTGATATTCACGATTTTGATTCTCGAATCGGTCTCTAGCTTCTTCCGAAGTTTCGATATATACACATCCAAGGTTCTTCCCACATAGTCACCTTCATCTCCCCATACCTCTTTCAAGAGCACCTCTCGTTGGATCGTCGCATTTACATTGCCGTACAATAGCTGAAGCAATGCTGTTTCTTTCCCCGTCAACTCTATTTTTTGCTCGTCAACTACAAGCTCCATATTCCTACTATCGAACTGGTATGTACCAATCGAAATCAAATGAGGGTCACTCTCGGTATTCCTCCTCTTTTTTCGCAAATAAATAACTAGCCCAATCAGGAACATAAGTGGGATACCAAGTAAACCGAGACTAAAAGGAGTTATTGAGCCTTCCTTAGAAGCAAGGTTATTGGGAAGAGATTGACTAGCTGTTTGCAGCGCTGCACTTGACTTGCTGGGTGTTAAAATTGTGATTAAAATAGAATAATGAGCTACGGACTGAATCCTTCCTAGGCAAGGGACTAGGTTGGCAAGGTTCGAATTTCCAATTTCGTAGCTATAAACAACCTGACCAGTTCCACATTCTTTTACTTCTACTAGGTAATGATCTGCTATTTTTGTTTGAACAACCACTTGGTCGATGATGGCTACAAGCTCTTCGGGGTTGAAGGCAAATTCCTTTTCGAACTGGATCTTGTATTTGCCCGCTTCTTGCTCAATAGGCAAGACCCGAGAAGTACTATCCCCCGAATGGAGGAGAACCTCGTGCCCTATCATCCGCATGGCTACCTCAATGTGCCCTTTGTATGGGTAGTTTTGGGCGGCACTTGAGCTGGCTAAAAGCAGAAAGCTAACAAAAACACCTAAACCGATTGTATAATACTTAGAGACCATTCTCCAAATCTACCTGATTGCGCAGCCTTTTCCACAGTTCTGGACTCGATTTACATTATTTTACACTGGTTTACGCTTCTTAGATTATAGGTTGAGGGGGACTGTTGAGATGGGAATCTCGCTCGGTTGTAGCCGAGTGAGGAATATGTGCTATGCGCGGGCGTCCTCACCCAAGATAGCCAGAGGCTACAGAAATAGTTACCACTCGGCTACAGCCGAGCGGCAGAAAAGGCTACATCTTGCCAACGGGGTTTCGCAAATCGGGAGATTTGCCCTAAAAAAACTTCTGAGAGAACGCTTTGCTAACTCTCAGAAGAGCATGACATAAAAGGTAGGAAATAGTAACGCCATTACTAAAAAAGTAATGGCGTTACTTCCAGCTATCAAACCCTAATACTTCGCAGGCTTCCCGCCGGCAAGGCTTGCTTTAATAAACTCCCGAATATCGTTGTTGG
Organism: Flammeovirgaceae bacterium SG7u.111; assembly: GCA_034044135.1. NCBI lineage: Bacteria > Pseudomonadati > Bacteroidota > Cytophagia > Cytophagales > Flammeovirgaceae > Flammeovirgaceae bacterium SG7u.111. The sequence continues at coordinate 2,655,497 of CP139021.1, read as the reverse complement.
CAGTTTTGAGGTCTTCGCTGCGGAGGTACATCATGTGCCCGCTCCGGTAACCTTTGAAGCTGAAGCGATCTTTCATTTTCCCGCTCGGATCAATTTGCCACATGGTGTATTTGGAATTGAAATAGGTACAAGCGCCATCGTAATAGCCCACTTGGAACATTACTTTTAGGTAAGGATTTTCCGCCATGGCTTTTCTGAGCTGGTCGCGGGTGTTGTTGTTCGAGTCGTCCCAAGGATGTACTGGACCAAAAAGGTTGTATTTGATGTCGGTCTTAAACCTCAAGTGCTCACGGATGTAATAGTTGATAGCGGGGGTGAACGAGTGCAGCCAAGAGGTAAGTTCGGCACTGTAATCGGGTCTGGTTCCAGCTTCCATTTTGTCTATGCCCAAATACCGTGAATCTAGCCTTCCAATGGTATATCCTGTTTTGTCCCTCAAGAGGTCTTTCCAGAAAAACCTAGTGGAAACATCTAAGTTGTTCTGCAAAATAGACTTTTCAGAAAGCCCTGAATAATGCGCCATTTTCTTGGCTATTTCTTGTTTCTCTTCAGTAGTTAAAGAGCCTCCTCTTGCCAGCGCAGGCATGAGCGTATTCAGCGCAAACTCTTCAGACTCTGGCAAGATTTCTAGCAAATCCTTTTGCTGTAGCTCGTCGGGCAGCATTTTGTGGTACCAAGCCGCTGCGGTAAAGTAAGGAAAGTTCAAAGAAGAAGAAATGGGCGTATCGGAATCGAAGGCTTTGTAATCGGCAGGGGAAACCAAGATGACCCCGTTGAGGTACATCCACTGGCTTTCTTGCAAGGCAAGTGCCAACCCCGAAACCCGCGTGCCGCCGTAGCTCTCCCCTATCAGGTACTTGGGCGAAGTCCATCGTTCATGTCGGGTCACAAAGGTATTGAGCCATTCTGCCAAGTATTTTATATCGGCATTTACCCCAAAAAACTTCTTTCTGTCCACTTCTTTTCCTGTGGTAGGGATCGTCCTAGAATAGGCAGTGTTTACGGGGTTTACAAACACAATATCCGCCACATCCAAAATAGAATATGGGTTCTCCTGCATGCCATAGGGCTGCACGGGATAGCCTTCCTCGTCGATGTTCAGGACTTGTGGGCCCGTGTAGGCAATATGCATCCAAGCAGAAGCCGAGCCCGGCCCGCCGTTAAAGGAAATGACCAAAGGACGGTTTGCATTTTCAGCACCAGTTTTCTTGTAATAGGTATAAAAAAGGGTGGCAACGGGTTTCCCCAGTTCGTCCCACACAGGCTGCATGCCCGTGGTTGCAGTGTAAGAAAGTTTTGCACCGTTGATGGTGGTGGTATGGCTGGTCACCACTGTGGTGTCTACGGGAATGGTTCTACTTTGCGCATTTGCCATAAAGGAAATACTTAGCACAAAGAGCAAAAGGATTGTTTTTTTCATAAGTGATTTTAGTTCAATAGAGTTGTGGTTGTCTTTTCATGATGGAAAGCTAGCAATAGGAGCTTTGTTCCCATCATTATATTTGCTTAAAGTTAATGGAGAAAAGCTGGTTTACAAACTGGCTCAATATGAAAAAAGCCCACCTATTTGGCGAGCTTTGTATTATCCACTACATGTCTTTTAATCTATTTGTCTAACTGCTGATAGCCAGGCCCTGAGTAAGAGTCTTTCAATCCGCCCAAATCGATCACTACTTTCTGAACAACCATACCCGGATCTACTGAAAACAACTTCAACGTATGTTTCCCTGGCTCATCAATAGCTACTTCGGTTTTATTTATAGCAGCATTTCGAAGCACATTTGCTCCCCATTCATTCGAGTACTCCTTTACATCGTTAGATTGAATTTTGTATTCCAAATTGTCAACTTGTACCCCATAAGAAGTGCCATGTTCCTTGTCTTTTGCAAACAGGGGCAACATATAGGTATATATAGTTGCCTTACATGCTTTTGATACATAGAAATCATATTCAACAAAAGAACCTTCTCCAGAGTCGTATTTTGCATTTCCAAGTTGTAATGAGGAATTGGCATATCCTAATCCATCGATTACCTGAAATTGAACATCTCCTTTTTCTGTTTTTCTGTGAAACGCTGACGGGTTAATAGATATCACTCCCTTATTTTCAATATAAAGATTGTTTTCTTCAACAGTAGTGCGAGTAGCTATAACCTGAATGTGCTTTTCGTTACTTCCATCTGAAACGATAACTTCTCCTTTTGCGGGAGAGCCTGCAGGCACTAGCCCCCAATCAATTGTCACATAGATCCGGCTTTGCATTTTAACCTCACCTTCGCTTGAATCCAATTTAATCCACGGTTCTGTTGCAGATGCATTCCATTTGAATGAGACCTTTCCTTTATTGTAAATCTCAAAAAAGTGGCTTTCATTAAAAAAGCTATTAAATTCGGGTAATTTCAAATCGCCCTGTACCGTGTCAGACTCTTGCCCTTCCACAAAAACTGCCATTTCCGAAACTTCAGGCAAATCCAGTAATTGAGTAGGCGATAATTGAACCTGGGGCAGAAAACCAGGGGCAGTCATCATACCAGCCCATTTCCCATCTTGCAAGCTGTTGTATTGAGAGGTAATGACCGAAAGGCTGTCGTGATATGCCTGAACCATTTCTGCCAATGAGTTTGTCATTGCCCTGTTTTGTCGGGCATACCACCTATTCTTTTGCCCAATCAACATTTCGTGATTGTACAGTGAAGCTCCTTTCACAGGATAATAAACCAATTCGAAAAACGACGCTTTGAACTCTTCTGGCAGCTCATTTAGAATGGATTCGGCTTTTTTAGCTATTTCTACGTATTCGCTCAACCTGTTTTCTGCTTCATTGTAATGGATGAATGAAAATTCTGTATCTTTCACATCCTCAACATGAAAGAGGCTATTCCATCGCCAGTCCCAAGTCATATATTCTGGTTTGCGTGTAAAACCATGATAATAGAACCGATCCAGAATATATGAAATATCTTTTTCATATTCTTCCCCAAAAATTGATGATAGTTGCTTAACATGATATTGGTTCACGTTTTCGAAGCTGAATTTATCGAAATCCCATGCCATATCAAGAAAAAGTTGCATGCCCATTTCACCAGGCTTGATATCTCCCACATTTAACAACCAATACCTATCGGCTCCTAATGAATAAGCTTTATGCATTTCGGCATACATTAATGCCGGTGGCGTTGTATTTAGCCATAAATAGTCATTGGGCCAACCTAAATAGGAGATATGATAATATACACCTGCACCGCCATTCCTATTCTGCTCAGTTTTATTGCTCAGTTTTTTGATGTAACCATAGTTATCGTCAGGCCACACAAGGGTGATATCTTCTGGTACTTCTAGGCCTTTTTCATATATGTCTAATACTTCTTTGTAAGGCACAAAAATTTGGGGGACTTCATTGAGCGGTTTATCAATGTATTTTGATAAAATACCTCTTTGGTCTTTAATTGCTTCGTCCAGAGTTTTAAATTTCTGTTCATCTGAACCTCCTTTCATTCCCTCATCGTGCATCCCACGCAGGGCAATTGTGTAAATATTATCATTCTTATAGGCTTGCTTTACACGGTTATCAAGTACTTTTATAATCTCTTTTTTATTATTTACATAATCCCACTCTCCTTGTTTTTTTCTATCCCACTCACTCGCATTATTATATAAAAGTGGCTCGCAATGAGCAGTTGTAACCATTACCCCATAGTCATCGGCCATTTCCATATTGCCGGGTACTGTATAAAAAGCTTTTGTGCATTCATGCATAGCCGGAGCTACCATATTTCCTTTCAGGCGTAGCAATAACTCAAATACCTTTTCATAAGTCTTGGGACCAATGTCATCTACTTCAGGATCAATATTTTTTGCTGCCCACGGATGAAGTCCCCAGTCTTCGTCATTAAGGAAAATTCCCCGGTATTTTACCGAAGGGGCTTTTGAGGTAAAACTAATGTCTTCGATATACAACTCTTCGCTTTTTTTGACTGGCACATCCGCCCAATAACTCCACGGCGAGACCCCCATCAATTCTGAAAGAGTGAATACTCCATAAGCAACACCTCGTTTATCACTACCAGCTATTATCAATGCCTTTTGTACCCCCTTAAACGGCTTGTCTATGGTTTGGATAGTGAAGCGTTCCCATTCATTTTTTACACTATCTACACTTAATTTTTTTTCGGCAATCAATTTATCGATCAATCGGTTTTTTCCGATTGTCCCCACAATTATCAAGTTGCCCTTTAATTTGTTATCGGTAGAAATAATAAGTGGTTGCTTTCTTGAAACCAATTCAATATCTGAAGCAAACAAGTGCGATACTTTATCAATAAGTTTAAAATCTGTTGGATCGTAATAAATTGTTGAAGCAGTTTTAGAATCAGCTATTGGAAAGCTAGTATCGTTTCTTTGTACGTGATCCGTTAATTTAATTTGTGCAAGTAAAACTTGTGGAAGCAGTAAGGCTCCAAGTATAATTTTTTTCATAATCATAAAAAAAGTCTAATAATCAAATTGAATAACATCAGCCCACCATAAGCCAGAGCGTAAAAAAAACGTTGATTTGTGGGAAACTAAACCAAAAAACATGACCTATTTGGGGCTTGGTTAGTATAATCAAGAATGGAATGTTTAAATATTCAGATTCTACTTCACTAAAATATTTAGAGAAGTGAGAAGCTTTTTGATAAATACATTCTTAGGAAGTCGAAATAAGCGATGAGTAATTTTAAAAAATAATTCCTAAACAGACCCTATTCTTATGAAAAGAATATACAACTGTCAACAAGTATCCACTTGACTTAATACCCAGATAAGTCCAATTGAACAAATTTGAACTCTCCTATTAATCATATTGGGAATAATCAAAATATGCACCAAACAATATGTTCAAGTTGTTTGGTGCATATTTTCAACTTTTGAAAAACCACCTCTTCCAATACTACCTTTAATAGTGATCCGTAAAATTTCCACAAAAAAAATTTACTTTCGATTAACGAATGAAGATGTATGATTTCCGAAGATGCATTTTTTAAACTAAACCACTCTGTACTTTGAGAACAGAGTGGTTTAATTGGTTTTCCAGCTGCCCCTTTAAGCTTCACGATTTATCTTATCTACTTCCCAACTAAAATAGGAATTCAGCCTACGTGTCCCATGCCTTGGAGCAATATTATCCGTGGCCATCATGGTAAGAAAAAACTCAATGGGACCATACGTTTTAGATGAAGTGAAACTTCTCATTGCTTTGATAAGAAACCTACGAACCCAATCTGGTAAATGGATGATTTTTACAGGTCTTTTCCATGCTTGCAAAGAAAGTTCGCCTATTTCATTTTGCGTCAAAATATCAGGACCACCCACAGGTTGTTCACTATTAATAGCTCCTGCATCGATCGTATCTAAGATAAAATCTGCCAAGTCTATTCCGTGAATAGGATTTAGCTTGAATTCTCCATGCCCAAACAAATAGACCTTTCCTTTTTTAGCCATCTCCAAAAAGTCTTTCATGTCGGAGAAGAACCCATTGGGTCGGATAATGCTATAATCCATCCCAGACTCCTTTAGCTTATCCACAAACTTTTCCTTAGCTTCCATAATTTTAAGATGCCTCATTTTGTCACCGTTGATTGCCGACACATACACAAACAGTTTGACCCCGGCTTTTTTTGCTTCATTGAGCAAGTTCATATTGGCTTGGTAATCGACGTCCATATAAGTGAGCCCGTCTTTTTGCCTGGTAATCCCAACTGTCGATATTACTACGTCTATCCCTTTGCACGAACCTTCCAAAGAACTCGGCTTGATAACTTCTGCTATTATCATCTGCTCTTTTTGCACACCAAGCTGTTCTAGTTTCTTTTGGTTTCGAGCAATCGCTTTGAATCCGATATTCTTAGCTAATAGCTCTTTAACAATGTTACTGCCTAGGTACCCAGTGGACCCGGCTACGAGTATATTTTTCATAGGTGTTGGTTTAAGATACCCAAAGAATTTTAAAAGAAAGTAAATCCGAGGCCTAGCGTAAAAGAACTGCCTTCTCTTCTTTGCCCATTTTCTAATTTTACACTAGCCATATATAACCGGGCTTGTAAATCTACCGCCCATTTTTTATGCTGCCTGAGTTCGTAGCCTGTGCCCAGCAACACCCCTTTCCCCCAGTTGTTTTTCTCATCCGAGTCACTCTTTTTTTCGTAGAGTGCCGGTGTGTCTAGCGCAGCGCCAACTCCTCCCGTAACCCACCACCTATCCGCAGCCCAGTATTGAACGGAAGGTATATATCCTTCAAAGCTTCGGTCTTTGTTGTTTAGCTCATAAATCTGGCCAGGGGTATTTAAGTAAATGGCTAGCTTGTCGTTTACAAACCACCCTATCTTCAGGTTAGGCAAGGAAATGCCGCCTTGTGTTTCCGATGTTTCTATTCCCTTGGTGAAATGAAGCGCGCCTGCTCCTACCGATGCGCCAATGGTAAACCCTTTTCTGATTGGGGACTCACTTTGGGCTATGGTGTTCAAAGAAAGTAAAAGCAATGCAATTGAAATTACGAATTGTTTCATGTTTTAAAGTTTTAAATGATTGATAGTTCAAAATTGGCAGGTTAGGCTCTCCCAATCGTCTTGAATTATTCATTGGGACGTTTTGGTGGATTTTCGTACTTTTTAAATGGGGGCACAAAAAAAGTCCTGATAATTCAGGACTTTTAGAAGCATGGCATTAGGGAGGATCAATATTTTTTCCTGTTTTCTTTTACCCAAGCTTTTGGGGTCAGCCCAGTTGTTTTCTTAAAAAAATCATTGAAAACTGATTTTGAGTTAAAGCCGCTTTCGAACGCAAGCCCTAATAAGGTGAGGTGGTTATTAGTGGGGTTTATCGCTTTTGCTTGAAAAGCTTTCAAACGATAATCGTTGATAAAATCGTTAAAGTTCTTGCCAATTTCTTCATTCAACAACCTTGAAAGCTTATTAGGGTGGAGTTGGATTGTTTCGGCAAGTGACCTTAAGCTAAGCTCAGGGCTCAAATAGGGCTGTTTTTCCTCCATTACCTCCAATAAGGCGACTTTAAATACTTCTAATTCTGAAGCTGATAAAACAGGCGGTTCTTTGGCTAACTTCTTAGTAAGAGGCAGATGGGTTTCTTTACCAATAAAAGTTTTGCTTGCCAAGTGCTGGTAAGCAGGAATCTCCCTCAGAGGAATCAGAAACGGATCGTTCAAAAAGTTGATGTATTGACCCAAACGATTGGCAATACCAAATTTAAGTGCTTCTATGGCTTTTTGCGTATCGCCTAAGTACAGAGGGACATAAATTTCCCAAGGTAAATAACCTGTATGGTCTTTGGAAAAATCGTCTTCCTTGACTTCTTTATACTCGTTAATCACCTCATACAGCAAGATGAAATCTTTTTTGTTTGGAAGCGTGGGATAGTGGTCGGTTAATTCTACAAGGGAAGTTTTGTCTTTGGTAAGGACAAAACAACAAGCTTTTATTTGAAGTGCCAAATCCCACTGGGGGTCAATATCAAGGGATTTATCCATCCAGAAAATAGCCTTATCCAGTTGCCCGTCCAAGTAATATACATTCCCCTTAGTATAGCAATGGTTAGCCGACAATGGATTGTACTCAAGCCCTTTGTTTATATGCAAAAGTGCTTTCTCAAATTCTCCAATTGCGGTATAACATTCGGCAGTTGCTTCAAGGGCTTCGGTATCGTTGGGCGAGAACCCTAATGCTTTTTTCAGATGGGACAACCCCGCTTGCACATCCCAATTTACCCAAAAACTATGGGTTGCTAGTGCAAGTGCACCTTCGGGGCTATTAGCTTTAATCGCCATTCCTTGGGCAAGATATTTCTCAGCATCTACAGCTGCTTGTTTTTTGTCTATAAAAGTCCATGAAGCAAGAATTCCAAGGCATTGGACTATCCCAAAATATGGCTGGTAGTAACTGGAGTCTAGCTGAATGCTTTGCTTATAAAGCTCTATGGCTCTGGGAAAATCTTCCAGTTTCCAATTGAGCTGATAAAACCTTCCTTTTAGGTATAGCTGGTAGGCCTCGATGTTTTTAGTTTGGGATTGAACCAAATGCTCCTCAATCTCAATATGCCCAAAGTTTTCTCGAATTTTATCGGCTATGAGTAAGCTTATTTCATCTTGAAGTTCAAATATATTTTCAAGCTTACGGTCAAAACTTTCAGACCAAATATGAAAACCATTGTCTGTCCGAATAAGCTGAGCACCAATACGTACCGAGTCTTTGGCTTTTCGCACACTTCCCTCAAGCACCATAGAAACACCTAAATCATTTCCGACATGCCTCACATCTACTTGTTTGTTTTTGTAGGCAAAAGAAGATGTTCTTGCCGTTACTTTTAGGCCGTCTATTTTACTAATCGCATTGATCAACTCTTCAGTCATTCCATCGGCAAAGTATTCATTTTCAACATCTGAACTTATATTTTTAAAAGGAAGGACTGCTATAGATTTTTGATTCACAAATTAGGTATTAGTTGTTTCAAGTTTTCAGATTCCAGTTCTAAGATTCGAATTTATAAATAATATTCAACAGAAATAAGTTACGCAACTTGTACAACATGAAAAAAGCCCACCAAATGGCGGGCTATATAATTCTTAATATGAGTCTTCACTCCCCTACTCCTTCACAGTCGAATTAGTGACTTCAATCTTCGTATCGGAATGCATGGAAATACCGGGGAATTTTGGATACCAAGAACCTCCCGGGTTATTCTGGATCACCGACTGGTCTATCACGATGTTGCCCGTATGATTATTAGATACAAAAAAGATAGCTGCGCCATAAGCATTCACTTCGTTGTCTTCTATTTTCGAACCATATACCCGAAGGGTCATCTCATTGCCATCGTTGTAGATTGCTCCGCCACTACCTCCGCCTGGCGTTCCGCTCTCGGCGGGGTTGCCTCCATTGCCAACGGCAGTGTTATGTGTGAAGAGAGAGTTGTAAATTGACCAAGAAACACCAATACTGCTCAGCGCGCCTCCATTTGACCCAGAGTTGCCGTAGCCTTCTGCCCCACCAAAGGTGCTGTTTACAATATAGACAGGTTGGTCTTGGAATTGATCGAATACACGGATAGCTCCACCGCCAACATCAGGCCCTGTGGTTGCGCATTTGTTATTGAAAAAGCGACAGTTGACCACTTTCAGCTTCCCTCCTCTTGCCCAAATTGCTCCTCCTCCAGTGTATTCTGTTTCTCCAGTCGAATTTCCATTGATGAAAGTAATGTTCTGCACCGTCAGCTTCGGATGGTCTTGATCTTGACAATGGGAGGTTGTCCAATTCTGAGCCTGGTCACAGGTATTCATATACAGAATCCTCGTTTTTCCACCACCACTTAGCGTTATAAGTCCTCCTCCATCTATTACCACTTCGTCATTAGCATCGTTGAATACTTTTGCAGGTTCACTCAGGGTAATGGTCACAGGCTTTCCCCCACTGTTAAACGTGATTATCCCTCCTTTGGCTACCGCAGCGATAAATGCCTCGGCGGTGCAACTTTCCGGCGTGCCGTCTCCTACAACCTGATCGGGAATGGAAACATCTTCTGGGCGAGCATCGGCAGGAACTGGGAAATTCCCCTCGGCATAACCAGCCGCAGGGCCGTCTTCAGGATTTTCTAATAAGTTTTCAAACCCTTCCTCCTTTTCAACATCTCCTTCTAGGCATGAAGACATCGTTATAGTAAAAATGAAAAAAGATATTACGCATAAAAATCTTAAACCTGTTGTCATTGTATGTTTGTTATTTGATTAGATAAAAGTTTTTTGGCTCGCTCATATAAAGTGAATTAACACTGAATATTTTGTGCTACTGGAAAGGAAGGTTTTTTTTGCTAATGCTCAAGTAACCTCTGGGCAATTTTTGTGCAGAAGGGGGTGGTTTTTGGAGTTTTTATTATTACTACCCAAAGTGACTTACTTTTTGGTAACCTTATACCTAATCTCCAGCTGAAATGTGTCGGCTGATTCATTTGATTCTGCCAAAATAGGTTCCCAATTGGTAAAGGGTGCGATTTGAGGCACGAAGGGAATATCAAACAAATATTCGGGAGTGGAAAAAGAATCGGACTTTATCGACAACTTTCTGCCAGTTTCATGAAAAATAGCTTTACTGCTTGTGTACATAAAATAATCGTCCTCTTTTCCTTGGATAGTTAGCTTGCTTCCAGAACCGCCTCCTGAAGTCCTGAAACTCGACCTCGCCCCGTCAATATTCGTTTTACTCCTGATTTCTATACTTAATCTGTGCGCCTGCTTCTCTATGCTTACTGGTCTCGGACGACCTATTTCTAAGGCTACAAATGCGAAAATAGCAAGAGGTGTAAGTATTGGAACTGCGACTAAAGCTTTTAACCAGCCATTTGTGAGTTGATTGAAAAAGAAACCATTTATAATAGTGATCACAACAGCAATGATAAAAAGTAATCCTAGCCCATAAAAAAATGTCAGCCCTTTGGCCATGCCATTTCCAGCCGCATCACTACCTGTGAATTTTGTATTTGAATAAGAGATGTACATGTAAACAACCAAAATCAAATACACTACAACACTTCCAATCACTATTCTATTTCCTATCATATTTTTATGTTTTCACCAAACCCAGCTCACATAAAACATTTTTTTTAAAAGCTCATATAAACATATGAGGAAATACCCATGATTAATGTACAAACATACAATTATAAGAGTAAATATGGCTTCCATAAAAAATTTAATGTGATAATACACTAACAGGTAACAACATCGTTTTCACTGAAAATATCTTAACACTTTAAAAACTTTTTAAACAACAATTTTATGGGATTTTGGGATAAAGTAAAAGCGGTTAAAAACATGGTTACGGGTGGTGCGGCTACTGTGTATGTAGAAGTACAAGAAGCTAAACTTGGAGAGCCTTTCAAAGTAGTGGTAAAAGCTAATGTGAAAGACCAAGACCTAAGCATCAACGGCGTGTACCTAAAAGTAAGAGGCATGGAAAAAGTAACAGTTCCCAACGTTAGAGTACCAGCCGATGTAGATTTTGATGGTGACTTTGAGATAGTAGGAACTGACCTACACAGATCTGCAGTTACAAACGAGTTTGAGCAAAACATTAATGGACCACAAGAACTAGAAGCTAACCAAGAGTATGTTTGGGAAGCGGAAATCACCCTGCCTCAAGGAGCACTGCCATCGTACAGAGGTTTCAATGCAGCACACGAATGGGAAATATTTGCTGGATTAGATGCTAGAGGTAACGACCCTGATTCTGATTGGGTTGATTTTGTAGCATATTAGTCAAATACATTCAGATTCGACTCTTAAAAACAGTCGCCAAGTTACACTTGGCGACTGTTTTTTATCCAGCCTACCCAACTTCTTCTTATAATGACTTCACATTATTATTCAAATCTGGATCCGAACGAGTGCCGAAAGGATCAATTGCCACAAATTTGGGGGAATCATCTACAATTATTTTAATTTCTGAATACTCTTTGGTTATCTGATGAGGCTGCAAATATATAATATCACTTGGCTCGCTTACTTGGCTTGGGTGTTTTACAAACAGACCTATGGAAATTGGCTCGTTGATAGCAATTTGTACTTCTTCGCCTTCTTCATTCGTCTCAAACCGCTTTGCATTTAACTTTACCGTCACCTCGTATCTTCCATCACCAAGCTCTTTAACCGAGGGTTTTTCCGCTGATAAATCGTACGTGATCACTCGCTTAAACCAATCGTCTATCAACACATGCTGCGCTGGAGAAGCTACTTTGTAAAGTTCGTCCAAAAGCTCCGATGAATCTACACCAAATTCGGTTTGATCGCGGTACCTGTCCGCCAAGGTTCGTAGTACTTTATTCAGCTGTTCTTCACCCAGCAATTCCCTAAGCGCAAGCATCACGGTATAGCTTTTTCCATACGACAAATACCCTTGCCCATACACCAAATACAAAGGAGGCTCTTTTTCAGAAGCAAAAGCTCGACCTTGGAAATACCTCTGGTTAGCCGTAAGGCTTAGCTGCCACAAAGCCCGCTTTCCATACATTTTTTCCATCACCACCGCTTCCGTGTACTTGGCAAACCCTTCTACCAAAACAGAACCACCATCTGTCAGCTTGGGAGTCAACAAATGCCCCCACCACTGGTGGGATACTTCATGAATGGTTCTCTTGGCAACCAAATTGAATTTTTCCTCATTTCGGGTATCAATCAAATAAAGATTGTCTTCTACCATACTGATTACACCCGGATGCGCAAACCCACCCATTGGCCAATGGCTTGGTACTTCGGCAATTCGGATATGGTCATTTCTGTAAGGACCAAAGTTTTCAATGCAATAATCTAGAGATGCTTTGGCACTTGTAGCAATTATTGCGGTATTAAAAGCATGCTCAGGATGGAAATACTGCTCAATACTGACACCGTTGTGTTCCTCTTTTTGCACAGCATATGCAGAAGAAAAATATCCCATGGTAGGTATGATTTTATGTGTGGGCTTAAAGTGGAAATAATTCCTACCGTTTTCAGTCCATTGCCTAACCAAACTCCCCGACCCTATGGCTATTTCATCGGCTTGTGTAGAAATAATGGTTTCATAGGATATTCTTCCAGGGGAATTTCCTGTTTCAAAATGCTTGTCTGCCAGCGTTTCTTTTTCTTTCCTTGGCAAGCCCCTTTTCTCTCGCTCCCTATTATCCGCTATCTCAACGCTTTCTCTGTAGGAAAGGATAGGGGCAAACTCTCGGTCTGTCAGATAGCTTCCGTTGGGCACAATTGTTCGGCTAGTCTCATATCCCGTGAGCGTTTTGGTCAATTCATAGCTGAACCAGACTTCTTGCTGGGGCTGGATGGGTTGCTCAAACTCATACAAATATGTACCAAATTCGCTGTTATACTCAAGCAGCTTAGCTCCTTCCAGTTTGATAGAACTCAGTGGGATTTTTTCTGTGATAAAAACAGTGGAAATAGGCTTTTCCCCTTTGTTCATCAAGGTATACGCTGCCTTTATGTGATATGACTGTTCATCTGGAAACAAATCCACTTCTGTTTTCATGGTCGTTGCAAATAGCTTATCCAAGTTTTCATATTGTTTGAATTTACGCTCATACGCTTCCCTATAAGCAAGGTCTTCCGCAGCAGTGCTGTATTCATTCACCACATTGGACGAATAAAAAATGGTAGCTCCCGCCCCGACAAACAGCATTACAAATATCACCAAAACGCCAGATTCCCACTTTTTCCAATTTGAAAACAAGGTCACTAAGTGAGAACTTAAGCTTTGGTTTATTCCTCGCTGCCAAAGCTTGAAGGAGAAGAGAGACAAGATTCCGCCCAAGCCCATCCAGTAAATCACCAAATGGTCGAATATCGGTGTACCGCCTGAAAACCCAGTCATGTTGGTGTAAGTAGGCCTTGGAAAATAGCCAAGGCGCAACATTGGATGCTCAATGCCTATGTAAGGAGTAAAAAAGCAGACCAATATGAGCATACCAGCAATGCCCATCCCTAAGTATTTGTTGCGAACCGTACTTTGAACAAACATAGCGATGATGCAAAAGAAGAAAAGCTGGATGCCGTAGTGATAGAAAATGCTTAAGTATTGCCCAATTTCAAAATTGAAATATCCGCAGGCAACCTGAAAAAGCATGGCTATTAGAATCCCCGAAGTGATAAACAACACTGGAATGATAAGCAGTGCAAAGAGTTTTGAAAGAAAGAATGCCCAGTTGGCAACAGGGGTAGCATCTATAATTCCGCTGAAATTCAGGCTGCATTCCCTCCAGACTATTTCCCCGCTGTAGAAAAGGATGGGAAGAGTGGTCAATATTGTCAGAGGATCGACCAAAAGCTCGATCAACAAATTGGTAAATGGATACCAACTATCGCCGTAAGCTCCTCCCCCATTTACCCGCGCATTTATTTCCATAAATACTATAAACAGCCAAACAACCATAATCCCGACGAAGGGTAGGCTTTTGAAAATACCGTTCAATTCTACCTTGAGTAAAGAGAAAAGCGCAGCAAGTTGCGACTGAGCCTTCTGGCTGGGTTGGACGGGCTCGTAGGCAGCAACTTGGGTAGTTTCCTCTTTGAGTTTAATTGTTTTTTTGACTTTCTGGCTCACTTTTCTGAAAGAAAACAGGCGATACGTTACCAATAAAATCACTAGAGAAACCCCCATCCACAAAATCCTATTCCACCGATAAAGCCCCGAAAAAGAAAGCATTTGGGTGTTCTTCTGAAAAGGCGTCCAAAACTGGGTTTGTTCATAGAAAGCTGAAATGCCGAAAGGATCTGCCAAGGCTGCGAGTTGCATTGCCTCAGGCGAAGCAGGAACAGACTGCGCCATAAGAGGCGAGTTTAGGAAAATGCTGCTGATCATGTACAGCATGTAAATAAAAATGGAACTCATATACGTGGCCAAGTTACTTTTGGTAAGCGCGCTTACAGCAAATATGAGTGTGGTACAGATAAAAACATTTGGTACGATGGTGAATAGCCATGGCTTCAGGTACGATAACACTTGGAAAGAACTCACACGCTCTGGGTCTAAATTGCCCAACAAAAAACCTGCAAGTAGCCCAAGCATCATGGGCGTAAAAGCCAGCAAGCTGAATACATACACCCCCAGAAACCTACTCCAAAAGAACTGGTATTTCTTGACCGCAGTGCTATAGATTAAGCTATCCATTCGGTAGCGTTTGTCACGCAAAATGCCACTTATGGAAAAGAAAATGACAATAAAAACCACACCTAACGAGAATAAACCCGTATAAAAATTGATCTGATAGTTTGAATTAAAATTGACTTTTGCTGGAGCAGCCCCTTGGCTACCCGCTAGTGCGCCATACAGGAAAAAGATCAGTGCAAAAATGGGCAATGCTTTTTGCCTAAGCTGGTAAGACGCCTCAAAACGTACTAATTGGCTAAACATAAGTAGGCGTATTTTGTGTTTGTTGATTGAATAATGTGACGAAATACAAATCTTCGAGAGTTGGGGTTACCTCCTCAAAACCTTGCTCGGGCAAATCATCCGATACCACCCTGATCTGCGTTTCCCCAGCAATCAGCTTAGTGGAAATCACATCAAAAGTATGCTTATGCGCTTCTAAGTTTTCCTTTCTTATAAGCTTACTCCACACTTTCCCTTCAAGTGTCTTCACCAAGTCGGACGGGTTTCCTTGAGTGACAATTTTCCCATTGGCCAGAATGGCCATATTCTTGCATAAGTCGCGGATATCTTCCACTATATGTGTGGAGAGGATCACAATCACATTTTCCCCTATTTCGCTCAAAAGATTCAAAAACCGGTTACGTTCCTCAGGGTCTAAGCCAGCCGTAGGCTCATCCACTATGATCAATTGGGGGTTCGCTAAAAGTGCCTGAGCTATGCCGAAACGCTGGCGCATTCCCCCCGAAAAAGTGAAGACCGCCTTTTTCCGATGGGAAGTCAAATTGGTTTGGTGCAGCAAGGCATCTACTTGTGTTTTGCGCTCTTTCTTATCCACAATGCCCTTCAGCACAGCCATGTGGTCGAGCAGCTTTTCAGCAGAAACCTTTGGGTACACCCCAAACTCCTGAGGCAAATAGCCCAATTGCGCCCGCACTTCTTGCGGATTGGAAAGAATGTCTGTTCCATTAAATGAGATGCTCCCCTCACTGGGTTCTTGCAACGTGGCAATAGTGCGCATTAGCGAGGATTTGCCCGCACCATTTGCGCCAAGCAGCCCAAACATCCCGTTGGAAATTTCTAAATTGATATTATCCAAGGCTTTTACCCCGTTAGGATACGTTTTCGAAAGGTTTTTAATAGTCAGTCTATTCATGTTTCTAGGTTTTCGGCTAAGCTAGTTGAGGACTAAACAACCTACTAATAAGAATGATGAACGGGGTAGCTTCGGCTATAGACACTAGGCAAAAATCACCAAATATTGTTGGTACAAAAAAAGTGTATGTTGGAGTCGATAATTGCCATGTTTGTCAAACTCTTTTGCTTCTGTAGCCTCGCACAGGTACTTTTGGCACATGATTCATTATGTAAAAAAGTACTATTCCTTCGGCATTGGATTTGTAATTCTACTTATCATTTTGTTGCTTTTGCAACTGAATGATATCATCAAAATCCCCTACGATTCTCCTTTGGAAATTACTCTTGTTTTTACTTTTTGGTGGCTTGCCATTTCACTGCCCATTTACAAATTCTCTTATCTCAAGCAAAACCGCAAAAAGGTTTATCAACTGCTAGCCTTAGCAGCTCTTTTCATTTGTACCCTAGTGATGGATTCGAATTGGAGCATGCCGGACAATCCCCTCACTATTTTATTGCTATTCTTCTTTTGGCTTGGACTTTTCTATATAATCTCCCCCTCTTTTGTTAAAAAATATAAGCACCCGATCTTACTCGTCTATGGGTTTTCAATGCTTTATTTCACCTATGTCAGGCTCTTTTCTGGCGACCTAGATTTTTATTATGAAAATGAAAAAAGGATGGCAATGTCTTTCCTCGTACTGCCCGTCCCTATATTTATACTACTATGGATATACGAGCAATGGAAATGGTTGAAAACACTGAAAACCGATAAAGCCAATGCGGAATTAGCCTTGTTAAAAACACAAATCAACCCTCATTTTTTCTTCAATACGTTAAACAACTTATATTCCCTCACGGTAAAGCAGTCTGAAAAAGCTCCAGAGGTAATCTTGAAACTTTCCGAGATGATGCGCTACACCATTTATGAGGGGCAAAAGGAATTCGTCCCTCTTAAAGAAGAGGTTGCGTATTTGAACAATTACATTGAATTGCACAAAATCAGGTACCACAAAAGCGTAGATATTCGGTTTGAGCATGAGATAGCAAACGATGCTTCTGTCACGCCTTTATTGTTCATCATCTTGCTTGAAAATGCGTTCAAACATGGGGTGGAATCCCTATCGGATAATGCGTATATCCACATGCAGCTTTCCAGCCTAGAAGACGGTATTTATTTTAGCATTGAAAATAATTTTGATGAGAAAGAGGTTGGTGAAGAAGCTGGAATAGGGTTGGAAAACTTGAAAAAGCGGTTGAAACTTGTGTATCCCAAAACACATACATTATCCATCAGCCAAAGTGATAACAGGTATAAAGTAGCATTGAAAATAGACACGATATGATTAGTTATATAATAGTTGACGATGAGCCTTTGGCCCATGAACTCATAGAAGAATTTTGCAGCATGCTTCCACATTTGAAGCTGGAACAGCACTGCTATAATGCCTTGGAAGCCATGCAGTTTTTGAACAAGACCACGGTCGATATTATGTTCCTCGACTTGAACATGCCCAAGCTAAAAGGCTTTGACTTTTTGAGGACGCTGACCAATCCTCCAAAGGTAATTGTAACCACAGCCTATAAAGAATTTGCCCTAGAAGGTTATGAATTGAATGTTGCCGATTATTTATTGAAGCCATTCAGCTTTGAGCGTATGGTAAAAGCCATCAACAAAGCGATTGGCGAACCTGATAAACAGCAGTCAAACAACCCTGCTTCTTCTACAAAAGAAAAAACTCGATTCTTTGTGAAAGGAGATAAAAAGTACCACCAGGTGGCATCCGAAGATATTTTGCACATAGAAGCGTTTGGAAATTACACAAAACTTTTTCTGAGCGACGAACTGATAGTCAGCCACGAAAGTATCTCCTATTACGAATCCCTTCTCCCCGCATCGGACTTTTTAAGGGTGCACAAATCTTTCATAGTCGCCTTAGATAAAATCAAGCTAATTGAGGGAAACCGTATCCTCATCAAGGACAAAGAAATCCCCATTGGGCAGACCTACAAAAGCATGGTGAACAAGCTTTATCAGAATTAGTTTTTTTGAAAATTCTGAATGAAACCAAAGGATTACAAAACCATTAAGGATTTGCGAAGTCCTTCTGTAGCATTTTAAAAGCCATTAATTTGGCTGCTTTATTTCAACCGAACATAAAGCAATGATCCGATCAGTACTTTTTTTACTTAGCTTTTTCTTTATACATACTACATTTGCCCAAGCTCCGCAGCATTCAATAAAAATCCATTCGCATAACGATTACCATCAGCAAGCTCCTTTTTTCACTGCATATCAGGCAGGAGCTTCGTCCATTGAAGTAGATGTGTTTGAGCGAGATGGGCAGCTATTCGTAGCCCATGACAAAGAAGATATACGAAGTGAGCGTACTTTTGAAAGCTTGTACATGAAGCCTTTGCTCCAGCTCCTTGCCCAAGGAGAATACGTCCAGCACATTTCCCTTTTGGTAGATTTCAAAACAGCAGCCGAACCAACCATCGAAGCATTGGTCGACATCACGGCGAAGTACCCTACTCTTTTTAATGACCAACCACATGGAATATCGCTGATAGTATCGGGAAACCGACCAGCGCCAGAAAGGTATGCCGACTATCCTACTTACATCTTATTTGATGGAAGAACACCTTCAGACAAAGAAGGTATTGGTGGAGAAAAAGTACCCTTGATCAGCCGAAACTTCTCCGACTTTACCAAGTGGAGAGGAGAAGGAACACTACCTGAAAAGGATTCGCTAAGCTTGGTCGAGTTTGTTACAAAATGCCACAAACTCAACAGCCTAGTCCGCTTTTGGAATACACCAGACCTGAAGCAAGTCCATAAAACGCTGATGAGCCTCCAAGTTGATTATCTCAACACGGATCATCCTTTTGAGCTAGCTCAGTTTTTGGATACCTTGGATACAGAAAAACCCTTGCCCGAGTGGCAAGAGGGGTATTTGGATATCCACCATATAAGCACAGGCAGAGGCGATGCAGCTTTTACCATCTTCCCCGATGGCACTACCCTACTAGTGGACATGGGCGATATGTCGGAAATGCATCCTCGTATCCTTTCGCACAGAAATAGCCCTGCCCGCCCCAACCATTCCAAAACTGCTGGGCAGTGGGTGGCAGATTACATCCAACAGTTTCATCCTAAAAAGAAAGATGCGACACTTGATTACACCCTCCTCACCCACTACCACGACGACCACTTTGGGGAAATAGATATGAACCGTAGGAAACACAAAGCAGGAAACTATTTGCTTACAGGCATCACTGATTTAGGCTCGATTATCCCTATTTCCACAATGATAGACAGAGGCTTCTCCTACCCCATTGACCTAAAGGATGCCGAAACGGTGAAGAAATTTGGTTTGGATAAAGATGCCTATTCCATGATGGGTACGCTAGAAGAATATTGGAAGTTTATAGCCTATCAAAGCCAACAAAATGGTTTGGTACATGAACCTCTTAAAGTTGGATCGGAAACTCAAATTGCACTACAGAATAAGCCCGAAAACTTTACCAACTTCAAAGTGCTCAGCCTCTTTTCCAACGGTCAGATCATGGACAAACAAGGCAAGTTGCTCTCTCTTTTTGAAGAAGGGGAATATCCGGGGGAAAATCCGCTGAGTACGGGAATCAAGATTAGCTACGGCAACTTTGAGTATTTTACTGGTGGGGATATCAGGGGAGTCGATCAGAATGGAGAGGAAAACGAGCAGAGTACCGAGTTTGTCTATGCACCGATCATTGGAGAAGTAGATGTGGCAACCTTGAACCACCACGGCAACCGAGATTCCCAATGCAAAAGCTATGTAAGCACCCTAAAGCCACGAGTATGGATACAGCAAAGCTGGTCTTCTGACCATCCGGGAGATGACGTACTCCGCCGAATCACTTCCACCCAACTCTACCCCGGCAAGCGTGATGTATTTGCCACCGCTATGCTCAAAGCCAACCATTTGGTAATTGGGGGAAATGTAGATAAAGCCTACCAATCCCTTTCTGGACACATCGTCGTTCGGGTCTATCCTTCTGGAAGTTACTCTGTATTTGTGTTGAATGACAAAACTACTACTAGAAATATTGTTTCCGAGCATCGGTATGAGGCTAAGTAGGTATTCGTTATTTTAAGCATAAATATTTCAAATAAACACACCGCTCGTCAAATGTTATTTCGTCCAAGTTTGGTGCACCCTTTCACATAACCTAAAAAAGAAATGGAGCATCTTTGAAAGGCTATATTCCAGCTACAAACTTCATTTTAATATCTCCAGCTCCACTAACTTACAGCTAACATCGGTTCGTTGCATTCCGCTTACCTCAAATAATGCATTGAAGTGCTTTGATTGACCCTTCAATTGACTTTGAAAGTCAGCAAGCCATGTTTCATCCGTAAACCTTCTTACCGTTGCCATTACACCAATGTCGTTATTCGAAACAAAATATAAAGCACTTTTGCTAGCAGTTAGCGAGGTATAAGAAACCATCGCATATTCGACCTTTTTAGGGTCACCATGCTTTGTATCATATACTTTCTCAGTCCCTTCTTTTTTATACTTGAACCCATCCCCAAAAGTGGTAAACACTTTGCTGTCTTGCAAAAACAAAGATTTTGACAGACTCATGGTTTTGTACTGTCCGACAAACATAATATTATGGTTCTGAATGTCATCATACTTGAGTTTACTTTCCAATTCAAGATCGAAATCGTTGTTATTGGATTGAAACCATTGGCTAAGCGATTTCACAGTATATGGTGCCATCTTGGACATAAGCGTATAATCTGTGGGGCTTAATACGTCGTCTGGATGATCCTGAGTGTATTTTATGTATTCACCTTGACTATTGATTTCTGGATAGGAAATTCCATATCGTTTGCCATCCCCCAATTTCCCATACACCATAAACTGATCTGAAATAATCAGTAAATTTTGAGCTTGAGTTTCAAAGTAGTCCTCCCAAATAAAGCTTGGTTTCATACCAGTTGTTCTGCCCGCATAAATAATGAGAATGGCAAGGCATACCACTCCCCCTGCTAGCTTAAGGTACCTAACCGGAATAGTTACCGATTCCTTCTTAGAGTTAGGCTTAAGATATTCATCAGCAGACAAAAAGCTTAAGTGATATTGTCCTTTGTCTATTGTAAAAACTATTGGCTCATTCCTCCCCTCTTCATCGTAGTACTTCGCTAATTTTTGGCGTAACTTATACATATAAGAGCGAACCGTACTATTGCTTCTATTTTCAGAATAATCAATGCCATAAAGGTCAATACCAACAATTACCTCATTCACTTCTTCCTTGTTAAATTCCTTTTCAACAAGATATTTCAACAAGTCGGTATGGGTGGGCGAATTAGCAAATAGCCTGTGCGAGCATATACGATCTAATGCTTCTTTTACCACTTTTTTTTCATTCTCATTCATCATATTTCGCAATAATTACCTGGATTCCCAATCAAACACCTATTCATAACAAACCTATTTTTTATGATTGATATCCAACCTTTTACACCAATGACTTTAACCGTTAAATCACTGTTGCCACAACCGTTTTACAACACAAAACTAGGGTATTTTTTAGTATTTAATACCTGTATAGCCTTACCATTGTGAATTGCTAAAAGATTTAACAAAATGAATGAATACTAATGTTTTAAGCGGAAAGAGCAGTACTTGAATTGACCTGAAGTTAGCCTGCCAGTTCAATTAGCGGTTAGAGGAAAATAAAACAGCAAAAGAAAATTGTTCTAGCCACCAGCCTCTGGTCTTCTCTTAAACCCTAAATCATCACTTATAAACTATGATTTCTGGGGTATCAAGAAATTCATAAAGAGCCAATCATAAGAACTACGAACTGGCTTGAGAGATAATAAATATTTTAAAACAGGTATAAAAATGATAAAAAAAAGCATTTACACTTTATTGTTATTTCTAATCCACACCCTTGGAGTTAATGCCCAAGTTTGGAAGGATCCAAATACACCAATTGATAAGCGTGTAGAGGATTTACTGTCTCAAATGACGCTTGAGGAAAAAATCAGCTATTGTGGGTCAAGAATACCCGCCATTGACCGACTAGATATCCCATACTTTGAATGGTACGGTGAAGCCCTGCATGGCATAATAGGCTGGAACTGCACCCAGTTCCCTCAAAATATAGCCATGGGGAGTACATGGAATCCAGGGTTGATGTTTGATGTAGCCACCGCTATTTCGAACGAGGCCAGAGCATTGAAGAATACGGGCTCAAAAGAAGTCATGATGTTTTCCCCTACCGTAAACATGGCGCGTGACCCGCGATGGGGGAGAAATGGGGAGTGCTATAGCGAAGACCCATTTTTGATGTCGGAAATGGCGCGGATGTATGTGAGAGGAATGCAAGGAAATGACTCAAAGTACACCAAAACGGTAACTACAGTAAAGCATTATGTAGCCAACAATGTAGACAAAGGAAGGGAGTATATCCATTCAAATATCAATAAAAAGGATTTGTATGAATACTATTTCCCTGCTTATAAAACCTGTATTGTAGATGAAGAAGCAACTGGAATTATGACTGCTTTGAATGGCCTAAACGGCATACCATGTTCAGCCCACGAATGGGCAGTAAACGATGTATTGCGCAAAGAATGGGGATTTGAAGGGTATGTAATTGCCGATTGGGCAGCGGTACAGGGAATTGAAAAAAACATGAAATATGCAACATCCCAACCTGAAGCTGCCGCAATGGCTATTAAGGCAGGCGTAGACCAAGAGTGTTTCCGCAATAAAACAAGACAAGCTCCTATGGTCAATGCATTGAAACCTGCCATCGAAAAAGGACTGATTACAGAAGCAGAATTAGATGTTTCCGTACGCAGGCTGCTTCGCCTTCGCTTTATGACGGGCGACTTTGATGATCCTTCCCTTAATCCGTATTCAAAAATCCCTGCAACTGTAATGGAGTGCGACGCGCACAAAGACTTAGCGCTAAAAGCAGCCGAACAAGCCATTGTACTTTTAAAGAACGACGATGCATTGCCTTTGAAAAAAGACATAGAAAGCCTTGCTGTTATCGGACCATTTGCCAACAGGTGCTGGATGGGCATCTACTCAGGTTTCCCAAAAAGCAAGATTAGTCCGCTAGATGGAATCAAAAAATATACAGATGCAAAGATCAGCTTCGCCGAAGGCTGTGCTGTTAACGCAGACTCACTTGACGAGCAAAAAATAGCCGAAGCAGTAGAGGTAGCAAAAAAATCGGAATATGTGGTTTTGGTTGTAGGAAACGATGAAACCACTTCTACCGAAAATGTGGACCGCAAGTCGCTAAAGCTGCCCGGCAATCAGCATAAATTAATCAAAGCGGTGCAAGCGGTCAACAAAAATATCGTGCTGGTGTTAGTGCCAAGCGGACCAACTGCCGTGACGTGGGAACAAGAAAACATTCCAGGGATTGTTTGTGCATGGCCCAATGGGCAAGAGCAAGGAACGGCATTGGCAAAGGTACTCTTTGGTGAGGTGAACCCTGGTGGTAAACTGAACTCTACATGGTTTAAGTCGGACAATGACTTGCCTGATTTCCATGACTACAATATTCAAACAGGCCGCACCTATATGTATTTTAAAGGAAAGCCTTTGTACCCTTTTGGGTATGGCTTGAGCTACACCAACTTTGAAATTGATGATGTGAAAGTGAGTAGTGAGAAGTTGGATCCGCAAGGAAATATCGTGGTATCGGCAACGATAAAAAATATAGGGAAAACAGATGGTGACGAGGTTGTTCAGGTTTATATCCGTGATGTGGAAGCCTCCCAAAAAACAGCAGCCAAGGCATTGAAAGGATTTAAACGAGTGAGCGTATCGGCAGGAGAAACTGAGACTGTTGAAATTTCCCTACCTTACGAAGCCTTTGCCTATTACGACACCACCACCAATGGATTTAAGGTGGAAGAAGGCAAGTTTGAGATTTTGGTAGGCAACTCAAGTGAAAATATCGCTGCAACAACAAGCATTGAGGCCAAAGGCGGAGATATTCTTCCTATTAAAGTTGGGCAAAAAAGTGCCTACTTTAATGCCGATGATGAGATCCGAACCAAAAAATGGGATTATTTGTACGCCAGCAGCGCTGGGATAGGCTCTTCTCAAGTAGAAGAAGAGGACGATAATAAATGGATAGAGTACGAAATCACCTTCATTGATCCCGGGTTTTATGTGAATACATGGGATGCCGAGTTGCACTTCAAATCGGCGACCAAAGAAGCCCTTGTCGAAGCCTCGATGGCAGGAGCAAGAATTGGAGAGTACACCCTTCTAAAGGGTCAGGTAGTGCTTCCCATCAAAATACCAATCCCGCCAGAATATGGCAAGCCCGTTAGGCTGAAAGTCAAAACGCTGCATGGCACAGTAGATCATGACTCTATAAAAATCATTCCTCCGGGAGATAAGAAGCCATTTGTGATAAAGAAAGTGGCGGCAACATCGGAATAATAGTTAGTACACTGTAAACTAAATAACCGAGTGCTTTAATGATGCTTATTATTTTGATTTTTAAACCCTGCTGACGGTTACTAGATGCTAGTTACGGGTTACTGGTTTCAACTAAGTAATGAGTTGATTAACTGTCTTTTTCTTAAAAAGTGAAAGATTTTTTTAAGAAAAAACTAGCAATCGCAGCGGCGAACCGTCAGCAACAATCAATTACGGTAGCAAATCAACAATAGGATTTATTAATAAAACACAAAAACTTAGTTTACTAGGTATTAGTGCTGCTTGGGCTTAAGAATCAAAAACCGTAGATAAGCACCAGTGCTATTTAAACAAAACAACTTAGCATTGATAATCAATACTTTACTAGAACAATAGGTTATACTTATTTTTGATCAAATACTAAATAAAAATATGAAATGGAAATTAGCACTGTTAGCAAGCTTAGTATTACTCATTCAGTTCAAAACTATGGCAAAACCTATTGTTATAGAAGGGGAGCTAAAGCAGTGGCACCAAGTGATTTTCACATTAGATGGACCTAAGGCAAGCGAAGATGCAGCGGAGAATCCTTTTGCAAATTATAGGCTGGATATGGTGTTTACCAGCGAAAAAGGAACAGAGTACATCGTACCCGGTTACTTTGCCGCAGATGGAAATGCCGCTAATACAAGTGCAAAAACAGGAAACAAGTGGCGGGTGATTTTTACCCCTACCCAAACAGGGACTTGGAAATATAAGATCTCTTTCAGGAAAGGAGAGAACATTGCCGCAATCCCTTACCAAGAACAACCAGAAGCCGGGAAAAAGGCGGCAAAAATTGATGGGCAAGAAGGGGGATTTATCATTGGAGTATCGGATAAGACAGGAGTAGATTTCCGAAGCCCCGATAAAGGTTTGTTGCTGTTTAACGGTAACCGCTACCTGAAGTACCAAGGAAGTGAACGCTATTATTTGAAAGCTGGCCAAGGGTCTCCTGAGACATTTCTCGCATACAAGGATTTTGACGATGTAAGAGATTTGAAAGGAAACTTCATTCATGAATACAAAGTCCATGCGGCACACTACAACGAAGCTGACGAGGACTACACCTGGAAAGAGGGCAAGGGAAAAAATATGTTGGGCGCCATCAATTATTTGTCCCAGCAAGGTGTCAATAGCCAGTACGTTATCCTCACCACCCTAAAAGGCGACGGAGACGATTCTTGGCCATGGGCAGACCCAGAAGATTTCACTCGGTTCGATTGCTCAAAGCTAGACCAATGGAACAAGGTATTTACCTACATGAACCATAAAGGACTTTTGCTCACGGCACTACTTTTTGAAGCAGAAAATGAGCAGCTATTGGACGATGGAGAGGCAATGGGGCTAGAGCGCAAGCTGTATTACCGGGAAATGATCGCCCGTTTTTCCCACCTTTTGGGTTTGGTCTGGATCATCAGCGAAGAAACAAGGCTTTATCATAAATTTCCTCCCGAATATAATGCAACGAGAATTGTCCACTTAACTTCGATTGATCCTTACAAACATTCTACCGGGTTGCACAATGGAAACATAAACTCTTCAGATTACGAGGACACGCCTGAGTTCACCTATTTTGCCTTGCACGCCAGTGCAGACAACTGGTCTCAGGCACATGCTAAAGTGCTTTACAGAGTGAACGAAGCCAAGCGACGAGGCCATCCGTGGGTGGTATTTTTCGATGAGTGCGTATCGGCTCAATACGGAGTCAAAATAGATGAAGAAGACCCCGATCATGACTTGCCTCGGCGAGAAGGAATTTGGGGGACACTTCTAGCAGGTGGCGGTGGAGTCTCTTGGTACTATGGCTACAAGCACCGTCAGAATGATTTGTATTGCGAGGACTTTACGCTGAGGGAAAAAATGTTTCATCAAACCAAAACCGCTGTTGACTTTTTTATGGACAATAACATTCCTTTTTGGGAGATGGAAAACAGGAATGATTTGGTGGACAATGGACGTTGCCTTGCAAAGGAAAACGAAGTATATGTAGTGCAATTGGATGGAGCGACCTTTGCAAACATGTACTTTGACAAAAAAGTGGACTACGAAGTAAAATGGTTCGACCCTAAAAATGGAGGGGCTTTGCAGAATGGGACTAGAAAATTTATTTCAGGGAAAGGAACACAATCTATTGGTAGACCTCCTAGCGATCCTGAAAAAGAATGGATTGTACTGATCCGTAGCACAGAAAAGAAAGGGACTGAACGTGTAGTATTTGAGGAACATGACGGCAAGCTTCTTATAGAGGCAGAAGATTTGCCACTTACAGAAAATTGGTCTGTAGAATATTCGGCAGAGAATTACAGTGGGAAGGGATACATTGTGTGGAAAGGGGGTAACCATCATCAGAGCCCAAGCGAAGATTTGGTAGAAATTACTATTAAAATAGAGCAGGAGGGGAAATATGCGTTTGATTGGCGAAACCGAGTAGGTATTGGTGATGACCCTACCGATGCCAATGATTCATGGTTGCGTTTTCCCAATGCAGCTAACGTCTATGGGGAAAAAACTGTGGATGGAGAAAGCTCAAAAGTGTACCCCAAAGGTCTTGGGAAAACACCTGAACCCGAAGGAGCAGGAACAGACGGATGGTTCAAGGTATATAGCTCTCGCACGCTTGATTGGTCATGGGGATGCTACGTGAGCGACAACGATACCCACCCTATTTTTGTCGAGTTCGATGAACCGGGTGAATATACATTACAGATCAGTGGCAGATCCCAAGGGCACTCAATTGATCAAATTCGCCTGAGGCATTCATCGGTTTACAGCAAAGAAACGGAGTAAACGCCCTTTGGGTAAGAAGAACAAGAAGCATGTTTAAAACTTAAACATGCTTCTTGTTCTTTCCAGCAGATTATAAATGGTTTTCCGTAAATAACAAAGATCATTTACTCACTCAACTCGGCAATAGGCGTAAGCTCCACTTTTTCAAACTCAACCTCTGCCCCTTCTGCTTGGAGGGCTATTCGCCCAGCCCTTGCCGTGGACTCGAACCCGTGGTTTACCAAGTCGCCGTTCACCCACACTTTCACTTGATCTTCCAAACACTCCACCACCATCGTATTCCATTCGCCCAAGGGCTTTTCCGAACCGTCGGTCAGGTTGAGGATTCTTCTCTTTTTGCCCTCGGTAATGCCCCACTCCTCTTTTGCCCCACGGCGGGTCTCCATATCGGGCACGGAAATATCTTCCACTATGCACCAAAAATCACCCGCATTTTCATGCATCATTTGTACTTCTATGGACTTGGGGAACATTTTATACAAAGCCCTTGGCGTAGAAGCATGTACCAGCACTCCGCAGTTCCCCGGCTCACCAACAAACCTATACTTCACCTCTAGCCTGTAGTTTTGAAAAACACTGTCTGTGATGAGGTGCCCTCTAGGCTCTCCCATGCTCACCAACTTCCCATCCCTCACCACAAAAGAAGGGACAGTATCGGGGCTGGCATCTTGAGCGGGAACATCCACATGCCAACCGTCCAAGTTCTTTCCATTGAAAAGAGCCGTGGTAGCAGAAGGAGTAGGTTTGGGTTTACAAGATCCGATGACGAGCAGGCAAAAAAGGATGTTCAAAAAATAGGCAATAGCTTTCATGGAGTAGTTTCTTTAGAAGGTTATTTATCGTATAAATTGATGTGTCCCCCATTTTTAAACAGAATCGGTTTTTTAATAAGGTCTTAATTGATTAAATAATTCATGGAAGGTATTGGCGGTTCAATAGATGGATGCTCCCTTTCATGATTGTAATAATAGAAATAATTCTTGAGACCTTCAGCCAGTTGAGTCCCATTCGCAAAATCATGCAGGAATACATACTCATATTTCACAATCCTCCATAGCCTTTCTATGAAGGCATTATCGGTAGCCCTGCCTTTTCCGTCCATACTCAACTTGGTCTTGCCCACCTCAAGGACCGCTGAGGCGAATACGTCCGAAGTATATTGGCTTCCTTGGTCGGTATTGACAATCTCAGGCTTTCCCCAGCTACTGCATGCCCTTTCAAATACTTCCGCACACCATCCAGCCGTCATTGTATTGCTCAGCGACCAGTCCAGTACGAAACGGGTAGCCACATCAATCCATGCGGCCAGATATAGATACCCCCCTGACAGCCCGATGTATGTGATGTCCGTCTGCCAGGCTTGATTGGTCCTTTCTATCTCCATGCCTCTAAGCAGGTAGGGACAAACCTTGTTCCCCGGTGCCGGCTTTGAAGTATGGGACCCGGAAAGTATTGAGCTGAGTCCCATGACCTCGTAGTATAAGCGGCTGACTTTCTTGAGGTTGGCATTGATGCCATGTACCCTCTTCAGCCAAGTGCGCATCCTGCGTGGCCCTTTGTCTGGGCGGACCAGATAGTGCTCACCCATCAGGCGCATGATCCTAAGATTCATGCCGCTTTCTGGGACAGGCTGGTAATAAAGCCTCCCCCTATTTATCCCGAGCAGCTGGCACTGCCTGACCAGACTCAAATTCTCCGAACGGCTGATACCCCGCAATTTTGCCTCTTGGCACATCAGTCGAGCGTTTTTTTTAGAAACTCATTCTCTACCTGTAGCTTGCCGATAATCCGCAGCAAATCGTCTTGGGCTTTCTCGTTTTCCTTTGAAACTTTGTGCCTACTGTTTCCATGCTCAAATAGCACATCGCTCTGCTCAAGCAGAACCCCCTTCCATTTATTTATCTGGGAGGGGGGCACCTTGAACTTCTGTGCAATCTGGGGAATTGTCAGGTGTTCCTTGACTGCCTCAATGGCTACCTGCTTCTTGAATTTGGTAGTGTAACTTTTTCGCTTTGCCATAATCGAATATAAAGTTTTTTCGGACCTTATTCAGTTGTTCGATTTTTGGGGTATACTACACCGCTAACAGTATCGTGTATGAGCCGTATCGGATTTTTACGCATTAAATTTTCAGTTTAGCACAGACTTTAAACATACAAAAAAACCATAGATGAATTACAAAATCAGCTATGGCTCATATACATTGTTGGTTTTTCTTTATTACCAAGGAATTCCCTCAGTTTCAGGATTGGATTCTTGGCTGAAGAATTTTCCCGATGGTCCTTCTTGGCCAATTGTTGCGTATTTAACCACCCTTTTCGCTGCGGTTTCCACTTCTCCTCCATTTCCAAATGTAAAGTCAGTAGCTGTTAACCCTGGACAAACAGCATTTACCTTAAAATTGGTATCACGCAGTTCATAAGCCAAGTGAATGGTGTACATATTTAAGGCTGCTTTAGAAGCTGCATAAACAGCATATTTTGCATAATTATATGCTGGCCAGTTCAGGTCACTTTGTAAAGTAAGAGAACCAACACTAGTACTTAAATTTACAATTCGAGGTTGTTGTGATTTTTTAAGTAAATTAAGAAATGCTTGGGTAACCCTTGATGTGCCAATTACATTGACATCAAATGCTGCTTGAAACTCCTCTGGCTTGGCTGCTAAAGCTGTATAAGGGTCATCTCCTCCATTGATACCCGCATTGTTAATCAAGATATCTAGAACATCCGTTTTTTTAATTATTTTTTCGGCAACTGTTTTAACTGAATAGTCATCGGTTACATCTATTTGAGTACACTCTACATTCGTTAAACCTTTTTCTTTCAATTTTTCAACAGCTGCAACACCATTTTGCATATTTCTACTACCGAGATAAACGTAATACCCTTTTTGTAATAATAATTTAGCTGTTGCAAAGCCAATGCCTTTATTAGCCCCTGTGATTAATACTTTCTTCATTTTATTTCTTTTTTAATGATGATGTAAAGTTCTATCGATTAAAAAAGAGATATTTTACCAAATGGTAAAAAGAGTCTTTAGCTGATATTTTTTCTAATTCTACTTAAAGATTGTTGCGTTACCCCTAAGTAAGATGCTATATATGTCAAAGGGATTCGATTGACTAATGAGGGATAGTTTTCTATAAACTCCAAATATCGGGTCGTGGCATCCTGAGAAATGACTGGGTTTTTTCTGGATTTTTGATACATACAAACTTGAGCCATTTTACTTTTAATAGCATCCCATCCCACAATAACTCGTGAAAGTTCTTCCCAACTTTGCTTTGAAAAAACCATGAGCTCACAATCGGTACAGGCCTGCAGATAATCGGAAGAAAAGGCATTAGATTCAAAATTCACATAATCACACATTATACTTTTTTCTTGAATAAAACAGCGTGTTATTTCCTCTCCTTTGTTGTTATAATAACAGCCTCTAAAAACACCTTTTACCACGAATGCAACTTGTCTTGGAATTTTACCAGCTTCTGAAAAATATGCATCTTTTCTGAGTTCTAATTCAGTTACTTTTCCTTTAATCAGATTAATCTGTTGCACATTCAGAATTCCAAATTGTAAAATATATGCTATTAAATCTTCCATTATTGCAAGTTGGAAAAATTTGAGTTTACTTAATTTATCAATTGGTAAAAAGTTTTGGCTTCAACGGTTTGTATAAGAGCATTAGCGGATTATATGCACTAATTTTTCGGTTTAGCACAGTCCTTAAATATACAAAATACCATAGATGGATCACAAAAGCACCTATGGTACATATACATTGTTTACAGCATAATCTTCATTCCTTTAATTCCAGTCCATAAATCCTTTGTAAGCAAAATATAACACTATTAAATACAAACTGTACTTCAGAGCTTTCTTCACTACTTTATAGCTATTGAAAAGCAACGGGTTGCAAACCGATATATCGAATTGTGTTTTTGTTGTCTGTTTCATTTTTAAATTTTTAAAAAATTGATTTGATTTCTCTTGTCCACTGCTCAATAATTTCTGTATCGGCTCTATCGGCTTGGCCGAAAAACAAATGTTGTCTAATCTCTAAACCGCAATAGGTATAAATACCCTTATCTGATGCAAGTTCAAGAGCTTTATCCATTCCCAAATCATGATATTCACGTTGTGATTTTCCGTATGTATTAATAATGATGGCTTGTTTGCCCGAAAGCAAACCTTTTTGAATTCCTTGGTCATACCGATAGGCGAAACCATAGCTAAAAACACGGTCAATGTAACCTTTCATAATAGCGGGTAAACCGGTCCACCAAATTGGATAGATGAAAGTAATGCTATCTGCCCATGTAATACAATTTTGTTCAGTTTTCACATCTTCGTAAACTTCTCCTTTTCGCTGTCCTGCTATATCTTCTAAAGAAAGCACGGGATTAAAATTAAGTTGGTACAAATCCCGAACTTTTATTTCGTGTCTTTGTTGGATGAGCTGGTCTAAAACTATTTTTTTTAGGTGTCCATTCAAACTATGTTCATTTGGATGAGCGTAAATGATTAAATGTTTCATTTTTCTACTTTTTTGATTTATTTAAGTAAAAGTAGAATGTTGCTTTCTGCTAAAATTGTAAGAAAACGAAAATCAGTTTACAGGATTGCATATGTCTTGTTGGAATTTCAGGTATTTTGTCGGACTCATATTAGTGTAATATTTAAAGTCGTTGATGAGTTGGCTTTGGTCATAGTAACCACAATCGTTGATGACAGTAAACCAATCTTCTTTCGAAGCCTTTGAAGCAATGTTTTCAATGTATTCAACTGCCTTTAAAAATCGCTGGTAGCGGTTAATTTCTTTCGCAGAATACCCGAAGTACTTTTTTTGTTTTATTTGGATATTCCGCTCTGTTTGGTTATTCTCGCTGGCAAGTGATTTAATGGGGTTTAAGGATTGTTTTGTGAATTTCGACAGTTGTTTGGCAATTTTGTCACGCTGTTGTATATAGGGTGTGCAAAACTCAAGAATGTAATTTACTTGCTGGTCTACATTATCGATTTTATTGAGTTCATACCACATTGTAGTAAAGCAATTTTTATTCAATAATTCATCGGGATTAACCGGTAAGTTTTCAGCAAGTGAAGTGTTACCAAAGAACCGATAAAACGCATCATCTTTGAAGTTGGCAACCAAAATTTTTGCTTTTGGAGGTAACGAATAGTTAAATGCTTTCCGAATTGTTCCCAATACAATGCATTTGTCAATTTCTATTTGTGAATTATTTTTGGAATTGAGCAATGCTTTTGTGCCAAAATTGAAAACCAAAATAGTTTGGTACGAGGGCAATAAAGTTTTTGTTATAGTTTCGTTGGATTGATTTTCGGCAAAATAGAAATGAGAAAATACATTTTTATAATCTGTCGGAACAGCTATTCTGAAATTATCGTATGTTTCACCGTTTTGTTTCATTGTTTTTTTTCGCCTGTTCGTTAAGAAACATGGTTTACAAAAGTTAAAGGGACATGCTTTACACTAAAAAAGTTTCTAACCTTATTGCTTGTTCTTTA
Organism: Flammeovirgaceae bacterium SG7u.111; assembly: GCA_034044135.1. NCBI lineage: Bacteria > Pseudomonadati > Bacteroidota > Cytophagia > Cytophagales > Flammeovirgaceae > Flammeovirgaceae bacterium SG7u.111. The sequence continues at coordinate 2,622,866 of CP139021.1, read as the reverse complement.
ATTGTTTTTCATCAAATAAACCTAATTAATTACACAAATGATTTCTAGTTTAGCCTCTTTTCCAATCATAAAACTACGATCTGAACCAACATTGTAGTCCGTTCTGTCAAGAGTAAGTGAACCGCTAAAAGTATTACTGATAAACGTAAAAGGAATGTTAACCTCTTTAGTTATTCCATGCATAGTTAGTTTGCCAATAGCTGTGTACCCATTAGCCGTTTTTTTAATCGAGCTTGATTTGAAACAAATGTTCGGGTACTTTTCTACATGGAAAAAATCTTCAGTTCGCAAATGTTCGTCTCTTGTGTCATTTTCAGTATTTACAGATTTAGCTGCTATGCAAACATTAAAATAAGAATTGCTAAAATCTTCCTCTGAAAACTTAACCGTTCCTATCATGTCAGTAAAAGTTCCTTCTACTGTATTGAAAGCCAAGTTAGAAACTTCAAATTTTACTTTAGATTTGGAAGAATTAATTGTTTGTTGGCTGAAAGCAAATTGGACTACCTAATAAAAATGGTACAATTTGATAAAGTGGCTTAATAAATTTGTACCATTTTTATTAGGTAGTCCAGTCAGCAATTCAGTCAGTTTTCTGTTAAACAACAATTCACTCAATTCAGGTATATTTTTTATTAATTGTCTAATTGCAAACAAGTCCTTTGTTTTCATAAACGAATTTCCGTCTTGTTCAGCATTTTCGATACAAGCTAAAATTTAGCTATATGAAGTACTAAAAACTAGCATGTACACATTTTTCTAAAAGTAAAACCACTTGAAAGAAAAGAGCGTAACATATTGCTTTACAATGCTTTATGATAAAACTTACTAAAAACACAGCTTGTCTTTATATAAGTCTATTTCCTGTTATTAGAACACAAGTGCTTTATTGAGAGTAGTTAAATAAAACAGATGGAGTACCTACGTAAGATTTGTGAGGGAAAGGGAGAAAATATAGGAGTTGACCAGTTAAAGTTAGGAATGACATCAGTACGACGGGGTCTTCTCAAAAGCCCCCGTCGTACTGATTTTATTACCTACCCAGGCTGGATATTGGCTTCTCTAATAAGCGACGTGGGCGTAAAAAAACGAACACGTCGTATGTTATTCTTGCCATGAAATCCTTACTTTAGACAACTTCATCAAGTAAAACCCATGAGACTCTCCTACCATGTTACATAAAGGCCAAATCTTTAAAAAAAGCTCTTTACTCTTACACTAACATTTAGTTATCTTGCAAATCAATTCAAATCGGATATGGCTGGCAAAATAGAAGAGATATACAAGAAGAAAATTATACCCGTCACTTTCGAGAGACATATCAGCCTATTCGGAGCTACTACTATTGGCGTAGGTGCGCTTATGGGCGCTGGTGTATATGTGCTTATAGGGCTGGCAGCCGACAAAGCAGGCCCTTCTGTTTGGTTGAGCTACGTTATTTGCGGTGGGCTTGCCTTCCTTACCACACTGGTCTATGCCGAGCTTTCCAAAACCCTTCCCGTATCAGGCGGGGGCTATGCCTATGTGTACAAAACGCTGGGGAGCTTTGGCGGCTTTGCCACGGGCTGGTACTTGGCGCTGGGGAGCATCTTTGCCTGTGGGCTTTATGCCATAGGCTTTGCCCAGTACTTCACCACTTCTTTGGGCTTCGAACTGTCCGATTTTCAAGTCAGACTGATTTCCGCAGGTATTGTCCTTCTTCTTACTTTGCTTAATGCAAAAGGCACGAATGGGGCAGATAAAATCCAAGGAGTTCTTACATGGGGCAACTTGGCTATCCTGTTGGTTCTTATCCTTTTCTCATTGCCTTTGCTAGATATTGAAAATGTGAAACCCATGTTTCCAAAAGGTTACGGCGGAACATTTTCAGCTATATCCATCATCTATATTTCTTTCTTTGGCTACCAGCTCATTGCCAATAGCAGCGATGAAATCCGCACCCCCAAGCAGGTTGTCCCTTTGGCTATGAAGTATTCGATGGAGGTTAGCTTTGCCGGCTACCTTGCCGTAGCAGTCATCTCTATTATGGTCATTCCGTGGGAGCAACTTGCAGCATCCAATGCTCCTTTAGTACTCGTTGCCTCGGAGAGCTTAGGCAAATACGGTTGGGTATTGATTTCGGCAGGAGGGATTTTGGCTTCGCTAAGTGCGCTCAACAGCACTTTGGTTTCCCAAGCCCGACAGATTTTTGCCATGGGGAAAGACGGTTTTGTCCCTAAGTTACTTGGCCAACTCCATGAGAAAAACAAAACTCCTCAAACGGCCATTCTAGCAGGTGGTGCACTGGTAATGGCAGCCCTACTATTCTTCGACCTAGAGTTCATTGTAAAGTCGGCAAACTTTGCCTTGTTGGCTTCCCTGCTTCCTGTTTCTCTTAGCCTCAGAAAAATATATAGGAAACAACCTAAGAATATAAAAATTGCTTGGTGGAAAAAAATGCTTCCCGCAGCTACACTCATTGCCAACCTTGGCTTGTTGAGTTCTTTGGATTGGATGTCTATCCTTTTCGGCTTACAATTGGGCTTAGCTGGCTTTGCAGTCTATTGGTTCTATTCCAAAAAGAACGAAAACCGCTCTAAGTCTGGCATCAACTTGGTGCTTTCCGAAACCAAACAACCCATGCTTGGCTTCCATAGCAAAATATTGGTCCCTATGGCCAACCCACTCACCCAAAAGGGTATTTTAACCGTTTCTAATATTCTCTTGAAAAAGAGCAAAGGGGAGATTGTAGCCCTTAGTGTGGTAAACACCCCCGAACAAGTAGATTTCCAAGCTGCCCTCTCCGATGCAGGCTCATCATTGGAACTGCTTAAGCGTACCGAGGAAATGCAAATGCAAGTAGATTTTCCCATTCGTCCTGTACTGCGGGCTTCGCGCAGTATTTCCCAAGGTATTATCCATACTGCAGAAGAAGAGCGCTGTAACCTGATAGTGATGGGCTACACGCCCAAACCAGAAAAACCCCAAAAGAAATCGACTACTACGCTCATGGAACAAGTGGTGAGCGGGGCTTCCAACGATATCTTGCTGTTCAACTTCAAAGGGCTGAAAGAAGGGAACTTTGCTCCAAAAAAGATAGCTGTTTCGGTGGGGGGGAAAGGTAATTTGGAACTGATGCTCAAGCTGGCAGGGGCACTGGCAGATAAGTTTGGAGGAGAAATCACATTTATCAATATCCTTCCAAAAGATTTCAAGCCCATCCATCGTCTCCATGCAGACAAGATGATGATAAAGGTATTGCAGGAAAATAATTCCAAGTCGCTTTATCAAGTTCGTTTACTCACTTCCGATTCGCCTGTGCAGGCGTTGATAGATGTATCGAGCGAGTTTGACCTGTTGGTAATAGGCACTGCCAAAGTAGGAATCCTCTCCAAAGCGATGGTAGGCAATTTCTCCACCCAAGTTGCCGAAGGAGCTGATTGTTCGGTCGCCATTGTTAGAGTAGCTTCTACTACTAAGAAGATTATTAAGAAGATAAGGTAAAAGGCAAACGCTTTTTTGGAACGCTTGCCTTCAATTCAACTACATCTGCGTGTAGTTTTTTATGTAAAGTTTCCAATCTGCATTGTAGGGAAGTTTTAAATACTTGCCCGCGGGTGTCATCAATATCCTTGTGGGAAACCCTTGGATATTGAAAGCCTCTACTTCTTCTTTTCCCACTTCAGCTACTGGAAATGAGTAATTATTCTTATTCATAAATTCACCCAAATCTTTAGAGTTATAAGAAAGTGTATAAATACTCAGTTTAGAAGCTGGCAATGACTTAATTTCCTGATAATACTTTTCCAAACTAGGGAGTTCCCTTACACATGGCCCGCACCATGTCCCCCAAAACTCAAGCAGTGTCCAAGAACCTTCCATGTTTTTCGTATTCAGTACAGTACTTTCACCAAATTCAATTTCCACAGCAGGAGCATCAGAAGATTGACTATTGATATATCCTAACCAATATTCGCCAAAGGATTCGGATCTAGAAAGGTCGGAATAAAAAGATTTTAAACCCAACAGATTATTACTACTGGGATTTATAAAAGCATCCTCAGCAAGCACATCCAATGCTTCATCCATACGCTCATTTTGTTGCAAATACCCAGCATAAGTAGCCTTAAAATTAATTTTCTCAGTATTTTGAGTTAGCAAAGCCATATCATAAAAGTATGCATGCTTAAATTGGCTATCAGTAACATCAGGACTATACACAGCTGCTTTTTTCAGGTACTCTTCCTCTGCATCATAATTAACGTACAAATAGTTATAGCTATAGGCTAATAAATACCTATTCCAAGCACGTTTTTCATGTTTCCTTCTGCCTTCTCCCTTACCTTTAACCACCTCGGCTAGATCAGGAAAGGCTTCTAGGTTTTTCATAATTTTTTGGAGCAATTCTTTTTTTACTTTATCATCAGAAAAGTCCTTTTCATTTAATTCATTCAATACCAACAACCCATACCTTTCTGCCATGTTCCACATATTCGAACTATCTCCCAAATTCTTTTCTATCTCTTTTACCAGTTTGCCTATTTCCTTAGGGTCACCTGCCTTCACAACCTTACTCCAATAATAAATTGGGCCAATTATGTCATTGATGGGCTTGTTATTCATTGCATACATCCCTTCTAGATACGCGTTGGCATTAGTAATTCTTTCATCACTCACACTTAATACCATTTGGGACAATGTATTATGCACAGTACTTGATAACAGAAAAGGATATAATTCCACTAATTCGGCAGATACATTTATTGCTTTTTCTGTTTCTCCCTCAATCCATAAACTAGATAGGGAATTAGCCAAATCAAATGGCTTTTGGAAATCTTGATTTTGAGAATGTGATAAACCGCAATTAAGTAAAACTAACAAGGTAGCTATGAGGATTTTTTTCATGATGAAATGACTAGTTGTTACATGTAAAATTTTGCACAAAAAATGCAGCATGTAACATATACCAAAAACAATGCCGACACAAGAAATCATACATTAATACTTCACTTAAATCCCCTTCTTTAAAAAATCGCTATAAATTTAGTGTGTGCTATTTCTTACCCGACCTCTTCCCTCCTTCTGTTTTTCTTAACTCCAAGACGGGAAGACCAGTGGCATGACCATTTTTCAAGCCTTTTACTTTCTTTTTTAAGTGATCGCGGTAAAACAACAAATCCCCGTTTTCAATCAGTTGATCTGTATCGAAATTATAAGCATACTTTACTAGCATTTTCGTTACTTGCAGCTTGTTCATTTGCCTATTGTCGCTCAAGTAGTCTGCCATATGAAGGAGTAGTAACTCTTGTTCCTTTAGCGTTTTTTCTGCTAGGTCAAATGCTTTTTTCAACCAAGTTTCAGCTTCGTCGTTGAGGCTGTTGGTATAGTCATGTAAAAACTCTCTGGTGCTTGGATGCTTTTCGTGATAAGCCCCTACATTTTTTCCCATTCCGCTAAGTTTGACCATTTCGGTAATGAAATTAGTCGCTTTTTCTATATCCTGCTCTGCCCCTGTGGTTACATTTTCTTCACCAAAAATTATTTTTTCAGCCACATAACCAGCCAAAAACAAGGCAAGGCGGGCAGTAATCTCTTTTCTTGAAACATACTTCCATTTGAACTTGGTGTACACAAACCCGCCTGTGCCCGCCTCAGCCGTGTTGGAAAACACAACCTCAGGTACGGTATGCAACAGCACCGCCGAAATAATAGCATGCCCAGCTTCGTGCACCGCCGTAATTGCCTGCACATCATCTTTCTTGTTTTCCCGAAGGTTCTCCAAGTTCAGCTGCTGCTTAATAGCCAATGAATGAACAACAACTCCTTTCTTTATGTATTCAAGCAAAACAGTATCGCCCTTGGCTTTAAATATGATTTCGGAAACGGAAAGCTTGTTGAGCAAAAGCTCGGTGATCACTCTTCCCAGCTTCGAATTGACTATCTGATGGATGGTAGTAAAAATGGGGCGTGTACCTTGTGTAGGATACACCCCTTCTTTGTAGATAAGCTCGTGGATGGAGCTGTCAAACGTCAAAGGGATTTCCTGGTTTTCGTATACCTTTCGGGAAATCTTTGACAGCTCAAGGGCAATTATTTGCTTGAAGGATTCTCTGCTAAAGGCTGGGTAAATAATATGCATATTGCCTAGCCTAGCTATTTGCTCATTTCTAAACCGCTCCTTCAAAGCTTTTTTAATGATAGGCACGTTGATCTTGAGCGATTGTTCATGGAACTCGTCTGCGTCCATATCAGGATTAAAATCGTGGCTCATGGTATAGGCCTCGTCCAGATTTCCCAATACGAAGATCAAGCCTTTGGAACAATCGACCATTTTTGGTGCATTGCCTATGGCAAAAATCTCCATCAAATAGCGGATGCTCTCATAACCGTTGAGTTCCATCAATTTAGAATGAACTTCAAGGCTGGAAGAAAAGGTTTCTTTGGCCAAAGAATAAACCCCATCGTAATAGGCCATGGGGATAAACAGCACCGCTTTGGACTTGCCCTTCCCTACTCCCTCGTATTCGTTACGCATATCCATATGCTCAATGAAATACTCCTTTTTCTCTACCACTTTCCCCTTCGAAACCTTCACCCCATTCTTGAGCAAAAAGCGAAGTTTGAGAATAAGGTCATGGAGTTCTTCGAGCCGGTAATTAAACTTAGAAACTTGAAATTGCCCAGAGTCGAGCAGTTGCCAAATAATGCGGGACGAACTTTTGTCTAGCTCTTTTCCGGTTTCATCTAGCGTGCGGGCATGTTGAAATTCGTCGAGAGCAAGCAAGACGGGAAAACCATTCACATGTTCGTAAATTTCCTCAATCTGCCCTTTTATGGTCATGTGTCTATCCTCATTTTCCCCTAGGTCAAAATGAAAATATTTCTTTTCGAAGTTTACAAGCGTGGCCAACCTGTTAATGAGGGATGATTTCCCAACACCGGTCAAGCCCCAGAGGTTGATGACTATCGGCTTCTCCTGCAAGTCGGGGAACAAATACCAAGAGCTCATGGCATCGACTACCTCATCTATTACCTTATCAATCCCTATAAATTCCTCCTTGAGCGTTGCCTTTGCTTTGTCGAGTATCGCCTTTTTCTCCATAATCTCCTTATGCCGCTTTCGAATTTGCTTTGCCATAATTTAGTTTTTTTTCACCCAGTCATCGTCTTATCCTTAAAGCATGTTTAAACTATAAAACTTAAACTTGTTCTTAGCATATAAACATCAAAATACCCCTTGAAGTTATTATGCACCATAGCCAAACCTACAAAACTAATGCAGAACAATTGACATACTCTAGGGCACATCCCTTTTCCAAAAGTAACAAAGCTTTCCTCTTTCCCAAGTTTTGGGCTTTGGAATTGAAAGGATAATAGTTATACTAAAGCAAATATACTTTGTGGCTTTTCCTCATTTCAAAACTTTTTGTATTTGGATGAAGGTGGGTAAAAAGGTAAAATCACCAATAAACAGCTTCATTAAAAAGATACAAGTAAAACCATAAACAACTACTTGGAACTATCCCAAAAAACACTTTGTTTGAAGCTTTATTCTACACTTTTCGAAGGAAATAGCCACCATTGTGGAATTAAGCTAATTACAAAGAAAGTAATATAAAGCAAGGCATTTAATATAAGAAAACAACTTAAACAAGATCTATTTATCTAACCAACTTATTAAAAAACATGATAGACAACCAATATCCCAAATCGTTTTCGCACATAGGAATTACTGTTCCGGACATCCATAAAGCGGTTGAGTTTTACCAAGAAGTAATGGGCTGGTATGTGATAATGACTCCGTCTACGGTCAAAAAAGAGCAAGAAACAGCCATAGGCCAAATGTGTATTGATGTATTTGGAGAAGACTGGGAAACCTTCGAAATTGCCCATATGTCAACTTCAGATGGAATAGGAATTGAACTATTTTCTTTCCCTCATGGGGTAAAAGAAGCTCCTGCATTCAGCCCTTTCAACACTGGTTTGTTTCACTTTTGTGTCCAAGACCCCGACATAGAAAACCTAACAAAGAAAATAGTTGAATATGGCGGGAAACAGCGCATGCCCATACGGGAGTATTACCCAAATGAAAAGCCCTACAAAATGGTTTATGTGGAAGATCCGTTCGGAATCGTATTCGAGATCTACACCCACAGTTATGAACTCACCTATTCCTCTGGAGCTTATCAAAAGTAAAATTATAAAGAACCCAACAGCTACATCGCTGCTGTTGGGTTCTTGCTTTTTCTGCTGCTTTACATCTAATGCATCTACTTGACCTCCCTACTGGTCCATCTCTTCAACTATTGCTTCAATCCCCACAAGGATTATTCCCCAGTTTAGCGTAAAATTGCAAGCCAATTGATTTTTTCAACTTACCCAACCATAAATCGACCATGAAAAGAGGCATCGCTACCTACGCTGATATTCTTGAAATAGAAAAAGCTCCCCTTGAAGATTACCACCTACCGCAAAACACGTACGAGCTGCTCCGACAAGGAGTCGATAGAAACCCTCAGAAGGCTGCCCTAAAGTTCTTTTTGCAAGGAACTGATCATGAAAAGCATGAAAGCTATACCTATGCAGCGTTTTTGGAAGCGGTTCACCAAACGGCAAACATGTTTTGGGACTTGGGTATACAAAACGATGGCGTGGTCTCGTATATCTTGCCCAACCTTCCCGAAACCTTTTTTACCTACTTTGGCGGAGAGGCTGCGGGCATCGTCGGGGCAATAAACCCGCTACTAGAGCCTCAACAGATTGCCGACATCCTCAATGCCTCGGAAACAAAAGTGCTGGTCACACTCGCCCCTTTCCCCAAAACCGACCTTTGGCAGAAAGTGGATAGCATCCGCAAGCAAGTCCCTTCACTCAAAACTATCCTTACCATCGACTTGGGTACGCACCTCAGCGGAATAAAAAAGCTGATAGTGAAGCTGGTTACAAGTACCAAAAGCATCCAAAAGGTAGCAGGGCAAAAGGTATTAGACTTCCACAAAACACTCAAGAAATACCCAAAGCATAAGCTAGATTTCGATAGAGAAATCACTCCCGACACCATCGCTTCGTATTTCCACACGGGTGGCACAACGGGCTTGCCTAAAATAGCCCAGCACACGCACTACAACGAGGTGTTCAACGCTTGGTCAATTTTCCGAAACTTGGAGCGGGACGAAAACTGGGTATTTTTCTGCGGCTTGCCCCTTTTCCACGTAAACGGCATCACCGTCACGGGCTTAGGTCCATTTATGGAGGGAGTCACCGTGGTGCTGGGAACACCACAAGGCTACCGGGGCGAAGGCGTGCTCCCCAACTTCTGGAAGATAGTCGAGACCTATAAGATCACCTTTTTCAGCGGAGTGCCAACAGTGTACCAATACCTCCTGAGCCTTCCCCTCAACGGAGAAAACATCAGCTCTTTGCAGTTTGCCATTTGTGGTGCTGCACCCATGCCCAAAAATGTATTTAACGAGTTTCAAGAGAAATCGGGGGTGAAAATAATAGAAGGTTATGGGCTTACCGAAGGGAACTGCGCCAGTGCTATCAATCCTCCTTCAGGTCTTAAAAAAGTAGGTTCGGTTGGTTTCCGTATTCCTTTCCAGCAAATGGATGTGATGATGTTGGATGAAAACGGAGCATTTGAACGTAGAGCCGAGCCAGATGAAACGGGCGTGATTGCCCTGAAAGGTGGAAATGTATTCCCAGGCTACAAAGACGAACAACACAACCAAGGAATTTGGATAGAAGTAGAAGGCGAAAACTGGCTCAATACGGGCGATTTGGGGTATAAAGACACGGAAAACTACTTTTGGCTTACGGGAAGGAAAAAAGAGCTGATCATAAGAGGTGGGCACAACATCGACCCGAAAATCATTGAAGACCCTTTGCATTTGCATCCGTCCATAGCCTTTGCCGCAGCCATTGGCAAGCCCGATGTAAAAGTCGGCGAGCTTCCCGTAGCCTATGTGCAGCTCAAAGAAGGGGAACAAGCAACTGAAGAAGAACTGATGGAATATGCCACCAAACATATTACCGAGCGTGCGGCCATCCCCAAGAAAATCTATCTGATTAACGAAATGCCCCTCACGGCAATTGGAAAAATATTCAAACCTGCCTTGCTCAGTTTGGAAATAAAAGCTGTGATAGAGATGGAACTGGTGAACCTAGGCATTCGAGAACTGGCAGAAGTAAACGTAGGCAGGCACAAAACCAAGGGGCAAATGGCACATATCTCCATTGTATCGTCAACTCATATTACCAAGGAAGTTGAAGCAAAAATCAGCGAACGCTTGGGGAATTACTCTTTTGCTTATGACGTTGTATTTAGCTAAACAAAGTAACGAACAAAAGAAACATTTTATCGCCCAACTCTGAATATGACAGAAGGGAAGAATTAAACACATTGCTCAACAGGCAACTTTCAGAAGAAGAATGTCAGGTTTTAAGAAATTGCCCAACGCAAGACTTCGAATCTATTGCCCTTATTGGCTGTATATTGAAAGACGACACATTGGTGAACCATGCACGGCGAATTATTGCTACACGGAACAAATCAAATACGAGCCTAGCTAACTTAGCCAAACAATTGCTTTCCCCTTACGATGAAGAAGAACTCATAGAAAAAATCTCCTATGAGTTTATCACGAATACTGATGCCTTGAATAAAATAGATGACAATATTTATTATACCTTGTTTTCGGTACTTTAAATTCCTGACCAAGAAACTACTCACTCCTAAGTGTATCTACCGGGTTTTTATTGGCAGCTTTGAGTGACTGAAAACCAACAGAAAGTAGCGTTAGTATCATCATGAACAGCCCAGTTGCCAAGATGTACAAAGGCGACATAGAAATGTGGTAGGCAAATGTGTTCAACCAATTCCCCATGCCGTACCAAGCCAATGGGGCAGAAATGAGTAGGGCAATCAATATCAACACAAAAAACTCCTTGCTGAGCATATAGGTTATAGACCAAACACTTGCCCCGTGTACTTTGCGTATGCCAATTTCCTTTTGCTTTTGTCTTGTAGAGAAAGAGACTAGAGCAATCAGGCCCAAGCAGGCAATGGCTACAGATATGCTCGCCGAAACTGTGAAGATCAGGCTTCTCCGTTCATCACTTTCATAAAACAACGCAAGCTGCTCATCTAAAAAGTGAAACTCGAATATATGCTGCGGGTCTACACTTTGCAGCACTTCTTCTATGGAGTCGAGCGTTCGGGCAATATTGCTTCCATTTATCTGCATGGTAAAATAATCAATAGAATGGATGGGGTTGTTTCTATAGGCAAGCACAAGCGGAGCAATGTCTTCGTGAAGCGATCGATAGTGGAAATCTTTGACAATCCCTACAACCGTTACTTCTAGCGGTTCATCAAACTGGTCGATATTTCCTCCGAAATTGCTATAGTGCATTTTTACCAATTGCCCCTCCGCATTGCTAATTCCTAGCAACTTAGCAGCTATTTCATTGATGAGCACACGGGTAGAATCATTCGTATTCCCCTCGAAGTTCATTCCACTTTGCAGCTTCACATCGAACGTAGAAACAAAATCCTCATCTACTCCCAAAAAAAACATTTCGTTTCCTTGTTCCTTTGTTTGCACCTCATTCGTAAGCAACGTTTTTGGAATCCTTTTCCATTCCCCCGGTACCCTTGAACTTACCGATACACTTTTCACCCCAGGAATTTTAGCATATTCATTTTTCAAGGTTTGAAAATCCCTTCGCACTACCCCGCTATTGATATCTGCCACCAGCATCAATTCTTTGTTAAACCCAAGATCTTTCTTGTCGATGTACTGCATCTGAAGGTAGGTCACCAACGTAGCGACCGACAAGATAATGGATACCACAAACTGAAAAGTGACCAGCACCCTTCTTAGTCCCATGTTGGCATTGACTTTATTCCCAGCAGACTTCAGCACCGTAGCAGCCTGAAACCTAGAGAGGAACACAGCAGGATACAACCCCGAAATAATCCCCATGACTAGGGTGAGCAGAAAAAGGGAGGGAATCACCCAAATATGCTCTATTGGATTGATGCTGATTTCTTTGCCTGTAAAGTAATTGAAATAGGGCAACACAAGGTTAACAATCCCTGATGCAACAAAAACACAAATGCTGGTCATTAAAATTGACTCTACTAAAAACTGGATGACAATGCTCGACCGAAATGCCCCGGCAACTTTTCTGATCCCGATCTCCTTGCTCCTTGCCATCGACCTTGCCGTGGCGAGGTTCATATAATTAAAAGCAGCAATCAACAAAATGAGTACCCCAGCCACTTGCATGATGTACATGTAATTGATATCGTTCGGGTTAAAGCTATAATCGTTTTCGTAATGTGCCGAACCAAAATGGATATCATCGAGCGGTTGCAGGTGATACGATCTTTTTAAAGAAGATGCTTCCCTATTCGCTTGAGCCAAGCTATTCAAGCCTTCTTCCACATGGGTTGAATTTGCATTTCTATTGAGCAATACGTAGCTAGCAAAGTAATTAGAAGTCCAATCGACAGGGGCAAACTCCTTAAAAAACCGTTCTTCTTCTAGGGTTGCAAAGGAAATCAGAGAATTCAGCTGCAAATGCGAGTTCTTCGGAAAGTTTTCCATTACTCCTGTTACCTTGTAAGGATGCTTGGTCCGGTCGGAATGCACTGTTTTCCCCACCACATCGGTACTGCCAAAAAGCTGAATAGCTGTTTTTTCATCCAATACAATCGCCTGAGGTTTCTTCAGTAGGTTTTGCCTATCTCCACTGAGCAACTTAAAATCAAAGATCTCAAAAAAGGCAGGTGTGGTATAATTGAGCTCTAGGTAAGTACTGTACTGATTGTCTGGATTAGAAGCCAATGTCCTTCCATTATTGAACAAGGTAATGCCTCTTTGAACTTCGGGAAATTCGGTAAGCAACCGTTGTGAGGCTTGAAAAGCTACAGATGGCTGATGCTTTTCCCCCTTTTCATTTACCAACGTTTCCGTTACCCTATAAATATACTCATGTTCCAAATGAAGTTTATCGAACGCCAGTTCATCTTTTATGTACAAGCTGATAATCAGAAAACAAGCAATGCCAAAAGACAAGCCAAACACATTGATTATAGAATACGATTTATGCTTCAACAAGCTTCTATAAGCTATTTTGAAGTAATTGAGCAGCATAGCCATAGTGATAAATGTTTTGTTTTGAGGTTTTCTAATTTGATACAATCGGAAGGAAAGAAAGACAGTTTTTATGTAAATACGCTGAGCTTTTCGCAGCCCTTTTTCTTCTGCATTGTCTAAAAACTCTTCGTACAGATCACCTTCTACCGACTCAAGGTAAGCATCGGAGCAAAACCACTGCAAAAACCGTTGGGCGAACTTTGGTGGATGTATATCTTTAGGATCTTCCATAGATTTATAGTAGTACATTGAACTGTTATGTTATTCTGGTTGCGGACCGTCAGTAACTAGTAACAAGACTTACTCCCCTCCTTGTAATGCTATCTTGGGAATAGATACCCACAATGATTCCCTTAGGTTTTTTGCTTCTTCCAGTGCCTTAACTCCAAGTTTCGTCACGGCAAAGTACTTCTTTCGCTTCCCTCCTCTCTTGGCAGTAGCTTCACCTAATCGGGAACTCAGAAACCCCTTTTCATCGAGACGGTTCAACGTAGCGTGGATAGCACTCAAATTGACTTTCCTCCCTGTTCTTTCCTCCACTTCCTTCTTTATAGAAGGACCATATGCTTCATCGTACAATACCCCTACCGTGAGTAAAACAATTTCTTCAAATTCTCCTAAATATGTTCCTTTCATTGTATCCGATTGTTATATTATCCATAAATGTAGACAAAATAAAAAAGAGGCAATTGATTAATTCCATAAATGCAGATAAAATAAGGATAAGTGGTAAGATTTGAAAATTCTGGTGAGCTTCATCACTAACCAACGACATTATTTTAAATGATGTCGTCGGTTTTTTAGAAAACGGTTCTTCAAAGCCCCCAACACTTTCCATAGAGTTTTTCCCTCTATGGAGTAACCCAAACAGTCAATCTCCCGATTGAAGCCTTGGAAAGTAGCAGAGCCACATCTCGCTCACAGGGTTTCGCAAATCAGGAGATTTGCCCAATAAAAACTTCTGAGAGGACACGATTGTATCTCTTAGAAGAACTTAGTGTATCACCTATCCTATTCCTTATGCTCTAAGCTTTGCTTCCCCCCTACTCTCCTATCTCCAAAAGATGATTTCTTTACATAAATAACGAAACCCTACATAGATCCCGTATTTCCCTTACCAAACAACCTTCTCTAAATATAGGGCAACCTCCAACGTTTATTGGGTAACCCGCAGGGTTTATTGCATGATCCGATGGCGGTGGAAGACCACCTGCTAACTTTATTGACAAAACCGCTAACTTTCTTTACCAACCTGCAAGTTTTTCTTACATCAGAAAAAAAATTATGAGACCACCCGCACCAATTATAGCATCACCCGCACTCCTCATGTAATACCCCGTACCTTTTGCGACGTCACCCGCACTATTTATGCCATCACCCGCTAATTTTATAAACAATTGCCCAGTAGTTGCGCTCATAACCCTACTATTTGGAGCATAGCCCGCCACTTTAATAAGCCCAACATCAGTAAAACAGCCTTCTCTATCCAACACTAAACAAACAACTTGTACTATATTTTGTATTTTTGAATAATTTGATAGATAAAGCCCTCATTATCAACTTTCTTTTTCAATAATTTCTTACACCATCCCTCCAATTTCACTCCAAATGCAGGTTATGTTAAAGGTACGTTTTCACGTTATTTTGTAAACAATAAAAAATCTGCAAGTCGTTATTTGTATATTCAAAAAACCATAACCAACACTAAACCATTATTTTATGATTAATTCAAATGAAAAGAATGCCGATGCACAACCAAAGAAAGTATCTACCACATGGAGAAACACATTGGCAAAAGAGTTGAAAGACTTGGTAAATGTAGCAGAAAGCCCAACCAATATGGCAAGGGCCAAGGAAGCAGGCTACACCAAAGGAGAGCTGGAAACCATGATCAGCTTGGCAAAGCAAGTAATGGCCATGGATATTGCTTGGGAACAAAAGCAAGCCCAAAAAGCAGAGCATTATGGCATATTCCACCAGTCGCTGGAAAACCTGTACAAGCAGTACATGGTCCACCTAGAAAAAGCAAGAAGGATATTTGACCCTGTTGTAGACAAAGGGATTAGCAAACTATTAAAATTAAAGGGAGACCGCCCCGATGGAATTGATGAAAAGCTTGATTACATCTATAAGTTTTATCAGTTTGCCACTAGCGAAAAAGAAATTAGCGACCGGTTGAAAAAACGGAACATCCAACCCGAGCTGGTACAACAGATGCTCGCCCTCACCGAAGAAGTACGTGACAATCATATTATCGCTCAGCGCAAAGAAGACGAAGGAAAAGAACATACCCAAGCTCGTAACGAGCAAAAAGGCGAATTTCACAAATGGTTGCGAACATTTAAAGCGATTTACAAGGCTACCCCTGCACCAAAGGTTACCACCCTAGCGGGTACTACCACCAAAACAGCAAAGGAGAAGGTTTAATCCTTTCTTTCACCGATGGCCTCGCTGCGCAGCGAGGCCATCGATTTATTTTTCCATATATTCCTGCCACTGGACCAGCACATATTTTTCAGTGTTCTCCTTTTTTGTGGGCATGAACCCATATTCGTAGCAAAAGAAATAGATGTTCCCGTTTTTGGCTTTCCAGTAGTGGGTGAAGAAATTGGGGTCAAAGCCAAGATCAAGCAATGTCTGCTTTCTGAGAGTAGTCTTGCCCGCCTTGTTGTGTTCCTTTAGCAACCTTCTATTTATCTTGAGCTGCTGGTCTATCCGCTGGAAAAGACTTCCTCCTTTGGTTTTTCCTTTTTCGTAGTGGTAATGGGACTTACACTGGTTGTCGCAGAATTTTTTCCCTGCCCTCCCCGAGAGTTCCTTGCCACAAAATAGGCATTCGCCTGATGTCATAAGCGTAGCCTAGGCAAATTTATTTATCGATGGCCTCGCTTGGAGCGAGGCCATCGTTTTACAATATTCGACACCTTCAAGGGAGTAGCTTGGATAGACGGTGGGGACGTGTTCCGAACATTCAAAAGAAATGGCACTGATAAAAAACAGGGTAAACCTGATGAAAAAGTCAAGCCCCGCACTTATCCCCTTACCTTGGAGTGCCCAAAAGAATATACCGATACATTGACCAGAAGGCGTTATAGCCCAAACACAATCAAGTCTTATGTCCCTCTTTTTACCGAGTTTATCAATTTCTATCCTAACAAAAATTTCAAGGAGATAGAAGAAGAGGACATACAAGCATATATGCTTTACCTCGCAAAAGAAAGGAAGGTATCTGTTTCTTATCAGAACCAAGCGGTCAATGCCATAAAGTTTTATTATGAGCAAGTATTGGGTAGGAAAAGGGAGTTTTACGACCTCGAACGCCCCCAAAAGGACTTTGTGCTGCCCAAGGTACTTGGAGAACAAGAGGTAGCAAAAATGATAGAAGTAACCAAGAACCTGAAGCACCGTGCAATAATGAGCCTTCTTTACGCAGGGGGGCTGCGGAGGTCAGAGGCACTCAACCTCCAAATGCAAGATATCCATTCGGATAGGGGGCTTATACTGATAAGAGGCGGGAAAGGCAATAAAGACCGCACAACCTTGCTCTCCCCAAAACTCTTGGTCTTGTTGCGAAAGTATTACCTTCAATACAAACCGAAAAAATGGCTGTTTGAGGGAGAAAAAGGAGGGCAATATACAGGTTCCAGCATCCAGAAAAAGTGGATAGGGCCGCAAAGAAAGCAGGGATAGCCCAAAAAGTAACCCCCCACATGCTCAGGCACAGCTTTGCCACCCATTTGCTGGAACGGGGGACTGACCTGCGGTATATCCAAGCACTTTTGGGGCACAGCTCTTCAAAGACTACCGAAATATATACACATATTAGCAAAAAGGCTATCGAAAACATTGTTAGCCTCTTGGACAATTTAAATTTGTAGGCTAATTTGCGGTAGTACCAAAAGAGAAATAAAAGGAATTGTCCTTTTATACAAATGTTGTAGGGCATTCGCAAAACAAAGAATAAGGAATGAAATTGGAAGACATCAGAATAATTGAACAAGAATTGGGAATTACTCTTCCAAAACATTACGTGAAATATATTACCAACTTTCCAATAACACTAAAGGAGCTTAAGACACAAATTGGAGAACTATTGTTTTTGTATGATAATCCTGAACAGTTGATCTCAACAAATCGATTTTTAGGATTTCATGGCTCTGATAAATTCATAAAAGATAAACTGTGTATAGGAGAAAATGGAGGAGGTGACTATTATTTAATTGATCTATGTAATCCATTTGATCAAAAAGTGTATTTCTTTGATCATGAAGAATCTGTTGAAAAGTACTACAATCAAGAGGAAAATACTTGGGAGTGGAATAAATTAGAATCTTGTGATAATTTGAAAGAACATGAAAATGAGATCCTCGAATTATTTAATTAAATAGAAAAAACGCCCTACAACATCGGCTATAGGTGCATTGTCCACGCTATGCTACGGTCGACTCGACCTTGGCCAGCACACACGCACTATAGCCTAGGCGTTAGCCATAATAATTGATGAAGTATGAAGTTTTTTATAGCTATAACTTTCCTAATGATTATTTCTTGTAGTGACAATGGAGAAATTATTCATGAAGTAGATTTTTATTGTTATGAGAATTATCCGTCAAAAGGATTGACTAACTTTCATCATAAGTCTCATTGTAATTACATTATTCAAAGTCAAGACTCATGTATTCGATTAAAATTAAATTCTAGCATGAAGAAAGGTGTCCATTCAGAGGAAGATAGCTTTCATAATATGGATTTCTTTGAATTTAATTTGTACGACTCCTCCTCAACAATGAGAGAAAAGGATGAAAACTTATTTCTCATGAAACAAATAGAAGTGGCAGTCGATGAAAAGGAATACATAATTGATTGCTATAAAAGTAGAGTAGCTAGTCTTGACGGTGCAACAACTCTATATTTTAATAACGAATTAGGTTGTTTAGCTTTTTATCTTGATTCATGGTTTACGTTATACCTAAATCAAAATAATCACAACAAAAAAATAGATTTAAAACGAAGTGCTGTAATTGAACAGTTGATAAGAGAGGAAGAGTTCTTCTCGAAAATAAATTAAAAGAATATGGCTAACATCGGCTATAGGTGCATATTCGCGGGTTGTGGTAGACACAACCTTAGCCGACACGCACGCACTATAGCCTAGGCGTTAGCATTAAGTCTTATGAAATACAAAATCTATATCATTGTTATACCTGTCCTTATTTTGACCATCGGTAGTTGTTTGGCGCAAGACAATCAGCGACTTATGTACCTTGCTGAACAAGATCAATCAGACAGGAAACAGAATAACCTTGAAGTATCAAAAAATGATAGGACAAGATTAAATGAAGTTAAAAGCATATTTATACTGGGGGGAGTGAATACTTCGAAAGATTTTTTTAATGCTGCCTTAATATTTCAACACGGAGATAATCCCGAAGATTATAAAAAGGCTAATGACTTAGCGCAAAAGGCGGTTGAACTAGACCCAGAAAATAAAGATGCCAGATTTATGATTGCCCAGTCTATGGATAGGTACTTATTGAGTATCAATAAGCCTCAAATATATGGTACTCAACGAAGGGTCTTCGGGGAATTGCAGTATTTACAAAGTATCGACACAAGTGCTGTTACAGATGATGAAAGAAAGGAATTAGGTGCATATACTTTGAATGAACTTCTAAGATTTTTTAACGAAATGCATAAAAAATCAGAAACAAATATTTTGCAGTATGTACCTTCCGATTCTCTTTATAGAGTTTATTATCCAGAAAAGAGAGCAGATTTAATAGGCACCTTTGATGAATTATTATCTAAAATAGAATATCCTGATAGTGCTTTGGAAAATAATATTTCTGGAAAAGTGTTGATCCAGTATACTATAAGTCCTACCGGAGAAACAAAGAATATCATAGTTGTTGAAGGTATTGGCTATGGATGCGATGAAGAAGCTAAAAGGATTATGGAAATCGCAAAATTCAAAAATTACTTGAATCGTGACATAGAACGTAGGACTAGAATACCGTTTGAAATTAAAAATAATGCTAATCGAGTAGGCGGCCGTGAGCCATAAGCCCACGGTGCACCTCACTAGGCGTGCCCCTGGAACGCCAGCCCGGTCACACCACGTACCGGTTCTCGTATACGGCGGTTCGTTAAGCATAGCATAATCGCTCTTTACACCAACTATACCTTTGCCGTAGTTTAAGATAGGGCTAGCATAGCCTCCCTATCGAATTTTGGGCAACTTAACGTTCGGCCCTTCCCTTTCTCGTGAGGCCTCTGCTTCTCTTTAGCAGCTCGTTTCCCAATCAGTACTATGGGCTCTGCCGGCAGGCGTCCCTGTGACTTCTCAACTCCGTTTCCAGAATCCCCTCCCCTACAACCTGGCTCATCGCTAAAATTGTCTAGTAGACAATTTCTTTACGCTCTGCCCTCTCGGTAAGGTGAATATCCCGCTGCCACGGTGGCTTGTATCTATCCCCGCTGGATCTACTATTTCGGCACTGTCCCCAATCGAAATCGGGGCTTTGGACTTCGGCAGCATGTGGTACCTCATCCGGCGGGGACGCCCAGTTCTGATGGCCTCTGTATCCAGTTTCTCACTTCGTGATGTCCTTTCGAACTCCCGTTCTCAGGAATGTCGGTACAGATACCGCAGTCTGGCCGCTTCGGCGGTCCGATTACTTCAGTCCTTGGGTCGCCCCAAGCAACCTTGCCACTTGCTTTGCTTCGGGTAACGACTCCAGCACATACGGGTCGGGGACGCCCAGTCTTTCACCCTTTGGAACACTCAAGTTCATGAGCTATATTCACCATTCAAGGCGCACACATTGTATAAAAATAATTGCTAAATTAGTACCAAAGGTCGTTGCGTTTTTGTTACATTAGTACGAATAAGAAAAATGAAAATATTATCAATGAGAATTTATTTTTTACTCATTACTATATCATTGATTTCATGTGCGAAGGAACAAGAAAATGAAAATCCAACACCCATTAACCTATCAGATGATTATTCTTTTTGTAATTCACAATTAACTGCATGTGTAAACGGAAATGGGGATTACTGTCTATTTGGATTCAAGTGGGGGCAGGATAGTGTATTCTCGCAATCAGGTTATAATTCTCAAGGACCTGCATCAAGCGGAGGAATAATCACTTATAGCTTTCAAGAAGAAAATGGACTTATTAATACGCATCGTCAGATAAATGTACCCAGTAACTCTTTCAATGATATTTTATCATGTGCAAAAATAGAAATCAGACATGCTCTAAATTCTTGGGCTGAGGTTGCAGATATTGAATTTGAAGAACTACCAGATAATAGTGTGGCTGATATTCGTTTTTATACTGCTGACATTGTTCAAAGTGGCATTGGGTATCCTAACTATACTGATGACTTATGTAATAATCTTGCAGGAAATGTAATTATTCAATCAGAATTAGGGATAAACGATTGTAATTCATTTTACATTTTTGCTTTGCATGAGATAGGACATGTTCTAGGACTAGGACATGTAAACACAGAAAATATTATGAATCCAGATTTTTCTGATTTTAACTTCCAAGAGTTACAGACTGGGGATACCTTGGGAATAACTCAAATATATGGAGAGAATTAAAAACGTAAGGTAACACGGTGTATAAGCAATAGCGGTTTAAGTGATAAAACAAAGGTCAGTACAAAACCGAAAGGTTAGTTAGTAGAAATCCGCTACTACTCATACACGAGACCGTTAGCCGCCATTTGAAAACCGTAATCTGTGTTAAACATCAAGTAATGTGTATTGAATTTTGAGTTGTTTGGATTTGAACTTTGTACAAACAAAATTTAAAAAGATGCAAGGAAAAAATATTTTACTAACTGGTGTAACAGGATATCTTGGTTCACATACAACAATCGAACTTCTTAACAGAGGCTATAATGTTATAGGAACTCTTAGAAACAAAAAAAAGAAACATCACATAACTGAAGTCATTTCAAACTATAGTGATAAAACTGAAAATCTATCCTTCTATCAAATTGACCTTTTGGATTCTGTGGATGACTGGAAGAAAGCAATGAAAGGCATTGATGGAATCTTTCATATTGCTTCACCTTTTCCTACCAGTTTACCAAAAAATGAAAATGACCTTATTGCACCTGCAAAAAAGGGTACATTAAACATTCTGCAATCCGCTACAGAATTAGGTATTCCAAAAGTTGTGATGACTTCGTCATCTGGAGCTGTAGTTTATGGTAATAAGAAAAATGGTGCTTTTTCCGAAAAGGATTGGACAAATGTCGAAAACAGAACTGATACTACACCTTATTTCCGAAGTAAAACTATTGCAGAGAAAGAAGCTTGGAATTTTGTAAAAAACACACCGAATGCTCCTGCTCTCGTTACTATTCTTCCTGGTGCGATTCTCGGTCCAATAATCGATAAAAATGATTTCGGCACATCTGCAAACCTTGTCAAAAAAATGATGGACGGAAGTATGCCAGCAATGCCAAAAATTGGCTTTGAGATGGTTGATGTACGTTCTGTTGCTGATGCTCATATTATAGCACTTGAAAATCAAAAGGCAAACGGAAACAGATATTTATGTGCTAATGGTTATTTGGCTTTTAAAGATATCGCAGACATTTTAAGAAATGAATATCCGAAAAAGAAAATCCCTTCAAAAGAGTTACCTGACTTCTTAGTAAAATTGTTCAGTCTTTTCGACAAAGAAACAAAGCCGATATTGAATGATTTAAATTCAAAAAGGCTACTTGAAACTACAAAGATTACAATAGACTTAGGCTGGGAACCTTTACCGCTTAAGCAAGCAGTAAAGGATACTGCAAAAAGCCTAATCGACTTAAACTTCTTTAAATGAAAGGAATAACACACATTAAATCAATACATCAACTGCACCAGATTGTAGGGCTAGAGCCACCCAAACATCCTTTGTTCAGTATTTATCGTCTCGAAGATATTAACCTAATCAATGTACAACTTCCAGAGCGAATGACTTACGACTTTTTTAGTGTTGGTCTGAAGAAAAATTTAGAAGGATTTGTAAAATACGGCAGGGTGAATTATGACTTTCAAGAAGGAGCAATGGGATTTACAGAACCATACCAAGCAATGGAGTTTAGTTCTGACTTATTGAATAAAGCTACAGGCTGGATTCTCTTTTTTCAAAAGGAATTTCTGAATGAATCTGTCTTACAAAACAAAATTGACCAATTCCGTTTTTTCAACTATCAAACGAATGAAGGGTTGCATTTGTCCAAGACAGAAGAAAAATCACTAGAGACTATTTTTAACAATATCAAAACAGAATATGACCAACCCATAGACTCATTTAGTAAACAAGTCGTTATATCCAATTTGGAACTTTTGCTTACTTATTCTAACAGGTACTATAAACGGCAATTCGTAATCAGAAATGAAGTGAATTCGAGTATATTTTCGAAGTTTAAGGATTTACTTAATGCTTATTTCCAAGAAATAGATAACAGAGGATTACCAACCGTTGAGTTATTAGCTTTTCAACTACATATTTCTGCAAATTATTTGAGCGATTATCTGAAAGCTACAACGGGAAAATCAGCTATCGAACATATCCACGGCAAAATAATTGAGAGTGCCAAAAGTGAATTATTAGCATCTGAAAAATCCATAGGAGAAATCGCTTTCCAACTTGGCTTTGAATATCCTCATTACTTTAGCCGACTTTTCAAGAAAAAAACAGGGTTGACACCAACTGAATTCAGAATCAAATCGAACTAAAAACGGTGGCTAATCGAGTAGGCGGCTTCGGTGTTCACGAAAATTCAGTGCTATTTACCAACACCGCCAAATTTTTAATTTGGTGTTTTAAAAAGAGAGAAATTAAAAACAAAATATAAAAATTTGGCTCTGTGTTAATCCGAAAAGTTATTGCCTTTTTGCACGCTACGTTCCATACACAAGTCCGTTGTGTGTAATGAGAAAAATAAAAAAATGACAGCCTGTTGAATAAATGAATAGAATTGAAACGTTGGATAAAAATTTAGCTGAGATTGTGTCGAAAATCTATGACAAATGCTCTTTGAAAATTTACAAATTAAATATAGAATCAGAAGGAAAAGAATATGACGCTTGTCAGTTCGCATTAAACGAGAAGAAAATTATTTGTAGAAGTTCTAAAATAACGCCTAAAAAAAATGGGCAATTTGTTACTTTTTGGAAAAGAAGTGAAGAAGGAATAACGGAACCTTTTTGCGAAACTGACCTAATTGACTTTTTTGTAATTAACACAAAAACTGAAAATCGATTTGGACAATTTGTATTTCCAAAAACTGAATTGATTAACAGAGGAATAATATCAACGAAAATGAAAGACGGAAAACGTGGATTTCGAGTTTATCCAAAATGGGACAAACCTCAAAATAAACAAGCGGAAAAAACGCAAAAATGGCAATTAAATTATTTTTTTGAAATTGAGAAAGAAACTGACTTGAAAAACGTAATTAACCTTTACAAATTAAATTAAAAATAACACTACACGCAACAATATATATATTATACTCCCTATGAGGTCGCACGCCGCATATACGAGACCGTAGCCATAATATGAAAATCAATCTCAAAAATTGGAACTTTGACACACTACCTATAATTTTTATTTGTGAGTTTTTACCTCTATTTTTATACTTTGCATATTGGTTATTTATTAGTGGAATTATTCGTGTTATAAGAATGCAAAAAGTAGATATTGGAAACATACAATCGGAAAAATTACCAATCTAGAAATTTGGTGGAGGAGAAGATTCTGTAAGTTTTAAATTTGTGCTAAAAAAAGCATATTCATATAATGTTGATGACGAAAACTATACATCAAACGCTAGCATCTGATTCATTATATCAAAAAGAATTTAAACCAATGTCTAAGAAGCTGTTTGGGAATTATATTTAAAAATTGTTATCGCTTATTTTGGATGCAGAATAAGGCAAAAGAAGCGATTGGAAGACCTATTACTTGTTTAGAGCATATTTAAATTTTACCTGTTTCGCTACAAACGATCACAGAGCGTCTGTCCAGTTCAACATAAAATTTTTCACTGGTCCGATACTCGGTAGCGCTACTATTTGCGAACTTTCTTCTTTCGTGAGAACCCCAAAGCGGTCCGCCGCCGCGGTGATCATTTATTAAAACCAATATTTGAATAGAGACTATTCCCAACAAAGTATAACAAAAACTCTGGACGGATTCGCCTACGTCCACAAGCTAAAAAAGCAAAACTTATGAAATTCAATTTAAAAAGAAGAAAAAGGATACAACATTTAGTATCTATTTCAATCATCTCTTTTGGTCTCTTATGCGTTTCTTGCAAGGAATCGCCTGACGCTTCAAAAAACACAGAAAGTGAATTAATAATGAAGATTAATGCTGTTCAAGAGCAAGTGATGGCACAAGGAAATATGACAAAAGAAGAGGAACAGGCTATATTAAGTTTATGCAGCATTGTGTCGCATGATGACGGTTTGGCAAATTTCAGTCCTGATAATAGGATGATATTAAAAGATGTAGAAATAGCGCCTGTTTATATGGGCTGTGAGGGTCTTTCCAAAGAAAAAACAAAAGAATGTTTTAATAATAAGGTATCGACATTTATAAAACGAGAGTTTAACTTGAATGTATCTAAAGATTTAAATCTTTCAGAACCAAAACAGGTAGAAGCATTTTTTATAATCGACGAAAACGGAAATTTGACTGGCATGAAAGTCAGAGATTCAGAAGTAACCATTCAAGCAGAAATATTGAGAGTGCTTAGAAAAATGCCTGTGATGAAACCTGCTATTCACAATGGGAAAAATGTTGCTGTATTATGTTCAATTAGAATAAAATATGGAAATGAAATAGACATTGATGTTGTTTACATTCCTGAAAGACCAAGTGATTAAAAGTTGAATCAATTATTAACTAGTAGCTTACAAAAGCCAAGCTTCAATAATGCGTATAATTAACTACTACGCAAGCACTTTAAGT
The DNA here is from genome assembly GCA_034044135.1 of Flammeovirgaceae bacterium SG7u.111. Classification (NCBI taxonomy): domain Bacteria; kingdom Pseudomonadati; phylum Bacteroidota; class Cytophagia; order Cytophagales; family Flammeovirgaceae; species Flammeovirgaceae bacterium SG7u.111. The sequence goes on along the minus strand of CP139021.1, from coordinate 2,597,721 downwards.
GGAAGATATTTCCCTACAATTCACTATATTGTATAGCGGAAAATGACCCGTGTTCTTTTCCGCAACTAAGATCATGTTTAAATTTTTGCTTCCTGAAAACCAATATTTTAAACATGCTCTAACTATACACAAACACGTTAGCTTGCATTAAAAAAATACGAAATCTAATTTGAAAGACCTTTATAATTTTCTTAATACTATTTCTCTTATTCAAGAAAACACTTGGAATGAAGTAAAAACCCTTTTTACAGAGTGTTCATTAAAAAAAGGCGAGTTTTTTTTAAAAGAAGGTGAAGTAGCTAAAAACTTTGGCTTTCTTCAACAAGGTGTTGTCAGAGCGTTCTATCGCAATAATGAAGGAGTAGAGTATAACAAACATTTCTTCACAAAAAACAATATGATTGGGGGCTATTCTTCATTGGTTACTCAACTCCCAAATAGTATAAATCAACAAGCGTTAACGGACTGTGATTTGCTTATAGGGAACTATAGAAAATTAACTGATTTATTAGACAAGTATCAAGACTTAGAAAGACTGTTAAGAAAAATTGCTGAACGCTATTTTGTTGATAAAGAAAAACGAGAAGTAGAAATCGTGTTGCTAGAAGCAAACAAACGATATGCTATTTTTCAATCGGAATATCCCCAATTAGAACAACTCATACCTCAATACCATATTGCTTCTTACCTTGGTATAACACCCACACAACTAAGTCGAATTAGAGCCAAAAATAGCAAGAGCTAGTTTTCTTTACATATGTAAATGTATACGAATCTGATGTGTATTTCCTTTGTGTCATAATCTAAAACTCTAAAATTATGATAGGAAAAATAATGTCGTTTGCAATATTGTCAATATTGTTTTCATGCACGAGATCAGAAAACTTAAATACTCAAAAAAATAATAGTATGGCTCAAGAAAAAAACAGTTTTATCAATCCAAAAGGATTATTTAATCCTAAACAAAATGGATTTTCGCATATTGTTAAAGTTCCAGAAGGAAAAGAAATGTATTATTTCTCAGGTCAATGGGCTTCAAACGTAGAAGGTAAATTGGTTTCAGAAAATTTTGAAGACCAAGTTAAACAGACTGTTTCTAATGTCAAAACAGCTCTAGAAACAGCCGGCTTATCATTAGATGATGTAGTGAAACAGACTGTTTACATCGTAGATTTTACAATAGAAAAAAAGCAGATTCTTATAGACGTAGCATCTAAAGAGTGGAGAGTAAAAAACTTCCCAGCCAGTACTATTGTTCCTTTGCCCTTACTTGCAACAGCCCCAAATTGTCAAATAGAAATTGAAATTATCGCAGCTAAATAACCTTAAAATGAAAAAACTGATTTTAATTATAATAGTTGCAGCGATTACCAACATATCTCTTTTAGCTCAAAACAAGAAAATTCTTTTTGTTTTGAGTGCCGCAGATACTTTAGAGCTGAATAATGAACAAAAACTGCGACAAACTGGAGTCTTTTTAAATGAATTTTATTTGACATATAAATCTATTTCGGAAAATGGATATACAGTGGAATTTGCCACACCAAATGGTATTGTCGCGACAATTGATGAAGAAAGCATTAACGATAAGTATTGGAAAGAAATATTAGAAATCAAGAATGAGGCAGTAGAATTTATAAAAAAAGATCATTCCTTCAATAATCCAATTACACTTAAAAACGCAATTGAAAATCAAGGTAATTATATAGGTATCATTATTCCAGGTGGACAAGGTTTAATGATAGATCTAATAGAAGACAAAAATATTCCTATTCTTCTAAAACACTTTGCTAAAGAGGACAAGCCAACCGGACTTATTTGCCACGCTCCTAGCCTTATTTTGACAATTCCAGCAGAAGAAAATCCATACATTGGATATAAAGTCAACTCTGTTTCACCTCTTGAAGAATTTGTTATTGAAAAATTTATAATGAAAGGAAAACCTAAAAACAGGAAAATAGCCAAACAACTCAGAAAGTTAGGACTGAAATACAGAAGTGGTTTGCCAAAAGCTAACTTTGCGATAAAGGATAGAAATCTAGTCACTAGCCAGAACCCATTTTCAAGTAGCTCTTTTAACATCCTTTATTTAGAAGCACTAACAGGATATTTAGAAACAAAAAATGAAATGAAAAGATAAAAAACGCTGCATAACAAAATGTATAAAACAATAGCGGTTTAGGTGATACCTGAACCGTTTTTGCATTTAATTTATCTTGCTTTCCGAAAAGGAATTGAGAATTAAGGAACAATCAGTAAGGTTAGAAACTAATTTAGTATAAACCCTGATCTATAATTTTTGCAAACCATGTATCTTAACGAACAGGCCAACCAAGCCAACCATTTATTTTAACTATTTACAAATATTTCATTTTGACTACAACAACAATCGCTTTGGCTACACCTGCTGTTTAATAGCACCGCAACTTTGTAGAAACAAAAAAACAGAAAAATGGAAATTGTAGTAACAGGTTCATTGGGCAATATCAGCAGACCGCTTGCAGCGGGATTAATTGCAAAAGAACATTCGGTAACAGTGGTCAGCAGCAGTCCCGAAAAACAAAAAGAAATTGAAAGTTTAGGAGCAAAAGCAGCCATAGGCACTATGGAAGATGTGACCTTCCTAACAGAAACATTTAAAGGCGCAGATGCGGTGTATTGCATGGAAACGTTTGGCTTCTTCAATCAGGATTTTGATTATCTACAATATGTTGACCAGATTGCCCACAATTACAAAGATGCGATTGAAGCAGCTGCAATAAAAAAAGTAATTCATCTGAGTAGTATTGGTGCTCATACTTCTAAAGGAGTCGGCATCCTTAAATTCCATCATTTAGCAGAAAGTATATTGAACCAACTTCCTGATGATGTAGTCATTAAATTTATTAGACCAGTTGGGTTTTATGTGAATCTATTTGGTCAAATCCCAACGATTAAATCACAAGGTGTTATCGTTTCTAATTTTGGAAGTGAGGCAAAAGAACCTTGGGTTTCACCTTATGACATTGCCGATGTAATTTCAGAAGAATTCGGGCTGCCATTTAATCGGCGGGAAATCCGTTATGTGGCTAGCGATGAAGTTTCAGCTATTGAAATTGCAGAGACATTAGGTAAGGCAATTGAACAATCCGATTTAAAATGGGTAACTGTAACTGATGAACAGTATTTGGATGGTTTACTAAACTTTGGGATGAATAAGCAGGTTGCTGAAGACTATGTGGCTATGCAAGCAGCCCAACGAACAGGAAGTATTTACGAAGATTTCAATAAACACAAACCCACATTTGGAAAAGTAAAATTCTCTGATTTTGCCAACGAGTTTGCAGCTATATACAACCAATAATAAGTATCTTGATCACAGCATGGCAAACAAAAAACCATATAGAATCAAAACAATTAGTGAGTTTCATAGACTCAGAGGTCTACCGGCTTCCGAGCATCCTTTAATCAGTGTCATAGATTACGCTTCGATTAAGCATTCAAATGAAAATAATTCAATGAATTGGATGCTCGATTTTTATTCTATTTCTTTGAAAAAATCATCTCACACCCATTTTAAATATGGACATCAGCAGTGCGATTTTGATGAAGGTTCACTGTTTTTTATGGCGCCAAACCAAGTGTTTCGTGTGGAGGTTGATAAAAACCATAAACCAGAAAACTCAGGGTGGGTATTGCTTATTCACCCTGAGTTTATATGGGGGACAACATTGGCTAAAACCATCAAACAATACGACTTTTTTGATTATGCCATCAACGAGGCATTGTTTCTCTCACCTAAGGAAGAATTTACCATCAACAGTATTGTTCAAAATATTCAGCACGAGTACCAAACAAATGTCGATAAGTTCAGCAAACAAATCATTAGTACACATATTGAAAATTTGCTCAGTTATTCAGAACGGTTTTACAATCGCCAATTCATCACAAGGGAAAAGACCAACCATCAAATTTTAGCACGTTTGGAGAAACTATTGACAGATTACTTTAATGGCGATGACTTGCTAATGAAAGGCTTACCTTCTGTTCAATATGTTTCTGAGGAATTGAATGTGTCACAAAGTTATTTAGGACGTCTACTTAGGATGCTAACGGGACGAAATACGCAGCAGCACATACACGAAAAACTGATTGAAAAGGCCAAAGAAAAATTATCCACAACCAACCTTACGGTAAGTGAAGTTGCCTACGAATTAGGGTTTGAACATTCACAATCGTTTAGCAAACTTTTTAAGACAAAAACCAATTTATCACCTTTGGAATTCAGGCAATCGTTTAACTAAAACAAGCCCAGCTACCTAACGAGTAAAAGGCTTCACAGCTAGATACGCCTCTTATCACTTCGTCGAGTTTGCGGATTCGTTCTTCGTAGCATTTTTTCCTCTACGAAGTAAGCTAAAACAGTCAACCTCCCGATTGACGCCTTGAAGGCGACGGGAACACATCTTACTCACAGGGTTTCCTAAATCGGAAGATTCGCCCGACAACAACTTCTGAGAGAGCTCTCCGAAGAATCTGTCCCTCGAAATGCATATTCCCACATTTTTCACCTTATTCTCCACAGTTCATCCCACCCAATAGAAATCCCTCGTATCTTTGGGCAGAAAATTGACACAAATCAACCTCAATTATTTAAAGGATGAAAAAAACGCTATTACTAACGTTCACAGCATTTATTCTTATGGCCATGAGCGCTGACCACCCTGCCTATTTATTGTTCAACAAGAAAGGCAAGCAAGTAAAATATTCAAAAATGATTGCCGAGTTGCAAGAAGCGGATGTGATTCTCTTTGGGGAATTGCACAATAACTCCCTGTGCCACTGGCTAGAACTAGAAGTTGCAAAGAGCTTACTCGGAACGCCTGACAAACAACTGGTGATAGGCGCAGAGATGTTTGAAGCTGACAACCAACTCTTGCTCGATGAATACCTTTCGGGCACTATCAAAACCAACAACTTTGAAGCGGAAGCCAAACTTTGGCAGAACTATGGCACGGATTACAAGCCTTTGGTAGAATTTTGCAAAACAAATGGACTGAAGTTCGTGGGGGCAAATGTGCCTAGGCGCTATGCCAGCATGGTTTCCAAAAAAGGGTTAGCCTCGCTCGATAGCTTGAGCGACGAGGCAAAAAAATACATTGCTCCCCTACCCTTGGAAATTGATTTGGAATTACCTGGCTACAAAAACATGATTGCAATGATGGGAGGTCATGGCACTGGTTTTTCTGCCAACAACATCGCTTATGCGCAAGGGGTAAAAGACGCGACCATGGCGCACTTTATCTTGAAAAACTTGAAGAAAAACACGATCTTGCTCCACTACAATGGCTCGTACCATTCCAACAACTTCGACGGGATTTACTGGCACTTGAAAAATGCTAACCCTGATCTCAAAATCAAAACAATTACTACGGTAGAAATAGAGGATATATTGTCTCCAAGTGAGGACGATTTGAAATCAGCAGATTATATTTTCTGCATTCCTGAAAACATGACCAAGACCTACACCAGCAAGTTTTAGCCATTCAGCTGCAAAACCCATAAAAAGTTCTGTTGCATAAACTGTGGCAGGACTTTTTACTTTAGAGCTTGTTTAAAGTTTAAGCTTTCAAGCGATGCTACTTCAGACAACCTCTCTTACGCCAGTAAGCCCGCCAAAAGCGCTGCCAAAACCCCACCGGCTATAGGGCCGGCTATTGGGATCCAGGCATATCCCCAATTGCTGTCTCCTTTGTCTTTAATAGGCATAATAGTATGAACTATACGAGGACCTAAGTCACGGGCAGGGTTGATGGCATAGCCCGTAGTTCCTCCCAAGCCTAACCCTATCACTACTACCAATAAGGCTACGGGCAAAGCTCCCAACGAACCTAATCCGATTTTCCCGTTCTCAATTCCATCTGCTGAAAACTCTGGCTGGGTGAAGTACAAAACCACAAACACCAATACGAACGTACCTGTCGCTTCATTTATCAGATTAGTGAACATATTCTTAATGGCGGGACCAGTGCAGAAAATACCAAGTTTTGTACCTTTGTCGCTTGTTGCATCAAAATGGGTTCTGAAATTGAACCAAACCAAAAAAGCGCCCAACATAGCCCCTATCATTTGAGCTGATACAAACAACCAAACACTTGACCAAGCGAACTTGCCCGCTGTAGCCAACCCAATAGAAACTGCAGGATTCAGATGTGCCCCGCTAAACGGTCCTGCAACCGCTACACCTACATACACACTAAACCCCCAACCCAAAGAGGTGACAATCCAACCACTACTGTTTCCATAAGTCGCTTTTAACGAGGTGTTCGCATTTACACTTCCTCCAAGCAAGATCAGAAGCATCGTCCCAATCAGTTCTGCAGTAAATTCTGACATAATTGTTTATTAATGTTATTTAGGTAAGGTGAATAACTTCTAATCTAAAAAAAATCCGATTACCGCAGAAATATAATTCAGTACATCGTAAGATAAATAACCGTGTATTGTATTCATTATACCACTTTTTGGCATTGCTTACGGTTGGTTGCTACAAGAGGAGGAAATGAGGCAAAATATGGAAGAACGTAAACCCTCAAGAGGAAATGCACAGGAAGGAAAAGGAATACATCCAAATTAATAGAAGCCCTCTAGGTTGAGCTTGACAAAAAGAGCAGAGGCTAAATAGCAAGTCAGGAAAACTTAAAGATCAGAAAACTCATTGGAACAGGACTGAAGCTCCTGTTCCAATGAGTTTTCTTAAATGATTATTTTGCAGCTCTTGCCTCAGCTACTTCCGCCTCGGTAACAGCATCTGATTCGTTGCCAAAGCTACCACGCACATAGGTAAGCACGTCTGCTATTTGCTTGTCGGTAAGAAAATCATGTGGAGCCATTACATTATTATACGCTTCTCCTTTCACTTCTATCTCTTCCGAAAGTCCGTTTAGTACTATATTGATCAATCTTGTTTTATCGCCATTTACCCACTCTGTCTCAGTAAGTGGAGGATTCATTCCAGCTATGCCATTTCCATCTTCTTGATGGCATACAGCACAATAGGTTAGGTAAACTACTTTTCCAGCTTTTGACACAACCTCTTTTTCTGCTTCAGGTGCGGGAGCTTCTGTCTTCGTTTCTGCTGGAGGTGGAGGCGGTGGGGTTTCAGATTTCTTTTCTTTTCCACCACAACTGAACATAAAAAATGCAAGTAGGGTAATGATCAATCCTAATGTTTGGTTCTTCTTCATATTAAAATATTTATTTAAGATAATAACAGTGCTTTATAGCCCAACTGAATAGTTACTTTTCTAGATCCATTGCGTAAATTGCCATCAACTCACGCATACTTCTGATAAAATACTTCACAAGTATAGTCAACCATCCCATGTTTTCAAACAGGGAAAGCAAGGTCAGTAAAATAATATTGAGATTAATGCAAACGTACTCGGGGATCTATGACCGCATATAAAATATCGACCAAGATATTGATGATGATAAAAATAATGGCGACCGTGATAGTAGCCCCCATCACAACAGGGAAATCGAGCATTTCCACTGCCTTTAAGGTTTGAAAACCTAACCCTTTCCAATTGAAAATATATTCTACAAAAAACGCCCCGGCCATTAATGAAGCCAGCCAACCAGAAATAGCTGTAACTACAGGGTTCAACGCATTTTTAAGAGCATGCTTTAGAATCACTCTTCGCTTAGAAAGACCTTTTGCCTTTGCCGTCCGGATAAAGTCTTGGGAAAGTACATCGAGCAAAGAGCTACGGGTGAGTTGGGTAATTATTCCCAAAGGTCTTATTCCCAAAGTAAGAGCTGGCAAGATGATGTTTTCCAAATGAAGCTCACGCCCATTTAGCGGATCAGAAACCCATAACTGCCCCGTCATATTAAGCCCCGTGTACTCACTCAAATAATAGCCGAACACCATCGAAATCAAAATAGCGGCGACAAATGATGGGGCAGAAATCCCAATTACAGAGGACGAAACTAGCAAATGATCCCAAAAGGAATTTTTGTTCAATGCGGCGATAATGCCCAGTGCTATACCGATGACACTTGCGAACAGCATAGCCACAAAAGCCAACACAATCGTCCCTTCCAAGTTATCTAAAATCAGCTCATCTACCCGTTGGTTTGTCTGGAACGAACGTCGAAAATAGGGCCTTTTGATCACAGTAGCTGTTTCCCCAATCTCAAATAGGCAATAATATTCATATTTTACTTGGTTCTCTTCCGTGTCCTTATGGAAAGAGATAACCGACAAATCGTTAAGGTAATTGAGAAGTTGTTTTTGAAGTGGAAGATCGAGCCCAAGGTCTTTGCGGATAGCTTCACGCATTTCAGGATCGGACCGTTGCCCAGCCATAAGGGAAACAGGGTCGCCAGGGAGAGCATGGTACAAAAAGAAGACAGCATGGACAACCCCAAGCATTAGCAACATACCATACCCTATTCTTTTTAGTATATATTTTAACATATCCCCTGCGCCAATTCGACCATACAAAACCGATATGGCAACTACTCCTTTTACCTAAGGTTGAATAAAATGAAAACGCATTTCCTGAGCTTTTTGTAACATGTTATATATTACACCAAAACTCTTTCTTACTACGTTGGAAAAGTGGATTTATTGAAGCAGCAGGGCTAAAAGATATACAGGGGCTTACTGGGACAAAAGTGATTGGAGTTCATCGGGAGATGGAATAGCCTTGCCCGACCATTTTCCTTGTACAACACCGTCTTCCAATAACAAAATACCCGGATTATACCTTACCATTGCCTTCAGTACGGTTTCATCTGTGAAATAATAGGGTGCGGCCAATTGGACTTGGTGGCGGAATTCTTCAAAATTCCCTCCTTCAGAGGTGAGCACCATTGGGGTGATACCCGCATTTTCGGCAGCGCCTACCAATGCAGAAAGCTCTTCATATACATGCAGATCGGTATCTTTTACTTTATGTACTACCACAAATAACTTCTTTCCCAAAAGTGATTCCTGAGTAAAATCTTGGCCATCTGTATCTATCAGGTTGTAGTCCATGATCTTGGCCATGCACTCCTTTTCGTTCACTATGTTCATATCCTTAAACTCATAAGACTTGTCAGTAGGATAGGTATCGAACACAAAGGTTTCTCCATCTTTTTCCATAATGTACTCATACTGACAAGGCGCTTGGGGTTGCATAAGCTGAGGAATACTATTCCCCACTTTGTAGTCCCTGAAGTCGATAACAGGCAAATAGTTGAGCACATACCAAGCTAGTACCATGCAAAAAACGACACTCGACCCCATTGTAATCTTAGATATGATTTTTGCCGAATTGCTAAAGCTCTTGAGCTGAGAAACAAGAACCAAAATCAACACCGTCAAGACAACATCTTTGTAGAAAGACTGCCAAGGGTCTAAAGGAATAGCATCTCCAAAACAGCCGCAATCTGTTACCTTGTCGAAATAAGCCGAGTAAAAGGTGAGGAAGGTAAAAAAGATGATGAGCCCTAGCATGGCCAAGATGATGTAGCGCAATTTGAACCCAACAAGCAAGGCTAAGCCCAAAATAACTTCGAGGGAGGTTACGAAAACCGCCAAAGGCAAGGCATAGCTAGAAAAGAAGTGGAAAAAAGAGGCGAAATCTTCGGCGAAAATATCGAAATATTCCTCCAGTTTTATAGCCGTACCCATTGGGTCATTTAGCTTTATAAGACCTGAAAAAATGAACAATACTCCTAAAAAAATAATAATGACCTTATTGATGTTTTTCATTACTGTACTGGTTGTTTTATACCTTTTTTGGTTCAAGTTATTTCAACTAATTTCTACTAAACTTGTTCCCCCAACAAGATTAAGCAGAAAACCGCATAGTTCAGCATGTCTTGGTAATTAGCCTTCACTCCTTCCGAAACCAAGGTTTTTCCCTTGTTTTCCTCAATCTGTTTTACTCTTAATATTTTCATCAAAATGATATCCGTAATGCTGCTCACCCGCATCAAGCGCCAAGCTTCTCCGTAATCGTGGTTTTTATTGAGCATCAAGTTCATCGTCTCTTCGACAAAACCGTCGTACTTTTCCATCACATCATCAGGGTTTAGCTCCATAGGATCGGCATCCGTCAGCTCAATTTGCATCATAGCAATGAGGCAGTAGTTGATAATGGCAATAAATTCTGAATGAATATCTTCTTCAATTTTTTGCGTGCCCTTCTCTTGGATAGAACGGATACGGTTTGCCTTTATAAATATCTGGTCTGTAATAGATGAAAGCCTTAAAATACGCCATGCGGTGCCATAATCCCTTGTTTTCTTTTCAAACAATTCTCGGCAACTAGCCGTCACTTCTTTGTACTGCGACGCTGTATCTGGTTTTGACAATGTTTTATTGGGTTTAAGATGGAACATCTTCGCAAATATATCTAAGTATCTGAAGGAATGGCAAACCTATTCTAAACCTAGCCTAAAAAAATACATTGCCCAATGATTTCTAAAAATAGTCAAATCGACTTCAGCAAAACCAAGAAGCACACACACAAACAAGCCTCAAACAGGTTCACTATGAAGTATTTGCTCAAGATAAGGTAGGAGAATTTTGACATGAATCATACCCAAACATGATACGCGTCATCTTTTTGGGCAAACAGCATTTTTATCTTTACTACCATATCAACCAACGAGGACAACAACTAACATAGAACTTACAAAATGAAAAGAATTCACAAATAACGTTTTATAACATCCATAAACAACCCGTAAATATGAATGCAAAAGTTCAAACTCAAGGAATCCCTCGTTTAACATCATTCCAGCTAACCTCTCTGGTAATCGTAAGAATATTAGTAGGTTGGCATATTTTGTACGAGGGCATGGTAAAATTATTAAGCTCCAACTGGTCATCAGCCGGTTTTTTGATGGACTCAAAGTGGATACTTGCCGACTTCTTTCAGTCGATGGCGGCTGAGCCAACCACATTGAGCGTAGTAGACACCCTGAACATATGGGGATTGATTCTCATCGGTTTAGGATTGATTTTAGGTGCTTTCACAAGAATGGCTTCTATTGCGGGTGCACTATTACTTTTCTTTTACTACTTATCTCACCCTCCATTGGTTGGACTAAGTTATGCGCTTCCTTCCGAAGGTAGCTATTTGATAGTTAACAAGACACTGATTGAAGCAGCGGTATTGCTCATTATGGCAGCTTTCCCTACTGGCAAATACATTGGTATTGACAGGATAATAGACCGAATAAAGGGTAACCCTTCACCAGAAGAAGCTGAAAAGGAAGCAGTTGCTTAATAACGATCAAGTAAAAGAAATTAAAATCACAAAGACTCAAATGCTTTTTAGGAAGCATAAAAATAATAAAGAATTATGGCTGAGAATAAAGATAATGGTAACGGAATAGGAAGAAGGGACCTGATAAAAGGGCTGGCAACAGTGCCTGTATTAGGAGCATTATGGTACGGTTCCCTCCAAAAGAAAGCCTACGATGCTGGAATTAGAGAAAGCATCCTTGACGAACTAAAAGTAAAAATGGTAGAGCCACCTGCATCAGGCTCAATGTCAGGCGACCCTATCCGATTGGGCATCATCGGGTTTGGAATCAGAGGCACTCAACTTGTAAGAGCTTCAGGATTTGCCACTCCACAATGGAAAGAAAGCATGAAAGAGGGTGCGATGAAAAACAGCAAAGACACCCGCTTGAAAGACTTCCTCAACCAAGATAATTTGAACATACGGTTTACAGCAGTTTGCGACCTTTTTGATGTGCGTGCAGAAGATGCATTGGCTGCAGTAACCACACCAGATAACCAACCTAAAAGATACCGTCATTACCAAGATCTTTTAGCTGCTGACGATGTAGATGCTGTCATCATTGCCACTCCCGACCACTGGCACGCCCAAATGGCTATTGACGCTGCCAAAGCTGGAAAGCATGTATATGTGGAGAAATGTATGACAAGGACTATTCCCGAGACGTTTGCCCTCAGAGATGTAGTGAAACAAACGGGGATCGTATTCCAACTTGGCCACCAACACCGCCAAACGGAATCTTTCTTGACTGCACAAGACATCATTAAGAAAAATGTATTGGGGCACGTTTCCCTTATCCAGACCAACACCAACCGTAACTCGGACAACGGTGCTTGGCAATATACTATCCATGAAAAAGCAAGCCCTGAAACTATTGACTGGGAACAGTTCTTAGGCAATGCTCCTAAAATCCCTTTCAATGCTGAGCACTTTTTCCGTTGGAGAAAATGGTGGGAGTACGGAACAGGTCTTTCAAGTGACCTTCTTACCCACGAGTTTGATTCTATCAACACCATTTTGAAAATGGGTATTCCGAGTTCGGTAACTTCTTCAGGAGGTGTCTATACCCACAAAGATGGTCGAGATGTACCTGACGTATTCCAAGCCGTAATGGAATATCCTGACTATGGAGATGGAATGACTTTCATATATTCAGCTACGTTGGGTAACCAATACAACAGAACAAATGTGTTGATGGGCCATGATGGCACTATGGAATTAGGAAAGAACTTAACGGTTTATGCTGACTCTAGGTCATCCCGCTATTCCGATATGCTAAAGGATGGAACGATCACTCCTGACCTTCCGCTCTATGCGTATCGTCCTGGCAACAAAGGAGTAGATGGAGTAACATCTGCTACTGCCAAATACTTTGCCGCCAAAGGCTTACTCTATACTTATAGGGATGGTAAAAAAGTGGACTCGACCCACCTTCACATTAGAGAATGGTTGAGCTGTATCCGCCATGGTGGCCAGCCAAGTTGCCATATTGACAACGGTTTCGAAGAGGCAATTGCAGCACACATGGCTACGCTTTCTTACAGAACTGGTAAGCGTATAGAATGGGACCATGCTACTGAAAGTATAGTAGATCCAAACGAAGAAATACAAGATAGAACACTGCTAGGCTAACCCTTTCGGTAATCTTGAAAATATTGATTTTTTATACTGTTTTTCATGCTCTTTGAAGCTTTTGTATTTTACATCAGCTTCAGCTTGAGCAGATAATTTTAGGTTCTGTTTATGGAGGCTACCTTGGTACGCCAGCGCAGACCTCCAAAACTGTAACAATTTAATTTTGAGGTTAATACAGAAAAAGCTACTCTTATTAGGGTAGCTTTTTTAGTTTTTATTGATCAATAAACTCTTGTACGATCAAAATTCTATTTGCCGACTTTAGAGTATTTACTTACTTTAGGTCATGAATTTGCTCAAATCAACTACCATTCTTCTACTCCTTTCTCTACCAGCGGTTGCCTCGGCAAACAGAGAGATTGATTCCCTTATCCAAGAACTGGACAAGCAGATTGCCTTAAGAGAGGAGTCTAAGTTAGAGAAAGAGCAAAAAATAAATCACCTCAAAAGCCTACTGGAAAATGATTCTACTACCGACAAGCAAAAATACCTTTTGCTAAACGAACTGTACCACCAATACGAAGCCTACCAGTTTGACGGAGCATTGCACTTTGCCTATGCAAGTCTTGAACTAGCCCAAACCATAAACGACCAGAACCTGATCTACGAAAGCAAACTAAACCTCGCCGCAGTTTTAGTAACATCGGGAATTTACCACGAGCCCAATGAAATCATCAAGTCAATAGATCCTTCTAAGCTTGGACACGACCTTTTGGTCAAGTATTATTCTGTTTACAAAAACCTTTACAACCAACTGTATTTCTATTCTCCTACCCGATCGGTCAAAGAGCAATATGTAAACTTGTACCATGCATATTGCGATTCTTTGCTGGCGATTCTTCCCGAAAGCTCGGAACAATACCTAGATATTATAGAAACAAGGGCACTGGATAGCCGGAACTTAGAAGAGGCAAAAAAAATTAACACATTGCGACTTTCCCGCACAAGCATTGGCTTACGAGAATTTTCTAAGGTTGCCTTTCTTAGGTCGCTTATTTTCCAAGTGGAAGGCGACAGTAAACAGCAGAAGAAATACCTTATTCTTTCTGCTATTTCAGATATAAAAGGAGTAACCAAAGACAATGCATCCCTCACCACCCTTGCATTCAAACTCTATGAAGATGGAGAAATTGATCGTGCCTATCAATACATAAATATATCAGTAGAAGATGCGATGTTTTACAACTCAAAACTTCGTTCTTCCCAAATTGCCAATGTACTTCCCCTCATCTCTACTTCATACGAGGCGAAATTATCGGAAAAGAACAACTCCCTTGAAAGGTTTATTATCGCCATAAGTGTGCTTTCCATCATTTTACTCATTGCTATTATTTTCATCTGGAGGCAAATTAGATCGGTTAGGCTTGCTAAAAACATTAGCATACGGGCGAACAACAACCTCAAAACCATCAACAACGATTTGACGGAAGCAAACAAAAAGCTCAGCCAATTGCATGGAGATCTTTCCGATACCAACCATGTAAAAGAGGTGTATATAGGAGAGTTTCTGAAGATTTGCTCAGACTACATCGGCAAACTAGAAAACCAAAGTAACCATGTGAAGAAGATGTTAGTCAACCGCAAGTATGGCGAGCTCCTCAACGAGTTGAAAGAGGAAGATATTAGGAAGAAAGAAATGAAAGAATTCTTCAAAAACTTCGACCTCACTTTCTTAAACATCTACCCGCATTTTATTGAAGAAATAAACAAACTGATTGATCCCAACGATCCTGTTAGCATCAAGAACTCAGGGTTCCTCAGCACCGAACTTCGAGTCTTCGCCCTCATCCGACTGGGAATTTCCGATAGTTCTAAGATTGCCAAAGTCCTCGGCACTTCCGTCACCACTATTTACAACTACAGGGTAAAGATGAAGAACAGAGCGGTGGTGGAAAGGGAGAAGTTTGAAGAACACCTACTAAATATCGGCTAAAATCGACTACTAAAAGTTAGTAGACATCTACTAACTCTGGCCTTCACTCTTATCATAAGATATTATATATCTACAAGTTACATCTTTCATACATCTACTAATTCACTACCCTCGATAGTTATACGGTTTCCCATCCCTTTTTTTTGTAAAACCCATTTAGGAAAATCATATCACATCCTAATTCGGCTTACAAAACTCCAATAAGAACAAACTTAAAAAGGAAAATGGAAATGAAAACTACGGGTTACAAGACCACGTCTCCGCTCCTCCGCAATTGGTGGGGCAAGTGCACTATACTGATATTCTTTCAGTTAATTTCATTCACTCTCCAGGCGCAAAACCAGCAAGTAACAGGAACGGTTACTGACAGCAATGGAGAAGCCATACCAGGTGTAAATATCTTAATAAAAGGGACATCCTCAGGAACTTCATCAAACATAGATGGGAAATACAGCATCAACCTCCCTGAAGGAAGTTCTGGGATTTTGCTGTATAGCTACATCGGGATGAAAACCAAGGAAGTAGAAGTAGGAACGCAAACAACCATTGATGTTCAGCTCATAGAAGACTTGCTCATGTTGAAAGAGCTGGTGGTAGTTGGCTACGGCACACAAGATAGAAAAGCTGTAACAGGCTCGGTAAGTGTAGTGGGCGAAGAAATAATGGATTCGAGACCGAACACGCAAGTGGGTTCACTTATCCAAGGGAAAGTAGCTGGTGTGCAAGTACTGGTTTCTTCGGGCAAGCCTTCCCAAGGCATAAGTATGAGGATCAGGGGAACAAACTCCATCAATGCTGGTAGCGAGCCCTTGTATGTAGTAGATGGCGTACCCACCACCGATACTCGCTCAATCAACCCTGCTGACATTGAAAGCATGTCTGTGTTGAAAGATGCTTCAGCTGCTGCAATTTATGGTGCACAAGGCGCCAACGGTGTAGTTTTGATCACGACCAAAAGCGGTTCATCTGAAAAACCCCAAGTATCATTTAATGCATATGGCGGTTTTTCCGAAGTATGGAATACGCAAAAGGTGCTTAATGGCGAGCAATACCGCGACCTAATGACAGAAATGGGACTCAGCACCAACTGGGACCTTTATACGGCAAATACCGATTGGCAAAATGAGATTTTCCAAAGAGGATATACTCAAAACTATCAACTGTCGCTTTCGGGCAAGTCGAATAAAACTAATTACTACCTATCGGGAGGCTATACTGCCAACCAAGGGGCGGTTCGAAGTTCTGAAATGAACAGGGCAAACTTTAAAATCAACCTTGACCAAGAAGTAAACGAGTGGTTGAAAATTGGAACAAGAGTTTCTTACACCGATTATAGCGATGTAGATGTCAACGATAATGCGGCTGTAAACCAAGGTGGTGTTTTGCTTGGCGTGCTTTCAACCCCTCCAGTTATTGGGATTTACAATGACAACGGAACGTTTACAAGCAACCCGTTTCAAGATTGGGAAAACCCTGTATCTAGCACGGACGGCTCTATAAGAGGTTTTAACAACAAGAGATTCTTAGGAAACCTCTATGCAGAACTCACCCTTTTGGAAGGGCTTAAATTCAAAACCAACCTTGGGATAGACAACAATACTGACAAATACGATTACTTCCTCGACCCTTATAGAACCTCGTACGGAAGAGCATTGGTTGGGCAAGCCATTGTTACACAAAACAATAACTCTTACTACATTTTCGACAACACGCTTTCTTACGACAAAACGCTAAAAAACCATAATTTCCAAGTTTTGGTAGGATCTGTTATCCAAAAATACCACTGGCAAAACAGCAGCATCGAACGAAGAAACTTTGCCAGTGATGCTATCATCACCCCAAATGGCGGGTCTGAAATCACTAGCGCTTCAGCAACTGAATCGGAAAAAGCGAATACCTCTTTCATAGGTAGGGTAAACTACGCATTCAGCGATAAATATTTATTGACTGCCAACATGAGAATGGACGGATCGAGTGTATTCGGTCCAAATAAACGTTGGGGCTTTTTCCCTTCTTTCTCCGCAGGATGGAGGATTTCTAGCGAAAGCTTCTTAGAAAACGTAGAGGTGATCAGTGATCTGAAAATCAGGGCTGGTTGGGGTATTGTAGGAAATGACCAGATTGGAACTTACGCTTACCTAGGCAAGGCAGGAACAGGCGCTAATTACCCAATAGGTGGCTCGATCATGCCCGGCTCTTACCCAGCTTCTATCGAAAACCAATCCCTGAAATGGGAAGAATCGGAACAAACGAACATTGGTATTGACCTTGGCATATTGAACGACCGAGTTGAATTTACGGTAGACGCCTACCTCAAACAAACGAACGACCTTTTGCTCAATGCCCCTCTTCCAAAATCTACTGGCTACGACAACGCTATCCAAAACATAGGCTCATTGGAAAACAGAGGAATTGAATTCAATATCAATTCGGTAAATGTGGATAAGGAAGTACGTTGGAACACCAACTTCAACCTGTCTATCAACAGAAATAAAGTGACCGATCTGGTAGGTCAAGAAATCTATGTTGGTTCAATAGCTGGAAGAGGTGATGCTATCCAAGTGAAAGAAGGTTCTCCACTTGGTTCTATCTATGGCTACGTATGGGGTGGGGTTGATCCTGAAACAGGAAATGCATATTACATCAACAAAGATGGTGAAAGCACTTTTGACCCAACCCCAGAAGACAGGAAAGTGATAGGAAATGCAAACCCTGATTTCATCTACGGCATGACCAACACCGTTAGCTACAAGAATTTCACATTGTCTTTATTCTTGCAAGGTTCACAGGGCAACGAAATGCTGAATGCTACAAGGATTGAAACCGAAGGAATGACCGATGCCAAGAGCCAAACCATCGCCGTGTTAGACAGATGGAGACAACCAGGTGATATCACAAACATCCCAAAATCTAGCTTTGGAAACACCAATAATTCACGGATCTCAACTCGGTTTGTAGAGGATGCTTCTTACTTGAGAATCAAAACCCTATCGCTGGGCTATGACCTTCCAGCTTCTATTCTGGAGAAAGTAAAAATGTCTTCCGCTCGCATCTATGCTACGGGTGAAAACTTGCTGACCCTCACCAACTACACTGGGTTTGACCCAGAAGTGAATGCCTTTGGCAGCAGCAATACGACCATGGGCATAGACTTCGGTACTTATCCGCAAACCAGAAGTTACATCCTTGGGCTAAACGTCTCTTTTTAACGAAAAGAAACCCTCAAATCCCCACTCTAAAATGAATGGGGATATTCCCCAAAACTTGTCTTATAAAATGTATTTTAAAACTAATATGACAATGAAATTCAATAAATATATATCTATAGCCATATTGGCGTTTGGCATATCTTCTTGCGATAATTTCCTAGACCTCCAGCCAATATCAGAAGAAACTACAGAAAGCGCTTACAACAAAGCCTCGCAAATAGAAAGCGCCCTTACAGGTACGTATGAATCATTTCAGTCTGAATATTATGTGTGGGATCATGTAACCTTCAGTGATGTCCGTGCAGATAATTACTACGCAGGTGGCGATAATCCTGAAGTGTTCCAAGCCGATTTATTAACCGTTTCCCCTACCAACTCTAGGGTTTTTAACCACTGGTCGAACCTTTTCAATGCGATCTTAAAAGCTAATACCGTAATCGACAAAGTAGATTTAGTGCAAGACCCTTTGCTTTCAGAAGAAAGGCGAACCCAGATAAAAGGCGAAGCTTATTTCCTGAGAGCATTCCATTATTTCAATTTGGTGAAACTTTTTGGAGGTGTTCCTTTGGTGCTTGAGCCAACCAAGTCTACCGATCCGGATGTGGTTCGTCTGCCAAGAAGTTCTGTTGAAGAAGTGTATGCGCAAATCGTTGCCGACCTTACAGTTGCTGCAACAGCCCTTCCAGATACGTATGGCAACGATGCCTCGGTAAACAAAGCGAGGGCAACGGCTGGTGCGGCAAATGCCTTGCTCGCAAAAGTGTATGCTCAAGCGGGCCAGTGGGAAAATGCGTTGAGCGCTATCCAAAAAGTGGAGCAAAGCGCTGCTAACTATGAGTTGATCGATTATTCCCACCTTTTTGATGGAAACCATTACAACAACAGCGAATCAATTTTGGAAGTGCAATATCTCGGCACCAACGAAGGCAACTACGGCCCTCAGTTGCTTTTGCCCCCTTCCATCTCTGGCGATACTTGGAGAAAATTCGTAACGCCATCTCATGACCTCATCAACGCTTATGATGCTGAAGGTGACGACGTAAGAAAAAGTGCAAGTATTCTTTTTGAGGAAGTGACTTGGGTAGATGAATACTGGGGCAACACTAGCGGTAGTACTATTCCTTTTGGTTACAAATGGAAAAATGCAATGGGCTGGGCAAGTACGGACAGACCTTACTTGCTAAGGTTCGGCGATATCATCTTGCTGAAAGCTGAAGCGCTGAACGAAACAGGAAAACTTGGCGAAGCAGTAGTTGAAGTTGATAAAATAAGGGCTCGTGCTAACCTCGACCCGCTTGCTGCCGACAAGAAAAGCTCGAAAGAAGTTTTGCGTATGGCTATTTTGAATGAAAGAAGGTTGGAGCTAGCACAAGAAGGTCATAGATGGGATGATTTGGTTCGCCACAACCTCGCTGTTGAAACTATGAACAATTTAGTGGAAATAGACTTGAGAACCAATCAGCCAGTGAACTACAACATGACAGAGGCGAAAATTTTGCTGCCTATTCCGCAACAAGAGCTTGACAGGAATCCTAACCTTACCCAAAACCCTTTGTAATCTTCTAACCATCTATTGAAATGAAAAGCAACATCTTATATATAACACTTTTGTTCTCGCTTCTTTTTGTTTGGAGCTGCGAAGAACCTGAAAATATGCAACCCGAAGGGCAATGGGAATTATCTAACCCTGAGGCTCTTAGCCCAGCATCAGATGCTTCAATAACTTTGGCAGAAGGTGGGGCTATCGAGTTCACTTGGAGTCCTGCAGTTTCTTCTGCAAAATATGGAGTGAGGTACACTGTCGTAATAGATTCGGCAAATTCAGCTGATTTCGATTCACCAATTGTAGAGATTGTAGCAGATGAAAACGGCAAAGGCTTGACTGCCAGCATTAGCCACACTGAGTTAGATGAATTACTTTCTTATGCTTGCTATCCAGCAAATGAAATAGCTAACTTGACTTGGGCAGTAAAAGCGGTTTCTATCACAAAAGAAGCCTTTTCCATCAAAAACATAAAAGTAAAACGCTTTGAGAAAGAGCTAATACCAACCCAATTGTATTTGACAGGTGAAGGGACAGAAGCAGGTGCAGACCTTTCCAATGCGATGCCTTTTAGGGTATTGAACAACGACCAAGGAACTCCTTCTAACAAGTTTGAAATTTATGCTCAACTGGTTGGTGGGAAAAACTTTGAACTTGTAAGTAGCGTGTCTTCCCAAAGTTTGCAGTTTGGAGGAAGCGATGGCAATCTCATAAAATGTGGAAATCCTATAGAAGTTGAAGAAGACGGGGTTTACAGAATAAATATTGATTTTGATGCCAATACGTATTCCCTAATGAAAATAGATTACATCAGTATGGTTGGCGGACCTATTGCCAATGGGTGGGGAGGTGACGAGCCGCTCGAATACCAAGGCAGAGGTCTTTTCTCAAACAAAATCAAATTACTTGAAGAAGGTAGTTTTGTCTTCCGAATCAATGGGGATTGGGGCTATTTATTCAAAACTGTTCTGGGGACTACTAATACGGTCATCCTAGAATCGGAAGCGGGTGACCAAGGTGCTCAAGTGGAAGACTGTTACAACGGTTCAGGAGTAGGTTTGCATACCGTTACCCTCGATCTTTCTGCCGATGCTTACAGCTACACGCTAGAACAAGACGAAAGTGCTAAGCCGATTACAGCGCCAGAAACACTATTCTTGCTTTCAGAAAATAGTGTCATCGCCGAGTTTGCGAAAGATGGAAATACCTTTACTTATGACCTTTATCTCCCACTAGAGGCGGGAAAAACCTACACGCTCAACTCTGAAAGTGACGGGACAGGAACGGCATATGCCATCTCTAGTCCACTTGGGCAAACAGATTCTCCAGATGGCGATAAGGTTACAGGTGCGCCAGATCTTGCCGAGCAAAGTGGCGACATCGCCGTGGAGAGGGACCAAGCTTACCAGCTCACCGTGGACTTTAACACCAAGTCGGTAAACTGGAAATATTACAACCTCAAAATGTTCCATTGGTCAGATTGGGATACAAGAAATGAGTACCTGATGACTTACGAACATCCTTTCAAATTCAATCTTACTGCTGAACTTACCGCAGGCCACGAGTCTAAATTCAACTCGCCTTGGGATCTGCAGTTTGGTGCGGGGGCAAGTGACGATGCTTCTGCAATGGAAGGAACGATGACCAATTCGGATCAAAGTGTAAACTTTAATAACATTTCCACATCAGGCACTTATGATGTAGCAATCGAGATCACAAGTGATTACTCAACAGGTACATACAAAATTTCAAAATAACCATTTGTGTGGGGAAGAGAGCAATCCTTTCCCACATTTTCACAAACTATGAAAACTAAACAAATGACTAGTATAATAGGGGTGTTTTCTCTTTATTTCAGTATGCTTTTTTGTGGGGCATGTTCAAACGATGACTCAGCGGAACCAGCTCCCCCTCCTCCCAAAGTTGAGGACACTTCACATATTTCGGTAACTGTCACAAACAAATCCCAGAGCTTTCTTTTTTCAGAAATAAGCAACTCGGTTTCTGTGGGAAGCAATGCCTCTAATACTACTTTATCTATCTCGACAAGTGAGGTTTACCAAGAAATGGATGGTTTTGGCTATACGCTCACAGGCGGAAGTGCTTACCACCTTTACAACATGGGCTCTTCCAAAAGAGCTGAGCTTTTGAAAGAGCTTTTCTCTACTGAAGGCACGGGTATAGGGGTGAGTTATTTGCGAATTAGTATTGGAGCTTCAGATCTCGATGCCGAACCGTTTTCCTACAATGAACTTCCTGATGGCGAAGAGGATTTGAACATGGAAAAGTTCAGTATTGCCGAAGACAAAAAATACCTCATTCCTGTATTAAAAGAAATTCTTGCAATCAACCCAGCTATCAAAATATTAGGCTCGCCATGGTCCCCTCCCACATGGATGAAAACTAACAAGTCATTTAAAGGTGGCGAACTAAAAACCAGCCATTATAACGCCTATGGACTTTATTTTGTAAAATACATCCAAGCGATGAAAGCGGAGGGGATTACCATAGATGCCGTTACCATTCAAAATGAACCGCTTCACCCGGGCAATAACCCAAGCCTGCTAATGGAAGCCGATGCGCAAGCCAATTTCATTGCAAGTAGCTTAGGTCCTAAGTTTCAGGAATATGGAATTTCCACCAAAATCATTTGCTATGACCACAATGCGGATAGACCTGACTACCCTATAGAAGTGTTCAATAACACCAATGCTAATCCATACGTGGATGGTTCTGCCTTCCATTTGTACGGAGGTTCTATTGATGATTTGAGCCAAGTCCACACCGCTTTCCCCGATAAGAATATCTACTTTACCGAACAGTGGGTGGGCGCAGGTTCTGATTTTGGCGACAACTTGATGTGGCATGTAAAAAACCTGATAATAGGTGCGCCAAGGAACTGGAGTAAAAATGTGTTAGAATGGAATTTAGCAGCAAATTCCGCTCTTGAGCCTCATACTGATGGAGGCTGTGACCAGTGCCTTGGGGCATTGACCATTGATGGAAATATCCTAAAAAGGAATGTTGCCTATTATATAATTGCCCACGCATCCAAATATGTTCGCCCAGGTTCGGTCAGGGTAAAGTCGAACTCACCAAGTGACCTTCCGAACGTAGCTTACAAAGCCCCTGATGAAAGCATTGTGGTGGTGGTAATGAACGAATCTGATCAAGAGAAAAAATTCAACCTACGCATAGAAGAAACCAACGAAGAGTATATCATAACTCTTCCTGCAAATAGTGTTGGTACTATTGTAAACAAACAAAAAGACAATTAACATGAAGACATTTTTCATCTTTTTCGCTTTAGGATTTTTTGGGTTTGCCGCCTTTGGGCAGGAGACCAACTCTGTAAGCGTTTACACCACGGCAAAGGACACGGACTTACGGCTTTCTTCCACTGGCAACTACAAGCTTGAAAAGGCTAGCCAGCCACTTGAAACGGAAATAGCTGTTTTTATCAACCCAAATAAGCAATTTCAAGAATTCATAGGGATAGGAGGGGCTATTACCGATGCCTCTGCCGAAGTTTTTGCCAAGCTTTCACCGGACAATCAGAAAAAATTATTGGAGGCTTATTATGGGGATAAGGGAATCGATTATTCCCTCCTTCGTACCACTATCCATAGCTGCGATTTCAGCCCAGGAAGCTATACCTACATAGAAGAAGGCGACAAAGAACTCAAAACGTTCGATATTTCCCACGACAAGAAATATCGGATTCCGATGATCAAAAAAGCAATGAAAAAAGCGGGGAACGATTTGCTTTTTTATGCCAGCCCGTGGAGTCCGCCAGCGTTTATGAAAGGAAAAAAAGATATGCTAAAAGGGGGTACGCTACTTCCCGAATACTACCAAGCATGGGCTAATTATTACGTAAAATTCATTGAAGCCTACGAAAAAGAGGACATGGAGCTTTGGGGCGTAACCATCCAAAATGAGCCGATGGCTACACAAACCTGGGAATCGTGCGTGTACACTGCCGAAGATGAACGTGACTTCCTCAAAAACTACTTAGGCCCAACGTTTGAAAAAGCGGGATTGGGCGACAAGAATATCGTAGTTTGGGATCATAACCGCGATTTGATCGTAAATCGGGCTAACACCATTTTTGGAGACCCTGAAGCTGCTAAATATGCTTGGGGAATAGGTTTCCACTGGTACGAAACATGGACTGGGGCAGAGCCAAACTTCGATAACTTGGGGATAGTAAAAGAGAATTTTCCAGATAAAAATCTGCTTTTTACCGAAGGGTGCAACGAGAAATTTGATGTGGCGAAGTACCAATTCTGGCCCAATGCCGAACGCTACGGAAAATCGATGATCAACGATTTCAATAAGGGGACAGTTGGCTGGACAGATTGGAACATTTTGCTAGATCAAAATGGCGGACCAAACCATGTAGGCAACTTTTGCTTTGCTCCCATCCATGCCGATACCGACAAGGACGAACTGATCTTTACCCCTTCGTATTATTACATTGGTCATTTCTCCAAATTCATTCGCCCAGCGGCAAAAAGAGTGAGCACGGCGCCAAGTAGAAGCACGCTTGAAGCGACTTCCTTTCTGAATAAAAATGGCGGATTGGTCACGGTGGTGATGAATGAGACCGATGAAACAATAAGGTACAAAGTAGTTGTGAACTCAACACAAACAGAGATAGAAATACCGGCTCGGGCTATCCAAACACTTGTGTTTGCTGGAAAATAATATTCCAATTCTATTTATATATAAGTTTTAACTTTACAATGCCTCGGGTTACGTCTGACAAGACTATCCGAGGCTATTGTTTTTTGGGAAAAGCTTGGCAAACTCAAAACACTAGCAAATTAATGTGGTTTTGTTTACATTGGCTCAAGAACAACTCTCCCTTAACCATGGAAACCTTAACCCAATCAAACAGCCAGGCACAGGCAGTCAATAAAGTTTTTAGTGCACAGCAAGCAAATGCTGCTACTATCAGAAAAAGCACGGCTCAGGAACGAGTTGCCAAACTCAAAAGACTAGAAAAAGCTATTCTTTCCAATAGGGAAAAAATAGAAAATGCCATCCATAGTGATTTCAAAAAGCACCCTATAGAAACGGCTGTTTCGGAGATTTATAAAGAGCTGATTGAAATAAGACATACTTGCAAAAAGCTTAGCGGCTGGATGAAACCTAAAAAGGTAAGCCCCCCACTTTCTTTGTTAGGCACTCGTTCCAAAGTGGTTTACGAACCCAAAGGTACTACCCTTATCATAGCTCCGTGGAATTATCCTTTTCAGCTCTGCATCAATCCTTTGCTATCGGCTATAGCTGCGGGGAACACCGCTATTGTAAAACCATCTGAGCTTACTCCTCATACATCAAAAGTGGTAAAAGAGGTGATTGGGGAAGTGTTTGAAGAGAACGAAGTGGCTGTGGTAGAAGGTGGGCTGGAGACTTCCACCGAATTATTGAAACTGCCGTTTAATCATATTTTTTTCACGGGAAGCCCTAGGGTGGGCAAGCTGATAATGGAAGCTGCTTCCAAAAACCTCAGCAGCGTCACACTAGAATTGGGCGGGAAATCACCTCTGTTTATAGACAAATCGGCCGATTTGAAAGATGCTGCTGAAAAAATAGTTTGGGGGAAATTTCTGAATAATGGACAGACCTGCATCGCACCTGATTATGCTTTGGTAGATGCTAATGTGAAAGATGAATTTATAAAAATACTGGGTGATCAGATTGAAAAGGCATACAATGCTAATGGTAAAGGTATAGAGCAAACCGAAGAATATTGCCGGATAGTAAACCTGCAGCAATTTCAGCGCCTTTCTGGCTTGATAGAACAAGCAGTAGAGACTGGGGCGACAGTAGCTTATGGAGGGAAGGCCAATCCTGAAACAAATTACATTTCCCCTACCCTTCTCACCAAGGTTGACTTGGATAGTAAAGTGATGCAGGAAGAAATTTTTGGTCCAATTCTACCCATTGTCTCCTACGAAAATATTGATACAGCGCTCAATATAGTAAACCAAAAAGAAAAGCCCCTTGCCCTTTATATTTTCAGCAAAAACAAAAAGTATGATAAGTATATTTTGGAAAATACGTCTGCTGGTGGTACTTGTATCAACGATGTAGTACTTCACATAAGCCACCCCGAATTGCCTTTTGGAGGTGTGAATAACAGTGGGATAGGTAAGGCACACGGGTTTTATGGATTCACTGCATTTTCCAATCAGCGAGCTGTGCTTAGGCAGCGAATTGGTCTAACCAGTGCCAAGCTTATGTACCCACCTTTTAATGAAAAAACCAAAAAGCTGCTAAACCTCATGATAAAGTGGTTGTAAACCTAATACCTTGATTAACAATAGCAAATAATGAAAAAAACGTTCCTTTTCACTAAACAAAAAGGAACGTTTTTTTTCATTATTTTGAAGATTTTTTCTTTACGATAAACCAAACTGTAAAGACAGCCAATACTAACAATACAATGTATTTCTTACCTTCTATTTTCTCACTTACCGCCTCTCCTTTATTATTATACACCTCTTCCATCTCATACCCCTTCACTTTTTTCTTTGGCAAATAATCTTCATCCGTAGCTTTGGTGTTTTTAGCAATTTGATTCTCTAAAATAGGCGTGTTCCTCTGCGAAGTTTTCCCTATTTCTTCTAGCGCATCTTTATATACAGCAAGGTCTGCGGGAGAAATGCCAGCTATTTTCTCCATCTCCTCCTGAATGAAGCTGCTTAGGCCTGGGTTGCTACAAACATTCATGTTACAGGCCAAGCCAACATTTTTGACTGTAGCGTTAAACTCTGTAAGCAATCTTCCTTTCACTGTGTTATCAGGCGTCCAATAGCCTTTGCGAATAACTTCTATTAATCGTGAGGTCATCACCTGGTAGGCATATTCGTTTTTAGCAGCAACAAACTTTTTCTTTACATCAAGCTCATACCTATCTTCCACATAGGTTTCATAAAAGTTCTGCCACTTACTGCTATCGACCGATTCGGGCACGGTTACTTGCCAGCCCCAAAGATTTGAGCTAAGCATACGAATAAAGCGAGCGCCCGAATATCCTTCATCCAGCATACTATTGATCCAATCAGGATTTAGGTAGCGAGTTTGCATCTCCCTGCTCAGGAAATACTCCAACGTTTCTTGCCGCATTTTCCCTTGGTTAGTCAAGTTGGAAATAATTACCTCTGGCGTCGCTCCATCTACTGCCCTAATTGCCAAAGCTGTCCCTCCTAAGTACTGGAAAAAGTCATCGTTATCAATAGCTGCATACAAATTAGAGGTACGACTATGCAACACGGCTTTAGAGCCCGAAAGGTTGTGCTGAAACAATACCTGTAGGGAACTATCATTCATTTCAGTGCCCATATTCCCCCAAAACTCTCCTCCATAAGGGTAGTGCATTCTGTTCAAAAACACCTCTGCAACTTCCCTGTCATTTTCCCAAGTACCCGAGGCATCTATCATCGTGTTTGTCCCCGTTCCATACGAACCTTCGGGTGTAGTGTACATTCGTATGTTTGCCAGTTTGTAAGCTTCCTTAGAAGAAACTCCCATTTCGGTAAGAACATGGTAATTGTGTTCCGAGTGAAGGCGAATGTAGTTATCCACCTCATCTTGCTTAGCTGCCAGCGCCACTGCTTTATCCAAAAAAACCATGAGCTGGGCAAAAATATCGCGGTAAAGCCCTGAAGGAATCATCACCACGTCAATTCTTGGTCTTCCTAATGCTTTTCGAGGAATCACCTCTACATCCACTACTTTTCCAAAGCCATCGTACACAGGCTTGATCCCCATCAAACACAAAATCTGGGACTCCATTATCCCTTCGTTCCGAATACACTCCGTACTCCAAAGGTTAAAAGAAAGCTTGTCAGGAAACTCTCCATCATGCTTTTCCATATAATCTCTGATAAACTCCTTCGCCAGTTTTTGTCCTGCTTTATACACCGAAGGAGCGGGCAAATAGGAAGGATCAAAAGCATAAAAGTTTTTGCCCGTTGGCAAAGAAGAAGGGTTTCGCAAAGGATCATTCCCCGGTCCTGCTTTTACATATTCCCCATCAAGGGCATCCATCAAACTATTCAGTTCCGAATCGGCACTAGCGACAATCCTACTGCGGAGACTTTTCTCGAAATCCTTTCGTGCATCGCCTTCCAGTTCCGTTTGGTTCATCAAGATTGCTGCCACGTTTTTCTCTATATTTTCCGCTGGTGGCAGCTTGCCAAACGTATGCAAACCCATAGGGGTAAATTGCTCACGCACCTCTTCTATGTAGTGTTCCAGCAAGTGCATCTGTTCATCCGTTTCAATAGAATCTATCCCCAAGTCGTTGAACAACCCTTGCTGAGCAGCCAAAAGGTTGATCTCATTATTTTTAGCATGAGCCAACGCTACGCTTTTAGACTCGGCTATTTCAAATTCAGAAACCAAATTTTCTAATTCTTTCAGCTTTGGGTTAATGTTCAGTTGGTCGAACGGCGGAGTCATGTGACTGATTATTACAGCTCCTGATCGCCTTTTTGCTTGCAACCCCTCCCCTACATCATCTACTATGTAAGGATACACATTGAGCATATTCCCAATCAATGCTTCAGAAGCATCCTGTTCGTTTAAGCCTGTTTCTTTACCCGGCAGCCATTCTAGCGTAGAGTGCGTCCCCACATGTACAACCGCATCGGCATGGAAGCTGTGCTGCAGGTAAAGGTAAAAGGCAATGTACTGATGGTGAGGGGGTACGGATACATCATGATGCATCACATCTATATTTTGCGACCACCCTCTAACTGGCTGAGGAGCAAGTAATACGTTGCCATACTTCACCGAAGGAAGTACAAAAAAACGTTCATTGGCTTCGTTTTGCCACGTCATTATAGACGAAGTATCAGGCTTTCCCCAAACCTCTTCTACTTCATGCCGAAGATTTAGCGAAAGCTTTTCATACCAACTTTTATACAAGGATAAAGGGACCAACGTAGCTTCTCCCGTTCTTACTACTCGATCTATTTCTGCAGGAGCCCAGTTCCCAATATTCAACCCGTGGTCGGAAACATCATCAAATAGTTGGTCTTTTGTTACCAAATCACCGCCCAATTCATACCCATCTTCCTTCATCCTGCTGAGCATTGAGTGCAAGCTATTGGGGACTACGTTGAGATAGCTCGCTCCTACCAGTTCTTTCCCAGGAGGGTGACTATAATAGATGAGGGCAACCTTCTTTTCTTTCTCGGGCTTCACCCGCAACAAGTACAGGGTCTGCAAGCGTTTGGCTAAGCGCTGGATTTGCTGATGCACCGGCGACTTCACCTTAAACTGCTGGTATTCGGGGAAAGGCTCTTTTACGCCCGTCACTATCGGCTGCACCATTCCCATTTGCTCTGGAATGCTCAGGGAATTGGTTCTTTTATAAATTGAAATACCTTTTTCACTCTCCAACCACTCCTGCTGCGTTTGGTTGAGCTCTACCAAATTGATAACAGGCACGCCCAATTTTTCATATACTTTTCTGCCCTCTTCGGGGTTCACGCCCAACCAAGATGACATCCCTAAAATAGCTTCGGGCACAAGCTTCTTCTCATTATCATAAAAAAAGGAATCTGCCGATACCAAATTTGGCTGGCCATAAAAGCAGAGAACATTGAACCCATAATCTTCAATAGTGCGGATGTGTTCTTTGATGTGGGCAAGCTGTTCGGAAAGGAAATTACTACGCCAAACGTTCAGCGCTACCCAAGGATTTCCCTCTACATAGTTCTTATACCCTTTTTTATACGCCTCAAAATTTACAAAAACCTGATGACTTTCAATGTTACAAAGAGCTGATTCGGGCAATGGAACAATCTTCTGAGGAGGTACAGGTAAGCCGAGGGTACGACCAAACTGATCCAACACCATTCTTACTATATTTTCCTTGCCAGATTCTTCGTAAAAGGCATATGTTTTTTCATCTACCACCACTTCGGGGTACTGCCTCATAAGGCTCGACTGATTATTCCCAATGGCAAAAACTGGAACACCTTTTTTCTGGGCTTTCCGAAGCAAGGGCATCACAGCAGCCACCTTTTGTGGGTTGATAATATCCACAAACACCAAATCGAACTCCTCGAAGTTTGGCAATGATGCATCGCCCAAATCGGCATATAAAAACAACTCCACTTCACAAGTTAAGCCCAAAGGCTTTACACGAGCTGGCACTTCTTTTTTCACCTTCTCACCCAGCAAAAAATACTGGTCGGGCATTATGAGTGCTACTTTTTGTTCTTGAGCCAAAGCAAATACCGCTAGGTTCATGAACAAGCAAAACGACAGTAAAAAACGGGTCATGATTTTATTTTTCAGGTACATAAATAATTTTACCATCCTCTAGCTGGTAGGCGGTTCCTAGCCTTACACCTCGCCCTTCTTCTTCCGATGGGGTTACTTTTTCTATCTTCACTTCCTTACCTTTTTTGGTAATGATTTGGATAGTGCCATCGGGATTCTTTTTGGTGATGGTAAGCTCTGAGTCTGGATTAAAAAAATCGAGCATTTTATAAGTCATGAATAAGGCAAAAAACAACGCCACTATAAATACGATGCTCACATCAAACAAATTTGCCACACTGCTAACAGGGTCTTCTTCTTGATGGAAATCATTGGAAAGCCCATTTCGGTTCAAAAAATTCATACGCTTAAATAGTTGCAGGTTGAGTAGAAGTTGAGGGTTGGTTTTCAGAAAAATCAACCATGCGCTGTTGGCAAATAGCCTCACAGCTTAAGGTATCCGCCCTTTTCCAGTTGGTGCGAGCATGAACAATGACAAATGCCGATAGCCCACAAGCCATGCCGACCACCGTAGTGGTAAAAGCCGTCACCATATTGACCGACATCGCCATCATATCTCCTTCGGAAAGGGAGGCTAAAGCCGTTCCCATGGGGATAAGTGTGCCCATAAGCCCCAATGCAGGCCCTGCCTTCACTACCAACCTATCTGTGCTTAACGATTTTGAATACGCCATTTCCCATTTGCGAAGTAAGAGCATATACTCCATTTCTAATTTTTGGGTAGTTGGCAAAGGCTCGGTTTTTACCGCATTTATATTCGTGTTAAAAGACTTTACATACAGATGGTTATTGGAAATACGTTGGCGCAATTCATTCACCAGCCTGCCCAAACTTATGCACTGCTGAACTGCTATGATCAGCAAACAGATTATGACAGGGTAAAAAAGTAAGTTTGAAATAGTAAGTAAGAGCGATTCAAGAATGTCCATATAATTAAAATTTATGTTTGCGAGGAATGAAAAGACCAATGACTACTAACAAGACCAGACCTATCACAGTGCAAATAGCTGGCAGGCTAGTAAAGAAATCCCACTGTACAGTCTGGATAGGTTTCTTATGTGAAAATGCATGGGCATAGACAGGCTCTGCCAACCAGGTCAGAGCAACAATAAAAGCTCCCCCTTGGCAATAATTCTGTAAGGAAAGAGATATTTTTTTGGCAAACGCTAGCCCTATCATTCCCATCAGAACTAAAAGAAAAAACCAATTAGAAGGTGTTGGATAGGTAAAAAAGCAACTAATTGAAAGGGTTATCCCTATGGCAAATTGAAAACTGGGAATAAGGCCGAAAACTCGTGGAATTGAAATAAGCTGAAGGGAAACTGCAAATGAAAGCAACGACACGCACACCACCATTGCTTGGTGTTGAGCTACTGAAAAAGAGGCAAAAAAGATTCCTATTCCAAGACATATTCCTACCAAAGCGGTTAGCAAGCCAGCAGCTTTCTTTTGTTTCCCAGATGATGGGAAATATAGAAAAGCACCCAAACTGCCAACAAGTAAAAAAGCTCCTTGAAGTGATAAAAGTCCTACGTCTACCCAATCTGTCATTTGTTCTGTATTAAGTTAGAATACCAAAAACAAATCGGGAAAAACTCTTCTCTTCACATAATTAATCTACACCAGATCAATATGGGTTTTGGAAGATTCAAATAGAAAGGACTGCAACAGACCTACCCAAATGCTTTTATCCCGAAAGCTTTGACGATATAAAAAATATGCTTGGCAGGTCTTCTGGCTCGTCCTGACTTTGAAGCCTTCCCTTTCTGACGAACAAAAAAGTGGCTAGGTGATTTCAAAATCATATAATGGACTTACAGCTGCGGGTACAGCTCCAGATTTTTTGGTTAAAAAACCAAATCACTGGATTCCCATATTAAGGTTTCTCTTGAAAAAGAGAAATCCGCCAAATCGCTGCAAATGTAGTTTTTTATTTGAAGGGAGTGCCAAAAGCACAAAGTATTTTTCTTTTAGGCAGAATTAAAAAAAATGAATTTTCAGTAAGCTTTTTGGTGATAATATAGACATAACCAATATTGCATGGGAGGAAATAGGCATAGCAGAAGCATTTGTGCTAGGAATGTCCTACAAAGTATCAAGTACCATAACCGGTACTTGATACTTTGCTCATCATAAACAGGACAGTTGTATTGAAATTGTCCTAATAAAAAAGCCCCACGAAACAAGTTTCATAGGGCTGGTTTTCTCCTAAAAAAAACAACTATTTATTCACTGGCTTCACTGGATATTTACTCATCATTTTCGCCACGAGAATAGGTATTTTATGTTCCCTTTTCTTGGGATCTTCATCTACTTCACCTGCGGCTGCCGTTTCCCAAATCAGCTTCTGCTCTTTCTTGTCATAAACTGAAACGACCAACGTGCCAACGGTATAATCGTATTCGTGCACGGTAGTATTTGAATAACCTCCGCCCCAGCCCCAGCCTGGACCGTAACCATAGTACCGCCCATATCCACCATAATAACCTCCTCCCATATTATTGGTAGTAGCCACCTGTTCCGTTTTTTGTTCGGTCACTATATAAAGGGAAACTACTAAATCTCCTTTTCCTTTCTCCACTATTTCTACATCCCTTTTTTCAAACTCGGAAGCAAAGGCTTTTTCTATGCGCTCTTTGTCAAACCCGTTCAAAATCTTATCGCTGTTCTCCTTCCAACCAAAATATTCGGCTGATTGGTACTGCGAGAAATCAAAAGAGCTATCTTGATCTGTTACGATTTTTACACTACTGCACGCCGACAGTAATACCATTGCAAATACAGTTATCAGAATCTTCTTCATTATTAGTTTTTTATAGGGGTAAAATATTTTGTTATTTGACTGTACAAAAATGTCAAATTAAATCTTAAGAACTACAAAAATTTCGTTGAGCAAGCATTTTATTAGTTGAACAGGGTTTATCCCCTTTAAACCAGACTTAACCAATATTTAAGGGTTTAACAATACTCTCAACCAGTAATTGAGTTTCTAAAGAGAAAAGAAAAATGTATGTGTACATTTGAATAAACGTAACCAAAAAAATAACATGAGAACCCTTGAGACTAGAGAAGATATACAGTTTTTGGTAGATAAATTTTACAAACAAGCTACTGCCGATGAGGCAATAGGGCATTTTTTTACCGAAGTAGTGCAGTTAGACATGGAAAAACACATGCCCGTTATGTATGATTTTTGGGAAACTACTTTGCTAGGAAACATGGTTTACAAAGGAAACCCAATGCTGAAGCATTTTGACCTAAACAAGAAATCAGCCATCCAACCAACACATTTTGCCCAGTGGCTCAGCCTTTGGGTTAGCACGGTAAAGCAATATTTTGAGGGAGAAAAAGCAGAGGAAGCAATAAAACGAGCCTCACAAATCGCTGGGCTGATGGAATTCAAGATAGGGCAAGTGAATGGCTAGATGAAACTATGGAGCTTTGTGAAAAAGCAGGGCTTCTTTTAAGAAAAAACATACACTTTCCCTACCCTATAAGCCAATCTGCAAAATACAGGAAAACTAACCACACCTATCTTGCTCATTTTTTAAACATTTTCTATCTGTTGCCATCTTGATAAACCCAATCATAGCTGTTTACCAAGAAAGAATTAGAAAACCCTCTTCTATTTTAATGAAAAAATAGTGACTTGCCCTCATTAAAACCAAGCCCACTTTTCAACGAAAAACGAGCACTAAGTAATGGCAAAAAACACCTATAATAGTAAGTACCCAGTTATAGTTGAATCCTACCTAAACTTCCTTTCATTTTGTTATTTAGAAAAAGTATAAACAATATTTTTTTGTATGCACACATACAATATCCCTAATTATAGGTATACCCTCCTATATGGAAACTCTTATATTTATAGCAGGACAGATTAACAATTAAACCATCCTATCAAATCTCTCGCGACTCTTTGAGTTCGGGAGATTTTTTTTGCCTAAGTATTAAAATATTGTTTATTATAAAATCAATTGCTAATTTTATGAACATTATTAAATTAACTCGAAGTAAGTATAAGAGATAATGGTAGCAAAAAGGCTATAATTCTTTTTTAGAAGTTAAATAACTTATTTACAGATAGATATATCATAGCTTATTAGAATATCGCCCATTCAGCCCTATTATCATTAAAATAATCAATTAAATTTGCCGAATTGCGCCAACAAACACCTCTAACAAGAACCTAAATGAGGTATCTTGGCACTTGCATGAAATGAAGATGGAGATTTTTTGAAGTTTCTTTAAATAACAATATCAGAGAGAGAGAAAATTGGAAAACAATAACGAACACGCCGAAGAGCACATAGATGGAAAAGTGATCCCGATTAGCGGGATGTATGAGAATTGGTTTTTAGATTATGCCTCATATGTTATTTTAGAGAGAGCTGTCCCAGCTATAAACGATGGATTTAAACCCGTTCAGCGAAGAATTCTTCACGCCATGAAGGAGCTTGACGACGGCAGGTTCAACAAGGTAGCAAATATCATCGGTACCGCCATGCAATACCACCCCCACGGCGATGCCTCCATAGGCGATGCAATTGTGAACATGGGGCAAAAGGATATGCTCATAGACATGCAGGGAAACTGGGGCGATATCCGCACTGGTGACCGCGCTGCCGCACCAAGGTATATAGAAGCAAGGCTCTCCAAGTTTGCCCTCGATGTGGTCTATAACCCACAAACTACCGAATGGCAAGCTTCTTACGATGGCAGGAAAAAAGAACCTGTGACCCTTCCGGTAAAATTCCCGATGCTACTAGCGCAGGGAGCTGAAGGTATTGCCGTGGGCTTAGCCACCAAGATTATGCCTCACAATTTTTGTGAACTTATAGAAGCTTCTATAAAAATCCTACAAGGAAAATCATTCAATCTTGTGCCCGATTTTCCAACGGGAGGCTTAGCTGACTTCAGCAATTACAACGAAGGATTGAAAGGAGGAAAGATACGCATAAGGGCGAAAATCGAGCCTTCTGACAACAAGACTTTATTAATAAAAGAAATACCTTACAGCACGACCACCCAAAGCTTGATCGATTCGATCATCAAAGCTAATGATCAAGGAAAAATCAAGATCAAGAAGGTAGTTGATAATACGGCAAAAGATGTAGAGATTGAAGTTCATTTGGCACCAGGTCAATCGCCCGATATCACCATTGATGCCCTCTACGCCTTCACCGATTGCGAATCGTCTATTTCCCCCAACTGCTGTGTAGTAATTGGCGACAAGCCAAGGTTCATGAGCGTGAACGACATCCTTCGTTTCAACACGCAACAGACGGCAGATTTGCTGAAAAGCGAACTAGAGATCAGGAAAGGAGAGCTTCAAGAAAAGATCCTTTTCTCCTCCCTTGAAAAGATTTTTATCGAAAACAGAATCTACCGGGACATTGAAGAATGTGAAACTTGGGAGTCAGTTATAGAGACTATTGACCAAGGCCTCGATCCTTACAAAAAGGATTTTTACAGGGAAATAAATGATGACGACATCATAAGGCTTACCGAGATCAAGATCAAGCGTATCTCGAAGTTTGACAGCTTCAAAGCTGACGAAATGATGCGCAAGCTGGAAGAGGAATTAGCGGAAGTCAACTTCAACTTAGATAACCTCACGGACTACGCTATTGATTATTACAAAAACCTTCTTAAAAAGTATGGTAAAGGGAAAGAGCGGAAAACAGATATAACCGCTTTTGACACCATAGCCGCTACTAAGGTTGCCGCGAACAACGCCAAGCTCTATGTAAACCGAAAAGAAGGCTTCATAGGCTACGGGCTAAAGAAAGACGAATATGTGAGCGAGTGTTCGGATATAGACGACATAATTGTGTTCTTCGAAGATGGCAAGTTTGTAGTCACCAAAATCCAAGATAAGGTTTTTGTTGGGAAGGGCATTATACATGTGGAAGTGTTTATAAAAGGCGACGAGCGCAAGGTGTTCAACCTGATCTATAGAGATGGGAAATCGGGTACTACGAGGGTAAAAAGATTCCAAGTCTTAGCCATCACCCGGGACAAACCTTACGACCTTACCATAGGTACAAAAGGGACAAAAGTACTGTATTTCACGGCAAATCCTAACGGTGAAGCAGAGGTAGTTTCGGTGAACCTGACAGCAACTTGCAAAGCTAGAACCAAGCAATTCGACTACGACTTTGCCACGCTAGACATAAAAGGAAGAGCCTCCCAAGGAAATATCCTCACCAAATATCCTATCCGCAAAGTCAGCTTGCTAAAACAGGGAGTTTCTACCCTAAGCGCAATGGACTTGTGGTACGATTCGGCTATTGGCAGACTAAACAAGGACGACAATGGACAGTACCTCGGGAAGTTCAACAACGGTGACCAGATCATTGCGATCTACCAAAACGGCGAGTATGAGATCACAGACTACGAGCTGAGCAATCGATATGATCAAAAGCAACTGGTGAGAATAGAGAAGTTTGAACCAGAAAAACCCATTTCCGTCATCCACTACGATGGCAAAAACAAGGATTACTATGTAAAAAGGTTTGTGGTCGAGACTACCTCCATCAATCAACGCTATAGTTTCATAGGTGAATCTTCTGGCTCGAAACTCACTTTGGCAACCACCCAACTGAAACCAATGGTGGAAGTACAAGCCAAGAACGCTAAAAGAGAGCTGGTAAAAACGGAAGTCGCACTTGATGAGTTCATCGACTTAAAAGGGTGGAAGGCAATGGGCAACAAGCTATCATACGACAAAGTGCAAAAAGTCAAACTATTGACAAAATATGAAGAGCTTACGCCAGAACAGCTCAAAAGCAAAAACAATGGTAACGACGATGACTCATCGGCTCCAAAAGACGATAAAGACCAGTTAAAATTGTTTTAGAGAATATTTATTTTGGCGAATCAAGATTTTAAAAGTAGATTAGCATTATGAATAGGATTTCAATTATCAATATGATCGCATGGCAACTCATTCTGCTCAGAATGGGAAGGATGCTTTATTGATAATTGTAAATATACGATTATGTGAAAAGCCTCCTGAATATGTCAGGGGGCTTTTTTTATGTCACACACTCAAAACCAAGAAATGGAAACACAAAAAAAGAATGTAGAATTAGGTGCGGTATTTCTAGCCTTGGCAGGGGCAATTCTTTTCTCCGCCAAGGCAGTCATGGTCAAATTGGCTTACAATTACGAGATCGACCCGGTATCGCTCCTACTCCTCAGGATGGGATTTGCCCTACCTTTCTACATTGCCATTGCCCTCCGCTCTAAAAACCCAACTGGTTCTCAACCCACCCAAAAAGATTATCTATGGGTAGTTGTTATGGGTTTTGTTGGTTACTACTTAGCCAGTTATTTTGACTTCTATGGTCTTCAATTTATTGATGCAAGTTTGGAGCGTCTCATCCTTTTTGTGTACCCTACCCTTGTCTTACTCATATCTTGGTTAGTACTTAGAAAAGCCATTGCTAAAATACAGATGGTTGCCATCTTGATTACCTATTTGGGCATTTACGTTGCTTTCATGGACAAGCTTTCACCGGGCAGCAGCTCCAACCCTCTCTTAGGTGGAATCTTTATTTTCCTAAGCGCATTGACCTATGCCATTTACTTGATAGGATCGGGACAGCTCTTGCCCAAATTTGGCACTAAAAAATTCACTTCTTATGCCATGATCGTTTCTTGCATCTGTGTAATTGCCCACTTTTCTATTCAGGGCAGTACTCAACTATTTGGCTATCCTTGGGAAGTATATGCACTTGGCTTGGGCATGGCGCTTTTCTCCACTGTTTTCCCCTCCTTTCTCATCTCGGAGGCTATCAAACGGATTGGCGCATCTACGGTTTCCATCATTGGAAGTGTAGGACCTATTTCCACCATCATCTTGGCGAGCATTTTCTTGTACGAACATATTTCTGCGTACCAGATTGCCGGCACTGCTATCGTAATATCGGGGATTATTTTGGTGGGAAGAAGCAAGGGCAAAAAGAAAGAAACAGAAAAAGCTATAGCGAGGTGACACAAAAAAAGCCCCTTAAATGGGGCTTTACGATCCTTTGGGAAAGATAGAAATCTAAAGGTTAAGCACTTTCCTCATTGATGTAAAGAGATGCTTCGGTAGAGATAAAATGTGCTCCAACACTTTCTTTTCGATCAAATGCATCTCGGACAATTAGCTGAGCTACCACCAATAAATTTATCAACTCAAAGGATTTCCACGATGGACTTTCTTTATGCAAGCGCTTTATTTTAGCCTCCAATCCGTCTAACTTCACTTTAGCAGCTGCCAAGCCAACTTTCTGTCGGTTGATTCCCGCATATTCTCTTGCCACCTGCCTTACCTCTTGCTTTAATTGGTTAACAGCAAGCTGGCTAATATCATTTAGCACTAATTCACCATACTGGTTTGTGAATGTCGAAGAAGTATCTATCCTACTTTCAAAAAGTATTTTGCTCTTTTGAGCTGCTCTGTGGGCAAAAACTAGCGCTTCTAAAAGGGAATTGGATGCCAACCTATTTGCACCGTGCAAACCAGTATAAGCGCATTCTCCACAAGCAAACAACCGCGAGATAGATGTTTGCCCAAATTCATCTGTTTCAATCCCTCCACAGGTGTAATGCGCCGCAGGGACGACAGGAATCATATCGCTGAACAAATCAATTCCTCTTGACAAACACCTTTTATAAATATTGGGGAAATGAGCTAACAATTTCTCTTGTACAATATGCCTTGCATCTAAATACACATATGACTGCTCCGTTTTCCTCATTTCACTCTCTATCGCCCTAGCAACGATATCTCGGGGAGCAAGAGGACCTCGAGGGTCATAATCGTACATGAACTCCCTGCCCTCATGGTTTTTAAGAACTGCCCCAGCCCCACGCAACGCTTCCGATATTAAAAACACCTGACTGATTTCGGGTTGAAAGAGAGAAGTTGGATGAAATTGGATAAACTCCATATGGCTTATATCCGCTCCTGCCCTACTTGCTATGGCAATACCATCTCCCGTAGCTATTTTGGGATTGGTCGTACTTGGGTACACTTGGCAAGCGCCTCCAGTAGCTAACAGCGTCAATGACGAAGTAATTGGCGTTACCTTGTCCGAACCATTTAAAATCACATACAGCCCTAAGCATTCCCCACTCTCATCTTGCTTGATGATATCTACAACTTGGCAATACTCAAGAATTTCTATATTTGATATTTTTTGAACCTTCCGAACTAAGGAGTTCAAAATTGCAGCACCTGTGCTGTCTTTATGATGCAAAATCCTGTTGTGGGAATGCCCGCCTTCAAGACCTAGGTCTAGATCGCCATTCTCCTTCGTATCGAAGGGAGTCCCTAACTCAATCAGCTCGAAAATTCTATCTGGGGCTTCCCTCACCACAAATTCCACTACATTCTCCTTGCACAAACCCGCACCAGCTATATGTGTATCTTCTATGTGCGACTCAAACGAATCGGTGACTTTATCTATTACCGCTGCAATTCCTCCTTGGGCATAATGAGAATTTGCCTCCTTCATTTTGTTTTTGGTCAGTACACAGACCTTTTTATCGGGAAACAACTCTGCAACTTTATAAGCATACGTAAGCCCAGCAAGTCCAGAACCGGCAATCAAAAAGTCAACATTCTTCATTTGTTCATTAGATGTATTACCACAAAACCTGCTTAGCCAAAACAATCAACAATTGAGAGTCACAAAGCACTGCAGTCGACTAATAAACGAATACCTGAATAGTAAAATTCAATTCGTTCAGTCCCTTATTTTGAAATATCAAGCATGCGCTTTATTGGAGCATATGCCTTTTTCCTAAGTTCTTCTTCAATATGTACTTCCGGCTGTTCATGTTTTAAGCACAAATACACTTTTTGCAAAGTATTTAGCCTCATGAACGCACACTCGCTACAGCTACAAGTATTATCCATGTTTACAGGACCAGGAATAAACTCCTTGTTAGGCATTGCTTTTTCCATTTGGTGGATAATGCCTGCCTCTGTCAATACTATAAATCTTTTGCTATCACTTTTTTGCACATAATTGAGCAAATTATTGGTAGAGCCTATAAAATCGGCAAACATCCTTACTAATTTCTGGCATTCGGGATGCGCAATCACTTCAGCATCAGGGTTCTCCTCTTTCATCTTTTGCAAGCGCTCAATCGAGAATACCTCGTGCACATCGCAAGCTCCGTCCCAAAGCACCATATCCCTGCCTGTTTCATAAATGATGTGCTGCCCTAAGTTGCGGTCTGGCGCAAATAAAATCGGCTGGTCTTCTGGAATACTTTCAATGATTTTCTTGGCATTGGACGAGGTACAAATAATATCACTCATTGCCTTTATCTCCGCATTAGAATTGATGTAGGTAACCACGGTATGGTTAGGATGATCAGCTACAAATTTGGCAAATGGCTCGGTTGGACAAGAGTCTGCTAAAGAACACCCTGCATTCAAATCTGGTAAAATCACCTTCTTTTCAGGACTCAATATTTTGGCAGTTTCTGCCATGAAGTACACCCCTGCAAACAGGATGATATCCGCATCGTTTTCAGCGGCAATTTGGGAAAGTTTTAAGCTGTCACCCAAATAATCAGCTATGTCTTGGATACTAGGATCTTGATAAAAGTGCGCCAAGATAATGGCGTTTTTCTCTTTTTTCAATCGCTCAATCTCCGCCACCAAATCAACTGACTGCTCAATGGGTAAATCGAGGTATCCTTTTGTTTCTAACTCTTTCTCAGCGATTGCTATGCTCATTTTTAATTAGCTCATTGTTGAAAAATGCCCAAAATTAGGTCAAAACCATTTAATAAACTATGATTTCATTCATATAGTTAGAGAATGTTTGAACTTTAATTATTCTAGCTTTTTTGCAACGTTCCCATATCTCTCTAGTCCACTAGCACCTCAACTATTCAATATTTAGTAATTTTACTCTCGCATTAAACACTAGTTGAACATGCCAAAAAACACC
Source organism: Flammeovirgaceae bacterium SG7u.111 (assembly GCA_034044135.1). Taxonomy (NCBI): domain Bacteria; kingdom Pseudomonadati; phylum Bacteroidota; class Cytophagia; order Cytophagales; family Flammeovirgaceae; species Flammeovirgaceae bacterium SG7u.111. The sequence continues at coordinate 2,556,835 of CP139021.1, read as the reverse complement.
CTTTACATCGATATCCACACCCACAACAGCCAATCAGAAATACCTATAAACACACTTCAGGTCACAAACCTTTCCGCCCACGAAATCCCTTCTATTCTTAATTCTGACCAAACCTATTCCATGGGTATTCACCCTTGGCACATCGAAAAAACTATATTGGCTGATGCCCTTTCCCATATGGAAAATCTATTGAAAGATAACCAAATTATAGCAGTTGGGGAAGCAGGGCTTGACAGGGCTATCAAAACCAGTTTCGACACCCAACAGACCTACTTGATTCCGCAGGTAAAGCTAGCTCAGAAATACCGAAAACCTGTTATTTTTCATTGTGTAAGAGCCTACCCAGATTTGATTGCCATCAAAAAAAAGCTAAAACCAACCATTCCACTTATACTTCACGGGTTCAATGGTAACCAACAGATTTACAACCAACTAGAGCCTCATGGCTTTTTCTTTTCTTTTGGTAAAATTCTTTTAAACCCAAATTCTAAAATTCATTCTATTTTTGCACAAATTCCCCAAAACCGATTTTTTTTAGAAACAGACGAAGCTGAGGTTTCTATTTCAGAAATCTACCAATCGGCAGCAAAGATAAAGGGAGTAGGCATTGGGGAAATAGAAAAGATGGTTAAAAGAAATTTTAAAGATTGCTTTGGAAAAATTTTGGAATGAACGCACCGAGCTTTTGCTTGATAAAGAGAAATTAGAAACATTAAAAAACTCACATGTTTTACTTTGCGGGCTTGGTGGCGTAGGTGGCGCAGCGGCAGAAATGGTAGCCAGATCAGGCGTTGGGGAAATGACGTTGGTAGATGCCGATATTGTGGAGGCAAGCAACCGAAACAGGCAGCTGGCAGCTTTGGTCAGCTCGAATGGCAAAAAGAAAACAGAAGTGATAGCCCAACGGCTCAGGGACATCAACCCAGCGATTAAGTTGAATTTGATAGACAGCTATGTTGATCAATTTTGCATTAAAGACCTCATCGGGACGCATTACGATTTTGCCATAGATGCCATAGATACGCTCATCCCCAAAATAGAGCTGGTTGCCCATTTGTACGAAAATAATATCCGCTTTGTAAGCTCGATGGGCGCTGGAGGAAAAATAGATCCTTCCAAAACCCACATTGCCGACATTTCCCAGTCGTACAACTGCAGGCTTGCCAAAATGCTGCGCAAGCGCTTAGGAAGAAGAGGAATCCGCACGGGCTTCCCTGTTGTTTTCTCTACCGAGCAAATTGACAAAACTAAGTTGATCATAACCGATGGCAACAACAACAAGAAATCGGTGATAGGAACAATTTCGTACATGCCCAACATTTTCGGTTGCTGTTGCGCTTCCGTTGCCATTCGCACCCTTATAAACGAGAAAATAGATGGGATTTAGAGCAAGGTGGTTATTTTTGCCAAAACACTTTCCATTGCAATTAGCTTTCAAATGTTATAAACTTATTTTTTTGCACAAAAGACCACATGAAATGAAAAAACTATTTGCACTATTGACCATACTAACTATCATCAGTCCAGCTATTGCTCAAAAGGGAAAAGTTTATACCGTCATTTCCCCCAACAAAGAGATCATAGTACAGGTTGATGTTGCCGATAAAATAACCTATTCATTACAGCACGAAAGCCAAGAACTCATCCTCGGGTCGCCCATTTCGGTTACCCTTGCCGACGGGACTATTTTTGGAAAAAAAGACAAGGTAAAAAAAGCGCTTTCCAACTCGGTAGATGAAATCATAAAACCTATATTTTGGAAGAGGAATGAAATCGTAAACAAATACAACGAGATCATCCTTACCTTCAAAGAATTTAAGCTTACCTTCAGGGTTTATGACGATGGCGCTGCTTGGCGATTCTCCCCCATGGTTGACTCGCCCGAAATACTAGTGAAGGAAGAAGAGGTTTCTTTCAATTTCACCCACGATTATGCTGCTTATGTTTCCCACACCAACAATAATACGTTTCAGCACAGTTACGAAAACACATATACCAAAGGAAAACTCTCTGAGCTTTCTGACTCGCTGACCATGCTCCCTTTTTTGGTAGAAGGAAAAAGTGACTTGAAGATGGTGATCACCGAAGCAGACCTTTACGACTACCCTGGTTTCCATGTAAAGAAGGACAAAGAGAACCCACAGAAAATAACAGGGACTTTCCCAGGTTTCCCAAAAGAAACAAAGGTTGGGGGACACAGCAATTTCAATAAAATTGTGGTAAGCCGAGAAGACTATATAGCAAAAATTGAAGGAACAAGGGATCTTCCTTGGAGGGCTATCATTATTTCTACGGAAGACAGAGAGTTGCTCGACAACGATATGGTGTATAAACTTAGCCGTGCTCCAGAAGGAGACTTTTCTTGGGTAAAACCCGGAAAAGTTGCTTGGGACTGGTGGAATGCCCTCAACCTCAGGGGAGTTGGCTTTGAAGCAGGAATCAATACAGCATCTTATAAATACTTCATCGACTTTGCCTCCAAAAACAATTTCGAATATGTAAACCTCGACGAAGGTTGGTCTGACCAGTTTGATTTGCTAAAGCTTGCCGAGGATATTGATGTAAAAAAGATTTTTTCCTATGCCGAAGAGAAAGAGGTGGACATCATCCTTTGGTGCGTGTGGCACACGCTCGACAAGCAACTCGACGAAGCCATGGAGCAATTTGCCGAATGGGGTGTAAAAGGCATCAAAGTCGATTTTATGGACAGGGATGACCAAGAGGCAGTGAATTTCTACTGGAGGGTAGCCGAGGTTGCCGCCAAATACAAAATAGCGGTGAATTTCCATGGGGCTTTCAAACCCACAGGACTGAACAGAACCTTCCCCAACGTGATCAACCAAGAAGCGGTAAGAGGCTTAGAGTACAACAAATTTGCCGAGCCAGACGGCACTACGCCAGACCATGCCGCCACCATCCCTTTCATCCGAATGGTAGCAGGTCCTATGGACTATACACCAGGTGCAATGACCAATGCAAATAAAGCTGATTTCAAAGTGGTTTTTGAACGACCTATGAGCCAAGGCACACGCTCTGCCCAGCTGGGGATGTACATCGTGTATGAAGCTCCGCTTGTGATGCTTGCCGATGCACCAACCAGCTACGAAGCCGAACCAGAAATATTGGAGTTCCTCAGCAAAGTGCCCAGCACTTGGGACAACACCAAAGCCATTGATGGCGAAGTTGGAGAGTTTGCCGTGATTGCCCGCCAAAAAGGAGATACTTGGTATATAGGCGGTATTTCCAACTGGGAAGCCAGAGAAATTGGGGTAAACCTTTCTTTCTTGGGAGAAGGAAATTATGAAGCAACGATCTACAAAGACGGTCCTAACGCCGAGCGAGTAGGTGAAGATTATGTAAAAGAAACCCAAAAGGTAACAGCAATCGACAGGCTTGTTTTCGATGTTGCCCCGGGCGGAGGCTTTGCCGTAATTCTTAAGAAGATAAAAAACTAAATATCTGCAAGTAGAAAATGGCAAAAAAATACGGCAACACATGGTGGGGACAACAGTGGCTTAAGGCCCTTCAGCACATCGATTTTGACAATAGGTTGCCAAGAGGTAGGACTTATGCAAATAAAGGAGCGGTTCTCGATATAGAAATAAAGCAAAACAAAGTCTCCGCCAAAGTAGCAGGCTCAAGCCCCAGACCTTACAAACAAAACATAGCCATCCACCTTTTCAGTAGAAATGAAAAAGCTGTGGTTATGAAAGTCATTACTGAGAACCCTTTTATCCTCTCTTCTTTGCTCAACAAAAAGCTACCCCAAGAGTTATTCAGCGAACTCGAAAGGGAGGGGATCAAACTCTTTCCAAACTCATGGCACGATATAGATGCGAGCTGCTCTTGTCCCGACTGGGCATTGCCATGCAAGCACCTCGCTGCCGTAATTTACATTATTGCCGATGCTATCGACAGAAACCCTTTTATGGTATTTTTGCTTCATGGCTTAGATGTTTTGGACTCGCTACAAAATCTTGGATTTAGCGAAAAAGGAAAACTCGAATTGCCCATTGCCCAACTTTCAGAGCTTTACAGTGAAAATCCAAAAAACGAAGCCTACTCTTTTGACAATGCACTTATTGAGCGCATTGACTTTTCTACCATTCCTGAAAACAACAAAGACAACCTGCTCAAACTGCTCGTTGGCAACCCTGTTTTCTATACATCTGGGGATTTCAAGTCATTTGTGGAGCATGCTTACAAGCAAGTGGGAAAAAATGCCAAAAAAGCACTGAACGAAACCTATGAAACAGAAAACGAACTATTTGAAACAGAACAAGGCAGTGTACGTCTCTACATAAACAACGAAATGTTTTTCGAAAGGCTCGAATTACTTGAAGAGAAAAAAGTACTTTTCAACAAGCTCGACACCCTTACAGATTCTCTGGATAAAATCAACCAAGCACATTTACTCAACCTTCACCCTTCGGTTGTTACTCTTTTTTTAGCCAACCAATTTTACAAACACCTTGCTGCCAAGTCGGCCTTCATTCCCGAACTCGTACAAACAAGCACAAACCGTTACAGCATTCGGTGGATTCCAGCCCTCCTTATCCCCGAGGTAAAATTAATCTTCGACTTGCTAGTGAAGCTCATGCCCTTTGGGTTGGTACTCTTTGAAAAAGACAAAAAAGAGTTCTCTGCTACTAAAGAAGAGCAACTTAAAATGTTGCTGGCACTTTTCCTCAACCACTACCAACACAGTTATTACGATTATCATAAAATACCTCAGTCTGCCTGGAACGATGACGTGCTCAATGCATTTTTCCATCAAAAAACTATAAGTACACTTGGGTTTGAAAAAAAAGAATTAGCCCAGTCTATCCAACAATGGCTACAGAAGTTTTATTTGTCTGAAAAAGAGTGGGTACCTGTCTTGAAAGTGGAAGAGCAAGAGCTAGAAGACGCCCATTTTGACATTTCCCTGTGGGTTCAAAACAGCAAAGAGAGTTTGGGGGAGCCAGTAAGCATCCGCTCACTTTTTGCAAAGGCTAAATACGATAAAATAAGAGTTGGCATCATGCAAGACTTGTCGTTGTTGGCAGAATACCTTCCCGAAGTAAAACAAATCATCAGCAGCAAAGGAGAAGAACATATCCAACTTTCCATCGAGCAATTTACCCATGTACTTTTCAATGCCATTCCTGCCCTCCGTTTGCTCAATATCCAAGTACTTTTGCCCAAGTCTCTTCAAAAACTCGCAAGACCACAACTTTCTGGACAGGTAAAATCGGTTGCTGGAAAAGTGACTGGAGGCGTTTCATTTGCCAACATGGAAAACCTGCTGGATTTTGAATGGAAAGTTGCCATAGGCAACCAGTTGGTTACAGCTGATGAATTTAGAAAGCTACTGAAACAAACCGAGGGACTTGTAAAACTGAACGACCAATATGTTCTTCTGGACGAAAAAGAAATAGCTGGCATTCTGAAAAAATTGGAAAACCCGCCCGCTCTTGGCGACAAAGAACTATTAAAAATATTACTAAGCAAAGACTACGAAGGCGCAAAGGCTAGCCTCGATGCCAAAGCCCAAAAACTACTGAAAGATTTGGTAAAATTTGAAGCAGTAGAATTGCCCAAGGGCTTGAAGGCGACCCTCCGCCCTTACCAACTCAGGGGCTTTGAATGGATGTACAAAAACAACAAGCTTGGTTTTGGCAGCTTGCTTGCCGATGACATGGGCTTAGGAAAAACCTTGCAGGTAATTTGTCTTTTACTCAAAATGAAAGAAGAAGGGCAGTTACAAAAGCATAAGGCCTTAATGGTATTACCTACTACCCTTCTAGGCAACTGGCAACGGGAAATTGAAAAATTCGCCCCCGATTTGCAGGTATTGATTTACCACGGCCCTAAAAGAAAATTCACAACCGAGGGGTACGATGTGATGCTTACATCGTATGGAACAGCCCGCAGCGATGTAAAAATATTATCCAAGACCACATGGGCGCTGCTAGGAATCGACGAAGCCCAAAACATAAAAAACACGGGAACTGAACAGACCAAAGCTCTCAAAAAATTCAAGAGCTACAATAAAATTGCATTGAGCGGCACTCCTGTAGAAAATAGGCTCTCTGAATATTGGAGCATTTTCGACTTCACCAACAAAGGGTATTTAAATTCACTTGCTAAGTTCAAAACTGAATTTATAAAGAGCATTGAAATACACCGCGACCACGAAAAACTAGAACGGTTTAAGACAATGACTGCACCTTTCATCCTGAGAAGGGTGAAAACAGATAAGTCCATTATCAAAGATTTGCCTGAAAAAATTGAATCAAACCAACTTTGCTCACTCACTAAAGAGCAAAGTGCCCTCTACAAAAATGTAGTTGGGCAAGCTATGAAAAGCATAGAAACTGAGGAAAGCATCAAAAGACTTGGACTGGTGTTCAAACTCATGATTTCTCTAAAGCAGATTTGCAACCACCCTAACCATTTTCTCAAAAAGAAAACCATAGAACCTGATAAGTCGGGCAAGACACAAATGCTGCTTTCTTTGTTAGATACCATTTACGAAAACGGAGAAAAAACCCTGATTTTCACCCAGTACAAAGAAATGGGAGACCTCTTGGTAAAACTTATAAAGGAGCGATACAACTATGAGCCACTTTGGCTGCATGGAGGAGTTTCCAGAAACAAACGAGACACCATGGTGCAAGACTTTCAGGGGAAAACCTATTTAAAGACCATGATTCTGTCCCTAAAAGCAGGTGGTACGGGCTTGAACCTGACAGCCGCCAATAATGTAATCCATTACGATTTATGGTGGAATCCTGCCGTGGAAAACCAAGCGACAGATAGGGCTTACCGAATTGGACAAAAGAAAAACGTAATGGTTTACCGAATGATTACCCAAGGCACTTTTGAAGAAAAAATAGATGCCATGATTCAGGCTAAAAAAGAACTCGCCGAACTCACCGTAAGCAGCGGTGAAAACTGGATAGGCGATCTGAGCAACAATGAACTGAAAGATATTTTCAGCTTGGATACATGATTTTGAAGGTTCTTTATGATTTACTTGATACCTCGGAAAAACTAGTGGATGAGTAATGGTTTAAGGTTCAAGAGAAGTTAGAGGCAGGAGGCTAGAAGTTAGAAAAAGAATAACCTCTTGAAGTTTTAATTTTTTCTAACCTCTTATTTCTGGCGTCTAGCCTCTAATCACCATGCTTAAGGGTTTCCATTTCTTGAATTATCAAGTAGATTCATAAAAAGCCATTTTGCTTTTACTCCAACAACCCGGCAACAGCCTCGTTCCACCCTGCAGGACCAATCGCTGCTACTTTTTCCAACCCCTCAAATTCAATAGCTTGCCATGTCCCGTTTGGCTTTTGCACCAAATAAGGTTTGTCCACCGCCCTGAGCAAAGGGCCATCGTTGGCACTGTCCCCCAGCCCTAGCGTGGTGATTTCCCCAAGCTGCTTTCGGTACAAACCAGCGAGGATTTCCACCGCTTTTCCTTTATCGCTCTTCAGCCCCATTACGGTGTGGAACTTCCCGCCAGATACACAAGCCAAGCCTTTCTGCTCCAACACATCTTTGAATCTCCCGAATTGCTCCGAGCTTACGTCTCCTTTCAAAATAGTCTCACTATACTCTCTTGAAGCCGCCCTTTTCGAGGCTTCCAAGTCAAGCGTAGTGATTTCCGATATCTCGGCAATAGTCAAGTCGGCATAACCGAAATTTACGTTTCCAGATTCTTCTCGGGCAAGCTTTATTTGCGCTCTAATGAAATCTGCGGTTTCCCCAAGTTCTACCACTTTATATCCATCCGCTTCTTGGTGAAACTTGAAGTCAAAGGCAAAATAGCCTTCGGGAATAAAAATCGCACTGCCATTTTCGGTAATGAAAGGATGCGCATTGCCAAGCGCTTTCCTGTATACCTCCTGCTCTACCCTCGTTTTGGAAGAACAAAATACCACAGGGATACCCAACTCGGTTAATTTCTCTACCGTTCCTTTCGTCACGTCAAACGAATACGTTTTAAAATCGAGCAGTGTACCGTCCAAGTCGGTAAATATGATTGGGTTAGTTGTTTTCATAGTTTTTAAGACAAAAAGAAACCGAGGCTTAGGAAAGCCTCGGTTCATGTGTTTTTCATTAAAAATATTATTTCGCTTCTAGCTTCCCTTCTTCTGGCAAATGTGCCTTCATCCCTTCAGCCTTGTCCCTAGTCAGCATCGTATCCTCCGTTTCTTGGTTGAACTTCGAAAGATCCGCCTTGAACATATCTACATATGGTTCATTTTTGAGCACCTTGGCAAACTTTTTCATATTCACCGTTTTGAGAGAAGGGTAATAAGTAAGCGAGTTACCAAGCTCCTCTCCTTCTCCAAGAAGTTTCCTTGCTCTCAAATCTTTTATAATCTCTTCTTGCAACTCTTTTGGGCAAATAGGCGAATTGTGCATCACCTCCAGCGCCGCACGGCTCATGTCCATTACGTGCTGGTCACCCTTTACCTCGTGCAAATGTGGGTTTCTAGATTCTATCTGATAAAACTCTACCCTATTTTGCATAATCTTGTCCGAAGGATTGGCTATTATTCCACCAAATTTTTCCAATACATTTATGTAATGATACGGCTCAATAGAATAACCCGAAGAATAATCTAGTCGCATGGCCAAATCCATGGTCATCGCATGCTCGCCTGCATTCCCAGTCTTTATAATTTCCGTTCCGTAGCCCGTATAGTAGCTCACCAGCCTGTTCAAAATCTTATTGGTATGCTCCGAAGCCCTACCCCTCTTGGCAAAGAACAAGTTCGACTCCACTATTTTTGGCTTACTGTGCCACGAAATCCTCGCCATTGTATACTTAGACTTGCTCATGGCAAAAGCAGCGCCGTACTCCTGCACATATTCATGCACCGCACCGGGGAAATAGTTGTCCGAGTCAATAAAACCGATGTACTTCTTGCCGCACAAGTACGCCAATAAAGTACTCAAAATCATCCCTTCTGCTTTTCCGTTCTTCACTACCCCTTCCTTATCTAGCAAAAATGGATAACCTGCAGCTTCGCACGCTTCGGCAAGTTTCGGGTCCTTTTGGTGAACCATCAAAATCCTACGCCCCATAAAATTGCTCAAGTGCTCTATCGCATCTTTTTCTATCCTAAATCTATCAATCGGATGCCTTGGGCTATTAGATACTATAATGACCAAACAGTGGTGGGGAATCCCAGAAAGCACACCTTCTATAAGCTTGATTTTTTCATTCCTTACGGGCACCACAATCGCCATCTCATTCTGGATCTCATGCTGTACGTCGTAGGCTATCCTTTTTAAAACAGGGTTCTCGTCTTGTTGGTTAGAGTGGTTTTTCAAGCCAGAGTCAAGCTCATACACCTTCTGCACACCATGGAAAATAATTGGTCCAAATCTCTCTACTTCTCTGGGGATTTCAATTCTCATGCTTTAATCTTTTTAGGTTCAAAAAAATGATAATTATAAAAGAAAGTAGTCTGGCCTAAGGTAAAAGTCAGGTTGGAATATAGGCAATTTCGAGCAATTTTTTAGGAAGAACCCAAATAATGATTCGTCAATTTTCCATAAATTCCAGTTATTATTATTATTTCCAAGCAGTTAAGATTAGGAGGGGATAACCTGGAAAAAAGATCTAAAGAGTACTCGGACCACCCAATAGTCAAGCTTCTCTACCACCAAGTTGCAATTCTTTTTTACAAGCCCTACCTTGGCATCACTAAAGTAAATATGAAAAACACCTAATAATACAATTAGATACTCACCTTACTATCGTGCAAAAACATTGTAGTAAAAACATCCGCTTTACTTTAGGTCTGAACTGATGAACAAAACAGCTTCCTTCCAGCTTTTTAGAGATTCTGTCATTTTTATCTTGAGCATGATTGCCCTCGTAGCCCTTACGCTCGACTATGGCTACAGCATGAACTATTGGATGCACTTAATTACCGATTTTTTTTACTTTCTATGTGGTTTTATTTTTACCTTCTATTTTATTAAGCATCTTCCAAAAAAAGGAAAATTGAACAAGAAGCCCATTGGCTATTACGTAGTCACGTTATTATCAATTATATTATTGATCGTCTCTTCTCTCAACACTTCCAATTTTATATTTTACGACTCTACTAGCCTCAACCCATTCACAATGGATCTGGTATTTGTACTTATCCTTTTCGATCTGTCCAGTAGACTTTACAACCTTAACAGCCAAACACTTCACCCCGCTTTGGTTTTTGTACTAAGCTTCGTTGTTCTCATCTTCATAGGAACGTTATTACTCATGGCCCCCAAGGCTACAGTGCATGGCATCAATTTTATCAATGCACTTTTCACATCTACCAGTGCAGTTTGCGTAACAGGTCTAGCCGTCTTAGATACAGGCAAGGATTTTACTCTAATAGGACAACTGACCATTATGTGCCTTATCCAGTTTGGCGCACTTGGCATGTTGAGTTTCACTTCCCTATTCGCACTTTTTTTCAAAGGTTTTGGCTCTTTTGAATCACGCCTGAACATAAAAGACATGATAAATGCCGACACACTAGATGGTACATTCAAGCGCCTGATACAAATCATCATCTTTGTTTTTTCAGCAGAAGGAATAGGTACATTACTGATATTTTCATCATTAGATGATACCTTCGGAACATTTAAAAAACGCATGTTTTTCAGTGTGTTTCATTCCATTTCCGCATTTTGCAACGCCGGTTTTTCCACACTGTCCAATTCCCTGTACGAGGAGGGATTCAGGTATAACTATAGCCTACAAATGAGTATTGCCCTGCTCATAGTATGTGGAGGCTTGGGGTTTGTGGTATTCATCAATATTTTCCATTACCTAAAAAAATGGTTTTTCTATACGACTTACCGCTTGTTCAATATTACGTGGAAAGGCCATATCCAAAAGCTAAAGCCGCATATTTCTTTGAATAGTAAAATAGTACTCTATACGACCTTGTCTCTCATAGTTTTCGGAACGTTATTCTTTTATCTACTGGAAATAAACAATAGCCTTCAAGAACATTCGGGAATAGGGAAATTTTTCACTGCATTATTTGGCTCAATCACCACACGTACGGCAGGGTTCAATAACGTAGAGATTGGCCACCTTCACTTCACTACTATTATGATTGTCTTGTTCCTTATGTGGATTGGGGCATCTCCTGGCTCAACGGGTGGTGGGATCAAAACGAGTACATTTGCCATTGCCAGTTTCAATATCATCCAACAAGTTACGGGGTACAAAAACATCATTGTAGGATACAAAAAAATTTCGCAAACAGCTTTGCAGCGCGCCACCACCATTATTTCCCTTTCATTGATCATGATTGGTATCTCAACCTTCTTGCTCATTCACTTCGATAAGAAACTTGGTATCATGCAAATTGCTTTTGAGTGTATTTCAGCCTTTAGCACTGTGGGTCTGAGTATGGGAATCACCTCACAACTTAGCGATGCCAGCAAACTGGTAATTATTAGTACCATGCTGATTGGCCGTGTAGGTTTACTTACACTCCTTATTGGTATTACAAGGCAGTTTTATACATATCAATATTCAGCTATAGAATACCCCCGGGAAGAAATTTTCATCAACTAAACTCTTGCACATTGAAATACATAGTAGTCGGACTTGGAAACTTTGGATCGTCGCTAGCCCTAAAACTAGCAGAGAACAGACATGAGGTAATAGGCGTTGACAACAACGAAGCCTCTATCAACATGTACAAAGATAAACTGACACATGCTCTCAAACTTGACAGCACTAATGAACTGGCTGTAAGCCAACTTCCCCTATCAGATACCGATGGAGTTATCATCTCCATCGGTGAAGACTCAGGAGCGGCCATTACCACTGCTGCACTTTTTAAGAAACATGTACCCAATTGTAGAATTGTAGCACGTTATACCTCCGAAATCCAAAAAACAATATTTGAGGCTATGGGCATTGAAGATATAATAAACCCAGAGGCTGAATTTGCCGATAATTTTGCCAATAGGCTAACCATAACTGGGAACATAAATACCTACCTGTTAGATGATAAGTACGAAATAGCAGAGTTTAAAGTCCCCCAAAGTTTCATAGGAAAAACCTTGGAAGAAATAGATATTATCCACTCATGGAATGTTTCTATTATCACCATTATCAGGCACAGCAAAAAGAAAAACCTTTTGGGCAGAGAAATCAGCAAAAACAAGGTAGCCGGCGTGATCAACGGTAGTATCAAGTTTGAAAAAAATGACACGCTCATCCTCTTTGGGCAAATAAAGGCACTAGAAAAAATGATGAGCAGCCTGATCTGAGCTCTTAGCACACCTCTACACCCTCACTTCTGACAAGCTCAGCTTCTTCTTTTTCTTATAAGTGCGGCCATACCATAACAGAATACCCGTTACCGGTAGGCTGGCAGTAATAAGGCTAGCCAAAAAGGCAATGACCTTACCTGCTATCCCGCCAATAGAACCAATGTGTGTATCGTAGGTCATCCGTAAGATTTTGTCGGGGATTTTCGCATTTTCGTACTTTCCATAAATCGCATCGGTCTCAATTTCTTCCAGCGTGTGTTGGTCAAAAAAGCGGTAGTCCGCATCGTAGTACAAACCTTCGCTGTTTGAAACTTCTACATAAATACTGGCTGTGTCAGATGCAGGGTAATGCAACTCAAACCCAGCTGCATTTGGCGATTCTTTTTGAAGCTTAGGGATAAGCAAGTCAATAGGTTTGATACCATTTTCGGCAAAAGGAGCTTCACTAAGGTTATCGGGGATGATAAAAGCCGGCACCTTGTCCCCACCCGTCGATTTATACACCACATACTTCAGCCAATTGTACGAAATCAACGAGCCGGTAAAAGCAAAAACCAAGGCAAAAATGCATATATAAAAACCCACCACGGTGTGCAAATCAAAGTTCTTACGCTTCCATTTTGTTGTCGCTTTCCAATCAAATTTCAATCGTTGCCTTAGGTTTTTTCGTTGTTTGGGTATCCACAAAAAGAAACCAGAAATGATGATGAGCATGAAGGTGAAGATAGATGCGCCCACTATTTGCTCTCCAACTTCCCTCGACATCCACAGGCACATATGTCCTTTGAGCACAAAAGCAAAGAACCCAGAAAGGCGGTCATCAACTTGAATCACTTCTTTTGTGTAAGGATTTATAAATACACTTTGGTAAAACTCAGGTTCGCGGTCGTAAAAAATAACCTCAACAGCATCGTCTGCCTTCTTGAAGAGCGTTCCGTGAACGGTATTGTTAGGAAAAACACTCTTGGCTATCGTTTTTGCCTCCGTAACAGTAAGGAGAGCCGCATCTTGAACTTCAACTTTTTTATAGTCGCTATACAAGCTTTCAATTTCCTCTTTAAAAGCAAAACAACAACCTGTGATGGAGACAATGAAAACAACCACTCCAGTGACTAGCCCCAATACCTTATGAAGTGTGAAGATTAATTTCCTAGATTTCATCTGACTCTAAATATGGAAAGGGCAACCTATAAATAGGCTGCCCTTGAGTGAAGAATAGTTTACTTAAAATTTGAAGGTCACATTTGCCAACAAAGCTCTTGGCGTCTGTGGCGTAATGGTAGTCCAACCTTTGTAATATTCCTTATTGAAAGCATTGTTGAGCTTCAAACTTACCCGATAATTGGCAGCTTGGTAAAAAATAGAGGCATTTGCAATGGTATAGCTAGGCAAAATAAACTCGCCAGATGCCGCATAATTAATGGCAAATCGTTCACTTGCCCCATTGAAACCTAAGCCCAGCCCAAAGCCATCTAAACTTCCTTGCTGAATCTCATAATTTGCCCAAAAGTTATAAAGCGTTTCCGGACCAGCTTCCAATGGCCTACGCCCCAAAATATTCTCATTATCGGATTTTACCGTTTTGCTATCGTTATTGCTGTAGCCCGCTCTCAGGTTCAGTCCATCAATAGGGTTGGCATTCACTTCTACTTCAAAACCTTTGCTTTCTACTTCTCCACCCTGGATCTTGTTGAAGGGCGAAGACGGATCGGTAATCACACGGTCTGTAACCGTGATATCATAATAACTTACGGTGGCATTCAACCTGTTGTCAAAGAGGTTTGTCTTAATACCCACTTCCATTTGGTTAGCTTGCTCTGGATCAAACGACTTTAGTGTTTGAGGTCCATCTTCTGGGTTTCCAACCAATTGTGGGGCTACGTTGGTAAACCCATTCTGATAGTTGGCAAACAAAGAAAGCTTGTCAACAATAGGCTGATAAACAATTCCAAGTTTAGGAGAAAGGGTGGTTTGGTCATAATCATCCTCCTCACTTGCCAAACTCCCTTCGTTGTCAAACCTATCAAGACGAAGCCCAGCCATTACCGATAAGCTCTTGGTGATGTTCAATACATCCGACACATACATACTGTAGATATGATACCTCGACTTTTGATTTCCTACAGCCTGAGAAGCTAAAGCCGCGTCTACCCCAGAAGTTGAAAGCGGGTACGAGTCATTCTCCACATCTGGCGTGAAAGGATTGTCGCCAATTGTTCCGCCATCAGGCGTGATATTTCCATAAAAAGCATAACCTGTACTGTTATTTGTCTCCGTAGCAGTATAATAATCTAACCCTACCACTACCCTATTTCTCAGTGAGCCTACTTTAAAATCACCAATGAAGTTCTGCTGGATATCGGTAGTCTGCGTACTTGCATTTTGCTTGTTAATAAAACGAGTAAATACATTATCACCCAAAACACCGTAATCGTACAAGTACGAATAATACCCTTTGGTAGAAGTAAAACTTTTAGAAAGCAAGGTTTGCGATTTCCATTTACTTGAAAGCTTATAGTCCATTTCCACCCTATAATTCTGCGTAGGGTTTTGGAGCGTAAGGTCATTGCTGGTAAACGACAACTTGTTATTGTAGCCTAGTTCTTCAAGGTTTTTTGCCGCTGTAGGCGCGCTTCTGTTCAAAAACAAAAACATCGGGTTAGTTTGCTCTGCCTGAGTAATTTCCCCATAAAATGAGAATGCAAGGCGATTGTTTACTTTATACGAAAGAGAAGGAGCTACAAAGAATGATTCCCTGAACCCTGCATCTTGAAAGCTTTGCTCGGTTGCATAAGATGTATTTAACCTAAAGTAAATATTATCGTCCTCACTTATGGCAGTATTAAAATCACCCGTTATCTGGTTCAGTCCATACGTACCTGAAGTAAATGAAAGTTCTCCTCCCGTACCAACAAATGGTTTTTTGGTCACTACATTTATCAGCCCTCCGTAAGAAGTCACACTATTTCCGAACAACGTGGCCGAAGGACCTTTCAAAACCTCTATACGTTCGATATTGGCTGGGTTTATAGTCCCGTTAGTCAAGCCTGGCAAGCCATTTACCAACTGAGGCTGAACGGAAAAACCACGGAGGGAAAAATAACCAGCGCCATCCCCACCTCTACCAGTAGAGGACCAGAGCTTTTCTACTCCTACTGCATTTTTCAACGCATCGTCGAAGTTTGTGACTACCTGAGACTCAAGCAAGTCATTTGTTATAGTGCTATAAACTTGCGTATTCTCTATATCTTTGAGAGGCAACTTGGCTACATACGCTGTTTTTTCCCTCGAAAACTTGTTGATACGCTCACCTGTAACTGTAACTTCTCTTAATATTTCATTTCCTTCATATAGAATGATAGTCTGCAGATCAAGGGTTTCACCACTTGTAATTGCAAAAGGTATCTCCCTCGTTTTAAAGCCTAAGTAGGAAATAGATAAAACATACTCTCCCTCAGAAATATTTGAAAGTTCAAAATATCCATTTACATCGGTATGCACTCCTTCCGTTGTGTTTTTCAATGCTATGTTGACCCCTATCAAAGTCGTTTGGGTATTGTCGGTGATCACACCTTTAACCGTTCCGCTCTGAGCAAAAGCCAGCGTACTAAGCAAAAATAAAATCAGAAAGGTAAATTGTTTTTTCATTTGTTTTTATTTAGACTCATTTCAAATAAGTGTCCCGCAAAAGTAATTGAGCAAAACCTACTTGTCAATATTATTTTTAATTAATCTAAATAAGAGTAGGTAACCAACTGATTATGTGCCTGAAAAATATTTCACAATTCGAAGAACAGGTTGCATTATTAGGGAAAAAGCAGATCATAACCCCCAGCCATTATTTCGATAAAACCTCTGCAAATAACGCCACTATCCTCATCGGCTTTGCCTCATTATGCATACCGAATAAGTAATACCAACTTTAAAAAATAATCCCCACACAGCTTTTAATTTAAATAAAAGAGGTAAAATCGAGTACTAATTGTACCGTTTAACTAATGTAATTCAAGACAAATGAACATGACCTTCACATATCAAAACGCTCAACTCATGAAATTTCTAATTCCCTTATTGCTCTTACTTTCATCTTGCTCAGCAAATGCGCAATTGCCCAAAGAACAAGTGATTGAGAACATCAACAGATGGTACAGTGAAAACCCTGAAAAATATTCCTTAAAAGTAAAGGGGGACAAAGCCTCTGCATTTATCACCCGATACCACCCTGAGCGCCCCGAGGAAAAAGACGATATTATTGAAATCTCATATGAAGGAATGGTTATTCAACTGGTTTTTTACAAACCGTTAGAAGAAATGACAACTCATAGGGATAGCCTTGAAAAATATTGTAGTTTTTTGGCCTTAGATGATATCTATAACGAAATACCATCTAAAGGCTGGAATATATACCCAAGAACCCCCATAAGCTCCATAGGAAGTGAAGCGGTTGAATTCATTTCTGGAGGAAACTCAATAAGCCTCAAAATCAATTGGTCTTCCTATACTGTTATGGGATATAAAGACTCTGATAAATGCAACGAAGAATTATCCATTGCAGATAGCTCCATAAGCGACGATTGCTATGTTTCTGTCCGTAAAAAACTACCGCTGGAGGTAGTGATCACAAATGTGCCTTTTGATAAATAAGTTGGCAAAATGGCCATTCCCCAAATTAGCTTTCATTGTTCTCTAATTTCAGAAAACTCAATGCCACCCTAATTTTACCATACTCTAGTTCCCCGTTGTAAAAGTCAAAGTAAGGCTTGAGGGCATCCTGAAAGCCTAGTTCACCTACAGCCTTTTCCATCTTCTTAATTTCCTCCTCGGAGACTAGCTCATGAATATCAACTGCTTCCCCATCGGAAATGAGCTTAGCAAAGTGGGAATACACCGTGGTGGGTTGGATGCCCCGCTCTTGGGCTATTTCCTCTACACTTTTGCCATCTCGGTACATGGAAAGCGTAATTTTATGTGTGTCGCCCTTTTGCTTTGGGGTAGGTCCGAACTTGCTCAGCACATTCAAGAACTCTTCGCCATACTGCTTAGCTTTGTGCTCCCCCACTCCCGAAACATTCAAGAACTCTTGCATAGACTTGGGCAACTTTTCGCACATATCTTTCAGGCTGGCATCCCCAAAAACCATAAAGGCTGGAACACCCTGTGCTTCGGCAAGCTCCTTCCGGAGAATCCGCAATTTTTCGAACAAAGAAGGGTTGATGGCAGCTTTTGTAGGTGTTGATTCTATTTTTACCTGCTTCTGCTGTTCTTGTCTTTCTTTTATTGTTTCTGGTGTTACTAGCTGAACTTTCTTTCCTTCAAAAAGGATTTCTTTACTCAGCCTTGTCAGCTTCAGGTTGTAATGGTCTTTATAATCTAGTTCGACAATTCCCTGTTGGATAAACTGCTGGATAAAAAGCAACCAAGCAAAATTGGTCGTTTGCCTTCCTGCACCAAAGGTTTTTATTTGGGAATAGCCATGCTCTTGCACCGCATTCGAATACGTTCCTTTCAGAATATCTACCAGTGTAGTGATACCCACTTTTTCCTTGGTCCGTACCATGGCAGATAGCGCCATTTGCGCCAGCATAGTCCCATCGAAGTACTTGGGAGGATTTTTACAAACATCGCAATTGCCACAGTCCTCTTCAGGAATCTCGCTAAAGTAGGTCATGAGCACCTTCCTTCGGCACACCTGCGACTCGGCAAACTCTTGCATCCTATCCAGCTTCGCCATCTGGATTTTGCGGTAGGCATCGTCCGTAATGTCTTCCATAAACCCAATATGGGTTTGCACATCACGGTAACTGTAAAAAAGAACGGTTTCGGAGGGAAGCCCATCCCTACCCGCACGCCCAATTTCTTGGTAATAACTTTCCAAGTTTCCAGGCATATTATTATGTATCACATACCGAACATCGGCTTTGTCAATGCCCATTCCGAAGGCTACCGTAGCACAAATTATATCCAAATCTCCTTGGATGAAATCCTCCTGCGTTTTGTGGCGAGTCAAGTTATCTAGCCCTGCGTGGTAGAAATCCGCTTTTAAGCCTATTCCCTGAAGCTTTACCGCAAGAGATTCCGTCGCTTTTCTGCTACTGCAATAGACAATACCGCTTTTCCCCCTGTATTTCTCCACTATCCCTTGTATCTGCTCCCACTTTTTCCTTCCGGGCAACACCGCAAGAGATAAGTTGGGTCGATCGAAAGAGGCGATGAAATATTTGGGCTGGTCCAGCTTCAAAAGTGTACCAATATCCGAACGAACAGCCTTATCGGCAGTAGCGGTAAGCGCTACTACAGGGATATTGGGGAATGTTTCTTTTAATATGTATAGCTTTTTATATTCGGGTCGGAAATGATGCCCCCAGCTACTCACACAATGGGCTTCGTCTATGGCAAAAAGGGAAAGTTTTAATATGCCTAGGTAATCGAGAAAGTTTCTTGAAAACAATTTCTCAGGAGAGACATACAACAGCTTGATCTCGCCTTTTTCTAGCTTCCCCCGAATCTCACTTTCCTGCTCCGCATTCAAACTAGAATTGAGAAATGCCGCTTCCACTCCATTGGCTCGCAAGCTTTGGACCTGGTCTTGCATTAGGGCAATAAGTGGGGAAATGACCACGGTAAGCCCTTCTTTGACTAACGCAGGCACTTGATAACAAATGGATTTACCACCTCCCGTAGGCATCAGTACCACCGCATCCTTACCTTCCAACACATGCTCAATAATCTCCTTTTGCTGTGGACGAAAGCTGCTATAGCCAAAATGTTTTTGTAATACTTTTTCAAGAACCATTGGGAGGGGAATAAATTTCATTTTGTTTCTCCAAAACTAAGGAATTTATTCTTGAACTGGTGAGGTTACGGAATTCTTGTTGATTGGCAAGGTTAAATTGAAACTTGCAAGGGTAATTAACCAACTATTAACCCACCTAACTATGAGGCTATTGCCCAATATTTACCGCCCTGTAAATTGGATTCATATTATTTAAGAATCAATTGACAGAAACCTTTCCTCACAGCCGCAAGTAGCCTAAAAGCAGGTCTAAAACCCGATTTCCCTCGAAACGGGTAGCCAAACGGTAAAAGTAGTTCCTTCTCCTACTTGGCTTTCTACATCAATTCTACCGCCGTGTTGCTCTATGATGCCATAGCTAATGGAAAGCCCCAAACCAGTCCCTTCGCCTACAGGTTTGGTCGTGAAAAAAGGCTCAAATATCTTCTTCTTCACCTCTTCTGTCATCCCATTTCCTTCATCGCCGATACTGATCATCACGTACTCTTCTTCTTGTTTGGTTTCAATGGTCAATACTTTAGGCTGGGAAGAGTTCTCCATAGCTTGGATAGCATTGGAAAGCAGGTTCATAAACACTTGGTTGACCTTGCCCGGCTGGCACTCCACATGGGATAGTTTGCTGTAGTTTTTCACTACCTCTATTTCATTTTTAATCTTATTGTTGAGCAGGTTGAGCGTAGCATCCAAGCCTTCTTGCAAATCGTAGATTTCCCACACTCCCTCGTCCATTCTAGAGAAATTTCTCAGACCCGTGACAATGTCCTTCGTTCTTCTAGCCCCTTCCGCTAAGCCATCGAGCATCTGGTCTATTTCCTGTATCAAGAAATCTACTTCTAGCTCTTCGTTCAGTGATACTATTTCATTTACCAAAGCAAGTTTGTCCTCACTTTCAGGCAACCTGTCCACTGCCTCTATCAGTTTTTTGATATCGCTAAAATCCCTGCGGAGGGGATAGATGTTCGAGCTTATAAAATTAACAGGGTTGTTTATCTCATGGGCAATACCTGCGGTAAGTTGCCCTAAAGAAGCCAGCTTTTCTGAATTAAGAAGCTTCGTCTGCGTGCTTTTTAGTTGGGAAAGTGTCGTGTTTAGCTCCTCATTTTTCTGGTTGCTGTCTTCCAACAGCTCTTTAATCCGCTCCTTTTGGCCGTGAAGCTCGTCTTTTTGCCTATTCAACTCCTCCGTTCTCTTCTCCACCAACTTTTCCAGCTGATCCCGATAGGTCAACAGCTCCATTTCGGCAGTTTTACTTTTGGTGATATCAATTTCAAAAACGGTAATCCCAATCACCTCTTTATCCTTATCAAAAATAGGGTTGAAAATAACCTCAAAGTACTTACGTTTATATTTCCGCTGCACCACATACGAACTACCTTCTTTGGCTTTGGCAAATCCATTTTTCAAAAGGGAGTCGTAAGGAGCTTTTATAAAAGATTGCACATCCATTCCCACAAAAATTGTGATCTCATACTCTTCTTGAATCTGCTTTTCGTGCAATTTGTTGAAGGTAAGGTACTGATTGGATAAGTCTATGGAAAAAATAGAGACTCCCGTTGGGCTTTCTAACACGGAGCTGAGCCGAGCATTCACTTCTTGTCGTCTTTTTAATTCATACCCCCAACCTTTTACTGAATAAAAAAGTAAGAAAAAGATAATGAGAGTAGTCCCCATCCCGATACCTAAGGTATAAAAACTGAGTTCACGCGAACTGGCGTTAATCGCTTTGTCGGGTATGTTGATAATAAGCGACCATGGCTCGTTCGGATCTTTCATCACAACTGGAACATACACCCTGTAAACCTCTTCACCCAAATATTCTGAAAACACTTTGTGGGTAAACAACTGCCCTTTCTCAATCGATTTTTTTACAGCATCGGCTTCGTACCTCTCGTTAATGTCCTTACCAATATACCCCTGCTCCGGGTGCACCACAAACACTCCATTGTTAGCTACTAAGGAAGCATATCCTCCATCTCTTACCTCTATACCTTCAATCCTATTTTTTAAATCTTCCAACTCAAAATAAACCCCAACAACACCCAAAAAATCACCTTGGTCTATGATAGGAACTAGCGAACAAATAATAAGCATCGTATCTTCCTCTACCATATGATGATGAGGATTTAAAAACACTTCTTGCCTACTGACTTGAGCTTGTGCATACAGTTCTGTTGTTTCCTTTTCCGAGCATTGGTATTTCTTTATCAACGTTCCATCCCTGCGCCAATAGGGCATAAACCGTCCGTTGCTATGTGCGCGCCTCGCAAACTCCAAATCTTTCCCATCAAATGCATTAGGCTCCCACACCGTCCATATCCCATACACTTCCTGGTTATTCTTTAAGACCTTTGACATGATGCTATCCATCAATGACCTGTCGTTTTTCTCCCGTTCCCTCAACTCTATCATTATATTTCGGAGTTGGCGAGTGATGTTTAGCGAAAGCTCAAAATCTTTGCTAAGCAATTGCCCCTTGCTCTGCGCCGATTCGTAAGCAAGCTCATAGGCCATTCCCCTTGTCACTTCCCTTGTTTTTAAGGAAATCACAAAGTCCATCACCACGAAAGAAAGAATCAGTAAAACACCTGATACCAGCATTTTACCGCTGTTAAGACTATGCATTTTCTGAAAGACACTCTTCATATATGGAATAGTAACAGCAAGTCAATACAAAGAAAAACCTGTGCTATAGCTTTTAATTTTTCAGTTGAAAGCTAATCAACAATTAGGGCAGAAAAAAGAAATGAGATTGATTTTGATGAAAGAGAGAAAATTAGAGCTTTTGTTTATCAACCAGAAAAAGGGGGCAAGTTCAGAAAAACAGGCGCGATGGAGTAATTTGAAGTATTTGTAATAAAAACTTATTGCCCATAAACACCTGACTGCCATTGCCTGTAAGTTCTGTCCAACGATTCGTAGAACAAGTCGCCCTGAAGGTTGTAGCCTTTGGTAGTGAAATGCAATTTATCTCGCTGGGAAAGCCCATTTTTATACCAAGTATTCACCGATTGATAACCGCCCATTACTTCGTAGAAGTTCCAAACCGCAAGGTTCAAATCATTAGCCACTTCCATGATAGCCTCGGCAGCTTTCTCATTATTTTTGTTAGGATAGCGCCTTCTACGGTAGCCGTCGCCCGGCGTGGTCAGGATGATTGAAGCCCTAGGGGCTGCTTCGCTCACTTGTGCAAGCAAGCGCTTATACTTCATCTTGAAAAGGCTGCTATTGAAAGTGTACATATAGGCATCGTTCGTACCCAGGGAAATGATCACCAAATCAGGCTTGATCACTTTTACTTGGCGGGCAAAATCTTTACAACGCAAATAGGTGTCAACCTCAGCTCCGTTCAAACCCGTAGAATGATACGTCATGCCCGGTTCCATATTCTCAAGGGTCATGCCCTGCAACAAAAACTCAGTCTGGTTATCTGCTGTTTTTTGCAATTGCAACTTTACCTCGTTCAGAGGCTTATCAAAGGTATATTCCACAAAGCCATCTCCCGTGAAATAACTGGTAATGTAATTGTCTTCATCAATTGGGATATAAGGCACAAACTGGTTTTTATCATGATTGGGATAGAATATTTTCACCTTGGTGATCAAGTATTTTTGCTCCCCATCATTTGGCTTAATTGTTACAGTAGATGCTGTGCTATTGGTAAGTACCGTGATGGCAGTAAGCCCCCATTCGCTACGGTGCTTGCTTTTTACAGCACGCATATTTTCCCACCTTCCTGTATAATACGATTTGTAATTATACGGGGTATTGGTGCGGGCAGCACGATAAGGGAAAACTAGTCCACGCGCATTCAGGTTGAACCTCGAATCGCTATTGAAATCGTTTCTTACTTTGCCAGAGAAAATATCAGCTTGGATGTGCGAATCTCCTATATGAAGTATGCTAAGCTTAGTATCATTTGTACGTTGGAGGCGTTGGGCTTTTTCAAAGTAATGGCTAAGTGCATCCGCATGGAAAAGCTGGAGTTGGTTTAAGTCATAGCGCACAAAATCATATTTCATTTCCAATGCACTGGCGCTCATGCTATCAATGCCATACGCTTCTGGCTGCGCCATGTCCTGTCCCCACGCAAGTTGGGCTGAAACTATCCAAACTAGAAATAAAACCTTTTTTACCTTAATCATGTGCTAATACTATTTTCCATAACAGACTCTAACTGCAAACTACGGATTCAACGTCTATTTTCAAATTCTCTTTCATCAAAAACCAAAAATATGAATTTGAATGAAGAATATAACCACCTGTTTTGCAACACCTTGGGACAAAACAAGCCTCTATTCATAAAATATCGCTATTTCATCTAGGTCTTTTCTTTTGAGGTCGGGAACACTGGCATTTGCTATTGGGTAACCTACTGGAACCAGTAAAAAAGGCTTCTCGTTTGCAGGTCTCTTCAATACTTTCATGAGGAAGTTCATAGGACTAGGTGTATGTGTAAGCGCAACCAACCCGGCATTGTGAATTGCCGTTAGCAGAAAACCAGCAGCTAAGCCAACCGACTCATTTACATAATAATTATTCTTTTTCTCCTCCCCTTCCAGTTCATAAATCCGCTTGCAGACGATGATGAGCCATGGGGCAATTTCCAAGAATGGCTTTTGATCATTGGTGGCAAATGCTTCCAAGTCTTTGAGCCATTCATCGCTCATCCTTCCATGGTAGTTTACGTATTCTTCCTTTTCGGCCGCTATCCTAATCTGCTTTTTTATTTCGGCACTAGAAACCGCACAAAAAGTCCAAGGTTGCTTATGTGCACCAGAAGGCGCAGTCGATGCCGCCCGAATAATATCGGCAATTACTTCTTTGGGAACAGGCTTGTCGGAAAACTCGCGTAGCGAACGGCGGGTATCCATGTATTCAAAATAGCTTTTTGCTTTCTCTTTCAATTCTTCTCCCTCGTAGGTATCCCTTTTGTAAGGAATAAAATTTTCTTCTGTATTCATTTTGTGGTTGAATTTCTTAGGTCACACTCTCAAACTTACCCAAAACTAAAGGATTGAGACGAAAGGAAGAAATATACCCAAAGCGGGAGCTGCCTGTTAGTGAAATAACAAACAAAATCCTCTTCGAGCCCAATAAAATGGAAGCAAGAAGATGATTAGTTTTTTTAACTCTTGGGCTATTTACACTCCCAAGTCATAAATTTCCCTGATAGAATCAAGTATTGTTTTAAAATCAAACTTCAAGTCAATCAATTCCCCAGAATGGATATCGAACACCCAGCCATGAATTGTAGGGTAGCCATCAGCAAGGAATTTCTTTTGGAAAGCAGCCATTTTGGTCACGTTCACACATTGCTCCTGCACATTCAGCTCAACCAATCGCTTGTAGCGCTCTTCTTCATCTTTAATGGCACCTAGCTCTACTTTATGAAGCCTATACACATCGCGGATATTTCTGAGCCAAGGGTTTAGCAAACCAAGGTCTTGGGCGGTCATGGCTGCTTTTACCCCACCGCAAAAATAATGACCGCAGACGATGATATTCTTTACATCCAAATGGTTGATAGCATATTCTATCACCGAGGCAGAGCTGTTATCATTATTAGGCACCAAGTTGGCTATGTTTCTATGTACAAATACATCGCCAGGTTCAGCGCCCATCAGGTCTTCAGCAGTTACCCTGCTATCGCTACACCCAATGTACAGGCAGCCTGGACTTTGCCCCTTAGATAGGTTCTCGAAAAACTCAGCGTTTGTCCGCTTTTTCTCGGCTATCCACTTCTTGTTATTTTCAAAAATCTGATTATAACCAAACATGTTTTAGTAAGTTAAATGAGGTTAATGCCTAATAAATTTAATATTAGAATGAAGATAAATAAGAATAGCCAATAAACCTCGACAAGGTTACAGAAATAACCTAAAAAAGTCACCTATTGCATCTAGCTTCGGCATCAATTTCGGTGAAGTAGACGGTGAAGTTAGCTTGCCCTCTATCTTTTACAAAACTGACAGTAAAGGTGGCAAAGTTGCGGTATTTCACAAAGTGCCAAAGCCCTGTCTTATCGGCCATGAGCTCGTTATCTTCTTTGAACACGATAAGGTCAGCCGAATATTCATCTTCTTCTATGTACACCCTGTAGTCCGCTCGATAGGCTTCCTTTTCTTCGTACACCGCCCCAAAAATATCACAAACACTGCTTGACTGGGCGTTTGCCACCAAGCTTAGCATCAATCCTAATAATGTAATTGTAATGACTTTCATATAGATATAAGACAATTCGTTTTGTTGAAGATGACAAAACTAGCAAATAGCTAGGACTCCCTTAATGTCTATACTAGAGAAAAAGACTTGGTAACAATTTTCTGCCAAAACAGAATCAAAAGTATTCCTTGCATAGGATAACAAGATAAATCATATTGCTATATACAACTACTTAACACGCCATGAGTATGAGGAAAGTTTGTATCACCTTTTTATTGATTCTTCTATCAATACAGCTTTTCAGCCAAGGAAAAGATGAATTTATCCATTCCCGTGCATCTGTAGAGTATACGGTTCAAGACGCTGCTTTTGGGTTTTACAGGTATGTGCATAAGCAGTACACTTCTTTCCCAAATAGATTGCCTCCCTTTACTTATCAATTAGTTGAAATGAACTACACAACCGACGGTTCGTATGAAGGTCAATAATCTATCGTATTGCAAAAAAGCCAGCATGATTTGAGCGGAGCTATTTGCAAATTTTCTTTTGAAGTGAGATCCTCAAAGCGGTTCGCCGCCGTGGTGATCGTTTTCGGTTTTGGACCGACACTCGGAAAACCTAGATTCAAACAAGCCCTTAGAATTTTAACTTTTGGTAAAACCTTTCATTTTCGGATACCCTTCTTCCCCCAATAGGCTTTCGAATATATTTGGACAGGGCTACGTCTTCCAAAAAACCCTTGTTGCCACACAAATAAACCTCACAATACCACACTCATTTACAACACTTTAAAAATAAATCCTTACCAAACCCCCTCCTAAGTAACATTAGTTACTCACCAGCGATTTCCTTCCCCCTAGCTTTGTATCATCAATAAAGGAAATTTGAAATTTTAAAATGAAGAACAGGTATTTAATTGTATTAATCTCGACAATTCTTTCTGTCAACACTTCTTTTGGACAAGATACTTTGACTATTTCAAGGGACGATATTCTGTCGAAAATTTCTCAGGAAAACCTGCAGGTGAAGATTGCAGAAAAGACGTTTGAATCGGCAAAAGCTGATTACAATCAATCAAGATCGCTGTTTTTACCGAATGTATCGGTATCTCATACAGCTATTTTAACAACAAACCCTTTAATGGCTTTTGGGAGCAAGCTCAACCAGCAAATCTTAACTCCGTCAGACTTTAATCCTGACTTGCTGAACAACCCTGATAAGATAGACAATTACTCAACGGCTATTGAAGTACAACAACCTATTTTCAATCTTGATGGCGTGTATGAAAGAAAAGCTGCCAAGACAAAAATGCAAGCGTATCAGTTACAGGCTGAACGCACAAAAGAATACATTAAACTAGAAGTAAGCAAGGCTTATATGCAGTTGCAAATGGCGTATAGCGCGGTTAAAGTATTGGAAAAAGCCAATGCAACATCTGAGGCAAGCCTACAATTGGTAGAAAATTACTTCAAACAAGGCATGCTCCAAAAAACTGATTTATTATCGGTTCAGGTACGGGCAAATGAAGTAAAAAACCAGTTGCAATATGCAAATAGCAATGTAAAAAATGCTTCCGATTACTTAGCATTTCTGTTGAACGAAGAAAATTCAACTGTAATTTACAAACCTGCCGAAGAACTAGCTTCTGACATCGAGCTAAAA
Source organism: Flammeovirgaceae bacterium SG7u.111 (assembly GCA_034044135.1). NCBI lineage: Bacteria > Pseudomonadati > Bacteroidota > Cytophagia > Cytophagales > Flammeovirgaceae > Flammeovirgaceae bacterium SG7u.111. The sequence continues at coordinate 2,529,930 of CP139021.1, read as the reverse complement.
ATTTTTGACACTTCTCTATCAGAAGCGAGAAAAGATATCATGGCAATAGATCTTTCAACACAAGCTTATGAAAATATGCTTCAGTCGAGCAAAATGAAGTTCCTCCCTAGGCTGAATGCCTTTGGTAGCTACCTGATGAACGACGATCGACTTTTCCAAATGGGAGCCGGTGGCTACCTTGTTGGTGCTCAGCTTTCATGGAACTTGTTCGACGGATACAAATCCATAGGCAAGATGGAAAAACAAAAAGTTGAATTTCAGAAAGCACAGGTGGAAAGCACGCAGTATAAGAGCCAAAGCCAACTGGAAATCAACAAAACCCACAGACAATTAAGAGACGCATACAACAAAGTAAACCTCTCTAAGCTAGCATTGGAACAATCTCGCGAAGCGTACCGAATTCGCTCAGACCGTTTCCAACAAGGGCTCGAAAAAACAACTGACTTATTGCAGTCTGAAACACAAATGATCCAAAAAGAACTGGAAATACTACAGGCTGTATTTGAATACAATTTCACTCAACAATACTTGGAATTTTTAACTAAATAATAATGAAACAGCTACTTATCATAATAATAACATTTTCTCTTGCACAGTTTTTCACAAGTTGTGGTTCAGAAGAAAGAAAATCTACGGAAACATTAGACCCAATAATGGTAAAAGTGAGTAAAATAAAAGCGGGTAAAAACGATCAATACTTCACTGCCAGCGGCAAGGTGGAAGCTGAAAACAGCAGTAATCTCAGCACCAGAATGATGGGCTATGTAACCGGGCTTAAAGTAAAAGTGGGACAACAAGTTTCCAAAGGGCAACTTTTGCTTAGCATAAACAATACAGACTTGCAAGCAAAAAAAGCACAGGTAGAAGCATCCATCATACAAGCAGAGGCGGGATATGCTAATGCTAAAAAAGATTACGAACGCTTTAAGACCCTTTTCGAGCAAAAAAGTGCCTCGCAAAAAGAGCTAGATGACATGACCACGCGCTACGAGATGGCGAAGGCAGGTTTGGAAGCTGCAAAACAGATGAAAAACGAGGTTATTGCCCAGTTTGCTTATGCCAATATCACTGCGCCTTTTTCAGGAATTGTGACCAATACTTTTGTAAAAGAAGGTGATATGGCCAACCCAGGGATGCCTTTGCTAAGCATAGAAACTCGCTCAAATTTGCAGGTTATGGCAATGGTTTCAGAAACGGATATCGATGCCATAGAAAATGGTATGCTTGTGAAAGTATTGGTCAAATCGCAAGGAACAGAAGTGGACGGAAAAGTAAGCGAAGTAAGTTTATCCGCCAAAAATACAGGAGGGCAATACTTAGTGAAAATAGACTTGGACACAACAAACGGCAGCATTTTGTCTGGCATGTTTGTACACATACGGTTCCCCGTAACAAAAGCTTCAGACGCTACTTCAGCAGGCACTGTTTTAATACCGAAATCGGCACTTGTCAAAAATGGCCAACTAGAAGGGGTTTATACTATCGGAAATGAAAATGTGGCCATTTTGAGATGGTTGAGAATTGGCAAAACCTATGGAGATCAGGTGGAAGTACTATCAGGGATCTCGACCGATGAACAATTCATTACTTCTTCTGAAGGAAAGCTCTTCAATGGTGCCAAAGTCGAATTTCAAGTAGTTGGAAAAAATTAATCTACGCTCAAATAAGTCTTAAAAAACCACTGATAACCATAACAACTTTCTCCGCTACAAAAAAACAGGACTAGTTCTTACGGTTTATCAAACTGTTGAAAGGATTTTAGAGGAAACGAACATTTCCTCCTCCCAAACACAGACTCAAAATAGATAAAACAAAATGGAAGAAGGAATTTCAGGTAAAATTGCCCACTTTTTCATCAATTCCAAGCTGACCATTCTTTTAATGGTAGCCCTGATGATAATTGGAGTATATAGTTCTTCGCTGATTCCGAGGGAAGAAGAACCTCAGATAAATGTACCAATGGCCGATATTATGGTTGGCTATCCAGGAGCGAGTCCGACAGAAATAGAAAACAGGGTGGTAAAACCACTTGAGAAAGTGATTGGAAACATCAAAGGAGTCGAGCACATTCATTCGATGGCCATGAACGGAATGGCAATGATCATTGTACAATTTTATGTAGGAGAAGATATGGAACGCTCTTATGTGAAATTATACGACGAGCTTATGAAGCACCAAGACATGTTCCCATCGGGAGTGTACCAGCCTATGGTGAAAACCAGGTCCATTGATGATGTCCCTATGCTGGGCTTAACGCTTTGGAGCGAAAACTACGACGATTTCCAACTCAGAGCAATTGCGGCAGAAGTCACTTCTGAAATTGAAAAAGTAAAAAATGTCGCCATTACCAAGGTGATTGGAGGAAGAAATCGTCAGCTAAAAGTAGTATTGGATAAAGACAAGATGGCTGAAAGCGGGGTGGATGCTTTGGGGATCATGCAGATGATTCAGGCAAACAATGGGAGCTCTCAATCTGGAAGTTTTGTAAATAGAGATGAAGAATTTCTGATCACCACAGGACAGTTTCTCACTTCCTCAGAAGATGTGGAAAACTTAGTCATCGGGGTAAACAAAAACATGCCTGTTTACCTGAAACAGGTAGCTACCATTGTAGATGGCCCAGAACAACCAAGCAACTATGTATCTTTTGGTTATGGAAAAGCCAACGAAGAATTTAAAGGATTCAAATCCGAATACCCAGCTGTAACCATCTCAGTTGCCAAGGTAAAGGGTGCCGATGCCATGAAGATTGCTGATAAAGTCCTCGGTCAGGTAGAGTTACTCAAGCGCAATCTAATCCCGAATGATGTACATGTGAGCGTTACCAGAAACTATGGAGAAACGGCTTCTCATAAAGTTGGCGAATTGTTGATGCACCTCGGTGTGGCAATTTTGGCAGTAACTATACTTGTAATGCTGGCTATGGGCTGGAGAGGTGGATTAGTAGTTTTCTTTTCCGTACCGCTCACATTTGCCCTCACACTTTTTAGTTATTATATGTTGGGTTACACGCTCAACAGAATCACCCTATTTGCATTGGTGTTCGTAGTAGGAATTGTGGTGGATGACAGTATCATCATTGCCGAAAACATGCACCGCCATTTCAAAATGAAGCGATTGCCTTTCAAACAGGCGGCTATCTTTGCTATTAACGAGGTAGGTAACCCTACTATTTTGGCAACATTTACAGTTATTGCAGCTATTCTACCTATGGCCTTTGTATCGGGAATGATGGGTCCTTATATGAGCCCGATGCCCATTGGAGCTTCCATTGCCATGATGTTGTCATTGTTTGTTGCATTGACTGTTACTCCTTATCTAGGCTATCATTTGCTAAGAGAAAAAGACGATCAGGAACACAAGGAAGAACACGGGTTGGAAACCAACTGGGTGTACAAGGTTTATAAAAAGGTAGAGCAACCGATGTTAGACAGCACCGTAAAAAGATGGCTCATGTTGGGAATTACCTTTGTGCTACTGATCGGATCAATTTCGATGTTTTTTACTAAATCGGTGGCTGTTAAAATGCTTCCTTTCGACAATAAAAATGAATTCCAGATAGTAGTGGATATGCCCGAAGGTACTACATTGGAAAGAACTGCCGCAGTTACCAAAGAAATTGCCCAGTACTTGTCCACCATTCCTGAAGTGGTAGATTATCAGAACTACATTGGCACTTCTGCACCCATCACGTTTAACGGATTGGTAAGGCATTACGACAACCGTGGGGGAAGCAACATGGCCGATATTCAGGTAAACCTTTTGCACAAAGAAGACAGAGCACTGCAAAGCCATGATATAGCCAAAGTAGTTCGTTCTGAAATACAGAAAATAGCCCAAAAATATGACGCTAATGTAAAAATAGTGGAAGTACCGCCTGGGCCTCCAGTGCTTTCTACCCTAGTGGCGGAAATATATGGTCCAAATTACAAAGAGCAGATCAACGTTGCCAATCAGGTAAAAAACATACTTGGAAATACAGATGATATTGTAGACACCGATTGGATGGTGGAAGAAGCCCAGACAGAATACAAGCTGGTGGTAGATAGGGAAAAAGCGATGCTAAATGGCATAGCCCCTAAGCAAATAATAGGTAACCTCACTTATATATTGAGGGACCTACCCGTTTCCAATCTCTATGATGAAAATTCCAATGACAATGTAGGCATCGTACTTTCACTGGATGACAAAGACAAAAGCAGCTTGCAAGAAATCCAAAGCCTGAAAATCAAAGGACAGCATGGTAACCTAATACCCGTAAGCGATCTGGTAAAAGTCAACAAAGATACGCTTCAAAAAACCATCTATCGCAAAGATCAAAAACGAGTAGTTTATGTACTAGCGGATATGGCTGGCGTGCTGGAAAGTCCTGTTTATGCCATTTTGGGAATGGAGAAAAAGCTAAAAGCAATAAAACTGCCACAAGGGTATGAAATAAATGAGCTCTACATGGAACAACCTACAGATGAAAGCAATTTTACCATCAAATGGGATGGAGAGTGGCAAATCACCCTTGAGGTATTTCGCGATTTAGGAGCAGCATTTTTGATCGTAATCGTGATCATTTATATGTTGATTGTAGGCTGGTTCCAGAATTTTAAAACCCCAATAGTCATGATGATTGCCATTCCACTCTCCTTGGTTGGCATTGTACTCGGGCACTGGTTACTAGGCGCATTTTTCACCGCTACGTCTTTCATTGGGATGATTGCACTGGCGGGAGTAATGGTAAGAAACTCGGTATTGCTGATCGATTTTATTGAAATCCGGTTGAACGAAGGCACAGCACTGAAGCAGGCAATCATAGATGCAGGAGCCGTAAGAACCACGCCTATTCTGCTTACTACTGGCGCAGTGGTAATTGGAGCATCCATCATTTTGTTTGACCCGATCTTCCAAGGACTTGCCATTTCATTGGTAGCCGGAGCGATTGTTTCTACATTGCTCACGCTCATCGTAGTACCTCTTATTTACTACATGACCGAAAAAAACAAATGGGAAAAGTAATGAGACCAAACCTCCACGACCTTCCGGTTGCAGATACAAGAATCATCCACAACAAACCATATAAACATGAAATTACTCATAATCACAGCCATTGACGGATTTAAAAAGGAGATAAAAGAAACCCTTAAAAAATCAGGTGTGACAGCTTTTTCCTATCAGAAAATAACTGGTTATAAAAACATGTCGATAACGTCTCTTGAGAGTAACTGGTTTGCAAGCGACGCGGGTGAAAACCAATCACTGATGTTTTATGCATTCACTCCCGAAGAATATGTGGATCAGGTTTTTGAAAGCATCGAATCCTTTAACGCTTCACTAAAAACCACTTCCAAAATACATGTAGCCTTAGTTAACATTGACAGAATAAATTAATTATAAGTATGAAAAACAGAATTGTACGAGGAGTAGCAGGAATATTTATTTTAGCCAGCCTACTATTGGCAATCTATGTAAATATCCACTGGCTCTGGCTTACAGCATTTGTCGGAATCAATTTATTCCAGTCTTCACTCACAAAATGGTGTTTGCTAGAAGATATTTTGAAAACCGTTGGGGTAAAAAACTAATCCCCTTTTCTTTAATTTTCACCTTCCAATCCCTACACAGTTATTCTATCAAGATAAGTTAGAAACTGAGTAGGGATTTTTATTGAGGTTATTCATGCCAAGTAATTGCAAAAAACACAGGTGATTTAGTACGTGGACAAATGTAACAGTACAATAAAAACCCGTGGTTTGTATCGCACAATCCACTTTTTTCGAACAAAAAGAGCTGTGCGCCACAGCCCTAGGGAATAGGCGAATCTCCTACCAGAGTTAGTATTCCTAAAAATGGGATGAAAACGTTACAGCTTTTTATGAAAGTGGCTAATCCTGCCTTTCAGGTGGATTATTAAAAAGTCACGAAATTACTCCTTCAAAAGCTTTGTAAAATTTCCATCAAGCTTTCCTTTGGTTGGCAAATGCTTTCGCTCTGGAAAACCAAGAGCAGCAAGGAAATTACACTTGTTTTTAACGTGGCATGAAATCACCTAAAGAATCATCAAATCAATACCTCACAAACACTTTTTCCATTTCCCCATCGATACTCGGCTGTTGGATACGACCGTATTCTTTCCTTGCCATTCGGGTAACTTGTTCGTTTACATAGCCAGCTAGTTCCCCAAAAGTAAGCAGGTCGTCATCATTGGAGTTTGCATCGCTCATAATTCCCTTGAGGAAAAAGTATGTGAACATAGAATGATTTTTTTCCGGATACCAAGAGGAAATCTGCGTGCCCGAAGAAGAAGTCATTATCTGGACATTTTCCGCAGCCCTTAGCCTCGCTTCGTTCATGATGAATACAGGAGACGCTTTGGGAATAATCAGCCCCGAATGTGAGCCACCACTAAAGCAGGCATCCAGTACAATTGTTAGATTGTTACAAGGGACTTGGCTCAAGTTTCGGTAGAAAAGCTCAAGCGGATAGCAGGTACTTTTCACATAATAAGGATTTGCGTCGGACAGGGCAAAAAAGGCTTTTCCATCTTCTGTATTGGGAATTCCATGTCCGCTAAAATACACAAACACATCCGTTTTTTGAGGATTTACCGTATTATACAATTTCCCTTCGGGCGAGCTTTCTCCACCAAAAAGATAGTTCATGTCCGTCATGGTTGGGTTCGCCTTGAAGATGATCTGCTCTTCTTTGAAGCCCATTGTTTTGATGAGGTATTTTTTGATAGCCAACGCATCGTTTACCGCATACTGCACATTTGGGATATCGTTGTGTTGGTAATATTCCACGCCCAAAACCACCGCCAAGGCATCTTCTCTCTTAACATCTGTTTCGGGGATATTTTCGTCTATATCTACATCGGCTGTATTGGACGAAAAAGAACTGATAGAAACCGTAGGGACTACTGGCGGTTCGTATTGGTACATTTTGTATTTCGGGTTACCACTATTTTGGTAAACTTGGTCATAGAACCGGTCCCTTATCGTAATTTCAGAAAGCGACCAACTATTGTCTTCCATCACCAAATCCACATTTTCTACTCTAAAATCTTTCCGGGACTTAAATTCTGGAGCATAATCGCGCGGCACTTTCAAATAAATTGTATCAAGCATTTCGAACTTGATGGGAAATACCTCGTTGTCTGCGTCGTATTTCCCCAGCACATAATTTTCAAAGTCTATTTTCCCCAAATACTTCTGCTCATACTCCAAAGAAACTTGTTGGAAAATGGTGTTGTAATACTCTTTTTGACCAGCCATCCTTGCCTTGTACTGTTCAGACGATTCAAACTCACCTTTCTCTGCCCATTTCACAAACCGTTTGTCACTCTCTTTTTTGAGCAACACTTTCAAGTTTACATATTGAGCAGAAAGACTCGATGATAATAACAGCAAGAACAGCAATGCAATGAGATTTTTCATCTTCTTGTAGTAAATTAGTGGTATGCCAATGAGTAAGATTAACCTATTAAAAGAGAAACCAAGTGATATAAACTGAAGCCATGCCGTGATACAGCTGCCGTCCATCTTCTTTGGTAGGAATTTCTAGTGAGTTATAATTTTCATTGAAAAGGTTTTGCAACCCTCTTTCGTACTTCGCCCCTATGGCGATATTACTCATTTTATATTCTACTCCGCCCAGATAGCCTTTGTCCGAACTTACCAAGGGAGACTCTCCGTCCACATTCAAATTCTCATCAAACAAATCTAAGGCAGTTTTTCCTTCTTCTTCAATTGAGCCCTTCTTAATTTTACTAAAATACAGGCCTCCAAACAGTGTAAATTTGGGACCTACGTGGATATTGGCTACAAGCGGAATTTGGACAGTTTCGTACTTGAGTTGCTGGGTAACAACAGCCGAAGGGCCTGAAGAGTGGTAATCGTATTGGAAACTGGCTTTGGTAAAATGCGCTGAAGCTTGCACACTGAAATAGTTGGTAAAATACAAACGCCCGCCAAAATACCACGCATTGCTCGCATCAGTATCGGTCACGCTCATTGAGTATCCTTCATCCGCACTTATATCAGGAATAAGATACCCTGTTTGCCAACCACCGAAAATAGAGAACTGGGAATAATCCCTATTGAAACCAAACAAAGAGGAAAACGTCCCTTGCCTCCTGTTTTTTCTATAGACCTCATCGTTATGGTTGGAAATTTCTCGCTTGGTCTGTTCAGAGTAGCCAATTTCAATCTCCACTTTTTGAACACCGTAGAGCTCCAGCACCCCTTGTCGTTCCAAGTCCCAAACAAGCTGGTAGCTTCCCCCCGCATCCAATACCGAGGGACGGTTATCAAATTCGGTGGCCGAAAGTTCCTTGCCTTCGTCATCGGTGACGGTAACCTTCTCAATGATGTACGTAGGGTCAAACGAAGCGGCAGAACCAGAAATATTTGAAAGTGACTCGCTGAGCTGAAAGTCAATTAGCAACGTACTGCCTTCAAATTCGGTATCGGCAGTGCTGATGGTGTGAGTTTTGTAGGGCTTGATCTGCTGTTGGGAAAACAACAGGGTACTAGCAGATAGCATACACAATAAGGCCAAACAACCTTTGTAAGTGGTAATGTTTCTCATTCAGAGAGAGGTTTTGTTAATTTTATCTTCAATAAGTAGTTACAGCTATGTTATATATGTAAAAATAAGGTCAAAGGTTTCAAGTTTTGAAAGGTTTTTATAAAAACATGAAAAACTACTTACCTGCAGTTTATTACAAAACAAGCTGATAGTTTTAAAACCTTCTCATAAGAAAAGGAAATCTGGTTGCCAAAAGTGGAAATCTACCTTTTGCTTAGGAACTGGTTTGACTTGGAAAGGTTCTTTATGAATTTACTTGAAACTGGTATTTTGCAAATACAAAGTAAATCATCTTGATGAAGTTGTCTTTAGACCGAAACCCTCTAGCAACCCGTTTAATGATTTGAATTTTAGAATTGAGCCCCTCTAAGATACCGTTATTAATCTTAGATTGAGCGTATTGAACAATTCCATCAAAATGGCTTTTAATCGATTTAGTGATCGGATTGGTTTCCATGGTTTCCTGGGCGAGGTCCATAATGAAGCACAGTTGGGCTTTTAGCTCTTGAAATTGATCTTGCCGATAAAAAGTACCTATCCTTTCCATTGATAGTTCAATTTGAGCTTGAAAGCAATAAGCCTTTTCCCCAAGTCGATCTAGATGTTTGTAGAGAAGTTTGATCACATGCCATTTGTCAAAAGTAACCTTAGCCTGTGGAAAACACTGTTTGGCCCCCTTGATGAAGGCAGGGGACATATCAATGGAAATTTCTTCTACTGCTTCTGGATAGGGATGATCTTGCTTAAATCGGGCAACACATTCAGAAGATCTACCTTCGTAACTACCGGGTAGTTGCCAAGTATCTAGATCAAAAAAGCTGGTGATGTATTCATGTCCCTTACGGGTAGAGGTTTCATCATAAGCAATCCTAGAGGCTGTATGCTGACTATAGTAGTCATCTTCAAGATGTTGGGTATAATGATGATAAATATGCTCAACCCGTTGGACTCGAATGCCAAGTGTCCTGGCTACTGCCGTAAAACAATGGTGGATATGCATCAAACGCATGACTTCTTGCCCAAACATAAGTGTGAACCGCGAATAATCTCTAGAAAAGGAAACCTCTGCCTTAGATAGTTTACCGGTATCCCTATCTTTGTATATAGGAAGCTTACAATGGATAAAACAGCGATATTGAAAAAGCTTTAAGTGTTCCCAGGTACGGTCGTAATAGCTATGAATAGAGCATTTTTTTGGGGTAGCTTCAGGTGGAACCTCTAAATATAGATGTACGGTGTTGCTAGGCTCGTCACGTTCTGCTAGAACTAACTCAAAAGGTGGTAGAACAGGAAGTAAGTCACTAAATTGAGATAGAAAATTCATCGTTTTTTGAATACAAAGATAAGCGTTCAAGTAAATTCATAAAGAGCCCTTGGAAAAGAGATAGACAATTTTAAAAAATATAATGTACTTCTAAGTAAGCATATTCGCTAAAAAGACATCATAAATTACTCACTCTTGAAAAATCATTAGCTATATTCGTTCTTTTTGAAACAGAAAGCACATAAAACAAACAACATAACAAAACTTATCCATAAAATAATATCCCATATCTGTTAATATTTCAGAACTAAATTTGCTTTACTTCTAATCAATCAGGATATAATTTATCTTTATACAATAAGCCAGACTACAAAAAGCCACCACCTAGCCAATAACTTACATAACTCTCCAAGTATTGATTTACCGATATTTTACCCTTTGGTTCTTTACAATACTTTTGAATTCCGCTAGGGCTATCACAGCTAACCAACACTACCAGCTAATATAATTTTAAGAAGATTGAACATTAACTGCATGAAAAAAATTTACCTCTATTTCCAATTGGTCTTGTTTTTTAGTGTCATTTTATCGGCAAAGGAAGCTAACGCAGATACATGCGAATCCAAAGGATCTGGCAATTGGAATACGCCGGGAACTTGGACTTGCGATGATGTGCCAGAACCTGGAGATGATGTCATCATAAAAGAAGACCATATTGTAATATTCAATGTTACTCAATTATTTGATGCACATTTAACCGCGATAAACATTTACATAAATGGCGAATTAAACTTCCAAAACATTGCTATACTAAAACTCCCAAGCAGCTCTTATATTTATATAGAAGATGGAGCTAGCATTAGCTTTACCAACAACAGTCCTTTCCCTGCAACTGACTATACAGAATCCCAACGAATTATTATTGGCTCACCATCCTCATTCAATCGAGTCGGTTCAGATGGAAACATAGAAGGCAAAAAAGAAATCACCATAAGTACTGGTATAATTTCCCTACCTGTAACCCTTACTTCCTTTAGTGCCTCTTTAAAAAACAGCTTTGCTTTTATTGAATGGAGTACTGTTTCAGAATGGGATTTTTCACATTATGAGGTCGAAAAGTCTTTTGATGGGCTGGAGTTTGATTTTCTCGTTGAGGTTGATCCGCAAGGCGGTGAAGACCTGGTTACTGATTATACTTATACTGATTTGTTTCCTGGACAAAACTTGGTGTATTATCGCCTCAAGATGGTGGACTTGGACGGGTCTTTTGAATATTCGAAGGTGGTAGTTGTGTCAACCCAAGCTAGCCTAGAAGAACTTTCAATATTCCCCAATCCTGCACCCGCTGGCAGGTTCTCTCTCTACTACCCTAACGCTTTTGGCAAAGAAGTACGAGTATCGGTCATGAACATTGTAGGCAAGGAAGTATTCACTAAAAATCTAGTTCTCGATAGAGACGTACTGGAAATCATGCCCAACAGAGAGTTACAGTCAGGTCATTATACACTTAATGTACAAATTGACGGACAAGTCTTTAGGAAGCGTATGATATTTCATTAAGCCTAAATAATTTTTCATAAAAAGGGAATGAACATAGGCTTATTTCCTTTTTATTTTTGCACAAAACCTATAAAATATTACATGATTCTAAGGATTTGTAACAATTCACATCCCTTGATGTGTTAACTTACCCCAGATTAACATATGCGCCCTTGTCTCTTTATATTGTTTACACTACCTTCGCTTATTAATTAAGAGCTTGCTAATTGATCAAAAACTTACAAAGATGTGTTTTGTGTTAAACAAACATCTAGCAACTCACATTAATCCCTGTTCGGATCTGTCCAATCGCTGAACAGCCCACTTAGCAATAACTATCCATCCTTAGATTATCTGCATTAATTAATTAATCAATCACCCAACTAGCTTATTCACTTTTCGGAGAATTTAACTTTAACTGTATGAAAAAGATCTACTTCTACTTTAAGATCGCCCTGTTCATTTTAGGCTTTCTATCACTTAATACAACATTTGGTCAGACAATTATAGCAACAGGTGGGGATTGGGACGACCAAAATAGTTGGAATCCCAGTACAAGAATCCCTGGTGACAACGACATCATACAAATACCTGAAGGAGTAACAGTGACTGTAAGGGGAACTGATCATGTTATGTTCAATACTACATTGGTCATCCAAGGAACATTAATCATGGAAGCCTCGTGTGATGGTTTCGGTTGCTTTGGCCAAATACCTACTTACGGCAGCCTAACGCTCACAGGGCCAGAGTCTGCGGTATTTTTGGAAGAAGATGCCAGTTTATTAGACGAAACTTCAGGTGTGGGCGCAGGGAATTTTCTTTTTATAAGTGTTTCTGGCAATAGGTATTGGTCAGGGGCTGCATGTCTTGTCTGTGGACAAGTAACAGGAAGCATAGCCTCTGCCGACGAAGAATACATCTGGCCTGCTGACGCTACCAGACCTTCTTTTATCTCTCTCCCCGTCACCCTAACCTCCTTCACCGCCTCTGCAAACAGCAGTTTCACAAACATCAAATGGACTACCGCTTCGGAGTGGGATTTTTCGCATTATGAAATCGAGAAATCTTTTGATGGGTTGGATTTTGATTTTGTTGCCGAAGTCGATCCGAAAGGAGGCGAAGACTTGCTTACCGATTATTCTTACACGGATTTGTTCCCCGGCAGGGATTTGGTGTATTACCGCCTCAAAATGATTGATCTAGATGGTTCTTTTGAATATTCGAAAGTAGTTTCGGTTTCTTCTAAAGCTAGCCTTGAGGAGCTATCTGTCTTCCCCAACCCTGCTCCCAACGGTAACTTTTCGCTCTACTACCCCAACGCCTTTGGAAAGGAAATAGAAGTTTCTGTGATGAATGCGGTTGGTATGCAAGTTTTCACCAAAACCTTGGTGCTAGACAGAGATGTGCTTGATATTGCCCCTGAAAAGGAGTTGCAATCAGGGCATTATATGTTGAATGTGCAAATTGATGGACAGGTCTTTAGGAAGCATATGATATTTCATTAAGCCCAAATAATTTTTCATAAAAAAGGGAATGAGCGTACGCTCATTCCCTTTTTTGTTTTTGCACAAAACCCATAAAATATTACATGATTCTAAGGAATCGTAACAACTTACAATCCCAAACTGTTAAATTAGTACAGATTAACTATTGCCCCCTTGCCTCTTTATGCAGTTTATACTACCTTAGTCCATTAATTGTGAGCCTGCAAAAAAATCACTAATCGGTCAAAAACCTACAAAAGCGTGATATTTGTTATTTTAACCGCTTTATACCTACTAACAGATGTTCAAGGCTACTTAAAACTTGAACAAGCTGCCTACCAACAATTAATCAATCCTTAATTATCTTCATATAGATTGAACCTAACTAGCTAAACTAATTTCGAAGATTTAAAATTTAACTGGATGAAAAAGATCTACTTCTACTTTCAGATAGCTTTACTGTTTTGTGTCTTATCACTATTTACTGGGGAAGTGAGGGGGCAAAGGGTGTTAGAATCAAATGGTGTAGGTGGTGGAGTATGGGATTTAGCTTCTACTTGGACATGCACTGCAAATTGCAATGCTAACCCTACTATTCCTACTTTTGGTGATTTTATAACTATAAAAACTGGTGACGTAATAGTAATCGATGGTTATTACAATTACCACTTGACTGACCCAACTAATATTGGCTCAGCCTCATTGCCACTCCCACTTGATGGACTAAATATTAATATATTTGGATCTTTAGAGTTTCAGGGTGCTCAAGCCCAACTTATACTACCATTTTCTTCGATATTTACGATCCAAACTGGTGGGATTATAGATTTTGAATCTAACCAAAACATAAATGAATCTCAAGGTATTAGAATAGGTGAGTTTTCAGATATTGCATACTTCTCTAATTTAGGTAGTCCTCCAAAAGCGGATATACCCGGACCTCGAAAAATAACAGCGCTAGGGGGGATAGGTCCTCTCCCTGTAACCCTAACCTCCTTCACCGCTTCAGCAAACAACAGCTTCACCAACATAAGGTGGAGCACGGCTTCGGAGTGGGATTTTTCGCATTATGAGATCGAGAAGTCTTTTGATGGGATCAATTTTGATTTTGTGGCCGAGGTTGATCCTAAAGGAGGCGAAGGATTACTTGCCGATTATACTTACACCGATTTGTTTCCCGGAAGAGATTTAATTTATTACCGCCTCAAAATGGTAGACCTAGACGGTTCTTTTGAATACTCGAAAGTGGTTGCGGTTTCTACCAAAGCCAGTTTGGAAGCGCTTTCTGTATTTCCAAATCCAGCACCCAACGGACACTTTTCGCTCTACTACCCCAATGCCTTTGGCAAGGAGGTTCAAGTTTCCGTGATGAACACATTGGGCATGGAGGTTTTCACCAGAACCTTGGTTCTCGACAAAGATGTTTTAGACATCGCCCCTGAAAGGGAGTTGCAATCGGGGCATTATATGCTCAATGTGCAAATTGATGGGCAAGTCTTTAGGAAGCACTTGGTGTTTGAGTAAAACCAACTCTAAAAAGAGTTTTGATAAAGCAGTACGGCGGTCTCTCACAAGGAAAGACCGCCGTACTTTTATACAATGGAGATAATCGTGGTTGCTATTTTTTGATTACTTTTTCCACGTAGGTATTTGTAGCCGTATGGAACCTAACGAAGTACAAACCTGGTTTTAAACTATTGAAATCAATCACTCGGTCTGTTTGTGGCACTTCTTCGAATTGCATCGTTTTCAACACTAGCCCTGCCGCATTGATAACCTCTATAGAAACAGGGCCATCAACGTTTAGGTCATAATGCAAACCCTCAGTTGTAATAGGATTGGGGTACACCACCAACAAATTATTTGATTTTGCATTTACCACAACAATTTTGGAGAACGTAACCTTTCCATCTGGCTCTTCAATCTTGAGACGGTAGTAATTTACTCCGTTCCAAGGCTGGCTGTCTACCACTTTGTACGCCGCTTGTGCTCCATCCGGGTTTCTTCCATCTTTGATCGCTATTGGTTCGAATATCTTCCCATCTCTTGACTTCTGAACTGTGTACACCTCCCCTCCTATCTCATCTATGGTTTCCCAAGATATACTTACGCTATTTTCAGAAGCTTCTGCATCGAAAGAAAGCAACCTGACTGGCAATAGGGACAAGTCAGAACCTATACCAAAACTGCCAAAACTTGAAAACCCTAGTACCGAAAGGGAAAACGGAGAAGTTGTTATAAATGAACCCGTATGGAAATTATCCCAAACCATGTCTGAGGCATGGCGAGCCATAAAAAGCCCATCTCTGCTGAAATCAGCGGCTTCGTCGCCCTCGTCCCAGCCAAGAGTAATGGTCGCATCAGATCCACCGGGTGTCTCCTCCGCCACGTTCCATGTTTTCAACACCACTTTTTCCGTGATTTGAGTTCCTGTTTCGCAAGTCCCTTCTCTATAAACACCATCGCAAATACCTACATCAAAACGGTCGGCCGTGCCTGTAGAATTGTCGATACTCAGTGGAGTGTAGCTAGTGGTATCCGTTCCAACCGGGAAAAGGATATCCCCTTCTCTTTGCCCTTGGCCTAAGCCTTCTTGCGCTAGCGTGCCTTGCCCGTTGGTAATAATGAATTTATCAGCATTTGCCCCACTTACTTCACTTGTGCCTGTGTTTTCTATCAACACCTCGTATCCATTTGTGGTCAAATGCCCTGTAGATAAATTAAGAATATTGGCTACTGAAATTGATGTTTCCAACGAAACTCCTTCGGCATTTGCCAAAGTGAAATTGTAAAACCCAAGCACCTGAATACTACTTATTTCCTGTTCTTCTGCCCCTGAGAAAACCACTTGGCTAGAACCTGCTACAATACTTCCTTCATTTTCCACATCACCTTGGATAGTAAGCACCCTATCGGCTAGTGTAAGCAATGCGTTTTCTTCTATCAGCAAGTCCCCAATAGTTGGGTCCATATCTAGCACAGGATAATCGTCTACCTCTGGAATGATGATATTTCCCCCGTCCCTAGGAAGACGGCAACCGCTCCAGTTTTCTGGAGCTGCCCAAGAAGTCTCATTTCCAGCCGCGCCACCTTTCCATGTATATTGGTTCTCTTCGTTATCAAACCCAATAGAAAGTCCGCCATTTGCTTGGTTGTGATAGGCATGGCAAATCCAATCGGCACTTCTGGCTGTACTTGCAAATTGCACCTCATCAATTTCTCCTTGGAAATAATTATTGTCCCAGGTTTTCCCAATCAACACCTGATCGTCACCACTATGGATCATGGTCCCAGAAAGTGGAGTTGAAATGGCAATTTCACCGTTGATATAGCCTTTGAGCGTGGTGCCGTCGTAAGTGGCCGTCAAGTAATACCACGTATCGGCTACTATAGTGTTAGAGGAGGTTATTTCCACAAAATCTGTTTCGGTGGTAGCTTTAAGCAATAGCTCATAGTCGCTGTTTACACCCAAGAAAAACTTATGGTTATCTACATCTGCACCATTGGTTTTGGTAATGATGCTTTCATCACCGTTCGCTTCCGCTACTTTTACCCATGCCGAAACAGAAAAATCTCTGGTAAAACTAAAATTAGTTTGTTTGTCTACCGACAAATACTGGGCACCACTTTCATCCGCCAAGTTCATCCCAATGCCCTTGCCTATTTTGGCATCTACTTGGGAAAGAACTGAAGCCCCTTCAGAATTTGCATGATTTTCAAAACCTGTTGCATCTAGCATTTCGTAGGTAAGCCCATCTGCATCTGAGGATTGGTTGAAGTGCCATACAGTCTCAAACCCATCGTACCAAGTAGCTTTGCTAGGCTGATCTGTATCGCACTCGCTACCATAATACAAGTAGAAAACTGCTGGGTTCAACGGATCGTAAAGCGGAACCCTCACCCAAGCTACCAATTCACCAGTAGCAGGATTGTAATGTTCGATATCGTATGGTAAAATTGTTTCCCCATCGCCATCGGTAAAGGCGAAATCAGAACCATCGGACGTATAAACCTTATCATTCACCTCATCGTCAAAATGCACCAAGTCTGGGTCTGCGGAGATATTTACCAATACAGGGAAGTTGGGCAGTGGAGTGTCTCCACAAGTTCCCGAAGGGTTCACCGTAATTAATTTCCTGAACGCATAATCGTCTGAAAAAGGGGCGATTACTCGTAATATTTCAATAGAAGAATAATCTTCGCAACCTTCGCTGATCACCTTAGCTCGGTAATAGAACGTTCCTACCACAGAAGATGCTGGCACATTCTGGAGCACTGTCGCATTTTCCCCTGAAATATCGGTAAAAGTTGATCCGTCCGATGAAAACTGCCATTGAATATCTCCATTTGAATCTATCAGGGTAATATCTACTTGTTCGCCCGCTTCTATAAAGTCATCACTTGCCGAAGCAACCCCTCCTAACGTACTCACATCGTGGTTTATGTATTCTTTGCTTACAGAATAAGTAGATGTAGGATCAGCTTGGTTATTATACTCCGTCCCAATCCACTCTGCTGATTTCAAGATATTGAGAATCCGCAACTCATCGAGGTTGCCCCCAAAGAAAACTCCCGAATTTTCGATTGTCCCTATCTTATCAAACGATTCACCTTTAATTCCAGAAACAGAGTTTTCGGTAGTTTCAAGCTGTCCATCCACATATACCTTTATATCTCCACTTACATGCTCTCGCTGAATTACTACAAAATACCATGCATCATCCCCTACCACGGTGGTACTATTTGCACTTTTCCCATTCCCTACTCTTGCCCCAACCCTGCTCGAGGCATCGAGATAACCATAATACATATCTTCCGAAGAACCTGTTATTCCCATAAGCCCAGGGGCAGACTTTGGATTGTTCGCTCCTGCCTGAGTTGTTTTCATCCAGAATGAAACCATTGCCGTTCCTCCCAACAAATCGCTCAGATCGGCATTCGCAGAAAGATCAATATAGTCATCTGCTCCATCAAAATACTGAGCGCTTCCTATATGACCTGCCAGTTGGGTCTGTGTTCCATTATTTGTTCCATCAATCCCATTACTTGTCCCATCTTGCAAATTCTCATTAAAATGCCAAACCGCTTCGTAATCTCCCGACCATACATTATCGGAAGATTGGTCAGTAGTTACCGTCGGGTTTCCATAGTTCATGTAAATACTAGGAGGGTTCGCCGCAGAAATGGCAGGTAATTTTACCCAAGCGACTAACTCACCTGTTGAAGGATCGTATTTTTCGAGTTGGAAATCTAATGCCGAACTATCCGCTGCTGTAAAAGCTATATCATAGCCAAAGGGGCTGTGTACCTTACCAGCGTTGGCAGCCAAATCTGCATCTGTAATTTTAAATAGGTAAGGAAAATCTGTCAATACCTCGTTGCCAACAACCATATCCCCATCAATGGCAATCTTTTTTCTAAAGCGGTAACATGGCAGGAAAGGACCGCCCACGTCTACCACTGCCAAACGAGAAACTACTTCGTTACAAATTTCACTTATATCAATGAGCGCCCTGAAATATGTGGTGACGGTTAGCGCACCTGTTTCCAAGATTGTTCCGTTTTCACCTAGAATATCGGTAAATGTCTCATTGTCAGTTGAGCTTTGCCACTGAATAGCCCCAGCCGATTGGCCTGAAAGCCTAATGGTAGTTTGCCCTCCTTCCAATACAAATTCGTCGTCTGCCACAGCTGTCCCCCCTTTCACATCTTCATTCGACTCTTCAATACCTAATGTATAACTTGCTTCTGGGGTATGCTGATTATTGTACTCTGCTTCAACCCATTCAGCCGTTACCGCCCTATTTTGAATACGAATCTCATCCAATTTTCCAGAGAAGTAATTTTCAAATTGGACTCCATTCTTTTTATTTGCCCCAAACACCAAATCACCAAGCCCATCAGCATCGGCAGCAAGCCCTTCTGTGGTCCAAAGTTGCCCGTCAACGTACAGTTCTTTTTTTGAACCACCTGTTTGTACCATTATAATATAGTGCCAGCTTTGGATGCGGGCATTGTAATTGGTAGGGCCATCTTGGGCAAAATCCCACTTGTCATTTGCCTCGTTCCAAAAACCATAATAATCATTGGATTCCCCCGCCTTCGTCACAATCCCCATTTCTTCACCAGGCTTCTCATCTTGATACATCCAAAACGAAACCGTGTAGTCATCGGTCGCTGTAAACCTAAAATCAGTATTATCTGCCACACTTATATAGTCATTGCCATTGAACAATTGGGCATCCCCAACCATTCCTTCGGTATTAACTGTCCCGAAATTCAATCCATTTCGGTCGGTAGCATCAGTAGCACTTTCTAAATGGCTATCTAAATGCCAAACACCTTTATAAGCCGCTGACCAAGTAGCCGTAGTAGAAAGGTCTGTTTCAGAAAGGTTTCCATAATACATGTATATTTCTGGGAGAACCCCATTGGTGAGCGCAGGGATTTTCACCCAAGCTGAAAAACTCCCTTCTTGTCTATCGTAAGAAACTCGTTCAAAATCTAGTGGGGTCGAACCGTCGGCTGCGGTAAACAAAATATCAAGCCCTTCGGGACTCAACACTTTTCCAGACACTCCTTTCAAATCATTATCCGTAACCTCAACCAAGAATGGAAAGTCTGTCAACGTTTCATTTCCTGAAAACAAGTCGTTGCTAATGGTGATTTTTTTCCTGTATTGGTAGCACCCCGCTGGAAAAGGCGCATTAATATCAATGCGAGCCATTTCGGAGGCGACGGTACAATCGTCATCGGTAGTAAGCACTCTTATAAAGGTAGTAGAGCTTAATGGGTCGGTGTGGTAATCGATAAGGCTGGCGCTAGGAATATCGGTAAAATCAACGCCATTATAAGAAATTTGCCATTGGTAAGTTGGTGTACCTGCTCCCGAATACCCTTGAAGTGTCAAATCTACTTCACCAAAAGGGTCTATGGTCAAGTTAGCAGGAAACACTGAACCTCCTTCGGCATTACAGATTTCTTCGCCTCCAGGGGTTTCAATCGATCCACCTGGGTTATTGATATTATTAAACTCAGTAACCAACCATTCGTCTGGGCGAACCGCTTGAGCCACCCTTACTTCGTCAATCATCCCATCAAAGCGGTAATCGTCCGAGTTGGTTATCCACTGATCTGTATTATTTTTTTTGATAGGCTGAGTACCAATAGAAACAAATGCTTCAGGATCGATAGAAATATCTCCATTTTGAGCGACTGAAGTGATCATCTGATCGCGCTCAAAAAGCTTCATATTTTCACCATCGTACACAAAGGCTACATAGTTCCATTCATTTGGCACAAGGTTAGATTCATTATTATCGGCAAAAAGCTGAACTACACCATTATCATCGGTCATTATCCGAGCACGCAACCTACCATCTTGTACATTAAGCATCCAAACGTGTTCGGCAATGGCTGTTCCATTTCTAGCTTTGGAGATAATTCGCCCGTCAGAACCTGCATCATTTCCAGCAGCTATAGGATCATCGCCCGTTCCTTCAATACCATCATCACCTGCTCCCGTTCCATTTGGCCATATCCAAGCAGAAATAGTCATTTGATTACGAGGCAAATCGTTGGTAACATCTATTGGGTCAAACAAAACCCCATCAGATTGTTCATCTGTATTAAAAGCAAGGGATGAACCAATTTTGCCATTCCCATTTATAGTTGCCAAATGAGGCCCATTCACATCTAAATAGCCATTATTTACCCCATGGTTTCCTTTACCAGAAGCATCTATTATATTTTTAAGGTCACCATTGAAGTTTGCTGGATTGCCACCTATTGCAGCATTCGCATCATCCAAACCTAATACGGCCAAGTACTCCTCTCCCCAAATATCTGTAGTGGACGGATCGACACTTACGCCTGGATTACCATAATATAGATAAAAGGTTTTGTCTTGCTCTTCTACAAGACCCAGCTTTACCCATGCTTTAAAATCGCCATTGGTTCGATCATAGACCAATGTACCATGGGGTAGCACTGTTCCATCGGGTTCAGCAAATATGATATCAAAGCCATTGATATGTTGTACCTTTCCCGCAAAAGAAGTGTGAGCGAGCTCCGCTAACCTAAAGCCGACATCGTCAGTAAGTGAAATAAGAAAGGTAATCCCTTCTATAGGGTTTTCGGGGGCTACCCCATCGCCAATATTCTCACCTTTGATGGTAAGCGGTATCCTATTTGTGTAACCAGGCACCCATTGGGCCAAAGCTTCTCCATATCCAAATAAAAAAATGGAAATGAAGATGATCAGAAGTTTAGTGTTGTTGTTAGTCATGGATTCA
Organism: Flammeovirgaceae bacterium SG7u.111; assembly: GCA_034044135.1. Lineage (NCBI taxonomy): Bacteria > Pseudomonadati > Bacteroidota > Cytophagia > Cytophagales > Flammeovirgaceae > Flammeovirgaceae bacterium SG7u.111. Next base: position 2,508,772 of record CP139021.1, on the reverse strand, counting down.
AAGTTTGTTTCTTATTAAGAATCATTAACAAATACGCTACTTCTGTTGATATATGTCACCGCTTCCCATAAAATTTTAGATGGCACAATGTAGTGATTGCATATGTATATCCACTTTTTTGAAATATGAAAGAGATAAAACACCGAAGAATTGGCTCCTAATCAATGTCAGGACAACAATGCCAAATACGCTCAACTAGCTTTCTCAATTGATAATTTCGAAAAACAGCTTTTACACTTAAAAAGTATATACACAAATAGGTTAATACAGAATATTTAATCAGCAATTTCTATTAATACTTCTGATAGAGATTAAAAAAAAAGCTATTCCTATCTTAACATAAAGAGATCATTCACAGGGAATTCACTTCTTCCATAGATAATTTTATTATTCCCAATTTGGGCAAACTAAACTCCTGTTTACATTTGTTCACACTATACTTTCGAGCCCTTAAGTAAGGTTTCATTAAAAATCACAAAAAACACTACTAAAAGACCTGACTCTCCACAGTGTATTTTAATACAAAACCCAAAATAGGAATAAGCTTTTTTTATAGAAAATAGTGAAAGTCAAAAAATATATCTTTCCTAAAAAGAACCTAAAACCAGCATCCGACAAACACTCCCTCACCACAGATAGAAACTTCTAGTATCAAATTTAGCAAGGGGCTAAATCCTCATACAAGTAACTGTTTATATGCCAGTTAAATATTTAACATTGTATGCATTGAGTATTGTTTTTCATGATAGCTCGCCAAACTCCAAACATCATAATTGCCCCATGCTATTATACAGCTAAAACTATTTTTATTAACCTCTTTGTAAAGTAATGGAAATTGCAATAAGAAGTGAAAAAATTGTAATAATTAAATACTCTAATAGCCGTTAGCATATTGAACTTGGCCAGTTAAACCAAAATACATTTTACCAAATCAGTGTAATATTTTGGTAAAATTTTCAACACACCTATCAAACCAAATAATAAACTGCTATTTTACTATTATCCAGCATTTATCATAAGTAATCTTCTGAATAATAAACAATAAGCCTACTTACGCCCCGTTAACTTGAAATCATAGGAATTGAGGGCATCCTAATTGAACCTCATACTAAAATTATATCGAAAAACAGGTTATTAATATTAATCAAAGGTTATATAAATAGTTCGACAACTATGCTAAACGAATCTACAACACACACAAAGCAAATATTTATTATACTGCTTTTACTTTTATCAAGCTTGACTACCATGGCTCAAACAGGACCTGGGGGTATAGGTAATAGTACAGGTGCAAATGGGCAACCTGAAAATGTTATTTGGCTAGATGCAAGCCAGCTCAGTCTTTCTGATGGGGATGGTATTTCTTCATGGTCAGAAAATTCTGGTAATAACTTCACTTTCTTAACAGAAGCTGGTTTAGAACCAATTTTCAATGCAAACCAAGTAAATGGTCTTCCCGCAGCTGAATTCAATTCGACTAATAATAGACTCGTATTGAATCCATTTTCTTCCATGCCAACTGCGGCTATAAGTGCTTTTATAGTTCTAAATACCAATAGTAATGGGCAAGAAGCATTGGTATCCTATAATACAAGCTCAGAAGATAATGAGTTTATAATGTTTTATCCTAAAAATGTAAGGGTATATATTGATGGATCAAATATTAGTAGTGGAGCCGATTTTAGTAATGGGTCTTGGGGTATACTCGGAACTACATGGAAAAGTTCTGATGGAGACCTCGTTGTGCTACAAGACGGAGATACCGTAAGTACCTCTTCACTTAAAACAGGAGCATCTATCTCAAATGGAGGCTCACTTGTTATTGGAGCTGAACAGGATGATTTAGATGGAGGATATGATGCCAATCAAAATTACGAGGGACAAATTGCGGAAATAATCATCTTCAATTCTGAGCTAAACAATGCTCAAAAAAACATCTTAAACAATTATCTTTCAGCTAAATATGGCATCACACTTGGAGCAAACGAACTATATAGTGGAGACGATAATGGATATGACTTTGATGTAATTGGTATTGGAAAAACCGCTGATGGTTCACACGAGCTTGCAAATTCAACTGGCCTTATCTTAAGTCCATATAATAGTTCTTTAGATGATGATGAATATATCATTGCTGGTCATAATAACACAACAAACTTGGTTACCGCAGATAGCCTTGCCGCTGGAATAGAACAAAGGTGGGCTAGAACTTGGTACATTGAAAAGACAGGTAGCTTAGGAGCTACGATCACTTTCGATTTTGGTGATGGGATTGATGGAAAATACCCTCAAAACATCACTAACTATGCCCTTTTGAAATGGGATGGTGCTGAGTATGCAGAAGTGACAGTTGACAACATAACCGTAAATGGAGATAAGTTGAATTTTGAAGTAAGCGATGCGAACCTCTCGCTAACGGGTATTTATACTGTTGGTACAAAAGATGAAACAAACAGCCCTATTGAAGGTGGAGATAATAGAACTTGGTATTCTTACCAAACAGGAAACTGGAATGATCCTGCTACATGGACTGCAGATGGCGCTGCTAACCCTAGCTATTTGAATCCATCTAGTGAAATCCCTAGTGCCACAGACAATGTAGTTATCAATATCTCTCGAAATGTAACAATCCAAAGCACGAACAACAACATTACTGTATCAAATGTAAGAGTAGAAGGTATTTTAGATTTAACAACTTCTTACGGTCATGACTTTACTGCTATAGAAGGAGACGGAACTATCAAAATGTCAGGATATAACCCCGGAAGTGGTACTGAAGATAACTTCCCTGACGGTGAAACAACCTTATTTGCCGATAGCCTAGTAGGAGGCACAGTAGAGGTACATGGCTCAGGAATACTACTTAACCAAGAAAGGGTTTTTAACAACCTTGAATTTAAACTTGATAATGGTGCTGACGAGGCTGTTTTATTGTCAGACTATCAAATAAATGGTTATGTATCCGTGGACAAAGGGACTTTAATGATCAATGACAATACTTCTACTACGGACTTAACAATAGATGTATTTGGCAACTTTACCGTTAGAGGTGACAACCTTAATGAAGGCTCTCTTTTAACGGGTGAGGGGAATGCCCGACACCAATTAAACTTATTCAGCAATTTCACTAATAACAAAGGAGTTGTAAAATTCACAAACCGTGGTGCTGCAAATTATTCTACAGAAGCCACGAACGGAATAGTAGATGTAAATTTCCTGCATGATACAAGAGACCAAATACTTCAATGCTATGGAGAAACAGTATTTTATAGGATTGAGATTGACAAAGGAACTGATGCTACTTATACATTGCAAATAGACGCAAGCCAAGAAAGCTATTTCAAACTGTATGGCTATGCCAGTCATAATCACTCAGATAATTCTCAACTTACTTCCAACGACAATGCGATTGGCCTTCTTAGGGGTACTTTGAAAATTGGTCCTAACGTAGTTATCCCAAAATTAAGTAGAGCAAGTAATTACAATATTTCAGCCGCTGCCGCCATTTGGGTTGATGGTGGATCAGTTACTAAAGATGAGGGAACTGCTATTGTACCTTATGGTACAGCAAAAATAACCAGTGGAATTTTTGAAGCTCTAGTTAATAGCGGATTTACATTAAGAGAAAACGGTAGCTTAATTGTTGAAGGAGGAATCTTAAATACAAACCAAATCAGAACTTCTGTATTAGGTGCTCAGCATATTGGCGGGTACACCCAAACAGGAGGCACTACCAATGTATTAGGTGGGTCTACTGCAACTGGTTATTACAACTTCAATCTTACTTTCCCGGGTAACGTATTCTCAATGACTGGAGGAATACTACATGTAGTATCACCAAATAGTCGAGGCGGTATATTTATAAATAGCGACCCTGGCAATATCAATGTTTCTGGAGGCACAGTAATAATGGAAATCGACAACTCAAATGATTTCATTGTTACATCTCGTGCTCCATTCTGGGATGTTGAAATGAGAAATACGGCAGGTAATACCAAATGGATCAAACTAAATGGTGGAACCGCAGCCGATGGTACATCTAGCCCACAAACATTAGCAAATCAGCCATTAGTAGTTAAAAATGATTTAACTATTGAGTCGAATGCAAGATTTAAAACAATGAATGCTGATGTATATATTGGAAGAAATTTCACAATAGAGGATGACGCATTATACGATGATGACCAAGCTACTACCATATTTGATGGCACTGAAGACGGTATTTTCTACATTGGCGATATTACAGAATTCAAAGCAGGAGGTGCAAATAATTCTGGTGGTATAAATGCTATAATCGACGATGCAGATTTCGGCTTTACGGATCCAGTAAGTAGTGATTGTTTTGGAAAGTGGGAATATCCACTACATAACCTAACTATCAACAAGCCTGGGGCTACACTCTATTTGGCATCCAAAGAGCCTTCTAAAGGGGTGAATCCTAGCGGTTCAAACCTATCAACATTTAAAACAGGTTCAGGGAAAAATGTTAACTCTTGGTCGACTAATCTTATCAAAGTAGTAAACAGCTTTTCACTTCTAGATGGAACCTTAGACCAAATGGACCCAAATTATACGGGTGTTGGTTATAGTCTAACACTTTATAATGCCGACATCACTAATAAGGGAACTGTTTTCACATATGAAGACGGAGTTACCCCAAAAGAATCTTTAACTAAGCTAATAAACAGCAATGGTGTTGGGGACTTTACAATAACCACTGAGTCCGATGCAATTTTTGGCAATATCAGATTACATAGTGGAGACAACATTGTTTCTTTTACCAGTGATGTCCATATGAAGCGTATTGAATATCGTTATGGGAAAATAAACTTAGGTGCAAATAACTTAAAGATTGATATTCTTGACATAAATAACATAAGTAGTCAAGATCCTTCTACCACCAATATGTTCTATACGGCTGGAAAAGCTAGTGATGGTGGCCTATCTCTAAAAGTTAGTTATCCTGTTCCAACTGGATATCCGTCATACGTTGAATATCAAACTTCGAGAAACTCTTATAATAAACCAGATCAACTCTACTTCCCTATTGGTGTGAGCGGCAAATACACCCCTGTTGTAATTACAATTGACACTACCACTCTTTCTGATGATGGGTATGTAACAGTAAACCCAGTTGAAGGAGAACTTGCCACTGTGGTTCAGCCCACAAGTAGCGATGTTCTGACATATTATTGGAGAGTAAGGCATAGTGACTTTACTACTCTTCCAACCTTAAATAGTATAGTGTTTACCAGTAAAGAAGCAGATGACCCAGACGGCGGCGCAACTCCATCTGGACTACCCGCAACGTTTGGTCCAGGTAAGGTACTTGATGAGCAACCTTATACCAGAACAAATGAAGTGACTGGAAATATTTCTGGTTATACAATCACTTTCAATGGAGATGAAGGCTTGGGTACTACACCTTTTACTTTGGAGAATGCAAATTATACTGCTGGTGACCCAGTACGATTTACAGGTTCAGTAAAAGTATATTATACTAGAGACCATGGTACTAGTACAGGAACTGCAGCTCGTGAACCTAGGTGGGATGATATAAACACATGGACAAGCAGTGATATTCTGATAGATGCAAATGGTGATCTTGTTATTGATGAAAAAGATTGGCACGACAGTAGACAGCCTGCCGCTGCCGATTATCCAAAAGCAGGCGATGTAGTTCATATAGGCTGGGTTCCTTGGGATGATGACAAAACATCGTTAAGAGGTCGCCCTCATGGAGTTTGGGTAGATAATGACACGCAAGAATGTGCCATTGTCAACTTCACCCAGATGCTCGATGCTTCTGGCAATCCAACAGATAGGGTCTACCGATCTAACTTCCAATTTAGACCTACGCTCTGTATCAATGGAGGAAGTGCAGTACTAAATACGGGATTGGTTAGAGGTGAAGGCATGTTTTGGAACAGGTATTCAGACCCCGACTTTACTACTATGGACTTTGCCGAATTCGCAGAAGAAGACTCTTCATATGTAGTATATGAGACTACGGCAGACCCAGCAACGATAAGCTTGAGCCCCGATGCTTATCCAAACCTGATAGTAGCGACAAATGGATGGGGCCAGCAAGACAAAGATATTATCTTTGACAAAAATGTTGTTACAAATGGGAATTTTGAAATTCTAGGTGATATAAACGTAATACTTGATAATGATGCAACTGGAGATATTACGGTAAAAAAAGACCTTTTGTTCACTGAGTTTGATGGGGCTGAATCATCTCCCTCCGGTGGTGGTGGTGAACTGCTTTTTGATAACAGTGGAACAGATAGAACAGTAACTGTTTTTGGCGACATAATCATGGAAAATAATGGTGCCATTATTCAAGTAAATAGTCCAAACAATACAGATGTAAGATCTCATCAAATAAACTTATATGGAGACTACCTGCAAAACACTACCTCAGGTGGTGGAATGACTCTCTTTACTGCTTTAGATGAGGATGTGATCAATCTATCTCTTTTGGGAGATTCGTCAATGACTTTTAATGTTACTTCTGGAACTACTCCAGAACTGTACCGACTAATTGTAAACAAAACTGACTCTACGGTTACTTCTACATTCAATTCAGACTTTGAATTGAATGGTGAAACTGATCAGGATGCATACAAAGCACTTGAGCTACAAAGTGGCAGGCTAATACTGAACCATGAAGACATTGCAATAAACCTTACTACTGCTGGTGATGAATTCCAAATACCAGCTGGTGCAGGCTTAGAAATACAAGCTGGGAAAGCATATGTAAGCGGAGATGATTCTGGAATCTATTTAGATGGACTTTTACGAATTAATGGGGCAAATGCTGAGCTAAACATGGACATCAGCGATGCTACTAACCCTGGAAATGGCTTAGGCCAGAATGGAAACAACTATATAGAATATTCTGTTTCTGAAAATGCCCAACTTGAAATTTATGATGGGCTACTAACTGTAGGTGGTCAGGTTCGTAGAGGAACAGCTAGCTCTAACGGTGTATTAAAGTATGTACAAACAGGAGGCTCAGTCTATGTAGGAAAAAACAATGGCGACGCCGAACCAACAAGAGGAGTCTTCGAGATACTAAATTATGGCAGTAGCTTTGAACATAATGGAGGAAGCTTGGCATTGGTAAAATCTAATGGTTCTGGAACAGTCGGCTCACTTTTCCTTGACCCTGAAACATATAACCTTGATGGTTCTACAATTACTATAGGTGATGGAAGTCTCTCAGATAACGAGAGTTTTGGTATTAACTCAACTATCCCTCTTGCTAACTTAGTAATTGATACAGCCACCAACCTATCTGCAAGTCTTTACTCCAATCCATTAACTATAAATGGGGAGTTGCTCAATAATGGTTCTTTAACGGCAAGTTCACTTGATTTAACCCTAAACGCTGACTTTATTAACAACGGGACGTATACAGGTTCTAGCAACACTACTTATTTCTACACCGAATCAATCCAAAATTATTCGGGAACTGGAACAGCTGATTTTTACCATTTGACTAAAAATGGTACTGGAACACTCAGAACTAACAAAGACATTACCGTTAACCAAACACTTACCATTTCAGATGGAACTTTTGACGATCAGGGTCACAGTGTTTTTGCAAAAGGAGATGTGATAAACGACGCTATTCATACTAGTACAGGAGGCAGAGGAATAGTAATGAATGGTACACTTACACAAACCCTTTCTAGAAGTGCCTATGGTACTAGTCAATTTGGAGTATTGACTATTTCAAATACAAATGGGGTAGAAATTCCAGATGGAACAGGATATACTTTTCAGATAAATAACAAGCTTGTTCTTGAAGACGGAATCCTAAATATTGGAGGAAACCTATTAGAAATAGGAGTAAGTGCAGCTATAGAAAATGATCTTGGAAACTCAGACGTCACTGCTTTTAATTCAAATAGCATGATCCAGACCAATAGTTCATTTACCGACAACGGAGTTAGAAAGAATTTCCCTGCTAATTACAATGCGGCTGATTTTGTATTCCCAGTAGGTGAACAAAAATACACTCCCGCTCTTTTTAATTTCTCTGTAGGGGGAAATTCTTCAGGAAGTACAGCCGGCAGCTTGACAGTTAGACCTGCAAACGAATATCATCCTGTAATAATAAGTGACGGAGTTGACAACACTGCTCCTCAAGATATTGAAAATGTATTGCAATACCACTGGCTGGTTGGCGCAGACAACCTCACTGGCTTTACTGCGGACATGGAACTATACTATGACCAAACCAGTGTATTGACTAACGATCCTAGCTACGATGAAGATGATTATTATGCCGCAAGAATATTAGATGTAAATACTTCTATCGAAAAGTTTGCCCCTGCTTCTATAGATGAAGTGAATAACGTCATCACTTTCGAGTTTTCAAGTATTGGAGAGGCTGGAATATCAGGAGATTATTTCGCAGGAATTGATGATGCTATTCCTGATGCCGTAACTATTTATACAACCACAAAAATCGGTGTCGTTGAAGACGATGTTTATGACAACCCAGTACCTGGTGGTGGAGCGCCCCAAGGAGCTATACTTGTAGTTGAAAGCGGGCATACCCTTACGTTTGACATTGACGATGTAAAGCTTTATAAAACAGAAATTAAAGCTGGTGCAGTACTCGAAATTGATGCAACCCAAGGACATAGGTTGGGAATTCTAACCGGAAATGGTACGCTAAGGCTTAAAAGCAATACAAATAATGTGGTAATGCCAGCAGCTTATACCACTGATTTCTTTAGCTGTGATAATGAGAGCACATTAGAATATGCGGGAACGGGTGATTACAGTATCCTAGGTGGGATTCCAATTCTTTATAACCTCACTTTATCCGAAGGTGGTCAAAGAACATTACCTAGCCAAGATATTATAATATGTAATGATCTAACACTTAATGGTCCTGACTTGACGGATCTAAGTGACAAGAAAATTACCGTTAAAGGTGATATTATCTACAATGCTGGTACACTTGATAGCGGTGATGGAACATTTGTTCTAGATGGCACCACAGATCAAAGTATTACTGGCGCCACCTCAGGATTTACAGGAACAAACTCGTTTGCAAATCTCGAAATCAATAAAGCAGCTGGAGATGTAAACTTAGGCTTTGATATTGACATCAACGATCTAGGGACACTTTCTTTGACCAACGGGATTGTGAGGGCATCTACATTTAGAGTATTCTTAAATGGGTCTTCAGTTGCTAATGGAGGCAGTAGTTCATCTTTTGTCGATGGGCAATTTTCCAAGGAAGTCTTTAATGGGCAAGATTTCGAATATCCTATAGGTGATGCAAACAACTACAACCCAATGAGTATTTACTCGGCAACAGCAGACGAATGGGTAGCTCAATATATTAACATCAACCCATCTGATGAAGAAGCTTCTATAGAGAACAACGATCCTGATCCTGGATCTGTAGCTGTTGAAGTTAGTCAGGGTGAATATTGGAAGCTCAAGCATGATATCAACCCTACTGGTACTACTTCTGTTGAAATAGGATGGAATACTAATACTGGTGTAAGTGAGTATGACAAGCTTTTACTTATGCAATGGGATAGGGATGAAGATGCCAGCAACAAACACTGGGATGTAATAGGAACAAGCCCTATTGGGAGTAATTCAAGCGGAACAATAAAATCAAATTCTGCGGTAAGTTTCAGTACCCAATACTTCACCTTAGGAGCTTCTGACCTTGTAATCTTACCTGTAGAATTCTTAAGCTTTGAAGCAGTTAAAAATAGAAAAACAGCTCTTCTCAAATGGGAAACTACACAAGAGTTTAATAACAGCCATTTTGTAATTGAACACTCAACCGACGGCAGGTCATTTGCAGAAGTAGGCGATGTGGATGCTCTCGGAGGAATAAGTGAAATCAACAGGTATCGCTTCACCATGGAAAACCCTGTAAATGGCACCAATTATTTCAGACTTAAACAAGTAGACAATGATGGGAAATTTGATTATTCAAATGTACTTTCGTTAGAATACGAAATAGAAGAAGAAAAAGGTGATAACGTTGAAAACCCGTTAGGTGAGAGTGTTGAGTTTATTGCTTACCCTAACCCGATTCCAAACTATCAAGTCAGTTTGTATGCAACAGGTTTTACACCAAATGCTAAAGTGTTACTGACCGTAGTTGACATGATGGGGAAAAGTCACTTTAAAGAAATTATAAGTCTAGGAGAATCTGGAAACCTATCGAAATCTCTGAATTTACCATATTCATTACCTTCAGGACTATACAATATAGTACTTAGAGATGGTAAAAAGACATATAGCAAGAAAGTCATAGTTAAATAACATAACCTTTATTTAACTAATATATAACCTAATCGGAAAAGGGAGGCATTCTATGCCTCCCTTTTTTTCTTTCTCCTACCATCAAAACAACAGATAACAGTTGTCCTTCAATTACTATTCTGACCGCAAACACACTGCAGCACATCAACTCTGGCCGTACTTATCCTAAAAATCAGCCTATCGTACAAAAAGCTACCCTCCTAATAGTTTTAATCATTAAATTCACAGCTCTAGAACTAGTAACCTGAATTAACCAGTAGCCGCTAACGCAAAACTTGTGATGCATGGGAAAGAAAGTAAATAAATCGGGAAAAATCCTGATAGTGGATGATAATGAAGATATCCTGAGAGCTGCAAAGCTTTTTTTGAAGAGACATATATTACAGGTAGATGTAGAAAAAAATCCTGAAAACATTCCTGACTTACTTCAAAACGAAAGCTATGATGTGATCTTGCTGGACATGAACTTTACCAAAGATGTAGCAAGTGGACACGAAGGCTTTTTCTGGATGGACAAGATTTTAGAAATTGATCCATCAGCCGTGATAGTACTGATCACTGCCTATGGAGGTGTAGAAATGGCCGTAAGAGCCATAAAAGAAGGTGCCACGGATTTCGTGATGAAGCCTTGGGACAACGACAAGTTACTGGCAACCATGATGGCTGCCCTCCGTTTGAGGCAGAGCCGAATGGAAGTAGATACTTTAAAACAGCGTGAAAAGCAATTAAATGCTGACCTTAATCATGGTTTTGAGGACATCATAGGGCAAAGCTCAGCCATGCTCAAAATGTTTGAGACTATTGAAATGGTAGCCAAAACAGATGCTAACATCTTGATTTTAGGTGAGAATGGAACTGGAAAAGAATTAGTAGCAAGAGCTATTCACAGAAGATCTGAACGGGCAAATGAAACATTCATGAGCGTTGATTTGGGAGCTGTAACCGAAACGTTGTTTGAAAGTGAGCTTTTTGGCCATATGAAGGGTGCATTCACCGATGCAAGGGAAGACCGACCAGGTAGATTTGAAACAGCGTCAAAAGGCACCATATTCTTAGATGAAATCGGTAACCTCTCCCTCCCACTCCAGGCAAAACTGTTGACAGTGCTGCAAAGCAGAACCGTGACTCGGGTTGGGGCAAACAAGCCTCGCCCCATCGATGTCCGTCTGATTTGTGCCACCAACATGGCACTTTATGATATGGTAAAGGACAAAACATTCCGCCAAGATTTACTTTACAGAATCAATACCATTGAAATAAATTTACCACCGTTGAGAGACAGAACGGAGGACGTCCCACTATTGGCTGAGCATTTTCTTAAGTACTACGTAAAGAAATACAATAAACCTGTTCGTTCGCTCAGTCCTGCACTGCTAAAGCGCATGCAAAAGTACCACTGGCCTGGTAATATCCGTGAGCTGCAACATGCCATGGAGCGAGCGGTGATCATGAGCCAAGGAGCGATATTAGAATCAGAACAGTTCTTCTTTAGTGGTGGAAATGTTCAAAAAACACAAGCAGGATCAGCAGATGAGCTTTCACTTGAAAACTACGACTTGGAAAAAGTCGAGAAGATATTGATCAGAAAAGTATTACAAAAACACAATGGGAACATCAGCAAAGCAGCAAGCGAGCTAGGACTAACGCGATCTTCTCTGTACCGAAGGTTGGAAAAATATGAACTTTAAAAACTTCAGACTAGGCATTTTCTTGAGAGTGTTGCTGTTGGCTATTACAGCAGTCATCTCCATGTACCTATGGTTTATTCAAGAAAATGAGCTCACTGCCATCATTGTAGGCGTGGGAGCGATTTATTTGGTAAGCAATATTTACCACTATGTTGAAAACACAAACAGAAAGCTTACTCGCTTTTTAGAATACATAAAGTATTCCGATTTCGCCTCAGGATTCAGCGCTGACAACAAGCTAGGGAACAGCTTCAAAGAGCTAAATGATTCCTTCAACGAAGTATTGGAAGCTTTCAGGAAAGCCCGTTCGGAGAAAGAAGAACACTTACAATACCTCAATACCGTGGTGCAACATGTTGGAATAGGGCTACTCTCCTTCGATACCGAAGGGCACGTCGAATTGCTCAACTCGGCAGCCTGCCGTTTGCTACATATCACAAACATCGTAAATATCAAAGACCTCGAAGATATAAACGAAGAACTTACCGAGGTGATCAGACAACTAAAGCCAGGAAACACCTCGCTTTACCGATCTGTTGAGCAGCAGCTTTCCATAAACGCTACCGAAGTCAGGTTAAAAGGAAAAACATTTAAGCTAATTTCCTTACAAAATATCCAAATAGAACTTCAGCAGCGAGAACTAGAGGCTTGGCAAAACCTTACCAGTGTATTGAGGCACGAAATAATGAACTCGATCACCCCTATCTCTTCATTGATTGCTACCATGCACGAAATATTCGACGACGAGCTCCCCGAAGACTATGAAGAAATGGAATCAGTCAATATAAGTACAGAAGTGATTGAAGATGTAGAAGAAGCACTCAGCACCATTGGCCGACGCAGCAATGCACTCATCCGGTTTGTAAATGCCTACAAAGAATTCACCCACATCCCCAAACCCAAGTTCAAACACGCCTCGGTTAAACAGCTGCTAGACAGTATTGTACAACTACTACAAAATGACATTCAAAGCAAAGATGTTGAGCTAAAGTACAATTTGGTCAGCAACTCAATGAAGATCACTATGGATACCGAACTCATTGAAATGGTGCTTATTAACCTATTGAAAAATGCAACACAAGCAGTGCAAGGAAACGAAGGTGCTTATGTCGAATTAAGGTGTGACTTGGATGAAAACAACCATGCCTCCATCAAAGTAATAGACAACGGACCCGGCATCATCCCCGAAGCACTCGAACAAATATTTATACCATTCTATACCACAAAAAAAGAAGGATCTGGTATCGGTCTCAGCCTTTCTAGGCAAATAATGCAATTGCACAAAGGCTCGCTCACGGTCCAATCTGTTCCAAATGTAAAAACGGAATTTAAACTGACATTTTAGAAATGTACCAACCTATAATCCTAAGGCATGCAAGCTGAGCTTTTCTGCTTGCGGTTTGCCTTCTGTAATCGTATAAAAGCGGTTCAACTGAACGCCCTCAAACACTTGGTGAGTATCGGAGCCAGCCCAAACTACCTCCACTTGGGTAATCTCCGACGTATTTCCCAAACCAATTTCCGCCCTCAAGGTAGAGCTACCAAAGCTCCCACCCGAGCAGACGGTGTGGTAAAACGCCCGTTCCTGCCCTTCTTCCAGTACTCTAACCACTATGCGGCTTCCAATAGCCGAACGGTTAGACTTCGTACCTACCAAGCGAAGGTTTACCCAGTTGTTTTCTTCCTCATAAGGATTTTCAAAGAGCGAATTAAAGAAATTGTCCCCTTCAAAAGCACCTCCCATCACCACATGAATATCTTGGTCTCCATCATTGTCAATATCGGAAAAAGAAACCCCATGCCCTTTCTGGATATTCCCAAAACCACCTGCCGTAGTCACATCTTGGAAAACTTCCCCAGCTGCGTTCCGAAAGACCCGATTGGGAATGATAGATTCAAAACTCACTTCCCCCGTACTTAGGTAAATATCTGGATAGCCATCGTTGTCAAGGTCGCCAAAGTTTGCCCCCATGGCATAGCCTATTTTATCCAAACCTACTTCCTTCGATACATCCGTGAATGTCCCTCTATTATTTTGATAAAGTCGCATGGTCTCGGCTCTGAAAGGCAACCCTAAATATTCACTGGCAACATCAGGAATAATAGAACCATAACTCCGTCTATACCCAGCCACAAAAATATCTTCCCAGCCATCATTGTTATAATCAAAAGACCAAATAGGAAAGCTAGAAAGTTTCTCGCCTAAACCTACATTATTCCCAACTTCCTCAAAAACCACATTCCCCTTTTCATCCACACCCCTATTCTTAAAAAAAAGATTTTCCTGTTGCAGTGTAGACACATACAAATCCATCCAACCATCTTTGTCATAGTCGAGCGAGGTAGCTCCTTTTACAAAAAAAGGGCCCTGGGCAGTACTGATTAAAAGACCAGCTTCACTTGTTTTCTCCGAAAAAGTACCATCGCCATTATTGATGTAAAATTCACAAGGATGTGTGTTGTTGGTGTCTGACTCATTTCCTATGAATAGGTCTACCCAGCCATCGTTGTTAAAATCTGTCCAAACTGCCGCTTGTGTTGGGTGAAAAGACAACAAGCCTGCCTCTATGGTCACATCGGTAAACGTATTGTCCCCATTGTTCCTCAGTAATGAATTAGGGTGTTCGCCCAAGTTTTCCATCCAAGCCCCTCTCAATACAAACACATCCAAAAAACCGTCGTTGTTATAATCCGCCTGCACCATGTTCAACCCTCCACCAGTCTCCATCAAGGCTGCTGTTTCCGACTGTTCCGTAAAACTACCATCACCGTTATTTGTAAAGTACCGCAGATGATGCGAGGGAAACCAACTGGAAACAAATACATCTAAAAGATTATCATTATTAAAATCATCCACTATTCCACCACCAGAAAGCTCGTTCACGTTCAACCCAAGTTTAGGAGCAATATCTTCAAACTTCTTTAAGGGATAGTCTGATTGAAAAGCACTGTCGGGAATAGCCCATTTTTCTGGAACACCTTCAGGATATTCCCCCAAAGTCATATAGGCAATATTCAACAGCCACCTAGCTTTAAGATCATGCGTATTATGGCTCAAAAATTCTTCTAAAAAAACAACTGCCTTGCTAGACCCTTCCTTTGCATGGTGAAAACCCTCAGGTGCTATTGGAATGATACATGAGGCAGAGGCATCGTGGTGATGGATACAATTTTCTTGCTCACCTAAGCGCAAATAAGCAAGTGCCAGTAAAGACCTAACTTCTTCTATTTCCCTAAACTCCAATCCGCTCCCCATACTGCCTTTGTTCCTGTTTGCCCAAAGCCTTTCTAGTAACGCAATCGACTCTTGGTTTTTCCCTGCATAAAGCATGGATTCAGCCTCCCTTAGTAGGTAGCGATCTTTTTGAGTACCAGTAGCAGCTTCAGCCAAAGCATGAAAATGGGCGGCCCTTACCGATCCAGCATACACATTATCAGGCACAAAAAACTTTTCCTTTGCCGCTTTGTCCAATAACTCAGGCATGTCGGCCTCTTTTTTATCACATGCAATCATAGCTAAGGTTAAAAAAAGGAGGACGGGTACTAATCTGATCACTTTCATTTTTACAATGCGGTTCTCTATTTCTACTAAGAGTATTTCTTTGGGCTAAATATACAATAAGAGGCATAAACCCCAAGATCAATTACTCTAGCCAATAACAAAATGGGAATAAGTTAATAAAAATCACAACCTAGGTAACAAAAAGCCCGTTGACTGTCATTATAATCTCACAAGTTTACAACCACGCCCTTATCTCACAACTGACGGATGCCTTATAGAAGGTAGCCTACCATACTATTGTATAATTTAACTAAAACTCTATGCTTAAAAAAGTCTTGATCATCCTCGGAATCATGATTGGTATTGTTGTGCTGCTCTTTGGGTATGGAGTATATTACTTCAACCCAAACAAAGAAACCGTACTCAACTTCATCAAAGAAAACCCTGAAAAGGCAGCAATCAAACTTGTCAGAAACGACACTACACTAGCAGAATTAAACCCAAATACGGTCATGCCCCTGGCAAGCACCGTAAAGATCATAATTGCCATAGAATATGCAGAGCAAGCTGCCAACGGAACTATCAATCCCAACGAACTTATAGAAACAAGTGAGTTAGATATGTATTATGCTCCCAATACCGACGGGGGCGCACATCCGGGATGGTTGACATCGGTCGAAAGCAAAATTGTGGATGGTAAAATTCCAATAAGAGACGTTGCCAAAGGGATGATCAAGTTCAGCTCCAATGCCAATACCGAATGGCTTTGCCAAAAACTTGGGTTAGAAAACATAAACAGCCAAATTGATAGCCTAGGGCTAAAGCAACACTCCCAGATGTACTACATTGTGTCGGCTCTTTTTGTGGGGAAAGAGAAGTTTCCAGAGCTAAAAGGGGAAGAACTAGTCCAAGCACTGAAAGACCTTTCCTTGGCAGAATACATCCAAACGACCGAGCAGATCCACCAAAAACTGGCAAGCGATACCTCCTACAAAAAAGAAATTGGGCAGATGGGCTTAGCGGTACAAAGAGTATGGTCCGATAATCTGCCAGCTTCCACTACCTCCGACTATGTAAGCATCATGGAAAAAATAAACTCAAGAAGCTATTTCAGTCCCGAAGCCCAGCAATACCTCGACGAAGTGATGGAATGGATATTGGAAAACCCACAAAACAGATCATGGCTAGAACATTCGGGCATGAAAGGAGGATCTACTGCTTTTGTGCTTACCAAAGCCCTCTACGCTACCGACAAACAAGGGAATAAAGTGGAAATGGCTTACTTCTTCAATGACCTAAACCCTTTGGAAAGCCAACGCTTACAGATGAGCATGAACGAGTTTGAATTGAAAATCTTGTCGGATGATGAGTTTAGGGCCCAGGTACAGGAAACTCTTAGTCCGTCCACTGCCAATTTATCTACAAGACCAGAGTAATTTCATGCACCTTTAGAAACAAATCTATGCTAAAACAAAATCACCCCAATTACCCCCGAAGCAAGGATAAGAAAGATGGGATTAACCTTTTTGAAATACAACAATGCACCGCCAACGGCAATACTCAAGCCAATCGCTTTCCAGTTAACAAGGCTATAGTCTCCCCCTTCAAAGTAGGTCGTATTGGCTATTTGCCAACCTGCAAACAAAATAAGGGCAACGGTTACAGGCTTCAAGCCCTTAAAAAGGGCTTCTTTAAACTTATTATTTTTCACCCGCTGCAAGAATTTCGATAGCAGAAGCATGATGATAACCGAAGGAGCAGCCAATGCCGAAGTAGCGGTTATTCCTCCCAACACTCCCGCCACGCTGTTGCCCACAAAGGTGGCAGAATTCATGGCAATAGCTCCGGGGGTCATTTGAGCCAAGGAGAGCACATCGAAAAACTCATCGCTGGTCATCCAGCCTTGTGCCTCAAACTCCACAATGAATAGCGGCACCATCGCCAAGCCTCCTCCAAAGCTGAATAGCCCAATCTTGAAAAACACCTTTACTAATTCAAATAAGTCTTTCATAGCCCTGCCCTCCCCTTTGCTTTCATATAAGGAACTAATCCCCAAACAACCAGACCAATAACTGCACCCGCTAAAATAATTAGTATAGGATGAATGTGTAAAAACAGGCAGAGTACGGCAAGTAGGAAAACTAAAAAAGGAATTGCTCCTTTCACCCCCGTTTTAAACATTTTGTAGACCGAATTAGCGATCATGGCTACCAAACAGGCTCGAATGCCCAAAAAAGCTTTTTGAACCCAAAGGTTTTCAAAGTGCGCCCCTGCAAAGTAATAAATCAGCGTGATGATAAGCAGTGAAGGGAAGATAATACCAAAGGAAGCAAGGACACCGCCTAGCACCCCTGCCCGCGTATTCCCAATGTGTGTAGCCGCATTGATGGCAATAGTCCCCGGCGTCATCTGGGAAAGGGAGATAATCTCTAGCAGCTCATCTTCCGTGATCCATTTTCGGTAGTCTATCAGTTCCTTTTCCAGCAAGGGCAGCATGGCATAGCCCCCGCCAAACATAAAGAACCCTACCTTTAAGAAGGACGTGAGTAATTGGAAATATTCCCCATTTTTCTGCCTAGTTTGTGTTGTTTGTTCTTGTGTGCCCAATGATCTTCTTTTTGCGGCGAAAGGTAGAAGATACTGACGGTTTTTCAAAGGATAAAAGTCATCCATACTTCCTTAATACACGACAAAAGTATCCGTTGCCTGTGGTTCACAGGCAACATTCCCAAATATCCTTCTTGGATGGTATTTATTTCCTTGCCTTTTGGTACACATTCTACCACTTATGGTAGTTACTCAATGACTTCAAATGCGCACTTGAACACTGCCGATACCTACTTAAAGGGTTTGGGTGTTCACTTAAACACGTTAGGTGCCTACTTGAACATATTAGACAGGTACTTTAACGCTTCAGGTGTCCAGTTAAAGGGTACAGGTACGCATTTTAACACTTCAGGTATCCACTTGAACTAAAAAGGTTACTATTCTGGTGTTTTTTGCTAAACCTCTACGCTATTTTCTAATTTAATAAACTACCAAGTTGAAAATTCGCCAAATAATCTTCTGAATTGAAAAACCCCAAATACCACATTATGTTAAATAAATGCCCTTTTTGAGGCATTCTTAGTATCCCTTGTAAGTAACAGACTCATTATCAATAATAAAGATAATAGGAAAACAGTATATTATCGATACTATAACATATCTTACTTTTAAGAAAACAAGAATAGATAGTACTATTCTAACATAATACGCCACGGGAAAATAAATAAAAGCTATTTCAGGATAAAAAAAACAACAATATACTCTCTATAAGCTACTTATAACTTTTCAAACAAAACAATAAATCACATTTACATTATTACACACCTGCTTTATGCGAATATTTTTCACTTCATAAAGATGAGGATACTGCGTTATGTTTCAAATTAATTTCAAGACTTAACATTTAAAAAAATGGACTATTACGACAAAAAGAAAGTCGATAGTATTGGAAAATACATCGACCTTATGTTGGCTAAGCCAAGCGATTTGGAGCTAGCAGCTTCGGCAGGTTATCCTAAAAAGGAAATTGAAAGAGTAGCCAAACTCCACAAAGAAGTAGTGGAGCTAAGGCAAATCAGCACAGTAGCCAAAGGCAGGCGCTATAGTGCCACCGATGCCTTTAACTTTGCCATGGAGCAATTAAAGGAACATTATGCACCTATAAAAGAAATAGCCTATGTGCATTTTGAAGACAATAGGGAAGCTTATAGTACGCTCGACCTCAATGGGATAAGAGATACTGTCTTCGACGAAATGAAAATACAGGTCAAGGTACTTTACGAAGGTATATTAAGCAATGCCAACTACCTAAAAGAAATGGGTACAAGAGGCATTAGCAAAGCACATTTGGAAGCAGGGCTAAAACTCCATGCCGATATGCTCGACCTCAAGCGCATCCAGACCCTTGCCGAAGAGGAACGAAAAGAAGCTAAGGAAACCCTCATGCGCAAAGCAAATGAACTAGAAAAGTGGCACTCCAAAGCCAAGCGAATCATCCGCGCCTATAGCAAAGTAAAGCCAGTTGCTACCACCTAGCCAATTGATGTGGATTACAATACCAATAAGGGCTGCGTTGAGCAGTCCTTTTTTTGTTATACTCCCCAATCGAGCCACCCTGAACTTGTTTCAGGGTATTTTCTTCAATGCTTGCTCTAACTTTCATCGATGGCCTCGCTTGGAGCGAGGCCATCGGTTTTTTTGAAGGTATTACTTTAACTCCCTACCCCGAAGCTAATTTTGTAGGGGTTTTCAAATCATTGAAAGCAAACCCAGTATGGGTTTCAAAATTGTAGCAATTGGAAGCTTGGATGTGGCACAACGCCGTAGGTGTTGCAAAAAATGGAGCAAAAATGATTTGTGCAACCCTTGACAGGGTTGTTTTTAAACAAATTCCCTCTATCTACAATTGTGGAATCCCTAACAGGATTCTTTTTTTCAAAACCCCTACAAGATTAGCCCCGTAAGAGGTTACACAATTGTAGAAAGCACCATTTCAAAAAAACAAAGAACCTGTCCGAGCCACCAGCAACCGGGTGGCGCTCGAAAAAGAGTTCTACGAATGGTTCAAAGAATTCAAAGCCATCTACACCCTCACTCCCGAGCCTAAACAGCTTGCGGGTAATAAGGCGAAAGATGTCGAGAAAATAAAGAATTGATAGGTCATTTTATTTACACCTAAAACTATTGAAATAGCTTAACTACTTAGTTAGTTTTTTTACGGCTGTTGGTTATTGTCCGATTTTTACAATGAATGGGAATTTAAGAGCCGTACATTGTCAATAAAATAGGTTTGAAAACATTGTTAGTCCTTTAAAATTTAGTAGGCTAAATGCAGTCATCATTAATGGGAAATAATAGCTACTGTGGAGCAGGAATTATCTTGTTAAAATAGTGTTGGCGGTAATTTGATAAACAGAAACCTTTTTAACTTAAAATAATTTAACATGAGAGCTTATATTCAGCATATTGATATTACTACCGATGGAAGAGTGGTAATAACAGGCCAACTTTCAAGAACTAATTTGGAAGTAAGGTTAAACGAGCATATTTATATCAAAGAGCCTGAAGACGGTATTTGGGGCTATACCCTTGAAGTTATTCCTATCTCAGTTTTCGGTGCAGATATGATGATGCCGTTCGTAATAGATGCCCCTTGGACTGGAAATGCAGAAGCAAACGGTGTAAGAATAACACAACCAACATTAGAACCTGACCAGGCTGATTATGAAACTATTCAACTAAAAGTAAAAAAGGTTGAAAGCTTTACGGCTGAGCAATCAAATTTCTTAATTATAAAAGGGGCAAGCTTCGATGAGCCATCAAAACAGCTAGTTGTAGATATAAATTACGGTGGAGGATGTTTCTCCCACCTTTTCTCATTAGAATGGGATGGATTATCACTTGAGAGCTTTCCGCCTCAATACAATTTTAATTTAGTTGACTTAAGTGAGAACGATCCTTGTAGAGCAATTTTACCTGCACAATTAAGGTTCGATATTGATACACCCGAAGTGCAGTTGGACAGACCTTCGATCATCAATTTAGGGTCTGTAAGAGGTAATGGACAAATAAAAATTGAATTAAAATAAACACTTGAAAAATAGAAAGATGAGAAATATAACTGCGAATGCCATATTAAATCTTAAAGAAAAACCAGCTACTCTCTATGTGCATGGTTCGATTATGACTTACAGGACTGATGACATCGTTGAGATTTCAGTTGTTACACCGCAAGGAATTAACTCTTCAATTTTAGTTTTAGAATTGATTATTAAATCGGGTAACGGACCAATGAAAGGAACTCCTAAGCCTTTTCATTTTGAATTATCAAATGATTCTGCAAAAAATTATAGTCAAGTAACAATTAGATATTCAGAAGATGCTTCAGTAACAGTAAATGTTGAAATATTCGGATAAAAACTATCACCAATTGAGTAGACGATCAAGAGTTATAAACCTATAGTGCGCCTTACTATAAGTGTACTGTCTAGTCTGAGCAGATACTCAGACTAGAAGAGCTTGTGTGTAATAAGGCGAAGGTTGCTGAGAAGGGAAGGGTTAGCAGCTTTATTTCATCGATGGCCTCGCTTGGAGCAAGGCCATCGGTTTTTTGAGATGATGTCATTTTTGCCAGTTACCCCGTAAGGGGTTACACAATTGTAGCACATCATTTCAAAAAACAAACAACGCCGTATGGTTTTGCATAAGATGTTGGAAACGAACAATCTTCTCTGTAAATTGGAAAAAAAGAGAACCTATGGCAGCAGGAACATTTTCCCAACTCATTATCCAGCTCATCTTTGCCGTAAAAAATAGAAATGGGCTATTGCATAAACCCCATCGTGATACGCTTTATCCCTATATGGCAGCACATTTGAACAACAAGAGACACAAATGCATCCTCATCAACGGAATGCCCGACCATGTCCATATTTTGCTAGGGCTGAACCCAACACATGCTATTTCTGACACCGTGAGAGACCTCAAAAGAAGTTCTTCTTTATTTATAAATGAACAAAAATGGTTTGTGGGAAAATTTGCTTGGCAAGAAGGGTATGGGGCATTTTCTTACAGCAAATCAGATTTAGACAAGGTGTACCAATATATTCAAAACCAAGAAGAGCACCACAAGAAATTTAGTTTCAAGCAAGAATACATTAGCTTCTTGAAAAAGTTTGAGGTTAAGTTTGATGACAGGTATCTTTTTGAATTTTTTGAGTAGGCCTTGTGGTATAATTTGAACACTTTATGTAACCCCTCACGGGGTTGTTTCTATTTTATTTATCTGTTTCTACAATTATGTAATCCCTACGGGATATTTTTTAATTCTAGAACTCACTGTAAAGCAGGGATAGCCCAAAAAATGCCCCCCCCCCCCACACACATGCTCAGGCACAGCTTTGCCACCCATTTGCTGGAACGGGGGACAGATCTTAGGTATATACAGGCCCTATTAGGGCATGGCTCTCCAAAGACTACCGAAATATATACACATATCAGCAAAAAAGCACTCGAAAACATTGTTAGCCCCTTGGACAACTTGGATTTGTAAGTTAACTTGCGGTATATGTATAATGAAAATAAAAGGAATTGTCCTTTTATACAAATGTTATAAAACACTCGCTAATGCACTATATTCAACCTCTCCCGGAATTTGTAAGTTTTCAAGAAGCATTTTTGAACTCAATGGGTGTTTCGGATGAACTTACAATCCTTTATGCAGTAATACTAGCTACACCTTCTGATTCAGAGGTTATCCCCAAAATCTACTCTTACTTTCCGGAAATTGATGAGCTGACTTCAGAGTATATTACTTTACTGAGTTCAAAAATAGAAGTGGATAAATCTGACTACAAAAGCGGTGAATTATTTGGAAATCAGATGAGTCGGTTATTTGAAACTGGCATCTATAAAGCCTCTGATAAGAAGTCTCAAAAAAACTACAGTGAGGAAGTAGATGATTTTAAGGAAAAGCAAGCCAAAGGGGTCATTCAATTCGCTCGTTTCTGTGGGATTTCAACGTCACAACTACCATGTATAGCATTTTTTCCAAGCCTTCATGAACCCGATAACTTTTTGATATGGAATGTCTCTTCCTTGAGCGCTGAGAGTATTGTTCAAGAATTGAGACATATTATTGCTAACATAGAAAAGAACTATCCAGATCTATATCAAGCTGTAAGAGCACTTGATATTCATCGAACAAAAAAAGGGGATGATCAACCTTACTACGACGAGTGGAGTCGATTAAGTACTGAGATTGTCACACACCGTGCTTCCATTGACAAAAAACAGGTAATTGACTCAATTGAGAAGTTCTTGAAATCCAGGAGTAGAAAACAAACAATCACTAACATAAGTAAAAGTATCCCAATGGCTAACTTCGGCTTAAATCTTCTTAAACTGTTTCACTAAATGAGTTTTATAACAGGCGCTAAGCCCAATCGGCTTACGTAGTTACTTGCAAAGGGCATCTGGACCAGGTACTTTTGAGATATTTGAAAGGCTAAGCCGACTGTGCTTAGCTAATCGTTGGCAAACATTTCGCAACCGATGTTCAGATGAAGCGTTTATTGATTGAATAGAATTTTAAAATTGATAACCCCTCTGGGCCGAGCGTCCGCTCGGCTCAAACAAGGCTACAAGTGAAAGCAAAAAACTACTCTTCTATTATAGTACAGTCTAGCCTACCTCCCCCCTATTTTCCTCAAAACCGCACCGCCCCACACAAAATCTTTCCATTTTCAAATAGAAACCCCTTACTTTAAGGCTACAACAACCATTATTGAATCAAACCACACAAATTTTATGTCACGTATTTTAATCCTTTTATTTTCATTTCTACTTATTACTTCCGCTATTGCCCAAGATTTTGGTGTATTAAAATACCGAGACTTGGGGCCTTACCGTGGAGGGAGAGTAACTGCCGTTGCGGGTGTAAAAACAGCTCCTTCCACCTTCTACTTGGGGGCTACCGGCGGAGGTGTCTGGAAAACCGATGATTATGGTATTACTTGGAAGAACGTTTCAGACGGCTTCTTTTCCACCCCTTCCATTGGTGCCATTGAAGTAGCGCAAAACGACCCTAATATTGTTTATGTAGGCACAGGCAGCGACGGCTTGCGAAGCAATGTGATTGAAGGGCGAGGTATGTACAAGTCGATTGACGGTGGGGAAAACTGGAGTTATATTGGATTATTTGAAGTCGGGCAAATTGGTGCGGTGAGAATCCACCCTGACAACCATAATATCGTATATGTAGCGGCCATTGGCAAGGTGTTCCAGTCTAGCCCAGAGCGTGGCGTGTATAAAACGGTTAACGGAGGGAAAACGTGGGAGAAAGTATTGTCAATCTCTGACCAAACAGGGATTTACGATATCGAATTCTTGCCTTCTAACCCAGAAGTGTTATTTGCCACCGCATGGAAAGCCGAGCGCAAGCCTTGGTCAATCATCAGTGGGGGCACTCCTGCCGAAGGAGGAATTTATAAGTCAGTGGATGGAGGAAAGAGCTGGGATAAAATCACGAAAGGCTTGCCCAATGAGCTGATTGGTAAGATCGACCTAGCGGTAACAAATGCTGATTCTAAATTGGTCTACGCCTTGGTAGAAGCGCCAGATGATAAAGGAGGATTATACAAATCTATTGATCAAGGAGAATCCTTCAAGCAAGTTTCCAGTCATAACGGCATTCGTACCCGACCGTTTTATTACACCAACTTACGGGTTAATCCTAAAAATCCCGATGTCGTCTATTCTTTGGCTACAGGCTATTATAAATCTGAAGATGGAGGCAAGAACTGGAAGCGTGTTTCCTCTCCGCATGGGGATAACCACGATATGTGGATGAACCCTGACAATCCTGATATTTTCATTCAGGCCAATGATGGTGGCGCCAATGTCACGTTGAACGGTGGCAAGTCTTGGTCTAGCCAATTTAACCAGCCTACTGCCGAAATTTATCAGGTAGAAGTAGACGATCAGTACCCTTATTGGGTATATGGTGGGCAGCAGGACAACTACAGTACTATTGCAGTTCCCACACAAGCTCCCTACGGGCTACAACAACCTGGAACAGGCTATATCATTAATACAGGTGGATGCGAAACAGGGCCTGCCGTACCTAAGCCGGGCAATCACAACATTGTTTATGCGAATTGCAAAGGTCGGTTTGGAGTATACAATAAAGAAACAGGGACTGAAATGCAGTACTATGTGGGCGCTTCCAATATGTATGGGCACAACCCGAAAGACCTCAAGTACCGCTTTCAACGGGTGTCACCTATTCATGTATCACCCCACGATCCTTCCATAGTTTACCATTGCAGCCAGTTTCTGCACAAAACCACCGACGAGGGCAAAACTTGGGAGACCATTTCACCAGACCTAACCGCTTTTGAAGACGATAAGCAAGTGATCTCCGGAGCACCTATCACCCGTGATATAACAGGCGAGGAGTTTTACAGTACCATCTATGCCATTCGGGAATCACCCGCTAAGCAAGGTGTCATTTGGGTAGGCGCAAACGATGGACCGGTTCACGTTACGCAAGATGGTGGAAAAACATGGACGAATGTCACCCCGAAAGGGCTTCCTAAAGGAGGAAGAGTGGATGCGGTAGAACCTTCGCCACACAACCCAGCAAAGGCATACATAAGCGTATTAAGAAACCAGTTGGGAGATCCCAAACCCTATATTTATAAAACGACCAACTATGGTAAGTCATGGGAGCTACTGACTAATGGAGAGAATGGTATTCCAGCGGATTTTCCTACTAGGGTAATGCGAGAAGACCCAGAAAAAGAGGGGCTATTGTTTGCAGGTACTGAATATGGTATGTTCGTCTCTTTCGACGATGGAAAGCAGTGGAAACCTTTCCAACAAAACCTGCCCTTAACACCCATTACCGATCTCAAGATTCACAGAGACGATATCGTGCTAAGTACCATGGGAAGGGGCTTTTGGATATTGGAAAATATCTCTACACTTAGGCAGTATACGCCCGAGGGCGTTGAACAGCATATGTTGTTCAAACCTAAAAACACAGTTCGCTACCGCTCGCCTGCCGGCTCATGGGGAAGTGAAACACCAACCTATCCAAGACCCTCGGTAAAGATTGACTATTATCTATCAGAAAAAGCTGATCAACCTATCCGACTGGAAATAAAGGATGAAAAAGGAAAAGTAGTGTATCACATCGTTAGCGATACGACTAAACTAGTAGAGAAAGCAAAGGTGATTCGAGATATGGCTACGGAAGATATAAGATTTATCACAAGTAAAAGTCTATCGACCAAAAAAGGCATGAATCGATTTGCGTGGGATTTTAGGAGTACAGGTCCATGGCATAAAGCAGCTAGCAGGCGATATAAAAATGGATCGATAGTACTACCCGGAAAGTATACAGCAACGCTCACTCTTGGAGAATGGAGTGGTACTCAGGAGTTCGAGCTTTTAATCGACCCAAGAATAAAAGATATGGGCGTAACCCTAGATGATTTAACCAAACAAGCTGAGCTACAAGCAAAGGTTTTGTCCTTACTGGAATCATCAAGAAAGCTTGAGAATTCCGTGGAAAAAGCTATTAAGAAGACCGAAGATGAAGCTAAATTAAAAGTATTAAAAGAAACGCTTACTAAACTGCAAACAGCAAAGGGCATTTATATGCAACCCAAACTCACTGCTCAAATATCCTATTTGAATAGTATGATCAATAGAGCAGATCAACTACCCGGCAAAGATGCTTACGATAGGTACGACGAGCTGGTGATACAGTTGAAGGAAGTACAAGACTCGGTGGGTGCTCTTCTTGATGGTGAATAAAGTCAAAAAATCATCCTACCTATTTGTTGAATAAAATAGCGACTTGCGCCACATATAAATATTATTGAGGCATGGCTAAACTTACTTCCACTTTTCTCCACCTCAAACAACTCATTCCGTCGGGGGCGTTTTCCACCGCCCCCGACGTTTATCGACCTTCCTATCGTCGAAGGCGTCTGAAACGACTCCGATATGTTCCACTCCGAAAAAGGAGAAGTTCCGCAATGCCTACTGGTGTATAAGAAGGAGATTCTGCAACTAGCCGTCCGCATCAAGTGCAGAATGACACTGTATGTGGCGCAAGTCCTGAAGATCGAGTTTCACCTCCTTACATCTTCATCAATAATTTTAATAACAAAAATCACAATTATTTCAGTTCACTATCATACCAGCAGCAATTTTTAGGTAAGCAGGATCGGTAACGAGCCCATTTTGCAGTCCCATAAAGGTTATGACAAAAGTCATAACCAAACCCTAAGAAATTGACTTACAGTTCACCACAATGATCTTTTGATTTGCATTAGGTATTTAAAAAATGAAGATGCACCAGATCATGAAAGAAAAAAAAGCACTCAAAATCAAAGAGCGAATTGACAGCCTGATGGAAAATGCGAAAAGCATGACCATTGCCTCCTCTGTCGATGAACTAGCAAAACTTGCAATTCCTGGGGACGAAAGCCAGGTGCAAAAAGTAGCCTATGACTTACCCGATGGTCGGAACTATTTGGAAGCCGAAGTAGTCAAGGTTAAAAATGGAATAGCGGCCAACTACCCCGATACCTACCTAAGAAGAAGGGATCCTAATAGCATGGTCATTGCCGATGAATACCCTACTGACAAAGAAAGATTTGAAAGTAGATTTGGTTACGGTTTCGAATCCTTAAAACAAGAAACATTCGACTGGCTAGAGAAACAAGATCTGGCCATGTTCTATTTCCACGCTGGACAACCAGGCATTGGATACGACGGCGTGGCGGTCATTCCTGCAAACGCCGGGTTCTTTGGCTTAGGCCTAGCCTTGCTACAAGGTATTGTAGACGCCGAGAATCTGCCCGAAGGCTTTGACCCTAAAGTAGCTATCTATGTAGCACCACCTTTCAGGCATACCCATTTTGATGGAAAACAAATAGTGGTACACGAAAGGCAGGAAAACCAATACGAGATGTTTTCTTACAACCTTTACCCGGGGCCAAGTGCAAAAAAAGGAGTCTATGGAATGCTGATTCACTTAGGCAACTTAGAGCGATGGATCACTGCCCATTGCGCCACAGTCAGGGTAGTTACCCCCTACGACAATGTGGTTACCATCATGCACGAAGGCGCCAGCGGTGGTGGCAAAAGTGAAATCTTGCAACAGCCCCACAGGCAGGTGGACGGAAGCCTTTTGCTAGGAGAAAGTATTTTGAGGAACGATCGTCCGACGTTGGAATTACAAAGGACATGTGAGTTGCAAGCGGTGACAGACGATATGGCTTTGTGCTATAACGACGATTCTAAAGAGAATAATGGTAAGCTTCATTTGAAGGATGCCGAAAGTGGTTGGTTTGTACGTGTGGATCACTTGAAAACATACGGAACTGATATTGTATTGGAACGTATCACTGCACAACCCAAAACACCCTTATTGTTCTTAAATATCAATGCAGTACCTGGTGGAACGGCATTGATCTGGGATCATATAGAAGACGAACCTGGCAAACCATGTCCTAATCCACGGGTTATTGTCCCAAGAGATTCGTTTCCGGGAGTGTATAATGGATCGGTGGATGTAGATATCCGAAGCATGGGAATTCGGACTCCTCCCTGCACCAAAGAACACCCAACCTACGGCATTGTGGGCATGATGCATATCTTACCTCCTGCTTTAGCTTGGCTGTGGAGACTCGTAGCTCCTCGCGGGCATGCTAACCCAAGTATTACAGACAGTAAAGGCCTTACTAGTGAAGGTGTAGGTAGTTACTGGCCATTTACTGCAGGCAGAAGGGTAACCCAAGCCAACTTAATATTAGAACAAATCCAGCGTACTACTGAGGTTAAACATATACTTATTCCTAACCAACATATAGGGGCTTATAAGACAGGTTTTATGCCTCAGTGGGTCACTCGTGAGTACCTTGCCAGAAAAGGGAACGCTAACTTCTCTAAAGAACAAATAAGCGAAGCAAGATGCAGCCTATTAGGTTACCATATGAACAGCATGCGCTTAGAAGGCAAGTACATACCAAAAGAGCTTTTGAGAGTAGACTTGCAAGAGGAAGTTGGAGGTGAAGCTTACGATATAGGAGCTAAGCAACTTCACGACTTCTTCAAATCGGAGCTTAATCAGTACTTACTCGACTACCTCAACCCAGTAGGAAGAAAGATTATTGAATGCTGCTTAGATAACGGCTCTGTAAATGAATATGAAGGATTACTGTAAAAATTGACACCCTTTAACTGTCCCGGTCGCTTAAAGAGACCGGGACAATACCTAAATCAGAACACATCCACACCAAACTACATATTCCTCCTGTACTGCCCGCCTACAGCGAAGAGGGCATCGGTGAGTTGCCCAAGAGTACAAACCTTGATCGCTTCCATGAGAGCTTCAAATACGTTGCCTCCACTAGTGGCTGCGGTTTGTAATTTTGCTAATTGACTTTTTGCCTCTTCTTTATAAATAGTTTTCAAATGCTGGCAGTTGTGTACTTGTCGGTTTTTCTCCTCTTCCGTAGAGCGGATCACTTCTTGGGGAATGATGGTCGGCGAGCCTTTGGAGGACAAGAAGGTATTCACCCCGATGATGGGATAATCACCGTTGTGTTTCAAATGCTCATAATACATGGACTCTTCTTGGATGCGGGAGCGCTGGTACATGGCTTCCATTGCGCCTATCACCCCTCCCCTTTCGGTGAGCCTGTCAAATTCCGCCATCACGGCTTCTTCTACCAGTTCGGTCAATTCTTCTATCACAAATGAGCCTTGCAAAGGATTCTGGTTTTTGGCAAGCCCTAGTTCCTTGTTTATGATGAGCTGGATAGCCAGCGCCCTGCGTACCGATTCTTCCGTAGGCGTAGTGATAGCCTCGTCGTAAGCATTGGTATGCAAGGAGTTACAATTGTCGTAAATGGCATAGAGCGCTTGCAAAGTAGTTCGGATATCATTAAAGTCGATTTCCTGTGCATGGAGCGACCTTCCCGAAGTTTGGATGTGGTACTTGAGCTTTTGCGAACGATCGCTTGCCCCGTAGAGCAGCTTCATGGCTTTCGCCCAAATCCTTCGGGCAACCCTTCCTATCACCGCATACTCAGGGTCGATCCCATTGGAAAAGAAGAAGGACAAATTGGGTGCAAAATCATCTATATCCATGCCCCTGCTCAGGTAATATTCCACGTAAGTGAATCCATTGGCAAGGGTAAATGCCAACTGGGTGATGGGGTTCGCACCCGCCTCGGCTATATGATAGCCAGAGATGGAGACGGAGTAAAAGTTTTTGATTTTATGTTGGATAAAATATTGCTGCATATCGCCCATGAGGCGAAGGGAAAAACCTGTGGAAAAAATGCAGGTATTTTGCGCTTGGTCTTCTTTCAAAATATCGGCTTGCACCGTTCCCCTCACCGCTCGGAGGGTATCGGCTTTTATTTTTTCATAAGTCTCTTTAGGCAAAACCTGATCGCCCGTTACCCCGAGCAACATCAAGCCCAATTTGTTGTGGTTTTCGGGTAACTCGGCTTGGTACATAGGCTGGTCGGCTTTCCGCCTGCTAAAGATAGAAATCATCTTCTGCTTCACCTCTTTTTCCAAGCTATTCTCTTTTATGTACAACTCGCATTGCTGGTCAATAGCCACGTTCATGAAGTAGGCACAAATAGCTGCGGCTGGGCCATTGATGGTCATGGAAACGGAGGTACTTGGGTCAGCCAAATTGAAGCCCGAATAGAGCTTTTTGGCATCGTCGAGGCTGGCGATGCTTACACCAGAGTTGCCTATTTTCCCATAGATATCAGGTCGCAAATCGGGATCTTTCCCATAGAGCGTGACCGAATCGAAGGCGGTGGAGAGTCGCTTAGCGGGCAAGCCTTCCGATACGTAATGGAAGCGCTTGTTAGTTCGCTCAGGGCCGCCTTCTCCTGCAAACATGCGGGCAGGATCTTCACCCTTCCGCTTGAAGGGAAACACGCCAGCGGTGTAGGGAAATACACCCGGTACATTTTCCTGCTTTTGCCACTTTAGCAAATCGCCCCAATCCTTGTATTTGGGCAAGCTCACCTTTCGGATAGGCAGCCCTGCCAAAGAGTTGCTCGTTGTTTCTACCTTGATATCCTTCCCTCGTACTTGGTAAGAAAATACGCCCTTCTCATACGCATCTTTGAAGGCACTCCAGCTTTCCAAATCCTCCAATTCCTTCGGGGCTAGCCCCGATTTTAAAGCATCAAACTTTTGCTCAATCGCTGTTTTAACCAAAGCTTCATTTTCAAATTCCGCAGCCGTTTTTTGTAGGGCATAAAGCGAAGAAGCCGTTTTGCTTTTCTCTTCCACGTCCTTGTTGTAATCCCGCACGGTTTTGCTGATTTCGGAAAGGTAGCGCACCCTATCGGAAGGAATAATAACAGACTTGCTCAACTTTTCTGCTTGGGCAAACGACGAAGTTTCCAACTTTTCTAAACCTAGCAAACCCGACAAATGGGCAAAGAGCCTGTCCGTGCCTTCGTCGTAAAACTGGGAAGCCACCGTGCCGAATACGGGCATTTTCTCCGTAGGCTGATCCCACAATTGACGGTTGCGTTGGTACTGCTTGCGCACATCTCGGAGGGCATCTAAGCTCCCCTGCTTATCAAACTTGTTGATGGCTACTACGTCGGCAAAATCGAGCATATCTATTTTCTCCAACTGTGAGGGCGCACCAAATTCTGGAGTCATCACATACAAGCTCACGTCCACAAACTCGGTTATTTCCGAGTCGGACTGCCCAATGCCCGAAGATTCCAAAATCACCAAATCGTAGCCCGCAATCTTGAAAACATCAAGGGCTTCTTTCACATATTTGGAAAGGGAAAAATTTGCTTGGCGGGTAGCCATCGAGCGCATAAACACCCGCTCATTGTTGATGGCATTCATTCGGATGCGGTCGCCCAGCAATGCCCCGCCCGACTTTTTGCGGGTAGGGTCCACGGAAACGATCGCTACCGACAAGCTAGGATGGGCAACCAAAAAGCGACGGATAAGCTCATCGGTCAGGCTCGATTTCCCCGCTCCGCCCGTTCCCGTAATACCCAAGACGGGCACAGTTGATTTGCCCTTTTCATTGAAGGATGCTCTTAGTAAACTCGCCGCTCCATCCACCTCGTTTTCAATGGCAGTCAGGAGTTTGGCTATCTCTTTTTTGTTTTCTTTAGTTGGAAAAGCTCCCTGATTGAAGCTTGTGATTGTAGGGAAATCACTTTGCTCTAATACTACATTTATCATCCCTTGCAAGCCTAGTTCCCTCCCGTCATCTGGGGAAAAGATCTTGGTGATACCGTATTGATGAAGTTCCTCTATTTCTTGGGGATGGATAGTTCCACCTCCGCCTCCAAAAAGCTTGATATGCCCGCAATCATTCTCTTGAAGAAGGTCGTAAGCATATTTGAAAAACTCCAAATGCCCCCCTTGGTACGAGGTAATGGCAATGGCTTGGACATCTTCCTGAATGGCGCATTCTACAATTTCTTTCACGGAGCGGTTGTGCCCCAAATGGATCACTTCGGCGCCAGAGGCTTGCATTATCCTCCGCATAAGGTTGATGGAAACATCATGTCCATCAAACAAGGACGCTGCGGTAACGATCCGGATTTTGTGTGTTGGTTGGTAAGGTGCTATAGGTTGCATGTGCTAGTAATTTATTGGTGTATATTCTATACGAGGTCAATATACATATAAGCTACTAGTCCTGTCCTTTGTTTTGGAAAGATTCTGGGTTGCGAGTTTTTGTCTTTAAATTTGGCATTCTTTGAAAAGACAAGAATTACACATTCATAAAAACAATGAGAAAATTAGTTATAGATCGAATTAAATACGTTAAACATGGTTTTATTTACTTGGTCATATTGAGCTTAGCTAACTGCAATATGTTCCAAAATGAAGAAAAAGCTTATCATGACAATGGAAACCTATTATTTCGTGTTCCTTTGGAAGAGGGAAAAAGACATGGGACTCTATATCAATATTATGATGATAGGCAACTGCAACTAACTTCTAATTGGGTATATGGGGTAAAAGATGGATTATCAAAAGAGTTTTTTCCTAATGGTAATTTAAGGGTAGAAGGGATCTATAAAAATGATGTACCTATTGGCACTTTTAGAAAATACTTCAAAAACGGTAAACTTTCTGCAAAATTTAATTTCAACGAAAAAGGTCAATATGAAGGTTATTACTATGAATATTTCCCAGATGGAAAACTTCGAATTGAAATCTTGTATGATAAAGGAAAGGTTCTTTATTCAAAGCTATTAACGGAAAATGGAGACCTTGAAGGCAGTTTCTTAACCATTGAAGTTAAACCCCAGCCCGAAGTTGATGAATATATTGTTGGGGAAAGGTATAGCTTTGCAATTACGCTTGTCCATCCAGGGTTTGAAGATTCTTTTATAAGAGTAGAAGTTGGCGAATTAGATAAAGACAAGAATTTGGTTTCAACCGATTTTGAAGTTGTTTCCGATTCACTTACTGCCTTTTACGAGGTAATACCTCAAAAAGAAGGGAAGCAAAGCATTTCTGGATTTCTACAAGAAATGATAACTAAAGACAAGGAAGTAGTGGGCATGTATTCCTTTAATTTTGAATTTAATGCCATTAAAAAATAAGACTCATCGTTGTAGAACGACGGGGTCTTTTCCCAAGCCCCCCATCGATTGGTCACCTATCCTCAATAAGGCACTAAGTCTGAATAATAACATTATAAGTCGCCCAACGAACGTGAGTGATAAGAAACCAGCTCTGTTTCTAGTAGCTCTAGCGTCGTGGGCGTAAAAAAACGACCACGACGTTTCTCTGTCAAATAAAACCACGCCTACAACCTAAACTGTGTAGAGACTTTGATGGCGAAATGGCTGGTTTCCCTATCCAAATAATTGAGCCTATGCAGGAAGTCCACTCGGATAAGTCGGAAGATGTTTTCAATGCCGTAGCCTACTTCCATGTAGGGCTCTATGTCAAGGGCTTTGGTAGGTCTGGGAACTGGATTTCCTAACTCATCGGTTGAGGGGATGATATCGATATTATCTTGCCTTACGCTGCCCCAAAGCGCTTTTCCCTGCACAAATACCCGCCAGTTGAGCTTCCTCATGAGGGGAATACGGTTGAGCAACAACCCATCGAACCTATGGATTAGCCCCAATGAAGTGTATTTATCACTAACAAACTCAAAGTAGTCCATCATGTTAAAAGATGCCCCATTCAGAAAGATACTTTCGTTGCCCAAGTGGGTTTCGAGCAATGGATACGGCACGGAACTAGGGATATATCCCCCTGCCAAATCGTACTGCAGCCTACCCAATGCCCCAACTCGAAAAGACTGTGATATACTTCCATCGAAGCGGTGGTACCCAAAATCGCTGTTGAGCACGCCGTCCATTCCGTAGGTATAGCGGAGAGTAAGCACGGGCCGGTTGCCGTTACCAAGGCTAATCCGTTCATTGTCATTTTGGATAAAGGTCTCTCCTATCGCCAGTCGGGCTTCAAAAATCAGCTCGCTTACCGTATAAGAAGATTCCCTTACCAAGTCTGTTCCAGGTTTGTAATATTCAAACTTATATAAGGGCAAAAAGTCCCTGTGTCTAAACGTCAAGCGTTGCTGAAATCCTGGAAGTACTTCGGTGAGTACCCAAACCTTGTTCATGGGATGTAAAAAAGGTTGCCTCAACTTCCCGAAAGAGGTAAAAGCCGTAAACAATGCCGTATTGTTTAGGTTATCATTAAAAATCCCGACTTGGTTAATATCTTCCGAGCGAGAAATCCCCACAACTGTCCAAGGTTTCCGCGAGGCGATGTAGTTAAACTCTGCCTTGTATTTAAACTTCTTATCGGTAAAGCCATAGGCACCATACCCTTTTACAACAAATTTCCTGCTAAAACCAATATTGGTTTTCATTCCCATCTGTAACCTATGCCCCTCAATGTTGTTGTTGCTGTACACATACAGATAAGGACCTATATCTACCATCCCGACCTTCTGATATCCATTTATAGCCAAATTAGCAATATCCACGTAGGTCTTCACCGCTGGCAGGTTATTCATGGTGTCGATCATGTGGTACACATTCAATTCCGCCTCACTGAGCGGATCATGCCTTGCTTCGTTCCAGTAGGAATCATCGCTTACCAAAGCCATCTCATCCAACACAATCTCTTGGTCATAAAACTTAGCTTCCTTCGGTTGGTTCACTACAATATTCTCATTGGAAATATAGAATTTGGCAAGCATCCCAGCCCAGTCGTTCCTTACCTCCCCAATATCTATTATCACCCTCGTTTTGATAGGCAGCCATGCCTCCTCGTCCGATTCACCAAGTTCTTGCTGGATTTTTATTTTCTCCACAAAGTTCAGGTTCGCCTCTTTGCTTACTGTCACCTCAACCTGCTTTAGGGCATAATGGTTGAGCGAATCCGTAATCCACATGGTTCCGGTAAATGCCAAATCTTCTGGGCGCTTAGGCTCAAAGCTTATTTTATAGCAATTGACTCCCCCTACTTTTTCATCGAAGCTCAATAAATCATATTCGTAAAACAACTTCCAAGAATCGGAGATAGGGGAAACAAAATCCTTCTCTACAATGTTCATCCAATTTTTGTAGAAATTATACTCTTGGAAAGAAGAACCTAGAATTTGGGAAATGGTGCTGCCATCGGTCACTCCAATACCCGAAACCTTGGTTTTGAGGATGTCTTCACGCTTTCGCTGAGGGTTTTCTTTGTAGTAAACTTTAGAAATCGTTTCCGAGATAAATATGGGTAAGATAGGCTTACCATCTTCTCCTGCAAGCTGCTGAATACTGTCCAACACATTGGTAATTTTCTTCACCAATTTCTTCTCCCGAAACTTATCTGTGATATTATCTACGTCAACCTCTATTTTGGTGTAGCTATCGTATTCGTATGCCTCCAGTCGTTGTTTATCATTTCGAGGTTTGTTCTCAACCACATTACGGAGGATTTCCCAAGCAGGGTTTTCATAGCCATCCGAGCTAATTTCTACCGCCCTTAGTGTAGTGGCCGCTGCTATGAGCTGAAAGTTCACTTCTTGTACAGACTTTTGGGAAAGGGCTTTCAACTTGGTTTCATAACCAATGGAAGAAGCCGCCAAGCTGTCGGAAATAGTTGGGCTGACGAACTTATAATAACCCTCAAAATTGGTAGAAGTCCCTTTATTACTCCCAGGGAAATAGACATTTACAAAAGGCATTCCCTCACCGGTATCGCTATCCGTTACCTTTCCCGTGATAACATACTGCTGTCCGTTAGAAATAAAACTTCCAAAGCACAAAAAGAGCAGTAAAAATCTATATTTATAGTAAAGTATAATTTTCAAATTGGAGTGAATTAGGTTTGCAGGTTCATTAGTTTGTAATAACTAAAATTAGTCAGTTTAATAACAACTGAGTTTAACTTTTTGTCAGTGCTAGTCAAAAAATATTTTTGCTGATTTCATTTTCATAACCATTTGAAGACACACAAATGATTTTAAAAGAAGGAAAGCTTCTATGTGTGAGTTGTCTTCAATATAATCATCCTCAAAATTAGAAACAAGCAAAAAGAGTTGCCCAACTCTTATTTTTTTGAGAAAAAACTTTCCACATCTCCTACCAACGTAGTGATTTCCAACCTATACCCATCCAAATCTTCGAAATAAATAGAATGAAAAAAGTGATGGTCTTCCTCGTAAAAAGTGACACCATTATCATTTAAATGCTGCTTTGCTTCCTCAAATTTTGAACGTTGGACATTGAAGGCAAAGTGCGAGGTCTGGTAAAAATCTCCTTCGGGAATTTTCTTTGGCTCAACTGTTTTGGTGGGGAAAAGAGCTATTCCCGACTTTCCAGCAAACATCATAATGGGCATTCCACCCCATTCTTCTTTTTCATATCGTTCTAAACCAAGTACTTTCTCGTACCAGTCGGCTGAGCGGTGAATATCTTTTACCCTAATCGCAATGTGATCTAAATAGTCTAATTGAATCATGTTCTTTATGTTTTTATTGACACTTTCTAAGTACATGACAAAAATAAAGGACTGATCACCAAATTGTTATTTTTGAGTAACCACACTTAAAAACACAACAGATGAAAAAGCCCTTATAAAAGTAAAGAATTAACATTGGTTTTGGGGAAAGAATTGGGGGAAATAAAGCCCGGGTCACTTTATTAGCTATCTGGTCATATCGGTACTGAAGGTGCGCTACGTGAATTTCAAGTGTCTGGCGACAGGTTATCACAACGGGGCAATTCATCCCAAGCGGAGCGTATCGAGTTGCTGAACCGTTTCATGCGCCACTTTGGGGAGGACAACATCGACTACCTGACAGCCAACAGGGAGTTTATAGGACAGGACTGGCTAGCTTTTTTATGTGTGCACCAAATCCGTTTTTTTATCAGAGCCAGAAACAATATGCGTATCACTTTTGCCAATGGGGAAAAGGTAAAAGCTTCTTGGTTATTGATGTCACAGCCTTTGAACCAAGTGTATTTCCACCCTAAGATTGTTTACCTTGACAAGACGCTGATCTATCTCTCCGGTCTCAAATATGTTGGCCAAGACGGGAAAATAGATTACCTGGCCTTACTCTCTTTTGCCCCCGGCCACCTGAGCCTGGAGCTCTATAAGAACCGTTGGCAGATAGAGACCATGTTCAGGGCATTCAAATCGGCAGGCTTCAACCTTGGGGACACCCATATCAATGATTACCAGAGGCTGGACACCCTTGTCAAGGTCTTGGCAATCGCTTTTGCCTGGTCTTATAACGTGGGGATCTACTTGCACCAGTCTGTTAGGGAGATCCCCATCAAAAAACATGGCAGGAGGGCTGTCAGCTTTTTTACGTATGGCCTTGATACGCTCACCGAGGCCTTTTTGAATGCCATCGGGCCTGTTATTGACAAGGCCATTAGTTTATTTTTGTCATGTACTTAGAGGGCAAATAGAAAGATTATTGTAAATGATTAGCTCTATTAAAGAAGTCGTGAACTATTCGAAAAGTAAACTGGAATTAGTTTTGCACCCTGATCCATCTTTTGAGGTGATGGTTCCTGCCGAAAGGATCAGCAGTTTTAAAAAATGGATGAATAGTTAGAGGAAAGTACTGGATAGGACAAAAAGGAGTTATTCAGCAGGTATCAGATGTTGGTTGAACTGTTAAATCAGAGAGCAAGTAGTCGGATTATTTGGTAATTGAAAAATGAGTAATGTTGAAAGTATCATATCTTATTAGCTAAACCTTAAGAAAGCCATAGCTTCGTTTATATCTCCAAAAAAGCGCACCATTTTGTGCTTTGCCCTCCCCTGTTCTTCCTCTACCGTTTGCTCAAGTGATAGCTGAGTGATAAATACCCTGCTCACGATAAAAGCAACTGTTCTAAGACCGGCATTATAGGTAACAGGAAAAACCTTATCGTTTAGCCAAGCTTGCATTTTAGGGTTGATGGTAAATGAGCTCGTTCCCGTATTGAACAATAACTTGGAAGGGCGGTGTTTTTTCACCAAAGCAGCATATTTTAAAAACTCCTGCTTGAAAGTTTTGTCTGACATACTACAACTACGATCTAGCCATTGCATTTTCATTAGTTTTTCCTCTGGCATGAATTCTAGCCGGAGGTAATCGCTTTGATAGATCATTAGTGATAGCTCTTGAGTGTAGATGTTCATAACTGATTGGTAATTTAGAATTGCATTGTTGAAAGAGTTAGTGAAAAATTCATTTAACTAAATGTACTTAAATGAATGTATTAAATAGAAACATATTGCCCTTTTTAAATCAATTCGTTAACAAATATTTAGGATATTATAGAGTTTTACTTGTATTTTTCAACGAAGCCCAAGCAATTTGTTAACAAAATTTTTTGATAGAATATCGATTGCTTTAAGTCAACAACTATACCTATTATACCCAAAAAGATAAGAATTATTATATATTTTATAAAAACACTGCAATTATATTGGTTTCATTTTGCCAAAAACAAGGCATCCCCAATTTTAGGGAGTACCTCATCCCCTAACTTAGGCAAGCACAAATTGTAAGATTTTCCTAAAAAAACAACATTTTATAAACAAGTCAACCTCTTAAAGAAATGTTGTGGAAATGGAGTAAGATAGCAGGGCGAAGAAGATATTTTTGTAAGAATTTAAATCCAGACTACTACCTTTGACTCCCAAATTAGAAAGGAGATATGGAAGAGTTAAAAAAAGAAGTAATTGAGTTATTGAAGAAACTGATTGAAACCCCTTCTATCAGCAGGGATGAGTCTAAAACCGCCGACCTCATTGAGCAGTTTTTAACAACCAAAGGCTTTTTCCCTCAACGAAGCGGCAATAACGTCTGGGTCAGCCATTCTAATGGACAATCACTTCCTACCATTCTTCTTAACTCCCACCACGATACTGTCAAACCCAATCCGAAATGGGTTTCCGACCCGTTCCAAGCCAAGCTAGAAGGAGATACGCTAACAGGCTTAGGAAGCAACGATGCAGGTGGTCCGCTTATGGCACTCCTTGCCACTTTTATCCATTTGACCCAGACCGAACAAGCTTATAACCTCATTTTTGCCGCTACGGCCGAAGAGGAAGTATCAGGAAAAAATGGTGTAGAAAGTATCCTAACCGAACTTGGAGAAATACGCCTTGGCATTGTTGGAGAACCTACCCAATCGCAAATGGCTATAGCCGAAAAGGGGCTGATGGTAATTGATGGAGAGGCAATTGGCAAAGCTGGGCACGCTGCTCGCAACGAAGGAACCAATAGTATTTACCTTGCTATGGAAGACATTGCTTGGTTCAAAAACTACCGATTCCCAAAAATATCTGAAGTACTCGGTGAAATAAAAATGAGCGTAACCCAAATTGAAGCAGGTTCACAGCACAATGTGGTTCCAGCCAGTTGCAAGTTTGTGGTAGATGTACGTACTACGGAAACATACTCCAACCAAGAAGTTTTTGAAATCATCAAAGAAAATGTGAAATCAGAAGTAAAAGCCCGATCCTTCCGTTTGAACTCTTCTGGTATTTCACTCGATCATCCTATTGTGAAAAAAGGAACAGAGCTTGGCTTGAGTTATTATGGATCTCCCACCCTTTCCGACCAAGCTTTGATGCCTTTCACCACTATAAAAATGGGACCTGGCGATTCAGCCAGATCCCATACAGCGGAGGAGTATATCTTGCTTTCAGAAATCAAAAGTGGAATTGATTGGTATGTCAAACTTCTTGATGGATTAGAACTTGGCTAAACCTTAGCGCCAATTACTAAAATATCGTCAGTCTGCTTTTCTTTATCACCTTGCCAAGCTGCAAGGATTTCTTTTAAGATTTTTCCTTGTGCTTCCATAGGCTCGTCACATATTTCAAGCAATTTGGCTTTAAGCTGTTTGCCCATGAACTTCCGCCCCTCAGCCCCACCAAACTGGTCTTGGTAACCATCCGAGAACAGATAGAAACTTGTTGGGGCATCAATAGGTACTATGTGCTTAGTGAATTTCCTTTTGTCATGTTTTAGCTGCCCACCTATAGAAAGTCTGTCCCCTTTAATTTCAGTCAATTCTCCATTCTTTATATAAACCAAAGGGTTTTTAGCTCCTGCAAATTCAAGCTGCTTATTTGTTTTATCCACCACACATATCGACATATCCATACCTTCCCTATTATTCGTTTCGTACTGCCTTAGCGTGTTCCTCACCTCCACATGCAAGTTTTTCAAAATAAGCTCTGGCGATGTTATTCCCCTTATATTCAACACAATATTCACCATTTCGTGTGCCAAAATACTCATAATAGCACCTGGAACACCGTGCCCTGTACAATCAATAGCAATCACATAAGTTCGATCTTCTTTAGAGCTTACCCAATAAAAATCTCCTGATACAATATCCTTAGGCTGGAACAACACAAAGCTTTCTGGAAGTACTTTCTCTATAGTTGCCTGCTGTGGCAAAAGGGTTGACTGTATCCTACCTGCATAGGTCATACTCGCCAAAATATCATCGTTCTTTTTGGTGATTAATGCTTTTTGTCGTTCAATTTCCTCAACTGCATCAGAATTTATCAATGCGATGGTCGTATAAACTGCCATGTTTTTAAGGAAATTCAATTCGTATTCACCATAAACATTTTTCCTTTTGTTTTGAACAGTCAAAACTCCTATTGGCCTATCCTTCAAGGTAAGCGGAACATAAACAAGAGAATTTCTTTCCTCGGAATGATAGAACGCTGGTTTCTTGGGAATAAACTGCCGATATTCACTTTCTACATCTCCTATAAGTATAGCTTCTTGCTTTTCAAAACTCCATGTTGCCAAACTTGAAGAAGCATCAAACTCTTCTACTGAATTCACCAAAGTCTTATTTGTATCTTCTAAACCGAAAAAGGTCATATTATTGCTATCCTCATTATATAAGCCAATGGCAAATGAGGAAGAAACTGACAAATGATTAATACGCTCATAGACTGTTTTTACAATTCCTCCTATGGTCAGTTGTGAAGTAATTTCTTGACCTATTTTACTTAGTACCTCAATATTCTCAAGGTTTTTCTCAATTTGGTTTCGCTGTTCGGCTAGTGTTTCTGCCAAAGTTTCTAACTCAGAGTTTTTGGAATTGATCTCATCATTTTGCTCTTTCAGTTTCGAATTAGCCTTCTTCTTTAGCTCATTTTGCCTTTTCTGAACCACTACTAAGCCCGTCACCATACACAAGCTAGCCAACAACCCTACAATAAAGGTCATTCTCTGCTTCGACTCCTTTTCGCTAAGTTCTTTATCTTTATTGAGCAAATCTATCTCAGCTTGTTTCTTATCCAGCTCAAAACCAGATTGCATCGACGCTATTTTAGTCTGGGCACTTTCATCGTGCAGTTGCTTATCCAGATCCGTCATCGCTACTTGATACTCATAGGCTTGGGCATATTTATTCGTCTCTACCGAAAGTCTGATATAGAGTACATAAATATCAAGCAAAGTGGATTTAAAACCAGCATTTTTGGCTAACTCCAAGGATTCAGCTAATAATTTTTGACTGGAGCTGTATTTCTTTTGATCTAATAACGACTCCCCTAACAATGCAATAGTTTCGGAGATCCCCTTATTGTCTTCGGTTTCCTTATACAAGGTTAATGACTTTCTAAAAAACTTTTCTGCTTCCTTTGGGTCTCCTTTTTTAAGTTGAACTCGACCGATATCGCTCAATGAATAGGCAATGGTCGCTTTTACGCCTAGTTTTTCTCTAATCACCAGTGCTTTGTGAAAATACTCAAGCGCTTCATCGTATTTACCTTGCCTAAAGGAAACCCTTCCCGTACTATTTAGTACTCCAGATATTCCTTTTTCATCTTCCAACTTCTCATAAACAGCAAGTGCTTGGGCGTAATAGGCATGAGCTAGACTATCTTGTTTGTGCCTTCTGTGGAAAGAACCAAGGTAATAATAGTGCCTAGCAACACTTGTGTCATCTTCAATATCTTCAAAAGCTTTTATCGCCTTCAGCAGGTACTCCAATGCTTTTGTATCATTTCCTTGGTAGTAATACCCACTCTGAATCATTGAATAAGCATTTGCCTCACCTTCTTTGTAGCCAATTTC
Source organism: Flammeovirgaceae bacterium SG7u.111 (assembly GCA_034044135.1). NCBI lineage: Bacteria > Pseudomonadati > Bacteroidota > Cytophagia > Cytophagales > Flammeovirgaceae > Flammeovirgaceae bacterium SG7u.111. The sequence continues at coordinate 2,466,096 of CP139021.1, read as the reverse complement.
TTTTGAGAGTTTTAGCGCTTTAGTACCATTTACTATAGCCTCTATAGGTTTTACAAACTGATATCTATAGGAAAGTGTGTTGAGCAAATCGACCCGGTCTTTGCCTTCAAGCTCTTTTTCAAGCACCTGTTCAAGGCTGTCGATCACTTGTTGGGTTTGTGAGAAAGCAAAAGTTGGTAATAAGAAAGGAAAAAGTAAGATGAAAAAGCGTAAAGAAATGGTTTTCATTTTATAGGTAAAGCTAATTAGAGTACGTTACAGCGTATAACGGGCAAATCTGTTTTTTACTGTAATACAATCAGCTTTTTTTGAGCACCCAATCTATTCCAATTCCCCCGCTACCCTCAATTTTATATTCACCCTTGTTTTAATTTCGGTAGAAACAGAACTTCTCAAGTCAAACAGTGTTCTAATCCCTACATTTTCACTCAAAAACATTATGTCTTTTACATCATTCGGTTCGAGTTCTAACTCAAAACTACTGCCTACGGTAGAAATAATAGTATCCTGAAACCCAATAAGAATCTCATTTTCTAAATCATCGGCATCTAACAAATAGACCTCTACCCCTTGCAAAAAGCGAAGATTTGCACTTCCGCTCTCCACTGTCAAAATAATTTCATCAGACAATATTTGATTTACATCATCTCTCGAAATATTAAGTGTATCTACAAAAAAGTTGGTATCCTCCAAAATAGTATCTCCATATACGCTCAATATCGTATCAGCAGGAATAGTTTCACCTTCTGCACCGAAAGCAAAATCACCTTGCACGTCCGTTAAAATATTAATATTATCGAACTCTTTTTGCATACAACCCGCAACTATTGAGAGCAATAGCGCACCAACCAACACCTGTTTTATTTTGATATTTTTAAGCATAGAAAATAAATCGTTGAACCTAAAAATGGACAACTAGCCCACTTACAAGGGCAAATTTCCACAAAAAAAATGAGTCTTTATCAGGTATTTTTATTTTTTCCCAAAAGGCACCTCCAGCTGCTCGGGCAAGAGCTTGAACGACATTCGGTGGAAAGGAGTCGTGCCCAATTGCCTTATTCCTTCCCTATGCGCCTTGGTTGGGTAGCCAGCGTTTTTTTCCCAGCCGTACCCTGGGTATTCCTTGGCAAGCTTTTCCATCAAATCATCCCGATGGGTTTTAGCCAAAATAGACGCTGCCGCTATCGAAGCATATTTCCCATCGCCTTTTACTATGCAAAAATGCTTCACCGACTGGTAAGGAATAAAGCGATTACCATCTATCAGCAATCGATTAGGACGAGTTTTCAATTGGTCAATAGCCCGATGCATGGCCACAAAAGACCCTTTCAGGATATTTATTTCATCAATTTCTTCATTGCTCACTTCCGCCACTGCCCAAGCCAGCGCATGCTCTTTGATTTCTTCCCTCAGCGACTCACGAAGGCTTTTAGTTATTTTTTTCGAATCGTTAAGCAGTTCGTTTTCGTAGTTTTCGGGCAAAATAACAGCCGCTGCCACTACGGGTCCAGCTAAACATCCTCTCCCCGCTTCGTCGCATCCGGCCTCTATCCCACCAATTTCGTAATAACTTTTTAGCATTCTTTTCTTGTTTTATTCAAGTCACGCATTCTGGCACCAATCATTAACAAGGCTCGGTTAACCATAAATTTTTGGTATGCAATATCTGATAAAGGTAAATATTGCGCAACTTTAGTTATCTAGTAAAAAAGAGCCAAGGCATGCCTTGGCTCTACATCAGCTTTTTTTTTGATAAACAGCATTATTCAAAATGAATTAGCACGTGCTTCTTCTCTACATTGTCGCCTTTCCCCACGCTGACCGATTTTACCACCCCATCAACAGGTGATTTCAGCACATTCTCCATTTTCATCGCCTCCAAAACTATCAATTTATCTCCAATTTTCACTTCTGAACCTTCTTCTACGCACACTTCCATAATCAGCCCTGGCATAGGCGCCACCAATTCGGAAACTACTTTGTTGCTCCCCTGAGCCATACCCAAGTTCTCCAGCAACAAATCAAGCTTGTCTTTTGCGACAACGGTCAGCGTTTTGCCATTTATCTTCAAAACAAATTCTTTGCTTTGGAGATCTTTTTCCACAATTTCCAAGTTGAAAGATTGCCCCTCGCTAATCACATGATAATGTCGCTCATTAATTTTGGACAAGTCCCAGTCCAACTTTTTTCCATTCAAAAAAACCTCTCCTTCCTTTTTTTCGAGCTCAAAAACATGCCCTTCGGCTACGGTTATTTGTAACATGGTTCATCAGTTTAAATACAAAAAATAAGATCGACCATACCTTCTCAAAACCAGCATACTGTTCCTCCTGTTTTTAAAAAGCATAAGCCTACAAGATTAACTATGCCCAAACTAAAGAGTTTGAGCGGGTTGAGAAACCATATTTGAATTATGGTTGAGCATGAATCCCATTTTACCTAACTTCGCCACAAATTGAAACTAATTTGAAACATTTTACCCTACTCCAGCTCAACAAAAGCATCCAAAAACTGATTGTCGATATCAATCGGCAATTTTGGATTAGCGCCGAACTTGCCCAGGCACAGGTGGGTACTCATGCTTATTTGGAACTGGTGCAAAAAGAAGACGAGCGCATCGTTGCCAAAGCTCGTGCGAACATTTGGGGAAGCAAACTCGCACAGCTTCATGCCGAGCACGGCGCAGGGCTAGAAGTGCTGCTTTCGGCAGGGAGCAAAGTGCTTATTTTGGTGGAAGTCACTTACCACGAAGTACATGGTTTGTCCCTCAATGTGCAGGATATCAACCCTGCTTATACCATTGGCGAGCTAGAACTAAAGCGGAGGGAAACCATCTGGCAGTTGATAGACAACGAACTGATGGACAAGCAGCAAGGGTTACCTTTGCCCTTAGTTGCCCAGCGGATTGCGGTCGTCTCTTCACCAACAGCAGCGGGCTATTCCGATTTTCTGAACCAGCTCCACCAAAACCCTTACGGCTACAAATTCCAACTAGAAACGTTCCAAGCTTCGGTGCAAGGCGAGCGGGCTGAGCAAGAAATCATCATTGCTCTCAAACGCATTGACCCAAGTAGATTTGATGCTGTGGCACTGATCCGTGGCGGAGGCGCAAGGCTCGACTTGGAAGTATTCAACAGCTATGCCCTTTCAGAAACCATCGCCAATTTGGAACTTCCTGTATTCACAGGCATCGGCCATCACCGCGATGAAAGCGTCTGCGATATGGTAGCCCGACAGCAGCTCAAAACCCCCACTGCGGTGGCGGAGTTTTTCGTGCAGTTGTGCATCAACTTTGAGTCCCAACTCCAACTTGGATTTGAAAACATCGCAGCCCTCACCAAAGATCTGCTCAACACCGAATCGAGGATGCTCGACAGTGCCAGCTTCCAGCTGCAAAGCGGTGTGCTGCAATTGCTGTACATGCAAAAGGTAGCTTTGGGAGAAATAAAAATGAAAACTGCCCAGCAAGCACAATTACTTTTGGAAAGAGAAAAGGTGCGAATAAAAAGCCTTGGGCAGGAAATCCACCACCTCAACCCCGAAAACATTTTGAAAAGAGGCTACTCCATTAGCTATGTAAACGGGAAGCCTGTAAAGACCGCAAGCGAGCTAAAAAAAGGCGAGGAACTCACCACCCTTACCCATCAATTTGAAATAAAAAGTACCATCGATAAAGTAGAAAAAAGAGATGAGCAAAAAGAAAACTGAACCGACCTACAGCGAAGCACTGGAAGAGCTCAACGACATCCAAGAAGCATTAGAGAACAATGAGATACCCATAGACCAACTCACCGAAAAAGTGAAGCGGGCGGGATTCCTCCTCACCTACTGCCAAAACAAGCTGAGGGAAACCGAGGACGAAGTAAATAAAACCCTAAAGGGAGGGGAGTAATTTGCTTTGAGTACTTCTCCGTAAATGACAACAGCACTTAATTCTTTAAGTCCAACTTCCTATTCTAATGTTTTTTACCTGTTACGAGTTACAGGTTTCTAACGGTTCGCCGCTGCGATTGCAAGTTTTTTGTGTATTGAGTTAAAAGTATCACCTATACAACAATCTTAGAACAAGCAAAGGGTTTTATTTACAACGCATTTTTTTTAAACCTTTACTTAAAACTCACAAACATGAATGCAACATTAGAATCAAACTCGATTCTCGAAAGAAACCTCTTTTTCGTAAAAGAACATGTGGGAATGTTCAAAGCATCGAACAATTACGATGTTTTTGATCCCGAAACCCAAGAGCTTCTCATGACTTGCCGCGAACCCGGCTTGGGCTTTTTCACCAAAATCTTACGATTCACCGACTACAAACGAATGACACCCTTTGAAGTGGAGGTCAGAGCTAGTTCTGGAGAAAAAATATTGACTGTGAAACGTGGCATTTCCTTGTTCCTATCTACCGTTCAAGTGTTTGATAAAGACGACCAGTTGGTAGGGAAATTCAAACAAAAGTTTTTCTCCATAGGCGGAAAGTTCAACGTGCTCGATCCTGAGGATAATATCTTTTGTACCCTGAAAGGAAAATGGACAAGCTGGGATTTCAAGTTTGTGAAAGACGATGTTGAATTTGCCCATGTGAGCAAAAAATGGGCAGGACTTGGCAAAGAACTCTTCACCACCGCCGATAACTACATGCTCCAAATCGACGAGAAAGTACCAAGTGATCATCCGTTGAGACTATTGATCCTTGCCGCAGTCTTCTGTATCGACATGGTATTGAAAGAGTAATAAAATATACGGGGAGATATGAACTTTCATGTCTCCCTTACCCTACTTTTGCCCCTATGGAACTAGTAGCAAAACACAAAACCTGCCCCCGTTGCCACAAAGAATTTCTTTGCAACCCTCCCGACATTGCCCATTGCCAATGCGCCTCCGCCAAGCTCACTCCTGAAGAAAGAGAATATGTTACTGCCCAAAACAGAGCAAACGGCATCACCGATTGCCTCTGCATCAACTGCCTACTAGAAATGAAACAAGAGTTTGGAGAGAATGAGGATTGAGTTTTTTCTGCTGAGAATATCACTTCCCGCTTCCGCCATTCCGAGTCATTCTCACGAAAGTGGGAATCTCCAACCTACTATTCCGCAAAGGCTTGCTGCTCCGTGAAAAAGGAAAGTTCCGCAATGCTTGCTGGTATTTAGGAAGGAGATCCCGTATCAGGGTTTTATTCCTCCAGATCGTATTTCTGAAAATTTAATTAGAAAAGAACAAGGACTAAAAGAAAGGGCAGCTTATGAGTACTATCCAAATAGAAGTAACTAAAGTAGTTACATTGATAAGTATTTTATTTTTAATGGTTAATTGTCATGATGAGCATATAAAGAGTCATAACAACAATAAAGAATATGTAGATAGCTTAACGCATTTGATAGTTAATGTGGTAGATGTTGCAATAGAAAATGGTACTAGCAACATTAAAATAGATGTTGAAAATATATCAAATGAAGACTATTTGATGGTTTATTCATTTAAAGGCGATTTAGACCAAAGAGAATTCCCAGCTATTATCAAAGAAAACAACAGTATTACAATAGAGTATTTTCCTTTTTCTAGTAAGATTATAGATGCTTTTATTAAGGAGCATGAGGGTGAGTACTCTCCTCCGATACATAATGATGACATGGGGTTACAATTATTCCGTAGTAATCAGAAGAGAAGTGTGACATTCAATATAGAATTCGATAGTAATAATATTAATACTAGAAAGCTGATTTTATATTTTGCAAAACCTCCTGTAGAGGCTTTTAAAAAACATGAACTTCACTATATAACACCTTCTAAGAATATGATGGAACTATTTAGCTTTAACAAAAAAGAAGTGTTCTTTTAACCCTACTACTCTTATGGTTCAACCAAACAAGGGTAGCAATTGAAAACAAGAATGTAACCATCGAAACGCACCGTCAACTTTTTGGCGGGGCGTTTTGGTTTTTGGGGTTATAAAGCTTTGCTGCTCTAAAAAGAGTAACGGCGTTAGTTCGGGCGCAAGAAACGATGGGGTCGCTCCCACCTTAGATTAGTACTCTTGTATTATTCGAAGAATTGTATTTACTTGAACATAGTGAGATATTTCTTTTGGTTAAGAAGGGGGACGGGCGACCTATGTCGCTTCTTGAACAAGATTCATGTCGCTCCTCAGTGCCTGTCCTCCCTCCTGGCCCGAGACCTGTATAAGAGTTTGTCACCGTTAAGGTTATTAGGATACGGCCCAGGTTCTTAACCTCCAGATTTTTGTCCAACATAAAAATACGGATAACCATGGGATTTAAAAACTTTATCGGCATCGATATCAGCAAAGAGACCATCGACCTTGCCCTCTTGACCGGGCACGGCGAGCTTGTCAACCTCAAATGGGACAACGACAGGGATGCCCTGTCAAAGGGGCTGAAGGGTTTGTTCAAAGTGCACGGGCTTGAAGAAGGGGATACCTTGCTATGTGCCGAGCATACGGGGCAGTTCGGCAACAAGCTGGTGGACACCTGTCTCTGCCTAGGGCTTTGCCTCTGGATGGAACCGGCCTATGCCATCCTCCGCTCGCAAGGCCTGACAAGGGGAAAGGACGACAGGGCAGATGCCATAAGGATCGCCCAATATGCCAAGCGTTTTTCCGATAGGGCAAAGCTATCCGAGCCTACGCCCAAGACTATCAAGGTGTTAAAGTTGCTTTCCGCCGAGCGGGAGCTGGCCGTGCGTGACCTGTCGAAATATAGGGGGCAGCTAAAACAAGAAGAAGGGTTTCTCGACAAAGGGTATTTCAAGGAAAAAGAAAAGAGGGTAAAGGGTATCATCGCCGCTTATAAAAAAACGATCGATGAGATAGAGGAACAGATGGGGCAGCTCATAGAAGACGACCCGGGCATCAAGGGGAATTTCGATAAGATCGTCTCCGTGGAGGGCGTGGGCATGCAGACCGCCATCGCCACCATCGTGGCCACGGAAAATTTCCGGAAGTTCGATGACCCCAAGAAGTTTGTCTGCCATATCGGCTGTGCGCCGTTCAGGTATGTGTCGGGCAGCAGCATCCGTTCACGCAACAAGGTCTCGTACAAGGCAAACAAAGAGCTCAAGAAAATATTCCACATGGCAGCCCTGTCTACCCTCAACACGACAGGGGAGCTCAGGAAATATTATGACCGAAAAGTCGCAGAAGGGAAAAACAAGATGTCGGTACTCAACGCTATCAGGTCAAAGCTTGTCCATAGAATTTTTGCCGTCATAAAGCAAGATAGAAAATATGAAAAAAATTATACCCATACCCTTGCATAAACCATAAGAGTAGCGCCCCCATCGCTCAGAATTGGGGCTTTTTGTTGTACCTGCTGCAAGTGAAAGCCAAGAGAATCCATCGAAACGCCTCTCTGCTCTTATGATTTAGGCTACCTCCGGAGGTACTACTGAAATTATACGCCAAAAGAAGTACCTAAGAATTTTGAAGGTACATTTTCAAACAGCTTCTCAATCTAAGCCACTAAATTATTACCTTTGCGCTTTGTATTGAAAAAGTAACATTTAAAGCAGAAAAGGAAGATGGGAAAATTGGGCACTCCGAGTGGAACTAGGGATTTTGGACCGAGCCAAATGGCAAAAAGGAATTTCATTTTTGAATCGATCAGTACTGTATTCAAAAAATATGGCTTCCGCCAGTTGGAAACTCCTGCGTTTGAAAACCTTTCGGTGTTGATGGGAAAATACGGGGAAGAGGGCGACAAGCTTTTATTTAAGATATTAAATTCTGGAGATTTCTTGAAGAAGACCTCAGCTCAAGACTACGAAGCGGGAGCGCAACAGATGCTCTCCAAAGTAAGTGACCGTGGGCTAAAATATGACCTTACCGTGCCTTTTGCCCGCTACGTGGTGCAAAACCGTGGCGAACTTACCTTCCCTTTCAAGCGCTACCAAATCCAGCCTGTTTGGAGGGCCGACCGCCCTCAGCGTGGCCGCTACCGTGAATTCTACCAATGCGATGCGGATGTGATCGGAACAAATTCTTTGATCTGCGAGGCGGAAATCATTGCCATGATCCAAGAGGTATTTTCCAAACTGAAAGTAGAAGGCTACACCCTAAAGCTCAACAACCGAAAAATATTGGCAGGCATAGCCGAGGCAGTAGGCGCACATGGCAAAGAAACCGACCTTTGCGTTGCCATAGACAAGCTCGATAAAATTGGACAGGAAAAAGTTAATATAGAATTGGCAGAACGTGGCTTTAGCCAAGAAGCTATTGCAGGCCTTGCCCCTATCTTGGGACTTACAGGAAATACTTCCGAAAAGCTCCAACAACTGAAAACAGCTTTGGCAAGTTCTGAAACGGGTATGGCAGGTGTAGAAGAAGTGGAGAAAGTATTTTCCTATGCCAAAACCATGGGATTGCAAACCGACAACATTGAGTTGGACATAAGTTTGGCTCGTGGCCTTAACTACTACACTGGAGCTATTTTCGAGGTGAAAGCTCCTGAAGGCGTGCAAATAGGCAGCATCTCTGGCGGTGGCCGCTACGATGACCTCACGGGTGTTTTCGGCTTCAAAGATATGTCCGGAGTGGGAATCTCTTTCGGAATAGACCGCATCTACGATGTGATGGAAGAGCTGGATTTGTTCCCCGAAGATTCTCAAAAAGGTGTAGAGGTGATGTTCGTAAACTTCGATGCCAACTGCGAAGCGTATTGCCTACCCTTGCTCCAACAACTAAGGGCGAAAGGCGTAGAAGCTGAGATTTTCCCAGACTCAGCCAAGATGAAAAAGCAAATGAACTACGCCAACAAAAACAACATCCAGTATGTGGTATTGGCTGGCGACAACGAAATAAACGAAGGGAAAGTCACCCTCAAAAACATGGAAACGGGCGATCAGCAGCTGATTTCAAAAGACCTACTGCCCGACCAGTTCTAAACCGCCGTAGGTGTTGCAGAATTTTTGCGATGATTTAGGTTTCTGCAACCCCATACGGGGTTGGTTTCTATTTGAATTCACATTTCTACAATAATGGAACCCCTCACGAGATTCTTTACCCTAAACCCTTGAAAGACTATCTCAAGTTACTTGTCCTACACGGCGATAAAACGTTAAAACTGACCCTAAGTTAGCATGTCAGTTCAGGGAAAATCAAAAAAGGGAAAACGAACTTGGTATAGAGAATAGTTTTTTCAGAGTTCTATTCCAAGCTTACCGAAGGGAAGGATGGACACCAAGAGGAAGCTGAACTTGAACCTTTGCTAAAGGACAGCAAGCTTACCTTTCAGGTAGATTTAAACCATCAATTTGGAAAGCACTGGGGAATAAAAGCAATGTACGAGTTCAATTACAGAAAAGGGATACGAAAAAACATTGAAATTCACAAAGTGGAAATTGAGGTTTCCTACTCACTCAGACATTAGCATGGATAGGTATTTCAAACCAAAAAGCAGCCCCGCCAAGTTCAGAATCGGTTACCCCAATCTTTCCATCGTGTGCTTCTATCGCCATTTTGCAAAAAGTAAGCCCTAGGCCTGTAGACCTAAGCGTCCTTGGCGCATCGGTATTGAGTTTCACAAATTTATCAAACACCTTGTGTTGAAACTCTTTTGGTATGCCAGGTCCATTATCTTCAACGGCTACTTTCAGCACTTCTTTTTCAACTTTAAACGCTTTCATTACAATAACTCCTTTCATAAGCGTAAACTTAGCCGCATTAGAGATTAAATTGACCAACACTCTCATAATGAAATCATGATCAGCTTCTACTTGCAAGCTAATGTCCAGTTCTAGCTTGACCTGAATCTCTTTTCTTCCAAGCAACCATTCGAGTTGCTCCAAGGCCTGCTCAAATGCTTCTGTTATGGCAAAAGTACTTTTAGCGAGTTTTACTTCCGCTTCTTCAAACTGCTGTACTTCCAATATATTCAAAACCATATTGTACATCTGCCGGGCAGAATGCTCCACGTTGGGTATCTGAGCCAAGTTAATGATCTGGCTCAAAGGGTTTTTAAGATCATGGACAATCATACGAGTCAAACCATTCTTAAACTCACCTAGCTCCTGCATTTTTTCATTGATCGACCTTAACTCCACGTTATATTGCTGTAATTCTTCGTGTGCACTTCGAAGTGCATCATCATTGAGTTTACTCTCCGTAATATCTTGGAAACTCGAAACTGCTCCGTATTGCTTCCCATCTTCATCAAACAAAGGCGATGCATTTACCGATACCCAACAGATGTAACCATTATTAACGATCAAACCGAATTCACTCCCTTTTACCTCCTCACCTTGCAGCGCCATAAAAATAGGAGTATCCTCCTTATTGATTTGTTTCCCATCTCTACTTACCCTTTGCCATAACCCAATGTCATAATTTTTTTGGAGAACCATTTCCTCTTCAACCCCCAGCATCTCACATGCCTTCGGGTTCACAAACACCACTGTCCCATGGAGGTCGACCTCCATCACTCCACTAGCCATTGAATGAAGTGTATTGTGGAACTTCCTCATACTTTCTTTGAGCGCAAGTTCAGTTCGTTTCAAATAATCGATATCCATGTGTGTACCGATCATTCGTCGGGGTTCTCCCTCGTCCGTCCATTCAATTACCTTCCCTCTTGCCAATACCCACTTATAGTCACCGTTCTTGCACCTCATTCGGTATTCTTGTTGGTACGTTAACCCCTCCCCTCCTTTCAAAAAAGAGGCAACTGACTCACGGATAGGCTCTAGCTCATCGGGGTGCATCAATCTCTCCCATTCACTTATCTGGTTTTTTACTTCCTTTTCCTCATAGCCCAACATTTCTTTGTACTTCCTAGAAAAAAACACCGTGTAATCAATCAAGTTAATATCATATACTCCCTGCTCACTTCCTTCAAGTGCAAACTGCCACCGCGCTTCGCTATCAGCCAATGCTCTTTCAGCATTTTTTCTTTCTGAAATATCCCTCATGGCCGCCACTCTGACTTTTTCGCCATGATGATAAACAAACCTAGACTCTACTTCTATGGGGATTATTTTACCACTTTTGTGGATTATTTCTATTTCATAAGGATGGGCATAATCTCTTAGCATGCGTTCTTTTACTACTTCTCTTGAGTTTGGGGTAATAATATCTTCCACGGGGTTCATCCTCATCAATTCCTCTTTACTAAATCCAGTAAGTTTAATAGCAGCATTATTGATGTCAATTATTTTCCCATTGTTATGGATCATGATTGTTTCAAAGGCAAGAGAAGAAAGAAGCCTATACCTATTTTCACTTTCTATAAATGCTGTTTTTGCCCCTACCTCCTCAGTTACATTCAATACATTCCCACTAAATCCAGTGCACATTCCTCCATCACCAAAGCTTGGTGATAAATTTATACGCCAAAAGCCAGTCGTGTTCTTCACCTCCCATCGCATCTCAAAAGTAGCTCTCCTACCTTCTTCAAATGCCGTCGCTACATTTTCCAACAAACAAGGTGTGCAAAAAAAAGAATTACGGTAATAGACAAGGTCTTCGTCTTGAAAAAAGCCAATTTGACTTACGATGTTCCTCTTAAAATTTGGGCTCAGGTAAGTCAGTATAAAGTCATTATCCTCAGTGCTTTGCAACACAAAAAACAATAATTCAGAATCCTGTATTACCGACTCTAGCTGTTTTAAAATATTATTTTCAATAGCTGTATATTGCAGCTCTCCTGTACCAGCATCTATTTTCATGCTATTTTTATCAACTATGATAATGACAACTTTTCATTTGGAAATACATCAAACCAATTATGCATCGAACATATCCTTTTTAAAAGGAATTTGGTTCAACTACAGTTAGTACATTATGTTCAAAAGCGTTCCCTTTGTTGAGAACAATCGACACACAGCATACAAAAACTTTTTATGGCAAACTACGGATAATAAGCATTAAAAATACAAACATTGTTTTAAATAACCAAAGAAACTATGCTAATAAACTGATTATTCAAAACAGTTTAATTCAGATTGAGTTACAGTGAATTTTGAGGAAAATTATGTCTAAAAATTTGCTCAAACCTATTTCTAATATCCTTTATTTTGCTCAAAAACACCTTCTTTTTCCCCTCCGTACAGATCAATCTCTCGCTGAGGAATGGGATAAAGCAGATGTTTTTCCCCCAGCTCATAGCCTTGTGAGCTCAAACCTACTATCCATTGCATCTTCTCCAAACCAAACCTACGGTAGTCAAAAACCGTTTTTTGTTCCATACAGAGCTCTTTTTCACGCTCCAAAAGCAGGATTTTCCTGAACTCATCTTGTGTGTACGAATTAGTTAGAGCCGAAAGACCTGCTCTAGCCCGTACGTTGTTGATCCCCTCCAGCCTTTTAGGGTCAGAAGAATCAATTTCGTTGAGAGTCTCGGAGTGCATCAGCAATACATCGGCAAAGCGGAGGATGTACATGTCGTTGGCATAATCCTGATTGGCAGTAGCCCCCTGGTCCCAATATTTGGTAAAATGGGGGTTTGCCATGTACGAACTGCCAGGGTATGTTTCAATTTTCCCATCCTTTTCAAACGCTAACAAAAAAATCGCTTCTTTTCTCTTATCATCTTCGGCGAACATCTCAAAAAACTCTGGCTCGGAAGTCCAAGAAGACCAGCCGCCAGCTGGTACTAATTCCGCTCCTCTCACTCCTGTCATTGCCCCATGAATTTGTCCCTCGTCTCCAAAGCCTTGCGCCGCTTGCATATTGAAAATACTTTCCTTACCATTATCGTTTTCAGGTAAAAAGAGGTCGGCATAACTTTCCATTAAGCTATATTTTTTGCTTTCAATCACTTTCTCAAACTGAGCTTTTGCCAAACCCCATTCATTAGCTATGCCCAAGCCTGACCGCTGGAGGTACACCGTGCCTAGCATGGCACTTGCCGCCCCGCCTGTAGCCCTACCTATGTCATTTCCCCCATATTCCAAAGGCAAGTCTTCCGCAGCTTTCAAGTCGCTTATGATCAGCTCCCAAACTGCATTTGCTGTACCCACATTTGCAGGGCGGAGATTGTTTTCGATGGAAGTGATTTCCTCATCTACCAGAGGCACATTTCCCCAAAGCCTCACCAAAGTAAAATAATAAAAACCCCGTAAGAATTTTGCCTCGTTCACCACCCTCCTTTGTACTTCGGCATCGATACTCCCAGCAGGCATTTTCCCAACCCTATTTATCACCGTATTGGCTCTTGCCACTCCATTGTAGATAGCTTGCCAGCTCAAGGCCAGCCCCTCGTTAGATGCATCCCACGTATATTTATCAATTTGGCCTCGCCAGCCTCCGCTACGGTTGTTAGTAGATGAAATGCCGGGCAGGTCGCAGATCATCTGAAAGTGCCTGTTGTAAAAGTCGATGTCTTGCATGGCATCGTAAACCCCATTTACAGCCGATACAGCATCTTCTTCACTTTGGAAAAAGTCATCTGCGGCAATGAAATCAAACGCTTCTTCTTCCAAAAACTCTTGGCAAGAAAAGGGCAAAAACAAAAAAGGGAAAAGCAGAATAGTTTTGTAAAATTTATTCATTGTGTGATAGGTTACAAAAAAGGCCGCAGCAAATGCCACGGCCTAAATTATAGCTTAAAAGTATCATCCCAAAAATATAGGTTTGATACTTATGTATTTTGGTCTATCTATTCGATGATATCGAAAATCCTTTCCCAGCGAACACGCTTAAAGATGTTGCCATTGGCTGTGTTAGGATCAACCGACCACCAGATCAGCAAGCCTTTGCCCAGAATATGGTCTGCAGGAACAAATGCCCAAATCCTCGAATCGAGTGAATTGTGACGGTTATCTCCCATCATAAAATAATAGTCTTGTTCAAAAGTATATTTAGCTACTTCGTTGCCATCTATCAGCAATTTCCCACCTTCAACTTTCACATCCTCGTGCCCTTCATACTTTTTGATAATCTCCTCGTATAAGGTCAAGTTAGTTTCGTTGATTTCAATTTCAGAACCTTCTTTAGGAATCCAAAGCGGGCCAAAGTTATCGAGTGTCCAATCGAAATTAGGGCTGTGAGGAAAAACATCACTACCTCGCATCTCACCCTTATTGTACACTATTTCCTCAGTGCTTTTTATAAATGGAAGCTTTTCAAGTTCCTCAGCCTTTTCCGCACTTGTCATCACCACATAATTAGTCCCCGTATTTCTACCGCTTACATCGGTTATATCCCGGCTAAAGAACACACGCTGCTCATTCACCATTTCCGTAGTGTTCACTTCGTAGCTCGTTTGCGAATGCTCAGGCATCGGCAACTTTTCTCCGTTGATAAACACTTCTTTGTTCTTTATCTCCAAGTTGTCGCCTGGTATGCCCATACAACGCTTGATGTAATTCGTTTTCAAGTCCACCGGATAGTTATCTGGAGGATAGTTAAATACAACCACATCGTTGTTTTTCACACTGCTGATACCCGGAAGCCTATACTGTGGAAGCTGAATCCAATCGAGGTAAGAGGGGATTTCTGTTCCCCAAATTTTTTGGTGTGTAAGAGGAACTTGCAAAGGGGTTTTAGGAGTACGAGCGCCATAATGCATCTTGCTTACAAACAAAAAATCGCCCACCAAAAGTGATTTTTCCATAGATGGCGTAGGAATAGTAAACGCCTCTATAAACAACCAACGAATAATCGTTGCCGCAACAACCGCAAACACAATAGCATCGAACCATTCTCTCAACGGTCCTTTCTTCTTGCTTTCTTTTTTCTTAAAAAGAGCTAGCTTCATTTTTTTTTAAAATTATGTGAAGGGCACTTTCGTAGCCCAATGTTATTTTGTGTCAATACTGATTAGCCCACTTAAACTGGCTGTAAACTTACAATGTTTTTGGCTCTTTATGAATCTACTTGATGATTCAAGCAACAGAAAAGCTTAAGATGGATAGTGAAAAGGTTAGAAAAAAGTAAAACGCCAAAAAGGGCATATTTTCTAACTTCTCTTAGAAGCTGTTTTGAAATGTATCTTCAAAATTCTTATGTGCTTCTTTTGACGCATAGTTTCGGCTAGCCGCCCGCGTTAAAATCTCCGAAGAAACTCCACTATCTTTGTCGATTTTGCCTTATTCTACATCCAATAATAAGCGATAACAATTTTTAAATACAATTCCCAAACAGCTTCTTAAACTGTAAACTAGATTTCCTGAGGAATCAACAAAATTATAAAAAACCATATTTCCCTATAAGCAAACAGCCGAAGTCGCTAAGCAGCGGAATTATCATTAAAACCTCAGCATATCTTCCATTCCAAATACGCCTTTTTTACCTACAAGCCATTCGGCTGCTGTTACTGCACCTTCGGCAAATCCTTGTCTGCTATGCGCCGTATGCTTTATTTCTATTTCATCTACTTCGGAGCTGAACTTGATGCTGTGCGTTCCGGGCACTTCAGGTTCACGAAGTGCTACTATCGGCACCTCTCCTTTTTTTACCTCTCCTCCTTCGTCCAACACCCAAGATGTTGCACTTTCCAAGTTCTCAATTATCCCTTCAGCAAGTGTGATAGCCGTTCCGCTGGGAGCATCTAGTTTTTGTGTATGATGAATTTCTTCCATCTCGACTTTGTACTGTTGCTGCCCGCTCATCAGCTTAGCCAAGTACTTGTTGAGGTGGAAAAACAAATTCACTCCAATGCTGTAATTTGAAGCATAAAAGAAGGCAGAACCGTTTGCTTTAGCTATTTCTTCTACCTCAGGTTTGCGCTCTAACCAACCTGTAGTCCCACTCACTACTGGTATTTTTCTTTCCAAACATGCTTTTATATTGTCAAAAGCAGCTTCAGGTTGCGTAAATTCTATCGCTACATCGGCAGCTCCTTCAGGAATATCGTCAAAGAAACTTTGCCCATTTGTATCTACTATAAGAGGAACTTCATTCCCCCTCTCTTTGGCTATTTTCTCAATCGTACGCCCCATTTTCCCATAGCCAACTATCAATATTTTCATGCTTTTCTACGATAAATTTGTACTTTAAAAATGACTAGCTGGCAAATTAAGCAAATATTGCGCAACCGAGAAAACAAAATAGATGAACATGGACAATAGAATGATGGAAGGTAGTAAATGTATTGGCTATAAAAGACACGCTTTCCTAAGCAATGAAAGTACATGAAAACCTCAAAAACATGGATATAAAAAAGGGACTTGATAAAAACCAAGCCCCCTTTACTGAGAATATAACCGAAACTAAAATGCTCTTACAAAGCTGAAACAAACCTCTTCAGGTGTTGCTCAAACTGGTCAGACAGATCCTTATTTATTATACCTTCTTCCTCCGAAAAACTCTCATTGAACGAAGGCAAAGAAAATGTCTCAATCACATTTTTATTGGCAAAGGAAAATCTATTATAGGCAATGTCTAGAACGGTTTTCCCTCCCCTTGCTCCAGGTGAAGTAGCTAGCAAAAACATTGGCTTGCCTTCCCACACATCTTTGCCTAATCTAGATATCCAATCGAATATGTTCTTGAATGCAGTGGTATATGCTCCGTTGTGCTCGGCGAAGGAAATGACGATACCATCTGCCCCTTTCACCAACTCTTTAAACTCTTGGGCTAGTTCAGGAATACCCAATGCCTTTTCCTTATCTATCCCATAGATTGGCATTTCAAAATCATTCAAATCTAACAGCATCACCTCTGCCCCTTCCACTTGATTGGCGGCATACGCTGCCAATTGTTTGTTGATCGATTCTTTACTATTGCTTGCACCAAAGGCGAGTATCTTTTTGCTCATGTCAGTAATCAGTTTTTATTTTTAAAATATTTAAATGTATATACATATATTATTAAACAATCGTTCTTTTTTGCCCTACAAATAAACTTATGGGCAGATAAGAAAAGGTTATCATGAAATGATAGACAAAAGGTATGGTGTTACTTCATTTATTTTTTTAATTTAAACCATTCAACACCCTATCCTAAAAACACATGAAATACATCGTTTCCCTCGACCAAGGCACTACTAGTTCACGAGCTGTTCTTTTTGATGAAACTGGAAAAATAGTCGGCATCAAACAAAAGGAGTTTCCACAGTATTTCCCAAAACCCGGTTGGGTAGAACACGACCCCGACGAGATTTGGGCAAGCCAAGTGAAGGTTTTCAAAAAGCTACTCAAACAGTACAGCCTCTCCCCTTCCGATATCTCCGCCATTGGAATTACCAACCAACGGGAAACCACTTTGCTTTGGGACAAAAAAACAGGCGAACCAATCCATAATGCCCTCGTATGGCAAGACAAACGCACCGCAGCTATCTGCAAAAAGCTCAAAAAACAAGGTTTAGAAGCTTACATAAAGGAAAATACGGGGCTGGTGATAGATTCTTATTTTTCCGCCAGCAAGGTGATTTGGCTACTGGAAAATGTACCCGGCGCAAGGGAACGGGCTGAAAACGGGGAATTGCTTTTCGGCACTATCGACACTTGGTTGGTTTGGAAAGCAAGCAAAGGAAAATGCCACGTAACGGACTACACCAACGCTTCCCGAACCATGCTTTTCAATATAAAAACGCTGGAATGGGACAAGCACTTGCTTAAGGAAATGAATATACCCGAAGCCCTTCTGCCAGAAGCACTGCCCTCGGCAGCGGAGTTTTGCCAATTGGAATTTGAAGGCAGTACTGTTCCAATTTTGGGCATAGCCGGCGACCAACAAGCTGCTCTTTTTGGGCAGGTGTGCTTCGAGCCCGGCATGGCAAAGAATACCTACGGAACGGGTTGTTTCATGCTGATGAACACGGGTACAACACCCCGCATTTCGGAAAATGGATTGCTCACCACCATAGCTTGGGGGCTAGATGGGAAAGTGGAATACGCCCTAGAAGGGAGCATTTTTGTAGCAGGAGCTGCCGTGCAATGGCTGCGCGACGGAATCAAGATTATAGACACCGCCCCAGATTCCGAATATTATGCCGAAAAAGCGGGAACTAACGATGAAGTGTTCGTAGTCCCTGCCTTTGCAGGCTTGGGCGCACCCTACTGGGACATGTACGCCCGTGGGGCAATTTTCGGGCTTACGAGAGACACCGGTAGGGAACAGATAGTGCGGGCAACACTACAGTCGCTCGCCTACCAAACCCGAGACGTGCTGGAAGCCATGGAAAATGATTCCCAACTCAAACTGCAAGCCCTCAAGGTTGACGGAGGCGCATCTTCCAATAACTTTTTGATGCAGTTCCAAGCCGATATGTTGGGCGTGAACGTGGAAAGACCAAAAGAAATAGAATCCACGGCGATGGGCGCTGCTTTTTTGGCTGGAATAAAAGCAGGGGTTTGGAAAAAAGAGCAGCTCCCCGAAATCCTGAAAGTGGGCAAGTCTTTCGAGCCAAAAATGCCTGTAAAGAAAAAAGAAAAGCTCTACCAAACTTGGAAAAAAGCCGTAAAACGAAGTATGGGATGGGTTGGGGAGTGATAGTTCAAACTAAATTCTTTCAATATGAAATCACTAACGTTATTTTTACTTTTTTGCCTTCTCACAGCTAAGAGTATAGCACAGGAACAAGAACAAGAAGCCAACTCTTTATACCCCATTTATGATGAAAACCTCAAATGGGGATTTATAAACGAGACTGGTGACGTAATAATCAAACCACAATATGAAGTAGTAGGATATTTTTCAAGTGGTTTGTCTCCTGTAAGATCTGGTGGTAAATACGGCTACATTAATAGTAATGGTCAGGTTATAATTCCTTTTAAGTTTGATTTTGCAATGAATTTTTCAGAAGGATATGCTCTAGTTTCTGAAGATAGCACAACAAAATATTTTATTGACAAAAGTGGAAACATACCTTTTAAACTCGATGGCATCTCACTTTACCATGGTTTCAACAAAGGTTATACAATTGGTTATAAAGACTATAATTCAGTCTTAATCGATACTGATGGCAAATTAGTATACAACAAAAAGAAAATCGATAGGTATAATAAAAAAAAGCGCAAAACAAACAGTGTAAAAAGAAATTTAATCTTTATGTGTGATGAAAAGTTTTGTGGGTATCTTAATAAAGATAGTGTGAAGATTTGGAAAATTCCAAAAAGAACAACACTTAGCGAATTCAACATTGATTATAAAACTTCTGGATTTTTTTATGCCTTTTCCTCTCCGAAAGAAAGATGCTATGGGTGTGGAAGATCTTCAAATTTTTTAAAAAGCATTAAAAATCCTATTGATAGCATTGAAGAAAACAAGCCAGTACTAAAAGTTATTGATAATGAAATTGATACTTTTTATACATATACAAATCTCTATAAAGGTCACAAAGTTTATCTCTACAACACTACAAAGGATACACTAATTATATCAGCCCAGGACAGTCGCCTCTATATTAAAGTTCAAGTTCTAAATGCAGAAAATAACTGGCAAGACATCGACTTCCTCCCCTCTAGCTGGTGCGGTAACAGTTATCATGAATTCACATTCCCTCCAAATACTTATTGGGAATTCAGGATACCGAAATATCATGGATCAAAAAAATATAAAATGCGATTATCTTTTCAACCTAAAGGAGAAGGTGATTTCATTTATAGCGATACATTCGAAGGAGAAATAAACCCAGGGCAATTATGGAGAAAAGGAGAATACGGACCCTCTAATTTCATGGATCCTTATTTGTACTAAATATAAAACCAATGCCCTCACTTAATGTGGGGCATTGGTAAAATTAGCTTACTTCCTCCGCTTGCTAAAGAGCCACGAGAAAAGCTTAGGTTCTTCGATGGCATTGTCCCAGCTATTGTGGGTTACGCCGGGGTACTCGGTGTAGAGCGGCTTTCCCCCTGCATATTCTATGGCTTTCACCATCACCCTCGAATAGTCTATAGGAACAACCTCATCGTCTTCACCTTGGAAAATCCACAGTGGGGTTTGGGTAAGCGCCGAAGCATGGCGGGTATCTCCCCCTCCACAGATGGAAACGGCTGCGGCAAACTTAAACGGGTTGCGTGTTATGAGATCGTACACACCTTGGCCGCCCATGGAAAGCCCCATAACGTATATCCGTTGCTGATCAACAGGAAGCTCTTGTTCCAGTTGGGCAATGAGCTTGGCGAGCATCGCCATTGGCTTGCTTGGCTCTTCGCTTAGGTAATACTTGGTTGCTCCGTCTTCAGACATACCTGCGCTTTCACTATCAATTTCAGACCAGCGCTGCTCTTTGGGGCACTGGGGAAATACCACATAGGCAGGATATTTCTTCTGGACAGCGGCATCTAAAAACTTGCTAGCGCAATGGGTAAGTTGGACTTCATTGTCAGTTCCTCGCTCTCCTGAGCCATGCAAGAAAATGATGAGCGGAAGCTTTTTACCCTTCGGGTTATCAGGAGAAAGCAAGCGGTAAGGCAAGGTTTCTCCCCCATCGGAATACGTTTTCTTCTCAAATGCTGAAAAGTCTTGCGCAGCGGAAATACCAACAAGAAAAAGAGTTGAAATAAGAATTGAAAGAGTAGATGTTACTAGTTTCATAAGCTAAATGTTCTTTTGGTTAAAACTATAGAAAGGCAGGGCATATCTTCTATCAGATACCCAAGTTAGACAAAAGAGTTTGCTTGCTGTTATAAGAATTTTTTAGTGGATTCGAGTTCTCCCAAAACCATGAGCAACTCGCTGAGCATCATAGCTGTTGCGCCCCAAATAATATTTCCTCGGATTTTATAGCTAGGCGCATTGATAATTACGTTGTCGTGGACCTTTATTTTTTCCACAGAATAGTTGAACGGGTTGAGTAACTCCTTCAAACCAACCTCTACCACTTCAGCAACTTCCCGAGGGTCTGGCTGGAAGGTAAAAGAGCTTTCGCTCAGGGCCACATAGGGTGTCACCAAAGAGTTGCTGGGCGGAATATAAATTTCAGTTAGCTGGCCTACTATTTTATTTTTCGGGATTTGAACCCCAATTTCTTCGCTGGTTTCGCGCAAAGCAGTTTCTTTCAAACTCTTATCTTGTTCTTCTACCCTGCCTCCAGGAAAAGCCATTTGCCCGCTATGCACTCCCTTATATGTTTGCCTACGGATGAGCGGCAGAAATAGTTCGTTTGTCTTTCTATAGATCAAAGCCAGCACCGCCGACCTTCTAGGATTAGCAGACGGCTCGTTGTTCAATCTTTTTTTCCTCGACTCCGATGCCATTTGGGCGTGAGCTTCCGGCCCTGGCAAATCGAGGGTAAACCTTTCCAGCAAATGTGATTTCAATTCTTCCATGTCGCATACAGTTCTTCGTTCATCAGAGGGATGAGCGCAAGTACCACAGCCTCTCGGTAATACCTTTCCCGGTCAATTATCCCTTTGGTAAGAATACCCACCGAGCCGCCTTTCTTTTTGGAATCTGTCCGCTTAAACACCAAGTCATCAGCTTCGCCCAGTTCCATTCCTTCGTTTATCAATTCCTCCACCTTTGGGGGCAGGAAAAACACAGCCGTTTTTGCCTTTCCTTCCATTCCATTTTTTGCCAACACAACTACCCAGGCAAATACTTCCATCTCCCCTTGAGCATTGACATCTATCCCTCCTTCTATACCAACCCAAAAATCGGCTTCAGGTTCCATTTTTTTGGTGTTTGATGCACGATTTCTTGCTCCTAGTAACGTTTCCTCACTGCTCATGGGCTGATCGCTCACACCACTGGGCACATTTACACCCTCTGCCTTCTCTAATTTATCAAAAACCAAGGAGAACCCCGTAGCTGCGGCATTGATTTTTACCGGATTTTTTGAACCTATTACTATTCTCATTTTTATCTTTAGACAACTTCTTTGGAAAAGGGTAAAGGTAAAGCAGGATTTATCAATTATTCAATCTTAAATGGAATTAAGCAGTTTGCATCAACTAATCGATGCTTTCTATTCTTTCATCAGAATCAATAAATCAGAACTATTTGTGCCAGCTGCCAGATTTCCTTTTTAAATTAGCTTGCGTAGCCTTCGAATAAGAGCCGTTTTTTTTCGTCCAAAGGTTATCTTTTAACAAGATCAGCTCAAGATTTACAAAAAAAAAAATGAATCTGAAATTACTAGCCAAAATCCTTAGAATTATTTCCATAACAGCAACCTGCCTGTTTTCCTTGGGCAACATGGAAACAACCAAAAATTATTAGGATACAATGGCTCACATTGGCGCTTGATTACCTTGCCTAATTAATAAGTCTGTGGTTTGGCTATTCTCCAGTGTATAAATAAGACCATTAGTCACCCTACCTAATTTACCCCTAGAACAAAACTAGCCTAGCACTATCGCTATTTTACATACAATCTGTCAGATGGATATTTGCACAGCTATCTCCTTCCTAAGGACGCTCATAAAGCTTCCCGCTCTAAAAAGTACCTTTAGAACCGAGTGAACTCTTTATGCATCGATCCTTTCTTCTATACCAATCTAAAATCGGTTTCAGGTTCCATTTTCTTGGGGTTTAGTGCCTGATTACTAGGATCTTGGACGTTTACCTTGCTACTCATAGGCTGATCGCTTGCTTCATAGAGACTTTCCCGTACTTTAGGTGTAAACCAAACACTACTAAAATAGATATAACGTTTTACAATCATTAAAAAAGAACTATCCATATACAATAATGAAATACTTCCGCATATGAAAAATAATTACCTGTTAAAATTCACCCTATTTTCTTTGGCAATAATTGCCTTGGCACTAACAATATCTCCTTCCTACTCTCAGCAAAAAAACATCAAATTTGAAAAACTACAAGTAGAGGACGGTCTTTCAGCAAGTTGGATTTTCAAGTTTTATAGAGACAGCTACGGCTTCATGTGGATAGGAACTTACAACAATGGCCTTAATAGATATGATGGATATAATATCAAGGTATATAAGCAAGATCAAGGTGATGACGGTGGCTTAGCCTCTAATAACATAGGGGCTATCTTTGAGGATAGCAAAAGAAGGCTTTGGGTAGGTAATCAATACGGAGGGGCGCTGAATTTGTATCAGAGAGAAACAGATACATTTAAAAAATATTGGTTTCAAAGCGCTTCTGGGAGCAGTATCTCAAGTATATGTGAAAACCATGATGGTAGACTATGGATAGGAACTAATGATGGACTAAATCTTTTTGACCCCGAAACGGAAATCATTGTTGATTTCAAAAACGACCCAAACAAACCACTGACTACTTTGGTGAATAATGGTGTCAGCAATATGTATCTCTCCTCTAAAAATAAGCTTTGGATTGCCACAAACAACGGAATTAGCATTCTTGACATCGAAACAAAAGTGTTCAGTAATTTCACAAACAATCCTGATGATATCCATTCATTACCAGCAGGCAAAATCAACGCCTTTCATGAAGATGATAAAGGAAGAATATGGATAGCCACCACCACTAAAGGTGTTTGCATGTACGAGGAAGAAACCAATAGATTTATCTCTTACTCCTACGATGAAAACGACTCGAACTCAATAGGAAACAATAGAGCACTTTCTATGTCAGGAAATGGAAATTTCCTATATGTTGGTACTGAAAATGGTGGGTATAATATCATGAACACCCAAACAGGTAAATTTCAACGATATATGCCTGACCTCGCAAATGAAAATAGTATTGGCAGCAACTCCATTTATGCAAGTTACTTTGACAAAACGACACAAACTGTGTGGACAGGCTCTTATAATGCGGGAGTAAGCTATTATGGCCTGAACGACAAAAATTTCAATCATTTTAAGCCAAGAATAGGTGGCCTTAATAATGGCAAGATTAGAGACTTGATGGAAACCAAAGATGGCAAGATCTGGATAGCTACCGATGGCGGGGGAATCAACGTTTATGATAAAAAAAGCAAGAAATTTACTTATTATAAGCATGATCCCAAAAATCCGAAAAGTATACCTAGCGATGCTATTTTAGCCCTCCATCAAGACAAAACAGGGAGTATATGGGCAGGGACATACAATGCAGGCCTTCTCAAGTTCAACCCTACGTCGAACTCTTTTATACAATTTAAAAACGACCCAAAAGATTCCACTTCTTTTCCTGGAACACATGTTTACAATTTACATGAAGACAAGCATGGTTTTTTCATCCGATCTGGTTGGGGTTGGTTCCATATGGACATAAGAACAGGCAAGTTTCAACCGAGTAAAGCTGTTTGGGGATTCGACACTGGTCCTAATGATCTACATCTAATCCAAGTTAAAAATGGAGATTTTTGGCACGTAAATGATTATGGAAACGGGGTGGTTCATGTAGATGGAGCTACTAAAAAGCGTACTGAATATAAATACGACCCGAACAACCCAAAAAGCCTCAGCAACTACAGCGTCACCCATATATATGAAGACAGTAAAGGACAGGTTTGGATTTGTACACCAAATGGGCTCAACTGTTTTGATGAAGAAAGCAAGACTTTCCAAAGATATGGGACAAAAGACGGGATGGTTTCGGGCGATGTAAACTCTATAGTGGAAGATAAGGATGGAAACTTATGGCTTGGAACAGGAAAAGGGTTAGTTAAAATTACAGATGGCATCAATAAACCCGAAAACCCTATCATTAAAAATTATAATACGATTGATGGCATACAAGGAGATGAATTCAGTGACCACTGCGCATTCATCTCCAGTTCAGGTGAACTATACTTTGGCGGAACGAATGGTTTTAATGTGTTTGACCCTTCTTCTATTCAAGACAATCCTTTTATCCCACCCGTTAAGCTCACTGGCTTCAAGGTTTTTAATAAAGATGCTGGATTTGGGCTAGAAGGCTCGCCCTTTAGCAAATCAATTGAGCTAACTGATGAAATCAAGCTTGATTATACAAAAAGCGTATTCACTTTTGAATTTGTTGCCTTGAATTTCTCTCAACCATCCAAAAACCAATATGCATTTATGATGGAGGGGCTAGAAAAAGGCTGGAACTATGTAGGCGAACAACGCTCTGCTACCTATACCAACCTCGATGCTAGAGAATACATTTTTAAGGTAAAAGCCTCTAACAACGATGGAATCTGGAATGAAAATGCTACCCAAATAAAGGTAACTATCTTGCCGCCTTGGTGGGAAACATGGTGGTTCAGAACCCTAGCAACATGTCTGTTTTTAGGATCAGGAATCGCTTTCTTCCTCATAAGGACTCGTCAGTTAAAAGAACAAAAAATCCTACTAGAGAAAAAAGTAAAAGAAAGAACCGCAGCATTGCAAGATGCGAGCGAGGAAATCCAAGTCCAGAACGAAGAACTATCGCAGCAAGCCGAAGAGCTTGAACAACAACGAGATTATTTGCAGGATGCAAATGAGCTTATCACGAAAAATAGCGAGCAAATAAAAGCAAGTATAAATTATGCAAAGCGGATTCAGCAGGCGATCTTGCCTATGGAGGAAGAATTGAAAAAGCAGTTTGAAGAGCATTTTGTTCTTTTCCGCCCAAGGGATGTGGTCTCAGGCGACTTCTACTGGATGCACGAAACGGATGAAATCACTTACTTGGCAGTGGTCGATTGTACCGGACATGGCGTACCAGGAGCATTTATGAGTATGATAGGCAGCTCTTTGCTCAACAGGATTGTTGGGGAAATGAAGGTTACCGAACCCGCTGTAATCCTCACCGAATTACACAAAGGAATTGTAAAAGCCCTAAGGCAAGAATCAACCTATAATAGAGATGGAATGGATATGATCTTATGTGCATTCCACAAACAAGCAGCAAAGCCGAAGATTGTGTTTGCTGGTGCAAAAAGCTCACTTTTCGTCTTGCCATCCAACTCGGAAAATATAGAAGAATATATCAGCAGCCGGATGTCGGTTGGAGGTACTAAAGCCACAAAAATGGCATTTGAATCACAAGAATTGACTTTTGACAAAGGCACAGTTATCTACCTCACCACCGATGGGTATATAGATCAGCACCGCCCCGACAGAAGACGATTTGGAAGAAAAAGACTCCGAGAGCAATTGGAAAAAATCCAGAAAATGGAATTAGCCCAACAAAAGGAATATCTCGAAAACTATTTGGTCGAATATATGAATGGTGAGCCTCAGCGAGATGATATAGCCGTAATTGGAATCAGGCTATAAAATTCAATCATTTTTATAAACGCCCTCATTACAGGAAAGATGAGGGCGTTTTCAATACTAAGCATCAATAATTTAGAACCTACTTCTCCGATAACCGAACTTTAATAGTACAGGTATCCCCTTTTACCACCCAAGCAGGAATTCGAATTTCCAGCCTTTTCAACCCTTCTATTTGCCTATCTAGTTCCATAGGAGCCGGATCAAGGGAAATAACTGAAATAGTAAGCTCAGGGTGGGAAATATTCTCCACAGCAAGCTTTTCCCCCTCTTGAGTTAGGATAGCACCTCCATCTACAATTTCCACATCTGCTTGGGTCATGAGCTGCCAAGTGATCAATTTGGTTTCATCATTAATCACTATGTTATCTTCAATAACCAATGAAGTTGGGCTATCTTTTACAAACTTACGACTTGCACTTTCTACCGAAGAACCAAGCGTGGGTCCCATATCGAAAATAGCCTCGGGATTAGCCGTATCTTTGAACTCTGACAAAGTAACCAAACCTTCCACTCTGTGGAGCTGATCATTAATGGTAATGGTACTATGACCATAATTATTTTTAGTAAGCAAAGTCCAACGCTCACAGTCTTGGCACTTTTTCCAAAGGTCGAAACCTGTTTTTTCCAAGTTGTGGTAATTTTGGTTTCCAGGGTCAACTACCCAGCGGACCCCGTTAAGCTCAAAAATGAACGAACCTCCGTCCATGTTGCCATGGCTCACCATTCCTCTCCCACCTTTTCCACCAAAATAATAGGTATGTTCATCATCCCTTTCTCCAGTAAAAATAACAATTGGGTTTGCACCCTCTCCTTTCCAAGCCGTTGGCATTTTCATACCTGCCGTTTCTTGGTACTGAGCAACCCACATCAAACCCGCACCTGAAAGCCTCGATAAGGTATCTATACTTTCAGGTTTGATCAAAAACCTTTCTTCCTCAAAAAATGCCTTGTTCCCTGTTTTTTTCGCAAACCAAGCTAAGGTAAGGTCACCTTCTTTTTTGCGTTCATCACCGCAGTCTGCAAAGTTGTAATACCAGCCAGAAGGTGCATTGCTCAGCACCCTAAACACTGCACTTTCCTGAAACGCTGGATAATTTCCCATGCCAAAATCTGTCCCAAAGGCACTTTCTAACATCGCAATAGTCACTACTGAAAAACTTGTTCCATATCCCCAATAGGTTGACCCTTCAGGATACACACCATCTGGACCATATTCTACCAGCGAATGAGGAAGCCCATCTAACGCGCGGTGGATAGTTTTTGCCGCCAAATCTGGCTCTTCTTTGGCAACACCTATAGCAGCTGCAATCATCCCTCCGTTGCACACCTGGTTCCAGTTATTAGACCCATAAGCCCAACCTGGGTTTCTGCCACTTTCCGGCCAACTAGGTTTTAACCCTTTACCTATCAAGGCTTTCTTAGCAAGGGAAATAGTCGATGAAGGCAACTCGCCAGCAGTCCAGTCAATAGCCAAGGCTACAGCAAGGGACATTTCCGCCACATCGAGAAAATGTGAAGGATTCCAATCGGAAAAATTGCAGACGGCAAGTACCTCTTCATTAATCCTATCCAATACTTTTTTGTCTTTTTCAACCAAATAAACCACTCCAAGCAGATTGATACGGTAGAGCATTTCGCGGGATACGCCCAACAGCCGCCTACCTTTCAACTTTCTTTCCAACAAAGGCTGTTCAAAAACAGCAATTGCTTTGAGCTTCACCGCAGCATACATATTCTGGATTACCGGATCAGTTTTGAGCTTCTTTTGCAGAAGTTTTATGGTTTGTGAATTGTACACCAACCTAGGCTGCGATTTCCGAAGCTTTGATTTTAAGTACTTAGTAGTGATTGGGTTTTCTAACTTGGGGATATTTTCTTCCTCGTGCTGAGCCTGTGCCGAAAAGCAAAATGCACAAAGCATTAGCAATACAAAAAATAGTTTTTTAATAGTCATAGTTGAAAATTAATTGGTATTTGTGAGGTTGTAAATTAAAGGCTAAACAGGTCAAACACAACCAAAAAGCAGCCTTTATTTAATAGAAGAAAAGCAAAAGCACCCTATCTAAGGCGTGGTGCTTTTGTAAAAAATATTCATACTATTTTACTAGTTACTGCCCCATCCTGGGTTTTGACCCAAATTAGGGTTTTGAGAAGTTGCACTTATCGGAATTGGCCACAAATAATGCTTGCTTTCGTCAAACTCTGGCGTTTCATAGTCAGTACCTTTATAAATATCAAGATACTCCACTCCATCAACTATAGAAGTTTGAACAGTCGCAGTGCCTTCAGGATCAATTTTATTCCTCGTTGCTTCATCCCAACGCATTCCATAATCTTTGATCTCTAATTTTTTGCCTTGTTTCCAACGCCTGAGGTCATCATATCGGAAGCCTTCCATGAACAATTCAATCCTACGTTCACGTCTGATTTCAACGATCAGTGAAGAAACCCCATCATTAGCATATCGAGGATCCATAGGAGGGTTCAACATCATGTTCGGCATGTCAACTCGCTTTCTCAACAAATTGATACTTATATCCAAATCGCCTTGGGTAATAGACCCAAGCTCAGCTTTAGCTTCTGCATAATTTAGCAATGCCTCACCAAACCTTAAGGTAATAGCTGGCGTAGATGAAGTGTTGTACGTAGCATAAGCGGCATTTACCTCATATACTTTTATTATGTGGTATCCTGTATAAGTAGATGAACCACCCGGCATACCCTGGATTCTTGGATATGTGTAAGCCCCAAAGTCATGATTACCATACTTATATATTGCTTGGTCGGCTGGGTGAAGAACAGTCTGCCTTAACCTTGGGTCACGGTTTTCGAAGATCTTTTCGTATTCCTCGTCTCCTTGGTAAAGCGTAGAAAGCGTAATTGGCTGACCATCGGTACACAAGTAGTCTTCCACCAAGCTTTTAGTAGCTCCACCATTGTATTGCCTATGGTAAGACTGAACATGGTTGGTGTAAATACCCAATTCATATCTTCTCCAATACAATACCTCAGGATTTCCAGATAGATCGGTCATTCTGTGGATAGCATTGTAATCGGTAGTAGGGTCGCCGGTAATGTACAAAGAATATGGACCGTCATCCATTAACTCTTTGGCAGCTTTTGCTGCTTCTTCTAGCCACATATTGGCCTCATTTCCACCGTGATATTTTCTCCAAGTTCCTTCAAAAAGGCAGATTCGCGATTTTACCAAAAGGGCAGCCCAACGATTTAATCTACCTGGCGCACCACCATCTCCCCAATCGTTTGGCATATTAGTAGTTGCAAAATTAAGATCCTCTAATACTTTTGCCATCACTACTTCCCTATCGTCACGCTCTCCATACAATATTTCATCATCATCAATATTCAACTCGGTATCGACCCATTGTACATCACCAAACTTCGATACTTTATCGTGATAGAACCAAGCCCTGAACAAACGAGCTTCACCCACATACTTATTTCTTACTTCGTCGGAAACATTGGCTTTACCATAGTTATCCATTCCTACGTTTATTGCCCTTAGGAAATTCCATCCTTTATACCCATATACAAATGTGCCACTTGGGACTGTATGTTTGCCTGCACGTAGTTTCTGATAATCATTGTGCCTGCTGTGGCGAGGTGCCGTATCATCAGAAAACCCAGATAAATGCCAAATACCAAGCCGATGGCTATCAAAAGCATCGTCATGTCCCATCATAATCGGAACATTATCATCGTTACGGGCTAGGTCATAAAAACTATTATTATAAACCAAGAGGTCATTTTCCGTATTCCAAAAAGACTCGTTGCTGATTTCATCAAGGGGATACCTTTCCAAGAAATCATCGTTGCAACTAGATGCAAAGAAAGTTGCAAAGAGTATTAAACAAATTTTTATAATATAATTTTTCATTTTCTATCTATTTAAGTCGCTTAAAATGTTACTTGTACGCCAGTTGAGTAAATCCTTTGCTTGTAGTATTCTTGAGTAAGAGTAGGTCTTACTTCAGGATCGAGCGGCTTACGCATTTTGGTGTACTCCCACAAGTTCATCCCCGAAACATAAATTCTAGCATTTACCAAACCTACTTTTGAAGAAATATCCTGAGGAAGGTTATAAGCAAGCGTCATGTTTTTCAAACGGATGTATGCTCCATTTTGAACATATCTAGTCTGAGGCTCAATGTTCTGCTTTGTATTCGTTGAAATATGCGGAGCGGCAAAATAAGCATCTGGATTTTCAGGGCTCCAGGTATCGGTGAGGTAATAATTTTCTACGTGACCTGCATTGTATGGATAGAAAGCAACCCAGTTACCGTTAGGTGGCCAGTAATCTTGTTTCAATAACCCTTGGAAAAATACATTTAAGGAGAAATTTTTCCATCCAAGATCGTTGTTGATACCAAAGGTATATCTTGGTGCTTCATAGGCAATTATTTTTCTATCGCCTGGGTCGTCCAAGGTATTTTCTCCTGAGTTAATTTCACCATTTCCATCCAAATCGGCATATTGAATATCGCCTGGTCTCCAATTTGCACCTAAAAATGACTGATCTGGAGCTGAAGCAACAGCATCTTCAGTTTGGAAGATACCAACGGTTTCGTATCCCCACCTTTCACCAATTACTTGACCTACGTAACGTTCGCCCAAAGCACCAGTCGGATTATCATATTTTGTGATTTTTGACTGGTTATCGGCAAGTGCTAACGTAACTGCATAATTCCAGTCTTCATTTATTCTATTTCTCCAAGTAGCCGCTATTTCCCAACCTCTCGTCTGCAAGTCAGCAGCGTTGGCATCCGGTGCATCAGTACCCAAAATAGAAGGATACTCCACACCAGTCAACATATCTTTGGTATCCCTAGTGTACACATCAAAAGACACGTCCAAACGGCTGTTGAACAAAGTAAAGTCTAAACCTAAATTTTTAGAGATTACAGTTTCCCAAGTTAGATTTGGGCTTACCAAACCAGATGCAGATACAAATGGGGTACGTGAACCTGAGCTCATCATGTATGCTGAAGCCCCAATACCCATAGATGGGATATAAGGATAATAAACTTGATTGCCATTATTATCAACAATGGTCTGGTTACCTAGCGTACCGTAAGAAGCACGGATTTTCATGTTGTTCATCCAAGCAGAAGACCAGTCCATAAAGGCTTCGTTCGATATTTTCCATCCTAAAGAGAAAGAAGGGAAAAAACCAAACCTATCGTCTTTCGGGAATCTAGAAGTTCCATCGTAACGCCCATTCGCCTCAAACAAATACTTGTCTTTGAAAATGTAGTTCAAACGATAGAACACACCCCTTATAGCTACGTGTGATTGACCTCCATATGTTTCTTGGTTACCAGTAGTAGCATTCAAATCGGTTATCTGAGGAGTAATCAAACTATACGCCCTTCCTCTGATGAACTGGTTTATACCCCATTCTTGGTTAAATCCAACCATGGCAGACAAATTATGACCTTCAAACTTATCAAGTTTATATTCAGCAAAAGCGTTAAAAACATAGTATTGATTATTGTTAGTTTGATTATTTATCCAATCGTTACCGCTAAATCCGTTGCTCAATATATTATTAGCAAGAAGATCAGGAGTTTGGTCTACTACAAGTAATTTGCTTTGTACATCTTGGTAGTTTCTACTGTTCAGATTAACTGAGATATTACTCTTGATTTTTAAGCCTTTTAGTGGAGAAATAGTAATCCCCTGTGTTAATATCAGGTCATTTCTAGTCCAAGTTTCACGTCCACCTTCTTCTAAGTAGGGCAAGAAGTTAGTACCTCCAAAACCCATTCCGATGTATTGTTCGTAATCTTCTCTATCGCCAGGGGTAATATAATAGGGAAGATCAGGGAAATAAAGTGCATCCAAAGGATCTTGCCTAGTAGAAGTATTAATATTTACATCCCAGTTATAAAAGTGAGGCTTATCACTTTTTTCAATAGTAAGCAAAGCCCTTGTATCTAAAGCCAACCACTTGTTTATTTTGTAATCACCTTTCATTAAGAAGTTATACCTCTTGAAATTTTCATTTTTATCCTTGTTTTTGAGGTACCCATCTTTGTTGAGGTACCCAAAGGAAACATAATAAGATGCTTTTTCTGAAGAACCAGAGATGTTCAAGTCATATTTTTGTTGAGGAGCAAAATCTGTAATAAGCTCATCTACATAATTATTATAACCGTAATGCCTCAACTGACTACCGTTATATACACCCCATCTATTTTCCTCCGTAGGGTTTTCGCTCCATCTCTTAGTCCCATCTATATAATCTTGGTCATACTGTTCATTGCCATTAGTCCTGAGCGTAGCCTGGTTTCTGGCCAATACAAATTGGTAAGGGTCTGTGACTGGGTCAATAAACAAAATTGGTTTTGCTAGAGCATATTCAGCTCCGAAAGAAACATTAATCTTATCCCCTTTCCCTTTCTTGGTCTCTACCAACACTACCCCAAAAGCAGCTCTTGCACCATAAACAGCAGCCGCTGCCGCATCTTTTAGCACGGAAATACTTTCAATATCATTCGGGTTCAACTTGTTTAGATCCATAGGCACACCATCAACTAAGATCAAAGGCTGGCCACCATTAATTGACTCATATCCCCTAATATTAAAATCAATTCCTGCACTTGGATCACCATTCCTGATGTTCACGTTCAAATTAGGAATCACGCCCTGCAAACCTTGTCCTACATTCACAATAGGTCGGTTTTGAAGTACTTCTCCTTTTGCAGTACCAACTGCTCCAGTCAAGTTTACCTTTTCTTGCGTACCGTAGCCAACAACAACCACTTCTTCCAGTTGCTCCATATCAGGCTCTAACACTATGTTTATTGTATTTTGAGATCCTACAGTTACTTCCTGAGTTAGAAAGCCAATATAGCTAAACTGCAGGACAGAATTTGTAGGGGCATTGAGACTATACTCGCCGTCTATGTTAGAGGTGGTGCCTATGGTAGTTCCTTTTATGAGGATACTTACCCCTGGCAGAGGCAGGTTATCTTCACCAGAAGTAATCTTACCTTTAATATTCACCTGCATTGCTTCATTGACAACTTTTTCAAGCTCCACATCCTTTCCAACTAGGGCAGACTTTGATATGTGAATGTTATTATTAATTCGGGTGAATTTTAAGCCTGTCTGCTTGGAAATTGACCCTAATAACTTAGCCAAGGTCTTATTCCCTCCTTCCAGGCTAACTTCTTTTTTCTTGTTAAGAGATCGATCGGTGTAAGAAAAGCTAAAATCTGTTTTGTTCTCAATTTCAGACAACGCTTTTTTAAGTGAGACATTCTTAGCATACATTTCTATTTCTATTTCAAAAATGCTACTTTTTTCTGATTGGGCTTTTCCATCGTTAGCCATTAAAAAACTACAGAGGAAAGCTTGGGCAATAATGCCAAACAGTAAGTTTCTAGACATAATAGTAATTTGTCTTAGTAGTTTCAATTTCATATTTTTAAGGGGTTTTAGTAAATAATATTTGCTTACTATTCCACAGCTCAGGTTTCGCCTTTTTTAGTACCACCCAAAATTGCGTTGCTGAGCATAGAGCTGGGAGGGTTTCACACACATGAGACTCCCAGCTTTTTTAACTGGTGTTTTCTTGTACTTTTTCTTTCATTTTCACTTTTTGGTTAATAAAATATTCTTTCCATTTATCTTAAACCCAAGCTTTGGGTAATGCATCTCCAAACCCATTAGTACAATCTCTAAGCTTTCATTATTCTCAAACCTTCCTGTAAACCGTGCTGAGCTTGTCAGTTTTTTTTCATTAATGAACTTTACTCCATACCACTTTTCAAGCGATACTATTACCTCAGAAAAGCTAGCTTCATTGAACAAGAGGACGCCATCTTTCCACGCTATAATTTCATTTATATCGACATAACTGATTTTCCGCAATGTATTTGAGCTATCACTAACTGCCATTTGGTTTGGAGTAAGAATCACCGACAGTTCATTTTCCTTTTTGCTTACCGATACTTTCCCTTCTAGTACTGAGACATTCACATTGTTTTCTTTGGTATCAAAATCCACATTAAAACTTGTCCCCAGCACCTTTGTATCCACCTCTCCTGTATGAATTATAAAAGGAGTGCTAGTATTTCGTTTAACCTCAAAAAATGCCTCTCCTTCAAGATAGACCTCTCTAGTATCTGCAAATTCTTGTGGAAACCTTAAGCTACTCTCCGAATTAAGCTTTACAAGTGTCCCATCTTTCAGTTTGAGAGACAACTTCTCCCCATATAATGTTCGTTTTGTTATCCAATGAATTTCTTTTTGCCTGTCCGTTTCATTGGTTATTGAGGAGTGGGTAAACCAAAATGTGACTAATAAAAGAAAAGAAGCTGCTACCCCCAAAGGTCGTAAAATTGACTTTTTAGCTTTCTTATTTTCTTTTCTTTCGTTGGCTATAATATTTGTTTCGTGCTGGGAAGCCATTACCTCTTCCCAAATTCTTTCTTTTACATTTGAAGGGGCTTTAACTTGTTGAAAATTTAGACTTAGGATCGTGTTTTTTGCTATATTGATTGCTTCTAGCTGGTATGGGTACTTTTCTATTATAGCAGCCCATTTGGCATCAAGTTGAGAGGTTGGGTTTAACACCCACCTTTTAAATTGCTCGTCTTGGATAAAATCTTTTGAAGAATAGTTGTTGTAGTTATGCATATCTGCTGAATAACAAAAGTTGGAATCTTACTTTGCTAAACTAATAGAGGCAGAAACACATTAAAACGACATGAAAAAAATATGAGATTTCTATAAAAAAATCACAAACAACTAATTATGAATAAAATAAAGAGCCATTCAGGAACAGGTACAGTTGCTCCTTTCATACAGCTTATGCTCTGATAAATCAGATTTCTCGCCGACTTTGCGCTGCTCAGCCCCATTATATCGGCCGTTTCGGCATAGCTCAAATCTTCGTAATAAAAATGATAAATGGCCTCTCTTTGCCTTTTACTTAATTTCTTGAAGACTTGTTGGAGGTACTCTTTTTGAACTTGATTAAGCTGAAAGTCCATGTAATTATTCCCAGCGTCGAGAGAGATGGGGAAAGATTCTTTGTCACTAATCTGAATTGAGAAAGGTAATGCCCTCTTCTTTTTGACTGTTTTGACCACTCTTCGCCTAAACGATTTGAGCAAGTATGGCTTTACGCAAAGCACCTCTCCACAATTGGATTTATTTTTATTCAGGTCAATAAAAAAATCTTGAAGGGTATCTTCTAAGTCCGTGTTTGATAAACCAAACTGTTTTCCATAGTTATAGAGGACATCGAAGTATAAATCATACAACTGGGCAAAAGCATTTGGCTTTCCTGCTTTAAAAGCACTCCAAAGCATTCTATCAGATTCGGCACTACTGATAGCTATAGTTTCATTTTCACTTCTGGGTATATAATAATACATGTTGGTAGTTGGTAGCAGTGTCCTAAAAAACTGAACACCAATGGTGTAGTAAAAGAATTTATTTTGAATTTAATGAAAAAAGTCAAAATTAAAAGAAGTCTTCCTTTAATTTTGATACTCAATAAATAATCAATTAAGCACTTTTAAATTCCTAATTAGCTTTATCAATACTGTAATTCTTACCTATTCTTCATTACCAAAATAAAAAAAAGCCGAAACTCCTATACTTAGGATTTTCGGCTTTTGAATAGATCAAAACAACTAAAATTATCCGCTTAATGTAGGCATCTCTTATTTTTCTTTTTCACTCAAATCAGCACTTTCTTCCTCATCATCACCTCGACTGTTTTTAGGTTCTTTATTAGCAGCCGCAAGTTTCTTCTCCTTTTTCTCTTTCTTTCGTTTGTCCAATGCTACTATCCCCATTTCCAAGAAGTTCATGTAGAAGGACAAGAACAAAATAGTAAGGTGGATTTGAAAAAATACGTAACTTATAATAGAGATCAGCCCAAAGTACACAAGGTAAAAAGTGACATCAACCGTCATTTCTACCACAAAGTTGTAGCCCGCAAATTTCTTTTCTACAAAAACAGTAACTGGATCCCTGACCGTAAGAGCCTTGTAGGAAATGAGGGTAAAGGCAATAAACAGTAACAAAAGGAAATAAGGTGAAATGATATTATCGCCATATTCTAAGGCTAAAAAAGCATTGACCAGCACAATAGGGCCAGGTGTCTTCCCATAAATAGTGTTATGGATATCTTGGTCTTCAAAGTCACCGACTATTACTATCCTATCTTTGGCAAACTCCTGAATTACCTCGGGTGGGAAAAACAAAAGCTCATTTATGTAATAATAATTGTACTCGTTATTTTTAAATACGTCAAAATTATCAACGGGGTGATCAAGAACGAATGAGTTGAAAATTCTAGAATCGCCTATTTTATCGAACAGAAAGCCTTTTTCATACTTTTTGCCATGAATGGTCTCATACATGAGCAAAGGTGTAGTTTTCAGAGAATCTCCTTGGATGAGATGGTACTTCAATACTAAGTCTTTTTCCTCATCATCTACTATCATATCCGAAAGTCCTAGAGGTCCTTTTATGATGGGGTAAACAGGTTTCCCCTTAGCATCTTTGTGGTAAGACATGACGCAGTTTTTAATTTTCAAGAACTCCTTCTGTAGTGCAGCATCATGCGGTGAGGGGTCGAGGAAGTTAACGTCAATGAGCAGGAACTTGTGATTGTCGGGTTTTTGGTTGAATACATTGAGCAACTTAGCCAATGACTCGCGGTTGGTAATGGCTTGGTTTCCCAACGGAATACCGTTTGTATCTATCCTATCAATCAGTTGCTTGTCCCAAGATACGTTTACAAACATGAACCTGTCCCTATCAGGCTTTCTCTTTTGCTTCAACAGCTTGTTTTTAACGGCTGCGGTTACTTGGATAAGCACAACCTCGTCGTCGAGCGTAAAGGGAAGCGACAGGTAGACCAGTGTGACAATGATAAGAAAAAGGGCGTGCAACATTGACACGCCCAATCCCAACATCGATTTTATTTTTTTGCCCATTCTTTTTGTTTCCAATATCGTTTAAACCAACAACGAGCAAGCCTTGGTTTATTACAGCCTAAAACTAATTTTTAGAAATCAAGTCTTTTGAAAGCAACCATTCTTCAAATAATCCCTTGTTGGTCTGGCCGTGCACGTCAAGCACAAACTGATAAAGCTCTCCAGGAATTTTGTCCTCTGGTAAAATACCATTGCTCCTGATGAATGAGGCAACAGATTGAAGCTCCATTATCAATGTCTCTTCATCTACGAAAACAGGTTTGAATTTGGCTAAAGACTGCATGTCTTTGGTTTCCATGTCGAAATAGATCAAATCTACCGGCTCGGTGTTTTCTGGATCCACCATTACACCATGTGTTTTGTACAACCTAGTCTTGTTGAGCACCAAGTTATCACCTTCAATATGCACCTTCTTGTTGACTGGTCTAGAGTCTGTTTCGTAACGGTAGATAAATGACTTCTTATCATCTACTGGGAATTTAGTTTTGTTCGGTGTAAGCACAAGCTCTTCACCTATAATCACATATTTCCCTTCGCCAAAGAAGCCTTTGAAATCTTGAATATTTCTATAATCGCCTCTAGTGCTCATTTTTAGGTTACTTTCCATAGGAAGCAACACATCTTTTACAAAGCTCAAAAACTCGCCATCGGCTGATTTTGTCGATTTTTTTCCGTTCAAAATCATCCTGCCCTTTTCACGGCTCATTACTACTGCTGTCGCATCTTGGGTTATGAACCGAAGCTCGTCGTCTGCCGAAACCTTTGCCCCCACTTTGAGAGCTTCATTATTACTCTTGGTTTCGATATTTCCCTTTACATGAACAACATAATACGTTTGGGCCTGTACTGCTACGGCACATAGAACCCAAATAATAACTGCGCTGATAAATTTCATAGATATAAAATTAATACTGAGTTTTCTTAATTAAGAATTTGACTGACGTTTAGTTTTTAGAGCGAAATTAAACTTTTGGTTTTTTATGCAAAAATGCCACATTTACCACTTTAGCACTAAAACCGATAAATCTAACAATCGCCCTCATTCAAAAAAGCAGTTCTTCAAATGTATAAAAACTTGTTTTAAGCAGGTACATCCCCTTTGTAATTGAACGAAAAACATTCATAAAATAAGTAAAACCAATACATGATTCACCTATCAATTGTTTTTAATCCAAACATTTGGGGCATTTATCTTTCATTTGGCTTCCGCAATGTGGTTTATCTTCATTAAACATGATAGGTTACCCTTTACCTTCAAGCTTAAACAAGTGATTTTCAACCTTTTTACGCTAGCCTTTTCACAATACCCTAAAACATTTTGCTAAGTCTAGATTCTTTTGCTCAGAAACTTTTTTTGATTGATAGAAGACAAACAGGGAATGGTCTATGTCAAAAAATACCTGTTCTCTCTTTTCTCGTTAAGTTCAAAAACCGCTCTTTCTGCAGTTTCCATGGCTCCGTGTAAGGTGGCCGGATGCCCGTTGTAGTTAGTAGCCTCCCCCGCAAAAAACACCTTATCATCAATAGGTTTTGCCAACTCTTCGCGCATGCCTTCCGAGTTTGGCTTATCATAAGAATACATCCCCCATATATAAGGTTCTTTACCCCAATCCATCAATGTGCTTTCTTCTAAGTTAGTTGATGCAATATTGCTACCAAAAATTTCATCAAGTTCATTTACGATCAAGTCAACTGCCTTGTTGCCTAAACTACCCAAATATTCTGCTTTTACTCCTGTAACATAGCCAATCAAGTAATTTTCTGTTTTTTCTTGCCTTGGAAAAGGAGAATAATACGTAGGGCAAAGTTTACTCCCCCATATTTCAAACATTTTTTTCTTCCAAAACTGCTTACGAAACTTCAACACTATTTTCATCCCAGCACCCATGCCCAGCCTATGGAAAGCAGCTGTTTTCTCGGCAGGCAGGCTTGGAATAAACTTGATAATCTTCTTTTTGAGCACCGAAACTGGTACTGTTACCAACACCGCATCGGCAGTATATATTTTCTCATCTAAGGATACCGCCTGAACCTTGCTCTCCGAGTAGTTGATTTCGGAAATAGGTTTTTCGTAAATAATATTCCCATGGAGCAACTGAACAAACTCATCCAAAACCCGGATCATCTGGCTCTGGATTTTATAATCCTTCTGCCCAGCCGACCACATTTGCTCCGTGGCAGCTAAGCTTCTCAAGCCCAAACGACTATTGCTCGTACCATACTCCACGGCAAAAACATCCATTAATACCCGAAACTTGGAAAGCACAACATCCTTTTTGATAAAATTATCCACCGTAAGCTCATGCTCCCTATATTTCCAAAAGTTCTCGAAAAAGTCAAATACAAATTTCAACTCGGGGATTTTTTCCAGCCATTTGTCCTCGTTTTTAAGCACTCCTTTATAGTATAAAAAGGATTTACCTTTTGCCCTATAGGTACCTATACCCTTTTGCGCCACATATTCCTTCAACAAAGAATATTGCCCATGAATAAATTCTGCTCCAAGTTCCAAAGGCTCACCCTCCGCACTTTGGACAGATCGGATTCTTCCCCCATATCGCTTGGTAGCCTCCAACACCGTTACCTCAAAACCTTTAAGCTTGAGCAAATAAGCAGCGTACAAGCCTGAAATCCCCGCACCGATTACTATGACTTTCATTTTTTTTCAATTAAAAAACCCTTCACACTATAATGAAATTCTCAAAAGAACAACAGTTAAGTGACTACAAAAAGTTGAACCTTTTCAAACTCTTCTACGATGAGACGATATTTTTTTGCAAACTATGAATTATGCTGCAGTTAATTAAAAATCAAGCTCAAACTTTAGTAGAATTTTATTTAGGAAAAAAGAAAAAGGTCTCAAAAAAGCAGAATTACTCAAAGTGAATCTTTATATATGTATATTTGACACTTATTTATCGCATTCATTTTATAAAAAGGATGACAAAACTGGATATAAATCTGAAAAAGAATGCCATTAGCCTAATTTAACATGTGATTTTTTAATCACCTCAAACTAACTTGAATATGAAAATCATTAAAAAATTTGTACTAATCGCCATCGGCGCCCTACTGCTCTCAGCTTGTAGTAGAAAAAAAACAGTTGAAATCATTAGCAGTCCCGATGGGAAAATTACTGTATCTGTGGAAGAAAAAGGTGGGGAGATTTTTTATAACGCAATCTACCAAAGCGACACCATCCTTCGCGGCTCCAAGTTGGGTATTGAGTTTGGAGAAACAAACAAATGGAAACTTCAGAATACATCTGAAACCATTCTAGTAAATGATTTCTATGAATTGGTTCATGGTAAAGCCGCATCATCAAACTATGAAGCTAACCAACGTAAATTCGAATTTAAAGATGACAAGCAACAAGTGCTAACGATCATTTTCCAGCTTTCCAACGACGGAGTTGCTTTCCGATACGAAGGAGTTACCCCAACCCCATTAACCATTTCAAATGAACTCACCGAATTCAACTTCCCCGATGACACCAAGGCTTGGATTCAGCCTATGTCCAAGGCAAAAACTGGTTGGGAAAGTTCCAACCCATCTTATGAAGAAGCTTATTTTCAGGGAGTTTCGCTAACTACTCCTTCCCCTACCAAATCTGGGTGGGTCTTCCCCGCCCTTTTCGAATTAAAAAACTGCAATGTACTAATAAGCGAGACGAACCTAGGTGATGAATACTGCGCTTCTAGGCTAGACAACAGCAATGGAATTTTCACCATTGATTTCCCACAAAAAGAAGAAGTAATGGCTTCAGGAGCGGCACTGAACCCTGAAATTGAAGGTACATGGGAATCACCTTGGCGCTTCATGGTAATTGGCAGCTTGAAAACTGTAGTAGGATCAAACTTGGGAACCGACTTGGCTGCGCCTCAAATGGAGATGACAACAGATTGGATAGCGCCAGGCATTTCAGCATGGAGCTGGGTGTTGTACAAAGATGATAGCACGGTTTACCCTGTCCAAAAACGCTTCGTTGACTATGCTAAGTCCATGAACTGGAATTACTGCTTGGTCGATGCCGATTGGGACCGTAAAATTGGTTATGAAAAAGCTGAAGAGCTCGTAAAATATGCCGACTCGCAAAATATCGGAATAATCCTTTGGTATAATTCAGCTGGAGACTGGAATACAACCCCTTACACTCCGAGGGACAAAATGATGGATGGGGAAACACGTAGAGAAGAATTTGCCAAACTACATAAAATGGGTGTAAAAGGGCTTAAGATAGATTTTTTTGGAGGAGATGGGCAATCCATGATCAACTATTACCATGATATTTTACGAGATGCCGCTGAATACAAATTGATGATCAATTTCCATGGAGCTACACTTCCAAGGGGCTGGCACCGAACCTACCCACACCTAATGACTATGGAGTCCATTAAGGGGCAAGAATTTATTACATTTGATCAAAACGTCGCAGATTTGCAACCTGAGCATTGTGCAACTATACCTTTCACTAGAAATGTATTCGACCCGATGGATTTCACACCCATGTGTTTTGGAGAAATCCCCAATATACAGAGAAGAACACGAAATGGTTTTGAACTTGCTTTGCCCACTTTATTCTATTCAGGTATACAGCATATGGCAGAAAACCCTGAAGGAATGGCAACTGTGCCCGATTATGTAAAAAGCTACTTGCAAGAATTCCCTCGAAAATGGGATGAAACGGTTCTCTTGGATGGCTACCCTGGAAAGTACGTGGTAATGGCTCGCCGAAGTGGACACATATGGTACATTGGTGGAATCAACGGGGAAAATACGGACAAAAGCATTGAGCTAGATTTGACCCAACTGACCCTATCTTCGGGAAAGTTCATTGGAGATGGAGATGGTTCTCGTGATTTCTCAATCCGAAACTTGGCACAAGACGAACTAAGTAAGCTGAAAGTAGAATTGAAGCCTTACGGAGGTTTTGTTGTCCGTGGGGAGTAGTTGGTTATTGAAAATTTACACTAAAAAGGTTAGCAACACGCTAGCCTTTTTTTCATTTACAAAATCCAGTTATACTTCGCCAAAAGCACTTTTTCCCCATTTCATTTTCTCGTTACAAAAAGGCTTTATAACTTGTCGATAGCAATTGACAGAGCGGGTAAATGCTACTCTTTATTTTACAAAGTAAACATAAGCCCAAAACCGTAAATCACAACAGCTATAAGAAAATGCAAACTCTTAGTTTCTTTCGATCAACAGCCTTTTCATTTATACTTATTTATCTTTTTAGTTCTTGCCAAACCGAACAGTTTGACGAAACGACGCCATACGCCATCCAAATTGGTAAATACAGGCTCATAGGAGATGCCATAAAAACAATCCAACGTGTAAAAAGCATGGGAATCTCTCCCTATTTGCTTCTTCACAAAGACAAAAAAGAAGGGGAGTGGTATTTAGTAGTCGCCGATGCTTATTCTAGCTTGGAAGAAACCATGGCCAATAAAATAAAATACGAAGACAGCTATGGTATTTTAAGTATTGACATCATCAACTTCAACTCGCTAAAGGATGAGATTAAAGCAATAAACGAAAATGATTTTGAAAATTTCAACCTAGCGACTCAGCCACCTACCGTAGATGCCAAAATAAACGAAACGGCTCAAAAGCTCCACTTCAGCAATGCTTTCCAGTTGCTTGAAGCCACTATTA
Source organism: Flammeovirgaceae bacterium SG7u.111 (assembly GCA_034044135.1). Classification (NCBI taxonomy): domain Bacteria; kingdom Pseudomonadati; phylum Bacteroidota; class Cytophagia; order Cytophagales; family Flammeovirgaceae; species Flammeovirgaceae bacterium SG7u.111. Next base: position 2,423,470 of record CP139021.1, on the reverse strand, counting down.
TAAATACGCTGGACAGCGTAGAGGTAATGAGAATTTCTCTAATGAAAAGTAAAGTACCTGATTATCCAAGGGGCATTATTCCCCAAAAGCTGATTTATAATTCGAGCTGCGTGGCAGAAGGTGTTTACCAAGATGACCTCATTGGCGGGAATTTCACCGCCCAAGTGATGAAGCTCAAATCTACGCATCCTTACGGAGACAACATTGCTGAACATTTTGCCAAGAAAATAATGGATACACGGGACTATGATTTTGAAGAAATGCTACCCGTAACTATTGATGCCTATTCACCACTAAAAGGATATTTGGTCAATATTGAACCAAAAAAAGGCAGGTTGATTCGCTACATGGTGCTGAGCGACGAAAGCCAAGGTTTCCTGTATTTTTTGCAGTCGGCCAAGTGTAAAGAAGAACAAATAATGGCTTTCGCCAAAAAATTTGGAGGCACAGAAGGGATTACACATTATACACATTTCTACAATACATTTACCACCTTGCCCACCAGTCCCAATCCTGAAAACCAGCTAATTGCCTTTACGGTAGAAATAAACAGAGAATCGAGCAAAGGAAATTTGGCAGTGCTCAGAGAAGGAGGTATTTTCTCCAAATCGGTTTTTAGGAACACAAACGAGCTAGGTGCTTGGGAATATTTTATCCAACGCTACAATTCCGACAGTCTTGCGCAAAAAATATTCTCAGTAGGTTACTCTCCTTCCAAAAGAAACCCCAAAGATTCACTGGTGGTAAATGGGCAACAGGGCTGGCACACTACGCTAAGAAGGCGTATACCCAATTCATTGAAGCTGCAAGACGTTAACAACGAGGTGCAATTTACCACTGGTAACAACATAATTATACTAAGCAACAAAGGAAGAGGTAGGATTCCAAAGGAAAATATGATGGATTTTGCTGCTCAACTCCAACTTACTGAAGAGCTTAAAGAAGAGAGTTCTTTTTGGTAAGCTATAACGTTACTGTTTTCTTGAGAGTCGTCCAATGAATTTATCAGCTTTTGATATACCCTTTTGATATACCAAAAAGCTATGGGAATGGTATGTCTTTGGGTTTAATATCAAAATTCACAACATCCGTTTCTTACCTAATGGATTTGAGTTAACAAAAGCGAACATACTCGCAACATTTTATACATCATACAATTCCACAAACCCTTAACGTTAAACCTAAAATCGTTATTAATTAAACAAAATTACAATTCCAATGCCCCCGATGAAAAAAAATATTCCTTTAAGGTTAATCAAACATTCAACACTACAAAAGGCTAAAAATTCACTTCACGAAAAAGATGAGCTAATAAAAACGGCAATTACATTCATCAACTCCGTTGAAAATGGGAACTTTGACTTTAGCATTTTAGAAAGCTTTTCTAACCAAAAGCATGACCTTACCGATTCATTGTCCAAGATGGGCAAAAAAATCAATGATATCAACGAACAGGAAAAAAAACGAAACTGGGCTATTGAGGGGCTAGCCAAATTTGGAGAGATCTTACGCCAAAACAACGATGATTTATCCAGCCTTTCAGATAGCATTATCAAAAACTTGGTAAAATATACCAATGCTAACCAAGGAGGTTTATTTATTTTAAACAATGAACCTGAAGGTGACCAATATTTAGAACTAACAGCTTGTTATGCCTACAACAGAAAGAAACACCTTGATAAAAAAATAGCGTTGGGGCAAGGCTTAAATGGTCAAGTATTTCTGGAAAAAAAGACTACCTACCTAACAAGAATCCCTAAGAATTATATAAACATCACTTCAGGACTGGGCGATGCCCCGCCTAGGGCTATTCTGATCGTCCCCTTAAAAATAAACGATACTGTTTATGGAACGGTTGAGCTAGCTTCATTCAACCTTTTTGAACCACATCACATCGAATTTGTAGAGAAACTTGGAGAAAGTATTGCCTCGACTATTTCCAGTCTGAAGGTTACATTGCAAACCAAGAAGCTATTACAAGAAAATCAGCAAAAAGCTTCTATGGTACAAGCCCAAGAGGAAGAGCTTAGGCAAAATTTTGAGGAAATGCAGGCTACGCAAGAAGCCTTAAGCAGGAAAAACATTGAGCTCGAAAACTTTTCCGCTGAATCTAGATGCATACTGGGTGCTATTGATTCGACAATGGCTACTATTGAATTTACTCCTACAGGTGAAATTGTTTCAGCCAATGAAAACTTCCTCAAAACCATGAAATACTCCCTTAGCGAAATCAAGGGGAAACATCACCGTATATTTGTTTCAAAAGATGTACTTGAATCGGGTTTATACGAAAAATTTTGGAAGAGACTCGCAAGTGGAAACCCATTTAATGGAATTTACAAAAGGTTAAATTCAAAAGGAGAGGTTGTTTGGTTAAATGCAATCTACAACCCCATACTGGATGCAGACGGAAGTGTTATTAAAGTAATCAAGTTTGCCAATAATATTACTGAACAACAAAACCTGATTGCGGAAAGGAAAGGAATATTAGAGGGCATAGACCATGCAATGGCTACCATCGAGTTCACTACGAATGGTGAAATCCTTAAGGCTAATGAAAAGTTCCTCCAATCGACGGGGTATGAACTGGATGAAATAGTAGGCAAACACCACCGAATATTTGTGCCTAAAGAAATAAGAGAATCAGCTTCATACCAAACCTTTTGGGAAAAACTTGCAAGTGGAGAATCGTTTTCTGGTTCTTTCAAAAGGATAAATGCAAAGGGGGAAGATATATGGCTGAATGCAATTTACAACCCAGTTAAAGATGCTGAGGGAAATATTAAAAAAGTAGCAAAGTTTGCTACAATTGTTTCTAACAAAAAAGAAGAAACAGAAAATGAGAACTTAGTTTCTAATTAAAAAATTACCCTCAGCTATAAAATTCATGGCTGAGGGTAATTTTAATAAGCCATTATCGCCTCGCCTTTTTCATAACCAAAGCAGTTCTATTGGTAAGGTAAATACTCACTTTTTGATCCGCATTTGTGCTATAAGCCAAGCTTTCATCTATGCGATCGTGCCCTCCAAACTCTGGGTTATCAGAATTCAAGATAATTTTGTATTTGCCTTTCTTAGGTACCCAAAAACGGTAATCTTCAATAGAATTGGATGGATGGAAGTTGAAAACAAACACCAAATCACCCTTACTAAAAATAATCACTTTGTTGGTCTCATCCATATTGAGTTGCCAAGCATGTTGCGTAGCCATCACCCTATATTTCTTCACTAGCTTTATCATGTGCTCATCAAACTTGTTGAGCCATTTGTACTTCAGATTTTCATCATCTACCAAAGACCATTGCCTTCTTGCATATTTGTAGCTCCAGTCGTTACCTTCCCTCGGAAAATCTACCCATTCGGGATGACCAAACTCATTGCCTATAAAAGTTAAATAACCATCACCTCCTAACGAACAAGTGAACAGTCGGATCATTTTATGCAGGGCAATTCCTCGGTCTATCACCAAGTTTTCGTCCCCAATAGCCATATGCCAGTACATATCTTTGTCCATCAGCCAGAAAGCCAAGCTCTTGTCACCTACCAACGCCTGGTCATGTGACTCTGCATAAGCGATTACCCGCTCTCCTTCCCTCTTGTTGTTGAGCACACCCCACATTTCGTGAATGTTCCAATCTTCGTCTTTTGAGTGCTTCAAAAGCTTTATCCAATAATCGGGAATACCCATGGCCAATCGGTAATCAAAGCCAAGCCCTCCTTCGTCTATTGGCCGGCTCAAACCAGGCATCCCACTCACGTCTTCAGCTATGGACAATGCTCCCGGCTTTATCTCATGAATGAGGTCATTTGCCAATTGCAAATAGGTAATAGCCTCATTTTCTATATCATTTACAAAGTACTTATCATAATGATCGAAAGCTGTGTGCCCGTGGTGTGTAAACATCATTGACGTTACCCCATCAAACCTAAATCCGTCAAAATGGAATTCCTCTAACCAATAGGTTACGTTGGAAAGCAAAAACTGTATCACTTCCCATTTCCCATAGTTGAAAAGTTTCGAGTCCCAAGCAGGGTGGTGTCCCTTTCCTCCAGCATGAAAGTATTGGTAATCCGTACCATCAAACTCATTCAAGCCCTCGTTTAGGTTTTTGACCGCATGTGAATGGACAATGTCCATAATTACGGCAATTCCTGTTTTGTGGGCTTTATTTATCAAATACTTAAGATCCTCGGGAGTACCAAATCTAGAAGAGGGTGCAAAAAAGTTAGAAACATGGTAACCAAACGATCCATAATATGGGTGCTCTTGCACAGCCATCATCTGAATAGTGTTGTAGCCAAGCTTCTTTATTCTCGGAAGTACATTGTCGGCAAACTCGCGATACGTACCCACACCATCTTCCTCCGTAGCCATTCCTACATGACTTTCGTAGATCAAAGGTTCGCTAATACTATTGATATCGAACTTTTCGTCTGTCCACTTAAATGGGCGGGGTGGATCCCAGAGCTGCCCGGCAAAATCATGTGTTTCAGGGTTTTGAACCACACGTGTCATCATAGCAGGAATACGGTCAAAGCTACCGTGTTGAGTAACCACATGGACCTTGATCAAGCTCTGGTGAACAAACTTATTGCTATAGGTTTTGGCATCGAGAAATATTTCCCACACGCCATTATCTACCCGTTTCAAAGGATGAGACGTCCTATCCCATTTGTTAAAATCACCTGTTAGGTAAAGTGCATTTGCCATTGGCGCCCATTCCCTATAATACCAGCCCTTGTCCTTTTTGCTGTAGTTGATACCTAAATTGTGGTGAGCACTGGCAAAAGCTGGAAGGCTACCGTAATGTTCTTCCAATGATTTAAGCGTATCTTTGTACCTCTCGTAGCGAGCAGTTACTTGATCATTGTACGGTTCTAGCCAAGGATCATCTTTTATCAGACGAAGAACGGGAGCTTTTTTTGACATCTAAATCAAATTTTTAGTTAATTGAGCGATATTACACAGACTTACACAACCTACTCAAATAAAAATTATGCGCAAGTATTTTGTTAGTTTTTTGAAGGTGAATAATGAGAACATCCGTGTCAATTGACCATGTTCTCATTATTTATATGCTCAATATTACAAAATACTGCTCATTAAACCACACAGCACTCTAATTAATAATGGACAGAAAGAAGTTTATTTTTTTATTAATTACCACTTTGTTATTTCTCACCTTTACCCAAGGTACTTTTGCTCAATCACTCATCCACGATGAACCCGATCTGTATTTTAGTCCTAACCAAAATATTTTGGATAAAGGTGGTATTCAATTCTTTTCTACCATGCTCGGCAAAGAGTTCAACATACTCTTTCCCGATAGTAGCAACATCAATATTTCACTGGAAAAAGATATTTTACCACTCGATGTATTTGGCTACTGGCATAAGAAAGGCGAAGAAAACTACTACATTTTACTCACGAAAACAGTTTTTACCATTTCACAACCCCTCTCCTACTTTTCCAACGAAAGGCTTAGCGACTTGGGCTACTTACAAAAGACTTTACCTGAATTCAATATCTCAAAAATAGAGGATGGTGCATTCAAAATGGAATGTGGCTTTTGGGCACCAACCATCAAATATAAGCTTGATTTCTATACACCTCCCTTCCAAGGAGATACATTGCTAGATCTTATCGCTTTTTCCAAATCACATGAACCTGCTGGCCTTCCTGACAAGGTCGTGATCCAACACAACTACGAATATGGAAAAGTGCTCATGCACAAAACCTCAAAGATGTCCATCTCCCTTTCCAACTACTACATCCTCTCAGACTACGAAACCCTAGAAGTAAACTATACGCTCAATTATATTCACGACATTCCTCCTGACTTTATCGGTGGACACGAGTTCCTCCGCAAGGAGATAAAAAATGGGATTTTAGATTTGATTAAGCACACCAGAAAAATAGCCGAGGAAATTGAGTAGAAGGAGCAAATCCTAAGGACTTATTTAAGTAAGTGGACATAAAAAGCCGTATCCGCTATGCTTCGTTAAAAAATCCTTCCACAATTGGGCTATACAAGGTTTTTTTGTCCCGACGGGGAACCGCTCACCTAACGAACAAATAACCGCATCCAAATATACGTTTATCTTATCTCCACCTACTTAAAGCTAGGCAACTTACTCAAGAAAAGATAAACCAACCCGACCAGAATAGCCGACCCTACGCTCAGCAGCGTACCTATCAAAATATATTCGGTCAGTTTTCGGTCTTTTGCCCTGCTTAAATCCCCAAAGCGGAACACCGATTTTGCTGCTATCAAAAAGCCGATTGCCTGCCAATGATTGGTCGCCACAAACACAAAGACAAACAGTCTCTCCAGCATGCCTATGTACTTTCCCGCATTTTGCAACGACTCCTCCCCCTTTTCCTGAAAATCATTGTTCCATTTAGAAAAAAACACCTGCATTGCAACGGAAACCACATAAGTAAGCGTAACCAAGCAAATTACTAACAACAGGATTTTCGATCCGAAAGCAGTTAAGTTTTTAAGAGGAAACGGTTTGTAAGCATGCACTACCAAGGCAATAACCCCTACATGCATAGCCTGATCTAAGATAAAGTAACGCCCCTGGTTCTTCTCGTTTTGTACATATAATTTAAAAAGGTCTATAAGGTAATGGGCAACTACAACCACAACAACCCCAAGCCAGTATTTCGACTGGAAACCAACAGCTACCACAGTCAATATCAGGTGGATGAGCACATGGGCATATAGGTAAGGAGACTTGATTTTTTTGACTTCCTTATCAGCAACAGATTTATCACTTTGCAGGGTAAAATCGCCGATCAAATGCGCTAACAACAATTTAAAAAATAGAATCATATCTTGTCTGAAGTGTTTTTATGCACTATAAGCTTTCTAAATCGCTTTTCTACTTTCATTACCTCCTCGTAGCCCGCCCGCCTGAAGCGGCTACTTACATTGCTTTGGGTAATCTTTAACATTTCCGATAGCTCCATCTGAGTTTTATGAGGATGCTCTATTGCCAACTGTACTATTTCTGCTGAGTTTGCAGTCCAATTATCAATAGTGAGCAAAGCAAGTTCTAAGTACAAATTGATTTCCTCATCTAGCTCATGCCACGGCGACTTCAGTGCAAGCGTCTTTTTCTTCAACGTATCGAAGCACTTTCCTGCATGTATAAAAACTTCCCCTTGCGACTCCATCACCCTTTCTGCTTCATAGCTCACTCCTCCTATCCCAATTCCCATCCGCACATTTAGCCCTTTTAACTGCTTTATGGCTGCCTTTAGACGCAAAGCCACCAGCAAAGCACATTGAGGATTTTCCACCTGCAATTGGAAACTATCACCTCTGTAAATATCCCATTTTTTGGGAGAAGCGCCATATTCACCCAATATTCTTTTGAGTATTTTTAGCCATTGCCCTGGTTGCTCCGCCTTCCTAGAGTCTATGATATCACCCGTAATTACTGCTTTCATAATTATCTTCTTTAAAAGAGATAATTAAATATATCTACTTAAAAGAAGATATTCAATATTATTCGGTAAATAAATTATATTTAAGTAAGTGGACAAAAGAAACCGTATAATAAAAAAGCCTTAAATTAGCTTGATGGAAAAACGCTATATCACACTAAGTGCGTCAGAAGAGATGGAACTAAAAACCTTGAAAAAGCAGGGTGGTTCTGAACGCGAGCGCGACCGTGCCCATGCGCTGCTCCTGAGCAACAAAGGACATACGATAGATATGCTCAGGGACATATTCGAGGTGCGCAGGGCCACCATCTCGGAGTGGTTTGACAGATGGGAATCCTCAAAGGCGGCAGGATTGATGGATGCCCCCAAGAGTGGGCGGCCGAGTATCTATACGGTGGAAGAGCAAAAAAAATAGCATCCCTTGCCCGGGAAGGGCCTGTCACCTGTCTCCGTTTTTTTGCCCAAGAGGTCTCCACCAAGTTCGGCAAGGACGCCTGTGGGAAGACCGTCAAGCGGATATTGAAAAAGTCGGGTCTTGTCTGGAAGCGCATGCGCAACTCCCTGGAAAACAACCGTGACGAAGAGATGTTCCGTTTCTTCCAACAAGAACTCGACTGTCTGGGACAGCAGGCCCGGCAAGGGGAGATCGACCTGTGTTATTTTGACGAGACGGGGATAAGCCTGTGCCCGAACGTTCCGTATGCGTGGCAGCCCGTTGGCACGGCAAACAAGCTGCCCGCCCGGCGGGGCAACGGGGTCTCCGTCTTGGGCATACTCGACCCGTTGGCCAACACCTTCACGGGGAGCTATTACCATGGCGCGGCAAACTCGGCATGTGTCATACAGGTACTGGACAGTTTCTCCGAGACGATCAAGAAGAAAACCGTACTGGTCTTGGACAACGCCGCGATCCACAAATCCAAAGACGTAAAGGGATATATAGAAAAATGGAAGGGAAAAGGGCTGTACCTACAGTTTATCCCCGCATACTGCCCCGAGCTCAACCTGATAGAGGTCTTATGGAAGATGCTCAAGCACTATTGGATCAAACCAAGGCATTATACCTCCATGAAATCTCTCATTGAGGCCACCTTGTCAATCCTACAAAATTATGGAAAACAATATTCGATTTCTTTTGGGTAGGTACTTAAAATAAAAAAATCCCTAGGCACATGAAAATGTACATTCTTCTCAAAGAGGACATTCCCGATAAGTTCGCTCCAGTAATCGCCGCACACGCTTCGCTAGCTTGTTACAAAAAGTTTGAAAAGGATGAAAAAATGCAGCAATGGATAAATTCCGTATTCAAAAAGGTGGTGTGCAAAGTCAATGATAAGGAGTTTGAAAATGCAAAAAAAGAATCCCAGCACCTCATACTTACCGAGTCGGCACTCGACAACCGAGAAGTCTGCCTAGCCTTTTGCCCCAGAGAGGAGTACAGCAAGCAATTTAGGTTTTTCAAAATGTGGACGCCAAACAGCCAAACAACTTGACCGTAAACTTTATACAAAAAAAGACTGCCGTTAAGCAGTCTTTTTAACTCTTTATGAATCTATTTGATAATTCAGGCTAATGTCCAAGGCTGTGGCTCACAGCCCAGTGGTTTTACGTAAAGAAGTTAGAAAAAGGGAAAATCCAAAAGGACATTTTTCTAAATTCTAGTCTCCAGCCTCTAAACGGTCATCCATAAACCAGATTTTCTGAGGCATCAAGTAAAAGTAACCTTTTACATTTACCTACAAAGAAACCTTATTCATCTTGTGGTGCAGTTGCAGCAGCATTGGACTCTTCCTCAGATAGCCAACCGCCTCCCAAAGCTTTATAGAGCTTAACATACCCATTAAATAGCTTTTGGGTTGTTTCGGACAAGCTTAGCTGGGCTTCAAATGCCTGTCTTTGACTTTCAATCAGCTCGAGAAAGCTGGTCACACCTTTGTCGTAACGCTCCTTAGAAAGCTCCTGGGCATTTTGGGCAGCAGCTACATGGTCTCGCCTTGCTTGAAGCTCGTCTTTCAATGTTTGAATTTCTACAAGAGCATCTTCCACTTCTCGGAAAGCAGTGATCACCGTTTTCTCATATTCATAGAGCACTTGTTCGGTTTTCTTCCGCTCTACCTCCACCCGGCGTTTATTCTTGCCAAATTCAAAAACAGGTCCGAGCAAGCTCCCCCCAAAAGCGAAAGCAGGGCCATTGGCGGTTAAGTTAGAAATGTCACCACTGGCTACCCCTAGCAAACCTGTCAGGCTGATACTTGGAAAACGCTGGGCAACAGCTACTCCAATTCGAGCAGTTTGCGCATGTAGCGAAGCTTCGGCCTGGAGCACATCCGGCCTCCTTTCCATGAGCATAGAAGGCAAGCCTACAGGAATATCTGGTGGCAATTCCTGATCGTTCAATTCAGCTCCTACGGTGATAGCCCGTGGAGTTCTGCCAAGTAAAGTACCTAAGGCATTTTCCGTTTGGGCAACCAACCTTTTGTAAAACGGAACAGCAGAAGCTGCGATCGCCAGCTGAATTTGTGCTTGGTTGAGGTCAATCTCAGGTACAACACCATTGGTATACCTTGCCTGAATAATATCTAAAGACTCTTGCCGCAAATCAACTGTTCTCATTGAGATATACAATCTCCATCTGTAATCGAGCAGCTGATAATACGTCCCAACTATGGAAGAAATCAACCCGATCTGAACTGTTCTTTGACCATATTCCGATGCCAACAAATCGGCTTGGGCAGCTTCATTTGCCCTCCTAAACTTACCCCAAAAATCTATCTCCCAATTTAATGAACCAAACCCTGTAAACATATTGGTTACCGACAGACCCGCAGTTGGTTGACCGCCTACAACATTCCCTCTCAACGCACTTCCAGTATAAGTAATGCTCGGCCACATATTAGCTTTAGTAAACCCAAGCTGAGCCCTTGCTTGCTCTATTCTGCTAGATGCTATGAGCAGATCTTTGTTCTCCACCAGCCCGATCTTGATCAAGGTATCCAACACAGGGTCGTTGAATAATTCCCACCAACTTATGTTCAATACCGAATCTTCCATAGCGAGCTGTAAGCTATCGTACCTGTACACTTCAGCTTCGTCTATCTCCGTTCGCTGGGTCTTAAAACCTGGACCTACTTTACATGCCTCCAAAGCAAAAAGCGAAACCAGTAATATCACTACAAATGAAATCCGATTTTTCATTTCTACTATCTTTTCCATTTTAGTTTGAAGTTTCATTTGAAGTCGCTAATTCCTTATCCCTTTTCTTTTCATAGCCCGCTATTTTCCCAATGAGAATATACAACATAGGATAGAAGAAAACCCCCAATATGGTTGCCATCGTCATTCCACCAAGCAAAGCCATACCCATTACTTTTCTTGCCTCGGCACCAGAACCAGTCGCTATTACCAACGGAAACACACCAAGGATAAAAGAAAATGCCGTCATGAGAATTGGGCGGAAACGAGACTTGGCAGCTTTGATAGCCGCATCAAAAAGGCTTAAGCCTCCTTTGAATTCATCGTTGGCAAATTCTACAATCAAGATGGCATTTTTAGCGGCCATGCCTATCAGCATCACAAAAGAGACTTGGGCAAATATATTATTTTCAAAAGCTGGCGTGAAAAGGCGGGCTACCCATAAGAACAATAAAGCACCAAAAATGGCGAAAGGCGTACCCAGCAAGATAGCAAAAGGCAACGACCAGCTTTCATATTGCGCCGCAAGAATCAGGAACACAAATAAGAGGGAGAAGGTTAGGATAACTGCCAACGATCCAGACGCTTTATTTTCCTGAAACGACATTGCATTCCAACTGTAGCTCATATCGGGCGGCAAGGTCTCACTTGCCACTTCTTCCAATGCTGCCATAGCCTGTGCAGAAGTAAAACCAGGCGCTGGCCCTCCAGTTACCTCAACAGCCCTATATAAGTTAAACCTTGAAGTATAATCAGGACCTACTATAGGTTTTACAGTAGCAATACTTGCCAAAGAAACCATATTCCCATCCTTATTTTTAATAAAGAAGTTGTTGATCTGACTTTCACTTACCCTGTACTCTGGCTCTGCCTGAATATAGGTTTTGTACAACCTACCAAACCTTGTAAAATCGTTGACATAAGCCCCTCCCATAAATGCGCCTATAGTAGTGTACAAATCGCTAAGTGGAACTCCTAACTTCAATGCCTTGTCTCTGTCAATATCCATAAACCGCTGGGGAACATTGGCTTGGAAAGTAGTAAAGGCTGAGCCTATTTCTTCACGGGCATTTGCCGCTTTAATAAACTTCATGGCATTTTCAGAAAGGTAAGTAGGTGTATTACCGCCCCTATCCTGAATCATGATACTAAAGCCAGAACCGTTTCCAAGCCCAGGAATTGCCGGTGGTCCAAAGGCAAAAGCTTGAGCTCCTTTTATCTTCATAGCAAGCCTCATATTCAGCTCTGCAATTATCTGTTTGGCTGTTTTGTCTCTTTCCGACCAGTCGGACAAGGTTACGAACATAAATCCATTGTTGGGCACCATTGAACCCGATAGCAAGCTAAAACCAGTAGCCGATGTAATGTATTCTACATCTGGCATATCCATCACAATTTCTTCAATTTGCTTTGCAATAACATCTGACCGCTGGATAGATGCTGCATTTGGCAATTGCATATTCACAAAAAAATACCCCATGTCTTCTTCGGGAATAAAACCTCCTGGTACCAACTTACCAAATATCCCCGCTCCTATTGTCATCAAAACAATAAACACCACACCTCGCTTTATCTTCCTAGATACCACATTGGTAAAACTCATGTAGGAATCTGTCGACTTATCCATCCCTTTGTTGAACAACCCAAAAAACCATCCGAGAGGACCTTTATATTTTGTAGGCTTCTTTAATAGAATAGAACACAATGCTGGGCTGAGCGTGAGCGCATTTATTGACGATACAATTACGGAAACCACAATAGTTATGGCAAATTGCTGATAAAGCAAGCCCGTAATTCCAGCCATTCCGGCAACAGGAATAAATACGGCAATTAGGACCAATGTAGTGGCTATTACTGGTGCAGTAACTTTGCTCATGGCATCAAAGGTCGCCTCTTTAGACGTCATCCCATTTTCAATATTCACCTGAACGGCTTCCACCACCACAATAGCATCATCTACTACAATCCCAATGGCCAGCACCAAGCCCAACAATGACAAAACATTGATAGTAAAGCCTAGCAATGGAAAGAATATAAACGCCCCTATCAGTGAAACGGGAATAGCCAAGGTGGGGATAAGGGTTGCCCGCCAATCTTGGATAAAAACGAACACAACCAGTACCACCAAAACAAGTGCGACAATAAGTGTTACCACAATGTCTCGTATACCTGCCGTAATTGGTGCAGTAGAATCCAAAGAAACTTCGTATTTGACACTTTCCGGGAAATTCTTTTTGAGTATTTCCATCTCACTGATAATATTTTCAGCAAGTTCTACGGCATTAGACCCAGGAGCTTGGTACAAAGCTACAATAGCACAAGTCTCTTTGTTCAATCGAGGGATCATGTTGTAAGTCTCTACACCAAGTTTCACAGAAGCGACATCCCCTATCTTTACCTGCGAACCATCGCTTTGAGTCCTGATCACAATATCTTCAAAAGCTTCTGGAGAATTGAACCTATCTGGTAGCCTTACGGTGTAGGTGTATTCTGTGCCAGGAGGAGCAGGCTCTGCACCAAACTTACCACCTGGTACTATCACATTTTGTTCGTTGATCGCCTTCAATATTTCTGGGACAGTTATGCCCAGTTTTGAAAGCCTATCGGGCTTTACCCATATACGCATGGAATAGTTGGAGGCTCCCATCACATCTACCCTACCTATACCTTTTACCCTTGCAAGTTGATCTTTTATATTGATCAAAGCATAGTTCCCCAAAAAGTCCTGGTCGTATCGACCATCTGAAGTCAAGGCTATTAGCATCAAAATATTTGGCAGTGACTTCTTGGTAGTCACACCGTATTTCGTTACCTCTTGGGGCAGCTTTGCCGTAGCAGCAGAAACACGGTTTTGTGCTAGCACAGTGTTCATATCGGGATCTGTACCCACATCAAACGACACTTGCACTACCATAGTACCATCATTGGCATTGGTCGATTTCATGTATATCATATTATCGACCCCATTTATTTCCTGCTCCAGTGGCGTAGCTACCGATTCTTCCACACTTACCGCATTTGCTCCTGTATAAGAAGCCCTTACTTCAACAATAGGTGGGGTTAGGTTCGGATATTGCTCTATAGGCAATCCGATCATAGACACACTACCAACAATCACAATGACTATGGCTATTACCATAGCCACAATGGGCCTTCTCACAAAAAAGTTTCCAGAATTTTCAGCCATGATGTTAGTTATTTGTTTCGGTTTTACTTTCAAACTCCATAAGGGCAGGTTTCACACTCATACCAGTCGCTACTTTTTGCAATCCATCTGTCACTACTAGCTCATCACCTTTGAGCCCTTCCGTAACCATCCAAAGGTCACCATGCTTGGTAGTCACTTTTACTTGCCTTGACTTTATGGTATTATCAGCCTCAACTACATAGATAGAATACTGCCCTTGCAATTCTGTCACACACCTTTGGGGCACCAACAGCGCTCCCTTAGCTATATCAAACTGAACCCTTACTTTAGCATACATCCCTGGTCTTAGCAAGCCATTGGGGTTCTCAAAAAGTGCCTGCACCAATATAGAGCCCGTGCTTACGTCAATATCCCTACCCAAAAAATCCACGGAACCCTTGTGCTCGTATACTGTGCCATCAGCAAGTATCAGCTCCATGTTGTTTTGGTTTACTTGATTAGATTTATCAATTGTGCCGTCTTCAGCAAGACCTTTGGAAAACTCTCTTGCTATAACTAAATACTCCGATTCTGTAAGAAAAAATTGCACCCTTACTTTTTCAATGTTCGATACAACGTTCAATATTACCGGGTTAGGGTCTCTTCCCACAAATTCTCCTTCCCTTGCTTCTGTTTTTCCTATTAGCCCGTTTATTGGCGACGCTATTTGCGTGTAGCCTAAGTTTATTTGAGAAATCCTGAGGTTAGCGTTGGCAGCATCCAGAGATGCCGCTGCCGCATCTCGGCTAGCCTGGGCCGCATCCAAATCACTTTTACTTACCGCATTTATTTCGGCAAGCGGCTTGTACCTTGCCAACTCATTTTCTGCGTTTACCAAATACGTTTTAGCCTCGGCCACCTTACTTTTCATAGCAGCTACTTCAGCTTGGTACGGCTGAGCATCGACCGTATACAGCAATTGCCCTTTCTTTACAGGAAAGCCCTCATCAAAATGTATCCCTTCTAGGTATCCCTCTACCCTTGCCCTGATCGGGATATCTTTAAACCCATACACCTGCCCCACAAAACTATGCTTGATAGGGACATCTTTCTTTATCACATTAATAACTTGGATTTCGGGGGGAGGTGCTGTTTGCTTAGCACTTTCCTCACTGCAAGAAAAAAGCAGCAGCATACTTCCCAAAAAAAGTAGCGGAAGGCAAAAATGGTATTTCTTTTTCATCAAAATAGAGGTGTTAATTAATATATAGTTTGCTATATGCTAAATTTATACTTCTTCTTACGAACATCCAATAATATGCCCTAAATGGGTAATACCAAACATTCACTTGGGCAAATTTATGTTATAAGACATTTTCTCGACATAAAAAACATCAATTAACACATTGATCCCCAAATCACTTCAACTCACTTTTCTACTTATACTATTGGAGAAAAGTACGATAAATATTTTGTAATTAGAAATAAGAAAATGATCAATGTTTAATGTTACAAAATCATTAATCCCACCTTTACATATGCCCCTTACAGCAACACAAATTAGAAGCAATAGAAAATAAGTTAAGATAGGGAAAAGAATTAAAGAAAATATTAGCTTAACAGAGTTTACCTCTAAAAACACAGTGTATTAAGCCATAATATTATTATTCACAAAAAGACTATCTCAATGAAAGAAAAACTCATCGGCCAACTAGAAAAATTTGATTACGAGTACAAAGACCTTAACACGTGGGTAGAAATAAGACTCACAAGAAGCCTACATGTTTCTGTTGATTTCTCTAATGATGGAAAATGCGTTATAAAAGAGCGCTTTAATGGCTGGAATATCTTGTCAGGCATATTAGGTTTGAAACTTAAAACTTCATTGGTGTTCAACTCCATTTCAGCTTTCATCTTTGCATTCGTAATCTTTTTTTATTCCATGGAACTTGAAAACTCTACACCTCTCATGTTTGGCTGCTTTATCTACATCATCGTCAATATTCCATGGTTCTTCTATTACCATATAAAATACGAAACCTTCAAAAAACAGGTAATGGAATGGGTGGGGTGACCTGTTCTTTTTTACTCACCCCAAAAACCTAAACCCCATAACACAAAACTTACATCACGTAACCCAAACCCATGTCATTCCCCGCCCCGACGGGGAATCTCCGCCCTACTGATTTCAATGCCTGAAAAAACTAGTTCCGCAAGGCAGGGCTGGCGCATGGGCAGGAGATTTGCAAGACAAAAAACTTCTGGGAGGACGCTGTCGCTAACTCTCAGAAGAACACAGTTGCGTTATTAATTTGGCATCCTATAGTCGTATCCAATTATTTTCAACCCATTTTCATCCTTATGATATGTCAATTGCTCAATCATATTTTTGTCATTCTCAAAAGTAAAGCATATCACATAGAATCCAGTTTTATCAACCCCAGGCATATTCTCATAATACTGTTTACAATAAAAAGTTCGTTTACCTCCAATCGTACTAATGCTCTCTCGACCTTTTATAGATTCAAAAAATGCATCTTTAGTTGTCATTTCTCCTAAAATATCAGATGTATTATCCCAAAATCCATCAAAATCGTGTTTGTCTAGCTGGTCAAAATGTTCTAATGTTATTTTTGTAGCATTATCAAACAGTTCTTTATCTGCAACCTGTCTCTCTACTTGATTATCAACAGTCTCTTCGAAGTAATTAACTATCTTATCCTTGTATTTAAGAGCATCATTGCTTAAAATCAACCTGAATGAGACTTGTTTATTATTATCCTGAATAAAGTATTGATAAGTAATATTACTATAAATATCCTGTGTAAAATCGGGAAACTTTTGTTGCATAAAAACAGGAAATCTATAATTCAAAAGGTCAATCCCAAGTTGCTCATTTTCCTCTTGAGTATCAAACTGGTCAAGAGTTTTTAAAATAATCACCTCTTTCTGATTAAATGAACAGCTGGTAATAATCAAACTACATGTCAGAATTGTAAGTAATTTTTTCATTTTATAACTAATTTATCAAGTTTGTACTGTTTGTTAATGCAACCTAACATTTGCGTAAACCCAACAGGGTTTATTCCCCTTATACTTATCCCATAAATATAGCACAGAACAACTGAATACTACTGGACATTCTCAGTTTAACCCTTCCAAGAATTGTATAAAACAACCTTTTGAGGTTTAACTATCTTTTTTTACTCGGTTGGAAACTCTTGGAAGGGGTTTGTCTAACCAGCATACCGCCTATGGCGGCACAAGCTATCAGCACATCAAATAATCAAATCATCCAATAATCATATGATCAAGATAATTTACTAACTTCCCCTCTCGATCAATTTAGTTAACAACCACACACAACAAATGAAAAAATTATTCACTATTTACTGCCTCTTAGCGGCAGTGCTATTTACTTTGCCTCTTTCCGCCCAGCGGAAGAAAAAGAAAGCGGAAACCTCCGCAACAACAACCTACGACCCAAAACTTTATGAAGGCTTGGAATGGCGACTGATCGGACCCTTTAGGGGCGGCAGGTCTTGCGCCGTTACGGGCGTCCCCGGCAAACCGCAGCTTTTCTACTTCGGTGCTACGGGCGGCGGGGTTTGGAAAACCGAAAATGCGGGCAAAACTTGGGAAAATATCTCCGACGGATTTTTTGGTGGCTCTATTGGTGCTATAGCCGTGAGCGAGTACGACAACAATGTGATCTACGTAGGCGGTGGTGAAAAAACTGTCCGTGGAAATGTTTCCTATGGCTATGGCATGTGGAAGTCGGTAGATGCTGGAAAGACATGGGAAAACATCGGTTTAAACGAGTCGAGGCACATCGGTAGGGTTCGAGTTCACCCCAAAAACCCTGATATAGTCTATGCCGCGGTAATGGGAGACCTATACAAGCCAACCCAAGAGCGTGGCGTGTATAAAAGTACCGATGGTGGAAAAACTTGGAAAAAAACACTTTTTGCCACAGCAGACGCAGGTGCGGTGGACTTGGTGATAGATCCGGGAAACCCACGGGTGCTATACGCAAGTACTTGGCATATCCGCAGAACGCCATATAGCCTAATAAGCGGTGGCGAAGGTTCTGACCTCTGGAAAAGTACCGATGGCGGCGATACATGGAAAAAAATCACTGAAAACAAAGGCTTGCCAAAAGGCACTTGGGGCATAGCGGGCGTTGCTGTTTCCCCCGTGAACTCCGAGCGGATTTTTGCCCAGATAGAAGCGGAAGAAGGCGGGCTTTACCGCTCCGACGATGCTGGTAAAACATGGAGCAAGGTCAATAGCGACCGTGCCCTTCGCCAAAGGGCTTGGTATTACACCCGAGTGTATTGCGATACAAAAGACCAAGATGTGGTATATGTGCTGAATGTTCGCTATCACAAATCGACCGATGGAGGTAAAACCTTCAAACCGCACGTTGCCCCTCACGGCGACCATCACGACTTGTGGATTGCCCCAGAAGACCCAGAAAGGATGATCATTGGCGACGATGGCGGTGCGCAAATCTCGAACGATGGAGGAAGTAGCTGGTCAACGTACCACAACCAACCTACGGCACAGTTTTACAGAGTTGTAACGGACAACGCCTTCCCTTACCGAATTTATGCAGCGCAACAAGATAACTCAACCATCCGAATTGCCCACCGCAGCACAGGCAGCAGTATCTCCGAAGACGATTGGGAATCGACCGCAGGTGGGGAAAGTGCCCATATCGCCCCAAGCCCCGAAAATCCAGATATTGTCTATGGTGGCAGTTACGGTGGCTTCCTCACACGGGTGAACCACAAAACAGACGAGGCAAGATCAATAAACGTGTGGCCAGACAACCCAATGGGCTACGGCGCAGAAGGAATGAAATACCGTTTCCAATGGAATTTCCCTATTTTCTTCTCGCCTCATAACCCTAAGAAATTGTATTCTGCGTCCAACCATTTACATGTCACAGAAAATGGCGGGCATAGCTGGGAAACCATCAGCCCTGACCTCACTACCAACGATTCGAGTAAGCTTGGCCCTTCGGGCGGTCCTATCACCAAGGACAACACAGGCGTGGAATATTACAGCACCATTTTCGCAGCTATCGAATCGCCTTATGAAAAAGACCTGCTCTGGACTGGCTCGGACGATGGGCTTATCCATGTGAGCAAAGACGGTGGCAAGACTTGGAGCAATGTAACCCCTCCGCAAATGCCTGCTTTCAACATGATCAATAGCATTGAGGCAAGTCCATTTGTAAAAGGCGGTGCATATGTAGCTGCAACCAAATACAAATCAGGAGATTACCGCCCTTACCTTTACAAAACCGAGGACTACGGAGCTACTTGGACGGAGATTACTTCGGGAATAGACCCAGGGCACTTTACCCGTGTGGTAAGAGCCGATCCTGACCGAAAAGGGTTGCTTTATGCAGGAACAGAAACAGGCATGTACATCTCTTTTGACGACGGGGCAAACTGGCAACCATTCCAACAAAACCTGCCCATTGTACCTATCACCGACCTCACCATCAAGAACAAAAACTTGATAGCGGCTACCCAAGGGCGAAGCCTATGGATCATCGACGATTTGGGACCTATCCACCAACTTTCAGACGAGGTTGCCCAAGCGGATGCCTTCCTTTTCGATCCATTGCCAGCTTACCGTATGAAAGGTCGCCAAGCCAAAGACCTGAAAACCGCTGGCACCAACCATCCCGGCGGAGTAATGACGTATTTCCAGCTCAAGCAAGCTCCAGATTCAGCTTTTGTAGTAAAACTGGAATTTTTGGAAGCCGATGGCGATGTGATAAAAAGCTTTGCTTCGAATGCGAAGGAAAAGAAAGAAAAACTCTCTGATCTGAAAGCTGGGCTGAACCGCTTTGTGTGGAATACTCGCTACGACGACGCCAAAGATTTCGAGGGAATGATTTTGTGGTGGGCATCTATGCAAGGACCAAAAGCCGTTCCGGGCAAATACAAAGTTAGGCTCACCGTGAACGAAGAGGTGATGGAAAGCGACTTTGAAATTTTGCCCGACCCACGTATAGAAGCCACCGTGGAAGATATGCAAGCCCAGTTCGATTTCTTGCTGGCCGTTCGGGATAAAATGACCGAAACCCACGAAGCCATTATCAATATAAGAGCAGCTAAAGAGCAGATTGGTGGCCTTACGGCAATGATCAAAAAAGATTCTACCCTGAGCGAAGTGGTAGATGCTGGGGACGAGCTGATAAAGAAAATGGAAGAAGTGGAAAAAACGCTTTACCAAACCAAAAACCGAAGCGGGCAAGACCCACTCAACTTCCCCATCCAGCTCAACAACAAGCTAGGCCACCTCACCTCGCTCGTGAGCATCAGCGATGACCGCCCAACCGAGCAAGCCGAGGCGTTCCGCAAGGAAGTAACCGCCAAAATTGATGAGCAATTGAAGATTTGGGAAACGATAAAAACCAATGAAGTCCCTGCCTTCAACAAACTGGTAAAAGAAAAATCAGTGGATGCGATTATTTTGGAGGAGTAGAGGATACCAGCGACGCCATCGCTTGGAGCGATGGCGTCGCTGGTATCAAAAAAGATAGTGAGAAAAATTGTAACGCCCCGCCAAAAATTGCCGGGGCGTTTTTGGTTTTGTATGTTTGATAGGCAGTGGGGTCCAATGCCGACATGGTCCGAGCGGATGCTCAGACCAGAGGGGTTTGGACAATCTATTGTAGAGCCCATTATAAAATTTGTAATGCCTGAAGCACTAGGTCCTCAAAATACAATGCCACAAAATAATCATAATCCATAAATGAACTAATCTTTTTCTGTGGCTTTTAAGTGAATTTTTAAAAAAAATATATTATGAGATATCTTTTCTATTGTTTTTACAGAATTATTAAGGGAAATAATGATTCGACACCATATTTCACTACATATGCTGCTATCAGTGCTGTTAATTATATGAATTTCTTTACAATAGTATTAATAATAGAAAGGATATTAGGTTCTGATATCATGCCTAAAAACTTAAATAAACTCGGTATAGTTATAAGTGCTTTACCTGTACTAATATTAAATTATTACTTGTTTTTTTATAAAAAAAGATACTTAGAAATAATTAATGATTACGAAAAATCAAATAAAATAAATCATCCAAATTGGGTAGCTATTGGGTCTATGGTGGTTTCATTTTTATTACTAGCAGTTACTAAAAAAATACTCTTTTATTTTTAAGGTCGCACCCCCACTACTCTTATGGTTTATGCAAAGGTATGGGTATAATTTTTTCATATTCCCCAACTGCTCGGAGCGTCCGCTCGACCCAAACAAGGGTAGCAAGTAAAAACAAAAATACAACCATCGAAACGCCCCGTCACTTTTGCCGGGGTGTTTTTGGTTTTTGGGGCTGGTCGTTGCCCAGTTTTTCTATTTGCCCGTCTGGATTGTTCAGAACAACTACCGCCATTACTTGCCGGCATCAAAAAGAGTTGTTGGATGAATGAGCTTTCTTTGGGGGTATATAGCTCTGCTGCTCTAAAAAGAGTAACGCCGTTAGTTCGGGCGCAAGAATAACGATGGGGGCGCTCCAAGCGACCCCATCGTTCAACAAGAGCCGTACCCGTCGGGGTCGTTTTTTTTACGCCCCCGACGCTTTGCCCGCACCTGCCCATCGTCGTGGGCGTCCCAAACGACCACGACGGGGTTGCCAAACAAGGTCAGCAAATAAAACAAAAATCAACCATCGAAACGTCCCGTCAACTTTTGACGGGGCGCTTCGATGGTTGTTTGATGGGTGGCGTTGTATAGGAAGGACATGGAAAGACAGTTCGTTTCTTGGATTTTATTATTTTGTAAGTAGCTTTGCTCCGGCTTTAGGGGTATTCTGTAAAGAATTGAGAGAGTCCCTTTGAACCTGATCCGGTTGACACTGGCGTAGGGAAAAGTTAGTAAGCAGGATGCTGCCTACCCTCCTATCTTTAAGGACCTCTAGCCATTTATTTCTAAACTTAAACATGGCTATGAAAGAGAATCTTTGGCAACACGTCCTCACCGTTCGGAAAAAATCCCCACTCGTTCAAAATATTACCAATTATGTTGTAATGAACAATACGGCAAATGCCTTGCTGGCAATTGGCGCATCCCCTATCATGGCACATGCCCAGCCAGAGGTAAAGCAAATGATTGGTATTTGCCAGTCGCTGGTCATAAACATAGGCACGCTGGACGAATATTGGGTAGACGCTATGCTTTCCGCCAGTGCAGAAGCGAACAAGCTAGGCAAACCTTGGGTACTCGATCCTGTAGGAGCAGGAGCTACTCCCTACCGAGATGAAACCTTGGAAAAACTTGTCGCTCTCCGCCCTCCGTTCATCAGGGGAAATGCTTCCGAAATAGTTGCTTTGGCAAAACGCAACACTACCCAAACAAAAGGAGTAGACAGCACCTTGCAAAGTGAAGAAGCAGTGATGGCAGCCTCGTTATTGCACGAGCAATACGGCTCTACTGTCTGTATCTCGGGTGAAACCGATATCATCATTGGAGAAGGGAAACAAATTCATATGTCGAATGGCGATGCGCTCATGACCAAAGTAACAGGCTTAGGCTGTTCGGCTACGGCTATTATTGGAGCTTTTATCGCCGTGATAGAGGATAAAGTAGAGGCTGTTGCCGCAGCTACGGCATTGATGAGCATTGCAGGAGAACTAGCAGCAAACAATGCTTCAGGTCCTGGGAGTTTGCAGGTGCAATTGCTCGATAAGTTGTACAACATCAGCGAAGAAGAATTCTTAGGAAAGATCAAGCTAACTGTTCGGTAATGCAACATTCAGTTTTCCCATATCGGCTATATTTGGTAGTTTCTGAGAGCGATTGCCTCGGCAAGGACTTCTTAGAAGTAACTGAAGAAGCCATAAAAGGCGGTGTTGATATTGTACAGCTTCGTGAGAAGAACATTAGCTCACCTGCCTTTCTTACCAAAGCCCTTCGCCTAAAAGAAATCACAGATAGGTACGGTGTTCCGCTAATCATCAACGATGACCTTGCGGTAGCTATGCAGGTTCAAGCCTCGGGGATCCATGTGGGCAACAACGACTTAGCACCTACCCACATTCGGACCGAATGGAAGAAATGCGGTCTTTTAGGGTACTCAATTGAATACCTCCCCCAGCTAAGCAACCGAGAAACAGAGGTATCCGATTACTTAGGGATCAGCCCTGTTTTTAGCACCCCAACCAAGCAAGACACCGTGACGGAATGGGGATTAGAAGGAGTTGAAAAAATTCGTTCGCTTACGTCAAAACCCTTAGTTGCCATTGGGCGCATGAGTATTTCTAATGCTTATGAGGTTGTAAAAGCAGGGGCGGATTGTATTGCAGTAGTCTCTGCTATATGCCAAGCAAAAGACCCTGCTAAAGCAGCTTTCGAACTTAAAAACCAGATAGAAAAAGCAAACTAATGGAAAAGAAACATACCTATCCTTCTGTATTGACCATCGCGGGTTTTGATGGAAGCGGTGGTGCAGGAATCCAAGCAGATATCAAAGCTACTTCTGCATTGGGCTGTTATTCAACATCGGTGTTGACTGCCCTACCCGTACAAAATACCTGCGGGGTAAAAAAGATCTATCCCATTCCGGCTCAGGCTATTGAAGATCAGATCCACGCTATTTTGGAAGACATTTTCCCCGATGCCATCAAAATAGGAATGGTTCATACCACCGAATTGGTCGATACCATTTTGAATACCCTACAACAGTATCCACATATACCAATTGTGTTCGATCCGGTAATGGTCGCTACCAGCGGGCACAAACTTATAGAGGATGCTACGATTCAAGCGATTATCGAAAAACTGTTCCCCATTACCGAAGTAATTACCCCTAATCTAGACGAAGCTGCTATTTTGGCTGATATGCCCATCCGAAGCGTGGAAGAAATGCAGGTAGCGGGTAAAAAAATTATGGAACTAGGCTGCCAATCGGTTTTGCTAAAAGGTGGACACCTACCCACTGCTCAGCTGACCTCCCTTTATTTCGCCAAAAACGGCAAGGTTCATAGCTATGATTTTGAAAAATTCCAAACCAATAACACTCATGGTTCTGGCTGCACGCTTTCTTCTGCTATAGCCAGTTACATCGCTCGGGGCGAGTCATTGGAAAATGCCGTAGACCTTGGGCAACAATATGTTCATGGAGCTATTGAAAACGGGAAAGATGTACTAATTGGGAAAGGCAATGGACCGTTAAATCACTTTTACAACCCTCACAAACTTATAAAAAATGAAGTGGTCAACTAAGGCTTGGAAAGCTTCCGAAGCAATTTATCAATCGATTACGGAACTTGCCTTCATAGAAGAACTAATGAACGGGAAGCTCCCTGAAGAAAAGTTTCAATTCTACATGTTACAAGACTCCCATTATTTGGAGCATTTTGGAAGAG
Organism: Flammeovirgaceae bacterium SG7u.111; assembly: GCA_034044135.1. NCBI lineage: Bacteria > Pseudomonadati > Bacteroidota > Cytophagia > Cytophagales > Flammeovirgaceae > Flammeovirgaceae bacterium SG7u.111. The sequence goes on along the minus strand of CP139021.1, from coordinate 2,399,290 downwards.
CCTTGGCTTTGATTGGGGGAAGAGCGCATGACACACAAGATATGCTCGCCTTCGTCCGCTTTTCCGAAGGGGCAATTGTGGTAGAATCAGCACTACATCAGTTCTATACCGACCCTGAACAGGCGGATCAATCGACTATTGAACCTGCCTGCCATCATTACATCCATTACCTCAAAAGCACTGCTGCTACAGAGCAAGTGGAGGTGGCAATGGCAGCCGTTTTGCCCTGTTTTTGGATTTACAAGGCCGTAGGCGATTACATCTACCAAAACCAAGAAGCATCAAACAACCCGTATCAAAAATGGATAGATACTTATGCTGGGGAAGAGTTTGGGGTATTGGTAAAGCAAGCGATAGATATTTGCGATAAAGTAGCCGCTGAATGTACACCTGCCCAACAAGCAAAAATGACAGAGGCATTCATTACGGCAAGCAGGATGGAAAAGATCTTTTGGGAAGGGGCTTATGATATTAGAAAGTGGTAAGAGTCAATTATCAACTTTATGCGCCTTCATAAATACACTTATAATCGAACTTATTTATTCACAAATCCATCACATTAAATAGTCGTTCAGTTAGTGGTCTTGCTTTTTATTTGCAGCAAACAAAATTGACAAATACTCAATTTTATTTCCACAAGACTAATGACACTATGAAAAATAGATTATGTTGCCTTGGATTGCTCTTCCTGTTTTCGGTTCAACTATCCCACGCCCAGAAACTAATAGCTGATTGGACTTTTCACCCCAACTATACCTTATATAGAAATGCAGAAAATTATCCGGGCAATAAAATAGAACCTCTACAGAGCAAATTTGAACTTTTCAAAACCATAGGCGGGCCTATTCAATTCTACGGTGAAGCCCCTACCCAAAGGCTTACCAATTTCCTAGAGTATGACAAAATTCCCTCAGAGCAATTTACGATAGAATTCTGGCTGCTAAACCATGTCAACATGCCTGTAGGAACTATGATGGCGCTCAGAAACCCAAAGGGCAAAAAAGACACCCCATGGCTAGTTGGCTACTATGGCGATGAGGTAGTTTTCCATCTTGAAACCGAAGCAGGACAGAAAACTCTTACGTCAAAAATACAACGAGGATGGAAAAAATACTGGGGACATTTAGTCGCTACTTATGATGGAAAAATCATGAAACTTTACCTCAACGGCAAACTACTTAAGGAAGAACCTGCAAGTGGAAAGTTGAATATTACTCCCGAAACTGAAATTGAACTAGCGGGATATTTTGGCAAGGAGCCTTATATGGAAATCAGCAATTTGGTGAAGACAAGCCGCATGTATGATTATGCTCTTGACAAGGCAGAAATAACCGATAACTTTGAAGCTCTGCAAAAGCAAGTGGAAGCCGGAGCATTCTTTGCCGATACCTTCCACTTTAATGCAGGTCCTTATCTGCATTATGCAACTCAAAACAGTATCAATATACTTTGGGAAACTAGCCAACAGGCAACAGCGAGCATAGCTTACGGAACAACCCTCCCCTTAGGTAATTCTAAAACAATTACCGACGTAGCTTATATCCAAGAGACCACACTAGATGGTTTAGAAGCAGCAACTCCATATTTTTATGAGATCACAGCTACATCGGTAGATGGCACGGAGATGAAATCGGGCATACTGACTTTTTCCACAGCAGTAGAGGAAAAAGATGCTTTTTCCTTCTGTATATTAGGCGATACGGAAAGCCGACCGCATGTCAACAACAGATTGGGGGAAATGATTTGGGAGGAACGCCCAAACTTCCTACTCCACCTTGGCGACATTACCGATGGAGGCAAAAAGCCACACAAATTCGAGTGGAATTATGAATATTTCACGGGAATTGTTCCTGTAGCAAGCCGTATCCCAGTATTCCCCGTGCCCGGAAATGGAGAAGATGATTTGTATTGGTACGAGCGCTACCATAAACTCCCAGCTCCTGAAGCTTATTACTCCTTTCGCTATGGCAATGCGGAGTTTTTCATGCTCAACAGCAATGCAGCATCCGAATTGAAAAAGGGTGGCAAGCAATATGAGTGGCTGAAAGAACAACTTGCTAAGTCTGATGCCGAATGGAAATTCATCACCCACCACCATTGCCCGTTCTCTTCCGATGAAGATGATTTTGGCAATACGTGGGAAGGCAAAAAAAGCATAGAAAGCGACCCTCGATTCGATGACCTGAAACCTTTATACGAAGCTAATGGGATTGATGTGGTTTTCTACGGTCACGTGCATGCTTACGAACGAACATACCCGATAAAAGAAGGGGCTATCGACAAAGAAAATGGAATTGTTTATGTGAAAAGTGGCGGAGCTGGTGGTAACTTAGAAGACTTCGCACCTACCCACACTTGGTTTTCCAACAAAATACAACGAGGCAACCATTACCTCCGAGTAGACTTATTTGACAACCAATTTGAGTTGAGAATGTACGATCTGGAAGGGAGATTGAAAGATATTATGAGAATTGAAAAGTGATTCCACTACCGGGGCTTCGGAGTTATTTTCAACACTTCATCGGGGCTGTTTGTAAGGATATACAACGCCCCGTCTTTTCCAAACTTCACATCTCGTACCCGACCTTTTCCCTTGAATATAATTTCCTGTCCCACCACCTTATCATCGATTATCACCAGCCTACGAAGCTCTTGAAATGCCAAAGCACCTACCAAAAGGTTGTTTTTCCAATCCTCAAAAAGTGGGCTTGCACAAAACCCCGAGGGGCAAACAGCGATAGAAGGCGTCCATTGAACGATAGGTTGTTCCATCCCTTCTTGGTGGGTTTTATCCGTAATAATTGAGCCATCGTAGTTGATGCCGTAGGTAATGACAGGCCATCCGTAATTCCCCCCTTTTTCCAAAACATTTAGCTCATCCCCTCCTTTTGGTCCATGATCCGTCACCCAAATTTGCTCTGTAACTGGGTGTTGGGAAATGCCTTGTACATTTCGCAATCCAATCGCATAAATGGCTTTCAGCGCCCCTTCTTCATCTACAAATGGATTGTCCTTGGGAATAGAGCCATCGGAATGAATTCGGAAAACCTTTCCCGTAGCCTTGCCCAAGTTTTGAGAATCCATCGCTTTTCCCATGTCGCCGATGGAAAAATACAAAAAACCTTCCTTATCGAACAAAAGCCGACAGCCCCAGCGGTCACCGTTGACCACCTTGAGGGAATCGGGTACTTCAAATAGCGTTTGCTGATCTATCCACTCGTTCGCCACAATCTTTCCCCTCACTATTTTGGTCAGCGCCAAGGCATACTTGTTTTTTACATCACCATTGGTATGGCTAAATGCCAAATATACCCAACCGTTTTGCTCATAATTTGGGTCTAAAGCTATGTCCATAAAGCCACCAGTGCCTTTCGCAACCAAGTGAGGTTTTGGCAGCCCCTTAATTTCTTGTGGGGAAAGTTTTCCATGAATGAGCCATTTCAAGCCTCCTTTTTTCTCGGAAATGAGGGCCGTGTCAGAACTGATAAATTCGATTGCCCAAGGAGTTTGCAGATTCTCCGTAACGAGTTTTTCAATAGTTAAAGAATACTTTTTGGAGTTGATTACCTCAATTTCGTTCATTGAAATTGAAGGTTTGGAAGAAAGAGTTTGAGAAGAAACGATAAAACTAGTAATGGCATCAATCTGTTTGTCGTCCAGTAAGCTCCCCCAGGCAATCATCGTAGTATTGGGCACTCCGTTTTTAATCGAATGCTTTATGACATCTGCTCCCGAACCATTTTTCCATTTAGCTTTAATGAGCGTTGCCGCAGAAGTAGTTCCTTCCAAACTGGCTCCATGACATCCAGCACAATACGTAGTGTATAATTGTTTTCCATCTTGGGCTTGGCTTACCAATGAAAGGAAAAATAAAAAGGAGATAGAAACCATTTTAATTAGATAGGTCATTTTGCAAAAGAGTTGAGTAGGTTATAAAATGCTCTTAAACCAAAGCCTCTCACCCAAAGAAGAAATTCTATGGACGAGAGGCTTAAATGCCTTAAACAGACATTAGTCTACCAAATTTTCTTTTCACGCAAATCTCTGCGGATATGCCACAACGCACTAATGATTGCTAGGGCAAAAGCAGGCTGGGCGACAAATACAAAAAGAAACATGAGCGTAGGCCCGGGGCTAACTACGTACCACAAACTAATGATCATTGCCACGGTAGTAAAGAGCGCTTCTATTTTTATGATTTTCATGGTCTTTCTTAGTTTTGTGAATCGATACGTTTGATAAAAGCAGTAACCTCTTCGCCTTTCCCTTCTTCTATTGGTTGGAAAACCGCATCTCCTTCAATGCTCTTATATTCCCTATTCAGCTCATCATAATCTTCATGACCAGGCGTTCTGCGCGAGCGCTCGGGGTGTGCCCTTCCATGGCAATTCAAACAGCTCAAAGTCGGATTGTCCGAGGCTAGGTTTTCCTTTACAGGCTGGTGTTCATGCACATTTTCGAAGACTGGAGTTCCGCTATGGCAACCCATACAGTTCATGCTGTTAAACTCTCCTCTGAATTTGATCGGCTCTTGGTACGTGCCCGTGATGTATTTCATTAGGTGACGATACCCGTCCGCCTTGGTTTTCATCGTACCTTGAAAGCCATAATCTTTGTGACAAGAATAGCACTCTTGGTCTTTTATCCAGTTATTTTTATAATGCCTTGCCGCCAGTGTCATGCTATTTTGGTCGTGCATCATGTCATTTCCAAAAGGGCGCATCACATGGCAATTCATACAAGAATCCACTTCTTTTGAAGAAACAAATACATGATAATTCCCTAAGCTTAGTGTGATCAGGGGGATCACCAAAATACCGAACAACACGAGCGATTTCACATAAGAGGTAAGAGAATGTCGGTTTTTGCGAAGCTGATAAAGCAACACCAACTCGGTTACTCCTAATATGACGGCGAGTACTTCAAATAATCCTATTTCCATATTTATAAACAAGCCAAAAGCGACTTATGGCTTTGGGATTTAGCGTTTAAAATTAGTTAAGTTCGATTTTCTCTACCTTATTGGCATTTACCGCAGTCACTTTGTACTCCGGTTCTTTCGAAACCGGATCGTAAGCGCTACTCACCACCTTGTTTATTAAAAACTTAGGATCGTAGAATGCGGCAAAAATCACCCCTGGAGTTTCATTATTCGAGACCTCCACTTGCCCTTTTATACTGCCAAACCCACTTTTCACTTCTATCATATCTCCATCTACCACGCCTATTTTCTGAGCATCGTAAGGAGAAAGCTTGAACCTTCCCGGCCCGCTAGCATTGTTCAGCTCCTTGGCATTGGAAGTCATAGTCCCCGTGTGCCATTGTTCTATTACCCTACCTGTAGTGAGGTAAAATGGCATTTCTTCGCTCAGTTGTTGGGGAGATTCTACGTAAGGACGCAAAAACACCCTTGCCTTATGATCTGGCTTTCCATAGAAATCAATCTCTTTTCCTTCCGTTACAAACGGATCGCCTTTCATGTACCTGCGCACTGTTCCCGGATGATCTTCGGTTGGGCAAGGCCATTGCAACCCCCTTTCCTTCTTCAGCCTTTCGTAGGTAATCCCCTCAAAATTATATTTCGATTTTGCAGAGACTTTTCGCCATTCGTCCCAAGCATCGTTCGGAGTTTTGCCACTGATGAGATCTCCATACCCCAAGCGTTCGGCCAAGTCCACCAAAATGCTCAAATCACTTCTTGCTTCTCCTGGCGGGTCGATAAGTTTTTCTATGAGATGATATCTCCGTTCTGTTTGGCCATAAACGCCTGTTTTCTCGACATAAAATGCTGCGGGTAAAAGCACATCGGCATATTTTGCCGTTTCCGTAGTTTCATACAAATCGGCAACTACCAAAAAGCATTTATCGAGCCCTTCACGGTACAAATCTGCATTGGGCGCAGACTGGGCTGGGTTCGTACACATCACAAGTGCTGCCTTCACCTTATCGTCGTACATAGCTTGGAACAAGTCCACGGCACTGTAGCCTGGCTTCGGTGCAATTTTCCCTGGCTCTACTCCCCAAATCTCTTCCATTTCCTTGCGGTGCTGCGGATTGGCAATAAGCCTGCCTCCTGGCAAAAGGTGGGACAGCGAGCCCGTATCCCTCACGCCACCGCAGGCATTGCTCTGCCCTGTAAGCGAAAGCGGTGTTGCTCCCGGGCGGCAAATCTGCTGCGTTATCAGGTGTAAACTATTAAGGTTATTATTAAGGAAAACCCCTTGTATCCGTTGGTTAATACCCATGGTCCACAAAGACATGGTAGCCCTTGAGGAGGCAAAAAGATAGGCAATCTCTTCAATTTGAGGAGCGCTTACGCCTAGCCTTTCACTTACCTTTTCAGGGGTATAATCTTGAAGAAACTCTTTATATTCTTCAAAAGAAACATCTTGCTTTCCATCGTTGAACTTCACATGCTCGGAAATGAATTTTTCATCGTGCAAACCTCTGGCTATGATCACTTGAGCCATCGCATTGGTAAGCAAAAGATCCGTACCTGGAATTACAGGCAAGTGATAATCTGCTCTTTCGGCTGTTTTTGTGCGGCGAGGGTCCACCACAATGATTTTCACATTTGGGTTGGACTTTTTCCTGATCATGATTCGTTCCCAAAGTGGCGGGTGGCACTCGTACATATTTGCCCCAATGAGGAAAAATACTTCGGCGCTATCAATATCGGCATACGCCCCTGGTGGTTCATCCTTCCCAAAAGTCTGCGTATAGCCTACAGCAGCCGAGGCCATGCAAAGCCTTGGGTTTCCATCTACATTATTCGTCCCAATCCCTGCCTTAAATAGTTTGTTAGCCGTATAAGACTCTTCCGTATACAACTGACCTGAACCATAATAGGCTACCGAATCGGCTCCGTTAGTCTCAATATTTTCTTTGAATTTTGAAGCAACCAAGCTCATCGCCTCTTCCCAGCTTGCCTCTTCAAATTTTCCATTTTTCTTGATCTTTGGCTTTAGTAACCTTGTCTCGGTTTTATTGACAACATCTGCAAGCAAAGATCCTTTAATACAAATAACTCCTTTATTATGAGCCTCTTGATCGCCCCGTACCTTCAACACCTTATTCTTCCTCATCCCTATCATTACCCCACAACCTGTCCCACAATAGCGGCAAGCAGATTTATGCCAAGTATCCACATCGCCAGGTCCAGCTATAATTTCAGTGATACCCCATCCGGCACTAGCCATTGCCCCAACTGCTAACACTCCACCTCCAAGGCGGATAAAATCTCGTCGATTCAGACGTAGTGACTCTTCGTTATGATTCTCCTTACTCATGACATGCTATTTTTTGAAATGAAAGTGTAAAAAACAATTCAAGAGACTAGCTGTTAAAAAATTCGAATTGGTAGTTCGTTGATTTGCTTTTCAATTTGAAAGATTAAAATGATACTACCAAGGAAAGATCTAGAAAAGATAGAAGAATAAATTTATACTTTCACCAAGTTAGCCATTGTATCGCCTTCATTTTCCTCCAAACACTTACAAACAAAAAAGGCGACAGTTTCCCATCGCCTTTCCAAAGTCTTTAATTTCAGCTTAAATAAGCTCCTGTAAACTAGTAATATCTAATGGGTCACCCATTTCTTTTTGGACTTTCAAAAACTCTTCGAACAGCGACTTTTTTACCTCTGCATATTTTTCATCACCTGACAAATCGGTCAATTCTTCAGGGTCATTTTTGAGGTCAAAAAGCATCACTTTATTTGCCTTTGGGTACAAAATCAGCTTGAAGCCATCTTTGCGGACCATGCGCTGTAAATTTGTATAAGCACCATAAATAGATGCATAATGGCTCTCTTTTTTCTCCCCTTTAGCCAAGTCCATCAGGCTATTGAACTCCACATAAGCAGGTTTTTCCACACCAGCTAGTTCCAAGGTTGAAGCCATAATATCTTGCAGGTACACATTTGCCTCTACTTTCTGGTTTTTAGGAACATCTGGACCAATTACCATAAGTGGCGGGCGCATACTATGCTCGTACATATTTTGCTTGCCTAGCAACCCGTGGTTTCCAATAGCCAAGCCATGATCAGCAGTGAAGAAAATATAAGTATTATCGGCCTGACCACTTTTCTCTACTGCTTCCAAAATCTTATTTATCTGCTCGTCCATATGGGTGATGAGGGCAAAATACTCTTGGCGGTTCACCTTCACCGAATATTCGGTACGAGGGAATGGTGCAAGTGCTTCATCTCGCAAGTCGGGACCGCAACCAATCAGCTCCTTGTTGGGGTACTCTGGTGTGTAAGAAGCCGGCAAGGAAATGTTTTCCAAAGGATATTTGTCTATAAATTCTTTAGGGGATTGTCTAGGATCGTGCCCAGCGTTGAAGGCTAGGTACATAAAAAAAGGTTTCTCCTGCTGGGTAGCATCGTCTATAAAACCAAGCGCATCATTTTTCAACACCTCGCTCCAGTGAGTTCCACCTTCCCAAAAACCACCAAACTTCTTGTCCCAAGGCTGCCAAACCGTATCGGCTTCGTCCACTGGTCTCCAGTAGCCAACAGGCATAACTTCTTGTGCCGTGAGCAAACCTGTGTTTACCGAATCTTTGAAAACTTTCATCATCGCTGCATGATCCCACGCATCGCCTGGCATTCCTGGGCGGATATGCGTTACCGAGTCGAAACAGTTCATTGGGCTGGTGCCTACGTGCCATTTTCCTGTCATATACGTTTTGTAACCCGCTTGTTGCATCAGGTTTCCCCACATCTTACCTTCTTTAGCCCAACTCCCCATTACTTTATCAGCCTTTTGCGCTCTCCAAACACTCACGCCCGTATTGAGCATTGCCCGGCTTGCTTGGCACACTGCACCATTCCAAGCGCCCATATTATATGCATTGGTAAAAGTTGTGCCTTCGTTCACCATCTTGTCCAAGGTAGGCGTAATAATTTCCTCATTGCCCAAAGCATGAATGGTGTTGTAAGCTTGGTCATCGGCAAAAATAAAAATGATATTGGGCTTCTTCTTGACCTCTTCTTCTACCTTGTTTGAGCAGCTTGAAAAAACTCCCACACAAATGGCAAGCATTAAAAATAACTGTCTTGATTTCATATTCATTTCCTTGTTGTTTTGATTTTTTATTGTGAAAACAATACTTCTATGATTAAAAAATGGGAAATGGTATAAATATACCAATCGTCAAGTTAGCAACTTAACACATCTAAAAATCAAAAATATAGGAGTAGTAGCCAATGCAAACGTTTGACTTGCTCCCACCACAAAAAATAGCTTCATTGCATCTCGATTAAACACTAACAATGATAAAAATGATCGCCTGAACTGGCAGAGCATAGAAGATAAGAACTTCTTGAGATTCGCTTTCTCAATAAAATATGAAAAATGAAATAAAGATATTAGACTTTGTTTTAGTACCGACGAACACTCTTTTGGGAATATGCCTTTTTAGGCATATCTCCCCATTGGAGTACCCAAATAACATCCCCTTTCTCCCCTCAGAATCTCTAAAATTAGGAGTCGCAAATACCCATCAACTCGAATTGAAACAGAGTTGTGACATTAGGAAAAAAACATACCAGCTAAATAATTTTACTCAAACCCCATATTAAGGCACTGCCTTTCTTTGGTGGTTTTGATCCATCCTTTTTAATCAATGAAATATGAAAAGAATTTACAAACACTACCTTAAGTACGTGAACACAAAAAATCGTGAATTTGGACTATTTCTTTTTCCGTTATGCTTCGTTAAAAAATCATTCCGTAGCTCTGCTATGCAAGGATTTTTTGTCTCGCCTAACAAAAAAATAATCTCGCCCAAACATACGCTTTCTTATGTCCACGTACTTATTACACTATTCATCCTTTCCCTTTCGGGTTCGCTCTATGCCCAGCAGCAAATCACGGTCGATGTTTCGCCCAAAGTAAGTGCAGCCATTAATGGAGAGAAAAACCTCAACCGAAGCAAGTATTTCAACTTAGCGAGCAGCGTTGATGAAATATCTTCAAAGATCAAGACCCAAGAGCGTTTCGATTATTATTTCAAAGAATTGGAAATGACAGTGGGCAGAAAGTTCCAGATAGTGAGAGGAGAAGTGAACTGGGGCAACTCGGTAAAAGAAGACCCTACCCGAACTGGCTGGGCAGATACAACTTATCTGAAAAACAAACTCGTCCCAAATGCTAACGACGATAATGTAGCAGATTTTTTGAAGACTACATGGGCGTCCAACCAGAACTTAGCAGCGCATGAAGGGCATAATGCCTACCCTTCGTTTATGGAGCAATACACCATTACCGATGCACACGACCAAAAGTTTCCCACCAATAACGATGCGGCAGCAGAACTACTTGCCTATATTTTCAAATACAAATACACCGACTTTAAACGCCCCCCTTTCTACGAACTAATAAATGAGCCTCATTGGAAATTTTGGGGAGACCAACGCTTTATAGACCACCACCTAAAAGCAAAGGCGAAGTTTGATGAGATGGGAATAAACACGCAAATAGGTGGTCCTTGTTATTCGGTTGGCAACTTTTATAAAAAAGAATTCGGCAACCTTAACCAGATTACTGATTTTATTGACAGGACAAATTTCTCTCTCGATTTCTATTCCTTCCATACCTATGATTATATGAGATGGGAAGATGCCGAAAATGACTTTGTAGGAGGAGTTTCATCTGGTTTGCCCGAAGAAAGCGTATTTGATGCCATCGCAGCCCACACCTATAATAAATATGGAAAAGAGTTCACGTTTGTAGGTAGCGAACATGGCGGATATATTCCTGATGGTGCCAACAGAACGTATGCGCTCGATAAGTTAGCCGACCAGTATTTCCCCGGCTCGGGTTTTTTACACGAAATGGAGAAAAGAAGCATCGACAACTTCATTATGGTGAACAGTGCTATTGCCAATACCCTGATGTTCATGAACCACCCTCATATTGTCAAAAAATCTGTTCCATTTATCTTATTAGAATCTGCGGGTTGGGATCCGACCTATTACTCAAGCCTTTTGGTGAAGGAGAACTTTGACAAAAACAGCGATGTGTGGCACGAAGCAAAACTTATCCATTTCTTCAACTTTTTCGATGATGTAAAGGGACGCAGGGTAGAATCTTATACCAGCGATACGGACATCCAACATTTTACTTTTGTGGACAAAAATGTGATGACGATGCTGTTCCACAACCAGAGCAACACAGAAGGAACTATCAATGTGAATGTAGACAACGATGGAAACTCTATCAGTAAAATAAAAATAAGGAGACTGGGCAGAGGAGAAGATTTCCGTCCAAATCTGGCGGAAGGTGAAATCAGTACCCTTCAAAATATTAACATAGGCGCACAAGAATCAATTGTTGTTTTCGTGACCTACGATGCCGATATAGAAGAGGAAACCGAGGTAAATGAAATCCCCTATTACAGTTCAGAAACGGGAGTAAAATTCAACGGCTCAAAATCTTTCACAGTTCAGGTTCCTGAATATCAAAAAGCAAAATATGCTATATTGAGAGTAGGAGTTAGCCGAGATAAGGCAAATGGAAAAGAAATAGAGATCAGCCTTAACGGCACAAAACTGGCATCTCCTGTAGAAGATTGCGCCGAACGCATCACTAACGATGATTATGCTACCACCCGAATCATAAAGGTAGATGGAAAATTACTCAAAGAGCTGAACACCGTAGAGGTGAAGTTCCCCGATGGAAAGTCGGGAGGAGTAGGTGCTGTAGTGATTAGAGCCGGAATTGACGACGACATAGTAGCCGGACTTCCTGCGGAGTTGGTAGAAAACTTGAAAATCTACCCGAACCCTGCCAAAGACTTTGTAAATATCCAATCTGAATTTGAGGAAAATTTGGAACTGATAAGCATAGAAGGAAAGATATTAAAAGAAATGCCTTTAAACTTTGGGGCAACCAGAGTTCCACTAGACGGATTAGGACAAGGTCTGTATATTCTACGCCTTTCCAATGCCAATAGGTATCAGGCTTTTAAACTGAAAGTGACAAAATAGATTGATAGAGGCTTGGGCATAGAAAGCCCAAGCCATTTTTTTTATTTCCAACTCTTCACACCATGAAAACTCATAGAAATACCCTACTAACTGCTTTACTTTTTTTGCTCATTTCCCCCCAGCTTTTATCTGCCAAGGATTTTAATGTGCTCGATTTTGGAGCGAAAGGCGATGGAACTACCAAAGACACCAGAGCTGTACAAGCTGCCATAGATGCTTGTACCCAAAACGGTGGAGGAACGGTCATCATCCCCTCGGGAAAAACAGTGGTGATCGGCACTATTTACTTGAAAGATTATGTAACGCTTCATGTGGAAAACGGAGGCATTCTTTTGGGCAGTCCCGATATAGCCGACTACCCCGATGACACCCACAAAAACATGTACAAAAAAGAGCCTCACATGAACAAATGCCTCATTTTTGCCAAGAATGTGAAGTCATTCGCCATAGAAGGGTACGGTACGATTGATGGCAACGGACACCCCAAGTTTTTTACCAACAAAAAAGGAGGCCGCCCCATGCTTATGCGCTTCCTAAACTGCGATGACATTCATATGCGGGACATCACCATAATTAACCCTGCTGCTTGGGTTTCGGCTTGGCTCTATTGTAACGAGATAGTGGTGGATGGCATCCGCATCAAAAGCCGGGTAAATGGCAATGGCGATGGGCTGGACTTCGACGGCTGCACCAATGTTCGAGTTTCCAACAGCTCTTTCGATACCAGCGACGATTCTATTTGCCTCCAAGCTTCTCGCCAAGACAAGCCTTGTAAAAATGTAGTGATTACCAATTGCAATTTCACCAGCAAATGGGCAGGAATGCGAATCGGCTTGCTTTCAAGAGGAGATTTTGAATCTGTAACCGTAACCAATTGCACCTTTAACGATATCCAAGATTCTGGCCTTAAAATCCAACTCAACGAAGGTGGGGAGATGAAAAATATGGTTTTCTCAAACCTGGTGATGAAAAATGTGCCCCGCCCTATTTTCATGACCTTTTGCCAACAAAAAGCCTGTGTGGATGCTCCCGAGGAAATGTACCCAATGAAAGCCATGCATCATTTTACCTTTAGCAACATCATAGCCGACAACAACGAACTTGATAAAAACTCTGCAATTTTCATAACTGGCATGCCCGGTCATTCTATTGAAAACATCATTTTGAAAGATATCCAGTTTAGCGTGAAAGGTGGTGGAACGAAAGAAGAGGCTAAAAAAGAGATCAAAGAGTACACCTTGGAAACACTGGACGGATGGTGGCCTGAATTCCACCTGGTAGGCACCTTGCCTGCCTATGGCATTTATTTGCGCCATGCAAAAGGAGTGCGAATAGAAAACATCCACTTGAATACGCTTTCGGACGATGGCCGCCCTGCTATCCTTTTTGACGATGTTCAGGATGAAAGTATCCAAAGTGCATTTTCAAATGGAGTGGAACTTAACAAAGAATTGATTATCAAAAAATAGCAAATACTCACATGAAATTTACCTTGAAACTTTTAATCCTTTGGCTGACTTTTTCTGGCACAACGACTTTGGTTTTTTCACAGAAAAGAAGCAAAAAAAAGAAACCTAATGTGCTGCTTATCTTCACGGATGACCACCGCTTTACCGGTATCCATGCCCTTGGTGGAATGCCCGTAAAAACACCAAACATAGATAAACTAGCGGAAAATGGAACCAGCTTTACCTCTGCCTACCTCATGGGCGCTTTCACTGGGGCAACATGCGTAGCCAGCAGGGCCATGCTCCATACGGGAAGGGATGTATTCCAGCTTGATAAAATAGGACGAAGCCTTCCTACAGATCATACTACTATAGGCGAAGCGTTTCAAGAAGCCGGCTACCACTCACATGCAATTGGTAAATGGCACCAAGACAGGGCTTCTTTGGCAAGATCTTTCAACTCTGGTGACAAAATGATGGGACTGAGTCGCTACTTGGTCGATCACTTTAGGATGCCTCTCTGGGACTGGGATGCAGAAAACTTATTCCCCGCTGACAGCGCCTATTTGCTAACTTACAACAAAGAGGGAAAGGTATCGAGACGGTTGATGAACAAAGGTGATAAAAGAGGACCGATAGGAACGGAGAAAAATGGACCGCACACATCTGAAATATTTGCCGAAGCCGCCTCTGATTTCATTACAAACTACGAAGAGAAAAATCCATTTTTCATGTACTTAGCCTTTCATGCCCCGCACGACCCTAGGCAAGCACCTCAAAAGTACTTGGACATGTACCCGCCTTCGGAAATCGAACTTACGCCTTCTTATGCAGCCCAACATGCCTTTGATAATGGGCATATGTTTCTTCGCGACGAGCAACTCGCCCCTTGGCCACGTACAAAAGACATCGCTAAAAAAGAATTGGCTTCCTATTACGCAATCATCACCCACCTAGATGAGCAAATAGGCAAAGTGATTGCAGCACTCAAAGCCAGCGGACAATATGAAAATACCATCATCGTGCTGGCAGGTGACAGCGGCCTTGCCGTAGGCAACCATGGTTTGCTAGGCAAGCAAAGCGTGTACGATGAAGATGGCATCCATGTCCCCTTCATCATTTCTGGTGGTGCGATAAAAGACAAGGGCAGAAAAATTGATGCATTTTGCTACATCCACGATATTTTCCCCACAGTTTGTGACCTAGCAAAAGTGCCTAAACCCGCTTCGGTTACTGGCAAAAGCATGCTTCCTGTTATTAGTGGGGAAAAGGATGAGGTAAGGGACTACACCTACCATGCCTATCGCCAATTTCAGCGGGCTTACCGCAAAGGGGACTACAAACTGATAGAATATGTGAGAGCTGATGATGAAACCAAACAGCTAGGAAAGTTTGTGGCTGGCTCCAGAGTCACCCAGCTTTTCCATATCAAAAATGACCCTTGGGAAACGACGAACCTAGCTATTTTCCCCGAATACAAAGGGCTGCTCCAAACCATGCAAAAGGAAATGAAAGAAACTGCTGCAAGCTTGAATGATAAGCAAGAAAGCGTAGGCGAAAAATTCGATTTTTGGGATTATTATTAGAACCCGCTTTTTTGGAAGAATGAGTCTCCAGCGCCGACGTTACTTGAAACGATGTCGGCGTTTTTTTAGGGGGGGCTCTTGATACTTTCTTGAGAACATCCTGCTTTTTTTGGACGAAATAGGCGTACCGACCAGTAAAAGAAGTTTTTATCAGTATATTTCTTTAAGCTCCCATACCGATCCAAACTATAAAAGTTACAATAAAAAAAAGTAGAGCAAAATTAATCCTTCTTTGTCTTTTAATAAAATCATCTCTCATCCTCTCTTTTTCAGTAAGAAATACAGGGGCAAATGGAAAAAATCTATTTATTATTTTTTTTACTACATCATCGGCATATTCTTCTCTTGCCTTCTCCAATTTATATTTCTGTATTAAAACATCAGCAAATGACACAACTGATAATACTATGTAAAAATCAAAATCTTTCATTTTGAACAAGGTTTTATATACATTAATTCTTTTAATGTATAACCTTCTACTAACCCTTTTTCATTTAAACATTTAGCCCGAACTTCCACTATTGAAGAATCCTTATCAATGTATTCCAAAACTTCTACTAAGTCTGTTTTAGATATTAGTTTAGGTCTAAAGCTGATAATATGATTTTTTGTTTTATCATACTCTGAGTAAAACAATGCTAACTCTTCTATCTCAGTAGAATCTTGAACTAAATAGGCATGATTACATGATTTTATATAGAAATGGTACATATATCCCGTCCCAATACTACTTCTTTTATTTCTTCTTCTACAAGAAAAAAATTGACTGCTCCATATATGAATATGGCTACCAGAAAATAAATTGTATATTGTACAAAAAGTGCTTTCAGATTACTACTTAGCATTGAATTTATTTTTGTTATACTCTTTTCCTTTTAATGCGAATCAAGGGTAGAAATATTTCCTGATATAAAGAAAAGCCATAAAGGGTTTATTTTAGGGTGTGAAACTTAAAATAATCAACCTTTATAGCTTTCTGGATAACTGCTATAATAACATATTGTGCCATCATTGCCAAAGATTCAGCAACAATACAGTGGTAAAGTTTACTGATGTTGAACTATTGACGTGTTATTTCTTTGCTCTGCTGGAAGAAGAGAAAACCCAGGTTTCTAAAATATATGGATACATCACTAAATATTGGAAAAGCTGGTTTCCTGACCTCCCTAGCTACCAAGCATTTAATAACCGTTTAAACCGATTGTCCGACGTTTTGCCATTGTTGATAGAGGTATTGCTCTGCTATAATGCTGATTTACATATAAATGACGGGAATGACTATTCTATAGATTCGTTTCCCATTATACTCTGTAAAGGAAATCGGTATGGAAAAGTAGCCAGAAATATCTCTACAAAAACGTATTCCAAGACCAAAGGGGTTTACTATTATGGCGTCAAGATGCACTGCTTGGTCCAAAACCGCCCCAACTCCTTGCCCATACCGAAATGGGTAGGTGTCACTGCCGCTACGGCACATGATATCACCGTTTTTAAAGAGCTGCTCCCATCAATGACAGCGGTAAATGTATTTGGGGACAAGGCATACCTCAGCAAGGAAGTGGCAGGGTTATGTGAGGAAAGAAATATCCGGCTTTTATGTCCTCCAAAGAGAAAAAAGGGCGAAACGGAATGGGAAAGGCGATATAATGAGGCCTTTATATCATTTTGGGGCAAAGCTGTATCAAGAACTAGGCAGGCTGTAGAAGTCTTCTTTAGTTGGTTGATTGAAAAAGTCGACATTCAAAATGCATCAAAAGTAAGGCCAGAAAAAGGGCTGATGGTTCACGCTTTTGGAAAATTTGCTTCAGCCCTTTTTATTTTAATGGGATTTTAACCCTTGATTCGCATTTTTAATATAATTTTCTTTACCCCCCACTATTCGACACGTCCGCTCCGACTATAGCTGCGTTGGCATTATCGCAGTACTAAGAGCGGAATTAGTCCTGACTAATGGGGTTTAATGATAATTCTTGCTTAATCTCATTACAAGCTTTAAATATTCTGTAAATTTATATGGGACTTTTTCTATTAAACCCTCCTCCGTCTCAATATATACATGTACTTCAGGATCATCAATCTCAAAATCAGTTATAGCACAAAAAGAATAACCCTGATTAAACAAAAAAGGAAAAAAATTATTAGGCAACAAATAACCATACCGTTTCAATATTTTTCTCGCTTCTACATTAACCCAAGCCAACGAATTGAATCCATTATCTGCCCCAGTAAAAATCTTTTGTAATTTTTTCCCCAGCAATTGATAGAAGGTTTTTACCTCCTCAGGCAAGGCATGTCCAATCATTCTGGACTACCTACTAAAAATGGTACAAATTTATTAAGCCACTTTATCAAATTGTTTAATTCTCAATTGTAATTCTTTTTCAGCAGGAGTCAGGTAACCTAAGCTGGAATGAAGCCTTTCATTGTTGTACCAGTTGATATATTCATCAATGACGCCAAAGGCGTGTCCACAATCTATAAATCGATACCTGTTGACACATTCATATTTTAGTGTCTTAAAGAAAGACTCTGCGACGGCATTGTCCCAACAATTACCTTTTCGGCTCATGCTTTGGTTCATATTCCCTTTAAAAGAGGATGAAAACAGCTTTGAGGCATATTGGATCCCCCTGTCGGAATGGAAGATATGGCCTTCTGTTATCTCCCTTTTTTCCCTAGCTTTTATCCAAGCTTCATAAACGGTGTTCTCGGTTGTCATGTCGTCACTGAGCACCCAGGCAATGATTTTCCTGTCCGCCAAATCCATTACCGTTGTCACATAATGCCACTTGTTGCCGACCATGATGTAGGTAATATCAGAGACCCACTTTTGGCCGAGCACTTGGCTTTCAAAGTCCCTGTTTAGCCTGTTCTCGGCAACAGGGAACTTATGGTTTGAATCTGTAGTGGCCACTTTATACTTTCTGCACATCACAGCTTTCAGCCCTAGTTGCCTCATCAGCAATGCTATATAAGACCTGGAATAAACCAGTTTTTCTCGTTCCAGGGCTTTGCAGACCCTTGTGGCGCCATAAGTCCCTTTGCTCTTGTCAAAGATGATCTTGATACGCATCTTAAGATAATCGGTCGAGGGGCTCGGGCTCTTTGTGGCTTTTGGTCTCAGCCAATTATAATAGCCATTGGTGCTCACCCGCATCAGCTTGCACATCTTATCAACAGGATATTCCCCCTTGTGTTCAAGTATAAAACCATACCTTACCTGTCGCTCTTGGAGAAGCTTATGCCCGGCAGGCGTCCCTGTTTTTTTAAGATATCACGTTCCATTTCAGCGTCTTTGAGCCGCTTTTTGAGTGACTTCAATTCCTTTTCCAAAGCTAGTGTGGCCTCGTCTTTAAAAACACCCGTTTCTGATTTAAACTCCCTCACCCACCTTCTTATAGTACCGTCCGCTATTTTATACTCTTTACTCAACTCGGCCGTGCTTTTGCCGCTTTTGACCAATTCTATCAAGGTTTCTTTGAACTCTTTGTCGTATTGTTTTCTTGCCATAATCCCTAAGTTTACGGACTTATAAATTTATACCAACAAAACTAGATAGTTCATTCTCTCTATCTCTAAAATCTCTTCATCAGAACATCCAATAAATCCTTGTTTAATATCTAATTCATGAAATAGTCTGTTTAATTCATTATCATCAAACATATTCTTTCTTTTGATTTAATAATACTCCAGAAGCTTACCACCAACTTTTTATTAATCCCGAAGGGATGTAATATTTATAGAATTGTGTATGCCCGTTTAGTTGTAGCCCCGAAGGGGTGGTATAAAAAAATAGGCAAGACAATCTGTTTGTTTTATTTGAGAACTTACTATTTTTTTTAGAATTGGCTGTTTAAAACCAACAAATTAATGTCACCCCTTCGGGGCTTGTACCGCTCAACTAACTTTTTCTATAAATATGCCAGCCCTTCGGGCTTTCGTCGTTTGTGGTATTCAAGCGGATTACCTTAATTTTTACTAATTATCGGAAAATTCTTGAGAGTTGCATATCTTCCAAGGCACTCAAAGTGACCTGAACGAGAAGTCTCCTAACATTTTATTCCCACTTTTCTTTTTGCTTTTGGCAAAAGCGGCTATACTTTTGTTTGTAAGTGTTTGTTTGAATGAAGTTGTCTGAAGTAAGAATTTCAACGCGAGAATGAGCCACCGTGGCAGCGGATGATTTTGTTCTAAGCGATTCAATTTTGACGAGAATAATGGTGATTATTTAAAGAAAAATTGAAGAAGTATAGGGCAAAATCAGCCATTCGTAGCTGAAAGGCTTTACTTTAGACAACTTCAATGTTAAACATGTTCTAGAAAGAAGTCACCAATCATACAAACCATGAAAAAAACGATCGCCCTACTTATTCTCGCTCTTTCCCTTTTTGCTTTGGACGGCTGCAAGCCCCAGAAAAAAACCATTAAAAAAGGAAAGCCTATCCCCTGCCCTATCAAAGATTGCTAGGATAAAACAAGGGTATCCATTTGCCGGAAAGAGAGGGGGTTTGAGGTGTTATTCTTATCGAACTTCCCTCGTCTTTGCCAGCTACTTAGAGTTATCAATCCTCTTCTATCAGAATGCCCATTTTTCCCATCTGGTAGTCGCGGATGGCTTCGAGTATCTCCGTTTCCGAGTTCATCACGTACGGTCCTTGCTGCACGATTTTCTCTCCAATCGGTTTTCCGCTCAGCAGTAAAAACTGGCTACCTACCGAAGTGGAAATAGTCATTTCTGAGCCTTCTCCACCAAACACCACCAAGCTTTGCTTATCGACTAAGCCATATCCTTTTAGCTTGGCACTTCCTTTTATCAGGTACAAACAGGAAGAAAACCCTTGGGGGATGGAATAAGTCACCTGCCCAGCTTCTTCGGCAACTCCCCACATCACCAATAGCTCCGATTGCATCCGTATTTTGCCTTGTTCTCCCCCATACTTTCCAGCGACCAGCTTGCTTTTTACCTTTCCGTCTGCGGAAGAAAGCATAGGCATTTCGGTTTCTGAGAGGTGCTGATAATCGGGTTGGTTCATTTTCCTGCTCGCTGGGCTATTGATCCACAGCTGGATAATTTCTTGCCTTCCCCTCGTTTCCACCAACTTTTCAGAAGGTCGCTCGCTATGGACGATTCCTCTGCCTGCATGCATCCACTGCACATCGCCTGTTTTTGCCACTTGGCTATTCCCCCTGCTGTCCCTATGGTGCACCTCCCCTTCTACCACAAACGTGACGGGATAAAAGCCTCTGTGCGGATGCGGACCTACGCCTTGCGAGCGGGCCGGCCTGCCGTACAAAGGCTTCACCGCTGCATGGTGAAGCAGCAAAAAAGGGTCGACTTGTTGGACTTTTTGCGTTGGAATTGCTTGCCTTACGGGAAACCCGTCCATATTGACCAGTGCCGCGGGGAGAAGATGTGTTACTTTTTTTAAGCTCATTGTTCAATCCTTATCATTTATTCTACCAAAGAACCAAGAAGCTTACAAAAAAGTTGGGCAACACCTTTCTTTTTCACATCAACAAACCTTTACAAAACACTGTGCAATAAGTCAAAAAATAAAACTGGAACATATGTACAAGGATGTGCAACATTGGTAAAAGCAAGAAGAGGGTATTTGGGAGTACTTTGGGGAAAGTAAAATATAGCTCAAACTTAAACTCCTAAAATCAATGAAATCTTCAAGCTCTATCAAGGTCAAATCAACGAATGCACCCGTAGGTTCTAGGCCTCCGAAATCTGCCGACGAACTTAAAAAGGTAAGGAAGCCCAATCATCGTGGGCAGATCTTCATCTTTTAAGATCAAATCTATAGTAACTAACTTCTATGCCATAGAAAAAATACTGGTCGAACCTCTTTTACGTACTGAAAGTTTCAGGTTGCTAGTTACCCGTTGCTGGTTTTTCAAAAGAGAAAAAATGATCAAGTTAAAAAGCTAATGGTAGTTAGTTTGCCAAATTTCAACGCACCATCCCTTCAACATCCAATACATATCCATTATATTTGAACAGCAAAAACCCCGATCAACCTGACCGGGGTTTTGAAAGAAGCTATTTAGAAATGTATCTTTAAAGTTCTTATATGCTTCTAAGAGTTTCAGCGTTGTGCCAATCTGAAGTGGATGGGTATCACCATCCGCTGGCGAACAGGTCGGCCGCGCTGTTTCCCTGGGCTCCAGGGCTTGGCCTGCTTTATCACCTTTAGGGCTTCTTCATCGCATCCAGCTCCTATTCCTCTGAGTACATTTACATTGGTAAACGTACCGTCTTTCTCCACTATGAATTGAATGTAGACTTTCCCTTGGACATCGGTCCGCTTAGCTTGGGCAGGGTATTTTAAGTTATTGGCAACCCACTTTAAGAAGGCTTGCATCCCTTCTTTTGGTGCAGCGCTTACTTCTGCATAGTCGACAAATTCAGGCGCTTTTTCAACAGGCAGATCTTCATCATCTGTTTCTGCCCCCACATCCTCTATTATGTCGTCTTCGTCAGGTTCGTCGCCAAAGTCGATCTCCTCCTCCAAAATTTCCTCTTCTATTTCTGCCTCAACCACTACAGGTTGCTTCATTACTGGAGGCTTCGGTTTTGGAGGTTCGACTTGTGGAATCTCAATCATCGAATCTAGATCTACTTGCAACGTTCCCAGTGTAACGAGTACGCGATCTCCGTAGCTGGGGTATTCGAACGCTGCCAGTACCATGGCAATACTTACTATCAATCCTACATTCCTGAGCGTTCCCCGGTAATTATCGAGGCTGGCAACAGGCAACTTTTTGCTACGAGAGGATGGCGAAATACCCTCTCTTATGGCTTTCTCTGTTCCTTTATTTATGCTGTAGCGCATCAACCAAATTACTGATACTACGAATCCGGCAAATAGTAATGCCAGCCCTCCCGGGCCCATCATTTGAAAAAAACTATCCATAAGTAAGTGAGATTAAGTTAGAAAATAGGGTTCCATGCCGCGGCCAACAGCGTGGATTCCCATCCGATAGCCACCAAGCCTGCGCAAACTTGATGTTCCTAATTCTGGGTCCAGGTCATCCTGAATTCTTTGGAGTACTCAATGGTATAATGTTGTACCTCTAAAAAGATACACGTTCTTCGAAAAAAAAATAAAAATGTTTTTTTGACTTGAATAAAAAAGGAGGTGATTATCTGAAATAGCAGACCTAAGCTAGGTAACCCATGAAAGGAAAAATCAAATAATAATACTCCCTTGGTAGTATAAAAAAGCCCTCTCTCTTTATAAAGAGAGAGGGCTAAAGCAAGTTTTACACTATAATCAAATAATTTATGAGCCGATAGAAACCTTTTCAAATATTTCCCTTTCAGAGCTTACTGCTTTCAATTTATAATTGGTAAGCAATGCCATGGTTTTTGCCGCTACTCTAAACATGGTTTTAGCTGTAACTATCCAAATATCTCCAGTTTTTTCCTTAGATTCTTTCAACATACTCTGCCAGCCTTTCCTCGCCTCTGATTCATACCCCGTCATTCGCTCACAATTCCATATAATTTCCGCCTTCTCTCCTTCTTCCAATTGTGTATCCATTAATACTTCCCACCTTGAAATAGCTTCGAGGGCTATATCTTCCTTGAGACTTCCTATAAATTCAAATTTTAAGAACAACTTGCCACTAGTTCTTTCGCTGCTAACTTTTACTTCATTCATTCTCATATTAGGCTGATTTACAATTTCATCCAACTTTTTTGAAGTGCTTTAAAAAAACAAGACAACCCATATAATATTGTGAAATATCATAACGAATATGCGATATCCCAACCATCGACTTAGTTAAATACAACTAATTCTAAGAATAGTTGAAAGTTGACAAAAAACTCACTCACCTTCTTGTTTACCAATTCATTCGGATACTCATCAAACTGAGACAGCTTCAATATGCTTTCCCGCACACAACTACTTCGCACAAGAAGGGGAAGCCCTGATGGTTCAATGGTCTTTACAAAAATGTAAGAATGAATAAAGACAAACACCCCCTAACAAAAGGTTTTACCAATTACTAGGGGGTGTTTTCATAAAATCTCCTCTCGCCATTAGCTTAATTGATAGGCAAAGCAATTTTAGTTTGGTCCCAAGCCAAGGTCATGGCCATTGAGCTAGTTTCCTCAAATGCGATGGTAAATTGTTCTTGAACAGATGGAAGCTTTTGCACAGGAACCTCTACCTCTAAGACGTCGAATTCGGGCTCGCGAGCAGCTTTGCTGTTAAAATCAACCCCCCATCCGTAGCTCTTGCTATTAAAAATCACTTTCCAACTAGTCTCACCTGGAATGGTCCACATGGTATATTCACCTTTTGGCAATGGCTTTCCCGCAATCGTAATATCTTGATCGGTAGAAAAAGTAGTTGCCTCATTTGCCCCTGTTCTCCATACTTCTCCATAAGGAACCAGTGCACCAAAAATTTCCCTTTCCTTTTTAAACGGGCGACAATAGAAAACAGAAACATTGGCTCCACCAATGTTATGAACCAGGGTCTGTTCTGGGCTAGCCTTTTTGGTTTGCGATTGCATGAACTTGAATAAAGCAAATAAGATAACTAATATGCTTACGGAAACAATTAGAAACCATTTGATAATTTTCATCATTTAGAGATTTAAGTTGAGAAATGTTTTGCGTGTAGGTATTCATTATATCTGCAAAAAAGCTGTCTTTGTTTAGATATTTTTTCATTATTTTTGGTTGCACGCCTCTTTAGGGATACCCTCCAGCTCTTACATTCTTCAAAATAGACATAAGATATTTCCCAATCAAATTCACATGGACCACTTTACCAAACCGTTTTTATTCATTTGCTGTTTCTTCCTTGCCTATAAGGCTTTAGCACAGGAAAGAAGTGAAAATTCACACAAGGATAGCCTATATATAATAGAAGTAGAAGATCCTGATCCGCCAAAAATACTACATGCAGAGCCTCTTTATATTGACCTTATAAGAGACCTCGGCGCCAGAAAGGGGGAAAGGGAATGGAACATAGGCCTCGGGCTAACTGATAATTTTGACTTTGATAGTTATGAAGCATTGGTGGAATATGAGTTTGCTCCCATCAACAGGCTAGGGTTTGAAATAGAAGTCCCTTTACTTTTCTATTCAGCACAGCAGGGCGTTGCCAAAGACTCTATCCCACCAGATAAAATCCAGAGCCTAAAACTTGCAACACAATGGTCTTTCTTTGTCTCAGAAAAAATAAATACATCAATGGCCTTGGGTTACATTCATGAGTTTGAACTTTCTCCATTTAACACATGGGGAAACCCTTTAGTAAAAGGGCATGTATTCAACCCGTTTTATATTGCAGCGAAACGCTGGGGACAACACTTCCACACACTTATTTATACCGGTCCTATTATAGAAAAAGACCTCCAAACCTCCGGTTTCCAGATGGTCTACGAAATCAATACCAACGTGCACTATATGATCCCTGGCACTCGGAACTTTATGGGCATAGAATTTAACAAATCATTTGACGATCATGATTTTGACATGACCATCCGCCCTCAGATGAGGCTAGAGATAACCGACCAGACCATGATAGGTATTGTGACAGGCATTCCGGCAAGTAGAGAAAACGAAAGGTTCAGCATGTTCCTCAGGCTTATTTGGGAGCCTCAAACTCATTGATATCAGAATTAATTTCAGCTCTATAAACTTCGTTGTGTGGAGTATCTTTTTCACATAAATGAAATATTTGTAGATACTTATCATTATTCCAACACTCAATATTTCCTACTATTTCTATAAAGGCAAAAGGAGCTTTAATTTCCTTGCCGTGTATTTTTAGCTTGTTTTATTTCCCTTCTTCTAATGATAATTTCTTGCCTCAAATTCTCTAAATCTTCAGGGGTCACATAATCTCGATCTCTAGTATGTATTGAACCTCCAGTAACAAAAGCGAGCTTGAGATAATGAGAGCGGATGTACGCAATATCGTCCATGAAAACCCTAGCAAGTACAATATGGACGGGTTTGGAAACTTGTTCAGCCAACTTGATATCCCTAACGGCACTTTTATTATCGGCAATCAACACCAATGCCTGTGCTTGGGGAAAGCTATCGATGGCAAAGAGCAAGGCTTCAATATCGTTTTCAGGAAGGTCTTCTCCAGATCCTTGATCCATCACATATTTCATAAGGTCGACCACATGCCTAAAAGAATCCGATTGAATGGCATAAATACCACCAGTTTCTCCTATTACCTTTTCATTATTTTTCTTGTTATCTCCGTCATTAAAGAATACAAAATTTGAAATATTGCTGTCTTCTAGCCTAGAAATATGCCACCTGAGCACTTGGGTAGTATAAGGATACATACTTGCAGTCCAATCACTTACGATGGTTACATTTTTCCAGTTTCGCACATTTCTATCTAATACATCAAATGCTAGCGTGTCCTTGCCCATGGAGAGAAACCGCCTATCTTCGGGCGGCAAAGAAAGAAATGCTTCTTTTACTTCGGTTATATTTTTCTGGTAATCAGCCTCAATAACTTGCTCATCAGTGTTTACTGAAAAAGCAAAACCGTGAAATAACCGCTCTGCCTCAGGCTTACTTCTGCAATCTAACTGCCGAATCAGTTGCCACCTGATATCTTTTTGCTCAAGTATCCCAGGCAACATCCTGCCCAAAGTCGCAATTCTCCTAATATTCAATTCCCGAAAAGATTGATCAACTGGAAAGTCGGAAAATACTAGATCGACGTGCTTGATTTGATTGATATCAAAGGTATCTAACAAGGCTTGGTCTACAGAATTAAACATCCCGTATGACATATTAATAGAAACTTGATTCTCTTTTAAATGGTACACACCAGTAGTCAACTCAATTGCTTTCTCATACAATTCTTCTGCTTTTTGTCGCTGCGCATTTACTTGGGGCACATCCCAAACAAATACAACTAGCAACCCAATAGCTAACCAGTTTTTTAGTGTGGATATTAAATGTATTGTCCAATCAAGCATGATCTTCATTTTCCTTTTGCCTGTAAAGCAATGAGTCTTCTTAAGTTACGCAAAATCCCCAAAAAAATTGGTCGACTATACATATTGAGGACATAGTATATTTGTAACATTATGACTATTGCCTAATTTCTTGTTAGTTATATAAACGTCTGAAATAGCTACTAGGTACAAAAATTCAATAAAGTTGGTGTGTCTATGTATATAAAACTACTATTTTTCCTTGTTAATTACATTTACTTATACTTATCGACCCAAGGCTTCACAAGCTCTTTCCCAACATTTTAAGGCGTTATTAAACTACATTAACACAACATTGCAACTAAGGAGCTGACTATTTGCGTATATACAGTATAAAACTTACAAGATCATATCATTAAATGACCAATGTTAGAAATTGGGAGAATTTGAACAGTTTTCCTCATTATGAATCCAGTAAAATCCTAATCTAAATAGTCTGTTCATTTTAGGATTGCTATAAACTTAAAAGCCATGAAAAAATATGTATTTCTACTTTTATTGATTATCCCCCTTGAATTATTGGCGCAAGAGGTTGTACGCCCAGCCAATATCAATGTATCTGCTAAAGATATTCAATCACTAGGTATCACTTTCGATGATTCGCTTGAAAAAGTAAAAGTCAATTTTCAAGTCACAGATGTCGAATTAGAATTCAACAAAAAGAATTTATATGTGATGTATTATAATGAATCGATCAACATGATTGAATTCGGCTGCATCACCGAGGCTGACCCAAGCAACAAGGGCATTTATATGTTGAATGAGAAATTTTATATCCCCGTAACCCCTCCACAGCAGCAACTTCAAATTGAAACTGTGCGAAATGAACTCAAATAATGTAAGAATACCAAATAGTCCTTATCAACTACCCCAAACAATACCTGCTCGTAGCTATACACACTTCTCAAAAACAACTAAGTTCCCCCCTCTCCATTAATTGACAGTGCCAGCACAATTATGTTTCCTAGGCTGGCACCCTACTATAAACAAGATCTCTCTTGAGCAAAACCGAATACCAGCCAGTATTAATGATGTCTTTTAATAAAAGACCCAAATCCCCCCTGCCCAACAATAAGCAATGATGGCACACATCGTCAAGCTTACTTTTATTACTTTATCAGACTGTATATAACAGTACCCCAACAACACAACTTTGGGAAACACACCCCAAAACATGCTTGGCTAAAGCAGCAACCCTACCCTTCCATAGCCCACTTTCTAAACACCTTTCTACATGTAAGCTATTTAATATTCAAACAAGGAAACCTAAGATTTCAGACGTAATAAAAAACCAAACCATTTAACAAATACAAATAAGGAACTCAACAGATCTTAAAGCAAATAAAAGTAATATAAACACAATAATATTCTCATAATACAACTTAAAACAAAATATAATTACACTTATAGTATTATAACAACAGCTTATTCTTAAAGAGAATAACAAACAAAATACAAGACAAAGCCATGTAAGTTTCTTCAAATCAAAGACAAACAATTACATTATTCTTTATATGTCATACATTCAGAATATTATTTTGTTTAATATTAAAAAAACAATTCTTTTACTACCATTAACATGGTTATCAGAATTATATACCTAGACCAAGCATTAACATATGTTTCAAAACAGGATGTGATTTTATCATTATCATTGAGAAAAATTTATTAATCACAAACCTTTCAAAACCTATTTAAACATGAAAGCAGTCTTTTTTGCTGGTGGATACGGCACAAGAATTAGTGAAGAAAGTGGTATTAGACCAAAACCTATGATTGAGATCGGTGGCAAGCCAATTTTGTGGCATATCATGAAGATCTATTCTGCACATGGCATCAACGAGTTTATCGTATGCTGTGGGTACAAAGGTTATTTCATCAAAGAATACTTCTCGAATTACTTTACCCACAATTCAGATTTCACCTTTGATATGAAAAACAATAACATGGAAATTCACAATTCATCTGCTGAGCCTTGGAAGGTTACGTTGATTGACACCGGCGAAGGAACTATGACTGGTGGTCGTTTGAAAAGGGTAATGGATTACATTGGTGACGAAACATTTTGCCTTACCTACGGCGATGGAGTAAGTGATGTGAACATAACCGAACTAGTAAAGTTCCACAAAAGCCATGGCAAAGAAGCTACCCTCACAGCGGTACAACAACCTGGTAGATTCGGCGCTTTCAACCTTCATGCTGGCGACCCTTCAATTGGTAGCTTCCGTGAAAAACCTCAGGGTGATGGAAATGACCAAGCATATATAAATGGTGGTTTCTTCGTACTTGAACCATCTGTGAGAGAATATTTGAAAGATGATACTACAGTTTGGGAAAGAGGACCAATGGAAACTCTTGCTGACACTGGCAACCTAATGGCATTCAAACATACAGGTTTCTGGCAACCAATGGATACTTTGAGAGATAAAAACGTCCTCGAAGAAATGTGGGACAAAAACGAAGCCCCTTGGAAAGTTTGGTAATCCCAAACCTCCACATTCAACTGTAGCAATCTTTATTTATTCTTAAAATTTAAGCATGATAGAAGTATCATTTGAAGAAGCATATAAAGGAAAAAAAGTTCTAGTTACTGGTCATACCGGCTTCAAAGGAAGCTGGATGACCCAGTGGTTAGTTATGCTAGGAGCTGATGTATATGGTTACTCTTTAGAGCCAAATACTAGCCCTTCACTTTTTGACCAATTAGAATTAGAAAAAGATATCGACCACAAAATTGGAGATATCCGAGATTTTGCCACACTCAAGTCTTATATAGGAGAAGTCGATCCCGACATCATTTTCCATTTAGCAGCACAGCCTTTAGTAAGATACTCGTATCGCGAACCTTTGGAAACTACAGAGGTGAACGTAATGGGCACTGTAAATGTACTTGATGCTGTAAGGCAATTGGGCATTTCTACTTCTGTAGTAGTTATCACAACTGACAAAAGTTACGAGAACAAAGAATGGCTCTTTGGCTATAGGGAAAATGACCCAATGGGAGGACACGACGTCTATTCTGCCAGTAAAGGAGCTTGTGAAATCATGGTTTCTTCGTGGAGAAGCTCATTCTTTAGCGACAATGACAAGGTAAAAGTAGCAAGTGTTCGTGCTGGAAACGTAATTGGCGGTGGCGACTGGGCAGAAGACAGGATCGTTCCTGATTGTATCCGCTTCCTTTCTGAGGGAAAAACTATTGAGGTTAGAAATCCTCATGCAACTCGCCCTTGGCAACATGTGCTTGAGCCTATCCATGGTTATTTGGCGCTAGGGACCCAGCTTTTGTCTGAAGAAGAGCCACCTCGCGGAAGAGATGTGTATTGCGGAGGATTCAACTTCGGACCGCTTATCAGTTCCAACAAAAATGTGGGAATTTTGGTAGAAGAAGTACTCAAAAACTGGGGCGAAGGCAAATGGGAAGACCACAGCAACGTAGATGCGCTTCACGAAGCGTCACTCCTTAACTTGACTATCGACAAGGTTTTCCATTTACTAAACTGGATACCTAGATGGAATTTTGAGGAAACCATTAAACAAACTGTGGATTGGTACAAAGAGGTGTATTCAAACCCAGAAAGTGCTAAAGAGATCACTCTTAAGCAAATCAAACTTTATGACAATTCTAAAAAATAGAAGATAAATGGAAAAAATAGAAACTGGTATTGCTGGTTGCTTTGAACTCCAACCAAGAATTTTTGAAGATCACAGAGGACGCTTGGTAAAAACTTACCACGAGCCTACCTACAAAGACCTTGGCTTGGACACAAACTTTACCGAAGGGTATTATTCAGTATCTGCCAAAGGTGTTTTGAGAGGATTGCATTTCCAAACTCCTCCCCACGAGTTAGTAAAATGCGTGACCGTACTGCACGGAAAAGTATTTGATGCAGTGGTTGATATCCGTAAAGGCTCGCCTACCTACGGAAAGTCATTTGGGATAGAGCTAAGTGCCGAAAAAGGGAACATGCTTTATGTACCTGCTGGTTTGGCCCACGGTTTTTATTCTATGACCGAACAAGCTGTTTTCCTTTATAGAACAACTGAGATTTACCAGCCAGATAGCGATGGTGCTATCCGCTGGGACTCATGTGGAATAGAGTGGCCAGATATGAACCCACTTGTATCGGAAAAAGACACGAATGCTCCGACTTTCGAAGAGTACGAAACCCCATTTGTATTTTAAGCAACTCGTTCAAAACAAGAAATTATGATTTTAGTAGATAATGCATTAAAAGCCAGAGAAGCCGCTGGAAACCCTATCAAAGTGGGAATCATAGGCGCTGGCGCAATGGCGAAGGGAATGATCAACCAAATCGCCAAATATACTCCCGGAATGGTAGTAGCGGCCACTCATGCACGTACCATCGAAAAGGCGACAACATCATATGATTATGCTGGAATAACGGGTTATAAGATCACCAACAGCGTGAGTGAAGCTGAAGCAACTATTGCAAAAGGCAAATCAGTCATCACCGACAATATCGATGTGCTTATTGAAGCTGGAAATATCGATATTTTGGTAGAAGCGACCGGTGCAGTAGAATTTACCGCAAGGTTATTCTTAAAAGCTATGGACTTTGGCAAACATATCTTGTCGTTCAATGCTGAAATTGATGCAACTCTTGGCCCTATCTTGAAGCAGAAAGCTGATCAAGCTGGTGTGATGTACAGCGTAGCAGATGGCGATCAGCCTGGTGTTACTTTAAACTTGTACCGCTTTGTGAAAAGTATGGGCTTCACTCCTCTTGTAGCAGGAAATATCAAAGGCCTACAAGACCGCTACCGTAACCCAACTACTCAGGCTAGCTTTGCCAAGCAATGGCAAATGGCTCCTGAAATGGTAACTAGCTTTGCCGATGGAACAAAAATCTCTATCGAACAAGCATGTATAGCCAATGCTACAGGAATGAAAGTTGCCCAAAGAGGAATGATCGGCCATCACTCAAAAGAGCATATCGATGACTTGACCAAGCTATTTGATGTAGACCAACTGAAAGAGCTAGGCGGAATTGTTGATTATGTAGTAGGACCAAAACCTGGTCCTGGCGTGTTTATCTATGCAACTACTGACGATCCGCTTTCGGCGCACTATTTGAAATATGGTAAGCTTGGTGACGGACCATTGTATAGCTTCTACGTCCCTTACCACCTTTTGTTATTTGAAATACCTAACTCTATTTCTAGAATGGTCGATTTCAAGGATACTATTTTAGCACCTATAGGAGCGCCTGTGGTAGAGGTTATGACTGCTGCAAAAACTGATTTGAAAGCTGGGGAAACACTTGATGGACTTGGCGGCTATAAATACTACGGAATGTGTGAAAACTCTCCAGTGATGAGAGCAGAAAACCTCTTGCCTGTAGGATTGGCCAATGGAGTCAAATTGAAAAACGATATCCCTAAAGATCAAGCCATTACGCTTGACGATATTATAATGCCAGAAGACAGCCTGGTATTCGACTTATTCCACCAGCAGTTGGAGGCTTTCCAAACACAAGCTGTATAGTTTGTATTGGATACTCTGTTAAATCTGCTAGCAGCCCTGGTTTTACTAGGGCTGTTTTTTGTATGTTAGTATAGGTGCGATAAATTTAAAAAATTGAGCATAAAAAAAGCTCGGCAAAATTGCCGAGCTTCCCTCTTATTTCATGGCTTCCGCCAATCTATTTGACTTTATCTACAATAGCTTTAAAAGCATCTGGATGATTCATCGCCAAATCTGCTAGAGCTTTTCTGTTAAGTTCAATTTCTGACTTACGAACTTGCCCCATAAAATGAGAATAAGACATACCGTGCAATCTTGCACCTGCATTGATACGCTGGATCCAAAGACCTCTAAACTTGCGTTTCTTCTGCTTTCTATCGCGGTATGCGTATTGTAAACCTTTTTCGACGGCGTTCTTTGCTACCGTCCACACATTCTTGCGTCTGCCCCAATAACCTTTTGCTAATTTTAAGATTTTCTTTCTGCGGGCTCTAGAAGCAACATGATTAACTGATCTAGGCATCTTAAAATAAAATTTAAATGTTTAAAAATAATTTCTTTCTGACCGTGCTTCGAATTAGAGGTTGAGCATTGCTTTCACCCTACCTTCATCCGATTTGTGCACTACTGTCATGCTGGTAAGGTTACGTTTCTGCTTCGTTTCCTTCTTGGTAAGGATGTGGCTTTTAAAAGCGTGTTTCCTCTTCAATTTTCCACTTGCAGTCAACTTAAACCTTTTCTTAGCACCGGATTTTGTTTTTACTTTCGGCATTGTTAGAAATGTTTAATAGTACTGATTTATATAAATTCACCCGAAACCCAGAGAGCTTCTGGCAAAACGAGTTGCAAATTTAGCACATTATTGCAGTAATTTATATTTTGAGCATAAAAAAAGGCAACATTTTCATCTTGTTGCCACCTGTTTCTTGAAAAAACGCCTAGTATCAGATCATTCCCTCGTCTGCAAAGCTAAAATGCGCATGGTCGGTAAAAATCAAATGATCCAAAATAGGCAAATCCAACAGCTTTCCCGCTTCAACTAACTTCTTGGTTAGTTTTATATCAGCTGAACTAGGGTTCAAGTTTCCCGAAGGATGGTTATGCACCAAAATCACCGCACTGCAGCTAACTTCCAGTGCTTTTTTGAAGATTATCTTGGGGTCGGCAACAGTTCCCGAAATGCCACCAGAACTCACTTTGTGTGTAGCCATCACAAGATTTGACCTATTCAGAAGCAACAACCAAAACTCTTCGTGGTGCAAGTCCATCAAATAAGGTTTTATCACTTCATAAGCATCTGTCGAGCAAGTGATCTTGGGTTTTTCCAATACCTCGCTAGCCTTTCTTCTCCTGCCCAATTCCAATGCGCTTACTATAGAAATAGCCTTTGCAGGTCCTATCCCTTTGAACTTTGTCAAATCCGACACACTGTATTTTGCCAGTTCATTAAGATTATTCCCCACTTGGCTCAAAATATATTTGGACAAGTCCACAGCCGAAAGCGACCGAGTACCCGAGCCTAATATAATTCCTAATAACTCTGCATCCGAAAGGGCGGCTTTCCCTTTCAACATCAGCTTTTCCCGTGGGCGATCTTCTTCGGCCCATTTTTTGATGCTAAGTTCTGCTTTGTACATTTGCCAACCAGTTAAGGTGAATAGTAATTTCAATAAAGAATATTGTTAACGGCTATGCGCAAGCTATAACGCTAACACACCAATTAAGTAACGCTAAAAAGCAGAGAAACAAATAATTGCAACAAAGTATATTTAAAAATGAAACCAACACTATTGATTTTAGCTGCAGGAATGGGCAGCAGGTACGGAGGATTAAAGCAGATGGACGGGTTCGGCCCAAATGATGAGAAAATCATCGATTATTCTATTTATGATGCCATACAAGCAGGATTTGGCAAGATAGTTTTTGTCATAAGAAGAAGTTTTGAAGATGCTTTTAAAGAAGCCTTTGTCAATAAACTAGAAGATAAAATAAAAATCGAAGTTGTATTCCAAGAACTAGAAGACTTGCCTGAAGGATTTGCCCTACCCGAAGGCAGAGAAAAACCTTGGGGAACAGGTCATGCCATCTTAGCCGCCGCACCTGTAATCAACGAGCCATTTGCCGTCATCAATGCGGATGATTTTTACGGAGCTGGAGCTTATAAAATTATTTCTGACTTTTTGAGCAACCTAGAAGATACGCCCGAATCTGAAAGCTACTGCATGGTAGGTTACCAATTGGGAAACACCTTATCTGAACACGGATACGTATCTAGAGGGATTTGCGCCACAGATAGTCAAGACAATTTACAGACCATAGTAGAAAGAACTCAAATTCAACGAGGTGATGACGGAGTGATTTTTTTTAAAGATGAAAATGAGCAAAAACACCTTCTTGATGATAAAGATGTTGCTTCTATGAACCTCATGGGCTTTCCTAAAGAAGCCATGGCTCAATTCAAAAAATACTTCATTGAATTTTTGAAAGAAAATGGCACGCAGCTCAAAGCAGAGTTCTACCTGCCTTGGGTAGTAAATATGGTCATCCAAACTGGGCATGCAAGTGTAAAAGTTCTTAATACAGATGCTAAATGGTTTGGAGTAACGTATAAGGAAGACAAGCAAGAAGCTGTCGATAAAATAAAAGCATTAGTGGAAGCCAAAGTGTATCCAGAAAAGCTTTGGGAATAGGGAACAATTCCACAGAACTAATGTTATAAAAAATACCCGCAAAAGCCGTCAGCATCTTGCGGGTTATAGTTAAAAAAATCAGATACAGGTCTTAGACCTTAGGAGAAAGCAAAACAATCACAGATAGTTGCTTTCTAAAAATTAATTAGGCAAAACTTGTTCTTCTGTTACTTGCAGAAGAACAAGTTTTTTATCCTTCTTTTTAATGGTATAAATTTGGTGATCAGCCCTTGTTTTTGCTATGATTACACACACAGCAAAATATGATTAATATCATACCGAAATTACCTATAAAAGGCATTTCACAAGCACAACAGCACCTTCTTTCAAAAGAACTTACACTTCTGAATAAACAAAAGCAACTCGTTACATATCATTATACGGATTTCATAATATATCAACCCTTTCTGTTCTTCAATAACCAATATCATAAACAAACACATATTTAATTACCATAGTCACAATACTAAATACTTTATCAAGCAACCATAGCAATGCTTCCTGTTATTTATTCAAAATAACACAAAAATACAATTTCAACACAAACATTGCCTTAACGATAATAAGCTAGTACCAACCCTATAATTAATGGGATTAATCATAGAAATCCATAACAAATGTTATCAATAAGTAATTATATTATTGTTTTATTTGGCGTATATATTACATATGGTTACTTTTAGCTGTAAAACAGAGAAGAACAGAAAACGTTTTAAACAATATCAAACATTAATATAATCCAATTTATAACAACCAACTCAACCTCCCCCAATAGCTTCATCTGCTAAGAGGGAATTCCAATTACCAAAAACATAATATAAAATGAAAAGCATATATTTTGTAGAACCCCAAACCACCTACATACAACAACTTCAGAGCACTATGCTAAAAGATGATTTTGCTGTAGAAGGATTCAATAATGCTAGCGAGTGCATTAAAGCTTTATTTGAGCTAAACAAATCCAACCAAGATATGCCCGATGTAATCGTAATAGACTACAACCTTCCTGGGGTAGACGGATTGACATTATTTGAAAAACTAAGCCCTTTGCTGGAAGACACTAAGTTTATCTTGCTTATGCCCGAAGACAAGGAAGCCCTTCTTTTCGATGTAATAAGGGCTGGGATCATGAACTATGTTATGAAAAACAAAGGCTTTATGGACGTATTAGAAACAGCTATTGCTGCATAAAGCCAAACTTATTTCCATAGAAAAACCCCTTTAGGCAATGCCAAAGGGGTTTCGTTTTTTCAGTTAATCTGTATTGCTAAACGAAGGAAGTTGAAATCAACCTCCATATTCATTTGTTAGGTCTAGTCACTAAAATCTTTATCCTCCAATAATCACCATTTTTTTAGAAGCTTTAAGCTTACCTGCTTTTATCCTATAAAAATACATCCCTGGAGTAAGTCCTTTTACATTTAAGATCACTTCATGCTCACCTGCGGGCTGTTTCCCTTCATAAATCACCTTTACTTTCTTCCCTGAGTTATCAAAAAGCGACAAAGTCACATTGGCAGGAGTATTAATCTTCCATGATATTTTAGTCTCCGTCCTTACAGGGTTAGGGTAGCAAGTATCCAACCTAAAGCGCTCATTGAAAAACTCATCGGTAGAAGTAACACTCCCTCCTACCACAGGCAATTTTTCACCAGAAAACTGGTCGAAATGCGTTGCTTCCAAAGCCTCATCCGATGCTTCAAACCAATCCTGCATCACTGATGCGAGCACTTGGCGATAATCATATTGCATGGGGACATTATTCCTATCTAAGTTAGCCAAATCAGGGTTGTCACCTATAATTCCCGGTGTTACACCTTTTCCAAACAGCATCATAGGAGCAGCAGTACCGTGATCTGTACCCCAACTTCCGTTAGACTTTGCCCTTCTTCCAAACTCAGAATAGGTCATCGTCAACACTTTTTCATCTATACCCAAGTTTTTCAAGTCATCTTGAAAAACTTTCATAGCCGAAGAAATATGATAAAGAAGTGCTGAATGAGCCCCTAGTGTAGGATCATAATCTTCAACTTGCGAAGCGTGCGTATCGAACCCACCAATTCTGACAAGAAAAACTTTTGTTTTGATTCCTCCATTCAACAACCTGGCAATCAACTTTAATTGGTTAGAAAGACCATTTTTCAAGCTTCCCTGAGGAGCCGCCAATGGATAGGTTTCAGGGTAAGTAACACTACTATTTGAACCGTTTTCATACACCTCCCTAAGTCGTGCAGCATACAGGTTAGATTGTTTTTCTATATCCATAATGTACTTCAGCTCATCTCCATAAAAAGAGTCTACAATATCTCCTGGAGGGTCTCCACCGACACTATTGATCAGATCATAAAATTGTTGAGGATTTTGAACCGCCAAACCTGCTGGAATTCCATCTTCTCGGTGGAAAGCAATAGATACTCCTGTTCCTATTTCGATGCCTAAAG
Organism: Flammeovirgaceae bacterium SG7u.111; assembly: GCA_034044135.1. Lineage (NCBI taxonomy): Bacteria > Pseudomonadati > Bacteroidota > Cytophagia > Cytophagales > Flammeovirgaceae > Flammeovirgaceae bacterium SG7u.111. The sequence goes on along the minus strand of CP139021.1, from coordinate 2,362,650 downwards.
GGTCGGGCATAGTTGCATTTGGATAGGCTGCGGGAGGTCCTTCTGGGTAACCTGGGTAGGTATGATCCAGGTAACGACCAATCCATCCCGAACCAAAATAATCATCGTAACTGCCGCCCATAAACCAAATATCTCTTCCCCTAAAATGCGAACCATTGTTGTTTTCGTAAGAAACCCCTTGTACGATATTCACCAATCCTTCATCGTACATAGATTTTACCCCGAGCATATCAGGATGAAGCCCTACTTGCTTTTCTTTGGCTATCGTTTTATCCAATTCAATAAAACTTCTATTCCCATTTTGAGGAATGGCAATATTTGGCCTGAGGTTATAATAGTTATCGTACTGATCTACGGGAATTACCATATTGAGTCCATCGTTCCCGCCGTGCATTTGCAAAATAATCAGAACTTTATCGTTAGGGCTAGCAGCTGCCATCCTGCTCAACTGGCTGTTTTGAGCAAAAAGGTGCATAGGAATTCCTCCTAATAAAAATGGACCAGTAGCCGCACTTGCTGCTTGTTTGAGAAAATTTCTTCTTTTCATCGTAGCTTTAGTATTTTCGGAAAAACCGAGGTTAATGTTTTAGATTAAACTGAATAGTCTACTGCAATTGGCTTTCGGGAGACTGGAGGATCGCTTTTAAGAGGTTTTCCAACTGCCCTCGCACCGCCACATCATCCCCACTATCGAGGTATTGCTGCCATTCAGACTGCCAATTGATCACCGAAAGGTTATCTAACAAAACAGCATTTACGAAATAGGTAAACCTTTCGTCTGACACACCTTCGGGAAGGAGGTAATCGACCAATTCTGCCACTAGTTTATCTGGATCAAACGGGTCGGAAATATTGTTGGTATCCTTCACATAAGCCACTATATCCAACAAAGGAGAGTTCGGATCATCCTCCGATTTTTTGAGAAGATGTTCTATAAATTTGTAGCGCTGGGCGAGGTAATTGGCCGAAATCCAGTTACGGTTAAAAACGGGGAATTGATGGTAAGCCGGATATCCTGCAACTTCATATGGCTCTACAAAGGACATGCCTTGCTCGCTCATATATTTCATGATATTGCTATACCCGCCGTCTAGTAGGGTCGCATAATCCAATTGATCATCTGGAAGCTCTACTTGGAAAAACTTGATCATCCCCATCACCAATTCGATTGGCGATTTGATAATTGCCCCAATCTTATTGTCCTTCAACTCTGCATTATCCACATCATAAAAATGCTGACTTTGAAGAAGTTGGCTAAGCACAGGAACAAAATCGTAATCGTTGTCCCTAAATGTTTCTGCCAAGGGTGCGATGATTCCAGTTTCTACTTCCTCATCTATTTTATAGTACACAAAAAAGCGGTACAGTTTTCGGCAAATATGCTTTGCCGTTTCTTCTTGATCAAAAATCACATCTACAAACTGCTGAAGTTCACCCAGTGCAGCTTCGGCAGTTGCTTTGCCGTTCACTATTTCCGCAGGTTCAATCACCGTATTTTGAAACCTTTCCGAAAGAGTCTTGGTGCTTTCATCGTGCTTTTTTGCGCTGGTTACCACATACACATCTCCTTGCCACTCTCCACCTTGGATAACACCCGCTGCTAAGCCTGTATCTTCATCTATATTTCTGAAGCTCGTGTCTTCTCCATACCCCGAAAGGATTTTTGCACCTTCTTGTACATCCAGTTCGGTGTAGTTGGTATAATCATCAGAACTTACCTGAGGCCCTTTCCCTATGGTATACAGCTCCATAAACTCTCGGGCATAGTTTTCCTGAGGCCTGCCAACCACATTCAAATATCCATCTAAATGGCGGAGCATCGCATTATCAAGGCAAAGCTTCAACGAAAATTCTTTGAAATTGCCAAGTCCATAAAACCTCAATAGTTCAATATGATAATAAAGCGCCGCACTTTTTTGGATTCGCGACTGGATAAGAGGAATGTGCGTGTGTAAAAAATAAGCCATCTTCTCTGAAAGAGACATTCCTGACTTTGCCATTTGCGAAAGCCACCATCCTAATACAACATCTTTCAACTCATCTTCCCCACTGTTTCCTTCTCCTGCCGTAAATACGCTATTTTCAGGATCTATCCAAGGCGAACCCGTCAAGGGGTCGATAGGAGGTGGAGCTTTTTCTTCAGGAGCTTGTAATAATTCGGCAACGGCCTGGGCTGCCGTCATATTGGCAAAATCGTCAATTTGTTTGCGAGTAGCGCCAAAAGTCGCCCGCCTCAATAAATGTGCTGATAGTTTTAGCCCTAATGGACCTGTTCTTGGTTCGAGTGAAACCATACGCTTAGCTGTTATAGATTTTGGTTAGTAAAAAAGCTTTTTGTAAGAATCATTTTCCTTCACAAACTGCTCGTTGCTCAGTTTGCAAAAATGATTCCTTTATTTACTTCTGTTAACATCAACGCTACAAATGCCAAAACAAATAGCTTTTCAAAAAAAAATCTTGGTAGCAAAAAATGATTTTCAAATTTTTAAAGTCAGAATATTATAGTATGTTTAGTCTACTTTGTTTGACCAGTGAAGTCAGGCGCTATCCTTTCTATTTTTAGAAAGGAATAGCCTAACACCATTAGAGGATTTTTACACCAAACTATGTCGTCTACACCCATTAAAAAAAATCATCAATTAATCCCAGTAGTAATTGTTACTGGAATAATCTTAGTTTTCCTTCTCGGTTTTTGGGGGTATTATGATGCGGAAGTATACAAAACACTCCATGCAACATCTGAAGAAACGTACGACAAAGAACTCCACCTCTGGAATACTCTTTACGCTATTTTGGGCATGTTCCTGATGGGCAACTTAGAGCCTAACTTCCAAAACTGGCAGATAATCCTAGCAAGTTTTCTTGCTGCACTTATCCTTGGCTTCGGTATCATTCAATACACATGGAACTATGTTACGAACTGGTGGACTGGTGTGATCACCCGCTATTTTTACAGTGATCACAGTATTATTCTGGGCAATAGCAATATTAGTTTCAGAATAGCCAATGAATTACTTGCAGATGGGCAAAAAGTAGTAATTGTAGAAAAAGCGGACAAAGTGAACGAGAACCTGTTGAAAATTTCTTCGATGGGAGGAAAATTACTGGGGGCGTCCGATTCCATGAGCTCTGATCTTATCCGTGCAGGAATTAAACGGGCAAAGTACTGCCTTGTGTTGGGCATCAACGACGAAGACAATATGCAAACGGCAAACCTACTCAGCTGGCTCAACCGAACTCTCGTTTTCGACAATGAACTGAAAGTACTTATTTATGTAGAAGGAAGGGAGAACAACAATTTCCTCAAAGACTACATGGATAAATACAACCGCACCAATAAGTTTGATATTGATGCGTTCAATGCCGATCTGGCCGCAGCTAAATTAATTTATGACACCTACCCTCCCCTCAGCAATGTAGATTATGAAACTGTAAAAGACGAGGAAGGAAAGATAAAACAAGTAAAAAGCACCGACAATGCTATTCTGATACTTGGTTTGAACAGAACAGCGGAAATGTTCTTGCTCGAAAATTATATCCTAAGCCACCGCCCAGGCCTCAAAAGGCTCAAGGTGATTTTGATAGACAAAGACATTAAAAATGTTTATGAGAGAGTAAAATTCAAGTTCCCATTCATAGAAGATTATTTGGATATAGAAACCATAGAATATGAAGACGAAGTATTCTACAGCAGCTCTTATTCTTCCAATAGTTTTATAAAAAAACTCAAACTCCTGAGCGGAGTCTACATTTTTGGGGACAATGATGCTAAACTCATCGGTATGTCCAATTCGTTCCGCCAACTCTTGTACTCCTCTATTGGCGACCTTAATGACACCCCCATTGTTACTTGCCTACCTGAAAAAACACGTGCCCTTGCCCTTCTCAACCCCGACAAGCTACAAAGCGAAGGCGGCACTACCGAACTTTACGACTCGCTAAAGCACGACCTCAACATCAATTTTGTAAGGCTCTTTACAGATACTTGCACCAAAACAAAACTGATAGACCAACTCGACACCATTGATACACTTTCCAAAGTGATCAATTATTTCTACTCCATGAAATATGAGTTCAGGTATTTACTGGATGAAAAAGAATCAGCCCTCCTGACCGATAAGGTTTTGGACGAAGCGGAAAATGCTTTCATCAATGTAGAATTCACTTCGGACAATCCGTTGAACGACTTAGAAGACGCTGTTTTGTCAGTCATTTCCAACGCACTTGGCAGAGATAAAAGAAGCTTAAAGCCACTCTTTGCCATCAACTATCGTTGGAACGACCTTACCGACATCAAACAAGAATCGAACAGGTATGTAGCCCGCCACCTCAACACCAAAACCGCTTTTATAAGAAAAATGGGACATAGGGTGATAAGCAAAGGAACAGTGAAACCCTATTATAAAATCTTCGCTCCTGTTGAGCATGCCCGCTGGTGCTCCGAAAAGCTAGCTTTCCGCTTTAGGTATGGAAAATTTCCCTCCGATAATTCGAAGGCAAAAAAGCTATTAAAAGATGACTTGAAAATCCATGACCAACTTATCCCTTACGAGCAACTTACCCAAGAAATGGAGGACAAAGATTTCAACATGTTTTTGATGATCCCGACCTTGGAAGCATTAAAGAAGAAACTTAATGGAGAAAATTAACAGGCTTTCTTGCCTATAAAACAACTCTACTTCCTACCTGTATGCTTGAAATTATAAGTAACTGATGGAATGATAGTTTTGAAAATATAAAATTGCTCTAGCTGTCCCTTCGAAGGATCATTTGGGTCACGGCTATAATTTACCGAGAAAGTATTTTCCCTAGCATACACATTGTAGAGGGAAAATACCCAATAGCCTTGTGTACGCTTCAATTTCCCAGCATTTTTCCCTTTTTTCTTAATTACTCGTCCACGCATCACGGCAGTCAAATCGAGCCTATGATGGGAAGGAAGCCTGTCTTGGTTTCTATCCGAAAAATTTGGGATAGCCTTACCCTCAAATACAAAACGAGAATCGGGCAAAGTAATAGGCCTGCCAGTAGCATAAGTAAATGTGGCAGAAAAACTCCATTTATCATTCAGGTGATAAGTGCCCAACACTTTCAAATCATGAAGCCTATCACTATTTGATGGGTAAAACTCACCCTTATTTATCTGCTCTTGCTCAAACTCACCCAAAGTTTTTCTTTGAGATCGCGAAAGCGTATAAGCCAACATTCCCTCAAACTTATCAGTATTCCAGTTGACCATAAACTCCAAGCCATAGGCTACTCCTCTGTTGGAAAGCAAATCCTTTTCTACCCGCTGGTTGAGCACCAACTCAGCCCCGTCCTTATACTCCAGCACGTTTTGCATATTTTTGAAGTAAACCTCTACCGAAGCATCAATAGATTTGTCTTTAAAATTCTGGAAATAACCTATAGAAACCTGATCGCTAATTTGAGGTTTTATATGCGTATTGCTCAGCTTCCATACATCCGTAAGATACACGTTTGTCGAGTTTGAGACCAAATGTATATATTGCCGATGACGATTATAGGAGAACTTCACCCCTTTTTCAGGGGAAAACCTATACCTAACAGCCAAGCGAGGTTCTGGACCGTGGTAGGCTTTAACCAACTCGCCCTTGCCCAAACTCAACGTATCAATAGGTTCTCCAACCACAGGTCCTTCAGGTCCGTAGACATATACTTCAGAAGGTCCTAAATTGAACAACCCTGAATACCTCAAACCATAATCGACGCTAAGCTTTTCAGAAAATTTCCATTCATCAGTAAAATACAGAGCTGCCTCTACCCCATGTTCTCTTTGCAAAGCCAACTCCTTTTTCAAATCCACATTTTCTTTTACAAAAGTACCCGGGGAAAACTCATGAAAAATCAATTGCCCACCAAAATTGAAGGTATGTTTCGATGATTTAAACCAAGTAAAATCATCTTTGAGACGGTAGCTCGCCAGCTTGGAAAAAAGCTCCGAATCGTTAATTCCATCAAAATCCAATGCGCTATATTCATAGCGGCTATAAACTGCCGTAAAGTTGGAGAAAAGGCTTCGGTTATAAACTCTATTCCACCGAAAACTTCCATTGATATTCCCCCATTGATAATCTTCCCCATTCTCCAATTTCGATTCATCAAACCCATAAAACCCAGAGAGGTATAACCTGTTTTTCGAATTAAGCTTATAGTTCAGTTTTAAATTTAAATCATTAAAATCTCCTCCCACATTACTTAAGCCTGTATTCCTCAGCCCAATGTTTGACAGGTCTGAAAACGCCGTTCTGCCCGAAATCAAGAAAGTGCTTTTGTCTTTTTTGATTGGCCCTTCTACAGAAAGCCGTGTAGAAATCACACCAACTCCTCCACTCACCACAAGCTCTTCATTACTCCCTTCTCTCTGCCAAATCTCCGTTACCGAAGACAAGCTCCCACCAAACCGAGCAGGTATACTACCTTTATAAATCTTCGCATCTTTCACCACATCTGAGTTAAAAACAGAGACCAGTCCATAAAAATGGCTGGTATAATAAACAGGAGCATCGTCGAGAAAAATAAGGTTTTGATCGACACTCCCTCCCCTTACATTAAACCCGGTAGACACCTGCCCCACCGTACTCACCCCTGGCAAATTCCCCAATGCCCGAATCACATCTACCTCACCATATAAATAAGGTATTTTCCCAATCTTCTTCATATCCAGCCTATGCGTGCTCATTTGAACCTGCTCCAAGTTCGCTTCCATTTCCTGATCAGCAATAACCGTCACTTCTGCGAGCCGTTTGCTGAAAGGCTGCATGAACCAATTGAGCCGTATGTTCCCAGTAAGATCTAACTCGAAAGTATCGGCATAAAAGCCTATGTTAGAATAAATAATTTGGTACGTGTCTTCGGGCAGGGTAATGGAATAGAAGCCATAAGGATTTGAAACAGCGCCTTTCCTCTCGCCCGAAGAAGAAATAGCCAACATCGTCGCCCCAATCAACGTTTCCTCTGACTCCGCTTCCTTTATGAACCCACTGATCACAAAAAGCTGTGGCTCTACTACTTTCACTTTTTTTTGAGCCTTGGAAAGGATCAGCAAATTCCTTTTTTGCTGATAAGTAACCCCAACTTGAGTTTCGGTGAGAGCCAATAGTTCTTCAACCGTATGTTGTTTGTTGGCGAGCTGAAGAGAGGGCAATCCCTTTAAAAGTTCATTCGTATAAATAAACCTAAACTTCGATTGCTCTTCTATTTGCAAAATCAAGTCTTCTGCACTCAAGTTAGCCTGAGCGATTTCCATCTTTTTATCAAGAGGAAAAGACTGGGCCTCAGCTCTTTCTTCCACAGTAAAAAGCAGAAGAAAAGCTCCACAAAAAATGATACAAATTTGCTTATAAAATGTCGGTTTAGGTTCGTGAGCTGTTATGCTATTATCGGAGGCAAAAAATACAGGCTTAGCAGTACTAAGGCAAAACTTTTTAACGAACAAGAATGGTATAACAGGTAGAAAAAAACCGCTATTTTGTGAGAATATTTGTATAAATGCGCTTTTAGGTAGTTTCAATGGCAAAGGCTAATTGATTTAGTGCTTGGGCAAAGTAAAAACCTTTTTCCCAATCCGTGTAACCAAATCCAGCATATAACAAAAAAAACTTGGGTTTCGGCAAATAAAAGTGAGGAACGGGATTATTCAGGACAAACTAAAATCCAAAACATTTGCATCCACCACATCTTCCCAACAAAACACATTTTTAATACATTTGTAGTTACAACCACACTACTCAAATGAATTTCTACTTACGAATTTTACTAACTTTCATTTTCATACCCCAACTTGTGCTCTCACAATCTATCCAGGTTGTAGATGAGCAAAGTGAGGAAGCTATAGAGGGAGTGATAGTTTCAGGGGAAAATGGAAGTAATTTTATCTTGACGGACAAAGAGGGCAGCATCAATATTTCTCAGCTAAAGGGGGAAATACTCACCTTTAGGCACTTGGCGTACTACACCACCCAAATCAGTCGCCAAGAGCTTTCAGCCCAACAGACCATCCGGCTAAAACCTTCTGCCATCACGCTCGACGAGATTGTGCTATCGGCTAACCGTTGGGAGCAAAACAAGAAATATATTCCTAACCAAATAGTGAACCTAGAAGCCGAGCAAATAGCCCATGGTAACCCAGCCACCACGGCAGATATCCTTTCGCAAAGCGGGCAAGTTTTTGTGCAAAAAAGCCAGCAAGGCGGAGGTAGCCCTATGCTGAGGGGCTTTGCCGCCAACTCGGTACTGATTGTGATAGACGGGGTCAGGATGAACAATGCCATCTACCGAAGTGGAAACTTGCACAATATTATTTCTCTTGACCCCAATCTATTGGAAAATGCCGAAGTGGTACTGGGCCCTGGCTCGGTAATTTACGGCAGCGATGCCCTTGGTGGCGTCATGGACTTTCATTCCATTACCCCAGCTTTGGCAAGAGAAAATGAAAAAACAAACATTTCGGGTGGGGCAAACTTTCGCTATGGAACTGCCGCCAACGAGAAAACAGGGCATGTTCATCTCAACCTCGGATCACAGAAGTTTGCCTCGCTCAGCAGTATCTCTTTTAGTGACTTTGACGACCTCCAGATGGGTAAAGAAAGAAGTAGTGACAACTCCGAGTGGGGAAAAAGGATGGAGTATGTCACTACTGCTAATGGGGAGGACATTATTGTTAGAAACGATAATATAAATATACAAAGATTCTCCCGTTATAGTCAAGCAAATTTCACCCAAAAATTCTTATTCAAACCCAAAAACAATCTTGATTTTCTATATGCATTCCACTTCAGCAAAACGGGCGATGTTCCTCGCTATGATAGACTTATAGAATACAGAAATGAAAAGCCCCGCTATGCTGTTTGGGAATACTCTCCTCAGGAATGGAGCATGCATCAAGCCCGAGCTACCTACAGGCCATCAAGACAATTTGCAGATCAAATTCGTGCTAATCTGGCATTTCAACAGATAAAAGAAGGAAGAAACGATAGGACATTCCAAGATGAGAACAGAAGGGAACGCTTGGAAAAAGTAGATGTTTGGAGTTTGAATATCGATGCCGAAAAAGTATGGAAGAGAGAAACCCATCAGCTTTTTTACGGCTTAGAATTCACCAACAACCAAGTAGCTTCTTCTGCCCAAAGCATCAACATCGATAATGGAACAGTTTCCCCGGCAGCTACCCGCTACCCTGACGGAGGAAGCAGCTATAAAAGTGCCGCCATCTATACTAGTTACAAATGGCTTTTTAATGAAAAATCGACTTTCACCGCAGGGCTTAGGTACAACTTGGTCAAGCTAAATGCTACTTTTTCAGACACTACATTTTACCAATTCCCATTCTCCGAAGCCAAGCTCAGCAACGGTTCTTTCAACGGAAGCCTTGGGTGGGTATTTCGCCCAAAAGAAACCTGGCAAATCAACATAAACCTCGCTAGTGGTTTCCGAGCTCCAAATGTCGACGATGCGGGGAAAGTTTTTGATTCCGAACCTGGAACAATCGTTGTTCCTAACCCAGGCCTCAAACCTGAAAGAGCGTACAGCGGAGAAGTGGGAATTGCCAAGATTTTTGGGGGAATACTAAAAGCAGAATTTAACGCTTTCTACACATACCTTTCAGATGCCATGGTAAGGCGCCCATTCTCCTTCAATGGACAAGATTCCCTTCTGTACGACGGAACGCTCAGCCAAGTACAAGCGTTGGTAAATACTGGAAAAGCATATACCGCTGGGGCTTCTGTTTTGGTAAAAGGAGAACTTGGTACTAATTTATCTAGCCTTGCCTCGCTCAACTACACTACTGGCCGCGACTTGGCAGAAGATTTACCTTTGCGCCACATCCCTCCGGTTTTTGGGAAATGGGACGTGACTTATAAGAGAAAAAAGCTCAGGCTATCTGCAGATGTCCAATTTGCAGCAAGAAAATGGCTGAGCGACATGAGCCCTTCCGAACAGAGCAAGACACATATTTACACGGCTACGGGAACACCTTCTTGGTACACACTTAATTTCCGAACTTCCTACAAACCCAAAGAGTTCTTGACATTACAAGCAGGAATGGAAAATATCTTAGACAAACATTACCGACCCTATAGCTCAGGAATCAGTGCTGCAGGAAGAAATATTTACATTGGAATTAGAGCAAAATGGTGATCGTTGTGACTCACCTGCACTTTACACAAAAACGGATTGAATTGTGATAAAAAACAATTCTTTTTAAAAGAGAAAAAAAATTGAATTATTCCGAACCAATAACTTGTAAAATGCGAAGTTATCTGATTGACTATTGAAGATAAAAACTATAACTTGAGTCATGATTAAACCTGATATACCTAAAGAAGAATCCAAACGGCTCGCCAATTTGCAGGAGTATTCTATTTTGGATACACTCCCAGAGCAAGAATATGATGAAATCACCCAATTGGCATCGTATATCTGTGGTGTACCAATATCTCTTATTAGCTTAATTGATGACAAAAGACAATGGTTCAAATCGCACCATGGAACAGATGCAACAGAAACTCCAAAAGAGTATGCATTCTGTGCCCATGCCATAAACCAACCCGATAATGTAATGATTATTCCTGACTCTAGGAAAGACAAAAGGTTCAAGAACAACCCGTTAGTCATTGATGACCCACATGTTATTTTTTACGCAGGAGTTCCATTGGTTACCCCCGCAGGCTACTCCTTGGGCACTTTATGTGTGATAGATAATAAACCCAACAACTTGTCTGACAATCAAGTAAGAGCATTAAAGGCCTTATCTAATCAGTTAATGAAACTACTGGAACTACGAAAAAAATCAAAAGCATTAGAAGCAAAAGTATATGAGCTGGAAATACAAAATAGTGGCTTGGAGAAGTTTGCCTATGTAGCTGCACACGATATCAAATCACCATTGAACAGTATAGTAGCCCTTAATAACCTGTTTAAACAGGACTATTCGGAGATAATTGATGAGAAAGGGTTAAGTCTGCTCGAGCATGTCAACCTATCCTCTTCTAAACTCACACAACTGATAGATGGAATATTGAAGTACAGCAAGAGCACAAAAAAAATATCTGATAACAAGGAAGAAGTCAATATTACCACTCTTAGTAATGAGTTGATCTCCCTACTCGATTCGAAAGGAGAGGTTCTCTTTAAGCTTTATCCTGAAAAGGATATTTATATTTTCACCAACAAAACTGCTTTGGAACAAATACTTATCAATTTGATCGGCAATAGTATAAAGTACAATGACAAAGAAAAAACTGAAATCACACTAAAAATAGGAGAGTATCCAAACTTTGTGAAATTCAATATTATAGACAACGGCCCTGGGGTGAAGAAGGAAGAACAAGACAAAATATTTCAAATTTTTGAAACAAGTGCAAACAAAACTAGAAATGGGGAAAGAGGGAGTGGAATTGGCTTGGCTACAGTAAAATCGCTTGTAGAGGGCCTTGGAGGATCAATCACTGTCCAATCTGACAAAAGGGATGGATGCAACTTTGAGTTCACCATAAAAAAATAGATAACCCACCTACTGCCTAGGCAAGAGGTGGGTTTTAAAATCAGGTTTTGTTTACCCTTTTACTTCTCTTCCAATATAATCTCAAAAACAGTTACCATCTCATCAAAGTCAAGACCGCTAACGTCTAGGGTTAAACCTGCTTTTTCCAAGGCAAAAGGAATAGTTTTAGTTTCCCCCAAAAGACTAACCGATTTAATTTTTGTCTTCTTAGGCAAGTCTTTTTTGTTAAATGCCTCCATCACTACCTCTTTCCCCTGAGGCACTCCCAGTGGCATAGCAAAAATGCGGTTGCCTTTGGTTGTATAGCGAATGTCCTTGTAAGAATACTTGATCTTGCCAAAAGCTTGGTGGTTTTTGAAATGCCCTTCTGGCTCTACTGTTGGTCCTTCACCAAAGGTATACCAAGGTCGGCTGCTATAGATCGCATCCCCATTGGTACCTAGCCAAGCACCCATTTTCAACAGCACACCTCGCTGATCGTCAGGAATAGTTCCATCAGCTTTTGGAGAGATATTTAACAACAACACCCCATTTTTACTTACAATGTCAATCAATACATGCAAAAGATCATCAGCAGGTTTAATTTCCAAGTTTTCGGTGTAGCACCAGCTTCCTTTGCTTATGGTCTCGTCCGTCATCCAGTACTTTTCTTCTAATCTATTTTTCCTTGACTTTTCCAAATCATCTACACTGAAGTCGAGCGGCAAATCATCTTGTTTTCTCACAATCACCACTTCTTTCCCCCACTTCTCAGCTTCGTTTAGATAATAAGCAGCAAACTCTTTTCTATACTTCTCTGGAATCTGATCCAGCCACGAATCGAACCAAATAATATCGGGCTGGTACTTATCAATTACCTCTTTCAATTTACCAAACCACACTTCTTTGTGCCATTGCTCAGCCTCAATATTTCCATACAAATATTTCAAGTCTTCACGGTCAGATGTTGGAGGCATTCCTTCAAAAAACGGGTAATGAGAGTTACGGTAAGCATTCTCTTTCCCATCTACATTCGAGGTATCATGCCGCTGCAAGTTACGGGCATGGTGGAACGTAGTGATCAGCTTCATATCTTTGGTTTTCAATACTTTTGCAAGCTCACCAGTGATATCTTTCATAGGGCCTTTGTCGGCACTGTTGAAAGGAGTGATATCGCTATCCCACATCGAAAAACCATCGTGGTGCTCGGCTACAGGTCCGGCAAACTTAGCCCCTGCTTTTTGGAAAAGTGTAGCCCATTCTTCTGCGTCGAAATGCTCGGCAGTGAAGAAAGGAACGAAGTTGTGGTAACCAAAATCGGACGGAGGGCCGTATTTCTCTACGTGGTGTTTGTAGAACTTATGACCTTCAAAGTGCATCCAGCGCGGATACCATTCGTTGCCAAAAGCGGGAACAGAATATACTCCCCAGTGGAAATAAATACCCAATTTAGCATCCAAAAACCATTCAGGTGCTTCGTTGTGTTTGCTCAACGATTCCCAATTGGCTTCATACTTTTGGGAAAAAGCTTGGCTCATACCAAGCAGTAAAAATGCTAGTGTAATCAGCGATTTCATTTTCATAATGTTAAGTTAAATAGTAAGAAGCTGTTTGGGAATTATATTTAAAAATTGTTATCGCTTATTTTGGATGCAGAATAAGGCAAAATAGACAAAGATAGTGGAGCTATCTGCGGAGATTTTAACGCAATTATGCGCCAAAAGAAGCACATAAGAATTTTGAAGATATATTTCAAAACAGCTTCTAAGCATTCGTGAATATATTTTCTCGTCAGACAAGAAAGACCTTACTTCTTTTTATGCAATGATTTCCTTCTTGTTTCCTGAAGCCTCTTCTCTTCTTTGATCACATTTTCAGGATGTGGATCCAGCCAAAGTGGAGCTATCATGTCTTTGTTCCATTTTTCAAAGTCTTCCTTTAGCTCAGCTACCACCTTAGGGTTTTGCTCCGCTATGTCATTTCTTTCATAACTATCCTTACTCAAATCGAACAGTAAAAACTTGTCTTTGTACGTCGATTTGTAAAGCTTGTAATTCCCTTTTCTTACCCCGTACTCAAAGCCATTCACTGTTCGCCAAACCAAGAAATCGTGAGGAATTCCTTTCTTTTCTTCTTTCAAATAAGGAAGAACATTCACCCCATCTAACTTATTTTTCGGCTTCTTATCAATCCCTGCCGCGGCAAGTGCTGTAGGCAAAATGTCGAGAGAAATGATTGGTTCACCATAGCGCTTCCCGCCTTCCAAACCTTTTGGCCAAGTCATTACAAAAGGCACTCGGATACCCCCTTCAAAGATCATCCCTTTGTGCCCTCGGTAAGGTCGGTTATCAGCGTGCTCAGCCCTACCGCCGTTATCACTCAAGAAAATGACCATGGTATTTTCTTTGATGCCCAGTTCGGTCAGCGTTTTATCAATCGCCCCTACTCCGGCATCAACTCCGGCAACCATTGCTCCATACACTGATCTACCTCCGTATTCGATGTGCTTTGTTTTTTCAAGATACTCTTCTGTGGTATGATCTGGAGCATGGGGTGCATTGTAGGCCAGGTAAATAAAGAAAGGATCGTCTTTGTTTTCTTTGATAAAAGAAACTGCTTCCTCAGTAAAGTCATCGGTGAGGTAGCTCAGTTCTTTTTGGTCAACCTTTTCCTTATTACGATAAATTGTTTTATGATTTCCTTGAGGAAATCCCCAATAATTTGTACCGCCTGCGCTAAAGCCAAACCAGTGGTCGAATCCTCGCTCGTTGGGTTGGAATTTTTGGGCATCGCCCAAGTGCCATTTCCCTATCGCACACGTTTTGTAGCCTCCTGCTTTCAAATAATCGGATATCATTACTTCCGAAAGCGGTGTTCCCACCTCTTCCCCATTTTCTATATAAGGAGGGTTGCAGTCGTGGCCAAAGCGGGACTGGTACCTACCCGTAAGCAAACCAGCACGAGACGGGCTGCAATACGGTGCGGAAACATACCCTTGGTCAAAAACCACCCCTTCGCTTGCCAATTTATCGAGCGCGGGGGTGGGAATATCTGTGCAGCCATTGAATCCGACATCGCTCCAACCTTGGTCATCTGTCAATATCACAATGATATTTGGCTTTTCTTGTGCAAAAAGATTACACGAAACTAGCCCAATGAACAAGGCTATTAGGAATACATGTTTTTTTGTTTTCATATTTGTGAAGAAGGTTTATAGGCTCGACTAATAGCTTTTTTTAGTAAAACAGTTATTAGTCGAGCTGATCATAATTAAACAATCAGGTAAAATAACACACTGCAATTTATTTGATAATCAACCAATTCAAATTAACCGATTTGGTAGAACCCCAATCCGATTTAAAGACCACCACCAAGTCATGAACTCCCGAAACTGATTCCAGCACATCGGTTTCAATGGTTTTCCAAGAATTCCAACCTCCGGTGTACTCTATGGGAAACTCTGCCACCAATTTTCCTTTTGGGTTTCCTAGGCGAACCTCAAAGCTTCCAACTCGCTGGCCGCAAGCTATTCTTGCCTCCATTTTCTTCGCCTCGCCTTTTCCAAAATCAACCCTGTTAAATTTCACATAACCCATCATTCTGGCATCCGTCACCATCCAGCCCAGAGGCTCATTTTCTCCACCCACAAAAGCAGTTTTAGCTTTGCTGATCTCATTGTACCTATCCACCTGAATAGTATCGCCAAGAGTGGGAGTTCCTATGCCCCGCATAGTTGGAATTACCTTTTTTATAGTGCCGTCTTTTTTAAAATACATGTAATCAGCTCGCATCGAACGGAGCTTGTTATAGCCACTAACATCCCACCAGTGATAAAATAATATCCATTGACCTTCATACTCCACTACAGAATGGTGGTTAGTCCCATTCTCAATATTGTCCATAATTTTGCCTTGGTAGGTATAAGGTCCCAATGGATTTTCAGAAGTGGCATAACCAATCGTGTACCCTTCATCAGCAAATACGTGGGCAAATGTGAGGTAGTAAACCGAGTCCTTTTTAAAAGGAAAAGAACCTTCTTTGTAACCAGCTGGCAAGCCTTTGACCAAAATTGGCTCAGCATCTATTTCTTTCATGTTCTTTTTCAAAGGAGCTACATAAAGTTCGTGGCCACCTCCAAAGAACAAGTAAGCCTTATCGTCGTCATCTAAAAGCAGCCCAGGGTCAATGCCCGATACTCCTTTGATGAAATCCTTTTCCCATTTGAAAGGGCCTGACGGACTATCAGAAACACCTACGCCAATCCGACGAAAAGCTTTGTCATTTTTCGGTTTGGCAGGGTAGTAATAGTAATATTTCCCATCCCTTTCAATGCAATCTGGCGCCCACATCCCAAAAGAGTTTTTCTCGCCCCAAGGCACTTCATTTTGGTCAAGCACCCTTCCATGGTCTTTCCAAGTGCTCCCATTTTCCAAAGAAAAAATGTGGTAGTCGGGCATACAAAAGCGTGGGGCTTCAATACCTACGGGAGGAACCACATCGTGAGATGGATAAATATACAACTTGCCCTCGTGCACCCGTGCAGTTGGGTCTGCTGTGAACATATGTGTAACCAAAGGGTTTTGCGCCTGAAGTTGATAGCTAAAAGTAATCAGGGTAAAAATCGAGAAAAAAACTTGTTTCAAATTCATAGTTAAAAAAGTTAATCGATTTGAACATCATTCAAATTCTTGTTGTCCACATCAGAATAAATAAAGCCTTGGCGGTCGTCTTTGGCAACCAAGGAAACAGAAAGCGCATCAACGGATAAATATTGAACGTGTCGGGCATAAAGACCTGAAGCTGGCGAAACTCCGAAAAAGCTGAATTCAGGATATCTTTTTTCATCTTCGGGCACTTCAAGCTCAGACTGCTCGGCTGTGCCTCCACCCGGCAAATTGACCTGGATATTTTTGAGAGATACTTTTCCTATTTTATGGTTCGGTGTTCCTGTAATAAATACGCCCGAAGGTGGTGTTACCCTCGACTCGTCCAAGCTACGGGCAGTTGCTACCACATTGCTTATTCTCACATTTGTGATACTGCCAACGGCTTGTTGAGGCGCACCTCTATACGTTCGCAAGCGTTCGCCAAGCCTGATAAAAATAGGCATATCCACATTTTCCATCTGGATACTATCAATAGTGATGTCGCTGATATTCGCTCCATCCACGCTCAAAATTTTAATCCCCCCACCCTTTGTATCGTAGATTTTGCAGTTCTTCACTGTAATGTTTTTAAAGTCCCCCATCGATTCCGTCCCAAACTTTATAGTCCCCCAATCGCTTTTGAGTTTACAGTTGGACACTTGGATGTTTTGGGTAGGAACAGGGCTGGTAGATTTGAAGCAAATGGCATCGTCGCCTGCATCTATATCGCAGTTGGTGACGATGCCATCGGAACTTGAATCTAGGTCGATGCCATCGTTGTTTTTGTGGGCGTGGCTATAAATCTTGACTTTGTTCACCTTGATTTTTGAGCATTGGAAAAAATGGCACGTCCAAGCGGCGGGTTGCCTCAGCTCAATGTCTTCCACTACAATATCGGTAGATTTTACAAAACGAACTAAAAAAGGACGGTTTGAAGCATACGCGTTGATTTCAGATTTATCTACCCCAAGTTTTTTCATGGTCGATAGCAGCTTGCCTTTCTTGAACATCTCCCCTTGCCCATCTATCACTCCACCTCCTATTATCCCGACATTGGTAGCATTTAAAGATCCAACAAGGCATTTCCCACGCAACTGACCCGTAGCATCTGTAAATGGGTCGATACTTTGGTAGTCCATCGGGTTGGGGCTTCCTATTAATTTGGCATCCTTGCTCACCGAAAGGGTCACATTATCTTTCAAGAGGATAGTACCAGAAATATACTCCCCCTCTTTCAACTCAACTATCCCTCCACCGGCTTGGTGGCAAGCGTCGATTGCCTGCTGAATAGCTTTTGTATTCATAGTTACAGAATCGGCCACTGCACCAAACTCCCGAACATCCCAACTCTTCTTTGGAGGGTTGCATGTTGCAAAAAGCCCGAGGGAAAAAAGGCAAAAAATAAAGTAGTTTCTTTTCATATTCATTTTTAGTTTAAAAGCATGCTTAGCCGATAAAATTTTGCCTTGAACACATAATCATGAACAAGGCAAAACTCATTGATTGAATATCAAAACCCGACTTTATTTATCCCAATAAGCTTCCACCACCTCTTGAATATGAGGAAACTGAGAATCGTCCTCTCCCACTTCTGCACGAAGCTCCTTAAGTTGAGCTTTCAAGCTCTGGGTAATTTCTTCGTACCCTTCTTTCCCATACAAATTCACCACTTCATTCGGATCATTTTTAAGGTCATAAAGCTCCCAGGCAACTGGGGTAGGCTCTATCATAAAGGAGTTTTTCTTCCAAGGCATCGATGGAGTACCTATTTTCTCCGTCTGCCTTGGCTGAGCATAATAGAAAATCAACTTGTAATCTTCCGTGCGGATACCAAAGTGGGCTGGGTTGTCGTGGTGCATGAGGTGCATCCAGTATCTATAATACACTGATTTCCTCCAATCCGCAGGTTTTGTACCATCCATAAGTGGCACCAAACTTTTTCCTTGCATATATTCAGGAGTTTTTCCTCCAGCCAGCTCGATCATGAACGGAGCATAATCGCAGTTGCTCACCATCGCAGTTGAAACTGTTCCAGGCTTAATTTTTTCAGGATAGCGAACGATCAACGGCATTCTCATCGCCTCTTCGTACATCCAACGTTTGTCCATGTAATCGTGCTCCCCAAGCATAAATCCCTGATCTCCAGTATAGATAATAATCGTATTTTCCATTTCCCCAGTTTCTTCTAGGTGTTTGAACAAACGGGCGAGGTTATCGTCTACTCCTTTCACACAGCGCAAGTATTTTTTGAGGTAAGCTTGGTAAGCAGCCTTCGTCTGCTCTACTTCTGAGAGCGTAGTGTCAATTTTAAAATCTTGCACATAATTCCGTACTACATGGCGGCTTGAAATAGATGTCCCAATTCTATGAATCAGGCTATCATTTTTTCCTCTTGTTGCTTCAGAGCCAAATTCTGGTTGGGTAAATAAGCTTTCGGGCTCTGGTATTTCCACATCAGCCAAGTAGTCTTCGTACCTCGGGGCATACTCGAACATGTCGTGGGGCGCTTTGTAGTGGTGCATCAAGAAAAATGGTTTTTCACTATCTCTTCCTTTCAACCACTCCAAGGTAAGATCTGTGATTACGTCTGTAGAATGCCCTTCGTGTTTCTCTGTGTTATTAGGCCATTCCTTTTCTCCCCTCACCCTAAAGGTTGGGTCAAAATAATCTCCTTGCAATTTCAATACTTTGTAAAAATCAAAAGCAGCCGGTTCTTCTTTCAAATGCCATTTGCCTATCATGGCAGTTTCATAGCCAAGCTTTTTCATTTCCTTGGGCAAATACTGCTTCGATTCGTCAAGGTGTCCATCCAAATCGTAGACGCCATTTACGTGACCAAATTGCCCTGTCAAGATCGTTGCCCTTGAAGGGGTACAAATACTGTTTGAACAAAATGCATTGGTAAAATACATGCCATCTGCTGCGAGCTTATCGAGCGTAGGCGTTGGGTTGAGCCCTGCCAAGCGGCTGCCATATACGCCAAATGCTTGCGTAGTATGGTCATCGGACATAATATAAATGATATTAGGCTTTTTGGTTTTTTCTTGTTGGCAAGAAAAAATAGAGAATACCAAAAATAACCCAAGTAAATGAGTAATTGGTTTCATATGAAATAAAAATATAGGGTGAAATGTGAATAGAAAAAAGTAACTCCAGTCAAAAGCCTAGAGTTACTTGAAGATGAACTTTCTAGCTTAGAAAAAAATTGCCAATTTTATTCAAACTCAACTTTGAAAGTAAAGGCATAATCGCCTACTTTCTCAACTGGCATATTAATCGTCAATTTGTCTTCGGTCTGTTCCCAGGTAAGTTCAACATCGTTGCCAAGTAGGGAAACAGCTTTGATTTTCTTATCGTTGAACTCGGTTTTAGAACCAAGTGCTTTCACAACCGCCTCTGGTTTTTCTGGCCAGTCCATGGCAATGGCATACACTACGCCGTCTTTCTGGGTGAACCTAAAATCTTCTCCTGTCAGCTCTTTGTTTTTACCCTCTGTATGGTGACCCGTAGCAACTTCGGTAGGTCCTTCGCCAAACGTATTCCAGTACCTTGTACCGTAAATAGCTTCTCCGTTCACTTCTAACCAGCCTCCAAGCTGCATCAATACTTCTTTCTGATCTTCGGGAATAGTACCGTCTGCTTTTGGCCCTATGTTGAGCAACAAACATCCGTTTTTACTCACAATATCAATCAGGTCATCTACAATAGTGTTTGGAGTTTTTGTAATCCAATCGGTTACATAACCCCAAGAGTTTTTACCAATAGAAGTATCAGTTTGCCAAGCTTCCTTGCGGATATCAGCCATTTTTCCCCTTTCAAGGTCATACACATTAGTACCTGGAGGAAATGACTCAAACCCGTGAAAGTTTTTGTTTTGAAGCACAACTTCTTTGCCCCATTCCAAACCTTTGTTGTAGTAATATGCACCAAGCTTTGGGTGGTAAGGCTTGTATTCTGGACGATCTATCACGAAATCGAACCACAAAATATCTGGCTGATAGTTATCGATGATATCTTTTGTTCTTGCCCACCAAAGTTCCAAGAACTCTTCATCGGCAGGAGCATAAGGCTCGTGGATTCTGCCATAAAAATCACTGTACTCAGGATTGACCGCATCGCCAGTTTTGTTGAAATAATCCCAGTTGAAGGCAAAGTGAGAAGAAGCGCCAATTTTCAAGCCCTTAGCCCTACCAGCTTCTGCCAACTCACCCAAAATATCTTTTTTAGGTCCCATGTTCACCGAGTTCCATTTGGTGATTTTGGAATTGTACATAGCAAAGCTATCGTGGTGCTCGGCAACCGGCACTACGTATTTGGCACCTGCTTTTATGAAAATATCTGTCCACTCTTCGGCATTGAAATTCTCGCCCGTGAAATCAGGAATAAAATCTTTGTAACCGAACTCGTCCAAAGGACCATATTTTTTTACATGGTCGAGATATACCTGAGTAGGCTCTGTTTTAGTCGTGTCGCCTTTAGGGTTTACCTGCACCTGGTCTTGGTACATCAAACGAGGATACCATTCGGAAACTGATGCGGGAACAGCATAAGGTCCCCAGTGAATGAAAATACCGAGTTTGGCATCTTTGAACCATTCCGGAATCTCATATTTCTTTATCGATTCCCAGTTCTCTTCGTAGCCTTCTGCCGCTACCGTAGTCTCTTCAGCTTTTTTTTGGGGAGCTGTACAACTGAAAACGGCAGCAATTAACAAGGGCAATGTAAAAAATCGTTTCATATTCATTTAATCTTTATCAAGTTGTCTAAATATAGTACTCCTGTGCTTTCTTGAAGCTGAAATATCAAATCCAAAACTCTCCATTTCTCTTTGGCAGAGGCATCGTCCGAAGTTCGTTGGAACTTGGAAACATGGCTTTCCCATTCGTCCTGCCTCGGCTTTTGAGCCAATAGACCCATGGCTTCTTCGTGGTCAAAATCGTTGAGTGTATCCATGATCATGTAAGCTTTAAAGCCTTTGAGGTACAGCTCCATATCCAATATGCCAATATCTTTCATACCTTGGGTAATTTCTGGCCATGCAGCTCCTATGCCATGTACTTTTTTGTATTCTACAAGCAAGTCTTCGTCAGCCTCTAACTCCAACGCCTTTACAAACCGCCTGTACTTTATCGGGTGCCTCAACTTAAGCTGACCACCTATGGGACTG
Organism: Flammeovirgaceae bacterium SG7u.111; assembly: GCA_034044135.1. Classification (NCBI taxonomy): domain Bacteria; kingdom Pseudomonadati; phylum Bacteroidota; class Cytophagia; order Cytophagales; family Flammeovirgaceae; species Flammeovirgaceae bacterium SG7u.111. The sequence continues at coordinate 2,341,331 of CP139021.1, read as the reverse complement.
AAAGCCATTACCTGGTCCATTTCATAAATCCTCTCCAAAAAACCATGACACCTAGTAGCATCTTGATGAGGCGTATCGAACGTTGTAATACCTTTCAAGATACTTTGGTCTTCTAGCTTATCAAGCTTTTTTACATACTTCTTGTATTCAAAGCTTGCCTCTGTATCCATTATCACAAATACCTCATATTCATCCTGATAGAGGCTCAATTCGACAATACCCAGTTCTTCTAACAAGCTTCTGTCAACAGCTTGCTCAAAAGCTTCTTTATTTGCAATCACCTCTTTGTACATTAGTACTTTTTCTGCCGACAGGATGTTGCAAAACCTTTTAAATGAATCTATTCTTTTCATGTGTTAGTCGGTTACATTAAGCTTGATAAAGTAGCTTTACGCTACTCTTCTGTGATATGACTTATAGCCATAAACAGCAATAACTACAAAGCATATCAATGGAAGTATAAAGGAGAAATTCACTTCGGGAACACCTAAAATCAGGGTGTCGTCATAACCTGGGCCACCAATGTCCATCATAGAACCTTGTAAGAGTGGCATAATCGCTCCTCCTACAATTGCCATCACCAAGCCTGCTGAGCCTAGTTTGGCATCATCTCCTAGACCATCCAAAGCAATACCGTAAATAGTAGGGAACATCAATGACATAAACCCAGAAGCACCTACAAGGAAATACAACCCTACAAAACCTCCTATAAACATAGTACCCAGCATACAAACACCTGCACCTAACGCAAATAACATTAGCAATCTGGCTCCACTTACATATTTTAGTAAGAAGGTACTTAACAACCTAGCGACAAAAAACAACGATGTAGCTATGAGGTTATAGCTCTGCGCTTCTGCTTTGGTAAGCCCCAAATTTTCTCCGTACTGCACTACATATGTCCAGCACATAATCTGAGCACCTACATAAAACACTTGTGCTACTACGCCAAAAAGGTATTTGGAATTAGCCCCTAGTCTTCTGAAAGAGGCACCAATGTGTAACTCATGGTCTGTATCGCCACGGGTTGGCATTTTCACAAAGATGAAGATCACCAACATGATCAATACAAACAGCCCGAGCGCCACGTATGGGTTACGGATCAGCATAAGGTCATGGGTACGAACAACTGCTTTTTCAGCTACTGCCAACACAGAAAATCCTTCTGCTCCAAGCTTTGCAGACTCTAATCCTGAAAGGATGAAATTGATAGCAACAAACTGCCCCATAATTGCCCCGATAGGGTTGAATGCCTGCGCAAGGTTCAGCCTACGCGTAGCGGTAGATTCTGCTCCCAAAGCAAGCATAAATGGATTGGCTGTTGTTTCCAAAAAAGCCAATCCAAATGTAAGTACATATAAAGACACTAGGAATAGCCAAAACTGTTCTGTACTAGCAGCTGGATAAAACATCAGCGCACCAACAGCATATAAGGCCAAGCCCATTAATATACCCGATTTGTAAGAGTATTTCTTAATAAAAATGGCGGCAGGAATTGCCATGGTGGCATAACCTCCATAAAAGGCAAACTGCACCAACGAGGCTTCCATATTGGAGATTTCCATCACCGTTTTGAAAGCCGATACCATGGGGTTTGTAATATCATTAGCAAATCCCCATAGAGCAAAAAGCGTTGTTACTAGCACAAATGGCAGCATCACTTTTTTCTCTACTACTTTATCTATCATTTTTTCCATCTGCGTTAGTATTCTAATTTAAGTCTTTTCATTTTCAAGAAATTCACCGTTATGAAAACTCGATCATTGCCTTTATCACACCATTTTCAGGGTTAAGGAAACTTTCAAACTCCTCCACCAAATTCTCGCTTGCTACCCTGTGGGTAATCCACGGAGTAGTATCTACCAAGCCAGCTTCCATTTGCTCAATGATCTGGTCGAAGTCCTTGCTCAGCGCATTTCTGCTAGCCATCAGCGAAAGCTCTTTTTTGTGGAAAAGCGGATCGAAGAACGTGAAATCGCCTTGGAAAAGCCCGATGAATACAATTCTAGCACCATGTGCTGCATACTCAAGCGTATTTGCCATTGACTGTTGGTTACCTGTAGCATCCATTACTACTGTTGGCAAATCTCCACCAAACACCTTTTCTAGTTCGGCAACAGGGTCGGTGTTCAATACATTGATGGTAGCATCAACCTTCATTTGTTCTTTGCAAAAGGCAAGTCTTCCATCGTTTATGTCCATTACGGCTACTTTCGCTCCAGCTATTTTGGCAAACTGCATAGCTGCCAAACCGATTGGTCCCGCACCTATTACCAACACATAATCATCGGCTTGTACATTTGCCCTGTTTACCGCATGGCAACCAATTCCTAAGGTTTCTACCAATGCTAATTGGTCGAAAGTCAATTTAGATGACGAATGCAAATACTTTGCAGGCAGCTTTATAAATTCCCTCATACCGCCATCGGCATGCACACCAAATACTGAAATATTTTCCGCACAATTTGGCTTGCCTCGGCGAGGCGCTTGATCTTCTTCCTTGTAAAAATAAGGCTCTACTGAGCACTTATCGCCTGCTTTTACATTGGTAACGTCAGCACCTACGGCTACTACTTCTACCCCTAGCTCGTGCCCTAAAATTCTTGGGTATGAAAAAAATGGTTGTTTACCTCGGAAAGCGTGCATATCTGTTCCACAAATCCCAACCCTATGGACTTTTAGCAAAGCCTCATCGCTTTCTAAACCCTTATCCAACTCTATCTGCTTGTATTCAAGCTTTCCCGCTTCTTGTAGTATTATCGTATTCATCGGTTATATTTCTTTATCTATTTTTTTATTTAAAAAATGAAAGAAGAAACTCACGACAAGAGCCTTCTCTCTATTATTTCACATCCATTAAAGCCCGTAGAAACGAGCGGCATTTAGCCCACAGGCTTTTTCAACAACACTTTCACCTTTTTTCCCTAAGTAATCAAGAACGACCTCCATCACTTCCTGATAGTCATTTGCTGCTACCAAACACACAGGCCAGTCGCTGCCTATCATTATCCTATCTTCTCCAAAAGCATCAAAAACCACATCGAGGTAGGGTAAGAAATCTTCTTTTTTCCATGCATTCCAAGCCGCTTCGGTTACCATGCCCGAAAGCTTGCACATCACATTAGCATACTTGCCTATGGCGTGCATACCTTCTGCCCAAGCATTAATTTCCTTGTTTTTTATATCTGGCTTTGCTAGGTGGTCTATTACGAAAGGTTGATTGGGATGAGATGCCACAAATTCGGCTACATTAGGCAAGTGCTTGGGAAATACCAAAATATCATAGGTCAAGCCAAATGATTTCAACTTGCTTATTCCTTTGTTGAAAGCCTCTCCTAAGATAAAACGATCGTCAGGCTCGTCTTGCACCACATGCCTCACCCCTTTAAACTTGGGATGCTGGCTGTATTTTTCCAACTGCCCGTCAAGCGCCCCGCTTCTCAGGTCTACCCATCCAACTACGCCTTTTATAAGGTCATATTTTTCAGCCAAAGCCAAGAGAAAATCGTTCTCTTCGAGTGACTGCCTTGCCTGCACGGCCACAGTTCCATCAAACTCCGACTTAGCCAATTCGCCTTCCAAGTCTGAAGGCAAAAAGCTCTTCCTTATCTTGCCCATCTCATCTGAAATCCAACCGAATTCTTCTTCGGTGTACTTCCAAAAATGTTGATGGCTATCTATTTTCATTTTACTTAAATTAAGAACTAATTCATGCTACTATATTTCTATCATTCAATTATCAACATAGTAGTTTCCTATCGGATTTTAAGCTTTCTAATTAAGTCCGATTTACCAAGAATCCGACTGATAATCCAGTCAAAGGTTTGCACAAAAGCGCTCTTAACAAACCCACAATTTCATATATAGAATTGATTTTCAATACATTCCATACTAACACTACTTTGCTTTGCAATATCTCGACCTAAAACCACTCGCTCAGTTCAAAAGCATTTAGCCACACACCTTTTTTACCTTTCCCTTTAAAGTGAAGAAGAACAGGGTGCTCCCCATCCGAATGGAGAATGATCTCGGAAATACATGGCTGAGAAAACTGCATATTTTGTCCTTCGGTTACCGTAGCGTCTACTTCAGAACCTCCTAGCATTTGCTCCGAACTAATGGTGATTTTTTTCTCGTAAGGAAGCTTGTGAATGGTCAGCGTTTTGAGCTTTTCCTTGTTAGGATCCATCTCGTCCGAATTGCTCCTGGGGGCATGGTGCCATGTGGTCAATTTATAGCTTCCTTCAGGCAAGTTTTCAAAGCTCAATTTCAAACCGTCATCGTCCATACAAATTACGCCATCGGCATAAGCAAAACCGTATTTTCCAATCACGTTCATCTCGCCCAACCACCTGATCACACCATTCGAAGAACCTGTTTCAAGCGTAGCTTTTATCCCTCCAAAAGCATCCATTTCGGCTATGGAATTTGCATTGTCTTTTCCATTCCAACCAAGCCAATCGAATTGCAAAAGTTGGTCTTCTGCGCCAAAGTCAACCCTGATTTTTTCAAAGTCATAAATTGGGGTAGCTTCTGAAGCAATTACATCAGCTTGGAAGGTTTGGGTAGTCACCGTGGCAGTGGCAGATTTCAAACCTTTCGCCTTAGCAGAAATGGTAATTTCCCCTGTTTCCGTACCTGCCCTTACAAGCGCAGGCGCTACTCCGTATTCGGTAAACATTGGGTTTGCGTTGATCTCAGCGCCATCCCCAACTACACTGGCATCGCCATCCACCCCAAAGCTGATCAAGTGATCCGTCCCCGAAATTGTAGTTCCATTTTTATCTACCACATGGGCATACACCAACAAAATATCGGATCCATCGGCGGTAAATTCTCTGCCTACCGTATCTACTTCTAACCTAATTGCATGCGGTTTCAAAGGACTTTTTACCACCGTTTCGGCAAGTACTTTTCCTTCTTTATAGGCTACGGCTTTCAATTCTCCTTTTTCAAATTCAACAGTTGAAAACTCGAACGGAGGGTGGTCCAAACCTAAGTAAAGCGTATCGGCACTTGGCTTTTGGCGGGCAATTGATTTGCCATTGACCAGCAACTCTACTTCGTCGCCATTGCTATACACCGTAATGGATTTTGTTTCTTCTCTCCATTCTTCTTTTACATGGATAAAAGGCTCTTCAAACATTTCTGCTTTGTACCATTCCGTTTCTGGACGAACAAACCTAAATGCCGTCATAGCACCACTTCTTGTCCTATCTATTTTGCTATTTGCCTTTGAGTGCGTTGGGTGGAAAGTGTAGTAAGCATGGGCTGTCCAAGAAATGATGCCCACCATTTTTTCATCCCTTTTGTGAGGAGCAACACCCGTTGGCCCTACCCTGCCTTCCATAGCAAACATAGGCTCGGACCTGTCCCAAATAAATGGACCATAGAGCATATTTGCATTAATATCGGTGAGGCCTGAGGCTTGCCAGCCCGTCCAGCGAGAACCTTGCGAAGCAGTTAGCCTTGTAGGATCTTCTTGCTTGATGGTGTTGTGAACTCTAGGAACATAGCCACGGTGGTTAATTCCCGCACCCCACATCACTACGGATGGGTGATTACGATGATTTCGAACCATGGCTCGGGCTGCTTTTTCGAAGTTACTCCACCACTTCGGGTTGGTAGACATCGAAATCCAACTTGGCGCTTCTTCATAAACCAAAATACCTAGTTCGTCGCAGGCATCCATGATGGCATTATCTTGTGGGTAATGCGCTGTCCGCATGATGTTGAAACCATACTCTTTGAACTGGAGCATATCTTTGTAATGAAGTGAATTGGGCAGCGCATCGCCTATGTAAGAGTAATGCTGGTGCCTGTTCATCCCAATCAGTTCGATGGGTTCATTGTTCAACATGAAGCCTCTTTCGGGGTCAAGTTCGAATTTCCTCAAGCCCAATTTGTTTTCTAAGCAATCGACTTCTTTTCCATCCATCACCACCATAGAATTCACCCTATAAAGGTATGGATTGTCTATTCCCCACAACTGCACATCGTCTTCCAAACTACCTATTTGGTTGAACTCAACTTCTCCACCAGCACCTATCAGTGCCTTGTTTTTCAGCTTCATTACCACAATCCCTTCCTTATTGACAATTCGGGTAACTACTTGGCATTCTTTCGTTTGCCCATATTCATTTCTCACCACGGTTTTGATATTTACCGTAGCATTTTTATTTACAGGGTCGATAGTTGGCGTTGTGATGTTGATTCCCGCACTCAGTTTTTCCCAGTTGAAAGTGATGTGCATCAGGTCGGTTTCTACCAAATAAACATCACGGTACAAGCCACTAAACTTTACATAATCGAAAGGGCCTGGATCGGGAGGAGTTACTTCATTTCTGCGGTTATCCAGCAAAAGCGTCACTTGGTTGCTTTTCCCTTTTTCCACAAAATCGGTAATATCGAAGTGGAAAGGCGTATATCCGCCCACGGCATGTTGCCCCACATGCTTTCCATTTACCCACACATCGGTGATTTGGTGAGCACCTTCAAACTCTAAAAACACTTTGCGATTTGGCTTATTACTTACTTCAATATCTCTTCTGTACCAAGCCACTTCTCTGTGAAAAATCAATTGGGTTTTGTCATCTTGAAGTCCATCGAGCGCCAAAGAAGTGAGCGCAAGCGTATGAGGAACGTTTACCGTTTCCCAGCTGCTGTCGTCAAAGTCTTTTTCAAAATAGGCCGCTTGCGGATCGCCCAAATGAAATTTCCAACCTTGGTTTATACCGAGTTTCGCCCTAGCCGTTTGGGGGTAGCCTTGGGGCAATGATTGGGAGATAGATTGCTGTACAAAAAGGCACAGGCAAAGAAGAAAAAAAATAGTGCTTTTCATTTTTTTGAATTTTGGGTAATGGTTAGAAGGTGAAGTTCTAAGCCGAATGAACACCCAAGATTATTCAAAACAATGGTGAATTCTTAGTCAAACGTTTGTGCAGAAAGTGATAAAATAAGAAAAGCAGTCGATTTACCTTGTTTTGGTAAAACAACTGCTTTTCTTCAAACTTTTCTCTTCAATTGAGAAAGGGTAAATTATTCGCCCTGAGGCTCTTCTTCTATTTTTTTGGTGGTTTGCCTCAATACCAGTTCTGTCGGCACCATTTCATCAAAAGTGTCTTCCGATTCGGGGTTGTCGATATGCCAAATCAATATTTCAGCAGCGCGCTTGCCCATGTCCTCTGCAGGTTGCGATACGGTAGAAATCTGAGGCCTAGAATAGTTTGAAATAGGTTCGTTGGCAAAGCCAATAATGCTGAGTTCATCAGGAACTTTTATGTTCAATTCTTGAGCCGTAATCAACGCATCGTAAGCTATGTAATCGCTAAAACAGAAAACCCCGTCAGGCTGGTGTTCTTTCATAAAGGCAGCCATTTGTGTTAGGTATTCATCGTGATCTTCGTTCCATGGAAACACGAGAGATTCATCTGCTGGAAGTTCGTTCCGCTTCAGTCCTTCTATGTAGCCCGTTTTTCTGGTAAAACTCGTTGATAAATTTTCTGGACCTTTGAAGTGGGCTATTTTTTTACAACCGGTTTTCACCAAATAGTCAATAGCACTTTTTGCACCGGGAAAGTCATCGGTAATCACGTAGGAAGCTTCCAAGTCTTCGCAAAGCCTATCGAAAAATACAACCGGAACCCCATTTTCAGTTATCCGCTTGTAATGGTCAAAGTCGGTAGTATGTCGGGCATACGACACCAAAAGCCCGTCTACCATCATTCCATTTAAAATTTTAGATGCTTTTACTTCCTTTTCATAATTACCATTGTGTGTGTTAATAAGAAGGTGATATCCATGCTTGGTTATTTCTTCTTCTATCCCAAACAATGTCCTCGAAAAATAATGATGAGTAAACTCAGGCAAAATCAGGCCAATGTTGTTTGATTTGTTTTTCAACAAATTAATGGCAAATGGATTAGGATTATACCCCCATCTCTCAGCAAGTTCAAACACCGCATTCCTCGTTTTGCTGCTGATCCGCTGATCACCACTAAGTGCACGAGAAATGGTAGATGGAGAAACTCCTAATTCTTCTGCTAAATCCGTTATTTTAACTCTACTGCGCAAAGGTTAGTTTTTTAGGTTGAGTTTGAATATAGTATTATTTTTTGAATTTGTTAGAACAAATAGAACTCTAAAAAGACCGCTAAAAATAGAACTAAGACTAGTGTTTTTACAAAGCCTCAAGAATATTTTTTATGAAATAGGAAGAAATTTGAAGATTCGGCTCCATTCATGAAACACATTTTTTACAACAACTTCCTCAACTAACTTAAGAACGAAATGGGGTGTATATTCATCAAAATCAAATAATTACGTAACCAGAATTATTTCATAAATTGCTATACTGAGGTAAACCCTTCTTAAAATCTATTGTGGCATTTTAGCTTTTATTTGAACAGTATTGTGTAGAGTTATGATTTAGTTTTTGATTGCACCTAATAGAATTGCATTATTCAAATGTATAGAATACAATTATAAAGAAAACCTTGGCAATACAAATTCAATTCACTATCATAGTATCTACAAATGGGAGATAGAAGGCTTGCAATTCGAGAAAAATATAGCTAATTCGGCTTACCAAGTAGCAAAGAACTTGTCTTAACTTACATAAAATAGTCAACTTAGAAAGTACAAACCGACAAAACCAAGATCAATCCAACTTAATCGGCTAAGATTTTTCCTTAGCGCCACAAACCGCGCTTATATTAAAAATGTACTTATGGTTGGCAAACAATTATCTCAAATATAAGAGCACTGATAAACAGTGTATAAAGTTTGCAATAAGAGTATGTTTGAATTTTATCTGTTTCACTTGAATTCTGAAAATTCAGACATACTCTCAATCTATTTGCTTGAGCGTAAATATGGAAAAAGAAAAAGTACTCGTCTTACAACTAAAGGCTGGTAATGAGGTTGCGTTTAAACAACTATTTGTCAAACATTACCAGAAAGTATTCTATTTTGCCTTCAATTATTTGAAGGTAAAAGAGGACGCTGAAGAAATAGTGCATGATGTTTTTGTTCAGGTTTGGAATAACAAGCATAAGTTGAACGAAGACCTCTCCTTCGAGGGATTTGTAAGAACAATTGCCAGAAACCTGATCTACAACCAATTTAAGAAGAAGGATTACCACCAACTTTACCTGAATTATATCCAAGCTCACGAAACCCATATTTGCTTCAATACGGAAGAACAAATTGAATACAATGAACTAAAACAGCTCACCCAAGAAGCTATAGAAAAGCTTTCCCCTAGAAAAAGAGAGATTTTCAATTTGAGCAGAACCGAAGGGTTAAGCCACCAAGAAATTGCCGACAGCCTAGGCATTTCCATCCGAACTGTCAAAGACCAGATGACAAAAGCTTTGAACGATATCCGCCAATATTTAACTACTCACACCCATGTGCCCCACAGCTTCATTTTGATCTTTCTGATGATTTTTTAAAAAAAAGACGAAAGCAGAGTCGTACCTCTTCCCTCCTCGATTGTATATGTATTAGATGGGGCTTCGAACCCACATGATTAACAACTAGATCACAATCACCTGCAAGTGAGCGTGAAGAATATTTAAAAATATGAAAACGGAAGAGTATCAAATATGGAAATATTTGAATAATCAGGCTACTGAAAAGGAAAGTATTGCCATTATTAAATGGATGAAAGATCCAGCTAATAAAGACGCTGTAGAAAAAATAATGGACAAGAACTGGGATACCGAACCCAGCACATCTACCATTCCTCCCATAAATAGCGAAACCACTTTTCGTAAAATAAAAGCCTCCATTAAAAAGGGTGCATCTCCATTTCAAGTTTCTTACAAAAAAACAAATTACCCTGTATGGAAATACATGGTTGCCGCCAGCCTAGCTCTATTAGTTTGGGCTGGAATCAATCTCTACCAGAAAAATCAATCTACGGAAGAGATGCAACAATCGGCTACTGTCTTTAAAGAAAAGCAGAATACGGCAGGAAGGAAATCAATTTTAACCCTACCCGACAAAACCAAGATCTGGCTCAACGCAGAAAGCACCTTAAGGTACCCCACTCAATTCTCAGATGACGAACGAGTAGTTTACCTAACCGGCGAAGCATATTTCGATGTAGCCAGAGATACCACCCGTCCGTTCAGAGTAGTAACTGGCAATATAAGTACAACCGCCTTGGGCACTTCATTTAACATAAAGGCTTTTCCACAATCACAAGCCATTGAAGTTGCACTCACAAGTGGAAAAGTCGTTGTAAACTCTTCTAATAACAAAAAGAAAACAACTAAAAACAAGGTCTTTTTAGTACCAGGAGAAAATGCTATTTACCACAAAAAAGAGGCTGAAATAGAAAAAGGGTTATTTGATGCCAATACGATAGCTTGGAAAGATGGTACCCTCTTTTTTAAGAAAGCTGACTTAGAAGAAATAACAGAAACCCTTGCCAGATGGTACGGGGTCACCTTTGAGGTGAAGCGCAAGGTAAAAATAAGCTACAACGGCTCATTCAAAAACAAAAGCCTAGAAAGGGTATTGGATGGGATTTCACTAGCCACAGGAATTAAATATACTATGGAAGATAATTTTATAACTATTTATTAACCAACCTTTTTAGCAATGATAATATGCAATACAAGTTAGGGTTTATTCGGCGAATATGGCATAAAAACCTATGCCATAAAAAAGCCTTCAAAAACGTGGAAATATTGTTTGGACGCTCTATCACCAGTTTTTAAAGGCATTGATTTTCAGTATTTTTTGTACCAAAAACAGTTAAAAATATGAAATTGAAAATACTAAGACAAATTTTACTTATGTCAAAGCTTACTTTTTTTGGCTTAATCATCCAATGCTTTCTGTCTAGCATGATGCTTGCGAAAGATGGCGTCGCTCAGAAAGTGAGTATAGAAGATGTTTATATCAGTATTGACCTCCAAAATGTATCAGTTATTGAGGCATTTAAAGCAATTGAGGCTAACACCGATTTTAAATTCAATTATGATGACTTAATAGTAAAAAGTGATAAACGAGTATCTACTTCTGCTAAGAGGGAATCGTTAGGCAATGTACTAAGAGCTATTGCCAAAGACACTGGCCTACAATTTACCCGAATAGATGGAAACATCCATGTCAGGAAACAAAAAGCTTTTACCCCGGCAATTAAGGAAGTTATAAAAACAGAGTCTGTCCTTCAACAATTGATCACGGGTACCATTACCTCCTCGGAAGATAATGAGCCTTTACCAGGCGTAAGTGTCTTGATAAAAGGCACGAGCATGGGCACGGTTACCGATATAGATGGCAAATACAAATTGAATGCGAAAGAAGGGCAAACGTTGCAATTCAGCTACATAGGATTCAAAAACCAAGAAGTGGTCGTCACCAACCAAACAGTAATAGACATTTCATTGACAGTAGACTTGGAACAACTGGAAGAGGTAGTGGTGATTGGGTATGGAACGCAGAAAAAAGCGGATATTACGGGAGCTATAGCCACTATGGACGCTGAAAATGTAACAGAACGTCCGCTCAATAAAGTGGATCAAGTGTTGGTGGGCCAGCTAGCCGGTGTACGAGTAAAACAAACCAGTGGTTTGCCCGGAGCAGGCTTTAGTATCCAAGTAAGAGGAACGGGTTCTATTTCAGCCAACAACGAACCTCTTTATGTTGTAGACGGTTTCCCATTGGAAGTTTCTCCCCAGAGCAGCAGCGGTGGTTTCGGAAATGGCAACCCGCTGAACAACTTAAATCCAAATGATATTGAATCTATCCAAGTATTGAAAGATGCAGCTTCCGCTTCTATCTATGGTTCAAGGGGTTCAAACGGTGTTGTATTGATCACCACCAAAAAGGGTAAATCTGGCAAGCCACAAATCAGCTTTAACACCTACACAGGCTGGAGCGAAACAGTAAAAAAACTGGATATTTTGAGTTCTGAAGAATGGGTAGATAGGCAATTTGAGCATATTAATTATGCTTGGGTGAACGATCATGGAGGAAGCGGAGCTACTTCGAGCCAAACTACCGAGCAAAGAAGAGCCCTTTTAGAACAAATAACGGGGCAACCAGTAGATATAAATACCAAATATATGTACGACGATAGGTGGCTCGACCCTAACCACGAAGGCTTGGACTATATTGATTACCAAGACGAGTTTTTCAGAAAAGGACAAATGCAGAGCTATCAGTTATCTGCAAATGGCGGTACTGAAGTTGTGAAATATTATATCTCTGCGGACTATCTCGACCAAGATGGTATAGCTATTGGCGTTGGATACAAAAGGTACAGTGCAAGGGCTAATATTGAGCTTACACCAAACAAAAAACTAAGGTTTGGCCTAAACTTATCCCCTTCTTACAGCATAGCGGATGATCCGGGAGTAGAGGGAAAAGATGCCATTACGCATATTGTGGTAGGCTCTTCTCCTGTTGTAGAATCTTCCGCGGGTATTTATGGTACTAACATAGGAGATAATCCTCGGTACGCTTGGGGTACTTCAAGGTCTAGCCCAGTAAAAGTAGCTCAAGAAAGAATTGGACAATCTAAGACACTCAGAAACATCAGTACCCTTTTTGGTGAATATGAAATCATCAAAGGTTTAAGGTTTAAGCAAAGTATCAACTATGATATCCATAGCAATACCCGCAAAGACTGGACACCTGCTTTCGTCACCAGAAACAGAACAGCCAGTGGCAGGTATAGAGGTTATACTCGCCAAAACTTAGTAACGGAAAGTACGCTTAGCTACAGCAAAACCATCGATAAGCATAATATTTCGGCATTAGCGGGATATTCGTATAGCACTTACAAATTCGAAAACTTCGATTTAAGAGGAACAGGTTTTGGCTCGGATGAAATAAACACGCTAAATGCAGCTACCAGTTATAGTGGTAGCACTGGCGAAAGCCAAAACGTATTAATTTCCTACTTTGGAAGAGTTCAATATGGGTACGATAGCCGTTACTTGTTCCAAGCAAGTCTTAGGAGAGACGGTTCTTCTAAATTTGGCGAAAACACCAAATGGGGTGTGTTCCCATCGGCTTCGGTAGGGTGGAGAATTTCGGAAGAAGCCTTCTTCGAAAATGTAGATTTTATATCTGACTTGAAACTGAGAGGCAGCTGGGGTATAGCAGGTAACAACGGCGTAGGCGACTACGACCAAATTGCCAGAATTGGCGCAGCTAACTACAGCTACGGAGGCACGTTGGCAAATGGCACTACTCCTGTAAACTTTGCCAACCCTAACCTTAGCTGGGAAGAGTCTGAGACGATTGACATAGGTTTCGACCTAGGCTTACTGGAAAACAGGATCTTTGCATCTTTTGATTACTACACAAAAAACAACACCAACCTATTGTTAAACATACCTGTTCCAACATCAAGTGGTTTCAATAGAGCACTTACTAACATAGGAGAGGTATTGAACAAAGGATGGGAAGTAGAACTTTCTACACGCAACTTGGTTGGCTCTTTTACATGGAGCACAAACCTTAATTTGAGCCATAATACCAACGAAGTAAAGCAACTAGGTCCTAATAACACTCCAATTTTAGGCGGAGCATATGATATCCAACATAATATCTTGGAAGTGGGCAGACCTATGTACACCATTTATGTGGTACAAGATATCGGCATCCTTACTTCAGAAGATATCGCTAACGGCTACCCATTGTATGGCAACCAAGAAGCTGGTGACCCAAAATACCTTGACAACAATGGGGACGGAAAAATTGATGCAGACGATCGCACATATTCTGGCCATCCTAACCCCGATTATGTATGGGGCATCACCAACAACTTTGGCTACAAAGGCTTTGACCTTTCTATCTTGATCCAAGGTCAGACCGGCGGTGTGATTTACTCTACGTTCGGCAGAGCAATGAACAGGACGGGTCAAGGAGGTGGAGACAACCACTTAGGCTACATTCGCGATAGGGTAAAATGGACAGAAGATGGTTCTATTACCGAAGCAGACATAGAGGGCAAGGTAAGGAAATCCCCATCTCGCTTTGGTAGAATTAAAAACACCGACTGGTTGTATGATAACGACTATTGGAGGATCAGAAACATTACATTGGGATACGATTTAGGCTCATTGTTTACCTCGAAAGTAGTGACAGGCGCAAGAGTGTATGTTACTGCAGAAAACTGGTTTGGGGGCGATAAATACTCAGGAGGTTTCAATCCAGAAGCTGTTAACAACAATGGAGACGATTACGGAGCATTCCCGCTTTCTAAATCAATGATTTTTGGTGTAAACCTTAAGTTTTAATCTAAAACCCAAGAAAGAAAATGAAAAATAAAATATTCATATATATATCACTATTGATAGGATTGTGCGCCTGTGAAAACCAGCTAAACCAAGCTCCTATTTCAGAGAACACAGCAGCAAATTTTTATAGAAATACCGATGACTTCGAGCAAGCGGTAACTGCCACTTATAACCGATTAAGAGGCTACGAGGTAAGGCAGTTTTATCTTTCAGATGTTCGTTCCGACCTTATTTATTCTCCAGGAACCGGGGTAAGGGCTTGGAATCCAGTAAATAATTTTGAGAGAACCTTGGCTACAAATGGTCTCATGGCAGAAGCTTGGGATGCTAATTACAACGGTATATTGCGAGCTAATGCCGTACTTGACCAGATAAACGAGTCACTCGTACCAGATGCCACCACCAGAAATAGAATGATAGGCGAAGCAAAGTTTTTAAGAGCCTTCTTCTACTTCGATTTGGTACGTTGGTTTGGTAAAGTGCCAGTTTTTGACCACGCCATCGCCCCGTCTGAAGCATTGGAAATACCGAGAGCACCTGTATCTGAAGTGTATGACCTCATCATGGCTGACTTGACCGATGCTGCAAGTAAACTACCAGCTTCTTACAGTATAAAAGGAAAGGCTACTTCATTTGCCGCAAAAGGCATGTTGGCAAAAGTCTATCTTACCATGTCAGGACCTACCTTTGGCATAGATGGCCCAGGAATGGCTGCAAACAAGTACAACGATGCCCTGACTTTGTTAAATGAAATAATCAATTCAGGAGAATTTAGCTGGGTAGCTGATTATACCTCCATTTTTAGCTATACTAATGAAAACAACCCTGATGTTGTATTTGACATACAAGCCATCAACGATGGTGCAACTGGTGATAGGGGAATAGGTACGATCTTGCCTACTACCATGTACGATGAAGCCTTTGGCCAAGTAGCCATGCCTTTCCCTGGTGGTGTTTCTGGCGATTCGCCCATCAGGCCTTCCAACCAGTTTATGGCATCCTTTGATGACAATGATGTAAGGCTTGATGCAACTTTCTTAATGACCTACGAAGATGCCAACGGAAACGTAGTGAATGCACCACAGTTTGCAAAATTCCTAGACTTGACACAAATCCCTGCAGATCGCTTCAACTGGGGCATCAACTTCCCAGTAATAAGATACACGGATGTATTGATGATGAAAGCCGAAGCATTGCTGCAAACAGGCGGAAGCCAAGGAGAGATTGATCAGATTGTAAACCAAGTAAGAACAAGGGCAGGCTTAGATGCTGTCTCAAATGTTGATTTGGACATGTTGCTGGCTGAAAAAGCAAAGGAGTTTGCCGGAGAAGGTTTGCGCTGGCATGACCTTGTTAGGACTGGCAAAGTGCTAGAGGTAATGAGGGCATGGGAAGCTGTTGACGACGCTTCAGGTGTCATTAATAATATCAATGAAAACGATATTATCTATGCTATTCACCAAAGCCAGTTAGATGTAAAAATTGGGCTTTACGAACAAAATGCTGGTTATTAAGAATAATATTTTCGCTCAAATTAATTGAACAGCTTGTAAGGGAGGGGAGATAAATCCTCTCCCTTTTTTTTCATATATAGTTATCCATAAAAGTACAAGAGGGCAACCCTGCGCTTTTTATAATTCGAAAATTTAAACATAAAATGAAACTCAATTTCACAATACTCACTATAGGACTACTCCTTACCCAATGTTTTTCATCACAAGCCCAAATAGGCATAGGAAACTATCAATCGAGTTTCAAACAAGAAGGAAACACCTTTTCTTTTACATACGAAAACGCAGAGGTACAATTAGAATTTTGCTCTAATGAAATACTACGCATACGAACAAGTTGGAGCAAAGAATTTGAAGCTGACGAGCCTTGGATGGTCATCAAATACGACTGGCCACCCGTAAAAGTTGAGGCTCAAGAAGAACAAAATAATTTTGCCTTTTCTACCGAAAAACTAAAAATAAGCATAGAAAAAGCACCTTTTTCTATCAGCATAGCCGACCATAATGGCAACATTCTCTCCACAGACAAAACACAAACCAGCCCAAAAGGGCATTACACCCAAGGAACAAAAGTAGTAGCCCAAAAGCGGCTTTTCCCCGACGAGCATTTTTTCGGCTTTGGAGAGAGGATGGATTTCCTTGATAGAAGAGGGAAAAAAGTTGACCTAACTGTTGGGAGAGGTATTGGTAGACCTCACATAATCGGGGCTTACAATGTGCTTGCCGCAAACTACAGCCCCATCCCATTTTTCATGAGTACCAGAGGGTATGGGATTTTCCTCCACAATTCCTACGAAACGGAGTGGGACATGGGGAGCAGCAACAATGAAAGCTTTTCGTTTGGCGCAAAAAATGGCGAGCTGGATTATTATTTTATGTACGGACCAAGCTTCAGCGACATCCTCGATCATTATACAGATATTACAGGAAAATCGCCCATGATGCCCAAGTTTGGCTACGGCTTGCAAGTAGGCACTTACAGCGGTGGAACATGGGGGCATGAAGAAATGACCTCTACCGATTATGTAGTGGCTCTTGCGCGTAAGTTCAGAGCATTGGGCATTCCCCTAGATGTATTGCACTTGGATTCTACTTGGCGAATTTTCGGGAAAAGTGGCGGCAAAGGAGCTACGACTTTTGAGTGGAGACCCACCTTCGAACATCCAAAAGCGATGTTCGATAGCCTTTATGCCATGGATTTGAACATGGTTGGGGTGCATATCAGGCCTCGATTTGACAATGGCAACACGCTCAACTTACTAGACCAAGCAAGAGAAAAAGGATTTGTCTATCCAGAAGAAGACAACCCTGGAGAGTTTGTCAATTTTTTCGACCAAAAATCAGTTGATTGGTGGTGGGAAAATGGTGCTATGAAAGTAGCATCGCTTGAGGCCATGTTCTTCAAAACGGACGAAGGAAGCGCCTTTGGAAGGAAAGCCAATGAAAGTGACAAAACTGGGCCTACAAGCCCTGAAGCTCAAAAACTTCACAACGTATTCCCAATAGCTTATGCCAAAGCTCCTTACGAAAAATTTAGTGAGCACAACGGTTTGCGAGGAATGAACATGACCCGAGAGGGCTATGCCGGCATTCAGCGCTACCCATATATTTTTGCAGGCGATTGGCCAAGTGAGTGGCAATATTTTGCCCCAGTAATAAAAGCAGGTCTGAATATTGGAGTTTCGGGCGTAAGCAATTGGGCGCACTGCATGGGTGGTTTTGAACATGATGCCGACCCCGAGCTTTACATCAGATGGTGCCAGTTTGGAATGTTCAGCCCTGTGGCACATTTGTTTGGCATGGACCATCCCGGCTACAAAGAGCCTTGGAATTATGGAGAAGAAGCATTGACTATTTTCAAGAAATTCGACCTGCTCAGGTACAGCCTTATTCCGTACATCTACAGTCATTCTTATGAAGCACACCAAACGGGAATGCCTCTTATGCGAGCACTGGTATTGGAGTACCAAGATGACATAAATGTGTATGAAATTGGAGATCAGTATATGTTTGGGGCAAATTTAATGATCTGCCCTGTGACCGAAAAAGGCGCAAAAACCAGGGTAGTGTACTTGCCCGAAGGAACTTGGTTCGATTACTGGACTGGTGAACAATACGAGGGAAAACAATACCTCAATGTACTTACCCCACTCGACCAACTTCCTATTTTCGTAAAGGGAGGAGCAATTGTTCCTATGCAAAAGCCAACTCAATTTATAGGCAAAATCCCAGCGAAGGAAATTCAAGTAGCCATCTACCCTACCGAAGGCATCACAAGTAAATTTTCCCTGTACGATGATGATGGCAGAAGTTTGGACTATAGAGAGGGAAAATTTGCTATTACCGAAATAACAAATACAATGAAAAGTGGGAAAGTAGAAATAGACATTTCTACCCCTAAAGGTGACTTCCAAATTGCTGAAAGGGGATATCAACTACAAGTACATGCGGAAAACACACCAAAAATGGTGAAGGTGAATGGAAAAGAGCTTGAAAAACTCAATGACCCTTCTACCAAAAGCAAAAGCTGGTACTATCAAGCAAACACAAAATCTATATACATTCATCTGGGAGAAAAAAATGGGAAAGCAATAGAAGTGGAAATTCAATAACCTCAGCCCATTCGATAGAGATAAAACTTATAAATATGAAAAAGAAAACAATCCACCTACAATGGATCATGATTTGGTTCTTGCTAGCGAGCTGCAATCCACAAGCACCTGAGCAACCAACTGTTACAGACTGGCCTGAAATAACGAATGAAATGAAGCCTTGGGCACGCTGGTGGTGGATGGGTAGCGCAGTGGATAGCGTCAATACATCACAGTTACTTGAAAGCTACGCAAAAGTGGGCATAGGCGGGGTAGAAATTGCCCCAATATATGGAGCGGTTGGTTTTGAAGAAAAGTACATCGACTTTCTTTCTCCTGAATGGATGGCCCAACTTGAGTTTTCTGTAAGAAAAGCAAAGGAGCTGGACATGGGGGTAGATATGACCGTGGGAACAGGTTGGCCGTTTGGTGGACCGCAAATCAGTCCGCAGGAAGCGGCAAGCAAACTCATTGTGCAACAATACCAGCTTTCTGCCGGACAGAAGCTATCAGAAAAAATAACAGTAGATGAGCCCAAACAAAAGGAGTTGGGCGTAGGTCTTTTAGCACTTATGGCCTACTCTGAAACAGGAGAAACTGTAAATATTACCGATAAAACACAGGCAGACGGCACCTTAATTTGGTCGCCCGAAAGCGGAAAATGGACACTTTATGCAGCTTTTTTGGGCAAAACCCGCCAAAAAGTAAAAAGAGCAGCTCCAGGCGGAGAAGGGTATACAATGGACCACATGTCGGCAGAAGCATTAAATACCTATTTAGCCAGATTCAACAAGGCATTTGACCACAAACCTACAGGAGTTCGTTCCTTTTTTAATGACAGCTACGAGGTCTATGGAGCAGATTTTTCTCCGAGGTTTTTTGAAGAATTCCAAACCAGAAGAGGCTACGATTTACGTCAATTTCTCCCTCTTTTGATCAGCACCGAAAAGAACGATACCATTGCCCGAATTAAGTCTGACTACCGGGAAACCATGTCGGATATGTTGCTCGAAAACTTCTCCGAGCCATGGGCAAAATGGATACACGAACAAGGGGCAATCGCCCGAAACCAAGCACATGGCTCACCAGGAAACCTGTTAGATTTGTATGCAGCCGTTGACATCCCCGAAACAGAAACGTTTGGCTCTGCTTTTTTCCCAATCCCCAATTTACCAAACTATACCGTAGACAGAAGAAACATTGAGCCTGACATGTTCATGATGAAGTTTGCCTCTTCGGCTGCAAATGTGACGGGGAAGCCTTTGGTCGCTTCGGAAACTTACACTTGGCAAGGCGAGCATTTCAAAGTTCCGCTGTCGCAATGCAAGCCTGCGGTGGAGCAACTATTTTTAGGAGGAGTGAACCATGTATTTTATCATGGAACTACTTATTCGCCCAAAGAAGCAGCCTGGCCCGGTTGGCTTTTTTATGCTTCCGTAAACATGGCTCCGTCCAATAGTTTTTGGGACCATAGCCAAGGTTTGCACGAGTACATAGCCCGTTGCCAATCGTTCTTACAAAGCAGCAAGCCTGATAACGAACTCTTAGTTTACTGGCCTGTGTACGATGTATGGCAACATTCTGAAAAACTGTTGGAGCAATTGAGCATTCACCATATTGACGAATGGATGCACCCAACTCAATTTTACAAGATGTCGGAAGACTTATACTCAAAAGGCTATTCGATGGATTTCATTTCCGACCAACTGCTAAAAAATGCTACGGTGAAAAATGGGGAAATAGCTACTGCTGAAGGGCAACATTACAAAACACTCATCTTGCCAGCTTGCGAACTCATGCCTTTGGTTACGCTGAAGCAAGCATTAGCCTTGGCGGAAAATGGAGCAACGGTTATTTTTCAAGAACTTCCTAAAGACGTTCCGGGCTTTAACCAATTAGCTGAAAGAAGGGCGGAGCTAAAAAGCATTCTCGACAAATTAGCATTTACCACAGAAACTGAGGGTATTCGGAAAATGCCAATGGGAAAAGGACAAGTATTGCTTTCTGTTAAAATGCAGCAGACCTTGGAAGATTTAAACATAGAGAGAGAAGCCTTGACCGATATTGGCCTACAGTTTATCCGAAAATCTTATGAAGGGGATAAGCTATACTATGTGGTGAACCATACGGCATCCTCTATAGATGCTTGGATTCCGCTAAATGCCCAAAGCAAAGACGTGGTTATTTTCGACCCTCAAACCTCAGAAATAGGTCTATCTTCCACCTCTATAAAAGAAGGGAAAACCTTGACTCATGTACAAATGGAGCCCGGTGCCAGCCTGATTTTACAAGCAGTAAACCAAAAGGTAAAAGAGGTTAAAAACTGGGCATATGAAGATAATACTGAGAAAGCCCTTACCCTTTCCAATGAATGGAAGGTCGAATTTACAGAAGGTGGCCCTACCCTACCCGAGCCTAAAACGCTTACCGAACTTTCTTCATGGACTGACCTTGGCGATGAAATAGCATCGAGCTTTTCAGGAAAAGCCGTTTACACCACCACTTTCGAACTTGCTGATAAAAACCAAGATGAATACATGTTGAACTTGGGCGATGTAAGAGAAAGTGCTAGAGTTTGGGTAAATGACAAGGAAGTGGGAATCCTTTGGCACGTTCCGTTTGAAGCTAAAATTGGCACGTATTTGAAGCAAGGAAGCAATACCTTAAAAATTGAAGTGGCTAACCTGATGGCAAACCGCATTATTGATTTGGACAAGAAAGGGATAGAATGGCGCAAGTACCATGAAATAAATTTTGTAGACTTGAACTATAAGCCCTTTAATGCATCTGACTGGGAATGGCAACCTTCAGGGTTACTTGGTCCCGTTACCATCACCCCGGTAAGGACTTCCAGCAACCAGGGAAACTAAAAGAGAAGTTATAAAAAAAGCAACTTGTGCTAGCGGTAAAAACTTGCACAAGTTGCTTTTAATCATGTATTTTATAGAAGCTTATTTTTTAGGAATCAGGAAGAAAGAATATTCATAGTTAGCCGGCTTAAGTAAGTATTCTTCGTGCGGGGCAGCCCGTTTCGACCAAGAGTCGTCCCCTCCTATCCCTATTTGCCCAAGGTCGATATTCACTACTGAAGCCTCCGCAGGAACTAGCTCATTGGTATGGACAGCCGTTTCTATATTCGACTGAGTGTATTCCCAAACGCTGAAATTCAACATCCCAACCCCTACTACTTCAAGCCCTTTTCCTTTAGTATTGGTCAAGCTCAACCACCTCATGCCCGTGCGGTTTCCATATTCCTGAGGCTTTATGTAAGACTTGTCCAGTTCGCTCAACCTTGATTTATAAATCCCCACTTCAGCGGCAAAACTTCTATCTGAATAGTTTTCGAAAGGTCCTTTTCCATACCACTCCACAGTAGAAAGCTTTTTATTGAACCCACCTTGCATGCCAATTCTTGGGATGATCGGGAGTTCTTGCCCTTCCACATTTAACTTGTATTCTACTTTGATCACGCCATTTCCATAAACTTTGTAATCGATGAAAAGCGAGCTTGAAACATCGGCAAGTTTCAATTCAGTTTTTACCAATGTATGGTCGGCTACTTGCTGTATGTCCAGCGAAGTTACCGTGGCGGTTTGCCCCTTTTCTTCCCAGAATTTAGATTCTTTGAAATAAGGGTTTCCTCCTGCCTTATCATTGTCAGTAGAAGGTCTCCAGAAATTTGGGGTCAAATTTTCTTGGATAAGCTCCACTCCGTTGGCACTATAGCCAGAAAGCAATCCTGAAGCTTTATCGAAAGAAACGGAGAAATTAGACCCGCTAAGATTCCAAGCATCAGCTGCTTCTTCCACGTTTATTTTCTTGTTCAAGGTTTTGGGGATGAATCCAAAAACAGTTTGAGGAACGGCAAACTGTGCTGAAAAAACCTCGTACCCAACTTTTGCCCAAGGTTTCTCAACCTTCAGTTTTCCACTGAAATCTACTAAATATTCAGCTCCTGCTTTAGTTTTAAAGTCTTTTAGCTCAACGGAAATGACCTTCTTCTCACCAGCCGGTAAAACAACAGTTGGCAGCTCGCCAGAGGCAATTTCTTTTCCATTTTCGAGGATAGCCCAAGATAATGTATAATCTTCCAAGCCAACAAAATGATGTCTATTTGATAATTGGACAGTTTTCTTGGCAAAATCAAAATCAGTGAAATAAACAGGTTGAAGGACTTTTTTCGCCTCCAACGCACCCGGCTTTGGCGTTTGGTCTGGAGCGATTATTCCATTCAGACAAAAATTATTATCATTGATTTTATCGCCAAAATCTCCACCGTATGCCCAATATTCCGTCCCGTTTTTATCCGTCTTCACCAAACCTTGGTCCATCCAATCCCATATATATCCACCAATTAGACGCTTGTCAGAATAAATCAAATCCCAGTATTCTTTGAAGTTACCCAAGGAGTTCCCCATAGCATGGGCATATTCGCACATCAGAACTGGGCGACCATCGAAGGCAGTCATTTCAGAAAGTTTTTTTAGCTCTTTAGGAGAAGGGTACATCCTGCTGTGCATGTCCACATACCACCTATCGGTTGGGTTGGCTACTTTTCCTCCTATTTCAGCAGGGTTTTTATAGTCTGGATGCGTAGGGTCACCTTGCGCACCTTCGTAGTGCAGAGGTCTAGTATCGTCATACTCTTTTATCCAAGCAGACATTGCGGCGTGGTTAGGGCCAGTTCCCGACTCGTTTCCTAACGACCACATGAAAATAGAAGGGTGGTTTTTATCCCTTTCTACCATTCTGATTGCTCGGCTAAGCATGCTATAGCTCCATTCAGGAATATTAGAAATCTCACCTCTTACTCCGTGCGTTTCAAGGTTTGCCTCGTCCATCACATATATGCCATATATGTCGCAAAGCTCGTAGAAATAAGGATCGTTAGGGTAATGAGAAGTTCTCACCGAATTGAAATTCAATTGCTTAAGCAACATCACATCCTTAAGCATATTTTCTTTGGAAACTACTTTCCCTTCGTGCTCATTGTGGTCGTGGCGGTTTACACCTTTTATTTTGATGGACTTTCCATTCACCAAAAACTCTCCATCTTTTATTTCATAAGCTCTGAACCCTACGTTTGTTGATGTAGATTGAACCAACTCGCCTTTGTCATCGAAAAGGCTCAAACGAACTTTGTAAAGATTTGGAGTTTCCGCAGTCCACTTCAAAGGATTTTCAACGTCCATTTCCATGAGGGCAAAAGGGACGTTATCGCGCTGAGGGTAAAATTCTTTGATGATTTTTTTCAAAGGAATTTCCTGAGGAGTACCTACGCCCTTGCCTTCTGTATCAAAAAGCTCTGCCTTTAGTTTCCAGTTATTGATATCCTTTCCAGAGTTGTTCACCACCTTAGGGCGAATTTGAAGCTTTGCATTTCTATACTCAGCATCAAGTTTTGTTTTCACAAAGAAGTCATTGAACCGGGCTTTTGGCAAGGCTTCGAGGTAAACCTCTCTATGGATTCCGCTCAAGCGCCAGTGGTCTTGGTCTTCCAAGTAGCTACCATCGGACCAACGATAAACTCTCACCGCCAAGGTATTTTCACCGCTTTTTACAAAACGGCTGATATCAAACTCTGCAGGCAACCTACTGCCTTGGCTGTAGCCTACAAACTCGCCATTCACCCATACATAAGCCGCCGAAGTGATCCCTCCAAAATGAAGGATAATATCTTTGTCTGACCAGTTTTCCTCGATTTTGAAACTCCTCACATAAGAACCTACAGGGTTGTCTTTGTGGTTGATAAAAGGAAGATTGTTTTCGAAAGGGTACGTTGTATTAGTATAAATAGCCGTACCGTGTCCTCTTAACTCCCAGTTGGAAGGAACATCAATATCGTCCCAAGAATCCGTATTGAAGGTGTTCTTATAAAAATCTTTGAGGGCTTCTTCTGGCGTAGCTACCCAGTTGAACTTCCAGCTCCCGTTCAAGCTTTTGAACCAAGGCGAGGACTTTTTGTCATTTTTAAGAGCCGCATCTTGGTTGTCAAAGGAATAAAAAGTTGCTCTTGCAGGAAGTTTATTGATTTCAGTAATCAACGGATTTTCCCATTCGGTAAAGGTTTGCGCAAGCAATACGGTTTGCAACAAACAAAAAAGTAATCCTAAAAATATCTTTTTCATATTGTTAAAAAATTTTGGTGCTATTATCGGTGTGTTTAATTATTCCAAAGGTTCTTTATGAGATTATTTAACACCTTAGAAAACCTAGTTTAAAAGAAGTTAGACGCTGAAGGCTAGAAGTTAGAAAAATAACCTTTTGAAGGTTTAATTTTTTCTAATCTCTTCACTTTCAGTCCTAAAATTTTCTACTGCTAGAATTATCAAGTAGATTCATAAAGATCCTTTCAAAGATGCAATACCATCTTGATTTTACCATAAATTTCTTCACAAAAAAGAGTTGAAACAGGTATAAAACCCACAAAGCTTTCCCTAAACACTCCCCATCTAATTGGCGTATGAACGACCTTCCGGAGAAGTTACTATTCCCTCTCCAGTCATATATTACTATTGGACAGTCTACTACTTTGAAAAGGTACTGCTCGCCCTTTTTTACCTGCCTTTTTTCTCCCCCTACTTATACAAAAGTCTTTACATTGCCACCTAGAACTAATGAAAACTTCACTTTAAACTCAAAAAGCGATCTCGCTGCCCCTTATTGAGGGAGCAGCATTCGATCGCTTTCTGAAGCCTAAAACAAATAAAATGAAAAAAGAAAATTTAAATCTTTATCTAGGTTACTTAGCTGGAACAAGTTCAAAGTAATCGAGCTCAATTACAGCATCCTCGGTAGCGGCGTGTGCCGCACCAACTCTTACTTGGAATTTCACTGCATGATCTGTCAGCTCGGTTGGTACGGTAAACTCCACCTCAACTTCAACCCATTCATCGCTGTCAGCCCAGTTATCATCAGTATCGGAATCGGTCAAAACAGCACTGTTCCAGATATCAGTGGTTGCAGCTGTGCTGATTCCTCCTAACTTGAATACACCCATAATTTGGCGAGCAGTATTTGCGTCGTTTCCAGGGCCTGGAGTAAATGTAGCATGGTCTTGGATATAAGCCCTAATTTCAAGTGCCCCTCCTGCAGCTTCTGAGCCACCACCGTTACTGCGGAAACGTGTTTTGAAAACATAATCTCCAGCAGGAATTGAGCTGATTTTGTTGGAGCTAAGTACTCCACCGCCACTCAAATCGCCACCCATAGGAACTGTCAAGCTAACAATGCTTTCTCCTGCACCAGCAGCAGTTGTATAGGCTACATTTGCTGCATCTATTCCTTCAATAATGGACCAGCCACTCCCACTTTCAAAATCGGATGCCGTACCAGCATTGAAAATCAAATTGTTTGACTTAACAAGAATTACATCTTCCATCACCATCGTGTCGGTGCTGCCATCGCCAGATCTAGTTACCACAAGGGTTACGTCGTATAAACCAGGCTCTGCGTAGGTTACAGTAGGATTTTCATCTGTTGAAGTAGCAGGAGTTCCTCCTTCAAATGTCCACATATACGTATCAGGGTCTTCTTCAGATGTATTTGTAAACGTGATTGTTTGCCCTTGGTCAATCTCAGTCATGTCCATTGTAAATGAAGCTACAACAGGCGGAACATATACATCTATGGCAACATCTGTAAACGCTTGCAACGGACGTTCGTCAAGTGAAGTAAGAAGTGCGTTTGCTCCGTCGTACGAGATTGTAACCGATTTGCCGGCATCTTCAGGAACAAGTGGTGTTTCCAATGTCACAATCAACTTTTTGGCACTTGAAGAGCTTTTCGATACAGACGATACCGTTACAGGACTACCATCAATCTCAACCGTAAAGTTTGTGGCAAAATTATCTGCAACATTGGCCAACTTATCGTTCAATGTAATTTCGATCACATCACCGTCTAGTTCCACAACATCGCCTTCAATTTCAAATAGCGTAGTCTTAGGAACAACTTTGATAATCATTGGGGTGCTATAAGTGTCGCTATTAGCCCTCAATTGTTCTGTTCTATCTCTCGTAGCGGTCAGTTCAACCTGATATTCCCCAAGTTTCTCAAATACATAAGGAGCCATCACTCTACGCTCATAATCACCATCTCGGAAGTCTTCAAAAATCCGAACATACGTTCTGTCATCTTCGTTTTCTTCGGTGGTGTGCAAACGGAATACGGTATTATCAGGCCTTGAATTGTTATTGTTCACAAATGCGCTGTAGTCTTCAAAAAGAAGCGTATCACCAAAAGTCAATTCAATAGAAGCGGTATTTTCGTAGTCAATCTCGGTCTGATCCATGTACATGATCTTTGGAGTAGCTGCCACTGTATCATAAACGTCAATTGTAAACGTGTACTCCGCTATCCACTTGCCTCCTTCAAATACAGTACTGATGGTATCATTCACTTCCTGATTTATCTCTGTATCCCAATACGATGGGAAAATGAAACTGGTAGAATCCTCAAACTCTGCATAGTATGTTACTGGAGTAATAGTATCTCCTTCAGTCCACATTACGTGTATGGTTCTATCAGTAGAAATCGTATCACCAGGATTTACAATGAACTGATCATGATATTCCAAGTTATTTGGGATGGGTCCTTTCAAGAAAAAAGCTCCTTGAGGAATCCTCCATTCTCTATATGTGCCGCCTGCGGACATATCCATAAATGAGTAGAACTGATTGACCGCCGACTCCCTGGCAGTAGATCGTCCTGTGGAAAAACTAAGAGCCAAGTCCGTAAACTCTTTGTTAGGCTCGATCTTTTCCTCGTTACATCCCGCAATGACCAAGATAGCGGCCAATGATGCTAGAATTATTTTTATATGTTTATTTATATTTTTCATAATCGTATGTTCTTTAGTTTACCTTACTTGCCTATTGATCCCAGTTTAAGTTAGAGTTTACCTCGTCCTGAGGTATAGGCAGGTACGAGTGGATCGACTCTACAAAGTTCTGTGAACCCAATAAGTTGTCTACTAAGTGTGGGTTGTTCAAAGATAAGTTTGGCCCTACAAAATGCTCCTCTGGAGTAGCCTTTGGCTGCCTAAAAGCATAAGGCGGTATACTTGAGTTATTAAAGGATTCATAACTAGGAAGCTCTCCTGCCGGCATAATGAAACATGCCCAACGATTAGGGTTCTTACCCATAGTGTTGTTCTTAAAATGCCATGCCTGATACTCAAACGAGGCAAGGTGTTGAAGTTGCTCTTTCCAAATATCTCTTCCCTCTCTTTGCCCCCATCTCCTCAGGTCAATTGTTCGGTCATCTTCAAGCGACAGTTCCAAAGGCTTTTCTGTAAACCTCAAGTGCTCCATTAGGTTGGTAACATTCACAGCCTGTTCGCCATTTGAAGGATCTAAGTCTATATCATTTACATAGGTAGCTACTCCAGCGTATTCTGCACCAGCATCCGACTCGCTTCCTAGCAGTAGAAGTCCGGAACGTTTTCTAATTCTGTTGATATATCTGAGTCCTTCTGATAGGCTTCCTTTTTCGAGCATGCACTCGGCATACAAGAGATAGATTTCTGCCAATCGGATAACAGGGATATTGATCCCACTTCTCCTTACTGCTTCTGGGGTCTCAGGTTCACTTGCACCACCGTTGTCAAGATTCCAGCTAGTGAATTTTTTGATGAAATTAGGATACTGCTTTGCATGAGGCGGGGCTGTTAAGCTTCTTCCATATTCGGCCATTTCTACGCCATACATTTTTGAATCCCTGTCATCTACAGAAGACATTGAGTTATGCATACGAAGGCTGTACATTCTAAGAACATCAGTTTGTACGCTGTCAAGATCTCCATTGTCTAGGTAAATATTTCTATCAACATAGTTTCTCTCATCCATTGGGTCAGGTCTTTCTGCCCTGTATTTCAAGGTCAACCAAGAGCTAAACTGAATAATATTGGCATCGCTTAGCATGTCCGTAACGCTCTGAGATAGCTTTTGCCCGTCATTACCAAGAGGGTTTACATCGCTAGAGAAGTTGATTTCAAAGATAGATTCAGAGTTAAATTCTGCAATACCCGTAAAGCACTCTTCCAAATCGTCAGCCAATGCATAATTATAGTTTTCGATTACGTTCAATAGCAATGTTTCGGCAGTTTCGAAGTCATTCTCGTTTATGTAACTCTTTGCCAACAAAGCCTCACAAAACCCTCCAGTTACACGCCCCAAGTTCCCTGCACCTACTTCTGAATTCCAATCGTTGTATGTTGTAGGTAAGTTTTCGAGGCCAAACTGAAGATCTTCTCTATAAAAATTCAAGATATCAGCTGCAGGTGACATTGGCTTTTGAAACTCCTCTATGTCTTTAGGCACAGACTCGAACAATGGCACAGAACCTCCATTGTAAGAGTGGTGGAGCACATAATAAAAGTACCCTCTAAGAGTTCTGGCCTGAGCCAAAATTCTGATACCCGCTTCTTCGGCAGCTTCTGAAGTAAAGGTATTCTCTAGATTATAATAAGCATCAATCACCTGGTTTGCCCTGAATATACCTCTGAAACAAGCTCTCCATTTGTTCTGAACTTGAGTTGTTGTCAAATCAAATGTCTGATCATAGATAGGGTTACCAATATTTCTCCATCTGTAGGAAAATGGGACAGCAATATCAGTCCTTGTGTAATCCCAAGTGATGGCTAAGATATTTTCATCCCTAAGTACCGCATAGGCGGCATTTAGACCTGCATTGAGGTCACCCGTATTTTGCCAAAAACTATCATTTGTCAAGGCATTTGGGTTTACCTGATCCAATTCATTCACACATGATTGAGCGAAAAATGCAGCTACCATAAGAAGAAGTATCCTTCTTGAGATTGACTGTTTGGTTGCTCTCAACATTTTCATATTGTTTATCTGTAATATTTTCATTTCGATTCTTAATTAAAATTGAAATTGAAGACCACCTTTATATTGAGAAGACATTGGATACCTTCCCTGGTCAATACCCCTTGTGCTCAAGCCATTGCCACCTACTTCAGGGTCGAAGCCTGTGTAGTCAGTAATGGTGATCGGGTTCTGAGCCTGCACATAGATCCGCACATTTCTGATCCCTGCTTTGTTGGCAATCTTTTTAGGTATTGTATAGCCCAGCGCAATGTTTCTCAACCTTATAAAATCTCCTTTCTCCATAAAATACGCAGAGCCACCCCTGTATGACCTGGTATTATTACCGTCGTACCAAGGAACATCAGCCTCTGTATTATGCTGCGTCCAAGAATAATAAATATCCTTGTGTGTACCCGACTGATAGGCATACGCTTTGCTACCGTTCATCACTTCTGCACCCCAAGAGCCATACCACTGCATAGTGAAATCGAAGTTTTTATAGCCCATCGTAATATTTAAGCCTGCTTCAAAGTCAGGAACTCCACTTCCAGCATATACCCTATCGTTTGCATCTATGGTCGAATCTCCATTAACGTCTCTATATTGAAGTTCTCCCATTTGTGCACTTGGGTCTATTCGTCTGTAAGCTTCTAGTTCTTCTTCAGTTTTAATGATACCTATAGGATCTCTCAAGAAGAAAGCTGCAGCCTCGTAGCCCTCAGTAAGCACACTAACTTGTTCTCTTGTACCTGCAGTTGAGATATAGCTATTGTCTAAGTAAATAATTGGGTTGTTAGGACTAGTCTTGGTGATGAGGTTAGTGTTGTTGGTGTAAGTAGCTCCAATAGTCATATTAAACCCACTTTCTGCCAAATACTTGTAATTAGCACCTATCTCAACCCCTTTGTTTTCCATGTTACCTACGTTAAAAATAGTGTTTCTATTTCCACCCGAAACACCTGTAGATGGAGGATTAACCACTTGGTATAGTAAGTCTTCTTTCTCGTTTTTATATAAATCTACAGCTACCGTCAGCTTATCGTTGAAAAAGCCCATGTCAACTCCAAAGTTTTGCTCTACATTGGTCTCCCAACCTAAGTTCACATTGGCATATTGCAACTGTGTAGTACCTAGGGCAACTTCTTCAACTCCAGCACCATTCACATCACCCGAAGCATTGTTGCTTCCAAAAACAAAGTCGTTACCTGCACTAACTACCGTTTGGTTACTGTAAGTACTGAACCTGTCATTACCTGTCGAACCATAACTAGCCCTTAGTTTGAAAGAGTTAAA
The DNA here is from genome assembly GCA_034044135.1 of Flammeovirgaceae bacterium SG7u.111. Lineage (NCBI taxonomy): Bacteria > Pseudomonadati > Bacteroidota > Cytophagia > Cytophagales > Flammeovirgaceae > Flammeovirgaceae bacterium SG7u.111. Next base: position 2,310,837 of record CP139021.1, on the reverse strand, counting down.
CGAAGGTTTCAGCCCTTGCCAAAAAGGCTCATCTGATACAGACCATCCTACTGATACAGATGGAAACAAAGCCCACCTTCTTCCATCGCTAAACTGAGATGAGCCATCGTACCTAGCACTAGCACTCAACAAATACTTGCCATCATAATCGTACTGAAAACGTCCTGTGTTTCCCAACAAAACCCTTGTATAATCTTGGCCTCCCGAGCCGACATCCCAAATCAATTCGTAGTTATCAAGAACAGTTACTGCTGGATGAAGATTGTTTCTCATTTCTAATTGAAAGCGCTCGTTTGAAGATCTTTCAAAAGACGTTTGTCCAAGAAGTCTGATTCTGTGTTTTCCAATCTTTTTGTTATAAGTCACGAAAAACTCAGAAGTAATTTTTGTATTGAGAATATCCGTAACAGTATTTGAAGTATACGCATTAGGGTTGGTAATCAACTCACCCTCTGTATTAAAGATATCAAAGCGAGGGATTATCTTATCCCATTTGCTATTATTAGCCGTTCCTCCAAACCTTGTTGTCAATTTCAAACCTTTAAGCACCTCGTAGTCAAATTGAACATTACCAGTAAAGCTGTTTTGTCTTCTGGTTTCATCCGTTTTTAACAATCGAGCAGCATTTGCCAATCTTCTCGCTTCGTCTAGCTTCCAGTCGTCTGTAGGATCGTCCAAGCTGATTTCAGAAGCGTTCCCGAGAGCATCATCGTCCAAACTGATTTCTGGTTGGAATGGGCGATACTCGTAAATCCTGTTCATCATACCTCCGTAAGGAACTTGCCTTTCGTCCGTCCTGAACATCAACCCAGTAGTAATCTTCACTTTCCCTTTCGTATAAACGTTGTTAGACCTCACGTTTAATCTTTTAAAACCAGAGTTGTAAAAAACACCACCTTGATCAAAATAGTTAAGGTTAAAACTATAAGTTAGTCCTTCTTTACCACCTGAAAGACCAATTGAGTAGTTTTGGATAGGAGCATTGTCCTGTAAAAGCACTTCTCCAATGTCTGTATTGTTAGTGAAATAACTTTTATTTCGGTGAATATCTTCTTCTGCTCCACCTTGAACCCTTCCGGTATTTATAGTTCCTCTCAACGAATGAATATAATTATATTCTTCCACTGACATATTATTGAATTCGGATTGAATTCGCTGAATACCGTATTCTGCACTCACCTGTACATTAGTGGCACCTGCCTTTCCTTTCTTCGTAGTGATAAGAATTACCCCGCCTGCTCCACGAGTACCGTAGATCGAAGCCGAAGCTGCATCTTTCAGGATATCTACAGACTCGATCTCGGCCATACTTAACTGAGGGTCATTGTCGAACGGAATACCATCCACTACATAAAGAGGACTGTTCTGTCCATCCATAAGGGAGCTAAAACCACGAATCAAAATATTTGCTTCTGCACCTGGTGCCCCACTACTTGACGTAACGTTTACACCAGCAATTTGCCCTTGAAGAGCAGTACCCAAGTCGGACGTTGTCATTTTAACAAGATCCTCAGACTTTACGCTACCTACAGCCCCTGTTACCTCTTTCTTTGTCTGGGTACCGTATCCAATTACCACAACTTCATCCAAGGCCTGAATATCAAGTTGCAAAGTAATGTTCAACATAGTTTGACTACCAACAGGAATTTCCTGGGTTTCATAACCTATATAACTGATTACTAATACATCTGATGAAGCTGCTTCTACTGCGAAATTGCCGTCTATATCGGTAGTTGCACCCCTGCTAGTCCCTTTTATTATGACGGCTGCCCCTGGGAGAGGCTCACTATTGTCTGATGAAACAATTTTTCCTTTTACTATACCGCCCTGGGCAAAAGCCGAAGTTGGCAATAGGAAAAGGAATACCAATAGAAAATGGTATAGTCTTTTCATTTTTCTTTTTAGTTTACTTGAATGTTTTATTTAAACTTAAGGGCAAATACCCTTTCAAATACGCCTTGAGATCATTCACTTATAATTTTATTTTATAGTGAAAAACCCCACTAAACAAGCTGATCGTGTTAGTAAAAAATTGTCGACAAATACTAATTCGATGAGTTGAAGGTATAAATTTACTAACGACAAAATCTAGCTGCAGTAAAAGTAATTTTGTGCAAACGTTTTAAAAAAACATATTTAAAAAAAATTGAACTAATCAAATATTAAAAATAAAAACAATACGCTTTTTAATATTAAAACTTATATATATTGTAATATTTTGATATTTTAAAATAATAGCATATTCAAAAAAAAAGAGGTATTTTATACTTTCAAAAAAAGGGTGCAACACAAAAAAGAGGGTATATTAACTTTTAATTTAGGGGTCATTATTTCATTTTTCATTATCTTAAAGAGCCTATTAAAACAGAGACTCTCAAAAAATTTCTAGACTGGACCTCACAAAAAAACAGTACTTTTTATAGAATTTTATGTATCAAGAAAATGATAAAAAATATGAAGAAGGTTGTTGTGAAATTGCTGGATTATTTTCTGATTCTCACCTGTATGTTGACTGCCCTAGGCATCAACGCTCAGGACTATCATAACAACTTCGATCAGCTTACCACACGAAATGGATTATCTCAAAATGACATAACCACTATTTTTCAGGATAGCAAAGGCTATGTATGGATAGGGACTCACGACGGTCTTAACCGATACGATGGCTACTCTATCAAAAAATTCAGGAAAGATCCCGCTGACCCACACTCTTTTCGCAGCAGCCTTATGAGGCAAATAGCCGAGGATTCTCTTGGAAACCTTTGGGTTGGCTCTGACGATGAGGGATTAACAATGTATGAGCGAAAAACGGGTTTGCTATTTCACTTCAGAAATACCGCCGACAACCCAAACCTCATCACAGACAACCATATAAACAAACTGCTTATTGATGATGAAGGGCACATATGGGCGGGGACTAAAAGTGGTCTAAACAAAATAACATTTAACTATGAATTGAAAACTGTAAGCAATGAAGTATTTAGGCATGACCCAAAAAACTATGGGTCGTTGATTGATAATAGAATAACCTCCCTCCATCAAGATGAAAAAGGAAACATATGGGTGGGTAGCCAGGATGGGCTTAGCAGGTATTATGATACACGAAATGCTGGAAAGGAACAATTTATCCATTATGAAATGCAAGGGCTCCGCCAAGTATTTAGTATTCAAGAAAATAGCAAAGGGCTATTCATAGTTGGCAACGGAATATTTTTTCTTCCATTTGAACAGATAAACAGAGCCAATGCCCAACTTTTAAAAGTAGCCAACATCAGGCCTCGGAACATCCTTTCGGTAGATGACAGCCTACTTTGGTGTGCCACACACCAAGGGGTAATTGTATATGAATTTAAAAACAATACTCTGAAACAGGTAGAAAACTTTAGACATCAACCAGGAAACCCTTCTAGCCTAAGCGGCGATATTGTCAACTGTATTTTGGAGGATAAATCTGGATTAATATGGATTGGGACTGATGGTGCCGGAGTAAATATCTACAAACCCAACAAGAAGAACTTTACCCACTATACCCGAACTGAAGACGAGGGAAGCATCGCTTACAATAAAGTAAGAGCTGTTTTTGAAGACTCAGAAGAAAATATATGGATAGGCACTATGGGTAGTGAAGGACTGAACTTTCTCCAAAAAGGAAAAAACTTCGAAAATGGCTTTAAACGAATAAACATATCTGGAAGAAACAACTTCCAAAACTTTGTATATGCAATTGATGAATACGAGACGCCAGGCGAAAACCTAATACTGATAGGTTCTGGCTACCCAACTACCTTCAAGTATGGAAAATCGAGTGATGTAAAGAAAGGTAAGTTCTTTTCTGGTGAAGGATACATCAATATCCCCGCTCAAATATTTTCTATATTAGTGGATGCAGACAAGAATATTTGGTTGGGCACGTACGAAGAAGGACTCTTTAGGTATAAGATAGATTCTCAGGGAAAGATTCTTAAAGCAGATTCTTTTAAATTTGACGAGAGTGACCCTACCTCGATTTCCTCAAACATAATAAGAAGCATTGCCCAAGATAAAAAAGGTAATATTTGGATTGGGACAGGCAATGGGGTTAATAAACTGACTCCAGATCAGGCTAATCATAAAAACCCCGAATTTATCAAGTTTTTTCACGACGAAAACGACAAGTCCACCATAAGCCACAACTACATACTCCCAATTTATGTGACTGATAGAGGAGATGTGTGGATAGGTACATTAGGAGGCGGACTTAATAAGCTTTTGGATGGAAAAAATCCTAATGACCACAAATTTGTATCGTACACAACACGAGATGGGCTTCCCAATAATGTAATCAAGGCCATCATAGAAGATGATAACGGAGACATGTGGTGCTCAAGCAATATGGGACTTACCAGGTTTTCACCAGACAAAATGGAATTTGAAAATTTTGGCGTAGATGATGGCTTGCAAGATGTTGAGTTTGGTGAGATAGCTGCCTGCAAGCGGGCTGATGGTCAATTGCTCTTTGGTGGCGTAAATGGTTTTAATACATTTTTCCCCTATGAAGTTGTGCAAGATACTTTTGAAGTTGACCTTGTTTTTGACCAACTGCAAATCCTAAATACGGTCATTGCACCAAGAGATACGCTAAATGGCAGGGTGGTGCTGAAAGCAGACCTCAATTCAGTTGAAGAAATTGATCTCAGCTATAGTGAAAATAGCTTTTCTATTAGCTTTTCCACCCTTCACTTTGTTTCTCCCATCCAAAATAAATATGCCTACAAATTGGAAGGCTTTGATAATGATTGGATTTATACTTCGGCTGACAACAGAATTGCAAAATACACGAACCTTTTGCCCGGCAAATACAACCTTAGGGTGAAAGGGACTAACCAAGATGGATATTGGAGCACCAAAGAACTTAGTATATCAATAGTAATAGCCCCCCCTTGGTGGGGTTCAACCTTGGCAATAGTAATATATGCTATTGCTTTTATAAGTGCATTGTGGATTTTCAGAAAATACACAATCATAACCAACACTAGGAAAAATGAATACAAACTTGAGCATATGGAAAAGAAAAAACTCGAAGAGTTAAATCAATTCAAGCTTCGCTTTTTTACCAATGTGTCTCATGAATTCCGGACTCCTTTGACTTTGATCATTGGTTTAATGGAAAGACTAAAAAACCACTCTTCCACACTTAGCGAAGCAGAACGCCAGAAGTATTACCAACCTATCATTCGTAATTCAAAAACCCTGCTCAACCTCATAAATCAACTTTTGACCTTTAGGAAATTGGAGCAAGGTAAGATGAAACTTTGTGTGTCATACAATGATCTTGGCAATTACATTACCGTGCTAGGTCAAAATTTCTATGTATTGGCCAATCAAAAAAATATCGAGTTTAAAGTAACCTGTGATCATCAATTACTTGCTTGGTTTGACCCAGAGATCATTGAAAGAGTCGTTTTTAACCTTCTATCCAATGCATTTAAATTCACCCCAAACTATGGGGAAATAGAATTGGCATTAACAAAAAACAATGAGCAAATAGAGATTTTAGTAAAAAATAATGGGCCAGGTATTCCAAAGGATGTTCAAGAGCATATTTTTGAACGGTTTGCATACGCCAGAATAGAAGGGGAACAAAGCGCAGGGATTGGACTTTCTTATGTAAAAGACTTGATTGAGATGCATCATGGAAGCATAACTTTCAAAACCGAAGAAGAAAACATCACTGTATTCAAAGTGGCTTTACCAACGGATAAGAACGCATATAGCCCTGAAGAGGCAACAGAAACTAGAGGTGATTTCAATATTGAGCAGGTAAATTACACCAGACCGAAATCACCTGAAATAATTGAACCTAAGAGTGCAAACAAGTCTCTGGCGTCTAAAAACCACACACTCTTACTTGTTGAAGATAATATCGAAATCTTATTATTTCTTGAAGAGACTTTCAAAGAAGCATACAATATATTCAAAGCTCAGGAAGGGAGTGAAGCCATAGGTATTTGCCTTGAAAACAACATTGACCTTGTAATAAGTGATGTGATGATGCCGGGTATGGACGGGTATGAGTTTTGCGAGAAATTAAAGTCAGATGAGCGTATAAACCATATACCGGTCATTCTTTTAACTGCAAAAGACAACTCCGAAAGCAAACTAAAAGGCTACTCATTAGGGGCTGACGCTTACATCACCAAGCCATTCAGCATCAAAGAACTGGAAACAAGGTTGGGGGCACTTATCGAGTCCAGAACTAAGATTATTCAAAAATTCCAAAACTCTATAGAGCTTACACCTTCAGAAGCTGGTCTCACTAAAATTGACGAAAAGTTCCTAAATCGCATACTAGAGTTTGTTGAAGACAACATTTCTGTCAAAGACCTCTCTGTAGCAATGGTAGCACAAGAATGCGGGCTTTCGCAAGAGCAGCTGAACAAGAAACTGAAGGTTTTGGTCGGTGATACCACCAATTCGTTCATCAGAAATATCCGATTGAAACGGGCAGCACAATTACTGAAAAAAAATATCCACTCCGTATCAGAAGTCATGTACGAGGTTGGGTTTATGGACCCCAAATATTTCAGAAAATGTTTTAAAGAGAAGTTTGGAAAAAGTCCAAAACAGTATCAAAAATATGGAGATACCAAAGTTTCACAAGAGGATTAGTAATAATCCACGAAGGGCAACTCATAATACTCTACCCAACAGATCAATACTACTTTTGGAAAAGCCATTGGGTAGAGTAATTAGGTATATCGAAGTTGTCTAAAGTTAAAATCTTTCGGTTACGAAGCCCCTTATACTTTAGACAACTTCATAAGATCATAAACTTCTTCACAAAAAAGGATTTATCAGTCTGGAAGTGAATGATGTAAACTCCTCCAACAAGTCCTTTTGTATCTATTTCGGCAGATGGTTGATTGTTGATTTTCACCTTTTTAAGCAAACTTCCATTAAGGTCAAAAATGCTGATAGCTTTTACCAACCCTTCCGTTTCTACCTTCAGTATCTGACCCTCCCCAACTGGGTTTGGGAACAAGAAGGTCTTGTCCTCTAGCCCATCTTCAATACCGGTAGGAATTGGGTCTGTAGTACCTTCTTTTACTACGAGATAAACAAAATCGGAGAACCTTCCATCTTCGGAAGTTACCCATATTTTTACTGCTCCTTTTTTCACACCAGTCACCAAGCCGCTTTCCGAAACTGTTGCCACACTTGGATTTGCCGATTTGTATTTCAAAGTTCCACCCAAGCTTGGCGTATCCACCTCAAGCTGCAACGTTCTCCTCTCTTCCAATTCTGAAGTTTCTGGTGTTACCTTTATTTTTCTTCTATCTGCCCCTTCGGGGAAACTTCCTTTGTAAAAGCCACTTCCCATTACGGAAAGCCAAATTACAGTAGGATCGTGCAAATCAAACTCTACTTGGGTGATTACATCAGGCTGGCCGATTCGCTGATTGATTTTACTCCAAGTTTTCCCCCTATCCAAGCTTATAAAAACGCCTGGGTTTTTGGTGAGCCTACTCATCGAGAATATTAGAACATTATGATCGAAGGGAGAAACTGCAAAGTTATCTACGAAAGGAGCATCAAAAATCTGCGTCCATGTTTGCCCAAAATCATCACTGTAGAATAAGCCTCCTGCATTTAGTGCGGCTGCCCTCCTACCCGCTGTTGCATAAAGCCTTCCCGTATGGTCAAACTGGATATTATTCACCCCTTCTATTTTATTCGAAACCTGAATTTCAGCCCAATTTTCTCCTCTATCGGTTGAGTGGAATAATCCCCCATTCGTCTGCGTTTCTTGATTCCACGGAGCTGCTACAAAAAGAGAAGCCATTGTGGTGTCACGTGGGTCAAACTCAATATCCCTTACCCAAACTTTTGCAGGCATGCCGCTGTTGCTCGGATCGAAGCTTTTCCCAACATTTACCGATTTATGGAAACCGCCCTCTTTGTCTTTGTCGGGTCCATCCGTTCCACTTCCTCCACCCGAGCCGGCTACTTCGGTAACTCCAAAGTACATATAATCAGGGTTGATAGGGTCGATTCGGATGTGGTTAGTACGCATCCATTCGGAAGCCTCGGTTGCTTTTCCCCAATCGACGAAAGTTTTGCCCCCATCGGTCGATTTATATATCCTATCCAAATGCTTTTGGCGCATTGAAGTGGTATAAACCGTGTTTTCATCCCAAGGGTGGGTGGCTACGGCAAATACACTTTCCTGCGAACCATCTAGATATTTGACTGCTTGCCTTCCATTTGTGCCATCATTGGTTGATTTCCACAAGTGGTGCTCTCCCGAACCAAAATAGCCAACTCCTTCGCCTAATCGCCTGTCTAAGAACAAGCATTGCCCTGGCAAGTTGCTATTTCCATTCCCCATAATGTTGCCATTGCTCGTATATTCTTCATCTACTTGTTTAAAGTTTTCACCTCCGTCGGTACTGAGCAAGGTATTGTGTGCGTGCAAGACCATCACATTACCTCTCGAATTTACTGCTGCGTACCGTAAAGACCTTAACGGATAGTTGCTTCCCCATTGCTGGTTGAAAGGAGCGTGACCTAGCTCCATATTGTCGGAATATGGGTTTCCTCTCTCCTCCCAATACGCCTTGTCGGCTTCCCATGCTGGGGCAAAATCACGGGCAGTATTTATCCATTTGGTTCCACCATCTGTCGTTTTCCACAAACGCCCCGGCGTGATCGATTTTTGGATTTGGGCATCGTAAAACCCTACATAAAGCGTATTTTCTTCACTTTGATCTACATTCAATGAATTGAAATACTGCAACGCTGCCGTTGGCTTTGTTGGATATTGAGATTTGGCTTCCGCAGTACTTATTCCAAACCACTTGGCTATGTATTGGTAGTAGTTATCGGGAACTCCTCCAGTCAACTTATTAATATCTAGCCCAAGGTTTCCATTTATGTTTGCCCAAGTGTCCCCGTTATCTTCAGACCCGAAAATTCCTCCATCACTTTTGGTTGTTTGCCCATCTGGGTGATACCGAACCTGATCTGCCACATAAAGGATAAACTTTTTGCTTGTAGAATTGTAATAAAAATCCATATCCATGATGGTATTGTTATCCAATTTTCCCTCTCCAATATCCGACCAAGTTGCTCCTCCATCCGTTGAGCAGAACAAGCCGTTTTGAGCACCTGCAAAAATCAAATTACTATTTTCAGGATGAACAATTATTCTAGAAAATTGGGCTTTTGCATCTAGCCCATTGGTAAGAGCAATCCACGTTTTCCCCGCATCGGTAGTCTTCCAAATAGTGCCCATATAATCCGAGTCATTGCCTCGAGGCTTGGCTTGATTAGCATCTTTTATTGAGCTCCAGAGCTGCTGCTGGCCACGGCAAAAGTTACCAGCGCCTACATACCATGTATTGTCATCGGCAGGATCGATTGTTACCGCCGAAACCTTTCTATACCAAGAGCGGGAATCATCGGTTCTTCCATTGTGCGTATCGTACCAAGGGCAACTGTGTACCAACTGCCAGTTCCTAGCTGTATCGTTACTTACATATAGACGAGAGCTTTCTATGGCGATGGCAAACTTTGCCGTTTTAGAAGAATAATACATATCGTATATTCTGAAAAAATCCGACATGCTATCTACGTCTTTTACCGTGTTCCACGACTTGCCGTTGTCTTCTGTTTGGTAGGTGTTCCCCATATCTGGAGAGGTCAGACAGAAATCGGGCAACAAAGGATGATAGCGCAAGAAATTCACAAAGCCTGAATTACCAGGACCAAACTGTTTCCACGTGACCACATCATCGGACACTACCCTTTGTGTTTTGATGATTTCCATTTGCTCATCGTAATATGTCTTGGTGGTGAAGCTCCAAACATTACCTGTGGTCACTACTTCGCCTGCATCTACTTCATCAACTCTCCAAAAATATTCTTTTTCGTTTTCCAGCTTTGGCAGTGCGTGAAAGTTGGAAGTAATTCCATCTGCGACAAGCTGCAAATTCCCCTTATCTTCGCCAAAGTAAACGTTGTGCTTCACAGCACCCAACCCGTTTTGCCAATTCAATGTTGTTGAAGCAGCGGCAACTCCAGTAGCTCCTGTAGCTGGGGTTGGTTCCCAAGCCTTTGGATCGGTCACTTTTTTGAGCAAACTAAAATCGTCCACATACATAAATGTTCCTTCGGCAATAAAAGGAACTTCGATGAACGGGATAAACCCAGCCATAGCTTTGCCTGTCTCAAACTCAATTTCAACTTTTACAAAACCGTCTTTTGCAGTAGTTACAATTGGCACAATGGTAGTTTTGAAATTGATATTTCCAGTCAGCTCAGCTCCTTCACTAAATTTGATGGTGAACGAATCAGCCGAACGGTCTACATCGGTTTTGTAGTAGAAGGAAAAAATGTAGGTAGCATCCTCTAAAGGAGGAAATTTTTCTAAACGGAAGGTGGGTTGGAAATTTACGCTGCCGTAATTTCCATAACCTATTTTCAAAGATTTTGAACCGCTATTAACATACTCGGAGGTAGACTCAAAAGCTATAAAAGGCCAAGCACGCCAAAGCGTTTTATTTTCGTGATAGTAATAAGCGTTATTTGTTCCTCCTGAGTAGCCAACCTCAAAGCTGGCGTCGGGAATCAGGTTTGATTGTGCAAATAGGTTTCCTGTTAGTAAAAGAAACCAGAGGAAGATTGTTTTTTTCATGAGTTAATATCGGACTGGTAAAGCAATCGCCTCAAACTCAAAAAGCGATCTCACTGCCCCAAAGTGGGGTAGTATTCGATCGCTTTCTGAAGCCTAAAACAAATAAAATGAAAAAAAGAAAATAGCTTAATTTAAGCTAGTATTTTAAGTTATCTAACTTCCCAAGGAACGAAGCTAACATCATCGATGTAAATTTCAGCAGACTCTCCAGCTGCCGTTGCACCAGTTTGGAAAGCGATTTTTAATGTTGTCAGGTCTCTGGCATCATCGGCAGGTATTGTAACTATATTCTCCACTTTTCTCCACTCAGTATCATTAAGACTTCCATCACCATGCCAAATTCGAGCTACTTGACTCCAAGGATCAGGAACCAATAGCCTAATATTGACTTCTTGTATTCCTCCTCTTGATACAACCTTAATCATATAGCTGATTTTATAGGTCATCCCAGCTTCAATAGATATTATAGGCTCTGACTCCCATCCCCCTAATTTACTTTCAGCATCAAGGGTTAACTTTGCGCCGAAACTTCCAGTGTTAGCCGCTCCCGCATCTACATCAAGTGTCCCTGAACCTCCATCATACCAAGGTGGCAATTTCCAGTTCGCACCACCATTTTCAAAACCGACATCAACACCAGACGTTTCGAAATAATTTGGCATCCACATTTCAGGTTGAACATCTGTAAATGCATTTGCTTTTACAAAATCTGTAGAAATAAGCCCACCTGGCGTATAAGTAACCAACAATTCATCGGTGTTGTAAATCTCTTCTGCAAGCTCAATTTCCACGATTGAAGCATCTGTAGAGCTTAATTTCACACTGCTTACTGTTGCTGGGCTTCCCGCCAAGCTAATGCTAAAGCTAGCTTCTTCTCCTACCACAGGCTGAAGCTCCCTGCTATACTGAACTTTTATCAAGTCTTCTCTGGTAACACTTATCCCTTTCAATGTTACAGGCTCAGAAGATGGAATTACGGTAATGTAATCTTTCATCGTCACTGTGTCCCTTCCATAAGGCTTATCGCGAGATGCAATAAAAGTCACATCGAACGTACCCAATTTTTTGAATGTAATCAATGGGTTTTCATCTGCCGACACCTCAGGATCTCCACCTTCAATTATCCACTCGTAGGTATCAGGATCTCCAGTACTTGCATTGGTAAACTGAATTTTAGAACCAGCTTCTACTTTAGAAAGATCAGAGTGATTGTGCGTAAACTTAGCAGTAATCGTATCCAATACCGTAACCAAAATCATCGTATCCAAAGCCACTGAGTCCACTACAAAATCAGCTTTATAATTGATTTCATACTCACCTGGCTTGATGAATTCGACGTGCACGATTTTGTTGGTTGACAACATATCGTCGTCCGAATCTATAATATCTGCTACTCCCTCTGGGAATGTCCAAGTCCTAGAAAGCACTCCTTGGCCAAGATCTGCAAAAGAGACGCTTCCATTAAGGTTCACCTTGGTAGGTGTTGACGTAATTGCCGGGTGGGCAAATTGTGTTGGTGCAATGTATTCATCTTCGCCACAACTCAGGAATAATAAAGCTCCAAGTGATGCGATCAAAAGTTTATATATTATCTTTTTCATCATTTTCATTGGTTAAAATTATTCGCCACCGTTACCTTGTAGGTTTTCGTTAGCTAAAACTTCTGAATTAGGAATTGGGAAGTACTCTTTTTCAGGGCCGTAGTTTTGAGCAGCAAGCTCAAAGTCTTTTACAACCGCCCCATTCAAATCAAAATCGATTTGTGAGATTTCTGTGAACAATGCTTTACCAATTCCCTTTCTTCTAATATCATTAAATCTGATGTTGTGACCTTCAAAAGCCAACTCAAGCGCTCTTTCTACTTTGATCAAATGAGTCATTAGGCTTTCTTTGTTAAAATCACTTGCTTCCAATGGAAGAACTGCGGATCTTTTTCTCACCATATTGATATAATCAATAGCTGTAGCAACATCACCATCTTTTTCCAATACCGCCTCAGCATACATCAAATAAACATCGGCAAGCCTGATTATCCTTTCGTTAATACCTGACCTTGTAAGGGTTTTATCTTCACTTTCCCACTCCCAGTTTTGGAATTTTCTTATGTAACCTTCTGTTTGAAGGTTGCTTGATTCCCAGTTGATTTCAGCATTTTCTTTTGTGTAATACGTCAAGTCATCCCCCTTGAAAGTAACTGAAGCAACAGCTCTCAGAGAATATGTTCTCCCTACGTTACGAGGGTCGGCTGGGTCGATAGGGTCGTCTTTGTACAATTGGATAGCCCAAAGTGTAGGAACCTGAACCCTCCATCCGCCACCAAACCCTGGAGCAATTATACGAGGCCTGGTAGTAGATTCTGAGCCATTAGGTCCGTCAACAGTGTAACCTGAAGCACCAGGCTTGGCTGCGTCTGAAAATGCAACTTCAAATATTGATTCTGAGTTAAACTCACCTTCTAGGCTAAAGTTATCGCTGATATCATCAGTAAGTTGGTAAAGATCAGGCCTATCTATCACTTCTTTAAAGTTAGCTGCAGCTTGTGCCCAGTTTTCTTCATAGAGATGAACTTTGCCTAAAAGAGCTGTGGCTGCACCCCAAGTAGCTCTGCCAGTTTGCTCAGCCGGCCATTTCTCAGGAAGCATAGCCTTTGCATTTTCAAAATCTGAAATGATAGCAGCATACACATCTTCTCTGGAAGACAAGCCCTTTTCTACATTGTCAATAGAAGGCACTTCAGTATGCAGCACAATCTCACCATCGTTGTACATAGTAGCCAACCAGAAGTTAAATAACCCTCTCAAGAAATATGCTTCTCCAAGAATTTGTTCTTTATCAACTTCTTCCATTGCTATGTCAGGCACATTAGCCAACACTTGGTTCGCTCTGAATACACCTACATACAAATCTTTCCATGCATCTCTTACAAACCCTGAGCTCTCGTTGAAAGAAAAGTCATTAAGTGCTTTTGCACCACTGTTCCAAGGGTTTGGCTTTACCATGTCGGTCATTACCATCAAACTTGTAGAAGCATTTCCGCCCATTACATTACCAAATTGCAATGCCCCATAAGCAGACATGACCCCTGCTACAGCGTGCTCTTTTGTTTTCCAAAAAGCTGCCGCTGTAAAATCATTTGGATTATTTTCTGTCAAAAATTCGGAGTCGTTACATGCTGTACTACCCAACAGCAGCGACACCAGTAAAAACAAGATATATTTAGAATTCATTTTCATCTTTCTATTAATTTGAAATTTGAATTTATCAGCATCAAGCAAGTTAGCTGCTGGTGCCGAGTTTATATTTTTGCTCGGAAAAGACTAGAAATCTAGCTGTACACCAAGTCTGTATTGTGCCGAAACAGGGTAATTAGCCCTATCAACACCTCTTAAGAATAAACCATCGTTACCCACTTCAGGATCGAAGCCCTCGTAGCCTGTGATGGTGAATGGGTTCTGAGCACTTAAATAAACCCTTAGTCTGTTGATACCAGCTTTGTTCAACATATCGGTAGGCAATGCATACCCTACTTGAATATTTCTAACCCTTAGGTACGAACCATCTTCTAGGAAATAGTCACTCAAAGACCTTGTGTTATTATGTTCGATAACTGACCTTGGAGTTGGTATGGTAGAGGTAGGGTTGTTAGGACTCCAAGCATACACTAAGTCTTGGTGTCTTTTTGTAGAATAAGCCCAAAGCTTAGGTCCGTTATAGATTTTACTTCCATATGTTCCGTATAGCTGTATCGATAAGTCAAAGTTTTTGTAGCTAGCACCTAAATTCAGACCAGCTTCCCAATCAGGCTGTCCACTCCCCATGTACACCCTATCGTCATCGGTAAGAGAACTATCTCCGTTTACATCGATGTATTTCATGTCGCCAATCCGTGCATCCGATACGATAGTTTGGTATTCGGCAAGTTCTTCTTCATTACTAATAACACCATCGGTAGGTACTAAGAAGAAAGACCCGGCAGGGTAACCTTCTTTTACGAACGTAGTAGGCTCTGATTTACCACCTCTTTCTATCAGAGGAACACCACCTGTAATTTGGTCGTCTGGGTTAGAAAGCTTGGTAACTTGGTTTCTATTTCTTGTGAATACACCAGAAATATTAAAGTTGAAATCGCCTGTGCTCTTACGGTATCCCAATGAAAGTTCCATACCTTTGTTGTACATATTGCCAACATTGAAAGGAACATTCTGACCACCGTTACCTGCCGAAGGGGCAAATACAACATTCAACAACATATTTTCTTTGTTGGTGTGATAGTAATCAAACACGAACTCCATTTTTCCACCAAAGAAATTAATATCAGTACCAATGTTACGCTGAATAGTAGTCTCCCACTTCAAATCAGGGTTACCGTAGTTGGTCTGGATAGCACCATTATAAACTGTTTGGTCTGAATACCCCAAGACGTAGTCAATATTGTTTTCAACAAACACATCGTACCTGTAATCGCCAATCCTCTGGTTGCCCGCAGTACCGTAACTTGCTCTGATTTTGAACATGTCAATGTAGCTGCTAAGCGAGTTTTGGAAGAAAGATTCCTCAGAAACAACCCACCCTACCGATACAGAAGGGAAATCAGCATAGCGGTTATTTGAACCAAACCTTGAAGAACCATCATGCCTGTAGACCAAGTTGATTAGGTATTTTGAACGGTAGTTGTACATCAACCTACCAAACAAACCTGTAATAGTAGTGGTTGAATTGTTACCATCTGCACTTTTCACTTCGGCACCACCACCCAATACTTGAATATCGTTACTCAAAAACTTATTTTTAGAAGCTTCGAACCAATTGTACTGGGATTCTTCTCTAGAAGTACCAACCAAAGCTGTTATAGTGTGGTTGCCAAACTTCTTTTTGTATGTAGCAGTTGCTTCTGCAATCCACTTCTGAAAATATGTTTGCCTATTTTTTAATGTTGCAAACTCAGTTCCCCCATTCAAAGGGTCTCCATTCAAATCTACTAGCAAGAACTGCGGATCGTGCTGCTTTATGAAAGTGTTAGAAATACTTCCTCCTACCCTACCCATTACAGTCAAACCTTCAATAGGCTCGTATTTCAAATCAATATTACCATTGAAACCGTTACCTTTTTCGTTGTTAGTACTACGCAGCTTACGCTCCATATTACCTAGGTTATCTGGGTTAGACCCTTCTATTTCAAGCACATCGCTATCACCTAGACCTTGTTGGTAAGGAGGGAGCTTAATAGCTGTTTCATAAATACCCCAAGGCGCATTGTCTTTATCTGTAATAGTGATACCCATGTTTGTATTCATGGAGAACCTATTCTTTTTGAACCTTGTATTACCCCTTAAGCTTAACCTATCAAACTTAGAGTTCACTACCGAACCAGCTTGGTTGAAATAATCGGCAGTTACGTTATACGTCAAATCATCTTTACCACCCGAAACACCAAGGTTGTAGTTTTGGATTGGAGCATTGTCCACAGTAAGATCTCCTACCCAATCAGTATCATAGTACAGGCCATTAGGGTTTTGATCTAGTGGATTCCAAGTATTTGTCTCCCCTTTTGAAATCTGCTCTAGATAAGTAATAAAAAGAGCATCGGTAGTATTGGCCAGAGGCAATGAAGAAGTAATATTCTGAACACCATAATAAGCATTCATATTCACTTTCATAGTACCTGCCTTACCTTGTTTGGTAGTGATCAAGATCACACCGTTAGAAGCTCTTGTACCATAAATTGAAGCAGAAGCAGCATCTTTCAATACATCTACCGATTCAATTTCATTAGAACTCAAGTTAGGCATACCGTCTAGTGGCACGCCATCTACTACATAAAGTGGGCTTGAGCCACCAGCAGAAAGCGAGCCCAATCCCCTAATTTGGATATTAGCCTCAGCACCTGGCTGTCCAGAGCTAGCCTGTACGTTCACACCAGCCATCTGTCCTTGGAGCGCATCCACAAAGGCTGCAGAAGCATATTTTTGCATTTCCTCGCCTTTCAAATTGGCAACGGCACCGGTCAGCTCCTTTTTCTTCTGTGTGCCATAACCAATTACCACTACCTCTTCTAATGCCTGAATATCAAGTTGTAAAGTAATATTCAACATAGTTTGACTACCAACAGGAATCTCTTGGGTTTCATAACCTATGTAACTAATAACTAATACATCTGATGAAGAAGCTTCTAGCGAGAAATTGCCGTCTATATCGGTAGTAGCACCTTTGCTAGTACCTTTTATAATTATAGCCGCCCCTGGGAGAGGCTCACTATTGTCTGATGAAATAATCTTTCCTTTTACTATACCGCCCTGGGCAAAAGCCGAAGCTGGCAATAGGAAGAAGAACACCAATAGAAAATGGTATAGTCTTTTCATTTTTCTTTCTGATTTACTAATGACTTTATTCTTAAAATATGGGACGACCATCCCATTCAAACACCCTTGAGATTTGATAAAAATCCCACTGAACAAAACTGATGATCTAGTTAGTAAAATTGTCGACAGGTACTAATTCGATGAATTGAAGATATGGCTTTCTATACAACTAATGCTAATAATTACGGCAGTAATTCTGTGCAAAGGTTTTCACAATAAGTTCATAAGCCACACACAGACTATAATTGTACTTTTTAAGTATAACTACTATATTTTTAAACAAACCTTTTTTTGAATTAAATAGAACCAAATGCGGTTTTTTCAAACTTTCATAAAAAATAAAGGGGTGTTTTATCTTAAATAAACAGGGGTGTTTTTTTATTACCAAAACAATATAAATTGTACTTATCAAGTATACCAAACTTAGTAAAACGTTTTAAATATTGGATTGAATTAATTTACTCTTAAATTTTAACCATAAAAAACACACCTATTTAACCTCGTGAAGAAATTATAAAACCATGCTTATATTAAAGCTCAAACAATTTAGCTTCAATCGATGTGTTAATGAATTAAAAAGCACTCCAATTTTATGAACCATTCAAAAAAAGCTTCGGTTAGCTAGTCGAATCACACAACACAATTGTATCTCAACTTTTAATTGAAATAACATGAAAAAAATATTTCTCCTGACAATTAGTATACTTATTTCTTACACTGCATTTAGCCAAAACACTCCTAGCTCAAACTGTCAAATAAACATCAAAGTACTAAATGACAGGTATATGCAGGCAACAGCCCATACTTCTGAAGAAGACCTAAAAAAAGTAAAAGTGATTTTTGACGAAGATTTGGTTTCGGTTTACGTGCCACAAGCCAAAGGCTCCATCCTTCTTAATATCGAAAACTCAAATTGCGAAGCATATTGCTCAAAAGTGAAAAGAGTAAGGCAGCTCAACAAAGGAGATGAAAAACTCTTGAGAAACCTTATAGACAGGGAAATGCTCAGTATAGTAAGCCAAGCCAAAGCCTGTAAATAAATAAGTATCGGAATACCAAGAAGCCCAGTATTTATAATAGCTGACCCCGTGTGGAAATCATGATATTTCTACACGGGACCTGTACATCTAAACAAACATTTTTTATACTTCTTCTTTATCTATCCCCTCCGTCCTTTTTAAAGAAGAGATTTCTTTTCTATCTTACCTTTTCACCCGCTTGTTTTTACCAACTCCCTTTCTCTCACCTCAAAAACCTTAACATGAGCGTCACAAAACCCTACAAACCCTTTTTACTTCTTCTTTTAGCTCTTAGCCTCCACCAACTCCTATTGGCCCAAACGGAATGGAAACCAGTAGAAGGAAAAATCATGAGTGAATGGGCTGGGAAGCTAAATTCTGAGATGCCACTCAACGTTTATCCCCGCCCACAAATGACCCGTGAAAACTGGACAAATCTCAACGGTCTGTGGAACTATGCTGTAGTTCCTGTTGGAGGGTTTGAACCCGATAATTTCGATGGAAAAATCTTAGTTCCCTACCCTATTGAATCTGCTCTTTCGGGTGTAGGGAAAACGGTAGGGAAAGGAAACAACCTTTGGTACAAAACCAGTATTAAGGTTCCTAAAAAAAAGAAAAAAGAACGCTTGCTACTGCATTTTGGTGCGGTTGACTGGGAAGTTGAAGTTTATGTAAATGGGCTTTCTCTCGGTAAGCACCGAGGTGGATACGCCCCGTTTAGTTTTGATATAACTGATAAACTTATTGGTGGTAAAAAGCAGGACCTCGTATTGAAAGTATGGGATCCGACCGACGATGGCGCCAACCCAAGAGGCAAGCAGGTAAACAATCCGAAAGGTATTTGGTACACTTCGGTTACAGGAATTTGGCAAACTGTTTGGTTAGAGGTCGTTCCCAGCACGTACATTTCATCCGTAAACACCCTGCCTAATATAGATGAGAAAACCATAACCATCAACGCAGTGGTGGAGAATGCTCAAGACGGTGACAAAGTAAAGATTAAAACCATAAATGAAAGGCAAGTGGTTGCGGAGGCGGAAGTAGACGCAGGAAAAGAAGCAATATTGACTTTGGAAGACATGAAGCTTTGGTCACCTGATACCCCTTTTTTGTACGATTTGGAAGTTTCCCTACTGCAAAAAGGGAAGGTGAAAGATGTGGTAAAAAGCTACTTTGGTATGCGCAAAATCTCGATGGCTGCGGACAAGGATGGCGTGCAACGACTGATGTTCAACAACGAATTCCTCTTCCAGTTCGGAACACTGGACCAGGGCTGGTGGCCCGACGGCCTCTACACCGCCCCTACCGATGAAGCACTTAAGTTCGACATCGCAAAAACCAAGGAAATGGGTTTCAACATGATAAGGAAGCATGTAAAAGTAGAGCCTGCCCGCTGGTACTACCACTGCGATAAGATGGGGATGCTTGTTTGGCAAGATATGCCCAACGGAGGCGAATCCCCGAGGTGGCTAGGCAATCCTTCATTTGAAGGAAGGGACAAGGAACGTTCACCCGAATCGGAAGAAATTTATCGCACTGAGTGGAAAGAAATTATAAGCGATTTTGGCTTCTTCCCTAGCATTGTCGTTTGGGTGCCGTTCAACGAAGCATGGGGACAGTTCAAAACCGTGGAAATTACCGAATGGACCAAGAAGCTTGACCCTAGCAGGCTGGTAAACAGTGCCAGTGGCGGCAATTATTTTTTGGTAGGCGACATTATGGACAAGCACAATTACCCTGACCCGCTAATGCCTCGAGCCGATATTTTTGGAAAAGACCAAGCCATAGTTATGGGGGAATACGGCGGACTCGGCTTGCCTGTAACAGGTCACCTTTGGCAGGAAAAAGACAACTGGGGCTACCGCAGTTTCAAAAGTGCCGAAGCACTCACCGAACGCTACGCAGAATATGTACTAGAACTAAAAAGACTAATTAGCAAAGGACTTTCTGGGGCTATTTACACCCAAACTACCGATGTAGAAGTGGAAATAAATGGCTTGATGACCTATGATAGGAAAGTCATAAAAATCGAACCCGCCAAACTAAAGAAAATCAATGCTGTTTTGTGGGAGGAGTAAGGTGATGATTTCTTGAAACCCACCTTTTTTATAACCTACAAACCTTTCTTGTTTTCACTAAGAAGGGCTTGTAGGTCATTTTGGCTTGTTTAACCAAGGAAAGGTTTATAACTCTTCTTTCCCCCCATCATCAAAAACTCGATAATACAAACCATTTTCTATGAGCAAACCTTCAGACTTTTGGCTTGGCCATTCTTTGTGGTAATCTTTGGAATGCTTCACATCAATCCCAATTACTTTTCCCTCATAATGACTCTTTACTTTTGACTGGAGCGTATGTCCAACTATTACAGCCTTTGCGCCGAACTTCTCCAAAGGTTTCTCCACTTCTTCCTGTGTCAAGCCATCTTTGAAATAGCCTCGGTACCAGCAAATCCCCGTTTTTGACGATAATAATATTTCTGTCTCGCTTTTGTCAGGCTTCGGGTAAGGGGATGTATAATAACTACTTCTCAAGAAATTATTGACCTCCTCTAGAGACATGTCGAGATTGGCAACACCTGGATGCAAACCTCCATGCATAAATAGGTTCCCATTGATACGTTCAATCACATTTTTGCTTGCCAACCAATTCCCTAACACCGAAGCTGAATCATACAAATTCGCTTGCGCCTTCCCCAACATACCTGCCACAAAAGTGTATTTAAGTGCCGAAGCTTGATAATCGCCATACATGTTTTTCAGTTCATGGTTGCCAATAATGAAATGCACCATCCCCCCATGTGACTTAGCTTCTTGCTCCAATTTATAAATAAACCAAAGCACTTGTGTAGTTGAAAAACCTCTATCGACAAAATCGCCAACCAACACTAAATGCCCTTTCCCAAATATCCAATTTAGCTTTTGATCTATCACCTTATTTCCAATCAGAAAATCTCGGAATGTTTTATACCCACTTTCAATGTCAGAGATGGCTAATACTTTGTTGTTGTCAGTATAAACAGCTTGAGGTATTTCAAAGCTGGTATGAATAGCAAAGTCAAAATGGGTAGAATCTAAAGGGAAAAAGCAATGAGCAGGAATTGGTTCAGAAGTGGTGTACTCCATCTTAGTCAAATAGAAACCCTCGTCTTTATTACCTTTTATATAATTGACGCTTAACGTACTATCATTTTTATAGAAAACATACGGTCCCTCACCATCAAATACCAAACGCAAAGGATTATGCCCATAGCTGGCTCTTGCTCCGTGGTAAAGCCCAATTGGAACAACAATACTAGCAAGAATGACGAAGGTGACAACTATATGTTTTACATAGCGGAAAACTCTTTTTTTCATCTTTATTTATTTTTAATTGATGTTTTTTTGATCAAAACAAATGTCCATCAAAGAAGGGTGGGATGTAAATTTTAGTGATGAGCAGAGATGGTACAGTGACACAACTACCTACAGTGCATTGGAAGTTATTTCATCACCTTTGGAAGGGTTTATGAACCTCAACAGAAGTCGTTCATCACTTTTTATAGCAGCCTCCTATTTAAAAAGATTACCTTTCAGAATGATTTCTACTTTACAAAAAAACAACTGGTTACTAGCCAAAAGTTTCGTCTTCATTTCAATTGCTATTCCCTTAGGGCTAACCGCCTACGAAGCAATTATACTCGGAAATGAATCCGTCGTATTTCTAGCAGATTATCCATCAGCGGTCGGAATTATAGTTGTGATCTATTACGCCCTTCTTCTGGTAGCAGGAATCATCTGGATTATCATGCAGTTACAGTCTTTCATGAGGCTGAAAAATGAGAACACAAAAAATGAGTTGCTGCACCTGCAAAGTCAAGTAAACCCACATTTCTTTTTTAACATGCTTAACAATTTATACGGCATGGTTGATAAAGATACCGAACGATCAAAAGCGCTCATTTTAAAGCTGTCTGACTTAATGCGCTATAGTATCTATGAAGGTGAAAAGAAACTTGTGCCCCTAGAAGAGGAAATAGCCTACCTGAAAAACTATATTGAATTACATAAAATGCGCTATCACAAAAACATTGATATACAATTCAATACTAATATAAATGATGATGCCAAAATAATGCCCCTGATATTCATTATCCTTTTGGAGAACGCTTTCAAACATGGAGTTGAAAACTTGCGTGAAAATGCCTTTATTTCCATTAAGTTGCAGGAAAAAAATGGGACTGTTGATTTTGAAATAGAAAACAACTTTGAAGCAAACGAGCTTGCCGAGGAAAAAGGGATTGGATTAAAAAACTTAAAACGCAGGCTAGAGTTAGCTTACCCTAAAAAACATACCCTTATATTTACTACTAACAAATCGGTTTTTAAGGCTCAATTGCAACTGCGAAATGGTTAGGTATCTTATCATAGACGATGAGCACATGGCTCATGAGATAATCAAAGGGTATTGTGATATGCTACCCAACATGAAGTTAATGAAGCACTGTTACGATGCTTTTGAAGCCTTGGATTATTTAAGGGAAAACACAGTAGATTTACTGTTTTTAGATTTGAACATGCCAAAACTCAAGGGGTTTGATTTTTTGAAAACATTACCCAACAAACCCAAAGTAATAGTCACTACCGCTTACAAAGAATATGCACTGGAAGGTTATGAGTTAGAAATCACCGATTACCTGTTGAAGCCTTTTAGTTTTGAGCGGTTTTTAAAAGCCGTCAACAAAGCTGTTCAGGTAAACGACACTACGCAATCAACTACCCAACATATAGAAAATAGCAATTCTGACCATGTCTTTCTTTATAGCGATAAAAAACATGTTCAGGTAAAGTTAGATGACATCCTTTATATAGAAGCGGCAGGAAATTATGCTAAGGTGGTTTTAAAAGATAATTCCATCGTGGTAAGAGAGAAAATTTCAGATATATCTAAGAAACTCGCCCCAGAGTGTTTTATAAGGGTTCATAAATCTTTTTTTGTCGCAAAAAAACACATAAGCAGTATCGAGGGCAGCAGAATATTGATAGCTGCTTATACCATTCCAATAGGAAAGCTCTATAAAACTAATGTCCTTGAGTTATTAAAAAGATAATACTTCCTTCAATTTCTTAAAACAAATGCGAAAGCTGGGCGAAAAAGAGCTTATTTTGAGGTTTTAAAACTAAACACGATGATAACCCCCTCCATTCTGGAATTATTTTCCCAAAACAGCCAAAATATTTGCATAGCTAATTGACTAGCATTGAGGATATTCTTACCTTTGCACACCTTTTCATTAAAGGTATTTAACTATTTAATAATCAATCAATTTCATTTTTAACTAATCTCTGGTCAGATGGCACTACGATCGGGGCGTAATAAGTGCTTCATATTTATATGTCAGAAGAATTAAAATCACAAAGCAGCGAGCAGGATTTCAATTGGGATGATCTAGACCCAAAAGGCTTCGGAGCCGACTATTCGCAAGAGGAAAAAGACAGGATGTTGGCAATGTATGACAATACATTGACCGAGATCAGTGAAAAAGAGGTGATCGAGGGCACTGTTGTAAGTGTAACCGATCGTGAGGTGGTATTGAACATCGGTTTCAAATCGGATGGATTGGTTTCTCGTAACGAATTCAGGGACGTTGAGGACTTGAACATCGGCGATACTTTTGAAGTATACATCGAAGACCAAGAGGATGCCAACGGACAACTCGTTCTTTCTAGAAGAAAGGCGAAAATAGTTAGAGCTTGGGAGAATATCCAGTCAGCTTTCGAAAATGACGAGGTAATTGAAGGTGTAGTTAAGAGAAGAACCAAAGGTGGTTTGATCGTAGATATCTTCAGCATCGAGTCATTCTTACCAGGTTCACAAATTGATGTGAAGCCTATCCGTGACTTCGACGTATTCGTAGGCAAGAAAATGGAGTTGAAAGTAGTAAAAATCAACTATGCCAACGACAACGTAGTAGTTTCACACAAAGTACTTATCGAGAAAGATCTCGAAAAGCAAAAAGCAGAAATCTTGAACAA
This sequence comes from Flammeovirgaceae bacterium SG7u.111, assembly GCA_034044135.1. NCBI lineage: Bacteria > Pseudomonadati > Bacteroidota > Cytophagia > Cytophagales > Flammeovirgaceae > Flammeovirgaceae bacterium SG7u.111. The sequence goes on along the minus strand of CP139021.1, from coordinate 2,286,770 downwards.
CCTCGAAAGAGGGCAAGTATTGGAAGGTGTGATCAAGAACATGACCAATTTCGGTGTATTCATCGACCTTGGTGGTGTAGATGGTCTACTTCACATTACAGATATTTCTTGGGGTCGTATCAGCCACCCAGAAGAGTTGCTTAACCTTGACCAAACAGTGAAAGTCGTAGTTCTTGACTTTGACGATGACAAGAAACGTATCTCTTTGGGTATGAAGCAATTGACGCCTCACCCATGGGATTCTTTGGATACAGCTATCGATGTTGGAACGAAAGTTTCTGGACGTATCGTAAATGTAGCTGATTACGGAGCATTCTTGGAAATCGTTCCTGGTGTGGAAGGTCTTATCCACGTTTCAGAAATGTCTTGGTCGCAGCACTTGCGTAACCCACAAGACTTCTTGAAAGTGAGCGATAACGTTGATGCGGTAGTTCTTACTATCGACCGTGACAACAGAAAAATGTCATTAGGCATCAAGCAATTGACTGAAGATCCTTGGACTCGTTCAGATCTGTTGGTTAAATACGCTGTAGGCACTCAGCACAAAGGTATCGTAAGGAACTTGACCAACTTCGGTCTGTTCTTGGAGCTTGAAGAAGGTATCGACGGATTAGTTCACGTTTCTGACTTGAGCTGGACTAAGAAAATCAAACACCCTTCTGAGTTTATCAAGGTAAGCGAAGAGTTGGAAGTTGTAGTATTAGAGCTTGATGTAGACCAAAAACGTCTTGCTTTGGGTCACAAACAACTTGAAGAGAACCCTTGGAATGCATTTGAAGATGTATTTACTCAAGGCTCAACTCACAAGTGTACTGTTCTTTCTAAAAATGACAAAGGCGTGGTACTTGAGTTACCTTATGGTATCGAAGGATTCTGCACCAATAAAAACATTAAGAAAGAAGACGGTTCTATTCCTGAAATAGGAGAAGCAATCGAGTGCAAAGTACTTGAGTTCTCTAAAGATGACAAGCGTATCGTATTATCTCACCTACATACTTACAAAGAAGAAGCACCAACTAGCAAGCCACAAGCTAAGAAAGCTGGTGGAGCTAAAGGTTCTGGTAAGACAGTAGACAAAGTGAACAAAGAAAACGATTCTAAAGCTACTTTTGGTGACTTGGACGTTCTTTCACAATTGAAAGAGGACATGAGCAAAAAGAAAGGTGACGAGTAATTCGTAACCTAAGCTTATAACATACGAAAGCCCCACTCAATTGAGTGGGGCTTTTATTTTACTCGTTTTCTAAAAAGCTAGTCCTTCTAGTTATCATATTTCTTTCTTCAACCTACGGTTTCACAAAAAGAGCTTTCAACTCTGGAGCCTCAGTAGGCTTTAACCTTCCCGCCATAATCAAGCGCAACTGACGCCTTTGAAGAGCATCTTCGTAAAACTTCTTCTCTTCCTCCGTTTCTGGTTTTATAGCAGGTACTTCAACGGGCCTACCCTCAGAATTCACTGCCACGAAGGTGAAAAATGCATGGTTGGTAAAAGTTTTATGACCCTTCGGGATATTCTCCGAAACCACTTTAATATACACTTCCATCGACGTTTTAAAAGCACGGGTAACTTTCGATTCAAACGAAACTATATTCCCCATGGGAATGGCATGATCAAAGGACACATTATCTACCGATGCAGTTACCACTACGCTATTGGAATGCCTTTGTGCCGAAATTGCCGCTGCAATGTCCATATGATGCATAAGCCTCCCTCCCATCAAATTATTAAGTGGGTTCGTGTCATTGGGCATTACCATTTCCATCATGTTCACCAATGACTCCAAAGGTGTTTTTACTATTTTGCTCATTTTATTTTTTTCAGTTAGTCTCTTTCTTAACTTGTTATAGATCAATTATTGCCAGCCCTGCTTCCCTCTAAGCTTTACAAAGCTAAAGTCCCCATACTCTTCTTTCTTTATTTTACCCTCTTCCACCTTGGTGATCTTCAACATTTTCTGGATTTGCCGATCTCCCACAGGGATTACCAATACTCCACCAACCGCCAATTGCTCAACTAATGCCTTGGGTACCATGGGTGCACCCGCAGTCACCAAAATCTTGTCGAATGGGGCATAAAGCGGCAAGCCTTTCGAGCCATCTCCACAAGTAATATGGGAAGAATATCCCAGTCTGTCCAGCATTTTTCGAGCTTTCGAATATAGCTTGCGGTTATATTCGATGGTGAACAACTGGCAACCCATCTCAGCAAGAATACACGCTTGAAACCCTGAACCAGTTCCTATCTCCAGAACCTTATCCGATTTTTTTATGTCCAAAAGGCTAGTTTGCACTGCAACGGTGTAGGGTTGAGAAATGGTTTGCCCCTCACCTATTCCAAAGGCTTTGTCCTCATAGGCATGATTCTCAAATGCCGAATCGAGAAAAAAATGACGGGGTACTTCCATAAACGCATTCAGAATATGCTCGTCATAAATTCCTTTTTTTCTCAAGTTATTTACCAACGAATTCCTCAGCCCCTTGTGTTTATAATTATCTTCCAACAATATGCCCATCTGATTATCGGTTAATTGATCCTCGTAATCACACTCTTATGCCTAACTTGCACAATATACAGTTGCAAATGAGTGATAAATATGCACTAAGTTAGGAAAAAAAAGCGGCTAGAATGAAGGAATAGAAAGGCTTACTGGGCTATAAATGAAAATGATGTTGTTCTAGTTTTCGGCTAGTACCTTTTGGCTTTTTTTGAACCTAATATCAAACTTGGTGAACTCGTTCAGCTTACTGCTGACAGTAGCCGAACCTCCCATTGATTCTGCTTGCGCTTTTACTAAATACAAACCAAGCCCCTTGCCATCGGTGTGGGTATGGAAGCGCTGAAACATTCCAAATACTTTCTCTCTATATAATTCTAAATCAATCCCTAATCCATTATCCCAAACCGAAAGGTAATAATTGTGTTCATCTTCCAAAACTGTAACCTCTACTTTGGGTTCACGGCAATTAGAGCGGTATTTAATAGCATTGCTGATTAGGTGGCTCAATATACTATCAAACTTTAATTTGTTAGTAAAGAGAGTTCCATTGATAGTTTTGTCATTTAATTTTATGTCAAGCCCCTCTACCTCCTCTCCTTCGGTTAGTTTCATAACCAGTTCATCAAACTTTTTTGCCAACCCAAACCTGCTATACTTTTGATTCAACTCTGACCGAAGGTTCAATATCTCATGAAATAATTCATCCATAGAAGTACAGGAGCGTTCAATATACTCAACTAGCTCACTATTTTCAGAAGACATATCATTCCTATCGAAGAGATTTATTAGTCCCGATATAGTAGCTACAGGGGACTTTAATTTATGAGAAACAGTAAATGAAAACTCTGACAATTCATTGTTCTGGAGTGTAAGTTGTTCATTAACACTTTTCAAGTGAGAAGTTTTTTCTTCAACCATTTCTTCCAACATCTTATTTTGCTCCTCAATAATATGGTTCGCTTCAATCAAGTTCTCATTACTCAAAGCCAGTTCTTCAGACTGTATCATAACCTCCGTATTTACCTGCGCTAAGTCCCTATTTTGATTATCCACTTTTTTCTGATATCTATCTGATACGGAGCGAAGGCTATAAACAAACCCGAGTAAAAAAAAATAGGATATAACTATAACAATCTCAAAAACTATTGCATCTTTATTCATAATGCCAAAATCACTTAGCCCCACACCAAAATATTCATGAATATACTCTCCAAAAGCCAGTACTATAAAGCTTGGTAGTAGGTTTATAAAGATCATTTTTTTTTGCCTCGAATTGAAGATCAGGAAAGGAAATACACTACACGAAATGGCTAAAAACCTGTAGTGGAAAAAAGACATAAGAGTTACATTTTGAGGAAATAGTGTTTTATGCAGAATAGTAACAACAATAATGAATAATATAGGACTCCAAATAATTACAATTTTGGCAAGAAAGTACCGTCCAAAATAGTTAATCAAAGGAATTGCTAAAAAAAAGATGCCTGCTCCTAATATTAATAAACGAGTAGTATTCCAACCCCTCCCAGGCAGGAATACAAAAAAGACTATTAAAAAAAGAAAAGTAGCACAAGCAGTAAGAATTGAAACCCTGTTTATCAGGATAACATTCCCCTCTTCTTCCTTATCCCCCAACCTTCCCAAGCCTATTTCAGCTATTTTGTACCAAATTCTCTTTAGCATTTATGGTTATTAACTTAAGGTGTACCAAATGAAAACTACACTTAAATGAAACGAGAATCTATCTATAAGCTTGTAGAATGAAGTAAAAACCCAATTATTATACCCCTGCTATGCCTCACTAGCTATTAATAATAGTTTGACATAAGCGAAATCATAAATATTTGCCTTTAATATCTTCACAAGGTACAAGCCAAGCTCCTTAGCATGGAAACGTTAGTAAACCCCGAAAACTCCATCGCCATAAGTATCTAGATCAATACCCAACCCATTATCCCAACAGCTGATCAAATAGCTTGAATCCTCTTCTTTACCGTTAGTTCAACCTTGCCAGTTCTCTGTGGAGAATCATATTTTACAGCATTAGAGAGCAAAGGCCAAATATACTCCCGAATTTGTTTTGATAGGTATGAATACTTCCTTCTGAAGTCAAATCATAAAATACGATATCAACTCTATCTGTGCTCACTTTGCTTTACTACACCAAGGATTTTTATTTATTCTAAACCTCCATGGTAAAAAAGCATCTTCGCCAGCATAAGCCACACCCACCCTAGCGCTCGCCAATATCTCATGGTCGCTATACATTCCCCCCTGATCTTCTAGCCAGATTGTTTCCCCAAAAACAGGCAGTCCCGTGTGTTTTGTAGCAAACCCCAAAGCTTTCCCCAGGGCACCTGGTCCTGCTGTTAGCCGATATTCTACCTCTTTCATCTGCCTTCTCCGCAGCATCTCTTCTAACCCCAACGTAGGTTCTATCGCCCTAATCAGAACTGCATCAGCACGGTTTTCCTTATTGGTAACAATATTAAAAAGAGAATGGATGCCATAACACAAATAGACATACGCCCTACCCCCTTCTTGAAACATCACCTCGGTGCGAGGTGTACGTTTTCCTCCAAAAGCATGGCAAGCCCGATCGGTTTCCCCACAATACGCTTCCGTTTCTACAATTACCCCTCCAGTAACTATTCCATCAAAACTTGAATAAAGCTCCTTCCCCAATAGGTTTTTGGCGATAGCCACCACATCATTCCCCTCAAAAAATTGCTGACCAATCTTCGTCATGCTTACAAATCTTCTAACTCTAAATTTGCTTTCCCATTTGCAAAAAGCAGCACTTGTATATCTCCCTCTGTCACAATAATATCTTTGACAGTCGCATCCATTTTATCTACTACCAAACTGAACTTCTTTCCAGATTTCCCCTTTTCAATCCCATTATAAATCAGTTCGGGTAACATTTTTACTTCTTCCTCCAAAGAAATATATAAAGCTTCTTTGATTTGCTTTTTCAAGGTATCGTGCATCAGCCAATCGGCCATGGACAGTACCGCTTCTTGTGTTTTCACCTCAAACTCAAAGCTATCTACAAAAAAAGCGGTCTCCTTAGCATCGAAGGTAGGCGTGCCCTGAAAGTAAATATCACCGCTCACATCTCCTTTTATTGAAACCCTTACAAATAGTTTTTTACCACCCCCAAACACCTCTACACGATTAATTATCAACTCATTATCTTCTATCAAAAGTTCTTTCCCCTTTAGCTGGCTAGCCAACAAAAGGTTAATCTCACTGTGAGGAATTTTTGCTAAAACAACCATATTAAACCCAGCGGGAGGTATCGAATTCAATTTTAGCGAAGGCAGCTTTTTATTCGCTTTCCATTTGGGTGAATTGCCATACATGGTGGTAAAAAAAGCGGAAATACTTAGGGGAATAACAAGTGTTTCACCTTTAGTTTTGATATTTCCAATTCCAATTTCCTTAGGGTCTGCTTTCAACCAAACTTTGTGGACTTTTTTATTAATCAGAATCGGTTTTTGGATATCCACCCACACCTTTTGAATGGATTTTTTCACATTCACTCCGTTCCCAACCGCCTGATCTATCTGTTTGGTGAGTAAGCCTGAATTCTTTTGTAAAAAATTGTCGACTATCCCCCTTATATTCACTTTTATGAAAGAGATACGCAACTGAGGGTCTTTTTCCCAAACTACTTTTTTCAACTTCGTCTCGGTATATAATTTCCAACTTCTCCCAAGCGCCACCGAGCTTTCTAAAAACAAATTGACGGTAAAATCCATTCCTTTGTTCTCATTATACCCATCTTTCCCTTTTCCCAACACCTTTTTTTGCAACCAAACATTGAGAGGTAAATTGTATTTCAGCACATTGTTTTTAGCTGTTAACTGGATACGCCCAACTCGCTTCACTACTAGCTTCAAGTTGTCGCCTCCATTGTTATCGTAGCTAAGATCTTCATGAACAGTCCCTTTCAGTTTTTTATTAATAAGGTCTTCCAATCGTTTTACTTCGTAGCTCACAGGAAAATTGATACGGGAAAGCTCATTTTGCAAAGGAGGCAAAGAGGTTTCAGCCTCAGGTCTTTCGGGTTTGAGCTGTTGGCAGGCAGGAAAGGAAAGTACCATCAAGATAATGGCAATCGAAACTATCAGTTTATTCATCTTATTTGTTTCTCGGCTTTCGCTTCCAGATTTAACTCTCAAATCAGTATTTCCAATGAATTCCACACATAGAAAAACCTATTGTATCTTTCAGCAAAGCACTTTAACGATCAGGCTATGCCAATATAAAAAGAAGTAGCGAGATAAGTTATGTGTATAGAAAAACAAAAGTACTTTTTTGAAAACCGACCACTCTTCTAAAAGGAATTTCTTTGGAGAAAGATCAACAATATTTTTGAAACTAATCGGCCCTAACTAGTATATTGCGGCATTTTACAACACTAACTTTTTTATTATGAAAATTATAGGAATTGGAAAAAACTATGTGAACGAGATGAGTGAAAAGCCAGAAGGCGAAGTAACCCCATTGATCTTCACAAAACCTGATTCATCGCTCTTAGAGAATGACGAAGATTTAGTCCTCCCTTCTATCTCAGACGACGTTTGGTACGAAGTAGAAATTGCCTTTAGGGTAGGAAAAAAATGTAAAGGTGTAAAAGCGGCTGATGCACTTGATTACATCGACGCCCTCACGGTTGCCAATGACCTTACGGCAAAAGATGTGTTGAAGAAGAGCCGCGAGCCTAACAAAGGACCTTGGGCTTTGGCAAAAGGCTTTGACGGAGCTACGCCTATTGCAGCATTCCAACCAGTTTCAGACTTTGCCGACCTTAACGACATCAATTTTTCCCTCACAGTGAACGGAGTAGAAAAGCAAAAGGGAAATACATCGCTTATGATCACGAGCCTTGCCAAGCTCATTGAGTACGTTTCTGCTTACATGACGCTCAACCCTGGAGATATTTTGCTAACAGGAACGCCGGCACATGGTGTTGAAAAAATCAATTCGGGAGACCTTATGGAAGGTTACTTGGAAGGAAAAAAGCTTTTGGTTACAAAAGTGAAATAAGCACTAAAAAACGAGTTCAAGAAAGGCAAATAGCTTCTTGAACTCGTTTTTTTTAGAGCAGGTTTAATTATTCTTGATCAATATTTGTTGTGAGCCTAACCCTGGCAAAATCACAATATACATTCCCGAAGTCAACTTGCTTACATCAAGCAAAACCTCCTTACTTTTCATTTTCTGCTCCACAAGAACCTTCCCAGCTAAATCCACAACCTGAACATGCTCAATTAGTTTTTGCTCCGAACTGATGCGCAATTGCCCATTTCTTACCGGGTTTGGATAAACCGACAAGCCCAAATCAGCTAATTGATTTTTATCAAGCCCTACTACATCAGATGTCTCTCCCGACTGACTCACCGTGACTTTCACCTCTTCCGAACCCCCAACTTCGCTTATGGTCAAGGTTGCCGAACGTTCCTCAAGAGCCGTGTTTTTGCTCACAGTAGCTGTAACCACACCGCTATTCGATCCGCTTTCAGGATTCACGATCAACCAAGTAGCATCTGAGCTTACTTCCCAACTCACATTTGAAAACACATTGAATGAAATCTCTGCCGAATCGCTCTCAAATGAAAGGCTGGAAACCGAAGCCGAAAGTTCAGCTGGAATCTCTCCATTAGTTCCCGCTCCAAAGCCAACCAAAACCCCAACATCTCCTTCCACAAAAGGCTTGCGCTCACCATTTGCACCAAACTCTTCGGCTCCGGCATCAAAAGCCGATGGTCTTTCCCCTCCTAATATATCTTTGGTAAGAAAAGCATACGAATCTTGCCCAGCATCAATTGCGGCACTACCGGCAACAAGCCTATAAAAATCCGTCCCTTGCTCTAGCAAACCCGAAGCTGATTCTATATTTCCATTTGTACCCAAGGTAATGTCCCAGTCTCCATTTTGTGTGATATTCCCCGTATAGGTCGAATTCCCAATTGGTGCTGTATTTTCGCTTATCGCTTTGCTGCTCGAATTTAGCATGATATTATTCGCTATCTCAAGGTTCTCAGGCGCTAGCGTAAGATCACTTTTTACTTGTGTCCCCACCCGAATAGCCAAATCGCAGTCCACAAAGGTATTGTTCACAATCTTCGCATCCTTTACTTGATAATACCCATTCAGTTCGGTATCAGGCCTTCCATTAGTAATATTGATACCTCCCGTAGCGCCCGAAGTGCTACCACCTGCTTTTTTAGAATTCACTCCTTCTATGTAATTGTTGTAGACTAGGTGGCCTTCGCCTATCACCCGGATGCCAGCCGTAGTATTATTTTGGCTGGCAAAAAAGTAATTCCCATACACTTCACAGTTGTCGCCATGCCTCAGCGTAAGTGAGCCCTGGTAGTTGCGAAAGGTGTTATTGTAATACTTATTTTTTCCGCTTTTGTTGGAAATGATCTCTATCTCACCCGACCAATTGTCAAAGTAATTCTCATACACTTGGGTGTAAGAGTCTGACAAGGAAGTAGAACTATTTCCAATCCGGATCGCATCCTGATCGTTAAGATCGTTCATTTCGCCAACTGGCTTCCGGTCTGCCAAATAATTGTGGTGGATGCGGGTAAAATCAGGGTCCGAATCGTCCCTATTATCATTGATGATACTTCCCACACCGTACTTTCCTACAAAAGAACTGTAGCTAATTTCATTGTTTTGACCATAGACTATTATCCATTTGAACACAGCCTCAGCTTGCGCTTCCGTACCGTTGTAGCTATCAATGGTAATATTCGTGACCGTACAATTGTTGCAAACATTCTTGTCAGAATCCCTGAATTCAATAATTGGGTCAATCCGATCATCGCTTACGACCAAGCCCGATGGATTGCGAAACACAACACCATCAAATTTGATATATGACCCACCAAGTTGGACCTTGGTATTTCCTTCAAAAAAAACTGTACCCGCTGCTTCTGCTCGTATAATCACAGGCCGCTCGGCAGTTCCTTCTACATTTAGGTCAATTTTAACATCTGACCATATTTTACTTTTCAATATAATTTCCGAACCGGAAGATAGCGTATCAATGGCAGCCTGAAGTTCACCAACGTCAGTTACCAAAGTTTGAGCCATTGTCCCCCCAGACAACCCTACTGACAGCATAATGCCTATCAGCAGTAAACTCACTTTTGACATAATTCTATAGTTTTGATTTATTAAAAATTTATTTATTCCTCATACATAGTTTTACTATTGTTTTATAAAACTGAGCTAGTTTGTGTTTTATAAGCATCACAAAACTCTTTAAGAGGTTGTTTAAAGTTTTTATTTACTAGTGAAAATGGAATTGTTTTGACTTAGATGATCGGACACCGACTGGGCACTTTTCGCAGGTAATAGTGGAGCTATTCACAAGGAAAGTAACGACATATAAGGCAAAACAAGCCATTTGGAACGTGAAGAAACAATTTTAAACACCCTCTAAAGCCCCAAAGATAGGTAATCAAGCCCTTCTTTTTCATTTCTAATAATTTCGAAGCATATTTCAGCACCATTACAACAAAGTCACTTTTAAGACCTATGCTCACAGACAAAGAAAAATACTACAACAACCTAAGGTCAAAATTTGAAAGTTACCATCCCATCAGCGATGCTTCTTGGGAGCTGCTCAAATCCATTTCCCTGTTTGAAGAGGTAAGAAAAGAAGAGCTTGTGGTAAGGATAAGTCAAGTAGCCAAAAAAGTATTCTTCATTTGCAAAGGAGCGCTGAGGGCTTCTTTCTTGGATTCGGAGGGGAATTCGTACAACAAAAACCTTTTCCTAGAAGGTGACTTGGCTGGTTCAACGGTATCGATGTTGCTCAACGAACCTTCCAAGTTCGAAATTGAAGCCTTGGAAGACTCCCTCCTTATCAGCTTAAAATACGGCGAATACCGAAAGCTCATCAACGAACATGATGACCTCAAAAACTATTACATAGCCTATTTGGAAAAAAACTGGGTGATTGAAAAAGAGCAACGAGAGGTTTCCATAGTGATGGAAAACGCAAAGGAAAGGTACTTGAAATTGCTCGCCAAGCACCCCAATATCAATAAGCGCATCCCCCAACTTCACATCGCTTCCCATTTGGGCATCACCCCCACCCAGCTCAGCCGGATTAGGAAAAGTTTGAAATAATCCTTCCAAATCAACATATGTAAATGCAGGACCGGCTCAGCCTTCCTACCTTTGGTTCAAATAAAATCAATCTATCATGAACCAATATCTTTTATCGCTCATCGCCTTTGTGGGAGGGGTGTTTCTCGCTGCCCAAGGCGGTCTGAACGCCCAGCTAAGCGTGTTGCTAAAAAGCCCTTTACTTGCCTCAGTCGCCGCTTTTTCTAGCAGTTTGATCTTCGCCATCACCTTCGTACTTCTCAGTATAAAGGAAGTTCCCAAATGGGAAGAACTAACCAACATCCCCTATTACATGTGGTTTGTAGGAGGTCTTTGCAGCGTAATAGGGTTAAGTTTATACTATTACACCATCCCGAGGCTGGGTATCGCTACCATGATTTCCCTCGGCTTGTGCGGGCAACTCCTTTTTTCCGTAGTTGCTAGCCAATTTGGCTGGTTAAACTTGCCCATTGAACCTATTACCCTCAAAAAAGCTTTTGGAGTTCTCTCCATGATCATCGGAATCGTCTTAATCAACTTGAAATGAAAGCAGAACAAGAAAATTTAATTGAAGCAAATATCTCAAACTTGACTTCTTTTTGGAGAGAAGCAAGCTTTTCATTTGCCACTTATCAGTCAGAAGATGCTTTTGACTTTTGCGAGATAAAAAACTCCGACTGGCCCAACAGGCTCTGGTTTAAGCAGTCTATCAGCCAGCCCAACATTGCCAAGGCAAAAGAGCAAATCCGATCTGCTTCTTCACCGTTGATCGTTCCCCATTGGGAATTGGATGGAAGCCAGCGGTACAAGTTGCTAGAGAAAAATGGCTTTGAGCTTATTTTTGAACAAGTAGGTATGCACATGGAAATCCCAAATGCTTTTGAGGAACAAGAAGACTTCTCTTTGCAGCGAATTTCCTCCAGAAAAGAAGCCAACTTGTGGGCAGAACTTTACCCCCAAGCGTTTGGTTACAAAATAGGCGCGCACATTCTGGAAAAAACCTGGGGCTCTATTGCGTTCTACCTCGCTTTTCATAAAAACCAACCCGTAGGTACTGCCATCCTTTACCAAACAGGAGCGGTAGCGGGCATCCACGGCGTTGGAGTCATTCCCGAAATGAGAAAAAAAGGCTTTGCCGAACAGATAATGAAGCAATTGATCAACAAATCAAGAGAAAACCAAGCCAAGCATTTGGTTCTTCAAGCCTCGGCAATGGGCAAAGGAATCTACGAACGCCTGGGCTTCAAAGAACAATTCCATATGAGGAATTATATGTTGGGCGAAACCATTCCAAGCAACCTACTCACCTGAGAAGAAGGGCTCGGTCAGCTGAATCTCGTTCCAACGTTCGATATTCCTTTGGGAAAAGGCTTCAAAAGAAGCCTTGCCCGAATGTTTTCCCAAAGCGATCCGCGTACCTTCTACCCCAAAATCTGCCGGGTTAATGACTTGGTAAGATTTTACATTTCGCAAGATGGCCGAAGTATGAATGCCCGACTCGTGCCTGAATGCGTTCCCGCCCGTAATGGCTTTTTGCTTGGGAATTGCCGAATCGCTTAAGGCAGCTACATAGCGACATAGCTGGTTGAGAATCTTCGTACAAAACCGATCAGCTCCCTGCTTGGAATACAAATAAGCGATCAGCTCTTCTAAGGCGGAATTTCCTGCTCGCTCACCCAAACCGTTAACCGTTGCACTTATGCAATCTGCTCCTGCTTTCATGGCTGCCACAGCATTTGCGGTTGCCATTCCGTAATCGTTATGCCCATGGAACTCGATAGGTTGGAAGGAAAACAGTTTTTTCAAACCTGAAATAAATTCAAAAGTTTCTATTGGATCCAATATCCCGACCGTATCGGCAATTCTGATCCGGTCGGCACCAGCATCAATCGCATTCCATATGTAATGTTGGAGAAACTCGGGTTCTGCTCTGCTGGCATCTTGTGCGCCCATCGTCACGTGGGGGAACAAGCCTTTTGCCAAGGCTAGGGTTTCTTTCAACTGACCCATCACCCACCTTCGGTCTTTGCCCAGTGTCTCCATCTGGATGCTAGAAACAGGCAAAGAAATATTGATACATTGCGCTCCTAGCCTTGCTGCTTGGACGATATCCTCAGTTTTTGCCCTACACCAGCTGGAGGTTTTGAAGCAAAACCCAGCTTGGGCAATTGTAGATATCGCTTCTTGTTCTTCCTCCCCAATCACCGGTGTCCCAGCTTCTACCTCATCTATCCCAAGCTCATCAAGCATAGCGGCGATTTTCATTTTTTCATCTATCGAAAATGCAACACCAGGAGTTTGCTCACCATCCCTCAGCGTAGTATCGATTATATATGGATTTAGCTTTTTCATTGGTTCAGAATAACTTAGGTATTTGACTAAATAGAACCGGTTTACCCTTCATTAGTATATCAGCACTTCAAGTAATCGGCACATCACGTTTATTCTGAAATCAAATATTTATCGCAGGTTTCCCCTTCTTCTATCGAATCCAAAATATCGTCGATCACTTCTTCACTATTTACCCCACCGTACCATTCGTTTCGGGGGTGAACTACCATTACTGGTCCTTGGGTACAAACATTGAGGCAGGCAGTGGTTGACACAGCTACATCTAGCCCCCTGTCCGAGCATTCTTCAGCGATGTATTGCAACAAATCTGTTGCCCCTTTTTTGTTACACTTGCCTTGGGCTTCACCAGCAACTCGGTACGAGTTACAAATCAAAATGTGTAAATCTGGTTTTTTCATGACAAAAAATAATGAGTTAAAAAATTGAACCTATTCCTATTAAACCCGACTGATGGGGCATATACAAATCGTTACAGCCATCCCCTTTTCTTCCAGTTTCCCTTTCGGGGTTTCACCTATAGAAGCGGTGACTAGCTGTTTGCAATCCTTGATTACATCGTAAACCGCATCAAGCTTTTCTTTTCTAAAAGGATGCTGGCTGAGCCCTGCGGGGCTTTTGGCAGTGGTACAATAACTATCCACCTTCCGCTTTTCAACCAACTTCTTTTTCCCTTTAGAAAATTCAAAAATGTAGAAGACTTTCGTCTTGCCAAAGTGCAGATCCACATTGGATCCATCTGAAGTACAAATTGCCACTTTCATATTTAGCTTCTTTTAATACACTATTTCTTATTCGAAGAAAAGTTGCTGGTTACTAGTTTTTTTGTTGCTAGATAAATTGACAGTGAAGCATAAGGGAAAAGATGATTTCTCATAAAAAAGAAACACTGATGTAATCATTTAGCCCATGATAGAATTGTCGTGATTTCATTCATTTTAAAGTTTTCGTTTTTATTTCCCCTGAATTAAAAATCAGTAACATGAGACGTTTCCTTCATAGATCACTTTTTACAAAACCAGTAACCTATAACTAGCACTCGCAGCAGCGAACCGCCTGAAACGCGTTTTTCAGCCACAACCCGAGCCATTGCCTCCGCAGCTATCGCCGCACTTGGTGAGTTGGGTTTTTATTACTGATTTTAATTTTTTTCCTTTGTAAACTGCATCCAAACCATCTGTGATCAAACCAGACATTTCCACCACAGCAATATCGAGATTGTGAAGTACTTCAACAGGTCTTCCTCCCACTCCATTCACCAACAAATAAGCGCAGTCTTCCAATACTTTCGCCAACCTCACCCAGCGGATGTCTCGCTCACCTTTCTGAGGTGTTTTTCTGTTTTCCACCAACTCATAACCCGTTTTCGTTTGCTTGAAAATCATCAGGTCGGTTGCTTCGCCAAGGTGCTTGTTGATCATGAGCCCTTCGTAGCTAGCCACCGCCACATACGGACGATCTTTTTGAACGCTTACGGGAAACATTGAGCTTGCGCACTGGTCTATCAATTTGTAGGCAGATTTATCATCTCTGCCGAGCATGCCAGCAGCATCCGCCCTACACCTAGCACAATGCGTCATTGGCTTAATATGCTTACCTACCGTTTTCACAATTTCCCTCACAGACTCCCGAGTTGGTTTGGGATAATCGGCCATGTCGCTGCCCTCGGTGGGAATGAGTGGAATACAGTTCATGGTCGCAGCACCAAGTTCAGCTACCCGCGCGGCAATCTCGTCCATCTCATCGTCATTTACTCCCGGAATAATAATCGAATTGACTTTTACGGTAATCCCCGCCTCCACCAAAGCGGTGAGGCTAAGCGTTTGTTGCTCCAGTACCGTAAGCGCTGCCATTTCCCCTCGGTACACCTTTTTGCCAAACCGCACCCATTTGTAGATCACCTTGAGCGTGTCCAGTCTAAAACTGTTGATGGTAAGAGTTACGTGGGTCACATTATTTTCTTTCAGCTCCTCTACATACGGCGCTACGTTCACCCCATTGGAAGACAAACAAAAGATTTTATCGGGAAACTCTTTGCGAATAAGCTTGATGGTTTCCATAGTCTTTTCTGGCTGGGCAAAAGCATCTCCAGGACCTGCTATTCCTATGGTGGAAATATTTTTGATCTTTTGAGAAATGACACGCAAATAATTCACCGCTTGAAAAGGTGCCAAAACAGAGCTTGTCACGCCCGGCCTGCTCTCGTTCACACAATCATATTTCCTATTGCAGTAGCTACATTGCACATTACATTTGGGGGCAACGGGCAAATGAATCCGAGCATATTTGAATTTTGCTTTTATATCGAAACAAGGGTGAAGACCCGATTTTTCTTCTACTTTTTCCATGGTTAATGCATTGAGTTTTAATCTTCTGAAAATTGGCAATCATGCCCAAGCTCCTCGTTCTTTCCTCACATATATTTGTACCCTACTGGAGAATTGTCTTGCGTGTATTGGATAAGAGCATTTGCCATCTTGTCGAACAATTCCTGCGTACCCTCATAACTCACATGTTTGATCCGCTGCCCTCCAATTCGGTCATGCACCGGGAAGCCGATCCTGACCAGTGGAATATCCAACTCCCGTGCGATGTAATACCCTTTGCTATTCCCAATCATGATATCAGGTTTCAGCTCGCGGCAGCTTGAAGCAATGTCTTCGTAATCAAAATTATCGTGAACGATGATGTCATTACTAGGTTTTACTTTTTCGTAAATAGTTTGCTTTAGCAAACCACTTCCCCCACCCGACGCACAAAGCACGGTTTCTATGCCAATTTCTTCCAGAAACTTGACCATTCCCACCACAAAATCTTCCTCTCCGTACACCACTGCCCTTTTTCCAAACACATATTTATGACCATCCACATAGGCATCTACCAACCTTCCTCGCTGCTTTTTGTAGCGTTCTGGCATGGGGTTTCCACTTAGCTTTTCAAGGGTTTCAAACATCTCGTCGGTAGCGTTTATGCCAATGGGCAAGCCCAAATTGAACCTCGGAACCGAATGCTCTTCTTCCAAATATTCCCCCGCTGATTTTGCCTTCGTATCAGAACCGCTCAAAATATATCCGAGCTCTATCGTCGCACGTGAAGATCCTGTCTCTTTGATCTCGTCTACTGTTGTGCCACCTTCGGGAATGCGCATGTATTTGCCATTGTACTCGTAATCCAAGGTGTTAGAATAGTCGGGCAAGAAGATGTTTTCCAACTTAAGCTCGACCAATATTTCTTTCAGCACCCGCAAATCTGCGGTGGACAGATAGCCCGGCAAAAAAGTAATTTTTTGAGTAGTTTGCGAGGCTTCTGACAAAGGGGCGAATTGCCTGACCAAAGCCGCTACAGCATCGTGGAAACCATTGGCATGCGTTCCTTTAAAGCTTGGCGTGTTCACATATACCAACTCTGGCAAATCCTCGCCACTTTTCGAGTTCTTATATTTATGAAGAATGACCTGCATGTCGTCGCCTATAGTCTCACTCAGACAGGTGGTGGCAATCCCGATCACCTTCGGATCATATTGATTTATTATATTGTTAAGGGCAACAAACAAATTTTGCTGTCCTCCGAAAATAGCCGACTGTTCAGTAAAGTTTGTCGATGCAATATCGACTGGTTCTTTGTAATGGCTGATCAAATAGCGACGAATGTACGTAGCGCAACCCTGCGAGCCGTGAATAAGTGGGACACAACCTTCCACACCCTTAAAAACCACACTTGCCCCCAGAGGTGTGCAGAGTTTACAGGCATTCCTTGTCGCTACAAATGCTTTTGGTTTGATGTCTTTCATAACTTCAGCTTTTAGTAAATTGAAAAACGGGACTCATGGCCGTGGCGTAAATTTCCTTGGCGAAATTGAGCATCCCTTCATATCCTGCAAGTGCTAGTTTTCGTTCATGGTTATGGTCGCAAAACCCAATTCCAAGTTTGTAGGCAATTGGGCGTTCTTTCACTCCTCCTATCAGGATATCGGCTTTCGTTTCCTTCACAAATTGGGTAAGTTCCAAAGGGTTGGTATCGTCTACCAGGATCGTTCCCTCGTCACTGATCTCCTTCATAATCTTGTAATCTTCTTTGTTACCCGTCTGAGATCCTACTACTACCGTTTGTACCCCGATCATGCGCAGTGCTTTGATGAGTGAAATAGCTTTGAAAGCGCCACCTACATAAATCGCAGCTCTTTTCCCTTCCAATGTCTCTTTGTATTTGCCAAGTTTTGGGATCAAGTCACTTACTTCGGTGCGAACAAGTTCAATTGCCTTGTTCATCATAGATTCGTTTTCAAAAAAGCGAGCCACCTCGTACAATGCACCCGACATGTCTTCAATTCCGAAATAGGAAACCCTCATGTAAGGCACTTTGTATTTTTGTTCCATCTGCATGGCCAAATTACTCATCGAACCCGAACATTGGACGATATTCAGCGCCGCTTTGTGCGACTGTCGGATATCATCTACCCTGCCGTCTCCCGTAATGGTCGAGACGATTTTGACACCCATTTTTTCATAGTAATCGCGGAGGAGATATAACTCTCCCGCTAGGTTGAAATCCCCAATGATATTGATGCTGTTTGGAATAGTTTCTTCACTTCCTTTGGTTCCTACCAACCTCATCAGCGCATCACATGCTACTTTGTAACCGTCTTTTTTGGTTCCGGCAAAACCTGGTGCTTGCACAGGAATCACATCAATTCCCGTCTCTTTGCCTACTTGCCGACAAACCGCTTCCACATCGTCGCCTATTAGCCCCACTATACAGGTAGAATAGACAAAAGCAGCCTTCGGTTTGTATTCATTGACTAGCTCCACCAAGGCAGATGTCAATATTTTCTCACCCCCAAACACCACTTGTTGTTCTTTCAGATCAGTGGAAAAGCTTAAGCGATGCAATTGCGGCCCTGAAGACAAAGCCCCACGGATGTCCCAAGTATAGGAAGCGCAACCCACTGGTCCATGGATGAGGTGAAGGGCATCGGCAATAGGATACAAAACCACCCTTGAACCACAAAAAACACATGCCCGCTGACTTACCGAACCAGCTAAGCTAGCCTTGTCACACGCAAGCTCGCGTTCATCTTTTCCTTTGGTAACTATCTGTCCGGTTCTATCTTTCAGTATTTTCATTGACTCCGAGGTTTAACTACAGTCCCCCAGCCCGAAGGCTGGGCTTCTGATAGCATTCAAATTACAACAACCAATTATAATTCAATCAATCGCATGCGCACTAAAACGGTGTGTTACATAACCAGTTCAAATGACTCTTCTGGGCTTTCAGCATCTTGCTTGTCCATAAAAGCATTCAAGATTTTCTCGAGCAACCTGATGCCGCCCATGTAGCCTACCACTGGGAAATAGCTATGGCCAATCCTGTCGAGAATAGGGAAGCCCATCCTCACAAAAGGCGTATTTTCATCCCTAGCGATATACTTTCCATAAGTGTTACCAATGAGCAAATCCACAGGTTCTTCCTTTATCCACTGGTGCATCAGGAACATATCCGCTTGTGCCCCGTTTTTGATCTTTGCCTCAGGTACTCTACCATCCAATGCTTTTTCAATCTTTGCCTTAAACTCTTTTCCATTTGAACCGCTCACGATGTACACAGGCTTCATGTCCAAGTCGGCAAGGAATTCCGCCATGGGAATAAGGTGATCTGGGTCGCCCCACAAAGCAACTCGTTTTCCATGTAAATATTGATGCATATCGGTGATGACATCGAGCAAACGACCACGTTCATCGTTTACCTCAGTCGGAACTTTCACTTCTCCATATTTTGCAAGTGCTTGAATAAATCGGTCAGTTGCTTTTAAGCCGATAGGAAGTTCTCCAACACTGAAATTCACTTTACATCTGTTATCCAACTCAACAGCAGCATCTTTGGTAGCCCATTCTCCCAATGCTAAGGAATGTTTGCTGTTACCAACAGAGATCAGGTCGGTAATTGTTGCACCGCCCCTTGGGTAAAACTCGTGCGTTCCAATTTGCGGAGCATCCATTACATCGGAAGTATCGGGGAACATGATGACCTCTACTCCCATCATTTTGCAGATGCGTTTTATCTCGCGCATATCTGAAGGCTCCACCCAGCCAGCAATGATATTGAGCTTTTTACTCTTTTCTCCGCTCGATTCGGCAAATCCTTTCACTATCCCTTTTACCATATTGGCATAGCCAGTTACGTGAGAACCAACATAACTTGGTGTGTTGCAATGGATCACGTATTTTCCAAAAGGGATTTTACCATCATCTCTCGCTTTTTCAATGATCTGAACCAAATCGTCGCCGATGGTTTCAGACAAACAAGTAGTGTGTACGGCAATAATATCTGGTTCGTAAACCTCAAAGATATTATTGATGGACTGCAAGAGGTTTGCCTGCCCTCCAAATACAGAAGAACCCTCTGTAAACGAGCTCGTCCCTGCCATTACTGGCTCTTTATAGTGGCGCGACAAAGTGCTTCGGTGATACGAGCAGCAACCTTGCGAACCATGGCTATGCGGAAGGCATCCGTGAATGCCCAATGCTGCATACATGGCACCTATCGGCTGGCATGTTTTAGCCGGATTGATCGTCAGCGCCTTCCGCTCTTTTACATCTTTTGTTGTATGGCGTAATAACATAGTTTTTTCTTTTAAAAAATGAAGAATAAAGACTAATTGGGCTCAAACTGCTGAGGCAGCTAGACCCCAACCGTACCTACAATTTCAGGCTCACCTTTCCACGGAGGGGTAATCAAATCCCATATCTTTGTACCGACTATTCTTTCCATGTCTGTATAGAAATTGACAGCTCCTTCAAAGCCTGCGTAAGGACCTCCGTAATCGTAGCTATGTAATTGTTTCAATGGAACACCCATTTTTTGAACCGCATATTTTTCCTTGATACCTGCACAGAAAACAGCTGGTTTGAAGAATTCGACTAGCTTCTCTGTTTCCCAATGAGTGATGTCATCCACAACAAAAGCATTTTTCTTCATATCCGCCATCATACCGTCGTAGTTCGAGAACTTAAAGCCTTTGCTTTCGAGCCTCGCCCTGTCATCGTCCGATTTTCTTAGCTCGAATTTTTCAGTATCTTGGGTTACGTGAAGTTCCTCGATATTACGGCTGTCGGCATCTATTTTAATGTTGGGCAATACCTCCCGTCCTTCGTAGTCATCTCGGTGGGCAAATTCGTAGCCGGCAGAGATTGTCTCCATTTCCAACTCTTTAAACAGCTCTTGATAAGAGTGCGCCCTCGACCCACCTACAAAAAGCATGGCTAGCTTTCCACTGGTGACCGCTTTTGCTTTGTCCACCACTACTTTCACCTCGCCCAGCTTTTTGGTGATGTACTGCTCTATTTTGTCTATGAGCTCTTTGTCTTCAAAGTACTCACCTATTTTGCGAAGAGCTTTGGCTGTAGCTTCCGCCCCTATGAAGTTGACTTTTATCCATGGAATACCATACTTGGTTTCCATCATTTCAGCAATGTAGTTGATAGAACGGTGACACATAACCATATTGAGATCAGCCGTGTGCGCCTGCTCAAAACTGGTGATGGTCGAATTACC
Source organism: Flammeovirgaceae bacterium SG7u.111 (assembly GCA_034044135.1). NCBI lineage: Bacteria > Pseudomonadati > Bacteroidota > Cytophagia > Cytophagales > Flammeovirgaceae > Flammeovirgaceae bacterium SG7u.111. The sequence continues at coordinate 2,266,236 of CP139021.1, read as the reverse complement.
ACTAAAGGTTGAAACGAGGGTAATTCCCAGCTCTTCGAACATCTCCTCAAGGACAAAAGCATCTCCACCAATGTTGTACTCACCCAACAGGTTAACTTTGAACTTACCTTCTGGTCCATCGTCGTTACGACCTACCACGTGAGTAAGCAAGCCGTTATTGGCAATGTGGTGACCAGCGGACTGGCTCACTCCTCGGTAACCCTCGCAGCTAAACCCAAATACATTGATACCCAATTCTTTCTTCGCCTCTTTTGCCACTTGGTGAACATCATCCCCAATCAGACCGATAGGGCAAGTAGAGAAAACTGAGATTGCTTTTGGCTTGAACAGATCGTAAGCCTCCATAATGGCAGCTTTCAGCTTTTTCTCTCCTCCAAACACGATGTTTTCATCCTGCATATCGGTAGAGAAACAATAGCTAATGTAGTTTTCGCCATTCAACTTATCGTTCGGGTCTTCTGAAGGCGGCCTGGTCTGGTTCCTTCTGGTGAGCCAACTGTAAAAACCACAACCAATTGGTCCATGTGTCAGGTTGATCACGTCTCGCGTAGGTCCTAACACCACTCCTTTACAACCCGCATAGGTACAGCCCCTTTGGGTAATAATGCCCGGAATTGTCCGTACGTTCGATTGTATTTCTTGAATTTGATCAGGATCGTTGGTGATCATGGACTTTGCTCTTTTTTTGGCCACCTTTCGGGGATATTTCTTTAATATCTCCTCCTTTAATTCCTCAGGATCGTTAAAATTTGTATTTTCTGTAGGCATTGTTTTTTCTTTTAAATTCTGTTAGTCCAATACTACTTCTCCGGTTTCCCCAGTTCTTACCCGAATTGCATCCGTCATTGGCAGGACAAAAATTTTCCCGTCGCAAGGGTTGCCAGTTCGGTTGGCTTCTATGATCGCATTTACCGTAGCTTTTACTTTTTTATCTGAAACTACTAGGTTGATCATCCTATGTGGTCTCAGCACCGGATGAGGACCAAGCCTGCTCAAAGCCTCTGGTACATTTTGCCTTGCACCTTCCATCAGCTTGGCGTCCCATTCACCCTTTCCTCGGCCAAACACACGCCCTGTAGCAAAATAAGAGGGCATTCCTACCTCAGAAAGCGCTTTTCTCGTTTCATTAACTTTATCTATCTTGATGATAGCCATTATCATTTTCATAGAAATTTGCTTTTAGGTTATAATTCTTTTGACGCCCGACTAATAGTATATGCCTCTTCTACTGGTGAAACAAAGATTTTACCGTCTCCAAATGCTCCTTTTTCGCCTGTCCTCGCTGATTCTATAATGGTGTTGATCGCAAATTGCTTGTCATCATCTTGCACCACTATTATCAAGAGTTCTTTGGGGAGTTCGTCATAAGTAACATCTCCTACCTTTATCCCTCGTTGCTTTCCCCTCCCAGCTACCGGAATTCTGGTAACTGCCACATAGCCTGCCTCAAAAAGAGATTTCATTACTTTACCTACTTTGTCTGGTCGCACAATTGCTCTGATCATTTGCATAGTTTACTCCTCCTTAGTTTAGAATCCCGAAATCAATTAACAACGTCTCTAATTCTTCTATTTTTAGAGGTGTTGGCACAACGAACATGTCGTTAGCATCGATTTTCTTTGCCAAAGCTCTGTATTCATCAGCCTGATTATGAGCAGGATCGTAATCGATTACCGTCTTACGGTTGATTTCGGCTCTTTGGACCATGTTGTCTCTTGGTATAAAGTGGATCATTTGCGTACCAAGCTTCTTGGCAAGCTCTTCTATCATTTGGCGCTCATTGTCAACATTTCTACTGTTACAGATAAGCCCACCAAGGCGAACTTCCCCTGCCTGAGCAAATTTCACTATACCCTTGCAAATATTGTTAGCGGCATACATTGCCATCATCTCACCCGAAACTACAATGTAGATTTCTTTCGCTTTTCCATCCCTGATCGGCATGGCAAACCCTCCACATACAACATCACCCAATACATCGTAAAAAGCATAGTCTAATGCATGGCTATCTTCGTAAGCTCCTAGTTGCTCCAGCATATTGATGGAGGTGATGATTCCACGACCGGCACAACCAACACCTGGCTCAGGACCTCCAGACTCTACACAAGCTGTGTTGGCAAAACCTGGTTTTAGGATATCTTCTAACTCGACATCCTCACCTTCTTCCCTAAGTGTATCTAGCACCGTCTTCTGCGCCAAACCTCCTAGCAATAACCTTGTTGAATCAGCTTTTGGGTCACAGCCAACTACCATGACGTTTTTTCCCATTTCAGCCAAACCTGCTACCGTATTCTGAGTAGTAGTGGATTTTCCAATTCCTCCTTTTCCGTAAATCGCAATTTTTCTCATGTCTAAAAAATTTTAAGTGATGATTCGAGTATTTGCTTATCAGCATATATGCCAAAATAGAGAAGAGGGACGGGAGAAACCCGAAAAAGAAGGGTAACTATCAACTAATGTGAGACTTATGAAATTTAAAATATCCCAAAACGAACTTTTTCCAGAAATATTATTTTTACGAAAATGTAAACTTTAAAAACCTTTTTTTACAAAAAGGGAAAAAGTGAAACATGTTAATTATGAATAAAACAATTTTACCGTTCTTTTTTTAGTTGAAATAATAGCATTTAAAAGTTCCTCTTATTATTTTTATAAAAAAACTAGGTTTTATTATATGAAAATGCGACTAACTTTTTAAACTCTCATTGTTTTTAGTCATAAACCTGTGTTTTCAAATGGACAGAATTTACTGCGAACGGGCTGGCAAAGCATGTTACGGGGATTCAGAACTTCCTCTCTTGTTTGAGATCAGTAATATCATAAACAACAGCATGTATATAAAGAAGGCGTTAGATCCTATTATGGAACTAATAGCCAACTATATGTTTGCTGAGCGCACGCTTTTATCTGTATTAAATCGAGAACTTTCCAGCATTTATATTGAAGCAGGCTATGGTCTTTCCGACGAAGAAAAAAGGAAAGGCAAATACCTCATAGGAGAAGGTATTACTGGAAATGTAATAAAAACCGGAGAAGCCATTTTCATTGAAAAAATAAGCGATGCAGCTGGGTTTGTAAACAAAACCCGAATACGTAAAACTTCAAGCCAAGAGGACCTTTCTTTTGTATGTGTACCCATTGTAGTAAAAGACCGGATTGCAGGGACATTGAGCCTCGTAAGAAAACACGATCCTTTTCTCGATAAAGAAGAGCTAATCAGAATCTTAGGCGTAATTGGGACAATGGTTACCCAAGCGGTACGCAGAAGGCAGCGCAGCATTGAAGAACTCACCAGGCTCAGAAAGGAAAACAGGCAACTCTGCGATGAGCTTAAAAACAGTTTCGCTTACGAAAACATCATTGGAAACTCATCCAAACTCAAAGAGCTTTTTAAGTTGATCCAACAGGTTTCACGTACTCAAGCTACCGTGCTTATTCGGGGAGAAAGCGGTGTGGGTAAAGAACTGGTAGCCAATGCGGTTCATTATGGAAGCAACCGCAAAAAGAAGCCTCTTATAAAGGTAAACTGCTCGGCGCTGCCTGAAAGCTTGATAGAAAGCGAACTATTCGGCCATGAAAGAGGGGCATTTACTGGAGCCGATTTCCAAAAAAAGGGACGTTTTGAGCTGGCGGAAGGGGGCACTATTTTCCTCGATGAAATTGGAGACTTGCCCATTCAGTCTCAGGTAAAAATACTCCGTGTACTCCAGGAGAAGCAATTTGAACGAATAGGTGGAGGGAAAACCATAAACTGCAATGTCAGGGTAGTGGCTGCGACCAACAGAAACCTTGAAAAAGCGATAAAGGCAAATGATTTTAGAGAGGATTTATATTATAGACTAAACGTATTCCCCATCTATATTCCTCCTTTGCGAGAAAGAATCAACGATTTGCCGCTCTTGGTCGATCATTTTATACAAAAATGCAACAAAAAAAATGAGACCAATATCAAGCGCATCTCATCGGCAGCTTTGGACATGATGATGATCTACCATTGGCCTGGAAATATCCGAGAACTGGAAAACTGCATAGAACGTGCGGCCATTGTAAGCGATGATGGCGTAATCGATTCTCAGCACCTACCTCCTACTTTACAGACTGCCCAGTCTTCGGGAACTGTGCGCAGCGGAACTTTGGAAAATGTATTGGATAAGGTAGAAAAACAATTGATCATTGAGACGTTGGCATCTACCAAGGGAAATGTCTTAAAATCAGCCAAGCAACTTGGTATTTCCAACCGAAAACTCGGGCTACGGATCACCAAACATGATATCGACGTAAGTAAATTCAAGCTCCTCAAAGACTAAGTTCCAAATAGTAAACTTATCTATCCTGCCTTTTCCCGCCTTTATTTCTTTACATAAATGTAAAAAACCCGTATTCTACTCTAACCATAACATCCTGATTACAAAACAATTATATCGCAATGGCACTAGGTTTGGAAACTACATTATCTAGAAATCATAACTTCCATGATTATTAGCGGTACAACCTTTTAACATTACAAAAATGAAAGTCATTATTCCCGTAGTTGAGAACAAAAATACCAGCCACTTAACAGTGGACGAGTTCAGAAATGCGAGCAAGGCATGTATTTACGATTGTGCCACCAAAACCCGTGACTTGGTTTCCATAGATCAGCTGATCAAAAATGCAGGAAACCTCACAGTAGAGCTAAAAGCTAAAGGAATCCATACAGTCATCAGCCCTAATATGTCTTTCTTTTCATTGAGCCTATTTCTCGATAGCGAACTGAAAGTCTTTAAGGCAAAGGGTCTAAATCTGGAAGACAACATTCAGCTATACGTAGAAAACCAACTCGAACCTTACAACAGATATGCAGGTTTTGGAGTTCCGGGTTGTTCCCCTTCTGCCTGTAGCTCATGCGCCTCTGACTGCAACTAAACGGACGAAATCATGTCAATAGGAAAAGCCATCAGGTTCGTAAGGAAATTTGCCAGAAGCCATGAGTTTAGGAAAGAATGCCACAGTTTCTCCAGGCAAGAATTGCTCGAAACCTTTGAGTTTGATGCATACGAGCTGGAAGATGCTATAAATATGCAGCTAGTGAAATGCCAAACTGAAGATGAAGCTATCCCTTATTTACAACTACGAATGTATTACCAATTACTCTAAAGCCATGAAATTCAGACCCATTGAAAAAGTACGAACGATTATCCAAGACGCTACAGGTCTGGATATTATGTATGCATACGACGACCTTGTTTTTGCAGAATACGGCACCTATTTATTTCAGTTTGACGATAAAAAAGACGATAATTTGATCTGTTTTTTGAACGAGGAATTTGATAAGCAAAAATACCCTGAGCAGCTAGAAAAGCTGGAAGATACAAGTAAACAACATGGGTACAGCCTCCTATTCAAGGGCAAGTTCAGCATGACACAAGAAAACGAAGAAATCAAAATTAAATTCATAAACTAGGAAGAAAAATGACAACAGAAAACAATTCATTGACATGGGAATTTTGGCTCAAAGAAGGAGACCAATACCTTAAAGCTTCGAAGCCTGATGCAAAAAGCAACCGATTTGGAACACAAATCGTGTACAATCTGCTTTCTATGTCTTTGGAAAAGTACATCATGGCCATCTTGGACTTCAACAAATCACTTCCCGAGAACCATACCTATACAGATCTTTTCAATGCACTAGATACTGTTATCAGTATAGACTCTGGCTTAAAAAACCGAATTCTTCAGTATGAAAGTATCCAGTCTATTTGCTCGGTAGATAAATTCGAAATCAATGACCCAACAGAAGAACAAATCAACGACCTAAAACAAGCGCTATTGGAGTTTAAGGGAATTGCCCACCAAGCTTGCGCGGCTTAAAAAGCTTGCCCTATCCAAGTATTCAGTATCTAATTTTAAGGCGGATCGACTTAATCTCGTCCGCCTTTTTGTGATGCCGAAAATGGATTACATCGCCTTGGACAATCAATCTAACCTCCTGTACGAGCTAATTTCTAAAAAATTGCTCTTCATTAATTTCTTGAGCTCTTTCCTTCCGGGGTTTAGCTTGTACCCAACTACTTTTCCACTGTCGGAAGTCACTTCTTGGAGCTCGGTTACTTCTTTCACCTTCTCGATATCCTCAGGGAGTTTTACCCTTGAAAACAACAATTCATCCTTTTTCAAAGTCAGCCTCCGAACCTCCCAACTGTTCTCCCCTCTTTCATAGTTCAAAAAATAATTCCCCTTAAACTTTTTCAACACTTGCTGATCGGTAATTGCAAACAAGGTATCCTTAAAATAATAATGGACGCGAACGGAATCAGGAGAAAAGAAGCTCAGGCTTATCTCATAGTTATCTCCTATTACTTGGGTAAAATCAGGTGTTTGCTTCACGATCTTGGTGGAATCGAGTTCTAAATCTAGCGAATCTATGAGCATTACGCCATCTATCTCCATCCAATTTACCATTGCATGTTCAGTGATGGTCAGGTGCATGCTATCTGAAGGTGAAAAGTATGTTCCCCGAAGTTTCTTAGGTATTTCTCCCAAGTTCTTCGAGCTAGCAGGTTGAGCTTCTTCAAACCTAACTGTATCCTCACAGGCAAAAAGCATTAAACAAATCAGCAGCAACAGGTTATTTTTCACCATTATTATTGAGTTATGAAAAAATAAAAGTCAAAAATAACAATATAATATTGTAAACATTTAAAAAAACAAGTTGTATTTGTTTATTTACAACAATATTTAACATTGCTCATTATTGATTAGCATCTACCAATCCAAGCGCTTTTTCAAATGATTTTACAGCCACAGATATATCCTTTTCAGTAGTAGCCCACGAACAAATACTTACCCGCATCACTTTTTTCCCAAACCACACTGAGCCTCCTAACCAGCAGTCACGCAATTCCTGAATAGTACGCAAGACTTTTTCTGTTATTTCGTCCGTATCGCAGCGAACAACTACCTGATTGAAAACTACATCATTTTCTACATAAAAGCCTTTTATTTTGCTTATTTCACTCGCAAACTGTTTTGCCCTTTGCACCATGGTGAGAACCATTTCATCTATCCCACTTTTTCCTAGGTATTTCATTATCGCCCACAGTTCTATGATCCTTGCTCTTCTCGACATATCAGGTGTAAAAAACATTCCGTCCCTTTCTTTACTTTCTATCAGGTAACTTCCCGAGGCATGTAGCGCAGAAGTAATAGCCTCTTTATCTGCACACAACACAATTCCGCAATCGTATGGCGTGTTCAGTGTTTTATGTCCATCTACCGCCCACGATGTAGCATATTCAATTCCTTTGGTCAGGTATTTCAACTCTTCCACTGCTCCAGCCCATAAACCAAATGCTCCATCAATATGGATCCAAGCACCAGCTTGTTTCGCCTTCTGGCAAATGGCCTCAAAATCATCAAATGCCCCGCTGTTTACATTCCCCGCTTGTAATATCAACAGCGTATTTTCATCTAACTCAGGAATTGCTTCAGGAACAATCCTACCCTGATCGTCAACTTCTACCCATTCAATATTTTCTTGCCCTAGGCCCAGCATACTTACTGCTTTCAAAATTGTGGAATGCGCATGTTTACCCGTAACGATCCTAATATCCGGAGCATTTTTCAACCCTTTTTGGTTGATATCCCACTTATGTTTCTGGAGAATGCGGTACCTAGCTGCAGCCAAGGCACAGAAATTTGCCGCAGAAGTCCCGCTCACAAAGCCCGCAGAAATACCTTCAGGCAGGTTCAATATTTCCGCCAACCATTTTTCCACCACCGCTTCCAGTTTGCTACCTATGGGGGAAAGGACATTCAAAGCAGGCGCCTGATCCCAAAAAGTCCCCAGACTTTTTGCAGCCAACCCTACCGGAACAGCACTTCCTGTGACGAACCCAAAATACCTTCCCCCCAAAGTCGCTGTGGCGGCAGGACTTCCAAATCGGTTTAACTGCTCCAATACCGTTTCGGCTTTGCTTGAAACAAGAGGAAGCTTTTCGTCAAAAACTGACAAATTCGCCAAAGCCTCTTCGGTAGGATAAACATTTCGGTCAAAAATGCTTTCTAGGTATTCGAAAGAATATTGCTGAGCTTGCTGGAACAACTCTTTGCCCCTAATCTCTTGAAACATTTGGTTTTGGATGGTTTCTTTCATGTTTGTCAAATTTATAAATTTAGAATTATCAATTTGTTAGGGTAAAAAATTAGAGTTCCTTGGATAGGTGCTCAATATACTCTTTTATAATTTCTTCATTTCGTTTGAAATATGTCCATTTCCCTATCCTTGTCGCTGTCACAAAACCAACGCTTTGCAACTGGGACATGTACTGCGATATGGTTGACTGAGACAGATTAGCCTTCTCCTTGATGAATACAAGGCACACGCCAAAGTCAAAATGACCCAATTCCTGATGAGGGGGAAAGTTTGCCTCAGGGTCTTTCAGCCAATCCAATATATCGACTCTAGTCTGGTTTGATAGTGCTTTACTAATCTCTACTAAATCCATGGGGCAAACATAACACATTTATAAATACCGATTTGTAGATTTATGTTATTTTTTTTCCTTAAAATTTTTATCAACCATTATCAAAACTCACTCTCTACCCGTCTACTCCATCGCAAGGGACTACAACGCTGTTTACCTTAATTTCCACCTCTGCCCAGTGGAATTGTTAGTCGCTCCCCTGTTTTGCCAAAGTATACAGTACAATTTCGATTTGTTCAAAAGATGGGGGTTCTTTTGAGGGCAAATAAACAAGGTCGAGATGGATTGACACCACCTCGACCTTGTTTTATCATCTTAAATTATTCAAACATCTACCCAGTTCCTTTCCTCTTCAGCCCGCCTTTCAAAAAACTTACAAACTCTTGAAAGGTTTCTCTTTTGGAGAACACGTCCTTTACTATACGCCATTTGCTTAGGGTATTTTGAGTAGTTTCCACTTTGAAAGCTTCCCTTCTCTCTTGGGCTACTTGCGCTTGTCTTTGCCTCTCAGCTTCTTTTTCGGCTCGGTGCTTAGCAAGCATTTCATCGATTTCTGGACCATCCATTGCCTTGTCTTCCACTCCTGCCAGTTTATCAGCTTTCTTAAAGCTGTTGTTGGCCCTTTCCCTGTAGCCCAATTGGTCTTGGAGCATGCCCAGATTATTGTATGCCACTTCATCTTCAGGATCGAGGGCTATGGCTTTTTCATAATCGGCAATGGCACTTCTCACATCCCCCATCTTCGCTTTTACATACGCCCTGCTCGAGTAACGGTAAGGGTTCTGCGGCTCTAGTTGCTGAGCATGGTTGAAGTCTTCCAACGCCTTTTGGTTGTTGCCTTGAAGGTGAAAGGCCACCCCTCTTTCAGAGAAAATATCTGCGCGCAAGGGCGCTAACCCTACAGCGCTATCAAAGTCTTGGATAGCCAATACGAACTCCCCTAACTTGAGGTGTGCCACCCCCCTGTTATAAAAGGTTTCCAAGTGCTTGGGATCCATTTTGAGCGATTTGTCGAAACTGAGAATAGCCTCGGCAAATTCCCCTTTTTTGCATTTTTCAATGCCCGATAAAAAATAGATGTTTTGTGACATTAGTTTATCTCTGGTTGTAGTTTGCAAAAGTACATCAACTAAAATTATAGCTCAACTCTTTGAAAGTTTCTTTACTTTTTATTGGAAATTCACATTGATTAAAAAAGCATATATGCACCTGAAAGAAGCCAAAATATACCTTTCATATACATACTGACTAACTCAATTTTCTTATTTCATTTTTCTACCCATTCCTCTCTAACTTATTACAAAGTCAAAGGTTTTGAGGACAATCAGTTATTTCCTTTACATATTTTCGCATATTTGCGGAGCTTTTAAAGGGGGCACATTGCCAACTTCTAAGCTTTTGAACTGAAAAATCACATACATCACTAATTTATTTATTCTAATGATTAAGAACATTTCAATTTTTGCAGCCCTTGCAGCGCTATTCATGTTTACTAGCTGTGAAAAAGGCGGCCCATCTAATGTATCTTTGAGCTCTAACATCGACAGTGTGAGCTATGCAATAGGTATTGACATAGGAAACAGTATTGCTCAACAAGGCATCGATGGGTTTAACCTCGAAGCTGTAGCGAAAGGCATCAACGATGCATATGATACTACTAATACAAAAATGCTTGACGACGCTACTTGTCAAATGATCGTTCAGTCATTTTTCCAAGCTAAGCAAGCCGAAATGATGGCTGAGCAAAACAAAGCTGCTCAAGCATCTTTGGAAGAAGGCAAAGCTTGGTTAGCAGAAAACAAGGCTAACAATAGCAACGTGATTGAAACAGAAAGCGGCTTGCAGTACGAAATCCTTACAGAAGGAACGGGTGCTCAACCAACTGCTGAAAGCACTGTAAAAGTTCACTATCACGGTACTCTAACCGACGGAACTGTTTTCGATAGCTCGGTTGACGCTGGTGAGCCAGTAGAATTTCCATTGAACAGAGTAATCAAAGGTTGGACTGAAGGTGTTCAACTAATGAAAGTTGGCTCTAAATTCAAATTCTACATCCCAGGTGACTTGGCTTACGGTCCACAAGGTGCTGGAGGCGGGCAGATTGGGCCAAATGCTACCTTGATCTTCGAAGTAGAGCTTCTTGAAGTAAAATAAGCATCAAGTTCGCTTGATATTTAGCTGGGCATAAATCATATCCGCTTGTCTTTTCAGTACAGGTTGGTAAGGGTTTATACCCAGCATTTTTTCAATGATGTCCAATGCTCGTTTTTGCTCGCCCAGCTCCATATAGATAGTAGTCAAGCCCGAAAGTGCCCCAAAATGCCTTGGTTCTAGCTCCAAGGTCACCGCAATATCATCCATCGACTTTTTAAACTCCCCGTTGAGGTAATACACCGTTGCCCTTTTGTTCCATCCTTCGGCATACTCTGGGTTTTCCTCTATAATTTCTGTAAACAACTCCACAGCTTCCTTATAATCCGAAACCGAAATAGCTTTTATTCCTTGCTGCATCAGCTCGTCCAGCGCATCGTCCCCGCTTTGCAACCACGTTTTCCAAATCTCCCCTACCAATTGCTCATTATATCCTGGGTCTTCTGCTGTTTCTAACATCAAAAACAAACTGTCGAGATGTCTTTTTTTCCATTGGTTGAAGTACATAGCCTGTTCAGTTTTTATTTTATTACTATTACCTTTTTCTTCTCCAGCTTGCCCACAGCTCCACGCGAACCCTGCTAGCAAACAGACTAATGGCAAATACAATCCACCCAAAAACACGGCTGTTCCTTTCCGTCGAGCTTCCTTCTTGTCCATTATCGGCGTATTTTCTGGATTCAATTCAAAGGCATTGTTTACCAATAAGAACAAGATGTCGGAGGAAAAAGTTAAATTTTATGCAAATCAATGCTAGTCTAAGCATAGGAACCATGTTTCAACAACATCCTTATCACATACAGCACCCCAATAAATGCTTGGAAAACATAAAGATAAACGAGTGCTTTTTCAGGCTTATCCAGCCCTTTGAAACCTAAGGAGAGCAATCTCCACTTAAAAAACAGCAACACACACACCCAATGCAACACGTAGCTCGCCACTATCGCTTGCCAAATAAAATTGCTGTGGTACTCCCTCCTCCCCGTTTCGGAAAAGAAGGCAAAGATAAATACGGCAGCCCCTAGCAAAGCCAAGGCATAAAAGAACAGACGTTCTTGCCTTAGTTTTTTTCTGTAAAGAACAAAAAAGAAAAGAGGCAAGGGGAAAGAAAAAAGAATAGAAAGCAGGATATTCTTAGAATAATAATTCCAGATATGGAAAGGGGCTATTTTCACCCCTCCACCCTCTCCGCTAAGCAACTCGGCTGCTTCTGGGCCGCTGGCATAGAGGAAATAATACTGAATGCCCACACCCAATATTCCTACCACCACAGGAACCAACCCCAGCCAAAAAGCTCTCTTAAACCTAAAGGAAGAAAGTAAAAAAAGTGGGTAGACCATTGCCACACAAAAGAAAAAGCTTGGCTTCACCAGTACATTGAGTAACGTAAGCAACACCAAAAAAGGAAGCATGCTAGGCTCAGGATTTTCCAAAAAATGATAGCTTTCCCAAAACAGCAGCAATGCAAATGGGAAAAGCATAATGGTGGTACTGTTGTGCCAGTGGTTGGGCGGGATTTGCCCAAAATACCAGTTGTTGTACCAAACGGGCAGGGAAAACACAAAAGCCAATAGCAACATAGTAAAGTTTAGCAAAGCTTTTTTCTCTTTTCCAAGTTCAGCCACAAGTAGCTTTGTGCTCAGCCAAAACTTCCACGCCACAAAAAAGGCAAGGACAAAGCCTGTGCTCAATTGTAGGATAAAAAAATCGGTAGAGAAAAAAGCTAAAGCCCACACCAAAAGGTAGTAGCCAACATTAGGTCGCCAAATTCCTGTTTCCACAAAAGCCTGAATATGCAAGCAGTGCCCGTACATATCTAAATGATGGATAGTAGAAAAGTAATAAAACACTGGTGTGAAGACCACAAAAAGGGCAAGTGCTATCCGAAAGGAGTTATTAAAAAATGAGAACGGCATATAAATAAGCTTCTGAATCTTTTGAAATAGTAAGGTTCTTTATGATTTTAATTGATAAATCTATTGAGCAATAGTTATAAGGTAGAAGTTATAAATTATAATATCCCTACCTCACCCAATAGATCAAGAGTCAAATAGTAAATTATACTACTTTTGGAAATTAGTTTTCCAATGATCATCAAAAAAGCGGTGGAAACGAAACGAGCACCCAGATTTAGGCAAACATTTTTTTATAGCATTTAAAACGAGAATAGGCACTCCAAATGAGCATAAAGAAAGAATATTTCATTTTCGAGATAGAGAAAACCTTAACTTTTGTGTTGACTGAGGACTACCTTCAATTTTCACGAACCAAAAAATACCCCTATTCAGACATGGCGCTATGGCGCTTCAGAAGGCAAGAATTTGAGCTACACACCTTGCGCCATGGTAAGGAAGCAATTATTATTTTTGGCAAATCGGATGAGCTGGTGGATATATTGAAGGAAAAAGGGGTGAAGGTTGTAGAAAGGGAAGTTGAGGAAGTGGACTTGGAAAAAGAAGTGATCAACCTCAACAACGGAGGGAAGCTTCATCTTGAAAAAAGCCAAGGGGGAGGGCTCGCATACTGGTTTTATATTTTGCAAGAAGAGGAGCACACTATCTGGAGACTAACTGGCATCTGCAACCTGAACGTGATAAAACGCCCCGTCCATCTTCGGTTTAGGAGAGTTGCAGACGCTAAGGGAAAACTCTCTATCGAAATCAAAAAACACCTCAAAGATGGACAAGAAGCCTCCTGCCTTTACGCCCTTCTGACCATCATTAGCTTCGTTGCTTTCATCTTCTTTATAGGATGGTTGATTTTTGCATAAACGCAACCATCCCTCTCAATGTCATCAACTTAAGCATGTTTTTGAAAGTTAAGCAAGACGCCGAACATCATTTTTAAGCACGAGTGGACACTCGCACTAGACGTTTTATATATTTTGAACATCAACCAAATCACCTCGCCTGAGCCACCTCTTTGTACTGGATTTTGTAGAGCTGAGAATAAAAGCCTTCCAACTCTAGCAACTCGTCGTGGTTGCCTATTTCCATAATTTCGCCTTTGTCCATCACAATGATCTTGTCAGCTTTCTGGATGGTAGCCAAGCGGTGGGCAATTACGATGGAAGTTCTGCCCTTCATCAGTTTATCAATTGCCTTTTGGATCATTTCCTCCGTTTCGCTATCTACCGAAGAAGTTGCCTCATCGAGGATGATAATTTCGGGGTCGTACACCATAGCCCTCACAAAAGATATCAGTTGCCTTTGCCCCACGCTAAGGGTTGCGCCCCGCTCCATCACGTTGTAGTCTAACCCGCCGGGCAAGCGCTCGATGAATTCCTTCGCACCAACTAGCTCAGCAGCTTCCATCACTTTTTCATTGCTGATATCCTTATTTCCCAAGGTGATATTATCGCGGATACTTCCCGAAAACAGAAACACATCTTGCAACACCACGCCAATATGGCTGCGGAGGTTTTGCAATTTGTACTCGGTCACATCCTTCTCATCTATCAAAATCCTTCCTTTGTTTATCTCATAAAAACGTGAAATAAGGTTGATGATAGACGATTTTCCGGCACCGGTAGCTCCTACAAAAGCGACGGTTTCCCCAGGTTTTACTTCGAAAGAAATATTTTTCAACACAAAGGTTTCATCATCGTAGGCAAAAGAAACATCCTCAAACTTCACATCGCCTTTTAGGTGGTCGGTTTCGTACTCTCCATCGTCTGAAATATGGTCTTGGTTATCGAGCAATTTCAAAATCCTATCAGAACTTACGATACCCAACTGCAAGGTATTAAACCTATCCGCCAGCATCCTCAACGGTCGGAAAAACAAATTGATGAACAAAATAAAAGCAACGATAACGCCCGGATCCATGTTTACCTCAATCACGCTCTTTGTACCGTACCAAATCAGCAAACCCGTACTCACCGCACCTACTATTTCCGCTACAGGAAAATAAATGGAGTAATACATTACTGTTTTGATATTCGCCCTTAAATGCTCTTTATTTATTTTCTCAAACTTCTTGTACTCGCGTTCTTCACTATTGAAAATTTGCACAATGCTCATTCCCGTTATATGTTCTTGCACGAAGGTATTGAGGTTTGAAACCGCATTTCTCACCCTATTGAAAGCATATTTAATTTTCTCTTTGAAAATGTACGTGGTGATGATCATAAAAGGGAACGTACACATGGTAACCAATGTCAGTTTCCAGTTCATGGAAAGCATTACGGCCAAGATTACTACGAGCTGGAGTAGGTCTCCAATAATAGCGGCAACTCCATTGGTGAAAATCTCGGAAAGTTGTTCAATATCGGATACGGTTCGGGTCACGAGCTGCCCTATGGGTGTTTTGTCGTAGAACCTGAGCCTCAATCCCAAAATATGCTTGTAAAGCTTTACCCGCATGTCCCGAATCACATACTGCCCCAACCAGCCTGAAAGGTAGGTATGGGAAAACTGGATAAATGCCTGCAAAAGTGCCGTGGCTATAAGCCAATAGGTCATTTTGAGCAAGCCTTGAAAATCACCGGGAATCACAAAGTCATCAATGGTCATTTTGATGAGGATGGGGCGGATCGGTGCAACTATTGCGAGGGAAATGGTAAGGAATACGAGTACCCAAAACCAATTTATGTAAGGTCTTACGAAAGGGAAAATCCTTTTCAGGATCTTGGCATCAAAAATTTTTCCGCTTTTCGTCTCAGGTGCTTTGCTCATTGATGAAGGTATTTGAAAATATAAATTGCGTAAACACAGTTCAAACTGCTATTTACATAGAATGTGTAAGTTTAGCCGATACTTCGGTTTGCTATTTGGCAAGCAAAACTAACTAATTTTATAGCGATTATTTCTAGATTTGGGCCTATGCTATAGTAAACATTAGCTGAATGCACTTTTTTATAAGCCGATTTCAGCATAAAATGTTTCATAATAAAAATAAGAGGTTGTTCAAAAACAAACCTCAACCAAACAACACATGCGAGCAAGAGAAATTGTGGTTCTTAAGCCTTAGAAACTTAAGATAGTGACCTGCTCAAGAAAATTAACACATTTACAAACAACCACACACAACTTATGATGACAATGGAGGAAAAGGTGACAAACGAAGTTTCTTCAACCGAACAAAGTGTTTTTTCTGCCCTTACCGAAATGGGGCACGAACAAGTGGTCTATTGCCACGACGAACACACAGGCTTAAAAGCTATAGTTGGCATCCACAACACGGTGCTGGGGCCAGCCATTGGCGGCACAAGGCTCTGGGCATATCAATCGGAACAAGAGGCATTGAGAGATGTTTTGAGGCTTTCGAGGGGAATGACCTTCAAAAATGCTATTGCTGGGCTAAATGCCGGCGGTGGAAAAGCGGTCATCATTGGCGATCCGCGGAAAACGAAAACCGAGCCTCTTTTGAGGGCTTTTGGCAAATTTCTCAACAATCTCAACGGCAAATACATTACTGCCGAAGATGTGGGAATGAACGCCCAAGATATGGAATATATCGGCATGCAAACGGAGCACGTAAGTGGAATGCCTGAGTACCTAGGAGGAATGGGCGACCCTTCTCCACACACGGCCTACGGCGTGTACATGGGGATGAAAGCTGCCGCTAAAGTTGCCTACGGTTCGGATAGTTTGGAAGGAAAAAAGGTTTCGGTACAAGGGGTTGGATCTGTGGGAGAAATCATCATCGATTATCTCCAAAAAGAAGGGTGTAAAATCTATGTTTCCGAATTTTACGAGGATAAGCTAAAAGAGATTACAAGCAAATACAAAGTAGAGGCTGTTGGGATGGATGAAATCTACGACCTAGATGTAGATATATACTCGCCTTGTGCGCTGGGCGCAACAGTAAACCACCAAACACTCGACAGGCTCAAATGCGACATTATAGCGGGCTGTGCCAACAACCAGTTGGAAGATGAGGCTATCCACGGTGATCTGTGCGTGAAAAAAGGGATTATCTATGGACCTGATTTCTTGATCAACTCTGGTGGTGTAATAAATGTGTATGCCGAAGTTATAAAAGCAAGCCACGATTGGACAAAGGCTCATGTGGAGAAGATTTATGGAAAATCACTAGAGGTGATAAGCCAATCGGTAAGCGAGAAGAAAAATGCGCAAACAGTCGCTATTGATATGGCCATGAAACGCATTAACGATATCGCTAAGGTGAAAGCTCCTTATTAAATACTTTAGCAAGTCATTCCGTGCCTGACACGGAATGACATTTATATCCAGGCTCATTTATCAGATTTTTATATTAAACAAAAAGCTTTGGAAGAACATTTTGAGGTAAAAATCCCACTATTTGAAGGTCCGTTCGATCTCTTGCTCTTTTTCATCAGAAGGGATGAGTTGGATATCCACGATATTCCTATATCTAGCATCACACAAGATTTTTTGGACTACCTCCACCAGTTAGAAAAGATGAACATGGAAGTAGCCAGCGAATTTATTTTGGTGGCTTCTACCTTGATGCGGATCAAAGCCAAGATGTTGCTCCCAAGGGTGGAAAAAGACGAGGAAGGTAATGAAATTGACCCAAGAGAAGAGCTGGTGAGGCACTTGTTAGAATACAAAAAGTACAAGTCGGTACTGGGCGAGCTGGAAGCTTGGGAAGAAACCATGCTCCAAAAAGAAAAGCGGGGCAATGTGGTGAAAGAAATAAAAAAGCTTAGCGAAACGAGCAATGTAGACTCTGAAATGGAAGAGCTCGACCTTTACAAACTCTTAAAAGTTTACCAGCAAGTAATGAAACGCATGAGCGAGGTAAAAGAACGGCCCATCCACAAGGTAACCCCCTACCCTTACAAAGTAGAAGAACAAAAAGGCTATATTTTGAACATGCTTGGAACACAAGAGCGCCTTTCTTTCGAAAAGCTCATCTCTTTGGATGCGAACAAGATTGCTGTTATTTTCAATTTCCTAGCAATTTTGGAAATGTTGGCTAGCAACTACATCGCTATTCAAATTGGCGGAGGCTACAACAACTTTTGGATTTCGAAAGGGGAAAAGTTTGGTGAAGAAATATTAGGTTCGGAATTTAATTAAGAAGTTGTTTTGAAATTCATAGATATTTTTCCAAACAGCGTCTTAGTTTTTGCTAAAAAAAAAGCTGCCCTTTTGGAGAGCAGCCATCCAACCCATTAGAATTTCCACAAGAAAACAAAACCTGCTTTAGGCAAAACACCCGCAAAAACATATGGACATTGAACACAGCCCTTCTTAAAAACGCCTAATTACATCTTTGGTAATTCCATCCCAGGCATCGGTACGGAATGGGTTCGCAGGCAAGCCTTCTTTGTTGTACAAGTTCAAGTCATCAGGATTATCCGCCCAGCCATATCGTACTGCTACAGGGGCTTCCACTTTATCTGAATAAACTATCACTTCGTTTCCCTCAATTTCGGCCTTTGCCCAGTAAAACTTCTTATCTGCACCAGCTATGGCAAAACCATTCAAGTATCCATATTTATCTCTTATTTCCAAACCACTGCCTACATGATCGAAACTGATTCGAATCTTATTTCCTTCAACTTTCATCGACTTGTACATGGGACTTGAATACACCAAGTCTTCCCCATACGCTACTTTCCTTGCTGCTAAAGAAAGCCTTTTCCCCACATCTTCTTTATTCCGAGGATGGATATCATGCTCTTCTCCAATATCAATAATCACTGCCATTCCAGTGTTTGGCAATGAAAGTGTTTTCGTTTGAGCCTCTCTGAGTTCGGCCCATTCACTATCGGTAGGGGTTGTTGGCGGAGCCATATAATTGGCCAATTGAACCCATAAAAAAGGAAAATCGCCTATGCCCCACTTTTGCCTCCAATCCTTGATCATTAGCGGGAAGTTCTCCCTGTATTGGTAAGCTTGACCTGCATTAGATTCACCTTGGTACCAAATAGCCCCTTTGAAAGCAAAAGGGATTAATGGATTCACCATTGCATTATAAAGGAGTGTCGGTTTGCTATTAGGGTTAGCAGATATATTGATTTCAGCAGCACCAACTTTATATTGCCACTCCCCAACCAAGCTCAGTTTTTCTTTGTTCGACTCAATATAGAAGTCTTCTGGCTTAGGGTAAATACCGCCACCTCCGCCAGTATCATTTACCCTTACCACTATCAAATTCTTTCCTGTTTTAAGTATAGAATTTGCAGCATAATAGGTACGTACTTTATTGTAAGGACCTGGTGTTTCTCCCACTTTTACCCCATTTACCCAAGTAATGTCTTGATCATCAATAGGCCCTAAGTTAATGGTAATGCCATTTTCAACCTGCTCATCGGTTAATTCTATTTCTTTTGAAAGCCAAACAACCCCATCCAAATCGTCTAAGCCCTTACCTTCCCACAAACCGGGGAGTTCTATCGGTTTCCAGTCTGACCGGTCGAGCTCGGGAGACGCCCAAAGCCCTTTTCCATTTACATAACCAGCATCTTTGGTTGGCAAATCGCCCAACTTTTCTACTAAAGCAGCTTTTCTTTTATTGAACAGCTCACCCAGATTACTCGCTTGCAATTCTGTTACTACTTCTCCATAGGTTGGAATCGTATTGATAGCTTCGGCACTGATCCAAGTTTCAACAATAGTCCCGCCCCAACTGGTATTGAGCAACCCAATTGCCACGTTTTCTGTTCCCAATAGCTCTTTAGCAAAATAATAGCCCACGGCCGTGAAAGATGCCGCAGTGTTGGGACTACATACCTCCCACTCGCCACCATCCAATTTGTCAAGAGGTAAATGACTAACCTTTTTGGGTACTTTGAAATGCCTGATCATGGGGTGGTTGGCAGATGCAATTTCTGCTTCAGCATTCTTTGTGTTTTCCAATACCCATTCCATGTTCGATTGCCCCGAGCAAACCCATACTTCACCAACCATGATATTTTTGACGGTAGTAGTACCTTTTTTGCCAGAAATCACCATTTCATAAGGACCTCCTGCAGGAGTAGGGGCTAATTTCACCATCCACTTTCCTGCCTTGTTGGGCTTTGCCTTGAGCACCTGCCCATTAAAGCGAACAGTTACCCGCTCCTTGCGGTCTGCCCAGCCCCACACAGGTACTTCCACATTTCGCTGGATGACCATGTTGTCACTAAAAAGAAGAGCTGGCTGTACCTCGGCAAAGGAAAGTTGAGCAAGCAACAACAGAAAAAAGAAGCTTGGTGAAAAAAATTGTTTCGTATTGTTCATTTTCATTTGTGGGTTGAATAAAAAATTTTGCGTAGTATGAAACGAAACTACTAAAGAAATTTGTAAATGGCATAACATTTTAAGGTTTCCTCCTTGTTAAAGCCAACAACAAGCCATAGATAACCATCCTGTTTGAACAATGCGGAAAGCCAGTACAGGAAAAGCAGAATTTCCTGAATGAAACCTTAATTTTTCAATTGTGATGCTTAGTTTTGATCACCGAGATAAGTCATTTGTCTGTTACTTGGTACTAAAGGATCAAAAACGTACAATAAGCCAAGTTTTGACCATCTGTTAATACAACTAATAATTTAACCTTCTCATTAAATTAAAGAAAATACAATATGTGTGGAATAGTCGGATACATTGGGCATAGAAATGCAGCTGAAATCTTGATAAAAGGTCTTAAAAGACTAGAATACCGTGGCTATGATAGTGCTGGCATCGCTCTTATCGACAAAAACCTATCTGTTTATAAGAAAAAAGGGAAAGTAAGCGACCTAGAAGCTCACTCGAAAGGAAAAAACCTAAATGGAACGATTGGAATCGGACATACTAGATGGGCGACCCATGGCGAACCAAGTGATCGCAATGCTCACCCACACTATTCTTCAGATAAAAAGCTCGCCATCATTCACAATGGTATTATAGAAAACTATGCTTCTATAAAAAAAGACCTGGAAGGAAAAGGACATGAGTTCTTGAGTGAAACAGACTCAGAAGTCATGATTCATTTCATTGGGGAAATAAAAAAGAGCAATAACTGTAGTTTGTTTGAAGCGGTGAGAATTGCCCTTACCAAAGTAGTTGGTGCATATGCCATCGCTATCGTTTCTGAAGATGAGCCCGATCAAATTATTGCTGCCAGAAAAGGCAGCCCATTGGTTATTGGGATTGGTGAGGACAATCAAGAGTTTTTCCTAGCTTCTGATGCGACACCTATTATAGAATACACCAAAAATGTGGTTTACCTCAAAGATGAGGAAATTGCTTTGATGACCAGAGACGGTGAGCTTACGGTAAAAACATTAGAAGATGTAACCAATATCCCATATATCCAAACTTTGGAAATGGAGCTTGAAGCGATAGAAAAGGGCGGTTTTGATTACTTCATGCTCAAAGAAATCTTCGAGCAACCAAAGTCTGTTTCCGATTCGCTCAGAGGAAGGCTTATTGCAAGTAAACAATACGCTAAACTTGGAGGTATCCGGAAGCATATGAATGATTTGGCAAATGCCCAAAGGATCATCATTGTTGCTTGTGGAACTTCATGGCACGCTGGGCTGGTAGCCGAATATGTGATAGAAGAGCTTGCCCGTACTTCGGTAGAGGTAGAATATGCTTCTGAGTTTAGGTATAGAAATCCTATTATCAACCCAGGCGACGTGGTGATTGCCATTTCCCAATCAGGGGAAACAGCAGATACGCTTGCCGCTATTGAGCTAGCCAAATCAAAGGGAGCAATTATCTTAGGGGTTTGTAACGTAGTTGGTTCTTCTATTTCCAGAGCATCCGATGAAGGTGCTTATACCCATGCCGGTCCTGAGATAGGTGTGGCTAGCACCAAAGCATTTACCGCCCAGCTTTCTGTTCTTTATATCCTCGCACTATCTCTTGCCAAGCATAAAAAAACGATCACGGATAACCAGTTTATTGAGCTTTTGAACCAACTAGAAAGCGTTCCGGCTAAAATTGAAAAAGTGCTTCAGTTGAATGATCAGATTGAAAAAATCAGTGCGATTTTTAAAGATGCAAGCAATTTTCTTTACCTCGGACGTGGCTATAACTTCCCAGTAGCCCTAGAAGGAGCTCTGAAGCTGAAAGAGATATCTTACATCCATGCGGAGGGCTATCCTGCAGCAGAAATGAAGCACGGGCCTATCGCCTTGATAGATGAAGAAATGCCAGTGGTGGTAATCGCTACAAGGGATAGTTCATACGATAAAATTGTTTCGAACATCCAAGAAGTGAAAGCTAGGAAGGGGAAAGTAATAGCCGTGGTGACGAAAGGTGATGCATTAATCCCGAAAATGGTCGACCACGTAATTGAAGTTCCTTCTACCCACGAGGCCATCATGCCAATGGTTTCGGTGATTCCACTTCAGTTGCTTTCTTACCATATCGCCCTCATGAGAGGCTGTAATGTGGACCAGCCACGTAACTTGGCTAAATCTGTAACAGTAGAATAGTTTTTTCCTATATATACGAAACACCTTCTAACCAGAAGGTGTTTTTTTATGCCTATTGGTAGAGCCTCTTATGATCAATTTGGATTTAAGCACATCTTTTTGAGGATCAAAAGGGGATTCTTCGCTCGCATTTATTTGCTCCAACAACCTTTGAGCTGCTATTTCACCCATTTGGAAACTAGGCTGGGAAATGCTGGTAAGTGCAGGCTCTATCAGTTCGCAAACGGGTTCATTATTGAAGCCAATTACGCAAAGTTCCTGTGGTATTTGCAAGCCTCTTTCTTTAGCCACCAGCATCATACTTATTGCCATTTGGTCGCTATAAGCCAAAACAGCATCAGGCGGATTCGTATGAAAAAGCATTTTTCTTGCCCCTGTCATTGTCTCTTCTCTACTAAAACCGCAGTGGACAAAAAGGCTTTCATCTATTTCTTGTCCGTTTTTTTTCAATGCGGCTTTGTATCCTTCCAGTCGTTTGTTACTGATCTGCACAGTATCTGGACCTCCCAAGTAAGCAACCCGCTTGCAACCAACTGAAATCAAGTGCTCTGTAGCTTCATAAGCCGCTTCATAATTATCAATAACTACTTTAGAAGTATCAATTTCTTCGCATTCTCTGTTGAAAAACACCAAGGGAGTTCCTTTTTGGATAATTTTTTTGAAATGGGAAAACTCTTCTGTTTCGCTCGATAGAGATATAATAAAGCCAGCTACCCTCCCCGATATTAAGTCTTTCACATCTTGAGCCTCACTACCAAAAGACTCATTGGATTGGCAGATAATAATATTATAACCCGCCTTATTCGCCACATTTTCTATCCCCGAAATAGCTCTTGCGTATAAGTGATAACCGATATAAGGAACAATTACCCCAATAGTATTTGCCCTTTTCTTGAGCAAGTTCAAAGCCAGTATGTTGGGCTCGTAGTCTAAGTCGGTAGCAAGCTCCATTACCTTCTTTTTGGTTTCGGTATTTACATCTGGGTGATTGCGCAAAGCTCTGGAAACCGTAGAGATGGAAAGCCCCAACTCTTTTGCCAAGCTCTTTAGCGTAACTTCTGCTTTCTCCATAAATAATACAATTTTAAGCCTACCATTTCTCGTGAAATAATTCTAAAATCACGAACTCTTCAGGATTAGCTCTTCTTAACTTCTTGAGCAATTTGGGAAAAGAAGAAGACTTTTGCAAAGGTTTTCGGCAAGGTTTGCAAAAGTTTCTGGTGAAAAATCAGGCACTTTTTCTAGGTCTTTCAATCAAATAAACTTTACCTTAAGAATAAGCCGACCAGAAGTATCAAACAAGCTTTTGGACGCATGAAGGCCACTTCGTGAAAAAATATACAAATAATACAATTTTCACCTTCTAAACTGAATATGAAACTGAACCGAATCCTGTTATTTATCACACCAATCCTACTACTTGTAGGGTGTGGGCAAACCGAAGAAAATACCCCCACTTTCCAAAAGTGGCATAAAGTCGAGCTCTCTTTTTCAGGTCCTGAAAGTAGCGAACAAGCTGAACTCAACCCTTTTACAGATTACCGTTTGGTAGTGACGTTTACCAATGGTTCTCAAACCATCCAGATCCCTGGGTTTTATGCTGCCGATGGAAACGCCGCTGAAACCAGTGCCGAAGCTGGAAACATCTGGAAAGTTCGTTTTTCTCCAAATGCCCTCGGCGAGTGGAGCTATTCTGCTTCTTTCCGCCAAGGAAAAAACATTGTAATAAGCACCGACCCAGCTGCTGGTGAAGCAACAGCTTTTGATGGAAAAAGTGGAAAATTCAATGTAATTACCTCAGATAAAGGCGAACGCGACTTAAGGAGCAAAGGCTTGCTATCGTACGTAGGCGAAAGATATTTGAAGTTTGAAGAAAGTGGCGAATACTACCTTAAAGGCGGAGCAGATAGCCCCGAGAACTTTTTGGCTACCGAAGATTTTGATGGGACATATTCGCACAATCCTAAAAAAAGCTATGTAAAGAAATGGGAAGCACACCTCCAAGACTGGAACGAGGGCGACCCTACTTGGCAAAATGGCAAAGGAAAAGGAATAATTGGTGCGCTAAACTACTTGGCAGGAAAGGGAATGAACGTAGTGTACATGCTCACCATGAATATTGATGGCGATAGCAAAGACGTATGGCCTTACACTTCCCATACCGAGCGTTTTCGCTTCGATTGCAGCAAGCTTGACCAATGGGAAATGGTTTTTACCCACATGGACAGCCTTGGACTGATGATGCACTTGGTATTGCAAGAGACTGAAAACGAGATGATTTTGGATAGCGGCTATACCGACATTGAGCGTAAGACTTATATAAGAGAATTGGTTGCCCGATTTGCCCACCACCCAGCTATTACATGGAACATAGGGGAAGAAAATGGTCCTGCCAACTTCACACCTTACGGGCAAAACACCCAGCAACAAAAGGACATGATCCAGTATATAAAGGAAACCGATCCTTACCAACATTTCACAGTGGTACACACACATGCTTCACGAAAATTCAGGTACCATGGCATGGAACCTCTACTCGGTTTTGAATACTTAGACGGACCTTCTATGCAATTAGGCAGAACAAAAAATGTACATAGCGAGACTATTGCCTGGCTAGAAAAATCTAAAAATGCAGGTAAGCAATGGGTTGTATTTCAAGATGAAATTGGCAATGCCAACTCGGGGGTAGTGCCTGATGTAGATGACGTTGGGCATGATTCAGTAAGGTATGAAGCACTTTGGGGCAACCTGATGGCTGGCGGAGGCGGTGCCGAATGGTACTTCGGCTATAAATTTGCCCATGCCGACCTCAACTGTGAAGACTGGAGAACTCGCGATGATATGTGGGACCAAACAAGATATGCCCTTGAATTTTTCCACCAAAACCTTCCTTTCTGGGAAATGGAAACTGCAGATGGACTTGTAGATGCTGAAGGAGCGTATTGCTTTGCCAAAGAAGGAGAAATCTATGCAGTTTATTTGAATGGAACAGGCTCTACCAACATCCAATTGGCGGAAGGAAAATACACCATTAAATGGTTTGATCCTAAAAATGGTGGAGCACTCCAAACCGGAAGCATGACTGAAACAGAAGGCGGAACTGTCTCTATAGGAAACCCGCCAAGCAGCCCTGAAAACGACTGGGTAGTATTGCTCAAAAAAGCATAAAAAAGAAGAACTTACACCTTATAAGGTAGAATTAATTTATATAATCAACTATAATTTCAAAATGAAAACGTATAAGATTGCTGTAGTGAATGGTGATGGCATAGGACACGAGATTGTTCCAGCCGGGTTGAAAGTAATGAATACTGTTGCCGAAAAATATGGCTTTAAACTAGATACAGAGCACTTTCCTTGGGGTGCTGGGTATTACAAAGAGCATGGTGAATTCATGCCAGAAAATGGGTTGGAAATTCTAAAAGGATATGATGCTATTTACTTTGGTGCAGTAGGAGACCCTGCAGTAGATGATACACTGCCTGCCATGCTTTATACTTTCAAAGTAAGAGCTGGATTTAGCCAATACGTAAACTACCGCCCAGTTAAATTACTCCCAGGTATCGACGGCCCATTGAAATTCAAAAAGCAAGAGGACATCGACTTTGTGGTAATTAGAGAAAATAACGAAGGCGAATTTGTACAGAATGGTAAGATCGTCCATGGTGATGAGCCTTTTGGTTTGGCTACCGACACCAGTGTTTTCACAAGAGCAGGCATCGAAAGAATAGCTCACTACTCTTTTAAGCTTGCCAGAAAAAGAAGAAACAAGGTTACGAACGTAACTAAGTCTAACACCTTGATCCATAGCTTGGCTTACTGGGACAGGGTAATTGGTGAAGTTGCCGCTCAGTATCCTGATGTTGAGTATTCTAAAATGTATGTAGATAATGCCTCTGCTAGCTTTGTATTGAAGCCAGAAGTATTTGATGTAGTGTTGACTACCAATATGATTGGTGACATTTTGAGTGACTTGGGCGGTGCGATCATGGGTAGCCTTGGCTTAGGGCCAAGTGGCAACATCAACCCTGAAAGGGATTTCCCTTCTATGTTCGAGCCTATCCACGGTTCTGCTCCTGATATTGCCGGACAAGGAAAAGCCAACCCAATTGGTTCTATCTGGTCTGGTGCCCTTTTGCTCGACCATATTGGCGAGGCGGAAGCTGCTGCTAATATTGTAAAAGGCATCGAGGCTATCACGCAAAAAGGCATTTTGACTATTGACTTGGGAGGCTCTGCCAAAACTTCTGAAATAGCAGATGCTATTGTAGCTGAGATCAAGTAACAATGAAAGAGATAATTGACCTTACACTCACTTACCACCCCGGAATGCCTGGGGTGGCATTTGACACTGCCCGTACGCTTACAGAGGACGGATGGAATGCAAAAACCCTTCACTTGTATTCCCACTCGGGAACGCATATGGATGCTCCGCTGCATTTTGGTGTAAGCCCACTCACCATCGATCGCCTCCCTGTCGAAAGCTGCATGGGCAAAGCTTGGCTAGTTGATATCCCTAACTGTGGATCTTCTCAACTAATAAGGGTGGAAGATTTGGAAAAAGCGGCTTCACAAGCAAAAAAAGATGATATTTTACTTTTCCGCACTGGTTGGAGCAAATACATTGATGACTTGGAAGTGTACAGAAACCTGTTGCCGCGCATAAGCGAGGAATTGGCAAACTGGATAGTAGATACAGGAATTAAACTAATTGGGGTAGAACCTCCTTCGGTTGCAGATGTCAATAATTTGCCTGAAGTCACTAAAATCCATGAAATCCTTTTAGGAGGGAATGTGGTGATAGTAGAAGGGCTTTGTAATTTGGATAAAATAACATCAGAATCAGTTCAGTTTATGGCACTTCCTCTCAAGATAATGGAAGGAGATGGAGCACCTTGCAGGGCTATTGCTTGGGAAAAAGAAGGGTTGACTGCTGAGTAAATCAGATACTTTCAGTCGTGGTTATTTGAAATACCTACAAGACTAAAGCTTACAAAATAGTAGGTCACTCTGCCGAGGACTCAATCCAGAGGATTGCGCCAACAAAAGGTTAGACTAGATAAATATGAAAGTGAATTACCAAGAAACTATAGATAGTTTACCCAAAGAGTTTGTTCAACCAAATTCATTGGAAAAAATCCAACGCTTAAACAGTCAATCTGAAAGAACACTAGTGATTTTGGATGATGACCCTACCGGCACGCAAACCGTGCATGGCGTTGATATAATTACAACTTGGGAAGTTGGTTTGTTGCAGGGCCTTTTTGAAGCTAAAAGCCCTATTTTTTTCATTCTCACCAACTCACGAAGCCTTCAAGAACCCGAAGCGACTGCCCTAGCCGAAGAAATAGGAGCAAACCTGAAGAAAGCATCTGAAGCTGCGAAGCGCAAAATAATGGTGGTAAGCCGGGGCGATTCTACCTTAAGGGGGCATTACCCAGCCGAAGTAGATGCCATGAGCGAAGCACTTGGAATTGAACGTGCGATCACGGTGCTCATTCCCGCATTTTTTGAAGGAGGAAGATTTACCATAAACAATACCCATTGGGTAAAAGAAGGAGAAGAACTCATACCCGCATCTGAAACGCCTTTTGCTCAAGACGCTGCTTTTGGCTACAAAAATGCTGAGCTTACGAAATGGGTAGAAGAAAAATCTAAGGGAAAAATTAAGGCTGCGGATGTGGAAAGCATTTCCTTAGACGACCTGAGACTTGTGCCGGAAAAGCTAGTTGAACAACTTATTTCTATGAATAATGGGGCGACTTGCGTGGTAAATGCAGCAGCTTATTCGGACTTGGAAAATATTGTAATTGCCATCATAAAAGCAGAAAAGGAAGGTAAGAAATTCACGTTCCGAACTGCTGCTTCCATTGTTCCCGTTTTGGCTGGTATAGAACGAAAACCACCTTTGGTACGTAACGACTTTACCTTTAAAAACGAAAATGGGGGCATTGTAATAGTAGGCTCGTATGTGCCCAAAACGTCCGCTCAACTCGAAAAACTAAAAGAATTGGAAAGCCTCAGTTTCAAAGAGGTTGATGTAAACCGTTTGCTAGAAAGCGACTCAGCCCACTACATTTCCAAGCTAATTGCTGAGCTGGATGAGAAAATTTCTTATGGACAGACTGTGGTAATCTATACGAGTAGGCTACTAGTAAAAGGAAATGACGGCGCAAGCAGCCTAAACATAGGAAATAAAATTTCCGAAAGCTTGGTAGCCATCGTAAAAGGGCTCAAATCTCAGCCCAAATTTGTACTTGCCAAAGGGGGAATCACTTCAAGCGACACCGCAACAAAAGGTTTGGGCATCAAAAAAGCAAAGGCGATCGGACAGATTTTGCCGGGTGTACCCGTATGGGAACAAGGAGCAGAAGCTAAGTACCCGGGTGTGCCCTATGTCGTTTTCCCGGGAAATGTGGGCGATGATAATGCTGTAGCTACAGCAATAAAAAAATTGATATGAAAACCGAAGCCAAAAGCTTCAAACAAAAATGGAAAATGGAAAAAACGACTTCAGAAATCACAAAGCCAAGCGGCTTTCCCAAGCGATACCTTTTGGTAATGGGGACATTTTTATTGGCTGTACTCCTTTATGTTGACAGGGTCTGCATTTCGGTAGCTAAAGGGCCTATCACCAGTGAACTGGGCTTGAGCGATAAGCAAATGGGTTGGATATTATCTGCATTTGCCCTTGGCTACGCCCTACTTCAAACTCCTGCTGGTATGGTAGCCGATAAACTTGGCCCAAGAAAAACCCTTGCCGCAGTGGTAACTTTTTGGTCCATTTTCACCTCACTTACTGGAGCAGCTTTCAATTTTATTTCCATGTTGCTTGCCCGCTTTTTATTTGGAGCTGGCGAGGCAGGCGCATTCCCTGGCATGGCAAGAGCTACGTTTTCGTGGATTCCGCTCAAAGAACGTGGACTGGTTACGGGCATCAACTTTTCAGGTTCTCGCTTAGGAGCAGCATTTGCCCTTCCGGTAGTTGCTTGGATGGTTAACGATTTGGGTTGGAGAATGGCTTTTGTAGTGCTGGGAGTTATTGGAGTAGTTTGGGCAGTTGCTTGGTACTTTCTGTTCAGGGACGATCCTGAAAGCCACTCAGGTATTTCTGAAGCTGAAAAAAAATATATTATAGCAAACCGACAGAGCAGCAGCGATGAAAAACCTGAAAAGCTCTCCTTTGGAGCGATGGTAAAATCGAGCAATATGTGGCTAGCTATGGGACAATATTTCTGTAGTAATTTCACCTTTTTCTTTGCCCTTACATGGCTTTTTCCCCACCTCAAAAAAGAGTACGAATTGGATACGATGGAAGCAGGGTTTTACGCTGCCGCCCCTCTCCTATTCGGTGCATTTGGCAACTGGATTTCGGGTTGGATGGTCGATTTTATTTATGCCAAAAACAAATGGCAACTTTCTAGAAGATTTCCTGCCATCATCGGTTTTTCCTTTGCGGCCATCGGCTTGATCGGTAGCGTATATATGGACACCGCCTTCACTGCTGTTGTCTTTTTATCGCTCGCAATTTTGGGTGCAGATATGACCTTAAGCCCTTCTTGGTCGCTGTGTGTAGATATTGGAAAGAAAAACTCTGGAGCAGTTTCGGGAACCATGAACATGGCCGGAAATGTTGGATCATTTCTCACCGCACTCGCATTTCCTTACCTGCAAGCCTGGACAGGTTCGGTTACACCTTTCTTTTTTATAGGAGCGGCGCTCAATGTAGTTGCCATTTTGATGTGGATGAACATCAAGCCACAAAAGGCTTTGTTTGCAAAAAATTAAACTATAAAAAACATGCTAAAAGGAGTTGCAATAGGTGCAGGATATTTTGGTCAGTTCCATTACGACGCTTGGAATAGGATTCCCGAAGTGGAGCTGGTTGCCATGTGCGATTTGGACGAAGAAAAAGTAAAAGCTACTTGCGAGAAATATAACATCCCAAATGGCTATACCGACTTTATCGAGATGCTGGAGAAGGAAAAGCCCGACTTTGTAGATATCATAACCCCACCTACTTCACATTATTCGCTTACCATGGAAGCTGCCAAACGGGGAATCCATGTAATTTGCCAAAAGCCTCTTGCTCCTACCTTCGCTGAAGCCGAAAAATTGGTGCAGGATGTAAGCGAAACAGGTATTCGGTTTATGGTGCATGAAAATTTCCGTTTCCAACCTTGGCACAGGGAAATTAAAAAACTTCTTGAAAGCGGCATAATTGGCGATCGGCTTTTCAACATTGCCTGCCAAATGCGGATGGGCGACGGTTGGCCAGACGATGCGTACCTTTCCCGCCAACCCTATTTCCGAACCATGCCAAAGCTGCTGATCCACGAAACCGGCATCCATGTAATCGATACATTTCGTTACCTTGCTGGAGAAGTAACGGAAGTATATGCCAAGCTAAAAAAGCTCAACCAGCACATTGCCGGCGAAGATGCGGGAATGCTATTTCTTTCTTTTAAGAACGGTGCAAATGGCTTGTTCGATGGCAACCGCTACAACGAATCGAACCATGAAAACCCTCGCTATACTTTCGGCACGTATCTTTTGGAAGGCGACGGAGGAACCATTCGCCTTTCATTGGATGGGAAAATTACCGTGCAGAAACTAGGAGAACCCGAAAAAGAGCATAGTTACGCCCATGAAAGAAAAAATTTCGCAGGAGATTGCGTGTATTTTACGAAGAAACATTTTGTAAAAAGCCTGATCTCCGGAAAAGAATTCGAAACCAATGCGCTCGATTATTTGAAAAATCTAAAAATCCAAGAGGCGGTTTATCAGTCGAATGAAAATGGAAAGCCTGTAAAAGTTTAACTTACCACTTCACAAAAACATATATCACGCTTGGTGAGAACTGAGCGTGATCTAAAACTCACCCCAAGCTCAACTCACTTTTCATTCTTTTAAACTCCTCATTTTCACCGGCTGTGAAAAGCATTTCCTTTCCAGAATAAGGATGAACAATGGAAAGAGATTCGGCATGTAGCATCATCCCATCTAGCCTCCATTTTTCTGTAAAAAGTTTATTTTGCTTGTTGCAGCCGTGTTTTCTATCACCTATGATCGGGTGGCGCAAGTGACTGCAATGCTTCCTGATCTGGTGAGTGCGCCCTGTCTTAGGATAGGCTTCAATGAGGGAATAGCGGGAGGTTTGATGCTTTCCAAAGGGAACTGGCAACTCGGTTGTTTTTACGAGTTCAAAATCCGTAACCGCATCTTGAACATTCCCCCTATCGTTGCTAAGCGCATAGTCCAAATGCATTTCTTGGGGGAAATATCCTCGCACTATGGCTATATACTTCTTCGTCGTTTCCTCTTTCTCCAACTCAGCTTGCAGCAAACGGGTAGTTTCGCTATCTAAAGCGAACATCAACACTCCTGAGGTTTTCCTATCTAAGCGATGGACGGGGAAAACATGTTGCCCAAGTTGATCGCGAAGCAGCTGGAGGACAAATACTGTTTCTAGCGTATCCATAGAGCTACGGTGTACCATCAGCCCAGCAGGTTTGTTGATGGCAACTATTCTATCATCTTGGTATAAAATCTCTAATTTCATAAAGAGTGGCAAAGGTTATTTGGCAAAAGTAATGAATTCGGCAAAGTCTTTTCTAAATTGCTTCAACTGGAAACACA
This sequence comes from Flammeovirgaceae bacterium SG7u.111, assembly GCA_034044135.1. Classification (NCBI taxonomy): domain Bacteria; kingdom Pseudomonadati; phylum Bacteroidota; class Cytophagia; order Cytophagales; family Flammeovirgaceae; species Flammeovirgaceae bacterium SG7u.111. Next base: position 2,234,634 of record CP139021.1, on the reverse strand, counting down.
ACTCACAAAACCCTAATTTGAAAATGAAAAACATGAAGCTATTTTTTATGAGTACTGTATTGGCGGTGCTTTTTTTAGGTTCGGCACAAGCCCAAAATGTACTTATAGTACAAGATGAAATGCCCCAGATGGAAGTGCTGATAAAGTTTTTGGAAGAAGAAGGCAAGCTAAAGATCACCACAGTTGACCAAGACCATCTTCCCAAAGACTTTTCCAATTTTGATGCTGTTATCGGATTTGTCCATGGTAAACTATTTGAACCAACAGAGCTGGCCATTATAGATTACACCAAAAATGGGGGTAAGTTCATTGCCCTTCACCATACCATTAGCAGCGGAAAATCCAACAACAAGTACTTCTTCGGCTTTCTGGGAATCCAGCTCGACCATGCCGAATTCTCAAAACATCCTGTTGAACCAGGTGGAGGCTATGGATGGTTCCACGACGGGAAAAATGGTATCTCCCAAGAAATAGTAAACCTTCACCCCCATCATTTCATCACCACTAACAAGGTAAAATGGGGCAAAAACGTATTGTACACCCCTTCCGATTTCCCCTCGGTACAAGGAAAACATCCAGCCATTACCCTCAAAAAAACGGAAGCTTATCTCAATCATAAATACACTGATGGCAGAGAAAAAACTGTACTTTGCGGCTTCAAGTATTACGATATCCGAACCAATGCACTCTTTATGCAAGACCGCGCAGCTTGGTATAAGAAGCATGAGAAGGGATTGATTTTCTATTTCCAACCCGGGGAAACCCCAGACGACTATGCAAACAAGAACATCAGCCAAATGATACTAAATGCAGTTATTTGGGATGGTAGACTTTAAAAATCGTTCGAACCCTGTAGATGTTTTTTCAGTTAGTATAAATAGCCTCCTCTACTTCTCAAAGTAATTTTCATACACTTATTCCCATGACTTCAGAGTAGAAAAACCAAAACAACTTGAGATGAAATATAAAAAAATAGCAATTCTTTCACTATGTATTCTTGGGTTTGGCTTGGTAGCCGAAGCCCAGTACTATCGCTATGGCAACCCTTGGTATCGCTATGGCCCTTCTGGTATGTTGATGAACAATTATGTAACCTACAGTACCAGAGGCACGAACATGATGAACAGGGAGTATATGTTGGGCAGAATAGAGTTTACAGGTAAATTACCTCCCCTTGAAGGCTATTACATGAATTATGACCTTGAGCGCAACCAGATTGAGCTGAAAACCGATGGAAATGATGTCCAAAAAATTGATTTGAAACTGATAAAAAGCTTTGAGCTTTACAATGAAATAACAAAAGAGATTCGACATTTTGAAAATGGATACAACTACCAGTTTGACGGTGTACCCCTAGTTGGTATTTACGAGGTTTTGTCTGAAGGGAAAACGCCTCTATTTGCCCGCTGGACAGCCGATGTTTCTACCAGTAATTCCTCTAGTTATTATGATTATAATGTGAGGGTTCAGAAGAATATAAAAATAGTGCAAGAGTTTTATGCGGTGGATGGAAAAAACGTTCTTCTGCTTGATAAAAACCTGAAAAAAAACGAACACATTTTTGGGGACAAACTGAGAGATATAGAATTGATGATGAAAGAAAAAAAGTTAAAACTGAAAAATAGACAAGATGTAATAAGAATATTCGAATATTATAACACGCTTCTTTAGACAAAAAAAGCCCCCAACAAAGTTGAGGGCTTTTAGAAAATAGTTATGGAAAATTAATTAAAACAGTTACCAAGAATCAACGAAATATGCTTTGAACATCGGAGAACAACATTTCTTGCTGTACGAACTCCTTCTGTTGTTTGTCAGCTTCTTCAAGTTTCGTCATCAGTTTATCTTCAATCACTATTGCCTGCCTCGTAACCCCTTCCTCTTCCTGCACCAATAGTTGCACATTTACTTTATAGCCTTCCCAGCGATATACCCTTACTTCACTGGCTCCTATTTCAAATTTATCTTTGTAATTAGGCTTGCCGAACTTGTTTTTCAAGCTTTTAAACAGCTCCTCGCTTACTATTCCTTTTGCTTCTGATGCCTCTAGCAACACTTTGCTTAATCTACCTTCGTAGAAATGCAATACAGGTTCTGCAGCAACAGCACTGCCATAAACAGTTTCTATTTCCGAAGCCGTAGCATGATAAATGGAAGAGTGATTAAGAGAAGACTTGAGTTCTAGGTTTGTAAACCTGTTGAGGGGTTGGTCTATCAGCGTTTGGAAATACTGATCTGGGGAAGAGTAGTCGTCTTTATCTAATAAGTAAACTTCTCCTTTTTTCTGAAATTCTTGTTCGATGGCATATAGTGGTGAGCCTTGGCTTTCTATTCCAAATTGGGCATATCCATAATTAGCCACAAAGAGGATGGCAATTAGTATGAGGTTTCTCATTTAGTCAGTTTGTTAAGTTTAGTTTGTTTCCCTTTAAACGAGGCTATTCCAAAAGCCATTTAAAGGGAAATATCTATGTAGAATTACCTATGGTGATAAAACTTTATTCTTCAAGCTTTTCTTTACAAATCACCACTCTATTCGCATAAATATTACAAGAAAAAACATTAGGGAATTTGTGATATTTAAAGGACTACAAAAGTCCTGAACAACAACAGCTTAAGAAAAAAACTATAGATAAATAGATTATAAGCCGCTTGGGAGAGTAAAAAAACAGGCAATGCCAAAACAAAAAAAAGGAAATAACACTGATTTACTTACCTAAGGAAATGATGATAAGGTTTTAACATTGTTATTCATCAAACTAAGAGATCTCCTCAATATATAGAGCCCCTAAAGCTGGTACACATTCATAATGTACACCAAACAAATGATGGAGTAAAGGATGGTAAGCGGAAGCCCAATTCTCATATAATCTTTGAAATTGTAGCCCCCTGGTCCATACACCATGAGGTTGGTTTGATAACCTATAGGAGTCATAAAAGCAGCTGAGGCCGCAAAAGTAATGGCTACATAAAAAGCTTTTCCATCTATACCTAAGGTATGAATTAGGCTATAAGCCAAAGGGAAAGCGATCGAGATTGCTGCTGTGTTTGTAATAAAAGAAGTGAGCAATACGGTGATCACGAAAATACCAATCAGTAGTCCCTCAGTCCCATACGGCATTAATACATCGACAATATGACCTGTAAGCCAATCGGCAGTGCCCGTCTCAATCATTACATCGCCTAATGCCAAAGCACAAACTAAGATAGCCCAAAGATCTAGATCCAAAGCATTCTTCAAGTCTTCGAGGGTGAACTTTCTGAAGAGAAACAATAAGAACACAATGGAAAAAAGGGATACAAAAAGATTCACTATGCCAACCAGTGACAGCGCAACCAGTAAGCCCGATAATATAAAAAGCAAGCGCGTTTTTAAGTTGTTTTTGGGAGCAAACTTTTGTAGCTCCGAGATAACATATAAATCGTTGAAAGCTGAGTTTTTTTGGTTGAACTCGTCTCCTATTGTAATCAACAACAAGTCTCCTACGGCTAGTCTTACATCACCAATTTTCCCACTTAATCGCTCACCATTCCTATGAATAGCCAAAATTGCCGCATCGTATTTTTCACGGAAATGCGTCCCTTTTACTACCCTACCAATTAGGGATGAGTTAAAGGGAATCACTACTTCTATCACGTTGATTTGCCTATTGGCATTGGTTCCATTTGGCTGTGGAACTACCAAGCCATTTTCTTTGATAAGCTCTATAAGCTGCTCGGTATCCCCAGCAAATATCAACCTATCTTGTGGTTGTAAAATCTCTCTGGGGGAAACTGGGGAAATAAACTCTCCATTTCGGATGATATCTGTAAGATAAACACCTTTCAAACTCCGTAAACGTGCTTCTCTCACCGTTTTTCCCGTAAGGGATGAATGCAAAGCCAGCTTCACTTCAGCGACATACTCTCTTGATTGTTCCTTAAATTGATCAAGAGAATCTTTGTTGGATGGCAGCAAAATATTTCCAAACAACAGAATAAATAACAACCCAGCCACAGTCACTAACAACCCCAGAATCCAAAAATCATCATAAGTCAAGGGCTGCTCATTGCTTTGCACCAAAAAACCATTCATTACAAGGTTTGTAGAAGTACCAATTACGGTAATCATCCCGCCAAGCATGGTCGCATAAGAAAGAGGGATAAGTAGCTTTGATGGGGGAATCCCTTTCTTTTTACCCCAATCGTACACATAAGGTGTCATAACGGCTACCATAGGAGTATTATTTATAAAAGAAGATACCCCTGCGGCAAATGCCATCATCATAAGTAAAAAGGAACGCAATGTTTGGGCCGGAAAAAAAAGCCATTTAAAGACTCCGTTGATATTGAAGTTTTTCTTAAGCGATGCCGAGATAAAAATCAGCAACATGATCGTCATTATAGATTGGTTCCCAAAACCACTTAAGAACTGTACGGGTTGCATAATACCCAACAGCATTAGAATGAATGCACCCGCCAAAAATACTACTGAAGGCTTTACAAAATCCTTGTAAAGGCAATAGATGATGGAAAGCACTATCAGCAATAAGACTGACTGTTCGATATTGGGCATAAGATTACTATTGGCGATGCTCTATAAGGTAAGGGTAGTTTTTGAAAAAGAATTAGTTTACGCAAGCTCTACAAACACTAAGCGAAGCACAACACTTTTCAACTTTAATTAAAGTAGCTTGTACATTATAGTTGAATAGGTGGTATTTAACTTTTATCATATGTATACTATTTTTCAAAAAAATTACCTTTAAAGCGTAGGCAAAATTAAACACTTTTTCGATTGCCAAAAGCGTAATGTAGAAATAAGGTAAAGATTACTATCAACACCCTCAAATTGATCCATATAAAAACACATAAGGAATATGAAAAAAGAGTTTTTTCAAGATTATATGCAAGATAATATTTGCTTTGGTTGTGGAAACGAAAACCCCGATGGACTACAAATAAAAAGTTATTGGGAAGGGGAAGAAAGCGTTTGCAAGTGGAAAGCAGAAAAGAAACACCAAGGCTGGAAAAACCTCCTAAACGGAGGTGTAATAGGCACTTTGATAGATTGCCACTGCATGGGCACTGCTATGGCAGCAGCCTACCGAGCTGAAAACCGAGGACTGGACTCTTCTCCTTTCTATAGGTATGCTACAGGGACACTAAACGTCCGTTATTTAAAACCAACCCCAAACTACTCCCAAATTGAGCTAAGGGCAAAAGTCATTGAAATCAAAAAAAAGAAAACGGTACTAAGCTGTGAGCTTTTTGCCGATGGAGAACTTACAGCTCAAGCGGAAGTAGTTGCCCTTAGGGTTTTTGATAGCTCAGAAGACAACACTAATAACCCTTTTGCTTAACGCTACAAGCCTTTTATTGATACTGGCAAAACACCCTCTGGGACTATATCCCCTTTAAGGGCTTTTATGACAGAGTCTATTGTAAAAGAATTCTCTTGGTAGGCCACCAGTATTTCGTCCAATTCTTTGAGGTTTGGAAATTTCTCCAAGGCATACGGGCTTGTGGGCAAAAGCATAATGACTTTGCTCTTTTCCGAAATAAGCTTAACAAGAGTAAGCAACTCGGTAGTGATCCCAAAATCATTGATTGGTTTTAATTCCAAACCATGTAGGCTCAAAATCACTACATCAACCTTAGAAAGTCTCTTTTGCAAGGTGTCTAGGTTCTGTTCAATTTCATTATTTTTAAAACAAACACACTCAATATCAATACTTTTCTTTAGCTTTTGCTGGAAAGAGGTAATGTCACCAGCTTCTTCATTATCAGAATTTGGAATGAGCAGATGATGCATTAGCTGCTCTGTTCCCTTCCCTGGAACCTGCATCTTATCGTTTACCCAAGCAATAGATAATGTTTTTTGAGCTGCTTTAATTGGCAGCAAGCTCTTATGATTGGTAATTCTTGTCAAGCTTTTGTCAAAAAGTTGGGTATTGAGAGCTAATGCCTCAGTTGTATGCAATTCCTGGTGCAAGCCTTCTGTTTCAACCGACTTTTGGTCAAATACACCCAACCATTTTTTGGCTTTCAATATCTTCATACACCTCGCATCAATTTCTGATGCTAATATTTCACCATTCTCAACACCCTTTATTATTTCATTTATCGCTGCCTCTACGTTTTCTGAAAAGAGTAAAACATCATTTCCAGCCATAAAAGCCAGTTTGTCCACCACTCCAGGTTTATGAAAGGAAGAAACTCCCTTCATATCTAAGGCATCTGTAAAAATCAATCCTTCAAAGCCAAGGTGTTTCTTTAGCAAGCCATCAACTATATTTTTGGAAAGTGTTGACGCCAAATTTTTATTAGGCTCGAAGGCAGGCAGCTGTAAATGAGCGACCATCATGCTTGCCACTCCTTCCTCTATCAACCTTTTAAAGGGATAAAATTCCATTTCTTCTAAGCGCTCTAAATCATGCCCTAAAACCGGCAAAGCCATATGCGAGTCAGTAGAAGTATCTCCATGACCGGGAAAATGCTTACCACAAGCCATCACGCCCCCGTCTTGCAACCCTTTCATATACGCAATTGACTTTTCTGCCACCTTATATTTGTCCTCCCCAAAAGAACGAAATCCTATTACAGGGTTTTTAGGGTTATTATTAATGTCGGCATCGGGTGCAAAATTCACATGGATACCTATCCGCTTACATTGTCTCGCCACTTCTTTGCCCATCTTGTAAATCAACGTATTGTCTTGTAAAGCTCCTAGAGCTAGTTGGTATGGAAAGCCCATAGACTCATCTAACCTCATTCCCAAGCCCCACTCTCCATCAATTGAAATCATCAATGGAATTTGGGAAGCTGCCTGGCAACGATTTGTAATTGCTGCTTGTGCAGAAGGCGTTCCTTGAAAAAAAATAATTCCTCCTATCCCATATTTTTCAATAAGTGTTAACAAATATTCCTCATGAGAGTCATCTCTATTGGAGTAACCAGCAACATGTATTAACTGAGCTACTTTCTCTTCAAGAGACATTTTTTTAAGTATGCTAGCTAATTGAGCGCTGTTTTCTAATAAAAACAAAGCTTTTTCCATATATTTTCTATTGTAACAGTATCAATATTTGGTTAATCCTACTGGTTTTTAATGTAAAACCCAAAGCAAAAATATGTTCAAACATATGTTTATTAATGCAACTCTCCTCGCTGTCAGTAATACGTGATGTAATAAGAAGTATGTAATCACGTTTTGAACCTGAATAGAAAAATATTATCAGGTATATTAATTAATTCTTCACTTTTCATTATGGAGACTTTGAACTTAGAAAAACTAGAAATTAAGGAAGAAAAAGGTACGTTCTTTATTCCAAAAGTAAACTTTGACCCTATAACAGGTACTTGCGAACTTTCCGGAGAATCTTATCTTGAAGACACATGGCAGTTCTATGAAAAATTAATCAATTGGCTTAAAACATATACATCTGCAGGCACCTTGCCTATCGAATTTAAAATTAAATTAGCTTATTATAACACAAGTTCTTCCAAGTCAATTGTTGATATTTTAAAGCTTTTGAAGAATTACCAAGAAACAGGAGCTCCTGTGAATGTAAAATGGTATTACCTTGAAGATGATGAAGATAGCTTAATGGATGCTGAAGACATGATAGCTGACACTGGTATTGAGATGGATCTTATAGCTTACGACGAATAAAAGCTTTAATAAAATATTAACCTTAAACAGCTACCTAATGCTAAGCCTATTTGATTATTACATCCGCACAAATGAAAAGAATGTCCTTATATTTTACAAGGGACCAGTCACTGCTGTAATCTTAGCTGAAATTAGCAGCGATATCCGCAACAAATTTTCAGAAGACGCAAAAACAAGCAGAAAAGTATTTTCTATTTTTATGGAATTAGCTCAAAACGTTCTTTACTATTCTGCTGAAAGAGTAAGCTTCAATGGTAGGAAAGATAGTGTTGGCACCATTTTGCTCACTGAAGACGAGGACAGTTATATATTTTCATGTGGCAACCTTATAGAAACAAATTACCTTAACGAACTTCTTGACAACATCGAAACTATTAATTCGATGGATATGGAACAATTGAGAGAGTATAGAAGGTCTCAAAGAGGCAGACCTTCAAGCGAAAAGAGTAAAGGAGCGGGAATCGGGCTCATACATGTTGCCATTGTTTCTGCAAACCCACTTGATATAGAATTTAGAGAAGTAGCTGATGGGAACTCATTCTTCTCTATCACTGCAAAAGTTGATAAAGATAAAATGTAATTTTTAATAGTTGCATCAATCAGATACCACAAAAGCCGGGTTTAGCCCGGCTTTTGTGGTATTTGTGTCCCGTCTAATCAACAGCATTAAAAATACTGGTAGTGTCCTAGAAGATCTGATGGGTTGCAAAAGGCAATGGAAATATGGAAAATTGTTGAATGTGCGAAATTACAACAAAAGTCCATTGTCCCCATTGCCATAGGGCCAATGTAGTAAAAAATGGCAAATCCCGTGCAGGTATCCAACGGTTCATGTGCAGGGGCTGTGGCAAGCACTTCCAGCATGGATACCTTTATTGGGGCGCAAGCCCCCTTGTCAAACGGTTGGCAACAAGGATGTTGGGCAGGTGCAACGGTATCAGGGACTGTGCCGAGATATTGCATATCAGCAAGCAATGTGTGTCGAACTGCTTGTCGGGCATGTTCCAGGACACCGACCCGCCCGATGTGTCGGGGCGCCACCAGAAGGTGCGGATAGACGAGTTTTGGACATATGTGGGCAGAAAGAAAAATAAACGCTGGCTGTTATATGCCTATGGCCCGGGCAGTAAGCAGATATTGACATGGCAGTGGGGGAAAAGGGACACGGGGACGACAAGGTCGCTCTATGGGCGGTTGGAAAATGCCGACATCGATTGGTTCTGTACCGATGACTGGAAAGCGTTCGCCAAGGTATTGCCCTATACTAAGCACCTGATAGGCAAAAGCTTCACCAAGGATATCGAAGGGGTCAACACGTCTTTAAGGGCAAGGAACAAAAGAACCGTCAGGAGGACGACATGTTTTTCAAAGAAAAACAAGTTCCATGAGATGGCAATGAAAATGGTTATATTGAACAGAAACCATACACATCAGATCTTGTAGGACACTACCAAAATACTTATACCATCTCAAAGCTTTATACCAACTACAGCAATATCGTCCCTTTGAGGTTCATCCCCCATAAACTCTACTAGGAATTGATTTAATCTTTCCTTCTGTTTTGAAAGAGGAAGCCCTTTTCCATTTTCTAATTGTTCGTTAAACCTTTTTCTACCTAATCTTCTCCTATCAGAAGCACGATGCTGGTCTATATACCCATCGGTTGTGAGGTAAATGGTTGATCCTTTTTCAAATTCCAACTCTTCAGATGTAAAGGAAACCTTCTCTACCTTACTCCCTCCCACAGACATTCTACTACTCACAAATTCTTCTATGCCTACTCCATTGGGCTGGCGTACAAACAAAGAGCTTTTGGCTCCAGCAAAAACCAACTTAGGGTTTTCGGTATTTTTATAGATGGCGCACAAAGCCATATCCATCCCATCTCGGTTATATGTTGTTTCTTGCCTCAATGCCTTCACAATCTCATGATGAAGGTTTGCTAGGACCATAGCAGGCTCAGTTATTTTCATTTCACCTACTATTCTACTGAGCAACGAACTCCCTATCATACTCATAAATGCCCCTGGAACTCCATGTCCCGTACAATCAACTACGGCAATAAAAGTAATTTCTTCACCCTCATACATCCAATAGAAGTCTCCTGAGACCACGTCTCGAGGACGGAATAGAACAAAATGGTCATCAAATTGGCGAGATAGTTCTTCATCCATGGGCAAAATTGCTTCTTGAATACGTTGGGCATAATTAATACTAGAAGTAATCAATTCATTTTTTTGAGAAATTGCCTCATTGGCATTTTGCAAGTAATCACGCTGCTGTTCCAGCTCTTCCGCCTGTTGTGCCATTTCCTCGTTCCGAACATGTATTTCCTCGTTAGCTTTCTGTAATTCTGTAGTTCGTTCTGTTACTTTTTTCTCTAAAAGCTTTTTCTGCTGCTTCAGCGCATATGTTCTATAACGATAAAAGCCCACTGATCCACCCACAACCAACACTGCGGCTATCAATCGAAACCACCAAGTTTCCCACCATGGAGGGAGCATCGTAACTTTAAGGGAAACCCCTGCATCACTCCATACACCATCGTTATTCGTCCCATCAACCTTAAACACATATTCTCCACTAGGAATGTTTGAATAAGTAACAGCACGGACAGATGCATCTACTACTTTCCAGTCTTTATCAAAGCCCTCTAGTTTATATTTGTACTTATTATTTTGAGGAGCGACATAGTGAAGTCCCGTAAAATAAAATGAGAAAATATCAATTTTATGATGAAGCTCTAACTCTTGTACTTCTTGAATCGGCTTTTCAAGCAACACCTCTCCTTCTACATTTTCACCTACTCCCACTTCATTTCCAAAAACCTCAAATTCCGTCATTAAAATATTGGGTTTATAAGGATTTGGTTTTACATTTTTAGGTTGAAAGGAGTTGAACCCATTTATACCCCCAAATAAGATTTCTCCAGAAGGACTAACCGCTATTGAGTGATAATTATACTCACGGCTCTGAACATTATTGGACTTATCATAGTGATGAACAACAAAAGATTCAGGAGTCTCAATTATCCCCTCAAACTTATAAAGCCCGTTGCTTGAACTTAGCCACAAATTCCCTTCATGATCTTCAGCCGCTTCCAAATAGCTCACCTTTTTAGGCAGGTTCTTACCTTCATCAATCTTAAGAATTTCTTTCGTATCCAAATCTACCCGGATAAGGTACTCGGAATTTATAGAAGCCCATAAAAAACCTTTGCTATCTACCATCACAAAATCAGTCGTATTGATACGGTCTCCTTCAACTTCGGTGATCATATCAAACTCATTGGTTTTTCTATTCAAGATAAACACCCCTCTTGTCCCAAAAACCAATTTATCATCAGGAGCATGGCAAACATCCTTTATCCTCAACCTATCTGGCGCATTCGAATAGTCTGGATTGTTGGGGTTAACCAGCGTAAATATTTCTTTCTGTTTATCAAAAGTAAAAAGCTGGTCGGTAGTAGCAACCCATAGCAAATCATCATCTATGTTATCTGGAAACACACAATAGATAGTTTCATCGCCTTTACCCTTAGGGTATTTATCTGTAGTAAGATAATTCTTGAATTGATTTGTATAAGGATTGTATTTACTCATCCCTCCTCTGTAAGTTCCAAACCAAACTACTCCCCTTCCATCAATATGGATATCCTTAATATTATTCGATCTTGGAGTATTGTTATCGTCTGGATCAAACCTAAAATAGGTAAACTTACCCGTATTTCGGTTTAGGAAATTCAGTCCTCCATTTTCTGTACCTACCCAAATATCTTCATTCTTATCAAAAGCTAGGGAATAAACACTTTTATCGTTTAGAAAATATTCGCTTGGTATTTTGCTGTAGTCATAGCGAACAATTCCTGAAGAATTCAAATTTGTATAAGAAACACCTCCAGCGATGGTTCCAAGCCACAAACCCTCTTGGTTATCAACCATCATGGTCTGAATCGAATTATGGCTTAACGTTGACATTGGGTGTTCGGCGTAGGCATAACGTCTGAAAGTTTCAGCCTCCTTATCGAACAGGTACAAACCTGCCTGAGTGCCAAACCAAAAGTTTCCTTGGCTATCTTCAACAATCCCTCTGACCCTGCCAGATTCTTTCCTTTCTTTCTCTGGCATGTACCTTTTGAAGGTACCAGATTCATAATCATATTTTGATGCGCCATTATTATTATGACCTACCCAAATATTCCCTTCTTTATCTTCATACAACCTCTCTATTCGGTTTTCACCAAGAGTAGTTGGATCTGTTGGCAAGCTTGTATAATGATAAAAAACACCTTCTTCAGCACTATAACGCCCTACTCCATTTTTTAAATAACCAAACCAAACATCATCATTGGATGCTACAACGAGCTTAAACAGCGAACCTTCTTTGGGCGCTTTTGGGTAATCATCTTCTTGAGTAAACAATTCAGGCTTTTGCGTATTTGGGTCATACTTCAAAATCCCACGATTTGTTGAAAACCATAGACAGCCCTTACTGTCCTCACCAACCTCGCTACATTGGGTAACCAGATTCTTTTCAAGTACATTGAAAGTTACAAACTGGTCTTTTACCCAGTCAAAATAACAAATACCATATCTTCCAACTGCCCAAAGTGTACCCCTTGAATCACTAAAAATATCTCGTGATTCATCAAAGTCGACAAAAGTCGAATCTGCCTCCCTATAAAACTGCGTGTAGGACTTTACAGAATAACCATCAAAACGGGAGATGTCTTTTCGAGTGCCTATCCAAATAAATCCATATTTATCCTGTCCAAGCCCACGTACCCTATTGTTAGCTATTCCATCATCAATTGTAATATACTTGAACCTTAACTGCTCATGAATTCTATTGCTCAGCTGACCATAAGCGTCTGTACAAAACAATAAATACAAGAATACTCCAATTAAAAATCTTTGTGAGCTAATCATTGATATAGTCTATTTCATTTTCATTAAATACCTATATAAAAGAACAAAATTATTCTAACACATATTGCACAAACAAGAAAGCATTAGATCATGTTTAAAAATTTTAAATAGGCATTTTTTTGATCCTATTAAGTATTATTTGGCAGTTTTGCCATAAAACCCAAGCTTCTTGGCTTTTGGTAGTTTTTTCATAGTCTTTGGACAGCCTCCGGAAGAAATTGAACGTGCCGAATGTCCTCTCGGTGACCCATCTCCACTTGATGGGCACAAAGCCCCTGGGGGTTGGGGGACAAGAGGATATCTCGACCTCTACGCCCCTTATGTTGTCCTCTACCCATCCGGTGAACTTCTTTTTATAGGCCTGGTCTGCCAGGATCTTTTCCATCCTGTGCAGGTAGCCCAAGAGGGGCTCCACCACCCGTTGCCCTATCGTGCCGTCATGCTCGTTGGCGCCAGTGGCGACCACTCCCCATACCAGCCCGAGCGTATCGGTGATGACGTGCCTTTTTCTCCCGTTCACCTTCTTGTTGCCGTCCAGCCCCGTGTCCTGCCCGATAAAAGGCGCGCACTTTACCGACTGGCTATCAATGGAAAGCATGCTCGGGGTCGCCTTCTTGCCCTTCCTCTTGCGCTCTAGTTGGTTGAGTGCCGCGTTCAGCCGAAAAAGCGTGTTGTCCCCCTGCCACTTGCGGAAATAATAGTATACCACATTCCAAGGAGGGCGTCCCTCGCCCGAGAGGCTGCGCCACTGCTGTCCGCTGCGCATGCAGTACAAGATCGAGTCCACCACGTCCCTGAGGTCATATTTGCGTTTCCTTTCCACGGGAAGATATTCTTTTATATATTGCCATTGCCGGGAGGTCAAGCGGGTATATCCTGTTTCCATAAACTTTGTTGTTTCGTCACTACAAAGTTTTAGCCTGCCCGGCTCTTTTCAAAATTTAAACATGCTCTTAGCAGAAATATATATATTAACTATTATTGGCAAAATATCATAGCAAATCACCCAATTAAAACATTTGCATAAGTTTGCTATAAAACAAAGCAACAAGAATATTTATAATGTTATCGGATTAAAAATACATAAACCTGCTATGATTTACACTTTCCCAAAGCACATCATTAACTAAACTAACATCAACCTGACTTAGAACCATCCATTTTCACTTACTCTCTTTTCTAGTAGTTCTAACTAACTTTCAGCTAAAAATACTCTTCTAAGCAACAATAAAGATAGTTTATAAAAGTCTCCTAAGAGCATGTTTAAATTTTGAAAAAAGCTAGGCAGCCCAAAACTTTGTAGTGACCAAACAACAAAGTTTATGGAAACCGACCAAAGCCGATTGACTGCCCAGCAATGGGAATATATCAAAGAATGCCTACCTGTGCAAAGAAAGCGTAAATATGATTTGCGCGACGTGGTGGATGGCATATTTTATATCTTGCGCACGGGGATGCAATGGCGGAACCTCTCCGGTGGATACCCCCCATGGCAGAGTGTCTATTATTATTTCCGCAGATGGAAACAGGACAACACCTTGGAGCGTATCAACGCCCAGTTGAACAAGAAATGGAGAGTGGGGGAAAACAAAAAGGAGACCCCCAGTATGCTATCCATTGACAGCCAGTCGGTAAGGTGTGCGCCTTTCATAGGCCAGGACACCGGCATAGACGGCAACAAGAAGGTGGACGGCAGGAAAAGGCACGTGGTCACCGACACGTTGGGGTTGGTATGGGGCGTGCTCGCCGGCCCGGCCAACGAGCCTGATGGGGCGGCAGGGCAACGGGTGGCCGACCCCTTGCTGGGCTACCTGGATAGGATTAAGAAGATACTGGCCGACCATGCCTACAAAGAAGGCTTCATGGGCTGGGTGGAGGAAAATATCAGGGGTGTGGGGGTCGAGATTTCCTCTTGCCCACCGACCGCCAAGGGCTTCGTGCCCATCAAGTGGAGGTGGGTCACGGAAAGGACTTTCGGGACGCTCAATTTCTTCAGGAGGCTGTCCAAGGACTATGAAAAGACCACAAAAAGCCAAGAAGCTTGGGTGCTATGGCAAAACTGCCAAATAATACTCAACAGGCTCAAAAGAAAACATGAATTAAATTTTTAAACATGCTCTAACTTTAAGAATTCCGGTTTTAGATTCATGCTAAAAATGCTCTTTCCGCTTAAAAACTGAACTGGTCATGCAGCGGTTTTAAAGTTATAAAATTCATTCGGTGTTTTCATATCCAATGCCGAATGTGGCGCATATTGGTTGTATTCATCTATCCATCCCCGTATCTGGCTATATATCATTTCAGGATTGTCCAGACAGCTCTCATATACGTAATCTCTTTTGAAAGTGCCATTAAAAGCCTCGCACATGCCATTTGACTGCGGAGAGTAAACGGGTGTGCTGCAATCGGCAATATGCCATAACGCGATCTGCTTTCTTAGGTTATTCTCTATATACTCAGGCCCGTTGTCATGCAAGAATTGGAACTGTTGGGATAGCGATTCGACTTCTTGTTTCTCTGTGCGTCCCATTCCAACTTTTTTTTAAGGATCTTGATATCCAGCGTAGCCTCTCCCAAAGCTTTCTTGAGTTCTTCGTTCTGTCTTCTGAGCATCTCCAGCTCGGACTTGGAATGTAGTTCCCCATCATTTTTGATTCCCATGACGGCCCCTGATTTTGCGTCTGAACGCCATTTGTAAAGTTGGCTGGCGATTAACCCGTACCTGCGGCAGTACTCGGGGCAAGATAGCCCGGAATCTTCCCAATCCTCAACAATGGTGGCTTTTTGTGCCGAGCTTAGGACCCTTCTGCCACTTGCTGTCCTGCGGGCATTCTTCAGTAGATCGTCTATCATTATCGTTCTGGTTTTAGGCTACTAAACCAGTCCAACTTTTTAAGCGGTTAGGAACAAAAACACTATTTTGGTGGAATTAAAACCAACCACATTATGAAACTAATTATTTACCCAGCTACATTTCTCCTATTTCTGTGCTTCTATCCGTTACTTTTTGCTCAAGACAGTTTGCAAAACCCTACTCTTTTAGTCGGTATGGACACCACATTTCTCAGCCAAAAAATAGATTCTATTGTTGAGCTGGGATTAAGTGAAGAGGCATTTCCAGGTTGCCAAGTGTTGGTAGCAAGGAATGGGGAAACCGTATTTCAAAAAGCATATGGCTTCCACACATATGAACAAAATCTGGCAGTCGAACTGAACCACTTGTACGACCTAGCATCTATCAGCAAAATCAGCGCAGCACTCCCTTTGCTCATGCAACTTTATGAGGAAGAAAAAATCAAGCTTGACGAGCCTTTTGCCACTTATTGGGATGACTTCCAAGGGACGGATAAAGAAAAAATGACGGTAAGGGAAGTGTTGGCGCATCAAGCACAACTAAAACCTTACATCGTATACTGGGCAAACGCAGTCAAGAAAAATGGCAAATTCAAATGGCGAACATTTAAAGAAAAGCCTAAGAAAAAGTATTCTGTTAAAGTGAGCGACAGTCTTTTTCTACATGAAAAATATAGAAAGAAAATTTACAAAGCAATTAAGAAATCGGCACTAGAACCTGTTCGTGAATACAAATATTCAGGCCTTTCCTTTTTGCTCTATCCTCAAATTATTGAAAACTTAACGGGACAGGAGATGGAGTCTCGCGTGAGGGAACGATTTTACGGTCCGCTTGGGGCAGACCGACTGACCTTTAACCCTTGGAATAAATTCCCAATGGAAGAGATTGTCCCTTCCGAATTCGATTCAGTATTTAGGAAAAGGCTTGTTCAAGGTTACGTACACGACGAAGCGGCAGCGATGCTTGGCGGTGTCTCGGGAAATGCAGGGCTCTTCGCCAATGCTGAAAGCTTAGCCAAGCTTATTCAAATGTACCTAAATGGTGGCGAATATGAAGGTAAGCGTTATTTGAAAGAAGAAACGCTCCAAGAATTTACCAGCTACCAATTCAAAGATGAAGGGAGCAGGAGAGGCTTGGGCTTCGATAAGCCAAGATTGGAAGATTTGGAAAATGGTTTTCCTGCCGTTGCCGCCAGCGAAAGAAGCTTTGGGCACTCGGGTTTCACAGGCACATTCACCTGGGCTGATCCTGAAAATGGTTTGCTACTTGTCTTCCTCTCCAACAGGGTCTACCCTACCCGAACCAACCGCAAAACGTATCAACTCGAAATTTACCAGCAAATCCACGAGGCTATGTACGAGGCAATAAAGGAATAAAGCAGTAATTTTCACCAACCAGAAAAATTTCCGATGTAAAATCTGTTTTTGTCGATGGCGAATTCCGTAGGTTTGTACCGAAGACTAAAAGCATGTTATAAACATGAAAAACAATATGAAACGATCCACATTCACATCACTTTTTCTTAGCCTATTTTTATCCCTAATTTTCATTGGATGTTCAAAAAATGAACAAAAAAAAGAGGAGCAAGCACCACCTACGTTAGATCAAAGAGCTAAATCAACCAAAATACCCATTTTGATCGATACGGATGCAAACAACGAACTGGATGATCAGCATGCCTTGGCTTATGCGTTTTTTAACGGAGATGTATTTGATGTAGTTGGCGTAACGGTGAATGTAACCAATAACGGCGGGGGAATAGAAGAGCAATTCGAAGAGGCTGAACGGGTTATGCAGCTCTGCGGAGTAGAGGGTAAAATCCCATTGTATTCAGGTGCAAGTGCTTCTTTTGAAGAAATAAGAAGTTCGATAAACGACGCCAATTACGATGGAAGTGATGCAGTAGAATTTATCATTGCCGAAGCAAGAA
Organism: Flammeovirgaceae bacterium SG7u.111; assembly: GCA_034044135.1. NCBI lineage: Bacteria > Pseudomonadati > Bacteroidota > Cytophagia > Cytophagales > Flammeovirgaceae > Flammeovirgaceae bacterium SG7u.111. The sequence goes on along the minus strand of CP139021.1, from coordinate 2,217,268 downwards.
AGCTTCGCAAGCAAAAATTAGTTCTACTGCCAGTGGGCAAGTTGACCAACATCGCTTTGGCACTAATAAAAGCTCCCGATATAAAAGACAAGGTCAGAATTGTGTGGTTAGGCTCAAACTACCCTGAGCCAGGCGAATACAACCTTGAAAATGATATTCCTTCCATGAATTATATTTTAGACCAAGATGTGCCTTTTGAAATGGTAATGGTCCGCTATGGCAAATCAAGCGGTTCGGATGCCGTAAGAGCTACCCCTGCCGAAATTGCTGATAAAATGCCGGGTGCTGGTCCTACTTCAGAACCTATTGAAGGCAGGCATGGTGGTGCTTTCACCAACTTTGGCGACTATGCGGTAGACCTATTCGAACACATTGACCTGCATGGAAACCCTCCTTCAAGAGCACTTTTCGACATGGTAGCCGTAGCAATTGTAAAGAATCCTAGCTGGGGCGAGGCGAATGAAATCCCCGCACCGATAATGGTAGAAAAAAAATGGGAAGAACGCCCTGAAAATGAAAGGTCAATAATCATTTGGGAAAACTTTGACAGCCCTGCAATTACCGAAGATTTTTACGAAACTATGGCCGAACCGGTAATTGCAGAATAGATTAGCCCTCCTCATGAAAATCCTCTTTTTTACTCATTACAGCAAAATGCTTGGGGCAAACCGCTCAATGATCAACCTTATAGAAGGATTGAAAGAAAAGGGAATTTCATGTACTGTTTTTTGCCCCAACCACGATGAACTGGTCGATGCGTGTGAAAAGATTGGAGTGACTTGCAAAGTTCTTCCTTTTCATAATGACGTCTATTTTATGAAAGGTTTATCAAGAGCGAAGGGGCTAATTCGCCACTTCAAAAACTCGCTTGCTATAAATCGTATTGAAAAAGAGGTGAAAGTAGAAGCTCCTGATATTATCCATACAAATACTTCCGCTGTGTTTATGGGGGCTAAAATCGCCAAAAAACTTGGCGTTCCGCACATCTGGCATATTCGCGAATTTGGGATGGAAGATTACCAAATGAAACATAATTTGGGGAGCCAATATTTTTTTAATTTACTCAACACATCCCGTCATATCATCTGCATTTCAAAAGCGATAAAACAACACTTTTCCACCCAACTGAAAGCCCCTTCTTCTATTATTTACAACGGAGTTCTTTGGGAAAAAGAAATGAAGCCAGCACCATCTCCCCAATCAAACCCCATAGTCAACTTTCTCATAATAGGAGCGCTAAAACCCGAAAAAGGGCAAATGGAAGCCATTACTGCTTTCACAAAAGTGTATCAACGAAACCCAAACTGCGCCCTAACCATTGTAGGTGATAGCCCTGACAACTACATGGAGGTGTTAAAAAAACAAGCTAAGAAGCTAGGTGTGAGCGAACAGGTGAATTTTACAGGATATACCTCCAATCCAAGCCTCTATTACGAAACTGCTGATTGCCTCCTAATGTGTTCAAAAAACGAAGGAATGGGCAGGGTAACCGTCGAAGCAATGGCTAATGGAGTTCCTGTAATCGGCTACAATGGCGGAGCGACTCCTGAGTTAGTTGAAGAAGGAAGAAATGGGTTTCTTTACAAAAATGAAGAAGAGTTAGTTGAAAAAATGATGTTTTGCATGAACAACCCTTCTGCAAAAATAGAACTCGGGAAAAATGGGATTGCTCTAGCCAAAGAACAGTTCAGCATTGAAAAATATGCGGAAAAAGCACTTAAAATCTATAATCACGTATTAAGCTGACTTCGCTTTATTTTTCCATTGCATCAGTTTGTTAAAAACGAACTTGGGCAAAACCTTTTCTATCAAAATAATCAACCGCTGGATCGCTATCAGTTTTTTATAATACCTATCTATCTCGATACCATCTTCCCATTTTTTCACTGTTTTCCAGTTTTCCTCATACCCACGTATTACATGTTTCCTCGATAGCCCGCCCTCTTGATAACAAGTAACTTTTACATCTACATACTGAAAAGAACATCCTTTTTTATATTTCTCAAATATGAAATTAAAATCAGCGGCAACCTTAAACGCAGTATCAAAAGGACGCTGCTTCATCAGAGATGTTTTGGTAAAAACTGCTTGGTGAGAAAAAGACATTCCCCGCCACATCGTATCTAAAGGCAAGGCTTTCTTATGCTTGGTGAATGTGTCAAGTAACACATCATGATTGCCATAAACAAAATCAGGTCTCCCTTTTACCTGCGCAAAAAACTCATCAACAGTTGAGCTAGATGCGAACCAATCTCCACAGTTCATAAAATTGATATACTCGCCCGAAACTTTTTCAATGGCTTTGTTCATAGCAAAATAAACTCCCTCATCGGGTTCGCTTTCCCAATAACTCAACTTATCTGAGTAGCTTCCAATTATTTCCGCTGTCCCATCTGTCGAGCCTCCATCAATCACTATATATTCCATGTTGGAATATGTCTGGCTCAAAACACTATCCATCGTTTTCTGGATATGTTTTACATCATTATAGACTACTGTTACTACCGTAATGGTCAAATCATTCATTCTACTGGCCTTTCCTTTTGTTTATATATCCGAAAAGTGGATATATAATTTTATATGGAAGTAAATTTCTCTTTTTTTGTGGAAGATTTATTAAACCTTATTAAAAAAATGAAAATAGCATTAGGAAGCGATCACGCAGGTTTCACATACAAAGAAAAATTGATTGGATATCTGGAAGAGGCTGGGCATAGCGTAAAAAACTTTGGGACAGACAGCCCCGACTCAGTTGATTACCCTGATTTTGCACACCCTGTAGCATCTGCCGTAGAAGGAGGAGAATTTGACTTAGGCATTCTAGTTTGCGGAAGTGGCAATGGAGTAGCCATCACAGCGAATAAGCATCAAAATATTAGAGCAGCACTTTGCTGGAAAAAAGAGCTAGCAGAACTTGCCAGACAACACAACCATGCAAATGTTCTTTGTATCCCTGAAAGGTTTGTGAGCTGGGATGAAGCCAAAGGCATTGTTGAGGCATTCCTTACTACAGAAGTAGAACTAGGAAGGCATGAGCGAAGAGTAGGTAAGGTATCTTGTTAAATACGATGGATTAATTATTGCCTTTATTTAAGATGTTTAACAATTCTAAACAAAACTTGAAAACAGGTAACAGTTTCGCATTTAGAATGCTTATTTGCATAAACAAATCGTAGCTACACATTAATGCTATTGTACTTTACTAAAACTTATAACTTTTAACTAAACGAATCCAAATGAAAGGAATCATTTTAGCTGGCGGAAGCGGCACTAGACTTCATCCTCTCACATTATCGGTAAGTAAGCAACTGATGCCAGTTTACGACAAACCGATGATTTATTACCCACTTACCACACTAATGAATGCGGGTATTCGCGAAATATTAATCATTTCTACGCCAAGAGATCTCCCCCTTTTCAAAAACCTCTTAGGAGATGGTTCTGACCTAGGTTGTGAATTCCATTATGCTGTACAACCCAACCCTGAAGGCCTTGCACAAGCATTCATCATAGGAGAAGAATTTATCGGAAACGACAAAGTTGCTCTCGTTCTTGGAGATAATATATTTTACGGTTCTGGATTAGATGAATTGCTCCAATCTAAAAATGACCCTGAAGGAGGAGTAGTATTTGCCTACCACGTATCCGATCCTGAAAGATATGGTGTAGTTGAATTTGATGATACCCAAACGGCCATCAGCATTGAAGAAAAGCCTTTGAAGCCGAAATCTAACTATGCGGTACCAGGATTGTATTTCTACGATAACGATGTTGTTCAAATAGCAAAAAGCATCAAACCTTCACCAAGGGGAGAGTATGAAATCACAGATATAAACGATGTTTACCTCAAAGCAAAAAAACTACAAGTAGGTATTTTGAGCCGGGGCGTAGCATGGTTAGATACTGGAACATTTGATTCTTTGATGTCAGCCGCTCAGTTTGTACAAGTAATTGAGAAAAGGCAAGGGATGAAAATCGGTTCTCCTGAAGAGTCAGCATATAAAATGGGCTACATCAATGCCCCTCAGTTGAAAAAACTAGCCGAGCCACTTGTTAAATCTGGCTATGGAGCCTATTTGATGAGCTTATTAGAATACGAGTAAAAAAAGTATTCAAACATATAACTAAAGGGGTGGCTTTCAGCTACCCTTTTTTTGTATCTTTAAGTTTCTTAAAAAAACAAAAAGACTACCTAAAAAGGCAGTCCTTTGATTCTTCCCTTCCACTAAGAAAGGACTTATAAGACGTGTTTTTATAATTTGAAAGCATGCTCTTTTAGCTGATCTCCACAGCTAAGTCTCACTGTATAATTCCCTTTTTCCAGTTTATTTATATTATACAAAGTTGTATAATTTCTAGCATTGATTAGCTCACGGAACACACTTTTGGAATCTTCGTCTTCCACTACAATCAACACTGGACCTCTGGCAAATTCATAGGCAACCCTAAGTTTCTTTTCCAAAACGGGAGATACTTTAGCAACAAATTCTTCTTGCTCCCTCGCTCCCAGCTCAATGTAATGGCTTGCCGTGTAAGCTCCAGTAGTAATCTTTACCTTATAATTTCCTGCTCCAGAGTCTTCCAAATCATAGCTCTTTTTCATCGAGCTAGCATTTTTGAGCTTTTCGGCATAGAGCAACTTACCTGAGTCATTATATATTTCAATAGCAATAGGTTCTGTATCTTGTTTTTCATAGGCTATACGCACCTTGGTAGTGTTCACTACCGCATAAATACTGTAAGAAAGTTTCTCAGATTCAACATTAAACTCTCCTCCACCTTTAGGATTAAAAGGCTTGGCTATTGCGACCGTGATGCCAAACATCAGGGCAGCAGTTAAGATGGTTTTATACAAGTTCATAAAGCTACTGTAGTTAGAGAAAAAATTAATTTGACACACAAATCATAGTACCAACACCTATGCCATCAATACATAAAGACCTAATTAACAACTTCTTACAAACAAACATCTGCATTTCCCACACATCCTTCATTGTGCGGTTATGCACACAAATTGAAAATTCCGAACAAATGAGCAGCTGTATTTTGACTAAAACTCGCTTATTTAGAGCTTTCACAACAAACACTTATTAGAAAAGAATATTCCCTAGAAAACAAGGAAATTAATGAGGCTAAAAAAAGTAGTTTCCATAACCTTTGAAGTATTAAGTATCATTTTGCTGACCATTCTCACGCAAATTGGTGGTGTGGTTTATTTGCTGAGCTTGGTTTGGAGAAAAAAATGGAAAACCCGTTTTATTGGAAAGCCAGTCATCCTATTTCTTACCTTATACCTCATTTTCACTTTTCTAATCATTCCCTTTACCGCCCCATTTTTTGGCAGAGAAAAAGTAAAAAACACAGAAAGAATCAAGCCTACTAATTTCGTTACTGTTCTACTAAACAGGAACTATGTAAAACCAACCATAAACCAACTACTTGCCAATGTTGATAAAGTTTTGGCGGGGCAAGACAATGCTATTAATATTCGCTATTTGGATGCAAATTTCCCTTTTTACGACGGGTTTCCACTTCTTCCCCACCTCAGCCACAACGATGGGAAAAAGATTGATATCAGCTTAGTCTACGAAACACCAAAGAGTGAAATAACTTCCAAACAAAAGTCTTGGAGTGGCTATGGAATTTTTGAAGAACCTACAAAAAAGGAGCATGACCAGATTTCTTTCTGCAAAGAAAAAGGCTATTTCCAATATGACTTTCCAAAATATTTAACCTTTGGAAGAATCAACCCTGAACTCAACTTTTCAAAAGGGGGGACAAAAAAACTGGTAAAAAGCTTCTTGAGCTCAAGTTTGGTAGGCAAGATGTTTATTGAACCCCATTTAAAGAGTAGGCTTGGATTAAACGACAGCCGAATAAGATACCACGGGTGCAAAGCAGTAAGACACGATGATCATATCCATGTGCAGGTAAAATAAAAAAGCAGTACCAAAAGTGGCACTGCTCTGCATTATGTAATTGTGGTTAAGGTTATTATACATTCAAGTATTTAGCCATTTGGGCATAAATCACTTCTTTAAGCTTTTCAGGTTGCTTGCTACCTATGAAGTATTGCTCGCCATTTTTGAGCGTAATGGATAGCCCATTTCTTCCCATAAGAGAAAATTTATGTTCTTGATCTTCCATCGTTTCAAACTGGATATTCCATCCATTCAGCTTGGCAAGTAATGGAGTTTTCATCACTTCTATAGATTCAATCTCTTTAAGTTTAATTTTCTTTTTCTCCTTTTGGAAAGGTGATACACTGCAAAACACTTTTTTCTTGCTCACCTCAGTGGTAAGGCGCGAAGCTCTAATATACACCAATAAACCTGCTGCCACTATAATACCTAACCCGAGCACAAACGCCGGAACAGGTTGCTTTTCCGATTGGTGAATTACTGCATCGATATAGAAGAAAGAAGATGTAGCCAAAAGCAAACTAGCAAATACTGCCTGCAACTTCCCATATCTCTGTTCTTCTCTGTAAACTACATTTGCCATAATTGTAAAGGTTTTAATATGAACTTATTGTTAACACAAAGTTACTTATATATTTACCATTACGCAAGAAGTATGCTAATGTTGTATATAAAATAGCTTCATTTTTATTTTAAAAGACATTATTTTGCATTAGAGCAATACCCAATAAATTTGTTTACATTAAATTCACATAAAAGCAAAATAGCCCTTAACACTCCAAATACTGTTTTCCATAACGTAACACTTTCTTTAATCGTAATATTCATTTAACTTGGTCATGAATCTAGCTAGTTATGCTGCCTAACCCTAACACACATACCAAATAATGCTCGAGAAGAAGGATATTTTCATTTCATATGGGCGGAAAGAAAGCAAGGCTTTTGCCCGCAAACTGCATGACAGCTTAGTAGAAAGTGGTTATACAGTTTGGTTGGATATGATTAACATACCTGCTGGCGACGACTATCAGCAGCGGATAGATAATGGCATAGAAAGCGCAGACAACTTTCTGTTTGTAATTTCCCCTCACGCACTTCAGTCAGAATTTTGCCTCAAAGAAATTCTCCATGCCGAAGCCTATAACAAACGGATATTTCCCATCCTGCATGTAGAAGCAGAAAAAGACGATCCGGTTTGGGGGAAAATGCATCCTAACATTCGTAAAACTCACTGGATTTCGCTTAGAGAGCAAGCAGATATTAGCTTACCCCTTGAGAACTGGCAACCTATTGACGATTATGCAAAAGGGCTAAACGACCTAAAACTCGCCATTGAAACTCAAAAAAGCTATGTAGACCAACATACAAAGTTGTTACTAAGGGCTTTGGAGTGGAAAAAGAAAAGGCAAAAAACCAAATATTTACTAGTAGGCGACCGCAGGCACGAGGCACAAAACTGGCTTCTCAAAGAATTTAAAGCTCCAGAACAGCCGCCTTGCCTTCCCACAGACTTACATGCCGAATACATTTGCGATTCGAAAAAGAACGCCGAAAACCTGATGACCAACATGTTCATTTCCCACCCTACGGGAAATGTGGAAATCAGGGAAAAAGTGGAAAAATCGTTAGCCAGAAATGGCATTACCACCTGGACTCACTTACGCGACATACAGTCGGGTGAGGATGCCGAACAGGCTACACTTACAGGGATAGAACAAGCAGACAATTTCCTGTTTTTTATCTCCAAAGAATCAATTGTATCGGAAAACTGTCTTAGAGAACTTAACTACGCTTTCCAGCTCAATAAACGAATCATTCCGCTACTTATAGAAGAAGTAGCTGCGAACGAGTTTCCCGATTTGCTCAAAGGATTAAGCTGCATAGACTTCACAAACAACGTAGCTCTCGACGATTTTGAAAAAGATATCGATCAGATCCTGAAAGTGATCAACGAGGATGGCCGATATTTTGAAAAACACAAAATCCTTTTGGCGCAAGCGCTCAAATGGCAGCGTCAAAAGCATAATACCAGCATTTTGCTAAGAGGCTTCAACCTTCAAAATGCAAAAGTTTGGCTGGGACAGGGAAAACAAAAAGGGAAATATGCCCCAACTGACCTTCACGAGGAATTTATAAAAGCAAGTGAAGCACATGATGGGGAAATGGACATTGAAGTCTTCATTGCCTACTCGCGAAAAGACGGCGACTTTGCACGCAAGCTCAACGCCGAACTAGAACTGAATGGAAAAACAACTTGGTTCGACCAGGATAGTATAGCAGAAGGGGCTGATTTTGAAGAAGAGATAAAAAAGGGAATTGCTTCTGCCGATAACTTTTTGTTCATTATTTCCCCAGACTCTGTCAACTCTTCTTACTGCATAGAAGAAGTTGCCTACGCCGAAAAACTTGGCAAAAGGTTCATCAATGTAATGGTGCGCCCTACGGACGCCTCCCTTTTGCCCGAGGCGCTTTCTAAGGTGCAGTGGGTAAACTTTGAGCATGAGAATGCCGACTTCCAAGCCGCTTTTAACCAGCTGATGCGTACCCTCAACATTGACCGAGAGCATGTGCAAAGCCACAAAAAATGGCAACAAAAGGCAATGGATTGGCAGGAGCAGGTCAAAAAGTCGGGCGATGAAAATAGTGCAAAAGAATTGCTTTTGGGCGAAGTTGAGTCTGTCCAAGCAGAAGCTTGGCTTTTAGATACAAAATCGGCTAAAAAAGACCCTCCGCCCACTTCCCTTCAAGAAAAATTTATTGCCTTGAGCAAGGAAACCGTTCAGGCTATCCGCCAAAAGGAAAAACAAATAGAGGAAACGCTCAGGAAACGTCTTAGAATTGTTCGAATAGCCTTGGTGGCTGCATTTGTGCTTTTACTTGTGGCGGTGGCTAGTTTTGGTATTGCCGAATATAACCGCCAAATAGCCCGAGAAAACGAGATAAAAGCGGCAAAAAGTGCGAGTGAAGCCAAATCGCTTTTGCTCACAAATACAGCAGTTGGGCTTTTGGTAAGCGAGAACAACCCTACCAAAGCCATGAGCGTGGCCTTGGAAGCATATGACTTGGTAAAAACCGATCCGCCGAAGCCAATCTTAGACGCTTTGGATAATTTCTTGAACATACAAAACTTCAAAAACCTTAAGCATGCCCGAAGGGTAAACTATTCTGCCTTTGTTCCCAATCACAATTTGGTTTTGACTTGCTCGGATGACAACACCGCCAAGCTTTGGAAAACTGATGGTTCGTTGGTGAAAACTCTTGACGGCCATCAGGACCTAGTAGACACAGCAGTTTTTTCCCAAGACGGCAATTTTATCGTCACATGCTCTAGAGATAAAAAAGCTATATTATGGAGCGACGAAGGCTTCTTTATCACCTCTCTTGCAGGACACTCCGACCGAGTTACTGGCGCATCTTTTTCCAATGATGGAAGCTCGTTGGTCACGTGGTCAAGAGACGGGACAGCCAGGGTTTGGGAAATAAACGGGAGAAGATCAAGACTGGTAAAAGTGCTAGACGGAGAAGGTGGAGCTGTAATAGAAGCAAACATTTCCCCTGATGGAGGTTTTATTTATACTCTTACAGAAAATGGTACTGGGAAGTTATGGAGAAGCAATGGGGTTTTCCTAAGTACGTTGGAACTTGGAAACGGATATAACCCCGTTAATTTTGCCAAGTTCTCGCCCAAACCTAATGATCCTTGGCTTTTCATTGCATCTAGCAATGGAAATGCTAAAATATACGACCTTGCCACAGGTTATAAAAGAATCTTCAATCTTGGTTTTGAACCTAAGCGCATTGCCCCAGCAAGCAGAAGCTTTTTCAATACCATAAATATCACCGACACGGTAAAACTTGACACCGTAGGCCTTCACAGCCATGCAATTGCAGATGTAAAACTTTCGCCAGATGGCTCCTTACTACTTACCCGGTCAGACAATGAGGCAAAGCTTTGGAACATGAACGAGCTATTAGCTGGTATAGGTCCTAGAATGGCAATACAGTCAATGCCTGATGACATGAAAAACAAGCAGATTTTGTTAGCTGACCTTAGTTTCTTGGACGGCTCAAACATCGACTTCATCAAGTTTAGCGAGCATGCCGCTCCTGATAGCCTTAGAATTCTTACCGCTAACCAAAACGGTAAGGCAAGACTTTGGAGGTATAATGGCAACTTACTTTGCGATGCAAATTTCTCAGGTTATTCCCGTCCACTTAGGCTTTTTGAATTTTCGCCAAATGGCAACCAACTTCTCACCGCATCTTCAAGCGGAAGGGTGAAACTTTGGGAAATAGGCGACAACCCAGCAGGCGATGGTAGAGCGGTCAATTTCAAAGCAGACCTGAGCGGTCATCTGCTCGGCATCAATAGCTTAGACTTTTCCCCAAATGGAAACTTGATGCTTACTTCTTCGGCAGACCAAACTGCCAAAATATGGGAATTGCAGCCCAACCCTTTTAAAGGCGGCCATCACCCTGAGGCAATTTCCCAGTGGAGGATAGAGCACCCCACTCCTCCCCTTACGCCCGAAGACCGTGTTGCTTTTGATCTCCTCGAACCTATCGAGGAAGTCATTACCATGCGGGATACAGTTAGGTTTCGAGTATATGGCGATTATTTTGCCAACATCCAAAGGCTTTCAGATGCCAAGTTGCTTTACGAGAATTATGAAAGTATAGCTCATTCGCCAAGAGTGTTCACCTCGCTAGCCGAAGTGAATTGGCAACTGGGAAAAGACTACAAACTGGAGCCATTTGCCGCAGCAGAGGTAGCTGAAGAGCTAAAAGTTTACGCACGTTTCTTCAAAACAGAAGCCGATAGCTTAAAAGCAATTCAACGTCCTAATGATGCCATGAAACTTTATGGTTTTTCGGAAGAACTATACAAAAAGCTTCACACAAAAGAACAAACAGCTCAAACTACTATAGAGCTTGCCGACGTCAGGTTCTCTTTAAGCAAAGAAATAGACCTAGATATTTTCGATTCGGATGATCCAGCAGAGATAGAAATGTATGCTCTTTTCCTTTCCCAGCGCTGGTCGTCCCTGCCTTGGGCAAAACGTATTCCTGCTTATGAGGCATCTGCCAAACTATACCGCAAACTACTCCGAATCAACAGGAAAGCTGGGGCAGACATTGCCAAAAACAAGCGTGATTTGGCAAATGTTTACAACAGCCTAGCTTATTACTATTTGTTCGACCAAAAGTTTGAAAAAGCTGAAAAAGCAGCCCTGCTTGGGCTACGGGCAGACGACACCTACCCTTGGACCAATACCAAACTTGCCTTAGCTTATTTATACCAAGGAAAATACGATCAGGCAGAAGAAGTTTTCCGTACGTATAAAGGACAGGCTTATGGAAAAGATAATTATACGGAGCGCTTTTTGGGATATATGGACAATCTAGAGAAAGCAGGAATATACAACGAAGCAGTAGAACAAGCTAGGGCTTTTTTGAAAAGCTAAGCTAGTTTTTACTACAAATACTTGACATTCATTCAATGCTTCCGTATTTTAATAAAGTACAAACATTCTGTATTTTCTTGTCCTAAATAATTAATGATACATAAAGCGTTGTTATTTTGAACAATATCCAAGTTTTAACCTAATAATTAGAAGAAAAGTGGAGGTAACTATCAATCAAACACCCATTGAACGAGTAAACGATCCTGAATTAGCTCCGTATGGAGTAGAGCTGTTGGTAAAAAGAGATGACCTAATTCACCCGACCGTTTCAGGTAACAAGTGGCGCAAACTAAAGTATAATATCAGCGAAGCTAGAGACAAAAGGTTTGATACCCTATTAACTTTTGGCGGAGCATTCTCTAACCATATCTATGCTACAGCGGCAGGTGGTAGGCTTTTTAGGCTCAATACCATTGGGATAATCAGAGGAGAGGAAACCAAGCCTCTCAACAACACCCTCGAATTTGCCATTTCCCAAGGAATGAAACTGCACTACATGGACAGGGAAAAGTACCGCAAAAAAACATCACCTGAAGTAATAGCCGAACTGAAAGAACGATTTGGAAATTTCTACCTCGTACCCGAAGGAGGGTCAAATAACTTGGCTGTACGTGGAGTAGCAGAGATCATTCCCGAAATAGACCAAGGTTTTGACTGCATTTGCACAGCTGTAGGTACTGGCGGTACGTTGGCAGGTTTAGTTGCTGGCTTAGGAGGAAAGAAAAAAGTATTGGGCATCGCTTCGCTCAAAGGAGCCGACTTCCTTAAAGAGGATGTCACACAGCTCATCAAAGATTTCAACGGGCAAGCGTACGACAACTGGTCTGTCAACCTCGACTACCACTTTGGCGGTTATGCCAAGTCAACACCCGAACTACTTGCTTTCATGAAAAAATTTGAGCGGGCCAATAAAATCCCATTAGAATTTATTTATACTGGAAAAATGATGTATGCCATCTACGAGCTTATCAAAAATGGCTACTTCAAAAAAGGGGAAACCGTACTAGCGCTCCATACAGGTGGAATTAGGTAAGAAATAACCCAAGTAAAAACAAACAGGAAGGCCGATCTCAATAAAGACCGGCCTTCCTGTTTTATAAAGACTTAACACCTACTTTTTTATAATATCAGACTCTCCTAAAATTATCCCTTTACTCAGCTTTGCCGTTCCTTCGTACCTCACATCCACTTCGCCGAGCGAAGTAACTACCACTTTATCAGTAGAATTGATAGAGACCCTTCCTTCTCCATACGACTTCACTTTGCTTTTTTGGGCAATCAAACCCTTCGATTTGACCTCATTTTCCCCATACGATTTATACACCTGCGTTTCTACTTTCCCAGCCGATATCTTCACATAATTCTCCCCCTTCAAATTCAGCTTCAGCTTTTTTGCATCCACAGATGCAAGCTTCACATCCGATTCTCCATATACCTTCAAGCGGAACTTTTTCGCTTCAATGGGCGATTTACAAACAGCATCCTCCTCTCCTCTTATCACCAATTTTGTAAGGTCTGTATACGTCACATAAGCCGTCACCATCGCCCCTTTGTAAATATTGTACGAGTTTCTCGAATACCCGTGCCGCTCTTTTTTATACTTGGGCAGTAACCTTGCCTTGTCCAGAAAAACTTGCAGTTTCTTCCCTTTCACTCGGTAATTTATCTTTTCTTCATCAATCCCGCTAAAATCCATTCTGATTGACTCCTTCTCGCCTTTCACCAAAATCAGGTTGATATCAGGACTGACCACCAACTTGGTGAAAGCAGGCAAATCCACTTCTTGGGCAAACCCTGTACCCATTCCAAAGCTTAACAATAGCGCAATTAGCAGTATTTTTTTGAGGTTAGACATTCCCATGTTTTTTTTGTTTTATTTCTATAAATGAATTTGAAAAGAAAAAAATGTATTCTTCATTTCCCATTCAAAAGATGGATCAATTGGAAGAAGGTTGCATGGAGCGTGAATAAGTTTGGAAAAACAATTTATTCCTCCTCCACCGACTAAATAGAACTTTTGAAAATTATAATTGCCCTCCAAAATAATAACTGGAACAAACTGGCAGATATGGACTAAAATCCCTACGGAAAGGGGTAGTTCTTCGATCGGCTTTTTTATAAGTCGCTCAAACTTTTGAAATTAATCAAACTAGTTGTCAAAAAAACAAGCCTATTTATTTAACTAAAAATGATGTGGTAAGAGAGTAAGTGGGTAAATAAAAAAGGGCTTTCGCAAAATGCAAAAGCCCTTTTTACTAAACACTAAATGAAAAATCGTTAAATTTTCCCACCTCCTAGTGCACGGTAAAGCTGCACTATTGATTGGAGACGGGAAAACTCTATTTGGACAAGTGTCAATTGTGTATTCAAAGCATTGTTTTTCGCCGTGAGTACTTCCAAATAGTTGGCTAAACCGTAGGTTTGCAATTCTTCTGAATATTCGATTGCATCCATCAGAGCCGCCTTTTCTTGCTCTTTTATCACTAGTTTTCCATCGTTGGCTTCATAGGTATAAAGTGCGTCGGAAACTTCTCGATAAGCGGTAAGAATAGTTTGTTTGTAGTTTAGTAAAGCAATTTCTTGTTGTGCTTTTGTCACTTCTAGCTGAGTTTTCAATCTTCTTCTCCCAAAAATAGGCTGAGTCAGGTTAGCCAATGCATTTCCAAATAGCGAATTGACACCAAATAAGTCGGCAAATGTCAAGCTGCTCAACCCACCCGTGGCAGTGATAGAAATAGTAGGGTAAAAACTTGCCCTAGCTACATTTGTAAGCTCAAACGTGCTGATCAGGTTGTTTTCTGCGGCCAACACATCCGGCCTGTTAGAAATTAGTGCAACTGGTACGCCAATTTCATAAGGTGTTACTATTTCAATCCCATCTAATGAACTTCTTTCAATAGCACCTGGAGCTTTGCCAAGCAGTATGCTCAAGGCGTTTTCATTTATCTTGATCTGGTTGTCTATATCTAGCAAAAGTGCCTGGGCAGTATAAAACAACGCTTCGTTTTGTTTTACAGCAACTTGGGTTACTGTGCCAGCCTCTTTCAGCTCCTTAATGGTTGCTACGCTTTGCTTTCTGTTTTCAATCGTCGAGAGAATTACCTCCCTTTGTTTGTCCAGAGAAAGAAGCAAGAAATAGTTTGTGGCAATACTAGCTATAAGTTGCGAACGCACGGCTTGTTGCGCATTTTGGGTCTGTAAATATTGGGCTAAAGCAGCCTTTTTTTGGCTTTTTATTTTCCCCCAAATATCTGCTTCCCAAGAAAGGCTGCCTGATAAGTTCAATTGGTCAAACCACACTCTGTTTTCTATAAAGCTTCCATTGATCGAATTGAGCGAGATCGTACTTTTTCCACCATTCGCGTCCATCTGAAAAGTGGGGTAAAAACCTGCTTTAGCCTGTTTTAAATAAGATTCGGTCATCAATAAATTTTGAACCGCAATCTGCGCATCTATATTATTGGCAAAGCCAACTTCAATATGTCTTTGCAGGATGGTATCTGAAAAGAACTCCATCCAATCATATTGGGCAATGGAGCTTGTGTCAGAGTAATCTTGCCCACTTCTAAATCCATCATGCTGAACAAGTTGAGGTCTTTCGTAATTCTTTGTAATCTTACATGATTGGGCAAAAAGCAATGCCCCAATCACGATAAGTATTTTATATTGTTTGTGTTTCATGCTGGGTTTCATTTGAGAATTTGATTGGCTTAATTTTCTCTTGTAGAGTTTGAAATATCACAAAGAAAGTTGGGATAATCAGAAGGCCTAAAACAGTACCGACAAGCAGCCCAAATACGGCACCAGTTGCCAGGGACCTGTTTCCTACCGCGCCTACACCCGTGGCTAATACCAGTGGCATTAAGCCAACGATAAAAGCAAAAGATGTCATCAGGATAGGTCGAAGGCGCTCTTTCGCACCGAGAATAGCCGCTTGGACAATTGAATGTCCATTTTTTCTTTCCTGCAAGGCAAACTCCACAATCAGAATCGCATTTTTTGCCAGTAGCCCTATGAGCATGATGAGCGCGATCTGAAAATAGATGTTGTTTTCAAGCCCGGCGAATTTTTGGGCGGCAAAAGCTCCCATTACACCAATAGGCAATGAAAGAATGATAGAAAATGGCACAATATAGCTTTCGTATTGGGCTGATAAAAGTAAAAAGACAAAGACGACAGCCAACATAAAGATCACAATAGTTTGTGAACCAGAGCTAATTTCTTCCCTAGTAAGTCCAGAAAAATCGATGTCATAGCTTGGAGGAAGTGTTTGTTGTGCCACTTCTTGTACAACTCTGATGGCATCACCTGTACTGTATCCTTCTGCAGGAGCACCGGAAATAGCGGCGGAAGTAAACAAGTTGAATCGGCTAACGGACTGAGGACCATACACTCTTTCTAAGCTTACATACTCCGTGATAGGAGACATATTTCCATTGTTATTCCTTATGTAAATTTTGTCTAGACTCTCTTTGTTGTTCCTTTCTTCAGGAAGAGACTGAACCATTACCCTATATTGCTTTCCAAACTTGTTGAAATCTGCTGCATACACACCACCAACGTATCCGCTTAGCGCAGAGAAAATGCTAGAAATAGCGACTCCTTTTTGCTTTGCCAAATCAACATTGATTTTGAGCTCATACTGAGGAAATTTCGTATTCAATGAACTTTGAGAATATAAAATCTCTGGCCGTTTCATCAGCTCACCCATAAAGTTTTGAGCTGTTTCGTCTAGCTCTTTAATGGTACTCCCCCCTTTATCAAGTAGTTGTACTTCAAATCCAGAGCTAATACTAAACCCAGGAACACTTGGAGGACTAAAAAAGATAAGCCTTGCTTCAGGTATTTTCATGTTCAAGGCGAACAACCTACCTGTGATTGCCTCAATAGATTGGCTTTTATCTTTTCCTCGCTCTTTCCAGTCTTTAAGCCTAATAAGGGCAAGTCCATAGTTATTGCCTTCTCCATTAATCAGGCTTCGTCCAATTACAAAGCTCAGGCCTGCAACTCCTGGTATTTGGCTTGCTTCATCGTTCAGTTCGGTAAGTACTTTATAGGTTCTGTCAAGAGAAGATCCTGCTGGTAATTCTATGTTACCAAAAACAAGTTTTCTGTCTTCATTAGGCACGAACCCGGTTGGGGTAGTTTGGCTAACCCACCAAATAACTCCAGCAGACGCTGCGATGGAAAGGTAAGCGATCCATTTTCTGTTTATTATGAACCCTACAACCTTTACATATCGCTGGCTAAGCGCGTTGAAAATAGTGTTGAATGCATCGTAAAAGCGCTGTACAAATCCCTTTTTATGTTCTTCTTCGCTGTGAGGCTTTAAGAATAAGGCACAAAGCATTGGACTCAATGTAAGTGCGTTAACTGCAGAAATGAAAATTGCAATTACCAATGTGATCCCGAATTGCTGATAGAAAACCCCAGTTGAACCTGAAATAAAGGTAACAGGAATAAATACAGCTGCCATCACCAATGTGATAGAAATAATCGCAGCAGTAATTCCACTCATTGCATTATTGGTGATCTTTTTGATATCACCTTCCCCTTTCGATTTCTCCAGCTTGGCGTGAACTGCCTCCACTACCACAATGGCATCATCCACTACAATCCCGATGGCAAGTACGAGTGCAAATAGGGTGAGTAGGTTGATGGAAAACCCAAAAAGGTTCAGGAAGAAAAATGTACCTATAATAGAAACTGGTACCGCAATAGCTGGAATAAGCGTAGAGCGAAAATCTTGTAAGAAAATAAACACAACGATAAACACCAGTACAAATGCTTCTAAAAGGGTACTAAGCACTTTGTTTAAGGATGCAGTCAAAAATTCGTTGGTATCGTAGTTTACCAGGTAATCAATCCCTTTGGGGAAGTTTGGCCTGTTTTCTTCTAGGAATGCGGTAATGTTTTCAATGATCTCCTGAGCATTCGATCCAGGTGTTTGGTAAATAGCCAGCGTTAAGGAGGGGTTTCCATCTGTTTCCCCCGTAGAGGCATAAGAAAAAGCAGAAAGTTCTATTTCTGCAACATCTTTGAGTTTCAACAGGCGGCCATCTGCCCCAGTTTTTATTACAATGTCCTCATATTGAGATACATCATTATATTTACCACTGTATTTGATCACGTACTGGAATGCTTCCCCATTATTTTGACCCAATTGGCCAGGAGCAGCCTGCGTACTTTGCTCGTTGATGGCACTGATAACATCTGAAGGAACCAAACCGAAATTGGCTAGCCTATCAGGTTTTAACCAAACCCTCATGGCATAGTCCTTTGCTCCAAAAACCGTTGCTTCACCAACACCATTGATTCGCTTGAGTGCTGGCACAATATTGATATTCAGGTAGTTTTGGATAAAAACATCGTCATACTCCTCATTTAAAGAATAAAATGACATAAACATCAAAGAACTTGTTTGTCTTTTTTGTGTAACTACGCCAAACCTCGTTACCTCACTAGGCAGCAGAGGGGTTGCCCTTGCTACTCTGTTTTGTACGTTTACAGCCGCAATATCAGGATCTGTGCCTTGTTTGAAGAACACACTAATATTAGCAGAACCAGAGTTGCTGGCTGTCGAAGTGATATAGGTCATATTCTCGACACCGTTCACTTGTTCTTCTATAGGCGTAATAACACTCTTCAACACCGTTTCTGCGTCAGCTCCGGTATAAGTGGCTGAGATGGTGATTGTAGGCGGAGCAATATCAGGATACTGCGTTACGGGCAATATCGCTATCCCTAAAACTCCAAGTAGTACAATAAAAATTGATACTACAGTGGAGAGTACGGGTCTCTCAATAAAAGTTTTAATCATTTTGTTTGTCGTTGGTAGGTTTACATGACTTTTTGTGAACGAAGTACGATTTGGTCAACCCCTACTACTTGAGGAGTGATTGACATGCCATCTTTAAGGCTTCCTAAACCAGAAGCAGCAACTGATTCACCTTTGTTCAGACCGCTTTCAATTATCGC
The DNA here is from genome assembly GCA_034044135.1 of Flammeovirgaceae bacterium SG7u.111. Lineage (NCBI taxonomy): Bacteria > Pseudomonadati > Bacteroidota > Cytophagia > Cytophagales > Flammeovirgaceae > Flammeovirgaceae bacterium SG7u.111. The sequence continues at coordinate 2,198,904 of CP139021.1, read as the reverse complement.
CAAGTTGTCCACTCGGTCAATCAACTTAATCATAGTAGCTTTGACAGTATTAGTAGAGTCCAACTTGTAGACATACACAAAACCTTGTTGTTCGAATGTAGCAGACTCAGGAATGACCAAGGCATTTTTGTATGTTTTGGCCACTTTGATTTTTCCGGTATTGCCATTATTTAGCATACCATTTTTATTGTCGAATGTTGCTCTGAAAAGGATTGTACCTGTGTTTGGGTCTATCTGTCCTGTAGTAGCTTCTAATTTCCCTTTTTCTTCGTAGATAGAACCATTGGCAAGTTCAAGCTCAACTTCAGGATAGTTTGCAATCTTTTCTTGAAGATTCTTACCCTTAGATTGCTGGTAAAAGTCGATGTATTGTTTTTCGTTAAGGTTAAAATAGGCATACACTTCTTTCGAATCGGAAATAACAGTCAGTGGAGTTTGGTCCGAAGGACTTACTAAACTTCCTTTCCTGTAATTCAATTTACCTACTATGCCATTTATTGAGCTGTGAATTGTGGAGAACTTTATGTTTTCCTCCATGCTTTTGTAATTGGCTATGGCTACTTGGTAAGCAGCTTGAGTTTGGCTCAGGGTTGCTTTGGCAGTCTCTAATTGAACTTGGCTTATGATTTGTTTCTCAACCAGTGGCTTAAGTTTATCCACTTCAACTTGTGCTGCATTCACGTTAGCCTTTGCTGCACTTATCTGCGCTTTTGCTGCTTCGGCATCCTTTGTCATTATATTCGTTTCCAGCTTATAAAGTAGTTGCCCTGCTACTACTTCTTCTCCTTCATCCACATATACTTCTTGGATATAACCTCCTATTTTAGGCCGTACTTCGTTGTTGTTTTTACCTTTAATCTCTGCTGGGAAAGTTGTGTATTTCTGTACGTTCCTTTGTATGATTTCTACAACTGGTAAAGGACGTGGTCCACCTTGCGGAGCATTGGTTTTTTCTTGACAAGAAAAGAGAACTAGGCAAGATAGAATTGTAATAATTGATATTTTTCTCATTCTGTTTTTAAATAAAATTTAAAGGTATTTGTGAAGTTTTATTCGTCTTCAATATTTTGTTTGAACTCTTTGAGAAGTTCAATGACACCAGCAAAATAATTGCTGATGCTGTCATGGATTTGAGTTTTTAATGGTTGAGCATCAGTGTTTTTATTTGGACAATTATTATAACCAATTTTAAATTCCTTGATTTCGTCATGAAGCTTCTTTTCCTCTTGCATGTCCTTTATACTACTTTCAATTTTATCCAACAACACTTTTGGGATAACAGTGTAGTAGCGTTTCCTGTCTCCAGGTTTTGTATAGTAAGTAATCTTGTTAAGGTTAGTGAGCAAGTTCAAACTTGTAGAGACCGTACTTTTGCTAGCTTTATGAATCGCAATCAGATCATCAAAAGTTAACCCATTGGGTTCATACATTATGATGGTGGCTTTTATCCTTGCAGCAAGTGGGGGAAGGTTTTCTTTATTTTCAAACACCAACCCTAGTTTCTCAATCAGTCTAAACTTCTTTTCTTCAAAGTCTTTAAAATCCATTTTCAATATTTCATTTTTTACTAAATACAATGCAAAGGTATAGTTAGTTCGGTAAATACCGAACTAACTAGAAACAAAACATATATTACTGTTTTAAGTAATTGATAATGAGCAATAAAAATATTAATTATTTTTTCACAAAATGATACTCCGTAAGAGTACCACCAAATCATGTAAGTGTAGAAGCTAGGAGTACCCTGTCAAAAACCTTGTTTCCAAATACCTCCTGTTGAACTTATAGCATCCGATACGATTATGTTGTCCAATTCCTTTCCTAGTATCTTTGAGCAGTTTCTGCAACTTTTAACTAATAAAGAGTAAATCTAGTGATTCATTCCTCCCCCACCACCGACTTGATCGAGCTTTGGAAAATGATGACCGCTCCCCAAATAGTGATGGGTACAAACTGACAAATATGAACCAAAATCCCTACGGAAAGGGACAGTTCTTCGGGAATACCGAAGAGGGAAAGCGCTAGGATAGTCATCCCCTGAAACACGCCCACATAGCCCGGTGAAGATGGAACGAGCAGACCAAAATTCACAACCGAAAGGCATACATAACCAGCCACTAGCCAGTTAGTGGGCAAATCAAATGCCATGCAGGCGATCACGAACATTCCTCCTTCTATTAGCCAAGTGAGCAAGCCTGAAACGATGATGAGCAAAGAATTAAAATCGGGTTTGATGAAATAAAGAGCATGGTAAATTTTGTCGGTAATCCCTCCTGCTAGCTTGAACAGTTTATGTTCTTTTCCATCCAAAAAGCTGATAATCGGCTGCCCAAAAACCCGAACAACCACCAACCCTATCACCGCCACACCAAACACCGCAACAACGAGGTAAAACATCTGACTAAACCATTCTTTTTCAAACACACCTTGCCCCGTCCAGAGCACGGCTAGGGAAAGGATAAGTAACAAACTGACCCCGTCGAGTATTTTTTCGGTGAGCACCGAAGACAGCGAAGTAACCCTATTGAGTTGGGTTCGTTTGCTGAAAAATGCCATTCGAAGAATTTCCCCTCCCCTTGCAGGAATCACATTATTACCAGCAAAACCAACCACTACTCCTTTCAAATATTCGGTGTACTTAATCCCACTAAAGTTGGAAAGCATGAGTTTCCACCTCCAAGCCCTCACAAAAAATGTAGTGAGATAAACCACAGGTAGCAGCACAAAGTAATAGGCAGGAACTTCCTTCAGAAGGCTAATAGCTTCGGAAAAATCTATTTTGCGGGAAAGGTACACAAGGGCGGCTATGGATACCAGAATACCAAAAACACCTATTATTTTTTTTGTAAGTCCAGACTTCATTGGGTCATTTTTTTTCTGAGCGCAAGTTTACTCATTGAGCAGTTAGAAAAAAAAATTGAAGAATTATTTGGAATGAACATTCCAAGAGCTGTATACTTGCACCGTGAACAAGAAGGAAAGTATAATAAGCGCAGCATTGGAGCTACTTGTAGAAAATGGGATACACGCTACGCCCATGTCCGCAATTGCCAAATCGGCAAATACGGGGATGGGCACTATTTACAATTACTTTCCTAACAAAGAGATTTTGATAAATGCCATTTATGTCATTATCAAACAAAAGGAAGAAAGCATCTTATTGAATGCTCCGAAAGAAGGAAGTATCAAAGCTCAATTTGAGCAATATTACCGAATAGTTACTGACTTCTATTTAGACAACCCGCTATATTTCAAATTCATACAACAACTTCAAAGCTCACCCATTATTACGAAAGAGAGCAAAAAAGAAGGCTACAAAGCTGTAGAATCAGTAATTCAGTTACTGAAAGATGGACAAGAAGCTGGGTTGGTCAAGGAAATCAAGATTGAAGAATTGTTACAATTTTTAGGTGGGGCTATTATCTCCTACCTGAGATGGGTTACAACATATGAAATTAATAATTCAAGTATAAACAATCAACTGCGTCTTGTTTGGGACGCTATTAAAAAGTAAAAAAATTTAATTAAAATTTGGAATGAATATTCACTCCAATATTACTTTAAACTAAAAACAGATTATGAAAACCATTTTTATGACCGGTACATCGACCGGATTAGGAAAAGCAGCAGCACTTTTATTTGCAGAGAAAGGTTGGAAAGTAATAGCCACTATGAGAAACCCTTCAAAAGCAGAAGACTTGACTAACCATCCAAATATCCAGCTCATGGCTTTGGATGTGACCAATGCCAAGCAGATCATCGAAGTAGCAGAAAAAGCAACTTCTTTAGGAAAAATAGATGTGGTATTCAACAATGCTGGCTATGGCTTGGCTGGACCTTTTGAGGGAACAAGCGATGATCAAATACTCAGGAACATCAATACGAATCTTGTAGGTGTGATGCGCGTGGTAAGAGCATTCCTTCCCTATTTCAGAAGTAATAGAGCAGGATTGTTCTTAACGACTACTTCCGTGGGCGGAAGCATAGCCCTTCCCTTCAACTCGGTGTACCACGCTACTAAATTTGCCCTAGAAGGCTGGAGCGAGAGCATGGACTTGGAGCTGAGGAAATTTGGGATAGGTATTAAAACAATTGCTCCTGGGGGAATAAAAACAGATTTTGCCAGCCGCTCATTAGACATGTCGCAGCACGAGGCTTACAATGAAATATTTGAAAAAGTTGCTGCCATATTTAGAGATCCGAAACGGGCAGAAAGCTGGTCTTCACCTGAAACTATAGCAGAACTGGTGTATGAAGCAGCCACCGATGGCAAAGACCAACTACGCTATTATGCTGGAGTAGATGCAAAAGCATTTGTTCAGCGAAAAGAAGAAATAGGCTACAAGGCATTTCGAGATGAAATAGACCAAATGTTTTTTGGATCTTAAATCAATCATTTTTATGCCAATCTACTTAAATGTAGATTGGCTTTTTCAATTCAAAAACAAAGAAAAATGAATATAATTTATTGGGCAAGTACCTCACTACTTTCTATAATGATGCTGTGGAGTGCATTTACTTATATATTCAGCCAAGCAACTATTGAGGGAGTCAGAGAGCTTGGTTTTCCCGATTTCTTCAGAATAGAATTAGCTGTATTAAAAATTATTGGAGTTATTGTTTTACTCCTCCCTAATATCCCAACACAAATGAAAGAGTGGGCATATGCTGGGTTTGGCTTATTTCTAATCACCGCCTTTGTTGCCCATATTGCACATAAGGATTCAATAGGAATTTCATTGATATTAATTTTCTTCTTTGCGTTGCTCATAGTTTCAAATATCTATATGCATAAATTGAATTTTAACTAAGCGTGAGTAACTTTATAATATCCAAATCCCTCTTTCTTCACTCCATAATAATACCCCTTCACTATATTTTTCTTTTTTCTATACCCACGCCAACCATTTTTCAGCTTTAGTTGTCATAATGATACGCGCAAAAGAAGATAAAATAGTAACTGACAAATTGGGGATGAATAGCGCTTAGACAAATAAGGCTTGGGAACATTCCCTAAAGGATGGCAGTTTTTAAGAACATGCACGACGAAAACGAGATAATAAAAGGCTGTTGCAAAGGAGAGCGAAAAGCTCAAAAGCATCTTTTTGAAGAGTATAGCAAAAAGATGTATCCTGTGTGCATGCGTTATGCCAAAAACTCAGAAGATGCAGATGATATTCTTCAAGAGGCTTTCATAAAGATTTTTAAGAACATTAAAACTTTTAGAAAAGAATCGAGCCTCTATTATTGGATAAAACGGATAGTAATCAATACCGCGCTAAACTACCAAAGAAGTAAATTATATCTATATCCGATGGTGGATGTGCAAGACCTTCATGGACTTGCTGAAAAGGAATCTACCCTATCCAGTTTCCAACTAAAAGATTTGCTGAAGTTACTACAAACCTTGCCCGACGGGTGCAGGGTGATTTTTAACCTGTATGCAATCGAAGGGTATCAGCACAAGGAAATTGCCGAAATGCTAGGCATTAGCGTAGGGACTTCAAAATCCCAATATGCTAGGGCAAAAAGCCTTCTGAAAGATAAGATTATAGATTCGGAGAAAATTCAATATGAACAGTTCAGAGAAAAATTTTAGATCGGATTTCGATGAACAATGGCGGGAAGCTTTAGAGGGTGCTGAAATGGTTCCCCCAAAAAGTGTATGGGATGCTGTGGATAGCAACCTAAACAAAGCGGAGGCTATGCGCTTTAAAAAATACTATATTTTTTACCGTAGCGCTGCGGCTGTGCTGCTATTCTTGAGCCTTGCAGGCTTGGCTGCTTACTATCAATTTGGAAACATCCAACCTGAATACACCAAAAGCCAAGATATCGAGCTTCAACCAGAGGAATTAATTGTTAACCAACCTACTGAGAACCAAACAGTAGAAGGTTTGCAAAAGGAAACAGCTTTGCCTGCCGAAAATCCAGAAAATATTTCATCGGAAGATGGGCAACAACAAGCTTCATTACTTGCTTTAGAACAAAAACACAACACTACAGCAGCTAGCAACTCTGTAGGAAATGGCTCAAATGGAGCTCCTACAACTGCAAATGGAAACTTTCCCACACAAAAAGATCAAGAGCTGGCCGCGGCAACAACATCTGTTTATAGCCGACAAGCTAACAGGGGAACAGGTGTAGTTGGAATCAATTCTATAGCTGCAACTGAAAACGACGAAAATACCGAAACCATCAACCCACTTGCAGCCTCAACCTCTGTTCTGGCATTTGCACAAGATGATGACTTTGTGGTTGAATCAAAAGGAATTGCTTTGCAAGAAGTAAGGGACGTAGAATACGGTCATATGCACATTGATGAGAGTAAAATGTGGTATAACAGACCTGAAGTTCGCTCTAAAAAAGTAAAAAATACGGGCAACAGTTTCTTTGCCAATGTGAACCTCAACTCAGACTTTTTCAATCCGAACTTTAGCAAAGCTACTGTTGCTAGCAACAATTATTTGGCTTTTGATGGTGGAAATAAAGCCAACGGGGTATATAACAACGATGGCTATGAAAACATGGCTGTAAACAATAGAGTAAGTCAAAGTGAAATGGGCGTTGAAAACAGTCCTCAAGCATCTTTTACCTATGGCATAAATGTCGGTATGAAAGTATCGGAACATTGGATGATTGAAGGTGGAGTGAATTATTCAAACTACAACACCACTACGGCAACTACGGCTACCGTTTCTGATGGAGAGCTTAATAATAATTTGCCCCTTACCATCCAAAATGAAAGACCTGAGCTTACAGCTGATATTTCTAACCCTAAGCTTTATCATACGGGAGAAGAGCACGAAATCACTAACTCATTTGAGTTTGCATCCATCCCGATGACGGCGGGTTATGTAATCGGTATTCAGAAATTCAACCTCATTTTTAAAGCAGGAATGAGCACAGATTTCTTCCTAAGAAATGAGATCAGCGATAAAAATGACCAACTCAATAGAGTGGAAATGAGAGCAGGCAATGATTCCCCCTTTAACAGGGTGATGCTCAGCGGGGTGATTGGCAACGAGATCAACTACATGTTAGACAAACATTACAGTTTCTCACTATCAGCTAATTACCGTAAGTTCCTCAACTCATTTAGCAAATCTAATGCTGGGTTCAATAGCAACCCGAGCAGCTATGGCTTGGGAATGGTGTTCAGGTATCATTTTGAGTAAGCAACAACTACTTTGCAAGAATATCCATCAACTTTTCTGTATTCAGAATAGTAGCAAACTCTTCATGCAAACTGGCAATTGCGGTTTCATGAATGAGTTCCGCCGAATACTTCTCGCCGTTAGGACCAACTTTATCGAAAGTGGCAGTAGCATCGGAAACGAGGTAAGTTGTAAACCCTAGGTTTGCAGCCATTCTTGTAGTGGTGGAAATGCAGTGGTCTGTTGTAAGCCCCACAATCACCACCGAATCTATTCCCTCTTTATCCAAACGCTCTTTCAAACCTGTTCCTATAAAGCCACTATTCACACTTTTTTCTAATATAGGTTCAGTTGCCAAGGGCTTCACTATATCTTGAATTTCATTTCCTTTCAAGCCCTTTGCTAATTTGGACTCAGGGTTGGTAGAACAATGCTTTATGTGGAAAACCGGCATTCCTTTCGATCTCCAAAGTCCAAGAATCTTACCCGCATTTTCCTCAGCATCGAGGTTATTTCTGTGCCCTCCCCAATAGGCAATATCATCAAAACCCTGTTGGATATCTACCAAAAGCAGGGCAGTTTTCTCTTTAAAACTCATAAAAAATTCTTTAGCTAGTTTCCGTTTGTTACTCCTTCCTTACTCATTTTTGAGTGGAAAAGACAATTTTACTTTTGTGCCCACACCAAACTCCGACTCAAACTCAATTTGCCCATGGTGTTCTTGGACAATTGAGTAAGAAATAGACAAACCAAGCCCCGTCCCTTTGCCTGGTGCTTTTGTAGTAAAAAAAGGATCAGTTATTTTGGATAAGTTATCATCCCTTATCCCCTTACCTGTATCTGCTATTTCAATTACAGCCATATTTTCAATCACTTTTGTCCATATTTTTATTTCTCCGCCCAACTCTATTGCTTGACTAGAATTAGTAAGCAAGTTTATAAAAACTTGGTGAAGTTTTCCTACATTTCCCTTTACTATCAAGTCCTCACCTGCAAATTCTTTTGTTACTACAATGCTATTTTTCAAACGATTTTGCAGCATGATCAGGCAATTATTAATGATAGAATGGATATCACAGTTTTCGTTAAAAGCCTCGTTGCTTCTACTAAATTGGCTCAAACCTTTCACTATATCCGAAGCCCTTTCCACGCCAGTCCTTATACTATTCAGAAGAATGGGGATATTCTTATTCTCATGACCTTGTTCTTCAAAATACTTCTTCAATCCCAGATAGCCCCCATGTATATAATTTAGCGGATTGTTTATCTCATGGGCTACACCAGCCGTAAGGATACCCAAAGAAGCCATTTTTTCTACTTGCAGCAGTTGGGCTTGTGTTTTTTTCAATTCGTCAAATGCAGTTTTCAATTCTGCATTTTGCTCATGAATAAGGTCATTCTTGATGTAAAGCTCCTCATTAGTAGCATTGACTTCCTCATTCATTGTTTCCAATTCTTCCGTCCGCTCTTTTACTAATAACTCAAGGTTGTTCTTATACTTTTCAAGTTCCAGTTCTGCTTTTTTCTTTTCCGTTATATCAATAAAAAAACCTTCCAAATATATTAGCTCATCTCCTTCAAATATTCCATCGCCATATTCTTCTACCCACACCCACTTGCCATTTTTATGTTTTATCCTATAAATAAGATGGTACGGATCTTTAGCATCTATCGCTTTCTCAACATCGGCAACCAAGTGAGCTACATCATCAGGATGGTACAAATCAAAGAAACTGATATTACCTTCCAAAAAGTCCTTTTTAGGGTATCCAGTAAGCGCTTCAATCTCATTGTTGAGATAAATCATGCTGTATCTCTCATCATTTTTGCAGAGATAAATGGTTCCTGGCACATTTTCCGCTAGGGTTCTGAAGCGCGTTTCGCTTTCTGCCAAAGCTTGCTGAGTAAGTTTATATTCAGTAATGTCATGAAAGACCACTACACCGCCTGTAATCTTTTGCTTATCGTTATAAATAGGGCTCGCATTTGCATTTATCCAATGCTCATTACCGACCTCATCTACTATGATCAACTCTTCCCCTTTGGTTGTTATCCCCTCAAGCACTGCCCGAGAAAGCGGAAGTTTTTCAGGTGGATAAGGACTACCATCAGGTAAGTGAGTTTGCCACCTCTGAGCATGCTCGTTCACCTCAATGCTTGTTAGGGTTCTGTCATCTCCCCCACGAATTCCGAAGGCAGCTTTATTGGCTATCCTGATAGAAACATTTGGCGCATCGGCTATCAAAATTCCCGAAGGCGACTGTGCAATCGCTGCCTCTAAAATGTTTTTTGTGGCAATTAATTCTTCCTCTGCTGCTTTTTTGTCAGTATTATCCCTTCCTATAGCCAAGATCCTTTCTTCACCAAGAAGAGTGACAATTTTCAACGTTATATCCAGCCAAATACCCTTCCCTTCTTTTGTTTTTGCTTGCCATTCGAAACTACACTCCTTGTATTTTTTTACTTTTTCCGTTATTTGCTTAACTTTTGCTGCTGCGTCTCTAACTTCTTCATTGCTCAAACTCTTCAAACCTCCTTCTTTAATTTCATGAAATTCGTAGCCAAATGTTTTGAGCATGGTTGGATTTGCATCTAATATATTCCCCTCAAGATCGTGAATGGAAATCTGGTCTGTAGAGGCATTAAAAATCTCTCGGTAAGTCTGCTCACTACTCGCAAGAGCATTATTAGTCTTTTTCAATTCATCTATTAAAACCCCAAAATGTTTTTTATAATAATAGATAATATAGATAACCAAAACAGATACAATAATGAGCATTATTGCATGGATAATCCAAGGTAAAACAGACGTTGTACGCTCCAAAATTGTACTGCTCAACTCTACCCTATTTGTGACAAATAAAAAGCCCAGTACCAGAAAACATACCAAGAGGCCTGCAAATACAAAAACAGTTTGCCTCAAGCTATATACTAGATATACATAAACAGGCAAGATTATAATAAGAATTATGTTTTCAGAGGAAAGACCCAGCACATATATATCGCTAAAAGCGATAATTGAAATACCAACTATTCCAAGTACACTTTTGACTTTCAAACCAATATTAGACCTAAAAAGGTAGACGAAAAAGAATACAACTACTATAGTAAAATCAGCAACAAACCTAATATTTAACTCATCAAACGTATACTCATAGGCAACCAAAACGCCAAGCATCCCCAATACAGAACCCATCAAAAAACCATGATCCAATATGTTATTGGCAATAATATGTTCTTTTTTATAAATACTTTTGCTATCCACTATTATTTTCTAAGAATAGTTAACAGATATGGCTACCGACAAGGCAGCCATATCTGTAATAATAAGTTTGTCACAATGTGGGGAATATAGCTATAAATTAGTAGAATTGATAGCGAAACTTGATCAAGTTGCTTTGAAATTATTGGGATCAAATAGGGTATTATTTTTTATAATAGCAATAAAACAAGTGTTTTACAATGAAAAATACCTTTCCTCCATAACCTGTAGATGGTGCATCTGGTGCCCAATGAGCATAAACCCTAGTGCAAGTGCCGAAATTTCTACATTGTAGCAAATTCCTGTTCTCATTAGCATTTCATCCGAACTGTTTTTGAAAAGGGTGATACTCGCTTTCCTCAACTCTTTAAACTCTTCAATAATTGCTTCTAAAGGCAAGTTATCTGCATTGGTGTTGCCTCCCAGCAGCTGCTCATCGTAGCCCGGCAACACTGTTTTGTCATTCCGCATAAACCGCATGGCACGGGTGGCTTGAATGCGCTCATTGTCTGAAATATGCTGGATGATATTTTTTGGAGTCCACTTGCCCGGCGCATAAATTTTATCTTGTACCGCTGTGATTTGCTCCAATCTCTCATCAAACCAAGTGAGGGAATTTTCCAAGCCTTCTAGCAGTTCAATATCATCGACCTTCAAAATGTATCGGTCAAAAAACTGGGGCATATTCTGGATGTCTGATCGTTTCATGGGTCTTATAGCTATGTTTTTTATTCTCGAAAAAAGCTGATAAAAATCTAAAAAACAAAATGCTGTTTAAAAATCCACTTCGCCCAAGAACAAAACTTTAGCTAAACCACAAATTTCTCAAACGCATCTCTCAGTGTGGCAATGATAAAATCACAATCGTCTTTAGAAAGAATAAGCGCAGGACGCATAGTAATTATATTTCCTTCTATAATCTTAAAAGCCAAACCCTTATCCATACAGTAATACATAATCTGCTCCGCTTCTTCCACAGCTCTTTCTTTCGTACTCCTATCTTTTACCAAATCCACCCCAATGTGAAAGCCTTTCCCCGCCACGTTTCCTATTATCGAAAACTCTTCTTTTAGCTCAATCAATTTAGCCATTAGGTAATCGCCCAATTCAGCTGCATTTCTTACCAAGCCATGTTCCCGTATGTACTCGATCTCCGCCAGACCAGCAGCAGAGCAAAGCGGGTTTTTCTCATGAGTAAAGTGACCAATAGAGCGGTGCTGCAACACATTGTACTTTTCTTTGGTGACTATGCCGGCAAAAGGCACCAGTCCTCCGCCTAGCGATTTGCCCAACACCAACACATCAGGCGTGACAAAATGCTCGCTGGCAAACATTTTTCCTGTTCGCCCGAAGCCTTCAATTATCTCGTCAAAAATCAAGAAGATCCCGTATTCATCGCACATCCTTCTTATTTCTTGCCAGTAAAATTGGGATGGGACTACTGGCGTAGCCGAAATGGGTTCGGCTATAATAGCTGCTACATCCGGATTTCTTTTTAAAATAGTTGCGAGCTGGCGAAGGTATTCCCGGTCAATTTGCTCTTGGTTAGTATAGCCCCAAGGGTTTCGGTAATAATTGGGAAATTCAACATGAAATGCTCCTGGAACCATAGGGCCATTCCCGACCAAAAAATGCTCTTCCCCAGAAATGCTCGAAGCCTGAAACCCTGTTCCATGGTAAGCATCCCAAAAAGAAACTGTTTTCCATCTGCCCGTAATTTGCTTGGCAAGCATAATTGCCATTTCAATGGCCTCTGAGCCACCTGGGCAAAAAAGCACCCTGTCTAGCCCTTCTGGGGTGATTTCCACCAGTTTTTTAGCTAGCTCAATAGCGGGAATATTGGTATATCGGCGGGGAGTAAAAGCCAAATGGCCTTGTAGTTGCTTAATGACCGCTTCTATCACTTTTGGGTTACTAAACCCGGCATTGTGCACCCCATTTCCATGTAGGTCGAGGTAGGAATTTCCATCTAAGTCTGTAATTCGAGCCCCTTCGGTCTTGGTCAGCACATTCATCACAGGAGTGGACAGCGCTTGGTGCAAGAAGTATTTTTCGTCTTCTTCCAGAACTTTTAACGTTGCATCGCTAAGTTGATTTCTATATTCTTTTCTTAATGGTGTTACGTTGTTATCACCTTGTTCGTTAGAAACTTTTTGGGGCATCTTTTCGTGTTGGTTTCGTTTGGGAGCGAAAAATACAAAAGATGGATACAACCCAATTGGGGTTCATAGAAAGTTAACGAAGGCTTAGCGTAGGGGGCAAGTAACCGATTAGGAAGAAAAAACTCCCCAAAACTGACGAATAGCCCTGAGGAGGTGGGAAAAGTTTAACTTTGCGCTTATTAAACATTTACCGCTTTCAATCGGTCGGCAACCACTTTTTTGATTTCTGGAAGCACTTCTTTCATGATAAATGGAGGATAGGCTCCCGCCCCAGCTTTATCAATTTCCTGCTTCGCAAACTTCATATACGTCGAGTGAACAATCGTCCCTATGTTGATCTTAGCAATCCCCATGGTGATAGACTTCTGTATGTCTGCATCGGGAATGCCTGTGCCTCCATGCAACACCAATGGAGCGGGAATAGCCAATGAAATTTCCTTCAAACGGTCGAAGTAGATTTTTGGTTCTTCTGGAGTAAAACCATGCGCAGTTCCAATTCCTACGGCAATGATATCTGCCTTAGTTGTTTCATACAAGTTCACCACATCCTCTACACTTGCCAAAAAGTCGTCAGGAGAATTTACGATGACGTCTCTTCCCATAATCTTACCAATCTCAGCTTCCACCACCACGTTGGCAGATGCTGCATAGTCAACTACTTCTTTGGTTTTGGCTATGTTTTCTTCAATAGGAAGTTGAGAACCGTCAAACATGACCGAATCGTAGCCAACATCTATTGCATGCTTACACATATCCACCGAAGTACTGTGGTCAAGGTGCAAGTAGACATTATGCTTTGCTGTTTTCTTTATACCATCTACCAACGCTCGGCATACTTCAGGCGAGTTCAACTCCACCACTGGCGGATAGGTCATCACCATCACATTTGTATCCAATTCGCTGGCCGACTCCACCACAGCCCTCAGGTCGTAGTTGTCATTCACGTTGAAAGCAGGGAGGCATCTTTCTGAGTTTCTATACGCTAAAAACAACTCTTTAAGCGTGGCAAATCGCTCATCAAATTTCTTGTCGAGTACTTTATCTATTACTGTGTCCATATAAATAACTGTTACTTTTTTCTATATCAATAGTTTGAATTTCTAACCAGTGGTTGAGTTCCTGAATTTCTTGCAGGAGATGTCCCCTACCTATTATCCAATGGTGATCCAGCCCATTGTTCATTACCGAAGATAGAATGTCCTTAGCTTCGTTTTCCTTAGGCTCTACTTCCGCATAGCTTCCTCTAAATGCCATTTTGGAAGGCTTGATCTCTCCTTCCCAGCCCATTACCCGACCAGCATCTGGATATTGGTACTTCGCTATGGTCACAGGGCCTGTTTTTTGTAAAAATTCCAACAGCATTCCCATGCTACTTTCCTCGTCGTAGTTTTCCAAAATGCTATGGTTTCGCACCTCAAATCCTGAGTCTGTATCTATCAGTTTGGTAGGTGCTCCACCGCAATGCCAAAAGCCTATGCGGTTTTTATTTTCTTCTATAAGGGATAAATCTACTAGTGTTGGGATGGCTTCTTCCAAGCTGAGTTGGTTCATAAGCACCATGGTGATAAGTGCGCCCATGTCCGACTCATCTGCTACAGGGATTCCCAAATCTTGGATCAATGCCCCAGCACCGTCTCCCGCTATGCCGTAATGATCAAAAAGCTCGGGCCAGTTTTTGAGCCCAACTCCCAAATAATTCTTTTCCCTACTGAAATCTACTATGGCAAGGGAAAGCCTAATCGATTTTTCAATTTGCTCAGCAGCTACATTGTTGTATTTGCACAGAGGATGGTTGAGTAATTCTTCTTTGATTTCGCTGATTAGCGCACCTGAAAATCGCTTTCCATGCTCCCAAATAGTTTCAAAATCCACACGGTCTACTTTTATTCCAAACCGCTTCAAAAGCGCCATTTCGTTTAGTTCGCAATCGTAAAAACCGGGAACTCTAAATCCTCCAATCATCCCAATTGTCCGTTGGTTGATAGACGCTTTGGCATACACCGCTTTCGCAAAAACCATCATATGCTCCGCCAAGCTTTCCGAACGAGGCGACTCGAACAACCAAGAGTATTTCACTCCGCTAGACTTGAAAATATTCAATAGGAAATTTTGCGCACAGAGTCGGTTGTTGGAAAGGCGAGCTCCCGTTGCTTCGTCGTGCGACCAACTAAGTACAGGTGTTGGATTTTGCATGAGCCAGCGGGCAACCGTAGCGCCCAATTCCCCGGCCATGAACGAACCTTGGTAGATAATCACCCCATCAAGTCCTTCTTTTTTTGCTTGTTCTAGCCAGCCCAATACATCTTCGGGAGTTTGTAGCGGCTCTTTGGAGCAAACAAGGTTGAACCGATCTTTGGGAAGGCTCTGCTTCAGGCTTTCTTTGGCTATTTGGTAGTTTTCCAAAATAGAATTCCAATCGAAATGAAGTTCAAAACCTATTCCTACCAGCCCAATATTGGCTCTGTATTTTGCTTGTGGAGGAAGGATCGCTTTCTCGAAAAGATGGCTAACAATGCCATGTTCCAAGTTTGATAATGCTAGTGTTTCCATTGTTTATTTACCTAATGTTTTCAAAAAATATCTATAAAAAAATGGGCTATGTGCTTTTTAAAATACACTGTGAACTAAATAACCGAGTGTTTTAATAATGCTTATTATTTTGATTTTTAGACCCTGCTGACGGTTACTAGGTGCTAGTTACGGGTTACTGGTTCAACTAGGTAATGAGTTGATTAACTGTCTTCTTCTTAAAAAGTAAAAGACTTTTCTTAAGAAAAAACGAGCAACCAGTAACGAGAAACCGCAGCGGCGGACCGTCAGCAACAATCAAATACGGTAGTAAATCAACAATAGGCTTTATTTTAAAAACACGAAAACTTGGTTTACAAGGTATTAATTAGCTGAAAATGATCAGCTCATTACTTCAGAATGAAGGTGTTTTTCCATGAATTCCCTTGAAGGAAAGTGGGTTCTCCCACCAAATACCGTTGCGACTTGTGCGGCAAAAAAGCTGGCATATTCCATGCGCTGCGGCAAGTCCATTCCTTGCAAAAGAGCCGAAGCATACGCCGCATGAAACGAATCGCCACAACCCGTTGTATCTACTACTTCAACTTTGAAAGAAGGTTGATGAACTAGCTTCCCATTATCCATTGCAAATGAGCCATTGCTTCCGTCCGTCACTACCACTTGGGCATTGGTGAATTGGGCTATTGCCTCTACGCAGTCCTCAATGCTGGTTTTGCCCGAAAGTGCCTGGGCTGTTTCCAGAGGCAAAATGGCGTGGGAAGTAAGGGAAACCATTTCTTTCATCACCGCTTCATCTGCTTTTTCCAGATCGAGCACCGTGGCTATCCCGTACTTTTTTGCAAGTTTGAGCAAATGCGTATTTATCACGGCATCGTAGCCATCTACCAATATCAGTTTACAGTTTTTGATGGCAGATTCATCTAGGTCTTCAGGTTGGAAAGGGGCGTAACCGTTCATCGAATACAAAACAGTTCGTTCGCCTTCACTATTGATCTGAACTATCGCTATGGCAGGAGTCGCCTCTTTTTTCTCTTTAAAAAGTGTGGGCTTCACCCCATGTCGCAACAATTCTGCTTTTGCTATTTCGCTGAGCGTATTCTCGCCCAAATAACCCAAAAAAGCCGTATCGTGCCCAAGAGCTGCCAACCCGCACGCTGCATTTCCTGCCGGGGCACCTCCTTGTATAATTATTTTCTCACACTCGTTTTTCTGCCCAAAGGCAATCGTTTCTGGGCTAGACACTAGTAAGTCAACTACATTTAACCCGCTGCATATTACTTCCATATCCCTTTCCATTTCGTTTTAATCTACAACAAAAGTACGCTGTAAGACTATTCCCCATTAAATCCTATATTCTTCAAAAGATGTACTATATTTCCCTTTTGATAATTAAACACGAACTTTAAATAGAAATATAGAGCTTTATGCGGCCTAAACTGGAACTAGTCCCCCACGACTTAGACAGCTCGATCCATGCTTTTTTCTACGAAAACAATCATTTTGATGCACCGTGGCACTACCACGAGGAATTTGAGCTGACGTACATCCGCCAGAGCAGCGGAATTAGATATGTAGGCAGTAGTATAGATAATTTCCAACCCGGAGATTTGGTGTTACTAGGCTCTTCGTTGCCCCATACTTGGAAAAACGACCCTACATATTCGGCAGGGTCTGCTTCCATTTGCATCCAGTGGAGTCCCCAGATATTTGAGGAATTCTTAGATAAAATCGTAGAGTTCCAGCCCATCAGGCTCTTGCTTTCCCGAGCCGATCATGGGTTGCATTTTGAAGAATCGGGACAGACTGCCGAGATAGGCAAGCAGCTTGAAGCCTTGCCCCAAATAGAAGGTGCTCGAAAAATAATGGCATTTATGGAGGTTTTGCTCAGCCTCTCGCAGCTTAAGGAGGTAAAAGCTCTTTCGGGGTCTGGCGGAAAATTGCTCAAAACGGATGAATCGGACCATCGGGTAAAAGATATTGTCACTTTTATTGAACAAAATTTCACTAGGAAGATTACTATTGGAGAAATGTCAGATTTGACGTTCATGACCAAAGTATCGTTCTGCAAGTATTTCAAAAAGCAGTTCAGCAAGTCTTTCACCCATTACCTCAATGAATTCCGGATCAGAAAAGTCTGCCAAGGTTTGCAAGACACCGACTTTTCCATCAACCAACTAGCCATGGAATGTGGCTATGAAAACATGTCCTTTTTCCACCGCCAATTCAAAAAATTTGTAGGGCTTACCCCTGCTACTTACCGAAGCAAATACCATAGCCTTTAATTCACCTTTCCTCATTACTTAAAAAAGATAAAATGCAATAATGTTGCAAAAACCTTTTACTAAATGCAACATTATTGCATTTAGTATTTATCTTTGCATGATAAACTCAAAACCTACTAAAACTTATCGTAATGAAAATTAAAAATTTCTTATTCATTTCACTTGGATTGGTGATGACCTTTTTGTCTTCTTGTTCGGACGATCCTGAACCAGAAATCCCTAATGAAGAAGAACTGATCACCACGCTTACCTACACGCTTACACCTGTGGGTGGAGGAACAACAGTTGAACTGAAGTTCAAAGATTTGGACGGTGATGGAGGAGATGATCCAGAAATAACAGGAGGCACATTGGCTGCAAACACTACTTATGAGGGAAGTATTGAGCTATTAAACGAATTGGAATCTCCTGCTGAAGACATCACGGAAGAAGTAGAAGAAGAGAATGACGAACACCAGTTTTTTTACCAAACTACCGTTAATGGTCTTTCTGTTGCTTACGACGATATAGATGGTGACGGAAATCCTGTTGGCTTGGCTACTAAAGTTGCGACCACTACTGCGGGAAGTGGAAAATTGACCGTAACTTTGAGGCACGAACCCAACAAAACCGCCGACGGGGTAAAAGACGGCGACATCACCAACGCAGGTGGAGAAACAGACATAGAAGTTACGTTTGATGTGGAAGTAAAGTAATTGATTGGTTTTCAAGCTTTATGATGTGTTGCTGGTTTAATAAGTTGGAAACTAAATCACAATAATTATTGAACTAACATACCAGTATAGGGTTAAAAAAATTGTCTGGCGCGAGCGTCTCGCTTGAATTGACTCCAAATTAGATTATCAGTTCGCCCAGCAAAAAGCAACTAACACCAATCTTCACTCAGCCAAAAAATTACTTAACAGTGTATTTGAGAAATATAGTATTCATCCTAATGTCATTTGCAGTTCCTGGGCTAAGTTTTGCTCAGGACTGTTTTTTTAGTATAAAGGGGGTAGTGCAAGAGCAAGGCTCGGACACACACGTGCCTTTTACCAATATTGTTATTGAGGAAAGCAAAAGAGGGGTGATGAGTGATGTGCATGGTACTTTTGAGCTAAAGAACGTGTGCAAGGGAGATGTTCACCTGATTGTGAGCTACATCGGTTACGAAACCCAAAAAGCTTATTTTAAAGTAGATGGAGATACTTCAGTAGTGATCAGGCTTTCCAAAGCTACTCGCTTACTCAATGAGGTGTCGGTAGTGGGGATGGAGATGATGGAATCCACCCAAGAAGTGCAGATGATAAGGGAGGCTACGATTGCCGAAAATGCCAACCAGAACTTGGGGAATATGCTAGAGAGCATTGCCGGGGTGAGTACGTTGCGGACGGGAAGCACCATTTCCAAGCCCGTTGTCCACGGGATGTACGGCAACCGTTTGACTATTTTGAACAACGGCGTGGCACAAAGCGGGCAGCAGTGGGGGGCAGACCATGCGCCAGAAATCGACCCTTGGTCGGCAAACAAGCTCACAGTGGTGAAAGGAGCGGCGGCGTTGGAGTACCAAGGCAGCAACTTGGGGAGCGTGGTGATGATTGACCCTAAGGAAATTGACAATGAGCCGCATTTGCATGGGAAGGGCAGTTACTTTTACGAATCGAACGGAAGAGGACACGGGGTGAACATGCAGCTTGAGCAAGACAAATGGTTGGCCTGGAGGGCGGTTGGGACTGTCAAAAAAAGTGGGGACAAACGAAGCCCGAATTATTTTTTGACCAATACGGGGCACGAGGAAGCCAATTTTACCCTCCAACTAGAAAAGTCGATTACCCCCGATTGGAAAACCGAATTGTACCTTAGCACCTTCAACTCGAACCTTGGAATATTGAGGGGCAGCCATATCGGAAACCTGACCGATTCGGAGGACGCTTTTGAGCGAGAAGTGCCTTTTCACACCAAAGACTATTTTTCGTACGACATTTCTGCACCGTACCAAAAAGTGAATCACCACTTGGTGAAATTCCATACGGGTTATGCATATGGCGAAACGGCAATGCTTGATTTTACCTACGCTGGGCAGCTCAATTTGAGAAAAGAATTCGATGTGAGAAGAAGTGGTCGGTCAGACATGCCTGCTTTGAGCCTAGAGCAATTCAGCCATTTTTTTGAGTTTAAGTTTGAGAAAGAATTGAACATTGAATGGTTGCTAAAAACAGGTGTTCAATTGAATAGTGTGAACAACACAAACCTGCCTGAAACGGGGATTTTACCCCTCATCCCAGATTATGTTTCGAACAAAACAGGTGTGTTTGCCATCACCCAATGGGATTCGGACAGGTGGTTTGTAGAGTTTGGGGGGAGGTTTGATTATGATGTGCAGCGGGTTGCCGCTATTTCCCAAACCGTTCCGAGGGAAATCATTCGGTACAATAACCTTTTTGCCAACTACAGTGCCTCAGGTGGGGCAAGCTATGAACTAAGCCCGGGCGTAACGCTAGCTTACAACATTGGCTTGACTTCCCGAAACCCTGAAGTGAATGAGCTGTATAGCAATGGGGTGCACCAAGGGGTGGGCGGAATAGAAGAAGGCGATCCCAACCTAAAAAAAGAGAATTCTTTCAAAAACACATTTTCCATCAAGGCCAATTCCCAAAATAGGTTGATGGTGGATGCTTTGGTTTACTGGCAAAAAATAGACGATTTCATTTACCTCAATCCCCAAGATACCGTAAGGTTGACCATCCGTGGGGTATTTCCTGTGTTCAAATACGAGCAGACCGATGCGGTGATTTATGGGCTAGACTTTGCCGCGACCTATAAATTTACAGACCTCACCAACGCCGTGCTCAAATACAGCTACCTGAAAGGTTGGAACGAAGGGGACGATTTGCCCCTGATCAATATGCCATCCAATAATATTTTTGCGGCGGTGAACTACATACTGCCTAAGGCTGGGAGGTTTGAAAACATCACGTTAGAACTCAACAATAGGTACGTGTTCGAACAGAGAAACCTGCTGCCTTCCCAAGACTACGCCCCGCCACCAAAAGGCTATAACTTGGTGGGGGCAAAAGTTTCGGCAGAAAAGCAACTAGGCTCGGTAAGGCTAAATACCTTTGCCAAAGCGGAAAACCTCCTTAACCAAGTCTATCGCGACTACCTCAACCGCTGGCGCTATTTCGCCGATGATCTGGGTATTAATGTAGTATTGGGGGTTAGCTTGGAGTTTTAACCATCGCTATAACCCATCATCACTCCCCACCCAAATACTTCCCCAAATCAGACATAGTTTCAATACCTAAAGAATCGGCGGTGTTCCCACGCATCATGAGGGCGTAGCTGTTGTTGAAGCCCAGCGGTTTTCCCCAATGGATATTGAGCAGGGAGTCACTTTGGAGGGAAACATAATCAAGCACTTTTTCTGATGAGCGAATGAGGTTTTCTATCACCGCTTCTTCGGGCTTGAACCAGACCAAAAAGCCCGTTCCTGTATATTCTACGTACATATCTATCTGCCCAGCCTTCAGCGCATCTAAGATAATTTTTGTACCTCCCAAACCCCCTTTTACCTCCACGGTAAGCGAGGTTTGGTTCTCTAGATAGGTGGCAACTAATTCTCCCAAGATAAATTGCTCGGTGAAGATCTTCCCTCCTATTGCCAAATCTGTGTCGCCCTGCCTGTCTATATCCGTCTGGAAACCCTTTTCCCCTAGGAAGTTTTTTGCTGCTGTTTTAGCATCGGCTATACCATGGTCTACTTGGTAGTTAAGCTTGCGCATTGCTTTGTTATCGATCAACCCTTCCAACTTATCCAACAAGGGAAGTAGGTAAGGATATTTCTCCAAAGTTTCTTTTCTGACCACAGGAACAGCTTGGTAAGGCGGAAAATAGTTTTGGTCATCGGCCAATACCTTTAAGCCATAGGCATCAATTCGCCCATCGGTAGAATATCCTCCTATCACATCGACTTGCCCTTCCACCAAGGCTTGGTACATTAGCCCAACATCCAGCTCCACAGTTTCCATTTTCAGGCCATACACCTGCGACATTCCTGCATAACCATCTACCCGCTCCATAAACTCAGGGTGGAAGCCTCCGGTAAACCCATTGCCCCCAGCATCATTTTTACCAGCAAACCAGACCAAGAGCAGCACCAAAGGAGCAACGATTAGCACTGGTTTAAATAGCTGACTGATGTTCCGCTGGATAATGGAAAAGAGAAAATCAAAAACAAGGGCAAGGATGGTGGCGGGAATAGCCCCTGCCAAAATCATATTGGCATCGTTGAGGGAAATACCTCGATAAATAAACGTACCCAAACCACCTGAGGCAATAAGTGCACAGAGTGTTGCAATGCCTACATTAATGACCGAAGCGGTTCGGATTCCTGCAAAAATGGTGGGCATGGCCAAAGGTAATTCTACCTTCAAAAGCAGCTGCTGGCTGGTAAATCCCATGCCCATTGCCGCCTCTTTTACCGAAGAATCCACTCCCTCTATTCCCGTAAGGGTATTTCGGACAATGGGCAGCAGCGCATAGAGAAACAACATCACAATGGAGGGCAGCACGCCTATGCCCAAAAAGGGCAGCAAAAAACCGAGCAAAGCCAAGCTAGGAATGGTCTGGATGGTGCTCACTACGCCCATTACAGGGCGGGAGATTTTCTGAAACCTAGTGAGCAAAATACCCAGCCCCACACCAACCAATGTTGCCAAAAAGAGGGAAAACAAGGTCAGCCAAATATGCTGCAAGGTTTCCTTCCAAAGCGTATGCTGATTTGCCTGTAAATAATCTAAAAACTCATTCATGCGTATCCGTTTTCCACCCACCGCTGGTAAGCGATCAAAAGTGCTTCTTTGTTTGTATAAACTGGTTCACTGCCTTCTCTTTCCTCTTTAAAAGCAAGCAGGTGCCCATTTGCCGAATTGAGCACTAAGGCTAAATTTTCCTGAACAGAAAAGTGGCTTATTTCCTTGCCATTTTCTTCTTTACCAGTAGGATTGAGCAAGGGCAAAAGGTCTTTTATTTTTACCAAACTGAAGCTAAGCTGCAAAAAATCATTTTCGAAAAAAGCTTTGCTAAAACTAGAATTCGGATTAAAAACCAAGTTTTTTGGAACTCCTTTCTGAACAATCCTCCCTTGATCCATGAGGCAAATTTCATCTGCAAGTTCCACCGCTTCGGCTACGTCGTGGGTAACCATCACCATTGTAGTATCGAGCAGGGTTTCTAGCTGCTTAAAGTCTTTCCTTATTTGCTGACGGGTGAGCGGGTCGAGCGCCCCAAAGGGTTCATCGAGCAAGATGACGGGTGGTTCGGCAGCCAATGCCCGGGCAATGCCCACCCGCTGTTGCTGCCCTCCGCTAAGCTCGGCAGGTTTCCGGCTAAGGATAGACTGGGGCAAATCCAACATTTCCAGCAATTCGGAAGTTTTTTTCTTGATTTTGCCTGCTTCCCAACCAAGGAGCGTGGGCACCACGGCAATGTTTTGGGCAATGGAATAATGAGGAAAAAGCCCAGTATCTTGGATAACGTAGCCTATGTTTCTGCGAAGTTGTTCGGGAGTGATGGCAAGTACATTCTTGCCCAATATCCTGATCTCTCCCACATCAGGCTCTACCAAGCGGTTGAGCATTTTGAGCGTAGTAGTTTTCCCACACCCACTTTTCCCCAATAGCACCAACGTCTTACCTTTTTCCACCGAAAAGGAAATGTTATCGACCACTCGGTTTCCAGAAAAGGACTTGCTCAGCTTACTGACTTCAATCATTTGGCTAAAATAACCAACCTCCCCGAAACAGAGGAAAAATAACTTGATTTAAAGAAAAGCGAAGGAAATGGAAGATGATTTTTTTCTAATGCCATTTCTGAGTACATGACAAAAATAAAAGGCAAGCCATCAAAAGGTTATTTTTGAGTTGCGAGACAAAAAAACAACCTAGATGACAAGCCTGTATAAAAGTAAAGAATTGCAATTGATTTTGCAGCAAGAGTTGGGAGGAAATAAAGCCAGAATAACGTTGTTGAGTTATTTAATCATATCGGTTTTGAAAGTAAGGAGCGTGAATTTCAAACGATTGGCGACAGGATATGATAATGGGGTTCTTCTATCATCAAAACTTCGTAGAGTCCAGCGGTTCTTCAGCCAATTCACCTTTGCAGAAGCCCTTTATTGTAAGCTGATAATGAAAACCTTACCAATAGAAGGTAAATATGAATTAAGCCTGGACCGGACAAATTGGAAGCTGGGACAGCTCAACATCAACATTTTGTTCTTATCAGTAATTTATAAAGGAGTAGGCCTGCCCGTATTTTGGTGCACATTGGGAAATAAGCGGGGCAATTCCTCTCAAAAAGAGCGAAAAGACCTACTCAATCGTTTTATGCTCAACTTTGGAGATGATAAGATTGCCTATTTGACAGCTGATAGAGAGTTTGTTGGCCAAGATTGGTTGGCGTATTTGACGAGCCATCAAATCCGTTATTTTATCAGGGTCCGCAATAATATGCATATTACTTTGGCGGAAGGCAAAACGGTGAAAGCTTATTGGTTATTAATGGCTCAACGGCTAAACCGAGTATATTTTCACCCTAAAATTGTTTATCTCAATGATACGTTGGGCTATTTCTCAGGTATTAAATATGTTGGTCAAAATGGAAAAATTGATTACCTGATATTGGTTTCCTATAACCAAGAAGACTTAAGCCTAGACATCTATAAAAACCGTTGGCAGATAGAAACTATGTTCAGGGCTTTCAAGTCGGCTGGTTTTAATTTGGAAGATACCCATATTACTGATTATGAAAGATTAGACACCCTGATAAAAGTCATTTCCATTGCTTTTGTTTGGTCTTACAGCGTAGGCATTTACCTTAATGATTGTGTCAAAAAAATAGCAATTAAAAACCACGGCAGGAGGGCCGTAAGCTTCTTTACTTACGGGCTTGATTTCCTTACCAATGCTTTTATCAATACAATTAGAAACGACATCAAAATCGCTTTTAAGATTTTTTTGTCATGTACTTAGAAGATAGTTATAAAAAAAATGACGAGAGTGGGCAGGAAACCGCTCTCTTGTTTGCTAAGAAATATCCAGCTTTGTAGGCACAAGTGAGACGCTTGTGCCATTGGGGAGATTTTCCAGAAAATTAAAATATATTTAGTGCATGAAGGCATATATATTATTTTTATCTTTTCTAACTTATTTTGATCTAGTGGCACAAGATAACATAGAGGAAATTATTGGATACAGTCCATTGAAAATCATTTTAGTAAATGAAGACGAGAGTAGTTATGTTACAAATAATTCAATCGTTTCGAGAATAGAGAGACCTCGCTAT
Source organism: Flammeovirgaceae bacterium SG7u.111 (assembly GCA_034044135.1). NCBI lineage: Bacteria > Pseudomonadati > Bacteroidota > Cytophagia > Cytophagales > Flammeovirgaceae > Flammeovirgaceae bacterium SG7u.111. The sequence continues at coordinate 2,174,189 of CP139021.1, read as the reverse complement.
GAGCAATATTTTTGTGAGGGTGTTTACTATTTGAGGGACTGTAAAAAAGAAAAGTTGATGTTGAAATTTCCTTCTAAGGAATATCTAGAAGACTATGTTTCTCATGATTTAGAGGAAAACGAAAGAGAAGTGGCAAAACTTCTACATCCTCTCTTAAAAAATGGCTTGATTGAAATTACTGGCGAAGAAAATATAAAAAAACTTCTCGACCATTTTACTTTTGAGGTAGTAGATGGTTCTATTTTTTCTTTTTGGAAAAAACCTCTCTGTCAAAATAAAAAGTTGTTAAAACTTGAAAATGGACAATACTTGGTAGTTTCTTATATTTCAGGGAATAACACATCTTTTCAATATGGATCACTCTTTAATGATTTCGAAGATTTTAAAGCATATCACATAAATCTTGGAACGTCCATTTTTGAGTATTACTCTTTTGACAAAGAATTTCCTAGGCTTTCGGATTCCCTTGAAAATGAGTTGTTTACTAAAATTGGACTTAACAGCGAAATTAAGACCTATGATATTCATTTATTGGAGGAAGTATCTATCAGATGCCACAATTTTTTATCCCATCAAACCTATGAAGAGTTGTTGTTACCTATGATCGGGTTTATTTCAAAATATTATGTTGAGACTATTCCAAATAGTAAGCTACAAATGTTGCCTAACGATGCTAGACCTAAAGAAATATTACCCTATATCTGCACGCCAAATGGAAGTAAATACTCTGTTTTAACAATAGTCAAGAAATCTCTTTATGATTTGTCTCTATATGAATATTATCCCTACTATTATTTTCAATTATTAAATTAGAATTGATGCCCCAATTATTCGGAGCATTTGTCCATCCCTCTCTACTCTTATAGTTTAAGTATATGTATAATATCTAATCTTCCAATTTTAAATCCTTATCATACTTTTCACCATCTTTTGTGACCCAATACCCTTTAGTTTTTCCATTTTTTGTTTTGAAATCGACAGTTCCTTTTTTTCTAAGGTATCGCTCATCCAGATAATTTCTAATAGAGTTAAACAATATTGCAATACCACTTAATGCTAACATGAGTAGTAACCCTGCTAGGTACCCATATCCTCTTGGCTCCATTATTCTGTTTTTTGTTCTTTGAAGTAACTTCTTGTAATAACGGTTTTAAAATACAAAATTTGTATTTTTCTCTTTTTGAAACAGCATATAAACATCATCGATTCCCCCATCTAAAATGTTATGTAAAGTACTCCAATTAGCACCCCTCCGATCAAAGCGCCCCCTGGATCTTGTCGGCATTGGTTTATAGCAATCCTATTGCTTGGGTGGAATGGACGTTCCGACTAATGGTTCATTTGGCTAAAATAGCCAACCTCCCTGAAACTAAAGCAAGCTCATCTCCCTTTCATATTTTTTCCTTTTCAAATAACTCTTCTGATCCCTCATAAATTTATCGGCTACAATTATCCCACTAAGCGTTACTCCCGGAATACCCTGACCCGGATAGGTGCTGTCCCCACAAATGTACGCCCCTTTTCCATCCAGCCTGTTTCCCGGCATTTGCCAAGGTTTTATCTTCATGTATTGCGGGTAGCCACCTACAAAACCGAAGGCTCTCCCCGTCCATTTTTCCCAGCTTTTCTGGGCAGATGAGTGCGTATAAATAATGTGGTCTTTTCGAATAAAATCCAGTTCTTCCAACTTATTCAAAATAGCAGCTTCCACCTTTTCTTTGTCTATGGCGGACCTTGAGTTGGGCTGGGAAATATGCGTACTGACGGAAGCGACTCCTTGTCCGGGTTCATCGGTGCGGGTATGGTCTTCGGGGTGACTGATGCTTAGGAAAATACTCGCCGAACCAATTTCGGGCAGTGGTTCTTCCAAATGGATTTGATGGTGGAGGGTTGGGAGTTTTTTGTGCGGCTCGTAACCTATGCCTAGCTGGAAAGCACTGTTGAGCAGTGCTGGTTTTAGTTCTTTTTCAGAGAAAGCAGGCTTCGGGATATTTTCGAAAATTGGCAAGGTGTTGTTGAGAGGAATTGCCGATATCACAAAATCACACGCAATATCTCCCTGCTTTTTTGTGTGAATAAGATAGCCATCGTCCTTCTGGGTCACCTTTTCCACTGTATTGCGCAAATGCACCCTCGATTCGTTTTCTTTCAAATAATGTACAATTGGTTTCACCAAATTTATAAGCCCGCCGTCTACATAATAATTCCCATAGTTGGTGTAGCAGAGAGCCGCCGCCCCAAAAAGGACATTCACTTCCGAAATATGGTTTTGAGCGGTGATAAGCAACTGTTCATTTACAAAATCGACAAAAGCTTTGTTCTCAAGTAACCCATAGCGCTTAAGAAGTTTTTTCATGGACATGAGCGCCCATGTTGCATACCGCACTTGTTTGAGGTCAGCATTCGACGCTGCTTGCATCAAATCTGATATATTTTCGGGAGGGAAGGCCTTCTGCTTAAGCGAAGTTTCCCACACAAACTCGCTTACATCGTAACAAAACTCCCAAAATGCGCGCTGGTTCTTCTTTCCAAAAACCCTTTCGGCTTCGGCAATCCATTCTTCCAAGTTCTCGTACCTGTTAATTTTTTTTCCATTGGCAAGGTGCACTTGCATGGGCAACTGCAACTTTTTCATAGGTATTTCCAAACCAATTTCATTTACCAGATGGCGCAAGGGCATATGCTCGTCCATACCAACCAGTGTAGTGGCGCCTGTTTCAAACACAAACCCTTTCCGCCAATAAGAACTGGTGCAGCCACCGGGCAGGTAATTGTGCTCCAGCACACCTACCCTCAACCCTTTTTTGGTAAGAAGCGAAGCCGCCGTAAGCCCCGCCATCCCACTACCTATCACGCACACGTCATACTTTTCCATTAATCCATATTTTGTTTAATTATTTTTAATAACACTTAAACATTAATTCTAATCCTTATGTTATGAATCTGGAAAGCAAAATAGGTTGAACTGTAAGGTAGATAATTGAGTTAATTAGAGGCGACCAAAACGAAACATTAAAAACTACTACATTTGCAGCGCACTAATTTTTTGTGGAATTCAAAAACAGCAATACAAATTTTATTTTTTTGATTGATGAGAGTAACCGTTAGTAGGAAAGAGCATTTTAACGCAGCGCACCGTTTGAATAACCCCGAATGGAGTGAAGAGCAAAACCAGAAGATTTTTGGAAAATGTAACAACCCAAATTATCATGGACATAACTACAACCTTACGGTAAAAGTAACTGGAGAGATTGACCCAAAAACAGGGTATGTGATAGACCTAAAAATACTGAGGGACATTATTAAAGCCGAAGTATTGGAGCAATTCGACCACAAAAACTTAAACCTCGACACCGAAGAATTTAAAGAGCTGAACCCCACTGCGGAAAATATAGCCGTGGTGATTTGGCAAAAAATTAGTGCAAAACTTGATAATAAATTTGATTTAAAAGTGATCCTTTATGAAACAGAACGGAATTTCGTTGAATACCCTGCATCATAACGGCAAAGGTTCTCAAAACGTAACGGAAGCCGACTTAGACTTCATCGACCAATTGGGAGATGAGCATGTTGGAACTTCCTATGATACACCCTTGCGTGACGATGCGTTCGAAATGAGCGATGAAGAAAAAATCGATAAGATCGAATCTCATTTCCGAGAGATTATGGACATTATGGGGCTCGACCTCAAGGACGATAGCCTGATGGGCACGCCTAGGCGAGTTGCAAAAATGTACGTAAAAGAGATTTTCAGTGGGCTAAACCCTGAAAATAAGCCCGACATCAAGCTTTTCGAAAACAAATACCGCTACAATGAAATGTTGGTGGAAAAAGACATCAGCTTTTATTCTAGTTGTGAGCACCATTTTGTGCCCATTATGGGCAAAGCGCATGTGGCTTACATTTCCAACGGAAAGGTAATTGGGCTTTCGAAGATCAACCGAATAGTGCAGTATTTTGCCAAAAGACCGCAGGTACAAGAGCGCATGACGGTGCAAATAGCCGAAGAGCTTAAAAAGACGTTGGGCACTGAAGATGTTGCTATTGTAATAGATGCAAAGCACCTCTGTGTTTCTATGCGTGGTGTGGAAGACACCACAAGTTCGACCGTTACCTCACAATATAGCGGCAAGTTTAAAGATGCTAAAGTGAAGGAGGAGTTTTTAAAATATTTGGGATCTTTATAGACTACGCTTATTGAAAGTTACTAGTTGCTGGATGCTGGTTGCTAGTTTTAAAAAAAAGCAATCCTTACTTAAAAATAAAACGTAGTATTTCAGCTAGTTAACTGGATTGAACTAGAAGTTTAATTTGTTAAAACCCGTAACTATCAACCGTAGCAGTATTTAAAGACTGGAAAAATGAACCCAATAAAATAATCGGTTATTTAATTTACAGTTTACTAGTTTTTAAGCAAATGATCGCTAGAATTTTCAAAACTAATAACTCGTAACAAGTAACCAGTAACTATCAGTAAGAAAGCAAAATACAAGCAGAAATAAAAAGTACTTCAAGTGCTAATTAACAACGCACTAAGTTAGCAATTGCTTTATTATCAGATCCCAAAGCCTTGAACATAACAGTTCAAGGCTTTTTTCATTTTTCAAGGGGAAACTACACAATCAAAATATACTGATCTTTATGCACTCTTGCTTAAAATTCAAAGATGCTCTTAATAATTCCCTAGGAAAATTATTTTTAATGATACTCCACTATCTTACCACAAGATAAAGAGGAGCTTTTAAAACTTGACAAATACCCTAAAAGCAGCCTTACCCATAAAATAGTCAGTGGGATTGAAGGGTTGGTTATAGCGCTGAAACCGAATTTCGAACAAGGATTAACGAATAGCGATTTTTAAGCGGAAAGAACATAATTTTGAATTTGTTAGTCAATGTCTCAAATAGTTTTATAAAAAATTCTTCCACTTGTTTACCATTCTCCCCAAGCAGATATGAAGAGGTAAATTTACATGTTAACTCAGTGGGTCAGACAGACGATTTGACAGACGGTTAAGAAGATAGACACTAACTGAAGCTATAACTTTTTAAACTTTCTCTTCCTTTGAAAAGTATCAAAAAATATAAGAATAGTCTAGTATTATTTTATAGATCAAACATTTTCCCAAATTCCTTCTCCATTTTTGAGATACAGCGATTAATTTTAGCATAAACCCACAAGTTAACTTCACGCAACTCCAATGATTCTTGGGCAAAGAAGCTATGCCCAAACGTGTAAATCTCAACTATAAAAACACCAATTAACTTAACAATAACTTTTATGAAAAAAAGTACGATTAATTTGCTGCTAGTAATGACATGTATGTTTGTATGGGCTTGCGGAGGCGGAAGCAACAACTCTGAAGAAGCCCAACAAGAAGAAGAGGTCGTTGAAGAAGAAAGCGAAGAAGAACAAAATCCTTTTGCCGCTATGCAAAATGCCATGGAACAAGTGGAAACTGCTTTGGAAGAAAGCGGGGGTAATATTGAGCCTGTTGGTTTCAGAAAACTAAAAGCACTCTTGCCCGAAGAAGCTGCGGGTTTTGAACGCAAAAGCTCTGAAGGAGAAAAAGCAGGTGCAATGGGAATAAAAATGTCAACCGCTACGGGTGAGTATGAAGATGGAGACGGTGGGCAATTAGATGTGAGCATAGTAGACATGGGCTCTATGACCAACTTTGCCGGCATGGGTATGGCAGCTTGGCTTATGGCAGACATAGACCGCGAGTCCGATACCGAAATAGAACGCACGTTTACCTACAGAGGACAAAAAGCTTATGAGCAGTTTAACACTGAATACAAAACAGGAACACTTTCTTTTGTAGTGGAGAACAGATTTGTGGTAAGTATAGAATCGGAAGGTGTAGAACAAGAGGATGTGAAAGAATTTGCCGAAGAAATTGACATAGATGCTCTTGCCGAGATGAAAGATGAAGGAGTAAAAGAGTAATAAACTTCCTACAGGAAATTCCAGTACCCGCTATATTATCATGTAGCGGGTATTTTTTTGCCATTTTCCATTACTTTTCCCCTTTTACTTTTGATTATGTATATTCCCAGCTTGTACAACAATTAAAAATTCAATTATTTTATGTCAATTAATGAACAGTTCAGTAGTAGGTGGGGAATTATTTTAGCATCGCTAGGAATGGCGGTAGGTGCGGGGAACCTGTGGCGTTTTCCACGCTTGGCAGGGCAATACGGTGGCACGTTCATTATACTTTGGACAGTGTTTTTACTCGTATGGTCTATCCCAATCCTCATGGCAGAATTTGCCATAGGTAAACAATTTAAGAAAGCTGTAGTCGGCTCCTTTGCAGGCATGACCGGCAAGAAGTACACATGGATGGGGGTTTTTATCACACTTTGTACCCTTGGAATCACTTTTTATTATTCAGTAGTAACAGGCTGGGCCCTGTATTATTTAGGATCATCGGTTGGGAATGCATGGGCAGAGCTTTCGGGTGGCACTACTCTAGCCCAAGAACTAGCTTCCAATCCTGACTATCTCAAGCTCCAATGGGAAGGGATTGCCAATGAAAATGTGATGATCGTAGCGCTGCATATAGTAAGTGTGGGCTTAGGTACTTTACTCCTGTACCGAGGAGTTCAAAATGGCTTAGAAAAGGCAAATAAGATTCTTATCCCAATGCTTTTCGTCATGCTCATTATCATTAGTATCATTGCTCTTAACATGGAGAATGGTATCAATGGGCTTAATTACATGTTTCATGTAGATGTAGCGTTATTTTCCAACCCAACGGTATGGTTAGAAGCGCTTTCACAATCGGCTTGGTCGACTGGGGCCGGCTGGGGCTTGCTCATGACCATCTCTTCTTACTCCCGAGACAAGGAAGACGTAACACTCAATACGTTTATAGGTGCATTTGGAAATAACACAGCTTCAATTATAGCGGCAATGGCTATTTTGCCTTCTGTTTTTGCCCTTGCAGGAACGGATGCAGAAGCGCTTACCTTGCTAAGGTCGGGGAATCAAGCTCTTTCCTTTATGGTGATTCCAGAACTGTTTGCCAAAATACCCGGTGGAGCATTTTTAGGTATCATCTTCTTTGTTGCTTTTTCATTAGCTGCATTCAGCTCTCTTTTGCCAATGCTCGAACTGCTCATCAAGACCTTGGGCGACTGGGGTATAGACAGGCACAAAGCTGTTCTGGCAGGAGGTGTTGCCTGTATAGCACTCGGCTTTCCTTCGGCTTGGTCTTTCGAGTTTTTCAACAACCAAGACTGGGTTTGGGGAATTGGCTTGATCATTTCAGGCTTTTTTATCGCCTTTTCTGCACTCAAATATGGTGCTTTCGATTTTAAAGCCAAGTTTATCGATGTCGACTCAGACTTTTCTGTTTCTAAGTATTATTTCAAAATCTGCCTCATGGTCAATGTGTTTTTGGCCGTGGTGCTCGTATACTGGTGGATGTCCCAGGGCTACAGCGAATACCCTTGGTTCGATAAAGCTGGCAACTGGAATGTGATAGACACTTATAGCAATGCCACTATTGTAACCCAATGGGGAATAGTATTGCTATTTGGGCTTGTGTTCAACAAATGGATTTACAAAAAAATGGGGTAAAACACTTTTATCCTATAAAAACAATTGGATACAAGGCGTTTAGAACTAAAAGGCATTTGTCCTTTTAGATTTCTGACGAATATAATATTGCGCCGATAGTGATTTGAAATAGATTTTTATTTAACATTAAGGAAATTTATTTGACGCTTTTGGGGTTAGCCAAATAGACAAGCCCCAAAAGCGTCTCCTTAATCACCCTCCTATCCTTTTCAACAAAAACCAATACATAACAGCAATACATCTTTGGTCAATCTAAAACCTTGCGCTGCTATGAGAATAAAAATTGTTTTTGAATTGAAAAAAAATGACCTGATCCCGCTAGATCAGCAATATATCCTTTCCTTGTGGTTTCAAAATATTTTTGCCGAAAGCTCAAAATACTGCGGTGGGAAAAAGAACTTTGAGTTCTATACCTTCTCTTCGCTCAATCCTGAAGGTGCTTGGAAAACCACACACGAGGCTATAAAACCTTTTTGCCGCTTTTTCACATTAGACTTTTCAGTACTCATACCAGAAAGCTGTTTTTCAGAGCTTCAAAATATGTTTTTGGGAAGAATGCTGCACATAGGCCACCGCGCATCCGATTCACTTCTGATGGGGTCGAGCTACCAAGGGGCAATCCTCGAAGTGAAAGAATTTGAGCAAGAACCTCACCCCGTAAGCTCAAAAACTATAAAAGCAATATCTCCAATTTTGGTCACTAAAGAAGAACGAAGTAGGAAAGGCAAGTCCATCAACAGGTATGTAGCTCCCGAATCAGACGAATACCAAGAATTATTCTTCAAATCGATGTTGCGCAGGTACTCAAAATGGTGTAGTGAAAACAATTCAAAGTTTACTTTTTCCAATAAAACACTCCAAGGGATGTCGTTGAAATATTTGGGAAAGCAACCTAAAAAAGTCTATGTTTCACTATGGGAACAAACCCCTCAGCATGAGCGAGTGACGGCTTACGCCTACGATTTTGAAATACAAACCATTCCAGAGATTGTAGATTTTGGACTAGAGGCCGGATTTGGAGAAATGTGCCAATTTGGATTTGGTTTTTGTTGTTTTTAAACAAAATATATGATAACATATAAAGGATGGCGGATACTACTCAAAAGCAAAGTTGATATTTTAAAAAAACAACAGATATTAAGTGTTAACTTAAGAAATTTCTATAGTAAGAATGGGTTATAAAAACACATCTAATTCATAACTCAAATAATAAACTATGGAATTAACTAAAAACAAATTTGTAAAGGCAAGCTACGAAGAAAGTAAGTCCCTATTGACCGTCACTTGGTTACCTGAAACAGCTAATATGACTGGAGATGATTACAAGGATGTAATCAATTTGATATTAGATTTTTTCAAAGAATATACTATTAAAAATTGGTTAGGCGATACCAAAAAATTTGCTTTCCCTATTGTACCCGAACTACAAGAATGGTTTGCTCACGAAATAAACCCACAACTCATTAAGCTTGGCCTACAAAGAATAGCCATGGTAGTTCCCGAAGATTTAATTGCTCAATTAGCAGTTGATCAAGCACTGGACGAGATGGATGAAAACAAATCAGAGGGAAAGGTTATCTCCAAATACTTTGACAACTTGGAAGATGCTAAAAAATGGGCGACAGCAAACGAATAAGCTTATAATAAACTGATTGAGCCTTCTTCGGAAGGCTTTTTTATGCCTATTACCTTTAGTTTAACATTACTCCTCCTTTTGGGCAACCATTCTGGCTTCTTGCTAATTGATAAGGGCATAACCCTAACAGCCAATGAACCCCAATAAATACATTTCCATTCCTCATCTTACTTTCTTTATACTGTTCTCCCTCTTCTCTGCCCAAACACTTTTGGCACAAAAAAGTATCATCCTAAAAGGAAGAGTAACAGCAAAAGGAAGTGGAGAACCCATGCCCTACACCAATGTAGCCCTTCAAAAAAGCAACATGGGGACTATAACCAACCTGCAAGGAGAATTTAAGCTAATTATCCCTTCAAACACTGCAAATGATAGCCTGAGAATCTCATTTATTGGATACAACACCGCTCTATTTTCCTTAAACAACATTGGTGCTTTCTTAGATTGCCAGCTCACAGAAGATCCTCTTTTGCTTCAAGAGGTATTTATCACCGACCTTTCTGCACAAAATATCCTCGCTACCGCTCTACAAAAAATTCCTGAGAATTATTACGGTTCCGCTTTTCTGAGCAAGGGCTTTTACCGGGTCTCTTCCACCAAAAACCAAGAATACATCCATCTGTCTGAAGCGGTTTTTGACCTTTTCCAGTCCAAAGTCCCACATAAAAAACAACAATTCAAATTAGATAAAATGCGGGCGATCAAAGATGAAAAAGCTTCCCATGGTATCAATATGGGCTTGAGGGTGAATTCAATTTTTGAGTTTGATGTGATCAACCAGCTAGGCGATTTTGATTTGCTCAATAAAAAAGGGTTAAAAAATCACGATTTTGTATTGGAAGGGACTGCAAACTATGACGATACAAAAGCATTTGTGCTCTCCTTCGACCAAAAGGACGGGAAGAAAATAGCGGGGTATAAAGGAAAGCTCTTCATCGATGCCAACACTTTTGCCTTTCTCTACATCGACTATGGAATAAGCCCAAAGGGTTTAGCCTATTTCAGCTATGGGGACAAGGGAACCCGTGTACTTATGTCTTTGCTCGATATCCACTTAAAAATGGATAAAGATGAATACCAGCTATCTTACAAAAAAACAGGTGGAAAATACTACCTCAACCATGTTGGAAACGATGCCCGTATTTCATTTAAGAGCTCTCGCAACCATTATGAGTTTGAGCTGGAAACAAGGGTGGATTACTTAGTGACTTCCATCCAGACAGAAGCCTATACCCCTTTCTCTTCAGACGAATTATTGGGAAAGGGCAAATTTATTGAAAACCAAAATTCGATGTACGACCCTGACTTTTGGAAAAATTATAACATCATTTTGCCCGACCACGATTTTGCTTCTATAGCGAAGGATATAGAAGCAAAAAATAAAGCTAACGACCACAAGCTGAAAGTTGAAGAGTTGAAAAACAAGTTCCCAAAAGAGAAGGAGGCAAGGCTAGATTCTATACTTTCCTACTACAACAGCCAAGATATTTTCAATGGAAATGTGTTGGTCACTTACAACAATGAAATACTTCTTCAAAAAAGCTACAATAATGAGCTCACCCAAAATAAAGAAAACTCACAGTTTAGGATAGGCTCGGTTGCCAAAACCTTCACGGGCATGTTGATTATGATGCTCCAAAACGAAGGAAAGCTTAGCGTTAAAGACTCGGTGGGAAAATTCATACCCCACTACCCACATCCTCAAATCACCTTGGCTCAGTTACTCACGCACCAATCGGGCATCCCAAATTACCTCGACAACAACAACTACCTAGTCAAGCTTTTTGAAAAGCCCTACCCTCTCCAAGAAATCGTTACCCAGTTTTGTAGCGATTCGCTAGAATTTGAGCCTGAAGCTAAGTTTGCCTACTCCAACTCCGGTTATGTACTCCTAGGTTTGGTAATAGAAAAAGTAACCAGAAAGCCTTTGGGAGAAGTGCTGAAAGAAAAGATATTCAGTGCATTGGGAATGAAGGACACTTATTTTGGGCAGCAAGAGGATACCTCTAACCTTGCCGCCGCATTTATGTACGGCAAACCAGAACCCATGTATTTCCCACAAAATGTTGGAGGTGCAGGAGGGATAACTTCCACCTCGGCGGATTTACTAAAATGGAGCAAAGCCCTTGACGAGAACACGCTACTAAGCTCCGATAGAAAAGCAGAAATGTGGGCAAGAAGGGTAAAGTATGAAGACTGGGATGCCGACTATGGATATGGCTGGATGATTGATCGGTTTTTATTCGAAGAATCGAAAAAGCATGAAATACTTTACCATCCTGGCACAGACTTCGGGTTCAACTCATTATTCCTCAAACAACCCGACGAAGGAATTACCATCATCCTGCTCAACAACACAGGAGATTTCCCAAGGTTCGATATAGCCGATTTGATTCTTACAGACTTAAATTGAAACCTACTCTACACGTCTAACCCGACCTTTTTCTTTACCCTATCGCTGCCCAAGTGCATCACGCAGTCGGCAGCTTGGCAAGAATTATCTCCATAGTCCACCTCTATCTTGCCTATTTTTTTGGCAATACCCAATGCTCTTGCATGGAGCGCAGCACTTCGTTGCCCTATCATGAGCAATGCGGTGTTCATCGCATCTTTCACAAAGTTTTCCTCTTGTTGGATGTTACTTTCAATCAGGGAAAGGTACGGTTCAAAAAAGCTATCGGGCAGCTTTTTGTTGTCCTTGGCTATTTGGTACAAAAGCAGGTATGCGCAACGCCTTTTAAGATCGTCCTCTTCATTGTGCCATTCTTCGGCTAGTTCTACTGCAAATTTCACCTTGGGCAACATCACGCTACAATAAGCATGGGACAGCATCCAAAAATGGAGGTCGCCCACTTGTTTTTCCACTTGCTCCCTGCTTACTTTTTTTAGGTTCTTCTACTATAATCGCCAAAGTTTTCACATCAAAATTTGTGGATTCCCAAAGGGCAAGTGCAAGTCCATGGTCTTTACCTATTTCCTTACCCACTTTCTTAATTTGGGTAAGCCCCAAGCCAAAAGAACTCATTCCCCTCACGCCCATTCGCTCCCAGTTTGCCACCCCTCTTTCATTTTTATAAGCCTCCAATCTGGCAATTGCTTCTTCTTTAGTCATGGTTTTGAAAATTGGTAACGATGCCGAATTTTATTTGTCTCAAAAAACGCATTTTAATGGAAAAAACCAACTCAATCCAGTACTAGCTACCTATTTTTGTAGAATGAAATCTATTCTGATGGTGGTGGCAATGGTATTGGGGGTACTGTTTCCTATTGGTAGCCAGCTCACTTTTATGGTGAGCTATTTGGTAATGATCATGCTCTTTTTGGCATTCCTTGACATGCAGATCCACAAAAAGATGCTCATGCGAAGCCACCTCTGGGTACTGCTCGCCAATATTGGAGTAGCATTCCTTTTTTATTTTATTATACTTCCTTTCCATACAGAACTGGCGGTTACCGCATTTATCACCGGAATTATGCCTACGGCGGCGGCAGCTCCCGTCATCACAGGGTACCTCAAAGGCAGGGTCGAGTACGTCACTATTTCGGTAATAGTAACCAGTATTGGCGTAGCACTTATTGTACCTTTTGCCATCCCGTCAATGGTACAGACAACTGCCCCAATTTCTATAGAAAAAGTCTTGTTTCCCGTGTTTTTATTGGTTTTCACCCCTCTTTTTCTTGCACGTTTCCTAAGAGCTTTGCCTTCTAAAGTCATCGATACTCTACGCCCATTCAAAAAAGCCTCCTTCTATTGCTTTTTGCTAAATATCTATATAGCTACAGCAAAGGCAACGGATTTTGTTACCAACCAGCCTTCTGGAACTTTGCCGCTTATTTTAGGTATCGCTTTGGTTACTTTACTTATCTGTATTTTAAACTTTGCCTTTGGGAGCAAACTAGGCGAAGAAGGGTTTTCTTTGGAAACCAGCCAAGCCCTCGGCAGGAAAAACACCATGTTCAGCGTTTGGCTGGCACTCACTTTCATAAGCCCTATGGCAGCCCTTGGGCCAATGATATACATTCTTTGGCACAATGTTTATAATTCTTACCAAATGTACCAACTCAAAAGGTCGGGGCGTACTCTCGCAGAGCCTTCCCCAGGTGGGCAAGCCACCTAACGCACAAACGCCATTTCGGTCTTGACCCTACCCTCTTCGCCTAGTACGCAAGAAGCCAAACCCGCATTTTCTAAAATTCAATATCAGCCAACACCGGCAAATGATCAGAAGGATATTTTCCTCTATAATTATCGGTGAGCACCGCACATTTTATCACCTTCGCACCCGACCTTACAAAAATATGGTCGATGCGTTCTTGATTTTCTTTCCCAGCCTCAAAGCTACTACTAAAACTCCCTTCAGGCCCATAAGGAATTGCTTCTGAGTTTAAAAATGAGTCCATAATCAGAGAACTGGCAACAAGGGTTTCAAATGGGTCAGAAACAGGGCTGCAATTGAAATCACCTGTAATCACAAAAGGTGAATCTCCAGCTATCTCTTCCACTTTCTTTACTATGAGCTTGGCACTTTCTACCCTGGCAACTTCCCCCTTATGGTCAAAATGGGTATTGAAAACGAAGAACTCCTCGCCACTTTCTATCACTTTTAACTTCGCCCAAGTCATAATTCTTGGCAAGGCCGCATCCCAGCTCTTACCCGGCTTATCCGTTCTTTCTGCTAGCCAAAAAGTCTCCGTTTCAACCAGTTCAAATTTATTTTTTCTATAGAAAATTGGGGAATATTCCCCTTTCGTTTTCCCATTGTCCCTTCCTACTCCTACCCAGCCATAGTTGGGCAGGACTTCCGCTAGGTCACCCGCTTGGTGCTTCAATACTTCCTGCATCCCAACCACATCGGGCTGATGAAAACGGATAAGCTCGGCAACTCTCGGTTTTCTCCTTTCCCAACCATTTCCCTCTTCTGCATCTTTCGGGCTATCGTAACGAATATTAAAACTAATTGCTCTTAGTTCCAGCTTTTGAGCTGACAAGGAAAAAGCGGACATCAAAATCAAAAAGGGAATAGCTAGTAATTTCATTTGGTTAAAATTTTTTAGGTTTAATGAAAATAAGATCCTGGAACAGGACTTTCTACTGCAAACTCAAATCGGGTTTTAATTTGGGCATGGTTTATCTTCAAAAATTCGGAAAAATCGGTATAAAACCCGAGCAATTCTTCAAATTCTTCATCAATTTCATACTCTTCCACCGCCAACTCTTGGGCAATGACCTCTGGCTTTCTGTCATCAGTTGGAGAGCTTATTACTTCACCGTCTTCGTCCGTATCCATTTTTAGCTCACCACCTTGCCACGGCAATCCAATGGATTGGGTCAGAAACCCGGTAATATCGGGGCAAATAGATAAGTCTTGCAACCAGTTTTGGTTAAAGGCAAAAAGCACTTGGTCTTCCTGCTGAAACTTTAAGAAAAAGTATTCTTCCGTTTGAAACGAATCAGCTTCAGCCGCCACAATCAAGCTCTTTTTGATATCGGTATGCTTTTCTTCCACAGGCACCGGGTAAAGGTTCAACATTTGCCCCAAAGCCCTCGCAAGAATCTCCGAGTCACGGTCATCTATATAAAATAGATTTTCCGGCACTTTGCCTAAAGCCTTGAGCAAAACCAACAAGTTAGCAAGCGTACGCTGCACTTGTTCCATAGAAAGCCAAAGCGCAACAAACCTTCCTCCCGCTACTTCAAACTCCTCATCCGACTCCCCAAAAATATTAAGCAACACGCCTCCATATTGGATAAAATGCCAATCCATAATATCCACCTGAGGATTTTCGAGGGCATCTTGTCGCATGTTCATATGATCTACCTTGAGCACTTCCAGCACAGATGAGTAATTATCGACCGAAGGAGGTATTTCCTTTGCCAGCTTCATCAGCTCTTCCCCCACTCCTTCCGTTTGCCCGAGTAAAATATTCAAATAAGCCAGCCTAATTCTCACAGCTATATCTTCCGAATCCTCAAACCTAACCAAGGTATCATATGCCTTCTGGATATCGAACCGGGAGCCATAGCAAACCGAAAGATCATACGCATAATATTCATTGTCAGGATCCATTTTAAACGCCTTTTCTATAAAAGGCAGCCCTAAATCATAATCGCTATAGGTAATGAAATGTGCCCCTATCTTATAATAACCTTGAGCCTCATTCGGATTTTCTAATACATTTTCGAATAATGCTCTTTCTTCATCTCCACCTATTTCCCTTAAACATGCCACTGCCAAGTGGTAAAGTGGCATATAGCTCGCGTCAGTACGAAACCCATCGCTTGTCTCTCTCAAAGCCTCATTGTATTTCCCCTCATCCATCAACAGTCGAGCCTGTTGTTCGTATTCCTCAGCATTAGGCATTTCGTCGCTCATGTTTTTATATTTTATTTAGATATTGTCGAAGCCAAGGTATGGGTTCTTTTTAGCATTTGCAATGGTAAAAACTAAAGAACTATTGAAATTTAACGAAAGGTAAATTAGGCGTGAATCTTCTATGTTTTTTGTCAAAAAAAAGGTGAGATAGTTTAGATTCGAACAAAGCAAAAGAGCTATTGAAATGACTTGGACAAATTACCACAGCCACTGCCACTACTGCGACGGCAAAGAAGCCCCAGAAAAACACCTAGAAAGCGCCATTGAAAAAGGGTTGATTTGCTATGGATTTTCCTCACACACTCCCGTTCCCTTCGACTCGGTGTGGAACATGAAAAATGAGGATTTTCCTAAATACCTTGCTGAAATCAACGCCCTGAAGAAAAAATACGAAGACCAAATAGAGGTCTACGTGGGGCTAGAAACGGATTATGTGCCGGGATTGCTTAAAATCGACCAAGAAGAAAAAGAAAATCTTGGGCTAGATTACACCGTTGGCTCTATTCATTTTACAGGGGAAAAGAAAAATGGCGGACCTTGCGAGATAGACGGGCCACACAACACATTTTTAGAAGGCTTGCAGACAAGCTACGAAGGAGATGTAGAGGCGTTTATCAGCCGTTATTTTGAACTCACCCGCATGATGCTCAAAGAGGCTTGCCCCGACGTGCTTGGGCACATGGACAAAATAAAAATGCAAGACGAAGACGGAAAACTCTTTTCGGAAACAGCTAATTGGTACCAGAAGGCTGTTTTGGAAACTCTAGAAGAAATTTCCAACTCAGGCGTGATAGTAGAAGTAAATACCCGAGGGGTATATAAAAAGAAGACGGTCGAAACTTATCCTTCAAAGTGGATTTTGGAGCATTTGCTCGAACTGAAAGTCCCTATTATGCTTAATTCAGACTCACATGTTCCTTCCGAGATCACCTCGTACTTTGGCGAAACGGCAGAAATACTCCAAAACATTGGCTTTAAGGAATTAATGATATTGAAGGAGGGTAATTGGCAACCTGCTGAGTACAGTAAAGATGGGCTGAAGCTTTAAACCTATGGCAATTACATTGGCTATCAGTCCTCTAACTTGTTTGATACGCAGTTCTATCGTATTGATTGCCACCTCTTGACTATTCAATAATTTATTCATTCCTTTCTGTTTGATGAAGCATATCGTACGGTTAGGCTCTGCCCTTAGCGCGATTTTCGTGTAAAGATCTTTTGTTGATTAGGCTCTTTCTCTAAAATTCTTTCAAAGTAGGAAAGAAAAAAACTTACTGTGCTCAACATATTGTTATTCAAATTATCCTTTGTGAGCAAGTTTGAAAAGTCTTTGTCGAGTTTTTTATGGAGCAATGGGTAGACTTTTTCTATAAATTGGTTAGCCTCCACAAATTTCCCACTTACAAATACATAATAATCGAAGTTCTTAGCGTGTAATAGAAATTCAGCTTCTGTACCTGGATCCATAATTTCATACTTCTTTTTCGATTTTTCTTGACGAAGCAAAGTTAGCTCATGGTCCCCTACAATTTCCAAAAAGGTCTTTGTTTGGTAGCCTTCTTCACCGTCCATTTCAACTGAAACATAGTCGCGAATAATTTCTAACTCAGCATCGAAAAAAGAAAAATAAGAAACCATACTTGGTGTAAAAGTCTGGATATTTGAATCATCTTTTTGATAAAGAAAAACTTTCTTTTCATAATCATAAAAAACTTTCCCATTATAATATTGGTGCTCGGTAGTCATTACCGAACCTGATGTCCACCTTATTTTATTTTTGGCAGATGATTGTGCTATTACTAATAACACGAGTGTGCAGGCAAGGATTAATTTCTTGGTTTCCATAACTAAACTAAATTTTGAGAAGTAGATAAGTGAGTAGGTGTTGTAACTATTTTCATAAAAAGAACTGGAAACCAAGCAGTTTATTAAATGCCGCTAAATATAGCATGTAAGATTTGACGGCTTGTCAACTTTTTACCCGTTAACCACATCAAAACCAGCTAAAAAGCTACTAAAAGCACCACCACCACTTATTAACAAACGTTAATGAGAGCAATATTCAAAACTTGTACTTTAATAAGTATATATTGGCTTTTAAAGATAAAAACATGGGGAATACCCATTCTATTCTTTATTATATGATTACTGTTTTAAAACACGTCTTAAAAAAAAACCAATTTCTAATACTAGTTTGCCAAATTTCTTTGCCATGTAAAAAAAACTGGTTTTGGTAAAAAAAGCATTTTTGGTTCTGCTCATTTTTTACTGATTTAGCCCATTTTTTAATCTAGGTCTGAGTACTTTTGCGGCTAGATCAACCGAGAGCAATTTCAAATGCACTCTCATTCAACCAATAGTTTATAGATGAAAGGAAAGGTCGTTGTAATAACTGGGGGAAATTCGGGAATAGGCAAGGCACTGGTGAAAGAATATGGTTCGAAAGGATCGAAAGTAGCCTTTACAGGTAGAAGACCAGAAGCCGTTGCCGAAGCACAGGCAGAATTTGCCGCCCTAGGCATAGAGGTAATGGGGATAGTTGCTGACGTAAGCAAAGAAGAGGATAACAAACGCATGGCTGACGAGGTACTTTCCCAGTGGGGAAAAATCGACATCCTCATTAATAATGCTGGGATTTCCATGCGAGCCCTTTTTGAAGACCTTGACCTCTCCGTGATGCACCAGCTAATGAACATCAACTTCTATGGCACAGTGTACGCAACCAAATATTGCCTGCCTTCTATTATAGAAAACAAAGGATCGGTGATTGGCATCTCTTCTATTGCCGGATTTAGAGGCTTACCCGCAAGAGCTGGGTACACAGCGTCTAAGTTTGCCCTACAAGGCTTTTTGGAAGTACTCCGCACCGAAATGCGCTACAAAGGGGTCCATGTAATGATCGCCTGCCCTGGCTTCACCGCTTCCAATATCCGTAAGAAATCGCTGACCGAAGATGGCACTGCCCAGAAAGACTCTCCAAGAAACGAAGGAAAGATGATGCCACCAGAAGAATGTGCGGCACACATCTATAAGGCGAACAAAAAAAGGAAAAAGCTTTTGATATTGACTATGCTGGGAAAACTAACGGTCCTCTTTAATAAGTTCTTCCCTAGCTTTATGGACAGGATGACTTACAATGCGATGGCAAAAGAGCCAAATTCTCCATTAAAAAAGCCATAAATTCAACTATAAAAGAGTTTTGACCTTTTAGAAAAACAACTTGACCCAATGGGTTGAACTCATTGGCAAAACATTAAAATAGAAAATATATGAAAACGATGGTAGCTCCATCGATGTTGGCGTCTGATTTTGCCAACCTCCAAAAAGAAATTGAAATGGTGAATGGCAGCGATGCCGACTGGTTCCATATAGATGTAATGGACGGCGTATTCGTGCCTAACATATCGTTTGGGATGCCGGTAATAGAAGCAATCAATAGACATGCCCAGAAACCCTTGGACGTCCACCTGATGATTGTAAATGCCGATAAGTACATAGAGACTTTTGCCAAGTTAGGTGCAGCATCCATCTCGGTACACTACGAAGCTTGCCCCCACCTCCACCGTGTGATTGGGCAAATCCAAGATGCTGGCTGTAAACCTGGAGTTGCACTCAATCCTCATACGCCGATCTCGGTACTGGAAGATATCATTCCTGATATTGACTATGTAAACCTGATGACGGTAAATCCTGGCTTTGGAGGGCAAAAGTTCATCCAGCACTCTTACAAAAAAATAAGAAAGCTAAGGGCACTGCTAGACGAGGTAAAGCCTGAAGTGATGATAGAAATAGATGGTGGAGCCGATTTGGGCAACGCCAAAGCCATAGTAGAAGCAGGGGCGAATATCTTGGTAGCTGGAAGCGCCGTTTTCAAAGCTGAAAATCCTAGGGAGGCTATTTCGCTGATGAAAAAAGTGTAATCCCACCTCCTACCTTTCTTTTGGAGCGAGTTTAAGTTTTGAATTGTACCTCACATTCCCGAACTTAAACTTCTCTTTCTTTAATTCAATTGATATTTATAACTTAGAGCATGTTTTAATTTTAGCTTAAAAACTTAAAGTTTAAACATGCGTTCACAATCACTTTCCACCCCCTCCCTACCAAAACAGCACAATTAGAAATTTTCTACACTTAAAACCACAATGCTATGAATTTCAGAAAATCAGTTGCTGTTCTATTTACCCTCTCTTTGCTTGCTAGCTGCGCCGCTCCCCAAAAGGGAGAAGAAGCTGCCTCTAACAGGAAAATCGTAAAAACTGACAAGGCCCCTCTGCCCGTGGGACCATACAGCCAAGCCATATTGGTAGGAAACACCCTTTATGCTGCTGGGCAGATAGGCATAGATCCTGAAGCAAAGAAATTGGTGGAAGGTATTGAGGCCCAAACTACACAAGTAATGAGCAACCTTGGAGCTGTTTTGGAAGCAGAGGGTTTTACCTATGCCAATACGGTAAGTTGCACGATCTACCTTACCGATTTGGCAAACTATGGTAAAGTAAATGAACTTTACGGCTCTTATTTTACCGAAGGGGCACCTGCAAGAGCAACCGTTCAAGTGGACTCGCTACCTGGAAACGCTCTCATTGAAATAGCCCTGACCGCCGCCCGTTAATTTGATTCTTTGATGCACCATGCGGGTACAAAAGGCGTTAGGATTTGGTATCATCTTTATATTAATAGAAGAAAATGAGATCATTGGTCAAATTTCTATTTTTACTGCTAGCTGTGCCCGTATTGGTCATTTCATGTGACTTGGGCGATATAGAACCACAAAACACCCGCTATGGCAATAGTTTTTTACCCTTAGAAGTGGGTCATTATGTAGTCTATGACGTTCAACAAATTTTGTACGATGAGCTTAACCCCAACGACAGTAGCGAATACCAGATAAAAGAAGAGGTAGCTGCTCTGGAAACAGGACTTGACAACCTTCCTTTTTATAGGATAGAACGATTTAGAAGGGAAAACTCTGCTGACCGCTGGAGGATAGATTCGGTGTGGACAGCTAGGGAAAAAAACCTTAAAATCATCAAAACCGAAAATAATATCCCCATAGTGAAACTTGCCCTTCCTGTGGAAAATAGTAAAACGTGGAATGCAAATATCTACAATGACCAAGGAGAAGACAACTTCCAGATAGATAGCCTCGGTAATAGCTACGAAGTAGCCAGCACCGTATTCCCTCGTACGCTCATTGTAAACCAACAATACGACTCTTCTCTTGTAAACCGCGATGTGCGCTGGGAAGTATATGCAGATAGCGTAGGGATGGTCTATAAAAAAGTAGAGCTTTTCAAATACATCACCAATTCTGAAGATCCATTTTATGGCCAAGACAGCATTATTGGTGGAGTATTCTTAGAAATGAAAGCCATAGACTTCGGAAAAAACTAAAAAAAGCACAACCTCTCAGGCATCCATTTCTCTCTCACTTGCATTTATTTCATGACAAAAGAATATTTTGGTTTTCGGCCAACAGGGCTTTTATATTGATTATAGCTTCAAACTAAATCAGATCTACTTGCTAAGCTTTAGTTATTGGAAGTATTGTCAAAAAAAAACAAGCCTTTAAAGCTAGAAAAGGAAATTTCTTCTTATATCATAACAAATTTCGATGAAATAAACAATATTGAAAAGACCGTGATTTATTGTATTTTTGCAGTTATTTAATGTAAAAAACAGAGAATATGTCACAGCTCAAAATCCTATATGTCTCAAGCGAGATTAATCCTTTCCTTAACAGTTCAGAAGTAGCCAACTACGTAAGAAAGCTGCCTCAATCCATGCAAGAAAGAGGCATGGAAATAAGGATTATGGTGCCAAGATTCGGTCTTATCAACGAGAGAAAGAACAGATTGCATGAAGTAGTGAGGCTATCAGGTATCAACATTGCTGTTGGCGATGAAGAAAAACCATTGACCATTAAGGTTGCCTCAATCCCAAGTGCAAAATTGCAAGTGTATTTCATTGACAACGAAGACTACTTCCACCGCAAGTCGGTATTTACCGATAAGCAGGAGCAGTTCCATGTTGATAATGATGAGCGTGCAATCTTTTTCTGCAAAGGCGTGATCGAAACGGTTAAAAAATTAGGCTGGGCACCAGATATCGTTCACTGTAACGATTGGATGACTAGTTTGATCCCGATGTATTTGAAGACTACTTACAAAAACGATCCTATGTTTAAGGATGCGAAAACAGTCTTCACCGTTTACAACACTGAGTTTGCCCACAAGTTTGATGAAAACTTGCTAAGCAAAGTAAAAATGATGGACATTGAGGACGATATGCTGGTAAACCTCAAGTCTCAAGATTACCAAGGTTTCATCAAAATAGGAGCTGAATACTCTGATTTGGTAACCAAGGCCAGCAAAGAAGTAGATGAGAAAATCAACGGCTTATTTGCCGATTTTTCAAACAAAACTATCGATACGATAGAACCAAACGAACAATACGAAGATTCTTATTATGAACTTTATAATGATCTTACTAAATAAATTGAACGGCAGCAAAAAGCCTAATAAGATTTATTCACCCTATAAAGGATTACTTTTAGTAGTAATCCTTTTATACTTTACATCCTGCGGAACTACGAACAGGATAGGGCTAGAGCTCCAAGGGGACAACTTGATAGAGGGCACATTCTTCACCGATTCGCTAGAAGTAAAAACCTCAATAGTGTTGCTAGACTCGATCAACACCAGCGATACCCGCTATACACTAGTAGGGCGCTATGCTGACGAGAAGTTTGGAGAAACCTCGGCACAAGGCTTCATGCAACTTATTTTGCCTACGGAAGACAGTGCATTGGTCTTTGGCAGCGACGATGCTGTTTTTGATTCAATTGTATTCTCTTTGCCGCTAGCTGAGATTTTTGGCGATACTAATTTGCCAGTAACTTACGAGGTGCACGAGCTTGCCGAACAACTTGATACTACTGTCTATTACCACAGCGAGAAGATTGAGAACGTCAAACCTGAGTTACTTGGGGAGAAAACCTATGATTTCTCTCAAGACTCTTTACGTAGGCTTATAATTAGGCTTAGCGACGACTTTGGGACGAAGATCTTCAACGAGAGCGGGAATTCTGTCCTTCAGTTTCAAGATGAGTTTGAGGCATTTATAAATGGAATTAGACTAAGGCCAAAAGAAGGTGACAAAGGACATTTGTTAGCTTTACGCCCTTATACAACCGGTGCAGTTGCTTACCTCAGAGTTTATTATTCTGAGCCTGGCGACACGGTATCAAGTTACAAAACTATTGGGTTTGGAAGAGCGTTTCACAACATCGAAAATGACTTTTCTGAAAGCAAGTACTTATCGGGTCTTACTAAAGACAATCCGATACCTACTTCTGAAACCAATAATGAATTGTATATCCAAGAAGGTATTGGCATTGCTACCAAAATCGAATTCCCAGGCTTAGAAAACTTGATAACCGATCAGTTGGCAGTGGTTAATAGAGCAGAACTCTTCTTTAGCCCACCACCATCTACAGTAGATGACCACGCCACTCCTCCTGCCGACCTCATCTTCCTCCTACCAAACAGCGATGGATCTTTGAATGCAGAAGATGGCCCATCATTTCTTTTTGGTGAAGCTAGCGCATCCATGTTGACACTGACTTATAATTTCAGTGGAAGGAACTACACTATCCCTAGAATCACTACATATATTCAAGGGGTTATGAATAAGACTATTGATAATAATGGATTAATATTGACTACTCCTATTACCAAGGAGAGCTCTGATGTATTTGGCAATGTATCGGCTTACCAAGAAGCAGCAATAGCAAACCCTGAATCAACAGGTAAGTTGATTATTGGCGGCCCTAATTATGAGTTTGATAAGGAAATGAAACTTCAACTGTATTATACAGAGTTCTAGTCAATATTTTCAGAACTATTCTAAGCAAAAAGCCCTTGCATCTTTCAATGCAAGGGCTTTCTTGTTGGGGTAAAGCTGCGACTTATAAAATTATTTTCTCGCCATTACTTTCTTAACTTTTTCTACGATACTGTCTGAAGAAAGACCGTATTTCAACATCAATTCTGCTGGAGTACCACTCTCACCAAATGTATCTTGAGTTCCTACAAACTCCTGAGGGGCTGGCGTATTAACCGCTAAAGTTCTGGCAACGCTCTCACCTAGACCTCCCAAAATATTGTGTTCTTCGGCAGTTACTACACAACCTGTTTTAGCTACAGACTTAAGGATAGCCTCTTCGTCAAGTGGTTTGATTGTATGGATGTTAATGATTTCCGCATCAATGCCCATAGCTTCAAGCTTCTCACCTGCTTGGATCGCTTCCCACACCATATGCCCAGTAGCGATAATAGTAACATCTTTACCTTCATTGATCATCAATGCTTTTCCAATCTCAAAAGGAGTTTCATCTGTAGTGAAAACTGGAATAGAAGGACGACCAAACCTTAGGTATACAGGGCCTTCGTACTCAGCAATTGCCATAGTAGCTTGCTTTGTTTGGTTGAAGTCACAAGGATTGATCACAACCATGCCAGGAAGCATTTTCATCATCCCTATGTCTTCGAGAATTTGGTGGGTAGCGCCATCTTCACCAAGTGTCAGGCCTGCATGTGAAGCACAAATCTTAACATTCTTATGAGAGTATGCGATTGACTGACGGATTTGGTCATAAACCCTACCAGTTGAGAAGTTAGCAAAAGTACCTGTGAAAGGAATTTTACCACCAATAGTCATCCCAGCTGCTATCCCAATCATGTTAGCCTCGCTAATACCAGTTTGGAAAAAACGCTCTGGAAATTCATTTTGGAAAGCATTCATTTTAAGAGAGCCCGTCAAATCGGCACAAAGTCCAACAATATTATCATTCTTCTTCGCAGCTTCGTGCAAGCCAACACCAAATCCTGAACGAGTATCTTTCTTTTCTGTATATGTGTATTTTTTCATTTTATTCTAAAGTTTTGTCAGTAATAAAAACTGAGCTTGGAGTAAGTTGATTCAATAAAAAAAGCTGGTAATTTAATAATCACCTAATGATCCGTCCAATTGGGCTAGTGCTTTTTCTAGTTGTTCGTCGCTAGGAGCTACGCCGTGCCATTTGTGGTCGTTCATCATGAAATCAACCCCAAAGCCCATAGCAGTTTTCAACTCAAACATTTTTGGCTTACCATTTCCTTTGTTCGCTTTCGCTTTCAAGATAGTAGCTTCCAAGTCTTCAAAGTCATTACCGTCACAAGAATAAACTTCCCACCCAAAAGCCTCGTATTTTGCTTTCAAATCGCGGTTATTCATTACTTCTTCACACGTACCGTCAATCTGCTGCCCGTTTACATCTACAAATGCAAAAAGGTTATCTACTTTGTGATGAGGTGCGAACATAGCTGCTTCCCATACTTGCCCTTCTTGCTGCTCACCATCGCCCATCAGTACGAAAACATCTTTGTCATCTCCACTAAGTTTTTTGGAAAGAGCTGCACCTATAGCTACCGAAAGACCCTGCCCCAATGAACCAGAAGCCATGCGGATACCTGGAAGCTCTTCGTGAGGAGTTGGGTGTCCTTGTAACCTAGAACTCATTTTACGGTGCGTAGCCAACTCTTCGATAGGAAAATAACCTGCCCTTGCCAAAGTGCTATACCACCCTGCGCAAATATGTCCGTTGGAAAGAAAAAACATATCTTCACCTTTTCCATCCATCGAAAATTCAGTATTGTGTTCCATCATTTTGAAATAAAGCAATACAAAAAGCTCAGTACAGCCCATTGCCCCACCGGGATGCCCATTTCCTACACCATGAACCATTCTGAGAATGTCCCTTCTCACTTGAGATGCTACTTTTTTCAATTCTACTGTCTCTGCCATACAAATTGTTGATTAGGTATTAATTAAACTGTTTTGCTAATAATAAAAAGTGTTTGAACACTAGTTTAGTAAAAAAAAGTTTTTGTGGGGTATGTGAAGTATAGTTTTCAAAAAATAGCACATTTTTCAAAATGGTAGTTATTGGCGTGTACCTTATACATATTTCTAAAATACTTGCAATGATAGCACATAGATGATAAAATCAGATGCGTTTTTGCAGAAATATCAAAGTCAGCCAATCAATTTCACGCATTGGCAACAATAGACCAGCGGGATTTTTAGTTTAGTTTCCCTACCATTCTTGATTTCTACAAATAATCCAAGACAAACTACCTTCAGTAATATTTCGTACAAATAAAATAGCAACCGTACATTTGGTAAAATGTATTGTTTCTCCATATCTGGTTGGAATAAGTAGCTAATTTCTTTTATTTGGAAAATAAACTAGAAAAAGCTTAATTCCCATCAGATCTCATATAGCTTTTTGTCCGATCGTACAAATTAATAAGAAGGTATTTTTTACATAAAAAGAAGACCATATCACATGAAAAATGGAAGGCACCTTACATTCTTACTCTTCATACCGCTGCTATTTCAAAGCTGCGGAAAAGAAAAGGCTATTGAGGAATATTTGCCAACCAACACAGGGTTGATTATGACGCTGAACACCAAAAGGCTAGGTGCAAAACTGATGCTTGATGGGGAATTTAATATAGATCCTAAAACTGCAATAGCTGGTGTAGCCAGCTTTATGGACCGAGAAGTAGTTAGAAACTTCGGAAAGATGATGGAAGAAGGTTCTTTCGAGGATAAAGAGCTAGGGATTTCCAAATACAACAATATCGTTTTTTATCTAAGTGACGACCTTAAAAAAGACAAACGCTTTGCAGGGGTATTTTTTAAACTTAGCGATGCCGATAAATTCAATGATTTTGTAGAAGATCAAACTAAAATCACAGACAACTTCTACTTAGAAAAGCAGGACGGGTATACAGAAGCTGTTTTTGCACAAAAACAGTTTGCTTTAGCCTGGGACGACAACGTGGTTCTCTTGGTATACCCCCGCAACCGCTCCTCCAGGATTAACCTCAAAAAACACATTGCCTCCGTTTTCAACCTCTCCCCAGAAAATTGCATTTTGCAAGATGACAATTTCACGAAGATGATAGAAAGCCCCTCAGGGATTTCTATTTTTGCCCAACCTCCTTATTTAAAATACACCAACGAGTTTGTGCCTACTGCTTACATGAATGAAGATGTAGCCTACATCAATGCCCATTTGATTTTTGAAAAAGGAAAAATGGAAATGAAAGTAGCCCAGTTCCTCCACACTGACAATATCCAAGCATATTCGGAAATTCTAACCGGGAACAATCACCAAGAGCTATTTGGAAGGTTAGAAGAAGAAGAACTGGTAGGGTTTATCAATTTCAAGTACAACCGCGCCATCTTGCCCAAAATGATGCGAAGTTACGATTTCAGGCTTGCCGTACGAGCTGCAATCCTAATGCTTGGCACTAATGAAAATGAGCTGTTTACCCTTACAGGTGGAGATGCTATGATCGTTTATTTCAATGAGATAAAATCAATAAGAGAAGTAGTAACATATGAGACAGATAGCGATGGAAACAGAAAAGAAGTCCGCCAGCCAAAGGTTATCAATGCACCCGGTTTTGTAGCCGAGCTAAATGCGCAAGCAAACACTATGCATTTTTTGGAACATCTTTCGGGGCAAGGATTGGTCAAAAAAGATAGTATTTATTACAATTTGGGGGAAATAACAGGGTTCGACACCTATTTCCATCTTCAAAAAGATAAGCTGATCATTACGACAGACAGCCGCTTTTTAAAGAAAGTAAAAAGAAGGATTATAGGAGAACCTACTTCAGATCTTCACAAGCTTGGAACGCAATATCCCATTTCTAGCTATCTCAATTTTGATAAAATGGCGGTAAAATATCCAGAACTCACAAAACTATTTGTAAAGAAAGAGCACCTAACCGAGTTAAACAACACCTTAAGCAGCATGAGGTTTTATGTAGAACCTTTGGATGGACAGGTGATCCACTCCTATTTCAGCCTGAGTTTCGACGACAAAGATAAAAACGGTTTTTTTCCAACCGTAAAAGTGATCGAAATCATGAACAGAAACCTCAGTGAAAAAAATAAAAGGCAAAAAAGGAGGGAAAAAGCCCTTGCTGATAGTAAAAAAGAGGAATCTTGATTTCCTAAAAACAAATTCTGCTAAACGGAAACTACCGCTTTTATGTGCGGGTGCGGGTTGTAGTTTTTCAACGTAAAGTCTTCGAATTTAAAGCTAAAAATATCCTTGATCTCAGGGTTTAACTTCATTTGTGGCAATGCCCTGAAATCTCTTGAAAGCTGTAGTTCTGTTTGCTCCAAATGGTTTTTATACAAATGAGCATCTCCCAATGTATGAACAAACTCACCTGGTTTCAAATCGCAAACTTGCGCTATCATAAGCGTTAGAATAGCATACGAAGCAATGTTGAAAGGAACGCCTAAAAACACATCAGCACTACGCTGGTAGAGCTGGCAAGAAAGCTTTCCATTAGCTACATAAAATTGGAAAATAATATGGCAGGGGGGCAAAGCCATTTTGGGCACATCGGCTACGTTCCATGCACTCACCAAAAGCCTTCTCGAATCCGGGTTGGTTTTAATTTGCCCCACTACTTGGCTTATCTGATCGATGGCTTGCCCATCCGCCCCTTGCCAAGAGCGCCATTGAGAGCCATAAACAGGTCCTAGATTTCCGTTTTCATCTGCCCATTCGTCCCAAATCCTCACCTTATTTTCTTTGAGATATTGGATATTGGTAGAGCCTTGCAAAAACCACAACAGCTCGTGGATGATTGACTTTAGATGCAGCTTTTTAGTAGTAAGAAGTGGGAAATTTTCCGATAAATCGAACCTCATCTGGTGACCAAAAACACTGATTGTCCCTGTTCCGGTCCTATCATCTTTTGAAACCCCTTCATCTAAAATCCTTCTAAGCAGATCGTGATATTGTTGCATTAATCTTTATACTTTTTAAAAGCACTTCCCTTCTTGAAAACCTCAAGTGAGGAATCAAAAAGGGAAGCAATATTCTTCTTAATTAATCAAGTTTCAATACAGCCATAAATGCCTCTTGCGGGATTTCTACGTTACCCACCTGACGCATTCTTTTCTTACCCTTCTTCTGCTTTTCCAAAAGCTTTCTCTTACGGGTAATATCACCACCATAACATTTGGCCAATACGTTTTTCCTCAAAGCCTTCACCGTTTCCCTTGCTATAATCTTCTGGCCAATAGCCGCTTGTATAGCAATTTCAAACTGTTGCCTTGGAAGCAATTCGCGAAGTTTTTCACAAATCTTTTTACCCCATTCATACGCCTTGTCTCGGTGAACGATGGCTGAAAGCGCATCTACTGGCTCGCCATTGAGCATAATATCGAGCTTTACCAACTTCGATTTTACATATTCGTTCACTTCATAATCGAAAGAAGCGTAGCCTCTTGAAATGGTTTTGAGTTTATCGTAGAAATCAAAAACGATCTCGGCAAGTGGCATGTCGAACTTCAACTCTACCCTATCGGAAGTGAGGTAAACCTGGTTTTGTAAAATACCCCGCTTGTCCATACAAAGTGAGATGACAGGCCCTACAAAATCCGACTTGGTGATGATGGACGCCTTGATAAACGGCTCTTCCACATACTCAAGTAAGTTCGGCGGTGGCATATCCGAAGGTGCATTTATATGGACCACCTCTCCTTTCGTAGTTTTTGCTATGTAAGAAACCGAAGGCACAGTGGTAACCACCGTCATATCAAATTCCCTTTCCAGGCGCTCTTGGATGATCTCCATGTGGAGCATGCCCAAAAATCCGCATCGGAAACCAAAGCCCAACGCAGCAGAAGTTTCTGGCTCCCATACTAAGGACGCATCGTTGAGTTGCAGCTTCTCCATAGAAGCCCTTAGCTCCTCAAACTCCGAAGTCTCTACTGGGTAGATGCCTGCAAAAACCATCGGTTTTACATCTTCAAAACCTTGGATAGCTGAAGCACATTGGCGATCTACATGTGTGATCGTATCTCCAACTTTCACCTCTTTTGCCTGTTTGATACCCGAAATAATGTATCCTACATTACCTGCAGAAATCGTCTTTAGCGGAAACTGCTTTATCTTCAACACACCAATTTCATCGGCATGATACGTCTTTTTTGTAGCAACAAACTTCACTTCGTCGCCCTTTTTCATTGTGCCGTTGAGCACCCTGAAATATACCTCAACGCCTCTGTAAGGATTATATACAGAATCAAAAATCAAGGCTTGCAAAGGAGCTTCCGGGTCGCCTTGAGGCGCTGGTACTCTTTCTACTATAGCTTCTAGGATATCGGTTATACCAATTCCTTCTTTGGCACTTGCCCTAATTATATCTTCTGGCTCGCAACCAATTAGGTCAATTATTTGATCTGATATCTCTTCTGGCTGAGCACTTGGCAAATCTATCTTGTTCATCACCGGGATAATCTCCAAGTCATGGTCTAGTGCCAAATACAGGTTGGAAATAGTCTGAGCTTCAATGCCCTGAGCCGCATCTACTATCAACAACGCACCTTCACAAGCGGCTATTGAGCGGGAGACTTCATAAGAAAAGTCAACGTGCCCTGGAGTATCTATCAAATTGAGTGTATATTCTTCACCTTTGTAATCATAAATCATTTGAACGGCATGACTCTTAATCGTAATGCCTCTCTCGCGCTCCAGATCCATACTATCGAGCAATTGGGCTTGCATATCTCGCATCCCCACTGTCTTGGTTTGCTCTAGTAGCCTATCGGCCAAGGTACTCTTACCATGGTCAATATGGGCTATGATACAGAAATTCCTGATATTCTTCATTCTGCAAATGTAAGAAGGTTTCGATGATTTTTTTTATCAATCAACCTTATAAATGTTCGGGAAAAGGCAAAGTGCACTTTTTACCCTAAAAACAAAGGTTGATCTCCATTTAGAAAGGTTGCGCCTACCTTGTAAGCACAATATAATCTTTGATAACGGTTTTCAGAAAACCCATTTTATCCGATTTAGGCGTAGGAATACCTAAATTTTCGGCTACTTTTTCCGTCATCAGCACCAAGGCTTCCGAATGTGCCCCATTCTTGTACTTCAAAGCACGGTCTATCACCCTTTTTATAAGCAACATATCTTCATTTTTAAAAGAAGCAACTGCAGGGTATGTAGGTTCATAATGATCAGCCGTCTGAATTTTTTCAAGATCGTGAAGCGAGTACATATTGCTCGGGCGTTCCTTTATCACTGTAGTATTCGAAAGCATGCCACCTAGCCTTTGCCCAGTAGAAGTGGTGTTACAAAGTACGGCAGCTATTGTCCCTGAAGAGAACCAGATATCAACCATCCTAAAGCTCCAGCGGATAAGATAATCACTAATATTAGGCGGTCTGCCTGTGAGGTGAATTACCCTGATTTTCAATGACTTTTTACCCAAGGTTTGCCCATTTGTCAAAATTTCGGAGACTGGGGTATAAAAAACAAAAACCAACACATTTATAACCATCACAAACTCCATCCCCCATGTATCTATAAAGGCAAAAGTAAGGATCGCACTCATGATCGAAATTCCTGTGACCAAGATCAAAAAATCAATCACAAAAGCTATTATCCTGTCTTTAAGGTCGGCAAGTTCGTACCGAATGGTCACGTTTTGGGGAGTAGTTATATCTATGGTCTTCATCTAAGCGCTTATGCTTTTTTTATAAAAATTGATTTTGATAACCAATACCTTAAAAGGTTGTCTTAAATTTCTCTGTAATGATAAAACATCCAAAAATAACAATATAAAGCAGTATGGAAAACTGTTTTCATATTAAACCAATTTAAGCCTCGGCTATTATCTGTAGCCAAGTAGAAATGAACGTTTTGAGAAATTATTTTGATCCTAAGATACTATGCCAGTTCAGTTAAAGCCTATAAAGCTAAATCATCTAGGCTTGACACACTTAAAACCATTCTCCTCCCAGTCTTGAAGAATTTCTAAAATGATGAAAGTCAAAATAGAATCTATCCCAATCAGTCTATTTGGCAAAATAATGTTGACAATCTGGAGGAAAGTAGATATGTTTAGTCCATGATACTGCATCTTTTCAGGGAATTTTCCCAAAAAATAAAAGAACAAGAGCCGCTTTCGTGGCTGGTAAAAGTGACAGTTTGGTTTTTGTCGCTTTTCATAGTTTATATTTTAGGCTTTTTCCTTGTCGAAGATGTTTCTTTTGAAGAGGCATTTTGGCAAGGCTGGCAAACCTTTACTACAGTGGGCTACGGTAACCGCCCAGCCGAAACCTCCATAGGCAGGTGGCTCACTATTGTACTCTGCACATTGGGCATCGCTATTTTAGGTGCGCTATTTTCAGCAGCATTCGACTACAGACAACATTTGATCAATAAAAAAAGGCTTGGACTCATGATAAACCCTTTCAAAGACGGATATGTGATTTTTAATTTCCCTGGCGAATACCAGTTGATTAACTTCATTAAAGAACTGAGGAGTGTGGAAAACGACGTGGGAATTTGCATAGTGGACAGCAGGTTAGAAGAGTTGCCCCAAAGCATTTCCGTTTTGCCCAAAATTCATTTTGTAAGAGGAAACACCCTCAGCAAAGAAACGTATGAAAGAGCTGAAATCTGTGACAACAAATCCGTTATCATATTCCCCACAGTAGCCAATGTCCCAGATTCAGATGGGGCTACCAAAACCATTATCGATCTTGTATCGAGGTTTATAGGTGAAGGAAACACTCGAATTTTGCACCTATTGGTAGATCCTTCCAACTCATGGATGTTCGATAATGTAAAATCGACCCAAATCATGGAAAGCTTCGAACTATTGGCTCTTGTGCAAGAATGCCAAGATATCTACTCAGCTGAAATAGTGGAAAAACTATTGCTCAACAGTAAAGGAGCCAACCCTAAAACCTGCAAACCTAACAAAATAGTGGGAATGACTTGGGGAGGCTTTTTGAAAAAATCTATCGAGTTTAGCGAAAGCACGGGAACTAATTGCAATCCCTTTGCACTTATAAGAGGCGGTCAACCAGATACTTGCCCAAAGTTGAGCGAAATAATACAAAAAGATGATTTTATATCAATAATCGCACATCATAATTTTGATTGGGCAGCGTTTGAAAACGAAGTTACTGCAGATTGAACCTTTTTAAGGCTTACCTCATAAAAACACTAGGAATAAAGAAATAGCAACTTGTTGATTACCACACTCACCTCACTGCCCAACTCTAAACAAATCTTAATCTCTGCTTTTAAATGCCACCCAAAGGTTACATGGCATGTCTATTAGTTAATATAATAGGTACTTTTGCAATAAGTGCAACTCAAATACTATAGGTAATAAACCTACACCGTACTTCTTTTACGGTCTCATTTGCTACCTTGTCCCTCTAACTAATTTTCTACTATAAAATATGGAACTATCTGTATTATTCACTGGCTTAGTACTAGGTGGAGTTATTGGGGCTTTTATAGCATGGCTACTGGCGATAAATAAGTTCAGAGCCGAAAAATGGATTGATAAAATGGAGTTAGAAAAAAATTATGTATCAAAAGAAACATACCAGCATTTGGAGTTATACTTTAAGAAAAACGAAGTGGAGCTGAAAGATAAAATAGAAGTAATCAATGTTCTAAGAGAAAAACTAGCTGCCAGAGAAGAAATGGTGAAGCAATTCCACCAGAAAGTGCAAGAAGGAAATAAGCAGGTAGAAAAGATGGAAGAACGATTCAGGGCTGAATTCAAGAGCCTTGCCAATGATATATTGGACGAAAAAAGCAAAAAGTTCCTCGAAATAAACAATGGTAGGTTGGGCGAAATTCTAAACCCTTTCCAAGACCGTCTGAACGAATTTAAAGACAAAGTAGAAAAAACTTACCAAGCCGAGGCTAGGGAAATAATTACGCTGAAAGAGCAGATAAAACACCTTCACCAAGCCAACACAAAAGTTGGGGAAGATGCCCAGCGCCTAGCCAATGCACTGCAAGGAGACTCAAAAGTGCAGGGCGACTGGGGAGAAATGCAGCTAGAACTGATTTTAGAAAAAGCTGGGTTGATAAAAGGTGTCCACTTCTTGAAGCAAGAAGTACTCAAAAACGACGCAGGCAACGTTCTTCGCCCCGATTATATAGTGAAGCTTCCTGAGGACAAATACATCGTGATTGACTCAAAAGTGTCACTTACGGCGTACAATCGCTATTTCAACGAAATAGACCAGGCTGAAAAGCAGCTTTATTTGCAAGAACACCTCAAAAGTGTAATGCAACATATAAAAGACTTGGGCAGTAAAAACTATCAACAGCTCAACCAGCTCAATCAGCCTGATTATGTAATGCTTTTTATGCCAATAGAACCTGCGCTCACCTTGGCTTTTAGGGAAGACCCTAGCATTTTTGACAAAGCACTGGACAAAAATGTGGTAATGGTCGCTCCTTCTACCCTATTGGCAACCTTACGAACCGTAGCGTTTATTTGGAAGCAAGACAGCCAGAAGAAAAACGTACTAGAAATAGCCAGAGAAAGTGGTGCACTCTACGATAAGTTCACTGGGTTTATGGACGATATGGGCAAAATAGAATCGAGCATTGAAAAACTACACATCACTTACGAAAGTGCCATAAACAAACTTTATAAATCGAAAAAGAAAGGCGATACGATAGTAGGACGAATAGAGCGGATACGAGAACTTGGCGCAGATGCCAGCAAAAAACTTTCCGACCATGTCATCAATAGAATAGAAGATGGGGAAAAGGGTAGTTAAAATGAAAAAGGTTACCGATTTGGTGACCTTTTTCATTTTAACTCATTACCCGTAATTTGCTCAAGCTTCAAAATTGCAAGTTCTTTACTTCGCCCTTAAACTCCTGAAATATTTCTTGCCCTTGCTTTCCATCCGAGCCAAATTCCAACAAACTTTGTACTGAGCCAACTTCCCAAAACCTTTTAAGGTGTATTTTGCCTTCAAAAACAGAATTAGATTGAAAATAATCCATCCCAAACTCTTGGCACAGATATGAAGCATCGAGATGGCTTGACGTCACGAAATATTCCTCGAGCTCGGGTTGGGCAACTGGTCCAGGAATCATTCGGAAAATGCCCCCACCTTTGTTGTTCAACAAAATAATTTTGAGGTTTGGAGGAAGGTATTTGTTCCAAAAAGCATTTCTATCGTAGAAAAAAGCCAGATCGCCTGTGAGCAATACGTGTAGTTTTTCGGGTGAAGCCAGGGCATGCCCAACCGCTGAGCTATTGCTCCCATCTATTCCGCTTGTCCCCCTGTTCGCCCAAACCTCTGCCCCTTCGGGAAGCTGGTTTACAAAGTTCGCATAGCGCACCGACATGCTATTTGCCAAATGAAAACTGACATTTTGGGGCAAATTCTGCATCAACTCTTTCACAAAAGAAAATTCGTTGTCGGGCTTGCTTCCCAAAAACTCGTTGGTAAAATTTCTCGTTTGCTCATCTACATTTTTCCACCTTTCGGTAAAAGAAGTTTCAGGCTGAAAAAGCTCTTTTTCTCTTGCTTCTGTAAAGAAATAAGCAGGCTCGCATCGAAGTATTTTTGTGAGCGACTGGAACGTATCCGCTACTTGCCCCGCTGGCTGGGTATGCCAATGCGCTGCTGGTTTATTTTTCCTCAAAAAGAGCTTCAAGTTTTTCGAAATCACCGACTTTCCAAAACTTACGATAAGGTCAGGCTTTAACTCTTCGTGCAAATCTGCCCTAGCCAAAAAAGCATCTTGGTGGCGAATGGCATTTTCCAATTCCGAAGCATTTGAAATCACATCGGAAACTACGGGCAAACCTGATTTCCTTAGCGCATCCAGCAGTTTTTCATCTCGTTTCCCCTGCCCTGCAACTAGCAATATTTTCCTATAACCCTGAGCTTCTGTTTTCAACTTCTCCCAAACCAACTCGCTTAGTACTTGCTCCGAATCTTCCTCCAAAATAATGTTTTCTGGATTTTCAATTTCAAACTGCTGAGAAGCGGTAGGGTAAAACGGCTCACGAAACGGCACATTTACCTGCACTGGTCCTTGTGGGAAAGTCGTCGCCAAGTTAATGGCTTCCGAAATGGTTCGTTGGATATGCCACTTCGCATCGGGGTGCGAATAATCGACGGGAAGTTGGAAAAAGCCCTTCACATGGTTGGCATGCAAGTTTTGTTGCCTGATCGTCTGCCCATCGAGTTGGTCGAGCCATTCGGGTGGGCGGTCAGCTGTGAATGCAATTAGCGGAACATGTTGGTAGAATGCCTCGGCTATTGCTGGTCCATAATTAGACGCTGCCGTACCCGAAGTACAGACCAACCCAACAAGCTTCCCCGTTTGCTGAGCCAAACCCAAGCCAATGAAACCCGCCGACCGTTCATCGGTGATGGTGTAGGTGTTGATGGTCGGATGGCGAGTGAAAGCAAGCGTAAGCGGGGCGCAACGTGAGCCTGGGGACAACACGGCTTCTTTCATGCCATGGGCAGCACAAATCCCCGAAATATTGATGATGGGTTGGTAAGGGTATTCTTCCATTTTTTCCTCCTAACACTTTCTTGCAATACTAATTCATTTTCTTCTACTTTCAAGTCATTCTCACGAAAGTGACAACCTCCTCTTATCACATTTAACCATGTGCGGAAGACTCGTTCTTTTGTACAGTCAAGTATAAGATATTCCCCAACCTCGAAGAGGTTGCATATTTGTAGCTTTGAAAAGAGAAAAAAACAACCCCGTAGCGGGTTGCATAAAAAGGAAAATTTGCACTTGTGCAACACCTAGGGCGTTGACCTTTCAACTTCTCAAATAACTACAAATTTGAAACCCCTCACGGGGTTTAATTTCAAACAACCTATCTTTAGCCATTGAACCAAAACTAGGCATTGAAAGCCATTCAAAAAACAACATGCTCAAAAAACTAGCTTCGGAAACGGCGATTTATGGGGGAACGACCATTATGGCAAGGCTGCTCAACTATGCGCTAGTGCCTCTGCACACAGGAGTTTTTGCTCCAGGAAGTTACGGAATTGTATCCGAGTTTTATGCCTATGCCGCCGTGCTCAACGTGCTTTTTACCTACGGAATGGAAACCGCCTATTTCCGCTTTGCCACCCGCGAAGGCGGAGATGAAACCAAAAGCTTCAACTCAGCGGTTAGCAGTTTGCTCACCACCAGTTTGCTTTTTTCGGGCATCCTCATTGCTTTTTCCAGCTCCATCGCCCAAGCCCTCGGCTACCCAGACGGACAGAAATACATCGTGTGGTTTGCCCTCCTCATCGGCATCGATGCCATTGTCGCCATCCCTTTTGCAAGGCTTCGCATCCAGCACAAAGCCAAGTATTTTGCCCTCGCCAAGTTGGGTAACATCTGTATCAATTTTGGTCTGAACATATTTTTCCTCATTTTCTGCAAAGGCGTATTTGAAGGGAAATATTTAGCCAGCTTGCAGCCAATGATCAGCTCATTTTACGACCCTGAACTGGGGCTAGGCTACGCTTTCTTGGCAAACCTTTTGGCAAATGCCATGCTCGTCCCCATTTTACTGCCCGTGTTCCGAACCTTGAAATACAGCCTGAACATGAGCCAGCTGAAACCCATGTTGATCTACGGGTTTCCCATCATTTTCTCTGGCTTGGCGTTTAGCATCAACGAGGTTTCCGACCGGGTTCTGCTCAAATACCTGCTTCCGGCAGACTTTTACCCCGACAAGGAAAACATGGATGCAGTGGGAATCTACTCCGCCTGCTACAAGCTTTCCATGTTCATTACCTTAGCGGTGCAGGCATTCCGATTCGCAGCCGAGCCGTTCTTTTTTGCCAAGGCAAAAGACAAAGACCACAAGGAAGCCTACAGCATCGTGATGAATTATTTTATCATTGCCTGCTGCCTCATGTTGGTAGCCGTAATGGCAAATGTAGATTGGCTTTCCAGAATATTCATTCGAGATAAAGCCTATTTGGTAGGATTGGGCGTAGTACCCATTTTGCTCATGGCAAACGTATTTTTAGGCATTTACTACAACCTTGCCGCTTGGTTCAAAATCACCGATCGCACCTATTTTGGAGCAATTATCAGCAGCATAGGCGCACTGTTCACCATCAGTTTCAACTTCTACCTCATTCCGCACATCGGGTATTTTGGCAGCGCCTGGGCAACCTTTACTTGCTACGGCAGCATGATGTTGCTCTGTTACCTCTTGGGTAGGAAATATTACCCTATCCCCTATCGAGTACTTTCTGGGCTTTTCTACCTCCTATTGGCGGGGGCTATGAGCTGGGCTACTACACAGCTTGACTTTGGTAGCTTTTTTATGAACCTACTGGCAAACAACCTGCTTTTACTCACTTTTTTGGCTGTGGTATTCTTGAAGGAAAGGAAAAAGATAATGGGCTTTTTGAGGAGGTGATTTTAAAGAACGCCCTTTTGGTCGAGCACTACCAGCGCCTCGTGAAAAAAAAGCCATAATGGAAATTCTTCCGGTAAGGATTCATCATCTAACCTTGTAAACCTTTTATATTCAAAACCTTCAATATAATATCTCCACTCGTAAGTTGTTTCACTACTAATGTTGAAGAATATTTTTTGATTAAAAGATCCCCACCCAAAGGGCGGGGAATTGTGATAACCCCTGTAAGGGGGTAAACTGCCCTTGCCCCCAAAGGAGGCAAAGGAATTCATTGTCCCCGGTTATAAATCTATTTTATTACTTTGTTATTCTTAGCTCTCGTTCTTTTTTTCCTGTTCTTCTTGATACTCCACGTAAAGCCTTATCTTTTCTGGGTCAAGCCCTACCGTATCAACACAATAGCCTGTTGCCCAAAAACGGTTGCCCCAATAGGGGCGTTGCTTCAGCTTCTTGAACTTTGAAAACAACCGTATGGCTGTCCGGCCCTTCAAGATCCCCACCACATCGGAAACCGAATATTTGGGAGGGATATCGATAATCAAGTGAACATGGCCCTTTTGGACGTTCAGCGTATCGATAATATATTTCTTTTGGGCGGCGTACTGCATTATATGCTCTATTGCTGCCCTTTTTATTGCTCCTTCGAGGATCCTATACCTATATTTAGGTGTCCAAACTATATGGTACTTGCAATACCAGATCCAATGTGACAATTTGTGAAAACGGCTCATAATATATTCTTCGGTTGTGGGGACAACTCTTGAATATAATCATTGGGCCGTTTTCTGGCTTAGCCACGCAGAGCGGTTATTAACCACGCTCATAGAGCGTGGATTTCTAAGTTGATATTAAAACGCGAATTATCATCTGGGTCAAATTTTTCTTTTGCATTATCACTTTCCAATAATACTAAAGTCAAATAATACTCCAGTAATAACTTTGAATCTGAATCTTTCTTGGTAAACCGAGATTTATACTTTAGTTTTTCGGCAGTATTAATTAGTATTTCTTTAGAGCCAAACAGTAACCGTAACACTTGAGACATATAACAGAAACTCAGACCAGAAAGATAATAATCATTAACCCTATCAGTATCAGGTGGAACATAGAAATTAAAATCATCTATTCCCTTATACTTAAGAAGCTCTAATAACTTTCTAAGATTTATAAGATCATACTGTAAAAAAGCTTTAAGAATAAAATGCAGTGTGTTAAACCCAAAACTCCTAGGATAATTATCTGGAGATTTAATCATCTGTAGTTTTAAATATAACCATCCAATTATTTCTTTAATTGGGTCATATCTAAAAACCTCCCCATCATAAAACTTATCGATATACCCACTAAAATCAGTTTCCTGACCATATTGATGGTGGAAAATGTTTCGAACATTCTGAATATCCCCTACCAATATTATTTTATCAAAACCAAACTTGTTTGATAATCCATTCTCCCCTCCATGAAAAAGCTCTTCATCTATGTGCACACTAAATACATTGAGTATCCTAAAAATGTGGGCTGGGTCAATTCTGTCCAAATCATCAATATAAAGCACTACTTCTTTACCATTTTTCTCTTTTATCTCCTCTTCCTCTACTATGTCCTTTTCTTTTTTTACACCCTTCTCTTTTAGCTGTACAACTAAATCTTGAATCAAAATAGTAATTGGATCAGATTCGTATGGAGAGCCCTTTTGCTTTAATTGTTCTTTTATAAAGTCCCATACCTTTTCCTTACCTATCTGATCCTCATTGACTTTCTTATAATTCTCAGCTAACTTTTCCTTTAATCCAAGAAATCCATCTATACTCTTGGAAATAGTTGGACCTACTTTCAGAATACCAGCCATTAACGCACCTGTTGGTTCTCCGCTTAGGACAGAACCTGCTCCAGCGATTGCAGTTGCTGTCATTATTGAAGGAGAAAGGAAACTTCCAATGGATTGTTGCGCGAATAAAATTGCAGCATTTACTTTTGAAAGTGCAGTTTCTTGTACTTCTACTTCTTGGGCAAGAAGCTGTAACAATATATCTGTTTTGATCAACTCAAAAATATCTTCGTTTCTTGAAACAGAATAGCTAACAGGTGAGAGCCGTATGGCAACGATGGCATCTTTTCTCTTATCGAAAAAACTTCTTAAAAAATGTGTTTTACCTATTCCAAAAATCCCAGAGAAGAAAATTCTATTGTTTTCTTCTAAATGCTTTCCAAACCTCTCATGCTCTTCTTTCAATTCAATGTATTCCTCTGCCATACCTTTAATCTACTGTATTTATCTTTGTTAAGATATAAATCACAATCGAAAAAGACTATTATTTCAAATAAATTCTAATCTACTCGCCTAAACCGAGAAAATTTGACACAGATTGCCAGTGGTAACAATGGAATGGAAAAAGGTGAAAGGATTAGTGAGGAGGTAAAAGCCTTAAAAATAAGCACAAAAAAAATGTTCCGCTATGTAAAAAAATATGTAGGGTCAACAAAGCATCCCTACTATTCAAAACCAAAAGGCTTGAAAAATGATAATTACCGATTTATTTAGTATCAAATGGGGGTTTTAAGCAACTAAAATTATTTGCAGAAATCGTCAACTAATTTCTTGACCAAGGAGCCTTGTTTCCTCCTTTACCTTTAGGCTTTGACTTGGTAGCTACTATCTCATCTATCTTATTGAACCACTCTTTTATTTCAGCATGCTCTTTTGGAGTAATTTTTTTAATTTTCATTGGGTTATTTGGATTGGACGTTGGACAAATTATCGCTAGTAATTATGGTAATATTTTAACAGTAAATATGATTAAATCTATATAAATTTTACGGACACTTATTGTTAATAATGTTTAATTCTCAAGTATTAATATAACTTTTAGCAGAGAATTATTATTTCCTCAAAAAACGAAAAGTCTATAAAAAAACTTACACTCCTTATGAAACAGAGAATGTTTTTATTTCCAATAAAAGCAAACCTCCTTAATACTATAATAAAATAAGCACAACTTCTTCTTTGAGTTAATATAAAAAGGGAGAAAAGCGATTATGCCACATAAAATTTTCCTATAAAAAATAGGGCAACTTTAGGAGTTGAAATATAGATAGCAATGAGTGATTAGAGTAGAAATGAGCTGTTTGTAGCTCAGAGGATTCACAAACTTAGTAAGTTACCTACTTTAAATCAACCTTTTATAGAAACATCAAATAGCAACACTTCATTACCAGAGCATTCCCTTTTAATATTGATATTCTTTCAAAGCCTTACATCTGCACACAAACTAAGACTCTAATAATCTTCCAAAATCAAGGGCTTAATATCAATTGACGGAATAACACATATCACTTCTGTGCACTAGTACGAGCAGCATATATTACTCATACTCCAATTCAAACCCTTTGTTTTGGAGGCTATCTTTGAACGATATTTCAATAGTACTTCCTAGGGATTTGTCATGATCTAAAACTGTTGACCAAAGTGTTGGCATATAATCAGGCTTATCCAATGGTAGAGTAAAGGGGAAACTATTGAGAAGAGAATCTTCTAAATTCAGAATAGATAACTCAAAGTTTACTTCTCCAGAAACATCATTAAACATTGGAGATAAATAAAACCGTACTTCATCCGATACCTCGTCTTTTGTAACTTCAGTATAATCCGCAGACACTCCATCATAGGGAGGATAAATATCATGAAGCTTAAATGCTCCATTTGGAGTATAACCAACCATACTTGCTTCTCCTTCGACTATTGACAAGCCGAACTTCACATTGCTTACATTATAATACTTCCCAATTAATGGCAGCTCTATTTCTATTTCATGACCAAACCTCCTGAGTTCAACTTCGGCAGCACCTCCATTATCTGGAGCATCAAGTTTCAATATGGAAAAGAAAATAGGTTGAGCATGAAACGCTTGGACTTTAAACATGATACCACCTCCTTGAGTTGGAGGAGGAGAACCAGGATAAGTAAAAATGATAGTCTGAGAGCCAGACGG
This sequence comes from Flammeovirgaceae bacterium SG7u.111, assembly GCA_034044135.1. Lineage (NCBI taxonomy): Bacteria > Pseudomonadati > Bacteroidota > Cytophagia > Cytophagales > Flammeovirgaceae > Flammeovirgaceae bacterium SG7u.111. The sequence goes on along the minus strand of CP139021.1, from coordinate 2,132,272 downwards.
AATATATAATTTAAACGTATTGCCTTTTTCTCCGCCTAAGGTCACAACACCTGTCCGAAAATAATCAACATACCAATTGAGCTGAAATTCTTCTGTAAAATCAGGAGCCCCAGCCGTCCTTCCATTGGGCAATGGCGTTGATTCAAAATCTAAAAATGTTGGATCGACAGTAAATGTAAACTCAACGAGATCCTCAGCAGGTTCATATTCTTGGGGTGAACAAGCAAATAGAAGCATAGCCAACAATGTTGACCATAGATAATAATGCAGTTTCATCTGAAAAAATATTTTATTAATTATAAATCGAATTACGCATTATTGCACATACAAGCAAAATACTATCAGTTAACAATTCTTAATAATTAGGTATTCTTGCAATAACCCATTCAGCCACCTTACCCATATATTTATACTTTACCCTTTCGGCCTTCACAAGAGATATTTTTTTGGTAAGATTTGGAAAGTATTATTATAAATGTAATATTTACATTTAAATTTTAAAATTGAATCCTTTTTACCTTATATAAGGTCTCAATAGTAGAGCTTTCAAAAGTGATTTTTTTTTACATATCTATACACATAAAAAATAGGAAATGATCAATTTAAGTAACTACGAGGTTTGGTTTGTAACTGGCAGCCAGCACCTCTATGGCGAAGAAACCTTAAAGCAAGTTGACACACATTCGAAAGAAATAGCAACTTACCTCAACGACCAAAGCACAATCCCTGTCAAAGTGGTATTTAAGCCTGTCCTCACCACCCCCGACGTGATCACAAAACTTTGCCTTGAAGCAAACAACGCCCCAAATTGCATCGGCTTGGTCACTTGGATGCATACTTTCTCCCCTGCTAAAATGTGGATCAACGGGTTGAAAGTCTTGCAAAAGCCCTTCATGCACCTTCACACCCAATTCAACAGAGATATTCCTTGGGGCGCAATTGACATGGACTTCATGAACCTCAACCAATCTGCTCATGGAGGCAGAGAATTTGGCTTCATCGGTTCAAGAATGCGTATCAACCGCAAGGTGGTGGTAGGGCACTGGCAAGACCCAGAAACAATAGAAAGAATTGCTGTTTGGACAAGGGTCGCTTCAGCTTGGGCTGATCAGCAAGGAGCAAAATTCGCCCGCATAGGCGACAACATGCGTGAAGTTGCTGTAACAGAAGGCGACAAAGTAGAGGCTCAAATCAAATTAGGCTACTGTGTGAACGGCTATGGCGTAGGCGATGTAACTAAAGTTATCGACGCTATTCCAGATGCTGAGGTAGAAGAACTGATGGGCATATATGAGGAATCGTACATAATGGCCAACAGCCTCAAAAAAGGCGGCTCTCAAAGAGGATCATTATACAATGCAGCTAAAATAGAGCTAGGCCTCAAGAAATTTTTGATAGATGGTGGCTTCAAAGGTTTCACCGATACATTCGAAAACCTTTACGGAATGGACCAGCTTCCAGGTATCGCTGTTCAAAGGTTAATGGCGCAAGGCTTTGGCTTCGGTGGCGAAGGTGACTGGAAAACTGCGGCTTTGGTTAGAGCAATGAAAGTCATGGCGGTCGGTTTGCCCGGTGGCGATTCGTTCATGGAAGACTACACCTACCACTTCCACCCAGGCGGCCAGAAAGTACTTGGCGCACACATGCTCGAAATCTGCGAATCTATCGCCTCAAGCAAGCCAAAGTGCGAAGTCCATCCACTTTCTATAGGCGGCAAAGCCGACCCCGTAAGGCTCGTATTCGATGCCCCAGCAGGCGCAGCTATCAATGCGTCCATCATTGATATGGGCAATAGGTTCAGGGTATTGGTAAACACAGTAGATGTGGTAGAGCCAGAGCAAGACTTGCCAAACCTTCCTGTAGCACGTGCATTATGGATTCCCCAGCCGAACTTGAAAGTAGCAGCTTCGGCTTGGATTTTGGCTGGAGGAGCACACCACACCGTTTTCAGCCAAGCCATCACCGCCGAATATTTGGAAGACTACGCCGAAATGGCCGGTTTGGAATATGTGACCATAGACAGTGAGACAAGGCTTCACAATTTCAAAAACGAGCTTAACTGGAACCAGATGTACTATGGCTTAGGCAAGGGGATTTAGCAAAAACCCAAGCGGTATTATACCAATCAAATTAAATCCTAGCCCACTCTTGATGTTTCGAGAGTGGGCATTTTTTTTATTCAAAATCTACTTGAACCAACTTGCTTCCCCACTACACAGAAAAGCCAACGCTTCTGCCCACCCCGTGCCGTCGGGTCACCGCCATTTCGGCCCCTCCGTTGCCCTCTTCCCCTAATTCGCGGCTGTGCTCGTTCCAACTTCCAAAAAATCAGCCAAGAAACCCCACCAATGCTGTTTTTTTCTTCAGCTAAAACCCTATTTTTGCAAGTTCAAACAAATCAAGATTAAAAAAACACCAGCATGGGTGAGTTGATTAAAGATATTGGAATTCTAGACGGCAAAAGCCAAGAGGCTTGTGAGGTGGTAAATGTGTCGAAAGACGATAACAAACCTGGGCAGCGGAAATTGTATATTGAGAGTTACGGCTGCCAAATGAACTTCTCGGATAGCGAGATAGTCGCTTCCATTATGTCGGAAAATGGATTTGGGACAACCTCCAATTTCAAAGAAGCGGACTTGATTTTCCTCAACACCTGCTCCATCCGTGAGAAGGCGGAGCAAACCGTAAGGAAAAGGCTGACCGATTTCAACAAAATGAAAAAACGCAACCCCGACCTCACCATTGGTGTATTGGGCTGCATGGCCGAGCGCTTGAAAACGCAATTGCTAGAAGAAGAAAAAATAGTAGATATCGTTGCTGGGCCCGATGCTTACCGCGACCTTCCCAAACTCGTTTCGGAAGTGGATGATGGGCAAAAAGGCGTGAACGTATTCCTTTCAAAGGAAGAGACGTATGCAGAAATAACTCCCGTCAGGCTCAATTCCAACGGTATTACCGCTTTCATCTCCATTATGAGGGGCTGCGATAATATGTGTTCTTTCTGCGTAGTTCCGTTCACCCGTGGCCGTGAGCGTAGCCGCGATCCACATTCTATTTTAGCTGAAGCACAAGACTTGTACAAGAAAGGCTACAAAGAAGTAACCTTGCTCGGGCAAAACGTGGATTCGTATCTTTGGTCTTCTCACGACGATCTAAAAAGCAAAGGACAAATTGAGAAAATGCTTAAGAAAGGGGAGGAAATAGAAACGGTGAATTTTGCCAACCTCCTCGAAATGGTTGCCAAGGTCGGTCCCGAATTGAGGGTTCGCTTCTCTACTTCACACCCTAAAGACATCACTGATGAGGTACTGCACACCATGAATAAATATGACAATATTTGTAACTCTATCCACCTGCCTGCACAGAGCGGAAACAGTCGCGTGTTAGAGATCATGAACCGAACTTACTCGCGTGAATGGTACTTAGAGCGAGTGGATGCCATTCGCCGAATCCTTGGTGAGGATTGCGGAATTTCTTCTGACTGGATTACTGGCTTTTGCACAGAAACAGAAGAAGAGCACCAAGATTCGCTCAGCCTAATGGACTATGTAAAGTTCGATTTTAGTTATATGTACTATTACTCTGAACGACCTGGCACGCTGGCAGCTAAAAAGTTTGAGGACGATATTCCTTTGGCAGTCAAAAAACGACGTTTGCAAGAAATTATAGATAAGCAGCAGGAAACCGGTCACATTCGCAACAAAATGGACATTGGCAAAGTGCAGCGAGTACTCATCGAGGGGCACTCGAAGCGTTCCAAAGATCAATTGAGGGGAAGGAACTCGGCAAACAAAGTGGTGGTATTCCCAAGGAAAAACTACAAACCAGGTGAATACGTGAACGTAAAAATCACCGACTGTACGCCAGCTACACTCATTGGAGAAACGGTTTAAGAAGCAATATTATTTGTCAGATCTTCAGCCCCCATTTCTTCAAAAAAAGTGGGGGGCTCTTTTTTTAACCAAATTACTCCCCTTGCACCTCAAAATCTCGTCCCACACTTTCCCCATTTTCGTCCACCACAACCAGATGATGCCTGCCCACCGAAGGCTGCACATTTAGCTCATGGTTACCTTGCGTCTGCCCAATGTACTGCCCATCCAAATGCCAATAGACTTGTGAATCGGGCTTGATGTGTGCTACTTGGAACACCGCCTCTCCTTTCTCCCCATCCAGCAACCTTGGAATCACAATTTTCCCTCCTTCAATCGGGTACACCACATGCATCACTTGCTTTGCCACAGTTGCGCTACTGTTCAGGCAATCGCTGCGAATGGGAGGTAATCGTCGATAAGTAGCGTGCTTGGTACGGTAATACCAAGCCTGCATGGGCGGAAGTAAAAAGAACGGTTCGTGCTTCATATTCGCCACTTCTTCACAATCGCTATTGACCCGAAACTGCCCACTTGCATCAAGGTGAACTAACTGGTGGTACGGACAGACTTCCGTGCTCAAACCTGCAAAAGGAATATCCATCTCATCTACTACAGGGCAAATTTCAGAGGCTTTGTGCCCACTTTGCCGGCAAATGCTGGTGGTAGTCATTTCATCGTACGGCGGCTCAAACCACTCGGTAGGTGGCAACGTTCCAAACACATCGAAAAGCACGGGGGCAGCGGCGGTAACTCCCGTTAAGCCTGGTCGACCTTCGCCATCGGCATTCCCCACCCAAACCCCTACTAAATAATCAGGCGTGACCCCAATTGCCCACGCATCGCGGTGGCCAAAACTCGTCCCTGTTTTCCATGCCACCCTTCGGGAGGTTTCATACAGTTCCCAAGACTCTTCCCGCCCAGGCCGATACACATCTTGCATCGCTTCAAAAGCATACCAAATAGAAGATGCATCGAGCAGGGCATCAGGTACGGTTTCCGAAGGCTTTTCTACTTTTTCTTTTTTCAAGAAGCGTGGCTTTCGCCATTCATTTGGTCTATAATGATAAGGACTGTTTTCATGAAAATTTTTAAGGATACGAGCCATGCTCGAATAAATCCCCGAAATATCCCAAAGCGTGGTTTCTGCTCCGCCTAAAATGAGCGAAAGACCGTAATGCTCGGCATGATGATGGAGTGTGGTCATCCCCATTTTCTGGAGGTTAAAATGCAGTTTTTCTATGCTGTAATCCCTGAGCATGTGTACATGGGGAATATTGAGCGAGCGAGCCAAGGCTACTTTAGCAGAGATTGCGCCATCGTACGTTTTACTGAAATTTTGCGGGGCAAAACCAGCGATAAAAGTAGGTACATCAGGCACAAGCGTATTAGGTAGAATCTCCCCTTCTTTCAGCATCAGACCATAAAGCAAAGGCTTTAGGATACTTCCGCTACTCCGAGGAGCAGTAATTACATCCACATCATCGCCATGTCCATCATTGCCCTCAATCTGGGTATTCCCCACATACGCCAAGGTATTTCCCTTGTCCACATCCATTACAAGAATTGCCATGTTGTGAACGCCATTGTTTTTCAAAAAACCATAATACCTTTTCACTATCTCATTCACTTCTCTTTGCTTCTCCACACCTATAGTCGTGTGGATTTTTTGCCCTTTCAAGCCTGAATTGATACAGCGAGTGAGCAAGTGCGGGGCAAGTTGGGGCAAAGGAAAAGGCGTCCCGGGCAAAGGCTCTGACAGGGCAAGCTGATAACCCAACGAGTCCAATACTTTTTCCTCGAAAAGCTTTTTCAAGAGCCTATCCCTTTTTTTATGTAGCGTTTCTTGATTCCTTCCCGGGAAAATCAAGCCCGGTCGGTTGGGCAAAACTGCCAGAAGAGCTGCTTCGGCCCATGAAAGCTCGGAAGGTTTTCTGCCGTAATACCTCCATGCGGCAGCCTCCAAACCTACGATATTTCCTCCAAAAGGAGCGTGGCTGGCATACAATCCCAAAATCTCTTTTTTGGAATACTTCAATTCCAATCTCGTTGCCATCCCCAATTCAATGAACTTTTCAAAAAATGTCCTCGGCTGCCCTTTGCGGGAAAGGCGAATGACTTGCATAGTGATGGTACTTCCCCCTCTTACTACATGCCCTTTTTTCACGTTTTGCACCATGGCCTTGAAAAAAGAAACAGGATTAAAACCGGGATGTTGGTAAAAATATTGGTCTTCAAAATAGCGGATGGCTTCCGAGAACTTGTGCGGGGTAGAATCTGAAGCGGGAAAACGCCATTGTCCATCCTCGGCTATCATAGCGCCCAATAAGTTATCATCTTTATCGAGCAAAATAGTGGCATACGGATCGTCAAATAGCTGGCTAGGCAAGCAAAAAAACCAGCCAACGAAAGCCGCCATAAAAATTAAAACCCCTACCTTTTTATTCAATTTCAATCCCATCTATTGCTGAGTCAATACACTATTTGTTTCAAATGTATAAATTCAAGAAAGAAGTTGAAGGAATGGAAGAATAAAACTGACGGTTCACACAGAAACAAAAAAGCCCGCCTAATTAATAGGCGGGCAAAGTTAATTGTGGTTGTTGTTTGTCGTTGTCCTTTGTTTGAAAGGATAGTTGTTGTGTAACCGCTTATCCTTCTTAACCTGAAAAAGAAGAAATAAACATTTAAGCGCCATCAGTCTCAAAACCTAACATGTTATAAAAATTTCACTATTCTCTCAATTGAGGATAGGTATTTTTTTATAAAAAGGTAGTTTGATCCCTCTGACTTATTATGGAATCTTTGTGTCTTGGATGTAAATAATCTGTTGCTAAAGCGAGTACACCGCAGCAAGTAAGGTCGGTAAGGAGTAGGTATTCGAAGGCAAAGTTAATAGCTAAAATGAGATGCGCAATTTCTATAAGAAATATTTCGCCAACTGGTAATTTCATCCCTCCCAATAACCATAAAGTTCGGACAAACGACAATTTGTGTTTTAAAAAAGAATTCACCCTATCTTTACATCAAAAAAGTAGAAATGGCAGAAAAGCACCCTGACGTGCACGGCAAGGCACTTTACGATTATTATAAAGGGAAAACAGGCGGTGAGCTGATGATAAAAACTTCTTACGATGAAGTGGAGGAAATGCCTCCAGAAGTTTTTTTTAGAGATTTTGACGACTTTCCAGAAATAGAAGTTCATGCATTGCAACTTTGTAAAGGCAAGGTGCTTGACGTAGGGGCAGGTACTGGTGACCACTCGCTGCTTTTGCAAGAATGGGGTAAAGAAACCATTCCCTTGGAAATATCACCTAACTGTGTAAAGTTAATGCATGAACGTAACATAGAGCATGTGGAACAAGGTGATATTTTTAGTTATTCAAAGGGGAAATTTGATAGCATTTTACTTTTGATGAACGGAGTAGGATTGGCAGGCGATACCGATGGCTTCATTAAGCTATTGAGCAAGTTCGACGAACTACTTTTGCCTGATGGACAAGTCATATTTGACAGTAGCGATATTTCCTACTTGTACGAAGATGGATTGCCCAAACCTAAAGACCGTTATTTCGGAGAAGTTTCCTATCAGTATTACTACACAACCCCAACGGAAAGCATAGAAGGCGAATGGTTCGACTGGTTGTATCTCGATAAAGTGATGCTCCTTAAACTAGCTACCGATGCAGGCTGGAAAGCGGATTTTGTATTCGAAAATGATCAAGACCATTTCTTGGTAAAACTTGAGAAAGGGTAGCCAGTTTTTTTCACCTATTCCCGCTTAAAGTTTACATGCGTGACTTATCCGAGAATTCGAGAAAAAAATCTCAATAAGTATTAAGACCTTAGTCAAAACGAAGAAATCTTAATACTATGAGAGCTATCAACTTTAACCAACTTCCATTAGAAACAAGAAAATCCCTCCTTTTCCCTAAGGCAAAACTCATGTCTGCAAGCCAAAATGAGACCTATAGAATAGCCTTTTTCGAATTTAAAGGGGAAATATGCGAGGTATGCTACGATTTAGTATCCGAGCAAGTGGAAGATATAAGGTTATTGTCAGACAAAGTACTTGACTCGAATATATTAGGGCTTATTTCTGAGTAAGAAAACCCAAAAAAGGGGTAGCTCGCTCCACATAAATCCAATTGAACACCACAAGGCGTTACGTAGTAAAACAACCTTGTGGTGTTTTTTTTATTTTTCATTTTTCTCATTTCCCTCTAAACATTACATCAATTTTTCCCAATAAAAGACTTTTTCCCTCACCAATACTCTTTCCCACAATCGGACACTTGTGTGCCCCTGAGAACAATTCAAATTTGGCAACTCCCTTCTCTACTCAAGCAAACACACTCTTAATCAACTCCTTACACAACTGGCATCTTCTTTGGATTTTAGCTTTCCAAACCCATCGAAATTATGCTGCTCAACTTCCTCAAAATCATCTACAGAAACATGTCGAGGGATAAGTCTTTTACGGCGATCAACCTCTTTGGCTTGGCGCTAGGCATATCCGCTTTTCTCTATATTGCCCTATTCGTGAAGCACGAAAAATCAGTTGATAATTTTCATAAGGAAAAATCACAAATTTTTCGCTTGCGCACCCAACTCAAGTGGAACGACTTCGATGAAGAGTTCCCTCAAACACCTCCGGGCGTAGGCACCACCATCCGAGATATTTTCCCTGAGGTAGAAAAACTGACTAGAGTACGACCTTTTCATCAACGGATAGTCAAAATTGATGAGGAAGTATTTAAGGAAGAGCATGCAATGGGGGCTGATAGTGCCTTTTTGGATATCTTCAATTTCGAGGTATTAGAAGGGAATAAACAAACACTTCTTACCCAACCCAATACGGTAGTGTTGACAGAGAGCTATGCAAAAAAATATTTTAGGAATGAAAAGCCTTTAAACCAATTAATAGACATTGAAGACGTGCCCCATAAGGTTACGGGTGTATTGGAAGACCCTCCTGCCAACAGCCACATCCAATACAGCATGCTCATTTCCAACCAGGGGGATGAAACTTTGGGTTTCTTTGAGTGGAGCTGGATTTGGTGCAACTTGGTTACCTATGCAAAACTCACAAAAGGAGCCGACCCAGCTGCATTAGAAGCCAAATTCCCCGAAATGGTAATGACGCATGCGGGTAATACCATTAAGCGACTCACCAGCGGTACGGTTGAAAGTTTCTTTGAACAAGGCAACAAAATTGGCTTCTCACTTGAGCCTTTAGAAGACGTATATTATAGCTCGCAAAACAATTTAGGTCCTATTGGCAATGAAACCTATCTGAATATATTTATGCTGGTAGGTATATTTATTTTACTACTAGCAGGCATCAACTATGTCAATTTATCTACAGCCAAATCGATGAAGCGCTCTATGGAAGTAGGTATTCGTAAAGTGATGGGCTCAAGCAGGGCAAGTCTTATAGGGCAGTTCTTGGCAGAAGCGGTGGTTTACTGTTTTTTATCTACGATCATCGTATTTTTCATGAGCGAATTCTTGGGAAATTATCTAGCTGACAATCTCGATATCCGCTGGGATATGAGGCTTATTGATAATCCTTGGATGTTCGCATTGGCCGTAGCAATAGCATTGCTTTTGGGTACTATTTCTGGGATTTACCCCGCAGTTTACCTCTCTAGTTTCAAACCACTGAGAGTTCTTAAAGGAGGGCAAACTGCCAAGCAAAAAAGCGTTTTCAGAAATACATTAGTGGTGATGCAATTCATGATCTCTTTTGGACTGATCATTTTGACCTTCTCGGTCAATAGACAAATCCACCACATGCGTACCATGGATATTGGCATTGATACCGACAACACCCTCGTGATCAGGAATATGGAGCATTTGGGTATTAATAGAGATAGTTTTAAAGAAACATTAAAATCAATGTCAGGGGTGAAGTCTGCTGGTTTTTCTTCTTCTTACCCCTCCAATGGAGGGCGTGGGGAGATCATCAGAAAGATGACTGCACAAGAAGATGATTTACTTCTTTCCATCATTGAAGTAGAACCTGAATACCTTGAAACCTACAATATAAAGGTAATAGAGGGGCAAGCATTTAATGAGCTAGATAAGCAAAGCCAAACCCCAAAGGTATTGATCAATGAAACAGCGGTTAAATCTTTAGGATACGAAAATCCAATTGGTCAAAAAATCATAGCCCTAGACGACGAAAGAGAAGTAGAAATAGCAGGCATTGTAAAAAATTTCAACCACGAATCTGTCAAGTTTGATATTACCCCATTGATGATCAGGCCGTACTTTGAAGAAAAGCCTGCTATAGGAGTCAACTTCCTTTCGGTAAAAGTTTCTCCAAGCAATATCCAAGAAACACTGGAAAGTATAAAAAAAGCATGGCAAGTAAGAGAAACAGGAATCCCCTTTGAATATTTTTTCTGCAACGAGGCTATTGACCAAGCTCTCCGCCAAGAAAGAGGATTTTCAAAATTACTCGATACCTTCTCTGTCATTTCCATCGTTATTGCCTGCCTTGGACTAGCCGGATTGGCAATGTACACTGCCGAGCAAAAGACAAAATCTATAGGTATCCGAAAAGTTCTTGGCGCTACTGTTTCTAATATTTTGGTGCTATTATCCAAAGGCTATGCGAGGCTATTGTTGCTAGCATTCGTACTTGTAGCACCAATTTCCTATTGGGCAATAGATAGCTGGCTGGGGAATTTTGCCAACAAAATAGAATTAGGTTGGTGGCACTTTGCCTTACCAGGCTTGCTTCTATGCCTCGTTGCCTTAGTGGCTGTGAGTGCCCAAACTTTAAAAGCAGCCTTGGCAAAACCGGTAGATTCCCTAAGAAACGAATAAACAAAGAGTACTATACTTATATTCAACAACTTACCCCATACTAAACCCGTTTAGGTATCGTTTTTGAATTGTATTTACTTCCTTGTGAAAGCAAACCAGCAAACTAACTTGTCGAAAAAAGCGACATAAAGACATCAAAGAAATACCAATAAAGTACCATTGACTAAACACAAAGCCACGCAAGAGCGTGGCTTTTTTTGTAATTTTGAATGAAGAATTATGTACAAATATTATATTCTTCACACTCTGCTACCAACCAATTCCCAATTTCCCTTGCCTCTTCTAAAGAACCAAGTCAAATAGCACAATTACATTTATAGAAAAATTAGAAATGAGGTTAGACGAAGTCAAAAATTCAGTAGGAATATATAAACAGATGAGAGGCATTTTGCTCCTGATTATGTTGATTGCCCCTACCCTTTTGGCAGCGCAAAAAGGCACGTACTTGATTTCGTTTACCGATAAGCTTAGCTCTCCCTTTTCTATTACCCAACCCAATGAATTCCTTTCGGAAAAAGCTTTGCAGCGAAGAGCTAAACAAGGCATTGAAATAGACGAAAGTGATTTGCCCGTAAATTCCTCCTACATTGACGGCCTAAAAAGACAGGGAGCTGAAATACTGTATACAAGCAAATGGTTAAATGCGGCTGTAATTAAATCAGAGCAATCCGCACTGGCTGATATATTAGCCCTACCTTTTGTCACTATCACCAATTTATCTTCTGGCACGCTCAGCCCGCAATCTGATGATGAAGAATTTGTCCCAGCAACTGACTATGGAAGATCCTTTCGTCAGCTGAGCATATTGGATATCGACCTGATGCACACGGTAGGGTTTCGCGGAGAAGGCATTGACATTGCCGTATTCGATGGGGGATTTATGGGAGCTGATACTATTCCAGCTTTCCAGCACCTTAACATCCTTTCTGTCTATGATTTTGTTGGGAGGGATCATGAGATTTTTGCTCATTCAGACCATGGCACGCTTGTGTTATCTACTTTAGCGTCACAGTTTCCCAACCAGCTTATTGGTTCAGCTTATAATGCTAACTACCACCTTCTTCGCACCGAAAACTCTTCCACCGAAGAGCGTTTAGAGGAGTTTTGCTGGCTGGTAGCAGCCGAATATGCTGACAGCGCTGGTGTAGATATTATAAACTCATCTGTAAGCTATAGTGATTTTGCCAGCCCAATTGACAGTTACGAGCAATCTCAAATGGATGGGAAAACCACACTTGTGACCCAAGCAGCAAATTGGGCGTTTAGCAAAGGGATGTTCATTGTAGCAAGCGTAGGAAACGAAGGGCAAAACGGGGACCTGCCTTCCATAGGCGCCCCTGCAGATTCACCCAGCGTGTTGGCTGTTGGATCCATCAGGTTCGATGGTCTCATTAGCCCTTTTAGCTCCCAAGGTCCATCTGCCGATGGCAGGATAAAACCCGACGTTGTTGCACTTGGGAACGGAACGGTAGTATCGAGAAGCAATGGCAGCGTTTCCACTGCAAATGGCACTTCTTATTCTGCCCCTTTGGTCACTGGATTGGTCGCTGGAATTTGGCAAGCCTTGCCCCAGCTAAGCAATGCAGAGCTTCTCGAACTTATCCGAAAATCTGCTTCAGATTATGATAGACCAGATAATATCTATGGGTATGGAATCCCTTCATTTGAATATTTTCTCAACAATTATAACTTGCTAGACGAAGCATATTTTGAAGGTGTGCAATTTGGGCTTTACCCCAACCCTTTCTCCAATAAGTTTACCTTGTATTCTGATAAGTTTTTGCCCGAAGAGCACGTACGCCTAACACTTTTTGGCCTGAGTGGGAAAGTAGTAGTGGAAATGAACAATGAATGGGAAAACTTTCAAAGTAGTTTTCAGATTAAAAATCTCCAAAATGGGCTGTACATCGGAAAGTTTAGCACTAGCAAACACCAAGTGGTTTTCAAAATCAGGAAGCTGAATTGAAAAAGGTTTCGAGTTTCGGATTATATCTTATTGCGTAAGTCTGTTCGTTTATCTATTTTTGTCAACAGTATAAATAACTCCAAAAGAGACCTATGAAAAATAATATCATAAAAACAGCTTTAATTCTAGCATTACCCATCTTACTTAGCTCATGCTTTGGGCAACACAACAACGCTCCTAATGAAGGTGTGAATTTAGACAGCGAAAGAATTTATGGTGTGAAAGGTGGCGAGCCAAGACAGCTTCAGCTTACTTACCCAGACGATGACGGTACACAAGCAATGAGAGCTATCAAAATAAGGGAAAAATTATACCCTAGATAGGTTTTATAATTCTGAAAATATTCAAATCCCCTGCGCTGTAAAAAGTGTGGGGGATTTTTTTTGTAATTGAATTATACTCTTTGATAAAGCCTCATTTTTCATCTAAACAGTACCTAACAGCAATATTAAAAAATTTGGAGTTTTACTATTGTACACTACTTTCGTATCAAAACCTTGCGTTTCAAAAAAATAATGGACTATGAATAGTTTAAAAAAAATATCTATTATCCTAATTGGAGTTATATGCATTTTTTGTTCTTCATGCTTTACATCAGACCACAACCCTCAATGGCTCAAAAAAAGAGACTTCAACTCTTATTCAAAGCTTCTCACAAGCTATTTCAAAAAACTAGGGGCAACCCCTGATATCATAGAACATGAACTCCCCTCTCACTTTAATGCCTTTGAAAATGCCCAAAAAGCCTTTTCGGATAAAAATATTGAAATACTCTACTCTACTGACCCTGTTACAATGAGAGGCTCTTCTGAAGTATTTTCAACCTTTAATGTTATTGGAGTGAAAGAGAAAGAAAAGACAAAGCTATATTATTGCTCAGTTTCTCATGATGACACACATACACTCCCTCCTCTTTTGTTGTCTTTTAAAGACTACGAAATATCTGTTCAAAACATACAACAAGAATTGCCTCTACTACTAGATAAGATGCTCCCTTTCGAACTGCAAACCCAAATACTCTATTACTTTGCTTTTAAAGAAATCAATGATAAATCCTCTGTAAGAGATTTAAAATTCAGGTTGTCCAATTTTTCAAATGAAAACAATAAAGGTTTAATCATAAACATATTAGCTTCAATACTTGAGGAACCGAACCTAACGTCAAAAGACTCATTAAATGTCTACGCACACTTAGCCCAACAATTTGAAGTACATACTCCAGAGCACTCAAAGTACAATTCGTTAGCATTTCAAGCTGGAAAAAGGATCTTTGAAAAAGATAGTGGCAATATTAACGGATTTAAAGAGTACTTGAGACAACTATCAGCTAGTAACGACACTACATCCTTTACCCAATACTCACAATTATTTTATGACAAATATAACCAAGACCCAAATGCCCTGATTTTCTTGGCATCATTAAACAAAGTTCAATATGATTTCTTCTCTCCAATTGGAGTTAAATATTTAATGGAAGCCTACGATAAGAAAGAAGACTTAACAGTGTTGGGTGAAATATTATTTAGTAAAAGAAATATAGCTGATAAATCAATGATCTTAAAATATGAAACTGAAGTTCTCACTAAGTATAAAGATAGCCTGACGCTCTGCTCAGGTTCACAAGATAAGTATTGCTTAACTTATGAAGGTTTAGGAGGGACGGGGACTTACACTGTACCCATTCAAAAGAAATAGAAGCCTTTATTCCTGAGAAAAGGATATTTGCAGACAAAAAAAGGTCACGCTAAGCGTGACCCTTCGATCTATATATACAAGGAGAGCAAGCAACTCATCTCTCCGGCTTTGCTTATTCAGCAGCGTTTTCTTCGCTTGCTTCTTCAGTTTCTGCCGCCGCCTCTGCTGCTTCAGATTCCTTTTTCATCTTTTCCTCAGCCTCTTTGTTCTTCTCAGCTATGATCTCGTTGAGTTTCTCTAGCGTTAAAGTTTCAGGCTCTATCGTTACTTTTTCAGTGATTTGCTCTAGCAACTTGCCCACTAGCAAATCAGACTCTTTTTGTCTGAAAACAGCACCGTTGTCACCAAATAAGTAGCTCTGCGTGTATTGCTGCAACTGCTCTTGGCTCAAAGGCATGCCGTAGTTGGCAAATTGGCTTTGGATTTCAGACTGAGCATATTGAACCACTTCCATTTGCTCCACTTTCACCTCAAAATCACGAGATAGTTTCTGAGTAATGGTTTGCCATTTTACACCAGCCAAGAAGTCGTCCCACTCCTCTACCATTTTCTCTTCAGTAAACTTCTCACCCGCACTATCTTTATAATAATCCTTCAACAACTCATCAGGCATTTCGAAATCAATTTTAGCCATGATCTCGTCTTTGATGGCATCGTTGTTCAACCACTTAATACCGTTGCCGTTGTTTTTCTCCAAGATATCTTTGATCTCAGCTTTGAACTCTTCCTCAGTCTCTACTTTAGTCTCTGGACCAAGTACTTTCTGGAAAAACTCTTTATCCATTTCAGCGTCTTTGCTTCTAGAGATTTCCAAAACCTTAATTTCGAATTCTCCTTTAAGCGCAGCTGCTTCCTCTTCTTCCACACCCAACAAAAGCTTAACAGTTTTGTCTTCAGGGAAAGCTGTTCTCAAATCAAATTTGTAAACCTCTTCTTTCTTCAAGCCTAAGAAACCAGCTTTAGCATCTTCTGCAACTTGGTTGAGTGGCAACAATGTTTCTTTAGAGAAATCGCCTTCTACTTCGTCAACCTGTACTTTCACAAAGTCACCTTCTTCAATAGCCTCACCCTCACTCATGTTAGGGTAATTCTTTTTCACGTCAGCGATGGTTTTTTCAACATCTGCATCTGTGATCTCCAAACCAAAGCCTTTAACTTTGAAACTTTCGTCCAAAGTCAATTCAAATTCAGGTTCGAAGAAAAGGTTGAATTTGAAATCAAACTCAGTTCCGTTCACTATCTGCTCTTGCTCCAATGGCTGAGAAACCATTTTAGGGAAGAAAACCAATTTCAAATCATTTTCTTCAATAGCCTTAGAAAGTGAGCTTTGAAGGGTCTCTTGTACCACATCAATCTTCACTTGAGTACCATACATTTTCTTCACAAGACCGAAAGGTACTTTTCCAGGACGGAAACCTTTCATCTGAACCTTTTTGCTATGTTCCTTGAGGGTCTTGTTAAACTCGGGCAAGTAATCCTCTTCATTGATGGTAAGAAGCAATTCACCAGAGTTCTTCTCTTTTTTATCTATTTGTACTTTCAAGGCGAAAATAATTTTGAAATGAACAATGAAAAAACACTAACATTTTGCAAGTGCATTAAAGTAGCAAAGCTTTTATACAAAAAATTCTCAACCTGGTAGCGGTTGAGAATTTTGTTTGTACTTGGTGCGGATGGAGGGAGTCGAACCCCCACGCCTTAGCGGCGCTAGATCCTAAGTCTAGTGCGTCTACCAATTCCGCCACATCCGCGCTTTGGGAGTGCAAATATAAGTAGCTTTTGCTTATATTCAATAGTTGTATAAAAAATAAAACAAGAATATTTTTTACCCTCTGATAATCAAAGACTTATTTTTTAGATTTTTTCAACAACATACCGTAAATTGGTATTTCTGAATACTTACCATCCAAAACTTGTCTTTATGAAAGAGGATTTTTTACATTATATATGGCAATTCCAATACTTTGAGAAAGGAGGTTTGAAACTCGACTCAGGAGAAAAGCTCAACATTTTGAAACCAGGGTTTAAAAACAGTGATGCTGGACCAGATTTCAAAGAAGCTAAAATTATCATTGGAGAAGTAGAATGGGCCGGGCATGTAGAAATCCACCTCAGCTCTTCGGACTGGAAAGCCCACCGTCATGAGCAAGACCCGGCTTACAATAATGTAATCCTCCATGTAGTTTGGAAAAATAATGCCGAAGCAATTCGGGAGGATGGCACTCCCATCCCAACCCTCTCCCTCGAAAAACTTACCGACCCCACTCTTTTGTACCGCTATGAGTATTTGATAAACCAAGCCGACACCATATTATGTAGCGATAGGCTGAAAGAGGTAAAGCCCATTAGCCGCTTGGCTATGTACGACAAAGCCTTTGCCTCAAGGTTAGAAGAAAAATCAGCTTTTGTATTCCAATTGCTCAGCGAAAATGAGCAGAACTGGGAAGAAAGTGCCTATCAGCTTTTAGCCCAGAACTTTGGTTTCAAAGTAAACAACCAAGCATTTTTACATTTGGCAAAAGCCCTTCCCCTCAAAATCCTAAGAAAACACGCTGACAGCCTCGCCCAAATGGAAGCTCTGGTGTTCGGGCAGGCGGGATTTTTGGATACTGAACCCACAGATGAATACCAGCAAGCTCTGCAAAAAGAATATCGTTTCTTAGCGCATAAATATAGGCTAGGCTCAAAAAAAATAGACAAAGTGGAGTGGAAATTCGCTAGGCTTCGTCCTGCCAACTCCCCTACTCTCCGGCTGGCACAATTTGCCGCACTGCTCCAAAAGGAAATCTCGATCTGTTCGCGGTTGATTTTCTCTGGAGGACTGGGCAAGCTGGAAAAAGCCTTTGAAGCAGAAGCTTCCGCCTATTGGAAAACCCATTATAATTTTGGTAAGAAGGGCCAAAAGTCATTTGCCAAACTGGGAAAAGGCAGCAGGGATATTCTGATCATCAACACGGTCATTCCCGTGCTGGAAGCCTATGCTGCTTTCAAAGACCAAGCCCAGTATCACGAAAGAGCCGTGGAGTTTTTGGAAAGATTAAAACCAGAAAACAACAAGATCACCAGAGAATGGAAAGCACTAGGCATTGAAATAAAATCTGCTTACGATTCCCAAGCCCTTTTGGGGCTGTACCGCTCCTTTTGCGAACAAAAAAAATGTCTATCCTGCAATATAGGGGTAGAAATACTTGGAAAGAAGTAGACGCATATGCTTTTTCCAAACTATCTTTAACGCTGGTATACTACCTTTTTTCTCAAACTTCACAAGTTAAAAATGAAAAGAACTACCTACAGGTTACTCACCCTCATCTGCTTTTTACTTTCCCAATGCGCAGGCAAGCAACAGTATTCTGCACAAAAGGAGAAACAAAAACCTAATGTGCTATTTATAGCGGTGGACGACCTCCGCACCGAACTGAACTGCTATGGCAGCACTCACATGAAAACCCCTAATTTTGATAGGCTGGCGAATATGTCCACCTTATTTGAACAAGCTTATTGCCAACAAGCCGTGTGCGCGCCCTCTCGGAATAGCCTAATGACAGGAATGAGGCCAGATGCCCTCGGTATCTACGACCTTTATACCTACTTCCGCAAGAAAAACCCCGATGTGATCACCTTACCCCAACATTTTAAGCAAAATGGATATCTCACCGAGCGAGTAGGAAAAATATACCATACAGGGCATGGAAATAGTGACGATGCCCCATCTTGGTCGAAACCTGCTAAAAAGCTAGGGTTGCCCGAAAAAATAAACCGAGACGATACTGTGGGGCTTGAAAGGGACTTCCCTTCCATTGATGGCAAAAAGCTGCCTTACCATGTGAGTTTAGCTCCTGAAAAGAACATGTCAGATGCTATCTCTGCCGATTATGCCGTAAAGCGACTGGCAGAGCTGAAAGACACCACCTTCTTTTTTGCACTTGGCTTTGTGAAGCCACACTTGCCTTTTGTTGCCCCCAAGAAGTATTGGGACCTGTACGATCCTTCAGAAATTGAAATCCCGAAAAGAGAAGTGCCCCAAGCAATGCCCGAAGTTGCCCTGCACCAGTTTGGGGAGCTAAGAAAATACCATGGAATTCCTGCAAAAGACACACTGGACGATGAAACATCTAGAAATCTTATCCATGGATATTATGCTTCGGTGAGCATGATAGACGCCCAACTTGGAAAAGTATTGGACGCGCTAGAAGCAAATGGTTTGGAGGAGAACACGATCATTGTACTTTGGGGCGACCACGGGTGGAAACTTGGCGAATATGGAGGCTGGTGCAAACACACCAACTTTGAGCTGGACACACATGTTCCCCTCATGATTTATGATCCTAGAAACCCCAAAGGGCAATCGACCCAATCATTGGCAGAATTTGTAGATATCTACCCGACCCTGTGCGATTTGGCAGGACTTGAAAAGCCAAACCAGCTAGAAGGGCAAAGCCTACTGCCCATCCTCAACAACCCCGAGGTGGAGGTGAACAAAGTTGCAATTTCGCAATACCCAAGAGGCAAAAACCTTGGGTACGATAGAAAAAATGAGCTTATGGGCTACAGCATGAGGTACAAAAACTACCGGTTTACGAGGTGGCAAAAATACGAAGACCCCTCTGATGTAGTTGCCTTAGAACTCTACGACCATAGCAACGGTTCAGATATTGCCTCGGCAAACCTTGCCGATGACCCTGCCTATAAACAGACAGTGGAAGAGCTAAACAAATTACTGAGCGAAGAGCTTGGGAAATACGCCCTTTTGAGACCAGACAAAGAATTGAAGTAATTTATGGTTCAAGACCTAATTCAGCGATTGAGGTATTCAAATAGTTGAACTAGGTCTTTTTCCTTTTTTGTACCTAGTTTGTTTTGTTTCATATACTTGTCAAGCTCTTTTTCCCCTGTCAGCTCTTCCAAAAAGGCACCATCTTTTTTCCTGTTATTCGTCAGTTGAAATACCTTCCCTTCTTTTGCAACGTAAAATTCATCGTATTTGAGAATTTCGTTATCCCTACTCCCTACATCTATGCCCTCTACATAAGTAGGCTTTTTTATCTTCGTCTTCCTCATACTCAGCAAACTAACATCTCCCGAAACCAGCACTTTGTAGAAACCTAATAGTTTTGTACCCTCGAACTCATAATCTTCTGCATTTACAAAACTTTCACTTTGCTGATATTGGAAATGCAGCCACTCATAACTCTTTACGGCATTTCCTTTAAGGATCTTTATTTTTTCATCTACTTTTATTTCAAATAGCTTGTTCTCCAAATCGTACCTCACCGGATAGTTCTTAATATCTTGACCATTCCGAAGATGGATAACAGCACTTTGCCATTCCGTTTCGTAGAAAAAATCGCCCTTGGTTTCGGGAGGTGGCAGTTTCCTTCCTATCATCATATCAGAAGGAGTCAGTATCTTGTTCTCTATGGTTTCAATTGCCGAGGTGATCTGCGGGAAAGCATCAAACCACAAGCTTATTGCAATCAAAAAAAGTGAAAGTTCTTTTTTCATAGCTTTGAAAATAAAAGAGACCACCTAAAAAGGCGGTCTCTATCTGTTATATCAACAACGCCTTATTTATTTTTTGGTGAGCACGGCACTAGCTTCATCGCCATAACCGTTTGACCACGACCAAGTGATCTCTCCTTTATCAAGATCGATTGTCCCAGTTCCTATCAGATCCGTTCCATAAGGCTCGGTAAAAGAGAACGAAAGGTCACCACAAACATCGGTAAACGTCCTAGCCACATCACCACTATAGCCATAAGAATCTCCGTACCAATATTCATATACTCCCGTAAGGATATCTGATACTTCATAAACACCAGGAGAAACTTCAGTGATAGTCACCTCTTTGGTTACATCAACAGCAGTAGGCTTAGTAAGCGGATCAGTATCAGTAGACGTGCCACTCGTAACAGCAACATAAGTACCTTCTATCTTGTCTTTGTCAGAAGGACATGATATTGACCACTGCACATTACAACCACCAAAAGATGGCTGAACTGGCTCTTGGCAAAGGTCTGAATTAAGAGCTACCTGCAACTTCCTTCCGTCTTTGGTATGAATAGGAAACATAACATTGAAACCATCGCCTACTTTAAAATCGGCTAAATCCAAGTCCAAAGCATCTGCACATTCCTGCCCAGTAATACTCACTGTACTTGGAAAGCTAGTTACAGCTTTAAGGAATACAGCAGGATAAGTCAAGTCAGCTGGGTTTCCTTCTGGGTCAGTAGTTCCATCTTTTTCAGTAAAAATCAATTCAACATCAACAGTTTCTACTTCTGTAAGATCAAAACCATCCACATCAATATCAAACTCCACTTCTTCAGTAGCTAAGTTATTGAATGCATTGTAAAAGGTTTTGTCGGGGTTCAGCTGTATTTTAGTAATCGCCCCTACGTTTGCGTTGATATCTGGAATTCGCTGCGTGCTTTCGTCTTCACAAGAGCTCAAGGCAAACAACAGTGCCAGCAATGAAAGGAATGAATATCTAACTATTTTTATCATGATTATTTTAATTTAGTCATAGAAATGAGAGAATAAGCAGGGCAACCCTTATAAGTATTTGCCCTGCAAAAGCCACTTATTTATCCCAGAAAATAGGGGTATCTTGGCTTGGAGGAGGCGATGGCGCATTAGGATTGCCCGAAAGCTCCGTTACCGAATAAGGCAGCCTCAAAGGAAATGGTGCCGCAGGAGCCAAACTACGTGGCAAATCTGCTGGATAGCCTGTCCTCCTCAAATCCGTGAATACTTCCATTCCATTACCAAACTGCGCATAGTATTTTTCTTTAATTACTACATTAAGTTTTAATTCGTTGGTAGCTTCATCATCAAAATCGGCCAACCTAGCATCTATGTAATCTTGCACTTGATCTTCATCCATTGGCTCCGCATTTTCATCTGCCGAAAGACTAAAATCTTCTACTTTCTCCATCGAGGCCATCATCCCTTCTTCCATGTACTCTTTGGCAGTTTTAGGTGCGCTCACGCCAGGCAATGTCAATATAGCCTCGGCCAACATAAATGCCCTCATAGCATTACTCATGTATGTGATTACGCCTTCACCCTGACCGCCGTCGCCTTGCGTCCTTTCTGAGCGAGCATCGTCATCGTATGAACCTCCGATAGGATAAACACCCCAAGTAGCTCTGATTTCATCATCACCTGGCAAACCAGATGGGTCACCATGATCCCTACCGATATACCCATCACCCGCATCTCCTAAGTCGGTTGTACTTAGCAAGCCATACACACAATCACTTCTTGACGAACATGGCGTGGTCTCAAAAGTAAGGTCATCATCAGTTCCTTGACGATAGATATAGTACAATACCCTAGGATCATTTCTTTTGAGCAGGTTATACATAAAATAGTTGCTCATATATACATCTTTGTTGCCCGAACCTGCATATTCTATCTGATAAAGCGGATGGCGGTTCAACGGAGATAGTGAAGTCCCAAACTGGAATTCAAAATCATCTTCGTTGCTGTCTATTAAACCTCCAGCTGAAATCAGTGCATTTATACCTGCCGTAGAAGCAGCTGCATCAACTTTGCGTGTGTTAAGATAGATTCTAAGCTTGATCGTATTTGCAGCTTTTTTCCATTTTGATACGCCGTTGCCGTAAATAATATCACCTGACAATGGAACTGAAGAATCTTTATCTAGATCTGCGATACCTTCATCAATAAGCCCGATTAGCTGAGAGTAAACATCTGCATCATCGTCGAATTTTGGTGTAAGAGAAACCTCTCCTTGAAGCGCTTCAGAAAATGGCAAATCGCCCCAAAGGTCAACCATAATCATGTAGATGTAAGCTTTTTGGATTTTGGCTACACCAACAAATTCCCAAGCCTCTGAAGCTGTACCGAGGTTAATTATTTCCTCATTGTCTTTCAATACATCGTACATCAATCCATTAAAATCGTTGGAATAGGTAGTCGCATTTTGAGTGTACTGGCTCTCAGAAAGATCATATGCTTGTTGGGTAAACACCATGGTGTTCTTGTTCATGTCACGGGTCATCCTAAAAGCCCATGCTACTTGAGCGGAAGGCAATAGCAAGCCTAAGGTCGCCTCTTTTGGGTTGTTGGGATCAGTATTGACATCCAACCAGCTTTTCCCACAGGACGTGGCGATAAACACCATCGCCAATGGAAGCATTAATTTTATTATATATTTTTTCATAATAAGTTAATTTCTTCTTTAAAAAATTGACACAATTCGTTTGGAGACAATTAGAAAGTAAACCTAAGGTTCACCCCGTAACGGCGAGTGGTAGGCACTATACCAAAGTCAATACCTTGGGCATTACCAGAACCATCTGAGCTTCCTCCCAAATTTTGAACATTACCAGCTCCCAATGATGAAGTTTCAGGATCAAAGTTGAGCGATTTAGGGAAGTTCACTGCTTTGTACCAAAGGTTACGTCCGGTCAATGAAATATTGGCTGAGCCAAATGGTGTTTTGTCAAGCAATGTTTTAGGGAACGCATAGCTAAGAGTTAATTCTCTAAGCCTAATAGTGGTAGCATCAAATACAGCAAACTCTTCAGGACCTGCGGAGCCGAAGGTATTGATAAAATACCAGTCGTTCACTGTCAACATTCTACCGTTAGGGATCATGTTTCCGCTATCGTCCAACACTGCTTGTTGGGTACTAGGATCACCCTCTACTCCTGGGATAACTACGGTAATTTCTCTGCCCCTTGGTCCATCTGGAATTGTTTCTTGAGAAAGCCCCCTACCATACACTTGTGTATAGGTATCAGAATACATATCACCACCATGCCTGTAATCAATCAAAAAGTTTAAGCTAAACCCTTTGAAGCTAAAAGTATTGGTCACACCTAGTATGAAATCAGGATTAGGGTCACCAATCACTTCGGGCTCTGTCTTTTCTATAAGTTTACCTGTGGCTGGGTCAATTAATAACTGACCGTCGTCAGCCCGTGCCGCAACTGTACCCACTATTTGTCCATAAGGCAGCCCTTCTCTGTGCATAACCCTCACGGCATTTCCATAACCTCCAACAAACACTTCAGACAAGCCACTACCTATCTCTTTTACCAAGTTTTCATTTTTGGTGAACACACCAAAAATATTCCAGCGGAAGCCATTGGCAAGTTCAACCGGTGTAACGTCTAAGCCAATTTCAATACCTTCATTGGTTACCTCCCCTATGTTTGCTACTGCAAAACGGTAACCTGAAGTAGGAGCAACTTCTATTGGCACTATTTGGTCTTTAGAGCTTCTTTTGTAATATGTAAACTCAAGTCCAATTCTGTCCTTAAAGAATTTCAGGTCAGTCCCCAACTCAAACTCTCTTGTGATTTCAGGCCTCAACCCTTGGTTGCCGATCGTATTTGATAGCGATTGAACATTTTGGCTTGCAAAAGGAAAATCAAGACTAGCAATATTATTCCCTAAAGCAGAATTGGTAACATAAACCGTTGAAGTCTGATAAGGGTCTACGTCATTGCCCGTCGTAGCAAAGCCCGCCCTTATTTTACCAAAATTCAAGATCGAAGAATTCATTTTAAGCGCATCAGTGAATATGATTGAGCTACTCACACTTGGGTAGAAAAAGCTTTGTGCATCTTTAGGCAAACCTGAGTGCCACTCGTTTCTGCCCGTCACATTTAAGAAAGCCCAGTCGCGGTAAGATGCCGAAAGGTCACCAAAAAAGGCGTGATAGCGTTGTTGCTGATAATATCCTCCATTAGGAATCACCGACTGCGTATTGAGCAGGTTGTCTATTCCCCTTACGATAATACCTGTACCTGTCTGTGAATTTCTGTCAACCACACGCTGGTTGGCATTATGCCCTCCAATGAACTTCAAATTGATATCTTCAGTCAAATCCTTTTGGATAGTAATGAGCAAGTTTCCATCAATTTCATTCCTATAAATATTATCAGTAGTGATGGTTCCTGTCGGGAAGTTTACGCTACCCGAAGGCACAACATTTACACGACGATCAGTGTAAGCGTTAAAACCAGCCTGATAGGTTACATTCAGCCAATCGGTAATGTCACGCCCAACAGAGAATTTACCAAAATAACGGTCTACATCAGAAGTATGAGGTGAGCGGTTGGCCAACCAATAGGGGTTATCGTTATCTGGACGGTAAAAAGCGCCGTTTCCTTCAGCATCTTCATAAGGATATCCTTTAACATTCACGTTTGGTGGAGTATAAAGCAGACGCTCAGTAATACTAGTGCCACCTGTTCCCAAACCTGCCATTGGAGGAGAGGTCAAGTCAGTTTTTACGTAGTTAATAGTACCAGAGATAATCAAACCATTATCCAATTCGGCATTACCGCCAATGTTCAAGCCAATCCTCGTTGCCTCATTGTTAGGAACTATACCAACATTTTTCATATAAGAAATACCAGTAGTGATATTTGCTTTTTCGCCACCACCAGAAATAGTAACACCTGTTTCTGCTACGTGACCTGTTTGGAAAAAGTCTTTCGGCGTATTGTAAGCCTGTAAAGGAACAGTGGCATCTACCAATTCGGGGAAACGGGTTGGATACCTATCATAAGGATGTTTTACCAAAGGCCTGCCTTCGGCATCCGTACCTACCAATGTATTGGCATTTAGTGGGTGTTCCCACATAGGATTACTTGTATCGAATGTAGCTCCCCAAGTACCAAAGTTTCCATCTACATACTTAAAGTTGTTTCCTTGGGTATACTGAGTTTGGTATTCAGGAAGGTTAGAAACCTCTTCTACTGAATAAGAACTGTTCACTGCGATCTCGAATCCTTTTTTAGTGCCTTTTCTACCAGCCTTGGTCGTGATCACGATCACCCCATTGGCAGCCCTAGAACCGTAAAGAGCAGATGCTGCTGCACCTTTCAATACAGTCATTGACTCGATGTTATTAGGATCGATGTCAAACGAACGGCTAGAAGATGTAGTAGTACCTGAAGCAAAAGAACCTGTTTGAAACGAAGAGTTATCAAAAGGAACTCCATCTACTACAAATAGAGGTTGGTTGTTACCAAGAAGAGAAGAATTACCCCTGATGGTAATGTTGGTTCCGGCACCAACCGCACCGCCGCCACCGACGATATTTACACCAGCTACTTTTCCTTGAAGTGCTCTCACTGGATCTGGCTCAGATTTTTGTGACAAAACATCACCATCTAAGTCCGTAACAGCATAGCCAAGAGCTTTCTTTTCTCTTTCAATACCAACTGCAGTTACTACAACTTCGGAAAGTACTTTTTCACTCACTTGCATTACCACATTGAAGCTGGTTTGGCCACCAACTTCTACCTCTTGCTTTTCGAATCCGATGTAGCTAAATACCAAAATAGCATTAGCGGGAGCATTAAGCCTAAATTTGCCGTCAATATCAGTAATTGTACCGGTGCCACTTCCCTTAATGACAACTGATACGCCTGGAAGCGCGGTGTCGTCCTCAGCGGATGTCACAGTACCTGACACACTTTTATCCTGTGCTTGGGCAAAACCGAAGCACATCATGGACAGCAGGAACATGAAATTACGTACGTGTTTTAACATAAATCGATAGTTAAAGAATGAAAAATAATTATGACTGTTTTAATCGTTGGTTTTGGCTGGTATCCGTGCAGACCATAAGGTGTGTGAGCTCATTTTGACCATAGCTCATAATCAAAGGTGGACCATCTTCCATAGAAAAAAAATCCCCCAAATAGGGCTATTTTAGTACCTAGCCACTACCACTAAACCACAGTTCAAACCGCTAATCCTTTATTGTGAAAATGGAGGGCAGAGAAAAGGGACAGGTAACTATGAAGCATTCCCTATCAGGAAAAAAAACAGAGCATTTTGTTATAAAACAGCTTCATTACCACTTTTTGAAAGGTTCACGTCAGTTTCTAATGCAATAATTCTTCGTGCAGCAAGTCAAAACATACAACATGTATCTGTGGCAATTGGAAAGTAGGTGGCACTAAGTCAAAATGGAACTTTAACGTTGAATTAGGGAGAAGGGGAGATATTCGGATAGCAGCGTATAATTATCTATTTCAAAAGTTTTGAAGATATTTATTGCCAATTTCATAATAATCAAAACTATTTTTGATTATTTATATATTAACACCGTCTCTTTCTGATGTCACTAATCAGTATTCTAAACAGTATTTTTCTTAGAACGATTATTCTAAAGCAGGGAAATCCCCTATTTGAGGGGATAAAAAAATAGTCAGCATTTTTTTCCAAAGATGGAAGGCAATATTTTTATAGCATTTTTCCAAGAAACACTTGACTGATAAGAGGCGAGCAGCACTTTTTTGACTTAATCTTTAGTTTTTACACAAAAAAGCGGTCATACGCAAACCGCATGACCGCTTTTAACTTTTCGTCAGTTTTAAGGGTTACCTCCCCTCTACCTGCTCCATATATTTGTAAAACAGTTCGTAGTATTTTCTAGACTGTTCGGCAAAGTAGGTTTCCTTTTGCCTAGCTTCTTCTAACTCTTCACTCACCCCACCTTCATCCATTGCAACCTGCATCTGCTCAAGTCTTTTTACTTCGTTTTTAGTTGTTTCATCAAGCCTTCTGTAGATCAACAAGAGTTGGTTAAGATATAGCATGCTTTTTTGCCTAAGCATATCGTCGCTTCCCCTATTTTTCAACCAGAACTCTAAGTTTTCAGCTCCTCTCTTACTAAGTGTTTCAGCTATTTGCTCTGCTTTTTCATCCTCTCCAAGGGTATGGTAAAGCTCCACAAACCTTGTAGTGAAATAGCTATAAGGAATACTTCTGTCAGGAATGTTCTCCATTGCCTCGTCAAGCATTTCCAACGCTTCCTCATCCCTTCCTTCATTGATCAGTTGCTGAACCAGCCTAGCATAGCTATTACGAGTATTTGAGCCAAATTTCCTGTATTCCTCATCGTGGTAAACTGAAGCATCTTCAAAGCCTCTAAACTCGAACTCCTTCATGTTCGCCATCATCACATCCGTATTGACCTCTCCTACTTCACCGCCTCCTTGTACCCTGATAGGCAACAAACGGTACGCCATGCCTTCCAACTGAAGATAAGGACGAAGATCGAGATTAGATGTATTTGCTGAGGTATTGTTGAAATAGATTGGTCTTTCCCAATTATTAGTTACCATTAAGTCCAGGATAGCCAAGTCATTTTTGAAGATCGCATTTGCACCTTCTTTCAACCTCCACACCATTCTGCTTTCTACTCGGTCTTCTTTTCCTTTCGGGATAATACCTTGCTGAATCAATCCAGCTGAATCGATGTTAAGGGCAAATGCTTTGGTAAGCAACTTTGCAGTATAGCTTCCATCTTGCAAGCCAACCTGAACTCTCGAATCGCCTTTTTCCACCAAATTAATATAAGCTTTCAAGTTGACTGCACCGTTTTCATTTGACTTATTCTGATCTGGAACAAACGGTACGTAGTCATTTTTACCTTGTAGGTAATTCACTTGAGAAATGGAGAACGGTAAAGCCTCCGACTCATTTATTTTCCTTCTCATTTGGTCGATGTACCAGTCGGTACTGAAGTAACTTAACACAACTACCCTAACATCGGTACGGAAGCCTTCCACTTCTTGTACGTACCAAAGCGGGAATGTATCATTATCGCCACCCGTGAAGAGAATTGCATTTGGTGCACAGCTCCTCAAGGTGTTTTTAGCTTGGTCAACAGAGTGGAACCTGTTGCTTCTATTATGATTATCCCAACCTTTTGCACCCATCATAATAGGAATGGTGATACAAAGCACGCCACTTACTGCGGCTACGGTTACTTCACTTCCCATGGCTTTTTTGAGCCATTCGGCTATTTGCATTACGCCCAACCCTATCCAAATGGCAAAAGCGTAAAACGATCCCACATAAATATAATCCCTTTCTCGCGGCTCGACCGGAGGGGAATTGAGGTAGAGTACCAAGGCTATTCCTGTAAGAAAAAACAGCAAAGTGACTACCCAAAAGTTTTTCTTGTCTTTACGAAGTTGGAAAAAGAAACCGATAAGGCCTAGAATAAGTGGAAGCATATAAAAGTTGTCCCTTGCCTTATTTCTTGCAATTTCTTCTGGAAGTTCTTTCCCTATATCTTCCCAAGGAACCATCCACTTGGCTTCCTTGTCGTCACCTTCCCTTCCAGCAAAGTTCCACATGAAGTACCTGAAATACATATGCCCAAGCTGGTAGCGGAACATATAGTATATATTATCCACCATATTAGGCGACTCTCCCGGCTTCAGGTTCATCCATTGCTTATACAGCTCCACATGCCCAGGCTGCTGCGAATAAATCCTTGGCAGAAGAATGTTCTTATCATATGTAGCCTTTGTTTTATGATCATACACTTCGTACTTATCGCCAGCTTTTCGGTAGATGGGCGAAAGCTGCTCAATACCCGTTCTTTTGGCTTCGTATGTGTTTCCATAAAGCAACGGACGATTTCCGTATTGCTCCCTTTTGAGGTAGCGCACAAAGCTGATCACATCTTCAGGGTTGTTTTCGTCAATTGGGGGGTTGAAGTTAGAACGGATAACGATGATGCCGTAAGATGCATAACCGATCAGGATGAATGTCAAGCTTAACAAGACTGTGTTCAATATTTCTTTTTTGTTCTTTTCAGAATAATAAACCCCATAGCCAAGACCTACCACTACTAGTAACATAAAGAATACGATTCCTGTGCTGAATGGCAAGCCAAATGAATTGACAAACATGATCTCGAACCAACCTGCCACTGAAGGCAAGCCAGGAATTACTCCGTACATAATGGCTACAATAATCACCAAGCCAATCAACAAAGAAGCAATTACTCCTTTCTGAGTAGTTTTTTCATACCTTTTAAAATAGACGATCAAAGCCAAAGCAGGGATGGTCACCAAGTTGAGCAAATGGACACCGATAGACAAGCCCATGACATAAGCAATCATGATAATCCATTGGTTAGCATATCGTTTGTTCTCGATCAATTCCCACTTCAGAATTGCCCAAAACACAAAAGCCGTAAACAAGGATGAAAGTGCGTAAACCTCAGCCTCGGCAGCCGAAAACCAAAACGAATCTGAAAAAGTATAGGCAAGGCTACCTACTACACCAGCACCCATCAGTAGGATTAACTGCCCCATTGAAAACTGCCCGTTTGTAGGCTGGATAAGCTTTCTTCCCAAAAGGACAATTGTCCAGTGCAAAAATAAAATGGTGAAAGAAGACGAAAGGACAGACAAGATGTTAATCCAATAGGCAACTTGCTCCCCATCTCCCATAGCTAAAAATGAGAACATTCTACCTAGCAAAAGATAAAGAGGTGCTCCCGGCGGGTGAGGAACTTCCAACTTGTAGGATACCGCTATAAATTCTCCACAATCCCAAAAACTCGCTGTTTCTTCTACGGTCAGCCAATATACGATGGTCGAAAGTATAAATACTGCCCAACCAGTGATGTTGTTAACCCTATTAAATTGTTTCATTCGTTTGAATTTGTTTTCTAATGTTCATCAGATCAGGTTTTGGCAATATACACCAACCCTTCTACTCTGCACTACAATAGCATTCTTTAATATCAATAACCTAAGTCAATCAGCTCATTCTTACCTTTTTAAGTCAGATAGTAGAATGAACGGCACATTGTGTGTGGCGAAAATAGTAAATCTCGCGAACAGATAATAGAAGATTTGGGAATAGAGCAGGCAAGTAAAATGAAATTAAGGTCTTTTTAACACCGGTTTAGTTTTTTTTAACACTTCTGTGTTTAAATAACCAATGACAAAGAAGCTATAAAACTTCCAATTTCATTTAGGCAAGAAATTCAAGCACTTCGTGTAGCAATTATGACAGTTCAGGTCTCTTTTGGTGAATAAGCCGAAGCTCTTTTTTAGATTTGATAAGGATATAAATCATTTATCTACTTCACATTTTAGCTGAAGCAATTGATAAATATTCATCAGAACCTACTTTTTTTTATTATTCTTGTAATCCGATGTGCTTTTTTGCACTATCCCCTACATTATAAAACCATGGGGGAAATAACAATTTGTTATTTTTGAAATCCTAAGACAAATATCTAATTTCAGCGAAAATTATTAGCTAACCACATGAAGCGACTTATCTCTCTTGCATTTTTAACTATACTAATGATACTAGGCTTTGGCAATAGTGGCTTTGCGTTTGATATGAGCAGCACGCAACTAACAAACATACTATCCATAGCTTCTTCTGGAGGGCATGGCGAAGGAGCTTCTCCCTTTTCGGTGATACCGTTTGTAATGCTGCTTGTGATGATAGCAACAGGGCCACTTTTTTATGAACATTTCTGGCATAAGAACTACCCAAAAGTAGCGATGATACTGGCTGCTTTAGTTGTGCTGTATTACATTTTTATCTTGCACAACAACCATAGCCCAGTCCATGCATTTTTCGAATACTTCCAATTTATTTCCCTACTTACTGGGCTTTTTGTAGCCTCGGGGGGCATCCTAATCAATATTGACAAAAAGGGCAAGCCCATGATGAACGTGATCATCCTGCTTATAGGAGCGATCATATCCAATGTCATTGGTACCACTGGGGCTTCCATGTTGCTTATCAGGCCTTTTATCCGTCTCAACAAAGACAGAATCCAGCCTTACCATGTTATATTCTTCATCTTTATGGTGAGTAATATTGGTGGCTGTCTTACGCCAATAGGTGATCCACCGTTGTTCTTGGGTTTCTTAAAAGGAGTTCCTTTTACTTGGACACTCGTGCATAACTTGTTCCCTTGGATGTTCACCATTTTGGCCATGGGTATAATCTTCTTCTTTTTCGACAGCAAGAACAAATCTGAGAACCCACTTTTTGCCGACGAAAACAAGGTTTATTCAAATAAGATACAGCTTGTAGGGAAGCGTAACTTTCTATGGCTTGCTGTAGTTGTAATTGCAGTTTTCCTCGACCCTAACGTGAAAGGGCTAGAATGGCTGCCAAGCATTCCTTACGATGGACAAAATTTCTCTTTTGTACGAGAAGCAATCATGTTATCTGTCGCTTTTTTCTCTTACAAGTTTGCAAATAAAGATGCAATAAAAGGCAACGAGTTTAACTTTGAACCTATCCGTGAAGTTGCCTTTATATTTATAGGCATCTTTGGGACTATGATGCCCGCCTTAGAATTAGTTGCTGGATTCGCTTCCTCAGAAGCTGGTGCAAAGCTAATTACACACAACACGCTCTATTGGGGCACAGGGTTGCTTTCGGGTTTCTTGGACAACGCACCAACGTACCTTAACTTCCTCACGGCAGCCATTGCTTCCCAAGGAGGTACAATCAACGAAAAAGCACAGGTAATTGCCTTTGCCAATGAACAAGCCCCGTTTACAGACTCTTTGCTTCAGCTGATGGCCATCTCGGTATCATCCGTATTCTTTGGAGCAATGACTTACATAGGCAACGGGCCAAACTTTATGGTAAAATCAATAGCTGAGCAAGTGGGAATCAGGATGCCGTCTTTCTTTGGCTACATATTAAGGTACTCGCTGCCAATATTACTTCCTTTGCTTATAATCACTTGGTTGATTTTCTTCGCTTTTGTTTAGGAGAATTAAACAACTTCATAAAAAAATGCCACATGAAGAACTTCATGTGGCATTTTTTTGTACGGAGATAACAGTGGTGATTTACAGAGTAACTTCTTCTTTCATCATCGACATTACTTTTTTCACCATACTTGTAGAACCTACAAAGAATGGGCAACGCTGATGCAAAGAAGTCGGCTCAATGTCCAAAATTCTTTGCTCTCCATCTACAGCCATTCCTCCAGCTTGTTCTATCAGGAATGCCAAGGCATTGCACTCGTACATTAGCCTTAGCTTACCATTTTCATAACTCTTAGTAGCAGGGTAAAGGTAAATGCCACCTTTCAACAAATTTCGGTGGAAATCGGCTACCAAAGAGCCAATATACCTCGCTGTTACATTGTTAGATTTGCACTCCTCAATATACTGCTTCACTGCTGGCGAAAACTGGTTGTACTGCCCTTCGTTCACCGAATAAATATTGCCTTGGTCTTTGATCTGCATCTGGTGATGAGAAAGGAAATATTCACCAAGCGAAGGTTCATAAGTAAAGCCATGCACCCCAAAGCCTGTGGTGAACACAAGCATGGTAGATGATCCGTACAAAATATACCCAGCAGCCACCTGCTCAGAGCCTTTTTGCAAAATATCCATTTCCGAAGGAGGAGTACCTATCTCGCTTTTCCTCCTATAAATAGAGAAGATAGTTCCGACCGAAACATTCACATCGATATTAGAAGAACCATCTAATGGGTCAATCGCCACAATATATTTAGCCTTGTGGTTTTTTGTGTCGATGAGGTGTTCTTTTTCCTCGGAAACAATTCCACAAGTCTGCCCTCCCCTTATAAGCGCTTTGGTAAACCTAAAATCAGCAATAACATCCAACATTTGCTGGTGTTCGCCCTGTACATTTTCCTCACCAGTGCTTCCTTCTATGCCGGAAAGCCCTGCACGATTGATCTCTCTGTTGATGATTTTTGAGGCTAGGGCAATGTCGCGGAGTAACTGGGAAAGCTCACCAGTAGCATAAGGAAATTCTTCTTGTTTTTCGGCAATGAAGCGATCAAGCGCTGTGCCTATTGGCGTGGTAAATTTTTCTATGTTATTCATACAAGGGAAATGGGTTAAATTAAACTTCTTATTTATTAACTGGATTCATATACTTAGATAAATCTTTAAAACAATACTGGCATTGTTGTTTGTTATAAAGAATGCGCCAACATGGCATTTTCTGGTATTTATTAAAAAAAAGTTATTTGAATATATTTATATTTCCCCATACATTCAACACATTTTTAATAAACATTAAACTTAATTAACATTTTATCAATTTGAATATCATTTTTTATTAATTTTATATAAATATTTTAAAATGCAAACGTTCACGGTTTTAGCTCCCAAACTTCTAAAAGCCATCAATCCCAATATTTCAGGCATTGCATTATTTCCCTTTATCCTAGTAAAAGAGAAGGATCAGCTCACCGATAAAGTGCTGATAAACCATGAAAAAATCCACTTTGCCCAACAGTTAGAATTACTCATTATCCCCTTCTATCTCGCCTATATTTTTTGGTATATATTCAACCTGATCCGGTTTAGGTCTCACGAAAAAGCATACTTCTGCCTGCCCTTCGAAAGGGAAGCCTACGCCAACGAATATGACTCGAAATACCTCGACAACAGAAAGCCCTTTGCTTTCTTGAAATATGTGTGGTGATTTAAATAGGAAGAATGGATGTAGTATAGAAAAGTGCAGCATGTTCATCACGTACCACACCTTTCCAACAAGTGACAATCAGAAACATATAAAATCAATACCTCGCCAAAATTTGCATTCGATGGGCATCGAGCTTCACTAAGATGAAAAGCAAGAAGGTAAACGACCAAAGCGAGGAGCCCCCGTAGCTAAAAAAGGGCAAGGGAATACCGATTACTGGGAATACACCAATGGTCATCCCGATGTTGATCATGAAATGAAAGAAGAAAATACCCGCTACGGAGTAGCCGTATACTCTCGAAAAACGGGATTTTTGCCGTTCCGCAATTTGGGTTACCCTAAATAGCAGAGCAATAAATAATATGACAACGATAAAACTACCAAGATACCCGTGTTCCTCTCCTACTGTACAAAAGATGAAATCGGTACTTTGATCGGGCACGAAGTCGAACTTTGTTTGTGTCCCTTCCAAGAAACCCTTTCCAGTAAATCCTCCCGACCCAATAGCAATTTTAGACTGGGTAACTTGCCAGCCTGCTCCTGTCGGGTCTTTGTTAGGGTCAACTAAGATCTCTATCCTTTTCCGCTGGTGAGGCTTCATCACATCGCTAATGATAAAATCTACGCTGTAGATAAGCCCTACCGCAAGCACAAACCCAAAAAGGGTAATCCAAAATCCACGTTTTTTCTTCAAATAAACCAACAAAGCCAATATGGCAACACCTACACCTACCACAGTCAAAATCAACTCATTAAAAAAAGATTCTCTGGCAAAAAGTGTGACGATAAAAATACCCACACAAAAGAGCAAAATACCTACTAAAAAACCAGGGAAACCTTCTCGGTAAAACATGATGATAAACGAGCCAAATACAATAGCCGAACCCGTATCGCCCTGTAAAATGATAAGCCCCGCTGGCACGATCACAAAAATAGATGCCAGCATAAAATCAGAGAATTTTTCCAGCCTCAAATCTCGCATACTTATCACTTTGGCAAGCCCAATGGCGGTGGCAAATTTGGCAAACTCGGAGGGTTGGAGGCGGGCAAAACCGAGATCGAGCCATGATTTAGAGCCAGCGA
Source organism: Flammeovirgaceae bacterium SG7u.111 (assembly GCA_034044135.1). Lineage (NCBI taxonomy): Bacteria > Pseudomonadati > Bacteroidota > Cytophagia > Cytophagales > Flammeovirgaceae > Flammeovirgaceae bacterium SG7u.111. The sequence goes on along the minus strand of CP139021.1, from coordinate 2,097,565 downwards.
CCTCCCTACCAAAAACCAGAACGAAGACCAAGGTAAAAATAAGAAGCCCATAGACCACGTAGGCAAGCTTGTCGTAAAAGTTGAAATCGATCACCATAATGGCGATGATAATGGGAATAGAGAGAAAAATCCACACTAGTTGCTTGCCTGAATTGTAGCGCATCTCAAAAATGCTTTGATCAAGCGAAGGGTCATATACAGCCGCATAGATATTGAGCCAGCCCATGATCACCAAGCCAGCATAGATCATTATAATTACCCAGTCAACCGATTGTGTTAAGTTTCTTTGTTCTCTCATGTAGTTATTTGGACTCAAATCTCCATCCAAAGTAAACCTTTTCCAACAAAAAAAGGGACAAAAAGTCCCTTAAAATATTTTCCACTAATCCTGCAATTAATTGTTCAACAGTTCTATCAGGGTAGTCAATCTCTTTTTCAGCTCGTTGCGAGGCACTACAAAGTCGAGAAACCCATGCTCTAAAAGGAACTCCGCACTTTGGAAGCCTTTAGGCAAGTCTTTCCCAATCGTTTCCCTGATCACCCTTGGGCCGGCAAAACCAATCAATGCGCCCGGCTCTGCGATGTTGAAATCGCCCAGCATGGCAAAAGAAGCCGTTACCCCACCAGTTGTCGGGTCGGTCATCAGCGAAATATAAGGAATGCCTGCTTCGGAAAGCAAAGCCAACTTAGCAGAAGTTTTTGCCATTTGCATGAGTGAGAGACCAGCCTCCATCATCCTTGCACCACCCGATTTCGAGATCATCAAGAAAGGAAGCTTATGCTTAATGCTGTAATCTATACCTCTAGCTATTTTCTCGCCCACTACAGATCCCATAGAGCCTCCGATAAACGAAAAATCCATACATGAAACCACAATTGACTGCCCATTCATTTTGCCCGTAGCCGTCCTACAAGCATCTTTCAAGCTCGTTTTCTTTTGGCTGGCTTTCACTCTGTCGGGGTAAGCCTTTGTATCAACAAACGTAAGTGGGTCAGCCGACTCTAAATTGGCATCCAGTTCTTTGAACTTATTCCCATCAAATAATATCTCGAAATATTCCTTAGAACCGATCCTCACATGATAATTATCATCTGGGCACACATAAGCATTCTGTTTTAGCTCTTGCATATGGATGATCTTTCCGCTGGGTGTTTTGTACCACAAGCCATCGGGCGAATCCATTTTCTCTTCGGTAGGGGTCGTTATCCCCTTTTCTTTTCTCTTAAACCAAGACATATTGTGTAGTTTTTTTGGTAGCAATTTGCCGTAGGGGTCAAATATAGAGTAAGCTTTTAAGATAAAAAAATAAGTCCTTCATCTACCCTTCCATTCTAGGTAAAATTGATATCAAACTCCAAAATTCAAGTAAAAAGCCTTATTAAAAGCAGCAAATCAAATTTTCTCCCCAGCCATTCCCATTCCTCCCCCCATTCGGCTTACCTTTGCAGCTCATCCAAACACCAACCAATAGTTTATGTCATTTTCATCCTTAGGTTTATCCCCATTTTTAGTAAAAGCTCTTACTGAGCAAAAGCTCAACAAACCAACCCCCATTCAGGAACAAGCCATTCCCGTAATCCTCCAAGGCAAAGACCTACTCGGAATTGCACAGACGGGATCAGGAAAAACGGCAAGCTTTGTACTTCCTACCCTCATGAACTTGGAAGGAAAAACCAAGACGAAAAACAGACATATAAATGTATTGGTGCTAGTCCCCACACGGGAACTCGCCATACAAGTGGAAGAAGTTTTCAGCCTTTTTGGCAAAGCCTTGCCCTTCCCTTTCAAATCGCTCGCAGTTTTTGGCGGGGTATCCATCAACCCACAAATGATGGGCATGCAAAACGTAAACGTCTTGGTGGCAACTCCGGGCAGGTTGCTCGATCTGGTAGAATCAAATGCCATGCACTTCAACTCCCTCTCCACCCTCATTTTGGACGAAGCCGACAAGATGCTCAACTTGGGCTTCAAAGAGGAAATGGATAAAATATTCAAGCTTCTGCCTCCCAAGCGGCAAAACCTGCTATTCTCCGCTACGCTCAGCCCCCATGTAGAGGAAATGAATCGGGTGTTGCTCAAAGACCCTCAGGTAATCAATATTGCTCCCGAAACGCAAAACCTCGACCTCATCAACCAGTCGGGCTATTTTGTGAGCGATGAAAAGAAAGGTGCTTTGCTCCGCCATTTGATCAAAACCAAGGAAATGAAGCAAGTGCTCGTGTTCACCTCATCGGTCTATAAAGCCGACCATGTGGCGGATAAATTGTATAAAAATGGAATAAATGCACGGGCAGTGCACAGCAAAAAAAGCCAAGGAAACCGAAAAGAATCGCTGGCTAGTTTCAAGGCAGGAAAAGTCAATGTATTGGTAGCAACCGACCTTCTTTCCCGAGGTATCGATATCGAGTTTTTACCCTACGTAGTCAACTACGAACTACCCCGCTCACCCAAAGATTTCGTCCACCGAATAGGCAGGACTGGGCGTGCCGAAAACCCTGGCGAAGCCATCACCTTCGTCACCCCCGATGACAAGCACCATTTCAAAGTTATCCAGAAAAAGATGAAAAAAGTCGTTACCATGCTGGATGCTGACAATTTGGGGATATAAAAAAACATAAAAAATGCCGCTCGGCTGGAGCCGAGTGGCACATATTTAATGAGCGTCTCGCTCATTTTTTTCTAATTTCTAACCTCCAAACTCTAGCCTCTATTTTTGCTTCAACACCCAAAGCTCCACCGCTTCCTCGGCACGCCAGTACTGGTCTCTTTCCGTCTTTTTAGAAGCCAAACCCACTTTCTTTTTCAGACAAAGCTCTAGTTCGTAGCGACCGCCCTTGGCCAACTCCTCCTCTATCGGATGCACTTTCGTTGCTTTTGTAAGTTGCCCAATATTCGAGAATAACAATACCAACTTCCCATCGGGCAACAAACGCTTTTGAGCCTCGGCAAAAAACTCAGGAAATAGTTTGTCATCGTAATACATTGCCGTATCCACCCTGTCCGACTCACGGGCAATCGGCAACCAAGGCGGGTTAAAAACGATCAATTCTGTAGGTTTTTCCCACTTCCCAAACAAGTGCCCGTAGTCCAGCTCTATTTTCCTAGAAAGCTTCGTTTCGCCCATAAACTCCTTCAAACCCACAATCGCATTAGGATTCGTATCTGTCCCAAAAGACTTCTGAAAACCATGTTTCACCAATTGCATGGAAAGAACCCCACTGCCAATCCCCACATCAATTGCCGTTTTTTTAGGACCTTCATAGCGTTTTAGCCAATTATCAAAAAGGATAAGATGCTCAAAACGAGTAGGGAAATACGTTCCGTAATATGGGTGGATCTTGTTTCTGAGCACAGGAACATTTACCCCTTTTTTGTACCACTGCCACGAACTGTTCAAGCCCTGCACATCGGGCAAAGTCAACATCAGTTCACGAAACTCGGGGTACAATATTTCCAACCAACCTATCTCAGGCGACTTTTTCACCCGCAACTTATGTTTCCTGATTTTCAGCATTATCTGATGCGAACGCTTCCGATATTCCGCCCTATACGCCCGTTGCTCCTCATAGTTCTGTGCCGTATACATCTTTTTCAAATACCCCTGCAACGCATGCAAAAGGTCCAGCCCATTGCTATATTTCCCCTCTATCAACACATTTTTCCCTTCCAACAATGCCGCTAACGCCTCTTCAACATCTTCAGCCCCCTTTATCCCAAACGACTGCATCTCTATGCCCATGTCTACCGGCTCTGGTCTCCTTATTTCTAAATCCATATCTGTTTTTCTACTTTTTGACAAAATTAGGTATTCCTACACCAGAAAAAGCCATTTCACCAACTATTCTCCAAATTGAAAAGAGTTTGGGCACACGTTGCCCGCAGCCAAAAAGCAGGCGACCAAGCCCCATCCCGGGTGGTCAAGCCAACTAGCACACCAGCCACTTCGATCTTGCCCTTACCCTCTTTCCCCCGTGTGCAAAGGGAAGCTAGGAGTCAGAAAATAGAGATTAGAAAAAAACAGAAGCAAACTTTCACTCGGTATCAATCAAGTAAAAAAGGCATTGAGTCTATCTCACAAGAAGAGAAAGATATTTTCATTACAACTACACCATCAAATTCATTTACCCATTTCTAAAAGCCATGCGGAGGTTTTTGAGAACCAGCACTAGATGGTTTTCCACGGTTTTTTCTGAAATGCTCAAGATCTGTCCAATCTCCCGAAAGGGCAAACCGTCCATTTTGCAAAGACGGAAAATACTCCTCCCAGGCTCGGGAAGTGCGTTCACATAGAGGTCAATTTCTTTGGCTAGTTCGTTGAAAAGCACCTCGGATTCGGGGGTGTGCCCATCGTGCAAGTCGAGTATTTGGTGATCGGAAAAGCTATCTTGTTTTCCTTTTTTCGAACCCAAAAAGGCAAAGGCTTTGTGCTTTACGGAAGTATAAAAATAAGCTCGAAGGTTTTTCCTCACTTCCAAGGTATCCCGTTTGTTCCAGATCTCTACAAAAACATCGGTAACAATCTCCTCAGAATCCTCCTTGCTTTCAATAAAAAAATAGCAGAAATCGCACAAACGTTCGTAGTACTTCTCAAAAAGAGTTTCCAAGGCTTTGGCTTCGCCATGCCTCACCCCTTCAAAAAGCCGTAAATCATCCTGTAGCGCAGCTTCGTCATTCACTAACTTTATGGATTTCGCCTTAAACCTATTTTCAACCATCATCGTGCCTCAAAATACCGCAAAAATGCCTTTCGCATCAAAAAAAACAGGTTATCAAACAATTACTATTCAGTAAAGGGAAAGTGAAATTTGCTAGTTGCTTGTTACTGGTTTCTAGTTCTACTTTTTAAGTAGATGGACAAATGTAACTGAACAATGAAAAAGCCTTCAAAAGAGCAAGTCATCTGTATAGTCATATTTACCCAGCCTTGTTTTGCTCAACCCAAAAGCCTCGAAGAGGCGACATGATTATAGCCATATAAAAGCCTATGGTACAGCCCTGAAAGGGCGAAATAAGTATGTCGCCCTTTCAGGGCTAGTTCGTTTTTTTGCCATTTTCTATAAATATATCGTCCCTTCGGGACTTAAGTAACTGATTGTTTTCAGCCATATAAAGTCCCATGCCGAATAGCTAATTTGATTTGGTCAGGTACTAAACAACTTCAAAACCAGTAACTAGCAACCAGCAATGCTAGCCCCCTCTACTTCTCCACCCTCACTTTCAAATCGTCACCGGCAATGTCTTTCCAGCGGTAAAAATGGAAGGTTTTATCATCAGACATGGCAACAAACAAACCACCCTCAAATGTTGGATTGAGCGTAAGGCTGGTCACCTCGCTGCCGTCACTTTCGTTGGTCGAAACCTTGATGGTTTTGAGCAAGGTGTGAGCATGTGGATTATCAGCAGTCCCTTCTCTTGGGAAAATGTGGAACTGGTTGGCCTGCTGGTCACTTACCAAAATGTAGCCCGTTCCGTCTTCCAAGGTGTAAATAGAAATGCCTTCGTGGTCATCGGTGAAGCCTTCGGTGGCAAAAAGCGCCAGTTCTTCGTCTCCTTTGGCAGGGTCGGCGTAATATTTCCGCACTCCTTTGCCCTCGTCCGAGTAATACACATAGCCCAATTCTTGGTCTACAGCAATGGCTTCTATCTCTTTCCCACCTTCAAATTTCCCGAACTTCCTCACTACTTCGCCTACTACTTTTCCTTCCTTCTCCTTTAGTTCATATTGCCACAGGTAACTTCCACTTAGCCCAAATTTTCGGCTCACTATCGCATAAGTAGCGCCCTCTTGCTGGTACAAGGCTACGCCCATAGGAGCTTTCAGGCTGTCATCAGCAAAAACGGGAATCCCACCAGCATCCACAGCCTGCATATCGGGCAAGGTGAACACTCGGAGCATGTCCCTCCCCCTTTCGGTAAGAACCGCCAAGTCTTTCGTTTCACCACCTAAAGAAAAACCGTAGCAGATGTCTACATTATTTACCCTTGTAAGTCCTTTTATACACTTATCGGCAATGATTTTCCCTTCCAAGTCATAGACCATAAGGGCAGCATTTTCATTATTTTCATCTCCCTTGTCCGTACCAAGAATCAGCGACTGTGCTGGGTCAGCAGGGTTGATCCAAAAAGCAGGATCGTCTGTGTCAAAATCAGATTTTTCGGTAACAAAAACTGGCTTGAGCACCGCTATGCTATCGACTGCTTCCACTATTTCTTCCTGTTCTTCGGCAGCCTTTTGCTGGCTACAAGCGACTGATAGAAAGAGGAATAAGTACGGTATATATCTCATATTTTTATTCATTTAAATTCAAAAATCCTGTTCTAAATCGAGTAAAAAAACATCCGGACCAGAAGCCCAGATGTTTCGGTGTTGTTAAACTTTTAAAAGTTTAATGTATAAGCAATTTCTTATCAATCAATCTTAATTATTGAACAAGTCAAACTTGACCCCAAGGCTCACTCTCATGTTATAGAATTCCTCCTGCATGGTCTGAGAGCTCACACCTTGATAATACCTCAATGGCTGGTTGGTAATGTTATTTACTTCGGCAAAAATCCTCCATTTTGGGTTGAGGGCATAAGAGCCGTTAAAATCTACAAATGTCTGCTTGTCGTAGAACCTGTCTTCAAATGGTTCGCCACCAAGTTCGTCTAGGTAATCAGAAGCGTAGTTCACAGAAACTCTCAATACCAATTTCTTAGTTTCATAAGAAAGTGAGCCATTGAACATATGCTTTGCAGTACCTGGCAGTGGCAAAGTTTCGTCTTCTCTTCCTTGGATACCATTGGTTTCCGACTCGGTAAAGGTGTAGTTAGCATACACGCCAAACCCTTTCCAGAAACCTGGCAAAAAGTCCAACTGGCGCTGGAACGCGGTTTCAAATCCATACACATCTACAGCATCTCCATTGAGGAAAGTAGTCAACTCTATGTCGCTTCCATACACTGGATGCGTATAGTTTTCTTCTACTCTTTCATAAATAAAGTCATCTATTTTCTTGTAAAAACCGCCTACTGAGAACAAGCCTACAGATTTGAAATAACTCTCTGCCATAAGGTCGAGGTTGGTAGCAAGTGAAGGTTTCAAGTCGGGATTACCAGCTTCCAATTCCGAATCGTCTGGCACCCATGCTTCAAAAGGCACTAGGTTGAAATAATCTGGACGAGCCAAGGTTTGGGTCACTGCAAACCGCAATACTTGGTTGTCGGTAAAGTTGTATTTAAGGTGTAAGTAAGGTAAGATGTTGGTGTACGTTTTATCACCAGTAAGGTCGCCTACTTCTTCTGTATCATCATTGAAAGAAAATCCTTTGTAGTCGATGCTTGTATTTTCCACCCTCATACCTGCTAAAGCATAAAACTTCTCGGTGAACTGGTAATCGGCCATTAAATAAGCAGCCAAAATATTCTCATCTGCTACGTAATTACCTGGAACATATTCACCTTTTGCATCAGAGCTTTCAAAAATACCACCATTAGTCAAGTCTAATTGAGAAAGAAATTCTTTTGTAACAAACCTGCCTGCTTCATACTTTTCTCCTGCCAAGAAATCTGATTTGGTTTGGTCTTCTGTTGGCACATCTCCTAAAGTTGAGCCAAAAGCATCTTCATCAATTGGTTCATACTCAAAGAAATTATTGTCTCTCACCTTAGACTTACCACGATACCTACCACCAAACTTAAATATGCCGTTTGTTGCAATTGGAAGCTTAAAATCTAAACGGGCATTCCAATCTTTTTCATACGTATACCCCTGCTCTTCAGTAAGTTCGTTAAATTCAATATCCTGCCAATCGTTTTCCCCTGATGCTATCACTTGAGGTTTTCTAGGATCTCTCACATCCATAGTGATAGGCATTCCTTCTGACCTATACAAAATATACCTTTCGTTTGGTCTATCTTCACTTGCTTTGGCATGAGTCACTGACCAGTCCATTTTCAAGTTGCTTCCGAAAAGGTGATCGCCTCTCAGTGAGAAGTTGTAATTTCTTTGATCTTCTAACCTTTTTTGCTTTATCCTTCCATTATCAATCCCTCCTTTTGTCTGCCTTCCGATTCGAGCTTCACCTTCAAAAATGCCATCACTAATCTGGGTAATATCACCGTCTTCATACGCATCTCCCAAATCATCAATTCTCAAGCGGTAACGACTTTCCCAGTCATCTCTCCAGTTGTACATACCACTCAACAGTATTTTGTGGTTTGGAGCAAGCTCATAATCTACCGATGCAGAAATACTCCTTCTCACCCTTTGCACATAATAAGTCCTCAAATCATACTCGTCCAATATCGCTCCATCGTCCGTATCTATCCAAACAGCCTCTACATTATCCGAACCGAAGTTGTGGTTGTTGTAAGAAGCACTTACAATGTAACCCAATTTATCGTTTGCCACTCGGTTTCCTACCACCAAACCACCAGTCCAGATCGGTTTGTTTGAAAGCATGTTCACACCCGAAGCGAGCGTACCAGAGACACGCAGCCCATCAGGAGCATAACGAGTCACCAAGTTTACCGAACCGCCAATAGCATCAGCGTCCATATCTGGTGTTAAAGACTTATTCACCTCAATAGTCTGGATCATATCCGCTGGGATAAGGTCCAACTGCACACGGCGGTTATCACCTTCGGCAGATGGCACACGCTCACCATTGATAGTCACTGAGTTGAGCTGTGGAGCCATGCCCCTTACAATGATGTCCCTTGCCTCGCCTTGGTCATTTTGGATAGTGATACCTGGCACCCTTTTTAGGGCATCGCCCACATTGGCATCGGGAAAGCGACCTATTTGATCAGATGCTACTATGTTGGTTATGTTCGAATTGTTCTTTTGTTGGTTGATGGCTTTTGCCTGCCCTTTGAGCCTATCGCCCAATACCAATACTTCTTGTCCTATGGTAACCCCTGGCTCAAGCCTTACCTTCACATCGCTGGTAGCCCCACCAGTTACTGCAACATCTTGCTCCAACGTGCTATAACCGATGTAAGAAACTTTAAGGTGATGTTCGCCTTCTGGCACTTTCAATATGGTAAAATAACCATTGGCATCCGTCACGGCGCCTATGCCGCTAAGGTCGGTAACCAATACATTTGCACCTGGCAAGCCTAATCCGTTTTCGTCATAAATCCTTCCTTTCAATACACCAAACGCTAAATTATACGCTTTTTTGAGCTCTTTTTTGGAAATGGCACTTCCAGAAGGTTTTACCAAAATATTTCGGTTTATCTGCTTGAAACTCAAACCTGTTTCTATAGCAATTTTTGTCAACACTTCTCTCACACTTTTCTCATTTTCATTGAGAGTGATTTTAGTGCTCAAAGGCACTTTTTTGCTGTTGTACATAAATCTGAACCCTGTCTTTTTGTCAATTTTCTCGAAAGCGACTTCGATAGGCTCGTCATGAACGCGTATGCTGATGATGATATCGCTGATGCTTTTCACTTTGTCGCCGGAGCCTTCTGCGCTAGCACCAAAAGCTGAAACGGCAATGAAAAATATCAGAATAGGCAATCGTAACAGTGTTTTCATAACTTAATTTGTTTAGATATAATCTGCAATTTTGGTTTGTATGAATAATCAGGTTGAATTGTAACAAGGATCAATCACATCCTTTACCAGATAGCGTAATGTTTTTATCTTCTATTTTGTAATTGATATCGCTGGTGTAGCGCAAACTTTCGAGCACGTTGTCCAGCGATTCATTTTTGAACTCCCCACTTAGCAAACATTGTTTTATATCTTCATTTTTAAACAAAATGTTCACTCCGTACCACCTTTCCAGCTTTTTGGCTACAGCTTCCAGCGGAGTATCGTTGAACAGCAGCGTGCTGTCTTTCCAAGCAAAAGCCTGAGCTACATCAAAAGCGGCAACAGCAAATTCCTGCTGCTCCAAATCGAAACTCGCTTCCTGATCAGAAATTAATACTACCTTGTTATCAGGTTGAACCGTTTCATTTACCTGCACCTTCCCCGAAGCTACAGACACCTTTAGCTTGCTTAGCTCAGGATAAGCAGCAATATTGAAACTAGTGCCCAACACCGAGGTGGTAACCTCACCAGAAATGATCCTAAACGGACGAGCCGTATCGCGGGCAACATCGAAAAAAGCTTCACCTTCGAGGTAAACCACTCGCTCATCAGCCGCAAAGTGCTTCGGCACTTTCAGCACCGATTCCGAGTTGATCTTTACCACCGTCCCATCGCCCAACTTTAGCGTTTGCTTCGCCCCTGCCGGAATAATTTTTTCTATATATACAATGGCAGGCTTCTCTTCGGAAGCAGATTGGTTGAAATAAACCGCAAGCCCAACTCCTAGCAATAGCGCCACAGAAGCAGCTATTTTTAGGTAAAAAGGAGCTGTTGATTTCTTTTCTACCTGATGGATAGGATATACCTTCAGCTTTTGTTGCAAAAGCTTTTTACCATCAGCCACATCAAAATCTTTTTGGTTGAAATAATCTCTTTTCCAAGCTTGGCAAGCCTCTTCATACAGCGCTTGGTTACTTTCCGAAGCCTCTATCCAACTGTCCAATAAATCATTCTCTTCAGAGCTAATATCGCCAGCCAGTCGGCGGGTGATCAGTGCCCAGTACTCGTTCTCAGTCATGCGAATTCAATTACTAGATTCACCTGTATAGAGGAGATTTTTGCCCCCGACCCGAAAGCCAAACCTTTAAAGAACTGTAAAGAAAGTATGAAGAAAGAACAAGATTGGATTAAGGAAAAGTGAATAAAAACCGTAGAAAAGCTGGTTTTTTCGTATTACCCCACCAAGCTATCGCACCAAAGGCATTGGAAATCTATCCTTTAGCAAGTTACACATGTGTTAATGTAGAAACTCAGCTCTACTTAGTTGATATGTTTTTTGTGCAACACCTATTGGCGTTGTGTTCTCCCCTCCTTACTGCAATTGTGCAACCTCTGCAAGGTTGTGTTTCAGAAATTTCAACATTAGAATCACCGACGACAGGATCTTTCCAGAAGACCGCGTCGTGTTTGAATCATTCTAAGCAGATAAAACTTGTCATGGAAATAGTTCTTTGCCAAAAACAACCAACTCATTAAATGAAAGGCCAACTCAGAAACTACCTCAACCGGTACGGTGAGCTTAGCGACACAGAAATGAATATGTTCTTTGCTTCCCTAGTAAAGAACATCATTTACACTTTATCAATTTACGAAATCTTCATTATTATTTACTTTCTCTAAATCTGCTGCAAAAACACATTAAGGTCTTTCAAATTATCATTTCTGCCATATTATGATAGTTTTGGGAAAACAGGATTTCACCTACCACCCAAGCGGGATACCTTACCGCTAACTCAATCATAACATAACACCCTTTCACCACCAAGAGAAAATCTCGAACAGAAGAATCGGGCTATTCATCGGCTTGAATCCTCTTCTGCTTACCCTCAATTCTGGAAATTTGAAAATCAGCTATGGAAATTCACATTATCGATTTAAGCATTTTTATCACCTACTTGGCTTTTATGTTGGGTGTCGGCTTCTATTTCATGAAGAAAAACACTTCTGAAGACGACTACTATGTAGGAGGAAGAAATATGTCTGCGGGGCATATTGGCTTGTCCGTTGTCGCCACGGATGTGGGAGGAGGCTTTTCAATTGGTCTGGGCGGCTTAGGTTTTATGCTTGGGCTTTCAGGTAGTTGGATGCTTTTTACAGGGCTGATTGGCGCATGGACCAGTACAGTTTTGCTTATTCCCAAGATTTACCCCATTGCCAAAAAGCACAAGTTCCTCACCTTCCCCGAATCCTTAGCTTTCCGCTACAACACCAAAGTAGCCCTAGTTGCAGGCATCATCTCCTTGATAGGTTATGTCGGGTTCACGAGTTCACAAATTCTAGCCGGAGCTAAGTTGGCTTCTGCCACTTTTCCCTCTATTTCCATCAATAATGCAGTGCTCATTATGGGAGTCATCGCCGTGATATACACCGTAATCGGGGGAATCAAAGCCGTGATATACACCGATACTATTCAGTGGATCATCCTCATGCTTGGCTTGATCTTGATCGGCATTCCAATAGGTTATACCTACATTGGAGGTTGGAAAGCAATAAGAAACACACTTCCGATCGATTTTTTGACCCTTACAAACATTTCCTTTGTCCAATTTTTCAACTGGCTGATCACCATCGTCCCCATCTGGTTTGTGGGCATGACGCTTTACCAACGGATTTATGCCTGCAAAGATGAAAAAACGGCAATAAAAGCATGGCGAATAGCAGGCTTGTTCGAATGGCCCATCATGGCATTTATGGGAATTGCCTTGGGGCTTTTTGCCAAAGTCGCTTACGAGCAAGGCATGTTCACAGAAATTGGCTATGCGCCCAATAGCGGCTTGGATGCCGAACTTGGCTTACCTATTTTGCTCAGAAAGATCTTGCCCGTTGGTTTGATGGGCTTAATGATGTCCGCCTATTTTTCGGCAATTATGTCTACCGCAGATAGTTGCTTGATGGCAGCTTCCGGCAACTTCACTACCGATATTTTAGGCTACTTTAGAAAAGGAAAAAAGAGCTTGACCATCATCACCTCCCAAGGTATTACTTTACTGATAGGAGCTATTGCCATCCTCATCGCCACTTCTATGCAAAATGTATTGGAACTGATGTTGTACTCGTATGCATTCATGGTTTCAGGTTTGTTAGTTCCTGTTTTGGGCATGTTGTTCTTAAAAAAGCCCAATTCTATGGCAGCAATGACGGCTATGGTTTTAGGCGGAGGCACTACGCTGGCACTCATCCTCTTCGAAACCGAGCTGCCTTACGGGCTTGACGCCAACTTCTTTGGGATTGCCATTTCCGCAATGAGCTTTTCCATTATCCAATTTGTTACTATAAAAACAAACATCTTACAATTCGCCAATGACAACTAGTTTTATTGATCAACTAATTCCGAGGTTGCACGCTATTCGAAAAGAGCTGCACGCTTATCCGGAGGTTGCGGAACAGGAATTCGCAACTGCCAAAAGGATTGAGAATCACTTACGTGAAAACACCAGTGCAACGGTTACCAGAGTAGCAAAAACAGGTGTTTTAGCTATTTTTGATAGTAAAGTGGAAGGAAAAACCATTTTGCTCAGGGCAGATACGGATGCGCTCCCCATCCAAGAAGTGAATGATTTTACGCACAAATCTACCTTCCCAGCCATTTCCCACAAATGCGGGCACGATGGCCACACTTCCATCATGGTTGGCGTGGCGGAAATAGCGACTAAGTTTCCGATAAAGACAGGGAAACTGCTGCTACTTTTCCAACCTGCCGAAGAAAATGGAATGGGCGCTCAGGGCGTACTCAACGACTCTGGATTCCAGCAATTTGAGCCCGATTTTGTATTTGCCTTACATAACTTACCGGGGTTTGAAAAGCATCAGATAGTTATAAAGGAAAAAGCATTTACAGCCAATGTAAAAAGCATTATCATTAAACTGAACGGCAAAACTGCCCATGCGGCAGAGCCCGAAAAAGGGTTTAATCCAGCATTGGCAATTGCCAAAATATTGACCTATTCAGAAGAGCAAACCAATAACTTTCCCGAGCGAGAAGATTTTTTCTTGGTCACTCCTATCTACCTGAACATGGGAGAATTGGCTTACGGAATTTCTGCGGGGTATGGAGAAGTACACCTCACCATAAGAAGTTGGTCAAATGAACTGATGGAGGAAAATATAACAAGGCTACTTTCCTTTATCGATAAGGTTAGTGAAAAATACCACCTGAAAGCAGGCATAGAATGGCTTCAAGTTTTTCACGCCAACCAAAATAATGCAGAGGCAATCGCAGAAATCAAAAAGGCAGCCTTGGAAAATCAGTTTTCACTCAACCAAATCAAGCATCCATTTAAATGGGGCGAGGATTTTGGGCTTTTTACCCAAAAATGCAAAGGAGCCATGTTCGGCTTAGGTGCTGGCAAAAACATGCCTGCGCTGCACAATCCAGATTACGATTATCCTGATGAAATTACCATTACGGGCATCAAGATGTTTCACCAAATTGTTAGTCAGACCTTAGGTTGTTAACACATTGAAATCTTTTTGTCAAAAGATTTATTTTTTTGACAAGGAATGAAATTGATGTTTTTTTAAGCAAATCTTAAGAATCCATTATATGTTGCTTAACCAGAACTAACAATCTTTGTACTATGAGAATACTGATTGTAGAAGATGAAGAAGGCATAGCCGCATTTCTAAAACAAGGACTTGAGGAAGAGTCTTTTGCCATAGATGTCGCTTATGAAGGAAAAAAGGGGCTAGCATTAGCTTTGTCGGGTGAATATGATCTACTATTGCTCGACTGGATGCTTCCAGGGCTGAGCGGAATAGAAATTTGCAGGCAGTTTAGAAAAGAATTCCAAGAGACTCCCATCATATTTCTTACCGCAAAAGACACGGTGGACGAAACCGTTTTTGGCTTGCAAGCAGGTGCCAACGATTATATCAAAAAACCTTTTCATTTTGAAGAATTGCTAGAACGGATAAAAGTCCAGCTCCGCCCCAAATCTGGTGAGCATGCGGTTTTCAACTTAGGGAATATCACGCTCAACACCGAGACCTACCAAGTCCACAAAGACGGGCAGGAAATTAGCCTTACGCAGAAAGAATTTGCCCTCCTCGAATACCTAATGCGCAACAAAGGAAAAGTCTGCCGAAGAACGCGCATCATCGAAAGTGTTTGGGACATTCACTTTGAATACAACACAGGCGTGATAGATGTGTATATCAATGCCCTTCGCAAAAAACTTTTGCTAAACGAGGAAGAAAACTACATTCAAACCGTTCGAGGAGTCGGGTATATAGCCAAAGAAATATGAACCTTAGTTTTAAAGATAGAATAGCTTTTTATTACATGGTCGCTACAGCGGTGATCATGGCCATCGTTTTTGGAATTATTTATTTTGTGGTGCAAACCACTGTTTGGAACAATCTGGACAATGATCTTTCGTACGAAGCTGAAAAACATACTAAGGAAATAAAAATTAGTGGGGACAGCCTTGAGTTTCTCAACAAGAGAGAATGGGAAGAGCGAGAACACAGAGAAATTCAGGTCAATCCTGTCTTCATCCAATTGCTCAATAAAAAGGGTAAATTGATGGACAAATCCCCCAACCTAAAAGAGGATTATTTACCTTTCGAGAAAACAAAGTTTGAAGGACATTTTGATGCAAAACTCAGTAACAGAAATATCAGGCAAGCCCAATTGCCCATAGAGCGCAAAGGCGAAGTAAAAGGATATATTCTTGCTGCCATGTCTTCAGAATCGTCTCGCTCTATATTACACAACCTCCGAAAGGTACTTACGTTTTCCTACCTCATCGTGTTGGTTGGCCTATATTTCACCTCCCGTTTTTTGGCAGGAAGAAGCATTACACCCGTGAAACAAATCACCAATACCATCACCCGAATTACCAAAAACAACCTGAAAGAGCGGGTAGATTTACCTCAACACAAAGATGAAATACACCACCTTTCTTCCAATTTCAATGCGTTGCTAGAAAGAATTGAAGGAGCTCTTGAACGGGAAAAACAATTTACCTCCGATGCCTCTCACGAGCTAAGAACTCCCTTATCTACCCTGAGGGGGACGCTAGAAGTGCTGGTAAGAAAGCCTAGAACGCAAGAGCAATACGAAGAAAAAATCCACTACAGCCTTTCGGAAATAGAGCGAATGGCTACTATTATTGAGCAATTACTTTTGCTGGCTCGCCTAGATCCCAATGCCAACCTCCATCCTGACTCGTTGATTTCCCTACCAGCCCTCATAGACGAGTCCATCTCGCGGTTCAAGAAATCAATAATGAAGAAAAACCTGAAAATAAATATGGAAGGGCAGCAAGAAGAGGAGGCACTCGTCCCAAATTACTATTCTAACCTCATCGTGGACAATATCCTCAGCAATGCTGTAAAATATTCTTCGAATAATGCCACGATAAAAATACGCATCGATGTAGTTGACAAACAAACCATCTGCTCCATCCAAGACGAAGGAATAGGGATAAAAGAAGAGGATTTGGCACACATTTACACAAGTTTTTTCCGATCCGATTCCTTAAACCATAAGCACATTACTGGTAATGGGTTAGGGCTGCCGATTGTAAAAAAATGTGCGGAAGCCATAGATGCCACGCTCGACATCAGCAGCGATTTGGGCAAAGGCACCACCGTAACTATCCGATTTTAAGGAAATCTTAAGAAAAGCCTGAGAAAGCTCTAGGATACCTCTATATACATTTGCTTCTGTACATTAAATACTACCGCAGCAATGTTAGAGCGAATCCTTCAATACAGCATCCAGCACAAACTGATCATTCTCTTATTTTCGGCTGGCATCATAGGCTTTGGTCTATTTTCCCTTTCCGAAATCCCCATTGGTGCCGTACCTGATGTCACCAACAACCAAGTGCAAATCATTACTACTTCCCGCAACTTAGCAACGGAAGATGTAGAAAAGTTCTTGACCTACCCTGTTGAGCTGGAAATGGCCAACCTTCCCGAGGTAAAGGAAATTCGCTCAGTTTCCAAGTTTGGACTTTCCGTGGTGACCATTGTATTCAATGAAAAAATTGGGACGTACCTTCCTAGGCAATTGATAGCCGAAAAAATCAAAGCTGCTGAAGAAAAAATCCCTGCCGGGTTTGGAAAACCATTTATGGGTCCTATCACTACAGGGCTGGGAGAAATTTATCAGTACGTAATAGATGTTGATTCGGCTCATCGCAAGGACTACACCCTCGCAGATGTGCGTACCATTCAAGATTGGATAGTAAAAAGGCAGCTTTCAGGTATTCCGGGCGTAGTAGAGGTAAATACTTGGGGAGGCTTTCTGAAACAATACGAAGTAGCTCTCAACCCCGATAAACTGCGAAGCCTCAACTTGTCCGTTTCCCAAACATTTTCAGCTTTAGAAAAAAACAACAGCGTTGCTGGCGGAGGATATATCGAAAAAACAAACCAAGCCTATTTCATCAGAGGAGAGGGGTTGGTTGGCTCGCTAGAAGACATTGAGAATATTGTGATAGAAACCAGAAATGGTATCCCTATCTTTATCAAAGATGTCGCTACAGTTGGTTTCGGGCATGCCACTCGCTTTGGCGCTATTACCGGAAATGCCGAAGGTGAAAAAGTGCTGGGACAGGTGATGATGCTGAAAGGAGCTAACTCGAAAGCGGTGATAGATGCTGTGAAAGAGCGAGTAGAGGAAATATCCCCTTCTTTGCCACCGGGCATCAGTATAAACGCCTTTTTGGAAAGAAGCGAGCTCATCGGAAAAACCACTTTCACTATTGCAGAAAATCTAATCCTAGGCTGCCTTATTGTTATTTTTGTAGTGGTATTACTACTGGGTAATATCCGCTCTGGGCTTGTAGTGGCTTCCGTTATTCCAATGTGCCTCCTATTTGCTCTCTCGCTCATGTACATCTTCGACGTGGATGCCAACCTCATGAGCCTTGGGGCAATCGACTTCGGGATCATCATAGATGGAGCCGTTATCATTGTAGAATTCATCGCCTTTAAAATTACTGCCGAACGCTCAAAGCTTCTCGGCATACCGAAAGCTGAAAGGCAAAATTTCATTGACAACATCACCCATAGCGGAGCTAGTAAAATGATGCACTCTGCCGTGTTCGGACAGCTCATCATCATCATTGTTTTTATTCCCATCCTCTCCTTAGTAGGTGTAGAAGGAAAAATGTTCCGCCCTATGGCCCTCGTATTCTGCTTTGCGCTTATAGGTGCCATGATCCTTTGCTTTACCTACGTACCCGTAATGGCATCTTTGTTTATCCAGCCTACAGATGCCAACAAAAAAACCATTTCTTCCCGTCTGATCTCTTTTTTGGAAAACACCTACAAACCGACTATTTCTTGGGCACTTCGCCAAAAAAAGCTTGTGCTAAGTATGGCGTTCCTACTTTTGGCTACCGTTGGGTTTCTGTTCACACGCATGGGCGGGGAGTTTGTGCCAACGCTCGACGAAGGAGATTTTGTAATCCAACCCGTACTAAAAACAGGGACTTCACTCAGCAAAACGGTAGAGGCTACAACTAGAATGGAACGTATTTTAATGCAGTTTCCCGAAATAGACCAAGTGGTGAGCAGGATTGGAGCAGCTGAAGTACCCACCGACCCCATGTCCATGGAAGAAAGTGATATCATCATTAAGTTGAGACCAAAAGAAGAATGGGTTTCGGCAGAAAGCAAAGATGAATTGGCAGATAAGTTCAAAGAAGCTTTATCGGAAATACCGGGAGTAGATTATGAATTCACCCAGCCCATAGAAATGCGGTTCAACGAGCTGATAACAGGTGTCCGTGCCGACTTGGCAATCAAGATTTTTGGAGAAGATTTGGATGTGCTTTTTCAAAAAGCCAATGAGGTGGAAAAAGCCATTCGGAACATAGAAGGCGCTGCCGATATCATCGTAGAAAAAGTTGCCGGACTTCCGCAAATGTCCGTAAAGTACGATCGGCAAAAGATTGCCAAATACGGCCTGAACGTGGAAGAGCTGAACAATATCATCATGATGGGCTTTGCAGGAATGCCTGCCGGAATGGTGTTCGAGGGGGAAAAGCAATTTGATTTGGTCGTTCGGTTCGATAAAGAGCACCACAAAGACATTCAAGATATTGAAACGGCTACTATCCAACTTCCCAACGGAAGCCAACTGCCGCTCAGCGAATTTGCTACCATTAGCTACACCAAAGGCCCTGCAAAAATCTCTAGGGACAACACGAAGAGAAGGATTGTTGTAGGGGTAAATGTGCGAAATAGAGACCTCGAATCGGTAGTGAAAGATGTTCAAGAAATAATCAATCAACAGATTGAGTTGCCCACAGGATACAGCATTGACTACGGAGGGCAGTTTGAAAATCTGCGTACAGCAAGAGAACGCCTAACGGTCGCCGTACCTATTGCTCTTGTGCTCATTTTTACCTTACTCTACTTTGCCTTTGACTCGGTAAAAGAGGCGCTAATTATCTACAGTGCAATCCCTATGGCTGCGGTTGGAGGCGTCATTCTCCTCTATATCCGAGATATGCCGTTTAGTATTTCGGCTGGGGTCGGGTTTATCGCCCTTTTCGGTATAGCCGTACTCAATGGAATCGTACTCATAGAAGAATTTAAGGAGCTCAAAGCTCATGGGATCAGTAATATAAACCGCCGCATTCTGATAGGTACCAACAACCGTTTGCGCCCCGTATTGCTTACCGCTTCGGCAGCTGCGCTGGGCTTTTTGCCCATGGCTATTTCCACTTCCGCAGGTGCAGAAGTACAACGCCCTTTGGCAACGGTAGTAGTGGGTGGGCTTATTTCAGCAACGGCTCTTACTCTCATAGTTTTGCCCATATTGTACGCCCTTTTCGATAGAAAAACTCGGATACCTAAAAAGCAGGTGGTCGTTGTATGTTTAACCTTGGCGCTACTTTCCTTCCCCATGCTAGGCAAGAGCCAAAATAACAAAATAACGGCAGAGGAAGCTATTGAAATCGCCTTGCGGAACAATCTAGGCTTGAAGGCTTCCGCCCAGCGCATTGAGCAGAGCGAACAGCTTTTGGGGAGTGGGATCAACATAGATAAGACCGAGATTTATTACAGTAAAGATGAGAACAATATTGCGCTCAACAACTTACCGCTAAATGTTTGGGGTATTAGCCAATCCTTTCAGTTCCCTACCGTTTATGGCACTCAGCGCAAAGTGATGAAAGGGAAAATGCAACTGGCACAAGATCAATATTCGATAAATGAACGATTAGTGACCAAGGAGGTTTCCAAAGCTTACTACGAAATAGTCTATTGGAAACAGATGTTGGAAAACTATTCCTATCTAGACAGTATTTACACCGTTTTTGAATATTCTGCCAATCGGAAATACGAGCAGGGAGAATCTAATTACTTGGAAAAGCTTACCGCCGAGACCAAGAAGAAAGAAGTTTCGATACAGTTGAACCAAATTCAAAAAAGCATCCAGCGATCGTACATTCTGCTGAACCAATGGTTACAATCAGATTCTACCTTTGAGATTAGCGATACGCAGCTCCAACAAATAGGGCTTGTACCGCTTGATACCTTGGACCATCCCGGGCTAAGGTACTATTCTGATGCTTTGGTGCTTTCGGGTCAAGAACTTTCTGTAGAAAAGCAGAAACTACTTCCAGATCTAAACATCGAACTGTTCCAAGGAAACAACAATGGCTCGGAGGCTCGGCCATATACTGGTTTCCAAGTTGGGGTGGCCATCCCGCTGTGGTTTGGCAGTCAAAAATCTAAGATAAAGGCGGCAAAGCTGTCTACTTCCATTTTGGCTTCCGAAAGGTCCAATTACAAAATCCAACTTCACTCAAAATATCTAGCCCTTCAGTCTGACTTGCGACAATTTGAAGAGGAGCTGGACTACTACAATTCGACAGGCAAAAAGCTCTCGGAAGAAACCTTGTTCCACGCTACAAAGGCTTTCCAAAATGGGGAAATAGATTTCCTCCAATATGCCCAACTGCTGGAAAACACAAAAACCATTGAATCGAACTACCTGACCTCACTTTTCCAATACAACATGACGGTACTGGAAGCCAACTATTTAATGAATTAATGATGAAAACATATCATGCAATCCCAATGCAGAACATCTCAATACGGTCTTTGATCTTTCTTGCCATGCTCACCTTGGCAGCTTGTTCGTCAAAGAAAGCGCCAGAAAACCCATCTGAAGAGGCGGAAGTTATAGCCCTGCCTGAAAGCGGGTATGAACTGACCAAAAACCAGTTCCAATCCTCTGGTATGAAGCTAGGCAAACTGGAAATGCAAAATTTCCATGAGGTGGTAAAAGCCAACGGCATGTTTGATGTTCCTCCAAAAAACCGGGTATCGGTAAGTGCTTACTTTGGGGGATATGTAAAAGACATCCAGCTACTACCTGGTGAGCAGGTAAAAAAAGGGCAAATCTTATTCCTGTTAGGGAACCCTGATTATGTACAACTTCAGCAAGATTTTCTGGAAGCGCAAGGACAATTGGTTTACCTTAAATCAGACTATGAAAGACAGAAAAACTTGGTAAAGGATAATGTCACTTCGGAGAAAAACTACCTCAAAGCCGAAGCGGACTACACCGTCACACGAGTCAAATATGAATCGTTGAAAAAGAAGCTAGAGCTCATGAACATAAAGCCTAGTTCCCTCACTTTAGAGAATATCGTTACCACGGTAAAAATCACCTCGCCGATAGATGGCTATGTAACCAAGGTCAATATTACCCAAGGGGAATTTTTAAATGCATCGAACATAGCTATCACGATCATCAACACCAATCATATGCACCTAGAGCTGAATATCTTTGAAAAAGACCTTGCGAAAGTAGCCATTGGCCAACAGATAGAATTTAGAACACAAGAAATCGATAGCAAAACTTACAAAGGGGTTGTCTATTTGGTAAACAAAACGGTTGATCCTGAAAGCCGCACTATCGGTATCCACGGCCACCTATCGGATGAAAACAATACCCATAAATTCAACCCAGGCATGTATGTTCAAGCCGATATTTACACTACTTCGGAATCAAAAACGTCCTTGCCCCAAGATGCTATTGTGGAGGTAGAAGGGACCAATTATGTACTGGTGTTAAAGAGTTCTTCTGAAGCGGGATACACGTTTGAAAAGCACGAAGTAAGCATTGGACATATGCATAATGGATATATAGAAATCTTAAATAGCAAAGACTTCCCAGAAGATAGCCAATTCCTTATCGATGGAGCTTTCAATCTGATTACGGAGTAGGACGTTTAGGCAAGTTTCTAGCGATATCTGATATAAAATCGAATTTTAAGCACAACAGGTTTGTCCGCTTTGCTTGAATTCTTTTATGGTCATTCCGTAAACATTTTTGAACGCCTTTGCTAGGTGGCTGCTATCGGTAAAGTTCAACTGATAAGCGATTTCCTTTAGGCTAAAGTCGGTATGAAGCAGCTTCGTTTGCACCAATTTTAACTTGGATTTTGTGATATATTCTGCAAGCCCCATCTCTGCATGCTTTTTAAAGTACTCAGAAAAATACGTGGGTGAAATACCAAACCTATCTGATAAAACCGGAATTCTTAGCAGTTTTTGGTCATTGATATTCGTATTGATATACCGCAATACCTCTCCAAACCTACTATCTATTTTATTCGCCTGATCTACATATTGCTTTTCCACACTCCTTGCCAAAATATTCAGAATAGCAGTCATCATACCCGTAATAATAGAATCAGAATAGCTATCTGCAGAAGTATACTCTTTGAAAATAGCCTTGATCGTTTGCACTATAAATGCCCTTTCTCTCTCCGAGCTTATAATATCTCCTGGTACTTTATTGTAATTGGAAAGGACGTAAGCCATCTTATCAAACCAGCTCTTGTAATCGATAGGTTTATCGTCGCTCAGAAAATAATGGTCTGTAAACCTGATAAAAAAGAAACGAGAGGGCTCATGGATTTTGAATGAATGGCAATCCATAGGCGGCAGAAGGAATACATTTCCAGAACTATATTCAAATTCATTCAGGTTTATGCATTGATACCCCTTACCATAATCGACATACACTAGCTCGAAGAAGTTATGTCTATGAGGCCTTTTTTCCCATTCTGAAAACTCCTCCACTTGAATTTCAAAAATCTTTTGAGTCTCTTCTAATAGCATAGTATTAATATTGGTTCACCTATGCTAAAATAAACCAAATACGGTTTAAAAACTACAATTCAAGTTAAAAAGCCTCTATAAAAGCTATTTCCCCAAATCCCTTACCGATTTAACCAATAATTATACAATCATATTTTTGATACTAATATGCACCTTTGTATTACTTAAAAACAATATTAATTTAAAACATAAAAACGATGGTTTATTACTCTATTCTAGATGTCGGCCCTACAAATGATGAAACGCGTGGAAGGTAAAGAAGAGGGAGCTGCACTTAACTTTATGAAAGATTCTGAATATGTACCTCACTTTAAAGCACGTACAGCATTGTAAGCAACTACTTACTTATAAAAGCGAAAGATGATCCTGTTAAAAAAACCACATGGATTTTTCCGCAACTTGCAGGAAGACCCATGCTCTAAGAATGAAAATTCAACACCGTTAATAAACGATGCCTAGCACAACTAATAAAATGTCAAAAAAAGCAAACAGATCGGAGTTTCAAATAATAAACCAAGGTTACAACAGCATTTTCAAACCTAATGAGCTAAGTCTTGGTCTTGTAATTCCTATCGAGAATTACTCAAATAGCCCTGTACCAACTATGAAAGATCATTTGCAACGGGTACAGCAAATAGAGGAATTAGGGTTTAAAGCTTTGTGGGTTCGAGATATCCCTTTCAATGTACCTTCATTTGGAGACGCTGGGCAACTATTCGATCCTTTTACCTATTTAGGATACTTGGCGGGGCAAACATCAAGCATTACTTTAGGCATTGCAAGTATTGCACTTCCCTTGCACCACCCTGTTCATGTAGCTAAGTCAGCCGCAAGTATCGATCAGCTCTCTGGCGGAAGGTTTGTGTTAGGAGTTGCATCTGGCGACAGGTACGATGAATACCCTGCAATGGGTATCAATCATGAACAGCGAGGCAACTTATTTCGTGCGTCTTTTGAATACATAAGAGAGGCAGAAGAAAGCTTCCCGACCTTAGCCTCAAACCCATACGGAGAGCTAAAGGGAAATATTGACATACTTCCTAAACCTACTGCTCATAAAATACCCATGCTAATCACTGGATATAGCCAGCAGTCACTGGAGTGGAACGTGGAAAATGGAGATGGGTGGATGTCCTACCCTAAAAACCTATACCAACAAAAGCTCACGATAGAGCAGTGGCGAGAACTTATTGCTAAAACACAAGACTTCGACAAGCCTTTTATACAACCCTTATATGTTGTATTACAAGACAACGATGATTTTAAACCAGAGCCTATCCCACTAGGTTTTAAGATTGGCGCTAATTATTTGATTGAATATTTGGATCAATTAAAAGACATGGCCGTGAACCATGTGGCCCTAAACCTTAGATTTAATTCTATGGATATGAACAGCACCTTAGAACGAATTGCCAATAAAGTATTACCCCATTTTCATACTTTCAAAGGAGAACAAATAGTATCATGAAAAAGACCATATTAATAACCGGAAGCACAGATGGAATAGGCAAGCTTACTGCAATAAAGTTTGCCAAGGAAGGGCATGACGTTTACCTTCACGGTAGAAACCCCAAAAAGCTTTCTGATGCGATCTCAGAAGTGAAATCACTATCAAAAAATGATAATATAAAAGGATTTGTAGCAGATTTTTCAGCATTGGATTCAGTAAGGAAGTTGGCTCGGCAAATCATAAAAGAGCTGCCCAAAATTGATGTGCTCATCAATAATGCAGGTGTGTTTAAAAGTTCTTCACCATTCAATAAAGATGGTTTGGACATGCGAATTGTTGTAAATTATTTGGCTCCCTATTTACTTACAAAAGAGTTGATCCCTTTACTAAACAAAGGAATAGAACCACGCATTTTGAACCTAAGCTCGGCTGCACAGTCTTCGGTAGACTATGACGTATTATCTGGGAAAAAACAGGAACATGAACAGGAAGCCTATGCTCAAAGCAAATTAGCGCTGACCATGTGGAGCTTTTATTTGGCAGAAAAGGTTCAAAATATAGCAGTGATTGCCGTAAACCCAGGCTCTTTATTAAACACGAAAATGGTAATGGAAGCCTATGGAAACTCTTGGTCTTCCGCTGATAAAGGGGCAAATATCTTATTTGACTTGGCAATATCTGACGATTATAAAAACATGACTGGAGCCTATTACGATAATGATACCAAGGGCTTTGAGGCAGCTCATTCAGATGCTTATGACGAAGTGAAAATTGAAACTCTCATTAAAGTAACTACCTCTATGCTAACAGCGTAATTATCATACTCAACAATAAAAGGAAAAGGGCGCTTTGTGCCCTACCCTTTCGAAAGTAAATTAAGCCCTACCCAACTGGCGAAGCATTTTTATATGGCTTATAAGTGCGTCAAAGAAGGTTTTTTCCACCAAGTACGGCATACCGAACTCCTCCGCCGTTTTGGAAACAATTTTGGAAATGTGTCTGTAATGCACATGGCAGATATTAGGTAACAAATGATGCTCTATTTGATAGTTGAGCCCACCAATAAGCCAAGAAAACACCCTGCTCCTTGGTGCGTAGTTGCTTGTTGTAGCCAATTGGTGCAATGACCAATCGTTGGCGATGATTCCTTTTTCATTCGGTTGGGGAAATGCGGTATCGGGCACAACATGGGCCGTTTGGAAAACGATGCTCATGCAAATTCCGGTTACAAAATGCATGCTCAAAAAAGCCGACACTATGATCCAAGCAGGTAATTGCACCATAACCAGCGGAAGCACTAACGCATAGGAGTAATAAAAGACTTTCCAAGCGGCAATTTTCAAAATATTAGCCCTAAACTCCCCTTTTTCTTTGAAAAAACCCATTTTGTTATAGCGGCTCAGCCTTACAAAATCCTTCATAGTCACCCATGAAATTGTGGAAAGTCCGTAAAAGAACCAAATGTAAATGTATTGGAAGCGATGAAGCCAATATAACTTTGCATGTGGGGAAAAGCGCAGGAAGAAAGGTGCGTTAATATCATCATCTGCTTGATCTACATTTGTATAGGTATGATGGAGCACATTGTGCTGAATCTTCCAAACACCGGCATTCGCCCCAATAAGGTTCATGGTGTAGCCCAAGTATTTATTCACTTTTTGGCTTTTTGAATAAGACCCATGAATAGCATCATGCATCACCCCCATTCCTATGCCGACCATCCCTAGCCCACACATTATATACAAGGCAAATAAAACAAAGACATTAGCGACTATTCCTGTACCCATAATAATGAGAGGCACAAAGAAAACGGTTAGCATACACACAGTTTTAATCACCATACTACTATTACCGTATTTATTTTTGTTATTACTTTCGAAGTATTCATCTACCCTCGTTCGCAAGGTCTTTGCAAAGCTGGAGCCTCCTGGTTGAGAAAATTTTAAATTTTTCATTGTTGTAATGGTTATATTTCATTGAGGTTTCCCCCATGCTTTACCCCCATTCCACAATAGAGAGGGCATTTTTAAGTACCCCGCTAGCCATAGGGGCAAAACAAAAAAATTTGGAAGGGATAAAAATCCCAAGCCATTTTTGTTTTAGCATAATTCCTTAATAAGTCTGTAGTTCGGCAAAGAGCAATTCCAGCTCCTCCCGTGTTTTTCCAAGCTTTTTGGAAAGCCTATCAAGCATACCTTCTTTTTGCCCTTCCTTATAGGCGAAATCTTCGTCGGTAAGACAAGAAAACCTCCATTTAAGCATAACCTTTTGTTCTCTCCAACTTCTTAAAATATCCATTTTTGGGTTGCCTATGGCATTTTGGGTTAAGATGATTTTCTTTCGGGAGTGGGTGTAACTACTTTAAGGCAATAGGTCAGGTGCGGGTGCTATTTTTGCATTATTTTCATCTAAGCTTTTTTTGTTTTTTGCCGCTAGTGCCAAATCTTCCACAAGCTCTCGTTCAAAATACACCTCTTCTTTTCTCTCAGGGAAGTCCTGTACTTTACAGTAATAAATCCGATCTATGTACCGCCTGACAAGCAACTTGGTAGTTGGGTTCTTTTTTGAAAAAACCACATCTCCGGCGTTGTACTTATTCTGAACAAATGTTCCACTCATAATTTTAATAGTTAGATTTTTTCAATTAAAAGGGATGTCTCCATATTAGTATTTGGAGCTCCCCTGTACGTTCCAGTAATTGGCATTGTATGTTGATAATGGGCACTGGAACAAACTGGAATATGGGAGCTTCCTGCAAGTATTCCATTGCTAGGATCAAACCCGACCCAGCCAGCCCCCGGGAGGTAAACTTCCACCCAGGCATGTAATTCGTAAGGAGTGTGCCCCGCATTTGTAAAATAATACCCACTTACAAACCTCGCCGCAATGCCAAAATACCTGAGCAGATGAATCTGCATCCAAGCAAGATCCCTACACGAACCCTTTCCACGTTGAAGAGTGGTCTCTGGGCTATTTGGCTCCCCTACCAGCCTTGTCTCTCCTGTAAAATCAGCATAAATCCTATTGGTAAGGTTCACCAGAAAATCCAAGGTTTTATTGTTAGAATTGGCAAGCACGGTATTTCCGAAGTCAATCAGCGAGTTGCTGATGTTATATGGCAAAAGTGCCGCATGCAAGATCATCTGTGTTTGTGGATCGTATTGCAAGGGCAAATCATAATTTTCGATGGGGAACAAGCCAAAGTTAAATGGATTATTTTCCCACAGCGTCACTACGGATATTGAACGGAAACTAACCATCATATGAAGTCCATCAAACTGGCAAAAATAGACCGAGTTGTTTTCTGCATCGCTTTGTTCCGACAAGCTTATAGGAGTTGGAAATATCTTGAAATCAATACTTTCTAGTTTATTGTAAGATGTGACACGTGGTTTGAACCTCAAATAATGAGGTTCGATAAATACCTCATTCGTAAACTCATATACCGTTTCGTGTACTATCTTTAATTTCGTTTCCATTTTTTGCTCCATAAGCGTTTTTGAATTTAGATCACAACATCTTCATACCCACTTTTAATTATTGTGGAAATCATTTTGAACCTCACATTGGCTTTTATACTATTTTGGGCATGGGCAGGGATAATGATAGCCTGCCCTGTTTCAAGCAAGTGAGACTCCTCATCGATAACAACCTCAGCCTTTCCATCAATTACTTGTATGAAGGTGTCGAATGGAGATTTTTTAGTAAGGGACTCTCCTGTATCAAAAGAAGACACCGATATATTGCCAGTTGTTTTCTTTATGATCGTTTTGATAACTACCGAATTGGGGACATATTCAATGATCTCTACAACGACGAACGCATTTGCCTTTGCTTGTTCAGTATTTCCCATTTTATTTGGTTTGAACCGTTAATCGTCACTTCGCTTTTTTTCCATGCGTTTTTCCTCTTTGGCAGCCCGTTTCTCCTTCAATGTTTTTGCTGGAGCCGTTTTGTTCGATCTGGATTTACCGTCTTTCTCTTTAGACATAATTTCTACTGTTAAGTATTGGATTGTCTAACTAACTTTAGTTAGTCTCACAAAGATCGGCAGATTTGTAGCGGAAAGTATTACAAGGAAATGGCAAG
This sequence comes from Flammeovirgaceae bacterium SG7u.111, assembly GCA_034044135.1. Classification (NCBI taxonomy): domain Bacteria; kingdom Pseudomonadati; phylum Bacteroidota; class Cytophagia; order Cytophagales; family Flammeovirgaceae; species Flammeovirgaceae bacterium SG7u.111. Next base: position 2,069,338 of record CP139021.1, on the reverse strand, counting down.
GTCTTACATATATCCCATGTTTTGGACAGTAAGCAACTAATCGGACTGACAATACCTAAAAAATATTTATTGTTACAGGAAAGAATATTGTTTAAAAAGGCATCTAAATCGACTTTAGTTGCTTATACATCTTCCAGGTTTTGTTTGCGTTTGTTTTTCAGTTGCTTATAAAATGTTGGCGTAAGCCCGGTGATTTTTTTGAATTGATTAGAAAGGTGGGCTACACTGCTGTAATGCAACTTATAGGCAATTTCGGTAAGTGTCAGCTCATCATAAATCAGCAGTTCTTTTACTTTTTCTATTTTATGGAGAATGATAAACTGTTGGATGGTGATCCCTTTCACTTCTGAAAAAATATTAGCCAAATACGTATAATCATAATCCAGCTTCTCACTTATATAATCAGAATAGTTCACCTTGGGCAATTCGTCTGTATAATGAACCATTTCGATGATCACATTTTTGATCTTCTCTATCAGGATACTTTTCTTATCGTCAAGAAGCTCCAGCCCAGATTTCTTCAGGTTTACTTTCAGTTGTTGCCTTTGGTTTTCCGTAATCTCTTCCAAGATTTCAACCATTCCCAAATCAACAATAACATGATGAAGCCCTAGTTTCAGCAGTTCTTCTTTCACCAGAAGTTTGCAGCGCAAACTTGCCATGTATTTGATATAAAGCTTCGTATTCATATTATCTAAGTCCCAATTTTAAATTCATCCTTTCTTCTTTGAGAACATTTTTGGGACCTATATAAGTTTGTTTTCCAAGCTTATGTACGGCAAAATTGTTTAGTCAATTTCAAAACATGCTCTTAATCTTTAAATTCAATTGCCCTATCTGGATAATCGGTGATAAGTCCATCTACGCCCCACTCTAGCAATTGGAGCATATCACTTTTTTCGTTGACCGTCCAAGGCACTACCTGTATCCCTTCCTCATGTAGCTGATTAACATTTTCTTGGGTGATGAGTTTGAAATGTGGACTGTAAATGGCGGGGGTAAAGCCAAGGGCTTCAACATTTTGCTCCCAACTTTCTTCATTTCCTACCAATGCGGCCAAGGTATATTCGGGGTATTTCTGGTGCCAGTATTTTAAGATCCTGAAGTCAAAACTTTGGATGCAAAACCGTTCGGCAGGCAATACGTCACTAATGGTTCTGTACACAAAATCTGAAAAAGTTTCGGGGGAAGGATGGAATTTGTAATCTCCTTCCACACTAGATTTGATCTCTATATTGTACATCAGCTCTTTTCCCGAAGCTTTGGATGCTTTTTCCACCTCGGCTATCACCTCAGAAAGCAACGGCTTGTACACAGACATTTTCTCTTGCTGGGGAAACCTAGGATTGCCTAAAGAACCACAGTCAAACTGGCGGATTTGGTCATATGTTCGGTCATAAATATTATAGCGATCTCTGTCTTCTTCTATCTTCTCCCCATCGGGGTCGAGACAAATGGAGGAGTTGAACCAAGGCTCATGCGACACCACTACTTTCCCATCTTTGGACACCACTACGTCCAGCTCTAGGGTGGTCACCCCTATCTCTACAGCTTTTAAGAAAGCTGGGATCGAATTTTCGGGTAAAAGCCCTCTTGCCCCTCGGTGGCCTTGGAGGTCGAAATCATATGTAGGATTGGAACATGCTGCCATAGCTATGAAACAAAGCAAAAGTTGGACTCCTATTTTTTTCATTTTGCTAACTATAAAAGTTCGCTTATTAAGTTTTCAATCGTAAGACCTTCCGCTTCTGCCTTAAAGTTGCGAAATACACGGTGTCTCAATACAGGAATAGCCATCGCCTGAACATCTTCTATATCTGGGGAATACTTTCCATTGAGCAAGGCATTGCATTTTGCCCCCAAAATGAGGTACTGCGAAGCCCTTGGACCTGCTCCCCATTCCAAAAATTCATTAGCTTCTTTTGAAGCATGCTCGGTATTTGGGCGGGTTTTTCTTACCAAAGAAACCGCATATTCGATCACATTATCAGGCACAGGAACTTTCCTTACCAAATTTTGGTAAAAGATGATTTCTTCTGCTGTAGTGATTTTGCTTACAGAAGCTTTCTTGTTAGAGGTTGTCCCTTTCACCACTTTTATTTCAGCATCCAACGATGGGTAATCTAAAAGAATATTGAACATAAAACGGTCAAGTTGCGCTTCTGGAAGTGGATATGTTCCTTCTTGCTCAATAGGGTTTTGCGTAGCCAAAACAAAGAAAGGTCTCTCTAGCTCAAAATGCTTTCCTGCTACCGTCACCGAATATTCTTGCATAGATTCCAACAAGGCAGCTTGGGTTTTGGGAGGCGTACGGTTGATTTCATCGGCAAGGATGATGTTGGCAAAAATAGGTCCTTTTATAAAGTTGAAATTCCTGTCTTTGTCCATCGTTTCCGAACCCACTATGTCCGATGGCATAAGGTCAGGGGTAAACTGGATCCTGTTGAAGTTAAGATCGAGTACCGCAGCCGTATTTTGGATAAGCAAGGTTTTAGCCAAACCGGGCACACCCACCAACAGACAGTGTCCTTGGCAAAAAATAGAGGTCAGCGTAAGCCTGATCACCTCTTCCTGCCCAATGATCACTTTAGATATTTCATTGGAAAGATTGGTATATGTTTGTTTTAAAGCGTCTGCAGCTTCTTTATCTGAACCAAATTGAATAGCCATTCTTCTACTTTTTTTAAAGATTAAGGTTTATCTGAACTAGGGATTCCCAAGTGGAGAAAATGATTTACGAACATACCTTTTCTCAAAAATCTAAGGTTAATTTATAGGTTAATATTTTTACCAAACGATTCTTTTATATTCTTTACCTAGGCAAACAATAATAAGGCAATTTCTTTAAAAAACACACATTTTACCTACATTTAGCACCTTCTTACAAAGATTTTAACAATTTGTGAAAGTTAACATACTCGCTGTGTGCACATAAAAAAAACCAGCTTCACTTCGGAAACCGGTCTTTCTCAAAACTCATAAGTCTTGAATTTGTTTTTTAAGTTGACTGAAGCTACAGCTCTTCTAAGATGTTACAATTCCCATAATCATCGTAAACCTCAATATACACTTCCTGCTTAGCCTCTTCTAGCCATTCTTCCACAGCTTCTGCTCTCTTCCTGTTCATAGTGGCGGCATATAGCTTTTGATAATCTTCTTTGAGGTTTGCATAATGAGGAGGAATATACTTATCGTAATAAATCATCCTCACCGCAGCCTTTCCATCTTCAGTTCGGTACTGCATAGGGGCACTCACTTTTCCCACTTCCATGGTATCGATAGTAAAGAAAATAATCGGGTCTATCATGTCGGTAGCCACAAAACTGCTTCCTGTGTTTTGGTCTTTAAAATAACCAGCATTTGAGCGAGTAGCTTGATCATCGGAAAATTCCTTGGCCGCATTTTCGAATGTTAGGCTATCACCCAAAACTTGATTACGAATACTGTCCATCAACTGCATGGCTTCGGTAACATCAAAGTCGTTAGATTTCGGGCGGATCAAGATGTGCCTTGCTCTAAAGCGTTGCCCTCTTCTCTCCAAAAGTTGGATCATGTGGAAACCAAATTCAGACTCTACTGGGTCAGAAATCTCATTTATTTCCAACCTAAGTGCCGTAGCTTCAAACTCAGGAACGAGCTCTCCCCTACCGTGCCAGCCCAAATCGCCACCTTCACGAGCCGAACCAAAGTCTTCGGAATTTTTCATAGCCAACTCGGCAAAATCTTCTCCAGCTTCTATCCTCGCTTTCAAACCATATAACTTTTGCTCCGCCTTGTCTTTTTCACTCTTGCTCACCTCTGGGAACTTCACTATCTGCCCTACTTTCACCTCAGCAGGCAAAAATGGAATACTATCTTTAGGAATCTGGTTAAAGTATTTTTTAACTTCAGCCGGAGTCACATTGATATCGGCAGTAAGCGTTCCCCGCATTCTTTGGGTAGTAAGCTGTTCAGATACTTGGTCGCGAAGTTCTTCCCGAAGAACCGTTAGCTTTTTACCTAAAGTCTGCTCCAATTTATCTTCTCCTCCAGCTTGCATGATAAAGTATTGCATCCTTCGGTCAAGCTCCACATTCACCTGCGACTCATCTACCACTATGGAGTCAATTTCAGCCTTGGCCAAAAGGATTTTATTTACAATTACTTGGCGCAAAATCTCACATTTAGGATCTGGACCTAATTCTTCGCCATTGCTCAATAGCTGGTAATACGTGTTCTCCACATCCGATTTCAGTACGATATGGTTATCCACCTTGGCTACTATTCCATCCACAAAAACGCCTTCCCCTTGGGCAAAAGCCGAAAAACCCAAAAAGAGGCTCAACCCTACGGTAATAGCCAATGATTTTTTACTGGTAAACTTCATACGATTTATTTTTTTCTGCATTCTCGTAAACTTCATTTTCTAAGTCTTTTCTCAAACCCACCATTCTTTTGGTAATGAGCGTACTTTTAATCTGCTCCCTAACAAACTCAAGTGGCGATACCTGATCGGTAATTTTATAATCATCTATTCTTAAAAAATAAGAATAAAGCGAATCGCTTACTTCCAAATATTTGTTCCTTTCAAGCAGCTGAACAGGGTTGGCCGCACCCGAAACAAAAGGCGTATTGTACACATACTGGTCAAAATCTATCCAGTTCGAATCGTTGATGCTGAAAGACTCTGCATAGCTATAAGCATAAGAGCGGAGCTTTTCAAGGTCATTTTTATCATTGGACCTGAGCCAGTTGCTTACCCTTTTTAGCCTTGGGGCCTCGTTGGGTATTTTTAGGTACGAGCCTTTAATGATATTCTGCTTCAGTTGGAAATTATCAAGGTTTTCCTCATAATATTCCCGGATTTCCTCTTCCGAAATAGCCGTATCGAGCTTTAGCTGAACAAACTGTTTTTCGTATCCATATACTATCAGCTGATACCTATAATCCAGCACCCTTCTATCTATTTCCGCTTCATCGAACTGGTAGTTTTCCTCGGCAGATTGTAACATAAGCTGCTTCTTCACCCAAGAATCTACATACCTGCCAATGATGTTGGCACTGTCCTCCGAACTCATACTTTTATCAATAAGACCTCCTAAGTCTCTTTGATAAAGGTACACATCGCCTACCCTGGCAACTGCATTTGTTATATCTTCCTCTTCTTCTTTATCACTAAACTTGAATTGATCGCATGAGCTTATCAAAACCAGTAAAGCCAAGTATATAAGCTTATTCATCTAGTATAGATTTGTATGATTTGATTCAAAAATAATGAATAAGAAGCTAAGAACTATAATTCATTATTCTTCTCAATGGATGCCTAGCTTTCTCAAATTTTAAGCTTTTCCTATTTTATTTTTGCCAAAGTGGCTCCATAGCCAAACTTTTCCTTCCTAGCATCTTGGAAAAAATCTACGTTTTTATTCCTTCCTAGTCTCTTTTGGATTTCCTTGCGAAGCGTTCCGCCGCCAACTCCGTGGATAAACACCACCTCGTCATAGCCAGCGATAATGGCTTCATCAATCTTCTTTTCAAAATGGAGCAACTGCACCGCTAATCGGTTGTTTTCCGGGATCTCATTTATGTTCTTCACAATCGCCTCTAGGTGCAAATCCACTTCCAAGGTTTTTCCAGCTTTTGAGCCTTTTACTTTAGGCATCACAGAACTACTTTCTGCTTGCTGACCCGAAAGCATTTTCTCCTTCATTTTCTCGGTTTCCTGCACGCCTATGTTTGCATCTACTTGGAACAGATAAGCTTCTTTTTCAAGAATAGGCGCCATATTCAAGCTTTTGAAAAATGTAGCAGCTTTAAATTTCATACGCCTGAGCAAAGGCTCTTTGTATTTGAAATACCCATACGAATGATACAGTATTTGCAACACCATAATTGGCCACCGCTCAAACTTATCGATGTTTACTTCGTGGATTTTGGTAGAAGATTTGGGCTTGAGTCCACCAGCAGTCAAGCCGTAATAATTCCGCTCTTTTTCTTCTCCAAAAGTAAAGGGAAGGTGCAAATCTGTATTATTGATCAAATGCATCTCCAAAAGCTTGTCATTCTGCTTGGTAAATGCCACAAAAATCCCTTTATCGACCCTGATGGTATTACTAGCAGAGCTTTGGCTAGCTGCCGTAGCTTTCTTCACTGGTTTAGGCTTTGCGCCAAAAGCTTTATTTTCCGCTTCTGACACCACTACCAAATCCCTTTTCATAAACGGGATTCTAAAACCGTCTTCAATCTCCACTTCTACCTGGTCGCCAGGCATTATCTTCGTCACGAAGCCCTCTTCTACACCCGCCAAACTCCGCACTTTATCTCCAATATTCATCCGAAATCGTATTTATTGTACTTGCTAAATTCAAAAAAGCCTTCCCTTATGAAAGGCCTTTTGCAAAAATACGCCTATTTTCCGAAACCGACTGCGTATTTTCATAAGCATTCGAACCAGCCTCTATCAACTCTGCCGAACGGTAAAACTCAAAAGTGCCACAAGCTTCCCTAGAAATATCTATCAGCAAATCTGGCTGATGGGCTTTGATAAGCATATACGTAAGGGAATCTTGGGTAAGATCGTACGATTTGGAGAGCAGTTCGAAGAAGCCCATTTTCTTCACCGAAGTTGTATTTTTGGGCACTAAACTTTTCCACTTTTCTTTAAAAAGCTTCATCGCCATATTGTATTTCCTGTCCTCTTCTTCCTGCACTTTGGGCTTGGCAAAAGGACGCTCGTACGGAATATTCGCATTCACATTCACCACAACCAACAAATCGTTTTCCGAGCGGCTCACCGCATCTATGGGAAGCGGGTTAAGCACTCCACCATCAATCATCGGCTTTTTCTCCACATAAAAGGGAGTCATTACCGTAGGGATGGCGATGGAAGCACGCATGGCATCGAAGAGTTTTCCTTCTCTGAAAACCACTTCCTTTTTTTCCAAAATATCGGTAGCTACCGCTGCATAAGGAATGGAAAGTTCTTCTATATTCGGATCGCCTATCAGCTTTTTTATCTCGTTGAACACCTTTTCTCCACGTATCAGCCCATTGCCCGTAAGGGTAAAATCGACCAAGTTGAATACGTCCACCTTGTCGAGAGAGCACATCCATTCCTTAAACTCATTCAGCTTACCTGCGGCATACACCCCGCCTACCACAGCGCCCATGGAAGAGCCTGCCACCGAACCAATTTCGTAGCCATCTGTCAACAATGCTTCAATTGCTCCCACATGAGCCATCCCCCGAGCACCTCCGCTAGAAAGCACCAACGATACTTTTTTTGACATATCAATTGCGTTTAAATCACTCCTTCAGAGTTTTTTACATTGAAGTTGCCTAAAGTAAAGCCTTTCGTCTGCAAATGGCTGGTTTTGTTCTATGCTTCCGCAATTTCTCCTTAAATAATCACCATTATTCGTCGGTGCGACCGATCCGAGTCAAAAATTGTATCGCCTAAACCAAAACCTGCTCATTTTCGACATGAAATCACTTACTTTAGACAACTTCATTAAAAAATCAATTTCGACGGTCAGAAAAGGCAGGTAAAATTTCTGTAAAGATAACATGACTTTGGCAAAGTTGTAATAATCCTTTAGCTAAACCATTCCGTTGCTATGCTTCATTGAAGCCGGCACTTGCTGGATAGCATCCCAATGTTCAACAACTTTCCCCTCGCCATCGAACCTGAAAAAATCCATGGTCACATATTGGTCATTTCCCGGCCATGTCTGGTGCGTATGCAGGGCAACCAAATCGCCCTCGCCCACACTTCTCACAAATTTGATAGACTTTTCGGGGTACTCACGCTGCATTTTCTCAAAATAAGCGATAAAGCCTTCTTTTCCATCCTCCACATCGGGGTTGTGCTGAATATATTTTTCGCCTACGTATAGCTCTACTGCTTTTCGAGGCTCGCCTTCGTAAGCCATTTTATAAAAGGCAATTGCGTTTTTTTTGTTCTGTTCTAATGTATTTTCCATAACAAGCGATTTTAGTTTTTTCGAGTAACAACTTTAAGTTAAAAGAGAGCAAGAGCATGTTTAAAATTTAGGTTTTCAAACGAAAACGTTCGTTGCGGCGGCGGACCGCTTTTGGGTTCTCACGAAATAAGAAAATTTTAGAATAGCAGCGCTATTCTAAAACACTACCAACTATTTTAATAGTTATTGATAGTTATACTGTGTTGATTTGATCTTATAGTCTTTATAACAATTGGAAGATGATTTAAACATTTAATTTTATTTCAATTATTAAACAATTGTAAATTTTTATCCCCAATAACACTTTTGTGTATTATTATTAAAAAACAAAGCTTAACTTGCGATAAGTAAAGCTTAACCTTTTCCCCTATATAAATCAGCAACTTTATCAAACAAAAATGTAACTCAAACAACTTTTAAATGCCTCTAGAATTATTTAATTCAAATTTATATTCACACTGCAATTTTCAAGTTGCCCTAAAGAAAATTCATCTTTTTAAAATATCAACTAGATTTTGTTCTTTGGAAAATGGCAATATTCAGGTTTCTGAATTGATTAATCCAAACTTATACGAAAGCAAATTGCATAGCTTTTCCATTTTTTTTGAGAACCGTACCATTTTAGAATATTTATACCAAAACGATAATCTACAAAAGCTGCTTAGTAATTCACTTTGCATGACACTATTAAAAAACATACTTAGCCATAGTTATTTGATAAATGCCAAAGAATTGAATGCTAGAAATGAATTGAAACAACACCTTGAAAAATTACATATTTATTACACCATTAAATCAGGTGTAGGATTATGGTTTAAGAAGAGGAAAAGGTTATAATGCTTTACAAGAGTCATTTGGCAACTCATTCACTACAACCAAACTTATTAGTAGAAAACATCGACCAAAATCCAGTTACATCCAAAATCAAAATGTTCACTTCCAAGGAATCATAGACTCACTCAGAGAACAGGATTTTTCCTAAACTCTTTAATATCATTGATTTACTCATAACTAATGATGTATCACAAAGGACATTGCAAATATTTACCAATTGTTAATCGAGAATATACTTCAGAAATGTAAAAATTTTCATCCTCCTTCGGCATCCTCAAAGAGGACTTAATCATAAAGGAAACGAACTGTTAACAAGAATTTTTTGAAATGAAAAAAACTACTTTGTTGCTATGTTGGCTCATTGGTTTAGCAATTGGATCTCAAGCCAAAAACCACAACCTTAATACGCCCTTCGGCTACAAAACAAATACTCTGAAAACCACACAAAAGGAATACCAATACTATCAAATTGGGTATGAAAACCATGTGACTTCCAGTGGAATTCCATCCTCTAAGGATATGGAGCAATCTTTCTATATTAACTCGTTAATTGCTTTAGTTCATTCGGACGTTAAAACTATCGAAGAATTTAATCCAACTATTGATGATGAAGTTGATATTATAGACAAGGTAAATTATCCATCATTCATCCCTTCGTTCAATAGTTATAACGAGCCCTCAACCTCTAATTCTATAGAGGAAGTAGTCCGTAGCGTCCACGTGAACTTCCACGGCGGCGCGGACGGGGTCGCACTCGCGCCGGCGCCCTGGAACAACGTCACCGGCGCACCCACCGCGGGCAACTCCATCCCAGACATGCTCGACCACACAGGGGCGAGCAGCGGGATAGGCATCGAGCTACTCGACACATGGGACCTGGAGGGGAACACGGGCGCAGCCTCCGGGGTATACCCCCCCGAGGTGACGAGGAGCTTCTACTTCGAGAACGACATGGCCACCAAGCGGCTGAAGGTCAGCGGGCTGGACATTACCAGGACGTACAGCTTCGAGTTCTTCGCCAGCAGGGCGGGGGTCTCCGGGCAGCGCCTCACCCACTACACTATCGGGGCGCAGACCGTGAGCCTGGACGCGGTCAACAACACGGGCGAAGTCGCACGCATTTCCGGCGTACTGCCCGACGCAAACGGGGAGGTCACCATACAGGTCGTCAAGGACGCAGCCTCCTCGTTCGCATACATCAACTCCCTCGTCATAGAGGAGAACGGAGTCGTGGACGCGCCCACAAGCGTCACCGCGCACGGCGACTCGGAGGCCACCGCAGAGATCGCATGGGCCTACGACCACGCCGGGGCCACCGGGTTCGAGGTCCACAGGTCCCTCGAGCTGGCGGGGGGGTACGCACTGGTGGGGACCACCGGCGCTTCCGAGCTCGCCTACGCGGACACCGGACTGGAGGAGGGCACCACCTACTACTACAAGGTCAGGGCCGTCAAGGGGGCGGGGCACTCCGAGTTTAGCACTGTAGTATACACCATTACAAAGGGAGGGCTGCGTGTGATCCACGTGAACTTCCACGGCGGCGCGGACGGGGTCGCACTCGCGCCGGCGCCCTGGAACAACGTCACCGGCGCACCCACCGCGGGCAACTCCATCCCAGACATGCTCGACCACACAGGGGCGAGCAGCGGGATAGGCATCGAGCTACTCGACACATGGGACCTGGAGGGGAACACGGGCGCAGCCTCCGGGGTATACCCCCCCGAGGTGACGAGGAGCTTCTACTTCGAGAACGACATGGCCACCAAGCGGCTGAAGGTCAGCGGGCTGGACATTACCAGGACGTACAGCTTCGAGTTCTTCGCCAGCAGGGCGGGGGTCTCCGGGCAGCGCCTCACCCACTACACTATCGGGGCGCAGACCGTGAGCCTGGACGCGGTCAACAACACGGGCGAAGTCGCACGCATTTCCGGCGTACTGCCCGACGCAAACGGGGAGGTCACCATACAGGTCGTCAAGGACGCAGCCTCCTCGTTCGCATACATCAACTCCCTCGTCATAGAGGAGAACGGAGTCGTGGACGCGCCCACAAGCGTCACCGCGCACGGCGACTCGGAGGCCACCGCAGAGATCGCATGGGCCTACGACCACGCCGGGGCCACCGGGTTCGAGGTCCACAGGTCCCTCGAGCTGGCGGGGGGGTACGCACTGGTGGGGACCACCGGCGCTTCCGAGCTCGCCTACGCGGACACCGGACTGGAGGAGGGCACCACCTACTACTACAAGGTCAGGGCCGTCAAGGGGGCGGGGCACTCCGAGTTTAGCACTGTAGTATACACCATTACAAAGGGAGGGCTGCGTGTGATCCACGTGAACTTCCACGGCGGCGCGGACGGGGTCGCACTCGCGCCGGCGCCCTGGAACAACGTCACCGGCGCACCCACCGCGGGCAACTCCATCCCAGACATGCTCGACCACACAGGGGCGAGCAGCGGGATAGGCATCGAGCTACTCGACACATGGGACCTGGAGGGGAACACGGGCGCAGCCTCCGGGGTATACCCCCCCGAGGTGACGAGGAGCTTCTACTTCGAGAACGACATGGCCACCAAGCGGCTGAAGGTCAGCGGGCTGGACATTACCAGGACGTACAGCTTCGAGTTCTTCGCCAGCAGGGCGGGGGTCTCCGGGCAGCGCCTCACCCACTACACTATCGGGGCGCAGACCGTGAGCCTGGACGCGGTCAACAACACGGGCGAAGTCGCACGCATTTCCGGCGTACTGCCCGACGCAAACGGGGAGGTCACCATACAGGTCGTCAAGGACGCAGCCTCCTCGTTCGCATACATCAACTCCCTCGTCATAGAGGAGAACGGAGTCGTGGACGCGCCCACAAGCGTCACCGCGCACGGCGACTCGGAGGCCACCGCAGAGATCGCATGGGCCTACGACCACGCCGGGGCCACCGGGTTCGAGGTCCACAGGTCCCTCGAGCTGGCGGGGGGGTACGCACTGGTGGGGACCACCGGCGCTTCCGAGCTCGCCTACGCGGACACCGGACTGGAGGAGGGCACCACCTACTACTACAAGGTCAGGGCCGTCAAGGGGGCGGGGCACTCCGAGTTTAGCACTGTAGTATACACCATTACAAAGGGAGGGCTGCGTGTGATCCACGTGAACTTCCACGGCGGCGCGGACGGGGTCGCACTCGCGCCGGCGCCCTGGAACAACGTCACCGGCGCACCCACCGCGGGCAACTCCATCCCAGACATGCTCGACCACACAGGGGCGAGCAGCGGGATAGGCATCGAGCTACTCGACACATGGGACCTGGAGGGGAACACGGGCGCAGCCTCCGGGGTATACCCCCCCGAGGTGACGAGGAGCTTCTACTTCGAGAACGACATGACTGCCAAACACTTAAAGGTGAGCGGGCTGGACATTACCAGGACGTACAGCTTCGAGTTCTTCGCCAGCAGGGCGGGGGTCTCCGGGCAGCGCCTCACCCACTACACTATCGGGGCGCAGACCGTGAGCCTGGACGCGGTCAACAACACGGGCGAAGTCGCACGCATTTCCGGCGTACTGCCCGACGCAAACGGGGAGGTCACCATACAGGTCGTCAAGGACGCAGCCTCCTCGTTCGCATACATCAACTCCCTCGTCATAGAGGAGAACGGAGTCGTGGAAATATCGCCAAATAATCCTCCTGAAATCAGTCAATTAAACTTTGTATGTGCACCAATTAATACTTCTTCGACTATTAATATTACTGCAAATGATTTAGATGGTGTAGATTTTCTAAATGGAGGCAGCCCAGATTGGACCAATAAAAAAATAGTAGTGTTAGGCTCTTCTACAGCAGAAGGGCATGGTCTAAGTAATTATGCAAATGCATGGGTTGGAAAATTAGAAAGTTATGTAACACAATCAGGTACTGGTGAGGTAATAAACTTAGCTCGTGGTGGTATTACTTCGGATGTCATACTACCAAGTGGGGATGGCGATATTAATATTGATAAGGCACTTACACTAAACCCTGATATCATTATTGTAAATATGCCTACAAATGATGTAGCAGCAAATATCCCTGCTAGTATTACTATACAAAACTTAACTACTGTCAAAAATATTGCTAAAACTAGTGGCGCCCTATTTTATATTACTACTACCCAACCCAGAAACTTCAGTGCAGGAGATACCGATAAAAGAAATGAGCTCAAAAACCAAGCTCAGCTATTCAGGGATAATTTTGGAACTCAAATAATTGATATTTATGATGAATTAGCTGATGAAAGCAATGATTTCACGATTAAAGCTCGATATGCTGCTACTGATGGGATTCATTTAGTTGAAATTGGACATGCCTATATCTTTAATGAGGTAATTGCAAAACTGAACGAAAAATTAACTTTCACTGCTACAAATTTACCAACTTTTGCAACCTTAAATCATATAGAAAACGGTCTTATTGAGCTAGTTCTTACGCCAACTACAGAAGATCAAGGCACTTATGAACAAGTAGAAGTAGTTGTGACGGATACTTATGGTGAATCGAATATAACTACATTTGATATTGGGGTACACTCAGGAAGCACAAATGAACTCTGGGCAATTGCAAATGGAGATTGGAATGACCCTTCTACTTGGTCAATCACTGAAGGAGGAAGTGCAGGCAATATAGTACCAGATAAAAACACCAAAGTAAATGTAAAGGGCTTTCAAGTTACCATCTCTGACACAAGGCTTTGTTCTGGGGTCAATATCTTTGATATTTCTGAAGCTACCTCAACACTTATCATTAGCTCTAGCGCTAGGCTAGATGTGTATGGCACTGTAATGTTAACCAAAGAAGGCTCCCATGAGGCCAATAACGCAGGTCTTACAGTCAACGGGAAAGTCGAGTGTTTAGCGCCACTAAGCCCATGCGGTAATTAAGTAAGTGGACAAAAGAAACCGTATAATAAAAAAGCCTTAAATTAGCTTGATGGAAAAACGCTATATCACACTAAGTGCGTCAGAAGAGATGGAACTAAAAACCTTGAAAAAGCAGGGTGGTTCTGAACGCGAGCGCGACCGTGCCCATGCGCTGCTCCTGAGCAACAAAGGACATACGATAGATATGCTCAGGGACATATTCGAGGTGCGCAGGGCCACCATCTCGGAGTGGTTTGACAGATGGGAATCCTCAAAGGCGGCAGGATTGATGGATGCCCCCAAGAGTGGGCGGCCGAGTATCTATACGGTGGAAGAGCAAAAAAAATAGCATCCCTTGCCCGGGAAGGGCCTGTCACCTGTCTCCGTTTTTTTGCCCAAGAGGTCTCCACCAAGTTCGGCAAGGACGCCTGTGGGAAGACCGTCAAGCGGATATTGAAAAAGTCGGGTCTTGTCTGGAAGCGCATGCGCAACTCCCTGGAAAACAACCGTGACGAAGAGATGTTCCGTTTCTTCCAACAAGAACTCGACTGTCTGGGACAGCAGGCCCGGCAAGGGGAGATCGACCTGTGTTATTTTGACGAGACGGGGATAAGCCTGTGCCCGAACGTTCCGTATGCGTGGCAGCCCGTTGGCACGGCAAACAAGCTGCCCGCCCGGCGGGGCAACGGGGTCTCCGTCTTGGGCATACTCGACCCGTTGGCCAACACCTTCACGGGGAGCTATTACCATGGCGCGGCAAACTCGGCATGTGTCATACAGGTACTGGACAGTTTCTCCGAGACGATCACGAAGAAGACCGTACTGGTCTTGGACAACGCAGCGATACATAGATCCAAAGAGGTAGGGGAAGCTATGGGAAAATGGAAGAAAAAAGGCCTGTACCTACAGTTTATCCCTGCATACTGTCCCGAACTCAACCTGATAGAGATCTTGTGGAAGATGCTCAAGCATTATTGGATCAGGCCAAGGCACTATGCATCCATGCAATCTCTCATAGAGGCCACCTTGTACATCCTACAAAATTATGGAAAACAATATTCGATTTCTTTTGGGTAGGTACTTAAAAAAGAGATAGATACCCTTCAACCATCTCATAGTACTTAACTAGCAGTACTACGAGATGGTTATCTTTCGTCCCAAACCATCCCTCCCGTTTATCATGATCTTTACAGGAATCAAAAGCTAAGAGTTTTACGCCCGTTTTGTGGATGACCTAAGTAGCATGGAGTACCTATCGGGGCTGTAGCGGCCTTGGGCATTTACTTGTAGGAAATGCGGCCATGATATGTGCCTACTCTAGGCGTTGCCGCCACCGCAAATATGACGAATCGGTTACCAGCCATACCTTGTTCCATAAGGTCAAGTTTTTGCTCGCAGTGCTTTTGATTTGATATTTCAGGTCTCATGTAAGAAAAAGACCGTGTCGAGTCTATCCTTGTTCGAAGAGCTGGGCATCCATTATGAGACCTGCCTGAATTTTAGGAGAAAAGTCTAAAAGCGATGGAAAGCAGCCCTAACCATCCGCTTACGGGACATGCCGAGGTGGACGAGTTTGCCGTGGGCAGCCCTGATGCCAATAACCAAGGCAGGTGCATGTCTCGGAGGCCTTGGAAGTGTCCGCCGAAGGTCATTTCGACAGAGCCTATCAATGGACGATCTTCCATTCCTTGGTAAAATATATGATGGAAACACCAATTTTCTTACATAAACAATTTCTGGCAGAGGAGACTTAAACCAATTTACCTAAAAATTTAAACATACTCTAAATAAGTTCTTCAAAAAATCATTTCTTCACCGCCTTTATGCACATGAATGCGGGAAACTCATTTAGCTCCTTAAAATGCTTTGGATCAAGTTTTTCAAATTCGTCAACAGGCTTTGGCTCTATCAGTTTATCTATATAAAACCCATTGTCCGTAAGGGGAATGAGGCATTCGCCGAGGGGTCTTCTGAAACTATTTACCTCAATAGGTTTTCCAAAGCCCTGCCAAGTACACTTCACTGGCTCTACCTCAAAATACTTCGTCGAGTTGAAATAGTTAAATTCGAAAAAAGGATGTTCTATAGAAATAATCAATTGCCCCGAAGGCTTGAGCACCCTGCAAAACTCCTGAATGGTCTGCTTCCAATCTTCTACATAATGCATCGCTAAGGCACATAGCACTATATCAAAAGATTCATCTTCTAAGCTAGAGAAAGGTTGGGTAAGGTCATGGACAAAAAACTCGCCTTTCCCTTTGTTACGTTCCTTGGCAAATTTTACCATCTGTGGGCTTATATCGAACCCTGTAACGGTTGCGCCTTGGGAAAGTAGAATTTCTGCATATTTCCCCGGTCCGCAAGCTGCATCAAGCACTGTTTTACCATCCACATCAGGTATCAGCCCAAGGGTATTCGGACGATCGTAATAAGCATTATGCGGTTTGTGATCAATCTTGTCATTATAGCTTTCCGCCATACTTTCATAGGCGGAAATTATTTTTTCCTTACTCATTTTCTTTTGTTGAATAGATTGAAACCAAAACACAAAGCACAGTCCTTACCCTTCCAACAAGCACTCTAACTCTTTACTGGTCATGGTTGGGATGAATTCTGTGATGCTGTAATCTGCTAATTCGTGGATATAAAATGGGTCTTTTTCCAATGCCTCTTGTTGTTGTTCCTTGTCCTTGAGCTGCGACAAGATCACGCCGCCAGTTCTGGGTACTTTCCTGCCCGAAGCGTGGAAAGTACCCAGAGCATATTGCTCTTTCAAATAACTTACATGGTTTGCCAACTCCTCCTCTACACGCTCTATAGGCACTTTGTAGGTCAATGATACGATAAACATAAAATCTGAATTTGAAAGGTGAAAAATATAAAAATCTATGCTCCTGACAGATGCCTTAGTACCCTAGGCTGGTGCGTTACTTCATGGATAAAAGACAGTTTTTCTATGATCTTATTTGAAAAAACAAACGGGTAAAAATCTTGGTAGCCCATGCTTCTGTTGAGGCTGTTCACCGCAAACGACAAAGGGAACCACATATCTACTATCTTTTGGAAATCCTTGATTTTGTACGGATCGGGGATAGAACTGGTGCTCATAAGCAGCCGCTTTACCCCCTTCGGCTTTATGGCAATATTGAAATAACTCGCCGTCTCCAAGGTATCCATAATGTGGAGATAATGCGCCCAAGTCTCCGCCCAATCTTCCCAAGGGTGAGCTGTAGCATACTTGCTAATGTATTCTTCCGTCCAGGTTTTGGGCGTCACTATGCTGTAATAAACTTTTAGTGCTTCTTGGTAACTCTCCCGCTCATCGCCAAAAAGCAGGCGGAATTTTGCCAAGTTTTTCGGATTATCCCTAATCAGTACTTCCCAGTAATAATGGCCTACTTCGTGCCTAAAATGCCCCAAAAGCGTACGGTACTTCTCACCCATTTCCACCTTGTTTTTTACCATTTCCGCCTCATTTGCTTCTACTATATTTATGGTAATCAGCCCATTGGCATGCCCCGTCATTACTGGTTTTTCG
This sequence comes from Flammeovirgaceae bacterium SG7u.111, assembly GCA_034044135.1. Taxonomy (NCBI): domain Bacteria; kingdom Pseudomonadati; phylum Bacteroidota; class Cytophagia; order Cytophagales; family Flammeovirgaceae; species Flammeovirgaceae bacterium SG7u.111. Next base: position 2,052,130 of record CP139021.1, on the reverse strand, counting down.
GTGTATTTTGGGGAAAGAAAATCGAAAGCAAGCCCTCCATTATCTACTTCTGAATCTTCATCTTTTGGATATAAAGGCAGGTTCAACTTAAGCAGAGAATACGCCAAACGGTGCTTTGCTTTTTCTATCCCTTCCCATTTCGTTTTCACTTCATCGTCGTTGAGCGGTGGCACTATATTGTTCAACTCACAGGCTCTGCAATATGGTTTGTCTTGGTGGGCAGGTATCAACCAATTACAAACTCCATGCTGGTGGTTTTCACAGTATTTATATTTTTTGCGATGGTTTTTGACCTTAGAAAAAACACCATTTTGGTCGAAAGGGCGAAGCGTTAACAGGGAAAACTCTTCGGGCATAAAACCTACCGAATACTTGCATTTTAAGCAACTTGTGTTCTCAAAATAAAGAGAGTTCCCACAGTTTTGACAAGAGTATATTTTCATTGTTTTAGTCTATGTGAAAAGTCAATTGACTATAGTTTTTCTATAAGGCCAAAAATGGTTTTTTGTTCAGATAAATTGATTGATTCTTTGGGAATTATTTTTGGAGCTAGTATAGTCCCTATAGAAGTTCTGTAAACCGTAATTTTAGACAAATGATTGCTTTTCTCTACGTTTACTAATCCTCAAGTCAATGACTATCAAAAAAAATACTCTGAGAAGGGACAGACCTGGTGGAGATGCAGATCATCTATTTTATATTTCCTTTTTGTGCACTAAATTTTAGTTAAACACTATTCCCAGTTTCGAGAATAGTGTTTAACTAAAATTTATTTATTCTTTAGCAGAATTGGTTGCCTGCTTTAAAAACTCCTCTATTTTACTCAATTCATACGTCTGAGCTGGAGCATTATAGTGTTCCCAAAATTCTGGATTATAGGGTTTCGCTTGGCTTTCTACACTCTTACTAATTACAAGGTTCTTATTGAAAAGATATTGGTTGACATTTTCAGCAATTATTTTATTTATAAAAAGCTCTTTTTTAGGGTATTTAGTAAACAATAGTTCATCAGATTCCAAACCCTTAAATATACTCCAAGAATCTTCTTCTTTCTGATACTTTAAATACCATTTGCCCTTATATTCCTGATACTCAACAACAAGGTTATATGACTTTTCTTGTTGCCCATTGGAAAGTCTTCGCGAGTAATACTTCCCATTACGCATTGAGCGGCTATATTCAATTCTTACAAACGCAAAAGTATCAATATCAATAAACAGTACAGCTTTACTATTTCCTTTATTTCCAGCATTGATTTTATATACATAACTATTGCCAAATGGCAACACAGATTCAACTTCGTAGTCCCAGCCTTTCTTAACTTTAATTGGACCATAATTGAACCTTATAAAATCATCTTCTATTATATCAAAAATCAAGTTTTTACGGTCCCACTCATCGTTCCAAGGATTTTTGTTAGCTATAAAACTTCGTCTCACTTCTTGCAATTCCACTTGTGGCTCAAATTTCACGTTGTATTTCTGGTATTTTAACTTAACCGCACACTCTAGAAATTCTACATAAGAACTATCTTCGTTCTGAAGATCTCTAATAAACCCTTCAAGTATATATTCACTAGTTGGATAATTTTCTTCCAATAATTTATAAGCTCTTTTTATAATTTGTTTGGCGGTAAGTTGTTCTTCTGCGCTAATCACCACTTCATTTAATTCTAAAACCGATTCCTCTAGGTATATGACATTCTCTTTTTCAAACACTGAAGGAAGCCGCTCAACCGCATTGTAGCCAATGCTCGAAACCACAACATTTACATTGTGAAGGTTTTTAGGAATGTGAAAGACAAAGACGCCTTCACTATTGGATCTTGTCCCGTTGGACGTGTTTTTCAAATAAATTGAGGCAAATGGTATAGGCTCCTTCGTTTTCTTGTTAAGTATTTTTCCTGTTATAGTGGTGTAATCGCTTTGTGCTAAAGTGTCAACATGGATTGACATAAAAAGAAAGGCACACCAAATAACTACAGTTAGTTTCAAATACATTTCTATTGATTTAGATGTTTTAAAATACACGGCTTGGTCAAATGTTATTTGTTTTTTTCAACAGTGTTACTAGCTATGTTGTTTATTTCTAACACCTATTTTCAATCAGCTCCAGAGGGTTAAATAAAATATTGGATTAGGTTTCCCCCCACAGAATCTCATTGTATGGTTACAATTGTCCATTTACCCAAATGAGGAAAAACACAAAAAAAGCTGCGACTTCATACTCTGAAAAGCTATTTTTTAAAACCCAAAGTTCAGCTTTACACCAGCCCTGAACCAACGCCCAGGCATGGGCACTAGGTTTACTTCGGTGTATTGGGCATCGAAGATGTTGGTTGCCTCCACATATACCATGTAGGTGCTTGGTTGCCAGCTAATCCTCGAATCGGCCACGTTGTAGTTGTCCATGTTCACTCGGTCCACATAGCGAAATGTGAACTGATGGTAAATATTTTTGAAAATTTTATGCCTCAGCCCTGCTACAAACTGGTTGCGGATATTTTCCAAAGCATAGCGCGATTGGTAATCGCCACTTTCCTCTGCTTCGTTTTCGATATATACATAGCTCACGTTCAGCGATTTCACAAAGCTGTTCTCCCCTACCAATTCATCAAAGAACAGTTCAGCCGAAAGCTCTGTCCCTTTGGTTGTTAAATTGGTAATGTTGCGAGCGTTCCATTTGTCATCAGGCGTATTTTTTATCCAGTCAATCAGGTTATCCGTTTCCCTCATAAAAACATTTCCTTGCACAAAAAGCCCTTTCACAGCATGCTTCAGACCAATTTCCCCCGAAAGAGCTTCTTCTGGCTTTAGGTCAGGATTGCCTTGGTTGGCAGGGTCCACGTAGTACAAATCGGTGTAGGTTGGGATACGGAACGAGCGACCCACGTTTCCGTACAACCTCAACTTCTGCGATATTTTGTAGCCCATGTCTATGCCGGGAAAAGCATTCCAACCATAGTCCGAATACCAGTTTACATACACACCGGGAGTCATGTCGAAGCGCTCGCCCAAAAGGAAACGGTGTTCGGCAAACACACCAAAATTATCCCTTTCCCAGTCACCTAAGTTGCTGCTGTTTATGTCTTCTTTCCTTAGTTCAACACCCAAACCAGTCGTTCCCAACTTGCTTTTTATACTCGTATTTAGCTCTGCGCCATACACATTGGTTTTGTGGATATTTTCATAAATTTCTGGCTTGCCCCTCACAAACTGGTACTGGTCGTAGTTGTTCCTCCAATACACCCTTGGCTTAAAAGTGACGTTGCCTACGGTAGTTTCATAAGCTACAGCAGCCATGCCAGTTTTCACTTTTTCCCACTGCTCTGTAGCATCGGGCGAAGCATAAAATCCATTTGCCCCAAACTCGCGGGTAGTATAGCCACCTTGCAATTTGAACACGCCATTTCCAGCCTCTATTTCGGACTGATAAAAAGCATTGTTGATGAAAAAGTCGGTATTATGACGGTAGCCATCTGAAGCCTTTCGGGAAACAGAAATATAATGTTTGTTAGATTCGAAAGGTAAGGCAACAGAAGCTTGCACTCCGTATGAGCCAAAATCACCGCCAAAAGCATTGAAAGAAACCCCTCGCTGATGGGGAACTTTAGTAATAATGTTTACCGCTCCGGCAAAAGCATTTTGCCCATAAATTCTGGCCCCAGGCCCTTTCAGCACCACAATCTGTTCCACGTTATCGTAATCCATAGGAAGGTTCATGGCGTGGTGTCCCGTTTGCGGGTCGGTCATTTTCATACCGTTGAGCAGGACCAAGGTTTGTTCAAAGCTGCTTCCCCTTATGCTCAGGTCAGCTTGTACGCCCATCACCCCGCGCTGGCGGATATCCACTCCGGGAATGAACGTAAGCACTTCCACCACACTTTGTACAGGCAAGTTCTTTAGCGACTGCTTCGTAAGCACTTCCAAGGTACGTGAAGTTTCGGGAAAAGGAACAGAAAGACGGTTGCTTTCAATCACTACATCTTCCAAAATGATGGTAGTCGTGGTATCGGTTTGGGCATTAACAGCAAAAAAACCGAGTAAAAAAAAGATTAGTAATAGTAGATTTTTTTTCATTTGATGAGTGATTTAAGCCTTGGCTTGTAATAATATAAAACCATTTCAAAAGAAGATAGTTCATTAATCAATTGGTTTTCAAAAAGTTGAATCCCAACCACAGCAATACTCTTTTTTTTGTCTGCAAAGCTAGGCAGATAAGAAGGGCAATCAAATACATTTTGTAATCTTTCTTCTATGACATAGATCTTATTTTTAGCTTCAATCCTTATTTTTTAACCTTTTGAAGTTTATTTTTGGGCAAAAGAATATCACTATAAATAGTGATATATGTGGCATTGATTTAACATCGCTTTTATCTCTAACAGATAGTTGCTAATTTTGGACGTTTACTTCACATCAACAAAAATATTATGCGCGATTTTTTAATGGGGACTGCCCAAACTCAATCATCTTCTATAAACTTCAGCTTACTTCTACTTCGAATATATTTTGGCTTGTCTATGGTTTTTGCCCATGGTCTTGGCAAATTGCCCCCAAGCCTTGGCTTCATCAATAGCACCAAACAACTAGGCTTTCCCCTACCTGAAATTTTTGCTTGGGCAGCTGGTCTTTCCGAATTTGTAGGCGGTCTTTTCATTGCCCTTGGTTTGTTTACTAGACCTTCCGCGTTTTTCTTAGCAATTACCATGGGAGTTGCCGCTTTCTTGCGCCACGGCCCTGATTCATACAGCATCAAAGAAAAAGCTATCCTCTATTTTGTTGTAGCTATAGCCTTGCTGATAACCGGCTCTGGCAAGTACGGCATCGACGGCATGTTCCAACAGTCGAGAAGATATTAGACAAAGTATTTACTTTGCAACTTGTTCAAACCTGTGGATTTCACAGGTTTTTTTGTGCCTTAGTATAAAACCAACATATGGCAAATTCCTATTTTCAATTCAAACAGTTCCGCTTAGAGCAAGCCTTGGCAGGAATGAAGTTTGGGACGGACAGTGCTGTGCTGGGAGCATGGGCAAACCACCCCGACCCTTCTGCCATCTTGGACATAGGAACCGGTACCGGCATTTTGGCTTTGATGCTAGCCCAACGGTTCACATGCCCCATACACGCTGTGGAGATCGAACCCGAAGCCTCTGCGCAAGCAACTTCTAATTTCAAAAACAGCCCTTGGGCAACAAGACTGAACGTCTACCAGCAAGATATAAAAACCTTTGAAGGGGAAAATAAATACGACCTGATCGTGAGCAACCCTCCTTATTTTCACCGCTCCTTGGCTTCTCCCGACCAAAAACGCCAACTCGCTCGCCACAGCGATTCGCTCAGCACCCAAACGTTACTAAAAAAAGCAGACTCTTTACTCGGCGAACAAGGTCTTTTTTATGTGGTAGTCCCCAGTCTTTCGGCAAATGAATATGAAACACTGACAGCAAAACTAAACCTGTTCCTACAAGAGAAATTGGCAATAGTGACGGTAGAAGGTAAAAACCCCGCTCGATACGTGTTGAAGTTTGGCAGAAAGAAAACCCCACATCAGCAAAAAGTGCTTATAGTAAAAAACAAAACAGGAGACTATACAGTAGCCTACGCTCAGCTTCTGAAAGACTATTTTTTGATTTTTTAAGTAGAATTTTATGATAATTATCAATGCAATATAGGCAAGCAAATCGATTTCAATGTCTGCCTAACATTTCAATTAGCACCGTCTTTTTTTTAAGAGCTTCAAGGTAAGAATCGAATTTTCTAAAGAATTTATGGAGAAAGGCTGTCTTGGACAATATCAATTTGTATATGGAAAGAAGAGTTTGGGCACTTGAGCCAACTCAACTGGGTATGTTGAAGTAATGCACAAGGTCTATCTCCCTAAAATTAGGGAGATTTTCACCTAAGTCTCTCTAAGCGCAACACCTTTCATCTGTAAAATTCAAAACATCTCGCAACATTAACATTTGTTACCTGTGTAAGGTTTGCTACAAAACAGAATGCACATTAGATTGGGTTATAAATTGTTTTTTTCAACCATAAAATTGCACTTATCTAATGAGACTTACATTAATTACCTTGTTATCGTTCTTTATCTCCACTATCGCCTTTTCACAAGAAAACCCTAGCAAGGGAACTAAACTTGACCAAACAAAGCTCAATGAACTAGTAGAGCAGTATCGCATGAAAATCATGCAAGACACCAGCCTAGCCATCCACGAACAGTATGAAACAGTGCACAGACTAGAGATGGAACTAGAAATAGCCAAAGAACACCCCGAAATGTTACCTTCTATAGAAGAGCGTTATGGCCTAAACGGCAAGGAAGCCCCACAGCCTCAAATGGCACAAATGCAGTTGCTTTCTGGCCCGAGAATGAAACAAAGCAAGGCACTCCCCTTTGAGTACGAAGCCAACAGCGACCCAGCCATAGAAGCGGAAAACTACCGCAACGCAAAAAAAGCGTGGATAGCCGCCAACCCCGAAGAATACGAAAGGATCAAAAAAGCGCAAAGCAAAAAGCAGTAAGCACTTTCTTTCGGAAATTACATTAACCTACCACCACTATACTACTGCCAAGTACCAATCTTTGGGCACAACTAACTTTTTTAAATCAATGTCATTTTTTGACATGGGTAAACTCATTTTTGAAACTCTAAATTTGTCATGAAGAGAACTCTATCTCCAAAGCTCCTGCTGTCCTTGTTGGGCATACTTTTCTCCACCCAATTGCTATTCGCTCAAGTCGGAAGTGATTGCCAAAATGCCCAATTTATAACAGAAGGCATCCATCAAAGCGATTCAACAACATCTTTCTACAAATTCATCACCCCTTCAACTGGGCAACTGACCGTTTCCTCCGTAGGGCATACCGATGCGGACACCTACTTGGAGATCTACCTCCAATGCGGTAGCGACCTCCTAGCCTTTAGCGACGATGCCGAGGGCTTGCAGTCCAAAGCCAGCCAGCTCACCTACGCACAAGACACCTTCCTCATCAAATGGGATGCAGATACCGCTTTCGTATGGAATCTAAGTTTTGAAAGCATCGAGCCTTCTAGGAGGTTGGATTCACTGGTGTTGGTGGATATGTATTATGCTTTAGATGGGGAGAATTGGCCTGAAGAGAAGCAATGGAATTTAGCTGAAAATTTTGATACTTGGCCTGATGGTCCTTATTACATTTCAAATGACAGAATATATTCACTCTATTTTTCTGGTAACCATGTACATGGTAAAATCCCGAGAAGTATTGGGCTTTTAAATGAATTAAGCATTTTTGGATTTTCTTCAAACAATGTAACGAGATTGCCATATGAAATAGACTATCTATCCAGCTTGAGAAATATGTATCTCGACTATATAGATGTAGATATTATTTTACCCAAATCATTTGAAACCCTTGAACAACTCTCAGAACTTAGGATATTTTATGAATACGATAATCAATCTTTGGTTAAATTCCCGATTAGCATCACTACTTTACCTCAACTAAAAATTTTATCTATTTCAGCCTCTAAATTTGAAGACTCTCTACCTACAAGTATAGGTAATCTTAAAAGTTTAACATCAATTTATTTAGACGGAGAATGGGAAGATAAAACGTTTCCAATATCTCTCATCGAATTGAAAAATTTAGAAAGCCTATCAGTTACCAATGGAAATATTGAAGGAACATTACCAGAAGAAATAGGAACTCTAAAAAATCTCAGAAGCCTAAATTTATATTCCAATAAATTCACTGGAGACATCCCTTCTACATTTAACCAACTTACAAACCTTCAATCACTTAATTTATCCCAAAATAATTTAACTGGGGGAATCAATGTGCTTGCTGAACTTTCTAACCTCAATATTCTATACCTTTCTGACAATCAATTCACCCAAGTGTTTCCTATCGAACTTTGTAATATTATTGCTCTACACGAGTTAGATTTATCTCAAAATTCATTTTATGGAAGCATTCCTAAAGAAATAGGTAATTTAAAAAACTTAACTGATCTCTATCTTAAGCAAAATGATTTTGAGGGCGAATTCCCAAATAGTTTTGCAAATAACATTGACTCTCTTTACATATTTAACATAACTCAAAATAGATTTACTAATATTCCTGATTTGACTCATTGCTTCGATAGAAGTAAAAAACACTATTATAGAACAGTTGAATTAAAAAACAACAAGTTAGACTTTTCATCTATTTTCCCGAATCAAGCACTTAAACATATAATCAACTTTTCAGTACACCCCCAAGCATCAATTGAAATCAAAAATGACACTATATGGGGAACTCAAAACCAACCTCTTGAAATAGTATTAGGTTTAAAAGAAGAGTCCAAAGTTGAAGGACTGAAGTACAATTGGTATAAAAACAATAATTTTTTCCAAACGACAAATTCCGACACATTAGAAATCAAAGAACTGACTCCTGATATGTTTGGAACATATTATTGTCAGATAGAACACGATTCTGTCCCTGATTTTTTCCTTGAAACTACGGAGATACAAATCGTTCCACAAAATAGTTTGGATTGCTCTAGCTATCCATTTATAACCGAAGGCATCCACCAAAGTGATTCAACAACATCTTTCTACAAGTTCATCGCCCCTTCAACTGGGCAACTCACCGTTTCTTCTGTGGGGCATACCGATGCCGACACTTACTTAGAAATCTACCTCCAGTGCGGTGGTGAGCTACTCGCTTACAATGACGATGCAGAAGGATTGCAGTCCAAAGCTAGCCAATTATCCTACGCACAAGATACTTTCCTTATCAAATGGCAATCTGATAAGCCTTTTGATTGGGAGCTTAGATTTGAATCTATCGAACCTTCTAGGAGACTGGATTCGTTGGTTTTGGTTGACATGTACTATGCACTAGATGGTGAAAATTGGCCAGATAATAATAAATGGGATTTTTCAACACCAATTGATTCTTGGGCAGGTATATATTTCCTAGGTACTAACGATAGGGTTGATCGTCTATACCTTTGGGAATCATTTGAATACGGAAAAATATCAAGATCTATTGGTTTCTTGGAAGAGTTAAGAGATCTGCGTATTTCATATGCTCAACATTTACATGAACTACCTAATCAAACAAAAAATCTAAGTAAATTAACAAATCTTGAAATCAATAACATTCCTGAACACTTTTTATTTCCAGATTCTTTAATCCAATTAAAGAATCTATCCCTTTCATTCTATAACAGCAATTCTCATATTCCGAGTTTTGTCAATCAATTAAGCTCACTTAAACAATTATTTCTGAACAACTTAACCATATATGATGATGAATTGAATGGAATTTCTAATATCCCTTTAAGTCACTTAAGGATAAAGAGCTGTAACCTAAACAACATGTTCCCAAAACAAGTAACGAAAATAAACACATTAGAAATTTTATATCTTACCAATTGTGAAATAAAGGGACAAATCCCCCAAGAATTAAATAACCTAACTAAACTTGAACAACTTTTTATTTATGAAAACGAGTTTAATGGGATAGAAACAGGAGCTTTGTCAAAGCTTAATGACCTGATGCTTTTTGATGCAGATCACAACAATCTTACGTTTGATATACTCGATGAGCTTTCAAACCTCAATAACCTACAAATTTTAGACTTGGGATTCAACAATTTTTCAGGAGCCTTACCAGCATCCATAAATAAACTAGCAAACCTTGGGCGATTATCACTTTATAAAAATAATGTATCAACCATTGAAAGTAATTCTTTATCATTACTACCCGAGCTTTACTTTCTCGATCTCTCATACAACAATCTTGTAGATACTATACCAAGTGAAATTTTTAAGATAGAAAAACTCAGAACACTATCCTTAAACAATAATAACCTCAAAGGTGAAATCCCTTCTAGTTTTAAAAACTTAAAAAATATTACATCATTAGACTTATCAAACAACAAGTTTTTTGGTAAAATACCTGATTTTATTAATGACTGGAGCAACTTACAAACTCTTAAACTAGGTAACAATGAGTTTGAAGGGGATTTCCCTCAATTATCATCAGATAAAATGACCCGTTTTGATGTTCACAACAATAGGTTTACTTCAGTTCCGTTGATAGCCGACATCTTCAAATCAGCTCAAGATTATTCTGTTAAACAATTCAAGGCAGAAAACAATAGACTTTCCTTTTCATCATTAATTCCAAATTTTAATTTTAAAGATGGCATATACGACTTCAGCATCTCTCCCCAAAAAAGCATTCCTTTCTCATCAGACTCACTAAAAGTTGGAAGAGAAGGCGACAAGCTCATCACTTGGGGCATAGACAAGGATGTTACGGGGAGTACCTACAAGTGGTTTAGGGGCGGTTCGTTGGTGGCGACTACTTCTACCGATACGCTGTTCTTTACCGAGTTCGACCCGTCACTTTCGGGTACGTACCATGCCAGCGCTACGAACGTAAACGTACCTGACCTTACGCTCTATAGCGATACGGTATTTGTGGAGGTGCAGGAAGTTTCAGGCTCAGACTGTGAGTCTGCCCAATTTATAACCGAGGGCATCCACCAAAGCGGTTTAGACACCTCTTTTTACAAGTTCATCGCCCCTTCTACTGGACAACTCACTGTTTCCTCCGTGGGGCATACCGATGCCGATACCTACTTGGAAATCTACCTCCAATGCGGTGGCGACCTCCTCGCCTTTAGCGACGATGCCGAGGGCTTGCAGTCCAAAGCAAGCGAGCTATCCTATGCACAAGACACCTTCCTCATAAAATGGGACGCAGGCTCCACTTTTGAATGGAATTTAAGCTTCGAAAGTATCGAGCCTTCTAGGAGGTTGGACTCGTTGGTATTGGTTGATATGTACCATAATTTGAATGGGGAGAATTGGAGCTTTAAAAGGTGGGACTCTTTGAGGTCAATGAATTACTGGAATGGTATAGGATTAAGAGATGAAAGAGTACAATATTTAACCCTTTATGATTTAAACTTATCTGGTCAATTACCCCGAACAATTGGTTTATTAAGTAAACTAAGATCATTATATATCAGAAATACAAGCAAAGTCAAAGGGATACCTGAAGAAATAATCCATCTATCCAAATTGGAATATCTATATCTATATCAAATAAATGATACATTTAAATTTGATTACAACCTGAATCTTTTAAAAGGTATAAAGCGACTAACACTAACCGCTTTAAAAACTCAAAACGAGCCCCATAGATACATTCCAGACTTTGTCAAAGAATTGACTAATATTGAAACCCTCTCACTAGGTAATTATATTCTTCTTGAGGAAGATCTAAACCGTTTTTTAGAATATTCAATTACTGGGCTTACCTTCGACCAATGTAATCTTGGAACTAAGTTTCCATTATCTGTTACTAGAATTAATGAGCTAACTCAACTAGGGATAATCGATTGCAATATTGATGGAGACATTCCAGCTGAATTGAGTAAACTCAAACACTTAAGTTACTTAGACTTAAGTAAAAATAAATTGGTAAGTATATCAAAAGATGCTTTTCCTATTATTGGTCAACTTCACTATCTAAATTTATCTAATAATGAAATCAGGCAAGAACTTCCTGACAGTCTTTTTAGAACCTCTGATTATTATTTACCATACAATTATCATTTATTTTACCTTAATCTATCTAACAATGAATTTTATGGTAAACTCCCTTCTAGTTTATCCTCTTCAATAGCTTTATACGACATTTTTGTAGATAATAATAATTTTGAAGGTAGCTTTCCCAACATTGAATCATCATCGATATATCACTTTAAAGCCGAAAAAAACAATTTTACCACCTTCCCAAATATTGTAGAAAAACTATCAGGTTATTATTCCACATTTCATATTGACAATAACAAATTAACGTTTTCATCTATTCTTTTAAATTTAAATAAAGATAATACCTTATTAGATTACAGCATCTCCCCACAAAAAAACATCCCCTTCCAGTCAGACTCGATGATGGTCGGTGGCGAAGGCGAACAGTTTATCACTTGGGGCATAGATAAGAATGTTACGGGGAGTACGTACGAGTGGTTTAGGGGAGATTCGTTGGTGGCGACTACTTCTACCGATACGCTGTTCTTTACCGAGTTCGACCCGTCGCTTTCGGGAGGGTACCATGCCAGCGTTACGAACGTGAATGTACCTGACCTTACGCTCTACAGCGATACGGTGTTTGTGGAAGTTGAAGAGGTTAAAGGCCTAGATTGTGAGTCTGCTCAATTTATTCCCGAAGGAATATATCAAACTGAAAACACCCTAGTCTATTACAAATTTGTAGCACCTTCATTGGGCAACCTTGTTATTTCTTCTGTATACCATACAGATGCGGATACAGAACTTGAAATATACAAAGATTGCGAAAGTAGCTTAATCGCATATAACGATGACTCTGATGGCTTACAATCAGAATCCAGCCTCCTTACTGATGTTCAAGATACTTTCCTAATCAAATGGGCTTCTGACAAAGCCTTCCAATGGGAAATAAGATTTGAACCTTTGGAGCATTCTAGAAAATTAGACTCACTAGTTTTAGTGGACTTTTATCATGCTACTAATGGGGACGAATGGGTAAAAAACAATAACTGGTTAAGTACTAACCCAATAGATAATTGGCTAGGGATATCCACAAGCTCATCTGGCAGAGTGAAAGGAGTTGACTTTATTAATTCAGGTGCAGCATATAATAATTTATATGGAGTACTACCAAACTCCATACAATATTTATCAGAAATTGAAATTTTTAATGTTAGATCCAATGAATTGTATGGAAGCTTGCCAGAAGGAATGAGAAATTGGTCAAAGCTAAAACATCTTGATATCGTCCTCAATAATTTTGAAGGCAATCTTCCAGAATGGATTTCAGAATTAACCAATCTTGAAACCTTAGAAATAGGAGCTAATAAATTTACAGGTTCTATCCCAGAAAGTTATGGTAAACTGATTAACCTCCAAGATCTCAGACTTTTTGTATCGGACTTTGAAGGTCCAATACCTGAGTCCTTCGGTAATTTAAAAAAGTTAAAAATTTTACACCTTTTTAATAACAAACTCAGTGGAAAAATACCAAGCTCGATAGGCAACTTAATTAATCTCGTAAAATTTGAAGCAGAAAACAATAAGCTAGAGGGCAATATACCTACTTCAATTGGCAAACTTTCTAACCTGCAGAAATTAGAATTATATAACAATGAATTGACTGGAAAAATTCCATCAACAATAGGACAACTTCAAAAATTGAATTGGCTTGAATTAAGCACAAATCAATTGAATGGAAATATACCTGACTCAATTACCTATTTAGATTCACTAGAATACCTATTCTTAAATAAAAACCATTTAACGGGTTCGATACCAAACAACATTGGCAATTTAAAGAAAATCAATACAATTCTATTAAACGACAATTTCATTGAAGGGGAAGTTCCTGAAAGCCTAAATAAACTAAAGGACATCAAATATTTTCAGGTTTATAACAATAAATTACATCACCTTCCAAAACTGACAATTTTTCATAATTTCGATGATATTCATATGAGATTATATATCAAGAGCAACTTTTTTACTTTTGAAGATTTTACCCGAAACTCTCATTTAAACATAAAAGCAGGTCTCCAAGCACAAAAAACCATCCCCTTCCAGTCAGACTCGATGATGGTCGGTGGAGAAGGCGACAAGTTCATTACTTGGGGCATAGACAAGGATGTTGCGGGGAGCACGTACGAGTGGTTTAGGGGAGATTCGTTGGTGGCGACTACTTCTACCGATACACTGTTCTTTACCGAGTTTGACCCGTCGCTTTCGGGCGAGTACCACGCCAGCGCGACGAACGTAAACGTTCCTGACCTTACGCTCTTCAGCGACACGGTGTTTGTGGAAGTGCAGGAAGTTGCCGAGGAACTGGCATTCTACCGAGCGGTAAACCTTGCCGGTGAAGCGCTTACAATTGATGGTTATGACTGGGAATCGAACTATGCAGCTGACTTAGCTATTCGGGGCAGCTCTTACAACATGAGCTGGCTGCCACTGAACGACGCTCCTGCCGATGCCAACAAACTTGCCATGTTGGGCAAAGCACTTATCAAAGATCCAAATGGAGCTGGAGCAGATATGCTCAATGTACCAGAAGGCACTTATTCGGTGTACCTGTATGTGATGGAATGGGAAGGGAATAAGCAATACGACATAAAACTTAATGGAGAGATAATAGAAGATGACTTCGGTCTGGAAGCCAAGGAATGGAAAAAGCTCGGCCCTTGGGAAGTTGCGGTAACCGATGGAAAGATCAGCATTGAGACCGAGGGCGGAAAAGCGGCGCTATGCGGTCTGGAAGTTTGGTCTGGAAATGCCGACACTCCTGAACCAGGCGATACCATACCTCCAACTGTTCCGGAAAATCTACGAGCCGAAAACATCGCCATGACCTCGCTTAAGCTCCTTTGGGATGCCTCTGCGGACGAAACAGCTCTCGCTGGTTACGAAGTTTACCAAGACGGGCAAAAACTAGGCGAAGAACTCATTACCGAAACAGAATTGTTCATTGATAGCCTTGAGATCGATACTGAATATAAGTTCATTGTATTGGCGAAAGACTCGGCAGGCAACTCTTCGGATACTAGTGGAACTCTAACTATCAGCACGTTACCTCCACTACCAACTGTCCCTACAGCTCCATCTGAATTAGCAGTTGCTGAAACAGATGGGCAGCTCAACTTCACTTGGACGGATAACTCGGACAACGAGCTTGGCTTTGTGATAGAAAAAAATAGCAATGGCAACTTTGAACTTCTCGATAGCTTGGCTGCAGGAACGTCTTCCTACAACCATGCCATAAGCCCAGCAAACGATACCCTGTTTACCTTTAGGGTGAAAGCATGGAACAACCACGGAGAATCTGAATATTCCAACGAAGTTGATTGGGAAGAAACAGAGCCAACTGGAATTAATTTGGAAAGTGGCTTAGTAGTTTACTATCCTTTTGATGGAGATACTAAAGATTATTCTACCAACCAACAAGATGGTACGCCTGCAAACATCACTTTCGCTGAAGACAAGTTGGGCAATGCTAGTGGAGCAGCTCAGTTTGACGGAACAAGTAGCTACATCGATTGTGGCTACCACCCAGACCTAAAAAGGTATAGTTCTGATTTCTCTATCAATGTTTGGGTGAAATTGAATGCCTATTCAGAGGTAGCAGGCTCAGTAATCCTTTCCAACAGAGCTAATGGCACTCCCTTCAAGGGTTCTTCACCTGCTATTGAAGGAAAAGGAAATGCTACAGGTCAGTGGGGACGCCCAGCGCTCACGGTTAAAGGTCTGAATGAAAGTAGTCAGGTTATGGGAAATCAAACCTTAAGTTTGGACGCATGGTATATGGTTACATATACTTTTAACTATAATTCAAATGGGTACAACACTGGAAAAGTATACATCAATGGTGTGTTAAGTGGGTCAAATAGTCTGATGGAAAATGTAATTGACCCTGGTTTTGCTAATACTTATATTGGTTTTGAACCTACATTGGACGTACCAAATGGCTACCACTTCAATGGAGCGATGGACGAAATGAGGGTTTATGATAGAGAGCTAAACGAAGAGGAGATCCAAGCACTTCACGATGCAATGAACCAACCTGTTGAGGAAGAGCTAGAGCTATACCGAGCAGTGAATCTTGCAGGCGAGGCACTCACCATCGACGAGCTTGATTTTGAATCGGGTTATGCCACGAACCTTGCTATAAGGGGTAGTTCGTACAACATGAGCTGGATCCCACTCAACGATGCACCTGCCGAGGTCAACAAAAATACGATGCTGGGCAAGGCACTGATAAAAGACCCTTCGGGTGCAGGTATGGATATGCTCAACATTCCAGAAGGCACCTATTCGGTGTACCTGTATGTGATGGAATGGGAAGGCAACAAGCAATACGACATAAAACTGAACGGAGAAGTTGTAGCGGACGATTTTGGATTGGAAGCCAAGGAATGGAGAAAGCTCGGCCCTTGGGAAGTGGACGTGACCGATGGGAAGATCAGCATTGAGACCGAGGGCGGAAAAGCGGCAATTTGCGGCTTGGAAGTATGGAAAGGAACAGGAACTCCTGCTCCAAAAGATACCACGCCTCCTTCTACACCGAGGCATCTTTCAGCCAAAAATGTCACTTACAATTCATTGACACTAATTTGGGAATCGTCTACAGATGACGTTGCACTTGCAGGATACGACGTCTTTGAAGGAAGTACCAAGCTCAACAGCGAATTGGTAACCGATACCGTGTTCGATGTGACAGACCTTTCCGAAGAAAGCGAATATATTTTCAAAGTTTACGCAAAAGACGAAGCAGGAAACAGATCGGAAACTAGTGATACAGCTTGGATATTTACTCCTGCTAAACCAAAAGTAGCACCTGCTGCACCAAGTGGCTTAGTTGTTACCAAAATAGATGACCAATTGGAGTTAACATGGTCGGACAACTCGGATAACGAGCTTGGTTTTGTACTCGAATCCAAAACGTATGGGAATTTTACGGTACTTGATAGCTTGGGTGAAGGGTTCATCTCCTACATAATGAGCACCCCTACTGACTCGGTGGCTACCTTTAGGCTGAAAGCTTGGAATAACACTGGGGAGTCCAGCTATAGCAACATCGCAACATGGGAGAAATCGGAAGAACCAGAACCTCCAACCGAAGAACTCGAACTTTACCGAGCTGTGAACCTTGGCGGTGAGGCACTCACTATTGAGGGCAATCCTTGGGAAGCAACTTATTCAGCTGACCTTGTGAACCATGGTGGATCTTATAACATGGGCTGGATTCCTCTCAACGATGCCCCTACCGAAGCCAACAAGAACACGATGCTTGGCAAGGCACTCATTAAAGAACCTGAAGGATCAGGAATAGAAATGAACGAAGTACCGAACGGCGAGTACCAGGTCTACTTGTACGTGATGGAATGGGAAGGCAACAAGCAATACGATATTAAGCTGAATGGAAAGATAGTAGAAGATGACTTCGGCTTGGAAGCCAAGGAATGGAGAAAGCTCGGACCTTGGGATGTAGATGTAACCGATGGCAGCATCAGCATTGAGACCGAAGGTGGAGAGGCTGCCCTCAGTGGCTTGGAAGTTTGGGCAAAAGGAAGCTTCGCCAGAAAAGCTTCTATTGGAATAGCTAGCGGCTTTGCCCCTACTTTTCAACCAGAATTCAATTCATATGAAGCTTACCCCAACCCAACCAGCGGGTTGCTCAATATAGAAAGCCCGCAAGGAAATGGGGAAACCCTTAAGATCAGGGTGACTGATTATACTGGTAAGCTGATTCTTGAACAAGATGGAAAGGCAGGCGAACTGATCACCATCGATCTTTCTACTGCGCCTAGCGGTATGCTGCTCATCCAGCTCGTTTCTGATCAGGGAACTTCTCTGAAAAAAGTGTTAAAACAGTAGATTATAAATCTGGTCGACGAATGATCCCCGGAGTGCGAGCTTCGGGGATTTTTTTTACTCCGGCTTCGGAAACTCTCGCATCCTGCTGTACCGAATATAGCTATCAAATATTTCCTTATCTGGGCCAACGACCCGAGGGTCTTGAGTTTCTGTTAGCTTGGCAAACAAGGCTTTTTTCAGTTCTTTTTCCACTACAGCCAAGTTTTCATCTCCACTCAAATCAGTAATACAGTAAGGGTCTTTTTTAATATCGAAAAGCTCAAATTCTTGCCGTTTGGCTGTCGCCCATCCAAAGTACTTTTTGAATTTCGGGTTCTCTCTGTTCTCTACTATAAAGCTTTTGGTTGGGATGGCATCGATATCGGTATATGCCCAATCACTGTGGAATTTCCCATCATCATCTATTCCATACATGGGCAATAACTCGCCTTTAGTTTCAGGTTTGATCCTTTGAGGAGCTCCAGCCGGCCACCTATCAGGTTTTGCGTTCCATACTAGCAAATAATCCTCGCTTCGGATCATTCGTTGCGGATAACCCCAGTTTTGGTACCGAGATGAGGAGTGGCGCTCCCTGCCAGAAAAAGCGTATTTATTTGATTCATGAACCATTCCTTCCTTATCAGACTCCAAAATATCACGGATACTTTTCCCCGAAATAGCCATCATCCCTTCAGGACTTGTTCCTGTCATCTCCAAAATGGTCGGTGCTATATCGGTAAAATCAATCACATCTCCCACCACCC
Organism: Flammeovirgaceae bacterium SG7u.111; assembly: GCA_034044135.1. Classification (NCBI taxonomy): domain Bacteria; kingdom Pseudomonadati; phylum Bacteroidota; class Cytophagia; order Cytophagales; family Flammeovirgaceae; species Flammeovirgaceae bacterium SG7u.111. The sequence goes on along the minus strand of CP139021.1, from coordinate 2,033,946 downwards.
TCTTGCCGGGAAAACTTTTTGGGTAGCGAACTGCAAAAGGCACATGGATTCCGTATTCATACCCATTCGCTTTAGCCCTTGGAAAAGGCATCCCATTATCGGCTGTAACGATCACGATGGTGTTATCCAATTCCCCTATTTCCTCTAGGTAATCGAGCATCCGCATCAGGTGCAAGTCGAACCATTCTATTTCCACTGCATAGTCCAGCAAATCGCCTTGGGCTACATCTACATCGGGCAAAAAACCCGGAACTTCGGCTGACTCCAACTGCTTTTGGTTTTTCTTCCAAGAATACTGCTCGTAGGGCAAATGTGGTTCATGCCCTCCGTACCAAAAGAAAAATGGCTCATCGGTTACCACAGAATCTAAAAAGAATTTAAAGTTGGCAAAGTAGTTTTTTGAACTTATCCCGCCTCCTGTCCGCTCATCGTTGTCTTTTCCATAAGTAATATTGCTGTGGAGTTTCCCTCCCGGATCGCTCGCTCTCCAAGTCGGATTTTCTCCGTTTTTATCGAAATAAAAAGGTCCAACCCCTTTTCCAGTCCGCCCGGTTTTGTAGCCATTTGCATCGAGTAAATCTATGAATGGAACATGCTTTTTCATCCACGAGGAAGCATGTTGCCCCGATTGTTCATTTTGCCAAGGGTAGCGCCCTGTTACTATAGCACTCCGGGAAGGGGCGCAACCCGGAGAACCTGCTATGCAATTTTTAAAATAGATCCCTTCGTTGGCAATTCGGTCGAAGGCGGGGGTATTTACAAACTTAGCCCCAGCAAAACTTGTGTGGGCAAAGGACTGGTCGTCGCTAATAGCAAATAGAATATTGGGACGTTTTTCTTCGGTTTGAGCTTCTTCTTTTGTAGAATTACAAGCACTTAAATAAAGCAAAATAAGGAGTAAAGGCAATGTGAATTTCATAGTAAGTTCGTAAGGGATTTGAAAAGTTTTACTCAAGCTAAAAAGCTTAGAAGCAAAAACAAAGACAAGCAAGAGAATTCATTTTAACCCCTTAAAAGAGCTAAGTTCTTCTACATTTGAACAAACAAGCAAATACCACAGAGCAGTTGAAATCTTTAGGAAAACATATTATAGCAGAATATTTTGGTTGTGAAAAAACTCTATTAAACGATGTTGTTTTCATAGAAAAAAGTATGATAGAGGCGGCAAAAAAAGCCAATGCAACTATCATCAACTCTACATTCCACCACTTTTCACCCTATGGGGTTTCGGGAGTAGTCGTAATCCAAGAAAGCCACTTGGCTATCCATACTTGGCCCGAATATGGCTTTGCCTCGGTCGATATTTTTACGTGTGGTGAAGACATTGACCCTTGGGTTTCCTCCGAATATTTATCGGAAGCACTCCAAGCCGACCATTATTCCCCCATAGAAATGTTGAGGGGACAAAAGCACCTCTTGCCCCAACCCGCATTGCCCGAAGGGTTGGATTCCTACGAAAAAGCCGAGCACGAAGGACGGGAACTTTGGTTCACCGAGCGCACCAAAAACATGGCTCTTTCGGTGCGGCACAGTGGGGAACTACTCTTCCGAACCCAAAGTGAATTTCAGAAAATAGAGGTGTATCAGACCGAGCTTTTTGGAAAAATGTTGGTGCTTGACGGCGTGATAGCTACTACCGAGAAAGATGAAGCCGCTTACCACGAAATGCTGGCGCATGTACCTCTTCTCTCCCACTCCACACCTCAAAACATATTAGTAGTTGGCGGGGGGGACGGTGGAATTGTGAAGCAGGTTTTGATGCACCCTGAAGTAGAAAATGTGACAGTACTAGAACAAGACGAGGAAATTGTGGCCGTAAGCAAGCGATTTTTCCCAAGTATTGCTGCCCAAGGACTTGAGAATAAAAAAACATCCCTAGTACTGATGGATGCCTTCAAATTCTTTAAAAAAGTACAAAAAGAAAGTTTGGACATCATCTTGGTAGACACCGCCGATGCCGTGGGAATAGGCGAAGGAATTAATGGAGGCGAACTATTTTCACTTGCCTACGAAGCCCTAAAGCAAGATGGGATTTTAGTAACCCAAGCAGGATCGCCAAACCTCAACGATTATCAGTTCAAAGAGGTTTTCCAGAGCTTAAAGCAGCAGTTTGGTAAAGAAAATGTCCGCTGTTACCTCACTTCCATTCCAACCTACCCTTCGGGTATGTGGGGCTTGGCTCTGTGTAAAAAAGGAAGCCCGACCATCCAAATTGATTCGAAAAAACAAAAAAACTTGGTAGAAAATCACAGACTTGCTTATTACAACCCTGAGCTCCACCAAGCTTCTTTTGCCTTGCCTAATTATTTGAAGGAGATGTTGGGGTAATTTGAAAGTTAATGATTTTGTCAACCTTATCACATCACCTGTCTCATCTCCAAGCACATATTTAAAGGAGTGCTACTCGGAATGATTTTTTACCGATATTTGCACCTTCAAAACCAAAAGGATATTTGCACGCCCGTTACTATCCCCTCTCACTACTCAACCCATAGCACTTGCAGCCTTTTTATTAAAGGCAGGGTCTTGATCTATAGCAAACCAAGTTACATGCTTGGCGGACTTAAATGATACATTTTATAAACTAATTAATGGTAATGAAAAACACGTTTATTTACTTAGTATTTACATTTTTTACATTTTGGCTTGCTGGCTGTATTGGTGACCCTGAACCAGCGGTGGACTACAGCGAAAGGGACGAAGAACTAATATCTACCCACCTTGCTGAAAATGGGATCACTAATGCCACAAGGCATTCTTCAGGCCTCTATTACACCATAGACGAGCCTGGAATTAGCAGTACAGACTCTATCATTTACAATAGCCCTGTAGTGCTCCATTACGAAGGGAGATTACTAGACGGTACGCTGTTCGATAGCTCAAAAGAGAGAGCTGCACCGGCAGTACTCATTCCACAAAACCTGATATATGGTTGGCAAATTGCTTTGCCTTTGCTCAATAGAGGCTCAAAAGCGACGCTTTACGTTCCTAGTCACTTAGGATACGGCAACCAGCAACTGGGAACTATTCCTGCTAATTCCGTTTTGAAATTTGAAATGGAAGTTCTCGATTTCTTTCCTTCTACAGCTAGCTATGACACCGTATATTCTGTTGCAAGCGCAGAAACAATTCGCATGTACCTAGAAAAGAAAAATATTACCGATACAGAAGTAACGGCATCGGGCTTGCATTATAGGGTGTTGGAAGAAGGGACGGGCACCGAGCATCCTGCACTTAACGATTCTATAAAAGTAGCATATACAGGCTCACTTATAAATGATGAGGAATTTGACGGCACTGCAGATGGCGAAAGTATTAGTTTTATACTTGACAACAATCTAATAAAAGGATGGACGGAAGGCGTACAAAAAATGAAAAAAGGAGAAAAAGCCCAATTGATAATACCTAGCCCATTAGCTTATAGAAGCAACGCTACTGGATCAATACCTGCAAATTCTGTCCTAATTTTTGAAATAGAATTGATCGATTTCGGTTTTTAAACAAACGAGTTTAATTCAACTTACATATCGGGGTTGGAAGCCAACCCCGATAAACTATTTTCTTTAATTACCACAACAACAATCAAATTCAACCACATTTACTATCGATTATGAAATATGCCTTTACAATAATGACAGCTGGGCTTTTTTTGAGCATTTTGGGGGCATGCAGCAACAGTGAAGATGAAGCAGCAGAGCTGGTTGAAGCACAGAAACTTATTGACGATCAACTAATTCAAAATTATTTAAGCAAAAACAATATCAATGCTACCAAATCATATTCAGGTCTTTATTATGTGATTATAGACGAAGGTGAAGAGGGCAATGATTATCCTACCTCTGACGCAACAGTTACATTAGAATACAAGGGTTACTTTTTAGACGGTGAAGTTTTTGAAAACTTAGGCGATAGAGAAGAAGCTTTTGTAATTGGTCTGTGGCAATTGGTTGATGGTATAAAAGAAGGGGTGCAATTGATAAAAAGAGGTGGTGAAATACAGCTTTTCATCCCTAGTCATTTGGGATATGGAAACAATGACCAAGGAATTATACCTGCTAATTCAGTAATGGTTTATGAAATAAAGCTGATAGATTTTGAGTGATCTATCCAGTGTTTTACACAAAGAAACCCTGTAAGCAAAATAGCTAGCTTACAGGGTTTCTATTTATCATTTGAACCTGCCTTTACAAAGCAGCTTTCAACGCTTCTTCCAATTTAGGAACAACTTCAAAAGCATCTCCAACTACTCCGTAATCGGCTGCTTTGAAGAAAGGAGCTTCTGGATCTTTGTTGATCGCGACAATCACTTTTGAGGAGTTTACCCCTGCTAAGTGTTGGATGGCCCCTGAAATACCCACGGCAATATAAAGGTTCGGACTAATTTTGATACCCGTTTGCCCAACGTGTTCGTGATGAGGTCTCCAGTCCATATCCGATACAGGTTTTGAACATGCCGTAGCCGCTCCAAGAGTCTTTGCCAAACTCTCTATCATTCCCCAGTTCTCTGGTCCTTTCAAGCCCCTTCCTGCCGAAACAACCATATCAGCTTCTGGCAATAGCACATCCCCTTCTGCTTTTTCAACTGAAACTCTTTTCACTGTAAAATCAGTGTCATCGATGGTCGTATTGAAGTCAACAACTTCTGCCGTGCCTTCTCCAGCTTCAAGCCCTACAGCATTTTTGGCTATGGTAAGCACCCTAGCAGATTGAGGAATGGATACATTAGCAAATGCCTTACTTGTGTAAACACCTCTTTTCACTACAAAACCTGCCGATACATCGGGAACTGCAACTACATTGGCAGCTACGCCAGCGCCCAATTTTATGGCCACCCTACTCGCAATTGCATCTACTAAAGATGAACGAGCCATCACCACTGTTTGCGCAGCTGATTCTTTGGCTACACTAGCTACTAAACTAGATGTTGCGTTTATATTTGCCTCATTGAATTTTGAATCTGAAGCATGAAAAACTTTCTCAGCTCCGTATTTACCTAAGCTAGCCAACCCATCGGCACTAACGCCATCGCCCATGGCAAGGGCAACTACACTTCCCGAAGTCAACTTGGCGACTTCTCTTCCGTAAACTACCGCTTCTAAAGAGGAGTTTTTTACCTTACCGCCATCCGATTCTACAAAAACTAATACTGACATACTATCTTTATTTTGAATGAAAAATATCTTAAGGAATGAGGGTACTAAAGCACTTTGGCTTCATTTTTCAATAAGCTAACCAAGCCCGCCATATCATCTGCGTCCACCATTTTGCAACCTGCTTTTTCAGCTGGCAACTCAAATGACCGATATTCAGTCACCCCTTCTACCCCAGTAGCAGGCACTACTTTCAACAGCTTTTTCCGTGCCATCATAATCCCCCTTATATTAGGGATTTTCCATTCGGCAATTGGCTCTTGGCAACCTGCCACAAACGGCAATTCAACAGTTAAAACCTCTTTCCCTCCCTCAATTTCTCTCGAAAGCGTACCGGTAGTTCCTTCAATTTCCATTTTCATGCAAGGGGAAACAGACGGCACGCCCAGCATTTCCCCTACCATCCCATGCACTAAACCACCGTTGAAATCACTAGACTCGCGCCCCATCAGGATAAGGTCATAATTTTCCTCTTTTGCCACTTCGGCAATCTGTGTCGCCACAAAAAATGCATCTATCGGGTCGGCATCTACCCTAATTGCATCGTCTGCCCCAATAGCCAGCGCTTTGCGGATGGTAGGTTCGGTTTCGGCTGTGCCTACATTTAGCACGGTAACTGTTCCCCCATGTTGTTCTTTCAGCTCAATAGCCCTTGCAAGCGCATAATCATCATAAGGGGCAATAATGAACTGTACACCATTTTTATCAAGTTTATTGTCTACAAATTTGATCTTGGTAGTAGTGTCTGGCACGTGGCTAATACAAACCAATATTTTCATATTTCTATAATTTTATAAAGTTGAATTAAACTACGATTTATTTCATTTACTCATCAACCAATCCCCAAACCCAAGCTTCTGAAATATTTTTACCACAACATAAGCTTTTGGAGAACTAGACTTAGTTAAAACGTTTACGAATGCAAATAAAGCATTTTTTTGTATGCATGCATAACAATTTTAATAAATAACCTTTTCTCGTCCAAAAAAGTTGTGAGAATTAAGAATTTATTTGGTATTTGCATTTTTTCCTGATGGCTGCCCTATATTAGCAAACTAATTTTGACAGGACAGAGAACATATGAAAGAAGCCAGAATCAAGAAATTGCAGGAGTTTTTGAAAGAAGACCCAAATGATCCCTTCCTAATTTATGCCCTTGCAGGAGAATATTTGGAGAAAGATCCTCAAAAGGCTATAAAACAATATGAATTCTTACTCGAAAAACATGAAGATTATTTTGCGACCTATTACCACGCAGCAAATTTGTATGCGCTTTTAGGTGACAATACAAAGGCAGAAGAAACATACAAAAAAGGGATGGAAATTTGCCAAAAACTCGGTGAGCATCATGCTTATTCAGAATTGCAAAGTGCATACAATAATTTCCTCTTCGATACAGACGATTTGTAGTAGATTATTTTTTAATAATTCCATCATTTTTTCGAGGAAATATTTAATTTTTCAAAGATTTTGTTTAGATTTATTTTTTAAGAACAATTCTCTTTTCAACTTATCAAAAAACACTTATTACACAGGACTTTTTGAATTAGCAGGCACATGGAAGATTATAACAAAATCATAGAATCCCTCACTTCCAAGTTTATCCGATCTGGTTATTTGAACGTGGTAAAACCAGTGACTATCACCAATTATTACGATTTCCAAAATACAATGTTACTTCTCAAAAGCGGGAGCATCTCTTTTGGCCCTAATAATGAAACATTGAGCCCAGGAGACATCCTCTTTATTCCGGGTGGAAGTAACGTAAGGCTCACATTTGGCACTGGAACTGCTGAAGAAGTCACTAATGAGGATTTTATCGGGAAGAAAGACGATTTTGTAAAACCTCGGACAAATAGCAATGGGATAATGATAGAAACCGTAGCCAGCATGGCCTCGGTAAGCTTCGATGTAAAGGCTTTTGACTCTGTCCATTTCTTCACCTCGCTAGACGTACCTCCTTTCCTGCTTGCTCAAAATGGCAACATCACAAGGTTGATCGACAACATCAACCAAGAATTGCATGAAAACAAGATTGGCAGCTCACGCATGACCAATCTTTACATAGACCAGTTGGTGATAGACTTGTTTAGGTACATCTTGAACAACAACTTTTTTGTGGAACAGCTGTCTACCAACATCAACTATTTCAAAGACCCACGCCTCATCGATATATTCAATTATATAAAAGAGAACCTGGCAGGAGATCTTTCCAACAAAGTTTTGGCTAACGTTGCCAATGTTTCGGAAGATTATGTGGGGCAATATTTCAAAATGCTCACTGGTATCAATCCTCAAGATTATATTGAATACCAACGGATGGAACAGGCTGTAAGTCTCTTAAGGACTTCCAAGAAAAGTATCCGTGCTATTGGAACAGAGGTGGGCTATAAGGACACTGCATATTTTTGCCGTAGGTTCAAAATGATGTTTGGAATTCCTGCTGGAAAAATGCGCCGCAGAGAAAGCTTGATCGATGTTTAATAAATAAAAAACTATCTTCCGAAGTAAAAAAGAGACTCAAGCATTGAATCGATCCCTCACCCCACACATTTCTTGCATAAGTCCTAGCTTATCTTCAATCGCAGTGCCTATCACAAGCATGTCCGCACCAGAAGCATAAGCAATTTCAGCTTGGGCTTTGGTTTTTATCCCCCCTCCTACTAAAAGCGGAACACTCAAATGATCACTTACGATCTTGACCATATCAGAGCTTACAGGGTTCTTCGCACCGCTTCCGCAGTCGAGGTATACCAATTGCTGTCCCAACATTTCAGAAGCTAAAGAAGTAGCCATAGCCAGCGCAGTATTTCCATGTGGAATTGGCTGAGTATTACTTATGTAATGAACCGTAGTGGTCACTCCTCCATCTATTAATATATATCCAGTGGGAATTACCTCTATGTCAGTTTTTTTCAACCGAGGGGCTGCTGCAACTTGTTGACCTATCAAGTATTCAGGGTTTCGTCCCGAAACCAAGCTCAAAAACAAAATACCGTCTGCCTGAGAGGCTATATGCATGCTATTACCAGGGAACAAAACAACTGGAATAGCCAAATTTTCCTTAATGGTATTTACGGTTTCTTCAAGATCGCCCGTAGTGATGACGCTTCCTCCTACTAACACAACATCGGGCTTGGCTTGTGCAGCCAATTGGCAAAAGGTCTCACATTTCTTTTTATCCACCTTATCGGGATCTACCAAAACAGCCAACTGTTTTCTCCCTTTTGACTTTCCGCCTAAGATGTTGCTGATAATTTTGTTTGCCATGCCTTGTATAAAGTGGTATCACCTTTCATTTGAAGACACAATTTTACCCGAAAAAGGAATTTAAAACAAATCTCTTTTCAACAACCAAAACCAATAAGCACTTACAAACAAATTTGAAATCCCGATTCAATTGGGAGGCCAGCGGACAAAACGTATACTTTCTTTGAGCAGAAAAATTAAAGTTCAAGCTTCAGATTTGAATTTTGTATAAAAATATCGATGCTCCTTTCATAAAGTTTTATTTACTTTACGCCTTCGTTTGAAATATGGAAAAACACCAACAAGATGGGAGGATATAAAACAGAACCTTCCGCAACTATAAAAGAAGCCTCTTTTAGGCTTCAATTAGCTCGCTTGCAAAAGCAAAAGCCGACAAGATTTAGATTTACAATAGCCAGTTAACTCAATATTAATTTGAACATATCTTTAGTGATTTTTAGTTTTCACACGCTTGTATACCACATGCTCTGTTCAGACCATAAACCCTCTATTTATTAAAATCAATGTATTTTTGCAGAATAACTGAAAACATGTAGTGCTTTCGGCTACCGCAAACGTTTGTAAAATAGAGCGTTATTATTATTGACGAAAACGCTAGCAATTAATCTTACATGAATAATTAAGTTCGGAACATAGTTCTACCCATATTTTTTCAAATTTGAAAAGAAAAACAGTTTAACAATATGAGTACAGTTTTCAACAACACCAAAATCATTGCCACCGTTGGGCCCGCATCCAACACCAAAGAAAAACTCTTGGAATTGATCATTGCAGGGGTTAACGTTTTTAGGCTCAATTTTTCACACGGAGCACATGAAGACCACTTAAAAGTGATTGAGGCGATAAAAGACCTCAACAAGACTTTCAACTACAACATCACTATCCTCCAAGATTTGCAAGGTCCTAAAATAAGAATTGGGACTATGAAGGAAGGATCAGAGCTAAAAGAAGGCGATGATTTTATGCTTACCACAAAGCAGGAAATAGAAGGTGATAGTACTCAAGCCAGTACTTCATATACTGCACTGCCAAGGGATGTAAAAGCTGGAGATTCGATTTTGATTGACGATGGCAAAATCGAACTTAGGGTATACAAAGTAAGTGGGCAAAATGTACACACCAAGGTAGTTTATGGAGGTGTTCTAAGGTCAAGAAAAGGAATGAACCTTCCTGATACCGACATTTCAGAACCATCCCTCACCAAAAAGGATAATAGAGATTTAGAGTTTGGTTTGGAGCACGATGTAGACTGGGTAGCTATTTCATTCGTAAGAACTCCTGGCGATGTTTTGGAACTAAAACGCCACATCAAAGAACAAGGAAAGAAAACCAAGGTGATCGCTAAAATAGAGCGACCTGAGGCTATCAAAAATATTAAGGATATTGTGAAAGCTGCCGATGCTTTGATGGTAGCAAGGGGCGATTTGGGTGTTGAAATTCAAATGGAGGAAGTGCCTTTGGAGCAAAAAAGGATTGTTACCTACGCTAACGAGGCAGCAAAACCGGTGATCATTGCCACCCAGATGATGGAAAGCATGATTGAAAACCCTAGGCCTACAAGAGCTGAAGCAAACGACGTTGCCAATGCAGTACTTGACGGCGCGGATGCGGTAATGTTAAGTGGAGAAACTGCCATGGGTAAATTCCCTGTACAAACTATCCAGCACATGACCAACATCATTAGGGTAGTTGAGCAAAACATGGACAATATTTATAATAAATATTATGAGTACGACCCATTAAGCCAACACTTTGGCAGTAACATCTTGGTAGAGACATCCACAAAGCTTGCCAATAAAATTGGGGCAAAAGCAATTATAGGAATTACAGATTCTGGCTTTACCGCTTTCAGGTTGGCTCGCCACAGACCAAAAGCTGACATCTTCATCTTTACCTCAAACAAAGACTTGCTTAGCACTCTCAACTTGGTATGGGGAGTAAGAGCTTTCTTTTACAACAAGGAAGGTGCTATTGATAATATCTTCGCCGATTTCGAAAAAATCCTTGTAAAAGAAGGGTTGTTGAGAAAAGGTGACGTGTATGTAAACACTGGTAGCTTACCGCTAGGAGGAGAGCTGCATACCAACATGATGAAATTCCAAATAGTAGAATAGAAAGCCAGGCTTGAACAAGCTCTACTTTCCCCTATTATTGTTAAAAAACTTTGCCCAACTGTTAAAAACCTATAAAAGATGACAAAAGTCGTCGGTAGGAGTTCAATAGCTTGTTGGCAAAGTTTTTTTATTTGTCTCTATTAGAGCATATTTGAAAGTATATTCTTTCGTTTCCAAGCTAATCTGAGCCTGTCATTTTTCAGGTTTGAAAAAGAGGGATTACCATCAGGTTGAATTTTTACTATCTGATTTATTCGAGGCATAAAAAATAGATAACTTTGCAGCACGAAACCTTAGCGGTTTAGAACAAAGCAAGCAGAAATTTCAAAAATTTAACCAATGAAAATACTTGACCGTTATATCCTGAAAAAGTTTTTTGTAACCTTTTTCTTTGTTGTGCTAATTCTAATAGCGGTCATCTGCGTGATAGACTATACCGAAAAGTCGGGAGACTTCCTCAAAAATAACCTCACCTTCGCCTTCATCTTGAAAGAATATTATTTGAACTACATCCCATACATGGCCAATACGCTCAGCCCTATTGCCGTGTTCATCACTGTGGTGTTCGTTACTTCAAAGATGGCTTCTCACAGTGAGATCATTGCTATACTCAGCTCAGGCGTAAGCTTTAGGCGGCTGATAGGCATTTATGTATTTGGGGCATGTATTCTAGCTGCCGTCACTTTTTACTTGGTTGGCTGGGTAATTCCTAAAGCTGCGGCTGGGAAGGTAAAATTTGAGGTAAAATATGTAAAAGGGCCATTCTATTACGATGCCAGAGATATCCACTTCCGCACGAGTGACAGCACGTATGTGTACATGCAGCACTATAACAACCGCGTGAAGACGGGTTTTAAATTCACCCTTGAAAAAATAAAAGAGCAGGAGCTTCTCTCTAAGATGAGCGCCGATAAAATTGTGTGGGATTCTACGCTACAAAAATGGCACATCGACAAATACGAGGTGTACGAATTTGATGGTAAGAAAGAGAAAAAATGGGAAGGGACCAACCTCGATACAGCCCTCAATGTACTCCCAAAATATTTTGAAAACGACTATCACCTAGAGGAAACTTTTACATTTGAAGAACTTGACCGTTTTATAGCCGAACAAAAGCTTAGAGGAGTTGGCGATATAGAGCGCTTTTTAAGCGTTAAATACGAGCGGTACGCCTATCCTTTTGCTATTATTATCCTCACAGCTATGGGCGTCATTCTCTCTGCTAGAAAATCGAGACAAGGGACAGGTATGCAAATTGCCATCGGGTTTATGCTCGCCTTTGTGTATATCATTTTCTTCATCATGAGCCGGAACCTTGCCCAAAAAGGAGGGTTTGACCCTATGTTGGCTGCATGGATACCAAATATTATATTTACCTTTATTACTACCTTTATGTACTTTACCGTACCTAGATAACTTAATGACCGACCTATCCTATAGCACTTCTTAGTCTATTGTTCACTTTTGTCTTTGGTTTATAAAAGATGTATTCTGACCAAATCAAGTTACACCTCATTGTGTTCATATGGGGGTTCACATCAATACTGGGCGTATTGATCAGCATTCCCTCCGTAGAAATCGTGTTCTATCGCACCTTAATTTCAGCCATAGCGCTTGTGGGCGTGCTTTGGGCTTTTAATAAAACGCCCTTTATTAAGTGGCGAATGGTCTTAAAATTAGTAGGTACAGGCTTTTTAGTAGGGCTCCATTGGATTTTATTTTTTGCCTCGGCGAAAGTATCCAATGTCAGTATTTGTTTGGCTGGAGTGGCTACTTGCTCTCTTTTCACCGCATTCTTAGAACCTCTCATCAAAAAAACAAGCATAAAATGGTACGAAGTAATGATAGGGTTAATGGTATTATCCGGCCTTTACATTATCTTCCACTTCGAATTTGGGCATTTCCTCGGCTTAAGCCTTTCCCTAATGGCAGCCTTCACTGCCGCCATCTTTTCTATTTTAAACAGCAATTTTTCCAAAGCAGAAGACCCTATTGTCATCACTTTTTATGAAATGGTAGGAGCTTGCCTATGTTGCATACTCGTCTTCCCTTTTTACAGTAATTTCCTCTCTGAAAGCGGAAGCCTACAACTTGACATCACGCTTATGGATGGAATTTATTTGTCTATTTTGGCTTTGGTATGCACCGTACTGGCTTTTTATGTGAGTGTAGATATCATGAAAAGAGTCTCTGCTTTCAATGTAAACCTTACCATTAACCTCGAACCCGTTTATGGAATAATCCTAGCTTTTGTAATGTTTGGGGAGAAGGAACAAATGAGCCCAGGGTTTTATGCAGGCACGTTGGTTATTCTTGTTTCGGTTCTTCTTTACCCTGTTCTCGACAAATACTTATCGAAGCGCAGGAGGCGCAAACAAGAACTGACAGCTTAGCCTAGCCCCAATTATTGAAAACAATATCACTGAGTTGGCGGGGCTCCCAGTAGGAAAATTCGGCAAATTCAATATCTGACAGCGCATTTACCGCCAGCGCATCTTCCTCGTTATCAGCATTGACCGATTTAGCCAAATAGGTAGGGGTAAGGTAATCATATCCTTTAGGAAGACTTTGGAAAACCTCGGGGACATCGGCAAATTGATTTTGGGGCATTTTCCCTTTTGCCAAGAATTCTTTAAGCGAGCTAATCTTTTCCATCAGCTCGCTAACTGCTATCAGCTGGAAATATTTATTGCAAAAAACCAGCACATTGCCTTGCTCGGAAGTAAGAAATGCTAAATAATAGTTTCTGGTAGGTTCATCTTCAAATGCATACGTTTCTTTTAAGTCAAAATGACTCGCAGCAGCAATTTGGAGGCAGGCTTTCTCAAAGTCCTCGAACAAAATTTGGGGCAACTCTCCCCCACTTTCAAAAAAACCAGAAACTCCAGTAGGCAATACAAAAAATCCATCTTCTTCAGCTTTCAAAGATGACTCAACAGTTTGGTTTTCGGGCATAGCTTATACGTTGGAATGAATAAGTTGGTACACTTCTAATGAACCTGAGGGCTTCTAAAAGGTTTACCTGATAAGCGTGACTTTGTCTGTTTTTGAACCTAAAGAGCCACCATTCTGTAATTCTACCAACACATTCAATTGAATAAAATCATCTATGACCGTGAGCCCAGGAGTGAGGTACAAGGCAAATTCAGAATCAACTTCTCCAGACTTAGACCCAAAGGCTTCGATATAATCCTCAATAGATCTCAGCTCTGAAGAGGTAGCCCCAATAGGACCCGCCCTAAATACTTCGTTCAGAATTTCATCGGGACCAATATTCTCGTTAATTGTATTCACGCTCCTTATCTCAAGGCTTACAATCTTATCATTAGACTGATATGCACTACTCGCATTTACCCAGTCACTTGAGCTCACCGAAATGATAGCTTCAGGAGTAAACTCAAGCCTGATTGCATAATTGTCCAATTCGACCGAGCCTTCTGTTGGAATATCTTCAACTTTACTGCTATCGTGCGAGTAAATTCGGATTTTCGTCCAATTATAAATATCAAGCTTCTCCCCACAAGACATAAGCAAACCGATAAGAAGCAAAGGCAAAGTTCTTTTTAAAATTTTCTTCATCTGTCAGTTTAACCAAACGGTGAATGATGGGGTAAAAATAAAACTATCTATTCACAAAACCTTATTAAAATACTGGACTTATGAATTATGCTTTACCAATCTACTCAAAATCTTTTTTTTAAAAGCTGGAAATGGATTTGAGCAGGTTAGCCTATTAATTCAAACTTGCTGATTTAAAGCCTGTTCTATTTAATATTTTATAATCAAGCTCAATTTGGAAAATAGCATTTTCCAAAGCTATTATTGAAATAATTTTGGTTAAAAAGAAAATCATTTGTTAGATTTGGAATAAGAAGAAGTTATAAAGGCTTTCTTTCTAATTATTGAAGACCATAAGGTTTTGACAATTCATTAAAAAAAGAACGACCTCACTAAAAGTAAAGCCGTTCTCAACTATCGATCAATTATATTAAACTACAAATTTTTATCAAAAAAAATTGCACTGACTTACTAGGTCAGTGTTTTTTATTTTATAACGAGAGATTTTGGTAAAAACCATTCATCCCCTCTACTTTTTTTTATATACTCACTTTTTTTCTCCCCTCTAAAAATTTTAGCAAGGTTAGGGATTATTCCTTTTGAAGGAAAGCTTTTATGATAAAAATATCATTAACAAACAAAGAATTATTTTCAATATCTCTAACCTCAGAAGTAATCCCTAGCCCATTTTTAACAAATCCTTAACAAACAGTCATTAAGTCAAAGTTAAACTTTTAGGTCAAAATCAAGCAAAATCTTGAGCAATGCCCCAATTGCCACAGCCTGATTTGGCAACCCCTTCCCTTTTTCAGGAGCAAGTCCATCAAAAATTTCTGAAACTCCATACAAGCAGTTTTCCTCATAAAAATGGTGCTTGAGCTGCGCTAGGTCTTTTGCCACTTTTTTCCTTGCTCTTACCGAGTTTTTGTACACCTTCAAATATGCCAAGTAGTAATCCATTAGCAAAAATGGCCACACAGTTCCTTGATGATAAGCTTTGTCGCGAGCCCATCTGTCCCCCTCGTAGTTTGGTTGGAAACCCGGGTCTTTCACGCTAACCGTCCGCAAGCCGTAAGGAGTCCATAGCTCGTTGTCCATAGCTTTAAGCACTTTCTTTTCCTCCGCCTCTGTCAACAGACTGAAAGGAAGACTGAGCGCAATAATTTGGTTAGGTCTAATGCGGTTATCCGGCGTGGCCCCAGGCCTCACCAAGTCGTTCAAATATCCTTTTCTATTCCAGAAATATGATTTGAAATTCTCCTTGAAAAGCTCCTTTAGGTAGCGAAACTGAAAACCGATTTTATTGGTACGCCCGCCTACATATTCAAGTACCTCAAGTGCATTGTACCAAAGCAAATTCACCTCTACAGGGCAGCCATTTCTGGGCGTGACAACAAATTCATCTGTTTGTGCGTCCATCCATGTTACGTGCGTATTGATAAACCCAGCATAGATAAAGCCTTCTTCAGTAAGGTGAATGTTATAATCTGTTCCCTTTATATACCAATTGAGGATATCAACCAATGAATCGTACATTTCCTTCAAAAAGTCGGTATC
The DNA here is from genome assembly GCA_034044135.1 of Flammeovirgaceae bacterium SG7u.111. Taxonomy (NCBI): domain Bacteria; kingdom Pseudomonadati; phylum Bacteroidota; class Cytophagia; order Cytophagales; family Flammeovirgaceae; species Flammeovirgaceae bacterium SG7u.111. The sequence goes on along the minus strand of CP139021.1, from coordinate 2,018,297 downwards.
GTCAAATTTCTGATCGAACTCGTAAAGCACTTGGAAAAGCCACAACGAGGTATCCACGGCATCGTAATGAAATTCATGCCCTTTGTAGTCGGCAAATTTATGGGGTAGCAAACCTCTTCTGACCTGCTGGGCAAGGCTTCTTATCAGCTGCTTCGAACGCTCGTAATGCCCTGCAGCAATGGTCATTCCACGCATAGCTATCAACGTATCCCGAGCACGATCGGTCACCCAAGGGAAACCAGCCATAATGGTTTCCGAATGAGTACTCTCCCTGTAAGCAAAAAACTGGTCTGCAGATTTTGCCAAGTCCCTAGCAAAACTCCCTTCAGGCAAATTCGACCCTACAAAAGCAAGCCTGTCGAGTTCTCGGTTCTTCAGCTCTTCAGGTGACTGTCCCATCAGCGCTTTATCCAAACTCATCACCACATACACTTTCTCTCCTGGATTTAAATAGCAGCTATTTTCTCCCAAATGGAACAGGCCTTCCCTGAACGCTTGCCCCATTTTCATATCAGCTAAATATTCTATGTTATCAAGCCAAAAACGTTTTTCTTTAAATTCCCCTGTGGAAAAAGACAAATGGATGGGACTAGCTCCATAGCAAGGATATATTTCATATTCATTGCCCATATCCTCCATGTGGTAGTTAAAGGCCTCACTTTTAGAAAACAAGTGGTGAAAATCCTTCTCTACAAATAAAGGTGCTAGGCGAAGGTGAAACCCATGCTCGTAAATATTTTGGTATTCCACCACCGTTGTGTTAGAACGGTTCACCATAAAAACTGTTTTTTGCAAACGAAATCCCTCTCCTTCGTATACAAAGCTCGGCATCGGATCTCTTTCGAAGGTTTTTATGAACTTATACCCCTCTGGGCTCACCAAGCCGGGAAACTGATTATTAGCCAGCTTAGATTCCGAACCGAAATTTGTAACCACCGTTTCATCGATTTTGCTGATATGCACATGGCGATTGACGGGAGCGAAATGAGAAGCCACTAGCAAACCGTGATATTTCCGCGTATTCATGTGGCAAAGAGTGGATGAAGCATAACCACCAAGTCCATTGGTCACTATCCATTCTTTCTCTGTGAGCTCTGCCAACGAGTTCTCTGCTAATTCGTAAGATTTCATTTCAAAAAGTAGTTAATTGAGCTTTGAGTTAATTTTCGTCTCCCCCCTTCTATTATCTCCTGTATAAAATTAGTGATAGATAACGTTTATACAGTATTTTTCCTGTTTTTATTAAAAAGAAAAACGTTTAGTCACAAATACCTAACACAACATTCATCTTACAGAGAAACGTAAGCAACATAAAAAAGCCCCACGGCAAGTCGTGGGGCTAGATACTACAAAAAAAATAAATTCTTCAATTTGTTATCCTAACAACTTTTTGGCAGAAACTATTTTCACACAAACCGCTACTACCTCCATCGCTTTCTTGATTTCTTCTAGTGAAGGCAAAGTTGGGGCAATTCGGATGTTATTGTTTTTAGGGTCTTTCTTGTAAGGGAAAGTAGCACCAGCTCCTGTCATTTTCACTCCAGCAGCAGAAGCCATTACCACTACATCTTTTGCACAGTTTTCAAGTGTATCGAGGCTGATGAAATATCCACCTTTAGGATTGCTCCAGCTGGCAAAGTCCAATGCAGCCAATTCGCTTTCCAAAATATCCAACACTACTTCAAACTTAGGTTTGATAATAGCCGCATGCTTTTGCATGTGTGCTTCAATTCCAGCCATGTTTTTGAAAAAGCGAACGTGGCGAAGTTGGTTCAATTTGTCTGGACCAATGGTCTGGATAGAAAGGTGCGAGCGCATCCAATCGAGGTTGGCTTGGCTTGCCGCCAAAACCGAAAGCCCAGAACCTGCAAAAGAGATTTTTGAGGTAGAGCCGAACATGAACACACGGTCAGGGTTTCCCGCAGCCTTACATGCTTCCAATAGGTTTTTCAAGCTATCTTTTTCTTCGCCAAGGTGGTGTACGGTATAAGCGTTGTCCCAGAAAATCCTGAAATCCGGTGCTTTAGTGGTCATTTTCGCCAGCCTGTCTACTACCTCGTCGGAGTAAGTATTGCCCAATGGGTTGCCATATTTTGGCACACACCATATGCCTTTTATAGTATCATCTTCAGCAAGAAGTTTTTCTACTTCGTCCATATCCGGGCCGTCTTCGTTGCAGGCAACAGTGATCATTTCGATGCCTTTGTGCTGGCAAATAGCGAAGTGGCGATCGTAGCCCGGTGCTGGGCAAAGGAATTTGACAGGTAACTTTCCCCAAGGAGTTTCGCTACCAGGCACGCCGTGGATCAATGCATGTACTATGGTGTCGTGCATTAAGCTCAAACTAGAGTTTCCCCCTATAATCACCTCGTCTTTTCCCACTTCCATGAAATCTGCCATGAGCTCCTTTGCTTCTGGCAAACCATCGAGGCCTCCGTAGTTCCTAGTATCGGTTCCGTTGGCAGATTTATAATCTTCTGGAGTAACCAAGCTGAGCATTTCTAAGCTCAAATCCAATTGCTCTGGGCAAGGTTTACCACGGGTCATGTCCAAGGCTAAGCCTTCAGCTTGCAATTTTTTATACCTATCTTCTGATGCTGCTAAAAGTTGCTGCAATTCTTCTCTCGACAAATCTTCGTAAGCGGGCATAATAACAGTATTTATATTTGTAAATCAGGTGAATATTGAACTGCTAGCTATCAGCAGTTTTTAATTTTCGCAAACTTACATCACTTTTTTACAATTTAGCTCAATAATTACCTAGTTTTCAGTGAAAACTTTCACCCAAAACTAGGATAGGTTAAAAGCCTACTAATCTGAACTATCTAGGTTTTCAAAACATTTTCAAAGCAAGAATCTTAATTAGGTAGAATAAGATGTTTATTTATGATTTAACATCTCTAGTAAAAAGGTTTAGAGTTTTGGGAGAAAGTGGCAAAATTCCATCTTTTTTATCTAACCTCTTCACCATGAAAGCCTTATTGCTTTAATAACCAATACAGCAACTAAAATCGGGAACCAGTAACCATCAATATACCAGCAGTCACATTATAAAAATCAAAAAACCTCAAACATGAAAAAGTTATTACTCGTAATACCGTTCCTTTATCTTTTGGCTTGCTCCAGCCCACAAAAAGCTACTGAAGAGCAAGGAAGCACAGAAATTGCCTCGCAAGAACCCGCAACCCTACAAGCCAAAAACCCTGCGATGGAAGGCTTCAACACTGACTCCTCGGACGTGGAGGCCATCATGATAGCAGATGAAGTAATGAAAGCAATGGGCGGAAGAAAAGCTTGGGACAACACTAGGCACATCGCTTGGACATTCTTTGGCTCTCGAAAACTTATTTGGGACAAATGGACTGGAAATGTACGTGTAGAAAGCCTAAAAGACCCACAGGTTATTTTGCTCAACATCAACGATAACACTGGAAAGGTAATGATGGATGGAGAGGAATTGACCGAACCCGATTCGGTAGCGAAATATGTAGAAAAAGGTCGCAGGGCATGGATAAACGATTCTTATTGGTTGGTGATGCCTTTCAAGTTGAAAGACTCGGGCGTGACCCTCTCCTACCTTGGTGACAGCACCACGGAAGACGGCAGAGAAGCTAAACTGCTCGAACTACGGTTCGATGGCGTGGGCGTAACCCCTCAAAACAAGTACTGTATCTGGGTTGACAATGAGACTTCTTTGGTAAGCCAATGGGCCTATTTCCCAAAAGCCGAAGATGAAGAAGCTCGGTTCACCATGCCTTGGCTCGATTATAAAACTTATGGAAAAATCAGGCTCTCTGGTGATAGAGGCGGTCGCAAGTTATCGGACATCTATGTATTTGACACACTCCCCGAATCGGTATATTCTTCTTTCGAAACGGTTGACTTGTCAAACGTAAAACCAGCCAGCTAAAAGCTGAAGTTAATTAGAAGTTTTATATTTGCTATTAAACAAACAACCCTTTCCCTTTAATCACCTTATGGGAAAGGGTTTTATTTTACTAAATAATACCATAAAAAAATGAAGTACTTAGCGTATTTTGAGAATGTGCGGAAGGGAAGCAGGGTAGTAGGAATTCTGTCTGATGAAAAAATTGAGGCAGTACTAGCGGACTTGGCAGCAGAGGCTGTGGCCAACACGGAATATTTGTTGGTGGAAAACAAAAAAGACCTAGACCGCATGGATCCCGAAGACCCCAAGTACGACCGCTTGAAATTGACTGCAGAGCGAATTGAAGGAATTGCCGCAGATATTATAAATGTATCGAAATTGCAAAGCCCACTAGGAAAAGTATTGATGGAAAAGACGCTTCCAAATGGCTTGGAGCTCTCTAAAATCACCGTGCCCTTGGGTGTAGTAAGCGTAATTTACGAATCGCGCCCAAATGTTACTTTCGATGTGTTTTCCCTTTGTTTTAAAACAGGAAATGCCTGCTTACTAAAAGGCAGCAGCGATGCGGAATATTCCAACTTGGCCATCATCGATTTAATACATCGAGTATTGCAGAAACATGAAATAGACACAAATGTTGCCCAATTGCTTCCAGCAGAAAGGGCTGCGACCGGCGAGCTCATGGAAGCGGTAGATTATGTAGACATCATCATCCCAAGGGGTAGCCAAGGGCTTATAAACTTTGTAAGAGATAATTCAAAAGTACCTGTGATAGAAACAGGTGCAGGTATCGTCCATACATACTATGACAAAGAAGCCGATCTTGAGAAAGGAAAGGCAATTATTGTAAATGCCAAAACAAGAAGGGTAAGCGTATGCAATGCGCTCGATTGCTTGGTAATCCATCAAGATCGCCTAAGCGATTTGCCCGCCATAGTGGAAGGGATGAAAGCTTTTAATGTAGAGATTTTTGCCGATGCAAAAGCCTTTTCTTTCATAAACGGCCACTACCCTGCCGAGCTATTGCAGCACGCTTCGGAAGAGCATTTTGGCATTGAGTTCTTGTCTCACAAAATGTCCATCAAAACAGTGGAGAGCTTTGATGAGGCGGTAGAGCACATTACTGAGTTCAGTTCTAAACACAGCGAGGCCATCGTCACCGAAAATAAGGAAACAGCAGAGCTTTTCTTAAAGCTGATAGATGCGGCGGCTGTATATGTGAACACTACCACGGCTTACACCGACGGGGCACAGTTTGGCCTTGGGGCAGAAATAGGCATCAGCACCCAAAAGCTACATGCCAGAGGACCTATGGCTCTTGAAGAACTGACCAGTTACAAATGGCTGATCATAGGCAATGGCCAGATTAGGAGTTAGTTATTTGGTTTTAGCATATACAAAACAGCCCCGTTTGCAGAAGCAAACGGGGCTGTTCTATTTTATAAAATATATCTTCTACTTCACCAACGTCACAATTCCCGCAGCGTTCAACTGATTTCCATTATAGTCCATTGCCTCTATTTGGTAGGTATAAGGGCCCGCTTCAAGTACCCTTCCTAAGTAAGTTCCGTCCCAGCCTTCTTGAGGGTTTGTCCCTTCAAACACCTGCTCTCCCCAACGGTTAAATATTTTCATCCTGAACTCAACCAATGCTTTTCCCCTTGGATAAAAAGTATCGTTCAGATTATCGCCGTTGGGTGAAAAAGCCGTGGGTACATCTAGTTGAGCCAACTCCACCACTACCGCTATATTCGAATTTGACCTTACACGAGGATCAGTTGCCGAAATGGCAACCACCCTGTAATAGGCAATAGGGTTTGCCAAATCTTCCGCAGGATCTATATAAGAATTGGTAGAGGAGTCTATGCCGTCAATGGTTCGAATAACTTGCCCTCTTTCATCCAGCACTTCTATGGTATAAGTAAAACCTTCTTGCATGCCGGCAAATGGCGTCCAGCTTATTTCGTTATCTTCTCCTGATTTTTGACCCGAAGTGAGAATAGTACATGCTTCGGCACTTTCTGGGGAAGAATTCCCACATTGGTCTTCAAAAGTCACTACGTAGCAATACACCGTAGTATTCACATCGACCGAATCGTCTAGTATATCCGTTCCCCCAGCCAAATAATCACGCTGATTGCCATCGCTATCCGTTTTCCTTAGTTTCGTAATAGTAGCTCCGCTTGGGTTTTCCCAACTGATCACCACTGACTCGCCTTCCACGCTCGCCATTACATCCGTAGCTGCTACCGGCGGCTCATCGGTAAGAGCAGTCACACATTTCGATTGGGAAATAGATTTCACATTTGGAGCAATATTCGCCTCAATTTGGTAGCAGTATTCCACATTGCAAGTCACATCCGTATCAATATAAACAGTAGTTGTTATATCGTTAAAGTCAACCTCACTCACATTGCTGCCATTCGTCCGCACAAGTTTATAAGATTGGAAGGCGTTTACAATAGGGTACTCCCTCCAGTTTGCCAAGTTCTGCCCGTTATCTGCCAAAGCCGTTAGGGACATAGAACAAACCACATTGGAAAAAACCTCGCCTCCTGTACAACCATCAACGGCTTTTATACGGTAGCAATAGCTGAAATTATCCGACTCCCTATTAGGCAACTCTATGCTATTTTGGAATCCAGAAAGCGACTCTATTTCGTTAAATGCCGTATTTCCTAAAGCTTCTTCCAATACATAAGGAATATTTTGAGGAAGGTTGAAATCCAAACGGATATTGCCAGAAGGCAATACGGAAACTTGACTAATGCTCGGCGTCTGAATATTATCGACGGGAGTTACAGGAAAACCTGCAGACCCACATGTACCGCCGCCTTGCACGAAGCCTCCTGTGACAGTAATATTTTTTAAGTTCAAATCTGCATATGTGTACTCAACCTCTTCTCCAGCATTTGCCGTAACCTCCATACTTCCATCACCAAAATCAATTGTATATACCGTATAGTCCTCATCATCGGGCAGTTGGACACTTACCTTTCTGCCCTCACAGACCGCCACTTCAAACTTAGGACTAATTGGTTCATACACAGGTACTGTTAATGTTTTGGTGGGGCGATCATCACCTATTGATACATATTGTGTTATGGTATAAACACCAGGAACAGTGTATGTATGTGTAATATCTGAGGTGAACTCATTAGGGTCTTCGCCATAATTATATGTAACGTTGGCTGGGTTTGCGCCTGAGCAATCGCTAATTGTAACAGTTAATGCAGCACAACCTTTGTTGAAATCGACTAAACTAAAACATGCTTGATCTCCCTGCCCTTTTACTTCTGCCCAAAAAAAAGTTAGCATAAAAAACAAACTGAAGAAGCTTGCTGGTTTGATGATAGATTGGATGGTATGTACATTCAAAATTGTCTTCATTTTATAGATTTCAGTTTTCCGTAAGAGCTTGACCCAATTCGCTTTTTCTTTATTGCTTATGAACACAAGACCCATTTTTCTCACATTTCGTCAAAAATAGTACTCAAGAATGAACAAATTTCGCACCTTATTTTCACTATTCCAGCCACTCTTCTTTAAATTTTCACTTTGCTTATGGTTTCCAAGTACTTATGCAGTAGTACTGATTTTACAGCCTTGCAATACATATTCTCTATTTCACTTTCATTTCCGCTCAATAAACCTTCAATTTGCTGGGGCTAACCTATAAGATACTCACGGCTAAACATTGTTTAGGACATTATAAAAGAATAAATCTAAAACAATTCTCTCCAAACATGTGTATCTTTTTTAGCTAATCGCATTAGATAAATAAGAACATTATCAACCGAATATTTTTTATAAAGACAACATCCATTACTTATGATTTCAACCCTGAAACAAACTATTTCCCAACTACTCTTTTTGTCTGTTTTCCTTCTCATACTAGGTTCTTGTAATAAAAAACAGAAAAAAGCCGCAGGGCTTCTTCCTTCTGCCAAGGGCGACAAAGGTGAGATAATACTAGTGATGGACACTGCAAGATGGAACGGTCCTTTAGGCGATGAGCTCAGGAAAATATTTCTCTCCCGAGTACCTGGCTTACCGCAGCCAGAACCCATGTTCACCGTGAGGGCTATCGACCCGTTCAAGTTTAGCAGCTTTCTTACCCAGCACAAAAACCTTTTGTTCGTCACCTCTTTGGAAGACAACACGCCCGGAAACAGGAAAATGATCAAAAAATTTTCGCCAGAAGCGCTCGAGCGCATCAAGATAGACACTAGCCTTTATATGCAAACCAGCACCGATGAATATGCCAAAGGGCAGTTCGTTGTGAACCTATTTGGCATAGACGATGCCACCCTTCTTCAAAAACTAAAAAATAATGCGGAAAAAATAAGAGAAACCTTCAATAAGGTGGAAAGAGAACGGCTTATCAGCGACATCAGGAAAACTAAAATGAACAATAAGCTGATGGAAATAGTGAAAACGAAGCACAACTTCAGCATGAGGATTCCCCAAGGTTACAAGCTGGCAAAAGACACGACCAACTTTATTTGGTTGCGCTTTACCGAGTACGAGTTTGACAAAAATATTCTCATCAGCTACAAACCGTACCGCTCTACCGAAGAGTTTCAGCATGAAAATATAGTACAGCTCAGGAACGATATCATGCAAAAACAAACGCAGGATCCTGACAATGCCGCTTACTTTGTAGTTACCGAAGAACTGATTCCGCCTGTGTTCAAAGAGACTTCTATAAACGGAAACTATGCTATTGAGGCCAGAGGACTTTGGAAGCTAAAACACCGGTTTATGGGCGGTCCTTTCTTAAGCTATACTTTTGTGGACAAAGCTGGTGAACGCTTGTTCTATATTGAAGGATTTGTAAGTGCTCCAGGCACTACCAAACGGGAGCATATCCGCGAACTGGAAGTCCTCCTCCGTACTTTCCAGACGTTTTAATTCAAAAAAAAGCTCGGCGCAAAACGCCGAGTTTTTTTTATACCTCTCTAACTTAAAACACTCATTGAATTCTGCTTTTCTTCTTGCTTGGTACAAATATGCACTGAATTTCCCCCTCTCCACATACCAAACTATTTGAACAGGAATAATCTCTGCTGAACAGGAGTTTTTGAGGATAGACGAGTTTTAGAAGGTCATAAAAAATGGCCATAGAAAATATCTACGGCCACCGAATAATTTAGCAAACTAAACCTTTTCTAATCTTTATTTCCTAGCACTTATTGCCTTCCAGATTGAGAAGTCATGCTCTGCACTATTTTATCAACCGATAAAGACGAACCCATCACAGGAGGGTACTTCTTAAATGTTTCGAGGAAGTTAGCAGTAAACTCTTGGGCAGGAACAAATAGCCACATATTATCAGCGTACCATCTTGTGTACAAAGCAGCTTTCCAAGAAACCTCATATGGATCTGCTCTTAAGTTGATAGCGATTGGCCAGCTTGGAGACTTACGATAAGCTTCGTTAATTGAACCTTCCATAATGGTAAAATGCAACTTCCAATCTTTATAACGGATGGCGTTCAAGTTACCTGCCGCATCAAAATAAAAGATTTCCTTACGTGGCGCCTCATCTACTTCCCCTTTAAAATAAGGCAGCAGGTTGTACCCATCCAAGTGGGCATTGAATGTTTTGCCAGCAGCTTCATAGCCATTTAGCAACTTTTCTTTAACCTTAGGCTCACCAGCAGCAGCTACCAAGGTAGGCATCATGTCCTCATGCGAGAAGATGTCATTATAAATAGTCCCAGGTTCGATAACGCCCGGCCAGCGAATGGCACATGGAGCACGGAAACCTCCTTCCCAAGTCGATCCTTTCTCACCTGCAAATGGAGTAGTTCCGCCATCAGGCCATGTGAATTTCTCAGCACCGTTGTCGGTAGAATACATAATGATGGTGTTATCAATAATCTTCAGTTCCTCTAGCTTGGCAAGTACTCTTCCTATCGCTTTATCGTGCTCTACCATACCGTCAGGATACAGACCAATTCCTGTCACTCCTTGGCTTTCCTCTTTTAGGTGCGTCCAAACGTGCATACGGGTAGCGCTCAACCAAACAAAGAATGGCTTTCCTTGTGCATGGGCTTTTTCTATAAAAGCAATGGCCGCATCGGTAAACTCTTCATCGGCAGTCTCCATACGTTTTCTGGTAAGAGGGCCTGTATCTTCCACTTTTCCATCGGCATAAGAATGCAGCACTCCCCTTGGGCCATATTTCTTGTGGAACTCTTCGTCCTTAGGATAGTAGTACGATTCTGGTTCTTCTTCAGCATTCAAATGATACAAATTGCCAAAAAACTCATCAAAACCATGGTTGGTTGGCAGGTGTTCATCTCGGTCACCTAGGTGGTTTTTACCGAACTGACCTGAAGTGTAGCCATGAGGCTTTAACAGCTCCGCAATAGTCGGTTGATTCTCTTTAATACCCTGCTTAGAGCCAGGCATTCCAATAGTCAATAAACCAGTTCTGAACGGGTGCTGTCCAAGGATAAAAGCCGCACGACCTGCAGTACATGATTGCTGGGCATACCAATCGGTGAACATCGCACCTTCGTTGGCAATCCTATCAATATTTGGGGTTTTGTACCCCATCATCCCGTGGTTATAAGCACTCACATTCGCCCAACCAATATCATCGCCCCATATCACCAAAATATTAGGTTTTTTCTGGGCAAATACTGCCGAGCTAAAAAAGATGCTCAATAATGTGATAAAATAGATTTTCTTCATTGCTTCAGTTATTAGGTTAAATATTATCTATTAAAAATTCTCAAATACCTATCAGGTTTTATGCATTATTAATGTATAAACATCCTTTTCAAAATAGCTTGGCAACCCCAAATCCTATTACCCAAGAGTTGTACCCTTCAATTTTAAAATCTGCCATCAAGCTAGCTCCAAACTCCCATTCTTCTTTATATTCTAAGCTATATTCTGCGCCTAGCCGAACCAAGGCGAAACTTTCCTCCTTGGCATATTCGCCACCACCTCCGGCCATTAAAGAAAAGTGTCCATTCAATTTTCGGGAAGCCATAAGAGCCATAGCTATTGGGCGACTTCTGTCCTTTATGACCTCTTTTTCATTTTCAATTTCAAAATTTTCCAGCACCATGTCGGTGTGAAGCCCTACGCTCCATAGTCGGTTGATGCGATAGTCGTAATCTATCCCCCAACTACTTAGCGCCAACCATGTCTTTTTCCCCTCTACATTTATTCCAGAAGGCACATGAGTATGCCCCAAAACCAACATGATTTTGTGATGTTTTAACCCACTTTCAAGTTCTTCGTGTTCTGTCTCATACTCTTGCCCCCAACTCAGGGTGCTTACCAAGAAGAAAAAAAACATAAGAAGTACAGGTGCTTTCATTCTTTTTCAGTTTTTATAGGTTTGATGAATAGCGCTACTGAAGCAGAAAAATGTTACCAGTAAAATCAGAAGCGTTTTCTTCATGAGAATATATGGTTCAAATATTTATATAATTCTTAAATCAAGACGATTAGGCACACCGAGGCCTTGGGAGCTCAGCTCAACTCTTTCCAATTAAAGCAGTAGAAATAATCCCTCACAATTGTAATGTTCAACCCTTTTGCAGCAGGTTGAATAGTAATACATAGCTAAGTATTGATAAAAACTGTTTTACCAATGTTGATTAAAACGGAGCTGGTTAGAAAAATGCTGGTTTACTTTTATAGTAGAATAGAACTTCATTAAAATTAGCTAATGCCAATCTTGCAACAGAACAGGAAGTCACACCTTTAACAAAGCAATTACTGACCTAACCAAAGGCACGCGAAAGTTGTTTTTATTTTTTCATAAAATTTTTCCATCTCTATTCTCATTCTGGAAAAATGTTACAAGCAATGTCAACAACAAAGTAACAATGCAAATTCTTATAATAATCAAACCACACGAGACTGTGGTCCAATTATTTTACTCACAGCCCACACAGGCTATGATGGGCACTTGATTTTTTCAGGAACAAACGAGGTTCGTGCGGGCTACAACACTCCTACTGCCGAATACATAGATGTACAAGAATCGTACAACCACACTTTTATAGATACGATGAGAGCCAAGGGCAGCTCAAATGCCTACCGTAACCTTATAGTGCAGACCTATAACTCCTACATATGATCTGAACTTGATTACTTTTCGATGCCTACCGATGTAATTGCCGATAGGCTAATGTACTTCCTACGAGTATATGAAGCCACAGGAACGAAAACCTTCACCATCATGAAGAAATAAATTCCAAGAAGCTGTTTTGGAATTATTTAAGAATAACCGAGTCGAGTTTCTCTTCAACTATTTCTCCATCTTTCATGGAAACGAAATAGCAATTATGGTCTTCATCTAAAGATACTATCTTAAAAGGCTCTCCATTCTTGAAAATAATTCCTGCGTTGTTATCCATCGCATACCCAGCTCTGAAAATGCCATTTTTTATATTCTTATGGTACAATGGCCTGCGGTACTCCTCGCTGTCATAATGAGGGCAATGGCTAAATGGAAGAAAGCCCAAACCTTCTACCACGGTCAATTCAATAGGTCGAGAATCCGTAGTCCCGTTGTCGAACCAGCAAAGTGACCCGGCACTTCCTCCTGCTAATACAATACCCTTTTCCAGCGCCTTTTGCAGCACCGTATCAATTCCCTGCACCTTCCAAATGGCTATCATATTAAGGGTATTCCCCCCTCCTACCACTATGGCATCCATACCCAACAACACATCCTCAAACGACTCTTTTTGCCTATAAGAGCTGATCCAAACTCGCTGCACATAGGGTTCTACCGAAAGGTCGTGCACCAGATCGTACCACCTGATAATTCCACGCTCGCTATCTCCCGAAGCCGTGGGCAAAAAACAGATCTTTGGTCGCTCCTTTCCAGTAAGTTTGATAATCTCCTTCATGAACAGTTTGTTCGGCCCACTTCCTGAAGGGAAAATATATTGGTCTTGGGCAACCGCCATTCTGGCAATAAAAACAGAAATAACACTTAAAATAATAAACTTTCTCATGGACTTTTTTTGTGGTTGTAAATAATGTGAAATAAATCAGTGTAGCGTACCCAAAAGCAAGCTCGCTAAGGCGTGAAATAATATGTAAGGAAGGATGATTCTGTGGTAAAAGTTGTAAGACCAGGTCACGAACCTGGCTCTGACTTAAAGATATAATCTTTTTTCTCAATCACCATCGGCGTTATAGGATAGTTATAAAAGGAGCTCTTTTCCCCTGTAACTTTTCCCCCTAGCCCCAAGACCATCTCAACGGTTATATCCCTCGCATCGATCACCACTTTTTCCACTTCCATTTGGAAAAGCTCGTTAAAAGATTTCCTCACCAATTGTTTGCCTAAGCCAAGCCCTCTCAATTGCTGATGAACCGCCAGCCTTCCCCAGTGCCATTCAGCATTAAGATTCCAAGCAGCAACCGTCCCCACAACCTCCTTACCTTTTCGGATACACCACCATTTTTGCTCTTCTTGGGTAAGCGGAATCAATTCCTTAGGAATATTTTGCTCTTTGGAAAAAACACTTTCCAAAAACTCTAGGGCAGCGTTAGACAAATCAGCTGGTAACCCTTCTATGATATAGTCAGATGAATGATTGTTATTTCCCAAGTTGCATTGTTTTGTTTGACTTTGAACTATTGATCGGGGCTCTTCTTACTACATAAATAATGATTATCATTCAAATCATACTTTGTTGAAAACAAAAAAGCTCTCCAAATCTAATTGGAGAGCCTTTTCTATTTAAGAAGCTACTAAGAAAGCTTATTCGCACTTTTGATCATAGATAAAAATATGCTTGGCGAAATATTTCCATTTTGGTTCTTCATCGTTCAGCGCATCACATCCACCAAATAGCTGGGCAAAACCTTCTTTCTTATACTTCCCCTTTTTTATCAGCGTAGGTCTTTCCCCGTTTACTGAAATAAAATGGGAAGTATCGTCACCGCCAGTTAGCATCATCGACTCCGATGAAAGCGTACTAGTTTCATTTGCTTCTGGGTTTGCATACACCTTGATCTTGGAATCGAAGCCAGGGTTCACCAACTGAACTAAAGCGTAACTTTCTCTCTTGGTTGGCAACTGAATACGCTCAAAAATCACCCACTCTGTTTCTACCAACTTCAAGAAAGTAGTATCTGAAGCCCTTTTGATTGTTGTAATCAAGGCCATATCTTCATAATTAGCCCCCATTCCTGGCACTACGGCTACCGACCTAATCTCCATTGGCTTAAATTTCAGCTTTTCCTCGTCAGTTTTTAGGGTAAAGGCTTTTAGCTGACCATTAGATTGAGATGCCCCGCTAATTCGTCCCCGAATAGTATCACCTGCATTGGTAATCACATAAGCTTTTTCACTGTTTAAAATCTCGCTTTGAGGTAGTTTTTGTACAAAAAACTGTGCTTGGGTGCTTGAATAAGCGAGAGCAAAAAAAGTTAACAACGTAAGAATTCTCATAGATACAATTTGGTTTGTGAAAGGTTTTTTTTAGAATAAAAACTGCTCAACGATAGATCAGTAGTTCACGATTTTTTAAAGAACGTAAGGTGTATGCTCAGATTGGACAGAGAATTCAATAAATATTATGTGGAGTAGAGACGCTTCTTCTGCTGGTTTACCTGCCTTTCAATCTTAAAATGGAACTTTTGCCCCAAAATACGGTTACAGACTAAGTTAAAATCAACCAATAGACTAACCTAAGAGAGAATCGACGATATGAACAATAGATTGAAAAACATCCCGCTATCTGTGCTAGACTTGGCAGTGATACTGGAGAGCTTTGGTCCAAAAGAAGCATTTAAAAATAGCCTCAGCTTAGCACAAAAAGTAGAGGAATTAGGCTACAAACGGTTTTGGTTGGCCGAGCACCACAACATGGCAAGCATCGCCAGCTCGGCTACTTCCGTACTGATCGGTCATGTAGCAGGGGGAACTTCCAGCATTAGAGTAGGATCTGGTGGCATCATGTTACCCAACCATGCGCCCTTGATGGTCGCCGAGCAATTTGGCACCTTGGCATCCTTATACCCCAACAGGATCGACTTGGGCTTGGGCAGAGCGCCCGGCACCGACCAACATACCGCCAAAGCCTTGCAAAGAGATGAACGTGCTGCATACAAATTCCCCCAGACCGTTCGGGAACTACAAAAATACTTTTCGACAGATAATAGACATTCGCCAGTAAGAGCCATCCCAGGCGAGGGTATGGATATCCCCATTTGGATTTTGGGATCGAGCACGGAGAGTGCACATTTGGCAGCATCTTTTGGCTTGCCTTATGCCTTTGCCAGCCACTTTGCCCCACAACAACTCCACCAAGCTTTGCAAATTTACCACAACGAATTCACGCCTTCGGAGCAGTTACAAAAACCCTACACTATTGCCTGCGTTAACGTGATCGCGGCCAACAGCAACAAGGAAGCAGAACTCCTCGCTACTTCCATGAAGAAAATATTCATGGGTATCTTAACGCAAGATCGTCGCCCATTACAAGCGCCGGATAGCTCCTTTGTATTGCCCCCAGAATTTGAACAGGCGCTCAAACCTTTCCTAGCCTATTCATTCATTGGCGATGCGGAAAAAGTAAGCGACAAGCTCGGCAAGTTTGTGGAAAACACTCAAATAGATGAACTCATGGTCACTTCGCATATCTACGATCATGCAGCAAGACTTCGCTCTTATGAGATTTTGAAGGAATTACATTTGGCAGAGGTGTAATTATAAAAACATCGATTAAGAACCATATAGTAATGAAAAGAACTGGTCAGGCCCTAAGAAGCTGTTTAGAAACATAACTTCAAAATTCTTATGTGCTTCTTTTTCGTTAAGTACACTGTAAACTAAATAACCGGGTATTTTAATGGGAATCACTATTCTGATTTTTAGACCCTGCTGACGGTTACTAGGTGCTAGTTACGGGTTACTAGTTTCAACTAAGTAATGAGTTGATTAACTATCTTTTTCTTAAAAAGTGAAAGATTATTTTTTTAAGAAAAAACTAGCAATCGCAGCGGCGGACCGTCAGCAACAATCAATTACGGTAGCAAACCAACAATAGGCTTTATTTAAAAAACACGAAAACTTAGTTTACAAGATACTTAAAACCTCCGCACGTAGCGCTGCTATGCTTGTCGGTTTTACCTCATTCTGCATCCAAAATAAGCGATAACAATTTTTGAATTTAATATCCCTGTAAAAATCCACGTCCTATGGACGGACGTGGATTTTTACAGGGATATTAAAGTATATTGTAATCTGAAAAGTAGTTGCTTAAACCCGCTAATGCTCATACATAAAAACGTTGTTACCTGCAAGCATAAAACCCAACCAAATGAAGCAAAACTAAAATCAACCAACCCTTTTTGCCATTTGACAAATTCCGAATAAAATGTAATGACAATCTTTGTGACTATGGATAAATTGATAAACTATCTGTTGGAATTTGGGCAGCTAAATCAACAGCAAATTGACTTGATAAAGAGAAAAGCACAGGTATTGGAATTGAAAAAGGGCGATTACTTTTCCGAAGCAGGAAAAATACCAAAACAAGTAGCTTTTATTGAAGAAGGTATTTTACGGGTATGTTACTACAACAGCCAAGGGGATGAAATCACCAAATACTTTGTTGATGAAAACAATTTTGCTGTGGACATAAACAGCTTCAATCAAAAAATCCCCTCTTCAGAATATGTGCAATCCGTAACAGATTGTACACTACTTGTGTTTTCCACAGAATCACTCAACGATTTGTCAGCCACTATCATTCAGTGGGATGGCATTATCAATAAAATAACCGAAAAAGCATTGGTTGAAAAGGTAAATAAACTAAGTCCAATGTTAGCCGAAGATGCCAAAACAAGGTATCTTAGTTTTTTAGACAAATTCCCGAATTTAGCCAACAGAATTCCACTTTCCTATCTCGCTTCTTATTTAGGAATCACGCAATCATCATTAAGCAGGATTCGAAAAAGCATCTGAATTCATTATTTGCCAAATGGCAAAAGTTTTTGCTTTTGAAGTGCTGAACTTTGCTTCATCATTTTAATAGAAAACAAAAAAAATATGGATTCAATAATTATTACAGGAGCAACCAGTGGAATTGGTTTTGAGTGTGCTTTACAAATGGCTAAAAAAACCAAAAACGAACAAATTATCATTCCTGCCAGAAATATTAAAGCAGGAAAAGGAATAATAGAAAAAATAAAATCCAAAACAGGTCATAAAAACCTAAAATGCTTGGAATTAGATTTGGCTTCTTTAGAATCTATAAGAAAGTTTTCTGAATCATTTGCCAAAGAAAAAAACAACTCCATTTCTATCTTGATAAATAATGCAGGAGTACAGAATATTGGCGAAACACAATTTACGGCAGATGGATTTGAACAGACATTTGGTGTAAATCATCTTGGGTCGTTTGCCTTGACTATGCAATTATTACCCTTTATGAAAAATGACGGACATATAATATTCACATCGAGTGAAACACACGACCCAGCACTCAAAACACCAATAGAACCACCTATTTATACGAGTGCCAAAGAACTTGCTTACCCAAAAGAAACTTCCGAAAAACCTAACATAGTTGGACAAAGAAGGTATTCTACATCAAAATTGTGCAACATAATGACAACATACGAATTGCAAGAGCGCTTAAAACATACAAATATTAGGGTAAACGCATACGATCCAGGATTAACACCAGGTACAGGACTTGCGAGAACTTACACACCTGTTATGCGATTTTTATGGAAAAATATCTTCCCTGTTTTGACCTTATTCAAAAGCAATATCCATACACCAGCGCAAGCAGGAAAAAATTTAGCAAACCTTGCATTTTCTGAAAAGTACAAATACTTAAAAGGAATTTATTTCTCGGATGGTAAAGTGGTTAAAACATCTGTTGATTCTTATAATAAAGTTTTTCAAAAAAGTCTGTGGAATGGCAGCCTAGAACTGACAAAAACCACATTTACAGAATAATATAAAGAAACTTTAAAAAAATGGCAACAGGTAATCGAGACGGCCGTGAGCCATAAACCCACGGTGCACCTCTGGAACGCCAGCCCGGTCACACCACCCAGCGTACGGACTAGAATTCTAAGACTATAAGTAATTGCTTGTTCTCGCCTACTTCTGAAAATCCTCGCGGATTTTCAGCTTAGTGTGTACTTGCAAAGTTAAGTGCAAACCGCGCAACTACTCATAGTCGAAACAATGACACAAAATAAATATCAGTTCAACATTAAGACTTCTAACAAGGGACAATCCAACATACCCTTGGAAGAAGGTAACCTGTTGGGTGGTCTCATTAAAAAAACTCTTAGATTCTTTAACATATCTACCAAAAATTTCTTATAATGATACTCGTACAATAAGTATTTGACAAATTACATCAAGTAGTGTTTCTAATTTAAATTAGAGTAATGAAAGGATTATTAACAACATTATTTTTTATTCCTCTTTATTTTTTCTCAACATTTCTTTTTTCTCAAAATCGCTACTGGGTAGGGAACTCTACTTATCTCACTAATTTCAGTACAACATCAGAAATTAATGAATGGAACCTTATAGAAGACAATGGAACGGGAGCATGGCAACTTTCTGGCAATGGAACTGCAATCTTAAAAATGGATGATGCTGCAGGACTATATGCCAATAGAATTTTTAACGTTGATGGAGCTTCTCCCAAGTTACTTCCGTTGGATCCTATAAATGGTATTGTAGAATTTAATTTGATTTCTGTAACAGGAAGTATTCAAAATTATTTTCTTCAAGTTCAAGAATTTAATTCCAGCGGAACTTATTTAACAGAACAAAACCTTCTTTTTGGAACAAATACAACTGGTTATTTTTCAGTTGACTTAAGTACTATAACATGGAATGCTTCTACTACACAAATTCGTTTTATAATTGGTGGTTCGAATTATACAGCACAGCAGGGAGCTATAGAGTTTGATTATTTTAGTTATACTAATAGTAATAAAAATTGGAGTAACCCTAGCAACTGGTCTCTTACTTCGGGAGGTCCTGGAGGTGCCTCACCCCCAGGAATTGGCGATACCGCAATATTTGATGGATCGGGTAATTTTAATGGCATTTGTTTTTTAGATGCCAATACTTCTGTAGGAACAATACGCATGAATGGATACAACGGAAGTATAGATCTAAGAGGTTATAATTTAACAATAGCCAATGAAGCGACTTTTCAGACAGGTCAAATAACTAATTCTGGTTCCAATACAAATCTAACTCTAAATTGTACTGATGATGCTACATTTTCAGGAACAACGTTTAATGTAGAAGTAAATGGGGCTGTAGACGGACTTTTTCTAAATGGCTCAACGTTCAATAATGTTTTAACAATCTATAAAACTGAGCTTGGGTTAAATGAAAGTGAAGGAGGAAACCATTTCAATGATACTACCACCATAACGTGTAATAATATTTCAGCTACCCTTCGGTTGGCCACCATGAATAATGATACCTTTAATAATGAAGTAACTTTTAACCAAATACTTGGCATTTTAGAACCTGCCTACAATAATACTACTGCGTTTTATGCAAACGTAACCTGCAATGGCGTAGGCAGTATCGTATTTGGTGCTGACACTGGATCTACTTTTTTTTGGGGAAGTTCTGCGCAGTCTATTTCAGCTACTACTACCCCAACGTTTAGTCGATTATTAATAAACAAGCCCTCTAACAATCTAACCTTAAATACGCCAATAAATATTGGCATAGAAGCGACTTTTACAAGTGGGGTTATTAATTCAACAGCAGTCAATGACATTACTTTTATTGATAATTCTATTGTATCCGGAGCAAGTGCCAGGAAAGATATTTATTGTGATGGTGGTGCTGAAGTCGTTAACGAACTAGTTAAAAATGACCTCATTGACGAGCTTATTATTTCCATTGTGCCTATTCTTCTTGGCAATGGTACAAGATTATTTAAAGAAGGTAGACCTGAGCAATTATTGGAGTTTGTAAGTACTAAAACATTTGATACGGGATTGGTACAATTGTATTACAAGCGAAAAAAATAACGAACCCCAACACCGTGTATAGTTTATTTCGGTTGAATTTCCTCATCGGAAATTCACGCTTTTTTACTAATTTAGTCCACGGCGGAAAGTGACTCGCGTCCATTTCCGCAACGAAACCATACCCGATACCGTTAGGCATAATTAAAAACAGAACATGAAAATCGCAGTTACAGCAGCAAACGGGCAATTAGGTACTTCCATTGTCAATGAATTAAAAAAGGAAATTGGTAAAGGGAATGTAATTGGGATTGTTAGAACACCTGAAAAGGCTTCTCACCTCGGTATTGAAGTAAGAAAAGGGGATTATAATAATCGAGAAGAATTCATTACTGCTTTGAAAGGAGTTGATTCAGTGCTACTAATTTCAGGTATGGATGACCCTCAAAAAAGGATTCGGCAACACAGTAATGTAATTGAGGCTGCTAAACAAAATGGTGTCAAGAAAATAGTCTATACAAGCATTATTGGTGACGAAGAAAAAACCGCTTTTAGCCCGATAGTAAAAAGTAATCGTCAGTCTGAAATGGATGTAAGAGAATCAGGCTTGAATTGGGTAATTGGTAGAAATGGAATTTACCTTGAACCAGATCTTGAATATCTTGACACTTATGTAAAAGAAGGTGAGATTAGAAACTGTGCGAGTGATGGAAAATGTGGATATACAAGCAGAGGTGAGTTGGCTTTCGCATACACACAAATGTTGCTTCACGACAAACACAACGGGCAGACCTACAATTTGGTAGGAGAACCAATCTCACAATTTCAATTAGCTGAACTTATTAATCAGGTGTTTAATACAGATTTGACATACAACTCAGTTTCGGTAGAGGCATATGAAAAGGAAAGAAAAGAAGAACTGGGAGATTTTATAGGGACAGTCATTGCAGGTATATACAATGGAATCAGAATTGGGGTGAATTACGTGAAATCTGATTTTGAAAAGGCAACGGGAAGACCTCATAAGTCTACCCTAGAGATTATGAAGGAGTTTAAAGAGAGTTAGAGAAAACTATGCCCAATCGAGGTACTGTACTGGCTTGAGATGAAAAGAAAAGAAAGGAGTTCCTTGATTACTACATCATAGTGTTTCGTAGACTGGTTTTGTATTTTCTTTTCTAATTAAACAAGATACTAAAAATTGTAATTTGACAAGTGACCATAAAGATATGAGTAGACGGCTGACTACCAATCGGTAGCCAGTTCACCTCACTAGGCGTGCCCCTAGTACGCGCTTGGTCACACCACCCAGCGTACCGTCTGGAATTCTAATAGCCTCTGTATCCAGTTTCTCACTTCGTGATGTCCTTTCGAACTCCCCTCTGGCCGCTTCAACGATCCGATTACTTCAGTTCCAGCGTCACCGCTGGCAACCTTGCCACTTGCTTTGTTTCGCGTAACAACGCCCAGTCTTTCACCCTTTGGAAGACTCAAATTCATGAGCCATATTCACCATTCAAGGTGCGCGTACAGTATATAAAAAATTGCTAGTGCAAGCCTACTTACGAAAATCCTCGCGGATTTTCTATTCGGTTTTTATTTATTTGCTAAATTACGTGCTTAAACCACTCAACAAACCATATACAACAACGTTATGTGGGAATGCTCTAGTCTGATGGAAAAAGTACTTAAGATTTTGAATATCCTTTGTTTTATTTTACTTTCATTCAATAGTCTTTTTGCTCAAAATCTATTGGAAACCCCATTTAGAAACAGATCCAATCGCAATCAACAACTGTTTGCACTCAATAAAATAAAAACGGTGTATCTCTGTTCAGAAATACAAGTTTCGGGAAACGATGAAAAATCAATAAAACTTGATACTACTGAAATACATCATTATGACAAAAAAGGTCAACTGATTGAGATCAAACGGTTTTATAGAGGAGGGTTTAGGCGTATTGTGTCAGAATATGATTCGATAGGACGTAGAACTAAGGAAGCTGTATATGATGGATCTTCAAGGATACCAATGGGTTCAGTTACAATCTGGAAATACAACACTAAAGATAACCTTGTTGAACAACATAATGGTTCCAGATATAAAAGAGTAATTCCAAGAAATAAACCAAATGAAGAACATTATTTTGAAGATGCTAATTTAAAACGTGTTACTAAAATGTCTGTTGACGGAACTGGTTCTGTCTATACGGTTAAAGAATTTGATCAGACCAATGCATTGATCAATCACACTATATACGAGCTTGATAGTGAACAGCGCCTTTCAAAAATGAAATCCATGATCAATTCAGAATACCCGACTACCACAAGCTATTTGTATGATAAAAATGGAAGGGAAATAGAAAACATCTATGAGCAAAACTTTGCCGGTGAAGGAGGGTTTAAGAAAAAATTTGAATTAAATGAACAAGGGTTACGATTGCGATTGAGACAATATGATTTAAATGACAAGTTTCTACAATCAGCAGTTTACTTGTATGAGCATTATTAGTGAAATTGAAATCCACATAATATGAGTAGGCGGCCGTAAGGTACTAGGCGTGCCCCTAGTACGCGCTTGGTCACACCACCCAGCGTACCGTCTGGAATTCTAATAGCCTCTGTATCCAGTTTCTCACTTCGTGATGTCCTTTCGAACTCCCATCTGGCCGCTTCGGCGGTCCGATTACTTCAGTTCCAGCGTCACCGCTGGCAACCTTGCCACTTGCTTTGCTTCGGACAATGATTCCCGTGCTTACGGGTCGGGGACGCCCAGTCTTTCACACTTTGGAACACTCAAATTCATGAGCTATATCCACCATTCAAGGCACACACATACAATATAAAATAGTTGGGGTTCAGTGGTTTGCAGGCATTTGTTTTTCAATCCAACTTTTTCAACGGTGGATACGAACGCGCTCCGAAAACCCAACCGTTTCATATTGTCAAATGTTGGCAGTAATGGTAAAGCGACACCCACCCGAAATTAAGACACCAAACGACACGAGCCACACAATTCCACATCTCAACCCCAATTTGGTTACAAATGACCTTGATTTGGAAACATTTACTTTTTAAAGAATGACAAATTTTGCATTGTAAAACTTAAAAAATAAAATGATGCGAAAAGTAAAATTCAAAAACAGAAATTGGGACACAGTAGCCAATCTTCATTTGCCCGACAATTTTGATGAAACACAAAATTATTCGGCTATTGTTTGCGTTCATCCGGGAGGTAGCGTAAAAGAACAAACCACAGGTTTGTATGCAGGGAAACTTGCCAAAAAAGGATTTATTGCTTTGGCTTATGACGCTTCTTTTCAAGGGGAAAGCGGTGGTGAACCAAGATATTTGGAAGACCCAACCATCCGTGTAGAAGACATATGCTATGCCGCAGATTATCTTACTACATTAAGTTTTGTAGATAAAAACCGTATCGGTTTATTGGGCATTTGTGCAGGCGGTGGTTACGCTGCAAAGGCTGCATTGAAAGAAAGAAGAATAAAAGCAGTGGCAACAGTTTCAGGAATTAATATGGGCAGAGCCTTCAGAGAAACAAATATTTTAGAAACATTAGAAGCTGTTTCCTCGCAACGAACTGCGGAAGCCAACGGAGCAGAGCCAATGATTACAAATTGGACGCCCAATTCTTCCGAAGAAGCAAAAAAAGCAGGCATAAACGAATTTGATATGTTAGAAGCTATTGATTATTACAGAACGCCAAGAGGCGAACACCCTACTTCAAACAATAAATTGCTTTTTGCAAGTATGGCGAACTTAATAATGTTTGACGCTTTTCATCTTGCCGAAATTTTGCTTACGCAACCTTTGTTGGTTATTGTAGGCAATAAAATTGGTGGTTTCGGTTCATATAGAGACGGTTTTGACTTATACAAAAAAGCCGCTTCCAAAAACAAAAAAATCCATGTTGTAAATGGTGCGGGTCATTATGATTTATACGATGGACCAGAAGCAACAGCAAAAGCATTGGATGAATTAGTTCCATTTTTTCAAGAAAATCTTTTACAGGAATAATGACAATTTTTCTGAAAATAATTGGAGGGGTTTTACTAATCGCAGGTTGGGTTCTAACATACAAGCCCAACTTAATTAGCAAAATTCCTTTACCAGAAAATCCATATCAAATAATTGAAATGCGGGTTAAATGGGGTTTTCTAATGGGTTTGGGTATTCTATTGATTTTTTTCAATCAATGGAGTAATTGGAAACAAACGGTGTTTGCTTCATTGTTTTTTCTGACTCTGGGAATTGTTTTTGCCAGATTATTCGGGTTTGTGTTAGACGGATTTTTTTCAAAACAATTATTATGGCTAACTATAGAAATTGTTGCATTAATCATCTTTGGAATTTTATATATATATGCAGACAATTAATTCTTTATCCGAATTTCATCGTTTACTTTCCATTCCACCGCCTTTGCATCCATTGGTAAGTGTGGTTTTGGTTTCAGAAATACACGCTGTAAATTCTGATGTGTGGCAACATTTTTCTACCGATTTTTATACAATTTCTCTGAAGAATAATATCCAATCCAAAGTAAAATATGGGCAACAATATTATGACTTTGATAAGGGAACAATGACTTTTATTGCACCTAAACAAGTCCAAACTGTTGAAGTAGATACAACCAATGTTTATGAAACCATTGGAACAGGATATGTATTAATCTTTCATCCTGATTTTTTGAAAAAACACCCATTGCAAAGCTCAATCAAAAATTATGGCTATTTTTCATATTCCCTAGATGAAGCATTGCACCTTTCGCAACGGGAAGAGCAAAATATTGTTGATATTTTTCAAAAAATAGAAAAAGAATACCAGCATATTGACAAACACACACAAGACATAATTCTGTCGCAAATTGATTTGCTATTGAACTATTGCAATCGTTTTTACGAACGCCAATTTATTACCCGAAAAGCCGTAAACAATAATTTGCTTGCAAAAATGGAAGAACTTTTGAACGATTATTTTAGTAACACAGAAACTTTAAATAGCGGATTACCAACAGTTGAATATTTAGCTAATCAACTCAATTACTCCGCAAATTATTTAAGCGATATGTTGCGTTTGCTGACGGGACAAAACGCCCAACAACACATTCACGAAAAACTCATTGAAAAAGCAAAAGAAAAACTTTTAACGACAAATTTATCCGTAAGCGAAATTGCCTATGAATTAGGTTTTGAACAACCACAATCGTTCAACCGACTTTTTAAAAAGAAAACCGAAATATCGCCTTTGAAGTATAGACAATCGTTTAATTAAATTTATCCTTCCCAACTTTTTTATTTTTTCAGCAGACACAGCAGATAACAGAAAGCCACACACTTCTAATCGAGTAGACGGCTGGCTACCAATCGGTAGCCAGTGCGCCCCTGGAACGCCAGCCCGGTCACACCACCCAGCGTACGGACTAGGCGTCCCTGATCTCGTACTGGGCGGTTCGTCAAGCATAGCATAGTCGCTCTTTACACCAACTATACCTTTGCCGTAGTTTAAGATAGGGCTAGCATAGCCTCCCTATCGAATTTTGGGCAACTCAACGTTCAGCCCTTCCCTCTCCCGTGAGTCCTCTGCCTCTCTTTGGCAGCTCGTTTCCCGATCGGGTACTATGACCTCTGCCGGCAGGCGTCCCTGTGACTTCTCAGCTCCGTTTCCAGAATCCCCTCCCCTACAGCTCATCGCTAAAATTGTCTACTAGACAATTTCTTTACGCTCTGCCCTCTCGGTAAGGTGAATATCCCGCTGCCACGGTGGCTTGTATCTATCCCTGCTGAATCTACTATTTCGGCACTGTCCCTAATCTAAAGCCAGGGCTTTGGACTTCGCCGACGGGGACGCCCAGTTCTAATAGCCTCTGTGTCCAGTTTCTCACTTCGTGATGTCCTTTCGAACTCCCATTTGGCCGCTTCAACGATCCGATTACTTCAGTTCCAGCGTCACCGCTGGCAACCTTGCCACTTGCTTTGTTTCGTGTAACGACTCCCGTCCTTACGGGTCGGGTATTCTTAACCGATGGCAACTTTGAACAAAATAATCGCCGCATCGCAGGTGCAATTTGGCTCAAGTACTTCTAAAGCCAAAATCCTTTAGCAAGAGAAACCGCCTGTTCGGAAACTCAACCCCTCCATTCAGAAAGTAAGCCAAACTAGCTATAGTTAGCAGCTATACTTTCGCACTATTCTCTAATTAAAAATTATACATAATGCAGAAAGTAAACGTATTGCAGAAATTCAATCTACTACACATCTTCTTCTTAAGCCTGTTCATGGGACTTGTTATAACCTCATGCTCAGATGATGATGAACCTTTGCCAGGTGAAATAACCGTAACACTAGACGACATCGCCCTTAGCCTTCCAGAAGTTTATGAGCCTTCTGGAACTGGAAGCCTGCAACTTGCCAAGCTTTCAGACTACTTAACAGTCAGTTCTTCAGACGGATCGGATGTGACCGTAACTTATACGGTCGTTTCCCAGTCGATAGAAAATTTGCTTTCTATTTCAGGAGAATATCTCATGTTGAACGAAGACATCGAGCTCGATTATGAAACAATCTCAAGTATCAGCGCCGTGATCAAGGCCACAGCTGGAGACGTTTCCGAGACCGCTGCTGTTACCCTCACCATCACAGACGTATATGAAGGAACTTGGACAGTAAGCGAAATTATGCTAGCAATTGATGAAAACCCTACCGAAACCACATTGGACACTGTCAAACTAGAAGGCTATGACGAGGCTGTTGATGGAACACTATCGTATGCGCTAAGCAACGAAAGCCCATCTGGAGCTTTACAAATTAGCGAAGAGGGAATCATTACTGTAAAAGACACAGCATTATTCGATTTTGAAACCAACCCTACTATTACAGCGACAGTTGAGGTAAGTAGCTCAAAACTATATACACAATCGGCAACCATTACCATCAACTTGGTCGATGTATATGAGCCTTCTTGGACCATTGCAGATTTTGAACTGACCATAGATGAAAACCCTGGAGAAGATGACGACGAACTAGGAAGCATTGAATTAGTAGGGTTCAACCCTGAAAAAGATTCGGACAAGTTCACCATGCAATTGATAGAGGAATCGCCAGCTGGTGCAATTAATCTTTATGAGGATAAAATCTATTTGACAATAAAAGACCCATCTCTTTTCGACTTTGAAACCAACCCAACCATTACGGCGAAAATTCAAATCACTGATGAAAACGGATACACTCAAACGGGTAATATCACTATCAACTTGAACGATGTGTATGAGGTAACTTGGTCTGTTACCGATCTTACCAAAACGATAGACGAAAACCCAACTGCTTCAACCGCATTAGGATACATCTCTCTTCAGAACTTTGACCCTACAGTTCATGGAAGCATATATGAGGTTACGTACGAGCTTATCAACCAGGAACCGGCTGCGGCATTTGGAATGGACTGGAATTCAGGGAGTGCTATAATTGTAGAAAACCCAGCCGTATTCGATTATGAAACCAACCCAACGCTTACTGCCCAAGTGCGTGTGACCGATGCGAACGGAGGCTCTCAAACAGCAAATATTACGATCAATTTGAATGATGTAGATGAAGGGCCAAGCTGGACCATTGCAGATTTTGAACTGACCATAGATGAAAACCCTGGAGAAGATGACGACGAGTTAGGAAGAATTGAATTAGTAGGGTTCGATTCTGATAAAGATTCGGAAAATTTCACCATGCAATTGATAGAAGAATCGCCAGTTGGTGCAATTGAGCTTTTTGAGGAAAAAATCTTTTTGGCTGTAAAAGATCCCTCTCTCTTCGACTACGAAACCAACCCGACCATTACGGCGAAAATTCAAATCAGCGATGAAAACGGATATACCCAAACTGGCAACATCACCATCAATTTGAACGATGTAGCTGAAGCAAGTTGGACAGTCAACGACTTTGAAGTGACTATTGACGAAAACCCTACCGAAAATGAACTAGGTAGTTTATCCTTGCAAGGATATAATCCAGTCAATGATGGAATGATTACTTATGCGCTTTCAAACGTGTCTCCTGCAACAGCACTGAAGCTCGTTAGCCAAACTGGGGTAATGTATGTACATGTAAATAATGCTTCTCTTTTCGATTATGAGACCAACCCTACTATCACGGCAACGGTTACGGCAACTGATGCGAACGGAGCTTCAAACTCTGCAAACATCACCATCAATTTGAACGATGTAACTGAAGGAGGTCAGTGGACGTTATCAGAAAATATTTGGGCGTCAATAAATGAAAACCCTGAATCAGGTGATTTTATTACGCAGATAATGGTACCGGGTTACGATCAAAGTGTTGATGGCACCCTGACCTACGTATTGAGCAATTTGTCACACCCGAATGCGGCAACACTTACGCCATTTGGTGGATTGGTCAATATATATGTGGATGATGCTTCACTATTCGATTATGAAACAAACCCGACCATAACAGGTACTCTTACTGTTACCGATGGCAACGGAATATCAAAATCGGCAAACCTAACAATCAATGTACGTTATGTTGATGCAGTGATCAATATTCCTGATGCTAACTTTAAAAATGCGTTACTTGCTAATTCAGCTATTAACACAATTGACGATAATGAGATCACAGAGTCTGAAGCAACAAACTTTACAGGAACTCTTTCTGCAACAAATAGCTCAATTTCAGATGTTACAGGAATAGAATACTTTATCAATGTTACTGGGATTAGTTTGTTTGGTAACAATTTGACATCAATAGATTTATCAAATAACACAAAAGTCACTCAACTTCTCATTGAATCAAATGACTTAACTACTATTGATATATCAAACTTAACTCAATTAGTTGATTTCAAAGGCCATTCAAATAGTTTTACCTCTGTAAATATTGCCAATGGAAACAATGGTAACATGACGAGAATGCAGCTTCAAAATAATCCAAATTTAACTTGTATAAAAGTAGATGCTATGCCTGTTCCGTATAATGGCTGGGTTAAAGACGCATCTGCAAGTTATAGCATTACAGATTGTGATTAAAAATCACATCTTTCCATAAAAAACTACTCGTAACCAAGCAATACCAAGGTTGAATCAATCCACGAAGAGGCTGCCGTTTGGCGGCCTCTTTTTTTACTAATCCTCTATTTATGTCTAAATGCATTTACAGACTATTCGGGGAAATTGTTCTGCTATTTTAGGCCAAATATCTATTTTTGAACCCATGAAGCTCATAATCATTTTTGTGCTACATATAGCAACACTTTCTACCGTTTTTTGCCAACACCCTCTTTCTATCAATATTTCTGAAAGTGATGGCTTGCCCGATATAGAATTTTATGATATCATAAACGATGCAGAAGGCTACTTTTGGTTCGCCTCTAGAAGCGGACTCTACCGATACGACGGCAAAGAGTATAAGCACTTTACAAGCCAAAATCAAAAAGGGTTATCCGTTTTTTCTTTAGTAAGAGACGAGAGCTTAGGACGGACTTGGTGCGTAAACCTCCACGGGCAGGTTTTGTACACACAAGGCGATTCGCTCAAAGAATTTGCCGACCTACACCAGGAACTTAAGGGAAGCCTCGCCGACCTATACATAATTGAGAAAGAGCTGTATGTAGTATGGTCGGAAGGAATACTTGTTTTTGATATTGATACCGAAAAAAGAGTATTTTTCTGTAAAACAACCAAAACCAGTTCGGCAAAGGTTGGACAAAAAATATATATCCTCGACTACGATGGGGACTTTTATTCCTTTAATCAGCATCATGTATTAAAACTAGAGGGCTCTTATAGGGAAGAAAAACTACGAGCAACTGCTCTTTTCTTTACCTACCAAAACACATCTTTTATTACCTTTTCAAGAAGAGAGCATCGCAGTTTTTTCAAGCTTGAAGATAATAATGAAAAACCCTTGGAGGAATTCAAGGAATTACTTTCTGTATCAAAAATCATCCGTGTAAAGGAGATAGATGGTAAACTTTGGTTTGCCACCAGCAATGGAGTGTATGTATACCGCACAGAAAACAATCAAAACTGGATACTAGAATCAACCTATTTCCCCGACGACATTGTGAGCGATATGCTCAAAGACCAAGATGGGAATTATTGGTTCACCACCCTCCAAAATGGAATATATGTAATTCCCAACATCCACATCAAACAGTTGCCCAACTTAGGGATAGAGGGGAATATATCGTGCTTAGAATACATTGGTAAAAAAAACGTGGCAGTAGGTACTACAAACGGCATGATATATTTACTAAATATTCAAACAAATTCTGCCCAAACGATTGATTTGGTATCTTCTAAAAGTGTGAACAGAATACTCTACGACCCCTCCACCCAGCATTTGTTCATAAGCACAAACAGCCGTATGAGTTATTCATACAACCTTACCACTCGTAAGCTAACGGACGAAGGAAACCGTTTTGCCGTAGCTAAAGGGTTTGAGCTTATAGGACAAGACATAGTTTACCTTACCTACAACAAAGCATTACTTTATCAAAATATATATTCCCCCAGCCCCTCTACCAAAATAATAGAAAACAAACGTCCTTATTCGGTGATAAGCGACCAGAAAAACAACACTACCTATATTGGATATATCGACCAATTGATGAAGTATGACAGCTTATGGAATGCCTCTCCTATTTTTTTCAAAGGCGAACCTTTCCAAGCAACACACTTGGTAAAAACAAAAGATGGTACTATATGGGGAGCAAACAGTCATTTAGGATTGCTTGGAATAACAGATGGCGAGGTAACAAAAACATTCACCCAAAAAGACGGGCTAGTAGGCAAGGATATCTCTAACCTTTGCTCGGTAGGCAACTCTATTTGGATAAGCTCTAAAAACCAACTGCAAAAAATAGACATGGAATCTGGCGAGGTAGCAACCCTTACGCAACAAGACGGACTAAACAACTTTATCACAAGCATGGCTTTCACTGATAGTTTGTTAGTTTTTTCCTCTCGCAAAAACCTATATACAATCCCTGTCTATTTCCAAGGTCTGTTCAAAAACAGAAAAATACCTGAAGTGTACTTCACCAAAGTGACCATAGGTGACCAAGACACTACCCTCCATAAAGAGTTTACCCTGCCTTATGACAGAAACTCCTTAGCATTTTCCTTTCATGCCAATGGGTATCAATCAGGGAAGTACTTAAAATATGCCTATAAATTAGAGGGTTTCGATACCACTTGGCAAAAAACACAACAAGGTGTTGCATTTGTGAAGTACAATAGCTTACCTGCAGGAAGCTATTCTTTTAAGGTAAAAACCGTTATGGGGGTAAACAAAGAAAGTAGCACCACTAAGCAAATCGACATCAAAATCAAAATCCCTTTTTGGAAAGAGTGGTGGTTCATTACCCTCTGTGTATCATTTTTGAGTATTTCTTTAGTATTCTATTTCCAAAAGAAAGTGAGGAGGCACGAAAAGAAACAGATGGTAGAATACGACAAGCTGCTTCAAGAAAAAAGGCTGAGTAAACTAAAACTTGAGAACCTTCGCTCTCAAATGAACCCTCATTTCATTTTCAATGCACTCAATTCTATCCAAGACTACATCATCCACAACGAAAGAGAGCTTGCCAGCTCGTACCTAGTTAAGTTTTCACGTCTCATTCGTATGTACTTAGAGCATAGCCAAAAAAATGAAGTGACCCTAAAGTCAGAAATAGATGCCCTCACCTTTTATCTGGAGCTTGAAAAAATACGCTTTGAGGAAGAAATGGAGTATGAGTTAAATATTGACAAAAAACTCAATACCAACTACCTGATGGTACCTTCTATTTTTATACAACCTTATGTAGAAAATGCTATTAAACATGGGCTTTTGCACAAAAAAAACAACAGGTTGCTGAAGGTGAATTTTTACATGGACGAAAACCTCAATAGGCTTGTTTGCACCGTGGAAGACAATGGGATAGGTAGAGAAATGTCAAAAAAAATAAACCAACAAAAAAACCGACCCGCTTCTTTTGCTACCAAAGCCAACCAAGAGCGTATAGACTTATATAACGCTAGCCATAAAACCCATATCAAAGTAGAAATAAAAGATTTAATAGAAAAAAAAGAACCTAAAGGTACTTTGGTCAGCATCCTTATACCCATTGAACAGAGAACAAGATGAACAGTATTATCATAGATGACGAAAAAAAAGCGAGACATCTCCTCACTCACCTCATACACGAAAACTGCCCATCTATCCAGCAGATATTGGAAGCTTCTAACCTAGAGGAAGGCGTGCAGCTGATAAAAAAAGAAAAGCCAGACATCGTGTTTTTGGACATTGAAATGCCTAAAATACATGGTTTGCAAATCCTCGATTTCTTTGATGGACCTGTCAACTTCCAAATCATTTTCACAACTGCATACAATGAATATGCAATTGAAGCTTTCAAATTATCAGCCATTGACTACCTCCTCAAACCTATCGATATCAATGAGCTAAAAACCGCGGTACAGAAAGCAGAAGAGGCGATCCAAAAACATGAATTGAATTCTCGTCTCGAAATTCTCCAAAAAAACATACAGCAGCTGTCCGTAAACAAAATCGCTTTAGAGGTTCCGCGTGGGGTTTTGTTTGTGGCACATGATGATATCATCTTGCTTAAAGCCGATGGCATGTACACCAAAATTTACCTGAAAAACAAAGATACAACACTGATTACCAAGCCTCTAAAATTCTTTGTAGAACAACTAGAAAACCGATCTTTATTTTTCAGATGTCATAGGTCTTTCTTAATAAACCTCAAATACATTAAAGAGCTATCGAACACAGAAACTGGCTACATCATCATGGAAAATGAGGAAATTGTACCTATTTCCAAGTCTAGAAAAAAGGAGTTCTTAAAAGTAATTCATGATATTTTTTGGTAGAACTACCTTCCCTCAACAGCGAGGCTTGCCTTGCTGGGCAAATTTCACTTATAAACAAAATTTCTCAATACTCGCCATCCAATGCGAAAATCGGCTTATTGGTCATCCATTGGCCACGGGTGAAGTCTGGGAAATCGACAGAGTCGCTGCCATCGGCAATAGACATTTCTGAAAGTGGGGTGATGGCACTCCAAGCAGCGGCATCATAGGCATCCATTGGGGTTGGGGCTTTTCTTTTGATGGATTCTACAAAAGCATGAACCACAAACCAGTCCATGCCGCCATGGCCAGCGCCTTCTGCTTTGCTTGCATGGTTTTTCCACAGCGGATGCTGATATTCCTCAAAATACTTGTCGGTACTTTCCCAATTATGCGCCGGGCTTACCCCTTCTAGGTGCAAAGATTTGTTCACATCCATCCAAATTCCTTTTGTACCCTGCACCCTGAAACCTAGTGCATACGGCCTAGGTAAGTTGGTGTCGTGGGAAACAATAATGGACTCTTCGTTGGCTGTTTTTATTACTGTAGTAATCACATCTCCAAGCTTAAAGTTGACCTTGGCATTTGGGTGGTCTTCTCCCCCATTTTCCACAATATAATTATGCAACCCCCTCGCTTTGGAAGCGGTGGAAGTCAAGGAAACAAAACGGTTTCCCCTATTTATGTTCAAGTATTCTGCCACGGGTCCAATTCCATGCGTGGGGTAAATATCACCATTTCTATTTACCGAGTGCAAGGTTCTCCATTTAGCCTCCGAATACCCTTTTTTCCCAAATTCTACCCCTTTGCCATAGGCAGATTTCCCATCGTTAAACTTCACTCCCCTCAGGTCGTGTTGGTAGCCACATTCCGCATGGATCAATTCTCCAAACATTCCCTTTCTCACCATATTCAGCACCGCCATCACATCGGGGCGGTAACAAACATTTTCCAAGATCATGCAAGGCATCCCCGTTTCTTCATAGGTATTTACCAAATCCCAGCATTCGGCAAGGGTGTTGGCTGCTGAAACTTCCACGCCTGCATATTTCCCTGCCTTCATGGTCGCTACGGCCATTTTGGTATGCCACAGCCAAGGCGTAGCGATGATCACGCCATCTATATCATCGCGGTTTAGCATATTTTTAAAATCCCACTCATCTTTCCCATACACCGCCGGCTCTTTTTTTCCCGCTTTTTTGATGATCTCCTTTGCTTTTTCAACGCTTTCCGGATCGATATCGCAAATGGCGGTGATGGTCACATCATCTCTGATTGCCGCTAATGATACATGGTTCCTGCCCCTCATTCCAGTGCCTATAAAAGCAAGACGCACCTTCCTGTCATCTTTTCCAAATAAAATATTGGGCGTACCCAAGGAAGCTACTAATCCGGCAGCAGCCGTTTTTTTTACAAAATTCCGTCTTGTGAGGTTGTTTTTCATTTCATTAAATAGAGTAAATGTGAAAATGTAATTGTTGTATGACCAAGATACCAAAAACAATCACATTTCGGCAATGAGCTTCAAAACCTCCTTTGTAAACAAAATTGCAATAGGCTACGAGGCAGGCGAGTTCTTTTTGATGAAATAGGTACTTAAAAATAAAGGATATAGACCAAGTATTTATGGTCTATATCCTCTATCTTAGGTGGAAAATGGTTTACCTCGTTTATTTCTTAACCTTCTTTCAACTCTTCTCCAACAGCTTCTTTTTCAATTTTCCCTAAAAACTCGAGCCTCAAAAGACTAGAGCTTAATTTAGTAACCTTGATTTCTTCTCCAAACCTCTTCCCTACTCCTTTTACAAGCCCTACTACCAAATCAATCAAGTTTCTTTCGGAAATATATCCCATTTCCATTGCTCCATCTGGCAGCTCGTTGAATGTGAATTTTGGTGGCTTTGACCCTTCCACTTTTGCTCCAATTTTATCATGAACATCATTCATTTTCATTAAAAAATCTTTGGCAGAGCTAGCTCTTTGATAAAAAGCAAAATAGTGTCGGGAAGCAAAATCATTCACCCAGTAATCACCAAAAACATCTGAAAGTTGATTTATGGTCAAACCCTTATGGTCCATAACCGCTTTCAACAAAGCCATTACCTCTTTGTCTTCTGTGTTTTTATGGCTAAAGAAAACTGTCTTTGGGTCGAATCCAGCTTTTTGAAGAACTATTCCCCAATCTTCTGATCCAAAATATTTTTCGTACGTTTCTTTAATTGCTAATGGGATTACTGACTTCATACCTAATGATCTTTATATTATGTTTATTTAAATTGCTACTCCAAAACGTTTTGTTTAATAGCCGTATTTTAAAACTTATCTAAACAAACCTTTATAAAAAATCTATCAAAATACTAGCCACATTAGTATAGTCGCTATTTTCTTTTTCCCCACTTTACAAATACTTACTACTGAAAACCGATCATGCCCTCCCCACTATTTTCGTCACAATACCTTAACTTCCCTTCTTTAAATATTCACTTTATACCTCTTGGTTTGAGTCAAAAAAGTGCATTTTTGAGAATATGAAAAAAACAGAGGTTATTTGTAAAAAAACAAGTTTCGAGCAATGCTTATTGCCCAACTAATTTTTTAGGAAAATGAGGATTCTTTATGCGATACAGGGTACGGGAAATGGCCACTTGAGCAGAGCTCGTGATATTGTACCAATTTTACAAAAAAAAGGAGAGCTCGATTTGTTAGTAAGTGGCTACCAAGCCGACGTTGACTTGCCCTTCGAAGTAAAGTACCGATGCAATGGGCTGAGCTTCATTTTTGGCAAATCTGGCGGAGTGGATCTGCTAAAAACAGTTACCAGTGTCAGCCCAATTACACTCTATGGGGAAATAAAAGAGATCCCTGTAGAAAAGTATGATTTGGTTATCAATGATTTTGAACCTGTTTCTGCTTGGGCTTGCAAACTGAAAAACATTCCATGTATTAGCCTGAGCCACCAGTGTGCTCTTTTCTCACCTAAAACCCCCAAGCCCCAAAAGTTTGACCCAGTAGGCAAAGCCATTTTGAGTAATTATGCTCCCACCACCGCCAATTATGGCTTCCATTTCGATACCTTCGACAAGCAAATTTATACCCCTGTAATTCGCCAACAAATCCGTGAACTACATCCTGAAAACAAAGGGCATTACACGGTGTACCTCCCCTCTTACAGAGACCAAACCTTGGTAGAAAAATTGGGTAAGTTTCCTGCGGCAAAATGGGAAGTATTTTCCAAGCATAACAAAAAACCGCTAGAAACTGGCAATGTGAGCATCAGACCAGTGAACAATGATGGTTTTATAAAAAGTATGACTACCAGCATGGGTGTGCTCTGTGGCGCTGGATTTGAAACGCCAGCCGAAGCATTGTTCTTAGAAAAGAAACTCATGGTAATTCCCATGAAAAACCAATATGAACAACACTGCAATGCGGCTGCACTGGAACAAATGGGCGTCCCTGTTTTGCAAAGCCTAGCGGGAGTAGATGGAAAAATAGAAGAATGGCTAGAAACCTCTGAGGGAGTGAGAGTAAACTACCCTGACATAACCGAGCAAATAATTGATGAATTACTTCAAAAGCATGGAAAATAGCCTTTTCAAGGTTATCAAGACAAAAAGCACCAAAGACGATTGAATGCAAAAAAGCTTACATTCAGGACTCTCCTGCAAACACTTTTTTCATCACTGCTTCCTTATAGGTTTTCCCTATGGGCAGCAATTTATCGCCTATCACTACTTGGCTTCCTTCTATGGCTTTTATATGCCTCACCGAAGCTATGTACGATTTATGGATGCGCATAAATTGATCGGTTGGCAAAATAGTCTCTAGTTTTTTAAGCGACTCGAGTGCTATGATTCGCTCATTTTTTGTAAAATAAGAGACATATTCTTTTAGCCCTTCTACATAAAGAAGTTCATCAAATTGAAGTTTATAGATTCGGTGGTCTGCCCTTACAAGCATGAAATTTTTACCCTGGCGCGTATTTCCCCCTTCTGTGCTACCAGCTTTTCTTTTCAATTCTATTAGTTGAGAAGCTTTGTTCACCGCTTTCAGGAAACGCTCGAAGGGAAATGGTTTGAGAAGGTAATCTACCACATCTAGCTGGTAGCCATCGAGAGCAAATTCTGCGTATGCAGTACTGAAAACCACCAAAGGTTTTTTGTTGGAAGGCAGTGTTTGGAGCAACTCTATCCCGGTAAGATTGGGCATCTGAATATCTAAAAACATGAGATCGACCTCTGTATCTTGGAGGAGCGCAAGGGCTTTGAGCGGATCTTGGAACTTGCCCACTACTTCCAAGTTTGACAACTTGGAGATATAGCTTTCCAGCAGTGTAAGCGCTAGTTTTTCATCATCTACCAATAAACATTTCAATTTTTCCATCCTTCACTTTCTTCTAAAACCTAATTTGCATTGACACGCTAAACTGCCCGTCCATTTTTTTGATAACAAGCTGATGACTGTCGGGGTACAACATCGAAAGTCTCTTTTTCACATTTTCAAGACCTATCCCCCCCACTTTATCTTTCGTAAATTCTGTTTCGGGCAAGCTATTTTTTATTTCGAACTCAAGCTTTTCACTTGTTACTTTCAACACCATATCAACCCATCCCTTGTCAGAACTTTCTATGTGGCTATGCTTGAAACTGTTTTCTATAAAAGGAATCAACAACATGGGCTCTATCATGAGCGAAGTATCTTGCAGCTTAAAAGTTGCTTTTATATTTTCAGAATTTTCTCCCTTAATTTTCTGAAGGTCAATATAGTTTTTGATATAGGTAACCTCTTTCTCTAAAGGTACTTTATCTGCGTTGCAATCATAAATTATATAACGCAAAATATCCGATAGCTTCAAAATCACATCGGGGGCATCGTCCGACTTTATATAGGAGAGCGTGTAGGCATTATTCAGGGCATTGAAAAGGAAATGTGGGTTAATCTGCGATTTCAAAAACTTCATTTCTGCATCCAGTTTTTCATTTCTGAGCAGTACTGCTTCTTTTTCCTTTTTCGCTGCTATCTGCGAAAGCCTGTATGCCACACTTATCACAAAAAGGGACACAAACAAGCTCACATTGAACAGAGACCTGGTACGCATCGCCATCTTAAACATGTCATTCCCCCTTTTTCTAGCAAAAGAATTAAGAGCATCAACCGCTTCACGCTCGCCTCCTTTTGGTCCTCGGAGCGGACGATCAGGAATATCAAATACCCACTTTGCTACCTGAAAATCCGCAAAGTTGAACAACAAAAACAAGATCAGGATAAGGAGAATAGAGCTGATAATAAACAAACCGTATTTTTGTCTTTCATAAAACTTGGGCATCAAAAAAGCCAAGTTGGTGTACACCAATATCATTTGGAAAAGCGTAAGTACGGTACCTCTCAACAATGCTTCTTCTAACGTTAGCCTACCCGACCAAAAAAAGGTGAACAGCGCCAGAAATGCTATCCAAAAATATAAATGAACCAATAAATTTTTTCGAGTTATTGTATAACCAAGCACGTGCGCCCCTTTAGTTTTATAAGTAAGATTAAATCTAAGTCCTTCCGCTATGATCACAAACTTTTTTCAACCAAAGTAAGGAAACCTTCTACCAACTTCTTCAGTTATGAAACTAGACTACATCAACTTGAGCAATTAGATATTAGCATTCTATAGAAAACATCTATGCTTTTGTTATGTTTGTGTTCTTGCAAAAATTAACGACTCTGGAAAACTCAACTCAGTTTTGGCAATAACCCAAAACTCATTTCAACAACTCTTACTCTGAATTAGCGAATAGGTAATAATCTCACCTAGCTGAAGTTTATTTTCTTTAAAAAAGAAGTATGTGGCCACTATTGTTTTCCTTTTTTGGATGCAACTCAGTTGGAAAGGTGAACTATACGCATACTGTTGGAAAACAGTTACTCACTTTTTGAATACCAGTGTTAATTTAACAAAACACATATGATCACACTTGTCCAATTAGAGTATGTTGTTGCCGTGGATACCCACAGGCATTTCGCTACTGCCGCCAAAAGCTGTTTTGTGACCCAGCCTACTTTGAGCATGCAGGTAAAAAAAATGGAAGACTTGCTTGGGGTAACTATTTTTGACAGAAGCCGCCAGCCGGTAATCCCCACGGATGTGGGCAGGGAAATCATAGACCAAGCACGAATTACTATTCGCAACGCACGGAAGCTCAACGAAATAGTAAAGAGCCATGACGAAGAGCTTTCTGGAGAACTAAAAATAGGAATTTTGCCTACCATAGCCCCGTATCTTCTACCTCGCCTCATCAATAGTTTTGTAAAAAAGCACCCAAAAGTTTCTCTGAAAGTGAAGGAAATTATAGCCGAGGAAATCGTAGGTGAGTTAAAAAAAGACCTATTGGATGCCGGGGTAATGGCGACGCCTTTTTATGATAACGAGATACTCGAAAGATCTCTTTTTTACGAAGAAATAATGGTTTATACTAACCCCAAACACCCACTTTTTAAAAGTGATGAAGTTGAGGCTGAGCAACTTTTACAACCAGACCTCTGGCTCATAAGCGATGAACACTGTTTCCATTCGCAAACGGTCAAGCTTTGTAACTACGATTCGCTCCACAACGGAAGCTCATTCAGCTACCAAGGTAGTTCACTGGAAACACTGAGGAAAATGGTAGATACACAAGGCGGGTTCACCTTACTTCCCGAGCTAGCAGCCGCTGAAGTACCCGAACACCAGCAAAACAGGATAAAGCATTTTGATGGAGAAGTTCCTTTGAGAGAGATCAGTCTGGTAACAGTAAGAAACCTTGCAAAGGGCCGGTTACTACACGCTTTGGGGCATCATATAAAAAAATCGGTGGGACAGCAGATGCTGGGAAGGGAAAAAGGATATATAGTTAAGTGGAAAGGGTGATTTGTTTGAATATTTTAATCACAGATTGATAATAAACCAGAGAAGAAGCTATCTTGAAAAGATAGCTTCTCTCATTCAGAAATCATTTTGATTGACCAAATGTATTTTGTACTTTATTCTAATAAATTCGTTTCTTTCAAATAGAATAAGAAAACAAAACATGGCTAGAATTCATTTTGAAGGGTTAAACCCCATAAAAACTTCTATTATAAAAGCACTATCAATAGTCCTATTGCTTTCTTTTATTTTACCTAAAACATTTTCCTCTTTAAGTATTAAAATACGAGCTTTAGGGTTTTCATTATTGCTGATTCAACTCTTTAAAAGGTATTTTCACAAAAACTACATTGACTGGAACAAAAATATGTTGATAATCAAACTAAACTCATTCAAAGACAAATCCATTAACTGGTTTGAAATCACGGGTTTTGAGCTATCAGATTCGACCTTGATAATTTATACACATTTTAATGAGGAAAATAGGTTCGATCTTCAAAACATTGCGAGCGAAGACATTGAGCAGACAAACCAACTTCTGCTCAATTCATTTACAACAACTTAAATCCCACTTTTACGTGATCAAATATTATAAACATTCACC
Organism: Flammeovirgaceae bacterium SG7u.111; assembly: GCA_034044135.1. Classification (NCBI taxonomy): domain Bacteria; kingdom Pseudomonadati; phylum Bacteroidota; class Cytophagia; order Cytophagales; family Flammeovirgaceae; species Flammeovirgaceae bacterium SG7u.111. Next base: position 1,978,064 of record CP139021.1, on the reverse strand, counting down.
ACCTATAACACAAAGAATCCTATGACTCACGAACTTATTATTCAAAACTTACTAGAAGAAAAAACCATAGAAAAAGCGCTTTGCGTTGGAAGCAGCAATTCGGAAGCTATCCAAGAGCTACAGCTCATCCTCTTTGAATTGGGCTATGGAAAAGAACTCAAATGGGCTAAAACAAACGCTACGGGTGTGTATGACAAATGTACCGAAAAAGCGGTAAAGTCATTTGCCAAGAAAAACAACATTTGGTCGGATGGCAAATCGATAAGCGAGCAACTGGCAAAGGTACTCCTCCACCATTACGATATTCTGGACGAAATGCAGATGCTTTATGGGGACATGAAAAATAAGACCGTGAGCATGATCTACACCAAAGGCTCTTCTGCCAAACCGGCTATTTCCTCGCTCCAAACTTTGCTCAACGAAGTTGGTTATGGAGCAGAGCTTAAGTGGGACCAATATCAAAACGATGGTGATTATGGAAACTGCACTTGCGCCGCTGTACAAGCTTTTTCAATTTACAGAGGCTTTAAAGGCGATGGGAATACTTTTGACAGAAAAATGGCAAAATCTCTGTTAAAAGAGCTTGCCTTTGGGTTTGGAAAAGAGTGGTACAAAACAAGAAAAAGTATCCACTTGCAGTCCAAACCTATCGTAAAAGCAACTGAGATAGAAACACTAAAGGAAACCCCTCCTCCTACTTGGAAAGAAACAGAAACGCCAATAGCGACTAGCGAGGTAAAAGTGAGCCAATCGGCACTGGTCACCTATGACAATACCCACTTCACTGGAAAGCAGATCTTGTGCGATATCGATTTCATTCCAGCACTGGAGCGAATCCATAGCTATTTGGTGAAGAACAATATTAAGCTCTTGATCACGAGCTCTTTCCGTACTTCTTCACGTGTAGCAGGTGCGGTGGTTACTCCTGCAAGGATGTCAAACCATATGGCTGGGCACGCCATAGATTTCAATATTAAATATGGTCCAGGTTTTACGAAGTTACTTCGATACAATGACATGAAGCTGCGAAAATTTCCGCCTGAGGCAAATGCTTTTTTTGAAGATGTTAGAAAAGATCCGATGCTGAGATGGGGAGGTGATTTCACCCCCTTTGACCCTATTCATATCGACGATCACCTAAACAAGGACAAAGACAAATGGTTGGCGAGGCACTTGCACGTGCAAGAAGCCAGAGATAAGGGCTGGGCTTGATGTATGAAAAAAAAAAGAAACCCCAAGTAAGAGTCGACACCTCTTACTTGGGGTTTGTCGTCAAAATTAATTGGACATATTATTTGACCGCCTTCATGATTTCTTTAATTATATCCTTGTCATCAAATGGTTTAGCAAAAAAACCAGCTACTAGTTTTTTTGCTATTGCGTTCAATATATCTTCGTTTTTTTCAAAACCAGTCATGACATAACAAGGTAATTCTGGACGAATTTTCTTTAGCTTTTCTATAAATTGCAGACCATCCATTACAGGCATTTGCAAATCACTAACCACCACAGATACCTCAGGGTGCTCCTTTATTTTCTGCAATCCTTCCACTCCATTATTGGCATCCACAATTGTAAACTCCCTACCAAGTAAAGTCTTGAAAATCAATAAATTTACTGGTTCATCGTCCACATAAAGAATTGTTATATCTTTTCTCATAATAAAACAATAAATAGGGCTTAAAAAGCTATTATTCAATAATTCTTGAAGTGTCCCACGGCGTGGCTTTGTTCCAGAACCCGTACATTGTCCTAATCCAAAGGCAATACTACCTTTAGCTGCGTACCTTCTTTTTCTTTTGAATGTATGATGATCTCACCACCGTGTTCATCTATTATTTTGTTAGAAATATACATTCCTAAACCTGTCCCCTTACCAGGAGGTTTGGTGGTAAAGAATGGATCAGTTACCTTAGGCAAATTCTCTTTGCTTATCCCATAGCCTGTATCAGAAATGGTCACTTCCAGTTTGTCAAACACAACCTCGGTAGAAATAGTAATTACCCCTTTATCTTCTATAGCCTGAGCTGCATTTGAAAGGTAATTTAAGAACGCTTGATGTAACTTCCCTTCATTTCCTACCAAGTTAAATGTTGTTTTTGTAAAATCCTTCACAACCTCAATCCTATTTTTAATAGAATTCTCCAACATCACCAAGCAATTATCTATGATATGATAAATATCGCAAGCCGCATGTTTATCAGAGTCCTTCCTACTAAACTGGCTCAAACTAGCAACAATATTTGCAGCTCTTTTCACACCTGTTTTCACCCCACTTATAAGTGGCTGAAGAGACTCATAGTGTTCAGGTAAATTCTCCTTCACATAGTACTCTACTCCAGTTATCCCGCCATGAATAAAATTAAGAGGATTGTTGATTTCATGGGCAACACCAGCTGTCAATACCCCCAAAGATGCCATTTTCTCAGCTTGCACTAGCTGAGCTTGTGTCTCCCTAAGCTGGTTCAGCGCATGCTCTATCTCATCCCGCTGAAATGTGAGGGACTCATTGGCTTGAAACAATTCCTCGTAAGAAGCTTGAAGTTCTTCCGTTCGCTCTTTTACTAAGAGCTCCAGCTCGTTTTTATGTTTTTCAAGCTCTTCCTGAATCTCTTTTATTTCGGTAATATCCTTGGCCACTATGGCAAATTGCTCCCTTTTAGGTGAAACGACCGAAACTATAAAGTGCCTTGCAATTGCTTCATAAAAAATGGTGTAATTATAGCTTTCACCCGTTAAGGCTACACGGCTATATTCTTCTATATGTGAAGGTTTTTCCAAACCGTGCAATTCTGTAACCAACTCGCCTTTCGGATCTTTATCACCCAAATGCAGACTATTTATAAATGCATCATTACAATCGATCAGCCTATAATCTATTACCTCTCCTTGATCATTATAAACCAACTCATATAAGGATACAATATCGGTCATTGCCCCAAATAGAGTTTTGAGTTTCTCTTCATTTTCTACCAATGCCTGGGTAGATTTTTTAAGTTCAGTAACATCATGAACTAAGCCGATCACATATTCCACTTCTCCTGCTTCATTCCGAACAGCACTCGTTGACACCTCAGTATAAATCGTACTTCCATCTTTATGGACAAACCGCCGCTCTATATCGAAACTATCTATTTCTCCTCTTGAGGCTCTGTTGTAGTACTGCATTTTAGCTTTTTCATCGGGATGAATCAATGCTTCCCAATTAAGCTCCATAAACTCTTCACGGGTATATCCCAACATTTCATGGAGCGTATCATTAAACTCAATCCATGTTTTATCGGGAGCGGTAATAGACATGCCTACTAAGCCCAAGTTAAAATAATTTCTAAGCCTTTCCTCACTGGTTTTGAGCGACTCTTCAACTTCCATTCGCTCCAACTCCGTACCTATATTCACAGCAAATAGCTCTAATAGAGACGCTATAAAATTTGTGTCATCGATCGTCTTTTTAAAAAGCGATACTAAAATACCAATAGGTTTATTTTCTTTATTAAAGATGGACACTCCAGTATATCCTTCTATTTCCATATCAACCAACAGTTGATCATCAGGATACAAACTAGTTACATTATCAGGAAAGACACATGATCGCAAATCATCCAATACATTGTCACAAGGAGTGTTTTTTAGATCGTACGTAAGATTCTCCATTATCTTATCTTTATTACACAAAGCAATTGTGTCGATAAACCTTTCCCCCGTAAGTTTTCCTATAAATGTATAATCAGCTTGAATGATTTCATTGAGAAGTAAAACAAGTTTATCGAAATACCCCTTGCCCTTCTCAACCGAAGTTTCTACTATAATTTTCCTGATTGACTGTTCTTGAAATAGGAGTTTCTGTTCAGCTAGCTTTTGTTCTGTTATATTTTTTGAAGTCGCCCAAAAATGGGTAAGCAACCCATTGGAAGTCACTCCATACCAATTATCCAACCCGAAGTACTCTTTATTGTCAGCAAAGGTCACATGCACCTTTGCATTATTTAAACTATAATCACCTTTAATAAACTTTGAAAAATTCTCGTCATAGATTCTCTTTTTTACCAGATCAATATATTTTTTCCCTATTAGCTCTTCTTTGCTGCACCTTCCGAAATTTGCCCAAAATGCCCTATTACAATCCAGAAGTTCAACTTCGTACAACATGTATATCTGCTTCCTCAAAGGCCAATCTATCCTAAACCCTTCAGGAACTTTCCAATAGGCGACAGCATCATTTGAATAATTGATAAAATCTGTATACTGCATTTGAGTTTGCTCCAGCTCTTTTTCTATCAACTTCTGTTCGGTCATATCTTGCTTTGTACCAAGCACCTTGGATGCCCTACCCATTTTATCGTATACTATTTGCCCCACAGAACTTATAAAGAGTTCTTCACCTGTACCTCTACGAAATGCCCTATATTCAAACACAAAGTTTTTTTCGCCATCAATTGCCTTCTCATACCCTTCTTTCACATACTCCAGGTCATCTGGGTGAATACAGTTATAGAAATCATCTAACCTATATTCAGCGCCGTAGTCAAAACCAAAAATCCTACAAAATTCTTTAGACCCAAGCCAGATATCGTTAGCAACATCCAATTCATAACTACCTACTTTGGCCAAACTCTGGGCAATTGCAAGGTTTTGTTCAGTTTTCTTCGCTTCGTTTACCGCTTTTGCAAGCCTTTCATTGGACTCAACCAACTCTTTATTTGCATTTAGTAGTTGCTCTTCTCTAGTAGAAAGCACAAAATTGGTATTTTCCAGTTCTCGCTGAACAGCTAAAAGCTCATCATTTTTACACTGAAGCTCATCATTTAGCGATTCATATTCCTCATACTTTTCCTGAAGCCCTATCTTATCAAGCATTTGCTCGGTAATATCTTGCACGAAACCAATGTTCTTGACCAAATCGCCTTGATCGTTAAACTCCATTTTACCGACACTTCTCAAGTATTTAAGTTCGCCACTAGGAGTGATAATCCTGAAAGTTGAAGGACTAGGTCGATTTTTTGTATATGCCTCTTGGGTTTGGGCTAAAACTCGCTCCCTATCCTCAGGATGGATCATAGCTAAAATTGCTTCAATTGTACCATCAAACCTCTCTTTTTGGAACCCATAGATTTGTAACCATTCGGGAGAAGCATTAAAAACTTGATCATCAGCCAAGTATTCCCAAAGTCCTATCTTAGTCAGGTTATAAGCTTCTTCAGCTAGAAACTCAGTATTTCGCAGCTCTTTTTCTGATTCTTTCTCAAGTGTAACTGCACGGGTAGACCCCACTATTTCTACCTTCTGCGTTAACAGATCTTCTTTACTAGAAAATTCTATTTCAACAATTACTTTCTGTCCTTTTTTATCTAAAAAAACTAATCCTAACAGATGTTTTTGAGCTAATCCCGTAGCCGAAAACTCTGCCAAACAATTAGCAAATGCCTTACGCAAATCGTTGATAGACTCAGGACTTACAATTTCGGTAATTGATAAACTCAGATATTCCTCTTGTGTAAACCCTAATAATTCAAAAATAGAAGGACTTACATACATAAAACGTTCTATTTCCACGTCATACAACCAAAGCACATCTGATGAGTGCTCAACTAACTGGCGGTATAAATCCTCATTTTTCCTCAAGAACATAAAATGTTAAATCCTAAACTTTTTTTACCAATTTAACATTAAATCCTATAGATATCAAAAGAAGTATTTGCCCTATTATGAGACCAAATCTTATATCATGTGTTATAGGAAAGTTTTAAGTTTTTGAAAACAAAAAAAACTGTGACCAATGTTAGTCACAGTTTTTAGAAGAAATCCAATTATATATTTTTATGCGTTTTTCCAGTCTACATGGTTTACTACTCTTGAAATTTGCATGGTAGAAACACCAAACTGCTGGGCTAACCTTTTGGGGGCGACACCCTTGGAATGTCTTTCACGTATGATCTTTACTTTTTCTTTGTTAAGCTTCACATGTTTTCTCAAAGGACTATCGCCTTTCCATGTACCCCTTGCTACGGCGCTTTCATATCCTTTACGGCTAGCTTCGCTATGAGGGATCCATTGTAAATTTCGAGCTTGGCAATTTAGAGAATCGTTATCTCTGAATGAGACATAGTTTTTGTAATCGGGATCATCGTTGGTCACAAAATAGTAGGCAACTACACGGTGTAGGGGAAGCCTTTTTTCCATGCCTCGTTTGCGCTCCTTGCAGTAACCGAGGTATACTCGGATAAATTTGTAGCCATTTACGGTAGAACCTGCGATAAGTTCGCCGTCTTTTTTAGCTCGACCCCAGCTCGATACTTCGTATTCAGATTTTACATTTTGAACTTTTACCTCAAAAAAAGGATCACTGAAGTCGATTTGGACCCATTGTTCTTTAATCATCATGATAAGTTAGGTTAGATATGCTATGAGTTACACAATTTAGTATCTGTTACACGCCAGAATTATTGATCTAGTATATAACAATGTTTAATTTTTTGTATTTTTTTTATGAAAAAGTAGATTATTCTCTTCTTATGCACTTCGGATTCTAATAATTAATAGTTTCTTATTCTTAATGTCAGGTAACGCTTAGGTCAGCACAAGTGACTATTATTTCGAACGAATCCAATTATACCAAGCACCCTTGTACCCAAGCCATCTATAAAGGAAATCTGAAAATCAATTAAGGAATTTCTATAACCTTTAGGACTGTATAAAAAGAAAAGTCTTACCCTAGTTGAAATAGTGTATTATTTATATCCAGTTATGTTAGTAAAAGAATTACCGAATGGTAGAAGCTAATTGGTGTGGTTATTTATTATTGGTATCACAAACAGAAAACAGTTTAATGATTTATTACTTGCAGACTCTTTTTAGCTAAACTTATGCAAATACCATTCTTAACTAATGTAGAACAGACAAACTATTTCTACATAGTATTATATTAATACAAACATTCTCTTTACAGAAGTAAAAAGAATCAAAAAACATCGTATTTCAAAATATTGACACTGTTTGAAATGCTAATAACACTTAATGCCCAAAATAAATTACGATACAATTCATTATACAGTTGCCATTTTTATCAAAAACAATAAAAAAACAAAAGTACTCAATGTTTTATAATCACCTTCTTAGACATATACCCTTCTTTGCCAACTAACCTGATTATATATAGTCCATCTTCCCATTTTTTAGTATCAATCTTGAAGTCTTTAATAGGAGAAACCATCCCCAAATTGGCAATTTGTTCCCCAAGAATATTGAACACTTTAACATTGAAAGGCTGAGAAGAGCTAATGTACACTTCATCGGCAGCTGGGTTGGGATAAAGGACTACTGCTAGCTCAATTTGTCCATCTTCTATCCCACTAACTACTTGGGTGCTCTTCAGGAAATGTAGCCCTCCATTGACCGATCCTAATACCAAATTACTACCCAAAGCAGCTGGAAAAAAACGCTGTCCAAAATAAGGTGATGTATATTGTTTGGTGATGGAATTATAGACCATTTCATCGCTAGGTATAAGTGTATCAGCAGCAAGTGCAAGTTGCTCCTGAAAATCTGGATAAATAGTAAGCCTACCAGTAAAATCTCCTGTAATAAGTTCCGGCTTTCCATCGCGAAGAATATCGGCTATTTCTATGCTCAGTTCTCTATTTTTGGAATCGAAACCTATTCCTCCCAAAGCGATACTTTTTTGCTCGAATACATCATCACCAAGATTCTCATAATAATGAAGCGATGCACCTTTCTCTTTGCCCAATAATAAATCCATGTCTCCATCTTCATCCACATCAAAAAACAAGGGCTCGTCCGAAGGCTCAATGCTGATAGAGAATTGCTGAAGATTTCCATCAAATACCAAAGGGCTACTGCCGGTGGCAAGCAGGTAGTAAATGGCAGATTCCCGAGCAGTATATGGTCTTGCAGAAAAATACAAATCGGCTCTTCCGTCGCCGTTAAGGTCAGCGAATGATGGCTTTATACTCACCAACTCCTGATCAGAAAGCTGGGCAAAATCATCATTCACAAGCTCGAAAATGGGCAAGTCGTTATCACCTGTGTTTTCAAAATGTGAGATAGTTGCAAAAAACTCCCCCCCTACAACTTTTCCTCTATTTCCCACAAACATATCGTAGTCTCCATCTTGGTCGTAATCTACAAAAGCAGGCACTGCATACTCTCCAAAATCGAGCATTTCCGATTGTAGAAAATCATTTTGGACAAAGGTAAATTCAGGATTCTCCACTGTCCCCGTATTTTTGTAATACCAATTGGAAGTGTAAAAATTGACCATATCTGCCTCATTGGTGAAAAGATTTGGGCTGACTACCAAGTCTTTTTTTCCATCAAAATCGAGGTCTTCGTGGAAAGCTGCGGGAAATACAAACATATCGATGGGGTTAGATGCTGGCCATGAAGAAATAACAGCATTAAACTTTGCCTCGGCAACAGTTCCTTCATTCATGAGCAACACCAAGTTCTCACAAGTGATTTCACCCAACAACATTTCTTTATCGCCATCGCCATTCAGATCGAGGGCTAGAATAGCTGAACCTGCATGTGTTTCTGCCTTAGTACGGCAAGCTGCCGATTGGTTGAAAATATACGTATTACACGTCCCGCATTCCTCAAAATCACCCCATCTATCTGTGATTTTATCAAACTCTAAACTATCTACACTCCCGTACCTTTCCATGCTCATGTTCTGATGAAACTCAACAGTGCCTCCAAACAACGGTTTGAAATTCAACACATCTAAGTCACCATCACCATCTATGTCGCTAATAGCCGGAATATCTGTTACATCTACTTTGAGATTGATCAGCCTACCCGAAAAGCCAAAGGTGCTAAGCGTTTCCTTAAATAGCTCCCATTTTGGAGAGGCTGTTCCAGCAGCCATATTTTTATAAACAGATATTCCGCTTGTGCTAGAGGTGAAAATATCTTTCTTGCCATCCCCATCAAAGTCCCTCAACAACATCCAAAAAGTTAGGTCTTGAGGGAATAGGATTTCATAATCAGGGGCATATTTATACTGATTATTTACCGCCAAAAATGTGCTTACTTTGTCATTGGTTCTATCAAAAACCACCAAATCTTCTACTCCGTCAGCATTTAGGTCTATGGTATTGAACTGAGCAGAATTAGTACCACCTCCTCCTACAAGTGACAATTCCTTACCATCCCTTAGCACTTTCACCGAATCGTGGTGCTCAAATGCAAACTGTTGACCTAATACATCAGTCCCAAAAAAAATCAGTAGTACAAGTAAGAATTTGTTCATTTTAATGCTCATAGTTTTCATTCAAAAAGACACATCAACTTGATAAGAAGTTGTTAGTGTGAAAATAGTTTGTGTTAAGCTAAACATTTTGCGAATGCATGAATTTTAATAATATGAAAATCGGAAAAATATTGATCGCTAATAGAGGAGAAATTGCAGTACGCATCATCCGTACTGCAAAGGAAATGGGCATTGGCACCGTAGCTGTCTATAGTGATGCAGACCGGAATGCTTTGCACGTAAGGTATGCAGATGAAGCGGTGCATATAGGAGCTTCGCCTTCTGCTGAATCTTACCTAAAAATCGAAAAAATAATAGAGGCATGCAAAGCAACCCAAGTAGATGCCGTTCATCCTGGCTACGGCTTTTTGTCGGAAAATGCTGATTTTGCCCGACAGCTCAAAGCCGCTGATATCAAGCTGATAGGTCCATCGCCAGAGTCCATAGAAACTATGGGTGACAAGTTGATGGCGAAAGCAGCGGTAAAAAAGCGAAATGTGCCTCTTGTCCCAGGTTCTCCCGATGCTATTTCTGATATAACAGAAGCGAAAATTATCGCTAACAAAATAGGCTATCCTGTTTTGATAAAAGCCAGTGCTGGCGGAGGTGGAAAAGGGATGCGAATTGTAGAAAACGAGAACGAACTAGAAGAACAAATGCAGCGGGCTATTTCCGAAGCTCAATCTGCTTTTGGAAGTGGTTTAGTTTTTATTGAAAAATTTGTGACTTCACCTAGCCACATCGAATTCCAAATTTTGGGAGACCAGTATGGCAATGTGGTTCATTTGTTTGATAGAGAATGCTCTGTCCAACGCCGACACCAAAAGGTGATTGAGGAAGCTCCATCGCCCAAGCTTAGTGCAGAAAAGCGAGCCGAAATGGGCAAATATGCGGTTGAGGTAGCCAAAGCGTGTAACTATGAGGGAGCGGGCACGGTAGAATTTGTAGTAGATAAAGACCTGAATTTTTACTTTTTGGAAATGAACACACGCCTTCAGGTAGAACATCCTGTAACAGAACTGATTACACAGGTAGATTTAGTGAAAGAGCAAATCAAAATAGCTCAAGGTGAGAAGCTTTCATTTGAACAAAAGGACTTAAAAATAAGCGGGCATGCCATTGAGGTGAGGGTGTATGCAGAAGATCCTGCCAACAGCTTTTTGCCAGATACAGGAACGTTACACACCTACCGTACTCCCCAAGGGCCAGGCGTGCGGGTAGATGATGGGTACGAAGAGGGAATGGAAATACCGATATTTTATGATCCAATGATAGCCAAACTATGCACTTTTGCCCAAAATCGAGAGGGCGCATTAAAAAGGATGCTCAGGGTTATAGATGAATATCACATCACGGGTATCAGTACGACCTTAGACTTTTGCCGGTTTGTTTTCGAACATCCAAGTTTTACAGAAGGTGGTTATAATACCAAATTCATTGAAGATTTCTTCTCCGCAAATGCATTGAAAAAAAACTATGTGGAAAAAGAAGGGGAAATTGCCGCCGCCTTTGTTAATTTTCTGCTCGAAAACCAACAACCTACGGCAAGTGAACCTCTTGCCAAACAAAAAACCAGTAGTAAATGGAAACTAAGAAACCACTGATATTTTTTATTCTATTCATATTCAGTAGCTTGACGACTTCTTGCGGTGGAAAGCAAGTCTTGGAAGAGGAATTTGACAGCCTAACATGGAAAAATGACAAGTTAGGCTGCAATAACGAAAGGTTCGCATTAGTAAAGCAATTCCAAAATATCCGTCCGAAATTGATGGGCAAACAAGAAGGTGAAATTAGAAAGCTTTTGGGTAGCCCCGATCAAGTGGAATTATACGAACGCAGTCAGAAATTTTATATTTACTATATAGAAAAAGGGAGTCAATGCGAAGGTGCAAAAAGCGGCATTGCCAGCAAGAATTTTTACATCCGTTTTAACTCCCTCAATCAAGTGAGTGAAATCACTCAGCAAAACTTTTAAGTTATCGCTTAATCACGATATCGATATTACTGGTCTGGAACTTGGGGTTTTTCCCCTTGTTCTTGTTCAGCCATTCTTGGAATTTCTCAAAATCTACTGTCTTGATCCCTCCCCACTCTGGGTGTGCAGTTAGGATAGGCTTGCTATAAGGCACTGGGGAAAATACGACAAATAGCCTATTGAAAAGCTGTTCTTTGTTGGTCTGCACTGCTACTGGGTCCATTACACGCGTACTTAGCTCAGGAAAATACTGTTTGTGATGAGCCTCGGAAAATAAGATGTAATTCTGGTCTGCTCGTACCGGCACGGCACTTTCATACTGTCCCTTCATGCCCGAATACGGAAAAACCCGGTACACCACGTCCTCTTCAAAATCTTTAATAAACACACTGAGATAGCCATCTACAGGAGTTTTGAAATCCAAATACAGTCTCTCATTATTTTTATAAATCTCTGTCTGGCAATTTTCAGGATTATTACAGTTCAAGGTATATGCTTCAAAATCAACGGCAGCACCTGTAATTTCCCTAGCCTTTCCATCCACTTCACATAATAACCAAAGCTCTTGCCCCATTCCCGTGCTGTTGGTATGCCCGTCGCGTACTACCCACTCCAATTTGGTCACGCGCTCTTCTACAAACTCCCCCAACACCATAGAGTTAGCTATCACATTCATGCTCGTATTGGTCTCCGTTCGCTCACCAGTTGTTGTATTTTCTATGTACGTATTAGTACCTTGCACTATCACTTTTCCAAATGCATTTTCCAAGGCATTGATTTTTGCCATGTCCACTATCCTTTTCTTGATATCGCCAATGCAATAGGCATCTGTAAGTAATACTTCGGCTTTGCCTTCCACATTTATGATTTTAGCTTTTTTAGCCTTTTGGGCATAACCTGAAAGCACAAGTGACAACAAAAGAAAAATACTCAGGCTTAAATTCTTCATAGCAGCAATAATTTCGGGGGTAGTAAAACTTGAATTAGGTAGAAAGCTAAACAAAAAAGGTTGGGAATCAGAGATGAAGTTCATCAAAAATTCCCAACCTGATATATTTATTTTATTGGATTCCTTTCTTATTTAAGGTCAAGGAGATTATCCAACTTTTGGTGGATGATAGTAGTTTCCTCTTCCAATTTCTTGCGAACTACTCTTTTGGCGTTGTTGTAAGCCTCATCCCTGTTGTAAAATATTTTCAACTGAACCTCTACGTTTTTGTCTCCAACATCTCTGTAAACCTTATAAACTGGATCTACTTGAGTGATTGTGTTTTTGATCATGTTTTTAGAACCTGCCACCACTTTGGTTACCGAAGCAGCATCTTCTCTTGAAAGCTGTTGGTTGGCAACTGAAGCCTCGATAAGTGCAGCAATTTCTGTTTCTAACTGGCCCGCCAAGTTCAATTTTGCAAGCTCAAGCGCCTGAATATCAGCAGCTGATTTTGATTCTGCCACAGCATTACCATCAGCATCAATGTACTTCTTCCTACCTTTCTCATCCATGTCGAGGAGCAATGACCATGAGCGCTCAAGCGATTTTTCGAGAGGCAATGCGCCTGGAGCCACATTCCATCCTTCTTTTTTCATCTTCTTGGATTCTTTTTTAGCCTGTTTTATGGCTTTTAAGTCTTTTTTCTTTACATCGACTTGGGCAAAAACATTAGCCGAGGCAAAAAGAAATCCAAGTACTAAAGTTAAGATCAATTGTTTTTTCATTACGAATAAAATTAGTTAGAACAATAAGCTTTACGAAATTAAAATTGGAAAGGTTATGTGAATTATAACAAATATTCTGATTTATTATTATTACATAAAATAAATATATTTTTGAATACTATTTTTTTAGTTATACCTTAAAAATTACCACTTGGTTTTGGGTAGATGATGGTACCTCACAAAAAATATACTTTTTAAAGAATGCTTGTTTAATAAGCTAAAATGACTTTATCAGACTCACCCGTTATTTGTGGGTCTTGCTCTCTGTTGTTTAGCCTTCGAGCCATGTAGGTAACGTTGTCTTGCAAGTAAGTACGCAATTCGTCAACAGTAAGTTGCCTATCGCTGTTATTATCTGCATCTCCTTGTAATCCTTTCAAGAAGAAATAAGTAAACAAACCATGGCTTTTGTCTCTGTACCAAGATGAAACCTGATCTGGGGCACAAGAAGTAAACACAGCCGCATTTTCATCATTCAGCACGGTGTTTTCCGACTTGATAAACACTGGAGAAATATCCTTTAATAACATCCCTTGGTCAGAAGATCCGCTGAAACAGGCATCAATAACCACATTGAGCGTTTTGTACTCTATTTGCCCAAGGTTTTGGTAGAAAGTATTTAATGAATAGCCGTTGAACTTTACCAGCGATGGGTCGCAATCTACTGGTACAAAATAGCCATCCTTTGTCTCAGGATCGGGTGCTCCGTGCCCACTATAAAAGACAAACACATCTGACTTTCCGGGCTTCACATAATTATACAGCTTTGCCTTATGGTCGCCTTCTTTCCCAAAAATAGCTTGGAAATTTCCCTGCGTAGCATCTTCTTCCACAATAATGTTTCCTTCCCTAAACCCGAAGGTCTGTATCAAGTACTTTTTCATTGTTCGAGCATCGTTGAGGGCAAAATCTACCGAAGGGATTTCAGAATCGTAGGTTCTATTCCCGATGATGACTGCAACCGCATCTTTGTTTACTCTATTGAGGCTAGGAATGTTCACATCCACATCTGATTCTAGCTTTATCTCAGCAGGACCAACATTATTTTTTACTTCTCCCCCACCGCCTATATCTGCCAACAGGCTTGCTCCTGCATTTATATCTGCCAACAAAGGCTCTTTCAGGCTATTAAAAGCCCTTTTTGACAAAAGCTTTACATTTTCGCTGTAAAATTTATTAGACTGTGCCGATTGGTACGACATCATATCATGCGTAGCCGCATTGAAAGCCGTCACGCTGAGGGAAACATAATTTCCTGTAGAAGTCTTTACAAAATTTGGCTCTGCCGTAAAGTACACTTGGCTCTTACTCGTCTGAATTATTTTGTTCAGAATTTCTTCATTAGTCCCGTTGCAACCTCCCTTCGATTTCACAATTCGGGAAATCGGGATGAAATCAGTCACATTGAATCCATTGGCACGAAGTTCGGCGGTCAATACTTCTATTGCTTCGCGCTGAGGAATATTTTTGTTGAGTACATCACAAATGCTTTCCCCTTCCATAGCCATAGGTACCACTATTGCGTTGAGCTTTTTCTGTGAAGATTGGGCATTTGCAGATGGAACGATAGCCGCTGGACTAAGAAAAAAAATAAAGGCAAGGCCAAAAACTAGAAGCTTTGAGTTTTTCATATGTAAGGTAAATTAGATTGGGGCAAACAGGTAAATCGCCCCAATTCAAAATCACAAATCAATATACGGTATGGCCAATAAAAGGTTATTGACCAGTGATCACAAATACATTTGCGTTGGAGTCAAATTTCTCTTTTACAAGTTCTGCACCGCTTCTTCTTACTTTGCATTTTGAAAAATTCTCATCTTCAATATCCGTAATCACCGCTTCTCCAATTGGTTTTTTACGCTCCAATACTTTTCCATCTACAGTAACCTCTCTTACTTCCACAATACTCAAATTCTGTCCAACGAAAAGTCCTTTTGAACTACCTCCTGTAACTACAATTTCTTTTGCGCGCCCTTTCTTCTGATCGGTAATTTCAAATATGCGCATTGAAACAGGGAAATGTTTATCAATAAACTGGAAAACAGGCTTATCAGCTGATTTTAAAGCTTCAGTTATCGCTTCTTCCTTAGTGCCGTACTTACTCATGAAATACCAAAAATTGCCACTCCCATCATTTCCAAGTGTAGAAGTTGCCATGATCTGACCCGTAGTCACATCTAGGATCTTAATGGAAAAACTCACCTTTCCTTTGTAACCATCCAGCACTTTTTTCTTTTCTTCTGAGTCTTTACTCACAGGCACTTCTCTATACACTGGCTCAGAAGATGCACTAATCAGGTTTCCGGTAATAATAAATTGCGCACCAAGTTTTTTACCTTGCTCCACAACTTCTCCTTCTATGAAGCTTTCTCCCTTTTGTAGGTTTTCTTCTGAAAAAATGTCATCGAAATTTGTCCTATCCACCACTGTGAAACGGTTGGATTTCACTACCGAGCCAACTACCACTTCGGTCAAGCTACTAGCATAGGCTTTAGCGCTTCGAGTTCCAGCATAAGCAAATGGAGTTACCGCGATGATTTTCTTATCTTCATCTTGAGCCGAAGCATTTTGAGGGAATTGGAAAATTGATAATACTAAAAGCAGTACGTAAACTGGTTTCATAATATTAAATTAGTTGAGTTAAGTTATATAGGATTCAACGTAAAGTAGTCCAATTTATAAAAGCAAGGCAAGAATTAAATTCAAAAAAAGAATTCAATCCTTGCCGGTTATTCATTAAAGTTGTTCAAAATCTCTGCAAATCAATGAGCCTCCAGCCATGTTTCGCCCACACCAGCCTCTACCATTAGAGGCACTTCAAGCTCAACTGCATTTTCCATCAGCTCCGTCACTTTGCTCTTAAGCAATTCCAATTCGCTTTTGTAAACATCAAACACCAATTCATCATGCACTTGCATGATCATCTTTGATTTCAACCCTTCTTTCACCATCCAGTTTTGGATTTTTATCATCGCCATTTTAATAACATCGGCTGCACTGCCTTGGATAGGGGCATTGATCGCATTACGCTCAGCAAAACCACGCATGTTCGCATTTCGGGAATTGATATCTCTCAAATACCTTCTTCTACCCAAAATGGTTTCCACGTATTCATTTTCTCTGGCAAAGTTCACTATTTCGTCCATGTAGGCTTTTATCGAAGGGAATTCATTGAAATAGGCATCAATAATCTCCGCTGCTTCCTTACGTGGAATGTTCAACCGTTGAGAAAGACCAAAAGCAGAAATACCATAGATAATACCAAAGTTGGCTGTTTTCGCCTTCCTTCTCATATCTCCATCCACCTCTTCAAGCGGTACGTTGTAAATTTTTGCAGCTGTAGTAGCGTGAATATCCCTGCCTTGGCGGAAAGCATCAATCATCACCTCGTCTTTGCTGAACGATGCCATGATGCGAAGTTCCACTTGCGAATAATCCGCCGCCATGATCACGTAATCATTATTTCTAGGCACGAAGGCTTTCCTAATTTCCCGACCCTTATCCGTTCGGATTGGAATATTCTGAAGGTTCGGATTCGTGGAGCTCAACCTACCTGTTGCCGCAACTGCCTGATTGTAAGATGTATGAATCAGATTATCTTTAGGGCTAATCAACTCTGGGAGGGCATCTACATACGTAGATTTCAGCTTTTGGAGTTGGCGGTATTCAAGTATATTTTCTACTATTTTATGCTCGGAAGCCAAGTTTACCAAAATTTCCTCGCCCGTAGCATATTGCCCTGTTTTAGTCTTTTTGGGCTTATCTACCAACTTTATTTTATCGAACAATACCTCACCCATTTGCTTAGGAGAATTAATATTGAACTCCGTCCCTGCTTCTTGGTAAATACTTTTCTCTAGCTCTGAAATAGACACTTGAAGTTCATCGGAAAAGATCTTTAGCGCTTCGGTATCTATTTTTACCCCATTTCTTTCAATTGCGGCAAGCACTGGTACTAGCTCACATTCTACGTCGGAAAATAGCTCTTGAAGTTTTGCCTCTTTCTTAAGTAAAGGTTCAAGTTCCTCTTTTAGTTGGAAGGTAATGTCCGCATCTTCCGAAGCATATTCAGTGATGAGCGCTAAATCCACATCTCGCATACTTCCCTGTTTCTTTCCTTTTTTCCCTATTAAAGTTTCGATAGAAACAGGCGTGTAGTTCAAATACGTATCTGCCAACACATCCATATTGTGCCTTTTATCTGGCTCCAACAGGTAGTGGGCAAGCATGGTATCAAACAACTTCCCTTTCACTTTTACTCCGTAGTTTTCCAGTACGATCATGTCATACTTGATGTTTTGGGCAATTTTCATCGTGGCTGGGTTGGCAAACACTTCTGCAAACTCCGCCACAATAGCTTTTGCCCCGGCTTCATCGGCAGGAACAGGCACATAAAAAGCCTCCCCTTTCTTCCAGCCAAAAGACATCCCGACCAGTTCAGCTTCAAAAGGATCTACTCCAGTAGTTTCCGTATCGAAGCAAAATTCTTTTTGCAAGCTCAAAAAATGAATCAATCGCTTTCTTTCCTCAGCAGTAGTTACCGCTCGGTAATCGTGCGGATGAAGGTCAATAGTTAGGTGCGTTGCTGGAACTTGCTCTTCTTCCTCTTCAACTTCGGCAGTAGCTGCAGCTGCTGGCTGTGCCCCAAACAGGGACATTTGCTGACCTTGGGCAGGCTTTTTGGGCGCAGCTTTGGTTTTCTTTTTAAGCTCCTCTCCCAAAATCCTCTTGCCTAGCGTCCTGAACTCAAGCTCCTCAAAAAGCTCCTTCAACGCCGCTTCATCAAAACCATTATACGTCATCCTTTCCACTTCGCACTCAATGGGCACATCCGTCTTTATCCTAGCTAGCTCTTTGGATAAGATAGCTTGTTCAGCATTTTCTTCCACCCTCTCCTTTTGTTTACCCTTCAGCTTATCCGAATTCTCGATCACCCCTTCTACGCTGCCAAATTGGTGCAAAAGCTTAGCCGCCGTTTTAGGGCCAATTCCAGGGATTCCAGGAATATTATCTACCGCATCGCCTTGCATGCCCAACATATCCACCACTTGGTCTATTCGCTCAATGTCCCATTTTTTGAGGATTTCAGGAATGCCCATCACCTCAAAACTATTCCCCATAAAAGCAGGCTTGTACAAGAAAATATGTTCGTCTACCAATTGCCCATAATCCTTATCAGGCGTCATCATAAACACCTCAAACCCTTCTGAAGGACACCTTTTGGCAATTGTCCCAATCACGTCATCCGCTTCAAAGCCATCCATTTCTAATAGTTGGATATTGAAAGCTTTCACCATCTTTTTCACATAAGGAATGGCAACAGTTATGTCTTCGGGCTGCGCCTCACGCTGCGCCTTGTACTCAGGAAATTGCACATGCCTAAAGGTAGGTTTAGGCGTGTCGAAAGCCACGGCAATGTGCGTAGGCTGCTCCCTTTTGATAATATCCCACAGCGTATTGGTAAAGCCCAACACCGCCCCCGTACTCATCCCCTTGGAATTGACCCTAGGATTTTTGCTAAAGGCAAAATGAGCGCGGTAAATCAGCGCCATGGCATCGAGAAGAAATAGTTTTTTTGAAGACATATGTTTATTAAATAATCTTAGGTAAAGGCAAAGAAAATCTGCACTAGAAATTAATCAAGTGTTAAAGTTCGGAATTCTAAACTAGGAACAAAGAAAAAGTTTGGGGTTAGTTTTTGAAATAGCCTGATATAGCTTTAACAATTCTTTCGGTAGCCTTTCCATCCCACAGAGCAGGAACTTCACCCGATTTATATGTTCCATCCATGATTTTTTCCACTTCGGTAAAAACTAGCTTTTGATCTAAAGGCAAGAGCGTATTTGAACCCTCAGTAATCGTAACAGGTCGTTCAGTATTTGGGCGAATAGTGAGACAAGGTACTTGTAAAAAGGTGGTTTCTTCTTGAATTCCTCCTGAGTCTGTCACGATAAATTTACTATTACTCACTAGCTTCATAAAGTCAAAATATCCAAGCGGTTCTGTCAGTACAACATTCTTCTCATTTTCTAAAGACTCAAACAGTCCATGTTCCACAAGTTGCTTTTTGGTTCGAGGATGAACAGGAAATACTACTGTGATTGATTTTGATAAGCCTTTGATGATATTGACAACCTCAATTAGGCTATCCTGATTGTCGACATTGACTGGTCGATGAAAGGTTACTGTGGTAAAGGAATTTGATTCTAAAGATAACTTTTCCAATACGCTAGATTTAGCAACCATAGGTTGATAAGCCACCAATGAATCAATCATAGTATTGCCTACATACTCAATTACACTATGATTCTTACTTTCTTTTTTGAGATTTTGCTCACCGCTTGGCTCGGTTACCAAATGAATATCGGAAAGGTCATCTATCAGAATTCTATTTAGCTCTTCTGGCATGGTCCTGTCCTCACTTCTTAAGCCACTTTCTATGTGGGCAACAGGATAGCCCAACCTATGGGCAGCCAAGGCACAAGCCAAAGAAGAGTTCACATCGCCAGGCACCATCACCAAATCTGGGTTCATTTCAGTTAACACCTCTTCCATTTTTGAAAGTATATCGGCAATAGTTCCCAATTGGGACTTACCCTTCACACCCAAAAACACATCAGGCTTTTTAATTTGAAGTTCTTCAAAAAACACCTGGTTCATCTGGTAATCATAGTGCTGACCAGTATGCAATAAAACAAATTCTAAATCGGGATATTTTTTAAAAACAGACTCAAATTGGGTGATTTTTATAAGATTTGGGCGCGTACCAACACAAACTAATACCTTCTTTATCATTGAAAATTGGCTTTTATAGGTTATCCAATATTTCCGAAAGCTTTTTGGTCTGCTCAGACCTAGCGTATTGCTGTACCCTCGGATGTTCAATATTATTGACAATTTTGTTGCCCTTCAAAAATTCCTCGTACAATTCTTCAAGTACTGCCAATATTTCTTCTTCCGAGTTAGCCACCTTTCCACATTCCGAAGCCTTTATAATCTCATCAATAGAGCCATCGTCGCCTGGAGTAACCAATATAGTTGTACCGCTGGCAAGGTATTCATAAATTTTACTTGCAACTATTCCTTTAAACCCCTTCCAAGCCACATGAAGCAAGAGGTGGGACCTAAGCTCAATTTCTAGTACTTCTTTTTTTGGAATCCGCTCGGTACACTCGAAGTATTGCTCGTAACCTTCTAGCAGGTTTTCTATTCGTTTTCTTTGAACTGGATTAATTGCCAGGCCTGGAAGTAAAAATTTTACTCTTGACCCTGAGTGCACATCTATAAAACGCTTCAAAGCATTACAAAAAAGTCCTACATCTTGACCCTCGTAAAGAGTTCCAATGTAGGTAATGGTAAAATCTTCAAAAGGCACTCTATTTTCAGCTACTTCAAAATCTTTTGCAACAAAACCATTATAGAGCACCTCATTTCCCACTCCTACCAATTCTGAAATCCCATCTGCCAAAGGCTTGGATACCGAAGTGATTTTACTGGCTGACCCGACCCACTTCTTTTCAAAATATTGTTCATAAGGCTCTAACAGGCTAAAGAGCTTGCTCCTTTCTAACTGATTGATTTCACTTGTCGTCCATGCATCTCGGTAGTCGGCTACCCATTTTACCGCAAACTTTTTCTGAAGTAAATAGCCAAACCGAAACTGAATAAATAGATTTCCAGAAATCACTACTTTTTCAATTTCAGGATTTTCTTTTAGCACCTTTTCAGCCTGTTTATACATATTATGGAAAGGAATTATACTTAAAAAGAGTGGCTGTAAAATAAGCTCTAGCAGTGTAAGCATCCTTCTAAACATAGAAAACTTTCCTTCACCATACTTGGTTAACATTCTATCGCGCATATTGCCCTTATATGGCAAATGATACGACTCAAAACGGTCATTTTTTTCATGCAACACATCTCCTTTAGAAGGTATGGAGCAATCTTTCAATGATTTTAATGGATGATTCCAGCGCCTACTAATCACTATAGGGTAATACCCATTTTTATGAAGCTCGCTTGCCCAAGAACCTGTTCTTTGCGCTGCAGTAAGTGTACATGGAGGGAAAAAATAGGAAATTATTAATACCTTTTTCATATAAAAACTTTATCTGTGTTAAAAGCAGTCTCGTGCCTTTATGAGCCGCCGAATATAAGGCTAACTGAAGAAAGGAAGTACATAAAAAAATGAATCAATGTCTCAGCAAGGTAATTTTCGCATTGGGCAAATCAGTCACTAAATGTGTGATGTATGCAGGGAGTAGGTCTACTTCATGAAAAAACAGGTTTTGCCCTTCCATACTGACAAATGGTTGTAGTACATCTATTGAAGCTAGCCGATCTTCGCTCAAGCCTTTTCCCAAATACTTCCCAAGAGCCTCTTTCCGTGTCCAAACTCGTAAGCATTGCTCAGCTAGGTTTGTATTATTTTTAATGCTTAAAACCTCCAATGGGGTAAAAAACTCCTCATATTCTGTAAAATCAATCGTTCTTATTTCTTCAGTATCCACACCTATTCGGCTTACTTTGCTCCAAGCCATTACCACCAGCTCTCCACTGTGAGAAATATTGAAATCTGGGGCATTTTCAATGTAAGGTCGCCCAAAATCATTTTGCTTTATATGGTTGATCAACTCTTGCCCTAGCCCCTCTTTTACCAAAGAATCCATTAGCATCTTTCTCCCTGCTAAAAAATGGAAGCGGTCTTTTTCAAACAGAAAACTATCATGATACTCTTGGAGTGATGTGGATAAACTTGGATATACTTCTTTGAGCAGTATTGCTTTTTTTTGAGCATCTAAGTACATCCACAAAACTAAAATCTCCTTCATCAGATTTGGTTTTTCTACAGAAAGTAGCAGCTACTTCCCCATCATTTCCCTAAAAACTTCCATGAGTGCTGAGTCAGGTTCTACCCCGTTCTTTTGGGTAAAATAAGAAACAAAAAGGTCTTCAGTATTTTGAGTAATATCGATACTTTCTCCCTTTGCTATCTTGCCCCCTCCTTTTATTTCGGGAATGAGGAAAACAATCCCCTTATGAGCTGAATACAATGCTTTTTTCGCTTCTGCTTCCAAAAAACCATCTGAAACTATAGTCAGCTCTACAAAAGTATCTGGGTTTTCCTTCAGCCAAATTATGGCATCATCGATTACTTCAAATTTCTTACGATGCAACCTCTTTCCAGAAGCAAGCCCTATCGACTTATAACTAGCCTCCTCTCCAGGTTTTGCTTCAATAATAGAAACAAACTTCTGCTGATGAGCCTCGCTAAAGCTATATTCCAACAAGCTTCCACTATATACCACAGGAGCTTTTTCCAAATTTTTGTGCAGGTCACGGAAACGGTGCAAATGCCCCAAAGCGGTGTATTGAATTTGAGAAGGAACATCGTCACTATAAATAACCTGCGCCCCGCCAATGTGTAAAATCTGCTTTTCGTCTTCAGGTTCTTTTTCCAGTTCTGCCCCTTTTTTTGCCATAAACAAATGCGCCACTAGCAAATTCACACCTTTCTCATCACAGTAAGTTTCTGCCGCAGTTTCCCATTGTTTTTTTATTGTTTGGCGCAAAGCCTCTTCATGGTCTGCATCTTCAAAATATTGTTTCATCCTCGCCTCGTTGGCGTAGGGGGTAAGGATTAGCCTCAGCAAAGGAAGTGTTTCATTAATACGAAGTTCGATAAAACCTGGAGCAGATTTAGTTACCTCAAGCCCAGTTTCCAATTTGAAGGGATGCGGTTCCGAATCGGGATAGCCAGCCAAGATAATCCCACACTCACGAGCCAAAGGATCTGGAGCCTCTATCCTATCGGCAGAATCGTGATTGCCTGCAATTGCCACCACAGGTCTCCTCCCATCTTTTGAAAGCTTTTTCACTGTTTTATAAAAAAGCTCAACCGATTCCGTTGCTGGGTTGAACGTATCGTAAAGATCGCCCGCTATCAACACCACATCTACTGCTTCACTATCGGCAATCTGACAAATTTCTTCTAACACTTCCACTTGCTCATCGTGCCTCGAAAAATCATTGAGCTTTTTCCCCAAATGCCAATCTGCCGTGTGTAATACTTTCATACTATTTCTTGCTTATTTTCAAGTATAGTGAAATGTTCTCAAAAAGAAAGGCATGACCGAAAATTTCGGTCATGCCTTAATACTTTCATTTCTTTCTCTAAATAAACTACGGAGTCAACCCAAGCTTTTCATTTAGCTCGTCCGCTACCGACTGAGGAAGCTCACATTCTATTCTTACGTCAGCCAAGCCATCATTAATATAGTCCAAGGCTTCGGCACCAGCTTTCGATAAATCGATAATCCTTCCCGTCACAAAAGGTCCTCTATCGTTGATTTTTACCGTAATAGATTTCCCATTTTTAAGATTGGTCACTTTTACTTCCGTTCCAAAAGGTAAATCTTTGTGTGCAGCAGTAAGCAAATCTTGTTTGAAAATCTCCCCACTTGCCGTTGATCTTCCCTCAAATTTATCGGCATAATACGAGGCTATTCCGCTTTGAACAAAATTGCCCGTTGGCTCTTCAATCTCCGTTTCTTCTTCTGGTGAAATTTCATCTAAAATTTCGCAGCTCTGAATGGCTACTAATAGCATTATGGATAAAATCCCGCGCACAAATGCCCTATTAAAAAGAGTAATAGTTGAAGTCATAAAATTTAGTTTAATTGTTATTGAATTAGTTTATTTGTTGTCTTAACTCGTGTTTCGCTTTGTCAACAAGCGAATTTATTTTACTCATATTTTGGTGTACCAAAGCAGCATTTCTTCCTTCTATTATGATCGCTTTTCCTTCTTCCATCTCATCTAGCAAACGTAATGCCTTTAGGCGAATCAGCCCAGGCTTCAATTTATGATTTGCTCTCGACACAGCTTTTAAATCTTTGTTATTCAAGGCTTTTTGGTAGTTTTCACGAAACTCCTCCAACTGATCAATTGTTTTTTGAACTAGTTTCTTAAAAAACTCATTATCTCCATCTGCTACAGCTAAATATTCTCCAAAGCTCAACAAATCGGTAGCTTCTTCTACTTCTTCATTTACCATCTCAGATTCTTCATTCCCCTGCTGACTTTCTTTATCGAGAGAGGCAACCGTTCTCCTTACGAATTTGGCGATCTTAGAATATAGCTCTGCATTTTCGATGGGTTTTGTAACAAAATCATCCATTCCTGCTTCAAAAACCCTCTCTCGCTCTTCGGTCATGGCAGAAGCCGTCAGCGCTAAAATCGGAAGGCTAGCAAACCTTGAATTGTCTATCTTCCTAATGATTTTTGTCGCTTCAATTCCGTCCATTACTGGCATCTGCAAATCCATTAAGACAATATCATAATCAGTAGATTTCACTTTATCAATTGCCTCTTGCCCATTTTCCACATACTCTACCTCAGCCTTCCATTTTTCCAAGATCTTGGTCGCAATATCACTGTTTATGGTATTATCATCTACCAGAAGAATCTTCACGCCTTTCAAGCTATTAAGCTTAGGGCTAAACTGCTTGAAACTACTTGAAGATTTCTCTGTTTTTTTACTCACTTGAAATTGAAGCGTAAAATAAAACCTAGACCCTTTCCCTTCTTCACTTTCCACTCGGATTTTGCTCTGCTGCATTTCTAGCAACCTCTTGGTGATAGTAAGACCGAGACCCGTACCGCCAAACTTTCGGGTAGTATCTGAACTAGCTTGGCTAAAGCTCTCAAATATATCTTCGAGCCGATGAGTTGGAATTCCAATGCCTGTATCTGTCACTGAAAAGTCGATAGAAACCATGCTGCCTTTTTGTTTGTTCAGCATCACATCAACCTTAACCACGCCGTCTTTTGTAAACT
Source organism: Flammeovirgaceae bacterium SG7u.111 (assembly GCA_034044135.1). Classification (NCBI taxonomy): domain Bacteria; kingdom Pseudomonadati; phylum Bacteroidota; class Cytophagia; order Cytophagales; family Flammeovirgaceae; species Flammeovirgaceae bacterium SG7u.111. Next base: position 1,953,267 of record CP139021.1, on the reverse strand, counting down.
TTATCGCATTACTTATCAGATTACTCAATACTTGCGAAAGACGCACAGGGTCGCCCACAAGCATATCTGGCACATCAGAATCCTTCATAAACTTAAGCGTAACCCCCTTGTCTACCGCTTGGAAGGCAAATGATTGCTTAGCATGTTCTATTAAATCTTTTAAGCTAAAATCTAGGTCTTCAAAGGTGATCTTCCCAGCTTCTATTTTGCTAAAATCTAGAATATCGTTGATAAGCACCAAAAGATTTTTTGCCGAATAGCGAAGGGTTTGGATATGTTCCAACTGATCTGGACGAGGGTTTTCTTCCATCAGCATTAGGCTCACTCCATTTATAGCCGTCATCTGCGTCCTGATTTCGTGACTCATGGTAGAGAGAAATTCAGCCTTGGCATCGGTATTTTTCTCAGCTTTTTCCTTTGCTTCTATCAATTGCTTTACCATCTCTTCCAGCTCCTTCAGCTTCTCATCCTTATCGAATAACTGCTCATTGGTATTGAAAGCTGATTTACCAACATTTCTTTTGAGCTCATTTCTTTCTGCCCAATCAGCCTTTTCTTTTTGATAAATCACAAAGGAAACGATAAGAAAAACACCACTGATAGCCGCATTGGTCATTATGTAGGAAATAGCCTCTTCTGGAGCATACTTTCCCCAATTGACAATGAGAATAGAATACCCAATATTCCACACAAAATACATCACCGATGACTCTACATACCTCCAGTAAAACCCGACAAGTAACATCAAAAGGGAGATTTGGTAAAGTTCTTTTCCATAACCAAAATGCATTTGGATATATGTAAGAATGCAGGTATGCATAAAAATAACTGCTGCAAATATATATACAAGGTATTTGAGGGTGGAAAATTTGAACCTTTCGGAATACGTAGAAAGAAAATAAAACATGGTTAGGATTACCGAAAGGGCAATAAGGACAACAAGTTGGTAAAAGTGCTTGATATCTGCGATGCTGTCATTTTTAAGGACTACATACACATTGTAAATGATTCCTGGAAAAAAGCAGAGCATAGAAATGAGAAGGGAAAATAGGCGCAAGCGCTTGAGGTTGGCAAAATGGATGCTGCCTCTCAAATTCATTAAATCCTCTTCTTTTATAGTTAATCCAGACAAAAAGTCTTTACTGTATGATGTCATATATGCAAATTCAAATCAAGAGCAACTACTATAGCTCACAACAGAACTACTAATGATAACGTCAAGCAAGCATTTATAGGGTTTTGAAGTCAAATTATTTCACAAGAAAAAAGCCCACAGAAATCTGTGGGCTTCGAAAATGAAAGCTGTTGTTTTGTTAGTTTTCCAATATCTTTATTTCAACTCTTCTATTTTGGGCTCTGGCCTCTAGGGAATTATCTCTTATAACAGGGTTGCTACTACCAAAAGCTTTTGTTTTTACTCTATTTCTATTTATTCCTTTGCCAACCAAATAATCTTTTATTGATTCAACCCTATCTTTTGAAAGTTTCATATTGAACGATTCAGAACCACCTAAGCTAGTATGACCTTCGAGCTGGATAGCGATTTCCGAATTATCTGAAAGCGTTTTTACTATCATATCTAACATTGGGTAAGAATCTTCGGTAATTTCGGCCTTGTTGTGCTCAAAGTTGATATTCTCCAACTCCAATGCTAAGCCCCTGTGGATTGGAGTAAGCTGGAAATTTTTGCTGAACTCATCTAAGTTTCCTACTTGTGATGCATCAAATATTACCTGAACTGGGAAGTAACCTTCTGCATAAACTTCGATGGCGTATTTCCCTCCGTACAAGAGTGGCAAAGCATATTCGCCTGTCTCTACTTTATTGTTGAAGAAACCAATATTTGTATAATAAGGAAGCTTTTTAAAAGATAGCTTTGCTTTTATGGGCTCAGAAGTTTCAAGGTTTAGTACTTGCCCCACCAAATGAAATATTTTGGAATCTTTTGTAGGTTCTCCACTTCCTCCCGCTATTGCTGTAAATGCTGAAATGAGGAGTGCGATAAAAAGCGTTATTATTCTTGGTGTCATCTGCCTATAAAGTTTGAGTTGAAATCTTAGTTAGTTACCAAAACAGTCAATAACAGCTGGCTGTCTTTCAAATTGTTATGTTAGTAAATCAATTGAAAAACGGCCACCTATGCTATTTCGTGCAGGTAGGTTAAAGCAGAGTTGATTTGTAGATGTAACTTTCTTTACATCTGTTTACAATTTCTTTACCGCAATAAAAAAAGCTTTAACAGACATAGAATTGGTTGTAGGGAAAACAAAGGACAGATAAGCTTTTGAAGTAGTTAAAACACTTATCGGAGTAATTTGAAAGCTGCTCACATTAGGTTTTAAAAGCATCTTAATCAAATATTTAGAGGCAAATAAAAGAAAAAATCAGCCCAGTATGCCTAGGCTACCTGAATATACATATGTATGAAATACCAGTGAATTAAATATTTTCAATATTCCAACAAAACCTTGTCGTTTTGCCCAAACAGTTCTGGGAATTGAGACCGGTTGTGTAGACTCCTCGCCATATAGGGGATATTTTCCTCAAGGTAGTCCCTGAGCTCTTTAAACGAGAGTGCACCTTCATTTTGGTCGGTATTTGCCTCTCCTTTTAGCCCTTTCAAAAAGTAATATGTAAAAAGTGAATGCTTTTTCTCATCGTACCAAGAAGCAACCTGATCGTTTCTTGAAGATGTCATTATATAGGTATTCTCATCAGAAAGCAGCTTGGTTAAGGCTTTTACATACACTGGTGAAGCGCTTTTGATGAGTGCACCGCCATTTTGAGTGTTTCCACTAAAACACGCATCTGCCACAAAAGTGAGCGAACGGTAGGGGATTTTCGATAGATTTTGATAAAGGATATCGAGGGAAAAGCCTTCAAACTCTAGTAAAGAAACATCTTCGCAATCTACCGGCACTAGGTAGCCTTCGTGCGATTCCACATCAGGAGCTCCATGACCAGTATAATATATAAACACATCTGACTCATCGGGCTTGACCAAGTTGTACAACCTAGCCTTGTAATTATTTTTATTTCCGAAAACTCTATAGAAATCTCCCAAGTCGGCATCTTCTATATAAATCACGTTGCCTTCTCTAAAACCAAAGGATTTGATCAAATACTCTTTCATCAACCTGCTATCGTTCAATGCCCAGTCCACATTAGGAATATCTTTCCCCTCATAGTTCTTATTGCCGATTACGATGGCTATCGCATTGTGATTTATCTTTTGAGTAGTTGGGATATCTTTGAACAATTCTTCAGAAAATTCCTCAATCTGATTAAGAACAGGTAAAGGCAAGGTTATTTCAGGCTTTTCCTTCTTATTAGCTGCTAGGACAGTCTGCCCAGGGGCAGAACTAATAGGAACCATATCTACCCTAATATTCCTGCGATAATGATAAATGGAGCCATTGAGGAAATCAGGTATGAGGGGAATTCCAAAGAAAAGCAGGTCTCCAGCCAATGCCCAGCCATTAATTGTCCTTCGGTCTCGAATTACGGCATCTTCATAACCGGCTTTTTTGATGATATAAGTTTGCTCATTTGTATTGTTATGCTCTGTCCGCCCAATTGCCCTACGAATGATCACTTTCCCATTTGTATTCACTCCGCTATCTTTTCCATTTATAAAGACACGGGCATTTTTAGGATCTGACTTGATACGGACTTTCTGGGTAGTACCGCTAAATATGGTAGCACAGGAACAACAAAAAAGTAACACGGCTATTTGGACAAGCCAATTTCTTGTAGTAACAACAGACGGCAGTTTCATTTTGACTTCAATTAGATTCTTCTTGACTCCTTCTGGAACAAAGGAGTAGATAGTATGTAATTGATTGCAGTGCAGAATAAGGTGTGGTCAAGCTATATTACGGTTTACGGCAGGATTGGTTTGGAAAAAGAGATGCAATTCCGAACAAACTCATGGAAAATTTTTACACGTTAGAAAACCAATAAAAAAACCTCTCCAAAAATACATAGCCTACCTCACTACAGTTATGGAAAAAGGATTGTACATATGCTTAAATGCTCCTCATTTTAACTCAAATCGTATTCATTACTATAATTTCCCATAGGTTACCCAATTCACAAAAAATATTTTCTATTTTTCTTAAAAAGAATTTGATTTGGCTTAAACGCAAAAAAATAAAAGGATAAGAGCCTATTATTCAAAAAATATTAAAAACTTTGTTGGATTTTTTAAAGACACAATTTAAATAATGACGGAAAAAGGATATTTAATTGTGAAAATCCAGTTTTATCAGAACCTTAATAATTTTCTTCCGTTACAATAGAGTAAATGTTTACTCGTTCACTGGTTATCTTCTAAAGAAATTTCATTCGTTTTACGGATATATAAAGAATTTTTCAGTTGTAGCTGAAAATTTTGGTTCAATAATGTGAATAATTTAAGTCTAAAACCCTGATTTGCTGAATCAGGGTTTTTTGTTTTTTAACCACCTCTAGAAATGACCTTACTTCATTTCGTTTTTGAGAATGGTAAACTCAATTATAGGCGAGATTTTCTCATATAATATATTATACACCGCTTTGATGATGGGCAGGTTTAAATTGTGCCTTTTTTGAATTTGGTACAAACTCCTCACGGCATAATACCCTTCGGCTATCATTTCCATTTCCAGTTGGGCAAACTTCACCGAATACCCCCGCCCTATCATGTTTCCAAAGGTTCGGTTCCTACTAAATTGCGAGTACGTGGTCACCAGCAAGTCACCCAAATAAGCCGATGCACTAATTTGCCTATCCTTTTTGCTAATGGCTTCCAAGAAAACCTCTATCTCCCTAAGTGCATTTGACACCAACACCGCCTGAAAGTTATCCCCATAATTTAACCCATGTGCTATTCCACAAGCTATGGCAAATACGTTTTTCATGATGGCGGCATATTCTACACCATATATATCGGTATTTATCGAGGTCTTGATGTAGTGGCAATTTAACATCTCAGCAAAATTCTTGGCTAGCTGAAAGTCTTCAGAAGAAATAGTTAGGTATGATTGTTTTTCCATTGCAACCTCTTCGGCATGGCAAGGTCCCGCAATCACCCCTAGCTTGTTGGTAGGTACGCCAAATTCCTTGTGTACATAGTCGGTAATAAGCAAACCTTTTTCAGGAATCATCCCTTTGATAGCTGAGATCACCGCCTTCCCTTCAAAGCTTTTTGCATTAAGAGGTTCAAGCACATCGCCAATAAAGGCTGCGGGAACAGCTAAAATAACAGTTGTTGCATGTTGAATCGCCTCTTCTATATCCAAAAACACTGTTACTTTATCAATATCTATCTCTACAGACGAAAGATAACGAGGGTTTTTCTTTTTCTTAGCTATCTTCTTCGCATCCTTCTTTTTATGCACCCACCAGTTAATGCTAGCCGATTGTTGCGAAAGTATTTTAACGATGGCAGTTGCCCAGCTTCCTGCACCTATTACAGCTACAGCCTTGCCTTTTAGTTCGTTCTTTTTCTTTTCTTTCAAAACTAAAATGTGTTGTTTTTTTTGGGATAAGCACTAATGCTTTTGGTTATTTAAATAAACTCAATTTTGAAACCTTTTCCTCTACTACAAGGCAAGGCTTCTTTATTTATTAATAGTGTCTTTATGTTGATTGATTAATTGTAACCGTGAAGCCATTTTTATTAAGCCTGTTTCAACAATTACCTCCATCCACTAATTTTTTTTCATTAATACAGTAAAATATTGATAACTTTACTTTTTAAATTAAGTGAATGAAGTAATTAAAAGAGAGTTAGAACAATGGATATTCAACCTATCAGCAGTTGGAAAGTAATCAAAAATCTTCCATTTGCCATTGCTGGTCCTTGTAGTGCCGAAACAGAAGAACAACTTTACACTACGTGCAAAGGTATCAAAGAATTAGATATTACCATGCTAAGAGCTGGTATATGGAAACCGAGAACTAGACCTGGTCAATTTGAAGGAGTTGGCGAAGTTGGGCTTCAGTGGTTCCAAAAAATCAAAAAAGAATTAGAAATGCCTGCCTGCGTGGAAGTTGCTACCGCAAAACATGTAGAATTGGCACTTAAATACGACATGGATGTGCTCTGGATTGGTGCCAGAAGTACGGTAAACCCTTTTACAGTCCAAGAAATTGCCGATGCTCTTAGAGGCGTTGACATTCCTGTGATGGTCAAAAACCCGATCAATCCAGATTTGGCTTTGTGGAAAGGTAGCATCGAAAGAATTTACCAAGCTGGCATCACCCAAATCGCAGGTATTCACCGTGGTTTTTCTTCGTTTGAGAAAACGAAATACCGTAATGTCCCTATGTGGCAATTGGCAATTGCGATGAAGAGTGATTTGCCAACTTTGCCAATGATATGTGACCCTAGCCACATTGCTGGAAACAGGGAATTATTATTGCCAGTTTCGCAAAAAGCGATCGACCTTAACTACGATGGCCTGATGATAGAAACTCACTGCAACCCTAGTGTGGCAATGAGCGATGCAAAACAGCAAGTTACTCCTGCTGGTCTTAAAGATATATTGGATGCGATCAAGATCCGCCAAGTATCGTCTGACAACATGGAGTTCAATTCTATCCTACAGACCATGAGAAACCAGATTGACGAGGTAGATAGAGAAATTTTGGAAAACCTTGCCACAAGACAGTCTATGGTAGACAAATTGGGTGAATACAAAAAAGATAACAATGTAACTGTTTTCCAAGCTAACAGATGGTTAGAAGTATTCAAAACCAGAGTTGACTGGGGTAAGCAACTTAACCTTGATGACGAATTCATCGGTAAGTTCTTCAAAGTAGTTCATGATGAAGCTATAAAGCGCCAAAGTTCTATCATGAACAAAGAGAATGTTGAATAGTATAATTTGAACAATGGCTTTTCATTTTGTAAAAGCGAGCTTATAAAATAGTAAATATTCCCCTTGAGGTTTTTAACTTTGAGGGGAATATTTTTTTGACAAATTGAGAAAACCAAACACCTTATATATTAAAAACTAGAAAAATGGCTGGAAGGGAAATTACTAAGAGCGTAAAGATTTTTGACAACTTCAAACAAGAAGATTTTTCATTTTTAAGTGAATACTCATCAGTTGCTGTATTGGTAGATTACAATACACGAGTCAGCTGCTACCCTCTTATAGAGCCATTCCTGCCTTCTCACATTTGTATCGACATCAACCCTGGCGAAGAACATAAGCACCTAGGGACTTGCCAAGAAATTTGGAGTGTGATGACCGATTGCCAGTTCGATCGCAAGGCGGTTGTTTTAAACCTCGGCGGTGGTGTAATTGGCGACATGGGTGGGTTTTGTGCCGCAACTTACAAAAGAGGAATAGACTTTTTACAAATACCCACTACCCTACTTGCCCAAGTAGATGCAAGCGTTGGGGGGAAATTGGGCATCGACTTCAAAGGGTTTAAAAACCACATTGGGGTTTTCCAGCTTCCAAAAGAAGTTTGGGTTCACCCTGGTTTCCTCAAAACCCTCAGCGAACAAGAACTCCGCTCTGGGTTTGCCGAAGTAATCAAACATTGCCTCATAGCCGACGCATCAAAATGGGAAGTAATTTCCCAAAAGAGTTTGAAGGAACAATTGTGGCATGATATCATCGAACATTCTATTCACATAAAAGCAAATGTTGTCAAACAAGATCCTACCGAACAAGGGTTGAGAAAAATCTTAAATTTTGGACACACCATAGGGCATGCTATTGAAACCTATTTCTTGGAAGAAGGCGATGAAAGATTGCTACACGGTGAAGCTATTGCCATAGGTATGATTTGCGAAGCTTACCTTTCTGCCAAAAAAACTGGACTAGAAGTTTCTGAAAGCGAGGGAATTACCAAATACATTTCTTCAATCTTCGGGTTACCTAAGTTTTCTACCAAAGCATTTGCTCCTATAGTAGAAAACATGTACCAAGACAAAAAGAACGTGGGTGGAAAAATCAAATGTGTGATGCTCGAAAAAATTGGTAAAGCAACCTTTGACATTAACATAACACCCACCGAAATAGAAGAGAGCTTGGCTTACTACCTTTCTCTTTAAAAATACCCCGACTTTTGCATACAAGAATGAGTGAAACAGCGTATTTACATAGACTAAGCAATAATTCCAAGCCAAATAATCACAGGTAAAGAGCAATGCCCTTTACTCCAACTTCACATCAAAAACCGTTGCCCTGTATTTTTACGAATGGCTAGACCATCCCAATCAGCAGCAACAAAGTATGCTTGTTTCAAAAAAGCTAGTTCAAACTCAAAACATCAGTATTGTGCATTACAAAAGATTTACTCCATTGCTTAAAATGATGCTTATTATCATAGTTCTCCTTTCACTGAATATGGAAGCTGGCGCAACCATGTTACCCTCAGCGGGAGAGATCAGGCAAGCCAAGGGAAAAGATTCGCTTTCGATGGAATGGTGGAATGGGCTCGATCAAATTTGGCAAAAGGTCTTCTTAAAAGCTCTGAACAAAAACGACAGCGTAATAAGCGAAGGGGATATTGAAGCAATTTACAGCCTAAAAGCCATAAATTGTGCAGGAGCACCTATCAGTAGTCTAGAGCCTTTAAAGAACCTAGACAGCCTACAGTTGTTGAACTTAATCAAAACTCCAGTTACCGACTTGAGCCCGCTTGAAAACATTGGGCAACTCCAAAAAGTAAATTGTACTTTTTCGAAAGTTAGCCCCGAAGAGCTAGATAGGTTCAGAAGCTCAAGAAATGACCTTACCGTTTACCCCGTGCTTTTTCCAGAGTGGTGGCAAGGAGTGGATGACGAGTGGAAAAAAGTGTTCAGGAAAAATGCTAAATTCAAAGGAGAGCCCTCGCTTATGGAGCTCAATAGAATTTATGACCTGAATAGAATCATTTGTACTGGTGGAGGTGTTAATGAGAATAAGATCCTAGATCTAAAGGCATTGACTGAACTAAAAAATGTAAAAATTCTTTACATCACAGGCTCAAATGTAAAGTCCTTAGCTCCTATCGCTGACATCACGGGCTTAAAAATCCTTCATTGCTCCAATACCAAAATCACTTCTATAGAAGAAATCAAAAACCTTACAGAGCTTGAAGATTTAGATATTTCGATGACGTTGGTAGATGACCTTGAGCCTATTCGTAACATGCACCAGCTCACTAAAGTTTCGCTTTACGAAACTAAAATCACGAGCATAGAGGAATTAAGTGAGATGAAAAACCTGAAAGAGTTATATGTATCTGATACAGAAATACCTGATATTTCTGTATTGGCTGATAAGAAGCAAATGACAAAGCTTTATTGCGCCAATACGCAAATAACCTCGCTGGAGTCACTGGCTGAGCTTACAGAAATGAGGGAGTTAAGAATTTTTGGTACGAAGATCAATGACCTTCGCCCAATTGCAAAAATGCGTAAACTAGAGTCATTAAGCATCTCAAACACAGGAATTGCTGACCTTTCTATGATTGCTACTTTTGGCAACCTTTCCGACCTTAATATTTCAGGAACAAAAGTTACAGACATAGCTCCAGTGCAAAGACTCAAAAAGCTTGAAACCATTGACTTATCGGGAACAGAAATAAAAGACCTTAGTCCTCTTTCTGAGCTATTTAGATTGAAGTCAGTTTGGTGCCCTTTTACCCCCGTTTCTTCTCTCAGGTTCGCTGAAAGATTGAGGCAATTAGAGTATGTAGATTGCTCTGAAACCAATGTAAGCGAAGATGAAATAGTTTGGTTCAAAAAGATGAAACCTAATAGTTCAATCAATTAACTAAGGTTCTATATTTTCACAAAAAAGGGTGGGTTTCAATAGAAACCCACCCTTTTTTGTGAAAACCCTCCCAAGTTATTTGGAACGCAGGTATTTTGCTATTCCCTTATTTAACGCTTTCACAAAACCAGGTCCTTCATAAATAAACCCTGTATAAACCTGAATCAAACTAGCCCCTGCTTCTAGTTTTTCTATCGCATCTTCGGGAGTGTGAATCCCCCCTACCCCTATAATTTTCAATTTCTTACCCGATTTTTTGTACAGGTAAGCAATGACTTCTGTTGAGCGCTTCGTCAACGGTTTACCACTTAACCCTCCATTTCCTATCGCTTCCACCTCCTCAGCCGGAGTAGTGAGTTTACTTCGGTCAATAGTAGTGTTAGTAGCTATCACCCCACTAATTTTTGTAGTCTCTGCTATTTCAACAATATCGTCCAGTTGGCTATTGGTCAAATCTGGAGCAATTTTCAACAAGATTGGCTTTGGGTTTTCTCTCTTATTGTTCTCTTCTTGAAGTGTATTGAGCAAGTTGGTGAGCGGTTCTTTATCCTGCAACTCCCTCAAGTTAGGAGTATTGGGAGAGCTTACATTTACAGTAAAATAATCGACAAAATCGAATAGTTTATTGAAGCAGATAATGTAATCATCAACGGCATTTTCGTTAGGGGTCACTTTGTTTTTCCCAATATTCCCTCCTACTATTACCTTTGACTTCCGTTTCTTCAAACGCTCCAATGCTTCTTCCACACCTCCATTATTAAACCCCATCCTGTTGATGAGCCCACTGTCGGCAGGAAGTCTGAATAACCTTGGTTTTGGGTTTCCCCCTTGCCCTTTCGGGGTTACCGTACCAATTTCTATGAAGCCAAACCCTAAATTTGCCAGTTCATCCACTAACTTTGCATCCTTGTCGAAACCAGCGGCAAGCCCAACAGGAGAAGGGAACTTGATTCCGAACACTTCCTTTTCCAAAATAGGGTCACTTGTATTGTACAAGCCTTGGCTGATAGAAGAAGCCAAAGGAAGCTTCATTCCTGTTTTCAAAAATTTTACTATGCGTTCGTGAATAGTTTCAGGATCGACTGTAAACAAAAGGGGTCTGACAAGTTTGTACATCTGATTTTAATGTAAGTGTTTGCTCAAAAAATGGGTGAATTTTCGGCAAAGATAGCACCTAACTAGAGAAAAAGTCTTTAAAACAATGATTTCAATTTCAGAACTAGAAAAAATAAAAATAAGCGATTTCAATTACCAATTACCAGAAAAGCATATTGCAAAGTTCCCCCTCAAAGAGCGGGACAAGGCAAAAATGCTGGTATATAAAGATGGTAACATCAGCCATGAACTTTTCCACGATATCCGTAACCATCTGGGTAAAAATGACACTTTATGCTTCAATAACACCAAAGTACTTCCCGCAAGGCTCTATTTCCAAAAGCCTACAGGTGCTACCATAGAAGTTTTTTTGCTACATCCGGTAGCACCCACTCCTGTAATTCAAGAGGCAATGCTGGTTAAAAACGAAGCAATTTGGGCTTGTAAAATTGGCAACCTAAAACGGTGGAAGGAAGGTAGTTTACAACGTAAGTTGGTTATAGAAGGCAAAGAGATAACCCTCTCCGCTACAGTGGAAGACAGGGATAATTTATTGGTAAAACTCCAGTGGAACGATGCCCAACTCAATTTTGTAGATGTGGTACAAGAGGCTGGAAATATCCCGCTCCCACCCTACCTCAAAAGAGCCTCAGAGCTCAGCGATACCGATGATTACCAAACGGTGTACAGCGAGCGTGAAGGAGCAGTTGCAGCACCTACTGCCGGCTTGCATTTTACTACAGAGTTGCTAGATGAGCTAAAAGTCAATGGCGTGCTAGAAGAAGCCCTAACCCTCCATGTGAGTGCAGGAACGTTTCAGCCCGTTTCGGATGAGCAAGTCAGCAAACACAAAATGCACAAAGAGCAGGTGTTGGTAAGCAAGAAAAACTTGGAAACTATTTTGGAAAAAAGGCAAGTGACCGCAGTAGGTACCACCTCACTTCGAACCTTGGAAAGTATTTACTGGTATGGTGAAAAACTGCTTAGAGAAGGGATGGACAGCGAATTTTTCATTGAAAAACTTGCCCCTTACCAAGAAAAACAGCTTCCCAGTTTGGAAGAAGCCGTTCAAGCAATTCTGAATAAAATGAAAAAAGAAGGAGTAGAAGAAATTTATGGGGAAACGGAAATATTCATCTTCCCTGGCTACGACTTCAAAGTTTGCGATAAGCTTATCACAAACTACCATTTGCCTAAAAGTACCCTAATACTTCTCATTGCTGCATTTGTAGGAGAAGACTGGCGGAAAATTTACAGCGAAGCACTGAACCACAACTACCGCTTTTTGAGCTATGGCGATGCTTCGCTACTTTACAGAAAAGCCTAAACGTTATCAGAGGAAAGGTCGTAGCAAATATTCATCACCTTTTCCAATTCACCATTCATATCGTAAATGGGTGAGTAGTGACCCCTAAGTTGTACTACTTGCCCATTTTTCGATAAACGATTTACCGTTACAGATTTAGTAGCTCCCTCCAATACTTCTTTCCAAAACTGCTTATAATCTTCGGTATTTTTATCACCTTCTAAGGCAAACAACTCATATGTTTCTTTTTGAAGCTCTCGCTCCGAGTAGCCAAATATCTCCTCAAACCGTTCATTACAACTGAGAATTTTCCCTTCTTCTGTACTATATTCTATAGTTGCAAAACTTGAATCTATCGCCTGCATAGTACTCGACATCTGAGCATTGAGCCTCTCAATCTCCTCTTGCCCCTCCGCCATCATCTCCATATTCAAACGCATCGCCTCTTCTTGGTTTTTCATCTCTTCGTTCATCTGCTGCGCCTCCATCAATATTCGAGAAGTCTCATCTTTTGAATTGGCAGAGTTTATGGTCACGGCTATACTTTCTGCCAGCCCCTCAACAAATTCGACCTCATGTGGCTTAAATTGCTTAAACGATGCTATTTCAACTACCCCAGCTACATTATCCCTAAAAACTAAGGGAACAAGTAATATATTTTCTGGAAGGGCACTACCCAATCCCGATACAATATTGGAATAATTGCTAGGTACATTATCAATCAAAATTGTCTTTTTCCCCTTTGCGGCCTCTCCTACCAACCCTTCTCCTACATAATACTTCAGGGAAACACTATCGGGAACATCGTAGGCATAATGGGCATTTAGCACAAGGATTTCAGCTCCTTCTTCATCTTTTTCAAGCACATAAAAACCTCCTTGATATACCCCCATGTAGTTCACCAAATTCAAAATCAGCTGCTCTGAAAGGTCATTGATGTTATTGCTATTGATCAGCACCTCATTCAGATGTGCCCTACCTTTATTTTGCCACCTCAAAATTTCATCTTGGCTTTGTAACCCTTTTAAGTTTTCCCTCATCTCTACCAAAGCCTCACCAAGCATATCGTGCTCGTTCAGTTTATACTCACCATCCAACACTCCCTTAGCTATATCATTTGCCAACTTCGTATTTTCCTCAATATTCAACTGTTCCTCAAGGTATAGAACATATTTAATATTCTGATAAGACTCCTTTTTGAAATAGTTACTAACAAGCACACAAAGGGTAAAATGAATGATAGACAGTCCAATATTGGCTAATTCAACCCCTTGTTCAATGCCTGTACTACCTGTATCTTGAATTATTTCTGGCAACCCCCAGTATTTGTAGCCTAGGTTACTCATCATTCCAAAAATTGAAACAACAGTTCCTGAAAGCATCGAAACCCCTAATACTCTCCAGTTATTGTAAAGAATAAGAACAGTATTGAATACTAAAAAAGTCAACAGCACATTGGGTCCATTTCCCGACTGGAAAATATATTGTAGAGAAAATAAAGCCAATACAATAGCCGTCAAATACTTATGGAAAACAGGGTGCTTTCTCGTAAAAAACTTAGCACCGTAAAATGTTAGTAAAACACTTGCCGAAGACCAAATAGCAAATTCGAAGTTGCCATAAATGGTAGCCAACACCAAACTGATCAACATCCCAAGAGGCATTGTATAATAAAAAATCTTATTGATTTTTCTGGTGTTGATTCTTACACGCTCCTTAAGCTTCTCTGGAGAAGGGGTGTATTCTTCGAAAGTCATAATGCTAAAATTTCAGTTTTCAATCTTAATGACTAAACGCTATTTCCTCCAAATTGGGGTGTAATAAAGTGGAACATTTTCAAAAAAATAAAAACTACACTACCCCACTCTTCAAATACCTCCACAGCTATTAAAAACAGCCTTTTCTATCCTTTCAACATTCTATAAAAAAAGCCCTGCCAACATCGGCAGGGCTTGATTAGCCATAAGATTAACAATATGGTTTGTACTATATATGATCCGTAGCAACAATTAACGCTACAATGCTTCTTCCTTTACTGAATGCCTTAAAACCAATTTCATTCCCACTAAAGGTAATATTATTATCCGTTACCAACATATCGCCCAAAACTGACTCTACCCTTCCCTTAAAGTCGCCAGAAGTATACGCAATTTTTCGTTTGATTGCTTCTATATCCAATTCATCTTTGCTGTACAACACACAAATATAATCTGTGCCGGTAGTATTATCCATTGTGATATAATGATCTTCACTCGGCAAAGCAACATCATTTTGGCTATAGTTAAGCGAGGCACTAATATCTGGGGCATATGGAAAAAGCTGAAAAATTTCTTCTGTATTGTCCGTACCGATGGCATACACATAAGCAGGCTCATTGTTTGAGATGAAAATACGGAAACTAGTTCCCGACTGATAAGCTTGGTTCATCTTGTACTCGTCACCTCTCAGCGAAGCCGTCATTGCTTTTCCTCTGTCGGTCACCAGCTTGAGCTCGCCGGAAAGATCTGGTTTGGCAACTACAACAGGTGTAGGTGGCCTGTACGTACCAGGGTCGTGGATCAGCTCATAAGCATACTTGGTAAAATTAGCAAAGTCTTCATACTTCACCCAAATAAAACCTTCATTACCCCAGCCTGTACCCCAACTGTTCATAATTTCAAAAGCACCGCCATACTTGCTGTCATCGTAACCAATCACACACATGGCATGTCCTCCAAAACTACCTTTCGGATCTTCTTCGGGTTGCCAAGCTCCTTTCGCTTTGAAAAAAGAGGGAGGGCATTTCATTCCTATAATTATAGGATAGTTTTCTGAAAGCCCTTTTTTAGTCGCTTGAATTTTAAAGTTGCTACTTTGGTCTATACTGAAAATCCTAGCAAAGTCTTTTATCTTAAAGGCTTTTTCTTTCTCCTTCAAATGCATGGGCACTTCAGAAGCACAACTTTGGTCGAAGTCCGAATAATGCACCGAACCGTTGAACTTCATGTAGTTGAGCGCATCATGGATACTTGTCCCAAACGAACAGTTCACATCATTTCTATCCTTTATTTGCTGATAAACGTACCCTGGCGAGAACGTATTTTGAGAGATTTGATCCCTACTATTCCAATTGTTGCGTATTGCTTCTACTATGGTTCGCGCTGCCCAGTTGGTAGACCAACCCACACAAGTGCCATAACTTCCTTGACTCATGGGAGTTGGACAGTATTTTTTTAATGAAATAGCAGTTGGCATCGCCTCCACATAAAGCCCACGGGTAAGTGGAGCTTTTCGGGGGATCTTCGCATATTCCTCATCGTCAAAGTTTAGCCCAGTTGTGTACTCTTGGGCAAAAACAAGGTTAAAGGATAATAATCCAAGTAAAAAGATCAGTGAAATTCTCATGTTTCGAATGATTTATTTTATGCAGAATCAGTGTAGAGAAATATATGAAATGGGGAAACTTCTTTCTGTTATGTACGAATGATAAAATAGATTCTATTCCTTTTTCTTTGCATTATACTAAAAAAATTGGGTTTGTACATTTTGCTTTAGGTAGAAGAATTACCACTATTTTTTTTTAAAGCCTAATTATAAAAAGAAAAATCATACGGAATCTAATACTTATTACATGCTCTACAAATACGCAGAATATACAATAGCGTTACATTTTTCTTGCTAATAAGCCTCATTTAGTCTAAAAACAGGAAAATGATTTGCCAGTAACGGCGTTAATCGGAAACTGAAGCCCAATTGACTTTTTGAATTCAAAAATCACTTGATATAAGATGAGAATCATTTCCATAGCAAATAATAAAGGAGGAATAGGCAAAACTACATCAACCGTAAATATAGGAGCTGGAATAGCCCTTGGCGGTAAAAAAGTATTGCTAGTCGACCTCGATCCACAGGCTAACCTTAGTAAATCATTAGGTGTAAGAGAGCCCGAAAAGACCATCTACGAGTCCCTGACAGAAGAGACG
This sequence comes from Flammeovirgaceae bacterium SG7u.111, assembly GCA_034044135.1. Classification (NCBI taxonomy): domain Bacteria; kingdom Pseudomonadati; phylum Bacteroidota; class Cytophagia; order Cytophagales; family Flammeovirgaceae; species Flammeovirgaceae bacterium SG7u.111. The sequence continues at coordinate 1,937,140 of CP139021.1, read as the reverse complement.
GATATTCCAATTGTATCTATTTCGGAAAACCTCGACCTTGCCCCAGCTACTTTGAAACTAAGCAAAGCCGAAACCCAGCTAGACCCAGCTCAAGGAGATCATTTTATCTTAAAGGAGCAATTGGAAAAGCTTGATGGCACTTACGATTATGTATATATCGACTGTCCGCCATCGCTAAGCATTCTCACTATGAGCGCACTTTTGGCTTCTACGGAAGTATTTGTGCCCGTGCAATCCGAGTTTCTTTCCTTAGAAGGGTTGGCTTCACTAACCGAATCTTTGGAAAAAATAACCAAGCGCCTCAATCCCCAGCTAAAAGTGACCGGAGTATTTGCTACAAGATTTGACAGCAGAAAAGTGTTGAACAGAAATGTAGTGGAAGTGCTGGAACAACAATTCCCCAACGAGCTTTTCAAAACAAAAATACGGGACAATATCGCACTAGCTGAAGCACCGAGCAAGCGTATGGATATATTTAGGTACGCACCCTATAGCTACGGTGCAAAAGATTACGCAGACTTATGTGTAGAGATTTTGGAAAGACATTCCAAAGCATGAGCAGGAATTTAATTTAGAAAAAAAATAAAATAGAGATAACCATGTCAAAAAAGAGTTTTACATCAGATGCCAACGATATTTTTGGTGAATATGCAGCTCCAAAAGCAAAAGAAGCAACAGCGACACCGGTAAAGGAAAAACCTGCAAAAAAAGCATTGACAGTAAAAAAAGGAGAGTACGAAATGTATCTGCTCCCTATGGAAAAAGAGCAGTTGGCAAAAACAAAAAAACTTGCCGAAGAAAACAAGGTAGAGGTAAAAGATGTAGTAGCAACAGCTTTATCGGCTTATTTGGCTGAATAATCAAGCTCCTCATCTACTTTCAAGGATTATTGATATTTTTGCTCCCATGAAAAAGTTTGTATCAATAATCTTATTGACCCTCAGCATGATGTACGGCCTTTCCCTATCCTCATGCAACAGTTCGGGGTCTTATGGGCTCGGTTGCGTTTCAGGAATAGTTCAAGGCACAAATGTGCGGGTGTACATTGCCTGCATGACCAGAACTGAATATCTGCAAAGTGATAATGTGTTTTTTGGAAGACAATACGACAACCTCCTCTTCACCGAAATTGAGGATACGTGCAATGAATGCTCACAAATAGATTATAGTAAGCTTTAGTAAAACATGATAAACCAAAATGTCCAGCCTTAGCAGTAAGGCTGGACATTTTGGTTATAACTCTAAAAGCGTGGCCACTACTTCCGCCATTCCACAATAGCATCCGCTATTTTTCTATCATTCGCCAGCCTTGGCACTTTATTCTGCCCCCCCAGTTTCCCTATCGACTTCATATAATCTTGGAAAGCATTTTCAGCCAGTGAAGTTATTTTCAAAGTCCTCAATATATTTCCTACAATCAAATCATCGTAATAGACATTCAACTCGCAAAGCTTTTTATCTATGGCCAAGGTAAATTTTTCGAGATCATTAGGTTCGTTTTCAAAAGCCACCAACCATTCGTGGTGTGGCAAGCCCTCAGCCGGAGTGACTTGTGGGGCAACCGAAAACTCTTTAATCTTCACTTCCGGATGCAACTCCATCGCATGTTTCATCGCTTTCTCAACCTCTTCTCCTATCACGTGTTCTCCAAATGCAGAAATAAAATGCTTGATCCGACCAGTCACTAACAAACGGTACGGGTCTTTGGAAATGAACTTTACCGTATCTCCAATCGAGTACCCCCATAGCCCAGCATTCGAATTGATAATGAGCGCATAGTTTTTACCTACTTCTACTTCTTCAATGCTCAATCGAGTTGGATTATCGTTGAAGTACTCGTCAGCAGGAACATACTCGAAGAAAATCCCGCTATCTAGCAACATGAGCAAGCCTTCTTCCACCTGCGAATCTTGGTAGGCAATGAAGCCTTCCGAGGCAGGATACGTTTCTATAGAATCGACCTTTTTCCCAATGCTTTCATAGAGTTTGGCTCGATAAGGTTCAAAGTTCACTCCACCATAAACGAAAAGAGAAAAATCAGGAAAAACATCTTTGATCTTTTTTCCCGTTCTAGCCTGAATCCTATCAAAATACATCTGCACCCAAGGAGGAATACCCGAAATGAGGGACATATTTTGGGAAAGCGTCTCATCTATAATTTTTTCCAACTTCTCTTCCCACTCTTCTATGCAGTTGGTCTCATAGCTGGGCATTTGGTTGGTGCGGAGATAGCCCGGCACATGGTGGTTCACAATCCCCGAAAGCCTGCCCGTAAGCACACCGTTGGTTTCGAACATAACGGGGCTTCCCGAAAGGAAAATCAGCTTCTTGTCCAAAAACTGGGACTTTCCTGTTTCGTGAACATACGAAAGCAATGCATTCCTCGCCGAATTAATATGGTTCGGCATGGAATCCTTTGTAAGCGGAATGTATTTTGTGCCCGAAGTAGTACCTGAGGTTTTGGCAAAATAAGCAGGCTGCCCTGGCCACAATATATCGCTTTCTCCCTTGGTAACCCGCTCTACATAAGGCTTTAAATCCTCATAGTCTCGGATGGGCACATTCTTTCGGAAGTCATCATAATTGCGGATATTCTCAAAATAATGATCTTGCCCAAAGACTGTATGCTTAGCCTTGGAAATCAGGTTATCAAATACTTTTTGCTGAGAACCAATAGGGTTCATCGACCACTTTTTTTGTTCCTTTGCTATATACGCAGCAAAAGGTTTACTCAGGACTGAACGGATTCCCATAGGTTATACACTTCTTATCAGTTTAAAAAATATAGTTTACGCAGGTGACTCCCCTTCCTTTTTGAGGTATTCAACCAGTTTTTCACACAAGTTTTCAATTTCTGTTGCCATGAATTCATCGCTCGTAGCCGAACGCAAGCTGTTTGCCAGCCCGCCAATAGTATCTACATAAAAGCGCTTCATCTCGTGCGTTGGCATTTCTTTGCCCCACAAATCTATCCTCAAAGTCTCCTTTTGGATCTGGTCCCAAATAGAAATAGTGAATGCTTTTGTTTCCTGCAAACCTACCGATGGACCATTTGTAGCTTCCCAGAATAGTTTTTCTGGAACATTATCATCGTCTAACTCTACTTTAAACCTAATATCTGACGTCTTCATTTGTCTATTTTTTTACCAACCTAAACCTTCTTCTTACTTTAGACAGGCTTTAAACCTTTATTTTTGAAATAGACCGCAAAGTTGCACAAAATCGATATAAATCCTTAGAAAATGATAATCAGAATTGTAAGAATGCATTTTAGAGAAGAGAAAGCTGAAGAGTTTTTGAAGACCTTTGAAACTGTGAAAGATAAAATACTTGCTACCGAAGGCTGCCAACACCTAGAGCTGTGGAAAGAAGCTGCACAAAAAAGCAGTTTCACTACTTACAGCCATTGGCAAGATACTGAATCGCTAGAGCGATACAGACAATCGGAACTATTTAAAGAAACTTGGGCTAAAACCCAGAGATTGTTTTCGGCGAAACCCGAAGCCATTTCCTACTCCCCAGCAGTATGTCTGCCTAACATTAACATATTACCCAAATAAGGTTTAAGGCTTTTTCGAATTAATATGCCCTAAATATTGAAAAAAATAGGTAGGTGAATCCCCCATCCCATACAAAACAAGAAAGCCCGGCTCTAATAAAGCCGGGCTTTCTGTTCCTAGTGTCAAATTAATTTTTATAAAAACAATAATACATGCCCAAAAAGCGAATTAACGCCCTAGGCTCGTACTATTAACTGTAAATCTATAATACTATTTACTATTTTGAAAGGAAAACAGCTTCTAATCACAAGATAATCAGAACTTAGAACATTTTTCTTGCAGAAGACTACTCAATATAGGGTATCCCCCAAATGAAGTGAACCTTGAATTTTAATGATCAAACTATAAATAAAACCCTACGTAAGGATTTTGACAATAACGAAGAAGAAAAAGTGAAATGAAACATAATAGTAGGCGTTTATGGGGTGAAATTAAATTATCGAACAAACACTTACAACCAGCAATAGTATTATGAGAATCTTGTACATCCACGGACTAGACAATATTCCGACCTCAAGCGAACTAGAAATTCTTAGAGACAAAGGTCATGACGTTTTTTCTTTAGAGTTTGATTACAGAAAGCAAGTCGATACGTTCGACGTGTTGGTAGAATATGCACAAACAAATGAAATTGATTATATAATAGGCGCATCTGTAGGAGGGTATTATGGATACTGGCTTGGTCATTTGTTGGGCAAAAACCAGCTCCTTTTCAATCCTGCCATGCCTTTCCGCTCAGTAAGGGTACAGAGCCATAATATAGAAGAAAGAAGAGATGTAGGTAGCTATGTGGTACTAGGTGCTCACGATGATGTGATTCCTACCAACCTGAACCTTAGCTATTTTTCTACTAAAGATAATGTTAGACTCATCACATGTGAATGGATGGGCCATCAAGTTGACTTAAAAACCTTTCAGGAGATGATCCAACTTGCGGGGTTATGATTTGCCCATAGGTTAAACAATTGGAATTCACGAAACAAAAAATGCGGCCAAATGTCCGCATTTTTTGTTTCGTCTCCTATTAAATAGCATGAACCTCGTCGAGGAAAGCTTCCCATTTTTCTTGGAAAGCCTTGTTGAGTACCCTTGGAAATTTATGCGAAGCACCTGATTTGCCCAATTTCCCCAAAAAATCGTAGAAAAGCTGAAGAGGCACCGTATGCACCATAACCTCATGGAGCGCATGCTCACGCTCAGTGGCATAGTCATCGTTCAGTTCTTTCAGTGCCTCATCCAACACCCGCTTTATTTCCTCTTCGTCCATCTCTTCCGTCACGCCAACATACCACTTATGGGCAAAGAGCCCTTCATGAGGCATTCCCACCACGGTAAATTCTTTAATCTCCGTATTGAAATGCTCGGCTACTTTAATAATCCCATGGTTCATATTATCTACCGACAAATGTTCCCCACACAAGCTAAGAAAATGCTTGGTCCGCCCCGTAATAACTATATTAGCATCCTTCACAGAAGTAAACCTTATCGTATCCCCTATCATATACCTCCAAAGCCCTGCCGATGTAGAAATCAGCAATGCGTAATCTTTCCCTTCTTCCACCTCATTTATTAGCAAGGTTTGAGGGTTGTCCACAAGCTGCCCATCCGCCTCAAAGTTTTCCTCATTAAAAGGAATAAACTCATAAAACACATCATTATCCGTCACAAGCCTCATGTCTTCTCTATCAAGGGCTACTTGGTAAGAAAAAAATCCTTCCGAAGCCAAGTACGTTTCAAGGTAAATCACCTTTTTCCCTATCAGTTTATCAAAGCTCTTCTTGTACGGGGCAAAAGCCACCCCGCCATGCACGAAGATGGAAAAATTAGGCCAGATCTCATGAATATTATCGAGCTGGTAATGATCAATTATTTTGGTGAGAAGAATCTGCGCCCAAGCCGGAACCCCAGCGATAAACCCGATGTCCCAATCTTTGGCAGCCAGTACCATTTCATCTAGTTTTTCATCCCATTGTTTTATATCGGAAATCTTTTTCCCCGGCTTGTAAAACTTATGAAACCAAACGGGAAGTTTACTAGCCAAAATCCCGCTCAAGTCCCCTTCAAAATGCCCATCGACTTCGTTGAGTTTCGAGCTTCCATTGAGCATTAGTATTTTTCTATTGTACAAATCAGGCGGCAGGTCCATATCGGCCATCGTCAATATCTGTCTCCTGCTGGTCTTTTGCATTGCGTCAATCATCCTACCTGTCACTGGCACTCGCTTGCTACTTGCTTCCGACGTGCCCGAAGTGAGGGCAAAGTGGCTGACCTTTCCTGGCCAAGTCACATTTTTTTCACCCGCAATGCTCCTATAAAGCCATTCATCATGCAATTTATTATAATCAAAAACAGGAAGATTTTCTTGAAACAGCTTCGCTGGATGCGATGACTCCAATAGTTGCCCAAACCCGTAATGCTTCCCAAAAGCCGTCCCCCTAGCATCATCTAGCAATTTGCGGAGCGTCTTGTCTTGTGCCAAGGCTGGTGGAAGTGCCTTTTTCTCCAGTTTAGTTTTTTGAGCTTTGATTGCCTGCTGCAAAAGCGACCCAAAGGTACTTAACAGTTTCTCTTTCTTTATCATAGTCTTTATCGGTTAAGTTTGAAGCGCTAACTTATTTCTTTTCTTATCTAAGAAGCTGTTTTGAAATGCATCTTCAAAATTCTTATTGCTTCTTTTGACGCATAATTTCGGCTAGCCGCCCTCGTTAAAATCTCCGCAGATAGCTCCACTATCTTTGTCTATTTTGCCTTATTCTGCATCCAAAATAAGCAATAACAATTTTTAAATATAATTCCCAAACAGCGTCTTACTACTATCTAAATTCAGCACATTATTACCCTCAGCCCTACCTCTTCCCTAAAAAACTGATTTTCAATAAGCTAAAAAAAACAATATTACAACTTCATTTATTAAATTTAGATGACAAATCAATGAAAAAAAAGGCAATTATTTATGAACCATCAATCAATTTATTCCACTAAAAAAAGGACGAAGTGGAAAACCCACTTCGTCCTTTTTATTTTTTTGCAATGTAATGTCGTTCTTATTAAGCACCGGCTTTTATTCCACAGCCAATAGCTTTGGTTTTTGCTGGGCTTGGCGCTTCTCCTTTCATCAAAGCACCTATCGCTTTTTCAACAAACTTTTCATCTACACCATCCGCATCGCGCGCATTATCATCAATTGCCCCGTGATAACGAACTTTCAAGTCTTTATCTACAATAAACACTTCAGGAGTCTTGGTTGCACCATACTGAGGGTACACAGTTTGTCCCTCATCAAAAAGGTAGAGGAAAGGATAGTTCTTCTTTTTCATTTCTTCAAAGCTATCACCAGCTTTTATCTTCGGGTCATTTGGCTGGATAGCCACTACAGGGTATCCCTTTGCACCATATTTCTTGTGCAAGTCAATGATTCTTTGCTCATTAGCCTGCGCTACAGGACAGGTATTACATGTAAAAATGACAATGTACCCCTCAGGCTTTTTCCCTTCACTATCCATAATATTCTCGAAAGAATACTCTTTCCCATCCACATTTTTCAGTTTGAAATCCGGTGCTTTTTCACCTATACCCACACCATTGCCTGTTCCTAGCTCATGCTGATAGACAAAAGAAAATAACGCAAGAGAAATCGAAATCAATAGTAACTTTTTCATGACTCTTAGTTTTAGATATTAGTTAAATTTAGATTAATGAATTCTTCAAGCTCTTCTACACTTTCGAAAGTAGATTCTGTAAACGCAGATTTACCCTGACGGTAAACATACGTCACAGGAATTGCCCCCGACCATTCGGGAGATATTTTATCAATCCATTCATTGAACTTCCCATCTAGCAACACAACTACGGACGACTTGAGCTGATGCTTTCCCACAAAAGGCACTAGCTTGCTTTCGAGCTGCTTGGGAAAATCAAGGCTGCACAAAATCACCTTCACTTTCCTGTTTGCATTGCGAGCATTGAATGTTTCAAAGTGCGGAAGCTCCTCTACGCATGGCTTGCACCATGTAGCCCAAAAATTGATAATGTAAGTGGTGTCATTTTCCATATGGAACAAGGGCTCGATATCGGCAAACTTGTTATATGTAGGAATACCATTTACATAAGAGTTAGGCTTTGGCCATTGGCTGGTTGCTTCTCCCTCTTCAACCGCAGCATTTTGAGTAGAACTTTGGCAGCTACCAAAAGCCGCCGCCAGTAGAATTGCAAGAAAACCTGCCTGAATACCCTTTTTAAAAGCTTTTTTCATTTAATTTACCCAATGTTTAATTTGTGCTCTAAATATTAATAGCTATAATTAATCCGTCTGTTCTTTTGTTTTGTAAAATAGGGCAAACAACCTTTTTAAACCTATGAACAACAGCCGAATAAAACGCCAACCTCACTGCACTCTCCTTATTAGTTATTCGACAAACAAGAACATCTTTCAAAAAAACCTACCGTTCATTAGATATTTCCAGTTGTTCATTGATTAATTTTCGCAGTTCAATGTCTAATAAATAACTTATGCCCAATGGGCTTTTTAGCACTGGAGTTGTTCAAAGGTTTTATTTACAAGAAAAGTGACGGAGTATAAGACCAAACCAGCCATGTGCAGCACGAAGAAACAGTTTTGAACAATTTCATTTTCAAAAAAAAATTAATCTTTCAAAGAGTATGAACAAAAAAATGAGAATTTACCACCGCTACTTAGGCTTTTTTTTAGCAGGAATAATGGCTGTTTATGCCCTTAGCGGAATTGTGTTGATCTTTAGAAACACAGATTTTTTAAAACAAGAAAACCAATACACCAAATCGATTCCGGCAGATACAAAAACAGAAATGTTAGGAAGGGAACTGGGCATCAAAAACCTAAAAGTGACTAAAACCGAGGAGGGAATTATGTACTTTAAAGGAGGTGAGTTCAACACCCAAACTGGAGAGGCTACTTACACCAAAAAAGAGCTTCCTTTTGTGCTAGACAAGATGGTCCACCTGCACAAGGCAAACTCCGACCGCCCTCTTTTCTTCTTGAACATCTTCTTTGGGCTTTCCTTGTTATTTTTCGTAATTTCCTCTTTCTGGATGTTTACGCCCAAATCATCGGTATTTAAGAAAGGTGTGTATTTTACACTTGCAGGACTTGCATTTGCCCTTATTATTATTTTCGTTTAAGAACAACCCCTTCTGTTGTAATCCAAAAGACCACAAAAGGGGACAACTCTGATAATTCGCATAACTCGCTTTTAACTTCGACACTCCTCTGTTTTCGACAGGCAACAAGATTCACTCAATATATTTTACCAACATTACTAATTATAAATCAATGGAGAAGATAAAAAAAGAAGACATCAAGCAGGAAGTATTTGACCTGTACGATGATTATGCACACAACAGAATTGATAGAAGGGTATTTCTTGAAAAGCTATCGACTTATGCCGTAGGAAGCCTCACCGTTCCTGCCCTCCTCAGCTTTATTATGCCCAATTACCAAGATAACATTCAGGTAAAGGAAGATGACCCAAGGCTAAAAACTGAGTTTATCAATTACGATTCGCCCAAGGGTGGCGGTTCGATAAAAGCTCAGCTTTCCCGCCCCGTAGATGCGAAAGGAAAACTACCTGGAATAGTAGTAGTCCACGAAAATCGAGGACTAAACCCACACATAGCCGATGTAGGTCGCAGAGCTGCACTAGCAGGTTTCGTCTCTGTTTCCCCCGATGCGCTTTCACCGCTAGGCGGCTACCCCGGAACCGATGACGAAGGCAGAACTATGCAGCGAACACGCGATAGAAATGAAATGCTGGAAGACTTCATCGCAGCTTTCGAATACCTCAAAAACCATCCAGAATGTACTGGCAAAGTGGGTGTGGTAGGTTTCTGCTTTGGTGGCTGGGTTTCTAACATGATGGCGGTAAAATTACCCGACCTAGGAGCTTCAGTTCCATTTTACGGAAGCCAACCTTCTGCCGAAGAAGTAAAAGCTATAAAAGCCCCTCTACTCGTTCAAAATGCAGGGTTGGACAAACGTGTGAACGCAGGCTGGCCAGCTTACGAAGAAGCGTTGAAAGCCAATAATAAAACCTACACCCAGTACATGTACCCTGATGTGAACCACGGCTTCCACAACGATACTACGCCTAGGTACGACAAGCCCGCAGCCAAATTGGCGTGGGAAAGAACCGTTGCATTTTTTGAGGAAAATTTGAAATAGAATATAGTTTAGAATATCATTTGTTGCTCCATAGTCTTACCCAAAAGGCTATGGAGCTTTTTTTTGCCCCAAATGATATTCAGTCCATATTCATTTTCTTATCCTAAGACAGGATTTATTTTATATAATGTTCTACGGATAAGTCACTGCTCAGTAAAAAACGATTAAGAATAGTAGTATTTTCAATAAATCAACCTATATTTAGACATCACTTTTAAAGTAGTTAAGCATAAAACTACTAACGACCTATCAACCTTGATAGATTGTTCACCTACAAATTCCTTTGACTACCAATAGTATTTGAATACATTATCATCACAAATACAACCAGCAAAGACCCCTGAACTATAGGGTTTATTTTAACTTCCAACTCGTCACTTCAATCGCGACCCGTTTATCCAATCATTTGATTTTAGGATAAAGACTTTTATCAAACCTATTTCCCGCTTTTTTTACCATAGAAAAAGCAGGAAGAAACCACTTTACTTGAAGATAAATAAACATTATATACAACTATTTAAACATTCATTTTATGAAAGCACTGAGACTAGACAAAAAACTCTTAACTGTACTATTAGTACTGGTTTTCCAAGTGGGTTGTTTTCACTTGGCTAATGCACAAAAAGCTCCAAATAACTCAAAAGTTAGTAAGGCATTATTAGATCTGGCAAGTGAAAACCAGTCTGCTCAATTGAGCAATACAATTGCGCCCTCTTCTAAAAGCCTCAGAAAGTCGACAAAGCCTACCGATATTTTCCAATCAGGTCTTTCCGATATGGTTCAGGTGTACGATGGGTATGTTGTATTCGATGCAATAGTTGCCACATCAGCAAATGAGCTGATGGGTGAGCTTAGCGCCAAAGGATGCAAAAAACTTTCTTCTTTTGGAGGAGTGGTAAGTGGACTTATGCCACTCTCGTCCATTGCCGAAATGGAACAAGTTAGTTCTTTGAAGTTCTTGAAAGCGGCTTTCAAACCTCACAAAAACGTAGGTTTGACCACAAGTCAAGCAGATGAGGCGCAACTATCCGATGAAGCAAAAAGCCTTTTCAATGTAAATGGAGCTGGTGTGAAAATAGGTATCATTTCCGATAGCTATGACAACCTTCTTGGAGCAGATGCAACCATTGTTTCTGGTGACCTACCTGGCGCAGCCAACCCTAATGGCTTCACCACCGAGGTACAGGTACTCGAAGACCTACCTAGTGGAGGTTCAGACGAAGGGCGTGCTATGGCTGAACTAGTGCACGACGTTGCCCCAGGCTCAGAACTTGCTTTCCATACAGCATTTTTGGGTACTGCGGATTTCGCCAATGGCATCATCGAATTAGCCCAAAACGATTGCGATGTAATTGTTGATGACATTATCTACTTTGCCGAACCCATGTTCCAAGATGGCATTATCGGGCAAGCAACAGATATAGTTAAAGATGCGGGTGTAAGTTACTTTTCTTCGGCAGGAAACCAATTAGATGCTTCTTATGAAGCTCCTTTCAGAGATGGCGGAACGTACGAACTTGCTGACGCATTTTCAGGTTTTTCCTTAGGGGACTATATCATGCACGATTTTGACGAAGGACCAGGTGTAGATATATTCCAAGAAATCCAATTCCCAGCAACTGGTGGTTCACTCACGCTTGCATTACAATGGGCTGAGCCAGCTGCATCTGTTTGTGCAGGTTGCCCAGGCGCTACTTCCGATCTTGATTTCTTCTTGGTATTGGCCGAAGATACTGGCGCTGTCTTTTTCAACCTTTCAGGGTTAGACTTTAACGTAGGAGCAGATCCATTTGAACTTTTAGGTATCTCTGCTGGTGGAGCTGTTACAGCTTACTTGGCTATTGGTAAAGTACCTGACGGCACTCCAAACCCTGAAATGATCAAATATGTGAGCTATGCTGACAACCTCGTTACCGAATACGTAGGTAGAAGCAGTACTTCTTATGGGCACGCCAATGCAAACGGAGCAATTTCAGTAGGTGCAGTTAGGTACGATAGAACTCCAGAATTTGGCGTAAACCCTCCACTGAGAGAAGTATTCTCTTCATCAGGAGGTGTTCCAACCTTCTTTGATATCCAAGGAAACCCAATAAACGAATTAAGATTGAAGCCTGAAATTTCAGCTGTTCAAGGTACAAATACTACCTTCTTCGGTTTTGATTACGAAGGCGATGGTTTCCCTAACTTCTTTGGCACATCGGCATCTGCCCCTCATGCTGCTGCGGTAGCCGCATTGATGCTCGAAGCAAACGGGATGGATCTTACTCCAGATGAAATAGAAGAGGCAATGACTTCCACAGCAATAGACATCGCACCTACCAATCCTCTTACAAAGACACCTCCCGCTGGCACAGATGCCAAGTTTGACTTCGATACAGGTTTTGGGTTACTTGTAGCAACAGAGGCTATTGCCAGCACACTAGATGTACCTACGGTAACAAGCTTTACTGTAATAGATGCAAAAACCGGTGAAATGCTTACCAAACTAGAAGACGGAGATCAAATTGACTTGGCTATGTTGGAAAACCCAATAAACATCATAGCAGAAACATCGAATGGAACTGGAGAAATAAAAAGTGTGAACCTCTCACTAAAGGGAGCGACCTATGCAGGCTCATACGATACTAAAGCGCCTTATGCCTTAATCAGAAATGACAAATGGCTTCCATGGGTTGGGGAATACAACCTAACTGCAACGCCTTATACCAAGGCAAAAGGCCGTAGGAACCATTTGAAAGGCATTGAGCTTTCCATTGACTTTACCGTTGTTAATTCTGCAAAAGTGGAGCAATATGTAATAGTGAATGGCGATACCGGAGAAGATATTGGTATCTTGGGAGATACACTTAACCTTGCGGAACTACCAACTAAAAATATCGACATAAGAGCGGAAATAAACACGCCAAATGCATCGAGAGTGGTGACTATCCTTTCAGGAAAAATGTACGTGTCCTCTATTGATACACAAGCGCCTTATACGCTTGCCCAATCTTGGAACCGCAACAAATATACGTACTTGTTTAACCGTACAGGATCATACAAACTCACGTCGACCGTATATGTGGGCAAAGGCTGGTTCGGTTTTGCAGGTGAAAAAACCGAGTTTGAACTTGAAGTGATAGACGAGGCAAGTGCCGTGGCCAATGCTAGGCAGGCTAACGGATTATTGATAACTGATAACGAAGCTATTGGAGAGCCATCGCTGGAGGTTTATCCGAATGTGAGCCAAGGTATCGTAAATATTCAATTGAATGCGATAGATGCCAAGCAAACTACCCAACTCAGTATATTCAACATAGCAGGTGAAGAGGTTCTTACTAGGCCTCAGCTAAGCTCAGGTACTATCCAACTCGATTTAACTTCTTATAACAGAGGAATGTACTTCGCAAAAATAGCTGCTGGAAATAAAATTCTCATTCAAAAATTCATACTGAACTAAAACGGTCAGTATTACTGAAATATGGAAAGCTCTTGGTTTAGGCCAAGAGCTTTTTTTTGCTCTATGGAAAAGTTCTTCTCTAGCCGACTGTTTTTTTGAAAAGAATCCCGTAGGGATTCCAATAATTGTAGCAAAATGGTTTAAGCTAAAAAAACAACCCCTAACGGGGTTGCATAGATCAATGTTAAGTACTCTTTGTGCAACACCTACAGCGTTGTAATCTTTAAACCTGAAGATTACTACAAGTATGAAACCCATATTGGGTTTGTTTCTAAATAAAAATATTGTGTATTTATTTGTTTGGTGGAGATAAAGTTTTTACCGAAAAACAATCGGCTAGAGTAGAAAAACTCTTAACTCTATAAAATTGAAGTCTAGCCTACCAAACGTACTTTCAGTTTTTACAAAACCTGAACTCGTAGTGAAAAATAAAGACTGATTACGTCTGGTTTCTTCGGTGTGAAAGAGTAATTTTCGGTTCAAATTTCCAAATATGAAAATTTAAATAACTCATGAGACGTATCCGACATTTCTTTACCACACTAACACTCATTTTAATCACTACCATTTCCTTTGCCCAAGAAGTTGACCTCAGCCAATATCGATGGACGGCTGTTGAAACTTCGGGCAACCCAAAAGCCCGACATGAAAATACTTTTATAGAATACAAGGGCAAGTTTTACCTAATGGGAGGAAGAGGGGTAAACCCCGTAGATGTATATGACCCCGAAACCAAAATGTGGGAAACAAAGGGGAAAACGCCATTTGAATTCCACCATTTCCAGCCCGTAGTTTATGGCGATGCAATCTACATAGTATGCGCAATGACTGGACAATACCCCAAAGAAACCCCGCTCGAAAACGTGTGGATTTATTACCCCGAAACAGATAAATGGGAAAAAAGCGTGGAGATACCCGAAGCTCGCCGAAGAGGTGGTGCTGGTGCGGTGGTGTACAAAGATAAAATCTACGTTGCCTGCGGAATAGACTATGGACATACCAGCGGTACCAACAACAATTTTGATGCATTTGACCCAAAAACAGGCGAATGGGAAATATTGACCAAAGCTCCGCATATCCGCGATCATTTTCCAGCCATAGTAGTAGGTGACAAGCTGTACTTGGTAGGTGGAAGGAATTCCAGTTTCCATCTCAAAGGGCGTTTCACTGCATTTTTTGGGGCGACCATGCCCTATGTAGATGTCTATGATTTTGAAGCGGGAACATGGATAACCCTAGAAGAAACCCTTCCCGTTCCCACTGCTGCTGGTGGCTTGATGGAGTTTGAAGGCAAAATCTTGTACATGGGCGGAGAAGGAAACTACGCTTCAGCGTATAACCTCACCCAAGCAATGGATTTGGAAACAGGCAAATGGGAGCAACTCGCCCCCATGACCACCGGCCGACATGGCTCAGGAGCAATCCTCTACAAAAATGATATCTATATAGCTGCCGGAAGCCCCAACAAGGGAGGGGGCAACCTCAATACCTTAGAAGTATTTTCGGCTAAGCACGACTGGAAACCCCTTTTCAACGGAAAAGATTTGAGCGGATGGGAAGTAAAATGCACCGATGCCGATAAGGGAAAGGGATATTGGAGAGTAGAAAATGGAACAATCTTGTGCGATACGAAAGGCAAAAAAGATCACAACTACATGTGGTTGTATTCTGATGAAGAGTTTTCCGACTTTGAACTAAGGTTGAAATTCCAAGCCACCCGAGACCACAAAGGCAACAGCGGTGTGCAAGTCCGCAGTAGGTTCGATGAAAAAGCAGAGGTGGAAAAAGGAGTAAAAGGCTGGCTAGATGGTCCACAGGTAGACATAGAACCGAACAACCCTTGGCGCAATGGTTTCATCTATGACGAGACAAGAACTGCGAAGCGTTGGATAAACCCTAGCCTACCCGATTGGAACATAGACAAGGAAAAATATGCTCCCAAAAAGGTGGTGTACAACTGGGCTGACCAAGGAACAGGCTGGAACGACATGACCATCATTTGTAAAGGAAACCAGATCACTACTTACGTAAACAATGTAAAAGTATCGGACTACGACGGCACTGGCGTACTCGACGACAAAGGGCACAAAAAGCACAAAGTCGGCAGCAAAGGGCATATCGCCATCCAGCTCCACAAAAACTCGGTTAATTTTATACGGTTTAAGGATATTGAGATTAGGGAGTTGTAGAAAGCACTTCATTAACCAGTCACGACGTCGCTGCGAGCGACATCGTGACTCCAGACTGACACAATGAACAAATTTTATTCGATGCCAAAGAAACAGCAAACGCTGTTTCAGGTAAAGCTTGGGCTTTTTAGCTTGTTGGGAATTACCCTCTTTGGGCTAGTGCTTTTCCTAATCGACTTACACCTTTTACCCTTGGTTTTTCTCGCAATTGCTATCAATTTATCTCTAGTAGCCCCATTTTTTGATATTCCTGCTTTGGTAGAAAAAGGAAGTTTGACCTATCATTCCCTCTTCCTTTTATCCGAAAGGAAAAAGAAAGGGAGTGTCACCATTCATGGTGGAACTTTGTTCGATTATTACTTTGTGCTGGACAAAGAGCTGAGTGGGCAAGAACGAACAAAGCTCATCATGGCAGAATATCTAAAAGGCTTGCTTCAGCTCATCCAACAAGAGGAAAAAGGGGTAATCCTAAAAGGAACGAGTTACATCATCAATGAAAAAACAGCTGCAAAAATTGGGATGAAAAAAGTCAGTACCGACCCTATCCAAACCTTTATCCTTGCCTTCAATTATTTCAATTTGATGGCTTCCGTCTCTTTAGCCAGAAAGGCGATCAAGTTCCCAAATATCAGCAAGGTTTCTACTTTCCAAGGTACAGTTGAAGACATTCAGAAAAATGAGAACTACATCAAAAAGTTGATCTTGAAACTAGAGTAGTCCTTTTTCCCAACCTTTTATACACCAAACCTTATTTTTGCAACAAATAAAAACACGAACCAATGACAGAAGAAGAAAAAAGACTAAAACGGCTCGGCAAATTCTTGAGCCTTGTGCTACGCCACAAGCCTGAGGCAATTAGCATCAGCCTAGATGAAAACGGCTGGGCAGATGTGGATGAGTTACTTACCAAGGTGAGCGCATCGGGAAGAAAACTCGATCAAGAAACCCTAGAGAAGATAGTTGAAACCAACAATAAAAAGCGCTATGCTTTTGATGAAAGCAAAACAAAGATTAGAGCAAGCCAAGGGCATTCTATAGATGTGGATCTAGAATTTGAACCAATAGAACCGCCCACTATCCTATTCCATGGCACTGCCGAAAAGAACGTTGCCAGCATTTTGGGAAAAGGGTTGGAGAAAAGGAACAGGCAACATGTGCATTTGAGCAAAGATGTGGAAACCGCTGTTCAAGTAGGTAGCAGGCACGGAAAGCCCGTGGTGCTAGAAGTGTTGGCTGGGGAAATGACTAAGGCAGGGCATCAGTTTTTCCTCTCGGCAAACGGGGTTTGGCTTACCGATGCTGTTCCTGCTGAGTTTTTGAAAAAGAAAAAAGATTGACTATAATGTATCAATCCTATCTGCTTGTTATTTTAGCATTTTCAGGTTCATAAACGAGGATTTGGCTATCCGTTTACTGAGCCAATATGTGTTTCCCATGTTCGGAGACACTGTCTATTAATAGTTTCTATGTTCCTTTTTTATGTACTTCATAGGCTCTTCATCTCACGTTAGCGAACGTAACCGTGACCTTCTTAAAAAAGGATTGCTTATTACCCACTTATTTTCTCAATTTTCGAAAGGATAACCTTTTGGTCATTTTCCATTTTAGCACAGCCAATAGCTAATTGTAATTGCGCCAATTGCTTTTTTGAATCAACCCCTTCGTACAGTGCAGCCAATAAAGAATGGTAAAGATGGTTTCCAACCAAGTTTATCTTCAATGCCTCTTCAATGGCTTCTTGTTTTCCATTGGCCATTGCCAGTGCATAGGTTCGGTTCAGTGCTGCAATAGGCGAATATTCTAGTTGGAGCAAATGATTGTATAATTGAAGTATATTTTCCCACTTTTCGCTGGTTTCCCCCTCCTCCTCGGTATGCCAAAAAGCGATCGCCGCTTCCAAATGGTATTTTGTCAACCGATCTCCCGTAGCAGACTCATTTAGAAAGTACTCTCCTTTTAGCACTAACTCACTATTCCATTTATCCCGATCTTGTTCGGCATACAGTAAGTAATCACCACATTCTGAAACCCTTGCTTCAAACCTCGATGCATGGAAACACATCAATGACATCAAAGCGTTTACGTTAGGCTTGTTGGTCAGTTCATTCTCCAATAAAAGAGCGGTAAGCCTCATCGCTTCCATACAAAGCTCTTTTCTCAGTATTTTATGTTGAGTGGAAGAATAGTACCCTTCATTGAATAACAAGTAAATGGTAGTCAGCACATTTTCCAAGCGTTCGTCTATGCTTTCTTGGTCAGGAAATTCAATTTTCAGGTTGGCTATCCGCAATTTTTCCTTGCCTCGAAACAACCTTTTATTGATCGTTTCTTTGTTGGTGAGAAAAGCTTGGGAGATTTCTTCGATACCGAAACCACACAAGATTCGTAAAGCTAAGCCCACCTGTGTTTCTTTGGAAATTAACGGAGTGCAGATAGCGAAAATCATTTGCAACTGACTGTCTTTGATATTTCTGTCAGATAAGTCAATTTCTGGTTCATAGAAATCAGAAGAAGCATCCCTTATTTCCTCTTTGATTTTATGGGTAAAAAGCTTATTTCTTCGGAGATAATCTTTCGTCTTATTTTTTGCAACCAAATAAAGCCAAGCTTTAGGGTTAGCTGGAATACCTTTCAATCCCCACGTCTCCGATGCCAATAAAAAAGTATCATTCGTGATATCTTCTGCAATCTCAATATGGACTGTACCAAATAATTTACAGAGTACAGAAACGATTTTTCTGTACTCCGATTTGAATAAATTAGGAATCAACTCTGTATGATTCATACATTTTTACTTAGCATATTTTCTATACTCCTTGCTCAAATTATAATTAATAAGACTTATCAAACCCCAAACTGTCGTAAATGATGGTCAAGGTGCTTGCAAATAAGCATGTCCCACTCATTAATTGACATTTTCCCAAAAAAAGGATGTATCCGGCTAGCAAAGGCGCTTTGATTCGCTTTAGAATACTTTTTAAGTTGGTTGATCAATGCCACTTTCTGCTGTTCTACATCGCCTGTTTCAGAAATGACCAAAGCTGGATGGGTGGGCGAGTTTTTCTTTTCCTTAGCTCCATCTTTAATAATGGACTGCAATGCTACCCTACCAAATAATCTCCCTATAAATAATCTTTTCAGCTTCAATTCCCCAAGGTTTACTTTTTCACTTTCTGTGCAATGCTTCAACATTTGATAAGGGTTCATTTTACCCCATTCAGCAATTGAACTTTCACTTATTTTATTGATTCTTTCTATAAAACAACTAATTGTCGTGTCTTTAAATATACTGTCCATCGTAGTGAAATTTAAAATCTAAACTGTAAAATCAGGACTTACGCATTTGGGTATAAAATTCAACATACCGATTAACCACGTAATTTCAAGGGCAGGGTTAGTACGTAAGTCCTATTTAAGGGTTGATTCAAATTAAAGGGTAACTTCCATGGTATCCCTAACTTCAACATGACCACCAATCTCTAAGGAAGGACAACCTTTCGCCATTTCGACAACTTCATCAATATTTTCCGCTTTTACCACCATATTCCCTCCCACTATCTCTTTTAATTCAGCGTAAGGTCCATCAGTAACAGTGTTATCAGGCTTTACCGTTTTTCCATTAAATCCTAAGCGACTAGTACTTACAAACTTTCCTTGGGCAGCAATCCCACCAATCCAATCTTGCCACTTTTTCATATTGGATTGCATTTGCTCTGGAGAGAGCTCTGACCACATTTTTGGTTCACTTCTAAAAAGCATCATAAATTCCTTCATGGTATTAAGTTTTAGTTTGATTTACCCTCACTACGAATGAGGAAATTGGAATTGGACATGTTCTAATATTTTTTTTCCACTACACGATTTCTCTGGACATATAAATAAACCTTTCTGATTTATAAAAGAATAAACAGGTACGGTTTTCCCCCGCTATTGGCAATTTCCATTTACCCAAAACTAAGCCCCCAGATTTGAAAGGAACATGTTTTTTCTTATCCTTGCGAGGTATTTTTTCCATGCAACACTAATCTCAAACTCATGATAGATTATCTGGATAAGTTAGATAAAGAACTTTTTCTCTGGCTCAATAGCTTTCACAGCGATACCTCCGATATTTTTTGGCAGTTCATTACCGAAAAGGAAACTTGGTTTCCCTTCTATGCCCTCATTTTGGCATATATTTTCTGGCAATACAAGTGGCGGGGGTTCATCGTGCTGATAGGCGTAGCCTTGACCATCACCTTCGCCGACCAGTTTTCTTCAGGCTTTTGCAAACCCTTTTTCGAACGATTCAGGCCTTGCGCCAGCCCCGAAATAGGGCATTTGGTACACACCACTCGCGATGGCTGCGGAGGCTATGGCTTTATTTCTGGCCACTCATCCAACTCCTTTGCTATAGCTATGTTTATCTATTTACTTTTCAAAGATAGGCTCAAATACTTGTGGTTGCTCTTTGCTTGGGCGGCAATTGTGGCTTATAGCAGGATAGCTGTTGGGGTGCATTATCCGGGAGATATAACTGTTGGCGCTATAGCAGGTATATTTTGGGGATGGCTTGCATACAAAATATACCTACTCGCCGACAAATACATTAGACCTAAGAAAAAGACTACAGCAAGTTAAGCTTAGCCAAGAAGTCATTTTTATAAGAAGAACCTATGGGGATGCTTTTCCCTTGCATGCTGATGTTCATGTCTTCGATGGACTCAATCTTAGAAATATTTACAATATAAGAGCGGTGAACCCTAGCAAAATCGTTAGAGGCTAGCCGCTTTTCTATTCCCTTCATGGTCGAATGTACCACTAACCTCTTCTGCGCTGTATTGATAATTACATAGTCGGATAATGCTTCAATGAACAACATATCCGACAAATTCACTCGCTGGATTTTGTTGTCGGCTTTCACATAAATAGCCTCTTGATTGTCCGATTCTATTACACTTTGCTCCCTTACTTGCTTCACTTTCCCCACTTCCTCTAAAAACTCAGCATATTTGATATCTTTGAGCAAGAAGCCGGTCAATTCAAACTTAAACGCATCAAACGCATACTCTTTTTTGCTCGTCATAATGATGACGTGAGGTAGGTTATCCAGTATTTTTAAAGTGCTTACCAGATCCATACCCGACATTTTGGGCATCTCTACATCCAAGAAGATTAGGTCTACAGCTTCGGATTTTAAATATTGCAATGCTGAAATAGCATTGTCAAAATCTTTTGCCAGCTCCAATCCATCCGTCCGTTCGATATAATCATTGATAACCGTCCTCGATACTTGGTCATCATCAACAACTATACATCTCATAATAAGTAGGTTAGGTTAAGCCTTCCTAGAGGTCGGCGTGTTAGATTTTGGGTTTAATAACGAAAGATTCAATTGCTTTGTGATTTTTAAGCAAACTTATATTTGGTTAAAAAACAAACCAGAATATACTTATCACAAGATGAACCTTTTTGTAAGGTAATAATATTTTTATAAAAACCGTATTCAATCAAATCTGGATTGCTTTTTTCACCAGTTTTGGTGATACAGCATCAACTTCAAATAAAATAGCACATTATACCTTTCACACTACTCAGCAGCAGGCGGTTGATTAAAGTGCTGATAGTAAGGACTGTTTTCAAACATCTTTTGTAAATATTTCCCGATGATGTCAAATTCGAAATTCACCTTGGTCCCTACTCTGAACTGTTTGAAGTTAGTATGCTCATAGGTATAAGGAATTATTGCCACACTAAGTGCCCCTTTTTGGGAATTTACTACCGTAAGACTCACCCCGTTGATGGTAATCGATCCTTTTTCTACTGTGATATTTCCAAAAGAAGGATCGTATTCGAAGGTAAAGAACCAGCTTCCGTCTTCGTCTTTCACGCTGGTACAGGTAGCTATTTGGTCAACATGCCCTTGTACCAAATGTCCATCTACCCTTCCGTTCATTTGCATGCAACGCTCTATGTTCACTTCCGAGCCTTCCACCCAATCTCCAAGGTTTGTTTTCCGCAAGGTTTCCAAAATGGCGGTAACCCTATGTTTCCCATCGGCTACGTGCGTAACGGTAAGGCAAACACCATTGTGGGCTACGCTTTGGTCCACCTTCAGCTCATGGCTCACTGGCGAAGCTATTTCAAAAGTCACATTTTCATTTTCCTTGGTGATGGTCACCACCTCTCCCGTACATTCCACTATTCCGGTAAACATAGGTCTTGCGCTGTTTTAGTAAGTTAAAAATCAAAAAAAAGCAGATGGATTCTGCCCTTTTGCAAAACTAAATCCTTTACCTATCTAATCTATGCCTTCTATAATTATTTTAGCTGATTTTTCTCAATCATTAGCCCTTACAAAATAAAAAAAGCTCCTGATGGGGAGCTTTCTACTTTTTCCAAGAATAAAACCTTTCTTAATAATCGACCAACACTTTTTCCTGCTCTCCAAAAACCTCAGGAGATTGCTCCCTATTATTGAGCCTACGCGCCATGTACGGCACTTGGCTTTGGATATAACTCTCTAGTTCTGCCAAGGTCAATTGCCTATCTTTGTTGGTGTTTGCTTCGCCCTGCAAGCCTTTTAGAAAATAATAAGTGAAAAGGGAATGTCTTTTTTCGGGATACCAAGAGGAGACTTGTTCGCCCCCTGCCGAAGTGAATACAATTGCTTTTTCATCGTTAATTACCTTCATTTTAGGCTGGATGAACACAGGTGAAATATTCTTTAAGAGCATTCCTTTCGCTGAACTTCCACTAAAACAAGCATCCACCACCACTGTAAGCGAGCGGTAAGGGATCTGGGAAATATTATTGTAAAAGGTATTCACTCCGTAGCCGTTGAGCGCCACTACCGAAGGATCGCAATCTACAGGTACAAAGAAGGCTTCTTTGCTTTCTGGATCTGGCGCGCCGTGCCCACTGTAATAGACAAATACATCGGATATTCCCGCTTTTACATAATTATACAACCGTCCTCTTGGGTTCGTAGGCGTACCAAAAAGCGCATTAAAATCTGCTTGCGTAGCATCTTTATAATACAAGATATTTCCCTCTTTAAAACCAAAAGTTTTCACCAAGTATTCCTTCATTGTTTGGACATCTTCTATGGCAAAATCTACCGAAGGAACATCTCTGTTTCGGTAATGCTGATTTCCTATCACCACCGCTACAGCATCGTTGTTCACCTTGCGGGTCTGCGGAATATTTTGCCTAACATCCACATACAGGTCAGGCACATCTTCCACTTGGCCAGGGCGATAATCTGGTGTATTCCCATCCATCACCACTATTTGTCCCTCCTCTCGCAGGGTCTTGTTTATGGCTACCGACTTGCGTTCATTGAAACCAAAGCTTCCCAACCGTTCTTTACCATTGAGGTCAAATAACAAGTCCGTTCCAGCAAACTCACTGTTCACAAAATAGCGATACACCACCGTCACATATTTACCCGAAGGAATTTCAGAAATCCGAGGGTTTTGCCTTGTAAGCTGGCCTTGCTCTTCCACGCCTAGGTACAGCACGCCTTTTTGGTTGTTTGTCAAGTTCAACTCCACATCCCGGGCAGTTCCTTCACCCACGTTTTGCACCACAAACTTCACATCTATCATCTCATTCAAATCCACCTGATTATTGGGTGAAGCCGATACATGTTCCAACACAGCAAATTTAGCCAGTGTAAGCCTGGGCTTAGGGCTGTGCCTCGTATTGAACGTAAGCCTTCTGCCCTGCAAGCGAATACCAAAATCGGCTTGTTCAACTGCTATATCTATAAATGCCGAAGAAGTTGGTAAATTTGCCGAGCCACTGATGCGTACGGTAAGCGTTTCCAAACCTCCTTTAGCTGCTATAGAAGGAAAAGTCGTTTCCTTCGGAATCAATACCTCACCAAGACTTCCTCTGAGCAACAAACGTACATTTTGAGCCTCTCCAGGTCCCGAGTTTTTCACCGTAACCTTTAGCTCAGCCGATTCTTCGGCATCGAGCACAGACTCCGAAAAACTGATTTCCTCAATAGAAAGCACTGGAGGCAAGCCCGAAGGTCGGCTACTTGTTCCTCCCGAAATCCCTAGGATTTCGCCCCTACCTTTCATCCCTTCTACCTTCCAAATATTTGCCACACCTTCCGCCCCAGCAGTCAGCATCATTTTTCCATTACCCGAAATGGCAATATCCGCCACTGCTTTTTCATGGTCCCAAAGCGTTTCGCTCAAAAGTGCCCTTTCCTTAGTAATTCCATACATTTTCACCGATCTATCGCTGCCTGCCACTAGCAAATAATCACCGTTTGGGCTGAAAGCAAGGCTTGTCGTTCCGTAGCCTGTCGGTAGCTTAAAAGCAAACTGGTAGTCATAGCCAGACCGGTTGAACACCTGCACCGAGCCGTCGGACTGTACCATGGCTAGCTGGCTGGCATTCTTACCGAACACAATTTCCTTTGCCTGAACCCCATTGAGCTTGAGTGCACTCGAAGCTTTAAACTGTTTTCCTTCTAAAGAAAAAATCGTTACGGTTTGGTTAGAGTTAGCTGCGGCAAAGAGTTGCCCGTTATCGGCAAAAGCAACATTTCGGATTGCCCCCGAATTGCTTTTGAAAGACTGGATCTCGAAGAAAGATTCGTTGGTGTATTCCCACACCCTTATAAAGCCATCTTCACCAGCCGACACCATGTACTTACCGTTGGCACTAAAGCTTAAGCTCGTTACCAAGCCCATGTGCTTCCGTAGTTTCCTAACTATTTTGCGGGTTTGTACATTTAGCACGCCTATATCCGTGCCCTTTCCGTAGTTGGAGAAAAACAAGTACTTGCCATCAGGACTAAAAGCTGCCACGTTCGATTTCCCTCGTAGTACTCCTCGGTGCGACCATACCTTTTGGTAGTTCTCATCGTACAGATCAACCGTGTTGCTCTGCTGCTTGGGCAGTACGGCAAAGTAGCGCCCATCGCTAGAAATAGCGACATGCTCTACCCCATACGGATAGCCCTGAAGCCCCATCCAGCGGGTGATTTCTACAGATTGTGCTTGGGAAAGTGAGAAAGAAAAAATAGTAATAGCTATGAGTACAAAACTTCGTATCATTTGGAAAGTGTTGTTGTTAAAAAAAGAGGCTTCACCCTTAGGTGAATCCTACTTTACATACGAAGGATACAAATGGATGTTTGAGAAAATGTGAGAATAAGGTGGATATCTGAGAAGGAAATCTACTTTAAACAAAAAACATTGGATAAATCAAGCTTGGCTATTTTGACTTAATAAAACAAATGATAAGTTTGCTTTTAACAAAAAGTAAACTTATGAGAGGAAGTAAAATTTATATCATTGGTTCGGGAGCAATTGGAAAAGCATTAGCTGTTTTTCTACAGCAAGCAAACAAAGAGGTTACTCTTGTAAGAGGTAGTGTAGAAAACAAACCTACTATAGAAAATTTAATTACGGTAACAAATCAAAATAATCAGACATTTCAGCAAACAATAACAACTATCACATTAGATAATTTACCCATAATAAATGGTATTGTTTTAATTGCAACCAAAACATTTGCAAATATTGAGCTTGCCCAAAAACTAAAAGATAAAAAAGGTGACTTTACAATTGTTTTGCTCCAAAATGGGCTTAATATTGAACAACCTTTTGCATACTTTGATAAAGTCTTTCGTTGCGTTCTATTTTCAACAAGTCAGGTTACAAGTGAAAACAACCTTGCCTTTAAAACGGTCACAGCATCTCCAATAGGAAATATACAAGAAAAGAATACAAATTTAGATTCAATAGTAAACCAAGTTAACACACCCTATTTTGGTTTTAAAAGTGAGCCACATATTTTAAAATATGTATGGGATAAAGTAATAATAAATTGTGCATTTAATTCCATTTGCCCATTACTCGAAGTGGACAATGGTATTTTCCAAAGAAATCCTGAAGCTATAAACCTAGCAAAAATCATAATTGGAGAATGTGTAGCATTAGCCAATCAATATAAAATCGAACTAGATCCAAAAGAAATTGAAGAAAAATTAATACTGATAAGCAAGCGAGCAGACGGGCAACTTATTTCTACCTATGAGGATATCAGAAATAGAAGAAGAACCGAAATTGAAAGTTTAAATTTGGAAATTTCAAGGCTTGCTGATGAAATAGGGATGCCTGAATTGGTAACCAACACTAAGCTGTTAGGCGAAATGATAAGAATAAAATCGAAAATCAAGATGGCTTGAAATACCAACCCATAGTTTGTGGCGCACAAACCTCTTTTTCGAAATGATGGAATCCAAAGAAAAGAATATGCAAGAAGAAATCGAAGGTCGTTTACAGGCTCTTTTGTTTTTTGTAAAAAAGCATGAAACATTCTTTATTTTTACCCGTTCGCAATATTATTTTTTAAGAAACAGAACCAAATCAATACTTTGTCAAAAGCCTTATATTATTTTTGATAAAACACTAAAAACTACAGAACTATGAAAACTAGTACCCTGATTTTTGCATTAGGCTTAATTCTGATATTAGCTTCAATTTTCCTAATCCTATTCCCTGCCTCACTTAGAATGAATTATATTCCAGCTCTATTAGCATAGATAGGATTTACCTTGAACATTACTGGATTTGTAATAAAAAAAATAAAATTTACTTAAGCTTAGATATGAAGTGGTTTAAACTTTTATCATAGGGTTATTATAAAGCCATACTTGATTATCATGGAAAACTTCGGGTGATTTCTTCCGTTATTCTCGCACATGCGGAAATTCCCCTTTACAAAACATGGGTAACCGTTCCTATCAATATATTCAGAAGTAAAACCAAAAAAACAACCCACACCTATGATGGTAAAAAGCACCTTATCAGCTATTATTTTACACTTATCCCTACTCAATAGCTCATTTTCCCAATCGCTTACCTCAGAAGAAGAAAAGCTGTACGCATTGATCATGGAATATAGACAAGAGCTCGACCTTCCCGCTATTCCCTTATCAAAATCCTTGACCTATGTGGCCCAAACCCATGTGAAAGACCTTGAAAATAACAGCCCAGACGAAGGAGCATGCAATATGCACAGTTGGTCCAACAAGGGAGAATGGTCTCCCTGCTGCTATACTCCTGACCACAAACAAGCAAGCTGCATGTGGGACAAGCCAAGAGAACTTACCTCTTATACCGGCAACGGCTTTGAAATATCGCACTGGAGTAGTGGAAGAGCAACTGCTTTAGGTTCGTTGAATGGCTGGAAAGGGAGTGGCGGGCACAATACAGTAATCATCAACCAGGGCATTTGGAGCAGACACAATTGGAATGCGATAGGAATTGGAATTTATGGCGGTTATGCTGTGGTCTGGTTTGGTAGTGAATTAGATAAAGAATAACTCTCCTTACTTTTATAAAACAAACGGGGCCTCAGAGCCCCGTTTTACATTGCAACAAATAGGATTTTTTTACTTTAAATATGCTGCCAACGGCAAGTTCTGTTCCCTAATGCTAGCAGCTGTAAGTTTTGCAACTTCCAAAGCTCCATATGTTTGGAAATGCGTATTGTCCTCTCTCCCATCGGGGTAATTTTCACTTTCCCTAGGCTTCAAGATCAAAAACAGCTTTTTCGACTCTTCTTCTCCCATAGAGACAATAAGCTCCTCTGTTTTTTTATGCAAATCGATCAACGGCACATTCAATTCCTTGGCAACTTCCCTCACCGCATCAGGGTATCCCATGTGCGTATCGAAAAACTTACCGTTTTCATCGAATCTGCGCCTCATCACTGAAGTAAACAGAATTGGATTGGCTTTTTTTGCATGTGATTCCTTTACATATTTCTCAAGGTTGAGCTTGTACTCTTCCAAAGTAGTGTGCCTTGCCGAATCGGTTTTTTGGTCGTTGTGCCCAAACTGGATGAACACATAATCGCCTTCCTTCAAAGAATCGAGTACGGCTTTCCAACGGTTTTCCCCTAAGAACGACTTAGAACTCCTCCCATTTACAGCATGGTTATCTACCGTAGCTTTTTCGGTAAGCAATTGATTGAATACCTGCCCCCAACCTGTTTCTGGAGCTTTATTTGGCTTTTTATTCGCCATGGTTGAGTCACCAATCATATAAATGGTAACTGGCTTTATTTCCTTTTGGCAGCTAATTCCTAAAAAAAGTAATAAGAAGAAAAAATACGCAGAGTGTTTCATAGATTATTTTCATTTAACATACATACTGTTACAAAGTAACCTACGCCAAAGATAGAAAAGGAAAACTGTAGTAGAAACATTTATCTATTTCAAAACAACATAAACTAGGGAAACCGGAATCAATAAGAAGGACTCCCTGCCAGCTGCAACTGATGGCACGGGGCACACAATATTTAACCGGTTTTTAGCCCCAAATAACTTTTCTTTCCCTATCAATTTTATTTACATTTTCCAAAAAAAAGAGCAGTAAACATTCAACATAATACACTGATTATCAATAATAAAAAAAGAATACCAATAAGTAACCCAAAAGTCCATGCAAAACATGCATTAAAATGATTATGCAAACAAGCCTTCTTTAAATATATGGATCATAATTTGAGAGCAATCCATGTATTAGTTTGGAAAATTTAAACGTGTTTAAGCTAGATGAAAAGTTCTATAAAAATTATCTTTCTTTTATTGTTAACGACCTGTGCTCATGGACAAGAAGCTGGGGAGGCAATAGAAGGCATTTCAATGCAAAACCAAAATTCGTTACCCCTAGATCTCCCCGATCAATCTACGTCTAAGCTCAATATGTATAGAAATGATTCTGTGCAAAAAGAACTATTGACAAAACTCAAAACCAATGAAAAATGGAGGAAATTGATTGCCCAAAAAAAAATGGCCATTGGCGTAGTCGATCTAAGAGATCCTGAGCAGATCAAATATGCAGGTATAAATGATAACGAAATGATGTATGCGGCTAGCTTGCCCAAAATTGCCGTATTGCTCACCGCCATGGATGCCCTTGAAAAAGGCGAAATTGAAGAAACTCCTGCTATTGACGAAGACTTAAAGTTAATGATCAGCAGATCGGACAACGCCGCCTCCACCCGCATGATTGACTTGTTGGGCTACGATAAAATAGCTTCGGTACTCAGAGACCCGCAATATGAATTATACTCAGAGAAGTACAATGGCGGATTGTGGGTAGGCAAAAGATACGCTAAAACGGGCGCACGAAAGCCTGATCCTATCCTAGGTTTGAGCCATGCGGCTACAGCCTATCAGGTGAGCCGGTTCTATTACCTGATGGTTTCGGGTAGGCTCGTTTCCTATGAGCGCTCAAAACAAATGCTTGATATCATGGAAGATCCAGCACTTCATCATAAGTTTGTGCATACGCTTGATCAGATCGTGCCCAATGCTCGGATTTTTAGGAAATCTGGCTCGTGGAAAAACTTTCACTCCGATTCTGTTTTAGTCTGGGATATGTCGGACAGGCACTATATTTTAGTAGCGCTAATCGAAGACCCAGAAGGGGAAAGCATCATCAGACAGCTCATACTTCCTGTAGAAGAAGTATTACATATAAATTAAAATGGATGTTTGCAGTTGAAAATGCTATTAAAATTGCATTTAAAAAATTATTTAATGTTAGAGACGGGGAACTTGAAACAGTTGCATTTATGCAACTGTTCATTTTTTTATTAATATCTACCCTACTGATAGTAAAACCAACTATCAATGCACTTTTTATCTCAAGCTTAGGTGTTCAAGAACTCCCCTTAGCCTATATAATGGTGGCTTTAGCAGCTATTCTAACCTCCGTTTTTTATTCCAAATGGTTAAAAAAAGGCTTGCTAAAAGGCATTATCGAAAAAACGCTCTGGATCTCTATCCTTTTTTTATTGCTCATCCGATTGCTATTTGCCCTAGACTTCCTGTACGGGTGGATCCTTTATTTTATGTTTATTTGGGTTTCCATTTTTGGTGTGCTGACCGCCTCCCAATTTTGGGTTTTAGCCAATTTGGTTTTTAATATAAGGGATGCCAAAAGGCTATTTAGCGTAGTGGGTGTCGGGGCAATTTCAGGTGGAATATTTGGCGGGTATCTCACCAATATCCTAGCTCCATTTATAGGTAACGAAAACCTCTTTTTAGTAGCTACTTTCTTCTTGGGTATCAATATTTTCTTGCTAAGAAAAATATGGCTTAAAAACATCCATAAATTATCTGAGTTTAGGCGATTGAAAAGAGAAGTAGGAAGGGTTACCAATCCCCTAAAGCTCGTGCTAAGCTCCAAGCATTTGACCTACTTAGCAGGTATTATTGGGGCGAGCATCATCGTAGCCAAACTCGTTGATTATCAATTTAATGATATTGCCTCTCGCCATCTTATAGACCCTGATGAACTGACGGCTTTCTTTGGGTTGTGGGCATCTAACCTCAACTTATTATCACTCTTTGTTCAGGTATTTTTGACCAACCGTTTGGTAGGTATCTGGGGCGTGGGAAGTTCGCTTTTATTCTTGCCTTTAGGCATATTATTAGCTACCCTCCTTCTGGTTGTATTTCCCGAGCTAGGGATTGTTATTTTGTTAAAAACAATCGATGGCAGTTTGAAACAATCGGTCAATAAATCGGCAACCGAATTGCTAGCACTACCGATCCCCCTTGAGATAAAAAACAAAACAAAGATATTCATAGATGTAGTAGTCGATAGCATCGCAACGGGGCTGGCAGGTATCATTCTTATTTTTGTCATTAGAGGGTTTAACCTCTCTACCCAGACGATCAACCTTATTATTATCCTCTTTATTATAGGCTGGGGAACACTTGTCTATTTTGTTAGAAAAGAATACATAGCTGCATTCAAAAGTAACTTAGCTGTTTTTGAACCTGCCGAAAAGAAAAAAGCACAGCCTGTTATCCCTATTGCTTCGGTGAACAGTGGTATATTGAAAGTATTACAAACAGGCACGGAAAGTCAAATCTGTTTTATACTTCAAAAGATTTCAAGCCTCAATGTAGTTGTTTTCTTCGATCCCATAAAAAACTTGCTGACCCACCCTTCAGCCTCGGTAAGAGCCAAGGTTATTAACACCTTATACTTTTGCAAACAAAAAATCATCTTACAAGAAATTGAGCCTTTCGTATCGGATGAAAGCGCAGAAGTGCGAATTGCCGCATTTGAGTATATCATCGAGCATTCGGGAAATGACTTTACCCAAACATTTTCAACCTACCTAAATGACCCTGACGAAAGGGTATTAAATGCCGCACTCATCAGTTTGGCTACCGAAACGCGGGATAACCCGACCCTTAGGGAGCAGTTTCAACTAGAGCAAACTATCCAGAAAAAGATTGATGGATTAGTAAAATTGGAGAGAGAGCAGAAGCTCAATGAAACAATCAATTTGCTTGAGGTCATAGGCCACGCCAACATCGTTTTCTTCCATTATTTTATTGGGGAAAAGATGAAAGATGAAAATATAACCATAAAAAAACAGGCTATCACTAGTGCTGGGTATAGCCTAAATCCTATTTTTATAGAAACCCTTGTACTGTGTTTAGAAGATAAAACGTACCGAGAGACTGCGCAAAAAGCACTAGTTAACTACGGCTTGGCTATTATTGATCGCCTCAAAAAATTGGTAGTAGAGAAAAAGGAATTTGATGCCTCGCTCAGGTACATACCGAGTATCATCAAACAATTTAATTACCAAAAGGCTGTAGATTGCCTCTTCTATTTTTTAGAAGTGCCCGATCATGCGTTTAAAAAGGAAGCCATAAATGCTTTGCGCCACTTGAAATTACAAAATGGTCATTTACAATTTTATCATAAAAAAATCATATCCAGAATTATTGAGGAATCTAAAGTCTATGTAGATGTACTAAGCTCCATGTACGCCCAATCCAAAAAAATTAGCAGTATAGGAAAGGAACATGCGCAATACGATGCTAGGCAGAGTTTGATTGAATTGTTGGAGAGAAGGCTAGACGCCGACTTGGAAAGAATCTTTTTGTTATTAGGGTTAAAATACCCCCCTGACGATGTGCTTTCAACCTACAAAGGAATTACCAATAACAAAAAAGAAATAAGAGTCACCGCTATCCAGTACTTAGAAATATTGTTGCATTTCGAGCTCAAAAAAGTACTCATACCCATTATTGAAGTCAATCTTTTAGATCATCCTACGGAAGAATCATTAAAAGCATTGCACATCAAAATCCCGAATGACCTTGAGTGCTTTACCATTCTTCTAAACATGAGCGACCAGCGAATTTCATTGGCGGTCTTACATTTGATTGCCCAATTAAAAGATAAAAAATTTCATCCTTTAGTTGAGCAATACCTAAATGCTCCAAACATTAAAATTGCGACATTCGCTTCAAAAGCGCTACAAATAAAAGAATAAAACCAGCTTATTTTTGCATGATACGATCAATAGAAGTTGCCAGCGCCAAATGATCGCTGCTAGAGTTTCTCTTGAGCACATTCGACATCAAACACACCAAATAAGTAGTACCATTCTCATGTTCGATAATCGCGACCGAATTCATAAAATTGGACTTATTGCCCATGTATTTTTGGCAGTTATAGCCTTCTTCTTCCCTGCATTGGTACAAGCTTCCCGACTTAAAATACACTGCCGCAGTACTCAGCGCTGGGGCAGACGCGTACCGTATCCTTCTATCGGTCATGTACATAAGGCGTTTTATCTCTAAACTGGATTCTTGGTCAATTACCTTTCCTCGCTCAACAGCTACCAAATATTTCATTAACCCGATAACAGTCCCAATACTCCCACCTTTATCGGGTACAATATTGCTTGCGCCATAAGTAAAAAAGCTGCCGAGCTTCCATTCCTGCTCGTCAATACATAAGTCACGCAAAGGTTGATTCACCACCCTTGTGGCAATATCTGAAAGGTCTTTTTTAGGAGTATTTTTAAAATATTCGTTGGCTTCGTCATCCGTCAGTTCGGGATATTTCTCGCCAAAGGCATCCATGAGCATTACTTCTCTCCAAACCACGCTGGCAGCTCCATTGTTACTGACCGAAAGCATGTGGTCTATCCACTCGAATAAGCTGAAAACATCGTCTTCTTTCGCTATTCGTTTGGTTAGTTTTTTAGTTTCAATATCATACACAGGTATGGTATGCGAATCGGTGAGCACCCATCTTCCCCCTCGTACTTGCTTGGTTTTCATCAGCTCTATCCTGCTTGCGTAGCTCTTGGGGTAAATCTTGGCTATTTGATGAAAGAAACCTGTCAATACCGCTAATTTACCTACACTGCCCGGCTGATAGCCCCTTTTCTCTTGCAACTTCATAAACCGCAGAGGTTTGTCTTTCGTGATCTCTGTTATGGCAAGCGAATAGCTCGCATCCAATCCAGAAAAAACACCACTGACTGCTTTTTGAAATGCAGGATCAACAGCAGGCAAAACATCTAAACTATCACCTCGGCTGCCGACCAAGTTTAACTTAATATCGGCCATTGATTTTTGCGCACCTAGCGGAGGCTTGGCGTCTTTTAGCTCATCCTTCATTATCAGCTCTAAGCGCAGTAGCCGCCTAATACCTGTGTATTCGTATCCGTCTATGGGATATGGGGCAAGTGTAAATGACATAATCAGGGCTAAAACCGATCCTAACAACATCATTTTACGAATAGATATTTTCATCTTTTTTATAGTTTAAGGGTTCTTTATGAACCTACTTGAAAATTCAACCTATAGAAAAATTTAAGTTTGATGGTGAAGAAGGTAAAAACTAGAAATTGGAGGTTAGAAAAAAGGCAAAATTGAAAAAACACATTTTAGTTCTAGCCTCTAACTTCTCTTGTACCTCAAAATAGCATGAATCCTTTTGTTAAAGCTTCATGAGCAATGAAACCGTTTTATCAGTCCCTACTTCTTCAGGGTCAATAGATTGTAGAAAATCGGAGCTGACCGCTTTTTTGTTTTCTACAAAAGGTCTTACCTGAAAAAGCCATAGCTTATTATCCAAAAAGCCTAATTCTACATCAAACGGACCATCCGATTCAATGCCGGGCGTAGTTGGCATAACCTCCTTCAGTTGCTGAGTAAGTTTTCTTATCTCTTCTATATTTTCTGGTTGAAGAATCGGTTTATTGAATTTAGCTTTCCCTTTCAGCACTCCACCGCTTGTAGGCAATTGATTATAATAGGTTTCTCTGGCAGGGCTCAGCAAGCTATTTTCCCCATCACTTTTCACCAAATAGGTTTCAGAAGTTTGTCCATCTACCGCACCGCCAGCTCCCCGACTAAAGGCAATGGTCAAATCTTCTGTGTTTCCATTTGACACCCCTTTGGTTATCAGCACCCCCGAGTAATTTACATCTACACTCGGAATAATTAAGATAGATGGATACACATTTTCGGGGTTTAACAGAAACTTTTGACGCCATTTGAAACTACGCTCGGTATAAGGCGAAGCCCAAACACTTTTGATCCCTTGCAATATTTTGTCTTTCGCTGCGGCATTAAAAATGGTAAGGTTAAGCCCTGCCCCGGTAAAATCTTTGAGGTCTTCCATGTTGGTATCGCTTCTCAGGAACACCGCTATTTTGCCCATGGGCTTGCCCAATATTTCTTGGAAACTAGTTTCTAAATTTTCTAGAAATGAAGGTAAAAACGTGATTTTACTTATGTCTTCCCGTAGTTGCGCCAATTGTTTCAATTGAAACTCCTCTATTTCGGCTTCGTCAATTCCGTTGGCAGCCATACTCTCCGCTTCTTCAAAAGTTTGCGTAAGGAACTCCCAATAGGTTTGCTCCGAATCGGGTAATTTCTGATCCATGTGCTCTCTGAAAACGCCAAAAGGGATTACAAATCCTTCGACTACATTATCGGGAAAGGCGTACTTTAGCTGGCCCAAATTAGCTGCTTTCGGTCCACAAATTATCCCCGAGTCATTGGCTTTCAAGGTTCTGAGGTTGGGAAGTGTTGTGATGCCGAGTTGCATTTTATCTATCGGCACACGTATTTTTTCCTCCATTATCCTTTTGCCTGCAAACAACTTCTTTTCCACTTCGGTCATTTCACTGGTATCTTTCATAATGACCGTTCCTTTGCTAGAAACCGCATAAAATACCTGCTTCCCCGAAAATTGCATTAAATCTTTCAAGTTGACATCCGATACGATGGCATTGGGAATTCCCAAGTTTCTGGCTAATAATTGTACGTGCGAAACCATGTTTCCTTCCGAAACCGTGGCGATCCCGGCAACGGGTTTCAGGTCGGCAGGAGCTCTTTCGAAAATGTAAATCTTATTAGCTGCAACCTCTATTTCATCCGCCACTCCTTCAACTACTTGCAGCTCTCCTTTAGAAAAGCCAGGATTAAGTCCCCTAATATGGCTTTGGTTGGCAATGCCCAACACTTGATTTGTCAATGAAGATTCCTTGGCTATAATATCGCCCAATTGCCCAATGCTGTTGCCTAAATCCAACAGTACCGAAGCCCTTATTCTATCGTCTATAAAGCCAGAAGCCATTTTTTCAAAGCCATAAAACAAGTTGATCGTCTCCTGAAAAACAGCCTTGTTCATCCCGATTCCCCACTCTAATTGACTCCTGCCTCGGTTCATATAGTCGGTCAAATCACCTAAGCTCATCTCATTTTGTTCTTCCAATTGAAGCTTGGCTTCTATTTTCTCCCACTCCCACTTTTCCACAAAGCCCGCGCCCGCACTTGCCAAGGACAAATACTGAATACGATGTAGCAATTCCTGCAAGTTCTCGCATTTCCACTTCGATAATTGCTTAAGAAGATAGGTTTCCAATAAATTGGAAATATCGAGCAAAGCTAATTTGTCCTTGGATTTTTCTTGTGGCAAATTCACCCGAATTTCCCACATCAACTGTGCGGTAGCTTGGATAAGTCCCTCTTCAGACCCACTCGTATACTGCGCTGATAAATAGCTATTTACCTGAGTTTTCAAGGCTGAAGTGGGGGATAGTTTGTTAGTAGCACTTTTCAGCGCCGCCACATCAGACAATTCATAGTAGCTTTTCAAATTATCAATGAGTCCATCAAATTGCTTGGTGAGCTTAGGGGAAAGTTGCTGGCTATGGCTTGCTTTAAACTTTTCCACACTGGTTATATCCGAAGCATCGGGTTGTCCATGGATTTTAATTCGTAAATTCATGAAAGCAGGGAAAGTATCGGCAAGTATTTTGGATTGGCTTCTTATTAATTGTGCCTTGTTGTTATCACCAAAATGCGGCACGTCTTTTAGCGCTTGCCTCACTAAAAAATAATTCTCCACTAAACTGACACTATCTTTCAATAACCAGGTGAAAAACTCTTTCCCCCACTCTTCTTCATCTTCAATCTGAATAGCACCACGGTAATATTGCCCTTTTTGAAGCACCCAACCGTTGTCTACCGTGCGGAGGTATTTTTCCAACATGTACTGCTTCAACCTCGATTGGTTATGCGCTGCATCCCAAAAATCATCCACCAAGGTAGTGGAAAGTATTTGCCCAATAAAAATATGATGGTTCTTTGCCAGCGCAACTACCTCGTCTTTATACCTCGCTCTTTGCACGCCCCCTTTTTCGGGACATCTTTCGGTAGGCATCAGTATTGACCCATCTTTGCAAAACCAACGGATATCTTTGTAAGGTCCTCTTGCATCTTTTTTCAATTTTTGTATTTGCTCGGCAATGGCAACATTATCTGGCGCTTGGGCAAATAAAGACAAGCAAAAGCCATTACAAAAAAAGAAAAAGAGAATTGTATAACTTCTCATATAAAAAAACAGGTTTAAGATTCTAAATCAATGCGTAAAAGCTCGATAATAATACAACTCGAATTAACTATTTTTTATAATGGAAGTTGAAAACCCACCAGTTTTTTGTGTTATTATTTGCAGCCTATTATTGCGGTATAAATATAAGAGAAATAACATCCAAAGTGGACTGGAATATTCCTATAATTAGGATATTAGTAACAATATTAAGTAGCATTTTCGCAAACTCCAATTGAAACAAAATGGAAGAAATTCCTACATCTATTGAAGCGGCTAGAAATCTCTGCAAAAACAGTTCTTTTTGAGCGAAGGGGAGGTTTCAAAAAAGCATTTTACATTGAAAAAGAATGCATAAGGGCTTGTTTTAACAACAATGACAAGGATATTACTTTCCAGTTTTTCTTTGAAGGGCATGGTATTTCATCCATCGAGAGTTTGAGAATTTACAGATAGGCTTAAACAAGCCGACCATCTTGTTTTTATTTTCCCCAATTTGGCGGGAGCTTATGCCTGCTTTGATGAAGGGGTTCATCGATAAAGTCATTTTCTATCGGACGATTTTCGGAAATGCCATACAAAAGGAGATGATGGGGGGGACATTTTGGAAAATAGGGTATAAAAACCGCAAATGAATCAGCCTGAATATGGTTGAAATGGTTTCAAGTGAAAAACGTACAAAATGGATGAATAACATTGAATCTAAATTTGCCAAACTCAAGTAGCAGATTTCTAGCGTATGGTTTTACCTTTAATTCTCATTTGCTTAAACTTCCTGAGCAGTTTTGGCAGCTCTTTGAGCATTGGACTGCCTCTCTTTTTTATTCGAACTCAAACTGGCGTCGCCCTCCTTTTTCTTGCCTTTTTTCTTTTTGTTCAGCCAAACCATCAAGCCTGTAATAGGAAGGCTGGCGCAAACGAGGCTAATGAAAAAGGCTAAGATTTTACCCGACAAGCCTAACGCAGCACCAATATGGATATCGTAATTGAGCATAGTCAGTTGGTCTGCAAAGCTAGCTTCCGAAAAGCGGTCGCCTTGCACCCTAAACCGCTCCAAGGTGTATTGATCGTAGTAATATTCATTCCTGTTGTACCACGAACCCTTGTCCTGATAGGCAATGATCTCGATGGCATCGTCTGGGTCTTCGAGTATGGGCGTCATATAAAAGCCTTGGGCATTTTGCTCCTGCGCGATAGTTATGTACCAAGCTCTATCAAGCATCGAAATACTGTCATTAGCTAATTCACCTGCTTTTATAATATCCGAATGTGGGTGATGATGCCCCGGTTTTTCTTCTCCTCCAGAAGTGATGTAATACAACGAATCTTCAAACCATTCAAAGCTCCAAACCAACCCTGTCACCCCAAGTATAAAAGCTAGCACAAGGGTGTAAAAGCCCAATACATTATGTAGATCATAATTGACTCTTTTGAAACTGCCATTCCATTTTATCTTAAAACTCTTGTTGAAATTGGCTTTCTTGAAGTTTTTGGGCCACCACATCACCAAGCCTGAGAACAATAGGAATAAAAAAATGAGGGTACAAACCCCAACTATCGGACGGCCTATTTCATAAGGCAGCCAAAGGGCACGGTGTCCATCGATAATGAAGCGAAAAAAATCAAACTCTCCTTCTCCTATCGTCTGTTGCTTCTTCAAAAACGCCCCTGTATAAGGGTTCATAAACACCACTGAAAAGCTTCGTTTCCCTTTTTCAAAAGAAGAAAAGCCCACTGCCGCAGCTCCTTCTCCATTGCTATAGGTCAATCCTGTTGGTTTGCTATCTCCCATGTAGCTCTGCGCCGTATCTAGCAATTGGCTAGGCGGCACAAATGGGTTTTCTTGAGCTTCCACAAATCGCCATGACTCTGCAGCATCTTTTATTTCTTGCTGAAAAGCATAAAAACATCCAGTAATACTTACAATGAAAACGACAATTCCTGAAACTAAGCCTAACCAGAGGTGAAGCCAGTCATTGAGTTGCCTTACTTTGCTTTTGTTGGATTTGTTTTTCATGTATGGGAAGTTGTTCAACGCAGAAGTTAAAAACAGCACTACCAGCTTTTATAAAGCCAGTAGTGCAAGTTAAGAAGGGAAATTAAAATTTGAAGAACCCTGCCACAAAGTTAGCCTCTACTTCAGCGCCTTTGGTTGCAGTATGGTTTTCAATATCCATTTTGTACACAAATATGCCCGAATCTTCAGGGATGCAAAGGTAAATGAAACCGTCGTCGTAAAGACATGCCAACCTTCTGCCATTGCCAGCGTGCTCTGGCACTCCCTCGATAAACGTTACCGTTTTGTTGTAAAGATCAACCACCGCAGATTGCAAAGGTCCGTCAGACCATCTTTCTTGTTCGGCATTTGCAGCCATGTTGATTTCGGCAAAAGCTTTACCATTGCCTAAGTATTTTAAGTGAGCAGTATTGAAACCTCCTGTTGCCGCTTCAATATCGAAGAAATAATCTTGGTCAAACGTTGTTTCCCCGCTGTTGATCTTCAAGATTGCTCCCCCTTTTGTTGTTTGACTATAGCCGTTTGCTGGGTTAGAGTGGGAAAGCGCATAGATATCGCCATTAGTATCTTTGATCAAACCTGCTTTTACGTTGAACCCACCAATAGAACCCGTACGGGTATCGGTAATTACTTTTTGGAATTCCAACTCAGGGTACGAATACACAGCTACCCAAGCAGTATCGGTATAATCTGTTGCCCAAGTAGAAGGATCGCTTATATAATAGCTCAAAAATAAGTGATCGCCACTCACGCGCATCCCTGAGTAAGAAGGAGCCGAAAGACTAGTAAGATCAGAAACTGGGTGCTGCACCGTATTGGTTACAGCAACCGTGTTCACATCAATCGTATGGAATTTTACTTGGTCTGAAGAAGATGAAAATTCCAACGCCACAAGCGTGTTGTCGTCACCTTTCACAATATCAGAAAGGCTGTTATCGAACGAAATATCACCAATTTGAGCAAGTGTACCATCTTCATTTTGAGTGATGCCCACTACGTTGACGTCATCTAGGCCGCCAATGCTGTATATCGTTTCATCTATTTGGGTGAAGTCATAATAACCTGGCTGCTCCACTCCTTGACCAACGGCTGATAAAGAACCCGTCATCACATCTGCGAAAGGAACCGTGTAGTAGGTGAAAGAATTGTCGCTACCTTGTATTGCCAAAGAAACTACGAAAGGTTTTTCTTCTGTAGATGGATCAATAGGGTCGTCGTTGTCCTCATCACTACAACCTGCAATAAAAATGGAAGCAATAATGCTTAGAAACAAAAATGTAAACTTTGTGAATTTTCTAGATGAAGTCATTTTTTTTAAAAGTTTATTTAAAAGTTGTAAAACTATCATTGATTATTGACCTAGCACATACCTCACCTTGAGATAAAAAGCGCGTCCAGGTTTTTGTAAATAATATTTATCATAAAGCCTTGCATCGGCCAGGTTTCGGCATTCTAGCGAAAGGTTATATTTCCCGTCAAGTAAGCTGTAGGATACTTCCAAATCGTGTGAAGTTTGCTGGGGAATTACTTTTTTGGTATCCTTAGAGCCCAGTTCGACCCAGCTCAAAAAGTACTGTTCCACAAAATTGAAATAGTAGTTGAAGTTCAACAGCGAGCCTGCAGAAAGCACATTTTTGAAAGAAAGCCCCGCATTGGCATTTCCAAAAAAGTACGGAGTATTCGGAAGTCTGTACCCTTTTTGGAAGTTCTTTTGGTAACCCGTGTTGGTGTATGATTCATTATATACAAAATCGGCTTGGTCTGTAATGTCTTGGAAAGTGATATTTGCCCCAATGCGCAGCGTTTGTTTCCATTGGTAATTGACGCTTCCTTCCACGCCGAGCGTGCGGGTTTCCGCCAAATTCTCATAATAGGTCTCGGGGCTGGAAACTTTCACCACTTGGTAAATAAGGTCATTTGCCTTGCGGTAGATATAGCTGTTTTCGAGGGTGAACTGGTGATCAGCATTTAGCTTAAAGCGATATGCCAAACCCAAATTCATATTATCACTTTGCTCTGGTCCCAAGTCAGGGTTAGCCGTTACAAACAAGCCATTCCCAAATATTTCCGTTGCCCAAGGCATGCGATACGTATGCTCGTAAGAAGCTTTGAATTGCAGCTTTGGAAGTAAAAAATAAGAAGTGGCAAGTCCGTATCCAAAATTGTTTTTGTTGGTTTCAAATGCTTCGGTTCGCTGGGTTTCCTGTGCAAAATCAAATTCTTTGCTCGTCTTCGCCTTCAAAAAGTAATACTTCCCAAAAAGCGTTGTGCTCCATTTTTGGTTCAGATCGAATTTGTAAGCCAAGCCTACCACCTGTTTGTGGAGCAATTTAGGAAATTGGTTTTCAATGTTATCAGGATGCTCAGTATCAAAAGCTTCTCGGTGGAAATAAGAATAAGAATAGTTGAAGGCAAGAGAATGTTGAGGGCTAATAGTGTAACCCACGTTGAACTGGCTATTAAATTCATCGTCGTTCATGGTGGTGAACGTGCGATACAATTCCCCGTCATCAGAGCCGGGCGTTACCGTTGCTTCCCCCAACCAATTATAGCTTACCCCGCTCAGCGTATCTATCACTTCATTTTTAGTAGCGTTGTAAAGGCCGTGGAAACTCACATTCAAGCCCTCTACAAAAAGGTTTTCCTTGCTGTAGTTTAAGCTCGGAATCACGGATTGGCTATTGCGCAGGATGCCGCCATATACAGAACTCATGGTCGCCCCATGCTGCACTTGCTTGTCATCAGTAGAGGCAATGATTCCGATAAGGAGCTTGTCGGCAAAGGTTTTGTTCACTAAGCCAGTTTCCAATTTGATCATGCCCGAGCGGTATCGATCATGGAAGCGCTCCACATCGGCAGTATCCACTACATTGTTTCCCTCCACTATCGGCACCCAAACTTTGTAGTTATTGTCAGAGTAATTGTAATTGATATTTCCCTTTACAATAAACCCATTTTGGGGGTTCGTATATGCGCCGTTTAGCGAAACTCGGTGCGTGTTGAACGAGCCGATCGAATAAGAGGCATCCAAAAAGTTTTGCTTTGAGCTGGTAATGATATTCACCGCCCCACCAAGTGCATCCGTCCCCAACCAAACGGGCACTACGCCTTTATAGACCTCCACCCGGTCGATCATATTCACCGGGATATTGCTCAGGTTCAAAGATGAGCCAAAATTATCCATGGGGATGCCGTCCATAAAGAACTTCACCTGATCGCCAGAAAACCCGTTGAGGGTAAAACTGATATCCGAACCAACTCCTCCTTCTTCCAAAATCCTGACACCCGGAACGCGGTTTAATACGCCCTTTACATTGGCAGTACTGTTGTAAAGTTCTTTGGTAGAAATAGCCGTAACGGCAAAAGCTTGCTCACTCACTTCCCGCACCATGGATTTCCCCACAACTTCCGCCCCTTCAAGCTCCATTGATGTTTCTTGCAGCTTAATGTTTATCTCCAAGCTTTGTGATTTCTTCACTTGAACTGGTTTCTCTTGGCTTTCAAAGCCTACAAAACTCACTTGAAGGACATAACTTCCAGCACCAACACCTTTTATCTCAAACTGCCCCTTCACATCCGTGACCACACCTTTGTCCGTGCCTTTGAGCAAGACTGTTGCACCTGTCAGAGGCTCCCCAGAAGTTGAAGAGACCTCTCCAAACACACGTGAATTACCTGTGCCTTGACTCCAAAGTAACTTGGAGGAACAGATGAATATACAAAGGAGCACAGCTAGTTTGGTGTACTGTTTCAAAGTCTTATTTTAATTTAGATTTATTATAAACAGATGCAAATCTAGAGCAAAAATCGAGAGATGGAAAATTATTTAGATCAATTCCAAATAAAATAATTCAAACTGCCTGAAGGTGAGAACTTAAATTCACTTGGCAGTGACTTATATAAAGGGCAGATTGGTAAAGAACACATTTTATAACATTGCTTTTCCTTTGAGAAATTAGTTTTGTAGCCTATCTTGTAGTCAAAATTCTTGCGCCAGCCCCCAGCATTTACTACCATATAGTTCAAACTTAAAAATCTTCTCTATCATGAATCCAA
The DNA here is from genome assembly GCA_034044135.1 of Flammeovirgaceae bacterium SG7u.111. Classification (NCBI taxonomy): domain Bacteria; kingdom Pseudomonadati; phylum Bacteroidota; class Cytophagia; order Cytophagales; family Flammeovirgaceae; species Flammeovirgaceae bacterium SG7u.111. Next base: position 1,894,990 of record CP139021.1, on the reverse strand, counting down.
CCGACTTTGGAGTTAGTTTTTCGGGCGTCTCTCCTACTGAAATTACCATCAGAGCTTTTTTGCCCAACATTACCAGTGACAAAGGATACAGGCTTTTTGCCGATATCATCCACTCCAATGATCAATTTAAGGAAGCCATTCCTGCTTTTCCCATGGAGCTAATCAATGTGGATCAAGCTAAAGGAATCTGGGAATATAAAAATGCTTTTCAAGAAAACCCTGCTTATGGCGAGTTGGGAAAAGCTGGGAAATACATTTACCGTTTCCGCCTTTTGAAAAATAATGTAGTAAAGTGCAGATCCTTTTCTGATCCTTTTTCCAAGGAAAGCGGCACGGGAACTTACTCTTCTTTTTCGTACAAAACCGATGAAGAATTCACTTGGACTGACGCAAGTTTTACCCCGCCCAATGTCAATGACTTGGTGATCTATGAAATGATGGTAGATGACTTTGCCCATGACTTTAGCGGAGTATTGGAAAAAATCGAATACCTCAAATCACTCCATATCAATTGCATTGAGCTTATGCCCGTAACAAATATTCCCGAGCCCTACCGCTGGGGGTACATGCCTATGAGCTATTTTGCCATAGAAGAACGCTACGGAGGGCAAACGGGACTAAAAGAATTTGTAAACGAATGCCATAAAAATGGAATTGCGGTGATCCACGATGCGGTGTACTCCCACATGCACGATGAGTTTTGCTACAAAAAAGTGTATTGGGAAGTAGGCGAGGAAAACCCAATGATTGGGCCATTTGCCGAGGACATGTTTGGGGTCGGCACGGATTTTAACAAGAGTTTCACCTTCGAATATTTCTTAGCCGTTAACAAATACTTCATGGAAGAATTTCACATGGATGGTTTCCGCTATGATTACGTGCCTGGGATTTACGACGGACCTATGGGCATCGGATATGCAAAGCTGGTGTACGAAACTTACCAGTACAGCAAAACTATTCCGAAGTTTCAAAACGCACAACATTCTAAAATCATCCAAGCAGCGGAGTATTTGTCCCGCCCAAAAGAGATATTGGAAACTACCTACACAAGCGCCAGCAAGCGCTGGGAACCGATGCTGTTATCCCAAGATATGATCAAGAACTATGGGCAAGTCCCAAGGGCTTTTGTAGATGAAATGCTGCTGATAGACTTTAACCACAACTGGCCCAGCAATTACGACAACGGAATGGATGAATTTCCTGTTGCACCTATCCAATTCATCGAATGCCACGATAAAAGCAGGTTAATGTATCTACTGAGCGGTCAGCACTCTTCTTATCACGGCGGTTTCGATCTCTTTGGAAGAGATATTTCCAAATGGTATAGGCTGCAACCTTTTGCTATCGCCCTACTCACCTCCGAGGGCATCCCCATGATTTGGCAGGGGCAAGAATTTGGGGAAATCTATGGCAAGCACGACGATGGCGGCTCTCGGGTGCTTGCCGCAAGGCCGTTGCACTGGAATTACTTCTACGAAGAAAGCGGAAGGACGCTCGTAAACCTCTACCGCAAATTGGGGAAACTTAGGCAAGAGCTACCAGCACTTCGGAGCAGGTTCTCGTATTTCTATGATAAAGAATCTCGCTTATACGACGGGCTTGTCGCATTCTTGAGAATAAAAGACCAAAACTACTCCACAGGAAATGTATTGGTATTGATCAATTTTAGCGAAGGCAACAAAGAGCTTAGCTTATACCTACGCAAAGGAACTTGGATAGAACAGTTAAATAAAGATGGAGAAACCCTTGAGGTCGTTTCAGATTATGAATGGGTCACGCTAAGCGTCCCTTCTAACTTCGGGAAGGTATTTGTACAAAGTTGATGGTAAATGACTAAGGGTTTAACCTAATTATCTTATGAACCTACACACATTAGTTGCGCTACTTCCGTTTGCATTTGCACTACATAACCTCGAAGAGGTATTTGGTATGGAAAAATGGACAAAATCCATTCCTCCTTCTTTTCATAAGCCCGTTATCACCAAGCAATTTGCCATAGCGGTAAGCCTATTTACCTTGCTTGGTTTCATAAGCGTTTATGCTGATGGGTTATACCCCTCCGAAAGCCTTTACTATTGGGTAATTGCCGGATTTGCAGGAATGATCCTCCTAAATGTTTTCTTCCCACACCTTATCGCTACCATTTATTTAAAGAAGTACGCACCTGGGGTCATCACAGGAATATTGATCAACCTTCCCCTTGCATTATTCATTTTGCTCGAACTCGAAAAAGAAAACCTTCTCACACAAAGCCAACTCATTGTAGCGATTGTATCAGGAGGTTTGGTCGGGGTGATCCTTGCCTTTGTTTTTCTCAAAATCGGGAATATCTTGAAATAAGAACCATATTACTTCACCGCAGAAGGAGGGTTTGCCGGTTCGCCAATGAGCAGATCGCTGACAATGATGTTTTCGGTATCGGTCATGCTCATGGCATTTTTTGCCGTGTCTATCTGCACATTCGTGAAATGAATATCCCTGACTTTCATCTCTGGGAAGCCTTGAATCACTATTCCATTGTTGGTCGCACGGTTGCAATGGATGTTTTCAAAGTAAATATCGCTGATCTCCGTGGCATGCCCTTCGCCCTCGTTGTGGTAGAAAGAAGTGATGTAAATGCAATCTTCTACCAGCCCAAAGTCCACGTTTTTTACACGAATATTTTTCATGAAGCCGCCCCTATCTGGGTTGGATTTTAGGTAAATCCCTCTTTTTAGATAGCCTGCAAACGTACAATCTTCCACAAACACATTTTGCACGCCTGCCGACATCTCGCTGCCAATTACCATAGCGTGCAAGCCCTTGAAATGGCAATTTCGCACCACTATGTTTTCCGACCTTACTTCAGAAGCCCTTCCTTCATCGTCCCTGCCAGCTTTTACCGCCACGTTATCATCAGAATTGTTGAATTGGACATCTTCGATCAGCACATTGCGAGAATATTCCGGGTCGATGCCATCATTGTTCTTGTTGAATGCATTGTATTTCACCCCTCTCACGATCACGTTCTCGCAGCGGAGCAAATGCACGCACCAGAAAGGCGAATCCTCGATGGTAACCCCTTCTACTTTTACATTTTTGCAATCGAAAAACTGGATAAGTTGCGGACGCAAGAAATGCCCTTCGCCAAACACACGCTTCTCAATGGGCACATTCGTATGGTTCATTTCCCTGCTTAGCAACTGATCTTCCTTCTGCTTATCGCGCCAAGTGTTCCAAGTTTCTGAGGCTTCTCCGTCTATTGTTCCCTCTCCCGTAATCGCCACATTTTCGCATTCCAATGCATAGATAAATGGGCTGTAATTGTATAAAAACGTCCCCTCCCAACTGGTTTTCACTACAGGCAGGTAATCTTTCGCATCCGAACCGAAGAGCAACGTTGCCTCTTCTTCCAAATGCAAGTCCATATTGCTGATAAGATGGATAGGGCCATTTACGATGTACTTCCCCGCAGGGACAATGAGCTTGCCTCCTCCTTTATTTTTTAATTCCTCAATAGCTTTTGCAAAGGCAGGTTGGTTATTCGTGGCACTATCTCCCACCCCACCGAAATCAGTAAGGTTAATGGCATTTGAAGGAATAGTCGGCTCAGAGATTTGGGCTAAAACAGATTCAATTGTTACCTCCTCTGCAAGAGTTTCTTTGAGAGCTTCTTGGGGCTTATTGGTTTGGCAAGATGATAAAAAATAAAAGTTAAAAATAAGTAGGTAGAAGAAAAGCAATTTCGATTTCATCTTCATTTTATTGATTTTGGTTCCGAATAAAGTGACTACAACAAACTTACATATAAAAGCTAACAGATATTCCTCCTTACTTCCATACACCAATGATTTGCCCCATTTGTCATATTACTATTTGTTTCCCTCTTCCTTTTTCATAAATTGAACCATACAAACACTTCCCTTCCTATACTTTATCTATCCAGAAGCTTTCACAAATACACTTCGCTACACTATTTAATAGGTAATAAACTAAGCTTTAGATGATTTTACCAAGCAGAAGTAAACTATGCTTTATTAAGTAAAAAACCAGTAACTCGTAACCAACAACCTTCAGCAATATCTATAAAGAGGTAAAAACTCATTAAGTAGGTGGACATAAGTAAACATATATTTGGATGCGGTTATTTTTTCGTTAGGCAAGGCAAAAAATCCTTGCATAGCCCAGCTACGGAATGATTTTGCAACAAAGCATAGCAGAAAAAGAAATAGTCAAAATATATGGTTTTTTATGTTCACCTACTTAAAACACCTAGTAATTCATCAAGCATATTAAATTATTCAATAAAACCTATATATAATGAAAGTAAACTTAAGCATACTCGTATTGATGGCTCTTGCCCTTTGGGGATGTAGTAAGCAAGCCCCACCAGAGGAAGAAGCCCAGATGGTACAGGAATATACCATCGAGCAATTTTTTGGTAACACAAGTATTGGGGGAAGTTCCTTTTCCCACGATTATTCCAAGATTTTGTTTTCCAGCGATGAGTCTGGGATCTATAATGTGTACAGCGTTCCTATAGAAGGTGGCGAACCTATACAGCTCACCCAATCGGACAGCCAAACTGTGTTTGCATCAGCCTATTTCCCCCACGACGACCGTTTTCTTTTCCGTGCCGACAACAATGGGGACGAAATAAACCACATTTTTATGCAAACACCCGAAGGAGAAGTCAGCGACCTTACTCCTTGGGAAGGTGCTCGCTCCAATTTCTATGGCTGGAACAGGGAAAGAACTGGGTTCTTTTTTGGTTCAAACAAGCGGGACAACAAATTTGTGGATGTATATGAAATGGACATCGAGACTTTCGAACCTACCATGATCTACCAAAACGATGCAGGCATGGATTTTACAGGTATGTCCAACGACAAGCGCTATTTTGCCCTTTCAAAAACCATTACTACCAGCAGCAATGAGCTGTACATTTACGATACTGAAACCAAAGAGATGAAATTGCTCGCCCCAGCCAACGGAAACAGCTATTCGGCTTCAGAATTTAGTCTCGATAACAAAACCTTTTACTTTACCACCAACGAAGGCAATGAATACATGTATCTGGCTAAATACGACTTGGAAAGTGGGGAAAAAGAGGAAGTTTTCAAAGCCGACTGGGATGTGATGTATGCTTACTCTTCCTTCAATGAGAAATACCGCATCATCGGAATCAACGAAGATGGCAGGAACAGCATCAAAGTGTTTGAAATAGCATCTGGAAAAGAGGTGCAATTCCCTAGCATAGAAGGCGGAGATATTACCTCGGTGAATATTGGCGATAATGAAGAAGTATTGACTTTTTATGCCGGGGCATCGAACATGCCAAGCAATTTGTTCTTTGGAAAAATGGGGGAAACCGAAGCAAGCCAACTGACCAATACGCTAAACCCAGAAATCAATGCTGCTGATTTGGTAACGGCAGAAGTAATCCGTTATCCATCGTTCGATGGCTTGGAAATCCCTTCTATCCTATACAAACCTCACAATGCTACAGCAGACAATAAAGTTCCTGCTTTGGTATGGGTGCATGGTGGCCCAGGTGGACAAACCCGTGCTAACTATTCGGCTATTATGCAATATTTTGCCAACCACGGGTATGTAGTACTCGGTGTAAACAACCGAGGAAGCAGCGGATACGGTAAAACATTTAATAAAATGGATGATCAAAAGCACGGAGATGTGGATTTGAAAGACTGCATATGGGCGAAGGAATATTTCAAATCGCTTGGCTATGTAGATACTACAAAAGTAGGTATCATTGGGGGATCTTATGGTGGGTACATGACCGCAGCAGCAATGGCTTTCGCCCCAGACGAGTTTGAAGTGGGTGTAGATATCTTTGGTGTAACCAACTGGATAAGAACGCTCAGGAGCATACCGCCTTGGTGGGAATCGTTCAAAGATGCGCTGTACGAAGAGATGGGCAACCCCTATGGAGAAGATTCCATTGCCCTTTACAACAAGTCTCCCCTCTTCCATGCGGAAAACATCAAAAAACCGATGATGGTGCTGCAAGGAGCCAACGATCCGCGGGTGCTCAAAGCCGAATCGGACGAAATAGTGGAAGCAGTTAAGAATAATGGCGTGCCTGTAGAATATGTAGTCTTCGACGATGAGGGACATGGCTTCAGCAAAAAGGAAAACCGCATCAAAGGCTATGGTGATATCCTCGCCTTCCTCGATAAATACCTCAAAAAAGAAGTACCTGAGGAAACAGAAGAACAACAAATGTAAAGATGTTGAGTAATTGATGACTACCGAAAGACCTTGCCCTGTGCAAGGTCTTTATTTTGTAAAATTCACTACTATAGCGTGATAGCTAACTCCGCCTTTCCAAATAATATTTGGGAATAAATACATTTCAACAAAGGACTTAAATATTTAAACAAGGGATTTACTCATTTGAATAAGGTATATTGGCATTTCATTTGGGGATATTCGCATTTGAAGTAAATATTGCCCTTTTTCTTCTAGAATATTTGGTATTCGAACAAATAATTACCCTATTTCGGTAGAATAAAGATATATTTAAACAAAGGATACCAATGGATATTTGGTATTATGGATACTTACCAAAGAATATTGGTATTTCAACAAATGAAATTGAAATTCGGCTAAGAATAACAAAGAAAAATCAAAAACACCCCCTGTTTCTTGGCTAACCATTAACATCTCTTACATTTTCTTGATTTAATTCCTCTCACTATAATTAGGGATTTTTAATAGTGACTTTTAAAGCTCTCTACTTGCCAAATCCCTTCAGAACCCTATTTCTCGACAAAAAAAGGAGAACACCCTTCTGCTATTTCAAGCCATAAAACACTCACTACCAAGCTTATTCTTACATAGAGAAGAAAAATAGGAAAAGCGAACGGTTCTACGTTGTCAGCTCGGCTTTATTTGTAGTCTAATTTATGTTAAACTAAACTCTTTTTAAGCATGAACAAGACAATTAATGAAGTACTAGAAGATGTATGGGGCTTTATAAACCATACACTTAACCGCCCAAAAGAATTGGAGACGGCAATTGCCGCTGGTTTCACCAAAAAACAGTTTGAAGATGCACTGAAGCTCTACAACAAAACAATAGAGCTAAAGCAAGTAGAAACTACGGCAGAAGGACGTAGAATGAGTGCCACTTCAGCCCTCAATGAAGCCATTGATGCCCTTAAGAAGCATTATGGTAAAATGATCGAGATCTCAAAAAAGCTATTTAAAGAAGATGTAATGATCATAAAAAGGCTAGAGCTCAAAGGTATAAGAAAATCTAAATATGCTGAGCGACGCATGCAGATTTTCAACTTTTATTCTGCTATCCTCAACGATGCAGCTTTGCTCGAACACTACGTAGCGTCAAATATAACCAAAGAATACATCAGCGAGGGAATGAAGCTCTATAAAGAAATGGTAAGCCTTAAGCTAGTCCAAGAAACAGACGAAGAGGAAAGAAGCGAAGCGCAAAACATCTACGAAGCCAATGCCCAGCAACTCTATACATGGTACACCAACACTAGCGGGATGATAAAGTCTTGGAAAAAGCTAAATATCACACCAAAAACAAAGTAGCCGCCAAGCCTAGTAACACCATTAGTTAGAATAATAGCATTGCTCAAGCTAAAACCCTTATTAACCGTAGGATTAAACGTTTAACTAACGTATAACTTTACGGTTATTTTTGGTTGAAAAATAGGTTATTTGTATATTCAATAAAGAAAAAGGATGGAAAGACAAAACATCAGTTAATAATGTCCTCTGATCTATGAAACGCTTATTTTATATAACCTTTTAGGGTTTCCACTCAAAAAACCAACTCTTCTGTACTATATTTAAGGAGATAAATATAAGGGATATATGTGCAATTGCATATATAAACAAGTTGGGGCGCATGCAAGGCAGAGACATTTAGATTAGAGTAATGGCAAATCAAAACAGAGATAAAAAGAAAAAAATATTTGAGTTGTTCTCTCAAAATTTGGAATGGGTAAAAGAACATCCTTCTATATCTTTTCAACCTGACTTTTCTAATGGATATCTATGCCCTTTGTGCTTTGAGGTTTTTTATGAAAAAGACCTTGATTCAAGTTTGAGCAATTATTTAACACTTGAAGATGTACCTCCTAAATCATTGGGTGGTAAACCGCTTACTCTAACATGTAAAACATGCAATTCTCGAAGTGGACATGAATTGGATAATCACCTATTAAATAGGCTTCTGGAATTAGATTCACATTCTTTTTTGCCAAACTCAAAAACAGACACAACATTTGAGCTTAATGGGAATGAAGTAAATGGAACTGTAGAGGTCGACAAAGAAGGAAAGTTGAAATTAGAAGTACAAACGAATCGTTCAAATCCAATTAAAGCCCAAAAGTTCAATGAAGATTTAATACCACCAAGAACAATTTACAACCCTTTGTTTTATCCAGATAAGGTATTTGACAACGGTTTTAAGACTCTCCCGTTTTCCTTGAAATTTAAAAAAACATCAAACGAAAGGAGAGCTGAAATTGCATTGCTTAGAGTTGCTTACTTATTAGCATATTCTGTGCTTGGAAATGGATTTTATATTAATGGAGCATTGTATAAAATTCGAGAGCAAATATTGAATCCAGACAAAAAAATAATTCCAGATGTATTTTGGATTAAGTATGAATTTCCTAAACAGATGGAAGGCATTAATATTATTACATTACCAAAAGAACTTCGTTGTTTTCTTGTAATTTTCAGATTAGAGACAAAAAGTATTTCAAGACAATTTGCTATTGTTCTTCCTGGACCATCTGAACTAGGTTTGAAAGTGTATGATTATATATTATCTAATTTATGTGTCGGAGACGGAACAGAGTTTATGAATGGAACATCAGAACACATTGAGGAAAAAGATTTTTTAAAAAATAAAGACTATGCATTTGCAAGTAATTGGTATTGGCAGGAGTATACAAAGGAGGACTATAAACCAAATTTTCTACCTGATGAGGAGAAATAGAAAGCACGACGCCCCAACAATATGTATAAGTAATAGCGGTTTCTGTGGGTATTTGGGCGTAAGTAGTTCTAATCAACCCCGCCAAATCTGCCGATTTGACTATTTAGATAAAGTGCAGCTTTGGCTACTTAGTAACTTGATACGAAACCGCTTTGTAGTCCGCTACTACTCATACATTTAACGTTAGGCTTTATTTAAGAAAATAATATGACTATACCGAAATTCTTATTTCATTATTACGAATTCGATAACGGGCCATTCCGTAATATTACTGAAAAGGGTTATAAAAAAGCTAAAAAAATCCAAAGTCAAATCTCAAAAGGTTGGAATAGCAAAAGACCCAAGGATTATATTGAATTAAGATTAGCATTAGAAAAAAGAATTAAAGAAAAATTAATTTTAAAAGGAGGAAAACCCAATAGAAATGACCCTTTTTATTTTACTTTGGGAGAATGTGATTGGGCAAAATCTTGGTATGTAAAGCCAGGAGTTATAAAAATTCCTTTAACCGACTTTAAGCCTGAATACATAAGTTTTACTTATCCCGATAGTATGGTGTCATTTCAATTTTACGATGAGCCAAAACTTGAAACCTATAGAAAAGATTGTAACGGACAGGTTTTCTTGTTAGACGAAATGAATGACCTTATAAATGAATACGGAGTTCCATCGGATGAAAAATGTTTGACAGAAGAAAGGTTTAAATATGATAAATATATTGAAGCCCAAGTATGGGACGACGAAATAATAAATGAATATAAAAACAAATCCCAACAAAGTATAAAATAATTACTTGGTTCCTGCCTACTCGGAAAATCCTGCGGATTTTCCTCTGGTTCGTTCCATTTTTACTAAGTTAGTTGCTTAATCACGCAACTATCCTCACACGAACAGTTGTGCAACATTTAAGAAAGATTCGAAATAGAAAAATATGAATCCAAAGGTTGATGAATTTTTAAGCAATGCCGTCCAATGGCAAAAAGAAATGGAGATATTAAGAAGTTTAGTTCTGGATTGCGGCTTAACTGAAGAATTAAAATGGGGTGTCCCTTGTTACACAAATAAAAAGTCCAATATCTTAATTATACATGGTTTTAAAGAATATTGTGCACTTAATTTCTTCAAAGGTGTTTTACTGAAAGACACACATAATATATTGATCCAGCAAACGAAAAACGTACAGGAAACACGTCAAATAAGGTTTACACATTTTAGCGAGATTGAAAACATGACGGCTGAGATAAAAGCCTATATTTTTGAAGCTGTTGAAGTTGAAAAAGCAGGAATAAAAGTAAAGAAAAAGCAAACATCTGACTTTGAGATTCCTGAAGAACTAATGACAAAATTCAAAGAAAGTTCAAACTTTGAAAGTGCCTTTAATAATCTAACTGAAGGTAGAAAAAGAGGTTATCTTTTACACTTTGCACAATCAAAACAATCAAAAACTCGAATATCTAGAATAGAAAAAAATATGGATAGAATTTTTAACGGTAAAGGATTAAATGATTGTATTTGTGGATTATCAAAACGAATGCCTAATTGTGACGGTTCGCATAAACAATTGGAAAAATAAAAACGTTGCACAACAACATGTATAACCCATACTAACCTCCTACTTACATTTATATCTTTAAACAACTGATTTGCTGCAACTGAAAATCCTACGGATTCTAAGTCCCACAAATCATACACAAAACCGTTGTGTGTAATTCCCCATATCCCGGAAATCTGGATTAATTTCCGAAGCTAACGTTTAGCTAGATTTTTAATGAAAATTTGGAGTAATTTGAAAGATTTGTAAACGCCTGATATTGTGATGATTTAAAAAAACGTTAGTCAGAATTAAAAAATGAAACTATGAACGTATTAAAGCTAGCAATCGAATGGGCAAAAGCCGAAGTATTCTCAACACGTTTCTTTATTTTCTTCGCGATTGGCTTTTTAATCGCAAGTATTGGATTTTGGCAATTAGGAAAAACAGATTTAGCAAAGGCTTATATCATTCCAACGTTAGTAGCAGGTATATTACTATTAATAATTGGCAGCGGTACTAATTACACCAATATTCAAAGGGTTAAACAATTTGATAAGGATTTTAATACTGATGAAACTGCCTTTTATCAGTCAGAAATTGAACGTTCTGAAAGCACTTTAAAGCAATTTATATTTGTATTTAAAGTAGTTCCAATATTAATTATCGTAGCAGCATTATTAATTCTATTTATTAATACACCAACTTGGAGAGCAATTAGTGTTACAACCATTTCAATGTTAATTGTCATTTTAATAATTGACGGAAATGCACACTCAAGAATTGAGAACTACCACAAAGAATTGAAATTGTTGGACTTAAAAAATGAAATAAAAAAATAACTACACACAATTGAGTAGGCGGTCGAGAGCCACTAGGCATGCCCCATAAGCCTACGGTGCGCCTCACTGGGCGTGCCTTTGGAACACTCAAGTTCATGAGCTATATTCACCATTCAAGGCGCACACAATATGTATAATGCATAGCCATGCAAGGCAAACGCACAGACCAAAGCTACGATTCATACATTTAACGTTAGCGATAATTAGGGTACGGTAAAGGGACATGCTTTACACTTTTTTAGACGTAGAAATCCATAAAAATTGGATGGACATACCTTGGAAAGAAACAACAACTATAGAACAAAAAATTGAATTTATCTGTGAATGGAGAACAGGAAAATACTCCATAACAGGTTTATGTAAAAGCTTCGAAAGCTCTAGGCCTACTGCCTACAAATTAATACACGGTTCGAAGAAAATGGGTTAGTATCTATTAAAAAAAGAATGAGAAGGCTTAAGCCACTCTTCCCTATTTTCGACCCTAAAGAGTGTAATGAAGTTTGGTCAGCTGACTACAAAGGTAAGTTCCTAATGGGGTATAAAGTCTATTGTCATCTATTCACTATTACCATGACTGGAAAACCCTTAAAGTAACTCAAAATGGTTCCATCCGATGGAAGTCATATTATTAGGTTTATCTAACCGCGGCATTGAAAGGAAAATTTGTGGGAGTAGAACCTGTGGGCAATGAAATTTGGAGAGTGTATTATCGGAATGTATTTTTAAACCAACTTAAAAAACAAAGATCAGTATGCAAGGTTAGAAACTAATTTAGTGTAAACACTAATCTTTAACTTGTGTAAATCATATATCTTAACGAACAAGCCTGAATAAAACAGTCCGAATTAACCAAAGAAAATTAATGACATTTAGCACCTATCTAAAACAGCCATATCCATTTTATTATGAGGACTTAAAAAAAGCATTAATATTTCTTTGTTTTATTGCAATAGCAAGTTTTCTTTTTACTTATTTATTTGAACCATTTATTGTAAATGTTGACGAACATAAAATAGATAACTTATTGATTATAGTATTGCATTCAGTTATACCGATTCCTGTTGCTTTCGCCTATTTTTTCTTGCTCAATAAATCGGTAAAAAACATTGAAAACTGGACTCTAGGCAAGGAGTTTTTTCATTTGGCAGTAATCCTGCTTCTTATAGGTCTTGTTAGCTTCTTAATTCGAGATTTTATTTATACAAATCCCGATAACTGGTCTTTACACTACTTTTGGGAGGAGATAAGAAATGCTTTTTTAGTCGGTATTTTATTGTTGACAATTATTTTACCACTAAATCTGCAGCGTATGATTAACAAGCACTCAAATGATTTAAAAAAATTACCTGTAAACCAACATTGTAACAATGAAAACAATACAACTGCTCAAATTGTTACACCAATAATAGAAGAGGGTTTTAAGTTAAATATTCAGTCTTTTCTTTATGCAAAAGTGGATGGCAACTATCTAGAAGTATTTTGCGATCATTCAAATGACTATAAAAGAGACTTAAAAAGACTGACCTTGAAAGAATTTGCTGATCAATTAAACTCTTATCCGTTCATTTTTAAAACCCACCGCTCTTATGTCGTAAATCTCAACGCCATTGAGTCTGTTTCTGGAAATGCCCAAGGGTATGTGCTTCATTTAAAAAACTATTCTAAAAAAACAATCCCTGTTTCTCGTTCAAAAATTGAAGAGTTTAACCAAGCCTATGCAAAACTCAAAAGAGACTAAACTTGCATTTCGTCACTATCTATTGCAATCCATCACTTGACAAAAAACCACGCTGATTTTGTTTTTATTATTGCCAAAAAACAAAATTAATGGATATTTCAAAAAGAAGATACGATTTAGATTGGTTAAGAGTTATCGCAATTTTGGCGGTTTACCTTCACCATATAGGAATGCCTTTTAATGGAGATGGCTTTCATATTATGAATGCTGAATCTAGCAAATTATTAGACGATATAATGGTTTACTTTGAGCAATTTAGACTTCCTCTACTATTTTTGATATCTGGTACAGGAACAGTTCTCGCATTTTCTAAGCGAACTTGGAAACAATTTTTAAAAGAGCGTACAGGTAGATTGCTAATTCCATTACTTTTTGGTGTGCTATTTATTGTTCCGCCACAGACTTATTATCAATATATTAATGAATTTAATTCCTATTGGCAATTGTATACACAAGGGCGGTTTGAAACAAACCATCTCTGGTTTATAGAAAATCTTTACATAATTTCTATACTTGTAATTCCTCTAATAATTTTTCTTAGGTCTCAAAAATCTATAGCTCTTAGGAATTGGTTTGAGAAAATGTCATCATATAAAATTGGGCTTTTATTAGGAGGATTGCCCTTAATGTTAGGAACGATAATACTTAAAAGATACTACCCAACAGGCTCGTCCTCTCTGACAAATTTTTCCGAAACATTTTTTTATACCTACTTTTTTATAGTTGGTATTTTGTTTGCGTCTTCACAAATATTTTGGGACAACTTGAAAAGATTTAGACACTTTCACGTAGTTGTTCTTATAGTTAGTTCACTTTTATTTTATAGTTACTATTTTATCCCAAATAATCTTATAGAACCCTATTTAAGTCTTTCTGTTCGGTGGGATATTTGGTATGGGTTGTGCTGTTTATTAGGATGGAGTTTTATTTTGGCAATACTGGGATACGGACAGGTTTACTTTAACAGACCAAGTATCTACCTAAGACAAATGAATGAAGCGATTTATCCATTTTATATTTTACATCAAACAGTTATAGTAGTTTTGGGATATTATATCATTCAACTTGACTTAAATATTCCCTTAAAGATTGTTATTCTTTTAACTAGTTCTTTTTTAATAATTGCGTTAATTTATTGCTTTTTCATTTACCCATTTAAAGTTACAAGAGTGCTTTTCGGAATGAAAAATAAATAAAAGACTCCCGGATAAAAGCCAGTTGCCATCGAGTAGGCGCCGAGAGCCACTAGGCATGCCCCATAAGCCTACGGTGCGCCTCACTGGGCGTGCCTTTGGAACACTCAAGCTCATGAGCTATATTCACCATTCAAGGCGCACACAATGTATAAAAAACATAAGTGGTTCAGTGTTTTACAGAGCTTTTGCACATTAAACAAACCCGTCACATCTGCGATTTGGCGGGTTTGTTTAATGTCTTAAATTTGTGTCAAAACGCAAATTTGGCTCAGTGCAAATTGACAGGTAAGTGCATCGAAATCACTTACGTTTCTTATACTAGACGTTGTACCCAATTTGAGAAAATGCAAGAACTAATATTTGAAATAGAATCTAATGAAGAAATTTGGGAACTCTTTGATAAGGATTTAGACTCAATCTTTATCCACAGATTTGTGCCGAACGAAGTAATTGAATGGTGGAAAACGGATTTGAAAATACAAAACGGAACTGAATTCAAAAATCTGTCCGTTCGTCAAATGGAAATGGATGTTCAAACCGACTTGAGCGGATTGAAAAAAATACTTGAACTGAATAATAGACAATTAAGAATTTATCAATTCGAGAAACCGATTTCAGACACGCTCGAAATCCAAAGATTGCCGGAGAAGAATCGTAATTTGATTTTGAAACAAAACGGATTAAAACACTTCTTTTTTATAGACTTTGAGTTCATAACAATTGGGAGTTTTGAATCTGAATTTATTAGCCGAATTGAACTGAACCCAAAATTTGAGAAACGAATTGCGGAAAGAAAACGAATCATAACAGAACAAGAACTTGGACACAACAATGTATAACCGCAATTCCGAGTGGATTCGACTACGTCCGAATCCACTCGGAATTGCTAATACCAGTTCTAAACCGAAAAATTTGCGTACTTTAACCCGTAACTGACGGTTATACGAGACCGTTGTACTGCATTTCGCAACCAAACCAGATAATTACAAATTAATTATTAAATCATTTAAAAAAGTACTGTAATTATTCAACTCAAAAGGAACATCTGCATTTTTTTCCATATCGTGAAAATGATGTGTTGCTAATAATTCCATTCCTGTAAAAGCATTCATTCTGTGAAACCCAAACATGACACCTTCATCTACACTTTTTTGATTAAAAAATTCATTTTCTAAAGTAAATGCGGTTTTAGGCGCATTCCAACTTGTAGTAAGTATATATTTTTTTCCGTGCATTAAACCACCAGTCCCGTAATTGATGTTTGGATTTTTTCTGCTTCTTCCATCACTTGCGTAAATTCCATTTTGATGACCTTCCGTAAAAACTTCATCTATATATTTTTTGAATCCAAAAGGTATTTGAAACCACCAAATTGGCGTGTGATAAATCACTATATCTGCCCACTTAAATTTTTCTACTTCTTCCTTTGCATTATAATTGTCGCCCACTTGGGTAAATTTCACGTCAAATTCCTCACGCGTATCAAAATATGAAATAGTAATATTGAAAAGTGTTTCGTTAAATCTTCCGCCAGAATGTGCAAATGGATGACTTCCATTAATTATAAATATATTTTTCATTTGTCTCTTTTTTTATTTGAGGCAAAATTAAAGCAATATTTATTATTGTAAAAATAATACAAATCATACCTTTGTATCAATATTTTAATAGCTATGGTAAATTTAGAATGGTACAGAACATTTAAAGAAATATATGAAAACGGAACTTTGACTAAAGCTTCTATTGCTTTATATGCGTCCCAGCCTGGAGTTAGTGTACACTTAAATGCACTAGAAGCTTATGTTGGCAAAAAACTATTTGAACGTACTTCGAGAAAAATGATTCCAACAGAGGATGGGAAATTTTTATATGAATATATTATTGAATCTTTAAAAAAACTTGAAATAGCAGAACAGCATTTTAAAAAAACAACTCAAGAAAAAAATCCATCTCTAAACATTGGAATGTGTTCAGAAATGTTTCAACTAATTATTGAACCCGAAATTCCAAAACTAGACTTTGACTTAGTAGCTAGATTTGGAGCACATACAGATTTAATAAAAGACCTAAACAATGGAATTTTAGATTTAGTAATAACACCTAAAAAGCAGAATGAAAAAAAATCACTAGTTGAGTATATTCCATTTTCAAAAGAAAGAATCGTTTTAATAGCTGGAAATAAAACGAATATAACTAAAATACAAAAACACATTAAATCAAAAAATTTAAGTAAGTTAGAAGACGAACTGCTTCAAAATGTTTGGTATAGTTCATCAAATGAAATGGAACATTTTAGACGTTTTTGGTTTGAGAATTTTAATAAGAAACCTGCTTTCAAACCAAACTATATTTTACCGAATATTACTTCTATTATTAGATGTTTAAACAATGGAAACGGACTTGCATTAGTTCCAGATTTTTTATGTCAAGAACAAATCTTAAGAAATGAAATAAATTTAGTTTGGGAAGGAAAAGTAAAAACGGAAAACACCTTATATTTTGCTTCAAGAACAGATATGAAATACAAAAAGGAATTAGATACGATTAAGAATATATTCACATCAAAAATGAAATAAACGCAGTACAATCGAGTAGGCGCCGAGAGCCACTAGGCATGCCCCATAAGCCTACGGTGCGCCTCACTGGGCGTGCCTTTGGAACACTCAAGTTCATGAGCTATATTCACCATTCAAGGCGCACACAATATGTATAATGCATAGCAGGTTTAGTGCTAATTTGAAACAGAAAACTATAAATCAATGGTCGATGCTATCTGACAGTTTAGTGGTTTAAAATTCGCTACGGCTTATACACGAGACCGTTGTAAAACGAAACCGCAAAAAGGATAAAATACATTAACAAAATGGATAATGAGAAAATTAAAACTTCAAGTACAAATAACAATTGACGGATTCATTTCAGGAAAAAATGGAGAAATGGATTGGATGAAATTTCCTTGGACAGATGACATCATGAATTATGTTCGGGAAATTACAGAACATGTTGACACTATTCTGTTAGGTAGAAAACTTGCAGAAGGTTTTATTCCTCATTGGGAAAATGTTGCCAAAGACCCGAATAATCCAGAATATGAAGGAGGAATAAAATATGCAACAACCCCAAAGATTGTTTTTACTAAGACAATTAAAAAATCAATATGGGAAAATACGGACGTTGCAAACGGAGAATTGGTTGAAGAAATAAATAAACTTAAAAACCAAAACGGAAAAGACATAATAGTTTACGGTGGTGGGACTTTTGTAACTGCACTCATAAATGCAGGACTGATAGACGAATTTCATTTATTTATCAATCCGACAGCAATGGGAAACGGAATGACAATTTTTAAAGGTTTAGACAAGAATTTAAAACTGAAATTAAAAACAGCGAAACAATTTGACTGCGGAATCACTCTAACTTGTTACGAACTTGACAAATAGAAATGGAAAGAACAATGATCCACTAAATCAGACCTTCACTTTTTGGTAGTGGCCAATCATACTTTCGTAACCTCTCTTCTTTAGACCGACCTCGGTGATGGTCGTTAGCAAAATAAGAGGTCAAAACTACCAACGACGGGATCTTCCCAAAAGCCCTGTCGATTTACAACCCATCTCCCAGCTGATTTCGGTTTTCCTTGAAGCGCGTGGGCGTCAAACAAAAGCCCATGTCGTATATTTCGCCCATTGGGCAGCAATTATTGACAAAGCTCGGAACTCCAAAGAGCACTTGAACATCACTCCAACAACACAATACAATTAGTCAAGTTATTTTTGCTTACAAAATTCTATTTCCATATATTATTAAAAATAGAAAGGGAAAACAAGCATGCTTACTCTTTTAATAATGCTCTCCAAGCCTTAATAGCTTATTTTTTTTATAAGCTTTTAAAGCTACAGCTCATAATTACGAGTCTTCTACACTATATTTAAAGAAATAGATGTTCAGCTGCTTGTAGCAACTGAATGATACCGTAATAAAAAGTGTATGGAAACTAAGTTAACTTATGAGAAGCTTCAAGCTGAAGTTATAAGGCTCAAACAGGAAGATGACTTTTTTAAATCTATTTTTGATAGTCTTTTAGTCGGCTTGGTAGTCCATGCTGCAGATACAAGTATCCTATTAAGCAACCCAAAAGCACATGAAATTTTAGGGCTGACAAAGGAACAAATGCAAGGAAAAACAGCTATAGATCCTATATGGAAGTTCGTGGATATGGATAAAAAAAACATTGTTGTGGAAGATTATCCGGTATCAAAAGTAATCGCTTCAAAAAAGGTATTAAAAGATTGTATTCTGGGAATAGTCAAGCCAAATGTAGAAAATATTACTTGGGTAGATGTAAAAGCATTGCCCAAATTTGACACAGAAGGAAATGTCGACAAGGTTATAGTTAACTTTATAGATATCACGGAGCAAATTGAAACGGAAAATAAAGTAAAGAAACTCAATATTGCTGTAGATCAAAGCGCAAATGCAACTTTGATTACAGATACAGATGGAAATATAGAATATGTAAACCAAAAGTTTACTGACTTAACCGGATATACCGCTGAAGAAATACTTGGGAAAAACCCTAACCTATTAAATGCCGGAACACAACCTATAGAGTATCGTGAAGCTATGTGGGCTAAGGTTTCATCTGGCAAAACATGGGAAGGCGAATTCCATAACAAGAAAAAAAATGGTGAGTATTATTGGGAATATGCTACCATTACCCCTATAAAAGATAAAAAAGGGAACATAATAAATTACTTGGAGGTAAAGGAGGATTACACAGCCCGTAAACAAGCCGAAGAAGCTCTTAGGGCAAGTGAAGAAAAATTCAGAAAGCTTTTTGATGAAGTACCTGCATTGTTAGATGCTTTTGATGAGAACGGTAAATGCATTTATTGGAATAAAGAATGCCAAAAAGTATTTGGCTGGACTATCGATGAAGTGAATGCCGTTGATAACTCCTTAGCATTATTTTATCCCGACCCTAACGTCCAAAAGGAAGTATTGGACAGTGTAACTAATCAACCTGAGCTTGTTTTTAAAGAGTGGTATCCTTTAACAAAGGGGGGGAAAGAACTCACTGTAATGTGGGCAAACGTAAGTCTTGATGACGGAACTGTTATAAATATAGGGCATGACATAACAGACTTGAAACAAACTGAAAAAGAGTTGAAAGAAAGCAATGATACAAAGGATAAGTTTTTCTCAATAATAGCTCACGATTTAAAAAATCCTTTCAACGCAATTCTAGGTTTCACGAAAATTCTATTGGCAAATCATAGGGAACTCGATGAGGAAAGCCGTGAAACCATCATTAGATCTGTCAATGACAGCGCAAACAATGCTTTCAAACTATTGGAGAATTTGCTCACATGGTCACGGGCACAATCTGGTAAAATCAAGTATGTACCTGAACAGTTGCAGCTGAAGGAGCTTTTGCTTGAAACAATATCGGCTTTACAAGAAGTTGCCAACGAAAAGAATATTCAACTTTCAGATTTGATTTCGGAAGACGAGGTTGTTTTTGCAGATAGTAATATGCTTGCTACGGTGTTTAGAAACCTAATTTCAAATGCAATAAAATTCACTCAAACAGGTGGGACAATTATAATCAAGTCAAACAAACAACACGATGAAGATTTTATTGAGATTTCAGTTGCAGACAGTGGTGTGGGTATTTCAAAAGATAATATAAACAACCTATTCTGCATAGATAAAAATACTTCGACACAAGGAACGGAAAATGAAAAAGGCACTGGACTAGGCTTGATACTAAGCAAAGAGTTTATAGAAAAACATGGAGGCATGATTTGGGTAGAAAGTGAAGTTGATAAAGGGTCAACTTTCAGTTTTACAGTGCCGTGCAAATCGGAAACAGAAAAATTCTAACTGTAAAAAGTTGTATAAAGTAAAAGGCTTGATCTATTTGGTGAAAACCTGCTTGAAAACTACTTGTACAGATTTAATAGCCTTCAAGCATTGTTAGATTACCTACACTCCACTTACGCTATTTTGGTCACTGATATACCCTTGGATTATAAGATTGACCAGCGCTTATTCCCCGGTCCAATAAAAAACTCGGCAGAGAAGCCGGAATTTGAAGCAGCTTGGCAAAAATTTCAGGATGATTTTAAAAAAGTTCTTTTAGATGAAGCGTTAGTGTTGATCTTTTCCTCAAATTCAAGCTATGAAATTTAATTAGTTTACTCGTGGGAAAAGAAATAAGGCAAACTCATTCTGCTTCATATTCACCTATTAGTTATCCAATATTTAATACCTCCGATACTTTATCAATCAAAGTATTCAACACACAGTTACCAACCAGAGACCCAAACTATTTTTACGGTGTGGGATTCTGAAACGGAAAACATGAGTGCGGGAGACTTTGAAACAGAAATGCAGGAATGGTTAAATGCATTTAAAAAGTGTAAGCCGAAATTTTTATACGACAGATGTAACGATTTCAAATACCCCATTTCCCCTGATCAACAAATATGGATGGCTATGTTGTTAAACCAGGCATGGATTGACCTAGGCTTGAAGAAATATGCACATATGATGCCCGAAGAATTGATCACGGAATTATCTGTTGAGCAATTATTTGGAGAGTTCTTCAATTTGCAACTAGACAATCAATTTGAAATAGAAAATTTTTCAGATAAAGACAAAGCCTTAGCATGGCTTTATGTAGAAGAAAGTGCGTTGACCAGTAAATAAAAGTATTTCCTATCCTTAGGATACAAGATGAAGACCATACCCTTCCCGCTGTTCGAGCTCCCAACTGCCGAATAGCGGGATTTCTTTTGAACCTACCTAAAACTTCCCTTTTCTTTGCTTCCGCTCACCCGCTTGCTTTGCAGTGCCCTTTGGTTTCCTTATTATTGCCCTCGTTATTCATACAGCAAACATTAGTTGGAGAAATAATCATGGAGCGACTGGCATTAAAGACATTTAAATCGACCTATTTCAAAGGTTCCGCTATAGCTATATCTTTTATTTTCTCCTGTATTTTTCTATATTTTTCCTCCATAAAGGATCAAATCATCTTCCCCAACCTAGAGAATTATACCAATGAGTATTACACAGATTCTGCCAATGAGGGAAAGTCCCAAATACTAAATCATATCTTTTCAGACTCTACCATACGGTTGGAGTTTTTGCTGAAAGAGGGCTTTTATAGTCCTTATGTGGGCTTGAGTATCGCCCCTTCTTCCGCAGACTACATAGAGGCGGGACAGTACAATGAAATCCGCCTGAATATATCGGGGGAGAACATCGACAGAGTGGGAATTGCTTTTTATATGCCCCCGCTCACTTTTGGGGAGAACACCACCACTGACCAAGCGCTTTATCACTCCTATTTGACTTTTTCCGATCAGCCCAATACTTATTCAATTCCTTTGAGTCAGTTCAAACACCCAGAATGGTGGGAAGATTTACATCAAATCCCAGAGTCGGAAAAGAACAAACCAGATTTGGACCACATTCTCCATATCAACATTGGCTCTGCCTTTTCTCCAAGCATTGAGGAGGAAAAGGCGATCGAAATCCGTTCTATTGTCTTCACCCGAAACAACCAATCGCTGTACATGTTGCTTGGAAGTAGCTATGCAGCTTCCATTTCTATGGTCTTTGGAATTCTTTATTTGATGGGTTACAAAAAAAACAAACAGGTGCAAGTAACGGTCTCTTACAAACCTTTGGAACTTGAGGACAAACCTACCGGTGAAGAAAAATGCATCGAATATATCAACCAGAATTTCCATAACAGCAAACTCAATCTCGAACTAGTTACGAAGGAAACGGGAATGCCGCAACGACGGATCACGAATTCCATTCAAGAAGAGTTTCAATGCAACTTCAAAACCTATATCAACCGTATCAGGATCAACGAAGCCAAGCGATTGCTAGATGAAACCAGCCTTCATATAGGAGAAGTGGCTTACAAAGTCGGCTTCAACAACCAGAGCCATTTCAATCGGGTATTTAAAGCTGAAATGGGAATAAATCCTTCAGAATACCGCGAAAACAAAAGCTGACAGGTTTTGTAAAAGGATTTGTATTTTTTGTAAAAGCCCGAATGCGTTGATTTTCTATCATTGCTACCTAAATGAGTTTCTCGTTACTGGTTCCTTTGTTTTCAAATGAAAAACAAATCAATCATCAATGCTTTTAACCTCAATTTTTATGGTAGGAAAATTTAAGAACTAGTAACTCGCAACCAGTAACTATCAGAAAAGCTGGAAAAAAATTATAAGCGTACAGAAAGAGTACTGAATTTCAATTCACAACATCGTAAAATGATTATGAAAAAAAATGACTTTACATGTATGTTGAACCGTGGTCGGTTCAACAGCTTATTATCCGTTCTTTGTATATTCCTAATTTTTGGCTCATGTGACAAAGAAGACCCCAACATCTTATGGGTTTCCCAAGAGCAAATTGACTTCCCTGCCGAAGGTGGCGCTACTACCGTCCACTTAAAAACCGATGCCCTAGATGGCTGGCAGATCTCGAATCCCGCATCCGACTGGGTAGAACTTTCACAAACTTCTAGCCCGTATACTCCTGGGAAAGTAGCTATCAGCGTTTCTTCCAAAACACTGACTGCCCGCGAAGCTATTTTAACTCTCAGCGCAGGCAATGCAAGCCCTATCGACATCGTAATTACACAGCCAGCATCCGATTACCTGCACGAGCTTTCGGCAGACAAAACTGTGTTTGAGGCGAACAGCCTAGGTAATTCTGCTACACTTAAGGTCAGCTCTACCGCACCTTCGTGGAGCTTTGTCAACACCCCCGATTGGGTAACTTTCAGCGAAGTTTCTGGCGGCGTGGGTGATTTTACCATCAGCGTAAGCATTTTGGAAAACGAAACGAATGCTGACAGATCTGCAACCGTAACGCTCCAAGCAAACAACACCCCATCCATTGAAATATCCTTCTCGCAAACGGCGGGGATTTATCCCAGCTACAACCTCTCTCCCCTTAGCCCCGACCAAACAGGAATGGAAAGCTCTGCGGTAGCATTGGCTGCTAAAATGAAAATTGGCTGGAACATAGGAAACACCTTGGAAGCCATAGGAGGAGAAACGGCTTGGGGCAATCCGAGAGTGACGGAGGATTTGATCAAATTGGTGAAACAAAGCGGCTTCAACGCCATCCGAATTCCCTCTTCGTGGGATCAATATATGGAAAACAGTGTGACCGCCGAAATCAAAGCCGAATGGCTCAACAGGGTGAAGCAAGTGGTAGAGTATTGTGTGAACAACGATATGTATGTAATAGTAAATATCCACTGGGACCAAGGTTGGCTAGAAGAAAATTGCACCCCTGACAAGCAAGTGGAAGTCAACGCTAAGCAAAAGGCTTTTTGGGAACAAATAGCTACGCATTTGCGAGACTTTGACGAGCATTTGCTTTTTGCCAGTGCCAACGAGCCCCATGTGGATAATGCGGAGCAAATGGCAGTGTTGCAATCGTACCACCAGACTTTTGTAAATGCAGTGCGCTCAACAGGCGGGAAAAATAGTTACCGAGTATTGATAGTACAAGGACCTGCTACGGACATTGAAAAAACCAACACACTCATGACTTCCATGCCAACGGATGAAGTAGCCGGAAGAATGATGTCTGAAGTTCATTTTTACCCTTACCAGTTCAGTTTGATGACAGAGGACGCAAGCTGGGGCAAAGCTTTCTACTATTGGGGCAATGGCTACCATTCCGACAACCTTCCTGATAGGAATTCTACTTGGGGCGAAGAAGATTTTATAGATGATATGTTCGGACGCATGAAGACCCAATTTACCGACAAAGGAATCCCTGTTGTTTTGGGAGAATTTGGAGCGATAAAGAGAACCTATCTGACAGGAGAAAACCTAGCACTACACCTAGCCTCGCGTGCTTACTACCTCAAGTATGTGGTAAAACAAGCAAAAGCCAACGGGATGCTTCCATTTTACTGGGATGCTGGAAACATAGGCGAGCACGAAATGACCATTTTCAACCGCTCAAACAATACGGTACACGACCAGCAAGCCTTAGACGCTTTGATAGAAGGAGCAAACGAATAATTTTTTTACCCAAACAGCAAAATATAACAACATGAAGATTATCACATTTATTTACCTACTCATCAGCGTGTTTACCAGCACGTTTGCCTTTGCCCAAACCAATACTGGAACTCGAATTATTTCCATCAATCTCCAGAAAGAAAAAGGAGCGATGAATACCATGTTCAAAGAATGCATTGGTGCCGGAAGGGCAAACGAAGGGCTACGCGCCGACTGGCAACAACAATTGAAAATAGTGAAGGAAGAGTGCGATTTCAAGTACATCCGCATGCACGGGCTGCTCACCGACGACATGGCGGTGTACAAAGAAGACAGGCAGGGAAATCCTATCTACAATTTCCAATACATTGATGTGCTGTACGATTACATCCTCGAAATTGGGATAAAGCCTTTTGTGGAATTGGGCTTCATGCCTTCTGCTTTGGCTAGTGGCGAGCAAACTATTTTTTGGTGGCGGGGAAATGTCACTCCTCCCAAAGACTACCAAAAATGGGAAGACCTAATCCGCAATTTGGTTCAGCACTGGACGGAACGCTATGGTGAAAAAGAAGTGAAAACATGGTATTTTGAGGTGTGGAACGAACCTAACTTAACTCCCGGTTTTTGGACGGGAACGCAAGAAGAATATTTCAAGCTTTATAAATATGCCGCCCAAGGTGTAAAAAGCGTAAATGCTGCCTATAAAGTGGGAGGGCCCGCTACCGCCGGTGCAACTTGGGAACCTGAGATGATTGCCTTCTGCCAAAAGAATAATGTTCCCCTAGATTTTGTCAGCACGCATGCCTATGGCGTAGATGTTGGGTTTCTCGATGAATTTGGGGGAACAGGAACGGTTTTGAGCCCGAACAACTGGGCAGTAAGCCAAGAGGTCATCGAGTCGAGAAAAGAGATTTCCGAATCTGCCATGCCCAACCTAGAATTGCACTACACAGAATGGAGTTCTTCTTACACCCCTGCTGATCCTTTGCATGACAGCTACCACGAAGCGGCTTACATCTTAAACAAAATCAAGCAAATTGGCGATGCGGCTACTTCCATGTCTTATTGGGTGTTTACGGATATTTTTGAAGAAGCTGGACCACGGTTCACCCCGTTTCATGGCGGATTTGGGTTGATGAACACCCAAGGCATCAAAAAGCCAGCGTATCATGCATATTCGTTCATGAACAAACTGGGTGAGGTTGAATTGGAAAATGCTGATTCCGCATCTTGGGCTTGCAAAGATAAAAATGGCGATTTCCAGCTGCTGTTTTGGGATTATACCTATACCCATCCTGGCGATTCGACAAATAACCAAGGTTATTACATCAAAGACCTTCCAGCGAAAAACAAAGGCAAGGCAAGCATTGCGGCCTCAGGAGTTCCTGAGGGAAATTACCAATTGGAAATCTACCAAGTGGGCTATCAGCACAACGATCCTTACACTTTGTATCACAAACTGGGCAAACCCGAGCAGTTAAACAAAAAGCAGGTTGATTTCCTAAAAGGCAAAAGCAACGCAGCACCTGAGGTTTCCGAACTGATCAGCATCACTGCAAATGGAAACTTCACCCGTGAAATCCCGCTCCATGAGAATGACGTCTTTTTGATTTGCTTCAAGAAATTATAGAACGAAGCTGCAATTACCACTTTAATACAATAAATATTGAACTATATGAACCGAATTAAAGCAGTACTCGTCCTATTATTATCCCTGATATATCTCTTTGCCCATGCTCAGGAAAAAGGGACGTATTGTAAACCCGATTTTACCGGGAGACAACCCCGACCCAAGTATTTTGCGCGAGGGAGACGATTTTTATTTGACCACTTCTTCATTCGAATATTATCCCGGTCTTCCCATTTGGCACTCAACCGATTTAATTAATTGGTTGCCCGTAACCAATGCATTGCATAAGTATGTGGGGCTCGGTTTGGGCTCCCGACCTTGTCAAATACGAGGGGAAATATTATATCTATTTTCCTGCTGACAATACCAATTATGTAATCACGTCCGACCATATTGAAGAGTCGTGGAGCGACCCCGCGGAGTTAAAAGTTTCCATGATTGATCCTGGGCACGTAATGGATGAAAAAGGGAAAATGGATTGCGGGACGTTCAAGTTTGTGCATATCTGGAAAAAAGTAGGGGAAACCTGGGAGCTGACCCGAGTCGTTAGCTATGGGCATTAGAAAAGTGTAAAATAGTACAATTCAAAAGTCTTATATTCCCTCTTTCAAAGCAAAGCTATCCACGTAATATGAGCGAAAAAATCACCATTCGAGAATATAGCCAATAAGACAAAGCTAAAGTTATTGACATTTTAAAGATGAACGTTCCAGCCTATTTTGCAGAGAGCGAGGTAGAGGATTTGAAGCAGTATCTTGAGAATGAAATTGAGAAATACTTGTGGTGGAACATAATGGGCAGCTTATTGGTGCGGGTGGAATCAACTTTGAAAATGAGTATAAAACAGGGAAAATCAGCTGGGACTTTATCGACCCTACTTTCCAAGGCTTGGGAATTGGAGGAAAGCTGCTAAAGCACCGAATCGAGCTACTAAAATCCATGGAAAGCATTGAACTGATCATGGTGCGGACTTCACAACTTGCCTATAAATTTTATGAGAAAAATGGGTTTGTGCTGAAGGAAACCCACAAAGACTTTTGGGCAAAAGGATATGATATGTATTTGATGGTGGATGCATCTATTTAAATTTGAGGAGCTAAAAAAGCTTTATCAAGGATCGCTACGATAAATACGAAGAGAGTGGAGGAGGGAAGCCAGAAGTTTTAAGACCTCTGCAACTTCCAGCGCTTGTGGCTCCAAAGCCAAAGCTCTGGTGATTCTTTGATCGATTCCTCCAATACCCTAGCATATTTATCGATAATTTCTTCGCCTTTTGTCGGTTCAGAAAAGTCTTCTACTATTTTAAAAAATACTTCGTAGCATCCTCTCCTTACCTTCCGGAAAGCTGGGAATATGGTTACCTGTCTACTTTTCTTAGCCATTCTATCTGGCCCTACCAAAAATGCCGTTTCCCTGTTCAAAAAACTTGTCCAGTGCATTGCCGAGTTTCGTCCAGGGCTTTGGTCGCCTATCATACAGCTTAGGGAAACAACGTTTTGCTGGGTAAGCCTCAGCAAGGTTTTGTAACCCTGCTTAGATTCTACGCACATCACCCCAAACCTACTTCTTATCTTCACCATCAGTTCATCAAAGTATTTGTTGGATAGCTGCTGATAAAAGGTGGTAAGTTGTAATTTATCGTTCAAAAAAAGCGGAAACAAAGCCTGCCATTCCCAATTGCCAAAATGCGCCGCATATAGCAACATATTCTGCTTCGATTTATAATAGTAATCAATCAGCTCAGGATTTTTCAACTGAACTCTTTTTTGTATTTCTTTTTTGCTAATGGTCAGTGTCTTCAAAGCTTCAAACAACACATCGCAAAAGTGTTTATAAAACTTCTTCTCAATAAGCTTCAGTTCACCTTCATTTTTTTCGGGAAAAGAGTCTTTCAGATTTTCATTAACAACTTCCCTTCTGTACTTCAAAATATAATATGCCATAAAATACAACATATCTGAAAATACATAAAGAACCGAGAGTGGTAAGAAAGAAACCAAGTAAATAGGTGCGTACTTAATTGTTTTCATACTAGTTAATTTGACATTAAGGAAAGGAAATATCATCCTAATTTGTTATTTCTACCAACACACATAAAAAGACGTAAACCTAGTTACAGGTTTAATCAATTTTTGAATATTTTTGTTCAATATTATCCAAACATGCCCAATATTTAACATTAAATAACATATGCTGACTATAAGAAATTTGAGATATAGAACACTGTCAACGTATAGTGCTTTCAAATAACAAGGGAAAGAAAAAAGATATAAAGAATAAAAGTTTTAGTCTTACTATCAAATACGCCCCCACTTCATCATTAAAAGTAAAGCACAAAAAATATTAATCGAATAATTTAACTCAGAAAATCCTACTGCAAACGACCTCGACCTAGTTAGGTACTGGGATACAAAACAACATGTTATCGACTGTGGTCAAAACATCAGGGAACATAAGTTCCCTAACATCCTTGGACTTCCATTACCTTAGTTTTTTGTTGTTTTCCTCTCAATATTAAGTTCTCAACCTCTTTGCAGCTATATCCTTCCTTTTCCTGTACCCATGCAGCTACCTGCTCCGATACGAGCAGGTCTTTTTTATACCTGGAACACAATTCCAAAATCCTTGAACAAGTATTTAGCACATCTCCATGGTACACCTTTTCATGTTTGCGTGACCTTATTTCCATGATGGTTACCCAACCGCTGTGTACCGCGGCCTTGAAGCTGGGTACTTCCCCAAATTTTTCCTCGTACTCTTTCGCATTTTCATTCAACTTTTGGATGTAAGCATAATACAATTGGATAAACGGAACACCCCGCTTTGTTTTGGTGGCATTCCACGTCAGCACCACTTCATCGCCCACAAACTGATAGATTTCTGCCCCATAAATAGAAATCGGCTCCGTGAGATCATTGAAACATTTATTGAGGAAACGGCTGTATTTCACATGGCCAAGCTTTTCTGCCAAATAGGTAGAAGAGCGCAAATCTAAAAACATAAATACCATATCCACTTCTTGTGGAGTTCGGTATTTTCCCAACATAAAATCCAAAAAAGCACCAGAACCTACCCTTTCGCTCACAGTGCGGACAATACTCAACACATAGCTGAAAAAAGTAAGGTATAGAAAGAAGGAAAGGAAAATTCCAGATCGAAAATAGGAGAACAAGGCAGATAATGCCTCAGCAATCGGAAGTTTATTAAAAAAAAGTATTAAAAATAAAATACTTACAGCATTGCCAACTACTATTGTAATTGAGTTTAATACGAATTTTAACGCAATAAAAACTCGGTACTTCAGCCCCGCAAATTGGGGATACACTCGAAATTCCAAAAATGCCATAACACCCCCAATCACAGTACCAACAAAATTAGTAATGATATAGGTATTCTCTTTTACCCAACCTTCTTCAATCGGGATATCTCCGCTCGTTTTTATAAACAAGAAAAAATTCAAACCAAGAATATAGCAAATCACATGAACGGTTATTTCTATTCGAGAGAGTCCTTTTGCGGTAATGATATTCTTGGGCATGGTTATAAACAGGTTATTTTTTTGTTAGACAAAAACGTTAGCTCCCCATGGCAAGCCAATTCAGAAATGAGGTAGACTTTTCTTTACTTATGGTCACGGCTTCTTTGATGGGCACGGAGAGGTTTACCCAAAGCTTGCGGCTAAGGCGATGTGAAACATCCACGATTGCCTCGCGGTTCACCAAACTTTGCCTATTCGTGCGGAAGAAACCCTTGCCCGTTATTTTCTCCAGCTCTTCCAAGCTTTTATCTGGAAAGTAAACTTTACGGTCAAAGGTAATCAAATGAACAACCTGGTTTTCGAGGTAAAACACGGCAATTTCTTGCAGCTTTATGGGCAATATTTTGTCCTTATAATGCACGAGAATAGTCGATGGAGGCTC
Organism: Flammeovirgaceae bacterium SG7u.111; assembly: GCA_034044135.1. NCBI lineage: Bacteria > Pseudomonadati > Bacteroidota > Cytophagia > Cytophagales > Flammeovirgaceae > Flammeovirgaceae bacterium SG7u.111. The sequence continues at coordinate 1,865,101 of CP139021.1, read as the reverse complement.
AGGTTCACGCTTTTCTAATAAGCGCATCACATTCCCCAACTGATCGACCTCTGCGGTCTTGGATGCTTGTGTTATTTTGTAAAACTTGTCCAAGGAAGCACTTACCGTTTTGAACGTAAAGGGTTTCAACAGATAATCTATTCCATTAGCCTTGAAAGCCTCCAATGCGTATTCGTCGTATGCGGTGCAAAAAACCACAGGAACATACAGCTTTACTGCCTGAAATACTTCAAAGCTTAAGCCATCTCCTAACTCGATATCGCTAAAGATAAGGTCCGGCTTTACTCCTTCGTAAAAGTACCGAAGCGCATCTTTGACAGAATGTAATTTTGCTACTATTTCTATAGCAGGGTCATATTCTTTGATTGTATTTGCCAAGTCATTGGCAGTCAACTTTTCATCTTCAATTATTACTATATTCATCGCTCAACAGTTTTATCTTAACGGAAAAACAACGCTCCTCTTGGGAAATATGTACTTCATCTCCCGAAATCAATTTATACCGCTCCGTTAGGTTAAACAGCCCTTGCATGGTAGAAGATTCTTTGGATGATGTTCTTTGTTGGAGATTGTTGGCTACCTTGATATACTCCCCTTCTTTGGTCACAGAAATATTGAGCGGAGCTTCTTCTGTAAGCACATTATGCTTGATCGCATTTTCCAACAGCAGCTGTACAGAGAAATAGGGTATAAAGCGTTGGTTAAGAACCTCTGGCGGCAAATCCACCTTATACGTGAGCGCATCCCCAAAACGAATACGTTGCATTGCAATATAATCCCTACAAAGTTGGAGTTCAGCATCTACACTTACCGTTTTGGAAGTAGGTCCCGATATGGATGCCCTTAGAAAGTTAGCCAAATGAACCAAGTACTCCTCACCTTGCTGGATATCCTGCTTGTATAAAGATTTTATCGTATTCAGTACATTAAACAAAAAGTGCGGATGGATCTGCTGCTTCAACACTTGATTTGCCGTTTCACTCACCAACGATTTCAACTGAAGGTTCTCTATTTCAGACTGTGTACTAGAATGACGTAAAAAGACATATTTATAAAGCATTATGATCAAGCCATTCATTATCCAACTTGAGAATAGTAAAATGATAAGGCCACGTAATTGTAGCCAGAGAAAAGGGGCATTACCTGTTAATGGTGTAAATAATATCCAAGTTACAACATACACTACTGGACTGACAGCCAAAGAGACTAAAAAACGTCCCCTCAGCTTCCGTTTTTCTGATCGTACAGTAGTATTATCAAACCCTGCATCAAAAATATAAATATCGGCAATCCCTATCAATATAATGGTCACTACGCCCATAAGAGCCAACACACTTGCCTGATAAACATCCATTTCAGCAATTAAAAGGGAAATAAAAGATATCAAGCCTATTACTAGTGACAGCAATATAGTCACTCTAATCAGGTTTATGAAGGTTGGCTTGTATCCCATTTTTCTTTTATTGACATGATCAACTTCTAATATACTATTTGCCGAACCCTTTCCAAAATGGCAGGAATGAAACGCCAACCTGAGCAAAAGGCACTATCCCCAATTTATTTTTGATAAAAGGATCCGAAGCTTTGCCTTGTTCTATTGTATTAGAGGCTGCAAAATAAGTTGCTCCTGTATTCAGCGTAAATATAGTTTTCTTTGTTATCAAATATTCAAATGTAAGACCCGATTTTAACTCAAGTGTTGAATAGGTGGATTTCTTTGGGAAATATAGGCCATCAAAACTTGGCATATCATATTGAAGCAACATCAAGCTTCCCCCCAAGCCATTCGAAAAGGCGATTGATGCTTTTTTCCCTAGCATTTTTCGTACACCAACCCCAGAGATGCCTAATGACAAATCCGTTGTTGGGCTTAGCTTTGTCTCATAAGTGATAAATGGAATCACTGGTAAAGGAGAGGTAGGGTCAGTGGTCAGTACTAAACCTAGTGACAAGGCAGATTTTTGAGTCTTTCTGAGCGTAAGCAAGCCCAAACCGCCAACAAGCAACTTAATCTGTGACGTTTCAGGATCTATCAAACCCGTAGTATAAACCATATAAACTATGGGACGATTGAATAAAGAGTCTACTCTTGTCAGCCTCAGAGAACCATTCAAAACTGTTTTCTCAATATCCATATCGTGGACTTGAATATCTGAATTGTAGCTCTCAATTTCGCTCATCGAAATACGTTGATGGCTGACACCTATTGAGCCTGATATACTATTTTTACCAATATGCGTGATAGGAATATTCATATTGACAAAATAGCGTGTAGTTTGCGTGGTTCCATCAAAAAATGGATCCCCATTTAATTTTGAGCTGATATCTCCTGAACCAAGGTACTCCGTTGAAAAAATTAACTGCCGCATCGCAGGAGTTTTAAAAGCTAATTCATCTATATAAGCTTCCTTAATAGAATCCATCATATGCTTTCTATAATCTTCTTGGGCTTGTTGCCCAAAGGCATAAAGAACAACAAGCTGAAGTACAATCAGAAGAGAGGTTTTTTTAATCATAACATTTAGTGTTTAGATGGATTGTGCTTGAAGTTGTACTTCAGTTTTTTTCTGAAACTTGCTAATGATCGAATCGATAATGAGGTACATAGCTGGCACCACAAATAGTGTCAAAATCATAGAGCTGATAAGACCACCAATAATTACCCATGCCATCCCGTTTTTCATCTCAGCTCCAGGACCACTAGCTATGGCGATAGGAAGCATACCAAAAACCATTGCAAGGGTGGTCATCAAAATTGGCCTGAGACGTTCTTTCCCAGCCTCAATCAAGGCTTCCCTTACCGATTTGCCTTCTCCCCTGAGTTGGTTGGTAAAATCGACGATCAGGATTGCATTTTTGGACACCAGTCCCAAGAGCATGATAATACCGATGATGGTAAAAATATTGAGCGATTCCATGGTAAGTGCCAAGGCAAGCAAAGCCCCGATCAGTGCTACAGGAATGGAAAACAATACAACAAATGGGTAGACAGCATTTTCATACAGCGCCACCATGATGAGGTACACCAAGATGATAGCTGTGATCAATGCCAAGCCCAAGCTGCCAAATGCCTCTCCTTGGTTCTTTGCATCGCCAAGGAATTCGACTGAAACCCCAGCAGGCAAACTCATTTTCGCAATTTCATCTTTTATTTCGGCAGTAACAGAACCTACTGGGCGACCGATCACGTTAGACTGAACCGTGATAGCACCAATCCTATCGCTTCGTTGCAATACACTTTCTCCCATTACATACCCTACTTTAGCAAATTGGCTAAGAAGAAAAGTCTGCCCATCCATATTCGTAAAAGACAGATTCTCCACATCACTGATGCTGGAACGATGGTTAGGATCTAGCCTAATGTTGATGTCGTATTCATCGCCTGCTTCTTTGAGCTTGCTTTGGTCATTGCCACTAAATGAGTTTTGGATTGCCATCCCGACTTGGCTCGCATTCAAGCCCAACAGGGTCATTTTGTCCCTATCCAAACTCACTTCTATTTCGGGCTTTTGGTCTTTTACCGACAAAGCCACATACTGGGTTCCGGGCACTGATCTGGTCACTTCCATTATCTGATCGGCAATTTGCCTTACTTGTTTCAGGTCAAGGCCCAACACCGCTATTTGGATAGGAACTGAACTGCCCCCACCAGATATGGCAACCGCTGCCGCAGATACTTTCACACCAGGGATAGTCGCTGTCAACAATCGCTGCATCTCTAACCCAAATTCCTGTGAGGTTTGGCTCCGCTGCTCTTTATCGCAAAGCGAAACGGTAAGTTCCGCCATGTTATTGTTGTTTCCAGCACCAGAAACTCCGCCAACCAAAAAGCCCACACTGGTAAACACCCTCGTTACCTCAGGTCGCTTCATCATGATCTCTTCAGCCTCTTGGGCAAGCATATTGGTCTGATAAATAGAGGCCGTAGGTTCAAGTTCTAAGGTAATAGAAATCTCTCCTTGGTCAGAATTTGGAATAAAGGCAAACCCAATAAATCCTTTCGCTAGCAGGGTGATAGAGCCGACAATCATGAGAATCACCGCAGATAGCAGCCAACGTTTCTTTCTCAAGAGGAAGGTCAAGGCATCGCCATAGTCATTTTTTAGATTCGTAATAAAATCTTCAAAACCTAGGTTTATTTTCCCCCACAAGGTATTCCCTGTCAAATGCTTTAATTTACCAAACCTGCTTACCAATAGCGGGGTAATGGTGAAGGACACAAACAAACTCATGAGCGTAGAAAAAACCACAACCAATGCGAACTCTCTAAGGATGGATCCGATGATCCCCCCACTCATAGCCAAGGGCAAAAACACCACAACATCGACGAGGGTGATGGCAAGAGCGGTAAACCCAATCTCATTTCTGCCATCTAGTGCCGCCTTTCTCTTATCCGAGCCCATTTCCATATGCCGGTAGATATTCTCCAATACCACAATGGAGTCATCCACCAAAATACCTACCACCAACGACATGGCCATAAGGGTCATAAGGTTTAGGGAAAAGCCAAATATGTACATTGCTATGAACGTGGGTATAATAGAACACGGCAAGGCGATCATGACAAACATCGAGCTTCTAAAGCTGTGCAAAAATGCCAGCATTACAATACCAACAATCACCACTGCCAAGCCTAAGTCTTCCATTACCGCATGCGCCGAAGCCAATGTGTAGGTACTCTGGTCACTAGAGACCACAAATGCCAATTCATCGCCCTCATACTCTTTCTCTAGCTCCGCAAATTTTTTCTTTACCAAGTCGCTCACGTCCACCGCATTGGCATCGCCTTGCTTCACCACCTGAATACCTATGGAAGGCAATCCATCCACATGGTTGATAGCCGTAGATTCGGCAGTAGCATCTACCACTTCCGCAATATCTTCCAGATAGATCGTGCTCGACCTGCTTTTGAACACAATGATCTTTTTGATCTGATCGATAGAAGTCACGTTGGCATCAAAACGAATGGAGGTGGTACTCTGTTGGGTTTTAACCCTACCAGCTGGAAAAGAGCGGTTTGCACTGCTGATAGCCTGTGATACTTGATCGATATTGAGGTGATATCCTTTGAGCTTTTCAGGTAAAATATTTACTTGAATTTCCCGCTCATCTCCGCCAATGATGTTTATCTGACCAACACCAGCAATATTTTGAAGGATCGGTTTAATTTGATTGTCCACCAAATCGTAAAGAGACTTTGGTGAACGACTAGAAGTAACACCCGCTTTGATTACCGGCGTTTCGTCCAAACTTACCTTGGAGACGATTGGTTTATTGATATCCTCAGGCAACTCATTGCCTATTTGATCTACTTTCCGCTGAATTTTACGTTCGGCATTGTCGAGGTCGGCACTTGCTTTTAATGTTGCCGTTATTTGGGAAACACCTTCCTGAGAGCTTGAGGTGATCTGGTCCAATCCTTCTATCGATGCTATGGCATCTTCCAGTTTTTTGGTAACGGAGCTTTCTACCTCCGATGCCGAAGCGCCTGGATACACAGTGGTAACACTTACCACGTTGACTTGTATTTTTGGAAGCAAGTTATAATTCAAGTTGAAATAACTCATTGTTCCAAAAAGAATGAGCGAAAAGAAAATAACCACTATGAGCAGTGGCCGTTTTATGGCTATCTCTGATATTGACATAATTCATTTGTTAAGTAAGTGGACAAATTGAAAAGCCCTTCCTCCCGGGAAGGTGGCCACGCTTTTTGCGTGGTCGGAAGGGGGTTCGCAGGGTGGCCTATTTTGCAATAATATCTATCATTTTAAGTATAGGCAACATCCTGAACCCGCCCCGGCCTTGCAGGCCACCCCTCCGCTGGAGGGGATTTACATCCCTGACTCCCTTTCTTGCACACAAAGTTGTATGCTAAATAGCTTGTTTCTTCTGGTCAGGTACTTAGTTTGCTATTCGAACTTTAGTACCATCCTTTAGGTTGATGTGGCCCGTTGTCACCACCACTTCTCCTTGCTTCAAGCCTTTCAAAATCTCAATATTTCCATTGATTTCTTTGCCTATTTCAACCTTTCTCTCTTCCACTTGCTCGTCTTTTTTCACCACATACACAGAAGGCTGTGAAATGCTCTCCATAAGCGCTTGCCTAGGGATAGCGAGTACAGTTTCGTTCAATTCTTTCGAAAAGTCCGCATACACAAATGTTCCTGATCTCAATACTACATCTCCCCTATTGTCCAAAGTCACTTCCACAGCGTAGTTGTATGCCGCATCTGCCTGAGGGCTTATAAAAGTCACTTTGCCAGTGAATACTTTATCTGGAAAAACATTGGTACTTATTTTTACTTCCTGGCCTTTTGCAACCTGGTACACCTCCGTTTCTGTCAGGTTTACCTCAACCTTCATGGTAGAAAGGTTGACTATTTCAGTCAATTCGGCACCCATGTTGGCGAACGCTCCATTCTCTAGCGATTTGCTGGCAACTATTCCACTAATGGGCGCTTTCACATACGCATCGTTTACTTTTTTGCTCAGTTGCTTTACTTGGTTTACTGCTTCGTCATAGCTTTGCTGCACATCTTTTAGCTTTTCTCTAGTAGCAGCCTTTCCTTCGTACAATTCCTTGTACGTTTCAAGGTCGTTTTTAAGCTTGGCTACTTTCGTTTCCATCTTCTCTAGCTCAAGTTCGTTAGCACGGTTATCTATCACCGCAAGCACCTGGCCTTCACGGACATTATCGCCCAACTCAAATCGAATTTGTTGGACAATCCCACCAGTAGGTAGCATCACTTTGCTCTCTTTAAATGGAGCAAGTTTACCCGTTTTGATAATCTTCAAGTTAACCGAGAGCACATCAGCCGTTGCTGTTTTTACGGGGATCAACACCGGTTCAGACACAGCAGCATTTTTGCTCTCATTTATCTTCTCCTTGTTGAAGTAAAGTTTGAAGCCCATTAATCCAACAAGTATTATACTAATGATGAGAATAGTGTATTTGCGTTTCATGTTTTTTTTATTGCAAAGAGTTATAGAAATTTTTCAAAGTACCATTTGCTTTTTCGAGCTCTACCAACGACTCGTAAAATGAAAATAGCGAAGTGAGATAACTAGATTGTGAGTCTCTTAAAGAGCGTTGTGTGTCCAACCAATCGGTAAGCCCGACCACGCCTTTCTCGTACTGAAGGTCGGTCGATTGGAATACCGACCTCGACAGCTCAAGTGTTCGATCGTCATTATCCAAATTTGCTCGGGATTGCACGAGTTTGTTGTGCGAGTTTTCATATTCTAAGGCAAAATTCTCTTTTTGAAGCTCCAAATTTTCTTTGGCGTTTTGCAAACTGAACTGTGCTTGTTTTACTTGAGAAACCCTATTGAATCCAGTAAAAATCGGGATATTGAGCTTCACGCCTACTGTAGCAAAATCGGCAATGGTAGAGAATGATTCTGATAAATTATCGCCAAAACCAACGCCACCGTACCTTCCAAAAGCCTTCAGCTGGGGCAATGCTTGGGCGCGCAACCTTTTCTCGTCTATCTCCAACAAAGAAACATTTACTTGGGACAGCTTAAAATCGGTACGTACTTCGGAGTTAAAAGCAGTTTTATCGTGCTGCGCCGCTAGGTCAAAAATCTTTTCAGAAAGTGCGATCGAATCAATTTGGATCTGATCTGCCAGTGGAAAGCCCATATAGTTCTTCAACTGGTTTTCGGAAAAAGTGAGGGTGTTTTCCGCCACGTTCAGTTGGGAAAGAGTATTGTGGTAATTAACCTTGATCCTATTCTGATCCACCTCCGTCATCACCCCTTTGGCTACGCGCAAATCGGCAATAGCCATCTGTTTCTTATAAATTTCGATGTTTTCACTAAGAAAGGCGAGTTGCTCACGGCTAACCAACACATGGTAATAAGCCGTCACCACATTGTAAATAATCGACTCGTCATTGAGCTCTTTGTTCAGTTCTGCTTCCTGCCTAGTGTACCTATATGCTTTAAAAGAAGTGATCAGCGATTGATCAAAAATGGTTTGCTCTACCTGCGCAGTTATATTTGTACTAAACTGCTTGGTAAATGCCACGCGCATATCTTGGTCGGAGCCTACAATGCTTCCGGGAATCACCGAAGTTTGCACCTTCAAATTGTCATCGATTTCCCCATTAATACTTACTTGGGGCAAGTAAGCCGATTTGCCCTGTTGAATTTTTGCCTCGGCGGCATGCAAATCATTGGTATAAATCTTATTGCTCCTGTGGTTTTCTAGCCCATATTCGATACATTCTTTGAGAGACATCGACTGGCTTTGTGCCTCAAGAATAGTTGCAGAAATAAAAAAGGCCAGGAGGCTTGTTGACCTAATTACCATCCATATTTTTTCCATCATTAGCGTCTTGTTCATTAGTAAATGAGCACCAAAAATACCGGATGGGACAAGGGAAGAACAGCTGTTTGAACGTGAAGCGGACAAATATCCGGATGAACCGACATTATAGAAAATGAAGCGAAATGGGGCAAAGCTAATGGGGTATTCTACTGACTCACAAATCTAGCGGTGCACTTTCCACTTCAGCTTGCTCGGTTAATTTCTACACAAACAATTAACCAAGCATTAATCGCCTGTTTTTGGCTTAGGCATTTCGGATATCTAGCTTTGAACCTGAAAAGCAACAGGGAAAATATGCAACTTCAAAAGAAAGAAAGCGACGAGTTTTTGATAGAGAGGATAAAAGGAGGGGAAAAACAGGCACTCGAAACTTTGTTCGATCGCTATTTCGAAGTATTGTGCGATTTTTCGTACCAGTTTTTAAAAAGCAAAGACCTTTCGGAAGAAGCCGTTTCGGATGTGTTCATCAAGGTTTGGGAGAACAAACATCAAATTTCCATACAATCGGGGGTAAAGGCTTATTTATATAGGGCCGCCCGAAACCAATCATTAAATTACCTCAAAAAAGAAGGCGCTGACCTTTATACGGATTTATCTGAAGCTACCCTGAAACCTTCGGATAGCGAGCACTTAGCTGATCAGCTACTGATGTTTGATGAACTTCAAAAAAGCATAGAAAACATTATAGACAAGATGCCCAAACAGCGAAAACTCATTTTTAGAATGAACCGGCTAGATGGGATGAAATACCAAGAAATAGCCGAAGTACTCGGCATCTCAGTGAATACAGTACAGAACCACATGGTAGAAGCAACTAGCTATTTTGCCCGAAAATACCCACGACCAGCGTACCTTAAAACCTTGGTCTCGCTTCTGCTCCTCTTCCTCTTTGTTTAACTACACTTAATGTAAAGTTAACCTTATCCACTAGTAGATTTTTTCCTTGGCTCTTGTCTGTTGAATGAAAATATTGACGACATGGATCATAAAAAAGAGAAGTTTATAGAACTGGCAAGTTTGTTTTTATCGGACGAGGCGGATATAGAAGAAATCAACCAACTTCATATTTTCTTGGAAGAAAAGGAGTACAAAGAATGGTTTGTTTGGCTTTCTAAAAAATGGGAGCTCGAAAGCAACCTGCTCACCCGAACTAGTTTTTCGAAAGAAAGAGGAAAACAGTTTTTGTTTGAAAAGCTGGAGGAGCAAAAGAAACTTGGAAACAATAAAAAGCTATCACTGGGGAAACAGAAAACTTTTTCTATTTCCCCGATATTAAAATATGCCGCCGTTATTTCTATAGTAATGGTAACAGTATTCACAATAAACCTTTTTAATAAACAACCTAAGCAAGAAGTTGCCGAAGTTCCTGCTTGGCAAGAAAAAGAAACTACTGCTGGGCAAAAAGTAAAACTTGTACTGAGCGATGGCACAAGTATCCTAATCAATTCCGTCTCCAAACTTCGTTATCCAACGAACTTTAGTGATTCTACAAGGGAAGTTTACCTAGAAGGAGAAGCATTTTTTAAAGTAGCCCATAATCCAGAAAAGCCATTTATAGTGCATGCAGGAACAATTGAAACCAAGGTACTAGGAACCTCATTCAATGTAAACGCCTACCCCGATGACGAGGCTATTGCGGTTTCCCTTGTGGAAGGAAAAGTAATAGTAGGCAAGTCCAAAACAGAAAAGAAGGAGCTCAAGCCCATGCAGCAATTCTTGTATGAGAAGAAAAATCAGAAAGAATCTGTACAGCCTTTCGACAGACTTGCCATCATAGGTTGGCAACACAATGAATTTGTTTTTGAAGGAGTGGCTTTAGAAGAGGTCACTAAAAAACTTTCCCGTTGTTACAATGTGCAGTTTGAATTTGAAAACAAAAAATTAATGGATTATAAAATACGGGCAAACTTCAGTAACGAACCCTTGTGGACTGTATTGGAGGTGTTGAAACGAACAGATAATATTCAATATGAGCTTATTTCCAATGAGCAAAAAATAGAAAAAGTAATTCTGAAAAGTAAATAGTTTTTAATCCCTAAACCGATTTGCCTATAAGGAAAACCTCAAAAAAAGAAACGCCCTTGCAGGGGCGTTCCTAATTAATTTTTACTGGGAGCAAAGGTATTGCAGTACCACTCTCCAAATTCAACTTAATGTTTCATAAAGTCCTATAACACTTACGTAGTTGGGCTTCAACAAAACACTCAAATTTATGAAAAATAAATTACTTAAGGCAGTTTATGCCATGACAAAATATACTCTATATAGCATTATCATTCAGTGTAGCCTAACTACCTTGTTATTGGCTGCCGAGCCCGCTAATAGTCAGATGCTTGAAAAAGTAAACATCACTCTGGAAGCTGAGAATGCAAGCCTAGAGGATCTGCTTTCCATCATCGAGACGAAAACTGATTTCCGCTTCTTTTACCTACGGAAAGACCTCCCATTGCGCAAGAAAACTTCCTTGTCCATACAAGAAGAAAACCTCAAAAGTTTGCTCCAGATAATTGCCAATAATTATCAAGTAAAGTTCAAGAGGATCAATAACCAGATAGTAGTGACTAGGGATAGGTCAGACAAAAATATAGAAGAAGCCGCAGTAATTGAGATCCAAAAAAGGACGATTACTGGAAAAGTAACGGATCAAATTACAGGTGACCCGATGCCCGCCGTCACCGTGCTGATAGCCGGAACTACCAGCGGTACAGTTACCGATATTGATGGAAAATACAGGCTAGATATTCCTGCAGATGCAGAGAAACTCCTTTTCTCATTCATAGGCTATGCTACCCAAGAAATTGAAATCACAAACCAATCTACCATAAATATTTCCATGGTACAGCAAGCTTCGGAGCTTGATGAAATCGTGGTGATTGGTTACGGAGGTCAAACCAAAGCCGATGTTACGGGTGCAGTCACCCAAATCACAGAAAAGAACTTCCGCCAAGGAATCAACACTTCGGCCGACAACCTTATCCAAGGTAAGATTGCCGGTGTGCGCGTGGTAGGCACAAGTGGTGAGCCTGGCGCAGGCATGAACGTGACCATCCGTGGCGTAGGATCTATCAGAAGTGGTAGCACCCCGCTTTTTGTAGTAGATGGAGTTCCATTGACTAACGATGATGTAAGCCCTGGCGGCTCGGATGTTGGATTTGGTTCTTCACAAGCGAAAAACCCGCTAAACTTCCTAAATACCAATGATATTGAATCTATCAACGTATTGAAAGATGCTTCGGCAACTGCTATTTACGGTGCAAGAGGATCGAATGGCGTGATCATCATCACTACCAAAAAAGGAACAAAAGGAGAAGGAACGCTATCGCTCGATAGCTACATGGGCGTTTCTAATCTATCTAAAAAACTGGATGTATTGTCTTCTGACGAGTACCGTAATGCGATCACAACCTCTGACTACGACCATGGAGGAAATACCGATTGGCAAGATGAAATCTATCGTACGGCACTCACTTACAACCATGCACTTTCATTCTCAAAACAGACCAATTCTGGCAACTACTATGTTTCCCTCGGTCGAATGGACCAAGAAGGAATAGTGACAAACAGTAAATTGGCCCGAACTTCAGGCCGTATCAATATCTCCGAATCATTTTTGGATGACGAACGGTTGAAAGTTGACCTTCACCTTACGGCAAGTGAGATCGTAGACGAAGGTGTACCCACCAGTGACGATGGCGGTTCGAACGGACAACTTATCATCCATACGCTGATGGCCAACCCTACCCGCTCAGTGTTTGATGAGGATGGAGAATACACCAATTTTAACATGAATGCCCACTACAACCCTGCGTATTTGTTGAGCATTTATGACGATGAAACCCGCACGCTCAGGGTATTGGGAAATGTGGAAACTTCTTTCAGAATCTTGAAAGGATTGGAATACAAGTTGAACGTAGGCATTGACCGCTCAATGGCAGAGCGTAACACCACGGTATACCCTAACCTAACCGACTTGAACCCTACTGGCAGGTATGTGCAAAACAACCTTGAGTCCAAGAATTCATTATTGGAACATTATCTTACATATAAACTCAATCTTGTCAAGCACAATTTCACCCTATTGGGAGGCTTTTCTTATCAAAAGTTTGAGCGTTCTGCCACAAGCTTTGGCCTGACCGAAATAGCTGACCAAGAAGACGGTATACCTCCAATGTATAACCCCGGATATACTGGAAACCAAACGGGTGTTTCAGGATTTGCACAAGAAAACGAATTGCAATCTTATTTCGGTCGTTTGAATTATTCTTTCTCAGACAAATACTTGTTTACTGCATCAATGAGAGCCGACGGTTCTACCCGTTTTGGAGAGAACAACAAATATGGATATTTCCCATCATTTGCCGCAGGATGGAACATGTCGGACGAAGGGTTTTTAACCGGGACACCTTGGGTAAAAAACTTGAAGATGCGCGCTAGCTGGGGTAAAACAGGTAACCAAGAAGTTCAAAACAAAATTACCCAAGCAAGCTATTCTCTTTCTGGCGCAGATGGATACTACTTGTACGATGACCTAGCACTTGTAAACGGATTGTCAATTGCAAGAACTCCGAACCCCGACTTGAAATGGGAGGTTTCTACCCAGTATAACATTGGTGCCGATTTCAACTTGTTCGAAGGAAAGCTATTCGGTACAGTAGATTATTTCAACAAAACCACCACCGATGCGATTTTGAACATCCCATCAGAACCCCTTGCCCCTACAGATGATATCTGGGTAAACATTGATGGAGAAATAGTGAACAAAGGCTTTGAGTTCATGCTAGGGTCAGAGCTAATCCAAAAAGAAAAATTCTCTTGGACGGTAGATTTCAACGGTACTTTCTTAGACAATGAGATCAAAAACCTTCCTGTATCAGAAATTTATTCTGGGTCAATCTCTGGGCCAGGCCAGTCAGGTGTATTAGCTAACATCTACAAAAGTGGGTACTCTGCTGGTTCATTCTATTTGCTAGAGCACGACGGATTCGACGAAGACGGATTTGACAAGTTCAAAGACAACAACAATGATGGCGTTATTTCTGGTGACGACCGTGTCATTATTGAAAGCGCACTGCCAACGTTCATGTACGGCCTCAACAGTAACATGACCTATGGACCAATCGATTTCTCCTTCTCTATCATTGGACAATCAGGTGCTTACCTTTTGAACAATACAGGTCTTAATGCACTTAATATCAATAACTTGGAATCTGATCGAAATGTATCTACCAAGTATTACGAGTCTGGTGCTAACCCAGCAAACTCTCCTCAGTTATCTACTTATTACCTTGAAAGTTCTGATTTCTTGAGGTTGAACACCGCCAGGGTTGGGTACAGGTTCAACGCTTCAAAAGTAAACTGGTTGAGCGATGCGTTGATCTATGTAACCGGGCAAAACCTCTTTACCATAACAGACTACTCAGGGTACGATCCATTGATCAACAGCCCTAAGGCTTCAGGTGGAAACCAGTCTCTTGGTATCGATTACCCTCGTTACCCTTCTGCACGGACATTTATCCTAGGGGTTTCCGTAAAAATCTAATTTAGGTTCTTTCTATAAAACCAAAAAAGCATTACAACTATGAAATTCATATATAAAAATAGAATAACCCACTTTTTGGCTTTGACCATTCTACTTGTCTTTACGCAATGTACCGACCTTGAAGAACAAGTACTCGACGAAGTGCTCGGCGGGGAATCGCTTACCGCTGAAAGTACGCTCGCTGCGGCATACGACCGACTAGGAGACAAGTTGTTCGTTGACAATGGAGGAATGATTGCCATGCAAGAATACAGCACCGATGAAGCCCTTTTACCTACACGAGGAAGTGACTGGGGCGATGGTGGAAAATGGCGCGCGATGCATGAGTTTACTTGGACCCCAAACACTCCTGCCATAGTAGATAATTGGAATAGGCTCACCAATGGAATCACTCGCTCACTCACAGCTGTTGCTGCAATCAGCGAAAATGACGATGCACAAAAAACCTTGTTTCTTGCTGAAGCAAAAGGCTTGCTCGCATTTTATGTTTACCTCACGCTCGACCTTTACAATCAAGCACCTTACCGCGATCCTTTGGACAACAGTGCTGCTTTGGAAGCAAAACAAGCAGCAGCAACCATCGACGAATTGATTAACGATGTAGAATCTATCATTCCAGATTTGGCGTCATTAGGCCAACAGTCTACCCATACGGGAAGGTTCACCAAAGAAGCTGCTTACGCCCTTCTTGCTGATATGTACTTGAACCGTGCGGTGTTTAAAGACAGGTTTAACCCTTCTTCCAGCTTCGACTTCAACGAAACATCTTTGGACGGGAGCAAAACCGATATGGATAAAGTGATCGAGTACACTTCTATGCTGATTGACAATGGTTCTTTCAGTTTGGCAAGCAATTATTTCAGCAACTTCAACATTGATAATTCAGGCGCACCAGAGCACATTTTTGCGGTAGTACAAATGATAGATAACATCCGAAATGGCGATAACGATTTGGGGTATGTAAACCAAGCTCGTAACCAGCGCCCATCTCCTGGGAACAGGGGAACAAATGCTTCTTGCACCACTCCCGATTTCTTCGCATCTTGGGATGGAAACCACGAAGACCCACGTTTCAGCAGGAAATACCAATATGCCGATGGCACTTGGTTCATGAATGATGGAACTACTGGAAGCGTTCCGGCAGATGATAAAGTCCCTGGAACTGACTTGCCTTGGTTCCATTTTAACCGCGGATTGTTGTACGGCCAGCAATACGGCCCTGTATTGGATGGAGAAGGCGGCTTTATCATGACCGATGAAGGAAGAATCAAAGTTTCCCTATTGTATATGGAAAAAAGCTCCGATACTCCGATGGATTTCACTCCTGAACTAGATTTTGACAATCCATCTGAATCCGTTTTCAAGCAAAACCAGATCAACAGAGGTGTACGTATTTTCAAGTACGAGTTTGATCCGGAAAATGGCAATGGAGCGAGTAAATTTGATATTCCAATCTACCGATTGGGAGGAATTTACACCATGCGTGCAGAAGCTTACTTCCGCAAAGGAGAAACTGGAAAAGCAATGGCTGACATCAATATGTTGCGTACTAGCCGTACCCGTGAAGGCCTTTATGGCAATGTTTCTGGTACTGCTATCGCTTCGTTGGACGAAGAAACCTTGTACAAGGAAATTGGCTACGAGCTTTATTGGGAGATGCACCGCCGCCCACAAATGATCCGTTTCGGAACGTTTGACAAAGCCTATACTGCCAAGCCTGCCACCGATCCTTTCCGTCGCGCATTCCCTATCCCACAAGAAACCATTGATGTAAGTGACGCATTTACCCAGAACTCAGGGTACGTAAACTAACATCGCTTTTTTTTTGAGAAAGGTGGCCGCCTCATTTTATGAGGCGGTTTTTTTTGTAGTTTAAGAGCAGGTTTAAAATTTATCTATTTCACTGCAAAAACCCATTTCATGAACCTATAGGTTTGAAACAAATTCCCCTTCTACACTGACCTCACAAAATCATCCCCCTCTACCTCTTTCTTAATCTTCTCCAACTCTGCTACCAGTTTCATGGCCACATCGGTGATGTTGTAGAACAGCCTGAGTTGCTGTTTTTTTAGCGAGCTGGGAATGGAAACTTATATTAATCTGATAAAATTGTCCTCAATCTCTAGTAAGAACTACTGCTGTAATGAGGAGAATTGATCCATCCTGTATCTTTTTCCCACTTTTCCGTTACATGTTAAAGTAAAAAAAGTAACTGAAATGAAAAAGAACCAAAAAGCCAGCTTAGCATTCAAATGCCCCATCCAACTGAATTCACTTGTTAAAAAAGAAGGGGGCTACTTTTGTACTAATTGTTCTAAGCCTATAGAAGATTTCAGAACAAAGGATGGAAATGAAACTCAAGAGCTAATCGGTAATTCACTGCAGCCTATTTGTGGAATTTTCAAGCGCACTCAATTGAGCGATTCCTTCTTGAAATATGCGCTCGCTACTATGCTGGCAACTTCGCCAATAGCTTTTCCAGCCTTTGGGCAAGAAGCTGAAATAGACTCGATAATCGAGTTAGAGTTAACCAATACAGTATCATGTTATGACGAAGCTATTATAGTAAATGGTATTGAAAAAATTGCTGAGCCTATTGGAGGGTTCGAAAAGTTTCTTGAAGCTTTATCAGAAGAAATAAACTACCCTGATGGGCTCAAAAAGGGAGGAAAAGTCTATATTTCCGTAGTAGTAGATACAACGGGAAAGACAACTCAAATCAAGGTAATAAGAGGCTTTAATGAGATAGCTGACAAAGAGGCGTTGAGGGCTTTAAAAGCATTAAACTATCCCTTTACTCCTGTTACCCAAAGGGGAATTACTGTTAAATCAAACATTATTTTTCCGGTACATTTTAAGGTTGAAAAAACAGATGAAGAGTAACATAGCAGCAATTTTAATTGGAAATCTATTAACGTCTTCAATCATTCTTTTACTTACATTTTCATGTAACCAAAATTCATCTAAAAATGACCTTTCATCCTCAGTTGCACATAAAACTATTGACGTCCTGTTCCTGTCAAGGATAACCCTCGATACTACACTTGACAAAACATTGGAGATGGGATTAACGATATATCCTGACCATAAAAAACATTTGAAATATAAGTATACATACTCGACTGGGAACACAAAAATGATTACCTATAATCGGGAAGAAAATACCCTAACTCAGGTATTTCCAGAAATCGATGGTTCTGAAAACCATAACCTGACCCTTGTTGATAAAAAAATACTTATACTACAAAACAATCAACTTGAAATATTAAAGTTTGTGGAAATAAGATTCAGAAAAAATCTTTGCATTGAAGGAAATGAAACGATTTCAACAATTTATTTCAACGAGAAAATAGGAGTACTAGAGGAATACACTTCACGCTTTCATTTTTCCGAAAGACTACTTTCAAAAGGGTCAGAAAAAACTAGCATAGCCGCTATCTTCAATTGCATGAAAAAAGATGAAGGTTTTTATCCAGATGCAAAGAAAATATGTGAAAACGAAATAAAAAAGCTTGGATTACTAAAAAAAATGACTCTTAACGAGGACTCCGTCGAAGAAATAGCCATTGATTTATCAGAAGACTTTTAACCCCTACCCCTCTTTCTTAATCTTCTCCAACTCTGCTACCAGTTTCATGGTCACATCGGTGATGTTATAAAACACCCTAAGCTGCTGCTTTTTTAGCGAGCTGGGAATGGAAAGGATTTGCTGACGCAAAGAGTGTAACACAGGCACTAAGTCTGTGGAGGTAACGGAAGAATTTCCCGAAAGCAACTCCCCTGCTTCGGTCATCGTTTCTCCGAGTTTCGTTGTCATTTCTGGAGCATTTTCGAAGCTAAGGTCATAAGTACTTCTATGGATTCCCAAAGCGGAGATGTAGGACAGCAAGGCGTGATTGAGATAGGTAAAAGTGAATGCATATTGCATAAATTTCCTCTTGCGCTTAGGTTCTACCTGCATGGTACGCCAAGCGGTAGCCAATTCATTATCTGCCCTGTGTGCTTCCCTTCGGGCTATTCGGTAAGCTAAATCATCGGGACTGGCTTGGTCGTACTCTTTCACAATTGCCTTAAAATAAGCTGCATTCTTAGCCATAGCAAG
Source organism: Flammeovirgaceae bacterium SG7u.111 (assembly GCA_034044135.1). Classification (NCBI taxonomy): domain Bacteria; kingdom Pseudomonadati; phylum Bacteroidota; class Cytophagia; order Cytophagales; family Flammeovirgaceae; species Flammeovirgaceae bacterium SG7u.111. The sequence goes on along the minus strand of CP139021.1, from coordinate 1,847,125 downwards.
GGAAATAAGTACAGGCAGCCTGTGATACTGCCAACCTGGCCACAAGTAACGAGCCACCAAAAAGGCTAAAGAAGCACCAATGAGCGTATCGATCAACCGGGAAGTCATAATGGTTGCCCCACCAGCTCCTGAGATCAGATTGAAACCACAGAGCACAAAGATGGTAATAAATAACACAGCACGGGAATACCTCGTGCGCACCCAATAAAAAAAAGCAAAGCCAGAAATGAGTAGGAGTACCAGTTGCCCAACTTTAGTAGGAAATATCTGAATGAGTAACACGCCAATCACTACGCCCATTACGGTACCAAGCACCCTCTGGAACAAGCGCCTCCGCGTTTCGCTATAACTAATTTGGCTTACAAACAAACTGGTAAGCATCACCCAAGCACCTTTCTCCAGCTCAAGGGCTTGCACCAAAATGTACCCTACTAAAAAACAGATACTCAATCGAATAGCATAGCGCATCCGAGGGTGCTTGAACGTAAGCTGCGCACGAAGTCGTTCCCCCAAGCTACGCTCATCTTTCCTCAAGCGGGGAATGGACGAACCTTCTTGCAAATCGTCCAAATGTTTGAGAGAAAGGTGCGAACGACTAAGGTTGTGATGCAAAAGCACCAATGGTTCGGCTTTGTCCTCGTCCATAGCTTGGAGTTTGGTTTCCAAAGCAGTTGAAATCCAATCCAAAACCATGGGGTGACGATACGTAGCTCCATTAAGCATATCGTCGGATAGCTGTCGGATAGCATAAGCAAATTGCCGCAGCATTTCTCCCAAGCCCTCTACCACCCCTCTGCTTTCCTCATCAGTATAGAGTACTTCGTAGCGTTCGTGGCTCGATGCTGCCCGCTCGTGCAAACTTTGCAATAACATAAAACGCTGTAAATACGGCCGCAGTAATTCCTTATCTTCTACCTCCTCATCGTAATTGTTAAGTACTTCTTTTATCTTTTCCAAAGCGCTCACCATCTCAATATTGAGCAAGGCGAGATTGTTACGAATATCAATCTGGTCTTTTTCTTCGCTGGGAAATAGCCTCGCCTTTTCTTTTAAGTAGTTGGAAAGCGCCAAAAAGCCTCTTGCCATATATACATCTAATAACCTCCAAGGACGCCTATAAAGAAGGAAGAGAGAAATCAAACCATGCAAAAGTGCACCTGCTGAAAGCAAAACTGAGCCCCAATACCAAGCGGGGCTAGTATCTGCACCAAGCATGGCATACACCCCAATCTGGATAGAACCAAATGTAATAGCCCGGTACCGCTCATCTATCCCCCCAATGAGGATAAAAGCCAAGGTGGAAACGATAAACCAACAGCCCAGCCACCAAGGATTATGGTACAGCAAGCCAATCATAAAACTGGAAATAAAGAAACTCAGCACCGTAAGCCCCAGTGTTTTCAACCGACCTTGGGGATGGTCATCCGTTTCGGAAAGAGCGCCCGCCATTGCTCCCAAGGCTAGGGTAACACCAAAAAAAGCCCCGTCCAGCAATATAAACGGGATAGACACAAGAGCCATGGAAACAGTGGAACGCAACGCCAACAACCTATTAGGATGCCTCCAAAAAGCCTGCTTCAGGCTATTGTACCTCATTTTTAATACATGTATAGTTTCATTGCTCATTGCCAGCTTCTTATGGTACTTACCTATATACCCAGCAAAACTAGTGAATGATGTTTATGATTAAACAGCTAAAGGGTTTATAATTTCATTCTCCTAATCTCCTCACCGACCAATGGGGGAATCGCCACACTCTAAGTCGCCCAAGGCATACTGGATGCCGTTGAGGTAAAACTGGAGCATTACAGTGTTCTCGTAGCTTTGGGCATTGTGCGATGGGGATGCATAAAATACCCTTCCTTTTCCATACCTTTTAATCCATGACACATAGTTCAGCTTGTCTTCCGGCTGATGTTTCATCTCCTTAATCTTCGCTGTTTCTACATATAGCAGGGGCTTGAAGTCCTTCTCCAAATACGCATTATTGAAGAAATAAGGCTCGTCTATATGGGAAAAAGACTTCCCTTCAAACACCTTGGTGATAGGGTGGCCTGGCTCTACCACTTTTAGCTCAAGCATTTGCTGGCGAGGGTGGTAATCAAAGCTCCCTCCTACCATCTGGCTAAAAGCAGCCGACTTGTTTTGCATAGTTATGCCTCCATGCAAAACAACAAGCCCTCCCCCTTTTTTCACAAAAGACAATAAGTTTTTTTCTAGTTGAACAGCTTTTTTTACTCGCTCTTCCTCGGTAAGCCCCCCCTTTAGGGCATCGTAAAAAATATTTCTTTTCTCTCGTTCCGAGCAGTTATTGTTCAGGACAATGGCATCGAATTGCTTTAGGTTTTTCTTCTCAAATATGGAAATATCCTTGCTTTTGACCACCTCAAAAGCTCCAGACTTTTGCCCAAGTGCTTCAACCACCACATCGGCATGAGGAATTACCCAATGCTCGAAACCAGTATGGAGAGAGAAAAGCAGCACCTTGTGTTTTTTGGAAATGGAAGCTTCAGCTTTGCTGGGAGCTAGTTCGTAAATCTTATTTTCCCAAGCTTCGGTAAGAGGAATGGGCTTCAGGGAAGTCGTCTGAGAGAAGCAAATTCTTGCTTGTACTAATAGTAAGAGGGCAATTAAGAAATATGTTTTCATAGTAAAAGGGTAAGTGTGAATAAAGTGTTTGAGAAAGGCTTGGTCATCCTCGTTTTTCCCAAATGTAAAGCAGCAGGGATCGAATGCAAAAAATGAGAAAGAAAACAGCATTCATCTGGCTAAACCCAATCCTCTATTTTTTAAGCAAATCAAGACTTGTCAGACCTTCAAACACTTCCTTTTCTTACAAATACTATTTGTCAAGGTTTATCTATTTCTTTACCAAAAATCTAGCTCACCAATTTTCTATTTAACCAAAACAAAGCAAATACACCTATAAATATAATACTTGTCTAGTTTAATTCTATTTTAAAAACTTGTCAGGCAGTAACCAAGCCTCTTATCTTTGAACTAACGATTCAACATTAGCAACTCGCTCCCTACATAGCCACCGCTCTTCTATATTTTCAAACACTCATCTGCTTTTCATTTTGCGGAAGCAGCAAGTCAAAAACGGGTATACCCAAACAAACTGACACAAGTATTTTATGAAAAATGAAATGAACAAAACAGCACAAACTATGAGCTCAATTTTACAAAAGACAAACTATTTACTTCTACTACTCCTCTTCTCTACGGCTCCAACTTTTGCCCAAAGTACCACAGTGCATGTAAACCTGAACATGAAGCATAAAGTGGGCGACATCTCTGCCTTTGACAGGAAAAAATTTGTTGTGCTTCACTCAAGCCTTACAGAAAGTGACTGGACTGGTGAAGAAGATAAAATGGAGTATGTTCTTAATGACTTGGATGTGTACCTAGGCAGGGACAATGGCAGCATGGGATGGTACATGAACCAGGCAACAGAACACCCTTCCAAGCCAGGCTATGTCGACCCTAATTATGCCGTTTCACAAGGAAAATATGTGAGAGAAACTGTTTATGGTGTAAACAATGCGGCCAGGCACAAATACGAAGACAAAGTTGATGTACTAGTAGGCGGGCAAGAACGACCTTTTTGGCCAGGGCAAGAGACAAACCCTTGTTGTGGAGGAACACCTTGGGCAATGGGAGGTTCAGATGCTTCTGGAGATTTTATGGGGCAGTATTTCAATGAATTTTACCGCAACGAAGGCGAGCCGTCTACCAAAGGACTTCCCCGACCAAGGTTCATGGAAATCATTAACGAGCCACTCTATGAGCTGATAGATGGACACCCGGGCAGCACGGTAAAGCCAATTGATGTTTTCAATTACCACAACGAAGTTGCCGATGCCATCAGAAGGCACAACTCAGATATTATGATAGGTGGCTACACTACTGCATTCCCCTATTTTGACGAAAACAACTTCCAAAGGTGGGAAGACCGGATGAAACTCTTCATGGATGTATCTGGTGAGAAAATGGACTTCTTCTCCATCCATCTCTACGATTTCAACAAACACCATTACAATAATGGCACTGCATTTCATGGCCCTATCAACTTCAAAGGCAGTCGCACAGAAGCTACCCTAGACATGATGGAACAATACAGCCAGATGAAGTTTGGTACTGTAAAACCTTTCTTGATCTCCGAATTTGGCGGCCGCGATCATTCTATAGAATGGAAAGAATGGACCCCGATAAGGGACTGGCAGTTCATGAAGGCGATAAGCCCGATGATGATGCAGTTTATGGAGAGGCCAAACAACATGTTAAAAATCATTCCTTTCATAGTAAACAAGGCTGAATGGGGCAGAACAGGCGTGCCTTACCCATGGAGGCTGATGCGCCAAGCTAAAGAAGGAGCTGGCGAGACAGGTGAGGAATGGGTATTCACGGAAATGATAAAGCTTTACGAACTGTGGTCAGATGTAAAAGGCACTCGGGTAGATAGCCGATCTAGCGGATTGGATATTATGACAGACACGTATGTGGACGGAAATAAGGCTTATGTAATCTTGAGCAACCTGAACTACAACCCTGAAAGCATCATGCTCAACCTGTTTGGAAATACAACTAACAGCGTCGTTTCTATTGAATCTAAACAACTAAGGTTGGAAGGGAATGCCCCTGTATTGGAAACAAAAAGCCTAACCCCAGGGCAAAGCCTCAACTTCACCCTCGACACCGAAGCTACGGCTATTTTGGAATACACCTTTGCCAGCAACGTAACGGTGGACGAAGTGGAGGAGGAAGTGAAGTATTATGCCGATACCTACCTTAAACCTATCCAAGCAAATACCTTTGAAAAATTCCAGATCAACAATGTTGTAAAAGGCAATTTCAATAGTGGGATCTTGCGCATAGGCATTGGCAGAGGCCATGATAAATCCAAATTACCAAGGATACTTTTTAACGGAAAATCACTTCCTATCGTCGAAAACCACAGAGGTGATGACCAAGAGTTGAGAAACCAGTTCTTTGGTATGCTCGAAATAAAAGTACCTGATAGTTTATTACAAACTAACAATGAAGTAGCCATCAATTTTATAGACGATGGTGGGCATATCAGCACCGTAACTATGCAAGTATTTTCCAGCACGGTACAGATAGACGACCCAACCCCTTCCGACCCATTGGGGGTAGAAGACGGCTTAGCTGCGGCAAAACTAATCGTTTACCCCAACCCTAGCAAAGGTGAGTTCACTGTCAATTTCTCTGAAGCAATGAAAGAGGGGAGCATTCATGTGTTCAATATCAACGGCTCAAAAATTCTTACCGAAAAAGTAGCTGGAACAAGTCATACGCTTAACCTAACAGGTCGCCCTAAAGGGATTTATTTCATATCACTGGATAGTAGCAACCTCACACTTCGTAAAAAAATCATTTTGAATTAGCACTTATTCATTACCAACTAAATCTATTTACAGAAAATGAAAATCTCAATGAAGCACTTCTCTCTATTAGTACTTATCACCCTCGCTTATTCTTGCGCTAGCCCTCAGAAAGAGGTTCCACAAGAAACCGAGCAAGAATCAACGCCTATTACCTATGACTGGGCCAGCATCCCCGTACCTGCAAATGCCGGTGAGGGAATGACCTGGGAACTTCAATCCGAAGTTTCGGATGATTTCAATTATACGGCTACACCCGAAGGCAAAAGCCCTGAATTCAACAGCAAATGGTACGATAGCTACCACAACCAATGGAAAGGACCAGGACTTACCGCCTGGACACCCGAACAGGTTTCTGTAGATAATAAGCACTTGATTATAGAGTCGAACAGGAAACCTGGTACTGATAAAGTAAGTACCGGCTGCATAACCAGCAAAACAAGGGTCCAGTACCCTGTTTTTATAGAAGCAAAAGCAAAGCTCAACAAGCTGGTGTTAGCTTCTGATGTGTGGCTGCTCAGCCCCGACGATACCCAAGAAATTGATATTTTGGAAGCCTACGGAAGTACCCGCCAAGACAACCAATGGTACTCGGAAAGGCTACACCTAAGCCACCATGTATTTGTGCGAGAGCCTTTGCAAGACTACCAACCAACTGACAAAGGAAGCTGGTATTATGAAGGGGTAAGAAACTGGATTGATGACTGGGTGACAATTGGCGTATACTGGATTGACCCTTGGAACTTGGAGTATTATGTAAATGGAAAACTCGTAAGAACTGTTACAGGGCAAGACACCATAGACCCTAAGAACTTTACCGAAGGAACTGGTTTGTCCAAAGAAATGGATATCATCATCAATGTGGAAGACCAAACATGGAGGTCTACACCAGTTCAAGGTTCTCCTCAGCTTATTGCTACTGACGAAGAACTTGCTGATGATAACCTAAATAAGATGTACGTAGATTGGATACGGGTGTATAAGCCTATTCAGCAATAGAAAAGAAGTAGAATATAATTCATTTCATATTTAACCAAACAAGCCTTTAGCTTTGCTAAAGGCTTGTTTTACTTTATCTCAGCTTAATCTTTTGCCTTTTGGTATTGGCAAACTCGGTAGCCAAGTCCAGCTTAGTCACTTTCTGGTTGTCTAGCTTATAGACCATCACAAATTCCATATCGCTCAGGTTGATAAACGAGGAATAAAGCGTGCCGCCAACTTTTCCATCAGCATCGGGCTTGGGAGGCTGGGCAGCCCTGCCCAATACATTCCCCACACTCAGCAAAGTAGCAGCCTCTTCCTTTTGCTCTAGCAAGTCGATATTCTCTTGGATAGAAGCATACCGAGGGCAGGGGTAATTGCCTTGAGTAGTGTCCGAAAGAAGGAAGTTCGTCATCACAAGTTTGTTATCAGCTAGCCAGTGCAACTCCCGTTTGCCCCTCACCCACTCTACTACTACGGCGTTGCCCGCCTTGTCGCCTAGCATCATGTGCGCATTGGAGAGGGCAACTCCATTTTCGTCCAAAAACTTAAGCGCCTCCTCTACCGTGCGGCAACCGGCAAGGAGCTGATCGCCCATATTCCCCTTCATTCCTTTGGTTTCCACATCCTCTTGCTCTGGCGTAACCGCTCCGTCGAAAAACAGCCCAGCCTCGTTCACACCTCCTTGGGCAAAGCCGTCCCAGCCGTACCAGAGCCTTGCCAGCTCCTTGCCCCTCCTTGGTTCTAGCTGGATAAATGCTTTTACATCGTACCAATAATCTTCGTTGTTGGCCACATAGACCTTCCCCGTTTCCTTATCCACATAATAGACTACAGAACAGGCAAAGGAGGACGAGAAAGTTCCAATCAAGAAAATAAGAAAAAGCAAGGTTCGCATAAGTTAAGGGGTTTAGGTTTTATGGGGTAAATGGAGAAATGCCTTAAAGGGTTGCTTGCTACACTTTATATCTATTTACAGCTTCAACTTTAAGAGCATGTGTAAATTTTTGCTTCCTGAAAACCAATATTTCATGAACCTGACGTCATATTTCCTCATTCACTTATCCCGATAAACTCAATCGGAAACATTTAGTCAGAACCATAAACTCTTGATTTTCAGTTTACATAAAATTTTAAACATGCTCTAAATAGAAATGCTATATTTAACCCCTATCTCCTTACCAAATCACTAAATATGAAAATCATTTACCTTTTTGTGCTTAGCCTTCTGATAACCAGTTCCCTTTTTGGGCAAACAGAACAGAAAAACAGGGTAATTATCCTAACCGATATTGAAGCCGACCCCGACGATACCCAATCATTGGTTCGCCTACTCTTATATTCCAACCAAATCGATATCAAAGGGATTGTGGCTACCACATCTTGCTGGATGCAAAACAGGGTAGCTCCAGAGTCGATAGAGAAAGTAATTCAGGCATATGGGAAAGTTCAACCGAACTTGCTCAAACACGAGGCTGGCTATCCTACGGCAGAGGCATTATCGGCTGTGGTCAAAAGCGGGCTTCCTGTATATGGCATGGAAGGCGTTGGTAAAAAAAGAGATTCGGAAGGGTCGGATTGGATTATAAAAATATTGGAGGAAGACGACGATCGCCCTTTATGGATATCTGTTTGGGGAGGGGTAAATACCTTAGCCCAAGCCCTTGACAGGATAAAGCAAAAGAAAAGCAAGAAAAAGGCAGCAAAGCTTATCGCCAAGCTTAGGGTCTATACCATTTCAGACCAAGACGATAGCGGTATTTGGATAAGGAACAACTTCCCCGATTTGCAGTACATCGTTAGCCCTGGCGATGATTATGGCACTGCCACTTGGACAGGGATTAATAGTTATATAAAAGGCATAGACAATACCAGCATAAGCAATAGCTGGATAGCCCAACACATACAGCAAGGGCATGGTCCTCTCGGTGCGGTATATCCTGACGTTGCATGGGGAGTGGAAGGCGATACACCGGCTTTTTTATCGCTTATCCCCAATGGGCTGAATGCGGCAGAGCATCCCCAGTGGGGCGGCTGGGGCGGTCGCTACGAACTCTACAAGCCCGATTTCTCTGCCATGAAAGAAGGCGGCTCCATTGTTACCATAGCTCCTGAAACAAGAGATATTTGGACGAATGCCGCCGATAGCTATACGCCTTACGTTCACAGGAAATATGGCCGTACAGTCAAACAAGACACCGTTTCCTTCAATGATGATAAAGTAACTTTATGGCGCTGGAGAGACGATTTCCAAAACGATTTTGCTGCCCGAATGGATTGGTGCACTAGCTCTTATAAAGAAGCCAACCACCCACCTGTTCCCGTGCTGAGCCACCCCGACCGGCTTACGGTAAAAGCAGGGGAAAGCATTCATTTGGATGCTTTTGAAACGACCGACCCCGATGGGGACAGCTTCAGCTTTTTGTGGTTCAACTACCCCGAAGCAGGCACTTACCCCAAACCAATAAAGATAGAAGGAGCTGAAAATATACATAGCGCCCATGCCAAAGCTCCAGAAGTAGAGCAAGAAGTTACTGCCCACTTCATATTGAAGGTGACAGATAGAGGTACTCCTCAACTGACTAGGTACAAAAGGGTGATAGTAACAATACAGCCTAAATAGGCTTGAGGTTATGACAAGGAATCATTCCGCACGTAGATGCGGAATCTCCCGCCTATCCTTTTAAGTACCTGTTCATATAAAATCAGCTATTCGGCATGGAACTTTATATGACTTAAAACAATCAGGTTCTTAAGTCCCGAAGGGACGGTATATTTATAGAAAGGGCAAAAAAACAAACTAGCCCTGAAGGGGCGATATACTTATTTCGCCCCTTCAGGGCTGTACCCTAAGCTATTATGTGGCTATAAACATGTCGCCTCTTCGAGGCTTCGGAATTTCAATTGCCGAAGAGCGGGTTAATGAGAGTTGGAAGGGTGAACAGGGGTATAAAAAACATCTTCTCTACACATCCCTTCAAACAAAGTTTTTCGTACATTTATACCGTGTTGAGCTTCTTCTTAAAACAGGAAAAGAACGTTCAGCCCATTAGAAAAATAACAGCCGCTGTGGAGCAGGAATTGTCCTGTTATACAAATGTTAGCATCAACCAATAACTATGCAACTCAACCCGAAGTTAATATCTTCAATAGTTAAAAACCTGAAATCTATTCAGAAGAATGAATTTGATGAGGGCACGGTTAAAAACTTGCTTATTGAAATTAGAGACTGTGGGCTCACCCAAGAAAGTCTATTGAAAGAAATATGTCACTTTGTTGCCCACCCCACACTAAGAGATCAGGGAATTTGCCTTCAGGAATTAGATGTTCTATTCATGCAACTCAAGTATGCGAAGATATCTCCATTCTCTCCACCTCAATTTAATATGAATCCGATTAATCCAGATGAGAAAAGAATACTCAAAAACGTAATAGAGAAAACGCCCGATAAATATTTCGAAGCAACAGCGTTCTCCAAGATAAAGGCTATTGAAATAATTGACAAAAGCTATTCAAAAAAAGGAGTTCTATCTCGCCCCAGAAATCGATCAAAAATCATAGACATCATTCAATTGGTTATGAGAATTGTAATTCCATCAGGTGTATTTTCTCAAAGCGATTTAATTTTAGAGTTAGTAAATAGTTTCAGTTCAATATTGCAATCAAATGGAATTGAAGATGAATTTACTCCATCGATAAATGAGCGGCAAAATGATCTAATGGTATGTATACTAAGTCTTCTTCAAGGTGCAAAATTCAAGCTATATGATGGGTCATTTGCGGAAAGCAAGATGTCGGTCAGCAACATTAACAAAGTAATTCAATCAAACGAACAGCCTTCAAATGTTAATTACAATGGTCTTTTTCATGTGCCTTACATGGAAGATGCATTTAGCGTATCAATAATTAAAACGAACATATCATTTAGTCACTATTTCAACACTGACTGGGTTGATTTAAGTCAAAATAAAATCGGACTTTTTGAAGTAATTAGAAAAGAAGGAGGTCAATTATTACTTGAAGAAATTGAATAAAAGATGCTAACTTAGCCTAATCGAGCCATGCCAGACTCTGCTAGTTCGAGCAGTTCTACATTCTACTCGCACCGGAAAATCTTCGATTTTCCTACATTGTACCCGAAACAAATTAGACGTCAATGCCACGGCTGATAGGCAGGCGTCGTGCCCCATGCCAAGAACGAGAGTAAATAATTGGTGTTTTTACCTTTGATTAAATCTTAAGTGTAAAATTTACTCTCGTCATGAACAGCTTCGATAAGTCAAAACCATATAACAGCCTTCCCCTACTTCCCCCGCTGTTCGAGGTGCAACCTCTGCCTTATTGCAACTTGAATAAACACGGGCTGCAAACCCTACGATGAGGCTTCGAAATTGCAAGTGCCGAAGAGCGGGGGTTGGGGTTATATAAGAAAAAACAAGGAGTCATTCCGCACGTAGATGCGGAATCTCCTGCCTATCCTTTTGAGGGCAGCCCTTTTGCAACCTAGCTGGAGGTTCTGATTTTCATCGGGATGCCTAAAAAGTAAGGAATACGTACTACTCATCCAAGTCCTTATCCTCCTGCTTCTTCCCCGCATTCGACTTTATCTTATCGAGGATCATCTGCTCTATCTCTGCGAGCTGGTGAAGGGGGACTGAGTTGAGGGCTTTGGTCATGTCCACGGTCTTTTCAGGCTTTTTGATCTCCATGAGCGGATGGTTCTTATCCAAGGGCGATGCATCATCGGGCTCCCATACGATCAGGTCATTGGGAGTGCAGCGTAGCAAGTAGCATAGCTTCTCCAGTTCCCGCAGCTCCAACCGCCTGATTAAGTTACGGTTGCATTTTGAGGCAAAATTATCCGAGAACCCAGCTTTTTGGAGAAAAGAGAAAGGACGTTCAATCCCTCTCGCCTTAAATACCCGCTTAAAATTGTAGTACATCATAACAGTAAGGAGAGTTTGAAGGTGAATACTGCAAGTAACATACAATATAACTATTTCTTCAAATATAAACAATAGTTATAGTTAGCCAACTCCTTTAACTATCTCCTATAAAATTCTTATTTATATACTAGTACCTTTAACAAAAGGTATAATTACCTTAGAAGGATAACTAACACTTCTTCTAAAAGAAGTAAAATCTCTTTATTTGAAGCATACAACTCTTCCCTTATAGGTCTCAACTATTATTTATATAATGTCTCTTATCTTTTATCAGATAATGCTTATCTCTTATTCAACCACCTTTACCTTTTATAGAATAACATTTATCTTTTATAATATACTTACTATCCTTTATAGCATATTTACTTTTCAAATAAGACATATTACTCTTCATTCTACAAAGTTTTTGAAAAATTGGGTGGAAAGGGGTAGTTGGGAGAGGCTGAGTGAGGTTAGAAGGGTGAACAGGAATATATAATATCTTCTCCATACATCCCTTCAAACAAAGTTTTTTTGTATGTTTATAGAGTGTTTCTTCTTGGAAATAGATAAAAGGAGCAAATCATCCCATAAGGGAAATAACAGGAATTGTCCTGTTATTCAAACGTTAGCGGCAAGCAGAAAAAAGAAAATATGAATAAAATACTTTTAATTCTTGGAATCCTAATAATGGCAGTTGGGTGCCAATCGGAGAAGAAAGAAAATAGTGATAAAAAAGAAACCAAAACTGAGAAAAAATATCAAGCAAAAGCACCCCCGACTCATTTTTTTGGAAAGGAGGCATTTGAAGAATCAGACCAAACAACTTTAAGGTGGTTGGGAATGGCAGGTTTTTTAGTCAATAGTCGAGGTACAACTTTTATGATAGACCCATTACTTGGAGGATTCGATATGCCAGTAATGATTGACTTTCCGATTGATGCCAAAAAAGTTCCAAGTTTGGATGCCATTTTAATTACCCATAGTGATAATGACCATTATAGCAGGCCAACTTGTGCCGATTTGAAAGCTGTAACAAAAGAATTTCATTCAACTGTTTATGTTGATTCATTAATGAAGAATCAAGGATTGTCGTCCTTTGGACACAGTATTGGAGAGTCATTCAAACTCGGTGAAATAAAAGTTTCATTAACTCCTGCCGACCATGCGTGGCAAAACGCTCTTACTGAAATGAACGAAGGTCGATATTGGAAACAAGAAGATTGCACAGGATTTTGGATTGAAACGCCTGATGGAAATATTTGGGATACGGGAGATTCAAGACTGATGCCAGAACATTTAAAAATGCCAACTCCTGATGCAATCCTTTTTGATTTTTCGGATAGTGAATGGCATTTCACATTAGAGGGAGCTGTAAAATTAGCAAACGCTTATCCAAATACTCCCCTTTTATTACATCATTGGGGTTCAGTAGATGCACCAGATTTTCCACCATTTAATGGAGACCCTGAAAAATTGAATGATTTTGTGGACAACCCAGAAAGGATTGTTCTTTTAGCACCAGGAGAACCATTTACCCTAAAAAGATTGGAGAAAGTAAATTGATATGAAACTACAAAAATTAAAATATCAGATTTTTGTCTTGATTTTGGTAGTTAGTGCTTGCGGACAAAAAGAACAAAACCAGAATGTCTTTATTGCTAATGAAATGATGATAAGAATTGCAGAATTAGAAATATACCCTGAACATCTTAATGAATATCTAATAATTCTAAAAGAAGAAGCTGAGGCTTCGGTTAGATTAGAAGCAGGAGTGATTTCTATTTATCCAATGTACATAAAAGAAAATCCGAATAAAATCAAAATTTTAGAAATCTATAAAGACAAGGAAGCATACGAATTGCATTTGCAGACACCTCATTTCAAGCATTATAAGACGTCTACTTTCAAAATGGTAAAATCCTTGAATTTGGTTGATATGGAAGCTTTAGATAAAGAAACAATGCCTAAAATTTTTGAAAAATTATCAAAATAGAAAAAAGCCAGCCGCTAATCGAGGTACTGTCTGAAAAACCAAGCTTAAAAATATAATTTTTTCAATGTCTTTATCCTAGCGAGAAGAGGGCTTTACTTGTTCCTGTTGTCCAAAACAAGGGTCATAATGCTCATTGCAACCTCGAACTAACCTATCATAGGAATTGTATTCCGACTTTCTGCCTTATTGCAACTTGAATAAACACGGGTTGCAAACCCTACGATAAGGCTTCAGAATTTTAAATGCCGAAGAGCGGGGAAAATAACTAACGCTATGGAACAGGAACAACAGTACTTGAAATGGTGGTGTGGATACCCGCCCAAACAAGAATTGTAGTGATATGCGAATGTTAAGTGTGATAAAAAACCAAAAAGTATACATGATACGAAAATGTGTATAAGGCTTTGAATGAGCCTTATAACGATCTTTGTTTTATTCTTTAAACAACAAAAAATAAGCAAAGATGAACACACATCAATTTGGCAAAAAAGGTTGGACTCCGGAAAGAATAGGGAATCTAAAAGGCAAAACATACGCCATAACAGGTACTACCAGCGGTACGGGATTTGAAGCAGCGCGCATATTGCTATCTAAAGGAGCAAAAGTGGTGATGCTCAACCGTAACTCGAAAAAATCGGAGGACACCATCGCAACCTTAAAACAAGAGCTTGGTAATGATATAGATGTATCCAGCATACGTATGGACTTAGCGGAACAAGCTTCTGTGAAAAAAGCTGCAGAGGAGGTGCTAAAGACAGTTTCTCAAATCGATGCATTGATGTGTAACGCTGCTATTGCTCAAGTGCCAAAACAAACACTAACTGTTGACGGTTGGGAAAGTCAAATGGGAACGAATTACTATGGGAATTTTACACTTCAAGCTTTATTGTTCCCACTCATTGAAAAATCTAAGGGGCGAATTGTAACAGTAGGAAGTATGGGATATGATATGGGAATTAAAACCATCAAGTTCGACGATTTGAATTGGGATAAAGACTACACGCCAAACGATGCTTACAGCCAAAGTAAGTTGGCGCAAATCATGTCAATCTACGAACTACAAGACCGACTGAAAGAAGCAGGAAAGACAGATGTGAAAGCCTATGCCTGCCATCCAGGTTCGTCACGAACAAACCTCATCAGTACTAGTGGTAGCTTTATGATGAAATTGATTTTTGGTATGATGAAATTGTCGCCATTAACACAGCCTGCCGAAAATGGCGCATATCCTGAGTTAATGTGTGCTACCGAGCCTGATTTAGACCAAACCGAATTTTATGGTCCAACTGGGCGTAGCAATTGGGTAGGGCCTGTTGGGGCGCATGAATTAAAGCCGCACGCTAAAGACAAAGCAGTATCCAAAAAACTCTGGGATCTGTCAGAAAAAGAAACAGGTATTAAGTGGAACATATAAAAAAGTTAGCAATGGATATATTAAAATCAGCAACAGATTGGGCGAAAGCCGAGCTTTTTTCAACTCCTTTTTTCATTCTTTTTGGAGTGGTGTTTATGGCGGCAAGCTTAGGATTTTGGCAATTGGGAAAAACCGACATGGCAAGAGCCTACATCATCCCCACCTTGGTGGCAGGCTCTTTACTGGTAATTATTGGGCTTGGGTTATTCTTTACCAACAAATCGAGAATTACACAATTTGAAACTGCCTACAATACGGATGCCCCAGCTTTTGTAGCATCAGAACTTGCACGTGCCGAAAGTACTATAAACGAATATAAAACCATTGTTTTTAAAGCAATCCCGCTAATTATCGCTGCCTGTGCCCTCGGTATTATATTCATCAACACGCCTATTTGGCGGGCAAGCATGATCACAACTATTGCAATGATGACAGTTATTTTGTTAATTGACGGTACAGCCCGCGCCAGAATTGAAGCTTATAATGAGCAATTGATATCCGTAGAAAAAGAATTGAAAAAGTAATATGCAACATTTCAAAACACTATCTGCTTATTTAGATTACCTGGAGCTTCCGCGCCCAGAGCATCCTATGTTGAGTGTGTTTTCTGCTACAGCCGATGGTTTCTTGCCTTGCCCAAAAGAAAGCTCACCGCCCATTACCAACGATTGCTATTCCATTAGTTTGAAGAAGATTGTGAAGGGCGAGGTAAACTACGGACGAACACACTATGACTTTACCAATGGGGCACTGATTTTCATAGCCCCAAGGCAAGTGCTGCAATGGGATCACAGCATGGTATACGACCAAAAAGGCTTTTCAATTAACTTTCACGAAGACTTTCTGAAAGGGACAGAATTAGCTCACCAGATTAAGAAATTTGGTTTCTTTTCGTATTCGGCCAATGAAGCCCTTCATCTTTCCCCCAAAGAAGAAAAGCAGATTGAATCGATTGTGGAGAATATTGACATCGAATACCAGAATAACCAAGATAAGTTCAGCAAAGATATCATCGTTTCGCAACTCAGCACACTTTTAAAATATGCCAACCGGTTCTATGAAAGACAGTTCTTGAATAGAAAAGAACTCTCCAATAGCTTATTGGAGAAGTTTAACCAGCAATTATCAGCGTATTTTGATTCAGGACAATTACAGGAAAAAGGCATTCCAAGCATTGAGAAAATTGCGGACAAACTATCGGTTTCGCAGCGCTACCTAAGCGACACACTTAAAAAAGAAACAGGGAAAACCTCAACCGAACATCTGCAATTGTACCTAATTGACGAGGCCAAAAATATTCTGTTGAACCCCAATAAAACGATCGCTGAAGTAGCCTATGATTTGGGCTTTGAATATCCGCCCTATTTTTCAAGATTATTCAAAAAGAAAGAAGGCATCAGCCCTACGGAATACAGAGAAAAGTATAAATTGAATTAACCTAACCTATTGAAATACTCCGATGTGGAGCAGGAATCGAAGCCAGAGTGTTGTAGGTAATTTGAAACAGCCACTAAAACATCAATGAAAACCTACCAAGATATTAAGGAATTACTAGTTGATCTTAATGTAAAGAAAAAGCCTATAGACCCTAATTTCCATATCTTTAAGTTTCATGAAACTTCAGACATTGCAAAAGATGCGCTAAACCCACATTTAAAAACCTTTTTTACGATAGATTTTTATGCCGATAATTTATCTGAAAGACAAATAGGCACAACTAAAATTGAAGACTTAACCAACTCTATTGCTTTTAATTCTCCTTTGCAATTGTTTTCTGTAACACCTTTTGAGGGCAAGCCAGGGGTCAATGGCTATTCTTTACTTTTTGATGCACAGTTTTTTGTCCCAAAAAAACATCAATATGAAATACAACACGAGTTTCCTTATTTTAAGCTGAATTCTAATCCTTCTTACAAATTAACTACAACAGATTTACCTTTGATAAAAAAACTATTTGATACCATTTATGAAGAATCTTATAAGGACGATACCCATACGGTAGAACTGGTACGCTCTTATCTTGTGGTACTATTACTTCAAACAAAGCGAATTGTTGGCAATGCTGTTGGTATGGTCAAACTAAAACGCTACCAAGAAATCACCGCAAATTTTGAAGAGTTAATCCTTAAAGAAACTGCTAAATACAGAAGCATTGCCGAATATGCCGATGCTATGCATGTAACCCCTATTTATTTATCAGAATGTGTAAAAAAAGCCACTGGCCTAACGGCAAAAAAAGTTTTGTCTAATTATATGACGCTACGTGCCAAAGCTTTATTAGTACAAACCACCGATTCTGTTGCTGAAATTGCCTATAATATGGGTTTTGATGAGCCTACCAACTTCATCAAGTTTTTTAAGAATAATGAAGGTATAACTCCTGCCGCTTACAGAAAACCACCTTAAAAAGTATCATTTTCCCTAAAATACTAACCTTACACAGCTTTGTGTCCTGCTCTACCTTTGTACTATAACAAATTTAGAGACACACAATGGACACTATACAACATAAACCTTTAAGCAAAAAACTCCTATTCATTATGGCTACTGCCATAGCCGCAACAGCAGCCAATTTATACTACAACCAACCTTTAATCCCCTCTATTGGCAGATCTTTAGTACTACAAGAGAGTATGTTGGGTTTTATACCATCTGCATCACAAATTGGGTATGCCATGGCTATCTTTTTTATATCGCCTTTAGGCGATGTGATGAATAGAAAACTAGTTATAAGAAACTTGTCCATAACACTAACCCTTGCATTGCTAGGGGTGTATTGGGCTCCAAACTTTGGCGTGCTAATAACTGCCACCTTTGTGGTGGGGCTAGGAGCCAATATTACCCAACAACTATTACCGCTGGGTATATCCTTAACCACACCCAAAAACAAAGGCAAGGTAGTAGCCACTTTAATGACAGGGCTAACCACTGGAATTTTACTCTCAAGAACAGTAAGTGGATTTATAGCAGAACATTTTGGATGGCGAACCGTATTTCTGGGAGCAGCAATTATAGCTGCTGTCATCGGCGTGGTCTTGCATATGGTTTTACCTGCCAATAAACCAACTGTAAGGTTAAGCTACCCAAAACTATTGGGCTCTATGTTCACATTGGTAAAAACAAAACCCTTATTGCGTGACGCTGCTTTTGTAGGCGCATTGTGGTTCGCTGCTTTCAATGCGATGTGGGCAACCATTGCCATTCACCTTATGGACAAGCCTTTTTCATATTCCGTGCAGCAAGTTGGATTATTGGGTTTTGTAGGCGCAGCTGGAATATTTGGGGCTAAAATAGCTGGAAAATGGGTAGATAAAATAGGCTCTAGAAAAGTAATGATAGTTTCTATTACCGTGGTATTAATAAGCTTTGTGGTAATGGCCATTGGGCAAAACTCGATCATAGCACTTTGCATAGGTATTGTACTATTAGATTTAGGTGTTTTCGGCTCACAAATCCCCAATCAGGTGCGTGTGTTTTCTGTAGACACCAATGCACAAAGTAGAGCCAACGCTGTGTATATGCTGTTCTACTATATTGGAGCGTCATTAGGCTCTGCCTTAGGTGTTTCGGTTATTAGTCAATATGGCTGGTTAGGACTTACCACGTTTGGCTTTACTCTAGTAGCAATCGCACTAACATATCACATTCTGAAGAAACCAAAATACGGGTTCAAAAAATCTCCATTATTAAAGACAAATATTTAAACATACAATAAGATGAATACCATAGAACGAAACAGTCTGCAGGATGTATTAAAAGCTAAAAAAGAAGCGTGGGAAACCGATGCATCCAGTGATCAAAAAGCAATGGCTACCGAAAATATAGAAGCTATCATCAACACACATTTTGAGGAAAATGCTATTAATCTGGGTGATAAGGCTATAGATTTTACGCTAAAAAATGCTTTAGGCAATTGTACCAATTTAGAAACCAATTTAAAAGAAGAGCCTGTAATACTCACTTGGTACAGAGGTGGTTGGTGTCCATACTGCAACATAACCTTGCAGTTTTTACAGAACAGTTTACCCGAATTTAAAAAGCATGGAGCTAGCCTATTGGCTTTAACACCAGAACTACCTGACAAATCGCTTTCTACCAAAGAAAAACACCACTTAGAATTTCAGGTATTGAGTGATGTTGGGAACAAAGTGGCAAAAAAATACGGCTTAGTTTACAAGCTAACAGATGCTTTGGCAGAAGCTTATAAAAACGGCCTTGGCTTACACAATTACAATGGAGATGACAGTAGTGAATTACCTATTACCGCTACCTATGTCATAGACAAAAATGGTATAGTTAAATATGCTTTTTTAGATGCAGATTACCGCAACAGAGCCAATATTTCCGAAATAGTAGAAGTGCTAAAAACACTTCAAACAAAATAACTGATAACCTTTAAAACAATACAAATGGTACTTAATATATTTCAATAGGGTTTAAAAACAGATAAACCACCTTTAAGTCAGTCTGTTATAAAACACACCCCCCTTCTCACACCCAACTAATTACACTTAATTCTCATAAAAAGAGTTAAAAAGTTTTATATTTCTAACCGATTGTTTAGTTTTGTATCAATAATTTGAAACAATGGCTAGAAAAAAACAATATAATGAAGACGCAGTAGTAGAAAAAGCTATGAACCTATTTTGGCGAAATGGTTATAAAGCTACTTCTATGCAAATGCTTGAAAAAGAAATGAGCATTAACAAGTTTTCTATATATTCTAGTTTTGGAAACAAGCATGGCTTATTTCTCGAAAGTTTAAAAAGCTACAAAAGAAAGGTAAACTCTATTTTCGAAGAATTTAAAAATTCAAACAACGGCATAGAAGACATAAAAACCTTTTTCTATAATTCAGTTAGAATTTGTAATGAAAATGGAAATGAAAAAGGGTGTCTCGTTACAAATACTTACTATGAGTTCTCAGAAGGAGAAGATGAACTTATAAATAAAGAAATGAATTCCTTTATGAACAGTCTGAAAGAGTTGTTCATTGAAAAATTAAAAATGGATGCCAATAAAGATGAAGAGACTGTTTTGAAGCAGGCTAACTTCTTACTATTGGCAAAGCACGGCTTGGCTGCAGCGTCCAAAGTGAATACTACAGAAGAAATAGAAGACTATATTGAAATGACATTTAAAAATCTATAAACCTTTTTTTAACCTATATCTAAACGATTGTTTAGATATTTAACAATAAACTTTAAAAGAATGACAACATTAAAAGTTCACACAATAGAATCAGCTCCAGAAGGAAGCAAAGAATCATTGGACCAATCGGTAAAAGCATTTGGAATGCTGCCAGGCTTGCATGGAGTTTTAGCTTCTTCACCACAAGTATTAGAAGCCTACAAAACATTACATGGCTTATTCCAAGATACGTCATTTAACGAAGAAGAACTTACCGTAGTTTGGCAAACCATTAATGTAGAACACGAATGCCATTACTGTGTGCCTGCTCATACCGGAATTGCCCATATGATGAAAGTTAGTCCCGAATTAACAGAGGCATTGAGAAATAGGGCATCTATGCCAACTGATAAATTGCAAGCCTTACATGAGTTCACTTTAAAGGTGGTACGTAATCGTGGGCACGTGACACAAGAAGATTTAGATACATTCTATGCAGCAGGTTATGGAGAGCAACAAGTCTTGGAGGTTATCTTAGGTTTATCACAGAAAGTGATCAGTAATTACACCAACCATATAGCCAACACTCCCGTAGACGAAGCATTCCAAAAATTCGCTTGGGAACTACAAACAGTATAAAACCCAATAGCCCTAACAGTAGACTATATCACGGTTTAATTTGTATAGACTTCTGAGGTTAAAAGCCAATGTCTTTTTTATTTCAAACGGAGCCAAAAGCCATACCTGCTGATCTTTTTCACTAGCACAGGCTTTAGCCCATTGAATACCTCTGACCTATTCGGCTTTAACCTAAACTATGCGCATTATTGATCTTTGAAAATGCCATTAATGCCACTAACCGTGATATAGTTTATTAAATAACATAGAAGCAATGAGTCTTACAGATCAATTATCAGAAAGAAGAAACAACAGCGCAAAGGTAATTCCGGAGGCAAAACGTTCGATAATGCTAAAAAGCACAGCGGATCTTAAGTCTCAACACTTGAGTGAAAAAGCACTGAAAACTGGACAAATACTGCCACCTTTTACCTTAAAATATATTGAAGGTAACGATGTTTCGTTGGAGCATTTTAAATCCCAATTTTTAGTAATATCATTCTATAGAGGCGGCTGGTGTCCCTATTGCAATATGGAGTTAAAAGCTTTGCAGAATATTCTTCCCGAATTAACAGCACTAAATAGCGAATTAATTGCTATTACACCAGAAACGCCAGACAATTCACTCACTACTTTAGAAAAAAACGAATTAACGTTTGCAGTATTAAGCGACATTGATAATACGTATGCAAAGTCACTAGGATTGGTCTTTCAACTACCAGAAGACTTACAAGGTGTTTACAAAGATTTTGGTATCGAGGTGGATAAACACAATGGAAACAACGATTTTGAATTGCCAATGCCCGCAACTTACATTGTAAATAAAGACCGAGAAGTTATTTACAGTTTTGTCCCAGAAGATTATACCGAGCGCCTAGAGCCAGAGACTATTTTAGAAGTTATTAAAAACCAAAATGAAAAACCCTAAAAGAAGAATTTCTTTTGGGATTAACCATTTCTTTCACGAAGTGGTGATACATCCAAAACTTAAATAAGTTTGTGATAGGCATGCACAATATATTTCAAAATAGCTACTAAATAAAATTACAAAATGAACATAAAAACACTCACAATAGTATTAAGCTTTTTAACCATTGTTAGCTGTACCAACACTTCAAAAAAGGAAGTTGAAGAGGTGGTAATTGCCCAAGAAGAAACCACTTTCAATTTTCTAAACAAAGGGCATGAACTGGTGTATAATATGGTAAAAAAAGTAGGTGATTATCAAAAACTAAGGTCTAAAAAGGATGTGGCGTACACCTACACCTATACCACACCAGATGGCAAGGCGGACATTTCTACAGAGAAATACATTTTTGATGGAGAATTATCTTATGGAGAATACAAGCAACACCAGCGTACTTTACCTCAGCTAGAAGGTACAATGGAACAAGGGTATGACGGTAAGGAATATTGGCTAAAGGCAAATGGAAAGTTAGTTAATGACACAACAGCACTAAAAAGAGTCATGTTCAGCAGACCTACCAATTTTTATTGGTTTGCCATGTTTCAAAAATTGTTAGATCCAGGTTTGAGGTATGAATATTTGGGTGAGAAAGAATTGGATAACAAAAGCTTTGATATTGTAAAGGTTTCTTTTGAATCTCAAAATGATAAACCCACCGACATTTATCAGCTTTATATCAATAAAGAAACAGGAATAGTAGATCAATTTTTGTTTACTGTAGCCGATTTTGGTATTATAGAAGAACCGCTACTCATGCAAATGGAACATGAAGAAATAGATGGTTTTTTAATACCTAGTAAACGTAAATACAAAAAATCTACTTGGGATGCTGAAGTAACTGATGCGCCTTGGATCCTCGTTGATTGGTCTGATATTAAATTTGATAACAATCTAAAAAAAGAAGAATTCTCAAAATAACCAGATTCAGCAACATATATATATAAAAAGCAGTTAAGAGCTAAACTAAACACTTGATTCTTAACTGCTTTTTTGCTTTAGAGGATATAAGAATAACATAAAAAACACTGATAAATCAATAAGAAAAACGTACTAATTACCGCTGGTGCTCAAGAAATTGGCGAATCAATCACCAGATATTTTATTGATAACGAAGCCAATTAGTGGTGATTTAACAAAAGAAGCCGATACGAACGCAATGGTTGAAAAAAACGATAGAAGCATTGGGTTGTCTAGACATACTGATCAACAACGCAGATTCGCTTGTAGCACGTACAATACTGGATGAAATGGAGACTGAATTTTGGCATAAGGTAATGGACATCAATCTCACATCTATGATGTTTGTAACGCGAGCGGCAGCAACAACAGCCAGCATCCCCATCCAACGAGCAGGTAATGCAGCTGACGTAGCGCGCGAGCAGTTGTTTACCTAGCCTCCGAAAACGACGGCTTTATTACTGGGGCTACTACTCGACATCAATGGCGGAGTCTACAATATGTAGCTCCTCGCTTAAACTCTATTGAATACTAAAAAACACATAAAACCCTAGTAGCTGCCAACTACTAGGGTTTTATGTTACCTACCTGAGAAAAGCGACATTAATCCTCACAGAAACCAGAAGTATTATTTCGCTACAAATACCACGGAGTTTTGTCCAATTAGAGCATGTTTAAATTTTGAAAAAAGCTGGGCAGCCCAAAACTTTGTAGTGACCAAACAACAAAGTTTATGGAAACCGACCAAAGCCGATTGACTGCCCAGCAATGGGAATATATCAAAGAATACCTACCTGTGCAAAGAAAGCGTAAATATGATTTGCGCGACGTGGTGGATGGCATATTTTATATCTTGCGCACGGGGATGCAATGGCGGAACCTCTCCGGTGGATACCCCCCATGGCAGAGTGTCTATTATTATTTCCGCAGATGGAAACAGGACAACACCTTGGAGCGTATCAACGCCCAGTTGAACAAGAAATGGAGAGTGGGGGAAAACAAAAAGGAGACCCCCAGTATGCTATCCATTGACAGCCAGTCGGTAAGGTGTGCGCCTTTCATAGGCCAGGACACCGGCATAGACGGCAACAAGAAGGTGGACGGCAGGAAAAGGCACGTGGTCACCGACACGTTGGGGTTGGTATGGGGCGTGCTCGCCGGCCCGGCCAACGAGCCTGATGGGGCGGCAGGGCAACGGGTGGCCGACCCCTTGCTGGGCTACCTGGATAGGATTAAGAAGATACTGGCCGACCATGCCTACAAAGAAGGCTTCATGGGCTGGGTGGAGGAAAATATCAGGGGTGTGGGGGTCGAGATTTCCTCTTGCCCACCGACCGCCAAGGGCTTCGTGCCCATCAAGTGGAGGTGGGTCACGGAAAGGACTTTCGGGACGCTCAATTTCTTCAGGAGGCTGTCCAAGGACTATGAAAAGACCACAAAAAGCTTGGGTGCTATGGCAAAACTGCCAAATAATACTCAACAGGCTCAAAAGAAAACATGAATTAAATTTTTAAACATGCTCTTATCAAAAATCATTTTTACAAACTAACAAGATTATGTTTGCTACTAATCTTGTTATAAATATCTCTACTGAACATGTAAAGTTTCGCCGGTTTTTTTGATGCCCCCACCTTTTTTTCGTCTAACGGTACAATATAATTTTTGCTTAATGCCTTTTTCCTAAAGTTACGGTTATCAATTTCAATATCTAAGACCGATTCGTAAGCATGCTGTAGTTCGTTCAGCGTAAATTTATCGTGCAAGAACTCAAAAATGAGAGGTTCTGCCATAATCCTACTCCGTATATCGGCAAGGGCCTGGTTGATAATTTCGAGGTGGTCGAAGCCTAAATGAGGAAGCTTATTAAGCGGAAACCACTTTGCGTTGTCGCTCCTAAGCTGTACTTTGTTGGTCGGTAAAATAAAATAATATGCCACCGACATTGTTCTTGGATCGCCACCCCTACTTTTCACCCAAAGCAGATCTTTATCACTTTTTATCCGCTCCGGATTCCCAAAAGTCCGAAATTGCTTCATGTACATATCCTCGAGTCCAGTGAGGCTTTTAAAAATACGCTTGGCAGTTTCGTCAAGCCTCTCACTTTTAAAAACATGATTTCCCTTAAGCACCCAATCGTCTACCTCGGGGTATTTACCATCATACATATGAAGGGTACGTTTTGTCAACAATATCTGAATCCCAGAGGCATCCAAACCAAACACCACACAATCAACCGATATATTAGGGAATTTCCTAAAATCCATAAATATTAAACGTTTAACATACGCTAATAATACAAATAAGTATTAATGCAAATATAAAAACCATTATAAGATTCCCCTCAATTTTTCAGATTTTTACACATAAATTTTACAAACGTAATATAAACGCAAATACTTTTTATAACATCAATCATTTAGTCATAAATACAAAACAAACCAATCTATAGCAAACTGATTCACAAAAAAATACTATCATAATAAACATAAAATCAAATACTTATAAAGTAAATATTATTTTTTTAACAAAAAACTTGCTTTGCATTATTTATCTTATCTATATTTGTTTTACAAACGTCATTTAAACGCTTGTTGTGTGTTAATTAAAATAGAATGAAAATGAAAGCCCTGAATAAAACAATCAAGAACAGAAATAGAAACATCTATTTAAAAATAGCACGAAATACACGCTTAAAATATACTTTTTTGATAAATGCGCTATTTATGATTGGGATATTAGGGTTTTCTGGAAATGCTATAGCGCAGAAAGACCAATCGGTCACCGACATTTTTAATATACACCTAAATGTAAAAAACATGCACTTGTGGCATGGCTTTGTTGTTACTCCAGGAGTAATGTTGGCATCGAGTATCGAGTATAAATCTGCCGACGACAAATTCATTGCTGGGCTTTGGGGAGGCGCCAGCTTCAACGGCAGCTATAAGGAATTTTCCTACTACACAAAGTATAATTTCACTAAAAGCTTCAATGTTTCACTAATCAGCCACAATAATTACAGTAATTCAGATACAATAGATATATTTAGTTACGACAAAGAAACATCACCAAATTTTGTCGATATTGTTTTGGAATACACACCCTCCAACGACATTCCGCTCACACTATACTGGTCGACTATATTATTCGGTAATGCCCAAGATTACGAAACTGGTATCGATGGTACGCTTACCGATTCTTATTCAACGTATGTTGAAGTTCGGCACAAGCTACTTCACAAGAAAGAGACAAAACTTACCGCTTTTGCCGGAGGGGCCTTTTCGTTAGTGACCGATAAAACTTTTTACAGCGAGGATGCTGCCTTTACCAACTTCGGCTTATTACTTAACAAAGATATCAAACTGTTTTCTCAAAAAATACCTGTGGCAGCTACTGCTATGTGGAATCTAGAAACAAAAGTAGGGGCATTACAGATTGATATAGCACTTTTTTAATAAAATTCTTCGAAAATATTTACTCATGAAAAATGCACCAATAAGAGACTTCTCCCACCTAGACGAGGAGCAATTGCCTATAGCACATAATAAGTTACATGGCGGAAAACATTTTGCAGGATTATATGCAGGTGAGCATGTTGCCGCAACCGAATTTGTGATTGGGGCAACCTTTGTTGCGCTTGGGGCAAGTACCCGAGACATTTTATTGGGCCTGCTAATCGGTAATATCCTGGCCGTACTAAGCTGGACATTTCTAACTGCACCCATTGCGGTTGAAACAAGGCTGAGCCTCTACACCTATTTGAACAAAATAGCAGGTAATTCTATGACCAAGCTTTACAATTGGGCCAATGTGCTCATTTTTACGGTTATTTCAGCAGCCATGATCACGGTTTCCTCTTCGGCCGTAAGGTTTCTTTTCAACATACCGGCACAGTTAAATTGGTACTCGACCAATATTTGGTTCTTGCTAATTGTAGTGGCCGTAGGTATCGTTGTTGTATCTGTTGCAATTTATGGTTTCAATACCGTTGCCGACTTTTCAAGTATTTGCGCACCATGGCTGTTTACGTTGTTTATTGCTGGAGCTTTTGCATTATTGCCTGCACTTGCTCATTCGGTAATAGGCTCAACCTCCATTTCGAGTTTTAGTGATTTTGTCCGAATTGGCGATATGTCTATTTGGAAAGGAACAACCGACTCCGGTGAAGCCGGTATTGGCCTGCTTGAAGTTATTGGGTTCGCATGGGCAGCAAATACAATTACCCATGTAGGATTAATAGATATGGCAATTTTCCGATACGCAAAAAAAGCAACTTATGGTTTATATTCAAGCTTCGGCATGCTGTTTGGACATTACTTGGCATGGATTGCTGCCGGTATTATGGGCGCAGGCGCAGCCGTATTGCTAAACTCACAAGTTTCTGCTCTAGATCCGGGCGATGTAGCGTTTTACGCATTGGGTGCATCGGGCTTCGTCATAGTCATTGTTGCAGGCTGGACTACTGCAAACGCAAACCTTTACCGTGCAGGACTAGCAGCTCAGGCCATCTTCAAAAACCATTCAAGAAAAAAAACTACACTTGTAGTAGGTGTATTTACCGTAATTATCGCATGCTTCCCTTTTGTGTTCTCCAAAATGCTTCCGATGCTTACCTACGCTGGGCTTATTGTTGTTCCCGTAGGAGCTATTGTTTTTGCCGAGCACTTTTTGTTCGATAAAATTGGCTTAACAAGATACTGGGCATACTATAAAAAAATGGCAACCAGCAAGCCGGCTATTATCGCCTGGATTGCAGGACTGATACTAGGATTTGGATTAAACGCACTACATATAATGTCATTTTATTATCTTTTTATCCCAACCTGGATCTTCACACTTATCCTATACACGGTTATGGCCCGTTTTAGTGGGGCAAAAGAAGATTATACCCAGGAAATTGCAGAGGAAAAACAATTACAGGCTGAGGTTGTAGTATTTCAAGAAACAAAAGCCAAAAGTGAAAAAGTCCAAGTAAAAGACACCCGGACATTTTCAAAAGGGCTAAACATCCTATCGGTTGTTTGTTTATTGACAATTGCCATATTGGCAGCACGAACTATGTTTGCCAGCCCCGATTTGGAAACATATAACGTCAATAAAGAACTTTTCCATTCTATAGCATTTGGCTGCACCATCGGTTATTTCACATTTGCGTACTGGGCACTTCGCAGAAAAAAGAGCCTTAATCAAGTCACTTAAAAAATTATAAAAAGATGAAAACAACAATATCGTTGAATCAGGAAAGCTTAAGCACAATGCCTCCGAGCATTAAGACCCCTTCCTACGACAGGAATAAAGTCACTACAAGTATCGTACACATTGGGGTAGGAAACTTTCACCGCTCACATGAAGCGTATTTCACAAACGAATTGATGGAACGTTATGGCGTGCTCGACTGCGGGATCTGCGGAGTAGGGCTGTTGGATTATGACCGCCGTATCTACAACATCCTAAAAGATCAAGATGGGCTTTACACCCTAATTACAAAAGAGCTTGATGGGTCGTTAAGCGCCAAGGTTATTGGCTCTATTGTGGAATATATTTTCGCCCCCGAAAACCCGATTGCTGTAATTGAAAAAATGGCAAACCCCGATATTAAAATTATATCGCTTACCATTACCGAAGGTGGTTATAACCTCAACGAAGGTACCGGCGAATTCGACTTTAGCAACCCTGTAGTTGTTGAAGATATGAAAAACCCAATGTCGCCCAAAACCGTTTTTGGCTACCTTGCACAAGCCATGAAATTGCGCATGCAGAGAGGTATAGAAGGCTGTACCATCCAATCGTGCGATAATATTCAAGGCAATGGAAATATAGCTAAAAAATCACTAATGAACTATGTTGAAAAAGCCGAGCCAGAATTATTGCCATGGATTGAAAAAAATGTAACCTTCCCCAATGCTATGGTAGACCGCATAACACCGGTAACTGTTGCCGAAGACATCGTAAAGCTACAAGAAGAATTTCATATAAACGATCAATGGCCAGTAGTTTGTGAGCCATTTATTCAATGGGTAGTGGAAGACAAATTTGCCAATGGCCGACCTGCATGGGAAAAAGTAGGCGTACAGTTTGTCGATAATGTGGTACCGTACGAAAACATGAAATTGCGCTTGCTGAATGCCGGCCACTCTGTGCTAGGTATGCTTGGCGCATTGCATGGATATACTACTATTGACGAGGCTGCACGAGATAATGACTTCCATGATTTCCTTAGAGCTTTTATGGACGAAGAAGCCAGCCCAACATTAGGTAACCTTGGCGGCTTAGACCTAGAGAAATATAAAGACAGTTTAATAGAACGCTTCCAAAATGTCTATATAAAAGATTTAATTGCTAGAATTTGCCTTGAAAGCTCAGCAAAAATACCAATCTTCTTACTGCCAACTATCAAAGCTCAATTGCAAAATAGCGGTAATTTTGAAAGAGCGGCATTTGTTGTGGCAGCGTGGTGCAAATATAACGATGGCATTGATGAGAACGGAAATAAATATACTATTGAAGACGCCATGAGCAATGAACTTATTCGCACTGCGGCCTTGTCGCACCAAGACCCTATTCGCTTTTTGGAAATAGAGCCTGTTTTTGGTGACTTAGTAAACAACAAGGCTTTTGTAGACGCATTTCTCTCATCTCTACAAAGGCTAAGGGAAAACAAGGTAAAAGAATGCGTTAAAGAAATGAACCAAAAGGTTGTGTGACATGAAAAACATTGTATGCTTTGGCGAAGTATTATGGGATATGCTTCCCACAGGTAAAAAACTAGGTGGAGCCCCTTTAAATGTTGCACTTAGGGCACAGTCACTGGGAATGGAATCCAATATAATAAGCGCCATTGGTAATGACAGCATTGGTCAAGAAATTTTGGAAGAATTGAAAACCTATGGTATTAATAAGAGCCATATACAGGTAAGTAAAAAATTCGGAACTAGCGAAGTATTGGTACACCTAGATAGCAATGGCTCCGCTTCCTACGATATAAAAATGCCTTGTGCATGGGATGACATCGAACACCAAGAGGAAGATGCAAAAACAGTTGCTCAATCGGATGCTTTTATCCATGGCAGTTTGGCGGCAAGAAGTAAAACAACCCTTTCAACGTTACTCCAGCTACTGAACCAGGCCAGGTTTAAAGTATTCGATGTAAACCTGCGCCCACCGCACTACAATCTAAAAACGCTCTTGAAACTGATGAACCATGCCGATCTTATCAAATTCAACGATGATGAGATATTTGAAATCTGCAAGGAGATGGGGCTAGAAAAAAGCTCACTAGAAGAGTGTGTACAGTTTATTGCCGAACATACGCAAACAAAACAAATTTGCGTGACGCTGGGTGGAAACGGAGCCGTTCTATACATCGGAACCGATTTTTTCTATAACAAAGGGTATAAAGTCAAGGTTGCCGATACCGTAGGGGCTGGCGATTCGTTTCTAGCCACTATAATCAGCGAGCTATTAAATGAAACACCTCCACAAAGGGCAATCAACTCAGCTTGCGCCATTGGAGCCCTTGTAGCTTCAAAAAATGGAGCAAACCCCAAAGTAACCCAAGAAGAAATTGAAAAAATCATGCTATAAAAAGAATACAATTTCTTTTTAATAAAGTGATGGGAGGCTCTTGAAGCCTCCTTCATTCCCGCCCATACATGAATCTACCGACTACATCCTCTTTATACGAAGTCAAAGTTCTGAAAGCTTCTTCTCTTCTGATTTTTCCACTGTACAATTTCTTTTCTCCCAATACTCATTAGATTCGGATTGTAAAGCCTACCATAACCTACTTTTATTGTAGCCAATCTGTATTAAATCAAGCATATATTGAACCCTTACACTAAGCACCTATGAAAATCAACACTTTACTGTTTTTTGCCTTATTATTGGCTAGTAGCTGCGCCGAAAAAGCAGCGGAAACAAACATCGCCACCCAAACCGAAGAAACTATGGAAACACCTCAAAAACAACTTAGCCATATAGTCTTGTTCAAGTTCCAAGGCTCAGCCACCCAAACCGACATCGGTAAAGTAGAGGCGCCTCTGTCGCCCTTACCTCTAAAATAGAAGAAATCAAGGGATTTGAATGGGGGGGGCACAAACAGAAGCCCATACATTCGGTTTTCACAATCGGGAGGTGGGGAATTGATAAATTATGAAGACGGGGAAGCAGGACAATACCGCGTAAACCAATACAATTTAGAAACTGCTTTTATGTACAAAGGATTTAGTGGGCAATCTGAGTTCCATCAAAAAAGATAATTGATAAATTAGATAATGACAAGGCAACTGATTTAAGAGGGTATTTTCTACACCAAGCCGTTTCATGGTGCCCCTCCCCTTTAGAAATGGGGCTGTGCTATGCTAACTACCAACCTGATATAAACGAAAATCAAAATCAGGAAGAAAAAACATTGGTCTTCAAGTGATTTTTTAGCGGACATAAAAACAAACTAACCATGGAGGTGAGTAATTTCGATTATCAGGAATCGGATACAGATATTGCCAGTGAATGGCGATTTAGAATCCAATGGGATATCTCGCTATAATGAAGATCAATTTGACTACAGTGCAAGTGAAACAACCAACCTATAATACCAACCCTTGTCCACTTCTCCCTCAAACAATACATCATAAGAATTATATCCAAATTCTTTCCTAAATTAAGACTTGAAACCTTTCAGCAGAAATTTGGGATTATGCACCCAGATAAGCTGAAGGGTGTTAAATCGAAATACACACTAAACTTTTTTAACATGAAGATGAAAATGAATTTTAAATACTTGTTTATCTTAATACTATCCCTCTTTCTCGCTACCCTTGGCTTTGCCCAGCTACCTAAAATAAGCGTGGATGGCAATAAGCTTGTGAAAGAAGACGGAACACAGATTGTTTTTAGAGGATTAAATGCCAGTGACCCAGGTAAGTTGGATAAGGAAGGCCACTGGAACTTAGCCTATTTCCAAGAAGCTAAAAAATGGGGCGCGAATATCATTAGGTTCCCGGTACACCCAGTGAGGTGGCGCTCGTACGGTGAGGAAGAATACATCAAGCTGCTGGACAAGGGGGTTGAATGGGCCACCGAGGTTGGGCTTCACGTCATCATCGACTGGCACAGCATCGGAAATTTGCGGACAGGGCTGTACCAGGCAGATATGTACGATACCGACTTGCAAGAGACCTACCGCTTCTGGAGAGCGATGGCACGCCATTACAAAGGAAACACTACGATTGCCTTTTTTGAATTGTACAACGAACCAACACTTTACCACGGCGAATTGGGCACATGCACTTGGGAGCAATGGAAAGGAATGATGGAGGAAATCATCGGGATTGTTCGTGCCAATGGCTCAGAGGCCATCCCGCTAGTAGCAGGGTTTAACTGGGCATATGACCTGAGCGTGGTAAAAAACAACCCAATTGATGCCGAAGGGATTGCGTATGTCAGCCATCCATACCCTCAGAAAAGGGAAAAGCCATGGGAAGACAAATGGACTGCCGACTGGGGATTTGTTGCAGAAAAATATCCCTTAATACTGACCGAGGTTGGCTTTTGTGGCCCCAACGAAAGGGGAGCTCACCAACCGGTTATTAGCGATGAGTCTTACGGTGATGCACTTGTGAAATATTGCGACGACAGGGATATTTCCTACCTAGTTTGGGTATTTGACCCTAGCTGGTCTCCCATGATGTTTTACGATTGGACTTTTAAGCCTACACCACAAGGGACATATTTCAAAAAAGTGCTGCAAGGATATAAATATTAGTCATTATAGAATAGAGGTATAATCTGCCCAGTTCTGGGCAGATGCTTCGGAAAACCTATATTTTAAACATACTAGCACTTATGCCAATTAATGTAGTAATTTGGATGGAAATCAGATAAAGTTCAAACATTCTCTTTTACACATATGAAAACGTATACCTTCTTGTTTTTTGCCTTCTTGTTAGTTAGTAGCTGTGCCGAAAAAGCAGAGGAAACAACAACTGAAACCACAGAAACTATGGAAACAGCTAAAAAGCAACTACGCCACGTGGTTCTATTCAAGCTCAAAGACTCTACCACTACTGCCGATATCGAAAAGGTAAAAACAGCCTTTGCGGCTCTTCCTTCTCAAATCGAAGAAATAAAAGGATTTGAATGGGGGTTAAACAATAGCTCAGAAGGATTAGACAAAGGGTACACCCATTGCTTTCTGCTAACATTTGATAGTGAAGAAGGCAGAGCGGCTTATCTCCCACACCCTGCACACAAAGCTTTCGGAGATATATTGACTCCTTACTTGGAAGATGTATTGGTAGTAGATTATTGGACTACGGACTAAACCTATCATGGTAAAAAGACCGCTGGTATAATTCCCATAAAACTTACTCCCCAGTCTGCTCACATTCCCAAAATATTTGCAATTTTACCCCATGTCAGCAAGTCAAATTATTTTGATAATAGTCAGTGGCCTGGGGGTCATTCATGGGCTCTTTCTTGCCATATTTTCGTGGTTAAACAAGAAGGGATGCCAACAAGCCAATAGGATTTTGAGTCTCTTGCTAATCGTCCTTTCTTTTAGGGTGGGCAAATCTGTTTTTCTAGAGTTTACCGAGGACTTAGATATCAAGTTCATTTTTACAGGCTTGGCAACCCTAATGGCCATAGGCCCTCTTTTTTACTTGTACACACGCTCGTTACTTGACAAGTCTTTCCAAATCAAAAAAGCTCATTTGCTGCACTTTATCCCTACCTTTGTAGGGCTGCTCTTTGGCATTTGGATACCAGATTCCGCCTTCAATACCTTCCCCAAGGTCTTCTTCCTCCTTTTGTTCATCACCTACTACTTGCATTACCTTGTGTACTTGCTCATCAGCTATTCACAGATTTCCAAAGGAAAGAAGGAAGGGATAAGTAGCAATACCTATGCGCTGCTTCGCCTACTATTTGTGGGTTTGCTGGCAATATGGCTTGTGTATGTGCTGAACCTTTTTGACGAGTTTATTCCCTACATTGTAGGACCAGTTCTTTATACCTTAATTGCCTACCTAATCAGTTTCATTGTGATCCATAAAGGATACTTGGATGACAGTACTAAGTACAAGACCACCCCTGTCACCGACGATAAGCTTGATAGCACCTACCAACAAGTGCTACACCTAGTGGTAGATGAAAGCCAATTCAAAGATGCCGATATCACACTCAAATCACTAAGCGCAAAGTTGAATATAAGCCCACAGGTGCTTTCCATGGTGGTCAATAAAAAGAGCAACAAAAACTTCAATGCCTTCATCAACCACTACAGGGTGGCTGAGGCTATCAAAATGTTCCGGCAAGAGCAGTTTGATAATTATACAATTACCGCCATCGCTTATGAAGTCGGGTTCAACAGCATTTCCAGTTTTAACACCGCCTTCAAGAAAAATACAGGAAAAACCCCTTTAGTCTTCCGAAAAGAGCTTTTGAAATGATCTTTTAGTCTGACGAAATGATCATTTTGGAAGATTTTAATCGCCAATACAAGTTGGTTTGCAGTATCACTTAAGACTCAAGCAAGTCAAGTATCAGCAAACTTAAAACAACAGTATGTCTAAAAAAAGAGCGATCATCAAATGGTCATTGATTGTAATTCTCAGCCTAATTGTATGTGTAGTTTCATTTGGGTTTTGGTTCGTAAGCCTGCTTCCTTCAAATGCAGGAAGCTCAAACCTAAATGATACCCGACCCACCGACCTCCCCTACCTCAGCCAGCAAGACACTGTTTCTAGGGGAAATATCCTTGTAGTAGTAACAAGTTGCAGCACCATGGGCGATAACGGGAAGCCAACTGGCTACGAACTCACAGAACTGTCCCGTGCCTATTATGTATTCCAAGCCAATGGCTTTGAAGTAACTATAGCCAGCCCGCTTGGAGGGAAGCCCCCAGTCATTATCGATAAAGACGACATGGGAAAGTTTGACTATGCATTTTTGAACGATACCACAGCCCAACGAAAGGTCAGTAATAGCATAGCTATAGAAAAAGTCAATCCCGAGGAGTTCCGAGCTGTCTATTTTGCGGGTGGAAAAGGAGCTATGTTCGACTTTCCAGAAAACACCACTATCCAGTCCCTTGTGAGCGAATATTACCAAACTGGAAAAGTAGTTGGGGCAGTGTGCCATGGACCTGCCGCCTTGGTAAATGCTACCCTTTCCGATGGTCGCCCGCTGCTGACCAACAAAACAGTAAGCAGCTTTACCAACACCGAAGAACTGTTCCTGATCCCTGATGCTGAAACCATATTCCCCTTTCTGTTACAAGATAAATTGGAAGAAAAAGGAGCGCAGTTCAGCGATGGGCACATGTACTTGAAAAATGTCTGTAAAGATGGAAATTTAGTCACTGGGCAAAATCCTTGGTCTACTTGGGCTGTAGCAGAGCTTATGGTGCAGCAACTTGGTTATACCCCCGCCAAACGAGTGATAACTCCCGAGGAAAACACCATTGAGCTCTTAACTTCCTATCAGAACCAAGGATACGGAGCAGCCAAAGCAAAAGCGCTAGAGCTATTGGGAAAAGAACCAAAATCGGTAGATAGAATGCTACTAGCCATGCACAGCATAGTTGCCGCAATGCAGTTTGACCTTGGAAAATTCGTTGACCTGCTCCGCTTGCTAGCAGCTATTAAGAACCAGTTGGGGGAATAAAAAAAACAGCAAGAAGTAATATCCCATTGACGCATCATCGATAGTTTATCTATCGGCGGTGTGTCTTTTCCTTTATATCAAACCACCTCTTCTTTCATCAGCCCCAACACTTCTTTGGCTTGTGCCAAATGCCTTTGCTCGTGGGCTACAATGATATCGAAAGCCGCTTCAAGTTTATAAACGATGTTTTGGTTTGCAGGGGAACATAAAACTGCGCCTTTTGCTACCAACCCAGCCGATGCTTCTATTTCTCTTTTTAGCAACTCTTGGTGTGCTGCAAACCGAGCTAATACATCGGTAGGCAATTGGCTGTTAGCCGGTTCCCAAATGGCAAATGTCTTAATCTTCTTCTTTCGGTCTGGCTTGGAAGCATTGAGGATAAACTTTCCTAAATAAGAAACTAAAAATCCGAATTTAGCTATAAACGGAAGCTTGTACCTTCCTGCCCTCAGCTCGGAAAGTGCGGAAAAATAGCTTTGGTTGATGACGATAAGGTGATCAATATTTTGGGCGATGCTCCAAGTATCGGGGCTGGGTTTCCAGTTAAGCTCTTCACCTGATAATGCACTAAAACTCTGTTGGAACTCTTGAGTTGTATTATCTAGTTGACTTGTCCAGTTTTTCATAGAGGTTATTCGTTTCAAATTGAAATACAGGGCAAAGCTATACTTTACAAGCCATTTGATTCTTGGTATAAACCAAGATTTCAGATGTGTAGGCTATTCACCAGTTTGCTAAAGTTGGTGGGATCTATCCGCAAGTAGGACGCAAGGTCTTTTTGCGAAACCATGTTCAGCAAATGAGGGCTGCGCTTCACAAATGCTTTGAACCGTGATTCTATATCGAACGCCATCAGTTCATAATACCGCTCCAGTATTCCCACTAAAAAAAGCTCCGTCGCTTTTCGGAACAAGGTTTCTATTTCGCGGTGTTCTTCCATCAGTTGTACATGTTTTTCATAAGGAATGCGAAGGAATCTGCTATTGGTAATAGTCTCCAAATAGTACTTAGATGGGCTTTGGGTCAATACCGATTCGGGAATTCCGCTAAACGAAGGGGGATAAGTAAAGGCAATGACATGTTGCTTGTCCCCATTGAGATAATAAGACTTTTGAATCCCCTCCAGCACATAATACCAATATCGCTCCGTTTCACCTGGTGCGGTCATCACCGTCTTTTTGGGCACAGTATATCCCGACCAATGGGAAATATATTCGTCCATCACCCGGTCATTTACTTTGTGTATTTGGGAAAAGAATTGTTTCATCTGCTACACATCTAAGTTTTAGGGCAATTTAAAATTAAGCAGACAAAATTTCTTAAAATAGTCCAATAATTAGTATCTTAATAGCCATGTACTACTTCATTTCCAGTATTTATTAGGTAGACCCTTCCTGTAAAATACGTCGCTTTGCACTATAACAAAGCTATCTAAATCTAGTTAACATTTTATGCAAGCCAAAAATAACCAAAGCATAAAAAACTTGAGCTTTCAAAAAATCATCGGTGAAATTGATGATTATGCGATCTTATTGCTCAATACAGAGGGGATAATAGAAAACTGGAACTCAGGAGCAGAAAAAATAAAAGGCTACACTGCTGACGAAATAATAGGAAAAAGTTTTACTAACTTTTATTCTAAAAAAGACCAAGAGGATCAAAAACCTCAAAAGCTTTTAGAAAAAGCCTTC
Source organism: Flammeovirgaceae bacterium SG7u.111 (assembly GCA_034044135.1). Lineage (NCBI taxonomy): Bacteria > Pseudomonadati > Bacteroidota > Cytophagia > Cytophagales > Flammeovirgaceae > Flammeovirgaceae bacterium SG7u.111. The sequence goes on along the minus strand of CP139021.1, from coordinate 1,810,378 downwards.
ACCCAAGGCAAAGCATCCGATGAAGGATGGAGAGTAAGAAAAAATGGGTCTTCTTTTTGGGCAAGTACAACTATTACAGCCGTTCATGATGATGACGGTAAGGTCGTCGGCTTCACCAAAGTTACAAGAGACCTTACCCTATTTAAAGCTGAAGAACACCTTACCAAGGTAAATAACAGGTTCAAGGTAGCTACAGAAGCAGCCAGAATAGGCATCTGGGATTGGGATATTATAACGAATAAGATTATTTGGGATGATATCATGTTTGAAATTTACCAAGTGAACAAGGCTTCATTTACCGGATCTTTTTCAGATTGGGAAGCAAGAGCACACCCAGAAGATTTGGAAAGAATCAAGCAAGAAATAATGTTCGCAATTGAGAACAAAAAAGTATATAATACAGAATTTAGAATAATATGTCCGGACAAATCCATTAGGTATATCAAAGCGAGTGGAGGAGTGCAGTTTGACCTGGAAGGCAACCCCATCAGGATGGTAGGATCAAACTGGGACATAAGCCCTCAAAAGTATGCAGAAATACAAACTACTGCCAGTAAAGAAAAATATAAGGCGTTAATTGACAACTCCCCAAATGCTTGTTTTTTAAGTACGTTAGAAGGAAACTTTCTCGATGCCAACCCTGTAGCATGTGACATGTTTGGTTACACCCAAGAGGAATTCAAATCACTTCAGTTGATCCAAATAGTAGATACTGGAGACCAACGGGTATCAAAATATATTAGACAGCTCAAAAGAGAAGGCAGGGTTAAAGGAGATATTATTGGTATTAGAAAAAACAACCACCGGTTTCTCTTAGAAGTAGCAGCCGTTTTGTACAAAGACACTATTTCTGGCAAAGAAAGGGTCAACCTCGTGATGACTGATATTTCTGACCGGAAAAAAATAGATCGGCTGTTTAATGATACCAACCAATTGGCAAGGGTTGGAGGTTGGGAAATAGACATGCTCAACAATACAATCTATTGGTCCGAAGTCACTAAGGAAATTCATGAGGTCGCAGTTGATTTTGAACCTAGTCTTGAAACTGCCATCAACTTTTACAAGGTAGGTAAGAGTCGTGAATTAATCTCCAACGCTGTGAATGAGTGTGTGACGAATGCTACGCCATTTGATCTAGAATTACAGATAATAACTGCCAATGGAAAAGAAAAATGGGTCCGGGCAATGGGAAAAGCGGAATTTATAGATGGAAAAGTCATCCGAATTTTTGGTGCCTTTCAAGATATTGACGAAAAAAGGCTAATCATTCAACAGCTTGAAAAAAGCAAACAAGAATACCAATCACTTTTCAGTCAAAACCCCGATGCAGTATATGCACTTGATAGAGAAGGCCATCTCCTTTCTTTCAACGAAAAACTTTCTGCCCTTTCCGAAACGCCTGCTGAGAAGTTGAAAACCATGACCTTCACCTCCTTCTGCGCACCTGAAGATTTAGACCGGGTAATGGGTCATTTTGACGAAGTGTGGGAAGGAAAACCTCAAAACTATGAGCTTGGCATCATCACCAGTAAGGGCAACAAACTAGCTCTGAATATGACGAACATGCCGATCGTGGTTGATGGTAATATTATTGGGGTGTATAGCATAGCCAAAGATATTACAGAGCTAAAAACAGCAGATTTCGAGTTAAAACAAAGCCGGGAAAACCTCCAAAAAATAATGGACCATTCACTCGATATTATTTGTACTATAAACAAAGAAGGCGAATTTGTCCAAGTAAGTGCTGCTTCCAAACAAATCCTAGGGTATACTCCCGAAGAGCTGATAGGAATTCCGTTCATCAACCTTGTATACAAAGAAGATCAAGCCATTACAGAGAAAGAGGCAAAGAATATTATAGCAGGAACAGCTACCACTAATTTTGAAAATAGATACGTAAGAAAGGACGGAAAACTTGTACCTATTATCTGGTCGGTGATTTGGGATAACAACGATGAGCTATTTTATAGTATAGCTAAAGATGCTTCAGCAACCAAGAAAGCTGAAAGCCTTTTAATGGAAAGTGAGAAAAAGGTAAAAGACCTTGCCAGAAATGTTCCTGGTGTAGTTTTCCAAATGTGTGTGGAAAAGGATGGCAATACTTATTTTACACACGTTAGCGATAAAATGGAAGAAATTTTCGGGTTTTCCTCCAGCATTACACCCCAAGAGTGGTCTGCTCAAATACCTGAAGGTGAAAGAGAAGATTTTTATAGTTCTACAGCAAAAACAATAGCTGATTTGAGCGACTGGGATTATGAGGGAAGGATAATTTGCGGAAATGGTAACATTAAGTGGTTTCAAGGGAAATCTGTTCCGCTGAAAGTCGATGATAACATCATTTTAAATGGAATAATGCTCGATATTACCAAACGAAAAAAAGTAGAATTAGAAAGAGAACATCTCATTCAGGAATTGTCCAAGAACAATACTGAACTGAAGCAATTTTCCTACATAACTTCCCACAACTTACGAGCACCAATCACCAACCTTATAGGCATCCATAATTTACTAGATACAACTAAAATAGAGGATAAGAAAACGCAAATGCTAATAGATGGACTTAGCTCCTCTACCAAGCAACTGAACGAGACATTAAATGACTTGATCAACATTCTCATCATTAAAGAAAACACCAACCTAGACCCTGAAAGTGTAGGTGTGGCAGCAAGTTTAAAAAGGGTAACCAGTTCTATTTCTTCTTTCATAGAACAGTCTGAAACAGAAATAAATACCGATTTTGAAGAAATCGACAAAGTTCAATTCAACAAAGAATACTTAGATAGTATTCTACTTAACCTAATCACCAATTCCATAAAATATGCCCATCCCGAAAGGCAACCTAAAATTGTTATTAGAACAAGGAAAAAAGCTGGAAAAGTACAGCTCACCGTCCAAGACAACGGACTGGGTTTAAATATGGAAAAAGTCAAAGGCAAAATTTTTGGATTGTACCAACGCTTCCACAACCACGCAAACAGCAAGGGAATTGGCTTGTACCTTGTTCATTCTCAAGTAACTTCATTAGGCGGGACTATAGAAGTTGCCAGTGAAGAAAATATTGGGTCAACATTCATTATTACTTTTAAATAACCAAGATATATGATTCCGAACGTAATGTGCATTGAAGACGACCCAACTACGTTGATGTTGTCCAAATTTATTTTTACAACTGAAGACTTTTGTAAAACCTTTATTGAGATAGGAAATGGGAAAATTGCCTACGACTATTTTGAAGAATACAGTACCCAGCCCGGCACCGACAAAGTGGTCCCCAACCTGATTTTCTTAGACCTGAATATGCCCGTGATGGGAGGATGGGAGTTTATCGAGGAAATGGAATCAAAATACCCAGAGCTGCTCAGCCAATTGAAGATCATTGTCCTTTCCTCTAGCGTGGATCCAAGTGATCAGGAGTTGTCTCAGGAAAACCGCTATGTATTAGATTTTTTTGACAAACCACTAACCAAAGAACTCCTCAACCAGCTCAAAAAATCAGACCTTTTTAAAGAATATTTCCCCTAAACAAACAAAAAAGCAAGGTTAAAACGAGCTGGATCTCTCCTCATCTTTATCCAAGAGCAAATCATAATACCTAAAAACTTTCCTCGCATTCTCAAGCTTCTTCACACTATGGATATTAAGCTTTTTCATAAAAGTCCTTACTTCCTGCTCCTTATCTTCCATAGCCTCAAAAAGCACTTTTCTTTTTATATTCTGTAGTTCCCCAGTCTCATTTTCAAAGATAAACAGTAAATAATCTCCTTTGTACACATCAGAATTAGTATAGCCGTCATTTATAGTTTGCATAATGAAAATACTTTCCCTGCCCAGCAAAGAGTACTTCTTTCCTTCGTGGAGGATTTCAAAGAAGAAATTATTGTAAATATCATTATAGGTAAAAGGAAAAGTATAATAGCGCCTCTTAGTTTGTTTCTCATAATCGTAGAAAGCAAAGCCATCCACTTGGTTTGCCGTGTACATCTTGGTTTTCTCACCGTCCTGCACTTTCAATATTCCCTCTACCACCAATGGGTTATATGAGAATAAACCTTTCACCTGTGTCCCGTCGTTTAGCCAAATTGTTCCTTTGCGCCAATTATCCAGCCTTTTATTTATTTTAGCTGCGTTAGGATGGGTGTCAATATAAGAATATTGCCCTACTGCATATTGAGTACAAAGTCCGAGTAATAGAAATAGCAAAAAATATTTCATTAAAAATGGTAGTTTTTGAAGTTTTTTGTTGAAATTCTGTTCGCCACAAAACTATAAAAACAAAGTGTAAATCGTTTTCGATAAAGTAAAAATGATAGATTGGATTGGCTATATTAACATATCACTTCTCCTATCCAACAAATACACCGCAAGTAACACTATCTCGCACTACATATAAGTTCCTGAAAAGCAAGGAGGGTTTTTCCGTAAATTACTAGTAAAACAAGTGTTACTCAGCTAAAACTCTCGAAAATGAAAACCTTATCCACTTACCTATTTTTTTTATGTATTGCCACTGCTTCTTTTGCTCAAGAAGATAAACCCATAAAAGATTCTCTCTATTCGGAAGCCCTTGAAGAGAAAAGGCATTTTGAAATCATTTTACCCGAAAAGTACGACCCAAACACTGCCGACAAATACGATGTGATCTATGTCACCGACGGAGGTGGCAACAAAGATCTGATGCAAGCATGTATGCAGTTTATGCAACAAGAAAGGAAAGCTCCACCCGTCATTATGGTCATTGTTTTTAATGTAGATAGGAACAGAGATTTCCTCCCTTCGCATAACAAAAACGTACCTACTTCGGGAGGAGCTTCGAAGTTCCTAAAGTTCTTCAAAACAGAACTCATGCCCCACATCGACAAGAACTATGCGACCAGCAAAATGGATATTTTATACGGACATTCCTTTGGTGGTGTCTTTTCCATGACCGCCCTTATGGAAGAGCCCGACTTGTTCGATGCCTACATTGCCGTTGACCCAAGCTTTTGGTGGGATGAGCAGTTGCTAGTCCGTACCGCAGCCGAAAAACTGGATGCTGAAAAAACAAAAGGGAAAATCCTTTTTTACACAGGAAGAGAAGGACAAGGCTATATTGGAATGGGCTTGAACACGATGGATTCGATACTACAAAAACTGGACAACGAGTTGGACTGGAAAAGCGTAGCCTACCCCAACGAAACCCACGGTTCGGTTCGATACAAAAGCATTTACGATGCCATGCAATACATTTACGAAGGCTTCGGCACATCTGTCGTTAGCATGCACCCCATGGGCGGCATTATGCTGAAAGACCAACCTATTATGGTATTTTGTACTACAGAGCACCCAAATATTCGCTTCACAACCGATGGTAGCGAACCCACTGCCGACTCACCTAAGTTAGAAAAACGCATGTTAGTATTAGAACAGCCCACAGTCCTCAAAACAAGGGCATTTAGCAAAAGAGGAGGTGGGACAACAACAACCAATGAATACAAACTGGGAGAAGCGATGCCCACGGTCAATAAACCCAAAAAAGCGACAAAAGGCAGCCTAAATTATACCTACTACGAAGGGAAATGGGATTCCCTACCCGACTTCAGCCAGCTCAAAAAAGCAGATAAAGGTGTGATGGAAAATAGCTTTGACTTCTCCATCCTACCCAAAAAGGAAAATTATGCCTGTGTTTTTGAAGGATACCTCCACATAGAAGAAGAAGGGTATTATGCCTTTGGAATAACTTCTGACGACGGGTCGAAAATGTACCTAAACGAGGAGATGATCATCAACAACGATGGCCTGCACGCCATGGAAGAACCTGTATCGTATATCCTCCCTCTCAAAGAAGGCTTTTATCCTATAAAAATTGAGTTCTTCCAGCAAGGCGGCGGACAAGGCATAGAAATTTTCTACCTCAAACCCAATACGCAAGAACCCCTCCCCCTCTCTTTTGACCTGCTCTACAGCAAAAAAACGAAAGTGGGGAAATAGCCAAACTGATTATTGAAAGAGACTTGATTGATTAACGCCGTTATTCTATAATAACGGCGTTAATTTTTTTTTAGAAAACCCTATTCAATCCCCTAATTTATCTCAGCAATCAGCTTGCCTGTGAAAGACTTGAGCGTGCTTGCCATATTTTTGAAGTTGAAGGCAAGGTCGAGATCGAGCGGCTTTTTGAGCAGCAGAATTTTGAAGCCCATATTTACTTGCCCTCCATTCATCACATTGAGCTGGCCTTCGAAATGAGCTTCTTTGATATCTATTAAGCCCCCCAAACCAAATTCAACTACAAAATCGGCTACGGAAGCCAAACCACCTACGGTTGCTTTTGCCGCTTCCAATACACCAATAGCAGTTTGCAACGCTACGGTTGCCGTGCCCTTGGCGGTGAACAAGCCTGCTATCCGCACGTCGGCATCAATTGGAAATGCATCGATCGTTGCCTTCAACGCTTTGAGGGTTTGCTTGGCTACTTCTAACGTGCCACTTGCCGTACCCTTTGCGGTAAACAAACCTGCTATCCGCACATCAGCATCAATTGGGAACACGTCGATAGTCGCTTTTATCCCTCGGAGGGATTGCTTGGCAACTTCCAATGCCCCGTTTGCCGTTTCCTTCGCCGTAAACAAGCCTGCAATCCGTACATCTGCATCTATCGGGAAGGTCTTTGCCGCCAATTCTATCCCTCTCACTATCTGCTTGGCTGCTTCCAACACGCCGTAGGCAGTTCCTTTGGCAGCTTCCATTCCACCAATCTTGGTATAAAGAGCAGTGATTTCAGCTCCTTTGGCTGCTGCATAGGCGGCGTACTCTGCCCAGCGGTAACTCTTCTTGTACCAAGGAGACTTATCATACCACTTTTTCTTGGACTTTATGTGCGAGTTTAAGGTGCTGATCCGTCTGTGCGAACTGTTTATTTCACTTTGGATACTGTTGACGCTGTTTTGCGCTTCGCTTACTTTCTTTCTTGCATCGCTCAAGCGCTTGGTATCTCTGGCTCGTTCAGCTCTGATCGTCTTCCGCATTTTGTCAATTTCCCCTTGTAGCTTATTCACCTTGCTTTGTGCCGATGCCACTGCTTTTTCCGCATCTTTTACACGCTTAGCATCTCTATTTCGCTCAGATTGGATCGTTTTCCGCATTTTATCAATCTCCTTCTGAAGCCCGTTTACCTTATTTTGAGCTGCTGTAACCGCATTTTCGGCATCCTTCACTCGCTTGGCATCCCTAGCTCGTTCCGCTTTTATCACTTCACGCATATTTTTGATGTCAGTATCTATCTTATCGACTTCCTTCTGCACCTTTGCCACATCTTTTTGCGCTGCTTCAATGTCTTTGGTGGCTTCGGAAGCAGCATCTTGGATGGCTTTTTGGGCATTTTCCCTCAAATAGGAGATGAGGTCGTTCTTCATTTGGGCTTTTATATAGAAATCCCCACCTTCTTTCAAATTCCCACCGCTCACCGTAAGGGAAGCCACAAAGAGATCAAATATTTTCCCTTCTACAAAGAACAAAAACCCCTTGTCGGAAATACTCACCAAGGTCTGCGCTTGTATTCCCATAATATTCACCAAACCAGCGATAACGATACCTGGGCTGCCCCCAACTCTCAGGTCAACTTCCAGCGTAGGTCCTGGCAAATTTCCCGCTCCGGCAAGCTCGAACACCGAACCGATTTTGATAGGGTCCATCGAAGCTTTAATGGCGAAACCTTCGCTGTAGCTCAACAAGAAGAAAAAGGAAGCATCAAACTCACCTATCGATAATTTTCCTTCAAACCTAAAACCTTGTTCGTAGAACAGCTCGCCGATGGTAGTTGGCTGAGGGACTACATAGACCGCTACGTCTTCTAGCCCTGCATCAAGCACCGTATTGCGGATATCGGCAGGGATTTGGTTATACACTTTCTTTTCGCAGAAAGTCTGGATAACGTCGTTGAGGTACAAGCGGTTGAAGGAAGCGGCAATCATGCTATTGCCCGGGTTGGCCGTATCGGCTTTCACCGCCGCGCTTCCCGAAAGTTCGTTGATAGCGATACTTCCCGCAATGCCCACTATGGGCGCTGCCACGGCTGGAGGTGGCACTATCCCGATACCGACTTCGAGGGCTACATTGCCTACAGAAAGCCCTTTCACCCCAAAAGGCTCGTCCCAAAAACCTAGCATGGTAGCGGCAAACCCTGCGCTCCGGTCTATCGGCCTGATGAACATCGTACCTACAAAAGCAAGCTCGCTTTTGTCTATTTTTGCCAATACGCTTCCGCTAATCCCCAACTCAAAATTGGAAGGAACAGGACGTAAGAAGAATTTCATATCGCCCATAGCTACGTTATCACTGATCTTGAAACTTCCGCCCATGGCTGCTGCCAATTTTATATTCGCAGGGTTTCGGTCGATGCTGGTGCTCACCGTAAGCGAGCTAACGTTCATCAGGTCTTTCACTCCTAAGTCGCTCATATCGAGCGCAGCAAAGAAGGTAAGTCCTTTGTTGATGGAAATATCATCGGGGATTTGGATGACCGTAAGCGGAACATCCTTGTCGGGAGCAGAGCTGAGCACCAGTGCGGTATTTTCCAAACTGAGCTTATCGAGCGGCTTGAGGCTGCTTTCCAATTTGGAGAATTTCCAACTAGCTGGCGGGGCAAAAGCGGCAATAAACACCCATTTGCCCTGTAAGTTTTTCGTTACAATCAGCTCGGTAGAACCCAAAAGTGACGTTCCTGAAAAGGACATCGTTTTTTGCTGAGGAGCAACCCTGAGTTTCATCTTTTTCAAGGCAACATTCGCCACACTGCTAGGAACAGAAATACCCATCATGGCTTCCGTTCCACACAAATCTTGAACTACAGGAGAAAGACTGATCTCTGGGATTTGCGTAGTGAAAACAAAATCACCGGGGAAATCATAGACAAGGTCGAAGCTCACTGCGCCTATACTGGCTTCTCCGCTTAGCGTGCCCGTAGTTTTGAACTTTCCTCCAGCAATTGCTTTTCGCTCTAGGCTAAGTTGCAAATCTTCTATCAAGAAGCCTGCAACCCCCAATGGAACTTCCCAATCTTCGGTAGCGCTTGCCGAAAAGACCACTTCTTTGGTAGAAGGCGTCACGGTCATTTCCACCGTATCAAACACTACGTCGGGTACTTCGGGCGGGAAGTCGATATCCCCAAGCAGAGCATCTATTATGCCCGTTAGGTTTACATTGGTAGCACTGGCGCTTATCTGCATCTTTTTATCCAATTCCGCAGCTACTGTAAGGGTAGATCCAAACATGGTCGCCCCTCCCGAAAACTTCATTTTTACACCGCCAGTTTCTTTCTGAACGTAGAAGTTCAAGCGCCCAATTGCCAGCTCGTCGTCACCAAAAGGGATCTGCCAAACTGCCTCGTCTTCTTCGCCCATCACAGCCGACTGGATGGCACCGGCAAAAGAAAATTCTTTGGATTTGAAATTGAAAAACATATCCAAATTGACCACGGAAAGGTTTTTCAGGAAATCGGGGACAGGAAATACGCTGCCATAAATTTTTTCAAATTTGGTAAACAAACCTCCTACCGAAATAAGGTCTTCTTCTTCGGTCTGAGCAGAAACCGCCCATCCATTTTCGTTGGAAATGGCTACCGAAGCACTCACCCCTGCTATTTCCATTTCCATTTCCCCTAACATCTCCATGTTCATTTCTTCCCCATCGTATTCCAAGTCGAAAGTAAGAGCATTTAGCACAAAATCTTGGTCGATGGTGAAATCCGCCAAATCGGCTTGGATCAAGAAAATGCCCGAAATGGAGGCTCGCATATCGAAGTCTTCCACTCGCATTTTAGGTGCGCCTTTTGGCAAACCAAATTTCTTGGCAATGGTGGGCAAATCCAACACATCTTCTTCATCCAACTGAATAAGCGCCGTCAGTTCGTTCATTCTTGGGGTCAGCACCAAATCGACTGAAGCCCCTAAGTCCACATCTCCTATGCTAAATATTCCTTCCAAAAAATGGGTAGATTCCATTTCACCGTCTTCCCATTCTATATCTATCGCAAACTCCACTTGGCTGATCTCTACCATATCGGGGATGAGGGCAAATGAAGCTTCTTCTTTGGTAGCCAACACCGCTTGGGCGTAGATCAACTGCTTGGTATCCAAATCAATTCCAAGGGAAACTTCCGCAACTTGAATGGAATTTAATACTGCGGTAAATTGAGCGGGTAAATGCTGGGTAATACTTTCCCCTCCAAAATAGCGATCTAGGTCATTTGGAGTTGGTAAAGGAAGCCTGCCTTCCGACATAAACTCCAACGTATTTGACAAAGCTGAGGGCAAAACTCCTGTAAATACCGCCTCACCATCTGCCCACTGGAGCGATGCGCTGATGCTCAAGCCATCAACCAGCCCCTCGGAACTAGGATCGAAAACAATCACTGCTTGTAGCGATACTTCCATTCCTTCAAATGGCCCTACCAAATCGGTTTGGATATCGGGCAATGCTAGTTCAATGGAAACTGCGGGCAAGGAATTGGGCAAGAGTTCTATAGAACCAATGGCTTTTATTCCCGTTCCCAACAACCATTTTACAGGGGTTAAAATCCCCTTGCTTTCATCCATTCCCCCTACCCAGTTTATCCCTTTTTCCAGTTCTATCTCCAACTCAGGTTCTAATATGTTACCTGTAGAAAGAAGTAAAAAGGAAGAAGGTTCATCGCTGCCAGAGTTCAAGCCTAGCTCAGCCAAAAAGGTTTGGGACAAGCCCGGAACAAGATCAACAAAAGACCACGTAGCCGAGAGGGAAAGCCGGATTACGATTACTGGATCTGTTTCTGCTTCGTAAACTGTGACCGAAACGGTTGTAGTTTTTTCGGTTGGGAAAAGCAAGGCAGGAACCACGCCCACAAGTTCGAGTCCTGCTGCCGTAAAAGTGATTTTTCCTGAGTCCTCGGAAGGAGCTTGGGCTACTCCGGTAAATTCAAGTTGGGGGCTTCCCACCATGGCCTGGAGCAAAGTCCCCACAGTACCTAATTGGGAAGTTTTTAACACAAGGGAACTGGTAGCAGGACTGTACATCCCTTGCAAATCGGATATGAAACTCATAAGATTAAGTCTTTTTAAGAATGAGGTAAATAAGAATAAAAAAGTGCTTCTATTGCGGTAGAAGCGAGGTAAGTACTAAGCTTTTTTGCTCAATTTGGCTTTGAGTGTATCTCGCTCTCCCAGCAAGTCTTTCAGGCGAGGGTCTTCGTCTATTTCCACATCGGCTGGAACTTCATTTAGTGCTTCCAAGCGGATTTTCAGTTGCTCGCATTCCCCTTCCGACTCCAAAAGCTTTACATAGTTCGCATTAATCTCTCCTTCTTTTTTCGCTATATCGGCAGCCCGCCAAGCTACTTCTTCATTGAGTTGCTTCAACTCTTCCATTTTGTCCAATTGCTCAATCTCATTGTACCATTTTTTCCACTCATCTATCTCCTTTTTTCTCTTCTTGCTCTGCTCCTTCGCCGACTTTATCTTTTTTCGTATGCCTGCTTGCTTCAGCTCTGCCTGCACAAGCTTTTCCGACAACTCTTCTTTCAGCTCTGGTCCTTTACTCCGCTCTTCTTGCACTTGCAAGCGAATATCTTTTATAAATTGTTCAATTGTTTTTAACTGGCTTTTCACAGCCGAGGAATTCTTAGCCATAATTTTACTTTTTTTAGTGTTATGAGATGATAGAATTGTATTGAAATTCGCTACAGAATAGAACTTGTAACCTATTAGATTAGCGGAGTTTATACTCTGAAATGGTTGAAATGCAGCTGGCTGGAGAGTCTGTTTGTATGCACCGGTTTTTGAGGTTAGTTTTTCAATGTAGAAAATAGCTGGGAATCCGCCAAACAAACAGTAGGTTTTGTTACAGAATAAGCAAATATTTTTATGGGCATTCTGAATAGCTTAGTACAAAAAAAGGAAAAGCTTTCGCTTTTCCTTTTATGATTTCTTGAAAGATACTTAACCCCTACTTCATCAGGTTGATCTCGGCAATGCTTTTGATCCTATTGCGCTCCAAGAAAGCGTCAATTGTTTCAAAATGCTCAATTACCCGCTTGTCTTTGAATTCGAATACTTTTTGGGAAAGCCCTTTCAAGAAGTCTCTGTCATGGGAAACCAAAATCAGCGTACCATCAAAAGCTTTTAGCGCTTCCTTGAGCACATCTTTCGACTTCAGATCGAGATGGTTGGTCGGTTCATCCAATATGAGCAAGTTTACAGGCTCAAGTAAGAGCTTCACCATCGCCAGCCTTGTTTTTTCCCCACCCGAAAGTACGCTAACTTTCTTGTCAATATCATCGCCTTGGAACATAAACCCACCTAGGATATTCTTGATTTGGGTACGGACATCTCCTTCGGCTACCTCATCTACAGTTTGGAAAATAGTCAGATTAGGATCTAATAAAGAAGCTTGGTTTTGGGCAAAATAGCCCACTTTCACATTGTGCCCCAACTGGCACGTCCCTTCTACCTCTATCTCCTTCAAAATAGCTTTGATCATGGTCGATTTCCCTTCTCCGTTCCTTCCCACAAAAGCAACCTTTTCACCCCTAGAAATAGACATACTCGCATTTTTGAATACCACTTTATCCCCATACGATTTGGATACATCGCTGACTGTTACAGGATGATCGCCCGAACGAGGAGCTGGCGGGAAACGGAGCTTCAAAGCCGAAGTATCTACCTCATCAATCTCTATTTTTTCCAATTTTTCCAACATCCGCTCACGAGAGTTCACTTGGTTGGTTTTGGAATATGTTCCTTTAAAACGCTCTATAAAAGCCATGTTGTCGGCTATAAACTTCTGCTGCTCTTGGTATGCTTTTATCTGGTGCTGCCTGCGGTCTTCCCTTAGTTGGAGGTAATGCGAATAATTCGCCTTATAATCGTAAATTTTCCCCATCGTCACCTCAATGGTGCGATTGGTAATATTGTCGATAAAAGCCCTATCGTGAGAGATGACCATTACCGCATTGGCCTTGTTCACCAAAAAATCTTCCAGCCAGATCACCGATTCTATGTCGATGTGGTTGGTAGGCTCATCAAGCAAGATCAGGTCAGGCTTTTGCAACAAAATCTTCGCTAGCTCAATTCGCATCCGCCACCCACCGCTAAATTCTTTAGTTTGGCGGGTAAAATCCTCAGGCTTGAAACCCAAACCCTTCAAGGCTTTTTCCACCTCAGCATCGTAATTTACATCCTCTAGCTGGTAGTACTTTTCGCCCAAATCAGAAACTTTTTCAATGATGGCCATGTACTCGGCGCTTTCATAATCTGTTCGGGTTTCGAGGGCATGGTTCAACTCCGCCATTTGGTCGCGCATTTCAAACACCTGCTTAAAAGCCTTGGCTGCTTCTTCAAACACCGTACAATTATCTTCGGTGAGCAAATGCTGTGGCAAATAAGCAATTACCGCATCTTTGGGCGCACGCACATGCCCACGGGTAGGCTTTTGCTCCCCCGCCACTATCTTCATCATGGTCGATTTACCCGCACCGTTTTTGCCCATCAAGGCTATTTTATCGGTAGGGTTTACCACAAAAGACACCTCACTAAACAAGGTAGAACCGCTGAACTCAACGGCTAAATTATCAACTGAAATCATAATCTATATTTTTAGAAGTCGCAAAGCTAGTAAAAAGCTAGCCGTAAACATTCAAATCAAACCTGTAAGGTTTTAAAAAACCTTACAGGTTTATCAAATCAGCAAAACAACTTTTCTTTGTTATAGATTAATAAATAGTATTGTCGTATATTTCAATCAAAACTATACATAGAATGAAAACTACTAAACAGCTCGTACTCGTAACTTTACTGATAATATCAAGCTCGTTTGCAATTGCCCAAACCAATACCTTGGATGCGCAGACAAACCTGAACCAGATAGGAACCCTCACGCCAAACACGGTGGGAGCATTGGGCTTCGATAACCGCTACGAAGGCGTGAAAGGATCTCCTTTTTTGTTTGAGGAATGGATACCTTGTGAAATTTACTTGGAAAATGGAACGGAATACAAGGAGGGACTGAAGTTGAATTATAATGCAGAAAACGATGAGATACACCTCCTTTCTCCTAACAAGACGGTGAGAATTTTATACAGTACACAAATAAAGAAATTCGTTGCAACAGGCAACTCTGGGGCAGCACTTTTTGTGCGTTTCAAACCTACGGAACTAGGTTTAAAAGAGGGGCGAGAGTTATTTTGCGAAGTGCTTTACGATGGTGAAACGAAGTTGGTAAAAAAGACCAATGTGATCTATAAAAAAGCTAACTACGAGGGCGCCTATGCGCAAGGAAAAACATATGACGAATACCAAAAAACAGATAAACTCTACATAAAAACCAAAAATGGCTACGAAAAAATAGGCTTGAGCAAAGGTGCTGTAATGAAGCTTTTCCCCGAAAAGAAATCGGAGTTGAAAGGCTATTTCAAAAAGTTGGGCAAGGGAATTGACACTGAAAAGGAACTAGTAGAAGCGCTTATTTTTATAGAAAGCTAGCCCCTTTACTCAAAACCTACACATTCGCTATTCTCCAAAACTGATCGTCGAACTTTCGGGGAAAGGGAATAGCGATATGTTTCTCTCTCCATCTCTGCAGTTGATACCAAGTATTGAAACCCGCTGCGGTAAAAACCTTCTCGGCATAAGGAAACCAGTCAATAGGATTTTCTTCCGAAAGCAAATGAGCATTGGTCGGAATTTCTACCGATAGGTCGGACAGAATCACTATTTCAGGCTCTACCTGCTCTATTTTCGCCAAATCTTGCGCATGATCTATCAACACTTCTAGCTCCTCCTGCTGGCTGGTGTGGACAACCAACCAAATGGGCTTTTTGAGTTTTTCCACGGCACTTGGCTTGTTCGCTGGCGAGGGGAAATGAAGGGATGCATTTAGCAAATGAGAGGAGTTTTCCGCAATGAACTGCTGGTGTTCGTTCTCCAATTCTTCAAAAATATAGGCTTTGCTAATAGCAAGCGGAGCATTCGTAACTTGCGGTGCATATTTATTCCACTTCAACCTTCTGCACAGCAGGTGAACGGGAATTTCCCTAAAAAACTCGTTGGAAAGTTCCCCTAAAAAACCGCAGGGAAATACGTCTATGTAAAATGCTTCAAGCTCGTTTTCGGCTAGCACTTTTTCTACTAGCCATCGCAAGGAAGCCTTCTCAAAAGGTAAGTGAGAAGGTAGAAAGGCTATTTCTGCTTGCTTGAATAACCTGAAAGCAGCCGGATTATTTGTAAGGATAAGGACGGGGCTGGTAATTTTATAGGTATCGATAAATGTCCTTATTCTAGTTAAGTGACCGAAACCTCCGCCAAACCCATAAAAAGCGATCATTTCCCCAACTTTGCTAGCTCAGCGCAAATCACGAACTTCTCCGTTTCATCCATCTCGGAAATCATCAACACACCCGGAGCATGAGAACCCGTGAAATTTCTTAAGAAATATGTTCCGTTCACTTCCATCATAGCAGCACCTTTTTCGTACCGAATACTGCCCCGATCTTCCTCTCCCAATTTCAATTTCACCCTTCCCTCTTCGTACACATTTATTTGGTAAGGATTCGTCATTTCCTCGTTGTTGGCTATTTTAACTTTATCACCCGCAACCTTCACTTTCCAAAGCAACTTTTCGTCCTTGTCCCGCAGTTTAAAAGACTCCCCAGCTTTGTGCTTCACCGAATAGACGAGTTGGTTCTGCTGATCGTAATACTTCCTTTTTTCCCCTTTTAGGTCGCCAAACAACATTTCCCCTCCTACGTTGATGTTCAAACTTGGGCCATCAACCGTAACAACTGCTAGAGAAATATTCTCCTTATTACTAATGTAAAACTCCTTAACAGAACTGACAGGAGCGGCATCCGGAGTGGCTAATTGCTCGACTTGCTCTTCGTTTTGTACAGACTCTTTTTTATCGGAACAAGCACAAAAAGCTAGTAAAACAAGCGCTATAAAAGCTTTAGGCAAGGAATTTTTTATATGCTTCGATTTCATGTTCTTGAGAATATTGGTTTTCAATTTTTGATTTCAAGCGCTCGCCTAGCAGGTTTCGTTCCTCCTCGGGCATCGCAAAATATTGGTACAAAACCTTTCGGCATTCGTCTTCATTTCCCGGTGCGAACAACAACCCATCGTTCCCGTGTTCGAGTATGTCTGCCATGCCATCTACCTCGGAAGCTATGATGTTTTTCCCTAAAGCTCCAGCTTCTAGCAACACATTGGGCATGCCGTCGTAAAAAGAAGGGATCACCAAGGCATCGCAGCAGAGGTAGTATTTCATCAGCTCGTAGCGGTCATGGAAAGGAAGAAGGGTGAAGGTACAAGCCATTTGCTCTAGTTCATCCATCAAATACTCTTCTATTTCGCCTATAAGCAGCAAATGTGCTTTTTCTGCCAAGCTCGTTCTGCGCAAAGCTTCGAGGAAAAAATCCAGCCCTTTTTTATCTTTCAATTGCCCAAAAAGCCCCAAGGTAAGCTTGCCAGCACTGTTGGTCTCTTTCCAAGTTTGGGCAAAGTCTGTTTCACTTGCGGTGGGAATCCATTCTTTTTTATCGATCCCATTAGGGATATAATGAACCGCTTCGTGCCCAAGCCATTTCCTCACCTTTTCCGCCTTATCGCTACTGACGGTGAATACAAACTCGGACTGGCGAAGTGCATCTTCCAACACGCTACGCTTTCTGGGTGTAAAAATGGAGTTGTCCAAGTCGTTGCCCCGAATCAGCGTAACCAAGGCAGTACCTGACCATTTGGAAAAAACAGGCGCGCCGATCATGGACAAATAGCCTCCAAAACAGACGATATAGTCAAACTCGCCCAACGTCTTAATGTAGTTCCACGTCAGGTTGAGCACATGCGCCTCGCTGCCTGCAAAAGGCATGGCGGTATAGCCTCCATTTTGCTGTTGCTTTCGGGCAAGTTTCCTTCCTTTATTTACAAAATGGATGATTTCGATGGTAAAGCCAGCACACCTCAGTCCATTCACAATCCGGTCGCAAGATTGGGACATTCCCCCTCGCTGGGGTGGGTAATTATCTGTAAGCCAAAGTAGTTTGGGCATTTTTCTAGTTACTGGTTACTAGTTGCTCGTTAAAACAGAACTGGCAACTAAGGGACAATTCAAGGGGATCATGGCATGAAGAAAGGACACGAGCGAGACGCTCGCGCCAGCATTATTTTTTTTCACAAAGTCATATTTTCCTCCTCAACTATCAAAAGCGGTAACCGAATCATCGTCCATGGCGTAATCGCCAGATTCCATGTACTCGACGCTGTCGTAATCGTACTGGTCGAACTGGCTGCCGTACCAGATGTAGGGCAATACCATCATGTCCATTCTATCGTCGTAATATTCTTCATGCTCTCCATCTTCCCTTTCCCTTCGTGGTTTTTCAGCATCCGCATTAGCCTGATTGGCAGGATTTTTAGCATCAAACTGTTCATAAATACTTTGCATCGCCCCAAAAAAAGCATTTACCTTCAGTACGTTTTCTTTCCCCTCGGTCTTCAGCTTAACTTTCTTTTTTACAATATACGTCTCATTATGCTCCTCCACTGTCATCTCTGGAGCGGTAGTTCCTTGCCATGTATATTCCGACTTAGCCAAGGTCATTTTAATGAGGCATTGGTGCACAAACTTCGATTTGTTCTTAAATTTCGTTTTCCCACTGGCACTTGTTTTCGTCCACGAAAAATCCTTAATCTCATCGGCTACGGCAAATTCCAAGACCGATTGATCCTTCATGGTAACTTTAGCAGCTACGTACTTGGGCGAGTAGGCTTTCAGCTTTCTTACACCTACTTTGCTTTGTTCGGGAGTGAGCGCCTTTCTCGGAATCCTAAAATCCAAACTTGCTGAAAGCTTGGCTTGGCTTCCAGATTTTGCCTCAAGCACGTGTAAAACAGGCAAAAAGAATAACCTGAGGTAATCATTTATATCGTTTTTTTTGAGTTGGCTTCTCCATACAAACAGCCCAATTCCAACCGCTATCAGCAATACCGAACCCGCTGCAATCACCAATGTTTCGGAAACCATGGCTACAATGAAACACACAACAGCTACTACAAAACTGACTATACCAACAGTCATCAGTTTCTTGATCTTACCGTCATTCTCCTTATCGAACCTGGAAACTTTACTTAGGAAAGCAAGCCACCTACTAATTTTCATTGTGGCGCTCAATGTCTTTTCATCTACAAACTGCTTTTGCTCAGGGGTGAAATCACTGTATCTAACTTTGGCTGCACTCATGTTTTATGTTGTTATTGTCTAATAAACCAATTGATCTATATTCTTGTAAATTGCCGATAATTTTTTGTTAATTATATCCCAAGTATAATTTTTTATCAACTTAGTATAAGCATTTTTTACTATTTCTTTCCGAAGGCTTGGATAGTCGCTCAGTAGACGGATGCACCTTGCCAAGTCTGCTGGTCGTTCTGCTCGGAACAGCTTACACTCCACGTCAGGTGCCAATATTTCCCTTATCACCGGCAAGTCTGAAGCTATAATGGGTGTTTTGCAAGCCATGCTCTCGAAGATTTTCAAAGGAGAGCAGCCCTGCTCCAAATTCCGGCTGCATTCGGTAAGCGGGGCTATGCTGCACATGGCATGTTGGAGTATCTGATGGAGAACATCTTTGTGCAGCTGGTATTTCCAAACTACCTGCTCCCCTATTTCCAACTTTTCCACCATTTTCTGGAAAGGGCGCGAAAACTTGGGTTTGTGAGAAGAACAAATCACCAATTTCAAATGGGGTTTATCCCGTAGGTACTGCATGGCTTTGAGCAGCGTGCCCACCCCTTGCCAAGGCTGCAACGCCCCAAAGTAAACGATGTACTCTTCGGGCAGCCCTTCTGGCCTAGGCTTAGCCTCGGGAATATCCGCTCCGTTGGGAATTACACGTATTTTCCCTGCCCAAACCCCTCTGGAAAGAAGGTGCTTTTTAATAGTTTCCGAGGGGCAAATGATCAGCTGGCTTTTCTCCAAGCATTCATTTTCCATTGCCCGGATTTTGCTTACCGTATCTTGCCCAATGAACGGATACCTGTTCACCAGCTCGATGGAAGGCAGCCCGTTCACCTCGAATACGCTGGTGACATGCGGGCGGGCGATGATGGGCAATCCGCTCCAAATATCCCTAAAATGCCCAATTTTCAAGTTGTACTGCTGCGCCAAGACCTCATCTGCCCAAGCGGAAAACGCCATGCCCCTTTTGAGGTAGTTCGGTTCTTCGAGCGGAGCTTCTATATGCGTGATGGAAGGGAGAAAAGGCTTGTCCAAATGTCGCCCTAGGCTGAGCAAGAGCGTGTCGGGAAATTCTTGGGACAGCGTCTCCGTCACTTTTTCAATGTGGATGGCTGAGCCTTTGTAAGAAGGATAGGGATCGAAAGTGGCAAAAACAGAGGTGTAATTTGATTTCAAGGATGTTCAGCTATGTTTGAGCCGTAAGTTTAAAAAATTGGGAGGAGAAAGGGAAAAGGTTGATGGAAATCTCGCTCGCTCAACGGTAGCCAGAGGCTACGCAAATAGTTACCACTCGGCTAGAGCCGAGCGGTTGAGCCAGTCCTCTATTAGTAATAGAAGGTGCTTTTTTGAAAAAGAATACACTTTCCCCTCCAGCAACCAATTCTTCTGCACTATATTTAGAGGATAAGTATAATGGAAATAACAACAAAAGTGGATGATACCCACCCAAATACAGCGGGCATCAGGAATTGTATTGATATACGGATGTTACCATTCATTGGAGGAATGCATATAGTAAAGCTAAATATTATAGGTAAGAATGTTGGAACAGAGAAATTTTTTGAAATAGCTGATTTCTATTTCCAATCACTTTATGATTCGAGACAAATTATTAATGAAGAATGGCAATATGTATCTATTGAAAATGGTGTAAGCTTAAATTTATTTTGCCCTGAACCTGATTCATTTAAAGAAACTAACTCTACTATATATGCCAATAAATGGAGGTCTAAAATTGAGAAAGAATTAAGTTGCTTAATGGAGTTTCATTATTTGGAAATAGACCCTGAATTTGGAGAAATACAAATTCCTGAAAAGAAAGAGTTTATAATTCTCAAAACAGCACGTTTTTCTCCATTAATTGAAGGAGTTTCGTTAAAACAAATTCCATTATATAAAATACCATATACCTATTATGATGAAGAATGTTATAGCGATATAAACTTTTGGGAAAACAATTACGTGAGAATTGAAGGGCTTTGGTTTAATGGAGCAGTTGGGGAAAAATGGGCTCAAAATCAATTACAAAGTAACAATAGTGAATTGAGTAAACAAGGTATTGAGTGTTGTAAAAAAATAGAAGAAGTTACTGGCATTCCAACATATTATTATCTTTTTAATTACAGAGCTTGGGGGAAGAAAAAAGACAAAAAACGAAAATGTCCTAATTGTGGAGATGATTGGTTAGTTGAAAGAGTAGTTCCTAACGTTTTTTATGCTTTCAAATGCGATAAATGTAGATTAATATCTGAATTCTCGTCAAATAGTTAAAAAGAATGGCAACAAAGACTAAAAAAGCATAACGTTTTACTCTCGCTCGGCTCTAGCCGAGTGAGGAATATTTCTTGAGCGTCTCGCTCAACGGTAGCCAGAGGCTACAAAAATAGTTACCACTCGGCTAGAGCCGAGCGGTTGGGCCAGTCCTCCATTAGTAAAAAAAGGTGCTTTCTTGAAAAAGAATACACTTTCTCCTCCAGCAACCAATTCTTCTGCACTATATTTAGAGGATAAGTATAATGGAAATAACAAGAATAGTAGGTGATGCCCACCCAAATACGGTGGGCATCAGGAATTGTATTGATATACGGATGTTAGCGCATATTTGGTTTGGACATAATAGTAATGATTGGAATTAAAGACTTTTGGAGATTTGACGAACTGATTAAAAAACGGTTTGGAAAGAAATGGTTTAATCATGTTGATTATTGTGGACTTATTCCTATCAGACCATTAGAAAATTATAATTACTTCTGTACACCTAAAAACTCGATGACTTTCGCAACAACAGGAGGCGAGGGTGTTCATTTCGGATTTATTACCGAAGGTAATTCAGAAATAAACGATGGTCCAATCGTCATGACAGTACCAATGTCGAATAAAAACAACATTATTGTTGCTGAAAGCTTTGAAGAATTTTTATCATTAGGTTATCACGTAGGATGGTTTGCAATAGAACAATTGTCATATGATGAAGGCGATACCATTAAATATTATTCGAAACCAGATTCCGAAACTACTGACAAAGAACGATTATTTCTAGAAATAATAAGAGATGAATTGAAAATAAAATTCGAACCACTTTCAAAGGATCGATTAGTTGAACTACATGACAAGTATTTTAATCAGTTGGAGATAAACGAACTAACTGAATTCAATTACAACCTGTTAAATCCAGAACAGAAAAAGATGGTTAAGAATTTTTTTGAACAGAATGAAAATAAAAACATGCGCTAACAATGGTGAGCATGAAGAGCCGCTTTAGGCCATCACTTTACTCTCGCTCGGCTCCTGCCGTGTGAGGAATATTTCTTGAGCGTCTCGCTCAACGGTAGCCAGAGGCTACGCAAATAGTTGCCACTCGGCTAGAGCCGAGCGGTTGAGCCAATCCTCCATTAGTAATAGAAGGTGCTTTTTTGAAAAAGAATACACTTTCCCCTCCAGCAACCAATTCTTCTGCACTATATTTATAGGGATAAGTATAAGGGGAATAACAGAAACAGTAGGTTATGCCCACCCAAATACGGCGGGCGTCAGGAATTGTATTGATATACGGATATTATCTACAATTAAAAAGCAATCGATAATCTAAAGAAAACAAGAATAACTAAATGCCTATTGATGATACAAAGGGAACTCTTTTTCAAAGAATCTCTGATATTGGTGTAAGCGAGGAATTCTCAGTAACTGAGAAAAGGTACCTACGGGTCTCCAACATAGCCGCAATTCTAGGGGTTCTGTTTAACACGATATGGATGTCAATTGCCATATCCATTTCGGAAACAACAAGTGCGGTATGGAATGTAATACTAGGCTTGATGTTTCTGCTGGTATTGTTTCTAAACCAAAAAGGCAGGCGGGTAGTTGCTTCAGTCTGGCTTTCTATTTCAGCATACATTTCAGTTCTCGTATTTCTTTATTTGTCTGGATACCCCTCAGGGATTACCACCGTTTGTTTTTTGATAATCATCTTGCCCTACATGACTTTCCCGCGGAAAGCAAGAGCTCTTGCCCATGGTTTCGGTTTCTTGGCTTGCTTGACTTTGATTGTTACCGTTGTCTTTCAATCAGAATTCTATGCTCACAATGACGACATGGATCCCTATTTATCACAGATTGTGAATATGGGCATGACGGCATTGATTTGGAGTTTGTCTTTGCTGATTGATAGATCAGAAGATTCATTAATGGCAAAACAGAAAAAATCAGATGAATCTACCACCTTTCCTAGTTTCCTCCAGTTCAGCATAAACAATTTTAAGTAGCTCACCTGCCTTGTCAGGATTACAATCGAAATCCACACTCACGCTGTAATTCCCAACTGGTACAGATGCCACATCACCACCTACACTTACGCCATAGCTTTCTTCTTCTCGGATTCGCTCCATATATCGTTTGTTAAGTAATTCCCCTACCATATAAGCTTCTATATTGCTCTCCTTCGAATAAGGTATTTTCCCATTAAAATATACACTAACAGTAGTTTGGGGAGTCTCCATCTCTTCGGATACATGTACTTTTGCAATTCCTTTTTTAGGTCGCATCTGATGATCTGCCACTTTTTCAGTGATATCTGCAGGAATATTCCCCAAATATTTTTTGACCAAATCGAGTAGTTTCTCTTCCTCAAAGTCACCCACAAATACAAAGGTAAAGTCGCTAGCATTTGCAATTCGATGTTGATAAGCCGATTTCGTGCCCTCCAAATTTATCGCATCAATCAGTTGCTGATCGAAAAGTAATTTCCTAGGGCTGTAACCCGTATTGTACTCTACCCCGACGGCTTTTAAGAAAAGAATCCCAGAGATTCCATAATTGAAGTTAAATACAACCCCGTTAGGGGTTTCATAGACCTATGTTAATTATTTTTTTGCAACACCTACGGCGTTGAGTTCTTTATACCGCAGGTTTCTACAATTATGAAACCCATACTGGGTTTTGCTTTTGACTTACAACATTGTATAATATACATAAAGGCGCTAGGATTGTTAATTGAAAAGCCATCGGGTAGAGTAACATTAATTATTCATTCAGTCCATTTTTTAAAATCTGCGAAGGCGGGCAGCCATAGTGCCTTTTAAAAGAAGTGATAAAATGTGGCAAACTCTTATACCCAAGAATCTCAGCTATTTCATTTACTTTATACCTGCTCAACAACACAACTGCTTCCCTCATTTTCAATTCGATCACAAAAGCCCTTATGGTTTTCCCATATACCTCCTTAAAACCCTGCTTCAACTGGAGCTCATTGATCAGTACTTGCCTAGCTAGCTCTTTAATTGTGGGGGTTTTCTTGAAGTTAGTTTCCAAATAATCATGAGCTAGCCTGACTTTTCTGAGCACAGCAGGATTTACACCTCTAAACTCTTCGGTATTTTCTTGTTCAAAACAATACAATACTAATAAAAACTCTTTGATTTTCAGCTTAATGTAATCCACCCTTTCATCTAACTTCCAAGCAGCCCGAACCATTTCGGTGATAATATGATGAAGTGGAAAAGTGATTGGAAAAGTGATTTCCCCAGAAGTAAGGTTCTGTTTGCTGACTAACTTATAAAACTCACTTTTGGTAGCCCATTCCTCCTTCATCAAACCCTTAAAAAAGCTGTAGGACATAATTATGATCGTATATCGTGTTTCGGGCGAAGCTATGTTTTTGGGCATATCTATGCTCAACTTAGCATCTTTTCCATAGCCAAGTTTGAGAAAACCTGGATTGGTGGAATGTGGCTCTACACCACTTTCCCCTGTTATCCTCGGGCTGTTCCCATTATTGAGAACCAATACTTTTATATACTCCCCTTCTATATGGAATACATCTGTTATTTCCCTTTCATGCCTAAAAGTAGTTTGAATAATACATATTTCAGATGTGTAATTTAATTGGCATTCCACCCCTACCCCACTTTTCTCGATTTGGAGATTACTTGACTGTAATGTTTTATCTCCTGAAACAAGACTTAGGTCTAGATCGAACAGCGTTATTCCTTCTTTTTTTAAATATGACCTTAAGCGCATAATACCTTTTTCGAAACTTTTATTACCAATACCGAAACCACTGGCATGTAATCAAAATATAACTTTGTGCAAGTTATTTAGAATTAGTTTAAATAAAAATTATGTCACCGATCAAAATATTTGCACTAACCCAAATACTCATCATCACCTGCTTTTTCCCTAGTATAACTATGGCACAAAAAGCAACTTCCCGAATCAGTGGAGTGGTAGTTTCAGAAGCAGGAGAAAAACTTACAGATGTTGTCATTTACTTAAAAAACACAAATTACCACACTACTACAGATAATAAAGGGACCTACCAATTAACAGTCCCGACAGGAAATTATACTATTTTTTGCTCAGGTCTAGGCTACCTTAAGCAGTTTGAAGATATCATCGTACAACCTGGCAAAACAACTGCATTAGGCTTCACCTTAAAATACGACCCTAATATGGTACTGGATGAAGTGGTGGTGTCAAGCAAATTTGGGATAAAGGAAATCAGAGAATCAGCCTTCAACGTAGTCGCTTTAGATGCCAAGTCATTATATAATACGTCGATGAACCTGGGAAGTATGCTCAATAGGGCTTCAGGGGTAAAGGTTAGGTCATCGGGTGGTGTTGGTTCCAGCATGTCTATTTCGCTCAATGGCTTTACGGGCAGAAGAATCAAACTCTTTATGGATGGAGTCCCCATGGAAGGCTTTGGCTCTGCCTTTCAGTTAAACAACATTCCAGTTACTGTAGCCAACCGTATTGAGGTATACAAAGGAGTGGTACCCATTGAATTTGGCGCAGATGCCATTGGGGGGGCGATCAACATTGTGACCAACCAAACTGAGAATACTTTTGTAGACGCATCTTATTCTTTTGGGTCTTTTAATACCCATAAACCCAGCATCAGTGTCGGGCATACTTCAAAAAATGGCTTTTCATTCCAGCTAAATGCCTTTATGAATTATTCTGACAATAATTATAAAGTCCACTTAAACAAGATGCTTGATATTTCTACTGGAGGCTATATAGCAGGAGACTATTTGGTAGAAAGATTCCACGATACTTATCAGAATAAAACTATCATGGCTAAAATAGGATTTGTGAGAAAGTGGTGGACCGATAGATTTTTTATAGGGCTCACCACAGGTAAGGAAGAAAGAGATATTCAAAATGCCAACACCTTAGAAATTGTTTATGGGGCGAGAACCCGATCGGCAAGTACACTACTCCCTTCTTTAGAATATTACAAAAAGAATTTTTTAGTAAAAAAACTCACATTTAGGCTGACCAGTAACTTCAATTACAATCATAATATCAATATAGATACGGCTGCAAGGTCATACAACTGGTATGGCAATTATATGGCAACGCGGACAAAGGGAGAAGGTGGTACCAATACATTGTCAGAATACAACAATAAAAACTTTTCTTCTACAGCTAATTTGGCTTATAAGATCATCAAAAATCATTCTATAACAGTCAATAATGTGGTCACTCGTTATAACAGAAAGTTATCGAGCAATGTACCCGCAGAAGAACTTACAGCAGCTGATACTATGAGGAGAGGCTCTGTAAAAAATGTGTTAGGGGTATCCTATCAATACAGCCATAACGGCAAATGGAATGCTAATTTGTTTGGCAAGCACTATTTTCAACATGTGATAGGGCCTGTCGATACACTCGGAGAGGTCAGCCATAGTTCTTATGAAGAACAAGAACGGTACTACCAGACTATGGGGTATGGGCTGGCTGTCACCTATTTTGTCAACGAAAAACTTCAGCTAAAAACCTCAGTTGAAAAAGCATTTAAACTTCCCTCTGCCCAACAGCTATTTGGTGATGAAGCAGTTACTTCATCAAATTCGAGTCTAAAGCCAGAAAATTCTTTCAATATTAACCTTGGAGGTTCTCTGAACCAAAAGTTGGGGAACAACAATACTGTATATGTAGATATAAGCGGTTATTATAGGTTAAATAAAAACTTTATCCGCCAAGTCCAAAGTGCACGCTATGGAACAATAAGCAATGTGAACTTTGGGAGAGTAAGGAATATAGGTGTTGATGTAGAGGCACGCTATTATTTTAAGAACAAGCTCATGATTGGAGGTACAGTTACATACATGGATCTCCGTAACAAAGAAAAATTAAGAGATGCACAATCATCTGTTAATGCCGCTACTTATAACAACCGGATGCCCAATATTCCTTATTTCTATGGAAATACAGATGCAACATACTATATACACGACCTGTGGGGAAAAGGCAATGTATTGAGTCTCAATTATAATTTCAATTTTGTGGGAAAATTCTACCTGCTTTGGGAAAGCCAAGGAAGCGCTAATACAAAGGCAACACTTCCTAAACAGTTATACCACGACTTCTCTGCAAGCTACTCGCTCAAAAATGGCAAATATAACATTAGTGTGGAATCACTCAATTTCACCAACGCCATATTGTACGACAATTGGAGCCTGCAAAAACCTGGAAGAAGCTTTAACATCAAACTCAGATACTATTGGAATACTGGTAGTTAATAACAACTCTAAATCAATCAAAATGAATTTTATGAAAACAATTTGCAATACCACAAATTTCAAGAAAAACATGTGGGCATTAAGTTTAATTTTCGCAACAAGTGCTTTTATATTTAGCTGTAGCGATGACAGTGACGACCCTGAACCTAATCCTGAACCTATCGTATCAACTCGGTATTTTATAGCAGCAGAAAATGACAATGGGACTTATTTCTTGGCAGTTGATAGCCTATCAGGAGGAACTACCACCACTGCTGGCAACGGAATTGAAGATGCTAATTCCTATACACACTATGCTTACAATGGAACTTCTGCTGTGCTGGCTCTTGGTTATAGACAGGGTGACCCTGCTACTGGTAGAATTTTTGGGCTGGACACTACTGGTCAATTAGCGGAAGTAGGAGCAGGCTTTCAGTTGACTAACAGTTTTTCATCAATCGGTCCCTTTGAGAATTACTTAGTAACGATCAAGAGCGGAGTTACCTTTGCAGATAATACAACTGGAGCAAATTTCTATTTTCTTGACTTGGATAATGATGCTGCTGTTTCTTCAAAGCAGTTGGCAACCATGGATCTTGTAAAAGAAGGATCAGATTGCAGCTTAGTGGGTGTAGTAGATGGTGGGGATGGTACATTCCTTACTTCTGTAGAATTGGATGAGGGTTTAGATACATGTTACGTTGTGAAAATGGACGCAAACCTGAATGTTTTGAACGTCATGATGGATACTCGTATTGGCCGTGCATTAGGTCAATTCCGCTCAGCGCGTTATTCGCTTATTGCAAACGACGATGAAGGCAATACATATGTATTTAGCAACCCAATTGGCGGAAGCAAAGCAGGAGGCGCTTTAAGAATCAACCAAGGTGCTACATCTTTTGATGAAAGCTATTATTTTAATATCCAAGAACAGGCAAATGACTACTCATTCCGAAAAGTATTCCATGTAACAGAAAATTATTTCCTTCTAGAGTTCTACAATGAATATGAACCTAGTAGCCGTACAGCTGCCACTCAATATGCAATAGTAAATACTGAGGCAAAAACATTTTCTTGGATTTCAGGAATTCCTGAGTTTGGCAACATCAATGATGTTGGGTGGCCGTTCTCTTCTGATGGCAAAGCATATTTACCTATAACCACTAGCGATGCAAGCCCAACAGTGTATGTAGTTGATCCTGTAACAGCTACTGCCACTGCGGGTGTAGTAGTTAAAGCAGCAACAGGTATTGGTGGATTGGCCAAATTAACTTACACTACAGAAAGTAAGTAATTCAGTTAATAGAATGGTCAAATTGACCGATGCTCTTTGTTGACCATTCCTTATTTCAGAATTATTTTTTATTAGTTAAAGAAAAAGATTATGAAAAAAATATTTTTAATGTCAACAGTATGGCTATTTGCTTTGTATGGCAGTAGCATTCATGCACAAACAAGCAAGCTATTAAATGACAAGTTTTGGGAAGCAAAACCGAGTTTGGCATCTGTAAAAACA
This sequence comes from Flammeovirgaceae bacterium SG7u.111, assembly GCA_034044135.1. Lineage (NCBI taxonomy): Bacteria > Pseudomonadati > Bacteroidota > Cytophagia > Cytophagales > Flammeovirgaceae > Flammeovirgaceae bacterium SG7u.111. The sequence goes on along the minus strand of CP139021.1, from coordinate 1,782,115 downwards.
GAGATGGAAAAAGGGTTTGATTTCAAGAATATACTTGGAATGGAGGACCCTATTGTGCTAGCCATCCGTTATGGTGCACCTACAGCCACCATCAACTATTTATTAGATCAGCCTGGTGTTGATTTTGCCCGGCTGATCCACGAAGGGCGTATCTACCTCCACTTGGTTGCCAACAAAGGCAATGCTGAAGTCGTTGACCATTTGTTGGCAAAAGGGTCCGACATGTATTTTATAGATGCAAATGGACATACCGCATTTACCTACGCAGGGTTTCAAGGGCATTTGACAACTGACGTGATAGATGTCTTCATAAAACATGGAATAGATCTCAATAAAAAATATGAAACCAAATTTGGGGCAGACATCTTACTTATTTCTATACCTTACGATAAAGACCTCAAAATCACCGACTATTTTGTATCTAAAGGCTTATCGCTCAACAGTACAGATGACGACGGCAACACCGCCTTTAACCATGTAGCAAAAATTGGCTACGTACCAGCGATGAAAGAGCTCCTTAAAAGAGGAGTGAAATACAATGAAAATGCGTTAATTATAGCATCGCAGGGTACTTACAGAACTGCTAATTCTATTGAAGTATACAAATACTTGGTAGACGAACTGAAGATCGATCCAAAAACTAAAAACAAAGATAATCAAAATGTTCTGCACGCTATTGCAGGCAAGAGGAACCAAGCAGAAATAGTAAGCTATTTCTTGGACAAAGGTGTAGATGTAAACGAGGTTGACAAAAAAGGCAATACACCTTTCTTGAACGCTGCAAGCGCACGTAGCTCTGACTTATTGAAATTGATGTACCCCCATTTCAAAGCTAAAAAAATTAATGCCCAAAATAATGATGGCGCAACCGCACTCATGTTAGCGGCTTCAAAAAACGATGCAAATGCCGTTGCTTTCTTAATAGAAAAAGGTGCTGATCCGAAGCTCAAAAATAAAGAAGGAAATGATGTAGGATATTACTTGGTAGAGGCTTACAGACCAGCAGGTGGAAGAAGAGGTCGCCCAGCCCCAGGTGGACAAGTCCAGAGTGAAATAAAGAGCGATCCTTTCAGTGAAAAACTGGAAATATTAAAAAAGAGTGGCTACGATGTAAACACCCAACAAACAAAGGGAGCTTCATTGCTTCATGTAGCAGCTGGTAAAAATGATTTCAAACTTATCAAAACGCTTGTCTCATCTGGTATGGATGTAAATCAAGCGGATAAAAATGGAACTACTCCACTTCATATTGCTTCCATGAAAGCAACCAACGACAAGATACTAAAATACCTCGTTGCCCAAGGAGCAAACCTTTCAGCAAAGACTAGTTTTGGTGAAACAGTATATGATTTGGCAAGTGAAAATGAAGTGCTTGGGAAAAAAGATATTAACGTCGAATTTTTAAAGCCTTCAAAATAATGAAAGTAATTAAATTAGGTTTGATATTTTGTTTGGTGCCAATAATAGGTAGTTGGGCTATAAAACCAGCAACAGACAGCAACTCTTATAAATGCCTTTTGCAACTTACCAATTATACAGGTGAAGGAGCTTACATAGTAACATCCTTAATAAACCCTGAAGGTGAGTACGAAAAAACGCTTTATGTGTTTGGAAAAGACGAAAAATGGTACCACGACCTCGCAGAGTGGTGGATCTTTTTTGAAAAATCTTCTATACAGATAGATGGCATAAGTGGGGCTTCCCTTACTGGCGGAGAGCGAGCAGTTTTTGTATTTGAGATAGATAAAGAAAAATTAAATACGGGTTATAAACTTCGCATCGAAACCGCTGTAGAAAGTCAGGAGTATTATGTAGACGATGTGGAATTCCCACTTACTTCTGAAAATGTAAGCAAAAAATATGAAGGGAAAGGCTATATACGCTACGTCCGTATTATGCCTAATTAAATAGCCATCAACAGATTTATGATTATCTCAATTTGGAGATACAGCCATTTGCTCTTGGCTGTATCTTCTTTCATATTTATATCGATCGCTTCCATAACAGGTGTCATCCTAGCTGTTGAACCTATTTCCAACAAACTAGAAAAATATGATGTAGATGGAGCTTCCGAACTGAGCCTTTCAGAAACAATACCACAATTAAAAAATTCGTATGACGAAATATTTAGCCTAGAAGTGGGTGCCAACGGCTTTGTAGCCCTATCGGCAATAGACCAAAAAGGGAATATGGGCAACTTTTATATCAACCCTTTTACGGGGGAGAAAGAGGGTGATTTAATAAAAAAATCGTCTCTATTTGAGTTTGCCACAAACTTACACCGCTCCTTATTTCTCAAGGCAATCGGACGTTTTTTCATAGGGTTGACCTCTTTTCTACTTTTCCTCATTACCATTACGGGTGCTATTCTTATCCTGAAAAGGCAACAGGGAATAAAGCATTTCCTTTCAAAGATAGTGAAGGATAACTTTTTCCAATATTACCATGTATACCTAGGTCGCTTGGTGCTCATCCCTATCATCATTATTTCCATCACTGGTACATATTTATCCCTCCAACGCTTTGCTATTATACCCGAAGGAAAGATTTCTCATAACATCGACTTTGGAAACCGTTCAGATTCTCCTAAAATCAACCTAGAGGATTTTCCTATTTTCAAAAACACCCAATTGTCTGATATCCGCTCGTTGGAATTTCCTTTTTCACCAGATGAGGAAGATTATTTCACCCTCCAGCTGAAGACAAAAGAACTATTGGTCGACCAATACACAGGAGAGGTATTGAGCGAAATAAATTCCCCCCTCGTTAAAGTTCTTTCCGACCTAAGTATTTCCCTACATACAGGCAGAGGTAGCATAGGATGGTCTATTATACTTGGTTTATCATCCTTTAGCACCCTATTTTTCATTTATTCGGGCTTTTCTCTTACACTCAAAAGGCGAAATTACAAACTTAAAAACACATTCGGTAAAGACGAGTGCGACTATATTATATTGGTAGGCTCGGAAACGGGCAGTACGTTACCGTATGCTATCCAGCTCCACGAGCAACTCCTAAAAGCCGAGAAAAAAGCCTTTATTACCGAACTCAATAGGTATACACGATTTAAACAGATGGAACACCTTGTGGTGATCACCTCTACCTACGGACAAGGGGAAGCTCCTGAAAACGCCCGTAAATTCTTGCAGATATTTAGGGAAACCAGACCTAAAACTGCCTACTCTTTTTCTGTTGTTGGGTTTGGCTCTTTGGCTTATATCGAGTTCTGCAAGTTTGCTTTTGACATAGACCATTTCCTCCAAAAAGATGCAAACAGCCATAGGCTACTCGAAACACATACCATCAATAATCGTTCTTGGGAATCGTACCGCCAATGGGTAAAACAATGGAGCGAAGAACTGGAACTTTCACTTGAGCTTCCTGCAAACAACCCTGTGGAGGTAAAAAAGAAGGAAAAGCAACTGTTTAAAGTAGTCAAAAAAACGCAGGCTGCTGAAAACCCAGATGAAACCTTTCTTTTACAAGTAGAATCCAGTCAAAAACAAAGATTTCAGTCAGGTGACCTGCTGGCTATATACCCAGCTCCTAATGCATATGAACGCCTTTATTCTATGGCTGTCCTCCAAAATAACCAAGTACTGCTTAGTATAAAAAGACATGAAAAAGGGTTGTGTTCCAACTACCTAAACGAGTTGAACTTTGGTGAAACACTAGAAGCTAATATTGTCAAAAATCAAGAATTCTATTTCCCCAAAAAGGCAAAAAGAGTTGTGATGATAGGTACGGGAACTGGCATAGCTCCTTTCTTGGGCATGTTGGACAAAAATAACAGGCAAGTAGAAACTCACCTATACTGGGGCGCAAGAAACCAGCAATCTTTTGAACTGTACAAGAACTACATTGAAACTGCCTTAAACGACAATCGTCTGACCAATTTTATCCCTGCTTATTCTAGACTGGGCACGAGTAAAACCTATGTGCAAGAGTTGATTTCCAGAGATAGCCAATGGATAGCTCAAACGCTTCGGGAAAAGGGTGTTATCATGATCTGTGGCTCCATAGCGATGCAGAAAGAGGTAATCGCACATTTGGAGAAAATCTGCTTAATCATTAACCAGAAGTCTCTCAGCTATTACCAAAATAGAAACCAACTCAGGATGGATTGTTACTAAAAACGTGCTCTGATTATCTGACAACAAAGTAAACAAGTAAAGGGCATCCATGATCATGGATGCCCTTTACTGTTTTATATTTATAATTTCCTAGCCATAAATAAACTCACCAAACTGGCTTCGGATAGTTGCCTTTTTCTGGTCGGCAGCTTCTACCCTGCCTACTATTTGTGCTTCTATGCCGAAAGAGGTGGAGATATCGATGATGTCTTGGGCATATTTTTCATCGAGGTAGATTTCCATCCTATGCCCCATGTTGAAGACTTTGTACATTTCCTTCCAATCCGTTTTACTCTCTTCTTGGATGAGCTTGAAAAGTGGAGGGCAATCGAACAGGTTGTCTTTAATAATATGTAGCCCCTCTACAAAGTGAAGGATTTTGGTCTGCGCTCCGCCGCTGCAATGCACCATACCGTGCACCTCGTTGCGGTAACCGTCCAATATTTTCTTAATAACGGGCGCATAAGTTCGCGTGGGAGAAAGCACCAACTGACCAGCATCCAAAGGGCTACCTTCTACGCTGTCGGTCAGTTTTTTTGAACCCGAATATACCAAGTCAGAGGGAACGCCCGGATCGAAGCTTTCAGGGTATTTTTCCGCAAGGTACTTGCCAAACACATCGTGACGAGCTGAGGTGAGCCCATTGCTGCCCATACCGCCATTGTAGGCACTTTCGTACGTAGCTTGCCCAAAGGAAGCCAAGCCCACGATCACATCGCCTGCTTTTATATTTGCATTGTTCACCACCTCGCTGCGTTTCATGCGGGCAGTGATGGTATTATCTACTATGATTGTCCGAACCAAATCCCCAACATCGGCAGTTTCCCCTCCCGTGCTGTGGATGTTCACCCCATGGTCGCGCAGGTTTTCCAGCACTGCTTCCGTTCCGTTGATAATTGCCGAAATCACCTCGCCGGGCACTAGGTTCTTGTTCCTACCAATGGTAGAAGAAAGCAACATATTATCGGTTGCGCCTACGCAAAGCAGATCATCTACGTTCATGATGATGGCATCTTGGGCAATTCCTTCCCACACTGAAATATCGCCTGTTTCTTTCCAGTACATATAAGCGAGGGAAGATTTTGTGCCTGCACCGTCGGCATGCATAATCACGCATTGCTCAGGATCGTTGCCCAGCAAATCGGGCACTATCTTGCAAAAAGCCTTTGGGAAAAGCCCTTTGTCCAAGTTTTTGATTGCCTTGTGAATATCTTCTTTATCAGCCGAAACGCCTCTTTGCCTATATCTTTCCTCCTGCATGATTTGGTCAATTTTTTATTGGGGTGAAAAAACTGTGAAGCTGTTTTGAATTTTTTATTCAAAAAACAACTTCTGGGGCAAAAATAAGAAATCGATCACTAGAAAATGGTTCGCTTTGGGTATTTATAAAGAACATTCTTAAGCACGAAAGGTCTTTTAATAGGCAATTAACTGAAAAAGAAGTTTTTATATTTTTGCCTTTCTATGATGAAGATCATATTTTAATATCGTAACTTTTAGCAGATTATACCCCCTAAAATCTACCAAAAAGTAACAAGCTTATGAAACTCAACGTCCCTATATCCAAAGTAATGATGACCCAGATTTTCACCGTAGAGCCCAAAGACAAGCTCTCTGTGATCAAAGAAACATTCGATCTCTACCATTTCCGCCACCTTCCCGTCATTAATCAAGGCAGGATGGTCGGTATCATTAGCCAATCTGATTTTTTGCGCGTGACCTACGGTGCAAACTTGAAACCTGAAGAAGACCAGCAGGTGAACGAAGAAATTTATGGGTCTATTACCGCCGAAGAAATAATGACTCATGTAGTAAGGACGCTTACCTCCAAGCACACGGTGCTGGATGCCGCCTTGCTTTTCGAAAAGAATCAATTCCACTGCTTACCTATAGTAGATAAAGGAAAGCTTGTGGGCATGGTAACTCCTATAGATTTGGTGAGACACTTGAAAAACAGGATTCTTTTGAACAAAGATATGGAAGATGCGGGTAGCCGATTGCCTAAAAGCGAGCTCTCTATTGGGAACAGCTTATCCAATCTGTAGTATTTTTTTTTAAAATAGGTTGAGTTATTTTTTATTTTTTTCGGCAGGTATTTTTTTAAAGCAAAGCCTACAAAGTTTTAATTCATTACATATCAATTATTTACACACTACAAGGCCAGCTAAATCAAAAATGATTTTAGTGTAAAAACTAAAGCAAAAAGCCCTAAAAAACGTCCTTTTGAATAAATCATATTTAAACTATGATTTAAGTCATTTCGAAAATTTGGCTATCCGAGTAAACTTGCATTGTAATAAAAAACAAAGGGGAAGCAAAACCTCTCAAAAACGAATTAAAATTTTATAGAAATAATATTAATAACCAAAACCCATCGAAAAATGCAACAAATCGGTATTCGTTCTAAGAAAACAAATCTTTATTCTCTTGGTATCAAATCCGCAAACGTGAAGTGGAACTTAGAGCCATCTCAATTGTACGAAGAGATCATCAAAAATGATGAAGGTGTAATAGCAGACTCAGGCGCAGTGATGGTAGATACATCTATTTTCACAGGTCGTGCACCAAAAGACAAGTATGTAGTGAAGGATGAAAAAACTGCTGATACTGTATGGTGGGGTAACATTAACCAACCAATAGAGCCTTCAGTATTTGATGAGATCTACAAAGAGATGATCACTTACTTGTACGATAAAGACTTATATGCAAGAGACGGTTTTGCAGGTGCTGATCCAAAATATACGCTTCCTGTACGTTTCGTAAACACTTACGCTTGGCAAAATTTGTTCATCGACAACATGTTCATCAGACCTTCTAAAGAAGAACTAGAGAACTTCGAGCCAGAGTGGACAGTAATTGATGCTCCTGAGTTCACAGTTGATCCTAAACGTTTCGGTATCCGTTCTAGCAACTTCGCTTTGGTTAGCTTTACTAAAAAGCAAATCATCATTGGTGGTACTGGTTATGCTGGTGAGATGAAAAAAGGTATCTTCTCAGTGTTGAACTATGTTCTACCACAAGAAAAAGGTATCCTTTCTATGCACTGCTCAGCTAACGTTGGCAAAAACGACGACACTGCTATCTTCTTCGGATTGTCAGGTACTGGTAAAACTACACTTTCTGCCGATCCTAACAGGGATTTGATTGGTGATGACGAGCACGCTTGGACTGAAGACGGAGTATTCAACTTTGAAGGTGGTTGCTACGCTAAAGTTATCGACCTTTCTAAGGAAAAAGAGCCACAAATTTGGGATGCCGTTAAGTTTGGTGCTATCCTTGAAAACACTCGTTTCACTGAAGGTAACACAACAAGAACTGTAGACTTCACTGACAATTCAGTTACTGAAAATACTAGGGTATCTTACCCAATCCACCACATAGCAAACGCAAGGATTCCTTCAGTAGGGCCTAAGCCTAAGAACATCTTCTTCTTGACTTGTGATGCATTCGGTGTATTGCCTCCGATCTCTAAATTGACTCCAGGTCAGGCTATGTTCCACTTCATCTCTGGCTTTACTTCTAAAGTTGCTGGTACTGAAATGGGTATCACTGAGCCACAACCAACATTCTCAGCATGTTTCGGTGCAGCATTCTTGCCTATCCACCCAACAAAATATGCAGAGATTCTTGGTGAAAACATGAAGAAAACTGACGTGAATGTTTGGTTGATCAACACTGGATGGTCTGGTGGATCTTACGGAGTTGGAGAGAGAATGAGCTTGAAATACACTAGGGGTATGATCACTGCCGCTCTCGAAAACAAACTTGACAATGTAGAGTACGCTACCGACCCAATCTTCGGAGTAAACGTTCCTACTTCATGTGACGGTGTTCCTTCAGAAGTATTAATTCCTAAGAACACTTGGGCTGACAAAGCTGCTTACGAAAAAACTGCTACTAAACTAGCAGAGATGTTCAACAAGAACTTCGAGAAATACGCAGATTATGCTAACGAAGAAATCTTGGCTGGCGCACCTAACTCAGGCGTAACAGCATAAGTATCGATAGATAAATAATAGGTTTAACAATAGGCAAAAGCCTTCCCTTCTGGGGAAGGCTTTGTTGTTTTTGAGCAAATAAGGGAAATCCTTTGCATAACTACGGTTGCTAGAAATCAATCCATCTAGTTACATTTGTGTGTAATCATTTTCAGAGCATATTTGAATTTTATCTATTTCGCTGCAAATGCATACTTCATGTACCTCACAGAAGCATCTGCCCGGTTCAAAATATTTTTTTTCACTGGGCCAATACTCGGTAGCACTACTATTCAAAAGTTTTCTTCTGTTGCGAGAACCATAAAGCGATCCGCCACCGCAGTCTGCATTTTCGCATGAACACTAAATTTTAAACATGCTCTTAACTCTCACAAATACTTACAGAAGTGAAAAGACACATTTTAACTACCATTTTGCTTGTAATTTCGACATACGCATTTGCCCAACCCAACATCATCCTTATCGAATCTGACGACCAAAGCAACGTTGCTGTTGGGGCATTTGGTTTTGGAGAAATGCACACACCCAACATTGATAAACTTGCCAAAGAAGGCGTTTATTTTACTAGTGCCCACAACATGGGCTGCTGGTCGCCAGCGGTATGTATCCCCAGCCGAACTATGCTTTTTAACGGAACTACTATCTGGAAAGCCTCTAAAATCACTGCTAAAAAAGTGCCCGGAGCATCACTTACTGAGCGGCTAAGCGCAGAAGGCTACACCACGTACTTTACAGGAAAATGGCATGCCTTGGGCAAAAGACCACAAGATACGTTCGACCATGTAGGTCATATCCTTCCTGGGCAATTGAAAACCTATTATACCGAGGAAGGACACCTCACGGATGTGGTAGGCGATGAGGCTGTAGAGTTCATTAATCAAGCTGCCAAAGAAGACAATCCTTTTTTCCTCTACGTTGCTTTCAATGCACCGCATGTCCCTCGCCAAACCGAGCAGAAATACTACGACATGTACCCTACCTCAAAAATCAAACTTCCACCTAGCGTGAAAGATGGCGAGCCGTTACACCCGCACATAAAATATAACTACACTTCTGACCCCATCAGGGCCAAGAGCATGAAGGAGCGCTACCAACAAAACAATGCCATGGTCACCCATATGGACGAACGAGTTGGGGATATCATAGCAGCGTTGAAAAAATCGGGAAAATACGAGAACTCGATTATCGTGTTTATGTCTGACCATGGCATAAGCTTTGGCGAAAATGGCGTGGCTGGCAAAGTATGCCTTTACAATGTGAGCGCTACCGCTCCATTAATTGTTTGTGGACCCGGTATCCCTTCGGATATAAAACTCCCCCAACGAGTGTACCTGCAAGACATCTACCCCACGCTGCTAGACTTAGTTGGGGCCGAAAAGCCAGACTATATCGACTTCAAATCCCTCTCTCCTCTCATTAAACAGAAAACCAACAAAAGTCCTTACGCCTCTATCTACCTAGCCATGTTCACCGACCAGCGAGGGATTATCCTCAATGACCACAAGCTAATCATGTACCCCGACGGAAAAGCAGCCGAGCTTTATAATGTAACAGAAGACCCTTGGGAAACGACCAACTTGATAACCCAAACGGGGAACGAAAAGCTATTGAAAAAACTTGGGAAAGAATTTGTAGCATGGCAAAAGGAAACAGGAGACTCGCTTGACCTAAAACCCATTTTCCCCGAAATATTTGAGTAATAAAATCATTACTGAATCAAAGAGACGCTCATTTTGAGCGTCTCTACTTATTTTCATTTCCAAACTCGATAGGCGTGTTTGTAGCACTCAAACCACTTTCCTGGAGTAGTAGGGTTGTAAACCACATCCCTAGGAATCGAGCGGAACCATTGACTCCCAGTCAAGAAGGCCATAAAGCAACTCTATTATAATTATGAATATAAAAAATAGCACTTACCTTTCCAACCTTACTTCTTATAAAACTCTCCTAGCATTGAAAACAATCAAACTTATAACATAAAATAGATTTAAACCAAACCTAAATAGTCGTTTCTCATGAAAGAAAATTTTATTCAAATTTTATTGTTATTGACTGTAGCCCTACTATTTGAGAGCTGTTCAACTAATGATGATATCGATGTACAATCATTAATTGCTGCACCAGAGGAGATTTTAATCAATGATGAAAAATATACCCTCAATGGGTATTTACTCAATATTGAAAATCAGCTAGATGTTTTCGCAGAATTTGTAAAAGATAACAAAACTGATATAGATAGTACTATGAAAATAGGTCACATTTCCATAGTAAAAGATAATATGGTTTATCAAGCATCTTCACTGACTAAAATGGCTCCTTCTGGCGCTTACTCTCTCATTAGCAAATCAGAAAATTTGCCAAATTGGGTAAGCTCAACGGGTGCTCAAATGGTTGTAGAAATCAAGTTAGGAGATAAATCCTTTTTCTAAGTACATGACAAAAAAATCTTAAAAGCGATTTTGATGTCGTTTCTAATTGTATTGATAAAAGCATTGGTAAGGAAATCAAGCCCGTAAGTAAAGAAGCTTACGGCCCTCCTGCCGTGGTTTTTAATTGCTATTTTTTTGACACAATCATTAAGGTAAATGCCTACGCTGTAAGACCAAACAAAAGCAATGGAAATGACTTTTATCAGGGTGTCTAATCTTTCATAATCAGTAATATGGGTATCTTCCAAATTAAAACCAGCCGACTTGAAAGCCCTGAACATAGTTTCTATCTGCCAACGGTTTTTATAGATGTCTAGGCTTAAGTCTTCTTGGTTATAGGAAACCAATATCAGGTAATCAATTTTTCCATTTTGACCAACATATTTAATACCTGAGAAATAGCCCAACGTATCATTGAGATAAACAATTTTAGGGTGAAAATATACTCGGTTTAGCCGTTGAGCCATTAATAACCAATAAGCTTTCACCGTTTTGCCTTCCGCCAAAGTAATATGCATATTATTGCGGACCCTGATAAAATAACGGATTTGATGGCTCGTCAAATACGCCAACCAATCTTGGCCAACAAACTCTCTATCAGCTGTCAAATAGGCAATCTTATCATCTCCAAAGTTGAGCATAAAACGATTGAGTAGGTCTTTTCGCTCTTTTTGAGAGGAATTGCCCCGCTTATTTCCCAATGTGCACCAAAATACGGGCAGGCCTACTCCTTTATAAATTACTGATAAGAACAAAATGTTGATGTTGAGCTGTCCCAGCTTCCAATTTGTCCGGTCCAGGCTTAATTCATATTTACCTTCTATTGGTAAGGTTTTCATTATCAGCTTACAATAAAGGGCTTCTGCAAAGGTGAATTGGCTGAAGAACCGCTGGACTCTACGAAGTTTTGATGATAGAAGAACCCCATTATCATATCCTGTCGCCAATCGTTTGAAATTCACGCTCCTTACTTTCAAAACCGATATGATTAAATAACTCAACAACGTTATTCTGGCTTTATTTCCTCCCAACTCTTGCTGCAAAATCAATTGCAATTCTTTACTTTTATACAGGCTTGTCATCTAGGTTGTTTTTTTGTCTCGCAACTCAAAAATAACCTTTTGATGGCTTGCCTTTTATTTTTGTCATGTACTCAGATCCTTTTTAATAAAAGATTCTGATGTTGAAATGTAAACTATCTGGATATTGCATAAAAGTCCGCACAAATTAGTTAGGGGCAAATCCATTTTTTTCATTTGGTACAGATAACTTCATCAAAGATAATTAGAAAGAACCCTTTCCTCAAATGCGCTAAATCCTTAAATTAGTATGCGAGCATATCTAACCTAAAGAAATATGGCTGAAAAAAGAGGATTCACCACTTTTATTGGAGCTGTTGCCGGGCTGATCACCGCTATAGGAACGTTGATCGTTATTTTAAACCAAGTCGGGTTATTGGGCACACCCAAAAGCAGCGTGACTACCAAGCCCCAAACCGAGCAAACCCTTCCCTCTGCAAACCAACCGAGCAATTCGCAACGAGTACAAGAGCTCGAAAATAAGATAACCGAGCTAGATGATGACGAGGCTGCCGCCAAAGAAGAGGAAATGCTGAAAAGAATAGAAGAGCTTGAAAAACAGCTAAAAGCAAAGCAACAAAAAGCGGTGAGCAATAATCAAACTGAGCCTACTTCAAGTGTCAACCTTACAGGGTATTGGACCGATGCCTACAGTGGGGGGCTCTACCAGATTAATCAATACGGCACAGAAATTAGTTTGAAGGAATTTGTAAATTACTTTGGAGTGCAGACCATTACCAGCGATGGCTATGGTAGCATTTCGGGCAAGCAAGTCAAAATTGACTACAATACCCTTCTCAACACTTCTGGTTCAGCTACGCTCAAGATTCAAAACAACGGGAATAGGCTCACGGGAACAGCAACCGACCATTATACGAAAGCCGTCATCCAACTGGACTTGACGAGAAATTGACACCTGCACTTATGTAAAAAAACAGTACTAAAATGCCTATAGCAACTATTTATACCCAAGAGCCTATTTCCCAAGAAAAATGGGAAGCTGTAGTTTTTTCCTGGGCACAAAAGATACGGGTAGATGTAAAAGATATCAGCATACATATCGTCAGTAATTTTATGACGGCAGGCGCAAAGTACGATATGAAAGTGCATTTATTCCTTCCTTCTCTGTGGGGCGAGTCTCCCATAAAAGAAATCCAAAACACCTTTTTGGAAACAGTACAAGACAAACTTGGAGTTTCTGAGAAGGAAGTCATTATCATCACGCAGATTATTGACTCAGGGCATGTAGTTGACAGAGGAAAAACAGAAAAGTGGGACAGTTAAACAATTTACCCAACTAGTGCGCCTGCAATAGTAGCGGTCATCATACAAGCGAGTGTTGCAGCCAAAAGTGCGTAGAAACCAAGCTTCGATAAGTTCCCTTGCTGATTAGGAGCCATTCCCCCTATGCCGCCAATCTGGATGGCGATGGAGCTAAAGTTTGAAAATCCGCAAAGTGCATAAGTAGCTATCACAATCGACTTGGAAGCCAATACTCCATCCGCTTTCATCTGAGCCAAATCGTTGTAGGCTATAAACTCGTTGATCACTGTTTTCTGCCCCAGCAAGCTTCCTACTTTGAGCGTATCTCCCCATTCCACTCCCATTACCCAAGCAAAAGGGCGGAAAGCTTGACCCAAAATATACTCCAAAGAAAAACCTGTAAACTGCCCTCCAGTAGATTCTACAATCAGCGGATTCAATCCAGTTACCTCACCAATAAATCCGCTCAACAGCCCATTAACCGCAAATATCAAAGCAATAAACGCCAACAACATTCCACCGACGTTCAAGGCAAGTTTCAACCCTTCAGAAGCTCCATTGGAAAGAGCATCTACTAAATTTACACCTAAGCTTTCGCTATTTACTTTTAATTCCTTATCAATCTTTTCAGGCTCCGTTTCTGGTATCAGTACCTTCGAAATCACTACCGCTGCAGGTGCGTTCATGATGGAAGCACTAAGCAGGTACGAGGCAAATTTTACTCGAAGCTCGGGATCATCGCCTCCTAAAAATGCTACATATCCAGCCATCACGCCGCCGGCAATGGTCGCCATGCCTCCTGTCATCAGGGTCATCAGCTCCGAATAGGTCATGTTTTTAATAAAGGGCTTTACCAACAAAGGGGCTTCGGTTTGCCCTAAGAAAATATTTCCTGCTACCGATAAGCTTTCCGACCCTGAAAGGCGCATAGTACGAGCCATTATCCAAGCAATGCCATACACTATTTTCTGAAGGATACCTAAGTAATAAAGCCCAGCCGTAACGGTAGAAAAGAAAATAATGGTGGGAAGCACTTGGAAGGCGAATATAAACCCAAAAGAACTCACATCAGTCACCAAAGCGCCAAACAGAAACTCAGCTCCGTTTCCTGCATAACTCAAAAAGTTCACAAATACTTCGCTCACTTTCATGAAAGCCATCCTTACAAAGCTAACTTGGGTGATAAGCAAACCAAATATAATCTGAAGAACGATACCCGTTCCTACCAGCCTCCAATCTACGGCTTTTCGGTTTTTAGAAAACATCCATGCTACCGCTATTAATACAAGAAGACCTACTAAACCTCTAATGATTTGCATAAAAAAACTTGGAGAGTAAAATGTGAATAATTCATTGCTAAATTAATCCATTCTGACGCAAATAGAAACCTTGAAGAAAAATTAGATGTAAAGCATAAAACCAATCCCTGAAAACCAGCATGTTAGTGTTTTCTCTAAAAAAAATAACGCTCTTTCATTCCTAGAAATAGACTTTAGTTTTTACAAAAAAATTTTGTTCATGGTAAAAAATGATTAACATGTGGTCGATTTGCAAAGCTCTTTGAAAAGAAAGCAAACAAGTTAGAAAATAGGTGGTTTTACTAAAACGAAACACTTATTTTACCTAATGAGTGATTTTTTCCAAACTCTATGGAAAAACCAAAGGCGCTCATTATTTTTTATCATCATTTGAGAACCAATATCATTTTTATGTCAAAAAGAACATTAATAGTTTCTAACCGATTACCAGTTACCGTGCACGAAGACGAAGGCGAGTTTAGCTTTAAACCAAGTGCTGGGGGGTTGGCTACTGGACTTAGCTCTGTTTATAAGCAAGGTGAAAACCTTTGGCTCGGCTGGCCGGGAATTTACGATGTGGTAGAATCTCAGAAGACGGAAGTTGCTCAAAAGTTAAAGAATGACAACATGGCGCCAGTGTACCTGACGCCAGAAGATATTGAAGATTATTACGAAGGGTTTAGCAACAAAACGCTCTGGCCGCTATTCCACTACTTTACTGAATTTGCCATCTACGACGACTACCTCTGGGAAGCCTACGTGAAGGTAAACGAGAAGTTTAGGAACGAAATATTGAAACACGCCTCGGACGGAGATGTGATCTGGATCCACGATTACCAACTGCTCTTGCTCCCCAGCATGGTGAGGGAAAAATTACCCAACGCCACCATCGGATTCTTCCAACATATCCCTTTCCCTTCTTACGAGATTTTCAGGCTCTTACCTTGGCGAGAACAAATTTTGGAGGGAATGCTTGGTTCGGATTTGCTAGGTTTCCACACCTACGACGACATGCGCCACTTCCTTAGCTCCGCCAACAGAGTATTGGGCTATGGCAGCACTATGGGTAAAATCAAGATCAACAACAGGCTGATTGCCGTAGATGCGTTCCCTATGGGCATTGATTACGAGAAGTTCTCGAATGCTACCCATGCTCCCGAGACCATCGACAAGCTAAAGCAGTATTTCCAGATTTTCTCTTCCAAAAAAGTGATGCTATCCATAGACCGCTTGGACTACACCAAGGGCATCAAGCAAAGGTTGCACGCCTTCGATATGTTTTTGGAAAAATATCCTCAATACCAAGGGAAGGTTACACTTATTTTGCTAGTAGTTCCTTCAAGGGTTCAGGTAGACCAATACCAACACCTCAAAGAAGAGATTGATACGATGGTAGGCAGGATCAACGGAAAACATAGTTTGCTTGACTGGCAACCTATCCACTATTTCTACCGCTCTTTCTCTTTCCACGACCTTTCTGCACTTTATAGCTGCGCAGATGTAGCGCTCATCACCCCACTTCGCGATGGGATGAACCTTGTCTGCAAAGAGTTTATAGCCAGCAAGCGAGACAAGCGAGGCGTGTTGATTTTGAGTGAAATGGCAGGGGCTGCCAAAGAGCTTTCGGAGTCAATTCTCATCAACCCGAACGATGTGAACCAGTTGGTAGATGCAATGGCGCAAGCCTTGGAAATGCCCGAAGCGGAGCAAATTGCCCGAAACGAGGAAATGCAACATAAGGTAAAACGCTATAATGTGCACCGCTGGGTAGAAGTATTTATGGAACAACTGGATGAAGTAAAAGTTGAACAAGAAAAATTGAACATGAAATTAGTTACTGGAAAAACAGCTGACAAAATTGTGAATGCTTATAAAAGCTCCAAAAAGAGGATCTTGTTTTTGGATTACGATGGCACACTCAAAGCATTTGCCGCCGACCCAAAATCGGTTAGTCCCGATGAAGAGCTTTTAGAAATATTGACCAACCTTACCAAAGACCCACAAAACAAGGTGGTGATCATAAGCGGAAGGGACAAAAGTACGCTCCACGATTGGGTTTCCCACCTCAACTTAGACATCATAGCAGAGCACGGGGTTTGGCTCAAAGAAAGCGGTAAAGAATGGGATATGATTGACACGTTGGATCAGTCGTGGAAAGACCAGATCAGGCATATTTTGGAGCTATATGTGGACAGGACACCTGGCTCGTTCATCGAGGACAAGGACTATTCGCTGGTATGGCACTACCGCAAAGCTGATACGGACTTTGGCGATTTGAGGGCGAGGGAATTACTATCGAACCTTAATTACCTCATTACCAACATGGACTTGCAAACCATGGAAGGGAACAAAGTAATAGAAATAAAAAGCCGAGTGGTGAACAAAGGTAGAGCGGCAAGCAAGTGGCTCGCAAAAGACAACTGGGATTTTGTAATGGCTCTTGGCGACGATGTGACAGATGAAGATACCTTCAAAGCCATGCCCGAAAATGCTTTCAGCATAAAAGTTGGCTTAACCGTTTCGGCAGCACTTCTTAATATTCGTTCTACCGAAGAAGTGAGGAAATTACTGAAGAGTTTGTATTCTTAAAAGCTATGATTGTGATATAAAAGATGCCATTGCTCAAAAAGATGGCATCTTTTTTACTAACTACTCTTTTCCTCATCAAAAAAATCAGCCTTCACCGTCCACTATTACATCGTCCTTCGTGGTGAAGAATTTCGTTGCTTTTTCGTTCCTTTCGGTGAGGTAGTTTTTATAATCGCCATGGTATTCCATACGCTTTTGGACTACGGTTTCAAAGTAACCGTTGAGCCCAAGGCAAAGCTCGGTAATTTCCCTCACGGCAAACTTATCTCCTTCTCTACCAGCTATATAATCGGCAAAACCCTTTTCTTCTACATAGGCATTGAAAAGCGGATTTGCCTTTCTTTTGATAAAGAAGCGCAGCCCAGCTTCGGCAGCCAAATTAAGATCAAGCACATCGTCAAACACAAAAGCTATTTCATCAAGCTCTAAGCCATGGGTTTGGGCAAAATGCTTTGCTGCATCAATTTTAAACTTAATGCTGTAATACACCGAATCGAAATGCTCTCGTTTGGCAACGTGATAGGCAACCCTATTTCGTGCACCAGTGATAACAGCAAACGGCGCCTGTTTTTTCTCCTCTTTCAGCCACATAGCGAAGCGTAAAAGGTTCGTGCCCATCGAGTCCACTTCACTAAAATCACTGTGAGTTGCTTCACTTTTCCTACCTGCATTAAACACCCCGTCCCAGTCGAAGATAAACCCTTTGATCTTGGCAAATTTCTCCATAAACAAATCAGGAGATGCCGTAAAGACACCTCCTGATTGTTGATATATCCCTATGATTTTTTGAATCATGATATATAAATCGTTTTTTAGTATTTGTTCAAATCTTGGATATCAAGCATACCTACTGGCTTTCCTTGCTCGGTTACCATCAAGGTATCAACTTCGTACTCTTTAAATAGTTTAGAAGCTTCGAACAACAGCTCTTCGCCTTCTACAAAAATAGGGCTTCTGTATTCCAAATCGCCCAATGTTTTGCTGATAGCGCCTTCGCCACCTTCTTGGATCAACCTACGAAGCTGGCCATCGGTAAATACACCAATTGCTTTATCGCCATCCAATACAGTTACACAACCGAATCCGTACTCGGTCATTTTCACCAACGCTTCAGTGATAGAAGTTTCTTTGCTAACCACTGGGTTCACATCACTTATCGCATCTTTCACCTTTACAGTCATAAGGCGGGTATGTTCAAAGAACTGATCAGTACCCAATTTGGTAAAGTTGTTTTCAGTCAACATCTTCATTACTTTCCAAGGCACAGTGATGGTGTGAACACCAACTTTCATTGCATTTCTGATGTGCTCAGGGTAACGCACTGAAGAGAACATGATTTTGGTGTTGTAACCGTAGTAGTTCACTGCCTCTACGCACTGCTCAACTAGCTCAAGTGCATCGTGGCCTTGGTCTTGCAAACGACCAACCAATGGGCAAACATACGTTGCACCAGCAGCCATTGCCATGTACGCTTGTTGCAAAGTATAAACCAAGTGAATATTTACCATCATTCCCTTATCGATCAATCGCTTACAAGCCATTGTTCCTTCGATAGAAATAGGAATTTTGAAAACGGTTTTCTTAGGGTCACATCCAATGCTCACCAATCTTTCAGCTTCAGCTACGATTTCGTCAGCCGTTTTGCCCAAGGCTTCAACTTGAAGAATTGGCACCATATCAGCCAATTTCAAAATCATGCCATCGATATCAGTTACACCGTGACGGTGCATGAATGTAGGGGTAGTGGTAAGCCCGGCCAAGTAGCCAAGTTTGAACGCTTCTTCTATTTCGTTAAGATCAGCCGAATCAAGATATAATTCCATAATTTTTTAAAGATATGTTTTCGTACTTATTGATAAGATTAAAGTCTAAACTGAACAAAGGTTTACTTTGTGTACTTCCTTGTTACGTTGTGGATTTCCAACAAAGGCTTCAAGAACTCTTCTAGCTCTGTCAAAGGCAACTGGCTAGCTGCATCGCAAAGCGCTTTTGCCGGCTCAGGGTGAGCTTCTACAAAGATTCCATCTACCCCAGCCGCTACACCTGAGCGAGCGATAGTTGGCAAAAACTCACGGTTACCACCTTTAGGATCGGCACTTGGGATGCCGTATTTCCTGATAGAGTGCGTGATGTCAAATACAACAGGATAGCCCGTTTGGTTCATGTGGTAGAAACTTCTTGGGTCAACTATAAGGTCGTTGTAACCAAATGTGTAACCACGCTCTGTTAAGATCACCTGATCGTTGCCACTGTCTACCACTTTCATGGTTGGCTTTATCATGTTCTCAGGAGCAAGGAACTGACCGTGTTTGATGTTGATCACCTTGCCAGTTTTTGCAGCAGCAGTCAACAATTCAGACTGCATACACAAGTAGGCAGGTATTTGGATTACATCCAAAACTTCACCCGCAGGTGCAGCCTGAGAAGGGTAATGAATATCGGAAATGATGGGAAAACCAAACTCATCTTTTACTTTTTGAAGAATGCGCAAGCCTTCTTCCAAGCCTGGCCCTCTATAGTAAGAAAGTGAGCTTCTGTTGTCTTTTGTGAAAGACGCTTTGTAGATCACAGGAATGTTCAGTTTTTCGGTCACTTCTTTGATCGCTTCCGCTGTTTTCATCATGATCGACTCTTCCTCTATCACGCAGGGACCTGAGATTAAAAACAACTCATCGGCACCACATGAAATATCTCCAACTTTGACTATCTTTTTTTCCATTGAAAAATAAATTTGTGTCTATTATACGTATTGGTCTGACTTAGCAAGTGTCGCTTTTGTCCAGATGGCTGCAAAGGTACGTTTTTATGCAAAAAAACTTTCCTTTAGCAACATAAATCAACCTTCCCGCTCTTTGATGATACCAATAACCCTTTCCAGGTCCTCTTTTGTATCTACCGGAATGCTATCATGCTCGGTGATTCCTATTTTCATCTTTCTACCATTTTCCAACCATCTAAGCTGCTCCAGCGATTCCTTTTTCTCCAAATCAGTTTGTTTCATGGCAGCAAAGTCTTTCAGGGCATCGAATGTATAAGCATACATGCCCAAGTGCTTGTAAAACGTTGCATGTTTCAGCCATTCTTCTTTTGGGATATCCCTTAAGTAGGGAATAGTAGCTCTGCTAAAATAAAGTGCATATCCATCATTGTCATAGGTTACAAACACTTCACTTTGGTTAAAAAGGTCTTCTGTATGTGAAACGGAAATCACCAAGGTGGCCATTTCGGGCGAACCTCCTTCAAAACAAGCCATGATATCCCGCACTTGGTCTGGCTCTAGCATTGGCTCGTCTCCTTGTACATTTATCACCACCTCAAAATCGATATTCTTCTCGCTGCGGATAATCTCGGCTGCTTCCATACAGCGGTTTGTACCCGTATTATGAGTGGCAGAAGTCATGATCGCATTGCCACCAAAACTTTCCACCTCACGGATAATCCGCTCATCGTCTGTGGCCACAAACACGTGTTCCAAGGCTTTCGAGGCCTGCTCATACACACGTTGGATCATCGATTTCCCATGAATCATTCGCAAAGGTTTGCCGTCGAGGCGGGTAGATCCATACCGGGCGGGAATGATCCCCACAAATTTCGTCGCTTCTTGTCTTTCCAAAATCTCTCTCTTATTTTATTAAATGTATAGGCAAGTCAGGCTAGCCCAAAATTTCTTTGCCAAAGGTCGAAAAAGATCCACTCAGCCAAAAGTAGAATGCTAAAAATCTCGAACAAAGTTTCGGCAACCCTTGGAAGACAAACAAAGGAAGCCATGTGGCAAACGATTAACTAAAAAACCATTTAAAATAAAAAATGACACAGAAATACATTCCTGCGCCATCAGCTTGCGAGGGCATTCAAGTTATAACTGAATAACTCTTTTAAAGATAAATCGGGTAATAAACACGCCATACATATCTTTTTCCCCAGCATCACTTTCCACCCCACTGGTCACAAACATTAGTTCCCAACCAGCTTCTGCCATATCGCTGAGCTTAGAAGAAATCATAGCATCGTTTGAAGCAATATTTTGAAAGTTCAAGCCCGTCAAACTATAAAAGTTCAACATCTTGGTTTCGGCAAACCTGTCAATTTTTGCATCGCTTCGGCTAATGTTCCCCTGCATACTCTTTTTGCCATCCGTTCTTTCAGTAGTAAAATTATCTACATCCACCTCATCTATACTTTCGATCATACGTGATCGACCGCCACCGGCAGGAATTATCGACTCCACAGTCGTAATGGTTTTGTACTCAACTTTGGAAGTTTGAGCTTGTACATTTGCAAACTTGGTTAGTATGATAATAGTGATAATAAGAAACTGTCTCATGTTTTTTTATTTTAAATTTGACTACTAGCAATGTTGTGGCTAGAAGACAGCTTATTTTTGAGACACCCTTAATCCAATTGAAAATTATTTTTCCTATCCTTTCAGTACAAATCCAACCTTTACTGGTAAGTCGACTTTTTTAGTCGGCAGGAAATTTTTTTATCAGGAATAGGAATTTTGGCTGATGGGCAACTTAACAACTATTTCCGTTCCTTCTCCCAACAGACTATGTACTTCCACTTCGCCTTTATGATCATCTATAATACCCTTCACTATCGAAAGCCCCAATCCTGTGCCCTTACCTACTTCTTTGGTTGTAAAAAAGGGATCAAACATTTTGTATTTGACCTCCTCAGGCATCCCAGAACCATTATCTTTAATACAAATCTCCACAAACTTATTGACTTTCCTCACCGTAATAATAATCTCACCATTAGACTTGTCTTCGGTAGCCTGTGCGGCATTTACCAACAAGTTCATAAATACTTGATTGATTTTACTAGAAGTGCATTCTACTTCAGGAACTAGCTCGTAAAACTTAATAACTTGAATTTTATCTTTCACCAAATGGTCAATAAGCATAAGCGTCACTTCCAAGCCTTGTCGCACATCGTACATCTCTAGTTTTTCCGAATCAATCCTTGAAAAAGTCCGTAAACTTTTTACAATATCGGCAGTTCTATTGGCTCCAGTTACAATGTTTTTAGTGACCTTTTTAGCCATATCTAACATTTTATCCATTTTTAGCTCACTATTAAGGATTTCTATCTCTTCCATCTTAGCATCAAAATTCTCTTTGCTGATGCTTCGGTATTTTTCAAGGAGCATGGAAATATTTTGGATTATTGGCTCTAATCCAACAATTCCTGATTTTATGAAATTGATGGGATTGTTAATCTCATGTGCAATACCCGCAGTAAGCAAGCCCAAAGAAGCCATCTTTTCTGAGTGTACTAGTTGGCTCTGCGTCTGTTTGAGTTTCCCAAGGATCGCGATCAATTCATCATTTTGCAACTTTAATTCCTCCTGCTGGGCTTGGAGTTCCTCCGATTGCGTCTGTAATTCTTTTTGAATAGCTTGAAGCTCTTTATTTTGGATTGTGATTTTTTTATTTTTTTTTAAAATTTCACTATTCCTCTTCATCACCTCTTTCTCTAGGTTTATTTTTTGCTTTTTCAGCAAATTCACCCTCAAATAAATAATGCTAAAAAGCAGAAATGCCAAAAAGAAGGGAAGAAGTACTTTAAACATAGTGGTTTTCCACCATGGGGGCACAATAGTAATTGGTAAGCTCAAGCCCGCTTCGTTCCATATCCCATCGCTATTAGCCGATTTCACCTTTAGGGTATAATCGCCTGGATTGAGGTTGGTAAAGGTCACCGTCCTATTTTTACCAATATTGATCCAAGCTTGGTCAAAGCCCTCAAGCATGTAAGCAAGCTCACATTCTTCTGAATTGCTATAATATAATGCGGATAAATTCAGGGAAAACATATAATCTGTGTAATTCAAATACACATGAGGACTCTCTATGATACTTTTATCGATCACCCCAGTACCAATAGGAACTTCTTTATTCAATATTTTTAAACCTGTAAAAGCTATATCCGGAGCCTTTTTATTAAGAGAAACACTGTCTGGGTGAAACTTGTTATAGCCATTAACTCCACCAAAGTACATTATCCCATTCTTGTTTTTAAAATAAGAAGCGATGTTAAACTCATTACTCTGTAGTCCATCTTTTTCATCGAAGTTCACAAAAGACTCATCTTCCTTATTGAAGCGGGAAATACCCTTGTTCGTACTTATCCAAAGATGCTGGTGATCATCTTCCAAAATCCCATAGATATAATTATTGGCAAGACCCTGTCTCCGCGTATAATACCGAAATTCACCTGTTCTAGGGTTTAATTTATTAAGACCACCTTCAGATGTACCTATCCAAAGTACCCCATCTTCATCCAAATGAAGGGTATTTATAATATTGGAAGATAGTGAATTCACATCGCCCTGATCACTTTGGTAAGTAATAAACTGCTGGGTAGAAATATCAAACTTCAAAAGACCGCCATTGTATGTGCCAGCCCACACAAGGCTATCTTCGTCTAAGCAGAGCGTGCGTAAGTAATTTGGAAAACTATCTATTTCTTTATTGTTAGGAATGAAATTTTCAAACTCTTCAGTACGAGGATTCAACCTACAAAGCCCTCCGTAAGTGGCACACCAAACCATTCCTTTACTATCCGTTTTCAAATCCATCAATTCATTGCTTCCCAGCTTATCTTTCGCCCCAAGCATCCCCTCAAAATGAGTGATTTCAAACCGTTCCTTACCCACCATCTCTGTTATTTCAATCTTATACAAGCCTGAAACAGCACTACCCGCCCATATATTCCCTTCAAGATCACTCGTGACGGCATTAATATTAAGTTTTTCGGAACCATTTTTCCCATCAAAAAAAGTAATCACCTCTCCTGTTTTCTGATTTACCCTATTCAGCCCTGCATCTACCGTTGCTACCCAAAGAAAATTTCCTTCTTCGTAAATTTTCCTTAGCACATTACTACTTAGCGAATTTCCCTCCTCAAATAAGCTTACAAAGTGAAGGAACTTGTGGGAAGATGGATCGTATTTGTCGAGACCTCCGTTATACGTCCCCACCCAATGTACGCCTTCTTTTGTTTCATATATACCATAAATATCATTGCCGCTCAAACTAGATATTTCGGATACATCCTTTTTAAATTGGATAAAAGAATTGCTGCTTACGTCATACCTAAACAATCCTTCGCCGCCAGTTCCAGCCCACAAAACCCCTTCTGAATCTATATATAAAGAATAGATCAGATTAGAAGATAAATGACCACTCTTTTCGTCAAAAACCTGCCAAGTACACTCAGTTGGCGAATAGAAAACCAATCCTTTTTCTGTAGCAACCCAAAGCCTCCCTTCCTTGTCTAGTTTGATATCGAAAACAATTTCCCCTCCTATATTTCCCAAAGCATCATTACCAAAAGGATGTTGGGTGAAGATATCTGATTGAGGATTGTAAAAAAGAAAACCATTTGCACCAGTCCCTAACCAAATACCTTTTCTTTCCACATCTGGGCAGACCACACTTATACTGTTTTTCCCAGCCGTTAATAATTCTCCATGAGCTATTTTCGTGTCTGGTTGATCTTCACCAATATAGTTTTTTGGAATTCTCTTACGATGAAAAGTTCCTGAATTAACATCAAACAAATATAAACCTTGAGATGCGCCCACCCACACTTCCCCATCCAACTCCGCAATGCTCAACACCTTGCCGCCCGAACCTATTTGGTACTTGGAAAAATGCTCGTTGATCCTGTCAAAAACGTATAACGCATCTGAAGTCCCAACCATTAGATGCTGCTGACTATCCTCAAAAATAGCTAATATTACATTGTTACCTAGGGTAGTTGAGTCACCTACTACTTTGGTAAATTGCTGGAAATGGTCTCCATCAAAACGGTTGAGGCCATCCACAGTTCCTATCCACAGGAAACCCTGGTGGTCTTGTAAAATGGAGGTAATTGTATTTTGAGTAAGACCTTGCTTGGTAGAATAATGTTCAAATCGCAGTCTATTTTGAACTTGTGCTTGTACTGGTAAGCACAAGCACAAGTTCAAAAATACCACTATTCTTCGCCAAGAATTACTATTAATTGGTTTCATTGGCAAGCCTCCCTTTACAGTGTAAGTATCAACAAACATCAGTTGTCAAATAAACTAAGAACACAATATACACAAAAAATATGTACTAGATATCTGACCGAAGCATTCTGATTAAATCAAACACTTAGTTCTAATCTAAAATGGCATAGATAAAAACCATTACGCTGTAATAAAGTGCCATTGATTAAACTAGCCTTCCAGTTCATCAACTTTTTCCGCCAGCTCTTCCCATTCTTCGTTCACCTTTTCCAACTCTGCTTTTACCCTTTCATACTTTTCAGTAGCTTCAGCAAGTTTGAAAGGTTCGGCAAAAACTTCAGGCTTCGCCATTTCTTCTTCAAAAGCTTCCTTCTTCTCTTCCAACTTCATTATTCTGTCTTCCACAGCGGAAAGTTCTCTCTTCAGTTTTTTAAGCTCTTTGGCAGTGGCATCGTCCGTTTTCCAGCTATTTTTCTTGTCTTTCTTGTTGCTCTTTACCTCTTTTTGGGCAACCAACTTGGCAAGCTCTTTTTGTTCGTCCCTCTCTGCCATCCAAGTATTAAATTCATCGTATGTACCCGGATATTCCTTCACTTGCATGTCTTCTATATACCAAATCTTGTTGGCTATTTGCGACACGAAGTGCCTGTCGTGAGAAACTGTGATACACGTTCCGTCATAGCCTTGGATAGCCTGCACCAATATATTCACCGACTGCATATCGAGGTGGTTGGTAGGCTCATCAAGCAAGAGGAAATTGGCTTGGGAAATAAGGGTCTTGGAAAGAGCCACCCTCGACTTTTCTCCTCCTGAAAGGACTTTGATTTTCTTAAACACATCATCTCCTCGGAAAAGGAAACAACCCAAGATACTCCTCAGCTCCAGCTCGGTTTTTTCCGCCCCCGATTCTTTCAGCTCTTGCAAAATCTCGTTTTCGAGATGAAGGGCTTCCAGTTGGTGTTGAGCATAAAAAGAAGGAATCACGTTGTGCCCTGGTTCTCTTATGCCATCGAAAGATTCTGTGCCAGCAATCATTCTCAACACGGTCGATTTCCCCTTACCGTTTGCCCCAATGAAGGCAATTTTATCGCCCCGCATAATCTGTGCATTGGTATTTTTCAAAATCTTCAAATCGCCATACGACTTGCTTGCATTTTTGAGCGTAGTAATGATTTTTCCTGGTTGCTGCTTGAACGTGAATTTGATATTGAGCTGCACATTATCATCTACTACTTCCTCTACCCTATCCATTTTTTCGAGCATTTTCACCCTCGACTGGGCTTGGGAAGCCTTTGTAGCTTTCGACTTAAAACGCTCCACAAAGCGTTCTGTCTGCTTTATTTTTTGTTGCTGATTCTTGAAAGCATTTCGCTGCACTTCGTTCCTCAGCTCTTTTTCTTCTAGGTAAAAAGAATAATTCCCCGAATATTGGATCAGCTTTCCGCTAATTACTTCTACCGTATTGTTCGCCGCCCTATCCAAAAAAGCCCTATCGTGAGATACGATGATCACCGCACCCTCGTAGCTTTCCAAATAGTTTTCCAGCCATTGGATAGAAGGCATGTCCAAGTGGTTGGTAGGTTCATCGAGCATGAGCAAACCTGGCTTTTGGAGCAGGAGTTTGGCTAGCATTACCCGCATTCGCCAACCTCCCGAAAAGTTTTTGAGTGGTCTAGAAAGAGCATCGGTTTCAAAGCCCAAACCTTCCAAAATTTCCTCTGCCTTGGCTTGGATAGAATACCCTTCCAAAGTCTCGAACTCATCTTGAAGCTTCGCCAATTTATTGATAATCTCTTCGCTATGGTCAGTTTCCATCTTCACCAAAATCTCTTCTATCTGCTTTTGCAAATACAATTGTCTTTCAAAAGCTTGCATGGCCACGTGCAAAATACTTTCTTCACTTTCAAAGGAAAGTAAATCTTGGTTGAGGAACCCAATAGAACAATCGTTTCGTTTGCTTATAAGACCACCATCAGGAGTCAAGTCACCGTTTATTAGCTTAAGAAGCGTCGATTTTCCAGTCCCGTTCATGCCTATGAGGGCAGTTCTGGTTTTGGGTTTGATATGTAGGGAGGCCTCATCGTAGAGCGCGCGGCTTCCGTAATGGAAAGAGAGATTTTGGATCGACAGCATTTAAATCAATTTTAATGGAATAGTTATCCTGCAAAATTGGGAAAAAATCTAGTCTTTGCTCAATCTTTATGGAGAGAAGAAGAAAAATTACTAGGGAAGTGGTTTTTCTATGATTCAATAATACTGCTTACCCACCATTATTTCAGAAAATTATTGTCCAAATATGTCTGGAATTTAGCCTTGTACTGCTCGCTTATGGGTATATATACCGTATTGTCAAAGACAATCCTATTACGCTCTAGAGTAGTTATTTTATTCAAATTGACTATAAATGAGCGGTGTACGCGCATAAAACTATTTTCGGGCAAATGTTCCTCCATTTTTTTCATACTCATAAGTGTCATGATCGGTTGCTGATTTTCTAAAGCAATCCGAATGTATTCGCGCATCCCCTCCACATATTTAATATCGTTGAGGTTTATGCGTATAATTTTGTATTCGGACTTGATAAAGAGGAATTCGTCCGTATGCCGAACCTCGCTGCTAACTTCTTCCTTTGGCGCCAATCGCTGGTTTGCCTTGCCCGCAGCAGTCAAAAAATCGGTATAGCTAATAGGCTTTAACAAGTAATCTACCGCATCTACTTTGTAGCCCTCAAGAGCATATTCACTATAGGCCGTAGTGAATATCACCTTTGGAGGATTAAGCAAGGATTTTACAAAATCCATCCCGCTCAAATCGGGCATATTTATGTCCACAAACATCAATTCTACCTGATTCGATTGCAAAAACTCCAGAGCGTTAATGGCGTTTGAAAATTCTCCAACCAAGTTCAAATACGGCGTTTTTTTAACATATGAAGCTATTTGCCTCAATGCCAATGGCTCGTCGTCTATTGCAATACAGTTTATCACACCGGTATATTTAGTTTTACATTAAAAGAACTAGGCGCATCGTCTAGCTTAAGGTCAAAGCCACTTCCATAAATTAACTCCAGTCTCTTTTGGGTGTTTTCTATCCCTAAACCCGAATTCTTCTGCTTCTCTCTTTCCCCATGTACCGAGTTTTCAATTTCGAAGTAAAGCCTTTCTTTTTCTAACTTGAATATTATACGAACATAAGAAGGATTCTGATAACTTATTCCATATTTAAACGCATTTTCAATAAACGAGATAAACAGCAACGGGGGAATAGAAACGGATGATTCCGCTTGTGGCATGAGCAAATCCACGCTTACTTGGTCGGTAAAGCGAAGTTTCATCAGCTCAACGTAGCTATTTATAAACTGAATTTCTTTTTGGAGCGGAATAAGATCCGTTTGGGACTCATACAGCAAATAGCCCATCAGCCGAGATAATTTTATGATAGATTCTTTGGCTTCTTCCGAGTTGATATCGACCAACGCATGTATGTTGTTCAGGGTATTCATGAAAAAATGAGGACTAACTTGGTTCTTCAGAAAAGCCAACTTGTTTTCAGTGCTTTCTTTTTCGAGCTCTACCCTTTCTTGTTCCGATTTTACCCATTTTATGGAGATGCTCAAACCCGTATCAAAACCAATTATCAGAATGGAAAGAATCAAAAGGTTTGCATAAGGAGGAATAGCACCTCGCATGGGGGGCATAGGTCCTTTGGATCTGCCTCGCTCGCTTGAAGGTCTTTCTCTTTCCATATTTCGCTCGCTTGGAGATCTTTCCCTTTCTATATTTCGCTCGTTAGGCGGCCTTTCCATGTTTCGCTCTATTCTCTCCCCACTTCGCCTTAGATAGGGCGGCTTGGGAACCTGCTCATAGTTTAGGTACATGGATCCAAATAACATAATTATTAGGACTACGGCACTACCAAAATAGGCAATCCGCTTTCCTTTGAAAAACAAGAAGGGCAACAGCAGCAGATGGTTGATCAAAAAAGCGACAAACAACAAGGAGTATTCTTTCCACTGTTTTAAAATATGCCCCCAATTGACATCATCTTGAAAATCGCCAAAGAGTACGGGAACAACTAATAGCAAAAACCACACGAATATAATAATCACTAATTCGATAAATGCCAGTCTGTTTTTTTTTAAAAAGCCCATGGAATCCTGTACAATTCAAAATATAAATTTCTCCGTTTTTTTGAAACTGTTTTGTAGTATTCCTTTGAAATTCCCAAACAGCTTCATTAAGGGAATCAAAGTCGTTAAAATCAAACAAGTATATAGCTTATTCTGAAAAAAAGCTTTTTTTAAAAGGCAATAATCAAAATCCGAGCTTATACCCAAAGCTAAGAATATGCCTTACTTTCTCCTCCGAATTAAAATCGTCGAGCTTATAGCTTATACCTATGAAATTCTTTTTGAAAAGCTTGTAATCAAAACCAAAGGTATAGCGCATCTTGTGCAAGCCCCCTCCGTCGAGTGTTTGGAAAGCTTCTACTGCTACTATTGGCGTGATTTTCACATTACGGATATCATATTTCAGCGAAGCTTTATAACGTAAATATTCTTTATCGCTTTCTTCATCATCGGCAAAGTCTGTGTATTGCAACCTAAAAGAAGTGCTAAACCTATCGATTTTCTTTTTGAAAGTAGTGTTCAATGCAAAGCGATTGAGATACTCGGTATCTTTGTTGTCACGAACATTTCCCACAAATCGGTAAGTACCTCCAACTGAGATAAACTTCCATAGTTTATACGCAATTTCAGCCTCCATTAGGTATTCATCAACTGTCATATTTTCATCATAGCGTAACTCGGGTTTTAGGCTAAGCTTCAACTTTTTTACAGGCTTATAACTAAGTTCTAGTGATGTTCGGATTTGGGTATTTACTTCAGTTTCCTGAGCACTTGCCACAAAGTTCAGCAACATTATCAATAAAAAAGGCAGGCTATATTTCACAATATTCTTATTCATATCAGCAGAGGGTTAATGGGTCGAATGACCGTTTACATTAAAATAAAGAGTGATTTCTGCTACATCTCGCAAGAAATCTATCTTGCTTATTTTATAGCGTTTTATGTCTATTCCCGTACGAGCTTTCAAATCTTCGAGCAAAAGCTGGTCGTTGTCGGTGTGTATGTTTTCTATCTTCTCATAAATCAGTTTAATAGAATCTTCTTGCTTCAGCATCAGGTGTTTTTCGAGAAACCATAAGCCAATAAAGACCGCCGAATTAGTGAAGATCAGTTCCGCATAACTCACTTTAGCATTGGCAAGTGCATTCATGACCGAAATGCCTATGATGATAAAAAGATAGGTCATCTCTTTGATGGGAATAGCATCGGTACGGTATCTGATGATGCCAAAGATGGCAAAAAGCCCTAGGGCAAAACCTAGCTCAAGTTTTACATTGTTGAGCAAGAAACACAGAAGAAAAACGATTACGCCGATAGCGAGGTAGCTAAAGTAAAAGTCTTTCCTCCTGCTATTTTTAGCATATATAAAGTGTATAATAATAAAAATAAGGAATGTATTGAAAGAAAACCTTGCCATCAATTCGGCAAAGTCAGCCACATCAATCAGCTTGATTCCCAAAAACTTAAAATGCTTTTCCCACCCAGTTATTGCAAGCAACATTGGCAATTGGTTGCCGCTGCTGCCCTCAATAAAAGTTGTTGCTATTGAAGTTAAGTTGGTCATATCACACGTTGTAAAGTTTGTTTGAAGGCTCAAGCATTTTCTCTATTCTCCTGATCTGTGGCTTGAACCTGTTCCTTTTTAAGTGAGTGCTAGTGAGCGATCGACCTACACTGTATTTGCTGAAGCCAGCCTCTTTTATCCGACTTTCCCGCAAAGCTCTGGCAAGCGACGAGATCGGAGAGTTTGCCTCAGATTTTATTTCCAACACCACCAAGCCATCTAAGCTTACTGACTTTTGGGGAACACCGTATCGAATATTAAAATCTATGTTACAGGTTTCTCTAAAATTTTTGTTGACCAAGGTAAAACGGGAGAATTCGTTTACAAGACTCGCTCTTAAATCTGAACTGCTAAATGGTGAATACTTAGCTAAAAAGGTACTTTCACGAGCATCTAAGTGGAGACTTTGGGTAGCAGTAAGCAAGCGCTTTTTCTTCGTTTTACCCTTGTTGTTTTTAACCTTTACCTCCAAGTAGCTATCTCCAGAGAAGGTATAATCTCTCCGTCTGATTTCATACCTGTTTAGCCTACCATTATGATGGTCGATGTACATAGTGTCTTCTGGAGTATCGAAATACGTGCTTGTATACTTCAGATTTTGCTCCTTACCTACTTGCAGCAAGAAATAATCTTGATGAATAACCTCAAACAACTGTGGTAATTGGGAGTAATGAAACCAGTATTTCTTTTCCACTCGGTTCAAAAACTTGACCCGCCCCATATCCAATTCAATAGATTGAAACCCAACTATATCCATTTGCTTGTAGTTTGTTTATTAAAGGTTCATTTCAATTGATCTTCCCTAGCAAGTAGGTTCTGTAGTAAGGGCATTTGTCCTGTGCCTTATTGGAGGTAGCTATTCACCGCTGAAGTACGGCTATTAACATGCTGTTTCAACTCAGTAATAGCAGATTGAAATTCACCGGAATAATAGAGAAAAGTATAACCAGAAGTCTCCAATTCAGCATAAGACTCTACCAACGCAGCATATTTGGTATAAAGCGCTTCCATCGCATTCGGTTCAAAAGCTCCTTCTACTGTTTCTTTCACATAAGCATCATACTTAGCCTTATACACTTCATCGGCATATAAATAACCTATCAGCGGCCAGCTTTGCGACTGCAAACCCGAGAAATTTAATGCAAGAGATCCTCCCTGTTTTCCATCTTGCAAGGCTTCGTTATTATCCCAAGGCACCCATGTTAGCTTCCCATTATCAGGATTGTTATACAGATAATAATTATGAGTCATTACCCCATAGGTATCCCAGTTTTGGATCACCGTATTCACTGCCAAGTACTTTAAGAATACATCCGTATCAAATACCTCTTCCAATCCTGCCCTCCAAGTAGCTGGGTCGGTAGTTCTAGAACCATCGTGCAATGCGGAAAACAATGCCTGAATATCTGACCAATCGGAGTCGTCTTCATTGGTTTTCTTTACAAATTCAGACTCATCGAATGTCCCGTTTGCGAAACTCGCCCCAGAGCCATCTGGCTTATATAAATTCCCTTCATCGCTCGAAAACTGCGTATCTATCACCGTATCGTCTACTTCTTCTACCATGGTGTACACTCCAAAATATATCGGTCCATCTCCATGATCTACATACACTGCATAAAATGCCGTGTTCGATACCGCCAGCCCTGCATTGGCAAACACCTCGGCAGCAACCTTTTCCCTCAACATAGATGGATCATCGTAATTATTTTTAAGGCTTAGCTTTTTGAATCCGTAAAACCGTTGGTTATCTATTTGCGGATAATCATCTTCAAACTCATCAAAATCCAACTTGAACGAAAGCTTTAATATTCCTGCCTGCCAGCTACTTTGGAGGCTAGAGTTCCCTTTAAACCTTACCCCTACCCGGTACCATTCTTTACCATCGTGGAACACTTCGGCTGGAACAAATACAGGATCTTCATCGCTAAAAGAACCTCCACCACCTCTCATCTGACCAAAAGTACCATACAAGCTCGTCATGTTATTGAGCATTGTTTGCCAACGGCTTTCAGTAATTACGATATCAAGGCGCTGAACTTCCGAATTATCAAATACAATATCAAAATTAGGATCAGCTCCTTTACTATGCGTAGCATCTGTCCAATCGGTAGGAGTGAACTCAGTATCATCTATTATTACTGTTTCACTATCATCCTCCGGATCTACTTCAGTATCTGAGCAACTTGTGAAAGGTATTGTAAATAGAAAAACTGCAATAAATACGCTTATGCCCCTTAGCGGCTTAAATTTTTTGTTAATCGAATCCATTTATCCTATGTTTTGCATCTTACTAAAACTTTAAAGTGGCTCTCCTCTAAATCGAGGTATAAGCTCTAGCGGTTACGTGGCCCTCGTCCACCTTTCCTCTGATCATTTTTTTTCTGATAGGCGGCGTATAAAGTTTGCTGCTCATCGGTAAGTAAGGCATTCACCTCTTCGTCAAAGGCTTTCTTTAGCGAGTCCATTTCCTTACGCTGGGCATCTCTATCGCTCCCTTCCATTACCTCTTCAACTTGCTCAAAATGGGCAGTGTACAACTCAGAAATTTGAGTTTCTTGCTGATCATTGAGCGAAAGCTCTGTTGAAAGGTCTGCAACCATTTTTTTGATTTGTTTTGCATTAGGAATTGGCGGAGGTCCTGCTGGTCGCCCCTGACCCTGAGGCTGTGCCTGAACCAAACTCCCCATTAGCAAAATAGACAAGATGATAATGCTGTGGCTGATATATTTCTTGAATGCTGTTTTCATACTTTTTTTATTTTTTATTGATTAATAATTAACTTTTTCTAGAGCCTTTTTTCAAACTCTTTCACTAAAGTACTTTTAAGGGCAGTATGTGTAAAAAGCATTCAACAGAGCCATGCTTCAACTCAGCAGATGGATAGATTTTATCTACGAACCAATTCGTCAATTCCATCAAAATATTGATCTTGATAACCTTTCGTTTAAATTCAAATAGAGAAAGAAGAGCATTTTTTACTAGCTTTATCGTACAAACCAAAAGCAATTATGGCTGAAGAAATTCAATCGGATGAATATTTAATGGCAAGCCTACAGCAAGAGTTTAGCCCTTCGCTGTTTGCCAAAATCACTGAGCGCTACGAGAAAAAAGTTTTTATTCGGTGCAGAGAGTTTGTGAAAGACGAAGACAACGCCAAAGACTTGGTACAAGAAATCTTTATAAAACTGTACATCAACTTAGCCAAATTCCATCCAGAAAACAGGTTTGCCCCTTGGTTCAATACGATTGTGCATCATACCTGCATAGACTTCCTACGCAAAAACAAGAGCAAACTCAACGAGCAGCTTACCGAAACCCTTTCCGATTCGGTAGAAGAGCTTTCTGAGCTAGATAAGGAAGTAAGTGACGATTTGGGCATTGAAATTTTGGAACAATTACTGGAACAAATCCCTCCAGAAGACAAGCTTTTGCTGCTTCTCAAATACAATGAAGACCTTTCTATAAAAGAAATTCAAAAGACAACTGGCCTGAGCGAAAGCGCTGTGAAAATGCGGATAAAAAGAGCGAAGGAAAAGGTGACCAAATTGCACCGAAAAAGTTTATGATTTTTTAATCTTGGGGATGTGACTTCCATCTAAAACTTGCGTATTATGGGTAAAAACCAATTTTATCTATCTTAAACCTGTTTTAATGTTTTAGTCATGAAAAAGAATAGCGAAAACTTCTTTTCAATGGATTCCAACGAAGAATTCGAAAACGACTACGGGTACGACGCTAACGATACCTATGATGAATTTGATGACGAGAAGTCTGGTTACAGCGATGATGTCGATGATAACAAATACGCTGATTATGCCGATGAATGGGAAGAGGATTACACTATCCGCCCCAAAAAGATGAGGAAAAACTCTCAAAACGATTGGGACTGAAGTATAGAAAATAGGTTTCAACTCTACCAATCGGTCTTACCGATATTTAATAAGGTCTTGAAGTTAATTCAAGACCCTTTTTTTGTCCTTTACCCACAAAAAAACAGCCACAAAACTGTGGCTGTCCCTTTTCATATTTAGAACTTATTACAAATAATTACCTACTTCCAATCCTCTTCGTCTTTGCTATCGCCATCTTCCACTTCTTCTTCTATTCCCTCATCTTCAAAGATGGTAAATTGATCTTTGCGAACAACCTCTCCTTTGGCTGAGGCCAAGATCAAGTTTTTGCTTACACCGTCATCATACACGAAAAGGTATTGCTTGCCTTTGGCAGTACTTACTACATAGTGCTCAGAAATTTCTGCATCAGCTACTTTGCCAGTCATTTTCTCAAGCAAGTCTTCAGGAAGCTCGTCTTCGCCAATGAACTTACCCGTGTCAGTTATCTTTCCTGTTGCATCTAACCTGCAATACTGGTAAGCTCCTTCCACTTCAAAATAAGCATAAAATGCAGTAGCATTCATATCCCACTGATAGGGGGTTACGCCTGCAAAAGCCTGGCTAAAAGCTTTCATAACGTTGGCTGGCACGCCAGTTTTTGGAGCCATTTGGGCAGCTCCCAACAGGAAGCCTGCTACAATAAATACCAAGGTGTGTTTTTTCATGGTCTTGTTAAAAAGCACTGAACTCTTTGAATAAATAAACTTTAATTGACAGCCGATGCTTTAAGGGCAAAAGTCTATCTTTCTTTCACAGGTCGCCCCATACAGAAGCATAAACCTGAACTAAATACGCAGCTTTTACAAAAAGTCACACCACCTTGAAAAAAATATTTCATCTACTCATAAACCACTGATTTTAAACACTTTTAAAAACCTACATTTTCTCTTCAAACTCGGGACAATCGAGCCTGATTTCCTCCTCCTCTAAATCTGATTGGAGCAAATGGCAATACGAAGCCTTCGATTTTTTTTCGTAATACCTGCACCCATAACACGTGCGCTGGACTTGGATAATTCCACTGCGATTTAGCTGATAAATCAGCTTGGTGAGTGTGCTATATAAGTTGCCCAATTCTTCACTGCCTAGCTTGCTCAGCTCCGAAGAAAGTGGCTGGTAATAATTATCCAATTTGTCAAGCAACTCCTTGCCTGACTGGGAGACAAAAAGCGTGTAGCTCCGGCTATCTGCCGAGGAAAAATCTTTTTCCAGAAAACCTTTTTTCACCAACATCTTCACTGCATCGCTAATGGTGGGCTTGGTAAGGTTAAACTCTTTGGCCAAATGGCTCACGCTGCATAGCTCGGGTTTGTGGTTGGCCACAAAAAGTAGTAATTGAATTTGGATGGGACTGATGCCATGCGCCTTTGCTTTTTCCCAAAGCAATGTTTTAAACACTTCTGAAATGCGCTCAAGCCCTGCTACTATTTTTTCGTTTCTATCTTTTTCCATAAAAAAGCCCATGAGTGATTTAGCTCATGGGCAAAAATAGGCCTATCAAATAAGGAGTCCTAACTTTTTAGGATAAAAAAAGTATTACCCTTTCACATCGGCTAAAGAAGCTCCAAAATTGATGTGCAACACATTTCCTTTTGGTGTGAGCAAGGCTGGTACAGATTTTACCCCAGCGTTTTCTGCTTCACCAATTCTGCTTTTGGTTTCGCCCAAGTGGACGATTTCAACTTGAGATTCGCCAATTAGTGATACAATTTCATCTTCTGCGCTAACACATACGGGGCAACCTGCGTGATAAAATACTGATTTTGACATGTTCAAATAAGTTTTAGTTTGAATGATTAAATTAATGATACAAATGTAGTTAGGATTCCTTACTTTAAAAATAAAGCTTTACAACTAATTCTTAAAGCTCTGTATTTCAAGTAGAAAAAAAATCCTGCGAAAGCCAGAAACAAAAAAACTCGCCCAAAAGAGCGAGTTTTCATAATCATGTTTTTTTAAGATAGCTTATTCATCCCGCAAAGAATTGATGGGATTTGCCCTCGAGATTTGTAAGGTCTTCCCTACAATGGTCAATACCGAAATAAGCAGCACTGCCAATGCCGGCACCATAAAAATCCATGCTTCCAAGTCGATGCGAAAAGCGTAGCGGTCCAACCAGCTTTGCACTATAAAATAGGTAAGCGGAATAGCAATGAACATGGAAATGAACACCAACACTACGAAGTCTTTGGAAAGCAACAATACGATTTGCCATACCTCCGCTCCTAGCACCTTTCTCACTCCAATTTCCTTCGTCCGCTTGGCTACGGTAAACATCACCAAGCCGAACAAACCGAGGCAGGCAATAAGGATTGCAAAAGCAGTAAGCGTGGCAAATACTGCCCCAAACCGTTCATCGGCGCGGTATTGCTTATCGTATTCTTGGTCCAAGAAGAAAAAATCAAAAGGACTACCTGGGAACACCGATTCGTAAACATCATTGATAAGCATCACGTTTTCTTTCATATCGCCCGAAGCTATTCTGATGCTCGACATGTGGCTAAATCCATCATTATACAAGAAAATCATGGGAATATGTTCAGATTTTGCACTTGCCTGATGGAAGTTTTTCAACACCCCCATTATGGTTGTCTTTTTTGACCCTCCTATTATTTCTTTGCCTATTGCTTCTTCTGGATTGGAAAGCCCCCAAAGCTTAATGGCTTCCTCATTTACCAATACCATATCCTCGTTGGGGCTATTTGTCAAAAAGTTTTTACCAGCGACCAACTCCATCTCCATGGTAGGAATAAAATGCTCATCAATCCAATACAAGTAAAAATTAAAGTTCTTTTTCTCCAGAGCTTCCACCAAATTGATTCCAGTCGAAGTACTCATTTCATGAGAAGGCAAACCAGGCACACAGCTAGAGATAGTCATTGCCTGGAACTGAGGATAATTCAATATTTCTTCGCGGAACGTTTTGGCCTTTTCTAGGTCGTTCTCGCCAAAGGGCTCTCTCAAAACTACCGTTTGTTCTATATTCAGGCCTAGGTCTTTTTCCCTCATAAACGTGAGCTGCTCCTCGGCGGTAAGTGTTTGGATAAGCAAGAATATGGTAATCGAAAACTGGAAAACAACCAATGCACGCCTCATAAGCAAGCCTTTCCCCGATTCGCCAAACTTTCCTTTCATTACAGAAATTGGCTTGAAAGATGAAAGAACAAAGGCGGGGAAAATACCTGACAGCAAGCTGCTCACAAGTATAAAACCTGCTAGAACCGTCCAAAAAGCTGGATCAACTATAAAATTCAAATCGAGGGGCAAACCTGCTACTTCTAAGAAATAAGAGCGGAAGGCAAATAACAATAACACGGCAAAAATGCCCGAGAAAATATTGACCAGTAGCGATTCAGTATAAAACTGCTGCCTCAGCTGAGATTTGGAAGAGCCAATTACCTTCCTTACACCCACTTCCTTCGCCCTATCGAGCGACTTTGAAGTAGACAAGTTTACATAATTGACAATGGCGATCACCATGACTAAAAAAGCTACACCCAAAAGGAAAAACACCGAAGTGGCATCCCCGTTTGGCTCAGGCTCAAAAGATTTATCCGAGTAAAGGTGGATATCGCGAACAGGCTGCGCAATAAAGCGCTCGCTTTCTAATATTTTCTCTTCGGTCAAGCGCTTGTTGAACGCCATCAGGCTTTCGTTAAATGCATCAAAAGAGACTCCATCCTCCAGTTGCAAATAGGTAAAAGTATTGTTCCCACTCCAATTGTTTTCCCTTTCCCCAAAGGCTGCAATCATCGTTGGGTAAGAAATCAGTGCACTGAATTTGAGGTGGGTAGTAGCCGGGCTATCGTCTACAATTCCCGTCACTAAAAAAGGCTCTTCCACCTCCACCCATTCCAAAGATTCGCCCACTGCATCTACCTTATTGAACAGTTTGAGCGCCATAGATTTCGTCAACACCATTTCATATGGCTTCTTGAAAATCTCACGCTGGTTACCGTGCAAAAGCGGGTAATTGAACATGGTGAAGAAAGAAGGATCAGCAGCATACATATCTGCTTCACGGAAAGTTTTGTCCCCCACCTTCAGGGCATTATGGTCCATGTGATAGGTTCTTGTAAACTCTTCCACTTCGGGCATTTCTGCTTTCATCTTAGGGCCCAGAGGTGGATACGTCTCACAATCTTGCTCCACTAGCGACTCCCCGTTCAGAATATCCACAGTAAGCCTCAATTGTCTATCAGACAGTTGGTTATATTTTTCATAACTCAATTCAAACTTTGCATACATAATAATAAACAAAGCAATAGCCAGCCCTGTGGACATCCCCAATATATTGATAAACGCATAGGCTTTATTCCTTCGAAATACACGTAACGAAATCTTGATATTGTTCTTAAACATACCGTAAGTGTTTGGCTGATAAATAGTAATAAAGTTCTTGATGAGAGATGGCCGAAGCAACTTTATAGAGTCAAAGACATAAAGCCTTCGGGCTTTTTTTGCTGAATACAGCTCCAAGTTTTCCTGAAAAACCTCTTCCATATCTCCTTCTATTTCCTCTAGGTATTGCTCGTTGAGGAAGAAATGAAGCAACTTGGAACACCACTTGGGTGGAGAAGTATTTTCAATAGGTTTCATATTGCTTTTAAACTTAGACCAAGTGAAGGAATAGCCGACCAAAGCTCTTCACGAACTTCTTTTAGCTCGATAAGTACTTTGTGGGCATAAGGCGTTGCCGAATAAATCCGCTTGCGCTTTCCTCCCCTCTTCTGTGTAGCCTCGCCAAACTCTGAGGTGAGCAAGCCTTTTTCTTCCATCCGCTTCAATGCAGATTGGATGGAACCCACACTCAGTCTATTATTCAGACGCTCTTCTAAGTCTTGCTTTATAGCTACCCCGTAGGCTTCTTCCTTCAGCACCACTACCGTTAGCAAGACCAATTCTTCAAACTCTCCTAACTTGGTTATTTTCATTTCAGCAGTTTTAATTCACGTTGCACACCCCAAAGCTATTGGTACACATAGCTTTATTATTTAATTCGCAATTGCAGTAAATATACGAGGACTTATTTAATTCGTAATTGCAGTTTTTATAAAGCAGAAACAGAGGAGCACCAGAGGTCAAAAAAAAGTATAAGTGGGGAATGAACATTTCCTATCAATATGAATTGGGCGCATCTACAAAATGAGATGGCCAATGGATGGATCAGCTAATCTGAACAGCTTATTTCTTAAGATTTTAAAAAGTATTACAAGCATCATTTTTTTCTTATCTTTCTTGTGAAATTGGAAACTTTAAACCTCATGACAAAACACTTTTTAAGCCTCATTTTATTTATTGTATCTTTTTCAAGTGCTTTTTCTCAAAATAAAAACGGCGAGGTACACATGCCCGAAACCTTCGAACACACCCATATAGTGATTAGGGAAGTGGTGGTGACGGGAAACAAACTAACAAAGGAAAACATCGTCACCAGAGAGTTAGATTTTAGGCTGGGAGATAGTTTGGCTGTTTTTGAGCAAGGAAAGGAATTACGGACTTCTCTTCGGCGGTTTGTTGTTTCAGATTCCAGTGAGGTGCGGCTTCGTCTTAATTACAGTAGGGATAACATCATAAACACCAAAATATTCATGACAGTCGACTTGTACCTAGAGCAGGTGCAGGGAAAGGAATATAAGATCACCATTGATGTTACCGAACGACATTACTGGTGGGTTTTCCCCGTAATGAAGTTGAATGCACCTAATTTCAACGAGTGGCTACGCGATGTCGACTTATCACAACTGAGCATGGGCTTGTTTGCTAGCCACAACAACCTATTTGGCTCAAGCCATCAAGCATCTATTGCTGGCTATGCTGGCAAATCGAAGGCGTTGGCCTTAGGGTATCGCATTCCTTGGGTGGGCAAAGGGCAAAAAAAGAGCCTGACCATAGCTGGAGGGTACAATGACCTTGCTGTTGTAGAATATGCCTCAGTGGAAAACAAAAGGCAAATTATATACGACAACAGCAGTTCTAAGTCAACATTTTTGATGGCAAAAATGGATTTTAGACCAGGGCTTTATAGTTACAATACGGTCAAGCTTTCGTGGCAACACACAGCTATTTCTGACTCGCTGTTTACATTGAATCCCAATTTTTTGGCAAATAACAAAACTTCTAACTCAAGCTTCACCCTGTTCTTGGATTATTACTACGACAGCCGGAACAACAAATCTTATCCGCTAGAAGGAAATTTATTGCGTGTATTTTTGGACAAGCAAGGCTTGGGAATAGGGCAACGAGAAGTTGATTTGTTTTACTACGGAATTGATTTTCATTTCTACCAGAAAATTAGCGAAAAGTTTTATGTGGCAGAAATGATAAAAGCAGTAAACTCGACCGGTGAAAATGCGCCTTATAGCTATCAACAAAGCTTAAATCACAAGAAAGACTTCATCCGTGGTTTTGATCTCTACACAGTAAAAGGAGACCAAATGTATTATTTCCGCAGCAACTTGAAATATGAATTGGTAAAACCCAATGTAAAAAAGGTGAAGCCCGGCGAAGAGGACAGTAAATTTAAGTCGATACAATACGCATTTTATTTAAACCTCTTGGCCGATGCCGGTTACGTGGTAAACAACTTTACCGAAAACAATCCGCTTAACAACAAAGGGTTATTTAGTTGGGGGTTAGGGCTAGACTTCGTCACCTACTACGACCTAGTACTCCGCTTCGAATATACCTTTAATTCCGTTGGGACGAGGGGCTTTTTCATTGGTTTTGGGGCACCTATATAAGAGGTTAATTAAATCTTATCTAATCATCTGTCATCTGCAACCTTTTCCTATTTGCCCAGTCTTTAGGATATTGACCTCAATTTGAAGTTTAACAAAACCTCTTGTAATAAAATGAAAAAACTGATGCTGTTTGTTGTAAGTTACTTGTTAATTGCCAATGCCTTTGCCCAATCATCCGTTTCTGCCTCCGAAATTATAGACAAAATTAACAATGGGGAAAATGTGAGCTACCAAGATGTAAGCATCTCGGGTGATCTCGACATGACTCAACTTGATAATGCTGCTTTAGACTCAAAAAACAATAATAGCTACTCTTCTTGGGTAAATTCAGAAATGGAGTTTAAAAACTGCACATTCGAAGGAAAAGTCATCGCCCACTTTTTCAATGAAAGCACCCACACTTCCTATGCGACACATTTCAACGAAAAAGTAGTTTTTGAAAATTGTGAGTTCAAAGATGAGGTAACTTTCAAGCATTCTAAGTTTAAAGGAGAAGCTATGTTTGATGGAAATAAGTTCAATGACGAACTAAGCTGCAAACACAGTTCCTTTACAAAGGCATCTTCGTTCAGTTCCACTATTTTTGGGAAAGAAGCTGATTTCAAACACACTCATTTTAGTGAAAATACTGGTTTTAAAAGCTCTATTTTCCAAGGAGAAGCAGATTTCAAACACGTAAGCTTCCCCAACCACCAAGACTTTAGCAATGTGTTGTTTGAGCGTTTTGCAGACTTCAAGCATGTCAATTTCAAAAAAGGGGTAGACATGTCCAAAACTATATTTAAAAGAGGCAGTGACTTCAAACACGCCCACTTCGGTGCAAACTCAAGCCTAGAGAATACAGTATTTAAAGGAGAAACTGATTTCAAACATGCCAACCGAACTCCTTCTAAAAACTTTAGGTAACATCCGTTTCTATCAAACGATAAAAGACTATTTCCAAATCTCCTCCACCGAGGGGATTTTTTTGTTTGCTCCTGCTCCAACCTTCCAAAAACATCTGCTGTCTGTGGGGAAAGGAGAAACTTTAACAAAAACTAAATCAAACATGAAAGCGAACATCTCAGTAGCACTTATCATCAGCCTAATTCCATTTTTAATGGCCTGCCCTACTAAAGATGACGGCGATGACACCGGTGACAACACGCACTCAATTGCCCTTCTCAAGGTAGACTTTACCACCAACACATTTGAAGGAGGAAAAGAGATTGACCTCTCTGCCAACCTCACGGCAACGGATTCCATCCCGCTACGAATTGACTACACCGCTCCTGGTGATTTTGGCAGTATTGCCTTGTATGCACAGCCAAGCGATCAGCTGGTGTTTGATGGTACTATCATCTGGATGGGAAAAGGCGAGATGAGCTTCCCTTCGAGCTTTGCCTCCCCCGAGCCAGAGAACTTCCCTCGCCTAGCCGTTCCTTTGGAGCAGCCATCAGCATCCGATTTCCAAAAGATTTTCGACAACATAGAAGATAAGGAGATTGATTATGAAGGCATTTGGGATTCTATCAAGCATCTGAAGATAGTGGAAGACTACAGAGCCAGCAACAAGAGAATCGGCTTGTTTCTCTACACACCCAGCGTAGGCATTGGCGATCCGAAAGATTGGGATTGGTATGTGATGCTGGGCAAGTAATAATGATCGGGGTAGTTTCAAATACCCCGATACTATAAAAAGTAAAAAACAAATTGTGTATCCTATACTAAATCTAGTACAACAGCTTTTTTAACCACAATCCCAATTGTAAAGGATATCAGAAAAGTTTAGTTTTTTTAGATCTTCCTCTTTAATAAAAAAGTTTCCTACCCCAACATCTCCCCACATCAAAAACTCACCTTCAGAATCTAACTGGAACAATAACTTGTTGTACGTTCTCAACTGTTTCTTCCAATTGCGAGGGTCTTCTTGAGTAAAGAAAGCATACCCTCCTATTCTATGGCCAGAACTACTAAATAGACCGTCATACGCTTCCCACATATCTTCTTCAGTATCTTCAAACTGTTCAAAGAACTCTAAACCGTTACTCCCAAAATAAGCTTGAAAATTAAAGTCTGACACAGATACGTAACAAACATCTTTCCTGAAGCCCAGTTTATATTCTCCTGTCACTATTGGATAAATTTCTTCCTTTTTTAAATAATCGTCTAAAAAAGAAAAATCAGAGTGCAAATCTGGATAATTTAATTTTGGATGATAGATGACTTTAAAGCCTTCCTGAACTGTTTGATTATCGAAATTCAATCCATAAAGATCGTCCATAGAGATATAAAACTGCAATAACCCTTTGGAAGGATAATCGGGTAATTGCGGTATTTCGGAAAAGTTGAGTTGAGCCAAAAGTGCCATAGGATTTCCCGCTTTATCAACTGGATAATCCATTTCTATTGGCAAATAAGGATTCCCTCCAATTTTACTTGAAGTAATGGGAATATCTTTATTCTCTTTAGAAATTTCCACTTTTATGTAATCCTGCTTTGAACTCTCAATGATTGGCTGATATTTTTTTAACGCATCTGGTAGGTTCATAATAGTGCTGATTAATGAGTCGCTATTTTACGCAAAAAACAACATATAAACGAACCCAATAGATGTATTTCGGGATTATTAATGCAATTATTGTCCCCTACTCCTTCCTCAATGCGTTTACAGGATTGGATTTGGCAGATCTGTACGTGCGGTAACTTACTGTAATTACTGCGATCAGCACCAATACCAAGGCTGGGATGAGAATAAAATCAATGCTTATTTCCGTT
Organism: Flammeovirgaceae bacterium SG7u.111; assembly: GCA_034044135.1. NCBI lineage: Bacteria > Pseudomonadati > Bacteroidota > Cytophagia > Cytophagales > Flammeovirgaceae > Flammeovirgaceae bacterium SG7u.111. Next base: position 1,738,235 of record CP139021.1, on the reverse strand, counting down.
CTAAAAGCATAATTTTCCAACCAGTTGTTCCCACCAATCAATACTACGGGAGCAGCTAACAAAATGGCTATAATGAGTAAAAAGAAGTATTCTTTAGAAAGTAAAAGCATCAGGTTTCCAACACTTGCACCCAGCACTTTCCTGATACCTATTTCCTTTATTCGCAACGTAGCCGAATAAGACACGAGGGCAAACAAGCCAAGGCAGGCTATAAAAATGGCTAGTATCGAAAAGGCAGAAAACAAGTTGCCAAATTGCAAGTCCGCTTGATATTGGCGATTAAAATCATCGTCCAGAAAGTAGTGGTCAAAAGGGTCGTCAGGGAATGCCTTTTTATAAGCCTGCTCAATATGGGAAATGCTCTCAGGAATGTCAGATAAGTTCATTTGAATGGAATAATAAGCTCCATACTGATTATCAATCACATAAAATATGGGACTATACTTTTCCTTTACAGAATTCCAGTGCATGTTTTTTACCACCCCAACGATTTCTAGCGTATCTCCTCCATAAATCACTTTTTCATTCAATGCCCCGGAGGGTAACCCTAAATCAAACGATTTGACCGTCTCTTCGTCTACTATAATATATTCTTGGTCTACACTTATCTGTGAAGGGGAACTCGCTTGAGCCAAATAGTCCAACCCATAGGTTCTGCCAAAAGCTGTATCAACTAAAACAGCATTGACCATGATATTTTCTTCCTGTAACTGATTGGGCTTCCAAGCCCCTTCCGACCATGTATATCCCTTGCCCGGCACATCGCTGGTTGCCGTCACTGCACCTATGGTATGGAACTGCTGGCTTTCGGTTTTAAACTGCTGATACAGCGCTCCTAAAGATTCTCTATTCTTTTCCAACACCACTCTCGGCCCGTTCACCACCAATATTTTCTCCATATCAAAGCCCAAGTCCTTGCCCTTCATGTACGAGATTTGCTTGTACACAAGATAGGTTCCCGAGATGAGAATGATGGAAATAAAGAACTGAAAAACGATCAGGTTCTTTCGCAAATTGAACCCACCGCTGTAGCTTAATTTAACTGATTTCAACACACTTATCGGCTTGAAAGAAGACAAGACAAACGCAGGATACAAGCCCGAAAGCAACGAACCCAACATCAGGATAAACAGAAAGCCTTGCCAAAAAGCAGCATCTTGAAGAATGGCAAAGCTGATCTCTTTCCCAACAATAGCACTAAGCACAGGCAAGAGGTAATACGCTATCCCCAAAGCCAAAACCGCTGCCAGTACATTGATCAACACAGATTCAACCAGAAATTGGCTTACCAACTGACGCCGCTTCGCCCCAATTGATTTGCGCACCCCCACCTCTTTTGCCCGATGCATCGCACGTGCCGTCGAAAGATTCACGTAGTTGATCCAAGCTATCACCAAAATGAAGATACCAATGATGGCGAAATAGAGTATATTCTCACTATTTCCGTTGTTCTTGGCTATTTCTCCATTCAGCCCATCAGATGTTAGGTGAATATCGGGCACAGCCTGGAAACCACTGTTTACTTCAATGTTAAACTCTTTTAAAGCACCTCCCAAATGGACTCGCACGAGTTGGTCAATCTTCGCCGCCGTTTCGCCAAGGTTTTGAGTCTTATCAATTGCCACGTAAGTGGTAAAATCTTGCCATTTCCATCCATCGCTTTCTTTGTACATACGCCAATGAGAGAGCATAAACTGAATCGGCATAAGCAAATCGAACTGTAAATGAGAGTTTTCAGGAAGCTTTTCCAACACGCCAGTGACGATGAAGTCTCCCGTCAAACTTCCCCCACTCACCTTCAATTCTTTTCCTATGGGATTCGTATCACCAAAATACTTTTGAGCTAATTGCTCGGTGAGTACTATACTGTGCATATCTGCCAACACTGTTTCTTTTGCCCCATATTTCAAAGGAAAATTGAACACTTCTAGGAAATTGTCTTCTACATACCACATGTTATTCTCCTGATGCCTTACATCGTTTTCCTCATTTATCACAATCAATCCCAACTCCTGCGGATTGACCCTCACCACTTTCCTCACTTCAGGAATTTCCTCTTTGATACTTGCCCCCAAGCCATACGTCACATCAATTCCTTTGGAAGTTACCTCTCCATTTTTTTTGACTGTTTGCGTGATTCTATAAAGGTTATCTGCATTCTCATGGAACGTATCGTAACTCATTTCAAAATGGAGGTATTGAAAAATGAGCAGGCAAACACCCATCCCCACTGCCAATCCGACGATATTAATTGCTGAATAGAATTTTTGCCTAACCAATATCCGAAAACTGATCTTGAAGTAATTGCTGAACATATGAACGTTAAAAAGAGGTTGGTGGAAAAAGGAACGCATCAGGCTTGGACGAAACAAACCTAAGACTTGGAAAAAATATTGCCAGTTGGCTTTTGCTACCCCGTTTTTGAGGTTTCGTTGGTACATTTCCTCCAAGTCACCTTCTATCTCATCGTAGAAGTCAGGGTGGCAAAACCACTTGAATAAGCGATTAGCAAGTTTTTTTATCATGTCAGCTTGAGTTCAAGAGCTAGTTTTGGTATTTCATCCCAGAGTCGAGCGCGGATCTCACGACTTTGCTGCAAAGCCGTTTTCCCATAAGCAGTGATGGTGTAAAAGCACTTGGGCTTCCCTCCTCTTTGCGCATTGGCATCCCCAATCCTCGACTGCAAGTACCCTTTTTTCTCCATCCGCTTCAATGCCGATTGCAAAGCACCAACACTTACCTTCCTATGCGCTTTTTCTTCAATAGCATCCTTTATCGCTACCCCGTATGCTTCGTCGTAAAGCACCCCAACGGTAAGCAGTACTATTTCTTCAAATTCACCTAATGGATATGTTTTCATACAATTTCCTTTTTGTAGTATTGCAAATATAGACAAACAAAAGCAATATCCTAATTGTAGTATTGATGATCATTAAAAAAGGCTCTCCCATGGATATTTCCACGAGAGAGCCTTTAAAAACTTGATAAATACCCTAGTCAGTGGGGCTGAGGAATTGGTAATCAATCTGAAATTGAATTACGAACAAGGATTAACGAATAGCGATTTTAGAAGTAAAAAAATAATCTTCGGAAATCGTACATCTTCATTCGTTAACCCTTGTTCAAATCTTTGACTATCAGCTTGTGACAAGCTTTACGGGTTGTCTCTCTAATTTCTAACTCAATACCGCTTGCTGGCGTGTTTCGATAGCTATCGGCACAAGCTATTAACAAATCACTCCATCATCATACCATCGTATAATCCCATCATCAGAATAGCACAAGGTTTTTCCTCATTTTCTCATCAGCACATCAGCAAATTATCCCATCATCAAATAATCAATACCTCCAGCTCGTCAAGTCCGCTCCTGCTGGGGCACTCTTCTTTATCCTGTCCAGTATTTTTGGCACGTACATGGTGTTGTAGCGCAGCCTAGAAATGTGGTTAGGGTTCTCGTGGTCACCGTTCCAGCAGTGTTCGGCACGGTCGCCGTAATCTACCACGCCAGCGTAGTAGGGCTCTCTGGTCGATTCTAAAATCTCCTCCACCAAATAGACCGCATTGTTGAGGTAATAGTTATCCATATCCCCACAGTAGATGTGGATTTTCCCTTCTAGCTTAGGCCCTAAAGTCGTCCAGTCTCGTTGGAGGATGTAGCCTATATCGTAGTTTTCCTTCCAATATTCCGCCACGTCCTTGTCGATCTCCCCCGTTTTCTTGTCCCAAATACGCTGCGGATAGCCGTCTTCGCCTTGGGGGGAATACGTTGCTTCCCAAATATCCCACTGCTGACCTGAGCGGCTTTTTGTACCCAACACTAGTTCCAACATATTTGCATCTTTTATGCTCGCACTTATATCGCCCAAATAGTCGCGATGACCGGGGCGCAAGGGCTCTTTGAACTCGCTTTTGTAGTAATACGCATTGTCATCTTCGTACAAATTCGTCACCGTGTATGCCCTAAAGTCGATAGGATCGGGGCAGGCGGCAAAGCAGCCGTTGTATTCCTCAGGGTAGAACACTTGTGCGGCAAGCGCTTCCCAACCGCCCGTAGAACCACCATAGAGAAACCGTGCCCAGCCTTCACCAATTCCTCGGAATTGCTCCTCTATGTAGGGAATAAGTTCATAAGTAATGGCATCGCCATAAGGACCTTGGCTAGCGGAGTTCACCGCATACGAATCATCGTAATAGGGAGTCGGATGTTGGATTTCGATGATGATCATCCGAGGGAATTCCTTGCTGATCCATTGTTGGTAAAAACTGTATTCTTCCTCTTGCACTATTTTGTTATAGCCATTCACATTGAAGCGTGCGCTAAACGTAGGCTCAAGGTCAGGATCGGGAACTGTAGTGCGGAAGCCACCGAAGTCTGCTGGGAAATGGCCGTGGAACACCATCAGCGGGTACTTCGCCTCGGGATGCTCGTCGAAGCCCTCGGGCAGGAGCACATGCGCCCCCAAATAGGTATCCTCTCCCCAAAACTCGGAAAGCTTCTCACTCTTCATGCGGATATGCTTGATGTACTTAGAATCGGCTGGCGGGGCAATTGGGGCTATTTCCTGATCGAGCGTAACCTCAAACGCGCCTCCCGCTTCCCCAATCTCAATTTCAATGGGCTTGCTGTAATAATTCCCCGGCTTCCTGTTCCACTTCTGCCCCTCGCCCTTGTCTGGCGGAAGCTGCACCGTATGCCCCGTAGAAAGGTTAAATTCCTTGTAACGGTTAAGCACTGCCTGTACATAGTACTTGCCTGCAGGAATATCGTCAAGGCTTTCGATCGGGTAGCCAAAGTCCTTTGCATCGAAGGTTACTGTAGCTCCCTTGCCAAAGCCTTCCACATCCTTTCCAAAGCCCAGTTGCGTAGCAGGACCATCGGAGAGGGAAAACCGAGGCTCTTTCTCCCCATCTTTGGAGAGCACCAAAATAAGCCTGCCCGTTTGCACCTCCTCGGCAAGGCTATCCGCCAATGTGACGGTAAAGGTTAACTTGGATTCCTTTTGCGGCGTTTGGCAGCCCCAAAGACATAGGATTCCCCCAAGAATCAATACTAGGAGTTGTAGTTTTTTCATTTTTTGTAGTTGTGGTTGTACATGGGGGTAAGTTAGTAATTGTTGTTGGGATGGAAGGGGATAAGGTTGGAAACTTATGTTGATGAATTTTTGTAGGGGGTTGATAAAGAAAATATCAAAATGAACTAGAACCTGAGCTTGAGTTAATATAAAGTTGAATATTATATATAAGGTTTTACTTCAGAATCTCTTTTCAGTTTTTGTTTTTAATAATTTCATTGAATTCCTTTATTTCAAGTTTTTTATTTGGCAAATCTTTTACTTTGTTAGCATCAAAATGATTTAAATTTATTTTATTCATATTATCATATATTTTCATTAGATCATCAATATTTTCAGGTTTTAATTTGTTTAAATCAATGTAACCCTTTTGTAATTCATTATAGAAAAAATATTTTTCTAAGTCATCCATAGTTATATTCAACTCAGTGATTTTTTCTAAAACTTGGACTTGCTGATGCGTAAATCCTCCTACTACTATTTTTGGCATTTCTTTAGCTTTAGGTGGAGATTCTAAATTAATATTATAGCTTCCAATATCGTTAAAATAACTACTGCTTATGCCTTCAAAGTATTGATCGCACCCATCTGTTATATTGTAATTTCCCCTAATAGCATAATAAGCATTATAATAAATAGCTATGTTATCCTTTCTATCATTATCAATAGCTTCATCTGTCAATTGATAAAGAACCTTACAAGTTGTTCTTAAATCTTTTTGGGATATGTTATCCTCTATTTTAGTAAAAAAAGAAAGTGAACAAGCCGCTACAATAAATAAAAAAACAAAAGTTTTCATAATACTATTAGTCTAAATCTTGTGGAAAATTCGGTTTTTTAGATTTGTCTAATGTTCTTTTAGTTGAATTAGTTTTACTATATACAGGAAAATGATCTTTACTATTAATTGTTGATATAATTAAATAAGTACCTACCAACAATGCAATTATTCCAGGCGAAGCAGTTGCTACTTTTGTTGTAAAGCCAAAACCGTCTGAGCTAAGAGTTGTATTTTCTTTTAATGTAAAAAAAGCAACTCCTAATCCGAGGAACATTATTGCAAAACCGGAAAAAAGTCCTATTGAACGTTTAATCATACTTAAGTGTAAATGGTATGCATAAAATCTGTATTCTGGACTACTCACTTCTGAAATACAAATATCAAATACACTTCTTTTGTACCATTCAATATTCTTAATTAGAGCATGTTTAAATTTTGAAAAGAGCCGGGCAGGCTAAAACTTTGTAGTGACGAAACAACAAAGTTTATGGAAACAGGATATACCCGCTTGACCTCCCGGCAATGGCAATATATAAAAGAATATCTTCCCGTGGAAAGGAAACGCAAATATGACCTCAGGGACGTGGTGGACTCGATCTTGTACTGCATGCGCAGCGGACAGCAGTGGCGCAGCCTCTCGGGCGAGGGACGCCCTCCTTGGAATGTGGTATACTATTATTTCCGCAAGTGGCAGGGGGACAACACGCTTTTTCGGCTGAACGCGGCACTCAACCAACTAGAGCGCAAGAGGAAGGGCAAGAAGGCGACCCCGAGCATGCTTTCCATTGATAGCCAGTCGGTAAAGTGCGCGCCTTTTATCGGGCAGGACACGGGGCTGGACGGCAACAAGAAGGTGAACGGGAGAAAAAGGCACGTCATCACCGATACGCTCGGGCTGGTATGGGGAGTGGTCGCCACTGGCGCCAACGAGCATGACGGCACGATAGGGCAACGGGTGGTGGAGCCCCTCTTGGGCTACCTGCACAGGATGGAAAAGATCCTGGCAGACCAGGCCTATAAAAAGAAGTTCACCGGATGGGTAGAGGACAACATAAGGGGCGTAGAGGTCGAGATATCCTCTTGTCCCCCAACCCCCAGGGGCTTTGTGCCCATCAAGTGGAGATGGGTCACCGAGAGGACATTCGGCACGTTCAATTTCTTCCGGAGGCTGTCCAAAGACTATGAAAAAACTACCAAAAGCCAAGAAGCTTGGGTTTTATGGCAAAACTGCCAAATAATACTTAATAGGATCAAAAAAATGCCTATTTAAAATTTTTAAACATGATCTAAGGAATACCCCTATCACAATCAATGTTAAAGTACAAGCTATTGTAAGAAACCATGGTATAGTTTTATTCCAATTCATTTTAGATGTTTCCGCATTATTTATCAAGAATAACTTTTACTGTGATAACTGATAATTAAAACTAATTGTAGGAATTAAATTTCTGACCTTAAAATCTTCATCATATTTAGTTTTTAAACTTGCTTGAATATAAAACCCATTTGACGCTTTATAATCAACACCATAAGCTAATATTATATTTTTGGTGTTTTCCATTTCATTAAAATCTGTATACTGATAAAGTAATTCAACGAAACCATTAACCTTTAAACTCCCATATCTAATATTACCTCCTGGTTCAATTCTTTTAAATTCGTCAAAAACAGAGTATTTTATTATACCATTAAGCATAACTTTTTTACCAATACCAGTAACTCCTGCAAGCCAAAATGCAAACCCTTTGTTTGTAAGGTTAAGACTATCTAATTTTTCTGAATCATAATTTAATATTTGACCGAACCCTAAATCTATGACAGTAGAATTCCAATTTTCTTTTTCAAAAACTTCGAGTCTGTTTATAACAAAATCATTAAAACTTGCTGATTCTTTTTCTTTTACTACTTCTATCGAATCTTTTATTTGACTCAATGAATCAAACTCTATTTTAGTTTTAGCATTATCAATATCTATTTCTATATCCCTTAATAAAGTATCTATTTTAGTCATTTTAGGAGTTATATCTAAGATAAGGTCATTATCAAACATTGGATGTTTTTCTGTAAACAAATTGATTTTCAATCCATATGCTAATGATTGTGTTGAATCTTTAGTAACAGTACCAACAGATAAATTTAATGATGACAGTGTTTTTCTTAAATATTTATTTCGCTTATCTTCAAATTCCATAAAACTAGTTTTCCGATGAAATAAAAGCCATATTGGTTCTGCCTCAAAAGCTATGTTGGGGTTTAACCCATTATTATTAAATATCCAATCAGATTTAAAATCTCTTGTAATTCCAGGTCTATGAATATTAGAGGGTGACACTTCTAATAAATCAAAAGCCAATGAATTTGGCACAGAAAAATTTGTTGCTTTTAAAGATTGGTCACTTAATGATTTCGAATCTGAAGTTCCAGAGTCTTCTTGAGCTTTCAAATTAAGAATAAAAGAAAAACACAAAATAAACAATATTACCTTTTTCATACCGTCTCTTTCTCAAATGAAAATGAATTATGATACCTCTTTGAAGCAGTACTGATTGATTCTTCTATTTGGTTTGATTTTTTTTCAAGAACCTTCAATTCAATGTCCTCTTGAAGGAAATTATAACTAATAAAAATTTGACTGTGGGTAGGTGCAGGTCCATATACACCATATATATAAAGTTTTGATTCTAGTAAAACGTCTACAGGTGGTAATAAAAAAATATCAACTATTCTATCAGTTAATGATTTCGCCCTTTCAGGGTAAAGATCACTTTTTTCATTATCCGTATACAATGTCAATGAGAATCCTCCTAATATAGAATACCCACTTTGAACTTCAAGCTGAATAGGTTTATCATTTTCCTTAATTAGAACTTTTGATTTTTTCATTTTGAATGGTTTATGTTTAATAATATTTCAAACATACCACCCTCAAAACACCTTTCATTGTAAAAATCGGACAACTTTTAAAATTGCATAAAAAAATTAGCCCAGCTTACACTAGGCTAATAACAAAATGGATAGATTATATATCTAACTAAAAAATTTCTAAGCCTTCACAGCTTTCACTTTACTACTCGCTGCAGCTTTTTTCTTTGGAACTGGGGTAGCTTTGAAATCTTTGAACCAACTGTAGAATTCATCGCGCTTGGTGTTGCGGGTTTCGGTAGCTTCTACTGCCTCTTCTGCTTTGCGCTGGGCGAGGATGTGCTTGTCGGTTACTTCTTCGGTAAGGGCAAGTAGCTGTTGGGCTAGTTCCGGGGTAATGTTCCGCTTCTTTAGCCTATCGCCAATCTCTTTCTCGCTTAGGATAAAGCTATAGAACTTAGTGATGTAGTCCAATATGTTGCTAATGTCTTGCGGGCGCTTGCCTTCTAGCTTCAGCATTTTGCTGATGCCCTTTTCTTCTGCTTTGTCGAAAATACGCCTTGCCTTGGTAAGGTCGCGGATATACAGGGCTTCCAAATTGTCCATCGACTGCCTAAAGATGCTGTATTGGTCGTCTCGCTTGGCATGCATTTCCTCCCAAGCGATATCTAAGGTAATTACCTGCTTTGCCACGGCTATCATGGTTTCAAGCTCTCCTTTTGTAAAGCCTGCATCGTTTGCCCTAGCGAGGTTGCTAGTGCTTTCTGCTACTTTCACCAAGAATTGTACATCTTGTGTAAAGGTTTTCCTCCAAGAGTTGTTCTCTTTCCTCTTTGGGGTTTCTGTGTTATTGATTGGATTTGCATTTTCTTCCATAAGTCTTTGATTTTATGGTTAATAAAAATTTTAATTGGTCATATAACGAGCTATAGATTTTTTGTTGCATGCAACTTTTAGCTGTATACCACATACAGTATCACCCTCCTTTACAGTCCGCTAGAGCAGCCGATGTAAGAAATCAGAAAAAATATAGCATGAAAATTAGGCTTGTTACAGGCAAAATATTCTCTCATTGCAAAAATCTTACATATTGCCTAAGTAATGTTAGACCCATTTTAAACTTTCGGTCAATTTATTACCAAAATCAGCTGCTCAAACAATGCAATTGTTTAGAAAATCGGCACAAAAAATAGCCTGAATCTCATAACCGATAGGTGACATCCAATTCAACCCATAAAATCTTTCTATAACACTTTATTTCTTACACAAAACTTGGAGTTGGTCGGCTAACTAATGGGATGGATGTTATAACCAGTGGGATTGGTGGACTAACTAATGGGCTGGGTACTATAATCAATTGAATTGGTGGGCTAACTAATTAGCTGGGTGCTTTAACTAATGGAATTGGTAGGCTAATCAATGGACTGGGTACTATAAAAAGTGGGATTGGCGGACTAACCAATGGGATGATTGCTATAATAGGTGGAATTGGTGGATGAACCAATGAACTGGTCGCAATAATCGATGGAATTGGAGAGGTAAAGAGACGACGCCATCGCTTGCAAATAGGTTACCTTTTAAAGAAATATGCTTTAGGATACTCCTCTATTGAGCCTTCCTGCACTTGATACAGGATCTCCTTCCTACCTTAGATTAGTGTCCTTATACTGCTTATCCAAAAAAACTAAGTTCTGCGTAGCTCGCTGATACGTGGGAGGAAGATTCTGGGTCAAGCCCAGAATGACTCCATATTTTGGAGGTGTAGAAGAGAAACTCTGGGTCAGGTCTAGAATGACTCTGTATTTTGGAGGATTGGAAGAGGTGTAATAGCTCGGAGCGATGTCGTTGCTGGGCTATCTTAACTCAGATTATTCCATTATTCAGTGCGTATTTAACCAAGTCGGCGCTGTTGTGGAGGTTTAGTTTTCGGAGGATATTTTTCCGATGTGTTTTTACGGTATGCTGGGAGATATATAAATCTTCGGCTATTTCGGCGCTTGTCCTGCCATTTGCCAAAGAGCGTATAATCTCAATTTCCCTATCGCTTAGCTTATAGGTCTTTACTTCTTCTTTAGTCGAAGTAAAGAATTGGATCTGGTCATAGTAAGAGCGACCAGAATGCACCCTATCAATCGCATCGATTAGTTCTTTGCCAGAATTATTCTTCAGAAGACATCCATCTATCCCAATCTTAATGATCTCTTCTACAAATGACTTCTGCGCATACATGGTCAATATAATCACCTTCACTTGCGGATGGCTTTCCTTTATTTTTTTAGCACAGGCTATCCCATCCATCACAGGCATATTGATATCTAGAATGACTATATCTACTTTGTTCTTTTCAATAAAATCTAATACTTGTTGACCATCTACTACCTCACCAACAACATCGAAATTATCTCTGGCTTCTAAAAGAAGCTTCAACCCTTCAATGACTATTTGATGATCGTCGGCTAATAGGATGTTAATGTTGTTCATATGTTTGGTAATTCAATGATAAAAGTACTTCCTTTTCCAACCTCTGACTCGATGGATAACTCCCCTCCCAATTTTAAGACCCTATTTTCAATATTACTTAGCCCCATCCCTCTTTCTACTTTAGAAAGGTCAAACCCTACACCATTATCGTAAAAAATAATACTCATTTCTTTCTCAACATGACTAATATCTACCCTTATTTTTGAGCAATTAGCATGTTTGAGCGTATTATTCACTAACTCTTGGATTATTCGATAAACCTCTAAAGCTGTTTCATTTTCTAACAAGCTTTCGATTTGCAGTTCCAGCTCTATCGCAATGCTTTTTGACGCTTGGATTGCTTCCATCAAATGCTGGATAGCTGTTTTCAACCCGAAGTGGTTAAGCAAACCAGCATCGAGACTATGGGATATAGCCCTCACTTCTTGGTTAGCAATTTGTGAGGTTTCGCTAATCTTACTTGCAATTTCCTTTATTTTTTCAGGTTCTGTTTTCGACCGTAAAGCATCTGAAAACATATTGAGCGAAGTGAGGATACTGCCAAGGTTATCGTGTAACTCGGAGGCTATGCGCTTTCGTTCCAAATCCTGCCCCTCAAGGAGGGCATAAGCAGTCTTGATCTCTTGCTGCTGAAGTAGGTCTTGAATAGCTTTTTCAGCATTGGCTTTCATCACCAACCTTTTTTGGCGAACAAGTAAAAAACCTATAGTAGCTATGATGATAATAGCGATTATAACTACTATAAGTATTGCAATTTGCTTTTGGTTTTTCTCTATTTCGGCTTGCTTAACTGCAATATCTTTTTCTATTTCTGAAGTTTTATACTTAGTCTCTAACTCAAGGATCTGATCTTGGTAATCTTGGTGGTACAAATCATGACCTTCCATTTCATACCTATAGAAGTAATAAGAGGCACTATCATATTCCCCTAATTTGTAGTAACAAACCCCGATCCAACGCAGAGATTCGGAATACCCTTTTTTGTTATCAATAAGTCGAAACTTTGGTAGACTATTCTTATACTTTTCTATAGCCTGATAATATTCTTCATTATGCATTGCAGCTAAACCAAGGTTAGATAGGGAGACTCCTATACCTTTATGATCATCATATTTTATTTGTATCGAAAGAGCCATTTTGGAATACGCTTCCATCTGACCAATACTATCAATTTTGGAATACAATAGGCTTAAATTGCTGTAGAAATAACTAAGTGTCAAACTATCATCCACACTTTCAAAATAAGGAATGGCTTCATTATAAAAAAATATGGCTGAATCATAATGATGTAGATGCTGATAAGCAGCGGCAATACCGTAGTTAGATAATGCATTAAGATGTAAATCATTAATTTTTCGAGCTACGTTTTTAGCTTTAAAATAATAGATTTTTCCAATTTCTTCTTTAGCAAGGTCACAATAAATTGTACCCAGTCTGATAAAAGCATAACCTTTAGCTGAATCATTTTCTACTTTTTCAGCTTGCTGAATAATATCAAAGCAAAGGCTAATAGCTTCCTCGTATTGGAAGTTATTAGCCATTTTTTTTGCTTTAGACAAACTTTCATTAAAGTCTGAAATAAAAGATGTAGATATAAATAATAGTATCACTAGTCTCATAATTATTAATCACCATCCCCACCTGCTGGTTTGTGAATAGTTCCATCGTGACCTTTTACTCTTTGACCATCAATGTAGAGCTGTGGAAAAAACTGACACCAATTTTGTCCAACTTTGGGAAGGTTTTTTCGGAATACAAACATTAAATAGACATGTGTATTTATAATAACTTCCTGAAAACCAACAACACTACTATCATTCTCTTCGTGATCATCAATATCAAAATCACAATTCCACACCTGTTTAGCATCTATTCCATTATCAATAAATTTTAGCTTTAACGTTTTGTTTTCTATAGGTTCTACAAAAATCTGTGCACTCACCATTAGTTGTGTTTCATCTTCATGGTCATGATCTATATAGACATGGACAAAATTGATAAGGTCAATTTCTTCAATTGATTTCATAAGAAAATAATTTAGGGTAAATAAAATTAAAAAGGTCTACTAAGTATAAATTCAGTGTTTGGCGTGCCCAATTGCTTGAAATTTGGGCTTTGTTTTTGTACCGGGTTTAATGTTTGAAGATGGATCTTTATATCATTAGTAAAGCTTTCATAGTCGATATAAGAATGTCTTGACATATTCCAAACCCGATACAAAGCTTCTGTGAAAAAACTATATTCTGCTTCTCTTTCTAATGCTTCTTCTTTTTGTAGGCAAGCTGCAAGGTGATTTATAGTTAAATCGTTTTGAGGCTGATTATCTATGTCATCTATGCCCAAATCCTTCCATTTATCTTGATATATCTTTCTCGAAAAGATATTTTCAAAATGTTTTTCTGGGAGTGATTTTGCTTTCTGTCCTAAATGATCTTCTGGAGTCGGTTTTATAGACTCTTGGGTTAAACTTGGCTGTTTATCAGGCTCTATATCTAAAGTGTCTTCTGTTTCTAGAAAACCTCCTGAATGACAACTGTCCGAAATAAAAATAATCTTTTGCTTACTATTAAAAAGACCATCCAATACAATTAACAATTCATCTTCCCGAAGCATCCAATCATATAAGCAAATTGCTTGAACTATTTTATAGTCACGAGGATTTTTAGAGTCTCGAAAAGAGGATCCATGCCCAGAAAAAGTGATCATCAATGTATCTTCATCTGTCATTCTTGATGATGACAACTCAATTTTTGAAAAGAAGTTCTCCCTTGTAGCCGCTTCATTCAATAGGGTAGCAATTGGAATAAAGCCTTCTTTATCTGCAATGAACCTCATTCGTTCTGCATCCCATACTGGCGCTGTCAATGGATCGTAATTTTTTTCATAGTGTGTTTCACTTATGCGATTTACCCCCACATGAATAGAATATCCTTTCATTATTAAAATGTTTAGTCTTTATTACAGCAATATAAAAAAAGTATTTTTAACTATTTATCAGATTATTAACTTTCAGAAAGTTTAGAGTTACACAAAAGGTTTCCTAAAAAACATAGTGGGTGTAGTTTCTAAGTTTTATTGCCAAATTCTTTTTATACAGATCATCAGAGGAACTATGTTTTCGGTAGTGGGAAATATCTTTTTTAGCCTTCATCTTCATTCCTTCTTCTTTACTACTATAAACCACCTTAGGTTGAGCGGATAGTTCTTCAACTCCATTTGACTTCTCTGTAGACTTGTTAAACATTGCAGCTTCTCTCATGGAAAATATACTTTATTATGTGAATAAGTTAGATAGGTTCGTGTTACCAAAGTTTGGCCGCTAGTTCTTAACTACCGCAATGAAAGATGATATCATTTCTGTGATTGATTATATCTCAAATATCTATGAAGAAATCCGCTATCGAAATACCTACCAAGGGGTATTCACAATTGCTATTAGAGGTATTTGTAGAAAACTTTTAATACTTGAATAGACTATATATTCAATTCCTATTTCTTCAAAACACTCCTGCTAAACACCCTGTTTGAAGTCAAAAAAGTGCTATAGTACAGATGGACGAACAGGATATAGACAGAGTAATTCAGATGGCTTGGGAAGATCGTACCCCTTTTGAAGCCATTGAGTATCAGTTCAACTTGCCAGAGCAAGAAGTGATCAAACTGATGCGCAGGGAGCTGAAACCCAAATCGTTTCGAATGTGGAGAGAACGTGTGAATAGCGGAGCAAGCCAGAAGCACCGCAAAAAGCGAAATAGTGAGATTACGAGGTTCAAATGCTCTAGGCAACGAATAGTTTCCTCCAATAAAATAGCAAAGAGATAATCCAACTCAGTTCAAAGACATAAAAGCACGTATCGAACAAATTGACCCGATTGCTATGCATCTACCAGAAATTTTAAAGAGGGCTCAGGAGGGTAAAGGGACTGAATGTTTGATGTTACAGAGCATTCCCTTCTTTTTTTGCCTTTTGGAAAAAGTGTAAGAAGGAATTTAAGAAGTGAGCTAGGTATCTTATTTTTTTAACCAAAGGTAAATTTGAACTATCACCTTACTCTAGTTACTTTCGCTGCTTCATAGCAATCAAAACACATATAAATGACTAGATATTTTTTACCGTTCCTTTTTACATTTCTGATTGGTGGACAGCTTGTCGCACAAGAAAACCCACAACTTGACTCGGCAACCACACTGCAAGAAGTCATTATTACTTACCAAGCCGACAAGCTCACACCACTCACCTATCAAAATATTGATTCGAAAGAGTTAAAAACGAAATCGACAGGTCAAGAGCCGTCTTTTTTGTTAATAGAAACCCCATCCATTACTAATTATTCGGATGCAGGAAGCTCACAGGGGTATTCTTATTTCAGGCTGAGAGGCGTAGACCAAACAAGAATTAATATTACGCTGGACGGTGTTCCACTCAACGAGCCCGAAGACCAAGGCGCTTACTTTTCCAACTACCCCGATATTTTCAATTCGGTAAGCAAAATTCAGATCCAAAGAGGTGTGGGTACCTCAAAAAACGGAATAGCAAGCTATGCCGGAAGTGTACAATTATTTTCTCCTAATCTTTACGACTCGACCAAAACAACCTTTGGCCTTGGCTATGGATCGTTCAATAGTTTCAGAGCATTTGGGGAATACAACAGTGGCATAAAAAACAAAAAAGCAATTTATGTACGAGCCTCACAAGTATATTCCGATGGCTATAAATACAATTCTTCAAACAATTCCCAATCACTGTTTCTGAGCAGTGGCTTATTCTTGGACAAGTCTACATGGAAATTCAATTTATTGGCAGGACAACAAAAGAATGAGTTAGCTTGGTTGGGCGTTTCAGATTCCTTGATCTCCATAGATAGAAGAACAAATGTCAATGAAAATGAGCGAGACCGCTTTTTTCAATCCCTCGCCCAAATTCAAAACAATTGGATGATCAGTGATTTTTCATCTCTCCAATCAAGTATCTATTACACCTACCTGAAAGGAAACTATGATTTCAACTTAAATAGTTTCTTAGGGCTGCCATCCACGGAAGAGCTTTATAATTATGCCTTTCAATCTAACCTGATAGGCTTTTTCAGTAACTACACTTTTTCTAAAAACCGCTTGAACTGGACAACTGGCATCCATGGCAATGTGTATGATCGGAAGCATACCGGCAGTGAGAAAGCCTTGGGAAATTTGTATGAAAACACAGGCTACAAAAATGAAGTCAGCATCTTTACAAAAGCAGATTATACCATAAACAACCTTTCATTTTTTGCCGACATCCAATACCGCTACTCTTCTTTTGACTACAAAGGATCGGTTTCGTTCGATAAAATGGATTGGAACTTTATCAATCCAAAAGTGGGGGTAAGCTTGGAAGCAAAGCCTAATACAGTGCTCTACTACAGTGTTGGCAGCACGGGCAGGGAACCTACAAGAAATGATATATTTGGAGGCAATGATGATTTACTTGCCGACAGCCTAGGAAATGCCCTGACCTTCATACAAGACCCCGAATATGTAGTTGACCATGAGTTAGGCTTGAGATATTCTTCAAGCAAATTCCATGTAAATACCAACCTCTACTACATGAACTTCCGAAATGAAATTGTTCTGCAAGGCAATTTTGGTCCCAACGGCTTAGCTCTCACTAATAATGTAGAGCAAAGTTATCGGACAGGAGTGGAACTAACCATTGACTATAAGATTAACAATCGCATTTCGCTTATCAACAATTCTTCTTTCAACTATAGCCGAATAAAAGAGCAATCAGAAGTCTTTTCCCCTATACTGACCCCACCTCTTATCATAAACCAAGAAGTAGTTTATTCCATAAACGGCTTTTCAATTTCTCTCTTGGCAAGGTATCAGGATAAATCCTACATAGATTTTGCAAACTCATCCGCTATCGATGGATATTTTCTACTAAACGGCAAGGTTCAGTACGATTTCAAAGGCTATACGTTTTCTGTTTTCGCAAACAACATCACCAATACCAAATACTTCAACCAAGGGTATGTAGATTTTGATGGCAGCAAAAAATATTTCACCCAAGCACCTACTAATTTTTATGCATCTGTAACCTACAGTTTCTAATGGACTTCTTCAGCATTGAAAAAATAGCCTTTGAAATCTGGGGCAATCCCATTAGCTATGTAGAACTCATAGGAACAGCATTTGGCTTGCTCTCGGTTTATTTGGCCTCCAGAGCCAATATCTTAACTTGGGGTACTGGCATTGTAAATGAAGTCTTTCTCTTCATCTTGTTTTTCCAAGTTCAGCTCTATGCAGACATGTTCCTCCAAGTTTACTTCTTCATTGTCACGCTATACGGCTGGTACAATTGGAAGACCAAAGAAAACAAGAAAAAGGTTTCGAAAATCAGTCCAAACAACAGACTAATAATAGCTCTGGCAATTGTGATAGGTACGATCCTATCAGGATACTTATTCAAAAACATCCACAGCTACCTGCCTAGCCTGTTCACCATTCCAGCAGCTTATCCATTTGTAGATTCCTTCATCATGGTATCCAGTATTGCAGCCACTATCCTTTTGGCCAAAAAGAAAATAGAGAACTGGTATTTATGGCTCATTATTGATATTGTCTGCGTTATTCTGTATTTCATCAGAGAAGTTTACTTCTTATCCTTAGAATATTTCATTTTCCTTGGTTTGGTTGCATACGGGCTTTATAACTGGAAAAAATTGCTGAAAAATGGTTAAAGCGTTCGTATTTGGCAAGTTTTTGCCTTTCCACAAAGGCCATGAGGCAATGGTACATTTCGCCCTCCAAAACTGCGACTTCCTTAGCGTGTTGGTCTGCTGTAGCGACAAAGAAACTATCCCTGATACCAAAAGGAAAAAGTGGGTTGAACAATCGTTTGAGGGACAAAAAAATATTGAAGTTCGAGTTTTCAATTATTTAGAAAGTGAATTGCCAAATACATCCGAGTCTTCCAAAACGGTTTCAAAAGCTTGGGCAGGCATTTTCAAACAGCTTTTCCCCGATTACTCCTTGCTCATCACCTCAGAAGAGTATGGCAACTATGTAGCCTCTTTCATGGATATTCAGCACCTTGCTTTTGATATTCCCAGGCAGCTCTACCCTGTTTCGGCCACAGCTCTTCGAAACGATATTTTCTCGTATTGGAAGTTTTTACCTGCTAGTGTAAAGCCAGATTTTGCAATAAAAGTGGTGCTATTGGGTACAGAGTCTACAGGCAAAACTACCTTATCGAGGAAACTCTCGTCCCATTTCAATTGTAGTTTAGTTTCAGAAGTTGCACGC
Source organism: Flammeovirgaceae bacterium SG7u.111 (assembly GCA_034044135.1). NCBI lineage: Bacteria > Pseudomonadati > Bacteroidota > Cytophagia > Cytophagales > Flammeovirgaceae > Flammeovirgaceae bacterium SG7u.111. Next base: position 1,719,754 of record CP139021.1, on the reverse strand, counting down.
GAAATTATTGAAAACTCCAATTCGTTTAGCTTTGAAGACTTGCATCTCTTGGCAATGGAACATGCTAAAAGAATAGACCAAACTGTGCTAGGCGATAGCCCTCTCATCATCATAGATACCGATATTCATATTACAAAATCGTACTCGGAGTTCTTCTTTGACAAAGCCCTTCAAGTCAGTTCTGAAATATACAACTCCAACCTTGCAGACCTTTACTTGTATCTAAACAATGATGTTCCCCACGTACAAGATGGGACAAGGCTCAATGAAACAGATAGGAACCTATTAGATACCTCACATAGAAACACCTTGGCTGAGCACGGAATTCGCTTCATTGAAATTAGCGGAAGTTGGGAAGAAAGGTATGCTAAAGCGTTTTTTCATATAGAGAAGGGAATTAGCAAACGCAACAAAAAATCTATCAACTATTTCAAACGCTAAGATTTATCTATCCCCTACTCGAAACTTTGTTTGGTAGTTAGCTGTTCAATCACCTAAAACAAAACCACATTTATGAAACTATTAAAATCAGTTACACTTTTAAGCGCAGTAATTCTATTCAACATGAGTACTCTTTCAGCACAAATACCCGACAAAGCAGAAGACATTTCCCCCTTGCTTATTGGCGAGGTTTTGCCCAATAGCGAACTTACCAAGGCAGATGGAAGCACTGCCAAGTTCTACGATGTGATAAAAGAAAAGCCAACGGTGTTGGTATTTTATAGGGGCGGATGGTGCCCGTATTGCAACATGCAGCTTTCGGCTTTGGCTATTGCCGAAGAGGAAATACTTGAGCTTGGCTACCAGATAGTAGCGGTTAGCCCAGATAGCTTTGAAAACATCGAACCAACTGTAGAAAAAGACAAGGTGAAGTATAGCATTTATTCGGATGCAGGTGGCAAATTTAGCCAAGAAGCAGGCATTGCTTTCAAACTCTCCCCAGAAAAGGCGCGTCAGAAAAAGACGGAAACCTTACCTGTGCCGACCGTGTTTGTCACCGATACCAAGGGGCAAATTTTGTTCGAATACATCTCTCCAAACTACAAAAAAAGAATGACTCCTGAACTGCTAATGGCAGTGCTGAAGAATTTAGAATAACATAAAATCCCATCCAAGGAGGGCATTTCTTTTAATAGAAATGCCCTTTTTTATTTATCTCTTACCTATTCTGAAGTGTTTTGGTGGGAGTTAGAAAAAGGGAGGTTGAGTTTTGATGTTAAATCTGTTTGCCTTTCCCACATTGCTGCCCATTGCTTACAACCCCAGCCCTCATAATAGTGTCTACAAGAACACCTATACCACTGTACAATCTTAAAAAAACACTTGATGATGAAGCGCTATACTTTACTTCTTTCTTTGTTGCTTTTTACGCACCTGTTGATGGGGCAAAAGGAAATGGATATTCCTCAAAATAATGTAAATACAAAAGGTTTTGCAGAAAGGCTACCTGAAACATTACAGCTTTACGATTTGGAAGACTTGCGCTATTCGCCAGATTCCCTAGGCATTAGAATTTGGAAACAACACAGCATTTTTACGCTGCAGCTAGATGACTCAATTAGCTGTGAATACAAAATTCACACAAAAAAAAGTAGTAAGCCTATCTCCTCTACAACCTCTTTCCCACAAAGCATTTCACAACCACTTTTAGAGGCCATAATGGCTCAATCTATTTGGGAGTTAGAAGATGATGATTACAGAGGAATAGATGGCAGTTTTGTCTATTTTGAAATTGCCACTCCTGCATCTTACAAAGTTCTCAGCATTTGGAGTGGTCGACTTAGAAGTACCCAAAATGGCGAACTGGCAACTCAACTATTGAACTTGGTAAATACAACCCTAGAAACGAATAAGTTAACATCTATCTTTTTAGACTCCTTATCACCTGGGTGTTACCGGTGGGGAATGAGTGGCATCTGTATCGATAAGTTTCTTGGTAATGAAGTACAAAAAACGGATTTCTATTCTTATGCTGAAAACAGAATAAAAAGTGAATTAAACATTACCGAGGACACAGGTCATTACAATTATCCTATAGTAATCATCAACAACAAACCGGCAAAGTTGTCCGACCTGAACCAGTATTCAATGAAAGATATGAAAAGCTTGGATATTTTATCGGAAGATAATGGTGTTCCCGCACTTGCAATATATGGAACTCGCGCCAAAAATGGAGTAGTAGTATTAACCACTAAAAAATAAGACTAAGCTTAGCTGAAGCAACTCGCCAAGCTATAAAAAAGGATAACGCCTGAATTGCTTATAGCGGTGTTGAAAAGCTTGGAGTAGTACATAAAACACAAAAAATAGGGAAGGACAAAACCTCTCCCTATTTTTTCACTACCTCATTCCCTCCTTATTCACAACTCTATTTTAGTTTGATTTCTTTAACTTTGAAAAACTCAACACCAGAATAGAAACTATGCAAAAAAGCGAATCTGTAAAAGACTTTTACAATAGGATAGCAATTTCGGATACAGAAACAAAACCGCACCTTCTAACAAACAAGGACGGTGGACATTTTAATGTGTACAAAAGAAGTGACATTGCTTGCAAAAACTACAGTCCGTACAATCGGAGGGATTTTTATAAGATATCACTCATCAAAGGAACAGGTACTTTGCACTACGCCAACCAATGGATTGAAGTCAAGCAAAACACTTTGCTCTTTTCCAACCCCAATATCCCTTATTCTTGGGAAGCTAAATCAGCAGAACAGTCAGGCTATTTTTGCCTTTTCACCAAAGAGTTTGCCACTTCCAACCATCAAAATGACAGCTTTTTGCAATACCCACTTTTCAAAGTGGGGGGCAACCCGGTTTTCTTCTTAGATAATGACCAAACTGAGCGAGTAAGCAGTTTATTTGAAAATATGCTAGTTGAAATAGAATCAGGCTACCAATACAAATATGACCTCATGAGAAGTTATATGAACCTGATAGTGCATGAGGCTTTAAAAATGAAACCTGCTGGATCGTACCTCAAACATAAAGATGCCGCTACTAGAATCTCCTCTCTTTTTCTTGAGCTACTCGAAAGGCAATTTCCCGTTTCATTGGAGCATTCTTTACAGCTCAAAAGTGCCAACGACTTTGCCAACCGGCTTTCCGTACATACCAATCATCTTAACCGAGCCGTGAAGAAAATCACAGGAAAAACGACTACAGATCATATAAGTAAAAAGGTAATTGATGAAGCCAAAGCTATTCTAAGCCATACGGACTGGAACATTGCAGATGTAGCCTATTGCCTTGGTTTTGAAAACCCTTCTTACTTCAACAACTTCTTTAAGAAGCAAACCCGTATGACTCCTAGGGAATTTAGAAGTTAATGAATCGCCTCCTCCTTATTGTTTGAATTTTATAGTTTTTGGTTTGAATCCTTCTATGTCTCTACTCTTGCAAACCCCTACTTTTGAACAGATCATTCATTAACCAAAATACTTATGAAATATAGAAAATTGGCAACTACCGATGAGCAACTTTCAGCTATTGGGTTGGGTTGTATGGGAATGAGTTTCGCTTATGGACCAAGGGATGATAAGCACTCAATAGAAACACTTGAACATGCACTTAGTATTGGCATAAACTTCTGGGACACGGCCGATATGTATGGGGTTGGCCATAATGAAGAGTTACTGGGCAAGGTATTGCAAAAAAAAAGGGATAAGGTTTTCCTTGCCACCAAGTTTGGCTTTCGGGTCGACAAAAATTTTGACCCTTCAAACATGAAAACCTACAAGACTTATTTTGATGGAAGCCCAGCTTACGTAAAAGAAGCTTGTGAAGCTAGCTTGAAGCGTTTGGGAGTTGATACCATCGATTTGTATTACACGCACCGGGTTGACCCCAATGTACCCATAGAAGAAACCGTTGGGGCTATGGCAGAGCTGGTGAAAGAAGGAAAGGTTCGTTACCTAGGGCTTTCAGAAGCTTCTGCAAGCTCTATTCGCAAAGCCCATGCAGAGCACCCCATCACAGCTTTACAAAGTGAATATTCTCTTTTTACCCGAGATTTAGAATCGGAAATACTTCCACTTTGCCGCGAATTAGGCATTTCAGTAGTACCCTACAGCCCACTGGGCAGAGGCATGCTTACTGGAACAATAAAAGAAGCCCCAAAAGCATCGGACGATTTTCGAGCTAATTTGCCTAGGTTCCAAGAGGAGGTCTTTGTTGAAAACAAAAAGCTAGTGGATAAACTAGAAGAAATAGCAACAAAGAAAGGTAATACTCCAGCCCAATTGGCGCTAGCTTGGCTGTTGGCTCAGGGAGATGACATCATTCCAATACCGGGAACAAAGAAAATCAAGTATCTCGATGAAAATGCCGGTTCTGTAACTATCGACCTTAGTACCAATGAGCTACAAGCAATCTCTTCTCTATCCGATAACATTAAAGTATTAGGAGAAAGGTATACAGAAGGCGCAATGAAAATGGTGAATAATTAAATAGGTGGGAAAAAGCCCATTTGCAAAACACAAACCCTCTCAGAAAAGAGCACCTGAGAGGGTTTCACTTGCTTTATAATATAACCTACTACACCTACTGAATGGTAGTGATCGTACCTGAAATATTGAACGTTTTGTACAAACTTCCTCCAGAATACGTGCCTCCATCATACAGCCCGTCCGTTTCTGTACCAGTACTGCTGCCTCCAAAATAGAGTGAATAGGTAGTTCCAGTTTGCAAGACAGGTGATGAAAACACCACAGATTGGTACGCTTTGCTAGGGGCGAAAGTCACAATATCCTCTCCTGCTTCATTTTGGATGTGCACCAAGGTATTGGCTGATTTTTGATTCTCTCCAAACACTGCCATCAAGCCATATTGTGAAGAAGTACCACTTGTTGGTGCCTGAGCCATTCCCGAAGAACCTACTGCAATCAAGGTTCCTCCTTTCATGGCAAAGGTAGCATCATAATCGAGCGCACCATTATTGCGCTGGGTAGGTCCGTTCACAATGGCTATTCCAGCGTTCATTTCCACATAGCCATTAGCATCCAAACCATCCCCATCTGCATCCACTACAATATATCCCCCATTGATAGTCAGGTAATTATCCCGACCGCTGTTTCCTGCTGCATTGATACCATCGTCCGAAGAAGTCACATGGATATTTCCGTCGTTGATCGTTATTCCCACACTTTCAATCCCTTCATACGAATGCTCAATTAGGATATTTCCCCCATTGACTGCCAAGGTAACCTCTCCATGAATTCCATCGTCACCCGTACCTAGCACAAAACCACCCCCATCTATCACAATGCTGTTGTCAGAATGGATGGCATCATCAGCAGTATTGATGTCAAATTCTCCATCTACTACTTTCAATTCATCTCCTGCTTTCAAGCCTTTTGCAGAAACATCGCTGCCCAACTTAGCTGAATAACCACCTCCCGCTACTATTGCCATCGTAGCATATTCGATAGTAAGATCTGTCTCGGCTTGGATGCCATCGTTTTCCGAAGTGATCACAAAATCTCCTGCTTTAATAGTGATATAGCCCCAGTCTACATCGGCTTCATGATCCGATTTCAGGCCATCACCACCAGCTTCCAACGAGAAGCTTCCGCCTTCTATCAGCAAATAATCTTTGCCTCTGATCGCATCGTCCGCTGCCTTTACTATATATGTGCCATCCATAATCACCAAGCCATCTTTACTGGTAATTCCGTCGTTGTAATTTGCGGTTACCATTAGCGCACCTTCTCCCGAAATAGTCATATTTGCTTTGCTATGAAGAGCGGCATTTGGCTCGTCATCGTCTCCCTCGTATACATACTCATCCGCATCGGTGAGGTAATTTTCAGAGCCTTCATTCAAAATGATATTTACCTGATTGGCACTTTTAATAAAAATTGGCCCAGATGTAGCACTAGTCATATCAACTCCGTCGAGCACAATATTGATATTCCCCTCGTCTTCCGTATCTACCAACAATTGCCCATCGTTTAGCGTGCCGATAGCAGAATAGGTTCCTACTGCTGTAATAGTGACCACGGTTTCGTTTACGCTCAGCCCTGTCCCTTCGGTATAGATTGAATCGCCATAGAAAATAATTATTCCATCGTTGCTGCCTAGTTCATAATCAATTGGATCAATAATCGAAGGCTCGTCCCCATCATTTATTACATCATCCTCCCCACACCCGCTTAGCATCAGCATGAACACCAAACTGCCAAGCATTGCCATAAAAAATCTATTTTTCATAAGTTTGAAATATTTAGTTAATCTATAATTCAAGATTAGTTATCATTAGGTTTAATGACCCTACCTCACAAGATAAGGTTGTACAAAAAGCAAGCATAGATAAAGGCTCTAAACACCAAAAAGGCAATGTTTTCAACAAATGGCTTACTCTAGTCTACCGACAACCAGATTTGATCAATTAAAAAATTCTAATTATTTTGGCTATTCTTTGTTGGATTGGGGGAAACGATCAAGTTGCTTGGGAAGTTAAATCATGGATAGTATACTCTCGAGGTTCAACTTACCTAGTCATAAATACTCTTAGTAAGTACTGCTAAAACCTTCTTCCTATTTCTATCAAAAACTGCACATTCAACTAATATTCCTATATTTGAATTTCGCAAATTCAGGATTATGGTAGGCTTAACAACTTTACAAGATTTTTATAGGGAGATGGGTTTCGCAAATGACAGCGAGCTCCAACGTATTCTGCCAGAAGGTATCAACAAAGACATTGGCCATTTCAATGTGTTCAACATCAGCAACGTGATGCAGAAGGTAAAGGAAACGAAAACGATGCCTTACAATAGGCGGGCGTATTACAAAATTAGCCTGATAAGCGGGCACAACCTTGCTGAATATGCTGATAAAACAATTGAAATAAAGCAACATGCCTTACTTTTTGCCTCACCAAAAGTTCCATATAATTACCTTTCCCAAGATGAAAACCAATCAGGTCATTTCTGTATTTTCACTGAGGAGTTCCTTGCATCTTCAAGGGCTGGAATGCTACTAGATGACCTTCCAATTTTCAAACCGGGTGGCTATCCTGTTTTCCAGCTTAACACTACACAAGTAAAGGAAATTAGCCTTATTTTTGATAAAATGAATAAGGAAATCACATCTGACTATACCTTCAAATATGACTTGTTACGCAACTATGTGTTGGAATTGATCCATTACGGGCAAAAGCTTCAACCAGAAATAGCTACACAGCCACCCCACAATGCCACCACCCGTGTAGTAGGTTTGTTTGTTGAGCTATTGGAACGCCAATTTCCTATCACCTCGCCTAGCCAACAATTGGAGTTGCGCACCGCCAAAAGCTATGCGGAAAGATTAGCCATCCACGTCAACCACCTCAATAAAGTATTAAAGGAAAACACTGGAAAAACCACTACCGATTTCATCAGTGGTCGCATTGCACAAGAAGCAAAATTGCTCTTGAAACAAACCGACTGGAATGTTTCAGAAGTTGCCTATTCTTTGGGCTTCGAAGAAGTTGCCCATTTTTCCAATTTCTTCAAAAAGCAAGCTGGCATTTCACCTCTAGCTTTCCGCTCCTAATCCTAATATTTGATTTTTGCAAACAATGGATTGATACATGCAAATGGATTAGTCTTAATTCCAGCACTTTTGTATTGTTGAATTTACCACACAAAACATACAATTGGGATGAATACTAAAAACAAGATTGCATTAGTTACAGGCGGAAGCCGCGGGTTGGGAAAAAATATGGCTTTGGCACTAGCCAAAAAGGGAATTGACGTTGTACTGACCTACAACTCCAACAAAACAGAAGCTGATAAAGTAGCTACAGAAATCAAGTCAATTGGGCAGAAAGCAAGCGTTTTTCAGTTGGATGCTGGAAACGTATCTTCATTCGATGCATTTTTCAACTATGTAACAGCATATTTGCAAGAGGAAACCGGCAGTACAAACTTTGATTTTTTGATCAATAATGCGGGGACGGCACTTTACGCATCGTTTGCCGAAACTACGGAAGAGCAATTTGACACTGCCATGAACATCCACTACAAAGGTGTATTTTTCCTTACCCAAAAGGCACTGCCATTTATGAATGATGGCGGACGAATCATCAATATTTCCTCAGGTCTTGCCCGTTTTTCTTTCCCCGGTTCTTCGGCTTATGGCTCCATGAAAGGGGCTGTTGAAGTACTTACCAGATACTTGGCTAAAGAATTGGGTTCGCGCGGTATTACTGCCAATGTGGTTGCTCCAGGTGCTATCGAAACAGATTTTGGTGGCGGGCATGTAAGGGATAACAAAGAGGTAAATGCTCAATTAGCAAGTACTACGGCTTTAGGACGCGTCGGTTTGCCCGACGACATTGGTGGGGTGGTCGCTTTCTTATGCACCAAAGATGCAAAATGGATCAACGGACAACGCATTGAGGCCTCGGGTGGAATGATGCTGTAAACTCAGTGCTGGACCAACAAATCCAAACCTTTAAAAAGAGATGGCTCGGATACTAGCCATCTCTTTTGTCTTTTTCAAGCATTCCTATTTGTTATATCCAACAGATCTTTCTCCACTTATTTCACTCATTTTGAAGTGTTTCCGTGGGGTTGGTAAAGGCTGCTTTTACTGTCTGATAAGCGATGCACAAAAGAGAAATACTGGTGAGCAAAAGAATGGGAAGGAGAAACGATTCAATTCCAATACTTGCCCTAAAACTGTAGTTCTCTAACCATTTGTGCATAAGAAAGTAAGCGATAGGCGCACCTAGAAATGCGGCAAGAATAATCTGCCCTAGATACTCTTTAATGAACAAGCCCAAAATATGAATGGAAGATGCTCCGAAGGTTTTCCGAACACCCACTTCTTTTTTCCTTCTCAAACTTACAAAAACAGACAAACCAAACAGCCCCAGGCAAGCCACAAAAATAGATATGCCAGTAAAAACCCCAAATATTTTCCTAAAATTGGTTTCTGCTTCATACTGGGAGTTAAAACGATCATCTAAAAAATAATAATCGAAGTATTGATCGGGGTATACACTTTCCCACACGTCTTCAATTCCCTGAATGGCAAGCGCAAGGTTGTCGTAATCTTGGTAACTTCTAGCTGCTAATTTGATGGATGTATGCCCTCTAAATGGGTTGAACTCAAATAAAAGCGGATGGATTTTCTCTTTTAGGGATTGATGATGGTAATTGTCTATAACAGCTAAAATATCATAGGTTTTCCCATTGTTCTGATTGACTATTTTTTGCGTTAAAGCTTCTTCCAAATTGTTTAATCCCAAAAGCTCAAAGGCCGCTTTATTGATGATGACCCCTCGTTTGTTTTTCCAAATAGCCTCTTCGCTAAATCCTTTTCCAGCAAGGATATGGAGCTGGTAATTATCCATATAATGTTCATCTACGCCTATCAAATGGAGCTGCACTCCCTCCTTACTACTTTGCAGATTACAAACCACATCTTGCCCATTTCCCCCGCCGGGTACCATGGTAGACGACGCTACCCCTTCCACTACCGACAGTGCACCTACCTCCGTTTTAAATGCCTCGAACTGGCTTTTTCCTCGCCAACCTTTCTTCGCTGTTTTTACAATGAGCGTCCTGTCCAGTTCAAATCCTAGGTCATGATTTTGCATGAATTTCATCTGGTCAGAGATGATGAATATGCCGATGATCAGAACCATAGATAAACTAAACTGGAACACGACCAGCACTTTCCGAAAACCTACCTTAGTGGTTTGGTTAAAAAGCCGCCCTTTGAGCGCGTCCATTGGGTGAAGTTTGGAAAGAACAATGGCAGGGTAGGCAGAAGAAGCGATTGAACCAAAAAAGAACACCAATAAAAATAGGCTATTGGTCTGCGTATCCCACTCTAGCAAAGGCAAAATTCGTCCATTGGCAAATTCTTTTATGGCAGGAAATAGAAGCGTAGCGGCAAGTATAACAAGCACTAGGGCAAGCCCATTGAGCAGCAAGCCTTCCAACACAAACTGACGAACAATCTGAGACTTTAGCGAGCCCAATACTTTCCTCACACCCATTTCTTTGAACCTGTTCAAGGCATTCGCCCCCGTAAGGTTGATGAAGTTGATCCATGTGATCACGAGCATAAATACCCCCACAAGCGCAAGCAAATATTCCGTATTAGACAGGTTCCCTTTAATAGGCTTCAATTCAATGAAAAGCTCTTTTTGGATAGAAGTAAACTCCTCAAGACTCGAAATATCGGCACTGATTTTAGCCCCAAGCAGCTTCGGCTGGGCTGAAGGATCTAGCAATACAAACAACCCCATGTCCGGATACAGCCAATCACCTTCCAGCTCCTTCCCCACCGATGTTTGGAGGAAATCGAAGGAAAAAGTGGAATTGAGAGGAGTATCTTGAATAACACCCGTGACCTGCAACTCGTGTTTTTCGCCCCAAGGAAGACTCGATTGAAGAAACTCCCCCACGGCATCTTCTTCTCCAAAGTACTTTTTGGCAGTAGAAGCCGTGAGCACCACCGAGCCAGGCTGGCTAAGTGCAGTAGCAGGGTCTCCTTGTAAAAACTCGAAGGAGAAGATATTGAAAAAGCTAGAATCGACCGTGTATATCCGCTGTTCATTGAACTTTACCTGTTCCTCTCCTTCTTTACCATTCGTTGTTATCAGCATTTCTACATTAAAGCCATAACGGCTTGCCTCCAGTATTTCCGGATAATTTTCCTTGGCAAACTCTGCCACACCATTGTAGGTTTGTTTCCCCGCATACATCAACTTCCCCTCCTGCTTTTCTTCCTGCTGGATCACAAAAATCTGCTCGACCTGCTCGTGAAAGCCGTCGTAGCCCACAAAGAAGCCAACGTACTTCGCCAACATCAGCACTGCCAACATTCCTATCACCAAGCCCATAATATTGATAGAAGAATAGACTTTATGCTTCAGGATATTCCGAAAACCAATTTTGATATAATGCTTGTACATACCGTTAGATTTTAATGGATTCGTTCTGATGACAGGTCGGATAATACCTGGCCTGAAAAGAAGTAAAATATCTTTGAGCAATAACCAATTTGCCTTTCTTTTGCCATCCGACTGCACCTTGCGCTCGTAGAGTTCCAGCAAATCACCTTCTATATCGGCGTGGTAATCGGGCTTGCAAAACCATTTGAATACGCTCAAAAGAGCTTTTGGAGCTGAGGAGTTTTTCATTAACCTAGGTTCAAGATAAAGGGAGGAAGCGAATCCCAAAGCTTATTCCGGGTTTGGCGTGTGTAGTCGATTGCCTGCTTTCCGTAGGCAGTCATGGTAAAAAAGAGCTTGGGCCTGCCTCCTCTGGCTTCAGAAGAATCGCCATGAGAAGAGGTCAAATACCCTTTTTTCTCCAGCCTCCTCAGCGTGGTCTGGAGTGCCCCTACGCTCACTTGCCTATCGAGCCGCTGCTCTATTTCATCCTTAATGGTAACCCCATAGGCATTGCCGTGCAAGATGCCCACCGTAAGGAGTACGATCTCTTCAAATTCTCCTAATTGAAATTGTTTCATATCTAATACTACTTTATAGTATTACTAAGATAAACAAAATAACAAATACTACAAAATAGTAATTAGTAGTTTCCATTTGGAGTGAAGCTACAAATAGTTGTTGCCGAACCCATTTTGTTTTATCCATATCTTCTCAAATAGCCAATTTGCATTTGCGGAAAAAATTAGTTGTTATTAGATATATGTAAGAATTATAAAAATATTTCCAAATCGCTTCTTAGATTTTCTAATTGACTATTCAACCTAAAGACTTACTTAGGACTTTCTGATTTTTAAGGCCCTGACTAGATGTTGAAGCTTGACTTTTCTTTCACCAATGGCTATCTTTATATCGATTTGAAAACACTATAACTCATATCTCTTCCCTTTTCTGGGGCAACACCGTTGCAATGAGCAGATCTCATTGCCCTATCTAGGTGTATCTAAATTTTAATCACTTAAGAAAGTACATCGTGAATATTTCAGACATCATAAAAGGGTCTGCAAAGCCTGCTATATATGAAAAAGGCAGTGCATTTATGTGGACAGACCCACATATTTCAAAGCAATTGCTTCAAGTCCACTTAAACCCTGAATTGGACTTAGCAAGCAGAAAAAAAGCTACCATCCTTCAGACGGCAAATTGGATTTTAAAGGTTCAACAATCCTCATCCCCTCTCAACATACTTGACTTGGGCTGCGGACCTGGACTTTATGCAGAACTCTTTGCCCAAAAAGGACATCGTGTCACAGGCTTGGATATTTCCCAAATCTCCATCGAGTATGCAAAAGAAGCTGCCAAAAAGCAAGACTTGGACATTACCTACCTCAATGCCAATTACCTAGAGCTAGCGCTTGAAGATAATGCATTCGACTTGGTAGTACTTATCTATACCGACCTTGGAGTGTTACCTCCACAAGAGCGAGACCTATTGCTAGGTAAAATCTATCGTTCTCTCAAAAAAGGAGGATTGTTTATCTTCGATGTGTTGCAAGACAAAGAGCTAGAAACTATGGTTACGCCCAAGTCTTGGGAAGCTGTGGACACTGGCTTTTGGAAAAGCACCCCATATCTTGCCCTTTCAGAATCTCATCTTTATGAAAAAGAAAAAGTGGTATTGTACCAACACCACATCACTGACCAAAATGGGGCAATGAGCACCTACCGCTTTTGGACACATTTCTTTTCCAAAAAAGATGTGGTCGAATTCCTAAAAGCACAAGGGTTTACAGGTGTCCACTTTAGGGAGGATATTCTCCCCGAAGGAAAGTGGAATGCTGACAATGTGTTATTTACCGTTTGCAATAAGTAGTATTTAACCGTTCCGTTTGCTTAAAGCGAGCGGGACGGCCTAACATCAAAACTACCTCACCTTCCCAATTTCTTACATTACTCACTTTTACCCTCTCAACACTGCTTGGCGCATAATTTTTGGCAAATGGAAGGATATAGGTAGCATTTATAGCGTTGTCAACTAGGATTATTGCACTAGTAACATGGGCTGGAAGGATAGATGCTAATTTTATAAACAAAGCGGGATAAAATAGTGCACTGTCCGCATGGATTTATTACATCACCGCATGACTTGGAGCGATTGTGGGATGAAATGGTGCGACCGCCGCACGATTTAGAGGCTGCGCCGTACTGATCATGTAATAAGCAGAATGATTTGACACGTGCGCCGCATGAAATGGAGCATGCGCCGCTAATATTATAAACAACGCCGTTTGTCACAGCCCTACTGCCGCACTATTTAGGGGACAAACTGCTAATTTTATACGCATTGCAAGAACCTATGAAGCACCATAAGCAGAAAACCGCCCGAATGCGTAAGATTTTATCGGACTCACAACAGAGTATTGATAAACACTTGCCCAAAATGGAGGAATTCCGTTTCGAAATTAAGCAATTACTTACATTGGACTATTTTTGAAAGAGCTGAGACAATAAATAGACATGTACTATCCTGTAGTATAATTAGCTAAAAACCAAGTTTTGATAGGCAATAATTTTGTAAATGGACAATAGACTATGAAGTTGTTTAAAGTAAGGGTTTCATTATTGTAGTTTGGCAATCTAAAATCAAAACAACGCCGTAGAGCCTGTCCCGCATTTCAGCAGGATGTTGCAGGCTTTTGGCTAATAGTTAGGTTTCTGTAACCCTTAACAGGATTGGCTTTGTTTAAATATCCATTTCTACAATAGTGGAACCCTTCACAGGGTTCTTTTCTCGAAACCTCTACATAGTTACTCAAGAGGCCGCTAGGGATGTCTCTCCCACAGTCTGTGGCGCACAGACCGTAAAAAAACAATCCCAAACTAGATGATTCACAATGTTGTCTATGACCCACAGGCAACGGGTATTTTTTGTCATGTACTAAGTTAACAGTTAAGTTCAAATTAGTTAAGCCAAGTCTACATTAAAACCTTCCTGCATACTCCGCTGTGGAGCAGCTTTATTTGCAAAAAAAGCAACGAAATATAAGATAAAACAAGCCATTTGTAGCGTGAAGAATTATCTTTAAACAACTTCATTACTATTAACCGAAACACATAACGAAGATGCGGATATTTTTTACAGGAGGATCTGGAAAAGCTGGAAAGCATGTGATTCCCTACTTACTCGACCAAGGACATAGGGTGATGAATGTAGACCTGACGCCTTTGGATCACCCAGTGGTGGATAACTTAACGGCAGATATCACGGATTCTGGGCAGATGTTCAACGCCATGAGCTCATATGCCGGGCTGGATGAACTGGACGCAGGAAATGGTGTTCCAACATTTGATGCAGTGGTGCATTTTGCCGCCGTGCCCCGCATCTTGATCAAACCTGACAATGAAACCTTTCGGGTCAACACCATGGGGACGTATAATGTGATTGAAGCAGCGGTAAAGCTTGGTATAAAGAAAATCATTATTGCCTCCTCGGAGACTACCTACGGCATGTGTTTTTCGGATGGCAAAACCGACCCGAAATCATTGCCCTTGGAGGAGGACTATGACGTTGACCCGATGGATAGCTATGGACTGTCAAAGGTAGTAAATGAGAAAACAGCACGCACCTTCCAGCGCAGGTCTGGCTTCGATGTGTATGCCCTTCGTATAGGAAACGTGATTGAGCCGCACGAATATGCGGAACTGTTCCCTCATTATTTCAAACACCCTGAAGTGCGCCGCAGGAATGCATTCTGCTACATCGATGCGCGTGACTTGGGGCAGGTCGTCGATTTATGTTTGCAGAAGGACGGACTTGGTTACCAAGTGTTCAATGCAGGGAACGACCATAACGGGGCGGTGATTCCTACCAAAAAACTGATTGAACAGTTCTACCCCGGCGTACCCATTACCCGCGAACTGGAAGAACACGAAGCACTGTTCTCCAACCGAAAAATTCGAGAAGTACTGGGCTTCAAAGAGCAACACAACTGGCGGAACTACTTGGATTGGAAGTGATGGGGCATAGTTTCAAGGTAAAAAACACTGGTTTATAAATACCAAAAACAAGTTAAAGTGTAGTATTTCCAACAGTAAGTTAGTATTTTGGGTACTATTAACGAAATGTTACATAATGAATCCCAAAGAACTTATAAGCAAAATTGACAATTTAGAACAAATCTTACCGAAAGAAACAAATCAATGGAGTAGTTATTTATGTCAATCATTCTATATAACCTCATTGCAGTTTATAAAAAATTATATTGGAACCGATACAGAGTTTTATTTATCCTTAACTGAATATAGATCATCTTCAGTTCATACAGAACAAGCTTGGGCAGCAAAAAAAACACTGAAAGCTATAAAAGATTATAGGGCTACCCCTTTAGGTAGCATTATAATATCAAAATGTAGTATGTCAAAACACCTTCTTTCTATTAGCCTGGATTGATACTTTTGTTAAGCCATTTTTTGTAGGCACAAGAATTAATCTTTGAATATGTTGACTCTTGCGGAATCCAAAACTAATTCGATTTATCTATGTGATTTGCGTATAGGCAACAGAATTTCATATACATCAAAAAAAGTTTGAAAAGTAGCTTAATCAAACAAAAAACAAGGTAGAACAGCCCTTGTCTGGATCGTAAAGATTGCTCGGAGAAGTAAAAACATGAAAATCATTAATTCTGTAAGTGTTATTTTAAATACAATTTAAGTCTCGTTTTTTCTTGCTATGATTTCTCATACTCATAAATATATATATATTCATATTCCTAAAACAGGTGGAAAGTCCTTGTATAAGATTCTTCCTGATGCTCAACATAACCGAGATGCTTTACCTAAAGACAATACAATAAATATTGGAAGAAGAAAAATGCATTTGAATGTTACTGAAATCCAGAAAGCATTAGGGGTAAATAAATTTAATGAGTACTTCAAATTTGCTTTTGTCAGAAACCCTTGGGATAGGGTAGTATCAGAGTTTTTTTGGCGAAAATCACGGCCCAACAGAATTCAATTCAACACTATTTATGAAATGCTTCAGTTTATCGAAAATGGAAACTATGAGATAGATGATTTAAATAGGCATTTAGCACCTCAATATGAGATGATTTGTGATTCTTCCCAAAAAAAATTATTGATTGACTACGTAGCAAATTTTGAAAATTTTACAAAAGAAATTCATGTGATTTTCACCAAAATAGGAATAGAGACTCCCAATATTATTCCACAAGAAAACAAATCTATAAGAAGCACTGACTATAATTTATACCTTAAAAAACAAGAAAAAAGGTTAATAGAGAAAATTTACGAAAAAGATATAACTCTATTTGATTATATCTCTACAAAATAGTAAAGCCTAATAAAAAATAATATCATGAAAATTTATGTATCATACGCTTGGGGAGATAAAAAAGAAAAAGGGGTTAGCCGTGAAGTAATTGTTGATAAACTGTGCGAAGCCTTTAAAAAGAAAGGTCATGAGGTGAGGCGCGATAAAACCCATATGAAATATAGAGATATCATTCGTGACTTTATGAACGATATAGGAAGTGCAGATGCTTTAATTGCCATCATTAGCAGAAAATACTTAAAATCAAGATTTTGCATGTATGAACTTGCCAAAGCATATGATTGGGGGCATGACTTTTCAAAGAGGATTTTCCCAATAGTTTTAGATGATGTCGAAGATATAGTTTATTCAACAGATGCGAGAATAGCATTAATTAAGGAATGGGAAAAAATGTTTGATGATCTAGATAAAAAATTAGCATCGTTATCATTTTCTCAAAAAGCTGCATTTGAAGAAGAATATAGTGACCTTAGTTTTATCAAAGAAAAAGCACATATCCCATTAGCAAAAATTTCTGGTATGACAAGAAATTCTGATGCACAAAAACTAATGGAAGAAAAATTTGAGGAAATTATAAATCAAGTTTTATCCAAAAGTCGATAGGCAAAAATGTAATTAGGTCATTTAATCATTAAGTTTTTTATAGAATGGATTCTTCAAAAATTCATGTATTATATTTTAGTAAACATGAGGACAATCAAAGTCCAGAGAGTGAAAGGATTTTTGATTTACTTGATAGAGCTTTCCAAAAAGAAGGTTACAATATTAAACAAGACCTGAAAGACAGTGAACCTCTTCGTGATTTTATTATTAGAGTTGGTAGCTCAGATGCCTTAATTATCATTATCGAAAAAAAGTATCTAGAATCACAAAAGTACATGTTTGGATTAGCCAAAGCGTATGACTGGGGACATGATTTTGATAAAAGAATTTTCCCAATTGTGCTAAAAGATGCCAAAGAGATAATTTATTCAGAAAATGGTAGGCTAGAATTAATTAGCTACTGGGAAAAAAAGTTTGGCAGTTTAGATAAAAAATTAGCACCGTTATCATTTTCTCAAAAAGCTGCATTTGAAGAAAAATATAGTGACCTTAGTTTTATCAAAGAAAAAGTACATATCCCATTAGCAAAAATTTCTGGCAAAGTTTGGACTGACCCACAAATACTAATAGAAGATGATTTTAAAGAGCTTATCAAGCAAGTAGAAAAGCAAATACGAAAAGAAGCCAAACCATTAACAACTATACCAAAAGTTGATGAGAATAAATTAAAAGAATTCGTTGATAGAGTACCAAAACTCGAAAAACTACATAAAACATTACAGATACATTCTGACACAAATTGCATTCGATTTTTATTACATGGTTTAGGAGGGTTTGGCAAAACCATGTTGGCTAAAAAATACATTGACTTACACAAAGCATCTTATGATACCATCTCTTGGATTGATTATGAAGATGATACTATTGAAATAATCAAACAATTTACCAAGTTTAGCAAGCCTCCTTCTACATTGAATGAAGAAAAGTTTAGAGATGAATTTTTTGAATATTTAGAAGAGCAAGAAGGGTTTAACTTAATTGTATTAGATAATATCACACCAAAAGTATCAATCACTTTAGAGCAATTTATTAGTAGAATTGAATCGCTCAAAAAAGGTAAATTCAGGCTTATTGTTACTTCAAGAAAATTAGACGAACGCTATTGGGCATTTAAAAACACACTTGAAGTAGATAAACTAGAGAAAAAGTACGCATTTAGACTTTTTAAAGAACATGCTCCTTCACTTCGAAAGGGTCATTCTCTACGATTGAAATTTCAAAAAGACAAAACCGAAATCGAAAGTATTATAAATAAGGTATATAGCAATACAAAACTTATTATTATTGCCGCAGGTCTAGCCAACAGAGTAGGCCCTAGATATATAAATAGAAAATTAGATGAAAGAGGGTTGTTTGGGATGAATGAAAACATCGTTGCATTTGAAGGAAAAGAAGAATATGTAAGAAATGTCTTAAATGAATTATACCAATTAGATAGCACCATTATAGGAATAAAGAGAGAACTACTATTTACTTCTGCTTTATTTTCTGTTAAGAACTTCTCCTTTCAGGATATTCAATTTTTATATGGAGAACAATCTCACCATAACAATAATAAAATCGCAAATGCCATACACTCTTTAGCTGAGGATGGTTGGATTGAAAACTATGGTGGCCGTTACACGATACATGATTTAATTGGAGGTCTACTGAGAGACAATATTGCTATAGCCCCTGAAAAAGAAGGTTTCAAAATATCAGATTTCAACCCTCAATTGCAAAGGATGTATGTTGCTTTACTAAGCAAACCAGAAGATATTTATGATAGAGAGATTTTTTTAGACTTAGCACAGGCTTTTTTAGAGCTTAATATCTTTGAGCATATTTACGAGGTGATGCAACTTAAAATAGTAGTTGCTTTAGCTTCAATTCATCTTTCAGGCAGGTATCAAGAGAAGCTTATCAAATACTATTTAGATGAAGTAATCGAATATTGTAAAGATAATTTAGAAGAAAATGAAAACTATAAACTCTATATTGAAGCAAATGAAGTGTTTAGCTTCTTTTATCAATTACTAGGAGAATCCACTAAATCAGAATACGATATTGCTTTAAGGTATGAGGAAGAAGCGGTAAAAGCCAAATCAAGATTTGGAACAAACTTATTCCAACAATCACTTGAACATTACAACTTTGGACTTATTTTCAAGGCTAAAAGAAAAGGTGAAAATTCTGAAAAAGCTATTCAATTTTTTGAAAAATCTATTGAAAGTTTCAGAAGATTACAGCAAATAAAGGATATTAGTGTTTCCCAAAAATCTTATTCAATTTCTAATGGTCGGAAAATAAATCTTATTGAAGTTGAGGGAATGACTTCCCCAATGGGAGTTGAAGAATATATAATAAATGCCTATGATAGCATTGGGGATACAAGACGATTGAGGGCAAATGAAAATATTAAAGCACTTAATAGTAAGGACAAAAGCCAAGATATTGAGAAACAAATAGAAGAAGATTTACAATTAGCATTGGAAGCTATCAATGAAAGTTTAGCGTTGGGAGAAAAATATTATGTAAAAGAAGATAAAAAATATCTATTGAGAAATTACACCTCGCTTGGACATGTGTATAAATCTCTTTATGAATATTATGGTAATGATAATTATAAAGGTGAGAGTAGCACGTATCATGAAAAAGCCCTTAGCTTATGTGAAAAAATCAAGGAGGAAAGGGATGAAACATATGACAATGACTTTATTACAAAAAATGTAGCAAGGGCTTATCAATCTGCAGCCGAGTTTTATGAGTATATAGAAAACAATGAAAAAGCATTGCTTTTTTATGATGAGACTCTAAAAATTAGAGAAAAAATGCTGCCATCGGAGCATCATAAACTAAAAAACACAAGGAAATCAAAAAAGAGAGTTGAAGATAAAATAAATACAAAATGAAAAATTTAGAACAGCTAATAACAGACATAAATAGCTTATCCTTTGATAATATTGTGACAACGTTACCAAACGAAGTGGACGAAAAGGAGGTAATAGAAGAATTTCAATTGTTGAAGGATAATATGTTAAATTCAGTTGTTCCACAACAGGACAAACTGCTGATTCATATGGCGGGACTTCCAGGAAGTGGAAAGTCTACATATTGTGAAAATGTCTTGCTTAAAAAGCTTGTTCGTGAAGAAATTCTTTACCTTGGTTTTGATGATGTAATGGAAAAAATTTCTTTCTATCAGGAAGAAAAGAAAAAGGATATAGTAAATGCGTTCAAACGATGGGAAATTCCTGCACGGATTTTAGGCTACGAAATACTTGTTAAAGCATTTGAAAAAAACTTATCAGTTCTTTTTGATAACGGAGCTTCAAATGCAAGGCACTTGGAAATTATAGAACTTTTTCAAGAAAATAACTATCGTATTAAAATGTATTATTTAGGCGGAACGCCTCAACAGCTAATTCCTAGAGTTGCACAAAGAGAAGCTGAAGGCAAACGACATTTACCTCTTGAAGAAATGGAAAGTAGATACAATTCACTGCAAAAAGTATTGGAGAAATATAAAATTGTTGTAGATGATTTTTACGATGTAACTAATATTTGATATTTGGATGTTTTCCAGCGCTTGAGAAAATAACCACAAACTTTAACTCTAAGACTTAATTACACTCTTATAATTAAGCAAGTTGATCGATCTGTAATACTTACTGAGATAATTTAGATCAACCAAATAAAATTAAAGAATTTATTGAATTGGGTTTATAATTTCCCGCAAATGGTATTATTACTTTTAGAGCATGGATAAGAAAAGCATCGTACACAATCAAATAGTAATTTTAGTTTTCTCCTTATTTTTTTTTGTAGCCTGCCAACCTAAACCTTCGGAAACTATATCTATCTTATATTTTAACGATGCCCATGAAATCGCCCCTGTCAATGATAAATATGGAAATAGAGGAGGAGTATCAAGACTTAAAACCATTGTCGATAACATAAAAGAAAGAAATGACGCTATTGTTTTATTTGGAGGTGATTTAGCAGGCGGAACTCTTTTTGGTGGAATTTACCATGGTTTTCCAATGGTTGAAGCATTCAATGAAATTCCTATTGACATTGCTAACTTCGGTCAGCACGATTTTGATTTTGGTGTTGAAAACACTAAAAAACTGATTCAGAAATCTAACTTTCAATGGTTTTCTTCTAACCTTAAAGATAGTATTGGAAATACTTTTGCTTCTCTACCTGAATCTATACTCATAGAAAAATCAAATACGAAGATTGGATTTATAGGTTTAACAGATGCAATGAACACCTCAATTCAAGAAAAAAATATAATAAAACAGGATGAATTAATAAAATCAGCTAAAAAGAATGTAAAAAGGCTACAAAACAAAGGAGCAGAAATTATAATAGCTATTACTCAATCTCCTATTTCAGTAAATGAGATATTATTAAGCGAAGTTGATGGTATTGATGTGATTTTTACTGAAGAAGTTTCAGAAACCAAAACAGTCGTTCACTCAAGTGGTAAAAAAACAATCATTGCTACTTGCGGAAATATGGGATCACTCGCTGAGGTTACCCTATACAAGGAAAAACATAAAATCATATCTAAAATTCAAATACATCCACTTGACACTACTATAGAATCTAATAAAGAACTGTTAGTATTGGAGAAGAAATACATGGATAGTCTTGACATTAAATTATCCTCTAGTATTTCATATACAAATAAAAACTTATTGAATGAAGGCAGTAGAGAAAGTGAAAATCTATTAGGAAACTTAATTACCAATTCTTTTAGAGACTATCATAAAGCTGACATTGGGCTTATAAATGGAGGAGGTATTAGAGGCAATATCTTCAAAGGTGAAATAACACTTAAGGAAGCTCACGCAGTACTTCCTTTTGGAAACAAAGTATGCTTAGTTGAACTAAATGGATTAGAAATAAAAGACCTTATTAATAAAAGTATTACCGATGTTAATGAAAATGGAGGTGATTTTTTACAAGTATCGGGAATCAACTATACTTACACAATGATAAAGAATAGCCCAAGCCTTTTATCAGTAACCATAAATGGCAAACCAATAGATGAAATAGAAAAATATAAAGTTGCAATGCCTAGCTATATTTTACTAGGAGGGGGTAATTTCAACAACATTTTACAAGAAAAAATCCTTGTACCACCCATACAATCCCCTGTTGATGTAGAAGTCTTTATCAACTACCTGAAATCTCATCAAGAGATTTCATTAGAAACTGAAGACAGAATTAAAATAATGAAATAACACAGAACGGCTTGTATAAACTTTAATCACTCTCAGACTGTTCATTTAACTAAAATATTAATACGAGTTTTACCTACTCAGAAGTACATCGATTTAAAGAAAATCTTCCATGGTTGTTTAAGTTTGACGGACTTAAAAAATCAGTTTCAGTTATCAAGATGAAATTTAAAAGAAACTCTGTTAAATAACAAGATATATAGTAACGCCGTCACTGCCAGTGACGGCGTTACTTCCTAAAATCAGTCATTCTTGCGAATACGGGAATCTTCCTCCTATTCTTTCCGCAATGCCCTCTTGTGCATAGAGGAAGATCCCATGACTAGCCGTCCGCATCAAATACGGGATGACGTTGGTTGAGCTGAAAAGATTTATAAACTCTACACCTTGCTCAAAGCAGTAATCCCTTCCAGCAAACGATCTAGGTCATTTGTTCCATTGTACAGGTTCGGCGTGACCCTGATGCCCAGTTTGTCGCCCGGCAGGTTGCGCTTTACGGTGAATATACCATAGCCTTTGTACAGCTTTTCCGCTGCTTCTTCCACACCCATGTTGTTTAGTTTGAAGGTGGCTATGGCGCAACTTCTCGCTGGTTCGGTTGGGGTTAGCATTTCCGCATTGGGGATGTTTTTGATCTCACTTGTCCAGTAGTTTTGGAGGTAGCGCAAGCGGGCTTCTTTTACGGGAAGCGTCACTAGGTTGTTAAACTCCACCGCCTTTGGGATGGTAAGATAAGTAGGTGAAGAAATGGTGCCGAAGTGCCCCAATTTATAAATGCTGTCATCAGGTTTGGTCGCATCGCCAAACAGCGGGCTTAGGTCTTTTATCCGATCTTTTTTGACATACAACATGCCCATTCCCAATGGCGTGCTAAACCACTTGTGCAGGTTCACTCCCACAAAATCGCAGCCTAAGTCAGGAATCTTAAAATCGACGTGAGCGAAACTATGCGCTGCATCTACTATTACATCCACTCCTTTTTTCTTTGCCATATCCGAGATGGCTTTCACCGGCATAATCTGCCCCGTGAGGTGGATCATATGCGTCACCAAGATGCATTTGGTTTTCTCAGTGATGGCTTCTTCGTACAACTTCACTATTTCAGCATCACTTTTTGGTATATAAGGAATCTCTATTTCCTTGATCTTGATACCTTTAGTTTTTTCGAGCATCTGGAAGGCTTCGATCATGCTGGGGTAATCCTGCATGTGGAAAATTACTTCGTCCCCAGCTTTGAAAGGCAAGCCATTAATGATGATGTTCATGGCCTCGGTGGCATTTCGGGTGATGAGGATTTCCTCTTTTTCCGTTCCAGAAAATTCGGAGAGGATATCCATAATAGGCTGGTAATCTTCCTTATAAAAATGGTTTCGCACATAGCCCGAACTATCCCTGTTCACTTTCCTGATAAACTCGCAGTAGGCATCTACCACCATGTTGGGCTGCACGCCAAACATTCCATTTTCGAGGTTAATAAACTCGTCGGAAACATCGTAATGGGTCTTTTTTACCTTCTTCCAAAATGCTTCGTCCTTCACCTTGTCGAGGCTGAACTCTCCTTTCCATTCGGAAACTTGGGGTAAATGCTTCCCGATATCGCTTGCTCCTAGTAGCGGTAAAGCAAAGGCACCAGTGGTAATTTGCTTGAGTAACTTCCTTCTGTTCATGATCTTAAATTGTTGGGTTGATGTTGTTGAACTACGATTCTGATAGTTATCGTGGTGCTTATTGATTTGGAAAGGCTTGGTATTGAAAGTAAAAATAGAAAATTATTGGGTGGGTGTAGGTTAAGTTTTATTCAAATCAACTATTGAAATAGGGCAGGTATATAAAAACTATTACTTAACAATAAGGATATTAAGGTTTAGGCACTCTAATTTCCCATTCTAAATCCATTGACTTTAACCTCCTACCAACTGCAAAAAGGAAGGAATACTTTCTCTTAAGAACTATTCAAATATTACTTCAATCTTGTTAACAGGAAAATCAAGCAAATCTTCTCAGATTGAGCTTACTTTATGACCTGCATTACGATAAAACTCTACTTTCCTTCTGATTATTAACACTTAAACAAAATTTCCTTCAGTCATAGAACTGTATATTTTGTATAAGACTTAACTGATTTTTCATCTAAAAACACGAGAAGGTTTTCAATGGGCAATGGTGATAGCCAGTCCATTTACTCTCCACTCCAATCACTATCAAATGAAGAAAATTACTGTAGTTCTTTTTATCCAACTCCTTTTTGTAGGAAGCATCTGGGCTCAAGATCAGAAAGATGTCAATTTGGGCAAAAACTCTTCCTCAGATAGCATTCCTTGGAAAATAGTAGGAGGGAAATCAACTCCGATAGAAGAGGTGCCTTGGCAAGTATTTTTGCGTGAGGCAAACAGCTTAAGTGATTTTAGTGCCCAATTTTGTGGAGGAACAATCATAGATGAACATTGGATACTTACCGCAGCGCATTGCGTAGCAGACTACCAAGACAATCCTACTGGACTTTGGGTAGTGGCGGGAGAATCTAGCCTATATAAAGATGCTGGACAGCGAATGGAAGTAGCTGACATCATTATCCACCCTGAATACATCAATGAGGCACATATTTCTAATGACATTGCACTAATTAGACTTGCAAAGCCACTTGACCTGACTGGCAACAAAGCACAAAGAATTGAACTTGCCACCATGGCAGACCAACAAGCTGGCCTACTTGATGCTGGAAAAGAAGTCCTTGTAAGCGGATGGGGCAACCAGAGCAGTACTACCCAAGATTTTGCCGACAGCCTGCAAGCCGTTACCCTGCCCATTGTATCCAATGAGCTGGCCAACAGTGCTGATTCTTACGATGGGTTGATAGACCATGGAATGATGGCAGCCGGCAATTACGACCACGGGGGCAAAGATGCTTGCCAAGGCGATAGTGGCGGCCCGTTGGCCGTGAGAAATGCCGATGACTCTGGCTGGATTTTGGGCGGCGTAACTAGCTGGGGCTATGGGTGCGGAGAAGCACACTTGCCTGGCATCTACACCCGTGTGCCTGTTTACGAGCAATGGATAAAAGATACCACACATCTTGACGAACCAACTACCCCACTGGAAGCCGACCTTGCCATCAACAGACTTATTGCTTTGGGCTCGAAAGGGCAACCGTCTTTTTGCGAAGGGAAACTAACCAAAGGAGTACTTAAAATGGTGGTTGAAAACAAGGGGCTTGCAACTGCAAACTCTGTAAAAGTCACTATTTCCTCGCCTGAGGGAACAGAAAATCACCTGCTTTACCAACAAAGCATTTCCATAGAAAACGGGCTGGCCAGCGGAGATGCTTCTTATATAGAAATTACTGATTTTGAATTTGACCACCTCGGACATTTTGACCTAATCGTTCGTATCGATTTTGAAGGCAACACGGTTGACAAAGACACTTCTAACAATTCGGCTACCCACGGAATTGACCTTATTCATGGACATACAGCTAAGTTAGATTTTCATTTTGACGACAGACCAAATGAAGTATCGTGGCATGTGCTGGAAGCGGCCAGTGGGGAGATTGTATTTACTGGAAATGGAGGATATAACTTTGGGCAAAACCATGCAAACAGCTTATTGGGAGAGGAATTTTGTCTGCCCGAGGGCAATTACACATTGGTGGTAGAAGACTTGTTTAAAAATGGGCTGAACCATCCTGATGGATATGTGGAACTAAAACTTCCCGTAGCCGATAGTTTATTTACTGCTATGCATGTACAAGGCAACTATGGCGGCAAACTCGAATTCCCTTTTAGCATCCCATTTGTACCAAACGAAAAAGTGGAAGTGGGGACTTTTTTAGATTTGCTTTATACCGAAAAGGAAAACGTCGAATTTCCCCTTGAAATAAAAAATACGGGAAATGCCACCGTGCAAGAGATTGAGCTAGCATATTCTACAAACGGTCACACAACTTATGCAAAAACGGGTATTTCTGTTCGCCCATTGCACAAATCAAGTTTGTCGATAGACGTATCGCAACTTACCCATACCGAAAATGAATTAAAAATCTGGGTCACTTCACTTAATGGAAGAAAATGTTCGGCAAAAGACACGCTCACTATCTTTACCCACAAACCTGAAAAAGGGATAAACTTAACCGTGAAACTTTTCACTGATAACTATCCCGAAGAAAATGCGTGGCGTCTTCTCAACGCTGAAGGAAACGTGATCAACGGATTTGCTCCTCACGAAGACTTATTAAATGATTCTATAAGCTATCAGGTTAGCTTGCCTGAGGGCGAATACAAATTTCACTTGCTCGATCATTTTGGTGACGGCTCGGCTGCACCCATTGCCGCCCTACTTAGCCTTTCTAATGGTGATTCTATTTTGAGCATAAAAGGCGATGCATTTGAGTATGAAACAGCCCAAACTTTTATGTTGATCAATGCTCCATCGGATGTTGTATTGGAAAATACGAGTAGCACCTCTACTCAGGTAAACTGGGTAAACAACTCTGGTTTACAACCTCAATTTGTAGTAGAAGCACGGGATGAAAATGGATTTTTAGTAGCCCAAGAAACCGTTGATCCTGGAAAAACAGAGGTTGAGATTTTGGGCTTGACAGCGAATGAGTCTCTTTCTTTTTCTGTAAGGGCAATGAAAAACGACTTTGTGTCCCAACCAAGCGAAAGCAGCTATATTGTTACTTCATTGGAAGATGAATTGCTTCACGGAGAGTTTGTGGTGTACCCCAACCCTGCCAGCCAGTCTGTAAATGTGAGCTGGGAAGGTATGCAACCAAAGCACATTGGCATTTATAACTTGGCGGGAAGATTAATGGCTAGCCATCAGCCTTCTGGTTTCCCAACTACTTCGCTGGATATCTCGACGTTGCCCGAAGGGCTTTACCTGCTCAAAACCAGCTTCAACAACGGCGAGTTTATCAGCAAAAAGCTTGTGGTGAAGAGGTAGGTTGCGAGTTTCTGTGCCATTACTGCCCCACCACCAGCTTCTAAAAAGGAAACTTCATCATATCAATTCCCCAAATGAGCGGGAGGAGGAAGTAAATGCAGAGGAAGAGGATAATGGCTGTGAGAATATTTAGCCATACTCCTGTTCGTATCATGTCGCCTACCTTGAGGTAACCCGAGCTGTATACAATGGCATTTGGCGGAGTGGCCACCGGCAGCATGAACGCACAAGAAGCGGCAAAGCAAGCTCCTATCATCAAACCAAATGGATGGACATCAATTGATTGGGACATGGAAGCAAGAATAGGCAGCACCACCGCTGCCGTAGCTACATTAGAGGTGATTTCGGTGAAGAAATTGACCATGAGAATAATAGCCAACAGTACGATTGCGTAATGATAACTTTCTAAAGCAGCCATTTGTAGGGCAAACCAATCTGCCAAGCCTGAGTTCTTGAAAGAGGCGGCAATTGCCAAACCGCCTCCAAACAGTAATAAAACGCCCCAAGGCAACTTTTTTGCCGTTTCCCAATCCATTAATGCCTGCCCCTTTTCCTTGGAAGGAATGATGAACAAAACAATTGCTCCGGCAATTGCGATGATGGTATCGTTGAGGTTTGGAATAAATTTGGAAAGTACAAATGAGCGTAACATCCAAGCTAAAGCTGTCAGCCCAAACACGATTGCAATTAGCTTTTCTTCATAACCCATTTTTCCCAACATTTTCAACCGTTTATCCACTTCATCGGTTGCTCCATAAATCTTTGAACTTCCCGATTTGAAAGAAAAACTGGTAAGGTACAGCCAGGCAATGAACAGTAGGAACGTACTTACGGGCAGCCCAAAAGAAAACCATTCGGAAAAAGAGACTTCTTTATCGTAAAGCTCGATGCTGATAGCAGAAAAAATAGCGTTTGTTGGTGTTCCAATCAAGGTTGCCATACCACCAATTGAGGCAGCATAGGCTATGGCCAACACCAACGATTTATTGAAATTCATCCGCAATTCTTCGTCATCTGCGTGGCGCAGTTTCCCCAACTGGTTAGCAATGGCCATCCCAATAGGCAGCATCATGAGCGTGGTGGCAGTATTGGATATCCACATGGAAAGAAAGGCTGTTGCTACCATAAACCCTAACACAATCATTTTGGTATTAGAACCAATCACCTTAATGATATTGAGGGCAATCCGCTGATGCAACTCCCATTTTTCTATGGCCAAGGCAATGATAAACCCTCCTAAATAGAGCACCACAAGAGGGCTGAAATAGGTAGTAGTTGTCGTTTTGATATCCATACCTCCCGTGAGCGGGAAAAGCACAATGGGCAACAATGCTGTAACAGCCATCGGCAAGGTCTCGAAAATCCACCAAATAGCTACCCAGGCCGTGGAAGCCATAATTGCCCTGCCCTCTGGGGACAAACCTTCAAATTCAACTCCTTGTATAATTATAAAAGCCAGAGGCCCGGCTATTCCACTGATCGTTTTTTTCAAATCCATTACTTGGTCAATAATATTTCAGCACCTATTAAGCACCAGTGCTATTTTAATAAGGACAACTTGGCATTGACAATCAACACTTTACTGAAAAATAGGTTGTACTTATTTTTGTTCATACACTTAAATCTAAAAAAAGAGAAGTTGGGCAGTAATTTCACCCCGATTTACCAAAGACTAAATGTCAGAGGAAACCATCAATTGCCCACCTCAAACACCTTGATGAAGTAGCAACGTGAAAGAAAATTATGTTGGAATGGCTAAGGAATGATAAATAGATTGTAAACTAAAGTAAGATTTCCTAAAAACAAAGGAATAGCAAATTATACCAACAAAAGAAGATGTCTGCATAGGCAAAATATTGAACCCTATAACTATCAATAGTTAGGAGATATTTTATAAATTCAACTATCGAACTCCAAACCAATAAAACAACCAACAACCAACAACCAATAAATTGAAACATATGGACATCAACCGAAAAGCGATCAATAGAGAATTTGTTTCCCCAGATTTTTATGGAGTTGACGACTTACTTACCGAAGAGCACTTGATGGTAAGAGATGCTATCAGAAGCTTTGTGAACAAAGAAATCAGCCCCATCATAGAAGATTGTTATGAAAAAGCCCATTTCCCCTCTCACCTTGTTCCTCTTTTTGGAGAAATGGGTGCATTTGGCTCCAACCTCCCTGAGGAATATGGCGGCGGCGGAATGGATAATATAGCCTACGGGCTGATTATGCAGGAAATAGAACGGGGTGATTCGGGCATGCGCTCGACTGTTTCAGTGCAAAGTTCACTAGTGATGTATCCTATTTTCAAATATGGTAGCGAGGAGCAAAAGCGAAAATATTTGCCAAAACTTGCTACGGGGGAAATGTTAGGTTGCTTTGGGCTTACAGAGCCCGACCATGGCTCTAACCCCAGCGGAATGGTCACCCATTTTGAAGACAAAGGAGACCATTACTTGCTCAACGGTGCAAAGATGTGGATTTCTAATTCTCCCCAAGCAGATGTTGCCGTGGTGTGGGCAAAAAACGAAGAAGGCAGAATAAAAGGACTGATAGTAGAAAGAGGCATGGAAGGTTTTACCACACCAGAAACACATGGAAAATGGTCGCTGCGGGCAAGTATTACAGGAGAATTGGTATTTGACAATGTGAAAGTTCCTAAGGCAAACCTCCTCCCAAATAAAGATGGGCTGGGAGCACCGCTTGGCTGCCTAGATTCTGCCCGCTACGGGATTGCTTGGGGAGCAATTGGCGCAGCTATGGACTGCTACGATACAGCAAAGTCGTATGCCTTGGAGCGTATTCAGTTTGGCAAACCAATTGCCAGCTTCCAATTGGTTCAAAAGAAATTAGCAGAAATGCTCACCGAAATCACCAAGGCGCAATTGCTAGTGTGGAAGCTTGGAAAGCTCAAAAATAAAGGCAAGGCAACAACTGCCCAAATTTCTTTGGCAAAGAGGAACAATGTCGCCATGGCTTTGGACATAGCGAGAGAAGCGAGGCAAGTTTTAGGAGCGATGGGCATCACCCAAGATTATTCCATTATGCGGCACATGATGAACTTAGAGTCGGTGATAACCTACGAGGGTACGCACGATATCCACCTGCTCATCCTCGGGCATGAAATTACGGGAATCCCTGCTTTTAAGTAGGTAGGAAATATCTAAAACGCAAAAAAGGACTAGGGCAAACCCCAGTCCTTCGAAATTATATATATATGAATAGAGAGTGTTTATTGGATTACAAACTCAATAAGTTCACTAGTTTTTTCATTGCCAAGCTTATCAACCGCTCTTACGCTCAAAGCTCTTAAACCTGCTTTTGATGTCTGAATTGGCCCTGTATAAAGTTTTTCTGTACCTCCATCAATTGTATAATAGATTTTATCAGTACCTACTAATACATCTGTAGCTGCCAAATAGAGCTTCGTGTGGCTAGCATATACTGGAATTGGCTTCGTTTTGTCTTTCAACATCTGCTCACCTATAGCATCCATACTTAAGTGATAGAAAATCTCTGGGCCATCGTTATCAACCATTACAAAGAAGCTCTCTTTTCTGGTGTTCATCACTTGATCTTTACCAATATAATCTATAGTATGAAAGCCACTCCCTTCAATATTCAGCGTCCCATCATATACTGTTTCTGTACCCTTATCCACTGAAGTGGTAATTTCTTTTACACCAGCTTCATAATCTGTGGCTTTCAGAACAATATTTGTCTCGCTTGTGATGAACATGGTATCGCGAGTTAAGAAATGCTCACCTGAATAAGAATAACTTAGCTTAGGAGCAGTAAGGTCGAGGTAAAGCGAACCAACTTCATTATCAGCTCTTGCAGTGCTTTTGTTCTTTACTTTATCTACTGCATAATACTTGATTGACTTCTTGCTTTGTCCTTGTACCAAGTTAAAAGGCTCTTTGTATTCTTCGTAGGTAACTCCATCAAATGAATACATTACTTTTTCAACACCAGCTTTATTATCTGTAGACACAATCCTAATTTTAGTAGGTCCTGCAACAAAGGTCTTCGTCCCTATTTTATGGCGAGCACCTTCAAATTCTACATGGGCAATTGGGGCTGTCTTATCTAGGTAAAAAGAATAGCTTTTTTCTGCTTCTGCATTTTTCACTTCATCTTCTGAAAAATACTTTATGGTATGGTCACCTTCCGTTAGGGATGCAAGTGAGATTTTACTATAATACCCTTTATTGTCGCCTTCATCAAACTTATATTTTGTAGATTTTACACCTGATAATGCATCGTGGCTAGTCAATTCTAGCTTCGCTTTTGGAGAAATTATATTATCCAAATGGTCTCCTACAATCGCATGTTTAGTTTGGGGTGGGGTGATATCCAAAGTAAATATTTTAGAATTAGGCTCTTCAATATTTCCAACATTATCTACCGAATAATAGGTAAATGTATGCTCACCTTCACGCTCTACTTTTATGGGGCTATCATAGCTTGCATAAGCTCCTTTGTTTTGTGAAAGATGAATACCTTCCACACCCGAAAGAGCATCTTTAGCATCTAGCGACGCCTCTAAGCCTTTTCCATAATAAACCGTTCCTTTGCCTACAAATTTAGGTGCATTTTTAAGATCTATAGCAGTAGTTGGCGCTATCCTATCGTTCTCAACTTCTAGTTCAACTTCCAAAGCAGGAACAATAGCCTTTTTAGTTTTTCGGTCAACCGCCCAGCGAGTTCTGATAAAGTTCTTGCCTTCGGTATCGAAATAATAAGGGTTTGTGTATTGGTCTGCATTTCCCTTATTCAATCGGATAGGGTTTTTACCCTCGGGATCTGTAGAAAGGAAAATATAAACGGGTAAATCTCCTTGCCAGTAAATACTACTGTCTTCAGAGACATACACCTTTTTTTCATGGGCTTTCTGTTCTTGAGCCTTGGCTGAAATACAAAAAAGTAAAAGCAGGATGCTTACAAAGAATTTGGAACGTGTAAAATTCATACCTATAGAAGTTAATTTCAAATGAATGGTGCTATATATCGTAGTGTATAACTGTTATTAAAATCCAATAAATCGACTTTCATTGTGGGAAGCTTCGCTTTTTTTTCAGCTATCTAATGTAGGTTTTTCGCTTTAGAAGCCTAAAGAGCAAGCTCGTTAGCCAAATAAATTAGTAATTAGTATTTCACATTAAGCTCAATCAACACCACAACCTCCCCCGCTTCAATAAGACAAACCAAGAGTTTTAGAGAATTTTATGCCCTCAATGCCCATAACCTATAGCTTGGTACGTTCTTAGATCAAGTTTACTAAAAAAGAGATGAGCCAAGTATGATAGCAGGTCATATAAATCCTTTATCAATTTTCTCATTTCCCAAAACCAAACGAGCATTCATGCTCATGTGATATTTTAAGACTAATTCAATTTTTTGAACCATGTCCAAATCAATAAAACCTAAAATAATCCTATTTACTCTTCTAATATTTTTATCCAATATATCCGCCTATGCCCAAAAATTTGGCAATTACTACCCTGTTCGTATAGATTATAAATGGGGAGCTATCGACTCTACAGGTAATGTAATTTTACAACCGAAATATGAACATATGGGAGCTTTTAACAACCAAGGCCTTGCGGTTGTGAAGCTGGACAAAAAATATGGAGTGGTAGATTCAGATGGCAAACAAGTACTCGACCCTGCTTTTGACAATATCCGTTTTACTAAAAATAAAATTGCCATTGTAGCCAACAATGGAAAATGGGGATTAGCCAACCTTACCGATAGCATCATTTCCCCTACCAATTTCGATCTCATTCAAGAAGAGGCTGATGGGTATTTTAAAGTATTCAAGGACTCCCTTTTAGGAATAAGTGACCTAACTGGCTCGCTAATATGTCCCGCTATTTTTGCAGAAATCAACTTCGTCCGAAAACCATTTTTCTTTTTTGAAAAGAACGGTAAACATGGAATGGGAACTATTGAACCTAAAGAAGAAAACAGCTATTTGCTCATTTCATCAGCTTACGATTCGCTCTATTTTCTTGACTCTTCTCTTGTAGTAAGTAGGATGAACAATCTTACAGGAATACTCGATACCACAGGCCAAGAGCTCCTTCCTCCTACCTTCGACCATATCAGTATATTAGAAGGGGTAAATCAGTTTTTACAGATCAGACAAGGATCGGCGTATGGCATTGCTAGTCGCAAAGGAGATATACTCGTTTCCCCTACTTACGATGCCGTGGGCGATGGCGCTAAATACTTCATGGTTTCAAAACAAGAAAAATGGGGCATAGTCGATTCTACCAATAGCCTTCTGGTCGACATTGCTTGGAAAGACTTTGAACTAATAGATGATGACTTCATTTTGTTGAGAAAAGAAAAATCTATCTCGGCAATATTTTCTCACTTGCAGAAAAAAATAGTGTTTGAAGGAGTAATCAACAACGTCAGCAGGATAAATAAAGGTTTTTTGGAGATAAAATCCAAAAATGGCTTTTTCATAATACTGAAGTCAGGCGACCTGCTCTCCCAAAAAACGTATAGAAACTACAAATTCCTTAGCGATGACCTTATTGCCATAAACGAAGATGGGCTATGGGGAATTCATGACTTAATGGGCAACCTGATAGCACCTTGCACTTATAATACAATTTATTCATTCCCACCTAATTTCTGTCTTGCCAAAGTAGAAAAAGAGAGTAAAATGGGGCTTATCAATAAAAAAGGAAAGGTGCTGCTGAAGCCTATCTATGAAAACATAGAAGTTTTTTCCGGCCAAGCAAAAGGGTATGAAAAAGGCGGTGGCGTACAAATCATAAAATTTGACAAAGAGGGGAAGTTACTAGATAGTTATAGGCTGGCTAATGTTTTGTCCATTTCCCTGAAAGGGCGCAAGGCTATTTCCATGAATACCTCAGCCTTTACCCCCACCCGCTTTGGTTCTGGAGGAGGCTCGTGGCAAAACCAATCAGCATCTACTTGGTTTGGAGGGAGTTCAACCAGCTTATACCGCTTTGGAAGCCTACGAAACAAATGGGCTCTTTATGACAAAAGCAAATCTGCTTTTATTGGAATAAAGGAAAATGGAGCTTTTAGGTTTATCTATAAATTTGGAAGAGGGAGCCTTTACTGGGGGCTTAAAAATAGAAAAGGGGAAAGATCAACCTTTAAGCGACCTGGTCAAAGAACATATGAAAAATTAGGGTATGTTGGTAATTTCCATGATGAACTGGTTAGGGTAAATATAGGAGGGGAATATGGCTTTGTAGAAAAAAATTCCCGAAGTCAAAAATACGCCCTAGATGATATGAAAGCATTTAGGTCATCACGCTTTATCACCTACCTCAACCAAGCCAAAATAACTATCAATTTTAAAGATATACCTATTTGCGATGGCGGCAGATGGGGGTTTATGGACAAATATGGAAAACTGGTTATTCCTGCGGACTATGATTTTGCACATGACTTTGTGAATCAGCAGGCTATAGTTGAAAAAGATGGAAAATGGGGGGTGATCGATTCTGATAATAATGTGGTAATAGACTTTCAGTACAGTCACATTTCCTTCTTGCCCGACAGCGAAAATAGTCTCTACCTTCTGATCAAAGAAGACCTCCTAATGGGCTACTTGGATACGCTTGGCAGGCAAGCAATTCCAACTAAGTACCTAGCCCTAAATGAATACAAGGAAGGAAGGGCAAGGGTGCTTACCTCTGAAGGCTGGGGGTTTATAAACCGAGAGGGGGAAATGGTAATCCGAGATACGCTGGCTGAAGTTAGAGATTTCAACGAAGGGCTTGCTGCTTTCCGCAAAGAAAATGTTTGGGGGTTTATAGATAGAAATGGAAATGAGATGATCAAACCTACCTACCAAGATGTTGGCAATTTTAGTGGGGGAAAAACTTGGGTCAAGCTCAAAAACAGAAAAGGAATCATTGGAATAAACGGAACTGAAATCATCCCTCCAATTTATTACCGAGTAGAAGATTATGAAAAAGGGGTAGCAAGGGTTTACACAAAAAGTAAATGGGGGCTAATGGACGAAAAAGGGAAGTGGGTCGTCCCTCCCAAATATTCAAAGATCACGTCATTTGACCAAGATGGCTATGCAAAAGTCAAACAAAAGAACTGGGGAATCATCGACTCGGTGGGTAATGTGATATTAAAACCTCATTTTAGTAAAATAGGTGATTTCCACGAAGGCTTAGCTTATGTTCGTACTAGCCAAAATAATTTTAGAAAGAGAAAATATGGCTTTATCAATAAAGAAGGGAAGGTAGTAATAAAGCCAAAGTATAAACTAGTAGGCGACTTTAGTGATAGCCTTGCAAGTACCAGACCCATGAAAAAACGTTTTTGGGGATATCTCAACCACAAAGGTAAATATGAAATACCTCCTATATTTGTTGGAGCAGAAAATTTCAATGAAGGTATAGCGGTAGTTTATACCAAACCCGGCAGAAAAAACGGTCCTATTTTCATAAATAAAAAACTTGAAACGGTAAACACGGGCAGCTACACTCCTCTTAAAACCTACAGCGAAGGAAGGGCGATAGTTAGACAGGGAAAGCTTATAAATTATATAGATGAGCAAGGGCATATTATCTTAAAAGATGAAAATTTGAATGCTACTGATTTTCAATACCATGTTGCTTTTGTTCAAAAAAACAATCAAAAATGGGCATTGGTTGATAAACTCTGCCTTCCTCTGACCGAAGCCAAGTTCAACTATGTGAGCCCTTTCAACTCCGATAAATTGGCAAAAGTGGGGATACTTTTCAAATATGGGATTGCCAACCGGAGCGGCACAGTCATCGTATCACCTGATTTTGATGGAATTACCCAACAAAACAAAAACATGTTCCAACTTATAAGAGGGGATGAAATTGGGTATATAAATACCAAAGGTGAATGGGTATGGAGTCCAAGAAAATAGTATTACAAACAAAGCGTTATGTTACAGTGAACTAGCCAGCTTGTGCTTTTTACACCAAAAACACTAAGCATTCCTGTAAGGAAAGAATAGTTTTTGAAAAACTTAATTCCACTCGATTACCAGCTTCATTACCCAATACCAAATCTGGCAAACATTTATTCTAAAGTGTTGTTGGCTAGTAAAAACTTACCTCCAAAACAAATTAACCATTTACATTAAAATACACATAACTTTTAAAACCATGTTGAGCAAAAAATCCTACATTACCTTACTTTTTATCGGTGCTTTGTGCCTTTACAACTGCACCTCTACCCCAAAAGAAAGTACCAGTATTACCTCACCTTTTGAAAACGTAGATGTTGTAGCCCAAAAAGTAAGCTTAAAAGCTGAAGAAGGCACCACCTTTACTTACAAGACAGGATCTGTAGTACACATACCTGCCCGTATATTGGTAGATGCCAATGGAAATACCGTAAACGGAGACGTGGACATTGAGTACAGAGAGTTTCACACGGCTGCCGATATCATCGCAAGTGGCATACCAATGACCTACGATAGCGCCGGCACTATTCACAATTTCCAAACTGGAGGCATGTTCGAAATCCGTGCATATGCCAAGAAAGCTGTAAAAGCTCAAATGATACCTACAGAAGAAGGCGCGAGAGAGCAACTTTATGTTAGAGAAGGCGAAACCATTGAGGTGAACCTAGCTTCGTTCATAGACGAGCCTGGTTATAACTTCTATGCTTTAGACAACAATACTCGCCAGTGGGACTACGAAGGCGTACCTTCTAATGGAAAGCCTAACAAAGCAAAACTAGCAAGATTGGATAAACTGGCCCCCGTACCTGTAGAACCCTTAGAGCCACAATCTGCGGAAGACAAAAAATTCATTTTCGACCTTATAATGGATGTGGAAGAATATCCTGAACTAGCTTATTTCAATGGAATTATGTGGGAATACATAGGCGATGAGAACGACTTTAACCCTACCCTAGAAGACAACAGGTGGGTTTTCCAACACGATTGGCAGGATATCAAACTTAGCCCTATCAAAGGAGAAAAAGGAGAGTACACCATGCAATTAAGCAACAAAGACAAAAAGATAGATTTCGACGTTGCCCCTGTGCTTGCAGGTAATAATTACAAAACTGCCCTGAAGGAGTTTGAGAAAAAGCGTAAGAAATTCGATAAAGCTCAGAAAAAAAGGATTGTTGAGGAAAAAAGAATGGCAACAGAAGCAAATATGCTTAGAAGCTTAAGAATTAATGGTTTTGGCATTTACAATATTGACCGTATCCATTACATCAAAAACCCTGTAGTTTGCCGCGCTTCATTTGAACTCGACCAAAATATATTTCAAATGGAAAACACATCGGTATTTTTGGTGACTGGCGACCAACGAGCTGTGATAAGATTTGATGCTAAAAACCAAGAGAAGTTTTATTTTGACCCAAAAGCTGAAAATAGAATTGTGGCCGTGCTTCCTGATAATAAAATGGCAGTGTTTGGCTCAAGCGATTTCGAATCCTTAGATCATGAGCAAATTAACAACAAAGAACATGTCTTCACCTTAAAAGTGAAAGATGAGGTCAAAGATATAACCTCATTAAAGGATATGCTCAAGCAATCATAAAAGATTAGCTTTATTTAACAAGAAACCCCGACAAACCTATGTTTGTCGGGGTTTCTTGTTTGTACCCCAGCCCTAACTACTCTAGGTACTTGGAAAGCAGTTTGCTTCGTGAGGTAAACCTCAATTTTCTAAGTGCTTTTTCCCTTATCTGTCTTACTCGCTCTCGGGTCAAATCCATATATTCCCCAATTTCTTGTAGGGTATATTGATCACTCCCATCCAACCCGAAAGACATTTTTACCACTTGTTTTTCCCTTGGAGAAAGAGAGTTCAATGTTCTTTCAATTTCTACTTTTAGAGAATTGTTACCAGTAAGTTCTTTATCAACTTTATCAATATTGGTATTTTCCATAATATCGAGCAATGAACCAGCCTCATCTCCACCGCCAAGTGGTGCATCAAAAGATACTTGTCCTTTTACCGAATTCAACGCCCCGTTTATTTCATCAGCAGTTAAGTGAAGAATCTCTCCTATTTCCTCGTCTGTTGGGTCTCGCTCGTACTTTTGTTCCAGCTCAGAAGCAGCTCTACGTATTTTACTAATCGTACCCGAAAGGCTCAAAGGGAGCTTAACAATTCTCGAATTTTCCGAAAGAGCCTGCATAATTGCCTGACGAATCCACCAAACAGCGTAGGAGATAAACTTAAAGCCTCTAGTTTCATCAAACTTATGGGCAGCCTTCACCAACCCAATATTGCCTTCATTTATCAAGTCATTGAGTGAAAGCCCATGGCTTTGGTATTGTTTCGCAACAGATACAACAAAACGGAGATTCGCACTGGTCAACTTTTCCAATGCTTTATCATCCCCTTGCTTAATCCTCTTCACAAGCTCAACTTCCTCTTTTGCGCTAAGCAAGTCAATCTTATTTATTTCCTGTAAGTACTTATCCAGCGATTCGCTTTCCTTCCTATTGGTAATACTCTGAGTAATCTTAAGCTGCTTCATATATCTTAAGGACTGTTTTCTATAAAATTAGATTTTTTTATAAAAATTGCCGGTTTTCTTACCTTTAAATTTTGGAAAATTCTGTTAGCAGATGTGAACATATTCTCGCTATCTGCTATTTGCCACACTAAAACCCCTCCAAAATGTAGTCACAAGTCGGCTTTTCATTCATTATAAAAAAAGCTTTGAAAATATTAGGGACACAAAACCCCGTATAAAACACAGGTTTCATTAGCGATATAACCTTAAAACATCGAGCTAGGTTCATATTGGCAAACAACAATATTAACTAGCTAACCTTACATGACTTATTCATTTTTTAAATTGGTTAGATACTATTGGTATTACCTGACTATTATTGCAAAAAAAATATCCAAGGAAATGATCATACTCCATACCATCAAAGAAACTCGTGATTTTTTAGCCAAACAGCGAAAAAGTGGTAAAAGCATAGGCTTAGTTCCTACTATGGGTGCTCTTCACCAAGGTCATATCTCACTTACGAATAAATCGGTGACGGAAAATGACCTTACCATAAGCAGCATTTACGTAAACCCTGTACAATTCAACAACCCCGAGGATTTCAAAAATTATCCTATAATGTTAGAAAGCGATGCCCAAATGCTAGAAGCAGCAGGGTGCAACGCTATTTTTGCCCCCTCTCACGAAGAAATGTACCCAAATGGCTTCGAAAACCTCTTTACCAGCATGGAATTCGACTCCCTCTCTTCTACCCTAGAAGGTGAGCAAAGACCCGGTCATTTTAGTGGAGTAGGTGTGGTTGTCTCCAAACTTTTCAATATTGTTGCTCCCAATAGGGCTTATTTTGGGCAAAAAGACATGCAACAATTAGCTATTATCAGTCAAATGAACACCGACTTGTCATTTGGGATAGAAATAGTGCGCTGCCCCACGGTAAGAGAAAAAGATGGGTTGGCCATGTCTTCCCGAAACCGAAGGCTAAACCCAAAGGAAAGAGCTGCTGCGCCTACCCTTTATCAAAGCATGCTAAAAGCTTGCGAACATATTGCGAATGGCGGGGATGTTATTGAAGCTAAAGAAATAGGTAAAAAACAGATTTTAGAGGAAAAACTTTTTGGGTTGGAGTATTTCGAATTCGTTCATACCGACTCTCTCGAGAAACTCAAAGAAAAAATAACCTTAGATAAAATGGCCATTTGTCTGGCTGCTCAATTAGGCTCTGCACGCCTCATAGACAACTTTTGGCTAAAAGATTACCTGATTAGAAAATAAACTAGCACAAGCATTTAGGGATAAGTTGAAACTTTCCTAATTTTGCGACCGTTTTTAGGGTGGTTTCGTGTTCCCGTTTTTCTAGCCCCTCAAAATCTTTTGGGAAATAGGCGTTTGTATGGAAAAGGCAATACAAAACCACCAATAAACATCTTAAAAACAGCTGGGGCTCTGCCCTAAAAATGTCATGTATATAGAAATATTAAAGTCGAAGATCCATCGTGCAAAAGTCACTCAAGCTGAGTTGAACTATGTGGGCAGTATTACCATAGACGAGGACTTGATGGATGCAGCAGATTTGATCGAAGGCGAAAAAGTCCAGATCGTGAACAACGATAATGGTGAGAGGTTCGAAACTTATGTAATTACTGGCGAGAGAGGTAGTGGAGTTATTTGCCTCAACGGCGCAGCTGCCCGCAAAGTACAAGTTGGAGACATCCTGATTATCATTTCATACGTCTCCATCAAAAAGAAAAAAGCAAAAGATTATAAACCTATTTTGGTTTTCCCCAACGAGGACAACAAATTAGATTAACCATAGCCCTGCCAACAGCAGGGCATTATTTTTTTGTGCAAGCGTATCAATTTTTTGGTAACTTAAAGGTACAGAAAAAGAGAACCGGTCACACTGAGCAAATGAAAAAAAAGCTAATATCCACTTTTAAATATGTATCTTCCCTCTCTTTGGGCGCATTGCTAATCTGGTACCTTTACAAAGATCAAAGCACCAGTGAGATTGGCAAAATGCTGACTGAACTCAACCTATTTTGGGTAGTAATGAGCCTTTTAGCATCAATAGCAGCCCACTACACCCGAGCTTGGCGCTGGACAGTTGCCATGAAGCCTATTGGTTATGATGTAAGTAGCATAAATGCTTTTTTGGCAGTAATGTCTGGATACTTTGCCAACTTGTTTGTCCCTCGTCTTGGCGAGTTCATGCGCTGTGGCTTACTCAATAAAACGGATAGCGTTGCCGTAAACAAAGCTTTTGGCACAGTTGTGACAGAGCGCGTAGTCGACCTGATCATGCTGGCAACCATGGCTATTGCTCTATTTTTGGTAGAGTACGAAATGGTGGGAAGTTTTGTACTTGACAACATAAGCTCACACCCTACTGGGCTCATGGAAAAAGCCTTGCTCTTTTTGTCGGTAGGGATCATGGGCATACTCATTTTATTTGCCCTTTACAAATTCCGAAGCCGCCTAAGGCAAAACAGGCTTTACGCCAAAGCATATGATTTCTTGATGGGTTTAAAGGAAGGTCTCCTAAGTATCAAAGACCTAAATCCTAAGCAGCGAATCGCGTATATATTTTCTACATTCGCTATTTGGGTGTGTTATTTCCTCATGACTTACTTCCTGTTTTTTGCCCTACCCGAAACAAGTTCATTGGGGCTTTATTGTGCCTTTAACCTCCTTGTCTTGGGCAGTGTAGGCATGGCCATACCAACCCCAGGAGGAACGGGGTCATTTCATTTATTTGCCATATTTACCCTCACGCTGTTTGGCGTAGACGAACTTACTGGGAAAAACTTTGCCCTCCTTTCCCACGGACTTTCTACCCTGATCTTGCTAGTAGGTGGTGGAATTAGTTTGATCATCAGTTTTTTCATCACAAACAGAAAAAAAAAGCAGGAGAAAGTCACAATTGAAAAATTGAATAGAAAATTGATAGAGAAGGAATAAAATGGCATCAAAAGATAAAATACAAACACTAAATGAGTTAAAAGAACTCAGGAAAAACTGGAAAGAAGAAGGCAAAAAAGTGGTTTTCACTAATGGCTGCTTCGATATTATCCACTTAGGTCATGTAGATTACTTGGAAAAAGCTGCTGCTTTTGGCCATAAAATGATCTTAGGTTTGAATACCGATGCTTCGGTAAGCAAGCTGAAAGGACCAAGCCGCCCCATCAACTCCGGATATGCTAGGGCTAGGGTGCTTGCCGCAATGAGTTTTATAGATGCGGTGGTACTTTTTGGCGAGGAAACCCCTTTTGAACTAATTAGCGCCCTCATACCCGATGTGTTGGTAAAAGGCAGCGATTACGAAATAAAAAATATTGTAGGCGCAGATATTGTAACACAACATGGCGGAGAAGTAAAAACCATCGATTTTGTGGAAGGTTTTTCCACCACATCTACCATCGATAAAATGAAAAAAGAATAACATCACTCAAATACAAAACCCACTTCCAACCGATAAAAAGCTGAGCTACCTATCGGTTTTTTTGTAGAATTGTTTTCCAAAAGAAAACTATTCTACCACTCAATGTGTCATATAAAATAGTATTTTGCACCTCTGCAAAATCGTTATACCAACACTAAGCTACTAGCATTCGTTATACCTCCCAATTTTACCCTACTCCAAGGCTAGAATTGTCAATTCCCATGTGTATGAAGATAAAAAAAACTACTCAACTCATTGCTGTTTCATTATTACTATGGCTTTGTTCAGGTCTGCACAATCAAGCACTAGCTACCCATATTGTAGGTGGGGAAATCACCCTTACTCATTTGGAAGCGAACAGGTATCGCTTGGCGCTCGTTATTTATTTTGATGAAATAAATGGTCAACAAGGGGCTAAAGACCCTACTGCCAATATCGCAATCTTTAGCAAAAGCAACGACGAATTCGTCACATCCTTCTCGCTAGTTAGGCGAGCACAAACAATTGTGGACTACACCAACCCTGACTGTGCAGTTGGGTTTCTCAGAACAACCCGGCAGCTTTATGATGCAGAAGTAATCCTTACGGCATCCAGCTACAGCGATATAGAAGGCTATTATGCCGTTTACGAAAGATGTTGCCGGAATGGTGTCATCCAAAATATTTTCGATCCGGGTGGGGCGGGCCAGGCTTTCTATATGGAATTTCCACCTGTTGTGAAAAACGGTGAACCTTTTATCAATTCGTCTCCTACTCTTTTCCCCCCTCTAAGCGATTATGCCTGTATAGACCAACCTTTTTATTTCGACTTTTCAGGTACTGATACCGATGGAGATTCCCTAGCCTATTCCTTGGCAGTTCCCTTGAGCGGTAATTCTTCAAGAGATGAACCTGTGCTTGCCAATTTCAGAGCCGGGCCCTATACACCAGTCGAGTTTTTAGATGGGTATGATGTAAACAATATGGTTCGAGGTGTACCTTCTCTCAGTATCGATCTTGTTTCTGGTGAGCTAAACCTTACCCCTATTGAGATAGGGCTTTTTGTTTTTTCTATACGATGTGAAGAATTTAGAGATGGACAAAAAATA
Source organism: Flammeovirgaceae bacterium SG7u.111 (assembly GCA_034044135.1). Taxonomy (NCBI): domain Bacteria; kingdom Pseudomonadati; phylum Bacteroidota; class Cytophagia; order Cytophagales; family Flammeovirgaceae; species Flammeovirgaceae bacterium SG7u.111. Next base: position 1,676,716 of record CP139021.1, on the reverse strand, counting down.
GGTGAAGTAATTCGAGATTTCCAGCTAATGGTACTTGACTGTCCCGAAGCAAATGCTCCTTCTGTAATAGCTGAAACCGAACCTGGGAAGCTCTACTCAGATGGTGACACCTTGGTTTACCAAGCAGGTGCACTTGATAATTGCCTCACTCTCTACTTCACTGATCCCGATTCTAACACGATCATCAACACCCGCTTTGTCCCCTTAAACTTCCCAAGCACCGAAATTGAGGTAAGAGACATTCCCCAAACTACTATAAATAAGGGAGATACTGCTAAGTTTGAGCTTTGCCTTAAAGAATGTCCTGCCCTACTCAATGGTATGTACGAAGTGCTAGCACTCATTGGGGATAATAGTTGTAGCCTTCCACTTTACGACACCCTCCATCTATTCATTGATATCCAATACCCAAATATCCCTCCTGAAATCACCCCTGATCTTGATTTCAATGCTAGCGCAGGCTATTATGAAGTAGATTTGAAATTAGGAGATACGCTCCGCTTCGATGCTTTGGCGAAAGATGTTGAAGGAGATTCTTTGGTTGTTTATGGCATTGGAGATAATTACCAGCTGAGTGATGAGGGAATGATTTTCCCCTTAACAAATGGGGTTGGTGAAGTCACCTCCTCCTTTTTTTGGGAGTCTTCTTGCCTAAACTTGCAAGGAGGCTCATCCGAAGAAAGCTTTTTTGTGGATTTAATAGTAGGTGATGTTGGCAAATGTGGGATTATTAGTAGAGATACAGCAAGGGTTAAAATTAATTTGATAGATGAAATCCCACCCAACGTCTCTCCTGTGATTGTACCAAAAGATGTCGCCTTTGATGAAACAGAACAACTTTTCATAGATACGGTATATTTGGGAGAAACCTATGAACTAGAAATAGCCGCTACTGATATTGAATTCGATAGCCTTTTACTCGAAGTTTTTGGAGATGGCTTTAGCCTAAATTCAAATGGAATGAGTGCCAACACTGTTGCTGGAGTAGGCGAAGTAAGTACTAGCTTAAGTTGGAAACCTTCGTGTAGCGATTTCCCCTCAGTTACTGAAGGAGTTAATGAACTTGTTTACGAATTCATATTCCAATCCACAGACTACTACGGATGTTCCTATTCAGACACCAGTTCTGTAAAATTGAGGCTGCACTTTATCTACATCCCCGACCCAGCCAAAGCTCCTATAATCTCGATTCCTGACGCAACAATTGACCAGCCTTCTGGAAACCAATCGGTAACGGTAATAGCGGGCGATGAGCTTGATCTTTCCATTTTAGCTGACGATACGGAAAACGATGTCGTTTCCTTATCTGCTATACCGCGAAGCTTTACTTTTTCAGATCTGGGAATGGAGTTTATTTCCGTAAGTGGGAATGCTCCCCTCAACACTACATTGAACTGGTCTACTTCCTGCGAGCTGCTAGGAGATACTTCCAAGCTTAGCTATGACCTGACTTTAATAGCATTTTCAAGTACTTCCTGTGGATTAGAATCTTATGACACACTCCAACTTACTATCAACCTGATAGACAACCCTCGCCCTGCTGAAACAGTAGACTTTCCAAATGCCTTCACTCCTAATGGGGATGGAAAAAGTGATAAGTACCGCATAGGGCAACTTCCTCCTGACATTTGCAAAGATAAATTCCAGTCGGTAGAGATCACTAACCGCTGGGGAGACCCAGTTTACAAAAGTGAAGAGCGAGAATTTGCTTGGGATGGTAGTGAAAGCCCTTCAGGGGTTTATTATTATTTCATTCGCTTCACCAAAACAGTGTACAAAGGCAGCTTGCACCTTTTACGAGGTCAGTAGTTCAAGAGGTCAGAGAGTATTAAAAAGCATTCAAAAAAAACTGGTCAACCTGTTTTATCAGATTGACCAGTTTAGGTCGAGTGAGTCATATCTTTGTGTTTATTACATTTAATTACCTATACAATCTCGATAGGTTTTTTGATAATAATGTATTGCACTTAAAGAGTAATCTTTGTACTAGCCTTATCTTTTTTGAGCTTATGCTACTTTTTCAGCAATTGCTACTTTCATTTTCATTCTGTCTTCAGCACCAAATTTAATGGCAGTCGCAGTTTTGATGAATTCAACTTCTTCTTCAGGATTTGGCTTAGAAGTGTAAGCGAAATAAAGATAAAGCAAAGTTGAGAAGGCGAAAGAACCAGCCATTATGCAAATTATAATTAGTAGAGTATCCATAGTAGTGTTGTTTTATTTATTTTCCTAAATCCTAACACTACAAATATGCCTACTAATCTTGTCCTTTACTGTTGTTAGTTGAGCAATACATTTCAAGTGTAATTTTTATCTGTATTTATCACAAAATACACAAAGCATTCTATTTCATTTAAACATTTCAGCTTGTTCCCCTATAACACCATTTCCATATTTTATTCTTTATATTAAAACAAGAACCATTCAATTAAACAAAAAAACAAAAAAAACAGTACTAAAAAACTGCAATTCAAAGAAAAACTTCTATACTCCAAAATCCAAGGATAGATTGAAATTATTTCACTTATCAAGTAAAAAGATGTAATGAGTTTTTGAAAAAAATAAAAAAAGCATCAGAAAAGTGACAAATCAACAATTCTCTGACACTCCGATGCTTTTTATCAGCCGTTATTCTTCTTCAAAAACTTATTTCTTAAAGTAAGTTCTAAGAGACCAATCTTAAAAATCATATAACTCAGACTCCCTTACTGTACTCTTTTCTATTAAACTTTTCACTACTTCACCTTTCAGCTCGTAAGTAATTGCACCAGAACGGTTTGTTTGGAAGTTGATCAATATAGGTGTTACCACAATGGACCTTGGGGTAAATATCAACTCGATTTCTACCTCCTCTTGGGCTTTTATAAATTTGCCTCCTCCTTTTATTCTTACACACTTGCATTCGCTTTGCAAGCCTTCTATAAATACCGACCTTTCAGAAGTGTTTTTCACAAAAACATTCCTCACCAACTTATCCCCAACTTGGATTTTTCCAAAGTTATAAGACTTTTCACCTAGCTCAAGCGATGCTGAATTGTTCCCTCCCTGCGGTTTTGCCGGATCTGTAGGCCTTATGACCTGACCTCGAATTATCAGTTTTGAAATTGGCTCAAGAGCATTGGAGGCAATACTTATAGTCTTATAGAAAGTACCTGGTCTTCCAGTACTATTAAATACGACGGCTATTTCAGAAGAATCGCCAGGCAGAATAGGTTCTTTAGGCCATTCGGGCGTGGTACAACCGCAAGAAGCCCATACGTCTTTAATTACCACTGGTATATCTCCCGTATTTATAAATTTAAAAACCTTTTCGGCTAGCTCTCCTTCCCTAACCTCCCCAAAGTTGTGCTCGGTGATTTCAAAAACTAGGTTGCCTTGAGCTAGAGCTGTTCCAAAACCAAATAAGCTAAGTAATAATAGTAAAGCTTTCATTTATTCTGTTAGTTAAACATTTGCGTACTCCGATAGCTATCGGGATTGATTAAATTTTTATAGAGTTGCTTATTGGGCAAAAGACCTATTCCATCCCCATATCCTAATTTTCTTTTCTATTATCCTAAACAATCCTCTTTATAGACAAACCGAACAGGGAAAATGGCAAGTATTTTTTCAAGTAACAAATCTGTGCCAAAGTTTTCATCTGCGCACCGGAAATTGCCCCGCTAAAATTTGCAATTCCTTTTGTTTGGAAATAAATTTTGGCAACTTACTGGACTATTGCGCAGGAAACAGTAGTCATCAAAAAACTAGAGAAAAACTTGAATGAAATCGTTTGAAGAATTTCGCCAACATCTTGCCGACTCCATGGGCGAGCAGCTTGAAGGGCTAGAGGAACGGAGGCTCCAGATGAAAAGTCGAAAAAATTGGCTTGGGGGGATTCTTGTATCCATTATCACCGTAAGTTGGTCAATAGCGTACTTAGGATATATGCCCAACTGGGCCATATTGATAGTGATCGCCTTGGCTACCCCTGTAATTATCATTATATATAAGAAATATTATTTCGACCACGATATTCCTGCCAACTTCAAGGATACTGTAGTACGCGGACTTATCGAGTTTGTAGATCCTTCTCTTACCTACAGCCCTGAGGACTATGTGCCCTACGACGATTTCCAAGCCAGTAAACTATTTTTGCTGCGTCCTGACATCTATTATGGAGACGATTTTATAGAAGGCATGGTGGACGGTATTCCTGTTTCATTTTCCGAATTGCACGTGGCCTCGGAAATAAAAGGAAAAGACCCGAGCAAAAAAGGAAAAATCAAAAAGATGTTTGATGGATTTTTTGTAGTGGCAGACATTCCCTTCACCCTCAAAGGCGATGTCTATATTATGCAAAACAAATTGTATAAAAACATGGGCCATGCAGGTACGCTCATCCAAAAGCATAACTTTTACCGAGGCAAGTATGTGCGCCCCGATAATATTGATTTTAGGGAAAACTTCGTGGTATATGCAGATGACCTCTTGGAGGGCGAGTTGATCTTAACCGAACCCTTTATGCAAAAAATGCTGAAGTTAAAGCGTTATTCCAAGGCAAAAGTGTATATTTCTATTATTGGCAATAAGCTCTATGTAGCAGTAAACCTTGATAGGGAAATTTTTAAGATAAAGATGTTCCAACCACTGAACAGGCTGGGATACTTAAAAAGCTTTTATAATGACCTTTATTATATGCTTACGCTTATAGACGACCTTAATTTCGATGCCTTTTTGGAAGGGGCATCGGAACAAGAAGCCATGGATGACTTTGGCAGACCTGAAGAAGGGGACCCTAATTTATCGGATGACCCAGACCTTTCTGACTTGTTTAATTAGAGCATGTGTAAAATTTAGGCCGAGTGTCGGCACAGTGAGAAATTTTATTTTGAACCGGGCAGACGCTTCTGTGAGGTTTCGTAAATGGGTGTTTGGAACGAAACAGGTAAAATTTATACATGCTCTGAGGAAAAATATCAGAGCATACTGTATTTTGTAGATAAATCAGTTCCTTTGCAGAAGTATTGAAAAAGTGAAACAATGGATTCGAAGAGACAAAAGAAATTTTCAAGGCTTATACAAAAAGACCTAGGCGAGATCATGCAACAGGCAAGCAGAGATATGTTTGGGGGAGCGTTTATTACGGTTACTCAAGTAAACATCACTCCCGACCTCAGCATTGCCAAGATCTACCTTAGCTTTTTGATGGTAGAAGATAAGGAAGGTTTACTGAACTTGGTAAACGAAAAGAAAAGCTACTTGCGGAAGCAATTGGGCAATAGAATTAGGCATCAAGCTAGGGTAATTCCCGATCTTCTATTTTTTATTGACAATACCGAAGACGTGGTGGAAGAAGTGAACAAACTTTTTGAAGGGCTAGAAATCCCACCCGAAACTAATGAAGACGAAGAAGAACAGGACTAGTCTAAGTCGAAATAACAAAACACAAGAAACAAATTGCTAAGTTTTTTCCGCATCAACGATCCTTTTCGGGTAATTGGCGTTTTCCTCATCATGCTGATGATCCGCCTTCCGATGATACTCTCAGGCACTTCACTCACGCTGCCTGAGCTCAACTGGATGTTGCTAGGCGAGCAACTTGGTTGGAGCGTGAGCATGTATTCGGATGTATGGGACAATACCGGGCCCCTAACAGCTGCAGTCTATTGGTTGGTGGATAGTTTGTTTGGAAAGTCACAACTGGCTTATCAGTCAATTGCAATGCTCATAGGCATTTCCCAAGCATTTACATTCAACCGATTTCTGGTTAGGGCCAGGGTATTTAACGAAAACACTTATATCCCTGCATTTTTATACATGCTCTTCATCTCTATAAGCTTCGATTTCTGGACACTTTCTCCAGTGCTTCTCTCCATGAGCTTTTTGCTTTTGGTACTCCGAAATTTGTTCCTTTTAGATGAAGAGACCCTTTCACAAGAAATTTTCAAAACAGGCCTGTATTTAGCCATTGCTACGCTATTTTATGCACCTAGCTTTTTATTCTTGTTCCTAACGCTGGTTGTATTCGCCATGTACCGAACTTCTTCGGCGCGCTTCCTGCTCATGGTGGTGTATGGATTTCTTTTCGTATTTATCATTTTCTTTACCTTCTTGTTCTATAGAGGTGCGGTAAACGATTTTGTTGAACAATATATCATTTCCTATTTCACTATCCGGGTGGTATATATTTCTTGGCAAGATATGATAGCTCTTACCTTGCTTCCAGCAGCTATTATGCTGTTCGGCGCATTCAAGACGTTCACCGAAAGAGGGTTTGTAAACTTTCAGGTAAACTGCCAACAAGTTATGGTACTCTGGATTATCACTTGTGCCGTTTCCTTGCTCCTTAATCCTGTTGTTGCACCTTTCCAACTAATTGTATTCGCACCAGCATTTGCTTTTTTTCTCACCCATTATTTTTTATTGATAAAGAAAAGACTAGTCGCCGAGATACAATTCATCTTGCTGCCAGTCTTGCTGATTTTTTTCTGTTACAACAATATTCAAAATATAATTCCAGACTTAGACTTCGTCTCTTATGCCCGCCTTACCACCCAAAAAGTAGAGGGTTTTGACGAGGGGAAAAAAGTATTAGTACTTGGAAATAATACATCTTATTATTTGAACAACACCTCTACAAGCCCGTACCTCAACTGGAAGCTATCACTAAAGCATTTTGATCAGATGAACAGGTATTCTATTTTGTTGAGTATCTTTGATCACCTTGAAGCAGAACCTCCAGAGGTAATAGTGGACGAAGCCAATGTAGCGGAAGAACTATTTGATAAAATGCCTCTTTTGGCTAAAAAATATAAGCAGGCCGAAGGAACCAACTATTACTACCGAGTGAATTGATTGCAAAAGCCTATGACCGTTATACCTACGTTTCTATATTTTTTGCATTGGTTGGCTCCTCTTTTTTTGCCTACCACAGGGTTCGTAAATACCAGAGAGGATCAGCCTTGTATGGCGCCTGTCATATTCCAAGAACTGACCGATGTCACTTGCCTTGAGCAGGTAGGAAGTGGTTTTTGCTATGAGTTCAACATAGATGAAGATGGCTCGGGAAGCGATATTAAAGTCATACACAAATGGTATTTCGGAGATGGGGAAACTTCTGGTGGAAGGTTTGTAGAACACTGCTACGATTCTTACGGAACCTATGAGGTAATGCTAGTTTCTGTCCAGTCGTACGAGGGTATTAGCTTTGCCGATACCAACCGATACCGCATAGATGTAGACCAAGTAATAAAGATCAAAGCTGAAAAACCCGGTAGCTCTAGCCGAGGATTTCCTTATTATTTCGACGGATCAGATTCTTTTGTAAGCAATGACTACGAAGCGGTAGATTTTTATTGGGATTTTGGGGATGGAAACTATGGCTGCAATATCATTTCCAATCATCAATACGATAAGCCTGGAAAGTATACCGTAACGCTAATGGTAAGAGGGTTAGCCGACAATGGAGATGAAAAATACATCTGCGGAAAAAAAAGCATAGAAGTTGGGCAATAACTGAGTAATAACAACCAGTTTTTCTGCTACCAAATAGCTTCACAACAAGAAAATATCTTTAGAATAAAGCGTTGTTTCTTACAATAGAAAAATTTAGATTATCGATATAAAACACATTGCCTGATATGAGCTCCATTTTTAACTATTTGGTAATGTTGATCTTATGAATCCAAAGACTACTACCATAGTGTTCTATTTTTTAATAATGGCTTTTTTTCCTCTAGCGGCCGTTTGCCAAAGCCCAGAGAGCCATCAAAAAACCCCTTTTACCGATTCACTAAACAACTTATACATTAACCAAGCCCTTCCTATCAACATCCTTGCGCTTATAGCAGGGGAAGATAGCAGCAGATATACTCTACAAAATCAACAGGCAGAGAAAGAAGGGATTAGATTTCAAAAATCGGGAAAATATTACTTAGATCTCTACCCTGCTGCTTTGGGAAAAAATGCTACCGAAGGTCGTTTTTTTATCGGAGTAGATGGAGAAGCCCCCATCACTACACATGTATTTACTGGCGCACCCTCTTTCAAAACCGATACGTTGACCTTTTTTGGAAAGGGCCTAAAACTTGCCCTTTCTTCTACCGATAATCTAGCAGGGTTGAAAGGCATCTTTTATCGAATAGACTGGCAATCTTATTTCGAGTATTCCGATAGCATTTTGCTTTCTTCCCACGGAGAGCACCAAGTGCTTTTCTACGCTGCAGATAGGGTAGGAAATGTGGAACAACTTAAGGATATTCATTTTTTTGTGGATACGCTACCTCCTTCAACTTTTTATTCTCCAGAGGGAATTCACTTGGAAAACACATTCTCGCCAAATGCAAAAATATCGCTAAATGCTACGGACGATGGAGCAGGCATAAAATCAATTCAATATGCTTTCAATGAAAATGCCTCCAAAACCTATACAAACCTCTTGTCATTAACTTCATTTCCCGATGGCCAGCACCAATTACATTATTCTTCTACCGACAAGGTAAAAAACAGGGAAATACAAAAAACCTATGACTTTTACCTTGACAAAATCCCTCCTTATGTAGTCTATAAAGTAGTAGGGAAAAAGTTCTTGGGCAATCAGCTTTACGCAGCTCCCGGAGCTAAAATCAAGCTAAATGCTGTAGATAATCATGCTGGGGTAGATAGCATTTTTTACAGCATAGATGGTGGAAAGGCGAGTACATATACAGAAATGTTCGAGCTTGCTCAGCTTTCAGGAGCACACCAAATAAGCTACTACGCCACCGACAAAGTAGGCAACACGAGTAAAGCCAATAGTGAAAAACTAGGCATTTTTTTCGATGATCAACCACCCGTACTAAGCCCTCGCTTTGCAGGAAAAACATTTAACTCTAGAGATACATTATTCATAAAAGAGAATACAGAGCTAATACTTAATGTAGAAGACAAAGCATCGGGCGTGAAAAAGTCCTCTTTCTTGCTCGACAAGGGAGTACAAACATCCTATGAAAGCCCTATTAAGGTAAAAGAAGAGGGCTTTCACCAAATAGTTTTTTTGGCTACCGACCAAGTGGGGAATCAATCTTCCGATACTATAAGCTTTTTTGTCGATAACACACCTCCAGAGCTGATTTTCAACTTTAGTACTGCGGCAATTCAAAAAGAAATAGATGGAGAAATACACTACGCCATACCCCCACATGGGATTATCTACCTCTCCGCTGTTGATGCCAAAACTGGGGTTGACGAAATCTATTACAAAGTGGGGAATGGCAATGAAAGAAAGTACATAGAAGCATTAAGTAATTTCAAAATAGGTCAAAAAATAGCTATTACAATCACCGTAACCGATGTTTTAGGAAATGCCACCTCTGACATTCTCAATGTTATTATAGAACAATAAGTCTCCTTTATACACTTCTACAAAATCCATTTGTTAACATTTCGTTTGAAATAAAAAATAAAAACCAACAAATGGAACATGTACTCAAATACAGCAAAAAGGTACTAAAGGATACCGAAGCAGCAGATATTATTTTCATTCCAGAGATGAAGCTTTTACAGATCATCTGGAAAGGGAAAGTCAATAGCGAACAATACAAAGAGACCTTTCTATCAGCATTAAAGTATGCCGATATTATTGATAAAGGTAACTTCATGTCCGACATCCGCCGGCAAGTGATCATAGGACCAAGGGATAGAACTTGGTTTGAAGAAGTAGCTCTTCCAAGTGCAATAGAAAGAGGCTTGCAGAAAGCTGCCGTAGTATTTGATGGCAATATTTTCAAAGAATACTATTTGAACCACATCTTGGTCAGATCCAAAAAATTTGACCTTCCCCTTAAGTTCTTTAGGTCAACAGAGGAGGCAATAGAATGGTTGAACGAAAAATAATTCAAGCATTCTTGTCTTGTAAAAACCAATTTCTTAGTATCCTACTTTTCCAATCTGTTATATTTGTTCATTAATTCGAGCACTTTTTCAACAGGCAACTCCTCTGCTTTGTGCCCATCTCTACCCGTAACCGACTTAGCAACAAAAAGTGAATTGATAATAGCTTCTTCCGTTGCTTCTATAGCTCCTAAAAACAAAGGAGACATCTCCTCATTTCTAAGCAATGTGGCTTCATAAGTACTTTTTTCCGATGAGTAAGGCATGCGTAAATTTTCATTGGTAGAAAAAGCAATTACATAATCCCCACTTCCATTCGAAGCGATCCCACCTGTTTTCCCCAAGCCAAGCATCGCCCTTTTAGCCAGCCTTTTCAAGTTCCTAGCATCGAGCGGGGCATCCGTGGCCACTACCATCATACAAGAACCATCGGGAGTTTGCTCCAATATTCTGCTGAAATAATATTTACCCAATTCCTCGCCAATAGGCACACCATTTATCTCCAATACTCCACCAAAATTTGTTTGAACAAGCACCCCAACCGTATAACCACCAAGGTCGTCAGGAAGCTTGCGTGAAGCCGTTCCTATTCCTCCTTTAAACCCGAAGCACATGGTACCCGTGCCTGCTCCCACGTTTCCTTCTTCTATCTTCCCTCCTTTCGCATTTTTGATAGCATCCAACACATGTTCTTCTGTCACATGTCTCCCCCTTATATCATTGAGATAACCATCATTTGTTTCACCCACCACAGGGTTCACCGAGCGCACATTATCGTTCTCAGCAAATGAAAAAGTATAATCAATCAATCCATTGGAAGCTTTGGGCACACTGAGTGTATTTGTCAATATTATCGGGGTTTCGATATTCCCCAACTCTTCTACTTGGCTATAACCTGCCAACTTCCCAAACCCGTTACCAAGGTAAATAGCCGCAGGTACTTTCTGTTGGAAAATATTTCCGCTATAAGGAAGGATTGCCGTCACACCCGTATTCACGCTATCGCCTTGGTGAAGAGTAACATGCCCGACTTTTACTCCTGCTACATCGGTAATGGCATTTTGCTCACCACGAGCCATCACACCAATTTTTATCCCTAACTCAAAAGGGCGCTCTTGTTGAGCCAATAGTTGAAAAAATGAAGAAAGAAATGCAATTACAAGTAGGTACTTTTTCATAGTTAGATTAGAATAATAAAATAGTTTGAGGAAGAGACATCTCAACTTGAACAACTTCCTGAAAAGGTTGTGGGTTAAGATGCTGGTGGTGTGGATAAGGAATTACCAATATAGAAAAAGCTACTCTTCTTTCGAAAAGCAGCTTCGTAAATTATCATAAACGGCTCTTTTCAGAACAATTAAAACTATTCACTCCTGAGCGACTTTATAGGATTAGAATATGCGGCTTTAATTGATTGATAACTCACCGTAAGCCAAGCAACCACCAACGATATTACTCCTGCCAACACAAATTCCATTACCCCTATTTCTATTCTATAGGCAAAATCCTCCAACCATTTGTCCATTGTAAAATAAGCTATAGGAATGCTTATACTGAAAGCAATCAGTACCAGTATGGTAAATTCTTTGGTGAGCAACACAACCAAACTCGCAACTGAAGCCCCCAATACTTTTCTTATCCCTATTTCTTTTACCCGCTGTTCGGCGGTAAAGGCGGCTAAACCGAACAAACCAAGACAAGCTATCAATATAGCTAGTGTAGTCAGTGTGGTAAATACTTGGCTCAAGCGCTGTTCTGCTTTAAAAAGGGCATCGAAATCGTCATCCAAAAAAGAATAATCGAACGGTTCGTTGGAAGCCATTTGTTTCCACTTCTCTTCAATCATCTCTACATTGGCGGCCACATCCCCCGGGTTTAACCTGACCACTATCCTATTGGGCCATTTGGCAAAAAGAATGGCAATAGGTCGCACTTTATCTTTCAGGCTTTCAAAATTGAAATCCTTCACCACGCCTACTACCTTAAGGTGCTGAATGCCGTCATCATCTGGTGAAAGTACTTCATCGCCAATAGGGTCGGTTAAGCCAAACTCTTTTACTGCAGCCTCGTTGAGGATTACTGCAGTAGAATCGGATGGGAAATCGCGAGAGAAATTCCGACCAGCTACTATCTCCATATTCATAGTTGGTATAAAATCCCAATTCACATAAAACTGGGCAATGAGGTGATCTGACTCAGTAAGCCTATCTTTAAATACCGTAGTATTACGAATATCTGGCGGGGTATCATTCGCTACGCCTACACTGTTTATACTCGTTTGCTTTTTTAGTTCTTCCATGAAAGCAGCCTTGTTGTTCCCTAACCTTCTTGCATTTTCTATCACCAGCACATTTTCCCTATCGAAACCTAGGTTCTTGTTTCTCACATACTCCAATTGCTTGAATACAATGGTGGTACAAACGATCAGCCCAATGGAGATCACAAATTGGAAAACAACTAAGCTATTGCGCATTATGCCACTTCTTACCCCAGCTTTCATCGTTCCTTTCAAGGTTTGAGACGGTTGGAAGGAAGTGAGATAAAAGGCAGGATACGCTCCTGACACAATCCCAGTTAGCAAGGTAATTGCGAGGAAGCCAAGTATCAATTGTATATTTAGCAAAGCTTCAAAAGGTATTTCCTTTCCTGCAAGCTGATTGAAAAAGGGAAGTGTCACTGCTGCAAGCAAAAAAGCCACAACCATAGAAAGCAAGCTATAAAGCACAGACTCAGCCAAAAACTGACCAACCAATCTACGCTTAAATGCGCCCAATACTTTACGGATCCCCACCTCTTTTCCTCTCTTTGCCGACCGGGCTGTTGCCAAGTTCATGAAATTAATACAAGCAAGCAACAAAATGAAGATGGCAATAGCCACAAAAATATAGATATACTTAATATCACCATTTTGTCCAATTTGCTCTGCGACTGTCGAATGCAAATAAATATCTCCTAGTGGCTCTACAAAGTAGCCATAATTACCACCCTGTTCCCTCATTTGCTTCACAGTAACTCCCATGAACTGTTCTATTTCAGGCCCTACATATTTGAATACAAGTTCATCTAGCTGAGATTCTATATCGGCAACATTCGCCTTATTTGCTTTTCTGAAATAAGTCCAGAAATTGTTAGAAAGCCATTCAGTATTTCGGCTATACTCCATCGTTTCCATCGAGAGTAACATCTTTGCCCTAAACCTTGTATTGACCGGTGGGTCAGCCATTATTCCAGTTACTTTACAGGCTGTATTATCATTTCCCACAGTCAATATCTTGCCAATTGGATCTTCATTTCCAAAATACTTCTGAGCATAGGAAGTGGAAAGAACGACCGTATTCGGTTCATTTAATACTTTTTCTTTATTCCCTTCCAGCAGTTGAAAACTAAAGAATTCGAAAAAGTTACTATCTGCCAACACCAGTTTTTCCTCTGTAAAAACATGTTCCCCTTGGCGGATCACAACATCCGACCATCTATACATCCTTGTTACATCTTCAACACCGGGAAATTCTCTTTTAAGCGTTGCTGCCATGGGAGGGCAGGTCACTCCCACTTCTATTTCTTGCCCGTTTATTTTCCCCATCAAGTTCACCCTGTAGATATCCTCTACCCTATCGTGAAACTTATCTACACTGGTCTCGCTGGCTACGTAAACAAAAATCAGCAGGCAAATGGAAAGCCCAATGGCTAGCCCGAAAATATTGAGGAATGAATAAAATTTGTGTTTCAGTAAGTTCCTAATAGCTACTTTTAGGTAATTGATCAACATAGGTCTTAAAGTTTAACGCTAAACAAAATGAGGTTTTCAAAAAGAATTAAAGCCTTTTCACCCTATTGACATCACTACTTTAAAAATGCAACCCTAAAATACCACCAACGGCAGGAATTTGATTTGGATGGAGTTAACATAAAAAGGACTGGTTATAAAACCAGTCCTTTTTATGTTTTAAAATTGTTTAGAGGGTGTTTAAAATTCAAGTTTTCATATTAAAACACTCTTATTTCTTATGCCACTTGTGGGCTTTCTTCTTTTTTCAGATTAGGCACGATAAGAGTAAACGTTGATCCTTTGCCTAGCTCCGATTCCACTTCAACAAGCCCTCCTAATTTACGGGTAGTTTCATTTACAATATATAACCCTAAGCCAGAACCTGAATTATATTCATTGGCTTTGTAAAACATTTCAAAAATCTTTTCAAGATGCGACTGGTCAATTCCTTGACCATTATCACTTACCACTATCCTAGACTCTTCTTTTTCTACAACTACGGCAATTTTCAAAAGGCTTTCGGGTTTATTAGTATCGGCATATTTAATTGCATTCGAAACCAAGTTTTTAATTACTGTACTTAGCCTACGCCGATCGGTCACAAACCTATGGTGCTGATGCACATCAATCTCTATTTGTATTTTTTCATCGTTTCCACTAAAAACATATTGATCAAATACTTCATCTATCAAAAGATTAAAGTCGATATCATCTTTAGCGAGTTGTAGCCTATTATTTCTTGAATAATCTAAAATATCCCCTATAAAACCATCAAGTTTTTTTATGGACTTTTCCGTCAGCAGCAGGTAGTCTTTAATAACATTCAGTTCTGTTTCATACTTCGAAATATTAACCAAGCCCAAAATAGATGCTAAAGGAGCTCGTAAATCGTGAGAAGTGCTGTACACAAAACTATCTAACTCATTGTTCAACTTTAATAGTTTTTCATTTTGTTGACTCAGCACTTCTTCTTTTATTTTCAGGTCAGAAATGTCTTTACTAGAACCTACAATTCGTATTAAATTTCCTTCTTTATCATTTTTAAGGATTGCATTAGATTCAATATAAACAATATGCCCCTCTCTATGCCGGGCTTTTAACACTTGCCTAAATCTTGAAGTAGATCCTTCTACAAACCCTAAGAGCTCGCTAAAAAAACCATCTTTAACTTCTTTCCCCAAGACCTTCTCAAAAATATCTATGTTCTTGCCAAGGTCAACATCCTTGTACCCAAACATTTCCTTCCACCTTGGAGAAAAATAAATTTCATTAGTCGATACATTCCAATCCCAAAAACCTTCATCACTTGATTTCAACACCAGCTCCAACTGCTCATTTGTAGCCTGAATTTGCTTTTTACTAATGACTTGTTCGGTCACATCAAAAGCAAACCCGATGACCCCACCAGTACGAACCGAGTCGGGGAAAATATGAATGTTATAAAACCAGCATTCTCCATTCGTACTACCTTTTGAGACAAAAAAACCAGATTTTCCATTTTGAGCATCTATCATATATCTCTTAAACTCTTTTACAAATAGTGCAGACTCTAGTCCCATATTAGTTCTTTGCATAAAGGTTGCCGGGTCACCGTCATCACCCAACAAACGCTTTAGCCCACTACCTTCTAGTTCCGCCAACAACCCTTCAGGATTTAGCCTAAATACCACAACGGGCACATTTTCCAAAATCCCATTAAGTGTCTGACTCTTTCTCTTAATCTCTTTTTCAATTTCGAAATTCTTGGTTATATCTCTCAAAAATATAGTTACGCCTGTAACTTTATCATCTTCAAATACTGGATAACAATATACTCGGTAAGTATTTCTTGCCCCATTTACATTCTTCTCATAAAAAAACTTTCCTTTCTCGCCTTTCTTGGCATTTTCAATGCACAACAACCATATCTCCTTCTGAGGGTCTTCTGTCAAAAGATAATCGATCTTTACTAACTCAGGGTTTTGAAAAATAGAAATAAACTCAGTATTATATTCAAGGACATCACCAGAAAGCCCTACCATTGCCATTGCCATATCGTTGTTATTGAGTATGGCACGTAACTTAGCTTCCGAAAAAGCCAGCATTTTTTGATTCTTAATGTTAGTATGTATAATCTGATAGAGGAATAGTAAAAATGCTATAAGGCTTAGTAGAAAATTGGAGACATAAAAAACAAAGACATGATCTTCGCTCAATCCTTGGGGGAAAAGCAAGCTGTTATCAATAAACAAATCATGACCAGTAAAAAGCGAAATGGATAGGAAAAAAGCAGGGGCAGATATTTTTTGAAAGAAAATCCATGCGCTTTCAAAATCACTCATAAACGCAGTCGCCAAAACTACAGGTAAAAAGTAGAAGTATCCTCCAGCCTTTCCACCTAAACTACCATCTAGGTAAAAAATAAGAGCGCAGATAATCCATGAAATCACATCGAAAGAAAACTTATAATATCCAGCTTTATTCAGACATAGACCTGACATTATAAATAAAGCGATTGCAACTACGGCCAACCCAGAAAAAAAATACCCCGTGGCAAAATCAAGACAACTGGCTATCAGGGATATTAATGCAGCTGTAAAGTACACCCTGTTCATCAACTGGATCTTACGCAAATCATTTTTATTCTTTGCATAGTCCAACCCAAGGTCTCCTACCCAATTCCAAATTTCTCTAAATATCATAAGTAAGCAATATGTGCGAATTACCTTATATAACGCATGAAAACAGCGATATTAAACTTCTTAACCATCATTAAACATAAACATCACATACAATTCGAAAAGCGTTTTTTTCAAGGTAAACCTAGGGCATTTACACAAAAAAGCCGCTGGTTTCCCAGCGGCTTTTTTATACCTAAAGAATAGGATGATGCGGCAACTATGCCAAGCTCTCGATCCTTCCAGAAAGATCTCCTTTTGAGGTCGCTCCAATTACCTTGTCAACAACTTCACCACCTTTGAAGAACATCATAGTAGGAATACTTCTTATGCCAAATTGAGCAGCAGCTTGAGGGTTTGCATCTACATCTAGTTTTGCTATTACCGCCTTTCCATCATACTCTGTAGCCAATTCTTCTACTACTGGCGCCATCATAATACAAGGTCCACACCAAGTTGCCCAGAAATCAACCAATACTGGCTGATCAGATTTTAATACTAATTCTTCAAAGTTTTCATCCGTAACTTGAATCGCTTTTCCCATTGTCTGATTAATTATTTATTGTATTGATAAAATATAAACTAACCTTGCTTGTACAAAGACCACCTATTTCTTTGTAAAAAACTGGTTATCAATGTAAAGTTATTTGTACACACTAACACTTAGTGTACTTTTAGTACAAATGTAAGAACTATTTTCTTCGGTGTTTTACATTGCACTTACATATATCAATTTTACTGCTAAAAAAGTTCCAGCAGACATATTGACACTCTTTCATATGTCAACACGGACATATATCAATCTTTGTCAGCTAATCCACGTCATCTTTTCGGCTATAGGCTTGCGTTTTCCTCCACCAGCTTTTTTAGTTGGAATTCCCAAATAAAAGAAACCCAGCAGCTTATCATTCTCTCCCAATCCAAAAAAGCCTTTTGCCTCCTCTTTGTAAGTAATGCCACCACTGCCCCAGTATCCGCCAAGCCCATAAGCCGTTGCGGAAAGATAAATATTCTGAACGGCACAAGCTACAGCCTCAATCTCTTCAATTTCAGGAATTTTCCCAGATTCTTGTCGTTCCATAGCTATTGCAATCACGTGGGAGGCCTTCAATGGTTTGTACCGCAATTTCTCGTATTTCTTCTCATCAAAATCATCCCCGCTCAGTTTTTTGTACAAGTCAGACTGAAACTCCCCAAGTTTTTTCAGCCCTTCTCCCGAAAACACAAAAAAACGCCAAGGCTCGGTAAGCCCATGGGTTGGTGCCCAATTAGCATTTTCTAATAACTGTTCAATAATTTCTTGAGGAATAATTTCTCCGCTAAACTGATCGGGAAACACCGACCTCCTCTCTCGCATTAGCTGGTTAATTTCATCCGTATCAAACGGATAGCTTTCTTTCATCATGTTCAATGTTTAAATGTTAATCTCAAATCGACCCGTTTGAGCGTAATCACCTATCAAAATAATTGTTGTTTCGAAACAGCACCTATACATAGGTGAAATAAATAGTATATCTAGTTAACTTTTAACAGCAATCTCTGGTTTAAAAAAAATAATAATCACTTGAAATTGGCTCTAAAGCACTTCTGATGAGGAAAAGCTGACATCGCAGAAAAACACTACACACACGCCTTTTCGCAGGGACATAATTTCACATGTCAAACTCTCGTTCACGAACTCTCTCTAGCAGGAGAATTATAGGTGTTTTATGGCTGCTCAAAAATAATTTTCATACTTTTTTTCTTTGAAAAACCTATAGGGACTAAAAGCATCGGGCTCTTAGCTGTATTGTAGTCTCACTACCCATATATGTACATTTACCAGAGTCTACACTAAGCCAAAAACATTTTGTAAAACAAACTCAGATTGCTAGAGCGAAAAATCACAAAATAGGATTTTCCCTACTACTTCTTTATTTTTGCGACAATACTCGCTTGTTAGACTAGACTTTTTTTAGATACAACTCTAGTTCAGCGAACTTTTTTTCATACAAGAAAAAAATCAAACCTTAAACTTTTAAAATCAAAATGAAGGTATTAGTTATTGGTGCTGGCAACATGGGGCTAGCATACGCCAAAGGATTGTTAACATCGGACTTTTTAACGGGTAGTAGTTTAATGATAGCGGACACAGATCCTGACAAGATTCAGGAACTGAAAAAAGAAAGCCGCTTTGATGTTTACTCGA
This sequence comes from Flammeovirgaceae bacterium SG7u.111, assembly GCA_034044135.1. Taxonomy (NCBI): domain Bacteria; kingdom Pseudomonadati; phylum Bacteroidota; class Cytophagia; order Cytophagales; family Flammeovirgaceae; species Flammeovirgaceae bacterium SG7u.111. The sequence goes on along the minus strand of CP139021.1, from coordinate 1,658,250 downwards.
ACCTTGAAGACTGCGTTCCTAAAGCGGACATTATCTTTGTGGCGGTAAAACCATTCCATAGCGAGGAGTTATTTAACAATATAAAACACTTAATGACTCCCGACCAACTGGTAATTTCCATTATGGCGGGAACGACTATCCAAACAATAAAAAATGGACTAGGCATTACCAAAGTGGTAAGGGCTATGCCCAACCTGCCAGCACTGGTTGGCAAAGGACTCACCTCGTTCACTGCTTCAGCCGAAGTATCTCGCTTGGAGCTTTCCACCGTAGAAAACTTGCTAAATACAACAGGAAAATCAGTAAGGGTAGGTACCGAAAAAGAGGTGGATGCTTCAACAGGTATATCTGGAAGCGGTCCTGCTTATGTATTCTACTTTATGCAATCTATGATGGATGCTGCAAAAGAAATGGGGTTTTCGGATCTCGAATCAAAAACCTTGGTCTGCCAAACTTTTGAGGGGGCTGTCGAGCTGTTTAATCAAAATGACCTCTCTCCACAAACATGGATGGACAGGGTGGCTTCTAAAGGTGGAACTACAAGAGCCGCTTTAGATTCAATGGAAAGTAACAACGTGAATAGATTAATTATAGAAGCTGCATTCGCAGCCTTTAATAGAGCAGTAGAACTAGGAAAATAATAAAATTAGATATGCAAGTTGAAAAGCAATATCAAAAAAGAGTTGTAATAAAAGTAGGAACCAATGTGATGACCAACAGGGACAACCGCATTGTAGTACCTATTCTAAAAAAATTAGTCGATCAAATAGCACAGCTTTATGAAGAAAATATCATGTGTATATTGATATCTTCTGGATCGGTTATAGCTGGTAAAGAAATACTTAGCGGAACGAACACTATCGAAGACAATACCATTCGCAGACAGGTTTATTCTGCTGTAGGACAACCCCGAATGATGAGGCATTACTATACCTTATTCCATGATTATGGTATGATATGCGCCCAGATTCTAGCTACCAAACGTGATTTTGCCCCAGGCAAGCACAGAGATAACATGATCAACTGCTACGAAGGGCTTATCAACCAAGGGATCATTCCCATTGCGAATGAGGATGATGCTGTTTCGCTGTCGATGTCCATGTTTAGCGATAATGACGAACTGGCCAGCTTGGTAGCCGAACTTGTAAATGCAAATTCCTTAATCATTTTAACGGATACCGATGGTATTTACGATGGTCACCCTGACGATGAAAACTCGAAAGTGATCAGTACTGTTTCCACCACTCAAGATGTAGAGCAATTTGTCCAGTCTTCGAATAAAAAAGAAGGCGAAGGAAGAGGAGGAATGGAATCAAAAATTAGTGTTGCGAAAAAAGCAGCTGCTAAAAATATTACTACCTACATAGCCAATGGTAAGCGTGAAAACGTCATCATTGATATTGTGCATGGAGAAGATGTAGGTACGCGTATATTTAATAATGAAAGATAGCGTGCCATCTTGCGGCTTTTCATTACAAAAAAGGTGCTTTACAGTAAAGCACCTTTTTCTTTTTAAACCCAACCAACTACCCATTCCCAAACTCCGAACATACGGATGATAGAAACTACTATCATCACAATCAGTACTTTCCGCATCCAAGTAACCGCATTAGGATTGTTGAGGGCAAATTTGCTCGCCGAATAAGACCCAATGGCTTGCCCCACTGCCAACCAAATTCCTAGCTCCCAGTTTACTTGGTCGTTGTAAATAAATATGCAAAGTACGGGAAGAGAGAAAAGTGCCACGGTAAATACTTTCACCGCATTGGACTGCACCATGCTTAGCTTTGTAAGGTAGCTCAGGCCCATCATCAAGAAAATACCAATTCCAGCTTGAATAAAGCCTCCGTAAAAACCGATGGCGGCAAAAATCAGCCATGTAACCCATTTGTTGCCAGCTTCATTGCTTTCGTTGCGTATCTTTTTGTGCGGCTTGAAAATGATGAGCAACAGCATCCCCATCATCATGATCCCAATGATGTACTCCAACCATTTCTCGTTGATATCCACCACCACCATAGCACCGACAATAGCCCCAAGCAAGGCAGGAATGGTATAATGCAAACTACCTGTAATGGTGAATTGCTTACCTTTGTAGAAATTGTACCCACTGATCATACTCTGAACAGAAGTACCAATCCGGTTGGTCCCGTTGGCAATATCGGCGGGCAAACCAGCAAAAATGAGGATGGACAGCGTGATAACCGAGCCGCTCCCGGCAAGTGTATTAATAGCTCCAGCTAATACTCCTGCCAACAGCATAAAAAAATAGTAATACCAATCTAAGTCCATGGGTAGTGAATGTGAATAATAACGGGTTGTAAGTTCTTTTTCCTAATCGCTAAACTACTTCTTGATGCTCATTTCACTAGCTTAATCCTACTTTTTATCAGTTTCACTCTCCCCCAAAATAATCCCCAAGCCTTCCATCAACTTACTCGCACTGAAACTATGGCAAAGCCCTGGGGTGAGTTTGTGATCAAAATGAAGCTTATTGTTTTCAATGGAACTATTGAAACTAAAATTACTGATCTGCTCTGGATACTCCTCTGCAAGTTGGCTTAGCTCCAGGTCGTGGGTAGAAAGCAGCCCAAAGCAAGGTTTCTCCACCAACTGGCTAATCACCGCCCGAACACCATTGTGCCTATCTTTTGAGTTTGTTCCTTTCAGCACCTCGTCCAGTAAATAGAAAACTTCCTCGTTGCCATTAATGACATCGAGAAGTAGCTTTATCCGCTTTAGTTCGGCGTAGAAAGCAGAAGTATGCTCTTCCAGCGAATCTTGAATACGCATGCTGGTAAATACTTGAAACAGGGAAATTTCTACCTGCTTAGCACAAACGGGTGCTCCAGCAAATGCCAGTACCGCATTGATTCCCAAGGTCCTCAAAAAAGTACTTTTCCCCGACATATTTGAGCCTGTGATAATTACAGTTTTGCCATGGCCGCTTAGCTCAAAATTATTGGTCACTCGTTCTTCTCCTATGAGCGGATGCCCCAATTCTTTGGCCTTGAATACATAAGGAGATTCGCTAATAGTAGGAAAACTGTAGTCAGGGTAAGAATAGGTCATAGCAGCAAGGCTATTGAGGGCATCGTATTCGGCGAGGGCATCAAGCCAGCCTACCAGATCTTCCCGATGCCTTTGCTCCCACCTTTCCAAACGGATAGCCCCAATCACTTCAGCTAAAAAAAACAGGTTGGCACTTCCATAGAAAAAAACGTTTTGCCTCGCTTCTAAAAAGTTTAAAGTTCGACTTAGCTTTTTTATTGAAACAGAAGCCTTCACATTTCTATCGGTAAGTTTTTGTTGGATTGCCAAAAGCTTGGGCGAAAGAAACTCCTGACTTTCTATAAGGGTAATCAGCCTTTCCAAGGTCTTAAGAATGTTTGCGCTTTTCCCTGTTTCTACGATCAGGATGGTGACCGGCTTTGCTACCAATCCAAGTACCACCAAGTTGGCAAGCACAGGAGCAGCAATTACAATATTGGGCAAGTCAAATGAAAAATAGGCGATAAGCGCAACCAACATTACTAGGGGCAAAATATAACCCGCTGCCACCAAAATAGGCTTATTGATGATACGGCTAGGTTTGCCAATCCAGTCGCTAAGCAACTTTATCTCTGCAAAACCTGGGCTGGTGAACATACCATTTGCCTGAAATTCTTGCCTAAACTCAAGCTTATTTTTCAGTTCTAAAGTAGCCTCCTGCCGGTCTTTTATCTCCGAAGCATTCGCTTTGCTAAGCAGCCAATCAGCCAACTTCTTATGCCCCGACGCAGTAACCGTTCGGCAAATCAGCTGGAAAAGGGAGCTACTCCCAAAGATGTCCAAATCAATGCTATACGCATGTTTTCTATCAATATACTCTTCGCCCGTATTCTCCAGTTCCCGCAGCCTTCCGTCCAAGCGCTTGCACTCATCCTCGTTAACTTTCACCAAGTTTTCAAAGTATTTCCGCTGAAATGAAATTTGCTGATGCTTGCGAACCATAAGAGCGAACACAACGATCCCAACTCCCAACAAGCCGAAAAAAATGGAAGCATCCCTTTCGCTAGCATAGTAGATAAGTGCAACCAGCCCCGCCAAAAAAAATGAAGCGCGCAGCACCGACCAGAAGTTGTATTTCTTCCGATAGCGATCGGCTTCTTTCCCAAAAGCATCAATATTATGTTTGTATTGGTTTAAAGGATGTTCGTTCATTGTCATGATCAGAGTAAAGTTTCGATGGCTAAATTACGACAACAATCCGAAGGTTCAAATTTGGGGTTTCATTAAAGGTCTATAAGATTTTGAAAACCTGATAGGTTTGAAAATAATATCATATTAACTTAACTACCCCGCCACCAACATCCTCCCCGCCACCAAACCCGAATCCACGGCTTCGAGGAGCAGGGGCAGGCGGTTAACATCCGTGCCTGCATAGACCAAATTAGGGTTGGAACGACGCTGGTTGGGGTCGTTGAGCAAGTAACCGGGCGTGGGGACAGGCATGGCGTGCCCAATCATCTTTACGAAGACTTTTTCCACCATTTCGGCAAATTGTTCGGGAAGGATTTGATAATACTTAGCTATTTGCCCTATAGCTTCTTTGAGCGCTGGCGTAGGATCAGCTTCTAAGGTTTCGAGTGTTTTACGTTCATTAGGTGGAAGGCAAAAATACGCCGAAAGCGTCCTGCCTTTTGCCCCAAACTGCGAAGCAGAATCTACAAACCCCATAAAGCCCCGCTTGCCCGTAAGCAGCTCATTTTGCCAAAAGCCATCCTGTGGCAAGCCTTGCTTCATCGCAAAGTTCATCACTATCCACGGGGAATAAGCGGTGTTGGAAAACAGCGGATAGTCTTGCGGATAAATGTACTTGAGCGCATGTTTTTGCCCTGCATATACCAGTTTTTCTACTTCGTATTTTTTAATAAAACCCTGTTCCAAATCCAGCACCTCTACTTCAAAACCTTTTGCCATAGGGTTGATTTTTTTTACCAAATGCTTCGTGAGCAAACTTTCAGCAGGAAGCTTTTTCATTATTTTTTGGGCAAAATAATAATTCCCTTGGGGAGGGGAAAAAATCTCTGGCTCTACCGTTTCATAGTTTCTCCCAGCATAATAATACGCCCCTGCCAGCGCCGAAACCTCATCAGCTGTTCCACCAAAATCATCAATCATATGATAATCGAGGGCTTGTTTCAATTTTTTTCCAAGGTCTATATTTTGGGAAAGAAATTGAGTAAAGGTTTGTTGGTTGAGATGCTGCCAATGCTCAGGAATCAGGCGGGTGGGCAACATCAATTCACCCACCAACGGATTGAGCAAATTGAACAACTCATCCGTCGCATCGGTTTCGGGCAACACATCGTCTCGATATTCCCCACCATCCAAGCACTGCGATTCTACTCCTGGGCGAATCATGAATTGCCTATCATGAAAATTCCATTCGTTTTTTACCTTGTCGAAATAAAGGATGCCTAGCTCTTCAAAAAAGCCCAACGCTTCTTTACCAAAGTAATGGGGAAATGTAAGTTCATAATGTGCCCCTTGGCAAAACATGCCGCCTTTGTACTCCCCCGCACTGGCGTTCCCACCTAGCTTATCAGAAAGTTCGCAAAGCACTACATCCCTGTTTTTGAGCTGGTAAGCCGCCGACAATCCAGCCATTCCTCCACCTACTATCATTACCTCTTTTCGGATAGTTTCCCCCTGTTCAAATTGCTTTTCCCCAAAGATAAGATGTCCCCTACTCCGATCTGAAATGAGTTCGAAAAGTGGCAAGGGATAATTGGTTTCTTTTGCAGGCTTGCAAGCAGGCAAGGCAAGCAAAGCAGCTGAAGACAGATGTAAAAAAGTTCGACGATCCATGGGGGAAAGTTAAGTAAAGATTAGTTTAATGAGCTAAGCAATAGGGTAAAATCGATTTCTAATTCATCTTCCACTTTTACCAAACCGGCAAGCTTTTGAGGCGGTTTTAAGCCAAAATCTTTGAACCTTACCTTTTTTTTCCCAGCCAAATAAAAAGCCTTTTCATTTTTCCTTTCCACCTCAAACCTGATCTCGTAAGACTTGGATACGCCTACAATGGTGATTTTCACTTCTCCATCTAGCTTATGGTTTTTAAGATTCGACTCTGTAGGTGTATCTAAACTTATAAAATGGAGGATAATCTCGGGATACTTATCTACTTGCAGGGTATTGCGAAAATCTTGGGTAATCAATCTGTTTTGGCAATCGAAACTGGCGGCATCTATCCGCAACTCCGCCTTCTGAAACACAAGCTTTTCTGAGCTTCTTTCAAAGCTCATGTCCAACGTATCTTTCTCGGTTTTACTTGCAATGGCACATGCAAAATCAGCTACATTTGATGTCCCATAAATAGTAATATTACTGGCTTCTTCTACCAACCAATTACGTTGTTGCTGCCCATGGACTATAGCAGCCATAAAGAACAGTGCGGAAAACATTATTCTTTGTTTTGAATACATGTAGGTTTATCTTTTTTAGATCTCAATGAGGAATTTAAGGTACAAATTTTAATCAAACACAACATAAAAACCTGATAATCAGAAAGAAGTTTAGTATTAAAAAAAAGAAGCTCCGTACTTAATCCTCTTTCAAATTTGCATTTATATTTGCGAACTTTTTATCTTGCCCTGCCCTTCAACAAAGGTATCATTATCTCCTAAAAGTGAATTGCCTACTTTGAGAAAATGAACTAGTAGCGGCAACTGCTCTCAAGACATATTTTATATAAGCTTGGTTTAACATCTATCATGACAAAAAATAAGGTAAAAGTGGGCTTGGCACAGCTTTCTTGTGTGAAAGACAAAGCCCAAAACATACAAAAAGCAGAAGAAAAAATAATAGAGCTTGCAAAAGGCGGTGCACAGATCATCTGCCTTCAAGAACTATTTGCATCCCTTTACTTTTGCGATGTAGAAGACTATGACAACTTTCCATTGGCAGAAGCCATTCCCGGTCCTACTACGGATCGGTTTTCGGCTCTTGCCAAAAAGCTAGGTGTGGTCATTATCGCTTCTTTGTTTGAGAAAAGGGCACAGGGAGTCTATCATAATACCACTGCCGTACTTGATGCGGACGGTACTTATCTGGGAAAATACCGCAAAATGCACATACCTGACGACCCTGGTTTTTACGAGAAATTCTACTTCACTCCCGGCGACTTAGGCTACAAAGTTTTTGATACTAAGTTTGCCAAAATAGGCGTGCTTATTTGTTGGGACCAATGGTATCCGGAAGCGGCGCGGATCACCAGCCTAATGGGTGCGGAAATCTTATTTTACCCTACCGCCATCGGCTGGGCAGACAGCCAAGAACAGGAAGTAAACGATGAACAATACAACGCTTGGCAAACCATCCAACGTTCGCATGCCGTGGCCAATGGAGTGCATGTAGTTTCAGTGAACCGTGTGGGCAAAGAAGGACACTTAGGCTTTTGGGGAGGCTCATTTATTTCCAACCCTTTTGGCAAGTTGCTCTACAAAGCCGCTCACGACAAAGAAGAACTACATGTACAAGAGCTTGATTTAACTAAAACAGACACGTACCGAGTTCATTGGCCTTTCTTGCGCGACAGGCGAATTGACTCGTACCAACCTATTACCAAAAGGCTGATCGACGAATGAGAACACCCAGACAATTAGGCTACCGCTTCCCTGCCGAATGGGAAAAACATGAGGCTACATGGCTCAGCTTTCCTCACAACCGAGAGTCGTTTCCCGGAAAAATAGATGCTATTTTCCCAAGCTATTATCAGTTTATAAAAGAGCTGACAAGAGGGGAATTTGTGCGAATAAACGTAACCAGCGAAGCCATGAGAAGAACTGCCATGGCGGAACTTGAAAAAATAAACGCCCCTTTGGATAAAATCCAGTTTTTCCACCACCCAACTAATGATGCTTGGTGTCGCGATCATGGGCCTGCGTTTGTGATAAACCCAACAGCGGAGAACCCAAAGGCGATAGTAAACTGGGGGCACAATGCTTGGGGCGGGAAATATCCCCCTTTCGACCTCGACAATGAAATACCTATGCGTGTTGCCGAAGCCTTTCGCTTTCCCATGTTTGAGCCGAAAATTATCATGGAAGGAGGATCGGTTGATTTCAACGGAGATGGAGCATTGCTCACTACCACCTCTTGCTTGCTAAACAAGAACCGAAACCCCCAGCTAAGTAGGTTCCAAATTGAAAAATTACTTTGCGACTATTATAATGTAGAGCAAATCCTCTGGCTAGGAGAAGGAATAGTGGGCGACGATACGGACGGGCACATCGATGACATTACCCGTTTTGTAGCTTCCGATACGGTGGTAACGGTGGTGGAACACGACAAAGGGGACGAGAACTATCAGCCCTTGCAAGATAACCTTGCCCTGCTTAAGCAGATGCGCCTAAAGAAAGGAAAGCAACTCGAAATCATAGAGCTTCCCATGCCCGATGCCGTAACGTATGAAGGGCAACGTTTGCCAGCTTCCTACGCTAACTTTTACATAGCCAATGCTTCGGTGATAGTGCCTACCTTCAACTGCAAACAAGATGAAATTGCCTTGGAAATTCTTGCCAGTTGTTTTAAAGACAGGGATGTAGTGGGAATAGATTCAACAGATATCATTTGGGGGTTGGGTAGCTTCCATTGCCTCAGCCAACAAGAGCCTGCGGTGTGAGTGCTGGGTGCTAGTTACTGGTTGCTGGTTTTTGTACATATCTCAACTAGGAACTAGCAACCAATCATAAGTAGAATGGGATAAAACCTAGTTACGTAAAAACATGGATGACCTTTTAACCGTACTTATCCCCTTGTGGGTTGGTTATTTTTTGGACTTACTGTTGGGCGATCCGCGCAACTTCCCCCACCCCGTCCGCTGGTTTGGCTGGTGTATTTCCAAAGGCGAGCAGCTGCTCAACCAAAGAAGGTTTCGCTTGGTGAAAGGGGCATTTTTGGCTATTTCCCTTATCATCGTCACCTTCCTAATTTTCTTCCAAGCCGAATATTGGCTGTACCAACTCCACCCGGTACTTGCTTTGGTGTTCAACAGCGTTTTTGTGTTTTTTGGCTTAGCCAATAAAAGCCTTTTGCAGGAAGGGAAAGAGGTTTTTGATACCTTGGAAAAGCAAGGCTTGGATGCGGGACGCAAGCGACTGAGCTGGATTGTGGGAAGAGAAACGGACAAACTCAGCCCTAAGCAAATCCGCATCGCCGTATTCGAATCCCTCTCCGAAAACCTGAGCGATGGGGTAATAGCCCCGCTATTTTTCTACCTACTGGGCGGCGTGCCTGCTCTCATGGCATTCAAGATGATAAGCACCATGGACTCCATGCTGGGCTATCGCAACGAACGCTTCGAGCTTTTTGGAAAAGTAGCGGCCCGCACCGATGACCTCGCCAACTTTTTTCCTGCCCGTATCACGGCTACGCTCATGATTTTGGTGAGCTGGCAAAAGCGAGGGTTGGTTTTCGTAAAAAAATATGCTCGGCTGCACAAAAGCCCCAATGCAGGCTACCCCGAAGCTGCTCTTGCAGGCATTTTAGATTGCCAATTTGGTGGGCCCAATTACTACCACGGCCAGCTAGTTCCCAAGCCTTTTATAGGCACAAACGATCGGGAAATCTCCCATCAAGAAATCAAAAAAGTAGCACGTATCAACCACGGCACTACCTTAGCGATGATGGTGTTGATTTCAGTGGCTATGGGGTTGGTAGTATAATTATCACGCCAATGCTTTTTCCCTCCCCAACTTCTTCTTTCCCCACAACCAGCCTGCTTTTACAAGGTAGCCCACCAGCAAGCTATAAAAAGTGACCACGACTACCAGCGAGGCTATTCCAATTCCCCACACAGCGTGAAGGGCAAAAACTATCGCACAAAAAACCAACATCCCAGCCGACCAGCGGAGCAAAAGGGGCTTTAGCTCTACAAAGCTTGGCTTCTCTTTCCGTTTCTTCTCGGTTCTCTTCAGGTAGATGATAAAGCCGCTGAGGGAAAGGAAGCCCGAAGTGAGGGCAAAAAAGCAGTAGAAAACTTTTAGCCAAATCCCCCCAAAATCACCAAAATGCAGCGGCTCTTGAATGTAAAAAAGTTTGCCCCCAAAACTTCCTTCGGAGATATCGTACTTGAAAAGTTGCCGGAAATCAGCTTTGTCGAACACAAGAGTGTTGCTGAATCGTTCTTGGATTTTGCCGGGCACATCACCCAGTACTTTTATAGTCCGCTCGCCATTGGTAGAAGGACGAATTCGGGTTGGAACTAATTCGGGAAAGCTTGCCTTGGTCGCTTCCAACACAGCATCGTAATCAAAAGAATAAGCCAGATCACTTGCCTTGTCCAATGGTTTTTCTGCTACTTTATAGGAGTTGGGGCGTTCGATATCCAGCCATTTTTGGAGGTACGGTTGAAGCCCGAGCCAGCTACCGGTGATCGCAATTACTAAATTGAACGCTAGTGCGGTGATGCCGATGAGCTTGTGAAGATCGGCTTGCATCATCCGTAGGTTCTTTCTTCTTATTGACCAAAAAGAGCGGTTTTTCATGAATTTCCCATAAATAAGGAAACCCGTGATGGTGGAAATGAGCAGGGCAATTCCGGCTAAGCCGACAATTTGCCGACCGTAAAAGTTCTCATAAAACCGCACATGGAGGTTGCGCAGGTAATAGTAAAAGGAAGTGTAATAATTCCGTTCGCCAAGGACATCGCCTGTGTAGGGATCTACAAAAACTTCCCAAAATATGGGAAATAAACGGCTTTTTTCTTTGGCAAAGAAACGGATGTTCCAAGTACCATTTTCAACTTTTGGCAACTCCACTTCGAACAAAGCCAAGTCTGGATGAGCAGCAATTTCCCTTTCAACCACTTCGGTCATGTTCACCTTTTCCCCGCTGATCTCCACTTTGCGCAAGTACGGATTGATGCCCAAGTCTATTTCATCCCTAAAAAGAGCAACCGCTCCCGTCAGGCTCAAAAAGGCAATGATCACTCCTGAGTAAAGCCCTACCCAGCTATGGATTTTCCACAACAATTTGTTGTTCATTATTGATTTGTTATTTGGGTAAAATGCTAGAAAGTTTATATGACTACGGTTGCTTGTTTCTAATTACTGGCTGCTGAAAAAATCAAAGAAAATTCATTGTAAAAACACTGATAAACAATTTGTACAAACCAATTACCAAGATTTTTTAATCTAGTTTTAATTATCCAGTAACGAGAAACAAGCAACCTGCAACCATTCAAAAGTGAGCGTTAACTCAAAAAGGAATCAAAAAATGTTAGAGAAAACCCTTTAAAAAGTATACGCAATCGTAGTCATTACATTTCGGGGCGAACCCGGAAATGCCCTAAGGTAATCGTAACCTCCTACCCAATGGGTTTTGTCAAATACATTATTGATGTTTAGCTGTACCTGAAACTTCTCCAGTTTGTAGTACACGGCAGCATCCACTAGTTGATAACTTGGAAACACGGGAGGTGTATCGGTACTTACGATGGATCCATAACGCTCGTCCACATAGTTGGCTCCCAGTCCAAAACCAAGTCCTCTCAATGAACCTTTGCCGAAGATATATTTGGTCCAAATGTTGGCTGTATGCTTCGGTGCGTTTGGCTTTTGCCTGCCAATTTCCGTTTCAGTATCGCTTTGGGTAATGGTGGCATCGTTGAATGAGTAACTAGCCACTACACTCCAATTGGGCAAAATACTTCCAGCTATATCAAGCTCGACTCCTTTGGATACTTCTTCACCAATTTGCACTTGTAAATCAGCATTATTAGGATCATTTGCTGGGTACAGCGCTCCATTGTCGGTAAGATGGAAGATTGCCATGCTCGTACTTAATTTTCCCTCAAACCACTCTGACTTTAACCCAGCTTCAAAAAGTTCACTGGTGAGCGGGTCGAAAGGACCACCCGCATTCGGGTCATTTACCACACTAGCTGTTTGTGGCTGGAATCCTCTCACCCAAGTACCGTACACATTGAGTTGTGGGGTGAGCGAATAAACTAAACCTAACCTTGGGATAAGCGCATCTTGTTCTACAGATTCTTCTTGTTCAGACTTGAAATTAAGCACATCGTTGTAGAACTCTTGCCTCAAACCAAGCAATACTTGCAATTTGCCAATTTTTACTTGGTTCTGAATGTAAATACCATTCGAATAAAGCTTGCTTTGAGCATAAATTCGTGTGGTATAAAAGTACTTCGACAGCTCTCTTATCTGGTTGGCAAATGGGTCGGTCAGGTCAAAATGCGGTACATTGGGAATAGGATTACCGTCAGAATCTAGCGCATAATTTTCTGGCTTACTTGCATCAAAAGAGTTGATCGCCCCTGTTTTATCTGCGTTGAGATATCCCCTTGCTTCTAATTGAGAGCCTCCTGGCTCCAATACTTGTTGGAAGTAATCCCAGCCAACGAGCAAGCTGTTTTCAACTCTCCCAATGTTGAAGTTATAGTTAAAATAGTTATTAAAGTTATCGTTGTTCCATTTTCTTTCTCTGATAAACACCCTCATTTCTACCTTTTCTGGATCGCGGCTACCATCGCCCAACGAGGCAAACGTGTTGGCAGTTCTATGCTCTTGCAAATCTTCTCGGTAGCTAGAACGCATGTAAATGCTGTTGAAACTCAGCTTGTCAGAGAACTTGTGGTTGAGAGAAACTGTGACATTCACATTTTCCTCTTTGAGGTAATCGTTCATAGCGCTGAGCGACTTAGAAATAGGTGCTGAATACAAATCACCATCACCAAAAACTGCCTGCCCCCGATCCAGCCTACCATCCGAACCCTGATATACCAAGTCTATGTTCAATCGTGTTTTTTCGGTAGGTAAGAAAGAGAAAGAAGGGGCAACTACGAGGTTTTTATCGTATTGCAAATCCCTGAAACTGCCCGAATTTTCGTAGCCAAGGTTGAGGCGGTAAAGTAAGGTTTTATCCTCCGTCATTGCCCCCGTAAAATCCGCTAGGGTTCTGAAAGTATTGAAACTTCCTACCGTTGCGCTGATGGATTGCCTTTGCTCAGCCAGTGGCTTTTTGGTCACACGATTGATGGTTCCTCCAGCCGAAGCATTTCCGAAAAGTGCCGAAGCTGGTCCTTTCATTACCTCTACCCGCTCTATGTGCGGAATAAGCTGTTGCTTCCAAAAACTGGTAAAAGCCCTCATTCCATTCGTCAAATTCCCCGAACTTCTTTGGCCCTGAATCCGATGTCCTCGTATTGTTATGTCATTATAAAAAGAAAATTGATTTACCCCGCTTATATTTTTCACCACATCATTTACCCGAAAAGCTCCTTGGTCTAAGGCCAGCTCTTTGGTAACATAACCAATGGATTGAGGGACATCGATCAGTGCTGTACCTGACTTTGTTCCAATAAATGAGCGAGTATTTTTATAACTGGTTTCATCCCTGCCAATGATTTCAACAGATTGCAAATACCGGGCATCTGCTACGATGGAGAAGTCGATTGTAGTCGTTTGACCTGCACTGATTGCTACAACTTGCTTTGCTCCTTGGTAGCCAATGGCACTGACTAACACCGTTTGCTTCCCAGTAGTTACGTTTTTGATAATGAATTTCCCTTCATCATCGGTTGAAGATCCCGAAGTTCTTCCTTCCAAATATACATTGGCAAATGCGACAGGCTGCCCTTTTTGATTAATGACTTTCCCTGTTAGGGTTCCATATTGCCCAAAAAGACTCGGGCTAGCCATGAGTAGTAATGTGAATAGTAGTATAGTTTTCATGTTTTTATTTAGACTAATTAAAAATAAAATGCAAAGATATCCTTGTGTTCTCCATATATGCAAGACAAAGTCTTTTTTATTTAGATTTATTCTAATTAAAAATAAAATTATGCATATTTGCCATGCATTACGAATACAAATAAGAATTGAAATGACATTTGACAGACCTATATTGATCAAAGGAAACGGCATTAGCCTACTAAGCGATACAGAGTTTATACCAGAAGAACTTTCTTGCGATGTAACCTTCAAAAAGAAAAAGTGCTGTAAAAAATATAAGCGCAAAGGCAAAAACTGTAGTAGTTGCCCTAGGTTGTAATATAGCTTTCTAATAAAATATAAAAGCCTAAAGTTCAGCTATATCACTAAATTTCAGGCTTTTCCTTTTCTAAAATCAATCTTTTATTCAGCTTTACTTTTCCTAGAATTGAGGTAAAGCTCCCTCCTAGCACCGCCTTTATCAAAAAGGGACCTCATTCTTTTCTTCTGACCTTTGGTAAACATAAACATGGCATCATCATGGACATAATCCATATAATTCATAAACAAGTCACTACTTCCGCACGACATCTTCGGATAGGTAGGCCTTCCTTGGTATTGAGCGTATTGTGGGGGCGTATCAGCTACAGAATCTGTTGATGCACAATCACTGTCCTTAGCAAAGATGTGGAGTAAATGTAGCCAATGTCCAATTTCATGGGTAGCCGTCCTGCCAAGGTTGTTTGTTTCACTCAAAGGTGGAAGCGTACCCACTACCCTAGGTTCTAATACAACACCGTCAATTCTTGGGTCACTGCCAGGGAAATTAGCATAGCCTCCAAGCAAAACCTTTCCACTGCGAGACGTCATATCCCCTATCCATATATTAAGGTATTTGTCATTGGGCCATGCATCCTGTCCACCTTTGTCGGCAAAATAAAGCGCTAAATCTTCAATGGGCACACTATCATCCAAAGATCTGCCATCAAACCCTGAAACAGTACTCTCTGTTCGTATTATCCCTGTTGTTGCTTTTCCATCAGGACCTTCCGTAGCAAGGTGAAACTCAATACCCACATCGGCAACCAAATCCATAAACTCATCAGGAGTCTTGAGGTAATCTGGGTTCTTTTTCCTATAGTCTCTGTTCAACACATCTATTTGAGATTGGATTTTTTCATCGCTAATCTCAAAAGGACTTGGAGCATAGTTGACAACATGAACTACCACAGGGATGCGAATAATTTCATTTTCTGGTACGGCATCTGGTACATCGAGCTTAGGATCAATATCATCATTCTGCTCACAAGAAAAGAGAATAGCTATTAGTGTTAAATAAAGAAATAAAAAATTGAGTTTCATTATTGGCTGAGAGTTTAGCGGTTTTAAAGTAATATATTATTCATATTTCAAGATGTTATAGCAAACAAATAACGATATCTAACCTGACCCCTTTTTCAATATGAGGGTTGCTTGACATAGGTAAAAAATAAGGCGGTAAGTGAATCAGAAACAAATTCAAAATCGCTTGAAACCACATTTTTGCCTTTATCTAATTCTCCTACATTTATTCCTATGAAAGAATCTTCAAACCCTGGGTAGGCAAGAGTAATTGCAAACGTATATTTGTTCCCAACAATATATTCATCAACTTTGGATTGGGGTTTAACATCAATGGTTAAGAAAGTACCTTCAATGTCCCCATTTTCTGTTAGTTGTTTTGAATAAAGAATCTTTCCTTTTTCATACAAGATTTCAGTTCTAAGTTTTCCATCTGGGAAATATTCATAGTAATAACCTTCATATTGACCTTTTTCGTTGAAGAAATTGTCTAAATTAAAAAACACTCAAAATGAGCAACTTAGGAAAGTCTTACAATCTTAAGCTATCTATCATTTATGAGTGTTTTGACCAAAGGTGCAATAATCAAGGAGATCCTTCCCCATTTGAACTATGGAAAAAAAAGGCCGAAACTATCTGAGGACAAGCGAATAGGTTGTCTGGGAGTTTTTTCTAGTATAACCCTCCCAAAACTATTCTTGCAATCCAACTAAATAAATGAGAACTTAGGGCTATAGACTTAGCCTAACTCATATGCACTATCAAGTATCTTATCGGTTTCCCCACAAACAGTTTATCGACCTTGAGTTTACTATAGAAAAGGTAACAGGAAAGTTCCTCGAACTTCAGCTCCCCGCATGGCGACCTGGTAGGTACGAGCTTCAAAACTTTGCCCAAAACATTCGCTCCTTTTCAGCTCAAGACGGTAGCGGATTACCGCTTTCGGTGCAAAAAGTGAAGAAAGACCGGTGGAGAGTGGAAACCTCTGGTGCAAGAAGAATAGTGATACGATACAGCTACTACGCCAGCCAAATGGATGCCGGAGGAAGTTGGCTCGATGAAAATCAGCTTTACATCAACTGGGTAAACTGTACCCTTGCCGTGGTTGGCAGGGAAAAAGAAGCCTACACCGTAAGGCTCGATGTACCTGACAATTATACCATAGCCACTAGCCTGAAAGTGAAGGGGAAAAAGCTAAAGGCGGCAAGCTATTACGAATTGGTAGATTCGCCAGTGATTGCCAGCCCCACTTTATTGCACCACCAGTTTGAGGAAAGCAGTTGCGAGTTCCATATTTGGATACAGGGCAACTGCAAGCCCGACTGGGTGAAAATGGAAAATGAGTTCAGGGCATTTACCCAAGTACAAGTAGCATTATTCGAAGAGTTCCCAACCAAAGAATACCATTACCTCTTCCAAATACTACCTTACAAGCACTACCATGGAGTGGAGCATGCGCACTCCACTGTTATCACTTTGGGTCCGGCAGAACAGTTTCACGACCCAAAACTGTACGATGAACTTTTGGGCGTAAGCTCCCACGAACTTTTCCACACATGGAACGTGACCCGCATTCGCCCAGCGCAGATGGTGCCTTACGATTTTAGCAAGGAAAACTATTTCCAAACTGGCTTTATAGCCGAAGGAGTAACGACCTATTACGGCGACCTCATGCTTAAGCGCAGCGGTGTTTTTAGCCAAGAGCGCTACTTCAAAGAACTGAACAAGCTCTTCAAAAGGCATTTTGAAAACTACGGGCGCTTCAATATGTCCTTGGCAGACTCCTCCACCGACCTTTGGCTGGACGGCTACAAACTGGGCATCCCCAACCGAAAGGTTTCCATCTACGTGAAAGGGGCGATAGTTGCTATGTTACTCGACTTGGAACTCCGCCAAAAGACTAACAACCAAAAAAGCCTTGATGATGTGATGAGGCTAATGTGGGAAGAATTTGGCTCGGGAAAAAAAGGTTACCGAACCGACGACTATATCCGCATGGTAAATACCATAGCGGGCAGGGACATGGAAAAATACTTTGAAGCCTATATTTTTGGAACTACGCCCGTAGAAGAGCGACTCCAAGAATTGCTTAAAAATGTAGGGTGCGAATTCAAAAAGGCACTTCCCGAATCAGCTTTGGAAAAAGATTTTGGTATGAAGCTGAAGAAAGAAAATGGTGTCCACAAAATAGCCAAAATTGCCACTGGTTCGCCAGCGGATTCCTATTTATGCATCAACGATGAACTTGTTTCCATTAACGGGATCAAGATTACAAGTTCTCCCGACGCCCTAGTTGCCCTTTCAGAGCCAAAGCTCCAAATAGCTTTTTTCCGAAACAACGAACTGTACACTTGTGCCCTCCAATCCGATAGCCGGCATTACTTCCATACGTATGAAATTTCTCTAAAAGACAAACTTTCCGAAAAAGAACAAAAACACCTTTCAGCTTGGCTAGGCTAAACAAAATACTTATTTATAACAACGTAGGTAAAATACCAAATTTACAATTTAAGGATAATACTTGGCTATACATATAGTGCTATTTTCCCAACGCTTTCTACGTCACTATTATATAATATTATTAAACGCAACGAGTTAAGTATTTGATAAGGTGTGCTATTGCCAATCTGTAAAAGGCAGGCAATTCCGTTTATATCAAATATTTGTAAAACATTAAATTGACTACGAGCAAGTTAGCAGGTCTTAAATCAATTATTATGAGAAAAAATAGAATCCTTAACCTAACCATTTGGTTGTTGTTTTTGACTAGCCTAGCCTATGGTCAGGGCGAGCAAAAAGCAGGACAGCCCTCCAAAACGGTAGAAGCCGCAAAAACTTTTATCAAAAAAGGGGACATGATGATGAAGGCAAAGCAGTTTGAAAAAGCTATTTTGGAATATGATTATGCACTTGCCATTAGCGATACCTTCCACCGAGCGTACTTCTCAAAAGGCATGGCTTATTTTTCTATGAAAAAACTGGAAGACGCTACCTCCAACCTTGAAAAAACCGTAAGCTTAAAACCTGATATGATGCAAGCCTATGGAGCTTTGGTAAAATGCTATACCGTTGCCAAAAAAGAAGACAAGGTAATAGGGGTGATGAAAAGAATGGCCGAAAACGAACCAGATCCTAAAAAGAAAATAGAAAGTTATTCTCGCCTTTCGCAATTTTATATTAGTAAGCAGCTCTATAGCGATGCTAAAGAATATGCAACAGAAGCATTGAAAATAGACAAAACGAATATTGATGCATTGTATAATAATGCCGTAGTTGCCAATGCACTTGGCGATTACCAAACAGCCATCAATAACATGGAATCGGCCACAAGCACAGTGAATAGCAGCGACCCTAAGGTAACGGCCAAGCTGTATTTTGAGCTAGGTTATGCCTATCATAAAGCCAAAGATTTTGATAAGAGTGATGCAGCACTTGAAAAAGCTGACTTTGGTCCATTTAAATCTAAAATAGCAAAATTAAGACCTAGCTATTATTTTAACATTGCCAATAGCTATACCATGGTTCATGACTTTGAAAATGCGTCTAAGATGCTTGACGAAGCGTTGTCTATTGATCCTAAAATGTCGTCAGCAAACCAATTACTAGCCGACATTTCTGTAAAAACAGAAAACTTCCCCCAAAAAGCCGTAGACCTGTACAAAAAAGCGATAGAAGGTGAGGAAGATCCTAAAAAACAAGTGGCACTTTACGATAAGGCGATAGAGCTTTTGCTCAACGCAAAAAAATATGCCGAAGTAGTGAAGCTTTCTGATGAGTGCCTCTCTAAGGTGAGCAATGCAAGAAATATCCTTTTCATGAAAAGTATTAGCCTTTATAAAATGGGTAAAAATGAGCAGGCGATTGCTATAGTAGAGCAATTGCTTAAAGATGCGAACTTAAGCCCCATAGAAACAGTAAAATACAACTTTATGGCTGGAGTGGTTTATGTGAATATGGACACCTTCGACAAAGCAAGAGAAGCGTTCATGAAATCAGGTAAAGGGCCGTTTGCGCAGGTTTCGCAGTACGAAATGGAGCTAGCCCAAACAAAAATGCTCAAAGCCAAAGCGGACTAAGCTGGATAACACCGAATTATATTAAGTTTGAAGACCACGCTTTGGCGTGGTCTTTTTTGTTCTTAACACTAAGCCAAAGCCTTTTGATAAAGCGAGTAATTCTCGTTATCAAAACAAACAAAAACTACTTGTTGTATATGCTTGCTGGTTTCCAAAAAAGTCACAACAGTTTTCATCGCTATCTGAGCAGCTAGGTGTTTGGGGAAATGGTAAATTCCTGTACTAATGTTGGGAAATGCAATAGAGCTCAACCCATTCTCTTCTGCTAACTGCAAAGAATTTCGGTAGGCAGCTTCCAACAGTGCCGGCTCGTTTCGCTCCCCTCCTTTCCAAACTGGCCCTACTGTGTGGATAACATGCTTGGCTGGCAAATTATATCCTTTTGTGATTTTAGCTTCACCCGTTGGGCAGCCGTTGAGCAAGCGGCACTCTTCCAAAAGCTCTCCCCCTGCTGCCCGATGGATAGCGCCATCTACTCCTCCTCCACCTAGCAATGAACTATTTGCCGCATTCACGATTGCATCGGTGGTTTGCTTCGTCAAATCACCTTGCACTAAGTTGATTTTAGAATTCATTTCTCAAGGTATTTAATCCTATCCATTCGTGATGGATATCTTTCATTAAAAGAGCATTATCAAATTTTATAGAGCCTTTCGGGAAAATAGCTTCATTTTCAAAAAAACTAGACCGAACTTCTTCTACGTCCAACAAGGAAACTTTCCAATTCGGCACGTTGAGTTCTAGCCCATCAAAACACTCCTCACTTTTCTTGGGGGAGTAGCCTACTGCGCCATTTTCAAAAAAAGCTGAAACGTTTGGCAAATCATCAAAAATGCTTTCCTCATTCCATTCCTCGGTCTCTTTTGCTTTGATGTACAAACTTGTTGCATCATCGCTTTTAAAACCAACTTGGTAAGCCCCATCTTGTTCTTTAACAGCAAACTGGGCTAAGTGGTGCGTACCGGGGAAAATGGTGCCTCCAGCTAGGGAATTCAGCTTTGATGAAGTATCTCGCCTTGGAATATACACCCCTTCTTTTACTTCGCCCTTCTCTACCCATTCTACGGCAATCCGATGCGCCCCATTTTCCGAAGAAATGCCGAATAGTTTTGGTAAGCCCTTGGGTCTGATTTCTTTTAGCCTAATAAGGCAAATCCCGGCAACACCTTTTCCTTTCACCAATTTTGGTTTGAAAGGTTTGGGCAAATAAGCTTCCAACACATCTGGTTCAACTTGATAATTGATCAGGATTCTTCTATCAATTATTCCTTTTATTCGAGGGATTTTCATAGAGAAACTATTCTACTGAGAAAGATATTTCTAGAGTTTTCTAGCTGGGTTTCAACTTCCGCCGACATCACTAGCATCGGTTATGTAGAGCTTCCATTTCTTCCGCTTGCCCCTTATTTTATGATTGGGATAGATAATTTTATCATCTACAAGGCCCCAGAGTGCTTCTTGAACTACTACTGCGGCAATTACATTGGTCACCACAATGCCTGCAGGAACTACAACAGCGGCTGTAATAAAACCTCCAATATATACCAGCCTCACAAGCCCTCTACCGGGCTTCGGGTGCTTTCGGATAGCTACTATGTCTTCCATTTTTACAATCACCGTATCGGAATATTCTACTACTTGAATAGCCGTATCGTCTAGTATCTGAAGCAAGGTCGCCCTCTTATAATCAGTATGGTTGTCTTCTACTACTCTCAAGCCTGCTTTAAGCTTTACCTTTCCCAACGTAACTGTATCGGGCACTTTGTAAAAAAGCTTGATTTTATCGTCTAATCGAATGATTTTCTTTTTTCCATTTTTCAAATGCTCAGCTACCAATACTTTTTGAGCCATAAGTTGCCCCGCAAGAAGCAGGAGAAGTGCAGTAATGATTGTTTTCATGAAAGAACTGTTTGTTTTTAATGGTTTGGAGGGAAAGTTAGGTCATTTACCCTTTAGAACAAAAAAGCCCACGCCTGAAAGCGTGGGCTCCGTATATTTCAACAAGAATTGCTTATCCACATTTGGTGTACCCGCAGCTTTTACACTTGAGGCAACCTTCTTGGTAGATCAACCCTTCTGGGTCTCCACAGCTTCCACACATGCGGTCAGCAGCGTTGGTTCCGTTCGGGATGAACTTGATCAAGGCTCTTGCAACACCATTTTTCCAAGTATTGATGTAATCTTTATCAAGGTTAAGGTTACTCACCAAATCTACAATTTGCGGCAGTGGCATACCATGGCGCAAGATACTTGAAATCAACTTCGCATAGTTCCAGAACTCCTTGCTGAATGAACGAGAAAGCCCTTCAATGGTCACTCTATAGCCTTGGCTATCGGTGTAGCGGAAATCGTAACGAGAAGAATCACCGTCTTCTACGCTACTCTTGATAATCCAGCCTTGGGTCACATAGCTAGGCAACGCAAATGCATCTTCGGCACGACCAGTGAACACCTCGTAAGGACGACCATTGAGCAAACCAACTACGCCCAACCATTGCTGGTCTTCGTTCCTAAAACGGATCACTCTTGCTTCCAATTCTTTCGGACGCTTAGGAGCTTTCGTTTCTATGATCTCGTTGAGTACCTGATCTTTGTCTTTTTCCTCTTTCTTGGTATCTGCTACCAACACACCACTCCTAGAACCGTCGCGGTACACAGTGATGCCTTTTAAACCATGCTTCCAAGCTTCTAGGTAGATTTCTCCTACTCTTTCTACAGCAACGTCTTCTGGCAAATTGATAGTTGAACTGATAGAGTGAGTCACATATTTTTGTACAATAGACTGTGTTTTTACACGCTGAATCCAATCAATTTCTTGAGCAGTTGCACCTGCATAAGGACTCTTTTCTAAATCTTTTTCCCCTGTTTTGTCCATCCAAACTTTCAATTTTGGGTGGTACACATCAAATTCTTCCCAAGAATCGCCCATTTGGTCGACGAAACTTACTTTTTTGTTTTTGTCATGTACGTTAACTTTTCTTCTACGCTTATAAGCCAACATAAATACCGGCTCAATACCAGAAGAAGTTTGTGCCAGCATACTAAGCGTACCCGTAGGCGCAACCGTACTGATAGAAATGTTCCTTCTGCCGTGCTTCATCATACGCTTGTATACCTTAGGAAGGTCTTTCTCAAGCATCTGAACAAACTCAGAAGTATTTTCAATTTCAGCATCAAAGTTGGTGAAAGAACCTCTTTCAATAGCCATGTCAATAGAGCTATCAAATTCAGCCTCACACTTCACCTTCATTATTTTATCTATTTCGGCAAGTGCATCGTCGTTGTCAAATTTCAATCCCAAAGCAGCTACAGCATCGCCAAGAGCAGTGAAACCTAGACCAGTTCTACGACCGTTTTTTCCCGCATCGTACAACAATCTCCATGTATCAATCTCGGTCTGTTTGATGTGCATCGGCTCCGAATCACTTTCAATCTTAGCGATGATACGTTCAATAGCCTCTAATTCCAAGTCTACCAAGTCGTCCATAAGCCTTTGAGACTCATAGGTTACCTCGTAGAATTTCTCCATATTGAACTTAGCCTCAGGAGTAAACGGATTCTCCACAAAACTATAAAGGTTGATCGCAATCAAACGGCAGCTATCTCCTCCTTGCATCGCAATTTCCGAACAAGGGTTGGTAGATACGTTTTCAAAACCTGGATATACCGAAGAAGTTGAATATTTATGTTGCCTATCCCAGAAAATCAATCCTGGCTCAGCAGTTTTATGGGCACATTCGATAATCGTATTCCAAAGGTCTCGAGCCTTAATAGTTTTCTTTATTTCAGGATCTTTAGCATCAATCGGCCACCTCAACATGTAATCAGTGTCCTTATCTACAGCTTCCATAAACTCATCTGAAAGTCGGATAGATACGTTCGCACCAGTTACCCTAGTAAGGTCTTGCTTAATAGTGATAAATTCTTCCACATCAGGGTGAGCAATGTCGATGGTGATCATCAATGCACCTCTTCTGCCATTTTGGGCAACTTCACGAGTGGTGTTTGAAAAACGGTCCATGAACGATACCGCACCTGTAGTAGTTCCCGCCGCATTGGCAACGTTTACGCCATTAGGGCGAAGCTTAGAAATATCGATACCTACTCCACACCTTCTTTTGAAAAGCTGCGCAAGTTGTTGGTCGGTATAGAAAATACCACCGTAAGAGTCGAAAGGCTGAGGCAATACCACACAGTTAGACAAAGATGCCAACATATAGGGATTACCAAGAGCGGCCATCACACTACCCTGAGGAATCACATATTTGAAGTCCTCAAAAAGGCTATATATTTTGTTTTCATCGAGAAGATTCCTCTTTTGCCCATATTTCGACAGCTTGCTAGTGCTTCCGTTGAGCTCGGCTTTTGTAGGATAATTTGTTTCTATCCTTGCAAATTCCTTTGCCATCCTGCGGTGCATATCGGCTGGACTAGTTTCTTTAAAGTTGCCATCTTTATCTTTTACGGCATACTTGTTCATCCAAGTTGTCGCCGCTAATTCATCTCCTTTAAAATAAACTAAGCACTTTTCTAGGGCTTCTTGGTGTGAATAACTCTTGCCTTGCTCAAGAGCGTTACCATCATTGGTTACGGTATCTTTGACTAAACTCATTGAAAATTATATTTTGGAAGATTAATATTTTATAAATGCGCGGAAGCGCAAAACTTGTTGGTAGTTTAACTTATATCCATCTTTTCAAATTAGTCTGCAATTTGTAAATATCAAAGCAGCATTACAACGTTTTTTAGACCAATCTATCTGTATAAATCGGTAAATGCTGTAAGTCAGGCGATTAAATTTTTATGAAATTTTATTAACAATTGTTAAGGAAAATGACTTAAACAACACGGTTTAGCATTATGTTATTCGTCATTTCAAGTAAAATCCACCTCCCTACAATTATAAGCCTATCAAAGTTCTTCTTAATTTAACAAAGGTAATTATGCTATTGTACAATCAGATTTATTGGCATAATCTTTAATTCTCAAAAAAATGTCAGGTGAAGTACTTTTTATAAAGAGTGTAAATTTATGGGTTTTACAAAGAGTTACTATGGCCGTCTTAGAGAATAAGCAGAAGAAAATAAAGAGGACATCAATTACGTTTGGCGTTTTTCTCCCGAAACTGCCAACCAAATTTTATTCTACAAAAACACATTTTCATGAAGCTTCGTAGTGTAGCTTTACCACTCCAAAAGCAAACCTAATTGAGACGATATGCTACACGGACACGGCGATGACGCCTACCTTTTTGATAGAGAGATTGTTGCCGATTTCAGCACCAATGTTTGGCACAAAGGAACCGACCAACGCTTACTGAATTATTTACTTCAACAACAAAAGAAAATAGGGAACTACCCCGAGCCATCGGCAGAAAGTTTGGCAAAAGCTATTGCCAGTTTCCATCAATTGGAAGAAACACACGCCCTTCCTACCAATGGCGCCACGGAAGCTTTTTACCTCCTAGCCCACTGGAACAGGGAAAGCCCGGCCACCATTTTTTACCCCACTTTTGCCGAGTACGAAGATGCCTGCCTACTCCACCGCTGCCAGATGACATACCTCCCCTATCGTACCATCAACGAACTTCCCACGCTCCCAAAAGGCATGGCGTTCATCTGCCACCCCAATAATCCCGATGGAAGAGCAACAGAGCTCTCTACTCTCAAAAAGCTTATACAGCAGAATGAACAGACCCTTTTTGTGATCGATGAAGCGTATATCGATTTTGCCCCAAGTGTGGAAAGTACGGTGCCTTATATAAAGGAGTTGGAAAACTTGGTAGTGGTAAAATCCTTGACCAAGACTTTTGCCATGCCTGGGCTGCGGTTGGGGTATGTGCTAGGGAACGAAAAAGTAATTAGAGAATTGACAAGGTTAAAAATGCCTTGGTCGGTAAATGCCTTGGCTGTAGAAGCGGGCAAGTTCATCATGGATAATTACGATGCACTGAAGCCTGACATGGGCAATATTCTTTCCGAAAAAGCAGCATTAATCACTGCATTGGCAAAAATCCACGACCTTGAAATTAGCCCTAGCCACACTCACTATTTCTTATTGAAACATAAAGCTCAAAAAGCCGCCGACCTAAAGCTAAAGCTCGTCAACGAGCATGGAATCCTCATCAGAAATGCATCGAACTTTAGAGGATTAAGCGAGTTTCATTTTCGACTGGCCACCCTTTCCACTAATAAAAACCAACTACTTTTAGATGCACTGAACCAATAGAGTTTATCACGATTTAGTCTGCATAAATTTTCTTGGTTTAAAGCTTAGTTTCGGCTAAAGCCAATACCGTTTTTGCTTCCAAACGGGGCTTAAAAACCCCGTCTATTGATTTTTTTCAGCAACATCCTTACCGCAAAGCGTGATATAGTCTAATAGACTTACAAAAAGAAAAACCGCTCGGAAACCCGGGCGGCCTTTATCTTAAATTAGAGTTTTATCTCTAATGTTCGGAGAAATTTATTCTATGAAATCCTAAATTTGAATGTTGTTTTGCGATGATTAACCTTTACTATTTATTTGGAACTCTTCATTCTTTTCAACATCCTTCTCTTAATCCTAAATTCCATCTCAAACTCTTCTGTTTCCCCATCAACAGTCCGTGTAGCCAAGTTATCGCAAGTTCCATCACCAAAATCCACCACAGAAGTAGCTTCAGATACAACTGATTCGATAGTACCAGAAACTATCCAAGGACAAGTAACCTTAGACACGAGTGGAGAAGTAATAGTTTTGGTATAAGCCACTCCTTCTACCGTTCCACTTACAGTGCCAGTGATTTCGAATACATTATCAGCTCTTGCTTCAGTATCCATTCCCTCTACCATTTTGCGCTCTTTCTCAGCTTCACGGGTAATAACTTCGCCTTCAGGAGTAGTTATTTTCCCACCTTCCAATACCACCGTGTGCGTGTATTCGCCTAAGTAGGTAAAAGTCCTTTTGCCTTCAATAGCATAGCCGTTCACTTCGTAGTTTTCAAATTCTACAATTTTCTGCGCTCCCACAGTTCCTTTTTCAGCAGTAAGTGTGATAATGATTTTACCAGATTTGCTTTTGCCTGCAGCATTTTCACAATCTTCACCAAACTCCAAGGTGATAGTTTTAGGGTAACCACCTTCAGCAGGTTCTTCAATAGTACGGGTTGCGCAGCCATTTTTGCCCCAAGTGATCCCGCCTCTTTCATTACTTGCCCCCAAATTATCGGTTGCCTCATCAAGCTCTAGCTCCATTTCACTAAATGTATTCTCGGAAAAAGTGGTAGCGTCCAATATTTCTTCTGGGCTTACATCGTCCATTCCGTTGTTCTCACAACTCATTGCCAATGCTCCAAATACAACAGCTACTAAAAGTGACTTAATACTTATCAAATGGTTTTTCATGATTTTGAAATTTAATTTGTTCAAGATTTTGTTTTTGAAATAGGTACAATCCTCCCCAGGTCTTCTTTTTTATTTTTTCAAAAAGAAGTCTAGTTACTACTTCAGAAATATTTGATTAGGTAAAATGAATTAGGTTTTACATGGTTTGTTAGATTAATTTTTCTTTGTTATTAGCCTTATTTTATAAAGTTAGAATTGGAAGTTAAGAAATAAGCTAGCTGTTCTCCCTAGTAACAATTCATCGTATATTTCTACCGAATTAAAAGTTTGGTATCCTTGCCTTGGGGCAAATACTTGATTCCTATCAAGCAAGTATTCCCTTTTCCCCACATTTTTCTGATTGTATACATTAAAGATCGACAAGCCAATTTTACCTATACCATTCCCCATCTTCATTTGGTAACTGGCAGAAACATCGAGACGGTGGTAATTCGGAAGCCTTCCGTTGTTTTGTTCATCGTATAGTATTTTCACATTTCCGTTTGTTTGCGTCATCGTATCGGTTGGGACAGAGTAAGGCCTGCCCGTGTGGAAAATCCAGTTTGCCGAAAAATCCCACTTCCCCAAGTTCACTTGGTTATACACCTTAAATTCATGCCGCTGGTCTATATTGGCAGCAAAATAGTCACCTTCCTGCAACCGGTCGTATTTATGCTTTACCTGCGCTAGCGTGTAGCCAACCGAAGTATTCAATACCTTTCCCTGCTTGTGCACCAAAATATCCACACCATTTGCTATTCCTTCACCGTCGTTGAGAACCCCAGTTACTTTCCAGCTTGGCCTAAGGTTATTTCCTCGGAACACATGCTCAAGTTCGGTAGTCATCAAACCCTCCATGTTTTTATGATAAAACTCCACATCTACGACCACGCTTCCTTTACTAAAGCTCCCTCCCACTATAAAATGATCAGCCGAAAGAACTGGTATGTACTCATCGTTTGCCAACACCCAATAATCTTGATTGATGATACTCGCCGCACTATGTTCTATCTGATTGATGAACTGGTAATACCTTCCTATCGAACCCTTTAGCTTCCAATTTTCAGTTACCTGATAGCCCATGGAAAACCTGGGTTCGGGGTAAAACTCTTTTGTAGGTGTATAGTATGTTTCCCTAAGCCCAAGAGTAAAGCTCAATTTCTCGTTTGGCGTAAAGGTATTTTGAATGAAACCTCCAATTTGCGTTCCTCCATGCTTGAACTCAAGCAGCCCTTCGGAATCACTCGCTACATCTCTATAATCTATTTGGTTGTGGGTAGTATAAAACCCAAATTCCACGTAGTTTTTGTCATTTACGGTGTACTCAAAGTTGTATCTTGCCGAAAGTTCATTAATCCTATTTTCCCTAAATACATCCCAACCTCTAGCAGTTTCCCGTTGGAAAAAAGTAGTGAGCGAGTTTTGTTCAAAAGAATAGTCACGGTAATAGTTAGACCAAGCCAAATTCAACGTTCCAAACAAATTATTAGAATGGATTCGGTTCCACCTCAAGCCAACTCCCGTATTTCCCACCAAGTATTTTTCAATACTTTCCTCGCTAAAAGAAGAGTTACTTCTTTCTGTTTTTAGGCTTTCAACAGAAACATAATCATCTTGCCCGTTATAAAAGCTCAATGAAACCAAGTCCTTTGCTGAAGGTTTCAACGATACCTTTGCATGGATGTCGTAGTAATAATAATTGGGTGTTTCAGTTCTATTTTCATTCTTGTTGGTATCGGTGTTCAGCTCAGGAAGCTCCGTCTGAGCATAGCTAAACAAACTATTGTACAAGCCCGTCTGCATGATGTCCGTATAAGCTCTTCTTGCCGAAACAAATGCCGTTGCTTTTTGCCCAATAGGAGTTTCTAACGCCACATTTGCACTCAACAGATTCACTCCAATACTTCCCGCAGGCTTGTTCGAATTCCCCGCCTTGCCAGTGATATCTACCAAGCCCGAAACCCTTCCGCCATACTTCGCTTCAAACCCTCCTCTGTACACCTGCACATCCTTCACCGCATCGGTATTGAACGAGCTGAACAGCCCGTAAAAATGGTCGAGGTGGTAAATGGTAAAGCCATCGAACAAGACCAGGTTTTGACTTGCCGAGCCTCCTCGTATGTTCAAGCCCGAAGACTTTTCACCTGCACTACTAATCCCTGGCAACATCTGCATTCCCCGCATCAGATCAGCTTCTCCTAGTTGTGGAGTTTTCACAATTTCCTTTGGGTTGAGCCTAAACTTTCCGGGCTGGTTGCCCAGTTCCATGGTCGATTTGGGAATATCGGCTATCTCCACCTCGTCCAGCATCGAATATTCGGGGGCAATTTCCAGCACCATCATGCCATCTTCAGTCAGGTCAATTTTGGTAGAAAGCGTTTGGTAACCCAAGTAACTTATTTGAATAGAATCGCTCCAACCTTTTAAGTCCACTAGAGAAAAATGTCCGTCTTGGTTGGCAACTGCTTGGGCAACCAACTTCTCCTCATTCCCTTTCACACTTACCGTGGCAAAAGGGAGCGTTTCGCCAGTCTCCACATCTTTCACTACTCCCGTTACCGAGAAAGTTGATGGGGCGATATGGTTACTCTTTTTCGGCATTTTTTCTTTTCTGATTAAGACCCTATTTCCTTTTATTATTTTAAAACCCAATCCGGTATTTTGGAGCAATAGCTCCCAAGCCTCCTCAAGGGGAAGTTGTTCTATTTTTTGATTGATTATAATGTCTTCTATTAACTTTTTCTCGTACGCTATTTTGAGTTTATACTTGCTCTTTAAGATATCAAAAACCTCTATTAAAGGTACATTTTCAAATTTTTCATTGATAATAATTGGTTCTGCACCCAAAACTATGTGTGATGTTATTAACACCAACAAACACACACTCATTTTCAATAGTTGTAAGTACAATTTTCTCCACATGATGTTAGATAACGCTAGTTGATTGAAGCTTTTTTTGAAAACGAAAATCAATTTCACTTGATGATAATTTTCCGCTCCGCTTCCAGTATTTCATAACTCAGTTCCATGGGGTAGCAAATCTGCTCCAGTGCCAGCTCCAAATCCGAGTTTTCAAACCCACCAGTGTATTTTTTATCGGAGATATCTCCTTGTATTTCTACCGAATAATCGAACTGCCTTTCTATTTCTTTCAGTGCTTGCGCTACGTCAATGTCATCGTAGGTAAACTCGCCTATCCTCCACGTTGCCTTTTCCTCAGGCTCAAAGTCGTAGCTTTCCACAATCTTTCCTGCCGCCACGCTCACCCCCAGCCCTGGAGTCAACATCTCCGATTTCTTTTTGTCTGCCGTACTCACCTTTACCTTTCCCGTGATGCAATCCACCGCCATTTTCCCGTCTCGGGCAAACACATTGAAACTTGTCCCCAACACCTCTACCGAACCCAACTCCGTCAGCACCGAAAACTTCTCCCCTTTCTTTACTTCGAAAAAGCCTTCTCCTTCTAGCTTCACCAAGCGTTCCTTTTCCCAGTTTGCTCTGTCAAAGCTTAGCTCCGAGCCGGCATTCAACTTCACCAAAGAACCATCGGGCAAGTCGATTTGTAAATGCTTACCATTCTCAGCCCTGTACGATTCAAACTGCGGTTCGTTTCCGAGGTTCATCAGGAAAAGCACCCCGATGAGCGCGGCAACACTCGCCGCCACGGCAAACTTTATCCAAGATCTGCGAGGCTTCTCCGTCTCTAACTGAACAACTTTTCCTTCGCTGTCCATTCCGCCTTCTATCACCCCCCAAATCTTCTTGATCTGCCCTTCGCTTATCTCGTCATCTTTTACATGAATAGAAAGAACTAACTTTTTGGCTTTCTCCACTTCCGCCTGCTTGTCGGAATTTTCGCTGAGCCAAGCTTCCCAAAACCGCTGGCTCTCGGCATCTGGCGACTTCACCCACTTCGAAAAGAAGGTATCTTGAGCAAAATCCTCAACGCCGTAATCTTTATATGTTAAATTCCCGTTTGCCATTGTTTTTCGGTTTCTATACAGTTAAGCCACTACCATTCATTTTGTACTCAAAAAAATGAAAAAAATTTAAAGTTTTTTTGAAGGAGTCGATAAGTTGTTGATTTTCAATCAAAAGAAAAATTACACTATTATCCAAAAGCCAATGTCATTCAACACTTGATGCCCGATAACGAGTTACAGAATCTAGCCCTTGCTTGGTCGGAGCCACGCAAGGCGTGGTAAACTGGGATGCTCTGAGTAATGGGGTTAATTTATTTTAGTTTGCTAACTATTTCTTCTTTATCAAAACCTCTCCCCCAACCACCCTTTTCTTTAAAAGAATACTCCCTAAAGATTTCAATACTTGGTAAAGGAATATTTTTATCTTCCATGATTTGAATCACATTCATGGTATGAAAATGCGAATTTTTAGCATATTCTCCTGTTCCAGCATATAAATTCGATGTACCAATTAATATCACCTCATCAACGATCCTTGTTATATAAGCTGGTATTTCATCATAAAGAGATCTAAGTTCGTAACCCATTTGAGGGGTTATTTTTTCAAACTCTTCATAAACTGCTCTTTCATCAAAAATAACCTCTGGACAGGCTTCATCCATCTCTTCTTGCCAAGACGCTGCGTCACTGGTATTTGTGTAAGACCACATTTCGTTTAATAACCATAAAAATGTATTGTTCAAAAATAATTTTTCATTTTTGATACACTTCTCTAAACAAATCAATCCAAAGGCGACTCTTGCTGTAATTGAAATTGATTTTATCTCATCAATTAAATTCTTTTTCATAGACTACTCTGACTTACAGAATCAAATAAATTTCTATCGATGATAAACAAAGCATTATTTTTCATACTCTTATTTACTCCTCTAAATGCTTTTTCTCAAAACCTACTTGAAATAGCTCTAGAAGATAAGTCATCAATTGTTGAATCAACTCCATTTTATCGAGAATTAAATATTGACACTTTTAATACTTTTTATGTACCACGACACATGAAATCCTTGAATTTTAAGGATACAACATTGCTTATTAATTTAATAAAAAAATCAAACCTTAAACTCGATACCAGTAAATGGAACCAAACAGAGTTTACCAAAAAAATCGTCGTAAAAGAAGAAGGGGAATTCATTAAAGTCAAAAAAGCTCTTTCCCTCTTTCCTAACCTAAATGAAGAAGAACAAAAAGCACTGAAAAAGGAAATAAGAAAATACAATAATAGAACTTCCTCTTGGAGAAGCTTTCCAATCGCTGTATCAAGACCCGTTTTTTCTGAAAACGGTAATTTTTCTCTAATAACCATTAGAAATGGCAACAATGGAGGGGAGATAATCCTTTACGAAAAGAGAAATGGAAATTGGTTTTTGGTTGGGTATGTAAAGAGGTGGGCTTATTAAGAGTATGTGAACCCCTAAACTAATGAAAGCCGAAAAATCAGAAGCAAGGTCTGCTAAAGAACTTTTAGATGAGCTGATTTAACTTCAAACCCCTTCCCAAATAGCCAACAGACCCCGCATCAAGATTCGGGGTGACAGAATTAAGAAGCCATTCGGTCTGGAAGACCAAGCTACAAACTTCCCATCTATTTCTAATCATCCCATCATCCCATCAGCAAATCTTCTCATTGCCTCATCCTTTCACCCTCTCATTAATCAACTAATTATGGCATCTCCAAAACGTCGTGGGCGGTCAAAACGACCACGACGGTATATTTCATTAGCAAATCTTCTCATCCCATAATCATATCCCCCAAAACCCAAACCCTCTTCATGGTGTTCTTGTAATACAACCATAAACCAACAACACATGCTGCAAGAATATGAAAAATACACCTCGGAGGACTTTGAGGTGTGGAAAAAACTAGTGGACCGACAAATGGAACAATTGCCCCAAGTGGCTTCCCCAGCTTATTTGGAGGGGATTTCCGCCATTGGGTTTACCCGAGAGGCTATCCCCAAGTTCAGCGAAGTGAACGAAGTGCTGGAAGCAAAAACAGGATGGAACTTAGAAGTGGTGAAAGGGCTGATCCCCAACAAGGAGTTTTTTGAGCTGCTGAAAAACCAACGCTTCCCCGCCTCCACATGGTTTAGGAAACTTTCCCAGCTCGGTTACCTCGAAGAACCCGACATGTTCCACGATGTATTTGGGCACGTGCCGCTGCTCACCAACCAGCATTTTTGTGACTTCCTGAGCGGCTTGAGCGAAATTGCCCTTCGGCACATTGAGAACGAATGGGCAATCGAGCTGGTTTCGAGGCTTTATTGGTATACTGTGGAGTTTGGGCTGATTCGGGAAGAAGGGAAAACTAAGATTTATGGTGCGGGCATCCTTTCTTCCAGCGGGGAGTCGGTCTACTGCCTGAGCAACAAGGCTACGCACCTGCCTTACAACGTGACTGAAATTTTGGCTACTCCTTATATAAAGGACAAGTTTCAGGAAAAATATTGGGTGATCAGTTCGTACAAAGAGCTTTACGATTCTTTGCCCAAAATAGCCGAGGTGCTGGAAAACGAACTGGTGAAGGGGTAAAAAAACAAAAGGGAGATTTAAGTTTTTTTAAAACTCAAACCTCCCTTTTTACTATGACTAAGAACTTTTTACAGCTCTGGAATATCATCGTAAGAATCGCTTAGCTCATACACTCTGATGGATTCTATTTCATCGAACCTCCTGAGCTTATAGAGCACATCAATTCCTTTAGGGCGGATTTTGCCAAAGCAAGTATGGTTTCCATCTAGGTGCTTCACTTGATCTCTTCCGAGGCAGATAAAAAACTGCGACCCGTTGGTATCTCTACCTGCATGCGCCATAGAGAGTACCCCAATATCATGCTCTTGCCTGTTTCCTGTCAGTTCGCATTTTATGAGGTAGCCTGCATGACCGGTTCCATCGCCATTGGGGCAGCCCGTCTGAATTAGGGTTTCGGGGATGTATTTGTGGAAAATCATCCCGTTGTAAAACCCTTTGTTTACCAAGTTGGAAAAGTAAGCGACCGTATTCGGCGCATCATTTTCAAACAACTCGAACTCGATTGTCCCCTTACTGGTTTCGAAAGACGCTACTAACACAGGGCTTTATCAAATTATAAACTTGAACCCAATAGCATGTACATTGATGATTTGGATGTCCGGATCCTCCTTCAAGTACTTCCTTAGGCGGGACATAAACACGTCCAAACTTCTGCCTTTGTAGTAATCATCATCCCCCCAAATTTCCTGCAAGATATACTCTCTCCTTATCAGGTCATTGCGGTGGAGGTACAAGAACCTGAGCAATTCGGCTTCACGTGTGGTAAGTTTTCTTGGCTCTGGATCGTCCTCTCCTAAAATCAGTTTTTGGTAAGAAAAATCCAGCGTATATTTTCCAATTTTGAATTCTTTTTGGTCTTCTTGGTCGCTGTGCGGCTTTTTAGGCTGGCTTTGTTGCCTTTTCAAAATCACCTCTATCCTAAGCAAAAGCTCTTCCATGTCAAACGGCTTAGTAAGGTAGTCGTCTGCTCCAAGCTTGAAGGCTTTGATTTTGTCTTTTGCAAGGGTTTTGGATGTGATGAATAAAATAGGCACAAACTCATCGACTTTTCTGATTTCTTGCGCCAATGTAAAACCATCTTTGTATGGCATCATTACATCTAACACACAAATATCGAAACTGTAATTATTGAATGTCGATAGTCCGGTTTTTCCATTGTCACAATAGACAACATCATAACCTCTAATGTCTAGGTACTTTTTCACCAACTTGGCTATAACCCTATCATCCTCTACTAGTAGTACTTTTGCTTTTTTACTCATGACTTTATATGAATGGATAAATAATTCTTTATGATTGTAATTGCAGCAATCACTTTTAATGCTATGCGTTACAACGCTCTAAACTCCTATTTGTTAACGTTTTGTTTATTAGCTCATTATAAAAAATACTTCTGTTTTTTGGACATTCAACAAATTTATATCTTGAACTTACCAAGCTGAACAGTTCGTTAACTTTTGGTGTTCTTATTTTTGAATAACGTTCATTTTCGCTTCTACCCTCTACCTAAAGGGGGTAAAAGATAACATTTATTTACATTTATTAACAAATTTTACCCGCACTTATTTGATGTAACTTGATTTATCATTAATAAGTACAACTAATAAAAGGCATAGTACAATCAGTAACGAGCCTTCCACCATTAACTTGTACTATACTATTTACCGTGAAAAAGAAAACAGCCAACTACCTCTTTTATGCATTCATTGCTTCAGGGACATTTGCCCTAGCATACGCCTATTTATTTTCAAGTCAACTGAGGTGTATGTTGGTGCCGATATCTAGTTTGGAAGAGGTAGCGCCCAATATTTATGTAGAAGAAGAGATGGTAGACGAACAGGTCTCCAACTTTCTTTTTGCTGTTGCAGAAGCCGAAGAACGGTTACATACTTTCTTCGACCCTACCTATGCACAGCCTGTGATAATAGCAGGAAATTCCCCTACAGTTATGCAGACTTATGGCATGCAATCAAGCAGCCCTGGCATGAACCATATCACTCCTTTTGGTTCGTATATTGTGCTTGGGGCGGAAGGGCTAAATGTGGATGTGATCTGCCATGAACTGGTACATGCCGAGTTGTTAGCAAGGCTTGGCTGGCTCAAGAGGGAGCAAGAAATACCCGCATGGTTCGATGAAGGTTTGGCTCTTTTGCTAGACCACCGGTACAAGGACACCAAAAAAACATGGATCCTGCTTACAGACTATGGTAAAAAAGCCCCTTCGCTCAATGAACTAAAAGAAATGAGCGAGTTTCAGAAGTACACAGAAATAAGCCCTTTTCTTTCGTATGTAACCGCTTCCCTAGAAGTGGACAGGTGGTGGAAAATAGTAGGAAAAGAAGGGCTTTCGCAAATGATAGAAAAACTAAACGAAGGACATTCCTTTGCAAAAGCTTACGATGCCGTGGAGCAAAACCACATAAGAGTCGGGAAATAGTGCATAAGCAGCTTCCAAATAACTAGCCTTCCCCTTTCACTCTAAATACCGCTTATTCTTCTGGTAAAATTAAAGGCAGATTAATTTATCCGCCGCCTACTAAAAAAACACGCCTAAACCTTGGGCTATTTAAACTTGTGGGGTTACTTTGGAGCATAGCCGCTTAAGGCTACCCAATTACGTGCAAATAAAGGACTTAAATCCTAAGTTAAACAAGTTAATTATATCACAAAACTGAACCTAATTCAAACATGAAAACCATTTCTCACTATTTACTCCTAGTTGCCTTTTTCCTAGGAACTACAGGATTTACCAACCCAAGTGACGAGCCTAAAAAAGCTAAATATGTCTTCTTTTTTATTGGCGACGGCATGGGTGAAGCTCATGTAAGCCTCACAGAAGCATACCTGGCGGCAGCCAAAGGAGAAGTCGGAACAAAGCTCTTGACTATGAGCAAATTTCCAACTCTAGGATTTCAATCGACTTACTCGAAAAAGAAATTCATAACCGATTCTGCGGCATCGGGCACTGCCTTGGCAACTGGGAGCAAGACTTCCAACGGTACTATTGGCATGAAAGAGGACCACAAAACTGCCGTACATTCAATAGCTTATTCTGCAAAACAAGCAGGACTAAAGGTGGGAATCCTGTCTTCTGTAAGTATAAACCACGCTACGCCAGCCTCTTTTTATGCTCACCAACCTTCTCGAGGTGACTACTACAAAATTGGAGTCCAACTACCTAAAAGTGGTTTTGATGTATTTGGCGGAGGGGGGTTCAACCACCCTACTGGAAAAGAGCCAGGTTCAATGCCAAGTGCATACGAAATCACTGAAAAAGCTGGATACAAATATATCAGCACAAAGCCGGGCTTTGCCAACCTAAAAAGTACTGAAGACAAAATCATGATGGTATCCCCTGATATACTCGGACAGGCGGAA
Organism: Flammeovirgaceae bacterium SG7u.111; assembly: GCA_034044135.1. NCBI lineage: Bacteria > Pseudomonadati > Bacteroidota > Cytophagia > Cytophagales > Flammeovirgaceae > Flammeovirgaceae bacterium SG7u.111. The sequence continues at coordinate 1,621,858 of CP139021.1, read as the reverse complement.
ATACCTTATTCAATTGATCAAAAGGCAGGTATGCTTACTTTGGCTGATTTCACGAAGAAAGCTATAAACCTTCTTGATAACCCAAATGGATTTTTCTTGATGGTAGAAGGTGGTAAAATTGACTGGGCTGCACATGCAAATGATGCCGCTTCGGTTGTTCAAGAAGTTATCGATTTTGATAAAGCTATTAAAGAAGCGGTCGATTTTTACAACGAACACCCTGATGAAACCATCATCATTATAACTGCCGACCATGAAACTGGCGGTCTTGCAATGGGAAATAGTAAAATGAAATATGAGTCAAACTTTGCCCTTTTGAAGAAGCAAAAAGGCTCTATTAATGAATTGAACAATTTGTTTATCGATTTTATAAAAGAGAATTCTTTAAAAGAGCTTTCATTTGAAAAAGTGCTTGAGATAGGAAAAGACTTTTTTGGAATAGACAAAAGCGAGTTGGATTCTGAAGAGCTACAAAGCTTACAAATTGCCCATAAGCATCTTATAAACAATGAAGGAACAGAAAGCTTGACCTATGCAGATTCTAATGCAGCAGCAAATGCATGGTTGAAAATCTTCAATACGAAAGCAGGAATTGGTTGGATAAGCCATGCACATACCGGAATACCGGTTCCCGTCCGCGCTTTGGGTGTGCAACAATCAAGCTTTGATGGATTTTATGACAATACCGATATCCCAAAAAAGCTTGCTGAAATAATGGATATCAAGTTTATTAAGTAATTATAATCCAGTACAAAAGACCAATTTATTTTATACTGATACGAAGCTGGTTTTCTTAAATGAAAACACCCCGAACCTAGACGGAACGGGGCGGCTTCATATTGGTACAAAACTGAGTTAACCAACTAGATTTGACCTCAGTTTTTAAATAACTGGCTCTGCCCATGGGCAATTACCAATCACTTCCACCCTTCTTTGTCAATTTCCGTACCACCATCCTCCAACTTGGGCAATCTCTCTCCCCCATGTAAGCTTTTCAGTTTATATCTACCTTAACTGCTTGGAGTTTTGTTTCAAATTTTTAAATTGCGAGACAGGGAAGAACAAAAAGTTCTTTAATCAGCACCTGTATCAGTTAATCGGATACACAAAAAAAGCCCTAGTCGTCCAATAATATAATTACTTAAACAAATTGGGCACAAACAACAGGCTTGACTAAACAAAAACGAAATGGCTAAGTATAAATATGTTACCGAATTCGAGCTGAGGGCAGGAGTCAAAATGCTTTTCCCTTATTTGTCTAACCCTGGTGAAATGCAAGAGTGGCTCGCAGACCAAGTGAATATCTCCAATGATAAGGTATATGAATTTGTGTGGGAAGATGACCAACGAAAGGCTAAAATAGCTACGAAAAGAACAAACAGCCATATTAAATATATTTTCATCCAAGATGGAGAAGAAGATGACGATGATCCGTCTTACTTAGAGTTCAAGATCAACTTCAACGAAATGACCCAATCCTCTTTTTTAAAAGTCATTGATTATTCGGATATGGACGATGAAGAAGAGCTTGAAGACCTCTGGGTTCATTTGGTAGGTAAACTAAAGGAAACTGTAGGAGGGTAAAAAGAGCCTTCTTATACCTCTAGCAGGTATTTTATTTTGCGTCCTGCATTGCTTGTAAGAACCCACCCCCACAAGCAATGCAGGACGCTTCGATGTATAAAACGAAAAAGCTCTTAGGAACCAAAGGTTCTTAAGAGCTTCGTGTTATTAATGAGTATCTCAATTTTATCTTCTATCCGGACATGCATATTATATCCTGACAACACAAAGGTAACATTACAGCTATAAACTTACAAGCCCCAACAACTTACATCCGTAGTGAAAACCTCTTAAAAACAGGACATTTCCCCAACAAATGTTAATAAACCAATTTATACTGGGATGAAAAAATCATTTAAACCTAAAAAACTTACACAACTTCCTTACAGTATTGAATCAATCACTTGGCAACCTCTCGTTTTAAGTTAGACATATACTATCTCTGGCATACCTTATCTGAGCAATGAAATGCAGCTAAACGTTAGATAAAAAAAGCAAAAATCTGGCATATCAATTCAGTGAATAAACCGTTATCCCATAGTAATTCATATACAAAAATGAATTATTCCAATATTTTTAATAAGGATAGAAGACAGTCGTCCAAAACAAAAAGACAATCCATGCTAGGCAAAGGCATTTTTAAGAAAAAGCAAAATACTGATCTCAAAGAATCTTTTGAGCACCTACAAAGAGAAATCTCGGAGGCAACTAGGTTTGTAAGACAAATAGAAGAGGGAAACCTAGAAGCAACTTTTAATGAGGATGCTACAGGTGAACTCAGTGAGTCTCTCGTGAGAATGCGAGACCATATAAAAAAGATTAATGCAGAGGAAAACCAGCGAAACTGGATTACCACGGGTCTTGCAAAGTTTGCCGATATCCTCAGAAACACCGAACAAGATGATGGATCAACCATCTACGATACTATAGTTTCTAATTTGGTGAAATATATGGGTGCAAACCAAGGCGGTCTTTTTTCTCTAAATGACGATAACGAAAATGATATTTTCATCGAAATGCTCTCTTGCTATGCGTATGACCGCAAGAAATTTGATGAAAAGAAAATATTGGTTGGGGAAGGAATGGTCGGTCAGGTATATTTGGAAGGTAAAACCACTTACTTGAAAGTTGTACCAGAAAATTATATCAACATTACTTCTGGCTTGGGTAAAGCTACTCCCAAAAACATCCTAATAGTACCCCTAAAAATCAACGACAAGGTTTACGGTGTTTTAGAGCTAGCGTCCTTCAATTTGTTTGAAGAATACCAAATCAATTTTGTGGAAAAGCTTGGTGAAAATATAGCTTCTGCTATTTCAAACACCAAGAACATTATAAAAACCAAAGAGCTATTGGAATCTTCTCAGATGCAAAGCGAGATGCTTAGGTCACAAGAAGAGGAAATGAGGCAAAACATGGAGGAGCTCCAAGCTACTCAGGAGCAAATGGAGCGTAAGCAAAATGATGTCGAGAAACTAAACGACAAGCTTTCGAAAAATGAAGATATCTTGAAAAAAGCCCTTGAAAAGGCCAAAGAAAAAGAAAAAGATATCATCGCAAAAAACTCGGAAATAGAGGCAAGGGAAGCTTCTCTCACCAAGAAATTGTCGGAAGTTGAGTTTTATCAAACAGAGGCTATTGCCCAAAAAGAAGAGTTGGAAAAGGTTACCAAAAAGCTGGAATCTAACCAACAAATATTGGTAAAAGCCAATATGAAGAGTAAAGAAGCCCAAACGGATCTAAAAAAACAGCTTCTTGAAAAAGAAGCCAAGATAAAGGAGCTAGAGCAACTGCTCAAAGAAAAAGCGTAATCAGAACATAGGATGGTAATGAAAGAATGGTAATTTTGAGGGCTGTATATCAGCCCTTTTTTTGTCCCATAGCCCAATCAACATTAACCATTTTAAGTCCTTGGGGTTTCCAAGCAGTGAGTTGCTTATGAAAATAGCTTATTTATCAACTTTCTATCCTTTCAGAGGAGGGATAGCCCAATACAACGCCAGCCTATTCAGAGCATTGGAAAAAAGCCACGAAGTAAAGGCTTATAACTTTACTGTACAATATCCCAACCTACTTTTCCCCGGCACCAGCCAATATGTTCCCGAAAATGACAATGCCGACCCCATTCCTTCTACCCGTTTATTAAACAGTATCAATCCACTTTCTTACTGGAAAACAGCAACTGAAATTGGAAAATTTGCACCCGATTTACTGATCATTGGTTATTGGATGCCCTTTTTTGGACCTTCCCAAGGCATGGTTGCCAAGCTGCTCCGCAAAAAAGGCTGCAAAGTAATTTCGGTAATCAACAACCTTATCCCTCATGAGCAAAAGCCAGGAGATGCCCAGTTCACCAATTTTTTTGTAAAACAGAACGATGGCTTTGTGGTAATGGGCGAATCGGTAAAAAACGACTTGCTTTCAGTCCGACCAGATGCACCTTTTATACTTCACCCCCACCCTATTTATGCTCACTTTGGAGAGAAAATAGAACGAAATGAGGCTTTAAAAAAACTGGACATAGCTCCCGATAAAAAAGTAATACTCTTCTTTGGGTTAATCCGAGCTTACAAAGGGCTAGATGCGCTGATAGAAGCCATGGGGCAATTATCCGATGAATATGTATTGCTGATAGTGGGCGAAGCATATGAAAGCATTGAAAAATATAAGAAGCTGATAGAGACAAGTCCTAATAAAGAAGGTATTCGACTTATCAACGAATATGTGCCAGATGAAGAGGTGAACACTTATTTTTCGGCTGCGGATGTAAATATTTTACCCTACCGCACCGCCACCCAAAGCGGGGTTTCTGCCGTTGCCTTCCATTTTGATGTGCCTATCATAGTGACCGACAAAGGAAGCCTCAAAGAAAGCGTAAAACCTTATGGTACGGGTTTGGCTATTCCCGATGCTGAGCCAACCCTTATAGCAAATGCTATCCAAGAAGTATTTAGGGAGGGGAATCTTGAAAAATTCAAGCAAAATATAGCCAGTTTTAAAGCAAAGTTCACTTGGGCAAACCTTGCCGAGGAAATCACCACTTTTACAAAAACATTATAAAACTAATGAAGCTCAATTTCCCTACTTCACTCCTCTTCATTTTCCTTTTCATAAACCAGTATCTTCAAGCCCAAACTGCCCCCAAGCGAGAACTTCGCGCAGCATGGATAGCTACTGTTGCAAATATTGACTGGCCCTCAAAACCCGGACTTGAACCCAAAGCACAACAAGAGGAATTTGTTGAATTACTGGATATGCTAGAAAAGCTCAACATGAATGCGGTAATAGTGCAGGTCAGGCCTTCCACCGACGCCTTTTATTACTCAAGGTTTGAACCTTGGTCAGAATGGCTTAGCGGAGAGCAAGGAAAATCGCCCCAGCCCTATTACGACCCGCTTCAGTTTATGATAGCAGAAGCACATGAAAGAGGTATGGAATTTCACGCTTGGTTCAACCCTTACCGAGCTATTTTCGATACGTCAAAGTCAAGCATTGAAGAATTCCACCTCACCAAAACTCGCCCAGACCTGTTTTTAACCTATGGGAAAAAAGTCTATTTCGATCCGGGAATTCCTGTAGTGCGAGATTACCTAGTAAATGTGATAAAGGATGTAACGCTGAGGTACGACATAGATGCCGTCCATTTTGATGATTATTTTTACCCTTACAAAATAGCTGGTCAAGACTTTCCCGACAGCACCTCTTTTAGGTTTTACGGAACAGGGTTCACCCCCGAAACCAAAGAAGATTGGCGGAGGAAAAATGTAGACGAGGTGATAGAGGCACTTAGCAAGGGGATAAAAGAAGTGAAGCCAGACGTGAAGTTTGGAATCAGCCCCTTTGGTGTGTGGAGAAACATTGACAGAGATGCGGAGGGTTCCAATACAAAAGCAGGCATGACCAACTACGATGACCTCTACGCCGATATTCTCAAATGGTTGAAACTTGGTTGGATAGATTATGTAGCCCCTCAACTTTACTGGCCACAAGGGCATCCTGCGGCGGACTATACCACCCTGCTCCAGTGGTGGGACAAACACGCTTATGGCAGGCATGTGTACGTGGGGCATGCCATTTATCGAATCGGGCAGTCGAGGCCAGAAAAATGGCTCGACCCTGCCGAGCTTCCCGAGCAAATCCAGATGAGTAGGCAAAAAACGAGTATAATGGGCAATGCATTCTACAGCTCCAAGCATTTTAAGAAAAACTCTTTAGGCTTTTGCGACAGCTTAAAAACAAGCATTTACCCTACCAAAGCCCTCCCTCCTACCATGCCTTGGATAGACAAAACGACTCCTGCACCTCCTTCTAGGATAAATTGTAAAAAAGGGGAAAATGGAGAAGCTGTCCTCCAGTGGAGCCAAGCAGAAGACTCTTCGGGCAAGCCTATTTATCACATTGTGTACAGAGCAGAAGGCAAAGATGAAAACATTGTGCCAGAGAATAAAAACATCAGCAGTTTCCGAAGAGTGGAAAGAAACGAATTTAGGGATACGGATGTAAAGAAAAACAAAAAGTACACCTATATAATAACGGCCATAGACCGCACTGGAAACGAAAGTGGGAAAAGCCAAGTCCTTTGTATCAAAAACAAAAAAAGAAAAATCAAATCAAAGATTTTGGATTAGGGCATTTAGAGCCTGTTTAAATTTCATCTATTTAGCTGCAAACGCTCATTTATGGAGTCTCACTTGAAAACCTAAATTTTAAACATGCTTATATAAAAAAACCTTTTCATCCTATTTTTTACCCCTTGGTGTATTTATCACCTTGTTTCAGCCAAAATGGTTTGACATATTGAAGGGAACGGTTAATTTCACAATTATTCCGTTCTGAACGGGACTTTTACCAATCAACTGATAGACTTTTTGAAGGCACAATCAATGCTTGTTTAGCTACTCTACCAATTTATCAGAAATACAAATGCCTGCTCTATCTCAAATGCATAAACTTTTTTCATTTTCTATGCTTAATCTTTATAGGCTAACTTTTTTTAATGAGAAAAAATAAACATTACATATATTTAGTAAATTTCCAATATAAAATACCCTAGGGCAAACGGATTGCCCTTACACAAATACCTATCAAAGATGAAAAAGAGATATATTATCCCAGGAGCTATTATTGTTGCCTTGTTAGCGGTGTTCCTATTGTGGGAGACAGATGCTGATAGCAGCAATGAGATTACAGTTACAGTCAAGAAAAGTGATTTTGAAATAGCCATTACTACTACAGGTGAGCTTGACCCTATTAACTCGGTAAGCATCAGAGGTCCCAGAGGCTTGCGCCGAAGTGGCTTGAGAGAATTTAAAATCGAAAAGCTTATCCCAGAAGGTTCGAGGGTAAAAGCCGGAGACTTTATAGCAGAGCTAGATAAATCTGAGCTTTTCAACAAATACCAAGAAGAACGAGATCAACTTACCAAAGAACAGGCGGAATACACTCAGACAAAACTTGATACCGCTCTTCAATTAAGAGAAGCACGAGATAATATCCTTAACCTCCAATTTAATGTTGAGGAAAAGGAAATTGTTTTGGAACAATCTCAATTTGAACCGCCAGCAACTATTAAGCAAGCGGAAATAGAACTTACCAAGGCTAAAAGAGATTTAAAACAAGCCAAGGAAAACTATGAGATAAAAGCTGAGCAAGCTAGAGCAAAAATGACTGAGGCTCAAATGGAGCTAAACGAACAACAACAAGATGTTAAGTTTTTAGATGACCTGTTAAGTAGCTTTACCATTATAGCTCCACAAAACGGCATGGTGATCTACACAAAGTCTTGGAATGGCAAAAAAATACGAGAAGGATCGACCATCTCCTCATGGAATCCTGAAGTAGCAACCCTTCCCGACCTTAGCACTATGATTTCCAAAACCTATGTAAACGAGGTGGATATCATGAAGATTAAGAGAGGCCAACCTGTTAAGATTGGGTTAGATGCTTTCCCAGAAAAAAAGCTGACCGGCTTGGTTACTCAAGTAGCCAACGTAGGTGAACAAAAGCCAAACTCCGATGCGAAAGTATTTGAAGTACTCATAAAAGTGAGCGAAAGCGATACCACCCTCCGCCCTGCCATGACTACAAGTAACATCATCATTTCGAATACTGTAGAAAATGTTCTTTCTGTGCCATTGGAATGCCTTCACAACCAAGGCGACTCTATTACTTATGTATACACCAAACTTGGCATTGGAACTACAAAACAGCAGGTGATGGTAGGGAGTACCAACGACAACGAAGCGGTGATAGAAAGCGGAATAGAAGAAGGCGATGAAATTTATCTCTCCACTCCAATAGGCATGGAAGATGAACGAATTAAGCTACTAGACGGCGGAGAGGCAGAACAAGTGGCTTCTAATTAACAGATTTTGAATGACAAAGGCGGCAACTCCGCCTTTTTTAAACATCACTCACAAAACCCAAGCCCCTGTAAAGCAGGGGAACTTCATAGAAATGAATAATTTAGAAAGGTATTTATCCAACCTTTATATAGCTACCGAAGCATTGCTTTCAAATAAAATGAGAACAATGCTCACCGCCCTTGGAATTATATTTGGGGTGGCTGCTGTAATTGCTATGTTAGCCGTTGGGAATGGTGCCCAGCAAGAAGTGTTGGAGCAAATCAAATTGGTAGGGGTCAACAACATTGTAGTCACGCCAGTGGTGGAGCAAGTGGAAGAAAATGTAGATGATGACTCGGGAGGAGGAAAAGAAAAAGTTCAATTCTCACCAGGGCTTACCCTTTTAGATGCGAAAAGTGTAAAAAAAATCCTTCCGACTATCTCCAAAATGAGCCCAGAGATTTTGCTAGAGACACAAATTGTGTGTAACGGCATTAGGAGATCCGCAAAACTTGTTGGTGTTGAGCCATCTTATTTTGATATTTATAATTTCAACTTAGCTGAGGGCAGGGAGTTCAACGAACATAACCTCGCTTACGGAGACCAAGTTTGTATAATCGGAAGAGGTATCAAATCAAAATTTTTTAGTAAATCTAATCCCATAGGGAAGTACATCAAATGTGGTCCACACTGGCTCAAGATCATTGGGGTGATGGAAGAAAGGATGGTTTCAAAATCCAGTATTTCTTCTAAGCTAGGCATCCGAGATTTTAATATGGATGTTTATACGCCCATTCAAACTATCCTTACCCGCTACAAAAACAGGGCACTTATCACGGCAAGTATGATCAGGCAAGCTGCGGCTAGTAATGGAGGTTTTTTCATTGTGAGAAGCGGAGGTGGAGATGAAGAAGATGTGCCTACCGCAGACAAAAACTACCATCAACTTGACAAACTAGTAGTACAAGTAGAAGAAACAGAGTATCTCAACGCAACGGCTGACGTAATTGCCCGGATGTTGGAAAGAAGGCACTTCAGAATGGTCGATTACGAAATCACTATCCCGGAGCTCTTGCTCAAACAGCAGCAGCGAACCAAGGATATTTTCAACATAGTACTTGGAGCTATTGCAGGAATCTCATTGATAGTTGGGGGGATTGGAATCATGAATATCATGCTAGCATCGGTAATGGAGCGGATCAAGGAAATCGGGCTTAGAATTTCCCTCGGGGCAAAACGCATCGACATTGTCCTCCAATTTTTATTCGAATCTGTGATGATCAGCCTTTCAGGAGGGTTGATTGGGGTGATACTGGGAGTTTCCTTGGCGCTTATAATCGCCGAAGTAGCCGATATTCCTACTATTATTTCTCCAGGATCTATCATTGTTTCCTTCGCAGTAGCAGCTGGTGTTGGGCTTATCTTCGGAATTACTCCTGCAAAAAGAGCTGCAGACCAAGACCCCATTACCTCGCTGAGGCATGAGTAAATTTTGTGGTGGAAACCTATAATTCCACCTGCACAATGCCTTTGCATAATTTTAAATTGATACACAAGATCTTCTAAGACTTCAGAAAAATGCAGACAAAAAGAATACTGCCAGTTATCATTTTTTTTATTTTAATTACAAATGGGCTATTCGCCCAGCAAGTTTACGACCTGAGCCAAGTGATTAATTTGGCAAAAATGAATTCACTCAGCTCATTACAAGCAAAAAACAGGAAGGAAAACCGCTATTGGCAATACAAAACCTACCAATCCAACTACAAGCCACAGCTCTCTCTAGATGGCTCTTTGCCAGACTTTAATAGTTCCATCTCTCCTGTTACCCAGCCAGATGGTACAGATATATTTATAAGAAGAAGCTTGGCAAGTTCGGATTTACAACTTAGTATCAGCCAAGCTATTTCGGCTACAGGCGGGCGGATCTTTGCCGGTACCAACGTTCAGCGGATTGACCTATATGGAGATAATAGGTCTACCAGCTACGCTGCATCTCCTTTAATATTTGGTGTTACCCAACCTGTATTTGGGTTTAACGAACTAAAATGGGACAAAAGAATAGAACCAATCAGGTACGAAGAATCTATTAAAGATTATAATGAAGAAGTGGAACGGGTAGCCATTCGAGCCAGCAACTTATTTTTCAGCTTACTCCTCGCCCAGATTTCACTAGAAATCTCTCAAAAAAACAAGATCAACAACGATACTATTTACCGGATTGCCGAAGGAAGGTACGAGCTGGGAAAAATCGCAGAAAACGAACTTCTACAGTTGGAGCTCAACCTTGTTAATTCGGAACAACAAGTAAGGCAAGCTCGGTTAGACTTGGAAACAACTATGCTCAACCTAAACACGTTCATTGGAAACCCTGATAACCAAGAAGTCACTTTAATTGCCCCTGCCGAAATACCAGATTTCCCGATTGACGTAGAGTTGGCTATTCAACAAGCAAAAAAGAACCGGCAGCAGTATTTAGCATTTAAACGGGAGCTAATGGAAGCAGAACGGGAGGTTGCCCAAGCCAAAGGGCAAAGCGGGCTCAATGTGAACGTAGTAGGAAGTTTCGGTCTCACCAGCCAAAGCAATACTTTCGATATGCTTTATAATGACATGCAAGACCAGCAGCGTTTAGCTGTTACTTTTCAAATCCCGATCATGGACTGGGGAAGGCAAAAAGCAATGAAAAACACAGCTATAGCCAATCAAGAACTCGTAAAAAACACAGTTGCCCAAGAGGAGATCAACTTTGAACAAGAAATCTATACTCTGGTGAAACAATTCCCCATTTTGAGAGAACAATTGAAAGCTTCGATAAGAGCCGATGAAATTGCCCAACTCAGGTACGACATTTCCCAGCAGCGCTATTTGGTAGCCAAAATCAGTATTACAGACTTAAACATTGCACTAAAAGAGAAAGACGAGGCCAAACAAAACTATCTCCAATCACTTCGGGATTTTTGGAGTGCTTATTACACCATTAGGGCGCTTACTCTCTATGACTTTGAGCAAAATGTGGAGATAACGTATTAGTTTTAAAAAGCGATTGAAAATGAAGCCCTGTGGGAGCCCACAGGGCTTTTTTGTTTTTTTAACAGTAAATACGCCAAGGCTATTAAACCTTTTGACCAAAAAAAGCATCTTATTTGTAGAAACTTTACAAAACAACTATCAAAAAACATCTGATCATGAAACACTTTCACTACTTATACATCTTTTTATTTAGCCTGATAGCTCTGAGCTCCTGCTCAGATGATAACGTTGAGGTTACCCAAGACGATGATGCTTTTGCCAACTGGCAACTCAAAAGTACCAGCTCGCAAGTAATAGTTGACCCTGCAAAATATAGCGAAGCAAGCAAAGACGAGTTTTTCTACAAACATGCAGAGATAAAAAACGACTCTTTGGAATTGGTAATCAGCTATGGCGGAGGCTGTGGTGAAATAAAAGCTTACATGGTTACAGATGGCTATTTGACGAAATCGATGCCACCTCAGCTCAACCTCCTTCTTTCTTTTGAAGACCACGATTTTTGCGAAGCAATAGTACAGGACACACTTACTTTTGACCTAAAGCCTTTGCAAAAAGAGGGGCATAATAGCATTGTTTTACACTTAGAGAAATATACAAAAGAACTAGTCTATCAATTTGAGTAGCTTTTCCGCTTCCTTTTTACCTTTGCCGAAAAAAATACAAATGGTAAGAAGAATAGTAATAACGGGAGGGCCTGGAGCAGGGAAAACTACCTTAATTAACAAACTACAAAGCCTTGGATATATAATAAGCGAAGAAGTCAGTCGAAAGCTTATCCAACAAGAATCGTCCAAAAAGAAAGGCCTGTTGCCTTGGGAGAATCTTCCCGCATTTGCCCTGCTTTGTTGCAAAGAAATGGCTACTGAATGGGAGCATGCTTCTCAGAATCCCTCTTTTGTCTTTTTTGACAGAGGTATGCCCGATATTTTAGCTTACTTGCGTTGCAATAATCTACCGGACTTGGGAGTAAAAAAGAGCATTCTCTCCCACCCTTACTATACTACCGTTTTTTGGTGTCCACCGTGGGAAGAAGTCTATGTCAACGACCCAGAAAGGCCCCAATCCTATACCGAAGCTTTTGCCCTCGGCACAGCCATCCAAAAAGTATATATAGAACTTGGCTACAAGGTGATTGAACTTCCCAAAACGACTGTAGAAACTAGAGCGGAAATGATCTTTAGCGAATTGAGCAGTTGAAAACCCTACCTTCATTCGGGAAATGTGTTATCTTTGTAGAAGAAAAGTGGTTGCAAGCCCTTGCATAAGGGCAAGCATGAAAAGGGAATCCAGTGAAACTCTGGAACAGTCCCCGCTGCTGTAATCCTGTTGTTGCTTTGCAACATCTAGAGGTGAGGCTCTTACCTTCGCCACTGCCCTAATTGGGGCGGGAAGGCAAGCCAAAACCTGGGAAAGTCAGAAGACCTGCCATTTTTGTATATAGCTTTAAGCTTTCGGGAGAAAAGCGAATAAGTAACAGGCGACAGCCAGCTTATCTTAGTTTTTCCAATAATTATACAAGGAGGATTCGGGGCAGATCCATCGAGTACGAAAGCTACATTCCGTCATTATCATGGCTGTATTTTTTGAAACTTTATGCAAAGAACAAGTAGTATAGATACTCGGCAAGAAATAAAGCTGCCAAGTTTAGCCCCCAAGCTATCTTGGATGTTGGCACTGATTACCCTATTGATTCTTTTTTTGGTCTTAGACGTTGCCCTTGGCTCTGTTAATATCCCTTTTACGGAAGTAGTCGCCATATTGGTAGGCAAAGGTTCGGACAATATAGCTTGGCTCAAGATTGTAGAAACTATTCGTGTCCCAAAAGCATTCACCGCAATTTTGGCTGGGGCGGCACTGGCCGTAAGTGGCTTGCAAATGCAAACGCTTTTTAGAAACCCACTTGCAGGTCCTTCAGTTTTAGGCATTTCTGCAGGGGCAAGTTTAGGCGTAGCTGTTGTGATGCTTAGCTCGGGTTTTGTGACCACTAGCTTTGCCCTGAGGCAACTGGGGATAGGTGGAAGTTGGCTTATCATTTTAGCATCTACCCTTGGTTCAGCTTTCATTCTCCTTATCATTATAGGGATTTCGCTCCGAATCAACGATAATGTTGTTTTATTGATAGTAGGGCTGATGATCGCCAATTTGACCATTGCCATGGTAAGTATTTGGCAATATTTCAGCAGCCCCGAACAAATTCAAGATTACCTTTTGTGGACTTTCGGTAGCCTTGGAGGGGTTACCCAACAACACCTCAAAGTACTGAGTATTTCGGTAGGAGTTGGCGTACTGATCACGTTTATTTCTTCCAAATACCTCAACCTTTTGCTCATGGGAGAAAACTACGCTAGCAGCATGGGGTTGAACCTCAAAAAAATAAAAATCTTGATCATCCTTTCCACTAGCCTGTTGGCAGGTGCGGTGACCGGTTTTTGTGGGCCTATTGGTTTTGTAGGTATAGCAGTACCCCACCTTTGTCGCTCGTTATTCAACACGTCGGATCATCGTGTATTGATCCCCTCGGCTTGTCTAATGGGTGCTTGCATCATGCTTTTTTGCGATATCATTGCACAAATACCTGGGCACCAGAGCACGCTTCCTATCAACTCGGTAACAGCTATTATCGGTTCACCCGTAGTAATTTGGGTGATTATTCAACGAAAAAATTTAAAAGGAGCTTTCTAATGAGAAAACTGACCGATATGGAAAATATAACACTTGCCTCCAAATCCACGACTTCCCTTAACGGCGTATCACAGCTTCCGAAAATCCTGCGCACCAACGATCTTCAAATTGGGTACAAATCCAAAAAAGGAAACAAAATGGTTGCCGAGCATCTCAATTTGGAGCTATATCCTGGTCAACTGGTCTGTCTTTTAGGAGCCAATGGAGCTGGAAAAAGTACGCTCATGCGAACACTGGCAGGAATCCAAGCGCCTTTGAAAGGGGGAATTTGGCTAGAAGATATCGATATCCATAAAGTTAAAAAGACAGAGCTGGCAAAAAAACTCAGTTTGGTACTCACCGAAAATATGACAGTAGGAAATTTAAGTGTGTACAGCCTCCTATCCCTCGGCCGCTACCCTTACGTTGGTTGGTTTGGGCAACTAAGCGAAGAAGACAAGCGGGTGATAAAAGAAGCTGTAAAAGCTACTGGAATTGAAGAATTTCTCGACAAACAAATAAGTCAGCTCAGCGACGGCGAAAGGCAAAAAGTACTTATTACAAGGGCTTTGGTTCAAGATACTCCACTGATCATGCTGGACGAACCAACCGCCCACCTTGACCTTCCCAACCGAGTTGAAATCATCCGTTTGCTTAGAGAGATGGCCCGCAAGACTGGGAAAGCAATTGTACTTTCAACCCACGAACTAGACCTTGCCCTCCAAGCAGCCGATAACATTTGGCTTATGATGCCCAACCAGTCCATGGTTACTGGCATGCCAGAAGACTTGATCTTACAAGGTACATTTGAAAAAGCTTTCCAAAAAGGTGGCTTTGATTTTTGTAAAGAAACAGGGACGTTCAAGGTCAATATTCCTCAGAGGGGGAAAACTATCAACCTAAAAGGAGATAAAGCCCATTACTTCTGGACAAAAAGAGCCTTGGAACGAGAAGGCTTTTCTTTTGATGAAAATGCTGATTTAGAATTGAATATCCACCAAAATGGACAGGGTACAGAGTGGGTTTTGTATAAAAATGGTGAAGCCCAAAAATTCTCTTCTGTAGCATCTACGATAAGGCACCTAAGTTCAACAAAATAATTTTTTTCATATATTAAAGGAGTTCTGAATAACATACACGCTGATCAGTAGTTATTTTCATTGATGTTTACATTAGAAAGAACTACTTTTGCAAATCTTTAAAAATAAAAAATTCCATCCAATGTCACAGACTACACTTAATTACAAAGTAAAAGACATAAACCTAGCAGATTGGGGTCGTAAAGAAATCAAATTGGCTGAAGCAGAAATGCCAGGTTTGATGTCCCTAAGAGAAGAATATGGCGCTGAGCAGCCTTTGAAAGGCGCAAGAATCGCTGGTTGTTTACACATGACTATCCAAACAGCTGTTTTGATAGAAACTTTAGTTGCATTAGGTGCTGAAGTTACTTGGTCATCTTGTAATATTTTCTCTACACAAGATCAAGCTGCTGCTGCAATTGCCGCTGCTGGCATCCCTGTTTACGCTTGGAAAGGTATGAACGAGGAAGAATTCAACTGGTGTATTGAGCAAACTCTTTTCTTTGGAGAGGGTGATGACAAGAAGCCATTGAACATGATTTTGGATGATGGCGGTGACCTTACCAACATGGTGCTTGACGAGTATCCTGAATTGGTTGCTGGCATCAAAGGTCTTTCTGAAGAAACTACTACTGGTGTTCACAGATTGTACGAAAGGGTAAAAAATGGAACTCTTCCAATGCCTGCTATCAACGTGAACGATTCAGTTACAAAATCTAAATTTGATAACAAATACGGTTGCCGTGAGTCTGCAGTAGATGCGATAAGAAGAGCTACTGATGTAATGTTGGCTGGTAAAGTTGCCGTTGTTGCTGGATATGGTGATGTTGGAAAGGGAACTGCTCTTTCACTTAGCGGTGCTGGCGCAAGGGTTATCGTTACTGAAATTGACCCAATTTGTGCGCTACAAGCTGCAATGGACGGTTATGAAGTAAAGAAAATGGTAAATGCTGTACCAAGAGCTGATATTGTAATTACTTGTACTGGTAACTACAACATCATTTCTGAAGAGCACTTCAAGTTGATGGGAGACAAAACCATCGTTTGTAATATTGGTCACTTCGATAATGAAATTGACATGGCTTGGCTGAATGGCAACTACGGTGATACTAAATACGAAGTAAAACCTCAAGTTGACGTTTACAATGTAGATGGAAAAGAAATCATCATCTTAGCTGAAGGTAGATTGGTGAACTTGGGATGTGCAACTGGCCACCCATCGTTTGTGATGTCTAACTCTTTCACGAACCAAACGCTAGCTCAAATAGAGCTTTGGAACAACTCTGCAAACTACGAGAACAAAGTTTATACGTTGCCTAAGCACTTGGACGAAAAAGTAGCTGCCTTGCACCTTGAAAAAATTGGTGTTGAATTGGACGAGCTTTCTGAAGAGCAAGCTAAATATATTGGTGTGGAACAACAAGGACCATTCAAACCTGAACATTACAGGTACTAATCTGTAAAAACCAGTTCATATAGAATCCCAGTAGGCTAGCTTACTGGGATTTTTTTGTGCTTCATTTTTAGCTATTCTTATTTTGATAGATATATTTAAGAAATTGAAAAAAGAATAAATGAAATTCAATCTAATTGTTATTCGAACAAAAGAGCCTCAGTTACTAAAAAAGCAATATGAATTGCTTGGATTTAAATTTGACTATCACCAACATGGGAAAGGGCCACTTCATTATGCGAGTGAAAAGGATGGTTTTGTCTTTGAAATTTATCCATTAACAAAATCAATGAAAGAAGCAGACAGCTCACTCAGGCTAGGAATTTCAGTTGAAAGCCTAGATTTAACAATCAAGCATATCAAGAACTCAAGTTGGAAAATTATTTCGGATATCAAAGACACAGAATGGGGTTTAACTGCTATAATTCAGGATATGGATGGTAGAAAAATCGAATTAAAAAACACTTAAAACAATACCCATGAACTACAGAACATTAGGTAAAACAGGATATAAAGTTTCAGAAGTATCGCTAGGCACTTGGCAGGTGGGCGGCAGATGGGGAGCTGATTTTGATCAGAAGAATGCGGAAGCCATTATCCATAAAGCCATAGACGAAGGAGTGAATTTCATTGATACTGCCGATGTGTATGGAGATGGATTAAGTGAAAAGATTGTGGGAGCAGTAGTCAGAAGCCGTTCGGAAGAGGTGCTGGTTGCCACCAAAAGTGGGCGCAGACTGAATCCTCATAATGCTGAAGGCTACAACTCAAAAACCATCGAAAGTTTCATTGACGATAGCTTGAAAAACTCTGGGCTGGATACGCTCGACCTTTTGCAACTGCACTGCCCTCCTACTTCTGTGTACCAAAAAGATGAGGTATTTGAAGCCTTAGATAAAATAAAGGAAAAAGGGAAAATCCGCCACTATGGAGTGAGTGTGGAGAAAGTAGAGGAAGCTATTATGGCGATGAACTACTCTGGCGTGGCGACTGTACAAATCATTTTCAACATGTTCCGCCCAAAGCCTGCCGAGGAATTCTTCCCCCTAGCCAAGGCAAATAATGTGGGGATTTTGGCGAGAGTTCCCCTTGCCAGCGGTTTGCTTAGCGGAAAAATAACCAAGGAAACTACCTTCGCCAGCGAAGACCATCGGAACTTCAACCGAGATGGAAAATTCTTCGATAAAGGGGAAACTTTCTCTGGTGTTCCACTCGAACTCGGGTTTGCTGCTTTGGAAAGGGTTCAGAAATTATTTGGGGAAACCCTAATCGCTCCACAAGCCCTCAAATGGGTGCTGATGTTCGATGCGGTGAGTTGCGTAATCCCAGGAGCTAGCCGACCTAGCCAAGCCGAAGCCAACATCAGCGTAAGCAACCTGCCTGACCTAACGGCAGCTCAAATGGAAGAAGTTCAAAAGATTTACGACGAGCTGTTGAAAGATAGTATTCATCCGAATTGGTAGGAATTTTTCTTAGTTACTTTCCACTAAGGTTGTGGGCAGTCGAAACAAGCACAACGAAACTTCCTTGCATTACTCAAAACAAAATTTGCTTACTTACCTACTAGTAAGTAATATTGCAAGATATGTCAGAAATGAGAGAGCAAATTTTGGATTTGGCGGAGGTATTGATTCGCTCTAAGGGATATAATGCCTTTAGCTACAAAGATATATCCACGCCTTTAGAAGTAAAAAATGCTGCGATTCACTACCATTTCCCCACCAAAGCAGATTTGGGCAAAGCCATTATCGACAGAACGATGGAAAAATTTGCTGTGGAAAAAGTGAATTGGAGTGTGCTTCCGCCGCTCAAGCAGCTTGAAGCTTTCATTGGCATCTATGACAAAAGCTATGCAAGTAAACTAGCTTGTTTCATGGGAGCGATGGGCTCGGCATACGAAACCTTCCCTCCTAAAATGCAGGAATCACTTACGGCAGCTAGCCAAGAAATAAGAGTTTGGCTGAGAGAGGTTTTTGAAAACGGCAGAAAACTAGGCAATTTCAACTTTAAGGGCGAGGCTTCGGACAAAGCCGATGAAGTAGTTTCAGCGCTACTTTCTTCCCTGATTCTAAGCAGGGTGACCAAAGAAAATGTGCTCGCCACAGTCAAAAGATCTATTCTGGAAAATATCTAAAAACTATATAAGCTAGTTCAGTCAATATTTTTGTGGTTAAAAAAATTTGATTTTAAAACTTACTTACTAATAAGTATAATCATGAAACATCCTAAAGAAATACGAGTATGTGTTACGGGCATGGGAGCTTTGACTCCTATTGGTAATTCGGTAAATGAGTTTTGGGACAATGCGATTGCAGGAAAAAGCGGTGCTGCTCCCATCTCCAAGTTTGATGTAAGTAACTTCAAAGTAAAGTTCGCCTGCGAGGTAAAAGAATTTGAGCCTGAAAAGTATCTGGTCAGAAATGAAATTAGAAAGAGCGATCCTTTTACCCAATATGCACTTTATGCAGCAACAGAAGCAATGGAAGACAGCGGCATTGATATAGAAAAAATGTCGCCTTACGATATGGGAGTGATCTGGGGATCAGGGCAAGGAGGCATGCAGACTTTTGAAGACGAGGTGAAAGGCTATGTCGCAAACGACCTAAACCCAAGGTTCAATCCCTTTTTCGTACCCAAACTCATCGCCAATATGGCTTCGGGGATGATCTCCATGAAATTTGGACTGATGGGGATCAACTACACCACGGTTTCGGCTTGTGCAACTTCCAACTCAGCCATTATGGATGCCTACAACTACATCAAACTTGGAAAGGCAAAAGCATTTATTACGGGTGGATCGGAAGCTCCAATTACGGAAGCATCTGTGGGAGGGTTCAGCTCTATGAAGGCAATGTCCACCAACAATGAAAATCCTGTGGAAGCTTCTCGCCCATTTGATGTCAACCGGGACGGGTTTGTGATGGGAGAAGGAGCTGGCGCATTGATACTAGAAGAATACGAACATGCAAAAAAACGAGGGGCAAAAATATACGCTGAGATTGTAGGTGCAAGCATGACTGCCGATGCCTATCACATGACTTCTACTCACCCCGAAGGACTAGGCGCATCCAAAGCAATGGAACTAGCACTGGCAGAAGCGGGTATTTCTCCCAATCAAGTTGATTACCTCAACGCACATGCCACTTCCACCCCAGTGGGAGATTTGAGTGAAATCAAGGCTATTACGAAAGTCTTTGGCACTGAAAGCGACTTGCACATAAGTGCAACAAAATCGATGACTGGGCACTTACTTGGGGCTGCAGGAGCTGTAGAAGGGATTTTGAGCATCAAAGCCATCAATACGGGACTGATTCCTCCCACCATCAATTTGGAACAGAAAGATGAAAAAATCCCTCAGGAGTTGAATATTGTAACGGGGGAAGCAAAAGAAGCGAAGGTAGATGTAGCCATAAGTAATACTTTTGGATTTGGGGGGCATAATGCTATTGTAGCTTTTAAGAAGATATAAATCAGAAGATATTGGATCAGGGAAATAAGGGGGACAAACAGGTAATAAATCTCCCTTATTTTCAGAACACTGTTCACATGTTTTATTAAAAAAGTACGTTATGCTAACAAGAATGAGTATTTCAATTAATAAAACAACAGATGAGAAAACTTCAAGTAGTAGTTATTTTTTTAATATTAATTTTTCAAGCATGCTCAAGCGATAAGCCCGATGTAATAACAACAAAATCGGGGCTTTATGGCTCAAAAAAAGGCGAGTTTTTAATCAAGTTTCCTGAAAAACCGAATGTAATGATACAAGAAAATATGTTGGCAAATCAAAAATTTGATGCGGTCACTTTCTTGTGCAGCATGGGAATAGAGCAAAAATACGTGGTTAGCTATGTGGATTTTCCTCCTCCTTTTTTTAATTCGATTGATATTGAGCAGTTCTTTGACCAATCTGCTGAAGCAATGGACAGAAGCTCAGATTATATTACAATGGGCTCACGAACGGTAGGGGAAAATGACGGGTTCGACAAAAGCATTACCTACAAGATGTTTTCCCCACAAACCAATATCAATGGCCATATTACCATGAAAATGATAAAGGCTGGAACGAGGATTTACACCATCATGTATGCAGCCGCCAGAAACCGAGCAAGCAACGAAGTAGTTGATGAGTTTGTAAATAGCTTTAAGCTTTACAAGCCCAAACAATAGCCAAGCACCTCAGGTATCAAGTTTTGTAAAGCCCCTTTGTAGGGGCTTTATTCATTTCTGCCTATCTACTTTTAAACCTTCTACTCTTTTTTTAAGGGTTTGGGAACTATATTTACATGAACAAATGTTCATGTGTTTGTAAATAATATAGCTGATGAAAATAGTAAACAATACCGCATATATCGTAATGGCATGTCTCACCCTCGGGCTCGCCCCTTTTTTCCCAGAACCGCATGTGTGGGGAAAGCTAAAATGGGTAGCAGGAGGAGCGGTTGGCATGCAAGCTATGGATTATTTTGACTTGCTAATGCATGGGTTTCCATGGCTACTACTCATTAGACTAATTATAATTAAAAGCATTAACGCATTAAAAACCAGTAAATAAAATGTCAAAGTTCTCAAATTTGATCAAAAATTCAGATGTTCCAGTGTTGGTAGATTTTTATGCCGATTGGTGTCAGCCATGTAAGGTAATGGCGCCTACGCTGAGCAAAGTGGCTTCAAGGCTGGATGGCAAATTGAAAGTACTAAAGGTAAATGTAGATAAAAATGCCGCAGCAGCCCAAAAGTACCAGATAAGAGGTATTCCTACCTTGATTCTCTTCCATAAGAACAAGATTTTGTGGAGGCAATCGGGAGTAGTTCCTGAAGCGCAACTCATTAGGCAACTTGAACCTTTTTTGGGCGTGAAAGCTTAAGGTCGAAGCACAAAAATCACTAAAAAAAACAAAAGCCATCGAGTCTGATTGAGATTCGATGGCCTTTATATAATATTGCTTTTCCCAAGCAAATGCTGCTAGTAAAGAATCCTAAACTTGATAGTATCTTCAATTGCTTTTAGGTCTTTCATCACTTGCTTATCGTACTCTTTATCTATATCGGTGATCACATAACCAACTTGTTCGTTGGTTTTGAGGTATTGTCCCATGATATTGATCTCATGCTTAGCTAATACGCTATTGATCTTAGCCAAAATACCAGATACATTCTTGTGAATATGGAGCAACCTATGCGACTTTTCGAAGGCTGGCAACTGCAAGTTCGGGAAATTCACACTATTGAACGTATTACCCGTGTTCACATATTCGATGATTTTACTAGGTACAAAGCTGGCAATATTTTCCTGAGCTTCTAGTGTACTTCCTCCGATATGCGGAGTAAGAATTACGTTTTTCATACCAAGTAGATCAGACACAAATGGCTCTTGGTTATTTTTAGGCTCTTCGGGGAACACGTCGATTCCCGCACCCACTAGTTTTCCACTTTTCAGGTTGTCAGTAAGAGCTTTTATATCTACCACAAAACCTCTAGCCAAGTTCACCAAAATAGACCCTTTTTTCATCATGGCAAATTGCTCTTCGCCAAAAACCATCTTGTTTTCAGCCCTGCCATCTACGTGGAGAGAGACTACATCGGCAATACCAAGCAGCTCTTCCATAGAATTGCATTTGGTTGCATTGCCCAAGGCTAGTTTTTCTACCATATCGTAGTAATAAACCTTCATACCCATATTTTCTGCCAATACAGAAAGCTGAGCACCAATGTTTCCATATCCTACTATGCCCAACTTCTTCCCTCTAATCTCAAAAGAACCGCTTGCAGATTTATCCCATTTGCCTTGGTGCATGGCAGCCATTTTATCAGGAAGGTTTCTCATCAACATGATAATTTCACCGATTGCAAGCTCAACCACGCTACGCGTATTGCTAAAAGGTGCATTGAATACGGTGATACCTTTTTCAAGGCAGCCCGCTAAATCAATTTGGTTAGTACCTATGCAAAATGCACCAACTGCCATAAGGCGGTTAGCATTGGCAAGCACTTTTGCTGTTACGTTGGTTTTTGAGCGAATACCCAAAATAGAAACTCCTTTGATACGCTCTGCAAGCTCATTTTCATCAAGAGCTCCTTTCATCACTTCTACATTGTAACCCTCATCCTCAAACATCTTTTGAGCATTGGGGTGCACATTTTCTAGAAGCAATACATTAATTCTATTTTTAGGATAAGAAATAGCCATTGGCATTTTATTTACGTAAAGAACTTCGTCGAAACTTGGTGCGATATAGTCGGCAACTTGGCTCACCTTCTCACGGTTTATATTTTCTGTGAAAGCAAAAAACTTATCGGCGATCCCTGCTTTTTTGATCTCATAATCATTGTAACCATCACCGATCACATAAATATCCCCCTTTAGGTTCAGGTCTTTCATCAACTTCACCTTTCCATTGTTGCCAGCTAGTGGGTTACTTTTGTCAAAACCAATTATATTTCCTTCAGTATCGAACTCAAAATGGTTGGCATAGATATTCTCACTTTTAATGCCATATTGCGTTACAATAGGCTCTATAAATGCCACAAATCCATTGGAAATGATCAGAATATCGTCGGCATTCTTTGCGAAGAAATCCTTATTTCTAGCTATAGAATCGGTTACTTTGGTTTTAAGTCTATCGACCAAGGTGGGAAGGTGATCGCGATGAGCTCCAATAATGGCAATTCGCTCAGCAAGCCCCTCGGCAAAGGAAAGTTCTCCTTCCATAGCCCTATCGGTAATGTCCTTTACTTTGGAAAGAACAGGTCCAAGGCTTTCTTTGCCTGCATGTACAATGTCACATAGCTCGTCGAGTGCTTCTACTTTGGTGAAAGTACTATCAAAATCAATGATGTAGTATTTTTTGTTTTCCATCTTGAGGTTAGGAACTAGTCCTTAAAATAGTTTAATTAACGCTGATTTGATGGCTTGTAAGCTCTCACTCCATAGCCAAGTTATACCTAGCTGGCTAGGTTTATTTTTAAGGCTACAAAACTAATAAGATTCCTTGAAATTTGAACATTTTTGTAAAACCCTCCATGTTTTATTAGTAGCCTTTCAACAAAAACTCCATTTGAATAAGAAATTCAAATTTTAGCTTAAATACCTGAATCCTATTTTTATTTCTCTTTTAGGAGGTGTTTGGCACCGAAGTATACCACAAACCCTGCAGCTGTTAGTACATAGATACCCGTCCTTATCACTTCAGTGCTTACACTTGCTTCAGCAAGCTTATAGCAAAGCGCTACATTAGTAATATTAAATAAAACATGAAACAAAATAGTAATCAAAATACTCCGCTGATTGTTGTTGTAAATCACGGTGTAAACCACTGATAGTGCAAGCATCTGTATTACCCAAGCAAAGAAACGTGGGGTAAATAGCCCAATGCTAGCCATCACATTTCCCTCGAAAAACAATGGTAAGCACCAAACAATATGGAAAAGTGCCGTAAGCAAACTTGCCTGCAAAGCTGTCCACTTAAGCTGCATCCTGTCTAGGGCAAACCCTCTCCAAGCAGCTTGCTCGAAAATAGATGGGAAAATCATGAAAACTAGGTACATGAGCAAATTTTGGGAAACACTCAACTTGATGCACTCCCAATCTATAGGGGCTAGTCCAAACCCAGCTGATAAACCATAAGTTAAAAAAACTACTGTGGGATGAAAAAGCAAAACCAAAAGCAACCATCCTCTATTAATACGTTTTATATCAACTATTCTATCCCTAAAATCTTTCTTTATCCCTTCAGTAGTATTGAAGGTAGCCAAAAACAGCGCTACAAGAAAGGGAGTAATTACATAAGCAAAGCTTATTTTAGGGATTAAAAGAGTTACCCAACTGATGAGTATAGACGCCCCTAAAAAGTACCAGAGTTTTCGAGGGTCTTCGTTTTTAAAAATCTTATTGTCTAAAGCCATTTAGTATAAATTCTGAGCTATCAACATTAGTAGCTATGGTTGAATGAAGTTGCGAATTTACACAAAAAATGAAAGGTGGCGGTCCTTAGTTTTTACATCTTCCTCTTTACTATAATTTAGAACAAAAAAAGCTGCTCTTTTCAGAGCAGCTCTACTATTTTGGCTTCATGTATCAATATATCAATTTCTTGTTACTCGAGTGAGTTACCAATATTACTTTCATAATTGGCTCCTTCTTCAGACTTTTTGAGCTCAAGTTGCCTTTCCAGCTCATTTATTCGTCTTTCGTACTCCTCTTGAGTAGCTTGAAGTTCTTCTGTATTTTGCCTCATTTCTTCTTCTTGAGACCTTAACTGTTCGGCACTCAACTGAGACTCTTCTAGTAACTTTTTAGTCCTATGGTTTATTTTTACAGAAGCGATACTAGAAGCAGTATTTTCAGCTATTTTCTCTATAAATTCAACCTCATGGTCTTCAAATACTTTGAAAGAAGCAAGCTCTAGTACACCCACAGTTTCTTCATTGATTGACAAAGGAATAATCAAGATACTTGTTGGGTTAGCTTCACCTAATCCAGAAGATATACTTACATACTCTTCAGGAACATCAGTTAAAAATATTTTATCATTTTCTTGGTAAGACTGACCTACCAAACCTTCTCCTACATCTACTCTTTTCTCTAAGAATTTGCGCCTATCGTAAGCGTAGCAGGCTACCATTTCTAGGTGAACATCACTTCTATTATCATCATTTACAATGAAAATACCACCTTGGTTCGCCTCCACATACATGATAAGCTCTTGAAGAATATTATTCGTTACTACTTCTATATTCTCATGTTCGCTCCTTAAAATATCAGAGAAACGTGCAACTCCTGTAGCAATCCAGTTTCTCTTCTTATCTTCTTCAGACACCTTCTTCAAGTTATCTCTCATCAAAATGAGAGCATTACCCAAAATATCTTCTTCACTCAGTGGCTGATAAGAATTATCGTACTCGCCTTTACCTATTGTTTCGGCAAACTCTGAAGTAGAAATCAATCCTTTCACAAGCTTATCTACAGCTTTTTCCATCTCACCTATTTCATCATTCTTAAACTTAGAAGATTGGCTATCTGGAAGTACACCATGACCTAGCTTTATAATGACTTCTTTCAGTTTATTGATAGGTGTAGTGATTGAATTAGCAACAAATAATGCCCCTACCAATCCAAAAATCACTGTCAATATACCTGACACAGTATTTATAATTCTCAACTCACCAAAAGAGACTAGTAGACTTTTATCGGCAGCAGCGGCTTCAGCCTGCTTAGCAACCACCAGCTTAGATAACCTTTCAGAGATAGTTGCTGTTTGAATAAGAATCGTTTTTTCAATTAGGTCTTCTGCCGTGAATTTTGCCAAAGGATTTTGGTAATCGTCAAAAGAAACCAGTAAGGCCATGATCTCTTTCTCGCTGGCAAGCATCTCCTCAAAACTTGTAAAAATTGAATCAAGCTCACTTATATGCTCTGGGTTATCCCAGTTTTTTTTAAGGTTATTCAACCTAATTTTCAAAGTAGGATATAAGTTTTTGTGAAGATCTTTCAAATCTTTCTTATCATCCGTATTCGCTTGCAGATATACCCAGTTTGTCGAATACATTTTTGACTTCAGCAACAATTCCGAAAAATCGTGCAGTGCGGTAACACTAGGATTGATATCCTCAGAATTACTCCTGATAATAGCCTGGCTATTTTCTAGTGTAGTAAAACTGATAAGAGCATTGCATCCAAAAATCACAATCAGCAATAAGAAACCTGCAATGATCCTCGTCTTAATCGTTAATCTGAATTTATTCATTGTTTATGAGCCAAGTAAATGTTTATAGTTTGCGTCTCTATACCTCAAAAAAAATGGGGTTATCAGTTTAGAAACGCTGATGTACCCCACAAATTACTTGAGTATCGCCCTTTTTTAAATCAAAATTGCAACTTGTCTTAATTGCCCTGCAACCTTCAGTTTTGCTTTGTCTAAAGAAGAGACATTTAGTTCAAACTGGAGCTTATTCCCTTGCTCTTTAAAGTTGATACAACTGCCTTTGTCTCCAAGTCCATTTCTATCTGTAATAAGTAAGGTCGACTTACCTTCAAACTGACCTTTTACATCTTCAAAATACTTGCTTTGACTTCTTCCTAAGAAGAGTACATGGCAATCTTTTACTTGCTCGAAGCTATCATAGCTTCTTACAACGTATTTCTTTTTTCCGTGTCTTTTGAAACTGTTAAAGTTCTTAGATAATACCTGTGCCATTTGATCATCGCCTGCAACAGCAATAACAAACTCACCACTAGCACTATTATCATCAGGCCACTCAATGTACTTAAAGAAATGGTACATGAACATTTTCCTTATTTCATATCGGTTTGATGTCTGTGCTGGAAGGATACTCCAGCTAATAGCCATAAGAATAAGGGTTAAGAAAATCTTACGAGAATAATTCATCGTGTCTTAGTTTTAGTATAGAATTTAGTAAAGTGCTTATATTTGATAGCTTGTACTTATCTACGCTAGGCCATTTATATAAGTATCCTATCTTATTTTGATGCACAATGATTACATGTAAGTTGAACTAGGATTTATCCACTTTTATGACAAAATCTTCATATGCAAACGTATGTTAAGAACACTGAACTAATTCCCCAACACTCAATCTTTATTACAAACACACTTAAACAGTTACAAATATTCTATTGCCTATTATGACATTGCAAAATATTTATCACAAAATAAATCAATATTCCAAATATTAATTAACACTGCTTTATTCCCTGTATACACACTATTCATACTTTGCAAGTAAACTTGATATATTCGGATGACTAATTAAGATTAGTTAACTTTTCCATAGATTATCAGGTTACTTCAAATTTTAATTCAAACAAAATATTCACACTATCCACAAGTAGCTATACTCCTATCTCAAAACATTGATAAACAATGACTTATACTAAAAATACCAAGAAACGGGTAAAATAAAAAACTCGAGAAAAGCGATTTGACAGGCTATGTAATAAATGCTCAAAATCTAAATTTTTATAAACACTTATTAAGTCTGCGATTTCTACCTATCAGGATATTTTTCCTCTTAAAGTAAAAACCAAAAGCTCCTTTTTAGTTTAATCAATATCTTAAATACTTGCTTTTATTAACCCACTTCATTTCCAGCTACTACCAAAACATCTGCCTTATTTTTTGCTTATAGTAATGAGGTAAAAATGCTTACTTATGTATGTTCAAGTTTTGCTAGACAACAAAATAATATAATTCCAACCCTCATCTATGAAGTTCATGATGTTATTCAAAACCTACTACTTATTCGTATTTTTAGTCATTACAAGTTGTTTTTCAACGTCATCGCCTAACCCCCAAAGTGAAGACAGTACTAAAACTCCAAAACCTACAGAACAAGACATGACCACAACACCCTCTACCGATTCAACTTCATCTACTATAAAGTATTTAGCCTTAGGCGATTCTTATACAATTGGGGAAAGTGTGGCTACGAACGAAAGGTGGCCTGTACAACTTAGTAAAAAGCTAGAAGAGGAAGGGCTGAAAGTAGAACCTCCTAAAATAATAGCTACCACTGGATGGACGACTGATGAGCTGCAAAAAGCCATTAATGCTGAAAAGATCACAAATGATTATGACTTGGTTTCCCTCCTAATTGGGGTGAATAACCAGTACAGAGGCTATCCTTTTGAGCAGTACGAAAAGGAATTTGAAGAGTTATTGATACAGTCTATTTCCTTTACCCAGAACCGACCTGAAAGAGTATTTGTAGTTTCTATTCCCGATTATGGGGTAACACCTTTTGCCTCTGCCAGAGATAGCCAGAAAATTGCCCTAGAATTAGATAATTACAATGAAAAGGCAAGTGAGATTTGTGAAAAGTACCAAGTGGCTTTTTATAATATTACACCCTATTCTAGAACTGCCAAAAACGATGAGGCCCTGCTTGCTTCAGATGGGCTGCACCCTTCGGGAAAGATGTACACTGGCTGGGTAAATATTTTCTGGAAAGATGTAAAAAACCTGTTAGAGAAGTAGTTTATATTTTTCGGCATTTCAATATCAACTTTTCATTACCCAAGGTGGTGACTGCAAACAAATAAACATCACCGCCTTCGCCCAATCCCGTTTTTTGCCTAATTTGCTGCACACTCATGGGATAATTCCTTACGGTAATGTTGGCTTTTTTGCCAGATATTTCTCTAGAAAGCACCTTTTTGTTTAACCCAATACTCTTTTCAAACACAAAAATCCTACCTGGAAACTCATTTATCAATTGCTCTGATGCATAAATATGTGTGTGCGGATGAAGTTTGTTTAATTGGTACTTTTTAGCCACACTATTAAAGAAACCTGCTTTCAAAAGAGCTACGTTAGGTTCATAAATATACTGTAGCGGCTCAGAAAATACGGGTGAATAAGCTCGTTCATCATCTAAATAACCTTCAAAAAGATCCATTTTCCCATTCTTTTTCAGGTTTACCGCAACCAGTTTTGGGTTTACAACCTTGGTTTGATCCAGCTTGCAAAGTACTTCCTTGCATTCATTATCTACCGCCAACACATGAATTTCCGAAGGGAAGAGTGCTTGAACGGCTTTTTTTATATCAAGCATTGGGCTGAGCTTCACCAAAACTTCTTTAGACTTAGAAAGCAAAAGGCTCTTTATTTCCAACAAATTTGGCTCGCAATCTTCTAGTTGGAAAACCTTTTGGGCATGCTCATCTCGCCGAGCAGGATCAAGGTAAATCACATCAAATTGCTCTTTATTTTGCTGTAAATAATCCACTGCATTGCCACAAACCCCTCCAACATGCGCAAGTCCCAACGTGTTGAAATTTTGCTTTGCAACTTCAAAAAGAGCCTCGTTTCTTTCTACATACACTACCTTTTCAAACTTCTCTGCAAAAAAAGCAGTATCAACCCCGAAGCCTCCAGTCATGTCCAAAAGTGATTTCCCCACTACCAAATCCGCTTTGTACTTAGCCGTTTGTTCAGAAGAACATTGTTCCATTGAAAGCTTTGCGGGATAGATAATCCCCTCATTTTCTACCCAAGTCGGCAACTTAGTTTTTGCTTTTTTTCTACCTAAAATTTGCTCTACGGCAAACTGCATGGGAATATCAGGATAAGCCTCTTTCTTAAGCAAAAGCTTCAAAGGATCTTCATCCTGATGTTCTAAAATAAACTTTTTTATTTCTTGAGTAAGTTGCATATGTTGGGGTAGTGCTATACTTTTTCAACAAAAATGAATCTAATATGACCACTTCTATAAAAAGAATACTTTTTTCGATATTCCTACTGGCTTCTGTAGGGTGTAAAGCTACCAAAGATATGAACACCCAACAAAACCAAGGAATAATCGGCTCCGTCTCTTGGGTGCAAGGCAACATGATGCCAGGTCCCGACAAGCCCTCTTCAGCTAATCCAGAAAAAGGTATAAAAAGGGAAATCCATATTTTTGAAGTGATAAAAATGACGGACTTGCCCAGCCTCCAAAACAGCCTTTACCCAAGCATCCCATCCAAGCCTGTAAAAGTGGTAAAAACGAGTGAAGACGGCTCATTTAAAGTAGGGCTACCAGTCGGCACTTATTCGGTTTTCACCAAAGAAGAAGGTGGCTTTTTTGCCAGTATTTCCAACGGAAAAGGAGAAATAAACCCCATTGAAGTAACAGAGGGAACATTTACTGAAATGAAAATCACCATCAACTACAAAGCTGCTTATTAAGTTGAAAGCCCAAATCTTACGGACGAGAATAGCCCCTACTCCCAGTGGTTATTTACACCAAGGGAATGCATTTTCTTTCCTTTTAACATGGCTAATAGCCAAAAAAAAGGGAGGAAAAATCCTACTCAGAATTGATGATATAGATGCAGCTCGGACACGCCCCGAGTACCTTGAAGATATTTTCCAAACCCTCGACTGGTTAGGGATTGAGCCAGATGAAGGTCCATCTGATGTTTCAGATTTCCAACAAAACTTCTCCCAACATCTTCGTTTGGAAAACTACAACATACTTTTGGAACAGCTCAAATCCAAAAGTATGTTGTTTTCCTGCGACTGCTCTCGTTCTCAAATTAAAAAAGCGAGCACAAACGGGCAATACCCTGGAACTTGTCGATCGCTAGCCAAACCCTTTAATACGCCCAACCACGCTTGGCGAATTATCACCCTAAAAGAAGAAAACTATTCTGTCCCTGATCTAAAAAGTCCACAACCGACCTTCCCTCTAACGCAGCAAATGAAGGATTTTGTGGTGAAGAAAAAAGATGGGCTCCCCTCCTACCAAATCGCCTCCTTGGCAGATGACTTGTATTACAATATCAACTTTATAGTAAGGGGTGAAGACTTAGTTTCATCAACCTCTGCTCAGCATTTTTTGGCTAAAAAGCTCGACCTATCGCACTTCTTGCACACCCAATTTTTACACCACTCCCTCCTGCTCGACGCTTCGGGGCAAAAACTTTCCAAATCGGAAGGAGCTATTTCTATCAAATATTTGAGGGAAAATGAGATTTCAAAGAAAAACCTACTAAGTCAAATGGGCAAAGAACTCGGGCTCTTACCAACTCACTGCGAAAACTTGAATTCAATGCTTGATAATTTTGAAATCAATGCGTTTCTTGGGAAATAGAAAACGAACCTGATATAAAAATATGGATCGGAAACTTTACCTCATACCCAACTAACACTCCTCATTTTAATAGTTAAACCACTCTCAGCTTCCCCAAATACACCGAAACAGCAGCGACACAAGCCGTCTCCGTTCGAAGCACCCGCTCCCCTAAGCTGGCTAGCGCATAGCCCTTTTCCCTGAACAAATCCCGCTCCTTAGCCGACCAGCCCCGTTCTGGACCAATTGCCAACGCAGCCGAGCTTTCTTTAGGCGCAACCTTCGACAACCTGATACTCGCCTCGTAATTATCCAAGGCAAAAAGCGGTGTGCCCTCAGGTAAAGCATCTAGACATTCCCTCAAGTTTTTGTACTGGTTAAGAACTGGAATTTGGGTACAAAAAGCTTGTTCCGCCCCTTCTCTCAAATAATTTTTGAGATTTTCAGCCGAATAGGCTTTCGCCGAAGCATACGATTTCTCCGATTTTTCTCCTTGGAAAAGCATGATCCGCTCCACGCCTAGCGTTGTTACATCTCGGAGTATTCGCTGTGCATTTACTGGTCGCACATACGCCATAAGCAGCGTAATGGGATGTAGTTTAGGAATTTCTTCACCCAAGGCAAAGTCAATCTTCATCCCCTCTTCCGAAATTTCCACCAACCTGCCCTTTCCCCTAGCCCCGTTCACCAAGCCCATATCAAAACTATCTCCTACCCCAAAGCCAAGCACCTTCATAATATGCCTCGCCCGTTCATCTCGTAGGGGTAAAAACTGCCCCAGCTCTTCTTGCTCAAATAAAATAATATTCATGTGTTCCGCTTCTTTTTGAAAGGGTGAAAATAGGAAGGAAATAGAAGAGGCGGTAAAAAAACAGGTTCATTCAGCAAACAGAAAGAAAGAACCTATCGGTTCGAGCAGTGGACTTGCTATAAAACGAGCCAAAAGAAAACCTCTCACCACTCCCTCTTTACCCTCATTCCAGACTTAACCTTGCCCCTCTGCCTACTCATTTCCTGACTTTCTCACCGTTCCACATCTTTTTTTAACACCTGTATATCAACACATTGACCACATAACCACAAGCCTCTACCAAAAATAATTTATCACTTTACTTGCACTGAATTGATATTAATCGTAATATTGCAATATATAATTTACAAAAGATTACTAACCATGGGAATTACCAAAACAGAAGTATTCGGGGAGAAGGAAAATAAGATTGCGGAATATGCCAAAGCTTTTGCCCATCCGGCTCGTGTAGCTATCTTAAACTACATCGTTGCCAATAAGTCATGCATCTGTGGCGACTTGGTAGATGTACTGCCCCTTTCCCAGTCCACCGTTTCCCAGCACCTCAAAGAACTCAAGCGCATCGGCATCATCAAAGGGGACATCGATCCCCCCAAAGTTTGCTACTGCGTAAACGAGGAAAACTGGGAAGAAGCCAAGCAGCTGCTCGGCGGAATGCTCGCTTCTTTCCAGAAAGAATGCTGCGGATAATATAGAAGGTAGGGGTTAGTCCTTCTATTTCCTCAGCAATAAAACGAATGAACAAACTAAAAGGCAAGGAAATGAGAGGGCACTATATTTTAATTTTTAAACATACTTTTAATCAGATATTTATGTGATTAAAAAACCAAAGATTTTTTTTAAACCCGCAACCATCAGAAATATCTAAAAATTCAAGAGAAGAGTATAATTAAAAACACTCGTCTAGTTAGTTTACAGTATTTTTATTCATCGTTATATTACAATAAACAAATAAGACAATGGAGACACCCAATGAAATCAAAAAAGTAGTTAGAGAAAAATACGCCAAACTTGCAGTAAAAGAACAACCAAAAAGCTGCTGCGGAAGTCCAACAGGAGAATATGCCAACTTCAACGAGGACTATTCCAACCTAGAAGGTTACAATGCCGATGCCGACCTCGGCTTGGGTTGCGGTTTGCCCACCGAATTTGCCCAGATAAAAGAAGGCGACACCGTGGTTGACCTAGGTTCGGGCGCAGGAAACGATTGCTTTGTGGCAAGACAGGTAGTGGGAGAAAAGGGAAAAGTAATTGGTGTGGATATGACCCCCGAAATGATTGACAAAGCGAGGATAAACGCTGCAAAGCTTAATTTCAACAACGTTGAGTTCAGGTTGGGGGAAATAGAAAACTTGCCCATTGCCGAAGGCGAAGCGGATGTGGTAGTGAGCAACTGCGTGCTAAATCTCGTACCCGACAAGGTAAAAGCCGTAGCCGAAACCTTCCGTATTTTGAAGCCCGGCGGGCATTTCAGCATCTCCGATATTGTGACCAAAGCAGAATTACCAGCGGGCTTGCGCAAAGAGGCATCGATGTATGCGGGCTGCGTATCGGGTGCCTTGCCCATAGAAGAATACATGGGTATCATCAACAGCACGGGCTTCGAAGCGGTACAAATCCAGAAAGAACGTAAGATCAACTTACCCAAAGAAACCTTGGAAAAATACCTCTCGGAAAAAGAAGTAGAAGAATTTATGAAAGAAGATGCGGGGATTTTTAGTATCACGGTATACGCCCAAAAACCCGGAGGCAACACAGAACAAAGCACTGAGCAAAAAAACGAATCAACTGAGGAAGCTTGCTGCGGACCTACTTGTTGTTCTTAAGACTTATCGTTTCCTTTGTAGCCCTTTCTCAAACTTTACTTTTGAGAAAGGGTAGTTTTTGATGACACCTCAACTAAACCCAAAATCATGATTTTTGCCTTACTTGAAGAAACGGTAAACAAAGCGATTGCCCTCCAAGCTCAATTGACCGACGAGCGCAAAGCCACCCTCGAAGAACTCATGGAATATGTGGTTGGAAAAGTGAAAAACGGAGAAGAAGTTCGCTTGAATTTCATCTGCACGCACAATTCCCGTCGAAGCCACCTTTCACAGGTTTGGGCACAAACTGCAGCGGCGTATTACCAAATACCCAAGGTAACGACCTACTCTGGCGGAACAGAAGCTACTGCTTTCAACGTCAACGCTGTGGAGGCTTTGCGTCGAGCAGGTTTTTCTATCATGGTAGTGGAAGAAGGCGAAAACCCTGTGTATGAAGTAGATTTTGGCGAGCCCGAAAACACCTTCACTACCTTCTCTAAAGTCTATGATGACGAGGCAAACCCAAAGGAAAATTTCGCCGCACTCATGACCTGTAACCATGCCGACGAAAATTGCCCATTTATCCCTGGAGCGGAAAAGCGCATCAAGCTGACCTACGAAGACCCCAAGCTTTTTGACGGCACAAAACTGGAAACAAGAAAGTATAGCGAGCGTTCCGACCAAATTGCCAGCGAGTTGTTGTATGCGTTTGGAGAAGTTAAAAAACGAGTCTAATTTAAAAGATTATTCAATGGCAACAATCAACATCAAACCTCTAACAGAAGAAGACTGGGAAGCGGTAGAAAAGATTTACCTCGAAGGAATCGCTACTGGAAATGCCACGCTTGACTCGGGCAGCCCAGGCTGGGAAAGTTGGGACAAATCGCACCTGCAAGAGTGCCGCTTGGTAGCCATTGTAGAAAATAAAATAGCCGGATGGATAGCCCTTTCCCCCGTCTCTAGCCGCTGCGTGTACCAAGGTGTGGCAGAGGTCAGTATTTATATTGGAGAAAAATTCAGAGGCATGGGCTTAGGGTATAAACTATTTGATGCCATTTTCATAACAGCTGAAGATGCGGGCATCTGGACGCTGCAAGCAAGCATGTTCCCAGAAAACCTTGCCAGCCAACGCCTCCACGAAAAAGCAGGTTTCCGAAAAGTGGGCGTAAGGGAAAAAATAGCCAAGCACAAAGGTAAATGGAGAGATACTTTAATTATGGAAAGAAGGAGCAAAGCTCCTAAGTTTTTGGAAGAAGATTAAAAAAAATCAACATCCCGATCGCTTGAAGCGATCGGGATGTTTTGCTTTACCAAACCACTGTACCACCAAACAAAACAGGTACTTCCAAAAAGAAATTGGTAAATTCCCTTCCTACTCCTAAATTACTGAAATTTTTGCATTCAATAAGAATCAGAAAACACATTCACAAATAACTATTACTAAATATGAAAACGAAAAAGACTCCAGTATCTCGAAGAAAATTCATCGAAGCCTCTTCTGCTATTGCAGCAGGACTCCTCCTTTTCCCAAAGCCTATTTTGGGCGCACCCGCCATCATCAAAAACTACAACAAGCCCAACTCTGTCATCAAAGGAGTTCAAATTGGTGTGATCACGTACTCGTTCAGAAGCATGCCTGACCAAAGTGCGGAGGCTACCCTGAAATACATTACAGATAGCGGTATCAGCGCAGTAGAATTAATGGGTGAACCTGCCGAAAGCTTCGCTGGAATGCCCCAAAGCACGATAGATAGAGAAACCTATTATAGATTGAGAGGCAAGCAGAAGAGCGCAGGAGGTTTAACCGAAGATGAAAAAAAAGAGTTTGCCGAAATGAAAAAACAAATAAGTGCTCACAACAAAGCAGCAGCTAAGTGGCGTGCAACGGCTTCTATGGATAAATTTGAGCAGTTCAAAAAAATGTACAAAGATGCCGGGGTGAGTATCTATGGGTTCAAACCACGTGCTTTTGGTAAAAATAATACAGATGCCGAAATAGATTTCGGAATGAGAGCTGCAAAGGCTTTGGGCGCAAGCCATGTTACGCTCGAACATCCCAGCGATGATGCCCATACGCTGAAATTGGGGACTATGGCTAAAAAGCATAAAATAAGAGTTGCCTACCACGGCCATGAACAGCAAAACCCTACTTTTTGGAACACAGCACTTTCCCAATCGAAATACAACGCCATTAACCTCGATTCGGGACATTATGTGGCAGCCGGGTATGACCCTATCGAATTCATAAAAAAGAACCATTCCAATATCTACAGCATGCACATGAAAGACAGGCAAAACAAGGCTAATGGGAAAAAGAACTTGGTTTGGGGAACAGGAGATACGCCTATTCCTCAATTGCTGAAAGTTATGAGCGAGCAGAAATATAAGTTCCCCGGCACTATCGAGCTAGAATACCAAATTCCCGAAGGATCCGATGCGGTGAAAGAGGTAGGGAAATGCTTAGAGTTTTGTAGAGAAAGCTTGGCTTAGAAGGAAAAAACGATTGATCATAGTTCACAAAAAAACAGGCTTCCTAACAGAAGCCTGTTTCATTAAATCCTCATGTTTAAGTAGCTTATTTCAACTCCCAACCCGGTCTGTATTCCCGTGTCAAGAATTTATTGGCTTCTTCTACATTGGTTATTTTGAGATTTTTCGAATCGTAATCTACTTTCTTGCCCGTGCGTAAAGCCACCGTTGCTAGGTTGATGGTCTCCGTGATGCACTCCGCTTCCAAAAAGCTTCCCGGCGATTCCTTTCCCTCCAATATTGCCCTCGACCACGTATCCGAACGTCTTTCCCTCACTACCTCCCCTAGCTCTCGTTGCTCTTGGTACGCCTCCTTTTTCTTCAAAGGGATAATCTCTGGATTTTCTCCCCTGAAGCCGCCCAAAATCTTGCCTTTGTCGCCTACTAGCATAATACCTTCGGGAGCTATTTCCCGGCCGTCTTCCAGCAACTCCTCAGGCTCAAAAGGTTTCATGCCACCATCGTACCAGTAAAGGTCAAAAGCAGGCAGCGTCTCTTGCTTGGGAAACTGAAGCCTGAACATACATGCCGCCGGATACGCATCTACATTGTTGACCCTATGGCAAACATTATTGGTGGAGGTACTGGTCGTATTTCCATAAGCCTTCGCGCTGATAGGCGGCGTTTTGATACCAAAAATCTGAAAGAATGGAAAAAGGCTATAATGCCCCATATCGGCCATGCTGCCTCCCCCAAACTCGTACCAGCCCCTAAACACATTGTGGGTAAGGTTTGGATGGTAAGGCCTATCTTGCGAAGGACCTAGCCAAAGGTTCCAGTTAAAGCCATCTGGAATGGGCGGTGTATCCGTCGGAACAGTCGTCCACTTTGGCCACACAGGCCTGAACGACCAGTTATGCACTTCTTTGAGGTTTCCAATTACGCCATCTTTCACCCACTTGAGCATCAGCTCGTATTCGGGGCGTTCGTTCCAAGCCAATAAGTGAGTTTTTAGCCCTGTTTCCCTTACCTTGTCCATCACTAGCCTTGCCTCTGTCATTCGGTTGGCTATTGGCTTGTGCGTGATCACATGCAGCTTTTCCTTCATTGCCGCTAGTGCTATGGTAGCATGCAAATGGTCGGGAGTCATGATCTTTACCGCATCAATATCTTTTTCCTTGGCAAGCAGCTCTCGGAAATCTTCATACGCATTGCAGCCCTTGTACTTGCCCGAAGGCTTGTTTTTCGCATAGTATTTCTCGACAAAATCTTTCCCCACATCCAGCCCTCCAGGAATACCTTTGAGATGAGAGCCCCATTGAGGATCGCCCAATGTTGCCCGAATATCATTTAGCAAGCCATCTGCCGACCAATCGAGGTAACCGTTGGAATATTTGTTTACATCACAAACTGCCACCAGTTGTGTTCGCTCATTTAGAAGAATGTCGGGCATTTCTCGCAAGCCTTCTGTGCCACAGCCAATCTGGGCAACGATCACCTTATCAGATGGAGCAACTTTTCCCGAACCAGCCAGCACATGGCTTGGGACGATGGTAAATGTGGCAGCAGTTACTGCTGCCGAGCCTAAGAATTTTCTGCGGTTGATCTTTTCAGTTCTCATAAGTAGTTTCTTTTCACTTCATGTTCAGTACATTGTAGACTAAGTATTCATTCCTTTTTTAAAAATCTTTTTATTGATTTATAACCATAGTTGATTGTTGCTAGTTACTGGTTGCTAGTTTTAAAAAAGTGTGTTTTTCTTTTAAGTAAGTGCACAAATGAAAACGTACAATGAAAAGTCCTTCAAAAGAGTAGCTCGTCTGTAAGGTTACATTTGCAGAGCCTTATTTTGCTCAGTCCAAAGCCTCGAAGAGGCGACATGTTTATAGCCACAAATAGCTTAGGGTACAGCCCTGAAGGGGCGAAATAAGTATGTCGCCCCTTCAGGGCTGGTTTATTTTTTTGCCCTTACTATAAATATATCGTCCCTTCGGGACTTAAGAAACTGATTGTTTTCAGTCATATAAAGTTCCATGCCGAATAGCTGATTTTATATGGGCAGGTACTTAAAAGGAAAAAACACTCAGTGATTCAATATTTACCCAGTTGAAATTTAAAACTTCATTTGGCAAAACCAGTAACTAGCAACCCGCAACTAGTAACCATCAGCAATGCTTAA
Source organism: Flammeovirgaceae bacterium SG7u.111 (assembly GCA_034044135.1). NCBI lineage: Bacteria > Pseudomonadati > Bacteroidota > Cytophagia > Cytophagales > Flammeovirgaceae > Flammeovirgaceae bacterium SG7u.111. The sequence goes on along the minus strand of CP139021.1, from coordinate 1,583,887 downwards.
AAATTGGTAGAATGAGTTTAATAAAAACACTCGGCTACTTATGTTTACAGTGTATTCAGTTACTTAAATATAGAAAACTGAAAGCCAACTCCTACAAACCAATTACCTCAAATCAATCTTTTCATCCGAAACTATATTCTCTTTGGCTATTTTGATATCATGTTCTACATCTGGAATATGCTTTCTCCACGAAAACTCTTGGTCAAATTGGTAGGGTATTACGCCCACATTGTATTTCTCTGCCAGTTCTACCATTTTCTTCCAGTTTTCCAAAGCTCCTTCCAAATACTCTACGGCAGCTTTTTGCCCATACTCTTCTTCTCCTATCCGCCATTCTTCCAAGGCTGCGCCAGCATTTATTTTCGCTGCAAAGTACAGCCCATAATTCGCCCAAAACTCAATATCGGTCAGCTCAATTTCCAATTCCTCCGATACTCCGTTTTTCCGCAATTCTTCTATAATAGCCAAGGCTTTTTTACTTTCTTCTTCTGTAAGATTCGCCAACTGCCAAGGATCAATTTGCTTTTCTTCGTTGTATTTCCCCCTTACAAAATCGGCAATATTCACATAAGAAGAATCGAGCACGGGATGCCCAATAAACTTATTAATATCAATGAACTTTCCATTGATCGTAGTGAAGCCTTCGGTGTAGATAGTTGCATCCCAAGTACCTCTAAAAAAGGAGGCAAAGCGGTTGGCATTCATAGAAGAAAGTTTCCATGCTTCCAATAGTTGAGTACCATCTTCCAAACCAAACTTTGAGGCTAATGCCGAAGCAAAATAGCTGTCGGGGGTAGCACTATCGTATAACAAATTACCCCAAACCTTGTAAAATAGCCATTGCCTTTCAAAGGCGTAATCCCATTTCCTGAACTCTTCTTTGGTAAAATAATCCTTTGCCGGAATGTACGTTTCCGAGCCTATGAGGCAACCACCGATATATTCTTGGCTATTGTAGCCAATAAAATCTCGAATGAAATCGGGTTGAGCCCAGCGCATCACAAAAAAGTCCTCGTTACGCATAGTCCACACCCCTTTGTACTTATCCGAAACAGGCTCCCAATAGGTATCGGTGAGCATCCCACCATGCACTATAGAAACCTTTGGCGAAGAATGCGCATGCGACCAGTTGAACTTGAACTCGATCCAAACATTCTCGTCCATGCCTAAGTTTTCCACCGCATCGCGGGTGAGCTGTTCCGTAGCCACACTTACCGTTCCATGGTTTTTCTTCCCTGCTGAGAGCGGTGCGCGGTAAATCAACCGGGTCTTGCGGTCTGCCGCTTTCATTCCAGCTATGATCGTCCTATCCACCCAATCTCTTCGTTCTTCGGAGGTCATACCGCCCATGCGTTCGCCCAAGGTCAAGCCAATCCCCGTGAGGTCTTCGTATTCGTTGATGGTCTTGGTCACCATTTCCCGTGTATATTCTTCTACAATCGGGTTGGTTTCCCCTTCTCCCAAAAAGTTAGCGCTCCCAGAATACGTTGCGGTGTTATATTCTTTAGAAAATTCTTCCGAAACAAAAATATTCCAGTTCACTATGTAGGTATCAATTCCTCGATCTTTTGCCATTTTGAAAAGCTGTTTCCAAAACTGCTGCCACTCCGCCATTTCCTCATCTGTAAAAGGAGAGGCTTTAGGGAATTTCTCAGACTTCACCATAAACATGTAGGGGTGCATGTTCCAAAGCGTGAGGGTATTGAACTTGTTTTCCACCATCATCTCCAAAAAAGCTTCCCAGTACTTAATATCGCGGCAGGTTTCCATGTGGAGGGAAAGGTTTTCTCCACTTCGGTACGAAAACCAAGGCAAGTTGAACTTGATGGCTCGGAACGGATAATGGGCATCTACTTTTTTCCCGCCAGCTCGCTCCATTTACTTCCGCTTTCTAGCTGATTGGCTATTTCCAATAAACCGTAAAGCAAACCACGAGAGCATTCTGAACTTAGGGAAAAACCCTCTTCATTTTTAAGCAACTCAAACCCATCATTTGGCTCTTTTTCTTTTGGTGAGATCAATGAAAGTGAGAGTTGGGCATCGCTGCTCTGTGCATCCGTAAGCTCAAGAGCAACTCCTTGTTGGGTCAATTGGGATTTTAATTTGCCTAGAGGATAATCCAATTCTTGGGCAAGTGCAGGCTCCACCGAAAGACGTATTTGCAAAGAATCATCGGATGTTTTATTTGACTGGCAACTGATCATTGCTAAAAAAATAGCAAGGGCAAAAAACAGGTTTTTCATTTTCATAATGGATAGCTAATGGGGCACAAAAGGTGAAATATTTACTTAACTAAAAGTAAGCAATAGAAACACAAGAAATGAAATAACCCTTATGTATTTATAAGGAAAACACCTGCCCATACCAATGAAAATCAGTAAATTAATTTCAATTCCTCCCAAAACAAAAAGGAGGCAGTTCATCATGAAACAGCCTCCTTTCTTTTATAAATTCACAAAATAAATCAACTCAAGTCCAAACTCCTCTTTACCAGACCAAGAGCCTGCCCTGGGCTAGGGTTACCGTACATCGGTTTCACACCTGCCGTTACCTCCACGCAAGTGTCGTACTTAGCCGGAATTGGCAAATAGTTGAAGCCATTTTTAGCCACCACCTCCGAAGCCAAAAAGCCCCAGATCGTCAATTGCTTCATCATAATGTACGCATTAGCCGTTTCGGTTGCCTCCCCTTTTTCATCGGTATAAACCGTTTCAGGATTTTCTTTCGCTTCAGCTTCCAGCCCTTCTACATAGCTCACCTTTTCTTCTTTCGGGAGAGAAGAAAACTCTACCAACTTCAGGTCCGCTATTCCTTGCAAAAACACTTGCTGCTCGGCTGGGGTATAATAATCGGTGACGATGTTGTTCATAAATGCCCCTACTTTTGCTTCTTTCGCTCCTGGGGAGCCTGCTGTTTTGGGAAGAATGACCTCCCCTAGGTCATCTAGCAAGGCAATCTGGTCGGTATCGAGGATGCCATCTGTTTTGGTGTCAGGTTTACAGCCCACCAAAAATGCCTGGCCGCCAACTATCGTCCCTCCTACTATCAAACCTACTGACTTTAATATATCTCTTCTGTTCATATTCTTTTCGGTTTAGAGGTTTCCTTTTTTGAGTTCGTCTATCGCATAATTAGAAGCCCGTGCCGTCATAGCCATATAGGTCAATGATGGATTTTGGCAAGCCGAAGAAGACATGCACGCCCCATCGGAAACAAATACATTTTTTACATCATGCAGCTGGTTGAACTTATTGAGAATAGAGGTTTTAGGGTCTTTGCCCATTACAGCGCCGCCCATTTCGTGGATACTTAGCCCCGCGTTCCAATCCTTTCTTTTTATCTTTTGGATATTTTTAAACCCGGCCACTTCCAGCATTTCCGCACCTGTATTCAGCGAATCTTCCAGCATCTTATTTTCATTTTCTTTGTGTTCGCAGTCAAGCTCTAGCAAAGGCATGCCCCAATCATCTTTTTGAGTTTTGCTCAATGTCACTCGGTTTTCGTAGTAAGGCAAGTGCTCGCCCATAGGTCCAAAGCCTGAGCCCCATGGCCCAAAAGCCAATAGCTTTTCCTTAAGCCCTTCTCCAAAAGAAGCATCGTTCAGATCTTGGTTACCCGCTCCCCTAGATGCTCCACTCGACATGGCATAGCCCCTCACAAAGTTATGCTGCTTATCACCATTGATATTTCTGAACCTTGGCACATAGCAACCCGTTGGACGGTGCCCGCTGTAATATTTGTCTTGGAAACCTTCATGCACGCCTACTACATGTCCCCTGTAATCGTGGTCCATCAGGTACCTGCCAAGCACATCGTGCTCATTGCCCAGCCCTTCGGTAAAGCGTTTGGTCTTAGAATTGAACAAAATAGCATTGGTATTGAGCGTTCCGGCATTTAGGAAAATCACTTTGCTGAAATACTCTACCGCCTCCTTGGTGTTGGCATCTATCACCCTCACCCCTATCGCCTTCTGTTTTTGCTCATCGTAAATAATGGAATGCACCACCGAATGAGGACGCAGGGTCATATAACCCGTTTTTTTGGCCGCAGGAATCGTAGAAGAATTAGAGCTGTAATAAGCGCCATACGGGCAGCCTCTTCCGCACCGGTTTCGCAGCATGCACGGTCCACGCTCGTTGTGCCGCTGGGTAATGTTTGCCGTCCTCCCAATGATGAAATTCCTTCCGGGAAATGTATTTTCCACCTTTTCTTTCATGAACGTTTCCACGCAGTTCATTTCGAAGGGAGGAAGAAATTCTCCGTCGGGAATTTGGTTCAACCCGTCCCTCGTTCCGCTCACCCCAATAAACTTCTCCACATAGCTGTACCACGGCGCAAGATCTTCGTAGCGAATGGGCCAATCTACGCCATTTCCGTCCATGGCATTGGCTTTAAAATCGAGTTCGCCCCAGCGCTGCACCTGCCGTGCCCACAGCAAAGATTTCCCTCCTACTTGGTAAGCCCTTATCCAGTCGAAAGGCTTGACCTGGATATACGGCTGCTCCTTGTCCTTCACAAAGAAATCTTGGTGCTCAGTCTTAAAATTGTAGCATTTGCTCACGATGGGGTTTTCCTCTACCAGTTTTGGGTCTAGAGCCATTCCATGCTTGTGAGTCCAAGGTTCCATGTTGGCAGTGGGATAATTCCCATGCGCCACATCTCTCCCCCGCTCTAGCACAAGTGTATTAAATCCTTTTTCGGTGAATTCTTTGGCTGCCCAGCCTCCGCTCATTCCTGCGCCTACTACTATGGCATCAAACTGATTTGCTTTGTTTGAATTGATGTTGACGGGCTTCGCCGCCACTGATTTTTTGTTCATAGGTGTATTTGTGTTTTCATCTTCATTTATTGTAAGTACTAATTTTAAAAATAGGAAATAATTAGAAATACCTGAGGGAAAAGAGAAATTCTATTAGAAATACCAAAAGCCTACCCTACAAAAACAAGGAGCAATTATTTTTTCCACGCTAGAAAAACTAGAGCAACCAAGCAAAGGACAAACCTGATGTTTATACAAAAAATAATGTTCTCCATTATTTACCAAAGCACAAAATTTCACAACTAATTGTTTAGTTATATTTTTTACAATATATTTAAGAGGAAATCCTTTATATAGCACAAATTGTTATTAACCCAACCCTCTTTCAACATGAAATTGATTAAAAATCCCATCTTCTTATTTCTTCTAGCCCTACTCACAACTGCTTGTGGGCAAAAAAAAAGATCTTTTAACTGAAGCAAAAGAAAAACTCGCGCAAGCTAAGTATATCAGCTATGACGAAACTGGTATATGGCCTAACCCCCTGATAGGAATAGTGGATACAGTAAATAGGCAAAATGAATTTTCTGAAAACGACCAAAGCTTAATTGGCTATGATTTTATATCAATTTCTAAAGAATATTACGACTTAACTTTTTTGAAGAGAGAAGAAAAAGTATTCGGTCACGAAGATAAAGTCGTTGAGATTTATACCCAAGATCAATTTGAGGATGAAGAAGCTTTTAAGAAAAGAATTTTAAACGGCAGTGACACCGAATGGTCTCCAGTAATTTTATTACAGCAAAAATGGAAGTATAAAAAAGACACTACTATTAATGAGTTAGTATACGGAGATTATTTCCTAGTTGATACAGATAGCGTGCAAAGGGGAATTAAGGTATATATAGAGCATCATTTACTTATTAACTGAGCTTTCGCTCGGATAAAATTTTGAATTGATTAAAATCTGATTAGGCGGCTATCTTTGTATTTATGGAAAGACGAGATGCATTTGAACTTTACACCGATTATTTGGTAGCTAACCAAGGTTTAGCTACTTCTACTGGCTTGTCAGCCCTATTAGATGAAAACCTTAAACATGATTACATCAGTGACAGTCTCGCACAGCAAGGTTTAGATCAAAAAGCCTTTTGGAAAGAGGTCAAACCTTTTGTCCGCAAAATTGAAAACGAAGAAAGTGTTATTTCCATTGATGACACCATCATCAAAAAGCCTCACAGCACTGAAAACGAGGTGATCAATTACCATTTTGACCATACCACCGGTAAAAGTACAAAGGGCATCAATTTACTTAACTTTCTGCTCAGCAGTGAATATGAGCAGCAAATTGTCAATAGCCCTTTAGCTTACCATGTTGTGCGCAAGTCACAGGCTTACAAGGATAAAGATGGAAAAACCAAGTATAAGAGCGAAGTCTCCAAGAATGAAGTTGTATTAGAACAACTCAGGTGCCTGACTTTTCTCAACCAAGTCAAATACAGGTACATCTTGTTTGATTCTTGGTTCTCTAGCTCAAAAAGCTTGAAATACATCCACACCAAACTAGAGAAGGTATTTGTTTGCCCTCTCAAGAGTAACCGTTTGGTTGCCTTGGATTTACAGGACAAGAAAGAGGGTAAGTTTGTCAATGTGTCTACACTGTCATTTGACTCCCAAGAGCCTCTACAGGTCTATGTCAAGGGCTTGGAATTCCCTGTCAGCCTAGTTCGAGAAGTCTTTAAGAACAAAGACCGCTCAACAGGAGTACTCTATCTGATTAGCAATGACACCTCACTCACTTACGATCAGCTCACTACAATCTATCAGAAACGATGGAAAGTAGAGGAGTTCCATAAATCACTCAAACAAAACACCTTGCTCGGTAATTCCCCCACTAAAATGGAGGTGGGCCAGTGTAACCATATTTTTGCCTCTATGCTTGCCTACGTGCAGTTAGAACGCCTAAAAGTTAAAGAACGACTGAACCACTTTGCCCTAAAAGCAAAGTTTCATCTTGTGATGCTTAAAGCAGCTTTTGACCAGTTACAGGTACTTAAAGCTGCCTAGGTCTTAATATAAATCTTCACCTTCGCAAATATTGAATAAGCGAAAGGTCAGTTATTAATAAAGAGACTTCTTTAATTGATAGGTTTGAACTAAGATCATTTGATGAGGATGGTACGATTATTCAATTGATCTCTAAGGATTATTCTAACTACAACTTAGCGCCAATACCCAAGAATCTCGCTTATAAGGAACCTGAGAACTACATAACTTCTTACGGGCGTAGAAAAAGGAAGCCAACGCTAGCCGAAGGAGAAGTAGCACCCACCTTCCAATTGGCAAGTATGAACGGAGATAGCGTAAGCCTTGAGGAGCTGAAAGGGAAAAAAGTCATGCTGGATTTTTCGATTATCAATTGTGGCTACTGTATGGAGACGATGAAACATATAAATCAAGAAGATTTTGAATTGAATAAAGACGTCACATGGCTGTATATAAATCCGGTAGATTCAAAGGAACGAATGGAAAAACACATGAAAAATTTACCCATTCCCTTTCCTGCCCTCATTAATGCAAAAGAAGTAGGCGAACAATATGGTATATACGGCTATCCTATATTTATCTTGATTGATGAAAAAGGAATCATCGAAAAAGTGCAACATGGATATTCGGAAGAGTTTATAAACACCTATAAGTTGTAGGAATAGTGCTGAAAATACTACTTCCCTATTTATTGGAAAAAGAAACCTTTTCTTCCTAGGAAACCCTATTCTTCTACGCTATATTTATATATAAATAAGCCATAAACCTTAATTTACAACAACGGGGATTTATTACAAACAGCGGAACGATGGGGTCGTTTTCGACGCCCCCATCGCTGAAGTTCTCATAAAAATCTCCCTATAGTTAGGAAACCCTTTGGGGGATGCGAACCAGAGGTTCGCACCAGCAACACTGACATTTGATCATCAAATACTTATAAAAGTGTTAGATAATAGATAAAGTTGGAAAATCGCTTTTAACAATCATTGGACAATAAATCACACAACATGGAAACACTATTCATACTCGGATTTATCATCTTAGCTATTGCTCTCTGGCTATGGGCAGTTATTGACATCACAAAATCAAGAAGAAAAGAGCCATGGTCAACTACCCTTTGGTTTTGGCTAATTATCATTTTCCCACTAATTGGTCCAATACTATATTCCCAACTGAAGGACAAAGTTTTCAAAAGCAGAACACGTGAATTTCATCCTACTTTCAACAAGTAAGTGAAAAGACAACTCCGTAAGGTGTTGCACAAAATGTAAACCTATAAGGTTTTGAAAACCTTATAGGTCTAAAAGGCTATTTGATGCCCCAGAAAACCTAATTTAGGGTGATGGATAACGGTACGACGTCCCAACGTTTCGGTATTTAAGAGAGGCTGAAAACTAGAAGTCAGAAAAAATGAGAATAGAGAAACTTACCAATAACAAGAAACAGCATCTCGATTTATTGCTCTTAGCAGACGAGCAAGAGGATATGATTGACAGGTATTTGGAAAGTGGCGACATGTTCACGCTATACGACGATGACTTGAAAAGTGTTTGTGTTGTTCTAGCCATAGACAAAGAAACCTGCGAATTGAAAAACTTAGCTACCTATGAAAAATATCAGGGGAAAGGATATGCGACGGCTCTAATAAAATTCATCTCAGATTATTACAAAAACGACTACAAAACAATGCTTGTTGGGACTGGTGAAACTCCGACAATATTGTCATTTTATGAAAACTGCGGGTTTGAAAAATCCCATTCAATCAAGAATTTTTTCACCGACAATTATGACCATCCAATAGTTGAAGAAGGAATACAACTTATCGATATGGTTTACCTGAAGAAACAACTGTAAATACCTGCCGCCAACCGTTTGACAACCCTGTTTACTGAACTTCCTTCCCTGAAAACCATTCTCCTTACTATATTTAGGATATTATAGTAAAACAGCTATTCCACAACATCAAGAAAAAAATGAAATCAATAAAAAGCATACTGTTCATCACACTTTTATTGGCTGCTTGCCAAGCTCAAGAAAACAACAAAAGTCAGGAACCAATAAATACAGAAGAAACACAAATAGCGAAAGACCTTATCCAAGGGGCTTTTGATGATCTGTGGGCCGGTGTAGATTCTACTAAAATCAGTAAATACCATACCGATGATTTTATCATACTAGAGCAAGGAAAAATCTGGGACAACGACCGTATAAAAGCCTATATGCGTAAACAACTTGCCAGAACTGATAGGGCTAAGAGAATAAACAGAATGGACTATATTTCCATAGATAAATATGGGGAATCCATTCAAATTGCCTATCATAATTATGCTGAATTTACCCGTGCCGATACCTTAGTAGGGAAAGCCCAATGGTTGGAAAGCGCATTGGCTATAAAAACAAAAGATGGATGGAAACTGAAAATGATGCACTCCACTAGGGCAGGGAATTAGGTAAAAAGCCTCTCTCTGATGATGGATTTTCACCTTATAGGTCGTTTACAGGTAATTATTATTATTTTTAAGTTCACATTCATTCAACCACAACCACTACTATGAAATATTTAATTATCTTCTTTTTGACGATCTCGTCTGTTGCATTTGCTCAAGAAGCAAAATACAAAGGGCAAGCCCCTATCTCAAATGTTCCCATCACTACTTCAAGGCCTACTATTCCGCAATGGAAAGGGATTGTTGAAGTGAAAAAGGGCGTGTACTTTTCCAACGACTTTCAGGGCGGTCGATTAAACGGCATCATAGAAGGGGAAAACGATACGCTCATCGCTGTTATCTCTGCGGAAAATGTCCCAATCAATTCCAGTGCGTGGTACGCTTTCAAAGTTTGGAGCGATGCACCTGAAGAGGTAGTGGTGAAGCTCACTTATCAGAACGGAAAACACCGCTATTATCCAAAACTGAGCAAAGATGGCATTAACTGGTCTTTATTAGATTCCACCAAAGTCCATGAAATAGGAAAAGGTGGAGAAAAGTTTGGCGGTAGTTCCCAATCGGAAGCGGCCGTGCTACATTTGGATGCCAGCTCGGATACACTTTGGGTAGCCGCCCAGGAGCTCCAAACCAGCAAGCATGTATTTGGCTGGATAGATGAGATGAGCAAAGCATCATTTATCTCTGCGGAAGAGATAGGAAAAAGTAGACAGGGAAGACCGATAAAATGCATGCATATCGGCAGTGGCAAAGACAAAAAAATGATCCTCGTGATTTCGAGACAACACCCCCCAGAGGTCACTGGCTACCTATCCATGAAATCTTTTGTCGAGAACCTGACGGTAGATACAAAACTGGCAAAAAAATTCAGGAAGAAATACGACATATACGTTGTCCCGCTGATGAACCCCGACGGCGTAGACAATGGCCATTGGAGGCATAACATTGGTGGCATCGATCTTAATAGAGATTGGTCTGATTTTAACCAGCCCGAAACCTCGGCAGTAAAGGATTTTATGCACAAGAAAACCAAAAATGGAAAGGGTAAATTTTACTTTGCCATAGATTTCCATTCTACATGGGACGATATATATTATACCCTGCCCGATACAGCTTCTAGCAACTTAACCGGGTTTACCACAAAATGGCTCACAGGAGTTGAAACCGAAATACCAGGTTACCAACCTAATGTAAAACCCACCAAACGCCTAGAGCCTACATGGGTTTCTAGAAATTTTTTCTTTGTAGAATTTGGGGCAGAGGCACTTGTTTTTGAAATAGGCGATAACACTCCACGAGATTTTATAAAGGAAAAGGCAAAAGTATCCGCAGAGCAAATGATGAAAATTATGTTGGAAGAGTACAAGTAAGGTAAGAATGTAAGAACCGTGGTTTGTGTATGGAACCAAATGTCCCATACACAAACGACTTTTAAAAACAGTTCAGTGTGAGTTACAAAAGCAAAATTCACTGTTGTTACTAGCTTGTATTTCAACTATGGACGTGTTGTGTTAAATATCACCTAATTCTTCCACCAACACCGAAACATGCAACCTCGGTAACGAGCTGCCCATATCCATATGTGGTGCAAAACCTATTTGCCCTCCTGTTATCAATGGAGCTAGTTTATCTATTTCCCAGTGACATAACATTTCTTCTTTTCATTTTGGATATGCATAAAATTGGTCAGTATCTTTCTTTATGAGGGCAATAAAGCAGATTTTACACATAAAAAAAAGTGGGTTAACGAATTGGATTGGCTAAAAGAGCATGGTAGTTCCAAGCATTATAGCAACGAACAACTTTTAGGGAAATAGAAAAACTCATCTGAATACTCTTCAGCTCCACTATATGAAAGAGCAAGAGCACATCTCATGGAAAGGAAAGTGCATAAGATTTATTTTATATACATTTTTTTATTGATCTGTTTAGTGGCAGCTAAAATAAGGTCAAAATTTACAAGGTCTATAAATATAAGTATTGACCAACTAGGAAGCCGAACGATAAACAAGCCACCCAAACACTAGCAGATGTAATCACAACCTGTATCTATGTAACTGTTTTTCATATAGTTAAAAAAATTAAAGTTGAGAGACAGAATAGTCATCCCCATATCCTTCCTTTTTGTATTAATGGTATTTATGAATCCTTTTTTTAAAAAAAGCTTGGATCGTAATTATTATTCTAGTATAATTGGTTAACCACTTACCAGCACCCTTCCAACCAACTTCCAGTTGACCAGCGGCTAGGCATCCAGTTTTGGCGAACAAAATTCAGCGTTTTATAAAATCAATTTTACTACAACAATTTAAATAGAAAATGAAAAAGGCTCTATCCCAAATCCCCCTAGAAGCATCTAGGTCAAGCTATTCATATCACAAGTATTGGTCACTTATGAACTAGCTATTTGTAGCCCCATTTATCTTCTTTTTAATAAGGAAAGGTTCTGTTTTAACAATGCAGTACTCATTACTATGCACCCTCGATTTTAAATTCTATTATAAACTATAAATAAATATGAACATGAAAAAACCTTTATTACTATCATTACTAATAGTTATATTCTGCTGGCAGAATATATTTGCACAGGCAGGCGAAGTTAACTTAGCTTTAAATGGTACAGCTACACAATCATCTACAGCATATAGTGGTGCGGCAGCTCGTGCTATTGATGGCAATACCAGTGGTAGCTGGGCTAATGGTTCAGTAACACACACAGCCAATGAAGCTAACCCTTGGTGGCAAGTGGACTTAGGGACTACTCAAAGTATAGGGAATATCAACCTATTTAACAGAACCAATTCGTGCTGCCAAGACAGATTGACCAATTTTACCGTATCTGTTATTAATAGCAGTGGCAACACTACTTTTTCCCAATCTTTTACTTCTTATCCCGACCCATCTATTACAGTAAATGCAGATGGAGCATCAGGTAACACTATTAAAGTTCAATTAGATGACACCAATGCTTTATCATTAGCTGAGGTTGAGGTATTTGCCTATGAAGGTTCAGCAGAATCGGTTAACATTCCAGTACTGTCTAGCACTGCCAGTGGAGAGCAAATAGGCAATGGTAAGGAGAATGCAACTGATGACAATCTTGATACTCGATGGTCAGCACAAGGTACTCATAACATAGATTTAAATCTAGGGAGTACTCATGTAATCGATTTCTTGAAAATCGCCTTCTTCAAAGGTGATACCCGTGGTACTTATTATTCAGTTGCTGTTTCTTCAGATGGAACAAATTATACCACCATCGTACCGCAAACTACTAGTTCAGGAACTACAGCTGACTTTGAAACCATTGATTTTGGTAATACAACTGCGCAATATGTACGAATTACAGGCTATGGCAATTCAAGTGGAAATGGATGGACTAGCCTCTCAGAAGTAGAAGTTTGGGGGTATGAAAGCAATGGACCTGTAACTGAATATACATTAACAGTAACTAATGGATCGGGTGATGGTCACTATACTGAAGGTACTAATGTAAGCATTTCCGCCAATGCTGCCCCATCAGGTCAGGAGTTTGACCAATGGACAGGAGATGTAAGCCACTTAGCCAATGTAAATAATGCATCTACTTCCGTAACCATGCCTAGTAGCAATATCGGCGTAACAGCTACTTACAAGGATGTGGTAGGGAATCCAGTACCAGTGACATTGGATAACCCTGGCTTTGAAAGTGATTGGAGTGGTTGGAGCGATAGCGACCCTTCGGCAATTTCAGGCGTTGCTAATTCAGGTTCAAAGGCGGCTAAAGTGAGTGGCTCAGGAGGCGGATTTGAACAAACTGTAAGCGTGACTCCCAATAGCAATTATAGATTAACTGCTTACCTTACAGGTAGTGGGCAAATAGGTGCAAAAGTAGGCAGTAGCGATTATTCCACCACTGGTAGCAATAGCGACTGGACTCAGTTAGAAGTAACTTTTAACTCAGGTGGCGCAAGCAGCATCACTATTTACGGTGCTTATTATAGTGCAGAGGGCAGATTTGATGACTTTGAATTATGGGCATTATCAGGAGGGACTAACCCAACTACTTATCAGTTGACTGTAAACAGTGGCTCAGGCGATGGTAGCTATGCAGCTGGAGCTAGTGTTTCTATTTCTGCAGACGCAGCTCCTTCGGGGCAAGTATTTGATAAATGGACGGGTAATACTTCTTACCTATCCAATATAAATTCCTCCTCTACCAATGTAACTATGCCTTCGGCAAATGTAAGCGTAACAGCTACTTACAAAAGTTCAGGAAGTGGTAATGCTGATGTTCCTTCCGACATATTACCAAGTCTAGATAGATGGAAATTGACTTTACCATTCAACGAAGATGGTGATGACAGCAACAGCCCCGTTGAAATCACCAATTATGATGATAGACTGAGAGATCCAGAGGAAATTAAAGATGGCAACTTAATTGGCTATGAATTAGCAGATTACTTTGAAGTGCGTTCATTTAATGTTATTGGTTCATCTCAAACTTTTGATGCCGTAGTATTTAGAGCGCATTGTGCAGGGGTAACTACCGAAAACTCAGGCTATCCTCGTTGCGAATTAAGACAGCGCTATAATGGTGAAGATGGGGAGTGGTCATTCAATAATGAGCAATCTTTAACGGCTGATTTAATTGTGACGCACTTACCAGTTGAGAAACCAGAAATCAGTGTGGTACAAGTAAAAGGAGGTACTGGTTCTACAGCAGGTGACGAGGCATTACGTGTACAGTACCATTCAAGTGATGGTTTATATATAGTATATAATGAAGATTACAACACCAAAGGCAATTCAGTAGACTATGCTTTAGGTGAGCGTTTAAGGGTCTCGGTAAATATTCCTGCTCGTGATGGCAAAGACATGGAAGTAGATATTATAAACTTAGATAGAACAGATGGTAGTGGCGATTTCTATTTTTCATGGGACGTACCTTATAGCATTGGGTACTTCAAGTTAGGTTGTTATACTCAATCATCCGTATTCTTAAGCCAGTTTAAAGATGGTAAAAATGATGAGGCAAGAGATGCGTATGGCGAGATGGCAGTGTTAAGTATGAGTTTGGTAGAAGACGGTGGAGCTGCATCAAGATTTGCGGCTGTATCAAAACCTAGCTTATCAGACCCACTAGCTAGTGAAGATTTTGTAGTTTATCCGAACCCTACCATTTCAGAGTTGAATGTATCCTTACCTACTTTAATTCAAGATGATAGAATTAATATTTATAACCTAACAGGCAAAAAAGTATTTACCCAAAAAGTAGTACAAGGTATGCGAAATCTGCAATTAAACTTGCAAGGTCTGACGAAAGGCATGTATTTTATTGAATTAGAAAATACAAATATCAATCGTCAAAAGCTTATTCTAAACTAAGCACTATACTGATTAGTTTTATTTCCCGAAAATTCAAACTTTAACTCCAAGGGGGAATCCCTTGGAGTTTTTTTGTTCTTTGTTCAACTTCTTGCGTTATATTCACCATTCTCAAGCCGCATGCACAAAACCACAAATTAGAACAAAGATGATTGGTAAATTAGGAATATTATTAGTTGGTATTTTACTCTATTCTTGTCAAAAACCGAAAATACAAGAAGACAATGGGGGCACTACTATTCCCTTTGTTTTAACCGAACATAACAACCTTTCTATAGAGGCTATTTTAAACAAGAGCGACACCGTTGATTTAATGTTTCATACAGCGGCAAGCTCAATGACCTTGACCAAGAAAGCTACAAAACGGCTGAATATAACTTGGGATCATACAGATGAAGTAAACAGTTGGGGAGGAAATGCCACTTCTAGGTATAGTAAAAACAATAAATTAGATATAGGCAATTTACAATGGGATAGCATTCCAATATGGGAAAATGAAAATTCAGGGCCGGCTACAGATGGAAAGTTTGGGCCAGACCTATTCGAAGGAAATGCTATAGAAATCAATTTTGATAAAAGTGAAATAACTATACACCAAACACTCCCAGAACAAGCTAAGGATTATTTAAAAACATCTTTGATTTTTGAAAATGAATTTATGTTTATTGAAGGCGTAAGCTCAATTGAAAGTGATAGTTATCTCAATCGTTTTCTTATTCACTCGGGCTATGGAGGAACCATCTTATTTGATGATAAGTTTACAGCTGAAAGTAAAATAAGCGAACGAATAGAAATTAAAGCTGAAAAAGAATTGAAAGATTCCTATGGAAATATCTTAAAATCGAAAAAAGGAAAATTGCCCAAGTTTTCAATAGGTACAGTTGATTTTAAAAATATACCTGTTGGTTTTTTTGAAGGATCAATTGGCAGACAACAGGTAAGTGTATTGGGTGGTGATTTATTGAAGAGGTTTAATATCATAATAGACCCTAAAAGAGAATATATATATCTTAAACCGAATCAATTGATGAAGTTAGAATACTCAGAAATTTGATAAAACAAGATTCAGCCATGGCATCAGACTATTCCAAAACGCCTCTCACCAAAAAGCTAGGGTACAAAAAAGGCTTTAAGCTGCTTTTTTACAATCAGCCTGACTATTACTTTGGCATGCTCGACGGTTTGCCTGACGACTTGGAAGAATTGGAGGAAATTGTGCCCGAATCGGCTGACTTTATCCACCTGTTTGTGACCAGCTTTTCCGAGCTGGAAAAGATAGTACCCCAGTATAAATCTGCACTCAAAAAAACGGGGATGTTTTGGGTTAGCTACCCCAAAGGAGGCTCTAGTATCCCAACCGACATCAACCAACACCATGTCCGCAATTTCACCCTCACCACGGGCTTGGTAGACTCGAAAGTTGCTTCTATCAACCAGGACTGGAGCTCGATTAGGTTTGGCTATAGGCTGAAGGATAGGTAGGAGAATGTTTAATTACCGACATTGCCACAAAGTGAGGTCGAGAGTTTCCAAGTGCTTGCTCAAAAATAATTCATCCATACATAAAAACCTGATTCTCAATACTAAATTATTTTATAGGTACGCAAGCTCATAAGCTCGTTATTTAATATAAAGAAAAAACATAATTTTGTAATCAGGAAAATCACCAATAACAAGATAAATGTGCCAAGCATTTTCCAACTACCAAACAGCTTTGTCAATATTTCAGATGCATTTATACAAAAAGTCTATTACCGCCCTATTCACCTTTTCAGCGCTATTCTTGTTTACAGTTAGCTGCATTTCAAAAGATTCCATACACGTTCGGTTGATTAAGGAAGTGAAAAAAGATGACCCTGACATTATGGTCATTAAAAAGTTGGTTAAGAATGGAGCCAATATCAATTATGAAGATGATCTTCAAAACACTTCCCTACATTGGGCATCCTCCAAAGGTCATCTAACGATAATCGAATATTTGCTTGAATCAGGAGCTGAAATTGACAAAATAAATAAGGATGGTTTTACTCCCCTGACCATTGCATTGAAAAGTGAACATGAGGCAATGGCCAAGATGCTGATTATGGCAGGTTCGGATGTGAACAAGCCAATAGACAATAGATACAAGCCACTATTTTTTGCAGTTGATAGAGGTTATAAAGAGGTTATTGAATTAATGCTATCAAAAGGGGCAAAGATCAATTATGTTATCGAGGGTATTTATACACCTCTCTTGATGGCAGTAGAGCAGAATGACCTAGCAATAGTTGAATTACTGATTAATGCAGGGGCTGATATTAATCAGGTAGCTCAAATTAGCCCCCTTTGTATGGCTGCCAGACAAGGTTACAAACCCATAGTCGAATACTTACTTTCCAAAGGGGCATCGGTAAATTTAGCAGGTAAAAGTGGTGTATTTCCTCTTTTTGCAGCAGCTTATAACAACCATCTAGAAATAATGGAAATATTGATAGCTGCTGGAGCCGATATCAATAAGATAGATAAATTGGGCGAAACAACGCTTTACAATGCCATTTTTGAAAACCAAACCGAGGTGGTCAACCTATTGCTAACAAAGGGGGCAGATGTTCTTCTCAAATACAAAGAGGAAAGGACCGCGTTGATACTTGCAGCAGAAAAAGGGCATGTAGAAATTTCCAAGCTATTGTTAGCTTACCAATCACCGGTAGACCAAGTCGATTTATTTGATAACACTCCTCTTTTTGTTGCAGCACAGCACAATCACTTAGAGGTAGTTCAACTTTTGATTCAAAAAGGTGCCGATGTAAATAAACAAAATATGCATGGAGAAACACCTCTTTTCAAAGCTTCAGAAAAGGGCCATCTGGCAATTGCACAATACTTGTTTAAATCAGGTGCGAATATCGACACGCCAAGGAGGGGCAAGCAAACTCCTCTATACGCAGCCATGGAAAATGGGCAAGCTGAGGTGGTTAGTTATTTGATTAAAGAGGGGGCAGATATCGACGCCGCAGATGAAAATAGGGAAACACCTTTGTACATAGCTGTAAATGAAAGCAAGCCAGAAATGGTGAAACTACTCATAGCTGCAGGAGCAAATATAAATACACCTAGTACCAATGACCAACCGCTTATCCATATTGCAGCATCCAAGGGAAATATGGGAGTCCTAACACAATTGGTAGATGCTGGTGCCAATGTACATACCATCGAAAGATACTATGGAATGACGACGCTCCAATCAGCCATACTTTCTGGAAAACTGGAAACCATAAAGTACCTCATCGAGGCTGGTGTTGACGTAAATAAGACGAATAATGATGGAAGAACGGCCCTCCATTTTGCATGCCTTTCCAAACAGACAGAAATAGTAAAATATCTGCTTTCCAAAGGAGCAGACCCCACCATAAAAGACATTACCGGCGAGCAAGCCATTGATATGACTAATGATCCAACAATTAAAAAATTAGTCGATTAAAACATCACTTCATTTGGTTAAAATCAAAAAAGCCAAGCCGATAAATCAATGCAAAACCATGAAGGCAACCACTACTCTAATTCTTAGGCTCTTTATGAATTTACTTGAACGCTTATCTTTGTATTCAAAAAACGATGAATTTTCTATCTCAATTTAGTGACTTACTTCCTGTTCTACCACCTTTTGAGTTAGTTCTAGCAGAACGTGACGAGCCTAGCAACACCGTACATCTATATTTAGAGGTTTCACCTGAAGCTACCCCAAAAAAATGCTCTGTTCATAGCTATTACGACCGTACCTGGGAACACTTAAAGCTTTTTCAATACCGCTGTTTTATCCATTGTAAGCTTCCTATATACAAAGATAGGGATACCGGTAAACTATCTAAGGCAGAGGTTTCCTTTTCTAGAGATTATTCGCGGTTCACACTTATGTTTGAGCAAGAAGTCATGCGTTTGATGCATATCCACCATTGTTTTACGGCAGTAGCCAGGACACTTGGCATTCGAGTCCAACGGGTTGAGCATATTTATCATCATTATACCCAACATCTTGAAGATGACTACTATAGCCAGCATACAGCCTCTAGGATTGCTTATGATGAAACCCCTACCCGTAAGGGACATGGATACATCACCAGCTTTTTTGATCTAGATACTTGGCAACTACTCGGTAGTTACGAAGGTAGATCTTCTGAATGTGTTGCCCGATTTAAGCAAGATCATCCCTATCCAGAAGCAGTAGAAGAAATTTCCATTGATATGTCCCCTGCCTTCATCAAGGGGGCCAAACAGTGTTTTCCACAGGCTAAGGTTACTTTTGACAAATGGCATGTGATCAAACTTCTCTACAAACATCTAGATCGACTTGGGGAAAAGGCTTATTGCTTTCAAGCTCAAATTGAACTATCAATGGAAAGGATAGGTACTTTTTATCGGAAAGATCAATTTCAAGAGCTAAAAGCCCAACTGTGCTTCATTATGGACCTCGCCCAGGAAACCATGGAAACCAATCCGATCACTAAATCGATTAAAAGCCATTTTGATGGAATTGTTCAATACGCTCAATCTAAGATTAATAACGGTATCTTAGAGGGGCTCAATTCTAAAATTCAAATCATTAAACGGGTTGCTAGAGGGTTTCGGTCTAAAGACAACTTCATCAAGATGATTTACTTTGTATTTGCAAAATACCAGTTTCAAGTAAATTCATAAAGAACCAATTCTTATTTACTTCTACAGTTTTGGACAAGAGGAAATTGATAGTCAATTGATAAATGAAAGCACAAAAGAATTCCCCGATTCTAAAATCATAAATAGTTTGATTAAAAAAGAGCCCATTTTACCTATAAAGACGCTAAAGGCATGACCCCTCTTCTTTTGATATCCATTAATGGCCATACAAGCATTGTAAAGCAATTGCTGACTTCAGGCGCTGAAGCTGATGTCAACAAGCCTAATTTAAAAGAAAAAACACCCCTATTCCAAGCAGCTGGTAGAGGATACTTAACAATAGTAAAACTCCTAATTGAGACAGGGGCAAATCCTAATATCATAGATAACAAAGGTGCCATACCTCTCCACCGAGCCTAGAGGTCATAAAGAAATTGTTGAACACCTTCTTTCCTTAGGAACTAAGTCCAATATAAAAGACAAAAATGGTAAAACAGCACTTGACAAGGCAGAAAATGGAGAGATTAAAAAAAACCTTCTGGAATAATTAACCATTTCATACCAAATTTTGTAATGAATCCAATCAGTCAATACATGAAAAGCACCCTCTCAACCCTTTTTATTTTATTTTACTTCTGTACAACCAGTCTTGGGCAGGATTCTACCTATTTTCAGTTGATAAACCATATTAAAAAAGAAAGTCCTGACAGTAAAAAAACAAAAAAGATCATCAAGAAAGAGTCCGATCTGAATAAAATAGATACTGATGGACAGACAGCTCTTTTTTGGGCTTCACATTACGGACATTTAGATATAGTAAAGTCACTCATTCGTTCGGGTGCTCATATAAACCAGTATAACACCAAGGGAGAATCCCCCTTATATACCGCTACAGAAGAAGAACGTTGGGCAGTAGCGCAATACCTAATAAGCAAAGGAGCCGACGTGAATTTAACAAATGAAAAAGGCAATACTCCACTTTTAATAGCATCCGATAAGGGACACTTGGATTTGGTGAAACAACTGATTGCCTCAGGAGCAAAGGTAAATACAAGGAGTAATAAAGGATTTACCCCCCTTTTATTTTCATGTTACAAAGGACATCTAGAAATAGTAAAACTTCTTATTAGCTCAGGAGCAGAGGTCTCTGCTGTGGCCAAAGGAGGGACCAAACCTATCCATGGGGCAGCGCAAGCCAACCGTATCGAAATCCTTAAACTACTACTT
The DNA here is from genome assembly GCA_034044135.1 of Flammeovirgaceae bacterium SG7u.111. Lineage (NCBI taxonomy): Bacteria > Pseudomonadati > Bacteroidota > Cytophagia > Cytophagales > Flammeovirgaceae > Flammeovirgaceae bacterium SG7u.111. The sequence goes on along the minus strand of CP139021.1, from coordinate 1,563,412 downwards.
GCGGCTGGTGCAGATATCAACGATACAGATATTTACCGAAAAACAGCACTATCAATGGCATCAAACTCAGGGCATACGGATATGGTAAAACTGTTGCTGGGTTTAGGGGCCGATATTAACCTATTAAGTTCCGATGGAAAAACCGCCTTGCACGAAGCTTCGCTTAAAGGACATGTAGCAATTGTTGAAATACTAATTGCTGCCGGAGCCAGCATAAACAGCAGGACTAATCAAGGTGAAACACCGCTTTATTTAGCATCTAAAGCTGGAAATACAGAAGTAGTAAATCTTCTCATTGATTCTGGAGCCGAGTTAAATGCACAGAATACAAGAGGAGAAACCCCATTGTACACTGCTATTTACAAAAATCAGGAGGAAGTGGTAAAACAACTACTTACTGCAAAAGCAGCTATTAATGTGTTAACTGCTCATGGAGAATCGGCTTTGGATTTGGCCAGCTCAAAAAAGAATACCTCGATCACTGAGTTATTGACTGCCGCAGGCGCTCACCAAACAGATGAAAACAAGGATGACATGTTGCTTTCTATTGCATTAGATGAAGGTCGGTTTGATATCATAAAACAATTAATTGAAGCAGGTTATGATGTTAATAAAGAAGAGGATAAATATGGAAGAACACCACTGTATTGGGCAGTAATAAATGAAAAGGCAGGAGCCGTGAAGCTTTTTCTTGATGCTGGCGCTGACCCGAATAAAATGGTATTTGGGGAGGCACTTTTACATCAAACAATACACCACAAGCAAGTAGAAATTGCCAAGCTACTTATGGCTGCCGGTGTAGATCCTAATAGCACGACGTTGAAACACGAAACCACGCTGTGGTTAGCATCCCTGATGGGTAATAAAGAATTAGTTAAGTTTCTTATTGCGGCAGGGGCAGATATAAACAAAGCGACCTATAATGGAAGCACCCCGCTTTATACGGCTTTGCTTCTAAAGGATTTGGAAATTGCACGCTTGCTTATTGCCGCTGGGGCAGATGTGAATAAAGTAACAAATAGTGGAATAACTCCTCTTTATAAGGCAGCAGAACAAGGTTATTTTAGTATAGTGAAACAATTGATTGGTTCAGGCGCAAATGTCAACAAAGCCGATAATATTGGCAAAACACCCCTTTTCGTAGCTGCAGCAAATGGCAATATTGAAATCCTAAAATATCTTATCAAATCTGGAGCAGACATAAAAATGGTAAGATACAATGGGGCATCTTGAAATCGTGCAGGAACTTGTTGATTTAGGATTGGATGTGAATGCGAGCAGGTTTTATGGATATACCTTATTACATGCAGCCGCAACTCATGGACAAACAACAGTAGCCAGTTACTTGATATCTAATGGTGCTGAAATAAATAAAATAACAAATAGTGGCTATACACCTCTGCATATGGCTTCCGAATTTGGATATGCTGAAACCGTAAAACTACTGATTGATTTGGGAGCGGATTCAACGATAAAAGCAAAAAACGGCAAAACAGCAATTGATGTAGCAGAAAATTTGCAGATTAAAAAACTATTCGAATAAGTACCAGTACTCCTGATACTTTTCGGGAATAAAAAACGAGATGAACTTTGACGACCTATCTCTAAGGGAAATCAGTTTATCTTTATATTTGCACAATTACTTAGCCCTAAAAAACAACATAGTTTAACTCAAAAACATGGCACATATTAAAGAAAATCTACTAACTATCAAGCAAGTACCTAGTTTATTTTTAATGATCCTATTAATGGTCAGCTGTAATAAGAAAAAACCAGATGACTCAGTGTATGAATATGTACAAATACAAGAAGAAGAACCCACTACTTCACTCTCCACTTTAGTTGGGGAATGGAGACTTGATTCTGTCGTTTTCATTACTGATAACATAAGAGGGGAAACACAAATACCCTTTAGCAAAACCACCTGGTCTTTTACAGAGAAAGGTAATTACACTGTGAAAATCCAACAAAACCAATACAATGTAACGGTATTGAAAGACAGTGCCGAACAAAGTTCATCCCTTACGGCCGAGATTCCAACCCAAAAATATAAAGGCAAATACCGACAAAGTACTAATGAACTCATCACAACTATTCTTGGAGAAAATACAAAATATCAAATCGCTGATCAATCAGATACAATGCTCCATCTAACATCTCAGCGGATACAAGTCCCACCTATCTCCAAAGAAGACGAAGGCAAACTAGCAAAACACTATTTCACTTTAATACAACCATAAAAGCCATATAATCGACCGGTAGGTAGAGGCTTTTAAAATCCCTATCACTACAGTAGCTCTTTGGAATTGTGAGTACCAAAGAGCTATCGGTTGGACAAAGTAGGAATAGCACAACCGAACTTAGAACCTTCATTCCCTAAAGAAGAACCGAACCATTTCTCCTTGAAAAACCCAGAAGGTTACGATCCTTTACCAACGAGTCAATTGTGACAAGTAAGGAGGTACAGGACATAATTGGGAAATAGAATAGTTACCCCCTACCCCTTCATAAATGCCCTGCCCATATCAAAGAAGCCGAATGATTCTTGGTAAGCCCTGAAGAGATTCACGGTGTATTTGTTGTAGTACTCTGCCAAGGCGGTCATTATCTTTGCCTGTACGTCCACGTTGCGGTCAAATATTTCTTGGATGTTGGTGGAGGCTATTACATAAATATTGCTTTTGTCGGAAGTACAAACCGCATTGTAAATCCTGTTTTTTGATTCTAAAAGAGCATTTTCTCCAAAGCTTTGGGTAGACCCTAATCTCACAAGTTCTTCAAAATTATCCTCTATATCGAGGTTGAGCCCCACTTCTCCTTCATGGATGATGTACAAAGCTTGGCTAGGGTCTCCCCTAAAAAAGATCACCTCGTCCTTTTTATAGGTACGCTCATGGATATAGGGCAAAAACTCGGCAAGTTCACCTGGCTCCAGTTTTTCGAACAAGACATTTTTCAGCAAAAACCGAAACATGGCTTTGTCATCGTTGGAATAGGTTTTCTTGAAGGGGTTGAAGAATTTCATATGATTAGTTTCAATATTATTTGAAGCAAAATAGCCCAGCCGAACCCAATTATACGAGTGCTTGGGCAAAAAACAATTGCTCGGCACTAGTTTTTTGTTACTTCTACCAACAAAATATGGTTAGAACTTTTGGTCAACTTAAATTTTTCACTAATCCTCCTGCCCACTACCCATATAACTTCGCCTGTGGCCGAGCAAAGCACCTTTACTTTTTCCTTTTGGAAGCGATCTACTTTTTGGTCTATCAGAAAATCACTGAGCTTTTTCTTGCCTTTCATGCCGAGGGGAACAAACCAATCTCCTTCCTGCCAAGTTCGTAAGGTTAGGGGAAAGGTTATTTTCTGAACATCCAAAGCAGCTATGTTCGGGTCGCGGGGAATACCCTCCAATTTTTGCATCTCCACTTTTTTGAAAGAAAAACTAAGTCCGTCAGTTGTACATGCGGTTTCTTCTGGACTTATCCTGATTTCACCCTGTTCTTTTTGCCCCAATCCTTCTATTTTCAGTTCTTCCCTATCTACCAAAAGGCGATGGCTTTGGCTCAGTATCATCTTGCCCGAACCGCTCTCCAAGGCCTCAAACACATCATCCATTTGCCTAAAGTTGAAGCCCTTTTCCTTTAGCAAATAATACAACAACACTTTAGGTTCTTTTTGGGCAAGTAACAGTTCGATGGAAAGGTTTTCCATATCATTTTCAGTACTTACCAGCTTCTCTCTCAGCAACTCTACATATTCTCCAAACAATGACTCGACCCCTCGGAGCTTTTCGATATTCTCCCCCATTACTTGTTCAAAAGAGGGGTTGAGCTGCCTCATAACAGGTACCACCTTGTGCCTGACCAAGTTGCGGTCGTACTTAATGGATGCATTGGAAGCATCTTCCCGCCAAGTAATATTGTTTTCCTTTGCGTAGCCTTCTATCTGCATTCGGGTGGCAAATAGCAAAGGACGGATAGTTTTCCCTTTTTGGGGCAAAATCCCTTTCATACCAGCTATGCCCGTTCCCCTTCCCAGGTTCAAAAGCACAGTTTCCACCGAATCGTTGAGGTGGTGGGCTGTTGCCAATAGATCATAGCCTTCTTGCTCCATGAGGCCATCAAACCAAGCATAGCGCAGCTCACGGGCAGCCATTTGGGTGGAAATACCCTTTTCCTTGGCATAGCTTTCTGTAGCTACTTTTTTAGTAAAAAATACCTTTCTACATCGTTGGCTCACTGTTTGCACAAACAGTTCGTCCTCATCGGAAACCTCGCCTCTCAGTCCGAAATTCATGTGGGCTATACCAAAATCATGGCCACTTTTCTCAAACAAATCGAGCATTACCATAGAATCTATACCGCCGCTCACTGCCAGCAATATTTTTTCATTTCGCCCCACTAGGTTTTCCTTCTGAATAAATCGTTTAAAAAGTGTTATCATTCTTCTCGAAAAGCTTTTTTATCTTTTTTTAACCATATATAAATTAATTTTTGACTTTAGGAAAGTAATAAGTGTCTAAATTTGAAGGTATTTTTTGAAGAAGCGTTAACTAAATTGGAGAATCATTTTTGAGTTCGCTCCAAGAAATGCTTAAAAACAAGACTTTATCAATGTTCAGGACACACATACAAGTAGTAGCTTTTATCGGTCTTATGGCGATGTTTTTCGCCTCCTCTGTTTTAATTGCCCAAGACGATAAGGGCAAGCCAAAAAAGGGAGAGTCAGATGATACGAAAGTGGAGCTAATAAAGGCTGGCAGTATATTTTTCAAAGACGGATTAAGGTATGTAAAACCTGGCGCAGGTGCTCCTAGGGTTGTATTTAAGCGCGATTCCACCATGCTGTATTGTGACCTCGCTACGCAAAACCCCGAAACCGAAGATATGGCGGCGTATGGCAATGTAATCATCGAGGAAAATCCACAAAAGCGGGTAACTGCCGATACGTTGTTTTATACCTCTACCTCGGGCATAGCCGAACTACGAGGCAATGTGGTATTGGTAGATAGTGCCAACACCTTAAAAACCCAACACCTCTACTACGATATGAACTCGGGGAATGCCTACTACCTAACCGGGGGAAACTTGGTGACCGACGAGATGAACCTTAGTAGTAAAAAGGGATATTACCGACCTAACCAAGAAATGATCGCATTTAAAACCGATGTGGTGATGGTGGACAGGGACAAGGGGCAACGGCTAGAAACAGATTCTTTGCGGTATTTTACCGTAACCAAAGATGCTTTTTTTGAAGGGTTTACAACGATCACCTCGCCCGACGGCGTGCTGAAAGCTTCCAAAGGAAAATACAACACCGTAACCGAAAAGACCACTTTTGAGGGTAATACCACCGTAGATTCGAAAGATTATTCCCTAAAAGGTGACCTCTTGAAGCGAGATAAGCTAACGGACTATAACATTGTTTCGGGAAATGTGGAGCTGTATAGCAAGCAAGAATTTGCCACGGTTTATGGGGACGAGCTACGTTACCAACAAGAATACAGCAACTCCAAAGTATATGGTTATCCCTACATGAAGCGACCGTTTGGTACTACCGATTCCTTATTTCTTGCGGCTGATACGCTCTTAACAATCAATGATACTATCAATAATATCAGGCAATTGCATGCCTATGCCAATGTAAAAATTTACAGCAATGAAATGCAAGGCATCTGCGACTCGCTGGTATATGACTACAACGACTCTACCCTTACGCTGTTCCAAGACCCAGTAATATGGAATGGGTTTAACCAGATAAAAGCTGAAAAAATAGTTGCTTATATAGCTAACCAGACAATCGATTCACTTTTCCTTGAGAAAAATGCTTTTGTTATCCAGCAGGATACTTTAAAAAACTACAATCAGATAAAAGGAAGAGAGATTACAGCCAAGGTGAAAGGTAAAGATTTGGATTGGCTATATGTAAATGGAAATAGCCAAACGCTGTATTTTAGCTTGCAAGGAGACAGTTTATTGATGGGAATGAACAAAATAGAATGTGCCAATATGCTCATGACTTTTGCCGATTCCAGTCAACTGCTAAGCATTTCGGCACGAAAAGCCCCTAATGCTAAATTCACGCCAACGCACTTGATGCTAGAACCCGAAACTAGGCTCAAAGGGTTTAGACTAAGGTACAAAGAGCGCCCTGAGAAATTCTGGATAACAGATAAGAAAACAAGGATGGAAATAGAAGATGAGAAAAAAGTCAAACCAAAACCAAAGCCGAAAAGTTAGTTTTTGGTTTTGGAGCATATCTATTCTTTTTCTTTAGAAGGAGGTTTCCCTGTGAAAATATCTTCTACTATATAAAAAGGTCTTTTTTTTACTTCGATGTAGATTCTTCCCACATACTCTCCCAAAATCCCCAAGATAATGAGCATTACCCCGCTCAGGCAAAACATGCCCACGGCTAACGTTGCCAAACCGGGCGTATCACTTGGGGAATAGCCTAATATTTTAAAGCCAATAAGCCTGTGCACCACGAAGAACACACCTATTAAAAAAGAAGGAATGGCAATGATAAAACCTAGATAAGTTGCGACTCGGAGAGGGAAGGTAGAAAAGCCAAAAATGCCATCCAGAGCAAGTTTCATTAGCTGTTTGAATGTATATTTTGCCTCTCCGGCAGCTCGCTTGTTGCGTTCGTAAACGACTCCTATTTGTTTGAAACCAGCGTAAGCCCTCAAACCGCGAACAAATCGGATATTCTCGGGAAGTTCGTTGTTGAGTGCTTTTACCACCTTTTTATCCATTACACAGAAGTCCCCGCTATCGAGTGGGATGGGAATTTCGCTAATGAAACCTAGCAGACGATAGAAGAAAAAGTAGGCTGTCTTCTTAAATATATTCTCTTTTCGCTTGGTGCGAATGGCATATACCACATCGTAGCCCTCACGCCATTTGTCCAAAAACCGGTGGAGTTCTTCGGGAGGATCTTGGAGGTCTCCATCCATAATCACCACTACATCTCCTGCGGCAGACTTAATTCCTGCAGAAATTGCCGCTTGGTGACCAAAGTTTCGGGAAAGCTGGATCACCTTCACCCTGCTATCCTTTTTTACCAAGCCCTGCATAATCTCCAACGATGCATCTACTGAGCCATCGTTAACCAATAACAGCTCATAATCCTCCTTCCAACTTGGGCTAGCTGCCGTTACTCGTTCGTAGAGCTGGTGGAGGACTTCTTCCTCATTATAAATAGGTATTACTATAGAAATCATCCATTCATTTTTATCGAAAAGAAGCACCAAGCTGTGCTAGCGTGAAGAAAGCTGAAAAACAAAACCCTATTTCTCACTTACTCGATGCTAGTTTTCATAACACCTGATCTCAAAAACAGCGGCAGGTATATTTTCCGATGGATGCTCAAAACGTATTGTTATTTCTTTTGTAACCAGTGGGCTATCCATAAAATTCAGGATATTCCTTGTCTGGTAATTTCCTTTTTTCTCATAAATAATCTCTTCCCTATCGTTCAGAATTTGGTAATTCCTAATCACAAAAGGAGAGATATTGGCTGGGTGACTTACCAAAACCGACTCCATTGGGTGGTCGAAATCCGTGTCGAAAGCCATCCTAATCTTCCGGATAGTTTGTGGTTCTTCCCACTTGAGGTGTAGCTCTGGCTGTTTGTCTTTTAGGTCGGCAACCCATGCATTAGGCATAATTGCGGGGCGCGTTATTCCGTTTCTCATTTCTCCTGCCGCAAAAACTTTCAAAGCAGGTTTTATTTCAAAAGCTAAATTTTGCCCTGCTGGTCTCCTTTTTGGACTCCAAAACTCAAAGTCCCCTATTCTATCACTCTTGATCAGCCCACCTTGCGTTTCATTTTTTTCCTGACCAAAAAGTGTGAGCAAACCTGTAACTCTTTGATTAGAGCACCTGACCTCTACGTCCTCATTTTTGGCAAAGCAAATATAAATGTAGCCTGTTTTTGTGAGGGTAGTCATAAAATTGACACTGACCTCAGTCTCACCAGCTTCCAACTCAACCGACTGTACTTCTAGCGTGATTTCAGGTGTGAAGTTCAATGCTTTTTCACTCTGGCGTAGCTGTACTTCTAATTCACATTTTTTCGCAGCCTTTACAGTTACCGTAAAACTTGGCGAACTGCCTTTATCAAAAGGAATCATTTGAATGACTGAACGATCGAGCTTGAGCCAAGGGCCATCGGCAGGAAGCTCTGCCAACGCTAAACTGCTAGATGCTGTAATATCACAATTAGCACATAAATCGAGCGTGTCGCCCAACTGAAGTCCGGGAATGTATTGACCTGTTTTTACAAGTTCTTTTTGTAAACGCTTCAAGTTAGGCCCTCCTACAAAATCATGCGGCATCGCATTGTTTTTCTTGCAAAGTGCAGCGGCCATTCCTACTACTTGGGCATTTTGCGAGCAAGTTCCCATCACTCTTATCGAGCTAGATGCTACATGCGTTGCACTTATGATACGTCCTGCCAAAAACAAGTTTTTAATGTCTTTGCTCACCAAACTACGGTAAGGGATTTGATATAGACCAGCAGAATGCCACTGACAATATTTGGGAGAATTACTGTAAATCCCATCTGATGGGTGCAGGTCTATCGGCCATCCCCCATAAGAAACAGCATCGGGAAAATTAGTTTGGTTGATGATATCATGCTGGTTAAGCATATACAAACCTTCAAACCTACGACTTTCCATTTTTCCAGAAATAGACCCTACCCAGTCGAGCGTAAGGCATTCTGCTTCAGGATATTTTCCCGAATTTTTGATATAATCCCAAACCCCAAACACGATCTTCCAAAGTTCCCACTTAATGGTTTCGGTATCTTGAACGGCATCGAGCCTTCCCCCGTATTCTATCCACCAAAGCTTGAAACCCTTCTCATTGATGTCAAAACTCTTAAAACGAGGTATTTTATCTATATTTTTATTTGCAAAAGCTGGGGCAACAAAAGTGGTCGGCTTTGATGTTTTTCTAGTATAGAAATATATACTGTGTCCTGGAAGCTCACCAAACGAAGCATCTGGAGCAAAATCTTCATCAAACTCTTCTTTTGGCTCGGCGCCCATCCTAAAAGATGCCCCAGAAAGGTAGGCAACTATTCCATCGCCTGACGAATCGCAATAAAAAGAAGCATCGATCTTATAAAAAGTGGCATTCTGCCCACAAAAAGCTTTTAAAGACTTAATCTTATCCTCCCCATCTTTTTTCAATTCATATACCGAAGTATTAAGCAGCAGGGTAATATTGGTCTCAGCCAGTACTTTTTCAAGCAAAATAGTATCGAAGATAATGCTATTCCCATCTGAGTTTCTGAAATGATTCTCGACCAAAATTTCATTGATCACCCCACCTTCTCTTGCCCACCTATTGTTATTGCTCATATGGGTGGTAGCTCCTTGTACCCAAAGCCTCACCTCGCTAGAGGCATTGCCTCCTAGCACAGGCCTATCGTGGATAAGTACTACCCTAATGCCAGCGCGAGCTGCCGTAATTGCACAGCAAATACCGGACATACCGCCTCCTATAACCACTAGGTCGCCCTTTATATCTCTGGCCTTTAACTCTCTCTTTTGTTGGAAACTCTCCCTTAGCATTGTTGAAATATTTAAAATATGAACTGCTTTAAAGCTAATATTACATTTAGAAAAATCCAGAAAAACATTCGAATTCACGAACGCTTTTGGACAATAAAATCACTTCAATACATTTGAGCAGCTATAAATTTGGTAGTTATTTATGATGGTTAAGGTATGGTCTATTTTTCGAATGCAATTTATGCTACTTTTCTCAATTAAAATAGGCTTAAAACAAAATCAATGCTTAAAACCTACATAATTCAGGACCTCTCTTCTTTCTTCAGCCTTATTCATTTTCATCGCCCTCTGCCTGCTTCAAATAGGACTCTAAAATCAGGCTTATAAACTTTCCTGGTTGCTTAATTCCGTACGACTCTGCTATTAATTTTATTCGCTCAAAAAGCTCTACTTTTATCTTTACCGAAGCATATTCTACTTGAGTTTTTTTTGGCTTTATGGAGTCAATATCTAAGTTGGTAAAATTGAGCAATTGCTCCGAGCCCAAATCAGCTTTATTTCCCCTACTTTCGTTTTTCTTTAGTGCTTCGAATATTAAATCCGACTTTGATTTTTTGTTGCTCATGATCTTCTCTGTTTCTATTTTTCATTTCCTACGTACACCTTCGTATTAATATAAGAAGAAAACTAAAGTTTTTATGTCTATTTCGCAAGTAGGAAAATTATCACCTCCTCATTGGTTTAATATCATCAAGAACATGTATTTCTAAAGGCTTGCCTCGTACTAACTGCTATCTATACCAAGCACTTGCGCTTAAACTCCTCATAATACTGGTTGAACTCATCATTCTCATCATATTGGTTTGTGATGTCGTTCACAGTGGAAATACCTCTTTTGTACCTAGCCAAGTTGGAAATATATGAATCGAAAAGCTGTAGCCCCCCTATTCCATTCAGTTGCTCTAAGTCATGGTACTCTACTGTATTGTCCTTTTTGTTTACTATTCCGAACACATTTAGTACAAATCCTTCATTTTCCTTTATCTCTCGGATAGTTGGCAAAGTTTTCAGGAAGTTGACCGTAGCCTTCAAGTCCAAAATACTCCCCACCACAGGCACCATAACTATATCGGAAATCAAAATACTGAAATAAACCTCCTTGCCCTCTACTTTACCCGGAGCATCAATGAAGATAAGGTCATATTTTTTTTCGGCTATGGCCAATGTTTTTTGAAAATTGACCTCTGGACGAGGTTTTTTCCAGTTGTAAGCGATCACATCATAAGAAAATTCACTCTCATCGTGTTGGTACATATCCTTTACCGACTTCTGCGGATCGCAGTCAATTACCAAAACCTTCTTATTGGTTCTGTTATGAAAAGCAGCAGCAGTAAGCATTAACAATGTACTTTTCCCAGCCCCTCCTTTTTGTGTCGCAAATGTGATAATTCTAGCACTCATATGTGTGGGATGCTATTTCGTTATAAATAGGTTGAATTTGAGCGAATTTAGTCTAATAATCGAAAGAAAAAAAATAGAAGTAAATAGTAGAAGTATAAGTTACACTTCTACTATTTACTTCTTAATTGATTTGAGACCTTATTCAAAAGCCAGGTTCGATAGTGCTAGAGACATATACAAAGACTATCCAAAGTATGGCTTGAAACACCTTCTATATAAGGTGTAAGTGGAAAATACTTAAAAACCATGGAAAAGATAAGGGAGCTACTCTTATATATAAGGCTTACGTAAAATTCTTCCCAAGCTCAATTCTATACGGGTTCAAATACGGAACAACTATTACCTTCACAATCTATATAATAATCCGCTAATCCCAGACTCACCTTATTTTGACCTATTTCCCGCCTGCGGACACTAAAACAGGTACTAAATACAATATATTGAAATAATACCATTTTATACTTGTTTAAACCTATTGATACACCTCCCCTTTATTATTCCCTTCTTAAAGCCTCCCCCTAATTGGGCTATGGAAGGAAACAAAACTGCTTTGGCAATTGCAAAAGATCGTCCGACCTTATACACAAGTGAACATTTTCGTACACTTAATGTGAGGGTCAAAATAGCACTATTAACTGTATATGATTAATTATCAATACTTTAACTCTTTTGGCACTTGTATTGAAACTAGGGTTCTCGTCAAATTAATTATTTAAAAAACTTATTACACCGATATGAACTCAACTGCTGTTAATTCTGTAAAAGCCTTATTTATCGCCATTACCATCTTGATGACCTCTTTCACAATGGCTAATCCTATAAAAGGAAAAGATGGTGAAAAAATAAAAGCCACTTCTAAATTTGCTTATAGCATATATCCAATTTTGAACTCAAATAAAATAAGAGTTGCCTACGAAAAATATGGCAAGGGAAAGGTTTCTGTGAAAATATTTGACAACAAGATGAACCTCCTTTATAATGATATTCAAAAAGATTTGAACTACATGAAAAGAAATTACGATATGAGTGCTTTGGGCAATGGAGAGTATATCGTAAAAATTGTAGCTGCTGATTATACTACAGTCCACAGGCTGAATGTAGGCAAAAAAGAAGCGATGCCTTTTTCAGGCTACTTGTCTCCAGAACTTACCAACAACAAGTTAAGGATTGCTTACCAGCATGCATCAAAACCTGTATATGTTTCTGTTACAAACAAGGATGGAAAAAGCATCTATAGCAAGACAATGAAAGAACAAAACTTTAGCAGTGTATTCAACCTTTCTACGCTTAAGTCTGGTACTTATACAGTGACTATGAGCAGCGATGGACAAACCACCACACAAGAATACACTTTGAAATAATAATAACTGAATATAAACTCTCGTTTTCCCGTTTGATAAGACTAAAACCCGCTCGAAGGGCGGGTTTTCTTTTGCTAAAAAAGAAATTTCAAAAACACACAAATTTTATTATTTATAATTTCTGGCTGATATTTTTATCAATTCATCAATTCAGTCGATATTATTTTAAATACACCACCTTTGTTATATTGGTTTTATATCATTTTATCTAAAATTAATTAAATGTTAATTCAAATAATTATAGAATAATATTTTGAATTATACGCAACCTATAAGATAATTGCACGTTATAAAAGCAAGAGTAACAAATTAAGAATTTCACAACATCCTTTTTATCAATTATTTAAATAAAACACACTTTAAACATAATTATCGCCATGAAAAATTTGTCATTATCTGCCATCAAAGCTTTAGTAGTTGCTATGTTTTTAATGTCAGGTATGGCTGTTGCCAGCCCTGTAGATGGTAAGGTACATTCTAGCATTCGCGCTACTTCAGACTTCGCCTATAGCATATATGCTGTGAATAACTCTCAAAAAATCCGTGTAGCTTATGAGCAAAGCAATGCAGCGAGAGTTACTGTAAAAATATACGACAAGGAAATGAACTTGATATTTACCGATGTAAACAACAACAAAGCTCTCCAAAAAAGGAACTATGATATGAGCAAAGTTGGAAACGGTGAGTATGTAGTAAAAATAGTTGCTGCTGATTACACTACTATCCACCGTGTGAACGTGGGTAGCGAAACAAAAAGCAACTACTCAGCTTTCTTGCCTCAAAAAGCTTTAAACAACAAAGTAAGAGTTGCATTCCAACATGCTACTAGCCCAGTGAGGCTTTCGATCTTAAACGATGAAGGGAAAGCGCTTTATAGCAAATCTGTAAGTGCTGAAAACTTTAGTAATGTATTTGACATGAGCACCTTGAACAAAGGACGTTACACTATCCGCATAAGCAGTGGAAACGATGTAAAAGAGCAGGTTTATAATGTAGAGTAACAATAGACTTTCTATAAATCAATTAAGTTGACGATTAGGTCTGGAGGAGTTTTTCTTCAGACCTTTTTTGTTTCTTACCTTTTTAGTAAATCTTTAACATGGATACTTTTTTTGTTCTTATCCTGTAAGATACCTAGACACCTTCCCCACCTGTCCAAATGGCGTCTCTGCTGCTACGCATGCTCCTATGTTGCTTTAACAGCACAGCCGTGCTCATGTTCAAGACTTCAGCCCCCCTTATTTCTCCGAAGAATCCAGCTTAACAAAGCTTTTTTCATCCACTACTTAAGAACGTTTATCACTGATTATTTTTATCCTACTCCTTAAAAAAGCATAATTTTCCTACTCTCCTCTCATATATCATGTAACAAAAAAAATCCCCTACAATAAAATATTGCAGGGGATTCCACTGAAACAGATTACAATTATTGTAATGCAACTCAGAGCTAAGAGATTATGAGCTCTGAGTATAATTTTTTAACTAATCAAGAATGATTAGTTTATTTTTGCCACCACATTTTGGTAGCCATATCGTCAGCACCTTGTCTTGCAACAGCTGCTACTACATTCTCTTCGTTCAAGCTATACTCGTCGTTAGTATAAGCTCTTCTGTTAGGAATAGATCTGCCAGCAGCAGCAGCAGGAGCAGGAGATAATTCAGGGTAGCCAGTTCTTCTGAAATCAGACCATCCTTCCATACCTTGCATATACAAAGCAATCCACTTTTGGTTGATTATAGACTCAACAGGGTTAGCTGCATCATAAGCAACATCCGCTTGAGTAAGGTAACCTGCAGGCATGTCTACACCCCATTGGTCGAAAGAAGCAGCAATTGCTTCTTCATATAGGGCCTTAGGATCTCCAGCTATCATACCTCTTGCAGCAGCCTCAGCTTTGATGAACAATACTTCAGCATATGTCATGATCAAGCCTTTAGACTCAGCGCCACGCACAGCTGCACCAGGGAATGAAATTGATGCGTTTGTAATAGAACCTGCAATATCATCACTTACACCATATGGCATACCAACGATTTCTCCAGCATCATTTGGGTCTGCATACACATCCAACCTAGGATCACTTAACCCTTTCATCACATCCACCATTATGTCACTGATAGCATAGTCAGTACGCTCAACGAAGTGATCGTAGATAGGGTTCCAGTTATTAGCATCTGCCAAGTATGGGAATAAAGCATTGTCATCGTTACTAGAAATAGCTCCTGCCATACCAGCTTCAATAGCAGCTTTTGCTGCTGCTGCATCTACTTCAGACATTCTAAGACCCATTCTCATCAACAAGGCATTTCCAAACTTCTTCCACATAGCCATATCACCTTCAAAGATGATATCGCCTGCTATTGGTTCACCTACTTCAATTTGAGCTACCGCTTCTTTCACTTCTTTCACTAGGTCTGTATAGATATCCTTTTGAGTATCATAAGCTGGAGTAAAATCGCCACGACCTTGCAATGCCTCAGAATAAGGAACATCACCCCAAGTATCGGTGATATTTTGGAACTCATATGCTTTCATGATCCTTGCCACAGCAATTTGGTTGTGGTTTGGTCCAGATGATTGCATTTCTAATTTTGTTGCTTCATCAGTATTCAAACGGATGATCTCTTCAAAATCAGCTAGAGAGCTATAGTAGAAAGAATTGAAGCTTCTAATTTCCGTTTCATAACGACTAGTACTTGTGTACTGCGTTTGTGACCAGTGCTGGCAATAAAGTGCAGCCATAAATGGACTCAAGCTACCATCAATTTCATCTATTGCAGACCTCTGAGCTTGTGTCATTAAGTAAGCTGTAGGTACTGAAGACGCACTGTTTGGATCAATATTCATCTCCTCAAACTCGCTAGTACAAGCCCCTAGGACAGATACTATTAGTAAAGCTGAGAGAATGGGTTTTAATATATTTTTTCTCATTATATACACTTTTAAAATTTCAAAAAAAGATGTTTGAAAGATTAGGGCATGGTAACTAGGAAAATCCTAGCTACCATAAGTCCTTGTTATCTTAAAGCTTGAAGTTCAAGTTAAAGCCCATAGAACGAGAAGTTGGGTGTTGCCCATTCTCAAATCCTTGGATGTTACCTGAACCATATGCAGACTCTGGATCGATGTTAGGAGCATTCTTGCTTAAGATAGCCAAGTTTCTTCCTACAAAAGATACGGTCACACCTTTAAATGGAGTTTTGCTAGTCAAAGAGCTAGGCAAAGAGTAACCTATTTTGATTTCTCTCAATTTCACAAAACTAGCATCATAGATATAGTTACCACCTCTAATATTCCTGTTCCATTTCCAGTATGCCTGAGCCGATAAATACTCAGTGTTAGGAGTACCATCTGCAAATACACCATTTGCACGAACTCCACCACCTTCATCAACTGGATCCCTTTGTGGGTTTCCTTTATCATTGTTTCCTACAGTAGAAGTGAACATTCCAGAGTAATCCCCATAACGGTTAGATACAGAATATACGGTTCCACCTTTTTGCATATCTATCAATGCACTTAATTGAATTCCTTTGTAGCTGAAGCTATTCAACATACCACCTCTCCAATCGGGCAAGTAGCTATCAAATTGTTGGTTCGGCTCGTACTCAAAGTACCCTTCATCATCAACTATTGGCATACCATTTTCGTGGTATACAAAGTCCTCAGCCTTCCATACACCATAGCTCTCGCCTACAGTTGCATTGATTGAAGGTCCCCAAGAGCCAATCACGTAGTTTGTCAAGATATCCTCACCAGTTTCAGGATCTTTTACCAATTCAACTACTTGGTTGACGTTTTTAGCATAGTTGAATGTAACATCCCATCTGAAACCACTAGCAGTTTCTATTGGCACTACGTTCAACATCAATTCCACACCTTTGTTGGTCATTTCACCAGCATTAACCCATGCAGCACCGTATCCACTTGTGTTAGACACATCAAGTTGGAGAATTTGATCAGTCGATACTGAGCTATAATAAGTCGCATCAAGATTAACCCTAGAGTTAAAGAAGCGCAAGTCCAAGCCAGCTTCCCATGAGTCAGTCTGCTCAGGTTTCAATTGATCGTTGTTCAACGTGTTTGGTAAGTAGAAAGCAGGATTACTACCGTAGTTATTACCTGTTCCATAAACGTTGTACAGGTTATATGCATCTGTATCATTACCTACCCTAGCCCATGAAACTCTTGCTTTACCGAAAGATAAAATATTGTTAGATGGCAAAAGCTCTGAGAATACGAAACTAGTACTAACAGATGGGTAGAAATAAGAGTTTTTATCGATAGGCAGTGTAGATGACCAGTCATTTCTAGCTGTAAAATCTACATACACAAGGTCTCTCCATCCAAAGTTTGCACTACCATAGATACTGTTAACCACTTTTTCACTTCTGTAGTCAGTGATAGATGGTCTATCTATAGAAGCTTCTATGTTATAGAAACCTGGAACACTCAACCCACCTTCTGTATTAGCTGAGTTATTATAGTAGATCTGATTTCTATGGTTTGCACCAAACATAGCTGAAAGAGAGAAGTCAGGAGTGATATCTTTGCTATACTGAGCCAAAAATTCAAAATTGTTCTCTGTTACGTTACGTACACTTTCAGAGTACATTTCCAATGGGATAGAATTTGGAGCAACCCTTTCCTCTCTACGGTCAGTGTAGAAATCAGTACGGAAGATACCTTTTACAGTAAGATTAGGGATGATTTCATATCCAAGATATGCATTACCGTATACTCTTTCCCTGTAATCTTGCTGTGGACTTTCATTCAATACCCAATAAGGGTTTTCCCAATACAATGGATCCAAATCAGTTGGAGACTTGATGTTCCAAGTACGGTCAATACCATCAGCAGTTTTGTAGTTCTTAAGTTGATCCATATCTATCTGACGTTGGAACCATTGGTTGAAGCTAGTAACTACATTACCAGCACCAGCACCATAACCAGTACTTGGGCGACCATATGTATCGGTACGTACATAAGTAGCAGAAATACCTGCTGACAATTTATCTGTCAATTTAGTATCTCCCCTAAATGTAACATTGTTTCTTTTCTGAGAAGAGTTTGGAATAGTACCTGTTTGATCCAAGTAAGTATAAGACATACGGAACGAACTCTTTTCATTACCTCCATCTAGTGAGATGTTGTAGTTTTGAGTAACGCCAGTTTCGTAGAAATCTTTAATGTTATCAGGATGCGCTACAAATGGAGTTTGTTTTCCATAGTTAGGATCATCTTCATACCAGCTATACCACTGGCGAACCATTTGACCATCCATTCTTGGTCCCCAGCTTTCATCAGCCGCATAGTTAACTACTGGCTCACCTTCGTAAAGGTCAAATTCTTGCTTGTAACCTCCACCATATTCATTTTGGTAATCAGGCAAGTTGTACACTTGATTGAAAGTAACACCTCCGTTAAAACTTACTCCAATACCTTTTCTACTTTTACCACTTTTAGTAGTGATCAGAATCACACCATTAGCAGCACGAGAACCGTAAAGAGCAGCTGCACTCGCACCCTTTAATACAGACATAGATTCGATGTCATCTGGGTTGATATCTGACGCAGCGTTACCATAGTCGTAGCCACCAGCACCACTTTGGGTACTTGAGCTGTTTCTGTTTGAGTTGTCGATTGGCGTACCATCGATAACAAAAAGAGGACCGTTACCTTGAGTAACAGAATTTACACCCCTGATCCTGATATTAGCAGAACCACCAAAAGTAGGAGTTCCTGTTACTTGAACACCAGCAACTCTACCAGAAAGAGAGTTTACAATGTTCGATTCACGAGCAGTTGACAAATCTTCGCCACCTACCTCTGTAACAGCGTAACCCAAAGAACGTTCGTCTCTCTCAATACCAAGAGCTGTAACAACAACTTCAGTAAGCTCTTTAGCATCATCCTTCAAAGAAATGCTGAAAGATGTAGTAGAGCCCAACTCAACCTCTTGAGATTCAAAACCAATATAAGAGAAAACCAGCGTAGATGCTGTACCAGGAACTGCAAGGGTAAACTTACCATCAATGTCGGTGATAGTACCAATTGAAGTACCCTTTACTAAAACGTTAACACCCGGGAGTGGAGATTGATCGGTTTCTGCTATGACCGTTCCGGAAATGGTCTTTTCTTGTGCAGAAGCGCTCAGCCAAATGACACTAAGTGTCATCAACAATAGTAATCGTTTGATCATCATAAGTGACTGTTGTAGTTTAAATAATTGATTTACGTTGTTAAGAGTCGTAAAAACCCCTTATCCCCTTACCCTCTCAGATAAGAAAATTTCTTTATAGTTAATTAGTAATACTAAATCGTGGTCTTGATTATATCTTTTAGTCAGTCTTATTTTCGCTTATGCGAACACTAGGATTTGATAGGTGAGAGTGGGTGATTTTAGTTAGTTAAATCAGATAATAATTGGATTGCTTGGCAAAAAATCACTCAATTCATAATTATTAAAAGGTAGTATAACTATTAATGGTGTTAAAGTAGGTAGTAAGTATTAATTACTAGGTAATAAGATTGCCCAAATATGAAGATATTAGATGAGATAAGCAAACATCGATTATTTTTTTTAAAAAAAAGCACTTGATATTATGCAATTGATTGTAGAAATAAGCCAATAAAATACAATTCTATGCATAAAAATCAAAAATATATTGAGTTTTTATGAATATCACTATTTAGTGACATTAGTGTACCCAATATAACATTTCATGTCTACTATAAAAAATATACTAATCAATTTGTAAGTATAAATACGGAGAAGAAGTTTGTTGAAAAAAAATTCTCCTAAGTCCATATTCGCATTAAAAACTAAACAAAAAATAAAAAATAAATGATGTGCCTTTTCAGTAAAAAAAGAGAAATAGTTGATCAGAGATCAATTCTGGTCAATTAAAATATCAACATTGTAGTGGCTACTTTACTATTCCATACAATTCTACCTCAGCCTACAAACCTCTTAGGTTAATTTGCACGGTATCTAATCCATTTTGGACATTGAAAGCAGAATCGTTAAAACTTGGAGGACCAAAAACTAAAGGAGGGTTTTTAGAAAAACCGAATTTTTCTTTGGGAATACCAAGCATGTTTTTATCAAGCATTCCATTATTATTCTTATCATGGAAAATACTGATTGCATACATACCCTTAGGAAGCACCAACTCCCACACGGCTTTGCCTTCCTCTCCTACTTTAGCTATCATGGTTTGTAACGGAACTTCCAAAAAAGCCTCATCCCTATCATATAAAGCCATGAAAATGAGCTCATTGGATTTTTCTACACCAAATACCTCTACTTTGATAATTTGAGGATTGTCTTGGGCAAAAGTGGGCAATGCTACCCATACTGTGAGAATTACTGTAATAAGAGTTTTCATTGAGTTTTTTTTTGAGTGTAACTCAACATTTAATTATTTTGTTTAACAAAAACACGTGTTAATTAAACACAAAACGATATGATAGCTCTATTCCACTTATACATTGATATTTTTCCCGTAGAAATAGGTGGCAAATGAATAAATAACCCGCCCTTTCACATTTATTAAATTTAACAGTTAGCAGTTCGAAAAGCCCTGTTTTAGATTTACCATACACACTCCAGTGACATACCTGTCATTTACTTTTTTAACTTGATGCACAAGAAATTTTTTTGATAACCATCAGTCATCTCATATGAAACTCAGAACATCCTTATAAAGATGGAATCTACTATAGAAAATAATAATAACCTTGAGCCTTCTACTCAGAAAAGATTCCATGAACTTGATACGCTTAGGGCTATAATGATGCAACTGGGCATTGTGCTTCATGCGGCTACTTTTTATATGATCACTCCTGTGAAAGGGTTTCAAGGTTTGCACGATCCAGAAAGCCTCTTCTTATTCGATATAATCAAATCATTGATAACCTTGTTCAGAATGCCACTTTTCTTTCTTATTTCAGGCTTTTTTGGAGCGCTTCTCTTCAAAAGGAAAGGGTTTTCTTTTATGGTCAAGAACAGGCTCAACCGTATAGCCTTACCTTTCACAGTGTTCTTACCTCTCACTTACCCTATTTTAAGAATTTCTTTCCATCTCATTATAAACCCACAATCGAGTGGAGCAAATGACACTGAGTCGGTGCTTAGCTTACTCTGGCCACCTAGGGTATACCACCTTTGGTTTTTGTATTACCTCATTGCCTTTTACATAGCCGCTATTTCACTCAACCTCATTTATTGCAAGCTCTTCTCATCTTCAACCCAGTTGAAGTTAAACAACCTATTTTTATTCTTTTCGGAAAACACTACTGGTCATATGGCAATTCCCATAGCCATAACTACGGGGCTCAACATTTTTTGGGCTTTGGTTGATGCTCCTTTGGCGTTCAAAACATCAAGCTACTATTTCACTACCTTCTTGCTCGGCTGGGTTCTTTATAAAAACCAAAAGACCCTTTACCAACTCACTAGCTTTCCTTGGGATAAGGTTGCTGTTGGTACCACTTCCTTTTTCATTTTCTTGGCTGTTTCCTATCATGACTCTAACTCTTTCCCTTACATTCTGGTACAAGAACTTACAGCCGCCATCGCTACTTGGAATATGCTCTGGGGAATACTCGGACTGTTCCAACGCTACTTATCTTCTCCCAGCAAGGCAGGGCGTTACTTTTCCGATGCTTCATATTGGATTTACCTTATTCACTACCCTATTGTCGCGCTCTTAAGCCTTAGCCTTTTACATGTCCAAATTGGAGCAGTACTAAAATTTATTATTGTGGTAAGCGTAACTGCACTTTCTACTTTGGTGAGTTACCACTGCTTTGTACGTAGTACTTTTATTGGGCAATTTCTCAATGGACGAAAATTCCCAAAAGAGGAGTTCCCTATCTCATACCACCCAAAATCAAGAAATAATACCAAAGATAGTGAAAGCCCATCTCAACATAAACTAGCGTAAAATCCATACACTTTTACCTAAGAATTCCCCACACACCCAAACCCTTCTCAGCAAAATATGGTTAATATAATGGTATAGTTCAACACCATTCCCAGTACCAACTGGACAACACCGCAAAGGACAAAAGGAGAGAACTTATCCCACAAGGCAGACTGCCCCATTAAATACCTTGTTAGGAAATCCGCTGCCAAATCCTCCTTTTTTATTAAATTTGCTTGCCGTGGACTCAACAACGAAAACATATTAACAAGATGGCTGTGCAGGAATTACCAATAACCCAACAAACACATTCAATTACCAAAGAAGACATTCTGAACGACTACCGCATTGCTTGCGAAAGTCGGCAAACAAGCCTTGTAGGCAGAAAAGAAGTCTTTATGGGCAAGGCAAAATTTGGGATTTTTGGAGATGGAAAAGAGGTGGCTCAAGTTGCTATGGCCCGCTATTTCCAAAACGGCGACTTCCGCTCGGGGTACTACCGCGACCAAACATTCATGTTTGCCATCGGTGAATCTACCATAGAACAATTCTTCGCCCAACTCTACGCCCATACCGATTTAGAAGCCGACCCATTTTCTGGCGGAAGGAGCATGAATGCCCATTTTGCCACAAGAAGCTTAGATGAAAACGGCAAGTGGAAAAGCCTCACCGATCAGAAAAATACTTCTGCTGACGTCTCTCCTACTGCTGGTCAAATGCCCAGGTTACTTGGCCTAGCTTTTGCCTCAAAACTTTTTCGCCAAAATACCGAGCTTCATCATTTGAAACAATTCTCCAAAAATGGTAACGAGATTGCTTTTGGGACAATTGGCAATGCCTCAACTGCCGAAGGTATGTTTTTTGAAACCATCAATGCGGCCAGCGTATTGCAAGTGCCTATGGTTATTTCTATTTGGGATGATAACTATGGCATTTCCGTTCCCAATGAGTACCAGATGGCCAAAGGCGATATATCTGAAATACTCAAAGGCTTCCAGCGAGATGACCAGGGAAAAGGAATGGAGATTATAAAGGTAAAAGGCTGGAACTACCCTGCCTTGCTCGATGCTTACGAAAAAGCAACTGAAATAGCTAGGGAAGAACATGTGCCCGTAATGGTTCACGTGGTGGAAATGACCCAACCACAAGGGCACTCTACTTCGGGTAGCCATGAGCGCTACAAGTCAAAAGAAAGGCTGGATTGGGAAAAAGAGTACGATTGTAATTTGAAAATGAGGGAATGGATCCTCAAAAATGAAATAGCCACACCAGAAGAACTCGACGAGCTGGAAAAAGCCGCCGCAATTAAAGCAAAAGCAGCTAGAAAAAGCGCTTGGAACGCATACCTAAATTCCCTAAAAAAGGAAAAGACTGAAACCCTCCAGCTCCTTTCCGATGCAGCTAAAGCCAGCAAATCTGCCCATATCCATGTAGTTGCTGAGATTAAAAAAGAGTTAGAAAAATCCCTCAACCCAATTAGGCTTGATAATGTGCGGGCTGTAAAAAAAGCGCTGAGGGTTCTGAGAAATGAACCAAAAACTGTAAAGGAAAAACTACTCGATTGGCTGGAAAAATCAAAAGAAACCAACTACGATAGATTTAGCTCTTTCCTATATAACGAGTATGAAAGTTCGGCGCTCAAAGTACCAGAAATAAAACCTGTCTACAACGAGGCTGACAGCCCTACTGTTGATGGAAGAGAAGTGATGCAAGCCTGTTTCGATGCCATGTTGCAGCGTGACCCTCGTGTACTTGCTTTTGGAGAAGACCTCGGTAAAATTGGCGATGTAAACCAAGGCTTTGCAGGGCTTCAAGAAAAGTATGGAGAACTAAGAGTGATGGATACGGGCATAAGAGAAACCACCATTATTGGGCAAGGCATAGGTGCGGCCTTAAGAGGTCTTCGTCCAATTGCCGAAATCCAGTATTTGGATTATATTTTTTATGCAATAGCTACGCTGACCGACGACCTAGCCTGCTTGCAATACCGCACCAAGGGGGGGCAAACAGCACCGCTTATCATCCGAACTAGGGGGCATAGGTTAGAAGGAATCTGGCATTCAGGCTCACCCATAGGCACTTTGCTCCACTGCCTTAGAGGACTTTACCTGCTTGTACCCAGAAACATGACCCAAGCAGCTGGTTTTTACAACACCTTGCTCCAAGCAGAAGACCCAGCACTTATCATAGAATGCCTCAACGGCTACCGTCTCAAAGAAAGACTTCCTGCCAATATCAGTGAGTTTACCGTTCCTCTCGGTGTTCCTGAGGTTATAAAGGAAGGATCAGATGTTACCATTGTAACCTATGGCTCTATGTGCCGCATAGTAATGGATGCAGCTGCTCAGTTAGCCGAGCTTGGTATTAATTGCGAAGTGGTTGATGTCCAATCTTTATTGCCTTTCGATATTCACCATAACATACTTGAATCAGTTAAGAAGACTAATAGGGTCATTTTCGCCGATGAAGATGTTTCGGGAGGAGGAACGGGTTATATGATGCAAAAGGTATTGCATGAGCAAAAAGCTTATCAATGGCTCGATTCCCAACCTGTTTGTATCTCGGCAAAAGATCACCGCCCAGCCTACTCTAGCGATGGCGATTACTTCTCTAAGCCAAGTGTAGAAGATATATTTGATGCTGTATATGCACTTATGCATGAACTTGATCCAAGTAAATTCCCTGCTATTTATTAACTGGGAAACTAAAGTAATAAAAACAGCCCTATGGATAGCAAAACACTTATTCACAGGGCTGTTTTGCTTTAAAACTAGACCAATCCCCTCTCTACTTTCCATGGTGGATTAGCTCATCTTTCCACGTTCCTGTTCAACCCCAAATTATTCCTGCTCACTGGTTTTCTTTCTAAAAAGAAGGCGACATTCCCCATCTTCGTAGTACAAAAAATAACAAATGCAGCTATTACCATGAAAAAAAGAAGTTTACGAATATTTGGAGCATTTTTATTGACAGTCAACCTCATGAGTGCGGGAAGTATCGCAATCAACAACCATAAAATCAAAAAAGAGGAAAAATCGGTGATGGCGAAATATGAGCAGTTGGCAACCGATAGTGCCAAGATGGAAAATACAGAAATGCTGCAAAAAATATCAGAGGCTTTTAACCACAAATAAATAACACGAGCAATCATGCTTTGTAAGTCCAGTACGTTAACTCGTGCTGGACTTCGTATTTTACCCATCTTAGAATATACCTTCACAATACTTATACGCAGCAAAATCCAAAACTAACAACCCCAATTTCCTCCAGAAAGGGCTTTTCTTCGGGCTCAAACCAAAAGTTTATTTTAGCAATTTCTCAAAAAAGCCTAAACTTATTAGTAGGAATTTGAGTTTTCCTTCTTATAACTTTGGATGCTTCAAGACCTACCTTATATTTGAAGCAATACAATGATTTAATTAGTAAAATCTTTTAAAAGTAATAATTGGCTTCAAATGGAAGTAACCAACCCACTAACCTACGCAGTACCTTTTTTTCTAACCTTTATTGTAATAGAAATTGTGCTTAGCCTAAAGCACGAGAAACACCTCTATTACTGGAACGATTTGTTTGCCAGTATATCAATGGGAGGTGGTGCTGCTATTTTGGCAATTTTCACCAAAGCTGCAACATTTGCACTATTTTGGGCAACCTTCGAGCTTTTCAAGCCGCTTCGTATGGCTTGGTTTGGCTACGAATCGTTCGGTTATGCTTGGTATGTTTGGATCATCTGTCAATTTTTAGATGACCACAACTATTACTGGCATCACAGGTTGAGCCATACAGTACGAGTTTTATGGGCTGCACACGTTGTCCACCACTCTTCCGAATATTTCAACTTCGGATCAGGGATTCGCAACGGATGGTTCACGCTTTTCTACAAGCCTCTTTCGTGGATGTGGCTGGCTGTAATTGGCTTTGAGCCTCTTATGATTGTGACATGCTTGGGCATACAAGCGGTGTACCAGTTCCAGCTTCACACCCAATCAGTTCCCCACTTGGGTTTCTTGGAAAAATTCATGAACACTCCGCGCCAACACCAAGTACACCACTCATGCAACTACGAATACTTAGATAAGAACCACGGAGGTTTTCTCAATATCTTCGATAGATTATATGGAACCTTCCACCAATACGACGAAAAAATAGAACCTAAATTTGGCGTATTGCACCCCCCAGAAAGTTACAATCCTTTTGTGATAGCCTTTCACGAGTTCAAGGAAATAGCCAAGGATGTAAAGAAGTCTAAAAATTTAAAGCATTCATTTATGTACATTTTTGGCCCTCCAGGCTGGAGTCCCGATGGGTCTACCAAAACTGCTAGGCAAATCCAACGCGAACTTTTCGAAAAAATGGATAAGCAATCAGAGGCCCAACTTGCATAACAGAAGCATTTTCAACTAAGATATATAGCCATCCCCCAAAAAGGGATGGCTTTTTTTTGATAAAAAAAATTTATATTACTACAAATCAATCACTTAACTATTTTATCAAAAAATCCTCGTTTTATTTTTATGGATTTTTTATGAATCACACATCTCTATTTCAAACACAGAAAGTATTCATACAAAATCAAAATAAAATGAAATCGACATTCAGCAAATTCAGCTTTTTTCTAGGCTTATTTTTAATCACAGTAAGTTCTTGTACCAAAGAAGCCCAAACGGGAAAACAAGAGGTAGCAGACCAAGTTCACCCTACAGGCAAACCACAACCCACCGTTGCCTATGAGCAACGAGCGATGAAAGAGAAAAAACTCAACCAAAGCAGGAGGAAGATGCTCAAGTCTGAAGAAAAGGTGTACGCACCTGCTATTGAAGAGCTAGCCATGGATATGGAAGTAGAAGAAGAAACAATAGTAGAAGCTTTAGAAATAGAGATAGATGAAATAGCAAGCGAAGGTGAAAGTTTCAATACCGAAGAATATGACCAAATCATAGAAAATGCCTTTCAAACACCATCTGACAATCCTCTTTCTACCTTTTCTATTGATGTAGACAATGCTTCGTATACCAATACCCGCAGGTTCATAGACAATGGCCAAATGCCTTATAAAAGCGCTGTTCGTATAGAAGAGTTTATCAACTATTTTGATTACGACTACCCAGCTCCTAAAGGCGAGCATCCTTTCTCCGTAACTACGGAAATGTCTCAAGCCCCTTGGAACAAAAAGCATAAATTGGTACACATAGGATTACAAGGCAAAGATCTTGATTATGAGAATATTGCCCCTTCTAACTTGGTATTCTTAATCGACGTTTCTGGCTCAATGGAAGACACAAACAAATTACCTTTGCTAAGGTCATCTTTCAAGCTTTTGCTCGAAGGGTTGAGCGACAAAGACAAAGTAGCCATAGTAGTTTATGCCGGTGCTGCTGGCTGTGTATTGCCATCTACTCCCGCTACTGAAAAAAGCACCATCATGCGTGCTCTTGACAACCTCCAAGCGGGTGGATCTACTGCTGGTGGCGAAGGGGTAAAACTTGCCTACAAAATTGCGATGGAGAACTTGATAGAAGATGGAAACAACCGTATCATCTTGGCGACTGATGGCGACTTTAACATTGGCACTTCTTCTACTTCAGAATTGGTAAAAATGATAGAAGAGAAAAGAAAATCAGGCATTTACCTCACTATTTGCGGATTTGGGATGGGCAACTATAAAGATGGAAGAATGGAACAAATCAGCAATGCTGGTAATGGAAACTACTTCTATATTGACAATATCAAAGAAGCAAACAAGGTATTTGTAAAAGAGATGAGAGCAACTCTTTTCACCATAGCCAAAGATGTGAAAATCCAAGTAGAATTTAACCCTGCAGAGGTACAAGCTTACCGCCTAATTGGCTATGAAAACCGCATGCTAAAAAGCGAAGACTTCAACGACGATACCAAAGATGCTGGCGAACTTGGCGCAGGCCATACTGTTACCGCCTTGTATGAAATCATCCCTGTGGGAGTTGAAAGCAGCTTCATCAAATCGGTAGACGAATTGAAATACCAAAAAGTAGAGAAAACCTCCTCGGCTTCTAAAGGTGAGGTATTGACCGTAAAACTCCGCTATAAAAAACCAGATGGAGAAAAAAGCATCTTGCTTTCTCAAACTCTTAAAAACAGCAAAACTGCTCTGAACAAAACAAGTGACAACTTCCGCTTCTCCGCATCAGTTGCCGCTTTCGGAATGCTGTTGAGAGAATCGGAATTCAAAAGCGATGCAACCTACGAATTAGCGATGCAACTTGCCAAAGGTGCTAAAGGAGACGATAATGAAGGCTACCGCGCTGAGTTCATCAGCATGGTGGAAATGTGTAAATTGATGGCAAAATCAAAAGTAGAAGCTTCTATGGAATAAGAATCAGAAGATTTGTACTGAGACAAAGTTACCGTTTCGAAAGACTGAAATAGTAAATAGCATGGAGCCTGGCTTCATGCTATTTTTTTAGTAGGCCAGTGGTGGCTACCTGGAGAAGAATACATTCTAAACCTGAATTCATTTTAGAGTATGTTTAAAATTTAAGTTTTTAAGCGAAACAGGTAAAATTTAAACATACTCTTAAGCTAGACCAATAGCCAAACCTACGCTCCCAAAATTTGGGCAGTATGATCTTTGGTTTTTACCTTTTTGAAGATGTTTTCTATCTTGCCTTCTTCGTCTATCACAAAGGTGGTTCGGAACGTGCCCATGTATTTCCTTCCATACATCGACTTCTCGCCCCAGGTGCCAAACTGCTCGTGTATTTCCTTTTCGATATCTGCTAAAAGCGGGAAAGACAATTCATGCTTTTCGATAAACTTTTGGTGCGATTTCTCAGAATCGGAACTTACGCCCAATACTACGTAGCCCTTATCTTGAAGCTCTTTGTAGTTATCCCGCAGGTTGCAGGCTTGTGCCGTACAGCCCGGAGTATTATCTTTTGGGTAGAAATAGAGGATTACTTTTTTACCTTTAAAATCTTCCAGTTTTACCGTATTTCCATTTTGGTCAACTCCCTCAAATGCTGGCGCTGTGTCTCCTATTGCTAATTCCATTTCTTTTGTAATTGTGTGTTTAATTAAAAAATAAACCTTGGCAAAGAAACTCAAAAAAGAGGCAAAAGTTTAGCTTTTAAAAGTATAAAGGCGCTTTTAAGCATGCCTGCGCAAAGCATATTCATAATAACCAATGTAAAAACCTAGTACACTACTGATAACAGGCAGGACGAAATTCCAGACTCCAAGCGAAAGGGCATTTGCCAATAAAATCCCTACGGAGGCACTGGCTACAGTAATGAGCAGCACAATCATGGCTCCGTCCATCGATAGTTTTTTGTTAGTGGCCCAAAGCAACAAGCCGGCAAGCCAAACTCCTGTAAATGAGCCTATATATATTCCTATATTGGCAGTAAAACCAATCAAAAAATTAAGATTCCCTAACAAAAGTGCTAATCCTAGACCAATGATAATTTGGAAAATTGAAACTGGAATTATCTTTTGTGTGTTCATGATTTTCTAAGATTTAATGCTCTTCAGACAAGACATAGATAGGCTAAAAAATGGCTGGGAAGAACAAAAAACAAGTGAACAGGAATAATTGAGGGCTAAGCAGGAAAATCCCCCCTTGGTTTTTCATTGCCAGCTCTAAAACTTAGTTTTGCAGCCCGATTATGTAAGGCAAAATAACCACAACTAACCAGCAAAGACGGACGAAACGCCCTCTATTATAAAAATGCGCCCTAAGTGGCATAATACACTAAACCCATGGAAAATCTAGTTGCCGAAATTAAAGAATTGACCGCTGGTCTAAGTTCTGTAGAGGCTCTGACGAAATTGGCAGAGCGCTTTGAAGGCAAAATTGCCTTCTCCACCAGTTTTGGTTTGGAAGACCAAGCCATCACCCACCTTATTTTTTCAAACAACATCCCCATAAAAGTATTCACACTCGACACGGGTAGGATGTTCAAAGAGACCTACCGTACGTGGGAAGACACGGTGAACTCCTACGGAAAACCTATCCATAGCTATGCGCCCAAAGGTGATGCAGTAGAAGCTTTACTTACCGAAAAAGGACCTTATAGTTTTTACCGCTCTGTAGAAAACAGAAAAGAATGCTGCGGTGTGAGGAAAGTTGAGCCACTAGGCAGGGCTCTCGATGGCATTGGTTGCTGGATCACAGGTATCCGTGCCGATCAGTCGGCTAACCGTGAAGACATGAGCAACGTAGAGCTAGATGCAGGTAGGGGAATTATCAAGTTCCACCCTATTTTCGATTGGAGCTTTGAGGATACAAAAGCGTTCATCAAAAAAGAAAATGTACCATTCAACGTACTGCATGACCGAGGTTTCCCAAGCATTGGCTGTGAGCCTTGTACCCGTGCCGTAAAAGAAGGAGAAGACTTCCGCGCCGGCAGATGGTGGTGGGAAGACAAATCCAAAAAAGAATGCGGCCTTCACGAGAAGAAGTAGAACTTCCCCGTCCTTCGGACACCCCTCCTTTTTTAAGGAGGGGAAATAAAAAAAAGAATTTGGTGAGTATGAGCGTTTTCAGGTTATGCAATATACTGACCAAATCAACAACAGGATAGCACTAAAAGGTTTTAGAAAGCAGCTTCGAAATAACTCTACCAAGGCTGAGGTTCATTTGTGGAGATTTTTAAAAGGAAAGCAGCTAGAAGGAAGAAAGTTTCGCAGACAGTTTAGTATTGAAAACTATATCATTGATTTCTACTGTCCCTCAGAAAAACTTGCTGTAGAACTTGATGGAGCTGGGCACTTTACCGAAGAGGGGATGAAATATGACGAAGAAAGAACGAAGGTGTTGAATTCTCATGGCATAAGAGTTATTCGGTTTGAAAATAAAGTTGTATTTGAAGCAATAGAAGCTATTCTAGAAGAAATCAAAAACAATTTTACTTCAAGAAACATTTCCTAGTATTTCAGGTATTTCTCTTAATAGAAGCTCCACAGATAAGGGGAGCTGTCCGGAGGACTGAGGGGTTGCTTCCCTATTATCAACAGATCCTCCACATACTTCCTCATTTTTTATGATAAACAAGTAGTCTATCCTACATTTGGAACTAGTAGTAGCGATCCTAACTAACACTTTTTTTTAGATTGCTAGTTTTTGATAGACTAATTAGGTTTAGACAAGAGAAGTTGGAGACTAGAAGTTAGAAATGACATTTACACAGAGCTTTTGTTTTTTACCTTTCATTGTCTGACCTCCAACGTTTATCTTCTAACCTCTTCTTTCCAATAGGGAAATCCCTACTATATTTGGTTAGTCAAGTTAGTGTATAAAGACTCTTTCAAACTCATCACAAAGCCAGTCAATGCAATATGTTTTTTGATAAAACAGTACAGAACATCAATCGGTTACGGGAATTGATAAAGGTGCTTGGTCGCTATGGGTTTGAGGATATTGTAGTGAATACGGCTCTCCGAAAGTTCATCTCTGCCAAAAAGCGAGTAGCATGGACCCGTTCCGATATTTCGGTGTTTGAGCTTACCCGCTGGGAGCGAATCCGGATGGTGATAGAAGAGCTGGGACCAACCTTTGTGAAGCTTGCCCAGCTGCTGAGCAACCGCCCAGATATACTACCTAGCGCACTTATTGCCGAGTTTGCTATCCTCCAAGACAAAGTTCCTCCATTTGAAGGAGCTGAGGCAAGGAGAATAGTAGAGGAAGAAACTGGGAAGACAATTGAAGAGCTTTTTGCTTATTTTGACGAAGTGCCACTCGGTTCGGCTTCCATAGGGCAAGTGCACCGAGCTAGGCTCAAAACAGGCGAAGATGTAGTGGTGAAAGTACAGCGGCCGGGCGTGAAGGAAAAGGTAAAAACCGATTTGGCTTTGCTCCGAGAATTTGTCCGCTTGGCGGAAACATATTTCAAGAAAGCAGGTATTCTCAACCCGCTCGACATTGTAGATGCTTTTGAGCGAAGCATGTACAAAGAGCTAGATTATAACATAGAAGCGGCTAACCTACTCAATTTCAAAAAGCTTTATAAGAAAGAAAAAGAGTTTTACATCCCTAAGGTTTACCGCGATTTCACCACCAACAGGGTACTGACCATCGAGTTTATCAGCGGGTGTAAAATCACCAATATAGAGCAGCTAACAAGCTGGGGGCTAGAACCCGAAAAAATTGCCGAAAAAGGCTTAGATATTTACCTCAAACAGATTTTTGAGTTTGGCTATTTCCATGCCGACCCGCACCCTGGCAATGTGCTGGTGCGCCCCAACGGAGAGATTGTATTGATTGATTTTGGGATGGTGGGCAAGCTCACGCAGCAGCAAAAGTTTGCTTTTTCGGGAGTGTTCATTGGACTCGCTTCTCAAGATGCCAAAGGCATTGCCCTCAACCTCCGCAGGCTCGCCATCGACAGCGATGTGGATGATGACCGCAAATTTGAAATGGACATTGTGGAGCTGATAGAAGACATGGTAATCTTCGCCAATGAAGATGAGGGCATGTCCGAATTGACGGGGCGTTTGCAAAAAATCATCTACAATTACCAGCTGAAAGTACAAGGCAGCGTCTTTCTGATCTTAAGAGCCTTGGCTATTTTGGAAGGGATTGGCAAGAAACTCCATCCAAAGTTTGAAGTAATGGAATTCATAAAGCCATACGGGGTAAAAGTAGTAAAAGAACAATATTCCCTCAAGGCTATTGGCTTGGACTTGTATTATACATCTTCCCAATTTGCCTCCTTGCTCTACAACCTTCCTTTCGAGATCCGCTCCATAGTAAGGAAAGTGCGGAAAGGGACGCTGCACCTAAACATAGACCACCACGGCTACGAACCCCTGCTCGATAGAATAGATTTTGCCACCAACAAATTAGTGATTTCACTGATTATCATGGGCTTGTTGGTTTCCTCTGCCATCAGCATAAGCATGCCCTTTTCGGAAAATATGCCGTATTTTTTTGGGATTCCATTTATTAGCCTATTGGGTTTATCTACCGCTATATTCCTTGGTGTACTCCTTTTCTTCTACATGCTTCGAAAACCGTGATGCCTATAGAGGTTTAACAATTCGTACCTAAAAAACTAGGCAAGGCATACCTTGGCTCTACCAGATTTATTTGCTAGTTTGAGCTACCAATCAAACCTGCTTTTTTTCAGATGAAACGAATGATCACATTAACTTTTAACCTTCTTTTGATATCGCTTTTTGTGGCTTGCCAGCCCAATGAAAAAGCAGATAATCGCCCAAATATCTTGTGGATAGTTGCCGATGACCTTGGTACTGACTTGGGCTGCTACGGCGAGGAATTGGTGCATACGCCGAATCTGGATGGCTTGGCTGCAGAGAGCCAAAAATATACAAACTTCTTCACGGTTTCGGCAGTTTGTTCGCCCAGCAGGTCTACGCTGATTACGGGGATGTACCCCCAAAGTATCAATAGCCACCAGCACCGTACGCAGTTCAGAAGCCCCTTGCCGGGACATGTAGCACCCGTTACGCACCATTTTAGGGAAGCTGGTTATTTTACCTGCAATGCAAGCTTTGAAAATTGGGACAAGCCTGGCAAAGAAGATTATAACTTCTTTGCCGATAGCCTTTTTGATGGGACTAACTGGAACCAACGCACTGAAGGACAGCCCTTTTTTGCCCAAATCCAAATCCATTACCCCCACCGAGATTTTAAGCGAGACCCCACGCACCCAGTAGATCCGGCAAAAGTAAAAGTACCGCCTTATTATCCTGACCACCCCGTGAGCCGCCAAGATTGGGCGCTGTATTTGGAATTTATCCAATTGCTAGATGTAGAAGTTGGGAAAGTACTGCAAAAACTAGAAGAGGATGGGCTTGCTGAAAATACCATTGTGTTTTTCTTTGGCGACCAAGGCAGGCCACATGTGCGGGCAAAGCAATTTATGTATGATGGCGGTATTCAAACTCCACTAATGATTCGCTTCCCCGACAAAGCGAAGGCGGGAACTGTAGAGCCAAACGTAACCAGCAACCTCGACCTTGCCGCTACGGCTTTGAACTTGGCAGGGATCGCCGTTCCAGATTACATGCAAGGCAAACCATTTTTGGGTGAAAATGCACAGCCAAGGAAATATGTATTTTCTGGTAGAGATAGGCGAGATGAAACTGTAGATAGGATTAGGGCAGTGCGCTCCAACCAGTTCAAGTACATCCGAAATTTCTACCCCGAAAAGCCTTATACGCAATTCAATTTTTATAAAAAGCATGCATACCCCGTGCTCACGCTCATGCAAGTGCTGCACAAGCGGGGGGAGCTTACACCAGACCAAGCCAAGTTTATGGCAGAAACAAAACCTTACGAGGAGCTTTACGATATACAAAATGACCCTTGGGAATTGAACAACCTTGCCGAGGACAGTGCATACGCTGAAAAAATGGTGGAAATGCGGGCCCAGCTAGATATTTGGTTAGAAGAATCGGATAAGGGAAAATACCCAGAAGCACCCAAAGAAATTGAATTTGCCCAACAGCATGCCAAAGAATTTTTTCCAATACAAATGAAGAATAAGCGAGGGCTAGCAGCAGACATTTCGGATGAGGAGTTTTTGGAATATTGGGAAAAAGTGCTCACGCCCACAGTGAAGGAAATATCGCTAGACTAGTTTTCTAAAGTAATGCCCCATTATTCCCCCTCCATTAGGAATTCTAATCCTACATGTAGGCAATCGGTATTGGAGTAGAATAATAGCTGTTAAGTAAGTCCTATTCTAACTAGTTTATATTTATCTTCGGCCAGCGGTAGCTTATGCATTTAACCGCCAAAAAGGGTATTAATAGCATGTTTAAATTTTACTTATTTTGCTACAAACGACCACGGTGAACTTGTCCGATTATTGAATCTCAACCTGATCGTTTTTGCCTGAAAGCTTAACATTTAAATATGCTCTAACTGGACAACTATTACTAAAGGAAAAACTAAGAAAATGTCTTCAAAAAACTTGCCTATGCCTATTATGACCAAAGCGACCATTGCGCTGTTGTTTTGGATATTATTGTATTTTTTCCTCACTACTTTCCGCAACTTTCTTTACCCCATCTGTTTGGCGATTTTGTTTGCTTTTTTGTTATATCCGCTAGCCCGTTTTTTTGAAAAGCGCAAAGTGCCCCGCATTTTGGCAAATATCCTCACTATTATTATTGGATTGCTGGTGGTGTATGGCGTACTATTCTTTATTTATAGGCAGATGTTGGTCTTTTTGGGAGACCTGCCCACGCTCAAGACCCAAGCCTACAGCAATATAGAAATGATCATAACTTCGGTAGAAAGTATGTTTGGCATAACAGCCCCTCCAGAAGAGCTTTATGAAGAAGTGCTGACACGTTTTTTTGAGCAAAGCTCTGCTAATATTGCAGTGATGCTGGCGGCCACAACCAATACACTTTTTACTTTTTTTATCATGCCGGTGTATGTATTCTTCTTTTTATATTACCGCGATAAATTCAGTGCATTTATTTTACAGCTTGTCCCCGATACACAACACCTTCTTGCCGAAGACACCATCACCAAAGTTTCTTCTATCACCAAAAAATACATGTCGGGTGTATTCCTAGTGGTTTGTATCCTTTGCATCCTCAATTCGGTGGGCTTCATGATAGTGGGACTAAAGTACGCTGTTTTACTGGGCGTAATAGCTGCCATCCTCAATTTCATCCCTTACTTTGGGACTATCTTGGGCTACTCCGTACCCCTCCTAGTTGCTTTGCTCACAACCGATTCTCCAAAATATGCTTTGGGCGTAGTAATCCAGTTTATCATTATCCAGTTTACCGAAAACAATATACTTACCCCCAATATAGTAGGTGGACAAACCAATATCAACCCATTTTTCATCATATTGGGCGTATTGCTAGGTGGGGTAATTTGGGGCTTGCCAGGCATGTTCATCGTCATCCCCGTGATAGGGATGATCAAAATAGCCTGCGAATCTATCCCAAGGATGCAGCCTTTGGCATTCTTGATAGGAAATACTGGGACGGAAGAGCATGCCATTACCATTACCAAAGTCCAGCGCTTTTTCGGAATTAAAAAGTAGAGTCGTAATCAGTTCGCCTCTAAGAAGCTGTTTGGGAATTATATTTAAAAATTGTTATCGCTTATTTTGGATGCAGAATAAGGCAAAATCGACAAAGATAGTGGCCGCCGTGGAGCGGAGCTATCTGCGGAGATTTTATCGCGGACGGCTAGTCGAAATTATGCGCCAAAAGAAGCACATAAGAATTTTGAAGATACATTTCAAAACAGCTTCTAAGGTGTTTATTTCTCCGCCACCCAAATTAGCGGATACCTCACGGGCATGTTACGCAGCACCTCGAATGTGTTGGTTTCAAAGGTTAATTGATCGAACAAGGCGAGGTACGAGGGCTTGCCGAGCTTGATTCCGGCAAAGAGCAAGCTCGGGTGTTTTACCGGCCACTCGTCCCAGTAGAGCACATCTGGCTCGTAAGTCCACCCCGATTTGTCGGCAATGAAAGGGTACATAAATTCCATGCCCAAAGCCAAGCTTCGTCCGTCAGGCGTACTGTATTCAAACAGGTTTTCTTCGGGCGTGGAAAGGATGAAACAGGTGGTAGCCAGCGCATCGAGGTTGAAAAGCGAGTAGTTGTAAGGCTTGGTGCGCTTGAGCTCAAGGGGGAAACCTCCCAAGCTATTCATCTGCTGGGGGAGCAGCATCGTTTTGTACATTTCTCGGGTATACTCCTTTAGTTCTTCATTTTGCGTAAGGTCGGCAAATGCGGCTACTTGCAGTGCCCAAGTACTGCTGTGGTTGTTGCCATTGTCCCTTTCGGCAAGCCCGTATTCGTGCGTGGTCATCCACTGGAGGTATTCCTCAAACCATTTTACTACCCCGCTCAGGTCGGTAGTTTTCCCCAGCTCACTGCGCTGGAGCAACTGCACCGCTTTGGCTACTTCTATCAGATGAATGGTATCTATTATGCCAATTCCCCTGCCCGTAACCCTGCCTTTTATGGCCTGTCCAAACATCAGGTTGGCCTTCATTTTAGTTGTTGGGTTCATAAACCAGGCCTCCAAATGAGGAATGAGTGCATTGAGGTATTTTTCATCTCCCGTAATCACATAAGCCGAAGCCAGCGAGCCCGCAATTTTGCTAAAGCGCACCATCCATTCTCGGTGAAGGGTGAAGTTTTCGGGGTTGGTCATGCCATCTCGGCGGATGTAGGCACTGTCCGGGTTTTCAGGATCTGGCCACCAGTAATCTCCTTCTGAGTAAAAGTCGTTGGGGCTGCCTGCCGAACGTTCGCAAAAGGAGTCGGTCACGGTGATGATTTGCGCCGAAAGGTTGGCTTCTGCTTCTTTCAGTAGCTGATCGGTATCGACCTTTATTGGAAGTTCTTTTTTAGGGGTGGAACAAGAAAATAGTGCAACAGCCAAGAAGATGGCGAAGAAGTGGGTAATTGTTCTGTGAATAGTCATCGGATAATAGTTAGAAAGTTTTAAACTGGGCTTTGGTTAAAGATAAGTACTGATAGGTGAATAAGAAGCCGTTGGACTTAAAAAAAAGCGACAAATTCATAAACTATTATTCAATGAAAGGTAACATGTATAAATCGATTTGTTAGGGGGAAAGTGCTTGCTTTGAGCTTTTGATTGTAGGGCATGTTGAAACTATACAAGTAGCATGAGCAGAAAGTATGATGTAATAATAGTAGGAGCAGGAATTGTTGGCTTGGCACACGCTTATCAGGCTGCTAAAAACAAACTTCGTGTGTTGGTAATAGAGCGAAACGAGTTTGCCCTCGGGGCATCTGTCAGAAACTTTGGTTTGGTCTGGCCTATTGGGATGAAGAAAGGAAAAATGCTGGACAGGGCATTGAAAAGCAGGAAAATATGGAAGAAAATACTGAAAGAACAAGGAATAGGATATAAGAAAAATGGCTCGCTTTTACTCGCCTACCACCCTGACGAACTAGAAGTGCTGAAGGAGTTTGTAGACTATGCGGAGGATGCTCCTTACGAAGTGGAAATGCTTTCGAGAAAAGAAATGAAAAAACGGTATGCACATGTAAACCCATCCAATTTGAAAGGAGGCTTGATGAGCAGAACAGAAATGACCGTTGACCCACGGGAAGCCATCCAAGGAGTTGCCGACTTCCTAGCCGAAGAATTGAATGTAGATTTCCTTTTTGGAAGGACAGTAACGGGGATCAACCTACCAGAAGTGACTACTTTTGACCAGAAATTTACTGCCCAAAAAGTTATCATCTGCTCTGGAACCGACTTTGAAACCTTGTACCCCGGACAGTTGAAACAAGCTGGCTTAACCAAATGCAAGCTGCAAATGATGCGGACAGTGCCTATTCAAGGTTTTGAGCTAGGGCCAACGCTCTGTGGAGGGCTTACCTTTCGGCATTACAAAGCCTTTGAAAAGTGCCCTTCGGTAAAAAAGCTGAGGAAAAGGCTAGACAAGGAATGGCCTGAACAAAAGAAATACGGCATCCACGTAATGCTGGCACAAAACCTCCAAGGGGAGCTGGTGATCGGCGACTCACATAAGAATGGAAGCGAACACTTTCCTTTCAACGAAGAGGTAATAGACCGGGCTATCCTTACCTATTTGGAAACATTCTACCATACCTACGGCTTAAAAATAGCCCAACGTTGGGAAGGTATCTATCCTAAGTTGCCCAATGGCAAAACTGAGCTAATCCTCCAGCCCGAACCCAATGTACTGCTGGTAAACGGTCTAGGCGGAGCTGGCATGACCTTGTCGTTTGGTTTGGCGGAGGAAGTGGTGAAAGAGTTTGTGTTGTGAACCATGGAAATAAACCACAAAAGTTACCCTATAATTCACGACTATTGGGCAATGAAATTTTGCTCTTCCTTTTTATTTATTTGTCGGGGTTGAATCTAATAAATACCTACAAAAAACGATCTTCAGGTAAACTTTTTAATTAGGAGGCATTGTCGATTAGCTAAAGTTTTTTAGGCGGTTTGTTAAGTTCAATGAAAAAGTTGGTTGTTAACTTTAAATGTAGTTTCAATAAGTGTATAGATTGTGATTTCTTAGAACTTATCAGAAAGCTAATATATTCTGAACATTGTATTTTACGTTATTTTTTAAACTTATTTTGGTAATATAATTTTATGTTTTAGTGGCGATGAAGAAACAAATCATATTGTTTATTATTAGTACTTTCCTACAAGTAAATTTGGTCGCTCAAAAAGTCGAATGGCCTAATATGCTGACTTGTGATGAAAGCATTATTCCAAGTTCCATCTCTGTTGACCCGTCTAATAATGTTTACATCACGGGAAAATTTAGCGGTACAGCAGATTTTGATCCAGGTCCAAATGTAGCAGAATTATCATCAAAAGGTGCTAGTGATGGGTTTATAGTAAAACTTGATGCACAGGGAGGTTTCCAATGGGCTAAAAGGTTTGGTGGGAGAGGTGGAGAGGATATTGGAAATGATGTTGTTACCGATTCATTGGGCAATGTATTTGTTGTTGGAGAGTTTCAAAGCGATGCTGATTTTGACTCAATAACTATTTCGGCAACTGCACTTGCAGACTCTTTTGTACTAAAGCTGAATTCAAGTGGAGATATAAGTTGGTTGAAACAGTTGAATGGTAGTGATATAGTGATCTCTACAGCAATCACACTCACTTCATCGGTAGATCTATTGATTACTGGAAGATTTAAAGGCAGTCCCAATTTTTTTAATAGAAAAGTTTCTACATATGGAAATTATAATAACTACGACATTTTTGCACTAAAAATGGATTCTGCAGGAAACGTGTTATGGGCAAAACAGCAAGGGGGTAGTGGTGAAGATAGTAGTGAGTCCATCACTACTGACTCTTTAGGAAATGTTTTTATAGCTGGTTATTATTATAGCACATCCAAAAACGACCCTGAGATTGGCCAAGCTAAATTCGCTACATCCAAAGGGTATGATATTTTTGTTATGAAATTGAATAATCAGGGAGAATTTTGTTGGACACATACTTTTGGTGGAAATCACTATGATTACGGGCATTCCATTGCCACCGACCATTTGGGGAATATAGTTGTTGCTGGAGAGTTTGCCGGTCTCGTTGATTTTGATCCAGACTCTACAGTTTCATTACTGGCTTCTTACAATATTGGTTCTGAAACAGATGCTTTCGTTTTAAAGTTAGACAATTCAGGGAAATTCTTATGGGTAAAACAATTTGGTGGTTTAAATTCTGATTATGGAAGCTCGGTTGTAACTGACCATAATGGCAATATTTATTTAGCAGGAGACTTTTGGGAAAAAGCTTATTTTGGTGATTATGAATTAAATGCTGGCGATTATATTGATTACAGGGATGTGTATGTATTAAAGCTGGACAAATCTGGAAATACTTCATGGGTCAGACATATAGGTGGTAAAAGATGGGAGGAAGGGCAGGCAATAGAGGTAGGACAAGATGGAAGCGTTTTTATTACTGGGAATTTCGAAGGGACTATTGATACAAATACAGGCTATTTGAGAGAGGAAGCTAAAGCTGAAAAATATAATGATACTTTTGTTTTTAAGCTAGAGTCTTGCCCTATCAACATAGTAAGAAGAGATACTGTTGCCATTTGTGATAGTTATACTTGGATCAATGGGAAAACTTATACTCAGTCTGATGATTCGATTGCTTATTCGGAAGTTGATATGAATGGTTGTGGTTTGACCTATGTGTTGAACTTGACGATATTAAATTCAACCACAATTGATTCTGTAGTAGCATGTGACAGTTATACTTGGCAAAATGGTATCACGTACTCTGAATCTACCAATTCACCAACACACACACTTACAAATCAGCATGGGTGTGATTCTGTTATCAACCTTCATCTCTCCATCTTCTCAACAACCATTAAAGATGAAATATCAGCATGTGATGCATATACGTGGATAGATGGTACTACCTATACCGAATCAACTGATACTCCAAGATATGTTTTTACAAATGTTGTAGGTTGCGAAACCGTTGCTACATTGGATTTACGAATCAATCATCCCACCCGAAAAGCAGATACTGTGTCGAATTGTGGACCTTTTACTTGGGTAGATGGCGTGACTTATTTTGAGTCAACTAATGCTCCTGTATATGCCCTTACCAATACGATGGGTTGTGACTCTCTAATGACATTGAACCTAATAGTTAATGCGGTTGACACATCGGTAACTATGGACGAGTATTCACTAGTGGCAGGGGCAAATGGGGCTGCTTACCAATGGTTGGACTGTTGGAGGAACTATTTGCCAATCAGCGGAGAAACAAGTAAGGTATTCACGCCAGAATTTATTGGTAGCTATGCGGTTGTGGTAACAGAAAATGGTTGCGTCGATACTTCTTTATGTGTTCCTGTTGCCGTAGTTGGAATTGTGGAAAATAGTATTTCAGATGAACTGACCATTTATCCCAACCCAACGGATGGTGATGTTTCCATTAGTCTGGGGACTCGTTTGCAAGACATAGATGTTGTTGTCTTGGATATGGAAGGAAGAATAGTACTGACAGAAAAGTTTGTTAATACCGATATTATTGATTTTTCTTTATCAGGTAGTTCTGGGGTTTATATCATAAAACTGGCTGATCAGAAGGGGAAATCAGCTGTTATTAGGGTGATTAAGCAATAAGTTCAATAATACGTTTTGATTAAATATACTTGTTTTTTTTATGCAAAAAAATATACTAACCGTAGCATTATTGCTGGCTTTCTTTACTGAAAACTCATTTTCTCAAAAACTCGAATGGTTAAAAAGTATAGGAGGAAATGAGTCTGATTACGGGCATGCTATCACTCATGATAATTTAGGGAACATATTCATTACTGGTTTTTTTTATGGTACTGCAGATTTTGACCCTGGGCCTGGAGTTAATGAACTTACTTCAAGTTATGGAGACGCCTATGTGGTGAAATTGGGTCCAAATGGTAGCTATAAATGGGCAAAAAACTTAGGTTGGGGTCATGCAAATTCTATAACCACAGACGACGATGGTAATGTGTTTATTGCGGGAGAGTTCCAAAATAAAACAGATTTTGACCCAGGGCCTGGTATATTTGAGATGACTACTGCAGGCTTTATTGATGTATTTATCGTAAAGCTTGATAACCAAGGGGATTTTGTTTGGGCAAAACGTTTCGGTGGTGAAAGCTCAGACCAAGTGAAGTCAATTACGGCAGATCCATCTGGGAATTTATTGTTAACTGGAAATTTTACCAGTACAGCAAATTATAATGAAGTCACAAGCATCACTTCTGACGGTATCATAGATGCTTTTATAATGAAATTAAATACCGATGGAGATATTATTTGGTTAAACCAGCTTGGGGACAGAAGTGGCTCTGTAGTTGGGGCTTCAATTGCAGCTAGTGATGATGAAAGCGTTTATTTGACAGGACACTTTACAGGAGTGGTAGATTTTGACCCAAGCCTAGGGTCACTAAAAAAGATAAGTACTCCAGATGTTATTGAAGCATTTGCCTTAAAATTAAGTAAAAGTGGCAAGCTTTTGTGGGTCAATCATTTTGGGAGTAAAGGAGATGTAAATGGTTCAAAAGTAGGGCAGGCGATAACAGCAGATAATCATGGTGATATTTATGTGACGGGATACTTTGGAGGAGAAATCGATTTTGACCCTCAAGTTAATTTAGATAGCTTGGTTTCTTTAGGCAATCATGATGTTTTTGTCGTAAAACTGACTTCAGATGGAGCTTTCCAGTGGTCGAAAAGGTTTGATGGAGGAGGATATGAAAAAGGGTATTCAATCGACACAGACCTTGCGAGGAATATATATGTAGCGGGTACTTTTAGAGGAAACGTCGAATTTGGAAGCAGAACACTTATTTCTGAAGGAGATGATGATGCATTCGCCTTACAGTTGGATTCAGAGGGTAACTTAATATGGGCAAAACGGTTTGGTGGTAACAAAGAGGACAGAGGAACTTCTATATCTATAGATAATGTTGGTAATGCAAGCATAACAGGCTATTATAGAAGTACAGCTTCATTCAATCCAATTTCTAAAAAAACAGAAGTCAGTTCTGTGGCAACTACCGACATTTTTATTTTGAAATTAGGAAAATGTACTTCTGTAATTGAGACAAATGACATAATCACAACTTGCGAACCTTATATCTGGAGAGATGGCATTACATATACTGAATCAACTGACTCGGCGATTTATTTATTAGCCGATGCAGTTGGTTGTGATTCTATATTCACCTTGGATTTGACGATCAACTACCCGACATATGGCAGTGATATTTTGACTAGTTGTGAACCTTATACTTGGATCGATGGAGTGACCTATCATGAATCGACCCCATTCCCTACTTATACTCTAACGAACTCGGTTGGTTGTGACTCTATTGTTACATTAAACTTGACCATCAATACAGCTGATGCGTCAGTAGCTGTTGATGGCTATTCACTTGTTGCAAGGGCGAGCGGTGCTTCTTACCAATGGTTGGATTGTGACAGGGGGTATTTGCCGATTAGCGGAGAGATTGGTAAGAAGTTCACACCAGAATCAGTTGGGAATTATGCTGTTGAAGTAACAGAAAATGGTTGTATCGATACGTCAACTTGCATTGCAGTAAACATAGTAGGAATATTAGAGAACTCAATTTCAAATGAGCTGATTATTTACCCTAACCCCACTGTAGGTGATGTTTTCATTGATTTTGGAAAAACATTTCAAAATATAGATGTTGAGGTCTCAGACCTAAAAGGAAGAATTGTTTTAAAAGAAAAATATTCCAATAAGGAAATTGTTGATTTTACTTTATTAGGAGAATCTGGAGTTTATATTGTTAAGCTATCCGTAGAAAAAGATAAAGAAGCTGTTATTAAGGTTTTAAAAAAATAGCACAGCGCTGGCAAGGCACCTATCCCAAGTTACCCAATGGAAAAACCGAGCTAATCCTCCAGCCCGAACCCAATGTACTGCTGGTAAACGGACTTGGTGGGGCTGGCATGACCTTGTCGTTTGGCTTGGCGGAGGAAGTGGTGAAGGAGTTTGTGTTGTGAGTTTTCTTTTTCCAAATGAGAAGCACTTCTCTAGCCTAGAGTAAATGTGCTGCCGATATTTGAGAATCTCAATTTCATTTTAAATAGTTTTTAGAGCCACTTGTTACTATAGTTCCTCAAGCCAAAACGTCTCGCTCAGATCTATGCGGTCATAAACCAAGACAGGAAATATGAAAAAAACTATACACATACCCTTGCATAAACCATAAGACTAGTGGGTTTTAATCTTTTTTCAGCGATCTGATTTGCGACGGCGACATTACAGTTTCGTAGTGTATTTTATACCCCCAAATATCTCCTTTTAAAAGGAATTCATTCTCGTGCAATTTTCTTTTCTCATAATGTTTTATACATATGGTGTCGTTTGATACATAAATATCTCTTATTTTCCCTTCAAAAGTTTTCGAAATAATAACCGACATATTGCCATTATCCAATTCAATAAAATCATCACTATCATTTGTTAAATAACTATAGTGATACCAGTTTATAGTAATATCGTTAAGTGAAATACTTTTTGACATCATTTTTTTATCTATACATGATGTTAGTAGAAAAACACTTAATAAAAACATAATAACTTGATTCATAATTATAGTTTCTGATTTGTTTAATAAGAAGGAGTAAGAGGTATATGCCCCCGTGTTTCAAAACACTTTCTGTATGTATATATATGTGCCAGAATATTCATGCCCCCCTCAGCCCTGATCGTCTGCTCAGGTCTTGACCGCATTGGTTTTGTCACAAACTTCATCGTCTAAGTGCATTTGGTTTGAAAGATAAAACGTTCCCGTTTACCATGCCATGAAGCATGTTTGCTTAGCCTTTTTGTTGGCTATAGTTTTTTATTCTCAGTCCCATATTTCTGGGCGTTTAATCCCCATTGTTCTTAAATATGAAAGGAATTGTCCTGCGTGGATAGATTCGTGATACCCGATCCGCAATAAATATTTTCCAAGTACTTTCTCTTTACCATTGCCTGGATGAATAATTTTGATTGTATCTAATTCTTCCTTCGAAAACCGCCTAACACTTTCTAAGAACCTTTCTCGATAGGGTTTGGCAAATCCAAGTTCATCATCCACACTTACAAATGGTCGGTTTTCCCAAGGTGATTTATAATTTGTCATATCACCTTGGTTGACAATAATGTTCCATCCATAATCGGCTTCCAATACGTGCCTTATCATTTCTATCGCACTCATTGCATTCTTGTCAGGTCTCCAATCGTAATGGCTCTCGGGAAGTCCATTCCACAGTATT
This sequence comes from Flammeovirgaceae bacterium SG7u.111, assembly GCA_034044135.1. Lineage (NCBI taxonomy): Bacteria > Pseudomonadati > Bacteroidota > Cytophagia > Cytophagales > Flammeovirgaceae > Flammeovirgaceae bacterium SG7u.111. The sequence continues at coordinate 1,518,871 of CP139021.1, read as the reverse complement.
ATACTTTTTCTCCTTATTTCTGTAAAGTTTAAAATTATGAGTTCGGATTGGGTCATTTAGTATTCTTTTGAAAATAACATTCTACATTAAAACCAACCTTTAGTATATAACAAGCAGGCTTTAAAAAGCAATAAACTTTCGAAACCATCAAATACCTTATACACCGTGTTAAAGATATTTTTGTATTTTATTATACTCTAAATATTCTAGACCTGTTATTTTTTCAATATCAAATCGCTCTTTTAAAGTTTTGCTAATCATCGTGAAATATTGAGCTCCAGATATCTCGAACAAATCGTATTCAGAGAAGTTTCTTCTCAAGAATATATTTTTGTATTTCATGGCCTTGTTGTAAGGTAAAGCCTTTTTGGCTTCTAGGAGTTCTCTTTGAGAATTGAATAATTTAATCGAATCGGTTTTAAAAGGTGGTCTATTGATATAAATTTCAATTTCTGTTTTGCCGTAATCAATAAAGTCTTCAGATTTAGATATAAAATGTAACCAATAGTAGTATTTGGAAGAGTTAAAAACCTTTATCGGATAAAATCGATGTGGAGGAAGGTTATATTCTTTAAGGATTGACCTTAGTTTTTCACTAATTATAATTCCAAAGTCCAATACTGCACTGTCAAGAACATCCGTTTCGATAGCATTTGGGTGAATATCTAAAGCAAAATTAGGTTCGAAAGCAGGAAATTCATCAGGTTTAACTTGTCTTTCCGAATTAAACGCATCAATATGAAACCCAGTTCGAGAGATTCTTGAAGTTTGTGGATAGTATCCGATTATTTCAATATCATTTGATCTGCCTATGCTAAAGTAATCCATTTATTTTTTGTTATTTTTACATACACACAATCGTAGTTACACTGCACCACATACATCTCTTATAGGTTATCCTCCTAAAGATAATATAGAAAAATCACTTTAGTTTTTTAGAACTTTTACTTAAACCAAAACTTTTAAGAGTTGGAGGACATTCTTTAAACTGCATAATACTTACTTTCCTCATAAGTTATACAAAACAGAGCTTGAGGTACGCATCAAAAATTTCTTTAGCCACGTTTGGTATATATTAGTTCACATGAGCTACTCTATTTTTGACCTTAGCATAGTCAATTCTTAAGGGAAGCCTTTTTTCATTTAGGGCTGCAAAAACGAAAACCCCTTCTATGGCTTTTTCTCGGTTGTCACCATACATTTCTTCTACAAAGATCTCTACTTTTATTTTCAGTTTTAATGAGCCAGCCCTTTCTACTCGCCCTATTACTTCCACAATAGAATCAGGAGTCACCGCTTTCAAAAACTTGATATTTTCAGTATTGACCGTGAACATTCGTTGGCGTGTGAACCGGGTGGCTGTTATGTAGGCAACTTCGTCCATCCACTGGAGCGCCTGACCGCCAAATAGTGTTTCGTTTGCATTAAGCGTATTTGGAAAAACAGCTTTAAACTGGCGCGTTTCACTTAGTTTTATTTGCTCTTTCATAGTTGTTTCGAAATAAGATAGATGACCAAAGGTATAAATATTATGAACATATGTTCGTAATATTTTTGAATAATAAACATATGTTCATTATTTTTGCTTGAAAAATGGAGCAATGGCACGCATTAAAAAGAATAGGTCGGTACAAATGCCTCCAAATTTCTGCGGTTTCAGACCAGAAGGGGGACATTCTAACAATGAAAAAGTTGTATTGGTCAACTTTGAAGAATACGAGGCATTGAAGCTTTGTGATTATGAATTGCTCACCCAAGCAGAAGCCGCAAAACTGATGGCCGTTTCCCGCCCTACATTCACGCGCATTTACGAAAGCGTGCGGCGTAAAATAGCACAAGCATTTATAGAAGGGAGCGCCATTCGGTTTGAAGGAGGAAATGTGGATATCGCTAGTTGGTATAAATGCGCAGCCTGCAACATCACTTTTACGCTGGTCCAAAATGCCCCAGAAACCTGCCCATTTTGCAAAGAAAAAACAATCACCAAAGCAAGCTGAGGAAATGAAGTATGCCATAGCAGCAAATGACAACAAGTTGGACACATTCGTAGCCCATCACTTTGGGCGGTGTGAGTGGTTTTGTATCTACGATGATGAAACCAAAAGAAGCGAATTTGTAGAAAACTCAGCCCGTCAGAAAATTGAGAATGTAGGATATGAAGCTGCATCTCTTTTAATTGAAATAGGGATAAAATCAGCCGTTTCAGGTCGTTTTGGAGCCAAAGTAATAGAAGCTTTCCGAAGCCATAATGTACAAATGATCATTCCCGAAACAGAAAAGAAAATTCAAGAAATCATTTACCAAATAAAATAAGGAATCATGAAAGTAGCAGTTCCCACAAGAAATGGGCAAGTTGAAGATCATTTTGGCCATTGTGAAGCATACGGTATTTTCACCGTTGGCTCAAACAACAAAGTCGAGCACTTTGAGGTATTTCCGTCTACGCAAGGGTGTGGTTGCAAAAGCAATATCATATCGCTATTGAAAGAAAATGAGGTGAGCGTGATGCTTGCCGGAAACATGGGAAATGGAGCATTGACTAAGCTGAATAATCATGGAATAGATGTTTATCGGGGTTGTAGTGGAGATATACTTCAAGTAGTTGAGTTCTACCTAGAAGGGAATATCGATGATTCGGGAGAGAGCTGTACCCAACATGAACACCACGGCAAAGAGCACAACTGTGCGCATTAAAAATAAAAAGCCATCGCAGCTTCTGCTGCGATGGTAATGATTGGACTATTAGGTTAAGTGGATATTATTCTTTCACTATTTTCCAAGAAAAACATGCGCCAGCCTTGTGGTCGGGGCGAGCGCCACGGGCATTGGCATTGCAAAGGTTGCCCGCATACGGATCAACCGCCACATAGCGATGGTTGAACAGTGATAACAGCATAATGTCCCCGGTGAGTGTATCTTCCCACTGAAAAGTAGAAGCATCTCCTTGGTCTTCTTCCTCCATACGTACCTCGGCCATTCCTGCCATTCCCTTCACAGTTACAAACCTGCCATTTGCTACCGATTGCAGGGCAAAGCGTCCGTTTCCTCGATCAAGCACTTTAAAGTGGGAGGCATTTCCTTGGGCAAACGGGCTTTTCAGATCAACTGGGCGGAGGTGGTTTCGCCAGTTTACCAAAGTAGTGCTATCGGCTACACTTTCTAGGCTGATTGTTTTTCCATAAGGAATAGGCCGGGTAAGTCCTTTGTAGCGAGGTTCGTCTACTATAAAGCTATCGAAGTCGGCATCGCCACCTGCTTTGCCCAAAGTGTTGTAATTGAAAAGCGTATAACGGATTCCTTGAAAAGTTCTTAGCTGGTAAGGCATCAGTACTTCGCCGCCTATTTCGGTGAAGTTTTCACCATCAAAACTGTAGCTAAATGTGGAAATATCAGTATCAAAGTTTCCATAAACTCGTAGCCAAATTTCCTCTTGTGGCATTTCCTCCGTAATCAACTTTTCTTCTTGTTGGTTGTAGAACTGAAGTGCTAATCCGTCTTCGGTTTTGGCAACACCCAACCAAGCATAAGGCAAGTTCAAGATGGCCAACCCTGCAATATCCCCTTCTTTCAGTTTGCCAACCTCTAGCTTGGTAGTGGCATAGGATTCTGGTCCGATTGCTCGCTGCGTGAGTGAATTTCGTGCATGCCAAAAGGTTTCCGAAGGAAGGGAAGACAAGCGCAAATAGCCTTTCCTTTTCTTCAGCGACCATTTCTTGTCTACTGGCGTATGATTCCATTGCCAAATAGGTTTCAGCTCTGTGCCGCTAAAGTTATCGTCTCGTTCGAAAAGCGCTTTTGGCTCAGAGGTAAATCCTGTATTGGGTTTTATCCAAGTTCTAGGATTTCTAGTCAAGTTGCCCGGAAGCCCAAAATATGGCCATCCATCTTCCCAAGTCACTGGTGATATTCCCGTAACCCTGCCTATGGAATTATGATCCAACATAGACCACCCCCACCATTCTCCTGACTGGATTTGAACAATCCCGCCTTGGTGCATGGGAATGCAACCGACATGATTTTCAGGGTATCCGATAATATTATAAGGAGGGCCACCTGCGGTATTGAAAACGCGTAAACGCTGTGCTACACCAAAGTTCTCCTTGGCACTCATCACATTTACCTCATAAGGTCCATAAGGGTTATCTGATCGAAGGCAGACCTGGTAACAAACAGGATCGTAGTTCGTATTCGTGATATAATACTTCCCATCTATCTTATAAATATGGCTTCCTTCGCCTGCACCGCTTCCTCCTTCAATAATGACTCTTTCCGTACCTGGGACTACGTCCATTAGGTCAGAGGTAAGCTCCACCATTTTCACTTCGTTGTATCCCCAAACGGCATAGATTTTTCCATCATCATCGAAAAGAATAGTAAGGTCATGCAACTTGGCATTCATAGTTTTGTGTTCCCATGGACCTTTCGGGTCGGTTGCATAGTAAATCTGTGTACCGTAGCCGTTTACATTCGAAAAAATGTAAAAAGTATCTTGGTGAAAACGGATACACGGCGCCCAAATGCCTTGTCCATAAAAATCCTCACCGTTTTCCATAGTTAACCTTGGAACATAATCTAAGCGAGGAGCTGCGTAACTAATCAGCTCCCAGTTCACCAAGTCTTTGGAATGCAGGACGGGCAGGCCTGGCATGGTGTGCATGGTAGTACCCGTGAGGTAATAATCGTCGCCTACACGGATCATATCCGGGTCGGAAAACTCTTCGTAAAACAAGGGGTTGGTAAATGTCCCATTTCCATTATCAGATATCCAAGTTCCGTCTGTATCGGCTTGTTTTACTTGCGAAAAAGCTACTTCTGTAGTGAATAATCCTGTAAAAAGGAGAAATAGTAAAATGGGTTGGTTCCAGGCGAAATATCCTTGTAGGGGGATGGTGATTTTTTTCATTTTCTATCAAAGTTAAATGGGTAAAAACAAAAGTTTTGTTTTCAAATTTACATATTTGAATCATAAAATGTATAAAATACATTTATTTATCCAAATACATGCCCCCCATCAATTGAAACCATAAAGTACTAAAAACAGCTTTCCCCTTGCCAGCCTGAGCGTGCTGGCAAGGAGAAAAGGTAAAATTACACTACCGAAGAGTCTAATAATTCGCTTGGATCAGGCTTTTGTTGCCTGTATTTTTCCATTCTCAATTCCAGCTGACGTTTATAAGCATCCCAGTCTTCTATGGTCGTTCTTGCCACTCCCGAGTCGATAGCAGCTTTTGCCACGGCTGGGGAAACGGTATAGATCAACCTAGGGTCGTTAGGTTTGGGTATGATGTAGTCTTTTCCGAAGGAAAGTGTTGGATCATTGTAACCTTCTTTTACTACATCGGGCACAGGCTCTTTTGCCAATTCTGCCAACGCAAGCGCTGCGGCAAGCTTCATTTCTTCGTTGATTTGGGTTGACCTTACGTCGAGCGCCCCCCTGAATATATAGGGAAACCCAAGTACGTTATTCACTTGGTTAGGATAGTCGCTTCTTCCTGTTCCCATAATCACATCGCTGTTTGCCGCAACGGCATCTTCATACCTAATTTCAGGATTAGGATTGGCCAAGGCAAACACAATTGGGTTCGGAGCCATGCTCTTGATCATCTCTTGGCTAACAATATTCCCTTTCGAAAGACCAATGAACACATCAGCACCAGCCATTGCTTCGGCTAAGTTTGTCGCTTCGGTTTCTACCGCAAAAAACTGTTTGGTTTCTTCTAAGTTTTCGCGGGAAAGGGTGATAGGGCCTTTGCTGTCTAGCATCAAAATATTGCTTTTGGCAACCCCAACGGCAATAAACATTTGGGCACAGGAAATAGCTGCAGCACCTGCTCCGTTTACCACCACCTTCACTTTATCAATAGCTTTTCCGGCAAGCTCACAAGCATTTATAAGCGCAGCCGTAGTGATGATGGCCGTTCCGTGTTGGTCGTCGTGCATCACGGGGATATCCAGTTCCTTTTTCAACCGTTTTTCAATCTCAAAACATTCGGGCGCTTTTATATCTTCCAAGTTGATAGCCCCAAACGTAGGGGAAATGATTTTTATCGCTTTTATCAATTCTTCCGTATCCTGCGAATCCATTTCTATGTCAAACACATCGATGTCCGAGTAGATTTTCAGGAGCATTCCTTTGCCTTCCATTACAGGTTTAGAAGCCATCGCACCAATGTTTCCCAAGCCAAGAACGGCAGAACCATTGGAAATTACCGCCACCAAGTTTCCCTTTGCCGTGTATTTATAAGCATTTTCATAGTCTTGCTCAATTGCCAAACAAGGTGCGGCAACACCGGGGGAATAGGCAAGCGATAGGTCATTTTGGGTATGGTACGATTTGGTAGGGATCACCTCTATTTTTCCTGGTTTATCATCTGTGTGGTAAAACAGGGCTTTGCTTTTTAAGCTTTCCATGTTAAAAACTGGGATTTTAGTTAAAAAAAATGACGATGAAAGAGTATCTCGCACTTAGAAAGTGTCTGGAAAAATACTTTTTATACAATTTTCAAACAGCTTCTTTGGCAGATAGAATAAATCAACTTTACTCTACACAAAGTAACAACATTAATCAAGAAAAAGAGGTGACAAAAATCAGCCAAACTGTAGGATTTATTATCAATAAAAACTTAAAAAACGTGGTTTTGGAGGTACGTTTGACTGATATGAAGGGGTAACTTCCATCTCAACACATACTATCTTATATATTGTTACCATTCAATTAAAAAAAACTCCTTTTCCCCTCAAGTGTTGGAAATCAGATTTACATCCATACCTTTGGCTGGGCTAAGTCCCAGAAAATCAAAAACAAACATTTAAACAGGTACAACAATGGGAAAAGGACAAGATGCCAAGAAGAGTGTAAAAAAAGAACCTACCAAAACTCCGAAAGAGAAGAAAGCGGAAAAGAGATTGAAAAAGGAGAAAAAGTATTAATTCTTGCCCAACAAAATATGATGTAGCATTATGATTTCACATGCTACCCTTGCTTGGACGGAACGAACATTCCGGCCAGTTGGCAGCGTAGTTTAAATTCGGACTAAAAAAAACGCCTGCCTCATTTAGTATGAAACGGGCGTTTTTCATTCCAAAAACTTCTTTTACTGACAAAATACACTGCTGGCAGCTTGATCTGTATCCGTTGCCACAGAACTTTCTACCGTATCGAGGTACAATACAATTCGGTCAATGGCAAACCCATTGGAGCGACCAGAAATTTCGATAGTATACCTACCCGCTTTTTCAAAGGTGGCAAAGATATCATGGGCGTCATGGTCGCTCGTTTTTGCCTTCCAATCCCATTCCCCTAGCTTGTTCTGATATACTTTAAACCAGCCTTCTTTGGATGAACCTTTAGGATTAGGGGTTTTACCCGTGTCTTTAGGATAGACGATGCTTTCATTTTTCAAACCATAAAAATCAGTGGCATCCGCCAAACGCAACCAAGCGTCGTTACTTTCAGAAGGGCTATCCCCTTCATTTATCCTCGATCTCCATTGAAAACGATATGTACCTGGAGTTGTAATGTTGACATTGAATTTCATCAGGCCCTTGCCTGGCGAATTATTTTGGTTGCCCCCTTCCCACTGAAGATACGAAGTGCCAGTAAAGCCAGCTACATCCGTTTTTTTGACCCAGCCTTCTCCTATTTCTGTATTTTCAATCTCTATCACCACCAAGCCATCTTGTTCTTCAAACACGTACTTGCTCACATCTGTGCAACTTTCTTTCTCTTCAGAAGGATCTTCGGAACAAGACCAAAAAAGCGAGGACATCAGTGTAATTAAAAGCGTTAGCGTTAGTCTTTCTTTGATTCGGATACTCATTAGTTTGTCGTTTATATGAAAATTAGTTATTGAATTGTTTGATCTTATTGCGTAGCGACTACGATAGTTTATCTCAATTCTCTTTTTACAACTTTAAAACAGGATCAACTATTCTATCTGCATTGTTTATTTTATATGAATTATGGAGAATGTAAAGAAGGCGTAACTTTGCAAATCCTCATTGAAGTATGATTTCAAGAAGGATTTGTAGGAGTATTACAATCCAGAAAAAGTTTGATGCGAAAGATTATACACATAGTGGTTGTCATAGGAATTCTCGTCTTAGGGTATACCTATATCAACCACAAGGCAACATATGAACCCGAGGGAATCTCTATCGACAAAGAAATCTACCCCGTTACTGGCCTAGATTTATCTCACCACTCTGGAAAAGTTGATTTTGCGAAGCTAAAAAACGACAACATCGATTTCGTCTATTTGAAGGCAAGTGAAGGAGCAGACCTAAAAGATAAAAACCTTGAAAAAAATTACCAATCAGCGCATAGCAATTCTGTAAGGATCGGGTTTTATCATTTCTTCAAATTTAATACATCTCCTATAAAACAAGCTCAGTTTTATTTGTCGGTAATAGAAGGTAAAACGTATGAAATGCCGCTGGTGATAGATGTTGAAGACTGGGGAAATAATGCATTGAAATCACAAAAACAAATTAGAAGAGCTATCGAAAAGTTCATCAATTATGTAGAAAAGCAAACGGGGTGTAAAATGATTATTTATACAAACTTGTTGGGCTTCAACTCCTATATAAAAGGTGTGAGTAAAAATAAAATATGGCTCTGCTCATTTCGAAAAGATGAGAAATTGAGTGGAAAGTGGCTGTTTTGGCAACATTCGCATAAAGGAAAATTAGCCTATGTAGAAGGTTGGGCAGATATAAACACGTTCAACGGCTCTAGGGAAGAGTTTGAAGTATTTCTAGCTAATTATTGTAATTAGGGCGTTGTCCACCGCATCTTCGCAGTCACCAACCAAGACAGGAAATATGAAAAAGTTTATACCCATGCTCTTGTATAAACATAAGCTATAAGAGTAGTTGGAAAAAACACAGGTTAATCTTCTTTTTCCGCATCCAACTCGGCCATTCTTTTTTTGTATTTGTCTACATCCCAAGTTGCTCCCCAAAACTCCAAATAACTTCCCATAGGTTCTACACCCACCTTCATGCGCCTTTTATCAACATTTTCAGGATCTATCATTGGGTACGGATAGAATTCGCCCGAAATAGAATCTTGTGTTATTTGAGTGCCATACACCTGTTTATTGCCAAAATTCTTAGCTACTCTATCTTCCAAATAAGCCAAATTGGATAGACTCGCCTCCCCTTTTTCTGCTGCCACTCTTAAAAACTTTAAATAATCACGCTGCTTTTCGGGGAGTTGATCTGCATGCTGAATAACTAACCATAAAGTAACACTACCTGCCTCTCCTATGACGCTTGTCCCAAGCCAACCTCGTTCATCCAATATTTTCGACACCTTCAAGAAGTTAAGAGAATCAGCTTCTTGGAGATTTTGAATAAGTACTTCCCATTCTTCAGAATCTGTACCATGTTCCTTCCTCATTTCATCCATTTGTCTCCTATACTTTTGGTCTTCCTCTCTAATGGAATCAAGTATCGCTATTAAAGGTTTATCATAGTATTTTTCAGCTTCTTCTTTATTCGCTTTTATTTTGGATATCAAGTCATTCCAACGTTTATCTGAATGAAGAATAGCTAAGTCAGAATCAGTTGTAATATGATTATAACCTTTGTAGTTTTTTTCAACTAATACTAACAAATGATAAAAGGATTTTTCGACATCTCCTACCAAAGCATAACAACAAGCTGTATTATACCAATCAGATTTATTTATGTATCCTTCATAATCCTTTAATAATTCCTTATACTTTTCTGCAGATTTCCTATATTCCTTTGACATCAGCAAACCCAATGCTTCTTGTCTTAAAGAATCAGATTTCATAAAATCGACTTGCCCAAAAAGTGGATTGCAAAACAGAACAAGCAGTACTAAAAATTTCGATTTCCTCATGGTTAATTAGGTTTTAATGGTTCAAAAAGTTAACTAAGTCAGTGAAATCCATATTAAAGACCAATTCAAACATTGTACCTGATTTAAAAAATATATTGTTTAACAACAATCAAAAAAAATGGTTCGGCTTTCCCCACTTGTTTGCTAACTTGAGCGCCAGACCACAAACCTCTATTTAGCTATGCTATTTTTTAGAAATACCCTTGCCGCTCTAGCGCTTTTTTTATTACTCTGTTTTCATGTTCTAGCACAAGAATCAGACTATACGTTGATAAAAGCGAAAGCCATTTTTGATGGAAAAGCCTTTCATGAAAACAAAGTTGTACTGATAAAAGAAGATAAAATCATCGCCTTTGACGAAGCTTCGAAAATCGATGTTCCCAAAGGTTGCAAGGTGCTCGACTTCCCTGAGGGAACGTTGATGCCGGGCATGATCGAAGGACACTCCCATTTCCTGCTCCACCCCTATAATGAAACTTCTTGGAACGATCAGGTGCTGAAAGAATCTTACGCAGAAAGAGCCATCCGAGGAGCGGTTCATGCACAAAAAACCTTGGCTGCTGGCTTTACCACCGTTCGGGACTTGGGTTCGGAAGGAGCTTCCTATGTGGATGTGGGGCTGAAGGAAAGTATTGATAAAGGGATCATCCCTGGGCCGCGAATGATCGTGGCTGGCAAAGCGATCGTCACCACGGGAAGCTATGGCCCCAAAGGCTTTGCCGAGCACGTAGAAGTGCCCCTCGGCGCAGAACCTGCCGATGGCATCGACGATCTTACCAGAGTGGTGCGAGACCAAATTGGTCACGGAGCAGATGTGGTAAAAGTCTATGCAGATTACCGCTGGGGGTTACACGGGACGGCAAGCGCTACTTTCACTCAAAAAGAATTAGAGCTAATTGTTGAAGTTGCCCAAAGCAGCGGCAGGCAAGTAGTTGCACACGCATCCAGCGAAGAAGGGATGCGCCGAGCTATTTTAGCTGGAGTAAGCACCATTGAGCATGGCGATGGCGGTACGGCAGTCATTTTCAAACTAATGAAAGAACACAATGTCGCCTTGTGCCCTACCTTAGCGGCAGGCGATGCCATCATGCAATACAATGGCTGGAAGAAAGGAACCGACCCCGAACCTGAGCGAATTACTAATAAGAAGAAATCTTTTAAGCTAGCTCTTGAGGCGGGAGTAACGATAGTTGCCGGCGGCGATGTAGGTGTTTTCCCTCACGGAGATAATGTGCGGGAGTTGGAAATGATGGTGGACTATGGAATGCTGCCATTGGACGTTTTGAAATCTGTCACTTCCGTCAATGCAGAAACTTTCGAAATGGATCAGTTCTTCGGACTGGTAAAACCCGGGCTTTTTGCCGATTTAATTGTGGTTGAAGGAAATCCAAGCGAAGACATCAGCAAGCTAAGAGAAATCAAACTGGTGATGAAGGGAGGGGAGATTTTGGGAGGAAAATCAAAATGATTTAGTCAAAAAAAATACCATGAACAAACTCAACATAACTTTTCCCCCAACTGATTCGGAAAAAGCAGCTATCGGCTTTGAGGTTTCGGCTGGTCAGCATTGGTACTTATCTTCCGATTCGGGCTTATTTGTCACCAACCTTTTTGAGTGGCTGGAGGGGAAGAAGTTCTTGCCTCATACCCTTATTTCCTTGGAAGAAAATGGGCATTTGCACAAGGGGCTTTTGTTCGTTAAAAAATTCATTAAAACCGTTCGCTTTTCCACAAACTACGGGCAAACGGGCGAGTATTACCAACAACGATATCAGGCAACCGATAACGAAGACATTATTGAGTTGAGGGACTTTTTGGATGTAGAAAATAATGCTTTCATGGCCAAAATGCTTCGGCTTATGGGACTCGACAAGCTGATGCAGGAATCGCTAAATATGCTTTCAACTGGGGAATACAAAAAGGCGTGTATCATAAAAGCAGCGCTGTTGAATCCTCAAATCATGTTTATTGAGGATCCTAACCCAGGGTTAGATCGGGAAGGGCGCGCACTTGTCAATCAACTTCTCTCGCACATAGCGGACGAGGGCACAACCATTGTGACGGTGGGCTCGGGAGAAAAAGCACCTCCGTTCGCTACGCATTGCATGCTTATCCAACAAGAGAAGGTCATTTATTCGGGGATCAAAAAAGGTTTTCCTACTCAAAACCAAATAGAAGTTCCAGCCATCTCATTTCCAATACCCGAACAGCGTAACCGACCTTTCACCCATGCACTCAAACTGGTAGATGTGAATGTGAAGTACCAAGACCGATTAATTTTAGATGGGGTAAACTGGAGCGTAGCCAAAGGAGAGAAATGGCAACTGATGGGGAATAATGGGGCTGGTAAGTCATTGCTACTTAGCTTGGTGTATGCCGACAACCCTCAAGCCTACAGCAATAATATCTCAATTTTCGATCGGAAAAGAGGGACTGGGGAAACCATTTGGGACATAAAGGAAAGCATCGGTTATTATTCATCGGAAATGTTCCGCTATTTCAACAAGTCGCTGACGGTGGAAAAGAGCCTCCAAACCCTTATTTTCCACCCCTACAAAAAGCGAATATTGACTTCTGAAGAACAGCAGTTTCAGGAAGACCTGTTACAATTATTTGATCTATCGGACAAAAGGCAGAAAACCCTGCACGAGCTTTCGGCGGCAAACCAGCGAGTGGCAGTATTGATAGGTGTACTCCTCAAAAATGCTCCACTCCTCATTCTCGACGAACCTTGCCAGCACTTTGACCAACAACTAACAAAGAAATTCCTCGCACTCATTGATAAGTATGCGAAGGATAGAACACTGATTTTTGTAACGCACGACCCTACCGAACTACCTGTGTGCATAAACAAACGATATTTGGTTGAGGAAGGGAGGGGCACTGATTGGATAAAAAAAACGATGACATCGCTTTGAGGCGATGTCATCGGTAAATAATTGAAGTAAGAAATCCTCCTACTTCGCTGCTTCTAGTTTCTTTTTTTCCAAAAACTCATCGTACGTGCCTAGGAAATCGGTGAAACCGTCTGGTCTCAACTCAAGCACTCGGTTGGCAATGGTTTGCGTAAAGGTGTGGTCATGCGAAGTGAACAAAACCGTACCTGGAAATTCTTCCAAAGAGTTGTTGAATGCAGTGATAGATTCCAAATCAAGGTGGTTAGTAGGTTCGTCTAAGATGAGTAAATTTGCTCCTTGCAACATCATCCTAGAGACCATACACCTCACCTTTTCCCCTCCAGAAAGCACATTACATTTCTTCAACGACTCTTGCCCTGAGAAAAGCATTTTACCCAAAAATCCACGGATATACGCTTCGTCTTTTTCACCTTCCGAGTATTCTCTCAACCAATCGATGAGGTTGTCGTCCGATTCGAAGTAAGAAGAGTTATCGTTAGGCAAATAGGCTTTGGTAATAGTCGGTCCAAATTTGAACTCGCCTTCGTCAGCTTCTTTTTCTTCCATCAACACTTGGAAAAAAGTAGTTACCGCCAAGCTGTCATTACTCACCACGGCAATCTTATCACCTTTGTTCACAAACAAATCTAGGTTTTTAAAAAGATAGCCTTTCTCCCCTTTTTTGCTGAAATCGTGCATTTCGAGGATCTGGTCACCAGCTTCCCTATTTTGGTTGAAAATAATGGCTGGATATTTCCTACTAGAAGGCTGAATATCTTCCAAGTTGATTTTTTCCAACAACTTTTTCCTTCCCGTCGCTTGCTTCGACTTAGAAGCATTGGCACTAAACCTGGCAATAAATTCCTGAAGTTCTTTCTTCTTGTCCTCTGCTTTTTTGTTGGCAGCCGAACGCTGAGAGAGCGCCAACTGGCTAGACTCGTACCAGAACGTATAGTTACCCGTGAAAAGCTTCACTTGTTTGAAATCGATATCGACCACGTGGGTACACACCGTATCTAAGAAGTGACGGTCGTGACTCACCACTATCAAGGTATTTTTGAAATCCAACAGGTAATCTTCCAACCAAGAAATGGTCTGAACGTCCAAGTCGTTGGTAGGCTCATCGAGGATAAGGATATCCGGGTTGCCAAACAACGCTTGGGCAAGAAGTACCCTTACTTTTTCGCTACCGGTGAGGTCTTTTACCAATTTTTCATGCTTCTCTTCGGCAATTCCCAGCCCGCTAAGGAGCGCTGCTGCATCAGATTCAGCATTCCAACCGTCCATGTCGGCAAACTCCGCTTCTAGCTCCGAGGCACGATGACCATCCGCTTCCGAGAAATCAGGCTTAGCATAGATCGCATCTTTTTCCTGCATCACCTCCCAAAGCACCTTGTGGCCCATAATCACCGTCTGCAAAACAGGAGTTTCGTCAAAGGCAAAATGGTTTTGCGAAAGCACCGCCATCCTTTTACCCGGCTCTATCGTGACCGAACCCGAGTTAGGATCGATCTCACCCGATAAAATTTTGAGGAACGTAGATTTTCCAGCACCATTGGCACCAATTACTCCATAACAATTGCCCGGGACAAATTTGATATTTACTTCATCAAACAGCACACGTTTACCGTACTGGAGGGAGATATTATTTGTTGAAATCATAGCTTCTTTTTTAAACGAAGTGCGAAGTTAAGTAAAATGCTGCTCATCAGCATTGTCCAGTCCTATACTTTCAGTTTTATTTATACATCAAGCCTCAAAGTAAATAGTTCGTTAAAACCTTCTCTTTCCTAGCTTAGTGCTATAAACATTGCAGGAATAGTTATTAATCCTAATTCATTAACTTGCAGGCGACCTTTCTCCTCACCAAAATTCAATTACAAAAAATCGGCAACCCAATTTCTAACATTTAGATAAGAATGAAACAACGGCTTAGGGAACTTGATTTTTTAAGGGGGCTGGCAATTATCTTAGTTCTCAGCGGACATTTTGGACCAAACAAATGGCTGAAGACAATGGGCTGGATTGGGGTAGATCTCTTCTTTGTTTTAAGTGGTTTTTTCATTTCCCAATTGCTGTTCAAAGAATATGACAAATACGGGAATATTGATTTTCCTAGGTTTCTTATTCGACGTGGTTTTAAAATCTATCCCATTTATTACCTCACCTACAGCCTCTATTTTATTTTACTTATAGACCTCGACCGCTTCGCTTTCGTCCCATTTTTAGGGGACATGTTCTTTCTGCAAAATTATATTTCGGCTTGGGGCTGGGCATACGGGGCAAGTTGGTCATTAGCTGTAGAAGAACATTTTTATTTTGGTATAGCCTTCGTTTTTTGGAAAGGAATCAGTACTGGTTTTTTAAAACAGCTCATTGAAAAAAAACAAGATCGGTACCTGAAAAGGGTTTTAGCATTCTCCTTTTTACTAATGTTGTTTTTTATAATGCTGAGGGTGGCAAGCAACCTTTTGTACCCCGAGCAGTGGGCAAGAAACACAACCATGACCCACCTCAGGATCGATTCGTTACTGACAGGAGTCCTCGTTTCTTATCTTTATTATTTTAAAAAAGAACCGTTTAGGGCATTTATAAAAAAGCACAAATACCTACTCATCATACTAGCGGTTTCAGGTTTTTCTTGGACAGGATTTATCAACCGAGACTATTCTTTCTTTGTGAAAACCGTAGGCTTTAGCCTGCTTTATATTTCATTTTCCATCGTACTTTCCTTCTTCCTGCTCACGCCCAATATCAACAGCTACTTGGACAAATTTCTCTCCCGAAAGCTGGTAGATGCTGTAAGCAAGGTTGGTTTATTTTCCTACTCTATTTATATCATTCACAGCCTTGTAAATATTTGCGTGTCGGATATTCAGGTAAAATACGATTTGTATTATAATGATTACCTGTATTTCGTCCTTACTTCTTCTATCAGCATTTCATTAGGCATGTTTATGACCTATAAAATTGAAGGGTATTTTCTAGGAATTCGAGATAGGATCTACCCTAGGAGATAGACTATTTCCCACCACCAACCCATTCACCAACCAAGCTGCAAGGCGAGCTGTTGCCAAATCCTGATCAAAAAGTGGGTTTAATTCAACGATGTCTGTACTTATGAGCTTTTCTGTCTTTTGCAAAGCTTCAATGACTTTTCTGGCAAAGTTAGGTTCCAAGCCTACGGGTGAGGGCGCACTTACCCCAGGAGCATAAGCAGAGGAAAATCCGTCTAAATCGATGGTGAGGTACAGAAACTCTACCCCTGTGGCAAACTTCTCTAGCCTTTCGTTGACTGCTTTCCAATTGGCTATTTTACACTCCTCTTCCGTCAAGTATTCATGGCCTTTTGAGTGAGCATAGGCAAACAAATCAGGATCGTTGGCTTGGGGCTGGATTCCTAGGCATAAGTAATCGATGTTGGGATATTCCTCGCTGAGTTGGTAAAAAGGCGTGCCCGAGTTACGCTCGCCTGATACAGCTCTTAGGTCAAAATGAGCATCCAAATTGACTACCCCTACTTTAGCAGTTGGCTTTTCAGCTTTCAAATACTCGAAGATGCCTCGGCAATGAGCATAGCCCAAATCGTGCCCGCCACCAAGCAAGATGGGAAAGCAACCGGCAGCCAATAGTTGCTGTACTTTTTCACTTACCAACTCATGGGCTTTTTCCAGCTCATTCCCTTCACAAACTACATCTCCAAAGTCGATTATGGGCTTTTGAACTGGGGCATGGCAAACAAATTTTCCCAGTCGCTCACGGATCACCGCAGGTCCTTCTTTCGCCCCTACCCTGCCTTGGTTTCTCCGCACTCCCTCGTCGGAAGCATAACCGAGAATTGCCACTGGTTTCTCAGTTTCTTCAGTTGCGATCCACGTTTCCAAATCAGCGCAGGTAATACGCTCGTGGTAATAATACCCTTGCCCACTTGTCCTGCCCGACCAAACCTCAGGTGTTGCTGGTGAATAATAGCTCATCAGATTTTCAACTTTTTAAGTACATCATCGTCGACTAATTTGGGAAGTGTTACTTTCAAGCCTGGGGAACGCTCCATTTCCCGTTCAATAGCAAACAGTGCTTCTTCATTTCTGGCCCAGCTCCTACGGGCAATCCCGTTGTTCACATCGAAGAACAGCATATTGCGGATGTTGGCACTTGCCGTTTCTGAACCATCTAATAACATTCCAAAGCCTCCATTGATCACCTCGCCCCAGCCTACTCCGCCGCCGTTGTGGATAGACACCCAAGTAGCACCCCTGAATCCATCGCCAATTACATTGTGGATAGCCATGTCTGCCGTGAAGCGACTTCCATCGTAAATATTACTGGTTTCCCTAAAAGGAGAATCCGTTCCGCTCACATCGTGGTGATCCCTGCCGAGTACAATTGGGGCTGAAATTTCTCCTTTTTCAATAGCAGCATTGAACGCTAGGGCAATTTTGGTACGCCCTTCGGTGTCAGAATAAAGAATCCGTGCTTGTGAACCTACCACCAGCTGATTAGCTTCTGCTTCTTCAATCCATTGGATATTATCTTTCATTTGCTGCTGGATTTGCTCGGGAGCAGTAGCGGCAATTTCACTCAAAACCGTTCTTGCAATTTGGTCTGACTTCCTCAAATCTTTTGGGTCGCCCGAAGTGCATACCCAGCGGAAAGGTCCGAAACCGAGGTCGAAACACATCGGTCCTAAAATGTCTTGCACATAAGAAGGATACCTAAATTCCTTTCCTCCTTCGCCCTTCACGGCTGCCCCAGCACGAGAGGCTTCTAACAAGAATGCATTCCCATAATCGAAGAAATATGTTCCTCGCTCGCTATGCGCATTGATCGCCTCAACTTGCTTTTTAAGCGAAAGCTGCACGGCTTCTTTAAATTGGCTTGGCGAAGTTGCCATAAGTTCCTTGGCTTTTTCAAAAGAAAGCCCTACCGGATAATATCCGCCCGACCACGGATTATGCAAGGAAGTTTGGTCTGAACCAATCGTTACTTCTATGTTTTCTTCCAAAAACTTTTCCCACACATCCACCACATTTCCAACATAGGCAATGGACACCGTTTCCTTCTTTTGCTGCGCTGTCCGTACTCGCTTAACCAACGCATCGGAGTCATTTATGAGCTCATCTACCCAGCCTTGTTCATGTCGTTTGGTTGCTGCCAAGGGGTTCACCTCGGCACAGACCGTGATGCAACCAACGATGTTCCCCGCCTTCGGCTGAGCACCACTCATTCCACCCAGCCCCGATGTCAAAAAAACATGCCCCGCTGGCGATCCGCCACCCAATTTTTTCCTAAAGGCATTCATCAACGTGATGGTGGTTCCGTGCACAATTCCTTGCGGACCGATGTACATGTATGAGCCTGCGGTCATCTGCCCATATTGGGTCACGCCCAATGCATTGAACCGCTCCCAATCATCCGGTTTGGAATAGTTGGGGATCATCATTCCGTTGGTCACCACTACACGGGGCGCATTTACCGAGGATGGAAAAAGCCCCATGGGATGCCCAGAATACATGTGCAAGGTCTGGTTTTCCTCCATCTCCGCCAAGTACTGCATGGTGAGCAGGTACTGTGCCCAGTTCTGGAAAACTGCCCCATTTCCTCCGTAAGTAATCAACTCTTGTGGGTGCTGCGCCACTTTTGGGTCGAGGTTGTTTTGGATCATCAACATGATGGATGCCGCTGCCCTGCATTTGGCTGGGTATTCATCAATTGGGCGAGCGTACATTTCATATTCTGGCATGAAGCGGTACATGTAAATGCGACCGTAAGCGGTTAGCTCCTCCATAAATTCTTCTGCAAGAACGGCATGCCAAGCTTTGGGAAAATAGCGCAATGCATTTCGAATAGCCAATATTTTTTCTTCGGAGGATAGAATATCTTTCCGCTTGGGCGCATGGCTCAGCGAAGGATCAGGGCTTTGCTTTGGTGGTAAAGTAGCCGGTATTCCTTGAAGGATTTGTTCTTTGAAGTTCATGATATAACTGGTTTTAGACGAGCTTTAAGTTCTTACTAGACACTTTTATTTCTCGATATAATATTTTGACCGTTGCTTGTTTCTGGTTTCTAGTTACTGGTAGCTTGACGATCAAATCATCCTCTCATCATCAAATTTCCTCATTCTCTCATCACAGAGGCAATGAATTGCGTCTCTACATTAGCATATCAACACCTCAAACAATTAACACATCACTAACTCTCCCATTTTCCACACTTGTGCAGGTCGCATTCTGCCTTGCTGATAAAGTATTTCTTGAAAATCAGCGGTTTCATAAATGACAAAGTCTGCAAGAAAGCCTTGTTCCAATTTGCCTCTGTCTTCCAAGCTAAGCACATGTGCTGCACGGTAGGTCAAAGCTGCCAGCACCTCTGCATTGGAAAGTTTTTCATAAGCCCCTAACACTGCTGCTTGCATCATGAGGTCGCCCATGGGGGCAGAACCCGGATTCCAATCGCTGGCGATGGCAAGTATGCCTCCTGCATCCAGTATTTTCCTAGCCGGGGTAAAGGCACAGCCCAAGCCCATAGATGCACCGGGCAGGGCAACCGCTGCTACACCTGACTTTACTAGAATCTCAATTTCCTTATCGGTGCTTGCTTCCAGATGATCGGCACTTTTTGCCCCAAACTTGGCTGCTACTTCCGTTCCGCCCACATGAAATTGGTCAGCATGCACCACCAAGTCAAACCCTTCAGCTTTTGCTAGTTCAAAATATGGAGCGATGTCTTCGGAGGAAAAAGCCCCTTGCTCCACAAATGCATCAATACGCTGAGCCAAGCCTTCTGCTTTTAGAAGGGGGAAAACCTCTTTGCTGATGGTATCCAAGTATTCCGAATGCGTCCCCTCAAAGTCTTTTGGTTTGATGTGTGCGGAAAGGCAGGTGGGTATTAAATCGGCTTTGCAATGCTTGGTAGCTGTTTTTATAGCCCGTAGTTGTTTCAATTCTTCGGCTACGGATAGCCCATAGCCACTTTTCACTTCTATAGTGGTGATGCCCTGAGAAAGGTGCTCCCATTCCCGCTTTAGCATCAGCTTGACTAACTCTTCTTGGCTTGCAGACCGTGTTTTTTTGACAGTGCTCCAAATGCCACCACCCTTTTCAGCTATTTCCAAATAGGACATGCCACCATTTCTGCGAGCATAATCATCGGCGCGAGAGCCTGCCCAGCAAAGATGGGTATGCGCATCGATTAAACCGGGAAGTGCAACAGCCTCTTTTGGTACTTCGACTTGCTCATACTCCCCTTCTTTCAAAGAAGACTGCAAGGTTTGGAAATTACCGATTTGTTCGATCATCTCTCCCTCCACCAAAATTCCTGCACTTGCTATAATTTCCAGCTGAGCGTCCGCCAGTTTGCCATGTAGCGGCAGATGCCTCATGGTTAATACTTGCCTGAAAGGACCTATTAGTTTTTTCATGCCTTGTGCTTTATTAATTATGTTTTGTAAGAATTTCGGCTTCTTTTCTACCTATTTTTTCTTACGGATCGAAGCTGAGATTGCTGTTTACTAGTTTTTAGTTTAGGCTAAAGCCAAATCGTTTTGCTTTTGAACGGGGCTTAATACCGCTAAAGCTGCACAGGAAGCCCCGCCTATTTAGAAAAAGTATATCTTATCACTGGCAACTAATTAATACTCCTCATAAATTGAAACATGAGGAATTTCAAAATCAATTTGTTCTTGAGCAGCTACAGACTGGACAATTTTGGGTAGCTCTCCGTTTCGTACCATTTCCACTGCCGCCTCCAAAAAGCCTGACATCAATTGATCCTCTTCTATGTGGGGAATTTTGCTTCGCACATGGGCATGCACCGCTTCCATGATTTTTCCTGACTGGAGCGGGCGGTGGTAGTCCATAGCCTGTGCAGCACACATAAGTTCTATTCCCACTATCCTCTCCGTGTTTTCAATCACTCGAAGCGCTTTTCTTGCCCCTATCGAGCCCATGCTCACATGGTCTTCCTGCCCTAGCGAGGTAGGAATACTATCGGCACTTGCAGGAAAACACAAGCCTTTGTTTTCACTTGCCAAGGCAGCGGAAGTGTATTGGACAATCATAAAACCAGAATTTGTACCCGTTTCTTTCATCAGCAATTTGGGCACGCCCGGCGTATCGCCTTCGAGAGCAAGGTAGACTCTACGGTCAGAGATATTCCCTATTTCCGAAGCTGCCAAGCAGGCATAATCGATGGGCAATGCCAAAGGCTGCCCGTGGAAGTTGCCACCGCTGATGGTGTTGGCTCGGTCGATGATCACCGGATTATCCGTTACAGAATTGAGCTCAATTTCCACCGCTTCTTTTAGGTGCAGCCAGCTAGTTATCGATGCGCCATGAACCTGAGGAATGCAACGCAAGCTGTACGGATCTTGCACCCTGGCACAGCCCGCATGCGATGCTAAAATTTCCGAACCCTGCAATAATTGGCGTATAGAACCTGCTACATATTGGTTGGCAGGAAAAGGTCTTAATTCATGAAGCACTTGCGTAAAAGGCTTCACCGAAGCTTTCAAGCCTTCTATCATCATTGCCCCGGTAATATCTGCACACATCATAAGTGTGTGCAAGCGTTCCACCACCTTCACCGCATGAGCCGCTATAAATTGCGTTCCGTTGATGAGGGCAAGCCCCTCTTTGGGAGAAAGCTCGATGGGCTGCAAACCGAATTTGGCCAGCACCTCTTTTGCCTCCACAGTTTTTCCTTCGAAAGTGACCATTCCGAGCCCGATGAGGGGCAAAAACAAATGGGAAAGAGGCGCAAGATCGCCCGATGCCCCTACCGAACCTTGGGAAGGCACGAGGGGAAGCACCTCATTTTCCACCAGCCATTGCATGCGCTCTAGCGTGGCGAGGGCAATGCCCGAATAGCCCTGTGCCAAAGCATGGATTTTCAGGATGATCATGAGCTTTACCACTTCTGCTTCGAGCGGCTTTCCTACTCCCACGGCATGGCTCTTTAGAATATTACTTTGCAAACGGGTAAGATCGGTAGCAGAAACACGGGTGGTACAAAGCGGGCCAAAACCTGTATTGATACCATAAACAGCCTGTTCGCCTGCCGCAATTTGCTTTACATGATTGTAGCTAGCCTGCACACGTGAGGCTACTGCCGGCGTAATTACGCCAGCGAGCGTTCCTCGGGCAATTTTAAGTGCGATGCCCGAGGTCAAACGCTGACTTCCGTATTCAAAGGGTGGTTGCATGTATAGTAAAGTTTTTCTTGTTTATCGTTATCCCAAAATTAAGCTGTATTTTTAATACCTCTAAATACCATTTAAATCATTAGTTAATAACCATGAGTTATCAGATAGAACTTAGGCACCTCAAATATTTTAAGACCTTGGCAGAGGAATTGAACTACCGAAAAGCATCGGAAAGGCTGTTCATAGCGCAGCCGGGATTGAGCCGACAGATAAAGCAAATGGAGGAAATACTTGATGCGCAACTGTTCGAAAGAACCAAGCGATCAGTAAAGCTGACACCAGCAGGTACGTACTTAAAAACGGAGGTCGATTACCTATTCAACCGCTTGGAGTTTGCCAAAAAGCAGACCTCATTAATTCATAAGGGAGACTCTGGGGAAGTAAGGATTGGCTTTGTAGGCTCTGCCATCCATCATGTGTTGCCCGAGCTTATCCTGCGGATCAATAGCCAATTTCCCGATATCCACACCTCGCTGCAAGAGCTTGCCAACCTACAGCAAATAGAGCTATTACTCAAGGACAAACTAGACTTGGGTTTTGTGCGGATTTCTTCTTTCCCCAAAGGGCTGCAATCGAAAGTGGTGCATGAGGATTCGTTTTCGGTAGTGCTGCCCGCTGCACATCCTATGACTGCCCAGAAGTTTGAGCACATTGGGCAGCTCAAAGACGAGAAGTTTATCCTGTTTTCCAGCGACTATAGCAATGAATACTACAACATGGTAACAAGTATTTGCCAAGACCAAGGCTTCGACCCCGTAGTTTCCCACGAGTCGGTGCATGCTTTCACTATTTTCAAACTGGTGGAAAACGGCTTGGGCATCGCCATTGTCCCCACTACCCTGATAGAAGGCTACCAGCTCCGCATCAAAGCCATAGAGCTTGTGGATATCCCGCAGCGCACAAAGCTCTCCGCCATCTGGAAAACCGATAACCACAACGCCTCGCTACAGAATGCTTTGGACTTTTTGTTTGAGGGGCAAACTTTCTTATAGTATAGCCCTAAATAATCACAAAACATTGTTATTAAGTTGAAAAAGTTAGGTTTGTAAGTTATCTTTCAGTATAACTTAAAGGGGAAGCTACGTTTGGAGTTAGTAGAGGGAATCTTCCAACCAAGAAATGGTCTGCACACCCAAGTCGTTGGTAGGCTCATCGAGAATGAGGATATCCGGGTTGCCAAACAAAGCTTGGGCAAGCAATACCCTTACCTTTTCGCTACCACTGAGGAGCGCTGCTGCATCTGGCTCAGCATTCCATCCGTCCATGTCCGCAAATTCTGCCTCTAGCTCCGAAGCAAGGAGGCCATCTGCTTCCGAAAATCAGGCTTGCCGTAAATTGCATCCTTTTCCTGCATCACGTCCCACAACACCTTGTGCCCCATGATTACCGTTTGCAACACGGGAGTTTCGTCAAAGGCATGCTTTGGGACAAGACCGCCATCCGCTTGCCCGGCTCAATGGAAACCGAGCCCGTGTGCGGATCAGTCTCACCTGCTAAAATCTTGAGAAACGTGGATTTTCCCGCCCCGCTTGCACCGATGATACCATAGCAATTGCCCGGCACAAACTTGATATTTACATCCTCGAACAGCACGCGCTTTCCGTACTGAAGAGATACATTATTTGCTGAAATCATAATTCGTTTTTTGTAAGAAAGTGAGAAGTTAAGGAAAATGCGCTTCAACACCATTAGTGAGGGGAAAGATTGAATAAGATAGGGCATTATTTTTCAAATCATTGTTATTACATTTGCTTATATAACTTTTTACTTAACTGACCTTTCGCTTATTCAATATTTGCGAAGGTGAAGATTTATATTAAGACCTAGGCAGCTTTAAGTACCTGTAACTGGTCAAAAGCTGCTTTAAGCATCACAAGATGAAACTTTGCTTTTAGGGCAAAGTGGTTCAGTCGTTCTTTAACTTTTAGGCGTTCTAACTGCACGTAGGCAAGCATAGAGGCAAAAATATGGTTACACTGGCCCACCTCCATTTTAGTGGGGGAATTACCGAGCAAGGTGTTTTGTTTGAGTGATTTATGGAACTCCTCTACTTTCCATCGTTTCTGATAGATTGTAGTGAGCTGATCGTAAGTGAGTGAGGTGTCATTGCTAATCAGATAGAGTACTCCTGTTGAGCGGTCTTTGTTCTTAAAGACTTCTCGAACTAGGCTGACAGGGAATTCCAAGCCCTTGACATAGACCTGTAGAGGCTCTTGGGAGTCAAATGACAGTGTAGACACATTGACAAACTTACCCTCTTTCTTGTCCTGTAAATCCAAGGCAACCAAACGGTTACTCTTGAGAGGGCAAACAAATACCTTCTCTAGTTTGGTGTGGATGTATTTCAAGCTTTTTGAGCTAGAGAACCAAGAATCAAACAAGATGTACCTGTATTTGACTTGGTTGAGAAAAGTCAGGCACCTGAGTTGTTCTAATACAACTTCATTCTTGGAGACTTCGCTCTTATACTTGGTTTTTCCATCTTTATCCTTGTAAGCCTGTGACTTGCGCACAACATGGTAAGCTAAAGGGCTATTGACAATTTGCTGCTCATATTCACTGCTGAGCAGAAAGTTAAGTAAATTGATGCCCTTTGTACTTTTACCGGTGGTATGGTCAAAATGGTAATTGATCACCTCGTTTTCAGTGCTGTGAGGCTTTTTGATGATGGTGTCATCAATGGAAATAACACTTTCTTCGTTTTCAATTTTGCGGACAAAAGGTTTGACCTCTTTCCAAAAGGCTTTTTGATCTAAACCTTGCTGTGCGAGACTGTCACTGATGTAATCATGTTTAAGGTTTTCATCTAATAGGGCTGACAAGCCAGTAGAAGTAGCTAAACCTTGGTTAGCTACCAAATAATCGGTGTAAAGTTCAAATGCATCTCGTCTTTCCATAAATACAAAGATAGCCGCCTAATCAGATTTTAATCAATTCAAAATTTTATCCGAGCGAAAGCTCAGTTACTTAAAAGTATTTAAGCATATTGCATATCATATTTTTAATTTTTTATTCTAACAAGATGCTTCATTCTATTATAAAGCTAGTCCTAAGCTGTGTTTTATCAATTATTATTTTGTTTCCTATTCCTGTTACAGGTCAAAGCCCTGAAAGAACTAATATAGGAACGGAATTAGGAATCTCTAATGCGCACTTCCATTTATTTACACATCGTGCGAACAAAAAGAGCGCTCGGGAGGCTTTTATCCCATACATTTATTATTTGGATACCGACGGTACACCAAAAGATACATTGATCGATGCTTTTGTACTTACTGATTTGTATTATAATACAGGTAGTTTTTCTGAAAGCTATGACCGGTCTGATATGGAATATTATCTCGATAATATTTTTACAAAAACAAAAATTATTTCGACTACAACGTATAATGGGGACACTTGCGGATTACTTGATAACAGAAGTCATTATGCGATATCAAATAAAAATATTGAAACAGACTCCACCTATTTATATCAACTTACTTTTGATTATAAGCCTTTAAATGACGTGATTATCGGCACTATTCCCAAAGGGTTAAGAGTAGCTATTGAGTTTTTCGATGATAATGATAAAAAAATTTATATAGGAGAAAAAATAGAACCAACCAATTCATTAGCTGATACATTACATTTCAGTCTTAGCTACAACTATCACTTTATTGATGTGCCTCTAACCAACGGTTGGAAAAAAAACTTCTTAGTGAAGATAAAGCCACCTTCAAAGGCTGTATATATGCATGTTCACATCATCAATTATGATAAAAGAAATAAAGTTCTAATTGACAACTATTATTTCAACAAGGGAGACAGCGCTCTTATACCTGATAGCAATTCAAAATTTGAAGGAGGACCAGAAAATAACTTATTGGAACAAGGTTCATTCGAAAGAGCTCAAGGGGCAGATACGTTTTTGTACGATGATCGAACCGCTTTATTAGATGAGTTACATAATGCTAAAACTTATGTTTCTAGTACTTTTGGACTACCTATTCCGCAAACAAAAGTAATATTAACGTTACCAAAAGTAGATCAATCACTTTACAAAAACTCCCCTGAACAAAAAGAAACTATTCAAAGTACAATACAATGGTATTTGGATTCGATTGAAGTAAAATTCAATAGGTGGAAATCAAATAATCCTAATTCAAAAATAGAGCTTGCCGGTATCTATTTTATAGATGAAGATGTAGATGCAGAAGCTTATGATTATTTCTTAAGTTATGCAGCTAGCGCTATAAAATCAAAAGATTGGAAGTTTTTTAGCTCTCCACACATCAGGGCAGATTCAAATGAATGTAAGAAAATATTTAATAGTTATAACAGTAATGATATAGTAGACCTTTTTGATGTTTTATGGTTTCAACCGAATGCTTTTTTTGATACCAAACCAAATGATGAGACTAAGTTAATAAATCAAGGTCGTGACCATATAAAAAGAGCTTTTTCAATAGCTGAACCCTCTAATTTCGGATTCAATATTGAGTCAAGAGAGTTAGATACTAAAAACAATGAAATTTACAGTAGGATAAACGATTACTTTGATTACGGATACAAGCTGGGCTATGTCAACTTCTCTAAATTATATTATGACGATGGGGGCGCACATTATAATAACTGTTATTCCTCAAACCCTTCAAAACGCCAAGATTATAACAATTTATATGGGTTTATTAAAAGTAGCAGGAGAGGGGTAATCATTAATGGAGGTTTCGAAAACTTAAGTGAATCCGATGGATCACTATTTGCTTGGGAAGGAAATCATGAAGTGGTGAATAATTTATTTTCACAGTCTCGTAATAGAGAAATAGAGATTCAAACATCGAATCAACACTCTATTTTCTCAGAATTTATTCCTGTTCAGGAAAGCGATAGTTATACAATGAGATTTCAGGTAAAGGAACTTGAAAACGATAACTATAACAATAGTGCCCTTTTTGGGATCATTTTTTATGACAATGATGGCAATGTAATCAATACACCTCCATATTCAACTCAACTAAATTACTCATCATACTTCAATAGTTGGTATTCTTATTTAACACCCAATACAGAATACCAAAACTTCAGTATTAATTTTATACCTCCTTTAGGAACTGTAAAAGTCAAATACTTCCTCAGGAATTGGAATACTCAAAATACAATACTTTGGCGTAACATTTATCTGGATAATAATAATTTGACTAGTTCGAAATCAACTTTATTTTATAATTACAATTCAAACTATTTGATATCAGATGCTCCAATGATCAATGGAAACTTTTCAGTGAAGCTTGGTAACAATAAAAGCATCAACACATCTAAAAGAATACCCGTCACTACAAACATTAATTATACCTTTGAGGTAAGTGCCAAAGAGCAACTTCCAATAATAGACCCATCAAGACATAACAAAGCCTTAATAGGAATACAGTGTTTCAATGAAGATGGAATAGCATTTACGAAAGACGTCGTTAACAATATTGCTTATTCATCCGCTTTGAATATGAATTACTTCTATATAAGTGAAATAGATCACAATTGGTACAAACACATTGGAGAGTTTAGCTTTCAAAACTCAGTTGCTTCAATTAAAATATATATCAGAAATTGGGGATACGACAATGAACTACTATTTGATAACTTGTCATTAAAAACTGATCACACAGATAATGTCCCAGTGATTATTGACGATGTTCCCAATAATATTTTAGATAAATATAACTGGGGAGAGCCTTACCCTATGACCGTTACAATTAATGAACCTGTATATTATAATGATCTTATTAATGTAAGTGATATTGATAATTTATCATTTTCTGCATTATTGAAAACTACTGAAACAGATACCTACTATGGTATTTTAGGTATCGAGTTCCTAGATGATAATTTCAATATGCTCACTGATGAAGAAGTTGATCAAAATATAAACTTGTCATGGTCTAGCTACTATAAATATTGGTATTCCTATTTTAGTAATGTAACTTCTGATGATTGTGGAACTGACTGGTATAGAGATAAATGGAGTAAGCATCAAAAACTTTTTGATATTCCAGTAGAAGCCCATTGGGTTAGATTATGTATTCGAAATGCTTCAACTACTAATGAATTGAGAATATTAAACCCTTCCTTGAGTGATCTAAGCAGTAGTGGAAGTAGAAAAGCAAAGAGTTTAAATAATGAAAATAAAATCATTACTGATGTAGCAAATGGAATTATCATATACCCAAACCCAACAACAAATACAATTACTGTTCATGTAGCTAATACTGATAATTGGGAAGGCTATACCACTTATAAGATTTTCAATATCAATGGGTATGAAGTGAAAACAGGATTCATCACCAGTGACAATACAGAAATAAATATTTCAGAATTCCAATCTGGACTTTATTTTATTAAAGTAATTGGTACTAATTCAAACATCACTCGCAAGATACTTAAGAGATAAGCAGCAATCAAAGCGACAGAGGAGCTGCTTGGATTGGCAAGGTAGAATTTTCCAAATCGGGGCAAACCATCTACTTCAATGGACAGGTGGTGAAAACCAGAAAGAATCATAGAAATGAAAATAGCTCACTGTATCGGGATTTTCTGCTTCAGCTTATTGGCAATGACCTCCTGTTCCCAATTTCCAACCCCTTGGTCTGTGGCGCACAGACCATAATAAACACCTCCAAGCTTGTTGAATTGCACTATTGGCTGTAAGCCACTGGCAATGGCGATTTTTTCATGTACCCAAAAGCTGCTTGGATATATATTTCGCTGCAACTGCACATTTCAGGAACCTCTCTTCAAGAAGGCTACCAGCTCCGCATCAAAGCCATAGAGCTTGTGAATATACCGCAGCGCACCCATCTCTTCGCCATCTGGAAAACCGATAACCACAATGCCTCGCTACAGAATGCGCTAGGCTTTTTGTTTGAGGGGTAGGGATTTTTTAAGTATAGCCCAAAACAACAAGAAAACATTGGGTTAGTTGCTTAACCGCACTATTCTTTTACTAGACCATTAGGCATACTACTTCCTGCGTATTCCAAAATCAGACTTTCTAATCTTGCACATTTTATCACTTTTAGAATCGTGAAATACAATTCCTTCAATATCGGTTACTTCCAAAAAAGACTTTAACCCATCAAAAGTAAAATCTGTTATGTCCAACACTTCACACCCGTGCTTTATTAGTTGATGCCCTTCTATCTTCTCAGGGTTTCCTTGCACTTTTTTACCACAAAGTTCATAAGTACTTTCTTCTTTATTTTCTAAAGCGTCAAAGGCTACAAAGTGCCATTTATTGCTTTTATCCTCTCGCTCGCACTTAACCCAATATGGATGATGCCCACTTTTTTCGTCAGGTTCTTGACAAGGTATTGCGTTTGGTGGTAAAGTTCTACCTTTCTTTAAGTCAAACCTTTTGTAAAGTTCACCATCAATAATGGCACAAGAAGTTCCGTCAAACTTTCGTGTTGGTATTCCATATTTAAATACCCATTCATTTTGTGGGTTAACCTCATTAATTACTCGCCCTAAATCGTTAGGGTCTTTTTTATAAAGTGTTGATAATTTCTTCATTTACATTTCAATTATAAGTCATTAATAAATCCTCTGTAATACGCGCACACTCCTATACGCCAAAACGTTATATAACAATTAAAAGCTAAAAACAAGAGGCTATAACTATTATGATCCAAAAAAGAGTCGGGTTGCACTTCCTATCAATATATTTCGACTTCCCGAAGTTGGAACAGCAATTAAAGTTAATTGAACAACCCGCTCTTCGTGATTTGCAATCACGAAGCCCTACAGTAGGATTTATTAATCCTACTGTAGCTGGATTATAGATGGTTCAGGAGTAACGTTGTTACTTCGCTACAAGGCTTCAAAAGTTTGCAGGTTCTTTACCCAACCTCAATAATTCTCGGGCTTTTCATTATCCTGTCCGTCAATTTCTCAAACTTTTTATCCCAGGCATTTGCCACCAAGATCATTTGTGATTTCTCAATGTTGTCTGCTATCCGATAGATCATGGTGTACTTATCAAGGGTAAAAGATGCTACATCGTCCACCACAAACATTTTGATTTGGGAAAGGGGGATTCCTGTCGCCTTTAACAGTTCGTTCAGACGCCTTGGTGTTCCTATAAGTACATCCAGCCCTTCGTAAATAGTATCTTTCTGATACTGCAAAATGCCCTTGTCGAACACGGTGAATGTCCTTAAGTTGGTATGCTTGCCAAGAAGCTCAAACTGTGCTTCTAGCTCAAAAGCTTTTTCCTTTGTAGCTGCCATAATGATAGCCCGGGGAACATCTTCGAATGCTTCTTTTAGCTGCTGAATTACACCTATTACAATGGCGGTTGATTTACCGGACCCTTCGGGCGAGACAATAAAAAGGTCAGCCCCAGATTTAATTTGAGGGATACTCGTACTCTGTATCTCTTTTGGATTTGCATCAAATCCCGCATCCTTGAGTCCTGACACTAATTCAGGAATTAGTTTTTTTAAATTCATCGATAGATAGTCTTTCGGTTTAGGCCACTCCTTTATGAAGGTACAAAGCTAGTGGAAATTTACTCTTTAGAGCCTTTTAATTCCACTCACCCTCCGAACAAATTACCTAGTTAAAACTAGAAGCTTTATTTCTTAAAACCCGTAACTTGCAACCGTTAGCAGGGTCTAAAAATCAAAATAATGATTCCCATTAAAATACTCGGTTATTTATTTTACAGTATATCAATCTTTTATCACCACGTTTTTTCCCAATCTTTCCACACGGGCTCTAGCCCTCTTTCCTTCAGCATGCTGGCGATGGCTTCGGTGCTTCGCTCATCGGAAATCTCGAACTGCTCCAACGACTGTGGCTCTATCACATACCCACCAGGATTCGTTTTGGACTCGGCACTCATAGAGGTAATCCCCAACTGGGCTACATGGTTTCTAAACTTTTCATTCTCCCGTGTAGAGAGGGAAAGTTCCACGTCTTCGTCCAGCATCCGGTAGGCACAAATCAGTTGTAACAAATCCGGATCGGTCATTTCTACTTTGGGCTCTAAGCCTCCGCTGAAGGGCCGTAAGCGGGGGAAAGAGATGGAATATTTTGTTTTCCAATAGGCTTTTTGGAGGTACTTCAGGTGCAATGCGGTAAAAAAGCTATCCACCCGCCAATCTTCCAAGCCAAAAAGTGCTCCCAAACCAATTTTATGAATACCTGCCCTTCCCAACCTATCGGGCGTCTCTAAGCGGTAGTCAAAGTTAGATTTCTTCCCTTTGGGATGGTGTATTTTATAGGTCTCCCTGCGGTAGGTTTCTTGGTAGACCAACGTTGCGTACAAACCTTCGGCAATGAGCAGTTCGTATTCGCTTTGGCTCAAAGGCTGCACTTCAATAGAGATATTGACAAAATGTGGCCTAAGCAAGCGAATTGCATTTGCAAGGTAATCTATCCCCACGGTTTGGTTAGCCTCTCCCGTTACCAGCAAAATATACTGAAACCCTTTTGCCTTCAAAAACTCCGCTTCTTTCAAAATTTCTTGGTCTGACAGGGTTCGGCGGGGAATTTTATTGGTTAAACTAAAACCGCAATAGGTACAAATATTTTGGCACTCATTGCTGAGGTACAGAGGTGCGTACATCTGCATGGTATTGCCAAAGCGCTTTCTTGTAATCGCCCTGCTTCTTACCGCCATTTGCTCAAGGTAAGGCCGAGCCGCTGGGGAAATCAGCGCCTTAAAATCTTCCAAGTTTAGTTTGGAACTTGCCAAAGCTGCCTGCACATCCCTTTCCGTTTTGGAAAAGATACTTTCCAAAACGCCCTCCCAATCCTGAGAATCAACTATTTCATTAATACTAATCATACAAAAACTGGGTTAGCGGACTACTTGCCTCGGCCTCTTTTCCGACCACGGCCAATTTTGCTTCAAAAGCCATTCTCCCTGCCTCCACGGCTAGTTTAAATGCTTTGGCCATCAGTACTGGAGTTGGCGAAACTGCTATTGCCGTATTCACCAGCACGGCATCGGCGCCAATTTCCATTGCCTGCGCAGCATGGGAAGGAGTTCCAATGCCTGCGTCTACTATCACTGGCACGTTGCTTTGCTCTATAATGATGTCCAGAAAATCCAAGGTCTTGAGCCCTTTGTTCGTACCTATGGGTGCTCCAAGTGGCATCACGCACTGCGCCCCTACTTCCTCTAGGCGTTTGCAAAGCACAGGGTCGGCATGGATATAGGGCATCACCACAAAACCTAATTTCACCAATTCTTCACAGGCTTTGAGCGTTTCAATGGGGTCTGGCAGCAAATACTTCGGGTCTGGGTGAATCTCCACTTTTACCCAGTTTGTACCCAACGCTTCCCTTGCCATTTGGGCAGCAAAAACTGCTTCCTCGGCATTTCGCACCCCAGAAGTATTGGGCAACAAGTTGATCCGCTCGTGCTTGAGCACCGAAAGCATATCGTCGCTTTGGTTGCCAGCCTCTACCCTTTTTAGCGCTACGGTAACCAGCTCACTTTCCGAAGCCAACACGGCTTCCTGCATCAGCTCCGAACTACTGAACTTCCCAGTTCCGGTAAATAGCCTCGATGTAAAAGTTTTATCTGCAATTTTTAATGTTTCCATAAATTATTCTGGTTTGAATAAGTGGTTCTTTATGACTCTACTTGCAACCTCTGAAAAACGTAAATTTATTGGTGATTTTAATAGTTTAAAAGAAGTTAGAAGCTGGAGGCTATAAGTTAGAAAAAACACTCTTTTTGAATTTTTTCTAACTCTGAACTGACAATGTAACTTGAGGTCAAGCTATTAATAAACTTAGGTAAAACCCAGTATGGGTTTCACTATTGTATGTTTTTGGTAACCAAGTCATCAAACAACGCCGTAGAGCCTGTACCGTATTTCAGCGGGATGTTGCAGGATTTTTGCGATGATTTAGGTTTCTGCAACCCCATACGGGGTTGGTTTCTATTTGAATTCACATTTCTACAATAATGGAACCCCTCACGGGGTTCTTTGCCCTAAACTCTTAAAAGACCGTCTCAAGTTGCTTGTCCTACACGGCGAGAAAACGTTAATACTGACCCTAAGTTAGCATGTCAGTTCTCTAACCTCTAATTTCTAGCATCTAACCTCCTAACTATCAATCTTAAAACCTCCTATTACTTGAATTACCAAGTAAACTTATAATGATCCGAATAACTCCATAATCCTACTTATTTCCTCTTCGGGCTTTTCCGAATTAGTCAGCATTCCTGAAATAGCTACCCCATGAACCCCACACTCTTTTAGGCCAAGCATATCGTCCAAAAGCAACCCTCCAATGGCAATTACGGGAACAGCTTTGGGATTTGCCAATACTTGTGCCATCAGCTGTTGATAGCCCTCTATTCCTAAAATCGGGCTCAGGTTTTTCTTTGTAGTAGTGAAGCGAAAAGGTCCAACACCCATGTAGTCCACCTGCTGTTCCAAGAGCCGTTCGCAGTCTTCAATGGTGTTTGCCGTGCCTCCAATAATCTTGTTTTTCCCCAGTATTTTTCGAGCCTCGGCAGGGCTCATATCGGACTTTCCCAAATGCACCCCATCTGCATCCGCTTTTTTAGCCACTTCGGGAAAATCATTGACAATGAGTGTTGCACCCGCATTTTTACACAGTTTTTTCGCTGCAATAGCCGTTGCCAATACTTCCGCTTTGGGCACGTCCTTTAGCCTTAGCTGTATCCAGTTTGCACCTGCACCAAGCATTCGCTTTATATTCCCCAAATGCATCTCACCATCAGCCCCTTGCGAGATATAATGTACTGTTGAAATCATCGCTTTTTCTATCATTCTTTCTAAAATATCAATCAAACACAAGCTTATATCCTTTCCAAATCTCCTCAAAACTTAAGGCAGGATTTTCACTTCCCCACACTGCCCCAAGCACTGCTCCCCCTGCAAATCCCATCTCCTTTATCAGGGAAAACTTGTCTGGCGTAATCCCTCCAAGTGCAATTATTTTTTGGGCGAAACCTTTTACTTCAAAGTGTCTACCTTCGTAGTTGCTTTTGGAAATAGAAGAAAAAATAGGGCTCAAAAAACAGTAATCGAAGTTTGAGAAGCTCTTCAATGTTTCTATTTCATGGAAAGAAGTGCTCACCGTAAACCCTCTTCCTTGGTACTTGTCCATATATTCTTCAAGCGAGCCTGCCAGAGAGTTCCTTGTATATTCTGGCAAATGCACTCCTTTCACAACAAACTCATCGGCCAACTCCTGATGCTGGTGAAGAACCATTTGAGCAAGGTGCTCAGGCTGAAACTGCTGCAACCAAGCATACATTTCCTCCTTAGAAATACCAGGTTTCCTTACGTGCAATACCGCAGCACCCATTTCCAGTATTTCTTTTATTTGAGCACCTTCCTTTTCAAAAAGCTTTTCAGCTGTAAACAAAACCAACATGTATTTGCTCTTTTATAAATAAACTTCGCTTCCTTTCTCCTTAAATTCCTCCGACTTCTTCTTCATGCCTTCCTCTATTGCCTCCTGATCTTCCAATCCATGCTCTTTGGCATAGTTTCGCACATCTTGCGTGATTTTCATGGAACAGAAATTAGGGCCGCACATAGAACAGAAATGTGCCACTTTAGCACCTTCGGCAGGTAACGTTTCGTCGTGAAATTCCCTTGCTGTATCTGGGTCAAGCGCCAAGTTGAACTGATCTTCCCACCTAAACTCAAACCTTGCTTTACTCATGGCATCGTCCCTATGTTGCGCACCCGGGTGGCCTTTCGCCAAATCGGCTGCATGGGCGGCTATTTTGTAGGTGATCACCCCGTCTTTCACATCTTTTTTATTTGGCAAGCCCAGGTGTTCTTTGGGGGTTACATAGCAAAGCATGGCACATCCGTACCAACCAATCATCGCTGCACCAATTCCACTGGTGATGTGGTCATAACCCGGTGCAATGTCGGTAGTCAGTGGTCCCAAGGTGTAAAATGGCGCTTCGCCGCATTCTTCCAACTGCTTGTCCATGTTCTCTTTTATCATGTGCATAGGAATATGGCCAGGCCCTTCAATAATGCATTGCACATCGTGCTTCCACGCTATTTTTGTCAGCTCTCCCAATGTTTCCAACTCCGCAAATTGTGCATAGTCGTTTGCATCGGCAATGCTTCCTGGACGGAATCCGTCACCAAGGGAAAATGCTACATCGTAGGCTTTCATTATCTCGCATATCTCCTCAAAGTGCGTGTACAAAAAGCTTTCTTTGTGATGAGCCAAGCACCATTTTGCCATAATTGACCCTCCTCGGGAAACGATTCCCGTCACCCTTTTGGCAGTATGGGGCACATATTTTAGGCGAACCCCAGCATGGATCGTAAAATAATCTACTCCCTGCTCGGCTTGCTCTATCAGGGTATCTCTAAAAATCTCCCACGTAAGGTCTTCCGCTTTGCCATTCACTTTTTCTAGCGCTTGGTAGATAGGTACAGTACCAATAGGCACAGGGGAATTTCTCAAAATCCACTCCCGGGTTTCATGGATGTTTTTACCTGTTGAAAGATCCATAATGGTATCTGCTCCCCAGCGGCAAGCCCACACGGCTTTTTCCACTTCTTCTTCTATAGAAGAGGTCACTGCCGAGTTTCCAATGTTTGCATTGATTTTTACGAGGAAGTTTCGCCCAATGATCATGGGTTCACTTTCAGGATGGTTGATGTTGTTGGGAATAACCGCCCGGCCTCTCGCTACTTCTTCTCGTACAAATTCGGGAGTGATTTCCTTCGGGATATTTGCCCCAAAGCTCTCGCCCGGATGTTGGGAAGCTATTTCTTTGATTTCCTGCAACTTCTGGTTTTCGCGGATGGCAATAAACTCCATTTCTGGAGTAATGATCCCCTTCTTCGCATAATGCATTTGCGATACATTCTTACCTTCTTTTGCTTTCAAAGGCTTTCTTATACGGTTGAAGCGCAGCTTATCCAACTCCTTGTTATCTTCACGCATTCTTCCATACTCTGAAGACAAGCCGTCGAGCTGCCTTACATCTTCCCTGTCCGTAATCCACTTTTGGCGAATAGGCTCAAGCCCTTCCCGAACGTCTATTTCCACCTGCGGATCGGTAAAAGGACCACTGGTATCATATACCAACACAGGCTCGTTGGAAGTTCGAGTGCCGTTAAACTTATCAACGGAATCGCTCAGACTAATTTTGCGCATAGGCACTTTTATGTCCTTATGCAATGTTCCATTTACATAGATTTTTTCTGAATTGGGAAATGGGTCTCTACTAATTGCGTTTGTAGCAGGAATCTGTTCGGTTTTCATGGTGTTTTCGCTTATGAGTTTTCACTATTTTATCGAGTAATTCTTTGTTGCTATTCATGAACAAACTCAACGTAACTCAACCTCCCTGCGAAGCCTGAACCACCAGCACCTTGCATCCTTCCTCCAGCAAGAATTCTTGCCAATTGGAACGAGCAACCACGCGGTTGTTGACAGCAACAGCAATTCCGCTGGCACTGATTTCCAACTCTTGAAGTAGTTTACCAAGGCTTACGGGTTCTTCAAAGGAATAATTCTGATTGTTTACGTCTACAGTTATCATATTTTTAAGGGCTTTAATAGCTGTAAACTGAAGGGGGAGGAATCCTATTCGAAAAGTGAACCGCGAAAAATTGAACCATAGGAAATGGCACAATATAGACACTTGAACTTTTCCCTGCGCAGGTACTAGCCTAAATCAGGTTCGAAGGGTGTTATCTCAGCCGAAACATATCAGCACCCCTAAAGTTTACAGCACCAAAGTTAGGAATCAATCGACAAAAAACAAGTTCTGCATAAAAAAGCCTTCCCACTTTGGCGGGAAGGCTTCTCCATAAAATATTTTTACCACTAGTTGCGTATAAGCTTCACGTTTGTTGCCTGAGGGCCTCTTTTTCCTTGCACAGTTTCAAAACTTACCCTATCATCTGCATCTAAAGATTCTGATGACATGCCCGAAATGTGGAAAAAAAGCTCGTCGGTCGAGTTATCTATTCGGATAAAACCAAAACCTTTACTTTCATTAAAAAACTTTACTGTTCCTTTTGTAGTCAACTCCATTAATATCTCCCCCTGTTTTGCGTAGGCTTTTTCTCCCTAGCTTGGTTTACAATAATTTGCCTTCCCATTACTTCAGTTTCATGTAGGCCTTCTATTGCCGCCCTTCCATCTTCGTCGTCCATTTCTACAAAACCAAAACCTCTAGATCTACCTGTTTCTCTATCAGAAACTACTTTTGCGGTAATTACATTACCATACTGGCCAAAAAGCGATGCCAAATCGTCCTCAGCCATTTTGAAGCTAAGGTTTCCAACATAAATATCCATCTTGAAAAAAGAATTTAAAAATTTAAAGATTAACTAAATGGGAGCAGCAGCACTTATAAAAAAATGGAAACATAGGGAATCTAAGCTGTAAAAAGGCTCTCTGATGTGGTCATCAATTTAGGAGCACTGATTTTCCTTACCAAATTTACTAAATAAATCGGCTGTAAAAAATATAACCACAAAAACTTGGCGATTCTCCCAGCATGCATTTCCCCCCTTTTAACCGCTACTCTATTGCTTTACAAAAATATTTTCTTGGTAAAGTTGTAACCTTTTGCGCGACCCCCAGTCTTACTGTTGATGTTGAAATATTGTAGAGGTTTCGCATAGGCCAGTTGGGGTTCTTCCATCAATATACAACACTCAATAAATGTTGTTACAGCTATTAACTTTTAGCAAGAGCCAAGCCTGATTAGCAGCAATTTAGAAATAAGCGATTAACTATAAACTAGAAAACGATTCATTGGATTCATTGTCTGACATAGCCCTGATGACCAAAGTGAAGGAAGGCGACCTTAACAAGTTAGGGCTGCTTTTTGAGCGGTACAACCGCAAGGTCTTTGCCTATTTCTATCACCTCACCGCCGATGCGCAGGCAAGTGAAGACTTGGTACAAAATACGTTTTACAAAATCTTGAAAAACAGGAAGAAATTCAATGGAAAAGGGGCTTTTTCATCTTGGATGTACAGTATAGCCCGAAACAACGGCTTCGACTACCTGAAGAAAAATGGCGCCTCGCACCATCAAGATATCGACTTTTGGCAAGATAAATTGCCCGATATGTCGAACGTAGTGGATACTATTTCGGACCAAGACGACATTGACCTACTCAATAAATCACTGGGCATGCTACCCCAAGACAAGCGGGAAATATTGGTACTGAGCAAGTACCAAGGGCTCAAATACAAAGAAATAGGAGAGATAACAGGCGACTCGGTGGGCAACGTGAAGGTGAAAGTTTTCCGAGCCCTCAAAGAATTGAAAAAGATTTATTGCCAACTAAATATCAATAAGGATTATGACTTATGAAAAGGCAAAAGAGCAAGCGGTAGCCTGGCTAAATGGCGAGCTCAATAAGAAAGAATTGGCTGAATTTGATGAATACCTCAACAGCCACCCTGAATTTAAGCAAGAATTTTCCAGCCTAAAAGCAACGTGGAAAGGTATGGAAAACCTAAAAACTCCCGAGCCCTCACAGGCGATGGGCGATGGGTTTTACGCCATGCTCAATGGATACAAAGAAGGGGTTGCTTCCAAAAAAGAAAATGGTTTTAGCAAACTGTTACAAGGCGTTTGGAGCATATGGCAAAACAAACTTGCCCTGCAACTGGTGGCAGGTATCACCATCTTTTTTGTGGGCTTGCACTTGGGACATTCCCTCACCATGAAAAGCAATAAGGAAACGGTGGTGGTACTTTCGGAAGAGATAAAGTCGATGAAGGAAATGGTGTTTTTGAGCATGCTGGAGCAGCAGTCGGCTAGCAAGCGGCTACAAGCAATCAATATTGTTTATGACATAGATGACAAGAGCTTGAAAGTGGTGAAGGCAATGCTGCATACACTGGACAAAGACCCCAACCCCAATGTGCGGTTGGCAGCGGTGGAAATGCTCACGACCATGACAGAGTTTCCCGAAGTGCGCCTGGGGCTGATAAAAGCGCTGGAACAGCAAGAATCGCCCCTTGTGCAGTCGGCACTGGTGGATGCCATTTTGCTGATGGAGGCAGAAAAATCGCCCAAATATCTCAAAAGGTTGTTGGAGAAGGAAGGGGTAAATGAGGCGGTAAAAGCCAAGGTAAAAAGCAGCATGGAAATATATATGTGATGCGGGTTTCT
This sequence comes from Flammeovirgaceae bacterium SG7u.111, assembly GCA_034044135.1. NCBI lineage: Bacteria > Pseudomonadati > Bacteroidota > Cytophagia > Cytophagales > Flammeovirgaceae > Flammeovirgaceae bacterium SG7u.111. The sequence continues at coordinate 1,479,747 of CP139021.1, read as the reverse complement.
TGTTTCTGATTACTGGTTCATTCGATATTGATTCCATTCACAAGCTCGAAGCCCTAGTTCGTATTTTATAGAAAAATACATAATGGTTTTTAAAAACAAAGCATTAAAAACCACAAAACATTGATAATCAACTTTTAAAAACAAATAAACATGAACAAGTTTTTTTTGATACTAGCTATGGTGGCAATGCAATTGATGGCAGTTGCCCAAGATGAAAAAATAGAGGAACTGACCATTCCCCTTTCCAAACCGGGCGAAGCAGGCAAGCTCAAGGTTGACCTAATCTATGGCTCTATAAAAGTGACAGGTTATGATGGACAAGAGGTTTTGATCAAAGTTTCTACCCGAAAAAACGTAGACGAAGCTGAAGAGGAGGAACAAGAGGACGAGGCGCCAACTGGATTTTACAAAATTGAGAACAACACCTTCGCCATGACGGTGTACGAAGAAAACAACGAAGTGAGAGTGAATAGCGAAGCGAGAAAGCAAAAGTTGATTTTTGATATAATGGTGCCCAGAAAATTTGACTTAGATGTGAATACGGTAAATGGCGGGGATATCGAAATCACGAACATTGAAGGGGAAATAGAAGCGGGAAATGTAAACGGCGGTATAAATATTCAAGATGTTTCGGGCTCGGTGGTGGCCAACACGGTGAACGGACCTGTGATAGCTACGCTCAAAAGTGTGACTGCCGAAACGCCCATGGCCTTCGTGAGCCTCAATGGAAAAATTGATGTGACGCTACCCAAAGACACAAAACTTACTACCAAAATAAAATCGGACTGGGGGCAGGTGTATAGCGACTTTAAGATGGAGGTGAAAAAGTCGGAACCCAAGGTGGAGAAAAAATCAGGTAAAAACTACACAAAATATGTAGTAGACAAATGGATTTATGGAGATGTGAACGGCGGCGGTCCTGAGTGTATGTTCAAAAATATGCATGGGGATATTTACATCAGGATGAAGTAAACACATTATAAACAAATGACCAATTGTTTTAATGACACTCAATTCTTCCACCTTTAACCATTGCTGACGGTTACTGGTCGCTGGATACTAGTTCTAACTATTTCCAATTAAGTCATGCTAGCTGACAAGCGATTTTTTATATATCGGACCAAACAAGCTATTTGGTAATGAAAGAGTGATAATGAGATATTCCAATTATTCGATGTGCTAATTGAAAAATACAAGGTCGGAAAGCTATAGTTTTCCGACCTTGTAAAATCACTCTATCCATTCAAAAGCCTCTAAGCATGTTGAATATTTCCTACCTCTTTCAAGCGTTCAATTTCAGCCAAACGCTTAGATGCAATGGCTAATTGCCCAAGTGCGAGCCCACCGTCGTTGAAGGGAACTTGGCTATGGCTGTACACATCAAAATTATTTTCCGAAAGGGCATCTTCCACCCACTCGAGCAAGAGTTTATTTTGGAATACTCCTCCCGAAAGCACTACCCTATTGATGTGCGATTGACTCCGCAGCATATTTGCTGCTTGAAGAGTCATCTCTACAACAGTTCGGTGAAATTTACCCGAAATAATGGCATTCGGAATCCCTTTTTGTACATCTTCCACTATGGCACGGATTGTATTTTGCACCCGTATAACCTTCCCCATTTCAAAAGGGTAGCATTCGTTTACAGAACTGTCAGCAATAGATTCGAGTCGCACAGATGCTTCGCTATGGAATGTTTTGTAGATATTTATATTAACTATTGCGGCAACAGCATCGAACAGCCTGCCTATGCTTGAGGTAAAAGGGCTATCCATATTATCTTTGAGCGACATCAATAAAAGATCAACTTTTTCCTTCCGAAGCCCTTTTAAAAATGGGATGTTAAACCCAAGTACCTTATAGCCAAATGCGTTAAGCAAATAGGATAAGCCCATTCTCCAAGGCTCTTCGACAGCTATAACCCCACCTGGCATAGGCATATATTCTAGGTGTAAATCTCTTTCATAGTTTGCCAAGTCGCAGGTAAAAAATTCTCCCCCCCAAATTTTACCATCATCGCCAAAACCTGCTCCATCGAAGCAAATGCCTATTACTTTTTCATCGAGCCCATTTTCTACCATGCAAGAAGCAATGTGTGCATGATGATGCTGTACAGGCAAACAGTTGGTGCTCATCTTTCTGGCAAACTGTGTAGAAAGATACGCCGGGTTCATGTCGTGTACAAACAGTTGCGGACGCACCATATAAGAACCGCATATCTTCTGATAGGTTTCCTTGTAGAAATCTAGCGTAGGTTTATTGCGAAGATCACCGATCTGCTGGCTTATCACCGCTTTATCACGCTTGCCAAGTGCAAGTGTGTTGAACATCTCCCCTCCTACAGCCACTATTCCTTCCGCATTGCTCCGAAGTTTTATCTGATAAGGAGCAAATCCTCTCGACCTACGAATAAAGCGTTTCTTTCTGTTGGCAACCATCAAGCAAGACTCGTCTAGCCTTGTTTTTATTTTTCTATCATAAACCAATATGGCATCACACAGCAAAGAAAGACGGTTGACCGCCTCTTCGTTGTCGCTGATGATAGGCTCATTTGGGAAATTCCCACTGGTAATGACGAGGGCATCTAACGATGTTTCATCAAATATTTCTTCATAAATTTCCTTGAAAGGTAATTTAGCACCAATACTTTTTAAACCATTCACCACCCCTCCTGCTAAGTTCTTCTTGATTTTGAGCAAGACGGTAGGCTTATACTTTGAAGTGACCTGTTCCTCTTCTTGGGCTGAAACCTCCACATATTCTTTAAGTGTTGGCAAATCTCTGAACATAGCCGAGAAAGGCTTTCCTCCTCTTCGCTTGAGTCGCCTCAACTGATTGATAGTAATTTCATCCATTGCATTACAAATAATGCTGAAACCACCTTTCCCTTTCATGGCCACTATTTTCCCTCTTTCCAGCAGTTTGGCCATTTCGCTAACTACTATTTTATGATCGGTAATGCGTTGGTCATTTAGGAGAAGTGTATAATCTGGCTGCGTCCTATTTATCCGATGACCAAGTTGGCTGATATTTATTTCACCTTCTTCAATCTCTAGCTTAAATTCTTCGGTAAGGGGCTGGTAACTTTTTAGGGCCATTAAAAAATTGGAAATGGAGGTAGCGTTTCCGTCGCCCATGGTCAAGCATGCTTCATGCCCATTGCGCACCTCAGGGCTTAGCCCATACCTTTTGGCCAATAGACTGACCATCTGCAAAGCGTTAGCTCCAGCGGTAAGTCCATCACCCAAAATCTTAATTGTTCGTGGCAAAGTTGCTTGCATAACTTTCAATACTTAGTACATGTAACCACAAGATAGACCCATAGCGCTATTTTAAATATGACATCTATCACGATAAAAAGACTATGTTGTCAGTTTTGCCAAAAAGGTTAAACAAACGAGTTTTTTTTACGGATTATCTATCCTAGATAACCCTTAAAGTCCAATTACCTGACAAATGCCTGTTTTTCACCTTATGAAAGTCATTTTCTTTTATAAAAGCTTACAGTAATTTTCGGATGAAAATCTACAGGTGTGGAAAATCCATTTTGATGAAGCCTACCAACCTTAAGTGAAACTCTATTTTACCATAAATAATTAACAAACATGAACCTTAAAACAAGTTATATGGGGCTAGAACTCAATAGCCCAATCATAATTAGTAGCTCAGACCTTACCAGCTCTATTGACAGCATTATTAAGTGTGAAGAAGCTGGTGCAGGTGCAGTAGTTTTAAAATCATTATTTGAAGAGCAAATCTTGGCAAATAGCGATATTTTCAACACCCAAGAACCTCTTTATCAATGGTTCAGCGAAGCTATTGAGTATGCTGGGGAACTGTCTAAAGTCCATGGAATAGACCAATATTTACACCTGATACAAAAGGCTAAAAAGAAAACAAAAATACCGATCATTGCCAGTATAAACTGCGTAACCCCTCAAGAGTGGACTATTTTTGCTAAGCAACTGGAAACAGCCGGAGCAGATGGCCTAGAACTCAATATTTCTATTTTTCCTTTTAGTGAATCTGTTTCTGGTGCAGTTGTGGAACAACAATATGTAGATATTGTACGAAATGTGAAGCAGCAGGTGGGAATTCCAGTTTCGGTAAAAATGGGACCCTATTTTTCAAACATATCACAAATGGTTCACCGCTTAGATAATAACGGTGTAGATGCCCTGATCATGTTCAATAGGTTTTACCAACCAGATGTTGACGTAGACCACATGAGGCTAGAAGTAGGCAATATATTAAGCAGCAAGGAAGAGATGGCCCATTCGCTTAGGTGGATCGGTTTACTTTCTAGCAAAATAAATTGTGATTTGGCAGCGTCTACAGGTGTGCACGATGGCAAAAGTGTGATCAAGCAATTATTGGTGGGGGCTTCTGCCACTCAGGTTTGCTCAGCTATATATTCTAAAGGATTCAAACACATCCAAACCATGCTCAACGATGTGGAAACTTGGATGAAAGACAGAGGTTTCAATTCCATTTCCGAGTTTAAAGGAAGATTAGTGAACGACGAGAAAAATACGGTAGAATGGGAAAGGGTTCAGTTCATGAAAAAAGTTAGTGGAAAAACACCTCGGCCGAGTATAACAGATTAGTATAGAATAGCTCTCTATTGGATTTATAAAGGGCTACAGAACAAAAAGAGTGTTTGCAGGACATCTGCAAACACTCTTTGTTCATTCTCAGCCTTAATCCAATGAAACTACGGGCAAGTTGGTAATAGTACTTGGACGAAGCGTCGTCGGGTTTTGCCTCCCTTCTGTAAGCTCATGCACCTTATCAGATACATAAAAATCTAGCTCGCGCAGGTAAATTATCCTATCAGGCTTTAGGTCAGCCAAGCCTTTGTCAATTCCTTCGAGAAGCGCATAGGTAAAAGCACCATGTCCCCAGTCAGGAGTTTCCAGAGAGCTCTCATCCCCAGTTGATGCCGCCATGATCACTACACCATTTTTTTCATCCGACATATTCCGGATTGGCTCTGTATTATTCACCACATTTTTCGCCAACTGACCGCTATGGCACGCATCGAGGTAAAGCAATACCTTGGAAGATAAACCACCTAGTGTTTTGGCAAAAGCTTTCCAGTCTACGGCTGTTCCGCTGAGGTTGGTTGGGTCGCCATCGTGGGGCAAAATATAAAACTGGTTATCCTCATTGAAGCCGTGTGAGGCAATGAAAATCACCACCATATCTTTGTAGGTAGCATTTTCTTCTAGCCACTTAAATGCACTGACTATATTAGCCTTGGTCGCATTTTCATCCAACAACTCCTTCGTGTAGACATTGGAATAAATCTTAGACTGACGCTTTTTGTATGCAGCCACTACCGCTTTTGCATCGTCATCGGCATAGTTCAGATCCCAATCAGGATTTTCATAATCAGAAACCCCGATGCTGAGCAAATATAGGTTCGGCTTTTTTAAGTAATCGTACACATCAAAGTCCAATATTTCATCTTCATCGGCAAAGGATGAAGGCGCTTTGTAGCGAACAATTCTATCTTCGGAAAGCCCCGATGCTTCGGAGTTAGCCGCATAAATCTGGATCGTGTTTTCCGCATTGATAATTGGCACTTCAAACTCCACCCATTTCATTTTTGGAGAGTTGGTACTGTTCACTTGAAAACCGCGCATTTGGGGAATTGGTCTGCCATCTAGCAAAACCTTCACTTCGGTAATAGGCCTGCCCGAAGTAACTTTTGCCTTTACTTTTATGGCACTCGTTTTTACCGTAGTAATGTATTTTTCAGGAGTAATCCACTCTACTTTTGGAGGAAGGAAAGAAGTTATTTCCTCATTTACTTCTACCACCTTACCTGTTTTTTTGGCATAAGCTACCACCGCATTGGTAAACGAACCATTAGCTATGGTACTCTGAACTATCTCTGGGATGAAAAATTTCTTTTGGAACGTTTTTACAGGATAATACTCTGCCGTATTTCCACCACCTTTGTTCACATGCCAGCCAATGTACTTTTCCCCACCTGCCGAAGCTCCGTAAAATCCTTGCGGAGTCCAGCAAATCCAATCGTTAGTAGCCGTCACAAACAGCGATGCAAGGTTTTCACCCGTCTGTACATTCCATACTTTTATGGACTGATCGGTACTTGCCGAGGCCATCAACCTCCCATCAGAGGAAACCGCAACTGACCAAACTTCACCGTTGTGTCCCACAAACTCTTTTACCAATTCTCCTTTTAGGTTGTAAGAGCGAAGTGAGCCTGCACTTCCCACTACCAACTCACCCGTTGGTGTGAACGTGAAGGAACGAATAGTGCGACCTGTACTTGCCGTGTTTTTGATCTGAACCCCGTTGCTCAGCACCAAGGTAAAATCATCTTTTTTGCTAACAGAAATTCCTTTATACGAAGTGGTGGGTGGTTGGAAAAGTTCTGCATTAGGTTTTTTCAGACCCAACCTGAGCGAGTCGAAATCAAATGTTTTTTCAAAAGGCCTTACACTGAGATTCGCACGCTCGTTGTTGCTGAACGCAATCCGGTGCGAGCCTTTCTCAAACGCAACGGTGAGCACGGCACGCCCATCTCCTTTTATTCGCTGGAACACTTTTCCATCTTCCGAATCCCATAGGAAAATATCGTTATTAATCCCCCCTGCCGTGGCAATTACTTCTTTACCGTCTTTGGTTCGGATAGGAGCAAAGGCTGAAGCTCTTACAGTGTTATCGTGCTTTACAAATTTCCCCAAGGTAAGCCCATAAGGAATTTCATACACCGTTCCGTGCGCCGTCATGGCCACTAGCTTGTTCAGCTCGTGGGAAAAGGAAATGGTGTAAATTTCTTCTCCAAGCTTTTCTATGATGTTGTAAAAATTCCCATCGCTATCCCATAGGTAGATTTTCCCATCTAGTCCGCCAGAGGCTATGTACTTTCCATCAGGAGAAAAAGCGACGCAATAGACCGCTCCCGAATGCTCCGCCATCACCTTAGCTTCGCCTTTTTGAGAACCATCAGGATTGAGGTAATTGAGACGCAATGTGCCATCAAAAGAGGCAGAAACAACCTTGAACCCGTTTGGGGAAAATGCAACACCATATACAGGCTGCGTATGCCCTTTCAATGTTGCCTTGAGCTGCGGTGTCGCTTTCAGTGCAGAAAGCTCATTTTGTGTGTCGAGTGGGATTGACCAAACATTTACGGTTTTATCACCACTCGCCGTAGCCAGTAATTTTCCATCACCAGAAAAAGAAAGGTCTGTCACCACATTTTTATGCCCCAAAAGCGTAGCAACCTGCTTGCCCGAAGCCAAGTGGATGAGGCGCACCTCATCATTTTCCAAATAACCACCTACGGCAAGCAAATCGCCATCGGGAGTAATAGCTCCAGCATTGAGCATACCCATAGGCCCATCGCCAATTTGCCCACGGATAGTTCTTCGCAAAGCACCGTTGCTGCTGTTCCAAAGACGGATGGTTTTGTCATCGGAAATGGAAATGAGGGTTTTGCCATCTTTGGTAAAAACCACATCCTTGACCATGGCAGAATGCCCTTGAGGATCGATTACCAAACGAGGTTTTCCCTGTTGCCCAAAAACTGTAATACTGGTAAGCAGAAGGAAAATCAGAGTTGAAAAATGCTTTAGCATAGTATCAGTATTTTGTAATATATAGAGGTTGATAAGTACCTATGTTTTAATAGAAAATTTTGTGTTGATTACCAGAACCTAAGATCATGTTTAAAAATTTTAAATAGGCATTTTTTTGATCCTATTAAGTATTATTTGGCAGTTTTGCCATAAAACCCAAGCTTCTTGGCTTTTGGTAGTTTTTTCATAGTCTTTGGACAGCCTCCGGAAGAAATTGAACGTGCCGAATGTCCTCTCGGTGACCCATCTCCACTTGATGGGCACAAAGCCCCTGGGGGTTGGGGGACAAGAGGATATCTCGACCTCTACGCCCCTTATGTTGTCCTCTACCCATCCGGTGAACTTCTTTTTATAGGCCTGGTCTGCCAGGATCTTTTCCATCCTGTGCAGGTAGCCCAAGAGGGGCTCCACCACCCGTTGCCCTATCGTGCCGTCATGCTCGTTGGCGCCAGTGGCGACCACTCCCCATACCAGCCCGAGCGTATCGGTGATGACGTGCCTTTTTCTCCCGTTCACCTTCTTGTTGCCGTCCAGCCCCGTGTCCTGCCCGATAAAAGGCGCGCACTTTACCGACTGGCTATCAATGGAAAGCATGCTCGGGGTCGCCTTCTTGCCCTTCCTCTTGCGCTCTAGTTGGTTGAGTGCCGCGTTCAGCCGAAAAAGCGTGTTGTCCCCCTGCCACTTGCGGAAATAATAGTATACCACATTCCAAGGAGGGCGTCCCTCGCCCGAGAGGCTGCGCCACTGCTGTCCGCTGCGCATGCAGTACAAGATCGAGTCCACCACGTCCCTGAGGTCATATTTGCGTTTCCTTTCCACGGGAAGATATTCTTTTATATATTGCCATTGCCGGGAGGTCAAGCGGGTATATCCTGTTTCCATAAACTTTGTTGTTTCGTCACTACAAAGTTTTAGCCTGCCCGGCTCTTTTCAAAATTTAAACATGCTCTAACCTGTAAGTTAGGTGTCTTTATTTTAAGTTGAATACTTCTTACTATTCTCAAAGTAAAATAAATGGGTTGCAAAATATGCAAATAAGTTGTGTCAACATCATAAATAAAGGAGAAAGAGGGATGCAAACTCAAGTCTGTAAAGACAACATACGGTTATGTTCTACTTGAGGAACAAAAAGGGTAACTAGAAGTATTTTTCTAAAAAGTACCATATACAAGTGCTTGAACAAAATTAAATTTATCCTATTCTATCGTAATTGATTGTAAGGTTTAATGCTTTTGTTTAAAATAGCACTGGTGCTTAGCCCAGAGGTTTGTTAACTGGATTATGTACGGAGAAAGCAATTTGAAAGTTTTGAAAAAAGATGACAGTCCACTCAATTTCCAAACAAAATTCCTGTTGAGAAAACCATTTCGATATTTCTGGTAAAAACTTGTTGCGCTTCTTCAGAAGGATATTTGTTGATATTGGCAAAGCCTAAATAGCTTTTAAGGTCGAAAATGAGCATCAAATTCCTCTTTATGAAAACATTGCAACTTCCTCCCAATACAAGCCCATAATCAATCGTATTAAAACTTTCTTTTACATCTATCCCTTCTTCCCTATAGTATTCTATCAAATCTACATTTTCGTAGACAATATCCGTTTTTTTTGCACTTAGCAGATATGAAACCGAACCTCCCGCATATAATGCTGGCTTGAATGTACTTAGTGGCGAAAAGAAATTAATATTCAAGGCAACTGGCATTTCTATGTACTCCCTATAAATATTGGAAATAATTGTCTCCCAATCTCCTACGCTTTCGTAATTCGATCCTCTTGTAAGGTAATTCAATTCTCCTTTTAAACTAAAAAGGTCTGAAAGATTACTTATTGCCACCAAACCTCCTGTGGTAAACAGTACAGGATTATAGCTATCTTGCCTCTCTGCCTGTATCAATAATGTTCCTGTAATATCCGAATAAGCCAAGCCACCTTTCACCCCAAAGAAGAAGTTAGAGGTAAGTCCTTTTCTACCTACACTTACGTAGCCAGGGTAGTTTTTCTTAAAATAACTTTTGCTATGGTATTTTTGGGAGAAGGATTTTTCCGGGGAAAGGAATAGAAATGTATATAAGAAGCCAAAGGCTAATACGAGGTAGCATTTTTCCATTTTAATAGATAGTTGGCGCAGCTGGTTATATTTTTTTTAGGATTAGAAAAAACCTATTTTGAGCTTTAAATTACGAATAGCGTGGAAATATGGCAAAAAAAAGCATCCCATTTTTGATAGGATGCTCATTTATTAAAACTATGGTAACACTTCTAGCTTTCTATACTCAACTCTTTTTTGTTCACCGTTTTCTCTATAATGGAACAAACGGAAGCATCGCCCGTCACGTTCACTACGGTTCGGCACATATCTAGCAGCCTATCGGGAGCTAAAATCAAAGCGATACCTTCTACAGGAATTTTAGCTTGTGCCAATACAATGATTAGCATCACAATGCCTGCACTGGGTACTGCAGCAGTTCCTATAGAAGCCAAGGTCGCTGTAAGTACGATGCCCAATTGCTGTGCCAAGGAAAGGTCAAGCCCATAAGCCTGTGCAATGAAAACTGCCGCAACTCCTTGGTAAAGGCTTGTCCCGTCCATGTTCACCGTTGCACCCAAAGGCAGCACAAAACTGGCTGTTTCATTTGAAACACCTAGCTCCTCTTCCACACATTTCATAGTTACGGGCAAGGTTGCCGCACTTGAGCTGGTGGAAAAAGCCATCAACTGTGCTGGGGCAATCCCTTTGAAGAAATCCAAGTAATTAACTTTTGCAAAAAAGCGAAGCAGCAGTGGGTACACCGCAAAAATCATAATAGCCAGACCGAAAATCACGGAAATACTATAAATACCAAGTACTTTTAGCAATTCCATCGCTCTTTCGGGGTCATCTCCTGCCACCTCAGCCATGAGCGAGGCTATGAGGGCAAAAACACCTAATGGAGACATTTTCATGATAATATTCACCATTTGGATAATGATGTCATTTATACCCGTAAACAGCTTTTCTATTGGCTCAGTGACTGGCGATTTTATCATCACCATCGCCACCCCAAACAAAATTGCAAACACGATGATTTGCAGCATATTGCTATTACTGGTAAATGCTTCGAAGATATTGCTTGGCACCATTTTCACTAATGGAGCAAGTGGGCCATCTTCTTTCACCTTTTTAGCACTTTCGGTTTTTGCTCCCGCTTGGCTAGCAAATTTTTCGTTCAGCTCTATTCTAGTTTCTTCAGTAAAGCTTTTTCCTGGCTTTGTAATGTTTACTATCAGCAAGCCCAAGGAAACCGCTATCAGAGTTGTGAACAGATAAATTAAAACTGTCCGTGAGCCCATGGCCGAAAGCTTCGACATATCTGAAAGGCTGGTAATTCCTTTCACAAGAGAGAATAATACGAGGGGAACGGCAATCAGCTTGAGCAGATTAATGAAGATAGTACCAAAGGGCTTGATCCAGTCGGAGGCAAATTGTATCCATCCACCATAAATAAGGATAAGCCCGACGATAACGCCCAGAACCATCCCGATGATAATTTGCCAATGAAGCGCGAGTTTTTTCTTTTGCATTTGATTCGAATGTGAGTTTGTAATTGAAGTAGTTTTAACCTTATCTCCTTAAAATTATCCTTTTTGGGCTAATTCTGAGTCGTTCAGCTCAAAAAAAACAGTTGGATAGGCACAAACAGCCAGAATCCCTTCCCAAACGGGCAAGCATGGCAGACTAAAAACAAGTTTGTTTGATCTATGATTAATAAAAAAGGTCAGCAACTTTACGCTACTGACCTCTTCTAATTTTTATTTTGTATCGCTTCTAACTGAATAGAGAATCGACAAATGCCATTTTATTGAAGAGTTGCAAGTCTTCTACTCTTTCTCCTACTCCTATGTATTTTACTGGAATTTTGAACTCATCGGAAATTCCAATAACTACTCCACCCTTTGCCGTTCCATCTAGTTTGGTAATAGCCATAGCTGTCACCTCGGTCGCTTTGGTAAACTCTTGAGCTTGGATAAGGGCATTTTGCCCTGTACTTCCATCAAGCACCAACAGCACCTCATGAGGTGCATCTGGAATCACTTTCGTAATCACTCTTCTGATCTTAGAAAGCTCGTTCATCAGGTTCACTTTGGTGTGAAGCCTACCTGCAGTATCAATAATTACAATATCGGCACCATCTTCAACGCCTTGCTTCACCGCATCGAAAGCCACCGAAGCAGGATCTGTGTTCATTCCGTGGGAAACTACAGGTACGCCAACCCTCTCGCCCCAAAGCTTCAGTTGGTCAACCGCAGCAGCTCGGAACGTATCGGCAGCTCCTAATACCACTTTGTAGCCAGCATTTTTGAACTGAGCCGAAATCTTACCTATAGTTGTTGTCTTCCCTACACCGTTCACTCCTACAACCAGGATTACATACGGCTTTTTGTCTGAGGTTATCTCAAACCCTTGTAGGTCTTCTGATTTGTTTTCTGAGAGCAATTCGGCTATTTCCTCCTTCAGGATCTTATTTAATTCTGAGGTAGTCAAATACTTGTCTTTTGCCACCCTTTTTTCAATTCGCTCTATAATCTTGACCGTAGTCCCCACTCCTACATCCGAACTGATGAGTATTTCTTCCAGCTCATCAAGCACGTCATCATCTACGGTAGCCTTTCCTACCAAAGCCTTGCTCAGCTTACCAAAGATGTTACTCCTTGTTTTCTCAAGCCCTTTGTCAAGTGACTCTTTTTTTTCCTTATTAAAGAATTTGTCGAAAATACCCATCGTGAAATCCGCTTTCTAACTATAAAATAAATTCTAAAGAGCCTACTGATAAACCCTGAAACAAAAGTAGTTTCCTTTTTTGATAGATAACAAAAAACCCCACTTAAAAAAGTAGGGTTAGCTGTATATCTCAAAAATCTTGATTGGGAAATTACTTGCCCAACACTTGATTTACCATGTCTTCAGGGACAATCTCGCTCTTGAAAGAGTAAGCGCCAGTTTCAGGGTTCTTGATGGCCTTCACTACTTTCACAAATTTAATTCCGCCTTCTTTTTTTAGCGTTGCTACTACCTTCTTAGCCATTGTTATTTAATTTCTTTGTGAACAGTATTTTTTTTCAAAATAGGATTGAACTTCTTAAGCTCCAATCTTTCTGGGGTGTTTTTACGGTTTTTGGTAGTGATGTACCTTGACGTACCTTTCATGCCAGAGGCTTTGTGCTCTGTGCACTCCAAAATCACCTGCACCCTATTTCCTTTCTTTGCCATTGCAACTTGTATTTATATTATATAATGACTTAATGCTTAAACTAAAACGCCTTTATCTTTGGCTTTTTTCAACACTGCCGTGATACCATTTTTGTTGATGGTACGAAGAGCACTTGTTGAAACTTTCAAGGTGACCCAACGATCTTCCTCAGGGATATAAAACTTCTTCTTTTGAAGATTTGGGTAAAATTTTCTTTTGGTTTTGTTATTAGCCTTCGAAACATTATTACCTACCCTTGTCCTCTTTCCTGTAATTTGGCAAACTCTAGACATCTCTATATCAGTTTTTTATCAAATATAAAATCTGCTTTCAGGCTAGTGCCATCTGGCAGATTCTTACATTACCTTTAATGAATTTTTTAAAACGGTCTGCAAATATCTTAAAATTCCTCTAATATTCAAAAGAATAGGCTATTTGAAGTAAAAAAAATAACAGAAACAAAAAACTGAACCAATAGCCCTATAAGGGTAGTGATTTCTTTCTATAAAAAATATTCAATGCTCAGCGCTTGGAGGAAATAGGACAAAACCAATAGATGCATGTCTAAATTTCATCTATTTCACCGCAAAAGTACATTCCCCTATTCTGCCAAAACCTCAAATATTTTGCCCTCTATAGCCAAATGTGAGTTGTCAAATACTTCCTGTGCTTCTACAAGCAATGGGGTCAGGTCTTTGAAACGAGTGGAAAAATGCCCCAACAATAACTGCCCTACATTTGCTTTATCGGCTATAGTAGCGGCTTGTTTTGCGGTGCTATGCCCAGTATAAGTTGCCCTTTCCGAAAACTCTTCTGTAAAAGTAGACTCATGGTAGAGCAAATCGACCCCTTCGATAATGGGTATAATACGCTCAAGGTAAATAGTATCGGAACAGTACGCATAAGAGCAACTTTTACGCGGTCCGTAGGTAAGCTCTTCGTTGGCATAAAACCGACCGTTATGCTCTATATCTTCTCCTAGCTTGAGTGAAATAAACTTTTCGTAGGGCAAACCACCTGGCAAAGCTTCTACTTTTAGCTTATGTTTTTTGGGTTTTTCGCGGAATAGGTAGCCACAGCAGGAAACCCTGTGTTTCAAAGGGATATTTATAACCTCTATGAGTTCGTCCTCATATACTTGGCCGCTGGTTAAAGGATCTACTATATGAAAGATGATCTTGTAGCTCAAAAAGGTTTCTGAGTAGCGAAAATGAGAGGTAAGTATTTCGTCCAAACCTTTGGGCGCATGAATATGGAGATCGTCTTTCCTTCCCTGTAGCGACATGGTGGACAGCAGCCCGGTAAGCCCAAGATAATGGTCGCCATGGAGGTGACTTATAAATACATGGGCTATCCTGCGCAACTTGACTTTATAATTGAGGAGTTGGAATTGCGTACCCTCGCCACAGTCGATCAGAAATAACTGGTTGCCCGCCTCCAAAATCTGGGAACTAAGGTGCCTGCCCCAAGCAGGAGTAGCCGAACAAGATCCTAATATGCGTAATTCAAAAGGCAAATTCTCAGTGTTTGATTCGTAATGTGACTAATCTAGCGGTTTTTCCTCTCGGGAAAATTTAAAATTAGAGATAAAAAGGCGGCAGCATTTCTTTGCGAAAAACTGCCGCCTAAATTATAGTTTAGGAACTAGCAATGGCTAGTCTTCGTCTTCATTCTCCAGGTCTTTCTGGATTTCGTTGAGGAAAATGGCATCTACCGCTTCTTCTTCAGTAGGCAAGATGTTCAAAACGTTATCTAGCTTAGATATCTTCACCAACTTCATCACATGATCGCTTACTCCTACCAACACTAAAAAACCTCCTACCTCATTTGACATCCTATTTGCCACCAAAATTGCACTTAGACCTGAAGAATCCACATATTTCACATTCGCTAAGCTGAGGATCATGTTGGTGGTACCTGCTTGGTACAAAGTAACCAACTCCGACTTCAAGCGAGGAGCTTTTAGCGTATCGAGTTTTTCCTCATCTAAAATGAATTTTGTGTATTTTTCAGACTTTTCAATCGAGTATTTCATGATTCGAATTTTTTTATTTTTTCAAATATAAATATCTATGTAATAGAACAATAATATTAATAACCTATTTATGAGCCTACAGCCGATTAGGTAAGCAAAATCCAAAAAAACCTTGCAACCCAACCTGCTCTGCACGAAGAGCCTATGCTCCAAAAACCCCCTCTATACTTGCCTTTATTGCCTCTGACGAATTATTTTCTGCCTTTTGGAACTCCTGCCCAGTAATGCTTTTAAAAAGCTCCATGTATCTTTCAGAAACCATCGCCACTATTTCATCCGTCATTTCTGGGAGTACCTGCCCCTCTTTGCCCTGGAATCCATTTTCTATTAGCCACCTTCTTATAAATTCTTTTGAAAGCTGCTTTTGTGGTTCATCGTTCTTTTGCCTTTCCTCATAGCCCTCGGCATAAAAATACCTTGAAGAGTCTGGCGTGTGAATTTCATCGATCAAATAAATTTGGCCATCGTATTTGCCAAATTCATACTTAGTATCTACCAAGATAAGCCCCATTTCTGCCGCTTTTTCTGTGCCTCTGGCAAAAACCTTATAGGTAGCATCTTCCAGCACCTTGTAATCTTCTTCGCTTACAATGCCCTGCTTTATGATTTCCTCTCTCGAAATATCCTCATCATGTCCCTCTTCTGCCTTGGTGGCCGGCGTGATGATAGGCTGAGGTAATTTATCGTTTTCTTTTAAGCCTTCGGGCAAAGGCACTCCACAAAGCATACGCTTGCCGTCACGGTACTCTCTCCACGCATGGCCTGCCAAATACCCCCTTATCACCATTTCTACCTTAAAAGGCTCACACCTTTTGCCAATAGTCACGCTTGGATGAGGCACAGTTTCTACCCAGTTGGGGATGATATCTTCGGTTAGTTTCAAGAACATCGCCGCTATCTGGTTCAGCACTTGCCCTTTGTAGGGAATAGGACGAGGCAAAATGACATCAAACGCCGAAATACGATCAGAAGTGATCATGGCTATTTTATCGTCAAAGTAATAAACATCACGTACTTTGCCTTTGTAAAAGCCCGTACTGTTGGGGAAATCAAATTTTGTATCTGCAATAGACATTTTATAACTATCTAATTTCTAAAAAAATAAATATTGCTAAGCTAATAAACTCCCACTGAAAGCATTACCAAAGTACAAGCAATTTCTATGGAAACACCTGCTTTTTTTGCCATTTCCATCAATTCAGGATTTTCTGTTCCTGGATTGAATATCAACCGCTTAGGTTTTTGCTTTAAAATAAAATCATACCACCCCGCTTGGTTCTGAGGTCCTACATAAAGAGTAATGGTATCAATATCTTCATGCTTTTGCTCTTGGTCAGTACTGATCTTCTCTCCAAACACTTCTCCTTTTTTAATGCCGACTGGTACTATTTTATGTCCTTTTTGTGTCAGCATTTCTGCGGCAGTGTACGCATACCTCGCGGGGTTTGGGGTAGCCCCTAGTATCATTGTTTTACCCATAGCTATTGAAATCAGGTGCGAAACTAGGCAAAAATTTGTTTGCCTTTATAACATATTCCCACAAGTAACCTTTATAATTGTAATTAGGTTGCTTTAACCCTAAGTTTTTGCTAAATTGTTAGGAAGGCAACCTCCATTGTTTTGTACTTAAAAACAAACAAATCATGAACAAAGAGTTTATCAAAAATATATTGACCAAGTCGAGAAACCTGTATTTGCTCACAGGCTTGGCGTTTGTAGTTTGGATGCTATTTTTTGATAGCAACAACATTTTGAACCAATACGAGCTCAATCAAAAGTTTGAAGACTTGCAAAAGCAGGAAAACTTCTACAAAAGGGAGATCACGGAGATAAAGAAGAACATGAAAGAGCTTAACAGCGATCCTGAACAGTTGGAAAAATTTGCCCGTGAAAAGTATTTGTTCAAAAGAAGAGGGGAAGATGTCTATTTGGTAGATGAAAGTGCCGAATAGTTAAAAAACTAAAACTTTTCCTTTCTACAGAAGGTCAAAGAAAAAAATCCAATAACTTTGCGTTAATAACCGTTTGATTCTCTTTAGATCAAACGGTTATTTTTTGTCTAAGCAGTTCTAGGCAAAAAACAACATAAACTCTGCTTAAAGCAGGCATAAGGTGAAACACGTGTCATTTGAAAAAAGAAACAACTAACAATTTATGATCAACAGAATCCTCTTTATTCTCCTAGCAGTATCGTTCTTCTCTTGTGAAAAGAACCAATACGAAAAAGGCAATGAATTTTTTGCTGCAAATGACTACGAAAATGCTATATCTTCGTACTCAAGCTACCTTTCTACCCATCCCAAACACATCAAATCGCTCTATAACAGAGGTAGGGCATATGAAGAAACTGATAAACTGGAACTGGCAGTTGAAGACTACAAAATGGCCTCCGATATAGAGCCTAGGGACATGACCTTTGTTTTTAGCTTAGGCATAGTTCACTTCAAGCTCGAACAATACAGCCAAGTAGTACTGGATATGAACAGAGTACTAAAAATACACCCTAATAATGCAGATGCACATTCTTTGAAAGGAAGGGCGCAGATAAAACAAGGACTTGTAAAAGATGCATTAAAAAGCTACGATCTAGCCCTTACTCACGACAAAAACCACGAAAAGACCTATTTGTACCGTGGGATGCTAAAAATTCTCACAAAACAAAGTGGAGGATGCGCAGATCTCAAAAAGGCGTTGAGCTTGGGAGAAGAAAATGCACAAGAATATATCGATAAGCATTGTAAATAATGCTTAATTATTGTGATCTGAAGAATGAGCTCTTGAGTTTTTTTTGTAATATTAGGTATCAAAAACCTTGGCTATCTGGTAAATAGGAAACATTCCTTAAGCCATTTCCTTAAATGTTGAGGTAAATATCTACGTGAAAGATACTAACGCTTTGGTGCTAATAGTGCCACAGTTGAGCTAATATTACTATCAGAAGATTCACAATGAAACTATATTTACTTCTACCAGCATTGCTTGTAGCCTATGGGTTATGTGCATCATCTCCAAAAAATAGTGCCCGTATTACGTATGGCGAAGCTGTTATTAAAGCTTCGCAAATCCGGAACTTTGGGAAATTCCTAGATCACGAGCAAGAAGAGATAATCCAAGAAATTCTCTTTTGGGAAAACGAATCGGAAGAATTCCGAGAGGTAACAGAAGACCAGCGACTCCCCTACTCTATGCTCAACCTGACCCAGAACAAAAATGAGTACCACCTCATTGAGCACTCTCCATTCAAAGGCGCTTACAAAAGACTGAATTGGATACCTTCGCTCAGTCTTTTCTATGAGTCGATGCTCGTTCATCATAAGATGAACGAGCTGTATGGAAAAGAACAATGCCCTCCCCAATTTTTGATCCTTGCACTACTATCCCACGAAACCTATATGAGGGATATTTTGGGCGATGGAGGCCAGAGTACAGGTATGTGTCAGTTGTATCGCCCTTCGGCCAAATACATTACTACCCTTTCCCGAAATAAAGACATCTTCAAACAGCTCATTTATTTTGATAAAAAAGGAGAGCAACACTTTTATAACCAGCGAAAAATGCTAGAATTCATCTATCATTTTTTGGTAAAAGAGAAGGGGTACAACAACCTTGGAAAGAAGAAAAAGGGTGTTTCAGCTTATAACGGCGGCGGGGAAAGAGCAAGGCATTATGGCAAATTAGTACTATTAAAAGCCTATTATTACGAAGGTCTTGCAAAGGCCTTGAAAGCCGAAACTGATGTGATTGCAGTCAGGGATTTGTACGAATGGTCTCGCTCCATCCTTCCTCACACATTCATAGGTTTCGACGGTTTTGACAGCACTGGAGAGGAGAATGAAGACTTTGAAAAACACCTAACAGAAAAAGAACGTAGCGAATTGGAAATATTTCGCTACGAAATAAGCCAGTATGTACTGGAATTGAGGAAACCTAATTTTGTTCCGCGCCTCATTTCCCAACATGAACAACTGGTGATAGAAAGCCCTTTGCTCGAAAAAAGCTTTGTGACCTATGAGGACAATCGAGATAAAATGTACGATGCGCTGATTTCTAAAGGCTGTTTTCTGATCATACCTTCCAATAGGACTATATTCTCATTCCTCCGAGAGAATACTTACCAAATTATGTCAGAAGACAACAAATTCATGTTCTATACCTTGGCAGACGGAGAAGAGGAGTTCATTCCTTCGGAAAGTGCCATGAAAGAAAAGCTCAAAAAAGGACAGGTCGTTCTTACTACTGCGCTTGCGGGTGATACAGTGTATATAAAACCAGGGTATCCTATTTACAAGGTAAAAAGAACAGAATTAAAACATTAAAATCCAAAAAGGCACTTTCCTACTAGCAGGAAAGTGCCTTTTTACAAACACAATGTGTCTTTATGTATACTCTTTCTCTTTCCACAAAATAGTAGGAATATGGTTTAGCTGTAAAGGCTTAATAATGTAAGACTTTACACAGTCGAAGTCTTTTGCTATCTTTTTGTCTTCTTTAGAGAGTGAGTTCGTAGTTATTACTACGTTAGAAGCTTCTATTTTTGGATAGATATTCTCTTCGTAATACAAAAGAAAATCCATTCCAAAATACCGAGGAAGCCAAATATTATAAATAACAAGATAAGGGTAGTCTGCAGGAGAAGCTTTTTCAAAGTAATTGATCGCCTCTTTTTCATTTGTAAGAATAGCAAAGTCTATCTCGCTGTCCAACTTCTTAAAAATGCAGGTTTGCGTATAGGCATCTACTTCATTGTCATCTATGATGACACACTTTTCTTTGAATAATGGCACGAGTTTGTTTATTTGTTTATTAATTTGACCTTATGCTATAAGTTAGTAGTTCATATCAAACAAATAGAACGCCCTTGCAGAAAAGCAAAAGTTAAGTATTGTGAAGTTACAAACCCAACTAACCAAACCTCCATTCCATCATTAAACGCATTCTTCTTGCTTTGTTTTTGAACAACAAACACTAGTTTAGACTTGTGAAAATTAGTTAATGCCAACTACTGAATTACATATAAAAAAGCATTCATTCCCAATATGGGATCACTTTGTTTACATCTACCCAATTAGAGAGGAGTGTAATTCAAATTAGGCGAAGGAAAATAAAAACCGTATAGTTAAATCAGCTAGAAAGGCATTTGAGCCCAATAAAAACATGTACAGATTTCTTATATTTCTCGTATTCATAGGTCTATTTGCTTCATTTCAAACACAGTCGCAAAATATTGATAGATGTGGTACGACACACAGTATTGACGAAACCTTCATGCCGGGAGGTGCTTCTTTTGAAACTTGGTTGAAAGCAGCTCAAATAAAAAGAAAAAGTAGGTTTGTAAACGAAGTGGAAGAAACCATATTGGCTATCCCTGTTATAGTACATGTAATTCACAATGGAGAAGAGGTTGGGGTAAGTAGTAACATTCCTGTCGAACAAATCTATTCACAAATTGATGTTCTCAACCAAGATTATAGAAGACTCAACCTCGACAAATACCTCACTCCTCCTGCTTTCAAGGATGTCGCATCGGATACTCGAATAGAATTTATTCCTGCCGAATTAGACCCCAGCAACCAGTCGCTTACAGAAATAGGTATACACCGATATGATGGAGGAAAAGAGGAATGGAGCCAGTCTGCTTTCAATAATGAAATCAAACCAAAAACATCTTGGAACCCTGAGCTATATTTGAATATATGGGTGGCAAATTTGCAAGGCTCTACACTAGGCTATTCTACATGGCCAAAGGAACCTAATGTACCAGGAGTCCCTGGAGAGTCTAGTAGCAGAGACCAAGAAGGAGTGGTCATCAATTCCCATGTATTTGGCTCAAACCACACACCAAGGGGAACATTTTCGTTCCTTACAGATTCTCGCTATGACAGAGGCAGAACTACCACCCACGAAATTGGTCACTATTTTGGACTGTTGCACACTTGGGGCGTGAGCGGAGGCTGCCAAGATGATGACTACTGCGACGATACTCCAAATACAAGAAATAGCAGAGACGATATAGACTTCCCCTGTTCTTACCCTGCTGAATTAAACACATGTGTGACGGTAAATGATATGCCAGACATGTTCCAAAACTTCATGGACTATACCGCTGACCAATGCATGAACTTATTTACCAAAGAGCAAGCATTACGGATGAAAACCGTGATAGAAAGTTCTCCATACCTCAACACCTTGCTCAGCTCCGATAAAATCAAACCCCAATTTGCCCCTACCAACTTAACGGTGAATCAACTAAGCGAAAATGTATATGATATAGAATGGACTGAAACTTCTGCTAATACCACTACTTACGTACTTGAAAGAAGTAACTCTTTCGATGGCAATTATACCATGGTTGCCGAATTAGAATATGGCAATAGCTATTATATAGATAATGTAAATACTTCAGGCACTTTCTACTATAGGGTAAAAGCGAAAAACGCTTCAGGAGAAAGTGAATATTCACTGTCCGTTTCAACTCCCAACATTCAAGTTCCTACTACACCAATTAGCCTTGCGGCAACCCTTATCGCTAACGATACTATCCACCTTGCGTGGAATACTGTTGACGAGCTGGCAACCCGATTTATCATAGAAGCTTCGGAAAACACTTCAACAGACTATTTCTCCATTGCTTCTATAAGTGCAGCAAACAATGAATTCAACTTTCCTTTTACCAAAGATAATACACAGTATTATTTTAGAATAAAAGCTGAAAACAACGGGGGAAGCAGTTCATTCTCATTGCCCATCACCATTACTACCAACCCCTATCCGCCCGAAGCACCTACGGGAGTTAATGTTCTATTTGAATCCGCCAATCGTTTATTCCAAGTTTCTTGGAACGATAATTCAGTAAATGAGGAAGGGTTTGTAATTTTACGTTCTACCGACTCACTTTCGGGCTATCAAGAAGTCGGAATTGTCAATGCAAACATCACAGAATTTATCGATTCGGACTATTCTCCTCCAGCTGGAGAGAATCCTTATTACCTCATTAGGGGATTTAACAAGGGCGGCAAATCTGGCTACTCCGAAGTGGGGGTATTTGATAGGGTCACGGCAATTGATGACCCCAACCCTGAAGTATCTATGCTACTTTACCCGAATCCAAGTGCTAACCATTTTTCCATTACGGGCTATACTTCCTTCAGCGGAGTGGGACATATCCAGATAAGTGACGCTACTGGAAAAACAGTCTACCAACGATCGCTTACAATTTTACAGGGTGAGTTTAATATTCCAGTGGATATTCACACCCTGACTACTGGTATATACATTGTGAATTTCGTTGCAGGAAAAGATGTCTTAAGTCAAAAGCTTTCTGTTGTTCATTGACATTTATACTAAAAATCCCCTTTACAAGCCTTTCGCAAAAGATTCTAAAGGGGATGAAATATCTCGACTACAGTTGTATACTTCAGCTAATTTTCTTCCACTATTTTGAGCAACGTTTGAAAATCATCCACTTTCTTGCTCTCTCCTTTTTTCTCAAAAGCAACTGCTAAATTACGAATTACCCTTCTCACGATTTCCTGATTGGTACAAGCCTCATAATAGATGTCTTTAGGCTTGAGGTTCAACTGAGAAATATAATTGTCAATATCAGCTTTTGAAAATATCAAGCCCTTGTTGAATGCATTGATATAGAACTGAGTGGAGTCATTTTTATAGGTAAGAATAAATAGGTTAGGCAAGTTCACCCCATAAATTGGTAGTTTTAATTTCCTACCAATCAACATATAAATAATACACAAGCTGATAGGGTTGCCTGTTTTATTGCTAATTACTTGGTTGATCATGGAATTAGCTGGAGCATGAAAATCCTTTGTATTTGCCTTAAAACCTAATTTATAAAACAAGATACTGTTCAATACCTTTATCTGATCGAAGGGATGCATATCGTATTTGAACTCAAGCCATACTTCGTAATAAAGCTGCTCAATCATTTTCTTGAGCTCGGGAAAAGTAAGGCTGGGGTACTGGTAAGAAGCCAAAATCCACATCCCTTTGAGCAACCTTCTGTCCTCATCTTCTTCATCCTTATTTTCAACCCAAGTCTGCAAACGAACCTTTACCATTTCGAACTGCATTCCTTGAATTAAATCCTCTAGCTTTTGCTGGATAACAGGAGTTTTTTGATCCCAATCTTCCTCCAAAAAAGGAATGATCTTGTGCCCCATAGAAACGATTTTCTTCTCTACATGCCCCACCACTTCGCTGTCTTCATCGTCCAACAAAGAAACTAAAGCCTTAATCTCCTGTTCTTTCATGTTTTTTATTTTAAGATATAAGAGTTACATAGCCCATCTAAAAGGAAGAACCTTCTCAATAGACATTTGGTTGTAGCGTAAGGAGTTGGAATGGTAAACGAGCTTATTATTTAGTCCTAATATTGTAGACGCTTTAATAGTAGGCGGCAAACCATTTTTTGGTGAGGATTTTTAATTATATTTCGCATCACAATATAGTTCATTTTTGAGAAATCTCAAATCTGCTCCTCCCAAACCTTCCCATTTTTTTGACCATTAACCAATGGTTTATTCAACGCTAAAAACTCTAAGTAATATTTTCCGCTTTTTTTGACAAAATAAGAATGGCAATCATTGTTCCTCAAATTCAAGACTTGTTTTTTTATACATAGACTCTCCCAACAAAACCAAATTTTAATTCACCTATTACCGAAACAGCATTTTTTTAATTTACAATAACTACTTTGGACAAAATCATACAAAACATTTAGCCTAAAAAAAGTTGATTTTGTTTCTGAAGAAAAGGAACGTAATAAAACACTGATCTGGTTCCAGTTTTGGAAAACCCTCTCAAATTGGTTGATTGTTTGTGTTAGATTTGAACCTTTTCGGCACTTTTTGGTGTCTGACTAATTGTACCTCAAAAATCAATAGATGATTTATTACGTAACAGGCGGGCAACGCTCAGGCAAAAGTAGCTTTGCCCAAAACTTGGCTTTAGAACTCAGCGACAACCCAATTTACCTTGCCACATCCCGGATATGGGACAGTGAGTTTGAAGAAAGAGTAAAACGCCACCAGGCCGATAGGGACGAAAGATGGAAGAATATTGAAGAGGAAAAGTTTGTGAGCAAACACAATTTTGAAGGGAAAACAGTTCTATTAGACTGTGTTACCCTTTGGCTCACCAATTTCTTTAGTGACTTGGACTACGATGTGGCCAAAGCACTTGAGGCAACCAAAAACGAATTTGAGCAATTAATAAAACAAGATTTCAACCTAATAATAGTTTCCAATGAAATAGGCATGGGCTTACATGCCGAATCACCTGGAGGAAGAAAATTTACCGACTTACAAGGATGGATGAACCAGTATATTGCCCAAAAAGCAGATACAGCTTTTCTGATGGTTTCTGGCTTACCTATGAAACTAAAGGGCTAACCCCCACAAACACTATCTCACTAAGACTGTTCATAAATACCAAACTACCTCGCTTTTCTAAAAAGCACTTTTATTTCAGCAAAAATTAGAACTCTTACATAGGCTATCGCTAAAAAAACATATAGCCTGCTACCTAAAACAGCAAACAATGATCAAAGCAAAATACCTCTTATTGCTCCCTCTAGTATTATTGATATCCCAACTGGCTATCGCTCAAACCAAATTCAAACTTCCCTCGGGAGCTAGCGAAAAAGACTACATTCATGGAAAACTGTATGTGAAACTAAAGCCTGAGTACAAAAATATTTTTGATAATGAATCCTCATTTTATCAAAGGAAATCCACGCTCAAGTATGGTATTAAAGGCAAAACCATTTTCCCCCAACAAGAAATTGACGCTCCCAAAAGGAAATTGAGCAGCAAATCCCAAGTAGATATATCGAGGCTTTTTGAGTTGGAGTACGATGCAGATGAAAACATAGAGGAAGTTATAAATGAAATAATCAGCATGGGCATAGCCGAGGTGGTAGAGCCTGTGTATGTCTATAAAACTATGGCTGTGCCGAATGATTCTTTGGTTGCACGCCAATATTACCTCGAAAACATCAAAGCTTTTGAAGGTTGGGAAATTTCGAAAGGCAGTGCCGATATAGTAATTGGCGTAGTAGATTCGGGTATCGATTTGGAGCATCCCGACCTCAAAACCAAGCTACAGGTAAACGAAGATGAAATTCCTGACAATGGAATAGACGATGACAACGATGGTTACATTGACAATTATGAAGGATGGGATTTTGCCGGAGCCGATACACTTCGTACACAAGAAGACAACGATCCACAGATAATAAGCGGCGGGCTAAATAACCACGGAATATGGGTAACTGGGCTAATTGCCGCCGAAACCGATAACCAAACGGGGATTTCGGGCGTAGGCTATAGCTGTAAATTTATAGCAACAAAGCATTCGGCTGACAACCAGCGCCTAGACGATGGCTCAGTAATCAACCCTTATGCTGGTGTTGTTTATTTCACCACTCAAGATGTAGATATCATCAATCTTTCTTGGGGAGGAAATTTTGCAAGTGAAATAGCTCAGGAGTTGATCAATTATGCAGCACTAGAAAAGGACATTTTGATAATAGCCGCAGCAGGTAATGACAACTCAAGCAAGACACACTATCCCTCTGGCTATGACAACGTAATTTCGGTCTCTGCACTCGATGCCGAAAACATCAAATCCGACTTTTCCAACTATGGTACTACCGTCGATATTGCCGCACCGGGCTCACTCATTCTCACTACCGATTTGGATGGAAAATACAAAACCATCAACGGTACGTCTTTTTCTTCGCCCATAGTTGCTGGGGCAGCTGGTTTGGTAAAAGCAGAATACCCAGAGCTTAGCAACCAGCAAATAGGGGAAATTCTACGGGCTACAGCAAACGCTGGTATATATGACTCATTATCGAATAAAGCCTTTCAGCTTGGTACAGGAATTCTGGACATAGAAAAAGCATTGACAGCTAAGCCTCCTTCTATTAAGCAAAGTGAACTGAGTATTGTAACCACGCAAGGCTCGACAAATTTGGCGCCTACCGATACATTACTGATCACCGCTAAATTCATCAACAAGTTATGGGAATCGAGTGAAAACTTAAAAGTGAAGGTGACTGGCAGCTCATCTTTTGTCATCCCAATTGAAGATGAATTTGTTATTGGAGCCCTCAAAACAAATGAAAGTAAAAGCAATGAAAGCATTCCCTTCAAATTTAGGCTAAGCTCTATTGCGCCAACCAATGCTATTGTCACCTTAAAGCTGAGTTACTCAGACGGTGACTACCAAGATTTTGAGAACATTTCCTTCAAGGTCAACCCATCTTACATCAATATCGAAAAGAACTTTGTAGCCACAACCATGACGGGAATTGGGCGAATTGGATACGAAGACGATGACCAAAACGATGGTATTGGCTTTGGGTTCAATAACCAAAATATGTTGTTTGAAATGGGATTGATTATGGGAAATTCCAGCTCGAACATTTCTAATGCGGTAAGAGGGGTAATATCCAATGGAACATTACTAGTTGACGAAGATTTTGTGAGCACGCAGCAAATAAAGGAAAGCACACCTGGACAGCGGTCTGTTTCTGAAACCTTCGGTGTTTTTGATAATAGAAAAGCAGCACCTTCGGCCACGCCTGTTTCCGTAAGCTATGAAACCTTGGTTTTCACTGAAGAACCTAACGAGAAATATGTGATAGCTGAATATACCATCACCAATACTGGGGCTACAGCTGTAAATGATTATTACGTTGGGATGTTTGCCGACTGGGATGTTTCTGTTGCCTTAAAAGACCAAGCGGGTTGGTATAACGATTTCCAAACCGGCTACATCAACAATACCGATGAAGCTGACACCACTTTTGTAGGTATCCAGTTGCTTACTGGTACGCCAAACTATTACCCCATCAACAACAATGAAGATGCCGCAGGCTCACCCTTTGGTATTTACGATGGCTTTACAGATACTGAAAAATTCACTACAATTTCTAATGGGCTGGCAAGACTGGAAGGCGAAAGTATGCCCGAAGGGGAAAGCAATGATATGAGCCATGTAGTGGGCGGAGGCCCTTATGAAATAGCCCCTGGAGATTCAATCATTGTTGCATTTGCCTTACATGGTGCAAAAAGCTTCAACGAATTTAAGGCTTCAACGGAAGCGGCTTGGGAAAAATACAATACGATACTGAACTTGCCCCAGCCCGAAATCAGTTTTGAACTTCCCTGCAAAGGATTTTCCACCACGCTCACGGCTACAGGTGGCGAACAGTTCAAGTGGTATACAAGCCAATCTGCTAACTTATCCTTTTTTGAAGGAGAAAGCTACACCACTTCGCTCCTCAATAGCGATACTACCTTTTATGTATCGACCGTAAATGACAAAGGCTTGGAAAGCACCCGTAAAAAAGTAGAAATTGCATTAAATTTTGAACCAAGCATCAGCGCAAACCGGTCGCCTGCACTCTGTGAAGGAGATTCGATAACTCTTACCGCTAGCTTAGCCAATTCTTACCTGTGGAGCAATGGCAATACCACTCGCTCCATTACTGTGAAAGAGGAAGGAAAATATGCTGTTTCGCTTACCATCGATAGCTTGAGCTGTACCGCAACTTCGGATAGCGTGGAAGTAAGTATCACAGAAGTACCAACTTCTGCATTTTCAATGGATATCAGCACTTCTGCAGTTGGACAAGGCAATACGCCTGTTAACTTTACAGACCAAAGCTCAAATGCTATAGAATGGAAATGGGATTTTGGAAATGGGGAAACTAGCACTGAACAAAACCCTCAAGTGCTTTACGAGCAAATAGGTGATTATACCATCACCTTAGAAGTCACAAACGTGAGTGGCTGCTCCTCTATTTCAAGCCAGCCTTTTGTGGTGACAGGTTTGGCAGATGATATCTTCAATCAAAGTATTACCCTCTACCCTAACCCAAGCAAGGGCTCGTTCAATATTGCTATGGAAAATGAATATTTAGGCAAACTTGCCTTTAGCATTTTGGATATTTCGGGGCGAACTATTGAGCAAAAGAGCATTGAAAAGCTATCAGAAAACCTTGAAGTAGATTTCGATTTGGCTGGAAAGACCAATGGCTTGTACCTCATAAAAATAGAAAGCGAACAATTCGTGACTTCTAAAAAGTTGATTTTAGGGTTATAAAAAAAACGTCCCCATTCTGAAGAAGAGAATGGGGACGGAAATTAAGTTAAATTATCTGAAAGAACTATAAGCCTCCTTCCTCAGCTCCTATCTCTGCTTGAACATCTATCATGTTATTTTCCCTATCTATATCCGCCATTTTCTGGCTAGAGTCTATCTCAATAGACTTAATGTCAGCAGCACTTTTCGGAATGGTCAATTTATAGGTTTCATGCGTCCAAGGCCAATCTGGTTTCAATACCCAGTTTGAGCCATCGTTTTCAAATTCTTTTTCACCACGCATCATCCTAAGTGGCATATAATATGTCTCTTTGCTACCGTCAGTATATTCCACTACCAAGTCGACAGGCATCGGCATTTTGCCAACCTTCTCCAGAGAAACATAAGTTTTGCCATCTGCACCAATCACCGATTTAATTCCATAATCTACATACTTGGTGGTAAACCTAAAGTACTCCAAGTACCAATCTAGCTCCAAGCCCGACGTTTTTTCCATCACCCTAATAAAATCATTTGGATTTGGGTGCTTGAACTTCCATGTATTGTAATAATTCAACATTCCTTTTTCAAATGTCTCCTGCCCTATCACATAGCTTAATTGGTTCAAGAAAACCGCACCTTTAGAATACGCCGAAATCCCATACGCCCTGTTCGAGTCAAAATGGTCGGAGTGGGTGCTCATTGGCTCATCTTTTCCGCTTTCCACCAAAGAGAAATATCCTCGGTACGAACCTGAATGTGCTATCGAGTTCCTTGTCCTTGGGCTGTCGGCATATAATTCCCGCATCACCACTTCTGTAGCATAGGTATCAAAACCTTCGTCCATCCACGAGTGAAGGCTTTCGTTGCTGCCCAACACCATTTGGAACCAGCTATGCACCATTTCGTGAACCGTCACACCAATAAGCGAACGTAAGCCTCTTTGTCCAGTAATTAAAGTAGCCATTGGATATTCCATGCCGCCATCACCACCTTGGATCACCGAGTACTTTTTGTAAGGATAAACACCAAACTTCTCATTCATAAGCTCCATTGCCTTAGCCGTATATTCTGGTAAAGCTTCCCAACCTTTCACAAAGTTCGAATCTGGCTGATAGAAAAAATGCAACATGGTTCCGTTAGGTCCTTCGTAGGTAGTATGCACATAATCTGGGTCTGCCGCCCAAACAAAATCATGCACATTTTCTGCTTTGAAGTGCCATGTAAGCTTATCTCCTTTTGGTCTTTTTACCTTCGCTCCGTTCTCGTAGCCATGACCAATTTTTTCAGGGTTTTGCAAGAAGCCTGTCGCCCCTATCACATAGCTCGAATCTATAGTAATTTTCACATCAAAATCGCCCCAAATACCGTAAAACTCACGAGCAATGTAGGGGTTAGAGTGCCATCCTTGGTAATCGTACTCAGCCATTTTAGGATACCACTGCGCCATAGAATAGTCAATCCCTTCCTTGCTGTCCCTTCCAGACCGCCTTACTTGGATAGGCACTTGTCCTTCAAATTCCATTTCAAAAACAGTTTTTGAGTTAGGAAGAATTGGCTTATCGAGCGTCACTTCAAGAATAGTCCCTTCCATGTAGTATTTGGCAGGCTTGCCATCTTGGACCAAAGACTTGATTTTCTGATAGCCTATCTCATCTTCCGAAAGGTGAAAAATCCTGCTACCAACCCTTCGGTCAGGGTCGGGCAAGTTCCTTGAGCGAGTATCCATCATGCTACCCGGCTGGAATGCATTGAAATACAAGTGGTAAAAAACCTTGTACAAGGTATCGGGAGAATTATTGAAATAAGTAAGTTTTTGTTCGCCAGTAAAGCGGTGGTTTTGTACGTTCATGTCAATTTCCATGGCATATTCCGCACGCTGTTGCCACCTTTCGGGCTGAGCGAGCACGCTGATAGCACTCGCAAGAAGTAGAAGAAAAAATAACGATAGTTTTTTCATAAAGGGTCTTTTTTGTGATTGTTGTATTTTCACTTATCTCACAAAATTAAGATAAAATAGAAAGAATAAAATTTTAGTTTGTTGCCCCAAAAAAGAACATTTTGAAGTAATATTGGTCATCTAACAAAAAATACCCTTCGGCAATGAGCATAAAAAAAACAATCCTCTATTCAATCCTAACCCTTCTTCTGATTGGCTTGGGCTATGCGTTCAACTATGCCTATAATTTTGGGACGGTAGGCACAGCTTATTCTGCCAAAATACTTTGTTCCTGCGTGTTTGTTGCCGACCGAAGCGAAGAGAGCGGGGTGGAACAAGAACTTTTTAACTACAATGGATTTATTGATACCCAAGTAGATTACGAAAATAAGAGCGTGACGGCTTCTATTTCAGGAATGGCGGAAAAAACAGCAGTTTACCGAGAAGGGCTAGGCTGCGTTTTGGTCAACGGCATACCCGCCCAAGAGCTCCAAAACCAAGGAATAGACCTCCCCAAGCCAATTTACCCCATGCAAGACACACTCGCCTGGCCTATTGGCGACCTCGATACGCTGCCTATTCCCCAAGGCGTTGATCAAGCAAAAATTGAAAAAGCTTTAGACAAGATTTTTACAGAAGACAACCCCGAACTCATAAAAAATACTAGAGGCGTTGTAGTCGTGTACAAGGGGAAAATAGTAGCAGAAAGGTATGGAGAAGGGTTTGATGAAAATACTCCCCTATTAGGCTGGTCCATGACCAAAAGTGTGACCAATTCGCTGGTGGGGCTGCTAGTGAAAGATGGAAAATTGACGTTAGAAGAAAAAGCTCCTGTAACCGAATGGCAAGATTCTGCCGACCCCAGAAATGCAATTACCCTCGACCAACTCATGCGAATGAGCAGCGGGCTGGATTTCGAAGAAGAATATTTCGGTTATACCGATGCCACCAAGATGCTTTTTGGAAGTAAAAGCGCATCTGGATACGCAGTGCAAACACTGCTTCGTACCGAGCCAGACGGCGAATGGTATTATTCGAGCGGCACTACCAACATCATTTCCCAAATAGTGCGCGACCAATTTGATAGCGATCTCGACTACTGGCACTTTCCCTACAACAGACTTTTCCATAAATTAGGCATGAACTCAGCCATTATGGAAACCGATCCATCGGGTACTTTTGTGGGCTCATCATTTATGTATGCAACTACAAGAGACTGGGCGAGGTACGGCTTGCTCTACCTCAACGATGGCGTTTGGAACGGGGAAAGAATCTTACCCAAAGGCTGGGCTGAATATTCGGCAACACCTACTCCAAAATCTGACCGTGGTGGCTATGGAGCACAGTTTTGGCTCAATGCTGGCGAACCTGGTAACCCAGAAAACAGACGCTTCCCCAATGCCCCAGCCGATATGTATTTCCCCTCGGGCTTCGAAGGCCAAAATGTAGTGATTATCCCCAGCAGAGATGTCGTGATTGTAAGGTTAGGGCTTACTTATAATAGAGATGCTTGGAACTTGGGAGACTTTGTTGCCGATGTATTGGAAGGAATTCCTGAATAATCTATCTTTTTTCAAGCCATTCAATTGCCCCGTCAAAATTCTCGAAGAACTGGACTTTAATGTCGGGGTACTTGGTTTGCACCTCCTTCGAATCTTCTTTCACCTGAAAGTTGCCCACAAAGTTTACCGCCGGAATAATAGCCACTGAGCTTTTGGGAGAACACTTTTTCACTGCCTTGGGAAACCATTCTTTCATACACCATGCAAAATCATCGGGCTGCACGTGCATGTAGTATTGATCTAACAATATCCTTCCGCTAAAATCCTTTGTGTTTTTAAAATCAAGAACTGTATTCCACGCTCTTCTGAACTCTTCGCTGTGCGTATATCCATAAAATATCATTTCCAGATAAGCAGGGGACTTATGCAGGACAATGGTGATAGTTTCACCTTTAAATAATATCTTATGATCTTTACTCATTTGGCAAGTAAATTGGGTATTTCTAAAATAACAATGGTTTGATTAGTAATGGTCCTGAATTTGGCAATTATAATTGGAATGTGGAATGAAAAAACTCAAAAAATCAGGATGGGGACATAATTTTTAAACTCGGAACATCACCAGAACCTTTTTTTGAACAAAACCCCACAGCCTGCAAATGTAGTATTTTGACCAAGAAAACCGTTTTTATGGTCAATTTTTGTAAGATTTATTAAGAAACAGTTTTCTATTCTGCCTGTTTTTGAGAATGAACATCAACTATTTTACATTTGATGAAAAACCGTTCAAAAATCAACAGCTGAGCAAAAATCCAGTAATTCCCTTACAAGTTTTCAACACATATTTACATTAATGAAAGACGATTTACTGAAAGAAAATATCAAGAAAAACATTCAGCTTTCCGATACAGAGTTAGAGGAATTTTGCAAGCATTTTCATCCTAAGTCAATTAAGAAAAAAGATTTCTTATTAACACAAGGAAAAGTGTGTAAGTATGAAGGTTTTGTGTTAGAAGGCTGTTTTAGGATATTCACGATTGATAATGAAGGAAATGAAAACACCTTGTATTTCGCTGTAAAAGACTGGTGGTTGATGGACATAGATAGTTTCATGAACCGAACCCCATCTGATCTAAACATACAAGCTTTAGAAGATAGTAAAGTGCTTTTGATAAACCGGGCAGATAAACTGGCACTTTACGAGTCCCACCCTTTTGTAGAAAAGTTATTTAGAGTAATGTCCCAAAAAGCACTCGTTGCATGGCAAAGACGCTTGATTCGAAATAATTGCCTTACGGCAAAAGAAAGATATCATTACTTTTTAACCACTTATCCTGATATTTCATCAAAAGTGACCGACAAACAAATTGCGAGCTACCTAGGGATAACTCATGAGTTTCTAAGCAAACTGAAGAAACAACCTAAAACTAGTTGAGGCTTTTATTCAGAGTTGAACTTGTTCAACTTTTTTGTCAAATACGTTTGTAAACTTTGCATTCAAACGAAAAAACATGATGAAAAAAGCATTATTTATTTCAACAAGTCACAAGGATTTGCATGGCAATAATCTTAAAAACAGCCCAAAAAAAAGCTCTGAAATCATAATGAACTTACTTAGCCAATTGAAAGCTTCAATTATTGTAGTTGTATTACTTGCACTCTCTGTACAGTTTAATGCTGCAAATGCACAAATTACTAACGACATCTCACATGAAGAAGCGCTAAAAGCAGTGCTGACTGCAAAGAAAAAGGCGGAGGATTCTAATGTATTGGTAAACATCGCTGTAGTAGATGCCGGGGCTAATTTGAAAGCCTTTATCCGTATGAATGAATCTTATTTGGGAAGTATAGATGTTGCTATAAAAAAGGCAAAAACGGCAAGGTATTTCGACATTGCTACTGGAGAATTAGGGAAACTTACACAACCTGGAGGAATAATTTATAATATCGAAGAGTCCAATGATGGCTTGATAACCTTCCCCGGCGGTGTGCCTATTAAGAACAAAGAAGGAAAGATTATTGGCGCCATTGGCGTGAGTGGAGGCACAATAGAGCAAGATCACGAAATTGCGACAATAGGAGCCAATGCCATAATTGAATAATACATTAATTTTTAGAATAGGCTATATCACAGGTTGATTTGTATAGATTTTTCCGCTTCAAAACATTAAAAACCACGATCAAAAAAATCTTTACAGGATTCATTCTAATGTCTTCACTATCGCAACCCGGGATATAGCCTACATGATTCTCCCTTCCCCCATCTTGCCAGAAAAAAAAGAGGTTTTTCAACCTGACCGATGTCCTAAAAAAAACCGCCTTACCCAAAAAACAGTGTAGCCCTGAAAAGTTGGTTATACTTCTGAAAATGAACCACAAACAGGAAGTGTGAATTCAGAAGAAAAAAACACTCAAATCCTTCACCATCAGCTTATAACATTTTTCGGATTGTCATTATTTTTATTTTAATATATTAACTAATCCTAAGCATACAATCTATTTTTTACCCTAATGCTCTTTGTTTACCTTACTGAACTGGATAAAACCCTAAAATATATAAGACTAACTTCCTGAAAAACAAACACCTAATTGAGATAAAAGCAATAAATTCTTTTTAGTAGGAGTTGAATATACGTACACTACCAAAAAACAAATTATATAGTGTTTATTACATGCGAAATATAGCGACAGACACCTGTACTTTAAATATAGAATATTGACTATATCTACTAGTTTAAAGGTGCTATTTTCAGGCTTTACTATAAGCTAACACAAATAAAACCTGTGATTAACACACCTATAACAAAACAACTTACATAGCTATCAAAATATGTAAGTTAATGATTATCATACAAAAAGAATGAAATAAATCATTGGTTTTCTATAAAAAAATGAATATATTTTCAATCTATTAAAAATAATATCTTCTATCTTTTTAAAGGAAGTACTAACTTTATTCTTAATAAAAAAGTTAGTAGAAAAGACTTCTTAAAAACACTCAACTTTGTCAGATATATTACCAATTTAATAAAATAACTAAACCTGTAGCACATGCATAATTTTCAATCTCCTCAAGAATCCCTACTGTTCGACTCAAAGCTAAACGCTATCAGTACAATGTGGCATGAAGTTCCAGATAGTCGCCACATACGTCTTGTTTTCAACAAAGCATTTGAACTTTTGCTAAAAAACAAAGCTGAAAACTGGATCATCCAAACTGAAAATGTAGAGCAAATCACTTCTGACGATCTCATGTGGATTTCGAGGATAGTGGTTCCCCATGCTGTTGCGCAAGGTCTCAAACGAGTTGCTCTTATAATTGACCAAGATAAACCTAATTATTATGTAGCCAGCCTAAAAACTGCGCTTATCAGAAAAAACCTTGCTGTAGAAGAATTTGAATCGGAGTACCAATCAAAAGCATGGCTCGACGACGAAATTCTTAACCAATACGACATGATGCTGTCTTAAACCAAAGTACGGTCTCAACCAAAAAACACCTTTGCCCCTCTAAGCAAAGGTGTTTTTTGGTTGAGACCGTACTCATGCTTTCTTTTATATCTTGCCAGCTCTTCCTTTTCAACCTCAAAAAAATCGTATGAAAGCAATTCTTATTTTACTTTTGACATGCCTTTGTCAAGCCAGTTTAGCACAAACAGAAGAATCTATGGAACAAGATAGCCCCCTACCCTATCGACAATTAACTGAATGCCCTGAAACTTTCACCGCCACCACGGTAGCCGCACGGATGGTAGATGGCTTGGGCTTCCGCTACTACTGGGCTACGGAAGGACTTAGAGAAGAAGACCTGAACTACAAGCCCAACGAAACGGCTCGAACAAGTATGGAAACCATTGAGCACATTTATGGTCTTTCCAATATGATTTTGAATGCGGCAAAAAATGTAACCAACGGCAGCTCCTCTGAAAAAAAACTCAGCTTTGATGAAATGCGCAGTAAAACATTGCTAATACTGAAAGAAGCAAGCGATTTGCTCAAAAAAGCCGATCCTAAAGAAATGGAAAACATGAATATTATTTTCCAAAGAGGCGATTCTAAAACCGAATTTCCCTTTTGGAATTTGATAAATGGCCCTATAGAAGATGCCGTGTGGCACGTGGGACAAGTAGTTTCATTCCGCCGCTCTTCAGGCAACCCTTTCAACGGAAAAGTGAGCGTATTAACGGGGAAAGTGAGAGAGTAATTTAGGGTAAAAAACGAGAGAAGTTAGAGATTGGAAGCTAGAAATCAAATAATAGTGTACGCTGTAGACCTATTACCGTCTTTGCATAACCCCTAGCTTCCAAACTATTTTCCTTCAACTTTTTCCTATAAGTTATTTGTCAAGCAGTTTCTTAAAGAATCAAATTTATCAATCTAACCACTATGACAGGTCCAGATAAAAACACAGTTTTCCCACTGGAAAACTACGAAAGGCTTTGTTTTCTGAAAAACATCATTAAAAACCCCAACATCATTGTGGGGGACTATACGTATTACGACGATTTTGAAGATGTCCATAACTTCGAGAAGAATGTAAAGTATCATTTCGACTTTGTGGGAGACAAGCTTGTCATCGGGAAGTTTTGCATGATTGCTTCAGGAGTAACTTTCATTATGAATGGGGCTAACCACCTCACCGATGCGGTTTCTACCTACCCCTTCGCTATTTTCCAAAACGGATGGGAGCATGCAATGGAGGGCAAAACTTACCCCAGCAAAGGCGATACGGTGATAGGTAACGATGTTTGGATTGGCTACAACGCCACCATTATGGCGGGTGTAACCATTGGCGACGGAGCGATTATCGGCTCAAATTCGACTGTAACTAAAGACGTTGCTCCTTATTCCATAGTCGGCGGCAATCCTGCCAAGGAAATCAGAAAACGGTTTTCTGAAGAGCAAATTGAAAAACTGCTCGCCCTAAAATGGTGGGACTGGGAGATTGAAAAAATCACAGAAAATTTGCAGTACTTGACTGGAAATGAGGTGGAAAAATTGGAGTAACGGATAAAAAAAAGGCCTGCAACTCACAGACCTTTGAAATTGAAACCACATATTTCATTTCTTAACTACACCCACCTTCCACGGCTTTTTTCTTTTTGCGTTTGATGGGCATTTTCTTGACCTTTAGCTTGCTGCTACCGCTGTCCAGCCCTTTTCCCGTGAAGAAAGCACTGGCTGCCAAGCGTTTTTGGTAGAGGGCAAACGCTTCTTCAGCCTCGCTAGTTTTAGGTAACTCAGGTTTGATAATGGTCTTTTCCCAAGCTTCTACCCCACCCGTGAGCACATAGTTGTTTTTCATACCAAGTTGCCTGATGAGCATCCACGCTTCCAGTGCCTTGGCATCGGTGTCGGAATAAAGGATGTTTTTCCTCGTATTCACTTGGTCGAAATAGAGCTGCCAGTTTTCGCTCATGATGCTATCGAAAGGGATATTGAGTGCGCCAGGCAACGAATTTTTCTCATAAGTAGCCGCATCTCGTAAGTCGATCAGCATGATGGACGGGTCGGCATTGATAAGCGAGCTTGCCAGCTCATCGGTACTGATGCGGAAGGTTTCGAGCTCCAGCTCACGCATCATTTCGGTTGCGCTCAACTTGGCTGAGTTGTTCTTTTTGGTGGGCAAAAAAGCCGCTACCGAGCCAAGCAGTACAATAGCGAGTGATAAAAGGGTTCTGGTTTTCATAATCTTAAGGTTACAAGTTTCAGGCGTACAGATTGCAAGTTATTTTTTCCAATTTACTCTAAGTAACTAGACCAAAACAAACATACAAAACCAAACCTATAAGATTTCTGTAAAAAGATGATTATAAGTCGATTGCAATGCATTAAACCTTATAGGTTTTGTATCGATTAATTAGGTAAATCTACTTACTAAAAGAACCAAAGATTTATGATACTTGGTTCTGTAATAGGTAGGAGATTCCCACTTTCGTGGGAATGACGGCTTTATTTGATTGCTTTTTTCATCAGCACATCAGCCAATTAGCACATCAGCTATAATTCTTTTGTAATATCCTTCCTACCAAACTTTTTTTCCGACCATTCGCCTACCCAGAACATGGCTACTGCTGCTACTATGATCAATAGTGCGAGTAGTCCATCGCTCATGCCTAGGAAATCGGAAAGCTTTAGCGGACCGAGGTATTCGGCGTTGTAGAGGGTTTCCCAAATAGGGTAAGTCTCACCGAAGAGTAGGATACCGAGGAAGCTGCCTCCCAAAAACCACATGGCATCTATTTTTCCAATAGCTGCTGCGCAAACGCTGGTGCCTGGGCAAAAGCCTCCAATGATAAACCCTGCTCCCATGATTATGCCTCCTATAATTGCCGAGGTCACGTAATAATGATTTACATAAATGATTTCGAGATCGATAAGCTCAAAGTAGTTGAGGAACAGTAGCCCAAGCATGGCGGTGATGGCAGCCGTGAAGAATACTTTCAGCACGGTGGTGTCGTAGCCGTAGAACATGCCTGCCAGCTTTCGGCTGGAGGAAAATCCTGCTTGCTCCAACACAAAGCCAAAGCCCAATCCGATGGCAAAAGCTACCAAAAAATTGTATTCGTCTGATATTTCGAGTAATGGAATTAAGGGACCCATTTTATTTGATTTTTTTAAGATGTTTGTTGAAACTTGAAGCCTAATTGTTTTCTAAGGCTGTATTCTGCCTGTTGCTGGTTACTGGTTCAAAACACGTAACCGCAGCGGCGGACCGCCCGAAACTCGCAACCTGAAACCCTTCTTATATCCAATTCTTTCTAAAGAAATAGGCTAGAGCGAAGGCAGTTCCAAAAATTGCCATCATAGTAACGAAGCCTGCTACTGACAGCACTGACATGCCGCTGAGTGCCGCGCCGCTGGTGCAACCTCTGCCGAGTTGCGAACCGAAGCCGAACAGTGCTCCGCCAATGGTCGCCAGCAAAATCCTCTTGCGGTTAGTGATTTTTGGGGAGCGTTCTAGCTTGAACTTCAACCTGCCCGAAAATGCTCCTGACAAAAAGCCCCCGACCAATACGCCCAACACTTCGAAGACCAACCAAGTTTTCATAGGGGAATCTTCCCCTCCTAAGTACTTGCTATAAAAGCCCGAGTCTTCGGCATGGGCTGGGGAAACTTTTTCCACCGAAGTGACTACCACACTTTTCATCGCACCGCTGGCACCGAGTCCCCTACCCGTGAGGTAAAAGGACAGCAAAAGCACTACCCCAAGCAGCACCCCCGCCAAATAGGGGTTCATGTACTTGCGGTTTCCCGTGATATAATTTTTGTTTTCCATGATTAAAAATTTCTGTTGTTTCGTTTGCATCACAATCTACTTTGATGCTATCGTTTCTAGTGATTTCAGCGGGACGCTGAAACTTGTTTTCAAGCACAAGGGAGACCCTTGCGCTATACTTTTTTCTTTTCTAATATCTAGCCTCCAACTTCTAGCCCCTAATACAAATACCGACTAGCTTGCCCTGCTTCTACGATGAGAAAGCGTAGCATGATGTTGCCAAAAATGATGAGGACAGCGGGTACATAAGCTGGGATTTTTTGCCCTTTCAGCTCCAGCACTTCCAAAATGGCGGGCACGAGCATGCCTATGAACACGACGAAAATCCAGAAGGGAAGGGTGAATTCCCCGCCCCAAAAAAGCCTTGCAGCTTCTATCTGCACTTGGGTACTTGCCATAAAGCCCATAAACATGTGAATGATGAAAAACAGCTCCACACCAATGATTATCAGGTCAATTTTGCTGAAAAGCGTTCTTTCTAAATGGCTTTTGGACATCATCATGATAGTTGCCGCTCCTGCGGAAAGCCCCGATGCGAGGAATAATGGGCCTAAAATGGAAGTATTCCAAAGTGGGCGAGCGTTGAAGGCGGAAAGTAAAATGCCTGTGTAAATGCCCAAAATAACGGAGAAGAAGACCAAGAGCCAAGCCATGGGTTTGCGCTGTTTGATGGCAAAGGCTTCAAGTTGGTAAAGTGGTTTGATTTTCCAGTCCCACTTGGGAAAAACCTCTCGCAAATAGCTG
Source organism: Flammeovirgaceae bacterium SG7u.111 (assembly GCA_034044135.1). Lineage (NCBI taxonomy): Bacteria > Pseudomonadati > Bacteroidota > Cytophagia > Cytophagales > Flammeovirgaceae > Flammeovirgaceae bacterium SG7u.111. The sequence continues at coordinate 1,440,294 of CP139021.1, read as the reverse complement.
CCGCTCCAAAGGATGGAAAGCGGGGTAACGACCATGAGCGTCCAAGCTCCCCACGACATGGGCGATTGGATTTTGATGGTGGTGTAGAGTTTCCAAAAATAGGGTTTGTGGCTAAGGTCTAAAAAGAGTGCTCCCAAACCTACTGCCAATAAGATTGGCGTAACCAATGGTGCTATCTTGACTGCAGTGGGGCATTCTTTTTCCTTACCTTGCAAATAATAATAGGCTGCAAAAAACAAGATTCCCGCTGCCAATCCGCCTACAAAGAGGTAAAAAGGGATTTCCCAGTGCCAAATGTTCAAGCCTGGGTCTATCTTGGGGTTCATCCTTCCGCTTACAATGAGTTCTTCTTCCATTTTCTTTTCTTATTAAAAAATGAGCATGTTAAATCTCTTTAAATCAAAAAATAAAGCTTGGGGTCAGTACCCGCTTCTGGAATCAATGTTTTGTGTTTCCGTTCCTTCAACTTTTTAGAAACATCGCTGTTCGGGTCGTCCAAGTCTCCAAAGTAGAGGCACTTGGTGGGGCAGACTTCCACGCAGGCAGGGTTTTCCCCTTTGGTGACTTTGTGATGGCAAAAAGTGCATTTGTCCACGTAGCCATCGGGGTGCGGGTAGCGGGCATCGTAGGGGCAAGAAGCGATACAAGCACCGCAGCCAATGCAATCATTTTGCGTAACCAAAACGATACCTCCGTCGGCGTAGTGGCTGGCTCCTGTTGGGCAGCAGCGTACGCAAGGGGCATTTGCGCAGTGATTGCAACGCTCGGAGCGGATTTCCAGCTCTAGTTGGGGGTAGGTCCCGCTGGTTGCTTCCACTATCCAGTCGCGGCAATGCCCTATGGGGACATTATTTTCAGTTTGGCAGGCAACTACACAATCGCTGCACCCAACGCATTTCTTGGTATCAATTGCCATTGCATATCTCATAATTCTGGTATTTTCAGATAAAAAATATTCGTTTCAAAAGTCCCTACTTCGGGAAATGAGGTGTTTGGTAAGATGGCTTACCCAATCACTTCAATCTTTGTGCAACCCCTACAGGGTTGTGTTTTATAACCTTTGGCCGTTTCTACAATAATGTAACCCCTACGGGGTAAAAACCTGACTATAAATTCCTCCCTTGAGAAAGGTGGGTCAGCGCTTAGCTGAATCGGAGGGTGTTGAACGTCAGGACAACACGCCCCCAACTAAAAATCCATTCTCTAATTTTCTCATCAGCACATTAGCACATCGACAAATCAACACATTCTCTAATCCTCTCACCTCCTGCTCATCAAACTGGCTGCACAAGCGACGTGGGCGGTCGAAACGACCACGTCGTGATTTCATCTCCTCATTTCCTAATCCTCTCATCAGCACATCAGCACATCGAAAAATCAGCACATCCCCTCATCATCAAACCATTGCATCATCTACCTTCGCTTTTGCGGGGTCTTCTTTGAGGAAAGTGACAAAATTGCCACGCATGCCCGTGCCGCCCATTATCGGGTCGAGCATCACTTTGGTGATAAGCTCGCTGTCACTCGCTCCTTTTCCAAAAGCCCTTGTCAGTTTCTTTGCCTGATGCCCAAAACCGTGCACCATATAAACCGAATCCCAACGGATGCGCTCCGTCACCCTCACTTTTATGGGGAAGGTGCTCACGGCATCGTCTTGGTTTTTGAGCCAGACTTTTTGCCCATTTTTCAGCTCCCATTCCTCGGCAACTTTTGGGTTGACCCAAAGCGCATTTTCAGCGAGCAGGTCGGTCAGGTTCGGATTATTTGCGGTTCGGCTGAACGTATGCGCAGGCGTCCTGCCATAGTTCAAGCGATAGAAACCTGCAGGCGCTTCAGGGTGAGCGGTGTATTTGGGGATAGGATCGAAACCCTCCGCTTCCAAATCGGTCGAATACAGTTCTATTTTCCCCGTATTCGTGTTAAACTCTATTTCTTCGTCTGGGGCAAAGTACAGGTCATCGTATTCCCTATCGAACTTTTTGACCCCAATTTTCTTCATTTCCGCTAAGGAAGTCCCCACCTGTTTGAATTGCCAATCGAGCATTTCCTCAATGTTTTTGTAGGCAAAATAATGTCCCAAATCCAGCTTATTGGCGAGTTGCTTGGCAATCCACCAAGCTGGCTTGGAATCGTATTTGGGTTGGGTAGCTGGCGCCCTCAGCGCAATATATGGCTCGCGATGAGGAGAGTTTCTTATACTATCGTAGCGTTCCAAATAGGTACACTCGGGCAAAATCACATCGGCATAGCCCGTAATTTCCATTGGCATGGTATCGACCACCACCATTAACTCCAGATTTTGGATGGCTTCTAAGGTCTGTTTTTGATTGGGAAGTGTGTGAATCAGGTTCGTTCCATTCACAATCCACCCTTTGAAAGAGCATTCCCTGTCCGCATTGGGTATGGTCGCCTCGCAAATGCCCGAGGAAAGCACTTCGCTGGCAAGGTTGAATTTGCCAGGGAAAGCATCTCTCCAAGTTTTGGAAGGAGTTGGATATTTCGGGTGTGGAAAATCGGGAACAGCAACTTTTTCTGGGCTGTAAAAACCTCCTCTCCTACCCCAAGAGCCTAAAATAGCATTCAGAATAGCCACAGCTCGGAGGCGCTGGGTATCATCGCCGTACCACGTTACATGCCTGCCAGGGTGGACAATCACCGCAGGAGCGGCATCCGCCATCGCCTTGGCAGTCGCTCGGATTTTCTCAGGCTCTATAGTGGTCACGCCATAAGCCCATTCGGGGGTATATTGCTGCACATGGGCTTTGAGTTCTTCAAAACCGTAGGTATATTTTTCTACATATTCTTTATCGTACCAACCTTCGTTGATGATGACGTTCGTCCAAGCCAACAGTAGGGCTAGGTCGGTAGAAGGCTTGATGGGTAACCAGAATTTTGATTTGCTCGCTGCTGTAGAAAAGCGAGGATCTACCGTGATGATGGTCGCCCCTTTGTCTATCGCATCGGACATTTCCTGCACCTGCCCGTTGTGCATATTCTCACCTATGTGCGAACCTATCAGCACCAAGCATTTGGTATCTCGGATGTCGGTTCGCTCGGGGGAAAGCACCAATTCGCCAAAGGTAGCTGCAAAGGCAACTTCACGAGGGCCTCGGCACTGGGCAAAAGATGGGGCGGTGATGTTGGTTGAACCATAGGCTTTCAACAAGTTACCAAAATATTTACCGCCAGAGCCGTGGGTAAACAAAGCCATACATTCAGGTCCGTAGGTATCGGCAAGGACTTTCATCTTATCGGCTATCAAATCCAACGCCTCTTCCCAGCTTGCTTTTTTAAAGGTCTGCTTTCCATCGACTGTAGTTCGGATGAGGGGAGTTTTGAGGCGGTCTTCGTCGTAGTACATCCCTACCCCACCAGTGCCTCGAGGGCAAAGCCTTCCGTTGCAATGCGGGTCTTCTTGGTTGCCTGTCAGTTTCCAAATCTCTCCTTTATCGTTGAGATGCGTCCATCCTGCACATTTCCAGAAACAAACCTCGCAGTACGTGGGGATTTTGGAGGCATTGAAAGGTGGGGGAACTTTGTCGTTGACAATTTGCCCTGCCGCCCAGCTCACCGCCGAACCGCCTAAGGCTACTCCGCCCAAACCCAATGAGGATAACTTGATAAAATCTCGTCTTGATGCTTTCATCGTAAAAAAATACCCTTAGGTGAAAAATCAATAAAAAGGTTGTAGTCTATACCACAAATCAGCTTTTCATTGGGATAAATATCGGGGTGGGGAAGTATCTAAAAAATGATATATGTCAATATTTTCATATATACATATAAAATAGACGGATTCTAAATAGCAACAGCCGTATCAGATCATCTGATACGGCTGTTGTTTGCGTTAAACTGTAATAATCAACCTAACTTAAAATTAACAGGTAAAGTCACAACCTGATTTTGGACCTCGCCATTGGCTTCTGCGGGAATCCACTTTGCTTTTTTCCTTATTTTTTCAATTGTTTCCAAAACGGCTTCGCCACATCCACTTCCAATATCACGATTAATTGTCGCTTCACTAATTTTCCCGTCCTTTCCTATTATAAGCTTTACATACACCTTGCCTTCAACTCCATACCTTTTTGCTTCAACTGGATATTTTAGGTTAGAACCTATTTTTCTTAAAAAGTTAATCATCCCTTTTTCAGGTTCTGCATTTTTTTCTGGTTTATAATATATTTTTAATTGGTCATGGTCCCTAATAATATATCCTTCTACAAGTACTGAGTCTTTGTAAATACTAAATACGTTACCCTTCAATTCTTCATCATAATAATTAAACTCACCATTTCCCTCGCTTAACACCTCTACACCTTCCTTTGTCCAAATTTGGATAGTTTTACAACTATCACCAAAATAGAGAAATTTAGACTTTAGTTCTCCAGTTGAATAATATTCAAGTTCTACCCCAATTTTTTTATTATCCTTATAAGCCACTTTCGTAGTTAATATCCCTTCTTCGTTATACCATTTGAACATTCCTTCTTTCACCTCTGGTTTCAGGCTTTTAAAAGTACCCGTCATCTGAATTTGACCACTCTTATAGTGGTCAGCTACTATAAAATAACTTCCTTTATTTACAGCCTTTCTGACATATTCCGCTTCTTCAAAAGTGTAAACCGGCGCCCAGTTTTTATTGAAAAAAGAAATCATCTGCGCAGTAGCCGGCGCAGCTTTCAAAAGGCTCAGCACAAAAATTGGTAATAGAAAAAAATTCAATCGAGTTTTCATAATGTAATGTATACAAAAGTGATTCAGCTGGTTTATCAGGTTGCAAACCTCTTGAATAATTAACGAAGAATCCAGTTCGTCCAATATTAAATCCAAACTTTCCTGCAACCCTAATAGGGGGTTTGGGTGTTTATATAGTTAACCAACAACCAGTTAATAACTATGCTAAACCTCTTTAAATACTTTAGACGAGCGAGAAGAAGGAATAATAACCGCTATATTGGAATTGCCCTAAGCGGAGGTGGAGCTAGGGGCGTGGTGCATATCGGATTTTTGAGGGCATTGGAAGAAGAACATATCCATGTGGATGAAATTTCGGGGACGAGCATGGGAGCTATCATCGGTGCATTTTATACCGCAGGTTATTCCCCCGAAGAAATGCTTACGATTGTTTCCCAACAACGGTTTTCCAAAATTTTCCGACTTAGCTGGCTCCGCAATGGCTTGCTCAATTTATCTTACCTAGAAGAGCTGATTAAGAAAAACACCCCATCACAATGACTACAAAACATAAGAATAGGCTAAACCATTTGGTGCTTTTCATAAAAAAAAGTTCAGAAGGAAAGTACTCCTTATTTTTTATATTTAAATTTTTAGCACTATTTTACAATGTGTACTATACTCAAGTAACATTTTTTCGTGATACTAAAGTTCTGCACTGAAAGTGCTAGGTTTTAAAAAAACAGTCTTGAGACCAATAAAAAACTTACTCTTTCTTCAGTCTTGACTATAACCATGCCCCTACTTAATGATATCTATTACAGATAAATATGAAAACAGTAGACAAGTAACTATTAAATAAAATTTTCAATAATAAGAATACCCCTAGCCAAGACTTGGTTGACATTGTATATGTCGCCAAACTACCTCTAGGCAATAAACACATGAGTGCGTAATGTTTATAATTACATACTTATGATACTAGCAAACATAAAATAAACACCCTTTTTGATGGTACTCCATCAGAAGTTTATATTTTATTTATTAAACAGTTAATATGACAATGAAAAGAAGAACTGCCACGGGCACGCTCAAACGAGTATGCTCTAGCTCAAAATTATGGGCTACCCTCACAAGTGTAATTTATACACTAATCTTATTCTCTACAACAAATACTTATTCACAAAACAAGGTAGAATCCCTCAACAGAGGTATTATAGCTGTCCGCACAAGTAGCAATGAAGTCTTTGTTTCTTGGCGCATGTTGGGCACAGACCCTACCGACATTGCCTTCAACCTGTACAGAGGTGGTACGTTGCTAAACAATTCGCCAATCACACAGTCCACCAATTACATAGACAGCACGGCTAGTAATGGCCATTACACTGTACTGCCCGTAATTGCCGGAGTAGAACAACCTGCTTTTGGCTCGACCAGTGTCTGGGAGCAGCCCTACCATACGCTAAACCTACAACGACCTGCGGGCGGAACCACCCCCAGCGGCGGAACCTATACCTACAGCCCGAACGACTGTAGCGTAGGAGACCTCGACGGAGATGGGGATTATGAGATCATCGTAAAATGGGATCCCTCCAACTCAAAGGACAACTCACAGTCGGGCTATACAGGCAACGTCTTCATCGATGCATACACGCTGGAGGGCACACTATTGTGGAGAATAGACCTGGGAAGAAACATAAGGGCAGGGGCACACTATACACATTTCATGGTCTATGACCTAGACAGCGACGGAAAAGCTGAGCTGGCATGCAAGACAGCTGACGCCACCATAGACGCAGAAGGCACTGTCATTGGAGATATAAATGCCGACTACAGGAACTCCAACGGGTATATACTGTCTGGCCCAGAATACCTCACCGTCTTCAATGGGGAGACTGGCGCAGCTATGGCAACCACGAACTATGTCCCTGCAAGAGGCTCTGTGAGCAGCTGGGGAGACAATTATGGAAACAGGGTCGACCGTTTCTTGGCAGGCGTTGCCTATCTAGACGGAAACAAGCCCAGCCTAGTAATGTGCCGTGGATATTATACACGCACTGTATTGGCGGCATGGGACTGGCGCAGCGAACAGCTTACCCAACGCTGGGTATTCGACAGTGATACCCCGGGCAACGAGGGCTATGCTGGACAGGGCGCGCACAGCTTGATCACTGGCGATGTAGATGGCGATGGCAAAGACGAGATTGTATATGGCGCAGCAACTATTGACGATGACGGAACAGGTTTTTATACCACTGGACTAGGACACGGCGACGCGGAACACATGAGCGACATCGACCCTAACAGGCCAGGACTTGAGATATTTATGGTGCACGAAAGCCCTTCCCAATATGGCGAGCACGGGATCGAGCTCCACGATGCTGCTACTGGAGAAATTATCTGGAGCAGACCAGGAGAAGGTGGCGATATTGGAAGGGGCGTGGCAATGGACATAGACCCAACCCATTTAGGATATGAGGCATGGGCTAGCAGAGGTGGACTTAATGCAGCCGATGGAACACAGATAAGCACATCGCGCCCCGGGCAGATGAACTTTGCCTCTTGGTGGGACGGCGACCTTCTACGCGAATTGTTAGACGGCACAACCATTAGCAAGTGGGATTATACCAACTTTACATCCTCGCCTTTGCTCAGCGGATCGACCTATGGCGCTGCATCCAACAACAGTACCAAGGCCACGCCAAACCTTTCTGCCGATATCCTAGGCGACTGGAGAGAAGAGGTAATATGGAGACATCAAGACAATGATAAGCTCTTGATATTCACCACAACTATCCCTACCTCGAATAAGATATATACCTTGATGCATGATCCACAGTACCGTACCGCCATCGCATGGCAGAACACCGGGTACAATCAGCCACCACATCCTGGCTTTTTCTTGGGAGACGGGATGAACCCAGCTCCTACTCCTAATATTGAATTGGTTGCAGAAATCACTCCACCTGCATTGATCAACTTAGATGCTATTGGAAGAAAAGGTGCTGTAGATATAAACTGGAAGCTCTCTGGAGTGAGTGCCAGCCAAGATTTATATAGAGATACCGACCCAAACCCATCTGGCAGGGTAAGAATAGCAAAACTTGATGCAAGTACTAATACATTTACCGATGACAGTGTTGCCAACGGAACTACCTATTATTATTGGATTAAATCGTATGATGCAGATGGCAATACAGTAAACTCCAATGCAGCAAATGCTACTCCTGATGTAACTAGTGTAATTTTAGAAGCTGTAGAAGGTGATTCGTTAGTAAACCTCAATTGGATAATATCAGGAGTCAATGGCTCACTAGAAATCTATAGAGATGGTGATGATGACCCCTCGGGCAGAGTGAGAATTGCATCTCTTGAATCGCATGAAAGGTCTTATACCGATTCAGGGATAGCGAATGATAGTACTTATTATTATTGGATTAAAACAACAGATGGAAGTGATTCAACCATAAACTCTAATGTTGCTAGCGCTACTCCTACTAAGCCTGAAGAACCTGTCCTTGTCCAAGAAAACCAATTGGGTTTTTGTAGTATAGAAGGTACAATAGACAGCAATAATGCAGGCTATACAGGCGATGGTTTTGCTAATACAGATAACACGCTTGGCAAGGGTATCGAATGGCGTATTTCTGTTGACACAAGCGATGATTATGAAATCTTGTTCAGGTATGCCAATGGCTCTTCAGACCGCCCTGGAGATTTGATTATTGACGGTGTCAATATGGGCAATGTAGGTCTTCCCCCAACAGGCGGCTGGACTAGCTGGAGTACCGCATCTCTTACTGTTGCACTCGAAAGTGGAGAACATGATATCCGCTTAGAGGCTACTACAAGTAGCGGCTTGGCCAATGTTGATTATTTGGGAGTAAGAGGACAAAAAGGGACAAGTCCAAGTGCTGCCGAATGTGTATACAGCCCTTCTATTATACTTGAAGCAGTTGCCAGTGCAGATAGTGTGAAGTTGGATTGGGTAATAGAGAATGCTGTTTTTATCCGACAAGAAGTTTATAGAGATACTGACGCTGACCCAAATGGAAGAGCTCGTATAGGAAGTTTAGGGGCAACAGAAACTACATTTACCGACACCAATATTGAAACAGACAGTACTTATTATTACTGGATTAAAGGAACTTATGACGATGGGTCATCCATTAGTTCAGATGCAGTCGGGGCAACTATCCCTCAGCCAGTACCGGGCATTACCTTAACTGCTGATGGTAGCGAAGTTGAAGTTGCATTAAGTTGGGAGATAAAAAACACTTCTTTTCGCCACCAAGAAATATTTAGAGATGGGGATTCAAACCCAAGTGGTAGGTCACGAATTGCCAGTATAAGTGCTACCGACACTACTTATATAGATACCAGCATAGTAGCAGATAGCACATATTTCTACTGGATAAAAGGCATTTATGACGATGGTTCAAACATCAACTCTAATTCAGCCCAAGCAAGTACAGCTTCCGTTCCTATAGTACCTGCTATCGTATTGGAAGCCAATGCAACAGATGTAGCTATTCAATTAAGTTGGGAGATAAAAAACACTTCTTTTCGCCACCAAGAAATATTTAGGGATACCGATTCTAACCCAAGTGGCAGGACTCATATTGGAAGCTTAGGAGCTACCGATACTACCTTTACAGATAGTGATTTAGAAGCAGGTATTACTTATTATTATTGGATCAAGGGTGTTTATAACGATGGCTCAAACATCAACTCTAATGTAGGACAAGCAACAGCACCTGAGGAAATACTTGTACCGGCCATTACACTAGTAGGTGAGGGCAATTATGGCTATGCCGCACTCAACTGGACAATAGAAAACACCTCTTTCCACCACCAAGAAATATTTAGAGATGGGGATTCAAACCCAAGTGGCAGGTCACGAATTGCCAGTATAAGTGCTACCGATACTACTTATATAGATACCAACATAGTAGCAGATAGCACGTATTTCTACTGGATAAAAGGTATTTATGACGATGGTTCTTCTATCAATTCTGAAGGTATAGGAGTAGTTATTCCTCCAACACCTAGTATCACACTTACTGCTGTTGCCAATGATGCTACTATTTCTTTAGATTGGATAGTGGAAAATATCACTTTCAGCAACCAAGAAATATACAGAAGTACCAACTCAGACTCAACTAGCAGTGAGCTAATCGCTAGTGTAGCAAATTCCATTACAACCTTTACAGACTCTACTGCAGAAGCAGGAAACACGTATTATTATTGGGTAAAAGGAATAGATGACAATGGCTTTTCAGTAATATCTAGCGCGACAGAAGCATTTTTAGATTACCAGATACTTACTGTGAAAATACAAGAAGATGAGGCTGGTTTTTGTGATATAGACGGTACTGTACACTCCTACATTTCTGGGTATACGGGAACGGGTTATACCAATACTTATTTTAGAAGAGGGGTAAGTATATATTGGGCAGTAAATGCACCTATGGAAGGCAGTTATGAATTCACAATACGGTATCATAATGGTTTATTATACCGTAAGAATGCTCGCTTGTCTATTAATGATGAAGTAGTGATTAATAATTTAAAAATGAAAGCCAAGCCTAACCGCTTTCAATGGAATACTATAAGCTTTACAGTAGATCTTGGTGAAGGGGTAAATAATATAAAATTAACATCACTTACTTTTAAAGGTTTACCTTATATAGACTACCTTGAAGTGACAGGCTTAGGTATATCGGCAGGAAATTGCAATGATGAGAGTGCGCAAAGACAAGGAAGGTCATTGGTTATAAACAACATTGAAGAAAACCTACAGACCGAACTAATGGTGTACCCTAACCCTGTGCTGTCTAATCAAATTAATATAAACAGCTTCTTTTTTAATGCTTCTGAGGCGAAAGTGGCTATCGTAAATTCGGTAGGTCAACTTGTATATGCCAAAGAATTGGGCTTCCTACAAGAAGGAGAATTGAATTACACATTAGATATACCTGAGTTATCCAAAGGTACGTACATACTTCAGCTCCACTATACTGGAGGCGTACAAACTGTAAACTTTATAAAGCGTTAATACTTACCCCCTAGCCTTGTTTAGTTAGGGGGTACTCAAAACTGTCTAGTCCTGATATAGTGATACGGAAATTAGACATCGATTAGGATAAAAGCTCAACGAGAAAAATCCCGTTGAGCTTTTCCTTTTTATAGGTTTTCATTTTAATGTCCTGTTGTTGGTGCATTTTTCAGTCAGAAGATAATGGTTGGGAAAGTGAGGTCTTACTAGGATATTAAGTGTTGATAACTTCTTTCAAGTACGCATTTAAAACGTCACCCTTCCGCGTACTTTTCTAATAAAAACTCTTGCTTTAAAATACCGTTCACCCTTTCGTCCACGTCCACTCCAGCCTCAGACACAAATAACCAAAGGATAAAGAAATAGAACTTGATTTTATCCAATCAATGATAACCTGATCTTTTCAGCATCAAATTTGGTTGCAACACCATTTCTCAACATGAAGCTATTTATCAAACACAATGTGTACTTATACTTTAATACATTATTTTAATTAGCACAGGACAAAATATCAAAACCATCGAGCCGTGTCACACAGACCGAAAAGAAAGTACCCAAACTGGACATTCTAATCATTTGAAGCTTTTTATAAAAAGTATTTTGCATAGAATACCTATATGAATATTATGCAATTTTTCTACCTAAATATTACATACCCTTCAATATAAATCTGAAGCCAACTGCAACCCTAAGAGGGGGTTTGGGTGTTTATATAGTTAACCAACAACCAGTTAACAACTATGCTAAACCTCTTTAAATACTTCAGACAAAAAAGAAGAAGGAATAATAACGGTCATATTGGAATAGCCCTAAGCGGAGGTGGGGCTAGGGGCGTGGTGCACATCGGTTTTTTGAGGGCATTGGAAGAAGAAAATGTCCATGTGGATGAAATTTCGGGGACGAGCATGGGGGCTATCATCGGTGCATTTTATGCCGCAGGTTATTCCCCCGAAGAAATGCTTACGATTGTTTCCCAACAACGGTTTTCCAAAATTTTCCGACTTAGCTGGCTCCGCAATGGCTTGCTCAATTTATCTTACCTAGAAGAGCTGATTAAGAAAAATATCCCTCACGATGACTTCGAAAAGCTGAACAAAAAACTCTATGTCTGCGCCACAAACCTAAGCAAGAGCAATTATGAAATATTGGAGTCGGGAAGCCTGAGCAGGGCAGTGACGGCTTCGGCTGCTTTACCCGTAATTTTTAAGCCTATAGAGATAAATGGGCAAAAATATGTAGATGGCGGGCTAATGAACAACTTGCCCGTGCAGCCCCTCAAAAAAACCTGTAAAAAAGTGATTGGCGTGCATGTAAACAACTATTCGATGGATGATAGCTTTGAGTCATTTGGTTCGGTTCTTTCCAAAGTATTTACCCTTGCTGTCCACCAAAATGTCGTACCCAATATTCAACAGTGCGACTATATAGTGGAACCCGTTCTTGATAAAGCCTACAGCGTAATGGATTTTTCTAAGTTCCAAGAGCTCCATGATATTGGTTACGAAGAGGGGAAAAAGTTTATTAAAAACCATAAAAAAGCTTTGGTCAGAAAAAAGAAAATATCCAAAAAAGACGTAAAAAAAACTGGAGAAGCTTTTGTACCAGCATTCTCCAGTTAAAAAACAAACAAAACTATGAAAAACTACTCTTTATCGTTTGATGAACCTTTTGGTTTGCTGACCTTCTGGGCTAACAGTTTTCAAGAAATACAAACCTGTTTTCAAATTGGAAACATCTATATCCACTTCCATTGCTTCAGGCGTAGTCTCTAGCACTTGGAAACCTGATGTATTATAAATTCTAATAATTGTCCTTTCAAATTTCCTACTCAAAACCACGTGCAACCAGCGTCTAGTTGGATTAGGATATAGCTTAATTTCTTTAATGATATCATACCAATTTACTGGCTTTTGTTCAGTCACTTCTTCCTCAGTTTCTTCTTCGCCACCTTCTTCTGTTCCCTCCTCATCAACCTCTTCTACTTCGTCTTCAACCTCTTCTGGTTCTTCAACTTCTTCAGGCTCCTCTTCCTCCGTATCTTCTCCTTCAAGCTCTGGCTTTGAGTAGACTATTGAATCGGAAATGGCGGCACATCCCAATGCATTGGTTACTTCTACCGAATAGCTTCCGTTTTCTGTTGCCATATAGCTGCTCGTCGTTGCATTTTCAATAAGCTCAGCACCTTTATACCATTGGTAAGAAGTAAACCCTTCTTGCGCCGAAAGTAGACTATCTACTGCTGTAATTACTGGTACAGGCAATGGATTGATCACTGCGGTCACCTCTGTTCTTTCGTCTGCCAGGCTTCCACTTGGGGAAACGGCAGCTATGTAATAAGTAGTAGTCGAGCTAAATGTAGAGGTTAATGAAGCTCCTTCGTGTTCCCTATTTGCAGCTTCTTCTGAGGCAAACCAGAAATAGTTGATTGCTCCAGATGCTGACAGGGTAAGTTCAGAAGTGCCGCAACTTTCCATGCCTGTAGTAGCAATACTTGGGGCTGATACTTCGAGCTGAAACTGGCGGGTAAACTCATGCGATCCATCCTCTGTTTTTACGATTACTTGAACAATGGAAGACCCAAACTCCCCTGAGCGAGTTACTATATTGATTTTCGCCTGTTCTGCAGGATTTTCGTAATCAATTCCAATACTTTCTACTAACATGTTATCAGTAGCTGATACTTCAAAGGTCAAAGGCACTCCCGCAGGGCTTTCTACTCCTTCTACCAACACTTCTATAGAATCTGTTGAATATGCAAAAGATTGATTAGATATGTCTGAGAAAGATGGTCTTTCTTCTACATCAAGCACTTCTATTGTAAAGGTATTCTCAACAAAATCTCCTGCTTTATCAGTCACTCTCAATCGGATAGGCAAGGTCGGCGTTTGTTCAAAGTCTATAGTTGAGCTCACTACCAATGTATCATTTTTCAATAGGAAATACCCATTTCCTTCGCTACCAGCCCCACTTACCATCGTAATTTGCAAACTATCCCATACATCTGCATCAATGCCTGTAAGAGCCGCAACAAAAGTCCCTTCTGAAGCATTTTCTTCTACAGAAAACCCAGAAATTTGGATACCAGTAGGCGTACTATTGTTTAACCAAACTGTATTTGCTGCCCCAGTATTAGCAATGAATGCGTCAATATCGTTATCGGGATCTAGTGTTCCCACGGCAACTTGCCTTGAGTCTGCATTACCAAGTTCTTGGTTAGTTTTTGTGAAAGCAGCTTGACCATCGTTAGCCCAAACTGTAACCGGATTGAACCTGTTCGCACAGAACAAATCCAAATCACCATCATTATCGATATCACCAAGAGAAACAGAGTAGGATGCTATTGTGCTAAGCCTTGCTCCTGTATCGGAAAACCCGCCTGTTCCATCATTCAAAAAGATTGCGTTTCCGCCAGAAGGGTTAGAAAGTGCCAAATCTAAATCACCGTCGCCATCTAGATCGCCTAAAGATCCTGCATAGGCATTTACACCTGTAACTAAAACTTCTTTTAGCTCAAAGTTACCTGCACCATCGTTGATCCAAATTTTATCTTGACCACCATACATCAACTCCACCAAGTCCAAATCGCCATCACCATCCAAATCGCCTTCTTCCAAACTATAGGTAAGCGTCTCGCTAAAGTCTCTGTCGAACACAAAAGTACCATCCCCGTTGTTCAGCCAGATTTTGTTCTTCTCGGTATAGTTGGCAACTATTAAATCGACATCTCCGTCTTGATCAAAGTCTCCTGGGGTAATGGTAAGTGCATAGCTTTTATCTAACACTTGTGGGCTTTTGGTGAAAAAACCTGTTCCATCATTGAACCAAATAGTATGATCGACTCCCCAATTGGAGAAAATAATATCGTCAAAGCCATCGCCATCTAAATCGGCCAACCTCATTCCGTATAATGGAGTAGATTCGAACTCTTGAGAAGTTCTTTCCAAATTTCCACGTCCGTCGTTCAAGTAAACCTCGCTGCTCTGCACCTTATTTCCCACTACTACATCCAGATCTCCATCACCATCTAAATCTGACATCTCTACATTCACACTATTAGTTTCGTCCATGTTGCCACCTCCAACATATTCACCAGAACCTCCATCGTTTATCTTTTCAATCGTGAAAACGACTTGTTTTTGGAAGATCTCACCATCCTCATCCGTTACTTTTACATCTAGTGTATAACTACTTTGAACTGCATATTCAAAAGTGACAATGTTTATTAACGTATCATTTTGAAGCCTAAAAGCATAATTATCATTTGATCCTTCTAGCAATTCAAAACTATGAGTATCATTTATATCTATATCTTCTGCAACCAACCTGCCCAAAAAACTGTTTTCAGCTACATTTTCATACACTATCTGGAAAAGCTTCAACGTGATATTGGAAGGAGCATTTATCTGGTTGAGCACCTCAATTGTTAGATTTTTCTTGAAACGGTCACCGTTCAAGTCCCTACTTTCTACCCTGATATTATAGCTAGATTGCTCATCGAAATCAGCATCAAAAACTGAATACAACCTGTTTTCTTCAATGTAAAAACTCACATTGTCTTCACTTCCCTCTCCAGCTACTAAGTAATAGTTATGCTGATCGAGGCTATCGGAATCGATAGAAGTAAATTCTCCCACCAAAGTACCTGAAGGAGAACCTTCAACAATTTCATTATTGCTTAAAACAATATCAGTTGGGGCATCAGGAACATCATTAATATAAATAGAAAAAGCTTTTTCGAAGCGTGCAGAATCTTGATCTACTACAGCTATTTTTATAGCAATTGGATTCTCAGCTCTATAGTTAAAACTTCTTGCAGTAAAAAGCTGACCGTTTTCAATGTAAAAATCACCATTACCTTCTAATAAAGTAAACTCATACACATCAAGGCTATCGGGATCAATAACAGCTAGCGAAGCTACCAGCGTGCCTTCTGGTTGAAACTCATCAGCTGAGCTTTCTGAGAGCAAAATATCTTCAGGAGCATTGATGATGTTTTCTACTTGAATTTCAAAAGATTGGGTTACAGGATTAGCTTTTATTGCCTCTACCCTCACCTCAATCTCATACGTATTTCGCTGAGAATGGATAAAAGTCTTGTTTGTGAAAAGGCTATCTCCTACAAGAACAAAGTCATCTTGACCATCAGGTAAATAAAAGCTAATTTCTTCGCCTTGTATATCGTCTGCCGAGAATCTACCTACAAATACCGGAGCTTGTAAAAACTCAGTAATAACTGTGTTAGACAGGGTAATATTTAAAATTTCATTAGGAACTTCAACGATTTGAATTTCAAAATTTTGAAGTAAGGTATCAGCTGTAGGGGCAGTTGCCCCTATTTCTATTTCGTATGTGTTTTGTTGGGCAAACTCAAAAGTCTGGTTGGTAAATAGACTATCTTCAACAATAGTAAACTCGGTTTCATCGGCTGGCAAAAAATAGCTAATGACCTCACCATGTAAATCTTGGGCGGTAAGTGTCCCTATAAAAGTAGGGCTAGGTAAAAGCTCTTCAATTGATGTGTTTGAAAGCTCCAAGTTTGAAATCTCGTTCAATACATCAACTACTTTAATTTCAAAAGTTTGAGTAAAATCTTCACTATCGGAAAGCCTAGTAGATTTTACTTGGATTTTGAAAGTAGGGTTTTGTAAAACATCAAAAATGGAGTTACTCTTTAACACATTCCCATCAAGCGTAAAAAACGAATTATCTAATACGGTATCTTCTAGCTCGAAATAATACTCCTCTAAGCTGCCCGATTCCATACTCAGCTCAGCCACCATCGTGCCTATGGGTTGTTTTTCCGAAATGGTATCGTTAGAAATATAGATCTGATTGTCTTCAGACTCGCATTGAATAGCGCATGAAATACTCACCGTCTGATCCCATTTCCTGTCTCCATTTTTCCAGCGAAGGATCAACGTATTGAATCCCCAAACTGTATTGGTCTCTAGAAAGGTCTCACCTGGAGCTATGTTCAACGTATCGAACTGCAAAGTTCCAAATACCCACCATGCCACTTTTATATCATAATCATTAGGGTTTTTGATCCTCCACCTCCTTGTTTCACTTGGCTCAGCAGAACACATGGAAGTCAACTTAAGCTTTTCTACCTTGGGGGAAGAATGGTCATCGGCTATTTCTGCCAAGGCTTTGCTCTGGATAAAGACAGAAATAAGTAGTGTTAATATGAAGTTTGTTGTAAGTAATTTACTCATTTTAGTAGTGTTGTTAGTTATAGTTAATCAACGATGTTTAATTAACGATTACTAAGTAAATATAACTTAATGAAACGACTCACTACTATTGCCCTATGTCGTAAAAAGGCGCTTTTTGTTTTTTTCGACCTTAAAAAAAGGATATCAACGGAAATATTACATAAAGACTGTAATTATCCAAAAGTATCATATTTTACTTTGTTATTAACATAAATCAGCCGACACCCCTTTACCGTATTAGCTAAGTATGCTCCAAACAGCTTTATTGTTATTTTGTTAGCAGTGCTAAGGGTTTATTTCATCCATTGAAATCAGCATTTTCTTTCAATTTCCTCAAAACAGCACGTCTCCATCATTTTCCAACGATCATTCTTTTTATAGGTAGATCACCTATGCGCACACCTCTACGCTCTCATTTCTTGCTATTTCCAATTTTGCCATTAACCAAAAAACAGCACTGATATTTCGATTTTTGAAGGTCAGTGGTAATGATTAACTTTGGCGAAATTTTTAGAGAAGAGATTATTTTTTTACAAAGAATATATAGCACCATGAAAAAAGATATTTTATCGGAGCGCTTGCAAGCTATGGAAGAATCTGCCACCCTCGCAATGGCTGTTAAGGCACGTGAACTTCAAGCCAAAGGGGTAGATGTAATAAAGCTGAACTTAGGCGAGCCCGATTTCCAAACACCAGACCACATCAAAGACGCAGCGAAAAAGGCCATGGACGACGGCTTCACTTCGTACCCTCCTGTTGCAGGTTTTCCTGACCTTAGGGAAGCCATTTGCGAAAAGCTTAAAAGAGACAACCAGCTTGACTATGCACCTAACGAAATAGTAGTTTCTACAGGGGCAAAACAATCGCTTGCCAATGTACTTTTGAGCTTGGTAAAAAAAGGCGAAGAGGTTATCATTTTCACTCCCTACTGGGTGACTTACATCGAGCAAGTAAAGCTTGCCGAAGGAGTGCCCGTAATACTAAAAGGGACGATTGAAAATGACTTCAAGGTCACAGCCGAGCAGCTGGAACAGGCAATCACCCCAAAAACGAAGGCAATCATGTTCTCTTCGCCTTGCAACCCTACGGGAACTGTTTTTGAAAAAGAAGAACTTGCTGCCATTGCCGAAGTGGTGCTCAAACACGAAGATCTTTTTGTTATTGCCGACGAAATTTATGAATACATCACCTTTGGTGGCAAACATGAAAGTATTGCTGTTTTTGAGGGAATGAAAGAGCGAACTGCACTCATCAACGGGCTTTCGAAAGGCTATGCGATGACTGGCTGGAGATTGGGATACATGGCTGCTCCTGCTTGGTTGGCTGCAGCATGCAACAAAATGCAAGGACAGATCACTTCAGGAACTTCTACCATCACCCAAAAAGCTGGAATAGCAGCCCTTACCGGCACTCAAGAGCCTACCAAAAAAATGCGAGATGCCTACCTCCGAAGAAGGGATTTGGTAAAAGGACTGTTGGACGATATAGAAGGATTTAAAACGAATTTACCGAAAGGCGCATTTTATTTTTTTCCTGATATCAGCTACTTTTTTGGCAAGTCTTTCGAAGGAAATGTCATTAATGACAGCTACGATTTCTCTATGTTCTTGCTCAATGTAGCCCACGTTTCCATAGTGGATGGAGGGTCATTTGGCGAACCAAGCTGCATCCGAATTTCCTTTGCAGCTTCTGATGAGAATTTGGTAGCGGCAATAGATAGAATAAAAACGGCTGTGGGCAAATTAGCTTAACAAGCGAAATAAATAAACAGAAACAAGCCTAGTGCTGCAATGGATTTAAACAATACTTTTTCAAATTTCAACAACCTCAAGGCACTCGTGATCGGCGATGTAATGGTCGATTCGTATGTGTGGGGGAAAGTCAATCGAATTTCACCAGAAGCTCCAGTGCCCATAGTGCATGTAACTAGGCGGGACACTCGCCTTGGCGGAGCAGCAAATGTAGCTCTCAATGTGAAAGCGCTGGGAGCTGAGCCGTTGCTCTGCGCCGTAGTAGGCGACGATGCCGAAGGAGATGGGTTTTGCGGGATTTTGGAGAAAAAAGGAATTTCCCAAGAAGGAATCATCAGGCAGAAGGATAGAATAACCACTGTAAAACATCGCATTATTTCTGCTTCGCAACACATCCTCCGCATCGATACCGAAACGGATAAGGGTATTAGCTCGGAAACTGCCGAAAAAATCATCGCTTTTGTGCAGAAGAAAATTGAAGAAGTTGGAGTCATTATTTTTGAAGATTATGACAAAGGACTTCTCAATGAAGAAACAATAGCTCGAATCATAAAAATAGCCAAAGTTAACGGAGTGCCTACAGTGGTTGATCCTAAGAAAAAGAATTTCTTGTCCTATGCCGGCTGCTCTCTGTTCAAGCCTAATCTCAAAGAACTGAAAGAGGGGATCAAACACGAGTTTGAGTCTGGAGATATAGAAGCTCTTGGAGACGCAGTGAAAAAGCTGAAAACTAAAATGGATATAGGAGCAGCACTTATCACCCTTTCCGAATATGGTGTATTCATTACCAATTTTGATGAAACGCATCATATTCCAGCTCACAAAAGAGAAATAGCCGATGTGTCGGGTGCTGGAGATACGGTCGTCAGCATCGCTGCCCTATGTTTAGCTGCAGGCCTGCCGCTAGATAAAGTTGCGGGAATCGCCAACTTAGGAGGTGGGTTGGTATGTGAGCACTTGGGCGTAGTCCCTATCGAAAAAGAACGTTTGTTACAAGAAGCGTTGAAACTAAAATAAGCAATTATCTATAAAAAAAGGCTGAGTACGATTGTAACTCAGCCTTTCAACATAGCTAAACCAGCTTTACTGGCCGTATATAAAGTAGCCGCTCATAGAGCGAACTACAATTTTTCATTTATCACTTTAGGCTATTTTACATAGCGGAAAACTCTTCTTCCTTTTCAAGCTTAGCCCGCTTATTTAATTTCTGAATAGCCATTTTGGTAAGCTCTTCATCCATTTCTTTCTCTTCTTCCAACATCTGGTGCAAAGCCTCGGAAGTTTCATAATACCCTACCGCATTGGCAAAAGCGCTCATAGTTCCATAACCGGCTATATCATGGTGGTGGATATGCTGCACCAAGGTAACAATGGCAGCATCTTGTACCCCAGGTTCTTGTATTCGCTCCATCAGCCTCCAAGTCTCGTTCAACTGCCCCACGGTAGACTCGCACACTTCACCAACCGGGCTCACCTTCATTCGGATAAATATCTCTTCCATTTTATCTAAATGTCTTTTAGAATGTTCATAGCTCGATTGGATAGCCTTTTTTAGCTCGGGCGAGTAGGCTTTGTCTATGAGTTTTGGGAAAGCTTCTAATTGGAGTAGCTCAGAATCGTAACAGCTTTTGAGCATTTCTTTCAGTAGTTCTTTTAGATTGTTTATCGGTTCCATACTCTAAAAATTTAATTGGTTTTCCTAGCCAATTACCATTAAAAAAACCTGAAGTAACATGGCTTGGTATGTGTTGCTTCAATGTAGTAAAAAAATCATGGAAATAAAATTTTTTAATCTAATAATCAAGTAGTTATATAGTCAAAAAATCAATTATGAGGAAGTACTGCACACAACCCGACCACCTCACCCATAAGAGATAAAAAATGGGGTTTTAAAGCTGCTTGTACTATAGCTATAGAAGGTAATATGTCTTATATAATTGTACGAGAAAGAAGAGAAAAAAGATAAAGGGAAAAGCCAAATTCATAAAAAAAGGTCTTCCTAACGGGAAGACCTCTACAAAAGATTATTTTATACTTTAAGCTATAAGCTCTTGTTGGCTATTTTTTGCTTCAGAAGCTCTTCACTTTCACTCCCTCCCACCTCTAAGGCTTGTTTCCAGTACTTCAACGCATTGTCTTTGTCACCCGTTCTGTACAAGGCATCGGCATAATGCTCTATTATAGTACCATTATCAGGCGAATTTTCTACCGCTTTCTTTAGGTATTTTTGAGCTTCTCCATACTCTTCCATCACGTACAGCACCCACCCAAAGGTATCTAGATATGTCGGGTTATTCGGCTCTAACTGCACCAACTTCTCTCCCATGCTTTTGGCTTTGTCCATTTTCTCTTTTCTCAGGGAGAGAAAATAAGCATAATTATTCAGCACATAAACATTATTAGGATCTTCTTTGAGTACCGCCTCATAGGCATCATCGGAGCGATCGTACTCTTCAAGGCTATTATATACATCACCTAGCTGTGAGTTGAACTGATTTTTTTGGCGAGGGTCTATGGCTAACATCAAGCCACTTTCCAGCACATCCATAGCCTCTTCGTAGTTTTTGTTCACATATGCTGCCGTACCTTTGTAAAGGTAAAGCCCTACTTGGTTGGGAAAATATTCCAAAGCTGTATCAGCATGTTTTTCTAGACTATCGAATTGCTGCATTTCCCAATCTATATTTAGCACTTGTTGCCAAACTTTAAAGTTATCAGCATTTATAGTCAGAGCTTTTAAGTAATAGTCTCTTCCAGCTTGTTTGTCGCCACTCCCAATCAAAAAATCTGCATATATCGAGTTCGCCTGTCCAGATTCCGGATGGGTTTCGGAAGCGATTTTTGCCAACTTTAAGCCTTGTGCATTAGGTTTTCCGTCGTACACCGACTTCAACTCTCCTACCAATACGTCAATTTTATCTGAAAAGAGCAAGTCTGGGTTGGCAAAAGCTACTTCTGCTAATTCATACGCTTTTTCAGATTGCCCTTTGAGCAAATAAATTTTAGCTAAAAACAACTCAGCAGCAGGCTCATTAGGATAGGTTTCTAAAAACTGCTCTACAAGCTGCTGTGCTTCTTCGCCTTTTTGCACACTTACAAGAATCTCCGCCTGAGAAAGAACATATCTGCTATTTCCGGGAAAGGCTTTTATCAACTTTTCCCCCTCTTCAAGAGCCTTCCCTAGCTTTTGGGTATTGAGATAAATACGCTGCTTTTGCCTAACCACGGCATCGTTCATCCCGTACAGTTCTTCTATTTTATCATAGGCCTCTATTGCTTTATCATACTCTGACAAAAACAGATAGGCTTGTGCCAAGTCGAACAAATACTCCTCCTTTCCCTCTACATGCCCCATCATTGCCTTGTAGGTTTCTACTACCTTGGCATATTCCTTTTTTTGTTTGTAAAGCTCTGCTAGCTGCTTGTAATAAAACTCATTATCGTTACCAAGCTCTACAGCTTTCTGCGCCAAAGCCAAGCTTTCATCGTACCTTCCAAGTTTGTTGAGCAACTGCGACATTTTATACTTGGTAGCAGGGCTATCGGGGTTTAGCTGATCACTTTCTTCAAAAACCGAAAGGGCTTTTTTATAATCTTCGAGCACGTAATATTTCATGCCTTCAAAGAACAAATACTCGGCATGAGCCAAATTCCTTTCGTCCATTACTTTTGCAATGCCTTCTTCTAGCGCTTCCTGTTCAGCTTTATATTCGCCCTTTTTCTTTTTTTTCTTTTGAGCCAAAAGCTCTGCCTCTGGTGCCAATAACAGCACCAGCGAGATCATAAAAAGGACTAATACTTTTATATTTTTCATAGTTAGTTAATTAAGCAATTCTTTTCTATATCTATCCCTACTTCTAATAAACCGTCCAACATTTCAAGAGTTTTAGGTCATACAGGGCATTTTCCAAACACATTCTATCTTACTAAATGCATTTTCTTAATTTTATTACACCCTGACCATAGCAGTACTCATTCACAGCTAGTGCTTTTTTGGACAAATAGACACATTATTCAAATAAAGGTTAATGGAAAAGTTTGTTTTTCATTAATTTTCAAATTAAAAAATAAATTAGGTACAAACATAAGCAGTTTGCAAAATTGATTTACCAAAATCTTGCTTACTTGATTTTTAAGACAACAATCTGGCTTATAAAGTTCGAATAGGCAATAAGGAGGTTAAGCTTTTACAAGCTATAATACGAATAACTTAGGAGAAAACCTTGCCAAAAAACAATCAGAAGTCCTTGCTTTTGGGCAAAACCACGCCCATAGTAGTACCCAATGCTGTCAACTTAAGAAAAAATGCATATATTCATTCTAAAAGAATGGACATGGATATCTCTGCTTTTTTTCGGGGCTCAGCAGCTCGCTCACCGATACATCTTTCCAAAGGAGGCACACGCCGGAGGCTACCAGTTTTACGAGGGACAGGGTGTTTGGTTTTGAGGACATCGTGCTCATGTTGATCAACAGGGTAGTAAAAAGTATCGGGCTGGAGGTCGCCGGTTTCTTTTCCGCCCTTGGCCGCCATAAGGACGCCTCCAGGCAGGCGTTCTCCGCCGCACGGCTGAAGCTGGCGCACACGGCCTTCCTGGAGCTCAACTCGGGGCACATCGGCAGGTTCTACAAAAGCCCCCTTGTGGAGGCCTATGGGGACAATTACCTGTTGTTGGCCGTAGACGGCAGCTTGTTCCAGCTGCCCGATAGCAAGGAGCTAAAGGAGCGTTTCGGCGCATGGAAGAACAACCACGGCGAGGGCATGGCCATGGCAAGGGCGTCGGTTATCTATGACGTGCTCAACCACCAGGTGCTCTCCGCCCGCCTCTCGCCCTTGGAAAACGGGGAGGGAAAACTGTTCAGGGAACAGCACGACGGGCTGTCGATAGACAAGCCTTATATCTACCTGCTGGACCGGGGCTACCCCTCGTTCGACCTGTGCTCCCACATCAGGGCGGGCGGCGGGCATTTTGTCATCCGCTGCAAGAAGGACTTCAACAAAGGCGTCAAGGCCTTTGCAGGATCCGGGCAGGTGGACGGGCGGATAGTGCTGTCGCCGCCGACATATTATGGCAAGAAGAGGGGCGGCAAGGTGTCGAGCGATTATAAGGAGCCCCTAGAGGTACGTATCGTGAGGATAAGGCTGAAGACCGGCGGATATGAATACCTATTGACCGACCTAGGCCTTGCAAGAAAGGAACTGTCCCGCCTGTATGGGCTGAGGTGGGGAGTGGAGACGATGTTCGGCTACCTGAAGGACTGTATGGAGATAGAGAACTTCTCCTCCAAAAAAGAGGAAGGGGTGCTGCAAGATTTCCACGCGGCGATACTGGCGGCCAACCTGATAAGGATAATCATAGACGATACGGACAAAGGGCTTGGGCAAAAAGAGGGCGGACTGTACAGATATCAGGTCAACAGAAAAACGGCCACTGGCCTATTGAGGGGAGATGTGCTGAGGCTGTTGGCCAAGCCCCCGGAAGACTGGGCCGCCGAGATACAAAGGCTCAAAAAATAAGATATCCAGGCACAAGGTCGCCATAAAACCGGACAGGAGCTTCGAGAGGAAGAAGAAGCGGTGGAGGCAAAAGTTCAGCATCAATAAAAAAAGGGCGTTATGACCTTAAGTTGACAGCATTGTAGTAGTACCTTCGCCCGGTGTGCCATCCACCCAGCTTGTCCTCAGATAGTTTCCCTTTTTTTTCCATTATTCAAATGGGGCAAGGTTTCTTTGATGTTTCGCCCCCTATAAAACACTCATAAATGATGGATAGCTTAAGGTTGCGAGAACTCTCTAAGTTTCTTATTTTGAGTGTTTTTTTTATATTAAGAGGAACATATATTTTATTCGTCCATAACTGCATCATCTTTTAGGAATTGGGGCAATGTGAATGTAAAGGTTGAGCCTTTTCCTAATTCGCTTTCGACAAATATATTCCCGTTATTCTTTTTTATAAATTCTTCAGAAAGAATAAGCCCTAAACCAGTTCCTGATTCTTTATTTGTACCGTATGAAGTATAAACAGTATCAAGCCTGAACAATTTATCAATCACCTCCTTTTCAATGCCCATCCCATTATCTTGAACTTTTACAAAAGTCGCCTTATCCCTATATCCTATAGAGATAATAATCATTCCGCCAGTATTTGTGAATTTAATAGCATTGGAAAGTAAATTACTTATCACACTGTTGATCATGTCAAGATCTGCAAATACATGGTAATTTTCAGAAGAATGGAATAGAACCGAGATGTTTTTGTTCTCGGCATTATACGACAAATTGTTAATGCATTTGTCTATTAAATCATTTATACAAAAAGGAGTTGGGTTAAATTGAACTCTATCCATTTGAATTCTAGACCAATCCAAAAGATTGTTCAACAAATCAAAAGCATTCGTAAATGATTTCTGAATGAGCGCCAAGTTTTTTTTAACATTATCTCGACTCATAGAATCGAAATTTGCTTGAGTTAAATTTAAAAAACTCAGAATGGCATGAAAAGGGGATTTGAGATCATGCGAAATGATAGAAAAAAACTTGTCCTTATTTTTATTTGATTCAATAAGACTGTTTTTCATTTCTTCTATGTGATCTTTTTCTTTTTTCAGAAACTCATATCGCTCTCTATAAGTGACAATAGAGAATATATCTTTTACATCTTTACTGATTTCTAATTTTTTTAGGTAACTGCTCTGGTCAATGTATACGAGGTAGGCATATAGCATCAATGAATATAGGACTCCTGCTATACTTTTTCCAATTAGATTCCCAATAAAAAAAACTTCAAAACCTTCGTTGCCCCAAAAGCTGAAAAATGAAAAAATAACTAAATCAAAATATAGCACAGATATAATTGAAACTAGAATTGCTAAGAAGATCTTAATGTTTTTGACTTTTAACAAAACAAATTCGAAGATAATTATTATTAAAAAAGAATCAACAAACAGTGTTATAGTACCAATTATAAAAATCTGCATGTCTATCTCAAATATTTCTTTTGGAATAGACAAAATACTAAAAGTACTTTCAGAATTGATTGTATAACTGGTAATAAAAGAGAGTAGAGTTAGTGTTATATTAGATATAAGAATTCCATAAATAAGAGTCCTTGTGCTGTGAACCCCCTCTTTGATATATATCAATAATATAGTGAAAATACTAGAAGAAAATAACACTACCGAGCCAGGTGAATAATAGTAGTCATTAAAGATTTGTACATAAAGGTTTGATGAGAGTAATGTTTGGAAAAATTGATTTGATCCAATTAAAATAAATACTAAGGCTAAGCCAAAGACTTCCTTTTGGTGGTATAAAAAGATAATAATGCAAGAGAGCAAAAGGATTTCTATTACTAACATTTCCATCCTATAAATATAATGCTTTATACTCTGCTAAGCACTAACAAATTAAATAACATAAAGCGTTACAAAATATGAAGGTACAGGTAAACGAGTTTTGGACATATGTGGGGCGAAAGAAAAATAAACGCTGGCTGTTAATATACCTATGACCCGGACAGTAAGAAGCAGATATTGACATGGCAGTGAGGTAAAAAGGATACGAGACGGCCAGAAGAACGACGTGCTTTTCAAAGAAAAATGAATCCCATGAGGTGGCAATGAAAATGTTTTTTTGAATAAAAACCGAACCCATCAGACCTTGTAGGACACAACCAAATCCCCAAACAACTTCTTAGTTCTTCCCAAATGGAATAAACAAGCGCATATCTGCCTCTGGCTCTAAATTAAAGCGGGTAATAAGTACCGAATCAGCTGGGTCTTCGTAATACTTCATCGCAATCTCAGTAATAGTTTCGTCTCCACTATAATAGTGCACACCTTTGATGGGTACAATAAACCACCGCTCTCCTATCACATCGCTATACTTTATACTTTTAGCATTACTGATGTTAAACATAAGGGCCACATCTAAAGTACTGTACTTTTTTTCCACGTCTCTGTACAATCCATACAATCGAAAATTTTCACTATCAAAAGGATCGAATCTATATTCATATACATGTTGCGCCCTTTTAGACTCATATTCTTCTTGAGATGCCAGCCGCACTTGAAGTTCTTGGGTGAGGTTTTTCAAACTGTCCACTTGCTGCTTGTATGCAGTAGTATCTACCTGCCACTTGTTTTCATTGAAAAAATAGAGGTAAAAAATAAAACCTGCAAAAGCAACAAATGCCACAAAAGTGACAATTGACAAAGTAAGTACAGATGCAGGTTGTTTTATAGGTTCTTCTACAGAATTGGAATCAGTCATGTTTTCTTTAAAATAGCTTCAATATTTCTTTGAAGAGCATTTACATTCGTTTTATTTGGGAAATATAAAGCAAATATAGGTAAACCTTTCACTTCTATTGAAGCAAAATTGCATACTTACCTAATTGGTTACAACCATGAATAAATGCTTACTTAAACTATCTTAATCATATCAAAAAAAAATCAAATAACACATTGGGAGCATTTGTGGTATTTTTTTGCAGATTTACTTTTGAACATTACATTTTATTGGCATATTAGTGCAGGGAACGTTAACGATAATAAGTTCATATAAATTCACCTAACTCCATAAGCCTATGAATACAACTTAATTACTCTCATCACATCACTTTAGTCAGCTTTTCGATATAGCTGCTACATGCGCTGTTTATGCCCATCGGTACTATCTGTTCATTAGGATAGGTTTCAATTCTTTTATCCAGCCACAATAACTCACCCTTCTACAGTTCATACTGTACACTATCAATAATCTAGCAAACTCAATTCGATAACTGCCTATTTTTCAAAAGGGCAGATTAGATGTTTTATGTTCCGAAATACTTAAGTTTTTGTTATGGGTCTTTTATAGCGCATCAACTCGGTTTCTTGCTAAGCACGAGTACATAAACAGTAATTTATTTCACTTTTTTACCCACCTTTTCCAAAAAGATGTACTTTTTGAAACAGGTGGACTATGCAACAAACTGTACTTCATACACCTTATCATTGTTTAACAGTAAATATGAAAAAATGAAAAAGAAAGAACTACTCATTGGAGTAATGCTAACCCTCTACCCCCTGTTATTTAGTGGGGCATTGTTTGCCCAAAGCTCCATAACAGGTACCGTCATCTCTGGGGAAGACAGCCAGCCCCTCCCCGGTGTATCGGTTGTCATAAAAGGGACTAGCACAGGTACAATCACTGATATTGATGGAAAGTATAAATTGGATGCCGCTCAAGGCAGCACTTTAGTATTTAGTTATATTGGTTTTCTTAGCGAAGAGATAGAATTAGGAAGTCAAAACATAGTAGACATAACATTAATACTTGACCTAAAACAACTGGAAGAAGTCATTGTTGTTGGATACGGTACTCAAGACAAAAGAGATGTAACCGCTGCTATTGGCTCAATAGACTCTGAACAAATCAATAAAATCCCGGTTGCCAATGGCGTCCAAGCCATGCAAGGCCAAGTAGCTGGTGTTGATATTCAATCTGGTGGTGGTCGCCCAGGGTCAGGTCCCTCTGTAAGGATAAGAGGGCGTAGGTCTATTACCGCTTCTAACAACCCATTATATGTTATTGATGGTATTCCACAAGCCAGCACCAGTAGCTCTGCATTGAACGACATCAACCCTCAAGATATCGCTTCTATGGAAGTATTGAAAGATGCTGCCGCTACAGCTATTTATGGTTCTAGGGGTGCTAACGGTGTTATCTTGATAACTACCAAAAGAGGGAAATCAGGCAAAACTCAGGTTTCTTATAATGGGTATTATGGCGTAACGGACATCATGAACAAAGTAGATATGATGAACGGTGAAGAGTTTGCCGATATGAAAAGGGAATCCAGAAGGGATGGGTATAATGGCGCCATCCCTGCAGATGACGCAGTATTTGATGACCCTATAGAACTAGAATCAATTGCACAAGGCAGGTCAACAGATTACCAAGATTTGGTATTCTCGCAAGGTTACCAAACCAGCCACCAAGTGTCAGTTATGGGCGGTAGTGACAAAACCCAATTCAACATGTCGGTGGGCTATTTTGATGAACAAGGCATCTACTCTAACATGGACTATAATAGAATTACTGGCAGAGTAAACCTAGACCATAAAATCAGCAATATATTCAAAGCCGGTATTTCATTTTTAGCCGTGCAGTCACTGCAAAATTATGGTTCAAACGCAACACTGGGCGAAGCTCTCTCTAACAATCCACTTGGTGTTCCTTATGATGAAGATGGAAACCTTCGCTTTTTACCAACCAATGATGGTATCCGTACTAATCCATTGAACGAACTGGTAGAAAATGCATTTATAGATGAACGAACAGTAGGCCGTATATTTGCTCCTATCTACTTAGAAGCCACTATTACAGAAGGCTTGAAATACAGAGCCAACTTTGGTCCTGACATCATTTATAAGAGAAATGGAGGCTTTAGAGGCAGCCTTACCAATGCTAACCGTGGCGGACCTGCGAGTGCAGATATCCAAAACGAAAAAGAGACCAACCTACTTTTGGAAAACTTGATAACCTATGACAAAAAAATAGGAGATAAACATGAGCTTAAATTCACTTTCCTCCAAAGCATCCAGTCTCAACGCTACGAAAAACACCGAACCGAAGTATCGAACCTTCCTTACGAATCACAACTTTTCTATAACATTGGAAGCGCAGAAGTAAAAGGCAACTTGGAAAGCCGATTAGAAGAATGGCAACTGGCTTCTTTCATGGGGAGAGTTAATTATGACCTTGCAGGAAAATACCTTTTCCAAGCTACACTACGTGCCGATGCGTCTTCTAGGCTAGCCGAAGGCAACAAGTGGCAATACTTCCCTGGCTTCTCAGCAGGGTGGAGAGTAATTGATGAGGCATTTATGGAAGGTATAGGCTTTTTGAGCGAATTGAAACTGAGAGCTTCTTATGGCTGGGTTGGTAATACCTCAATAGATCCGTACAAAACATGGGGTAACTTAGCACGAACTACCTACGCTTGGGATGAAAGCCCGGCTTTTGGCTACAGGCTCAATGAAATACCAAACTCAGAACTTACATGGGAAGTAACCAAAACATTGAACGTAGGCTTTGATTATGGACTCTTGGACGGAAGGCTTTCTGGGTCTTTTGAATGGTACAAATCAAATACAGATGATATTCTATTGAACAGGAATTTGCCAACTACATCTGGTTATGGGCAAGTCCTCCAAAACATAGGTAAAACAGAAACCACTGGTATAGAATTCAACATAGGTGCAATAGTGCTTGACAAACCAAATGGCCTGAATTGGGATATCAATTTTAACATCTCTACCTATAATGAAAAAATAGTTGACATAGGGCTTTATGACGAAAATGGCAATCCAAAAGACGATGTAGGAAATAAATGGTTCATAGGCCAGCCTATAAAAGTCCATTATGATTACCAAAAAGCGGGCATCTGGCAATTGGGTGAAGAAACACTGGCCAATGAGATGGAAAACAAAGTGCCAGGTGAAATAAAAAGAGCCGACCTTAGCGGACCAGATGGAGTTCCTGATGGTGAAATCACCTCTGACGACAGAGTAATTCTTGGAACAGATATCCCCGATTATTTAGGAGGAATCACCAACAACTTCTCCTACAAAGGCTTTGACTTGAGCGTATTCTTCTACTTTAGAATGGGGCAAATGATCAACTCTAATTTCCATAGAGGCTTTAACTCACTATTTGCCCGCTACAACAACCTAGACGTAGACTACTGGACAGTCGATAACCCAACCAATGCATACCCAAGACCAAACGAAAACCAAGAAAGCCCACGTGACAGCGACACCATGAGGTATTTTGATGGAAGTTTTGTAAAACTAAGGAACATCACTATGGGCTATAACTTCCCTACATCCTTTGCCAACAAGCTCAAAATGTCCAGTTTGAGAGTTTATGCCTCTGCCCAAAACCCTTGGTTCTGGTCGAATTATGAAACCTACGATCCTGAGATTAATGACAATGATGACAACAACAATATCAATGACATTTCTTCGGACAATGTGCCTACCAGCAGGTTGATCTTACTTGGACTGAACGTAAAATTCTAAACTCCAAACTCTGATTAAAATGAAAACAAAAATATTTTTCCCTATACTTTTGATTATTGCTTTTTTTGGTCAATCATGTAACGAATTCCTTGAAGAGGAACTGGTCTCCGATGTTTCTTCTGGAACATATTATACTACCCCAGCAGGGCTTGAAGATGCTGTAAAAGCAGCATATGCTGAAATGAAGCCTTTCTTTGGCGTAGAAAGAGGGTTTACTATGACGGCATTTGGTACAGACATCCATACTAATGGAGCTGATGGCAGCCACAAAGCCATTAACTTTTATGATGGCGGCTTAAACCCGAGGCAAAGCCAGATTAGAGACACTTGGAACGACTTCTACAGAGGGGTAAACCAATGTAACGCGGTAATCAACCGTTCTGAAGCCATTGATATGGATCCAGCACTGAAAGAGCAGCGTATCGCCGAAGTTAGATTTCTGAGAGGGTTTTATTACTTTATCCTTACCCGAACCTTTGGCGATATCCATCTATCTTTGGAAGAAACCGAAGGAGTAGAGATAATTGCCAACAAAACCCCCGCAAGCGAAATATACGCACAAGCCATTATTCCGGACTTGGAGTTTGCCATCAGCAAATTACCCGATGAACAAAGTGATTATGGCAGAGCAACTAAACCAGCGGCCGAGTTCTTATTGGGCCAAGCTCTTCTTACCAGAAGCTATACAAGTTTTGCCGCAGGCGATGATGCTACTAAAGCGGCTACACTGTTTGGCAATGTGATTAACAACTATGGCTTTGCCCTTCTCGATGATTTCAATGAACTATGGAACATAGACAATGAGGAAAACGCTGAAATCATTTTCACAGTACAGAACTCTAAAGGACAAGTAGATGAAGGACTAGATGGAAATGGAAACAGAGGCCACCTTTATTTCCTTATGGAATACGACAAACTTCCTGGCATGACCCGCGATATAGAAAACGGCAGGCCATGGAAAAGATTCAGACCAACCGAGTTTACCCTAACTTTATGGGACAGAGACGTGGACAGCCGCTACGACAATAGCTACAAGCACGTTTGGTATGCAAATAGCGAGGGAAATATCCCTAATTGGACACAAGAAGAAGCCGATGCTGGACATGTAGAGGCAAGCAAGGTTGGGCAACCTAAATTCACCGTGGGAGACACAGCCGTATTTATCCCTGGTCCCCAGAGAGATGCCGAATGGGATGCAGACGCCCAAGCAAAGGCTCGCTACATGGTTATCACCAACGATGAATATACCCAAAAGCTTTACCCCACACTCAAGAAATTCTTAGACAATACCCGCCCCAACAGGCAACATACCCAAGGCCAGCGTGACTTTATCTTGATGCGCCTTGCAGATGCTTATTTGCTGAGAGCGGAAGCTTACTTGAAAGCTGGCGATGTTACAAAAGCTGCAGCTGACATAAATGTGGTAAGAGAAAGGGCTGCTTGGGATGGAAAAGAGGCTGATATGATGATCGCCCCTGCTGATGTTACGCTCGATTTCATATTGGACGAAAGAGCGAGAGAACTTGCAGGCGAAGGTCAGCGCTGGTGGGACTTGACTAGGACTAAAAAACTGGTAGAAAGAGTTCGCCTCCACAACCCAGATGCAAGGGATAACATCCAAGAATACCATATGGTACGTCCTATCCCCCAAGATCAAATTGATAGAACTCAAAATGAAGATGGTCCTTACGGGCAAAACCCAGGTTACGAACAGTAATCAATATTTTCACTTAACCTACAAACACCTCTTGAAACTATTTTCAAGAGGTGTTTTTGATACCTGTACATTTCTATTTGAAAGTAGTCTTACACAAATTGCTTGCTTACCGTCAACTCTTTACTACCTTTTTCCCACACATAAAAACCTTCTCCAGACTTTGCTCCCAAGCAACCTGCATTCACCATGTTAACCAACAGTGGGCAAGGTGCATATTTACTTTCTCCCAAGCCTTCGTGCAACACATTCATGATGGACAGGCATACATCCAAACCTATAAAATCGGCCAACTGCAAGGGTCCCATGGGGTGAGCCATTCCAAGTTTCATAATTCCATCAATTGCCTCTACAGTAGCTACTCCTGTATAAAGCGAATGGATGGCTTCATTGATCATAGGCATCAAAATCCGATTGGCTACAAAGCCAGGGTAATCGTTTGCCGAAAGAGGGACTTTGCCGAGTTTCTCGCTCAACTCAATTGTAGTTGCCAAGGTTGCTTCAGATGTAAGGTAGCCCGAGATCACCTCAACAAGTTTCATCACTGGAACAGGATTCATAAAATGCATGCCAATCACCTTTTCGGGGCGAGATGTGACTGCCGCTATAGAAGTGATGGAAATAGAGGAAGTGTTACTTGCTAAAATGGTGTCTTTGGGGGCAAAAGCATCCAGCTGTTTAAAAATCTCCAGTTTGAGTCCTTTGTTTTCCGTCGCCGCTTCTACTACAAACACTACATCCCCCACTCCTTTTTCTATGCTTTGGATAGTAGAAATCCGCTGAAGCGATGCTTCTTTATCTACTTCGGAAATAAGTTCTTTTTTAACCTGTCGCGCCAAGTTTTTATCGATGGTACCTATCGCCTTTTCCAACGCTTTTTCCGAAACATCCACCAAGTTTACGGCAAATCCGTTTTGTGCAAAAACATGGGCTAAGCCGTTGCCCATAGTCCCAGCTCCTATTACTGCTATTTTTTTCATGTGATTATTGTCTATTGGTATTTAAAATCAGAAGTTTACGTAAGAAGCTGTTTTGAGCTTGCAAGCGTAACTTGAGTTGAAAATACAAAAGGAGCTTGGGGAAACAAAGCTTTGAAAAGTCAAATATCAACTTGTACACCATACACTTGGAAAATGCCTCCAACTTTGCGCCCAAAATTCATTAACTTTGCTGCCCAATAAACATGAATACCTGTTTTTACCTAAAACCTTCTGAATGAATAATTTGATTATAGCCATAGATGGCCATGCGGGATGTGGAAAAAGTACTACTGCGAAGTCTGTCGCAAAAAAATTGGGCTATACCTTCATAGATACTGGGGCTATGTACAGGGCTACTACGCTTTGGTTCATGGAAAACAACATCGATCTTTCTGACGAAAAAGCGGTAGCTACGGCGCTTACCAAAATCAAGCTCCGGTTTGAGTTCAATGCAGAAAAAGGGTTTGCCGAAATGATCTTGAACGGGGAAAATGTAGAAAACCAGATCAGAAGCATGGAAGTGAGTAATAAGGTCAGCGAGGTGAGCGCCTTGAGAACAGTAAGAACGTTTTTGGTAGAACAACAGCAAGAGATGGGAAAAAAGGGGGGAATAGTGATGGATGGCAGAGATATTGGCACGGTGGTGTTTCCAAATGCCGACCTGAAAGTATTCATGACCGCAAGTATAGAAACAAGGGCAAGAAGAAGGCAACTCGAATTGGCTTCCAAAGGCAAAGATGTGGATTTGCAAAGTATTATCGACAACTTAGGGCAAAGAGACGAAATAGATTCTTCTAGAAAAGAAAGCCCTCTAAAAAAAGCCGAAGATGCTATAGAAATAGACACATCGGACATGACAATAAAAGGCCAAATAGAAAAAGTGATTGCGCTAGCAAAAACAAAAGGCGCTTAGCGAACGCCCAAGCACTTAATAAATGTTAACTATTTGGTACTTCATGTGCCATATCTTACTTTAAATCAAGCTTAATTTTATTTATCATAACTATAAGCATGGAAGTCAGAATAGACGAGAAATCGGGGTATTGCTTTGGAGTAGAATATGCCATTCAAATGGCAGAAAGTGAAATGGAGAATTCGGGCAAATTATATTGCCTAGGAGATATCGTTCACAACAGCATGGAAGTAAATAGGCTGCATGCCAAAGGGCTGCGCATAATTGACCGTGAAGAACTAAAAAATCTTACCAATTGCCGAGTGCTCATAAGGGCACATGGCGAGCCGCCAGAAACATACAGAACGGCTATAGAAAATAATATTCAGCTTATTGATGCATCTTGTCCCGTGGTACTCAAACTACAAAATAGGGTAAAGCATGCTCATGATAAAATGCTAGAAGTAAATGGGCAAATGGTGATCTATGGTAAAAATGGACACGCTGAAGTGATAGGGCTGAACGGACAGACTCAAAACACGGCAGTGATCATTACTGGAATGGATGATTTGGACAAATTGGACTTTACACGCCCGATCTCGCTTTTTAGCCAAACTACTAAAAGCACAAAAGGCTTTTATGAAATAAAGGCGGAGATTGAACGAAGAATTGCCGCTAAAAACCCTAAAGGAAAATTAATAGAGTTTGATGCCAATGACAGCATTTGCCGCCAAGTATCTAACCGCGAACCTCAAATGGTAAAATTCTCGCAGGAAAGGGATGTGATTATTTTTGTAAGTGGCAAAAAGAGTTCGAATGGAAAGGCATTATACAATGTATGCCTTATGAACAATGCTAGAAGTTATTTCATAGAAAACGAGAGTGAAATAGACCCAAGTTGGTTCAAACCCACTGATAAAGTTGGTATTTCAGGAGCTACCTCTACCCCAATGTGGCTTATGGAAAACGTAGCTAACTATATAAAAAATTTGGATTTGGAGCTTGTAAGCTAGTAAATTCAGTTATACGAATAAGATAAATAAGAGCGAAACGTGGATGCAACATTTGAAAACTTACTAAATAAGTGGTACACCCTCACCTACTTTGGCGTGCGGGACGACATGCCCTATTCATTGCAGAAGCGTACATTGCTTTGTAATAAACTAGGGATGTTGGCACTTTCCTTGGCTATTTTTAGCCTGCCACTATTGGTTTTCAAGTTGCACAGTATGTATACCGCAACGGTAATTACGTTTACGGCAGTTTACCTGGGGCTCATCCCTTACCTCAATAAGAAAAGGCAAGTTAATTTCACAAGGCTTTCGTTTAGCACTTTTGCACCTATCATGCTGTTGGGCTATACGCTCATAAAAAAAATCAGGCATCCTTACGAAATAGGAGTAATCGATTACTTTGCTCCTAGAGCGTTAATTTTCTTGACTATTCTGCTCCCATTGGTACTCCTCGATTTTAAGAACATACGCCAAATGACCCTTGGCTTGGGAGCAAATATCCTTTGCCTTATTTTTTATGATTACTGGCATACGATGTTTGGTGTGGGTTATGAAAACATGCCTTTCTTTACAGAAGGCTACTTCATGATCAATGTAATCTACGTTTTTGCCGTATTGGCCATCATTGGCTCATTCTATTTTTACCAACGAACCAACGATCACTTTGAAAGTGAAAACCAAAAGCTCTTTGAGGCTGTGAAAATGAAAAACAGGGCACTTCGGGAAGAACAGGTAAAACTCACTAAAACATACGAAGAGCTAAAATCTTCGGATGATGAACTAAGAAAAAACTCCGAAGAACTACAAGCCATAAACGACAATCTTACCCAATATAGAGATGAGCTAAAAGTCAGTTTGCTCAGAGAAAGAGAGAGTAGGGAAAAACTTGAAAATATCAACCTCGAACTCAAACACGCACAAGCACAGCTTATCCAATCGGAAAAAATGGCTTCTTTAGGTCAGTTAACAGCAGGTGTGGCCCATGAAATAAACAACCCGATCAACTTTGTATACGCTGGCGTGAGTACACTCAAAACTTCCATTGAAAACTTCATGCAGATCATCAATAAGTACGAAAAAATTGATGAGACCATCTATAATGGAAAGCTGGTAGAAGTGATAGAAGATATCAAGCTTACCAAAGAACATCTTTCATATGATGAACTGAAAGACGATATCAACCTGATTTTAGGCGATATTAGCCAAGGAGCTATCCGTACGGCAGAAATTGTCCGTGGTCTTCGTAACTTCTCAAGGCTAGACGAAGAGCACCTTAAAATGGCAAGCATAAACGAATGCCTTGAATCTACTTTGGTTATTCTGAAAAGCCAGTTCAAGGACCATGTTCATGTTGTAAAAGAATATGAAAAAGAGCTTCCCGAGGTAAACTGCTACCCTGGCCAGCTCAACCAAGTATTCATGAACATACTCAACAATGCGGGGCAGGCACTTCACTCAGAAGGTACCATTACCATTAAGACGGTAAACCTGAATGAATACATTCAAATAAGCATAAAAGATACGGGGCACGGAATTCCCGAAGATCTCAAAAACAAGATTTTCGAACCTTTTTATACCACCAAAGATGTGGGTGAAGGAACCGGACTTGGACTCTCTATCAGTTATGGGATCATAGAAAAGCACAATGGTAGGATTGAAGTAAAAAGTAAAATGGGCGAAGGCTCCGAGTTTATAATCTATATTTCAAAAAACCTTTAGACCTCTCTCCCCTGATAAGCCTCTTTGGCTTATCTTTAGTTTTTTAAAACTAAACCCTTCAAAAAACTAATCTATTCATGGAAATTTATTTGGTAAGGCATACTACTCCCGATGTGGAGAGAGGTATTTTGTATGGGCAAACTGACCTTGGACTTTCGGAAATTGGAAAAAAAGAAGTGGGCGAGGTATGTTCAAAACTTCCCGAAGAACTAATGAATGCCGACCTCTATTCCAGCCCACTAGCTCGTTGTAAAATTTTGGCTGAAAACATAGAGGCTAAACTCGGTATTAAAAATGGTATCACGTACGATGATAGGCTTAAAGAATTAAGCTTTGGCGACTGGGAAATGCGAAAATGGGCAGAGATAAAAAGTGAGGAAAGTAAGAGCTGGGTAGATGATTTTGTTGACAAATCAGCTCCCAATGGCGAATCCTTTCAAGTTTTAAGTGAACGGGT
Organism: Flammeovirgaceae bacterium SG7u.111; assembly: GCA_034044135.1. Classification (NCBI taxonomy): domain Bacteria; kingdom Pseudomonadati; phylum Bacteroidota; class Cytophagia; order Cytophagales; family Flammeovirgaceae; species Flammeovirgaceae bacterium SG7u.111. Next base: position 1,402,752 of record CP139021.1, on the reverse strand, counting down.
GATGGCTGCTTTTAACAGCATAGCGGCTAATCCTGAAAATTCGAACCCCAAAATCATTGTAGCCCACGCAGGTGTGATCAGGTGTATTATCGCCAATTTACTTGGGGTAAAACTTAAAAATGTATTCCAGCTTTACATGAAATATGGAAGTATTTCCAAAGTAGAAGTGGGCAAAGACTTCAAAAGGTTGATGTTCTTTAATTTCTAAGGTTATAGGCTAAAATAGAATCGAAATTGCATTGATAGTATTGATCAGTACAATGAAGAACAATGCCCCAAGCAAAAAATAGCTCTTGGCATCTAACCGTCCTTTCTTAGTTGTAATTTCAGGAGTATTTACCTCCGTAGTTAATTTATCTTCTTGGGTGTCCATTTTTTTAGTAGTTATAGTTATCAGTAATTAAATAAGGTACCCGTGTAATGTATTGCTCAAATTTACTAATAAAATACGCATGTTTGTTATATTCTGTTTACAATACCCTTCCTAATAATACTTAACGGGCTTTTTGAGTATAAATTACAACCGCCTGATTATTGTAATAAACAAAGGGCTACTGAACATAAAATAGTACTTTTGTTTTTATTCCACTCAAAACTAACACCGCTTTGTTTGTTCACAAGACTTTATAAAAATGAAGTAATAGCTGTAAACCTAACTTACAAGAATTATGAAAATCACGATACTCTGCTTCGGCATCACGAGGGATATAATAGGGAAGTTTGAAGTAACAATGGAGCTTAAAAGTGGAGCTAATGTTCAAGATTTACTAAATACGCTGGAAACTAACTACCCTAAACTTCAAGGACTCAATAGCTTAAAAGTTGCAGCCAATAGCGAATACATCCCCCATTCATATGAAATTAATCCAAACGACGAGATAGCATTGATCCCACCAGTGAGTGGTGGATAAAATAGAATTTCAAAACTACATTATGATATACATTTCAGATAAACCTCTCGATATTAGCGCTGCCCTTACTGCTACGGCTTCAGAAAGCGCAGGTGCTATAGATATATTTGTGGGCACTGTCCGAAACAAAACCAAAGGACGCCCAGTAGTAAGACTAGAATTTGAAGCATACGACAAGATGGCCGAAAGCGAAATGAATAAGCTCGCCGAGGAAATAAAGCAAAAATGGCCGGTGGAAAAAATAAGTATTATCCATCGAAAAGGTGCGTTAGAAGTTGGAGAAACTGCAGTGATCATCGCTGTTTCTACCCCACATCGAGCAGCATCTTTCAAAGCTTGCCGCTATGCCATAGACCAACTGAAGGAACGCGTTCCCATCTGGAAAAAAGAAATATTTGAAGACGGAGAAATGTGGGTTTCTGCCCATGCATAAAAAACAACTACATAAAATGAAAATCTATACCAAAACTGGCGATAAAGGAACTACATCCCTACTGGGAGGAAAAAGAGTATCAAAAGCTCATGCACGAATTGATGCCTACGGCACGGTGGACGAGCTCAACAGCTATGTCGGACTAGTGAGAGACCAAAAGAGCAATGAGGGAAGAAAAGAGCTGTTAGTCCAAATCCAAGAGCGCTTATTCACATTAGGCTCTTCCCTTGCCGCTGATCCTGAAAAAGACAAGCTTTTTGTGCCTGATATTTACGAAAGTGATATTGAAACTCTTGAAACTGCAATGGATGAAATGGACTCTCAACTTCCCCCCATGAAAAACTTCGTATTGCCAGGCGGACACCAATCTGTTTCATTTTGCCATTTGGCTAGGGTCGTTTGCCGCAGGGCTGAAAGGCTTTGCATCAAGCTTTCGGAGTCGGAAGAAGTGGATGACAAGGTGGTTAGATACCTCAACAGGTTATCCGATTTTTTCTTCGTTTTGGGAAGGAAAATGAGCGTTGAATTGAATGCAGAAGAGATTCCATGGAAGCCTCGCGAAAAGAAGAACTAGATTTAGATAGATTCTATATAAATGATATTTGCATTTATTTACACGCAAACTATTGGTTTTTTAAAAAATTATCATTCCTTTGCATTGTAATTAAAAATAAAGAAAAAATGATTCGCAGTACAGTAAAATCTTTTGAAGGACTTTTATGGAAATACCAGCTCGGGTATAGTGTGCTGTTTTAAGATATATTAAAACTTAAAATTGAAGACCCGAGCTAAAAAGTTCGGGTTTTTTTATGAAAAAAATCAAATGAGAAAAGAACAAGTAATTGATCATTCAAGCTATCTGGCACAGCTAAGTCCAGGGTTTATGTTATTTGCTGAAGAAAGGTAGGTTCTTACTTTTTCCCCAGCCATTACTGAAGCCCGGACTGCCAAGTTCGGGCTTTTTTATGACCTTCATGGTTTGCCCGGAAATGGTTTTGCTGTTACACAATGCGCAAGACCCTCTATGCTTCTCCTAGAGAAGAACCTGCCCTATTTCCGGGCTTTACTCGATGTGCTCTCTAACGCAAACATCAGGAACCATGAAAACTAAAATCACTCTTATCGGTCTGCTTTTGCAGGTTTGCACCAAGGCACTTGCCTCTGGCAAAGGGACTGCCCAAGGTGATATGGACTTCATGGTCACTATCATGGGTGTCATCTTGATGGTTGTTGTTCTTTTTACAGTTTGGAAAGCAGTCCAAAAAAAGCCTGAGGTAGTTGAGTTACCCAAGCAAAAAACATTGGAAGAACTTACTAACGAGGAATTTGGAGACTTGGATGCTATCGGACCAAATGCTTTCGCCAGTACAAAATACCTCGGTACAAAACAAGGCTTGGATACGTACTTGATGTTGGCTAAAGTTGACAGAGCTAGCATCGAAGCAGAAGCAAGAGAAAATGAAAGCAAAAAAATGAAAACTATGCTAATTATCGCATTGGTAGCCAGTGCTTTCATCACCGCTCTTTTCTTGATCTAATTGAAGTAAAGCATTGCCTTCGGAAAGGCAATGCTTATTTTTCCTCCTCCTGCTGTTTAAAATGGTATTTCATATATTTATTTTCAATGTTATGATACCCTTCAAATATGGCTGAATGGCTAGATGAAGAATAGCTCACCTCTTCCTCCTTATCGTAATTTTTGTAATAATATGCTGTTATCAAGCCTACTATCGCTCCTATCAAATGTGATTCGAAAGAAATTTTAGGGTCGTTAGGAAATATGCCGTAAAGCATCCCGCCGTACAGAAAAGCCACACTGAGGGAAACCATGGTCGATTTGATGTCTTTCCTAAATATTCCACTAAAAAACAGAAAGCTGGCAAAGCCATAAACCAACCCACTCGCTCCTATATGATACGCTGGACGACCAAATAACCAAACCCCCAACCCTGTTAACATGTAAATATTGATAAAAACAGCCTGTCCTATTCGGGGAAAGAAAAAGAGAATACTGAAACCCAGTAATAAAAAGCTTGTACTATTAGAAAGCAAGTGGGAAAAGTCAGCATGTAAAAAGGGAGAAATTACTATACCTATAATTCCATCAAACTTACGAGGATAAATACCCCATTCATGGATATTGAATCCAAAAATATTCTCGGCAAATTCAATTACCCAAAAAGCAATAGTGATAGCTAAAGGAATTTTTAAAGCGTCTAAAGGGCGAGTGTTCATGAGCGCAAAATAGTATTATGCCTCAACAGAACAAATTCTTTAGGAGTTCAATTTTGAGCTTAAAATAAAATGATAGGAAAACTTCGATTTAGGGAAATTCAACTTGAGGGAAACAGGTTTGAGGTAGGTATAAAAAAAGATAGAATAGGAGAATCTCCCCTATCCTATGCCCTCTAAATATGAAAATGAAAAAAAACTATATCCTTAATTGGCTAGATACCAATGAAATGCCTTTGTTTAATTTTTATGCGTGATTTATGAAATGAACGTGCTTCATATACAAATAGTTTTCTACCTAGGAAAATAATTCATTATTTCTAATAAAAACTAAATAAAATTATATTCTTTATAAGAAATAAGCACTTTTTCTAACATGAACAACATTTTAGATACAACTTAAACAAAAAAAACTCATACAATTATGTTTAAAGATTTCTGATTCAATCCCTACAAAACATTCCAATATAGGTTCAAATTCTTTAATATATTTGCCCATAATCCACTCCTTAATAATACCACTAAGCAAAACCTCTACTCGAAAATGAAAAGCCTATTCTTTCACAAAGAATAGTGGAGTTTCTATATACCTAAACCAATTAAAGACTTAAATTATGATGCAAAACAAAAGCCTATTCGCCCTTTTTCTGAGCCTAAGCCTTATTGGATGCAGACACCCAAAAGATGCACCCGATACTTCTATAAGTATTTCCAATGAGTACGAAGAGGCTGAAGTTCTGGGCACAATTGAAAACAATGAAATAAATGAAGCTTCAGGCATTGCTACTAGCGTCAGCTTCAAAAATGCTATTTGGACGCATAATGACAGTGGGGGTAAGAACAGCCTATTTTTACTTGACAAAGCTGGTAAGCACCTAGCCGAGTTTGTTTTGGAAGGAATAGAAAACAGGGACTGGGAAGACATAGCTGTTGGCCCTGGACCTACAGAGGGAACAAACTATATTTACTTAGCTGAGACTGGAGACAACCAAGCTCAATATGAAGGAAAATACATTTATAGATTTGCTGAACCCGAATCATATACTGGATCGGTAAAACCTGATACCATTCATGAAATAGAGACCCTCTCCTTTTCTTACCCCGATGGTAATAGAGATGCCGAAACCATTATGGTCAACCCTCTTAACAAAGATATTTATATAGTTTCTAAGCGAGAGGACAATGTCCATTTTTACAGAGCTGCCTTCCCTCAATCAACTACCAAAACCTTCCCACTCGAAAAACTAGGGGTACTTCCATTCTATAATGTGACCGCTGGAGACATTTCTCCTGATGGGAAAGAACTCTTATTGAAAAACTACTACAACATTTATTATTGGAAGGTAAAAGAGGGCAACATTCCTAATACTATGCTCAAAACAGATGCGGTAAGGTTAACATATGAACCAGAATCCCAAGGAGAATCTATTGCTTTTTCGAGAGAAAGCGAAGGCGGGTTTTATACAGTTAGCGAAGAAAATGGAGATGAGGCGGTGGTTCTTTTTTATCCTAGGGCAAAAAAATAGCCGGTTATTTCTAACCGGCTTTTCTTCAAGTTTCTTTCTTTTAATACTCCCAAAGAAGGGCTTCGTACTCTAGCAATTTATATACAGCCTCTTGAGAGGCTTGTAATGCTCTTTTTCCTCCACCGTATAGTTCAACTATGCTACTATTTTTTGGGTGCTCATATTTAACCAACATTCCATTATAAAGCCTTAAGTCAAATGCTTCTGATAAATTTAAGCTTGCAGCAGAGTTCTGAGGGTTAAACCAAATAGCATCTGGGTTATTTTTAAATAACTTTTCAGCAAGTTCTCTGTAGCTAAAGCTAGCCAATTCTTTATCAAGTCCCAATGGGTTTTGGTCGGCAGGAATAATTATCGTGAGCACTTGAACATCGTGCTTGGCCCTTGATTCTCTCCTATCAAACAAGTAATCTTCTTTAATTTCCATTACATACAATTGCTTAGGGAAAAACTCAACAGGCATATCAGCCGCAAGTTCAGATGCGGTTTCTTCACCACCAGCATCACCCCAATCATCATCATTATCCCAAGTACCTTCATCATCGTCGCCCATTTGATCAAGATCATTCATGGTAGGAACTTTAAGCCTTTCCAGAAAATCCGCTTCAGAAAGTTTTTTATCCAAATTATCATCGGCATACGGAGTAATGATACCTGCCTTCACTGCATCTATTAGTAATCCTGTAATTTCTTTATCTGTTGCAAAGAAAGGCGCATTTGCTTTTTGACGCATGTCTACTCTAAACCAAAGCGTTTTTTTGAACATGATATCGTCTTTCCTGACTGGTCTCACAGAATTTTCGTTATAAAGATCTGCTGGTTGATCATTATTGCGAGCCATTTGCTGAGCTTCCGCCGCAAACATCATCAATCCACCAAGAAGGAATAGCACGAATTTTTTGAAAATCATCATTCTTTGAACAGTTTTTATCTTGCAGTAAGTACTTAAAATCAGAAGTTGTATTATCTATTTTTAATTGAATCAAAAAAAGTGCCTTTTTCTTCCAAACTCCAAAAATAAGCTATTTTTTTAGTCCATTTTCTTTGATTCGTTCAACCTCCAATCATAATCTAGATAACTCACATCAGCACCCTCACTGATTTGTACTTTGCTATACTTGTTTAAGAACTCAACCAAGGAGCTTTCTTTTTTAAAATCCCCTCCAAACCACGAAAAGATCTTGGAGAGTTTGACCTCGTTTTCAGCCAATTGATTTTTACTAGGGTCATTGATAAAACCAACGGTTTGTTCGGTTAATTGTTGCTCCAGTTTTTCCGCTACAAAAGCTTCATTACGTAATTTAGGACAAGATTCCGAGGCACAATTGATGGCAAAATGGATACGAGGTTCGCTAAAGTGTTTACGCAAAATACCATGTTCGATATTGTTCAAATCCAGCGCTTCCCCTTCTATCTCAATGAACTTGATATCCCAAACACTGTTTACAAAAGGTATGGCAATTTTAGAACCTATATCCTTAATGCTTTCCAACGGATAGTGCCTCAAAACAATTTGGACTGTATAAGCATTATATGCATTTATCCAGTATGCCAACTGCTCATTTTCCGACCATTTGTTACTATCAGGATAGTTTTTGGAAAGTACTGATAAATATTCGTTGAGTTTAGTGGAATCTTTTAAAAAAGACCGGTAGTTTACGTAACCGTCCGCATTGACATGTTTCTTCAATAAAGCATCCCACTGCTCATGGGAGACTGGGCTAGAACCCGTATGCCTTTCTGCTACAGATTCGCAGCTTGTGAACAAAGCCAAAGCCATAAGTACTAGTAAAACACTTCTTTTCATGGTAATCGAATTTTTCTGTTTCCATGATACAACCGTTCTTGGGCACAGCTTGTTCCAATTCCCCAAAAGTGTTTTTATTTTAGCATAACTAAACATCTTATCACACAAACAAAACACTAATTATCAATTATTTAAAGCCATTACAAAATACATATCGGAACTCTTTTATCAGACAAAGCAATTTGAAAACCTAGAGTTTTTTGGCTAAAAACCAATAAATACCCCAAGTAAATCTCACAATAAATCAGTGATAACTAGGTGGTTCACAGCCCCAAAATCTTTACCTTTGAACTATGAAAGAAGGCAACTTTACCAACACAAAAGGCAAGAGTAACCTCGCCAAAGGGTTACAAGATTTATCGGCGATGGGCAAAAAAAGGCCCTATGATATTGAACTTGAGCAAGCTGTGCTGGGTGCACTTATGCTTGAAAAGGATGCCCTAACGGAAGTAATCGAGATCTTGAAGGTAGAAACATTCGACCTTGAAGCCCATCAACATATATTTAAGGCTATCCTTTCTTTGTTCAAAAGATCTGAGCCTATTGATATTCTTACCGTTTCGAACCAGCTCAAAAAAGAAGGAAAGTTTGAAGCAGCAAAAGGCGGCGTGTACATTACACAACTTACTAACCGCGTTAACTCTGCTGCCAATATCGAGTTCCACGCTCGTTTGCTTTTGCAATATGCCATTAAAAGGCAATTGATCCAGATTGCCAACGAGATGCAGCGTGATGCTTACGAAGAAACTAGTGATGTGTTTGAAATGCTTGACAAAACTGAGCAAGCATTGTTTGAAGTTTCGGAGATGAACATCCGTAAAAACTATGCTGGAATGGATGTGCTGCTTAGCGAGACCATTGCCGAACTGGAAAAACTTAAAGATCAAAAAGATGGTCTTACGGGTGTACCAAGTGGTTTTTCCGACCTTGATAGAATTACTTCTGGCTGGCAAAAATCGGATTTAATTATCCTTGCAGCCCGACCTGGTATGGGTAAAACAGCCTTTGTACTTTCCGCCCTCCGAAATGCAGCAGTTGAATTTGGAAGAGGTGCAGCCATTTTCTCATTGGAGATGTCGTCGGTTCAGCTAGTGAAAAGGCTTATATCGGCTGAGTGTGAACTCGCCAGTGATGTGCTGAAAACAGGTAAACTATCGGAAGTAGAGTGGAAGAGATTGATTGATCGAACGGCTAAAATCACCGATGCTCCTATCTTCATTGACGATACACCTGCATTGAGCATTTTGGAATTGAGGGCAAAATGCCGAAGGCTAAAGCAGCAACACGATATTCAAATAATCATTATTGACTACCTCCAGCTAATGACGGGAGATAGTGGAAAAAATGGAAACAGGGAACAAGAAATTGCAATGATCTCTCGATCGCTGAAGCAAATAGCCAAAGAGCTAAATGTTCCTGTGATCGCACTTTCCCAGCTTAGCCGTGCGGTGGAAACTAGGGGTGGAGACAAAAAACCTCAACTTTCCGACCTTAGGGAATCAGGGTCTATTGAACAAGATGCCGATATGGTAATTTTCTTATATCGTCCTGATTACTACAATATTACAGAAGATGAAGAAGGAAACTCTGTAAAGGGAACGGGTGAGGTAATCTTGGCAAAAAACAGGCATGGCTCTCTCGAAAACGTCAGGCTGAAATTTATTGGAGAGTACACCAAGTTTACCGATCTAGATTACGATTCTTTTAGCATGGGCAGCAACTTTGACAATAACTTCTTGGATAGTAACCTTCCCAACCCAAGCGGAGCAGGAACTTCAACAGTTACTTTCCAAAGTAAGCTGAACAGCGACGATCAAATGCCAGGAGGTGCCAGTGGTGGACAACCTGAGGAGCCTCCTTTTTAGCAAAAACAAGGTATTATAATAAAAAGAGCGGGCTAATGAAATGATCATTAACCCGCTCTTTTTATATTCGACAAGGTCAGAACTATTCCTGCCGTTTATTTATTTCATCACGTATTTTTGCTGCTTTTTCATACTCTTCATTAGCTATGGCCGCTTCCATCATAGACTGCAAGCTACTAGTAGGAATGGATGCCAAGTCATCACCTAAAGAGGAAGGCGGCGTGCTCGAAACAGTTTCCATAGGCTCAGCAGAAGTCTTTTTCCGAGATGGTTTTGGTGCCTGCTCCTCTTCTTCATCGTTCAATACAATTCCCGCTTCTTGAAGCACGCTTTCTACTGTAAAAATAGGTGCATTGAACCTTAATGCAATTGCCACAGCATCCGAAGGCCGGGCATCTATTTCTACGAAGTTTGTTCCATCTTTAGAACTTGAGATAATTTTGGCATAAAAAACCCCTTCCCTCAAATCAGAAATAATGATTTCATGAATATCAATTTCAAATTTGTCGGAAAACGATCTAAAAAGATCATGCGTCATAGGTCGGTTGGAAACTATTTTTTCCATTTCTATCGCTATTGCTTGGGCTTCGAACATACCAATAATAATAGGTAGCCTACGGCTTCCATGTTCCTCTCCCAACACAAGCGCAAAAGATCCCGACTGAGAATGACTTGCCGACAAACCTAATATTTCAAGCTTTATTTTATCCACAGTAATTCCCTCTTGTTTTAAAACACCAGTTCGTCCCGATAGTTTGGGATAATATAAGCCTTAGTATTCAAAACAGCTTATTTAGATGTTCTTTAATATTTTTCCAATCACTTCAGTAGCAAATGTAATGAAATTACAAACATCTGTATTGTAGAAATTGAATTACACACAAAGTTTGATATCATGTACTAATTTCGCCTTCAAATACCAAGACTAGCCACTAACTTGAAGCCTCTAAGATAAAGGCAGCAAACATAATATGCTATAATAAGATATAATTTAAGGCAAATCAAAAGTACATTTCAAAAATAACAAAATATTCACCCTATTTATGCCAATTTTACAACCAAAGAAATTCAGTATTCCAGTCTATCAATATAATAAGCATTTGCAAACCATTGTTCCCAGTTTTTTCAGAAAAATTGAAGAAATCGATTTTTCAAGGGAAAGAATAGCTACACCAGATGGTGATTTCCTTGATTTGGATTGGTCAAAAACAGGGGCTAAAAAACTAATTATAATAACCCATGGGCTTGAGGGCAACTCAACGAGACATTATGTAACAGGGCTAGCAAATTTATTTAATAAAAACGGTTGGGATGCATTGGCTTGGAACTGCCGAAGTTGTAGCGGTGAGCCCAATCTCCTTCCCCGTTTTTACCACCATGGCGATGTACCCGACTTCAAACTTGTGGTAGAACATGCACTTTCTATTCAAAAATATGATGAAATATACCTTACTGGCTTTAGTATGGGCGGCAGTATGGTCATCAATTACTTGGGTAAAGAAGGAAAAAGTGTACCAAAAGAGGTAAAAAAAGGCATTGCAGTTTCAGTTCCTTGCGACCTCAGAGCATGCAGCGATCTGCTAGAAGAAAACAGAAACAGGTTTTATAACCAACGTTTTTTGAAAAAGCTGAAGCAGAAAGTCTATCAGAAAAACGAAAGAATGCCTAATGACATCAGTATAGAACCTTTTAAAAAAGGTTTAGTAAAAACTTGTAGGGACTTTGACCAATATTACACCGCCCCCCTACATGGCTTTGCCGATGCTTTTGATTTTTATGAAAATGCCACCGCAAATAAATACATGCAAAACACAAATCGTCCAATACTCATCCTCAATGCACTTAATGATCCATTTTTGTCCAATAGTTCTTACCCTGTAAAAACAGCTCAAAATCATGATCTCATATTTCTGGAAACACCTACAAGAGGAGGACATGTAGGCTTTGTACAAAAAAATTCCACTGCTACTTACGCCGAACTCCGTACTTTAGAATTCTGTACAAATCAACCTTAACCTTTCTGGTGTATGGGTAAAACTACGGTAAAAGTAGTTCCTTTGCCTAGCTCACTCTTTACATCTACCCAGCCGTGGTGATCTTCTATTATTCCCATTACTATGGAAAGCCCCATTCCCGTGCCTTTACCTACTTCTTTGGTGGTAAAAAATGGATCAAAAATCCTTTTAAGGTCTTGATCACAAATCCCCGGTCCCGTATCCTCCACCGTTATGGCCACATGTTCTTCCTCATACATTTTCACACTAATGTCAATACTCCCTTTTTCCTCTATTGCCTGAGCTGCATTTACTAAAAGGTTCATCAGCACTTGGTTAACTTGGCTAGGCGAACATTCAATATTAGGGACTTCATCAATATTCTTAAAAACTTCTACCTTCCCCTTTAAGAGATGATTCAGTAAAAGCAAGTTGTTGTCAATACCTTCACTGATATTATAGGGTGCAATTTTAGCATTATCGGAGCGCGAAAACGAACGCAAGCCTTTCACTATCTCAGCCGTCCGGTTAGCCCCCGTCTCTATATGATGAGTGATTTTTCCTGCATTTTTCATCATTGCATCAAACTTCATACTCTTCTTCGCCCGCTCTATTTCTTTATATTTTTCCTGTACATTATCCTTGTCAATTCCCTCAAAAAGTTTTGTAAGCTCCAGCACTTGGTTTATCACCATTTTCAATCCGGTAATCCCTGATTTTATAAAATTTACAGGGTTATTTATTTCATGGGCAATGCCTGCAGTTAGCAACCCTAAGGATGCCATTTTCTCAGACTGTACCAATTGAGACTGGGCTTTTTTAAGCTGATCGAGCATAGACACCAGTTCTTCATTTTGCACAGATAGCTCCTCTTCCGAAGACTGTAATTCTTTGTATTGAGCAGAAATTTCTTTATTCTTTTCAAAAATCTCATAAGTTCGTTCTTGTACTTTCTGCTCCAAAATTGTTTTTTGCCCCTTCAAAACCCTGATACGGAACATGTAAAAACTTACAATACTTCCTATCACCAATACCACTGCACCTACCCTTGCCCACCATGTCCGCCACCAAGGTGGGGCAATGGTAACCGTTAGCGATGCAACATTTTTGTTCCAAACACCTTCACTATTTGTTGCCTTCACCTTAAATGTATATTCCCCAGGGTCGAGGTTTGTGTAGATGGCAAAATTCCTGTTCTCTACATAATTCCATTCATCATCAAAACCTTCCAACATATAAGCATATTGAATTTGCTTTGGGTTGCCGTAATCCAAAGCAGCAAAACTCAAACTAAAAACGGTCTGTAAATGTGTTAAGGTAATAGAATCGGTAATAGAAATATGCTTTTCTAATGGAGAGCATTGATCTCCGATTTCCACCGGCTTATTATAAATCAGGAAGTCTGTAAAAACGATGGGCGGAGAAAAATCGCTCACTTGGACGGCAGAAGGGTCGAATACATTAAAGCCTGCATTGCCACCTGCATATATCTTCCCTTCTTTATCTTGAAAATACGAGCCCACCATGAATCCATTTTCCTGAAGCCCATTACTCTCACCATAATTCACAAATGTTTCTGAAAGTGGAAAAAAACGAGAGATTCCTTTGCTAGTGGTAAGCCAAATGGATCCGTCTTGTGCTATAATCACCCCAAACACGATGTCATTGCCTAGTCCTTGATCTTCATTATAATCTACAAACTCATTTTTCTCTGGGTTGAACCGTGAGAGTCCTCCTCCATACGTTCCAAGCCACAGCTCCCCATCGGCATCTTCAGCTATAGACATCACCATATCTGTTCGAGGGTTAGAACGAATATCTTTGTGCCGAAAACAGGTAAAAGTGTTGGTAAGAGGGTCAAACAAATTCAAACCTTGAAACGTACCTATCCAAAGTCTATTTTTACTGTCTTCAAATATAGCCCGTATCGAATTGTTGCTTAATGAGGTGCTGTCTGCTGCATTATGTTTAAAATGAGTAATTACCCCAGTTTCCAAATTCAAGCGGTTCAACCCTCCTCGGTTAGTACCAGCCCAAATATTCCCCTTGCTATCTTCCCCTATTTCCCACACCGAATTACTTGAAAGAGAAATAGAATCCCCCTCACTATAGTCTATATTTTCAAATTCTCCATTTCTATACACATACAAGCCGTATTGATACCCTCCAATCCATAGCTCACCCGCAGAACTCATATATAACGATAAAATAACATCATCTCTTAGTCTGCTATTATCCTTATTGAAGTGCTTGAAACCATTGCCATCCAACACGTTCAGCCCTCCACCATCAGTACCTACCCACAAACGACCTTTTTCATCTTTTTCAAAAGACAACACTGTATTATGAGACAAACTATGGGGATCATCAATATCATGTTTAAATACAGAAAACAAGTTATTTTGACGGTTTTGAAAACAAACCCCACCTAAATAAGTACCAACCCAAACATCGTTTTTTTGATCTATAAATATATCCCTTATCACCTGAGAGCTTAAGCTGGACTGGTCAACATTGTTTTTGATATAATGTCCCACTACCGAATCTCCATCAAAGAGGCAAAGCCCATCTCCGTCAGTACCAACCCAAAGAATCCCCTCATTATCCAACTCTACCGAAAAAAGATGGTCAGGAATACTGCTATTTTCAGCATGAAACCTTGCTAATTCTCCCGTAGAGTTATCGTAACTATACAAACCTGAATCTTGAGAGGCTGCCCAAACTTTATTGTGGATTTTATCTACTGCAATATCATTCACCAGTACACCGCTAAAAACTTCAACAGCTTCCTTCGTATTAGCATCAATTTTATAAAGCCCGTCGTTTAGCATCCCAAGCCATATGTCTCCATCTACCCCTTTTTCAATTGACATTGCAGGTTTTATAACCAAAGGGGAAAACTGCGAAGGGTCAATTTTTTCAGATTTTGTATCAAATAATACCAAGCCCCTGTATTCTGTAGCCAGCCACAACTTACCTGGCTCCACCTCTACCATTTCCTTTATTGCCAAGTTTTCAAGCCCCCTTATGTTTTTAAAACAGTCAGATTTTCGATCATAAAGGCTCAATCCTCCTCTGGTAGCTATCCACAACCGTTGGCTGCTATCTTCCAACAAAGCTTTTATACTACTGTTGGAAAGTGAAGTCGTATCTCTTCCATTGAAGCGGTACGACTTAAAGGATAGCCCATCGTATTTGTTGAGGCCGTCCTCCGTAGCTATCCAGATAAACCCCTGATAGTCTTGGCAGAAATCATTTACTATAGTGGAGGAAAGACCTTCCGAACGGCTTAGCTGTTTGAACCGAAGCTGATTTTGTAAAGTTTGAGGGAAAACAGAATGCAATGCAATGAAAAACAACCCGATGGTATATAGAATATATTTTCTGTGGTCTCTTTTCATCTGATGTATTCGTCATCTAATTAAACTCATTGGAATGATATATCTAAAAAACAACCCGTTTACCAAATATAAACTAATTCTTTAACCAGAGGTTAACTGGTAACAAAAAAAACATTGTTATTAGGTTTATAAAAAAATCACACTTTTTTTTTAATTCTTGCAACGAGCTGGTTGATAATTTCACATATCGCTGTAAAAATTGGTATTGCTTATTTTTGATACTAAACAAGGCACAAAACAAAAAATACCCCTTTTCATATCTTTGTATTATCATTCTTAAATGGCAGAGTGATGATGATGGTTGTTCCTTCTCCCACTTTACTGTCTACTTGGAAACTGCCATTGTGTTCTTCAACAATTCCTAGTGCACTAGATAAGCCCATACCAGTGCCCGAGCCTACTTCCTTTGTCGTAAAAAATGGATCAAAAACTTTCTTTAGGTTTTCAGGAGGAATGCCTATCCCCGAATCTTTCACTTTGATGATGGCATTTGCCCCTTGCTCCTGCAAAGAGATAAATATACTGCCTTCTCCATCTATTGATTGTGCTGCATTCACCAAAATATTCATCAACACTTGATTGATCTGCCCTGGAGAGCATTCTACCATGGGCACTTTTTCATAATTCCGAAATACCTCTATCTTATTTTCTAATAAGTGGTTTATGAGCAAAAGTGTATTATCTATTGCCTCTTCAAGGTCAAAAGCAATAAAGGTTTGAATATCTAGTCGACTAAACGACCTGAGTCCTTTTACTATCTCCGCAGTCCGGTTTACACCTGTATCAATATGCTGCGTTACTTTCTCAGCCTTGTCCATCATCATATCGAACTTCAGCTCCTTCTTGTATTGCTCTATTTCCAACAACTTCTCATCTGCATTGCTTACATTTACTTGGGCATATAACTCAGAAACCTTTGTAAACTGGGAAATAATCAACTGCAAGCCATGTATACTCGATTTTATGAAATTGATAGGGTTATTGATTTCGTGGGCAATGCCTGCGGTGAGCAAACCCAATGAAGCCATTTTTTCCGATTGCACCAGTTTCGATTGAGCCAGTTTTAATTTATGAAGTGTAGTAAGTAATTCTTCATTTTGAACTGCCAACTCTTCCTGCTGCATCTGAAGCTCTTCTTGCTGCGATTGAAGCTCCTCATTTTGCGAAGAAATCTCACCATTTTTCTCCAGCAATTCAACAGTTCTTTCTTGCACTTTTTCCTCTAAAAACCTATTTCTTCTTTCATAATAATGGATCCGAAGCTTATAAAAAACGAATAGACTAACAACACAAAGAATAACCGACAAGTACCTGAACCACAAAGACTCCCACCAAGGGGCGAGTACTATAATACTTAGTGTTCGTCCTTCCCCCAGTTGCTTTCCATTGCAATCCAATGCCTGAACCTCAAAGGTGTATTTCCCTTGGTCAAGATTGGAAAAAGTAGCTTTCCGCTCTCGTCCAGCTAACAGCCAGTTTTCGTCAGAAAAGCCCAATAACCTGTACCTGTATTCTACCTTGTCAGGATCTGAATAATTAAGCGAAGCATAACAAATGCTAAAAAGTGATTGCTCATAAGTAAGCACTGCTTTTTCCACATAATTAACGTGGGCTGAAAGAGGCTTACCTTCTCCTATTTCTACTGGTTTGTTAAACACCTCAAAGCTGGTAAAAATAAGAGGGAAATCGTCCTCATAGCTTTTCAAACTATCGGGATTGAAGATATTAAACCCATTATTCCCCCCAAAAATCAATTCCCCAGTAGGCAGCTTAAGAGATGCCTTTCTGCTAAACTCTAAACCTTGAAGCCCCTCCTCAATTCTATATTTTTTTAAATACTTGGTGGATAGGTCATAACTATAAAGTCCATTATTAGTCCCTAACCAAACCTGACCTCCTGCATCTAGTTCAATAGAGTTCACATAAATTGGCGGCAGGCCTGAAATATTATCAAACCGAACAACTTTATTGTTATTAGTATCATATTTAAAGAAACCTTCTTGGTATCCAATCCACAAGTTGCCTTCATCATCTAACTTCATACTCTGGATAGCCTCTGGTTTTTCCTTATTCGAAACTATAGTTGAAACTTCCATCGTTTCAAGATTTACCTGTTGAAAAAGCCCGTCACCCGTACCCGTATATAAATATCCATCATAATGCTTCATCGTCCACAAAAGCTCGGCTTTTAACCCAGAAGAGGCGGGTACAAAATACTCAAAAATACCCTTTTCCACATCAAACTTATTGAGCCCACCACCGTATGTCGCTAGCCATAAAAAACCCTTTTCATCTTCTACTATAGCCAGTATATCATTACTATTTGGTGAGTTGGGCGTCCCTTTATTCTTATAATGAGTAAAAGTGCCAGTGCTAGGGTCAAACCTATCAAAACCAGCTGCCCAAAAGCCTATCCATATCCTTCCTTTACTATCCTCTAAAATCGTCTTGATTTTATTGCTTCCTATTGAGGTTGGGTCTTGCGGGTTGTGCATAAACCGCTTAAAAGTTTTCTTTTCGAGGTCAAAAATATTGAGCCCACCGCCGTCGGTCCCGACAAGTACATCCCCTCTTTGATCATATACAAAAGCGCTAACTTTATCGTAAGAAAGTGAATTGGCATCGGAGGTATTAAAAAAATGCTCAAAATTGCTAAACCTTTTATCAAAAACATTTAAGCCTGTGAAAAGAGTGCCCACCCAAACTCTATTAGAGTTATCCTGATAAATACATTTTATTATATCTGAACTTAGCCCCTTTTTATTGAACTTAAAGCTTGTATAATTATAAAATCCCCCTTCTTCGTCATAAATGGAAATACCATTATCCGTCCCTAGCCAAATAGCGCCGGTAACATCTTCAGCGATATACCAGACCTGATTATTTGAAATGCTATTCCCCTTTTCTTGAGAATGCTTGAAATGTTTTGTTTTCCCATCCTGATCTAGCACATAAACACCATCGGACCAAGTTCCTAGCCAAAGCCTTTTCTTTGAATCCAAGTGAAGACTTACAAGGTTTTCTTCCCCTGGGTTTTCAGTACTTAATAGTACCCGTTCATTTTCCCCATTTTCCGGATTATAGTAATTCAGCCCATTTCCTGAGGTCGCAACCCACATATTCCCCTTATCATCTTCTACAAATTGGCTTGCCCTATAATTATTTATATTTCCTGACCGAGTAAAGCCCGGCCGTAAAGTTCTAATAACTTTTTGTGTAGAAGGATCTATCAATAGAATTCCATTTTTGGATGTTTCTGCCCAAATAACACCCTTCGAATCCATATACAGATCATCGATATAATTGGAGGAAATACTGGTAGAATCTCCTGCCTTATGAACCAACCTTTTGAACTTATTGGTTCTTTTATCCAAAATGGAAATACCACCACCCCAGCTAGATATCCACAGGTTTCCAGCCTTATCCTCTAGAATGTTCTTAACATCATTGTTGGCTATACTGGTCGAATCGGAGGGATCATGCTTGTAGTGGACAAAAGTGTACCCATTGTATTTATTCAAGCCATTTTGGGTAGAAATCCAAATCAATCCATCAGAGTCTTGAAACACTTTCCAAACGGAATTATGAGAAAGCCCATCTTCGACAGTTAAGTGCTTGAATATAAGATTAGGTTTTTGGGAAAAACAGGCAGAATAAACAAAAAAAACCAGACAGGCTAATACAGCCTTAATCAACAGTTTATATTTTAATAAGCTACCAAAAAATTGTTGTTTGGAAATAAAACAATAAAGCATAACTGCCTATATTTAGTAGGACGTCCAATATAAGATGTCTCACTAAATATAGTAAAAATATCAAAAGGCAGAAACCTTAACTTGTTATAAAACCAAACACGACCTTAACCCCAACAACTTATAAGCAAGCTGTTGGGGTTATTGTCCATTCCATAGAATAACCAACCTCAACCGTGGCTACATCGTTTCTTTGGGACTTCCCCATATGATTCTCTCTAAAAACAATAAATATAATTTGTTACAGTCGCTAGACATGATCGACACTTGCAATAACCTGATCATCTATAAATTATCTTTGTTACCGTCAGGTAACGCTATATTAATATCTTGTAAACAATTTCGTTTCTGTTCTAGTCATTCAGTTTATTGAACCATTATTTCATTTGCAACTTCAATTCAGCATTGAGTCCTTACAACTCCAGAGTATGCTATATTATCATGCCCAAGTGATAAGAGATATATTCGGGTGATATAGGTAAAATTACTAGAATTTGTGTAAAATCCATTTAACCACTCGGTTAGCTATATTTCCCAGATAGTAATGTTCATAAAAAGAAGCAGGAGTGGCATGAGCAGTTTTTATCGCCACCTTTAGCTGCTCAACAAACTTATTCCAATCATTATCGGGAGCAAGCATCAACATATTTTTACAAGCTGTTGTATTAACACCTAATGCGCCTGTCTCAGTCGAAACTACCAACGTGCCAACAGCTAATGCATCTATCAATTTTGTTTTCACCCCACCTCCGCTCAAAACAGGATTGAGCACTACGTCGGCGGCCATTATCATCGCATCAATATCGTCTACAAAGCCCAAATAACTAATGTGGCTTTTACCCAAAAGCTCTTTGTAGCGCTCAGGTAATCCTTTCCCACAAATGATAACATGAAACGGCAACTCTTTGTCCTCTACTAATAGAGGCAATATTTTGGTAAGAATACATTCAAGTGCCTCAATATTAGGTTGGTAGCTCATTAACCCATAAAACAAAAACACTGAAGTTCCTTCTTCTAAATCAAGGTTTTGAAAAAGTTCTTTCCTAGTATTAGTACGAGTATTTATTACTTCCAAAGGAGGTTCTCTCAGCTCTATCCCATACTCAGCTATGCTGCATTTTTCAGGCTTAAGCCCCATATGAGGTATGGCAAATGCCCTATCTTCCTCGGTAATAAATAAGACACCGTCGGCTTTTCTCATCACATATTTTTCCAACTCTGCCAGTATCCACCACCACCATTTACCTATAGTTTTGAAGCGCTGGCCTTCTATATTATGAGAATGGATAATCAGTTTTTTCCCCGACTGCTTGGCTAGTAGCAGCCCTAGCAACCCCCAAAAAGGCTGATCCAAAATAACCACATCTGCACTTTGTGCAAGACCACGGAGCTTTGCAAGCACTCGCCAATCAAAATACCTCCATTTATCAGGTCTTAGCCAAGGCTTAAAATCGATAAATGGAGAAACCGGAGTTCCACTATCGGCAGAGGTAACCAAAGTAACCTTATGCTGCTGAACGAAGTGCTCTAACAAGCCTGCGGTTTTCTTTTGCCCACCAGACTGAACGGGGTATAAGGGGAAAGGAACAATACTTAAGATACAAAGTTGCTTGGGCATTAGAAAAGCGATCGGACTACAAAGAAATAAAAATACGAAGCAAAGGAACGTAAAACTTAGGTAGAAACGGGAATATAAATAGAAAAAACAGTGCCTTTTCCATCAGATTTCTGTACTTCAATCCGTCCCCTGTGCTCCTGAATTATTCCATAACTAATAGCAAGTCCTAGCCCCGTTCCCTTGCCCACGGGTTTTGTAGTAAAAAAAGGTTCAAATATCTTATTCCTAATTTCATCTGGAATTCCATTTCCCGAATCTTCTATGCTCACAACCAACTCAGAAGGACTTTTGTCTGGAACTACACTTGTAGTAATAGTTATTTTACCTTCCTTGTCTATGGCTTGTATGGCATTGCTCAAAAGGTTCATAAAAACTTGGCTGAGCTTCCCAGGGTAGCAAAATACTGGTGGCAAATCGGAAAACAATTTAGATACTTTGATACGGCTTTTGTATTGGTGATGCAAAATCACCAGAGCCGATTCTATCATCTCATTCACATCGGCTTTTTGGAACTCACCTTCGTCTGCTCTAGAAAACACCCTTAGGCTTTTAATAATCGCCGTAGTACGACGCACCCCAGAACGCATATTGGAAGTAATCTTCTCTAAACTGCTCAGCAAAATATGATATCGTATTTTTATTTTAAGTTGCTCAATTTCCACCAACTTTTCCTGATAATTTTCATCATCAATACCATCATAAGCAACCACTAGTTTCTTTAAACTTTGTAACACGACCTCAAGTCCTTCCAAAGCTGAGCTTATAAAGTTCACAGGGTTGTTTATTTCATGGGCAATTCCTGCGGTCAACACTCCAAGCGAAGCCATTTTCTCGGATTGTACCAACTGCGACTGTGTTTCTTTTAACTTAAGCATAGCCTCTTCCAGATATTCTTTTTGTTCATAAAGATTATTGTTGGCAGCTATAATTTCCTCATTAGTTTGGGTAAGCTCTTCATTGAGCACATGAATTTCCCTTGTTCTATCATCAACTAACTTTTCAAGGTTATTCTTATGGTTTGTAAGCTCTTTTTCTATTTCTTTTAACCGAGTGATATCATCGTAAGTACCCAACACGCCTATTAGCACACCTTCCGAATCGTGCAAAGGGACTTTACTTGTTAGTAACCAGCTCTTTTTCCCATCAGGCCTTTCTTGTACTTCTTCAAAACCCAACTTAGGCTTTTCAGAAGAGACCACTAATTTATCATCCTTTCTAAAAGAATATGCATTTTCTTTCCAATCTAAATCAAAGTCAGTTTTCCCTACTATGGTATCCCCTTCTTGCAGACCAGCATCTTCAAAAAACACCTTATTGCAGCCTAAGTAAACAGAGTTTTTATTTTTCCAAAATACCCTTACTGGAATAGTATCTAGTATTTTCTGAAGCATATACTGTGACTCGTTTAGTTCTCTCTCATTTTTTTTTCGCTCCGTAACATCATTAAAAATAATAACAAAATCACCATTAATTACTTCAAAAGAAATTAATGAGTTTCTCACTTTTCTATCTTTGGAAACAATCTCAACTTCCATAGGGTCGACAAAGCCATGCTCAGTATAATAGGCTACAGAATTATCCCATTCTTTCATGATTATGCTTCTATAAATGGGATCGGGGTAAGCCATTTCAAACCAATCAGAAACATGCTCAAAGTCCTCTAACTCATACCCATACTGTTTAGTAAACTGTTTATTGAAATAAGTAATCCCCCCTTCTCTACTCACAATCCCCACGCCAACAGGCAAGTTTTCCATGGCATTTCGGACATATCTCAACTCAGCCTCAAGCTCTCTTTCATGCTTTTTAGTTTCTGAAATATCCCTAATACTGAGTAAAACTTGATTTCCACCTGCTACTTCTTGAATACTTACCCCTACCTCTGTTTCGAAAACCACATCTCCTACCTTAAACTCCTGCTCTATTCTAAGCTTATCATAACCTGACACTTGCCCTATTCTATCCAACAATTCGCCTCCTTTCCCCTCTGGAATAAAGTTTTGAATATGCTGATTTAGAAAAAACGTCCCTTTTACACCAAAAAAGTCCAAGGCTTTCGAATTATGATTAACAATGATAAAATCTTCTAATATGAGAGTTGCATCACTGACCTTCTCAAATAGGATTTTATACCAACTCTCGCTTTTTTTAAGACCTTCTTCAAATTTTTTCTTTTCATGGATATCTAGAAACATTACCAAATCAGCCTGTTTGCCATTATAAGAAACTCCTTTTGACCAAAGCTCTATCCATCTTACTTCTCCCGATTTATGAACAAATTTGAGTTCATAGTGAGTTACCACCTCCTCTTCTCCTTTTATTTTTTTGTTATACTGACTAATTACAAACTCCCTGTAATCATCGTGCACCCTCTCAAAAACTCCACCTGGCTTCCATTCCTGGATTTCAGATTTTTCATACCCAGTAATTCTACAAAATGAATCGTTGAAATAGACCATTTTTTGGTCTTGCACAAGAAAAACCGACATCAAGCCTTGCTCTGAGAGTAACCTAAACATCTCTTCACTTTCCTTTAGCTCTTGCTGGGAGCGCTTAAGCTCCGATATATCCTTGACGGTAGCAATAAAGCTAACTGGCTTGCCTTTGGCGTCAAATACAGGCGCAGGACTTACCAATACGGGAAAACGCTCTCCACTTTTCTTTTTAAAAACAAGCTCATAAGTAGAAACCTCTCCAGAAGTAGCTTTTTCGAAAGCGGATTTGATATTTTCCAGCTCTTCTTCAGGCCAATACGGGTAGGGAGGCATTGTCCCTAAAATCTCCTCCAATTCAAACCCTATTTGTTTGAGAAAAGAGGCATTAACTATCCCGTGGCTAAAATCAGCATTTACCACAGATAGCCCATCTTGCAAAGACCGAAATATATTTTGGGAATATTCCCTTTCTTGTTTCAAGGCTAATTTATCCTTCTCACTTTCGTTCACATCTATTGCCAATCCCTCTATACGAACCTCATCTTTCTTTTGAATCTTTTTCAGGTAATGTTTTGTGTATATAAAAGAGGAATCGGTATGTTGCATCCTCAAAAGGACTTTTAACTCTTTCTTAGTATCATCATCGAAAAACTGTTGGAAAATTTGGCGATCTTCCTTATGAACAAAACCAAAAAAACCACTCTTTTCAGTCTTGAAATCAGCTTCGCTAAAACCTAAAATACCGCTTACAGAATTGCTTATGTAGTGTACGGTTGGAAACCGAAAACCCAACTGGTAGGCGAAAACGGATGTATTATCGAACAAGCTCTCTAGTTCTAATTTATCTGACATAGTAGATTTGTCAAGTTGATCATGACTTCAGAAAGGTATAGCATAGAAATATACTAAAAAGAACCTTTACAGATCATACTGTTTTTTTAACATACTCTAAAGTAAAAAATGCTTTTGGAGCATTTTCTAACTTATTTCCCTTGTAAAATAAGGCTTTTTTATCAATCCTCCATTCTTTAGGATGTTTCAGATAAAAAAGAACAGTATATTGGAACGGTTAGCACATAAAAAAATCCCTTCTCGTGAAAGAAGGGATTTAATTTTCTAAGCATTTTCAATTGCTTGTTTTAAATCATCGACCAAGTCTTGCGAATCCTCTACGCCGACACTCAGCCTTATGAGCGAATCGCTCAGACCTGCTTTTAGTCGTTCTTCCCTAGGAATACTCGCATGGGTCATGCTTGCCGGATGCCCACAAAGCGACTCGACCCCGCCCAGCGATTCGGCTAAGGAAAATAATTCAAAATTTTCTAGAGTTTTTATCGCTTTTTCCACACTATCGTCCTTCAAGGTAAACGAAACCATCCCTCCAAATCCGTACATCTGCTTTTGGGCAACGTCGTGCCCTGAATGACTTTCCAAGCCTGGGTAGTAAACTTTCCCCACCAACGGGTGTTCATCCAAAAACTTGGCTACAGCCATTCCGTTTTCACAGTGCTGCCTCATGCGCAAGTGCAAGGTTTTTATTCCCCTCAATACCAAAAAACTATCTTGAGGCCCTGGCACCGCACCACATGAATTTTGTAAGAAAGCTAAATCTTCTTTGAGTTTTTCATCGCGAACAACTATTGCCCCCATCACCACATCGGAATGCCCACTGAGATACTTCGTAACCGAATGCATCACTATATCAGCGCCCAAGTCCAGAGGAGTCTGCAAATAAGGAGTAGCGAAAGTATTATCCACAGTAAGTAAAACACCCCTTTCCTTCGTGATTTTTGCCACAGCAGCTATATCAATGATATTCATAAGAGGATTGGTAGGAGTCTCTAACCAAACCATCTTTGTGTTTTCATTGAGGTAGTTTTCTAGGTTTTGCGCATCGGCCAAAGGAATAAAATGAAACTTTATACCATATGGTTGAAATACCTTTGTGAACAAGCGATAAGTTCCTCCATACAAATCATTCGTCGCCACAACCTCATCACCAGGTTTTAACAGCTTCATGAGGGTATCCGTAGCAGCAAGCCCCGAGGCAAAGCAAAGCCCAAAATTCCCGTTTTCTAGTGCCGCAATACTCTCTTGTAGCGCATCTCTGGTCGGGTTGTGTGTTCTAGCATATTCGTAGCCCTTGTGCTTTCCTGGCGAAGACTGAATGAATGTGCTTGTTTGATAAATAGGAGTCATAATAGCCCCTGTAGTAGGATCTGGCTTTACGCCAGCATGAACTGCTTTTGTTCCAAATTTCATGTGTTATCTGTTTTATATAATTGTCTTTTTTTAAAATTCTCTGCCAAAAGTAAAACTAGACTGTCATCAAATTGCCATGATTTCCAGCCTATTTTTCTCTGGGTCAAGTACAACACTCTCATAGAAACCATCGCCTGTATGTCTTGGTTCACCGGCTATGGTAAAACCATCTTCCCGTAGAGTTTCTGTGAGTTTATCTACCGCAGCTTGACTTTCCACCTCAAAGGCAAAATGAGTAATCCCCTGTACCTCTTGTTTCTGATTAGGATCTGGAGGAATTATTCCTCTATTCATCAACTCCAACCTCGCCCCTGAGCTAAAACTCACAAAATAGGAGCGAAAATCTTTTTTTTCGTTGAAATACATCTCCCCTACTCTCCCTCCAAAGTATTTCACATAAAAGTCTTTCGTCTTCTCCAAATCTTCCACCCAAATGGCAATATGTTCTATGCTAAATTTCATGCGCTCAATGTCAGCAAAAAAGATTTACAAACAAAAAAAATCGGTTACCAATTAAATGGTAACCGATCAAGATTTTCTTATTGTAAACGTTTCTGCTAGTTCTTTGCCGCAGCTTCTGGCTCGTCGTAAAACCGTTGAATTACTTTATAAGAGTATTTTTCAGGATCCCATTCTGGATTGAACTCCTTCATATTTTCTATCGACTTTTTTTCCGCAGCTTCGTACGATTCGCAACCTATGGCTACTCCATAAACTACCATTAATACAGGTTTTTTGTTAGGTTCTACTTTACTTGGAAAAACACTTCTGATAATCAATCCATGCCCTTTGCTTTCGGTAGAAGCATATTTTTGAATATTCTCCATTTGGTAGCCTTGAGCCGCTATCCTGCTTTTTGCCGTATCTTCGGCAACTTCTACAGAAGGCATCCCATATACAAAAACATAGTCTCCTTTGCCAGTTTCTACATCTTTATACACATAAACCGCAGACTGCCCATTGGCAAAATGCCCCAACAAAAATGATAAAAATATCAGATTAATAAACTGGAAAACTTTATTCATAATTTGAGTAATTTTATCGCTTAATAAGCGAGTTGCTTACATAGTAAACAGTTAGCACCCACATTGGGTATTTATCGAATGTAAGTTCGTTAGTATCAACAGGCTACAAAACATGAAAAAAACCACCCTTTCTTTAGGAGCGATCTTTAGTGCTTTTGCAGTAGGAATAGGCGCTTTTGGCGCTCATAGCCTCAAACCACTATTAGAAGCCACCCAGCGAACAGAAACTTTTGAAACAGCGGTAAAATATCATTTTTACCACGCCCTAGGTTTATTATTCATTGGTATTCTTATGTTACATTTTACTTCAAAACTTTTAAATGTTGCGGCTTATCTGATGATTGCAGGCATCTTGATTTTTTCAGGCTCTCTCTATCTACTTTGCCTTACCAATATTGGAATATTAGGAGCAATTACGCCCATAGGCGGCTTGTGTTTTATTACTGCTTGGCTAGTAATAGTGAGAGCGGTTTTGAAACAGCCGCATTTGTAGGGTCAGTTTTTAAGGATTCATTGCGAGTTCCAAAGGGCGTTAGTAGAAATAATAAAGAATGTAGCCCTTGGGTGTTATTTTGAATTATTGCTCAAAGATAATCACATCTTTTGTTCCCGAACAAAAGACACTTGTTAATTTTCTTTATCGCTCTGCCTTTCGATATAAATACAAGTCTAAATGGCTAAAAAAAAGCAGAATACCTAGCTTAAAAGCAACTTTCAATCAGCTTAAATGTAGACAATTGAAACTAAAAAGCACCCAAAACAAGTGTTTGTTTTTTGTTAAAACTCAAAACATACCTTAACATGAATAACAAATGGAAGCTGACTGGCAAAAAAGCCCTAGTTACTGGCGGATCGAAAGGCATTGGAAGAGCAATTGTAATGGAATTACTCAGCCTTGGGGCAAGCGTAGTTGCCGTAGCTAGAAATCTGGATGAATTGGAAAGGTTACAAACAGAACTTAAGCCAGCAGAGCAGCTTTACATACTCCAGACCGATGCAAGTACAGAAGGAGGAATTGGTCAAATGGCCAGGTATGTTGAAACTAACTTAGGCAACTTGGATATCCTCATCAACAATGTAGGTACCAACATTCGCAAAAAAACAGTTGAGTACAGCAAAGAAGAACAACAAAAAATATTTGACACCAACCTCTGGTCGGCTTTTGAGCTTTCTAAAAAACTTTACCCTCTTCTTAAAAAGAGCAGTGCCGCAAGTATTGTAAACATCTCTTCTGTAGGTGGGCTGACACACTTGAGAACGGGCTCGGTTTATGGCATGACCAAAGCAGCCTTGATCCAGCTCAGCAAAAATCTGGCTGCTGAGTGGGCAAAAGATGGGATTCGGGTAAATACCATTGCCCCATGGTACATAAAAACTCCTCTAGCCGAAACCGTGTTGCAAGATAAAAAATACGCCGAAGAGGTAATAAACCGGACACCTATGGCAAGGGTGGGCGAACCTAGAGAAGTAGCCAGCGCAACGGCATTTTTGTGCATGCCCGCGGCATCTTACATCACAGGGCAGTGTATAGCAGTAGACGGAGGGTTTGCCATTTACGGATTCTAAGCTTTCCCATCCTCTCTGTTTTCTTCTGCCAAGCCTGTCATTTTTTCACTCACCGCCCATAAGCGATTGATCAAATCAATTTCATAAGAACACGCTGCTGCTCTTTTCGGCTTGCACTTCTCAAAATACTTCTCACTTACACCTTCTACTTCTTCCGAGCTTGCCAAATAAATAGTTGTTTTTGCTCCCTTATTCCAAGAAATCATGAACGGGTTGGCAAGCTTCCACACCCAAGCCTCAAAACTATTGCTGTTCACATAGCCTATCTGCGTACTCACAATACCCGGGTGAAGAGAATTAGCTGTTACGTCCGTATTTGCCAAACGCTCTGCCAAGCCATTGGTAAAAAGCACATTTGCCAGTTTGGACTGTCTATAAGCCGCTAGGCCATTGTAGTTTTTCTTCAGGTTAAGATCTGTGAAATGAATTTTCCCCTTGTAGTTAGCTATAGAAGATGTGTTGATAATCCGTGCTTTTCCTGTCGATTTCAACAAGGGCAACAATAAGTTGGTCAGCAAAAAGGGAGAAAGATGGTTGATGGCAAACTGACGCTCTATACCGTCAACGGTTTCTGCATATTCTGTAAAAAATACTCCAGCATTGTTGATGAGTACATCTAACCTACTGTAGGTAGCCATTACTTTTTCAGCAAGTTGCCTTACCTCTTTTTGGCTTGAAAGGTCGCAAAGGAGCACGTCTATCTGCTCGTTCCCTGTTTTTTGAACCAGCTCTTCTCTTGCTTTTTCAGCTTTCTGCGGATTTCGGCAAACCATTACCACATGTGCTCCTTTTTCGGCAAGTCCTTTTGCCGTGGCAAAGCCTATACCTGTATTTGCGCCTGTAATCAGGCAAATCTTATCTTTCATTTTTTTGTTACCCCTTTCGTCTTTTTTTAGCTTTTGCTAAGCCTAAACCTTTGCTTGTCAAAACTATCTTCATTCAGAAGGCTTTGCAAGCTTTTACAGCAAAAACACTTTCATCTAAAATAGAAAGAAGCCATTTTCCTTCCCACATTCAGAACCTTCTGCTAGTTTTTGTAGTTTTGATCATTCAAAATGAACTAGAAAGAACATGGCAGAAGGAATAGTAAATAGAGTAGCGAACAGTGCATTGGTGAGCATAGACCTAGAAGAACTCTACCAACCTGGCGAAAGAGTGCTTTTGGATATAAAAGACCAGCTTTTCCAAGGTTTGATCTTGCGGGAAAAAGATTTTAGGGAATATGTAAAGAACCACGACTGGCAGCAATATGAAGGGGAATTTGTAGCAATTACCTGCACTGCCGACGCAATTGTACCCACTTGGGCATTTATGCTGCTCGCTTCCAAGCTCGAACCTGTAGCCAAGCATTTTGTATTTGGAGATTTGGAAGCCTTGGAAACCAAGCTCTTCACTGATGCCATTGCCCAGCTCAACCTCGATGATTATACAGACAAACCTGTGGTGATAAAAGGCTGTAGCGATAAGCCCGTGCCCGTTTCTGCCTATGTAGAATTGGTAAGGGTACTCCGACCAAAAGTCCGCACCATTATGTACGGCGAACCGTGCAGCACCGTACCAGTATATAAAAAGCCGAGGAAGTAAATTCGCAGTTCAGGTTAGGGGAAGGGGATTTTTGTGACCTTACCAACGAAAAAACAAAAGCGATGGAGTCGTTTCAAAACACCCCATCGCTGATGTTATAGCCACCCCCTCACAACCTACCCCTCCCAAGTAGCAGCTGCCATGCGGTCTTTGCCCACAAAATCTTTGCGGAGCTCGCAGTTGCTGTAGCCTAGTTTTTCAAAGAGTTCTATCGTTTCTGGCCCAAAAGCCTCATTGATCTCAAAATAGATTCTTCCTCCTTTTTTCAACCATTTCGCCCCTTTTTCGGCTATGTCTATATAAAAAATCAGCGGAGCTTCTTCTTCTATAAAAATCGCATCCCTTGGTTCATATTCCAACACGTTTTCCTTCATCATCACCTCTTCCCAAGGGCGCACGTAAGGTGGGTTGCTCACTACTATATCCAACTTTTTATCGGCAGGAAGATCAAAATCAAAAATGCTTTTCTCAATAATGTCTACTTCAGCGCCAAACTTTTCAGCATTGCTTTTGGCAACCAAGATCGCTCCTTCGCTTACATCTAGCAAACTTACTTTTGCCTTGGCCATTTCCAACGCCAAGCTCAAGCCTATACACCCGCTTCCCGTACCTATATCTATAATTTCCAACCCCTCTTGCCCCTCGTGATCTTTTTTTATCCAATCTACCAACTCCTCGGTTTCGGGACGGGGAATCAACGTCTCCGAATTTACATTGAACTGCCTCCCGTAAAACTCCGCCACGCCCGTTATGTACTGCACAGGCTCGTTCCACATCAAACGCTCCAAGATATCTTCCGCCTGCTCCTCGTCATAATTGGCAATAGTATTCTTCGCCAACACTTGCACTTTATCCAGTCCCCATATCTTGTCAAGAAGCTCAAAAGCAATTGCTTGCGCTTCATTTTCCTCGTATTTTGATGTGAGAATTTCCATGAACTCCCTCATTACCTCCAAAGCTACCTTTTCCATTCTGTTATATTCTTTGTACCCAAATTGATTTGCAAAAGAAATAAATTCATTGATACTAAATAGGATGAATGAGCATTTAAAGTGAAACAAAGGTTAATTACCCATATTACATCAGCGGCAAGCCTTCTACTTAAGAAGCAAGACCGAGACCAGCAATATATTCTCAACTGAACCTACCAAACAAAACTTGGCAAAAAAGCCTTCGAGGATTTTATTTATGAAACATAGTTGCATTAACATGGTTGAATTGTAAATAAACACAAAAAGTATTCATAATTTTGCAACATAGAATTCGGCTTTTTGAAAAGCAGGCAAACATGTTAAAATTATCATTTCATTAGGAATGTCTTTTTTTCTGAGCCTAAAAATCATTAAATTGCAATTAAATCTACCTTTATTTCAATAGATAGTTTATGAAGAATACAGAAAACAAGCACACATTTCACATCCCCGTGATGGGAATTGGCTTCACTATAGATGCTCCGGTGAAAGTCGCCCATTATGGAATTTCTTCAGTGATATCGCTAGTTGACGATAAGCTGATTGAAAAGATGAGGAAATTCTATGCTGAAAAATTCAATCTTCCTTTCCAAGAAATCGCTCAATCTGACATCGACTGTAGGGCTAAGCGCATTACTTCTTACCTCAATCTGGTTGATAAATTAGCCAAAGATAAATTTCAAGAGGTAAAAGACGCTGTTGCTACCAAAGGCCATGAGATTGAAAAGTACATCGATATGTTACCTGATTTCTCAGAATTGAAGCAAAAATTCAACGAGGCTGTTGCAACCAACACCCTTAGTCAAGACCTCCAAACTTGGGTACAAAACAACCTAAGCATGGGTAGCATTGATGTGAACATCATGACTAAGCTCGACAGGGAATATTACGACAAGGAAGGAAACCAACTTCCTATCGAATACAACGACGCACATGCAGCGCTTCGAGGTTTTGCAGAAAGCAACTTGGAAGGTTCGGTAGTCCTTTCAGCTGGAATGAACCCAAGGCTTTATAGCTACATCGAGAAATTTGAGGATTTCTATCCTGATGAAAATGGCTATATCAAAAAGAAAATCATCTTGAAAGTGAGTGATTACCGCTCATCTATCATCCAAGGAAAATTCTTGGCCAAGAAAGGAATTTGGGTTTCGGAATACAGAGTAGAATCTGGCTTGAACTGCGGTGGCCACGCCTTCGCCACGGATGGTTTCCTTATGGGACCAATCTTGGAAGAGTTCAAAGGCAAAAGAACGGAACTGAAAAATACTACGTACGAAATCTATTCAAAAGCACTTGGCTCTAAAGACAGGATAGTTCCTGCCGAAGCTCCTGCTATCAAAATAACTGCACAAGGCGGTGTAGGAACTAGCGAAGAGCATGAGTTTTTGATGGAAAAATACGGGTTGGATGCTGTAGGATGGGGTTCTCCTTTCTTGCTAGTGCCCGAAGTAGTAGATGTAGACGGTTATACTCGCGGCTTACTAAAAGAAGCAAAAGAGGAAGACTTGTACTTGAGTGGAATTTCCCCACTAGGGGTTCCTTTCAATAATTTGAGAGGAAACTCAAGGGATATAGAGAAACAAAAGATGATTGACAAAGGTCGTCCGGGAAGCTCTTGCCCCAACAAAAATGTGGAGATCAACAAGGAGTTTACCGAAAAGCCTATTTGCGTGGCATCTCGCCAGTACCAGCACTTGAAAATCAAGAAATTGGATGAACAAGAGCTAACTCCTGAAAAATACAAAAAAGCATACGACAAGATAGTTGAGAAGTCTTGTATATGTGTTGGTTTGGGAACAGGTTCGCTTTTGGTGAACAACATAGACACAAAAAGAGAAGGACCTGGTGTTTCAGTTTGTCCTGGACCAAACTTGGCTAGTTTCAATAAAACCGTTACCCTTCAAGAAATGGTTGGGCATATCTACGGAAGGTTGAACATCATCTCTCGCGAGCGCCCCAACATGTTCATGAAAGAGTTGAAATTGTACATCAACTACTTGAAAGACAAGTTGGCCGACGTGGAAGAAGAATTGACTCCAAAGGAATTGAAGTACTTTGTAAACTTCCAGAAAAACCTTCAAGCAGGAATAGCTTATTACAAAGAGCTTTTCGGCGAATGCAAAGATTGGTTTGAAGAAGTGAAAACAGGTATTTACAACGACCTAGAGAGCTTAGAAGCTGAGTTGATGAACTTAGAACTAGAGCCTACAAAAGTTCCTTGCTAAGGAAAAAATAAGTTAAGAATACATAGAAAGTCCCAGTGGAAGCTGGGACTTTTTTTTGTGCCTGACACAACCATTCTCCCTGTTTCTTTTGTAGATTTATGCTGTGTTTAATTCCTTTTTGAACATGAAACAGAAAATCAGCCCATAAGAAAAATGACAGTGGTGATGCCCACCCAAATATGGCGGGTATCAGGGACTATGGTGGCATACAAATGTTATAGAGCAATGGGTCTATTTAAAAAGAAATATAATATTGATTATTCAATTTTGATTTCTGAATTGGAAAAAGGAGATAAGGGTGTCGTGCAAAATCTACTATGGCAGCCAAAGAATAAAACAATCAATTACTTTCCTATCACAACGAAACTAATTCAGAAATTGGAAAAGAGTGAAAACTCGATTGATAAGTTAGTAATTCATAAGAAGATTGAAAAGGGACGATTTGAACTTATAATATTTGAGATTCCATGGGCTAAAAGTGATATTCCATACAGCTCTATAATAATTGACAAATCCAATAGTAAAATTGCAGGTATAATACTACCCTTCAATGAATTACATGGACATCTAAGCACAAAGGAAAATAAGATGATTGGAGACTTGGGGAAGGAATGGACAGAATTTGTTATGAAATATAGATTTAAGATATAAAAACACGCTACAACAAGAGCTAAAATGCATATCTAACCGCTACACTACATTTTAGCCAGACCGTTGTGTTTCAGCCAATAAAGAACGACTCGAGAAAAGAACGTTTTATAAATTGAAAGAATATGAATTTTAAAGAAACTTTTAATGAGAAGCCCTTCGGTTATAAAGATGAACAGTTGATTAGCGAAATTAAAAGAAAAGATAGAAAGGTAATATTGATAGTTATTGTAATGATTCTTATTATTTCCGTTACTCCAAACAGAAATGGAGAATATTTAATTGACTCAATGACATATTTGAATTCGATTATTTGGGGTGCGTCGATTTCCTTCGGGTTAATAGGGCTTCCAGTGCTTATTTTTATGACAAGGAAGAATGCTGATTATAAAAACAGGAAAAAGATTGTCATAGAGACAAAAATTAAAAATATCAAAAAATACAAATCTGACTTAAGGCTACAGTTAACTAACCCAAACTTTAAACCAAAATCGATTTTTGTACATAGGGATAAAATTTATCCTGGAATTAAAAAAGATGATTCAATAAGAATTAGTTATTTACCAAGAACAAAGTTCGTATTAGAAATAGAAAAAACATAGAAATGGCAGCAGCGAACAAGTTCTAAACGTAATACGGAGTCAGCTATATTTTAAAAGTTTGTAAGTTGTCAGGGGGATCAAACTTCCACCCCGAAAAATCATTAAGTTTTAGGAAAAATTTCAAAATGTAAATTTGGCTATGTGCTGGTTCGGAAAGACAGCTTTCTCAAAACTCCACACAATGCATAGCTCTCCCCCATTCACAAATGCCCTTCCAATTCTTTGCTAACTCATTATTGCTCTCCATTAGCTGGTCAGTGGCTTTTATGGCTATTCCATACGTACCGTGAAGGCTTCGGATGATGTTGGAAAAAACCTTGTCGTCAAAAAAGTTAAAATCCCCCTTCCCCATTTCCGCATAATCCATTTTGTAGATAAAAAAATCAGCCAAATACTTTTCGTGAATTTTATGCTGCCTCGAATACTCCTGATCTACAAAAGCATAGAGCGCATAATGTTCTTCAACTTTTCTTCGTAAGGTAAAATCCTTTATCAGCTTGAAGTCGCCAGAATTTACCAAGGTCTGGTAGGTAGTATTTTGGTGGAGGAAATCTATGGCTTTGGCAATTTCAAATACCTTAAAAACCACCGTATCTCTGCGGGGAAGTTGTGCCGAGGTATGTTGGATTATTTGTTGGGCTAGTGCCGTGTACCTTTCGTACTGCGATCTGTTTTCCCCCAGCTCAGTGGCTTCGTTTTCAAGGTCAATCAGCATATTTTGTAGGTATTCCCTTTCCAGCGTTGCATCTTTCCTGTTTTCGTTCCACCTGTTGAGGCTAAAGGCGATTGTCAGGCCAATAATTACAATTAGGACTTCGCCCACGGCATATTTCCAGTTGAGCTTTTTGAGCATATGAGTTGAATTTTCTTACAAAAAAAAACCTGCTCCAAAGCGCAACTTGACCAACACCTTCCCTTTTTGCACTTAGCTACAAGAAAGCACTTTTAATATTTATACCCAAATTGTACTCTTTATTGAAAATGCGCCAATGATTTGGTATTTTGTCTATAAATAAGTGTTTGACAAAAAATAAGCATGCTTATGGTTGAATAAAGAATTGCTTATCAAAGCCAAGTTTTTTTATTAAAATAGCGCTAGTGCTTAGAAATTACCGACACACAAACCATTGAATCCTACAAACAACTATGAGTAAATCTACCTATTGGACAGATTCTTCCTTTTTTGATGCTAAACGGCTTCAAACCGACCCGCTTGCCGACAATGCCATAGCTGCTTTGGTGGCCGAAAACGGGAAACAAGCCACAAAAGACCTTTTCAACAAGCTAATCAGGCAAATAGAAACCCCTATTGAAGACCTTCCCCCAGTGCTTACGAGCTACTTTGAAGCCAGTGCCGAACTTCCCCCATGGGCGAATACCAAACAAATAGCCAGAGCACAAGAAATGTTTGTGGACTATGGACCTGCTATGCTCCTGTTGCTTTATTACAAATCTCTGCCCCTTCTTTATTCTTGTAAAAATGGTGCTGAGGTACTCATCAGCACAGGAAGGCTTGCCCATTCGGAGATCAACTTAAATGTATTTGCCCGAAGGGTTGCCGAAACAGGACAGTTTTTACTAGACGTACTTTGCCAAGGAAACTTAGAACCTGGCGGAAAAGGGATAAAAAGCATTCAAAAAGTACGGCTTATCCATGCTTCGGTCAGACATTTTGTAAGTATAAAAGGATGGGATGAGCAAAAATTTGGCAAGCCTATCAACCAAGAAGATTTGGGCGTGACCCTGATGACCTTCGGCATAGCTATTTTGGATGGGCTGCGGCAGTTTGGTATCCAATTGAAACCCGAGGAAGAACAGGCTTATGTGCATACATGGAACGTGATCGGCTACCTCTTGGGCGTGAGCAAATCGCTATTTCCAAATACGGTAGATGAAGCCCGCTTTCTGCTCGATCAGATATTAGAAAGACAATCGGGAGCATCGGACGGAGGGAAGATGCTCACCAAAGCCCTCATAGAATTTGCGGAAGCTACCATCCCTAGGGAACGGCTCGACGATACTCCAGAAATGCTCATCCGCTTTTTGGTAGGGGACGAAACTGCAAATATGCTAGGGGTACAAACCAATGCGGGTTGCCTTAGCAGGCTCATGCCCCATTTCCTCAAAGTAATTTTCAAGCTTAGCGAGCGCCTAGAAGACCGCAACAACAGCTTGGAAGTTGTGCTAAATAATTTCTCTTTCCAACTGACCATTGGGATGGTCAATTACTTCAACAATTACAAAGGAGCTAATTTTCAGATTCCCGAAGACCTGAAGGAAAAATGGATTGGTAAAAAGGACTAACTAAAATACTTCAATAGGAAATCAGCACCTTTTTGAAGGGCAGCTTTTGCTTCAGGAAATTTACTTGTGTGTACTTGCCATCCGTGTACCATGCCCGGCCATACGTTCATTTCACAAGGGATTCCTTTTTTATCAAGCTTGGCTTTGATGGTTCGGCACTCGGGCAAGAATAAGTCGTGTGTCCCTACTTGAATGAGCGTAGGTGGAAAGCCATCGTATTCGCCAAAGTAGGGGGAAATAAAGGGGAGTTTCAAGTTATTTCCAGCAGCATATTGCTTTGCGCTTTGGGCAAGCCCTTTTACGGTCAGTATAGGATCTTTCCACCTGTAAGCAGCAATATCTGGCTCCGACATGGTAAGGTCCGCCCAAGGTGCCATTAGGTACATTGCCTTGGGCATAGGCAGGTTTTCTTCCCTTGCGGCAAGCAACATCGCCATAGCCAAGCCACCACCGGCCGAATCGCCAGCCAGCACTATTTCCTTATCGGGATGCTGTTTCAGTAGCCACTCGTACGCACTGAGCGCATCTTCTATAGCAGTAGGAAAAGGATACTCTGGTGCTAAACGATACTCGGGAAAAAGCACCTGTGCTTTGCTGAATTTCCCTAACCAGCCCACAAGGTTTTGGTGGGAATAAAACGAACCGGAATTATAGCCTCCCCCGTGTAAGTAAAATACCACACGGTTTCCCTCAACTTCCTCGGGCTTAATCCAGTAGCACAATAGCCCTTTGGCAGACACTTTTTCCAACTTGTAAGCCCCTTCCAGAGCTGTGTCTGGCTTCACGGAGTCCACACTTTTTCTTCTTTCCGCTATAGGTTGTTGTTTTCTTCCATTGATAATCTTTCCCAACCAGAGGTAAAAAAAGAATAGGCGACTATTGAAAGTTTGCATATTTTTAAGGCTATTATATTTCAAAGGGCAAATGTCTAAAAACAAACCGCATTATTCCGAAGAAGTTTTAAAAAAATTGATTGCCAAAGGCGATGAAGCGGCCTTTGAGTTCCTGTTCAAATCACATTACACCGAACTGTGTCGCCATTCCCTCCGCTATGTGCAGTCCGAGCCTATTGCTGAAGAGCTGGTGCACGACACTTTTATGAGCATTTGGCAAAGCAGAAAAAAGTTGAACGTTAAAGGTTCGTTTCAAAACTACCTTTTTGTAGCAGTAAAAAACCGTTCGCTCAATTACCTCAAAAGCCGATATGCCAAGCAGACCAGCAGCACCGATTTTGACCTGACCGTCCATCCCTCAGCCGAGGCTACCGCCGATGAGCTTACCCACAAAGAGCTTGAAAAAATAATAGCCGCTGGTGTAGACAAACTTCCCGAAAAGTGCCGAATCATTTTCCAACTGCGCCAAAATACAGAAATGAACTACGAGCAAATAGGCAAGGAACTCGGCATCTCCAAAAAAACCGTTGCCGCCCAAATGAAAATAGCCCTCGACAAGCTCCAAGTCCACATAGAAAAAAACTGGGGCAGCTTTGTATGGCTATTGGTTTGGGGAAAATTGTTGGGATAATTGGCTGCCTCAGAAAAGAAAATATTCGCATTATCCTTGATTCTACTTTTTCTTACCGTCTGTTCCGCATAAAACTAGAAGCCCTCATGAAATACATGAAGGCTTCTAGTTTTATGCGGAACAGACGGGACTCGATCGGGGCTGCCCAAGCCCGCGACCCCCTGCGTGACAGGCAGGTAGGCATCCGTACAGTCTTGAAAAATGAATGGTTTATTCTTTTGAGTTGGTACACAAAAAAAGCCCTCATGAAATACATGAAGGCTTCTGGTTTTATGCGGAACAGACGGGACTCGAACCCGCGACCCCCTGCGTGACAGGCAGGTATTCTAACCAGCTGAACTACTGCTCCTAACCGGAAATACTACTTTTGATCTAAATAAAATCTATCACAAAAACAGTATAAATATATATTCTAAAATATTTCTATTTTAGACTCATCTTGCGGAACAGACGGGACTCGAACCCGCGACCCCCTGCGTGACAGGCAGGTATTCTAACCAGCTGAACTACTGCTCCTGTTAGATGCTTTCCTTAAACATTTGGCAGCACTAATGTGCCGTTCTGTTTAATTGGAGTGCAAATATAGATAAGTTAATTTTATATTTGCAACAACCTCCGATAAAAAAACCAATAAATACATTTAATAAACTGACACACAGCCACAAAAAAATGGAGCAAATCAGCGTATTTGATATTTTTAAAATTGGGGTTGGTCCATCCAGCTCCCATACTATGGGTCCTTGGCGTGCCGCCCAACGATTTCTGGACGGATTTCTGAAAGCTCACCAGCTAGATGAAGTACAAGAGATAGAAATTGAGCTATATGGTTCTTTGGCAAAGACTGGCAAGGGGCACGGCACGGGCATGTCCATTATGCTAGGTTTGAGCGGCGAAGACCCTGTAACCATAGATGTGGAAAAAATAGTCTCCACCGTAGGAGCTATTCGGAAAAACAAAATTTTACTTCTGAATGGGGAGAGGAAAATAGATTTCGATCCAGCAAGCCAAATCATATTTGCAGGAGAGACCGTCCTACCCTACCACTCCAATGCACTGAAATTCTGTTTCAAGCTTTCTGATGGAAATACCTTTGAAGAAATTTACTACTCGGTAGGCGGTGGCTTTGTGGTAAAAGAAGGCGAGCCCCCTGAAATTCTCCAGCGAAAAATCAAGTTCCCTGTCACCAAGGCTTCCGAGCTTTTGCAGTGGTGCAAAGAGGGTGGCAAAGACATTTGGGAAGTAGTGCTGGAAAATGAACTCAATTGGCGAAGCGAGGAGGAAGTAAAACATGCAATAGATCAGATTTGGGAAGTAATGAAAGCCTGTGTGTTCAGAGGCTGCCATGCAGAAGGCGAGTTGCCTGGTGGGCTAAGCGTCTCCAGAAGAGCTGCCCAAATGAGCAAAAAACTTTTGGCAGGAAAAGACTACAACAATGAAGAAGAATGGCTTTCTAGCATAAAAACATGTAGCCAAGACTTTAAAACCATCCTCAAATGGGTAAGTTGTTTTGCCCTTGCGGTAAACGAGGAAAACGCTGCTTTTGGAAGAGTGGTAACAGCTCCTACCAACGGGGCTGCGGGCGTAATCCCTGCCGTACTGCATTACCTCATGTGCTTTTGCGAAGAAGGGGACAAGGAGGAGTCTTTACATAAATTCATTCTCACCGCTGGGGAACTAGGAAGTATTTTCAAAAAAGGATCAACTATTTCGGCTGCTATGGGTGGTTGCCAAGCGGAAATAGGTGTTTCTTCGGCTATGGCAGCAGGCGGACTTACCGAAGCCCTAGGCGGCTCTCCTGCCCAAGTACTGATGGCTGCTGAAATTGCCATGGAACATCATTTAGGGCTTACTTGCGACCCAATAGGCGGCTTGGTGCAGATCCCCTGCATAGAGCGCAACACCATGGGTGCAATAAAAGCCATTACTGCAAGCCAAATTGCTTTGGAAAGCGACCCTGGCAAGGCAAAAGTCACCTTAGATGCGGTGATTAGTACCATGTGGCAAACTGCACAGGATATGAATAGCAAATACAAGGAAACTTCAGAAGGAGGATTGGCTTTGCAGTTGCCTGTAAACGTGATTGAGTGTTAGCACAATACGTAATTGACCAAAGAAAAATCGCTGTTTAAATCAAGAGAAAGGGTGGAAATTATTCCACCCTTTCTCTTTTGTAAAAGTTGTTCTAATGGACAATCTTCATATTGTGCTTACGTACAAAAGCTTCTTCTTCGTCCCAAGCTACTTTGTACCAAATATCCTTCTCATCAATCACTTTTAGGCGATGCCCTTTTTTGATCTTTTCCACTACACGAGCACCTGCCGATGGGGCATCCATGAGGAAGGTTTCGTCATTGCTCACGATACCCTTATTGCCGTTGACTGCAAAATTGTTGAGGAAAAAGAAAAAGCCCATCAAGATCAACAACGAGAATGCGGGCAAGAGATAGTTGTGCTTACGGATTTTGTTTTTGATGAGAAAGCCGAGTATTACCAAAAACACAATGATAGCCCCAATATTTATTTCCTTAAAACTTTTGTAGTAAAACGACAAAAAACGCTCTCCGTCGTTGAGTTTGTAACCTTTGAGGTCATAAGCCGAAGCCAACTCTTCCATTTTTGTGAGAGCCCTATTGTCTGCACTGTACATGTAATAAAGATTAAGATAATACAGCGTGTTAGTATAATCACCTAAAGCCTCTTTCACATATGCCATTTTCAAAAGCATCTGTGGGGAATAATAGTTCGCCTTGAGCAATTGATCGTACACTGAAAATGCTTCTGTGTAATTGCCTTTCTGAAAAAGCGAGTCTCCTTCATCAATTAATTCTTTAGAAGTTGAGCTTGCTAAAACGCTCATGCTCAGACATGTCATCAAGAGTGTTATTAAAAAATACAGTTTTTTACAGCCATCCATTTGCATTGTTTTTTTATTATACTACCTTTGCATCCGCAAATAAGGGGAAACAGCCAGTCATTTGCAAATATAATGATTCCGTAGCTCAGCTGGTAGAGCATCTCCCTTTTAAGGAGAGGGTCCTGGGTTCGAGCCCCAGCGGGATCACAGATTTTGCTCACGTGGTGGAATTGGTAGACACGCCATCTTGAGGGGGTGGTGGGAGCAATCCCGTGGAAGTTCGACTCTTCTCGTGAGCACTAAATAGTAAGTCGACCAGAACAAAGAAATTAGATTCCGTAGCTCAGCTGGTAGAGCATCTCCCTTTTAAGGAGAGGGTCCTGGGTTCGAGCCCCAGCGGGATCACAAGCCCAACAGAAATGTTGGGCTTTTTTTATATCCTTTCGGTTTCACTATTTTCCCAAAATCGCTCTAACCTGTTCTTTTGGATTACGCCGCTTGATAGTAAGAACGTAAAAAAACAAAGAAGATAGACTCCCTTATAATTCTACAATAATTTCTTCTATTCAATAGAATTAATGATAGATTTACCCACGTAAAAACCTCATCCTTCCCCATTACATCTTAATTAAACAACCTGGAAGCATCCTTACAAATAGGACATATAAGCTTTCAAACCCTTCCATTACCAATAGAAAACAACGCTGAGACCTTTACCAAACAGGTAAGGACTATGAACGTATTTCTCATTCTTTTCATCAGTCAACATAAACTTATGTCTAAATTTTCAAATGTATTGGTTATTGGGTTATGCATGGTTTTTCTTATCTCTTGCCAAGAAAAAACTAAACGAGAAGACCAAATTGACCTAAAAGAACTCAAAATTGCCAAAAAGCCTAATGAAGGCGAGGTTGCCGCAAATGGAATGGTTGTCACTGCCCACCCGCTGGCAACCAAAGTAGGTCTGGAGGTACTCAAAAACGGCGGCTCTGCTTTTGATGCCGCCATTGCAGTCAAATATGCACTTGCCGTTGTATTGCCTAAAGCTGGAAACCTTGGTGGGGGTGGCTATATGGTTTACAGAACTGCTAATGGGGAAAAAGGCGCATTAGACTTTAGAGAATCGGCTCCATCGGCAGCATTCAGGGACATGTTTCTAGATGAAAACGACTCCGTTTTAAACAGCAAGGCACTCTACGGACATTTGGCAGCATGCACCCCTGGAACGGTCGATGGCATGGATCAGATCTACAAAAAGTTTGGCAATTTGCCTTTTAAGGACTTGATACAACCGGCGATAAATTTGGCAGAAAAAGGGTTTGTAACATCCGAATATGATGTCTCTACTTTTAACAATGCCATGGAAAAGTTCAAAGAATGGAATGATCCTGATATGGTGTTCATTAAAGATTCTACTTGGACAGCAGGAGAGAAATTAGTCCAACAAGACCTAGCTGAGACCTTAAAAAGAATACGGGATGAGGGAAAGGACGGTTTTTATAAAGGAAAAACAGCAGATTTACTGGTAGAAGAGATGCAAGAAGGAGGGGGCATCATCACTCATAAAGACCTTGAGGAGTATACATCTGTCTGGCGGGAGGCTATTGAAGCCAACTACCGTGATAGTTTTAATATAATCTCCATGCCGCCTTCCTCTAGTGGCGGGATCATCATTGCCCAACTTTTAAAAGGGTCCAATGCTTACGACTTCAAGGGCTTAGGGCACAACTCTGCTCAGACTATCCACATTATGACCGAGCTACAAAGAAGGTCTTATGCAGATAGGGCTGAATACATGGGCGACCTAGCATATTATGATGTACCAATCGACATGCTCTTAGATGATAAATATATCGCCTCAAGAAATGAAAACATCGACCTGAACAAAGCTACTCCTTCAGAGGAAATTAAAGCAGGAAAGGTCGATAAGATAGAAAGCCTTGAAACGACTCATTTCTCTATTGTAGATAAAGAAGGCAATGCTGTTTCTATCACTACCACCTTGGTTGCATATTTTGGAAATAAAGTGATGGTGGATGGAGCAGGTTTTTTCCTCAACAACGAGATGAATAACTTCAGCCTGAAGCCTGGTTTCCCTAATATCTTTGGGTTGGTCGGAGGAGAGGCAAATGCGATAGCTCCTGGAAAAAGAATGCTCAGCAGCATGAGCCCTACGATTGTCGAAAAAAATGGAGAATTATACTTGGTATTAGGCACACCGGGCGGATCCACTATTATCAATGTCATTTATGAAAATATAGTGAATGTAATTGATTTTGAAATGACTATGCAAGAAGCCGTTGATGCAAAAAAAGTGCACTCTCAATGGCTTCCCGACAGGATTGTAGTGGAAGAAGGTGCGATTGACAGCCTTGTAGCCAATGAGCTGAGGGAGAAAGGACATGCCCTAAGGTTCACCTCCCAACTTGGCAGAACAGAGGCTATTCTTGTACGACCAGATGGTAGCCTAGAAGGAGCGGCAGACAACAAGAGAACAGGTGATGCTACCGCAATGGGCTATTAACCAAAATCAATATGTATACATGATGGATACTCTTTATTAAAAAACCGAAATTCAAATTTACTCAAAACGGCATCGTGACTCCCCTCTCGATGCTGTTTTATTTATAAATGAGTGCCCACTCTTATTTTGTTTCATCCCCCTTTCATCCCTATTCATCAGAAAAAATTCCTGCTCACCAGTTTAGAATATGCCTAAACCTGCATTGCGCACATATTTGTAACAAGCAAGAGAGAAAAAGTAAAGTTTTATAGCAGAATACAATGAGTGTTTTAAGTTAGAGAGGTAGAAAGGCTCGGGGTTTTACTCCGAGTCTTTTTGTATTTCCATACTACCCAAATTCATATTTGTAAGCCCAAAACAGATTCGATATGTTTGCAAGGGCACTGAAAACATATCGAATCTGTTTTTTACACAAAAACCAAAACACCAATGGACGAAGCCAAAAAAATTGCAAAAATGATAGATCACTCGCTCCTACACCCCACCATGACGGACGAAGACCTGAGAGAAGGGTTGAAAGTTGCTAAACAATACGATGTTGCCTCTGTATGCATCAAGCCTTATGCGGTAAAACTTGCTGCAGAAATATTGGAAGGAACTAACATTCCCGTTTGTACAGTAATTGGGTTTCCGCATGGAAGTAACACTATAGAAGTAAAGGTTTTTGAAACAAAGAAAGCAATTGAAGAAGGGGCAACCGAAATCGATATGGTAATCAACATTGGAAAAGCCTTGCAAGGAGACTGGAACTACATAGATTCCGAAATTGCCGCCA
The DNA here is from genome assembly GCA_034044135.1 of Flammeovirgaceae bacterium SG7u.111. Taxonomy (NCBI): domain Bacteria; kingdom Pseudomonadati; phylum Bacteroidota; class Cytophagia; order Cytophagales; family Flammeovirgaceae; species Flammeovirgaceae bacterium SG7u.111. The sequence continues at coordinate 1,359,914 of CP139021.1, read as the reverse complement.
TTTCTGCCATAACCAAAAAGCACAATGCTATCCTTAAAGTGATTTTTGAGACTGATTATGTCACCAAGAACGAGGACAAAATAAAGCTTTGTGAGCTTTGCAGCAAAAACAAGGTAGAGTATGTAAAGACATCAACTGGCTTTGGTTTTGCCAAAGGAAAAGATGGGAAATATTCTTATGTAGGAGCTACCGAAGATGACTTGAGATTGATGCGTAAGCATGCTGCTCCAGAAGTAGGTGTAAAGGCTTCGGGCGGCCTACGCACATTAGAAGCCACCAGAAAAGCAATTGAGCTAGGAGCAACCCGAATAGGAGCTACGGCAACAGCAGCTATTATAGGCGAGCTTTTAGGCGAAAAGCCCAAAGCTTCTGCCACTCAAGATAGCGGTTATTAAAAACAACAGAGGAACATTTTTCAGCCCTGCCAATCTATAAAGGCAGGGCTTTACTTTTATTCCAACAATAAACTCAGGCTTCTTTCCATAATATCACCCATAGATTTGCACTGGATGAAACGTTTGTCGTGATAATACTCTGCTAGCTCCGTTTTAAGGGTGACTACATTTTCTGGAGGGGCAAGGTGGTCTTGCTTCATTGAACCTACCAACGATTTTATTTTACTATAAGAAGCCTTAATCCTATTGGCTATAAGTGACCGTTCCTCCTTCTGGTACTGCTTTACCGTCTCTGGTGTCATCGCTTCTATCCCCATCTGAATAATGGCGTTGTTCTGCTTAAAATACTGGGGCATGTACACCGACCGATGACCTTCATACGACTGCTGATCAAAATCGATAGCTCGCAATCGGTAACTTGTTTCCTCAAAGTCAGGCATGATATTTACCACAAAGTTGCTGGAATGCATATCGCCCAAAAGCCGGATGAAGCAACGCTCGTTAAACTTCACAAACTCCTTCCCTACCCTGATTTTGCTAATTTTCTCATCGTTGAGGTAATGCTGGATGAAAATATCGGCTGGCACACCTGCGATATGCTCTTCTACCAAAGTCTGCTCATGCACCAAATAGCTCACCCGATTGGGGGAAAGCAAATCTTCAAACTCCAATCCATAAACCCTGGAGGCATCGGCACTTTTAACATAAAAATAATCGAAATTATCATTGATCTCATTGACCACGCGGACTCGGAAAGGTTTGGAATTCCCGTACGAACACAAGTCCACCCTATCGATATAAAGATGCTTCATTACTGATAAGTCTCCAGCAGCATTGAGCAGCGCATAAATCTCCCGTAGGCTATCATAAATCCCGGTCATATCACTTTGACCATAATACACGGTCTTCCACAAAGTATCTTCCCCCTCTGCATCGTATAGTGGAATGGCATTTGAATAGCGCAGTAAATCCGAATAGTGAATGGGGACTGCCAAATAGCGGTTATGCTTCGCCAAGTAATATTTCAAGTTCTCACTTACGGGAAGCGCTACTTTTTTATGTTTTATAAATGCCATTGCAAATAATTATGCTCTCAAAAAAACTGTATTGAAGTTAAGAAAAAATGAACTAACAGTTTACTATTCTTTGATTTGGTGTAAACTAAACTTCTCCGGGTGCTTTCCTTCTATGTCTTTATAAAAATCGTTGATGATTTTCATATCAGCCTTAAAATCTCCTGTGGGGTAGACCATTTTCCCTACGCCAGCCACCTTGTTTTTATAATCCAAATACCCTAAGCCGATGGGGACGCCTGCCTTTACAGCTACATTATAAAACCCTGACCTCCACCTTGTCACCTTAGACCTTGTCCCCTCTGGAGTAACCATCACTGAAAGCTCTTCATTTTCCTCAAAAAGATCAGCCATAGCATCTACCATGCTACGCTTACGTGTGAGACCTGGCTTAGGGCTTCGGTCAATTGCTATCCCTCCCAATGGCCCAATGAGCAAGTTAGCAGGAAACTTGAACCACTCTTTTTTGATAGTGAAACGAAGTGGAATGCCCATTAAGAAAAAGGCACACCTTGCAAAATAAAGGTCCCAGTTACTTGTATGAGGAGCAGCAATCATCACACACCTATTGACCGACTCAAAATCATACTTGCCTAGTTTCCACCCAAAAATCCAAAAACCAATTTTACTTAAAAACTTTAACATATAGCGTTATGAATAATTTGATTTACATCTATTTAAATTAAGCCCTACAAAGCACCTTGCCTTAGCGGACTGCTTAGGCAAAGGTAGCCTGAGAAAAACGAATTGGGAAAAACTATACTTTTTTTACTTAAAAACCTTACACCAAAACCTAAAGGGAAAACTGTTGTTGGGCAGAATAAGCAACAGAAGTGAAATTCAAAATTATCAACATACCAACCTTTGGCTTGTGGAAACAGCAAGCAAACGAAGTGATTTTTGTATTATTTATACATTTTTATTCACTTTTACAACAAAACTACTACTATAAACAAAACACAAACGCTTATAAAACAATAATAAATACAAAAAGTAAAATGTTACCATTTACAAAATACATTACAAATAAATTGCAATATTCAAACAAACAATAGTTATTTGCACTCGTTACTTATACAAACAATCGCGACTATTCAATTAGGCACTGCTAGGTAACCATTGAAACAGATTACACCTTTTACCTTATCCAAATATTACCAAACACATATTACATCTAGCAGAGGCAAATTACATTTAGAGTTACATCAACAAAAAAACCTTATCCGCTAGTGATAAGGTTTTTACTTTTATATAGTTTGATCTTTCTTTTGTCAATCACTATCTGCAAAGTTGAACTCTCCTTTCGTTCCAGAATATTCGATCAACTCCACTTCAACAGCCCCGACAAACATCTTGGCCCTAATTTTTAAAGGAACTCTATTCTCATCATCTGAAACCCAAAAAGTAATGGAATCACCTCCGTCGAACAAGTCGTTGTCAGGCATGATAGGAGACATAGCAAAGGCATTTATTTTCCCGAATTTTGTCTTTACCACTTCCTTTCCTAAATACTTTATTTGAAAATTGTACACAGTATCTTCATACACCGCATTCATTTTTACTATTTCACCCGCTTCCATATTGTCATACTCAATGGTACGGAGATAGTAATATCCGCTAATGATATCTTGGGGATACTCTGGGAATTCAAATTCTTCATCCTCCTTGTGATCACCCTTCACCTGCTTTAGTTTTCCTTTCCCAGCATGGTGATCAAATTTGGTGGTTTCCTCTAGTTTATATTTACCCTCCTCTATGTTACGGTAAAACTCATGGGTAGTCACAGCTGCGGTATCTACATAAGACCTCCACAAGTCGTTGATGGTCATGAACAAGCCAAAAGTACCAATTGACTTGCCTTCTACGTCTACTTTGTAGCAAGGGCGATTATTCACCGTATGGATATCATTGTCCATAGTAATGACTGCTTCCCCAGCGTTCAAAAAACTATAATGAGCCAAGTACTTATAGCGTTCGCCCGTAGCGAAATTGCTATTTTTCAAATTTCTAAACTTGAACCTATCAGCAGTTTTGGAAGCCACAAGGGCTATTCCCACAATTGCCAATAAATATATAAACCACCTTTTCATTCTACTTAAAATATGTTTTAAATTACATTTTATACTTAGATGTTGTCTAAAGTAAAATCTTTCGGCTACGAATGGCTGATTTTGCTCTATGCTTCCCCAATTTTTCCTTAAATAATCACCATTATTCTCGTCAAAATCGGATCGCCTAGAACAAAATCCTCTCATTCTCGCCACAAAACCTCTTACTTTAAACAACTTCTTAAAGAAACGATTCTAATAGAGTCTATTCCAATTTCTATACCTAAAACACCAATAAGTAGTATTTCTGTTTCAGAACTCTACTTTTTTCGTTCAGAATTTCATAGCAAAAGACATTTCAAAAATACAAATACAGCTTATACATATGCAAATAAGGTGATGGTTGAAGGTTTGAACAAATGATTAATTCTTTTCGCCTATCCAATCATCCCTTCCCAAACTCCTTGCAGAAAACCTTCTCAAACTTACCCTTTCTTCAAATAATCTGTAGCAGATTTCCTTATGGGCTTAATTCATCACAAATTTGTAAGCTTAAAAAGAAGAGAGTTTTAATTAGAAGTAAAATAAATGAACATGATTGATAGTCACGCCCATATCTATTCAGACAAATTCAAGAATGATGTAGACGAAATGATAGCCAGAAGTTTTGATGCTGGTATAGACAAAATACTAATGCCGAATATAGATCATGCATCTATAGACAGGATGCTTGAACTGGAAGAAAAGTACCCTCACCAGTGCTATTCTATGATGGGTCTCCACCCTTGCTCGGTAGGGAAAGACTTTGAGAAAGAGCTTTATTTGGTAGAAGACTGGCTGGGGAAAAAAGATTTTTTGGCAGTTGGGGAAATGGGGCTAGACCTTTATTGGGATAAAACTTTTTTTGAACAGCAAAAAGAAGCTTTCCGAGTCCAAGCCGGCCTCGCCAAAAAACATAAACTACCACTTGTCATCCACACCCGCGACTCTATGGAAGAAAGCATTGAGTTGCTAGAAGAACTGGCTGATGAAAACCTCACAGGAGTCGTCCATTGCTTTACAGGCAGTGTCGAAGATGCCGAAAGGATTATAAAAACAGGGTTTTACCTAGGCATAGGCGGAGTTTCTACCTTCAAAAATGGAGGACTTGATAAAGTACTACCCGCCATTTCCCTCAACCATCTGCTACTTGAAACAGACAGCCCGTACCTTGCACCTATTCCACATAGGGGCAAAAGAAATGAGCCTTCTTACATTCAACATATAGCCAAAAGAATAGCTGAGATAAAAAAAGTATCTTTGGAGGAAGTAGCCCAAAAAACGAGAGAAAACACTGTCAAGCTTTTTAACATCAAAGATATTTAAGAACCGATGGGAGCTGCTCTCCCAACCAAAAAGCAACCATGAACAGGTATTATAAAACTGTAAATATAAACACAGCACTAGGGAGGAAATCGCTCGGCTCAGTATTGGTGATCTACACTGGGGGCACCATAGGCATGGATCATGACCCTTCTAGCGGCAGCCTTATCCCTTTTGATTTTGAACGCATAATAGAGCAAGTCCCAGAGCTTAAAAGGTTCCAATTCGAACTCACGGTATTATCCTTTCAAGAACTCATCGATTCTTCTGATGTAAATCTGGACCATTGGCTAGAACTTTCACGAATAATTGACGATTTCTACGATGAATATGATGGATTTGTAGTGCTTCATGGCACCGATACCATGGCCTATACGGCTTCTGCTATCAGTTTCATGACCAAAAACCTTAGCAAGCCCATCATCTTTACCGGAGCTCAACTGCCTATTGGGGCTTCAAGAACCGATGCTCGGGACAATCTCATAGCTGCTTTAGAAATTGCTTCTACACAGAGAGATGGAAAAGCATTGATCCCCGAAGTCTGTATTTATTTTGATAATTTATTATTGAGAGGAAATAGATCTAAAAAGGCACAAAACTTTAACTTTACAGCATTCGAATCGGCTAATTACCAACCATTGGCAGTAGCCGGCATCCATATAGATTACAACTTATCCGCAGTACGAAAGACCAACGACAAACCCTTTAGCACCCTTACCAAACTAGACCCTAATGTACTTATCCTCAAAATATTCCCAGGTATATCGCAGAGCTATGTTAAGCATGTTTTGCAAACACCCGACTTGAGGGGAATCGTACTTGAGACATACGGTTCAGGCAATGCGCCTACTGACAAATGGTTTTTAGATTTGGTGTCAGACGCCATTTCACGTGATATTATCATTTATAATGTATCACAGTGTGATGGAGGTAGCGTGACCCAGGGCAAGTATATTACCAGCAAATACCTTGGCGATACGGGTGTGATAGGCGGAAGCGACATCACAAGCGAAGCTGCTGTCACCAAATTAATGGTATTACTTGGGAATTACTCAGATTTAGGCAAGGTTAAAAAACTGTTAGCCAAATCCTTATGTGGAGAAATAACCCTATAAATACAGTATACTCGTAAGTTTGAGCCATCCTTATAAAGTACAATTGTAATTAAGAAAATTAACATTTACAAAACTTGCAAAAAGGAGTGATAATTAATTTATTTGCGACTACTATTTCAAAAGTAGAATTGTTAAGAAGTTTTTTTGAAGAAATATGGGTTTCTTTTTCAATTGAATAATTGCTATTTTTGGAACGAGGCATCTAAGCGTAAATAATAGGAGAGGTGACCGAGTGGTTGAAGGTGCTCGCCTGGAAAGCGGGTGTACTCTATCAAGGGTACCAAGGGTTCGAATCCCTTTCTCTCCGCCATTGAATTTGAATTATTTTTTAACACGTAAGTAAGTGAGTATTTATAGTTAGTCTATTAAAAATTGAACAATTAAAAATTTGGTTATGAAAAAATTATTCACATTATTGTTTTTTTACTGCGCAGTTGCATTTGGTGTATCGACAACTGCTTTAGCTCAAGAAGATGCAGCTGCTGAAACAGAAGTTGTCGACTCATCTGCTGTAGCTGACGACTCAACTGCAGTTGCAGAAACTCCTGCTCCTATTGAAGAAGATGCCTCTGCTGAGGTTGTTGAAGAAGAAGCAGAAGCTACTTTCCACCAGATTGTAAAAGAAAAGTTCATCGAAGGTGACTGGAGGTTTATGTCTCCTGTATTGCTTTGTTTGATCCTTGGTCTTGCAATTGCTTTGGAAAGAATCATCTCTTTGAACCTTGCTACTACAAACACCAAAAAATTGGTTGATAGAGTTGAGCAAGCTATCTCTGAAGGTGGTGTTGATGCTGCATTGAACGTAACTAAAGCTACAAAAGGTCCAGTTGCTTCAATCTTCACACAAGGTTTGATGCGTATCTCAGAAGGTATCGAAATGGTTGAAAAATCAATTATCTCTTACGGTTCTGTAGAAATGGGTCGTTTGGAAAAAGGTCTTGTATGGATTTCACTTTTCATCTCACTTGCCCCAATGCTTGGTTTCATGGGTACTGTAATTGGTATGATCGGTGCATTTGATTCAATTGAGGCAGCTGGTGATATCTCTCCTTCACTTGTAGCAGGTGGTATCAAAGTAGCACTTTTGACTACTGTAGCGGGTCTTATCGTTGCGATTATTCTTCAGTTGTTCTACAACTACTGTGTATCTAAAGTAGATTCAATTGTAAACGACATGGAAGATGCTTCTATCTCATTGGTTGACGTGTTGGTAAAACACAAAGTAGGCCAAAACTAGTCAACTCCTTATTTTAGGGAATGAATTAGTTGATTAAATAAATAATTTTTATTACATTTTAATTGAGAAAAAATGGGAGCAGAAGCTATATTTTCAGATTATATATTACCAGCTGCTTATATCCTAGGCGCTTTAGCTGCGGCACTTGCAATCGTTATGCCGTTGATAAAAGCCTTCGACAACCCACGTAGTATTATTGGAACATTCATCGGTTTAGGCGTTCTTGCCGTCATCTTCTTTATTGGTTATGCTGTTGCAGGTAACGAGGTAACAGAAAAATATGCCACTTTCGGAGTAGATGCAGGAATTTCACAAACCATTGGTGGAGTACTCATTATGTTCTATATACTATTAGTAGTAGCAGCTCTTGCAATAGTTGTATCAGAGGTTTCACGAATTTTTAAATAGTAACTTATGCCTAAAGGAAAAAATAGACCTGGTGCAGAGGTCAACTCAGGTTCCATGGCAGACATCGCGTTTCTATTGCTCATCTTCTTCTTGGTTACTACAACCATCGCATCAGACAAAGGTCTGTATGTACAGTTGCCACCAAAAGTTGAAGATCGTGTAGAAATCAAGCTCAAGCAACGAAACATTTTCAACATCCAGTTGAATTCAAACGATTTGATGCTTGTGGAAGAGGAAGTGATGGAAATACCAGAGTTGAAAGAAGCCGTTAAAAGATTTGTAACCAACAATGGGGAGGATCCTGACTTGTCAGAAAGCCCCAAGGATGCCGTAGTATCTCTAAAAGCTGACCGTGGTACTAGCTACGAGATGTATATTTCAGTTCTTGATGCGCTCAAAAGAGCATATAACGAACTGAGAGCAGAGCACTTAGGCATAACACTCGAAGAATATTTGAAACTCGATAGGAAAAACTCGGAAGAGGACGAAGCGATGTACGATGACGCAAGAAAAGCTTTTCCTTATCAAGTATCGGATGCTGAACCTACTGATGTGAGTAAAATCGCTCAGTAACGGATATTTTCACAAACTTAAACTTTTGAAAGCTATGGCTAAATTCAAAAAGAAAACTAATACCAGTGAAGAAATCCCTACTTCAGCTTTGCCTGATATCATTTTCATGCTTTTGTTCTTCTTCATGGTAACCACGGTAATGAGGGAAAATACCTTAATGGTAGAAAATAAACTCCCTGCAGCTACCCAGCTTACCAAGCTTGAGCAAAAGTCGCTAGTAAGCTACATTTATATTGGAAAACCAAAAGAGGTTGATAAGTTTGGTAAAGAACCACGTATCCAACTAAACGATGCGCTTTTTACTCCAGACGAAATTCCAATGTTTGTGCTATCTGAAAAAGATAAGCTTGACGAAGCAGAAAAGGACAAAATCACAATGTCTTTGAAAGTAGATAAAGAAGCTAAAATGGGCATTGTAACAGACGTGAGACAGCAACTTAGAGAGGCAAATGCCCTCAAAGTAAACTATTCAAGTTTGCCAGGTGCTTTATAAGAAGCTCGGATTTATCACAAAAAGAAAATCCCCCACACCGCAAGGTATGAGGGATTTTTTTATGCTTTGATCTTACAAAAACCACTTAAGCTTCTCCCATTGTCCCTCCAAAATTCATGGGAAACTTAGGAGCTTCTTCTGTACGCTTAATGGAGCCAAACGTAGCCTCGTATTTTTGCACATTATCATTCAGGGCCATGAGCAATCTTTTCGCATGCTCTGGGGTGATGATAATTCTTGACTTCACCTTTGCCTTAGGCACTCCTGGCATCAACCGAATAAAGTCGATCACAAACTCGCTGTTGGAATGTGCTATCATCGCTAAATTAGCATAAACTCCTTCTGCTACTTCTTCTGAAAGCTCAATATTGATCTGGTTTGAATTTTGGTCTTTTTCCTCTTTGCTCATTTTTTTTATTTTTTATTTTAATCTTAAGGGAATAATCATTCTTCTTTCCCAATAATAACCACCTACACTTAAATAACCAACAAGCATCTTAGTCAATAATTAACTAGCTTTGATCAAAAGGGAATTTCACCCAACAAAATCCTTCTTTTTATTCTTATACTAATAAAGCATCATGCTATGCTATCGAAATTCAACAAATAAAATCACTCATGAAAAATAAAAATTTTTTACCGCTCATTACCACGAGTGTTATCGTTATTATCTTCTTGCTCTTCTTGTCAAGTAATATATTCGTAACTATCCAATCGGGCCAGGCTGGTGTGCTCTACGAGAAATTTGGCTCTGGAACAGTAACCGATAGGTACTACTCTGAAGGCTTTCATATCAAAGCTCCATGGAATACCATGTATATCTACAACGTACGTGTACAAGAAGAGCGTATGGAAATGGAGGTACTCTCCAAAAATGGTCTTTCCATCATAGTAGATGTATCAATTCGCTACCGCCCTACCCTTGCAGACTTAGGGAGGATGCAAAAGGAAATTGGGCAGGATTATCAAAATGTCATCATCACCCCAGAGGTTAGGTCTTCTGTAAGGAAGGTAATTGGCGAATACGACCCTGAAGAACTTTATTCGACCAAAAGGGACATCATCCAAAAAGAAATTTATGATGAGACCAAAGCAAATGTAGAAGAAAAGTATATCTTATTAGATGCTATCCTCATCAGAAGCGTAGTGCTTCCTGCTACTATCAAAACGGCTATTGAAAATAAGCTGAAGCAAGAGCAAGAGTCTAAAGAATACGAGTTTCGGTTGGAAAAAGAGCTAAAAGAAGCAGAAAGGAAGAAAATTGAAGCACAAGGTATTAAAGATTTCCAAGACATTGTTTCGGAAGGGATTTCCGACAAACTTTTGAAGTGGAAAGGCATCGAATCAACACTCGAACTTGCCAAATCCCAAAACTCAAAAGTAGTTATTATTGGTGGTGGAAAAGACGGTTTGCCTATTATTTTGGGCGGTGGGGATGATAAGTAAAGAATGTTTTTTTCAAAAAAAAGTGGAGTTACTTTACCGTAGCTCCACTTTTATATATTCCAAGCCTGATTAACTTATTTGCCTGTAGGAAGCTCATCTTGTCCCCTTTCAGTTTCCCAAAAGGCGGCAATCCTATCTGCTACGTTCTTTCGGATATTGAGATAAAAAATACTGTAATCAAAAATGTGATAATCCTTATCAAAAGGAACTTTGTACCCTTTCGCATTAGGACGTTCTATTCTCAAAATACCATTATCTAGTTGCGCACTTGTCAACTGTGGATCGACCAGGCCATATTTCTTTGCATTCTTTTCAAGCTTCACCCCACCCAAGCTCAAATTATTTTCAGCAAATGTGGTGTCTGTTTTCCAATTCAGTGGATTGATCGATACCATTTTTTTACCTTTGTTTGACTGAAACCCATCGTTATAGTATAGAAGATCATTGTTGAAATAATACAATTTATCACCTGTTTTACTGTAAGTATTCCATGTCACCACCACTCCGGTATCATCTCGTCCTTGTGCAGGTTTCAATTCTTTGAAATAATCCTCATACACCTCAACTGGAGTAGCCGCAGCATTCCCAATCAAATAAGCAGCTATCAACTGATCTTGAAGTTCTTTCCCATCAAAGAACTCTTTCAAAAGTCTCAAGCCCAAATAACTCCCTTGACTATGCCCTGCAATTATGATAGGTCGCCCATAATTATGGTTGGTCAAATAGTTTTCAAACGCTTTTTTCACATCGGCATAAGCCAAATCAAAAATATCTGTTCTTTTCTGTTTAGGCTTCTTTAAGAAAGTAATGATGGACGCTTGGCGATACCGAGGGGCAAACACTTTGCAAGATCCATTGAACACACTCGCTTGGTTCATCGTCACATAATCGGTGCGCTTGTTTACCTTTTTCTTGTCAATCTTTGCATTTTTTGCCTTCATGCTAAAAATGAAGGTAGTAGGATGAATATAAAAGACATCTACACCTGCATTTTCCTGGTTATTTTTTAACCCTTCAGCTTGCGGAACAAGATCGGCAAGGTCTTCTTTTTCGGGGTGGGAAGTCCAGTTTTCTAAGTTGTTATAATCAATCTGTCCGTAGACAAAGGAAAATGAAAATAATATATATAAGAGAAGACTTTTTTTGATCGTGAATAATCGCATGCCTTATTGGGTTGGTGTAAAACTATACCGTTAGTCCTATCTAATCAGACAAATACCCTTTGTCGATAGACGCCTTTTAGCAATGATAAATTAACAATAAGGCAATACAATAGTTCATCCAAAGACTAACTTTATTAGGTAACTGCAAAGACTTTTGCCAGTAAAATAGAGATAGGCAGCAGCGCCAACACAAGTAAGCCATATGGCCAACCACAAAAACCAGCCGCTATGGCAGCATCCATAATGATAAGGGAAATAACTCCAGCTTTTACTGCCTTGCCTATCAGCGGTCCTTGGGAAGGATTTTGCAGAGCTTTGAACAGGGCGGGGAAAACAAAATAGGCAAAGAGCAAAAGAAACGGCATTGCCGAATAGAGCTGGAAGCCACTCATAAAGCCTAAAGAAGCAATGAAGCCTATTACTAACAGATACATTACCACAGCAGCTCGAAGTGCCACAGGACTTCCTCCATGTACCTCGCCTCGGCTTATCATAGTAATGGTTGCAATGAACAAAATGGGAACAAAGGCTAAAAACCAATAGCTCGCCACAGCACCAGCCACCACGCCCACGCCCAAAAGCAGATTTCCCCCTCGACACATACCCATATTTATTGGACCTAAAAAGTCTTGGTGCTTGCCCCAGTAATCGTAAATAACCGCCAACGCTCCTACTGCAAAAGCAATAATGCCGCTTTCTACCGAAACAAAACTAGCGGCGGCTACCCCAAAAACAAGTAGAGCAGCCCCAAAAACAGCAGCAGCCGTCACCGAAACCTGTCCCGAAGGAAGCGGACGCTCGGGGCGCTCTTTTTTATCTAACTCATAGTCAAATACATCGTTCAATACCACTCCTCCTCCATAGAGACCTACCGTGGCCAAAATCAAATGCCATAACCCGTGACTATGGCGAGCAAACTCCCACCATGCAAAACCGTCAGCTTTTCCCAGTACAAACATAGCCACGGCAAAGCCCAACAAAATATCGGCAATAGCGGTCACTATATTCGCTGGCCGCATCAAAATAAGGTATGGTTTCATTTTTAATTACAATAAAAAAGGTCGCCAACTTGAAAAAAATGGCAACCTTTTGTGTTTTTTCAGATGCTATTTTACTCTATAATATTCGACTCTTCTTCCCCTTCTATCAGCGGTTTTTGCCCCCTCAAAACTGTATTACCAGAAAACTGCTTTCGCTGATCGATAGGCTCGGAATTTAGCCAATCGCTCTCGTCCATCTGCCCACTTTGCGTATAAGCATCCAAGGCATTTTGGTAGCAAGTCAGGCGGATGTGTTCTTCGGGAATACCCATTTCTGCCATCAGTGCAGCGGTTTTGGGCACAGCCAACGGGTCGCTCACCCCCCAATCGGCCGAGCTATCGACAATGATTCGCTCAGGGCCATATTGCTTCACCACTTCCGCCATGCGCTTATTCCCCATTTTGGTATTGGGGTAAATGGTAAATGCCGCCCAAAAGCCTCTATCCAACACCTCTTTCACAGTTTCCTCATTATTGTGGTCAATCACCACCATATTTGGTTCAAGCCCGTGCTCAATGCACACATCCATCGACTTCGACGTACCGTTTTTCTTATCCCTATGCGGCGTATGGATTTGCACTGGCAACCCAGCTTCCTTCGCCAAGTCCAGCTGTAAACGGAAAATCTTATCCTCGGCAGGGGTTTGGTCATCGTAGCCAATCTCGCCCACTCCTACTACACCCTCTTTGTAAATGTACAAAGGCAAAAGCTCCGCCACCTGCTCGGCAAGTACCTCGTTGTTCGCCTCCTTAGAGTTGATGCCGATAGTGCAATAATGCTTTATACCAAACTGGCTCGCCCTGAATCGTTCCCAACCAACCAAGCTGCTAAAATAATCTTTGAACGTACCTACTTCGGTGCGTGGCTGCCCCATCCAAAAAGCAGGCTCAATTACGGCTACTATGCCAGCATCACGCATAGCTTGATAGTCGTCCGTAGTGCGGGACGACATGTGTATGTGCGAATCGATAAACTTCATATTTTCAATCATCTATTTTGCTTATAAATTTCAAAAAAGTGGCTATAGAACATCAATCAACTGATTTTGACACAAACCACCACTCCTGTTGACCAATTCATTTTAGTTAAAACCAAATCATTTCTGGCTTCCAACTCAGCCATTAGCTTTTCAGCTTTTTCGGCATGCCCTTCGGGCCAGTTTGGCTGAGGAAGCATATCGTCTATTACATAAAACCCGCCCAAATTCACTACGTCTAGCACCTCGTTTAGCTCACTATATTTACCTGGCCAAGCATCGGCAAACACAAGATCAAACAGCTCTCCATCGTAGGTCATTAACCATTCTGTCCCATCAGCACAAACAATTTCTATTTGCTCATCTTCCCCAAAAAAACTCTTGGCAATCCCACTCAACTCAGGATCATTATCGACCGTGATTAGTTTCGAAAAATCATCCATCCCCTCTTCCATCCATGCCAGCGAAAGCCCAATCCCTGTCCCAAGTTCCAAAAAATTCCCATTGGGTTTAGACGAAACCAGCGTTTTGAGCAGCGTCCCAACATACATATCCGAGGGCATCGTAAATCCAATTTCCTTACACTTTGCTTCTATCTCCTTATATTTTGCTGGAATATCTAGAATATTCGAGTCGTCCATTTTTTTATTTTTATCTGTTCTATCTTCCAATATTATTTCTTTGGCAAAGTTGTTTGGGCAAACCCGCTGCCCGCTTGTTGGTATGCACCGTCTCCCAAGCCTGCCTTCGATGCTTCCAGCTCCCTGCCCAAGTCATCCCAAGTATAGCCACTTTCTTCAAGTTCTTTGGCTAATTTCTTTTCTTTTAGCGCAAGAAGAGCAGCTTCTGGTCGGTGGCTATCTTTACTAGTCAAAATCACTGCTTTTTTCTCTATTTCAGAACCATTCTCCAGTACTTTCTCTAAGTCTGCAAGTATTTCTTTACTCATATATTTCCCGCAAAACCGCCATAGCTCAGGCGTCACCGCTCTGCTAGCTGCCCAGCGTTCGTGGGCATAGTTTAACAATATCTTTGAAAGTTCAATATTCCCCCTTTCGTCTGCATGATAGATTTTGTAAACAGGTCGCTCGGTAAAAATGGATTTTAGCACAAGTTGGTTCCAAGCCAAGTCATCAAAATAATCTGCTGGGAAAGGGTTGTTCAAAGCCACAGCATCCAATACTACGGTCATATTGGTACGGACACCCTCAGCAGCTCTTTTCACATGCCACTCGGGCTGTGGCAAAAGGGGCAACGCAGCATAAAGAGCCGCCTGTTCTCGCACATCTCCAGTTTCAAAAAGCTTATCGAGCGTAGCCAAATAAGTCGATTTTTCTTCATAAGAAAGGGAAAGGACTATCCAAGTCCTCGCAGCTTGATCTACCGTCCATCCATTTGGGTCAAAGCCTTTTCTCAAAGTAGCCGCTTTTTTCAACTGCTCTTGTGTGAGCACTAATTTTTCCTTTCCCACAAAGCGGGGAGCTGCACCAAAAGCCATGTATAATGCCCGCTCACTACTGTCCAACTCAAGCTTTTCTTCTTGACCAGCTAGCCAGTTCTTGCCTTTTTCATTCGTATTTGCTTCAATTATTGATCTAAGGTAGATCCTCATCTCATCCAAAGGTGCTTGATAGATCATGTTATTTGCCTAAATTTCAAATATACACATTGTTATATTTTAAACCAATTATATCTAAAGGTACATATTACATGTTAAAAGCGTCATGTTTTATGGGGTTTTTATTGTAAAACTCAGAGGTTAACACAGGTGTAATGAGGGGGTAGACTTCTTTTTACAAGAAAAATTGTGAATAACCAATCCTACTTCCGATTTTTACGACCGTTTTTTGGAAGAAAGACTGATTGGGAAAAGTCCCAATCACCTTATCACCTCGTGTTACGCATGCAGGCACTTATTGATAAAACAGCTCTGTTTCCCATGCATTTAGTGAATTGTTTTGTCTATAAAAAATGGCTATTGCGTAACATTTGTCATCATGTAAATTTTACAAAGTAATGGAACCAATGTTAAGACTTGCAGTGCAGAAATCGGGTCGCCTCAGTGAAGGCTCAATGAAGCTTATCAAAGAGTGCGGCGTAAGTGTGTCGAACGGAATAGGAAAACTCAAGGCTACCGCCAGCAATTTCCCCATCGAGTTTTTGTTTTTGAGAGACGATGACATCCCAGGCTACGTAGCCGACGGCATAGCCGATATAGGAATAGTAGGGGAAAACGAAGTAGCCGAAAAGCAAAAAGACGTAAGTATCCGACATCGCCTTGGTTTCTCAAAATGCCGCTTGTCTATTGCCATACCTAAGTCTGAAACGTATAATGGCGTACAAGACCTTGAAGGAAAAAGCATCGCTACTTCCTATCCAAATATTTTGGAGGACTACCTCAGCGAGAACAACATCAAAACCGATATCCATGAAATCAGCGGTTCGGTGGAGATTGCACCAAGTATCGGATTGGCTGAAGCAATTTGTGATTTGGTAAGCAGCGGAAGTACTTTGTTTACCAATGGCTTAAAAGAGGCGGAAGTCATTTTCAGATCTGAGGCGGTGATGATTGCCCCTCCTACCCTTAGCCCTGAAAAAGAGGATCTTTTCCAAAAGTTACTCTTCAGAATAAAATCGGTACAAAAAGCTAAGAACTTTAAATACATCTTGCTCAACACTCCTCGCGAAGCGGTAGATAAAATCATCTCCATTTTACCAGGGATGCGCAGCCCTACGCTAGTGCCTTTAGCTACCGAAGGCTGGGTTTCTATGCACTCGGTAATTGACGAAAATGACTTTTGGGACAAAATAGAAGAACTAAAAGCAGCTGGAGCAGAAGGCATTTTGGTTGTTCCTATCGAAAAAATGATTTTGTAACGAGTAAAGAACTCATCATCATACTTCCAAAAAGGCAGCCGAATGGTTGCCTTTTTTACTATCTTCAAGCTTCAATCCTAGTAACCTAACCAAGAAGATGAAAACTATAATCATAGCTTTTGTTACCCTTATTAGCCTTAATGCATTTTCTCAAGAAAAAAAGGTTTGCATCACGGTAGACGATCTTCCTACTGTTACCTACCGTAGCTTAGACAAGGAGCTAAACGTGGAAATCACCCAAAAGCTCGTTGCTATTTTTGACCAATATAAAATCCCAGCAATTGGGTATGTAAACGAGAAAAAGCTGTATCACGGCAACTTGCTCGACCCAAGTCAGGTAAAACTCTTAGAACTGTGGCTAGAAAATGGGTACGAATTGGGAAACCACACTTTTTCCCACCTCAACTACCACCAAGTACCCTTCGAAACCTTTACGAAAGACCTGCTGAAAGGGGAAAAAATCACCAAAGAACTGGCTGCAAAATACGATTTGGAATACAAGTACTTCAGACATCCTTACCTCAGAAGTGGGGAACGAAAGGGGCAATCCGACTCGCTAAAACACTTTCTGGCAGAACACGGCTACACAGAAGCCCCAGTCACTATCGACAACGAAGATTATTTGTTTGCCAAAGCCTATGGGCTCGCTCACCTGCGTGGAGATTCGGTGCAGATGAAACAAATTGGCGAAGCTTATTTGAAGTACATGGAAGAAAAGCTGTTCTTTTACGAAAAGCTTTCCAACGATTTGCTTGGGCGAAATATACAGCACATTTTACTGGTGCACGCCAGCTTGCTCAATGCAGATTATTTGGGTAAACTAGCCGCAATCTATCAGAAAAACGGCTATACTTTTGTATCGCAAACAGAAGTGCTTACCGATCCTGCCTACCTCAGTGAAGTTACGAGGTTTGGCGATTGGGGTATCTCTTGGATTGATAGGTGGGCACTGAGCCAAGGAAAAAAAGGCAACTTTTTCAAAGGAGATCCTATTACGCCTGGTTTTATCCAAGAACTCAGTAAATAAGTTAGCATTATATTTAATACGGATTAGGTATTGACCTCAGTAAAAAGAGTAAGCATGAAAATTCTAACCAAATCAGTCATCACTTGTCCAAAATGTGGCTACCAAAAAGAAGAGGAAATGCCTATGAACGCCTGCCAGTTTTTTTACGAATGTGAAAACTGCAAAACAGTTCTCAAACCTCAAGAAGGCGACTGCTGCGTGTATTGCAGCTATGGATCGGTCAAATGCCCGCCCATTCAACAAAACAAGAGCTGTTGTTAAAAAAACTCTTGTTACCAATAATTGCCAGCCGAAGTTTCTAATAAAGTATAGCTGGTTTATATTTGATGTTTCATCTGAAGATAGTTTACTTATATGCAAACGATAATACACCCTGATAAAAAAGACTGGGCGGAACTGCTCAAGCGTCCCGTGATGGATTTGGCAGAGATAGAACAAAAGGTCGCTCCTGTACTCTCCGATGTGAAAGAAAATGGTGACGCTGCCCTCCGCAAATATTCCGAATTGTTCGATAAAGTAACTATTGAAGAGTTTGAGGTAAGTAAAAGCGAAATGGAGCGTGCAGAAATGCAACTCGACAACGAACTAATAGCCGCCATAAAAAGGGCAAAAAACAACATTGAAAAATTCCACTTGATACAAAAGGAATTGGTAAAAAAGGTAGAGACCATGCCTGGAGTTCTTTGCTGGAGAAAAAGTGTGGGGATTGACAAAGTTGGGCTGTACATCCCTGGCGGAACTGCGCCACTGTTTTCATCTGTACTTATGCTCGGCATCCCTGCAAAAATTGCCGGTTGCAAAGAAATAGTGCTCTGCACCCCTCCCGGTAAGAATGGTAAAATCCACTCTGCTATTTTGTATTCGGCACATTTGGTAGGAATCACCAAAGTATTTAAAGTAGGCGGTGCACAAGCTGTTGCAGCCATGGCATACGGCACGGAAAGCATTCCTTCGGTGTATAAAATATTTGGCCCTGGCAACCAATATGTAACCGCAGCCAAGCAGCTAGTCACTAAACATGGGATTGCTATAGACATGCCCGCTGGTCCTTCGGAAGTAGCCATTATTGCCGATAAGCAGGCTAACCCCGAGTTCATTGCAGCCGATTTGCTTTCCCAAGCAGAACACGGTATTGATAGCCAAGTGCTTTTGGTAACAGACAGCGAGGCTATTGTAGAACCTGTCCTAAAAGCGGTAAGAAGTCAACTGAACTATTTGCCTCGGAAAGAGTTTGCTTCTAAAGCTTTGGAAAACAGCAAGATTATTGTGGCAAAGTCGCTTGATGAAACCGTTGAAATCATCAATGCCTATGCTCCAGAGCACCTCATCATTTCCCTCGATTTTGCTGAGGAAGTTGGCGAGCGGATCACCAATGCAGGGTCGGTATTTTTGGGACATTATACTCCTGAATCGGTTGGGGACTATGCTTCAGGAACGAACCATACCCTACCGACCAATGGTTATGCTAAGGCTTTCAGCGGAGTATCGCTCGATAGCTACGTGAAGAAAATCACCTTCCAACACATCTCCAAAACAGGGATGAAACAGCTAGGCGATACCGTAGAAACTATGGCTGCCGCCGAAGAACTAATGGGACACAAAAATGCCGTTACGGTTAGGTTGAAAGCAATTAAGAAAGAAGAGTAAATTTTTCCTCTTAGACAGAGGATCAGAAAGCCAGGCTAATACTAATAGCTTGGCTTTTTTCTTTTATTACATTCTACTTATGGGCAAAGAAACTTCAAAAGTTGTTCCTTCCCCTACTACACTCTCTACCTCTATAGAACCTCCATGTTCTTCTACTATACCCTTCACTATTGACAACCCAAGCCCCGTCCCCTCACCTACATCTTTGGTGGTAAAAAATGGATCGAATATATGCTTGAGGTTTTCGGCAGGTATCCCCACACCTGTATCCTTTATTTTTATCACTACGTTTGCTCCTTGTTTGTTGGTTGAAATAAACAAACTCCCCTCCTCCTTTATAGACTGAATGGCATTCACCATCAGGTTCATCAACACTTGGTTAATCTGACCAGCCGAGCATTCTATTTCAGGAACTTCATCAAAATTCCTGAAAATTTCTATATGCGCACCAAGTAGATGGTTGAGCAAAAGAAGGTTATCATTTATTCCATCTATCACATTGTACGGAGCATATTCAATACTATTGGATCGGCTATACGAGCGTAAGCCCTTCACTATCTCCGCCGTACGGTTTGCCCCCGTATCTATATGCCTCGTGATGCGCATCGCTTTGCCCATCATCTCATCAAACTTCAGTTCCTCTTTTAAGGACGCAATCTTATCCAAACTCTCCTTTACATTTTCAGGTTTAATGTCCTTATATAGTTCTGAAAAATAGGAAAACTGCTCTATCAATCCTTGGAGCCCTGTTATTCCCGATTTTATAAAGTTGATCGGGTTATTTATCTCATGTGCTAGACCTGCGGTCAGCAAACCCAAAGAAGCCATTTTCTCGGACTGGACTAGTTGTGATTGCGCTATCTTAAGTTGTTCTAAGGTAGAAAGCAGCTCTTCATTCTGAGACGACAACTCTTCCTGCTGTGCCTGCAATTCCTCTTGCTGCGCCTGCAACTCTTCTTGGTTTGCTTGCAGCTCATCGTTGGCAATTTGAATCTCTCGGGTTCTTTCAATTACTTTCCGCTCAAGGGTTGTATTTTGTTCACTAACCAACTTTAGATTCTCTGCTTGAACTTGCTCGTTGACCTTCTTGAGCGAATTGAATCTATCGCCTAGGGCAAGCGAAAAAAGTAATGCTTCGGCACTAATTCCAATATAACCTACATTTTTGGTAAACACATTAAGAGGCAGAAAGCCATTAATTGCCAATACAAAAATAAACACACTAGCAATAAGCGCTACCCATGCCAGCACATAAAACCGAGCATTCGTCTGTCCTTTTGCCCAAGAATAAACTCCTACAACCAACCAGCTAAGAAAAAAGACCAATACTACTGACTGAAATATATAGTTCAACAAGATTTTATCCATCAAAGAAAAAATCTCTACAAAAGGCAGAAGAACTACTAATATGAGTGTTAAAAACCAAACCCATAAAAAAAGGCGTGGAGTAGTCTTTTTGAGTTCCAAATATTCCACTGCAAATAAGGTAATCAACAGGTATAACACCCCATGCCAAGTCACGGCATAATTCCACCAAAAATGATTGAACGACAAGGGGTTTCCATTGTCGAAAGGAACGGCTATCACCATAAGACCTAAGTAGGCTATGTATTTCAAATACAACTTATCTCGGGTAGAAATCCAAAGGAAAAGGTTGTAGATAGCCAAAGCTAAAATTGCCCCTAAAAAAACAGACAAGGCATTATCATATATTTTAGTATGCTTCACAAGTGCTTGTGTATTGCCGGCATGAAACACAAACAACATTGGAAATCCTCCTTGCACCTTCATATAATAGGTTTGGGCTTTTTCACTGTTCACCAAAGGCACACAGTAGTTGCTCGAAGGAAACTTCTTATTGCTTTTTGGTCTCATTGAGCCAAGGGAGTACGTTACTCCATTGTAGTTCCCATCTTGGTCTGGCGAGTAAAAATCTAGGAACCATGCTGAAAAAGCATCACCAAGCTCAAGCCATATATCCGAACTAGCAGTATGCTGGATTGTGAACCGAAACCACAAGGTTGCATTTGTAGCAGGGGTATTAAAAGCCTCTTGTCCTATCAACTGAAACGTTGAATCTTCCTCCAAAGCAAGAATATCGGATAGGGTCATCTCCCCAGAAGTATCTTCTAAAAAGTATACCTTTTCGGTGATGACCTCCATGGATGGGCTTTCTTCAACTAGAATGGTATGTTCATCGAGGGCAAGCGCATTATCAGGAAGAAAAAGCAAACCTACAAAAGCACAAATCCAAAAGTGAGTGGAAAACAAACGAAAAAGGGTGACGGTCATGCAATTTTTTTTTAGGCAAAATATACATCCTTCAGTCTTTACCAAGACTCGTAGACGATAGAGAATTTCCAGGTTTAAAACCCAAGTTTAAAGTGTTTTTTAAGTATTTCTTAGATTCCGATAAAATCTATACTTCATAAACTACTCTTGAAAATAACATATATTTCCTAAAAAGTGAATAGATAAAACTTTGCCTACATCTTTGGTGGTGAAAAATGGATCAAAAATGTATTTCAGGTTTTGGAAAGGAATCCCTGTGCCCTTCATCTAATAACAAAAAAAGGAAACAAGGTACTAGACATCAAGTGCATGCTGGGAAACTGGTAATATTACTTCAAAGGCAGTTCCTTCACCTACCGTACTTTCCACTTTTATTTCACCAGAGTGCTGTTCTATAATCCCCATTACTATGGAAAGTCCCAGCCCTGTTCCTTCTCCAACAGTTTTGGTCGTAAAAAAAGGGTCAAAAACATGTTTGAGATGGTTTTCGGGAATCCCTCTACCTGTATCTTTTATCTTCAAATAAAAGGACTTCTTCGCTATGTAAGCGGTTATGAATATTTCCCCCTCCTCTCCAATAGCCTGTAAAGCATTAGTCAGAAGGTTCATTATAACTTGGTTGATCTGACCTGAGGCACATTCTATCTCGATCTTACTCTGGTAATCTTTATGTACCTCTATCCTATTTTTGATCAGCTGGTTCAATAACAACAAAGTATTGTCTATCCCCTCAGATATGTCGAACTTGGCAAAATTATTCGTATCCGATCGGCTGAATGTCCTCAAACCCTTTACTATTTCGGCAGTTCGGTTTGCTCCTGTATTGATGTGGGCAGTAATCAATTGAGCTTTTTCCATTATCTTATCAAATTTGATACTCTCTTTAAGCTCATTTATCTCTTTTAACTTTTCCAACATATTGTCTTTGTTCACTTGGGTATAAAGAGACGAAATAATAGTAAACTGCTCAATAACTATGTGAAGCCCTGCAATTCCTGATTTGATGAAATTTACAGGGTTGTTTATTTCATGAGCAATACCTGCAGTAAGCAGGCCAAGGGATGCCATCTTTTCGGACTGAACTAGCTGTGATTGAGCCATCTTGAGCTTATCCAGCGTAATGTTCAGCTCTTTATTTTGTACAGACAATTCTTCCCTTTGAGCGTGGAGTTCTTCTTGCTGGGCTTGCAGTTCATTGTTTTGTGATACAATTTCATCATTTTTTAGCCAAAGCTCCTTTGTTCGCTCTTCTACATTCTGTTCTAGTATTTTCTTTTGAGATTCTAACACCCTCACTCTTAGTAAGAATACACCGACAAAAACACTGACCAGTAACGAGATAGATATGAATTTGAACCACCATGTGAGCCACCAGGGCGGCAACACGTCAATTTTCAAGTTGCGAATATTTGTGACCCCAATACCGTCATTATCTACTATTCCCACTTCAAATTCATAGGTAGCTGGTGAAAGGTTCGAATAAGTTGCTTTGCGTTCATTGCCAACATATTGCCAACTTTCGTCTACAAACCCTTTTAACCGATAAGCATAATTTACGTTTTCAACACTCGAATAATTGAGCGAAGCATAGGTGATGCTAAATAAAGACTGTTTATAATTTAGTGTAATAGAGCTGGTAGTATTGATGGTAGTTTTTAATGGCGAACCTTTTTCAAAAGTTACTTCTTTGTTAAACAATTCAAATTTTGAAAAAACTACCGGAAAATAGTTTAGGTAAGGTTTGATACTATCTGGATGAAAAATATTAAACCCATTTGCCCCCCCAAATACGAGTTCTCCAGTGTTGAGCAAATGAGACGATTGCCTATTGAACTGGTATCCTTGTACCCCCCTCTCAACGCCATATGAGGTCATCTTTCCTGTAAGCGGATCAAAAGTAGATATCCCATTATTTGTCCCCATCCAGAACAAGCCATTTTTATCTATCTCAATTGAATATATGTAGTTGTTATAGGTTTCTTTTTCTGATTTAAATTTCTTAGAAAAGCTTAAGATTTCTTCATCGAATTTCCAAAGCCCTCCACCCTGTGTTCCAACCCATAAATCTCCAGCCTTATCTCTCTTCATGCTCATAGGCTCATAATTATTGCCCTGTCTGCCTTTGAGTGGAATATTTGCTAACACTTCATGTGTTTCTACATCGAGTATATCAATGAAACCGTTCTCTTGACCGATGTAAAGCTTGCCTTCATAATAATCAAGTATTCTAATATTAGAATAACTCAATGTTATTGATTTATTCTTTTCTGGAATGATATATTCAAAGTTGCCGCTCTTTGGGTCATATTTGTTGAGACCTCCTCCAAACGTTGCTATCCATATATCCCCTTTATTATCTTCTGCAAAGTCAAAAACATTATTATTGTTCGGGGTTTTGATATTTCCCTCCTGATGCTCGAAATGGGTTAGTTTTCTATTTTTCTTATCATAACGGTCAATTCCATTTGCCCAAAATCCCAACCACATATTATTATTACTATCTTCAAATATTGTTTTGATTTTGTTGCCTGCTATTGAGCTACCTGATTTCGAATTGTGGGAAAAATGCAAAAACTCATCAGTTGATCTGTCATAATAATTTAAGCCTCCACCATCGGTCACTATCCACAAATTGTCATTTGTATCACATATGATGGAATTTACACTATGATAAGAGATGCTATTTACGTCAGGTATGTTATAGAAATGCTTAAAATCTGCAAAATGCTGGTCGTATAAATTCACCCCACCACCAACTGTACTTACCCAAACTCTATTTTCTTTATCAAGGAAAATATCTCTTATAGCACTTGCATTCAAGCTTTTAGGATCGAAAGGAACTGATGGGTAATTAAAGAAAACGTTTCCCTCTTCGTTGTAAATGGAAATCCCAGAATCAGTTCCAACCCAAATTTTTCCATTAGCATCTTTGCCAATACTCCATACCTGATTGTTCAGCAAGCTATTATCTCGAGTCTCATCATGCAAAAAGTTCGTTATGACCCCGTCCTTATCTATCAAAAATAACCCATCGTCCCAAGTCCCAACCCATAAGCGCTGCTGATCATCATATAATAAAGAATAGACTTTTTCTTTTCCCGAACTTGTTTTGCCTAGCCCCACCTCTTCAAATTTTTCTCCTTCAATATCAAAAGAAAGCAATCCTCCGCCAATGGTAGCTACCCATAGTTTACCTGGCTCACCTTCTGCCACACAGCGAATTTTGTTTTCCTTCAAGCTCGCTGGGTTATTGGGAATGTGCTTATAGTGCTTTTCTATCTGATAAGTAGAGTCATTTATCAAGGCAAGTCCAGCTACAGTACAAGCCCACATTCTACTTTGCGAATCACGATATAAGGAATAAATAAAATTAGTAGGCAGGTTAGTTTTATCGGTAGAATCATTTAAAATCCTTGTAAATCGTTCCGTTTTCAAATCCATCACACTTATTCCTCCACCCCAAGAGCAAAACCATAAATCTCCCTTCGAATCGCTATCTATATCGAGAATGTTATTATGAGATACGCTTTTGGGATCTTCTGAATCAAATTCAAAAACCCTAAAATCATATCCATCAAATTTATTGATTCCACCTTCTGTAGCCACCCAAATTATTCCATTTGAGTCTTGGAAAGTACATTTAGTAAAATTGTGAGAAAGTCCTTGGGCAACTGTAAAATGCTTAAAAGGAATAGCGGGCTTGGACTTCTGTGAAAACAAAGGTTGGCTTGTCAGAATAATAAAGACAAGTAATAAAGTATTTTTCACTTTCAAATTACATGATTGGTAGTCGAATTTCATGTTGTAAATTACTAAATGCAAAAATAAGATGGTTTTCATCTTTAGCCTTGTACAAATATATTGTAAATACAAAACGTAATACACTAATAAACAGAGATATCTGCTATTTCCCTATTTAACTCTAGTTGCTAGTTAGTAAAACGTAAAAAAGTACCCCATCGTCACAAATAGTTATTTTAGAGTGGCAAAACGAAAAAATAGCCGATCATGATCGAAGACGACACAATTGCAATATACATCGTATTTGATGATATTTTATATGGAATTGGGCACAAAGAGCATTGTCTTCGCCGAGTGGACGATGCAATGATACTGACAACAGCCAGCATCGCCGCCCTTTGTTTCGGGGGCAACCTCCATAAAGCCATAGGCTATATGAGGAGCCATCATTGCCCAGAGATGCTTGGAATAGGCAGTGGCATGCAGTATCCGAGCTTGCCCAAAAATGTTTCCTGTTGCTCTCGATGCTCTTCAAGGGGCAGGACCACAGACAACGCTATTGCCTAGATACTTTTCCAGTTACCGTATGCCACAATATCCGCATTAGTCGCTCCAAGCTGGTGACGGGCGAGGATTACCGGGGCAAGAACAGCTCGAAAAGGGTATACTTCTATGGCTGCAAGATAGCTGTATTAGCTACGGAAAACGGCATTCCTGTTGAGATCGCCTTTATTCCAGGCCAGTCACCTTCCGGAAGGAAGCGTGGTCTATGGCGATAGTGGCTTCACTGACTATGAGTGGGAGGACTTCTGGCTTGAACAGGAGAAAATAGCGTTCCTGGTCGCAAGGAAGAAAAACTCCCAAAGGGGGGACTCTTTTATTGATGAAGTGGCAAAAAAACAAAACAGAAAGCGGATAGAAACCGCTTTTAGCCAAATCACGTGCAACTTCCCCGCGAGAATTAGGGCTGTCACGCTGAATGGCTTTATTTTCAAGGCATGGCTATTTATTGAGGCTTTTGCCATCAAAAGCTATTTTTATAACTAGCAACTTGAGTTAGTTAGTCCCTTTTATTACATCAGCTAGCTAGGTTCTGGTATTATATTTCTTTGCTTAATGGGTAATAGGCAAAGAAATTTCAAAAGTCGTCCCCTCGTCTATTACACTCTCTACCATGATAGATCCCCCATGTTCGGCTATTATACCTTTTACTATCGACAGCCCAAGCCCTGTTCCCTCACCAACCTCTTTGGTGGTAAAAAATGGGTCAAAAATATGTTTGAGGTTTTCGGAGGGAATCCCGCTTCCAGTGTCCTTTATTTTGATCGTTATATTAGCCCCTTGCTGATATGTGGAAATAAACAAGTTGCCTCTCTCTTTCATAGACTGAATCGCATTTACAAAGATATTCATCAGCACTTGGTTGAGCTGGCCAGGCGAACACTCTACTTCAGGGATTTTATCAAAGTTTTTGAAAACTTTGATATGGCTCTCCCCAAAAAGATGATTTAACAGTAGAAGAGTATCATTTATTCCATCTACTATGTTATAAGATGCATATTCAGTACTATTGGACCGACTATAAGACTGCAGCCCCTTCACTATCTCTGCCGTGCGGTTCGCCCCAGTATCTATATGACTAGTGATGCGGAGGGCTTTTTCCATCATCTCATCAAACTTCAATTCCTTTTTTAAGTCACTAATTTCTTCCAAGCCTTTTTTCGCATTATCTGGGTCAATTTTTTTATACAGATCCGAAAAGTAAGAAAATTGTTCTATTACACCTTGAAGCCCTGATACAGCTGATTTTATAAAATTAATCGGGTTATTTATCTCATGTGCCAAGCCCGCTGTGAGCAGCCCCAAGGAAGCCATTTTCTCGGATTGCACTAGTTGTGATTGCGCCACTTTGAGCTGGTCTAGTGTAGAGAACAGCTCTTCATTTTGAGCCGATAACTCTTCCTGTTGGGACTGGAGTTCTTCTTGTTGCGCCTGAAGCTCTTCATGACTGGCTTGAAGTTCATCATTTGCCATTTGTAGTTCTTTTGTCCTTGCATGTACTTTTGTTTCCAACTCAATTTTTTGCTCTTCTACTAAAGCAAGATTTTGGGCCTGCACCCTCTCATTATCCTTTTTGAGGATGTTGTACCTATCCCCAAGTGCTAGTGAAAACAACAATGCTTCAGCGCTAGCTCCTATATACAAGGCATTTCTAGTGAATATGTTCAAAGGAACAACTCCATTGATTGCCAATGCAAAAACAAATAAACTAACAACAAAAAATACCCAACCTGATACGTAAAACCTTGCATTTTTCTGTCCTTTTATCCATAAATAAATTCCAGAAATAAGCAAACTCAGAAAGAGGATGTAGACTATAGGTTGAAAAATATAATTCAGGGAAATAGTATCTATCAAAGAAAATATTTCTAAAATCGGCAAGAGCACTATTAAAACCAAGGTCAGAAACCAAACCCACGAATATAGCCTTGGCGCAAGGCTTCGCAAAGCTAAGTACTCTACAGCAAAAAGAGTACTGCATAAGTATAAAACCCCATTCCAAGTTACGACATAATGCCACCAAAAAGGGTGAAATGACAAAGGATTGCCACTACTAAAAGGAGCTACTACAAGCATCACACATAGATAAGAGATATACCTAATGTATATAGTATCGCGAATAGATATAAATAAGAATAGATTGTAAATAAGGGATGAAAGTATCACTCCAAAAAAAAGAGCTAAAGCATAATCATATTTTCTTGTGTGGTTTATGAGTGCCTTTATATTGCCTGCTTGAAAAACAAATATCATGGGCAACCCGCCTTTTACCTTCATGTAATATGTTTTGGCCACTGCATCGGCCCCTTGGGCTATAGGTATACAGTAGTTATTGGATGGGAATTCTTTATTGCTTTCAGGTCGCATTGCCCCTACCGAATATGTTACACGACTGTGGTTCCCTTCCTCATCTGGTGAGTAAAAATCCAAATACCAAGCTGAAAAAGGGTCTCCTAATTCTAACCACAGATCCGAACCTGATTTATTTTGAATGGTAAACTTAAACCATATTACTGCATCTGTTGCTGGAGTGCTATATGCGTCTTTTCCTATAGGCTTAAACTTGACCTGATTCTCCAAAGCTAGAATATCACTAATACCCATTTCCCCAGTATGGTCTTCCAAGAAATAAGATTTTGAGGTGATTATCCTCATTTCCTCTTGATTGACAATACGAATAGTATCAGTAGCTTCCGCATTTGCAGAAATTAAAAGAAATCCAACTAAAAAATTAAACCAAAGCCAATTGGGAAACAGATTAGAAGGCATAGTATCGATGTGATTTTTGTAATAATATATACACATGAATGTAGTGCTTTTTTTTAAAAAAAAAGAATGTGTATAATCAAACTGCACTAAGCTCTTGTGAATTTCGTATAGGCAACTGTTTGTAGTATCTGAAAGCCTTACACTACAAGCCCCATAGGAGCGACCTAGAAGACCCAAGCTAAATCAAGTACGCGTTTATATATAATTTACTAGAGAAGCGCCTAAACTTGTTCTCCTTATTTAGCACATTACCGGTGAATGAATATGGATAGAATACCAATAGTTAAAGCGGGAAGAAATCCAAATTAACCCACTTGTTTGGCAAGTTTATGTTGGACTAGTGGCAAACTTACGACGAATGTAGTTCCCTCGCCCAAATGGCTTTCTACTTCAATCCTTCCTTGGTGCCCTTCAATAATCCCCATCACAATAGAAAGGCCTAAGCCAGTTCCCTGTCCTACATCTTTCGTAGTAAAAAATGGGTCAAAAATATTAGGAAGATTTTTTTTAGGTATTCCTTCTCCAGTATCTCTTATCTTCAGACAAAGCGTATTATGGTCAATAAAAGCGTTTATAAATATTTCTCCTTCTTCTTTTATGGCTTGGAGGGCATTTGTTAATAGGTTCATCAATATTTGGTTGATTTGACCTGGGACGCATTCAATTTCAATGGTATTGTCGTAGTCTTTATGTATTTCTACCTTGTTTTTGATCAGCTGGTTCAGTAACAATAAGGTATTTTCAATTCCCTCAACAATATTAAAAGGGGCAAATTTATTCGTATCAGATCTACTAAAAGATCTCAACCCTTTAACTATTTCAGCTGTCCGATTTGCCCCTGTGGTTATATGTGTGGTGATTTTAAGGCCTTTTGTCATCAACTCGTCAAACTTCAGCTTCTTTTTCATCGTCTCGATCTCCACTAATTTCTCTCCCACATTTTCGGTAGTCACCTGCGCATACAATTGTGACAGCTCAACAAACTGCTCTATTATAAATTGTAATCCTGTAATCCCCGATTTAATAAAATTGACGGGGTTATTGATCTCGTGGGCTATGCCCGCAGTAAGCAACCCTAAAGAAGCCATTTTTTCAGACTGGACTAATTGCGATTGGGCTTTTTTTAACTGATCGAGCGTAGCTGTAAGTTCTTCGTTTTGAAGAGAAAGTTCTTCTTGTTGGGTGTGTAGCTCTTCATTCTGGGCTGCAATTTCACTATTTTTTTCACTTAGTTCATAGGTTCTGTTCTTCACTATGTGCTCTAGTTCTTTATTTCGTTTCCTAAGAAGGTTCACCCTTACAAAATAATAGCCGATTGCCCCTCCTGTTACTAACAATACCACCAAAAGCCTAAACCAGATGGTTCCCCACCAAGGCGGCAGAATTTCTATTATCATTTTTTTACTTGCCAGCACATTATTTTCATCTTCATAGACCCCCACTTCAAAAGTGTAGGTTTTGGGAGGAAGATTGGAATAAGTTGCTTTGCGCTCTTGCCCTACATACTGCCAACTTTCATCTACAAAGCCTAGCATCCTATAACAATATTTTACGCTTTTTGGCGCCGAATAATTCAATGAAGCATAAGTTAGGCTAAACAACGATTTTTCATGGGTAAGCGTGATTTTTTCTACTTCTTGAAGGTTTTGCTTTAAAGGTGAGTCTTTGCTAACATCCACAAGCTTATTAAAAACTTCAAACCTTGTAAATACCAAAGGTGAAGTATCTTTTATGGGATCGATCTCCTCTGGTCTAAAAATATTGAACCCGTTATCGCCCCCAAAAAACATCTCCCCACCAGATAATGTTGCCGAAGCTAGCCTGCTAAATTGAGTTCCCTGTACACCTCTATCTACCCCATAATTGTTTGTTTCTCCTGTACTTGGAGAAAAACTACAAATACCTAAATTCGTACCCATCCAAAAAGTACCATCTCCAGCTATTTCTAGCGAATAAATATAATTGCTAAGCGAGCCTTCGCCCATTATAAATGTTTCAAACCCTCCGTTTTGTTCATCTAGCTTCCAAAGCCCTTCTCCCAATGTCCCAACCCATAAATATCCTTGCGCATCTCTTCTCATACATACAGGGGCTATATGGTCACCCGTTTTTGTTTTAAGCGAATATCCTGCAACAAGTTGCCCATCGTCAGCATTAACCACATCCAAATAGCCATTCTCCGCCCCCAAATAGATTTTACCCTTGTAATAGTCCAACACACGGATATTCTCATAACTGATAGATCCGGGTTTACGGGAAGGGATAAAATATTCAAAAATACCCGTTTCAGGATTAAACTTATTCACCCCTCCCCCAAAGGTTCCTAACCAAATATTTCCCTTCCCATCCTCTTCCAACACTACAATATTATCATTGTTGGGTGTGAGCTTATTTCCTTCTTCATAGCGAAAATGGGTGAATTCAAATGTATTTGGATCAAACAAATCTAACCCTCCAGCCCAATGCCCAATCCAAATCCTGCCTTTGCTATCTTCACAAAGTGCCTTTATTTTATTGCTACCGATACCTGTTGGCTTATCCACATCATACGTGAAGCTCCTAAATGTTTTGCTTTCCCTATCGAAAAGATTAAGTCCTCCTCCATCTGTCCCAACCAACAAACCCCCATTTTCCAATTCCAAAACCGCTGTTACATTATTGTTATTCAGGGAGCTTTCATTAGGTAGATTATAATAATGTTCAAAATCAATAAAACTTGTATCAAACAAACTCAATCCGCCATCCAACGTTCCTACCCACATTCTCCCTTCCTTATCAGCATAAATATTTTTAATAGAAGTGCCCTTCATACTTTTAGGATCGTAAGGGTTGCTTTTGTAATTATAAAAGTTATCCTCAGCTTCATTATAGATGGAAAGCCCCACATCTGTTCCTAACCAGACTCTCCTCTCTCCATCCAAAGCAATCGTCCATACCTGATCATCTAGCAGTGAATTGTCTTCTCTTGGGTTATGATTGTACGTTTTGATATTTCTTGCAGAATCTATCATAAAAGCTCCTTGCCCCCATGTACCAACCCATAAGCGCTGCTGATCATCAAAGCACAAAGAAACGACACTTACTGGCTCACCGTCATGGTCTAACGGCTGATGATGAAATGTTTCATCTGCAACGTTGAAATAGTCGAGTCCGCCGTCTAATGAAGCTACCCATAGGTTTCCTTTTGAGTCTTCTATTGCTAGCCTAACCCGATTGCTGCTAAGTGAATTTGCCTCTCCTGCATGGTGAACATAATGTTTCAGTACTTTGTGATTTATAGGGTCAATTAAGAACAACCCATTAAAAGTACATGCCCACATCCGTCCTTCAGAATCAAAACATGAAGAAAAAACTATGTTTGCCCCAACCTCATCTACATCACTATCGGTGAGTTTGAATTTAAAAAAACGATCCTGTTGTACATCTAAAATACTGACCCCTCCCCCCCAAGTTGTAAACCAAATATCTCCATTTGGTCCTTCTGTAATTCCTGTTACATTATTGTGGGAAACTCCATGCGGATTGGTTGGGTCATATTTATAGTAAGAAAATTCATTTCCATCAAATTTATTGATCCCCCCCTCAGTTGCTAGCCAGAGAAAGCCCCTTGAATCTTGATGTATTTCTCTCACAAAACTATGGGAAAGACCATCTTCAACGGTGAAATGCTTGAAAGCTAGGGTAGGTTTTTGGCAGAAGCCCGTGTGTAGAGCAACGATATTAATCTCAACTATTACCAAGAAAAATATAAAGGCGAGACGCTGCAACATAATACCACATTATTTCCATATTTACGAGCTTACTAAATATAAAGAAAAAGAAGGAGATTGGAGATGGGCTTCTAAATATTTTCTTCCACTATCGTGTAAACATTGCTTTAATAAGCAATTGAACTTCTGTTAGATGGTAAAACAAAAGGCTAGGCAAGCAAGTGAAATCCTATTCAACAATAAGTTTTTATTAATCAGCCTTTTATAGCAAAGTATGTAGTTCATGAACTATATTCGCCAAATTTTTACTACCTTGTTATCAGGGTAGTTTGTTCTCAAACATGGAGTTTTATAGCGAAGAGCAGTGGATCGACTGGGTTGATAAACTTGCTGAAGATAACCATTTGGTTATTGATAATTTTCTACCCTCAGAGCTGTTCAAACAGCTTGAGAGGTTTATGGTAGAAAAAATAGACCAAGACCGTTTTGAAAAGGCGGGTATTGGTGCTGAAACAGAATTTCAGATTAAATCTGAGATCAGGGGCGATTTCACTTTTTGGATTGAGAAAAAGCGAGATACTGTCATCCAACCTTTCTTCACTTTGGCAGAGGAAATAGTTGCAAAGCTAAATAGGTATTGCTTTTTGAGCTTATCGGGCTATGAGTTCCACTTAGCACATTACCCCAAGGGTTCATTTTATAAAAAACACCTCGACCAGTTTAACCACCGATCTAATAGGATGGTCTCGGTGATAATTTACTTCAACAAGGATTGGCAAAAGGGCGATGGCGGGGAGTTGAAAATATACGACCCGAAAGGGGATTCAATAGTAGAGCCTCTGGCAAACCGCTGTGTGATTTTTAAAAGTGGCGATGTCCCCCACGAAGTACTTATCACGAACAAAGGAAGGTATAGCCTTACGGGTTGGTTGCTTTACCAACCGCCGGTACTCGGTCAGCTTTTTGGGTAAAAAAAAGCCCTTTCTATTGAAATAGAAAGGGCTTTTGGATGTATAAAAGTATCCTTACTGAAGTTGCTTCAATAGATTGGTCATAGAAACTCTTTCGCCCAACCAAGCTTTCAACTCGGCAATTGGCAAACGGAACTGATCCGTGGTATCACGCTCGCGAATGGTCACTGTCTCGTCTTCCAAAGTTTGGTGATCGACCGTGATGCAATACGGCACACCTATCAAATCTTGGCGGGTATAACGCTTACCTATGGCAGCTTGCTCTTCGTATCTCACCTCAAAGTCGAACTTCAAGTCGTTGAGAATTTCTTTCGATTTCTCAGGAAGCCCGTCTTTTTTGGTCAGTGGCAAAATAGCTGCTTTCACAGGCGCCAACGCAGGGTTGAACTTGAGGTACGTCCTCATTTTCTTTTTGTCGCCCTCTCCTACTTCTTCTTCGGTGTAGGCATGGCACATGGCCAATAGGAACAGCCTATCCGCACCAATCGATGTTTCGATCACATACGGCACGTAGCCTTTGTTTATCTCTGGGTCGAAGTATTGCTGTTTCTTTTTTGAGAACTCTTGGTGGCTGCTCAAATCGAAATCGGTACGTGAGTGGATACCTTCCACTTCTTTGAACCCAAATGGGAATTCGTATTCGATATCGCAAGCAGCATTGGCGTAGTGCGCCAATTTATCGTGGTCGTGGAAACGAAGCTTAGCTTCAGAAGTTCCTATCACTTTGTGCCACTTCATCCTTGCTTCTTTCCATGTTTCGTACCACTCCATTTCTGAACCAGGGCGCACAAAATATTGCATTTCCATTTGCTCAAACTCACGCATACGGAAAATAAACTGACGGGCAATGATCTCATTCCTGAAAGCTTTACCTATCTGAGCAATACCAAAAGGCACTTTCTGACGGGCAGACTTTTGTACGTTCAAGAAGTTCACGAAAATACCTTGCGCCGTTTCGGGGCGGAGGTACACCGTGCTCGACTCGTCGGCAATAGCACCCGTTTGGGTAGAGAACATCAAGTTGAACTGACGTACTTCTGTCCAGTTGGCTGTTCCAGAAATTGGGCAGGTGATGTTTTCATCAATTATAACCTGCCTTACTCCTTCCAAATCTTCTGCTTCCAAGCATTTGTTCATCTGGTCGATGATGGCTTGTCCTTTTTCAGGCTCGCCTGCTTTTTCGTATTCCGCAGCTTTGTCTTCTACAAGCACATCGGCACGGTAACGCTTCTTAGAATCCTTGTTGTCGAGCATAGGGTCGTTAAAACTATCCACGTGCCCAGAGGCTTTCCAAGTAGTTGGGTGCATGAAGATGGCAGCATCTATACCCACGATGTTTTCGTGCATCTGGGTCATTGCCTTCCACCAAAACTGCTTTAAGTTATTTTTAAGGGTCACACCGTACGGTCCGTAGTCGTACACCGCTTGGAGACCATCGTAAATTTCACTTGAAGGGAACACAAATCCATATTCTTTAGAGTGTGCCACTACTTTTTGTAATAAGGGGTTTTCTAGTTTTTTCTCGTTCTTCGCCATGTCCGCAAAGGTATAATAAAGTGATTAATTTAATGAATAGGATAATTGCCAATATTTATTGAGCAGGTTCATCCAAAAAGGTCGAATCCATCAGTTCAGGGTAAAAACCCGCTACCCACAGGTCGATGATAGAACCTACTTTCACGACAGCTCCCCGGTTCGATTCGGGGAATTGTTTGATGATGGTTCCCAAGTCGACCGTGGCGGTATCTACATATTCTATATGGCCTACGCCCAGCTCCATGCCTAGCAAATACTGTTCGGCTTCTTCCAGTGGCATACCCATGAGGTTGGGTACCACTAGCTCATCGTTACCCAGTCCGTTGCCCACCGAAAGACCTATTTTCGTACCTTTTGGCAATTCTAACCCCTCTTCCAAATCCTCTTTCTTGTATTCTTTCTCATCTATTCTGATGCTTAGCACCGCATTGGTAGCCAAGTCGGGTACATATTCGATATCCCCAATTTCAAACCCTAGATTCTCAATGGTCAACCGCGCTTCTTTGATAGACGCATCTATCACATCTGGAAGCTGTACTGTTGGCACATTAGACATATTGAGCGTGATGAATATTTTCCTACTTGGTTTTACTTGCACGTTATCTTCAGGATAATGCGCCACAATCTGGTTTGGCTTGTACTCAGGGCTGAACACAGAATCGGTAACTTCGTACCTTAGCTCTTTTGCCTCTAAGGCGCTTGCCGCTTCTTCTACCGAAAGCCCTCGCAAGTCAGGAACGGTCACCGTAAGCCCATGGTTAGTATAAGAGGGCAAGAAGACCATAAAAAACACCAACACTGCTGCCGATCCTACGATCAGCATAATGAGAATATTGAGAGACATCCACCAAGGCGAATTTTTCTTTATTTTGTTTAGCATATGTATTATTTTGAAATAGCCCAAGCTCTTGTACTTCCTATAAGTACCATTGAACCGCAAACATAATGATAATCAGATTTAGATGGCAATCAACTCATAGTTTAAGAGCATGTTTGGTAATTATTTAAAAGTTGGACAAGCAATTCCGAGTACAATCACAATTCATAAGCCAACCCATTCTTTACCCTCCCATTTTAAATAAAAATAACTTTCTACAAGTAAATACCACGTACTAACCTGCTTTCAAGAAAGCCTTCTCTTTGAAATGAGAGCTTTAATAGAGCATTAAATATAACTATTACATTTAAAGTGTATTTTTGAAAAAAAGAATAACTCGGCTCGGTAAATAGAGCCACTTACCAACCATTAATCTAAAGTATGAAACAGCTCATCTTATATTTACTCGCCGCTCACTTTATTAGCTTCACCAGTTTTTTCCGTACTCCAAAATATTATCTATAAAGTCGAACGGTTTGTAGTTTTTGAGTGCGGCTTGGTGGAAGATACAGGTTGCAGGGGTCATGCCCGGCAAAGAGTTTATTTCGATAATGACAGTTTCCACTTTATCTGGATAAATCCTTACAAAGGCATCAATTCGTGCATAACCTCGTACACGAAGAATCCTCGCCACTTTTTCCAACTCGCTTCTCACCTCTGCCGAAACCTCTCGGTTTCTCAAGGCTTCCGAATTGAACCTTGCTGGGGTGATATTCTGCCCTTCCCCAGACAAAACTTTTTCAGAGAATCAACTTGGACTTTGGTAGCCCCACTCCTGAAGTAAGTACGCCTAAGGTATCTGATTCCCGAACCATCTATTTGATAACGGTTTCCCCTTTCAGCAGGTCATCTGTGAAGGTATCGAAGGGTACTTGGTGGTAGTTGAGGTGGGAATGATCAAGAAAATCTAATCTTTCGACTTTTTTTCGGGAGTTTTCTCCTCTAGAATGCCAAAATTTCAATTTTAAAAAAATTAGTTTAGTACTATCTGAGCAAACAAACTCTTTCATGCTCCTCTTTTAGGATGATTTTTTTATTATAAGTTTGCCGTAAGCTTATCAGGCCAATTGCCCTGACAAGTTATTACCCAAAGGTTTCTTATACTTATCAAATGCCCATCTCTGTCTACAAAAATAAAAGTGATCTAGAAATTTGGGATGAAATTAAAACTGGTGAAAAAGCAGCATTTGATTTCATATTCTATGAGTATGCAAACTCCTTAATAAAATATGGCGAAAGTATTACAAAAGACATCCTGCTTATAGAGGATTGCCTACAAGAAACATTTATTGAAATTTGGCAAAAAAAAGAACGTCTGAAACTACACTCTTCCATCAAATTTTACCTGATTACGGCTTTTCGAAGAAAACTTCAAAAAAAACTTCCACAAAGCAACAAATGGGTAGTAACCAGTGATATAACTACTAATAGCTTATCTGACTTTGCCTCCTCCTCAGAAGACCAATTAATTGATGGTGAGTTAAGCGACAAAAGAAGTTTACTGGTTAAAGAGGCTATAGAAAACCTTTCAGCTCGGCAGAAAGAATCGATTTACTTAAAATATTACCAGAACCTATCTTTCCAAGAAGTTGCAGATACCATGTCCATTACCACAAAATCTGCTTATAAGCTCTTGGCAAAAGCCATTGAAAACCTTGAAAAAGGACTAATTTCCTCTGGTTATTTTGACCTATTTACTACTTCCATTATTTTATTTAGTTTTTTTCTGAACAAGTAGGGGCAAAATTGAAAGGTCTTGGTATCTTTTAATAAAGGTGTTTTTTTTCTGAAAATAAATGTATTTTTTACATTAAATAAGAATGCGAGTATCGCCTCTTCCAAAGAAAGATCTTTTTCTGAAAAGGCAGAACCTTCAAACTAAATATGAAAAAACGGCTGCACACATTAAATGACCTCATATTAGACCAACAATTTATTGATTGGGTAAAACGACCTACACCTGAATCTGACAGGTACTGGAATGATTGGATAGCACAATATCCGGAATCTGTCCCCACAATAACTAAAGCTAAACTTTTGGTTTCTGAACTAGATGAAAAAACGCTAGGCACCAGAATAGAACTAATCGAAAAAGTCAAAACCAATATTGATTCGTACATATTAGAGCATAGCCAAGCTACTTCGCAAAAAAATAGCATTAAACTATGGTATGCCATTGCCGCCTCTATTTCAATCATAATGATAGCAGGTTGGATAACATGGCAAAAATTCGGACTGACATCTGATACTAATCAGGAAATCACCGGCTCGATAGCATATTTAGAAAAGTTTACTTCAAAAGGACAAAAGCTCAGTTTGAAACTCCAGGATGGAACAGTTATCAAACTTAACTCCAACTCAAAATTGAAGTTTCCTGAAAACTTCAATGCACACTCAACCAGAGAGGTTTATTTAACAGGCGAAGCCTATTTTGATGTAGAAAGAGATACTACGAAACCTTTTATCATCCATACTGGCGATCTAAAAACCACCGTATTGGGCACCAGCTTCAACATCATGTCATACCCCTCGGAAAGCAAGGTCAAAATAGCTGTTGAGTCTGGAAGGGTTGGGGTAAAAGACACAAAAACGATAGGAGAAGAAGTAGTCCTCTCCCCTACCCAAATGTTGGTTTTCGACAAAGAAAAAAGCAATTCGAAGATCGAGGAGTTTGATCACAGCAGCATTTTTGGTTGGAAAGATGGCAATCTTGTTTTCCATAAGTCTTCACCAGACGATGTAGTTTCAGGACTTGAAAAATGGTATGGGGTAAAAATTATTCTTAAAAAAGACCTCAAGTCTAAAGAAGGATTTAGTGGGACTTTCCAAGATCAACCCCTTTCTAACGTATTGGAAGGAATTTCTTTTAGCTTAAAATTCAACTACGAGATGAATGCAGATACTGTATTAATCTATTAGAAATAAAAAACTCTTAACAAAAAAAACAATGAATAATACAAGTTAAAAAAGTCAGCTACAATAACAATGCAGCTGACTTTAAATAGAAAACTTACTACACCCTTAGGCATTCACTTTGGCGAGCAGAAGCTAAGAACATAGTAAGGTCTTTAATGAATTCATTTTTACTTCCATTAAAAACACTTAAAAATATGAATTTGAAAACAATCCAACAAATCTGGACTATGTCTAAATATGTATTATTTGGCCTGTTTATGCAAGTATGCCTGAGTAGCATGCTTATAGCAAACGATGGTAATGCCCAGCGGATGAGCATAGAAGAGATTTATGTCACCATCCACCTCAAAAATGCGAACCTAGAAGAAACTTTTACCGCAATAGGTAAGAAAACAAATTTCAATTTTGCCTACAACCACGATATCCTCAATAAAAACACCCGAATCACCAAGAAAATCACTAACCAGCCTCTTTCTCAGGTTCTTACAGAAATCGCAAAAGAGAATGGACTGTCTTTCAAAAGGGTAAATGAGAATATTTATGTAAGTAAAAGCCCTACTCAACGTCCGAATGAAAAGCTAAAAGCGCTAGTAAAAGAAATAGCTCAAGTTAAAGTTTCGGGAAATGTAGTTGATAATGAAGGGCAACCATTACCAGGAGTAAATATTTTGATAAAAGGAACGGCTAATGGTACTACCACTAATTTGGACGGAGATTTTACGCTCAACGTGCCTTCAGATGCGACCCTACAATTCAGCTATATTGGTTTTCTTACACAAGAAGTTGCTGTAGGAAACCAAACTGAAATCAAAATCACTTTGCAACCTGATCTTGCCCAACTTGAAGAAGTTGTCGTTATTGGGTACGGTACTCAAAACAAAGAAGATTTAACGAGTTCGGTAGCAAGTGTAAGCTCAGAAAATTTTGTAAAGGGAAATGTGAACGATGCTGGGCAGCTTCTTCAAGGTAAAGTAGCGGGACTTACCGTTTCTATGCCAAGTGGTGACCCTACTAGTGGTTCTCAAATTTTGCTAAGGGGTAATACAACCTTATTTGGGTCGAATTCCAACCCATTGGTTTTGATAGATGGTGTTCCCGGTGATTTCAAAACGGTGGCTCCAGAAGATATTGAAACTATCGACGTACTAAAAGACGGATCTGCCGCTGCAATTTATGGTACTAGGGGTACCAATGGTGTGATCATCATCACCACTAAAAGAGCAAAAGGAGAATACTCAAGCTCAGTAGACTATTCTGCTAATTTTAGCACTCAGGCAATTGCCAGACAGCTCGAAATGTTCACTGCTGATGATTACCGAGCGCAGATTGCAGCCGGAACTCGCGATGCATCATGGGACTTAGGTGCCTCAACCGATTGGATGGACGAAATAACCCAAACTCCACTAAGCCAAGTACATAACCTTACTTTTAGGGGTGGTAATTCAACTACCAATTATTTGGCTAACATCAACTACCGTGACCTTGAAGGTATTTTTCTTAAGTCGAATAACCAAACATTTACTGGAAGAGTAGATATCAACCACAATATGTTCAATGACAAGTTGAAATTTAACTTTGGCATTTTGAATTCCCAAAATAAATTCAATACGACAGGAGATGGCCTAAGCTTTAACGGCTATACCTACCGACAAGCACTTATCCGTAATCCGACAGCTCCTGTAAAAGACGAAAATGGTGATTGGCATGAGCAAACCGCTATTTTTAATTATGAAAATCCATTAGGAAGGATATACGAATCTGATGGAGAGAACAAGTCTCAAAACTCAAGGTTAAACTCTACCATTACCTACACTCCAATTCCAGGTTTGAACTTATCGGCACTGTTTTCTATAAACAGGTATAACCAAACGAGAGGTTATGCAGAAAGCAAAAAGCACATCTCTACACTAAGAGATGGTAAAAATGGCTTTGCTTCTAATGGAACTACCGAGGCTATAGACCGTTTGATGGAATTAACCGCATCCTACTCAACTTCTTTTGGAGACCACAGTGTCACCCTTTTAGGAGGTTATAGCTATCAAGACCATGACCGTAAAGAATTTTGGCAGCAAAATCAGGATTTCCCTACCGATATCTTCTCTTACAATAATATTGGACTAGGTCAAGCCCTTAAAGATGGAAACCCTGCGGTGAATATCTACAGCGGTAGAAGCCTGACCAACTTGATCGGTTTCTTTGGGAGAGCGACTTATAGTTACAAAGATAAATACCTGCTACTTGCAAGTATTCGACATGAGGCGGCTAGCCAACTCTATGGTGCGGAAAAACCTTGGGGCACATTCCCAGCAGTTTCACTGGGTTGGAAAATTTCCAACGAAGCGTTTATGGAAAACCTAACGGTGGTCAACAAACTTAAACTTAGGGCTGGTTATGGAGTAACTGGCTCTCAACCTTCAGCTCAATTTTTAGGTGTAGCATTGCTATCTTACAGTAACTTCTTCTACTACGATGGGGAATGGATAAGAACACTTGTACCATCTCAAAACCCTAACCCTGATTTGCGCTGGGAAGAAAAACATGAAACCAACCTTGGTCTTGATTTTTCTCTCCTAAATGATCGATTTAGCGGTAGTATCGATGCATACAATCGGAAAATTGACGGATTGTTGTACGATTACCAAGTACCTAGCCCTCCAAACTTGTATCCTTCGACTAGAGCGAATGTCGGCGTGATGGAAAACAAAGGACTTGAGGTCTTAGTAAATGTGATACCTGTTCAAACACAAGATTTTGAATGGATGACCAGTGTCAACTTTTCTACAAATAGCAACAAGCTCGTAAGCCTTTCAAATGATAATTACCAGACCACTAATGATTATTTCACAACAGGTGGCACTGGTGAACCTATCCAAACATTTACCCACATGGTAAAAATCGGTGACAACATTGGCGATTTTTACGGATTCAAAGTCGTAGATATTGATGAAGATGGGTATTGGGTTTATGAAGGTACTGAAGGAGAAGAAGTTAGCTACGGTGATTTCAACCATTCATTTGAAGAAAAGCAAGTACTTGGCAACGGTCTCCCTAAATATTATGCGGGCTGGAATAACAATTTCAGGTACAAAAGCTGGGATCTTTCAGTGACTATGAGAGGTGCTTTCGATTACCAGATATTGAACTTCCAGAGAATGTATTTGGAAAACCCTACGCTTCCTCAATACAATCAACTAAACACAGCTGATGACAAGGTATTTGGAAAAGCGGTGTTGAATGCCCCACTTGAATACAACAGCTACTATGTAGAAGATGGAGATTTCTGGAAAATTGACAACATCACCTTAGGGTATAATATCAAAACGGGAGGTTCTAAAATATTCAAATCAGCTAGGGTATATATATCAACGCTTAACACTGTAACTATTACGGATTATAAAGGGATTGATCCTGAAGTAAACAGACTTGGGCTTTCTCCTGGAAACGATGATCGAGATAAATATCCAACTACTCGAACTTTCACAGCTGGTTTTAATGTAAGTTTTTAATCTCAAAACAGAAGAAAAATGAAAAGTATTAGATGTATATATAAGGTTATTATTCTTGTTTTTGGCTTATCGGTTTTCTCGTGTACCAAACTAGAAGATCAGAATTTTGGGCAAATTATTTCTAGCCAATTTGAACCTACAGATTCGGACTTTGCAGCCTTAGTTGGGGAAGCGTACGTAGCATGGCGCCAAACGGTATTGGAATGGAATGGGTACTGGAGAGTACAAGAAGTTTCTGCCGACCAAGTAGTAATCCCTGCCAGGCCAAATGGCTGGGTAGATGGTGGCGTTTATAGAAGACTCCACGAACACAAATGGACCTCGGACGATGATTTTGTAATCCAGACTTGGCGTCGGGCTTATTCAGGGATTACCACAACCAATAGAGTCCTTTTCCAAATTGAATCAGGTTCTTTACCTGTTTCAGAAGGTAAAAACGAGGTAATAGCCGAGCTAAGGGTACTCCGTGCTTCCTATTATTACATTTTGTGCGATGTATATGGAAATGTGCCTATTATAACCGATTTCGATGTGCCAGAGGGTTTCTTGCCTGAGCAAAATACGAGAAAAGAAGTATATGATTTCATTGTGGAAGAAATCACAGAAAGCATTCCTAATTTGAGCATAAAAAATGACCAAACTACCTATGGCAGGTTCAACAAATGGGCTGCAAGCACTTTACTTGCTAAAATGTACCTCAATGCAGAGGTCTATTCTGGAGCTACACAGTGGCAAAAATGTATTGAAGCTTGTGATGCAGTGATAAACTCAGGTGCTGGTTATGGGTTAGATAGTGACCAAAAATTCCCATTTCTCACTGAAAACCAAAACTCTAAAGAGCTCATTTTTGCCTTGGCAATTGATGAGACGTATACAACCGCTTGGAATACATTTGATATTCATATGCAAACCTTGCAGCCTGCCAACCAAGCTACCTATGATCTACAGTTCACTCCTTGGGGTGGAATGTGCGCTATTCCCCAAGGGATCAGCTCTTTTGATGAAGATGATGCCAGACTTACCGACAACTGGATTTATGGCCAGCAATATTCATCTGGTGGAGATACACTTTATGCAACGCTTGGAGCTTATTCGGGGCAGCCGTTGAACTTTATAAATGAACTTCCCGGTGTCGATCAGTCTGAAGAGGTTAACGGATACAGATTGGGCAAATTTGAAATTGCGACAGGATCGACTAATATCCTAAACAACGACTGGCCGGTATTCCGCTATGCCGATGTCCTTTTGATGAAAGCTGAGTCTATGCTTCGCTTAGGCGATGCCGATGGAGCAGCGGCGATAGTTACCCAAGTAAGGGAAAGAAGCTTCAAAGCCAACCCAAGCAAGGCGACTGTTACTGGAGCAGAACTTGCCGGAGGTAGCTCTTATGACTATGGCTTACGCAATCATTTGGAAAGCACAACTGAAGGTGGCGACGATATAACATTTGGAAGGATGCTGGATGAACTAGGCTGGGAATTTGCCCAAGAAGGCCATAGAAGGCAAGACTTGATTCGCTTTGGTGTATTCACCACTAAGTCTTGGCTTTCACACGCACCAAATGGTTCTAACAAAATTATTTTCCCAATTCCTAGAGTTGAGCTTAATACCAACCCTAATCTATCACAAAACTCTGGCTATTAACATAGTATATTTTATTTAACCAAAATATACGAGCAAAAGTATCCATTCATATTTTTAAACAATCCTAGATATATAAACTAAAAAAGGTGTGGGTCATATTCACACCTTTTTTATAATTGTACAAAATACATATTTTATTATGTATTGATATTTACTAAAAAAGATAAAGCCTTATCTTCCATTAAAACTCGAACAGTTTATACATTAAATATGAAACAGGTTATATTTTATTTACTCGCCGCTATTTTAATAAGTACCAACTGCTTTAGTCAAGAACTCAAACCTTTTCCACTTTCGTCGGTAAGGCTGCTAGATGGTCCATTTAAGCAAGCCCAACAAGTAGATTTGGAATATATTAAAGCCCTTGACCCCGACAGGCTACTTGCCCCTTACCTTATAGATGCAGGAATTCCTGTAAAAGCAAAACGTTATGGCAATTGGGAAAACACAGGTCTTGACGGCCACATTGGTGGACACTACCTCACTGCATTGTCTTTGATGTACGCTTCCACGGGAGATGAAGAAGCTAAAAAAAGGCTGGATTACATGATAAATGAATTAGCCAAATGCCAAGAAAAAAACGGTAATGGCTACGTGGGCGGAGTTCCCGACGGGCAAAAAATGTGGGAAGAAATAAAAAAAGGAGACATAGATGCAGGAGGATTTTCTCTCAACCACAAATGGGTTCCGCTTTACAACATTCATAAAATATACGCTGGGTTAAGAGACGCTTACCTCATTGGCGGTAACGAAAAGGCAAAAGGGATGCTAATTAAGCTGACCGATTGGTGCATCGACCTCACTGCTAACTTAAGCGACGCACAAGTGCAGGATATTCTCCGAAGCGAACACGGTGGTCTGAACGAAGTGTTTGCTGATGTGACAGCGATAACGGGTGAAGACAAATACTTGGAACTAGCCAAACGGTTTTCGCACGAAGTGATTTTGGATCCTTTGCTCCACCAAGAAGATAAGCTCACAGGCTTGCATGCCAACACCCAGATCCCAAAAATTATTGGGTTCAAACGAGTGGCTGAAGTAGCCAAAGATTCTACTTGGGCAAATGCATCCAACTTCTTCTGGGAAACGGTGGTCAACAAACGAACTGTGTCGATTGGTGGCAATAGCGTAAGGGAGCATTTCCACCCTGAAAGCGATTTCTCTTCCATGATAGAATCCAACCAAGGGCCAGAGACTTGCAATACGTACAACATGATCAAGCTTGCCAAAATGTTGTACCTCAGCAACCCTCAGCAGAAATACATCGACTATTTTGAAAGAGCGATGTACAACCATATTCTCTCTTCTCAGCACCCCACCAAAGGCGGGTTCGTGTATTTCACCCCTATGCGCCCGAGGCATTATAGGGTCTATTCTCAGCCCCAAGAAGGCTTTTGGTGCTGCGTAGGTTCTGGGCTTGAAAACCATGGTAAATACGGTGAGCTTATTTATGCCCACGACAGTGAAAACCTTTATGTAAACCTATTCATCCCTTCTACTTTG
Organism: Flammeovirgaceae bacterium SG7u.111; assembly: GCA_034044135.1. Taxonomy (NCBI): domain Bacteria; kingdom Pseudomonadati; phylum Bacteroidota; class Cytophagia; order Cytophagales; family Flammeovirgaceae; species Flammeovirgaceae bacterium SG7u.111. Next base: position 1,315,007 of record CP139021.1, on the reverse strand, counting down.
GAATGGAAAGAAAAAGGGCTTTCACTGGAACAAACAACGAAGTTTCCTTACGAAGAGAATTCCGAGCTTACGCTAAAGCTAAAAAAAGCGGCCAAATTTTCCATCAATATCCGCTACCCAAGTTGGGTTACCGAAGGAAGATTTTCAGTGTTGGTAAATGGAAAAGAAGTAGCCATAGACAAAACCAACCCAACATTTGCTTCCATCCAAAGAAAGTGGAAAAATGGGGATAAAATCTCTTTTGAGCTGCCTATGAGCACCAAAGCGGAATACATGCCGGACAACTCTCCTTGGATCTCTTTTGTACATGGTCCGATCGTATTGGCTGCCAAAACCGACACTACCAAGCTCAAGGGACTGTTTGCCGACGGCAGCAGAATGGGGCACATTGCCAGCGATGATTACTACCCTATAGAAACGGCTCCTATCCTAGTGGACGCGTCCAAAAACTATGTGAGCAAGGTCGTTCCTGTGGAAGGGAAGCCGCTTACCTTCACATTCTCAGAAATCTATCCTGAACAATACAAAGACCTCACGCTCGTGCCATTTTACACCGTTCACGAGGCTCGCTACATGATCTATTGGCCTGTGACCACGCCAGAAGAGTGGGAAAAGAGAAAAGAGGACATTCGGGTAAAAGAACAAGCGATGTTAGCACTAGAAGCCCAAACGGTCGATCAAATAGCGCCTGGGGAGCAACAGCCAGAATCTGACCACAACTTCAAAGCGGAAAAAACCGAATCGGGAATTTACAACGGTAGGTTTTGGAGGCATGCCGAAGGCTGGTTTAGCTATGACCTGAAAAACAAAAAAAATGAGGCTACAAAGCTACGGGTAACTTATTCGGCACTCGATAAAGGTAGAACGTTCGATATCCTCATCAACGATGAAATATTGGCAACGGTAAAGATAGACGATTTAAAAGGAAGTGGATTTGTGGATGTAGATTATGAGCTTTCTGAAAAAATGCGCGATAGCGATAAGCTAAACTTAAAGTTCGCCGCTCATGAAGGCTCAGTTGCTGGAGGCATCTACTACATCCGACTTATGAAGTAGAACAACGTTTGATATGATAATAAAAGGAAAGGGCAGTAAAAACTGCCCTTTTTTATATCTAAAATGCTCTAAAATCAATCTACTTTATTGGCAACCCTTTCTTTTCCGTATTCCAAAATCTTATCTATAAAGTCGAAAGGCTTGTAGTTTTTGAGTGCCGCTTGGTGGAAAATACAGGTTGCAGGGGTCATGCCCGGCAAAGAGTTTATTTCGATAATGACAGTTTCCACTTTATCGGGATAAATCCTTACAAAGGCATCAATTCGTGCATAACCTCGCACACGAAGAATCCTCGCCACTTTTTCCAACTCGCTCCTCACCTCAGCCGAAATTTCTCTGTTTCTCAACGCCTCCGAGTTGAACCTTGCAGGCGTGATATTTTGCCCTTCTCCAGCCAAAAACTTCTCTTCTAGGGTTAGGATATCTCCCGAGGCAAGGGCTTCGGATGGCTCGAATACTTCATAAACTGTCTGCCCATTTTCATACTTGGTAAGCAAACCTCCTGTTATTTCCAAGAAATGATCCGCTCCTTTCCTGTCAATCAGCTCTTCTACCAAGAAGTATTCTTTTACGGGAAACTCCTCGTTCTTCTGCAACTTCAACACCTTCGCCTCCTCTGCTAAAAACGGTAGGGAATCCCTGAAAATCATCTTAACAAAAGCCGAAAGCTCTTCCCTATTTTTGATCTTTTTCACTGCTGAGCTACAACCATCGTCTGAGGGTTTGGTAATAAGCGGATAATTAAATTGCGCTTCAATACTGTCCAATAGTTCTTGTTCCCCTTTAAGCCATTCCGCCTTTTCCACCAGCCTGTGCTTGGCTACCAGTACACCATGGTCAGCCAATATCTCGTTCGTCTTAAATTTATCGATGGTAGTGTTGGAGCTCTCCGATGCAGAACCATTATACGGAATGCCTCGTTTTTCCAACTCTTTTTGCACCTCCCCGTCTTCGCCAGGCCTGCCGTGCAACGCTATGAACACCACATCTACCTCGTCTTTTAGGTCCTCGTAGTTAATTTGTTTGGGGATAAAAATGGCATCACCCACATATTTGTTGGTGATGGCTTTTGCCGTTTTAATATTTTCCTGAACCGTTATCGGCTTTTTCGCTTCAAGCGAATGGTATATTTTATCTCTAATATCATCCGCATTATCTTTCAACATAATGTTGATGGGTGTGATATACAACTCGTGCTTTCCTTTGTTTCCTGTGAGGAAAATCGGGATAGGCTCGTATTTTTCGGAAGAAGAAAGCTTTTCGTAAATATTCCTTCCACTTTCTATGGAAATATGGCGCTCTGAAGAATATCCACCCATAATCACCCCTACTTTAATCTGCTGGGTTGCCTTCTTTTGCAAAGCCAGAATCTTCTTGTCCAAGTCTTTGAGCATCATTTTGAGCACATGCCCATTTTTCCCCGTCTTGATGCGCTCCGCTATGGAAGTCCGCAAAATGTAGGTCAAAAACTGGGAAGGGTTCATCCCGATTTCCGCTGCTTGGTGGAAGAAAAAGGACGAAGGCAACATGCCCGAAGTTGTGTTCGGGTCATTGAGATACACCTCTCCTTCTTTGGTAAGGAAACCGTCGATTCGGGCATATACGTTGAACTTCAACTTTCCGAACATCTCGCAGCATTTATCTTGAATTTTGCGAATATTTTCAGGACTGGTATTTACAGGCGTGAGTTTTCGGGACATCCCGGGCAAATACTTGGAGCGGTAGTCAAACACTTCATCGTACTTGATTATTTCGGTAGGAGGAAGCGGAATAGGTTTTCCGTCCTCGTCTTGGATAATGATGCACGAAAATTCTTGCCCAGCTATGAAACTCTCGAAAAGCAAGGATTCTTCGCTGTCTTGCGACTGCAAAATGATCATTTCTTCCGAACTATCGAAGTGCTCGTTGAGTGTTTTTAGGAGTTTTTCGGGATGGTAAATAATCTCTACTTTATCTACCTCGGTTTGCTTAGAATAGAAAACTGGCAAACCGATGCCTTGCCTAATATCTATCAGTTCGTGGATAAACGCCACCCTGCCCGAAGCATCTAGTTTCGACCATTGCTCATGGGTGATTTCTTCTATAAAAAGTGCTCTATGTACCGCTTTTTCAAAGTTTTCAAAATTATCATCGCTTAAGATAGAAACCCCGATAGAAGAACCTTGCTGAGCAGCTTTCACCACTATGGGCAAGCTTATTTGGTCTTTTAGCTCGTGGAAAAGCTGGTGCTTATCGTAAGAAAGCCATTGGTCTTTGGTGATGTTTCGGCTGATTGGCTTGGCAAAGTTCAGGCTCACCGAAAGCGAGGTTTGGGTGATTTTGTTGATGCCTATGGCAGAAGGCAAAATGCCCGACCCCGAGTAAGGAATTCGGTACCATTCGAGCAAGCCTTGGAGGCTGCCATCTTCGCCATAAGGACCATGAAGTGCCAAAAAGGCAAAATCGAATAGGTTGCGAAACTCCGTAGGCTGCACTAGGCGACCTACTTTACGGATAATCCGCTCTTGGTCTTCCAAATCCAACTGACCCAGCGATTCTACATACACCTGAAATCCGTTTGGAGACGGCGGTGCTTCGCTTATGGGCGGATAGAAATCACGGATAGTTCCTTTATATACATATTCCCAATTGAGCAATATGAAGTTGCCCAAGCTATCTACAAAAATGGGTACTGCTTCAAAAATGCTTTTATTGAGGTTGTCGTAAACCGTTCTACCCCCTGCAAATGAAACTTCTCTTTCCCTTGATGGTCCTCCAAAAAATATCCCTACTTTCATTATGTGCCTTGCTTTATTGATACAAACCTTTATCCTAACGCTCTAACCAACGCTGGAAATAAAGGTCAATGATATACAAATCTACACAAGTGGGCAAGGTTACGCCAACCAAAGCTGTAAAAAAGAAGGAAAAGGCTTTCTAACTTACGGATTACTTATTTTTCTGTAGGTTTCTTCCTCGCCAAAGAAAAAGCTCAGATGCATATTTTGAGCAATGAATTCTTTGAGCATGGTACTTTCATCGAAGTTTTCTCTGATATAATTGGAAACAGGAAAAAGCACAAACTCACTGTCTGAGTTGATTTCCAGTTTGTAGATAGAGAAATAGTTTTGACCGGCATTCTCATCTAACGTTTGGTTGATAATACTCAAAAACTTCTCACCTTTCACCTCTGTGATATGCCCTTGGTAATAGGCTTTTTCAAAATCTTGGAGTTCATTATTAAAAATACTTTCTTCTATCTGATATTGGTATTTACCAAGTTTATCAACCACATAAAAGTTGTTATCTTCTTCACCTTTTTGCCATTTGCCCAATAGGCTCTTCATTAATTTTTGCTCTGGGTCTCCAACAGGAACTGCAGATTGGTAAGGGCATCCTGTGAGCATAAAAAGTGCAATCAGGAGCAAAATTGACTTCGTTAGTATTTTCATCCTATCCTAAAAATGTAATTTAAATAATTTGTATAAAGTTAGTATATCCACACAAAATGCAAGACTTACCCTCTTTATCGCATAGTCCAAAAACCACTTACCTGTGGTTTTAATTCCACAATTGTAGAATATTTTAAGCTTAAAAACAAAAAGCATTATTTATAAAATACTGATAATCAACATCAATTAAAACAATTACTCTTGGCACTATATTTTTATTACTTAAAGCAAAAAACTTAACAAAACTCATGTCAACCTCAAGAAAAAATCAAATCATATATAATTCAAAACAATTTTCCGACAGGAAAAAATTAGCCTATGTACATGCGCTCAAAAGCGATTTCTTGGAAAAAGATATTGCTCATGAAAGTATGACTCAAACTCAACTAAAGAACCTTGCGGATAATTTGGAAGTACCACTCAGTCGCCTTTTTGATACTAAAAATGCTATAGAATGTGGCATTTCTGAACCCCATAATCTGGATGAGCTCAGCAAGCTTAAGGTGATGCAAAAAATTCCTCAGACTATCCAGACTCCTATCTTGATAAAAGATGACAAGTACTTATTAGTAGATGACATAGGGGATATTATAAGGTTGGAACAAGGAAATTAATGATGGTTTTATGGCAAGCTAAAGTAAAATTCACACATACGCTTCTGTTAAACATTCATCTCGTTTTTTACAAACCAACCCTTATCACTATGTTAATATTTATCGGGTTATTTATAGCCATATTGGTGTTTTGGTGGATGAAAAGTCCGCAAAGTAATCGTAGAAAATCAAAGATCGTTACAAATAACTTCATTGGATTTGTACTGATGACTTTGGCAATAATTACCTCTGCATTCGTATTCGACTTTTCTAGCATTACGCATCAAGATTCGACATTTCTACAGAGTATGGCAGGTCAAGTAAGTTTCTCAAAGGACTTAGCCTCATCTCTCGGCAATGACTTGCTAGAGGCAACTGTTTTGATCGGAATTTGGCTGTTTGCCATTATGCTGCATGCCATCGGCTTTGCCGCCTTTGCCATCTGGGATCTAATAAAAGGTTCTAGGAGAGCTTTCGCATAGGTTGAAACTGGTACAAAACAAAAAGACCGCTTGAAGCGGTCTTTTTGTCATTCCTCTTGTATTGCTGCCATCCCATCATCTAACTCCTCGTCTTTATTTTTTTTCTCCTTTTTAGGCTTCTCTTTTTTAGCCTTTTTCTTTTTAGGCTTCTTTTCTTTTGGTTCTTTCTCCCCCTTATCTTTTTTCTTATTTTTCTTTTTCTTCTTTTTTAGCCTTCCCTTCTTGTCAGTTTCATACTCTTCTTCCCCCTCATCTACACTTTCAACTACTCCAAACTCCCCGTATTCGTCTTCCTCTACTGCAAGAGAATCAGTAATACCTTCTGTTTCCACTGAATCGGCTTGGGTACTATCAGCAGGGTTTCCAATTTCTAAGTTATAATAGAACTGGTCGGTAGCTTCTGGCGGATAAAGCAACTCTTGGGTAGCTGTAGAATCTTCCTCGGTGCCTTTTTTCTTATCGGGCTTGGTTTTCATTTTCACTACCTTGGGAGTATTCCTCGCTCTTTTTTTGGCTGGAAAAGAGAATATTCCCCCTAAAAACAGCTTCTGGGAAGCGAGACCATTTTTACTTCGTGGCTTTCCTCTAAATAACTTGCCTTCCGCTGGTTCTTCCCCATCAGGCAAAATCAACATTCCATTTTCCGTCTTAAAGGTATCTTTTTGGGCAACCCAACCACTCGAAGAAGGAATTTCTTCACCATCTAAACCTGTTGCTTCTTCATCAGTTTCTAAGAAACCTTCATCTGCTGAGGCAAAAACATCTCCACCACCGCTAGAAGCATAGCCTTGGGACTCGGTACTTTTAAAGTAGTTGAAAAACTGGTTTGCAGCGCCAGGCTCGTGGTTATATGTATCAAAATAAGTAGGGCAGGTATAACGAGCGCAAGATGCCATCATAAGTATAGCAAGCAAGCCCAACATGTTCCTTAAGTATTTGCCCATTTGTATTTTATATATAATTGAAATAGATTATTTTAAGTTATACACCAATGCCTGTCAAAACCAAGGTTTTCTTGTTATTGTTGAAACATTTTTAGATATAACTCCAAATCAAGCATTTCCGAACGTTATATCCTTAACTGGAATAATTAGTAAACTATTATCTTTTTGGGTATCTGACCAATTAAATAATAGTATTGAGGGTTTCTTTCAAAATTAAAGCTCAAATTTACATTAATTGCACCGTAAGGCAGATAAATTAATGATTTCTCTTTCTATACACATTTTTGAAAACCACTACAATTAACACTTTCTTTTTGTTATCACCTCATCTATTCTCCATTCACAGAGTCATTTTATCAGTTTACCGATACATTATAGACTTTCATCTAATATCTCCTCAAAAACTCTTTCCACACTAAACACCTTTTATAACAATTGACAAATGCTGTTAATAATAACGAATCAGATATTCTTGAGACTACACAAATACACTGACACTACCTGTTCTAATTGAGTTGTATAGTAAGGGAAGCTAATTTCCTAATAAAACACATGATCGAGCTTAATATCATGAGGTTCACAAGGGAGATCTTCTTCCGATATTTGGCATGGGAAAGCTAAACCAACTTTCAGAGCAGAAGGATATTGTGCTAAAAAAGTATCGTAGTAGCCAGCCCCATAACCCAACCGGTTATTTTTTAAGTCAAAGGCAGCTCCAGGTATAAAAATTATGTCTAAGTCTCCAGTATAAAGCTCTCCAGTTTTAGGATAATATGTTTTATGAAGACCTTCCACTAACTCTGCATCCGGAAGGAGCTCATAATGCTCAAGCTTTCTATCTGGAAGTGTCTTGGGGACTACTACCTTTATACCAATACGCCATGCCTCTTTAATAATACCCCATGTATCACATTCACTACCTAAAGGCAAATATGTATGCATAGTACTCACCTCTTTAGCCTTGAGATAAACAGATATTTTATTTAATAAATACAATTTATGTTTAAACATAAATTCATTTTGCAACAAATTCCTTTTTAAAAGAAACTCTTTTCTTACAACTTTTTTACTCTTCATATCACCACAAACTATTATCCTAAGCCAATTATATTACATAAGTACTATTATAGTTAAACCAGCATATTTTCAGATACAACAATTAGTCTATACAACTTAGAAAACAATTTTTACTGTCGCTCGCTACATACATAGCATGTATATATATCAAATAAATAATATGCACAATTATTCCATTTAGTCCATAGAGCCTTAAAAAGCACATCTCCTAACGCATACCATTTCTAAATATATTTAAACTAATTATTGATTTAATCACATCATAGCGATTATTGTAGAGTAATTATTTTCATATGCCAATATGCAATTTTACAAATAACAATACGTGTTAAAAAAAAATAACAAGCTCAGATATACAACAAACCACTAGAAAACAATAAGGTGATGATACTAAAAAGCAACAATACACAAAAAACAATTCTGATCTGTTTATTCATGATTATTGGATTTTCAAGTAGTGCACAAACCACTAGGATTACAGATGGCGACTATGAAGCTAGGAAATTATTCATTCATAATTTCATGAAATATATTCGTTGGCCAAATGAAGAATTTGGACAAGACTTCTTAATTGCTGTAGTCGATAATAAAAAAATGTACGATATACTTTATAAACAACATAATAACACCAATTATAGAGGGCGAAAGGTAATAGTCAAAAATTACAGGTCGGTCAATGAGTTGCCTAAATGCAGCATTCTATATTTGCCAAAAGAGCATAGTGACTCTTTTGATTTAGTAATGAAGAAAATCCGCAACCACTCAACCCTTCTGGTTTCTGATTCCAAAGGGCTAGGCTTAAAAGGAAGCGGCATCAACTTCAACCAAAACAAAAAAGTTTTAAAATTTGAATTGAATGCAGCATCATTGGAAAGTGCAAACCTAAAAGTATCAAACCTCCTTAAAGGAGTTGCAATATTATTATAATACATTTTTAGCTCTATATATAAAAAAGGCAAGTATGTTAACATACTTGCCTTTTTTATGGAGTTGACTTTTATCTAACTATACCACTTTTTGATTGCTCAACCCTTTTCCCTTACACAGGTAAGATTTTTTGCAAAGCTGAAGTAAATCAAATTAAACACCTTGTCAAAAAACAATAGCATCTTCTAAAAATACCTTTTAATATTTGTTCAGCCAAACACAAAGGTTCAACATACTGCTCAATAGCATCATAATACCCTACTTATATCTAATACAGAAAAATAGCAAAGCGTAAGTTCCACCACATTATATACAAGTTAACCTAATATTAGGTGTTATTTTATGTATTTAGAATCAATAGCTTAGCTATACACCTATTAAGATTTAGTCACATATACTTATGGGTTAGTAAAAAATGCCGTTAAGCTATTGCAAAATGATCATAAACTGACTTATACCCAACTAACCTTAAACACCTAATAAAAATGTATAACCCTAATTGAATTATCATGATCACTAAACCAAAGAAAGCTCTTGTAGTATTAATACTACTAATTTCTAGTTTTGCTATTTCCCACACATCTGATGCCCAAATCAAACTTACAAAGGGTACTGATGCAAGAAGGTTATTTGTGTACAATTTTATGAAGTATGTGTTTTGGCCAAATGAGGACATCAACAAAGAGTTCGTAATTACTATTGTCAATAATGAAGAAATGTACACAAGTTTGAGTACATCTCTCAATGGATCAATTCATAGAGGCAGAAAGGTGGTTGTTAAGCAAGTAAACGATGTGAATGATATTCATGAACCTTCTATTGTTTACCTTCCAAAAGAAGAGAGCCGACACTTTAAATCGATACAAAAGCAAGTAACAGGAAAAGCCACTTTATTGATTACCGATCAGCAAGGGCTGGGCAAGGAAGGTAGCTCAATCAATTTCAAAGAAGTGAATAAGTATTTGAAATTTGAAATCAATATGGAGTCAATGGAAAAATCGCACCTACGAGTAGCTATGCCACTGAAGCAATTGGCTATTATCATATAAAAACACTCCCCAATCAAACGAAAAGCGGCCTCCAGTTAACTGGAGGCCGCTTTTCGTTTTTAGAGACTAACCAATCTTGACTTTCTCTCCTGTTGCTGCTGCTTTATAAATTGCTTCTACTACTACCATATCCCTTAGTCCCTCTTCTCCAGGGACAAGTACAGGCTTGCTTTCCTTTATACAAATGGCTGCATCGTCCATCTGCTTAGCTTGTTGGTTTCGATTAGGAAATGCTATTGGACCATTTTTGCTTTCCCCTTTTATGCCCGAGTAAGACGAGAACGGGTCTAATTTGAACCAGCCGTTTGTCGCTCTTGCATCGAGGTAATTCATAGAAACAGCAAAACTCGTATGGCAATTTGCCATTGCCCCGCTGGGAAATTCTAATTGAAAAGTAGTAGTCTCATCTACTTCGGTATAAATATCATGACGTTGCACAAAATGCTGGGCGGTAACAGAAATAGGCTCCTCTCCAGTCACATACCTTGCCCCTTGGAGCGAGTAGACACCCATATCCATCATGGCTCCTCCTCCCATTGCCTTTTGTAGTTTCCAATGATCGGTGCTTCTATTATAAAAGCCGGCTCCTGTAGTTACAAATCTCACAGGACCAAATACTTCCTCCTGCCCCATCCTCATCACTTCCTGCGTATTTGCTTCATGTTGCATTCTATAGCCAATTGAAAGTGTCACTCCTGCATTTTTACACGCTTCAATCATTTCTTTACACTCGTCTGCACTCAGCGCCATCGGCTTTTCACAAATTATATGCTTACCCGTTTTCGCCGCCCTTATCACATATTCTTTATGCATCGAGTTCGGCAAAACGATATAGATGATATCTATTTCCTTATTGTCTGCTATTCGCTCAAAAGTCTTGTAGTTATACGTATTTTCCTTTTTTATCCCATACTCCTTTTGCCACTTTTTCTCTTTTTGAGGTGTACCGGTGACTATTCCTGCCAAATAGCAATGTTCTGTTTCCTGAAATGCTGGCGCAAGTACAGAAGTACTATAATAGCCTAAGCCTACCAAGGCAATCCCAAGCTTTTTAGGCTTTGCACTGCCTACTATTCCCCAAGAAGTAAGCGGACTGGCTAGAGCCAAAGCCCCTACTCCCACACCAAGTTTTTTTACAAACTCTCTTCTATTTGATGATTCTACAGACCAAAGTTTCAGTTTTTCCATTTTCATATATTTTAGTATTTGTGACTTATTTTAATGATAAAACCATTGGATGAATTTACCTGTTTAACATAACTTTCTAAACAAAAAAACACTAAATTCTGTCGTAGCAGAAACGCCCTTTCCTTTTGACAAGAATAAGCCCATCCACAGTTTTTGCTCTAGCCATTAATGTTTCCTTTGGAGGTTTTCCAATTCACCACAAATTGGAGTTTTTCGCCACATTACACACCAAACACTAGTATCAGCCCCATATCCCTCTTTCCTTTGGACAAAAACGCATATGACAAGAACAATCATTTTACTCTTATTTTTCCTAACTGCTTGTAGTGCAAAAAAGCAGTCTTCCGAGATTCAGTTTCAAACTTCATTAGATTCACTTATAGAAGAATGGCACGATCAAAACCAATTTGATGGAACTGTGCTAATTTCCCATCGTGGAAACATCATTTATACAAAAGCTACTGGCTTAGCAAATAGGGTATGGAAAGAGCCAGCCGCAATAGATACAAAATACCACATAGCTTCCATCAGCAAGTCTATGATCGCTTGTTTGGTGCTACAATTGGTAGATGAAGGAAAGCTTCGGCTCGATGATCCTGTAATGAAGTTTGTACCCAATTTTAAGGATGATTTGGCAAGTAAAATAACCCTTCATCATCTGCTCACACATACTTCGGGTATGGGGCATTACGAAGTGATTCCCGACAGCCTACACCAACAAAACTACCGCAACTTCAAACGCTGGAATTTGCCCCGCGAAGAATACATCGACCGATTAGTACAGTATCCTTTGCTTTCCGCTCCTGGGGAGAAGTTTAATTACAGCAGCTTCGCCTATTATATTTTGATGGATATTGTAGAAAAAACAGAGATAAAACCCTTTGCCCAAGTGCTGAAAGAACGGATTACTACGCCATTGGGAATGGAAAACACACTTTCTCCCAACAGTAATGAACAGGTAGTTGAAAAGTTTGCCGAAGCGTATAATTGGTTGCAACAGCCAGACTCTACTTTTGCTTATGAGCGCAATCAATTCATCGATATTTCTCTCGGAATCACTATTTACAGCACGGTTGGGGATTTACACAAATGGGGCGAAGCTTTAACAAAACCGACCCTCCTTTCGGAAAAATCACTGGCACTGATGAAAACCAACCACCTTACCGAAATAGGGATGAACTATGGATACGGCTTAGCTATTCACCCAGAAAACAGCGAGCAACCTATGGGAAACCTAGGTATCAGGTCCGCATATTTCCTCCATGGCGGAGCACTGGAAGGGTACAGAGCCATGCTTACCGTGGTAAACGATGGCGAGTGGATAGTCACCCACCTTTCCAATGTGGGCGACCGCACCAATGAATTGAAATTATCAAGTACTATTTTAAAAATTATAACCGAACCAACGTATGAAAAATAGCCTATTGACCCTTCTTGTTTTTTATTTTTTAATCTCTTGTGCTTATTCCCAACAATCAAATGTTGTGGGATTTTGGGAAATTGAAAAAGTGATGGTGGGAGAGGAAGTGATGACACCCGTAGCCAAATGGACAAAAATCAATGCTGATGGCACGTACCAGTCAGGAAACGGCTGGCTCCAAAACTCCACAGGCACTTGGACATTTGACAAAAACAACAACCTTTTTTCCCCAGAAGAAAAAAATGGGATTAAAGAAGGGTTTGGAGCATTCACGGTGAGTTTAGATGGGAAAAAGATGAAGTGGGAAAGAGAAGAAGAAGGGATGAAAGTAGTCGTGAGCCTCATTCCCATTGAGAAAAAGCCCATGTCTACTGCCGATAAAATCCATGGTTTATGGGATTTGACCAGCGCTGCCAAAGGCGGGGAAAACATTACCAGTGAATATGATGCAAATGATAAATGTTACCTTTTTATCCGATGGGATAGGTTGTACAGAGAAAGAACTCCCGAAGGGGAACGAGCAACCGGTTATTGGCATATAAATGGTCACAAACCTGAAGTCACTTTTCTTAGCCACCAAGAACGCAAAGCTCCTAAAACCTGGAGAGTTGAAGTAGAAGACACCCAACTCATCATGACAGGAATTTCCGACAGCAACATGGATCTCAAACTTACTTTTGAGAGGATAAACGAATTTCCAAGATAAGTTCCTAGGCTAGGCATTCCAAACTAAGCTGCAATGTCCAATAGTGGCTTTGCAGCTTTTCTTTTTTATATTCCTTTTCAATCACACTTGCACACACTCCTACAATTAGGAGAAAAACAAGCTATCATTTTTAAGACTTTTTATGTTTCAATATGAACTAATTCCCTCCTATTTTACTTACAATCTTATAACATCCCTAATACTCTACCAGCAAAAAGAGCTACCTTAACTACCAGCTCCACTTTGCTCAGCATGACAACCACACAGTTACTTACTCTTAGCATAAATTCAAAACAGGTGTTTTCATTTATGGTATTAACATTCATAGCAACTATAAAATATCCAAAACATGAGCAGCAGCGCACAAATACTCTACGTAGATGATGAGCCTATAAACTTGCAGCTTTTTGAAATCAATTTCTTGGGGAAATTCGATATCCTTACTGCAGAAAATGGTTACGATGGACTTGATACCCTGAAAAGCAATCCCAACATCATGGTGGTGATAAGCGACATGAAAATGCCTAAAATGGATGGGTTGAACTTTATCAGAAAGGCAAAAGCAATTTATCAGGATAAAAAATTCTGTATTTTAACAGGGTTCGAAATCAGTTCTGACATACAACAAGCCCTAGACTCGGGATTGATCTTAAAGTATTTTAGTAAGCCTTTTAACATCCAAGAAATTGACACAACGTTGTCCAGTGCCTTAAAACCTGCCTAACCGCAAGTTGACTATAGGTGATACTTCTCGTATTCATCGATGTACTGGCAAATTTTGTGTAGCACAGACCCAAATTCTTTCTTAATTTCATATTCCCAAAATCGCATAACAGCCCAGCCTCGGTAACGAAGTTGCTCATTGTTTTGCCTATCTCGCTGCATGTTACGTTCTATTTTGGGTATCCAAAAATCCCGGTTAGATTTTAGCTTTCCCCTCCTGACCGACCAGTTGTGCCCATGCCAAAATTCTCCATCTACAAATACGATCAATTTGTACCTAGAAATGACCACATCTGGTGAACCGGGCAGTTTTTTCACATTTTTTCGGTAGCGAACTCCCAAGCTCCAGAGTGCCTTGCGCAGCTTTTGCTCAGGCTTAGTTTCTTTACCTTTTATTTTCCCCATTAGCTTGGAGCGGGCTTTCGTTGTATAAAACCCATTCTCCTCACTGAACCTCGGGACTTTAATGATTTCTTCTTTATATTTTTTCATCCAAATTATAGAATGCTTGGGTTTTAATACCTAAATTGAAATTACTCTTTTCAACCTGCCTATTATCACATATCGATTTCACCAAAAAACAAGATAAAGAACCGAAAACACGAAGTTTTTTATCTCCCAACCAAACTTACCAACAACAAGACAGTTCTAAATTAACTTATCTATTTAACCTTCAAAAGAAGTATCATTTTTTCAACAATAAAACCTCCTAATTCCTATGGAAAAACAATTAAAACAAACTGCATGTTGGTTCGTAATACTTATGCTTACACTACCTTCCTGCTCGCCTAAAAAAAACGAGGTACAAGAAGAAACTGAAATATTACCTGATGTGCAAGAGTACATCCTCACTGAAATATGGTCAACACCAGAAGGCTTAAAAACCCCTGAATCTGTCCTTTACGATCCTGCTTCAGACATCCTCTATGTGACCAACATCAACGGAGCCCCTACCGAGAAAGATGGGAATGGCTTCATTAGCAAACTCACAAAAGATGGGGTAATAGAGACATTGGAATGGACCACTGGCTTAAATGCGCCCAAAGGAATGGCTATTAAAGAAGACTTTCTCTATGTATCGGATATTGACGAACTAGTGGAGGTAAGCTTAGCAACGGGAGAGGTAAAAAACAGGTACAAGGGCGAGGGAGCTGAGTTTTTAAACGATGTAGCTGTAGGAAACGATGGAATAATATATGTTACCGATATGAATGCAGGGAAAGTGTATACTCTTGCCAATGGTACTTTTGAAGAGTGGATAACACTAGACCTAAAGAGCCCCAATGGTTTGTACCACGATGGCCAACACCTTTACGTGGGCAGCAGCCAAGCAGTTTCTAAAATAAATAAGGAAGGGCAAGTAAATAAATATTGCGTTGCACCCTCCGGAGTAGATGGATTAAAGCCTACGCAAAATGGAACTTTCATTGTTTCGGACTGGGTAGGGCATGTGCACCTAGTAAAGCCTGGGGAAGAACCTATTTTATTGCTAGACACCTCTGGAGAAAGCATAAATGCTGCAGACCATGAGTTTATACAAGAGGAAAATATTTTACTAGTTCCCACCTTTGGCGATGACAGGGTAGTTGCCTACAAATTGGTGATGTAACACTATTTCCAGTACATGCAAAAAGCCACTGCTCTTGAAAGAACAGTGGCTTTTTGCTTTGAACACAACAAAAGATTATCGAATTTCAAAGATAAGATATGATATCATAAGATTGCTTGCTATTATGAGCATTCCTTCTCCTGTTTCAGGATCCTTACCCAACTCTCCCGAAAAATTATTAAAATCAAAAGTATTTGGGTTATATACATCTAAATCCGAAGGATTAAAATAACCTGCAATTATAGCTTCTGCAGTAGTGCCATCATCACTATCAACAAATTCTATATAATAGTTTGAGTTTTTTAAAATGAAATTCGAGCTAACTGTAAAGGTTATGACTTGCGTATTATCAAAATTTTCGATTGGTGTCTCTATCCCAACTACCTGCTCTTCTTGTGATGTAGCATTTACATTAACTAATTGCCACAATATATCTGGACCCGAACCATCTTCATCCCACCCAAAAAGCGTGTCACCTTCACTTACGACCGTATATACATCAAGCTCTACAGCAGCAATAGATAATGAAGACAGATACCTTTCACCTATTCTTATAGTATCCGACATAACCGCAGAAGCACCTGACGCTGATGTTGCAGTAAGCATCACTGGATACGTACCAGTTGATTGATACCTTTTAGTAGGGTTTGCATCAGTAGAAGTAGAGCCATCGCCAAAATCCCAAGAATAAGTAAGACTTTCACCTGAAGTAAGGCTACTACTATTGGTGAATTTAATTGACTCTCCTACTTCAGCGACTTTGGCATTTGCCGCAAACTCCGTAACAGGAGCGGGACCTAGGTCTTCTTCGCTACAGCTTGATATTATTCCCATCGCAATGAACGATAAGGCTAGAACTAGTAGTTTTAATTTTCTCATAGCACTTGATTTATTAATTAATGATTTGCCTAAAAATTGTATAGTTTCTTTCTTCAAAATGGAGCAAAATCCTTTGGCAAATCGCAACTTATTAGTCCCCAAACTGCCGCAGTTATTTCCCAACCACTAACTAAATATAATTTTATTTATAAGTTTTAGTTTCAAAATCCCGGTGATTTTTGCATTTCCACCCAAATAAATTTGAGCAAAGCTGATTTTGTGCCCAGAGCACAAAGGAAACATCCCCCAAAATGAGTGATTTTCTTTTAAGGCTTTTCAACCTTATAAAAGATGGATGTGTCAGAATAGAGAGGTTAAGTCGATGCTATCTTCAGCTGAAGATAGCTATAAAAGACAGATGCTGGAATTCGGCATTTGGTTGGTCTCAAAAATATTTTTTAAGACTAAATCATGAATTTTGAAACCGAACCGCTAAATTTCTGTTTATTAATTATTCTATAGAATAAGGATGGTAAACTTTTTATATAAGCGTTCCTTGCAAATATAAAATAAAGCATCATTCTTCATAGATTTACTAAAATTATATTTTCTCAGGAAAATACTACAAGCCTTAACTTGCTCAACACAACCAACTGAACAAATTCCCACTTCAGCATTAGTACTAACAAACTACTATTCAACAAATAACCACACTACACTAAAGACCTTATCTGTAATTTTCAGCTTTGGAAATTATCTATTTCTACCTATCAAGCTAGCGGGGTAACTGTCCCTCTACTCAGGGTTCTTGCCTATGGCATATACATGCTATTCAAAACCCATAGGTGAAAAAGAATACCTTTAAAGCTTTTGATTAAAGTATAAAATTTGCCAATTTTCAAAGCTGGCTTGCTGTAGGAGTTACAGGGACAGCAATTATTGAAGAAGCTCAACAATCATTGATTTAATGAAGAGACTACTACTATTTCTAACATTTTCAGCCATTGCCCTGCAAGGGTTTTCACAAGACAGGGTTGTCACTGGCACAGTTACATCTAAGGAAGATGGCGCTACGCTCATTGGGGTAACCGTTTTGGTCAAAAACACCGTAAATGGTGCCATCACCGACATAGATGGCAAATACCGCATCAACCTCTCCCCTTCCGATTCTATTTTGGTATTTTCCTACATAGGTTACCAAAATGTAGAGATTGCGGTGAAGAAGCAACGCAGTATAAATGTGACCATGTCGCCCGATGTGCAGGAGCTAAACGAAGTAGTGGTGACGGGCTATTCCCAACAAGAAAAGAAAACCATTTCAGGCTCAATCAGCTCAATTTCGGCAGAAGATTTCAAGGAAATGCCCGTGGTCGGTATGGACCAAGCATTACAAGGAAGAGCTGCCGGGGTGATGGTCACCCAATCTTCAGGCACTCCCGGAGGCGGCATGATGATACGGGTACGAGGAAACTCGTCTATTTCTGGTTCAAATAGCCCTTTGTTTATAGTAGACGGTATTCCTGTTGCACAAGGCAACCTAACCGGAAGAAGCTTTGGCGGGCAGGGTGACAATGCCCTTTCCACCATCAACCCCAACGATATCGAGTCTATCCAAATACTAAAAGATGCCTCGGCAAAAGCCATCTACGGCTCTAGGGCTTCGAATGGAGTGGTACTTATCACCACCAAAAAAGGAAAGACCCGCCAAAAAACTAAGATCAATTTTGAAACCCAAAGAGGCGTGATAGACCCCGTGGGCAGGATAGACCTTCTTAATTCCGAAGAGTTACTCGAACTCCAACGTGAAACGTATGCAAATGCAGGCGACGATCCTGACAAAGCAGGAATTCCTGGGATAACCGATGGAGTGGACACAGATTGGATTGATGTAGTGACACGACAAGCCATTGTTCAGTCATACCAACTTTCGGCACAAGGAGGGAGCAACAAAACGAAGTTTTACATCAGTGCGGCGTATAGGGACGAGGAAGGGGTTATCCAAAACAACAAGTTTGAAAGGTGGTCAGGTACTTTTAATATTGACCATAATGCAACTGATAAATTCAGGTTTGGAATAAACATGACCATGGCCCGCACTCTCAATAAAAGGGTGAAAGGTGATAACTTTTTGGATGGAGTATATTCGGGTGCTATCCGAAGCCTGCCTTGGTACGAACCTTACAATGAAGAAGGTCGATTAAATGCTCCTGGCGATGTTGGCTATGCAGATTTCCCCAACTTCAACCCTTTAGCACAAGCAACAGAACCACGGTTCGATACCCATGCCAACAAACTCACAGGTGGGCTTTATGCTGAATATGACCTAACTTCCGACCTTGTATTCAAAACAAAATTCAGTATTGATTACAACGGGTCGGCAGAAGACCAGTTTGAACCTTCTACTACAGCTATTGGTGGTACATTAGATTTTACACAAGGGCAAGGCTACGGAATCTATTCTACTTTTGAAGGCGCAACTTTACTTAATACCACTTTGCTCACTTACAACAAGCAGATAAGCGATAAACACCGAATAGGCATATTGCTTGGCGGCGAGGTGTTAAAATCAACTAGCAGGGGCGGAAGCGCTTCTGGTATTTTATTTCCCAATGATCAGTTTACCTACCTCCAGTCTGCAGGTTTAGTTTTCGATGGCTCCTCTTACTTAGTAGAAAGCGGTTTGCTCTCAGCCTTTGCAGAAGTTAATTACGACTACGAAGAAAAATATTTAGTAAAACTGAATGCCCGGTACGATGGATCTTCTCGTTTTGGTGAAGACAAGCGCTTCGGGTTTTTCCCAGCCGCCTCGCTCGGATGGAGAATAGCCCAAGAAAGCTTCATGGAAAATATTGAAAAAATAAGTGAACTGAAGCTAAGAGCAAGTGCGGGAGTAACGGGTAACCAAAGCATCGGCAATTTCTTGTTCTTAGAATCTTGGGCGGCAGGTACTGCTTACAACGGCGTTCCGGCCATTGCTCCTGTTAACTTGGCCAACCCACTTTTGCAATGGGAACAGACATTGGAAGGAAACGTAGGTTTGGATCTTGGCTTTTTTGACAATCGATTAGAAATCAACTTAGATGCTTACTACAACGTAACCGGCGACCTCCTTCTTTCCGAAACCTTGCCATTCACCACAGGATTTGGCTCGGTACAGGGTAACCTTGGAGAGATTGTAAACAAAGGCTTAGAACTCAACCTGAACGGAGTAATTATAGACAAAAACTTCAAATGGAATGCTGGCATGAACCTTTCTGGCAACAGAAACGAGGTGGTAGAACTAGCAACCGATGAACCTCAGTATGCAGGCTATCAAACCTTTACCAATAGCACCCACATCATCACCCCAGGCTCGCCACTTGGTACATTTTGGGGACTCAGGTTCTTAGGGGTCGATCCTGGAACGGGCGATGCTATTTACGATGACATAAACAATGATGGGCAGCTCACCGCCGACGATGGAGTGATAATTGGTAACGCACAGCCCGACCTAACAGGTGGATTTACTTCCAATATGTATTACAAAAACTTTGACCTCGCTATTTTCTTCCAGTTTTCTTACGGAAACGAGATGATCAACTTTGCCAATACCGGCTTGCTCAACTCTGGGGAAAATGTAGACGAGAATCAAATAACCAAAGCGCTGCAACGATGGAGAAAACCAGGTGACATCACCGATGTGCCAAGGTACGAATTGGGCAATACCTTCAATAACCGCTTTAGTAGCAGGTTTGTAGAAGATGGCTCCTACTTGAGGCTCAAAAACGTTTCATTGGGCTATAATATCCCAGATGTAATGCTCAACAAGATCAAATTATCGAGTGCGAGGATCTATGTTTCAGGCACGAACCTCTACACACTTACCAACTATAGCGGGGCCGACCCCGAAGTAAATACCAATGATGGTTCTACCGTTTCCCAAGGAATGGACTTTTACACATTCCCACAAGTACGAACGATGTTAGTTGGCTTAAACATTGGATTTTAAGAATGAATTTTTCTAAGGATATTCAATACTACATATAGATGAAGAAACTTTCTATCAACTTATTTTTTGCCGGCGTTTTGCTTATCGCTTCTTGCCAAGAAGTACTAGAACCTCAGCCCAACGACCGAATCACCAACGATTTGGTTTTGACGGATGCAGGGTCTGTCCGCACGGTTATTACTTCTCTTTACAGGGGCTTGGCAAATTTGCAAGCAGTTCAGATTATAGCTGCTGACATGACGGCCGACCATCTTACCCACAACGGCACATTCACCCAATACATCGAGGTTGGCACCAAAGATATGTCCGCATCCAATGGCTCGGCCAATGCGATGTGGGGAACAATTTATTCCATGCTCTACACCGTCAACTTTTTGTTAGAAGGTGTTCCCGAGATGGATAACTTGGTGGATTCTCAAAAAGAATTGTTCTTGGCTTATGCACGCTTTTTCAGAGGGTACGGATATTTTGTAGGGGTAAACACCTTTGGAGACATGCCTTTGGTACTTTCTACAGACATCACTGCAAACAGAGATATTCCCCGCTCACCTAAAGCGGAGGTAATTGCACAAATAGAAGCAGATTTACTTTTTGCCCTCGACAAAGTTCCCGAAGAATCGTTCAACAGCGGCGACCTTACCAACGGTGCGGTAAAAGCAGCTTTGGCAAGGTTCTATCTCTACCAAGAAAACTGGGACAAGGCAGACGAATTTGCCACGGATGTTATAGATGGCGTGGGAACAACAGACTATGAGTTAGAAGCAAACTTTGGCGATGTGCTTACCGATTTTAGTCGCGAGTCTATTTTAGAAATTGTCTATTCGGCGAACGACAACCCGGGTACTTCTACCAATTACGGGTTGAACAACTTGTTTTCTACTCGTAGGGAAATTATCCCGACCAACGATATTGTGACAACTTTCCAGTCGAGCGGAGGCGACAGAGAAGCTGTTCTCACCTTCGACCCCAACCTTATTAAAGGCAGCGATAATGGCTGGACTGTTTCCCGCTACGGACCTTTCGACAATGTACCTGTGTTCCGCCTTGCAGAAATGTACCTAATAAGAGCTGAAGCCCGTGCACAGAAGAATAACTTGAACTCAGCCAGGTCCGACCTAAATATCATTAGGCAAAGGAGCGGTGTAGACCCAACAGACACCAATACCAAAAATCTTTTGTTACTGGAAATTGAAAGGGAAAGACAAGTAGAATTGGGCTTTGAAGGTCATCGCTGGTACGATCTTAAAAGAACGGGAAGGGTAAACGAAGTAATGAGAGCTTTTACCCCAAACTGGTCGGATAAAAACTTGCTGTGGCCAGTGCCACTCAGGGAAATCCAAAACAACCCTGGCTTAGCTGGTTCTCAAAACCCTGGGTACTAAATCTACAAAAACTGACTTTCAGAAAATTATAAAATATAGAGAGCATTATTTATATGAACAATAGAGCTACATCAGTATTAAAACTTGGCCTTATTCTATTCTTCCTAGCCTTGGCAAGTGGTTGCGAAGATTCTGAGAGGATTTTGTTCGAAGGTCCTTACCATGTGAGGTTTACCGAGCTGAGCGGAGCAGTAGTTGAAAACAACAACTACCCTACTACCCTCAACCGCAATGAAAGTATAGAAGTAAAGGTGCATATCGCCAGCCCACTGCTCAATGCCGATACAGAAGTTTCCTTTGACCTCTTTGGCGATGCTGTGGAAAATGTAGATTATAGGTTGCTGAATGCTACTGACAAAAAAATAGTAATCCCAGCTGGAGAAAGTGAAGCAATCATCCAATTTGTCCCTATCAACAACCGCAAAACTGATGGAGATAGAGAGATTGTTTTTACCATAAACGGGGTAAACAATGGCTTGGAAATAGGCAGAAGTGGCGGCGGAATAATTGGAAGATCAACCAGCTACACCATTTCCGATGACGACTGCTTGGTAGATCTTCGCTTGTTGGAGGGAACTTGGGCAGTAACCGAAACCATTGGTGTAGAGGAGGGTGCTTTCGAAGAAGAGTATGATATCACCATTGCCCCAAACTTTGACTCAAACAACCAATTGATCATCAAAGGCTTGGGTGGAGTTGCCGATGCAGAAGTTTTTGCCAATCTCGACCTTTGCCAAAGAGGGTTCAGCCTTCCCGAACAAATCGTGCAAGGGTTGTCCCTTAATACAAGCACAAGAACAGAAGCTTCAGGCTCGTTCGACGAAGAAGGCGGCCGCATCGTATTTACCTATACCATGGATGTACGAGGTAACGTAACAAGGAACTTCACCGCTTCAAAAAAGAATTAATAGAAAGGCTAAGCTTAAAAACTTAAGAAACGCCGAACGGAAAATATAAACGATACCGACACAAAATGTTGCAATAGATATGAAACGTTTTTTTACAAAGAAATCCCTTATAGGAAAAATGAAGACCTTAGGGCTAGGATTAGCTCTCTTGAGCCTAGCAGGCTGTAGCGAAGACCTTGACCCCATTCCTTCCACTTACTCGAAGATGCTCACTGGAGAGACTCAAAAATCTTGGAGGTTTGAAAAGTTTGAATTCATATTCGATGACGAGTCTATTAGAACGGAAACTTTCGACCCTGGCTGTGTATTTTCTGGTAAGTTCACCTTTTACCGAAAAGGTAAAATATTAGAGATTTTAGACAACTGCGATCCTACGGCAGAACCTGAACCGATAAGTATTGACTGGGGTATCAATGTAGCAAACTCAACCTTGTCACTTGGAGGGTTAGACCCTTATGATCTAGTTGAACTTACCCCTACTACTTTAGTATTTGGTTTTAAGACCAACCTTAGCCTTAGTACCAATATTGGTATCGACCAAGACCAAAGCGGCTTTGCCAGGTACACCTACAAAGTAAAAGTTGAATAGCATTTATCCTTATAAAACAACAAGCTTCGTCCCAGCTTAAACTATACATTATCAACGATTTTAGTCTATGAGAATAGCAATAATTATAACAGCAATGGTCATTTTAAGCAGCTTCCAAGTTTCGGCGCAAGCTTGGCAAGACGTGACCAATACGCAGTACCTCAAAACGAGGTCTGCCGAACTTTCCGAGACCTTTTGGAAAAGAAAAGCAGAAGCCGAGAAGCTAGCCTTGGAGAAAAACCTTCCCATTAGAGGTGCCACAGCCAGTGGGGAAGTTTTCGAAATTGTAGGCATCACCCAATTTGGACAGCCTATTTACTATACTCTTTTCAATGAAAAAGCAGCCATCACTTCAGGCTCTCAAAGATTGAGCTTGGGAGAAGGCTTAGGCTTAGATATCACTGGAAAAGGAATGTTGGTAGGCGTTTGGGACGGAGGCAATTTCCTCGAAACCCACCAAGAATTCCAAGGAAGAGCGGAAACCAGAGGCTCAATCACTGATGATCCTTTAGGCCTAAGCTCAGATCATTCCACCCATGTAACAGGAACTATTATAGCAGGAGGTGTTGACCCTCAAGCTAGAGGGATGGCCTATGAAGCAAATGCGTTTGTGTATGATTTTGCTAACGACGACGCTGAAATCTCCAACGAACTTTCGCAAGGCCTGCTGCTGCTTTCAAACCATTCCTATGGAAGGGTACTGGGCTGGACAGTGAATTCAGCAGGTACAGGCTGGACTTGGCTCGGAGAACCTAGCATCTCGAGTTCAGAAGATTACTTGTTTGGTTTTTACAATGAAAAAAGCCGCCTTTGGGATGAATTTACCACCAATGCGCCTTATTACCTCATGGTACAAGCTGCCGGTAACGACCGAACAGATGTTGGGGATGGCTCTCGCCCACCAGATGGTCCTTACGATTGTATAGGTCCACAAGGAATTGCCAAAAACGTATTGACAGTAGGTGCAGTGGAAGCCATTGAGAATGGGTACTCAAAACCCGAAGACATCATAATGAGCAAGTTCAGTAGCTGGGGACCTGCGGATGATGGCCGTATAAAACCAGATATAGTTGCCGATGGTGTGGCAGTTTATTCTTCCTTGGCTAGCTCTCCCTCAGCATATGATACACTTTCTGGTACATCTATGGCCACCCCTACCACCACAGGCTCGCTCACTCTTTTGCAACAGCTTTATTCAGAAACCCATGCTAGTGAGTACATGCTTTCGGCTACGCTCAAAGGCTTGGTTATCCATACGGCTAACGAGGCTGGACCTGAACTAGGACCAGATTACCAACACGGCTGGGGCTTACTCAGCACCGATAAAGCAGCTGCGCTTATCCAGCAAGAAGACAATTCGAACAACCTGATAAGAGAACTGACTATTCGCGATCAGCAAACGCAATTTATTTCTGTACAATCGAATGGAGTTCAGCCTGTAGTTGCCACTATTTGCTGGACAGACCAGCCTGGCTCACCAGTAGCACCACAACTCGACCCTGCCGACCTCATGCTAGTAAACGACCTTGACATGAGAATCACCGATCCGTTGGGAAATACTTTTTCCCCTTGGATCCTCGATCCTTCTCGGGTAGATCAAGCCGCTACCACAGGTGATAACTTTAGAGATAATGTTGAAAAAATAGAAATACTTGATCCTGTACCAGGAACATATACTATCCAAATCACACACAAAAACACTTTGGAAGAGCCTCAAAACTTTTCCCTCATTGTTTCAACTAGTAGCTTGGATCTCGACTTTACCACGTATTACTGGGTGGGTAAAGCTGGCGGTGAATGGAATGACCCTCTCAACTGGTCGCTTTCTAGCAATGGAGCGGCAGGCGTTGGTGTCCCGAGCATTACAAATCCTGTGGTATTCGATGCTAACTCCATTACGACCGACAATGCTAGTATCACGTTCAATGACGATGCTGCATGTTTCAATATTACTTGGAAAGAAAATGCCAACAATGCTACGTTTGATCTTGGTACAAATACCCTTTCGGTAAACGGGAACTTCACTATAGATTCGGAACTGGTAAAATTCACCAACGGAGCTGTAGAACTGAGCGGACCCATCACCAAAAAGAACTCGATAAAAGCACCGGCAATGACTTTGGCTGAATCGGATATAATTATCAAAGCCAACAGTGCTTCTTGGAACATGCTTTCAGATCTTACCACAAAAAGTATTACCATAGAAAGTGGCAGCTTGAGCGCTGTTGATAAAAAAATAACCTCCCCTTCTTTTGATGTCACTTTTGGGGCAGGGCAAGAATTGAACATTACCAATAGCGAATTACTTATTACTGAGCAATTTAGCCTAAGCTCTACTCTTTTAGCCGACTTTGAAAACTCTACCATTCGCTTTTCTAATGCAGATGGTGCTAGCAGCTTTACATTCGACGGCGGTGGAAAGCAATTCCATAACATCATTGCCGAAGGCGTAGACCTGACCATAGAAGGTAACAACAATTCGTTCAATAAATTAACGGTGGACGGCAGCATCCAACTTACAGGAGCTTCGGTGATAGATTCGCTTACGGCTACGGCTGGTTCAAGTATCAGCTTCCAAGGAGGCGTTTCCCACTTCATCAACGAAGATTTTAGTGTGATGGGAACTGCCGCAAACCCAATTGTGATACAAGGAGAAGGTGGACTTGCCACGCTTGAAACAGACGATCCTACGCTCCGTTTCTGCTTCGATTACATCAACGTAACCAATGTAGCCATTGAGGGAAGAACAGATTATGTATCGGGAAACAACAGTACTATTTCGGTGGAAAGCATCGGCTGGCTCATAGGCGATTGCTCCGATGCACTGTTCGGTGCTTTTGAAGCTGATTTGCTCTGCGAGCTTGGAAAAGCCCAGTTTGAAGACAAAAGTACAGGTAGCCCAACTAGCTGGGAATGGGATTTTGGAGACAAGCAATTCCCTGAAAGGAATACATCGACAGAACAGCATCCAAACCATATTTATAGCTTCCCCGGTACTTATACGGTCACGTTAAAAGTGTCTGACGGAACGCTTACCAGAACGCTTGTGAGAAATGTAGAAGTAAATGAAAACAACTCTGGCTTGGCAGTTCCTATCATTCTTATTGATGGCGAAACCCTTGAAAGCTCCTTGGTTTCATCTAATTATCAGTGGTACAAAGACGGTGTAGCCATTGCAGGGGCAACCAACAGAAGCATTACCGCTTCCGACCCAGGAGGCTACCAAGTGGAAGTATTTAACGATCAGTGCCGCTTCATCTCTGAGCCTACTATCATCAATGGATTAGGAGATTTTGCTGAGCTAAACGGATTGCAACTTTATCCGAATCCTGCTAGCCAAGAGGTATTCTTAGCCCTGGACAACGAACAAAAAGGAGAGATGAAAATTGGAGTATTCAACCTGTTAGGCAAACAGTTGTTGGAGCTTAATACTAAAAAAACAGGCTACAGTTTCGAGGTAAATATGCCGATAGACCAACTGCCTCAAGGTTTGTATTTATTAAAAGTAGAACTCGGAAATTATTCTTCTTCTAAGAGGTTTATTAAGAAATAAATAAGATTAGGTTATATAAATTAGACAGGAGCTCCACCATTATGGTGGAGCTTTTTTGTGTTTAGAAAAGTAAATAAGAAAAAGGCATAAAAAAACCAACGGAGTAAATCCCCGTTGGTTGAATAAATAGGCATCCCAAAAAAACTTACTTTCCACCTCGGCTCGAAGAAGAGCTAGTTCGCATAGAAGAAGTTCGGGAATTCGATCTGCTTATTCGGCTGCTACTTCTGGTTATGGAATTATTCACGTTCGACTTGAAAGAGCTTTTAGCCGTGTACCCACTACTTCCACTTCGGGTTACCCTACTCTGTACTTTTGCCGAAAGACCTCTCGGGTTTTGCTTGGATGCATTTGCACTTCCAGTCCCGTAGGCATAGCCTTTCCCCGTGGTGGAAGGTGGTCCATAATACGAAGTCCTCCCTCTGTAATAATCGTTGTAATCGTGGTAAGAATATTGGTAAATAGGTCTGGAATAGCCAAAAATACTTCGGAGCATGGTATACTTACCATAAAACTCCCAAAAACTATCACCACTGCTATCGGTGTGCCATGTACCATATTGCGTGTTGCCCACGTAGCGATTATAACCAGGAGGGCTGCTGTGCCTACTCACTTGTTGATCAGAAACACCCATAAGCTCCATGCCCTGGTCTTCTATGAAATAATCAAAAGCAGTATCGCTTACCGTCATCCAATCGGTGATAGTATCATAAGGAATTCCCTCGGCATTTTCCAATACAACCTTGTACTTTTGTTGATACACATCTTCACTTCCTGAGCTCGGGCTTTCCATATCGTACAGCAGCACAGAATAATTTTGTTGACCACTTATAAGAGGTTCCACATTCGCCGACAGATCATTGTAAGCCGTATTACGGATACTTTCCTTGCGGGCTTCTTCCAACTTTATTTGCTCTTGGGCTTCGGTCAGCTTTTTTTGTGCCTCTGCATACATTTCATCGTCTTCGGGAACTTGGTTAAAGGAATGCACCGCCTGGGCATAGGCTTTATTTTCATAGTCCCTCATACCGTTGGCATAATAATCTGTGGTGTGGAAAATAGCAAAAAGTATCCCGAAAGTAAAGGTGGTGGTAAATAGCGCGGCAAATCCTCCTACCGCAGTGAAAAACACTTTTTTAACTGTACTCGTCTTCCTAATCCACAAAAAAATCAACCCAACGGGGTACATAAAAAGAAGCGAGAAAAGGAGTAATATTTTGTTTTCGTACCAACGGCTTTCTTGGTTCATTTTTCTGATTGGTTTTATTGAAAAAGTTTTTGGTTGGGAAAATGTATTAGGCTAGTATTCCCTAATTTATACCTAAACCGAATTGCTTTGCAAATTTTTCTGTAAAATTATGCTTCTAGCGATCTCTCTATCACTTTTATGAGAAAGGTTTAAGCATGGGAACTACTTTTTCACATATCTATTCATCAGCTTCTTAATGTTTCCCATATTTTTTCACTCCCGCTTTTACCTCAATGGAAAGGTCGTTTTCTTTGGGGGGAATGGGGCAAGAATACTTTCCATTGTAAGCACAGTAAGGGTTATAAGCCTTGTTGAAATCGATAACGATGCTGTCACCCTCAGGAATTTCTAAGTCCATAAACCTGCCTCCTCCGTAAAATTCTTTGCCGTTGGTAAGGTCGGTGAAAGGAAGGAATAAATGCTTTGCATATTGTGGCATCAGCCTCAAATCGTGGCTTTGGTAGATGTTCAGTTTGTATTCTTTTCCCTCAAACTCAAATGTAGCTATTCCATATACTTCGTAGGTGGGCGTTCTGTCCGTGGTAGTTTTCATTTTAAAGGGAATGGAATTCCTAGTTCTTTGGAACTTAGCGGTTACCTTGTATTTCTTGTTGATGGGGAAAAAGTCCAAGTGCTCAAAAGTCTTTATATCTTCTTCGGTCAAAGGAGATTCTTTTGGGTCTTTGAACTCGTGGTTCAAATGCTCCTGAAATTCGAGGATTTCTTCTTGGTGGCTTTGCGCAAAAATACTGTAAAGGCTATTAGTATAGTTTTCATATGGTTGTGATTGATGCATAAAACCTTAATTCAGACGGGAAATTAAGGCATTTTTTTGAGTATTGGTTGTACACGCCATTTTCCCCTTACAGAAATCTAAAAAAACGGGCTGCTTTCATGGTGAAAGCAGCCCGTTTATCCAAAAAGCAGTTTCTACAGTTCTCTTACCCAGATATTTCTGTAGCTCACAGGATTTCCATGATCTTGCAGGGAAATTGGTAATTTATCCTCATGTGCTTTGTAATAAGGAATTCCTCTGTATTCCGTTGGTCCCATAAGCTGGAAATGGTTTTGCACCACTATCCCATTATGAAGAACGGTTACGTAAGCGGGGCTTACCAAAGCGCCGTCTTTATTGAACCTTGGAGCTTTCCAAATGATATCATAGACTTCCCATTGATCGACAGGTTTCATCGCATTTACTAGCGGGGGCGATTGCTTATAAATACTACCAGCTTGCCCGTTTACATAGGTCTTGCTCTCATACGAATCCAACACTTGTACTTCGTACCTCCCCATTAGGAAAACACCACTGTTTCCCCTGCCTTGGCCTTCGCCTTTTACTTCTTGGGGTGATCTCCATTCTATGTGCAACTGCATATCGCCAAAGCTTTGCTTGGTAGTAATTCCACCCGTTTTTGGCTCAACGGTAAAATGATCGCCTTCTACTTTCCATTTTGGCCTGCTGCCTTTTTGGCCTTCCCAAGCTGAAAGGTCGTTGCCGTTGAACAACACGATGGCATCGGAAGGGGCTGTAGTTGCATTTCCCGGGTCAATTTTTCTTATTGTGGGTGTGTAAAATTCTGTAGCTTCTGGAGGCAACAACTCTTTGTCGTCTTGTGCTTGGCTCAATGAAGCAAAGGTGATGAGGGTAATTGTGATTAAAAAAAGTCTTTTCATTTTTAAACTGTAATTAAGGTTAGGGAATTTATGAAACAAATCCGTTTTAGCTAGAATTTGTTGAACAGACGAAGTTTAAAAAAAAAGCTGCAAATGCAGCGCAACCTCCCATTTTTTTTTGAGCCTCACTAGATTTTGTGTATTTGAACTTATTTCAAAAATTTTTTACATAGAAGACAAAACCCAGCGAACCGAGCCATTTCTCAGGTGTAGTACTTCATGGCAGATCGGAGATTTATAGCTAATGAAACCAGCTACCTTGGAAAAACAGGTTCACACGCAAGCAACCTCTTAAGCCTACAACACATTGTATAGGAAAAATCGGGTAACTGCAGAAACCTCCTTGATGCCATCAGTACACTTCCGGAATACTGTTTCTTGGCGTCTACTATTTGTGTATTATTTCCAACCGGGAAAATACACGTAAAACATTTGTACTAATTTTCAACTATCCACTAATTAATTATCACTATTGGCACAAATCTACCTCCGACTCAAGGGTTCAGAACCAGTGATTACCGGCTTGCTCTTGCTTATTATTTTATGCAACAGTACCCATGCACAGGGCATAAAAGGCACGGTAAGGAACGAAAAACAAGAGCCTATTCCTTTTGTCAACATCTTTTTCAAGCAATTACAGACCGGAACAACTACCAACTTTAACGGAGAGTATTTCTTCACTTCGAATCCCGGTATTTACGATGTAGTTTTTTCGGCAGTAGGTTTCGAAACCCAAACTATACAAGTCACTATAGGAGATGACATAATTGAAGAAAATGTATGGCTGCAAACATCCAGTACTGAGCTAGACGAAATCATCATTCGGTCTAAAAGAAAAGATCCAGCGTATGAAATCATCCAGTTTGTGATCGACAATAAAAAGAATAACCTCACAAGTGTCCAAAGTTTCAAGAGCCAATTGTATGTGAAGGCTACAGAAACGGTGGAGGTGAAAAAGAAAAATGACAAAGAAGAAGTAAGCATAGAGGTAGCAGGCATACCCGAAGATCCTTTTGAGGCGGAAAGGCAAAAACAATTGGCGACTAAGCAGCTGAATATGCTTGAAATCGAGGTTGAGCTGAATTACCAATATCCAAATAAATACAAGGAAATCAGGAATGGGTACAAGGCATATGGAAATACTTCTGGGCTATTTATTCCCCGCTTTAGCGAGACTGATTTTAACTTTTACCAAAACTTGATAGCCTTAAAAGGAATTGCGGAAGCTCCTGTAATTTCCCCCATAAGCCGAACTTCTATCCTTTCTTATAAATACAAACTCGAAGATATTCTGAGTGAAAATGGGCAAGTGGTTTATAAAATAGAGGTAATCCCCCGAAAATCGGGTAACTCTACCTGTAAAGGCTATTTGTACATCAACGATGGCTTGTGGAACATCAACAGGTTGCATCTTGAACTGAATAAGGGCGGGCTGAAAATATACGATGCCTTTGAGCTGAAACAAGATTACAAATCCATTGGGGATAGCGTTTGGGTGCCTTACCGGCAAGAATTTATCTACGAAAGCAGGCAAAACAGAAACAAAACTTTTAGGGGAAATACCATTATTCACCAAAAAGAATATGAAAAGGACTTTGATTTCCCCCCTAAGTTTTTTGGGAATGAGGTCAGTTTAACCACCAAAGAAGCCTACGAAAAAGACTCCACCTATTGGAACAAGTCTCGCCCAGAAGCACTCACTCTGCAGCAGAAAAAAACGGTACTGTACAGAGACAGCATAGAAGCGGTGATCAATAGCAAAGAATACAAAGACTCTGTGCAAGCAGCTTATAATAAAATCACTTTGGGTGAAGTGCTGCTCCATGGCATAGGTTTCAGGAATATGGAAAAGAAAACCGATATCTACATTACTTCTTTAACTAGCCTGATCAATTTTGAAGTAATTGGAGGTCTTCGCCTGGGTCCATATGCTTCGCTTTTTAAGCGGTGGAAAAATGGCAAAATGATGAGCGTGAGTGGAAGTGCCAACTTTGGTCTGAGAAATGTCGATTTACAAGGCAATTCAAGGTTTTGGATGAGGTACAACCCCCACAAACTGGCAGATTTCTATTTTTCTGGAGGCAGGTCTTTTTTCTCTGTAAACCCTTATGATGCGTACCTCAATTTACTCAGTACTTCGACGTACTACCTAAATGACAATTTCCGGGTTGGACATAACTTCGAATTATTTAACGGATTTTACCTTCATACAAGTGGTATATTTAATAACAGGCAATCACTAGACGGATATGATGTAACATCGATTATCAATGAGGTAATTGAAGAAGAAGAACCTATCAAGTTTGAGGGTTATCAAGCACTTATCACTGACCTTAAATTTTCATACACCCCCTTTCAAAGATATACTACAGAGCCTCATCAGAAAGTAGTATTGGGCAGCAAATTTCCCACTTTTAGTATGCTGTACAGAAAAGGGTGGAATGGAATAGCAGGTAGTGATATTGATTTCGATTATGTAGAAGCTGGCATCTCACAAAATATCATTTTCGGCATGTTGGGAAATTCGAACTACACCCTACAAGCTGGGAAATTTTTAAACACCAAAGGGTTAGAGTATATCGATCTCAAACGGTTTAGGCAATCAGATCCTATTCTTTACTCAAATCCGCTGCATTCTTTTCAATTATTGGACACCTCAATGGTAGCAAATGGCTTATTTTTAGAAGCCCATCATATTCACCATTTTAATGGAGCGCTGGTCAATAATATTCCACTTGTAAAAAAACTGCAATTGAGGGCTGTAGCAGGAGCAGGAGCTTTGTGGGTACAGCAAAGTAATTTTAGGCACGAAGAAATTTTTGCAGGTGTAGAACGGGTTTTCAAACTCGGAGCAAGAAGAAGGCTGAGGCTTGGCGTATATGGCGTACTGTCTGAATCTAGCAAAGCTGGGGCAAATACCGGGTTTAAGGTATCTTTCGATATAATAGATACTTGGAAAAAGGACTGGTCCTATTAGAAGAAGAAGGTCATAAAAAAGCCCATGGCAAATCTAGGTCATGGGCTTAATTTCTTCTAATAAAAGTTATTCTTTTCTACCCTTCAAAATTGAGAATAAAAGACACTTTGTGAGTTGTTATTCTATCAATATTATTTGAAAAAATATTATCCTGAGGAGAGTGCATATTTATTAGCCCATGTGAAAACCGAATTTCGGGAGCAAAGTGAAATAACTGCATGTACCCACTAAGCCCAACACCATAGGTCACATCAAGTAACATGTTATTTAAGGAAAGGCTTTCTGTTCCTTCAGCACCTTTTTTTCCTCCAACACCTATGCCTCCTGTAAACCCACCTAGTAGGTAAAAACGGTGGTTTTTCCTTCTGATAGAGGTGTATTTTAACAATACGGGCAGTTCCAAGAAAGTAGTTGGCTTTTCTATCAACTCTGTTTTGCTCGATTCGGGATAATCGAACGTAACCGAATGGTTGTAGAAAGAAACATTAGGCAGCAGCCTCAAGTCCCACAGCTCATCTTGGAGGGCAAAGTTGACTACAAAGCCCAGTGAGAAACTGTACGTTCTATTTGGGATAACTGCCACTGTGCTGTCTAGCCCATCAACAAAGTGCTGTGAGTGTTTGACATTAAGGTTTGTGGTAAAAAGTCCTAGCTGAAAGCCATAGTGGATTTTTTTCTTGTCAAAATCAAGAAGCCTGATATTTGTTGCTTCTTGGGCAAAAGCACCTGTGCTAAGTGTTGCCAATAGGGCAAAAACAGCTATTTTTTGCCAATGTAAATAGAGCTTATTCCAAAAGTTAATTCTTTGCATTGCGTCGATTTATAGCCCAACTTATTTAAAATACCCAAAAACGATTTACCATATGGAAACTCAGACACAGACTCCGGCAAATAAGTATATGCCGCATTGTCTTTTGAGACTACTTTTCCAATAACCGGTAAGATGAATTTGAAGTAAAAGTTGTATATCTGCTTAAATGGAAATTTTTGAGGTTTAGAAAATTCGAGCACCACCAAAGTGCCGTCGTCTTTTAATACTCTTTTGATATCGGCAAGGCCTTTTTCCAGATTTTCGAAATTTCTTACACCGAAAGCGACCATCACTGCATCAAAAGTTTTGTCGGGAAATTGAAGGTTTTCTGAGTCGCCTACGTGGAGTTCGATCACATTATCGACCCCCATTTTGGCAATTTTCTTTTTGCCCACTTCGAGCATCCCTTCGGAGATATCCACCCCAACTATCTTCTTAGGCTTCAAAGATAGTGCCTCAATTGCCAAGTCGCCAGTTCCAGTTGCTACATCCAAGATAGACTCAGGTTGCTGTTCCTTCAAATATCCTATGGCTTTTTTGCGCCAGCGTATATCAATCCCTAGGCTAAGGAAGTGATTTAGAAAATCATATTTGCCAGCGATGCTGTTAAACATTTTTGCTACTTGCTGCTTTTTCCCAGCATCTTCTCCTTTGTATGGTAATACGGCCATTCTATTCTTAGATTTAATTAAACTCTTTATCCCCTCAACCAAGTGTTACGGTTTAAGTTTCGGGAATCATCTATTCGATTTTTCCCATTTTGAACACCACCCTTCCAAAAAGATGTGTTTTGCACACAAAACCTTACAGGCGGCAAATAGGCATTGGGCGGGCAAATATAGGGATAATCTACAAGGATTTGGCAGGGGTCTCTGATAGGAATTTTTTAGTAAAAAAGAGTCCAATAAACTTATTTATCCATTTCCAATTGCTCTTGAAGCCTTTCAATATTATCTACGAAAGGCTGTAAATCGTTTGCAGCTCTTTTGTTCATACGAACAATATAGATGCAAAAAGCGCTGATTATAGCCAAAATCATTATTTTAATTCCTATTAATACTAATATGAATACCTTGTCGGCCATACCATTTCCCCAGTTGTACTCTGAAAAATCGTCTGAACCAAAAATGAATAATGTATTAAAAAGCAATGGAGGTAAGACATACCAATAGGCTACTGTTCCCAACAGTTTCATCTGAGAGATCAGTATAGTTTTTTGTTGCATTAGTTGCTCGGTAAGTGGCATTGTAAAGTTAGGTTTTACTGCTTGTTTTTTTGATTTGTAGAACCTATAAATGATAAAAACAAACCAAACGATTGTAAGGGCACAAGCAATTTTTTGTAAGGGAGGAGAAAAGAAATATAAAAAGCAGCTATAAATAAGTATTCCAAGAACAGATGCCAATATCTCCCAAAGGTCTCTTTTTTGAATCTTATTATGGATACTGCTCAGTTTTCCATTCAATTCTTCCGCTAATTGAGCGTGTTCAATTGAAATTTGCACACTTGAAGAAGAACTGTTCCAGATGCTTCTCAAATCTTGTTCTTGCATATTAATTGATTTTTGGAGTGATACAAGCGAAGAGTTTTTGCCTTATTCTCTTCATTTTTACAGCAATATGATTTTCGGAAAGCCCCGTGATCAGTGCAATTTTTTTGTAGGGCAAGTCTTCCAGATAGAGTGTGATAATGGAGGCATCGCTTTCATTTAATGTAGTAATGCACTCCTTCAAAAGTTGAAAATTTCTCATCTTCGGAGGCGTTATTATCGTTTTCTACTGGTATAAAGTTGATCGACTCAAACCGCTCGGTTTTATTATTGCTTTTATCCATTTTCACCTTGGAGCGCAGGCAAACATTCAGGGCAACCTTATACACCCACGTATCGATAGATGAATTCCCTTTGAAACTTGAAAAGGATTTCCAAAGCTGAAATACAACTTCTTGAAAAAGGTCTTGAGGTTCGAGTGGGATAGCTGCGTATATTCTGCACATTCGGTAAATCTTGAGCTTGTTGTCGTCAAGCACTTTCTCAAAGCTTTCTTCCATATGCTAATTATACTTCTTTGTGGGTGAGATTTTTACAAGGTTTTTAGACGAACTTATAAGTAAAAACTCAATAAAGAATCCACAAGTGAGTATTAAGCTGGTTTCTTTAAATGACTCTCGCAGTACTTGGGAGCAAACTAGGAGTAAAGCAGCCCAAACGATGCTGCTTATGATCTGAATCCGTGTCAGAATTCTATTCATTTCTGGTGACTTGTCCATTTTTCTGGTTTTGCTTTCAATAATAGATTTTCGGGTCTCTATTATGGTTAGTGACAAGCCTTGGGAAAATATGACAAGAAATTGATTTTTTTTTGAGAAAAGTATTTTAATTCTTCTTAGAAAAACTAGTTCTTGAACTCGATGGTAACAGGGCTTTCCCGCTTCATACCCAGCAGTTCGGAAGCATTGCCTTGGTTAATGGCAATTTCTAGGAGATTGTTGCTATTGAAAAATGCCACACAGTCTCCAAAATCTCGACTATGGTAGTTTTCGTCTACGCGTGTGTGCCGCTCGTATTCAAACGTAATCCGATACTTGCGGTTGGCATGCACTTTTTCAAAATCTTCTCGGCTGATGTTGGAAATAAGGTTGCCATAATGGTCCACATGAATTACGTGTCCTTTTATTCTGTCTGCCTCAAGCCTAGGGGTCAATTCTATACGTTGCTGAAGCTGATCAAGGGGGCTTCCCAAACTTTCGGGCGCCTCATCGTCGAGCAGTAAGCAAACTATGGGAGCATAGATGTGTTTGGCAGGAAAAGTTTGCCCTGGCATATCGGCAGTATTCAAACTCAGTAGCATTTCTGGTTGTTGGCCATTGAAAACCAAGCTTAAAATCCCGTTGTCGGGCCCAATGAAAAAATGCCCTTTGTGAAAAGCCAACACATGTTGCTGGGTCATAGCCGAGCCAACGGCTACAAGGTGAATAGTGCCAAGGGGAAAGTCTTGATAAACAGAACGGAGGGTGAAAGCCGCTTCGG
Source organism: Flammeovirgaceae bacterium SG7u.111 (assembly GCA_034044135.1). Classification (NCBI taxonomy): domain Bacteria; kingdom Pseudomonadati; phylum Bacteroidota; class Cytophagia; order Cytophagales; family Flammeovirgaceae; species Flammeovirgaceae bacterium SG7u.111. Next base: position 1,278,821 of record CP139021.1, on the reverse strand, counting down.
CAATGTTGCAACTACTGACCTCATGGCTGATATCAACCATATTTTGCAATGGACACGAGGAGAGCAGGGCAGCTTTTAACGCTGCTGCATAATAATCCTTCAAGCCAAAGTCTGAGGTAAGGGTTACAAGTGCCATTTTATTCGCTTACGCTTAATAGTCATGTCCTTTCCATGCTTCCGAAAGTTCGTTGGAAGTCCCTATATCTTTAAAGGTTTCGTTGGGGAACAAACAGGTTTTGATGGTTAGCCCCGCTTTTATCGCCTCTTTGAATACTTCCCCCAAATAAATCTCTTTCGAACCTTCTTCTCTATCTTCTAACTCCTTTTTCAGAAAACCGTGCATAAATTCGGTAAAAACTGGCGTCCAAAGGGCAATGATCCAACTATACGTTAGGTTGGTGCTCTTTGGCTTGATGACTATATCGGTCAAATTTCCATCGTTATCAAAGTCAATCATGTCACATTTGGCTGCTTGCTCTTTGCTGCTTAACTCAAAGCCACCAACTACAAGGTCTGCACCAGTTCCAAACTGCACGCTGTCTAGCCTAGAATAAGCATCTTTAGGCTCAAAAAGGATGTCGGGAAAGCCGAGCAAAACTTTTCTTCTATTGATAAAAGAATAAGCTTGGTCAATGGTGTAAGGCACACCATGGGGTTCGTCCATGAGGAGATAGGCAAAATCCATTCTGTAGTTTTTTCCATTCCCAAAGTACTGGGGAATATCCCATTTACCATCTCTCAGCACAAAAAACACCTTGCTAGCACCCGCTGCGGCATATTTATCTAGCAGTACTTGAGCCACCACCTTCGGCTTTTTGCTGCCATCGGGCATTTGGCGAAAGCCTATGGGCATCAGCTCTTTGCTACAAGGCAGTGGTTGCAAACGCCTAGCTTGCCCTCCCGCCGGAATCAGTCCTACTATTTCCATGTGTTATTTTAGAAAAAGGTTCTACTTCTTTTTTTCCAAATCTTATAACCTTTTGCCTTCATGTGCAAGCTATTGGGAGAAATATTTTTTCTACTAAGAAGATATGCAGGTTAACGGCAAAAGCAAACAGGCTTGAACAGGAAATAAGTTTTGAAACAAAATTCTTTTAACAAAGAAAAAAACTTTAATAAAATTGTTTTTATAATTATTTGATAAGATAATACAATCTTTTCTCAATAAAACTGAAAAATATCGTTTTGCTCACAAGAAAAAAACTATTGATAAAAATTACTACTGCACATGAACCAGGCAATTGAATCAACAGAAAACCCTTCCCCAACAGCTTTTTTCAAGCAGATAACCCGCCCCTTTACTGAAGATTTCCACTAACTATTTACATGCGGTTTAGCTCCTTTAAACCTATTTCAACATTGTGTTTTTTTTTCACAAAAGCGCTAGATTTTCATCAATAACGATACACCAACTACTTGAATCATCTAACACTTTTTGAAATTCAATATCATGCAGAAAGTCCATTTTATTTCAGGAATGCCACGTTCGGGCTCCACCTTATTATCAAGTATCCTATGCCAAAACCCACGCTTTCATGCGAGTATGAGCAGTCCGGCAGGCTCTCTTATAAATGGTGTGCTAGAGCAAATAGGCGCAGGAAGTGAGTTTTATAGTTTCTTTGATGACCAGAAACGCAAAAACATGTGCAATGCCGTATTCAATGCGTATTACGAAGATAAACTTCAGCATGATATTATCTTCGATACCAACCGAATGTGGACTTCTAAGCTACACCAGTTGGTAGAGTTGTTCGGCGACTTCAAGGTGATCTGCTGTGTACGAAACCCTGCTTGGGTAATGGACAGCTTTGAGAAAGTGTATAGGAAAAACCCCTTTAACTACAGCAAGATGTTCAGCCCGGGAAACCGGCACACGGTTTATTCATGGTGCGAGAGTATGGTGAACGGGGGGATTGTAGGGGCAGCTTGGACCGCCCTCAAAGAGGCCTACTATGGCGAATATTCAGACAAGCTCCTTTTGATAGATTATGACTTGCTAGCCTCGCATCCCGAAAAGACCATGAAGCTTATGTACCAGTTCATTGGGGAAGCTTAGTTTGACCATGATTTCAACAATGTAGAGTTTACCCACGACGAGTTTGACGAGAACATCGGGGTGAAAGGACTCCATGCCGTAAAGAAGAAAGTAGAGTTCAGGTCGAGGAGAAGCATATTGCCCCCCGATTTATTTCAGAAATATAGCGAAATGGTCTTTTGGTCTGACACCGCTGACACAGCTGCTAGTGTCATAGCACCAAAACAAAACCAACTAACCGCTTTAAACAAATTAGGATCGATCCTAATATTAAAAATATGAAGAATAATTTCCTAAAATCTATTGGTACCGCATGCTTCCAACTGACACTTTCAGTCAGTTCTCTATCAGCTATAGGTTCTCCCTCCTACTACAGATCGAGACGAGGATCATATGGCAACAATAACATACCAATTTTTCAAGTCTCCAAAGAAAACCTCTCAGCAGACCTTATTCCATGGTTGCAGGAACTAAATCCTGATTTGGCGATATGTCTTACTTTTCCATTTAAAATCCCAGAGAACGTTATATGTACACCTAAAAAAGGACCTTTAAACATCCATTTCGGTCCAATACCAACTTATGGAGGATCAGACCCTTTGTTTTGGATGATTAAAAATGAAGAAAGAACAGCAACGATCACTGTGCAACAGATGATTGAGACGATGGATTCTGGACCAGTGATTCACAGAGAACAATCTGCGATTTATCCAGGAGAAAATTATGGACTGCTAGGTAGTAGACTCAGCCAATTGTCTGCCAACATGAGGGGGCCTCTATTGGAGAAATTAAAGAGGAACGAAAGAGGAACGAAAGACCTACCACAGTACATAATGTAATCCTTAAAAAAAGACCTACACAGGAAGAGTTGACAATTGACTGGCAAAACCAAACAGCGGATCAGATTGAGGCATTGGTAAATGCATCAAACCCAGTATATGGAGGAGCGATTACCTATTTTAGAAATGCAATCGTACGAGTTTTAGAAGTAAGTCCTGCCACCATGGCTGATGCTACAATACTGAGGCCGGGAAGCATTGTACATGCGAGTCAGATAGAGGGGTTGTTTGTGTTATGCAGTGATTATAAGTTTTTAAAAATAAATATTATTAGAAGTCAGGAAGCAATATTATCAGGTAATAAACTTGCTGCTTTGGGGATTCGTCAGGATGAAAAGTTTGGATTACAAAATCAAAATCCATCAATTAAGAAATCTAAGATTATTATATAAATGATAACGATAAAAAAAATGAAAAAGCAATTTTATGGATTAGTTTCCTTCTGGATAATTTCATCATTTATACTAGTCAACGAAGGGTTTTCCCAATGTACTCCTGCCAATACTGATATAAGCCTTCCTCAAGCTGGTGGTTCGTCCCGATGGAGTCAAAGTTTTCAGGCTACCTGCACCGGGACACTGGATGCACTCAGGGTAGTTGCTTCAAACAATGTCTCAGGTATTACCGTGACTATTTATGAAGGGGATGGGTTTGCAGGCTCCGTCTTAGGATCCTTAACTAGCCAAAGCATAACCCAGGCAACAGGAGTAATTCCAGCATTATACACTGACTATTCAGAATTTGATTTCTCTGGAGAAGGTATTACGCTGACATCCGGACAGACCTACACATTTGATCTCTCAACGGCAGAGTTACATTATGACCAGTCCAATTCGCCAAGTTATACTGGCGGAATATTATATTTTGCAGGGGGTGCTCAGAGTACACTTGACTTGCTTTTCGAAATCGATATAGTTGGAGCTTCCAACGCAGTTCCCACAGACATCTCATTATCCAATAACTCTATTAACCAGACCGCTACAGGAGTTAACGTGACAGTTGGAACATTAACTACTACTGATGCCGATGCAGGGGATTCGCATACATACTCCTTAGTAAGTGGAACAGGTGATACTAATAATGGAAGTTTTAATATTAGTGGTAATACCATAAGAACATCATCGGCACTTACGGCAGGTTCATACAGTGTAAGAATCAACACCAATGATGGAACTGATGATTTTGCAGAAGTTTTTTCAATTACTGTTGTTGATAATGTTGCTCCTTTAATTAGCAGTATTGCACGTCAAAGCCCAACTACAAGCCCAACGAATTCAGATGCTTTGGTTTGGGACGTGACTTTTGATGGAGCGGTAGCCAATGTGGACGCAACAGATTTCACTGTGACAGGAACGACAGGGACGATTGCATCGGTCACAAACCCAAGCGGGAATGTTTATCGTGTGACGGCTTCGGGCGGAGACCTGGCAGGTTTGACTGCAACAGTGACCTTAGGCTTTGCCGGAGGACAAGACATTGCAGATGCATCTGGCAATGCACTGGTTAACTTGACCCCGACAGGAACGAACAACAATACTTTTGTAGTAGATAATACGGCTCCTTCCGGCTATTTAGTAACTATTGATCAATCGGTTATTAATGCCAACAATGATGATGTAATGAGTTTCACCTTTGCAGGAGCAGAGATTGGGGCTACCTACAACTATACTTTTACAAGTAGTGGCGGCGCAGGCTCGGTCACGGGCAGCGGGACGATAGCGACAGCTACCGACCAGATCACGGGCTTAGACCTAACTGGCCTAGCTGATGGCACGATCTCCCTGAGCGTGACCCTGACAGATGTAAACGGGAACACGGGCAGTGCAACAACAGATACCGAGACAAAGGAGACTGTAGCCCCAACGGTATCCTTATCTACAACCTCCAGCAACCCAACAAGCGACAATCCTATCCCAGTAACAATTACGTTCAGCGAGGAAGTTTCTGGTTTTGTAGTAGGTGATATTACGGTGGGTAATGGGACAGCTACCAATTTTAATACTACAGATAATATAGTTTTTACAGCTGATATTAACCCTACAGGAAGTAATGTAACGGTAGATATAGCTTCAGGGGTTTCCCAAGATTTAGCGGGTAATAATAATGACACGGCACTTCAATTTAGTATTCAGTATGATGAGATAGATGCCAGTATATCACAAGTTATTTCTCCAGTTACTCAATTTGACATTACAACTACTATTGTAGAAGTAGAAGTAAGCAATATGGGAACTGTTCCGTTAACTAATATACCGTTGACTTTATCGGTAACTTTCAATGGAACACTATTAGGTACTTCTTCAGGCACCGTACTGGCAAACGTACTGCCAGGAACAAGTACTAATTTTACCTTCCCAGATAATTTTGATTTTTCTAAGGATGGAAATTATAAACTTACAGTTACTAGCAAGGTAACTAGCGATGCAGATGCTTCTAACGACTCAATTGTTTTCATAATTGGTAATAGGTCTAGAGTTACAGCACCTCTAAGTGAAGATTTTGAAAGTATTGTTACTACAGGTACAGGATCTGTTTTATTAACTGTTCAGGAAGATCGATTCTATTTTGACGGTTTAATAGGTTGGGAATATGATCAAGTCACTTCTGGTGGCAGATTTTCTGTCCGTAATGATTATACTAGAAATAGTAGACAAATGGTAACATTGGATAATCCAGGAGGTAACAGTTTTAATGAAGTTACAGTAAACTTAGATTTAAGCAGTTTTGATATAAACAATCCTGCAGATGATATTCGGTTATACTTTTCTTGGTATGATCATGGGGACGAAGGAGATGTTAGAGATGTCGTTGAGTTTAGAACCAATGAAAGTGATCCTTTTATTGAAATTTATGATTTTGCTACAAATAGCAATAACGGAAGTTGGACCGATGTTCAAGGTATTGATATAGATCAGATTTTAAGAGATAACGCATTAAATTTTACAAGTACTTGTCAACTTAGGTTTTCACAAAACGATAATTTCCCAGTAAATACCGATGGAATTAGTATCGACAATGTATTTTTAGGTAAAGTAATTCCAGCAACTGCCCCAGCAGTCACAGCAAGTCTTACAGTAGCTGAAAATGTAGCTATAGGAACTAGTGTAGGTACGATTTCTGTGGATAATGGATCAGGGATTTTTATCTCGGCTAACCCAAATATTGGGGACCATTTTGTAATTAATCCAGTTACTTTAGAGGTTACCACTAGAGCGGATGTAGATTTTGAAGATATCATCGCTAATAATGGAGGTTCAAACATATTAAACCTTAATGATACCCTTACCGATGAGGTGTTTGGAGGCGATGTAATCATTCCAATAGTAATCACAGTAACCAATGAAAATGATGCGCCAACACTTTCTACCGCAACCGCCCAAAGCGTAGACGAGGACAACAGCCTCCAGTTTGGTGTTGCGATGACGGATGCTTCTGATGTCGATGGTGACAACCTCTATTTGATAGTAGAATCGGGTGCAAACTATACGGTCTCAGATTCTTCTATTACGCCAACGGTTAATTTCAACGGCACGCTGACCGTACCCGTGAAGGTCACGGACGGCACGGATACGACCTCTTCGGTGGACATGATCGTGACGGTGAATTCGGTGAATGATGTACCGAGCCTCACTTCTGCAACAGCACAAAGCGTGGACGAGGACAACAGTCTTCAACTAGGTGTTGCGATGACGAACGCTGCAGACATAGAAGACGATGCACTTTATTTGATAGTAGAATCGGGTGCAAACTATACGGTCTCGGATTCTACGATCACGCCGGCAGCCAACTTCCACGGCACGCTGACCGTCCCCGTCAAGGTGACAGACGGCACGGAGACGACCGCTTCCGTGGACATGACAGTGGCGGTGAACCCGGTGAACGACGCTCCGACCTTGGCTTCGGCAAGCGCACAGAGCCTCGACGAGGACAACAGCTTGCAACTAGGTATGGCAATGACCGATGCTGATGATGTTGACGGCGACAACCTCTATTTGATAGTAGAATCGGGTGCAAACTATACGGTCTCGGATTCTACGATCACGCCGGCAGCCAACTTCCACGGCACGCTGACCGTCCCCGTCAAGGTGACAGACGGCACGGAGACGACCGCTTCCGTGGACATGACAGTGGCGGTGAACCCGGTGAACGACGCTCCGACCTTGGCTTCGGCAAGCGCACAGAGCCTCGACGAGGACAACAGCTTGCAACTAGGTATGGCAATGACCGATGCTGATGATGTTGACGGCGACAACCTCTATTTGATAGTAGAATCGGGTGCAAACTATACGGTCTCGGATTCTACGATCACGCCGGCAGCCAACTTCCACGGCACGCTGACCGTCCCCGTCAAGGTGACAGACGGCACGGAGACGACCGCTTCCGTGGACATGATCGTGACGGTGGACCCGGTAAATGATATCCCAGCAATCACGGCTAGCCAAAACTTCGATCTGCCAACTTCTATAAGCAACGGAACTTCGGTAGGAACGGTGGCAGCAACAGATATAGATGCAGGAACCACCTTCTCCAACTGGACAATCATAAGCGGCAATAGAGGAAATGTATTTGCCATCAACCCTACAACTGGTGAGGTAACCATTCAAGATGTCTCAGCCTTAGATTTTGCAACAGCATCGGTATATACCTTATCGTTGACAGTAAGCGATGGAACCAATGTTAGTGGGGAAGTAGATGTGACCATTCAAGATAAAATTGCTCCTACACCTGATGTGGCAAGCCTATCGGCTATTACGATGAATTGTGAAGTAACGACTGCGGATGTTCCCACCCCTACTGCTACGGATAATAGCAGTGGAAAGGTAACGGTAACCAACGATGTTACTTTCCCCATCACCACGGCAGGCACAACGGTCATCACTTGGACCTATGAAGACGAAAGCGGGAATACTTCTACACAAACACAAAATATCACGGTAGAAGCTTCTTCCATTGCAAACGTGACGTTTGAAGACGCTACGGTTACTTACAATGGTTCTGAACACAGTCTTGCAGTTTCTGGCTTGCCTTCGGGGGCGACAGTTTCGTACCAAAACAATGGGCATACTGCACCGGGGACTTATGAGGTAATAGCCACTGTTGACCCGAACTCTAATTGTGCTAGCGTAGAGCTAAAAGCAACATTGACTGTTGAAAAAATAGTACAAACGATCACCTTCTCTGCTTTGCCCGATCTGACTTTCGGAGGCCAGGTTATCCAATTGGAGGCAACAGGAGGCGATTCGGGATTGCCGGTAACTTATACGCTTAGCACGAGCCCTTCTTCTGATGTTGCCACGCTCAATGGCAGCGAACTGACCATTGAAGGAACGGGAACAGTAACGGTAACGGCTAGCCAAGCTGGCAACGAGTTTTATACAGTTGCAGCCGACGTAACCCACACTTTTGAGGTGACTTCTGGCGAGCTGTTCTTGCCAACCTTGTTTAGCCCGAACGGCGACCTAACAAACGACCAATTTGTACTGAGAGGAGGGGGAAATATCTCCACTATCACCCTGAGTATTTTCGATAGAGATGGAAACGAGGTGTACAGGTCGGAAAGTTTGGATGAGCTTTCGGAAATAGGCTGGGATGGAACTACCAATGGTACGAAGCAACCGCAAGGTGTGTACATCTGGGTGTTGAAAGGCGAATTTACCACGGGCACACCTATTACCGTAGGTGGGAAAACCAAAGGCACTATTAGGTTAGCTAGATAATAAATCCAATTTTAAAGACATCATTAAAATGAACAAGAAATCGATAAAAAGGCTGCTGCCGATAATAGTAGGATGCCTGCTATTGGCCAGTTCGGCTCAGGCGCAAGAGCCAAATTTCAGTTTGTATCACTACACACCTTTTTTCACCAATCCGGGTGAGATAGGTGCGGTAGAAGATACACGAGTGATGCTCAACTACCGAAACCAACAACTGGACTTGGACGAGAACATCACATCGTCTTCGGTCTCTGCCTATTACCCGATCTATATTGGGCATAACAGGTTGGTGACGGCTATCAATTTCCTAAACGACAAGAACTCTGAGTTTCTCTCGTCCAATGGCGGGATGCTGGGGCTGTCATATAGCCTAAAAACAACGAAAAGCTCTGAGTTGAGCTTTGGTCTCCAAGCCGGGTTTTTCCAAAGAAAGATAGGGGAAGGGTTCACCACCGACGAGCAGTTTGTCAACGGTGTATTCGACCCGAATGCTATTTCTACCGATGCGGTATTAAACCAGTCGGTAGGATATCCTATCATCAGCGGAGGGTTGTTTTATAAGGTAAAGGACGATTTGGGCTTGGAAAAGGCATTCATTGGCGCATCTATCTTCAATGTGAACGGACCGAATATTTCGCTGATGGGCGACCAGAAAGATAACTTGCCCATGAGTATAAAAGGTACGGCAGGATATCGGGTGTTCAGAGGGGGCAATTTTTCCGTATTGCCTACAGCAAGGTGGGTTTACCAAGCAGGGAACAGCTTTTTGAACGTAGGCTCTAGGTTTGCCTACGAGCTATCGCAGAGTGGAGAAAATGCAAAAAAAATAGAGCTGGGTATTTGGTACAATACCAATGATTATGGTGTATTCTCTTTGGCTTACGAACAACCAAGCTTTACTTTGGCGCTAAGCTATGACAAAACGATAGGCACGGAGTTGGGAAGTGCACAAAAGGGTGTGTTCGAGTTGGCCATTTCCTTTAGGTTACAGAAGAAGGAAAAACCTACTTTTGTTGAAGCCGCGGTGCAAGAGGTTATTGGGCCCGAGGAAGTAGCGGTAGAGGAAATCGATGATGCGGCAGAAACCATGGAAGAAGTGGAAGAACCTGCCGCACCAGAGCAAAAGGTAGTGGAAGAAGAGACAACTGCCCCAGAGGAAAAACCTGATGTGCCCGAAGAAGTCGCAGTTAGCAAAACGACCTTCACCCCTGCCGAAAAAGCCATCCTGGCAAAAATCGTAAACTTTGATTTAAACACTTATGACCTTGATAAGGAATCCAAAGCCTTTTTGAATGGGATTGCCGATATCCTTAGGGAAAAAGAAGGATTCGAGATTGAGCTGGTGGGACATAGCTGTGACCTAGGTTCGGAAAAGGTGAACAAGTTCCTCTCGCTGAACAGGGCAGAGACCGTAAAGGATTACCTTGTGGGAAAGGGGGTCGACATAAACAGCATCAAGACCGTGGGCATGGGCGAAGAGGTCCCGTTAGAAGGCAACGACACCCCAGAGGGTAGGGAACATAACCGTAGGGTCGAGTTTAAAGTCGTTTACTAGAAACAACCTCTTTTATAACTTTTGAAAACAGCCAAGCAGTAAAGTTGCTTGGCTGTTTTTTTATGCGAAAGTTTTTATCGACTCTCCAAAAAAGGCTTCACTTCTTGCTTTCCAGATCTTATACCCCTTTGGGGTCATGTGCAAACTATCCGAGGTGAAGAGTTTGAAGTCTTTGAATGAAAAAATTTAAGATGCATTTCCCATAGAGCAGGCAAACCAGAGGTCATCTTGTATAGCTTTATCGATTCATCAAAACCTAGCTGTATGCTCACTGTGATAGCAAAACAGGTATACAAAACGGTTTACTCCGACCGTTTTTAAGGATAGTATCCAGTATCCCATACGGGGTCGCATAGGTCAATGCCACCTTTTTTGTACAACACCTAGAAAGTCGCACAAAAAAACATAGTATATAATTGATATTAATAATACTTTTGGTGAGGATTACTAAATAGAAAATACAATCAGATAGAGTCAAAATGACTGGTTTCCATTTCGTAACCAAAGCAAGAGCCATTTGCAGCGAAATCCAATGATACTTATCAAGACAAAAACATATGAACAAATACCTCTTTTTTATCCTACTTTATATTCTTTACTTGTCCACCGCTGGAATAGCCCAAAACCAAGCGAAAATCGATAGTCTTAAAGGCATCCTACCAACTACCTCTGGGGAAAAGAGAGTAAAAGTACTTAGGGATTTATGTTATTACAGCCGTTCCATCAATTTTATGGCTGCCGTCTCTTATGGGGAACAGGCTGTGTCATATGCCACAGAAATAGGTAATAAAGATCAATTGGGTTCGGCATATGAGGATTTAGGAAGTATTCATCTGCGTACAGGCCGATATGAGACCGCATTAGATTTCTATAAGAAAGCCTTAGCAATATTTGTAGAAACAAAAAATAAAGAAGCTGAAGCTTCAACAATGCATAATACAGGGGTGGTATATTTGTATAAAGCAAATTACCCCATGTCATTGGATTGCTTATTCAAGGCCTTGAAAATAAAAAATTCGCTAGGGAAGGCAAAGGCAGCAATTACCTTGAGTAGTATAGGGGAAGTATATCGTGCTAAAAAAGACAATAACAAAGCCTTGGATTATTACTTTCAAGCTCTTAAAGAGGCTAGGAAAACTCAGAATAAGTCAGACATTTCGGTAGTACTAAACAATATTGAAATCATTTATCGACAAAAAGGCGATTTTGAAAAAGCATTGGAATATAGGATGCAGGCAATAGCTATTCATAAAGAAACAGGAGACGACTTTGGCTTAGCCATCAGTTATAATAATCTAGGAGAGCTATATGATGAGCAGGGAGATCTCGAAAAGGCTATGCACTATTTTAGAAAATCGTTAGAAATCAAAGAACGAATGGACAACCAGCAAGGGATATCACATACCTCTGAGCGGATGGCAAGAGTCTATACAAAACTAAACGATTTTAAAAATGCGGACAGGCTTGCCCAAAAAAGCCTGACTATTGCGGTGGAAATTGGCAATACAAATAGGGCAGCAAATATTTACAAAACCCTTTCCTCCATTTACCAACACTTTGGCAAATACGAACAAGCGCTTTTATATTATCAAGACTTTACGTCCTTAAAAGACTCCGTGTTTGATAAAAACAAAGAAGTCATTATCTCGGATATTGAAACAAAATACCAAACCGCCAAAAAAGAAGCTGAAAATGCACTGCTAAAGCTAGAAACAGAAAAGCAAATGGCTACTATTGCCCAAAAAAACAAGTTGGTCACATTCTTCATCGTTGGCTCACTTATACTACTGGTACTAGCAGGTCTACTTTATCACGCTTACCTACAAAAAAACAAGAACAACAAACTGTTGGCGGCACAAAAGAAAGAACTTACCCAACTCAATGCTACCAAAAACAGGTTTTTTGGTATTATTGCCCATGACCTCCGAGGTCCACTTACCGCACTACAAGGCATTTCCGGGCTATTGAACTATAACATTAAAAAGGGGAATATTGAAAATCTCCATAAAATAGCCTTACAGATTGAAGACTCTGCCCAAAAGGTAAATACACTACTCGACAATTTATTGAAATGGGCATTGAGCCAAGAAGGGGCAATGCCTTTTCAACCCCAACGACTGGCTCTCAAACCTATAGTAGAGGAGAGTGTTCAGTATTTCAAAGATATGGCAGCTGCAAAAGATATTCACATAGAAGCAGATATCCCCCAAGAGGTGCATGTACATGCCGATAAAGAAACACTGAGCACTATTTTTAGAAATTTGATCAATAACAGTATTAAATTCACTCCCAATGGAGGTTCTGTAAGTTTATTGGCCATAGGTAATCACGAAGGTGTACAAATAGATGTAAAAGACAATGGAACTGGAATAGAAGAAGAAAGGATCAAAAAACTATTTGCCCTAAATGATGCTAAAAGCACATCGGGAACAAATGCCGAAAAAGGCACCGGGCTGGGACTTGTATTGGTAAATGACTTTGTGCATATGAACCACGGGACTATCGAGATTAAAAGTAAACCAAACCATGGTAGCGTATTTTCTATCACACTGCCTACAAACTACGCCAAGGCAAGTTAAATCGTAATAAGAATGTCAAAAGTAAGCGTATTTATCATAGAAGACGATTTCATCCATGCCAACCGACTAGAGATGTACCTAGATGAGATGGGCTATTACCTAGCGGGAATGGCCTCAAATGCAACCCAAGCACTAAAAATGATCGAAGCTGCACAACCAGATTTGTTGCTAGTAGATATCCACTTGGAGGGTGATTTTGATGGCGTGCAGATTGTGGAACACCTAAATAAGAAAAAAGCGATTCCAGCCATTTTCATCACGTCTTACAGAGACAAGGAAACTTTTGAAAGGGCAAAATTGACCGATCCTTACGCCTATATCGTCAAACCTTATGATAAGGATACCTTACAGGCGGCCATAGAGCTCGCCGTATACAAACTCTCCAAAACAAAAAGCAGCCAAGCCCAAGGTGACTATAGAGGATGGAACGAGGACCGTGTTATTGAGGAGGAATTATTTATAAAAAGCAAAAGAAGGCTTATTAAAATAAAACTAAGCGGCATCTTCTGTGTAGAAGCCAAAGACAAGTTCTGCCTAATTGGGCTAGCCAAGGAAACTATTGAAATCAGGATGTCCTTGCAAAAGCTGCAAGAAAAGCTTACAAATGACCATTTTTTAAGGATTCATCGCTCTTTTATTATAAATAAAGACAAAATTTCAGAAATAAACATTCAACAAAACGAGGTACTGCTAGGTACTTACACAGTACCCATTGGTAGGTCTTATAAAGAGACTTTTCTCAATAGCATTGGTTCATCAATGGGCTGACCTACTATTTATTAGTACTTTTATCACCGTTGTATTTTTCCACATACGGGTATCCATTTTGAAGCTGTTTTGAAATATATCTTCAAAATAGCTTCTTATAATGCCACCTCCCTCCAATTTTTTGTTGTTCGCGCCATATTTCGGCTGTCTACGCCAAAAACCGAATAAACACACTCTTTTTTAAGTTTTTTTTGCAAACCAAAAAAGTTCATGGCCCAAGGCACGAACCCTTGTATGCCAAGATAAGAATATACATCCGCTTTAATCTTAAAGAACAAAACAAGACATGAGAATAGATTTGTGGTGCAATACCAAAAAAAATAAGCAATACCGAGTAATAAAACGAATAGTCTATAGAGCGACTCTTATAGCTTTTATTTGCTTTGCTCATCTTTCTAAAGTAAATGCCCTAACTGTTACCTTTTTTGGTAGCCCAGAGTATAGTCGCGGTTCACTTTCTGCAACTATTTTAGATGCATCAACTACATCTGACAGCCTAACTATCACACCTCCTATCATACATATTCCACCAATAGCTACTCATGCCAAAATTTTGAAATAGACGAGAATCCATAGGATTATTGAATACTGCTTGTTCTGATGGCAACATAGTTATAGACACAATGAGAAATTGAGAGAGGCTAATAAAAATTATGTGATAGATCAAAAGGCTTTGACTACGAAGACAAAAAATCACTCTGTCATAAGATTAGAAAACAAAAGGCATTATAAAATGAAGAAAATATTATTCTTACTACTTACACTAATAGTAATAACTGAAAGTAAGGCTCAAGACTGTGACACGTTATCCTATGAGTGGGAAACCCCCACTCCAACCACAACTGTTTATAATTATGCTTCTGGTAGGCTTACAGGTATACCAGATCCATCGAATTCTACAACCCCAACAGACACAAAAACAATCTTTGAAGGATTCACTAGCCCGAACCCTGGCACGACCTCAGTAGGAGCTGTTTTATTAGGTCTTGGGTTTCTTTCGGACGCCAATGATAATCTTAGGATTGATGTGATGGTTTATGATGACAATGGGTCAGGCAGACCAGGCACTCAGGTCGGGGGTGTAACAGGTCTTTCACCTACTTCGTTAGGGGTGGTGCATAATTTTAGAGAGTTTTGGATTGAGCTGCCTTCTTTGCCAGTTCCGACTACCAGTAGATTTTATATTGGCGTAGTGATGCACCCTGGGGATGCCAGTGATCAACTGGTTGTCCAAGCTAATGCTAAAGGACAGGGCAATGGAGATGACTCCAATAGTATTACAACAACCAAATTTGGAAATGAAAAATTACTTAGCGTTTATAGTAGCGATATAGATCTGAAAATAATAGCAAAACTGGGGATAGTTAGAGATCCTTCTTTTAGTTACGGCAGCAGCAGCTATTGTTCTAATCTACCTGATCCCACGCCTACTATATCAGGGGATGCAGGAGGTACATTCACCAGTTCTCCTTCGGGTCTTTCTATCAATAGTTCTACGGGTAAAATAGATTTGTCGGCTAGTAATGAGGGCACCTATATGGTGAGGTACACCACGGGAGGAGCATGTTCTCAGTTCAAAACCCAATCTGTAGAAATTGTAAATGATCAACCTACAATTACTTGCCCGAGTAATCAGGCAATAGCTTTTAATGCGAGTTGTCAATATACTTTGCCTGACTATAGGAGTTTGGCTACTGCCAATGACAACTGTAGTACACCTACCATTACCCAATCCCCCGCTCCAGGCTCTATTTTGTCCGCCACTCAAACCATTACACTCACTGCAAATGATGGGGATGGAAATATCAGGCAATGTACGTTTGAAGTGATTCCGTCTGATAATACCGATCCTGTGATTAGCTGCCCAAGCAATCAAACCATTAACATTGACGGAGTTACCTCAGCTCTAGTACCAGATTATACATCCTTGGTTACAGCCACCGATAATTGTGACGGAAGTCCTACTATTACCCAATTGCCTTTAGCAGGCAGTAGTATTGGGCTAGGCACAACCACAATTACTCTGTCGGCTGAAGACGTATCTTCGAATGATGCTTCATGCACATTTGACCTCTTAGTGCAAGATATTACTCCACCAGTAGTAACAATCACAAGTCTGGTAGCTGACCCCATCAATGGGGCTTTTACAGCGACTTTTACTTTCTCAGAATCAGTTACGGGTTTTGGGATCGGGGATATTGTGGTAGGGAACGGAACGGCAAGCAACTTTACCGCCAACAGTGCTTCGGAATATACAGCCCTGATAACCCCGGCTACCGACGGGACGGTCACCATCGACGTGGCAGCGGACGTGGCACAAGACGCGGCGACCAACGGGAACACCGCAGCCACCCAGTTCAGCATAGAGGCAGACCTGACCGGCCCGACAGTCGCAATTTCAAGCACAACAGCCAATCCGACAAACGCCGCTTTCACCGCTACCTTCACCTTTTCAGAAAACGTGACAGGTTTTGGGATCGGGGATATTGTGGTAGGGAACGGAACGGCAAGCAACTTTACCGCCAACAGCGCTTCGGAATATACAGCCCTGATAACCCCGGCTACCGACGGGACGGTCACCATCGACGTGGCAGCGGACCTGGCACAAGATGACGCCACAAACGGGAACACCGCAGCCACCCAGTTCAGCATAGAGGCAGACCTGACCGGCCCGACAATCGCAATTTCAAGCACTGCCGTTGACCCCATCAATGGGACTTTTACAGCGACTTTTACTTTCTCAGAATCAGTTACGGGTTTTGGGGTTGGCGATATCGTGGTAGGGAACGGCACGGCAAGCAACTTTACCGCCAACAGCGCTTCGGAATATACAGCCCTGATAACCCCGGCTACCGACGGGACGGTCACCATCGACGTGGCAGCGGATCTGGCACAAGATGAAGCCACAAACGGGAACAGCGCAGCCACCCAGTTCAGCATAGAGGCAGACCTGACCGAGCCGACAGTCGCAATTTCAAGCACAACAGCCAATCCGACAAACGCCGCTTTCACCACTACCTTCACCTTTTCAGAAAACGTGACAGGCTTTGACATTACCGATATTGTGGTAGGGAACGGCACGGCAAGCAACTTTATCGCCAACAGCGCTTCGGAATATACAGCCCTGATAACCCCGGCTACCGACGGGACGGTCACCATCGACGTGGCAGCGGATCTGGCACAAGATGACGCCACAAACGGAAACACCGCAGCCACCCAGTTCAGCATCAAGGCAGACCTGACCGAGCCGACAGTCGCAATTTCAAGCACAACAGCCAATCCGACAAACGCCGCTTTCACCGCTACCTTCACCTTTTCAGAAAACGTGACAGGTTTTGGGATCGGGGATATTGTGGTAGGGAACGGCACGGCAAGCAACTTTATCGCCAACAGCGCTTCGGAATATACAGCCCTGATAACCCCGGCTACCGACGGGACGGTCACCATCGACGTGGCAGCCGATGTGGCACAAGACGCGGCGACCAACGGCAACACCGCAGCCACCCAGTTCAGCATAGAGGCAGACCTGACCGGCCCGACAATCGCAATTTCAAGCACTGCCGTTGACCCCATCAATGGGGCTTTTACAGCGACTTTTACCTTTTCAGAAAACGTGACAGGTTTTGGGATCGGGGATATTGTGGTAGGGAACGGCACGGCAAGCAACTTTATCGCCAACAGCGCTTCGGAATATACAGCCCTGATAACCCCGGCTACCGACGGGACGGTCACCATCGACGTGGCAGCCGATGTGGCACAAGACGCGGCGACCAACGGCAACACCGCAGCCACCCAGTTCAGCATCGAGGCAGATCTGACCGAGCCGACAATCGCAATTTCAAGCACTGCCGTTGACCCCATCAATGGGGCTTTTACAGCGACTTTTACTTTCTCAGAATCAGTTACGGGTTTTGGGATCGGGGATATTGTGGTAGGGAACGGTACGGCAAGCAACTTTACCACCAATAGCGCTTCGGAATATACAGCCCTGATAACCCCGGCTACCGACGGGACGGTCACCATCGACGTGGCAGCCGACGTGGCACAAGATGCAGCCACAAACGGCAACACCGCAGCCACCCAGTTCAGCATCGAGGCAGACCTGACCGGTCCGACAGTCGCAATTTCAAGCACAACAGCCAATCCGACAAACGCCGCTTTCACCGCTACCTTCACCTTTTCAGAAAACGTGACAGGATTTGGGATCGGGGATATTGTGGTAGGGAACGGAACGGCAAGCAACTTTATCGCCAACAGTGCTTCGGAATATACAGCCCTGATAACCCCGGCTACCGACGGGACGGTCACCATCGACGTGGCAGCCGATGTGGCACAAGACGCGGCGACAAACGGCAACACCGCAGCCACCCAGTTCAGCATAGAGGCAGACTTGACCGGCCCGACAGTCGCAATTTCAAGCACAACAGCCAATCCGACAAACGCCACTTTCACCACAACCTTTACCTTTTCAGAAAACGTGACAGGTTTTGGGATCGGGGATATTGTGGTAGGGAACGGCACGGCAAGCAACTTTATCGCCAACAGCGCTTCGGAATATACAGCCCTGATAACCCCGGCTACCGACGGGACGGTCACCATCGACGTGGCAGCCGATGTGGCACAAGATGATGCTACCAACGGAAACACGAAAGCTACCCAATTCAGCATTGAATACGACGGCACGGTCAGTCAGGTCATCTGCCAAAACATCACCGTGCAATTGGATGCCAATGGGACAGCATCTATAGAGGCGTCACAAATCGACAACGGGTCTTCCGACGATTATGGGATAGCGTCCATTTCATTGGATAAAACAACTTTCGATTGCAGCAACATTGGAAAAAACAAGGTAACCCTCACAGTGACCGATATAAATGGGAATACAGCCACTTGTGATGCCTTTGTTACAGTGGAGGACACGCTTCCACCAACCGTCATCGTAAAAGACATCACCTTGCCCTTGGCTACAAACGGACAGGCATCCATTACCGTGGACGATATCGACAATGGCAGCGCCGACAATTGCTCCATAGCAAGCCGGACACTTGATATTTCTAGTTTTGACACACCCAAAACACCCTCAACCACGGTAACACTTACAGTAACCGACCATAGTGGAAACACAGCCTCGGCTACAGCGACCGTAGCCTTTGAAAAAGTTTCACAGTCCATTCTGTTTGCCATCTTGCCGGACAAAAGCGTTGGCCAAAACCCATTTGCCCTTGAGGCGACGGGCGGAGGATCGGGCTTGCCCGTCACCTTTTCGATCGTGACCGAGCCCTCATCGGGGGTCGCCTCACTTGTAGATGGCACCATCGTTATAGAAGGACCTGGCACGGTAACGGTAACGGCCAGCCAAGCGGGCAATGATATATTCGCCGCTGCACCAGATTTGTCACAAACTTTTGAGATACAGGAAAGCGCCCTCTTCCTTCCCACACTTTTCAGCCCTAACGGCGACGGTACCAACGACCTATTCCTTATGCGCGGAGGGGGAAACCTGGCGAGCGTGGGCTTCTCCATATTCGACAGGGAGGGGAACCTTGTCTTTAGTTCCGAAAGCTGGGAAGAGCTTTCCCAAACAGGATGGGACGGGACCACCAACGGCAATAAACAGCCACAAGGCGTCTACCTATGGACCATAAGGGGCCAGTTTGACGATGGCTCCCCTCTTGCCATAGACGGAAAAACTTCTGGTACCATCCGCTTAGCTAGATAACCACCCACCCAATTAAAAAACTCGATTACCATGAAAAATAAATTAATAATACGGTTTCTTCCGAGCTATTTTGCAGGCCTTATGCTCTTGGCTTTCCCAGCCCAGGCGCAAGAGCCAAATTTTAGCCTGTACCACTACACGCCCTTTTTCACCAACCCAGGTGAGATCGGTGCGGTAGAGGATACGAGGGTGATGCTCAATTACCGAAACCAACAATTGGACTTGGACGAGAACATCACATCGTCTTCGGTCTCTGCCTATTACCCGATCTATATTGGGCATAACAGGTTGGTGACGGCAATCAATTTTCTAAACGATAAAAACTCAGAATTCCTCTCTTCGAATGGAGGGATGCTGGGGCTGTCATATAGCCTAAAGACTACCAAAAACTCAGAACTGGCTATGGGACTCCAAGCAGGATTTTTCCAACGGAAAACTGGAGGGGAATTTACCACCGACGAACAGTTTGTCAACGGTTTTTTTGACCCGAACGCCATTTCGACCGATGCCGTTTTGAACCAATCGGTAGGATATCCCGTGATCAGCGGAGGATTGTTCTACAAGGTAAAGGACGATTTGGGCTTGGAAAAAGCGTTCATCGGCGCGTCCATCTTCAATGTGAACGGACCGAATACCTCGCTGATGGGCGACCTGAAAGACAACTTGCCCATGACTATTAAGTCGACGGCAGGGTACAGGGTGTACAGGGGGGCAAGTTTTTCGGTGCTACCAACTGCCAGGCTTGTTTACCAAGCAGGGAACAGCTTCTTGAACGTGGGCTCTAGGTTTGCCTACGAGCTTTCCCAAAGCGGGGAAAATGCCAAGAAAATAGAGCTGGGCATTTGGTACAACACCAACGACTATGGAGTGTTCTCTTTGGCTTACGAACAGCCTCGTTTCACTTTGGCGCTCAGCTATGACAAAACGATAGGCACGGAGTTGGGAAGTGCACAAAAGGGTGTGTTCGAGTTGGCCATTTCCTTTAGGTTGCAAAAGAAGGAAAAACCTGCTTTTGTTGGCAAGACCGTGCAAAATGTAGTAGAGCCCGAAGAGGAGGTAGTAGCAGAGGAAACCGGTGATGCGGCAGAAACCGTGGAAGAACCTGCCGCGCCAGAGCAAAAGGAAGAAGAAGTGGAAGAGGAAACCGAAGAAGCTGCTAAAGAGGTTTTCACCGAAGTGGAAAAGCAGACGATAGCGCAGCCAGTCGGGTTCGAGTTCAATACCTACGACCTTGACCAAGACTCAAAAGCTTTCCTAGACAAGGTAGCCAAGATACTGAAAGAAAAAGAAACAGAAGATTACCAGATAGAGCTTAGGGGCTACACCTGCGACCAAGGCACGGAAAGGGTGAATACCTTTTTGTCTTTGAACAGGGCTGAAGTCGTGAAAGAATACTTGGGTGGAAAAGGGGTAAATACCGAAAATATCAAAACATTTGGTATGGGCGAGCAAGATCCTGTGGGAGACAACGGCACGGTTGAGGGACGCCGGAAAAACCGCAGGGTGGAATTCAGATTGGTGTATTAAAGCCAAGTTTAACCAGTTTTTGCAAACAGCCAAGCAACTTTACTGCTTGGCTGTTTTTTTATGCGAAAGTTTTTATCGGCTCTCCAAAAAAGGCTTCACTTCTTTTTTCCAGATCTTATACCCCTTTGGGGTCATGTGCAAACTATCCGAGGTGAAGAGTTTAGGGATGGGGCGACCGTCTTTTCCTAGCATAGGCTCAAAGACATCGACAAACTCAAGGTTTTCTTTTTCTTGGCAATAGTCAATTACCATTTTGTTGGTGGTTTGCATGGCATCAGCTAGTTCCCAACGTGAAGGACTTGGCTTGATGGATAAAAAATAAATAATGGCAGAGGGAAGGTCTTTTTCTACTTTTCCCACAAAAACCTTAAAGTCCTTCAGCACTCGCTCGGGTGATTTTCCTACAGCCAAGTCGTTATCGCCTTCGTAGTATAAAATTTTGGAAGGGCTGTACATTTTTACCAGTCTATCGTAAAAGAAATTAGCATCACTGGCTTGCGAGCCACCAAATCCACGGTTTATCACCTGATACTTTTTAAAGGTCTTTTCAGCACTTTTCCACATCCTTATAGAAGAACTCCCAATGAACAGCACGCAACCTTTTGGTGGCATGTTGGCAGCGTCGAGCGAATCGAAAACAGCTATTTCGGATGAGAAGCGGAGTGGATCGGGGTCGTCCTGTGCTAACACTAGGTGGAAGGCAAAAAGTAAGCTGCCAAGCAAAAAAAAGGTCTTCATAGAGATAAGGTTTTAAAAGTAATTGTGAGTTTTATATCAGGGCATGTTTAAAGTTGACCCGTTTCGCTAAAAAAGCTATATTGAAACCTAATGGACAAGTCTTCAAACAGCCACCTTGCTAATTTACTTATTTTCCTTAATTATAACATCAGGAATGGTTTAAGTACCTAAATGTGCTAAATTGAAACAGAGCTCTGGCATCAACACCATGGAAATTCGGGAATTAATGCAAAAAAACAGGTAGAATGGTATCCCAAAAAAAGGTGAAAAAAGACTAAATGAGTAGTTTATTCGATAAACGATAAGAGGATTCAGGAGGCTTTTATGTAAACTTGATATATAAACAGCACTAGCAACAAAGATATGGGGACATCAAAAGCACCAACTATATTGCTTGCCGACGATGAAGAGGCAAACCGGGACATAATAATCCATATTCTGAGCACCGCAGAGGATGAGTACAATTTTGTAACCGCATCTGACGGAAAAGAGATGGTGGAAGTGGCGCTGAAAGAAAACCCAGACCTGATCATAAGTGACTGGGAAATGCCTAGAATGAACGGCCTTGAGGCCATGCAGGAACTCAAAAAGCACGAAGCAACTGAAAATACGCCCGTCATCATGTGCACTGGGGTAATGATTACCCCGCAAAACCTAAAGCAAGCCCTACAAGCAGGTGCTGTAGATTATATCCGCAAACCCATAGAATCGATCGAACTGCTGGCCAGAATCCAATCTATGCTCAAATTGTCAGCTTCTTTTAGGCAAATAAAAGCCCAAAAGGAAGAGCTTGAAAAACTAAACATCCTCAAAAACAGACTGCTTTCGGTGATCTCACACGATGTACGAAGTCCTATAAATTCTCTCAAAGGACTGATCAGCCTTTTCAAAAACAAATTGCTCTCGGAAGAGGAAATGATCAAACTGACCTCCAAGCTGAGTTTGCAAGTAGATACTATCAGTGATTTTTTAGAAAACTTACTCAACTGGGCAAAAAACCAACTTACCAAAGCCGATCTTGAACGTAAAAAATTTCATATCCAGTCATCCATCAACTCAACAGTTCAATTAGTTACCCCTTTGGTTAAGTCCAAGGAAATCACCTTGAAAGCTGCACTAGATGGAAAAGATGTAGTTTTCGCCGACGAGGAAATGCTTAAAATAGTGCTGAGAAACCTTCTTTCCAACGCCATCAAATTTTGCCAAAAAGGAGACAATATTCATGTATTTACCTCTACTACCGAAGAGGGGGTAAAAGTTTCCATCAAAGACTCTGGAATTGGTATTAGCAATGCCAACTTACAAAAGTTATTTGGAGCGGAACACCTCAGCACCAAGGGCACAAAAGATGAAATAGGAACAGGTTTAGGCCTGTTGCTTTGCAAACAAATTATAGAAAGCCATGGAGGCACTATAGGGGTAGAAAGCGAGGAAGGCAAGGGAAGTGAGTTTTGGTTTGTCTTACCTCCTAATTCTTAACCTGGCCCTCCTACCCTATTTCAATTAAGAACTCCTGAATATTTTTCTTGAAGCTGTTTGGTAAGTTGCTCAATGACGGTTTTTTCATCTGAAAAATAAATCTTTTTACCTTCTTTGGTCTCAATCAAAATAGTTGGACACTCTTCCGAATTCACCACTAACTTCACTAGTTCACCCTCTTTTGTTTTGAAGTAGCCTTTTTTGATCCCTCCCAAAGCAAAGCCATTCGTTTTGCGGGCAAGAACGGGAAGCGATGCCCCAAGCGTAATAGCGGCTATCTGTGGAGAGGTTATTTTTTCCCCGTAGCTCCCTTCGATTTTGATGGAAGCTTCTTCTATAAACATTTGGTTTTCCTGCATTCCCCAAGCAAAAACTCCAATTACAAAAACGAGTGCAGCCACCAGCACAACAATACCGACGTTGCTGTGATTTTTCTTTTTCGTAAAACTTCGACTGTTCCAAATGAAGTATATATAAGCTAAAACTGGGTAAACCCCTATAAAAATTCCAGTCTCCTTTTCTCCAACTAAGTAGTAACACAACAAGCCAAAAAACAAATTGGTAAACCCCAAAAAGTAATGGAAGTTTCTGAAAAAGGAAATATAGGAGAGCAGATTGAACTGTTCCTTTTCTTCCTTGCTCATCGTATTATAACCAGAAAGGAGATTTTTTGCATTTTTTTCGGTCAAAATAAAACCTATTGCAACAAACAATATAGTGATACCTGTAAGCACGTAAATCATCTTCTATCTATTAAGTAAACTGAGCAACAAAATTGTTATCAGATCAAAACCAGCCTATTGTAAACTATGTAATAAGCTACTAAGAGCATGTTTAAATTTTGAAAAGAGCCGGGCAGGCTAAAACTTTGTAGTGACGAAACAACAAAGTTTATGGAAACAGGATATACCCGCTTGACCTCCCGGCAATGGCAATATATAAAAGAATATCTTCCCGTGGAAAGGAAACGCAAATATGACCTCAGGGACGTGGTGGACTCGATCTTGTACTGCATGCGCAGCGGACAGCAGTGGCGCAGCCTCTCGGGCGAGGGACGCCCTCCTTGGAATGTGGTATACTATTATTTCCGCAAGTGGCAGGGGGACAACACGCTTTTTCGGCTGAACGCGGCACTCAACCAACTAGAGCGCAAGAGGAAGGGCAAGAAGGCGACCCCGAGCATGCTTTCCATTGATAGCCAGTCGGTAAAGTGCGCGCCTTTTATCGGGCAGGACACGGGGCTGGACGGCAACAAGAAGGTGAACGGGAGAAAAAGGCACGTCATCACCGATACGCTCGGGCTGGTATGGGGAGTGGTCGCCACTGGCGCCAACGAGCATGACGGCACGATAGGGCAACGGGTGGTGGAGCCCCTCTTGGGCTACCTGCACAGGATGGAAAAGATCCTGGCAGACCAGGCCTATAAAAAGAAGTTCACCGGATGGGTAGAGGACAACATAAGGGGCGTAGAGGTCGAGATATCCTCTTGTCCCCCAACCCCCAGGGGCTTTGTGCCCATCAAGTGGAGATGGGTCACCGAGAGGACATTCGGCACGTTCAATTTCTTCCGGAGGCTGTCCAAAGACTATGAAAAAACTACCAAAAGCCAAGAAGCTTGGGTTTTATGGCAAAACTGCCAAATAATACTTAATAGGATCAAAAAAATGCCTATTTAAAATTTTTAAACATGATCTAAAAAACACTTGTAAAACCTAAAAACAAAAAGTTAGTTCAAACAATTGAATTAGTAAATTTGTCTTTACTTTTAAGTGCATTTTTTCAACACTTAAACTCTCAAAACTTATGAAAAAATATTTTTTTACCTTAATCACTCTATGCCTTTTTGCAGGAATGTCCAATGCCCAATCCAACTGGGAAATTGGTGGCAGACTTGGAGGTGGTGGTTGGGCACCAGGCAATCATAGTAATAATTTTTCTATTGACATGACCATCCCTTTCAAAGCTCCTCGGCTACATGCAGCGCTTTATCTTGACAATGACATCGCTGCTGGCGTATACTTCGACTGGATGTTTATCCTAAACAAAGGACCAAAAGGACTTAAGTTTTATCCTGGAGTAGGTCCTGAACTTTATTTTTATGACGGAGTAGACCTTGCCGTTGCTGGTGATTTTGGTGTCGAATATTCTTTCGATTTTCCACTAACCGTAGGTGTAGACTGGCGTCCCAATTTTATGCTGACCGACAATATGAACTATTCTAGTGGCAATTGGGGTATTTTGGCTAGATTCAGGATTGGAGAAGGAATCAGCTTTGTTCGCTCTAAGTAAACTTTCCACTTCTCTTTAGAGCTAAAATAGCGGAATGCACAAATTATTCCCAACAGTTTTTTTGTTCAAAATCGATTCAAGAATATGAAACATGTACGTTTTCTTTTGCTTCTATTTTTCTTGAGCTGCAAGCCAGAAACCGAGCTGGAAAAGCTAGGCAAGCACTACCAAAAAAACGGCGATTACCAAAGCCTGAAACAAGTGGTGGAGCTGATGGAAATGGACGTGGATACTTCTTTTGTAAAAACCATTTTAGGCGAACCTATTTCCATGGGCTTCGACTTCCGATACCTAGCCGATTCGACAAGTGAAAATGGCTGTACCATAGGCGCAGTTTTCCATATAGGTGAAGCTGGAAAAATAGACCAAAAATGGATAGATGAGATCTGTGAATAGTCTACGCACTTCTATCTTGTACCCTATTACCGGTAAAACAAAAAGAAGTTATGAAAAGAGTAGTTAAAAGTTGAGAGGGAAAGGTAAAAACAGTATGTTTATAAAAACCAATTCTTTGAAGCTAGTTGAATAGCTCCTTAAACCTAAACTATTAAAATTATGAGTACCAGAACCGCAAAATCTGTTTGGAATGGCACCTTGAAAGAGGGCAGTGGAAAAATGACTTTCAGCAATTATAGCGGACCATTCACCTTTGTTTCCCGCTTTGAAGAAGGCGATGGAACCAACCCTGAAGAACTTGTTGGCGCAGCACAATCAGGATGTTATTCTATGTTCCTTTCAGCGCTTATTAGCGGAGAAGGCTTGAACCCCAAAAGCATAGAAACCATAGCTTCCGTTACCTTGGGAAAAGACGACACAGGTCCTTGTATTACCAACATCAAATTAGCCTGCACGGTAGAATGCGAAGGGTTATCTCAAGAAAAATTTACTGAACTTGCAGAAGCGGCAAAAGTAAAATGCCCCATTTCAAGGCTTTATGAAGGTGGTACAGCTACCATTGAGCTTGATGCCAAGTTAGTCGGTTAAGAAACATTAATGTGCATAATTATAAGCTCACCCGCATAGGTGGGCTTTCTTTTTTTTAGCTGCCCAAAGTTTCTAACTTTTTTCTACTTTAGAGGGTCATCCTAACAGAGGATATTTTTTTAAAACCCTACCTAACCACTACCAATTTGGTTAATTACAATTTACCCAGTAGTTGAATTAAACAACTAGTTGTACAAATATCGTATTTTCATTAAAACAACAAGAGTACTAACTCAAGCTCAACACAAAACTTTTCTAATTGGAAAGATGAAAAAAACATACTTCTTACTTATTTCACTTTTGGCTTTTTCAAGCCTTTTTGCACAAGAAACCCCTTATAGTTTTGTAGAAAACAAAGGTCAATGGGCTGACTCACATCATTACCGAGCAGATATTCCCGGAGGTTACCTTTTTCTCAACGGAGCTTCCCTATCTTATGCTTTTTACGATGCCGAGGCGGTAAACCACATGCACCATGGCGGGCACGACGACCATGACCATGCTGTAGCACACAAATCAGCTCCCATAGAGGAAAGAGAAGACAAAATAAAAGCCCATGCTTTTCATGTTCGCTTTAAAAATGCGAACCAAACAACGAGCTTCAGCACTAGCGGAGCCCAGCATATAAAAAGGAATTATTTCTTGGGAAAAGACCAGAGGAAATGGGCTTCGGAAGTGCCCTCTTTTGCCGAAGTAACCTATGAAGAATTATATCCATCCATCGACTTAAGGTTTTACCAAAACGAGCTGGATTTGAAATACGAGTTTATAGTAGGGGCTGGTACCGACCCTTCCACTATCCAAATGGAATATGACGGAGTGGTGCAAATCAAGCTTTTCAACGAACATTTGTACATCCAAACCTCTATTAATACACTCATTGAGCAAAAGCCATATAGCTACCAAGAAATAAATGGTAAAAAAGTTGAAGTCGCATCACGGTTTGTGGTAGAGGGAACTACGGTTCAATTCGAATTCCCAAATGGCTACGACCCTGCCTTTGAGCTGGTAATAGACCCTGTTTTAATGTTTTCCACCTTTTCGGGCTCAGTTTCCGACAACTGGGGCAACACCGCTACTTTCGATACCGCTGGCAATCTTTATAATGGGGGAATTGTGTTTGGGACAGACTTCCCTGTTTCTACCGGAGCTTACGATGTGAATTTTAACGGAGAGATAGATGTCGTTATACAGCAATTTGACAGTACGGGAAGTTTTGTAAACTATGCTACTTATCTAGGTGGAGTGGAAGCCGAAATCCCTTCAAGCCTGATAGTGAACGAGTTCAACGAGTTAGTCATTTTAGGCTCGACTAGTTCAGTAGATTTCCCCACAACTGACAATGCATTTGACAGTTTGTTCAACTGGGGATCAAGTAGAACAAGTATAATCGGAGGGATTAGTTATAGGTTTGGAAGCGACTTATTTGTTGCTGTGCTGGATGCCAGTGGAAGTAAATTACTTGGCAGTACTTTCGTGGGGGGCAGCAGCAATGAGGGCATAAACGATGCTTCACGAAGCAATTTGACCCGCAACTATGGGGACGAGTTTAGGGGAGATGTGATCACAGATAAGCAGGGAAATATCTACTTTGCCAGTAATACACAGTCAGAAGATTTCCCTGTAACAGAAGGGGCATTTCAAACCACCAACACTACAAGTCAAGCCGCTGTAGTAGTGAAGCTTAACAGGGATGTAAGTAAATTGGAATGGAGCACATTTTTGGGTGGAGATTTTGTAGACGCTGCTTATTCTATCAAGCTCAAAGAAAATGGACAGGTAGTAGTAGCCGGTGGAACGGCAAGCAGTAATTTCCCTACCACCGAAAATGCCTTTATAAAAGATAAAAATGGCATAGGAACTGATGGATTCGTCAGTATCCTAACTCCCGAAGGAGATTCGCTCATCACTTCTACATTTATTGGCACTGAATCTTATGACCAAGTATTTTTTATCGATTTGGATGCTGAGGAAAATGTGAGTCTTTTTGGACAAACCCAAGGTGATTATCTGGTAACTGCCGGAGTTTATTCGAACAACAACAGCGGTCAGTTTATCCATAAACTCACTCCCCTTCTCGACAGCACCATTTTTTCTACCGTTGTAGGCTCAGGCTCGGGCAGCCCCAATATTTGCCCCACAGCTTTTATGGTGAGTGAATGTTCCAACATTTACATCACTGGCTGGGGCGGCACAGTGAATGACCCAAATGGGCAAAACAGCAATTATATTGGTGGAACTACCAACAATATGCCGCTTACTGAAAATGCCTTCCAAAGCACAACAGATGGCTCAGATTTTTACCTCATGGTACTTTCACCAGATGCCTCCGAATTGCTTTATGGCACGTACTTGGGCGGACCCAACCAAGGCGGGGAACATGTAGATGGTGGAACTTGCCGCTTCGATAAACGGGGAATAGTCTACCACTCGGTTTGCTCTTGCCAAGACAGCGGTTATCCAACTACTCCGGGAGCTTATGCAACGGAAAACCGCTCAACTGATGGGTTTTCCACTCGCTGCAACAACGCCGCTTTTAAGTTTGATTTATCCGTTATTGAAGCTTCATTCGAAACTTCAGACCCAAATATCTGTACCGATGCCATCATTACTTTTACCAACACCAGCAAGGGCGGAAAAGAATATACTTGGGAAATAAATGGTGAAGTGGTTTCCAACACAAGCACTGCTTTTGATTGGGTATTTGATGAACCGGGAAATTTTTCGGTTACACTTACCGTATTCGATCCTGCCACGTGTATAAAAGTAAATGCTTCGGCAAATGTGTTTGTGGTAAGCCCCCAGAACTTTTCTGCTGGAGAAGATAAGGTTATTTGCGAAGGAGAAAGCGTCCAGCTCACAGCAGGAGGTGGCATCAGTTACGATTGGCTTCCTCTCACAAACATTTCTGACCCTACAAGCCCCAACCCAGTGGTTACTCCAAATAAAACTACAGAATATACCGTAAAAATCACCAACGAATTTGGGTGTGTAGCTGATAGCATTATCAAAGTAACCGTCTATCCTGAGGTGCAGGCACGGTTTCAAGCCGACATTATGGAAACTTGCGATACCTTACAGCAGTTGAGAATAAGCAACTTGACCACCGGAGCCACCGATTGGAAATGGCAACTAGGAGATGGACGAGTATTTGAAGGAGAAGGCCCCGGAGATATCGTGTATGACAAGGCCGGTACGTACCAGATCATCTTAGAAGCAAGCAACCCTTCTTGCTATGAAGCTGATACAGTAGAAGTGGAAATAGCAGACGTTCCCTCCTCTCATTTTTATAAAAACATCACCATTTCTCCCGATCTTACCCTATGCGATGGTGAAAACATAGAGCTAAACGCTTCGGGCGGAGCTGCCTATTTTTGGACTCCACAAGCAGGGCTAAGCAACCAAACTATTCCGAACCCCATTGCCAACCCAACAAGCACTACCGAATACCAACTCAGGGTGTACAATGAAAAAGGCTGCTTTTACGACACCAGCTTGATCATAACGGTTATCCCTCCCATAGAAGTAGACTTTTCTTATTCTCGGTCTGGAAAATGTGCACAAATCCCCTCAGTAGAACTAATAAATAACACACTTAACGATGTTAAATACACTTGGCTAATGGGCAATGGAGAGGTGATTGAAAACGAAGAGGACTTCTTCACTTATAACTATCCCGACACTGGTTCTTACACCATCACGTTGGTAGCCGAGGTGGAAGGCTGTGCCTACTCTTCTCAGCAACAGGTATTAATTGAAAATGTAATCCCGCCCAATGCTTTCTCACCCAATGGAGATGGGCTGAACGATACTTTTGAGATCCCTAGCCAAGAGGCGGGCTGGACGCTTCAAGTATATACCCGTTGGGGCGACCAAGTCTTTGCCAGCGACAATTATCAGAATGACTTTGGAGGAGAAGACCTAACCGAATCTACGTACTTGTATGTACTCACCTCGCCCATTGGAGTTGAGTGCCGAGGGTGGATAAAAGTGATTCGATGACATCAAAAGAGCTATATGTTATTTGTTAAAAGATTCTAGGTATAGCTCTTCTACTTTTGCCCTAGCCCAAGGTGTACGTCTCAAAAACTTAAGGCTAGACTTTATAGAAGGGTCAAAATTGAAGCATCTGATATTTATAATTTCGCCCAGCTCTTCCCAGCCGTACATAGTTACCAAAAACTCTAACATATCTTCCAGTGTAACTCCGTGCAAAGGGTCTTTTGAGTTCATTCTCAATTCTTTTTTGTTTAAAACTTCTCACAAAGATAAAATTTAGATTGGAGAGTTATTTATCTTGACAGTTTCCTCTATCATTGGGCATTGGGCACTGCTCTTTCTTTTGTAGATGTTGAATAATAGTATCCAATTGACTACTTTGAACACAAACCAAACATTGATCTCATGAAAACACTTTTTGCCTTAGCCCTTGTCTTGCTCCCAACCCTTCTTTTTGGGCAAATTTCAGAAGAAAATACCAAAATAAATCCTTACATAGAAGTTACAGGGACTGCCGAACAAAAGGTTGTTCCCGACCAAATTTATATCTCCATCAACTTAAAAGAACGAGAGGAAGGGAAAGTTAAAATTACTATTGAAAAACAGGAAAATGATTTAAAAAAGGCTTTGGGAGAAATAAATGTACCCTTGGAAGATCTTTCTCTTTCTGATGCAAATGCAGAATTTGTAAAAATCAAATGGAAAAAGAAAGATGTAATCGCTTCTAATAATTACTTGCTCAAAGTGGGTGATGCGGTTACTGTAGGTAAGGTTTTCGAAAAGCTGGATGAACTCAAAATAGAAGACGCTTATATAGCAAAAGTCCACCATTCTAAAATGGATAGCCTCAACAAAGAAGTGAAAATACTTGCGATAAAAGCGGCAAAAAACAAGGCTGAATATTTGCTAGAAGCCATAGGCGAAAACCTAGGAAAGCCACAAATAATTAGGGAAACTAGTGGGGGCATCAATTATCAAGCGAACATGATGCTGCAAGAACAAATTGTACAATACAGTGGTAGTGCTCAAAGGTATCGGTCTGATGATAAACTCGATAACGACATCGAATTCCAAAAGATCGTTTTAAAATCTTCTGTTTATATAAAATTTGGCATACTCTAAGAAGCTGTTTGGGAATTATATTTAAAAATTGTTATCGCTTATTTTGGATGCAGAATAAGGCAAAATAGACAAAGATAGTGGAGCTATCTGCGGAGATTTTAACGCGGGCGACTAGCCGAAATTATGCGTCAAAAGAAGCACATAAGAATTTTGAAAATACATTTCAAAACAGCTTCTAAGTTTCAAAAAAACAAAGTGCCAACATCGGGAAACTTTATCCTATTCACCCCTCTTATGTTTTCTGCAATTTTGCGCTAAACAAGATCAAGGTTGATATGTTATGAATGAGATACCGATATAGTATCTCATTCATATTTGAACCAGCAAAAAACAGAAAAAAATGAAACGTAATATCAATGCAGTTCTTCTGCTTATTATGACAATGGCAGCTTGCTCAGCTCCTAAAAAAGAACAAAGCTTTGTTGAAAAAACAGAAAGTGCCCATCAGAAATCAGCCTTTTTGGACAAAGAAGCTGTCAGATTTGATCTTGCCCTAAAGTTTGGAGGCAAAGAACGCCTAAATGGAACTATTACCCTTCTGACCAATTCGAGCAAAGGACTCATAGAATATGGGGACAGCAGCAAGATCATGTATGTGAAAGATCAAGTGTATTATTCTCCCGACATCACCAATACCAAGGGAGTTCGGTTCGATGCTTATACTTGGTCGTACTTTTTCCTTTTGCCACACAAACTGAGCGATGGGGGCACAAAGCTTTCGCCTTATGAGAATAGCACGCTCAACGGGGAAACTTTTGATACTCACAAACTCACCTTTGCCCCAGGCACAGGCGATGCTCCAGACGATTGGTATGTTCTCTATTCAAATAAAGAAACTCATTTGCTTGAAACGGCGGCTTACATAGTTACCGCTGGTAAAACCAAGGAAGAAGCTGAAGCCGATCCTCACGCTATTTCGTATGCCGATTATACAGAAATCGATGGTGTTCCAATCGCACAAACTTGGTCTTTTTGGGGATGGAAAGAAGACAAAGGCCTGACTGAACAATTGGGAGAAGCGACCCTTAAAAATATCCAGTTTGTAGAAGTAGACTCCAACTTCTTCACTCCCCCACCCTCTTTTCTCACCATCGAATAAGAAACAATAAACCTGAGGTGTTTTTTCAAATACCTCAGGTTTACTTTTTTAACCCCTCTTCGATCTCCCCTGTTTGCACATTCCAAAGATCATGGTACAAGCCATTGTGGGAAAGGAGTTCATTATGCGTACCCCGTTCGGAAACTTGACCGTCTTTTATTACCAATATACTATCAGCATGGCGGATGGTCGAAAGCCTGTGTGCTATTATAAGTGCGGTTCGCCCTTGGGCAAGCTGGTTGAGGTTTTCTTGGATAGCCCGTTCTGTTTCAGTATCAACAGCGCTGGTGGCTTCATCCAAAATTAAGATTGAGGCATTCTTGAGGATAGCCCGGGCGATGCTGATCCGTTGGCGTTGACCACCCGAAAGCTTCATTCCCCTTTCCCCCACTATGGTATCATATCCCTCAGGAAGAGACTCCACAAATTCATCTAGTTGGGCTTTGCGGGAAGCCAGTTCTATATCTTTCTTGCTACACCCATCCATTCCATAGGCAATATTTTCTCGGATAGTACCATGAAACAAATACACATCTTGGCTTACCAAGGCTATATTTTTGCGCAAGTCTTTCAGACTAATTTGTCTGATATCAACCCCATCAAGCTTGATGACTCCTTGGGAAACATCGTAGAGCCGAAGTAAGAGTTTGACTAAGGTAGTTTTGCCCGAGCCTGTTGTCCCAGCTATCCCTACCGTTTCGCCTGGAGCTAAGCGCAAGTCAATGTTTTTTAATACCTCGCTGTGGCTATTGTATGAAAATGAAATGTTTTCGAGTGCAATTTCCCCCCTCACTTTACCAAGCTCAGCTGGTTCGACCGGATCAGTGACCTCATTAGGTGCATCCATCAGGCCAAACACTCGCCTCGCACTTGCTTTTGCACGCTCGTATTCATTGAAAATCATCCCAAGAAGCGTTATAGGCCATAAAATCCGTTGGAGCAACATGGCAAAAAGTGTGAGCTGACCTACCGTAACCCCACTGTTTTCATCTAGCACTTGGTACGCTCCTAACACCAAACCTGCAACCATTCCGGCAGCTATCAACATCCGGATGAGGGGCATGTACAGCGCATTGTATTTGATTGCTTCAAAATTAGCTTTTTGGTAAGCCTCGGAAGCCTCCTTTACCCGCTCGTATTCATAACTTTCAGCAGCAAAACTTTTTACCACCAAAATTCCCGAAATATTATTTTCCAACCTACTGCTAAGTTCGCCCACTGCATTGCGGACTTTTTGGTAGCGAGGAGAGATGATTTTTTGGAAATGAAAACTGCCCCAAATAATAAATGGCATGGGCGCTAAGGCAATTAGTGCCAATTCCCAAGAAATACTGAAAAGGGCAAAGAAGGCGAAAATAAATAAGACGACAAGCTGGATAATTTGATTGAAGCTATCGTTGAGGAATCGCTCTAACTGGTTGATATCGTCGTTGAGCATAGTCATGAGATTGCCCGTACGGTTTTGCTCAAAATAGGCAATTTCTCTGTTTTGTAACTGATGGTAGGCATCTAAGCGAAGGTCGTGCTGCACCTTTTGCGCCAAGCGCAAGTAACTTGATTTCAGAAGCCATTCGGTAAGGCTTTCAAAGAAAAAAACAATGCCTACTAGCAGGCAGACCACGAGTACATTTTCCCAAATCCCATCCGAATTAGCCAATTTTACCGACCAAGGTTGTGGACTTCCAGCCACCGTATCGACCAGCCAACCAACCATGAGCGGGGGCATCATGTCCAGCACTTTGTAGCTTGTACTGGAGGAAATTGCAAAAATGAGATTCCCAGTATATTTCCGCAGATAGCTGGCCAGCCTCCACATTGGTTCGGGCGATTCGGTCATTCTCCTTTTGTTCGTAATTAAGGGTAAAAGTGATTTGTGTTACTCCCAAATTTAGGAAGATTAACCGAAATCATTTCAAATACCCATTCTCGCCAGATTCTTTAATGAGGTGTTCGGCAAAATTCCAAAGAGTTTCCGAACCTTCGGCTGCATGCTTATTCCTGTTCCTCGCCATCTCTTGGGTAATGCCATTGTCAATCCACGATTTGCCACCACTAAGAAAGTTAAGCAACATGGGATGTAAGCGGTCTAGTGCGGCTGCGTACTTTGCCTCGGGCGTTTTTCTTTCTTCAAACTCATCCCAAATAGCCCTGAACTCTTTGGCTTGGTCTTCTGGTAAGATGGCAAAAATCCTGTCTGCTGCTTTTTGCTCACGCTCTGCCTGATCTTCCATCCCTTTCGCATCGTATGCGTAGGTGTCACCAGCATCAATTTCTACCACGTCGTGTATCAACACCATTTTTACTGCCTTGCCCACATCAAGATTGGGTTCATTGGCATGTTCGGCTAATAAAACAGCCATTAAGGCAAGGTGCCACGAGTGCTCTGCATCATTCTCTCTTCGAGAACCATCGCTAAGATAATTCATACGCACTATATGCTTGATCTGATCAACCTCAGCTATGAAAGCTATTTGGGACTTCAGTCTTTCTACTACTAAATTATTCTGCATTTGTATCAAATATGTTAATGAAAAGTCTAATTATTACTCAATATGAAAAGCAAAAAGGTGTAAAAAAAATAAAAAATCTTACATATGATATAAAACACTGATATTAAGCACTATTCCCATATCAGGAATTTCATAACAACGTGATTTCACAGACTAGTACTGATAGACACAAAACCTTTCCCTATTTAGGATTTTCTACTGCGGCAAATGATGTTAGTTGTCCACAAATCGGTGTTAATAAAGCCATAAAACAACCAAACAGAAGACATGTATTACACAGAAGCACACTTGAATGTTACCCCAAGGTGAATCACTAAGGATAATTTTTAGGAAAAGGTCGTTTCTATAGTGTATCACGCAAAACAAGCGTACTTTAATAAACTAAACTACCGACAAACAAGAATTAACTAATCAAAAAAATTAACAACGATATATTGACTTTAATAAATTTAAGCTAACAAACACACTTCATATAATAAAACGCCCTCAAATTGAGGGCGTTTTTTTTATGCCTTAGAAACTTCAGAAGGCTGGGAAACTGGTAACGTGATCAAAAACTCTGTCCCTTTCCCTTCCTCTGAGCTTACTTTTACAGCTCCATTGTGCCTCTCTATAATCCCATACGTGATAGACAAGCCCAATCCTGTTCCCTTGCCTACATCTTTAGTTGTAAAAAATGGTTCAAATATTTTCCTTCTCACATGCTCAGGCATTCCGTTGCCATTATCTTTTATACTGATCTCTACCCGTTCCGCATGCTGCACTGTAGAGATACAGATTTTCCCTTTCTTATCTATAGCATCGGAGGCATTACCCAATATATTCATGAAAGCTTGGTTGAGCTGACCGGGCAAGCATTCGATTGGTTGTAGGTCTCCATAGTTTTTATGCACTTCTACTTTCCCTTTGAACTTACTTTGCAGCAAAGTGAGGGTAGAATCAAGCCCAATATGGACATCCGTAGTTTTGAAATCGTTTTCATCGAGCCTCGAGAAGTTTCTGAGTCCCAGCACGATTTCCTTTGTCCGAACAGCCCCTTCTTCTATCCCATTTACCAATGAATCAATTTCTTGCAATACATACTCCAAATCAATTTCTTGGGAAAACTCTCTCAACCCTTTTAGCTCTTCGGAAATATTATTTGAAGCATCCAGCCTCTTTGCTTTCTCAATAAATTGCTTGATATCATCTAAATCACGGCGAAGAGGCAATACATTGCCCGAAACAAAATTGATAGGATTATTGATTTCATGGGCTATCCCAGCCGTAAGCTGACCGAGCGAAGCCATTTTTTCGGAGTCCACCAACTGACTTTGAGTAGTTTTTAGTTGGAAATGCGTATTTTCGAGGGTTTCATATGAGCGAATAATTTCATCTCTTTGTTGAGCTATTTCTGAGTTAGCTTGCTTCAACCTTTCCGACTGGGTAATCACCTCTTCGGTTTTTTGCTCTAGCTCTGCATGGCTTAACTGTATTTCGTCATTAGCAATCTTCAGCTTTTCCGACTGCGCCATTACCTCCTCATTTTTGAGGCTGATTTCTTGGTTTATTTTCTCAATCTCCCGTTTCTGTCTCTTTAGCTTTTTATTTACAAAAAAGGTAAAAATAAGCCCAACTATAACCAAAACAGAAATCACAATAAATAACCCCAAAATCCACCTTGCCCTGTTCCGCTCCCTTTCCGCATTCTTTTTTCCTTGCTCCAACATCTCTATCTGCTGTAGCCTGGCACGGTTCGCTGTTTCTCTTTCTTTTATCTCCAACTCCTTCCGAAGCTTATCGGCTTCTAGTGCTTTTATGGCTTCTGCTTGGTATTGGGCATTCAATTTCTCTTTTTCCAGAGCCAAGCGCTGAAGGCTTTTATCCTTCTCCAGCTGCTCCTCCCTAATTTCATAATCACGAATAGCCTGCTCGGATTGCATAAGTTCTACTTGCTGCATTTGCTTATCCATCTCCAATTGATACTGCCTGATAGCCATATCTTTACGAGCATCATCTGCAAGTTGAAGTTTAATCTCTCTATCCTGTTTTTCAAGAGCAAGCAATGTCTTATCTTTCGAATCTTGAGCTAGCTTTTCAGCAAGAGTGAGTGAGTCTTTGAAGTTGAGGTAGCTTTTGTAGCTTTCCAAGGCTTTTTCATATTTCCCTTTCGCTTGCAATACTTCGCTATAGGTAAGGTACGAGTTCATTAGTACTTTTCTATCCTTCGCCTCCTTTGCTTCTACCACAGCTTCTTCAGCATAAACTTCCGCCTCGTACATATCATCTTTTAGCACCAATATCTTGGCTAGCATATTTTTCACCTCCACAGCCTTGTCTTTATCTCCAAGGGTGGAATAAATCAAAAGCGCTGCTTCTAACCTAGGAATGGCATCGTTGTACATTCCCATATTTTGGAAAGAAATACCCATGTTTATCAGGGTAGTAGCATTTTTCCACTCATCGCTATACAACTCATCATCTAGCTTAAATGCTTTTTGGAAATAGAGAACTGCATTTGGGTAATCACCTAAATTGGTATTGAGAAAGCCGATATTATTGTAAGCTACCGCTACTCCCGCCGAGTCACCCAAGTTTCTTAGCTGTTCTAGCAAGTCTAGGTTATAGTTGAGAGCCACTTGGTACCTTTCCCGTAATTTATTGACACTCACCAAATTTCCAAGAGTTTTTGCCACAGAGTACTGATCATCTTCTAGGTAATAAAGATCTAGTAAGTGTTCGTAATGTAAGGTTGCATAGTCATAGAGCTTTGCTTTTTTACTGAGCTCACCCACTTTTTCCAAAGACATAATTTGCCACTGGCGTTCCTTCAGGTTGTCGAAAGCAGTGAAGGCATTTGCATAGTATTCGGAAGCCCTTCCCCATGCATCCAAGCTTTCATAAAGGTTACCAAGCATCATGTTCGCCTCCGCCAATCCCATCGTATCTTCTGCTTGGGAAAAGATATCTAATGCCCCAATGTAGTTTTTAAGAGCAGCCCCAGGTTGATCTTCCGCTTCATCTATTTCTCCCATCAAAATCAGACTTTTAGCTTTGCCCCTTAAATATCCAGTGTGGTTGGCCAATGCCCAACTTCTTTCAGCTATTTGCAACGCCTCACTGGTCTTCCCAACAGCCAGAAAACTATAGGCTTCTTCTAGCAAATCCTCTATTCCAGCGCTATCTCCGTCATAATAATTAAGCATGTCGGAAAAAGATTCTATGCGCTCTTGAGCCAATGTAGCCCCCGAAAAAGCACAGCAAAAGAAAACGAAAGCATAAAATACCTTTGCTCTTTTTTTCCAACTCGCTATCAAATCTCTTCTACTCAAATTAGTTCTTGTTTTTTACTTTTTAGGGTCTTACTACTCTAAGTTAAATGACAATCCTACCTGTATATTCCGCCCAGGCTGTGGATTGTAAATAAGATCGACATCTAGCCCTGTAGCAGCTATTCCACCATATTTTTTATCAAATACATTCGTAACACGCACATAACTGCTAATATTAGTACTAATATAATAGCGACCCAAGAAATCGAGGGTGTAATAACCATCTATCTTATAAAGAGGCTCGTTTACTTGGTCTGCATCAGGAATAAAGGAACGTAACCAACTGCTTGTCATCGTATTGGTAAAGTTCAAATACAAATTTTTGGTAGGAAACAAAGAAACATTTAACTGACCTATATACCCTGGCATTTCTCGAAAAAGGGAGATTTTTGTTCCTCCATCAGGCAAAATTTCTTTTCCTTCTGAAAGCGAGATGTGTAAGTCAGTCATAAGCTTTACAGAAGGAATAATATCTTTTCCCTTTACAGTCATCTGCAAGCCAAATAGGGTCGAAGTGGCAGAACTACTATTCAGAAAAGTCCTCGTATCTCCAGGAGCACCATTCGGATAAAGTACTGTATCTAAAGAAACAACCTGTGGAACTATCAAATCTTCAATTTGATTGAAATAACCTGACATATTCAGTGACCAATTCTTATTTAAATTATGCCTGTACCCAAGCTCTACAGCCGAAAAGGTTTCTGCCTTGAGGTCAGGATTAGGTACAATCTGATAACTAAGCTTCATGTTAGTAGCGTCATAAGGCACCACAAGTGAGCTATAAGCTAACAAAGAAGAAGGAGCGCGGTAAGATGTCCCATAAGATGTATACAATTTCGCATTAGGGGTCAACTCATACAAAAAAGCTATCCGAGGATTGATTTTAGCTCCATATCTCGAATCTCTATCTCCACGCAAGCCCAGCATAAACCGAAGTTTTTTTACTGAATAAAAAAGTTGTACATATCCCGCTGCATTAGAAAACCTCAGGGGATTATAGCCAAAAAAACCATATACTGGATGTGGTCTAGTACGCTCAAGGCTAAACGGTGCATAGCTTTTGATATCGAAAGGAGATTCAAGTTCGTTGGTTTTCGGCAAATTACCCGAATACTGATAAGTTGCCCCCATTACTAGTTCCACCTTATCTGTGGGCTGGTAGGTAAAATACTGCTCCAGAAATAAGTCGTCGGATGCTTGATATAGATAAGCTATATTAGAATTCTCAAGATTAGGGTAGTTTACCGAATGTGCAGAGTTATTATCTTGCCTAAGGCTCAAATAAGACAAATTTGTAGTGGATGATATTTTCTCCCACGACTTCTCATAGCTAACAGTCCCCCTCCTGATATACTCCCCCAAAAATACTTGCGGGTATGATCTTGAATAATGATAAGTTGAAATTGCTACGCTCGAATGCACTTTGCGGTACATATCACTGTAGCGAAAGGTCCAGCCCTTATATTTTAATTCTACCCCTAATTGCCTGCTGCTTTGCGGAATACTACTAAACTCAGGAGAAGAAGTTGTTCCTTCATAAAAAGGTTGGTAAAGTTCTTTTTTAAAATCTTCTGGGTCCACCCCTTCCTTTTCCAGCATCTCATCGTTGATTTCTAGCGGAAGATAATTCGTCCCATTAATATTGAACGTAGAATCAGGATAGCTTAATTGAAAAACAGCTAAGGGGTGATACAAAAAGTCTTCGTCATACACCACATTAAGATCAGAAGTGCTAGAAGAGCTCCCATAAAAAGCATACTCTAAGATACTCGAGCTTTTCCCCACTTTCCCACCTACTGTAAAGTTTAAGTAATTGTATCCAAACTGCCCAAGTTCGGCATCAGCATGGGCAAATGTTCCATCTTTAGCTCCTTTAGTGATAATATTTATTACTCCCGCAGTAGCATCTGCTCCGTAGATAGAAGATGCTGGGCCAAATATAACCTCAATCCTCTCCGCTTGCCTAATAGGTAGCTGAGCTGCAATAGGAAAACTCCCCGTAGTAGACGGCTGAATAGGGATATCGTTGACTAAGATTTTGGTATATTGATTTCCTTTAAACCCTCTCATCAAGAATAACTCACCTTCCTCTGCACCACCAGGTTGCGAAACTTTTATCCCTGGCACTCTTTTCATCACATCGGTGAGGGTGATGTATCCATTCCGAATTATTTCTTCGCGAGTAATCACATAAATAGTGAAGGGCAGGTCGGCCGGATCTTTTGATGAACGACTTCCCGACACAACCTTTAGCCCTTCTACATCTTCTATACTTCGAATATCTTCGAGATCCAACACATCTCGTTGAAGCAGAACATTGTCTTGCCCATATAGCTCCACATGCCAAAAACTGAAAAAAAGTATCGCTATGAATTGTAGTTTTCTTGCCATTTCTGCACCTATTCTTCTTTATTTAGAATATAAAGATACAACCTAATAATTATCAGTTGGAAATTACCAAAAGCATACATACAATTTGAAAGTCATTGATTGGGCTTTGGTAAGGTTTAAGTAAGAAAGGCTATTTCCTCAGCCAGAGAAGGGTGCCAACCCTCTAAAAGCAAAAAAACCATGCCTACTAAAAAGGAGACATGGTCAATGTTTTTTGAACCGTAGAGAAATAGCATGGCTAGCTCAATATGGATTCAAGTATGGTATAATTAAGATTGGATATGAAATCAATTGAAACGTTCTATGTTTCTCTAAAACACAGAAAAAAAGATGATGGAAATGATCCCTACGGTAAAGAGTGATAGCCAGAAAAAGAAATCTGCCTTATCAAACTTAGATTTGTACTCTGCTTTTTTCACGACACCCCTGATTTTGAAATGGAACAATATTTTAATGAGTTCAGATAAAATTTTGCCTAATTCTTATGACAGATACCCAAAATGGAAAGAGATACTAATTGGCGTTGATGTTTTAATCTATGAGTTGTGACTAAGATACCGTCAATTCATACATGAAACTTAAATCAGGTGTTAATGAACATTAAAAAACTGTTAATGAAAGTAAAGGCAAAAATAGTTCACAATGCGTGAAAATATAAAAATCAGGATATCAACCCATTAGCTTATGTAGTATTTATAAAAGCAACTGCATAAATACAAGATCTAACCATTGGTCAAATTTATAGCCTACTTCCTTTATCCTACCCACCTCTTCAAACCCAAATTTTTTATGGAACTCCAAACTCCCTTCATTAGAAGAATCAATTCCTGCTACCATGGTGTGATAGCCATTTTCACGAGCTAAATCGATCAGCTTTTGCATCATCATCTGACCAATGCCAAGACCTCTCGCTTTATCGTCCACATAAATTGAATGCTCAACACTAAACCTATAGGCATCCCATGTCCTGAAAACCCCGTACGTGCCATATGCCAATACATCGCCATCTCTTTCGGCAACGAGTACAGGCAGCCCTTCTTGCTGTTTTTTATGAAACCAATCCAGTTGTGCCTCCAAGCTTTTCTCATTATAATCATACACCACGGTCGTATTTTTTATTTCATGGTTGATGATATTCAGAATTGTGGGCACATCTTTTTCCGTAGCTAGTCTAATATCAATGTTCATATATTTAAAAATGCTGTTTTGTATGCAAATTATTTTATAAGTAGATCTGATGCAAAAAAGGGCTGCTTTAATGATAGAAAACTCATAGTTTAACAAAAAAAAAGGCTGTTCCTTTGGGGAACAGCCTTGGCTTTTTAGTCCTAGTCCTGCAAACTTAGTTTCATCATCTAAAAAGCATTTTCTTCGCCTTTCACTGCATTGATGACAGTTAAGAAAATAATCTTGATATCCAACCACAGACTCCAGTTCTCTACATACCAGTTGTCATGTTCGATTCTTTTTACCATCATCTCAGACTCCTCGGTGTTACCTCTGTAGCCGCTTACTTGTGCCCAACCGGTAATGCCTGGCTTGATCAAGTGCCTCACCATAAACTTGTTGATCATTTTAGAATACTCTTCTGTGTGGAGCAACATATGTGGGCGAGGCCCTACAATAGACATATGACCTTCCAACACGTTGAAAAACTGAGGGAATTCGTCCAAACTTGTTTTCCTAAGAATAGCACCAATCTTGGTGATACGTGCATCTCCTTTTTTCGCCTGCATCTTGTCAGAATCTTTGTTCACCGTCATGGTCCTGAACTTGTAGCAATAGAAACTCTTATTGTCCTTTCCTGTCCTAAGCTGACGGAAGAAAACAGGTCCTCTGCCACTAAGCTTAATCAAAATCGCAACAACTGGCAACAAGAACGGGAAGATGAAAGAAATCACCGCAAGTGAGAATACTATATCAAAACCTCTCTTAAGTACCCTGTTCCAAGTATTTTCCAAAGGCTCGTAGCGAGGAGTCAATACAGGCACATTTTCATAGAAACTGATACCCATTCGCTTGTTAAGCGCCCCAAACTCAGGGATTAGCCTAAACCTGATAAGATGGTTATCAGCAAAATCCATAATATCATTAATCTTATCCACTTCTGCCATTGGAAGCGTACAGAAAATTTCATCCACTTTATTGCTAAGGCAGTAATCCTTCAGTTCTTCTACCTGACCTTTGTAAAGAGGCATTGAGCTATTATGACTGGAACCATTATCGAAAAAGCCTTTGAAACGCATACCCAGTGCAGGATTACCATCTATTTTTTCATACAAATCGTTCGCAAGATCTCCTGAGCCTAAAATCACAATTTCCTTAGCATTAAAGCCTCTTGTCCGGTAATAGAGCAGGGCTTTTAGCATTACACCTTTACTGGTAGGAACTACCAACAGG
This sequence comes from Flammeovirgaceae bacterium SG7u.111, assembly GCA_034044135.1. Classification (NCBI taxonomy): domain Bacteria; kingdom Pseudomonadati; phylum Bacteroidota; class Cytophagia; order Cytophagales; family Flammeovirgaceae; species Flammeovirgaceae bacterium SG7u.111. The sequence continues at coordinate 1,235,763 of CP139021.1, read as the reverse complement.
ATGAGGAAATAAGACAACATAAGGTATTTCACCAAATCATTGTCGTAGTAGAACTGCACGAATAAGTTTACGATAAGAAAGTGGAGCAAAATGATCTTGATGGAACGAAACACCATCGTATCTACTTTTAATGCTCGCTCTATCTTATACAACCCTGAGAGCACGGAGGCTCCAATCCACAGGGCATTATACAGAACTACAAAAAGTAAAAGTTTGTCGATGTTGAACACCTCGCCTTCAAACATTAAGTAAAAGGCGATGTAAGAGCTGAGATTTAGGATCACTAAATCCGCAATAGCAAATAACCAATTGAGATACGGGCTATCGCTGCTGCTTGGTTTGATTTTAGTTGATGTAGCCATGCTACCTTGAATGAAGTAAGGGATTGATTCCATTTTAAAATTTCTTTTTACGTTAGTTGAACAGGACTAAAACATTACTAGTGGTAGTTAATTTGTACAAGACGACTGACTATAAATTTTAGTAAAAGATAATTCTCTCAAAATAGTAATAGTATATTTTTTGTTTGTGATTGCATTATTTGAAATATTCTAGGAATAAAAACTTTTGGTAAAAACTGATTTTATCACATATGTAAGTTTTTCCTTGTAACAAAAGAATACTTATTAGCCATAAAAGTCAACAGCGATTAAGGTTATTAACTACTTCATTTACACTTGTTCACAGGATTGTGTTTTTAAAGCAGTTAGTTCACAAATGTTTATAAAGTACAATTTCAATCCTTCACACTTGTTAGGCAATTCTCATAGGATTTTCCAACCCTTTGGTTATTTTGCCTTGCCCCGCCAAACCCCCACTTGCAAGGTTACAATTGAATAAGTAAGAAAAACATCTTTTCCCCTACCAAAGCAACACACTTTTTCAGTTTTCAACGATTTTTTTGAACAGTATAAGTTACTATACGGAGGCAATTATTTTAACTTTGTCCAGATAGAATTGTACTTGTCTTAGAAATCACATTAACACAACCATACTACCCTCCCAATGAATTCATTTTTCAAACTCAAAGAAAATAAAACCAACATACGGACCGAGGTAACGGCTGGGCTCACCACCTTCTTCACCATGGCCTATATTATCTTCGTCAACCCCGAAATCCTTTCCAAAACAGGAATGGACTATAATAGCGTGATGCTAGCCACTTGCATAGCCGCAGGAGTGGGCACGCTTATTATGGGTTTACTGGCCAACTATCCGTTCGCCCAAGCTCCAGGGATGGGGCTCAATGCCTTTTTCACCTTCTCTGTGGTAATGACCATGGGTTATACTTGGCAGCAAGCTTTAGGAGCAGTTTTCATCTCGGGAATTATTTTCATCCTACTCACCGTTACAGGGCTGCGCAAAAGTATAGTAGACGCCATCCCTCCCGTAATTAGGATGTCGATCCCTGCGGGCATAGGCATGTTCATTGCCTTTATTGGGCTCAATAATGCTGGTATTGTCCGAACAAACCAAGGACCTATTATCGATATTTTATTTGCCAACTCAGGAGCTGAAGCTACCGAACTTATCCCTTTGATCAACTCCGCTGCTCCGCAAGTACTCCAGTTGGGCAACATGACCGACCCAGCAGTGCTCCTGGCGGTTATAGGCTTGCTGTTTACCAGCGTCCTTATCGTGCTCAACATAAGGACCGCCTTGTTCTTTGGGATTGTAGGCACTATGCTACTCGGCATTCCTATGGGCGTTACCCACATCCCCGAAAACCTTCTCCAACAAGAATTCAGCATCGAGCCTACATTTATGAAGCTGGATATTACCGGGTTATTTACTAGCACAAGCGATGATCAGTCATTTTTTGGGCTTCTGATCACCTTAGTCGTATTGGTTATATCCTTCACCCTTGTCGATTTCTTTGATACCATAGGCACGCTGATGGGAACTGCAGCACGAGGAGGGTTTCTTGATAAAGAAGGCAAGCTTCCTCGCATAAACAGGGCATTGACTGCCGATGCTGTAGCCACTACGCTTGGCGCTTTATTAGGCACGTCTTCGGTTACTACTTATATAGAAAGTGGATCGGGAATAGTAGCTGGCGGAAAAACAGGACTGACTGCTGTAGTAGTTGCCATATTATTCTTCCTTTCCATCTTATTAGCTCCTTTTGCTGGAATTTTCCCCGCCGCAGCAACCTCACCTGCACTTATTATTGTCGGGGTAATGATGATGTCGTCACTCAAAAAAGTCAACTTCGATGACATAGAAGAAGCGCTTCCAGCCTTTTCCATCGTAGCCTTTATGCCTTTTACCTATAGTATAGCCAATGGAATTGCCGCTGGGCTTATCTTTTATAGCCTTGTAAAAATAGTGAGAGGTAAATACAAAGAAGTTAGCCCTATTGTCTATTTCATTACCCTGTTATTTATAGTACGCTTCTTATTTGTATAATAAACAAGTGCCCAGCTCTTGATTAGAACTGGGCACTTGATAGTATTGCTATTTGCAAATGTTCTTTCTTTGATGCTTTCCAAATAAAAAAGGCAGCCTTTTGGGCTGCCTTTCCACACATTATAAGGTTAAGTCGATCCTTAAATCTTAGCCGACTTCACTGTTTTGATAATCCTTGCAGCAATTTTGTAAGGATCTCCATTAGAAGCAGGTCTTCTATCTTCTAACCATCCTTTCCATCCTTTCTCTACCGTTGCGATAGGAATACGGATAGAAGCACCACGGTCAGATATACCGAAGCTAAATTGGTCGATTGATTGAGTTTCGTGCTTACCAGTCAAACGCTCGTCGTTGTGCGCACCATAAACGTCGATGTGCTCTTTTACTACAGGAGCGAATGCTTCACATATTTTCTCGTACACTTCTTTAGAACCACATGTTCTCAATATTTCGTTAGAGAAGTTAGCGTGCATACCAGAACCGTTCCAGTCCGTATCGCCAAGAGGCTTAGGATGGTATTCGATAGCAACACCGTACTTTTCAGCGGTTCTTTCTAATAAATACCTTGCAACCCAGATCTCGTCACCAGCAGCAGCAGCACCTTTTGCAAAGCACTGGAATTCCCACTGTCCGGCAGCAACCTCTGCATTGATACCTTCTACGTTCAATCCAGCCTCAAGGCAAAGATCTAAGTGTTCTTCAATGATCTCTCTTCCGTATGCATTTTTAGCACCTACTGAGCAGTAGTAAGGACCTTGAGGAGCAGGGTATCCGCCTTCAGGGAAACCTAGAGGAAGGTTGGTAGATGGATCCCACAAGAAGTACTCTTGCTCAAACCCAAACCAGAAATCATTATCGTCATCGTCAATAGTAGCACGACCATTTGTTGGATGTGGAGTACCATCGGCGTTCAAAACTTCAGTCATTACCAAGTATCCGTTCTTTCTTGCAGGGTCTGGGTAAATGGCTACAGGTTTCAAAAGACAGTCAGAAGAACCACCTTCCGCTTGCTCAGTTGAACTTCCGTCGAAAGACCACATGTCGCAAGATTCCAACTTACCATCAAAATCAGAAACGATCTTTGTTTTACACCTCAAGCTCTGTGTAGGCTTGTATCCATCTAACCAGATGTACTCTAACTTACTTTTTGCCATTTTCGAATTATTAAATGTTGAAATTTTAAAATATTACAATTTTCACCTATTGTCGTAATAATATCCGTAAATATCACGAATAATCATTAAAAAGTCAATAATTTCTACAAGATAAGTGTAACAAATCCTTAAAATAGTCCTAAAACGATAGAAATAAGGATGTTTTCACAGATCATCAGTGAAATTTGCATGGTATAAGGGTGGGATGTTTATTGGTTTTATTAATATTGGTAATGCCAAAGTTAATAAAAAGTTTTTTTTTGAACATAATTTCAAAAAAAAACAATAGACCAAACATACTTAATAACATAAAAATTTGATAATCAATCAATTGCAAATGTATTTTATTTTATATGCTTGTAATTGATAGAGTATACGAATATTTCCAATTTTTAATATTTAAATTGTTATAAAGCCTCACTGCAACTTAGATTTTTTCCTTTTTCCTTAGCTTACAACTCCAAATATGTAGTTTACTATTAGAAAAGTATAAAATCAGCCTAGCAGTTTTGCCTTGTTAAACTCCCAATTCATTCGAGCAATATTTGCAATTGAAATTTCTTGGGGACACTCTATTTCACAAGCTCCTGTATTAGTGCAATGCCCAAAGTCTTCCGCATCCATTTGGCTTACCATTTTGACAGCCCTTTGCTTACTTTCAACTTTTCCTTGTGGCAATTTGGCCAAATGCGCCACTTTAGCTGCTGTAAATAATGCCGCACTACCATTTTTACACGTAGCTACACAAGCCCCACACCCTATACAAGCTGCCGAGTCGAAGGCGGATTCAGCCATATCGTAGGTAATGGGAATAGCATTGGCTTCGGGTGCATCGCCTACCGGTGTGGATATATAACCGCCAGCAGTAATAATTCGATCAAATGCTGATCGATCTACTCGAAGATCGCGCGTTACATTAAACGCTCCACCTTTAAAGGGTTCTATAAAAATAGTATCACCGTCATTAAAACTCCTCATGTGCAGCTGGCAAGTAGTAGTCCCCTCCAAAGGACCATGCGCCCTTCCGTTAATAAACAAACCACAGGTTCCACAAATCCCCTCTCTACAATCGTGATCAAATTCTATAGGGATTTCATTCGTTAAAATCAGCTTTTCATTCAAGTAATCTAGCATTTCCAAAAAAGACATATCAGCTTCTACACCCTCAAGCTCATAATCAACTATCTGCCCTTTTGCTTCTGCATTAAGCTGCCGCCATACTTTCAGTTTGAGTTTCATTTATTTTAATATTAGGTGTATGATCAAAAATAAGTATAACCTATTGTTCAATAAAGCATTGATTATCAATCCTATGTTAGTTTATTAAATTAGCACTAGTGCTTAAAATGAAAAACCTATTTTTTATAATTTCTTGCTATCACTTTTGCCTCTTTAAACTCCAATGCCTCTTTATGCAGAACAGCTTCTACTCCCTCACCTTTGTGTTCCCAACATGAAATAAACCGATAATGCTCATCATCTCTCAGTGCTTCACCATCTTCCGTTTGGAATTCTTCCCTAAAATGCGCTCCGCATGATTCATTTCTGGTGAGGGCATCCTTGCACATAAGCTCCCCAAGCTCTAAATAATCTGCCACTCTACCTGCCTTTTCCAACTCAGAGTTGACCTCTCCGGCAGTGCCCAACACTTTCAAGTCGACCCAAAATTCCTTTCTGAGTTCTTTTATCATTTCGATAGCTTTTGTGAGCCCCTCTTCGGTACGGGTAACCCCGCAATAATCCCAAATAATCCGCCCTAGCTTTTTATGGAAATAATCTGTTGGTTTTGAACCCTTTATTGCTATCAATTTATCCAACATATCCACCACCCTTTTCTCCGCCTTTTCAAACTCAGGAGAATTTACATTAACTTCTCCAGCCTCAATTTCATCTGCCAAATAATTACCAATGGTGTAAGGAATGATAAAATAACCATCTACACAAGCTTGCAATAGGGAATTTGCACCTAGCCTATTTGCCCCATGGTCTCCAAAATTGCATTCGCCCAAGGCATAAAGCCCAGGAATTGTTGTACCCAATTCATAATCGACCCAAAGCCCGCCCATAGAAAAGTGGGCAGCAGGGCTGATTTTCATTGGCTCTTTATAGGCATTAACCCCTGTAATTTTCTCATACATCCTAAACAGATTACCATACCTAGCTTTTATGGTTTCTTCTCCATATTCTTCAATGGCATGCTTAAAATCCAAATAAACCGCATTTTTCATTGCCCCTACTCCATGTCCAGCATCAATACGCTCTTTTGCAGCTCGGGAAGAAATATCTCTGGGGGCTAGGTTTCCAAAAGCCGGATATCGCCTTTCCAAATAGTAATCCCGTTCACTTTCAGGAATATCGTTTGGTCTCCTTTCGTCACTTTTTTTCTTGGGAACCCATATTCTTCCATCGTTCCTAAGCGACTCTGACATAAGGGTTAACTTTGACTGGTGCTCCCCAGACTGGGGTAAAGAAGTAGGGTGGATCTGCGTCCAACTAGGCGAAGCCATATAAGCTCCTTTTTTATGAGCTCTCCAAATAGCCGAGCCATTGCAGCCCATTGCCAAGGTCGACAAATAAAATATTTTGCCAAACCCACCAGTTGCCAAAACTACAGCATGCGCCCCATGTCGCTCTATTTGCCCCGTATCCAAGTTTCTTACGATAACACCCCTGGCTTTACCATCCACCATCACTAGCTCTAACATTTCATGACGGGTAAAAAGCTTTATTTTCCCCAAATCAACTTGCCGCATAAGTGCTGAATAGGAACCTAACAACAATTGCTGACCTGTCTGCCCTCTTGCATAAAATGTTCTTCTCACTTGAACCCCTCCAAAAGATCTATTGGATAAATAGCCTCCATATTCTCTGGCAAATGGAACACCTTGGGCTACAGCTTGATCAATTAGGTTAGTAGAGCATTCAGCTAAGCGATATACATTTGCTTCTCTTGCCCTAAAATCCCCGCCTTTTAGCGTATCGTAAAACATACGATAAATATTATCGCCATCATTTTGATAGTTTTTTGCTGAGTTCACTCCTCCTTGGGCAGCTACTGAATGCGCCCTACGGGCAGAATCTTGGAAGCAAAAAGCTTTTACGTTATATCCTGCCTCCGCAAAGGATGCAGCTGCCGAACTTCCTGCCAAACCCGTTCCCACTACTATAATGTCAAGCTTCTTTTTGTTATTGAAACTCACTAACCGGCAAGTTGCTTTGTAAAGGCTCCACTTTTCCGAAAGTGGTCCCTCAGGAATTTTTGCATCTAGCTTAGTATGAATATCTGGCATTAGAGATGATAGTTGAGATGAACAAAAATAGGAATGAAAACAAAACCCACTGTAAGTAAGACCGCTAGAGCTATACCAGAGAAATATAAAAACTTAGCTAGTCTCTTTGGATATGCTCCAAGAGATTTGAAAGCACTATTAATCCCATGGATAAGGTGGTAGCCTAGTGCTATAAAAGCAATAATATTCAAAGCTACATACCAGATATCTTTGTAGGAAGTCACTACAATCGTGAACAGATCTTTGTTTCCTTCGGAATCCAATGGTATTTGGGTAAAAGAATATGAATACCAATAATCTTTTAAGTGCATTACTAGAAATAGAAAAATCACGCTTCCAAGCAACCCCATATTTCTTGACTGCCACGTACTTGCCCCTCCTCTTTTGTCGTATGCATATTTCCCACCGCTCGCTTTGTTGTTTTTTATAGTAAGAACAACTGCATAAACACTATGCAAAATAATAGCAGCAAACAACACCCAAGAAATAACTTTTATAAGAATATTTCCAGAAAGAATCCTTGAATAAATATTAAACTGAACAGCAGCTTTTTCGGGGGGCAATAGTAGTTGTAAATTTCCTACTAGGTGAATAACTAGAAAAAAACAGAGAAAAAGCCCCGTAAGGGCCATCAGATTCTTACGAAATATAGATGAGGTCATTTGTGCATTTCTAATTAAGTGTAGGAATTCCATCTAAAAATAAGAATGTAAGGCACAAGGAAAAAGTAAAAGCTGAAAAAACCTATGCCCAGCAGAAGAAAAAAGCACCCTCGTTGAATCTCCAAATTTCATAAAGAGCATATTCCTGATCCAATGCTATTGTTATAAATCCTATCCTAGTTTAATTGTCAGCATAATCAGTTATCCTACCAGATTATCTACAGTTCAAACCTATCAAAACTCGTAGGCGATTAAAAAACCTCCTTTTTATATTTATTTTTTCAATAAATACAAACTACTATAAATCATTAACTTACATACAAAAACCTAATTAAACACAACAAAACTTCAGAGGGAGCTGAACAAAAGTATCTTTTTATATGTATATACATTAAATGTATATATTTATTTACAAATTTATATCAACTGAAATTTCAAAAACAATGAAAAAGGTAATTATTGCAGCACTTAGTGTATTAATGTTATCAGCATTTATTACAAATGCACCCGTAAAATATTCAGTAGATGCAGCAAGCAGCACGCTGACATGGAAAGCATCTAAAGTTACTGGATCGCACACTGGTAACGTCAGCGTTTCGGAAGGAAACTTAGACTATGCGGATGGCGAATTGAAAGGAGGAGAATTTACTATTGACATGACTTCAATTACATGTACCGATATAGAAGATGCAGAAACTAATGGCAAATTGATCGGGCATTTGAAATCTGCTGATTTCTTTTCAGTAGCTGACAACGCTACATCTACGTTCAAAATAACGAAGGTGGAAAAAATAAAGAAAAACGAGTTCAAAGTAACAGGTAACCTTACTATCAAAGGAATTACAAATAGCCTTTCGTTCCCAGCTACTGTAAAAGAAAAGAATGGAAATGTTGAAGCTGCGGCCACTATTAAAGTTGACAGAACAAAATACGATATAAAATATGGTTCTGGAAGCTTTTTCGATGGGCTAGGTGACAAAATGATCTATGACGAGTTTGAACTTGACCTCAAGTTAGTAGCAAAAAGCTCATAAATTAAAACAAAAAAGGTTGTTTTTTTTGTCAAAACAATCGCTACCAAATAAGTATAAATGCAAAAAACGCCAGAAAAATTTTCTGGCGTTTTTTAATATGTTTAGTTTAGTTTATAATTGAAATTTTCTCTTTTAAAACTTGAATGGCCAACATAAATTGCTTGTCAATTTCTGTTGCCGTCTGCTCTCTATCAACCACATTCTGGTTTTCTTCAATCAAGCCTTTTAATTTCTCCAAAGACTTAGCAAATGTGTGGAGCTTTAGGGTAACAAGCACGCCATTCATTTTATGCCTATGATGCCGAAAAGTTGCAAAATCCCATTCACGTATGGCTTGGACTATTGCCCTTCGGCTTTCTTCTATTTCTTCTACAGACAACGTGAGGAAATGCTGATAAGTATCTGGATTATCGGCAAATAATTTATCTGTCTCTTCAAAATCCACATTTTCCAGCTTGTCCTCCAAACCTTTATTGCCGAGATTCTGAAAAAAGGCAATTTTCTTACCAAGAACAGACGGCTTAATCGGTTTCCCCAAATAATCATTCATCCCTGCTTCTTTCAATGGCAATTCCATGTCTTCATACACCTCCCCTGTAAGGGCTATGATAGGTACTTCTTTCACATACCCTTTATCTAAGCCCCTAATCCGTTTGGATGTTTCGAAGCCATCAAGCCCAGGCATTTGAATATCCATCAATATCAGGTCATACCTGTTTTCTTTCACTAGCTCAATAGCCTCATAACCATTAGACGCAACATCCAGCTCCGCCTTCCATTTTTTGGCAAAGCCTTTCATAAGCACCTGATTGGGAAGCACATCTTCCACATACAATATTCTTATTCCTTCAAAAATTTCTTCCATGGTCTCCTGCAATTTTTCCTCGTAAACACCCGAATGTCCTTCAAAGGGCAAGTCGATCTTGAAAGAAGTGCCTATGTTTTCGTAACTGCTCAAGAAGATATGTCCTCCCATGAGCTGTAGCAATTCTTTCACTATGGCAAGCCCTAGTCCTGTTCCTCCATATTGCGCCGATGTTTCATTCTCAGCCTGTCCAAAAGGTTCAAAAATCACCTCTTGCTTTTCTGGAGAAATACCGATTCCCGTATCTCTTACTTCAAACTTTATGCAGTGCTGTGCAGAACTGCCTCCTGATGCCCAAACGCTAAGTACCACACCTCCTTCTTGGGTGAATTTTATAGCGTTGGAAAGTAGGTTATTAAGTATTTGGCTCAATCTGAATTTATCGCCTACCACATACTTAGGAAGGCTTTCGCAAATTTCGAGGCGCAGATAGATATTCTTTTTTGCCGCTAGTGGGGCAAAGCTCTGTTCTATGCTTTTAAGTAGGTTGTATATATTAAAAACGTCATTTACGGCTTGAAGTTTTCCTGCTTTTATTTTTGAGAAATCTAAAATATCGTTCACTACTCCGAGTAGATTTTCCGCAGAAAAATTCAACGTATTGATAAGTTCCGCTGTATTCTCATCTTTATTTGTCGCCCCCAACAAATGAGCTATCCCAATCACCGTATTCATTGGGTTTCTTATCTCATGGTTTATCATGGAAAAAAGGCGCTCTTTGTCCCTAACCACAGTTTCCAATTGCTGGTGGGCATCTTGCAAAGCTTCTTCTGCAAGCTTATACGCCGTTATATCCGTATCGGTTCCCACTATTTTTTGCGGGATTCCCCCTTCGTCCTTTATTACCACCCCTCTTGAAAGCACCCACCTCTCCGAACCGTTCTTATCTATTTTTCTGTGTACTTCTTCAAAAGACCCCGATTTTCCTTGCAAGTAGTCTTTAATAGCATCCTGATGAGCATTTCTATCTTCATTCTTTATAAGATCATGCCAGTCGCCTACTTTTTGGAAAAACTCTTCTGAAGAATAGCCGAATATGGAAATCAAATTTTCATCAACAAAGGTGTTATTATCTTGAAGGCTCATCTCCCAAACCCCTGTTTGCCCCGCTTTAGTAGCCATGCTGTAGCGAACCTGACTTTCTTCCAAAGCCAATTCTTCAAGCTTCTGGTTGGTGATATCTATAATAGCCCCGACTACCCTCTCCGTCTCACCGTTTTCATTGATTATAATAGCTGCCCTGCTTAGCACATGTCCATAGTTCCCATCAAACATCCTACACCTAAATTCTATTTCCCAACTTGTCTGACGCGCCGCCAAGGCTTTATTGAAGCTGCTTTCTACCCTTTCAGTATCATGAGGATGGATAAACCCTAAAAGGCTTTTAACTGTAGGTTGGCAATCTCGTCCAAAACCAAACATCCGATAGAACACATCGTTCCACCAAAATTTATTGCTCCCTACTTCCCAGTCCCAAATAGCCTGTTTCCCCGCTTTGCTCAGCAGGGTGAACCGTTCGTTTGCAACTGCTAGCGAACGTGCCTGCAGCATGTTTTTAGTTACATCAGTAAAGAAAAATAGGACAAGGTCGTGTTGTACTTGCCCCTTGTAGGCAAACGGCGTCATCATTATTTTTTGCCAATTTTCTTTTGATCCACTACCTGAGCAGGCAACTATTGCCTCAGCTTTACTTGCACCTCCAACCTCTATTTTCCTTAACTGATGGCGAAAATATTCTTGGTGTTTCTGATCAATAAAACTGTGGATAAATGAAGAAAAACAACCACCTTTCACTAGCCCAAGCTCAGGGTGACTGTTCAAATTGTTGTGCATGTAGATAATCGAGTCATTTCCCAAATCGACCAAGCAAAATGTACCTGGCAGAGCATGGAAAAGCTGGGCTAGCAAATTGTCTGAAACATCTATTCCAAGGCTCGAAGCGCCTGAGCCTATAGGTTTAGGATTTAAATTTTCAGAATAATTTCCTGTAGCAGAAAGTGAAAGAATATTTCCTCTTCCATCAAAAACCCCTGTAACAGACCAGTTGTACCAAATCCCACTATTACTCATAGGTTTTTTCAATCGAAACCTACAAGACATAATTGGATGCTCAGGGTTTAACTTTTTATGTGCAGATTCAAGAATATGCTTATCTTCATCTGGAAGATAAGTCCAAATAGAATGCGGAGCTGATCCTGTTTCTTTTCGTGTAACAAAATGCTTCGAAAAAAAAGGATTTGTGTAGTTTAGCTTACCATTGGGACAATAGTTACATACTACCCCTTCGGTGGCTTGGTAAGGTGAGTTACTATATTTTAGGTTTATCATCTGCTCGGTAATGGATCGCTCTATAGTATAGAGTGTGAAAAAAGAACTTGTATTGAAGTTTCTGAGCAGTTTAGTTTATTCTTATCGAATAATTTTAGTTGTAGTTTATATACATGCAATATAGTAGGGGTCATCTAGCAAAAACATGGAGAATACCTGATTTACCGCCAGTGTAATTTTTTGGAAAAAAATCAACTTTTTTGAAGAAAAGAGAGTACACTCTAGTAAAGGGTGGACTCTTTTCTTTTATGGATCAATACAACAAAGGCAAGGGCGAAATCCTCTAGAGTAGTTTATAGAATGGGAATTTTTTGAACATCTGCTTTTGGTTGGCAGTCAACTATTTGGTAATAAATCGCATTTATACTGACATAGGGTTTGTACCACTTTTTACAATTCAGCCATGATCTGATGTGAATTTGGCGAAATCTATGTAAATTTAAACATGCTCTAAATCGTATTACTTTCATGAGAACACTTTATAAAATTCTTTTTTTCATGTTCTTCGTGTCACATTATGCTGCTTCCCAAAGTACGTATCCGGTGATAATAGAGCAAGGAGTCTCTTTGGGATTGGCCGAGCAACGGGCACAAAACATTAGCAACGTTCACTATAAACTCTTTTTCCAAATCCCCGAAAAAGAAGCCAGCACAGTTCAAGGAAAGGTAAGGATAGACTTTACACTCTCCAATGCTTCAGAACATCTTGTCCTAGATTTTAATGCATCGAAAAAACAAGTAAAGAACGTATGGGCAAACGCCAACTCAGTTCCTTATATCTACAAAGACGGACACGTTATTATTAACAAGAAACATATAACTTTCGGACAAAACAGTGTAGAAGTTGAATTTGTGGCAGGAAACTCCGCACTGAACCGTAATCCTGAATATTTGTATACGCTTTTTGTCCCCGACAGAGCCTCAACAGCTTTCCCTTGCTTTGACCAGCCCGATATCAAAGGCAAATTCGACTTATCCCTAAATGTACCAAAGGACTGGACTGCAATTGGCAATGGAGCATTGCAAAACAAAACCTGTGAAGAAACATCTTGTACCTACGATTTTTTTCAAACAGAACCCATTAGCACATACCTTTTTGCATTTGTAGCTGGAAAATTTGAACAGGTAACCAAGACTGTAGAAGGCAATACACTTACCATGTATCATCGGGAAACGGACTCGGCAAAAGTAGCCCGCAACCAAGACGAAATATTTGAACTCCACAACCAATCGCTCAAATGGCTGGGGGAATACACCAAGATCCCGATGCCTTTCCAGAAATTTGACTTTGTACTCATACCTTCTTTCCAATTTGGAGGTATGGAACATACGGGCGCTATTTTGTACCGAGCTTCTCAAATGATGCTGGAAGAAACCGCTACCCAAAATCAAAAACTGAGTAGAGCAAACCTAATAGCACATGAAACCTCGCATATGTGGTTTGGAAATTATGTGACTATGAAGTGGTTCAACGATGTTTGGCTCAAAGAGGTATTTGCCAACTTCATAGCTGCTAAAGTTACCAACCCCACGTTCCCAGAAATCAACCATAGCCTTCGCTTTTTGATGTCTCACCACCCTATTGCCTATTCCGAAGACAGGACGTTGGGCTCTCATCCCATCCAACAAGAGCTGGAAAACTTGAAAGATGCAGGAACGCTCTACGGCAGAATCATCTATCAGAAAGCACCTGTAGTGATGCAACAGCTGGAGCAAATGATGGGAGAAGATAAGTTCAGGGAAGGCGTACAGGAATACTTAAAAACATTTGCCTTTAGCAATGCTGTTTGGGAAGACCTCATCACTATTTTGGACAGCAAAACCCCGCAAGACCTGAAGAAATGGAGCGAGACTTGGGTGAAGGAACCGGGAATGCCCCACATTAGCGTAGCGGTAGTGAAAGAAGATGATTTGGTAAAATCGATAAAGATCAAGCAGCACAAAACATCCGAACAAGGCGAGTTTTGGTCACAAAAGCTCGAAACTGTAATAGTTACGGGTGATAGTACTTATAAAATGCCTGTAGTTTTGGCTGGACAGGAAACAGAGCTTGAGGATGTAGCCGGAATGGGACAGCCCGACTTGGTATTAGCAAACGGCACGGGGCTTGGCTACGGTTTCTTTATGCTCGACAAACAGAGCATGGGCTTTTTGTTAGAAAACATCTACAAAATAAAAGACCCGATGACCAGGGGCGTGGCGTGGATATCGCTTTACGAAGAAATGCTTCATGGTGAAATAAAACCTGAAGTGCTGATGGAAACCGTCCTGAAGGCACTGGATGTGGAAAGCGAACCTCTCAACACTCAAAACATACTCGATTACCTCACTACTATTTACTGGAAGTTTTATACTCCTCAGCAGCGAAAAGCGCTTGCCCCTAAGCTAGAAGAACAGCTAGAGAGGCTTAGCTACGAATCGCCTGGGCAAAGTGCCAAATCTGCCTATTTTAAAACTTACGTTTCCATCGCTACTACTCCAGATGCGGTGGAAAACCTAAAACTAATCTGGCAGAAAAGGTTAGAAATTCCGGGACTAAGCTTCTCTGAGGTAGATTATACATTCATTGCCTGCGAGCTTGCACTAAGGGATATTCCAGAAGCCCAAGGTATTTTACAAACACAAGTAACACGCATTCATAATAAAGATAGAAAGGCCAACATGGAGTTTATTCTCCCAGCTCTTTCTCCTGACCAAAAAGTACGAGATGCGTTCTTCGAAAGCTTAAAACAAGAAGAAATGCGAAAGCACGAGCCATGGGTTTTGCAGTCGATGGTGTACCTCAACCATCCTTTACGAGCCAAATCAGCCGAAAAATATATAAAACCAAGCTTGGAATTGCTTGAAGAAATCCAGCGCACCGGAGATATATTTTTCCCAAAGCGATGGTTAAAGGCTACTTTTAGCGGTCACCAAAGCAGCTCTGCAGTCCGAATTATCAACGAGTTCCTCGAAGAACATCCAAATTACCCATATCGCCTTCGCAACAAAATTTTGCAAGCAGCAGATCCACTCTTTATTGCTTCCAAAATGACACAGATGTAAAAAAAGAGGTGCATGAACTGCACCTCTTTTTTTATTCGCCCACTGCGTTAGTTTTAACGAATTATTTCCCAGCCCTTTTTGCCTTTCTCCACTTGATATACTGAAACAGAATGAGCAAGCCAGGCAGCACTATATAGAGAAAGGAACGGGAAAGCAGCCTTCCTTTTTGGTAAGGATTGTAGCCCCACACACTTCCAGGGATAATCTGAATTTCTGAATCGACCCCTTCAACAGCTTCTATCGAACTCAAAAAAGCTGTTTTGAGCGAATCTGATTTTGTAGAAATAGGGTTAGTGGATTTAAACTGGAAAGTGAAAGTAGCATCATTGGTGATCACTACTTTTTGCTCCAGGTATAACTCTCGCTGAGCAGTTTCCCCGAAATGAATCACATAATTTTTCCCTATCAAACCTCCCAACTCAAAGCTTTTATCATCTTTTACTTCCGCATTGGGAAGTTTGGAAAGCACACCCTCTAAGTATTTTTGATAGTCATCGGCTAATTCTTCCTCATCGCCGTAGAAGTACGGATCTCGGGGAATCACCCCAGCAAAAAGTAAATTTTCGCCTATTGTAGCCCGATAATACTCAAATTCGGTGGAGTCGTTTTGGGTGTGATTTTGAGGAAAGTTCATGGAAAAATGATTTCCCAGTTCTAATTGTGTCCAAGTAGAGTCTTGGCCCATTGCCAAAAAAGAACAACTGAGCAGCATTGCCCAAAGCAAATGTTTCATTGTAACATATTGATGGTTGAAAAAATATTCCTGCCTACAAATACTTCTGGGAGGAAATTTGCTGCAAAGATAGCCTTTTAAAGCAAGATGCCTATTCCAAAACTGATCACAAAAAGCAGCGTGGTCATTGCCATTTGTTTGAGGTAAGGATCTAGCTCAGCAGGTTTTTCCAATTTGCTTACGGCCAAACCATTTTTGAACAGCAAAGGCAGGGTAATGAGGAAGATAAACCCAAGTGGCCCAGTTCCGTCGAACAGTAGAAAAATCACAGCGCAAACCATGCCTCCTATTAGTAGTGACCAGTGGTAGATTCGTGCCCGTTCTCTACCTAGCCTTACGGGAATGGACATTTTCCCCGCCTTGGTGTCGGACTGGATATCGCGGATATTATTCACATTGAGCACTGCGGTGGCGAGCAATCCGCAACTGGTCGCTGGCAGCAGCAACTTCCATTGGGCAAAACCTGTGTGCAAATAAAAAGTACCTAATACACCAATCCAGCCAAAAAAAATCAACACGGAAATATCTCCTAAGCCCGCATAACCATAGGGTTTGCTGCCTGCCGTATAGGTGATAGCCGCTGCTATAGCCATTAGCCCCATTACAAAAAAGAAGGCGAAGACCTGCCATGTGAAAGGGCTGATGGAAATATAGAGCAAGGAAATGCCCGAAACGAGGGAAAGAATTCCCAATAGAATCATCGCAGTTTTCATGGTTTTGGGCGAAATTTTTCCTGATTGCACTGCCCTGGAGGGACCTTCTCGGTCTTTACTATCCGCCCCGTGGATAGAGTCGCCGTAGTCATTTGCCAAGTTGGAAAGGATTTGTAAGAAGATGGTAGTGAGGGCGCAAAGAGCTAGCACCTCCCACCTGAACCCATGTTGGGCGGCTGCCAAAAAACTCCCCATTCCTATACTTGCAAGCGCCAAAGGCAATGTTCTTAGCCTGATGGCCTCTAACCATATCTTCATCATCTAACTCGTGCTTTTCATGTAGATGAAGGAAAAACGCCTAAAACCCTCATTAAGAAAAGCCTTACTGCCCCTTCACCGAAACTAATTCAGAATAATCTGTAAAAGAATGAATTATTTTTTTAAAATTATGAACTAGTCAAGGATAAATACTTACCGGTTTGAGAGCTTGTTTAAAATTTAGGTTTTCAGGCGAAAACGATAAAACTTAAACATGCTCTAAGCTTGTGAAACCCAAATACGATTTTTTTGATTTATTACCAAAACGGTTCAGAAGTATTTTCTGAGCACGAAAAACATGTGGTTAAAATATTTATTTAAGAAAATGAGCAAGAGAAAAGTTGTCGTGCTTTCGGGCTCGGGAATCAGTGCGGAAAGCGGGATACCGACCTTTAGGGCATCAGATGGATTGTGGGCAGGCTACAATATAGAAGAGGTAGCTACGCCCGAAGGTTGGAAAAAAAACAGGGAATTGGTGCTGGAATTTTACAACGAGCGCAGGAAAAATGCCCTCGATGCCAAACCTAATAGCGCCCACAAGACCCTTGCAAGGCTAGAATCTTATTTTGAACTCACCATCATCACCCAAAATGTAGATGATTTGCACGAACGTGCTGGCTCTTCCAATGTCATCCATTTGCATGGCGAGCTTTTCAAATCCCGCAGTTCGCTGGATGAAAACTTGGTGTACGATATAAAAGGCTCAGAACTGAACATTGGCGATAAATGCGAGAAAGGTTCGCAACTCCGCCCCCATATTGTGTGGTTTGGCGAGCCTGTCCCTATGATGGATATTGCCGCAGAAGTGGTAATGGAAGCAGATATTCTCATTGTGGTAGGAACTTCTTTGCTGGTATACCCCGCTGCCGGATTGGTAGATTATGTGCGGGGAAATGTACCCATTTACGTGATTGACCCAAGCATTCCTGAAAATATTGGTTACCGACCACACGTCCGCCCTGTGCAGGAAAATGCCACCACGGGCATGAAAAAAGTAGCCGATGAGCTAATTGAGAATTATGTATTGAAGATGTAGGGAGGGTTTCAGGTTACAAGATAAAAAAAGCGTCGAGGTCGATTAAAGTAACCTCGACGCTTTTTTTCGTTCTTCACCAGTAAAAATGTCAAAAATCAAGGAGAAGCCAGTTGCATCAATTCCGCACAAATTATGGCTCCGTACGTACCCAAGGCATAGCCAAGTACCGCCATCAGCACGCCCACAGGGGCAAGTGCAGGGCTAAATGCCGAAGCAACTACGGGTGCAGATGCTGCTCCGCCCACATTGGCTTGACTTCCCACTGCTACAAAGAAAAATGGTGCTTTTATCAGTTTGGCAACTATTAGGAGTGTGATTACATGTACCAGCATCCAGACAATTCCGATGGCAAAAAGCCCAAGGTTGTCCAACACTTTGATAATGTCCATGTTCATTCCGATACTGGCTACCAACACGTAAATAAATACGCTACCGATCCTCGATGCGCCTGCCCCTTCCAGTTTTTTGAACTTAGTGAATGACAATCCCAGACCTATGGTAGTGGCAATGACTACCAACCAAAAGAAGCCCGATGAAAGCGAGGTAAGGTTGTAGGCTTTCAAAGTATCGTTATAATTTTGCATGAATGCAGAAATATGTTCCGAGCTCCAATGAGCAATGGCCGTTGCACCGAAACCTATGGCAAGAATGGTAACCACATCTTTTAGGGTCGGGATTTTAGCTATGGAAGCACTGTACTTTTCCACCTTGTCTTTCAATTCATCTATAGCCGAAGAATCTGCTTTTAGCCATTTGTCTACCTTGGGGGCGATGGTAGCTCCGTAGAGCAAAAAGCCCATCCAGATATTGGCAACAATTACATCGACTACTATCATTTGGGAAAATAGCACATCGCTCGCACCGTAAATTTCTTTCATTGCCGTTTGGTTGGCACCTCCGCCAATCCAACTTCCCGCTATGGTAGCCAAGCCCCGCCAAATTTCATCTGGTCCAGAGCCTCCTACCAGCTCAGGGGCAAAAGCAGAAACCAGCAACACCGCTATAGGTCCACCGAAAATAATACCTGCCGTAGCGGCAAAAAACATGATGATGGATTTAGAACCTAGGTTTATAATCCCTTTTAGGTCGATACTGAGGCAGAGTAACACTAAACAGGCTGGCAATAAATACCTAGAAGAAACAAAATAAAGCTGAGAGTCTTCGCCCGAAATAATATTGAGCGAGTTAAGCACGGCAGGAATAAAATAACAGGCCAGCACTGGGGGAAAATAGGTGTATATCTTTTTCCAAATAGGACTTTTGCTACCCGAGGTGATAAAGACAAAAGCTAAAACGGTCATCAAGATGCCCAGTACGATGGCATCGTTTGTAAAAAGCACTTCTTTTTCCATAAGAAATCAGCGGCTGCTGGCTATTTGTGGTTGTAGATGTTTGTTCAACACGAACAAACGCAAATGTAAAAGATCAGATGTAAAACCTGCGATGCAAGGATATAAATTGTTCTTTCATCTTGATAAAGGTCGGATAACCTCCATCAAAACGGAAAAAGAGAATGGCACGAAAATTCAACAGCTGAGATTTCCATAATACGACGGCTTAGACAATATAAAACAAAGGGTGGATATGTTGAAAGGTAAAGACCATTACAGAAGGAAATGCCCTGCTGGCACACCGACCACTTAGGCTCGCCAACGGTAATTACGGACGAGAACGGAGCAGTGACCGAAGAACTGGGCTTTGATACTTGGGGCAAAAGGCGTGAGCCGAACACTTGGGGCGAGCTAAGCGGCGATGTAAGCAACAAGTTTGCGAGAGGCTATACAGCGCACGAGCACCACGAGCTCTTTTGTACCCGATATAATACATATAAGAGTGAGATTCTCTGGTATTCCTGGTTTTACAAAACAATAAAATACTTATTTCCAACCAGTTATAAAAGGGTGTAAGAAATCATTTTTCCCGATTTGGACGACAACTGAAGATATTGAGCTTGACTATGATGTTGGATCAACATTTAATATTAGCAGCTCATCATCTGAACCAAACTTTGCTGGCGGAACGACTAACACTTTTAGGTTGTGTAGAAGCAAAGGCATCAGAGACTGTACCGAGATATTGCGGATCACCTGCAGGGCATGTTCAGGGGCTCAGACCCGGGGCGTTACCAGAAGGTACAGATAGATGAGTTTTGGAGATATGTGAGGCGAAAGAAAAATAAACCCCATGGGGTAGCGATGAAAATAGTTATCTTGAACAGAAATCGAACCCATCAGGTCTTATATTACAGTTGTAGTGCAGGTGTTTTTATCTCAGGTGAGCAAAAAGGCAAGTAAATAACAGAGAGAGATATGTATCACAAGCTAATTCATATCATGAAAATTCGTTTGATAATCTCAACATATTACCTCTGATAAAGAAGTAATTTAAGCTAATCATGCATATTAAATCACTTCAAATAAAAAATGCTATTTAAACCCAATAAAACTAATTTTAGCATTTTGTACTTACTTCGTTATCCTGCCAGAAATATCCCAAAACATCTTATATACCAAATAAAAATCTCCATTGCCCCAAGTGATAGTTCTAAACACCCTCTCAAGTCCGATCTTCAAATCATTAGATCCGCTTTAATAAAAAGTGCCTTTCATATAATGTACAAGCTGTTTTTCTATTTTTATTACATTGACAACTCACTAAAAAAATGATGGAATATACCAATAAATAACATACATAGGTTTAATCTAATAACAAACGCGTTCATCCCTCTTTCATCAAGATTAAACTAATAACTCTAAATGGGCAAATACTACTTTCCTCTAGCTACACATCTATTTAAAATTTTCTTTTTTCTTGTCTCATTCCTTGCCACCACTCTAGTTTTTGGTCAAAACTATCCAGGTGTAAACAACCCTTCTGATGGAGACCATGATTTTCATTCTGCGTGGAATCAGAATTTCAACAAAACTGATTTTACGTTTGACATGCGTGTCATGATTTTGGATGAGGACGATGGAGGTTGTGGTGCAGATGATTGGATAGATTATTTACATTATTCCTATGAGGCAAATGGGGTTACTAAATATAACTTTTTGTCAATTGCAAACTTTCGTACTGCCTCTTATCCCAACTATTTGGCAAGGGACGTTGATGGTTGTGGTGATAATACACATGACTATAACTATCACCCAAGGAACAATAATGCGGCTGATGGTAAAATCATCCATGGCTCAAGCTATGCTGAAGGTGATGATGACTATGTAGCACAGTTCAGATTTGCTTTCCCGCCAAAGCTTATAGGAAAAACCATCACTATTTCAGTTTCTGGTTCTGGTGATGGAATGGGAGTCCCTAATAGTTCAAAAGATTATACTATTCCCTTACTTCCTACACCTGAGAACTTTTCTTCAACACCGGGATGTGGAAAAGTAGACCTAAGCTGGGATGAACCTACAGATATGAAAGGTTACCCTGGGGATTATCAATATGTTATTTATGAGAATGGTGTTGCTATCAAGACACTTGCTGCTGGAATGACAAGTTATACTAGAACCACGGCTTCCAATAGGCTCTATAAGATTACACTTAGGTATATAAAGAATGGAATTACCTATGAAAGTGCTTCAAGAAGTGTACAAGGTGAGGTAATCGCTACTTTAGGAGCTCCTGCGGGTTTGGAGGCCACTCAGGATTTATGCGATGGATCTTCAAAACTTACGTGGGAATGGGCAGCGTCCAATCCTAAAGAATTTTGGTTGTACAGAAGTACGAGCGAAGGAGGTACTTACACAAAAATAGCTACGATAGCAGGGGAGAAAAGAAGTTATGTAAACACTGGCTTGACGAGGGGCTCAACGTATTACTATAAAATGTCGGCCGTGAGTACCGAGTGTAATGTAGAAGGTAATGTCTCTGATTTTGTGAGTGGGATATCCCCTGCCGATCCAACTGCCGCAACCAACTTTAAAATGGTGTTGATTAAGACAGGTACACCAGGTGTTCAGCTCACGTGGTCTGGGGGAAGCCATGTGATGTCCTACAAAATTGTGCGTAGAGGTATAAATGGAGGAGAGGAAACTTTTGAGATAGATGACCCTTCCACTACTTCCTATTTGGACCAAGATGCCGAATCTTGTCAGACGTATTCTTACGAAATCCTTTCAGTAAATAATTGTAAGGAAATTTCAGGTGGCAAAGCAGTATTGACTACGGATCCTACCGAAAACCGAATGAATATCACCGATGTAGATGTAAGTAAAGTTTTATCTAAAAATGGGATAAATGCGTCGAAAGGATATTTTGGAGATCGGGTATTATTGGAATGGACAGCAGGAGAAAATGCCAGTTTTATCAATCGATATAAAATATACAGAAGAAAACTTGGGAGTGACGTAGTTCCACAACTTATGATCACCACGCAATCGGACGTACGAACTTGGACAGATAATACTACCGAAGCTCGCCAGATTTATGAGTATTTCATTGTTGGAGAAAATGAATGTGGGATTGATCAGCAAATTACCTTTGACATAAGTAGTGTAGACGGAAAAGATTACGACAATTTAGGATTGCCAGCGAATGGGATCGCCCATACTGTTGGCTTCAGGCTTCCTTTTGGTGTAGTAAATGGAAATATTGTCTATGAAGGAGGGATTGCAGTACCTGATGTAAAGGTAATTGCCGAAAGACAAGAAGGTGTTTCGGGTAATGCATTAAGCTTTGACGGGACCAATGATTATGTACAGATAGCTGGAAATAATTTTCCTGATTTAAACAAGGAATTGACTGTTTCTGTATGGGTAAAGCCAAATACTATTGGCACAGAGCAGGTCATTCTATCTAGAGAAAATCAATATGAAATTAAGTTAACCACTACTGGTGAAGTAGTGGTTTCAGTATATAAAAGTGGGACTATAAAAAGTGTTACCTCGCAAAACCCTGTCGTTGCAGGAAATTATACCAGTATCACTCTAACCCATGGCACTGATGACAGTTTAAAGGTTTACTTGAATGGTGTATTAGATAAAGCACAGGTTATAACCACTGGTAATCTAGACAACGACTCAACGAAAGATATTTTCTTGGGCAGACGATACAATAGCTCAGCGTATTTAAATGGATATCTTGACGAGGTGCGTATTTACAACCGTACGCTGGATTCATTAGATGTGCTAAGGGATTACGGTAGGTTGGTAAATCCGAATGAAACTGGGCTGCAAGGTTATTGGCGTTTTGACGAAGGGATTGGTCCTTTTGTATTTGATGGCTCAGAAGAAGGCGGAAGCTTTCACGGAAGAGACGGGGAAATAAACGGAGCTAGCTGGAGTGAAGAAATACCGACAGGTCAACAGCTGGCAACTGCAAGCTATACGGATGATGCGGGTAATTACTCTATTACAGGTATTATTTACGAAGGCAATGGCAATAATTTTAACATTACCCCTACCATGACGATGGGAGGTGCGATTCATGCTTTTGAGCCAGGCCAGAGATCAGTGTTTTTAGGAGAAGGAAGCAGTGTAGAAAATGGAGTGGATTTCAAAGATATATCCTCTTTTAGGGTAACTGGAAATGTGTACTTTACCCACCTGAGTAAAAATGGGGAAGAAGAAGTAGGTTCAAAAGGCATCAATATTTTCATAGACGGGGAAATAGCAGCAGTAAAGGATGGAAAGCTCATAGAAACAGATCCTTATGGGGCTTTTGATATTCAAGTACCTATTGGGCATCATTACTTGGAGTTTAGGAAACTGACTCATACTATACAAAATGCTGGGCGATATCCTATTGATAAGCCTACCAAAGATTTCCAAGCCCCGGTTACTGGTATCGTCATGCTGGACAGTACCAAAAAGGTGTTGATAGGAAGAGCAGTAGGTGGACCGGTTGAAAGAGATAAAGTATTGGGATTTGGTAAAAGTGTGAATAATGTAGGTCAGATAAAATTCACTCTTGAGTCTGCTAATGATGGCGGATTGGTATCTGAAGTAATCACTACTAACAATACTACTGGTGAGTTCAAAATGGAGCTTCCCCCTAAGGAATATAAGGTAAAGGACGTAAAGTACACAAAAGATAACAGTTTTGTATTTCAAGATGCTGGAGGCGCTCCACTTCCTGAGGAAAACCTTGATATGTCATCGCTTACATTTGACAATCATGAAGTTGACAGTGTATATTCGAATGAACCAGATACCATTGTTTATGTGAATGCACAAGGGTTGGTTGCTATTGATACAAGTGGGGTAACTGGATTGAGCTTGTTGGAAAAAATTCGGCAGGAGGCTAAAATACAGTTCAATGAAACTACCCAGCAAAATGATACGGTTTACGCAAATGTCACGGATTCTTTGATTGTAAAATATGCTACCAAAGATGTGTTGAGTAGCGTTGATTCTATCACTTATCATTTCAAACGAGATTTCATTCTCAGAAATAAACCCATCATTATCGTTACAGATGAATTTGGGAAAGACTTCAAAACACACGGTGGCGATGCATCTCTAAAGCTTAAGGACAAAAGCGGCACAACCTTTACCGCCGATTTAAGTGGGCTTTCGTACAAAGTCTTTCAACAGGGAAAAGATTACAAAATGAGGATTTTCCTATATGAAATTTACACGAATGTAGATGATGGAAAAGGCTACAAAGTGCCTGTGACCGATGCCGAAATATCGGTGAATAATGGTATGGGAAGAGGGTTCTATACTGTGGTTAGAGGAAATAGTGAGCAGGCTTTTCCATATTCCAATGGAGGAGTCGATAAGTTTAAGATTACAGATGGAGACACCTTATATAATTTCAAAGCAGGTGAGCCTAACTTGTTGGCAGATGCGAGCAATCCGGCAAAAAGTTACTTGAAATCGATAACTATTCAGGCTAAAGCAGGAAGTAATATCATTGAATGGCCCGCTCCAGGTGCTGGAGGACAACCTAACCCATTTTATGCCTATGTGTTAGGAGGTTTGCAAGTTGGCAATAACTTTGTTACTCAAGGGCCCGAGTTTGTAGACTTCATCTTGAGAGACCCTCCAATGGATGGTAGTTATAGTTACTTATCAAAAGGGTCTTCATTTTCTAGTGTTGAAAAGACTTCTCATGACTTTGATGGATCTCTAGGTTTAACACTTTCGGCTCAATCAGGAGCTAAGTTATTAAAAGGCGTCGGAGTAATTACCGAGTCAAAGGCTTTGGTCACACAATCGGGAACATTAGGGGTGAATACCGGCGGAGGTTTAGGTGAAGAAAATGTTTATACCTATGAAGCAACAACCTCCTTCCAAACTAGAGATGATGGATCTTTAGTAGGCGCACCTAGTGATCTGTTTGTGGGTACTTCCAAGAATTTGTTGTTTGGTGTCATTAAAAACCTTGCTTTTATTGATGCTGCTGACTGTGGGCTTTCTACAGTGGAGTGTCCTGTTGATATCACTGTTACAGCGACTGACGGAAATGGTAATTTTAAAACATTGAAGTTAGCCAGGTTTAAAGAACTGTCTTTCGGTAGAGGAGGAATAGCTACTACGTTTGTTTATGACCAAAACCATATTGAAAACTACCTTCTTCCTAACCTCAAAGCACTGAGAGATAATCTTTTACAAAACAATAATAAATATGTAAATAAAGTAACTGCAGCTAGTTTTCCTGGAAAAAGTGAAGATTGGTTAGCAGAAAGAATTGGTTCAAATAATGATAATAATATTTGGGGAGTAGAAATACAACCCAATCAATTATCGCCTACCAACCCTGATGGTTCTACTTATAGTAATGATGGGAAGAGTTATACATTTACTCCCACAAGAAAGGGTGAGATCGATTCTGTGAGATGGTTCAACCAACAGATTGACACTTGGGTAAATACCTTGGCTAGAAACGAGGTGGAAAAATGGCTGGCAATAGAAGGGTTCGAGTCAAAACAGTCTAATATCAGTATAAGCGCACAAAGTCAATATAGTTACGAGTATAGTGCAGAATGGGACGATACAAATTTTGAAGAGTTTTCTATCGGACCTTTTGGTGAAATTGGTACGGAAACAGATATAAACGAATCGGGTAGTGGAATTGCTATTGACTATAATGTTGCTTTTTCTTATACCAATACATCTTCATCCTCAGAAACCGATGGCCAAAACTTTACGGTTGGTTATGTAATTAATGATGATGATGTAGGTGACTACCAAACTATCAATATTTATGGTAATGACCAAGACACCGAAAATTTGGGAGAAGATGCTTATAGGAGTACTCCGATATTTGAAACATTAGCGGGTCAAACATCTTGCCCTCACGAAGATGAAATAGTACTTCGTTTTACTACCTCTTTATACGTAGGCACCCAGATTTTAAATAATCAAGTACTTAGCAACCAACTGGACGCATCAATTACTTATCTAACTACCACAATTGCACTGAGAAAAGGGGAAACTCAATATCCAGCGGATGCTAGTCAAATACTGGACGAAGTAAAAGATGCTAAACAGCGAAGTATTCTTAGTTTGCAAAAACAAAAGAAAAAGCTAGAGGCGAGCAAAAAACGGGTAGATCGAAAAATCACTTTGCTAACCCAGCTAAAAAGCTCAATTGATGGCAATAAAAAAGAAGTGGTTAGTAACCGCACTCAACAAAGAGATAAGCCAGGAATTACCATCAATGGCACTTCTAAGTCTTCAATAGCCTACAATATTCCTGCTGATCAGTCTGCTGGTTTCTTTCTTAACTTCAATAATGATAGTGAGACTGATGACAGCCAGTATTACATATTGGAAGTAGTAGAATCTACCAATCCAAATGGGTTGGTGCTGCGGGTAGATGGTCAAGAAATCAATGCTAACCGAGAGTTTTTTGTACCAGGAGGGCAATCAATCACTAAAACGCTAGTGGTAGAAAGAGGTCCTTATGAGTTTGATTATGATAGTGTTAAATTGATCCTTCGTTCAGCATGTCAGCATGATTTAACCGACAATGATGCTAACATTGAGGATGAAATTTATGTTTCGGCATTTTTCCTCCCAAGTTGCTCAGAGCCATCTATATTCCAACCGCAAAATAATTGGACGGTAAATACTAGCTTGGTCGATAGTACTGATACTACTAGTGTGCTTTATCAGGTAGGAGGTTTTAATATCAACTATCCAAATTTCCAGGGAGTGGAGTTACAATACAAATCTTCGGGCGATAGTGACGCGGAATGGATATTATTGGCAACATATTATAGAGACTCTTTAGCAAGAGCAGAACTAGGAGGGAAAATCACTGATCCTCTTATAGATAAAGACGGAGACGGTACAATTAAGCATATTTGGAAACAAGCTGGTTCTAAAACCCTGAATGGTGGTTATGTTTGGACTGTACCCGACGGACTTTACGATTTGCGTGCTACTACGCTTTGTGGCGCTTTGGGAGATATTACTAGAGTCAACTCCGATATTTTCTCTGGGATTATCGATAGAGAGACGCCACATGCATTTGGTGCACCTCAACCTTCTGACGGAGTGTTGTCAGCAGGAGACGAAATCATGATCCAATTCAATGAACCTATCAACGCCGGATTATTGCGACCTGCCAATTTTGATATACGAGGTGTATTGAACGGAACGGATATTCGTCACCCGGCAAGTATCTACTTTGACGGCACAGCAAATAGTTATATGGAAATACCTGAAGGCTTGACGCTTACTAGAAGGCCATTTACTATTGAGTTCTACATAAAGAGGGCTAGAAATGGACAAGAAGAAGTGGTACTTTCCCAAGGGTTTGAGAAGGATAAAGGCTTTTTTATAGGCTTTGATGCAACGGATTCATTGGAAGTTCAACTAGTAGATGCTAAAATAAAAGGAACTACCAAAATCACAGATGATGGAAAGTGGCACCATATAGCATTTACATATGACATTGCCAAAAACACCGCAAGCATACATATTGATGGTATTTTGAGTGGCACCAATAATAGTTTCAACGCCGATTACTTGGGTACTGGAAAAATCACGATTGGTAAAAGCCATTTTAGCGGTGGACAGACATTGCCTTTCAATGGAAATGTGCATGAAGTACGCATTTGGAAAAAAGCCTTAGGAACCTCTGATATCAATATTTACGCAGGCAAAAGGATGAGCGGAAACGAGTCTGGCTTAAGCGGCAACTGGCGAATGGAAGAAGCTTATGGAAGCATTGCAGAAGATTTGGTAAAAAGTAGGCACGCGACTGTGAATGCTACATGGCAAGTAGAGCCAAATGGCAATTCGGTAGAATTTAATGGAGTGAATGGTTACCTCAAAGGCAAAAGTCCTGTGATTGACAATGATATGGATTTTACCATTGAATTCTGGTTCAATGCAAGTGGAGCTACCAACCAAACGCTTTTCTCAAATGGATTGGGAGATACAACTCGAAATGTGGGTGGTGACTTATTAGATGCGAATAAAAATGGATGGTCGATTAATGCCAATGCCTCTGGTGAAATTGAGGTTTGGAATTATGGGCAAAAGTTTAAGGTTTCTGATACGAATTATTTTGACGGGAAATGGCACCACTTTGCCCTGATAGTGAAGAGAAGAACAAATACGACCTGTTATGTTGATGGCATTCAGCAAAACTCAGTGGGCAGTAAAGATTTCTTCGGGCTCGGAGGCTCTGCTTTGTGGCTTGGCGCAAGGGGCTGGGTTGATCAAACAGGAGCTACAAATGTGGAGCAGTATTTCAATGGACGTTTAGATGAAGTGAGGGTTTGGCAATCTGCTAGACCTCTGGATCAGCTACAAAGAGACATGCATTTTATGCTTTCTGGTGATGAGCCCGGGCTTTTACTCTACCATCCTTTTAACAGCTACAGTGAAGTTGCAGGAATTCAAGAACTGAATGCTACATACATTAGTACTTCAGTTTTAGGAAGTACAACCATGGTCGATACGCTTTCTATCAGTGGTGGCACTCAACATTCTAGCGTCACGCCAACGGTTAAAATTCCAAGACCTGTACAAAAGGTGAATTTCAATTACTCTGCGAATAATGACAAAATCATTTTAACCACTACTGATCCTGATAGCTTATTAGAGAATGTCATTTTAGATATCACGGTTAAAAATGTAGAAGACATGAATGCCAATGTAATGGCTTCACCAGTAACGTGGTCTGCTTACATTGATAGGAATCAAGTAGTTTGGGATGATGAAGACCTTCACTTCAAAATTGCACAGGGAACTAGCTTTACATTTGAGGCTAGAATAAGAAACACAGGAGGGAAATTTGCCAATTACGAGTTAAAAAACCTGCCTCCATGGTTATCTGCACAACCTTCAAGTGGAGTATTGTCACCTGTTTCAAGTCAATTAATCACGTTTACTGTAAACGAAAATGTGAATATTGGGACATACAGCGAAGATTTACAATTGGTTACCGAATTTGGGTTTGAGGAAATATTGTTGCTTGACTTGCAAGTGTATAAACCTCTTCCAGATGATTGGAACATAACCCCGACTGATTTCCAGTACAATATGAACATCATTGCCCAAGTGCAAATTAATGGGGAAGTTTCGAGGGATCCTGACGATGTCATCGGCGCATTCGTAAATGGAGAATGTAGAGGAATGGCACAATTACAATATATTTCCGCTTTTGATAATTACCAGGCTTATATCAGTGTGTACAGTAATAGATCGGGAGGAGAGGCGATCAAGTTTAGGGTATGGAATGCCAGTGATGGACAAGTACATAGGGATCTGACACCTAATTACACGTTCAACAATAATGCATTCATTGGATCGCCTGCAACTCCTGAAATGTTAATCGCCAACGATGTAGTTGAGCATACTGTTGAAATTCCTAAGGGGTGGAAATGGGTTTCGTTTCACCTACAATCAACTGAGATGCAAGAGACTGATAAACTCTTGAAGGACCTAAATGCAGCTGATAAAGATGTTATCAGGTCAGTTGATAAATACGACCAATTTGCTCCAAGTATGGGTTGGTTTGGTAAAATCACACAAGATGGAGGGTTGAAAAATGGGCAAGGTTATAAACTGTTTTTGAGCAATCAAGACCAATTGACCTACAAAGGGAAGTTACTTAAAGGAGATGAGGTAAGTATAAATATACTAGAAAATTGGAATTGGATAGGTTATATCGGGTTCAAGGCGATGGCTGTAAATGAGGCAATGAGCGGCTTCACTAATGCAACAAGTGGCGATTTATTAAAAAGCCAATTTGCAGTAGCGATATATGTAGATGAAACAGTCGGCTGGATTGGTAGCTTAACCCATTTACACCCAGGTGAAGGCTACATGTTCAAAGCTGCAAATGCTGGGTCATTTAAGTATCCTAATGTAAGTGTGGCAGCAGGTCAGCGAGTGGCAGCTACTTATTCACCAAGTGGCGTCGATGCTAGAGGAATGGTCACGGATAGTCCATGGAAGCTCAACCCTTATAAATACAATTCAAATATGTCTGCGATTATAGAAGTTGCCGATGTACAAGATCAGTATAGTAGGATTGCTGCAATAGTTGATGGAGAGTGCAGAGGAATTGCTTATCCAGTACTGAACCCTGTCACTGAACGATTAACATACTTCATGAATATTAATGGAGAAACTAGCAATGAAGATATCTCTTTCCAGTTTATGGATGGGGAGAGTCGACAAATTTACGCTGCTAAAGAATCCATAAAATATGGAAATGAGACGATCACAGGAACAATCGATAAGCCATTCGTCCTATCTATAGATTACCATGCTAATCTATCCGATTTAGAAAAAGCATCAGTATCGATGATTGGATATCCAAACCCATTTGGAGAGGAGCTATTACTAGAATTTGATCAGCTGAATACGGAAAACATGACTATTTCGATAGCTGATGTTTTAGGTAATATTGTTTTTGTAGAGTCTGTGCCTGTTAACAGTATTATGCACACACACAAAATAAATACGAAGATGCTCTTAGAAGGGGTCTACCTAGTTCGTGCTATAATGGATGATGGAGCAACCATTGTAATAAAGGTTGCTAAAAGCAAATAAACCAAGCTTTCAACATAACAATAGTTAGCTCAGTCATGCTAATTAAAAAATTTTGTGAGGTGTATTTTTGAAAATTATCTTAAAAATGAAAATTAGGAAAAGTATATTAACAAGTTTACTATGCGCAATTGCTGTTTTATGTTTTAAACATGCATGGGCGCAACCAACATGGAGTGTTACACCAAGCAACTATGACAATTCCATGGTTATAACAGCAGTGCTACAGATAGATGGGGTGGAATCACGAGATACAGGAGATATGGTAGCTGCTTTTATCAATGGAGAAGTGAGAGGGGTAGCACAACCCGATACTTACCTTGCTGGGCAAGACCGGTATATGGCACAACTAATAGTTTATAGTAATGAAGCTAGCGGATCAATAACTTTCAAACTATATGACAATAGCACTAACACGGAAATTAATGCTGTAACATTGCCAATTTCTTTTGTAGCTGACGGAGTAGTAGGAGGATTTGATACGCCTCAAATAATAACAGATAATAACCTGCCTACTGCCATTAGTCTTTCGAATATAACGATACTTGAAAACCAAAGTATAGGAACTACTGTCGGTGTTTTAAGCTCTACAGATGCCGATAACGATAGTTTTACATATAGTTTAGTTAGCGGAGACGGCGATGACGATAATGCTAATTTTAGTATTTCTGGCAATACACTTAAAACTACTCAAAGCTTGAACTTTGAGGTAAAAGCAGCTCACAACATACGAGTGAGAACGACAGATAGTAAAGGAGGAACCTTTGAAGAAACATTTACTATT
The DNA here is from genome assembly GCA_034044135.1 of Flammeovirgaceae bacterium SG7u.111. Classification (NCBI taxonomy): domain Bacteria; kingdom Pseudomonadati; phylum Bacteroidota; class Cytophagia; order Cytophagales; family Flammeovirgaceae; species Flammeovirgaceae bacterium SG7u.111. Next base: position 1,204,490 of record CP139021.1, on the reverse strand, counting down.
AGTCTGATTGACGGAAATGATGACCCAACAGATATTAGCCTTAGCAATGACGATTTTGCAGAAAATGTAGGAGAAGGCAGTTTGGTTGGTAACTTAAGTACTACTGACGAAGATGCGACAGATGCATATACCTATACCTTGGTAAGTGGTGATGTCGCTTATTTTTCCATAGAGGGCAGCCAATTATTGAATACTCAGAGCTTCAACTTCGAGTCAAAGTCCAGCTATTCTGTTAGGATAAAAACCACCGATGGAGGCGGGAGCGAGTTTGAAAAGACATTTGTTATCAATATTGTGAATGCGAATGATGCACCTACCGATATGAACCTAAGCCCTGGAGTAGTTGCTGAAAATTCTGAAACAGGCACCTCTATAGGCATACTTACCACCACTGATGAAGACACAGGGGATGTATTCACCTATGCATTAGCAGCTGGTGATGGACAAAACAATAATAGTCGCTTCATTGTAGTCAATAATGAAATCAAAACTTTAGACAAATTTGATTACGAAGAGAGGCAGTTGTACTACATAAATGTAAAAGTAACTGATGCTGGCCAAGGTGTTTTTACCAAATTATTTACCGTGCAAATCACTGATGCGAACGATGCTCCCACAGCCATTGAATTAAGTGATACAGAAATAGCTGAGAATAGTGGTGTGGGAACGGAAGTCGCTACTTTGTTTACAACTGACCCTGATGATGCTAACTCTCATATTTATGAGCTAGTAACAGGGAAAGGAAGTACTGATAACAGTAAGTTTGTCATATCAGGAGATAAGTTACTTTCCAATGAAAGCTTTGATTATGAAAGTACAAAACTGTATTACATAAGATTAAAAACCACCGATAATGGTGTGCCAGCAAAAAGTTTAGAACAGGAATTTGTGATCTCTATAACAGATGAAAACGATACTCCACAAAACCTCCAACTTTCTTTTAATCAAATCCCTGAAGATGCGGCAGTAGGTACAGTAATAGGTAGTTTTTCAGTCAGTGACCAAGATACTGGGGATTCACACAAATATGCGCTAGTAGCAGGTGTTGGAAGTACAGATAATGCATCTTTCGTAATTATAAATGGTGAATTGCGCAACTTAAAGCAGTTTGACTATGAGACTAAAAGTACTTATTCGATAAGGGTGCAAGCAAAAGATTTAGATGGAGACACAACTGATGCACAATTCGATATTATTATAGTCAATAGCAATGATGAACCTACCTTACTTGAATTAAGCAATAATCAAGTTTCGGAAACAAGCTCAGTTAATACTGTAGTTGGTAAATTAAGTACAGTAGATCCAGATGGAGGAAGTACATTCACTTATTCACTAACAGGTTCGGGCAACGATAACAGCAGCTTTGTAATAATTGGAGATGAATTGCTTACCAACACTACATTTGATTATGAGGAAAAGGTTTTCTATTTCATTGATGTTACTTCAAACGATAATGAGGGAGGAACGATAAGTGAGCAGTTGGCGATTATTATAACCGACGGAAATGATGAGCCAACTGACATCACTTTGTCCAATAATAAAGTAGATGAAAATAAACCATTTAATACTCTTGCCGGAAAGCTTTCCACTACTGATCAAGATCAAACTGATACGTTTACCTACTCGCTGGTAGCTGGAATTGATGACGATGATAACGCCTTCTTCACGATAGCTGGCAATGAATTACAGACAGATTATATGTTTGACTTCGAATCTAAAAATGAGTTCAGGATTAGGCTTCGGAGTACAGATAGTAAAGGAGCGTTTGTAGAAAAGAATTTCACCATACTTATATCGGACAGAAATGATTTACCCACGAGCCTTGACGTTAACAACAAGTCGTTCTTTGAAAACGAACCAATCGGAACATCTATTGGCAAGCTAATCTCCACAGACCCTGATGAAGGGGATACGAAAAAATATCAGCTCGTATCAGGTGAGAACGATACTGATAATGCCAAGTTTTTAGTTTCGGGCAATGAACTCCTACTTAACACGCAAGCTGATTTTGAAACCAAATCATTTTACAATATCCGTTTAGCAATTGTAGATAGACAGGGCGGTACTCTGGAAAAAGCTTTTATTCTAGAGGTGAAAGATGCTAACGATCCTCCTTATGAGCTGGAACTTGATAACAATAAGATAGCTGAAAGGCGTCCAGTATCTACTATGATAGGTAAGCTGACAACCTCTGATCCTGATGCTACTGAAAATTTTGTATACACATTATTGTCTGGTTACGATGCACCTAGCTTTTATATTGAAGATGATTTTTTGAAAGCAAATGAAGAGTTTGACTATGAGAAAAAATCCGTTTACACGCTGAAGATTGCTGCAGAGGACAAAGAAGGTGAAGAGATACAAAGAAACTTTGTCATTGTAGTTACCGATACAAATGATATGCCTTCAGATATTACCCTCTCTGCTCAAATAGTTGAAGAAAATTTGGATTCAGGAACGGTTGTAGGCTTATTGACAACCGTGGATAGTGATGGAGGCGATTCTTTTTCTTACAGTTTAGTAGATGGAATCAACGCTAGCGGGAATAACTATTTTTATATATCTGGTAACAAGCTTATCACTGCTGAGACCTTTGATTTTGAAACACAATCGAGTTATGGTATCCGCATCAAAACTATAGATAAAGGAGGAGAGTCCTTTGAAAAGGGCTTTACCATTACCATCGCCAATGCTAATGACGCTCCACTATCTATTACCTTAAACAATAATCAAATTAAAGAAAATGAGCCAGTAGGAACGTCTATAGGGTTATTGAGTACTGAAGATAAAGATGAAAATGACTCGCATACCTATAGTTTGGTTGGTGGGGCAGGTGACACAGACAACGCCAGTTTTTTCATCAAAAATAACCAATTGCTGAGCAACAACATCTTTGATTACGAGTCACAAAAGACGTATAGTGTTTTAATTGAAAGCAAAGATATTGAAGGAGCTACGATCACTGCTACATTTATAATTGAAATAACAAACGAGCCAGAACCACCTGTTTTAAGTGATGTCACCTTCAGAATTGAAGAGGAAAGTCCAGTGGATGCCCTAGTAGGTATAATGGAAGCAGAAGATCAAGACCCGAGTACTCAGTTAATATATAGCATAGTTTACGAAAACGATGAAGATGAGCTTGTCGAGCCATTTTATATTGATGAGCAGAATGGTGAAATTCGTGTAAATAACCCTAAGCTTCTCGATTATGAAACTACGGATGTGTTTTTCATAAAAGTACGTGCTGCAAATAATGCGAACCTTGCTGACACCGCTAAAGTCACTATACGCTTAATTGACATAATAGAAGCGACTGAACTTCCTGTGAACAATTATTTGTCTCCTAATGGAGATAGGAAAAATGATTTTTGGGAGATTCAAAATGTTGAGCTATACAGCGATTTCAAACTACTTATTTTTAATGAATATGGTGAAGTAGTTTACCACACTGAGAATTACCAAAACGATTGGAACGGTGAGTATAATGGACAACAATTACCTTTTGGAGTTTACTATTATTCCTTCAGAAATGATGAGACAGGAATCGCGTTTAAAGGCTCTATTACCTTGGTAAGATAAACCCAATCATTAAACCTAATTAGAATATTAACTTCTTAAGATATGAGCCTTTATAAACAAATAGCCCTGCTTCTAGCCACCTTCACCTTATTTCAAATTAGCAGTTTTGCTCAGGATATATCTGGCAACACACTGTATATGCAAAACCGATACGGTATAAACCCAGCTTTTGCAGGAAGTGAAAATGGTGTGTTTGGAGCGCTTCAGTCCAGAAGTCAATTTTCGGGACTCAGTGATGCCCCAAGGACATATATGTTTAATGTACATGCACCAATAAAAAACAATATTGGACTAGGAGGAGGGTTTACATCGGATTCAAGGGGAGCGTTTGATTACACTAGTGGAGAACTAGCAGCCTCTTACCGTGTTGGAATTTCGTCAAGAGATATCCTGCAGTTTGGGCTTTCAACTGGATATATTAAAAATTCTCTCAGAGCATCAAGTATAGCAACAAACCAGTATGTAGACTCCTCTGACCCAACGTTGGAAACTGGCTTTTTTAACGAAACCTCTTTTAGGTTTAGAACAGGAGTGTGGTATCAACATGAAGCTTTTGATATTTCAGTCTCTTTTCCAGAATTATTAGTTGAAGGGCAAAAGTTTCATGAACATATAATCGCTATGGCTTCTTATAAATTTGAATTTAACGGCGATTGGCAATTAATGCCTTCGGTTATATATCAATCATTGCCTTATGGATCTGACCAAGCAGATGTAAATCTAAAGTTGGAATGGAAAAACCTTATTTGGTTGCAAGGGGGATATAGATCAAACAAGAGCGGTTTATTTTCGGCAGGTATAAAGTATAACTCTATAAACATAGGATATGCCTATGAAATGGCAAGCCAAGAGTTGTCCAATATATCGAATGGCTCACATGAAATATTGTTGGCAATTAATATACCTGTAAAAAGGAAGAAAAAAGAGCTTACACAAGCTGAGAGAGAACAGGAACAGCGTATGTTAGACGAAATAACCCTGAAAGAAAAAAAGCTGAAAGAAAGGGAGGGGCAGATAAGGGAAATGGAAGAAGAAATCACATTGTTGAGAAAACAACTGGGGCAAGAAGTAGAAGGTGTGGAAATAGTAGATATTGATACTGCATCAATTGGAGATAAAGACTCTTATATTCTTTCTATTGATGCAGAGGGTAACGAGATTAGAGAAACTATAAAGCCTGGAAATTATATCGTGATAAATACATGTACTAATAGTGAGTTTGCCCACCACTTAATTAAGATTTACAAGAAGAAAAACATTGATGCATCTATAGCTTACAATAGCAAAAAGAAGTTCTACTACATTTATACACGAAGAATAAAGGATTTTGATGAAGCCGTAACTACTATGCATAAACACAGAGAAGCTGGATTCAAAAACTCTTGGGTATTGGTTTATAAATAGTTGATCAAACCAATTGTAACCTATCCCTACTTCGGGCAGTTCTTCAATATTAAAACAATCACTTATCCATTACCACAATTGATGGCGAACTGCTGAGGACTCCCCCCTACTGACTTATGGGTAAAACAAAAAAACGCTATTTAAAACCAGTAAAACTGATTTTAAATAGCGTTTTGTACTTACTTCGTGATCCTGCCAGAAATACGTTAACTATGCTTAAGACACATCAAATCAGTGGTTTATATTTTTTATAGTTGGCTTTACCGTGGATTTACTGAAACATTGAGGTTAAAGCCCAGTCTCCTAAATGAATCAAGTCAAGATTTCCCCTCTTTCACCAGTTGGTAAAACGCCTTTCCTTTTTGGGTAACCCTGTACTTTTGCTTTGAACTTTTTGGCTTACTAGGTATCGTCCACTCAATAAGCCCATTCTCTCTCAATTTGTTTATAACCGAATAAAGCTGCCCCGAAATACTTTTCTGACCAAATGCAGTTGATATTTCTTGAGTGGAATACGCTGAACTTTCCAAAACTTGAAGGACTTTTGAGTACATAGACTCCTGCTGTAACTCCTGCTGCAACTCACCTAACCCACTGTTTTTGTTGTAGTTAAACTCCTGCTGTAGCTCTAGCTGCGGGCGGAATATTTCTATATCGAAAAAATCATTTTCTCGGCCATCGAAGGGGTTTTCAGCCCAAACTCCTCGCAAGCGTGGATTATACGGTTTATACCCGTTCCCCACTGTTCGACCAAACCCAGTTCCTTGAACACATTCGCTACCACACGGTTACGGGCTTCGCTCCGCCCGTTGAAAATGTCTTCCATGGTCAGGCTATTGGGAAGGCTTCCCGGCGAGACTATGTTTACAATATCATCGTAAACCCCTACTTTTATGTCTCTTCCCCCGTTCACATAATCTCGGTGAACCACTGCATTTACAAGGGCTTCACGCAATGAAACTTGTGGGATTTCATAGGTCTCGTTGCGGTACAGCCCTTTTATGTCTGCCTTGAGGTGGATATGGTTGAGTATGAAATTTTGGGTGTTTTCCAATACCGAAAATATATCCCCTCCGTATTCCTTCTTGTCTATAAAAATATCCATGGTCGTCCCCTTGAACCTTGCACACTTTACCGTACAATGCGGGAACTTGCCCAAGATAATCATTAGCCCGAAAAAGCGATAACCGTTTTGGCAATACTTTCATTTTTGGGTTTTTGGGCAAAGCTTCCTTCAGCTCCACTATTTTACTCTCCCCGTACTGTATTTGCTCCAATAATTTCATAAGGCACTTACCAAAAGCTTGTGGTTAATAAATCAGTCGTGAAATTAGGGGATGTACTTTATATTTTCCAAAAAATGATATCCAATCTGGGCCTGACAAAGATGGTTCAACACGAAGCTGGCTTTGGTTTAACTATCCTATCAGAAATGCGATAATTGACCTCAAAACACAATTAAAGAGCAGCGAAGAAAGCTATAAACCAAGATTAAACCTTATGTACCCTTCCTTTTTATCGACTGCTCCAATTTCATAAAGTTTCATTTATTGGATAAGCTCCCCTGCAAAGTCAAGCACGATTAAAGCCATATGAGATTTTCTCCAAACAAAAACGTTTCATAAAAACTCTTCAAAATATCCATATTGCAAAAACCCATCACATCTAAGAATTTTACAGCATTTTTTTCATAAAAACATATAACAAAAACCAAATAAGGAAAAAATGATATTTTTCGCACATCTCAAATACTTAGATAAATGCAACTAATTATTGGAATACATCTAATTAGTAACAATTACCCATTTGTTAACAATACCAAACAAACAGTATTTATTATTGTACATAAGTCATAATAATGAACATTTGAGCTTATTTTTACAATACCAACACTATAAAAAACAGCAAGGGATAATTTTTTTTCTTATCAAGCAAAACGAGTCTACGACCAAATTTGGCCATATCTGAGCGGAGTCTCTTTACGGCAAGTACTATATATTAAAATAATACAATTTCTATATTACAATAAGATAAAAAAATGACACCTAAACCAATTACACACACCTTCCTTTTAACATTTACATTAATTTTTTTATTGGCTTTACCGCCAGTGCCCAATATTGGCAAGGCAATGCTACTAAGCAAGTATATTTTGGAAATGTTGGGATTGGGACAAGTACGCCAGGCACACAGTTGGATGTGAGGGATGGTAACGGTATTTCGATTGTAGCTTCAAATGCACAATTAAAGTTTGGAGATGTAACTTGGGCGTTAAAATTTCAAATGGACAACAATGGTAACTTGGAATTAAAAGACCATTATAATAACCCCTTGATACATTATAGTCAATCAGGAAAAGTAGGTATTGGTGTAACTAGTAATCTATACGATAAACTTGAAATCAAGGGCGGAATCAGACTAATAAACGATGACGCTTCATGGAGATTTGTGACAAACATTGGTGGCAGCTTTTCAATAAAGCAATATGGTTTTAGTGGAGCTTTCAATATTTATAAAAGTGAAACAGGTAATAAAAATCTATTAAACCTTAAAGACGGAAAGGTTGGCATCGGAACTATAGAAACTGGCACGCATAAACTAGCGGTTGAAGGATCTATTGGGGCTAGAAAAGTAAAAGTTGAAGCTACAGGCTGGTCAGACTTCGTGTTCGAAGAAGACTACGCTCTTCCCACCCTCTCCGAAGTGGAAAGCTACATCCAAGCAAACAACCACCTACAAGATATCCCCTCTGCCAAGGAAGTGGAAGAAAACGGCATCGACCTCGGGGAGATGGACGCAAAGCTCCTCCAGAAGATAGAGGAACTGATGCTTTATACTATTGAGCAGGAGAAGAAGATCAAGAAGCTTGAAAAAGAGATTATAAAACTAAATAAACAATAAATGAAAAAGCTAAGACTATTATTCATTATTGGACTTTTTATGGGTTCAAATGCCGTAGTTGGTCAAAACACAATCCATAATACAGGGGAAACTATTTTAGAAAATCCAAATGGACGAACCTTATTGATCAAAAAAGACAATGACGATTCTTGGTTGACTTTTCTTGACCCAAATAACACTTGGTACTCAATGGGGATAGATGTTTCTAATAACAGAGCCTTTTCGCTTAATATGGGTAGTAATCTTAATAGTTCGCAGTTTGTAATGCTACCCAATGGACAAACTGGTTTAGGAATAGCAAACCCTACACACTTATTGACACTAAAATCTTCAAGGCCTCAAATTGCATTCCATGATCTAAACGGAAAAGCAGCTGCAATTGAATTTAATGAAATCCATAATCAGATACGGTTTCAGAAATTAAAGAACAGTGGCACTTCACATGATAAAGACCTCATGATCATTGATGCAAACACTGGTAGGGTTGGGATTGGAATAGATTATCCTATGCATCCTTTAGATATTGAAGGTTCATTCAGAATGGGGAGTAGAGATAATAGCATTAAGAATAGCAAGCTCATAATCGATGGTCCAAATGCAATTCCAAATGCAAATGAAAAAATCAATCGCGAAATCTCTTTTGAATACCTTGCCGCAGGGAAAGCCAAAATAAGATCATACAGAGGAGGTTCTTGGGATACTTACCTAGAGTTTATGACATCAGAAGGTTCAAATTCTGGTGGCGAACCAAAAGTGCGAATGCATATTGCAGGAGATGGCAAAGTTCGAATAGGTGAGGATAATCTCAATATATCAAACAACGACTACAAACTTTTTGTAGAAACGGGAATCATCTCGGAAAAAGTCAAGGTAGCATTAAAAAGCGGCTGGTCAGACTTCGTGTTCGATGAAAACTACGCCCTCCCCAGCCTCTCCGAAGTAGAAAGCTTTATCCAAGAAAACAACCACCTACAGGATATCCCCTCTGCCAAAGAAGTGGAAGAAAACGGCATCAACTTAGGCGAGATGGACGCAAAGCTCCTCCAAAAAATTGAAGAACTTATGCTTTATACTATTGAGCAGGAGAAGAAGATTGAAGGGCTTGAGCAGAAGAATTCTAAACTAGAAAAGCAAGTGGAGAAAATCGAAGCTTTGGAAAAACTAGTCAACCAACTTATTGAAAAAAAATAATCATTTAACAAAAAATAATCCAACTATGAAAATCAAATTACTATTGATTTTGGCATTTGTTTTTACTGTATCATTAGTTAATGCCCAACAGAATTGGGGGCTTAAAGGCAGTGGGCTAATCCCATATGTAAATGATGCAGATGGAGTTATGGAGGTTGGACAATACATCGACTTTCATGATACAAAAACTAACCCACCCGATTATTCTGTACGCTTGAAAGCAACGGGAAATATACTATCACTTTATGGAGCACTAAAAACAAGCAGTTACTTAAAAGTAGGAGGTAATTTTGAGCTTAGCCATGATGGAAATAGAGATCTATTATTTGACTTTCCAGGAACTACAGGGCATAGAATATTAGCTGGCGGATCAAACGGAGGGTCATTACAACTCCAATTTAGCCCAGTGATAAATTCAAATTCTATATTTGCTATTGACGAACAATTATCTTCTGATAGCTATAATATTGCAAGAAGATTTATTATCACAAAAGGCGGAAATGTAGGTATAGGCACAACTTCCCCCAACAACAAACTCCAAATAGTTGATGGAGGAAATGTCTCATATGCAGGTGGTGAAATTGGATTCGCAGCAAATAATGGTGCTGAATCTATGGCATTGATAAAAGCAACATTAAATTTTAGCAATATCAATAAAGACGCAGGAGACCTAAGGTTCTACACTAGAGAATTCCTAAAAAGCCCGAATAGACCTGCTGACGAGCTAGTTGAGCGAATGATAATAAGAAACGATGGCAATGTAGGCATAGGTACAACAAGCCCAGAAGCCATGCTGACTGTGGCTGGCGAAGCTCATGCCCGCAAAGTAAAAGTAACCATAAATGCCGGCGCCGACTTCGTCTTCGCAGAAGACTACGACCTTCCTAACCTCAACAAAGTAGCCGAGTTCGTGAAAAACAACAAGCACCTCCCCGAGATTCCTTCCGAAAAAGAGATGCGGGATAATGGGCTGGACTTGGGGGAGATGGACATCAAGCTCTTGCAGAAAGTGGAGGAGCTCACGCTCTATCTAATCCAACAACAAAAAGACATGGAAGCCCTCAAAAAGGAAAACCAGTCACTCAAACAACGATTGGAAAAGCTAGAAAACAAATAAGGTCCAACAAGCGGGAAAGCCGCCCCACAAGAACCAGCTTTGATAACGAAAAGTAACAAATACCTGATTTCGATCTTATTGGCATTTCTTAGCGGCCTCGGCCCTATACTGGCACAAGCACAGGACGAACAAGCAGAGCTAGAAAAAAAACAACCTGCTGATACCCTAACCTCAAGATGGGGCTGGAACGGCGGGTTCGGGTTCTCTAGCTCGACACCTTCCTCCCTTATCCTATCGCCATCGCTGGAATACTCGCCAAACAAGGCGGTCAGGCTTGGCACCGGCATCTTGGCCGGCTACAAGCAGGGAGACAATGAGGCACCCTCCACTTGGGACATCGGCGGCAGGCTCTATGGCGACCTCTTGTTCCACAAAAACCTGCCATGGCTGCAAGTCGGGTACAAGGCATCTCTACAGCCCGACAGCCTGGGCAAAAAAGAATGGGGGCATTCAGCTACCGTAGGTATCGGATATTCCATGGAGATGCAAAAAGGAAAGCAGTTCAGGCTATTACTCTCGAGGGATTTCTTTTCTGATAAAGAAACAAACAATATAACCTCCGGCGACTGGAACTTCGGTATCTCCCTTGCCGGGGGGCTGGGCAGGAAACAAGGAGGGGGTAAACCTTTCTCTTCCTTTTTGCCTTCCCTAAAGCCCAGCTTCCAGAAAATGGACACGGCAAAGGACACAAGGACACCTAGAGAAAGAATCTCTTTCGGTGGGGACTTTTCCCTCAGCCCGGACAAGGAAAACAGTTCGATGAAACTGTCCCCCATGGTAGCCTACGAGCCTAACCAGTTCTCCAGCATCGGGATCGGGGCAAACTTTTCTTACCTGGCCACCAAAGGAAAAGTTGGTGAACCACAAAAAGAAAAAGAGGAAATAAACTACGGATACAGGATATTCGGCAGGCTATCGCCAATAAGCTGGCTGCCCTATGGCCAAATAGAACTGGAAGGCATGTCAAGCACCGACAGCCTCGGAAGCAGGAGCTTTGGCCATACTTGGCTGCTGGGCGGGGGGTATAAATTCTCTATCGGGGAACTCACCTCGCTAAACGCCTCCGTCCTCAGGGATATGGGTACGGCACCAGGCGAAAGCCCATGGGTATTTAGGATGGGCATCGAAGCAAGTCTTGGAAACCCGGGAGGACAAGAGGGCTGGATCGATGGGATGAAGGAAAAGCCTTTCACCCCGGGGATGATGATGGTCGCCCCGATCCTCAAAAAACTGGGGCTGGAGGGAAATTTCAGCATTATCCCCGGCGACCCGGCAAGGGTAGATATCTCCCCGATCTTCAATATCAAGCTTGACAGTATGTTCACCTTGGGCATAGGGCCAAGCGTACAAATGAGCCAAGATATGTTCGAAAAAGAGTGGGACTTCTCTAAACTGGACTACGGAGGCAGGGTATACGCACGCTTCCAGCCCAAGAAAAAAGCACCTTATGTACAATTGGAATACGAGGGCATCGGGGCGCTCGACTCCCTCGAAAAAAGGAAGCTCCTCTCATCTGTTTTGTTCGGTGCGGGATATTCCGCCAAGCTGCCCCTTGTGGGGAACATCAGCCTGACGGTGCTCAGGGACTTGACCTACAGCGGGCCGACAAAGACACATGGAAACCCTTGGGTATTCCGGATGGGGCTGGGCAAAAAACTGCCCTTCGAGGACAAACCGATACCGGGGACGAGAGCTCCAATACCGGTCAAAGATGGGTTCGACCTATACGATCTGGAGGGAAACCTCGGACTCTCTCTCGGGGAACTTATGCAAGTTGACCTCTCACCGGCCTTCTCTTACAACATAAAAAAATGGTGGAACGCGGCGACAGGTCCGGTCTTCCGCTATGCCAAGGACAACAGCTCGGGAAGGGACGAGGCCATATACGGGGCAAGGGCATTCACGAGGGTATTGCCCAAGTACGCGCTGCCCCACCTCCACCTCGAGGGGGAGGCGCTCAATTCGGGGCTGGACGCAAACGGAAAACCCGTGGACAGGCAATGGCACATGGCGTTACTGCTCGGCGGCGGGCTCAACTTCCCCATCGGCGACAAGGCGGCCATCGTGATCACCGCCCTGAGGAACCTAGGATGGGATGGTCCAACACCCCTCCATAGGAAAAAATGGGACATAAAAATGGGACTTAAGATTTAGAAAAACATACAAGAACATTCAAAGCGATAACGAAACAACCACCTTTTGAGATATGATACGGAAAACGATATAAGCAAAAAAGCGCAGCTACACATCGCCAGAGGCGGTGTCTGTAAGACATTCGCAATATCCTGCCTTACAACCTTTAGAGAGGGGATATAGAAATATCAATCCCGTCGGGCTACCATACCAAGAAGACCAAGGTGAATGCGGTAGCTTCTTAGGTCGGAAATTTAAAATATATAGACTTACAAAATCAATAATAAACATGAGAAGGTTACCAATTCTATTTTACCTATTGCTTACACTTTTATTTGATGTTCGTGGACAAGGTGAGCTACAAGATGTGGTTCCCCCAACACCCAATGCCGCAAGTATTCTAAGATACATCGAAACCCCTGTCGGTCATTTCACTGGAGTACCCAATATCCAAATACCAATTTATACGGTACAATCGAAAACCCTCACCCTGCCTATCAGTCTGAGCTACCATGCGGGTGGAAATAAAGTGGGCGATATTGCTTCATGGGTTGGTTTGGGATGGTCTTTAAGTCCACAACCTTCTATTACAAGGGTGATGAGAGGACTCCCCGATGAAGGTGGGTATGGATATTTTAATGATCCAGGTTTAGAGGCACTTTTAGAAGACCCAGATGAAACCGATCTTCTTGATTTTCAGAAAAAAGTGTATGAGGGACAGGCCGACGGTGATCCCGATATTTTTATGTATTCGCTGCCAGATGGGAAAAGTGGGGAATTTTTCTACGACCAAACGGAAGAGGAGTTTTACACTAACCCTCATGAAAATATTATCATAACCTTTGACGATACCAACCAAGGGAAATTTAAGATCGTTTCAGACGATGGGACGACATACATTTTTGATCAAGTAGAAAGTAGTTCTTGGACTGGTTCCGGAATAGCCACGACTTGGTATGCAAGCAAAATTGTCAACGCAAGTAAGACCGACCAAATAGAGTTCACATACGCCTCCGAAAACCAAACCAACAGGGACAAAGGGGTGTTTAACGAAGTCTATCATCTTATACATTCTAATTGTGATGGAGTAAAGCCAAGCGAAATCGATGAACTTAGAGGTCTATCAAATCCTTTATGGCCTATAGCAACAAAGCAAGCGCTCAGGTTGGAAGAAATTATTTTTTCAAACGGAAAGGTCAAGTTTAATGTCGACGACGATACACAGCGGGAAGATTTGATCGGGGGATATGCCTTAGAAAGCATAGAGGTATTGGACAATGACGGGGAGGTAATAAAAAAGATTTCATTCGAAAAAAAATATGTAACATCTTCATCATGTCCTACCACGGCTTTTCCTGCGGAAACAAAGCGAATGCTATTGGAAAAGATACATGATGGTGAGTCAATATCCCAGTGGGTCACCCATTCATTTGAATATAATGAGACCATACCCATCCCTTGTAGGCTAAGTTTTGCAGAGGATTACTGGGGATATTATAACGGGAAAGACTACAACCAAAAATCGATACCTAACTTAACTTTTATTATTGATGGAAAACCTTTTCGTGCCGCTAATGGGGCAAACAGAAACGTGGATCCTTCAAAGTCCCAATTTGCCATTTTGAAAAAGATTAATTACCCTACTGGTGGATTTACGGAATTCGAATATGAAAACCATAGGACAAATGACGAAAATACTTTTTTAGCATATGACAATGAATCTGTTTATTTGGCAAACGAAATCCCTCCATCGATGTGGGACGAGGAAGAGAACGGTCCTTATCCCAGAGTTTACGAAACCTCATTTACAATTAACAACCCCTCTGACCCATATTTGAATGCAAATAACCCGAACGGGGGGGGTATGCCTCTTTCACTTTGGCAAATTTTGGCGATGGTTGCCCCTTGGTGAACGAACAACAGGAGTGTGCCACGGTCTACATCAGAAGGCAGCTGGAGCCTGGGGCGGGGCAAGATTATGAATATACCTACATTAATAGTGCAACCTCCTCGATCTTACTTGAAAACGGCGAATATACTTTAGTAGCGGAATTTGGTATCGACAATAATGATTTTTATGATTTTTTTGTAGGTATTACATGGGAAAAACTTAAGGAGAGCAGTGCCACTACCCGTTATGGAGGAGGGTTGAGGATAAAAAAATTGACCATCGGTGACGGGGTAAATACCGATAATAATATTGTCAAAACCTATTCTTACACCACTGGGGTAGGGTCGGATACGTCCTCAGGAAGTACATTCTCCACTTACCCTCCTTTTTACACTAAGACTTTAGAGACAACATATGGTGGCGGTTGTACCGATTCCTATTTTATTATCTCGCCCTCTCCGGTCGGAAGGCTGGTCTCCAGTTCGGGATCTTTTGTGGGCTACAAAACTGTGCAGGAAGAACTGAATGGGAACGGTCTGATATTATATAAATTTGATTTTGTAAAAGATGAGTCTATCCTTTATGCAGAATCAATCCCAAGTGCCAACTTGTCTGCATTCAGAGGAAACCCCATTAAGATTGAATATTACAAAAAAGAAGGGGAGGGCTTTACCCTCCAGAAGCGAGTGAACAAAAAATATTTGGAAACAAAAAATTTAAGATCATTTGGACATAAGTCTACGGATGAAGTTAGGCATGGCGGCACTAACTATTCGAGAGGCGGTATTTTTTATACATATGGCTTGTACTCTACCCGTTCCTCATTGGAGCAGAGCGAAGAAACCATCTATTTCCAAGAAAACAATTCGACGGATTCTGTCAAAAACGTCACCCGTTATTTCTATGGAAACCCCAACCACCTTCAGCTGACCAAAACGACCGTCAATAATAGTAAAGGGGTAGAAATAGTCACCACCATGGAATACGCCGCCGATTTTGAAGGAACGGAGTTCGGCAGTGACAAGCTCAGGGCAAACCACATGCACAGCCAAGTACTCCGACAAATGGTGAAACAGAAAAAGGGAAGTATCGAGACAGCCCTGTCAAAATCTGAGACCACGTATGCCGCACCTTTTGATGATGCATCTACATCCGAGGAGACCGAAGGACCTATAGTCCCCATACTAATAAAGTCCTATCCCAGCCTGGCGGCGGAACCCACAGAGGTGAACATGGTATATGACGAGGTTGGAAACGTGGTCCAGACCAACCGGTCAGGGGACATCCTCACAAGCTACCTCTGGAGCTATAACAATTCATATCCCGTAGCAAAGATAACCGGCACCGACATAGCCACAATAAAAGGCATATTGGGCGAGGCTTTTATCACAGCCCTGGGCAGCGCTACCCTCCAAACCGACATAGAAGCCAAGATAGCCCAGCTAAGGAACAACCTCTACAGCTCTTCATCTATCGGCAAGGACATACAGATAAGCACCTTTGTCTATAAACCTTTGGTGGGCATGACCTCCCAAACAGACCAAAACGGAATAACAACCTACTACCACTACGACGAGTTCGGGAGGCTGGAATACGTGGAAGACCACGAGGGCAATATCCTGCAGTCCAACGAATACCACTACTCAACGGACGGCCAATAATTTTTTTAGACCAAGCTACAAAACAAAAGACCATGAGACTAAAGATATATAGCCTATTCTTGCTGGTCCTCGGCTGGCTGGCGGCCCGGGACGCACAGGCCCAAACGGACAAGAACTACGTACGCACACACGTCTATAAGAAAGTAAACCTGTCTAGTGACCCGAACGGGCTATCGAAGGATCAGGTACAGACCAGCACCCAATACCTGGACGGGCTGGGCAGGCCTATCCAGAACGTGGTAAAAAAAGGGTCTCCCGAAGGCCTGGATATTGTCATCCCCATCGTATACGACCAGTTCGGGAGGGAGGCAAACTCCTACCTGCCCTATGTTTCGGGCACAGGCAGCGACGGTAGCTTCAAAACGGGCGCAGTATCGGCACAGCAGGCTTTTTATGGAGGCCTGTTCACAGGAGAGGGGACTTCTGCCTTCACCACACGGAGCTTCGAGGCCTCGCCGCTCAACCGGGTGCTGGACGAGACCGGGCCGGGCAAGAACTGGCACGACAACGACAAAAAGGTAAGCTACCTGCAAAAGACCAACCTCAAGACGGACGGCATCAGGATCTGGACGGTAGGCACGGCCGCCGGCGCCACGCCCTCCACAAGCGATACCTACGGAGACGGCGAGCTGTACGTCACAGAAATGACCGACGAGGAGGGGCATATATCTCGGGAATACACCGACAAACAGGGCAAGGTAGTCCTGAAAGAGGTACAGGATGGAAACGGCTTCCTGAAGACCTACTATGTCTACGACGATTATGGCAACCTGCGCTACGTGCTGCCCCCCAAAGCTATCGAAAAAATGGGAAGCTCCTACAGCGGCCACGCCAGCTTCGCCACCATCTTGGCGAACCTCTGCTTCAAATATACCTACGATGCCCGCAACCGGATGGTCGCCAAGCGGGTGCCCGGCACGGGCGGGGAGACGTACATGGTGTACGACAAGCTGGACAGGCTGGTGCTTGTCCAAGATGTCAAGCAGCGTACAAGGAACGAATGGCTCTTCACCAAGTACGACAGGTTCAGCCGCCCCGTGCTCACGGGAATCTATACAGAAAGCCCCGGCGTGGACGTGTACGCGTCCATGAAAGCGGTAGACCCTTCCAACTACGCAGTGGGGACGGTAGAATCGGACGAGGGGCTGCTGGAAGGGAAGGACATCGTCAGCGAGTGGCACGAGGGGCACCATACCTACCGGGCATCCAACAGCATCGCCCTGCTGCCGGGCTTCAAGGTGGACGGCGCGGCGCAGGCGTTCGTGGCGGACATCTCGTCTTCGGTGAACACGGGCGACAGGCAGCACGGCTATGCCGTACAAGCAGGGGACTTCCCCGCCGCGGCCGACCTCTACGTGCTCACCGCCAGCTACTACGACGACTACGACCTGGACAACGACGGCACGGCGGACGAAACGTATGCGGACGTTGGCGAGGCCAGCTTCATGCCGGAACAGGCGGTGACCTACGACGTGAAGGGGCTGCTGACCGCCACCAAGGTGAGGCAGCTGGGCGACGGGGACAACGGCTTTTTAAAGACCGTGACCTTCTACGACCAAAAAGGGAGGGTGGTGCAGACCCAAGGAAAGAACCACAACGGGGGGACGGACATCGTGACCAACCAATACGATTTTGTGGGAAAGGTGACCCATACCCATACGAGGCACTCCAACCCCAAGGCCGACAAAAAGGAAACGGTGGTGAAGAACTGGTTCTATTACGACCATGCCGATAGGCTGCTAGAAGTAAAACAAGCATTCGACCTACAGACGGAAACAGGGGCAGAGGTACTGGCGTCGAACACCTACAACGCCCTCGGGCAGCTGGAGGAAAAGGCGTTTGCCAAGGACGGGGCGCAGTCGCTACAGGCCATAGACTACCGATACAACATCCGGGGGTGGCTCACCAAGATCAACGACCTAGACGGGGTGGACGAAGACCGGCTCTTCGCCATGGAGCTGCAGTACGAGAACACCGGTGACGAAAAAGCCCAATACAACGGCAACATCGGCAGGGCGATCTGGAAGACCGACCTCGACGGGGTACAACGACAGTACAGCTATGCCTACGACGACCTGAACAGGCTGACCGGCGCGGACTACTCGGCAACGGGCAGGGCCTACGAGAACTTCGACGTGGTGGGCATCGGCTATGACGCCAACGGCAACATCGAGGGGCTGCAGCGCTATGGGCTGACCGACCTGGGCAGCGACCCCACACAAAATACCTATGGACGGGTGGACAACCTCAGCTATGAATACGAGTCGGGCGGGATCAGCAACAGGCTCACGGCGGTTACGGACGACGAGGGCTTGGCGGGGGACGCCCTGTTGGCGGACTTCAAGGACGGGAAGGCGAACGGCCAGAAGGCAACCTCGGGGGAATACGGCTACGACCAGAACGGCAACCTGACCTCCGACAAGAACAAGGGGATCGTCGATATCGACTACAACCACCTCAACCTGCCGGAGCTGATCGACTTTGGCTCGGGCAATACGATCCGATACCGCTACGACGCGGCGGGGGTCAAGCTCCAGAAAAAAGTGTACGAGGGTGGGAAGCTGGCAAAGACAACCGATTACCTGGGCGGCTTCCACTACGAAGAGGACACCTTGCGCTTTGTGCACACCGCCGAGGGAAGGGCGCTCTGGAAGACGGAGCACGACGGCCTCGACGACTTTGTGTACGAATACCACTACAAGGACCACCTGGGCAACCTGAGGATGAGCGTGAGGAAAGGCGACCCAGATGCCGTATATGAGGCAACCTCAGAGCTTGCCATGCAGGACTACGAGGAGGAGCAGCTGGGCTTCGAGAACATCAAGGTCACCCAGGACATGGAGCGGGCCAAAAATGGGCAGGTCTCCGCTTTGGTAAGAAATACATTGGGCTACCAACTGCCTGTGGGACCTTTCAAACAGTTTGAGGTGGGCAGGGGCGACAAGATCGCCGCAAGTGTGTTCGTGAGCTGCGAGGGCGACAACGGGGGGGCGGCCGCTACCCAGTCACCCATGAGCCCGGGGACTTCAATGGGAAATTCCTTCGTTCCGGAGGGCCAATCGGCACCCATAGGCCTGAGCTTTGGGGTAAGAGCCTTGGGCGACAACCCCACCACGAACGAGCCGGCGGCCTACATCACCGTGGAGCTCTACAACAGCGATGGCAGCCTGGTGGGCAAGGAGACACGATGGGTCAGCGGGATGTACGGCGGATGGTACAGGCTCAGCCCCTTGCAAGAGGTGGCAGTGGAACAGGACGGCTATGCAAAGGTATATGTGGCCAACGAGAGTGCGGCAAAGGTATGGTTCGACGACTTGCAGATCACCCACAAAAAGGGTATCATAGCACAGGAGAACCACTACTACCCCTTCGGCATGAACATGGCGGGGATAGAAAGACAAGGGATGCCAGATCATAAGTTCCAGTATAATGGAGGCGTAGAAAAGGAGGAAAATTTTGGTTTGAATTGGTATGAGACTGAATTTAGAAGCTATGATAACCAATTGGGAAGATGGCATCAAGTTGACCCTTTGGCAGAAGCCGAAACAAGCTGGACGCCATATAGATACGGTTTTAATAACCCTATACGACTTAACGATCCCACAGGCCTGTTAGAAGCAGCTGATATTCTAAAATTCATAGAAAAAGGCGGGCAGCTTCCAGATGGTTTTAAATGGACTTCCAATGATACAGGTGATAAGGATAAAAATAAGGGTGAAAACACATCGAATAATGGAACAGGGTGGTATACTGGTGTAATTAATTCTTTTGTAGATGCTTCTTGGTCTGAAACCAACCTAATAGATGGTGTTTTAGATGAAGCTAATTCTTACGAAAAATTGATAGGAACGGGTAAGCTTTTAATGAGGAAGGAAACTATTCCTATTTACAATGAATCAGGTGTAAAAATTGCCGCATTTCATTCGTATTCTAAATTGCCATACAAAGCTTTAAAATTAACATCAAAAGGATTACAAGCAATAGGACCCGCAACCGCAGTTATAGGTGCTGGTGTAGATATTTATAAATTTAAACAAGGTGAAATTTCAGGCAAACGTTTAACATACAAACTAGTCGGCAACGGTTTAGGTCTTTACGCTACATACGCTCTAACCGGTCCCGCTGGATTGGTAGTAGGGGGAGCATTTTATGTTGGTGAAATTATTTATGACATAAAAAAGGAACAACACAGAAGGTTTGAAATAATGTATAAGAACACTCCCGAATGGAATAAAGTAAAATCCGTTCAAGATACAAAACGTTTGTTAAATTGGAAAACATGGTTTTCAGGTCTTAATCTTAGCAATTAAAATGAGCATACAAAAAAGGTTCAGATATGATAAGGGAAAGAGAAAGAAATACGCAATTAACGTATTCTTACCTCCTTATCTTATTATGGTTTTCATAGGATGTCCTGCAGTCTTGATATATTTTAAGGAGACTGATGTGTTGGAAATACTTAATATGTACCTCTATTTATCCTTATACGTATTGGTGTTTTTTTCACTTCCTGGTTTCATCTTTTGGTACAACCACTATTCCTTTGCTAAGGATGTTGAGTTGGTAACAGATGGTGAAAGCTTTACCCTACACTCTCAAAATGAAAAAATAGTCTTTTTAAAGGATGACATTGAATATATAGATGTATTTCTATCACCAGTACTCTACGATAAGAGAATCAACTTTGTGTATTGGGGTAATTATTCATACATGACTTTAAGTTTGAAAAGTGGTCAAAAGTTATTCATTTCTTGCATGACACTTGATGAACCTAAAATATTCTCACCTCTAATAGCCAAAAGGCACAAAAAGCAATTTCCTTTATTGAGAAAAAAGGTGGGGTTAGCAGCAGGGAATAATTGACCCAACTACTCTTATGGTTTAAGCAAGGGAGTGCGTATAAATTTTTTTCATATTTCTTGTCTTGGTTTATAACCGCAAAGATGCGGTGGGAAGGAGTTGGAAGTAATTTGTAAAAGCAAGCCAAAAGGTGCAGGATGTATTTCCTGCACCTTTTTTTGTGACAGTCTTTGCAGGGGGCTTTTTCCTAAGGAAGTTGCCTTGTGTTAGGTAGGGAGGAGATTCCAACTTGCGTTGGAATGACGAGTTAGGGAGAAAGAACGTGTTGTTCTCCAACTGGTACGAGCGTCCGCTCAATGCTGTCAACTTAAGGTCATAACGCCCTTTTTTTATTGATGCTGAACTTTTGCCTCCACCGCTTCTTCTTCCTCTCGAAGCTCCTGTCCGGTTTTATGGCGACCTTGTGCCTGGATATCTTATTTTTTGAGCCTTTGTATCTCGGCGGCCCAGTCTTCCGGGGGCTTGGCCAACAGCCTCAGCACATCTCCCCTCAATAGGCCAGTGGCCGTTTTTCTGTTGACCTGATATCTGTACAGTCCGCCCTCTTTTTGCCCAAGCCCTTTGTCCGTATCGTCTATGATTATCCTTATCAGGTTGGCCGCCAGTATCGCCGCGTGGAAATCTTGCAGCACCCCTTCCTCTTTTTTGGAGGAGAAGTTCTCTATCTCCATACAGTCCTTCAGGTAGCCGAACATCGTCTCCACTCCCCACCTCAGCCCATACAGGCGGGACAGTTCCTTTCTTGCAAGGCCTAGGTCGGTCAATAGGTATTCATATCCGCCGGTCTTCAGCCTTATCCTCACGATACGTACCTCTAGGGGCTCCTTATAATCGCTCGACACCTTGCCGCCCCTCTTCTTGCCATAATATGTCGGCGGCGACAGCACTATCCGCCCGTCCACCTGCCCGGATCCTGCAAAGGCCTTGACGCCTTTGTTGAAGTCCTTCTTGCAGCGGATGACAAAATGCCCGCCGCCCGCCCTGATGTGGGAGCACAGGTCGAACGAGGGGTAGCCCCGGTCCAGCAGGTAGATATAAGGCTTGTCTATCGACAGCCCGTCGTGCTGTTCCCTGAACAGTTTTCCCTCCCCGTTTTCCAAGGGCGAGAGGCGGGCGGAGAGCACCTGGTGGTTGAGCACGTCATAGATAACCGACGCCCTTGCCATGGCCATGCCCTCGCCGTGGTTGTTCTTCCATGCGCCGAAACGCTCCTTTAGCTCCTTGCTATCGGGCAGCTGGAACAAGCTGCCGTCTACGGCCAACAACAGGTAATTGTCCCCATAGGCCTCCACAAGGGGGCTTTTGTAGAACCTGCCGATGTGCCCCGAGTTGAGCTCCAGGAAGGCCGTGTGCGCCAGCTTCAGCCGTGCGGCGGAGAACGCCTGCCTGGAGGCGTCCTTATGGCGGCCAAGGGCGGAAAAGAAACCGGCGACCTCCAGCCCGATACTTTTTACTACCCTGTTGATCAACATGAGCACGATGTCCTCAAAACCAAACACCCTGTCCCTCGTAAAACTGGTAGCCTCCGGCGTGTGCCTCCTTTGGAAAGATGTATCGGTGAGCGAGCTGCTGAGCCCCGAAAAAAAGCAGAGATATCCATGTCCATTCTTTTAGAATGAATATATGCATTTTTTCTTAAGTTGACAGCATTGAGCGTCCGCTCCGACCACCTTAGATTTGTGCAGTTGTATTATTCGAAGGATTGTGTTTAATTGGAAAACCTTGATTTCCTTTTGGCCAAGGGGGGCATGGGCGACTCAACTCCGACCATGAATAAGATTCATCCCACTGCTGGATGCCCGTGTCCCCTCCCGTGCCCAGGCCTGTATAAGAGTTTGTCACCGTTAAGGTAGTTAGGCTACGCACCGGGTCCCTGGCCTCTAGGTTTTTTGTCCAACATAAAAATACGGATAACCATGGAATTTAAAAACTTTATCGGCATCGACATCAGCAAAGACACCATCGACCTGGCCCTCCTGACCAGCCACGGCGAGCTCATCGACCTCAAATGGGACAACGACGGGAAAGCCCTGGGCAAAGGGCTCAAGTCCCTGTTCAGGGAGCACGGGCTAGGCAAAGAAGACACCTTGCTATGTGCCGAGCACACAGGACAGTTCGGCAACAAGCTGATGGAAGTGTCCCTGGACCTGGGGCTTTGCCTCTGGATGGAATCACCTTATTCCATCTCCCGCTCGCAGGGAATGACAAGGGGAAAGGACGACAAGGTGGATGCCGAGAGGATCGCCGGCTATGCCAAGCGGTTCGCCGACAAGGCAAGATTGGTAAAGCCTACACCCAAGACTATCAACAAGTTAAAGCTGCTATCCGCCGAACGGGACCTTGCCATGCGCGACCTCTCAAAGTACAGGGGACAGTTGAAACAAGAAGAAGGGTTCATCGACAAGGAATATTTCAAGGAAAAAGAAAAAAGGGTGGAGAAGCTCATCGCCGCCTATAAAAAAACGGTCGATGAGATAGAGGAACAGATAGCCCAGTTGATAGAGGATGATCCGGACATCAAGGACAGTTTCGACAAGATCGTCTCCGTGGAGGGCGTGGGAAAGCAGACGGCCATCGCCACGATAGTGGCCACGGAAAACTTCCAGAAATTTGACGACCCCAAGAAGTTTGCCTGCCACATCGGCTGCGCCCCGTTCAGGTATGTGTCGGGCAGCAGCATCCGCTCACGCAACAAGGTCTCGCAAAAAGCCAACAAGGGCCTGAAGAAAATATACCACATGGCCGCCCTCTCCACCTTGAGGACAAAGGGGGACCTGCGGAAATATTACGACCGCAAAGTGGAGGAGGGCAAGCACAAGATGTCCGTCATAAACGCCATCCGATCAAAGCTCGTACACCGTATCTTTGCGGTCATCAAACAAGACAGGAAATATGAAAAAAATTATACGCATCCCCTTGTTTAAACCATAAGAGTAGTTGGGGGACACTCGCGCTAGACGTAATTTTATAATTTAAAGCTTAAATTGACAGCATTGAGCATCCGCTCACGCAACAAGGTCTCGCAAAAAGCCAACAAGGGCCTGAAGAAAATATTCCACATGGCGGCACTCTCCACACTGAGGACGGATGGAGAGCTTCGGAAATATTATGACCGCAAAGTGGAAGAGGGCAAGCACAAGATGTCCGTCATAAACGCCATCCGGTCAAAGCTCGTACACCGCATCTTCGCGGTCATAAACCAAAATCGAAAATATGAAAAAATTTATACCCATCCCCTTGCTAAACCATAAGAGTAGTGGGGAACCATCTTCTCCAGCAGACGCTGACCCAAGGATGCTTGAAACATTGATATGCTTGGGCAAGTAGTTTGGCATTTTAAAATAAATGCCTTATTTAACTTTAAAACCATTCTTCTGCGCCAATTCTTTAATAATGCCTTTATAGTTAATGGCATAGCCTTGTTCCAAATCAGTTAGTAACTCTTCTAAAGTTATTTTGTATCTCTCCGCAGGATATTTATCAAGATATCGCCCCAACTCTTCAATAGCTTTATCATATTCTTCCAATTTCACATATGATAAGTACAAACCTAAAGAAGCTAATTCAGACTTTGGATTTAACTCAGTAGCCTTTTTAAAGTTTAGCATAGCATTGTGTGTAGCACCTTTGTCATTATAAACACCTGCAAGAAGCGTGAATACTCCACTAATTTTAGGATGATTTGGGTATGTTTTGATAATTTCTTCAAAAGAAGAAATAGCTTTTTGTAAATCTCCTTGATTTCGAATCGAGATTGCTTCTCGAAATAGTTCTTCTATTGATGTAGTTTTCATTAGTCTAAATCATCTAGCGAATCAATATTTTTCAGATCATTATCTAGTCTTTGCTGACTCTTTTTCGTACTCTGAATCTTATTCTGTTTTTGTCCTTTTTTTTGTTTTTTCAGATGTTGTTGCGCTCCTTCGATCCCTTCTAACTGTTCTTGACTCTTTTCTAGTGAGTTACGCTCCAGTCCTTGATTCTTAGTATTTTCTTTGGTTGAACCACCCTTTTTTCCTTTAGAATAAACCCTCCCATTATTATTGGCAAGGTTATTAATACCGTTCATTGCAGTATTAGTACCATGTGCAGTTATTCCAAGGCCCGCTACTGCAACCCCAGTACCTGCTGCTGCACCTACGACCGTTTCAGAGGTAACAACAGCCACGGTAGCTCCTCCTACTGTCATGTTACTTCCTATCACCATTTCAGCAGCACCCTGGGCTACACTTATCAAATCTCCTGTGGTTTGACCGACTTGCATTGCATAAGAAGTCGGTTCCATTCTATCTACTCCGGAAACCTCAAGCCCAGGCATTGATATTGTGGTATTATTCGAAGCCCATGCATTGCCCACACCTGCACCAAAATCACGTACTGTTTCAGCTACAGCAACGACCGCATTTCCTGCATCTTTCACAAATTCCCAGACACCATCTCCAGGGCCTTCACCATTTTTATCTACTAACCTGATTGGGTCGTTTGCCGCATAAATATACTGACCAAAATCAACGTAAATTTCAGCCTTGGGATCAACTGAATGAAAGCGTCCCAACTGGCCGTCATAAAATCTCGCCCCATAGTCCGCCCAGTGCAGCCCGAACTCTACCTGTTTCTCCTTGCCGTTATACTGGAAGAGGTGGTCAGGTATCCCTTGCCTTTCTATCCCCGCCATGTTCATACCGAAGGGGTAGTAGTGGTTTTCCTGTGCTATGATACCCTTTTTGTGCGTAATCTCCAAGTCGTCGAACCACACTTTTGTCTTGCTCTCGTTTGCTACATATACTTTTACATAACCGTCTTGTTTTACGGTCACCTCGCTTAAGGGGCTAAGCTTGTACCATCCGCCACCACCCATGTCATGTACCCAGCGAGTCTTGGTTTCCAATAGTTCCCCGTCCTTGTTATAAAGCTCTATGGTGATGTATGCTGCGGGCTCGTCGTTTCCATTATCGTTGTTCCCCAAGGAGCTTATCCCGAAGCCAAGGCTTATCGGGCTACTGCTCCCGTCCGGTACAAAATTGTTTTCCATGGTCGTCCCGATAGGGAAGGTAGATTGGTGGTCGTTTTGGTCAGCGCTATACAAATACCTCACAAACACGCTGGCATCGATCGCATCACCTTTGCCCACCTCAAACTGCTTGTACGGACCAACAGGAATGGTGTAGTTCTCCCAGTTGCCCACCAACGCCGAGACCGAACCATTTTTCGCCACTTCCGTGTTCTGGGTGAGCTTGATGTTCTCAAAGCCAAGCTGCTCTTCCTCGTAGTCCTGCATGTCCAGCTCGGAGGTTGCAAGGTATTCAGCTTCTTCACCGCCCTTCCTTACGCTCATCCGTAGGTTACCGAGGTGGTCTTTGTAATGGTATTCGTACACAAAGTCTTGTGTAAGGTCATGGTGCTCCGCTTTCCAGAGCGCCCTTCCCTCCGCGGTATGTACAAAGCGCAGGGTATCCTCTTCGTAGTGGAAGCCGCCCAAGTAATCGGTCACCTTCGCCAATACGCCTTCTTCGTATACCTTTTTCTGTAGTTTTACGCCTGTTGCATTGTAACGGTAAGCAATTTGGTTGCCCGAACCAAAATCGATTAGCTCTGGCAGGTTCAGGTGGTTGTACTCAATATTTATGATACCCTTGTTGTCGTCGAAGATTAGGTTTCCGTTCATATCATACCTATACTCATCCGAAAGGGCTTTTTTCGAGTCATCCTTCCCATCCTTAAAGTCGGCGAGGAGGGCATTGCCTGCCAGTCCCGCACCGTCGCTCACAGCGGTGAGCCTATTGCTTACCTGTCCCTCGTCGTATTGGTAGGTCAAGTTGTCCACCAGCCCATAGGTATGCTGCTCGGGGGTAGCACCCAAATCGGTCAGGCCATATCGCTGGAGGGTCTTGATATTTCCATTTGCATCGTAGCTGATATTTTGTACGTTAAAGTCCTCGTTCGCCCTGCCCGCATAGGTAGCAGATTTTAGGCGGTTGAGATCGTCGTAGACATAACTGTATTGGCGCTGTACCTCGTCGAGGTCCGTTTTCCATTTAATCCTCCCGATATTGCCGTTGTACTGAGCGTTGGCATCCGCATTATCGTACATCAGCTCCATGGCGAAGAGCTTGCTCTCACTCACATTGTTCAGGTCGTTGATCTTGGTCAGCCAGCCACGGATGTTGTATTGATAGTCTACCGTCTGCAAGGCAGGTGTACCAGGCTCGCCAGCCAATTCGCTGTGCTCTTTGGTCACGAGCTGCCCCAAGGCATTGTAGGTATTTTCCGATAAGGTCTCGGCTTCCGCCTCCATTTGCAGGTCAAATGCTTGGCGGGTCTTGAGTAATCTATTGGCATGGTCGTAATCGAACCAGTTCTTTACGATGGTGGCGGGTTTATCTTCAGACTCGGGGTTGGCATGGCGGGTGTGCGATTTAGTCACATTGCCTATAAAGTCAATTTCATTGGTCACGATGTCCGTCCCACCTTTGTGGTTTTCAGCTTGGGTCTGTACTACTCTTCCTTTTCTGTCGTAGAAGGTCACGGTCTTCAAGAAGCCGTTGTCCCCCTCACCCAATTGCCTTACCTCGGTGGCGGTCAGCAGCCCTTTCACCCTATCGGTCACTGCCTGTTCTGCCATAAAGCCTGCCTCGTTTACATTGACATATGCCTCCTCTGGCGTGCCGTCGTTGTCTAGGTCATAGTCGTCGTAATAGTTAATGGTAAGGATGTAGAGGTCTTCTGCCGGTGGAAAGTCATCTTGCGGTATCTCATAACCACGTTGCTCGTTTTCCGGCGTGACCGTCCCTGTCAGCTCGGCGGTGAATGCTTGAGAAGGGTCGCTCAACGTAAAGCCTGGCAGTAACTCTATCTCTTTTGTGGCCAAGTAGGTACTTTCTCCGTTGTGGGTTTCCCTCTTCACGTTGCTCCCTTCTACTTGATCGGGGTTATTCGTTGCCCGTACGGATTGCACTGCATAATCCGTAGGGTTAATTACCTCTATCTCTGCCAGCACCTCTTCTTTTGTCAAGGAAGAAGTGTATATCCCCGTCATCACCGGGCGGCTAAAGATGTCGTACTTGGTAAAAAACCACTCTTGCTCGCCATCTTCGTTCGGCTGCCTCTGCTCGGCATCTTGGGTGAGTACCAGCCTATCTAACCTATCGTAGACCATATAGGTTTCTCCCTCTGTGCCGGGCACTTTCTTTGCCACCATCCTTTTGCGGGCATCGTAGGTGTACTTGAAGCAGAGCTCGTCCAGTATGGTGTCAAAGTTGTCATGGCCGCTAAAGTCGTCGCCCATCTCCTCCATTGCTTTTGGGGGGAGTACATAGCGGAGGTTGCCATAGTCGTCGTAGACGTAGTAGGTGCTAAGGAAGTCGTTTTCATCTTGTACCTTTTTTAGTACGACCATTCCTTGTTTGTCTTTGTATTCCAAAGACTTGTGGTTTTCCTCGTCGGTTGTTTCCGATACGAAGAGCTGGCCGTCTTCATAGGTATCGCTGGTCGTAGGGAGATCATTTGCTCCTGTTCCTACCGTCCAAATCCTTATGCCATCTGTTTTTAGGTTGGTCTTGGAGAGCATGGAAACTTTCTTGCCCAAGTCATGCCAGCTTTTTCCAGGCCCTGTTTCGTCGAGTACCCTACTGAGGGGCGAGGCTTCAAAACTCCTGATCGAGAAGGCGGCATCTCCCTGCTCTGATCCATAAAGGGTGTTGTAGAATGTTCTTTGAGTTTCAAGTGGGTCTTCTTGATAGCCCCCGTCGTTTCCGTTCTCAAATGGCAGATAGGTCACCGCTTCCCTGCCAAATTCGTCGTAAACAACTGGTTGGACCATGTCATTACCGCGAGGGGTCATCTGTTTCTGCACTGTTTGGATAGGCCTGCCAAGCCCGTCCATATATTGGGTGCTGGTCTGCACCTGATATTTATCTGTCGAGGTCTCCCCACCGCTGGATGCATAGTCCAATATCTCCTCCTCGGTCAGCCCAGGTATTTGGGCAACGCTCGTGCGGATATAGTTGGGGTCAAAGTTCCATTCACCCAAGGTGATACCCACACTGGCGGTATTGTTGCCCTCGTTGGTCTCGGGGACATTGTCGTCTGCATCGGCCCTGACGATGAGGTGGTAGTTGCCCACAAAAGAAGCGGGGACAAACAAGGTCTTGGAAAGGTCAGATGAACTGCTAGCTCCCAATTTGCCTATGGAAGTAGCCCCTAAATATTGGTCGCCCGTATCCCAAGTAGTGTTGGCCGAAATATAATATTTGACCGTAGAAAAAAGAATAAGTTCAGACTGGGAATTGTCCAGGTCGAAAGAAACGGTCAGGTCGTGCCCCTCGCTCCCGTTGTAGGCGACCGTAGGAGATGAGACCGAAAGGTCGAAAGAAGGCAGTACAATACCCATTGGACTTGATGCCAAGGTGTTGTTGCCTTCGTTGGTCTCGCCAATGTCGTCATCCTCGTCTACTGCCAAGATGATGTATGCATTGCCATAGACATAGCCTGTTGGCAACTCGAGCCCTTCGAACGTATAGTCGACCGTACTGTTCCCGTCCATCTTCAGGTTGGTGGTCCCCAACAAATCTGCCCCGGCCAAGGAATTGTTGTCCGAGATAAAGAGGGAGACAGGTACTTGGGCAATATCTGCCCCTCTCAGGTTTTGGACCTTCACCGGGACATCAAAGCTACTGCCCAGGTCGACAGAGGCGGGCGCGCCGACCTCTGCCGGGAAAAAATCCGGCACCACTATGGGCAAGGCGAGGGTGGCTATGTTGTCTTCCTCGTTCGGCTCGGGGATCATATTGTCCGGGTCGACAATCACGTGCAGGTACCACGTGCCGTCTGCCGTCGCAAAGTCGAGCGGAAGATAGGTGGTGTGGGTCTGGAACCAGTCGTGGTCGTCCTCGTCTTCTGGATCGGACGGATCGATCCTGGCCCCATAAAGAGAGTCCAGGTAGATCCTGTTGGGATCGTGGGGGTCAGTGGTCCGGGAAAGGTATGCCTTTACGTAGTACCTTGTCACGCAGGTACCAGAGGAATATATCCATCCCCAAAGATCCACTAGCTCGCCAGGGTAATACGGCTTTGTCTCCTTGTCAGGGTCGAGGTAGTCCGCCACCACCCGCTCGATCCGCAGGTTGATACAAGATTGTCTTTTTTGGACGGTTATAGGATGGCTTGTAAGTTCTCTATAAGAAGGGTAACCGCTGTGCATGATTTTAAAATGGTAGATACCTTCATCCTCGCTAGCGAATGTTTTTTCGTATATCCTTTCATTACTGACCAAGATGCCATCTTTGTACCATTCATAACTGCACTCAGATATTGAGGAGTCTATATCAGTAGATAAAACCATGATTTCGCCAACTGAAAACTGTAGCGAATCATCATTGACAATAAGAGAGTCTTGAGGCCAAAAAGTTGAGGTTATATTATCTTCATGCCTGATTAGGTCTTCAAAACTAAAATTATTGTGGTGTACGTATAATGCAAGTGAAGACTGGGTAGGCCCTATTTTGGGTAAACCTGAAAATAAATTATACGAAAGTCTAAGATATGTTAGATTAGGAAGCCTGAAAACAGAATCTGGAATCTCGCCTTCAAATTTATTTTCATCAATATAAACTATATCTAGGCTGTTCATTGATGCTAATAAGTCAAAAACATGTCCCTTGAAATTATTCTCTCTTAAATAAAGGTAACTTAAAAATGATAATTGGTTAAATGAGCTTGGCAGCTCACCAGATAATGAATTGGAAGAGAGATCCAATAAGTACATATTGTTCAGTGAGCATAAAGAACTAGGGATATTGCCATTTAGATTATTGCCTCCTAAATCTAATAAACCTATACTTGATAAGGATCCTATATCTTCTGGGATATTGCCAGATAAGTTATTACCACCTAAATCCAAGATATACAATAGACTAAGTTTAGTAATAGCGCTAGGAATGAACCCAGTCAAATTATTACCACTCAAATCTAAATATGTTAGCCCCGTAAGGTTACCTATAGAAGATGGTATTGTATCGGTCAAAAGATTACCTCCCAGATTAAGCTTTTTTAATGAGTCTAAATTTCCAATACTTGCAGGGATTTTACCTTCTAATCCTCTACCACCTAATTGTAACTCTGTTACCCTTCCATTTTCCGTATAAACACCTATCCAAGCATTTTCGACTAACCTTGTTGTATCCCAAGGGTTTGTCCAGTTTTGTCCACCGGTGTTATAATAAAGGTCCATCAAAGCCTGACGTTCTTCATCGGGTATTTGAGCATAAGTCTTTTCCTTCGGCGCGGCTACCAAAAGCAGCAATAGGGCGAGCAAGAGCTTTGCATGGGCATGCCTCACCCATGGCAACATTTTATTTTTTACCTTTTCCATTTGTTTATCCGTTTAGTATTTTTGTCAGTGTAGCCTGTTAGTCGTTGGAGTAATGGTATTCGTTCACGCCCAAGATGTTCCCGTCCTGGTCCCTGGTGAGCTTGAGCCTGCCAAAGTCGTCGTACTCATAGTAGGTGGTGTACCCGTTCTGGTCGGTCTGGGAGGTCATGCCCACCAAGGGCTTGTAGGTATAGATCGTTACCATATAGTCAGGATTATTGATATATGTCTGTAACTGACTTTTCAAAAATGCCACATCTGTATCTATATCGGTCTTGGCATCGCTGTTGCTAAACTGCCTGGCAGCGATTGCGACCCGGATAGAGCTGATAAGTGGATCATCGTCAGATAGGTTGACGATCTTCGCTACTGGATAGGTTTGGTCATATCCCCATATGTAGGTAGTGGGGATGTCCCCCAACCGTTGGGTCTCTGTCACATTGCCTTCTTCCTCATCGTAGGTTATGTCCATTTGGACAGGATCGGCGTTCGCCGTTGCATAGCTCAATGTCTTGGTCGGAAGTACATGCCCGCTCAAGTTCTCAAAGTAGGTTTCGGATTTTGAGAGAGGGGTCTCTTGCCCGCCTATAAGCTTTTTTGTCTCGGTCTTCAGCACCTGGCTGTGCATATGGTTCGTGCGGAGCTGGTCGCTCCCAAACTCCGTTCCCGCGAAGTCCGCGGCATATTTGTTCTCTGTGATGTATTCTTCCCCTTTGCTATTGGTCGTGATGGTCTTTGTTATTTGGCTGTGTTCTGGGTTCTCATAAAAGAACTGGGACTTGTTTGTGATAAACTCCTGCGAATCTTGGGAATAGGTATATTGAGTAGATTCATCAAGGTGCAGCCAACGGGAATAGATGGGGAATGTCTCAAATAAATAGGTGCTGGCATGGTAATCAGTATTATCGTAAGGTCTTCCAAACCTTGTTCCGGTCCAAGTTCTTCCAATTTTTATACCCCACATGGTGTGTGAGTTCAGTGGTTCGTCGAAGCCGGTGTTGTAGTCGTTCGTCTCAATAGCAACCGTGCTGTTATCGGACTTCATGGTCAGTTTTTTGAGTGACAGTCCCCTCAACCAATCCATGCTTGTCGCAGGAGGGAATGGGTAATACCTCGCTCCTTGGTCTGGCATAAAGCTATAACTGTGGACAGTCTTTCCCTGATCGGAATTCCCTATACTTTTTATCGTTACTTTTCTATAGACCACATGGCTGCCACCTGTTCCTAATGCGGATTGGTTTTGACTATGTCTAACAAAAGAGGTGCAATAAGCCTCAAGTCCGCCTCCCGCTTGTTGAGACCCAATGATTTGATATCTATTTTGTTGGTAGTCATACCGGGGATTGTTCAAGAGCTCTAGGCTGTCGTATTCGTAGGTCTTGGTCATGCTGGGAGAAAGTCCGTTCCCATCGTAAAAGGTCATGCTTTTTATTCTAAGTCCTCCAATGTAGTCCGTTACGGTCTCTTCTTCCTGAGTGTAGCCGGTAATGTTTACAGTGACCCTGTCATATTGATAGCAACAAGCTTCTAGCTCAAGTTTGTATGATTTACCTTCTTCAAAATAAAAAGTATACTCTCCATCTTCATAATAAGTAATGGTATTATCAGGATTTCCTATCTCGGTTAAGTGTGCCTTTGGTCTTTCTTCATAACCTCCCTCATCATCTTCATATTTGTGGTCAACCAATACTTTGACCTGTACCGCTTGACTTTCCCCGGAAAAGTTATTTATGTTATAGGTTTTAGAAGTAACTGGTTCATCATCTGCATTTATTTCAAGAAAAGCCCCAAATAAAATATAAAAAGGGGTTGTGACAAGTTCTTCGTGTTGTCCTTGGTGTGGTTCATAGTCAAATGTGGTAAAGCCCCCAGTTGGATACTTCATTTTTATCAGGCTTCCCCCATACAAAGTGGCAGGATTTGTTTCCCTGTCTGCCCCTTCCTCTAGGTAATACAGGCCATATCCGGACATTGCTGGGACGAGGCTTGAGTTTGAGGTAGCCCCGTTGAAATACCCCCATTTGTCTTGGGCATATGAATTTCTTGCTGTTATTTGACTTTCATCGTACGTGAACTCATAGGGAGGTAGCTCTACACTGTTTGAGGTTTCTGTTACCGATTCCAGTTTTAGCCGCAAGTTTTGCGCTGGGTTGGGTGAAGTGCCCCGGTTTGCGTTGAAATAATCGTATTTTAGCTCAAAATTTTTAAACTCGTTGTCCTGATTGTCTTTCACTACTATGGAGTTTAGCTTCATGGAAGTCGGAAAGTCTGTCCTATCGTTTGTCGCATTAAATTCCACATAACCATCTGTAAACACGATCCTGCTCAACTTCTTTGCATCGGGTATTTCTACCGTACTCAAGCTTTCACTTTCAGATTCAAACCCGAGGGGGCATGGTGTAGCAGTGGAGCTAGAAGCTATCCAGGGATGAACAAAGGTAATGTCACTTCTAGTATGAGAAACAAACGACTCCACCTGTTCCCCATATTCTTGTTGCTGGTATTCAAATGTGATGATATCCTTGTTGTCGGCAGAAACAATTTTTTCCAAAAACCACGAAGAGATGTAATCGGGGGGATCCTGCTCTTGGGTTATTTGTACGCTATTGGTCTCGGTATAACCGTTACCCCCAAAGTAGTATTTATCTCCATTGGCCGTAGTCACCACAAATTTTGAAATCGTCCCTATTGGTCCAACATCATAAGTCGCGTCTATTTTTATTTTTTGGTAGGGGATCGTATATGCTTCTCCAGTCGAGGGGTCTATAAAAAAGTTTCCAGAGGCACCACTGGCATTGATATAAAACATATCAGGTTCACCGTCTTTCTCCCCTCTGCTAAACTTATCTATCAAGTCAAGGTCATTTTCAAAATCAAACCCATTTGCTCCTTGAGGGGAAGTTAATGTCTGGCGCATGTATTCTACATCGTCATACACATCAAAATACCCATTTTCTATTTCATCTGGCTTGCCCCGCATCACCCTAGAGATCATTCCTCCAGCATTAAGTGCCCAACCAGCACCTACCCAGCCCGGAAGTTCACCTACCTTCATTCCCGAAGAGTGGTAGTTGAGAGAAATGGGTACACTGAGGCTTCCCTCTTGTACGGTGTATATAGGCACACCTATTTGTGCTGTTCCTGTATAGTTGGCTACTGGTATATCAACAAACTTTCCTAAGGACGCAGCAGTAGGTGAAGGGGGAATGGATACCGTATGTGGAGCAGACTCTTGCCCATATGAAACGGTATGCCAAACCGATAACAGGATTATGATTAGTACTGGTTTTAATAATGAATGTCTCATTAGATATATGCTTTTATCAAATAAAGAATTGTCAATAGTTTGTTACACTATGTTTTAATATTTTGACTTATTGCGTTTTTATCAAAAATCACATGATCTTAAATCTTAAGTCCCATCCGGATGTCCCATTTTTCCCTGTGGAGAGGCGTGGGGCTGTCCCAGCCTAGTTTCCTCAGGGCAGTGATGTTGATAGCCGCCTTGTTACCTATGGGGAAGTTGAGCCCGCCACCAAGCAGGAGTGCCATGTGCCATTGCCTGTCAACAGGCTTTCCATTTGCGTCCAGCCCCGAATTGAGGGCTTCTCCCTCGAAATGGATGTGGGGCAGGGCATATTTGGGCAAGACCCTCGTAAATGCCCTTGCCCCGTATATCGCCTCGTCCCTTCCCGAATTGCTATCTTTGGCATAGCGGAAGACCGGACCTGCCGCCGCGTTCCACCATTTTTTTATATTGTAGGAGAAGGCGGGCGAGAGGTCTACCTGCATTAGCTCCCCCAATGATAACCCGAGGTTCCCCTCCAGGTCGTACAGGTCGAACCCGTTCTTGACAGGTGTCGGTGCCCTCGTCCCGGGTATCGGCTTGTCCTCGAAGGGCAGTTTTTTGCCCAGCCCTGTCCGGAATACCCAGGGGCTTCCATGTGTCCTTGTCGGCCCGCTATAGGTCAAGTCTCTTAGCACCGTCAAGCTTACGTTCCCCACAAGAGGCAGCTCGGCGGAATATCCCGCCCCGAACAGTACCGAGGAGACCAGCTCCCTTTTTCCTAGGGAGTCTAGCGCCCCTATGCCTTCGTATTCCAGTTGTACATAAGGTGCTTTTTTCCTTGGCTGGAAGCGGGCGTATACCCTGCCCCCATAGTCCAGTTTCGAGAAGTCCCAACCTTGTTCGAGCATATCTTGGCCCATCTGTACGCTTGGCCCTATGCCCAAGGTGAACATGCTGTCGAGCTTGATATTGAAGACAGGGGAGATATCGATCCTTGCCGGGTCACCGGGGATAATGCTGATATTGCCCTCCAGCCCTAGTTTTTTGAGGATAGGGGCGACCATCATCATCCCCGGAGTGAAAGGCTTTTCCTTCATCCCGTCTATCCAGCCCCCTTGGTCTCCCGGGCTTCCAAGACTTGCCTCTATGCCCATCCTGAACACCCAAGGGCTTTCTGTGCCCGGTGCCGCGCCCATGTCCCTGAGCACGGAAGCGTTGAGCGAGGCAAGTTCCCCAATAGGGAACTTATATCCCCCGCCAAGCAGCCAAGTATGCCCAAAGCTGCCCGCCCCGAGGCTGTCCGAACTGGACATCCCCTCCAGCTCCACCTGTGCATAGGGCAGCCAGCTTACTGGCGACAGCCTGCCGAATACCCTGTATCCGTAATTTATTTCCTCTTTTTCTTTTTGTGTCTCCCCGTCCTTTTCCTTGGTCGCCAAGTAAGAAAAGTTTGCGCCGATACCTATGCTGGAGAACCTGTTGGGCTCGTAGGCAATCATGGGCGAGAGCCTCAGCGAACTGTTTTCTTTGTCCGGGCTGAGGGAAAAGTCCCCGCCGAAGGCCAGCCGTTCCTTAAATGTCCTCGCGTCCCTTGCGGTGTCCATTTTCTGGAAACTGGGCTTCAGGGAAGACAAAAAGGAAGAGAACGGTTTTCCCACGCCTTGCTTCCTGCCGAGCCCTCCCGCAAGGGAGACCCCGAAGTTCCAGTCGCCCAAGGTTATTTTTTCCGGTTCTTTATCAGAAAAGAAATCCCTTGAGAGCAACAGCCTGAACTGTTTTCCCTTTCGCATCTGCATGGAATAGCCGATGCCCACGGTGCCAGAATGTATCCAGTCTTTTT
This sequence comes from Flammeovirgaceae bacterium SG7u.111, assembly GCA_034044135.1. Classification (NCBI taxonomy): domain Bacteria; kingdom Pseudomonadati; phylum Bacteroidota; class Cytophagia; order Cytophagales; family Flammeovirgaceae; species Flammeovirgaceae bacterium SG7u.111. Next base: position 1,168,252 of record CP139021.1, on the reverse strand, counting down.
TGCCCAGGCTGTCGGGTTGCAAAGATGCTTTGTACCCCACTTGCAGCCATGGCAGCTTTTCGTGGAACAACAGGTCGCCATAGAGCCTGCCGCCGATGTCCCATCCCGAGTTGTTACCCTTGCTTTCTGCCTGCTGTCTATAGCCCGCTAGGATACCCGTGCCAAACCTGAATGTCTTGTTTGGCAAGTATTCCAGCGAGGGCGACAGTACAAGACTGGAAGGCACAGAGCTAGAGAACCCGAACCCGCCACCCCAGCCCCACTTTGAGGCAAGGCTGTCCTGCGCATTTGCCCAGAAGGGAAGGGCGAGCGCCAATGTGATGGCCATGAGCGATATATATGTTGTTTTGGTCAAGACGTGATTTAATCTTTATTCTACAGAATACACCTCGAGTCCGGCGATGCCTGCGCTGGCCCCTGACGTGGCCACCTGTAGCTGCCCGCCGGTGACCTCCACCTGCCAAGGGCCTAGCCTCGACCAGCCCTTCTCAGGCTGGCTGAAGTCGTCCTCGACCAGTTGGCCGTTGATCGTGATGTCTAGTACCTTGGTCCCGGATTCCCATTCCACAAGGTAGAGGTATACCTCATAGGTGCCGTTGGGCACGCTGGTGAGGGTCACGGACGCGCCGTCCCCGGCGACCGCCCTGTCGATTAGCTCTCTCTCCGCCGGGTCTGTCGGCGCGTCGTCCCACGGTATCCAGTTGAGGTTGTACTCCGCGCCCGTGTACGCCACGTTGTCCGCATACCCTGGGTCGAAGGTGTTGCCACCTATCGTCACCGAGCCGCCACCGCCGAGGTTGATCCCCCTGTAGAAGGATGCGACGGGCGCAGGGTCGGTCGTCTCGGTCACCTGGGGGTTCTCCTCAGACTCGTTGCCCGCTTCGTCGTGCGCCTTGACCGTGAAGATATACTCCGTATCTGGTGACAAGCCCACCACGGTATGAGCGGTAGAGGTGCCGGGGATGCCGTCCTCCGTCCATGAGGAGCCCCCTCCCGCTATGTCGATGCTGTACGAGGTGACGCCCACGTTGTCCGTGGAGGCGCCCCACTGGAGCGATACGCTGGTAGAGGTCGTCCCCGTTGCGTCCACCGTCAGGAATGTGGGAGCACTGGGGTCTGTCGTATCGCCCCCGCCACCTGTCGTGCCCGAGTGCACCTCGAGTCCTGCGATTCCTGCGCTGGCCCCTGACGTGGCGACCTGTATCTGCCCGCCGGTGACCTCCACCTGCCAAGGGCCTAGCCTCGACCAGCCCTTCTCAGGCTGGCTGAAGTCGTCCTCGACCAGCTGGCCGTTGATCGTGATGTCTAGTACCTTGGTCCCGGATTCCCATTCCACAAGGTAGAGGTATACCTCATAGGTGCCGTTGGGCACGCTGGTGAGGGTCACGGACGCGCCGTCCCCGGCGACCGCCCTGTCGATTAGCTCTCTCTCCGCCGGGTCTGTCGGCGCGTCGTCCCACGGTATCCAGTTGAGGTTGTACTCCGCGCCCGTGTACGCCACGTTGTCCGCATACCCTGGGTCGAAGGTGTTGCCACCTATCGTCACCGAGCCGCCACCGCCGAGGTTGATCCCCCTGTAGAAGGATGCGACGGGCGCAGGGTCGGTCGTCTCGGTCACCTGGGGGTTCTCCTCAGACTCGTTGCCCGCTTCGTCGTGCGCCTTGACCGTGAAGATATACTCCGTATCTGGTGACAAGCCCACCACGGTATGAGCGGTAGAGGTGCCGGGGATGCCGTCCTCCGTCCATGAGGAGCCCCCTCCCGCTATGTCGATGCTGTACGAGGTGACGCCCACGTTGTCCGTGGAGGCGCCCCACTGGAGCGATACGCTGGTAGAGGTCTTGGTCGCCACGGCGAATTCCGAGGGCGCGGAGGGGGGGGTTATGTCTATGATCACGTCGGTCTTTTCTTCAACCAAGATGTTCCCGTTGTTGGTTATATTGATTTTTGTCCCGTTGACCAATGGGTCGTTTTTCTTTAGAAGAACTTTCCCGTAGACTGTCAACAATGAACTGTTTATTGTTAGGATCCCAGGAAAGTTATTATAGTCTCCCAAGGTGATTGTCCCACATGTGATATTGAGGCCTGGGGCGATCGTGACATTGTACCCTGATATGGACACGTTGTCTTGTCCTTGTGGGTAACTTGTCGCGGCAGGGCCGTTTACTGTCTCAGACCATGTGCTGGGCTCTGACCAGCCCCCATCTTTTATGGCATAATAGGCCTTGGGCGAAGATTGGGCATAGGATGCATTTGCAGCCAAAAATAGCCCTAGGAACATCGGTATCAGTTTCCTTAGTTGCATCTTGGTTTGTATTGAAGTTTGTTGTTTGTTTAAATAGGACATAGGTCTCCTGTCTTGCCAAAAGCAAGTGTTGTTGTTTTTGTTTATGCAGTATTTTTAGATTAGGTGTCTATAATAAAGATCCCAAGGGTATTTCCATTAGTGTCGGTAAGTATTTAGTCGGTGATAGGTCGATTTGGACGAGGGGGACTCTTGGGTAGTAGTTATAAAAAGTCATATTTATTATTGTTTGCTATGAGTGTTGTTTGCTAGTACAACGCAATAATAACCTGCAATTGCATCAAAAAAAACTTGTTGGTAAGCCGGGTTTTGGCAATTTGAATATGTGGCGGGATATCTTACATATGTGATATTTATCGTATTTTACTTTGTTTTAATTTGGGCTAGGCCACTTTTTTGGTTGTTGAGGGGGAGCGCCCATGAAATATCACTAAAAATGGTGGTGCAAGGTATGTGGTATGGTATCAAGGTGAATAATTCAAATATTAATAAAGTACTATTTATTCTTGTAAAAATTATTTTATTTTTTTTAATGGCATAATTTTAGTTTGTTATGATGTTTTCCATTTTTGGTTCAAATAGGACTTGACTTAGGTTTGGGAATCCAAAATTAGTTTTTATGGGCAAAAATACTTGAGTTCATTTTTGCCCATAAAAAAACGCACTAGCTACCTGCCGTGCGTTTCCAGTAATAGTTAAACTAAAAATTATATATTTTTAGTTGCTCAAATATAACTTAATGGTTACAAAAAAGGATGCCTTTGTCTTGAAAGCTTCTTTGGGTTAAAAATTAACCCTAAAATATTGATAAGTCACTGACCTTTCATGATCCCAAACCGGTAAAGTGATTAAGCATAGGATTTTTTCAAGTGAATTTCTTCAGTTTCTCTTAACACCCTTTCTGGCATCACCCTTGCATACCAGCACTGGGTTGTTTTGATATCTTTATGTCCTAACATTAGTGAGACTGATTCGATTGAGTACCCCATATCAAGCCATCTCATTCCAGCAGTCTTGCGGGCAACATGGGTTGTAAGCCTTTTGTCAATGCTCAGTATCATAGCGATCTCTTTCAATATGCGATTGTAATAAGCATTACAAAAAACTTTGAGGCCTTGAGGGTATTTTGCGAGAATCTCGATCGCTTTTTTTTCTAAAGGAATAAAGTAATGTACTTCTGATTTTTGCCTATAATCTAAAATACAGGCTTTCCCTTGTATTTTTGTAATTACTTTGTCCTTTTGAAACTTATATAACCCTTCATATGACAGCCCAGTGTGGAATTGAAAGATAAATGTATCAAGAACAGTATTTAGATTTCGGGAAGCAAATTTAGCACTCTCTATAATTTTAATTTCTTCAGTGTTGAGAAAAACTATCTTCCCTGGATCAAAACCAAAATAAAAATCTTCTAGTCCATTCATTGATATTATTTTCTTTCTCTTTGCATATTTTAGAATATGTTTTACGAATTGGACTTGTTTTAGTGAATGGTTTCTAGAAAACCCTTTTTTAGACATGCACCATTCCATATAAGAATATCCCCAATCTTCGTCGATATCTTTAATAGGTGTAATTGAATCAAATAAGATTAGGTTATTCAATTTTGCCTTATTTGCCCTGTAGGTACCTACAGAAATGTTAGGGTTGATACCTTTTTGCGCAAGTAATTGCTCACCTATTTCTACAAGGGTAGTAGGTATATTTCCTTTTTTCCAAGTATGCTTAACTAAATCTACTTGGTGATTTGCTGTTGCCGACGCTTCTAGCAATTCGGATTTTATTTTTTCCAGTTTTAGACCCAATCCATTTTGGTATCGATTGATCCATTTGTTTTTTGTTGTAGTGATGCCAGTTGTAAAATCGGTTGAGCGTACACCATTAATTGTAACCCTTGCATAAATAATTCCATGTTCTTTTTTTGAACTCGAATTCCTAAATCTAAAGCTGATACTTGTATGAGTCATCTTTGTAGTTAGTTTGTTTCCTACAAATAGACGGTAGACAATTCAAAAAGGAGGGGGATATTTAGAAATGTTAAAACATAAAAAAACCCATAACTCGAATGTGCTATGGGTTGTGTTGTGCTGTTATTCAATGTTTGTGATCCTGCCAGGACTCGAACCTGGAACCTACTGCTTAGAAGGCAGTTGCTCTATCCAGTTGAGCTACAAGACCCTCCACACTTAGTGAAAAGTGTATTAAAAGAAAGAGAGTTAAAAGCGTGCTTTTAACTCTCTATGTCGGGGTGGCAGGATTCGAACCTGCGACCCCCTGCTCCCAAAGCAGGTACGCTAACCGGACTGCGCCACACCCCGAACGTGTGTTTCAATTAAAAGAACTTTTGGTTTTGTTACGCCAAACCTTTGCGGAGAGTGTGGGATTCGAACCCACGCGACAGTTTCCCGTCGACAGTTTAGCAAACTGCTCCTTTAACCACTCAGGCAACTCTCCTGTGCCTATTTTGATTACCCTTCCTGCGAAAAGTGATGCAAATATAAAGGCATTAATCCCTATAATCCAAACCTAATTTCGCTAAAATGTTAAATAAAGATAAAAAAATTAGCTAACTATATTGGGAGTCAATACTTTGCAATTCAAAAAAAAAATCAACTTAGTTTTAATCCACCTCTTTGTATATTTTTGTTTGGTATAGCAAAGGTCATTTTTGTACTTGATCTATATTTTTATACTAAAAAAAGGTAGAAAGACTTTTGACACAATAGTTATAGCTCTGAAAATTTATGGATTTTGTTTTTTATAGAAATATCGGATTTATAGACGTCGCACTTATTGCTTTATTTGTTCTCCTCTACGCTGTGTTTATTATCAGGACTTACAGAGTGGCAAGAAAGGTGAAAAGCAGAGCGGGAGGTTTACTATCCAAACTTATCATCCGCAGCTTGTATTTTTTCTTAATGATATTTTGCCTTTTGGGTCCTTCTATAGGCGAATCGAGAAAAGAGGTAAAGACCATTGGAAAGGATATTTATGTATTGATGGACCTTTCGCTTTCTATGGATGCCGATGACGTACAGCCTTCTCGCTTAGAGAAAGCCAAATTTGAATTGAAGAATTTGGTAAATGCGTTTAGCTCGGACAGAGTAGGTCTGATCATATTTTCTTCCGATGCCTTTTTGCAATGTCCGCTTACCTACGATCAAAACGCCCTGATGGTCTTCATAGAAACCATGAACACTGGTTTGGTTTCTTCTTCGGGCACAGACTTCTCCCCTGCCCTTGACATTGCCCTCAAAAAACATATCAAATCAGATGAGGAATCAGTTACCCAACAGCAATCTAAAATTGTGATCTTGGTAAGTGATGGGGAAGACTTTGGTGATGAAACTATCTCCATTGCCAAAGAGATAAAAGAGAAAGGCATCCGACTTTTTGCCTTGGGTATTGGGACCAAAAAAGGAAGTAAAATACCCCAAGGGTATCGGTTTAAGCGCAATAAGGAAGGAGAAGACGTTGTTACAACCTTGAACGACGCATCCCTTAAAAAACTTACTTCTCTTACAGGGGGAAAGTATTTTGAGGTTAGCGATAAGAAAAATGATGTCCCAAAAATGATTGCCGCCATCGACGATATAGAGGGGGAATTCCGTAATGCCAGGCAGGTAGATGCTTCGGCAAACAGGTATTACTATTTCCTAATCGCGGCACTGGTGCTGATTGTATTAGACCTGCTCATCACTGTTAAAATTGTTAAAATCTAGCCGATCCGACGGCTTGCTTGGTTATCTTAAGAGCGTGTTTAAAAATTTGATCTAATCATCAACAAAGTCACAGCATAATGATAAAACAGTTTTTGCTTTTATTTTTCTCGGCAGCAATGATGGGAGGCGGTCCTGATGATGTCGCAAAAGTCAATGATTATAAAAAGAAGGCTGAAACGGCATACCTGAATCAAGAATTTGAAGAAGCGGCAGCGCATTACCAATATTTGCTAGACACACTAGAAGTAACCGATCCGCACATAACCCTCAACCTTGCCCATAGCTATTACAAAACAGGAAAAACAGAAGAAGCTGCTTCTAAGTATAGCGAAATTGCCCAAAGCGACATTAAAGAACTTCGTTCGGTAGCCAACCAACAAGTGGGGGTAATACTTGCTGAAAAACAAAAATACAAAGAAGCCCTTTCTCGATTTAAGGAAGCCCTAAAAGCAAACCCTGCAAATGAGGAGGCAAGGTATAATTACGAACTGGTAAAGAAACTCTCGGAAGAGCAGGAACAAAAGCAGGATAAAGACCAGAAAAAAGACAAAAAAGATCAAGAGGAGCAGAAGAAAGACCAAGAGCAGGAACAAAAGGATCAGCAAGAGCAGCAAAACAAAGATCAGCAACAACAGGAGCAGGAACAAGAGCAACAGGAGCAAGAACAGCAACAGCAAAACCAAGAAGAAGGCGAACAAAGCCAAGAACAAGGAGAGGAACAGCAGGAGCAAGAACAACCTCAAGATCCTCAGCAACAGGAAGGCGAGCAAGAGGAGCAGTCGCAGCAGGAGCAAGACCAGCAACAAATGAAAGAACAAAGGCTGGATGAGATAAAAATGACAGAGGAGATGGCTAAGATGATTTTGGAGGCAATGAGGAACAACGAAGTTCAGTACTACCAGCAAATGAAAAGGAAGTCCAAGAAAAGAGACAATGGCAAGCCAGATTGGTAGGAAAATAAATCTACTTATGATCTATTGATAAAAAGAATGAAGCCCCTCAGGTGTACCAAGGGGCTTCATTCTTTTAGGAAACTGAGTTATTCCCAACAGCTTTATACAAGCTTAATTCCATCAGGATGGAGCTCTATTTTCCGATCTTTGTACAAAGCGCCAATAGCTTTTTTAAACGCTTTTTTACTTATGCCGAACAGGGCATAAATTTCATCGGGAGAGCTTTTGTCGGTGATGGGTAAAAAGCCTTGATTTTCTTGAAGCTTTGTATAAACAAGTTCAGTATTAGCATCTATAAAATTACGATAACCAAGAGGTTGAATACTGATATCCAACTTTTTATCTTCCCGTATCGTTTTCACATATCCCCTCAACCTTTCACCCACATTCAAATCTTTGAATACCTCATTTTTATACACCAAGCCCTTGTGCTCATTATTCACGATCACTTCGTAGCCCAAGCCACTTTCTCTCATCACCATCAGATCTACCTCCTCCCCTTCTTCTACATTGATTACAAAATTTTGCAAAAGAGAATCCAATCTGCTCGAAGCGTAAAGTTTACCTGTTTCTTGGTCTACATCCATGAACACAATGTACCACCGACCCTTGAGCATATCGGATTGCTGCTCTTTAAGAGGCACTAGTAAATCTTTTTCCATCCCCCAATCCAAAAATGCTCCAAAATCAGTCACATCTACCACTTGTAGCAGGGCAAATTCATCCACCAAAATTTTTGGAGTTTCTGTTGTCGCTACTTTTTTCCCTTCATTGTCTTGGTACACAAACACATTGAGCGAAGCTGTTACTCGCTCGGGACAGTGCTTTTGGGGCAAATACACTTCCGTACCCATTCCATCGCCCAACACCAAACCGTCACCCGATTCTCTCAGTACTTTCAGATCGTTATATTTTCCTATTTCTATCACAGTAAACTCAAGTTAAAAATGAACCCCAAAAATACATATAATCTAGCTCTGCTCTCTAACTATTATAGCATGAAGCATACACAATGCCTTTTTCATGAAAAAATACAAATGGGAAAATATTGAAAAATCCCTATTATGATTATAACATATCCAATATCCTAGCAAGTTTATTGGCATATTCAGAAAAAAAATACCATTTTTTGAACATTTATCTTAAAAATCTGATTATCTTCAAAGTATACTCAACTAATAATTACCAATTCACGACCAATCGTGTTCTCCACCTGACTTTATAGCTTCTGGTCTATCTAAAGTCTTACTATCCTGACACTTAATTACCCCTAACTCACATAACAGTACAAGTACTGTTTCACATAAAACTACCAAATCGACCCTCGGTTGATTTACAACTAAACACCAACAACACTTCTTCATTTGTGAACATGTTCCATCTCGATGCTATTCGAGATGCTATACATAGAAAATAGATAATATATCTGTTTTCGGCATATTATACTCTTTTTTACTTGGATATTTTGGTCATCAAAATTCTTAAAACATTTAAAACTATGAAGCTAAGTGGTTTACTACCAATTTACATTTTTATCGTTCTTTTTTCATTTAGCTGCTCCAGCTCTAAGGATTATCTAATAGAATCGGACTACAGTTACAGTGGAAAGTTCAAAAAGTACAAAACGTACACGTTTGTTAAACAAGCTGACGCCGACAAAGACCCATCTATTTACAATAGTATTATTGAAGATGCTATAAGTTACCGAATGAAGCTACAAGGCTACAAAAGGTCCGACAGCAAACCGAATTTGTTGGTTTCTTATAGGATTTTCTTCGACGATTTCGAATTCATGGGCTATAGCCAACCCAACATTGAGGCATGGGCTCGTACAGAAAATGAAGAAGAAGAATACAATCCTGTAGAATACGACCTCAAAAGAGGAACTTTGCTCGTCCTCCTTCACGACAGGAAGAAAAGAAAAGTGATTTGGCAAGGATATGCCGCCGGTGTATTTGGCAACAAAGAATTTGACAATGATCGTTACCTCAAAAGAGCTGTAAGGTCTGTATTTGACCAATACAGGTTCTTTGCAGAAGGTTATATGGTGAACGCAAAAGCGCCTAAATAATCCGCTTAAAAACTATTTGCGTGAGTCTTCACTATTTCATGGAGCAGGGCTATATTTAGCTCTGCTTTTTTTGTGCAAACTGGAATAAAAAATAAATCAAATTGGCTGAAATAGAACTCCCTCCCAAATACTACCTCACTTACTACGAGGAAATGTTGTGCTTTTTGGAAGCAAAATGCCCCGAATTGCTCAGCGAAGGAGAACAATATTTCATCCAATCATTCAGAAACCTACCCGAAGATGCTCGCTGCCTTTTTCTGCGCATGCTCAATCGCCGAGGGCGTTTTTTTAGGATCAAAAAATTCAGTTATCCCGAAATTGAAAACATCCCTGCCAAACTAGAACTGCTACTTTCCCAAAGCTTCGCCCTTCCTCTAGAAAACACCCCTCCCGAGCTTTCCATGGAAGTTTTTGAGGTATTCAGCAAAGCCGAACTCCTAGCCTTTCCTGAGGTAAAAGCCTTAGATACAAAAGGAATAAAGCAGTTGAAAAAGCCCGATTTGGTAAGTCTTTTAGCTGAAAAAACCGATATTACGACGCTCTTTCCCCGCCTAGGCAAAGAGGAACTTATGGTGATGCAGGGCTTTGAAGAAGAAACAGAAATGCTTCGCTTTTTATATTTTGGCAACCTCTATACAGACATGACTCGCTTTGTGGTCCGAGACATCGGGCACGTAAAGTTTGAGTATTTCGATGAGAGCCAAATGTCTGCATATTTTGGTTCGAGAAAAGAAGCCGAGGAAAAGCTCGCCCTCACCAAGCTCTACCAATATTTTAGGGAAATGCGGGAGGAAGTTGAGCCAGAAGAGCTATACGCCGAGCTAGATGCTTGGCTGCTTAACCTTCAAGAACTTACCGAGCCAGCACAGCGCGTACTTGATAGGCTGGTGCTGAAAATGGGAAGGTTTTTCGAAAGGCAAACCATGCCTCAACAAGCCTTGCGGATTTACCAAACTACCGACAAACCGCCTTCACGTGAGCGACAAGCCCGCCTACTCCACGCCACAGGCGAAACAGAAGCCGCACTTAAGCTCTGCCAAACCATGATGCAAGATGCCAACAATGCCGATGAACGCTATTTTGCTATCGATTTTTCCAACCGCATCCAAAAGAAAAAACGACTCAAAAGCACCACCATTTTCCAAAAAGAAGCCGATAAGATTTCCATCCCTATTTCCTTCCAATACCAAGTTGAAATAGGCGTGCTCGATTATTTTTATACCCAAGAAAAAGAAGGGGCTTGGGTGGAAAACATCTTATGGAGAGGACTGTTCGGAATGCTTTTCTGGGATGTGATTTTCAAAGGCGACCCTGAAACCATCCATAACCCATTCCAACGAGGTCCTTCCGACCTGCGGAAACCTGAGTTTTTTGCCAAGCGAGAATCCCAACTCCACAAGCAGCTCAAAATTTTAGACAAGCCCAAGCGGCTTAAGGAATACTTGGACAAAACATTTGAGGAAAAAAACGGGATCATGAACCCTTTTGTCCATTGGTTTGATGAGCTACCTACGCTGTTGGACACGCTCACCAGCAAAGTCCCAGCGGATCCGCTCAAAAAGGTAATGCTGGAAATTGCCCACAACCCAAGCGAACATACCAAAGGCTTTCCCGACCTTTTTGTGTGGGATGCTGCAGGATATGAGTTTATTGAGGTAAAATCTCCGACCGATTCGCTCTCTCCACAGCAGCTCCAGTGGCTAGAGTTTTTTGGGGAAGTGGGTATAAATGCAAAGGTGCTCAACGTAGAATGGCTACCAGAAGAGTAGATTATTCCCACTTTTCCGATAATCCTGCCTATTTTTGCAGATTAAGTGCTTGATCAAAAATAAGTAGTACCTATTTTTCAATAAAGCACTGCTTGTCAACACCAATGTTGTTTTAACAAATAGCACTGGTGCTTATTCCAAACCAACAACAACATGGTATTTTTATTAAAGCTTCTTTCACGACTTCCTTTTCCCGTACTCTACTTACTGGCAGATTTTCTTAATTTCATTGCTTATCGGGTGATCAAATATAGAAGGGATGTAGTTTGGGACAATATAAGCAAGTGCTTTCCCGAAAAGAACGAGGAAGAAGTCGCTCAAATAGTCAAAGGTTTTTACCGCAATTTTTCCGACACCATTGTCGAGATTCTAAAGTCTTTTACCATTTCTAGGGAAGATTTCCTGAAGCGGGTAAGCCTTGTGAACAAGGAAGCCATGGGTGATTACTTGAAAAACAACCAGCCTGTAGTGGCAGTGCTGAGCCACCAAACCAACTGGGAATGGGTAAACCTGGGCACTAGTGCCCTCTTTCAAGGAGAAGTTCTCAAACCTGTTTATAAAACCCTCTCCAACAAAACCTTCGATAAGCTCATTTTCGATATGCGAGCCAAGTTTGGCGCTCAGCCGCTGGAGATGAAGCTAACTTTCCGAGATGTGATTAAAAACAGGAAAAACACACAAGTGATTGGCTTGGTGGCCGACCAAACTCCCGGCATAGACGATGATAAATATTGGATCAACTTTTTGGGTAGGGAAACTGCGTTTTATACCGGAGCTCAAAAAATAGCGGAGATTGGAAACTTCCCTGTAGTCTTTTTTGGAATAAGAAGATTGAAAAGAGGAAAGTATGAAATCTTTATTCAAAAAATAGCCGAAGGCCCGTATGAAAAAGGTGGGCAAGAAATTGTAGAGAAATTCGCAAAAGCTACGGAAGACATGATCCGAAAAGCTCCTTCGGACTGGCTATGGTCACATAACAGGTGGAAGTACACCAAGGAAGAATCGGATGCGAAAAGGGCAATAACCGAAGCTAAAAAGAAGCTGGACGAGGCTAAGAAATAAATCGAAATATAACTTCTAATCTATAAAATGATTCTTTGTTTAGATGTTCAGTATTCGGAGGAAAAAGCTTTCATAGCAGGAGGGCTTTTTGAAAAATGGACTGATGCTAACTTTTTATCTTTAGCAAAAACAATTTACGAAGAGCCTCAGGCTTATGAATCAGGTAAGTTTTACAAAAGGGAACTTCCTTGCTTGCTCAAGCTTATTGGGGAACTGGAAACATTACCCTCCCTCATTGTCATAGATGGTTATTGCTTTCTTTCCAGCAAAGAAGATAAGGGACTAGGTTCATATTTGTTCGATGCACTCGACCAAAAAACACCTATTGTGGGAGTAGCCAAAAACTCTTTTAAAAGAAGTAAAGCAGCGATAGAAATATACAGGGGACAAAGTGAAAAACCCTTGTTTGTAACGGCTGTAGGGATAGAAACCAATCAGGTTGCAGAAAAAGTAAAAAACATGCACGGTGAATACAGAATCCCTACTTTGCTAAAACTTGTAGACTCTGCTGTGAGAGAAATGGCAAAGGATGATGAGATCTAATAAAAAAACACAACTTTTGCTCCAGACTACCACTAAACCATGAGACTCATTTCCCACCCTGTGTTGTGCAATTATTACGTTACCTACCGCTGCAATGCGAAATGTGGGTTTTGTGATATTTGGGAGCGACCCTCGCCCTATGTGCAGCTTCCGCAGGTAGAAAACAACCTCAAAGCACTGAAAAAGCTAGGAGTAAAAGTTATTGATTTTACAGGAGGTGAGCCCCTACTCCACCGAGAGCTTGACCAAATGCTGGGCATAGCCAAAAAGCTGGGCTTTCTCACCACCGTCACCACCAATGGGCTGCTCTACCCAAAGTTTGCAGAAAAACTGCGGGGAAAAATTGATATGCTACACTTCTCCCTCGACTCAGCCAAAAAAGAAGACCACGACCAAATGCGGGGCGTAGCCTGCTACGATTTTGTGCTCGAATCCATCCGAAAAGCTAAATCTCTTGGTGAGCGACCCGATATCCTCTTCACCGTTTTTGGAGAAAACATAGATCAAATTCAGCCCGTTTGGGAAAATATCTGCCTTCCAAATGACTTGGTACTCATCCTCAACCCAGTGTTCGAATACAACGAGGTGGAAACAGGCACGGGACTTTCATTTGCCCAACTCAGGAAACTGAAAAAATGGGGAAAACGGAAAAATGTGTACCTCAACCAAGCCTTTATCAAACTGCGGGAAGATGGGGGAAACCATATAGAAAAGCCTATTTGCAAGGCAGGAAGCACCACCCTTGTCATTTCACCAGAAAATAAATTAGTATTACCTTGCTACCACTTGGGCATTGAGGAACTACCCATCGAAAACAACCTCTACGAACTTTTCCATTCCGAAAAAGCACAAAAAGCCATCGCCCTAGAAGGGAAACTGCCCGGGTGCGAAGGTTGCGTAATCAACTGTTACATGCAACCCTCTTTTGCCGTGGAAATGAACAAATACTGGTGGCTAGCCATGGGTTCTACTCTCAAGTACAATTTCATTAAAGGGACTTGGAAAGCTGGTCTGGGCTTGAGGTAGGTGCATATTTCACAAACCACCTCCCTCGGCATTATGCGATTTCCCTTTTCTGCTCGTTCATCCCTTAGTTGTGTTTACATTTGTTTGCAGCCAGCTTTATTTCTACCCAACTAACTCTTTTCCTTTTTGCAGAAATACCTGATGTGCATATATTTAGGAAATGAATACCAAAAGAACCTAAAAAACAATCACTATATGGATACCAATCTCGTACTCTTTTCTTCCTACGAAACAATGCTTTCACTAGTCTTCGGGCTACTCACGGTGTACCTTTCCATCAAAATCATTAACCAACTGATCATGAAAGTGGATTTTTTCAGTATGGTGAAGCAAGGCAATATTGCCGTATCCGTATTTGAAGGAACGCTTATTTTCTGTACCCTTTTGTTGGTAGAAAATAGTATTATGCCAGCGGTAGACGCCCTACGTACCATGGTACTTGCAACCGGGGAAGTTACTCCCCGAATGATGTTTATTTCCTTTAGCTACTTCATTTCTTTCTATTTTATCTCGCTCATATTCTGCTTCTTATTACTCATCATCACCTTTTATGTATTTATAAAAGCGACCACAAGTGTAGATGAAATAGCAGAAATCAAGAAAAACAATATCAGTGTAGCCATCATGCTTTCTATCGTGATCATTAGCGTAACCTTGTTCATCCGCCCAGCCTTCCACAATTTTATAGGAAGCCTAGTCAGTTACGACACCTTGGAGCAACACCAGTTTGAAAACATGGATTAGTAGGTAAAAGCAGCGGTACGTTCAACACTGGAACGATTTCATTTAACTAGTTTTTGTAAAAAAACTAAGAAGCTGTTTGGAAACATAACTTCAAATTTAGTTTCAAAACAGCTTCTAAGCTACATACACCAAAATTATCAGGGCAATCCATGAGGAGATTTATTTACCTATTTCTGTTCTTCATTTCCATACAAGTTACTGTAGGACAAGACAACCCAAAACCAGCAGTTTTTATTCAACCCGAGTTGATGCTGGGAAAACTTCTGCCTACCAACAGCAACTTTCCCGAAACAAGCACCCAACAAACCTATGTCCTGAGTGTGGGAAAAATAAACTATAACCCCGAAAGCAAATGGGCTGCTTATTATGGCTACCCCACCACTGGGCTTTCGCTCACTCATAGCGTGTATGGCAACAAAGAGGTTTTCGGTTCGGGAACAAGCCTGATGTCCTTTGTCTCTTTTCGGACTTCCAAATCACTAAAAAATTCGCTACACCTCAAATTTGGCTTGGGAGCCTCCTATTTCAGTCAACATCACGACCCCGAAATGAATCTAAAAAACATTGTGATAGGCTCTAGTTTTACCTGGGCTTTCCAAGGCGGAGTATATTACCTTTTCCACCTTCGCCCCGGTTTCTCCCTAAAGGCTGGACTGAGCTACTTGCACCATTCCAATGGGCACACACAGCTCCCCAACTTCGGTATGAACTCGGCAGTTGCAAGCCTTGCTGCCCAATTTTACCTTTCTCCTCTTTCCGAGCATTATTTCAAACCCTTCGAAAAGCCTGAGCTGGAAAAAACCAAAGACTTCTATCTATCCTTGCGAACAGGCTTGGGCATGCACGAACTAGGTGGCGCCGATGGTCCTGTAGGCACAGACAAAAAAGCAGTGTACAGCATGGTCGCTTCTGGAAGCAAAGTAGTGAAAAGCTCGCTGAGGCTTAGTGCTGGTGCAGCCTATCGGTTTTATCAATCTTACTACGATTATATTAATGACAACCAACCTGAAGAATACATTGGAAATCCTCGCTCTAGCGCTTCCAATGTGTATATTTTCTTAGGTACTGAATTCCTTTTCGGACAGGTTTCACTAGATGTCGAAGGAGGAATCAACCTTTACAAACCTTTCTACAAAAAATATTATGAGCTGTATGAGCCCGACCCCGGCTTTGAGGAAACGATAAAAACGTGGATTGTCACTCGGTTTGGGTTGAAGTTTTATGCCATAAACACAGTTAAGAATCCTAGGAATAACATTTACCTCGGAGCTCATATAAATGCCAACCAAGGGCAAGCCGACTTCACTGAAGTTAGCCTTGGATATTTACTAAGATTAGGAGCATTGTAGGATAAGTTATTTACTTCAGATATTTACTAAACTTAGTTTAAAGTTACTGTATACTAGCTACTTGCCCTCAATACGCAATCCCTTTTTTAGCATTAAAAACTCAGATACAAATACCTCATACTGTTTTTTTGTAAAACGAAAAACCAGCAACTAGTACCAAGAATTAATTTAAGTGCAACTAGCAAGGTACACCAACTAAGCTTCTTAGTTTGGCCATCCCTCTCTCCTATTCAAATATTCCAACACCGCTTCAAAAGAAGCTAAATCACCAAAACCTTGGTATTTATAAATGCGCTCAAGTTCCCCATGAAGGATATCTACCCGAGTACCAGCCGCTTTTCCCTGTGAGTGGATAGCGGATTCGGTCCAAGGCAAATAGTCTCCTGCTTGGCTGTAAACTTTCACCTCTGGATATTCCTCCAGCGCCATGGTAATAGCAGTCATAAACGAGCGAGGCTGATGGAAGGACGGCGAACAGATAATGATCGAGCGATATTCTTTAGCTTTAGCATGTGCCATGAGACTTCCCGCTTCAAGGCGAGTGTGGATCATATTCGGATCTGAATGAGGGATAGGCTCTAGCTGCTCATCGCTCATTCCCAAAGCTTTAAGCTCTTCTAACCAAACATCTACTCCAGGATACCCACTCACTGCTCCGCAGTCTAGCAATAATATTTTTTTTGCATGTCCATTCTTCACAAGTTCAGCACCTTTTTTGAGAACAGACTCTTGGTTGCTAGGAGTTTGCCCCACCAAAAAAACTCCATCGGCTGGAGAGGCGGGAAGGTGGTCGCAATACGTTCGGGCTAGTACTTCAAACTGGTTGGGAGTCATGGTTCAATTTGTGTTTTTTTTGCAAAGATGTTAAAAAAATCAAGTTCAGGTACTTCCCCCAAATGGTAATCAAGCATATTTGATATATCTTACTATTTTTGCTATCATTCTTCTTCTGTATTTAAGAGCTTGTTTAAATTACATCTATATCGCTGCAAACAAGCTCTAAGAAAGAAAATAGTGTATAAAAACATAGAATCAGTTTAAGATTTACACCCTAAAATATTGTCAGTATCTTATAAAGGATCTAAAACCTCCCAAAACTGAAATAGGGTATTTTTTTTGAAACAGATGCAAAATGATAAAAAATAAGTGGCTCTTATGGGGGATTTGCTGTTGGTTGCTCGTCTTGTTGCAGCCTACTCCTTCTGTAGCCCAAGCTATTTTTCAAATTAAGGATGTCCAAAAGAATTATTATTTGCCTACCAAAAGTCTGCACGTATTCCAAGACACAAGCAAAATAATGACTTTTGAAAAAGTAAGAAGCACCAATGGAAAAGAGCTTTTCCAACCCTTCTATGAAGATGGCAGACTCCACGACCCAGACGGTGTTTATTGGGTGAATTTCTCTGTAAAAAACGTATCGGGTACCTATGCCAACATGATGCTTTACATAGGTTTCAACAACAAGATAGATGTATATACAGAAGATAAAAATGGACAGATAACACACCAAAAAGGCGGGCAATATATAAAAGCATCTGAAAGAAGCGTGAAACCTGGGCGAGTTACCGCTTTCCACTTTTCATTGGAAAATGGCGAAAAAAGTAAGGTTTGGGTGCGAATAGAAAACTTCAACAAACGCCAGCCCTATGTAGAACCCATCCTCACTCCTACCGAAAATTGGCATGGTCGCATAGAACGAAGAAACATGGTAGAAGGGCTTTTTTATGGGCTCATGCTCATGATGTTTTTCTACAATTTTTTCGTTTTCATTTCCTTTAAAGACAAAACGTATCTCTATTATTCCCTTTATATTTTCAATGTAGCCCTGTACTTTTTCGTACTGAAAGGCTTTTCCAAAGAATACTTTTTTGGAGAATTTCCACGGTTCGAAGCATACGCTTGGACCGTGAGTTTTGGACTTAGCCCCATCTTTTATTTCAAGTTCATCCGTTATTATCTCAACACCTCCAAGCTCATTCCTTTTTGGGACAAAGTGCTGAAAATAGGCGAATATGTTTTATTGCTAATTGTTTTGGTTGAAGTCTCCATTTTATACTTCACTTTCCATATCAACATTGTGGGAAGTATCGCGCTAATTTCACTGGTTTGCGTTACCATTTTGGCGTTTATCATCCTAATTTACCTTGCCCGCACCCGCAACCGCCTTGCCTATTACCTAATCATAGGCTCCTCTTTTCTCTGGATTGGCAGTTTGGTGGGCGTATATGTCAGCCTTACAAGCTTTTTTATGGAAGGACTCGGCTACGGGCAAGTTGGTGTGGTACTAGAGGTCATGGTCTTTTCACTTGGCTTGGGCTACCGCATGCGGATAACGAAAGGGCAAAAAGAACAAGCACAAAAAGAATTGATAATCAAGCTGATGGAGATCGAGGAACTGCAAAGCAAAGCAAATAAAGAACTTGAAGAAAAAGTAACAGAAAGAACACAGGAGCTCAGCGAAAAACAAGAGGAACTAGAAAGGCAAAACGAGGAAATCACCATGCAGCGTGATTTGGTTGGGCTACAAAAAGAGGAGATTGAAAAGAATAACAAGAAACTAATCGCACTCAACGAAGAAAAAAACCACCTCATCGGCATTGTTGCCCACGACCTCCGCAACCCTCTCTCCTCAGCCCTAAGCATGGCAGAGCTACTCCGCTCCGACTCGGAAAACTTTGATGAAGACCAAGTCCAAAGTCTAGGGCTCATCTCCCGATCACTGGAACGGATAAACAAAATGGTGGGCAAAATCCTCGACCTCAAAGCCATTGAAGCAGACCACCTCAACATCCACCTAGAGCAAACCGATGTGCAAGATGTGCTAAGGCAAGCCGTGGAAAGTTATAGGGAAAAAGCCAAGGCAAAGCGGATAAACTTATCCCTCGAAACCTTGGAATGCTGCACCGAACTGGACAGAAGCTACTTGATGCAAATAGTAGAAAACTTGATTTCCAATGCGGTCAAATTCTCCTCTTCCAACAGCAATATTTGGGTAAAAATGTCTTCCGCAACAAAAAGCCTGCGCATAGAAGTAAAAGATGAAGGACCTGGCTTGAGCCCAGAAGATAAGAAAAAACTGTTTGGGAAATTCCAGCGCCTCAGCGCAGAACCAACTGGCGGAGAAACCTCCACGGGCTTGGGACTTTCTATCGTAAAAAAATACGTAGAAGCCATGAACGGTGAAATATGGTGCGAAAGTGAGCTGGGCAAAGGCGCTAAATTCGTAGTATTATTTTCCATTAAGAACTAAGAAATTAGTTACGACATTCCTTTTTGTTTCCCATCCCTTTTCTTTCTAAAGGTGATATGCTAATAGAATATTCCGATATTTGCAGTTCATTTTACAAAAAATAAAGGAATAGCTGTTTGCAGCACTCCTTTTATAGATTAGAAATAGACCATAATACTTGCATAAAATGGATTTGAAGCAAAGGATAGCCGCATTTGTGGCATTGGGAAAGAAGATTGCCAACCTCGATGAAGAGGAACTAGAAGAAGTTTGCCTAAGTGCCGCCTCTCATAATGGCTGGTTTACTGAGAAAAGTGTAAAAACTGCTTTGGAAGGGCTTTGCACCTACCTCAATGAAGCCGAACTTTCTTCATGGCTTACAGAATATGATCTTCCCGAAGAAACTGCTCCAAAAAGAGTGGGCGTGGTGATGGCGGGAAATATCCCCATGGTAGGCCTGCACGATTTCATCTGCGTGCTATTGAGCGGGCATAAGCTTTGTGCCAAGCTGAGCAGCCAAGACCCCTATTTGCTCAAGTTCGTGGCGGAAAAGCTGATCGAGATAGAGCCTGCGTTTGCCGAGCAAATCGCTTTTGTGGACAACTTGAAAGAGATTGATGCCATCATAGCGACGGGAAGCGACAATACGGCTCGCCATTTTGAATTTTATTTTGCCAAATATCCCCGCATTATCCGAAAAAACAGAACCTCAATTGCGGTGCTCAACGGAGAGGAAAACAAAGAAAGCTTGAAAAACCTTGCTTCAGATGTGTTGCTTTACTTTGGCTTGGGTTGCCGAAATGTTTCAAAATTATACGTGCCCAAAGGCTATGACTTCCCTATAGTGATGGAAGCCTTGGAAAAAATGGCAGTGGAGGCAACTTTTAACCACAAATACACCAACAATTACGATTACAACAAGTCCATTTACCTCATCAATAGCGTTCCACACCTAGACAATGCAGGACTTTTGCTCACCGAAAACGAAAGCTTGGTTTCCCCCATTTCGGTATTGTATTACGAGACCTACGATTCAGTACAAGAACTACAAGAAAAGCTGGCTACGCTTGAAGAAAAAACCCAGTGCATCGTATCGGAAGGAGCTTGGCTGGAAGGCAGCACCGTTTTCGGGCAAGCCCAATTTCCCCACATCACCGACTACGCCGACGGCGTAGATACCATGGCTTTTTTGAAGGAGTTGTAAGGGGTTGTTTTAAAAAAGAACGCTCTATAATGTCGCTCGGCTCCAGCCGAGTGGCGTCTATTTTTGTAGCCTCTGGCTAACTTGATTAACACTCCTCCCCAATACAGTGGAAGCCTCTCTCCCGCATAAGTAAAACCCATTTGAAAACATTGTTATTTTTTTGGAGAATTTTGTATTATTAGGCTCGCTTGACCAACACATAAAAAATAAACAAGCAATGAATAAATGTAGGTTATGTAATAATAATGATGCTGATTTTGAAGGGTCTCATTTAATTTCAGATTTCATTCTGCGTTCAATGCTTGTTGACGGAAATATAAATAAACGCTCTGATAAAATTATTAGTAACCGTATTGATACATTAGGTACAGACTTGTTTCTTGGAAGAGAAATTGATGAAGAAAAAGTAAAAAAAATATTAGACAGAGACCTAACGGAAGATGACAGAAAAAACAATATAAATCATTATACAATCAATAACTTGATGTGTACTATTTGCGAAAAGAGACTTTCGTATTTAGAAACTATTTTCAAAATAGATATTTATGATAAATTAAGCGCATTGGAAGTCAATATAAAAAGCACCAGTTTAGACTCAAAAATGACTTGTATTTTTAAATTGTTTTGGCTTTCAATAATATGGCGATGCTCAGTTGCAAATTTCGGCACATTCAGTATTGATAAAAAATCTGAAAATAGAATTAAACATATCATTTATAATTCTTTAGGTGATAATGTTAAGGAGACACGAGAATTGATAACTAAAAAATGCAGCATAATTAATGAGGAAACCATTGGAATTCTACACGTTACAAAAACTGACAACTACCTAAAAAACTGGGTTTTTCTAAATCCATTTTTACAAATGCCATATTCGTTGATAATAAACGATTTTTATATTTTCTTTTATTCTAAATATGGTCATGTAAAAGCAGTGAAACAATCAATGTTCAAATTAGACAATGAATTTAAGCTTGAAGATTATATAAATGCGCCAAAATGTTCTTCAATTAAAATTGGAATTATTTCACCTGCAAAATTTGACATATCAAGGAAATATATTTATAGCCTAAAAGCGGAGGATTTTTTAAAAAAAGCTACTGAATTGCATCATGACATATTTTTGCTTTCAACAGGAAAAGTACCACCTAAAGAAATAACAGCAAGTTTTATCGATATTCTTATAAATGAAAAAAATGTAAATTTCAATGAAAGGTATAAGGAAAAGAGAATATTATTGAAAATAAAAGAGAACATTATAAAACACACCAAATAACACTTTGTATAAAAAATAATAAACAAAATGACACACGAAGAATTTGACAATATTAAACGAGTAATAAAAAACTATAAATCCAAAAAGAATGACCTTTTAGAAAAAAGAAATGATATTGAATCACAACTAAGAGACAATAAAATAACACCTTGGCAAGGTGATTTATTGATTGACGATCTCTATAAAGAATTTGAAGAAACTCAAGAAAGAAATGAATTTAATCAACTTGCACAAAAAGCAACAAAAGATAATAAATTCGAAAAATATTTCAGAGCTGCTCATTTACAAGTATTTTTTAACATAAACTTAAATCCCGAAAGCTTATAAAACAGTATAAGTATAGTTTCAACTCACCCTAAAAGCGCGTACTAGAAAAGCAACCAGCAACCCTCCTCCCCCTCAATTTCTCTTCGAAACCCCTCCCTATTCTTCTTTTTTCTTTACCTTAGCTTTCATTGGACGAATGAACGACGAAACCAGAGTAACAATGCTAAGAAGACCAAGAAGAAATAGAAAGTCGGCAGCGATCAGGGCGATGGTAGCCGAAACTCATGTTAAAACAAGTGATCTGATTTTCCCACTGTTTTTGGTAGAAGGGAAAGATGTGCAAGAAGAAGTTTCTTCCATGCCTGGGATTTACCGTTATTCAACCGATTTGTTGTTAGAAGAAATCAAAGTTTGCCAGTCGCTGGGCATCAATAATTTTGATATTTTCCCAAGTATCTCAGACAGCAAAAAAGATAAGAACGCCACGGAAAGTTACAACCCCGACGGCCTGTACCTCACTGCCATTAAAAGAATAAAAGATGCCATGCCAGACGTGTGTATCATGACCGATACCGCCATGGATCCTTACAGTTCCGATGGGCACGATGGCATTTATAAAGACGGGGAAATTCTCAACGATGAGACCTTGGAAGTGCTCGGCAGAATGGCGCTAGAGCAGGCAAAAGCCGGCGCAGATATCATCGGCCCTTCCGATATGATGGACGGCCGAGTTGAGTACATCAGGCGCTGGTTGGATGCCGAAAATTTCAAGCATGTATCCATCATGTCGTACACGGCCAAGTACGCCAGCGCATTTTATGGACCTTTCCGCGACGCGCTCGATTCTGCACCCAAGGCTGGGGACAAAAAAACCTACCAAATGGATCCGGCAAATGCTACGGAGGCACTGATTGAGGCTGAACTCGACACCGATGAAGGGGCAGATTTCCTAATGGTAAAACCTGCCTTGGCTTACCTCGATATCATTAAATTATTGAAAGAAAATTCGACGCTGCCCATTTCGGCTTACAACGTGAGCGGCGAATATGCTATGATAAAAGCGGCAGCTGAAAAAGGTTGGCTCGATGGGGAAAAGACCATGTTAGAATCACTTATGAGCATCAAAAGAGCGGGAGCAGATATCATTCTAACGTATTTTGCCAAGGAATTTGCGCTCCTTCAGCAATAGGACGACTAAAAAGCTAGCACTCTAAAAAAGGAAGAAAAAGAGGCGAAAGTTGAACAAATTACTGAAATTTAGTTTACCAAGTAATTAGAAACCTATACAAAGAAATATGTTAAAGGTATTGATCATAGAAGACGAGAAACTAGCAGCCGACGATTTGGAAGAAATGTTGCTGGAAATCAACCCTGAGATAAAGGTGCTAGAGAAAATTGGGAGTGTGGAAAAGGCTGTGGAATGGCTCAAGTCCAACGAGGAAGCTGAGCTCATTTTCCTAGACATTCACCTTTCTGACGGAAACAGTTTTTCAATTTTTGATTCGGTAGAGGTGAAAACCCCAATCATTTTCACCACCTCGTACGACCAATATGCAATAAAGGCATTTAAACACAACAGCATCGATTATTTGCTGAAGCCTGTGGACCAAGATGAGCTGGAAAAAGCCATAGAAAAGTTTGAAGAACTGAGGGGGAAAACTCAAGATGTTGACTTGGGCGATATCTTAAAAACGATCTCAGAAAAAAAAGAACCGGAGTTCCAGCAGCGGTTCATGGTAACCATTAGGGATAGTATAAAATCGATCCATGTAGATGATGTGGCGTATTTTATGGGAGAAGATGGCTATGTGTATTTGGTAACTAAAAGCGATGGCAGGTACATCATCAATTACACGCTGAACAAGCTTGACACGGTGCTCGACCCTGATAAATTTTTCCGAATCAACCGAAAGTTCACAGTCAACTTTGATGCTATCCAGCAAATGACCGCCTATTCTAAAAGCAGGGTGCAATTGAATCTCTTACCAGCTCCTCCCAACGAGCTTGATACGATAGTGAGCGTAGAGCGTTCGGGGTCTTTTAAAAAGTGGCTGAATAGATAAAAAGGAATAATTTGAATAGAAACCGCCCTTCCCACGAACTGAGGAGAGCGGTTTTGCTTTTTATTTATCTGTAACTTTAAAGGAAAAAACTTCCGATTCGGTTCTAGCCCCTTCCAGTAGCCCAATAAGCTCTTGGAGTTTTTCAGGGTTTTCACCTGCCAAATTATTTTTCTCCGAAGGGTCGTTCTTCAAATTATAAAGCTCATATGGCTTCCCAGGTGATTTTTTTACATCGTATCGAAGCAATTTCCAATCTCCTTGGCGCAATGCTTGCCTTCCTCTTTTTTCGTGAAATTCCCAATACAGATACTCGTGTTGCACTTGCTCTTTCTCACCAGTAAGCGTAGGCATAAAGGAAATCCCATCTATGTTTTGAGGCTTTTCAACTCCTACAATTTCAGCTACGGTAGGCATTACATCCCAAAATGCTGAAACGTGATCGGTTTGTGAACCAGCTTTCACTTTTTCCGGCCACCATACTATCATCGGTACTCGGATTCCCCCTTCATACAGATCCCTTTTATACCCAGTAAGGATTCCATTACTGTCAAAATAATCGGGATCAGCGCCTCCTTCTAGGTGTGGCCCATTGTCCGAAGTAAACACGATGATGGTGTTGTCTTCAATCCCAAGCTCTTTGAGCTTAGCTACAATTTCCCCCACTTGGTCGTCGAGGTAGTTGACCATCGCAGCAAAAGCGGCATGGGATTCTTCCTGAGAAGCATAAGGGCCTTTTTTGTAACGTTCGCCCTCATCTACACCTTTATATGCTTTTTCGGGCAAGAATTTCCCACGGTACTTTTCCATATAGCTTTCAGGAGCGACCAGCTCGGCATGGGGAATGGCGGTTGGGTAATACATAAAAAACTCCTTATCCTTGTTATCTTCCATGAACTTGAGCGCATGTTGGTGCGTAGGGTCGGGTGCATAAACCGCAGTTCCCTTACCCTCATTTCCTTCCAATATGACCTTCTCTGTATTGTGCCACAGGTGGAAAGGGTAATAATTATGGGCGAGGCTCTGGCAATTATACCCGTAAAACTCATCGAAACCTTGGTTATGCGGAGCTCCTTCAGTATCTACAAAGCCCAAGCCCCATTTTCCAAAAGCCCCTGTTGCATACCCTGCTTCTTTCAGCATTTCAGCTATCGTAAAAGCTTCGGCAGGCAAAGGCCACTGCCCTTCGGGTTTCCAGCCTTTATTTCCTCTAATAGGCGTATGCCCCGTGTGCAAGCCTGTCATCAGCGATGACCTAGATGGCGCACACACCGTTGAGCCTGAGTAATGCTGGGTGAATTTCATTCCTCTTTCCGCCAGTTTATCAATATTGAGCGTGGAAAAATTTTGCTGCCCGTAGCAACTCAAATCACCATAGCCAAGGTCGTCGGCTAAGATATAAATGATATTAGGTCTCCGGCTTGGAGCTTCTTCTTCATTGACCTCCTGTTTTTTGGAAGTACAGCCAGTGCTTAAAAAATGTAGAATAAATAATGATAAAATTAGTCCTTTCATATTCATATCAGAGTATTTTGAAGTGTTATGTGGAGTTTAATGTGCAAATGCACAGTCTAGAAAAGTCACTCCCCTAAACTATGCATTTTTGCTCATGATCCGAGGCTTCGGAAAACCTAAATTTCAAAAATACTCTTCAGCATATGAAGGTTTGCTCCTTAAACCAAAGAATGGTCTGAAAGAGGGAAAGAGTAAAACCTTTTGTTCGTAGCATCAAAAACCGCATTGAAAATAGCGGGGGCGGTTATGGGCGAACCCGGTTCACCTACCCCACCTGGAGGCGCTTGACTTTCTACTATTTCCACCTGAACTTCCGGAGCTTCATTGGTACGAGCTACTTTATAATCGTGAAAATTACTTTGCTCAATTGCCCCATCTTTTGCCGTAAGCTTTCCGTGCAGGGCAATGGATGTCCCAAAAACTGCCGAGCCTTCCATTTGGGCTTTCACCGTATCGGGATTTACTACCAACCCGCAGTCAATCGCCATAAATGCTTTCACCACTTTCACTTTTCCATCAGCAACAGCCACTTCCACCACAGAAGCCACATAGCTGTTGAAACAGTATTCTACAGCCAACCCCATCCCATGGCCTTGCGGTAACTCCCGACCCCATTGGGCATTTTTGGCAGCTATTTCCAATACATTTTTCAGCCTTTTAGAATTGTAAGCATAAGGATTTTTAGCATTTTCCACCCTATCGCTCCCTATCAATTCCAAGCGATGGGCGAGCGGATCTTTTCCGAGCTTGTGGGCTATTTCATCGGCAAAAATATTCGATGCAAAGGTATGATTGGTATGATGAACAGAGCGCATCCAGCCTATCCGGACAGGAGCGGGAGCTGCACCGTTTTCACTTTTTGTATTTTCTATTTCGTATCGAATATTTCCTGCTCCTTGCCCCACTTCCCATTTTGCCCCATACTTTTCACCTGGAGAAAAGGTGGAAGCGATGGAAGGGAAGGCCGTTTGGTGCAGCCAACCTGTCACTTTTCCAGCTTTGTCGAGTGATGCTTTTAGAAACTGGGCACTGCACGAATGGTAATAGCTATGCTGAATATCGTCTTCCCTACTCCAAACTACTTGCACCGGAGCTTTGATCGCTTTGGAAACCGCCGCTGCTTCTACTACAAAATCGTGCTTTGCCTTCCTTCCAAAACCACCGCCAAGCAGGGTTACATTTACCGTCACTTTTTCCTCGCCAATCCCAAGGAAATTGGCAACTTCACTTCTAGCCCCCTGTGGAGCTTGCGAAGGAGCCCAAATTTCACAAGAACCGTCTTCTTTTACCCATGCCACCGCATTGGGTACTTCCATGGGCGCATGTGCCAAAAGGTGCGTCGTAAACTTCCTTTCAAGTACCTGATCGGCAGATTTGAACGCCTGTTCCACATCTCCTTTTTCGTTGTTGACCTTTGCAGTATTTTTTATATTGGTGTAAATTTCTTCCAAATATTCGGTGGAAGTAAAGCCTTTGTTTTCGCCTTCGTCCCATTCAATCACCAATGCTGCTTTACCCTTTTCAGCTGCCCAAGTGTTGGTCGCTATCACCGCTATCCCCCCCAAAGCTCCCATAGGAGTTTCCACTCTAGGAATTTCAATCACCTGCTCCACTCCGGTTACTTGAAGTGCAGCGGTCTTGTCAAAAGACTTTACGCTCCCAAAAGTGACGGGACACCTCGCTATTGCCGCTACTTTCATTTCCGGCACTCTCACATCTATTCCGTAGGTAGCCTTTCCCGAAACAAAATCGTGAATATCTATACTTTTGAGTCCTTTTCCTATGTAGTTGAACTCGCTAGGATCTTTCAATTTTACATCTTCGGGCACATCAAGCACCATGCCTTTATCAGCCAAATCTCCGTAAAAGACCTTTTTCCCACTAGAGTGGATTACATGATGCTTTTCCGTATGGCATTCGCTTGCATCTACTTTCCACATCTTAGCTGCTGCGGCTATCAGCATGAACCTTGCGCTGGCGCCCATTTTTCTCATAGGCATAAAGCGAGTTCTGATGCTTCGCGATCCGTCCGTATTTTGGTTGCCGTAAGATTTATCGCCGGGGGCTTGCTTCACCGAAACCAAGTCCCAATCGGCATCCATTTCGTCGGCAATAGTAGCTGTGAGCGAAGTCCTTACACCCTGTCCCATTTCAGACCTCGAAGCAACAATGGTCACTTTTCCATCGGAGCTTAACTGCACAAAAAGGTTAGGATCGAAGTATGTCAAAGGCTCATCACTAGCCTCAGATGAGTATGTTGTGGGGTCACAGCCAAGCAATAAGCCTCCACCTACCAAGCCTAGGCTGGCTACAAAATGTCTTCTGCTGATATTTTTTATATAGGCCATGATTATTGGTTTTTAAGTTGAACCGAAAGTTTTACCGCTTTTTTGATTCGCCCATAGGTTCCACATCTGCAAATATTCCCTACCAATGCTTGTTCTATTTCTTCATCGTTTGGGCTTTCGTTTTTCTTGAGCAAACCAACGGTACTCATTATCTGCCCAGACTGGCAATACCCGCACTGGGGAACGTTGAGCTCAACCCATGCATCTTGTACATGCTTATATTCTTCGGCAACGCCCTCAATTGTAGTCAGTTCTTTTCCTTCGGCGGCTATGGCGGGCGTGGAGCATGAGCGCACAGGAGATCCGTCGAGAAGGATGGTACAAGCTCCGCATAAGCCTTTCCCACAGCCAAACTTCGTACCTGTCATGGCCAACAAATCCCTCAACACCCATAGCAAGGGCATCTGCGGATCAGCATCTACCTCAATAGTTTTTTTGTTGATTTCCAGTTTCATAAGTTTATCATTTTTAAGCTTCAAATTTCTAGGGTAATCCCTAAAGCAGAAGTATTGATAGTTTTTTCACTTTCGTAAATAAACATATTTAACCCACATCACGAAGTTCTTGAAATAATAAAATCACCTTCTATGGAGAAGTTGTTAATTGAGTGCCGATGAGAGGTAAAATCCTCCTAATTAGTAGCTTGCCTAGCCCATTACCATTTAATGACCACCACGTTTTACATAGAACCTTCAAAAGGTCGTCACTCCAAACCATTTCCCTTTAAAATCTAGCAGAAAGCTTTTATACCATCATTAAAATCACAAAATTTGCTTTTTCATAAAAAGATGGTGAGAAACAGGTTTCTTCCATCCTTATTTTTCTATATCAAACCAAAAACAAATGATCAAGATTACCTTACCTGACGGTTCTGTGAAGGAGTTCGAGGCAGGCGTATCTAGCTTCGATGTGGCGCTCAGTATCAGTGAAGGACTGGCGCGGAATGTATTGGCAGCGGAAGTAAACGGCGAAGTGTGGGATTCCACACGCCCTATCACCACGGATGCCACCGTTAGGTTACTCACCTGGAACGACGGCGAGGGTAAATCTACCTTTTGGCACTCTTCGGCTCACCTTATGGCCGAGGCATTGGAAGCTTTGTACCCTGGCATAAAGCTAGGCATTGGTCCTGCCATTGAAACAGGTTTTTATTACGATATAGATTTTGGCGACCATGAAATCTCGGCAGATGACTTTCCTAAGATAGAGGCAAAGATGCTGGAGTTGGCTCGTCAAAAGAATCAATATGAGCGAGAGGAAATCTCAAAAGACAAAGCACTGACGTATTTCAAAGACAAAGACGACGAGTACAAGCTCGACCTTTTGGATGGTTTGGAAGACGGAAGCATCACTTTTTATAAGCAAGGCGGGTTTACCGACCTTTGCCGTGGCCCGCATATCCCTAACACTGGCTTCATAAAAGCGGTGAAACTGATGAACGTGGCAGGTGCTTACTGGAGGGGCGATGAAAAAAACAAAATGCTGACACGTATATATGGTGTCACTTTTCCAAAAGCGAAGGAGCTAAAAGAATATTTGCAACTGCTAGAGGAAGCAAAACAGCGTGACCATCGAAAGCTGGGCAAAGAGCTAGAGCTTTTCACGTTCTCGAAAAAAGTGGGAATGGGCTTGCCATTGTGGTTGCCCAAAGGCACTATTTTGAGGGAACGCTTGGAGCAATTCCTCCGCAAGGCGCAAGTGAGAGCAGGCTACCAGCCAGTAGTTACACCCCATATCGGTAGCAAAGAATTGTATGTGACTTCTGGCCACTACGAAAAATACGGTGCAGATTCTTTCCGCCCTATCAAAACTCCTGATGAGGACGAGGAATTTTTGCTAAAGCCGATGAACTGCCCTCACCACTGTGAGATTTATGCTTCGAAGCCAAGATCTTACAAAGACTTGCCTATCCGCTATGCTGAATTCGGTACAGTATATAGGTACGAGCAAAGTGGCGAGCTTCATGGGCTTACAAGGGTAAGAGGATTTACGCAAGATGATGCGCACATTTTCTGCCGCCCCGAGCAGGTGAAAATAGAATTTGAAAAAGTAATTGATTTGGTGATGTACGTATTTGAAGCCTTAGGCTTTAGTGACTACACCGCCCAAGTTTCTTTGCGCGACCCCGAAAACAAGAGCAAATACATAGGCGACGACGAACTGTGGGAAAGAGCGGAAAGGGAAATCCAAGAAGCTGCCGACGAGAAAAACCTCAAAACGGTAGTGGAATATGGAGAGGCTGCTTTCTACGGACCTAAGCTCGACTTTATGGTGAAAGATGCGCTAGGCAGGAAATGGCAACTAGGAACCATCCAAGTAGATTACCAATTGCCACAAAGATTTGAGCTGGAATATGTGGGAGCTGACAACCAAAAGCACCGCCCAGTGATGATCCACCGTGCGCCATTTGGCTCTATGGAGCGTTTTGTGGCTATTTTGATTGAGAACTGTGCTGGCAACTTCCCTTTATGGCTCTCGCCCGACCAAGTAGCCGTGCTGCCAGTGTCGGAGAAATACAGGGAATATGCCGACGAAATATTCACCACACTCCAAGAAAATGACCTGAGAGGGTACATTGATAACCGAGACGAGAAAGTGGGCAGGAAAATTAGGGATGCCGAAGTGCAAAAACTACCCTACATGCTCATCATTGGTGAGAAGGAAATGGAGAGCGGAACCATCTCCGTAAGGAAGAAAGGAGAAGGAGATTTGGGGGCAATGTCAACAGAAAGTTTCGTTGCACACTTTAAAGAACAGACAAGTCAATATTTATAATTAACATATGAAAGCCATCCTCATCGGATGGCTTTTTTTATCGTCTATCGCTTTAAAAACAGCTTGTTTGGCTAGCAATAGCCATTTTCACCCTCCTCTTTACAGGATATTTATATTAACCCTACGTTACTTTGGTGTTTCTTGAAGACAACTAAAATGCCTACTCACACCTAATTTGATTAACATTTTATTCAATATCAGAATAAGTCAATTAAACATAACTTAATTGCAAAAACTACAGGAATTGTAGCCTTCCCCGTTTCTTTGCACTCGAAATTAAACATTTCTCAAAAAAGAAAACTCTTAATGCAATTCCTTATGAACAAATTCAACAAGATTTTATTAGCTCTACTTTTTTCAGTAGCGCTTATCGGTTGTAGCGATGACGATGAAGCTACCCCCGACCGTCCTTCAGCGAGTGTTGACTCTCCTGTTAAAGAAGTAAAGCCAGGGAGTGATGCAGTATTTACATTAGATATTTCGGCACCAGGTACTGTAAAATCAGTAACTGCTTCTGCTGGTACTGTTGACCAGACTGCAGTTGTAGGCAAAACATCAGGTACTGCTACAGTTACATATTCTTCGGATACAGAAGGTGAGCAGTTAATCGAGGTTACAATCACTGACAACAATGATAAAGTAGACAACCGCTCAATGCTAGTTAAAGTATTGGAAGATGCTGTTGAAGTAATCATTGTAGATGCTAATATTACTACTGATGAGACTTGGGTTTCAGGCAACATCTACCGCTTAGCTGGAAGAATTGCAGTTGAAGATGGTGCTACATTAACTATTGAAGCTGGTACTATCATTAAAGGTGAGGCTGGTACTGGTGCAAATTCTACTGCTCTTATAGTAGCTAGAGGTGGTAAATTGATGGCTGAAGGCACGGCTAATAGCCCAATTATCTTTACTTCAGTAGCTGATGAGATCCTGCCTGGTCAAATTGCTAGCCCTAACTTAGATCCTGATATCAACGGATTGTGGGGTGGTTTGATAGTATTGGGTAAAGCTCCTATCTCTTCAGCAAAAGGAGTAGAGCAACAAATTGAAGGTATACCTGGTGATGACTCTAATGGTCTTTACGGAGGTACTGAAGCCGCTGACAACTCTGGTGTAATCAAATATATATCTGTTCGTCACGGTGGTACTAACATTGGCGAAGGTAACGAGATCAACGGTATCACTTTAGGTGGTGTTGGCTCTGGTACTACTATAGAATATGTAGAGGTTATAGGTAACCAAGATGACGGAATAGAGTGGTTCGGTGGAACTGTAGATGTAAAAAATGCTGTAATTTGGAATGCAGGAGACGATGCTGTTGACACTGACCAAGACTGGATTGGTATGCTTTACAATTTTGCAATCGTAGCTGGTTCTGATACAGACCATGCTTTCGAACTTGACGGTCCTGAAGGAACTCAAAGAACAGCATTGGGTCACACTATCAGAAAAGGATCTGTTAAAGGTTATATTGCTACTGATAATGGAAATATAGTAGCAGGTGGTGCTGAACTAGGTAACTGGAGAGCTATGGTTGAATTAACCATGGACAGCATTTACTTCTTCAACTTCACCGATCCAGTATTAAGTGATGGTAGAGGTGATTTCAGCTTTAGCGATGGTTCAGAGCAAAACTATGTAGATGGTTCTATCTTATTGAGCAACCTTGAAACTGTACTCCCTACTGGCATTACGCTTGATCAAGTATTTAAAAGTGGTACTGACCAAGATGCAACTGCTGTAACTACTCCTGATAAGTCAGGTGTTGACAAGTCTGTATTTGCTGGATGGTCATGGACATTCATTGCAGGTGAGCTAAATGATTTTTAGTTCTAACCAAATAAGAATATCGTGCTCGCAAGTGATTTTAGCTTGCGAGCTTTTTTAGTATAAGCAATATTATTAAAGTGAGAGTTATGAAGAATTTTCGTTTGCTTTTCGTTCTGGTGGGGTTGCTAACGCTGCCGGCAAGTATTTTTGCGCAAGGAATCATCAGAGGGAAAGTAATTGATGATGCAACCGGTGAGCCAATGTTTGGAGTTACCGTAGTGATTGATGGAACGTCTAACGGTAAGGCCACCGACTTTGACGGAAATTTTGAGATCAAAGCTGATGCAGGGACTTATAAATTAAGAGTATCTTTTATTTCTTATAAGACCCTCTTGATTGAAGGAGTAGAAGTGCAAGCAGGTGAGGTAAATGCATTGGGAACAATCCGTTTGCCAGAAGACGTTGAAACATTAGATGAGGTCGTTGTTACTGCTGAAATATTAAAAGATACGGAAGAAGCCCTTCTTACCGTAAAGAGAAAATCTGCCAACTTGCTTGATGGTATTTCTTCAGCAAACTTTTCATTAGTGGGCGATGGAGACGCAGCTGCGGCCGTAAAACGTGTACCAGGGGTTTCGATTGAGGGCGGAAAATATGTATATGTCCGTGGCTTAGGCGATAGGTATACCAAATCAACGCTCAATGGCGTAGATATACCTGGTCTTGACCCAGACAGAAATAGTATCCAAATGGATATGTTCCCAACAAGCCTAATTAATAATATTATGGTAGTAAAGTCATTTACTGCCGATCTACCTGCCGATTTTACTGGTGGTGTAGTGAATATCAGTACCAAAGACTTTCCAGAGGAAAAAGTATTTAGCGTATCATTAAGTGGTGGATATAACCCTTCCATGCATTTTAAAAACGATTTTGTAACTAACGAAGGAAGTAGCACTGATTTTTTAGGATATGATGACGGTAAAAGAATAATACCTACTGATGGTATCGATGATATCCCCCTTTACGGTGAAGTAATTGGCAAGCCAGATACGGAAAGAGGGCAGCTATTTCAGGAAATACTAGGTGATTTTGATCCAATAATGGCTCCCTTCCGAGATAATAGTTTTATGGATTTTGGTGCAGGCTTAGCTTTTGGCAACCAAATTAATAAAGGAGCTAACACTTGGGGCTATAACTTAACCTTAAACTATGACAATGAAACTGAATACTTGAAAGATATAGAATATTCAGCTTATCGAAAAAACTCTGATAGTACAGTATATGATTTGAGCCAGCAAGAATATCGTAGTGGTGACTTAGGAAAAAAAATAGTCAACTTAAGTGGGCTAGCAGGTATTGCTTTAAAGCGTGAAAACGCTAAGTATATCCTTAATGTGTTACATACCCAAAATGGAGAATCTAGATCTGGTTTATTTGACTTAGACGTCTCCAGAAATGGATCAAACTTCATGGCTTCTCAATACAATATTGAATATACAGAAAGAGCATTAACCAATGTAATGTTAAATGGGGTTCATTACGATAATAGCAAGACTTGGAAGATAGAATGGAAATTATCTCCTACTCGCTCAACATTGAACGATCCAGACGTTAGAGTTGCCAGAATAAGAAATGATAGTGGTAACCTTACTATTGGGTCAGAAGTAGGGTATCCTGAACGAATCTGGAGAACTCTTGATGAGAAGATTATAGTTGGAAAACTAGACTTACAGAAAGAACTTCAATTATTTAGCAGAGATGCTAAAATTCTGTTTGGAGGAATTTATACAGACAAGCAAAGAGATTTTAATATTGAAAGTTTTCAAATAGTCCCTTTTCAAGTTGATATCAATGAAGATGATCCTAACATCATTTTCCAACCAGAAAACTTATGGCCTTCTGATGGCAATGGGTTTACTGGAACCAGGTATGAACCTACTTTTATTCCAAGAAATGCAAATAAGTATGATGCAAGTATTACCAATATCGGCGCTTATATTTCATCTGAACTACAGCCTGCCGAATTACTTAAAGCAATAGTAGGGGTAAGGATGGAAAAATACACACAGCAATATACTGGTATCAACCAACAAGGCACCATAGAGTTGGACAATGAGAAAGTGATTGATGACCTCGACATTTTCCCTACGGTCAATTTAATTTATAGCCTTAAAGAAAACCACAACCTTCGTGTATCTTACGCAAAAACAATTGCACGTCCTTCTTTTAAAGAGGCTTCTTATGCCCAGATATATGATCCCATTACCAATAGGGTTTTCCTTGGTGGTCTATCAGAAATCACAAGTACAAGCAATGGAGAAACCACAGTTTATTGGGATGGAAACCTAACCGCAACAAATATTGACAATATTGATTTGCGATGGGAAATGTTCCAAGCTAAAGGACAAACAATATCAATAAGTGGTTTTGCAAAATTCTTTGACCGTCCAATTGAAATTGTACGAGTTGCAACAGCTGACAACAACTTTCAGCCACGAAACGTTGGAGATGGCCAGGTTTTAGGTATTGAGCTGGAGCTAAGGAAAAACTTTGAATTTATTTCTCCCGTACTTGACAGGTTTTCCTTTAATGGCAACTTTACTTTCGTAAAGTCTCAAATCAAAATGGATAAAACCGAATTTGACGCGAGAGTACAAAGCAAAAGAGATGGGGAAACAATTGATGAAACTAGAGATATGGCTGGCCAAGCACCTTATCTGATTAATGCTGGGTTGAGCTACAAGTCACCATCAGGTCTTGATGCAGGTTTATTTTTTAATGTGCAAGGTCGCACGTTACATTACGTTGGTACTGCAGAACAACCAGATGTATATGCTGTACCTTTCCAAAGTCTCAATTTTAATGCTAATAAAAGACTTGGGGTTCAAGAAAGGTTGAGTGTAGGAATAAAGGTTGAAAATATTTTGAACGATAAAAAAGAAATTGTCGCTGAAAGCTATAATACTAATGATGAGATCTTTGAAAGCTATTCTCCAGGCACTGCTTTCAGTGTAAGATTGGGCTATAAGCTATAAAACAAAGAACCTTAAATTATTCACAACCAAAGCACGCTAGGCAACTAGCGTGCTTTTTTAGTTTTTATAGATTTCAATAAATCTACAGAGTAGCTTAACTTTGCCACATGGGAAGGATACTTGCGATTGATTATGGTAAAAAAAGAGTAGGTCTAGCGGCTACCGACGAGCTGCAAATTATTGCCTCGGCGATAGGGACTGTACCTACCAACGAGATTTGGATCTTTTTGAAAGAGTACTTGGCAAAGGAAATCGTGGAAGGGTTTGTAATCGGCTTGCCCAAAAACCTCGACAACTCTGATACCGATGCTACCCAGCCTGCAAAATCTTTTGTCTACAAGCTGAGCGAGATCTACCCAAATATCCCCATCCATTGGATAGACGAACGTTTTACGTCCAAAATGGCGAAAGATGCAATGGTAAGAGGGGGAATGAAGAAAAAAAACAGAAGGGTAAAAGCCAATGTTGATATGATAAGCGCGACTATTATTTTGCAGTCGTTCATGGAAAGCAGGGAAAATTTTTAGCAGAAGCGTAATTTGGTTGCGCTTTCAATCAAACTGAAAATCAATTATATAAAAATGATATATCCAATAGTAGCTTACGGGGATTCCGTATTGAAAAAGAAGGCTGTAGAGATCGAGAAAGGTGGGGACATAGATGTGAAAAAGCTAGCCGAAGATATGTTCGAGACCATGTACGAGGCTAATGGCGTAGGGTTGGCAGCCCCACAAATAGGCATGGGCGTACGTATGTTTGTAGTAGATGCCGAGCCTATGGACGAGGAAACATTAAAAGGCTTCAAAAAGGTATTCATCAACGCAGAAAAGGTAGAAGAAGACGGCGAACCATGGGAGTACGAAGAAGGTTGCTTGAGCATACCCGGTATCCGTGAGAAAGTAGAAAGACCCGAAGTGATCAAGCTCCGCTACTTTGATGAAAACTGGAAAGAACACGAAGAAGAGTTTGATGGCCTAAAGGCTAGGGTTATCCAGCATGAGTATGACCATATTGATGGTGTTCTTTTCACCGATTACCTAAGCGGATTCAAGAAAAGGTTGATAAAAGGGAAATTGCTAAATATTAGCAAGGGAAAAGTTGACCACGATTATAGAATGAAATTCCCTTCGGTAAAAAATGTAAGAAGGTAAGTAAGTTGTCACGCACCTCCATAGCCTACAACAGGTTAAAGTATTTCTCAAAACAGCAAAGGCTGCGGACATAAACGCCCGCAGCCTTTGCTGTTTCCTATGTGCAGTGTAGTCTCTTAAAGTTCCAATTCAGTATCCTCACCATTGATGGTCACTACCACTTTCTTATCGCAAGTTCCATCCCCAAAATCAACTACCCTCACCACCGTAGCAGTTCCGTTACTTGCAGCAATAGTCTTTTTACCTTGAACAGGATAGTAAATACCTTCTAAGAAACACTCACGTTTTCTGACAATCGTTTCGGTCACTTCGCTTTGGTAAGTAATATCCTGCCTTGTTTTCCCAGAAGCAGAACCTTCTAGGTTGTGAATTCCATTCAAGATATCCCAAGTTTTGTCCCAAGTCGCATTTCGCGTAATTGTTCTTCCATCAGACAACGTAATCTTGCCATCGGTCATGGTAATTTTCTGCTTCAGCACCAAGGTTCCTTCTTCAAACCCTAGGTTCTCTATGGTCCTTATTCCTTCTACTTTATGACCATCCACAAAAAAGTTGTCGAACGTAATTACAGTTTTTGAGTTAGCGGCTTCCAACTTTTCACCACCAGTGATCGTAACTAGGATTTTTCCTTGGCGGGTAACTCCATCAGCTCCTTCGCAAGGCTCGCTGCCAAAATCGAGCGTTAGGTCCAACACCCCTTCTGAGCCGCTTAAGCTGTAATCCAAACATGGATCAGCCGCCTCTCTTTGCCCTGCCTGGGCACTTTCTATGGAAAAGTCAACCCCATCGAAAACAGCCTCTGCAAATACCTCATCTGAAGTTACTTGACTATTGGTGCTCGCAATATCCCCTTCCTGCTCTACATCCGATTCTCCACACGAAGCCAAAGACACGATTAGAACAGAAAAAATTAAAAACTTAACTATGCTGAATTTTCTCATGGTTATTTATTTTGTTTAAACAATTCTACTGTACGATGATTTTAAAACGAAAGTTTACAGAGGTGCTATACAAGGAGTTAAATAAACTGGAGTAATGTAAAAAATGACAACCGCTGAGCCCAAAAGGCATTTAACGTTTTTTATAATTATTTAAAAAGCACTGTCAATCAACTAATTGTCTTATACTCAAACATAATTGGATTCATTTGTAGATGAAGTGCAAATGCGCCCAATATTTTTATGTTATTTTTGAAGAAAATTTTGTACCAAACTAATCTTTTGGATAATAAATATGATTCTAAGGGGAGACGGACTTATCAAAAAATATAAGGGCAGAGCCGTGGTAAACGACGTTTCTGTAAAAGTAGAACAGGGAGAAATCGTTGGGCTATTAGGACCAAACGGTGCTGGGAAAACCACCTCGTTTTACATAATAGTTGGACTTATAAAACCTAACAAAGGCACGGTACTTTTGGACGACAAAGACATTACCGACTTGCCCATGTACCAGCGCGCCAAATTGGGCGTAGGCTATCTGGCCCAAGAACCTTCGGTGTTTAGAGGGCTAAGCGTGGAAGAAAACATCCTTGCCCCGCTGCAAATGACCAAGATGCCACGCAAGCAGCAAATTGAGAAAATGGAAGAATTGCTGGAGGAATTTAGCCTCACACATGTCCGAAAAAACAAGGGCATGGTGCTTTCGGGTGGAGAACGAAGAAGAACGGAGATAGCCCGAGCCTTGGCCGTAGACCCCAAATTTGTCTTGCTCGATGAGCCTTTTGCCGGGGTTGACCCCATTGCCGTTGAGGAAATCCAACGAATTGTCTGGAAGCTTCGCCACCGAAATATCGGTATCCTCATCACCGACCACAACGTAACCGAAACGCTTTCTATCACTAGCCGTGCCTACATCCTTTCGGAAGGAAAAATATTGAAAGACGGTACGCCAGAAGATTTGGTAGAGGATGATCTGGTAAAAAGGACGTATCTTGGAACGCAATACGAATTCAAACGTAAGTTCTTCGATTAGAAAAAAAATAGACTAGCAGCGAAAGGAAGGTGCGTTACTTCGCCCCTACTTCCAAAAAACAAACAACTTTAGGCGTATCATGTTAGTCAAAACAGGTACGCCATTGTTATTTATGAAATTGGAAAATTAGTTCACCGAAATACTTTCACATGTCTTTTATCAATTCTTTTTTTAATTGGGTAATGGGGAGACGAATGAACCAAATAGAACGGTTCATGCTGAAACCCTATGAAGCGCAGGAGCAAGTTTTCCATCATTTGGTAAGCACGGCAAGGCACACCGAATGGGGAAAAAAATATGGATATTCAGAAATAA
The DNA here is from genome assembly GCA_034044135.1 of Flammeovirgaceae bacterium SG7u.111. Classification (NCBI taxonomy): domain Bacteria; kingdom Pseudomonadati; phylum Bacteroidota; class Cytophagia; order Cytophagales; family Flammeovirgaceae; species Flammeovirgaceae bacterium SG7u.111. The sequence continues at coordinate 1,129,786 of CP139021.1, read as the reverse complement.
ATTCGATAGACAAATTCAAGGAGCGCGTACCTATTTCTACCTACGAAGAGCTGTTCCCCTACATAGACAGGCTGATGCACGGCGAGCAATTTTTGCTCTGGCCCACCAAAGTCACTTGGTTTTCCAAGTCATCGGGTACAACCAACGCCCGAAGCAAGTTCATCCCCATTACCGAAGAATCGCTAGAAGACTGCCACTACAAGGCGGGCAAAGACATGATGTCCATCTACGTGACCCGCAATCCAGAAACCAACCTTTTTACAGGAAAAAACATAGGGATAGGCGGCACCTACCAGCGTAGCGAGAAAAACCCCGATATGTTTTACGGAGACGTTTCGGCGGTGATCATGAAAAACCTACCGATGTGGGCGGAGTTCATGCGCACCCCAGGTTTGGACATAGCCCTTATGGACAAGTGGGAAGAAAAAATAGAAAAGATGGCTCGGGCAACCATTAAAGAAGACGTTGTCAGCATTTCGGGCGTACCTACTTGGACGCTCGTTTTGTTAGAAAGAATTTTAGAGATCACAGGAAAGAAAGATATCACCGAAGTATGGCCCAATATTGAGCTATTCTCCCACGGTGCAGTGGCATTTAAGCCGTATAGGGAGACATTTAAAAAACTGATCCCGAGCAGCAACATGCACTATTTGGAGTTATACAATGCCTCGGAGGGCTTCTTTGGCGTGCAAGACACCAACGAGCCTGACGAGATGTTGCTCATGCTAGACTATGGCGTTTTCTACGAGTTCATCCCTATGGAAGAATTTGAAAAAGAAAACCCTAAAACGCTTTGGATAGATGAGGTGGAAGTAGGAAAAAACTACGCAATGGTGATCTCGACCAACGGAGGGCTGTGGCGCTACAAAATTGGCGATACTATCCGCTTTACGTCTAAAGAACCTTTCCGTTTCAAAATCACGGGAAGAACAAAGCATTTCATAAATGCCTTTGGCGAAGAGGTGATAATTGAAAATGCCGAAGCAGCCATTACCGAAGCAAGCAAGACCACGGGAGCGCAAGTAGCCAACTTTACCGCAGGTCCAATTTACTTGGAAGCGGGAAAAAAAGGCGGGCACGAATGGGTCATCGAGTTCGACAAAGCACCAGATGATACCACTAAATTCGATGAATCGCTCGATAAAATATTGCGGGATGTAAACTCCGACTACGATGCCAAGCGCTACCAAGACATCGCCCTCGTAGCACCTACCATCCACCACGTACCCAAAGGAACTTTTTACGATTGGATGAAAAAACGGGGCAAACTCGGTGGGCAACACAAAGTACCAAGGCTCTCCAACAACCGTGAATACCTAGACGATATTTTGGAAATGCTAAAGGTTAGGAATTAGAAGTTGGAGGCTAGAGGTTAGAAATAAATATGATGATGCGATGATTAGAAATTTTCGATAAATGTAGAGACGTTACACGCAACGTCTGTAACCCGTAACCACAATCAGGCAAAACATGAATTAGGCACAAGAATAAAAGTGCCATTTTTTAATGATTGAAAGATTACAAGACCAATGAAAGACCTACGAATTATATACATGGGCACGCCCGAATTTGCCGTGCCCGGGCTGGATGCTTTAGTTGAAAACGGATTCAACGTGGTGGCGGTCATCACTGCACCCGATAAGCCTGCTGGGCGAGGAAGGAAAATTAAGGAGTCGCCCGTGAAAGAAGCAGCGGTGAAGCATAACTTGCCCGTACTCCAACCTACCAACCTGAAGTCACCAGAATTTTTGGAAGAACTGAAAAGCTACGATGCCAACCTGCAAGTGGTGGTAGCGTTCCGCATGTTGCCCGTTGCCGTTTGGGACATGCCCGAAATAGGCACGTTCAACCTCCACGCCTCCCTCCTGCCCGATTACCGAGGAGCAGCCCCCATCAACTGGGCAATTATGAACGGGGAAACCGAAACGGGAATCACCACCTTTTTCCTCAAACATGAAATAGACACAGGAGACATCCTTTTCCAAGAAACCGAACCCATCCACGAAGACGACAACGTTGGCTCGCTCTACGAGCGATTGATGAAAAAAGGAGCGGGCTTGGTGGTAAAAACCGTGCAAGCCATCGGCGAGGACAATATCAACCCTTTTCCCCAAAAGGAATTTGACCCTAGCAAAAAAGCACCAAAAATCTTCAAGGAAACTTGCGAGATTGATTTCAGCCAGCCCACCAAAAAAGTCTATGATTTTATCCGTGGACTTTCCCCTTACCCCGCTGCTTGGACTACACTCAATGGGAAAAACTGCAAAATCTACAAGGCAACGAAGCTGGTAGGAAAAGAAGGCTCAGAACCCATCCTGACCGATAATAAAACATTTGTACAATTACGCTGCGCCGATGGTTACATCAACGTGGAAACGCTTCAGCTTGAGGGCAAAAAGCGGATGAACATCGAGGATTTTTTGAGGGGAAATAAGTTGTGATGAGATGATTTGATGATGTATGATGTGATGATTTTTTAATGTGCTGATATACTAATGAGAAATTAGGATGGCACAAAATAGTTATAAATTATGGGAGCATGGGGTAATGGCAACTTTCAAAATGATCATGCAGGTGACTGGTTGGTAGACTTAATGCAGTCATCTAATAAACTTGAGACGATAAAAGAAACGATAAACTCTTCCTTAACTGTGAAAAGTGTGTTAGATGAAGACAAAATCTACAAAGCATTGGCGGCGATAGAAGTCGTGGCTATTTCATTGAATAACCCACCTGCAGATTTCCAAGAACTTCCAAAAAAATTCAAAAAGGGTATTTCCAAAATTAAAGTACCAGATTCGTTTGTGCCTTTCACTAAAAAGTCTCTTGATGTAATTATTGACATTATGTATGTTTGGTATAAAACAGAATGGAAACCAGAAGAGATGGCCGTAGAAGAATCAATTACAATTTTTAATCAAAATTACTTGATAACGCTTAATGATTTAAAAAAGAGGTTGTCTTCTGATTTAGATGAGTAACAGATTATTCTAGTTCCCTATAGAGGAAAAACTCTTCGGAAAGGGCACTTCTTTTACTCTGCGAAGAACAACAACTCTCGCTCGGCTCTAGCCGAGTGAGGAATATTTATGAGCGTCCCGCTCAAGGTAGCCAGAGGCTACCAAAATAGTTGCCACTCGGCACAACCGAGCGGCTGGGACAGTGAAATACTACTCGTTTTTTGGTTTAACCAGAAACAAGCAACCACTTTCTATCTTCCCCTTTTCCTACTACTTTTACGCAACTTTATCGTCTGGCATTCTCAACAATTACTACCACACATTCTTTCTCCAAAAACAAATACTCGATGGCTCACAAATACTACCTAACGTTTATCACACTTTTTCTCCTTTTCTCCTCCCAACTTTTTGCACAAAAAATTACCGTTAGCGGTAAGGTGACTTCTGCGGAAGACGGCGAGCCTTTGCCAGGGGTAAACATTCTGGAAAAAGGGACTCAAAACGGAACGGCAACGGACATAGATGGAGCGTTTAAAGTCGAAGTTTCAAACCAAAATGCGGTACTGCAATTCAGTTATGTTGGGTTTAAAAACAAAGATATAATAGTCTCAGATCAAAGCTTCATAGAAGTTGAATTGAAGCTAGAAGTAAATACCCATTACGAAGTTGTGGTCATTGGCTACGGCTATTCGACCAAGGACAAATTCACAGGCGCTATTTCAAAAATTGATGGAGAAGAATTGAATACCCTACAAGTTTCGTCTTTTGAGCAAGGTTTGCAGGGAAGAGCTGCAGGTGTAGAAGTGGTTCGCTCCTCTTCTGCGCCAAATGGTGGTATTTCGATGCGGATTAGAGGGGGGAATTCGATTTTAGGAGGAAATGAACCCTTGTACGTGGTCGATGGCTTTCCCATTTATTCTGACAATGCCAGCAGCTCTGCCCCCAATGCGGGTCGCCCTTCCCAAGCGGTGAATGCCTTGGCTTCGATAAACCCTAATGATATTGAATCGGTAGAAGTGCTGAAAGATGCTTCGGCAGCTGCTATTTATGGCTCTCGCGGAGCAAACGGCGTGGTGCTGATTACGACTAAAAAAGGAATACATGGACAACCAAAAGTTTCATATAGCGGCTATTATGCGGTGCAGTCGCCAGCGAAAAAGTTGGATTTGATTAATGCCCAAGAGTTTGCCCAACTTGCCAACGAGGCTTCTGTGAACGATGGGCAATCGCCTGATTTTGTGAGCGATGACCCCAACGATATTTTTGCCAAACCCGAACTCCAAGGCGCAGGAACGGACTGGCAAGAGGAACTTTTCCGCACTACGCCCATGACCAACCACCACCTTTCGGTAAGTGGAGGAAATGAAAAAGCGAGGTATTACATTTCGGGAAATTACTTCAACCAACAAGGCATTTTACTCGGCTCGGATTATTGGAGAGGTTCGTTTAGGAGCAATGTGGAAACGGATGTTTCTTCCAAGGTCACCTTGGGCTTGAACATGATGTACAGCTACTCGCAAAGCCATTTGCCCCAGTCGGAAAGCCAAGGCGGAAACAGCTCGGGCGTGATGAACGGAGTGGTTGCCATGCCGCCCGTTGTCCCTATTTTCAACCCCGACGGGAGCTACACCCTGCAAAATCCCGTCCCCAACGGAACTACTACAAACAACCCACTCGCCACCGCAAGGCTTACTCAAGACGAGTTGCTCACCCAGCGGATGTTGGCTACCGTTTTTGCCAAGTGGAACATTACCGAAGGCTTGACTTTCAAAACCAGTTTTGGCACAGACCAACTCGGCAACGAACGGGCGATTTTCCATTCCAAACAAACCCTGCTTGGCTCGGCATCTAACGGCAGGGCAGCCCAAAGCAGCCGAAACCTCAGCTCTTGGCTCAACGAAAATATCCTGACGTATAGGAAGTTTTTTGGCAAGCACGAACTTGAAGTGTTAACGGCTTTTACCCTCCAAGAACAAACCAACACAGGACGCTTGGTGGAATCGTTCGACTTCGCCAACGAGCAAAACGGGGCGGATTTCCTCCAAGGCGGGGCGAATCCGCAAATCCCCCAAACTTCCAAAGCCAAGTGGTCGCTGGCTTCGTGGGTAGGAAGGCTCAACTATATTTTTGACGACCGCTATTTGTTCACTCTCACGGGCAGGGCGGACGGCTCATCTAAGTTTGGCGCAAACAACAAATGGGCGTTTTTCCCCTCCGCAGCCTTTGGTTGGAAAATTAGCAACGAAGAGTTTTTGGAGTACAGCGAAGTGGTCGATTTATTGAAATGGCGCATTAGCTATGGCTACACGGGCAACCAAGAAATTGCCCCGTACCTTTCCCAAGCCAACATTATTCCTGCCAATTACCCCTTCAACGATGCCCTGCAAACGGGAACAAGGATTGGGCGCATCCCCAACCCAGACCTGCGCTGGGAAACCACGGCAATGTTCAATACGGGGTTTGATGTAGAACTGCTTGGTGGAAAAATTGACCTAACACTGGATTATTACCAAAACAAAACCACTGACATGCTGTTGGAAGTGACCATTCCTTCTAGCTCGGGCTTCAAAACGGCGGTGCAAAACTCGGGGAGCTTGGAGAACAAAGGGTTTGAATTTACTGCAAATTATAGGCTGTATGAATACGAGGGCTTCCGCATGAACATTGGCGGCAACTTCTCCCTCAACCGAAACAAAGTGTTGGATTTGGGCGAAAGCGGGGCGTTTTATGCAGACAATTACACCCTTTACCTCAACACCACGGGAAGTTGGGTAAGCCCAGGGCAGCCCATTGGCGTATGGCGTGAGCTAGAATACGATGGCGTGTTCCGCAACCAAGCCGAGCTAGATGCTGGACCAACCCGAGACGGGGACGTGGTGGGCAACATGCGCTTCAAAGACCACAGCGGAGATGGAAAAATTGATGCCGACGACCGAGCGGTAATCGGCGACCCTAACCCCAATTTCATTTATGGCCTTAGCGGAGAATTTGGATACAAAAACTTCTCGCTGAGCCTCTTGTTCAACGGCGTGGAAGGGGCGGACATTCGCAACGTGAACCGCATGCAAATAGCCACGGTGGGCAGCTATGCCAGCCAGCAGCGGGAAGTATTGGGCAGATGGACGGCGGAAAACCCGAACACGGACATTCCAAGAGCATCGGTGCTCAACAACGGTGCGGAACTGCAATCGTCGTGGCAAGTGGAAGACGGAAGCTACCTCCGCCTAAGCAATGTCACCCTCGCCTACGATTTTTCCAGCCAAGTGCTCAAAAATGTGGCTAGCAGCCTTCAGGTCTATCTTTCCCTCCAAAACCCACTGCTTTTTACCAACTACTCTGGCTACGACCCCGAGGTGAACAGTGCGGGGCAAAGCAATTTGCTTAGAGGCTACGATTTTAATCCGTATCCAAGGGCAAAGTCAATCGCTTTGGGGGTGAATGCTAGGTTTTGATGATGGGGTGATTTGATTATAGGATGGTTTGATGATGAGGTAGATTATTCTAGATTTCCACCCTCTGACTTCTATTATCTAACACTTTTGTAAGTGATTGAATTAGGTATCAGTATTGCTGGCGCGAACCTCTGGTTCGTGGTCTCAAAAAGCTTTCTAATGATAAAAAAAAGCTTTTTTTGAGAACCGCAGCGATGGGGGCGTCCAAAACGACCCCATCGTTCCGCTGTTAGCCAACGAGTTTTATTGCTATGGCAATAGAAGGACTAGCTTCTTCCTTTTTATTTCAAAAACCTTAACTTGGCAGCAGGAACTCATAATTGAACCTATGAAAATTAGAAGTGTACTGGAACTGACTCCACTTTTGGATATTTTTCTGCTCTTGCTTTTTGCCTTCATCGTAAATAAAAAGCAAACGGGCTCGAAAGAGCTGGCGATTGCCCAACAAACGGCTGATTCGCTCCAGCAGGTGATTGCCGAGTTCAGTACCGACCTCGACTCTTCGCAGCAGCGGGCTTTGAACTACGAAAAGCAACTGAAAGAGCAACGGGAATTACTGGCTTCTTCGCTTAAAACGGTTTCTGAAAAGTTGGGTGAATTTTTGGGTACAAAAACTGAGGAAGTGCGAAAAAAAGCGGAGGAAAATTTGCTCTCCATGGACGATTACGACCAGTTTGCCCAAAACATAGAATCGCTTGAGCTTTCCGACCCTAACAACCTGATCCAGAAGGTGTATATGTTGAAAGAGTTGCAGGCAATCACCAGCATTGTCAGCATTTACCTAGGCGATAACAACGAAATTTTTATAGATGGCGCACCTACTTCCATCAGCTTGCAAGATTTGGACGAGCAAACTGGAAGCTTTCCTACCGAAGCGGTGGAGGGGTTCAAATATCAGTTGAAAGCACGGCTGGAAGAAACGTATTTGGACAGGAAAACCTCGGAAATGAAGCTGGGCGATGTGGTACTTTTTACCTTCGGGCACTCCGACCAATCGATGCGAGGGGCAATTTCGGCAGGGAAAGCCGCTGTGCATGATTTTTATAGAGATATAGAATTGAGGGAAAATAATGCAAGGAAAGTATTTTACGCCGACTTGGGTTTTTACCCGTTTGAGCCTTCAGGTGATGAGTTTGGGGAATAAGGAATTCGTCATAATTTAAGTACCTGCAAAACTTCTATTTTACCTCTTTTAATATTTTCCAAGGTTTCAGGTTGCACGTTTCAGACGGTCCGCCGCTGCGGTTACAGGTTTTATTTATCAAACTGAAAAACAAGGAACAAGCAACTAGAAACCAGTAACAGTCAGCAAAAGCTTAATAAGTATAAAGTTGAGTAAATTGTAAGCAAAAGTTTAACTACGAAAACCCATGGCTAAGAAACCAGGAAATGTACCCATATTATTAGCAGTGATATTAGCTGTGTTTTTAGCACTTTTCTTCAAAAACACCTCACTTGACGAAGGGCAAGAAGAAGGCGCGCCGATGGACTCGGTGAATCGCGAAGCATTAGGAGCTGCGGATACTGTTTTGGCAGAGGAAACAGATTCCACCACCACCGAACCCGAAGAAGTATTGGACTCGCTTTCTGAAAACAGCGCAGCCGTTTCTGACAGCCTTTCCGAAGAGGAAGTAGGTGTTACACAAGCTCCTGATAGCCCCGTAGCGGTAGATTCTTTGCTCCAAGCCGACTCTGCTTTTGTGGAAAAAAACCTACCTTACTACACCCTCCAAGTTCGAAAAAGTGGAAAAAAACTGGTGTACCTCGTCAACCAAAAGGAGACGGACAACCTGATGTTGACCATTTCGAACCTAGACGAGTTCAAGCCCTTTGTGCTGAAATTTGCAGACAACATTACCTATGCCGAGGAAAAGGAAGTGAAAGACATGCTGGAAGCTAGGGAAATTGACTTTACGGTGGAGTAAAACTGGTAGTTAGTTTGGGCTAAAGCTGTTTTTTTAACATGATTTACAACGAGTCAATCAAGATTGACTAATTAATCGTCATTATTGTAAAGATGGTTAGAGAAAAAACCCTGTAGGGGTTTCCTAATTGTAGTAATTAGCATAAACATTCTATCAACCCCGTGAGGGGTTGCAGAAACCTACATTTTACACAAATTCTGCAACACCTACGGCGTTGTTTTCATCTGCTTCGCCAAATCTACAATAATGGAACCTTTACGAGGTTCTTTTTACATCTAATAAAATCTCCAAATGGGATAGTTTGCAATGTTGAGATAACCACAGGCTACTATTAGACATAATAATTATGTCGCTTAAAAAGTCAATCTTAATAAACCCGTTGCTAGTGATAAAAGACTCAATAGGCGGGGCTTTTAAGCCCCGTTTAGCAAATAAGTACATTTGGCTTTAGCCTAAACTAAAGCTTTCAATAGCAAAGAAATTCAACACGCAACTCTTTAGGTTTCTTTTGGTCAGGTACTTAATAAATAAACTAACAATTCAGATCATGCCTCCACTTAAACTTTTTCTAAAATGACCTTTCTACAATAGACAACGTTTCCATCATCATTTTTTCATTATAATCGTTGGTCAGCTTTTTATAGTTGATGGCATCTATAATGGTCCCTATGAGGCAAAGCCCGCCTGTAAGGAGGTACAAAATCCCCATTCCCACTTGGTTGAGCAAAAAACGGTGAATGCCCCCTACCCCAACAATAGCCAGCAAATTTAAGAGCAAAATGGTCTGCGGCTCTTTTCGCTTTGCTTTGTAGATATGGATAAAAGTATCCACTTGTTCATCGGAAAGGTCACGGGTGGCTATTTCGAGGTTAAGCATCTCTTCTGACTCCGCTTGGGGCAATCTGGTCAACAGTTTTCTATTCATCTGAGTGAGTTCTTTTTTTAGTAATTGATTTAGAAAGAATATATATCCTAGAAAGGATCACCGCTACGGCAAACAAGCCAAGCGGGTGGCTGGCAAAGGAAGCTTTTATTTCTCCTTTAAAAGCATAACTTATCGCATGACCTATTCCACAACCTGGGCAGTGGTCAAACCCTACCAACTTGAATGCACACAAGGTGTAATGAGGCGCATCCGGATTGCTAAAGGCAAGGTAGCACAAAGCAACTGACCAACTTATCAGCTCAAAGTTATTTTTAATAAAAGTAAAAAGCCTTCGGTTCTTAACCATGCCAAACCTGCCAATATTTTCTTTCATTCAAAAAAAATACATTTCAAAACGGCTTCTAAGAAGTAACATCTGAATTAACGCTTTTTGCAGCTAAAAGATGTAGAAATTATATGGACGGCAAATCAATAAATGTAACAAACACGCTTTATGTCGTGGGATTATATCAGATTAAAACCCAATATCTAAGTCGAAACGAACCCTATTCCCTGTTTCCAATGCATCTCCGTAAGGAAGAATTTGTTCCACTACAAAATAGCGCATATTCACTTTGAAGTTTTTGCTGACCACGTACCCTGCCTTAAACTCAACCCCCTTAAAGTTAGTTAGCCTTCCTGCCGGCGAACCTGCATTTGAATAGTCCCACCTAGTCCAATCATTTTGAGCCAAAAAATCCACTGCAGCATAGCGCTCCAAATAGGTATAATACAACCTTAGTGTCCAATCACCTTTTTCTTCAAAGTTCCCGAAAATGAGACTACCAACCAGCCCTCGCTTTTGGTCTTTGAGCTTAGCAGGAATAGAATCGTTCGCCCCTAGGTCTTCCAAATTGTTGTAATAATCTAGCCCGACCGAAATAGCAGGTTTATCGCTTATTTTGATTTTTGCCCCAAGGTGGAAGATAGAATAATTGAGTTCATACGTCCCTTTATCATCTGGAATATCGGGCATTCGGTTGAAATAATAAAAACTTGGGTAAAGCTTCAATCGCTGGTCAAAATGCGTAGTCACAACTTGTATTCCTTGGAAATACCTATCGTCGGCCAATGCTTTTCCAGCCGAGCTAACTATAAAATGCCCCATGTTCAATTTTATGCTTCCGATTGCTGGTGATTCTATTGGAAACTTCGAACCAAAATACACACCTTCGGGATAGACATTATCACTCCAGAAAAGCTCATTTTGCTTTTCGAAAGGGAAGGTATTTTTACCCGCCCAAGCCGTAAGCCATTTGTGGTTGGCTTGGAAGAATATCTTTTCAAATCCTATGGGCAACGTACCAAACTCCTCGTAGCCTGTGCCGAGTGTCAGTTGCGGATCTTGCTGATGGTTTTGCAGCCCTGTCCGGATGCGCATCCCCACTTTTGCCCACTCGTTGTGCTGATAGTTGAACCCAAACCTTGCCCTATACCTGAACCTTGTCCGGTTGTCCCGATAGCTACCGTCCGACTTGCGCGAGTCCCAATCTTCTTCTACCCTAAAGCGGAAATCGGCGGTGAATTTTAATTTTTCTTGGAGTGTTTTTTCTTGAGCTTGAGCTGCAAAAAACAAAAAACAGCTAAGTGATAGCGTAAAAAATCTTTTCATTTCAGTTTATATGGTAAGTTATCGCATTTCAACAAAAAAAATGTGTCTGTTAATTAACTTTATTATTGAACAGATTAGGGTAGTCATCTTTGTTAAAAGAGTATTCAACTTCTGTTTTTTACCTGAAATAGAAGCTCAGATTTGGTCTATCCCAGTAAAATCGTCAACTCTCAAAATATAAAAAGCAGGTACCAATAAAGTTGATACCTGCTTTTTATGCAAAATGTGAGGATGCCCTCTATATTTCTATTCCTCTTCTGCTGGCTTTGCAGCTGCCATTAACATGAAAACAAGGGAAATGATCAATGGCGGCACCATAAATACAAATGCCATAAATCCGAGAAGTGCTGTTCCTTCAAACATGATATTGTTGGGTTTTGATTTATCGAATGTGCAATTTTATTAAATTCTGCTCAAACATGGAGAGTTTCGCATTTTTTTGTGAAGGAAATATTTTTTTAGCGGAAGAAAGTAACCCAATCATGAAACTACCTCCGCTTTTTACGAAAGCCTGTAGCGAGATGGAAACACAGCAGCGCAATGACGATGGTGAGCAAGCCAAAACCATAGCGTTCGATGGGGTTTGGGGCGAAAAGGTTTCCTATACTGTTCAGAACAAAAAGGAAAAATAGCAGCCAAACCCCGACCTTGCCAATTTGCTCGCTCAGTGGAAACCTGATATAGCCCTGCTTCATGGCTACTAGCAAAATCGCCACTACCAAAATCAGCATGGAAACAGTTTCGAATTGGACAAGCTCTTCTTGGGAGGTTATCTTTCCAGCCCACACGATATCATGCGGGACAATACCTACCAAAATGGTTAGATGAAAAAGCAAGAGCAAAGCAAAAATTACCAGTAGGGAATTGCCGGCAGTCCTTCGGGATATCATAAGCACGTTTTATTTAGAATAAGTAACGAAGGGCAAATATGTCTAAAAAACATAAAAAACCCGCTACTTTTCAGCAGCGGGCCTTATATATAAAGTAACCTAACACTTAACCTCTTACCTTTTTGATTACCAGTACAGCTCCTTTTTTGCTAGAGCTTACATTATCTGGCATCACTTCTATGTTCAAATAATAATTGTCGTACCAATGTGCTGCGCTCAATACCACGCTTCCTATCGGGTTGCCGTCTTTATCTACCGAAGCAGGAGTATCTTTTGCCATTCCAGCCGTTTTTTGCTCTAGGTCAATCTCCATCACATCACCGCTGTAGTTGTTCAAAAACTTCACCCTGTTATCGTCTTTTATCACCTTAAGGCGCTTATATTCTTTGGAAATATTCTCATCGGCTATGCCCAAGTTTTTGCCCCAAAGCAGTTTGCCGCTTTCGCTAAAGCTGATCATGCTCGCATATTTCAATTGGTAACCAGCAACAGCCGTAAGCCTGCGGGTATATTCCGCCATAGGTACTTTATTGTAACTCAGATCATTTACTGCCCACACTTGGTTGAAGCTTCTTTCAGGATCTTCATACTTATGGGTCAGCGGGTTATTGTCATTGTCATATACCAAGTCGTAAGACTCCGTTACCATTACAAACTGACCGTTTACGTTCATTACTTTATTGATGGCTATAAATTCACCCTTTTTAGTTGACTTCTCACCGCCCTCTACATAAGCTTCAGGCACAAAATCGGTAATGCTTTTGATCGGGTGATAATTTACCGCTTCCCAGCTTTCATTTTTGATAAAAATACCTTCGGCAGCAGTCGACTTTTTAGAAGCATACGTCCCAATCAAAGTCTTGCCTTTGTCGCCCATATCTACCAATTCCGACTCCAACACTTGGTAATCTTTATCTATATGCACCAACATTTCGTTCAATATTTTTCCTAAATCGTCAAAACTTCTCACGGCTACGTGCGGTGTTTTTAATTCAGGATTGTTCAATGTCACGTGAATGGTATTATCTTCTGTTTTCGCTACAATACTTTTGATAACACATTCGCTATTTCCCAATTGGGTATTGAACAAACGAGTACCTTTCGACTCCATGTCAAACATCATCAATAGCGACTGGCGCTTCATAGCCCCTACTAAATAGAGCTTATCACCCAAGATGTCTAGATCGTAGAAATTCAATCCTTTGAACGTATAAAACTTTTGAAGAGTAGATTCTGACTCCGCAGGATTGATACGCACCACTTGGATATAGTCTGCCCAAGGATCGGTGAACACCATATATAATAAGCCATCAACAAATTTGTATTGGCTCAACTCATGTTTCTTGTCTATTGGGATTGCAACTTTCCAATCTTCGGAAAGCTCAGTGTTGTACAGCCTGAAAAACGCATTTCTTTTGCCATCGGCTGTTTTGGTTTTTGAGCGCTGCATTACCAGTACCCCTTTCTTTTCTACAGGAATGGCAATTGCTTTGCTCACTTCCTGATCAAGTTTGATTTCTAGGTTGCGGATATTTCGCTGACCAAATAGTGGAATCGACAAGGTGAGAACTATCAATGCGATGAGTAGTCCTCTGGTTTTGTTTTTTAAATTAACCATAACGTTAGTTCAGTTTGTTTGTTCGTCCCCTCTATAACTTAGGTTTTGCAACTATCAGATAATGGTCAATTACAGGTGCTTGTAAGTTTCGCCCCTTTTTTGAGTAATGTTTAGATAAAAGAGAGAAATAGAAAAAAAACAGGGCAGGGAATTGTAAATAAAACAAAGGGTGTCATCAGGTAAGTCTCCTTGGTCTCGTGAAAAAAAAGGAGGGTTTCCCAAATTATAAAACCTCATCAAAAAACATATAAACAGAATTTAACCCTTTTATTGAAAAAAAATAAAAATTATATACTTACTTAATAAGTAATTTCAAAATAAAAAATTCAAACTCCTAACTATATAACCCGCTTTCAATTTGTTAAGAATATTTAAGGAAATGATTTTTTTGAAAGAAATAATCCAAAAACGTACGCATGGGCAGCTATGTAGGAAAAATGCGAATTCTTACTTTCTTATCAATTTTCATTAACAACTAGCAGTTGTTTTTTGCTATTTTTTACGCTATAGCTTTAGGCTATGCTTTATCAGGTTTAGAGGAAAGATGCAGTTTTTAAGAAAGATTTTATTGAAGCCTACAGAGTAAATCCCTTCTTTCCATCTTCCCTTCTAAAATATATTATTTTTGTGGCTACCAAAGCTGGCACCTATGTGTAGAGAGTATGTATAAAATTTATCTATACCTCAAACTGAGCATTTTCAGTGCTGAACCAATACTTCGGAAAAAACATAAAGATTAAACATACGCTAGCTTTTCAAGACACATGATTTTTTTAAACTCACAACTAGATCAACATGCCAAAAGGAATTTATAAAGTACCCAATCCCAAAAATGAACCCGTATTAAGCTACGCACCGGGCAGTCCTGAAAAAGCAAAGGTAAAAGCTGCTTTGGCTGAGTTAAAATCGAAAGAACTGGATGTGCCCATGTACATAGGAGGTGAGGAAATACGGACTGATAATAAAGTCAGAATATCTCCTCCACACGAGCATAAATTCACTTTAGGCCATTATCACGAAGGTGATGCCTCGCACGTAGAGCAGGCGATCAACGCAGCACTTGGAGCAAGAAAGTTTTGGGAAAAGCTCTCTTGGGAACAAAGAGCAAGTATTTTCTTGAAAGCTGCCGATTTGATAGCCGGGCCTTACCGAGCAAAGATGAACGCGGCAACCATGCTGGGGCAGTCCAAAAATATCTACCAAGCAGAAATTGATTCAGCTTGCGAGATGATCGATTTTTTACGCTTCAATGTGCACTACATGGCACAGATTTACTCAGAGCAACCTGACTCTACACCAAGTGTTTGGAACAGGTTAGAGCACCGTCCGTTGGAAGGTTTCATCTTTGCCATCACCCCGTTCAATTTCACTGCCATTGCTGGCAACTTGCCAACAGCTCCCGCCATGATGGGCAACACCGTGGTGTGGAAACCTGCCAAAACGCAAATCTATTCCGCCAAAGTGCTCATGGAAGTATTCAGAGAAGCTGGCGTGCCCGCCGGTGTTATCAACCTGATCTACGCTGATGGCCCTGAAGCTGGTGAGGTTGTTTTCAATCATCCTGACTTTGCAGGCTTGCACTTTACGGGCAGCACAGGCGTATTCCAAACACTTTGGAAAACCATAGGCGCAAACATTGCCAAGTACAAAACCTACCCACGTATAGTTGGAGAAACCGGTGGAAAGGACTTCGTGATCGCCCATAAATCTGCCGATGCTAAGGAGTTGGCTACCGCTTTGGTGAGAGGAGCGTTCGAATTCCAAGGGCAAAAATGCTCTGCGGCTTCAAGGGCTTACATCCCTAGCAACCTGTGGGAAGATGTGAAGAAATACATGCAGGAAGACTTAGAAAGTATTAAAGTGGGCTCTCCGGAGAACTTTACCAACTTCATGACAGCGGTGATAGACGAAAAGTCTTTCGACAAAATAAGTAAGTACATAGACGGGGCAAAGGAATCTCCACTAGTAGAAGTGATTGCTGGCGGTGGCTACGACAAATCGGAGGGCTACTTCATAGAGCCAACTGTATTAAAAGTAGAAGACAACCAATATACCACCATGTGTGAGGAGATTTTCGGTCCAGTGCTTTCAATCTTTGTCTATAGCCAAGAGCTGTTTGAAGATGCGCTGTACCTCGTAAATAATACTTCCCCTTATGCGCTTACAGGTGCTGTTTTCTCTAAAGACAGGTACGCTATAGAATTGGCTACAGAAAAACTGACCCATGCAGCGGGCAACTTCTACATAAACGACAAGCCAACTGGCGCAGTGGTAGGGCAACAACCCTTCGGTGGTTCAAGAGCATCTGGCACCAATGACAAAGCTGGTTCTATCTTGAACCTCTTGCGTTGGGTTTCCCCACGTACCATCAAAGAAACCTTTGTTCCTCCAACAGATTACCGTTACCCATTCTTGGGCGAGGAGTAGAGAATATATTTTGAGATAGATTTAACCCTCATCAGTTTTGGCTGGTGGGGGTTTTGTTTTTGGCAAGAAGCCTTGCAGGCATCAATAAACAGTGCAATTAATGTTTATGTAGTAATAAGCCTTCTGTTTTAATGCTTAATCACACACAAACATTAAAACAGAAAATAATTAATGTTTAACATTTTCTACATATTTTACTAGTTTGGTTATTACAAACTCATGCTCAAATTGGTTGTTAGAAATCAGCTTGTAAGTTCAGAGAATTTTGCATCAGTAGAACTCAATATATGAAAATCATCTCCCTACCAGCAGAATTGACAGTAGACGACTCCTCGCCTATTACCATTTATGATTACAACAGTTCTCAGGAGATTTCCAAACAGCAAATCATCCTTACTAAAAACACGTTTAGTTTTTTGGTAAAAGGGACAAAAGAGGTCATCATGGATAATTCTTCGCTGGCAATAAATAATGCAGAGTTTCTTTTGATGAAAGCAGGGCACTGCTTAATGACCGAAAAGCTCTCAAACTCGGACCAACACTACAGAAGTATCCTTCTTTTTTTCTCAAACGAAGCTGTACTACAATTCATTAGGAAATTTGAATTGCGCCCAGTTGCCAAGCCCAAACCACAATCTGTACAATCCTTTTCTTATGATGCGTTTATCAATGGTTTTATAAAAAGCTTAATTGATATCACACGTCTTCCCCAAAAGACTCAAAGAAAGTTAATGGAGCTAAAATTTGAGGAGATAATGCTCTATTTGGTAGAGACCAAAGGGGCAGATTTTCTTTTCTCTATAACTACATTCACTGATAACCAAACCCAGCACTTCATAAATGTGGTGGAGAATAACAAACTAAACAAATTGACTTTAAAGGAACTCGCTTTCCTAGCTAATATGAGTATATCCTCCTTCAAAAGAGAGTTCCAGAAATGTTACGCAGAACCGCCCATAAAATGGTTTCAAGACAGAAGGTTGGAGTATGCGTCCTACCTTTTGAAACAAGAAAAGAGAAGACCTTCAGATATTTATTTAGAAATAGGATATGAAAACCTTTCTAGTTTTATACAGGCTTTTAAAATCAAATTTGGTGTAACCCCAAAGCAGTACCGCGAACATTTGAGCTTTTAGCAACACTTTTTGAACTAACCTCAGTTTAACACGAGGTAAGGCAGAATTACTTTTGCAGTGTATCATTTAAACAGAAATACAATGAAAAAAGCAAATTTGATTCTAGGCTTATTACTCACTTTTTCCACACTGGCAGTAGCACAGAATACCTTTACCCTTTATAGCAATGGACTAGGTGGAGAAGCCACAAAACTGGAAGAGTTTAATGGATTTGGATGCACAGGAGAGAATAAATCGCCTCAGTTATCGTGGGAAAATGCTCCCGAGGGCACAAAAAGCTTTGCCATAACCATGTACGATCCTGACGCTCCGACGGGCAGCGGATGGTGGCATTGGGTGGTTTTTGATATCCCATCTACTATCAACGAATTGGTAGCTGGAGCTGGGAACATCACGAGCAACTTAGCACCCAAAGAGGCAATCCAAAGCATCACAGACTATGGAAGCAAAGGATATGGCGGACCTTGCCCTCCCGAAGGACACGGTTTACATCAATACATCATTACCGTCTATGCGCTGAAAACCGAAAAACTAGGACTTGATGAAAGCACCAACCCTGCCGTAGTTGGCTATTACCTCTGGAACAATACGTTGGCAAAGGCTAGCATTGTAACCTATTACAAACGGGAGAAATAAATTCTTTAGCCCTATAAGGTATTGAACATTCCTCTTCTTATAAAAATGTTTACTTCCCCCAGCAGCGCTGACCCGCTGGGGGTTTCTATTTTGTAAACTATTATTCATACCTCTCACTCAATAAGCCGATATTGTAAAAAAAGGACTCATACAAAAGTAAACTGAACTTTGTACTCCAAGAGCGGTACATACTCGTTTGGGTAGGAGAAGATTTTCCATTAACCCCAATTGTTCTACTTATCTCCATAGCTCTTTTCATGTGCAGTGGATCGGAAACAATCAAAGCAGATTTTAACTGTAAGCTATCCATGATTACATTTTCTTAAGTTGTTTCATCCAAAAAATGAACACTGCCACTTGGGCTACAAAAAGCAACATACAAAAAACACCAAGGGCGTTGATTTCTACCTTTATAGTTTCCTCAAAAACCAATGAGTTGGACAGTGCGGTGATAAAAAGCCCTACTGCCGAAAGGGCAATTGCGAAAGCAAACAACTTAGGATTTTTCATAGAGGATTTAACAGGTTTTTCTTTTACATTGTTAAATATAACAAACCTTATTCAAACCCTGTAAAGCAAAACTTGAATCTTTGCCCAATTTCAAATTTCTTTTATATCCTTGTTTTCCAAAATAGTTTTACCCGCCCCACTAAGTCCGGCTTGAAACATCGCTTTTCCCAGTTCTTCGGAAGTGATGGATGAATTTGCCATTAAGCCTTTTAGCATGGGGTACAAGCTTCGGAATATGCGATAGGAAACGTTCGGCTCTTTACGTTTTTCCACTGGGTAGATATAGCCCGGGCGGAAAATAAAAACATGCTCAAACCCTAATTTCAGTAAGTAGTTTTCTGCCATGCCTTTGTAGCGGGCAAAAGACATTTTACTCTTCTCTTTAGGGTCAGCTCCAGCGCCACTCAAGAAGCAAAACGTAGCCGTCGGACTATTTTTTACCAAGACATCGGCAAATGTCTTGGTATAATCCACTGTGATAGTTTTGAAAGTACTATCAGGCACTTGCCCTGTATACACCCCAATGCAAAAATAGGCTGCATCTTGGTTTTGGAAATGGTGTTCCACAGTAGAATAATCTAAGAAATCGGAGTGAACCACTTCCTCTAGCTTTGGATGGGAAATACCCAACGGCTTTCTTGAAATGGAAGTAACCTTTTCTATTTCAGGAGATTCGAGACAATTACGCAACACAATTGCCCCGACCATTCCTGTTGCTCCTGTAATAAGTACATTTTTCATACGTCTATTTTACTTGGCTCATAATTATTGAATCGAATATCTTATCTCCAAAATACTTGCGGATAAATAGCATAGGTTTGGCAAACTTGCCCGCTACATACCTAGTCTTCGGTTTCTTCGCACCAATTGCTTTTGAAATAAGGTTGGAAATGACCGATGTAGGCGAGCCTCCGCCTTTTTTGTACATATCATCGGTAGATTTGGCTACTGATTTTGCCATCTTTTCGTACGGGCTATTTTTTGATCGTTCCAACATAGGCTGGTACATCACATCGCCAAATTCGGTGATAATTGCGCCAGGCTCAATGACCACCACATCTACCCCAAATTGCTTTAGCTCTAGTCGCAGGCAATCGCTCCAGCCTTCGAGGGCATGTTTGGTGGCATGGTACCAAGCTCCGAGTGGCGTATACATTTTCCCACCCATAGAAGAAATATTGATGATTTTCCCCGATTTCGCTTGGCGCATATGTGGCAACACCAACTGGGTCAGACCAGCCAACCCAAATATATTCACTTCAAACTGCCTTCTCGCATCTTCAATGCTGATATCTTCGACTGCCCCATACACCGCGTAGCCGGCATTATTGACCAACACATCAATCTGTCCCTGCTCCGCAACAATTTTTTCCACCCCTGCTTTCATTTGTGCCTCATCAGTCACGTCCATGGCGAGGGCATGTCCGCCTAGCTCTACCAAGTCGTTCATTTTGTCAACCCGCCTTGCAGCTCCATAAACGGTATGCCCCTCTTTTATCAGCTGGATGGCGGTGTCTTTTCCTATGCCCGAAGATGCGCCCGTAATCAATACTACTTTTTGTACACTCATTTTATTAATTTTAAAAGTGATTACTTACTTACTATTTTAGTTAAATTTTTTTATAATTTATACCTTGATAAAATAAAGTCTTTCAGCAGGCTCGTATCTTTTTCTTTATGCAGTAAAAGTTTGGTTGCTACCCCGTCGAAATAAACCAACAACAATTCAGTCTCTAACTCAGGCTGCTCATATCCTAATTTCTTAAATGCATTTTCGAGAGATATTTTCAAGGGTTCCATCCTCGACTCGTCATAAGCATCTTGCTGCCATTTTAAAGAATAAGTCAATCTCCAAAAGACCTTTTCTTCTTTATCTACCATAAAAGGTAGTTCAATAGCCTTTCTGATCACTTCTTTGGGATCGGTAGAGAGTAATACATTCGCCAAATGTTTTCCCGCCTGCTCGTAGCCCTGATCCAACACTGCTGCTAGTAGTTTTTCCTTGTTTCCAAAATGCTTGAAAATCAACCCTTCGGACACTCCTGCCCTTTTGGCAATCTTGCTAGTTGCTACTGCACTAAAGCCTTCGGTAGCAAAAAGCTCCAATGCCGCCTTCAATATGTTCGCTTGTTTCTCCGTCATAAAAGTGAGTAATTACTTACAAAAGTAAATTTCAATCCGATTAGTTCCAAATGTTTAGCGTTTTTTACAAAATAAACTTCAGGTGAGTAGTTATTTAAGGAAAAATGGACGGACAGTTGCTACTGGAAGTATTGGGCAAAACCTTCCATTCGCAGGCGAAAGGTTTTACTTTAGACAACTTCAATAAGAAACCCTTATATTTGCAAGGTAAGATGAAAATCACAGCAATTATATTGACATTATTCATTTCTTTCTTGGCTATAAAGCCAGGGGTGGATATGGTATGTTCAACGCTAACCTACTCAGAAATTGACTGCTGTGATGTTACTTGCACACCCGATAAAGATTCAAGTGAGAGCCAAAGCGATGATTGTAGCGGTGAAATGTGCAACCCTTTCAAGGTGTGCAATTCATGCAGTTTGCTATTTGTGTATAGCGAAGCGACAATCAACCACTTGTTTAGACCAGAGCTTTCTTTAAAAAGAGGTTGTAGCTACCAACTAGCTTTTACTTCTCATTACATTTCTGATTTTTGGCAACCGCCAAAGTTTGTTTAACAACATATCAATTCCCAACATGCTCTTTTCCTTTAGAGCAAATACACTTTTGTTAAACATTAATAAAAATCAGAAAAATGAAATTATTCAAATCATTTCTTTTGGCTTTCGCCATACTATTTACCTCTGCAAACATTGCTTTTTCACAATCAGCAAGTACACCTCAGCAAGAATCAACTGCTAAAAAAACCATTACGGTGAAAGGAGTTACTTGTGCCCATGACGTAGAAACGCTTTCCGATACTATCAAAAAGCTAAAAGGCGTAACCAGTTGTGAAGTAGCTAAGACAGGAGCTACCTCAAAGTTCAAGGTGGAATTTGACCCTGCTTTGGTTTCCGAAAAAACCATTCATGCAGCCATTGAGGACACGCCCGGTTGTGAAAACCCAAAAGACCGCCCTTACAAGGTGAAATTGTAAACCATTAGGGTTGTCCCAAAGAAAGTATCTCATTTTTGGGACAACCCCCTTTCCTAAAAAGACTCAACCAATGAAAATATATATATTCATTGTTGGTTTACTGTTTCCTTTTTTTGCCTCGGCACAAAGCATTTCGGGAACTGTGACCAACAACGCTGGAGAACCCCTGATTGGGGCAAATGTCTATTGGCTTGGCACAACCATAGGCATCTCTACCAACAACGAGGGTGGATTTCAACTGCCGAGAGAAAATACTACTATAAAACTGGTTGCTAGCTATGTAGGGCATATTTCCGATACAATTGACGTGAGCGCTCAAACTTCGATAGCGTTCAAACTATTGGAAAGCAAAACCCTTGAAGAAGTAGTGGTGCAAGAGCAACAAGAGGGGATAGTTATTTCAAATCTCAACCCCATAAAAACGGTGCAAATCACCCAAACTGAGCTGCAAAAAGCTGCTTGTTGCGATTTGGCGGGGTGCTTTGGAACACAAAGCACCGTCCATGCCCAAACCACCAATGTGATTACCAACTCCAAGGAGCTTCGTATTTTGGGCTTATCGGGTGTTTATAACCAAGTATTGATTAATGGTTTTCCAATGATCCAAGGGCTGACTTATACGTATGGCATCAGCAGTATTCCTGGCACATTGGTGGATAACATTTACATTTCAAAAGGGGCGAATAGTGTAATTCAGGGGTTTGAAAGCATTAGTGGGCAGATTAATGTTATTACTAAAGCGCCGAAGGATTCTGAACGGCTACTGCTCAATGTGTACCTCAATAGCTTTATGGAAAAGCACGTGAACGCCAACTATGCTTTTAAAAAAGGAAAATGGAGCAATCTTACTGCCATCCATACGGTGCAGCCTGCCAGCAAAACGGACAAAGGCAACGATGACTTTTTAGATTTGCCACTACTCACCCGGTACATGGTTTTCAACAAATTGAGCTATGGAAATGAAGGGGAATGGGGCTGGAACAGTACAATTGGTGTGCGCTTTCTGAATGAAAACAGGATAGGCGGGCAGACCTTTTTTAATCCTGAAACGGATGAAGGGACTACCAATGCGTATGGGCAAACCGTCCGTATCAATCAGCCTGAGGTTTGGACTAAGACAGGATACAGGTTCAATGACGAGCAGAGCATAACGGTGTATGCCTCGGGGTATTTCCAAGATCAGAATTCTTACTTTGGAACGCTCAATTACCAAGCGCAGCAAGCTAATTTTTATGGAAATGTTCAGTATGAGCAGAATTACAACAACCATAATTTGAAAGCGGGGGTGAGCCATCGGTATTTGAATTTGGACGAAAACATTTCCTTTACCGAAAATTCGTTGCAAAGAACTTATGCAGGAGAATACAAGCGGCTGGAAAATATAACAGGGGCTTTTGTAGAAAACACCATGGTATTTTTCGATGATAAGTTGACTTGGATTCTTGGAATCAGAGGTGACCACCACAACCAATTTGGATTCAAGGCAACACCAAGGACGCTATTGAAATATAACCTGCGCCCCAAAACTACGCTTCGAGCAAATATTGGAACGGGCTGGAGAACGGTGAACCTATTTAGCGAAAATGTTGGCTTGATGGCTAGTTCAAGAGACATCATTTTTACCGAGCAACTCGAACCCGAGCAAGCGCTGAATTACGGCATAAACATTATGCAACAATTTGACACGAAAGACCAAAAGCTGTCGGGCTATTTGAGTGCCGATTTTTACCGCACCGATTTTCAAAACCAAATTTTCCCTGATTATGATACCGATCCAACAAAGGCTTATATCCAAAACTTTACGGGTGAAAGCGTCAGCAATGGATTTCAAGCGGAGTTGTTCTTAAAAATTTGGCAACGATTTGAGTTCAAAACAGGGTACAATTATTTGGATGTCTATCGGATGAATGGGGAAACCAAGCAAGTGCTACCGTTTAATCCTAAACACAAGACAATTACTACTTTTGGATATGCTCCGCTAACCAATAAGTTTCATTTTGATATGAATATACATTGGTATGGCAAACAACGATTGCCCAATACCCAATCGAACCCTGCTGAATTTCAACGACCTGATTTTTCAGAACCTTATACCGTCGCAAATGCTCAATTCACTTATAACTTCAAGAAATTTGAGGTGTATGTGGGGTGTGAGAATATCTTTAACTTTAGGCAAAACCAACCCATTATCAGTTGGCAAGACCCTTTTGGCCCGTACTTTGACACCTCCTCCGTTTGGGGACCGACCAGAGGACGAGAAGCTTACTTAGGAGTGCGGTATAGGTTGGGGGAATAGGCGGCAAGCTACAACGATCAATTTATCCCTTTGGGCTGATTCATAAAACCAAAAGGGATAAATTGGTCAAATAAATACCTATTTTGAAGCACACGATTTTCAGTAATCACCTCAGTGTCCACTCATTTTTTATTTTACTTTTTTCCAAGATAAAGTTCATGTGCTCGATATTATCTTGATTCAAACTTAGCTCCCCCACAATCGTGATTTGCTCATCTGGTTTAAATTTTGGAGGCGTTTCTGTAAAGTGTATTTCCGCCACCGATTCTGGCCCAGCTGCCCCACAGAAAAAACAACTGGTATAAGGATACCTGGAAAGGATAACAAAATTTTCGTCCCCGTAATCAAAAGGCATCACATACCCTTTCAGTTTTACCGATTTCCCCTCCAATTCTTTGATGCGTTTGCCAAACTGGGGAACAAGCAAATACCCTTCGTCTTCTTCCATTAGTGTTGGCCTAAATCGTACTTTGGCAAAAGCCTTCCACCCTTCTATTACATCGGAATCTTGACTGTACAAGCTTGAAGCACAGCAGAGGCTAAATAAAATCACAATCGTTTTGACTACTTTCATATAAACAAGTCGCTTATTTCAATGGATAGTTGATATCTGTGCAGGATGCTTACTTTGGGTTGGCGCAACATGTCTCGTCGGCACATTGGCAATATTTCCGATTATACAGATGCAAACCAATCAACCCAATGGCAGGGAGGTAAATTAGTTCTTCCATCAAATGAAACAGTGCTAGTTTTTCGTTCACAAGTATGAAAGCCAAGGCAATCCAACTTGCATAGAGGGCAGATTTCATCCACTTTCTGCTAGAATTTTTAGCCGACCAATACACTGCTGCAAATGAGATGATAAGGAAAGCCAAGTCAATCATTTGCCACCAAAAAGGGCTGTCACCGTGATGGTGGTGGTGCATGGATGCTTCCGCCACAAATATAAAAGGGGTGGCAAGACAATGGACTAGGCAAATACTACTTGCTATAGTCCCTAGAAAATCCGATTTATTTTGAGAAATATTTTTAATGGATTGAAAATTAGTAGGCGCATCCATACTGAATATAAGCTTTTGATATTGAACAAATTAATCTTTAAATAAGTGATTAAGGAATATGTAAAGAGTAAGTTATAACAAAGGTGAGGAATTATTTTTTCTTTAATCAACGCGAAAAACGGAGGCAATGCAGCGCATTGGCGAGTATTTTAGAGGGCGGACGGCTAGTCACGAGTAAAGGAAAAAGAAACCTCAAACTGCTATAAGTTATTTTTTACATATTCCTAAGCAAAGCAACGATTGAGCAGCTTTTCCAAGCCTGCCCTTTTTAAGTTTTTACCAATAAATACAATGGTACTTTTTCGTAGCTCCCCTTCTTCCCAAGTCCGTTTTTCATGGAAGTCCAAACGTTTTCCCACCGATTGCATGACATGTTGTTTCTCAGAATCTGCCAACCAAACCAGCCCCTTCATCCGGTACAAACCTTTAGACTGAAGGGTCAGGTACACAAACATTTGTTGGTACAACATCTCGTGATGGAACGGCTTATCAAATACGAAAGAATGGG
Organism: Flammeovirgaceae bacterium SG7u.111; assembly: GCA_034044135.1. Lineage (NCBI taxonomy): Bacteria > Pseudomonadati > Bacteroidota > Cytophagia > Cytophagales > Flammeovirgaceae > Flammeovirgaceae bacterium SG7u.111. The sequence continues at coordinate 1,104,712 of CP139021.1, read as the reverse complement.
AAACAACTTCTTCCGTATGCTCGTGGTGATGATGTACATGTGGTTTGAACACAGGAAAATTTTCTCTTGTGTTATCCTGTTGCGGCTGATCTAAAACATGGGATATCTCTAACTCGTTGAACAGATTTCGTTGTCGTTCAAAATCTATTGTAGGGAAATTACTTTTGTTTCCCACTACAATCTTCGCCAGCGGGTTTAAGTCTGATAATTTGTGCTGTAAAGATGCAACCTGCTCTTCCGAAACCAAATCGGTTTTATTGATGAGCAATACATCACTGAAAGTGAGTTGGTTCATTGCCTCTTCGGCTTCCTGTAATTGCTCCTCTACCAGCTCTGCATCTACCAGACAAATGATGCTCGATAGAGGGAAAAACTCCTTAATAGCAGGATGGCTGACGAATGGCTCAGCCAAACCAGCAGGATCGGCTACACCGGTTGCCTCAATGATAATTTCATCATATTCATCCTTTCGTTCAAAAAGAGCATTTAGAATATCAAACAAATTATTGTGGAGCGTACAACATAAGCAACCATTGTTCAGCTCAATAATCCCATCTTCAGGCCTGATTACTAGCTCGCTATCAATCCCTTGTTCGCCAAATTCATTTTCGATGATGGCATACCGCACATTCTGGTTTCGCTCCATCATATGGTTGAGATAGGTCGTCTTTCCTGCCCCCAAAAAACCTGTCAGAATGGTTGTTGGTCTATTGGTTTTCATATTTTTCTAACTCTTTCAATCAAACTATAATACATCTATTGTAAGGGGTAAACACGCTCTACCGGCCATGCGTCCTCATAACCATCTCTCCAAAGCTCTGTAACAAGTTCCTCATCCGTAGCCAAGCATCGGTCTAGCTCGGCACAAATTGCCTCCTTGTCCATACCTTGACCGATAAACACAATCTCGTTTTTCCTATCGCCGAAGGTTTTGTCCCAACCAGTTTCGATGAAATCTCTATTTTCTACGAACCCTTCAAATTGAATACGTTTTTGGTAAGGCATACTATCCCACCAAACTCCTGCACTATCAGCTCGGAGCGAGCCTCCCGCTTGCCCCCACACCAATGCTTGTTCGGGGCGAGAAGCCAACCAAAACAGGCCTTTGCTTCGGATAATTTTTCGTGGAAACTTTTGTTGCACGTAGCTCCAAAATCTCTGGGGGTCAAAAGGCTTTTTTGAACGATATACAAATGAACCAATGCCATATTCCTCCGTCTCTGGCGTATGCTCTTCTTTGTTGAGCTCTTCCTGCCAACCAGCACTTTGCTCTGCCTCTTCAAAGTCGAAAAGCCCTGTATTTAATATCTCGTCAGAACTGATTTTGCCAAAGCTCGATTCAATGATTTTTGCCTTAGGATTGAGCTTGTGAATCATTGCTTTTAATATTCCTAATGTTTCCTCATCCACCAAATCAGCCTTATTTAACAAAATCACGTTGGCAAATTCAATTTGGTCGGTCAGAAGGTTTACGATTGTTCTGTAATCCTCCTCCATGTCAGTCATGTCCCTGTCCATCAAGGTTTCGCGGCTACCAAAATCTTTGAAGAAATTGAATGCATCGACCACGGTCACCATCGTATCCACGTAGCTAAACCGAGAGAGATCGATGTTTTGCTCCTCGTCCACAAAACTGAACGTTTGTGCCACGGGAATGGGCTCGCTAATACCCGTACTCTCAATCAATAGGTAGTCGAATCGCTTTTCCTTTGCCAACTTTTCCACTTCTACCATCAAATCTTCCCGAAGCGTGCAGCAGATACATCCATTGCTCATCTCCACCAATTTTTCCTCGGTGCGGGAAAGCGTATTTTCGCTTTTGACCAGATCGGCATCTACATTTACCTCACTCATGTCGTTCACGATCACCGCTACTTTCAACCCTTCTTTATTGTGCAGTACATGGTTTAGCAAGGAGGTTTTTCCAGCACCTAAAAAACCGCTCAATACGGTTACAGGGAGTTTTTTATCTATCATGTCAAAATTGTTTTACCTGCCAAGGTTATAACTAACACCAGCAAATCGTTTTAAGCTAGTCTCTATAAAAGAAGTAACAACTAATAAATGCAACAATGTTGCAAATAGAGAAATATTTTTGATTAATGCAACATGATTGCATTAGTTTTAGGCTTAGCCTTAAAGAATATGCACCAAAGAAGTTGAAGGTTTTGTAAGAGGCTTTTAGCTTTCTGAAGCTTATAAAAATAAGAGGAAGGTGGTCTTTTGCTTAGAGCATGTTTAAATTTTATCTATTTTGCTGCAAACGCTCATTTATGGAACCTCACTTCAAAATAAAATTTTACAATAGCGCTGCTATTCAAAAATTTTCTTCTTTCGTGAGAACCCAAAACTGAACGCTTTCGCTTGAAAACATAAATTTTAAACATGCTCTTAACTGGCTGAAAGGATGTTAAATACTTTTTTAGTTTTTTTACAAAATGAAACCAAGAAGAGTGATTGTTATAAGAATATCAACAACTATATTCTTGTTATTTATCGGTTTGGTTCTTTTTTCCTGTGAGAAAAAAGTCCATTCCTTTACCGAAGACGAAGAATATCCTTCCTCCACAAAAATTGGAAAAGGGCAAGCGCTCTATCAGCAACACTGCCAAGCTTGCCATGCTGCCGATGGAAGCGGGATAGCTGGGCAAAACCCTCCCCTGCTCGCTTCGGATTGGGTTGCCGAAAAGAAAAAGCTGATTGACACCGCACTTGGAGGACTCTCTGGAACTATCTTGGTAAATGGAAAAATATGGGATGGGGAGATGCCTAGCTTTCACCAATTAAGCAACGAAGAGCTTGCTGAGCTGCTGTCTTTTGTTCGGAAAGAATTTGGGGGAAACAAAGAACCTGTTTCTATGTCTGATATAAAAAAAAGGAGGCAGTAAACTGCCTCCTTTTAAGCGTACATGCTTTCTTTAAAAAACGAATCTACCCTATGTCAATAACTTAGATTCCCGATTTACACCAAGGTTGTTTTTAGTCGAAAGCAGTTTCATCAAAACAAAATCAATCATGAAAACTGATATTTTCAAACAATTTACTTCTTGCCACTGTTGTCTCTTTTGAAGTAATCGTATTCTTTACTGATAACCGTTCCATTGAAATACGTCACTGTAAATTCAACCCTTCTGTTACGTTGGTGTTGCTTTTCAGTACATTCCACGCCGTCGGCACACTCGTTTTTGAGGCGAGTTTCCCCATAGCCTTTCCAAGTCAATCGAGCAGGATCAATTCCTTTTCTTACTAGGTAATTAAAAGCCGACTTTGCCCTGTTTTCCGAAAGGGTAATGTTATATTCGTGCGTAGCTCGGGAATCTGTATGAGCACTAAGCTCCCCTTTCATATCTGGATATTTTATCAGAAGAGCGTATAACTCTTCCAAGTCACTGGTAGCATCCGAGCGGATAAAATACTTGTCTAAATCAAAGTAGATATTATAAAGTTCAATGACCATTCCTGCATAAATCGGTACTTTTCCTGATAGCTCCGGAGGAAGTAAATCACGATTGAAAGAAAGCGGAACTTCCACAGGGAAACAATCGCCAGCAGTGCTATCCGTCATGGTGCTTAGCCCTACCATTCTGCCTGAAAATTTGTTTTTATGTCCCTCAATCACATAGTCGCAGCCTTTTTCCACTGGGGAATAAAAATTACCCGATGCATCGGTAATTATTACTTGTTCATCGCCTGTACACAAGTTAGTAACCACTACTTTCGTGTTAGGCATTGGGCGGTCATATGCTTCGTTTATTACCGTTCCACAGATATTCAAACCCGCTCCCATAGACCGAGAAGAAACCAAGGGCGTGCCAGCAGCACCGCTACACATCGGCAATTCTACTCTTACAAAATTCTCTTCCGTTTCCATTGGGATGGTCACATAGGCTTCACCAGGACAATCGTTGCAAGGGCCAAAGCCATTTTTGGTCGCCACTACCCTATAGCGCTTTCCTGCTTGCACTTCGAATGTAAAATATCCATCAATGGACGTATTCCTATCTGCCAAAGAATCTGATTCACCTTCGTAAAGCACTACATTCGCTCCTTCAATTGGCTCACCTTCTTGGCAAATGATTACCACGCCTTCTAGCATTATAGTATTGCCTTTTGAAAATGTATAGATATCATCTTTGCCATCTCGATTAGAAGAAAAATAGCCTTTGCTAAAGCCGCGGTCGGCTATGATTCCAAAATCGTCGCGAGTACTATTTAACGGCGCACCTAGATTCACAGGAAAGCCCCACATTTTGCCATTTACGGGAGAGGTAAAAATATCCAAACCTCCAAGCCCGGCTTGACCATCAGAAGAATAGTAAAGGTTGCCACTTTCGTGGATGTAAGGAAAAATCTCGTTACCTGCTGTATTTATTTCAGAACCTAGGTTTTGAGGTTCTGTCCACTCTCCATTTTCCAAATGGGTTACATACAAATCCATATGCCCATAGCCTCCAGGCCTGTCCGAGGCAAACACCATCGTTCTCCCATCTGATGTAAGTGTAGGGTGGCAAGTGGAAAACTGGTTGCTATTGAAAGGAAGCTCAATTGCTTTCCCCCATTCGCCTACAGCTTCCATCGACATAAAAATCTTGAGTCTTGTGTTGGAAAACTTATCATAACCACGCCCTTCTCCTTCCAAATAATCGCTTCGGGTAAAATACATTGTATCATAGGTGGAGGTAAAAACAGCAGAACTCTCGTGAAATTTTGACTTGAGTTCTGACGCCAATAATTCTGGCTCTCCATAATTGTTATTTTCAAATACCCTCACCTTGTACAAATCCATAAAATTGGCATTTGTCCAGTTGTCTTTGTTGTTGTGCTTTCTAACTTCATGCTTTCGGTTAGAGGCAAAAACCAAGAGCGTATCTTGGAAATACATGGGGCTAAAATCCAATTCTTCGGAATTGAATCCAGTTTTGAACACTTCGAAAGGCTTATAATTGACCCCGTGCTGATGAAGCTTTGCCGCATAATCTGCCAAATTTCGTGCATTAGCAGCGTCCTTTTGGCTAGGGGCTGCCATGGCGTAGTTCCTAAACCACCGCTCGGCTTCTTGGTAATTGTTGTTGGTCATTAGTACCAAAGCATAGTAGAACTTGGCTACGGGCTCATTGTAATATTGGACCGCTTTTTCGAACCATCGTTCGGCTTGCTTCACCTCTCCCGTTAGTCGGTAAGAGTTTGCTAACCTGAAAAGCGCTTCGGGGTCGTAAGGTTTCTTTTTAAGGTATTTCTCATACTTGGGAATTGCTTTTTGATAAGCATACGCCTCGTAGTGATAATTTGCCTTGTTCAATTGGGAAAAAGCCGTATTTGAGATCAAATAAGCCCCCACAAAAAATATTAAGCGTAAAACCAATTTCATATAACGAATATTTTTGGATTCTGTCTTCTTGAAAAATCAACTTAGAAATACCTTGGATGGTCTATACCTTTGGATTTTTTTCCAAAGTCGATGCCTAACATGATCTCATGTGTACCTGAATGGTGCTGGTTCAATTCGCTTAAGCCGAAGTCGTAAGAATAGCCAAAACGAAGTTGCTTGAAAAAGAAATGTACCAAAGCTGCCACAGCATCGCCTGTTCGGTAAGTCATTCCAAGCTGGAAAGTTTCTGCTAGTAAAACACTCGCATTTACATCCAATTCCACTGGAGAATTGCTTTCATACTTAAGCAAACCTGAAGGCAAGAATTTAACAGTTGGGCTTAATTCTACCACCCCGCCTGTCATGAAAAACATATGTCTACGTTGGACAGCCTCTGAACTAGTAGAAGCTGCAGCTTGATCAAAATCATAACTTGTTTCCAAAAGATTTGGGAGTGAAAAACCTGCATAAAAATTAGGCATATCATAATAAAGCCCAGCTCCAAAGTTGGGAGCAACCAAGTCATCATTTGCTGGAATCCCTGGGTCGTATTGTTGAAATCCATTGGCACTTTGCCAAGACATTTGCCTTCTTCTCACTTGCCCTGAAAGCCCCATACCTAGCCTTCCTACTCCTAAGTCTAACCTATAGGCAGCATGGAGAGCTAAGTCCAAATCTTGGGAAATCCCCAGTTTATCATGTACGGCTGAAATCCCTACATTCACATTTTTTGCCCACCCCATCAGCGGTGTGTGGAAACTGAAAGAGGTCGTTTTTGGAGCACCTTCCAAGCCCGTCCACTGAGTTCGGTAGAGCGCCACCGCCGTAGCCCTGTCTTTGCTTCCCGTATAACCTGAGTTAATCACCAATTTGTTGAACATGTAGTTGGTGTACATCGGATCCTGCTGCGCCATTGCCTCTAGGGCAAAAAATGCAAGTAAGCAGGATATGAGTAGTTTTTTCATGATCTAATCTGTTAAAATTAAATTCTTTTGTTTTGATGTTGGCTAGTGCATTCGAACAAAACACCCGAATGCACTAGCTTTTTATTTATCTGTGTAGTGTGAAGAAACCTGCTTTGAGCGCTTCGCCCGTTTCCTTGTTTTTCAACACATAGTAATATGTTCCGTCTGGCAATGGATTTCCATTGTACGTTCCTGCCCAATCATTCTGATAAGAGTCCGATTCAAATACTTTATTACCCCATCGGTTGAATACCAATAAATTGTTGTTTGGGAAATTCTCTAGCCCTTTCACTTCAAGGTAATCGTTGAAGCCATCGAAGTTTGGAGTGATGATCTCTGTTACTTCTACTGGAAGTTCCACTTTGATGATCACCATTGCCGTGTCGCACAGTTCGTCACAAACTTCTGGGCAAATAGTGTAAATCAAGGTATCTCTTCCTGCAAAACCTGCTTCAGGTTCATAATTCACTGAGAAATCATTGTTGACAGAGGCAAAACCATGTTTAGGCTGCTGGGTGATAGTCACCAACATGAATTCCGAGTTTAGGGAATCGTTGGCAAAAATCTCAATATCCAAAACCTCACCTATTACCGACTCTACCGAATCTGTATTGGCAACTGGTGGAGGTAATACTGCCACAAGTATCGTATCTCTAGAGATCGTACCACAAACGCTGTTTTCCAATGTCCAAACAAACTCGTAAGTGTTTCCTGGTTGCAAGTTGGTCACTATAGTTTGTGCCTCGGTTGGGTGGGTAATGACAGGATCGGCATCCATGGTTGACCACCTTCCTGTTAATCCAGCCCTTATATTACCAACCAGCTCAACAACCGCTGGCTCGCCACAGGCTATTTTATCTACGCCTGCGTAAGCATTATCATCAACCGTATCCACCAACTTCATATCCAAAATCCTTGAAGGCTCGGACTCGCAACTTCCTTTCACATGAGTCACGTAGTAATCTCCTTCCTCAGCATTTGGCAGCTCTAATGTGTGCGTAGCTGTTGTTATAGTTCTACCATCTGGTAAGTACCATACATACCCCGTTACGTCTACTACTTCATTGGTCTCGAATATGACCAAATCAGTTACACATATTGGGTTATTACTTGAAATCAAAGGTTTTTCAGGTGCAATGATCATTCCTACATGAACCGAATCAGTAGCTGAGCAACCTGTTCCATAGGTAACAGTAAGGTAATAATATCCCGTATCAGCTTCACTCAAATTCTCAATAGCAGGTGGGAATTTATTATCAGACCTAAAACCATTTGGCCCTATCCATTCGTACCCTTCTGCTTGTGTAGAAGAAGAAAGCCTAACAACTTCGCCTTCACATTTATCTTCTACCTCATCGAGCACTGGAGGCACTACCGTAGCTGGGTCAATTACATTTACCTCCGTCTCCACCGGGTCGGACTCGCATCCGTCAGTGGTGATGATCAGATAATATTTATAAGGTGAGCCTGCAAAGGTCAGGTCAGAAACTACTGCGTTTTGGTTCGTGGAAATCAACTGCCCCGGCATGCCAGGCATTGTGGTGCTCTCCGCATACCAAGCGTAGCCCGCATTATTCACCGAGTTCCCGAACAAGGTCACGTCGCTGCTCTCGCAGATAGGGCCGCTGTTCGATGGGATAGCCACTGGCTTGCTCTTGATCGTGATAGAGATAGCTGTCGAATAATCCGACTCGCAGCCAGTCGCCGTGATGCCAGTCTTCACTTTCCAGTCTCCCGACAGATAGTTCACATCACCGTCTGGGATAGTCAAGCTTCCGACCGTGGTCGCTACGATGTTTCCGTTAGGAGCGACCCATTCGTAAGTATCCGCTACCGCTGTCGTCGCTAGCTCTATTGATTGTTCTTTGCAGACTTCTAATGAAGTTGCTGTAAGAACCGGTTGAGTTGGTTTCGCATTTACCACAACATCGAAAGTCGTAGATAATGTGCATCCGCTTGAAGTACCTACCGTCAGGTAATATGTTCCTTCGTTCGCTACTGTTGCATCTGTGATAACTGGCGGTTGTGCATCTGTTGATTTAAAACCATTAGGGCCAGTCCATTCATAGCTTGTCAGCGATGCTCCAGAGTTCGAGGTAAAGTCAGACGAAAGCGTGATAGATGCATCCTCACAGATGACCGCATCACCCGTGATGGCGAGCACGTCCACGTTCGGGTCTGTCACGATCACCTCTGTCTCCACAGGGTCGGACTCACATCCGTCCGTCGTGATGATCAAATAATATTTATATGGAGAACCTGCAAAGGTTAGCCCAGAGATCGTTTCGTTCTGGTCGGTAGAGATCAGGTTGCCCGGAGTGCCAGGTGTCGTCGTGCTCTCCGCATACCAAGCGTAACCAGCATTGTTCACCGAGTTCCCGAACAAGGTCACGTCACTGCTCTCGCAGATAGGGCCGCTGTTAGACGGTATCGCAACAGGCTTGCTCTTTATCGTTATCGAAATCGGTGCCGAATAATCGGACTCGCAATTGGTTGTCGTGTTGCCCACTTTCACCTTCCAGTCTCCCGATAAATAGTTTACATCACCATCTGGAATTGTGAGGCTTCCGACCGCAGTCGTCACCACGTTGCCGTTTGGTGCAACCCATTCGTAAGTATCCGCTACCGCTGTTGTCGCTAGCTCTATTGATTGTTCTTTGCAGACTTCTAATGAAGTTGCTGTAAGAACCGGTTGAGTTGGTTTCGCATTTACCACAACATCGAAAGTTGTAGATAATGTACAACCGCTTGAAGTCCCAACAGTCAAGTTATACGTCCCGGCATTTGCAACCGTAGCATTGGTGATCACCGATGGCTGGGCTTGTGTGGAAGTGAAGCCGTTTGGCCCTGTCCACACATAGCTCGTCAATGTCGCGCCTGAGTTCGAGGTGAAGTCTGGTGACAAAGTAATCGAAGCTCCCTCGCAAATGGCTGCATCACCTGTGATGGCGAGCACGTCCACGTTCGGGTCTGTCACGATCACCTCTGTCTCCACCGGGTCGGACTCGCATCCGTCCGTCGTGATGATCAGGTAATATTTATAAGGCGAGCCAGCAAAGGTCAAGTCAGGAACTACCGTGTTCTGGTCGGTAGAGATCAGGTTGCCCGGAGTGCCAGGCGTTGTGGTGCTCTCCGCATACCAAGCGTAGCCCGCATTGTTCACCGAGTTCCCGAACAAGGTCACGTCACTGCTCTCGCAGATAGGCCCGCTGTTAGACGGTATCGCAACAGGCTTGCTCTTTATCGTTATCGAAATCGGTGCCGAATAATCGGACTCGCAATTGGTTGTCGTGTTGCCCACTTTCACCTTCCAGTCTCCTGATAGATAATTTACGTCTCCGTCAGGGATAGTCAAGCTTCCAGTCACCGTGTTCACCACATTGCCATTTGGCGCAACCCATTCGTAAGTATCCGCTACCACTGTCGTCGCAAGTTCTATTGATTGTTCTTTGCAGACTTCTAATGAAGTTGCTGTAAGAACCGGTTGAGCTGGCTTTGCATTCACTACTACTGTAAAATCAGTTGAGAGTGTACATCCACCCGATGTCCCAACGGTCAAATAATAAGTCCCTGCGTTAGCAATGGTCGCACCCGTGATAACTGGCGGTTGTGCATCTGTTGATTTAAAACCATTAGGTCCAGTCCATTCATAGCTTGTCAGCGATGCCCCAGAGTTCGAGGTAAAGTCTGGTGACAAAGTAATCGAAGCTCCCTCGCAAATGGCCGCATCACCTGTGATAGCGAGCACGTCAATATTTGGATCGGTCACGATCACCTCCGTCTCAACCGGATCGGACTCACATCCGTCCGTCGTGATGATCAAATAATATTTATATGGAGAACCTGCAAAGGTCAGCCCAGAGATCGTCTCGTTCTGGTCGGTCGAGATCAGGTTGCCCGGAGTACCAGGCGTTGTGGTGCTCTCCGCATACCAAGCATAGCCGGCGTTGTTCACCGAGTTCCCGAACAAGGTCACGTCGCTGCTCTCGCAGATAGGGCCGCTGTTCGATGGGATAGCCACTGGTTTCGATTTAATTGTGATCGAAATTACGGTCGAATAATCCGACTCGCAGCCAGTCGCCGTGATGCCAGTCTTCACTTTCCAGTCTCCCGACAGATAGTTCACATTACCGTCTGGGATAGTCAAGCTTCCGACCGTGGTCGCTACGATGTTTCCGTTAGGAGCGACCCATTCATAGGTATCGGCTACGGCCGTGGTTGAAAGTTCAATTGGTTCTTCCATACAGACCTCCAAGGAAGCTGCCGTCAACACTGGCTGCGCTGGTTTCGCATTTACCGTTACCGCAAAAGTTGTAGATAATGTACAACCGCTAGAAGTACCTACCGTCAGGTAATATGTTCCCGCATTCGCAACCGTAGCATTCGTGATCACCGATGGCTGGGCTTGCGTGGAAGTGAAGCCGTTTGGCCCTGTCCACACATAGCTCGTCAATGTCGCACCCGAGTTCGATGTGAAGTCTGGTGACAAAGTAATCGAAGCTCCCTCGCAAATAGCTGCATCACCTGTGATGGCGAGCACGTCCACGTTCGGGTCTGTCACGGTCACCTCTGTCTCAACAGGGTCGGACTCGCATCCGTCCGTCGTGATGACCAGGTAATATTTATATGGAGAACCTGCAAAGGTCAGCCCAGAGATCGTTTCGTTCTGGTCGGTCGAGATCAGGTTGCCCGGAGTGCCGGGCGTTGTGGTGTTCTCTTCGTACCAAGCATAGCCGGCGTTGTTCACCGAGTTCCCGAACAGGGTCACGTCGCTGCTCTCGCAGATAGGCCCGCTGTTCGATGGGATCGCCACTGGCTTGCTCTTGATCGTGATCGAGATCGGTGTCGAATAATCCGACTCACAACCCGTCGCCGTGATGCCCGTCTTCACTTTCCAGTCTCCCGATAGGTAGTTTGCGTCTCCGTCTGGAATTGTGAGGCTTCCGACCGCAGTCGTCACCACGTTACCGTTTGGAGCGACCCACTCATAGGTATCGGCTACAGCCGTAGTTGAAAGTTCAATTGATTCTTCCATACAAACCTCCAAGGAAGCTGCCGTAAGAACTGGCTGCGCTGGCTTGGCATTTACCGTTACGTTTTCTGTATCGGTAATCGTACAACCATTATCTGTAATAACTGTCAAGGTATAAACCCCGGCGTCGGTAGTAGTTGCAGCGGTAATGGCGGCTGGCGTTTCTTTTGTAGAACTAAAGCCATTTGGTCCACTCCATACCCAAGCAACTATATCGTTTCCTGTAGTAGTGGCTGTGAGCGCAATCGTTTCACCTTCACAAATCGCACCTACTGGGTCAATTGCCACGGTACTTAAAGAAGGATCGTCTATCTGTACCGTAGTCGTTGCTACATCAGACACACAACTTCCTACCGTCACTTGTAAATAGTAGGTATAAGGTCCTCCTGCATTTGTCAATCCTGAAACTACGGCAATTCTATCCGTAGAGAAAGGCGTTGCTGGTCCGCCAGTTGGGTCTGTGGTGTACCAAGCGTAGTCTGCATCTGTCAACTCATTTCCCGTAAGGGTCACATCATTTCCTTCACATACAGGACCGTTGTTGCTGGCAATGGCAACTGGTTTTGCGTTCAACGCCACACTCACCGCATCAGAAAACTCTGACTGACATGTTGCCGCATCTTCTACTTTTACCGTCCAAGCACCAGCCAAATATTGGGCATCACCGTCCGATACTGTCAACAAGTGGGCATTAGCCCCGTTCGTGGTCAAGGTTACTCCATCAGGAGCTAACCAGTAGTAATTTGTGTAGCCTGGTGTAGCTGCTAATTGGATGTCATTTCCATCACACACTGCTGAATTTACTGCACTCAAGGCAGGTTTCGCAGGTTGGTTCAACACAACCGAAGTAACGTCTTGCGCCGTGCAACTTCCGTTTGCCGAAGTGATGGTCACGGTATAAGTTCCTGCTTTGTATTCCGAAGTTCCTGCAACGATGGTCACGTTTTGCTGAGAAGAAGTGAAGCCATCGGGACCCGACCAAGCATAGGTATAAGTTCCCGCAGCACCTGGCGTAGCCGTCAACTGGATATCTGTTCCGTTGCAATATGGGCCCGTATTTCCAGCAGTTACTGTTGGGATTTCATCTATCACCACTTGCTCAGTAAGAGAAGCAGCCGATTGACATCCATCCACTGTCACTTTTACTATATACTGCCCTGCATGGCTCGTTTGGTCCACATTATTAATAATCAGCGTTGGGCTAGTTTCAGCCAATACCGTCGGAGTACTTGTCGCATCGTCGATGAATGTCCATTCATACACAACTGTTGTCCCTGTGTAAGTCGAAGCATTAATCGTCAAGGTACTTCCTTCGCACTCGCCCCCAGCTTTTGTAAGAACTGGAGTAGAAGGGACAGTTCCCAACTCTACCCTAGTTACCCCTGAAGTGCTACAGTTTGAAGCATTGTAGGCTATTAAGGTATAATCTCCTGCCTTCACAGAGCTACCCGGAATTAGTGGGTCAGCTACGATTGCCACCAAGTTATTATCAGGGTCGTACCATTCGTATGCTGTGGCTACCACGTTGGCAGTAAGTTGCAAATCACTTCCCGGACAAATAGGTCCAGCGTTGGTAGGGACAAATGCCGCTGGCAATGCATCGATACTTAATGCATGATTGGCAGAATTTGCCGAAACGCAACCATCTATGGTTACTCCCACTTGGTAATTTCCATCATCTGAACCAATGGCTACATTATTAACCGTAAGCTCAGGAATAGCTGTTACTTGGGTAGTGCCTCCTGGCAAGTACCATGTATAACTAATAGTTGTTCCTGCACCTGTAAAGTCGGTGGTGGTAAGCGTTAAATTTTCGTTTTCACAAATAGAATTCAAACCTGCAATTACCGGAGTAGCTGGTGTAGGTTTGATAGTTACAGGAACTGGATCAGACCAATCTGACACACATCCATTTACATCGATACACCTTACCCTCCAATTTCCCGACTGGTATTCTGCGTTTGCCGAAGCAATGTTCAAGCTTGGTGCAGCTGCTCCTGTCGGGATAATTGTACCTGAAGGTGCTTGCCATTCGAACCCACCGCCACAAGCAGAGGTTGTTGTCAATTGGATAGCTGTTCCATCACAAATAGATGCTACTGCAGCTGCAATGTCAGGCTTCGCAGGTGAAGGAATATCCACCGATACGGTTGCCGAAACTGGACAAGCTGGTGTAGTAAGCGAAGTCAGGGTTACCGTATAATCTCCTGCCAAGTAATTTGCATCTGCCGAATTAATGGAAGGATTAATTGCCGTAGAAGAGAATCCACTTGCATGTGTCCACTGTACCGAATAAGTTCCTGCAGGGTTCGTAGTGGTAAAACTCAAATCAATATTGTCACCATCACAAACCGTTAGCGTTGGAGTTACTGTCAAATTTGGTGCTTCGTTAATGGTTACGCCTTCTCCTACCGAAACAGGCGAAGTACAACCGTCTCTGGTAACCGAAACTGTATAAACACCTGCATTTGCAGTTTTATCTACATTATTTATCGTAATGCTATTGCTATTGAAAGCCAATGCTGTTGGAGTAGAAGTCGCATCATCCACAAATGACCAGTTATAGGTCACTACCGTTCCTGCTACTACCGGAGTAGTCAACGTCAAACTTGCTCCTTCGCAAAGCGGACCGTTGCTTGTAAGCGTTGGCTGATCAGGTCCGATACTTACCGCTACCGATGATTGAGCGGAAGCACATGCGAACACATCCGTCATGGTCACGTAATAAGTACCTTCATTTGCCACTGTTGGACTAACAATAATTGGGTTTTGGTCTGTAGAAGTAAACCCGTTCGGACCTGTCCAGCTAAATGAATAGCCACCTCCGCCACTTACTGGTGCGGCAAAGAGTTGCAACGTTGCTCCTGCTGGGTCGCATGCCACATGTGAGGTGCTTGCCGTTACCACTGGCTTTGCATTTACAGCAACTGTTTGAATAGCTGAAGTAACTGGGGCACAAACTCCCAAAGAAACCTGAACCGTATAATCATCGGCATCGGCTGCTGCAAGTGGGGTAAAGCTCAACGTATTTGAGTTCCCACCCACAGGTGCACCGCCTTTGAACCACGCATAAGAAGCTCCTGGAATAGCCGTGGTACTCAACGTGAGCACTTCGCCTTCGCAATCATCTCCTGTCACCGAAATGGTCACTCCTGCTGCAAGGATGTCTTCGTCGTCAATATTATCCGTAGCCGTATCTTCGTAATCGTTCGCTCCTGCTTCGCCAATATCGGCTGCAACGCCTGTCCTTTCGGCTGCATAGCCGTTTAACCCTGCATACGGAGCTACTGGCAGAGCAGCTTGGTCGGTATCTTTCAAACTTTCCCACCTCAAGGTCACCGCATCGGCTACCGTTTCACATGGGTCCATAGAACCTGTTGAAGTCACACCAAAGGTAATAGTAGCTACATCGCCTAGGGCAAGCTCATCAATTACCACATCTAATTGCTGACCAACTACTCCTGAGCTGCTGGCAACTGCGCCAACTACAGTAATTCCCCCACCATCATATGCCAACTCGGCTGGCAACAAATCGGTGATGCTTACATCGAATGCATCAGCGTTTGAAGCTCCTGTATGTTCAACTGTAATGGTTACCTGAACGGTTTCCGCATCTCCTATGTCTGGTTGGGCAAAACTTGTACTTACTTCTAGTTCTGATTCTGCCACAACTAATGCCCCTGTTGAAGAATTTGCTGTTTCAGGATTGCTCAATGCATCTTCCCAATTCAAGGTAGCAGAAGAATTCAACCCTCCTGTCCCTCTAGTATTTGCTGTGCTGTTTATTACTGCAGCTCGGTACGTCACCGTAATGGTTTCATCGTCAGCATCCGCATCGGAGTTGGTCACATCACCAAAGTCGAAGGAAATGCTTCGGGCATCGTTTGCAGTTCCACCGCCTACATTGCCTACCGTAGGCGTGATGCTTGCTAACGCTCCGTTGGAAGAAGTTACCGCACCGTTTGCTGTGATAGAAACCACGTCCACAAATGCCAGTCCCGCTGCTAGTTGAGCATCCAATACTACATTATCGGTTACACCTTGGGCAACGGTCATTACTGCTTCGTAGGTAATGATTTCACCAATATGTACTTGCCCTGCTGCTGCATAGCCTGGAGCTATCCCCGTTCTTGAAAGTGAGAAAAGAGGACCGCCGTTGGTAAAGGAAGCTGTTTCAGTTACTTGAGGTTGAGCCGCTTCCGATGGAGCTGTTTTCCAACTTACTCCTGCCGTATTGGTTACTGTTTCTTTCACTTTTACTCCTGTAGAAACAGTTGCCGTATAAGTTATAATGACTACATCAAGCCCTGTATTTGTTGGAGTGATGCTACCATCGTCCGCCGCTACTGGATTGGTAAGCTGGAATGTCCCTGCTGCCAAAGTTCCTGTATAGGCTACTGGATTTCCATCGCCGTCCAGAACTGAAACCAACGTTGGGCTTCCTAGCCCAGCGATTGGCACTACGGGATCTTCCAGAGCAACGTCAACCGCTGCACCGTCTCCTATATTTTCAATGGTTATTTTATATGTAATAACATCGCCAGCTTGCGCGCCGGATAAATCCCTATTTTCTGGAAAACCTGCTCCGCCTACTAGGCTCGCGCTAGCATTGCTCGATGCCGAAATACCTTTGGCAATTTGCAAATTTGGAGCGACTACACTCACGTTAGGTGCTGCGTCTGCTTTAGAAAGTGGTGCACCTGCTGGGTTCGCAGGGTCTTGCCAGCTTATGGTCGCATTATTGGAAAGTGTTCCCGCTGCACCTGTATTTACTTTCGCTTCGTAAGTTATCGTAATAGTTTCTGTTACCGCATCGTCTGTGTTGGTATTGGTTACGGTTTCAAGGTCAATTTCTATTTGGTTGGAAGTCCCACCCGCTGCGTCCGACACGGAAATTGCCGATTCGGCTGCGGTAAAGCCTCCAATAACCGAGGTGCTTACATCGCCAGAAGAAGCTGTAATACTGATGCTTCCTGGCACATAGCTCAAGCCGTCGCTCATGATATCTCCCACCAACACATTATTGGTAGCACCGCCTTTGGCAGTTGCTTCTGGCAAGGTTACAATGAGCTGATAAGTAACCGTTTCCCCAGGCTGAACTTCGTTTGCCAACGGAGCATTATTAGGTACAATGCTCAAAATTGACTTTGCGATCAGCAAATCGGAAACCGTTACGCTGGCATCGTCATTTGCCGACGAAGAAGTAGCATCGTAGCCATCAGGCGAAGCTTTCCACTCAATTTGAGCGTTGCTTGTCAAAACCTCTCCTGGCTGCACACTGGTCAATAACTCCGCCTCGTAAGTAAGAATAATAATATTTGAACCATCTCCAGAACCATCGTCTTCTCCTAAAGAGCCACTCATAGGCAAGCCCGTTGCTGTGAAAATATCATTACGATCTGCCAATACGAATCCCGTTCCGAATAGGTCGTTTCCTGCTCCATCAGTAATTGTTTGTACATCGTAGCTGGTCAAACCAGCAATGGTTGGTATTTTCAATTTCAAGGCGTTGCCTGTACCATCGCCCGAGTTGGTGATGGTTAC
This sequence comes from Flammeovirgaceae bacterium SG7u.111, assembly GCA_034044135.1. Lineage (NCBI taxonomy): Bacteria > Pseudomonadati > Bacteroidota > Cytophagia > Cytophagales > Flammeovirgaceae > Flammeovirgaceae bacterium SG7u.111. The sequence continues at coordinate 1,087,803 of CP139021.1, read as the reverse complement.
GGTAAAAGTTACTTTGTCTCCCGCATCAGATGAAACAATGTCATCATTGATAGGAGTTGCTGGTGAAGCTGGCAAGGTTGCTTTTGCTGTTGGATTATCAGAATCTGAAACGCCGTGGACAATTGCCAAGTCAGGCTCTACCACTGTATATTCTGGCGCTGATCCATCTACCGAATAAGGCGTTCCACCAGCATCTTCCCAAGACCATTCGGCTGTATTATTAACTGCACCTGTTGCATCGTCGGCGACTTTTACGGTGTATTCAATTCGAATAGTTTCGCTGGAAACCACATTACTGTTGGTAAGCGTTCCGAAGTTGAGTGTCAAAATATTATCAACCAGGCCTGCACCTAAATTCTCATCTGTGATAGAAGTTGGAGCACTTGCCTCGATGGCGGCAAAACCACCTGCTATAGAAGTAGTTACTTGCGCATTATTTACAGTAATGTCTACCGAAGTAACAAACGTTCCTTCTTCAAATAAAAGCCCATCGTCAAGTATATCCCTCAATTCAACATTTTGAGAAGTACCTGCTGGTACAAGTACATTTACTTCATAAGTAATTACCTCACCTGGTTGTACTAGGCTAGAACCGGGCATACCTGGGGCAATTTGTGGAGCAACTGAATTAACCGTTTTGGTCAAGTCAGGATTTACTACCGTAACCGAAGCTTGGTCTTGTACCGGACCAAAGTCAAAGGTTGGGTCTGTTCCTGTAGTCGTTCTCCAAGTTGCAGTTGCCGTGTTTACCAATGTTCCGGAAAGCGAGGCTACCGTGGTAACTTTTGCATCGTAGGTAATTACTATGACATCGGAACCGCTCAGGTTTGATTCATCTAAGCTATTTCCTGCCGAAAGGGTCAACCCCGAGCCAAATAAGTCACTAGTTGTCCCAAGAACAGTTCCATCAAAATTGCCACTTATATCTACTCCATCACCATCTTCCACACTTAGTACTTCGTAATCCCCAAGCCCTGCTATTTGCGGGTCGGTTACTTTTACCGAAGTTGCTTTTCCATCTCCTTGGTTTTGGATGGTGATGACAAATGTAACTTCGTCGTCCACCTCGGCATTCACCAAGTTTCTATCTTCTGGAAACCCGCTTGCTCCTGTGAAGCCACCGCCACCATTCGTTCCTGAAACCCCTTTGGTCACTACCAAATCTGGCGCAACGATGGTCACATCAGGAGCTTGGGTAGTTTCTGTATAAGTAGTCCCCAAGTCATCTTCCCAACTCAAAGTCACAAAGTTGGACATGGTTTCCCCCGTTACCACTGTATTACCAACTAGCACATCATATACTATCGTAATTCTTTCAACCGCCGCATCTACTACATTGCTGTTAGTGATGTTTCCAAAAGTGAGTTGCAAGCGGTCATCTGTTCCTGCAAAGTTGGTGATGCTTGCACTTGTGGCAATTGTACCAGGAGCAGGATCGAAGCCATTTCCTATACTTGACTCAATATCTGTAGAAGAACGAGTAATGGAAACCACTTGGTCGAAAGACATTTTTGGATTTACCACATCCACCAACTGAAGGTTTTTCGCAGTTCCCGCAGGTACAGTCACCACCACCTCGTAGCGGATAGATTCTCCCGATTGGGCTTCGGTCGTCCCCGTAGAAATCGGCATGATGTCCGTAACAGTTTTGGCTACCGAAGGCTCGCCCAAGGTAATTCTTGCCGCATCTGCCTCTGGTCCATACTCTACTGTACCCGTAGAAGAAGTCCATGTAATTTCCGCATTGTCCACCAACGTTCCGCTCATCAGCGCATCGTCGGTTACTTCCACTGTGTATTCTATGATGAGCACATCGTCGCCCGTGTTGTCGGGGTCGCTGTCGTTGTCATTTTTAGCAAGGTTTGGCGTGAAATTCAAACCTGTATTCAAATCGCCAGTATAATCTGCCGCAGTGTATGTGGTTACGCCATCGTTCAACCTTACCGAAGTAATGGTGTAATTTGAAAGCGCAGAAAGTGCAGGAACGGTGATTTCTAAGTTACTTGCCGCTACATCGCTGTTATTTTCTATGGTCAATCGTAAGGTAACCACATCGCCGGCACTAGCCCCACCTGTGATGTCGCCATCTTCTGGAAATGCCGTTCCAGGTGTTGGGTTGATAATTCCCGCATCCGTAGTTTGAATAACCCCGTGGGTGAAATCCAAATCTGGAGCAACTACGGTTACATCGTTGGCATTATCAGTTTTAGTAATTCTACCAGCACCATTCGGATTATCGTAAGCAAAGCTTGCCGTGTTTCCTAAGGTAGTACCTGGTGTGTTGGCAGGTATATTTTCCACCAATACTTCATATTCCAAAATCAATTTGTCATTTCCTGCATCCGCATCGGTATTGGCATTGGCAACTGTCCCAAGATCAAACGTGATCGTCTGTCCACTTATCAGTTCTGTTGAAAGTGAGTTTGTTACCAAGGCATCGTTTACAAAACTTAGTGAAGCAGCTTGGTAAGCCAAACCAGCATCCAATACATCTGTGATTCGCACATTTTGCATTTCAGATTCTGGCAAATTCACCTCTATCCTATAAGTCAACACTTCGCCAACTTGTACTTCATTTAGGTTAGTGGTAGAATTAGGTGTGATGCTTTTCAATGTTTTGGTCATGGAAACATCTTCCATAGTCACTGTAGCATCTTCCGATTCGGTTAGGTCAGTTACAGCAGTTGCTGTAGGTCTCCAAAGAACTGTAGAGCGGTTGGTGATGGTTTGGGTCGCATCTACTAGAGAAGCAACCTCTGCTGTATAAGTAATAATAACTTTATGAGGATCGCCCACCGCACCCGTGTTTGCTGGAATAGGGTTGGTGATAGCAAATGTCCCCGCATTGAAGTTACCCGAATAAGGAACATTTGTGAGCTTGTCACCTTGGGTAACAGAAAGAATATTATAATTAATAAGCGAGCCTGCCAACAAAGGTTGATCTTCCACTCTTACGGTATATGCATTTGCGAAAGCACTGGTATTTTCTAAAGTGACTACAAACGTAACTTCATCACCCGCATCCGATTGACTGATGTCGCCATTTACGGGTTCGATAGTTGGATCGGGAGAAATAGTAAGCTCTGCTGCTAAGTTTGTACTGGCCGCCACCCCTTTAGTAATACTCAAAGAAGGTTGGATAACTGTTACTTCTGCTGCTTGTGCGTTTTGCGTTGAAGTTCCACCTGGGTTATTCGGGTCGTCGAACCTCAACTCTGCATTATTATTAAGGAGTGAACCTTCGATATTTGCAGGAATATCTTGAACATTTACCTCGTATTCAATGGTAATTGTTTCTTCGTTATCGTTGGTAACTGTTAAGCCTGTGGTGGTTACATCTCCTAAATCGAAAGTAACTGATTGCCCTACCACATCTGCTATGATGTTAGTAGTATTCCAAGCTCCTTTTGTTGTTGTGATTCGTGCTGCATCTGAAACTGTTACACTTGTAATTGAACCAAACGAAAGCCCTGCATCCAAAATATCCACAACTGTTAAAGTATTCGCTTTTCCTTCAGGTAGTGTGGCAATTAATCGGTAAGTCAAGACTTCTCCTTTGAATGCCTCAGTTAAATTTCCAGAAGAATTTGGTGCAATTGAGATCAATGATTTCACCAACTCGGTTTCTCTTACCGTAGCCGTTGCATTGTCGGTTACGGTGATGTCCACGCCGTCGTCTGGAGAAGGTTTCCATCTTATAGTTGCTTGGTTTACTATATCTTCACCAGGCTCAATATCTGCACCCACATCGGCGGTGTAGGTAACGATTACTTCTTCGTTTTCAGGAATAACCGAGGCTACGCCCGAAACAGATGGAAGCTCTAAACCTGTACTTAATGAACCTGTTACCAAACCTGTAATATCTGCCCCATCGAGGGTTACACTGGTGAGTGTGTAGTTGATTAGCTTTCCTGCCAACTCAGGGTCGATGATTCTCACATCGGTTGCGGGGGCATCGGCACTCGTATTTCTTACTGTAATTTTATAAGTGATTCTATCTCCAGCATCTACATCGGTTGCATCGGAGTTTACAGGTAAAATTGCCGGTGAAGGACTTAAGTTAGCCAAACCGCTAGTTACAGACGAAATTCCTTTAGAAACTTCCAAATCTGCTTCCTTTACCGTAAGGTTGGGAGAAGGACCATTTGTCGTTCCCGATATCCAATCTACTTGTACATTATTATTTAAGCTTGTGCCCGAAGGGTAAGCCGCATCTTGTTCTACTCTTGCTTTATATACAATTTCCAACTGCTCCAGCACGCCGTCGTCCGTATTGCTGTTTATGATATCGCCAGAAAAAGTGATAACTACCTCGTTGTCTGTTCCCCCACTATCGTCGGTGGCATTTACATTATACACGGGAATGCTTACATCTCCCGATGGACTTGAAATACCGATAGAACCAGAAACATAGGTAAGCCCTGGGGTCATCACATCAGTCAGCACTACATCTTCAAAAGAACCCTCTGGCAAATCAATGGTGATTTTGTATTCAATCTCCTGCCCTGCAACTACATTGTTTCCACTAGTAATTCCTGTTGGTGTAATAGCGTTGATACTTTTTACCAATGAAGCCGATTCAATTCCTACAGTAGCTTCGTCATCAATAGGATCGAACTTAGATGGATGCCCTGGAGACGCTGCCCACGTCACGTAGGCTGTATTTTCAATTTCTATTTCTGGAGTTACGCTCACATCTACCTCGGCAGTGTAAGTAATAATGATCATGTCTTGTCCAATCCCATCCGAATTATCATTTTTGGGAAGGTAAGTTGAAGCAATACTGTTCATTTTCAAGCCACCTGCCGAAAACAAGTCGCCAGAAAAATCTCCGCTGATATCCGTACCGTCCCCATCCAAAATACTGACAACCGTTTTGTTGATAAAACTGGCTGCTGGGCTAGCAATATCCCTAACGGTTACATCGAAAGCATTTGCTCCACCAATGTTTTCTACCGTAATCGCAAACGTAATGACATCGCCCGCATCTGCCTTCGTAATGTTGGCATCTACTGGGGAAGCAATTGGGGTAATGGTCGCATTGGAAGTTGGGTTATCACTGCTTACCACACCTTTGGTGATGGCAAGTTCGGGGGAGGCAATTTCTATCGCAACCAAATCTACGTCACTGGAAGTCACCGACTTGGTATTTTCCGTAGCCGCTTCCATAAAGTTGGAATGAAATAAGCCATCTGAAAAAGGATCAGTTGTAATGGTCGCATCAATTAAAATAGAAATTTTATAAGGACCTGCAGGCTGATCTATGTCAGGCCATTCAATCCTCATCATATTCTTTTGTGCATCAACCGTGATACTGGTTGGGTTAGTAGTCAAATCACTTGATGGATCAAAACTAAGGTCAGTATTTGCAGCTAAATCTGTATTTAAATCGAAGTTATTCACATCAATCACAGGAAGTGGGAAATAATCTTCAAAATAAATTCCTCTTGAGTCACCTGTAGGGATGGTCATAGTCAAACGATAGGTTACGTTATCGCCTGGGGAATAGGGACCAGAAGAAACCACTTCCTTTTTGATGGCTACTTCCGGGAGGGAAACCGTGGTACTGACTTTGTCATAATTACAACCACTTGCCCCACCTGCCATATCGTAGTTCATCGAAACATCGTTTGTCAAATTATCATTGGACAAGACTGGCTGACCAGCAAAAGCACCATCAGCCGCATAGTTCTGGAGAACCTCGGCTTGGTAAATAATTTCATATTGCGTACTGGCACGCATAGCAGTGCTCGGTATGGTATAAGTCACTGTAGTAACACCTGCAATTGGTCCCGTCGTAGCTTCAGTCACACCCACAGGTGTTGATGCCGTTCCATGTGATAGGAAATCTAACCCATCGGGGATTTTTATTTCTATCGTGCCCCCGTCTCCATCTGCAAAGTCTTCCACTCGGTAGTGCAAGGTATAGGTAACAATATTTCCAGGTGCCACCAAAGTTGGTGTCGCACTTTCTACTGCCGTAATATGTGTTGCTTGTACCTGAGAACTAGCGGCTTCGGTGGGTTGCGTTGCCCCCAAATAGTCTGCGTAGAAACTGGCGTTGTTCTGCAAATTGATGTTGGTACAATTAGCAGGGTTCAAGATATCGGTGATGTAAGCGGTGTAGGTAAAAACAATTTCTCCACCACTAGTATTTCCCGTTATTCCCCCTGCCGAATTATTTTCTATCACAACAGTACCGCCAGGCGCAGTACGTAAAGGACTGGTGGGATCAAATAAAGTAGAAGGGTTCGGGGCAAAGCCCGCAGGAAGTGAAGTTACATCTACAAACTGTAAGTTTGTCGGAAGCGCATCAGTCAGCACCATGTTATTGATAGTCTGCCCGTTGGCTATATCCACCGAAACGGTGAACTCGATGGGCCATGAGGAACCAGGAGGACGGTCGCCCAAGGGGGCATTGTTTGTTTTTGTGATTTTGTATAAAATCGGGGTGAGGTTTTTATTTGAAGCCGACCCTACAATTGGTCCACCCGCCCCAGTAGCCGTATTTCCAAACTCATAAGCAGGCTGTACACTTACTGGTAGAGGGACTCCAACCGTTGCGGTTGGTTCAATAGTAGCACAAATAGTGGCAACTAACTCTGGACCTCCACTCACCACTGAACCTACTGGAAAACGAAAAACGGTCACAACGCTTCCTGCGCCATGACCTCCAGCTGTCAAATCAGCAGCTAATATTTTCTCGCCCGTAATCGGATCGTCCATATCGGTAGCCCCATCGAACACGTCAGTGCCCGTAAAAGGAACAGGTGTAAGTGGTGTGCTCATGAAGTCAACGGTATTAAAAGTAATACCTGGCGGAAGTACTAACCGCATATAGGGACCATAACCCGCACCAGCACCGCTATTGACAATAGTTGCTGTAAAACAGACTTGCTCGCCCACAAAGTTTTCTGATGGGGCACCATTTGTTATAATAGGAGTTTGGGCAAATACTTGGTTCAGATTTGCACTGATAAATAGTGCAAAAACTAACAGTTTTAGGTAAAAGTTGCGCATGTAAATTGATTGGCTTAACTCAATTAAGTATCGTTTTCAATATTATCTGAGCATCCAACGCCACCACCTCACCTTTATTAGCTATTTCCTCAGCTTTTTTTCTAATTATCTTTTTTTAGTACACATGCACAATAAAATAATATTTTGATTTTTATAAAAAAATTACATTTAATATTGAAATACATACAAAAACCAATATTAATACAAAAGAAAACTCTTCGCCCTTAGCATATTGACTTAGAGTATAAATACTAAATACCCAATCTCATTCTCTACATATTTTCGTTATAATTGTCCCAAAAAGATTACAAACTTGGAGTACTTCCTCCATCCACAGGCAGGTTAATTCCATTGATAAATGCAGCTTCAGGCGTGGCCAAAAATGCTACTGAATTTGCCACTTCCTTGGGTTCGGCAAACCTTCTAGCCGGCACACCAGCTTTCATTTGTTCAGCCATTTTTTCGGAAGTTATCCCTTGAGCCTCCGCCCTAGTATCTATAATCGATTGCAAACGCCCTGTCATTGTCAGCCCTGGTAACACATTGTTAACAGTGATCCCATCTGCAGCTAACTCCGTTGCCAATGTTTTTGCCCAGCTCGCCACTGCTCCTCGGGTAGTGTTGGAAACACCTAGACCTACAATAGGAGCTTTCACCGAAGTTGAGATGATATTGATAATCCTACCATATTTCTCCTGTTTCATGTAAGGAACAAGTGCCTGCACGAGGTACTGATTGCAAATAAGGTGTGCGGAAAAAGCCTCTAAAAAAGCTTTGGGGTCAGCTTCAAGCACAGAGCCTGCAGCAGGTCCTCCCGTATTGTTCACCAAAATATGCGCTCCTCCATTTTCAGATACCCAGTTGTCAATCACACTTTTCACCTCGGCTGGTTCAGAAAAATCAGCGACGATATACCCATGTACCTGCTCTTCTGCTGTATCGAGTTCATTCATGGTCTTTTGCAAAGACGCTTCATTTCGGGCACAAAGTATTACTCTCGCCCCTAATTTTGCCAGTTCGATAGCCGAAGCCTTTCCTATACCTTGCGTGCTACCACATACTATTGCTGTTTTGCCTTTTAGGTTCAATATCATTTTTCTATTTCTAAGAATTATTCGAATGTTTTTTCGCTGATAGCTTGAAGCTAAAAAAAATTTGACGGAATATTTCCAGCGGTTCAAAATTTTAGAGAAAACAACATAAAAACGGAAACAAATTGATTATCAAGGCAAAAAACAGACTGCTTTTACCCCAAAAAACAAGCTGTTTTAGTCATTTTAGCCAATCTGTCAGGTATTCTTCTCAACTGTCAAATCAGCTATGATATATCAGTGTTTTTATTCGCTGATACCATTAATTTTTCGTAAATTTACACGTTCAAAAAAGTTGAGTTTTGCGCCTAAACATTTCATTTTAACGCATTAAAAATCAACTATTTACAAAGTAGTTTTTAAGAAATGATTATAGCTTCCCTCAGGAATCAGAAATATTGGGAAGCAGGACAAAAATTGTACTTACACAATAGCTAAAAATTCAAGATGGCAGAAAACCAGAATAACTATTCAGCGGGAAACATCCAAGTGCTCGAAGGCTTGGAAGCGGTAAGGAAACGACCAGCGATGTACATTGGTGATATTGGGATAAAAGGTCTTCACCACCTCATCTGGGAGGTTGTAGATAACTCCATTGATGAAGCCATGGCTGGTTATTGCGACACTATCACGGTGGAGCTCCATACTGACAACTCAGTAGAAGTTACTGATAACGGTCGTGGTATCCCTACAGATTATCACGAAAAAGAACAAAAATCGGCTCTTGAAGTCGTAATGACCGTTCTCCACGCTGGTGGTAAATTTGATAAAGACACATATAAAGTTTCTGGTGGCCTTCACGGTGTGGGTGTATCTTGTGTGAATGCACTTTCTACCGACCTGAAAGTCACTGTAAGGAGAAACGGTAAAAAACACCAACAAGAATATAAAATTGGTATTCCTCAGTACGATGTTAAAGAAATAGGTACTACCGATTCGCACGGTACTTCTGTAAGGTTCTGGCCAGATACAAGCATTTTTACTGTGGGCGTATTCAATTACGACACAGTTGAGGCAAGGATTCGTGAGCTTTCTTATCTTAATGCCGGTATTAAAATCATTTTGATTGACCACCGTCAAAAAGATGAAAATGGCGAGTCTATTCAAGAAGAGTTTTTCTCTGAGGGTGGATTGAGTGAATTTGTTGAGTTTTTGGACTCTTCTCGTCAAAAGCTGCTTGAACATCCTATTGATATGGATGGAGAAAAAAATGGCATTCAAGTACAAGTTGCCATGCTTTATAACACATCGTATTCTGAAAATGTGCACTCTTATGTGAACAATATCAACACACACGAGGGTGGTACGCACGTAGCAGGTTTCCGTAGAGCACTTACCAGAACGCTTAAAAGCTATGCAGATAAGTCTGGGATGTTGGATAAACTGAAAGTAGATATTAGCGGAGATGACTTTAGAGAAGGACTTACCGCTGTAATTTCGGTTAAAGTGCCTGAACCTCAGTTTGAAGGGCAAACAAAAACCAAACTTGGCAACTCAGAAGCCAGTGGTGCGGTTGACTCTGCCGTAAGCGATACGTTGGCTACTTATCTTGAGGAAAACCCTAAAGCAGCTAAAGTTATTGTTCAAAAGGTAATTATTGCGGCACAAGCCCGCCATGCTGCCCGTAAAGCACGGGAAATGGTTCAAAGGAAAAACGTACTTAGCGGTAGCGGACTTCCTGGCAAACTTTCTGACTGCGCTGAAAAAGACCCTGCGGTATGTGAAGTTTACCTAGTAGAAGGGGACTCTGCAGGGGGATCTGCAAAACAAGGTCGTGACAGACACTTCCAAGCAATTTTACCACTTAGAGGTAAGATATTGAATGTGGAAAAAGCACAAGAACATAAGATTTACGACAATGAGGAAATCAAGAATATGATTACCGCACTGGGCGTGTCTTTTGGTACTGAAGATGGCGAAAAAGAGCTGAATATGGAAAAGCTTCGTTACCACAAAATCATCATCATGACGGATGCTGATATTGACGGTAGCCACATTCGTACACTTATCTTGACGTTCTTCTTCCGTTATATGAAGCCATTAATAGAAAATGGATTTGTATATATAGCTCAACCTCCTTTATACTTACTCAAAAAAGGTAAGAAGGAAATGTACTGCTGGTCTGATGCCGATAGGGACAGAATGATTAGGGAAATGGTTGAACCTGGCAAAGAATCGACTGTTGGTATCCAGCGTTACAAAGGTCTTGGTGAAATGAACCCAGAGCAGCTTTGGACAACGACTATGGATCCTGAATTTAGGAACTTGAAGCGTGTAGATATTGAGTCTGCAGCAGAGGCTGACCACTTATTCTCTATGCTGATGGGCGATGAAGTTGGTCCTCGTAGGGACTTCATTGAAAAAAATGCCAAATATGCTAATGTAGATGTTTAAGAAAGCTTCTTCTTAAATCATATAGAAACATGAAATCCCGAGCCAATTGGCTCGGGATTTTTTTACATGTATTCTTTCCTACTGATGATGTTCAATTACAAAAAAAGCCTTTCCAAAAATGGAAAGGCTTCAATTATATATTCTTAGAGTATTATTCCTTACTCGTGAGTCTCTATACTTTTCTTATCCTCACCTTTTTCTAGCTCTTCTTTTTCAAACTTAGCTATCTCTTTTTCCATAGGCAAGTTTGATGCAGGAGTGTCAGATAAAGGAATATGCTGAGGGATAAAGTCACCATAACCATCTTTGTCAGCATCTGGCTTAGAGTAATCGTAAGGCCAACGATAAACAGTTGGTATCTCACCTACCCAGTTGCCATGGCCAGGGAAACGTGGAGTAGTCCATTCCAAGGTATTTGAATTCCAAGGGTTCAATGGAGCTAGCTTGCCTTTAAAGATGCTGTAGAAGAAATTGAAAGCAAATACTAACTGACCAGATACGGTTACGATAGCCGCAATACTAATGAATGCATTCAGATCGGTAAATGAATTGAAAGCATCGAAGTTAGTAAATGAATAGTACCTTCTTGGGAAACCAGCAATACCGATGTAATGCATTGGGAAAAATACCAAGTAGACACCTATAAAAGTAGCCCAGAAGTGGAAGTAACCAAGCTTCGCATTCATCATTCTACCAAACATCTTAGGATACCAATGGTACACACCCGCCATCATTCCAAAGAACGATGCACTACCCATTACAAGGTGAAAGTGAGCTACAACAAAATATGTATCGTGAAGTTGGATATCAACTGCTGAATTACCTAGCAAAATACCCGTAAGACCACCTGAAATAAACAACGAAACCAATCCGATTGAGAAAAGCATCGCCGGGGTAAATATTATATTACCTCTCCAAAGAGTAGTTAAGTAGTTAAACGACTTTACCGCTGAAGGAACCGCAATGATCAATGTCAAGAACATAAAAATAGAACCTAGGAAAGGGTTCATTCCTGATACGAACATGTGGTGAGCCCAAACGATAAACGAAAGGACTGTAATCCCCATCATTGAACCAATCATTGCTTTGTAACCGAAAATCGGCTTACGAGAATTGGTCGAGATAATTTCTGAAGTGATACCCAAAGCAGGAAGTAGTACGATATATACCTCAGGGTGACCTAAGAACCAGAACAAATGCTGGTACAAAAGAGGGCTACCACCTACGTTAGTCAACGCCTCTCCGCCAATGTAAATCTGGTCGAGGTAAAATGAAGTACCAAAGCTTCTATCGAATATCAAAAGCAACGCTGCTGCTAAAAGAACTGGGAAAGACAATAGGCCAATTACCGCTGTCAAAAAGAATGACCAAATGGTAAGTGGCATTTTAGTGAAAGACATTCCCTTTGTCCTCAAGTTAATTACCGTAGCAATGTAGTTGATACCACCTAAAAGTGAGGATGCAATAAAGAAAGCCATAGCAACCAACCACATAGTCATACCTAATCCTGAACCTGGCATGGCTTGAGGCAAAGCGCTCAAAGGAGGGTAAACTACCCATCCACCAGAAGCAGGTCCTGTTTCAAGGAACAATGAGGTAAACATGATAACACTGGAAGCAAAGAAGAACCAATAAGAAAGCATGTTCATAAAGCCAGAAGCCATGTCTCTAGCACCAATTTGCAAAGGAATTAGGAAGTTAGAGAATGTTCCACTCAAACCAGCAGTCAATACAAAGAATACCATAATAGTACCGTGCATCGTTACCGCAGCCAAATAGAACTGCTGATCTAATTTACCTGATTCATTAATCCAGTGACCTAAGATTGGTTTTAAAAAGCTCAAATCGGCTTCAGGAAAACCAAGTTGTATCCTGAAAACTACAGAAAGCAATCCTCCAATCAGTGCCCAAATCAAACCAGTGATAAGGTACTGTTTGGCGATCATTTTATGATCCGTTGAAAATACATAGGTTGAAAAGAAACCACCATGGTGATGTTCGTGATCATCGTGGTGAGCATCTGCACCCGTAACATTTATATCTACAGCAGACATGTATTGTTGATTTATGTTAAAATTTCTGGAGATTTTTTAAGTAAAATGCGAAAGCTTATTCTAACCCTGCAAGTTCTAAGTTTGGCAGGTCTAGCGTTGACAAATACTCTTTATTTTTGGCTGCCCAAGCTTCTTGCTCTGCATACCATTTTTCAAAGTCAGCTGGCTCATCAACCACTACATTCATCTTCATGGCAAAATGACCACCACCACAGATTTCAGTACAAGCCAATTCGTAGTTGAACTCAGGATCACCAAGTTCAGCTCTCATTTCAGCAGTTGATTTAGTTGGAGTAAACCAAAAAGAAGTTTGCATACCAGGAACGGCATCCATCTTGATTCTGAAATGAGGCATAAATACGCTATGAAGAACATCACGAGATCTGATTTTCAACACAACGTTTTTACCTTTAGGAACATGAATTTCTCTTGGGATAAAATCATCAAGGCTACTTGGATCTCTAAAATCTACACCCATTGAATTAGTAGCATCAATTTTTCTAAAGTCATAACGACCAATTTGCCCGTCTTTCCCTCCATACCTCACTTGCCAGTTAAACTGCTTGCCCATGATCTCTACAGCAACAGAGTCTTCTGGAGCATCGCTAGTAATATCTGACCATACAAACCACCCTGAAATTACCAAACCAGCCATCACTACCGCAGGAACCAATGTCCAAACCAACTCCAACTTATCGTTGTGTGGGTAAAAGTATGCGGTTCTTTTCTCGCTGTATTGATATTTGAATGGGAAAATGAAAAGTAAGATATGAGTAATAACAAAGGCCGCACCTATTACAGCCATAGTCCACCAAAACAATGAATCTATTTCTTTGCCATGTACCGAAGATGCCTCAGGAAGAAAATATTCCTTAGCAATGCCTGAATACCAAATAATTGCGATGAATCCCACTACTAGCATAAGTGGAAAAAGGAATGCGTTCACTTTATTGCTGAGACCTGCTCGCTTCTTGTCTTCATCTCTGGCAATACCAATTAGGGTAAAAATCCTGTAAATGAGGGCAAGAATAGCCACAAACAATATACCTCCGGTGATGAGTAATACGGCTGTCATTTATGTTGAGTAATTCTAGTTGATTAATTTTAGATTATTTGGGAAGTTAGTCATGCCCTTCCCTTTGTTAGTCTTTCTTATTATAAAAAGCGGTGTTATATCTTATTGTTCTAATTCATCCTAAAAAACTGTAAATCCTAGGTGTGGTGATGAATAGATTCTTCTAACATTGGATGATTTTTAGCTATCAATGGCACTTTGCTCAATTGATTCAATGCAATATAAACAAACACTGCCAAATAAATCATTGTCAAACCGATTTCCATGAAACCGAAACCACCATTCTCTTTCAATGTACCTGGGTGAACCATCAAGAAGAAATCAAACCAGTGACCTACTAGTACAACTATACAAACTACCTTGAGGATGATGGACTTCCTTTTCGCATCTCTCGTCATTAATACTAAAAACGGGAAGAAGAAATTAAATATCAAGTTCAAGAATATGTACTTAGAATAAATATCACTTTTCAACCTTTCTACAAAATAGATACCTTCTTCTGGAATGTTTGAATAATAGATAAGAAGGAACTGAGAGAACCAGATATATGTCCAGAAAATACTGAAGGCAAATACGAACTTGCCCATATCGTGCAAGTGGTTTTCGTTTACTATTTTTAAGTAACCTGCATCTTTGAGCAATACCAAGATAAGAGTAATAGCAGCAAGACCAGACACAAACCAGCTAGCAAACACGTACCATCCAAACATGGTGCTGTACCAGTGCGGATCAATTGACATTACCCAGTCCCAAGCAGCAACTGAAGATGACAATCCAAAGAAAACTAGGAATGCTCCTGAGAACTTCACTAATTTTTTGTAGTGACCTATTCCACCATTCACATCTTCTTTCAAGGTTTCTTTTCTGATCAAACGGAACATTATCATCCAAATAGCAAAAAAAGCAACCAACCTCAAATAATAGAAGTATGGAATATGCGAAGCTTCTTCAGCACCTGGAATAAAGAAGTATCCTCTTTTACCAAATAGTATACTATCAAACTCTGGGCTAGTCTTATCATACAAATAGGTATGAGTCCAGTGAAATAAATCGCGATTAGCAATCGCAAAAACAATCAAAGTGAGCACAAATGCTACTGGCAAGAAATAGCCAAAGGTTGCTGGAATTCTAAGAATAGAAGCTGACCAACCTGCAGATGCAATGTACTGGATAGCCACGAAGAATATACCAATTAGTGCAATTCCTGTAAAGTAAACATTGTTTACCCACATACTTGCCCATAGCTTAGTAGTCCAGTGGAATGCGTGGTGCTCTCCTCCTTCGGCGGCATGCTCAGCATGTCCTCCTCCAAAGGCTGCTATCAACATCCCTATCACCAAAGCTGCTACACCAATTCCTAAAACCGTAAATATGGTTTTCTTTAATTTTGGTGTAAAAACAAATTTTTCATCAATGTCGTGAATCTCAGCTGCCATCTTATGAAATTTTGCAATTGTAAATTTTTCGCAAATATTTTTTTAAAGCATCGATCGATGCTAGTTAATACTATTTTTCTCCCTTTTGAAGCTTTTGTACGTAACGAACTACTTTCCAGCGTTCTTCTGGGTTCAATTGTGATTTGTGTGCCCACATCCTTCCTTTTCCGTGTGTTATTACATGGAAAATATGACCTTCAGGTAATGTTGAATACCTACCAGCCGAATAATTAGGAACACCTTTATATACTGCACCTACTTTACCATCGCCTGTGCCTGTAGCACCATGACAAGGGGAACAATAGCTCAAGTACAATTGCTTTCCTTCTGCTACTATATCTTCTGTATTAGGTACTGGGTTTTTCAAAATCCTACCCGCCAAATCAACACTATCTTTGTGCAGTTTGTACACCAATAGCTCTTGCCCTTTTTCAGGAACATTAGAACCAGAAACACTTGTAAAGTTCTGACGAGCTACAGTTCCTTCTACTGGCTTCAATACATTCATTGACTTCTCACCTTTATAATCATTGTAAGGCAAAGAATTGGTTAAGTAGTAGCTAGAACTTATAATACCGTCAGGTATGCCTTCCTCAGTAATCTGAGAAAGAGGCTCGTAAGGTATTGAATGGTACATTTGTGGAGCATATTCTACCCCAGGGTTATCTCCGTCAGCTTTACAACCGATAATGACTGTCGAAATAATGACGGCAAAGAATATGTTTTTCTTACCCAAGATTTTCATTCGTTTATTATTTACTTTCCTCGTAGTCTGGAACCTAAAAAATCAATTAATTAATCGTTAGCAAGCTTGCGGCTTGAGCTAGTTACGCCGTTGGTAAACAAATCAACAGCATAATTGATGAAGTTAGGATCGTTTTCCTCATCTGTAAAATCTTTCCTATATACCTCTTCAGCTTTTACGTCAGTCAATGCTGCTTTTATTTCTGCTTCGCTCATGCTATTTTTTCCCAAGTCGATAGCCATTACGTGCTTGTCATCGCTGCTTCTTCTGTCAAATATTCTTGGAACTTTGTGAGGATACAACTTCTGTGTCCCAAAGAACGTGAAGCCCATTCCATAAGCAGAAAGCAATACTGTAAGCTCAAATGTAACAGGCACAAATGCTGGAACTGCAATAAAAGGCTTACCTCCAATAATCATAGACCAATCTACGCCCATCATCAAGGTTTGCATCAAAATAGCCAAAGTTGTTCCTAACATGCCAAAGAAAAAGGCAGCTACTGGCATTTTTGATCTTTTGTAACCTAGCGCATCTTCCAAATGGTGCACTGGATAAGGATTATATACCTCATAGATTTTGATCCCTTTTGCCCTGATGTTTTTCACAGCACTGAGCAATACGTCCTGATCATCAAATATGCCTACTAAGAAATGTTTATTTATTTCCATCGAAAAAGTATTATATCGATTTTACAGATTTATGTCTTTTCTAAATTGAACCTGATAATTACTCAGAGTCTTTTGTCAACTCCTTTGGTATTGTTTTGTTGCCTTTGTATACAGTAGGGCTAGAGTCTTTTAAGATCGATTTGATCTCAGCCATGTTGAGTACAGGGAAGAACTTCGCAAACAATAAGAATAGCGTAAAGAACAATCCAAATGTGAATACATAACACATGATATCCCACATGGTAGGAGTGAAATATACCCAGCTAGATGGCAAGTAATCACGGTGAAGTGAAGTAACGATAATTACGAATCGTTCGAACCACATACCGATGTTTACTACAATTGACAAGAAGAATGTCCACTGAATACTTGTCCTGATTTTCTTGAAGTAGAAAAGCTGAGGTGAGATAACGTTACACGTCATCATCGACCAGTATGCCCACCAGTAAGGACCACTCATTCTATTGATAAATGCATATTGCTCGGCAGGAACACCAGAGTACCATGCAATCACAAATTCTGTTACATATGCTATACCTACTACTGATCCAGTTACTAGGATAATGATGTTCATCATCTCGATGTGCTCCAAAGTAATGTAATCTTCTAACCTATAAAGTCTTCTGGTAACCAACATTAGGGTAAGTACCATTGCAAAGCCCGAGAAAATCGCACCTGCCACAAAGTATGGAGGGAAAATAGTGGTGTGCCATCCTGGAATGACAGAGGTTGCAAAGTCAAAACTTACAATGGTGTGGACAGAAAGGACAAGTGGCGTAGAAAGACCAGCCAAAATCAATGAAACTGATTCGTAATGCATCCAAGTTTTTGCAGAACCATCAAAACCTAAACTTAACATGCCATAAGCAAAACGAGGAAGTTTATTTACTGCTCTGTCACGGATAGTGGCAAAATCAGGAACTAGACCGATATACCAGAATAAAAGTGATACAGTGAAATACGTGGTAATTGCAAA
The DNA here is from genome assembly GCA_034044135.1 of Flammeovirgaceae bacterium SG7u.111. Lineage (NCBI taxonomy): Bacteria > Pseudomonadati > Bacteroidota > Cytophagia > Cytophagales > Flammeovirgaceae > Flammeovirgaceae bacterium SG7u.111. The sequence goes on along the minus strand of CP139021.1, from coordinate 1,070,344 downwards.
AACGTCCCAAAGAAGCGGAGAGTTGAAGTTTACCCAAAGTGAGCCAAATGTGTTTGGCAATGGAAGCACCCAGTACGCTCCTAGCCAAGGACGACCCATGTGGACAATTGGCCAAATAGCTGCACAAATTACGGCAAAAATGGTCATCGCTTCTGCCGCTCTGTTAATGGAAGTTCTCCATTTCTGACGGAATAAAAGCAATACTGCCGAGATAAGTGTACCAGCGTGACCAATACCAACCCACCATACAAAGTTGGTGATATCCCATGCCCATTGCACCGATTTATTAAGACCCCAACGACCAATACCATTCCATAACATATCACCTAAGAAAAGTCCCCCAGCTAATAATGTTAAAATAGATACCGTAAGAGCAATTTTCCACGACTTTGCAGGAGCATTTTCCACATGCTTACAAACATCATCTGTGATGTCACTGTAGGTTTTACCCCCTGTTACCAATGGATCTCTGACTAGTGAAACAGTCTGCATATTATTAAATTCTTATATGTAGTTTTCTAAATAATCTAGCACTCGTGCTTTAAAAACACTTTATATAAATAAGATTAAGCTTGACCTTCGTCTTTGTTTCTGATTTTAGTCAGATACCAAATATTTGGTCTTACGTTCAATTCGTCAAGTACATTATAAGCTCTTTCTGGCAACTCGCTTTCGGTCAACTGCCTGATTTCACTCTTTGTATCATTCAAATCGCCAAAAGTAATTGCTCCTGTAGAACATGCACTAGCACATGCTGTAGTAGCATCCCCATCTTTCAATGGTCTCTTAGCCATTTTTGCTTTCAATTTACCCAACTGAGTTCTTTGAACACACATTGAACATTTCTCCATTACACCTCTAGAGCGAACGGTTACGTCTGGGTTCAATACCATTTTACCCAAATCGTTATTCATGTTATAATCAAACTCATCGTTGTTGTGGTATTTGAACCAGTTGAACCTCCTTACTTTATAAGGACAGTTGTTAGCACAGTATTTAGTACCAACACAACGGTTATAAGTCATTTGGTTTAAGCCTTCAGAACTGTGCGTAGTCGCAGCAACCGGACAAACTGTCTCACATGGAGCATTATTACAGTGCTGGCACATCATTGGTTGGTAAACAACTTCAGGATTATCTGCAGCTTCCATCAACTCATCGTTGCTTTCAGCTCCATCTGGACTGCTATAGTACCTATCGATACGCAACCAGTGCATTTCCCTCTTGTTTACAATCTCTTTCTTTCCTACAACAGGAACGTTGTTTTCAATATGGCAGGCAGTTACACAAGCTGAACAGCCAGTACAAGCATTCAAGTCAATTGTCATGCCCCAGTGATGGAGTGGATACTCATGCAATTGTGCTTTTGCACCTAATTTATCAGCCCACAAATCTGACTTTTCGCCTTTTTCTTCACCATGCTCACCATGTGATTCTTCAGGAATATTCCAAAGAGAAATATCACCTGGTTTTCTTTCTCCAGAGTACGTTGAGATGTGAACATCTTCCCTGCCTGCTCTTGGGTCTTTCTTATAAGCAGCAAGTGTTGACTCTTGAACGATTGCCGTTCTACCTACTAATGTCTGGTGAGTTTGAGTTTGGGCAATGTCAGTATAGCTACCTGTGTTTTCAATAGAAACACCTTCCGTAACTGCATACTCTATGAAGTCACCAGACTTCACAAAAGGGTAAGCATTTACACCACCAGCTTCTGCTGCAACTTTACCCGCAGCTTTATCTCTACCATAACCTGCAGCAATGGCGATAGTGCCACTCTCCAAACCTGGCTGGATAACTACTGGAAGCTCTACTTCTACTCCACCGGCAGAAACTTTCGCCACACTTACTTTCGTCTCCACTTTAGTGAATCCTTTTTCAGAAGCTAGTGATTGCGAAACTGCCACGTAGTGTCCCCAACATACTTTTGAGATTGGGTCTGGAGTTTCATGAATAAATGGATTGTTGGCAAAAGTACCATTACCCAAAATAGAATTCATGTACACAACCAATTCTACGCCGCTGTTTCCAGCAGTATATTTTTTCAGAGCTGAAGAGACCGATGCAGCACTAAATGCTACAGGCTCGTTTGCTTCACCTTCCTGAATACTTGTATACTCTTCGTTCTTTAGCTCAACTACACCATCATGCAATGCTCTTTGCCAGAACTTCTCAAACTCAGTTTCTTTCGTTTGAAGAGGGAAAATTTCAGCTTCCCAGCTTGCTTTCAAATAATCATGAAAACTCTTATTACTTCCTGACCATTTCAACAAACCTTCTTGGAACTGTCTGTACGAGAAAATAGTAGAAATAGTAGGCTGACCAAGGCTAAAAAACCCTTTCTTGATCTCTGCATCGTTCCATGCTTCCAAGAAGTGCGAATCAGGGCAATTATAAGTAACCTTGCTTGCGGTCTCATCCAAACGATCTGCAGTAGCTACAGAAAGCTTTGCCTTTGAAATAGCAGCAGAGATTTTAGCGCCTAGTGGATGGTCGTAAACTGGATTGGCGTTGTAGAAGAATACGCCACCTACACGACCTGCTTCCAAATCAGCTACAAATGCAGCCATTTCTTTATCATTACCCTGCTTTTGGAAAGAAGGGGTATTAATATCAAGAGTAGTACCGTAGTTTCCCAACATTTGGTTGATCTGGTTCACCATGAGCTGAACCGCAGGATCGTTAGAGCTAGAAACTACAAGTGAATGACCTTTGCTCTTAAGCAAATCAGCAGCAGCTTTATCAAGGTTTTTCACCTCTACATCTGCTGCGCTAACTGAAGCATTCCCAGTTCCTTTTGCAACTAAGTTAAAAAGCTTTGCTACCGCAAGCCCTTCAGCCGAAGCTTTTACTGGTGTGCGGTAATCTGCATTCGAACCTGTAAGAGAAAGGTTTGCCTCAAATTGGAAGTGGCGAGACATATGTTTCTTGTCCTTTCCAATTTTTCTGGTAGTAGCGTACTGATGGCTAAACTCTACGCCTGAAATCCAGTTTTCTAGGAAATCAGCTCCAAAGCTCACGATCACATCCGCCTTATCGAAAGAATAAGATGGGACAACTGCTTTGCCAAACATCGATTTGTTCGCCTCCAAAATTCCATAAGCAGAATCCTGATCGTATGTAACATGCTTAACAGTAGGATATTTAGCTGCAAACTCAGCAATCAACTTCTTAGTAGTAGGGCTCGTTACCGTGTTGCTTACAATCACGATAGGCTGCCCCGCCGCTGCAATGCTAGCGAGTTGCTGAGAAATTTCTTTATCTATTGTTGCCCAATCTGTTTTTTCACCAGACTTTGTTGGGTATTTGATTTTTTCATTGTCATAAAGGCTCATCACCGACGCATTGATTCTTGCGTTTGTTCCACCTTTTGTGATGCTAGAAAAACCATTACCTTCTACAAAGATTGGACGACCTTCCCTTGTTTTCACAACAACAGGATAAGCTTCGCCTCCATCTACATACGTAGAAGCATAATAATTAGGAATACCCGGATCTACATCTTCGGGTTTATTTAGGTAGGGGATGGCTTTTTTAACAGGAGTTTCGCAAGCAGCCAATGAAACTGCAGCAACACTAAAACCCATCAACTTTAGAAAATCCCTTCTGTTACTACCCGATTCCTCTTCTGACGTTGAGTTATCACCGTAGGCATCTTTTATGGGAAGGTATGCGGGGAACTCCTTGTTCGCATCTTGCACGAAACCCGGGTCGTTTTTTAGCTCTTCGACTCCCTTCCAGTAGGTCTTTCTATTTTTCATTATAATTAATTGTGATTTCTAATCTTAAATCCTGAAGTTTCAAATTTGAGGTTCTAGTCACTCAACAATTAATAGTGACACTTGGCGCATTCTAATCCACCAATATCCTCTACTCTCAATGGCTCTTTGCTTGCCCCCTCGTGCATTTTCACGAGTTTGTCGTAGTAGCTATTGTCTTTCGATTTAATCTCTGTTTTTCTGTGGCAATCGATACACCATCCCATTGTAAGCAACGAATGCTGCTGCACCACTTCCATCTCTTTGATTTCACCGTGACAGTTTTCACATTCCAAGCCGCCCACGTTTACGTGTTGAGAGTGGTTGAAATAAGCCAAGTCGGGAAGGTTGTGAATCCTCACCCATTGGATAGGCTCGTCGTTTTCAATAGCTGTATATATCTTTTGGATTTCTGGCGAAGTAGTTTTGATTGAATTGTGGCAATTCATACAAATGTTCGCCGAAGGAATGTTTGCATTTTTACTTTTCTCAACCCCCGTGTGGCAGTATTTACAGTCAATTTCGTAAAAGCCTGCGTGAAGTTTATGAGAAAAAGGAATTGGTTGCTCAGGAGCATAGCCTTGTTGTACACCGATACTGAACAAACCATCTACTGTAGTTTTAGCTACTACATTTAAAAAGATGAATGCGACAATTCCGATGAACGCTGGGCTTCTTATGATTTTGCCCAAATCGAATCGCTGCTCCAAGTACTCTTGGTCTTCGCCACTAAGCTCTTTTTCTTTCTTAATGTATTTGCTCAATACAGAAACAAGAAGAACCATAATAGCAAGCACCAATATCAATAGGATAAGCAAGCCGATCACGATCGCCATTAGAAGCGAAGTGTTGATTGGTGCAGCAGCAACTGCTCCGCCACTACCACCTTCAGCACCAGCAGATGCTGTTGCTACCTCAGGACCTTTAATGGTTTCTGATTGAATATACCCTAAAATATTTTTGATCTCGTCATCTGAAAGGAAATCGTGGTTTGGCATGTACTGCTGATACTTATCGTACAGACCTTTTGCATATTCATCACCACTGTCAATGACCTTTTGGGGATACTTAATAAAGTTGACCAGCCACTCTACATCTTGTCTCTCGTAGACATTGGCCAATGCTGGCCCTACGACTTGCGAATGTACAGCATGACACTGGGCACAATTGCCTTTAAATATTTCCGCACCGTTGGCGATAGCTTCAGCCGAAGTTGGTATACCCTCAGCACCTGCCGCTGGCTGTTCTGTTGCCGGACTTTCTGCATCTTGGGCGAACACACTACCCGCCGCAACTGAAAACAGAATAATAAATAGACAAATGCTCTTTTGGAGAACGTATAATGGTTTTGTCATGTTAATTAGAATAAATCTACACCTCCCGATTTTAATTTGCGCCAAATTTAATACGCTTTATATTCTTATCAAATTCAATCTTTCACCTTGGTTTCATCGAATGAATATTGGGTGAATTTGTTCTTAAAAAGGCAAGCCTCTTCTTAATGCATCACCCTGATAACCAAGTTATAGCAATATTACAAAACGAAAAAATAAGCTTATTTAGAACGTTTTTAAATTATTTTCCCGCCGTTTGAAAGCTTTTCAGCCCGTCTGGCAAAAAAATTAGCGCACCCTAATAAGAATGCGCTATTAAAATTGAGGTCGCGAGCGGATTCGAACCGCTGTAGGAGGTTTTGCAGACCTCTGCCTAGCCACTCGGCCACGCGACCAAAAATATTTCTGCAAAAGTAGAATTAATCCTCAAATACACCAAGTCTATTTCAAAAATAATCGAAATCATTTTATGGGACACTCAATATCAGGAAGTTTACTTTACTTTCAATAAATGTCTTTTAAGGAATAATTCCAAGAATATGTCCAAATCTGACACTTGCCTTCCCCTAATTGTCCTCTATCTATCTCCCAAAAGAAGTATAATTAAAATAGCTTATCGTACTTTTGCTTCATCAAGAGAAACTTTTTAAAACAGCATTTTTATCTGTATAATATAATAAGGGGTAGTTATTTCTTTTGCTTGTCAAATTGTACCCCTATGCACAAAACCAAAAAACAATGTTCAGCAAATTCGCATATGATATTTTTGAGGAAAGCATTATCAAATACCACGAGATAGATGATGTATCCCAAGCTTTCCAAAACCCTTACCCAAAAGGGGAAATCGAATTCCTACTTTATAGGAAAAACTGGATAGACACCGTACAATGGCACTATGAAGACATTATTCGCGATCCAGAGATCGATCCTGTAGCAGCACTCGAACTTAAGAGGAAAATAGATGCTTCTAATCAAGACCGAACCGATACGGTGGAGTTTATCGACAGCTATTTTTTGGATAAATACAAAACTGTCAAATCAAAGGAAGAGGCAACTATCAACTCTGAAAGTCCCGCTTGGGCACTTGACAGGTTATCGATCTTGGCACTCAAAATCTACCACATGAAAGAGGAAACAGAGCGCCCAAATGCTTCTGCCGAGCACAAGCAAAAGTGCCAAGCCAAACTGGATGTACTTTTGGAGCAAAGAGTGGATCTATCAACTGCCATCGACCAATTGATAGCCGACATAGAAAATGGAAATAAATACATGAAGGTGTACAAGCAAATGAAAATGTATAACGATGAGGAGTTGAACCCTGTTTTGTACCAAACCGACAAGAAATAAGAATGATCAAGCACCTCCTTATAATAAGGCTCTCGGCGCTGGGCGATGTCGCCATGACAGTCCCAGCGGTGAGAGCTCTAGCTATCCAACATCCCGACTTAAAAATCACCATACTGTCAAGGGATTTTTTCAAACCTCTTTTCCAAGACATTCCCAATGTAAGCTTTTACGCTGCCGATGTAAAAGGAAAACATAAAGGAGTCTTGGGCTTAAAAAAGCTAAGTTCGGAATTGAAAAAGCTCGAAGTTGATGCAGTTGCCGACCTCCATTCTGTATTGAGAAGTAATATCCTCAAACTCTTCTTCAAGCTCAGCGGCATTCCCGTCGTCCAAATTGACAAAGGCAGAAAGGAAAAAAAGCAGTTGGTAGAGGGGAAAATATTCCAACAACTCAAAACTACCCACCAGCGTTACCTCGATGTATTCCAACAGCTCGGGTTTGATGTTTCCTATACATCAGAAAGCCTTTCTCCAAAGTCAGCAATTCCTCAAAAAGCTTTAGATATTCTGAAAGAGAAGAAAGAGAAGTGGATAGGAATTGCCCCGCATGCAGCTTTTGAAGGGAAGATGTATCCCCTCGACCTAATGGAAAAAGTCATCGCCTCACTTAATGACAAAGAAGGGGTAAAAACCCTGCTCTTTGGTGGTCCTGAAGACAAGAGAGTACTCGATAGCTTAGCCCAAAAATATCATCATGTAGAAAGTATGGTTGGTAAGCTTAGTTTTGAAGAAGAGCTCCAGCTTATTTCAAACCTAGATATTATGCTCTCGATGGACAGTGGAAACGCTCACCTAGCCTCTGTTTTTGGAGTCAAAACCATAACGCTCTGGGGGGTAACGCACCCATATGCAGGCTTTTACCCTTTTGATCAGTCTCCAAAGTATGCCCTTCTGGCTGACCGAAACCAATTCCCGCTCATCCCTACCTCTATTTATGGCAACAAATTCCCCGAAGGTTACGAGAATGCCATGCGTACTATTCAGCCTGCAGCGGTAGTGGAAAAGGTGGTAGATGTGTTAGAAGCTTAGCCCACTCAGCTTTTTTATTTTATCCCAAAAAAGTAAAACATACTTTAAACCTCCCTCAGAAATGTTTTTGATGCAAATCCTAACACAAAGTCACGCTTCCAGAAAAAAATAATAATTAAGAGAACTTTTTTTACTAAACACCGTTTAGTAACTTTACATTGTAAAAATAATAACAAATGGGAATCTCAGAAAGAAAAGAACGGGAAAGGCAGGAAATGAAGGAGCTGATTCTTCATACAGCTGCTGATATTTTTGTAAAATCTGGATTCGAAAAAACAAGTATTCGGAATATAGCCGAAGCTATTGAATATAGCCCTGCTACCATTTATTTGTACTTTAAAGATAAAAACGAACTGTTTTACGCCATCCAAAAAGAAGCGTTTAATAAGTTTTTCGAATACTTTCAGACTGTAAACCGTGAAGGGAGTTCTGTAAAAATGCTTCGTAGCCTTGGAGAAGTATATATCAAATTTGCCATCGAAAACCCTGGCTATTATGACCTAATGTTCATTATGCGAGCACCTATGGAGGCCGAGGATAACATGGATGATTGGGATGAGGGAATGCGAAGCCATAATGTGCTCTTCGAAATAGTTGACAGATGTGTAGAAGAAGGGCATTTTAAAGGACAAGACCCCTTCTATGTATCACATGCCATCTGGTCATTTGTCCACGGCTTATCATCACTTTATGTAAGCGACCGGATGAAAATGTTTCCAGAAGAAAATCGTGAAAAAATGATGCAAGAAGCACTGCATATATTCAATGATTGGATGGAAAAAGTATAAACCATAAGTATTCTTCTTTGCTGAAAACCATTGGGTTTGAAAAAATTTGGAGGCGGTACTCGCCAAAAAATTTTACTCACCAACTAAACACTGTTCATTATAAACTTAATGTTAATTAAAATGAGACTGTTTATTTCTATCACCCTCACCCTCTTGCTTTTTGGAGGCGTAAATGCCCAAGAAAACACCTTGGATAGCTACATTGATGAAGGCTTGGAGAACAACCTAGCCTTGAAACAGGAAAACTTGTCCGTAGCAAAAAGCTTGGAAAGACTCCGGCAAGCCAAAGGGCTTTACATGCCCGATATTTCGTTCAATTCATCCTACACTATTGCTGGTGGAGGTAGGTCTATTGCTATTCCCATAGGAGACCTGCTCAATCCGGTTTACAAAAGCCTGAATCAGTTGAATGAAACCAATCAGTTTCCCACGGACTTGCCCAATTCGGAAGAGCAGTTTTTGCCCAATAAGTTCCACGATACCCGTGTAGAGATCAGGCAGGCACTTTTTGACCCTGATATCTATCATAATTACCAAGCAAATAAGTACCTGGCGGCCTCTCTCCAATCTAAGCGAGATGTGTATAAACAGGAATTGGTCAAGGAAATAAAATCGGCTTATTACCAATACCTCACCACTGTAGAGGCTCTGGAAATATATGCAAGTACCGAAAAACTCCTACAGGAAATATTGCGAGTGAACAAAAAATTGGTTGAAAATAATAAGGCAACTGTCGATGTAGTTTACCTTGCCGAGTACGAAATAAGTGATTTGGAAAGCCAAGTTGCCGAGGCAAAAAGGTTACAAGCAAGAGCCATGAGCTATTTCAACTTTTTACTGAATAGAGACCTGACCGATTCGATAATAGCAGACAAAAACTTAGGAGTTGAGCTTTTACAAGAATCAGCAATTGCCAAGCTACAAGAGGACGCGCTCGAAAACAGAAAGGAGCTTGACCAATTAACCAACTCCATAACAGCGACCGAACAAATACTTGCACTCAATAAAAATACCCGATTGCCAAAACTCAGTGTTGGGGCAAATTTTGGCTACCAAGGCTTCAATTACGAGTTCAACAGCAGGCAGGATTATTACCTACTCCAGTTCAATATGTCATTCCCCATTTTCAAAGGCTTCCAAAACAAGTCTAAAATACAAGAAAGCAAAATTGAAATAAGTAGGCTGCAGACTCGGCAAACTGAGCTGGAAGAACAAATAAAATTCCAAGTTATAAATGCCTACAAGCAAGTAGAAGCAGGAAAATCATCTGTAAAAGCGAAGCAAGCCGCTCTTAAAAGCTCTCAAAAAAGCTTTGAAATAATAGGCAGGAAATATCTTGAAAACCAAATTACCCTGCTCAACCTACTAGATGCCCGCACAAAATACACCAACGCACAGCTAGAGCTAGTAGTAGCAAAATATGACCTACTCGAAAAAGAAGCAGTGCTTGAAAGAACCATTGCTGTAAATCAATAAAAAACTAATCTCTTAACATTCTAATTGAAACCAATTCTAAGATGAAAAATCTATCAGTGATACTCGCACTGGCATTGCTAAGCTATGCCTGCAATCCAGATTATAAAACCAAATACGCAGACGACTCTCCAAAAAAAACAGCAAAACCAGTAGCCGTTCAAGAGCTAGAAATCACCTCGGCGCCTATTCCCATAGAAGCAAGTGGTGTGCTGGGCTCAAAAGCCGAAGTAAAAATGTCTTTTAAAATAGGTGGGATTATCCAGCATATTTATGCAGAAGAAGGGCAAGCGGTAAAAGCAGGGCAGGTATTGGCCATACTCAATAGGTCGGAAATAAATGCACAAGTAAGCAAAGCAAAAAATGCTGTTGGAAAAGCAAAAAGAGACCTCGACAGGGCTCAGAACCTCTACCAAGACAGCGTAATTACTTTGGAACAGTTACAAGACCTAACCACAGTTTTTGAAGTGGCAAAATCTGAATTGGAAATAGCTGCTTTCAACCAAACCTATTCGCAAATTACCGCTCCTGAAAATGGGAAAATATTAAAAAGGTTTGCCGAAGAAGGAGAGCTCGTAAATGGAGGTACACCCGTTTTTTTAGTGGGAAATACGGCTAAAGACGCTCATGTAATCAGAATAGGAGTAGCCGATGTGGATATTGTACGACTTCATGCAAGAGACTCGGCCAAGGTATTTTTCGATGCCTACCCCAAGCATTCATTTACCGCCTACGTCTCCGAAATAGCCGAATCTGCCGACCCTCGAACTGGTGCTTTCGAAATTGAACTCACCCTAAACCCAAGCACGCTAAACTTAAAAAACGGCTTTGTAGGCAAAGTCCAGCTATTTCCTTCCAACCAAGATCCTTACTACAAAATAACCATGGATGCACTGGTAGAAGGCAGGAAAGAAACCGCTCAAGTGTTTGTGCTAGAACAGAAAGAAAACAAGGTCAAAAAAGTAGAGGTAAGCCCTTCGCACATTGGAGAAGGATACTTCACTGTGTTGGCTTCTAGTTTTACCAAAGCACAAGTAGTAACGGAAGGAGCTGCTTACCTAGCGGACGGCGACATTGTAGAAGTGGTAAATTATTAACTCGTTGAAACTCTAGAATCATGAAACTACCAAAAATTGCCATAGATAATTATCAGTTCGTAATTATCCTGATATTCTTAGGAGCATTTGTAGGTCTCAGCGCTTACTTTTCTATGCCAAGATCCGAAGACCCTAGCCCAAATTTCCCTAACTACACCGTGATTGCAGTTTACCCGGGCACTAGCCCCAAAGACATGGAAGAACTGGTGGTAGATCCGCTAGAAGATGCCTTGGAAGAGGTAGACAATATCAAGAAAATCAATACAAAAATTCAGGATGGATTAGCTGTATTCAGAATAGAAGGATATTTTGGGTTCGATATTGACCAACAGTTCGACGACATCCAAAGTGAGATAAATAATGTACGAGGGGAATTACCTGCAGACTTATACAGCTTGGATGTTGACCAATTTGATCCTACAAAAGGGGTAAGCATTCAGCAATTAGCCCTTGTATCGGAAATTGTGCCCTACAACCAACTCAACGATTATGCCGAAGCCTTGGAAAATTCGCTCAAGACTATCAGCGGCCTAAACGATGTAAAAATAGAAGCTGAGCCTGAAGAACAAATCAGGGTTTCTATTGATTTCCAAAAAATGGCCCAACAGCATATTTCCCTCAATCAAGTAATTGGGATGCTAAAAGGAAACAATGCAAATATACCCGGTGGCGATGTGCAGGCAGGCATAAAATCTTTCAATATCAAATCATCGGGAGGGTATAATTCACTCGATGAAATCAAAAACTCAGTGGTAAATGCAGGAGACGGAAAAATAGTGTACCTCAAAGACATAGCAGAGGTTACGTACGACTATGAAGATTTGAAATGGAAAGCTGGCTTCATGGGGCAAAAGGCTATTTTCTTATCTATTACACAAAAAAAAGGGGAAAACATTGTTGGGCTTTCGGAGGAAATCAACGAAGTAATTGCCCGGTTCAAAACGAAAATGCCTGCCAATATCCAATTGGTATCAGCATTTGAGCAAGCACCTGCCGTACAAGCACGAATTTCCGACTTTTTCTTGAGCCTCCTTCAGGGCGTTTTACTTGTAGGAGCCATCATCTTGGTGTTCCTTGGCTTCCGACCTTCACTTATCATCATGACCGTTATCCCACTTTCCATCCTCATGGCAATTGGCGCACTAGACTTTAGCGGCTTTGGTTTACAACAAATCTCTATTGCCGCCCTGGTCATTGCCCTTGGCCTACTCGTAGACAATGGAATTGTAGTTATTGAAAACATTGTTCGTTTCCAAAAAATGGGTTACGGATTTAGGGATGCGGCTATAAAAGGAACTAGCGAAGTGGGTTACGCCATTATCAGCTCTACAGTCACTACGCTCTTGGCTTTTTTACCTTTGGTGATGATGCAAAGCGGTCCTGGCGAATTCCTACGCTCTTTGCCCGTAACCGTTATCTTGGTACTTGTCTTCTCTCTCATCTTGGCCTTAACCCTCACTCCTATTTTGGCTGGAAAATTCTTAAAATCCAGTAAGTCAGAAAAGCGAAGCAGGGCTGACAGAGCCATGGATGGCTTAATCAATAAAGTATACCGGCCAACCTTGAACTTCGCCCTAAGGAAACCATGGCTGGTAATGCTCTTGGCCACAGGTATCTTCTTCGGAAGCCTTACGCTTTTCCCCGCCATAGGGGTCAGCTTTTTCCCAACCGCAGATAAGCCCATGCTACTAATAGAAGTAGAAACTCCCAATGGAACAAATATAGATGGTACACAGAAAGCAGTAGAATTTGTTTCCAGCATTTTGGATACAACAGATTTTGTGAAAGACTATACCACCAATGCTGGGCATGGCAACCCCATGATTTATTACAACCGAATTGCTGAGAATTACAAGAAAAGTCATGGGCAAATCCTTGTTAATTTCGATGAGTGGAATCCCGCTGTTTTCTACCAAACATTAGCTAGCTTCAGATCAGATTTTGCCAAATATCCGGGTGCAAAAATTAGCTTTAGCGAATTGAAAAACGGTCCTCCTTTCGAAGCTCCTATTGAAATAAAAATAATAGGAAATGAACTTGATACCTTGGCAAGGTTAGCTGGTGTTGTAGAGAAAATCATCCAAGCAACACCGGGAACAGAAAATGTAGAAAACCCCTTGGCAATCAACAAAACCGACCTCAAAGTAGCCATCAACCGCGATAAGGCAGGAATGATCGGCTTGCCCATCCAAGATATTGATGTAACCGTGCGAGCCAGTTTGGCAGGGCTTACTATCGATGATGTAACACTTGAAGACGGAGAAGAATACCCCTTAGTTGTAAGAATGCCATTTGCCCAAAAAGCGAACGTAGGCGACTTCAACAAGGTTTATTTTACCACCCAGCAAGGAGGGCAAGTTCCGCTCAAGCAAGTGGTAAATGTCCAGTACGAGTCTGCGGTAAATGAAATCCAGCATTACAATACGCAGCGAAGTACAGCCATAACTGCCGATGTATTAAACCCTGACCAGACCGCAGCTATTACCGAAGAGATCATAGCCAAACTCGATGAACTTGACATGCCACAAGGGTACGAGTTTTACATAGGAGGCGAGTACGAAACCCAACAAGAATCTTTTGGAGACTTGGGCAAACTATTGTTGATCGCTATGGCAGGAATATTTGCCGTCTTAGTTCTTCAATTCAGGTCCATCAAGCAACCCTTGATTGTTTTTTCAGCCATTCCCTTGGCCATCACGGGTTCATTTGTCGCATTGTATCTTTCAGGTTGGTCATTTTCATTCTTTGCTTTCGTTGGCTTTATCAGCTTGGTCGGCATTGTGGTCAATAATTCAATCATATTGGTAGACTACACCAACCAACTTATGGCAAAAGGAATGTCTTTGGTAAAAGCCTTAAAAACTTCGACCGAAACAAGGTTCACCCCTATCCTACTGACCACCACTACTACCATTTTGGGCTTGCTCCCACTCACTGCATCGGGCACGGGGCTATGGTCACCTTTGGGCTGGACTATTATTGGCGGAATGATATCTTCCACCTTCCTTACCTTGTTCATTGTCCCTATTTTGTATAAGCTTTTTACCACCGTGCCAAAGGCAGCCTAAAAAACAAAACCTCACTTCCACCTTTTTCCATAAGAAGTTGGTGGAGGTTTTCTTTTCTATTTATTCTTAAAAGAAAACCTCCATTTTTGATATTTTGATTGCTTTCCATTAAACTTGGAAACAACTTTTGGGTCTAACCCAAAGCACTAATTCAAAAGGCAAAGGATGGAAGACATTACACTATGGGAAGCGTATAAAAACGGGGATAGAAATGCCTTTGCCTCCATCTATGACCTTCACATCCGCATCCTCTACAAATACGGGAGCAAATTCACTTCTAAGCCCGAACTGGTGGAAGACGCCATCCAAGACCTCTTCCTCGACCTCTGGAAAAACAGGGAAACCATAGGAGAAACTGATTCCATCAAGTATTATTTGCTGGGTGCACTACGAAGAAGGATCATCCGCAAAACCCAAAAAGACAGCCGGTACTCCCCCGACGACGAGCTGGAAAACTACGATTTCGACCTGGAACCCAACATGGAAGAAAGCCTCATTGCCAGTGAGCTAAAAGCAGGGGACAAAACCCAACTCGCCAACGCCATGGCACAACTTTCCAAGCGGCAAAAAGAAGCGGTCTACCTAAAATTCTTCCAAGAAATGGACTACGAAGAAATGGCCAAGACCATGAACATGAACTACCAATCCGTCCGCAACTTGGTCTATAGCGCACTCAAAATCTTGCGGGAAAATGTTACAATCTTACAGTCGTTGCTGCTGTTTTGGTTTTTTGGGAGGTAATCTATTGTATCATACCTTTCCAAATTTCCTAAAAGCTTGTATAGTTTGATAAATGCATAACCCTATAGCGATCCTTGATAAATAATCCCAAAATACAGACCAATTCCCGAGATAGGAATGCATAAAATGCACATTATGAGTCGGATTAATAAATTGAATAAAATAACCCAATACTATACCTATACATTGAAACGAATTACCTAAATCAACTTCAGAAGTAAATACAATAGGTTTTGTAGTCAGGGAGATGTAATATAAAACAAAACACATAATTGAAACACCTAATGTGACCCAAAATCCCCTTACCCAATTTAAACCATAATTATTTGTGTAGCGGTTAAATGCCAGTATAAGTCTATCCATATTCAAGCAATGCTTGGTAGCCTTGAGCTCCTCTCTAAAAGAATCCATTTCTTTTTGATGAAATTCTAATGCTTGAATTTTATTATTTTGCTTTATCGATTCATTTTTTAAAGTTCTAAAAGTCTCTCTTTTTTGAAGGTGAGTTATACTTTTCCAATCATCAATTATTTCCTTAGCTCCACTCTCTTTAGGCGCTTTATTTAATTTAAACTCAATTTTGAGATTAAAAACATTCAAGTTTCCCCCTCCGATGAAATTAATAAAAGAAAAATTGACACCGTCTTGAAAATCTGCTTCACGAAGTATCATATTTTTTGATACTTGTGTATAAAGAAATACCGCTAACTCCTTAAACGTAGCCTTTGAAAATACAGATGTATCTTCAAAATCTGTTTTGTGAAAACATACAGGCTCTAAAAAAGTTGTTTGATAAAAATCAACTAGCTTTTTAAATTTTGTATTATTGAAAGATATTGCAGCAAAATGACGATGGTAAAACACCACTTTTTGTTCAAAAACGGAATCATTGAAACCACCCTTTATAGTTCGGTAAAAACATTGATTTGTTTTCGGTGTATCAGATAATGCAAAATTTACTGGATTTTCAAAAACACATCTATTAAAAACTACTTCATCTACAAAAACTGTGTTTTCAAAACATGCATTTTTTTCAAATGTACATCTATTAAACTCTACTTTTTTCAAAAAAATAGCTTGCCAAAATGACACATCATCTTTAAAAGTAACATCATGAAACTCTATTTTTTCTATAAAAAATGTTTCTTCAAAATGTGAACTTGAATGAATTGTTGCACCATGAATAATGAATGATTGCGTAAAAATTGTTCTAAGAAATCGGAATCGTGATAAAATTATTAGAGAGTCAAATTCCATTGGAGATAAAACTTCACTAAATGAGAAGTCAAACCCTTTATACCCTTGGTGTTCAAAAGTCTTATCTTTTGTTTGTATTCTTTTGTTCTTACTCGCTATTACTTTCTCCGCTCTATCTAATGAGATTAGATTAACCTCAACTTTTGGATAGTCATCATATTCATATCGCCTAATCTCAATATCATTCTCATAAGACCATTTCATTCTTTTATTACTTAGAAAGTACTGACTTAATATTCAAGTGTTTTTTATCAAATATAACAAAGTAAAATTAATACCTTAGGATTTCGTCCTCTTAGAAGCTTTAAAAGTAAGACCCCCAATCATTTTTTCCACCTTTTTTTCACACCGTACATAGCTTACGCTCTAGCCTTTTTTATTTACGAACATATTCTCAAAGAAAGCTAATTCTATCATTAAACTTTTAAGAGCAACATGATTGTAACTATTAAAGATGAAACCTTCACGGGAGAGATCCTCAACGAACTTAACCTTGAGTTTGCAACCGAAAATGTGACGGTAAAGGAAATTATCAGCCAACGGGTGTTCCAAGAAGTGGAGAACTACAACAAAAAGCTTCCCGAAGTTTTTAACGGGCTAGTGAAGCCTTCGGAAGCGGAAAAAACGCTAAACGGCTACAAGGTCAAAAACAAAAAAGCGATTGACGGGGAAAAGCAAGTGTACATAGCACTGGAAGCCTTCAACAAAAATAGCTACTTCGTACTGATAGACAACCAACAAGCCGAAAGCCTAGAGGAAAAAATATTGCTTACCCAACATTCAAAAATCAGTTTTCTAAAACTAACACCACTTGTAGGAGGATGAGATTATGAGCATTATAGAAAAGTTAAAAAGCATAGTTACAGGAGAAACAAACGACGATACTGCAAACGAGACCTTTAAAAGGGTAATAGACGAAACCATAAAGGAGATTGAAAAAAAGGACAAACACGGCTACTATTATTCCCCAGATGTAAACGAAACGTCTATTTACAAAGGCGAGGTAAAAAAATGGGATGACACTCAGAAAATCAACTTTTTACAGTACTGTATGTCTACCATTGCAGAGTATAAAAGGGGGCTTAGGCATGGAGGAACCTATTCACACAAAGAGGAGGAAACTTGCAATGCTTATCTCCATCAAATTTTAAGAACCAAAATCCACTTTGAAGCCCAACAAGCGATTGACCTCATCAATAAGTTTTGTGAAACAGCAAAATACAACAGCTGGAAATCGGTACATGCTTGGCCTATAGGCCTGTTCGTGAATCAATTGAGCAAACAACTGAAAAGCAAGATAATATCGGAAGAACTTCTAAAGGCACTCGACGTATTGAAAGCAAAATGCAAACAAGACACGAACAACTACAATGCAACTGCCAAAGCAAAATTAATAAACAAGCTGGACTCCATCTATTTCGATTCAACAAATGGTGCAGCTGAAATAAAACCCATTCTTTTTTTAGGAGATGATCAATTTAAAGAATTTGCCAACTCCTTCATCAAAGAAGCTCCTGAAAAAGACCAACCTCATTGGTACCGCCTAGTTGCACTTGCACAAACTGCCAATACTGGAAAGCCCACGAAGAAATACTTAAAAGAAAGTAATGCCCTCTTCAAAGAACTCGGAGCAGAAAAGTTCAAAAAAACAGTTAATGCTTGGCTAGTTTTTCTGTACGAACTAAAGGAAAAGACCACCGAATACACCCAAACCTATGCAGGAGGTTCTTACAACTACACTACTTCAGAGTTTTTGTCCTCGGTAAATTCTGATGCCATAAAAGGTTTTATTTGGATGTGCAGCCACTTTCATGACGAAACTACGCTCAACAATATTTCAAGATTAGCCGAACGGAGTTATAGAAAAATCCCTGGAAAAGGTCCTGCTGCCGCAGCGGTAGGTAATGCTTGCCTCTTCACACTTTTTCAGTCGAAAGGTCTTTCGGGCATAGGAAAGCTTTCGCGCCTCAAGCTGAGGATAAAGCAAGCCAACACTCAAAAGATGATCGACAAGTACCTGAAGGACGCTGCCAAGACCCGTGGTATTTCTATACAAGAAATTGAGGACATGGCAGTGGAAGACTTTGGCCTAGCGCAAGGTAAAAAACTTATGACATTTGACGATTACCAAGCTGAAATAGAGATTACGGGAATTGGGAAATCGACCTTGAAATGGATAAAACCAGACGGTGCTTACCAAAAGTCTGTTCCTGCTTTTGTGAAAGAAAAACATGCCCAAAAGCTCAAAAAGCTAAAGGCTACTAAAAAGCAACTAGAGCAAACACTCACCGCCCAAAGAGACAGAGTTGATAGAATGTTCAGGCAAAACCGCAGCTGGAACATGGAAAACTTTACCCAGCTCTACCTAGAACATGGCTTAATGGCAGCCCTTTCCCACAAACTCATTTGGGTGTTTACCTCAGGGGAAAATGCACAAACTGGCATTTACATAGGTGGGAAATGGACGAGCCCCAAGGGGGAAATCTTCCAGCCCAGTACCGATAGCGTGGTTACGCTGTGGCATCCAGCTAACTATTCTGTAGAAAAGATAAAAGATTGGAGAGATTTTTTGATCGAAAAAAAACTCCAGCAGCCCTTAAAACAAGCTTTCCGCGAGGTGTACCTCCTCACCGATGCCGAAGTAAATACCAAGTCTTACAGCAACCGAATGGCTGCCCACGTACTGAAACAGCATCAGTTTAATATGTTGGCAAAAACTAGGGGCTGGAACTATGCCCTGATGGGCTGGTACGACGACGGTCGGTACAATGAAGCTGCTGATTTGGAACTTCCTGAGTTTGGGCTAAAGGCAGAATATTGGATAAATGAAATCAATGCAGACGATGCCTATAATGACACTGGTATTTGGAACTACATAGCTACCGACCAAATCCGCTTTTTAGACCTAAAAACAAATGATGTGGTTGATATGGTAGACATACCCGTTGTTCCTTTTTCTGAAGTGCTAAGGGATGTGGATTTGTTTGTGGGAGTAGCCAGCGTGGGCAACGACCCAACTTGGCAAGACTCAGGCGGCGTACCAGCCTATAGAGATTATTGGACAGCTTATTCGTTTGGGGATCTTTCCGAAATAGCGAAAAACAGGAAAGAAATCCTTAGTTCCCTCTTACCAAGGCTTAAAATCAGTAAAGTAGCTGAAATAAAAGATAAGTTTTTGGTGGTGAAAGGAAAGTTAAGAACCTACAAAATTCATATTGGAAGCACCAATATCCTGATGGAACCCAATGACCAATACCTCTGCATCGTTCCAGACCGAAGCAAGAAAAACCATACCGATAACTTGTATATTCCTTTCGAGGGAGACTCTGGGTTGTCCGTCATTTTATCCAAAGCCTTCTTACTTGCGGAAGATGATAAAATAACCGACTCAACCATTACCTCCCAGATTAAGTGGAGGTAGCAAGTCGTAATAGCAAAAAGGTCACGAATCTCTAGTTCGTGACCTTTTATGTTTCTGGGGCATAAAATCCCTTTCTAGTACTTCATCCCCCATCAAAATACACAACTTCGAAACCTTGTCCTAAAAATCATACTCAACCATTATAACAAACTAGACACAGGCACTCTTTTAAAACATACACCCTGCTTTTAACATCATTTAATACTATTTAACCTCACTTTAACATACTGACATAGTATGTTTGTATCACACCTACTCAAAACTTAATTCAAAGACATTTATGAAAAAGCTAATTTTTTACCCACTCACTTTACTTATATTATTTTGTTATTTCATAGGGCATGCGCAAGAACTTCAGGTTGATCCAAATACACTTATAAAAGACGAGGCTGGAAACAGAGTAGAACAAATCAAAATGCGCAAGCTCATAATGACGGGAGATTGGACTTTGGATCCTGTAAAGGACAAAGAAGGCGAACTTTTGTATATGCAACTTAGAAAAATCACAGAAGAAGAGAAGGCGATGATGCTGAAAAGGATGGAGTTGAGAGAGCCATCGGAGAAAGTTGGTAAAAAAGCCCCTAACTTCAACATTCAAACACTTGATGGGAAAACCCTGACCTCGAAAAATACCAAGGGAAAAATA
Source organism: Flammeovirgaceae bacterium SG7u.111 (assembly GCA_034044135.1). Taxonomy (NCBI): domain Bacteria; kingdom Pseudomonadati; phylum Bacteroidota; class Cytophagia; order Cytophagales; family Flammeovirgaceae; species Flammeovirgaceae bacterium SG7u.111. Next base: position 1,050,389 of record CP139021.1, on the reverse strand, counting down.
GTAGTTCTCAATTTCTGGTTCACTTCCTGTATGCCTTGTATCAAGGAAATACCTGAGCTGAACGAGGTGTATGAAAGCTACAAAAATAACCCAGACGTAGTGTTTGCATCCATTACGTTCGACTCGAAATCTGACGTAAACACTTTTTTGGAAAAACATCCTATAAGCTATCCTGTAGTTACAGATAGTAGAAGTACTTGCCGATTATTTGAAATCAAAGGGTATCCAACCAATATTATTATAGACCGAGACGGCAATTATGCTGACCTTGTTGAAGGCGGTTTTCCACACATCGACCATTATATTTTAAATAAAATAGCGAAAGCTCTTAAAACGAAGTAAGATTACCGAAAATCACGGTGAAAACGATCACGTCTGATGGCTTTGAGAACTATCAAACTACCTCAAGCCAGCAAACTTTCGAAACCTAAAACCGATTCTATTGCCAGTATCTATGGCATTCGGTTTATTCGAAAAACAACAAAGGAGCAAGAAAAGAAATTTAGCAACTACTATGGGAGATATTCCAATTATCAACATCCGCCAGATCAAAAAAGAACCCGACCTTGAAGGTAGTTTTAGTATCCGAAAACTTCAAGAGATATTGGATGGAAATCCTATGATTCAAAAGTTACACCGGCATGATTTCTATTTCTGTTTAGTTTTGGAAAAAGCTTCAGGTCGCCATGAAGTGGACTTTACCCCTTATACAGTTTCTAACCATTCTATTTTCTTCCTGCGCCCAGGGCAAGTACACCTGCTCTCGTTGGATGCACGCACCAAAGGATTCATTTTGCAATTCAATGCGGATTCTGTCTATATAAATGACCCAACTACTACCCAACTATTGCGCAAAGCAAGCCAAACTACGCTGTACGAACCAACTGCCCTTGAATCCCAACAGCTTCTCCCCCTTTTAGAAACGATTTTTCAAGAGGTTAACTACAAAAAAGAAGAGACAGAGGAAATGGTCAGGGCAAACCTGCGTATTTTTTTCATCAACCTGATTCGGCTACAGCCCTCCTCTCCTTCTCTCAAGCATAGCTCTCACACTCAAGAGCAATTAGAAAAACTGTCCAGACTTTTGGAAACCCATATTTCCACCAGCAAACAAGTCTCTCAATATGCTAGCATGATGCACCTGTCTGCCTATCAGCTCAATGCAATCACCAAATCTTTGGTTGGCAAAACCTGTTCCCAACTAATAAATGAGCATATATTGCTCGAAGCAAAACGCTACCTACTCGCCACCTCAAACCAAATAAACCAAATCGCTTTTCACCTTGGCTACGAAGACGTTTCCTACTTTATCCGATTCTTTAAAAAACATACCGGTCACTCCCCCGAAGCATTTAGGCACAACTTCAAATAAATCCCATCAAACTTCATTTTCATCCTATCCCTCGCCTTGCTGCGCCCATTAGATTTGTGCTACTAAACAATTTAATCTAATGAAAGCACACACTCAATTTGATGTAATCATTGTAGGAGGTAGCTATGCAGGGCTTTCTGCTGCCATGGCTTTGGGAAGGGCACTGATGAAGGTACTAATTATCGATAGTGATAACCCTTGCAATAGGCAAACCCCATATTCCCACAATTTCCTCACCCAAGATGGAAATACACCTAAAGAAATAGCAACGCTTGCCAAACAATAAGTGGCAGCTTATGATTCTGTATCGTTTTACCAAGGCTTGGCAACTACGGGATCAAAAATGGAAAATGGCTTTGAAATCCAAACGGAAACAGGCAAAATATTTCGTGCTAAAAATTTGATCTTTGCCACAGGTATTCGAGACCTTTTACCATCCATTGAAGGCTACCCCGAATGCTGGGGCATTTCGGTACTCCACTGCCCCTATTGCCACGGATACGAGGTACGCAATCAAAAAACAGGAATCTTAGGCAATGGAGAATATGGTTTTGAGTTTTCCTGTTTCATCCAAAACTGGACAGATAACCTTGCGCTATTTACCAATGGAAAACCGACCCTAACCTCTGAGCAAACCCTTCAGTTGCAAAACCGGAAGATTCCCATTGTAGAAAAAGAAATTCAACAATTGGTTCATAGGTCAGGACAATTGCAGCACATTCTTTTTAAAGATGGAACAACTCAAAGCTTAAAAGCCCTCTACGCCCACAACCCTTTCGAGCAGCACAGTTCGATTCCCGAAAGCCTAGGCTGTCAATTGACCGAAGACGGTTACCTACACGTTGACCCTTTTCAGAAAACTACTGTGCCCGGTATTTATGCATGCGGAGATAATACAACACGCATGCGATCGGTTGCAAATACCGTGGCAATGGGCACAAAAGCTGGGGCAACTGCAAGCAGAGAAATTATTTTAGAACAATTTTAAGATTAATAAAGATATGACGAATCCTGATTGGGATGAACGCTATGGACAACCATCCTTTGCTTATGGAAAAGAACCAAATGAGTTCTTTAAAGAATGGGTTTCTAACTTTAAACCAGGCACACTTTTGATGCCGGCTGATGGAGAAGGGCGCAATGGAGTTTTTGCCGCGTCACTCGGTTGGCAAGTTACCTCTTGCGATTTGAGTATCGAAGGAAAGACCAAAGCCCTGAAGCTCGCCAAGGAAAAAGAAGTCTCTCTTGAGTATTTGGTGGGGGATTTTGGAAAGTTAAACTTCCAACCCGAATCATTCGATGCCATAGGGTTGCTATACGCCCATTTTTCTCCTGAGAAAAAGTCTGATTTCCACAAGAGGCTTAGCAATTACCTCAAAACTGGAGGCATCGTTATTTTCGAGGCGTTTAGCAAAAACCACTTGCCTTACGTCCAAGCCAACCCCAAAGTAGGCGGTCCTAAAAATATAGACATGTTATTTTCCCTCGAAGAGCTAAAAGCTTATTTCCCAAGCTTCGAGGTACTGCATCTTGCCGAAGAAGAAGTACAATTAAACGAAGGAGCATACCACAACGGCAAAGGCTCTGTGATACGATTTGTAGGACGAAAACGGCTTCAATAAACCTGCTATTGTCCTGAAATCACAAACTTTTATGTAAGGATTACCCACTGAGTTACACCTCAAATCTCCTTCCTAATCCTCAAGTCCATCGGGTAATAATTGTTGATCCTGCCAGGGAGGACTTTCATCCAGCCGAGGTTTACCCCTTCGAAGCGGGCGATTGCCCAACCTTGCAGCCCTTGGGTATCGAGATCAAGTTCTTGCCTGCGGAGGTAGCTGATTGCTTGCCCATAGTCCAACTCCAAGGATTTCACTTTTGGGTTGAGCTCTTCGCTCATCGCCAATGGGTGGGCAGGGATAAATTTCTTGTTTTTAAACTTCCCCATTTCCAACCCCGCCATTTTCATATCCAGCTTGGCGTTCAGCAATTTCAAATCTTGCACAAACTCTTTTTTCACGGCCCAAACCTGCTCTTCCTGCAAGAAAAACTCAAAACCCTCGGTGCTTTTGATCCAAGGCTCAAGAAGGGAAATGTATTTTTTGGGAAGCCTTTCCAGCCTAGGGCCACCTTTCTTCGGTATTTTGGGAAACTTCACAGGGTAGCCATCACTTTTCTTGCGTAGGCAAGCCATAAAAAAGCCCTCACCTTCTACCTTATGTGGATAAAACCGGTAACCTTCCAACCCAGCAACTTCAATGGTATCAATCCCCCAGTTCTCCTCCAACTTGATCTTCACCACTTCAAAATCACCTTGGTCGGCAAGCCACTGGAGGGCTTCTTCATTTTCGTTGGGCGAGTAGGTACAAGTGCTATAAATCAACAGTCCTCCGGGCTTTATGCTAGGAGCTATCGCCTCCAACAAACTTTTTTGCCGAATGCTGCATGTAGCCACAAAATTCTCGGACCAGGCAAGGGCCGTTTTAGGGTCTTTGCGGAACATTCCTTCTCCCGAGCAAGGAGCATCTACTACCGCCACATCAAAATAATCGTCTATCCCCTCAAAGTCGTCAACATTACTGCTACTCACAAAAGCATTGGAATGCCCCCAGCGAACGAGATTTTCCATCAAAGGAACAGCTCTTTTGGTGACCAATTCATTGGAAAGCAACATACTTTTAGAGCTAATGAGCGAATTGATCAGTGTACTTTTCCCACCTGGGGCAGCGCACAAATCCAGTACCCTCAGTGGATCTTCTAAGGAAACTGCCTGCTTCAGCACCGTACTCAAAAACATGGACGATGCTTCTTGTACGTAATAAGTCCCTGCAAAAATGAGCGGGTCGGTTACAAAAGACGGTCTTTCCGAAAGGTATCGTCCTTCCGTACACCAAGGAATTTGGGGAAGCCCTTCAAACTTTTGGGTTGGCTTGAGCGGATTCAACCTCACCGAAACGGGGGAATCTTTTTTCAACGCCGCTTCAAAAGCTTTAAAATCATCTCCCAGCTGTTTTTTCATTCGCTCTTCAAACTTCTTCGGTAAGGTCTTGCTCATTTTCCCTGTAAAATTGGTTGGTAAATAAAAAAGCCCCACGCAAAGCGAAGGACTACCAAAAGTACATATTTTAATTCCCATGCACTAGTACAAGAGAAATACTACATTTTTATCGCTCCTTCTATCTGCACATTTTTTTTCATTGCCATATCAACACATCAATCAATTAACACATTTTCCCTTCCTATTATAAAAAAAGCTTCTGCCTTCGAACCAATCGAAAACAGAAGCTTTTGCAAAAACCTAGTAGCTAAAAAACTACTGGCTGTCTTTCAATTTTTGTTTGAGCTTTTCAAGATCGCTCAAGCCTCCCGTAGGAGCTGCAGTTCCTGAAGATTGGCTTCCAGTTCCTTCTTCTGGTTGGCTAGGCTCTTCTTTTTGAGTCAACTTTTGGTTCTCTAGCTTCGCTTTCAGGCGGGTAAGAGCTTCCGATCCACTTCCTTCCGATGGTCCAAGTACCTTGTCTATTTCATCATCGATCGACGTGTTGGTTGTGTCAGCTATATCGGCATACGACTCTGCCAAGGCTTCTTGCTCAGCAACTTTTTCTTTCATTCTTTCTAAGCGAGAAAGCGTATCCGACGAATCTATTCTGGCCATCTGCTTGTTGAGTTTAGCAGTTGCTTCACTCACTTTTGATCGGGCTTTCAATGTTTTCAACTCACCTTCCCAGCTACCTATCTGATCTTTGAGTTTGTTCACGTTCGTCTCCATCTTCCTCACTAGTGGCTCGTAATGATCCACATTTTTCTTGGTACTCATCACTCGCTGCTCTAACTGCTCTTTTTTGGCAAGTGCCTGTGTAGCAAGCCTATCGGCATCTTGTTGGGCTATTTCTCCACGCTCGGCCTTTTGCAAAAGCAGAATAGCCTTTGCTTCATAATCGCGCTCCAGCTTCACGGCCATTTCCAACTCCTTTTTTGCCCTAATGTGCATCGCCTTCACTTCTGCCAAACTCTGCAAACTCTTGTTCAAGTCTGTTTTCAAGTCCCTTATCCCCTGCTCCGTCATCTTTATAGGATTTTCCAATTTGCTGAGGGCTGCGTTTGTTTCCGCTTCTGCTATTCCAAATAATCTTTTTAACCAACCGAACATATGTATCGAATAATCTAAATGAATTGAATGTGAACTAACAAATAGCCCATTCTAACTAAAAAAGTTTATGTTTCCCTCCATTGAATGGCACGGGAATAAAAATGATTTTTGCCTTACTAAAATTATAAATTTTCACCGAAAGTTAATCATACACTCGCTTACTTTCCATATTTATTCTCAAAATACACATAAGCCTCGTTTATCTGCCTCGATACTTCCTGTGCCATTTCAAATTTCTCTTTGTCGTTATGGTAGAGGTCTGGGTGGTAAATCTTCATTAACCTCCTGTACGATTTTTTGATTTCGGCAAAAGGGACTCCAGGTGCTAGCTCCAAATTTGCATAATACGCTTTTTCCTTCTCAACCGCAGGGTCTGGTGGTGGTGCTTGATACCTCGAACGTCCTGAAGAACTGCTGCTTGTCTGTTTCTCTTCTTCTTTCCAAGAATGCTCTTCTGCTTTCTTTTTAGTGAACCTCTTTATTATTTCGTCAACATCCAAATCGTCAATCGATTGGTCAAAATCGAAAACCCTTTCAAACTTATCGTTGAATTCGGCTTTTAATATTCCTCTTATCCTATCTATCATTTTTGCAGAAAAATTAAAGCGTTACTTTTCCGACTTTAGAAGTAATTGTAAAATAATTGGTCTAAAGTCTGTTTATTCTCACGTAAAAGAAACAAAAACTGTTGGATTTATTCCTATTACGGACTTGAAGCTTTTAAATAAAAGCACGAATTCTCCATGTTTGTTTTCGCTTTTCACCGTCTTGCCCAAAATGGAATACGGACTAATTTAGGTCAAATTATGAAAAAACTAGCTCCTTTTATTTGATATTTCTCTTGCCCAAGTTGGTCAGCCCGATCCCTTGAGAACAACCCAACCACTTCCAACCAGATTATAAACCCCTCACCGATAATATTGAAAAAACTTCGCGATTATAGGAGATATTCTCCGCCAAAAATTCATGGAAATGGGTACTAACTACCAAAGCTATAGAGAAGCGTACTTCAAAATTGGGTGGATGAACGATAAGGAAAAGCAATTGAAAAATTTACAGACATTCAGTTTGGTATTGCAAAAAACGAAAACTGAGCTGTAAGATCGCATTTTATAAAAGGGTAAAACGATTGACAAGAGGCTAACCGCTTTTTTTGCTTAGCAATTAACCTTGTACCGAAATTTCATCATTTTTATCATCAATCAGACTAATCGCCGAAGCCTTTGCCAGCTCAATGGAGAAACAAGCCCCTTCGCCCAAGTTGCTGTCACACCAAACTTTACCGCCCATAGCCTCCATGTATTTCTTTACAATAGACAAGCCCAAACCAATGGACTGTTCGCCTCCTGTTGGCTTTGCGGAGAGTTTTTGGAACTTTTTAAACAACTTCCTTCTATCCTTTTTACTCACTCCAGGCCCTTGGTCTATCACCGATAGTCTTACAGAATCGTCAGCATCAAATACACGTACCAACACCTCTTCTCCCGGTTCAGAGAACTTCAAAGCATTACTCATTAGGTTTTCCATCACTTGCGTGAGGTAGTTTCTATCAGCATTTACCTGTATTTGTTCAGTTTCTATTTGATATACAAACTGAATTTTCTTTTTCTTAGCCTGCTCCGCCAAACTTTCTCCAACCGAAAACAGCAACTTGTCCATTTCCACTTCTTCAAGCTGTATATTAATACGGTTCGAGTCGATGGCTTCTACATCTAGTATCTTTTTGATCATGCCATCCATCCGCAGTAAAGAGCGTTGGGTAACATTCAATCCATCTGTTTGGGTTTTGCCTAAGCCTTCTGTTTGGCTAAGCACAAAATTGGTAAGGCTGATGGCTATAGCCAATGGATTCCGCAAATCGTGGGCAACCACTCCAATCAAGTGATTTTTCTCTTCGTTCAGCTCAAGCAATTCTTCATTTTTAAGCTCAATGGTCTTTTTCTGGGCTATGATATTCTCATTGGCAGATTTCAAGTTTTCCGACTTAATAGCCAATTGCATATACGCCGCAGCATTTTCCAGAGCTATTTTCGCATAGATTGCAATGTTTCGCATCAGGTTGAGATGGTAATCGGTATAGGCATCTTTTTCGTAACTCTGCACCGTAAGCACCCCTATTACTTTATCTTGTACCAAAAGCGGAATCATAATTAGCGAAGCAGGAGTTTTACCTTCCTTAGAAACCAAACCCTCACAAGCTTTTTCTAAAGAATACGCTGCGCATTCATTTTCAAAGTCTTGTATAAAAATTTCTTTTTTGTGAGAATAGCAGTAAGCTGCCAATTGATTTTTAGCTTTCACAGGAACAAAAAAGCTTGGGCTCAGTTCCTCATCGTTGTGCAGCACCGTAAAGTTTAAGGTTTCTTGTTGGGCGTTATAAATCCCCACACCAAAAACTGTTGCATCCATCAGGTTATTGATGTTTTTGTAGATCGCCTTAGCTACTTTTTCCACCGACAACGAACTGGTGATATCTTGACCTATGTGGCTCAGCAATTCTAAATTCTTGTATGATTGCTCCAATTTAATAGCCTGGGTGAGAATCTGTTCTTTTTGAATTCCCAGCTTTTTATTAGCCCGCCGTGCGTGGAGGTAATTATAAAGAATCAATACCAAAATAATACTCACCAGAATCACAATCCCAACGGAGTATTTCGTAAGTGTTTCCTGTTTGCTCAACTGTAATTCTTGATACTTCTTCTCTTTTTCTAGCAACTTTACCTCCTTTTGCTTCTCCTCTTTTTCCAGCTCCTGCTTTTTGATCATCAGTTCTTGAATCTGCTTGTTCTTTTCTAGCAAAGCAATGATTCTTTCCTGTCGTTCAGTTTCAATCTGCTGCTGGATCAGTCTCAATTCTTGTAAGGCTTGAGCCTTTTCTAATTGCTCGTTTTTCAAAGCAGTCTCTCTCAGTTCATTATCGATAGTAAGCAACTGAAGCTCCTGACGCTGACGCTCCGACTCCAGTTCCAACTGTCCAATCGTCAATCTACTCAACTCTTCATCAATAATCATCTGCTCCCGCTTGTTGGTAATGTACTGCATCCGGTTTTCAGCCATTTCCTTCCTCATCAAATCCCTTCTGCGCTCTATGTCTTGCTCGTGAAGGCTATCCTCTAGGGCATCGTGCAATTTGAAGTAAGTCAAGGCCTTTTTCATCTTTTTCTTCTTGGAATAAGATTCATAAAGGTTGAGGTAGCTCTCGCTCATGACCTCCATCGAATTAACCATTTTTCCATAACCCAAGCCCAAAAGACTAAACTCCTCAGCCTTATCTTCGTCCTTAAGCTTGAGATACGTATCGGCAATTAGGTTACAGGTCCTTGCCATCTCTTTCTTATCGGACTGGGCAATATCAATCTTTAGTTTTTTATCGTAATAGTTGAGCGCATGGGTATAACTTGTCGCAACTCCCAAATCACCCAAATAGTTGTAAATAAGCCCTATTGTCAAAAGAGTTTCCTTGTATTGGCTCAGTGTCTTGCCCTTTTTCTCAAGCGGTTGCATCTGAATCAGGTATTGTAAAAAGTAACTCAAAGACTTGTGGCAATCTTCTAAGTCTTTATAGATGAAGCCAATATCGTTCAGTGCATTTGCTACCCCTACTTTGTTACCCAGCTCCCTATTGATAGCCAAATATTTGAAACTATATTCCAAAGCAGCTTCATGCTCTTCTAACTTCACAAAGTTATCGCTGATTTTTTTCAGGGTAACCGCTACATCTTCCCGCCTGTCTAACTCATAATATAAGCCAAGTAATTCCTGATCGATAAGTACGGCTTTCTCATAAAGCTCCATATCCAAATACACACCCGTTATAAGCTGCAGGTTACCAATATGTGATTCATAAGCGGTATCGTTTGCCATGAAGCTTTTTACCTTTAGATAGTAATCCAAGGCACTTTTGGGCAAACCCCATGACTTATACAAGTCGCCCATTTCGGCATATACACTTCGCAGATAGGGTATTCTTTTGGGGTTAGATTCGTCCATATTTTCGAGCATTTTGACGCTCTTCATATAGAACCTTAGTGCTGAGCCTAATTCTTTTACCTCTATATGACCTCTTGCCGCAGTCAAATAACTTTTTACAGTTACACAGGTGGGAAAAGTACTCTCATACTCTTCTAGTGCCTTTTGGGAAAAATATATCGCACTATCGGCTTGCTTATTTTGCAAGTAAAAAGCTGCCACTTTATTGAAGTAAGCTGCTTTTACGCTGTCACCTTCTATCCAAAAAGAAGGTTTATGCAGACTTAGCCCTTCGGGAGAAGGAGGGATTTTGCATAACGCAGCCGAAGTTATTCCTGTAAGCAGGAACACATAGGCAATCAGTGTGGTAATTTTATAATTGTACACTTTACTCATAGACCTTGTAGTAGCCTCTCATTATTGCTAGGAGCTTTATAGCGCTAAGTCCGAGCAATATTGAAAGTTTGTGAGTTGAATAAGCAATGCTTATCCTATCCTTAGTTTTTGCAAATTCTGCTAGTGAATCTGAGCCGAGTAGTGTTATAAATTGTGGTCTGAGCTAGTTAGCAAGTGCTGGTATTGGTATACGGTTATAAGTTTTACAGACGAAAAAATGTTCCCAATGATAAATAGTTTAAAGAGCATTATTTCCATGAACGACGTAAATCTAGGCAAAAACAACAGTTTTTCATATATAAACAGCAGGAAGGCAAAAAAAAGGACGCCAATCGGGGAATATGGGTGATGAAGGGTTTTGCGGTTAGCTTGAACCACCTTACCTTTTATCTGTTTGTTTCTCAAAATTTGGGGGCAAAATCATAAGCTAGATTTGACAATCATCATCGTCTTTGAACTTTATTTCTTTTAACTTTATAAAACTGAGGGAGATGAAGCTACTCTTCTATCCTGACCAAATAGCAAGGATAAATCCACCAATATAAAACATAAACCCAGATGAACTATCCTAAACTTTTACTCTTCTTTGCCCTAATAGGCTGGAGCAGCTTCGGGCAAGCCCAAGAGTTAACTGAAAGAAAATGGCTGGTTGATGAAAACAGTAGTATCATCATAAACGGAAGCTCTAATGTAAACGACTTTGCTTGTTCGATGCAAAGCCCGCCCAAAAATGATACGCTTTTAGTGAACTTTGAGGAAAAAAATGATATTATCAAATTCCACAATACCGATTTATTTATCAAAACCTCTTGCTTCGATTGCCAAAACAATCTGATCACCAAAGATTTCCAAACAACTTTACAAGCAGAGGAACACCCAGAAATATTGCTCAGCTTTGTTGCCTTAGAAATACCCAAAAACCCAAAAGAAACTCTGGAACAACTAAATGGGGAAGTTAAAATAACGATAGTTGGGGTTTCAAGATATTATAGAATCAAATTTGATGTGAGAAGGAACAATGACGATTACCTTTACCTTGCGGGCAAGAAGGAAGTAAGCTTCAACGATTTTGGGCTAACCCCTCCTCGGAAACTTGCAGGGTTTGTAAGGGTAAATAATGAACTGGAAATTGATTTTAACTTATCACTACTTCCAGTTATCAACGAAACCTTTTAAAGAAGAAATCAGAAAGGATCTATTGTTTCTTAAAATCACCTTAGTACATAATATCGCCTCAAGACCAATACTTTAATTAAATGAAGTAGGCTATTTGGAAACATTACCTCTTTATTAAGACCAACAAGACCATCTGAGCTATTTTCTTAGCTAATCTATATTCCCTTTTTTTCTCTACTTTTGAAACTCAATTTGAAATAGAGATAATATAAAACATGCAAACAGTAAGCAAAGACGAGTTTAGAGATGGAATGAGACTTTTGGCAGGGGCAGTTTCAGTAGTGGCTACCCAAGGAGATGCAGGCAAAGGAGGCTTGACGGCTACAGCAATTTGTTCGGTATCTGACGAACCTCCTACGCTTCTCACTTGCATCAATAACAACAATGAGCTGGTCGAAATCATCAAAAAAAACGACTTGTTCTCCGTCAACCTGCTCAGTTCGGCCATGGAAGCAATCTCTAACCGATTTGCAGGGTTTGACAAAGTACCAATGGAAGAGCGCTTCGAACTTGGCAGTTGGGATTTTGAAAAAAGCACCTCTCCTGTGCTAGAGGGTGCTTTGGTCACCTTCTGTTGCAAGGTAAAAGAAATGGCAGTTTCAGGCACACATACAGTTATTTTTGGAGAAATTCACGAGGTTTTCACTGCCGAAGGGCAAACTCCGCTACTTTATTTTGACCGAAACTATACAAGCACAAGTCCAAAACAGTAGCATTTGGCTAAGAAACCATTGCCTTTCGTAAAGATTTTTAGCACATTTGTAAACTGATTGTAAAAATACATTTAGCAATAACTTATCAGGAAAGATCGAGGGACAGGGCCCGACGACATCTTAGCAACCAGGCAATAGCCACGGTGCTACATCCCGCCCAGAAAATTGGGGAAGATAAGCGAGAAAGCATTTTGCATCCCTCCTTACATTCATTTCCCTTTGTTTTTTTAAATCATGTTCCTGAGGCTTTTGGCCAAGATTGAAACTTTCTTTATTTTTGGTACTTAACCACATTCAAATGCAAAAAAGAGACATAAGAGAAATATTAAAGGAGCGAATTTTGGTGCTCGACGGGGCAATGGGAACAATGATCCAGCGCTACAAGCTAGAGGAAGAAGACTACCGGGGCGAGCGCTTCAAAGATCATGAAAGCCCCCTGAAAGGAAACAACGACTTATTGGTTCTTACTCGCCCAGATATCATCAAAGCCATTCACTCTGAGTACTTTGAAGCTGGAGCAGACATTGCCGAAACAAACACGTTTAGTTCAACTACCATTGCTCAAGAAGACTACAACCTTCAGCACATTGTGTATGAGCTAAACTTCGAAGCAGCAAAAATAGCCAAGGAAGCGGCAGATGAGTTTACTACCAAGCAGCCTGATAAGCCTCGTTTTGTAGCTGGTTCTATCGGACCAACTAACCGTACGGCTTCGCTCTCGCCAGATGTGAACGACCCAGGCTACCGTGCTGTTACGTTCCGCCAACTTGCCAATGCCTACAAAGAGCAAGCTAAAGGACTTTGGGACGGCGGATCGGATGTACTGCTAGTTGAAACAGTGTTCGATACGCTCAATGCAAAAGCGGCGCTTTTTGGTATAGAAGAGCTCAAGCAAGAGCGTGGGGAGGATATTCCCGTAATGGTTTCGGGTACAATCACCGACAAGAGTGGGAGGACACTATCGGGGCAAACTACTGAAGCATTTCTAATTTCCATCTCACATATTCCGCTTATGAGCGTAGGCTTAAACTGCGCTTTGGGGGCAAAAGATTTGCGACCTTACTTGCAAGTACTTTCCAAAAAATCGGGCTTTGCGGTAAGCGCACACCCCAATGCAGGACTTCCAAACGAATTTGGCGCTTATGACCAGACTCCTGATGAAATGGCTGCTCAAATAGAGATTTTCCTCAACGAGGGCTTGATCAATATCATTGGCGGATGCTGTGGAACTACTCCTGATCATATCAGGGCAATTGCCGAATCAGCAGCGAAATTTTCGCCAAGGGTTGCCGAGGAAAATAAAACCGAAGCTGTTTAGCTATAACTCAACACGAATTAGCATTTGGATATAAATTAAAAGCCATTATTTCAACTTTTGGAGAAATAATGGTTAAAAAATAGAGACATGACTAAAAATCCCAATACACACTTTTCACCTTTGTTACTGAGCGGACTAGAGCCTTTAGTAATCACCCCCGACTCAAACTTTGTGAACGTAGGTGAGCGAACCAATGTGACTGGTTCGAGGAAATTTCTTCGCCTTATAAAGGAAAACAACTACGAGGAAGCACTTTCCATTGCCCTCGACCAAGTGCGGGGCGGAGCGCAAATCATCGATGTGAACATGGACGAAGGTATGATTGACGGCAAGGAAGCCATGGTCAAGTTTTTGAACCTTATCGCCTCTGAGCCAGAAATTTCCCGAGTTCCTATTATGATTGACTCCTCTAAGTGGGAAATCATAGAAGCAGGGCTACAAGTGGTACAAGGAAAATCGGTAGTAAACTCTATCAGTTTAAAATCTGGCGAAAAAGAGTTTATAGACCATGCCAATAAAATAAGAATGTATGGCGCAGCGGTTATTGTGATGGCATTTGACGAAGACGGACAAGCCGATAGCTATGAGCGTAGGATTGAGATTTGTGAACGTTCGTACCGTGTTTTGGTCGATAAAGTAGGCTTCAACCCTTCTGATATTATTTTTGACCCGAATATTTTCCCCGTTGCTACCGGTATGGAAGAACACCGCCAAAATGCGATGGACTTCTTTAGGGCTACCAAGTGGATAAAAGAAAACCTGCCTGGCGCACACGTAAGTGGCGGTGTCAGCAACGTATCTTTCTCGTTCAGAGGAAACAATGTGGTAAGGGAAGCCATGCATTCGGCATTTTTGTACCACGCCATCCACAACGGCATGGACATGGGAATAGTCAACCCAGCCATGTTGGAAGTGTATGACGACATCCCGAAAGAGCTGTTGGAAAAAGTGGAAGATGTACTGCTCGACCGAAGAGAAGATGCGACCGAACGCCTGCTCGACTATGCCGAAAAAGTAAAAGGTACGGGAAAAGTGAAAGTGGTGGACGAGTCATGGAGAAAAGACCCGGTAGAAGATAGGCTTTCCCATGCACTGGTAAAAGGAATTATCGATTATATAGACGTAGATACCGAAGAAGCCCGCCAAAAATACGGCACTCCGCTAGCGGTAATTGAAGGACCGCTGATGGACGGAATGAACATCGTTGGTGACCTATTTGGCGATGGAAAAATGTTTCTCCCACAGGTGGTAAAAAGTGCAAGGGTGATGAAAAAATCCGTTGCTTACCTCACACCATATTTGGAAGCTGAAAAAGAAGCAAGAAGAAAAGAAGGGTTGATAGATGAAGAAGGCGCACCCAAAATATTGCTCGCTACGGTGAAAGGAGATGTGCATGATATTGGAAAAAACATTGTGGGAGTAGTTCTTGCCTGCAATAGTTTCGATATCATAGACATGGGTGTGATGGTACCTAAAGAGAAAATCATAGAAAAAGCGAAGGAGGAAAACGTGGCGATGATTGGTTTGAGCGGCTTGATTACTCCGTCCCTCGACGAGATGGTAGATGTAGCTAAGGACATGGAAGAGCAAGGAATGGACATTCCGCTGCTTATAGGCGGCGCAACCACTTCCCGAATCCACACGGCGGTAAAAATTGAGCAACATTACAGTGGTTCGACTATCCACGTCTTGGATGCTTCTAGGAGCGTTCCTCTTGCAAGTGCTTTCACCAGCAAAGACAAATCGCAAGCAGAAACTCAGGCTAAGAAAGTAAGAGCAGAATATGAGGTACTCAGAGCAGACCACGCCAAAAGGCAAGAAGCCAAGCAATATATTTCTTTGGAAGCAGCTAGGAAAAACAAAACCCAACTAGATTGGGATGCCCAGACAATCAACAAACCTAGTTTCTTAGGAACAAAGGTTTTTGAAGAGTATGACTTAGAAGAACTAGCCAGCTATATAGACTGGACACCATTCTTCCAAACATGGGAACTGGCTGGTCGTTATCCAAATATCCTTACCGACTCGGTAGTGGGAGAAGAGGCAACCCGTGTGTTCAACGATGCTAAAAAAATATTGGATAAAATCGTTAAAGAAAAGCTTTTCAAAGCAAATGCTACCATAGGTTTCTTCCCTGCTAATGCTATTTCTGACGATGACATTGCTGTTTATGAAGGCGATGGCTCCGACAAAAAACAAAAGGCTATCCTCCACCATCTGCGCCAGCAAAACAAAAAGTCGGCTAAGACGACCAACTTCTGCCTTACCGATTATATCGCCCCTGAAAGCTCAGGAAAGCAAGATTATATAGGTGGATTTGTGGTAACCGCAGGCATCGGCGCTGAGGAACTTGCCAAGGAGTTTGAGGCTGACCACGATGACTATAACAGCATTATGATAAAAGCCTTGGCCGACAGGCTTGCCGAAGCTTTTGCCGAGCGCATGCACGAAAGGGTTAGGACAGAGTTTTGGGGATATAGCCAAGACGAAACGCTTAGCAATGATGAATTGATAAAGGAAAAATATGCAGGAATTCGCCCTGCGCCAGGCTATCCCGCCTGTCCAGATCACTTGGAAAAAGCAACTCTTTTCGAGCTACTCGATGCTGAGAAAAATACCGGTGTGAAATTGACCGAAAGTTTTGCCATGCACCCTGCCGCATCGGTTAGTGGTTGGTATTTCGCCAACGAAAACTCTCGTTACTTCGGACTTGGCAAAATCAATAAAGACCAAGTAGCAGATTATGCTGCAAGAATTGGTAAAACTGAAAAAGAAGTAGAGAGGTGGCTAGGGAGCATTTTAGCTTACTAAAGATGCAAAACTCTTAAAACGATAGAAAAGCGGGCTGAAAAGTCCGCTTTTTTTGTACCATATTTTAAGTAAAAAGTACCATTGCACAAATACGAATACATTAATAAACACTTTACGTTTTTACAAAAAAAACAAATAACAAACTATTACTTTAGACGAATATCCAAAAACATGGGAAATTATTACGATTTACATTATATGTATATACCTAATTTGCAATTATATCATATCGCTCCCATGATTTAGGTCATTTTTTACAGATAAAACACAACCTATAATTGCACCATACAATTAAATAAAAAAGTAACACAAATACAGATTATCATACTGTATCTTCTATTATTTACACATAAACCAGTAGAAAAATGAATTTACGCATTTCCCTTCTCACCTCCTTGATTTTATTACTGATAAACAATGTTTTAACAGCACAAAACTTCAAAGTAAGTGATAAATCAAAAGTCACCATAGAAGGCACTTCAACCATGCATGATTGGGAGAGCGTGGTACAAAACGTTTCTGGCTCTGGAGTTTTCACCATAGAAAATGGACAGCTCAAGAACATCAGTTCCTTAAATGTAACCTTTGTAGTAAAATCTATTGAAAGCGGAAAAAGCAAAATGAACAGCCTTACCTATGACGCTTTAAAAGAAAAGACCAATCCGAATATTACTCTCAAAATCACCAAAATAAAAAGTATTTCCGCTTCTTCAATTGATGCTGAAGGAACACTGACCATTGCTGGCAAATCTCAAACAGTAAATGTGAAAGGAAAACCTACTGTAAGTGGCAATACAGTGACAATAACTGGTGAAAAGGAGATAGATATGACTGCATATGGCATGGAGCCTCCCACGGCTATGCTCGGAACTATCAAAGTAGGAAAGGTGGTCACTATTAAGTATAATCTAATCCTTAATCAATAAACAAATCAAACCCAAACCCAAACTATAAACTATTAGATCATGAAAAAATCGGCTATTATTACTTGCTTATTTCTTATCAGTAGCCTAGTTGTTAGTGCCCAAACTATTGGCTTACAATCAGAATTACAATATTTTAGAGCTCCTGGATATGAAGGGTTGAATGTATTCGAAACCTCTAAAACAAACGATGTTGAGTTTGAAGGGTTAAAAGTAAGAGTAGGAGGCGATTTTGCCCTCCAATTCCAAGGAGTCTCACATGAAAACGGACTTGCTGGTGACACTCTGGTTGACCTAGGCTCAAACTTCAACTTACCAACTGCCAACCTCAATCTCGATGTACAATTAGCAGATGGTATGAGAATGCACTTGAGAACTTATCTTTCATCTAGACACCACTCAGAAGCATATGTAAAAGGAGGTTACCTCCAAATTGACAAATTGGACTGGATAAGCGAAGATTTCTTATCAGGAATTATGGATATAGCTACCATAAAAGTAGGTATGGATCAGTTCAACTACGGCGATGCACATTTCAGAAGATCTGACAACGCTATGGCTATCTACAATCCATTTGTAGGGAATTATATCATGGACGCATTCTCTACTGAACCTTTTTTAGAAGTAACCTTACAACCTTCAGACTTTTTGGCGGTACTGGGTGCTACAAACGGTAGGCTTAACCAAAGCCCAGTGAAAGGTGATAACGGAATGGTGATTTATGGTAAACTAGGTTATGACAAACAAATCAATGACGATTTCAGATTTAGGCTAACTGGTTCATTCTACTCAAGCTCTAAAGAAGGCACTAGAGATTACCTATACGGTGGTGATAGAGCTGGCGGTCGTTATTACCACACTCTTGAGAGCGAACTATTTGGAGGAAGTGATTTTGACCCAAGGTTCAACCCAGGTTTTGCCTACCAAACAGCTTTCCAAATCAACCCATTTGTCAAATACCAAGGTTTTGAGTTCTTTGGAATATTTGAAACAACAAGTAATGGCAACGGCGATGTTGGCGGCAACTTTACCCAAATTGGTGCTGAAGCCTTGTACCGCTTTGGAGGTACCGAACAGTTTTATGTAGCAGGTCGTTACAACAGCGTAACCGGTAAAAAATCTGACAATGCTAGTGATCAAGATATCAGCAGGATAAACATTGGCGGTGGCTGGTTTTTAACCAACCAAGTGATGGCTAAGCTAGAATATGTTTCTCAAGAGCACTCTGGCGATGGCTGGAACGGCTCAAGATACCAAGATGGTAAATTCAACGGAGTTGTACTTGAAGCTGTAATTAGTTTCTAAAACAAAATCCTTCAATATGAATCACCCTTTAGTCAGGGCAAATTGCCCTGACTATTTTTTTTATAGTAGGGATTAAAACCAAAAAAAGCGAACCGTAGAAGATCCGCTTTTTTGGTTTTAAGAGTAGAGAGATTTAATACACGTAAAGAATATCAAAACCGTTCTTTTTTAAGAAGTTACACATTGGACTAACCTGACCCTTAGCCTCTTTAGAGTCTTTTTTTTGTATTTTTTGCTTGTGGGAAACGTATAGTTTCCCTCTTTTTTCAAGCTCTTTTGTGGCAGTAGCTTTCATGAGTTTATGATGGTAATTATCCTTATCTAAATTTAGATCTAAAAAAGACAAGTTGAATCACCCAAAACAATGAAAAGCTTATCACTAAAAATAGTGATATTATTTAAACCGTTATTATCCCCCTAGCAACAGCTTCTTTTAGCAGTGTAGTCGTATTATTCACCCCAAATTTGCTCAACAAGTTCTTTCGGTGTGACTGAACAGTGTGACTACTGATAAAGAGTTTTTCGGCTATTTCAATCGAATTCTTTCCCTCATAAAGCTGCACCAACACCTCTTTTTCCCTAGGAGTCAATTTTATTTCGGTCAGCTCATCCTTCTTTTCAAAGTTCTTCACCAAAGTTTCGGTTACTTGTTGGCTGTAATAAGTGTTCCCTGCCATCACCAGTGAAATAGCATTTAGCAACTCGCCAAGTCCAGTGTTTTTTAATATGAACCCGTGTGTACCAATTTCAGCCATCGTCTTGATGAAATTGGCATCGTTGTGCATAGTAAGAATCAGTATTTTGATAGTTGGATATTCTGCCCGAATAGTCCTTGATGCCTCCACACCATTAACTTTGGGCATATTAATATCCATTATTATTAAATCTGGGCTTAAAGTACCGCACATTTCTATTACTTCTTCTCCATCGTGCGCCTGCCCTACTATTTCAACGTGCTCTTCATGCTCTAGGAGAGACATTATTCCGTCGATTATAATCTGGTGGTCGTCAGCAATTAAAGTCTTTATCAACATATTAAGATACATTTATGCGTATGCGAAAAAAATAAATCTATCTTAAAAACTTTTGAACACCAACACTAATTGCAGAATTATTCAGCTGAAGAAATCGGGAAATCTATGGTGATAGTTGTTCCGTGCCCTACAAAACTATCAATATTCAGTTCACCATTAAATGTGCTGGCTCGGTTTTTAATATTCTGAAGCCCCATGCTATTGCTCTTTGCTTGATTTACATCAAAGCCCCTCCCGTTGTCTTCTATCATAAGCGTAAGGTGGCCATCTTCATGGCGGGTAAGTTGCACATTAATTTCAGTTGCATCCGCATGTTTCAACACATTGCTAACAGACTCTTGAATAATTCTATACAAATTGATTTCAAGATCTTTAGACATTTTCTTATCAATGTTATTGAAGTATATTTCCATACTTATCCTATCACTAGCATTGATCGTGCGCTTTAGGTCAACAAGAGCTGGCTCTAAGCCAAACTTGGACAACACTCCCGAAGTCATGTTATGGGAGATTCTCCTCACTTCATCCAAAGAATCATCTAGCAGTTTACTAAGCATCAACACTTTCGGATTTTGAGGGTCATTGTTAGAAAATGCTCCAAAATGAAGCTTTACCGCCGAAAGCATACTCCCAACCCTGTCGTGCAGTTCAGTAGCTATGCGCTTGCGCTCCGCCTCTTGCGTATCTATCGTTGAATTCAACGTACTTATCTCCAGGTCCTTTAGCAAGGCTTCTATCATTTTGTACTCTGCAGCCTTTTTAATAAGCTTTTGCTGATAAAGTACCACAAAAAAAATGACGGCTCCTACCATCAGCACCATTGCAACCGAACCTATAACCAGTACGAATATAAATTCCTTATTCATAATTCCTTATCACCAACACTAAACCATAAGCCAAAACAAAATTCTTTAGAATATTGCTTATAGACTGTATTATCCACGTATTTTCATAAAAACTATTACCATAACTGCTCAGCAATATAGCACCCATGGCAAAAAGAAAGAAGGTACTGGCAAAAAATACTAAAAACCCTACATTAATGTAAAACAGTGGATACTTGAACAGGTTAGTTGTTTCCTCTTTTGCATATACACGATAGAAAAAATACAAACCAAAATAGATATACAGCAAGGTATTCAGGCTAATGGCATAGGAATTCCATTCGTAAATACTTTGAAGGAAAATAGAATTGGCCACATTGAGCACCAAAAAAGCGGCAAGTAATACCCGTGTAGTCTGTCTTTTAAATTTGAGGATTTGTGTATAAAAAAGAGTTAAGAAGACCAACTCTACAAGGCTTATAAGATGATATAAAGGCATGTTATTGGCTACCTTATCTGCCAAAACATTTGTGATAATCTTAATAACTGTAACAATGAAAAAATTCGCAAGAAGGTAATTATACTCCGGCTTTCTTTTTTTGATAAAAAGCAGTAATACAAGAGGAATAAAATCAGTATAATCTGCCAGTTCTGCTACTAAGATGCTGAATTCTCTGAAGCTAGTAACCATAAAATCGTTTAATACATGATAAAGATTTGGCATAATCTCTAAGGTTTGACAATGAAGCGACACCTATTTTAATATCGCCCCATTACCTATTTGTTATTGAAGAGTGTTTATATTCTCCCTAGCTTAGTCATCACATTGGTTAGGACATGGTCGAGAGTCTGTGAGAGCGTCATCCCCTCCTTCATTATTCAGTGCTCCTCCTTCAATTTTTCCGCCCTGTTTATAAATGGGTATCAAATCTTCACCATCAGTTTTGACAGGGATTAAGATCAAATCAAGTTTCTCTTTCCCTGCACTATCTTCCGAAATCGATCTATAAAAACGAACCGCATCAACTTTAGCAGAGGGATCTGTCACTCCATTATTATAGACCTTCACTTTGTCGAAAAACTCGGTTAGCTTATCTAAGCCGAACATAAATGCTACTGCAAGGTTTGGGTCATTAGGGTCTGGAACAGTAGCTAAAAAAGCATTTAATTCTTTGATAGCTGCAGATTGGTCAACAAATTTCCCAATGTTTGAAAGGTCTGACATTTTGTTTGATAAATTTTATGGTGAATAAAAATAGTAATACAAAACCTGATATTTCATACAAACTCAAAAGTAAAAATGTTTTAAACGGAATAACTCCCTAATTGTAGGTATATGTTGATAATTGATAATAGGTATTTGTATTTATATAACACAGATCACTACAAAACAACATTAATAATCACACCCATAATTCACAAGTTCACTCTTACTTATTTGAAACCTTTCTATATTTAATCGAAAATTTAACTAACTCAATTATCTACCACCATGAAGATGAAATGTATTTTGTACCTATTATTAGGCGCACTCCTTACCGCCTGTTCTACTTCAAAAGAAAAAAGGCAAGATCAAATAGAAGAAAAAAAAAAGTGGAAAACGTTCAGCTCGTTCGATAACACAACCATTGCCCTTACCGATGAAGGGAAGGGTTCTCCAGTAATGTTACTACATGGATTTATCTCTAACGGTAGTTCATGGAACAACGCAGCCCTCAAACAAGAACTTCTGAATGCTGGCTACCGGGTAATAGTCCCCGACCTGAGGGGAAATGGAAACTCTGACAAGCCCCACACTCCTGAAGCTTACGCCAACAATGCGGAAACAAAAGACCTATTGGCACTCGCCGACCATCTTCAATTAGAAACCTATACCGCTATCGGTTATTCCCGAGGATCTATTGTACTGGCAAAATTGCTTACCCAAGAGAAACGAATCAAAAAAGCCGTAATAGGCGGAATGGGATTAGATTTCACCAACCCCGATTGGGATCGCCGCATCATGTTTGCCGAGGCATTTGGAGGAGAAGCACCACTCAGCGACATCACCAGAGAGGCTGTGGAATACGCTACTTCGATAGGTGCAGACCTAAAAGTATTGAGCCTACTCCAGCACCACCAGCCTGTTACGAGCATAACTGAGCTTAAAGCTATAGAAACTCCCACGCTCATCATTGCAGGAGACCTCGATAAGGACAATGGCGATCCTGCTGAATTGCAACAATACTTGCCCAACAGCCAGTTGGCAATAGTGCCTGGCGATCACAACAATACGTATAAAGGAGAGGAATTCGCCAAAAAGGTATTGAAGTTTTTGGAATAATCTCCTACAAATTTTTTAGCTTAGAGAGCGCTGCTATATCGGACTGATCCACTTCTCTATCCGACTCTTTTTTGAGGGCAATAAGGTGTTCGATGGAAATTATTTCGATATCTATTCCCTCCACATGTCTTGTTTCCCGTTGTTTCCATATCTCGTCAAAAGGGATGGGCATATCGATGATTACATCTACCACAAAAAGCTTGGGACCTGTGTTGAAAAAAGAATAGGCTATCATATTCTTTTGATGGATCATGATTCTCCGAAACGAGTTATCGGCAAAAGCTTCCAGCCTGATGGGCAGGCTAGTCTGCAGCCCAATTTGATCCACTACTTTTCTAAACTGTTTGAGGTTTTCCGCATTCAAATCAACTACTAAATCCAAATCGACCGTCATCCGTTGGATTCCATAAATATTCACAGCCACGCCGCCAGTTACTACATATTTAACACCATGGGTTTGAAGAGATTGGAAAATCGCTTTGTACTGCATTTGGCTTAACTCAACTACGGGTTAGAAAGAATTACAACCCAAATTTAACCTCTAATAGCATATATGAAGTTACTTTTTTTCACTTTCTGAAGAAGTTGGAAAAAAAATACAAAAACTATCCCTCATACATTTGGTTGGAAAAGCATACATCTATGAAACATCACCAAGCATGAAAGTTTTACTAACTGGAGCAAATGGATACATTGGGCGGAGACTTTTACCCGTGCTTTTGGAAGCCGGGAACGAAGTAATTTGCTGCGTGAGGGACAAAACTCGTCTCTCCCACCCTAAGCACAAAAACCTACACATATTTGAAGCTGATTTTCTAGAAGGAATAGATATAAATACTGCTCCTTTGGACTTTGACATAGCTTTTTTCCTTATCCACTCAATGGGCTCATCACTTAGAGGTTTTGAAACCTTGGAAAAACGCACCGCCCTCAATTTCAAAACTTATATAGAGCACTCCACCGCCCAGCAGGTCATATTTCTGAGTGGAATTTCCAATGCGGAAAACCTCTCCAAACACCTCACTTCTCGCCTACAGGTAGAGTCCTACCTAAAAAGCGACAAGTATGCGCTCACTATTCTAAGAGCCGGAATTATAGTAGGCTCAGGAAGTGCTTCTTTTGAAATTATACGGGACTTGGTGGAAAAGCTCCCTGTGATGATCGCCCCTCGCTGGCTCAATACGCTGTCCCAACCTATTGCCATCCGCGATGTCATCAAATACCTCATGGGGGTAATGCTCCACCCCGAGTGCATGAACCAAATATTTGACATTGGCGGTGCAGATGTACTGAGTTACAAGCAGATGTTGCTTGACTTTGCCAAGGTAAGAAAACTCCGAAGGTGGATTTTTACCCTACCCGTAATGACTCCACGACTTTCTTCCTACTGGTTGTTCATGGTCACTTCTACTTCTTACAAACTTGCCGTTAACTTGGTAGACAGCATGCATGCCGAGGTAGTCGCCAGAGATAATAAACTATCTAAATTACTTGAGATAAAACCCATTGCCTACAAAACAGCGGTTCAGTTAGCTTTTCAGCGAATTGAGCAAAACATGGTTATTTCTAGCTGGAAAGATTCGCTGGTAAGCAGCACCAAACACAACACCCTCGCCGATTATGTGGAAGTCCCGACCTATGGATGTTTCAAAGACCACAGGTCAAGAAAACTGGAACACCCCCAAGAAGATGTAATCAAAAACATTTGGTCGATTGGAGGAGAAAAGGGCTGGTACTATGGAAACTTTTTGTGGAAAATAAGAGGAGTAATGGACAAAATGGTAGGTGGAGTTGGGCTAAGGAGAGGAAGAACCAACTCCGACCAGATAAACGCTGGAGATGCGTTGGATTTTTGGCGGGTACTTTTGGCAGAGAAAAACAAGGGAAGGTTACTGCTATATGCTGAAATGAAATTGCCTGGCGAAGCATGGCTCGAATTCAAATTAACTAAAAAGAATGAGCTTACATTTATAACCCAAACAGCTACTTTCCGCCCGAACGGTCTCTGGGGTAGGGCTTATTGGTACCTTGTACTCCCTTTTCACTTCTTTATTTTTGAAGGCATGTTAAAAAATATAGAACGATCTTATCCAAGCTATTCTTAACCATTCCAAAATCAAAGCTATTTCCAAAATAACAACCTGATTTCTTTATTTGGACATTATTTTTTTTATATATTTAACATATCACTTTGGGTAATAAGGGAACAAATAAGTGAAAAAAACTTGATTTGACCTCAAGCTAATCAATGAGCTTTTTGGCTTATTGCATTGCACATTGAAATAGCCATCCTATTTTTATAACATGACAGATTCCTCCAATAGTAGGCTGGATAATAGTATAAGCAGCAAAATACATGTAAAAAAACGCTTGTTAGATTTTACAAGCCCTACAGTAGCTTTGTGGCTTTTTGTTCTTATTTGCTCTTCTTCTCTTATCGGTGGCAATTCACAAACAAGCCTATTGATACTGATGTCGTTAGGTATAGTTTCTAGCCTATTTGCCTCAAGTATTACAAGAAACAAATTTAGCCCTACTTTGCGTACGTGGCTATTACTCTTGCCTATCAGTCTTATCTGTATATTTCAATGCGTTCAGGCAGGCTTTTCGCGCGCTTCTTGGAGTTTCATCGCCGTTTTCATCGCTCTAGCAACTGCTCTTGTAAGTTCATCTGTAGCCGAAAAACAAGCATATATTCTTTTATTTCCGACTAGTATTGTTGGTACCAGCCTTTTAGCTTTAGGGTTTAGCCCCCCCCCTCTTGTAACTTATACAGCTAGCTACCTATGCTTTTTGGTCATTTTAGTAATTGCCCTAGCCAATACTTATCAGATCCATAGGAAAGCTCTTCTTTCTAATTTAACCTCTTCTCAAGACAACTACAAGAGATTGGGCAACCTTGCAGATGATTCGCCCATAGTTCTCTACCGGTTTCAGCTCAAGCCTTTCCACAAGCTACTCTATGCAAATAAAACCTCTGAATTAATGACTGGGTATCCTCTTGAGGTACTTTATGCCGATGATGCCTTTTGGCAAAACCTTGTACACCCAGAAGATATAGAAAAAGTAAGAGGTATGGATTTAAACAAGCCTCTTATAGTGAGATGGATCAAACAGGATGGAAACACTATTTGGATCGAGCACCACCCAAGAACGATTATGGAAAATGGTGAGGTCGTAGCAATAGAGGGAACTATCTGGGACATTACCAGCAGAAAAAAACTGGAGGAAGAACTAGCAGAACATCGCAAAACCTTGGAAAGGCGTGTGAGCTCACGTACTGCCCAACTGGAAACTCTTAATGAAGAACTCTCTTCCACCAATGACCAATTGGAAATGAAAAACATCCAACTTGAAAAGGAGGTGGAAATCAGAAAAAATTTACAAAAAAAGCTCGCTCTCAACGAATTAAAATTCAGGAGTTTCATACAACAATCATCGGAAGGGATTGCCTTAATCAATGATAATGGAAAGGTTTTGGAATGGAACCAAACTATGGAAGAGCTTTTTGAAATAAACAAAAACGATGCAATAGACAACTATATATGGGAAATAGAACACCTCGTTCTCCCGCAAAATAAAGAGGAAAGGAACAAGCTGATTAATATAAAAAAGGAGATTGAAAACTTGTTGGTAAACAACCCTGACCACAAACTAATCACCCAACTAGAACATACGATACAGCCCAAAAGTGGGAAAATAAAACACCTCTCTCTCACAATTTTTGAAATAGAAACACAAATGGGGCGGTTTTTTGGAAGGGTTACCCGGGATATTAGTTATGAAAAGGAAAAAGAAGAGCAGCTAGCTCGCTACCAAAACTACCTTGAATCACAGGTAGAAAAACGGACAGAAGCACTTAAAGTAAGTAAAGAAAACTACCGGATTATTTTTGAACAGGCTGCAGATGCTATTTTCTTGGGCGACGTAAAGGGCAATGTATTGGCTATGAATAAAAAAGCTGCTTTGCTCACTGGGTACAGCCCAACAGAATTGCTAGGAAAAGATTCGATGATACTGTTTGACCCTGAGTCAATTGAGAAGAAGCCTTTTCGTTACGATTTAGTACTTGGGGGAGAAAACGTCATTATTGAGAGAAACATTGTCACGAAAGATGGTACTACTGTGCCCATAGAGATGAATTCTTGCCTACTTTCAAACCAGCAAATACAGATTCTTATGCGTGACCTTTCCGAAAGGAAAAAAGTAGAAGAATCATTAAAAAATAGTGAAGAAAAGTTTTCGAAAATATTCAAGTACAACCACTCTATCATCATCTTGATGGACCTAGAAACCGCTGCAATCATAGATGCCAATGACGAAGCCTTGGCTCTATTTGGGTTTGAAAAAGACCAGGCTTTGGGCAAAACATCAAACGAGCTAGGTGTATTTACAGAGGAAAAAAGAATGGAGCTTTGGGAAGATTTAGTTGAAAAAAGCTATTTTGAAGCCCAGGAGTTGGTTATTCATAAAAAAAGTGGAGAAAAAGTATTCTGTATAACTTATGGGGAAAAAATAGAGGTAGGAGGAAAAGAAGTTGGACTCATCCAAGCACACAATATCACCCAGATAAAAACAGTAGAAAAAGACCTTCTTGCCAAAAACAAAGCATTAAAAGCCGCAGAAGAAGAGCTTTTAGCAACTATTGAAGAACATCAGGCAGCAAATGATGAACTGGAATTAAGGAACAAAGAACTCCGCGATGCGGTAATGCAACTCAAGAACAACGAGGAGAAATACCGCATGCTCTATGAACATAACTATGATGCGGTAATCTTGATGAAAGGCACCGAGTTTTATGACTGCAATACAAAAGCTGAAAAACTTTTTGGGGTAAAAAAGGGTGTATTCGAACACAAACCTCCTTTCTTATTTAGCCCCAAGCACCAGCCAGACGGGCAGCTTTCTACCGAAAAAGCTATACAAATTCTAAACGGACAACTTCCGCCTCGCTTCGAATGGTTGCACCAAAAAGAAGATGACACGCTATTGTATTGCGAAATAACTGTAAGTGCTTTTGAATATAGCGAGCAAAAATATTCTCAAGTAATTATTCGGGACATCACTGAGAAAAAGCTTGCCGAAGAAGAACTAACACACAAGAATCAACTCATAGAAAATATTCGAAAAGGTGTTTCTTCCAAAGTAGGCAAAGTATTCTTTGAAACTGTAGCATCCCAAACGGCAAAGGTCATAAAAGCAGATTTCACTTATGTAGGAGAGTTGATCGAACACGATGACCCAGCAAAAGTACAAGTAAAAACCATTGCTTTTTGGCAAGAAGGTCATGTTGCTGAAAACTTCACGTATGACTTAGAAGGCAGCCCCTGCCAAGGAGTATTCAAGAAACAAATGAGTATGGTGTACCCTTCCGATGTAGCGGCTCAATTTCCCAAAGACCTTCTCCTTACCGAACTAGAAGTGGAAGCATATGTAGGCACCCCGCTATGCAACAGCAAAGGAAAACCAGTAGGCATTATCGTGGCGATGAGTAAAAAAATGTTGCAAGACACCAAGGGTATTATGCAGGTATTAGAAATTTTCTCTGGAAGAGCAGGTGCCGAACTTGAAAAATTAAAGATAGACAGAGCCTTGCTGGAAAGTGAAGAGCGTTTTCGTTCTACATTTGAGCAAGCTGCAGTTGGCATTATCCATTTAAAACCAGACGGCAGCTTTGGCAAAATAAATAAAAGGTTCTGCGACATTGTTGGCTATACCCAAGAAGAGCTTTTAAAGAAAGATTTCCGAAGCCTCACCCACCCCGATGATTTAAAATCTAATATAGATATTTTTCAACAGCTCCTCAAAAGGGAGATTCAAGATATCTCTTTTGAAAAAAGATATATTCATAAAAAGGGCCATACGGTTTGGGTAAACCTAACTACCACACATCTGTATAATCCCGACAACACCCCAAAATATGCACTAACCATAGTAGAAGATATAACCCGACGGAAAAATGCAGAACTAGAACTGGAAAGATACCAGAACACACTAGAGTCTCTGGTAGAAGAACGCACAGGACAAATACAGAAGCTTAATGACGAACTTACTTCCAAGAATATACAGTTAGGAGACTATAACCAAAACCTTGTTAAGCAAAAAGCTGAACTAGAGCAGATTCTCAAGACTTTAAAGAGTACACAATCTCAGTTAGTGCAAAGTGAAAAAATGGCTTCACTTGGTGTACTAACAGCAGGGATAGCTCACGAAATAAACAACCCTGTCAACTTTATTAGCTCTGGGCTTCAGGGGTTAAAACTGGCTATCAAAAATATCATTGCCGTTCTCCACAAATACGAAGCGGTAGACCAGGAGCATTTTACTGAGCAAATAGAAGAAATTGAAAAGCTAAAGGAGGAAGTCAAGTTTACATTTTTGCTGGATAACCTCGAGAAAATAAGCCGAAACATGGAAAATGGAGTTATAAGGACTTCTGAGATCATCAAAGGCTTAAGGACTTTCTCTCGCCCAGACAAAGGCGAACCCATTCCTACGAATATCCATGACAACTTGGACTCAGCCCTTACCATTTTACACCACCAGTACAAGTATATGGTAGGTATAGAAAAGGACTATGGCGACATCCAATTTATCGATTGCTATCCTAGCGAGCTCAATCAGGTATTTATCAATATTTTAGGAAATGCTATACAAGCACTGACAGAGAAAGTGGAGAAAGAAAAAGACTTCAAAGCAACTATTTTGATATCCACTTCTCTTACCAAAAACAAAAAATATGTGCTTATAAAAATCAAAGACAATGGAAACGGCATCCCCAAGGCATCTATCAAAAAGATTTTTGAACCTTTTTATACCACCAAAGATGTAGGCAAGGGTACGGGACTAGGGCTGTCTATTAGCTATAGTATTATCCAAAAACACAAAGGAGAAATACAGGTAGACAGCCAAGAAGGGAAAGGCTCTGAGTTCATAATTAGCCTGCCCGTATCACAATAAACCCGTGCTTATCCCAAACCTCTTCCCCACATTCCTGTTTTATATACTATAAAGGTTGTAGGTTTCCTTTATAGCATTAATATTTGTAGGAATTCGGCAAAAGGCAAATTTGGTTTGCAAAACAGGCACATTTCCAAAATACTAAGAGATTTATCTCTTCAAGAGAATAGCCTCTTCGCTTTTTCAGCCCGAACAGGCTAAATAATTAGACTGAGTTAACGTACAGCATTTTTTAACTAGGAATAGCAATGTCCGAACAAAAGGAGAAAACAAGGTTTAGTGATAAACTTATCGATAATGTAATAGGCTTGTTTGAGACGTATCTCAATATTCTCAAGCTGGAAATCAGAAATGGAGCTGCCGCTACTTTTTCTATCCTCATAATAGTGGTAGCGGGAATGACCATGGTTACTTTCGCCATGATGATGTTTAGTATAAGCTTAGCGTGGCTGCTCACAGACCTTTTTGAAATTAACAAGACACTAAGCTTTTTTATAGTGGGCATGATCTATATCCTCATGCTTATCTTATTAATAGCCATGCGGAAACCTCTAAAACAGAGGCTAGATATGTTTATGGATAACCAAATCGAAAACGCAGAAAAAAATTGAACGAAGAACTAAAGGCACAAAAAGAGACGCTCAAAAAAGAAGCGGAACAGTACCGGAACAATATCAAAGCCCAGATAAACGGCACGGTAGATAATGTAGAGAATGCAGGCAAAAACGCCCTGATAGCTGGTGGTATATTATTGGTAGGCTACGGGCTATTCAACCTCCTTTCGGGCAAAAGGCAACGGACGGAGTACATCACCCAGGCTACGCCCCCTACCTCTTCAACAGCAAGTTCTAGTGAGCAAGCTCCTGTAAAACAAGTGTATGTAAAACCAAAAAGGACATCCTACTTTGGAAAATTGCTAAAAGAGCAGCTAGTGATGATGGTGGTAGATGTAGCAAGAAAATCGATCAAAGATATTTTGACCCCAACAGAGCCCACCTCCCCAAAAACAAAAAAAGAAGACTAGAACATTAAGTTATCTTTACTTTTGAGTAGATTTGCATCGAATTTTTTTACATACTGGACTATAGGGATTTCAGATAGCACTTGTAAGCTATCATCAATAGACCCATAACCAGTTTGGTTTTCGACAACTAAGAAGAAATCAAAGCTCTCGAGTTCGGGAAGGATGTAAGGCTTGATATTTTTTGAGCTAAAAACGGATTTGTTTTTTATAAGCCTAAAAGTGTTGTGTACAGTTGCAAAATAAAAATTCAACACCTGTACAAACTGTTCGTTCAGAAAGTTAAGTTCTAAATCATCAACTTTCACCAAACGGATATCCAATGCTCTATTAAGCTCCCAGGCCATTTTATAAGGTCTTGCAAATGAAGCAATTCCAATCAATTCAAACTCATATAGTATTTCGAGCTCCAGCTTCTCAGTCATCAAAACGAAAGTAAAATTTATAGCAAATTTTGGCATTCAATGTTTTAATATATTTATTTGCATCTAATTACAAAAAAAAGCTAAAAGGATTATGTCAGAAATCGCACAAAAAGTTAAAAAAATCATAATCGACAAGCTAGGAGTCGAAGAATCAGAAGTTACTCCTGAAGCTAGTTTCACTAACGATCTTGGTGCTGACTCACTAGATACTGTGGAGCTTATCATGGAGTTTGAGAAGGAATTCAACATTTCTATTCCTGATGATCAAGCTGAAAATATTGCGACTGTTGGTCAAGCAATATCCTATCTTGAAGAAAATGTAGGTTAATGATCAGGATCACTCCTGGAGAAAACTTAATAAGACCTGCCAGGTTAGAATTCTGAAAATGATTCTAATACTGACAGGTTTTTTTTTAATGAAAAAACCATAATCATTGGCTCTATGGAACTCAAAAGAGTAGTAGTAACAGGATTAGGAGCATTGACCCCCCTTGGCAATTCCGTAGAAGAATACTGGGAAGGCCTTGAGAACGGTGTAAGTGGTGCTGCCCCAATCACTAAATTCAACGCAGAAAAATTCAAAACACAGTTTGCTTGTGAGGTTAAGGGATTCAATCCTGAGCCTACCATCCATCGTAAGGATGCCCGCAAGATGGACTTATTCACTCAATATGCCGTGGTAAGTGCTACACAAGCCATGGAAGATTCAGGTCTTGACCTAGAAGCTGTAGATAAAAAACGATTTGGAGTAATTTGGGGATCGGGTATCGGTGGTATTACTACCTTCCAAGATGAAGTAACTAACTTCAACTCTGGAGATGGGACACCTAAATTCAATCCATTTTTTATTCCTAAGATGATTGCCGACATCAGTGCTGGCTTCATCTCTATCAAATATGGTCTTCAAGGACCTAACTTCGTTACTGTTTCGGCTTGTGCATCTGCTACCAATGCTATGATCGATGCCTTCAACTACATTAGGTTGGGCAAAGCTGATCTTTTTGTAACAGGAGGATCGGAAGCTGCTGTAACTGAAGCTGGCGTTGGGGGTTTTAACGCATTGAAAGCCCTTTCTGAAAGAAACGATGACCCAACCACGGCTTCTCGTCCTTTCGATAAAGAAAGAAATGGTTTTGTACTTGGCGAAGGCGCTGGCGCACTTATATTAGAAGAGCTAGAGCATGCAAAAGCTAGAGGCGCAAAAATATATGCAGAGTTAATTGGAGGAGGTATGTCAGCCGATGCTCACCACATCACGGCTCCACATCCAGAAGGGCTAGGTGCTGCACAAGTGATGATAAATGCCTTGGACGATGCCGGAATCACCAAAGAAGAAGTTGATTATATAAATGTTCATGGCACTTCTACTCCACTAGGCGATACTAGCGAAGTACAGGCTATTGCCAAAGTATTTGGCGAACATGCTTATGAAATGAATATCAGTTCTACAAAATCAATGACTGGTCACTTACTGGGAGCCGCAGGTGCCATAGAAGCCATTGCAACGATATTCGCTATCCAAAAGCAAACTATTCCTCCAACTATCAACCACTTCACCGACGATGAAACCATCGATCCTAAGCTGAACCTCACGTTCAATAAAGCTCAGAAAAGGGAAGTGAAAGTTGCCCTAAGTAACACATTTGGCTTTGGAGGCCACAATTTTTCAGTATTGCTCCGCAAGTACGAAGAATAAACATAGTGCATTATAGATATCTGTTCCGCTGGTTTTCTAAACATTCTGAAAGAGAAAAAAAATTGAGTCGTGCCGTAAAACATATTACAGGCACGGCTCCTCTTAATATCTCTTTATATAGCTTGGCAATGAAGCATACTTCCATTGCCGAAACAAACAACGTGGGCTTTCGCGAGTCAAATGAGCGCTTGGAATACTTAGGAGATGCCATCCTTGGCGCAGTGGTTGCCGAATACCTCTTCAAAAGATTCCCCTACAAAGACGAAGGCTTTCTTACTGAAATCCGCTCACGGATAGTAAACCGAGAGTCGCTCAACAAACTTGCCCGTAAAATAGGTCTCAACGAACTAGTGGAGTTTGATGGGAAAAAGAAAAGCCACCAATCGCACAAATCTCTCTATGGCGATGCCATGGAAGCTTTTTTGGGTGCTATGTACCTCGATATGGGCTTCAAGTTCACCAAAAAGTTCATCATCCGAAAGCTCATCATGCAACACTATGACCTCAAAGAGATCATAGACACGACTACTAATTTCAAGAGTTCCATTATAGAATGGTGCCAAAAGCACAACAAGGACTTTAACTTTGCCATTGTGGAAGAAACAGGTTCTAACCACAAAAAGCAGTTCAAGACCAAATTGGCTATTGATGGAAAAGAAATAGCTGAGGGAAGTGGATACAGCAAGAAAAAAGCAGAGCAAGACGCTGCCAGAAAAGCTTGCGATCACCTAAAAATCTTATAAACAGCTCTTTTCACCATCATTTTCCTTTCTTCCATTTCCTCAATTTATTTATCTTTGCAGGCTAAATTTTATTTATCACTTAGTTTACGCCTAAGAAGATGGAACAAAAAGAGTATTATGTACTGCTGTACTATTGCTACAGCCCTATCGAAAACCCTGAAGTTTTCCGCGAAGAACACCACGAACTTTGCCTTTCTTTGAATTTGCGAGGAAGAATTATCATCGCAAGCGAAGGACTGAACGGAACTGTTTCAGGTCTTAAAAAAGATTGCGAAGCCTACATGGAAGCAGTGAAAGCCGATCCTAGGTTCAGCAAGATCGACTTTAAAGTGGATGAGCACGATAAACATGCGTTCAAGAAGCTGAATGTCCGTGTGAAGCAAGAAATCGTCCACTCGGGACTTACCCACCTAGATCCCAACAAAGTAACAGGAAAGCACCTAGAGCCTGCTGATTTCAAGAAAATCATGAATGATAAGGACGTGGTTCTTGTAGATATGCGCTCTAGCTACGAACACAGCATTGGCAGGTTCAAGGGAGCTATCACGCTCGATATAGAGAACTTTAGGGACATGCCAGAAAAGGCAGAAGAGCTAGAAAAAATAAAAAATAAAAAGGTAATCACCTACTGCACAGGAGGAATCAAGTGCGAAAAAGCGAGTGCATTTTTAGTGGAGCAAGGTTTCGAAGATGTATACCAACTTCATGGCGGTATCATCAAATATGGTCTTGAGGAAGGAGGAGAAGATTTTGAAGGCCAAT
The DNA here is from genome assembly GCA_034044135.1 of Flammeovirgaceae bacterium SG7u.111. Lineage (NCBI taxonomy): Bacteria > Pseudomonadati > Bacteroidota > Cytophagia > Cytophagales > Flammeovirgaceae > Flammeovirgaceae bacterium SG7u.111. The sequence continues at coordinate 1,016,468 of CP139021.1, read as the reverse complement.
GCTATGTATTCGACAGCCGGGTAACGGTGGATGTGAACAAGGTAAACCCTACTGTGATAAGCGAATGCTATGTGTGCGGAACTAAATCTGACCACATGGTAAACTGCGCCAACACGGAGTGTAACCGGCACGTACCCATCTGCGAAAGCTGTATGGAAAAAATGGAAGGTTGCTGCTCTACAGAATGCGTAGAGCATCCCGCCAAAAGACCTTGGAACATGGATGGTTACTACAGCAAAGAGCAAAATGGATACAATCCTTATAAAGATGCCAAAAGATTGAGAACTGTTTCTGAGTAGTACACAAAAGGCGAGCTTTTCAGCTCGCCTTTTTCATAAATCCAACATTCAATTCCTCTTAGTGTGGTAATTTGCTTCGAACAGCACCATACACGAAAGCACCGAATACTGCACTCAAAAGCACCACTACAAATACGGTAGCGCCATTTCCAATCAGTGCATATACCGGTCCTGGGCAAGCCCCTGTAAGTGCCCAACCTAAGCCAAATATTGTCCCTCCATAAATATACCTTTTCCAGCCTTTTTCCTTCGCCTCCAGTATTATGGCTTTTCCCGAAAAAGATTTGGCATGCAGTTTTTTGATGGCAAGCATCAAAAGTACGCCCAAACCAACTGCTGACCCAATAATCCCATACATATGAAAGGAATCGAACAAAAACATTTCTTGGATCCGATACCACGAAACGGCTTCGGATTTAATTAAAACTATCCCGAAAAATATGCCTATCAAAAATATCTTTATATATCTCATAATGTGTTGTTGCTAGTTTAAAAAGCCCTACAAAAAACTTAAAAGAGGGAAAATAAAATAAACCATAGCCAAGCCTCCTAAGAAGAAACCGACCACCGCAATAAGCGAAGGAAGTTGCAAATTGGAAAGCCCAGTGATGGCATGGCCTGAGGTACAACCTCCTGCCCAGCGCGTTCCAAAACCTATGAAAAACCCGCCGACCACCATGAATATAATCCCTTTGGCGGTAAGCAAACTTTCCCAGTTAAAAAGCTCCTTGGGCAATAACCCATCGGGGGCTGCAAAGCCCCATTCATTCAACTGGACTATTGTCTCAGCCGAAATTTCTGGAGTTCTACTTTGCAAAAACACATGTGAGACTATCCCCCCTACCAACATGCCAAAGACGAAAACGAGCCTCCAAGCATCTTTTTTCCAATTCCGATCAAAAAACTTCACCTTTTTGCCAGCACCAGCCAAGGTACAAAGCTGCTCAAGCGATGTAGAGACCCCAAACGTCTTTCCCGAAAAGATGAGCAAAGACATTACAAGCGTAATTAAAGGCCCTGATACGTACCAAGGCCAAGGTTGTTTTATCAATTCTAACATGTTAATTTATAGCTGTTTGCAAAGAACCATCAATGCGTTCTTCTCTGATAGTATAACATAAAAAAATCCCTAAACCGGAACGGAGTCCACGGCATAGGGAATGTAAACACGTTTCATTACAAATAAGTTGCTTTAGACAAAAGCCTAAAGAGCACCCTCTTCAGTATCTCCATGCCAGCCCAAAATGCCACCGTGCAAATTGTATAATTCACCAAAACCTTGGCTAGCCATCAGCTCGCAAGCACTTGCGCTCCTTGCACCACTTCGGCAATACACAAAATAGCTTTTATCTTTTTCAAGTCCGCTTACTTTATCTGCAAAATCGGGGCTGCGGAAATCAATAGCGATAGCGCCTGGAATATGTTCCACCTCCACTTCTTCGGGTGTACGCACATCCAACAAAACCGCATTTTCGGTTTCTCCAAATGCCTCTTCAAATTCTATTGAGGGTAAATTCTGAAAACTTGCCATGTTATTTCTGTTTGGGTTTTAAAGATATTCTGAGGTAAAATTAGCTTAAAAAACAGAAAAGAGGGGTGTTCTGTTTGATCAAACACGAAAAAACCTCGACCCTTAAAGCCGAGGTTCAACATATTTGAGATTAATACGGAAACGTAAATTAAAAGTAAGAGAATAGTATTGTTATTCTATATGCTGAAAACAACCCCTTATGGCAAATCGTTCAAAACCCCATCTTTTTTTCAAAAGTTCAGCAACTCGCCCAAAAGTATTTCCTCAAAGGGCTGAATTTTTAAACTTACTCTTATAGTTTTGCTAATTGATTTAGAACACAGATCCAACTGATTTTTTATAAAGTTGGAGCGATAAAATAACCGCATAAAATGTCTAGAATATTAACAGGAATACAGAGTAGTGGCAGGCCTCATATGGGCAATATTTTGGGAGCGATAAAGCCTGCGATAGAGCTTTCCCAAGACCCTGCCAACGATTCATTTTTGTTCATTGCCGACCTGCACTCTTTCACCACCATAAAAGACGGGGAAGAACGTAAGGCAAACACCTATGCGGTAGCGGCAGCATGGCTTGCTTTTGGGTTCGATACGGACAAAAACACATTCTACCGCCAATCGCAAATTCCAGAAGTGTGCGAGCTTAGCTGGTACCTGAACTGCCTTACGCCCTACCCTATGCTTGCCAATGCACACTCCTTCAAAGATAAAGCTGATAGGCTTGCGGATGTGAATGCCGGGCTTTTCACCTATCCTGTACTTATGGCCTGCGATATATTATTGTACGATGCCGAGCAAGTGCCTGTAGGAAAAGACCAGCAGCAACACCTCGAAATTACCAGAGACATTGCCAGTACATTTAACAAAATGTACGGAGAGACTTTCGTGATGCCAGAGGCCAAGATCAACCAGAACCTTATGGTAATACCAGGTACAGATGGGCAAAAAATGAGCAAATCGTACAACAACTATATCGATATCTTCTTGCCAAAAAACAAGCTTAAAAAACAAGTGATGGGCATCCAGACTGACAGCACCCCATTAGAAGACTCAAAGGACCCTGATACCTGCAATGTATTCAAACTGTATTCTCTCCTAGCCAGCCCAGAACAAGTGGAAGAAATGAGGGGGAAATATACAGGTGGCAACTACGGCTATGGCCATGCAAAAAAAGAACTTCTCGAACTCATGTTGACAAAATTTGAGAAAGAGCGAGAGATTTTTGACCATTACATGACCAACCTCGACGAACTGGAAGCAAAACTAAAAGCCGGTGAGGAAAAGGCAAGAGTAATAGCAAGGGCAAACCTCCAAAAAGTGAGAGAAAGAATTGGCTTTTAAGCTTTCCCAAAAAAGATAAATACTAGCCTTACTTATTGCCGAAATAATGGCAAATAACCGAGGTTTTTTTTGAAAAAAACATATTTTTACATAAATGTGCCGAGATGTCGGATTTCTCCGACGACTCTCGGTCTTACTATATAAATTCAATAAACTACAGATATGAAATTCATAGTTTCTTCCTCTAATTTGCTCAAGCAGGTCAATAGCATCATCAGTGTGATACCTCCCAATCCGGTGGTACCTATCTTAGAGAACTTTCTGTTTGAAATAAAAAGTGGTGCGTTGAAAATCACCGCATCGGACATGCAGACTTCTATCATCACCCATGTGGAAATAGAAGCCAGCCCAGAGGATGAGGCAAGCATAGCCGTACCTGCTAAAATCCTAGCCGATACGCTCAAAAACCTTCCTGAGCAGCCAGTCACCTTCACCATTGACACCAAAGAAAGCTTCAGCATAGAGCTAAGCTCGGACAATGGCAGGTACAAGCTTGGAGGGGAAAATGCTGTTGACTATCCTAAAATGCCCGAGCTTACCCAATCATCTTCAGTGGAAATTCCTTCGGGAGTGTTGCAAGATGCAATGGCTTACACGCTATTTGCCACTAGTAACGACGAGATGAAAATGGCAATGAATGGGGTATATTTCAACATCAACGAAACCAACGCCAGCTTTGTAGCTTCGGATAGCCACAGGCTTATTCGCTACAGAAGGGAAGACTTGACCGCAGAAGGCGAAACATCACTTATCGTCCATAAAAAAGCTCTTACCCTGCTCAAAAGCTCTCTTCCTTCAGAAGATGTGATTATAAAGATGGATTACACCAGTTCAAATGCAGTGTTTAGCTTCGATAATGTGAAGCTCATTTGCAGGCTGATAGACGAGCGTTTCCCAGATTACGAAAACGTGATCCCTTTGGGCAACGACAACCTCGTGACCATCGACAGGCAAGAGTTACTTTCTTCGCTTAAGCGTTTGGTTATCTACGCCAATAAGTCGACCAACCAAGTAAGGTTCAAGATTACGGGCAACGAGATGCAGGTTTCTTCGGAAGACTTGACCTACTCTAACGAGGCTACCGAGCGTCTTTTCTGTGACCACGATGGCCCAGACTTGGAAATCGGGTTCAATGCTAAGTTTATGCTCGAAATCCTCAACAATCTTTATTCAGAAAAAATCGTGTTGAAACTTTCGGAACCAAGTAGCGCTGGCTTGGTAACTCCAGAAGAGAGCGTAGAAGGAGAGGATATTTTGATGCTGATTATGCCAATTATGTTGCACAACTACGTGTAGGGAAAATATATTTATTTTGAGCCCTCCCATCGGACCGATGGGAGGGCTTTTTCATTAGTAGAGAAAAGCCTTTTCCATTATAAGTAGGTAAATCAAGAAGGCTACTTATCTTTGTTAAAAAACAAATTACACATACTCTCAATATGAAATATAGCTACAAAATTATAATAGGCCTTGCAATGCTTATGGTAAGCGCTCAGTTGACAAATGCACAAGATGCCGTTTATACCAAATTTATGATAGGCAATTCTTCTCCCTTTGCCGATTTTGCTAGCAACGATGAGAAAAAAGGGGGCTATGCACTCAGTGGTCTAGGAATGGGGCTAGAAGGTGTTGCTTTTTTCGATTGGATAGGCTTAGGCGGTGGAGTTTATTACAACCTCCATTCTTATGATAATGCTACATTCATCAAGCAATTCAACAATCAATTTCCTAATGCCGGCGAACTGACCTTCGATGCAAAAAAATACAAAGCGTGGACGTTTTTGGTTGGCCCTTATGCTAAGGCAAATATTTCGGACAAGTTCAAGCTAATTGGTAAGTTGAAAATTGGAGCGATGACCGCCATAGCTCCCGAAACTTATATAAAACTTGACCCTCCTTTTGGCGACCCTGAAGAGCTGAACATAAAATATGGAAAGGGAACAGACGTAGCCTTCAATGGTGGCATAGAACTTATGTACCTCATCAATGATGCCTTTGGCGTAAGCTTCAATGTAGAAGCAACCCACAGCTCACCAAAGTATGAGTTTTGGAGAAACAACCCTAGCACTGGCTTTTTTGAACCAGTCGAGCTTGAGCAAAAAATCAGCTTTGTAAACATAGGTTTGGGCTTCAATTTTATTGTTGAATAATTAATTGTCACAACAACTTATTACCCAAAACCTCTTTTGGATTATTCTTATAATCGCAAAAGAGGTTTTTCGTATTCTCTCCACATTTTTTACGAATATTTTTAATCCACGCCACTCTTCACCTCCTTGGTAATAACCTACAGAATTGGATATCAAAAGCCTTATTTCTCAACAAGTTCCAGCCATCTGCATAATCGTTTAAAGGGTTGTGATAGTAATAAGCAGAAGCCCTTTGTTACTCCAAATTCACGGGAACGTTATTGGTAGCGTTCCCGTGAAAAAATATTGTTTTAAGCTTATTTAAGTCTATTTTTTTAGGTAAAATTGAAAACTCTGAAGAGGACATGTGTCAACTAAACAAGCTTTTTGGAAGCTTAAAAAGAAAACATAAATACTCTGAGAATAACGCTTGATGAAGTATCCTTCTTACCTAAGATACTTTGACTAAAAACAGTTAGAAAATGAAAAAATTCCTAGACGAAAGCTTTATCCTTGAAACTCCTACAGCAGAAAAGCTTTTCCATGGGCACGCCAAGGAAATGCCAATTATTGATTACCATTGTCATCTACCACCTGAAGACATCGCAAGCGACAGGCAGTTTGCCAACCTAACAGAAATTTGGCTGGAAGGCGACCATTATAAATGGCGTGCGATGCGTACCAATGGCGTGGACGAAAGGTACTGCACAGGTGATGCAACTCCTTTTGAAAAGTTTGAAAAGTGGGCAGAAACTGTTCCTTACACCATGCGCAACCCACTCTATCACTGGACGCACATGGAGCTCAAGCGCTACTTTGGTATCGATAAAATCTTGAATAAGGAAACAGCCAAAGAAATATACGACGAGTGCACGGCAAAACTCCAAACTCCAGAATACAGCGTAAGGAACTTGCTCAGAAAAATGAAGGTGGAAGTAGTTTGTACCACAGACGATCCTGCCGACTCGCTCGAGTTTCATCAGAAAATAAAAGAAGAAGGCATTGACATTAAGGTATTGCCAACTTTCAGACCGGACAAATCGCTGGCTGTTGAAGATACCTCCACGTACAATGCTTATATAGATAGCTTGGCCACTACCGCCAAAATCAACATCACAAATTTAGATGAACTGAAAGAGGCACTTACTAGTAGGGCTGAGTTTTTCAACGAAATGGGCGGAAGGCTTTCTGACCACGGACTGGAAACTATATATAACGAAAATATTTCGGCAGGCGAAGCCAAAGTACTCTTTGCCAAAATCCGATCAGGCATCGAGCTTACAACCGACGAAATTGCCATGTTCAAATCGCATATGTTGGTTTTCTTAGGCGAGCTCTACCATACATTGGGCTGGACACAACAATTCCACCTTGGAGCACTTCGCAATAATAGTAGCCGAATGGTAAAGCTTTTAGGTCCTGATACAGGGTTTGATTCTATTGGTGATTTTGAGATTGGCAGACCGCTTTCAGGCTACCTCAACAAGCTTGATACCAACGACAAACTAACCAAAACGATTCTTTACAATCTCAACCCTAGGGACAATGAGCTGATGGCCACCATGATAGGCAACTTCAATGATGGTTCGGTTGCGGGTAAGATGCAGTTTGGTTCGGGCTGGTGGTTTCTCGACCAAAAAGATGGGATGCAAAAGCAGATGGAAGCACTTTCCAACATGGGGCTATTGAGCCGCTTTGTAGGTATGCTCACCGACTCTCGCAGCTTTCTTTCTTTCCCTCGCCACGAATATTTCCGCCGTATCCTGTGCAATATGCTGGGCAACGATGTGGAAAACGGCCTACTTCCTAACGAAGAAAAATGGCTGGGCGAAATGGTAGAAAACATCTGCTACAATAATGCAAATAATTTCTTTGGGTTCTAAACCCAAGTCATTGATAATCAGCTCCTATAGAGCATATAGTTTGTTTAACTAATTAAATAATAAAAGACCTGATTCTTATGTCTAAAAAAATCGTAACATTCGGCGAAATCATGTTGAGGCTAGCTCCTCAAGGGTTCTTAAGATTTTCTCAAGCTAACTCATTCGACGTGGTATATGGCGGTGGTGAATCTAACGTAGCTGTTTCTTTGGCTAACTATGGCCTAGATGTTGAATTCGTAACCAGACTTCCTAAAAATGACATTGGAGAATGCGCATTGATGGAAATGAGAAAAAGAAACGTAGGAACTAACCACGTTCAATTTGGTGGTGAGAGATTAGGTATCTATTTCTTGGAAACTGGTGCTGTAAGTAGAGGATCTAAAGTAGTATATGATAGGGCACACTCTTCTATGTCTACAATAGAGCCTGGCATGGTAGATTGGAAAGAAGTATTCAAAGGCGCTGGATTCTTCCACTGGACAGGTATTACTCCTGCTATCTCTCAAAGTTCTGCAGATGCTTGTTTAGAAGCAGTAAAAGTTGCTTCTGAAATGGGCGTAACTATCTCTACGGACTTGAACTACAGAGCTAAGCTTTGGAAGTATTGCGACGATGCAAAAAGAGAAGAGATCATGACTGAGCTGACTTCTTACTGCGACATCGTTCTTGGAAACGAAGAAGATGCTGAAATGCACTTCGGCATCAAGCCAGAAGGTATCTCTGTTCAGACTGAAGGACACAACGTTAAAGCGGAAGCTTTCCTTTCAGTTTGTAAGCAAATGATGGAAAAATTCCCAAGAGCTAAGAAAGTAATAACAACCTTAAGAGGTTCTATCTCGGCATCACACAACACTTGGGCTGGTGTATTGTACGATGGTTCTAAATTGTATGAAACCAGACAATACCAAATCACTGATATTGTAGATAGAGTTGGTGGTGGTGATTCGTTCATGGGTGGATTAATCTACGGATTATTGACTTACCCTAACGACGACCAAAAAGCACTTGACTTTGCCGTTGCTGCATCTTGCTTGAAGCACACTATTAAAGGTGACGCTAACTTGGCTACTGTTGCTGAAGTTGAAAAACTAATGGGCGGTGATGCATCTGGTAGGGTTGCTAGGTAGTTAAATCAAATTTTTATGGGAGTAGATAGATAATATGTGTATCTACTTCCTTTCTTTTATACCACAAACTCATGTCGAAAAAATCTATAGCCATATTATGCGGAGGAGGACCTGCCCCAGGTATCAATACTGTAATAAGTACTGTGGCTAAAATTTTCCTTAAAGATGGCTACAGAGTAATTGGCATCAATGGAGGGTATCGAGGACTTGTCTCTGAAAATCCAGACACAGTTGATTTCAATTTTATCATGGCCGATCAGATTTTCAGTAGAGGAGGATCGTCGCTTGTAATGAGTAGGTACAAGCCAAAAAATGAAGAATTCAAAACAGACTTCTTTGTAAAAAACAATGTCCAACTTCTAGTTACTATTGGAGGAGATGATACAGCCAGCACGGCCAACAGGTTATCGCAATACTTAACGGAGCATGATGTAAACGTAAAGAACATCCATGTTCCCAAAACTATTGACAACGACCTCCCACTTCCTGACAGAAACCCAACATTCGGTTTTCATTCGGCCAAGGACGAAGGCGTTAAGATTAGCAACACGATATATGAAGATGCGGTAACCAGTAACAACTGGTTCGTGATGTCTGCCATGGGGCGAAGTGCTGGACACTTAGCATTCGGTATTGCTTCAGCATGCCATTTCCCAATGCTGATCATCCCAGAGATGTTCAACAAGACCAAATGCTCTATCGATAAGGTAGTAAACCTTATCGTATCGTCTATCTTGAAGCGGTTGATAGAAGGCATTTACTATGGCGTAGCTATGATTAGCGAAGGTGTATTCCACATCATCGACGAAGAGGAACTAAAGAATTCTAATATATTGCTGAGCTACGATGACCATGGCCATCCTGAGCTAGGAAACATCAGTAAGTCTAACATATTCAACGTACTGGTACAAAACAAGCTCAAAGAATTAGGCATTACGATCAAAAGTAGGCCAGTTGAGCTAGGTTATGAACTAAGGTGTTGTAGACCTATTGGGTTTGACTTAACGCTTTGTACACTATTAGGAATTGGTGTTAAGAAATTGTTTGACCAAGGAATTACGGGTTGTATAGTTACGACTAACTCTAGAGGTGACGTAACGCCGATGTACTTGTCCCAATTCGAAACAGAGAATGGAGCGATAAAACCTAGACTAGTGGATATAGAGTCTGAGTTCCCTCAGCTAATTTTTAGAAACCTACATTTCATTGACGAGGACGATTACCCAGCATTAGCTAAACTCGTTCCCAACCCTGAAGAATTTAATTTTAATAAAATATTAAACTGGAAATAAAATGGCAAGATTCACAAGAATTGAAGTTGCTTTGGCAATGAAAGAAACAGGAATGGTTCCTGTGTTCTACAACAAAGACATCGAGCTTTGTAAAAAAGTATTGAAAGCTTGCTACGACGGTGGCGTAAGAGTATTCGAATTTACCAACCGTGGCGACTTTGCTCATGAAGTATTTGCTGAGCTAAGCAAGTTTGCTGCAAAAGAGACCCCTGAGCTTTGCCTCGGCGTTGGGTCAATCGTAGATGCTGGAACTACTTCATTGTACATCCAGATGGGTGCTGACTTCATCGTTTCACCAATCTTGAACCCAGAAATGGCGAAAGTTTGTAACCGCAGGAAAATCGGGTGGTCGCCTGGATGTGGCTCGCTTACCGAAATTTCTTATGCTGAAGAATTAGGAGCAGAAGTTGTAAAAATCTTCCCTGGTGCCCAAGTTGGAGGTCCTGAGTTCGTAAAAGCGGTGAAAGGTCCTTTCCCTTGGACTAGCATCATGCCTACAGGTGGTGTTGAGCCAACTGAAGCAAGCCTTAAAACTTGGATTGGTGCAGGTGTTCACTGCGTAGGTATGGGCTCAAAACTCTTCCCTAAAGAAGCTATTGCAAGCGGGGACTTTGGAGCTATCACCACCATCTGCAAAGATGCATTGGCTACCATAAAGAAGTTGAGAGGCTAGAGAATACCAGAGCATGTAGAGAAATCTACATGCTTCTTAATATGAAAATGATTTTTTACAAATAAAACTCAGAAATATGTCCAAAATCAAACCAGCTGTTAGCACATATAGGTATCGAATTCTCGCGATGCTCGTGTATGCTACCACGATTAACTACTTCGATAGAAGTATTATCGGTGTACTAGCACCTACCCTTGAAAAATTATTCCATTGGAGCAATAATGATTATGCAAATATCATGATTGCTTTCAAAGCAGCCTACGCACTAGGTATGCTTACAATGGGAGGAATTATCGACCGCCTAGGAACCAAAAAGGGGTACACTCTTTCAATTGCTATTTGGAGTCTTTTTGGCATGTTGCATGCCCTCGTAAGACCAGCATTTAGCATCGTTGGTTTCTCGCTTGCTCGTTTTGGGCTAGGTTTTGGCGAGTCTGGTCACTTTCCTGCCGCACAAAAAACAGTAGCAGAATGGTTTCCAAGAAAAGACAGAGCATTCGCTACAGGGCTATTTAATGCCGCTACCAGTATCGGTGCTATTGCCGCTCCTTTCGTAGTAGGTTGGATTGTAGCTGAAGATGGAACTAACTGGCAAATCCCTTTCTTGATCACCGGAGTCTTGAGTTCTATCTGGGTTATAATTTGGTTAAAAGTGTATAAAAAACCAGAGGTACACCCACAAGTATCTGACGCTGAACTAGCCTATATAAACAGTGATTCAGTTACAGAGTCTGAAGAAAAATTATCATGGTCTAAAGTACTTCCAAAACGTCAAACTTGGGCATTTGCCACTGCAAAAATCACCGATGCTGTTTGGTGGTTCTACTTGTTCTGGGGAGCAAAATTCCTTGCCGATACGTTCGACGTAAATATCAAAAATATTGGCGTACCTTTCTTGGTTATGTATTTATTAGCCGATGGCGGAAGTATCATGGGCGGATGGCTCTCTGGCGCATTCATGAATAAAGGCTGGTCTGTGAACAAAGCTCGAAAACTGACCCTTTTAATATGTGCCATCATCATTCTTCCTGTTGCTTTTGTAGCAATAACAGATAACAAGTGGTTGGCTGTTTTCCTTATTGGTCTTGGCGCCGCTGGTCACCAAGCTTGGTCTGCCAACATCTTTACCCTTGTTTCCGATGTATTCCCTAAAAAAGCTGTTGGTTCAGTTACAGGTATCGGTGGAATGATCGGTGCGGTAGCGGGTATAATTGGTGACAAAGCACTAGGTCAAGTGCTGGATACTGCTGGAAATACAGGCTATTTCTGGGCATTCTTAATAGCAGGTTCTTGTTACTTAGTTATCTTAGGAATTGTTCATCTACTGATGCCGGATATGGCTCAACTCGATGAAAACCTAAATCCAGTAGTGAAAAAAGCATAACATCCGCTTTTACATAAAACAACAAGCAGCTTTACTTTTAATTTTCCTAAATTATCTGTGGAGCTGCTTTTTACATAAAAACAAGTACAATTTGATTAGCAAAAAGACAGGTTTCTAAATCACAAAGTATTCGCTCAAAAAAAAGACATCCTATTCATACATAACCTATTGATTTTCAAAACTTACCAGTTAACAAAACAGTTTTACTAACTTGAAAATAGGATCACAGAATTAATCGTATTTGAACAAAAACATTATCCCCTTATGTTACACAAAATCTTAAAAGTTCACCCATCTGATGATGCCGTAGTGGCACTTACCGACCTCCAAGCTGGCGAAGTCTTGGAACTTGAAGGCGAAAGTTATGAAGTAAAAGAAAATATCCCCCAAAAACACAAGTTTGCAGGAAAAGACTTTGCCGTTGGCGATGTAATCACCATGTACGGTGTGCCTGTAGGAAAAGCCAACGAACCTGTTGCCAAAGGCGCATTGCTCACAACCGAAAATATCAAACATCACACCAACGAATTCTCGTTGGACAGTAGAAATACCGAATGGACCAAGCCAGATATTTCTCGCTTCGAAGGCAGAACATTCAACGGCTACCACCGCGCCGATGGTTCGGTAGGAACAGCCAACGTATGGCTTGTAATCCCATTGGTTTTCTGTGAAAACAGGAACATCAAAGTGATTAAAGATGCGCTAGAAGGCGAACTCGGCTACGATACAGTTTCCACTACCAAGATGGATGTAAAAAAACTGATAAGCTTGTACCAAAGCGGTGCTTCTACAGATGCACTATTGGCCGAAGACATCGTGGTAACAGCAGAGGAAACTCGCCAAAACAGGTTCTTCCCCAACGTAGACGGTATCAAATACCTCACCCACGAAAGTGGCTGCGGAGGCACACGTAACGATTCTGAAGTACTTTGCGCACTTTTGGCAGGTTACATCACCAACCCGAATGTAGCTGGTGCAACTGTGCTTAGCTTGGGCTGCCAAAATGCCCAACCCGAAATCTTGATGAGGGAAATTGAAAAGCGCGACCCGAACTTTAGCAAGCCGCTCTACATGCTCGAGCAACAAAAAAGCACTTCGGAAAAAGACTTGATCAGCGAAGCAGTAAAGAAAACCTTCATTGGGCTAACTGAAGCCAATAAAACAGAAAGAAAACCTGCCCCGCTCACCAAACTTTGCGTAGGTCTAGAATGTGGTGGTTCAGATGGTTTTTCAGGAATTTCAGCTAACCCTGCCGTAGGATATGTATCCGATCTGGTTGCCGCTCTTGGCGGTTCGGTTGTTCTTTCTGAATTCCCAGAACTTTGTGGAGTTGAAAATGAATTGGCAGCTCGTTGCGAGACCAAAGAAATGGCAGAAAGGTTCTTTGAGCTAATGAAAGCTTACAATGCCAAAGCTATAGCGGCTGGCTCAGGCTTCGATGCAAACCCATCACCGGGCAATATCAAAGACGGCCTGATCACCGATGCTATAAAATCCGCTGGTGCAGCTAAAAAAGGTGGCACTTCTCCAGTAGTAGATGTACTGGACTATGCTGAACCTGTGCGCAAACCTGGGCTTACCCTACTTTGCACCCCTGGCAACGATGTGGAATCTACCACAGGATTGGCAGGTTCTGGCACCAACGTGATCTTGTTCACCACAGGCTTGGGCACACCTACTGGAAACCCTGTTGCCCCAGTGTTGAAGGTTTCTTCCAACTCCAAACTTTCTAAGCGCATGAGCGATATCATCGACATCGATACAGGAACAATCATCACTGGTGAGGATACCATCCAAACCAAAGGCGAGGAAATGCTAGAGCATATCATTGCCGTAGCTAGTGGAGAAAAACTCTCTAAGGCTCAGCTCATTGGGCAAGATGACTTTATTCCTTGGAAAAGGGATATTTCACTTTAGAGATCAAAATAATAAAATTCAAAATTGCAGAGACATACAACCTAGCAGGTGCAAGCGTCCGCTCGCACCCTTTCATCTTCTGAAAAAACTTAAAGAATATGTCAGAAAAAATATTAAACAGAGAATTAGTAAAAAGAGAAAGACTGACTGAAAAAATTGTTCAATTTGGAGAAGGCAACTTCTTGAGGGCTTTTGCCAATTGGATGATCGATAAAATGAATAAGGAGGCCAACTACGGCGCCGGCGTAGTGGTAGTTCAGCCAATTGACCGAGGATTGGTAACTATGCTTAATGACCAAGACGGTCTTTATACGTTGTACCTAAATGGTATCAAAAACGGCGAAGCTGTCAGCGAACATGAGGTAATCGATTGTATCACAAGAGGAATTGATCCTTATGCTGATAATGCTGCTTACATGAGTATTGCCGAAAATCCTGACTTGGAAATAATGCTTTCCAACACTACCGAAGCAGGAATCTCTTTCAACCCTGATGACAAGCTGGAAGATACTCCTCAAAAAAGCTTCCCGGGCAAATTAACCGCTTTGCTTTTCAAAAGATATCAAACATTTAGCGGTGATAAATCAAAAGGCTTGGTGCTGATCCCATGTGAACTTATCGACAAAAACGGTATCAAGCTGAAAGAAACCATTCTTCAGTATGCTGAGCTTTGGAAGCTTGGAGAAGGCTTCACTGCATGGATAAACGAGGCTTGCTCATTTTGCAATACTTTGGTAGACAGAATTGTACCTGGTTACCCAAGAGAAAAAATAGGAGAGATTACAGAAGAACTTGGTTACAAAGACAACTTGGTAGTAGAAGGCGAGCAGTTCCACCTTTGGGTAATTGAAGGAGATGAAAAAGCTCACGAAGTTTTCCCTGCTGATAAAGTAGGGCTGAATGTTCTTTTTGTAAAAGACCAAACTCCTTACAGAACAAGAAAAGTAAGAATCTTGAACGGAGCGCACACCACAATGGTACCTGTAGGCTACCTTTATGGTATAGACACCGTGAGGGAAACTGTAGAGCACGAGGTAATGGGCAAGTTTGTAAAAGGTGCTGTTGACGAGGAAATCATTCCTACCTTGGACTTACCAAAAGAGGAACTAGAAAGCTTTTCTAACGACGTGATGGACAGGTTCAGAAACCCATTCATAAAGCACTTCCTTATTTCTATTTCGCTCAACTCTATGCCGAAATACGAAACACGTGTATTGCCTTCGTTGCTCGAATATGTGAATAGAAAGCAAGCACTTCCCAAGAAATTAGTATTCTCTTTGGCTTCGCTTATCAGCTTCTACAAAGGCGACAGAAACGGCGAAGAGATTCCATTGAAAGACAACCAAGACGTGTTGGATTTGTACAAAGAACTTTGGACAAATTGCGATGGAAGCAAAGAAGCAATTGCAGTGTTGGCAGAAAAAGTATTGGCTTACGAACCTGTTTGGAAACAAGACCTAAATAAAGTTCCGGGCTTGACTGACCTTACAGCTGAATACGTTTCTCTTATCCAAGAAAAAGGAATGCAAGAAGCTATCAAAGCAGTTTTGTAACCCTCTTTTTTAAGGCTTTTTTTAAATGCCCCAAACCACGACTGGTTTGGGGCATTTTCTTTTTTACTCCCTCCTCTTCTACCCCTTTTTATTCAAACCTACTAATTCCGATTCAACGGAAATAATTCCCGTTCACCGCTTATAAGTATTTCCCCACTCCTCCCTAGGCTACATTAGCCATACAGTAACAAGCGAAAACGATCATGGAAACCAAAGACAACTTTTTGATAAGCGTAGATTTCTCGAAGCAAGATTATAGCCTTATAGAAGCCGCAAGTCTGATGACCGAAATATATAAACCTTCTAAGTTCCAACTCATCAATGTGAAAGGGAAGAACATACCTAGTAGTATTTTGATGGAAGAATTGGTTCGGATAGAAAAGGACTTTGACTCTAAGGCAGAGTTCGATTTCGATGTGCTAGAAGGCGATCCAAAAACAGAGATTTATAATAAGTCGATACAGGATAAGCCAAAACTGGTGATAGTAGGCAAAAAACAAGCAAACAGCAATGAAAGCAGGATAGCAGAATATTTGACAGAAAAAGGAGCAAGTGATGTGTTGGTGGTTCCTCCTACGCCCAAGTTCAATATAGATACGGTGCTCTTCACAGGAGACTTTTCCCGCCATTCAGAAGTAGCTTTCCAAAGGGCGGTGAGAATTGCCAGAAAAAAAGGAGCGGCACTGATTTTTATGCATGTGTACGACGTACCTGCGGGGCACACAAGGCTTAACATCAGCTACAGACAGTTTGCCCGTACCATGAAGCAACATGCCGAAAACAGGCTCAAGATCTTCTTAAAGAAAAACCATACGAAGGGAGTAAAAATCATCCCGCACTTGGTAGAAAAAGGAAACAGCAGCAAAGCGAACCTGATTTTGAGAGAAAGCAAAAAGCTAGGTGCCGATATGATAGTAGTTGGGGCTAGGGGTAGAACCAACATGGCGCACTTAGTATTGGGAAGTACTACCAAAGGGCTAGTAAAAGGCAATGAATATGCCTATGTGTTGGCGGTAAAAAGCCAAGGTACTCCCATGAGCCTGATGGATGCGATAAGCCATATCTAAAAAAATATAGTGAAACATAATTTTTGAAACCATGAATACGATAAAGAAGATATTAATCCCGATAGATTTTAATGACAGTTCAAAAGAAGCTGTAAAATACGGAGCAGCAATAGCCAAAGCCAGTGGCGCTTCCCTCTATCTTCTCCATGCTTATAGCAACATGATAGAATCTTTTGTAGAAGCAGATGGCTCAGTGAACAAACAGGCTTTCCGCAATGGGCTTTATACCATCAAAAAAGAATACAACAATATGGTAGAAGCTATTCCCGAGCTGGATGAAGTAACTCACCACCAGTTACCTATCCGAGGTGTCTCTGCCGATGTGATGATCACCATTATCCAAGAAATGAAGATGGACTTGCTCGTGATGGCTTCTAGGCGATTCAGCGGGCTTCAAGAACTGATGGGTACAAAACGAGCTCGCACCTTATTGGAAAATACCAAAGTTCCACTTTTGCTTATTCCTAATGGAGGGAAAGTAAAGCCAGTTCGTAAGATAGCAATTGCCATAGACGAAGAAACCGAGGTGGATAAAGAAGTACTTGAGGTATTGCCAAAACTTGCCGAAAGCTTCGATGCCAAGCTGGAAATAGTAAACGTTCACTCGTACAAGGGGAAACCTACAAAATACATCCCAGCTGCCCTATCAGTAGAAGAGCTTCTTGAAGACCTTCAGCCAGACTTCTTCGATTATTACCATAAAAGCACCGAAAAAGGGCTTACTGAGTACGTAAAAGGAAACAACGTTGATATTGTGACCCTTTTCCCCAGAAAGAAGCGGAGCATGATCCAGAAACTATTCCAAGAAAGCCTCACCGCTGAGATGGTGAACAAAATGGAAGTTCCTCTGCTAATATTGAGGTGACAAACGCATTCCAATCAGATCAAACACAGCACCGTGTGCAGCTAGCTGCACACGGTTTTTTTGTACCCAAAACCACCTAGAGAAAAACACAAAGTTTTGACAAAGCAAACACTTTCATTATATTGCTTTAGAACCACTCAAAACAAGCAAACTTCCATACTAAAAAATCCAAAACTACGATAGTTTTAATGGGTAGTAAAAGCTACTTACTAACAAGCCAACTAAAGGTTTTCAGACTAGCTACCAGTAGTAGTTTATTGGTAATTTCACGTTTCTCAGAATCAAAAAATGCCAGATATATCCAATCGCACCTTTCAAGCTTTCATCTCTTATTCTAGGATAAACCTCCCGTTTGCCCAACGGCTACATGACAGGCTCACAGCATATGGGAACAATATCTGGTTCGACCAAGAAGATATACCCGAAGCCGTTGATTTTGAGAAAGAAATAGAACAAGGAATTGCCCATTCCCACAACTTTATCTTCATCATTTCCCCAGATTCTATTAAATCAGAATATTGCCAAAAGGAAATAGAATATGCCTTAAAATACAACAAGCGCATTGTACCTATCCTCTACCAAGAGCCTGGCAACCTGATTGTAGAAATGGACAGTACGGTAAGGAAAATCAACTGGATATACGGCCGAGAAGAAGACGATTTTGAAAATGCGCTCAGCAGGGTTTCCTCCTTGCTGGAGCGAAATGAATTCGTAGAATCCCATACCCATTTGCTTCTAAAGGCTTTGGAATGGAGAAAGCACCACCGCTCTACAGAGAAGTTGCTCATAGGCGACGACCGGAAAAATGCGGAAGAATGGCTCAAGCAAAAATTCAGCAAGGGGCAAGCTCCCTGCGAACCAACCGACTTGCACTGCGAGTACATTACCGAGAGCGAGAAAAATGCTTTCAACCTCATGACCGAGGTGTTCATCTCCCACTCTACCGAAAATAAAGCCTTGACCGATAGGCTCAGTAAATCGCTTATGCGACATAGCTATACCTTGTGGATAAACCGCCTGAGTATCCAAGCTGGTACAGAATTCAAAATGGAGATAGAGCATGGAATAGAAGATGCAGACAACTTCGTTTTCCTCATCTCACCCAGTTCGCTCGCATCGGAATATTGCCAGTTCGAACTTGCCCATGCCCTCAAGCTCAACAAGCGCATCATCACCCTTTTGGTAGAAGAAACGCCCAACAAAGACATTCCCGAAGTACTGCGAGGCATCCAATACATCGACTGCAGAAGTGAAATAGCAGCCGATGAAGATGGCTACCAAGATGCTATCGACAAGCTCATCTATCGCCTCGATGAAGATTATTTTTACTACCAACAGCACAAAATATTTCTGAGCCAAGCGCTCAAATGGGAACGCCACGGCAAAAGCATGAGCCTCCTGCTGCACGGGCACAACCTCGACCTTGCCAAATCTTGGCTATCGGAAGGGGGAAACCGAACGAAAGACAAGCCGACGGAACTGCATCGCCGCTTTATTACCGAAAGCCAAAACATGAGCGGGAAACTCAATATCGATGTATTTATTTCTTATTCAAGAAGCGATTCGGATTTTTCCCGCAAAATAAACCGCGGGCTTCAGTACAATGGAAAAACAACTTGGTTCGACCAAGAAAACATAGCTTCGGGGGTCGATTTTGAGGATGAAATACAAAAAGGCATTGAGGCTTCGGACAACTTTTTGTTCATTATTTCGCCGCAATCCATCACCTCGCCGTACTGCGCTGGGGAAGTTGAGCATGCCGTGAAACACAACAAGCGCATCATCACCATCAAGCACAAAGAGGTGGACACTTCGGAAATGCATCCCGACCTTGCCCGCCTCAACTGGATAGACTTTGAAGTTACTCAAGCCGAATATTCCGAGCGGTTCAGCGAGCTGATGCGCACCCTCGATACCGACCGCGATTACTTGCGCCAACATACCCGAATCAGCCGAAAAGCATTGGACTGGGAACTGAAAGATCACGACGAAGCCCTGCTCCTCAGGGGTAGCGAATTTATATTGGCAGATAGCTGGATGAAGGAGGCGACCGACAGCAAAAAGGAACCTCAGCCCACTGAGCTGATGATCAGCTTTATAGAAGAATGCAAAGAACACCTCGACGATATCCAAAAAAGAGGGAAGCGCAGGCTCGCATTTTTGCGGACAATTGTCATTCTCATGAGCGTCTTTCTACTCGCCTCCGTTGCCCTTACTTTTTATTTGGTAAAGCTCAATAAAAAATCAGAATCATTAAAAATTGAAGCCTACGAAGCAAAAGATGCCGCCCTCAGAAGGCAGCTAGACCTTGAGGCTCAAAAGCAACGGTTCGATTCGCTACAGGTAATCCAGACCCAGCTCAATGCGGAGTTTAAAAAACCTACAAGCCAACGAAACGAAAGCCTTATCAGGCAATTACTCAACATTACCGACTCCATTTCGGAAGTGATGATTACAACCGAAATTAAAGAGCAAGAGGAACAAACCATTGCTATCCAAGGAAACAGCAACGCCGTTGGAGAACACTTCAACGGAAGAGCTTTGGTGAAAAGAGGTGAAAAATGGGGCTACCTAGATGAAGAAAAAACGCTGGTGATAAAAGCCATTTACGATGCAGCAGGGAAGTTTAGTGAGGGAAAAGCACGAGTAAGGGTCAATGGAAAATGGGGCTATATTGATACAAATGGAAATGAAGTTATCCCCTTCGTCTACGACCTTGCCGATAACTTTGCCGGCGACTCAGCCAAAGTCCGCCAATACAACACAACCTTCTACATAAGCAGCAACAATACCTGCCTCAACAATTGCGATGAGTTGCGCTTAAATATGCTAATAGCAAAAGCACGAGAAAAGTACCCCGAAACCGGAAGGGCATTTTCAGCAGGTTTATTATTGGTAAAACAAGAGGGGAAATGGGGCTATGTAAACAGAGACCTGACCTTAATAATCCCTTGCAAATACGAAGTAGCCACCAACTTTACAGAGCATACCGAAGAATATGTACCCCAATTGCTCGACAGCCCTCTCCCAACTACATTCACTGCAAAAGTAGTGGAAAATGGAACTGAAAAACTGATAGACACTAGAGGAAACTGCTTGCACAACTGCTTAACCAATCCAAAAAACATGGTTTCTGTAGAAGGAGGAGAAGGCATAGAGAGTTTGAAAATAGGTGCATATGAAATTACCAATGCCGAATATGCCAACTTCCTCAATGCTACCAAAACATCTCTCAGCAAGTCTGAATTTTGGATAAACCTCCATCCAAGGTTCCAAGATGACCAAGGCATCAGCTATTCGGGAGGAGTGTATAAAGTAGTTTCTGGAGCAGAAAGCAAGCCCGTTTCATTTGTGAGCTGGTATGGAGCCTCCGCTTATTGCAAGTGGGCTGGTGGCAGGCTACCCTCCGAAGAGGAATGGGAATTCTACGCCAAAGGGGGAACTAGCAGCCGCAACCTTACCTACGGCGGCACTAGCGATAAACGAAAAATAATATGGTCGCAAGGAGCAGAATCGAAACTTACCCAAGTCGATGACCCACGCTTCCAGCCCAACGAACTAGGCTTGTTCCACATTTCTGGCAACGTAGCAGAATGGTGTAGCGACAGTTCTGGCGATGGGCTTAAAGCAGTAATGAAAGGAGGAAGCCTTCGCTCAGGCATAAACGATTTCCGCCCCGCTGCTCGTAAGCTAATCGACAAAGAAGAATACGAGGAGTATTTTGGGTTTAGAATGGTAAAGGATTAAGGTACAAGAACAACCTGATTATTACCTACCCTTTTTATTGCCCTATGCCTGAGAACAAGCAGAACTTGTTTTCAGGCAAATTATGCTTAGCTTTGCCCCAACATCAATCTGAATTCACCTTCCTTCCAAATGTTTGTCGAAGACAACATTTCCCAATTAGCGGTTAACCACCCCTTTTTACTAGTGTAATTAATTTAATCTAAAAACATCAACCATGAAAAAAATTTGCACGCTAGCAATAGCCAGCATATTGGCTATATTCAGTATTTCATCTTGCTCCGACGTTAGGAGTAACCAGCCGCAAGCAGCTCCTCCTTCATTTGATTCGCTTACGGCAACCAACTTCAACGTAGATGTTTCCTGGCCGCAGCAATTGCCCAATAGCTGGATTCTAGGAGAAGTACCTGGCCTTACCATTGACAAAAATGACCATGTATGGATACTCCAAAGACCTAATTCACTAGATGGAAGAGAGCTAGGAGCATCGGGCAATTCACCGCAAAAAGAATGTTGCGCACCGGCTCCTTCGGTTATCGAGTTCGATACAGAAGGAAAGGTAGTACGAGCTTGGAATATTTTTGAAGGAGAAGAAACTGATGACCCAGATCAATTGTGGGCAGGGAAAGAACATGGGATTTATGTAGACAACAATGACTTTGTTTGGATAGCAGATGCTAAAGGCCATACCATATTGAAACTGACAAAAGAAGGCAAAATACTATTGACAATTGGTATTTCAGGGGAAACTAATGGAAGCAACGATACTACGAGGCTAGGTGGACCAGCCGATGTAGCAGTGGATGTGGAAGCCAATGAGGTGTACGTAGCCGATGGCTATATCAACCGAAGGGTGATTGTGTTCGATTCAAATACTGGCGAATACAAAAGGCATTGGGGAGCTTATGGAGAAAAACCTCACGACAATGAACTACCTGCTCCAACCGCTAGTAACGAGCCCATTCGCTCTTTCCGTACCGCCGTGCATGCAGTAACACTTTCGGCAGCGGGCAATGTATATGTGGCAGATCGGACAAATAACCGGATTCAGGTATTCAAAAAAGATGGGACTTTTATCAGGGAAGTTTTCATAGCCAGCGGCGGCTCTATTTGGGATATCGAGTTTTCCCGCGACCCCGAACAGACCTATATGTACGTAGCCGATGGGGGAAATATGAAAGTGTGGGTGCTAGACCATGAAACCTTAGAAATTGTAGACTCTTTCGGTCATGGAGGAAGAAACTCAGGTCAGTTTGGTTGGGTGCATAGCCTTGCCATCAATTCTAAAGGTGTGATCTATACCTCAGAGGTAAAGCCCGGAAAACGTGTGCAAAAGTTTGTGCCCACAGATGGGAAGGAGGAGCTTTAAGAAGTTTGTTCAGCAGTAATTCACGCCGTTGCTTAGGTTATTCCCGGCAACGGCGTATCATCAATACATCAATTGAGCAACAATGTATTAGAGGTTCAGATGCAGTTTTATTTCTTCAAATAAGCAATGAGCCTTTCCAAATTATCAGGAATTCTTTCATACGTTCCATCTGGGCCAATAACCATGTGGGTAGGGTAATCATCAATTTTCAATACTTCTTGTATAAAATGCGATTGATCGGGTATGACTTTGTAGTTAAATGGCTTTTTCTCCAAAAACTTTGCTAACGACTCTTTTGAATCTAAAGCCAAACTGATGAACACGATATCGTCCATACCCCCAAACTCTTCCACCAAGTTGTTTAACTGTGGAAATTCTTCGATGCACGGTCTACAGCCGATAAACCATGTTTTGAGCACAATCGTTTTTCCTTTTAAGGTTTCATTGGAATAGAAATTCTCCTCCAAATCTTCAAAGTTAAACGCGGGAAATTCCGTCCCTATTTTTTTATACTTTTCAAAATGATCAAAAGCTATGTAGGTCATTTGGTTGCCAATTTCTGGATCTGCGTCAGGCTGCAATTTTAGCAACCGATACGTATCCCTCCCCTGAGCATGATCGACTTTGAGGGGGATGTATTCACCCGAATTCAGTATTGTGAAAAATGCGGGTTGATCTATCTCACCCCCCTTAGCGTCTAGTGCTATAAAGTTCGAAGACAGATTGATTTCCTCGTTTTCATACTTCCACCAGCGCATAAAATCCTGTTGGATGGTAACCGTGTCGATAGCAGCGGCAATGCCTTCTTGTGTTTCCAATGCTTTTCCATTTTTGCCAGCCCCATCTGTACAGGAGAAAGCGATGGAACAAACGAAAAAGCCTAAAAGTAGTTTGTAAAATCTCATGTGGTTCTTGTTTCCATTGAAATTGTTATCCCCCTAAAGTTAGGGCAGAAGCAGTTATTTTATGATAACAAAAACAGGTAAAATCCTATATTGGTTTAATGCTGGTAAATGTTAGAAAGCGAGGTTATACAGAGGAAAAGAGAAAATTATAAAGGTTTGCTGCTTTTCATATGAACAGAAATATAGCTTTTCCATATATTTGGAAGTCTAAAAAAGAGCATAAAATGGGAAGAGCATTTGAATTTAGGAAAGCTAGAAAGCTAAAAAGATGGGGCCAGATGGCCAAAACTTTTACACGTATTGGTAAGGATATTGTCATGGCGGTGAAGGAAGGAGGGCCAGATCCTACTACCAATTCTAGGCTGCGTGCTGTCATGCAAAATGCCAAGGCAGCCAATATGCCTAAAGATAATGTTGAGCGTGCCATCAAGCGTGCAACAGACAAATCTTTAGGCGATTATAAGGAAACGTTGTTCGAGGGATATGCCCCTCACGGAATTGCCGTCTTGGTAGAGACCGCTACTGATAACAACAACAGAACAGTTGCCAATATCAGAAGCTATTTCTCGAAGTGCAACGGCAGCTTGGGCACTCAAGGGTCGGTAGAATTCATGTTTGACCACACCTGCAACTTCCGATTGAACAAGGAGGGGTTAGACGCCGAAGAATTGGAACTGGAGCTGATCGACTATGGTGCTGAGGAAGTCTTTGAGGACGAAGATGGCATGATGGTCTATGGAGGTTTCTCTGATTATGGTTCTTTGCAAAAGTATTTTGAAGAGAATAATATAGAGATTTTGTCTTCAGGGTTTGAGCGAATTCCGCAGGTGACCAAAGAACTGACCGAAGAGCAACAAGAAGATGTCAACAAATTATTGGAAAAAATAGAAGATGACGACGACGTCCAAAACGTCTATCACTCAATGGCTTAATGCTGATTTATACATCAATAGAACGGGCAGCTTGGATAACCAGGCTGCCCGTTCTGGTTTAGGATTGTTCATTTTTAGTATTTACAATTCCCAAGCCCTTTCAGAGTAACGCCTTCAAGAGGACTTTTCAGTTCTCGAAATTTTGAGAATACGGTTAATTACTTGAAACAAATGTCTTTTCAAAGCAAGTCTACCAACCTAAGATATCAGCTAATCCATTCCACAAAATAATTAAAGAAAAAATGAATGCCGCAACCATCACGATATTGGTAATTAGTCGGTTAGGTGGTAATCCTGCATTTTTTCGGTTCCAAAGAACAAGAAAACTGAAGACCACAAGCGGCAGAGCAAAAACATTAAAAACTTGAGTGAATATTTGGCCTTGAATAGGATTAAACCCAAAAACGGGAACGCTTAAGGCTAACACACTTGCTACTCCTGTAATTAGTTTAAAACGACCTGATTCAACATCCAGCTTCCCTGAATTAAAGTCTCCAAGCATAAGTGGGACTATCATGAGGCAAGGGAAGATGGAAGAAAGGCCTGCGCTCAATGTGCCAGCAAAAAAGATACTTACAGCAAACTTTCCGACAGATGGCTCCAATGCATCGGACATGTCAAGCACATGTGTTATTTCTTTTCCTGTTCCATACAAACTAGCACTTGCTACGGCCATAATTGCCCCACTAATGGTAAAGATCAACAGCGCCGCAATGATCGAATCGTTTTTCTGTACCTTAAAGTCACTTTTGGTCCAGCCTTTTCCTTGGATAAACAATGGCCTTGACAAAAAGGTAGCAGAAGCCATAGTAGTCCCTACAAATGCTGCAATGAGAATGCCTGCACCCTCTACTTTTGGGATTTTAGGGACTAACCCCTTGATAATTTCGGTGGGCTGTGGAAAAACAAAAAGAAGAGTGAAAATGAATGATAGCCCCATTAAGGAAACAAAAAGGGCAAGTACTTTTTCAAACATGGTATAACTTCCTTTGATCAAAAGAAGATAGAAAATCCCGATGATCAAAATAGCCAGCCCAAGAACAACTAAATACTTTTGACCGGCAAGGTTGGGGAAATTGATCACTAAAATTTCGAAAACTACATTAGAAGTGATTCCCAAAATCCCTATTAACGAATTCCATTGACCAATGCCTACGGCCACAAGAATGGCTATGGCCAAATATTTTCCCCAAGGCAAATGCTTTCGAATAGCAAAAAGGGCGGTTTCTCCAGTGCTCACGTAATAGCTACCAGAAACAAAAATTAATACCCCCGAAAAAACGCAACTAAAAAATAACACCCAAAGCAGGTTCATTCCAAAAGAATTACCGGCCACTATCATAGAAGTCACGCTACCAGTCCCAATGGTATAACCAATGGCAAATATGCCAGGTCCAAAGGATAATAGAAACTTTACTAGTTTTTGTACGAAACTATTTTTCTCTGTTTGATTGCTCTTTTCTGTATTAGATGTCATCTTCATATTTTAAAAAATGTATTGCAAAGCTCTCAGCTTTCTCTTGAAATTTAGTAAAGTATCTTATTTTTTTGCTAATCTTTCACTTTTATTTGTTGCAATAACAAAACTACATATTGTTACAAAATACTCAACTACACAAGTAACTCAACACCTTACAACTAACAAGATCAGCCTTTTTAGAGCACAGAGAGAGGTGATGTAAGAAACAAGTACGGGTTGGTAAAGAAAGTTAGCGGTTTTGTCAATATAATTAGCAGGTGGTCTTTGGTTAACTGCGGATGATACAGTAAATCCAGCGGGTCTCGCTATAAAAGATGAAGGTAGTGAGGTAATCACCAAAGATTATATGGCAACCTAAAAACGGGATGAATGTAGGGTTTGGGGGGATTAGTAAAAAACAGATAGGCTCTTATAGAATTGGGGTAGTATTCAAAATTTGTAAATATCAAGCTACATTCAATTAAACAAATGCCTAAATTCAATAGGAGAAAGCTTGGTTTTGTTCTTGAATAATTTGCTGAACGATGCTGGATGTTCGAAACCTAGTTCGTAGGCTATTTCACTTACCGAAAGTGCTGTGGTAGAGAGTTTCTCTTTGGCCTTCTCTATCAGTTTACTATGGATATGCTGTTGGGTACTTTGCCCAGTAAGTACTTTTAGCATGCTGCTCAAGTAATTTGGGGAGAGGTTCAAAAGGTCGGCAATTTGTTTGACAGTCGGAATTCCTTGGTTGATAAGGGTTTCATCATCAAAATAGTCTTTTAACAGATCTTCTAATCGGCTTAAAATTTGGTGATGGGCAATTTTACGGGTAATAAACTGTCGTTCATAATAACGTTCAGCATAATTGAGCAATAATTCTACCTGTGTGGTGATAATACTCTCACTGAACTTATCGATGTTTGACCGATATTCTCGTTGGATATTTTTTAGGATCTCTACAATTACATCTTCTTCTTTTTCGGATAAAAAAAGAGCCTCATTGACAGAATAACCAAAGAAATCATACTTTTTGATACTCTTAGCCAATGAAGTGTTCCATAAGAAATCTGGGTGGATAAGCAGTAGCCAACCAGATGGATTAACTGCTACTTGTTGGTTTATTTCTATCTGTAGAAGTTGCTGTGGAGAAACAAAGGCTAATACGCCTTCATCAAAATCATAGGTCAGCTGGCCATAGTTGAATTTCCCCTGAACATTCCGTTTCAGCCCAATGGAATAAAAGTTTTGTACCCACCGAATTTCATCACAGTCGGTTGGGTATTTCACTTGGCAGTAATCTACTACACTGATCAACGGGTGCTCAGGTTTGGGCAAATTACTATAGGCATGAAATTGACTGATGGTATCAAAGCGATGGGTATTGTTCATTGTTAAAACTCGCTGGTTAATTTTTTTTATATAAAATCATTCCCGCATGGTAAAGAATTCCGTTTTCAAATTTGCCATCGGCTATAAATCCCGTATCGTCTTTATAGTTGATATGGTTTCCAGTTACGTTATAATTACCTTGATAGACACTTTTTCGTGTCCCTCTGGCTTCATCGTATCGGTTATTCGGAAGTAACTCATGTCTAATATAGCCATCTTCGGTTACCCACATGCCTATATATTTTTTTGTTTCTTCTATACTTTTATGACCCATTGTCCAAATATGCTTTTAGTCGTTAAATCCAGTTGAGGTTCCTAATACTTTATTTTCTTCCAAAGCTCCTTTGATGCTTTCTATTTTTAAGTTGGCATAGTTGTATGCATCCTCTCCCATAAAAAAATGGACAGGAGGGTTGGATTGTTCACTCAAAGTAATCAATACATCTGCTGCTTTATTAGGATCGTTAGGTTGATTTCCATTTATGTCATTTAAATGCGCTTGTTCCATTTCGCGTGCAGCTTTATATGCTCCAATAGGGTTAGCAGGAGTTTGAATAGAGCCTTTTGCCAAAAAGTTTGTTCGGAAATAGCCAGGGTAAACTAAGGTAGTATGCACATTAAATGACTTCATTTCTTCGGCAAGAGCTTCCGTAAACCCTGCTACGGCAAATTTTGTAGAGCAATAAATCCCAAATCCTGCAAAATTACCGACATATCCACCAATGGAAGATATGTTAAAAATATGCCCAGATTGTTGTTGGCGTAAATGTGGGACTATATTTCGGATAACATTCAATGAGCCAAATACATTTACATTAAAGTTCTCTTTGATTTCCTCGTCGGATAGCTCTTCTAAAGTTCCAATCTGACTATATCCAGCATTATTTACTACAACATCTATTTGCCCGAAATGGTCGAGACAATTGGCAATGGCAACTTTGACATTTTCATTGTCTGTCAAATCCATTTCGATAGGGAAAAAGGACGCAGAAGCTTCCCCTACTTCTTTTGTTATAGATTGGATTTTCCGTGTTGTAGCTGCTACACAATAACCACTTGCTAAAAGCTTTTTTACTAATTCGAGTCCCAAACCTTTGGAAGCTCCTGTTACAAACCATACTTTTTTCGTGTTCATCTTTTTTCTTATTAATTGTTGAAAACTCACACAGCAAAAATGGTTGGCATTTCATTTTACTACTTGTCCAAATCTATGGTTGTCATTGCCAAATCAATTATTTAATCAATATAGAAGTATTCAATTCGAAACCCTCCTTTCCCCTTCCCAATCTCCCAAAAGTTCAATATATTTATTCCTGTTCAAACTGACATACCCCAACTAGCCTTTCTTTTTTCACATACAACGTTTGAAGATGAATAGACGTGAAGTTCTCCAGTCTATGGGCATGATTTCCGCCCATGCACTTTTCCCCAGCATCCTTTCGGGTTTTGTGGCCAGTTGCACCTCCCCCGAAAAACAAGCAGCAACTTTTTCCCCCTTATTTTTCACCCAACAAGAATTGGATGAGATAGCACAGGTCATAGATGTGATCATTCCTGCTACCAAAACCAAGTCGGCTTCGGAGGTAAATACCCACCTTTTTCTGGACGAGGTATTTGCCAAGTGCCTTACCGCCGACCAACAGAAGGTGATGAGAGAAGGGGTTTCTAATTTGTTACCCGCTTTTGAGAAGGCAGAGGACAAACTTTCTCTCCTTACGGAAATAGACAAAAAAGCCTACGACAACGATGAAAGTACCGCTTATTTCCGAACATTGAAGCAATACACCTTGGTCGGCTTTTTCACTTCCCAAGAAGGGGAAACCAAGGCAAGCAACTATGTAAAATTCCCCGGCGATTACGACGGCGACGTAAAGGTTGATGAGAATACGCTCAACAATGGCGATACCAGTATGAGGTATTATTTGTAGAGGCTAGAAGTTGGAGATTAGGGGTTAGAAAAAATAAAGTTATCTCTTTAGTGCGCCCCGACATTATCGCAAGCAATAAATAACATCGTGATCGTTTCGGCCACCTACCACGCTGGAAAGTGAATGCCTTCGCAGGTTGAAAATATACTCTAACATCTCACCTCCAGCCTCTAACTTCTACATATAAATCAAAAATATCAGATAAATATGCCTCTCTTCGAGGTTGATCAAAATTTTTTATAAAATATGAAAGACTTTAATATACTCGGAAAAGGAACGGATCAAAATACCTACGATGCCATAGTAGTTGGCTCGGGAATGACTGGCGGAATTGCCGCCAAGGAACTGACAGAAAAAGGGCTGAAAGTGTTGGTGCTGGAGCGGGGCAGAATGGTAGAACATGTAAAAGATTACTCCACGGCGCTTACCGATCCTTGGGATATGCCCCTGCGGAACATGGTGAGCGAAGAGGAGAAAAAGGACTATGAAATACAAAAAACCTTGTACCTATTTGGGCAAGACTGCAAACACTTTTTGGTGAAAGACAGCGAAATCCCCTACAACCAAGTAAAGCCCTTCAACTGGTACAGGGGCAACCAAATGGGCGGAAGATCGCTTCTTTGGTCGAAGCATGTGTTCCGACTAAGCGACTACGATTTTGAAGCGAACCAAAAAGAAGGCATCGGAATCGATTGGCCTATCCGATACAAGGACATTGCCCCTTGGTACGATCACGTTGAATCGTACATTGGGGTGAGTGGAAATAACGATGGAATACCCCAGTTGCCCGATGGGCAGTTCTTGCCGCCTTTTGAGATGAACATGTTTGAAAAACGGATTCAGAAGCGGATAAAAGAAGCCTATGACGAGCGCAACATGATCATTAGCCGAATGGCGATTCTTACCAAGGAGCACAATGGCAGGGGCAAATGCCAAAACCGAAACTTGTGCCACCGAGGCTGTGTGTTTGGCGCATATTACTCTAGCAATTCAGTTTCCCTACCCGATGCGGCGAAGACGGGAAACCTGACCATGCGCCCGTATTCCATAGTAGAAAGGCTTATCTACGATACCAATTCTAACAAGCTGAAAGGGGTACATGTGATCAATTCGGAAACGGGGGAAAGCGAAGAGTTTTATGCCAAATTGATTTTCCTCAATAGCTCTACACTGGGCAGCACGCAAATCTTGATGCAGTCGGCTACAACAGAATATCCCGATGGATTGGCGAATTCGAGTGGTGTCTTGGGGCATTACCTCATGGATCACCATGCGGGAATTGGCGCTACTGGAGGTTACTCGGGTTTGCAAGATTCGTATTACCACGGTAACCGGCCTGCCAGCGTGTACATCCCAAGATTTAGGAATATTGGTAAAAATGACCAAGACTATGTGCGAGGCTTCTCTTTTGAAAACTATACGAGCAGAGCTAATTGGTCGAGAGGGCTTCATGGCGCAGGCTTGGGAGCAGAATGGAAAGAAGGTCTCACAAAGCCTGGCAACTGGTCGGTGTACTTTGAAGCCTATGGCGAGACCTTACCCGAGTATGAAAACCAAGTTTCACTGAGCAAAACCCAGAAAGATAAATGGGGCTTGCCAGTACTAGACATCAACATGGAATATGGGGAGAACGAAAAGAAAATGCGGGAAGATATGCAGAGAACCGCGGTTGAAATGTTGGAAGCCTCGGACTTGGATTGGGTAAGCCCGTTTGATTACAATCCTCCTCCAGGCTCGGTCATCCACGAAATGGGCACAGCTCGGATGGGCAACGACCCCAAAACCTCGGTGCTGAACAAGTGGAACCAATCCCACGACATCAAAAACCTCTTTGTGACCGATGGCTCTTGTATGCCTTCATCACCTCCTCAAAATCCTTCTCTCACTTACATGGCGCTCACCGCCCGTGCCTGCGACTATGCAGTGGAAAGCTTGAAGAAGGGGGAGATTTAAGGTTGCAAAAAAAACAATGGCCTCGCTCTGAGCGAGGCCATTGCTGCTTATGCACTACTCCTTTTTCCAAGCCCTCGAAATAGATTTCTCTTTAGAAGGAAAATCTGTTGGAATTTCTTGGGTAACCTCTCCGGTAGCTACCCATTCTGCTCCCCGCTGGAGGGTTATTATAAACCCAACGCATTCCATGGAATAATCGAAGTGCCCTAGGGTTGTATGAAAAACCCGCCCTTTTCCATAGTTGACAGCCATTAGCATAGGTACGTTCCACCCGGTACCATCCAATACAGGCTCCCAAGGCTGCTTATTTTCCTCAGCATCGGAATAAGCAGTGGCAAGGATTGTAGCATTTTCAAAAGGTCCTCTCATGCGATCATACATCTCATCTTGTGCATGGAGCCATTCCGTAGGCAAGCCTTTCATAATAGGGTGATCTGGCTCACGTGAAGTAATCACAAATTCATGCTCTAGCCCATGCGTAGCGCATTGCCCTTCTGAAGGGTCTATTTCAATTTCGCCAGCATCGTTGTAATAAACATAAGGTCCTGAAGTGCTATCACGACCTCCCCATGCACCTAGTCCTATCATTTTATTGAATTCCTCCCAATTTCCCCAAGCATTATTTGCCGCATGAACTACTATGAGTCCCCCTCCATTTTGCATATATTCTTCTAGCGCACCTTTTGTTTCACCGGACCATTCTGGCGTATTTTCCCCAAGGTTAGAAATGATCACATCATAGTTGCTAAAATCAATAGTAATAGCTGAAGTTTTAACAGGTTCGTAAGAAATGAAATAAGCCGAGGAGTCTAAAGGGTATTCGGTAATGTATTTTTCTATCGTTCCAGACCTCCAATCCTGATATTTAATTCCCAGCCAAACAGTATCGTCTCTTTGTATATCCACCTCAAACAGTCCCGTTTGCTCAAGGTAATCCTTCATCATCATCGTGGTTTTGGGCCATACGTAATGATTATTCTGACCGTCAACTATCAGCGCCTTAAGCTTTGGAGACTGTTGCTGTTCTGTTTCTTGAGCCTGCCGCTCTTTGCATGCCGATAAAACAGCAATTAATGTTAATAACCATAAAATTTTCATCTTCTTCATTGTATAAATATATGTGTTCATGTTAGTTATGCGGCTTTTCCGCATTTTAACCAATGAAGGTAGTATAAAAATTGGGAAGGGAAAAGGTTATTTCTTCCGTATTCGCTAATTAGCTTGCACTTTTCAGTAAAAAAATAATATTTACATAACAAGGTAAAACTTATTTTGTATTAAAGCTCCTTAGCTAAAATAATTGCTTCTTATGCTCGTTTTTTAACACACCCAGAGCAATCATCTCCTCCGATTGCATTTTAACGAGCTATTCAAACCTAATTACCGACATTATAAAAATATGAAAACAAAGCTACAAGTCCTATTAGTCTATATCCTACTTTTTTCTTCACAAATAGCCTTTCCCCAATATATTCCAGACAATAAGTTCAAACATTTGACAGTAGATGAAGGTCTCGACAATAACTTCGTATATGGTTTTATTGAAGATGCCAGAGGATATATGTGGATTTTTGTGAATACCCGTGTAACTCGATACGATGGGTATCGAGTGATAAAATATCCTTATAACCCTGCTAAAGCTAACTGTTTTTATGGCAACACGCTGGATGCTTGTGTCGATAAAGAGGGAGAATTATGGTTATTAACCAATCAAACTCTTTTAAAATATAACGAACCAACAGACGATTTTACGAGGGTGACATCCTATATAGATCAAAAAGGCAAAGAGGTTAAGTTACACGGTTTTTTGAACGTAGAGGTTGATGCTAAGGGGAACTTGGTGTTTAACAACGACAAAGGGAAAGTATTAAGGTTCAATCCTAATACGCACCAAGGAGAAGAAATTGAACTTCCCAAACCGAATGACCTTCAGGGTAAGAAAGGTTCGTTTCCTGTAAGTATCTATTGCGATAAAGAGGGCGTGATGTGGTACTACCTTTCTAACAGCAATTATTTGGTCAGATACGAACTAGGTAAAGAGGCAGAGTTTTTTAGGTATAAAGGTCATGGGTGTAACTCAGGAAAAATCACTAAAATACTGGATGATTTTACAGGGGAAAACCTTATCGTTATAGTAGAGTCAGGTTGCCAACATTTTTTTATGTTCGACAAGCAAAAGAAAGAGTTTCAGGCAGTAAGGCATCATACAGCCAAAAAAGGCGAACAAGTCAACTCTTTTATATCGTCGGCAGTGCCTTATAGCAAAGATGTGGTACTACTTGGTTACGCAGATGGTTTAGGGATGAAGTCGGTAAACTTGAGGACTGGAGAATTGAAAAGTTTTGTAAACGATATCAACTATCCAAATAGTCTTTCGGGCAATCAGATATGGAGCATGTACCGGTCTTCAAACGGTTTGGTATGGATAGGAACTCGTTATCAGGGGGCAAATATCTTAGACCCTAACTTAAAACCTTTGAGATTATATACCAAACAAGGTTTTGATCTAAAAAATAGCTTAAGCGACAATAAGGTAACTTCGTACTTAGAAGGCAAAGATGGAAATGTCTGGATCGGTACATTTAATGGGCTTAACAGGTTTGACCCAAAAAAAGGAAAGTTTGTCCATTATGTTCACTCACCTAGTGATCGGAATAGTCTATCACATAACCATATCCTATCATTGGCCACGACAAGGGACAATACGTTGTGGATTACGCCAAAAATAGGTGGACTTAATAAATATGACCCGAAAACAAAGAAGTATACTCATTACAAAGCCAATCCGAAAGACCCTGAGTCCGTATTGTGGAACAATTTTCTCCAAGTAGTGGTCAGTTCGGGTGATAAGGTGATTGTTGGGTATGGTTGGGGTGACTCGAAGGGCACTATTCTTTCTCTGTTTGATCGCAAAACAGAAAAATTCAAGCATTTTTCTCTGGTAGACCCAGTAAGTGGAGACACGCTTGCCGATAAGGTACATACGATGTATGCCGATTCATACAATAATGTGTGGTTCAGCTCAACTAAGAAGAATAAAAACTATGTATGCAAATTTGATGTCGAGAAGCAAGAAATTAAAACCTTTGTACTCCCTGATAGTGTAGGTTTCAACAAGCAGTTGGTAGAATGCTTTGTAGAAGAAGCAGAGGGCAAGATGTGGGTAGGTACCAGAGGCTTTGGTGTATTCCTATTTGACGAAACCAAGATGACGGCAGTAAAATATAACAGCAAAAGGCATAACCTGCCTGGTGGGATAAAGTCTATACAGAAGGACAATCAAGGAAACTTATGGTTAGGAACAATAGATGGTTTGTATAAATTTGATCCAGTTTCAAGAGAAACGCTTTTGCTTGGTGTGAAGGATGGTGCACAAAGTAAAAGTTTTGAACCAGGCTCAATGTACACCAGTACGGGTGAAATGTATTTCAGTGGACCAAAGGGGTTGAATGTGTTCCGACCAGAACAAATAAAAAACAATGAAAATAAGCCACCAGTATGGATAACAAAATTCAACTTATTTAATCAAGTAGTATCTTTTAGAGATAAAGACAGCCCTCTTCAAGAAGATATTAGCACTACAAAAGAACTTACCCTTACCCACGAACAAAATATCTTTAGCTTCGAGCTAACCGCGCTCAATTATACGAACACAAATGAAACCCAGTATGCATACAAGCTGGAAGGTCTTGAAAACAAATGGAACAACATAGGAACCAACAGAGTAGCAACCTACACTAACTTGAATGCAGGGGATTATGTGTTCAGGGCAAAGGCTGCAAATAATGATGGGGTATGGAACACCAATGGGGTTTCGCTCAATATCACGATCTTGCCCCCTTGGTGGGAGACTTGGTGGTTTCGGACACTTGTGGCAACAATGGTGATAGGAGGGGCTTTTGGATTTTATAAGTATAGAACCTTCAAACTCAAAAAGCAACAGAAGATTTTGGAGGATAAAGTACAAGAAAGAACAGCTGAGCTGCAAGAGGCTAACGAGGAAATCCAAGTTCAGAATGAGGAGATGGCTCAGCAGGCTGAGGAAATGGAACAGCAACGGGACTACCTACAAGAAGCAAACGAATCTATTTCTCTGAAAAACAAGGAAGTAGAATTACAATCCAAGATACTGGCAGAACAACGTGATCACCTACAAGAAGCCAACGAGATGATCACGGCGAGTATAAACTATGCCAAACGAATCCAACAGGCAATCTTACCTATGGAGGAAGAACTTGCTCAGCAGTTTGATGAGCATTTTGTCTTGTTCAGGCCAAGGGATGTTGTCTCTGGAGACTTTTATTGGATGCACGAGGGCGACCAAGCTAATTTTGTAGCAGTGGTCGATTGTACAGGGCACGGTGTTCCTGGGGCATTTATGAGTATGATAGGAAGCTCCTTGTTGAATAGGATTGTAGGAGAAATGAAAATTTCAGATCCAGCCCAAATCCTTGCCAAGCTGCATGAACTAGTGGTGAAAGCTCTAAGGCAGAATACCAGCTCCAACCGAGATGGGATGGACATGGGGCTTTGCGTCATCCACAAAAACACCTCTCTGCCGAAGCTAGAATTTGCCGGGGCTAAAAGCACTCTGTTTGTCCGACAACCCAACGGTGAAAAAGTTGAAGAGCATATAAGTAGCCGAATGTCGGTAGGAGGTACAAAAACGGAGAAAGTGGCATTTGAGAGGAAGGAAATATTGCTAGAAAAAGACTCGGTAATCTACCTGACTACTGATGGGTACATTGACCAACACCGCCCTTCCGATAGAAGAAGACTTGGTAGTAAAAGGCTAAGGGAGCAATTGGAACAGATAAAAGGGTTGAGCCTAGCAGATCAAAAAACATCTCTTGAAAAGTACTTGGACGAATATATGGGCGACGAACCCCAAAGAGATGATATTGCAGTTGTTGGAATTAAGCTACAATGATATAATAGCGTTTAGAATTTACCTGCCATTTCTTAAATAATAGCCTCCTCTTGCTAAGGTCGAGAGGAGGCTTTTTATAGCTCGTACCTTTGCCTCAGCCTACACTAGTCAGCATCAAAAATGAGGCAGCAGCTATCAATATCCAGAGTAGTACACCCAGCACAAATGTTTTTGCACCTGCATTTTTAGCTTCAGCTAAGGAGATGTTTGAGCCGATAAGGAAAATGGCGACAACCATTCCTCTTTTCCCCAACCAATTGAGGTGCCCAAAAGCCTCTTGCTGTGAGGGGAAAAAATGGGCAACAACTATGCTGAGGAGGAAAAGACCTATAAACCAAGGAATCTTCACTTTTCCACTTGTTTTTTCTTTTTGGACAAAGGTAATGAGCAGTGCTACTGGTACTATCCAAAGTGCTCGTATCAATTTGACTGTAGTGGCTATTTCCAGCGCTTCTGCCCCGTAGGTAGCCCCTGCCCCCACCACTGAGCTGGTATCGTGAATGGCGATAGCCGCCCACGTGCCAAAGGTTTCTTGGCTCATGTTGAAGTAATGGCCTATGGCAGGAAACACGACCAAAGCAATAGCATTCAAGATAAAAACTACTATTAGCGCAAAAGAAACTTGAGAGTTTTTGGCATTGAGGATGGGGGAAACCGCCGCGATGGCACTTCCTCCGCAAATAGCTGTTCCTGCCGATATCAGTAAGCCCGTTTTACCATCTACTTTCAGGAGCTTGGTCAATAAAAAACCCATTCCTAGGACAAAGAATACAGAAACTGCCGTCACCAAAAAGCCTCCTTTCGATGCTGTAACTACTTGACTCAAGTTCATGCCGAAGCCCATCAGTACAATGGAAGCTTGCAGGGATAAGGTCGTATAATTTGAGCTTTTCTTATGCTTTAATCCAAAAAATGATAGTACTAAGCCAAGCCCCAAGGCTAGGGCAGGACTGATAAACGGGAAAAGGCAAAGGGCAATAATACAGAGGTAAATCCCACTGATTTGTTTTTGACTAAGGCTCATATCTTTATCCTTTTTGTATGGGACAAACATAACCGCCTTTTATAATCAAATCAAATACTTAATTTTTATATAGAATAACTATAAGTTATACCTAGTCAAAAAATCAATAAACAACTTTGACGTTTTGCTTTCCTGC
Organism: Flammeovirgaceae bacterium SG7u.111; assembly: GCA_034044135.1. Classification (NCBI taxonomy): domain Bacteria; kingdom Pseudomonadati; phylum Bacteroidota; class Cytophagia; order Cytophagales; family Flammeovirgaceae; species Flammeovirgaceae bacterium SG7u.111. The sequence goes on along the minus strand of CP139021.1, from coordinate 979,636 downwards.
CCTTGCCTTATGGCAATACGAAACTGTCGGTTGAAGCTCAGTCCTTTGACGGAAACTTTCTTAAGCTGCTTCAGCATCAATTCCTTCTCGATAGATTTCTCTGAGACCAATGCCAGCCCATCGCACTCACTTATAAAAGTCTTGATGGATTCGGTGCTGCCCAAATGGATGAGGATGTTCAATTTATCGAGGTTGATTTGTTGTTTGACCAAGGATTTCTGAATGACTTCAAGTGTGCCTGACCCTTTCTCGCGTAGCACAATGGGGATTTCTTGGAAGTCGGCGAGGGTGATGGAATTCAACTTGGCATACACGCTGTTACTGCCCGTCACCGCTACTATCTCATCGGAAAGGAAGTCGATATATTTGATATTTGCTTGGGAAGTCTCACTTTCCACCAGTGCCATATCAATCTCATTTTCAAGTAATCTACGTTCCATTTCGAAGGAGTTTCCATTGAACAGAAAGATCTCGATGGAGGGGTATCGCTTATGAAATGCGGCAATTACTTTGGGGATAAGGTATTGGGAAATGGTAGAGCTTGCCCCAATCCGAAGCAAGCCCTTAAACGTATCGTTCACCCTGCCTAGTTCAAATTCCAACTCCTCGTATTGTTGCTTTATTTTCTTCAGGTAGTTATAGGTAACTTTCCCCGCCTTGGTCAGGTATATTTTATTCCCTTTTCTTTCAAAAAGAGTACTGCTCAGCTTGTTTTCTAGTTCCTTTATATGCTTGGTCACCGCAGGCTGGCTAATGAACAGCTCATTTGCAGCTTTTGAAAAGCTTAGATTTTCCGCTACAGCCAAAAAGACCTTGTCCCTATAATCCATTTAAACGTTCTTACTGAATACTGATATTAGACTTTTCCTCCTCTTCAAAAGGCACTTCAAATGTCGATGCATTTGAGTTTTTAAAGGTAATATCTTCATTTTTTTTGCCTACCAACTTGACCATGGTAGTTGAGTTTGCCGTAAAAGTAGTGCTATCAAAACTGATACGCTGCGAATCTTTGATCACCAAAGGCATATCTTTTTCCACTTCTATTTTTGCAGAAGTAAAAGTAGTATTTTCCACATTATTCATGTGAATGCCGTACTTACCTTGCATTTCCAAATTAACGAAAGTCAAACCTTCTATATTAATTTCGGGCGAACCTGTAATCCTCACACAGTAGTTGGAGTTGACCGATTTAATGTTTTCAAAATGAAAATTTCTAAATATAGGCAAGCTATCGGTTCTTGGTGTGATGGAACTTGCACCATAATCTAGGTTGATTCGGATAGCTTCATCTTCTATATTATCCATTCGAATGTCTTTGAACCAAAGGTTCTCCACTACTCCACCTCTTCCTTTCATCGATTTTACCCGAAGCCCTCGTTGGGTTTGACTAAAGTCGCAGTTGTAGGCATAGATATTTCTCACCCCGCCCGACATTTCGCTGCCAATCACGACACCTCCATGCCCGTGTTCCGTTTTACAATCTTTAATGACGATACGTTCACTCGCTTTCCCTACTCTCCATCCGTCTTCGTTCAAGCCCGATTTGATCACGATGCAGTCATCGCCAGTAGAGAAAAAGCAATTGTTGATCAGCACTTTTTTGGAAGCATCAGGTACTATTCCATCATTATTCACCCCGTTGGTAATGACTTTTAGGTTTTGAGCCACCACATTTTCACAGTAAACTAAATGAACCGTCCACATTGGACCCGACCCAATTTCCACGCTGTCTAACAATACATTTTTGCAATTGATGAACTGAATAAGCGAAGGTCTTAAATAAGATGTAGGGCTAAAAGCTAAGCAGTTTCGTTCTTCGGGAGCTACATTTGCTTCCACTTGGTCGTAGAGTTTCGCAAGACTCCCTTTTTGAGTTCCTTTCGCATGTGCCCACCATTTTTTTCCATTTCCTATGATCTTACCCTTTCCAGTTACAGCCATATTCTCTGCATCTCTTGCGTAGATCAACGGATGGAAATTCATACATTCGATCCCTTCCCATCGGGTGAAGGTAGGCGTATTGTAAAGCTCGATATCATCCAAAAAAGAAAGAGCTGCGCCTTCTACCAAATGCAGATTAACATTAGATTTCATGTCTAGGTAAGAAGTTGCCCAAGTGCCCGCTGGAACCAACACCACTCCTCCTCCATTTGCATGGCAAGCATCTATGGCCGCTTGGATGAACACTTGGTTGTTTTCAGCGCGCTCCTTGGCATCGTAATCTGTTATGGTAAATATATCTTCTTTAAAAGTGGGAATAGTGAAAACTTCTTCGCCCCAAGGCGTATCTTCCTTTATTACCACCACTTTTTCAACTTTACCTGTTGTACTTGTGCGGTTACATGCGAGTATCAATGAAAGCAGGGCGAACGCTATCCACAGTTGTTTCATATTTTCTGGGTATTTCATGTTTAAAACTTTGCTAATAATCACCCAAAGTTATATGTAAATACCCTATTAATGTATTCAGGACATGTTTATATTTTCCCACAAATAAATGAACCAGCTTATTTCCGTTGCAAATACAAACTAATAATAGGCAATGCCATGAAGAAACATGGAATATATGGAGGGTTGATCTTCAGGGGTAAGACCTCAGCCGGTACATCTGGATGGAGGTGGACATAGATGGCGGTGATCATCATGATAATGATTAAGATGTTGCCAATGGCAAGGATGCGACCTATGGTGGAGGCTTCCAGTTTTTTGTATTGGAACAAAAGAAAAATAAATGCAACCCCAACGGCTATTTCCCCAAATTGCCCAGCCCAGTAAGAAAGTGTGGGAAATGGAAGTTGGCTAGCCGCTACCTGCGTAGTGTACCATCCTTTAAAAGGGTTGACAAATTTCAGCACTCCAAACATAAACATGGATACGCCTAGGTATCCCGTGATAATTTTTACAGACTTTTTCATTGCTTTTTTTTTGATACAAAAGTCTTTGCAATTGCCGAGTTGGAATAGGACAAAAAGCTCTTATCTAAGGATATTTGGTTCAGAGGGAGTTAGTACGAAAATCGGAAGGGGACAGCCCTGTTTTACTTTTGAACAACCGGGCAAAATAGCCGGGGTCGGCGTAGCCTGTTTCGTAGGCAACCTCGCTAATGGAAAGCTGGCTAGTCCGTAAGAGCTCTTTGGCTTTTTCAATACGTTGGTGGTTGATAAAGTTGGCGGGAGAGTCGTTGAATATTTTCTTAAAATCTCTTTTGAAAGATGATAGGCTAAGGTTGCTGAGCTTCGCCAAGTCCTCGACCGAAAGGTTGGAAAAGAGGTGGGCGTGAACCACCTCTTTGATATTAGCGACTTTTGGGCTGAACAAATCTTCTAGCAGTTGGAGAATGGATTGGGCATTTTTAGTTTGTACCAAGAGTAAGATAAGCTCTTTTATTTTTAGCTCCAGCAAATCATCGTTGACCAAGCTTGGGTTTTCAAAATAGAAGTCGAGGTTTTCTACAAACTTTGAAAGTGTATTTTCAGGAATGATCTTTTTGATCCGATCCCCACCGATTTGTTGTTTGATCAGCGCAGGAAGCTCTTTTTTGTATAACTCTTTTAAAATATCGGGGTACAGGTGGAAGGCAAAAGCTTCGATGGTAGTGCCTTCAGTTTTTTTTAGCCAATCTACAAAATAGGTTCCGCACCGCAATAGCACCGCCTCTTTGCTCTGTATGCTTGTCGTATCTGTCTGAGAATGGAGATTGGTTTTTGCTCCCTTTACATAAATAAAACATCCCTCATTTTGGAAGACTTTTACGACCCTAAAGGGTGGGCAAAACGTTACCTTTTCTACTAAAGTTCGGTTGCGGTATTCAAAAGTTACTCGGTTAAGAATCATTTTTGGAAAGAGAGCTTGAGAGGTTCTATGTTGCTTTAACTCTCCAAAAATAATGGTTTGTCTTTTAGTAAAAGAGTTGTTTTTATTTCTTTCACCTTCATCAAAGCATCAACTTGACTGTCTACGTCATGTGGATTAAATGCCACTTTAGCAGATTTTATAGGCACATACTTCCCAAATCTGATGAGCTTTACATACAGTTGATAATGATCTGTAAACTCAGCAATTTTAAACTTCTTTGTTCTGAAAAGAAATGATAAAATCATAACAGGCTTTATTAGTAATGACTTCTTTATTAATTACTAATATAGACATTTGAATACTGATTCACAATGTTAAATACATTTACAAAAAGACACAATTCCCCATGAGGTCAAGTTAGATGTTTCATATTTATATCGGAATTCCCCTTTCCCAAATCCTTTTCTTAAATTGGCTAGTCACATTATCGAAACTAAGAATAACCACATGGTACATGGAACGCACAATGCATTGGCAGACGAACGCAATGCAGCTATCAAGATATATATAAATGGGGAATTGCTCCCCCGCAACGATGCTAAGATTTCCGTTTTCGACAGCGGCTATTTGGTAGGAGATGGGGTTTGGGAAGCCTTCAGGTTGCACGAAGGCGTATTGGTCTTCTTGGATGAACACCTCAACAGACTGTGGCAAGCAGCGGCAACGGTCGGGATGAAGCTAGATTTTACCAAAGAAGAAATTACGGAGCGGATTTGGGAAACCCTCCGTGCCAATGATATGCACGACCACGTGCATGTACGACTGATGGTGACCCGCGGCATCAAAAAAACACCTTCCCAAGATCCTCGACTCACTATTTCTGGCCCTAACGTGGTGATTATTGCCGAGCACAAACAAGCCTCCCAAGAAAGCAAGCAAAAGGGCATCACGCTGTTTACCAGTACCATCCGAAGAGGCTCGCCCGATTACCTCGATCCACGGCTCAACTGCCACAGCAAATTGCACGAGGTGCAAGCCTTGGTGCAGGCGATAGAAGCTGGGGCTGACGAAGCGTTGATGTTGGACATCCACGGCTTTGTTGCTACTTGCAACGCTACCAACTTTTTTATGGTGAAAAATGGGGAGGTTTGGACTTCCACGGGGCAATATTGCATGAACGGAATCACACGGGGAAAGGTGATAGAAGCTTGCGAGCGGTTTGGGATTCTTTGCCACCAAAAGAACTTTTCCCTCTTCGACTTGTACGGAGCAGACGAAGCTTTTGTAACAGGCACGTTCGGAGGGCTCACGCCCGTGACCAAGGTGGACGGAAGGGTGATAGGAGAAGGAACGTATGGAGAAATGACCCAAAAGCTAAGTGAATTGTACGATGGTTTGATAAAAGAAGAAGTAGCGAAATAACATGAATAAAACACCTACAAAAAGAATTTGCCTCTGGTCGGGCCCTCGGAATATTTCCACCGCCCTTATGTATTCCTTTGCCCAGCGAAACGATACCCAAGTGTTTGACGAGCCACTTTATGCGCATTACCTCAGCCAAACGGCGGCAAAAGAATATCACCCTGGAGCGGAAGAAATATTGGCAACCATGGAAAATGATGGGCAAAAAGTGGTGGAAATGATGATGGGCGAGCAGGAAAAACCGGTGGTATTTTTCAAGAATATGACCCATCATTTGTTGGGCTTGGACAAAGGTTTTATGAAGGATGCGGTGAACGTGATGCTCACCCGCGACCCCGTGGAAATGCTCCCATCTTTTGGGAAGGTGATTGAAAACCCTTCCATGTTGGATGTGGGCTATGAGCTACATGCTGAGTTACTCGATTACTTTGAAGAAAATGGAATTACCCCCATTGTGTTAGAATCCAAGCGCTTGTTACTCGATCCCGAAGGGGTGCTCAAACGCTTTTGCAAACTTGCCGAAATTCCTTTCGAACGTAGCATGTTGCAATGGGAAGCGGGGGCTCGCCCCGAAGATGGCTCTTGGGCAAAGTATTGGTACGCCAGCGTCCACCAGTCTACAAGGTTTGCTGAATACAAACCCAAAACTGAACCCTTTCCCGAAAGGCTGAAACCGTTGTTAGCCAAATGCCAACCCTATTATGAAAGGTTGATGAAGTTGGCTATTTGAGTTTAGAGGTCGGGTGTTAGTCAATAGGATCATCTTGACCTGCACCCATAAACCCAATTTGGTTTCCCAAACAATCCACGCTAGGCAATGTTGAAATTGGGCACTTAACTTTCCGAAAAACAAAAATGGCTGGATTTGATATAAAAAATGCCCCTCCTCAAAAAGGCAGAATCGCTATAGTAACTGGAGCAAATATTGGTGTGGGTTATGAAACATCTCTTGCCTTGGCAGGCAAAGGCATGAAAGTGGTGATGGCTTGCCGAAACCTCGAAAAAGCAGAAAAGGCTAAAGAAAGTATAGCGCAAAAAGCACACAACGCTGATTTGGACATCATCCAGCTTGACCTCAACTCATTGCAATCGGTGCGGGAATTTGCAGAGGCGTATTCGGCTATCCACAACCGCCTCGACCTACTGATAAACAATGCGGGGATAATGGTGCCTCCTTTTGCCCAAACCGAAGAAGGCTTTGAAAGCCAAATGGGGGTGAATTATTTCGCACATTTTGCCCTCACACAATTGCTGCTGCCAGTGCTCAGCGGCACCGAAGGTTCAAGGGTGGTTTCCCTCAGTAGCCTCGCACACAAAAGAGCAACGATCGATTTTGATAACTTGAACAGTGAAAAAAGCTACTCGAAAATGGGCGCTTATGGACAAAGTAAATTAGCCTGTCTCCTATTCGCCTACGAGCTGCAACGACGGTTGGCAGCAGCAGGCAGCCAAACTATTTCGGTGGCAGCCCACCCCGGTGTTTCCGAAACAAACCTTGGCCAGCATTTGTCCGCTGTGGGTAAGTTGCTCTGGGCCGCATTTAGCCCATTTATGATGCACAAACCCAAGCAGGCAACCATGCCCTCGCTTTATGCTGCCTTAGCCGAAGAGGTAAAAGGTGGAGGCTACGTGGGACCAACAGGTTTTAAAGAAATGAAAGGCACACCGGGAAAGGTACAATCCAATAGCATTTCACACGACAAAGCCGTAGCCCAAAAGCTTTGGGAAGTCTCCGAAAAGTTGACAAAAACGAAATTCCAACTGAGATAAGTTAGTACCAACCCTATCCATTTCTAAATACACTTTCTGTTTTTTTATACTGCAAAAGAGAGCTGTTTTCTTGTCTTTTTTTCGAAAAACAATTTAAGCAACAATAAAAAAACAATCTGCAATGATACACTATAAACACTGTTCAGTTTAAGTCTAGCTCGGAGCAACATACATTAGACTTTGTATCTATACATTTAAAACCCTGACTCAAAATAGCTAATAGCGAGTTTAAGGATTTAAGTAAATTGTATAACAAATTTGACTTCGAACAATGAGCATGAAAAGAGGCTTTTCAAACAGGTATAACTTCCTTCCATTAGTACTATTCTCACTTATATTCCTATTCAATTGCAGTAATTCGGATGATGGTGTTCCTCCTCCAAACGACAGCCCGACAGCGGTGGATGATGTATTGACAGTTGATGAAAACAGTACCGCAGGAACGGCAAATCAGGTTATTGTTTCTGCAAATGACGACATAGGTGATGATGGAGGAAGTGGAGATGATTACAGTGTATTGACCGACCCTAGTAATGGCACTGTTTCAGAAATAAGCGATGGTGTATTTGAATATGTGCCAAATGCGAATTTTAGCGGATCGGATAGCTTTACCTACAAGATTACAGACAACAATGGCGATAGCGACAAGGCAACGGTAAACATCACTGTAAATGAGGTGGGGCCAACGGCTGAGGATTTTAACAATATCGATCCAAACCTCCCCTCTTTTGTTTCTATAGAAAACACAACTCCCGACGGGAAAAAGTGGGTGAAGCTCGAAAGCATGTCCGACGAGTTTGATGCTTGGGACAGCAACAAATGGTTTAAGTCAACTTGGAACTATGGTGTCCCTGTTTTTATGACAGATGCTAACACGAACTCTGGAGTATCCGATGGAAATTTATGGATAAAGGCAACACTTAATGAAAGTAACCCCGACGACAGGTGGTTTCAAACTGCAAGAATCCATTCAAAAGCGGAAACAAGCTACCCCATGTACACGGAGGCTAGGATTAAATCAGCCCATATTTCTGCTTATACTACCTACTGGCTGAACAATGGAGATATAAATAATAGAGATGAGATTGATATTATTGAAAACAACTCTAACCCTTCTTGTGGCTGTCAGCCAGATTTTCCTTTGCAGATGAATTCTCAATATTTCCATGCAGATGCTAGCAAAACACCAGGAACTATTAGGGATGAAGACAACTTCCATCAAGATGGTTTGTCGGATGTTAACCCGCTGAAAGGTGTAAAATGGAACGAAGATTACCATACGTTTGGCGTATGGTGGAAAGATTCGAAAAACATTCAATTTTACCTCGATGGAGAACCTGCCGGTAGCGTAGTAGTAGGTCACGACAGATCTGGACAAACCTATGAGGGGCGTGAGTTTACAAGAGATTTGGAAATCATTTTTGATTTGTGGACAAACGAAGCCGACTGGCTTGGAGGGCTTCCTCTTAAAACCGATTTGGGGGATGATGCTACCAATACCATGAAAGTTGATTGGGTAAGGACATGGAAGCTAGAGGATGAGTAGGTCTTCTGCACTTGAATACTCAACCATGGAGGGTAAAATCTCTCTACTTTTTACAAAAGGCGACCAAGTTGGTCGCCTTTTGTAGATTTTAAGCCAACATGCTAGGATACAGCTGTTTACTTAAAACATGAGGGTACACTGGATAATCAAACTATTCAGAAATGTTGTTGTACACAACCCTGCTATCCATGCCCGAAAAGTTCAAAGACCGTTACCGAATAGCATCAGCGCGGCACCCCCATTGGGATTACGGTGCGGATGGATATTATTTTGTCACTATTTGTACCCAACAAATGGAATGTTTTTTTGGGAGAATCAAAGAAGGGGAAATGCATTTGTCGGACACGGGGCAAATCGCCCATGATTATTGGTTGGAAATACCCAAACATTTTCCATTCATCAGGTTGGAATCGTTCATCGTCATGCCCAACCATGTGCATGGGATTTTGGTGATTGATAAGCAGACTGTAAAGAGTCCCGATAGTCAGGAGACGCCCGGATCGGGCGTCTCTACAGGATCGGAAAATAATGGGCAATCGCCCGACATCGTAGAGACGACCAATTTGGGCGTCTCCAGTCAAAATGACAATTTGGATTCCTCAAAACAGAAAGCTAGGAAACAAACTGCTAAGGCCTCCAAGGTATGGCAACCTGGCACACTAGGGGTGATTATCAATCAATACAAACGGAAATGTACCATTGAATCCCGCAAAACCCGCCCAGGTTTTAAATGGCAAGCCCGCTTCCATGACCACATTATTCGAGATGAAAAAGCATTTTATAGAATTTCGGAATATATCCAAAATAACCCACTGGTATGGGAGAAGGATAAGTTTTATGTGGTTTATTAAGGGTATTACTTTTCAGGAGGGATTTGGTTTAACATAAACTTCCTAGAATTATACCTTATCTTTGTCTCTGATAGCCTACTGTTTAGTTTATTGTCAATTTCCTCAATTTTTTCAGAGAAGATATTAGGTATATCTCCATGTATTTTATTACACTTATCACAAATTGGATCTCTTTCAATTTTAGCTTTAACCATTTCAAAACAGGGTTTGATTTTGTTATGAAATAGAAATTGAATTTGATTTTCTGCCAGTTGTAGGTCTAAATCATTTAGGTCTCTTTGGAAAATCAAATCAATATAGTCCGAAACTAAAGTTAAAATCCGTAATAATAATAGCTTTTGAGGCTCTCTTCTAAAGTCTGTTTTAGCGTATTCAATTTTACAATCATCTTCAGTGTATGGGATAACTTGCAGTTCTTTTTCAACAAATTCCAGTATAGCGTAGTAGCCTGTTAATTCCCGATAAAAGGCACTATTTCTATCTCCTTTCGCATACTTAAAATCATTAAATTCAGAGACTAGAAAATTATATTGAAGAAATAAATATTGAGCTTTTTTTTGTTTGTTCTCTTCAATTTTATCTTCTTTTAACCTTTTCTGTTCTAATTGAAATTTTTCTGTTTCTGTATCGAACAAATCTTTCTGTAATTTATTCTGTTCAATGATATATTCATTAGCTTTTATCTGAGCTCTTAATGCTAAAAAGACTAAGATAGACCCAATCACACTGGCTATGGGAGCTGTAATCCCTCCTATTGTATCTCCTATTTCCCCCGTTCCAGAAAACTTTATCAAGCCCCATGTTCGGGTAAATAAAATAGGTGCTATGGCTATAAATAATACCCCAATAATTAATATGTAGATTGCTGTTTTAGCTGTATTATCTTTCATGGTATTTTAATGCCCATTTGTAACATAGTGTAATTTATAAAATGGTTTTTTAAATACAAATACATAAGAAGTATATATCCTTCGTTTATCTTCTTATATTTTTCTCTACTTTTAACAACATATGAAAACAATAGGCATGATTGGCGGACTGAGCTGGGAGTCGTCCGCTGTGTATTACAGCTTGATGAATAAGCTGGTGAAGGAAAAACTGGGTGGCTACCACAACTGTAAAAGTGTGATGCTCACGGTTGATTTTGCCGAAATAGAGCTACTGCAACGGGCAGGAGATTGGGCAAAAATGGATGAACTGATGGCAGATGCAGCCAGCAAATTGGAAGCGGCAGGGGCGGATGTGGTCATCCTTTGCACCAATACTATGCATCTTTGTTCGGAGGCTATTCGGGGCAGTATTTCAGTGCCCTTCTTGCACATAGCCGAGGCTACGGGCAGAGCGATAGTAAAGCAAGGAGCAAAGAAGGTAGCCTTGCTGGGAACGAGCTTTACCATGGAAAAGGATTTTTACAAGACGTTGCTCAAAGAAGAGTTTGGCATCGAGACCATCATCCCCGAAAAGGGCGATAGGGACAAGGTGCATCGAGTGATCTATGAGGAGCTAGTAAACGGGGAAATAAAGGATGAATCGAGGAAGATGTACCAAGAAGTTATAGGGAAGTTGGAAGCCCAAGGGGCGGAAGGTGTGATATTGGGCTGCACGGAAATCCCGATGCTCATTTCCGATAAGGATGTGAATATCCCTACGTTCAACACTACGGAAATCCATGCGGCAATGGCGGTGGACTGGGCTACGGCTGAATAATTCCGAAGCTTACCCCACCATCCCCGATAGCCAGCTGAGGATTTTCCATGAGAGGAAAAAGCCGAAGCCTAGGAGGGCAAGAGTGAAACCCACTACGAGGAGTACGAGACCGCAGCCAGAGCCTTTGTGCTTGCCTTCTTCGTAATGCTTGAGCAGCAGGCGGTAGTTGCGGGAATTGGCTTTGTAGGCAAAGTCGAAAAGGTCGCCAATTACGGGAACGGAACCCACTAGGAAATCGACCAAGACATTTCCCAACATCATTACTACCACTTTTCCGCTTATGCCCTGCCTCACTATTCCTAGCACCATAAGCGAGGAAATCACCATGGAAATGTAATCACCAGCTCCGGGGACTAGTCCCAAAATAGGGTCCAGCCCAAACCGTATATTAGTGCCCGGAATGCGAATAGCCTCGTCCATCAGGTTAGAAATCCGCTTTATCCATTTAAATTCAGGAAGGTCTTCTACGGTTTTATGGGACATTATTCTCTGCTTTTAGTGTTTGAAGGGTGCAACTTGGCTGCAACTCAAAGATAAGACTTGAAAGACAATATATGGAAAGCATGAAACAAGAATGGATAAAAACAAGGGCATGTTTAAACTTTACTTGTACTTTGGGGGTCTGAGAAGGCGATGGGATCTATGCCATTAATAATGATAAAAATGACAACCTGTAAAAATACCACAAACTAAGAGCTAAGGATTTGAATATCGATTAACGAATGAAGACATACGATTTTCGATGGCTATTTATTTTCATTTCTAAAATAGCTATTCGTAAATGCTTGTTCAAAATTTGATTTCAGAGTTATAGCCAAGCCATCAGCCCAACTCTATGCTTTATGGGTAAGGTTGGTTTTTATGATACCTGCCAAGTTTTAAAAATGTCTTTTTGACTTGTGGTAAGATAAAGGAGTATTATTACGATAAATTGTCTAGTATTTGTTTAGATATGATATCCAATTTATTTTGGATAAGTTTAACGAATTCAAAAAAAAACATAATATTTACATTTGCAATAAATACACCTTTTGCACTAATGCTATTTCAGCAAGTCAATTGTGAAATAGTCTAACTACACATTAATATTACACCATTCTCCCACCAGATATTGGAGAAGTAATTTAATATTACTAGCTCAATTAGCTTTACTATTTACCTATATAACTTGACTTGAAAATGATTCAAAACTACCTGTACAGCAGGTTAATTGTTGTACTATTAGCTACCTCCCCTCTACTTTCTTTTGCCCAAGCAACTAAAGATAAAAAAGAGACTCAGCAGGGTTTAGTACAAAACATCATAGTTCAATACCCTCAGGCTGCCGAAAATATACATTATGGTGAAACTGATGTATTCTCCCCCAGAAGGACAGACGGACATCAATATTTGATAGACAATGACTTCAAAAAATGCATTGTTTATACCCTCAAAAATAAAATCAATTGCGATAACTGCCGATACGATATTATGGAGGACAGGCTGAACATGTTTGTAGATGAGCCTTTTGTGGCGAGTATGGTTTCCCTTACCACTTCCAACATAAAAGCATTTGAGCTAGAAGGAAGGACATTCGTAAAATTTGCCAACACCCAGTACGATTCCAGTGCTGTTACCCATCATATAAAAGAAGGTTTTTATGAGCAAGTCTACAAAGGGACTATCAGTTGCTATGTTTCTTGGAAGAAAGAATTTCTAGAATCAAAATCGAACACTGAAAATTCTTCATTCAAGGAATCGCATAAGATTTATGCCCATGTAGCTGGAGATCCCGAGTTCAAGAGAATCAATTCAAAAGGTAGTATTATGAAGCTGATGCCTGAGAAAAAGAAGGAGATAAAGGCAATTTTGAAATTGCACCATTTCAGCCCAAGACATTCATCTCCTGCCGCATTGAACCAGATTTTCACTGATATTAACCTTTTACCATAAGTTATATGAACAAGCTTTTACCCACGCTATTTTTCCTATTTTGTATTAGGTTTGGCTTTGCCCAAGAGGCCGTAGTTATCCAGCAAAACTATAATGGCAAATCGTTTTCTGAATTTGTAAACGAACTAGAAAGTAAGCAAAGCCTACGTTTTTTCTTCGATACGGCAGCAATAAACAGCCTAAAGGTCAAGCAAATAAAAGCTCCTGAACAGTTGTCGAATATCTTAAAAACTACTTTTGAAGGATCGGATTTTGAGTTTGTGCTGAGAAACAATAGCCAAGTTATTGTCACCAACAAGTTCCCCATCATTGCGGAAATAAAGCAGACCAACGTAAGCTTAGACGCAGGGCAAACGGCGGTAGCAGGAAATTATCTTCGTAAAAAACCTGTAGAGGAAAAGAAAGTGGAGATAGTGAAAGACCCACTCCTTATCCTCTTTAAAATCGGGAACTTCTCTGAAAAGGACCAACCCGGCAAAGCGGTGATTTCTGGTTATGTGAAAGACATGGCTACTGGCGAGCCTGTAATTGGCGGCACGGTACTGATAGAATCGACCAACATGGGCGTAGTAACCAATGCCGACGGGTATTTTGCTCTTAACATCCCACGGGGCAAAAGCACTATTCTCTTCAAAAGTGTGGGCATGAAAGCTACCAAAAGGCAAGTAGAAGTTTACGGAGATGGCTCGCTTAACATTGAAATGGAGGAAGATGTGAAGCAACTCCGCGAGGTAGTCGTCATTGCCGAAGATGAAGACCAAAACATCAATTCCATCCAGATGGGCATGGAAAAGATCAACATGAAAACAGTAAAGAACCTCCCTCCTATTATGGGCGAGTACGACATAGTGAAAGCAGCTCTTTTGCTTCCGGGCGTGCAGTCGGTAGGCGAAGGCGCAGCAGGTTTCAATGTTCGAGGCGGTAGTGCCGACCAAAACCTCATCCTTTTCGATAAAGCCCCAGTTTATAACAGCTCCCACTTTTTTGGTTTCTTTTCTATCTTCAACCCCGACGTTGTCAACAGCTTTAACCTGTACAAAAGTGCAATCCCTGCAAACTTTGGAGGAAGGGTTTCTTCGGTATTTGATGTAGATATGAAAGATGGGAACAGCAAAAAGGTAACGCTTACAGGCGGTGTGAGCCCCGTAACGGCTAGGCTTACGCTGGAAGGGCCTATTGCCAATGAAAAAACCACATTCATTGTTTCGGGAAGGAGCACCTACTCCGATTGGATTCTCAACTTGATAGATGACCCCGATATTTCCAATAGCAATGCCTCTTTTTATGACCTAAATGCGAAAGTGACCCACACGCTCAACGAAAACAACAAAATAAGCCTTTCGGGCTATATGAGTAATGATTACTTCAAATTTAATTCAGATACTACCTATAGCTACGGAAACAAAAGTGCGACCTTGAGCTGGAAGCATTTATTCAGCAAAAAACTCTACGGCGTATTCTCCTTGGTACATAGTGATTATAATTACACTATTAATAGTGAGGATAATGGTGTAAATGCCTTTGACCTAAACTACGGGATCAACCACAACGAGGTAAAAGCTGATTTTTCGTATTATCCCAACAACAAGCATAAAATAGATTTTGGATTTGGAGCTATCAAATATGACCTGAACCCAGGTATAAAGGAGCCGAGAGGAGAAGAATCGAAAGTGAGCAGAAAAGCGTTGGAAGAAGAAAATGCAGTTGAAGCAGCGGTGTATATCAGCGATGTATTTGACATTAGCCCGAGCATTAGCCTTTCGTATGGGCTGCGCTATTCTTTCTACCGCTTTTTGGGTCCTAAGTCGGTTTATACCTATCCTGATGGTGCCCCTAGGGAGTTGGAAAACATCCAAGATACTATCCTGTATGGTTCTGGGGACAAGATCAAAGATTATTCGGGTCCAGAATATAGGTTGTCACTTCGCTACATGCTCGACCCTTCCACTTCTTTCAAGTTGAGCTATGGACGTACGAGGCAATACTTGAGCATGATCACCAACACGGCTGCTATTTCCCCTACGGACACCTGGAAACTAAGCGATAGCCACATTCGCCCTCAGGTAGGCGACCAAGTTTCGCTAGGGCTTTACAAGAACCTTAGGTACAGCACGATAGAAACTTCCGTAGAGGTTTACTACAAAAAAACAGATGATATTTTAGATTATAAAAACGGAGCAGAATTGTTGATCAACGAACATGTGGAAACCGACCTGATCAATGCCGAGGGACAATCGTACGGTGCAGAGTTTTTGATCAAAAAGAAAAGCGGGAAGTTCAACGGATGGGTTTCTTATACATATTCGCGCTCGCTCATTCGCTCAAAATCTTCGTATGCCTCGGAGATAATAAACGGTGGAGAATATTTTGCAGCCAACTACGACAAGCCACATGATTTTACCATGGTAGCTAACTATAAGTTTTTCAGAAGGTTTAATGCTTCTGCGAACATAAGCTACAGCTCAGGCAGACCGTACACCGTACCAGTAGGAAAGTACACTTTTAGGGACACCGAGCGAATCCATTTTTCGAACAGAAACGAACTTAGGATTCCCGATTATTTTAGGCTAGACCTTTCCCTCAACTTAGAAGGAAACCACAAATCGACCAAGCCAGCACACGGCTCGTGGACACTTTCAGTCTACAATGTAACGGGTAGGAAAAATGCGTACTCCATTTTCTTCCGTACGGAAGATGGAGAGGTAAAAGGCTACCAACTTTCCATCTTCGCCCAGCCTATTCCTACACTTACTTACAACTTCAAATTCTAATATAGAAATGAAAAGATTAAGAATATTTATCCTGTTATTGGTAATGTCGGCTTGTTTGAGCCCTTTTGAGCCCGAAACAACTGATTATGACAGCCTGTTGGTGGTAGATGCACTCCTCACCGATGCGCCAGGTCCTTACAAGGTAGCTCTGAGCTATAGTTATGGCTACGAAGAAGGCGAAGAACCGGCCTATGTTTCTGGAGCAAATGTTTCGGTTATGGACGAAGGTGGAAATGTGTATAAGTTCAACCAAAGCTCCGATGGTATTTACCTTTCCGACCCGTCATTTCAAGGGGAGGCGGGAAAGAAATATAAGCTCTCAATCATTGCCAACGAAAATACCTACGAATCTGATTATGAGCTGCTAAAAGCTAGCCCCCCAATTGATAAGTTGTATGCCAACTTTGAGACAAAAAACGGAACAGATGGTACGATATTCGGCTTTCAGGTATATGTAGATTCAAATGACCCGACTTCCCAAACCAATTACTATCGTTGGGATTATGACGAGGCTTGGGCCATAACATCAAGGTTTTACACTACCTCTGAATGGGTAGGGTCAGAACCTATCCCCTTGGATAGACTAATTTACAGGTGTTATAAAACTGACTTCTCTAAAAATATTTTGATAAACAATACCAGAGGTCTCACGGAAGATAGAGTGAGCCAACAAAAGCTGAATTATATTTCTACAACAGAAGCTGGCAAGCTCAATCAAAGGTATGGCATGAATGTTCGGCAATATGCACTGAGCGAAAATGCTTACAATTTTTGGAAAGACCTAAAAGAGATCACAGAGTCTTCTGGTTCGCTTTTCGACAAGCAGCCTTTTCAAGTTTTGAGCAATATCAAAAACATCAACGCCCCTGATGAGCCTGTACTGGGCTTTTTCGAGGTATCTGGTACTACTACCGAAAAGTTATTTTTTTCTTTGCAAGATGTCCCTGAGGATGAAGATTACAATGTTTACTATCCTCTTGGGGAATGTAACTTACAGGTAGATACGGTGCTGTTTTCAGACTATGACGAAGCAAACTACTTAGGAAATCTCAATGGAGTTATGTACGTAGATTCGCTTTATCCAGCAGACGGTCCTCCAATCCCTTATGCTTGGCGTTTTGCCCCTGCTTATTGTGTGGATTGCCGCCTTAGGGATGCCAGCCTCGATCCTCCTTTATATTGGGAAGAATAATGAAAACAAGTAGGACAAGAAACAACTAAATACTCTCAATTTTCTGAATCAAAGACAGAATGATAAGTAAAATATGCTTTCTATTTTAATGATTATTGAATTACAACAATGAGAAAGTTTACACCTATAGTTTTGCTAGTAATGTGGGCATGTCTCAGCCCTTTTGAACCTCAGACGTCCGACTATGACAGCCTATTAGTTGTAGATGCTTTGCTTACAGATGCCCCTGGTCCTTATCAGGTGAAATTAAGCTATAGTTATGGTTTTGAAGAGGAAGATAACGAAAAACCAGTCTATGTAAATGGAGCAAGTGTTTCGGTTATAGACGAAAATGGAAGTGTATATAAGTTCAACCAAAGCTCCGATGGTATCTACCTTTCCGATCTATCATTTAGAGGAGAGGTAGGAAAGAGATACAAGCTCTCAATCATTGCCAACGAAAATACTTACGAGTCTGATTATGAACTACTCAAAGCTTGTCCCCCAATTGATAAGTTGTATGCCAATTTTGAGACAAAAAATGGAACAGATGGTACGGTATACGGCTTTCAAGTATATGTAGATTCGAATGACCCTACCGCCCAGACCCAATACTATCGCTGGGATTATAAAGAGGCATGGGAAATAAGATCTCCGTTTTATACTGATGAGGAGTGGGTAGGAACTAGTATTGTACCCCTAGAACGGCTACTTTATACCTGTTATGTAGATGATTATTCAAAAAATATTCTTATAAACAATACGAGAGGACTTACCGAAGACAGAATAAGCGAACAAAAGCTAAATTACATTAGTACTTTGGACGAAGGTAAACTCAATATACGCTATGGGATGTATGTTAAGCAATATGCCCTAGATGAAGAAGCATATAATTTTTGGAAAGACCTAAAAGAAATCACAGAATCCTCTGGCTCACTTTTCGACAAACAACCTTTCCAAGTATTAGGAAATATCAAAAATACTAATGTTCCTAATGAACCAGTACTGGGTATCTTTGAGGTATCTGGTACTAGTAGTGCTAAGGTATTTTTCTCTTTAGATGATATTCCCGAAGGAGAAGAGGTTAATAAATTTAATACTGAAAGAAGCTGTTACAATAGCATTGATACGGTTTTGTTTGAAAATGTGGACGAAGCAAATTACTTGGGTAATCTCGAAAACACTATGTACGTAAGTTTGATCTATGATGAAACGGGGCTTACTGCTTATGCATGGCGCTTTGCTCCTGCCAATTGTGTAGACTGCCGCCGAAGAGGTGGAAACCTAGATCCTCCTATTTTTTGGGAAGAATAAGTATTAGCCAATAACCAAATGATATAATAAACTTAATAGCACACCTTAAGATGCATACATTTTATAAAAGGCATGTTTGGCGGAGTATTCGATTTGTACCTACATGCTCCACTTGAAATCATTACTTTGTTACCTCTATGGTTGACAAAACAAGCTCATTAACTATGAAAAAAACTATTACATTCATCGTACTTTTTGCCTTTAGCTTACTAGCCAAAGCGCAGGATATCCAGTCGATAAACAAGATCAAAAGTGCCCTTGATTCCCTGAATATTAAACAGCTACAAGAGAAAATGTATGTGGCAACAGACAAGGAAACTTACCTTACGGGCGAAAAAATATGGTACAAAGCTTTTTGTGTAGATGCTTCGTTCCACTTGCCTTCTGCACTTAGCAAGGTCGCTTATGTAGAGTTAGTGAACAAGGATGGAAACCCTTCCATACGCCAAATAGTAGAGCTAGAAAATGGCAAAGGTGATAACGCTATTGAGGTACCTATCCAACTTCCTTCGGGTAATTATACTTTGCGAGCCTATACCAAATGGATGCGAAACAGCGATCCTGATTTTTTCTTTACCAAAACACTCCAAATAATCAATCCTGAAGCGGCTAACTATGTTAATGATAGCCCTTTAGAAACAAAACAAGAGCTGGCTTCGCTAGCTTTCTTCCCCGAAGGAGGAGACTTGGTAGAAGGGCTTACATCTACGGTAGCCTTCAAGGCTGTGCTAGGTTCGGGCAAGCCCAGCGATGTGAGCGGGATGGTAATTGCCAATGGGCTAGATACCGTTGCAAATTTCAGTTCGGAAAACGGCTATGGAACGTTTGGCTTTACCCCAAAGGCTGGCAACTCCTATGTGGTGTACGCAAAATCGAAAAACAGCGAAGAATTTGAATTCTCCTTCCCAAAACCCTTGGACAAAGGGCTAGTGCTGTCAGTGAAAAAGGATGGAACTGATAAATGGAAACTAGCTTTGCAGGCAAATGCAGCTTACGAAAACAAACCCTATTACCTCATCATCCAAAACAAACACCAACTTGTTTATAACAAAAGCCTTTTTGTAGGGGAAAACCTTAATCTTTCAATCACTGAAAAAGAACTTGCCGAAGGCATCAACCAGCTTACGGTGTTCGATGCGTCTCTGAAGCCTGTGGCGGAGCGCTTGCTGTTCAAACAACCAAGCACAATGGCACTTGAGCTTGAAGCCAACAAGGCGTCATTTTCTACCCGAAAAAAGGTGGATATTACCCTAAGCGCCAAAAGTGCGGAGGGCACTCCCCTTAGCGGAGAATTTGCCCTTTCGGTAGCCAAAAGGGTGGGCAACAATTTTTCAAATGATGATATTACTTCTTACCTACACCTCAGTTCAGACCTAAAGGGAGATGCAGGTGCTGCTGCAAAATTGCTTAAGGATGGTGCATCGGAAAGTGAAATGATGGACATGGTGATGATGACGCATGGCTGGAGGAGGTTTGCTTGGGAAGATGTACTTGACGGAGAAATTGAGAAAAACGCACATGTCCCCGAATACAACGGCTGGGTGATGAGTGGAAAAATAACTGAAAGGGAAACGGGAGAGCCTGCCAAGAACCGCATGGTATTCCTCGCTTTTGCGGGAAAAGAAGCAATGGTTCAGTTGCAGCGCACTCAAGAAGATGGCAAGTTTTATTTTGTGGTGAATGGGGTGTATAATGAAAAAGACTTGGTCATCCAGCTCATGAATGATACCACCAACCAAACCAAAATAGAGATAGATGATTTTTACGATACACGAAAAATTGATGCGATAAAAACACCTTATGCACTTCCTAGCTCTGAAATTAAAAAGCTCAATACTATTTTTCTCAACGAGCAGATAGAAGACGCCTACTTTTTTAACAAGGAGCATGACAAGGAAACCCAATACCTCAACCATCATTTTTACGATGAAGCACATTCTGTGTACGACATGTCGAGGTACCACCTACTTCCAATAATGGACGAGATTTTGAGGGAAATAGCTAAGGGCGTGTACCGAAAAAAGACAGAAGGAGGATTGAAATTCACTATTTTCGATTATGATAAGAATGATTTCATTGACAAACTTCCGCTCGTGCTCATTGATGGTGTACCTGCTTTCCGCTTTACCGATGTACAAGATTTCAATACCAAAGAACTGGGAAAACTGGAAGTGTACCGCAAATCTTTTTTCCTCAACAAATATGCCTTTGGAGGGCTGCTGCATGTAGTTTCCAAAAAAGGCGACCTAGGTGAATTGGAGTTGCCCGAGTCGGCAAAAAGGGTGTACATAAATGCTTTAGAGCCTCAGCGAGAATTTTACAGCCCAAGCTACAACGAAAGCAATTTGGACAGCCGAATCCCTGACTTCAGGAATACGCTCTACTGGAACCCAAGCGTGCAAACCGACGAGCAAGGAAATGCCACCATCAGCTTCTTTACCTCCGACGACACAGGCAACTACAGCATCAGCGTAGAAGGTCTGTCCGAAGAAGGTGTAGCAGGCACAGCAAGTTACGAGATAGAAGTAAAAAGTAGGGTTGAGTAGGTTTTAGTGGATTAGATGCTAGAGGTTGGAAGTTAGTCCTTCTATTGCCGCCGCAATAAAACCCGTTAGCTAACAGCGGAACGATGGGGTCGTTTTGAGACGCCCCCATCGCTGAAGTTTCTACAAAAGTGGTGTATAATAGAAATGGTAGAGATGTATTGCATACGTCTCTACCATTTTTTCTAACCTCCAATCAAATCCCAATAATAGCCAAATCCTTAGCAGGGTATTTTTCGGTCATTAGCTGCCCTTTCACCAGTTTTTTGATGTGTTCCGAAAGCAAGTCGATGCTTCGTTTTTTGGCATAGGGACGGTGGTAGACCAAGCTAATTTCCCGAACAGGGATGGGTAGTTCAAAATTCTTGGTTTTCTTCTTTTTCTCTTCAGGCATGAGGTTGTAATACAACTCGGGCACGAGCGTATAGCCCCCAAACCTATCGGTAAGGTTGAGCAGCGTATCGAAGGAGCTGCCCTCAAAACTGAGGTTGCTTGGGGCTTTGGATTTCTCCTTGATGTTGCAAATGGTCGCACTTTGGTTGCGAAAGCAATTTCCTTCCTCTAATAGCCAAATTCGCTGGTTTTGAATCTCTTTTGGGGTGATATATTTTTTATCTCCACTTATCCCATACACCATCATCGCTTCGTAATACAGAATGTTTTCTTCTAGCATTTCGTCTTCCAAAGGAGTCGCCATAATCCCAATATCCACCTTTTCCGAAATCAATTGCTGCTTGAGTTCTTCTGTGGTTACCTCTACTATTTTGAGGTGCAGCGCTGGAAAATCGTGAAGCAAGGAGGGCAAGATGAGCGGTAATAAGGAATTGGCTACAGTGGGGATTATCCCCAAACGCAGCTCTCCGCTGATCTCAGAAACGGTTGTTTGGTTCAGGTCAAGCATTTCCTGCTGATGGAAGAGGATTTTTTTAGCCAACTCAATTACTTGCAAGCCTTCGTCGGTAGTTTTTACGGGCTGACGGGTTCGGTCAAACAAAACCAAGCCTAACTCCTGCTCAAGTTTTTTGATCATGGCGCTGAGCGTAGCTTGGGTAATGTGACAGTTGTCTGCTGCTTGGGCGAAGTGTTTGTATTTATCTACTGCAATGATGTAGGTAAGCTGTTGGAAGTTCATTATAGATTTTATCTAACATGTACATAGAAAAGTTGATTCAAATCTAACAAAATTACCCTTTACATTTGCATTGTAATCTTTTGAAAACACAACAAACAATATTGAATCATGGCATTTACAGGAAAAAAATTCCCTAACATAACAGTACCAGCAATGAGTGAAATGGGCGATACCATCCAGCTCAATGTTTTTGAAGAAGCAGTAAAGAATAAAAAGAAAGTACTTTTATTTTGGTATCCAAAAGATTTCACGTTCGTATGCCCAACGGAGCTACACGCTTTCCAAGCAGCAATGGGCGAATTTGAAAAAAGGAACACCATGGTAATAGGCGCGTCTTGCGACACTCCCGAAGTTCACTTTGCATGGTTGAACACTGCAAAAGACAACGGCGGAATTGAAGGTGTTACCTACCCTATTTTGGCTGATAGCAACCGTAACCTTTCTGAGGTATTAGACATATTAGATGTTCATGAATATAAGTACGACGAAGAGCTAGGTGCTGAGCTAAAAGTAGGCGATAACGTGACTTACAGAGCTACTTACTTGATAGACGAAGAGGGAACGGTATTCCACGAAGGGATCAACCACATGCCACTCGGAAGAAATGTAAATGATTTCTTGAGATTGATAGATGCCTATGCTCACGTTCAGTCGCACGGCGAAGTATGTCCAGCTAACTGGGAAGAGGGAAAAGAGGCAATGAATGCAAATAGAAGTGGTGTTGCAGAATATTTAAGTGCACATTAATCTGAAAAAATATTAAATAAAGTGTTGTTGTTTGTAACTTTGGTTGCCTTCAACAACACATAAGCCAACTAAATTTTTTAATACATCATTCAAACATCATAAAGCTATGTTCCAAGAATTAGTAACTGACACTTTACAAGAAGTAGTCGACAGCAATGAAACTGTAGTTGTACAATTTTCAGCAGGATGGTGCGGAAACTGCCGCATTATGAAGCCAAAGTTCAAAAGAATGGGTAACGAACATGCCGATGCTCAGTTTGTAATTATCGATGCAGAGAAAAACCCTAACTCTAGGCAATTGGCTTCGGTAACAAACTTACCAACATTCGCAGCTTTCAAAAAAGGTAAGCTCGTGAAACAAGTTCAGACAAACAAAGTGGAATCTTTAAAAGAATTAGTCGATGAGGTTACCAGTCATTAAGCATATCCACGAGTTCATTAAAGAGAACGACCAAGATTATGTGCTAGAAGCGGTAGAGCTGCTTGAGTTCATCACCGAGAGCGAAGCCATCAAAGACGAAGAGCTAGATGTGTTGGGGGAAATGCTTTCCAACATGCACGGCGCTTTGGAAGTACGGGAACTGATAAAACAAGGGAAAACCGAAAAAGAAGCCCTCAACGAGTTTATGTCTCGTGTAATGGGGTCTATTGATAAGTAATTTAGGTTCTCCATTGCATAAAAAAATGCCATGAGCTGTCGTTCATGGCATTTTTTTATGCCTTCTAGCCTCGTTTCCCCAATATTTTACCCATTCCGACCAGTTTTCACCAGAACATACTTATTTTAGCTTGAGATAAGGTAACCACAAAAAACTATTCACATTGAGAACAACCACTCTATTTCTTACCTGCCTACTTGGTTGGCAGCTCGCTTTTGCGCAAAAGCTAAGCAAGAGCAAAATCGATCAATTACTAGATACTGCCAGCGTATTGAACCAAAGTTTCACGGGTTTTATGTTGATAGACCCAGCCAACGGCGAGGTGCTCTACGAGCGGAATGCGGATAAGTACATGACCCCGGCTTCTAATACGAAACTTTATACCTATTATACCGCTACGCATATTTTGGGAAATGCCCTACCCGCTCTCAAGTACGAAACCAGCGGCGATTCGCTCATTTTCTGGGGAACTGGCTACCCGCTGTTACTCAATCCCGATTTTAATGATTCTACTGCCCTCAAATTCTTAGCTGGCTGGAAAGGAAAGCTTTTCTACCGCCACACACCTTTCGATGAAGGACGATTTGGGGCAGGCTGGAGCTGGGACGATTATAACACTTATTACAGCTCGGAACTCGCCCCGTTTCCTATCCACGCCAACAATGCTGTATTTGAGCTAAAAGGAGACGAGGATTCTTTGAAGATAAGTCCTTCCTATTTTGAGGCTAAGGTGAATAAAAGGTATCGGGAAAAAGGGGAAAATGAAAGAGTAATCCAACGGGAAGAGTTTAGCAATAAATTTACCTA
The DNA here is from genome assembly GCA_034044135.1 of Flammeovirgaceae bacterium SG7u.111. Taxonomy (NCBI): domain Bacteria; kingdom Pseudomonadati; phylum Bacteroidota; class Cytophagia; order Cytophagales; family Flammeovirgaceae; species Flammeovirgaceae bacterium SG7u.111. The sequence goes on along the minus strand of CP139021.1, from coordinate 955,469 downwards.
CCTAGCCAAAGCCGATACTTTCCTTTCGGGTGAAGAAATCTTCCGCCCTTTTATGTGGTCAGACGAGGTATTTGCAGGGATATTGGAGGAAAAACTCAAACGACCAGTGGAAATTTATGAAAGCCCTGTACCCATGAATGGAAAAATTCTGTACAGCCAAGCAGCGGATACCATGTACCGCAAAATGCTGCAAGAAAGCGATAATTTCTTGGCGGAGCAAATCCTAATAATGTGCTCGGCAATGCTCTCCGACACACTCGGCTCGGAGCGGGCAATTGAGTTTGCCGCAGATAGCCTGATGGCAGATTTCCCCGACGAGCCCATTTGGGTGGATGGCTCGGGACTGTCCCGCTACAACATGTTCACCCCTCGCACCACGGTCGATTTGCTGCTAAGGCTCTACCAAAAAGTGGGCACCGAAACCTTGTTCGACTACTTGCCCACCAGTGGGCAAACAGGAACGATCAAGAATTGGTACAAGGCTAACCGCCCCTACATCCATGCGAAAACGGGCACGCTCAGCAACAACCATTGCCTAAGCGGCTATTTGGTAACAGACAAAGGAAAAGTACTGGTTTTCTCCTACATGCAGAACCATTACACCGCCTATTCGTCGCAGGTGAAGCGACAGATGGAGTTGGTTTTTAAGTATATAAAAGAAAATCTTTAAATGTTAAAACAACTCAAAACGGGCTTTTTCAGCTATTTTAAGGCAGTTACATTTATCAATCAGTACCGCTTATGGAAGGCGGTGCTGTTGCCTTCTTTCATAAGCCTTTCCATTTTTATAGCGTTACTTGTTATTGCTCTTATTTTCGCACCCGATGTCACCACTCCACTTACCGAATGGATTTTAGCCAAATTGGAGGGCAGTTGGGTTGGAGATTTTTTGGCAGGACTTGTTTCCTTTTTGGTAAGGGCTATTACCTTGCTGTTCTTTTTCTTGCTGTACAAATCTTTTATGCTCAATGTAATGTCCCCTATCCTGAGTTTGGTAGCGGACAAAGTAGGCGAAGTTTTACATGGAAAAAAAGAGAAAGAAGCTTTCGAATTTGTACCTTTTGCCAAGGAAATTCTACTCGGAACCTGGGATGCACTGCTGCTTTTTTTAAAGGAAACAGCCATTGTTTTGTTGATTCTAATTTTGTCTCTGTTTATTCCCCTACTCTCTCCATTTACCGCAGTTATCATCTTTTTGGTCCAATCCTATTTTGTAGGACTTTCCATGCTCGACCTGTCCGCTTCGTACAAAAAGTATAGCATGCGAGAACTAAAAGCCCAGCGAAAAACCTACAAAAGCTTTGCCTTGGGCAATGGAATGGCTTTTACTTTACTTTTCTTTATTCCTATACTGGGCGTGTTGATTGCTCCTTCGGTAGGTGTGGTTGCCGCTTGTTTGGGGATGGAGGAAAATAATTCTGATGAAGCGATAATTTGATGATGGGGATAAAATACACTGTAGATTAAGTTTGCGAACGTTTTTTTTAAGCCTTTTGTCAGTTTATGACAACCGCTGATTGTTACTTATTGGTAATTTTTTAAAAAAAAGCAAGCCTTGTTTAAAGGTAAAACATAGTAATTCAGATAGTTAATTAGTTTGAGTCAGGAGTTTTATTTGTTAAAACCAGTAACCCGCAACCGCAACGGCGGACCGCTAGCAATCGTCAGCAGTACTTAAAGAGTGGAAAAATGAACGTAACAAAAACACTCATTTATTTAAAATGCAATGTATAAAATGATTTCTTTGGGTTTTAAAATATATGATTTCATACTTACATAAAATCCTTACACGTAAAAACTACCTATTCGCCATACTCGTGGTATTTGCCTTGGGCTTCCCTACTCGCATGTGGGCGGAGTTTTTGCCTGAGTGGTACAACCTTTATGCTGGCGATTTTTTGTGGGCGATGCTGGTGTATTTTCTTATTTCCTTACTTTTTGGTGGTGAAATCCGGCGGAAATTTGCCGCAGCACTTCTCTTTGCTTTCTGCACTGAACTTTCCCAACTCTACCAAGCGGAGTGGCTAAACGAACTTCGGCAAATCAAGTTGGTTGGGTTGGTGCTCGGCTTCGGCTTCAAATGGAGCGACTTGGTAGGTTATACGTTGGGAATTTCCTTGGCAGTTTTTTTAGATTGGAAGTTTTTGGGGAAGGTGAACTGAAAATCTCTATTTTCCCTACCTCCTTTTCAATTTAGCAATAAAAAAGTCCAAGTTGCTGTGGAGGTAAAACTCCATGTAATGCTCAAAAAGGTCGTTTTCTAGGTCGAGGTAAGGTTGCAGGCGGATGGAAATATCCGTACCTTCACCGAGATGGATATTTTTCATTAGCCTGATGAAAAGAAGCGAACGCTGCTGCTCGGTGTAGTTGGGCTCTTCGGGGCGGAAGCTCTGCGACTGGTAAAGCGGCCCGCCCATCACGCTTTGGTAGCTATCACCCAACCAGTAGCTGAGCATTATATCAAAAATGCGGGAGTTGGCACTGGCGTTGAGGTAAATTCCACTGCCACTTTCATAAGCAAAACCTGCTGAAGAATCGGCATCGTTAGAGTAGAGCGTATAGTAGGCACTTGCCCCTATTTTTTCTACAAACGAGCCGTTCATTTCTTTTTCAAAACTAAGCCCTGGGGCTAGGTTAGAAACAGTGAGAATGGGAAAGCCAGGTTGATTGATTTGCCCCCCTCGGTGGAAAGCTGTGTATTGCAATTCGGCATCTAGTTTTAACCCTTCGTTACTCAAAAGATGGTAATGGAAGTTGAGCCCACCACCTATTTCTTCCTGAAAAGGAGAGTTTTCATAAATCATCTTTTGCCAATCTACCCACAAATCCATGCTCCACCGAGGTTTGTCGAACAGGAATTGCAGCCCGTTTTCCAAGCGGTTATCAATCACATTTTCAAAGTCAAAAAGTGGCTCGATGAGCCCATGGTGCAGTGCGCCTTCCAAGTTGCCAAAAATGAGAGCAAAGTTGTTTTTTTGGTACTTGAAGGTGAAAGTTGGCTGGATTTGGGTGAAATCATCGTTCCCAAAATCTTTTTGGAAAAAAGCCCCTACCGAAAGGTACACATGGGGCGAAGGTTGGTAGCTCAGCCGTGGGTTGAACTGATAGCCAAAGAGCGTATACCCTTCTATTATCTGGTTGAAAAATTCATTGTTTTTGAAGTATCCAAAGCTATTGAGCTCAACGTGCAGCTCTTCACTTCTGCCTGAATCTACGGGAAACTTGTAATTAAAAAGTTGATTATCGAGCTGTGCAAAAGCCGAAGTTGAAGCTAAAAGCAACAATAAAAAAAGCAGTTTTTGTTTCATAAAATGCGTGTAGAATCAGTCAATATCTTTTATTAATTTGTTCGCTTTAGAACCTTCTATTTGCCCCTTAAACTCAGCCAACGAACCTACTATTTGCTGGAAAGTTTCATTTTGTGGTATTTCCAAGCTATCTGGTCCATACTGTTCTATGGCCAACACTACTTCACTCACAGTAAGCCTATTAATATCTTTTGCGGGCTGATAACCAACCCCTATGTCTTCTGGCAACAACACTTCTGAAATAAGTTGACAAGCCAAAAGGTCTTTGATAGATTTATCGATAAGGCTGCCGGGTGCTTCAAGCTCTTCAACCAGCTCTTCCTGAGTGACGGGTGGAGCTCCTTCGGAAAATTTCTTTATAAGTGCATGGATAACCAATAATGAAACTAGCATCCGTGAACCGTGGCTTATCTGATCTACCTCTTTTTCAAAGCTATACTTTTTGATGTTTTGGTGGGCATGGGAAAAGGCACAGCCAAATAATACAATCATCCAACTAATTTGTAACCACAAAAGGAAAATAGGAATGGCGGCAAAGCTACCATAGATGGCATTGTACCTACCTACACCAATTTGGAAATCGAGCAATATCCATTGGGTGAATTGATAAGCTGTACCTGCCAACAAACTAGCCCAAAGCCCAGAACGAATCCGCACTCGGGTGTTGGGCATAATGAGATACACAATAAACAGCAAAATCCAAATAAGCGTGAGGGGAAATATTCCCAAAATACTTTGGATGATGGGGTCAACAAAAACAGGTAAGTCGAATCGCTCTGTAGTTTCACGCACTTGTGAAGCTACTACTACCGTCATACTACTCGAAAGAATAAAAATGATAGGCACGATGGTGAAAAAAGTAGTGTATTCGGTAAATTTCCTATAAAAGCTTCTTGGTTTGGATACTTCCCAAATATGATTAAAGGCATCTTCAATGTGGTTCATCAGCTTTAGTACCGAATAGATCAACGTTACCAAACCGATACCAGCAATGATCCCCCCTTTGGTGCGGGCCAGCATGGAATTGGCAAAGCCTCGCATTTGTGCAAGTACTTCTTCTTGACCGGCAAAAATATTTATTAGCTGCCTATCTAGAGCATCTTTCAACCCAAAACCTTGGGCAATACCGAAGGCCATGGCAATGAGGGGAACCACCGAAAGTAGGGAATAATACGTGAGCGCAGAAGCGCGAATAGCAATATCTTTTTTGATAAGGCTACGGTAAGTAAGCAGAATAATCTGTAAAGCTTGTACCAAAAACTTCTTCCAAACAGGCAGGTGCACAACATCCATTTTCCATATGCCAATATGAAAAAAGTGCGATACTTCTTTAACTTTTGTAGCAATTTGCATTGGCAAAAATCTTGGTTAGGTCAATCTTGGAGCTCCAAAGCTAAATTAATCTAAGAGCTTTCTAATCTTCAAACGCAAAAAAATAGGATTCTACTTTTTAAAACAATATTTATCTCATTAGTACGACTACATCGCTCTTTCATTATCAAAGTTTCTATTATTCCCTTCCATCCTTAACTTTGCGGTCATTAAAACTACACATAAGATAAACCGTAATGAAACAGCCCTATCTGATTGGCATCACTGGAGGCAGTGGTTCAGGAAAAACTTTTTTCCTACAAAAGCTCCTTGAGGCAGTTGGCGACGAAAAAGTCACCCTTATTTCTCAAGATAATTATTATAGAAAAAGGAGCGAGCAACCTCGTGACATAAAAGGATTTGAGAACTTTGATACACCAGAGTCCATCGATCGGGCACTTTTTGCCGATCATATTTCCCAAATAAAAGCGGGGGAAGAAGTAGTGAAAGAGGAATACACATTCAATAATCCTCAGATAAAACCTAAAATCTTCACTTTTAAGCCCAGCCCTGTAGTAATAGTAGAAGGGATTTTTGTCCTGCATTATACAGAAATAGCCAAGCAAATTGATTTGAAGGTTTTTATTGAAACCTATGACTACATAAGGCTGAGAAGGAGGATAGATAGGGACCAAAAAGAACGTGGATATGACTTGGAAGATGTACTATACCGCTTTGAAAACCACGTGATGCCCTCTTACAAAAAGTTTATCGAGCCACACAAGGGCGATGCCGATTTTATTGTCAATAATCATTTATCTTGCGATAATTCTCTAGAAGTGATTACTTCGTTCATCAAATCTAAAATAAGCTAAATGGAAGATAAGTTTGCGGTAATAGGAATGGGGCAGTTTGGCACTAGAGTAGCCAAACAATTGACATTGCGGGGCGCAGAAGTGTTGGCTATTGATAGAAATATAGAACGGGTTGAGCAAATAAAAGACGATGTAACCTATGCGGTAGCCCTCGATTCTACCGACATAAAAGCCCTTAGCACCCAAAGTATTCAGGAAATGGATGCAGTGCTGGTAGCTATTGGTGAAAACATAGAAGGCCTGCTGCTTACCGTTGTGCTATTGCTGGAGCTTGATGTAAAGCGGATAGTTGCCCGTGCGATGAGCCAAGAGCAAAAGATCATTTTAGAAAAACTGGGCGTAGAGGAAATCCTTTCCCCAGAAGATGAAGTGGGCATGATGGTAGCAGAAATGCTCCTCAAGCCCACCATGAAAGCCTTTCTTCCCCTTCCCGATGGCTATGAAATTGCCGAAATTCAAGTTCCTCGCAAAGCTGTAAACAAAACCGTAGGTGAATTGAACCTTCCGGGCAAATACCAGCTAGTGATGGTAACTATTAAAAGGCAGTTTGAGGAAAATATGAAGGGACGCCCCACAATAGCCGAGCATTTGGTGCACAAAATCCAAGACGATACCATTCTCCAACCCAGCGATATGCTGATAGTAATGGGCAAAAATATCCACGTAGATAAATTCATTGAGCTCAACAGTTAATAAACGCCTTTTCTCTTTAAGTAATAAAGTATCTATTTTACATAATTTTAGGGCTTTTAAGACTTTATATTAATGCCTATTCGCACTTAAAACGGCAAATAACATTAATCTGAACCTTAATGAAAAAGTCACTAATAGCATTCTTTGATAAGTTATCTAATACAGGAGTAGATAAAGAAGAAGATTTCCAAATCTATAAAAGGGTCATGCTCTCCAATTATTTCGCCATGACCATTATTGTTGCCACATCTATCTTTACATTATTGTACATAGCAAGGGGTAATCCTCTCCCAGTTGCTTTGGCAGGACTTGGATGTATTGGTTTTTTAATTTTCTTACTAAACCATTTCAATTTTACAGGCTTTTCCCGCTTTGTCATAAGCATAGCCCCTGGCTTGGCACTCCTTGCCTTGAATATCAATATAAAACTAAATACACCTGAGGTAATTGAGAGCTTCCATTACACCAGCATCAGGTTATTAATAGCAGTAACGGTACTTCTGCCTCTTACCGTTTTTAGTACCAAAGAAATTTGGAAAATGGCTATTGCTGCACTTGTGTTGGGATGTGTAGCCTTGGGAGTCGACCCGATCTGTGAGTATTTTGGCGTAGGTAGCGAGCAACTGGGTATCGTATCTATTTACAAAAAAAGTGCGGTAGATGATGTAACTGTAGTATTTATAGTGATTATAAGCTCATATACTTTTCTTACTCGCCTCAATACCCAATTCCAAAGGATGAACAACGAGCTGTTAGTCGAAGCCAAAAAGCAAAATGAGACGTTGAACACTCGAGAGGTTGAGTTAAAACAAACTCTTGAAGAAGTAGAAATAGCAAGAAAGGAAGAAGCCAAAAGAAACTGGGCTACTAAAGGATTGGCTGAATTGAACACGTTGCTCCGTAGCACCGACGATCCTGAAAAAATGTACCAAGCTCTGCTCAAAGGGGTAGTAAAATACCTTGATGTGAACCAAGGAGGGCTGTATATCTGTGAAGAAAAAGAAGGAAAAACCCAGATAGAACTGAAATCGTGCTATGCATATAACAGGCAAAAATTCATAGAAAAAGTGATTATGCCAGGAGAGGGGCTTATCGGACAGAGCTACTTAGAAGGAAAGCCTGTTTATCTCAAAAAAATACCGAAAGAATATGTAAGCATTACTTCTGGGCTTGGCAAAGCTACTCCTAAAAATGTATTGATCATGCCATTGAAAATGCGTGACAAAGTAGAAGGAATCATTGAAATAGCCTCTTTTAAGGAGCTTGAAAAACATGAAATCAACTTCTTGGAAAGTGTAGGTGAAGATATTGCATCTACCATAGGTGCAGCAAAAATAAATGCCAAAACAAAACATTTGCTTGACCAGTCGAGGCTGATGTCTGATGAGCTGATGGAAAAGGAACATGAGATGAGACAAAATGTAGAAGAATTGAGAGCTACCCAAGAAGCGATGGCCCGAAAAGAGCAAGAGTATTTGGAGAGGATAGCTTTACTCGAACAAGGACAATCTACAACAGAAGCTCGATAGCATATTACAATAAATCCTCTACTTAAAGGAATAGGCTAATCGATAGGTCATTTTTGAAAAAATACTAAAACCATTATACTATAAAACACTCATGAAGTTTTAATAGAATATCTTATTAACACTAAACTCTGATGAATAAAATCAAAAAATCGTTGAACTCTATTGCCAGATTGGGCGTGAAAGAAGAAATGAATTTCCAGCTTTATAAGCGGGTGATTCTTTCCAACCAGTTTGGGGTGTTTATGGTAGTGGCCGCGACTATTTTTTCTTCGTTATTTTTGATAAGAAGCTCTTATACACCTATACCTATTCTGGGTGTTGGATTTATTGGGGTGTTTGTCTTGCTGATGAACTATTCGGGATTAACCAGTTTTTCTCGATTTTTAGTAAGTATAGCACCGGCAATTGGTCTTATGTTTATCAATGTATTTAGTAAAATCAGTAATCCTACCCGAATAGAAGCTTACCATTATACATCTTCAAGGTTACTCATAGCCGCAACTATCCTCCTCCCTCTTACGGTCTTCATGCTAAACGAGAAAAAAAGGATGTTTTCGGCTATTATACTCATCCTATCCATCAGCTTTTTCTTCGATAATATATGTGAAATGTTTTCGGTGGGAAGTGAACAACTAGGGATTGTCTCTAATTACAAAAACACCGCTCTCGACGATGTAATTCTATTGGTTGCCATTTTGCTAACCTCGTCCATATTCATTACTCGTTTGAACATCCAATATAAAAAGATAAACGATTCGCTCCTCGATGAAGCCCAAGCCAAGCACGATTCGCTCAATAATAGAGAAGTTGAATTGAAACAAACCCTTGAAGAAGTAGAAATTTCGAGGAGGGAAGAAGCCAAAAGAAACTGGGCTACCAAAGGATTGGCTGAACTAAACGTCATGCTTCGAAGCACAGATGATCCTGAAAAAATGTACCGGGCGCTGCTCAAAGGGGTAGTAAAATACCTTGATGTGAACCAAGGAGGGCTTTATATCTGTGAAGAAAAAGAAGGAAAAATCCAGATAGAACTGAAATCGTGCTATGCATATAACAGGCAAAAATTCATGGAAAAAGTGATTATGCCAGGAGAGGGACTTATCGGACAGAGCTACTTAGAAGGGAAACCTGTTTACCTCAAAAAAATACCGAAAGAATATGTAAGCATCACTTCTGGGCTTGGCAAAGCTACTCCTAAAAATGTATTGATCATGCCATTGAAAATGCGTGACAAAGTAGAAGGAATCATTGAAATAGCCTCTTTTAAGGAGCTTGAAAAACATGAAATCAACTTCTTGGAAAGCGCTGGAGCAGATATAGCTTCTACTATAAGCACCACCAAAGTCAATTCGAAAACTAAGAAATTGCTTGACCAGTCGAGGTTGATGTCCAACGAGCTGATGGAAAAAGAGCATGAGATGCGCCAGAATGTAGAAGAATTGAGAGCTACCCAAGAATCCATGGCTCGCAAGGAGCAGGAGTATTTGGAAAAAATAGCGATGCTGGAAGAAGAATTAGTACAGATTAAAGCGCATAAAAATACCTAATTCATCCATATAGATAAATTATCAAAAAGGATCATGCTTCAACATGATCCTTTTTTTATGGAAAACCTTAATACCTGACAAAAAATACCCGTTGCCTGTGATTCATATATAACATTGCTAACCTTCTACCTTGGAGATAATTCATTCGAGCTGTGCGCCACCGTCCGAGGGTATTTTCGTTTTTGGCATGTACTAGAATGAAAAACAACTCATTTTCTTCTATACAGCTTCTTTCACCCAAAGTACTTGCTCTATAGCTGCTAAATACTTAATTTGAAACACGACTGCTCACCTGTATATAAATGGCACTTAATTAAACTTACGCTACAAAATCTGCAATTACTGCTTACTTGCCACATTAACCGAGTATCAACTATCTCTTTCCCCAGCTCAATTTCATTACCCAACTTACGCTACAGCCAGCTTTCTTCTTAGCGACTGTACTGGGATTACTAGCCTCTTTTCGTAACTCTTTAATCTAAAAACATGAAAGCTAAAGACACTGAAAAACCACACCTTTTGGATACCTGTAACCTTCCTCAGGTACCAGAAAGGAAGTTAGACGATAACATCGATCCAAATCGTCAATCATTGGTGCGGTACAATGAAAAAAAATGGGTAAATCACACCATCCTCCATTATCATTTTTTAGAAAACAACTCGAGCTGGCGTGGGCTTGACTCTCAAAAACAAGCGGTTAGAGATGCCTTTCAAACGTGGAAAGACCTAGGCATCGGTTTGGTATTTGAAGAAGTGAGCGACCCTAACGATGCTGAAATTAGAATTGGCTTTGAGCCTGGAGGTTCTTGGTCATATGTTGGTAGAGATGCTGTTGATTTTGTTCCAGATCCAGCGAAGCGCACCATGAATTTTGGCTGGGATTTGACTACTCCGTATGGCAAGGATACCGCCCTCCACGAAATTGGTCATGCACTCGGGTTTCCACACGAGCACCAAAATCCCAATGCGGGTATCGTTTGGGATGAGGATGCTGTATACAACTATTTTGGAGGCTCGCCTAATAACTGGAGCAGGCAGCAAACCTACCACAATGTAATCCGAAAAATATCCCCTGCAGCGGTGGAAGGCTCCAACTGGGACCGCGATTCAATTATGCATTATTGGTTCGATGCCGGGCTTATTCGCCAACCTTCCGAGTACCAAAATAGACCTCTTATTCCTGAAGCTGGTCTTTCGGAAGTGGATATCAGCGAGGTGCGAAAGTTTTACCCACCTAAAGCGGTGGAAGAAGATCCACTACTAGAGCCTTTCCTTTCCCAAAAAATAGAAATAGAGCCTAGCGAACAACTAGACTTTACCATCAAGCCACCTCAGAACAGGGACTATACGATCCAAACTTTTGGAAATGTAGACACTGTAATGGTACTATTTGAAGACATGAATGGCACACAAACTTACCTAGCCGGTGACGACGATAGTGGTTATCTGTATAATTCGAAAATATCGGTCAGGTTATTCAAAAACAGGAGTTATACGCTCAGGCTTAGGCTCTATTCTTCCTTTTCCAGCGGTAGCGGAGCAGTAATGCTTTGGTAGAACAGTATATGAAAAACCAAAAAATAACCCTAAAAGCACCTCTAGTAAGAGGTGCCTTATTCACTCCACAGGTTAGAAAACACGAAGGATTTGTGCTTATATCCATTCAGCCTGAACAGATAGTAGAAGATGGGTATATGAAATAGGGTTCACTCTATCGTTTCACTTCCCTATGAGGAAGAATAGTGCAACTAAACCGCAATGACCTCTATAAAGAGGGAATAGTAAAATTTATCGGCATGGGTGAGCGCGTTGATTTTCAAACCGTTTTGGGATAAGATTTCCTGAAACTCCTCCCACCTTTCTGCCTGGGAAAAGGTACTTGCCGACTCGTTCCAGAGCGAATTGGCATACAACACCTTATTGCTGAAATACATCTCAATTTTTTTGATGCTGTTTAGCTCTCCTTGCTGCGCCGCAAGCTCTTTTTTTAAACCTTCTATTCCCGAATAATACTGGCAAATAAGAATGCTCCCTCCTGGTTTTAGCAATGACTTCAACCTCTCAAACAGCTTGACCTTTTCTTTCTTAGAGAAATAAAACAAGACATAGTTGAGCAGAACCAAATCATACGTCTCTTCCTTACCGAAGGTGAAAATGTTCTCATTAAAAACCTGAACCGATGAATCATTGGTGAAACGGGCACTTACTTCCTCAAAAACCTCTTTTTGCAATTCAACGCCCTTCACTTTTACCTCACCCGACCACCGCTTCAGCACATCAATGTAATTGCCATACCCGCAGCCTACATCCAACACCTCCATTTCTTTCTTCCCTATGGTATCCAACACCTTCTTAAACCTATGCTGCGTAAAATTCTTAAAGGCATTTCTACCCGATTCGGTGTAATAACTCTCATCAAACACCGAAGGAATTTTATTGGGGATTTGTAACTTAGTAAGCTCAAAAAGCGTTTCGCTTAGCCTTACCTCGTAGTCCAAGTGCCCTTTTTCCAAAAGCTTTACCCAAGCCTTTTTCTGGGGAATATCCAGTGGAAAAGATGCATTTCTGAATTTCCGTACTAGTTTCCTTACAAAGAGAAAATCTTCAATAATATGCTGAAATATAGGGTTACGAAGCAACATACCTACGGGGCTTTCGTGTAATACCGCCGACCGAATTGCTACTTTTTCTGCCACTCCAAAGGCTAAATAACCTGGCTTTATCACATAAAAACCCCTGTCAATTTCTACAATTCCTAGATGGTGCAATAATTCTGCTAAAGTGTTGACCTTACTTTCTTTACCCGGAGAAATCCCTTGTTCAAAGTTGATAACCAGATGGTTGTTATCAATTATATAAAAAGCGATCACCCGAAGATAATTCAGCAACTTTTCAAAAAAAGTAAGTTTAAGCGCCAATTTACTTCCCTTCAGCAACTTCAACAATCCGATAAGTGCCTTCTCTTTCCCTCCCAATTCCTCCAATGTCAGGTAATCAGCTTCCTTTAGTGCTAGCTTCTCAAATGTTATCATTTTCTCTTTTTACTCAGAGCTGGAATAAGTTTTTTTTTACATAAGAGCATATTTAAAATTTTGCTTCCTGAAAACCAATATTTTATGAACCTGACGTCATATTTCCGCATTCATTTATCCCGATAAACTCAATTGGAAATATATAACCAGAACCATAAACTCTTGATTTTCAGTTTACACAAAAATTTAAACATGATCTAAACACAGGCGTTGAAATTATTCTTTAGCCAAGTCTTTCAAGGAATCTCCCACTAGTCGGAAAACCGTCCATTCGTCCATGGGAACAGTTCCCAGTGACTTGTAAAAATTAATGGATGGCTCGTTCCAATCCAGTACCGACCACTCCATCCTTCCGCAGTCTCTTTCCATAGCTATCTGAGCCAAATGTGCCAACAGTTTCTTTCCAAAACCCTTGCCCCTGTGCTCCACATCTACAAAAACGTCTTCGAGGTACAGCCCAGGCTTCCCTACAAACGTGGAATAATTATGGAAAAATAACGCAAAACCCACTGGCTTCCCATCCAATTCCGCAATTACTACCTCAGCATATTTTTTCTCGAACACATTCTTTATCACCAGCTCTTCTGTTGCTTCTACCTCGTCTAGCATTTTCTCATACTTCGCCAACCGTTTTATGTAGTCCAACACCAAAGGCGCATCTGCTGCCGTAGCATTTCTTATCTCAAAATTCTCATTCATTTTCTCTGTGATTATTTAAGGAAAAATTGGAGAAGCATAGGACAAAATAGACCATTCGTAGCCGAAAGGTTTTACTTTAGACAACTTCTCTTAATAAATAGAAAGTTCAAGCTTCGTAGTGAGTCTATCCAGTGCCTCTATGCCTAATACCGAGTTTCCGTTCGAGTTTAGCTCTGGACTCCACACCGCTACGCTAAAGTCCCCAGGATACACCGCCGCAATCGCCCCCGAAACCCCACTTTTGCCCGGTAACCCCACACGGTAGGCAAACTCCCCCGCCTGGTCGTAAAAACCGCTAGTCGCCATAATCGAATTAATCCGTTTCGACTGCCGTTTGCTGATAATCTGCTCATTGCAAAAGTTCATATTTCCTTGGTTGGAAAGCATCATAAAACTACGAGCCAAATCTTCGGTATTTAGCATAATTGAACAATGATGAAAATAAGTATCCAGCACTTCTTCTACATCGTTCTCTATATTCTTAAAGCTCTTCATAAAGTTAACCAATGCCGCATTGGTAAAGCCCATTTCCTTTTCAGCTTGGGCTATCTCGAAGTTATATTCCAAAGTAGAATTGCAGGAAACCTTCCGTACAAAATCCAAAATTTCTGCCTTAGGATCGTCCAGTGCCGAAATGAGCATATCGGTGACCACCAGTGCCCCAGCATTGATAAATGGATTACGAGGTTTCCCATTTTCATGCTCCAACTGCACCAAAGAATTGAACCGATTGCCCGAAGGCTCTCGTCCTACGCGCTTCCACAGTTTTTCTTCTCCAAGCTGCATGGCCAAGGTAAGCGTAAGTACTTTCGAAACACTTTGGATAGAAAATAATTCTTGCGCATTCCCTACCGAATAAATCCTTCGGTCATTGGAGATCAAGGTCATCCCAAACTTGTTAGGATCAGCTTCGTTCAAAATCGGGATATAGTCCACCACCTTTCCAGTCCCCAAAAAAGGCAATACCTCCTGATGTATTTCCTCTAGGATGCTATTAATAGTTTCATTCATATATTTTATAAAATTGCTCTCAACTGCGAAGCTAAGGATTTCGGTGAGAAAGCAATAAAAAAAGCCTTTCCGCAAAAATTGGAAAGGCTATAGATTCTTTAGAAAGATACAAATTCTCAACTTTCTACTCCGCCGTCAACATCTTCCCAATTTCTTCGGTAATCGTTTCCACCGTGCCTTTTTGGTAACCCCTCCAATAATCGCTGATCTTTCCTTCTTGGTCTATGATAAAAAAATGAGGGATGCCATCCACGCCATACTTTTTCCACAGCCCCTGCTTTTCTTGCTCCTCTTCACCATTCACTAGAATAGGATACTCAATTTCCAACTTCTCAATGTAGTTTTCCAATTTTGCTTTACTTGCATCGGAGTACACGCTCAGCAGCTCAAACTGTTTTTTATCAAACTTTGTATATAAGTCATTGAGATCAGGAATTGCTGCTCGGCAAAAGCCACAATTTACCCCCGAAAACTGTAAGAGCACAACTTTTCCTTTATAGGAAGCCAGAGAAACTGGACCGCCTTGGACAGTGGATAACTGAAACCCAGGAGCTTCTTTACCTGGCGTTAAGGTTGGGACGTATCTCACAGGGCTGTAATCAATCCTTCTAAATCCATCGGGTACATTATTTGAAGAAAATGTTCCACTTTCAAACTGCTCATTGAGTTTATAGTTACTCAGTGAAGTTTCTATAGTTTGGTTGCCCATTGCCGTATGATTGATGGTGATTGTGTGACGTGGCAAATAAGTAGTGGGGCTTATAGAAATGATTTTTTTACTGAACAAATGCTTTCCCTGTACAATAGTGTCTCTTTGAGTAAGAACAGCTCTCACGCACTTCTCATTATTAATAGTTGTGTCGCTTACAAATGATAAGTTTTTGTAAGCTAGCTCCCTGCTCTCTTTCATCATATTGTAAACATCCATTGCTGAATGCATATATAGCATCCAGGTGGTGATATATATCTTCTGAGAAGGATATTGACTTAAGTCTGTGATGTTGACTGTGCTATCATTGTAGTTAATTGTTGACATAGAGATCCCATTATAATTACCGGTTAATACAACTGGCTTTTTATTTTTATAACTTAAAGACTTATGTGTTGCATGAAATGAACAATAAGCCCCAATAGTATCATCAGGAACTATCATAAATTTACTGTCTCCCTTATGATGATTATTGTCTTCGAAACCAAACCCATCAATCCTTGACCAAACTTGGTCACTCGAATGGCTGATGGTTTTACTTTTTTCTACTTTGTCTAAGAATGATTCAACGACTTTAATTGGCTCTTGAGCGGGTGTATCCTGAGATTTTCCTACCGTTGCAATAAGGCAGAAGATAACGATGATGGAGAGTTTATACATTTTCATGAGTTTTTAAATATTGATAACGTTAACATTATTAATACAAACAGTATTTCGAGCTAAACCAAATTTGTAATATTGTTTTGTTTGTTTTTACTAAATACTACACTGCAATATAAACTAAATAATTAGTTATACTAAACATATAACACAATTTAACACTATGTTTATTTATGTTAAAACAGAGGTTTGATAAGAAAAAAAATGAAACCTTGTGACTAGGAGCTTAGTAAGTATTCATAATAAAATAGCAAAAAGCTATCCTTTTACTGTACTACTCCGCCGTCAAGATCTTCGGTAATCGTTTCCACCGTACCTTTTTGGTAACCCCTCCAATAATCGCTGATCTTCCCTTCTTGGTCTATGATAAAAAAATGAGGGATGCCATCCACGCCATACTTTTTCCACATTGCTCCTCGTCTCTATTCACCAGAATAGGATACTCAATTTCCAACTTCTCAATGTAGTTTTCCAATTTTTCTTTACTTGTATCTCAACTGTAAATTATAAGTTGTAGTTAATGAGGAAAGGCAGGAGGTCGTTCCCGTACTTGCCTCGAAGAAAGTGTCAAGAGAAAAGCTTCTAGTGCTTCTTGTTCTTCGTCAGCGAGGTGCAGTTCCTGTACTAGATCAGTGGTGGTAGGAAATAAAGGGTCGTCTAATTGGTGTTGTTTCCTTTTGGGATGAGGCATACCTGCATTATACAGATTAATCACTCCTTCTAAATGAGGAAACAATCCATTGTGCATATATGGCTTGCTAACAGCAATCTCCCTCAAAGAAGAAGTCCTAAATTTGCCCACATCAGACGGATTATTGGTCACATTATATTTTCCAAGATCTTCAAACTTTCTACCATAATACGACAAGCCAGTGTTGTGGAATTTATTATCGGCAAACAAAGGAGAATGATGGCAGTTTACACACCTTGCTTTGGTTCTAAAAAGGTGCAGTCCCCAAACCTCTTGATCGGTAAACCGCAGGCTATCTCCTCCAATAAAGCGATCAAACTTGCTTTTCCTACTCACGATACTTCGCTCAAAAGTAGCAATTGCCATTTTGATTTTTTCAAAGTTGATGCTTGTATCTCCAAACGCAGCTTGGAAAAGTGGTTTGTACCCTTCTATTTCTTGGAGATGCTTGACCGCAATTTCTGGAGTGGACTGCATTTCCAACGAGTCTTGAAGGGGGAAGTGGACCTGGTCTTCTAATGAAGAAGCTCTTCCATCCCAAAATAAGCTGTCATAGTAACCTATATTGAACAAGGTCATGGCATTTCTTTTGCCTAGCTGCCTATCATGCCCATAAGAAAATCTTCTGCCATCGCCCCATGCTATTTCAGAATCATGGCAAGATGCACAGGCAATTTGCTTGGAGCTAGATAGCCTAGGGTCAAAAAAAAGAGCTTTGCCAAGTTTGAGTTTCTCCTTGCTAAAAGGATTGTTGATTGGAAACTGCATTTCAGGCAAAGACCCAATTTCTTGGTAATATGGCATTACTACACTATCGAGGAGTGGTTCGGGCCAAGTAGTGTTATCTCCACTACTATATAATTTTCGCAATTCATCTATGGAATAGCTACTTGCTTTAGGGGTGTGTATGAAGCTGAAAGCACAGATTGCCCAGAAAAAAATGGCAAGTAAAAAAAGGGTATTCTTCAATGTCATTGTTCTAAAAATCTAAAATAATGGAAAAGTTTGTCGTAAACCTAAATAGCTCTTCAGAAAAAGCAGCCTGAACGTATTCATCTATTTTAATTGAGGTATTAAATGTCTCGCTATTTAAAAAGCTAATGGTGCACCCAAGAGAACCCGTTATAGGGTTGAGGGAATTTATGTAGAGGTCATGATATACCACATTATCATAAAAATCCTTAAGTGAAAGCCCTGCATAATCGTCATCTTCAATGGTTTTCAAATAGCCATCGTTTCCATCTACTAATTTGTTCTGAATATTCTGTTGGTAACCAAATGTGAGAGAAGGCAAGCAAATCACTTTTGCAAAAGGCTTAAATTCTTTTTGAGCGTATAACTCTGCATGTAGTCGAGTTAGTTGTACGGTCGTACTAGACAATGCATCTCTTTGAATAGTATTTAAAAAATTAAAACTCACTCCAAAGCTTTGGTTCAACCCTTTGCGTAACTTATTTACAGAGCTCGATAATATTATTTTTTGCTTAGAGGCTTCATAAGTTTTTCCTCCTTTGGTATTTAAATGATTCTTTCCGCTCAAAATATACGTATCTATCCCGATCTTCACCGTCTTATGTGAGTTAATAAAACGTAAGAATGTTAGATTATAGCTGAGGCTATTTGACGCATATCGTCCCATGATATCTTCATCTTCTTTGCTAATAGCAGCGTTATATGTTATATTTTTAGCGTTGCTGTAAACTGTATTGATCAACAAATGTCGATCATCCTTTATGAAATTATAACCCAAGCTAACTGAGTGAAGTTTGCGTTTTCTGTTAGTACCTTTTCCCGTTGGATTCTGCAAATTGCCATACCCTATCATCCATTTCACATATATATCATAATTGGAAGGTCTGTTTTTGTCTAAATTTGAAAACCCTATATTATTTCTGACATGGGAATACCCATAACTTGTCCCAAGACTAAAGTGATTATGCCGCCTGTGATAAGTAGCCACTCCTTCAAATAGAAGATTGTTATAAGTAATAGAAGCACGAGGGTCATATTCCGTTCTGTATTTATTGGAATAATTGAGGTCTGAGCCTAACGTAATTGTGATTTTTTTGTTGAGGGGAAAATCCACTCCTCCAGTGAATTCATAGGTTTGATTGTTCCAACTTGCAGGTTTAGAAACGACAAAATAGAGCGGGTCGTCTATCATTCCGTCATCAAGTGAAAGATAGGAAAGGTTCCATGCCACCTGGTCTATATATGTTTTGTAAATATGGAAACCTCCAAAATAATTTACTTTCTCATTTCTACGCAATCCGTCAGATTTAATCCCAATTCGTTGTTCTTGAAGGGGCTCTTGTCCTTTTTTAAGTGAACCCCTTTCTATTTTATAATATAGATTCGAAAAAGAGTAATCTTTTACAGGAATAAAAGAAAGAGTATATCCTGCCGACTGGTAAGAGGACAGGATATCTTGAAAAAACAACTGGTTGGGAGTTATCCTTAAGGTATCTGAAATAGGTTTGGCATAAAGCCAACTACTCGTTAACATGACCAAAAGAAGAGTTCTTGTAACCTGTTTGATTATTTTATTCATTTGTTACTTGCGGGTGTGACAATACTTCAAAATCTTCTGAAGAATTGTTAGTGTCTACATAAATTACTCTATCACCAATTGTATTGGATACTTTTCTAATGACTGACTCAGATGAATACCTGCCTTGGATACTAGCAATTTCACCAGCATCTAAAACATCGGCAAGTCTTTTGGGTTTGTTTTTTGCTGGATCAACATATTGAACTTCTACCGCATCAATCACTACTGAATTAGGGATTTGGAGAAAAGTCACAGTTGTTTCTGTATATTTATCGGCACTCACACTAGGAAGTGGAAGGGCATCCCATGAGTTTAACAAATCATTATCTGCGTAAAACAAGGCAAATGCATCCCTACCATTCGGATCCAAAATTAAGTCTTGCCCTGTAAAACTCTTAAATACAATATCAAGATTAACTGCGTTGGGATTATCAATATCTGAAGCCAAGTATTTTTTTCCTTGCGCCTCTTGGTATTCTCTGTAATATGCTTCAAAGGGGGCATTACTGAGGTCAATAGTCCTGTCCGGCTCAGGAACTTCATACGTAACGGTTTCTCCTTTGCTATCTACTGCTGTAAGAGGAGCTTTGTGGTTCACAGCAGTACCAGCCACAATAGCCCCTTCTCCAGGAGCAAGAGGGTATTGCTCGCCCGTACCCGGTATTCTCAATACTTCATCGGCATAGATATAATCAGTATTGGAGCTGCTTCCTTTTGCTTGACCTATAGATTGGCTCCAATCGTATTGCCCATTTGACTGATGGTAATCTTTCAATGTAGAGGGAGTTGAAGTTGTTCCTTTGATTTGGGCAAAACACAACCCATCAAGGTAAATAATTTCATTAGAATTGTTGTACACCTCAAAAAACTGATCCCTATAGCTTGCCCCTAACTTTGTATCGGAACCTGTATAATAGATTTGCTTGAAAATGATATTGCCTATTCGGCCAGTAACCAATACAAGCTCGGAATTTTCATTAGATGCCTCGTTAATCACAACGTTGCTCAATGACGCATTAAAAGCCACATCGGTATCCACTTTTTGTCCTGAAAATGTTTCGTATTCTTCCGCTGTCATCTGCAAGGTTGCGGTAATGTTATATGTTCCTGGAACTATCTGCACGATCGCCATACCAGAAACATCTGTGGTGGCAGTATACGTCTTTCCATCTTCTAAATTATTCAATGTTAATTCTGCAGCTTCTGAAGTAAGTGAGCCATAGGCTTCATCGAAAGTAACAGCAACGGTATGAGACACTGGAGTGATAAAATCTTCTTCGTGACAGCTTGTCACTAAAAGAAGAGAAGCTATGAAAGAAATAAGTGTAACTTTTTTCATGGTGGTTTTATTAAATTGATTTGAATGTATATTTGATTTTAGCTCCGAACGACACGTCACTATTTTTTTCATCCATAGATCCATTTGACGAAGTTATTTCGGGGAGGTAATTCAAGAAATTAGTGCAATAGAACGACATGTTTAGCCCGTTCTGCATCTCTTTGGTAATTCTTAAATGAAAGTTGTGATAAGCTGGTGTGATATTATCTTCACTGGAACTGGGAGAAAGGAAAAGCTCTGTATATTCGCTGTTATTCCTATCGCCTTCTTCGATAGGAAAATATTCTAGTTGGCTATTCATGTATGCATAAGGATACATACTCCTAAAGCTGGCGTATGAGCCCGTTCGTGTAAATTGTTCGGCTGTAAGTGAGATTAATAAGGCAATAGAAGGTATATGATGGGTAATTGTTAGCCTAAGGCTTAGTTTATCGGAGATAGTAGGGATATGTTCATAATACCCGAAAAGATATTCTGTTTCTAATGGATTTGAGGTCTCATCAATATAAGGTATAGTACTATATTCTTTAGTATATACATACATTCCATTGAGACTAAATGAAGTATTTATTGCTTTTATCTTTTTAAAATTAAAATAAAACTCAATTCCTTTATCAGTGGTATACTTTGCATTTTTGGACAGATTATAAGAGAGAATAAAAGGAGTATAGCCTGTTATTGTATAGGTGGGCGGGGTCTGGTCGTCAGTGAATGTAAATGCTAGTTCCGGTAAATCGACTAGTTCTCTAATTTTTTCGGAGGTTATCGCTCCAGAGGTTTTATTGAGGAAACCAGTCACCGCCAACTTACCTACTTTGGTGTTTATGTCTGTTCCAATTTCGTATTTCCAAATCTTATAGGGACGGAGGTCAACTTTTTCAATCGTTTTAACATAGGTTTGTACAAGGTTGAAGGAGTAATAGTTGGTTCTGTAATCTGCTAATAAAACATCTATGTATTTATTGCCTGGATACAGCTGTGGAAAAGAAGGTGATTTATGCGCTAACCCAATGCCTCCTCGAATTTTTGCATTGGTAGATACTTCACAGGACATATTAACCCTTGGTGCAAAACTAGAGAACCCTACTTGGTGGTTGTAACGAATCCCAATGTTGGCTCTCAGCAGCTTTCCATTTGCGAAGTGTATGCTCATATTATCCTGAAAATAGGCACCTAAGTTCACTTGAGGTTTTACATATTTCTCATAATCAAGGGCTCTGATACCTATGCCAAATGAGGTTGGGCTACTATTATTTGAAAGAGAAACTTGGGCATGAGCATGTGCAGGATCATATATTTTTCCTTGCCCAAGATTGTCACTGTACGAGACATTCATTCCTAGTGACATTTTGTGATCTATAGAATTACCTATTATGTTTTTTGCAAGTTCCAGTCTTGAATTGGCATTAATAGGCTTGCCAAATACCTGTGCAATTTGAAGGTAAGCAGTAGGTGTATAGATTGCTGAGGTGAGTGCGGTTTCTAAACTTACAGGAACAAGTTTTCCTCCACTATTTATAAATGACTGCCTATAAGACTCTTGAGCAGCATAAGAGCCTCCAATTTGAAAACTGGCCTGATCAACAAACTTCGATTCGATTGCCCAATTGGCTCGATTATTTATCCTAATACTATTGTCTTTTTTGTACTGGGCTTCCTGCCCTCCGTCATCGTTGTCTTTATCGTATTTAATATCATCCAGATTTTTGGATAGTGTTATTGAAAAGGTGTTTTTAAGCGTTTTTGCCTTATTGTGTGTACTCCATATATTGCTTAATGTAATTCTATTATAAGATTTTAAACTGTTAGTAGGATCTAAATTAGCATTTAAATAATCCAAAGAGATGTTTAAGTTTCCCAGTTTTTCACTCAACTTGAATCCTTTGTTAAGGCTAACAGAAGATGTACCTTGCCTTAGATTGACTGATGCCGTTAGTGGGGACACTCCCGCCTTTTTATCTATTTTTATTACCCCTGTTGTTAAGTTCCCATATTTTGCATCAGGAATACCTGCAATTACCTCTACTTTCTCAATAGTGCTAGCAGGAATTGTCCTTAAATCGAGCCCAGTAGAAATATTTTGATTGGGCGAAAGAGCAGTAGAATGATAATATTGCATATTTTCATCATTGGAAACCTGCATATCGTCAATGATATAGGAGACTCCAAAAGCATTGCTATTACTACTAATTGCAGTTCTAAGATTGAGTATGTTTGTACTATTGAGAGATGGAGGGGTAATGGTTTGCCCAGGGAGTTGCTGAAGTACCTCAGTCAAACTAAATGACTGGAATTGATTGATTGCATATTTATCAAGAGTAACAGCAGAACCTATATTCCCACTGTTTTTATCTGCCACTACTGTGACTTCATCTAACCTTAAATCTTTGTTCTTTAAATAAACAGTAAGACCAATGAGCGAATCCACTTCTTGGTTGGTAAGTACCAATTCTTGCTTTCCCAAAATTTTAAAATGTAGTTCAAAATTTTGAGGGAAAACGTTTAGTGTAAAATTTCCTTCTTCATCAGTTAGTATCCATTTGCCTGTTCTTAGGTCTACTACACTGACTACAGGTATTGGTATCTTTGATTCAATTTCTAATACCTTACCGCTCATAGTTTGTTGCTGAGCGGTAATAGTGTGAGTGCAGCAGAAGTAAAAAATCAGACTGGTTAGATAGTAAGTTTGTTTCATTTATTTTAGAGTATTGAGTATTAGTCTTGCAAAAGTATATATTTATTTAGACTAATTAAAAATAAAAAAGAATCTAACTTGGATAAAAAAATCATTTGCCTTTTTAGAAGGCTACGGATATTGTTAAATAAAAAAAAATGACAAACTATTTTTCCCAGCCAGCCCCCTGCTTTCTTCCCTTCTAAAACTTACCTTTGCTAGGTCAGATTTTTTAAGAGCTAAAAACGAGATAACGATGGCATTAAAGACAAGTGTGAAAGTGAGCAAAGTCGGGAATTTGCACGATGCAAGGTACTGCGCCGGCATGGGTGTGGATATGATAGGAATACCAGTAAGCGAAGGGATGGAAGGCTATATCCCATCTGAAAACTTCACAGAAATAGTAGGCTGGTTGGCCGGGGTGAAATATGTAGGGGAAATCACATCAGTAGATGTGGAAAAGTTAGGAGAGTACAAACTAGATTATATAGAAGCTACAACCTCGGCAGAGGTGGAGCAATTGAAAGCCTTGGGAACGCCCATTATTTTGAAGCTGGAAGAGGTGCTAGAACGCCCTGCCGAAGTGGAAGAATTGCTGGCAAAATATGAAAGCGAAGTAGCCTTCTTCATCTTGGAGCTAAAAGAAATACCTTCTGGAGCAGAAGAAGGCTGGCTAGCAGGATTGTCTGAAAAGTATTCTGTTTGGCTGAAAGGCGCAATCAATGTTGAGAATGTACATGAAGTACTTGACACTTTTTCACCCAAAGGCTTGGTGCTCACGGGCAGCGAAGAGATAAAAACGGGAGTCAACGATTTTGATGCACTGGCCGATGTGCTAGAAGCACTGGATACGGACGAGTACGCATAGTCAGTTTGAAATTTTAGATAAAAATCAGTGTGGACTGACTGTTAGCTAAAAAGAGAGTGGCGTTGCTAGTTACTGGTTTCTCGTTACTAATTTTTGTAGTGGCGAATGAAAATCGCAACGGATCATCATTCAACCAGTAACTAGAACCAAGCAACCAGCAACAGTCAGAACAGAACCTAATAGACCATAAAGACGCTAGTTTGTAAAGTATTAAACCCAAAGCCTTCTAACCATGGAACTTCATTTTATATTAGTAGAGCCGGCAGTACCAGAAAACGTGGGCTCGGCGGCAAGGGCAATGAAAGCTATGGGCTTTCGGAATATGCGGGTGGTGAATAGCCAAAACCACCTGAGTGACAAGGCTATGTGGCAAGCTCATGGTTCTACGGATGTATTGGAAGAGGTAGAAGTATTTGATACGGTAGAGGCGGCGGTGAAGGATATGGATTTTGTAGTGGCCACATCTGCCAAACGCGTTCGGAAAGCCAAGGCAAAAATGCATTCTGCCGATGGTGTATTACTCATGCTCAAAGATAAAAAACACAGCGCAGAGAACATAGGACTTGTTTTTGGAAGTGAGGAAAACGGACTTACCGAAGACGACCTAAAGCTTTGTGATGTGGTTTCTTCCATTCCGCTGTACACCCAATATCCGTCCATCAACCTATCTCAAGCGGTGATGATCTATGCCTATGTGTTCTCCCCTTTGGTGATCACTTCCAAGGCGAAAGAGGTGGCAAAAACGGGAGGCAAGTACCCCGAGCTAAAAGAGAAAGTGGAAAGGCTTATAGCAAGCCAACCCTTTACCGAAAAGCAAGTGCAATGGCTCTGGAACAAACTGCCAACCCTCAACGATACGGATATCAGTATGCTATTGGAGATGTTCGGAGGGGAGTAGGTTACAGGTTTCAGGTTACTTGTTTTAAGGTTAGAAATGAATATTAAAGATATAGCTCTTTGTCTCACGGAATTTTCCGAAAAGCATGATCTGATTGGCCATGCAATAAAATCATGCAAAGTAGCGATTGAGAACTGCTTGGAAGAAAACCCTGAAGAAGGATATCCCCTAAGTGAAATTGAGCTGCGATTTGAGAAACAAGAGTTTGTTTTTAAGCATCATTTCTATCACACCCCCTGCATAAAAACTCAAATTGGTTTGTATCGGTTAGTTCAAGGAGCGGCACCTGAAGATGAATCGGGCAGGTATGGCTATTACATTTTGGATACCGACATGAATAATCATTTTGATGATTGGTTGGTATATGAGGAATAGGCAGAAGCTGGGAATGGGTTTGTTTTCAAGAATGAGATCTCCCTTAATTTTATTTAACTCCATTTACTTTTCCCCCAATATTTTGGTACATTGGAATTGATAAATACCCAGTTAATTTCACCAAAACAACTATTTGATAATGAAAAGCCTATCTCGAAAATGGCTTGCCCTTCTCCTAAAGACCATGGGCGGCCTTCTGTTTATTTCCCCTCTATTTTTTTCTTGTTCCTCCTCTTCTAATGAAAAACAATTTCCTTTTAAATTAGAAACTGGTGAGCAAAAACCTATGCCAGTTGCAGAATGGATCGATAAAGACACGGGGCATCGCCTGTTCAGACTCACCCGATCGGGTGCCGATAATCGCAGTTTTTATTTCCATAATAATCCTTTTATCCCCGCCCAAGGCGATGAGGGCGATTTGATGGTATTTTATGGCAGTGAGCAAAAAAGGGAATCGGACAAAGTTTACAAAGGAAAGGAGATCAAACAACTTTTTACCCTTAACCTCAAAACCCTTGACATAAAACAAATCACCCATCACCCAGCTTCCATTTTTGGGGAAATTGTTGCCAAAAACCGGCGGGAAGTCATTTACCAAAGTAGCGATACCATTTTTGCTACTAACATCGACAATGCACAATCGCGGGTGATCTATGTATTCCCCGATAGCCTGACGCAGGCAGGAATCACCACGCTCAACTCCGATGAACAATTGCTTGCAGGGGTTTTCAGTGTACCGGAAAAGAGAGACATCCTGAAAAACAACCCTAAAAAAGGAGATTTCTTTCGTTTGATTTACGAGGCAAAGTTGCCACATACAATTTTTACACTCGACATTGATACCCAAGAGATTTCCTTGGTGCACAGCGATACGGCTTGGCTGAACCATGTTCAGTTTTCATCCACTGATCCTAATATGCTCATGTTTTGCCATGAAGGACCTTGGCATTATGTGGACAGGGTCTGGCGAATGGATATCCAAGAAGAAGAGCCCATGCTGATGCATAAACGCACGGTGCATAGGGAAATAGCAGGGCATGAGTTTTTCAGCCGAGATGGGAAAACCATTTGGTTCGATTTGCAGATCCCCCGAGGTGAGACTTTTTATTTGGCAGGTGCCGATGTCCAAACTGGCGAAGAGAAAAAGTATGCGATGAAGCGAGATGAATGGTCCATCCATTTCAACATTTCTCCTGACCAGAAAATATTTGTAGGCGACGGAGGAGACCCTTCCCAAGTTGCCAAAGCCGAAGATGGCATGTGGCTATACTTATTCCACCCCGAAGGGGATAGTTTGCGCTCAGAAAAACTGGTGAACATGAAGCATCATAATTACGACCTAGAGCCCAATGTACATTTTTCGCCCGATGGGAAATGGATCATTTTTAGGGCAAATTTTGAAGGAAGTAGCCAAATCTACGCCGTGGAGGTCGAGAAATATACACCTTGATGTAAAGTGGTTTTCTAAACTAAAAACATCCTTTGAAGCAGTTATCTTCAAAGGATGTTTTTAGTTCTTGGGCTTTTCTATTTTCACTTACTTCGCTCGCACAAGCTTACCTTGTAGTTTTTTGATATTCTTAAAGTTGAATAGGAACAAGCCAACGAATATGGTGGAATATCCCAATAGCTGAATAAAATCCATGTGCTCATCGAAAAGGGTGAAGGCCAACACAAAATTCATGAGAGGGTTGATGTACAACAAAATCCCTACTGTAGTCGAATTTACCTTATTAAGAGCATATAAATTCAGGAATAAAGGCAAAATAGTGAACAGTAAAGCTATAGCCGAAATAGTTCCATAAAACTGCAGGGAAACAGGCGTGGTTTCTACCAAAAAGCTGAAGCTCAGCGTCAACATTGCCAATGAGAAAAATACTTGGATAGTCAACATCGTCAGGCGGTCAAAGCCTTGGTTTTTCCTTTGGGAAATAAGGTAAAGCGCATAGGAAACTGCCGTGATAAAGCTAAAACCTAGTTCGGTAAAAGAACTCAGCCCAATAAGCCCACAGCTAAGACCGCAAAGAACAACCGCTACCCATTGCAACTTGCTCAGCTTTTCTTTCAGCAGCACATAACCCAATACTGCGGTGATCACCGGGCACATCAGATAAGTGAAGGAGGCTGTTTTTACATTGATATTGTTCACGATATGAATAAAAACCAACCAGTTGACCGTGAGCAACAGACCACCTAGCAACGTGAGCCATATTACATTCTTCTGTTGCTTTTTCTGAAGACTTTTAAAATATTTCCAGTCTTGCCTAAGCGATGCTTTTTTAAAACCCAGCATAATGACAGAAAGGAAAATACCTGAAAAGAGAATCCTAAAATAGAGAATCTCTCCTGATGAGTAACCTTGCAAGGTTCGTAAGGGGATGGCAAATAAGCCCCACAAAACAAAAGCCCCGATAGCAGCTAAGTAGTGTTTTTGCTTTTCCATAACACAAATAAGTGGGTAATAAACTATGTTAAAAAAACACTACTGAATTTCAGCGAAATTAGTTCCTGTGGGCAGGTGAATATATTTTGAATTCACACAACGGTAATAACTAAACTTTTTATAATTGCTTATTGAAAGCGCAATTAATTGCACTATTTTACATATAAATAATCAGGGTGTATGTAAAATACGACTTAAAGTGTATTACACAGCACTTTAAGTCGTATTTTTATAAATGGAATATATTTACAAACAAAAAAGAGCAATCTAATGCACTTTGAAGAATTGGTAAAGGCTATAAAAGATCGCAGAGAAATGATGCAGGTGACCCAAGAAACCTTAGCTGAGCTTTCTGGTGTGGGTTTGAGAACTTTAAAGCAGTTTGAAAGTGGAAAGGGAAACCCTACGCTACAGACCTTACAAAAGTTAGCTGATGTACTGGGGTTGGAAATTGGCTTACAACTTAAAAATGTACCTCGCAACAAATGAGACAGGCAAAAATCTTATATAAAGATGAAGAAGCTGGAATATTGACCCAGCATAACGATGGTTCGTTTACCTTTCGCTACCACGATGCTTGGTTGGCTTCCAGCGAAAAGTTGAGCATAAGCCCAACTTTGCCTAAGACCAAACAAGAGCATAGTTCCGTATTTCTCTTCCCATTTTTTTATAGCATGCTTCCCGAAGGCTCAAATAAGCAAGTAGTTTGCAAGCATAATCGAATAGATCAAGATGATTATTTTGGTATCCTGATGATCACAGCCAAAAATGATAGTATTGGTGCGGTGAGGGTAGTTAAAATTGAAAACTGATGAGTATTCCTGAAATAAATTATTGTCCTGGAACTTTGGCTAAAGGTTTTAATACTTACAGCCCAACATGCCTGAAAAAAGTCTTTAAAGGTAAAAAGGTGTATCATGTGTTGCCCTACGATTCGCCTACATCCACTTCAAGTGCTAGTGAGCTATTTGAGGATAGCCGAGCTCGTATTTCTATTTCAGGAGTTCAGGAAAAGTTTTCGGTGCTGCTTGAAAAGAACAAGTTGAGGATAGCCAATGAAGGTGAACAGGGGAGTTATATATTGAAACCCATTCCAAGTGTAGGTACTAGAGCTGAGCAAATGCCAGCGAACGAACATCTTACTATGCAAATAGCTCGTCAGGTTTATGGGATCGAAACGGCTGAAAATGCCTTGGTGTTTTTCCAAAATGGTGAACCTGCTTACATTACAAAACGCTTTGATAGAAATGAAGATGGATCAAAATTAGCCCAAGAAGATTTTGCCTCTCTTGCTGGAAGAACTCCCCAGTCTCATGGGGAGCATTATAAGTACGAAGGGAATTATTTAGAGTTTCTTGACCTGATGCAGCAATACGTGCCAGCTTACAAATTGGAAGCTCCTAAGCTCTTGAAATTGTTGCTGTTTAATTACCTCTTTTCCAACGGAGATGCCCATGTTAAAAACTTCTCCTTGCTTGAAACTCCAATGGGCGACTACCGATTAAGTCCAGCGTATGATCTATTGAATAGCCGAATACACATAGAAGATAAGGATTTTGCCTTGGAAGAAGGGCTACTGCCCAAAAGTTTGCCACAAGGAAAAATTAGCTACCAATTCGGAGTACTCGCCGAGAAGGCAGGAATTGCGGAAAAAGTTTTTGATGGAATATTGTCGGCAATGCTGGCAAAATCTGAATCTGTAGAAAAGCTAGTAAATGCATCATTTTTAAGTGAAAAGACTAAAAGGAATTACTGGCAAGCCTACCAAGGTAGGTTAAAGCAATTGATGAAGAGCTAGATTTCCTCTCCCATTTATCGATAAAACTCCTCCATTTCATCGGTACTTTCAAAAACCGCCATCCTTAAAATCGGGGTGTTCTTCTATGAAACTTGCCAGAACGTCTATACTCGTTTTATAAAACAGCGAATTGCCTCTTACTTAGCCTTAAAATAATCTGAATGGCAATGATAAAAGAGCACATAAAATATTATCTCGTTTTGATATTTATCTTGTTTGGCATCCACCAAGCAAGTTCGCAACAAGCGACTCCTCCACAAAAATGGGACTTGGAAGGCTGCATAAATTATGCGTTGGAAAACAACATTACTGTAAAACAGGCAAACTTAAACAAGCAGACTTCAGAATTGAGGTATGAGCAAGCAAAGGCGTCTAAACTTCCAAGCCTAAATGCATCGGGTTCTCAATCTCTCACTAGAGGAACAAGTATCGACCCAATCACTAGCGAGTTTTTATCCCAAGAAATCCACTCCACAAGTTTAGGGTTAAATGCGCAAATGACTTTGTATGCGGGAAATCAGTTGAATTATTCCATCCAGCAAAATAATTTGTTGTTGGACCAAAACTCTTTGTACGTGGAGGAGGCTGAAAATAGTATTGTACTAGATGTTACTCAAGCATATTTGATGGCAATCTATTACAAGGAAGGAGTATCTATTGCAGAGGCCAACTTAGAAGCTTCGGAAAAGCAAGTAGAACAAACACAAGCACTTTATGAAGCTGGTTCAGTAGCGATAAAAGAGCTTGCAGATATCAAATCGCAATACGCAAGCGATGAATTTACCTACACCTCTACAGTCAATTCTTATAACCAACAAGTACTTACGCTAAAGCAACTCTTGGAACTAGAGCCTGAACAAGACTTTGAGATTTTCATCCCAACTTTTGAAGAGGAATATGCTGTTTTGCTTCCAGAAAAGATGGATGTGTACCAAGCTGCACTAGACATTATGCCTGAGATAAAAGCAGGTGAGTTGCAAAAGAGCGTAGTAGAGCTCGATTGGAAAATAGCTAAAGCAGGTTATTTGCCTACTCTATCATTAAATGCTGGGCTTTCTTCAGGATTTACCAGCACCCAACGCTACAATTTCTCCGAGCAACTTGATAACAACTTTAACCAAAGGGTTGGGGTGACGTTGAGTATACCAATTTTTAATAAACTTCAAACTAAAACAAGCGTAAGCACAGCTCAGCTTTCGAAAGAATCGGCACGGTTAGATATGATAGCCACTAAAAAAGCTTTGTACCAGAAAGTTGAAAATGCCTACCAAAGCGCAATAGCCTCACAAAGTGAAATGCACTCTGCAAAAGTGCAGTTAGAAGCTGCTGAAACAGCCTACAACTTAACCAAACAACAATTTAACGTGGGAATCCTGAATACGGTGGACTTACTGGTTAGTCAAAACCAGTACCTGACCGCTCAACAAAACTTCACACAAACAAAATATACACTTATGCTCTATTACCAGCTCCTTCAATTCTACCAAGGAAATCCTATCAAATTATAAACCAGTACAACTTGCTTCGGCTTTGGGTTCGTGCTTGTTCCTAAAGTCGTTGCAGGCTGTTCTTTTAGTCTTTCTATAACAAATAGTAAACTCATGAAAAAAATAGTGATATACGGCTCTATAGTAATAGCTATCGGGTTCGCTGTTAAATTTTTCTTCTTCAGCGAAAAGTCTAGCGAAATTAAAGTGGAGACCACAAAGGTTTCGAGAGGAATGATCAGACAAGTGGTAACTGCAACTGGGACTATCGAACCCATTACCCAAGTGGAAGTAGGCACCCAAGTTTCGGGGGTGATCGAAAAGATTTACGTGGATTATAACTCGAAAGTAAAAGCAAATCAACTACTTGCTGAGCTTGATAAAACCAATTTGAAAGCGGCACTTAGGGAAGCCAATGCAAACATGGCTTCGGCTTTGAATGAGAGAGATTTCCAGCAAAAATCATTTGACAGGATAGAAAAGCTGTTCAACAGCAAGATGGTAAGTGATACAGATTATGAGGAAGCGCTTTACAAATTGGTGAATGCAAAAAGCGTGGTGGAGCAGCGAAGCTCTGAATTGGAAAGAACAAAGACCAACCTAAGCTATGCCAATATTTACTCCCCAATTGAGGGTGTCGTATTGTCCAGATCGGTGGATGTAGGACAAACAGTAGCTGCTAGTTACAGTACGCCTACTTTGTTCACCATTGCTCAAGACCTGCAGCAAATGCAAGTGGAAGCAGATGTGGATGAAGCTGATATTGGAGGAGTAAAAGAGGGGCAAAGGGTAGTGTTTACCGTAGATGCTTACCCAGGCGAAGAGTTTGAGGGAACGGTGACCCAAATCCGTTTGGAAGCGGTAGTTGAGTCAAATGTGGTGACATATACCGTCATTATCAAAGCAGATAACCCCGATGGAAAATTGATGCCTGGGCTAACGGCAAGTATTTCTATTTATACCTTGGAAATGGAAAATGTACTAACGCTTCAGGCTCAAGCCTTGCGTTTTGAGCCAGATGAAGCAACTATGGGACTCTATATGGCACAGTTAGAAAAAGAAGGAGAAGGTAGGCCGCCAAGGGTGGAGGTAAATAACGTAGCTTTTGATTCAAAGCCAGAAAAACCCGAAGGGGAAATGGTTTGGGTGAAGAAAGGAAATGAAATTTCTCCTGTTCCTATAGTGACAGGAAAAGATGACGGTGTATTGTATCAAGTAGTGAGTGGGCTAAAAGAGGGGGACGAAGTAGTGAGTTCGATGAAGGTGATAACTGGTAGTGGGGAAAGCGGAGAGGCAGGAAGTAGTCCATTTATGCAAAAACCTCCCGGACGTGGTAAGAAAAAATAAAGGGAGTAGAAGCTAGACTTAGAACTTTAACATTTAAGAAATGGAAAAAAAGATCATTGATATACAAGACCTGAAAAGGGAATTTGTAATGGGGACCGAAATGGTGAGAGCATTGAAAGGCATTTCATTTTCCATAGACAAGGGTGAATTTGTGACCATAATGGGAACTAGCGGGTCGGGGAAATCTACCTTGCTCAATATTTTAGGCTGCCTTGATAAACCTACAAAGGGGATTTACGAACTTGATGGAGTCCCGATTAAAGAGTTAAGCAAAAATGCACTGGCTAAGCTCCGAAATGAGAAAATAGGGTTTATTTTTCAGTCTTACAACCTTTTACCCCGAACTACTGCGCTAGAAAATGTAGAGCTTCCGCTTATGTACAATGGAGCTATTTCTTCAAAAGAAAGACAAGAGCGCTCGGAAAATGCATTGGAAATGGTTGGGCTGAAAGACAGGATGGATCACACGCCAAGCCAACTTTCTGGAGGGCAGCAGCAGAGGGTCGCTATTGCAAGGGCTTTAGTGAACGATCCTGTAGTAGTCCTCGCCGATGAAGCTACTGGAAACTTAGATACACGGACTTCTTACGAGATTATGGCGCTTTTCCAAGATCTTAACTCAAGGGGGAAAACAATAGCCTTTGTAACCCATGAGCCAGATATCGCACTTTTTAGCTCAAGGACGGTGGTGTTGAAAGATGGGAATATTATAAAAGATAGCCCAGTGGAGAGTGTTGAAAATGCTGCTGAAGCATTACGTCAGCTACCCGTAGAGTCAGACTAAATCCTCATTAATGAATGAGGTATAAAAAACATTCAAACAGAACAAAATGAAAGCTATTAATCTGTTAAAAATAGCATGGAAAGCATTGCAGCGTAACAAAACACGTGCTTTTCTTACTATGCTGGGAATTATCATAGGTGTAGCCTCTGTCATTGCCATGTTGGCCATAGGTGAGGGATCCAAGCAAAGCATTAAAACTCAGATATCGAGCATGGGTTCAAACATGGTATTTGTGCGCCCCGGAAGTGACATGGCCGGAGGGGTTCGGCAAGGCTCTAGCTCTTCGCAAGTCCTTACGCTAAATGATCTAGAGGAGCTGGAGGAAAAAAGCACAGTACTGTCCGCTATTTCTCCACAGGTAAACGGAGGGGGGCAAGTAATTTATGGAGCAAATAATTGGCCTTCCTCTATTTATGGTGTTGCGCCCAATTATATTGATATCCGAAAACTATCGGTAGAAAGTGGAATTATGTTTACCGAAAAAGACGTGAAGACCATGGGAAAGGTAGCAGTGATTGGACAAACCATTGTTGAGAATATATTTCCCAATGGGGAAGATCCTGTTGGAAAAACGATCAGGTTCAACAAAATACCTTTTAAAATAATAGGGGTGTTGGCAGAAAAAGGGGAAAACACCTTTGGGCAAGACCAAGACGATATCATCTTAGCCCCTTATACTACCGTGCAGAAAAGGTTATTGGCTATTACGCACTTGCAATCGATTTTGGCTTCGGCATCAAGCGAAGAAGTGGCAGAACAAGCCGCGGAGGAAATGGCAGAGATTTTAAGAGCTTCGCATAAGCTCAGTTCTACTGACGAAGATGACTTTGAGGTTCGGTCTCAACAAGAGCTTATCTCCACATTTAGCGCAACAAGTGAAATTTTGACAGTTTTGCTCGTGGCTATAGCCAGTATTTCACTTTTGGTAGGGGGAATCGGGATTATGAACATCATGTATGTATCGGTTACGGAACGTACCCGTGAAATAGGCTTGAGAATGGCTATTGGTGGAAGAGGAGTTGATATACTCCTTCAATTTCTGGTAGAATCGATTTTAATCAGTATTACAGGGGGGTTGATTGGAGTTGCCTTAGGAATCGGTAGTACGCTGGTCGTATCCAATATGCTTATGTGGCCAACGGTAATTACATCATCTTCTATTATTATATCTTTTGCCGTTTGCGCAGTCACTGGAATCTTTTTTGGCTGGTATCCGGCAAGAAAGGCTTCTAGTTTAGACCCTATCATCGCTTTGAGATACGAATAAAACATACGTTAAAATCCCCAATTTACTGAGTAATACCTTTAACTTCACTAGCAAACAACACAATTAGAATCAGGTTTGGTTTTTATTAAACTAGCTCACTAGCAAACAAAAGGAAAGGTTTTATAAAGGTGATAATACAGAATAGAGTATGTGTAAAATTTAGGTTTTCCGAGTGTCGGTCCAAAACCGAAAATGCTCAGATTGAGGTTCTCGATATGTGCATTTCCAGCGAAATAGATAAAATTTAAACATGCTCTATGTAATGTTGCTTTTGTAAAACTCTTTTCCTTGTTACAATTTATACTTTGGCTTAGCAAATGGTGAAAGTAATATTTAGCTTAATGACTGAAAGGAAACATGCACTAAGATGGTATTTGAAAATATAAACAGCAAAACACAAAAGTACTTGACCTTAATTCTCCATCTATTGGTGTGGGGGATTGTTTTTTCTATGCCGTTTTTGTCAAATGATAAGTCGCCAAAAGATTTAGTCGATTATATGTTGAGAGTCAATCCTCTGCTATTTTTTGCCTTTATTTTTTATGTAAACTATTTCTATTTGATAAAGAAGGTTTTATTTGCCAAAAAGGTGTGGGTGTTTTTATTGATCAATCTCGGTATAAACCTCATTTGCCTTTTTTTTATGGACGAGCTGAGGGTGTTCTATGAAAGCTTGCAAGAGACAGAACCAAACCGACGTGGCCCAGGACCTTTAGTGATGTTTTTAACTCTTTTTATTGCTTGTTCAATGACCACCGGAATTAGCGTTGCCATCAAAATCACAAATGAATGGCTAAGGACTGAAAGTGAGCGAAAGGAGATAGAAAAAGAAAAATTGACTTCCGAAATACTCAATTTGAAAAACCAGTTGAACCCTCACTTTTTCTTCAATACGCTGAATAATATCTATAGTCTAATCATTCAAGACCAAGACAAGGCACAAGATGCTGTATATCAGCTAAGTAAATTGATGAGATACTTGTTGTATGATAGTGACGAACAATATGTTTCCCTTGAAAGGGAAATTCACTTTATGAAGCATTATATTGACTTAATGAAGCTAAGGGTTTCTGATAATGTTCGGGTAGAACACCATTTTCCCGAAAATGTAACGGACTATAAAGTAGCCCCTTTGCTGTTTATTTCTTTGATAGAAAATAGTTTCAAGCATGGAGTCAATCCCTCTGACCCATCTGAGATTTATATGGATATGAGGATAAATGAAAACGAAGAGTTAGTGTTCAATATAAAGAACACTTCCTATCCCAAGAAAGACAATGATAGAAGTGGATCGGGAATTGGGTTGGAAAATATTGAAAAAAGGTTAAAGTTGCTTTACCCCGACAAACACACGTTTGAAATTGAGGATGGCAAGAAGTATTTTGAATGTAAGATAGCCCTCTCACTTTCTGAGAAAAATACAATGATAAATGTATGATTGACTGCATAATTGTAGACGATGAGCCTTTGGCGCTAGATATTTTGGAAAACTATGTTGGAAAAACTCCTTTTTTGAACTTAAAAGGAAGGTGTAATGGGGTGTCTAGTGCTATGAAACTATTGGAGGAAACACATGTAGACCTACTTTTTTTGGATATCCAAATGCCTGATATTACTGGCTTAGAGTTTTCACAAATGCTAGGCAGTGATAAAAAAGTAATTTTCACCACCGCATTTGAACAATATGCCATTGAGGGCTATAAAGTAAAAGCAATCGATTATTTGCTCAAGCCATTTAATTACCAAGATTTTTTGAGTGCGGCAACCCGAGCCAAAGAATGGTTTGAGATGGTTCAAAAAGCGAACAAAGGAAGTGCCCAGGAAAATGCTGGTACTACTGGAAATGCTCTTTTTGTAAAATCGGAATATAAGTTGCTGAAAATAGAGCTGGATGAGCTGCTGTATGTCGAAGGATTGAAAGATTATGTGAAATTTTACAAAGCCGATGGTTCAAAACCAGTGCTATCCCTCATGAGCTTGAAGAGCCTAGAGGAAAAGCTGCCACAAGAGCAGTTCATGCGAGTCCATCGTTCCTTCATAGTCAATCTCGATAAGATTGAAACCATCCAGCGTAACCTGATCCTGTTCGATAAAATCAGCATTCCAGTAGCCGAAAAGTACAAGGATGCTTTTCAGGAATATATCAAGAAAAAATTTTTGAGTTAGGCACAACCTTCACTTGCCCTAAAATTTTGGCTCAATAAGTCAAAGTATACCCTCTTTATTTTCTACCTCCTTTCCTATTTTCAAGAACCATCCCTCATCAGAAAATTAGGACCATCCCTTTGACAAGTTGGCTTTGCAGGGTATTTTGGCAACGTTTTACCAAATAGCGCACTATGCAGTGCTGCACAACAGATCATTAACTATAACTAAGTACCAACAACATGAAAATGAAATTTTTTCCCTTATTGATTTTAGCATGTATCTATAATGCCTCCTTCACTTTCGCCCAATCTGCTGAAATTTTGTGGTACGATAAGCCCGCAAGCTATTTTGAGGAGACTTTGGTACTAGGAAATGGTAAAATGGGTGCTTCGGTTTTTGGAGATGTGAAAGCCGACCAAATTTACCTCAACGATGCCACTTTGTGGTCTGGCGAACCGTATAATGCCAACAATAATCCTGAAGCATACAAGTTTGTTGAACCCATAAGGAAAGCCTTAGCAGAAGAAAATTACCAATTGGCAGATTCCCTAAACGTTCGCCTACAAGGTGCTTTTTCCCAGTCATATGCACCTTTGGGCACTATGTTTATCAAATATAAAGACCAAGGCTCTTTTAAAAACTACCGCCGGGAATTGGATATCAGCAAAGCTATTTCTACCGTAAGGTACGAAAGCAAGGGCATCCAGTTCGAGCGAGAATATTTCATTTCACACCCAGACCAGGTGATGGTCATCAAGCTAAGCAGCAGCGAGAAAAAGTCGATCAGCTGTGCCATCACTTTCGAAAGCCTGCTGAAATACAAGACAAGCCAGTCGAAAAAAATGCTGGAAGTAAACGGCTACGCTCCTTACCACGCAGAGCCAAGCTACCGAGGAGACATGCCCGATGCAGTGCTTTTCGATGAGAATAGGGGCACTCGTTTTACCTCTTTGTTCACTGTCTCTACTCCTGACGGAAAGGTGACAACAACCGATAGCACCTTGGAGCTTTCGGGCTGTAGCGAAGCTACCATTTACATTGCCATAGCCACCAGTTTCAACGGGTTCGATAAAAACCCTGCTACCGAAGGTATAGATAACCAAGCCTTGGCGGTAAGCAACCTCAAAAAAGCTTCGAAAAAAAGCTTTGAAGAATTGAAGAAAAGACACCTAGAAGACTACCAAGAACTCTTTGGCAGAGTAGCCCTGAACTTGGGAAGTACCACTGCACCCGACCTTCCCACAAATGAACGACTTTTGCGCTACGGTGAAGGGAAAGAGGACAAGAACCTAGAAATATTGTATTTCCAGTACGGTCGCTACTTGCTCATTTCTTCTTCCCGGACCGAAGAAGCTCCCGCCAACTTGCAGGGAATCTGGAATCCGTATATGCGCCCGCCTTGGAGCAGCAATTACACCTTGAACATTAATGCTGAGGAAAACTACTGGCTGGCTGAAATTGCAAACCTTTCGGAACTCCACAAGCCACTTTTAGGACTGATAAAGAATATTGCAAGTACTGGAGCTATTACAGCTAAAACTTATTACGGTGTAAACGGCTGGACGGCTGCGCACAACTCAGACATCTGGGCACTAAGCAACCCTGTTGGGGATTTTGGGCAGGGCGGCACCAACTGGGCGAACTGGAATATGGCTGGCGCATGGCTTGCTACTCACCCTTGGGAGCATTTCACCTTTAGCCAAGATACCAGTTACCTCAAAAATGAGGGCTACCCGTTGATGAAGGGCGCTGCTAGGTTTTGCCTAGAATGGATGGTCAAAGATAAGAACGGAAAATGGATCACCTCTCCTTCTACTTCACCTGAAAACAAATACATCACCCCTAGTGGGTACATAGGCGCAACTATGTATGGCTCAACCTCAGATTTGGCCATGATCCGAGAGCTGTTTGATGATGTTATCAGTGCATCGGAAGTTCTGGGGATCGAAGATGCTTTTGTGGACAGTATTGTTCAGGTCAAGAAAGAGCTGTACCCTTACCAAATTGGCAAAAAAGGAAACTTACAGGAATGGTATTATGACTGGGAAGACGAAGACCCAAAGCACCGCCATCAGTCCCAGCTTTATGGGCTCTACCCTGGCCATCATATTACCCCTACGGAAACACCTGAATTGGCAGAAGCTTGTCGTGCCTCGCTCGAAATAAAAGGCGATGAAACCACAGGCTGGTCTAAGGGATGGCGAATAAACCTTTGGGCAAGGCTTTGGGACGGAAACCGGGCTTATAAAATGTACCGAGAGCTGCTCAAATATGTTGACCCAGACGGCTCGGAAGGAACGCATAAGGGACATGGCGGAACATATCCGAACTTGTTCGATGCACACCCTCCTTTCCAAATTGATGGAAACTTTGGCGGAGCTGCTGCCGTCATCGAAATGCTCGTACAATCGAACAATAACAACATATATTTGCTACCCGCCCTACCCGATGCTTGGGAGAGCGGAACCGTACAGGGCATGTGTGCCAGAGGTGGATTTGAACTTTCCTTAGCATGGGAAAGCAAGGCTCTTGTAAAAATGGAAATTGAAGCCAAAGTTGGGGGAACAACTACCTTGATTTACGGCGATAAGCAAAAAGAGATCACTCTAGAAAAGGGAGAGAAATTGGAAGTAATTTGGTAAAAATCAAGAAGATCTCAATTTTTATCAAAAAATAAAAACAGGCGTCACGGACTGTGAGGTCTGTTTTTACAAATCTTGAAGATCATATTCTCCAACTTACTATTTAATCTGCTCAAATTATCCTATCCTTGCACTTTATTTATTTAACTTTTATAATAATGAATCAAGGAACAGTAAAATTCTTCAACGACTCAAAAGGATACGGTTTTATCACACCAGATGATGGTGGTAAAGATGTTTTTGTCCACATTAATGGATTAATTGACGAGATTCGTGAAGGCGATAGCGTTAGTTATGAAACTGAAGAAGGTAGAAAAGGATTAAATGCTATTGAGGTTAAAGTTATCTAATCTCAATTCATCATATTCAAGGAGAAAAAAAAGGGCTTTTCGAGATAGAAATCGGATAGCCTTTTTTTTAGGTTTTTTTGGCAATGAAATTCTAAAACCCACCCCTATGAATCTCAACCAAATCACCGTCCCTTCCCTCGACTTGGAAAAGTCAATCCCTTTTTATGAAACATTAGGTTTGAAGCTGATAGTAAAAGCTATGCCGCATTACGCACGCTTCGAGTGTCCCGGTGGTAGCTCTACATTTTCCATTCATTTGGTAGATTCCCTCCCCAAAGGCAATGGCATTTATGTGTATTTTGAATGCGATAACCTCGATGAAAAGGTAGCTGAACTGGCGCAAAAAGGAATAGCGTTTGAAGAACTTCCATCGGACAAAAACTGGCTCTGGAGAGAGGCGAGGTTAAAAGACTCAGACGGTAACCAACTGATTTTATTCTATGGTGGGGAAAATAGGCTCTATCCCCCATGGCGGATAGATGAAAGCAAGAATTCGTAGCTTTTAGAAAAACATTTTAATACTACGAGGAGTTTGTTTTCTAGCAAAGTAAATTCCTCCACCGTTTCAATTCTCTTCAATGTCTTTCAAAAAAGTTCTTCGTTTTTTTGTAAAAAATAAGGTAATGCGGGGCATTTACATTGCCCATATCCTTTTACTTGTAGCCTCCGTTTTGCTATTTTCTTGTATAAACAGGTCTGCGGTAAAATCCTATCACAAAAATAAAACAGAAGCTCCTTACGATGCCATCATCGTCCCAGGCGTTCCCTTTGAAGGTAAAACTTGGCAAGATGTCATGAAAATGCGGGTCTATTGGTCGGTTTATCTTTACGAAAATGGATATACCAAAAATATTATCTACTCAGGCTCGGCAGTCTATTCCCCTTATGTGGAAAGCATCATCATGAAACAATACGGCATCGCCCTCGGCATACCCGAAGAATACATTTATACAGACACCCTCGCAGAACACAGTACAGAAAACGTATATTACTCGTACCACCAAGCCAAAAAGATGGGGTTTGAAAAAATAGCACTCGCCACTGACCCTTTCCAAAGTGCGATGGTGAAAAAGTTTGTAAAAAAACACAAGCTAGACATCGCCTACTTACCTGTGGTGTTTGATACCTTGAAGGAAATAGAACAAATAAACCCGCCTATTGACCCCGCTCCAGCCTTTATCAAAAACTTCATTTCCCTCCCCGACCGAGAAGGTTTTTGGAAACGCTTCAGGGGTACTTTGGGGAAAAATGTGAAGGAAGTAGAAGTGGGGAAGTGATTATCAGAATGTGATTTTAATACCACTGACAGCTATGTTAGAAGTTGCTTGGGCGAGTAATTTATCCTCGGAATTAAACACTTCTGCCTTCAAATTGATAATGGTCTTCCCCTGTTTTACCACCCTTGTTTTTACTCTCACATCATCGTCTTCAAAAGCAGCATGAAAAAAGTCTACGTTCAGGTTGATAGTAGGATAAAAATACTCTAGCCCCAACACAAAAAATGTCACCCCCATGCAATCATCAATCATTGCAGAAGTGACTCCTCCATGAAGCGTACCGACAGGGTTGGTCATGTCTTTTCGTACCCTAAATTTAATCTCTGTGGACTTTTCATCTGCAGCCAATACTTCACCTTTTAAAAAGTGCCCAAAAGGGGAAGCACTTCCAGAAAATGGCTTCCCGATTAAACTCTTTATGTATTGCAGTCTTTTATTTTCTTCCATTACGCTTACAAAGCCTTGTTTAAATAACTTCATTATTATTTTGCTGCAAATGTACATTTCAAGGCTATCTTTTGGAATTAAACATCAAAGACTCTGCTCAATAAAACAGAGCCTTTGATTTGCAGAAACCAACATTCTACCTCACATCAACTTCCCCTTTCAGCTTAGACTCGGCTGAGGAGGTGCCTACAAAGAAAGAAACCTTTCCCTCTTCCAGCACAAACGCATGTTCTTCCACGCTCCAGTATTTCAGGTCTTCGGCAGCTAGGGGGATGCTCACCTCCACGGTTTCCCCCTTTTTCACAAACACCCGCTTGAAACCCTTCAGTGCCTTGGCAGGTCGCTCCACTTCCGATTTGGGGAAGCTCACATAGAGCTGTGCCACCTCGTCGCTGTCAAAGTCGCCCTTATTTTCCAACTCAAATGTCACGTTTACCACGCCCCCGTCTTTCAGTTTCTTTTTGTCCAAGCTCAGGTTTTTGTAGTCGAACTTGGTGTACGTAAGCCCGAAGCCAAAGGGGAAAAGCGGCTCGTGTTCGTCGTACATATAGGTGCGTCCCTTGCGGATATCGTATTCCAAAATGGGTAACAGATGGTCGATAGAAGCCGACCAGGTCTGTACCAACCTTCCTGCAGGGCTTACTTTCCCAAACAGCACATCGGCAAGCCCATTGCCCAGCTCTTGGCTCGACTGCGTAATGTGGACGATGGCAGGCACATGCTCCTTTGACCAGTTGATGGCGTAAGGAAAGCTCGAAACCAGCACCAATACCGTGTTCGGGTTGGCAGCCTTCACCAGCTTTACCAAGTCCTCTTGCTCAAGGGAAATCGCTTCCCTGTCCACTTCCTCGCGCCCATCGCTCGCTACAAAGTTCTCCCCCCAGCCTAGGTAATAGCTCAAAGGATGGTTGCCCACACACACTATTGCCAAATCTGCTTTGCTAGCAGTGGTCACCGCCGAATCTGCCTTGTTGCTTTCGGCAAAAAACACTTCAACATCCTCTCCTACTGCATTCTTAATTCCTTCCAACACCGAAACCGCATAAGGCGGAGTACCCGAATACCAATCAGAAACCACCCTATTGGCACTTGGCCCTATCACCGCTATCGACTTGATTTCTTCTTTGTTAATTGGAAGCATTTCTTCCTCATTTTTTAGCAACACCACCGACTTTGCCGTCGCTTTTCTCACCAGCTCATGCACCTCTTTTTTCGTCCAAGGCTCGGTTTCGTCCGTTATCCCAATCTTCGCATACGGGTTCTTGTCCGAGTTGTCGAACAAACCCAATTTCAACATTACTCTGAGCGAACCTCTCAGCGCCTCGTCTATGTCCTTCTCCTTTAACATTCCCTGAGTTACAGCACTTTTCAATGGCTCTTTGTAATCATCCAAAAACATGGTGATGCCCGATTTTATACACTCGGCAGCCGCTATTTCGAGGTTCGGATAATACTCGTGCGCCGTTACCAACCTACGGTATGCTCCCCCATCTGTGGCTATGATCCCATTTTGCCCCCATTCTTTCACAGTGATGTCTTCCAGCATGGGGTGTACCGTGCAGGGAATCCCGTTGTATTTGTTATAGGCAGCCATATATGCCCTCGATCCTCCTTCGGTTATGCC
The DNA here is from genome assembly GCA_034044135.1 of Flammeovirgaceae bacterium SG7u.111. Classification (NCBI taxonomy): domain Bacteria; kingdom Pseudomonadati; phylum Bacteroidota; class Cytophagia; order Cytophagales; family Flammeovirgaceae; species Flammeovirgaceae bacterium SG7u.111. Next base: position 913,085 of record CP139021.1, on the reverse strand, counting down.
CTTATAAAATGGGTACGAATAATACTCCCGAAACAGTCGGTCATCAAAATCTGAGGAATTTGTATAGCGGTTGTTCTCGTTGCTGTTCGCCAAAAAATGCTTCATGAGCGAAGCAGTTTTCCAATATTTTGGGTCGTCGCCCTGCAAGCCTTTCACAAAAGCCACGGTCAGCTTCGCTGTCAGAAAAGCATCCTCCCCGTAGCATTCCTCCGTCCTGCCCCAGCGAATATCTCGCCCAAGGTCGGCATTAGGTGCTAGCATAATCAAGCCCCCACTCGCATATTTTGGGCTTTGGGTAAGGTAACGACATTCATCTGCTTCCCACGAAGCAATTTGCTGGAGCAGATCGGGGTCCCACATCTGCGCCAGCCCATAGGCTTGGGGAAAAGTGGTAGTTGGTGCAGCTCCGTCGCCCTTCACCGCCCAGTTGGCAGGACCGCTGAGCGCCACCCCGTGCAGTCCTTCAATTATCCGGTGCTTCTTCACGCCCAAGCGGGGAATCTCGGGGCGGGTCGACATACAATTTATTTTTTCATCGAGTGTCATGAGAGAGATCAGGTTGTCTAATCGCTCCTCGTCACCCAGACTTGGATTTTGGAAAGGATATTCTTGTGCCGAAGCCCAAAAGGTACAGATACACAAAAGTAGGGTAGATAGTCTTTTCATATTTATAGTTGCTTGTAAGGTGAGTGCCTGACGAACCAGTTTCGTCCTTTTAACAAAAGTAGGCAGCTACACCACTTATCCAAATAAAGCTCTGAGGTTTTGCAGAAGTGAGGGGGTGGGAAAGAGTGTGAGTATTGAGAAATGAAAAAATAAACTTCTGAAAGGACGTTGCGCTAACTCTCTGAAGAGCGTGAGGGCAAAAATCAGTGGAGCTTGGCTATGTGTGATGGCCTATAGCGACTCTTCATTCTCGCCATTGTTGTGAGCTGTTTTTATTTTTTTTTTATAATTTCTTTTCCAGTGTCTAGATTGAGGATTATTGTGTTATCATTTCCTTTCGTTCTACTTATGGATTTTAATTTACCAAATGAATAGTATTTTCCATCATTTTCGAATTCGTAATCAAGTTCGGCGATCTCTTTTTCAAAAATCAAGTAGTTTTTAATCACACCTACGTACATTTTGCCTATTACACTTTTAGTTGTCCGTTCAATTCTTATCTCTCGATCCTTGTAATAGTAGTTAGTTTCACCTTGTGGAATCATGAAAGCTACTATGGATAAAAATGGTATTCCCATTGGGAATAGACTTAGTACTGTTAATAACATCAATGTAATTCCATAGGTTCTAGCCCATTTTTTTCTGAATTGCCCAAATACAACAATAAAAGTCAATACGAACCATGACCAGAAAAGTAATTGATCGGCAATTTTTGTTGCTAAGGTTATCCCATAACTTAAGTATAGAATCAGGTCAGCTAATACTAAAAATGTCAATGTAAAATATATCTTGTTAATCGTCTTCACGGAAAATTATGATAAATACAATTATTTAGATCTCTTCTCTGACTCATTTTCCTCATGGGTTGAAGCTCCTCATTTGTTTTGAAGAGGAAGAAAAAATAACAGTATAAATGTAAGGAAAACTTTGTTTGGAAGAATGGGATAGGCCTTGAACGTTAAATTATTAACGCCAATAGCCTCGCCACAAAACATTCTCTACCTCTTCCAGACCTTAGTAGAAACTGTTTTATTCTTCAAAAAGTAGAAGCCGGCTTGCAGTTGGGAAAGGTCGACAACAGCTTTTGCCTCACTTGTCATTTCTATACTGATCAGGTGAGTGATGTCTGCTCCAAAGGCATTGTAAACAGTAAGGTATTCCAATTCCGAAGGGCTTCCTTCTATCATTACTTCGCCCATGGTGGGGTTAGGGTACACAATCACTTCACTTTTTACCCCTACTTCCCTTCTTACCGAAACTACTTTTGAGTAGAAAAACTCTCCACTAAAATCCACTTGCTTCAATCTGTAATACGAAGTACCTGAAAGTGGCTGGTCATCGTAAAAGCTGTAAGAAACTAGGTCGGTAGAATTGCCTGCTCCTTCTACCTGATCGAGCTCTGCCCAATGGCGCCCCTCGGCAGAACGCTCTATGGAGAAATAGTCGTTACCTATTTCAGTACCGGTCTCCCAATCCAATTGGACTGTATTGTTTTCCAACAAGGCTGCTTCAAAATTGATTAATGTTACTGGCAAGGGAGTCAATACGAGATCGGCTGTGCCTAAGGTAAACCTGAAGTTATCTTCAATAGCGGTTACGCCTGAAAATTGATAAATATTTCCTCCTACTAACGTTGCTCCTGCAATTGGTGTCTCGTCGGCGAAAACTCCATCGCCATTCGAATCAACTAATAGCCTCAAATCTGGAGCAGACATGCCAGAAAGCTGCACCTCTCCTAGCCCGGTCAAATCAAATCGGATATCAACGCCCCCAACATCCACTGACGAACCTGTTGAGCTAGCTTCGCTTACTCGCCACACACGCCCCAACCTTGCCTCCATACCTAGTGGAACATCTGATTTTTCGGTGGCTACCAATTCTCCATCATCGTGCCCCCAAATCAAAAACTCATCGTCATCCAAGTCAGTAGGGGCAGATACCCTAATAATTCCAGTTCCCTGCGCATCGTCATGAATATTTGCCGCATCTACTCTTCCTATTCCGGCAACGTCGGAATCAAAATTCCCATTTACATCTTTATACTCATCATATACATTATTTTCGGTCAAATGTGTTCCATGAGTAGAAGCCAAGTAATTCTCCACAATGATTTGCTCGGCACTGTTCAACGCTTTCGAATAAAAAAGTATTTCGTAAAAAGTAGCACTTGAATTGAGGTCAAATGTATTCCATCCGCCTATCTGAAGGCTATCGCTAAGGATTGTATTTGTGGTGGCTGCATTGGTTGTAAAAATCTGATCGCCATCTACATAAATTTCTCTTGTACCGCCTGTAATGTATTTTGTCCCAACAATTTTAGTCGTTTCTTCGGGAAACCAACCACCAACACCTCCATCATCCACGTCATTACCATAAAAAATCATCCCGACGTTCCCATCACGGTCTACGCCATTGTCATTGGACGATACAGCAAAAGTATTGTTAACGGCTTCCCTTCCGTAAGCAAACATGATGTCGTCAGTTCCTACGCTTGGAGTAGAAGCAACTATAAAAAGTGTTCGAGAATCATCGCCCGTAGGAAGTCCGGCATCATCTCCTAACAGATAACCGATATTATTAAATTTCACTCCTGAACCATCGTAATACGCTACGTTTGATTTATTTTGAGTCACATTTCTACCATTTCCAGATTTATCCGCCCAAGTTTCCACATTCGCATTTACAGCAGGGTTAGTCCCATCACCGTTTATATCACGGCTATGGAACCACAGTTCTAGCATGTCGTTTCCGCTAGCCATACCCACCCCACCTGGGCCAGATTTCGCAAGGACACTGCCCAAGGTAAACCGATGGTTATTAGCAATTGCAGAAACTCCTGCAAACTCATAGATATTATCTCCTAAATAAGTTGCTCCGCTAATTGGAGTTTCATCGGCAAACGAGCCATCATTATCGGTATCGATCAAAAGCCTTAAATCATTCTCCGTTATCGAACTTATGCCTGTCAAATCCCACCTAATATCAATACTGCCTACATCTACCGCCGAACCTGAAATATCTACTTCGCTCACTCGCCACACTCGTTCAAATCTTGCCTCCACTCCGGTAGGAACATCAGCACTTTCGTTTACCGCCAAAGCTCCATTGTCGTGCCCCCACATAAAAAACTCGTTATCGCCTAGCCCCGTAGGGTTCAACACCCTCACTATTCCCGTACCCTGTGCCTCTTCATGCAAATTCGATGCATCTACTCTGCCTATTCCGGCAACATCGTAGTCAAAATCACCATTATCGTCTTCGTCATACACATCATTATCTGCCAAGTCTTCTCCATTTTTAGCCGCTAGGTAATTCTCCACAATGATCTGCTCAGCACCATTCAATTCCTTAGAGTAAAAAAGGATTTCGTAGATAGTCGCACTCGAATTGAGGTCAAACGTGTTCCATCCGCCTATCTGAAGGCTATCGCTAAGGATCGTATTGGTATTAGTCGAAGTAAAGTCTTGAATTTGCGTACCATCAACATAAATTTCTCTAGTGCCACCGGTAATGTATTTTGTTCCCACCACCTTAGTTGTGCCAGCAGGAAACCAACCACCTACACCGGCATCATCCACGTCATTACCATAAAAAATCATCCCGACGTTCCCATCACGGCCTACGCCATTGTCATTGGACGATACAGCAAATGTATTGTTAACGGCTTCTCTTCCGTAAGCAAACATGATATCGTCAGTTCCTATACTTGGAGTAGAAGCAACTATGAAAAGCGTTCGAGAAGCGTCGCCCGTAGGAAGCCCAGCATCATCGCCAAGCAAATAGCCAATATTATTGAAGGTCACACCAGGGTTGGCGTAAAAGGCTACATTTCCTTTATTTTGGGTCACATTTCTTACATTCCCAGATTTATCAACCCAAGTTACCACATTATCGCTGGCAGCAGGATTTGTTCCATCTCCATTTACATCTCGGCTATCGAACCATAGCTCTAACTCGCTAGATCCATCAGTCGTTCCTACCCCACCCGGACCGGTTTGGGAAAAACATTGTACCGAATAACTAATGATAATGAATATAAATAGAAAATGCTTGGTCATACCTGATGAAGTTTGGCTAAAATTAGGTTGATAGATAATCACCCATCAACAAATAAGCTGTGTCAGTAATAGTTTATCGAAGTCCAATTAAGAACTCCATATAATTCAGGTATGTAACGGAAGGCATGTAAGCTAGATGTATGAATCAAGCTACAAAAGGAGAAAAACTATCTTTGTTATAAACATTTATTAATCTTTGGCTTAAAAAATCACATCTTTTGAAAGCCTTTTAGACACAAGGTGGGCAAATTCACTTTCGGTATATATAAGGTGTCCCTTTCCCTTCACAAGAGTTCTGGAAAGCTTAAGTTCTTCAAACCAATCGGCACTTGGTTTAAATTGATCTTCCTCCCCAAAATAGAGGTTGACCTGGCAGGGAGGTTTTTGAGCCTCACGCCTGAGCCTTGTGGAAGATATTGCAAAGAGGGTATTTATTTTCAATCCATTCAAGCCAGCCTTCCACGCAATAGTCCCGCCGATGCTAAAAGCCAACACACTCACTTCCTCTTTCTCAACATCCAACAATTTTTCTACGGCTCGTTCAATCCCTCCACCTACAAACTGGGCATGGAGCGCTTCTTCCGTGTACACACTTTTATCCACGCCCCCCAACTTGCAGCAATCGTAATATTGAATCTCAAAAGCCTCCCCCAACGGTTCGGAATAATATTTCAGCCAATCTGCTTTTTCCCTCCCCCACAAATCGGACAGTATGAGTAGTTTTTTTGTCATGGGGTAAATCTTATCAACTTTTAACACTGCGTTAATCATAGTTAAAAATATGTCTTTCTGAATTTCAAATACTACCTTCCAACCAATAACAGAATAAACAAGTCATCTCGGCAAAGAAAGTAATGTGCTTTACCCCAACCTCCTTTTCACCTAAAAAACATAAACATGCTTTACAAAACCCTCTCTCTAGCTTTAATTGTCTGTGGGTTCATGAATGCCAATGCCCAATCGGACGAAGATATTCTACAAAAAACTATTTCAAAATTGAATTCATTGGAAACCATTGAGTATACAACTACCACGTATTATTTCTTTGAAAAAATGGGTTACGACAAACATGACACTGTAGTTTGCTTTTTTGATTTCAGAAGTAATGACACATTGATAGGAGCAAAGTTCCAATTTGAATACAACATGGCAGAAGCAGTATTTACTGGAAACTCATTATTTATGCTCCGACTTGAGCAGGAACTTATTACCCACGGGACAAACCCTTCAAAAAGAAAAGTAGTTAGCTATTTAATGCACTCGATTTATACTGTTAGAAAATTACTTCCAGAAATCGTTAAAGATACAGCTATCGTAATTAATAAGGAGCAGGACACATTAGTAAATGAAATAGACAGCTATAACTTTAAACTCACTTTTAAAAATGGCAAAAACTTTGGGCTTGATGGAGAACTAAAAAGTAATTCTAAACATATAAAACCTCTGTTTTATAACCTGTATATCTCTAAAGAAAGTTATATGCCCACCCAGTTTACACTTAGTGATCCTGAAAACAACAACAAGTATGAAGCAAATTTCACCGACTATAACCTTGCCGCCACAAGAGATAGCTCAACTTGGGGATATGACCGGTTTGATGAGAGGTATCTCCGAATGTCCTTCAAAGATTATTTTATGAGCTTTAGGGCAAAAGCAAATGCTCAGGTAGGTAAACTAGCACCAGATTGGACGCTACCCAAAGTAAGTGGAGATTCGGTAAGCCTTTCCAAACTTGAGAACAAGCTCACGCTATTGGAATTTTGGTTTCCTGGCTGCTCCCCTTGCATTAGAGCTATTCCAGAAATCAATGAGATACAAAAATCATATGCCGAAAAAGGGCTGGAGGTTTATGGAATTGAATTCACAAAATCAGCCGACAAACTGGATGTTCTCCAACAGTATGTTGAGAAGCATAACGTTCAGATTCCTACCCTATTTGCTGGCAAAGAAGTAGCCCAACAATACGGAGTAAACGTAGCCCCTACTTTTTTCTTGATCGACCAAAAAGGAACTATTAAATATTCTTCCTTAGGATATAGAGAAGGAGAGTTGAAAAAAGCTATTGAGAAAGAGCTTCAGGAGTAATGACTAAAAGGGAGTCTGCGTCCGGAAAACATGTGCTCCGTAGAGTTTTCCCCTGTACGGAGTAATCAAAACATCCCGATTGACACCCTAAAAGGCTGCAGGTTTACAACTTACACATCGTTTTATGCGTAGTCTTTTATTTCGATCGAAGGCAACAACCTAGAATCTTCTAATCCAGCGGTTCTATGTCCAGCATTTTTTAAATAATCTTTGTTTTGGGCAAATTCCATAAACTTCAATACAGACTCATGCTCAACTATCAAAACGGCATCCCATTTTTCGGGTTCAGGTCCAATGAGAAAGTCTTTACTTTTCCCATAATAGATGATTCGGCTTCCCGCTTTTTTTAATTCGGGCAAAGTCGATTTCATATATAATTGGTAGGCCTCTTCACCGCTGACTTCTTCATCAGGTTTTATCTGTCCCAAGTTTGTATAATCAGCGTTTTGCCGGAACCTCAGTAAGTTCAGCATTACAATTTTTCCTTTATTGTGAAATTCTTGATAGAATTTCTTTCCAGATTCAGGGTTCGCATTTATATATTTCTGCATATTGTTTTAGCTTTCTAAGCCTTAAATGGTTGAATGTATTTAATTATATCTATTCCTATTCCGTTTGGATCTTCTATTGCAAAGTGCCTCTCGCCCCATGGTTCATCTCTTATGGTGACCTTTATTTCAACACCGAGCTTTTTTAGCTCAAAATATAACTTATCCACATCTTCAACTTCAATAGTTAAAAACAGGCCTTCTCCAAGAAAAGGCTTATGGAAGAAAGGATGTTGAGTCTGGTGATTTGGTTTCAGAAAGCCTACTTTATCTTGTTCATTAGGCGTAGTGAGAAGTAGGTAGAAATCGTTTTCAAACTGTATTCTAAAGCCTAAATTTTGGGTATAAAAGGATTTTGTTTCTGAAAGTTTTTCTGTTAAAATTCCAGCATTTAGTTTCATATCAACTGCTTTTAATGACTATCTGAATCACAAAAGTCACCTTAAAAAATCAACTATACATTGATATAGATCAAGAACGTTTAACAATTTTTCTTCTTATCCTACTAACTGTTTCGGGGCTTACATTTAGATAGGATGCAATTTCATATTGCGGAATCTCAGCAGTAATTTTCTTATTTGTCCTTATAAGCTTTAAGTACCTTTCTTCGGCACTCAAAAGCCTCAAGTCTTCCCATTTTTCATGGGTACTTAGAAAGAGCTTTTCCGCTACTTTCCTCGCTAAATCGAAAGTAAAAGGGTTCTTTTTATCAAATTCAGCTAATTTCTCTCGAGTTGTTATTCTTAAAACAGATTTCTTCAAACAAATAATATCCTTATTGGAAGGTTCATTTTTCAAGAAACTATAATAATTGGCTACAAAGTTATTAGGAAACGCAAAGTCGTCAATAACTGATTTTTCATCCTTTATAAGAATACATTTTAAAAGCCCTTCTTCTACAAACCCAATTTTATGGCTTACCCTCCCAAAACTCACAAACTTTTCACCTGGATTTAAAACTTTCCTTTCAAAACAAGATGAAAACAGTTCTGCTTCGTGTTTTGATATTTTAAATGTATCTATTAAAAATGACTCCATAATTTTGAATAATTACACTTCAACATCCCCGTATATCAACCACTGGCTTTGTTATTTTCCTTAAGGATTGAATTTCCCTCACTTTTGTTTTGAAGAAGGAAAAACACGGCATAAATGTATGAAAAACTTTGTTTGGAGAACAAGAAGAAAAAACGTCCGGGACACTTCGAGCGACCCGGACGTTCATCACATTTTTCATTCCCTCATTAGCATATCAGCACATCTACTCATTACCAAATTATTCTCCAATAGTCTCCTCAAACAGCTCATAAATTCGGCGGTACTCGTCAGCCCAGCTGCTGGCTTCTACGAATCCGTGCCTTTCGAGGGGAAATACAGCCAAGTCCCAGTCGGTTTTACTTAGCTCTATCAAGCGCTGAGAAAGCCTTACTACATCTTGGAAGTGTACATTGTCATCAACCATCCCGTGCAACATCACTAGTTTGCCTTCTAAGCCTTCTGCGTGGTAAATGGGCGAGCTTTTGTAGTAGGCAATGCTGTCTTCCACGGGCGTGTTGAGGATGTTGGAAGTGTAGCCGTGGTTGTAGTGCGCCCAGTCAGTAACGGAGCGGAGGGCTGCCCCGCTCTGGAAGGTTTCGGGCGAGGTGAACAGTGCCATCAGCGTGATGAACCCGCCGTAAGAGCCGCCATAAATCCCTAATCGCTTTGCATCAATCCCGTGCTCTTCTACCAAATATTTTGCCCCATCTACTTGATCGGAAAGGTCTTTTCCACCCATCCAGCGGTAGATTCCCGTACGCCAGTCTCTACCGTAGCCGTCGCTGCCTCGGTAATCGATATCTAGCACCGTGTAGCCCATGTCGGTGAGGAAATTGTGGAACATGTATTCGCGGTAGTAGCTGCTCCACCAGTTATGTACATTTTGCAGATAGCCCGCCCCGTGGACAAAAATCACGGCCGCTCCATTTGGCTTTTCAGGCTTGTAAACCCTAGCGGGAACTTCCGCCCCATCGCTTGCCTTAAAGCGAACAATTTCGGGCTTACGCCAGTCGTATTTTTTGAATTCCTCCGTGGTCGATTCGGTGAGCTGCGTCATTTCCGCACCCGCCTTATTTTCCATCACAAAAAGCTCCCAAGGCTGGTTGCTGTACGAATACCTCACCGCCAAATACTTTTCGTCGGGGGACATGCTCACCACGTTTGCCCCTTCTTTGGAAGTGATTTGCTCCATTTTTCCACCATTTACCGACATTTTGTAAAAGTGGTTTACGTGTGGGGAAACCTTGTTGCTTTGGATGTAAAAATGGGCTTTGTCGTTCGAGAGCCTTGCGCTTCGGATTTCAAACTCGCCTTTGGTCAGCGCTTTTTTCTTTTTCTTTGAGATGTTATAAGTATAAAGGTGGGAATAGCCCGTTTCTTCCGATTGGAACCAAACCGTTTGGTTATCGGGCAGCCAGCCGAGGTTTCCCCTGCTAAAGTTCCAAGAGGAAATACCAGGACCTCCTACCCACGCCTCGTCTCGCTGGCGGTCGATGAGTTCCAGCTTTCTCGTGGGCAAATCGAGCAGCATAATCCAGCGGTCTTTGTTGTCGAGCGAGCGGATGTTCACCACCGCTTTCCCCTCTTCCGAATAAACAGGACCTTGGAACACCACCTCCCTTGGGGTTTCATATTTTGGGTCAAATTCGCCTTCGGTATAGTCTTTCAAAAACTCGGGCTTGTCGAAAATTCCTTCAATTTGCTCGGTGTCGATGGCAAACGCCGTGTCTTTTTCCACATCGTACACCCAAAACTCGTAGGTATCTTGGGGGCTGCCCACTTTGCTTCGGGCATTGATATGTTCCGTTTTCCCCGATTGGGTCACGTAATAAGGCACTTCCGTGCGTTCACTTTTTGCATCCTTTGAAATATTGTACGTAACAAATTTCAAGTCGGGGCTCGCCTGAATGTTGAACGCCGAATGCTTGCCAAGATAAATTTCCAACGGGCGATTTGGCTTCAACGCCTCCCTCCTTTCTTCCGAAAGCTCTTTCTCCCGCTTGCGCTTGGCTAAAATATCGATGTATTCCAATTGGTCATTTTCAAGCCATTGCTCATGGGCTGGCAAAGCCTTTTCTTTTTTCTCATTTCCCTTCTTAAAATTGGTAAGCTGAGAAGTTGCTCCCGTTTCTATATTCCACACAAACAGGTTGTTGCCGGCAGAATAAACAATGCTTTTTCCATCGCCCGAAAAGCTTGGGTTGCGTTCGGAAGCCAGTGTATTGGTAAGTTGGGTTTTCTTACCCGAAGCAGTTTCATAGAGAAACAAATCGCCTGATTTTTCATAGACCATCAGTTTTCTATCTGCACTGAACTCACCCAATTCTACTTGAGATTTGAGCTCTTCAACTCCTACTTTTTCAATGTTTTTTGAGCCCACGCTGACCTTATAGGTACTGCGGAGTGTGTCGCCATCGGGATTCCAACTAAAGTAAATGGTTTTGCTATCTGCGCCCCATTCCACCCTGCTGGGCAGGTAGCCCACAAATTTTTCTCCTTGCATAATTTCCTTTATGGAAAGCTCGGAGGTATACTGGGCGAAGGAAGATATACTTGAGAACAGAAATAGAATAATCAGTAATTTTTTCATCTTGATTCTTTGTAGTTGTGATTCAAAAATGTGGTTGTAGGGCAAGTATAGTGATTGTTGATGTTTTTTCCGCAAATGGATGCAGGAAGGATGGGAATTGGAGAAGAATAGACATTCTGCAACCTCTACGAGGTTGTATATTTCTTGCTTTCTGAAACTACAATACTGTAACCTCTACGAGGTTATACCATTTCGCCAAAGCGAACTCCGTAGGAGTTCCAGTATTGTAGTTTCATGCGAATAGATGAAAAACAACGCTGTAGGCGTTGCAGAATCCAAAACAGCTCCTTCCTACTCAAAAAACTCGAACAGAAACCGTTCATCGTGTTCGATTTCAAACTTTCTCAAAAGCTCGGTATATTCCTTTCTGAAATTGAATTTTTGATGGTGCTGCTCTTGGTTTTGGATGTACCGAAAAACCTTGTCCAAGTCGGATTTGCTATAGGAAAATGCTCCGTACCCATCTTGCCAGCCAAATTTGCCAGCCAACCAATTTTGTTCATTGATAAAAAGGGATGAACTGCGTTTCAAATCCCTCACTGTATCTGAAATTGAAATGGTGGGGTTCAATCCCAACAGCACATGCACATGGTCAGACATCCCATTGATTATGATACTTTTATGCCCTTTGTTGTTTAGGTGGACAGCCATGTGGGAATATACTTTTTCACGCTGTTCTTTCCGCAACATTCCTTTTCTTGACTTTACCGCAAATACGAGTTGGATAATCAGTTGGGTGAAAACTCCAGGTTTCATAACATGATGTTTTCTGTTCAATTTCGGGAAAAGAGAAGGAATATTCAAATGAATTGTGATGTTTTGTTCTGCCTTTTTGGGGAAAGATAGTGGTTGGAGGTGAGTTGTTGTATTCTGCAACCTCTACGAGGTTGGCTTTCTTGTTTTTTGTTCCTACAATATCGTAACTTCCCGCTAAAGGCAGGACAGGTTCTATGAGCTTGTTTTTCTTTTGTTTTTGCCTTTCGACAAAGCGAACTCCGTAGGAGTTCCACTATTGTAGTTTCATGCGAATAGATGAAAAACAACGCTGTAGGCGTTGCAGAAACGCAGTCTAAAAAATGCCCGGCACTTTAGCTTTATAGTTTATTAATCAAAAAAATTCTAATTATTACCAACCCCAAAAATCCCCTAAGCCACAGCACAGAGGATTTCAATTCAACGTAAAACCTTGGATCTATTCAAGCTTGAAGTTTATAGGCAGGATTAATCTCTGATTTACTTTCTGCCCTCTCTGTTCCCCTGGAGTCCAATTTGGCATGCCCTCTATCACTCTCCTCGCTTCATTATCACAGCCTGCCCCTATTCCCTTTTTAACCTTCACATTACTTATGGAACCATCTTTCAAAACAATAAACTCAACATATACTTTTCCTTCTACACCTTCACTTTTTGCTTGTTCTGGATATTTCAATTCTTGTACGAGATAATTAGAAATAAATGCTTGAACCCCACCTTGAGGCTGGGCTGGCTTTTCTACAATCTCAAACACAAGGTCAGGCTCGGCTTCAGATTCAGAGACTTTAGCTTTCTTTTCAATTGACTCTTCCACTGACGAATCAGTACAAGCATATGAAATGAACAATAGAGCGGCAATGGGCAACACCATTACCAACTTAAAACTTGCTTTGAATGACGTTTTTGATTTTTCTAACATGGCAATTCTCTTTTTAATTGGGGGTTGGTTAAAACTATGAACTATTTGAAGATTAAAACTTTCTAAAAAACTACTGACCAACAACTTGCGGTAAGAATTCACATCTGTTTTGCGAAGTACGTTGGCGTCGGCAATGAACTCGTGCTGCTCCGAAAGGGCGGTTTTGAAAAAGTACACCACGGGGTTGAACCATAGCAGGGCTTTTACCAGCTCCATGAACAAGATATCGAGCGAGTGGCGGCCTCGGATATGAGCAAGTTCGTGCTGTACTATTTTTTCTTCTTCTGTTTTTTCTAGCCCAGCTTTATTGTTCCAAAAAAGAAAGTGGAGGAAGGCAAAAGTGGGCATTTTCCCCTCGGTCAAAATCAGCCGATAACCGTCTTTGGAAATACTTTTGAGCTTTTTTGCTTGAATAAAAAGCTTAGAGATCCTCGCCCCTACTCTTAGTATCATGAATGTAGCAACGGAAATATACCCAACCATTAGCCACTCCATCCAGGTCATTGATGTATCTGCCGAAGGGTTCACTTCCATATTGAGGGAGAGAAAAACAGTGGAAATGACGCCGTTTTCAGAAGAATTCCAAAGTTCTAATTCCAGCAAAGGCACGGTAATGGAAAACAAGGCTGTCGCTAGCAAATAATAACGGTTGCGCTCAAAAAAGGTATCTCGCTGCAAAAACAGGAGGTAAAACCCGTAAAACACAAGGAGGCAAACCGACGATTCGATGAGGTAGTTTATCATGGTTTTAATATTTTGATTCTTAAAATTCTTTGAGGTTTTTCAACGCCGTGGAAGGCTCGAATGACGACGACAAAGCCCCTTCTAGCTAACCCTTATCTTCTTCTCCTTTATCTTCATCGAGGTGCTTGAGCAGCTCTTCCATTTCTTTGATATCCACATCGTTGCGGGAGGCGAAGAAAGAAACCATTTTCTCGAACGAACCGCTGAAATATCCCGAAATAAAGCTTTTGAGGTATTGTTCGCTGTACTTTTCCTTGCTTACAGTGGGGAAATATTCGTGGGTTTTTCCATAGGCTTTGTGGTCAATAAACCCTTTGCCCTCCAAAATCCGAACAAGTGTAGAAACAGTGTTGTAGGCAGGTTTTGGTTCAGACATTTTTGCAATAATGTCTTTTACAAATCCTTTTTCCAGTTCCCACAAAATCTGCATCACTTGCTCCTCTGCTGTTGTTAACTTTTTCATTTCTCTTTCAGGTTATTTATTTCTTAAAACAAGTATAAAACTAATTTTTTAGTTATACAACTAAATTAAAAATTAATTAACTAAATCATTAGTTATTTAATATAAAAAACTACCCTATACCGAAGTATAGGGCAGTTCAAACGATTTCTACCCGAAAATCTTTACCATTTTATAAGTGCACTGGCCCAAGTAAACCCACTGCCAAAAGCTGCAAGGCACACTAAGTCACCCTCTTTTATTTTGCCCATTTCGAAGGCTTCTGTCAGCCCGATGGGAATAGATGCTGCCGTGGTATTCCCATAGCGCATGATACTGTGGTGTATTTTCTCATCGGGCAAGCCCAATCTCTTCTGCACAAACTGAGAAATTCTCAAGTTTGCTTGATGGGGAATAAGCATATCTATATCACCCAACTCTAAACCGTTAGCTTCAAGAGCTTCGCCTATTACTTCTGGAAAGCGAACCACGGCATTTTTGAACACAAACTGCCCGTTCATCACAGGGTAGTAGCTTCCTCCCGGCTCAATCATGTCTGGAGTAAACCTATCTTTTTTGCTAAAACCAGGATCGATCGTCGCTAACTCTTCCGCATGCTCTCCTTGACTGTGAAGGTGCGTGGAGAGGATTCCTTGCCCTTCTTTTTCGGTTGGTTGTATAACCGCAGCCCCTGCCCCATCACCAAAAATTACGGCAATATGCCTACCGCTATCAGAATAATCCATTCCCATAGAATGTATCTCTGCCCCAACGAGCAAAATATTTTTGTACATCCCAGTTTTGATGTATTGGTCGGCAATGGAAAGTCCGTACACAAAGCCTGAGCATTGCGCCCGCACGTCGATCGCCCCAACATTTCCACAACCCAACTCGCGCTGCAATAGCACACCCGAACCTGGGAACATATAATCAGCACTGAGAGTGGCATACACAATAAGGTCAATGTCTTTGGCAGTTACTCCAGCCCTTTCCATAGCAATTCGAGAAGCTTTTGCCCCCATTTTGTAGTTAGCATCTTCTTCAAGATCTACAATATAACGACGCTGCTCTATTCCTGTTCGCTCCTTTATCCACTCATCGGTCGTATTTACTCTTTTTGATAAGTCGTCATTGGTCACTACATTGTCCGGTACATAAAATCCTAATCCGGCAATTTTGGCTCTTTTCATCTTTATAAATGTTTTTATTGGTCATAAAATGCTTTTTTTATAGGTAGAACAAAAAGCATTTTTGTATCCAGTTATACCTTAGATTAAAAAATAATTCATCTATTGAAAGCTAAATTAGCAATCCTTGGAATTAAACCTAAGAGTTGGCTATAAAAAGGTGTTTAGTGATAAAACATATGCCAAAAGTTCAATGATTTAGGTTAAATAATTGGAAATGAATTGAACCACTTATCGAATCTTCGTTTTGTACCAAAAGTTAATGTGTATATTTGCCAATAGGCAATGAGAATAAAAAGCTCATGTTCATGGAAAACCTATTGATCACAGTATTCTAACTAACCCTAACACATAATATAAAGACAGATAATGAACTATTTAAATACCAGCACTCTTCTGCTTTTAGCAACTATCTGTTTGCAATCTTGCGCTTCTTTCAAACAAAACATTCTATTTTCTACCGAAAATGAAATAAACCCAGAAGTTTTTGACCAAAGCTTTAACAGGGCAGTAAAGGCATATAGATTTGAACCATATGATGTTTTAGCGTTTACCATTTATACGAACAACGGTGAACGCCTAATTGATCCCAATGCAGAGTTTGAAATTGGAGATCAACCTTCAATTTCTGATGGAGGAGTAAATAGGCAGCAGCAACAAAATCAACAAGGAGGACAAACTAATAGCCTCTTAAACTTTCCCATCACCAGCAACAATATGGCACCTCGTTCCTATTTGCTAGATGAATCAGGGGTTTCTGAACTACCGCTTATTGGAAAAGTAAAGTTAGGCGGCTTCACATTAGAACAAGCCGATAGTCTGTTAAGCGAGAAGTATGCTACTTACTACGAAAAGCCCTTTGTAAAAACTCAATATTTAAATAAGCGTGTCATTATAATGGGGGCTTTGGGCGATATGGTTATGCCACTTAGAAATGAGAACATGACTTTAGTGGAGGTCCTGGCTTTGGCAGGAAGTGTACAAAATAGGTCAAAGCCAGATAAAATACGGTTGATCAGGGGAGATGTAGAAAACCCTAGTGTAAAAATAATTGACCTAACAACAATGGAAGGCTATACAAAATCAAACATAATAGTAGAGCCTAATGATATTATTTATGTAGAAGCTAAGCGTAGGTTGGACCGCGAGACATTTACAGACTTAACGGTGCTTCTAACTCCTATTACAGCTATTACAAGTATGACTATCACCGTATTGTTGTTGATCGAAACTCTTAAAAAAGAATAATAAAAAGAAAAGAATGTCAGACAATCCTTTTCAAAATATATCTGTAGAAGAACCTGAGGAGTCGAGTATTCTAGATAGTTTCGATTTAGAAAAATTCCTATTCGTACTCAGAAAAAGCATCTTTGCTATTATCTTAATAGCCTTGCTCTGTGGCGTAGGTGTGTTCTTATTTTTACGATACACTAAACCGGTGTATGAGGCCAACACTACCCTAAAACTCGAATTCCAAAGCTCTAGCCAGTTGCTTAATTTAGACATTGGTTTTTTCAACGAAGGGATCGATGCAATCAACCTTGCAGGGGAAATAGCGCTCATTCGCTCAAAACTAATTTTTCATGATGTAATTGATTCCGCTGACTTACGCATTTCTTATTTTTTAGATGGAGACTTCCTGTCTGAAGAGAAATACCAGTCTAGCCCTTTCGTAGTTGATTTCAAACTTAAGGACCAGAGCTTTGTAAATAAAAAGATGTTCGTAAGGGTAAATGACCCCTATACATTTGAGTTGATATATGAAAAAGATAAAATTGAATATTCAAGGAACTGCCGTTTTGGAGAGTATATTGAAAATGATTTTTTTGCACTAACTGTTACTTCAAGGCGCTCCCGCTTTCCTGAGGTAAAGTATGGGCAATACTTCTTTGTTTATAATAGCGATGAAGTACTCTACAGTTACTTATCGAAATTCCTCATAGTAGATGTAGAGAACAAAGTGGCAAACACTATTGCCATTTCTTTTAGCGATTTTAATAAAAACAAAGCTACTGAAGTACTCAAAGCAGTAAACCAAAGCTATTTGGTAAAAACTATTGAAAACAAAAACAGGGTATACGAGCAATCGCTCAGCTTTTTGGAAAGGCAATTTGTACTAGTAAAAGACACGCTAGATTTTTATGAAAAGGAAATAGAGAAATTTAAGGATGTTCAAAAGCTTCCTATAAAAGACGATGTATATAATCTTTTTTCAAAAATTGAAGTTGCACAAACTGAAAAAACACGTATAGAATTTGAGTTAGAAAGCTACACCGAAATTGAAAAACTGATCCAAGCAGACTCCAGTATTTCTTACATTAGTATGGTAGCAGGACTCTTAAATGACAGCCAGTTATCTGGAATATTGACAACTATGCAGACTCTCCAAGCAGATGCTGAGCGAATTATTAACTACTACAAAGAAACTACAACTGCTAGAAAAAAAATAGATAGGGAACTTGCAGCACAAATTTGGGAAATCAATAAGTTAATTGATTTTAAGAAGGAACTTTTGCGAAAGCAAATTCAAAAAATAAACCTTCAACTTAACGAGTATGAAGCTTCAATGCTTGAAGATACAGATGAGACTTCTGAATTTAAAAAAATAAATCGATACTATAGTTTCTATGATAAAGTAGCCAACGATATAATAGGCAAAAGACTTCAAATAGAAATAGCGAAGGCAGGTACAGTACCCGACTTTAGGGTTCTCTCTCCTCCAAATGCTAAATCTGAGCCTATTTACCCTGTCGCTCTTCTTATATATGCCGTAGGGGCAATTGCAGCTCTTTTCTTTTCAGTCACCTTTGTATTTGTAAGGTATCTTACCAACAACAAGATCAACAACTTGAAGGAGCTTCAAAAGCATATAAAGGCTCCTATATTAGGCATGGTACCTAAAGTACAAGAAGAATTTGCTTATTCACAACTATTGGTAGACAAGAGACCAAAATCGAATATTAGTGAGTCTATAAGAGCTATTCGAACTAACCTAGAATTTATCGCTTCTGAGCACAAGCAAAAAACTATTTCTGTTACTTCAACCATTAGTGGTGAAGGAAAAACTTTTGTAGCAGTAAACTTAGGAGGGATTATCGCTATGGCCGATACAAAAGTATTGGTCATTGACCTCGACCTTAGGAAACCAAAGGTCCATTTAGCATTCAATGGAAGCAATGGCAGAGGAGTATCTACGATTTTAATAGGTAGGCATGAAGCAAGTGAATGCATTGTAAAATCAGACATTCCGACGTTACATTATCTGTCAGCAGGACCTATCCCTCCTAACCCTTCGGAGTTAATTATGTCCGAAGCCTTTGATAAATTACTAGAAAAGCTGAAATTAGAGTATGATACTATAATTTTGGATTCCCCTCCTGTAGGACTCGTTACAGATGGGGTGATTGTTATGAAAAAGGCGGATATTCCTATTTATGTATTTAGAGCGGGATATTCGAAAGTTGCATTTACAGCTAGCGTAAATAACTTATTTGAAATAAATAAGTTGAACAATATATCTGTAATACTGAACGCAGCTGATGTTAAAAACAGTTATGGTTATAGCTATTATAGCCCTGCTTACGGATATGGCTATAATTATAGCCAGTACAGTGAAGGCGGTAGTCAAGGATATTATGACGAAACCGAAAAAACAATACCTTGGTGGAAAAAGATAATTAACAGATAACTATGCTATCAATCTTTAAAAATATAAAAAGTTCAAAAAAGAAACCTGAATTCAAACCCGTGGAGCCACTAAAAGTGGATATGCATTCTCATTTGCTCCCTGGAATTGATGATGGTTCTAAAAATATACCTCAAACCCTTGAAATGATCAGACAAATGATTGACATGGGGTATGAAAAACTAATAATGACGCCACATATTATCAGTGACTCATATAAAAACACGCCTGAAATAATCCTCGAAAAGCTAGATAGGGTAAAAGAAAAAGTAGAACAACAAAAGCTTAATATAGAGCTGGAAGCTGCAGCTGAATACTACCTTGATGAGGCATTTATAAAAATGCTGGAAAACAATGATAAACTCCTCACCTTTGGTGGAAACTACTTATTATTTGAAACAGCATTTATCAACAGAAGCAGTCAATTTGACCATGCTATCTTCCTGATGCAGTCTTTGGGCTACCAACCTGTTTTTGCCCACCCAGAGCGTTACATTTATTTGTATGATAGCTATGAGGAATTTGCCAAACTGAAAGAACGGGGGGTAATGCTTCAGGTCAATATAAACTCACTAGCTGGCTATTACTCGAAAACAGCGAGAGAAGTAGCTGAAAAACTGATAGATGATGGGTTGATCTCATTTTTGGGGTCGGACTGCCACAGTAAAAGACATTTCCCCCACATGGAAAAAGCTAGGCAAACACCTCATTACAATAAAGCCCTTCAGCAAAAAATGTTAAATAACTCATTGTTAAGCTAGAAGACTAGTTCAACAATGAGTTTTCCTAAACTGTAACAAACTATAGGTTTGTAATCGACATCGTATGGTCTATTTGTTATCTGGAAGCAAAGAAATCCCAGAATCTTATATCGCACAGCTACTACTCAAACAAAATACTTTAGTAAAAGTCCTTGCTAATACTGCAGAAGACAAAAAGTACTATCAAGGTATATCCCCTGAGCTACAAATTGTTGAAGGAAGTTTGGAAGATGTTTTTTCCCTTGATGAAGCACTTAGTTCCATAGATATGGTCATACATAGCAATATGGATATAAAGGAAGAGCGGTTTGAAAAAATGAGGCATTCATATGTGGAAAAAACTACTAATCTAGTCAACTTGTGCCTCTTAAAGACAGTGAAACTGTGCTACATAGGCAGTGTACTGGCACTGGGGGTAGTAAAAAAGCAAGTCGATGATATAGATGAAAACTTTAAATGGGAAAACCAACCGCTGCAGACCGACCGGCACAGAATTGCCAACCTGGCCGAAACGGAGGTTTGGAGGGGAATAGAAGAAGGGTTGGAAGCTCTGATAATCAATTCAACACTCTGTCTTTCTCCAAAATTAGATTTTCAGGGTAGTTTGAGCGCCATCAAAAAAAATGGTCAACTAAAAGTAAGTTATACTGATGTGCGGGACTTGGCAGCTGCTACGTTACAACTTTTGGATGCGAATGAGGTAAACAAGAAAGTTATTGTGGATACAGGAAAAATGCCTTTATCCAAATTTACTGAACTAAATACCTCAAGCAATGGATCGAGATTTGGTTTATTCCAATCTGGCAAGCAAAAGCTTCTGGCTACGTTTGGTATTGAAAACCTTATAGATATAAACTACAAAAGCAAGCATCCTCTCATGCAGAATTTTCAGTTCCGTTCCATGGAAGATACTTGCTCTTGGATAAGCCCTACTACTACCTAGCAGGTTTTAAGTTTTGCTCAAAATTAATCTACTATCAAACTTCTATTTTTAGGATACTTAACCAAATATCTCAGCTCAAACTCTTTCTTTTCCGAAGGTTGGATGGTAAAATCCCATTTTATCTCGCCAGTTTCTAAGTTGTGCTTAGCATTTGAAAGGTTTTCAATTTTTACTTCAATTTCTTCTAAAGTAGAAATAGGCACTTGATCGAGAACTACCATATCTATTGCCTGGCTCTTGTTGTTTTTCACAACCGTACGCCAAGTTCTCGTATCTTGCTTTTTGTTACCAATAAATTGCTTTGTGGTGAAATCTTTTACCTTCTCTCTCGAAACCACTACATTTTTATCTCTTCCCAAAGAAATCTGCAAGGTATCGGTCGCATTACGGACATCTAAGATAGACTTGCCCACATACGTTCCTTCAAAAAATAAATTCGCCTCTCCTTCTAGCAAGTTATATTTCTCCCAATCAACTATGTTGGCAATCAAGAAAGCATCTTTGTCAATTTTAGGAACGCAATAGTACTGGAAGGTTGCCGAAAGCGAATACACTTCCATATCTACCGAATAACTCTTATTATCAGACTTCACTGAGTAAGGCATTTTTATCTCAAAATCTACCGTAGTCTGATTTTCTACTTGAGCAAGAGGTACGGAACTTTGCCCTCTAACACTCTTCATAGTGGGGGCTGCAGCTCCTGCAGCAGTATTCCTGCCCTTAGCTTTTCTACTTCTTGTGCCATAGCCTGTTACCACTACTTCATCTAGCGCAACCATATCTGGGGACATGGTCAAATTGATATTACTACTTCCAATTGGCAATGTTTCAGTCTGGTACCCGATGTATGAAAATACCAGTTCTGAAGCATTATTGGGCAAAGAAAGAGTGTATTTTCCGTCAATATTAGTAGTAGTCCCTACTGTTGAGCCATTTACTACAACAGTAACACCTGGCAAGGGCCCACCATCTTCATGTCTTACTATCCCACTTACCGAGCTCAATGATCGGTCATAAACAGGAGGTGCGGTATAGTAGCCGAGGTAATAAGTAATAAGTTCAGGAGCAATTCCCGATACATTTGGATCTGCTGACGAGAACTTCAGCTTTACGTTTTTCCATTCAATTTTGGTATCCTGTTTCACATTGGCTTTGTAGATAATCTCAACAGGCTCGTTTATGTTTTTTGCCCTTATATCATAACTAGGAAACCAACCCGCATTCCCTACCACATACGAAAGTTCAAAATCTACACTCGCATTTTTCTTCGCATCTACTTTTACTAAAATTTCGCCATTAGGAAATTCTCTTTTCCCCGAAATCGTATTTATCTGACTATTGATATCACTTTTTTTCTCACTTAATTCCATCATTTTAGCACTTAGTTCAATTTCCTTGAGCTTAAGCGCAGTCAATCTTTTGCCATAATATTCCGAAGTTTCTTTAAAGTTTGTAACGCTCAACCCCTGATCTTTGCCACTGATATTTTTATTTGTCATGAGGAAAGAAAGTTCTTCCTGCAAAATAGCCATATACGTACTTTGCAATTTCATTTCTTTATCAAGCACAGCCAATTGCTTTTCCAGCTCGTCTAGCTCTTTCGATTTATCTAGCTTATCTAGGTAATTTTGTTGATGATTTACCGAAAGCACTGTCACATCGCCCTCAGCTTTCACTTGCACACTTTTAGCATCTATAAAAGGAGAAAGGTTTATAAATTTCAGAACAGTCTCCCCTGCTGGAATATTTACCGATTTTTTCCGTGTGACTTGTGCCCCTTCTATAAACACGGTTACTTCCTTCACTTCTGTTTTTACCTCTTGTTCTTTAGGACTTTGTGCCAAAAGGTTTGAAAAAACCAAACTTAAAAAAAATAATGTTACTACTTTCATTTGACGGTTTTATAAGGTTTTAATAATTGAATTTTCTATTAAAATCACAGACTTGAAAACCCATTAAGGCACGCAAGTTATCTACAAGATGCAACTCTAAAGTAGATTCCATAAATTAGGAATAAAAAAATCTCTACTTTCGTAGAGATTTTTTTATTCAACACAAATACAACCATTATTCCTTTGCGCCAAAAAACTTCTTGCGGAGTAAACCAAACAACCCTACTGCTCCAATGGCAATAAACTTCCAAGCTTTTGCTATTACCGCAAAAAAGCCAGCTTTTGCCAACACTTTCCCCGCTACCAATCCGCCAATTCCGTAAGCAGCTACCCTATCCATCTTAGGATTGAATTCTCCATATTTATACCCTTCGTTGAACTCAACAGAACCTAATATTTTATCAACATCTTGGTTGAAAAGTGGCAAGGCATCCATTTCGCCAATAGCGTTCATTGTCAAGAAACCCTCTCTGCCCAACACCCTAATATTATAGTTCAACGTATTCGTTTCAGCATCACCAAACTTCAATTCTTTGGCCCAGTGAAGTTTTTTATTTTCCTTATCATAAAATGGTGCAGAAGCCCAACCAACTAACGTGATGGGAGCATAACCCTGCTCCACCCTCACCGGATTCACTTCTTCCATATCGCTTTGCATTTCTTCCAAAAGCGCCTCATAGTCTATATCTTCTGCATCTTCGTCTTCAATGTACCCTTCTTCCGAATAAGTGATTTCCACTGCGTAAGTCAAGTCCCCTCCAATAGGCAACGTTTCTTTTGGGAATAAAAGCCCCAGTACCTCAGATGGTGGATTTCCCCATAGGTCGGTAAGAACGAAGTTGCTCTGCTCAGCCCCCAGAAACTTATACCCTTCGGGCACGGTGAGTGTTGCGATTCCCCCATCTAGTTCTACCGTTCCATATTCATAGTTGAACGAATCATTAATACTATCGACGATGTGCTGGTAGGCTTCCATATCTACGACTTCGGTAGAATCGTAAAGTGCAAAAGTTGCCTTGCTCATAAAAAGGCAAAGAATCAAAATTGAGATGTTTTTCATAGCTGTTCGCTTTTAATTGTTAATAGCTGGTTAGTGTTTTTACAAATACCTAAAAAGGTGTATGTAAATTACCATGTGGATTGTTTGGAAACAAACTATGTTTAAAAGCTTAACTTTTGTTAGAAGAATAGGGTAAAATATATGGGCACAAAAAAGCCAAGGCATTGCCTTGGCTCATCTGATATTTTCAACTATCTACGGTCGCTTCGCCATAGGCTTTAAGCTGGTAAGATCTGCTATTTTCACCGGCTTACCAGATTCTATGCTATTGCGGGCAGCTATCCCCACCAAAATAGACATTGCACCATCTCTGGTTCCAGCCGACTGACGGTATGGATCAGCCATATCTGGGGTTTTGAAAATCTTATCTTTAAGGCGAGTATCTCCACCGCCATGTCCGCCTCCACTATGGGGAATGCGTATAAGCTCCGTCTTTCCAAAATTCTTGGTCAGCCTTAGCTCATCATAATTTTCCTTATCCCAAGGCTGCCTTTCTTGTATCCAAGCCTCCAAACGCCCTTTTGTTCCATTAAAAGCAATGCGGTAGCCTTCGTAGGGCGAATAGGTGGTGAGCGAATAACTTACGGTAACATCGTTTGCATACTTGATGGTCGCTGCCATTTTATCATAAATATCAATTTTTTCGCGGAACACACAGCTATCTCGAATGTATCCGTCATGTTCTTCATTTTCGGCATATAAGCCCATTAGATGTTTGCTTTTGGTAATATCCCAATGGAAATCGCAACTATCTTTATGGGTACAAGTACGGCAGCTTTCCCCTCTCATCGCACCATTTTTGCCATAATGCTCTAGTTCCCCAAAAGCAAAAACCTCAGCTGGTTCAGAGTCCAACCACCAGTTGAGCAAATCGAAATGATGGGTAGATTTGTGTACCAAAAGTGTTCCTCCCCTCTCACGCAAGCCATGCCAGCGGCGGAAGTAGGAAGCACCATGGTTCGTATCCAAATACCAGTGAAAATCAACAGAAGTAATATCTCCAATCTCTCCGGCACGAAGTAATTCATATATTTTCTGACGATGGGGCGAATAGCGATAATTAAATGTAACCGTAGTTTTCTTGCCTGTTTTCTTCTCAGCATCCAGAATAGCTTGGCATTTTGTCTCATCGGTGGTCATGGGTTTTTCGGTGATAACATTTGCCCCCATTTCCATGGCTTTGATGATGAACTCATGGTGGGTAGCATCTACCGTGGTCACTATCACCGTATCAGGCTTCTCCTTCTTCATCATTGCTTCAAAGTCGGTGTAAGTATTGCAATCTGCCCCTATAAAATCCTTTCCATATTTCAACCTACCAGGATTGATGTCACAAAGTCCGACAAATTCCACTTGGCCAGCATACTCTTCCACCAATGCCTTTCCCCACATGCTCACCCCTCGTACTCCTGTACCCACTAGGGCTATTTTCATCTTTGCAGCCTTTCCATTGGCAAAGAGGGAAGAAATTGGGTTAGTAGCCAGAAGTGTTCCTACCGCAGCAGTTTTTCCAATAAACTCCCTGCGTTTCATTTCATTCTTTTCAGTTCTCATATTTTGGGTTATTGATGATAAATACTTTATAGAGTAATTTAATTAAAATACCCTTTTTATGCACCCAACATGCCTATTATTATATGTACAAAAAACATTTTTATAAACATCACCCTTGCCCAAACCAAAACTTTACTTTCGAAACTAAAATCAGACTACGAAAAGCATCTTAACAACACAACAGCATACTTTCAATCAGAATATCAAGCTCTCCAACAAAAAAGAGCGATGCCACTTGGATGACATCGCTCTTCTATAGTTTTATAAATTAAACCTTAACCCCTTCCTTACTTGATATACCTAAAATCGTAACCTGATTCTAGCTGGCAAAGGAAATGATACATTAACTTCACTACATTCTTCACATCTAGCTTATGCGCCGACTCAACCGTGGTGTGCATATACTTGAGGGGCAATGAAATCAACGCCGAAGCTACGCCTTCGTTGGAGTAGGCAAAGGCATCGGTATCGGTTCCCGTAGAGCGAGAAGCAGCTGCTTTCTGAACAGGAATTTCTTTCTTCGCAGCAGTATCTAATATCATTTTGAGCAAGTTATTTTGGACTGCTGGTCCATAAGTGAGCACAGGACCATCACCGCACTTGAACTCACCTTGCTTTTTCTTATCGTACATAGGAGCAGTGGTATCGTGGCACACATCTGTAATAATAGCCACATCAGGTTTGATCCTTGCCGCTATCATTTCTGCGCCTCTCAAGCCTATTTCCTCTTGCACCGCATTTACTATATACAGTCCAAATGGGAGCTTAATACCATTTTCATGTAACTTGCGAGCTACTTGGGCGATCATAAAACCACCAACTCTGTTGTCCAAAGCTCTTCCTACCCAGAAGCGATCATTGAGTTCCATCAATTCATCGTCGAAGGTGGCAACGCAGCCAACGTGCACGCCCAATTCCTCCACTTCCTCTTTAGAAGAGCAGCCGCAATCCAAAAAGATATTATCTGTAGTAGGAATTTCTTCTTTTATCCTATTGCGCACATGGATAGCAGGCCAGCCAAACACAGCCTTCACTGTTCCTTTTTCGGTATGAATATTCACCCTTTTGGAAGGTGCTATCTGATGATCGGAACCTCCATTTCGGGTCACATAAATATAACCTTCAGAGGAAATATAATTTACAAACCAAGAAATCTCATCGGCGTGAGCCTCTATTACCACTTTGTATTTCGCATTTGGGTTTATTACAGCTACCGCCGTTCCATAAGTATCGGTGAAATAATCGTCGGTGTAAGGTTTGATATAGTCGAGCCAAATCTTCTGCCCCGGAGTTTCAAAACCAGTGGGAGAAGGGTTGTTGAGGTATTCGTAAAGGAATTTTTTTGTATGGTTATCCATTGTCTATCAGATTTTTGAATTTGTGATGTAAGCAAAAGAATATTCTAGTTTTTACCAGATAATACTTACTAAAAACTGCTTCGTACCAAATTTAAACAATTCTACATTCTAACAAAGAGTTTCCCCTCTCCTATAGCTCAAAAGACTGTCCTTTTTCTGGCATGGTAACATTCTGATAGCCTTTTTCCTTCAACACTTCGGAAAAGCCTTCCATAGATTCTTCTTCCCCATGCACCAAGAATATATTTTTGAGCTTGGAAGCATCTTGATAACCCACAAATTCTAACAAATCATTTTGGTCGCCATGACCGCTGAATGCATCTGTGTAAATCACTTTTGCCAATACGGGCACATTTTTTTGCCCCAGCTCCACCATTCCATTTTTCATGTTGAGCAGTTGGTTGCCAAACGTCCCCTCGGCACTGTAGCCCACCATCAATATGGTACAGTTAGGGTTTTGAATATTGGCCCTAATGTGAAATTGGATGCGTCCACCCTCCAGCATTCCCGACGAGGAAATGATAATAGCCGGTTCTTTTTTGGAC
Source organism: Flammeovirgaceae bacterium SG7u.111 (assembly GCA_034044135.1). Lineage (NCBI taxonomy): Bacteria > Pseudomonadati > Bacteroidota > Cytophagia > Cytophagales > Flammeovirgaceae > Flammeovirgaceae bacterium SG7u.111. The sequence goes on along the minus strand of CP139021.1, from coordinate 886,260 downwards.
GCCAAACGTTTGCTTTCCAAAGCAGATTCTACGTACTCCATTTGTTCGAAGTTGAAAAGCCCTTTGTGCTTCTCGGAGAACTCTTGGGAGTCTTCGTTGAGATAATTGGTATAAAGATCATAAGCCTTGTTGCATTCCTGACCCAACGGGCTATCGGAAAAAATTCTGATCGGAGGCAATTTCTTCTTCGCAAAAAGCTTGTGGAGGGTATAAATAATTGCCTGGGTTCTCCCCACACTAAAAGCGGGAATGAGCAGGCGACCGGGCTTATCCACACAGGCTTCTTTCACCGCTTGGGCGATGGCTGTTTCGGTTTCTTGCCTCGATTCGTGCGACCTAATACCGTAGGTAGTCTCGCAAATGAGGTAATCTGCCTGAGGCATGGGCGCAGGATCTTGGAGCAAAGGATAGTCCTTCCTGCCAATATCACCGGAAAACAAGAAAGATTTTTTCTTTCCACCTTCCGTTACTTCCAAATAAACACTTGCCGCTCCTAGCAAATGCCCCGTAGGCTGCAAAGAAACTACAATGTTCTTGGTAAGTTGGTATCTTTTAGAAAAATGAAGCGGGGAAAACCCTTTTATGGCTTCGTCCACATGCTTTTCTAAAAACAGTGTTTCAGGGTTGAACTTTGGCTCATAATTAGGGATTTTGCTCCTTTTCTTATGATAATCGTTGATTTTCCTTCTATTAAGGTTTGCCGAATCGTAGAGTAAGAGTTTGGTAAGGTCACGGGTGGGAAAGGTGGTAAAAATTTTCCCTTCAAAACCTTCCCTATACAAGTTAGGGATTTTACCAGAATGATCTAGGTGGGCATGTGTAAGCAGCACTGCATTGACCATACTCGCCTCAAATGGAAACAATGAACCAGGAAAAGCTGGCATATCTTCCTCTTGGCTTCTCATGTCCATCCCGCAGTCTATCAACAGCCTAAAGTCATCGTCAAATTCGAGTAGGAACATGCTGCCCGTTACCTGTCTCGCCGCACCCCAAAAAGTCAGTTTCATTCTATGATATCAATTTTTCCCCCAAAGGTAAGGAGAAAATTGGGGAAAGCACCTGCCCGAAGGCAAACTAGCTCAGTCAAGCAACTATTTCACTTAACTTTCTTCATCGTAATCAGCCGTTTTTTCTAAGCGCTTCTCGCTTTCTTTCGCTTTTTCCAATTGGAATTTGAAAGTCGTACCTTCACCTAATTTACTATCGATGGTGATCCGAGAGTCATGCCCTTCCACTATGTGTTTCACAATAGCCAAACCCAAACCAGTACCGCCTTGCTTTTTCGACCTGCTTTTATCCACCCTGTAAAAGCGTTCAAATAACCTTCCTACATGCTCCGGGGCAATACCGGGACCATTATCTATTACCGAAACTATTATCTTGTCTGCTGTCTCTTCAAAGTGCACCTTCAACAAACCACTCTCCAAACCATATTTGATCGCATTGCTTATCAGGTTGGACATCACTTGGAATATCCGGTTCACATCGGCTTTTACCTTGAACCCATCTTCCCTTATATTATCGATCATCATCGTGATACCCTTTTTATTGGCTTTCTTCTCTAGCTGATCGAATACGTCGAGGGTAACATCTTGAATATCGAACGTACTAAATTGCATACGGATCACGCCTGATTCTATTTGAGAAAGAACCAAAAGATCCTGAACTAGTGCATCTAGCCCGCTAAGGCTTTTTGCTGCTTTTTTCAGGAATTTATACTTTACGTTCTCATCGTCCACTGCACCGTCGAGCAAGGTGAGTACATAACCTTGGGCGGCAAAAATTGGTGTTTTTAGCTCATGGGATACGTCTGCAATGAACTCTTTCCTGTAAACTTCTAGCCTTTTCAACTTCTCAATTTCCTCCTCCTTTCGAGCCATGTAGGCTTTTATTTCCTCATTGATCCGCCTAACAGGATTATTACTACCTTCTTTGTTGGGCTTTCGCTCGTAATCCATATCCTGAGAGGTAATTTTTTCCAAATGCGAATAAATTTCGTTTATCTCTTTGAAAATCAAGAACTCTAGGGTGATATAAATAAGAATAAAAGCCGTGGAAAATGAAATTCCTCCAGCCACTACCAGCAAGGAAACACCCGCACTTCCCAACAAGGATAAAAATGCAATGGTTACTAATGCTATTGATCCTGCCAACAGTAGCGATACAGCCCTTGGGTTGATGAGCATGCTAGAAATATTTAGGTGAGGTTTATGTAAATCTAAAATTTGTACTCAGAGTATGTTTAAAATTTAAGTTTTCAAGCGAAACTGCTCAGTTTGGGGTTTTCACTTCGAAATAGGTAAAATTTAAACATGCTCTCAATTCAGTATGGAGGTAAAACAAGGTGTTTTTTTATAAAGAAATGGGGCGACTTGTGTAAGAGCCTCCCCATTTTTATTTATTCTTAAATTAAAAAACTAGTCTTGGAGCTCAAATTTATATCCTACTCCTTTCACTGTTTTTATAAACTCGTTGCCAATTTTTTCTCTCACCCTTCGTATGTGTACATCAACTGTTCTTGCCAATACATACACATCCGACCCCCAAATATTTGTCAACAATTCGTCTCTGCTAAATACTTTATTTGGGCTCTCGGCCAAGAAATAAAGCAATTCAAATTCCTTTTTAGGAAGGGAAATCTTATTGCCTTCCATGTGTAGGGTGTAGCTGCTCTTGTCTATGGTAAATTTACCGATATTTATCACGTCAGACTCTTCCTTAGAGCGCTTAAGCTCTCTGCGGAAAATAGCATTTATTCGGCTCACAAGTGCCCTTGGTTTGATAGGCTTGGTAAGATAATCGTCTGCTCCTACGTCAAATGCAGCCACTTCCGAGTACTCCTCTGCACGCGCAGTAAGGAAAATGATAAACGTATCGCTAAGCTCGGGCATTTCCCTCAGCATTCGGCATGCTTCCACACCATCCATCACTGGCATCATGATATCCATTAATACCAAATCCGGTTTGTTAACTTTGGCGCTTTCCACACATTTGCGTCCATCTGAAGCTGTATTTACCTCAAACCCCTCTTTTTCAAGATTGTACTTCAACATCTCTACGATATCCGGCTCGTCGTCTACAACCAGAATTCTTTGATTATTCTTCTTGCTCATGGTTAATTTCTTACTAGAGGTATGCTCTATTCGCTGGCTATTCTTTAGGCCAACTGATGAAAGAATTTTTACCTGAAGATTTAACATCTTACACTCAGGATTTACCTAGTCCCATTTGAACTATATAAAGATAAAATTAAATCATCTACCCGAGCAAACATAAACGCTGAAATTTGTTGACAAAGATTAAAACTTACAGTAACACTAACGTAACAAATAAGCCCTATCCTTTAACTAACCTTTGCAGAGCAGCATGATTTATATGGACTTCGTATTTCTTATTTAGTTTTTCCAACCACTTTTCTTCCAAGAAAGATTGGTAGTCTGAAATTACCTGTCCTCTTATCTCTGAAAGTTTTTTATCGCCCGCAGGGATTAGTTCTTTTATCAAAACATAGTAAAACCTTCCTTCCTTCTCAAAAGTGGAACTTCCTACTTTCCAAGTCACCAAATCTAGCAACTCATTTTCCCCTTTTTCAAATGTGCTGGAGTTGACTGTCATCGCCAGTGCGTTGTCATTGCTAAACTTTTGGGCAAGCAACTCTAGTGAATCTGTCATTACGGTTAGTGTAATCCCACCTTTCTCCGTCTTCGCTTTCTTGTTTTGTGAGGGCTCCCTTATTAACTCTTCTACCATTCCCATTCCTATCAACCGTTCTTTTATGGCATCAAACCTATCTTGGGAAATACTCTTTGGTTCTCCTTTCACATAAGTTGCAGAAGTATACAGTTGGCTATTGGTATATTGTGAAAAATCTTGAAATAAAGAATCTACTATTTTCTTAGCTTGTACCCCTAAGCTATCACTTGCTTTTTCAAAAGAAACAACCTTATCCGATAGGCCTGGCAGGGTAAAAAGACCATTTGCTTTATAAATTTTAAGAGAATCTATAAGCGTTTGGCTTTCTGCACTAAAAATAGATGCTTCGGCACGCTCGTTCCACTGGTAGCTACCTTGATTTTCTTCGAAGTAAATTCTCAAGCCAGTTGTATCTTTAGTAGCTGGAGACCAAACTTCATTTTCCATCACTTGGAACAGCAACAAGCCTTCCTGATACTCCCGCTCCAAGTGGCGGAACTCAGGATATTTAGTAGCTAACTGCGACTCTTCGTACATCAGAAGCGTTTCTTCAACAAAAGTAGTGTATAACCTTAATGCATAATCTTGCCACAAAGAATCCCTGTTAGGCAACTGGTTTTTCTTTACATACTGGTAAAATGTATTTACATCTTGCCTCTTGTCAGCCAATGTAAGTAAAGTACTCGACAAAAGTTTTTTGTCATCCGGTACTTCCCACACCCCTTTCAAAAGTCTATCATCAAACTGAGCGAGCATTTTCTTTTTTACCTTGGCATTTTCTTTCAGCCCATACTCTTTTTTCAATCCCTCTATAAATCGCTTCTTTGTTGTTGCAGACCTCGAATCTCTTGATACCTTTCTCTTGAGCTGCGATTGCATATTTTTAAAAGAATCGAGCGGCTCTCTATCTATGAGCTTAATGATATGCCAACCATATGGCGTGCGGATCGGCTCGCTAAAGTCGCCTGGCTCTTTTAGTTTAAATGCTGCTTCCGCATAAGTCTCTAACATGCTCCCCGCAGAAAACCATTTGAGTTCTCCACCTTTGGACTTGGTGATCATATCTTCGGAAAACTGTTGACAAAGCGTTGTCCAATCCTCTCCACTTTTCAGCTTTTTCTCTACTTCCACAATTTTCCTGTATGCGGCTAGCGTATCCGCAGGATCCATACCTTCCGTAGAGCGGATCATGATATGCGCTGTTTTCACACTTCCATTGCTAGGTCGCTTGTCAGATACATAGATAATATGATAACCAAACTGTGTACGAACAGGCTTAGACACTTCCCCAACTGGAGTTTGAAAAGCAGTAGATTCAAACTCATACACCATCTGCAATGCAGTAAAATACCCAAGGTATCCTCCATTTTTTTTAGCTGAAGGGTCTTCTGAGTAGTTGATAGCCAATTCTTTAAAAGGTTCGCCACTTTTAGCCTTTTTATAAATCTCCATGGCACGCTTGTAGGCTTTTAGCGTATCTTCCGGACTTGCATATTGCGATACATTTACCAAAATATGGCTTGCCTGTACTTCTTGCTTCATCCGCTCGTACGCCTCCACCACCATCGCTTCAATTGCTTTACTATCGGCAAGGTAAGGTTCCACCAGTTGTTTGCGGTAGGTTTCATATTCTTGGGTGTACGTAGGATCGTCATCTATACCCTGACTGCGAGCCTCCATTACCTTCAGCTTAAACTTAACAAACAAGTCGAGGTATTCTTCTAAGCTTTCCTGTGTGTAAGCCTTTGGGTTGTCTTGGTAGTTTTTATTATAGAGGTACTCAAAATCAGAAAGCAAGACATCTACCGTGTCAATAGTCATTATTACATCGTCTTTTTCCTCCTGCTCTTGCGAAAAAAGCTGCGAAGCACTTCCCAAAAAAATAAGGCAACTCAATAAAAGATGTTTTTTCAAACTCATGATCAACCTAAAGTATTTGTTCTAAAAAAGATTACCAACTAAAATGGACTTGGTAACCGTAAAGTTTGTCAAGCTCAAATCTACTGATTGCTACTGAAAAAAAATACCCGTTTTCAAGAGAATGAAAACGGGTATAGTTTGAGATAAATTTGAAGAAAAATTAGTTCAGCGTCCTCTTCACCTCTCGGGTTTCGAAAGCTTCTACTATATCCCCTACTTTTATGTCATTGAAATTCTTGATGCTCAAACCACATTCGAAGCCTTGTTTCACTTCGCTCACATCGTCTTTGAAACGTTTAAGTGCAGCGATCTCCCCACCATTTTCACCTCCTCCGTACACTACAATACCATCTCGAATAAGCCTGATTTTAGAGTTACGCTTGAGGTAACCATCTAGTACGTAGCAACCTGCTACCATACCAACCTTACTTATTTTATAAGTTTCCCTAACCTCTACGTTACCAACTATCTCTTCTTTGATTTCCGCAGAAAGCAAGCCTTCCATTGCGTCTTTCACTTCTTCAATAGCGTTGTAGATGATAGAGTATAGTCTAACCTCAACATCCTCTTTTTCAGCAAGTCTTCTGGCTGCAAGTGTTGGCCTCACTTGGAAACCAATCACAATAGCATCAGAAGCAGATGCTAACAATATATCGTTTTCAGATACAGGACCAACCGCTTTGTGGATAATATTTACCTCCACTTCATCGGTAGATAGTTTTTGCAGTGAATCTGACAATGCCTCCACTGAACCATCCACGTCACCTTTAAGTATGACATTGAGCTGTTGGAAGTTACCCAAGGCAATCCTTCTACCAATATCACTCAAAGTAGTACGCTTAGTAGCCCTGATACTTTGCTCACGCATAATCTGCTGGCGTTTCACCGCAATGTCTTTTGCCTCCCTCTCAGAAGTCATTACATTGAACTTATCACCTGCTTGCGGAGCACCGTTCAGACCAAGTACCTGTACTGGTGTTGCTGGCCCAACCTTTTTCACTCGCTTGCCTCGTGAGTCAGTCAGCGCTTTTACACGACCTTGATGCTGACCAGCCAATATGATATCGCCAACTTTCAGCGTACCGCCTTGCACTAGTACCGTACTCACATATCCACGACCTTTGTCAAGGAATGCCTCTACAACGGTACCAACTCCATTTTTCTTAGAGTTAGCTTTTAATTCTAATATATCGGATTCTAACAATACTAACTCGAGCAGGTCATCTATGCCCTGTCCCGTTTTAGCAGAAATTTCTTGACTTTGGATGCTACCGCCCCACTCTTCTACTAGGATATTGATATTGGAAAGTTCTTGCTTAATTTTATCAGGGTTTGCCGTAGGCTTATCAACTTTGTTGATGGCTATTACAATAGGTACACCAGCAACCTGAGCATGGTTTATTGCTTCAATTGTTTGTGGCATCACACTGTCATCAGCCGCTACTACTACAATTACAACATCCGTTACTTTTGCACCACGAGCACGCATCGCTGTAAATGCTTCGTGACCCGGTGTATCTAGGAATACTATTCTTCGATTACTTTCCGTAACTACATCATAAGCACCAATGTGCTGGGTAATACCACCAGCTTCACCAGCTGCTACTTTCGCTTCTCGGATGTAGTCAAGCAAAGAGGTTTTACCATGGTCAACGTGACCCATGATCGTTACGATAGGAGCTCTATCGCTCAAATCCTCTACTTTGTCCTCTTCTTCCAGAACCAAATCGGTCTCCTCTTCAGCAGAAGTGAACTCTACATCAAACCCAAAGTCTTCGGCAATAAGTTTAATTGTTTCCGCATCCAAACGCTGGTTGATGGAAACAAACATGCCCAAGCCCATACATTTTCCAATGATATCATTTACACTCACTTCCATAAGGGAAGATAGTTCATTGGTAGAGATAAACTCAGCCACTTTCAGCACATTTACCTCTTCAGAAGCTTGCCTTTGCTCTAGTTCCTCAGCATGCCTATGGGCATCCCTTTTCTCTCTCCTATACTTACTCTTGTTACTTTTTGGAGTGTTTGGTCCACTAAGTTTAGCAAGTGTCTTTTTGTATTGTGCCTGTACTTCTTCCTTAGAAGGTTCTTCCTTCTTAGGCCTATCTTTTCTTTTACCGCCTCCACCTGCTGGCGTAGCTTTACCCCTTCCTTTGTTTTCTTTATCAAAGTCTGCTTTAAGGGTCTTGTCTTCCGACTTATATTTTACACGCTTACGCTTACGTTGGTTAGCGCTACTTGTGCTTTCTTCCTTCTTGATGTCTTTTTTAGCATCTTTCTGATCACCACCTTTGCCTCTAGGCTCAGGCTTACCTTTTTTCTTCGGCTTTTTAGTACTAGAAAGATCAATGGTTCCTAATACAGTAAGCCCCGGTAGTTTATCAGATTTTGCTTTGATAAGACCAGACCCACCAGATTTTTTGGTAGCTTCTTCGGTAGGAGCTTCCTCAGTAGAAGGCTCTTCTTGTTTAACCTCAGCAGCTTTATCCACTACAGGGTCTTTTTCTTCAACTTTATTGACCATTTCAGGTGCAGGAATTTCTGGTTTAGCCTCTACTTTAGGAGTTGCTTCTTCCTCCTTGGCTTTTTCTATTTTTTCTTCAGCAACTACAGGCTTTTCTTTAGGAACGTCTGGCTTCTCCTCTTTCTGTTCCTGTACTTCTTCTTTTATTTCTTTAGGAGCGCCCTCTTTTTTAGGGTCTTTTACTTCAGGCTCTGCAGCTCCCACTGGTGCCTTTACCTCAGCTTTAACCTCTTCTGGCTCTTTTTTAGGAGTCTCTGGTGCAGCTTCTTCCTCAACAACCTCTTCTTTTGCCTCAGGTGCTTCTTCAGCAACTGGTGCAGGTGTTGGCTCAACTTCTGGTTCAGGTTTTTCAGGTTTGGCTTCTGGCTCTTCCGCTTTGGCAACTGGTCTGTTTTTATTATCAAGATCTACTTTGCCTACTATCTTAAGACCTTGTAGTTTGGCTTTAATAACAGCGTCGTCCTCTTCAGGTGTGCTTATTTCCTCTTTCTTGGCTTCGGGTTCTGCTTGGGGAGCTTTTTCCTCTTTTTTAGCCGTACGGTCTTCTATGAACAGTTCGTCTTCAAGATCATCGGTAGCAACCGGTTTCTTTTCAGTATCGATTACCACATCGTGGTGGCTCGTTCCTATAGTCAGTTTTTCCGCCTCTTGTCTTTCCTCAATAAACTCTTTAAATTCTTTTTCCAACAGCGCATATTGCTCCGCAGGAATGGGCGCATTCGGCTTCCTGTCGATCTCAAACCCTAGGGATTCAAGTTTCTCAACAATGGTGCCTATGCCCACATTAAAATTTTTAGCCGCTTTACTTAATCTTGTCGTTTTCGAATCTGCCATATATAACCTTCAGAGAATAATAATTTCTGTATGCCGAGTAACACTCTCTTTGACGTTAATTCCCTCAGCATAAATGTGTAAAAGCCTTCTTATATTCAATCAATTTCAGGCTTAAAATAGTTCTTTGCAAAACATTTTGCTCAAACAACCTTGCAAAGATATTATATCTACTGCTAATAACTAAATTAATACTTTATAATGCTTGAAAAATAGGTAAATACAATGGATAATCATCGAAATTCACCTCTATTAAAACATATCAGCCATCAATTATTAAATGATGGCCGATACCTTACCTATATTTTGCTACTGATCGAACTCTTTTTGAAGAGTATCGAAAATAAACTGGATTGACTCTTCTTCAAGCTCCGTTCTTCGATAGAGGTCTTGCTGGCTTACCGCAAGTACACTTTTTGCAGTATCCAAACCGATCCTTCTCAGTTCTTGGATCATCCAATCATCGATCACATCGGTAAATTCTGACAACTCTACATCTTCCTCATCATCTTCAAAATCACCTAACTCTCTAAACACATCAATCTCCATACCCACCAACTTGCTGGCCAACTTGATATTCTGACCGCCTTTGCCAATGGCCAAGGAAACTTGATCTCTGTTCAAAAACACCGATACACGCTGCTTTGCTTCATCAATTTTTATACTATTGATTTTAGCTGGGCTAAGCGCACGAGCGATGTACAATTCCACATTATCAGTATAATTAATTACATCAATGTTCTCATTTTGCAATTCTCTCACAATACTGTGGATCCTCGAACCTTTCATACCCACGCATGCTCCTACCGGATCAATTCGGTCATCGTAAGATTCCACTGCTACCTTAGCTCTTTCACCTGGCTCTCTCACAACTTTTTTGATGGTAATTACACCATCATACACCTCAGGCACTTCACTTTCGAACAAACGCTCCAAGAAATCTGGTGCTGTTCTCGACAAAATGATCTTAGGATTGTTGTTGACCATTTCAACTCTTCTTACAATGGCCCTTACTGAATCTCCTTTGCGAAAACGATCTTTGTAAATTTGTTCCGATTTAGGAAGTGAAAGTTCTTTCCTCTCATTATCAATGAGGATACACTCCCTACTCAACACTTGGTAAGCTTCGCAAGAGATCATCTCTCCTACCATATCTTTGTATTTTTGGAAAAGAACATCTTTCTCTAAATCTTTTACCTTTTGGATAAGGGTCTGGCGGGCAGTTTGTACCAACCTTCTTCCAAAGTCTTCAATCTGAACTTCCTCTGCAACTTCTTCACCTACTTCAAAATCTTCTTCAATTTTTTTCGCTTCGGTCAGACGGATACATAGCGCCTCTTGCTCTTCTTCTACTACGGCATCGTCCGCTATAATTTGCCTATATCGCCAAATCTCCAAGTCACCCTTGTCGATGTTGATAATGATGTCAAAGTTTTCGTCTGTCCCAAACTTTTTCCTAACCATCGTACCAAAAACATCTTCCAAGATTCTGATCATAGTTGGCTGATCAATATCCTTCTTCTTTGCAAAATCGGCAAAGCTATCAATCAATACATTGGTATCCATACTGTTATAATTTATTGGTATTTATCTGAATTAAGTTCTAGTTCTCACTAAAATACTATTTTTACCTTAGCTTTTTGGATAGTATCCAAGGTTACTTGTTTTTCTTCTAGTGTTATTTTTTTCTTTCCTTTTTCTTTGATCTCCGCATTTATGAGCAACGTTTCGCCTTCTATTGAAAGCAACTCTCCTACCCACTTTCCGCCATCTTTGAGCAGTAGCTCCAGTTTTCTGCCCACATTTGCCTCAAACTGCCTTGGCAATTGCAAAGGCTCGCCCACGCCCGGAGAACTCACTTCAAGAGCATAGGCTGTTTTTATGAGGTTTCTTTCCTCTATCTCATTTCCAATTTTCCTGCTCAGCTTAGCACATTCGTCTATGCCGACTCCGTTGTCGCCGTCTATCAACACCAACACCTTCATCTTGCCTGAGCCACTTACGGTCACGCTCACCAAAAACAGATCGTCTTTGTCAATGTAACCTTCCGCCAATTCACTAATTACTTTCTCTAAATTCATATGAAATTGTAAAAAAAATAGGGAGCTAAGCGCCCCCTATCGTTATTCTTACCATGCTAATTTCACACAAATATCCTTTATTTTATCAACTAATGCAAATACTATAGCAATAGACATTTGTACAAATAAACTTCTTCCCTTTATAGGCCTTATCAAACCCATTTAAACGACCCCCAAGTACTCATGAATTGACCTTGCATTGTTAAATTCAAAAAAATATGGCTAGAGAATATAAGTAACGAACCGATAGAATTCCATCTCACTTTGGTCAGGGTAATATTAACCTAATGCTTAACTTTTCTCCGTTGGAAAATGTTGCTATAAAAGTTGCCGACTCCTCTAAAGAAATTGAAATACAGCGTGCCATAAAGCAAAAGTGTAAGCGTCCAGATAAAGCCGATATTGAATGCTAACGTAGACACATACCTACCAAAAATATATTTTCTTGGGGCAAAAAAATGCGCCATGAACGCAAATTCATAATATCCTTTAGGCGGCGTCTGATAAATTGGATATATTTTTTGGATAAGCTGTCCATCGTACTCTATTATCCGCTCTTCGGAAGTAGTGTTGGTCACCATTTTCATCACGCTCTCGTTATGGTACATCCTGAGCCGTTTGGTAAACGCCTCTCTCCCAATCCGGTCAATCTGCTTTGCCACCTCCTTATCTTTAGCTCTCGTCGAGGCTTTATACAATCGATTGTAATAACTATGCAGCTCAGAGAGATAGTTTCCCACACTATCGACCAACTCCATTTCAAAATCCTCAACATTTATCTGCTCGACTACGTTACAGGTGATTTTTGGAGTTTCAACATGCTCTTTATTGATTTCGGACTGAAGCAATTGCAATTCTTCTTTGTACTCCTCCTGCTCTTCTTCGTTGCTTTTCAACAACATCGCCTTTTCGAGCTTGGAACGAAGCGCTGGAATATAATACACCCGCTTATAATCCGCTTCCGCTTTCATCCTATCATATTCATAGAAATCTTTTTCGTATTCATTGTCTTTGAACTGGCTGACAGAAATAGCTTCAAACGCCCACCGTGAAGTAATAATATCGGCTATGAAAGGGACAAACCCATGCTTGCTCGCCAAAAAGGGATTGATATCATCAAACTTGACTACTACCCCTCCGAGCAACAGTTGCGGAATAAGCAAAAGTGGGATGAGAATGTAAATAGTTATTACCGAATTGAAAGTGGCGGAAATATTCAGCCCAAGCATATTGGCAAAGCAAGAGCTAGAAAAAAGCACCACCCAGTAGGTCAAGGTCATGTCTTTTATTTCCAAGATGTAATGACCTACCAGCACATAAAGCAAGGTCTGAATAGCAGACAAACCAAATAAAATGAGGATTTTGGAGAATAGATAGCTAAACCTGCTCAACTCCAAATACGATTCCCTTTTTAAGATCTTGGCATCTTTGATAATTTCCTCCGCACTGACCGTCAGCCCCATAAAAATGGCAACAATGATGCTCATAAAAATGAAAGCAGGCAGGTTTTTATTTTCGCTAAAATCATAGCCTCCCGTTCCCGTTAGCTCATCTACCTGATAGTAGCGAACAATGAACGCCAAGATAAATGCAAGCAAAGGCGCTTGCAAAAGATTGATGGCAAGGTACTGGTGATTATTCAGTTTAGCCAACAAATCCCTGGTGGCAAAAGTACGCACCTGCTTCCAGCGCTTGGGGATGTCCAGCGAGCTGGGCGGCTTGGTCAGTACCTTTTGCACACTTGGCAACTTCGTGCTTTCGGTAAACATATTGTACCAAACATTAGGCGGCACTTTTCTCACAGGCGTATCGTTCCCAAACTCATCCACCACTCGATTTTCAATAATATTGAAAATCTCTTCCACCTTCACATTCCCACAATTGGTACAGACGCTATCTTCCTCTCTGTCTATATCGTTGACCATAGTTCGGAAGTACATAAGCGCAGCAACTGGGTTGCCATAATAAATCTGATATCCGCCCACATCTAGCACCACAAGCTTGTCGAAAATCTTGAAAATATCGGAAGAAGGCTGGTGAATTACCACAAAAATGAGCTTGCCCATGAGTGATAGCTGCCTGAGCAGGTCTATGATATTCTCCGAGTCGCGGGAAGAAAGACCCGAAGTAGGCTCATCTACAAATAGAATTGAAGGTTGGCGAAGCAACTCTAACCCAATATTGAGACGTTTCCGCTGCCCTCCACTTATCGTTTTGTCCAAGGCATTTCCCACCCGAAGTTCTCGTATTTCAAACAACCCAAGGTTCCGCAGTGTCCACTCTACTTTTTTGTCAATTTCCTCGTCAGATGCTTTGCCAAAGCACAACCTTGCAGCATAAAAAAGATTTTGGTAAACCGAAAGGTCTTCAATAAGCAAGTCATCTTGAGGTACATACCCTATCACCCCTTGCACATCTTCTTTGAACCTATAAATGTCGATCCCATTTATTTTTACAGAGCCAATTTGGGGAGCAAGGTTGCCATTGAGCACATTTAGCAAAGTAGATTTCCCCGATCCGCTAGCACCCATCAGTGCTACCAGCTTGCCCGACTCTTCTGCTATATTAACGTTGTGCAGGCCCTTCCCTCCGTTGGGAAAGTAATAAGAAATGTTATTTGCCTCAAAAGAAACTTTTGCCTCGTCGTCCTTATTGAGGAAATGGCTTACTACTTCGCTATAATACAGCGGATCCATTTCACTTCCTTGGATGGTATTTCCCGGTGCGAAAGCATAAATATGTTCCCAATTGAGCTGATCCCCACTCATAGTAAGGTCTTTGGTGGGCAGCATCAACCTTACAAAATACATTTCGGTTTCAGGAAACCGCAACACGGCCAAAGTTGTATCCAACTCGGCGTGATAACGATGCTTTACTTTATAAACCGAACTGTCCTTTCGTTCATTTATTAGTAAAATATTATCTGACGTGAGCTCGGTAGCATCGTTTTGGGCAATGTATTCTTTTATTATATTGTAAAATTTCTCTTTGATGTTCAAAGCCTCGCAGACCGTAATCATAAATCCGTCTTCTATATCGGAAACCTCTTGGTCGGCCAGTACCAACTCAACCAAGTGGACCAATATAATGATCCGCTGCTTTTTGGATAGCTCATTCTTGAGCTTCAAGGCAACCGCCTTTGCCTCCTTAAGTCCAGATTTATCATTGATCCCCACGTATTCATCAAACAAAAAAAGTGCTTTATTAGCCTCAAATTGATTGATATGGGAGCGTAAGAACTTTTCTATAATGGCACGTTTATTCCCCGCAGATCCTTCGATATTAGCGATGATTGCAAGCAACTTGATAATACCTTCTAGTACTTTTTCATTCATGCCTTAGCATTTGCTTTTTGCCTATAATGTGAATTGAGGACTGAATATAAAAAAAATAAAAGTTGACAAAGAAACTTCTTATAGAGATTGTATCCAAATAATACTGCAAAGAAGCCCCTCTCCCATTAGAAATACTGAAAATAAAATGCCCTGCCAAAACTGACAGGGCATGAATGCTTTTAATACAAAGCAAACTATCTTTAGTCAAGAAATTCCTCTACTGGAGTGTAGTCCAAGCCAAATGCTTCCGCCACCGCTTCGTACACAACCTTTCCTTTGATCACGTTCAATCCCAACAGCAATTCTTTATTCTCTTTACAAGCCTTTTTCCAACCTTTGTCTGCCAATTGCAAACCGTAAGGCAACGTAGCATTGGTAAGTGCTAGCGTAGAAGTATAAGGAACTGCACCCGGCATATTCGCCACAGAATAATGAACAATTCCATCTATTTCATATACAGGATCTTGGTGCGTAGTTGGCTTGGTAGTCTCAAAGCAACCGCCCTGGTCTACTGCCACATCTACCATTACCGTACCTGGCCTCATAAGGCTTAGCATATCTTTGGTTACCAAAGAAGGAGCTTTTGCGCCTGGGATCAAAACTGCACCGATAATAAGGTCGTGAGAAGGCAACAATTTCCTGATATTGTACTCGCTAGACATAAACGTGCGCACATTAGCAGCCATCACATCATCCAAGTAGCGTAAACGCTGCAAATTGATATCCATAATGGTCACATCAGCGCCCAAACCTGCCGCCATTTTAGCAGCTTGTGTACCAACGATACCACCACCAAGCACCAATACTTTTGCAGGCATTACACCTGGAACACCACCTAACAAAATACCAAGTCCGCCCATAGCTTTCTCTAAGTATTTCGCTCCTTGTTGGATCGACATTCTTCCTGCAACTTCAGACATAGGCACCAAAAGTGGCAAAGACCTATCCGCTTTCTCAACCGTTTCATAAGCTATACACACCGCTTTTTGCTTGAGCATAGCATCGGTAAGAGGTTTTGAAGAAGCAAAGTGGAAATAGGTAAAAAGCAATTGATCTTCTTTGATCAATGCATACTCTGGCTCAATAGGCTCTTTGACCTTTACGATCATATCTGCCACACCATATACATCGGAAATTTCTGGTAAGATTTCAGCACCTGCTTGCACGTAATCTTCATCGGAAAAACCACTGCCCAAACCAGCCGTCGCCTGAACATATACCGTATGCCCATGCTTCACAAATTGCAATACACCAGAAGGCGTGAGACCTACACGGTTTTCATTGTTTTTAATTTCCTTTGGAACACCAATTTTCATCGCATTTAAATTTAGCTAGTACAAAATAGTTGTTGTTGTAAAAATGATGGGCAAAGGTAATTAGGAAAGCAACATGAACCAGTGATTTCATATAAAAAATATATACGCTTTTTCACTCAAAAAACGACCTAGTTCGCTCCAGCCCTCAACCAGTAGCGCATTACTAAGAAATAGTACGTTGCCAGCAGCTTTGTTTAAAGCTAATTACTTATTAAAAAATAAGTTACACGCCTCTCCTTTTCCCTAAAGAAAGCCCAAATTGTATGTAGCCACATAGAAGACAAAGAGTATTTTTATTGAGAATAATCAGCTCAAATCCTAACAAAAATCTGCTCTGCATTTTTGTTTGCGCATGAATTGCAAACTATCTTTAACCCAATGTATTTTTTGTAGCATGACTAAAAGCTTCATTATTTTTTAATAATTAAGTATTTAGCAATACATAAACCCGATCCCAATTTCAGCAAATTCAAGATGACAGAACAAGAAATTATATTAGTACAAAAATCCTGGACCCAAATCAGAAATCATTCTCAGGACATAGGAGAGGCTTTTTATGAAAAACTTTTCGATACAAGACCTGACCTAAAAAACCTTTTCTCAACCAATAAAGAAGCACAAGCAAAAAAACTAATGTCCGCTATGGCATTAGCAGTAACGAAGCTTTATCAAGACTCTGTTCCTGACGAAACTATTGAGGCTGTAGGAAAAAGACACACAGCCTATAGAGTGAAACCTGAATATTTCGCCGTTTTTGGAGAAGTACTTATCGAAACCTTGGGCGAGCGCCTTGGCGATTTTTGGACAGATGAACTTGAAAAAGCTTGGATCGCTGCCTACGATCACATTGCAAAAATGATGATGCAAACGTTGAGGTAGTTCCAAAGCATTTCATACAAAAAAGCCCTGTTGCACTAGTGCAACAGGGCTTTTTGCTTAAAGCAGCTTTACTTACGCCACAACTACTTTGTTGTATTTATCTTCTCCATTATATACAATGCAAGAAGAAGCTATTATTTCATTTTCAAAATCTGGATCTACCTTTCCTTCTATCAAGAAAATCTTAAAGAAGTTTTGGAGGTTCTTGCTATACAACTGGCTTGCATGCGAAGGAACTTCCGCAGCAAGGTTTGAATCACCCACTACCGTTACATGGTTATAAACCACTGTTTTCTTATCTTCCGTCACCGCCGTGTTTCCACCACCAGCAGATGCCAAGTCCATAATAACCGACCCAGGCTTCATCTTATCTAAGATATCTTTACCGATGATCACTGGAGCTTTTTTGCCCCTCAGCAGAGCCGTAGTGATGATCACATCTGCTTTTTCTGCTTTCTCGGCAATCAAAGCAGCTTGCTTTTGCTTGTACTCTTCCGTTTGTTCAACAGCGTATCCGCCTGCCGAAGTATCGTCCTTTGCACCTTCCACTTCCACAAACTTCGCCCCAAGGCTTTGCACCTCTTCTTTGGCCGCAGCCCTTGTATCAAACGCCTCTATCACCGTGCCCAAGCGCTTTGCTGTTGCTATGGCCTGCAAACCTGCCACACCCGCACCTATCACTAATACCTTTGCCGGAGGGATAGTACCCGCAGCCGTTGAGAGCATAGGGAAATAACGGGGAAGGATGGTTGCCGCTTTCACTACCGCTTGGTAGCCCGAGATCGACGCCATAGAAGACAGCACATCCATACTCTGCGCCAGGGTAGTCCGTGGGATCATATCCAAACTAAAAACCGTCCTCGATTTTTGCGCAAGGCTGGTCGCTACTTCAGGCTGGGCATAAGGCTGGAAGGAAGATACGATCACTGCATCTTCGGGGGTGCTGGCAATTTCAGCTTCGGTAAGCGGATGGATGGAAACGATGAAGTTTGCCTTTGACAATACCTCTTCCCGAGCTACCGCCTTCACTCCTGCCTCTTCGTAAGCCGCATCGGAGAAATACGAAAGCTCTCCCGCTCCTTTCTCTACCAACGCCTCGTTTCCTTCGCCTATAAACTTTGCCGCAATTTCTGGAACAATGCTAACCCTTGCATCGTCCTGTTCTTTGAGTATTCCTATTAACATATCAAAAAAATTTGTTCCGTTCCAGTAATAAGTGATAAGTTGACCTAGCAAGGTGCTAAATCTTTTGCGAATTCAAAGCTTTGCACTACACGTAAACAATCCCCCCTCATTTTCGCACTGCAAAAGTATAAAATCCATCAATTCTCTACCTCATTATTTTAAAATTTCTAAAAAACGAGCGCCTCTATTAGCAACCCTAACAAACATCGTTTGCATTTTTTTGAATTTTCTTAAAACCTTCCCTATTGCCCTTCCTTTTCCAGATACCCCGACTGCCCCCAGGCCAACGCCAAGTATTAACCCAATATTACATTTCATTATTTTAATACAAAAAACCCATAAAAGAAGAGAAAAACACAGCAAACATTCAGCTTTATTCTTATATTTATTAATATAATGTGAATAAATAAAGTCTTTAACATTACAACTGAACATATAAAAATGAAAAGTCTTCTCTTTTTAGCCCTTACCTTGGCTAATTTACAGCTACTAGCAAGCCCCATTACCAACACAACTTGGTACAGCGGGGAAATCTATTTTGAAAATGGAACAACCTCTTCTGGAGAAATTCATTACAACAGCCAAAAAGGAATTGTACTGCTAAAAAATCAAGATGCCATAAAAGCCTACAGCAACCAGAAGATCAGCGCTTTCCTCTTTGTTGATCCTCAACTGAATACCATCCGAAGGTTTATAGCAATAGGGCAAAACCAAAAAGGTTTCTTTGAAGTGATAGTGGACGGGTATTGCCCAGTCCTTCGCAAAGCCCAAAAATATGCCTACCTCGATGCAAGCCATGTGAGTAACGAACACCTTTCCGATGAAGAAAGAAGTCAACATGAACAAACCTTTGATTATTACATGCTCTACCAAGGCGAGCTGATCCCTATCCGTTTCTTTCAGAAAAACGTGTTGCCCCTCCTCCGTAAGGACTTCAAAAACGAGATAAACGGCTTTATGGAAACCTACCAACTCAAAACCCGCTCACTAACACACAACCTAATGGTAATCAACCATTATAATCAACTAAAGAGGAGGACAAAAGACCTTACCCAAAGGCAGTAACCAAACAAAAGGAGTAGAAAAGCCTACAAACCAAACAGACCTATATACCAAAGGAGCAGATTATTGGGCAAAAGGAGGTGTTTCTCCCATTCCCCCGCTGGATTTTTGCACCCAAGCCTCCTCTCGCTCGGCTCTAGCCGAGTGAGGAATATGTATTGAGCGTCCCGCTCAAGGGGAGCCTCTGGCTACCATACTAGTTGACACTCCATTCCAAAGCTTGGCAAGCTCACAACCGAGCGGCTGTAAAAGCATAAGAACCCAAAAACTTCAGGTTTTGAATCTCTATGGAAACATACCTTTTAGTTTAGGCTAAAGCCTGCTCGTTTTTACTCCTGAGCGGGGCTTAAAAACCCCGCCTAATGAGTTTTTTATCACTAGCAACGGGCTTCAGTCCGTTGGACAACAACCTTTCTATTCGGCTTTAGCCTAACTCTCAGCTTGTATCCATTATGCAGTACCATTCGTGATAAGCTTTAATAGATAAACCTAAAAATTCCACTTCAACCTCGTAAACACAAACGTGCCGCCCGACCCATAGGAAGAATCTTCTGAGCCGCCAAAGACTTGGGCTACCAAGAGGAAGTAGAGGTTTTCGGTGAGGGAAAAATCGACGGTGGGGCCTAGGAAATAGGAGCCGTCGTTGGGGCTGGCTATTCCGCTGAGGCCTGCTTTTATGAGCGGGGTTATTTCGTATTGGGCTTCGCCGAAGAAGCTGAACTTGGTGGCGGAAAGGGTTTTGGGCGTGAGGTTCTGGTTGAAATCGATCATGCCGGGCTTGCCGCTTGCCCCGTTGCTGTTGTAGAGCATTTCCCCGTGCAGGAAAAGGGAGTTGGCAAAAGTATAGTCTATGGAGGTGCTGGCTACCAGCGTTCCCATGCCTTCAAAAGGCTGATCTTCGGGAATAAAATAACTAAGTTCGCCTTTGAACCCTGCCGATTTGATCTGCCCAGCCCAACCTCCGCCTAGCACCACATCGTCTTTCATCTTCCCTGCCAATAGCTGGAAATCGTAGCCCCCTGCATTGGTCTTGTACATACTCGCATAGCTCGATTCTCCAAACTCCCTTGCGGGGGAAAAGACAAATTCGACAGAAGAAACCGCCCCCGTGTAGTAGCGCACCAAGAGGGCATCGCTGCCCGGGCGTTCCTCGTAGTCGAAGTCGAAGAAGGAATAGGTATTGAAAATATCGTTGGGATTCCAGACGAACGCTTGCCCCCAGTTGATGCGTTGCCTACCTAGCCTCACCTGCCAGTTCCCCTTGCTCCAGTCCACATAGGCGCGGTCGAGCGTGCTGTGCAAAAAGTAGGAGCTATCGCTAAACACAATGGTGGAAAGATCGAAAAAGCCTTCGTCCGCGTCTATCAGCTCATCGTAGTTGGGGATGGTCTTTACCGTTTCCCCATAGAACAAGCGGTTGCGGTTTTCTACTGTAAAAGTAAGCGCATCGCTGGCATACCATTTAAAGTTTAGCCTGTTATGGATAAAGTTATCTTGCAACCATTCACCATCAAGATTCTCGAAAGACACCGAATGCAAGTCCTTCAAATAGCCATTGAAACTGATTTTGGAAGGTTTTTCATCCTCAAAGCTTTGGGCATGGAGGCTTTCTTGGAGGGCAAGAATCAGGATAAATCCGTATAGAAATTCAATGCGTTTCATTTTTTGGTGCTCGGTTGTTGGTTTTGGTTATTTCTGGTTGTGGGGTAATCTTGTATGAGGTTGCTTAATTGTCTTTTTCTTCTTCCATCAAACACACATGTTTCCCCTCGTTTTAGACGCATTCAATGCGTCTCTACCTTTTCATCTAATTTCTAACCTCTATTCTCCAACTTCTAATCTTTGGCTACTAGGGAAAAAACATCAGGGTCTTCTGTGGCATAAATCTTTACTTTCTGTTGTTTTCCCTTTAGCTGCAAATCTCCAATAAACGTACTGTTAATCTTGTAGTCTTCCACCAGTTTTTTCTCTATATTTTCAGAAAACAAGACTTTTCGCCCAAACTCGTTGCAGCGTTCTTGAATCCTTGCTGCCGTGTTGAGCACATCGCCATGGTAGGCTATTTCCCGCTTTATTTCCCCTACTTCTGCTACGGTAACCGCCCCCATTTCTATCCCTGCTTTAAACTGTGGCAACATATTGAACTTCTTTTGGTAATACTTGCTCCTCGAAGCCAATTTCTTTTCATAAGCAAAATACAAGCGGATGCAATTCATGTTTTCCAGCCCATCTTTCAGCGTCCAGGTAAGCACTACTTCGTCACCCACATACTGGTAGATTTGAGCTTTGTGGGCTATCACCACATCGGTAAGGTCTTGGAAACAATGTTGGATAAGCTGGCTATACATATTGTGCCCCATCTGTTCGGCTATAGTGGTCGATCCTTTCAAGTCCAAAAACATAAAAATCCGCTGCTCGTCCCTAGGAGAGTGGTACTTTCCCATAATCATCTTGAGCAAGTTGCCGTGCCCAAGGTTTTTGTCCACCTGCAAAACGAAGTTGGTGAATAGGATACAAAGGAAAATATACACAAACATAACCGTGCCAATTACTTCGTAATTAAAATGATTGATATCCAAAGCTTTCAACTCAAAAGGATAGGCATTGAAAAGTAGGTAAATCATCCTAATCAACAAACCTGAAAGAACAATTGACAAACAATACAAAAGCGTTTTTATAAGTACAATAAACCCAAAAGACTTCTTCCGAATCCTTGTTTCTTCGGTAAGGAAGTTGGTGATAGAAAACCACACGCCAAAAAAGAACCCAAAAAATGTTGGCTCCAACCTCCCCGGTATCGATGTGGCATAAGAGGTGACTTTTTCGTGTATGCCTTCCATTGGCAGCGATGTAAAATCGAAAAAAGGGAAAAACCCCATCACTATAGCGGCATAGAGGTTCATAAAACCAATCCAGGCAAGCACAATAAAAACCATTTCCCTAAGCATGATTTTCATTTTGTACCCTTGCTGAATCTTCTTAAAATACTTTGGCAAACCCATTTTTGTCTGGTTACTTGTTTCTGTAGACCCAAAGATACCCTTCATAGACACCTATTAGGGCGTCTCTACATTTATTTATCCCCTAACCACATCGCTTTCTACTTCTCCATCGGCAATGGTGATTACTCTTCGGGCTTTTTCTATCACCCGTTGGTCGTGGGTGGAAAAGATAAAGGTAATATTTTCTTCCTTGTTCAGCTTGCCCATGATGTCCAGTAAATCCGCTGTCGATTTGGAATCGAGGTTGGCGGTTGGCTCATCTGCCAGCACAAACTCTGGCCTTGATGCCAAGGCACGGGCAACTGCCACCCGCTGTTGTTGCCCTCCCGATAGCTTCGCCGGTCGGTTGTCCATTCGCTCGCCTAGTCCCACTTCCGTGAGTAATTCTTCTGCCCTTTGCTGGTATTTCTTCTTTTCCCAGCTCTGCAATTGCATAATAAATTCCACATTTTCCCTTGCTGTGAACACGGGCAAGAGGCTATAATCTTGGAACACAAAACCGATGTTGTTCAGCCTAAAATCAATCAGCTCCTTTGGTTTTAGGCTGCCAATTTCCGTTCCGTTCACCACCACATTTCCTTCCGTGGGCACATCCAATCCTCCTATCATGTTAAGGAGCGTGCTTTTCCCCGAGCCCGAAGGCCCTACTATGGCGGTAAACTCCCCTTTTTCTATCTCCAAACTCACTCCGTTCAGTGCATGCACAGGCACCGTGTCGGGGTTATAAATCTTCTTCAGGTTTTTAATTTGAATGATTGACATATTTCAATTGGTTACTTGTTTTCTGGTTGCTTGTTACTTGTTTCTCGTTGCTAGTTACTGGTTGACGCATTGCAATGCGTCTATACATTTCCAATCTCTAGCCTCCAACTTCTAGCCTCTAGCCCTAATCCACATTCCCTTTAATGGCATCCACGGGTCGTAGCTTCAAGGCTTTGAGGGCTGGATAAACCGAGGAAACCAAGGCGGTAAAAATCACCATGAGCACAAGGGTGAAATAAAAATCTGGGCTTAGGTATGGATATACCACTTGATCTATTCCCCAACTGGCAAAGCCTTCGGCAAACATGGAAAGATCGATGCCCGAAGAGCTTGAAACAGTCACCAACAGCATGCTCAACGCCAGCCCTATCATCGCCCCTATGAAGGAAAGGAGCACCGTTTCCACCACAATCATCCGAAAGATCTTCCCCTTGTTCATCCCCACAGCCATGAGCACGCCTATTTCCCGCACTCGCTCAAACACCGCCATCAGCATCGTGTTCAATATCCCGAAGGCGAGGGCAAACAAGATGATCGCCAAAAACAAGAAATTCATCTGCATCATCAGATCGCCCAAGTAGCCTAGCTCTGGCTGGATTTCCTTCCAACTTTCCACCTTCACCTCGCTGGGCACTTCTTTTTTAATCGCTTCATAAATGGAAGGCACATCTTCCATTTTCATTCCCTTCACCACTATTTCATGCTTGCTCCCGGGCATATTCAACAAGCCCGCCAGATCACTTCCCCGCACATAAGCCGTAGCCTCATCGAAGGCAGAGGAACTGGTGCGGAAAATTCCCACCACCCGAAATGCAGCTCCTACAATAGTCCCATCTGCATTTTGGAAGGTAACTACCACTTTCGAACGAAGCTTAATTTCCAACTTATCCGCCGTTTTTCTACTGATCAAGATCGGGTTTCGCTTCACATCTTCAAAGTACGTCCCTTCTTCCAGCTTTTCGTAAACCGAACTTATCTGCTTCTCCTTTTCAGGGTCAATTCCCAGAAGCTCCACACCTGTACTGGCATTGGAGCTAGCCAGCATCGCTGTGCTAACCACTCGCTGGCTCACCGCTTTTACAAAAGGAATCCGTTCTATTTTTTCTTCCAAGTCTTGCGGCAGGGGCAAGTCTAAGTTGATATCTTTATTTTGGCTGAACCCTTCCTTGTGGAGCTGGATATGCGCCGTTTGGGTGTCGATGGCGCTTCTCATTTTTTGATCCGTCATCCCGTTGAACAAAGCAACGGAAAACACGCCTCCAGTCAGTCCAATGGCTATTGCCAAAATAATCACAAGGCTTCGGGTTCTACTTCGCCAAACATTCCGCCATGAAAGCTTGAGTATCATTTTATATTGATTTATAGGTTATTTTCTTTATCAAAATCAGGCTTTAGCTATTATTTTCTAATCATTTGAGCGCACTCTCGCCAGCTCGCCCCGTGCAGCCAAGCCGCCCCACGCACAGTCCATTTCGGTCTTGGCTTTGCCCTCTTTCCCCAGTGCGCATTTCACATCTAGCATTACTGTTATCACAAAAAGTTCGCTCCTATGGAGCTACTCCCAAGCAATTTCCCCTACTACAAACAGCACACCTCTACGAGGTTGCATTTTTCCAAAACCCACATCCTCTTTGGTAGCGCCATCGTCGTGGGCGGCCGGAACGACCACGACGGAATCGGCACATCAAATCCTTCTCAATACTCACACCCACACTCTTGCTCAACAACTCATGCCCTCAGCGCATCTATCAAATGGATTTTCCGAATGGTAGAAAGCGGATAAAGCAGGCAGATGAAAACAATGATACCGATGGCAATCATTTGGCTGGTAAAAATTGCTGGTTGCAATGAAAATGGCATAATTGGCTCTAATCCCATTTTTTGCATTCCCTCGGCAGCATCTCCTGTGAGGTAAATGGGGTTTAGGTACATGTAATACAACAGGGGAATACCCACCAGCAAGGAGGCAAGCAAGCCTACAATCCCGATCAGTAGCGTTTCGATAAACACCAGCGAAATGAGCTTCGTTTTTTGCAAACCAATGGCAATCAGTACCCCAAATTCTTTGATCCGCTCCACGGTCATCATCATGATAGTCCCGAAAATGCCGAAGGCAATCACGATGTACAAAATGATAATCATGATGATCCCACCCGCATTGTCCGACTGGATAAGCTGCACCAATTCGGGCTGAAGCACATCCCAGCCCATTACCTCATACTCTTCGTCAAGGCTCGCCCTCAGGCTTTTTTCCACCATTTCCACATCTTGGTAACTCTGTAAGGCTATCACTAAAGCAGTTGCCATGCCGGGAGCAGAATTGAAGTCCCTATTCAGGGCAATGGGCATGTACACCATACTGTTATTGAGCGTAGGATTTGGCAGGTCCAC
The DNA here is from genome assembly GCA_034044135.1 of Flammeovirgaceae bacterium SG7u.111. NCBI lineage: Bacteria > Pseudomonadati > Bacteroidota > Cytophagia > Cytophagales > Flammeovirgaceae > Flammeovirgaceae bacterium SG7u.111. The sequence goes on along the minus strand of CP139021.1, from coordinate 861,276 downwards.
TATTCCGCAAATAGGGAATTTCCCGACTGCATTGTTGCCATGGTAGCCTTGCCCTATGAGCACCAACGTATCCCCCACCCCAAGTTTGAGGTAACCCGCCAAGCCTTTGGCTATGAGCAGGTGATTATCATCGGTAGTGAAATACCGCCCTTCTTTTACCTTATCGGCTAACTTCGTCATCCTATTTTCCTCCTCTGGGGCAGTGCCTACCACCATCGCCCCTTTCGACAGCTTTTCCGAAGCAGCAAGGGCAAAGTTTTCTAACCGGGGAATATAAAAATCGATCTTAGGCTCAGCGACAAGCTTCTGCCCTATCGCTTCATTTTCTTCCAGCAGCTTATTAATAGACTTGTTGTCCCAATATCCATCCCTATGCACCTGGATGTAGCCTGAGTGCATTTCTACACTGTTTTCGATCATCCTCTGGTAAGAACCTCGCTGCATGGAGCGCATAAAAAGCGCCAGCAATACGGCAAAAAAGATAGAGGATAATGTAATGATCGTTCGGCGTTTGTTCCGCCAAATATTCCGCCAAGCAAGTTTGACAAGGAGTTTCATTGGTTGTTTTTTTATATCAGAAAGGGGTTGAAATGGTTACTTGTTGCTGACGGTCCGCCGCTGCGGTTTCTTGTTACTGGTTTTTTCTCAAAAACTTTTAAGCAGCTAACTTCTTGAGCACGAACCAGAGGTTTGCGCTAGCGACGTGCAACGTCTCTACATTTATCGAAAATCAAAAAAATCATTTTCTTATTATCGCATCATCAAATCAGCAATTTCCCTCATTAATTAGCACATCAGCACATCGAACCATCAGCACATCAAACTACCTTACCCTTTTCATATTCTGGATGGAGAAGAAGCTTTCTTTGACATCAATTTCAAAATCCATTTTGTTATAGATCATAACCGTTTTGTGACCCTCCTTTTCCGCAGGAATCATTTCCCACTTAGTAGGCAGCTCTCGGTCGTCCATTTGCTTCACATCACTGCAAATCATCGTATTCACCAAGTAGCCATCTTCATCGTAATATTCGACCTTCAGCTGGTGGTATTCCTTTTTAGAAACCCACGCTTTTATTTTCCCCCACACTACAGCCGCTTCGGGCTTGGGCATAAGCTGGATAATGTGGCAATCGAAGCCATCGATGGTCTCGCTGCCATCAAAACTATGCTCATAGTCCTCCACTATGGACGATTCTTTGAGCAGGTCATCGTTGGTGAAATCTGACCCCATCCACGACTGCATCATCATCGATGGGGAAATTTTGATATTCCGCTCTATGGAAGGCATCCAGTTCCATAGCTCATTTTTCCGCTTGAGCGAAACCGTTCCTTTGTCTTTGACGGGGGAAAGGATTAACACCATGCTGTACTGCCGGCCTAGCGACCAAGTCCGCATGGTCATGGCTCTGCTCCATTCGGGTCGGATAATTTCCATACTGACCTCAGCTTTGTTGGAGCTTCCCCTAAGCTTATCATCTGCCTTTTGGATTACCTGCTTGGCTGTTTCTTCAGTTGGAGCAACCCATGCAGCCAAAACAAAAGCCATGAATGTCAATAGTGCAATTCTAAAAGATTTCATCTTATTCAGGTTTGATGAAGGTAAAACCTGCCAACTATGCAGGTTAAAAAGTATATGTTTTCAATCAAAATGCTGATTGTTTATCTAATCCAATGAAAATTCAGTTCGCTCCTATGGAGCTAATTCCAAACAACTTCCCCTAGCTACAAACAGGGCACCTCTACGAGGTTTTATTTTCCTGATCATATCCTTTTTGGTAGCCTCATCGTCGTGGGCGGTCGAAACGACCACGACGACATCTCCTCATCCCTTCATTAGCACATCATTTATCATCATCACCCAGCATACTTTCTAATAATATTTTGCTTCACTTTTTCTATTGGATAGTCCTCGAACACGAACAAGCATTGCAGTATAATCCCATCAATCATTCCACCGATTATATACGCCTCTTCCCCGGGGTTTTCCACACCCATTTCGGTGAGCAACTGTATGAAACCTTCTATCATTTCTTGGAAGTAGGGAGTGAAAATCTGCTTCACCACGGGGATGGACTGAGTCTGGGAAATAAGCCCTGTGTAAAGCTGCCAGTATTCCTTGTTGGTTTCTATGGAACTAAATGTCAGGTCGAGCATGGCGACAAATCGCTCTTTGGGGGCCATATTTTCATCAACCACCATCATCCCCATAATGTCTTCCATGCCTTTAAGGATCACTACTTTCAACAATTCCTCTTTATTTTTAAAGTAATGATAGAGCGCTCCCTTCGCCATTCCAGCTTCGGCTGCTATCTGACTTATAGATGCTGCCTGATACCCTTTCTGTGAAAAGGTTTTGAGCGAAGCTTCTATAATCTTTGCCCTAGTTTGCTCCTTAATCTCTCTATTTTTCTCCTCTGTTCTTGGCATTTCTTTATTTTGACCAACTGTTCATTGAACGACTGGTCAAATATGAAAGACAATCAAATACGAGTCAAGGAAAAGATGATTTTTTTTGCAATAAAGTTATCTCCCAAAACCAATGGCGAGTATAGTTTAGGCTAAAGCCCACCGCTAGTGATAAAAACAATCAACTATGATTATCAATCAAAATGCCTTTTAAAGAAAACTTAGTTTACAAAGAACTAATGCATTCACCTATATTTGGGGGCAAATAAGGATTAAATTTTTTAACAGTTCACTTACACCTTATCACCAATGAGAATAGCAGCTATTGACATAGGCTCCAACGCCATCCGATTCAGGGTAGTAGAAGTTTTTGAAGACCCCGAAGGACCTGTATTCAAAAAAATTGAAAACGTCCGGTTTCCCCTTAGGCTAGGAGCGGAGGTGTTTTCCGAAGGAAAAATAAGCCTAGCAAACGAAGATAGGTTCATTAAACTGATGCAGGCCTACCGAGTTTTGATGGATCTGTACAGCGTGGAGCACCACATAGCCCATGCAACTTCAGCTATGCGCGAAGCAGAAAATGGGCTACGAATAGCCAACAGGGTCGCTGACTATTGCCATCTGAACCTTAGCATTATAGATGGTGAAAGAGAAGCCGACTTACTGGCCAATGCGATAAACCCCGTACTAGGCGAAGGTAATTATGCGCATATAGATGTGGGTGGAGGTAGTACAGAAATCAACCTTTACAAAGACAAAGTTCACTTGGGCAGCCGGTCTTTCAAGCTAGGCTCGGTACGTGGTATGCTCAGCAATGATAGGGGGAAAACCCGTTTCAATGACTTGGGAGAATGGGTAGAAGGTGTGCTAGGAGAAACCGATGCAACTCCCATAGCTATTGGTACTGGCGGAAACATAAAGGCGATGTACGAACAGTCCAAAGCCTCTCGCAATAAAATTGGTTTGAAAAAGCTTATTTCTACCCGAAATAAAATAAATGCCTTGGATATTGAGGAGCGGATAAGAAAGCTGAAAATGGGAAGAGACCGTGCCGACGTAATTGTACAAGGGGCGGATATTTACATTAATGTGATGAAAAAAGCGAAGGCTAAAAGCATCATTGTTCCCGGCACTGGCCTAATCGATGGTATCATACAAGAAGCTTATAATGAGTATGTAGGTTTTCCTTCACAAATACGTAACCCCGATAAGGTTTAAGCTCAGGCACATGGCTTAGTTTGTGGAATTCCATCTTTTAAGAAATGTATTTATAAATCATCAAAATGAAACATTACTTTTTGCTCTTGCTTTTGCTTTTTTCGTGTTCAAAAAACCAAGAACAAATACTAACCGAAGAGGAATACACCTCTTTTGGCAATGGAATTATCTTATCTCTGGAAAAAGGGAATCTGAAAAAGCTAAAAAACCATAAAAATTTAGAACGTGTTTACGCTAATTTAGAAAAACAAATAACCTACTTTGAACTTAACAGCAAGGTATCGAATACAAAATGGAAATCATACAGAGTAGAGCTCCATCAACAGTTTAATGTTTACTTAAAAAGTCTAATTAGTTTAGCTCAAAAACCAAACTGCCAGATAGAACTTTCAAAGTACTATAAAAAAGATGGTATCCCTCATATAGTTATAGCAATAAACTCTCCTGAAGCAGTAGAATTTGCAGACTTTGAATTAGTAACAATTGGAGACCGTACTTATATAACAGACTATCAATCTTACAATACAGGTTTTCAATTTTCAGAATCGTTTATTTGGAATGCGCTTAATAAACTAGAATATGGTTGGCTAGGAGGAGAGTATATGAATGCATTGAGCGAGATAAAGAATGCTAACATCTTTTTGGAAAGAGGAGAGCCTGAAAGAGCTTGGACGGCTATTAATAGAGTGCCAGAATACTTTATATATCACAATAGCTTTCAAATAATCAAAGTAAATACAGCTTCACAACTAGGTGACTCTCTGTATATTGAATCATTATATGAATGGATAGGTCAAAATTGGGACCAAGAAGGATTTCGACATTTGAAGTCTTATGAATTTTACTCGATTATTGGTGATACAATAGAAGCTAATGCATCATTAGATTCACTAGAAATGATTGCAGGGAAGTGCACTCTAACGAAAAACCTTAGGTTGGTTTCAAAATAGCTAACTACTTCTCAATCTTATTACCATCAAGTGGTACTATTTTGAACAAATGATTGGTTTTCCTCTGGTGATACTGGGGTTGTACATAGTTTTTTAATTGAAATGCTAATTGCGGTTTTTCACTCTCATTCTGATTCAACAAAAAAATCCCAAACCCTGAAATGAGTTTGGGATTTTTTTGTGACTACAGCTGTCAAATTACAAGTTTCCCTTCTTTCACCAGTTCTTTCTTAATGCCTTTTAGCAACAGCTCTAGACTAACCTCGGCAGAATTACTTTCCAACACCTGAAGGCTGATATAATGGACAATATTCATGATATGTGAGCCCGTAAGGTCATAATCCTTCGCAATTTTATTCAAGTCTATTTCAGGGGAAAGTTTTAACTGCTTAGGAAATGCTTTCAGCCAGAGGGCTTTTCTCTCCCCAGTACTTGGCTTGGGGAAATAGACAATGGAATTGAATCTTCGGGTAAAGGCATCGTCAATATTATCTTTAAAGTTAGAAGCCAAAATGGTAAGCCCGTTATACGATTCCACCCGCTGGAGCAAGTAGGAAACTTCCTGATTGGCATATTTATCGTGCGCATCTCGCACACCAGTCCGCTTCCCAAAAAGCGCATCTGCCTCGTCGAAAAACAAGATCCAATTTTTGTTCTTTGCCTTGTCAAATAATGTAGAAAGATTCTTTTCCGTTTCGCCAATGTACTTGGAAACCACCATGGAAAGATCGACCTTAAATACATCTCGACCTGTACTTTTTCCAAGCAACGTCGCGGTCAAGGTTTTACCCGTTCCGGGAGGACCATAAAACAAAGCTCGATATCCTGGCTTTATCTTTTTCTTCATTCCCCAGCTATTCAGCAAGGTATCGTTGTGCCGTATCCATGCTTCCAGCTCATTAATTTGCTCTGCTGTCTGTTTGTTGAGCACTACATCTTCCCAACTCATAGCCGTTTGGATATGCTGGGCAGGAAAGTTGGTACTCATTTTTGGCAGCGTTTGGCTTCCTATGGTGAACAAATCAATGTAATCATCGTCCAAAATAATCTTGCCGCTCATGGGAGGCTCGCCGTATTTCACAGCTTCTAAGCCTAAAATATTTTCCTTGGCAAAAGCATGTTCAAAAGAAAACAACCTTTGAACCTGAAACCTTCGTTCCAAATTGTTACCAGCCAGAATATACAAAGCCGTTTCGCCCGTAGGAATTGTCCCTCTATGGTTCGTGCCCTTTACACCACCAAAAGCTGGGAAGTCTCCACCATGAGGCAAGTGCTCGGCTATGATTGCATCAAAAAACTGGGGGAAAACGTGCGGGGTCAAGGCAAGCATCAGTACAATAGTTTCTTCGATGGTTAGCCTGTGGCTGGTCACAAATGTTGAAAATGCGTCATCGTCTTCCGCAGAAAAACGGGGCAGATCCGATTCTTTAAAAGATACGGCTTTGCTTTCCCCATTTAAGTCATCGCTGATCCGCTGATGGATCAAACTTTCGAGGTACTGAAAAGCCCTTATCAAATTTGCGTGACGCATCTGTTTATTTTTCTTCACTAAATGTTTTTACCCACTTACTACTCACCCAGCCCTCCAACTCTACTTTCACATACGACCAACCACCTTCTGTTTTCTCCACCTTTAATTTTGTACCCCTGCCCAGCGGTTCTCCCGCAAGTGGGGCACCCAGTATGGGCTTGCTCCGGATGTTGAGCAAATCAGCTGTTACAACTCCCGTTTTTCCCACTGGCACTAGCTCATCATCGCTTTCTTCATCGCCTCTTCCAAAAAGAATTTTTTCACGAAAGCTTTGCAGAGGAAAAGCAGGACCAGGATCAACCTTTCTTCCAGGGGAGATATCTTCGTGTCCCAAAATATCTTTGATACTTTCATATTGCTTCATAAGCGTGAGGCAGATCATTTCCACCGCTTCAACTTGCTCAGGTGTATATGCCTCCCAAGCCTTCAGCTCGGTTTGATGCTTATGCGCAGCCAAAATCACATCTTTGTCCTCTATCTTTTTTCCAAAGCTCGCATAATATCCATCGCCTCTTTTGTGCAGCAAACCCGCATTATCTATTTCTATGCCTATGCTTGAAAGATTCAAGTGCTTCCTTCCATTCCAAATACTTCTGCCTGCATGCCACGTTCGAATGTTAAATGGAGCAAGCTGCACGATTTTTCCCGTTTTGCAAACAACCAAATGTGCCGAAGCCTTTGCTTGAGGATTTTTCAGCCACGCCACCGACGATTCCAAAGAAGCCCCTGCCGTGTAATGAAGAATAATACTATCGGGCAAGCCACTCTTGAACTCCCCTGAAACATTAGGCGATTTTTCGAAGGAAATATCGAAATCCTTTGCCTCCGGTGCTAGTTTATGGTTCGTGACCTTCATTATCCTTCAATGGTTTTAGCACGTCTTACTCTATCTGCCCCCGAGCCCGTAGCCAGCTCTGTAATCTTATTGGTAACACCCATTTTCTCCGCCGACCTACCTACACCGTATACACTCACCACTGTTCCCCATGCCCACCAAAACTCATCAGGTAGTTTTATATCTGGCATCTTATCAGCATCGGCAATGAAGGCGATTACAGGCAAGATCACATGTATTATGCAAACAAAAGCCAAGCCCGCATAAACGATAGTAGGCCTGGCCCGCTTTGTGTAATTATCGCCCTGAGCCATTTCTGCTTCTATAATCGCCCTACGCTCTTGCAGCTCCGTACGGTAGGTCTCTTCTAGCTGGCTTTCGATCTGCATCAGGCGGATTTGCGCCTCTGCCTTAAACTGCTCCTTCTCCTCTTTGGTAGTGATAAATTTATCGGCAACATTGCCAAGGCTATCGACCACATCGGCGACGCCTCCGCTAAATACTTTTGAAAAAAATGATGGCATGGTATGTTAGATTTATTACAACGTATGATTATTGGAAAATAGAAAAGTCTTAAACTGTATGAAGTGGACACCTAAAGGCACTTCCGACATAAACGCCTCCAACCTTCTAATTGTTACAAGATAAACTGCGGTATTTACAATAGGAAAAGAGTTATCAGAATAGCCGGTTTTATCACAAATGAAGGTTACATCTATTGAATTGAGAGGCAGGTATTGTTTCCCTTATCGCCTGCCCTTGGTAAATGACCCTAAATGGCACATCAAATGCTAAACCTGTTGCCTCTAATCGGCTCAATGGTATTGTGAGAACTTGTTCGACACCCGCACCTACTCCTCCTGGGCAAAAATCCACTGCATCGTTGACGGTAAATTCAAATGCTGTTTCCAACTCTATGGAAATGATTCGCCCACTTCCATCTTTTATGCCTCTAAACCCTAGACCTCCTCGAACTTCTCTGTTCTCTGGACCATGTCCTCCCGGACTTATGCCTCCCGCTATGTTCCCTGCCCTTTCAGCTGGATTGCTAAAATTCATTGCTTCCGAATTATTCAATTCAGCCCTTGGAATCAGAAAAAAACCTCGTTGCATCACAGGAATTTCCACCCATTCATTGCTTCTCAAAGACCTCATATGTCGCCTAAAAAGAGTGCTGCTTCTACTCCCATCTGCTAATGCCCCGCTAACTCTGGTCCCACTCCTACACAAACGATTTATTCGTTGTTTGAACATCTCCATTAATTCTTGTTGCCTCGCAACAGTCGTCTCAGAATTGGCGAAGTCTTGTACCAACACGCTAGAAGGGCTATCAAACACCACTGATTGATAAGACCCCGGAGCACTTCTTAAATACTGCGTCCATAAATCCCCCACTTCTTCGCCAAACCTCAAGCGGATAATCCTCAAAAAATGCCTTTGCATAAACCTTTTCAACAATAAAGCTTTAGGTCTGTCGGCTGCGCTAAACGGCTGGCAAAAAAAGGACGAGTCAATAAGGTTTATAGGATTGACTTGTGAAATTAAATTTTCTGTATCTTGGATAATCTGAATTAAATCTTGCAAAGAATATTCGTCCAAAACCCCTCTAATAAATGAAAGAGGAAATATTCTTGCAAATCCGCCAAAGGCTTGCTCGTATTGCTCTTGGGTAATCCCAGAAAGATCTATTTGCCGTTGAATTGCATTACTCTGAGAAGCAGACTGCTGTACAACATGTGTCAACTCATGCGCCAACAATTTTTTCCCACCTAGCGAAGAAGGAGAGTACTGCCCTTTATTAAAGTAGATATCTGAGCCATGGGTAAATGCTTTCGCTTGTATACTTTGGTTCATTTGCTGGGCTTCACCACCTGTATGAACCCGCACATTACTAAAGTCTGCCCCAAAAGCATTGCCCATAAATTGATTTGTCTTTTGGGGTAATGGAGAACCACTTCGCTTACTGGTTTGCAACTGATTTTGTAAAGGTACCGAAACTTGTGTTTCTCCACCATCTAATTTGGGTTGCAGTACCCCTCTTGCTTCTTTCTCGCATGAGCCGCATTTCTTTTGGACTACACTTCTTGTGATAGGCTTAGGTTGTAATGAACCGGAATTACCTTCATTCCCCACACCCGCTAGTTTTGGCGTATCCTCCTGCATTGCCATCACCTCATCCGCTATAGCGTCCGCCTCTTGCTCGTACTTATCATTGGATTGACCAATAGCTAGCTTTGGATACACAACATTCCCTTTAAAAAAAGGAGTGCTGCTTCCTTTTTTAGGAATTTGTGTGAGAGATTTGGCGGGTGTAGCTTGCAACATTCGATTAGCTTTTTGTGGAAAAGCTCACTGAATTTATGATCTCATCTATTTCATTGGCTAACTTCTGCTGATTCGTATACATAAAAGCAAATAGAAAAGTGATTCCTTCTTTGTCTATAAACCATAAATCAACCGTTACCTCTGCTCCGTAATCCTTATAAATGCGAGTAAACTTTAGCACAACTCTTTTCCACCCATTCAGTTCTTCTGTGCTAGGTAAAAAAGGTTCATTCGTTATGCTTCCAATAGCTTTAGCACCTTCGCTAACAAGTTCTTTTTCGATGACATCTATTGAATCTGTTAAAATGTAGGTGCGAAGTTGGAGATCACTGAAACTAATTCCGCCGTCTCCCCAACCTTCTCTGCCTACATGGGCAATACACTGTTCAAAAGGCAAAATCGAGTTGAGAATCATAGCAAAATCTTTATCCCATTCCCCATTTGCCTCCTTCACTTGAGTCAACGCCTCCTTTGTCAGATGGATATTTGGTCGTTCTTCATTTTCCTCATGCCATTTTATCCAATAGTAGGGAATTCGAAAGCTGAAATCAAAGCCATTCGCCTTTATCAAGTTATCTTCCCTACTTGCTCCTTTTTGTATTCTCAATCTTGCTTGTTGTTGCTTTTGAATCGTCTCCTCTTCAGCCGAACGCTTTTTACAACAAACACAAGCTACCAAAAGGAGCAGCGACACTAATAAAATCTTTATTTTTCTGTTCAATACTTTTATTTGAAGAAACTATACTTTTTCCCAATTCACGGTCAATTCGAAGAAGCAACTCTCTTTTAAGGATTTACAATATCAACGTCTACCTTGAACACTTTACGTCGGTTTGTCCCTGGACATCCTGTCATAATGCCATTACCCGTATGGCCCAGTCCCAGGAAATGACCTGCTTCGTGTGCAATAGTAAGCACATCCCCACATTCGTTATCTTCGAGGATGGTATTACCTGCCAACGTACCTGCATTTGTATTATCTACCAAAGGGGTCGCATCTTGCTCATACTCCCAAACTAGAAATACATTCAGATTTGCGCCTGTAGCAAAAGCTGTTACCGTATTCCATTCGTTTGGTAATGTGGCAGTCCACAGAACTTGCCCACCAAGGTTACTCGGAACTGTAGGAGAGTCAACCACACCTTTTCTGAAACGGATATTTGCCTGCCGGTGCCAAAGTTGATTTAAGGTGGCAGTCAGACGATCTGCCGTTGCGGCAGACCTAGCTGTTTGATGAGGAGGAACTGCATTATCGCGCATAAAGTGAAAATCAACCGTACGTTCCAGTTTATTTTTCACAGAGATTCTCAACCTCGCAAGCTCTGTTACCCCTTCCATGACTTTTATAACCGTTGTACCATGTGATACTCCTGTGACTACCACTCCTTCATCTACTTGGTTCACGGTAGCCACTGCAGGATTATCGCTTACATAAGTTGGATTTGCTCCAACAGGAGTAATCGCCACATTTGCCCGCCTCCTAGCATTTACTGGTACAACCAGCCAATTGGGAGCGACTGAATTGTCGTAACCTGAAAATGCCTCGTTAGGTGCTTCAGAGAAAATAGCACTCGTAGCAGGAGGGAAAGGACCAACAGGCGCTGGAGGGGCGACGGGACCAGGTATTCCGGTGTTCCCAGAATCCTGCATATCTAAAAAGCGCATGGTTCTAGCACCAATGATCCCATCAAGGTCAGTAGCTCCCATATCGATTTGGAACAGCCTGATCGCAGCTTCTGTTTCTGAACCAAAGACCCCATCTGCCCCATGAATAGGTAATGTATAACCTAAAGCCAACAGTGATTCCTGAATGAGTCGGACATGTGTGCCACTTCGGCGAGAATTCTTACTGATAGTAATCTGTCCATCAAATACCCTTTCTAAAATACTATTGCCTGAAAACCTTGTCGCAGCTAGATCTTCCGTACGTTGAATTACTTCTTTCTTATGAATACCAGACGAGGCAGCACCCTGCTGCACCACATGCGTAAGCTCATGTGCCAAAAGGTTTTTCCCACTCGATGTTTCGGGCGAATACTGTCCTTTATTAAAATAAATATCCGAACCGTGGGTAAACGCTTTCGCTTGGATACCTTGGTTCATCTCTTGGGCAGAGTGACCGTTATGTACACGTACATTGCTAAAATCACTTCCAAAGGCATTGCTCATAAATTGGTTGGTGGCATCCGGCAACAGCGATCCTCCTCCTTTGCTCGCTCGTAATTGATCTTGTAAAGTGGAGGAGGCTTCTGTCTCACTTCTACTACTTTCTACCTTGGTTTGGAGCGGTTCCTCTTCCTCTTCCGACCGCTGAATGCTCATTGTCTGAAGTGGCTCGTCCTCTTCCTTCTCCTTTTTCTGAAGCAAAGGTTTTGTTTGCATGCTTTCCTCTGCCTCGCACTCGGCACATTTCCTCTGGGCAACACTAGGTTCAGGCATCGCCGTCACCTTATTTGCCATTGCATCTGCCTCCTGCTCATACTTATCGTTGGGCTGACCTATGGTGAGTTTGGGAAAGATATTATTTGCCCTAAAAAAGTTTGACGAAGGCTTAACCAAGCCCTCCTGTTGATTCGCTCTTGCAAACATGACTTTTGGGGTTAAATTAATTTCTTCTTTTTCGGATAGACGTATAGAGACAAAAGCATTTTAACAATATTCTCAACTCGGCAAATGGGTTACCTTTTGCCTGAGGATAGGCATTTCTTTGCGCTTTCCATGCTTTTCGTAGGTTATCATAAGGAAAGGCTCAATTTCACTATCTCGCTTTAAGATAAGGGCGAAATAATACATCAAATAGCCGAGAGCCTTCATTCGGTAAACGTTGTTGTGGAACTTACCAAAACCCTTGATCATTTTTTTCAATACAGAAGCCGAATATGTTTCCCCTGCCCTACCTATCATTATTTCCATAGCCTCCTCCAGCTTCTCGATATGCTTGCCTTCCAACAAATCTTTCACTTTGCCTTTGTCAGCAGCTTTGGAACAAGCGAGCATCGATTGCCCTAGAATAGCGTCGTATACACGAGGGTTTTCCTGCTTGAGCCTGTACAGTTGTTCGATGATATCTTTGAACAAACCTTTAGGTACACCCATTTTTAAAGACACCGTGATGTCAACAGCATCCTTAGTCTTTAGTTCGTCGGCAAGTTTATCCTTCAGCTCATCAATCATAGACTCAGGTACTAACCCCCAAAGTGCCGCTCTTTTCGATACCTTTTTGATTTCCCCTTTTTCGAGCTTTTTGTCTTCTTTCCACTCAAAGCCTAATTGCAAGCTATAGTCGAAATCGCCTATTTTCAGGTCGCTTACAAAACCATTTGTTTCTGCATGGAGATTAGCTGTCCAACTAAAAGACTCGCCTAAAAGCTTTCCTTCAAAGGATTTATCGGACTTGGAAACCACATACTTTTGAAGCTTTTCATTGGTTCTTTCCAATAACTCCACATTTATTTCATGGTCAAAACTTAAGCCCTTTTCCCCTATTTTTAGGTCAAAACCAAATCCTGTTGTCCGTTTGAAGCTTTTTTCTTGTAAAAACCTTTTGATTTTCACCCCCTTGCTTCTGTCCATCAGCAGAGGCTTGACCTTGAATCTCAACAAGTCAGAATGGTATTTTTCCAGCGCATCTTCCGTAAGCACACCTACCAAAAAAGAATTTTCTGTTTTCAACTGGCTGTATTCAAACCGAACCCCAGCTTCCACCTTTGCCTTGGCAATTTTCTCAATGGTTTGGTAGAGGTTGGCAACCAACTCTGCCCATTTTAGCCTCAGCTCATCCAGTGTTGCCTCAGGCGAGGGAAGCCCCAACACTGCCGCAACCTTTTCAATGGTTTCCTTCTGCTCATCAGCCAACTCATCCACATTGGTTTTACTCAGCGCCTCATCTATTTCTTTCTTTCCTCTGTTGAGGAGCTTTTCAACCAAGCCCTCCATCAGTTTTTGGACAGCTACTTGGCTATCGGGCGACAAAGAAGCCGACACCCCGATGGAAAGCCCTGCACCAACTGAGCGACGCTTTGCTTTTTTGACCCCAACTTCAAACTTGTCATCGGCTATTTTTTTGATCACCAAGAGGAAGTCGTCGGCTATGTCAATATCAAACTGAACCGAAGCACCTGCATCTACTTCTATGGTAATCGGTGAAGCGGTCTTTAATAGTTGGGAAGCCCCAGCAAGTCCTCCGGTGTAAAGATCACCCCAACTTACTTCTATTGAGGAATTTAACGAACCAGCAAATGCTAATGTGCATGCCTCGTTTTCTTTTAGTTCTTTTAAATCATCTATACTGAAAACCCAATGAAATGGAGCTAAGTCCTCAGCAACTGCTTTTAACAATAAGTCAGAAGGGGCATGGAGCTTATACGTATTTGCCCTCACGCTTGCATCTCCTGAAAAGGCAAAACCAATTTTATCCAAGCTTCCCGCAGCTTCCAACGAAACACCCAAACCGTATTGAACATAGGCTTGAGAAGCATAATCTGGTACAATCAACACTTCATCGGGCTGATCCACATCGCTGATAATATCGTCTTCGCCCACTAGCTCTTCTCTTGAATTATCCCCCACATCGTTGAATACACAGAGCGAAGAACCGATATCCAAATTACCAACCACATTGACTGGGAATTTACCAAACGAATGTTCTTCAAAGACACTAAACATATCAAGTTTTAATTCCTCGTCAATTACTTTTAGCTCCTTAAGAAAAGGGGGCAAATTTTCTAAAGCTGCGAGAATGTTTTCTTTATTCTTGATATCTGGCATTGTTGTGTTTTTAAGTTTCAGATAAGATGTTATCTGATAACGGAGAGATGCCAGAAAATTTATTTCTAAACCATATTTCTAATTAATAGTGTACTTAAATTTTATCTTTAATTTCTTCAAGCCCACTCTACAGTGAGCACATCTTCCATCCACGAAAGCTTGACCATCGAATAGCCCCAAGGAAGTTGGGCAAGTAGAATATCGTAAGCTTTTTGCTCTACTTGAAGCAGCCATTTTTTATCTGCTGTGCGGGAAAGTTTGCCATCCCTTTGCAAAAAAGTTTCTTGCAACCCTTGTATGGAAGTTCCTTTCAAGGCTTTCCAATGCTCAATTACCGCTTCCAGCATTCCGTCTGCCTCGGCAAGTTCCTCGGGGTGGAAAAAGGCTTCTTGTGCAATAGGCTCACTGAGAGAAATTCCGCAAAGCAGCTTGTTAAGTGTCAGCTCTGACTCATCGGTCTGAGATGCGCCGCTCACCAAATATTGCAACAGATGCACCGCTTTATCTTTATGACTGATCGCCTTTTCTGAAACGAAACCTAATTTGCCAAAGAGCGTGGGAATGAAAGGGGCAAGCAATACCAAACCAGCATTTTTGATGTAAACTCCTTCTTGTTCGTTTTGCAAAACTCGATGTTGAAATTGGTCTTTACTTTTCTCTGCCTTTTCTTCTTTGGCTTTCGCCGAAAGGTCATTTTCTCTTGTTTTATCTGCTAACCCTCCCAAAGCTTTCTTCTCACTTTTTCCAGCAGTTTTATCGAGAGAAAAGGAAGGGTTTGTGCTTTTAAAACTATCTTCATTTTGAGTTGGATTGCCTGATTTTTTTTGAGAGATCCCTTTGCCAGACGATTTAACCTGATCTTCTTTATCCTTTTGGAAAGGTTTCTTTTCGGTTAGATGTTGTATTGGGTTTCCCTTCACCTCCGAACCTTTTCCCTCTCTTTTAGCCCACTCTTTCTTCAATTCCTCTAGCACTTTTCTACTACTCGCAACTGGCAAGTTGGAAATGCTTTTGCTCTTCTGCAAAATGAGCAACTGCTTGTCAAGTTCTTCACATACAGCTTGTTTATTTTTTTGAGTGATGTTTGAAAAATAAAGAACTACAGCTTCCAAGGCTGATTTTATAAGTTCGATACTTTTAACCGAAGGCTGACGAACCGCTTTTTCAAGAGAAACGAACCAATAAACTTGCCTCAGCTCTTGCTGCTCTCGCCTTCCCAACCCAAAGTCTTCCGCTTGCTTTTCCACCAGCAGATACAGAGACCTTAGCTCATTTATTTCTTTCCCTAACAGCCTATCCATCACCGTTGCTAAAAAGTGATTGGAAAACTGGCTGACCAAACGAATCAGTATTTTTTTCTCAGCCAGATGGCGAGCCAATTCTGTTTTTAGCTGCTCAGGAAACACGTTTTTATCTTCCAAAAACACCTGTATTTCCTTTTCCAAGGCAGAAATGCTTCCCAAGGTCGAGTTCCAAGGCATATTTCCCATCGCCAAAAAATACAGAAACACTTCCCAGTTTGAACGGCTCTTTTCCCTCTCTAAAAAAGCATCGTCCCGATCTTTTTCCCTGCTCCTTTTTGCTACAGATAGCCTACCTCCCACCTCAGTTTTTACTCTTTCTCTAAATTCTGTTTCTATCCTTTTCAGCAAGCTTTCTTGCAACTGGGCGAGTGGAATTTTGCCCAAATCCAAGGTTAAATTATCAATGGAAAGGACTTTGTCAGCAGGAGCAATTTCGGAAAACAGCTTTTCTAGCATAGGCGAAATTTGCTCATAAAACAGTTCTTTCACCTCTTCCTGAAGCTGAAAAGCACCTTCTTGCTTCGGCAGCTTCAAATCAAACACTTGCCTCCGGATGATATGTTTTTGCTCAGCTGACAATTACTTCACACTTTTCAAGATCACCTCTAAGTTTTCTTCCAACAAAGGCTTTTTCTTCTCACCTTTCTGCACTTGTTTTAGGGTTTGGTTAATCGGCTTAGAAGTCGCCCCACCCGCATTGAAATTGATATTTTCAGTTTTGAATTTCTTTACAAAGACTTCGAGCTTATCAAATATTGCAGCTTCATTGCTACCAGTTTTTATGTCATTGGGTTTTGTTTCCAAATGCTCTAGGAATTGCTTCAACCCTTTTCTGAATTCGCCCAAAGGAGCAGTTCTTTCTTCCTCAGAAACTCTTACAATTTTTACAAAATTTTCGCTGAGGGCAGTATCGATAGCATCAAGTGAGTCGGTAGGGCTTTCTACAACCTCAGGCTCTTCTTCTTCACTTTGCCTAAAGATTTGAAACTCATTGGCGGTAAAACTATTGGCGCATCCATCTTCAGGATTAATGGAGTAGGTGATGGAAATAAATGCTTCCTTCGCATCTTCGCTCTCCTCAAAAACTTTTTCAAAGTTTAGTCGGAACAACCTTGGATTCTCTTCATCTTTTTCAAATTCCACTCTTCCTTCTAGCTCATCTTCTATTACAAATGCCTTGCTGCTAAACTCGCCGCCTAGCGTTGTGGTTTCTGAAAGTAGAAGCATCGTATTTTCTTCCAATAACGTAAATTCTACTGCTGGCCTCAACTTAAGCTCGACCAGTTTAGAAGTGCTGCTTGGGCAAAGTGCTCCACCGCCAATGGTTTCATACCGAACTTCGAGGGTTGTTTCCTCTTGCTCGGCAGGTAATAAACTTGCGTTCAGATTAACTATATTTCCTTCAAGCGCATTGCCATCCACAATAAATACTCCTTTTACCGTCGGATCTGCTGGCACAAGCGTCACTTTAGTTCCAAGTTTTGGATTTCGGTCTATACAATACGATTCATCCAAGCCAGTAAACTCAGTATTTACCCTTTCGGCAATTAAAGCAGTAACGGTATTAGATTCTTCACAAACTTCCTCCGTGCCATCGGGCAAGTTGTATGCTCGTTTTATTGTATAGATGAATTGGACAGTCACCCGCTTATCATTAGAGCCAGCTGGGAAGCTGACCGTGTACGTTCCGTCCTCTGCTACCGAAGAAACATCTGCCGCAAACTCTCCACCGCCTTCCACTGGAACCAATTGGATTTTCTCCCCTTCTTTTTCAATACAAATCTGAACAACCCCATTTTCATCTGCCGAATAAGGCTCACCTTGGTACTCAATGGCAAATTCGACATTTGGTTTCAAGACCAACAAACTTTGCTTGGTAAGGCTATTTGGGCAGGTAGATTCATTACTAACCACCTTATGCATAACTTCAATCATTACCTGACCTTCTTCAGGAATTGACCTTCCTGATAATGACAACAATCTACCCTTAGTCAATGGCAAGTCACCTCCCCCAACAATCTTCGCACTAAACGTGCTCTCCACAGAGGTATCGTCTGGCAACAAGGTTACTTGTGTAGGTTCTTCTGTGTTTTCATCTATACAATAGAAGTTTTTAAGCCCACTAAATTCGGCATTTACGGCTGGGAACACCGTTACCTCCGTCTCCCCTTTCGATCCGTTCACCAAGTAAACCAGCTTAATTTTTTTAGAGTTGGCTATGTAATCTGAAGCTTCTACTTTAGACGGTACGAAGTAATATTTCCCGGAAGCAGCATCTTTTCTTATGGCTGCTGAGCGAGGTTCTACAATTTCTCCGCCTTGCGGGAAAAGGAAGATTCCATACTCCCCTTCCACTCCACCACAAAAAACAGATGGGTTTAAATAGATCACCGGCTTTGGTCGCTCTACCAACGTAGCCACTGGCGGGCAATCGGAAGCGCAACTGTAAGGCAGATAAAAATCACCAACTACTATCCGCTTATCAAAATTGGAAATGGAAACCTGTACATCGTCCTCATTTTCTTGCCCCAAAAGATGCCTCAATAGATGAAGGTTCTTGTCAGAATTGTTAGTATTCAAAAAAGAGGCAAGATTCTCCGTTTCCGCATAGACCACCACAAATGTTCCGCCTCTGGGTACACCTCCACCATGTTCCAGACCAGGGTGCTTTAAGGCAAAATTGTGGAACAAAAACTGGCTCTTATAGCAATCAATATGTGTTTTCAGATTCTTGAACTTCGTAATCTCACAGCAATTGATCAATGCTTTCAGGCTAGATATCAATTCATTATCATTACCATCATCATCACTTCCTCCCTGTTTCTCAAGTTCTGCAATCAGGTTTTTAGTTGTAGAAATGAACCTTTCCAAATAATCGTAACTCAATTTTTCGATATCGCAACCTGTTTCGCTCAGCGGACCGTTTATCAGTGCGACTAAGGTATTCATCATCTCAAAAAAAACAGGTAATACACTAACTCCAAATTGACCTTGACTTAGCTCATTTCTAAAAAGATACATGAAAAACAAAGGATCAGTCTTCCTTCCGGTCGAACTACTTTTTTTACATGCAGAAAAGAGCTTGATAAATGCTTGGTCTTCTTCCCCAAAGGTTGGGCTTGTGGTGCTTATATTTTCCCCCGCTTCTATTTGCCCTACAATTGCCCTCCAAGCCTCCAGTCGAGGTGAAGTCCCCGGCAAAGATCCTGCATTATTCATAAGAAATGGCGTAAGCTTTTCGCAGAGTACACAGAGCAGCTCAGCATTGAGCAAGCTGAGCAATTCGAAATAGCATTTTATATCAAAATCATCGTCGGCAAAGCGTGAACCAAGCTTCACCCCCACTAAGTCGAAAGGTAGATTATAGGCTAGCCGCTGATCGGAAATACTACCCATCACTTCTGCATAACCTTTCCCCACCTGCCCTTCTATCCTATAAAAATCGGGCGATTCCATGTGCCACGTAAACGCTTCTGCTGGGGTAGTGTAAAAATTATAAATTGCATCCGATTGGCATTTCCTCCATTTTTCAAAGCTCCATTTGGGCTTGAGAGCTGCAACGCTTTCTTCTTTATAATAATAGGGAATTGCCCGTTGGCTCAGGGCACTTCCTCTTTTCTGGCTAGGAATTGTCTTCGTAATTGCGAGCGTACCGCTTTCATCCTTTATTTCATCTACTTTCGGTATTTCAAAATTCACCAACGTGTTTTCCTTGTTACCTTCAAGCAAAAACAACAAACGTTCGTAAAGCACTTTCACTTCCTTCACACGTTTCTGGTTGCCATTATAGATAGGAGGTTGAGTGAAATCCATCCGATAAGGCGAGCCTTTACACGGTTCATCTACCACAGCCTCGCCAAGGGAAAGAAAATAGGGAAAACGCTCGTTTCCAATCCCACAATCGTCCATCAGGTCAAATGCGGCTGCCCTAAATTCTTCGTAAGCCAACACCAAATCACCCAAAAAGGCATAAAAATACTGGATATCGTAATCTTTTTGCAAATATGATTGCAAAGTCGTCTGCACACCACTAAAAGCATTTTTCAAACTACTGTGTGTATAGCCTTTGAAAATACTAAAGGTAAAAACGGTGGAAAATGTATGGTAAAGATTATTAAGCTTGGCTGAAATATCCCCGATGCCCAGCTCACAAACGTGATAGTACCTATTGTAGAAAATCTCTACCGAATTGATATTGGTAAGAGAGATTTTCCCCAAACTTTCGGTGTAACCAAACTGCCTTAACCTAGGTGATTCCAGCAAATATTTTCCTTTAAAAAAAGTATCAACTGTTGCATCGCCTATTTCATAGCCTACCTTAAGTAGGTCATCTAGAATAGTATTTGCAATCAGAAGTTTCTTGATATCGAAACTGCGCTTTATTCCCGTAGAATTACAATCTCCGTTACAACTGTCCTTATAAGCAACCTCTTGCTCAAGAAAAAGAACAACCGAATGGCTCTTCAAAAACGCCTCAGTTCTACCTTCTAAACTTGTAGCGCCCTCCATGCTGCTTTCCAACAACTCAAAAGCAGTGACTATTTTCTCTTCAGTGCTCGCTGCCGTTGTAGTTGTTTTGGGCTCATTTTTATCGAACTCCTTCTTAAGATGGAAGTATTTTTGGGGAATATTATACTCCTTGTAATGGGTATATTTCTTTTCTGTTGCTATATGTTGTTCTTCTCCTTCAGCTGCTTCTACCTCAGGTATTTCCCCTCCAAAGCTCTCCTTTTTCTTCAATTCTTCCCTTACCAAAAAACCTTCTGAGGTTATTCCCAGCCCATTTGAAATAACAATAGCATTGTTTTCTCCTCTCGATACCTCTAGCCCACACACAACCCCCGACCCTACCAACTGGGTGCGGGTAAGGCGGTTTTGCTCGTCCAGATAACCAACAATATTGTTGAGATCTTTTTGAGTCAACACCTGGTTTGCAACAAACTCAGGATATACTCTCTTTTCCGCAGAATTAAGGTTCGTTGTCATCACTAATTATTTTTTTATCAAGGTTTTGTGATCGAAGGAGTTGATCAATCTTTCAAAATACTTTGCCCCAGCACGAGGTACTGATCGGCATCGTCAATGTCTCCATTTTCCTCTCCACAGCCGCCTATGAGTGACCTGCTTGGGAAATGATTTTTGAGACTTGTAAGAATATCTATGAGCCTGTTTTGCACAGAGCTGAGGGCACAAGACTGCTCGTTAAACGCTTTTTCGAGTTTCCATTCTTGGTATGCACTTTCAAAATTGCACATCTGCCTTGGGTCTACCCAGCAGATTTTTAGTGCCACATGGGCGGGAGCTTCCTTGCGGAGCGTATCTTCAAAAAACTTTCGAAATTCCATCTGCCTAAATCGCTCGGTCCAGTAAGGGATGACCACAGAAACCCAAAAAGAATAAGGGTCGCCCATGGTGCTTTCTTCTTCTTGGAGCGCTTCTTCGTAACAGGTTTTATCTATGTGGATGGGCAAAAGCGTATCAGCAGTGGAGCTAGGGCGCAGCAAAATATGCTCTACCAAATGTACTCCTTCGCAATTGACCATTTTTAGGATGCCCTCCATTTTCGCATCTCGTTCCTCTTTGGAAGAAAAAGTAGCAGAACTGGCTAATACCTTGCTTTTATCTACAACTTGGAAGGCCCAAGCCCCATTTTCATTCTTATAAATTTGGTACGATTCGCTGTTGCCAAGAAGAGCTAGCGATGCCCAAAAATCGATCAGTGCTTCATCTTCGGAGGAAAAATCGGCAAATGAGCGGAGCAAGGTTTCATCTCCAACATCATACAAGCTAAACCAAAAGTATTCGCCTAAGCCTTCCAGTTTCAACAATAAATAATGGCAAAAATCTAAGGAGTAATCAAAAACAGCTGTCTCCCGCTCTTCTTCCGTATCAAATTCGATTGTCCCTACGGCTATTACTTCCCCACATTCTTCGGCAAGATCGTAGCTAAAATGAGTTATTGTTTCCTCCTCCGAATCCGAACAAGCTTCTGTCCGAATAATTTCCCTAGGAACATAATTATCAATCTCCTTCGCTTTTTCCAGCACTACAGCCAGAGCCTGCTCGGCAGCTTCTTTCGTAGAAAAGGCTTTTTTATTTCTGAAAACCAACAGCTTGCCCAAGCTTACTTCAAAGCCCCAAAGACTGGTTTCTTCGTCTTCCACCAGCGATGTGTACAAAATGGTGAGCAAGTCAAGAGACGAAACTATTTGGGAGATTTTTGCCAGCAAAGTCGAGGGAATCCCTCCGGTTTGTCCACCCGTTTCCTCTTCAAACTCTTGGGAAGAAAAGGCAACTTGGTAGTCTGGCTTGGCTATTACGAAGCTGTATTCCCCGCTGCATTCACTGTCAGTTGGGTAGAAATTAGCTGAGTCTTGGGCAAAAGGAACAAAATCATCCACGGCTTCCCAAGCTTCGTCCGATCCTTCGCAGCCCCCAGCACTGCAACCACAATCAGACGCATCCGATTCGGCTACCTCAAATTGCTGCCTGCTTTTGATCAGCAAGTTTTTTTCGTCGTCAAACAAACCAAAACGGTAGCCCGGTTTTTCAGGAGCAAACTTAGGTTCAACTTCCGCCCCGTCAAATTGATATTGGCACTCGGAAACTACCTCTTTTTGAGCTTTTATGGTTTTGTAAGTTTCAGGGTGCGAGGCAATCACTTGCCCGGCATAGTCGCAAAGGGCAAAACCATAGTTGCCTTTTTTGCCCTTGTAGAGGTAGTTATCCCTGTTGGCAGCGAGCGACATCGCTTCTTCAAATGCCCACAACGCTTGCCTTTTGCTCTTAAATATTTCCTCGCTAGTAAGTGCTGTATTGCAATCGTCATCCAAAATCTGGTACTGATAAAGCCCATCCGAGACCACTATTTCGGACTCAATTTCAAAGGAGTTGAGGTACTCGATCACCTTGTCCTTCCACCTATCCCGCTCGGCTGGCTCGCTAAATATTTTCGTTGCATTTGCCAACACTTCTCCTTCCTCACCCAACACTGCAAAGCTATATTCACAGCTTTTTTCATCACCCGTAAGGCGGTAATTCGCTGGCTCTTCCCCTTGTTTTATCAACATAGAAAGCATTTCTAACGCTTCCATTTTCTCCTCGTAACCCTTCTCGCTTTCCAAAAGAGGCTGTTCTTTTTTACCTAATACGCTGAAACCCCATTTTCCTTTTTTCGATGAAAGCTCATGGGAAACGCCCTTGGTCAGCAGAAAAACAAGGATGTATTCAATTGCCTTATCTCGTTTTTCTTCGGTGGGAAAAGCAAGCCTTGGAGTTGCCAACACTTGCCCTTCTTCATCTACCAATTCATAAGAAAATGAGTCAGAAAAAGCGGTTTTTCGGTACGAGGCAAGTTTTTTACCGATTTCCTCTAGTAGGCAAAAAGCAGCCAACGCTTCTTGCTCCGAAGCATAACTTTTATTGCTAGAAAGCAAGTTGTTTCCTTCTTTATCTTTGAGGAAAAAATAATAATTGAGCGAAGGATCAGAGATATTGACAAGCAAATAATCCCTCTTCAAATACTCAAAAACTTGCTGAAGCTTTGTCTCGGCATATTCTTCATCGGCAAAAAACACAGGATGTTTCGCCAAGGTTTTCCCTTGCTTATCGGTCAAGATGAAACCGAACTTGCAAGATGTATCATCGAAGGCAAGCTTGAAATTCCCTCGACACACAACGAGCTTCGCTACTTTTTCCAAAGCCAAGTTGGCTTCCTCTTCCGAAGCGTACTCTCCCTTGCTTTCCAAAAGGACATTTCCATACTCATCCTTCAGCAAAAAATGGTAGGTATCGGTTATTTCCACCGCCTCGCAAGGAGCATTTTCTGTTTCGGTCAGATACGCCACTATCGCCTCAATAGCGGTAGTTCTTTCTTCTTCCGATTCGTACACTCCTTTGTGCTCAGCTATTTTTTCCCCTTCTCCGTCTGTCAAGTAAAAACCATATTCGCAGCTTTTCTCATCGTGTAAGAGAAAGTAGTTCTCGCCCACTTTTGCAAGTTCGAGCAATTGTTCGCAGACCGCTTGCGCCTCTTCCTGCGTAGCAAACTGGTGGATATTTGTCAACAGCGTTTGATCTCCTCTTTTTATCACCGCCAAAAAATATCCTTCCATTACCCGCACTTCGCCATCCAGTCCCCTTAGGCGAATGAAATGATGCAGTTTTTGAATAGCCTGATCTTTTGCTTCTTCGGTTTCGTAGCAAGAAGGATGCACCGCAACAGCATCTTCACCATGAACAAGTCCAAAACCAAAGGGAGTTTCCTCGCAAGGCTTGCCCGAGTAGTTGGCAATATCCCGACCTAAGGCGAGGGCAAGGCACAAAACCTGCTTGGCTTCTTCTTCGGTTTCGTAGCCTTTTATACTTTTAAGTACCGTTTCTCCTTCTGAGTTTTGCAATTCAAAATGGAAAAGCCCTTCTATTTTATCGAGTTGGAAAGGTATTCCTGTTTTCAAAAAAACCAACAGTTTTTCGAGGGCAAAATCTCGCTCGTCGGCGGTGTTGTACGAGTGTGGGTGCGAAGCGATTTTCTTCCCCTTCTTATTTTCAAACCAAAAAGTAAATGGAAAGCACTCGCTAAGGGCGTAATGATCTTCCTCAAATAAGTGATGGCACAGGCGGTCAAAAGCTAGCTTTGCCTCCTCTTCGCTCTCAAAACCTTCGCAGCTTTTCAGCCATACTTCCTCGCAGTTTCTTATTTCAAAATAATGCTTTTCGCACTCCTTCACCACTTTAAAATGATTGAGTTGAGAAGTATGATCGCCGCAGCCTTTGAGTGCAAGTAAGTCAGCCGTTCTTTCCAAAAAGCCAGCATTTGTACCCAAATCAGGCAAAAGATAATTGTAGCCTATGCCTCGGTTTCTACTCGTGGTCGGATAGTTTTTTAAGAAGTTTTCCTTGTCGGCATTCATCTGGCTGGGCTCTGCTTTTATCCCGTCCAAGCTTGTCACCAAAGTCTCGTAGTCGGTAAAATCTTCGGAGAACCTCGCCAGCAAATGATCTAAAAACCGCTCCCTTCGCTCGACAAACTCTTCGCTATTTTCCGTAATATTTTCTAGCTCGGAAGAATAAGACGGGTCGTTTTCATCTGCATAATTGAAAAGTAGCTCGGTTACTTTGGGCGTATTTTTCTCTTCAAGTTGTTGAGAGAAATAGGTGTGCGGTTTTACAGGATCGAAAAGGGCAAAAACATCTCTCAGGTTTGCCACACTGCCGAGGTAATTCGCCAATACTTGATCGAACAAAGTTAGGTATCCTTTCAGTTGCTTAGCTTTTATTTTTACCTCGTTGGAAGCCGTAGAAGGCAAGCCATCTTCGCCAATTCCGTAGGTAAGCGGGAATTCATTTTGGATGGAATAATAATCGTGAAGCAGCCTAAATTGCCCATAAGGTACGGCAAGGTCGAGATTATACGCATCCAACTTTCCTTTGCGGGTAGCGGCTTTTATTTCTTCAAATTTCCTTGTTGCCAGTATCCGCTCATCGCTCCTTAGGGAAACGGGAAACACTCCTTTGAAAAAAGAAATTCTCGAATTTTCAATATCCAATACGGGGCTGTAACTATCCGAAAGCCTCAAGCACCATTTTTGCCAAGTAGTCTGCCGAACATTGTCAATAAAGCTGGCAATTTCCAAGCGTTTGATGGCAACGATTCCCTCAATATCTATCAGCACATTGTAGAAATCAGAAGTATGGAGAACTTCCCTTTTTTCTATACGCTCCAGCTCGTCCACATCTATAAACCCGTGGCTATCCATGGAATGTGGCCGCCCTTCAAAAACATCTTCTATTGCTTTGCCCTTATCTAGCAATTGTGGCAAGGTATAATGCTGAATTTGAGGAGAAAGCAAATCATGAAGCGCTTCCAAAATCTTCACCATCACTTCCACAGGCTTCGCACTAGAACTCAGCTCAATTTCGGCACACGTGCCAATTCCTTCTTCCCCAAGCAACACAAAGTCTTCAAAATCTTCGCAAAGATTCCGGTGTTCATGCAGTCTCTGACGTACATCGGAAAGTACTTTTCCCCTATCTATGAGCGGCTGCCCGCAATCATTCCAAGCAAAATTTTCTTCTAATTCCAAATACACCCGATACAGCCCTCGGAGCTTCACTTCATGAAGTTCTGCTGCATTTTCCTCATCCAAATAACTAAGTACAGGTTTATCTTCTTGGCAATGGAGATAGATGGGCTGCCTACTGCGAATTGGATATTCTTTTTCCGCCTCAGAACTGTCATCGCTCTTTCTTTTTTCCACTACTTTTAACCAAACGTTTTTGACTCCTTTTATGTCCATCAACAGCCTTCTGTAGTCTGTGATGGTCAGAGGGTTATTTGTTAGGATTTCGGAAGGAGTAAAAAAGTTATTTTCCCTATTTTCCCTATTTTTCCTGTCTTCTGGCTTTGGTACAAGTAGATCTTCTATAGGGAGGTTTAGCCGATAGCCCACATCCATCAGCGCATAGCACAGCACTTCCATGATGGTGATACCTGGATCGTGAAGGTTATAATCCGTCCAGTTTTTACCAGCCAGTTCCTCTATATAGGTAATCCCTTCTTGCTTCAACCTCTTGAAATCGAGGTAATCTGGCAAAGGTGAATTCGCTTTAGATATGGTTACGCTTTTGGGCATTTTTATCCAAAATGGTTTGGTTGGTTTGTAGTTGGTGGGTTACTTAATCCGAGACGCCATAAATGGACGTCTCTACGAATGGCTGATCTGATATTTCATTAGCATATCAGCACATTAAAAAATCATTTTACTACCCTTCACATTTATCGATGCGTTTTTCTAGCTCTTCCACCTTTTTGGCAAAGGCTTCCAAGGTGTCGTTTTGCTTTTGGACTTGGGCTTCGAGGTTGGCTATTTTTTCATCTCTTTCTGCAATCATTTCTTGCTGCTCTTGCATGCCTTTTACCAGTACCGCCACCATATTTTGGTAGGCAACCGATAAGTTTCCTTCTCTGTCATGCTTGATCAGTTCGGAAAATTGCTCATCCACATCGTGCGCCATCAGCCCGATTTGCTGACCTTCACCAGCGCAGGGAGTCGAGCCTTTCCACTCAAATTTCACTGGGGTCAGCTTCATCAGCTTTTCCATTACCCCACCTAGTTTTTCTTTTACCTGAGCGGTGTTTTCGTTGGTGCTAAGATGAAGGTTAAATGCCCTGATTTTCCCCGACACATCCAGCTCCCAGTTGTCGTCGGGAAAAGCACCGATACCCATTTTCCCATTTCCTTTGGGCACGATGTGCACCAACGCATCGCCTTGGTTTATATCCAGCTCTACGTGCTCATTTTCTGCGCTATTTTCGGGAGCTCTTTTGAACACGAATCCGTCAGGGGCATCGGTCACCCAAATAGCTCGGGTATTGCCCACGCCCGTGGTCAGATAAGATTGCTTTTTGCCGGGTCGCAAATTCCCAATGCACATAGACGGATTGGGCTTTTTGTTCAAATTAAAATGGAAAATCCCGCTTTTATTGTTCGTAATATCGAGCATGGTCACAGGCTCCGTGGTGCCTATCCCGACCTGCCCTTCTTTTCGGAACGTAACCAAAGCATCACCTTTGCTCAAGTCCGTTTCTTCGTCTTTTTCCCCTTTTTTAAATACAAAACCTTTGTCGGCATTGCCTATAAACGAAGCATATTCGCTGTTTATACCAACCAAAAGGTTGTTCAATTGCCGTTCCGAAGAGATATTGGCAAGGCTGATCAATGTCTGATCGTTGCTCTGTGGCAGTACCTTCACCCAACCCTGATTGGGTAAATTCACATCCAAGGTGGCCCGAGGATCTTTTATGCCAATTCCCACTTGTGGAAGCGCATTTTCTCCTTCTTGCACCACCATCAGCAACTCGCCTTGGTTAATATCCAGCTCCGCATTGAACGCGCCGTATTCCCCCCCTTTTTTGAAGGCAAAACCCTTGGAGGCATCGCTCACAAAAGTGGAGTAGAACTTCCCAACGCCCGTAGCCAAGTAGTTTTGGTTGCACTCGGGCGTGAGGTTGATAATGCTGAAAACGGGGTCTTTTTTAGTTTGGGGGGAAAAGAGGAATTGCCCTTTTTTCTTATCGGTGATATCGAGCATCCCTTCAGGCTTTTTCGTACCTATTCCTACCTCTGGCTGCCCGTCCGAGTGTTGTCGGATAGCTACCAACAAGTATTCTTTTTCCTCGGTTTCGCAGGCTTCATCGCTTTCTTCCTCGCCCTCGTTTTCTATTATTCTTTTGAACAAAAAACCTTTGGTGTCCGTAGTCCAGCTAGCAAAGTTCTTGTTGATTTCTGTTTCTAATACTTTCTCGTCCTCCCCTTCTTCGTCGGCTAGTTTCTTTAGAAGCAAGGCTACTTTTTTCCCTTGTTTGGGATGAAATAAAAGTGCGCCATTTTCTTCATCTGTAGCATGAAGCATGGCCTCGGGCGAGAGCGTTCCTATCCCCACTTGCGCCTTGCCATTTTCTCCTTCTTTTATCAGCACCAACTCTTTGCCGTGGTACGCTGCTTCCTCTTTGCAATACATCCCGTGCTCTGGTCCTTTTACAAACAAAAAGCCCTCGGGAGCATCGGTTACGTTTACCGCATAAGTCACCCCAACTCCTGTGGAAAGATAATTTTTATTGCACCTAGGATCGAGATTTACTATGGTGAAAACAGGATCTTTTTTGGTATCTGGATTGAAGGAAAAACGCCCTTTCTTCCCATCGGTCACCTCTAGTTTTGCCTCCGGCTCTTTTGTGCCTATCCCCACATTCCTCTCGTTGAGCGCATACATATCGCCCGACTCTTCTAGCAGTTTCCAATCATCGTCTTCGCCTTTTACCGTGAGCATTTCCCAGTTGGGGTCTTTGCCCGGCTCTTCCCTCGAACAAGTAGAAACTGACCCGTTTTCGGGAAAATCCAACACCCACAATGTATTGTTATAGATGACTACATCATCTTTGTAATACGCAGTCCCATGTTTCCAAACTCCACGAAAATGGTCGTCTTTTAGCGAAAGCATGGAATCGATAAGCTCGGAGAAGCGCTGCTGGGTAAGCTTCTTATTGTTGCTAAATTCTTCTTTTAGCTCAGACCTTGATTTAATATTTTCCTTTATCATCTTGCAGATATTTGCATTGAGAATAGGTTAGTTCGTTTCGGTTTCATCGGAGATTTCTTCTCCTATTTCTGCATAACCAATCATGCCATCTTTACCTTCCAACCCTTGGTCACCAAGCTTTTCGGAAGTAACTTCTGAAATATCGTGCCCGTCGACTGAGGTTAAAATGGTGCGGGAAGTGGTGGGCACTGCCTCGCTAATATTAATCCCTTTTTCATTGTGGTACATCTCAAAATTGAGCACGTAATCCACATACGCTTGTTCCTCCACAAAATTCAGGATAGAAGAACGGTATACTTTCCCTCCAAAGAGAATTTCTTTCCCTTCCTCAAAAGCCCAAGGGGACAGGTATTTGGAAATGGCGATGCTCAACTCTTTTTTATAAAAATCAAATGACTTTCCTACGATAAACTTCACATCGAACTTCACCTTGATGGTTTCGTATTTTGGGTTTTTCACCTTAATGCGGGCATGTGGCGTTGTTCTTTTTTTAAGAAAAGCTTCGATGTCTGCCAGCTCATTAATGTTGGCTTGTGGTTCGAGCGGGTTGAGTACTTTTTTACCTCGCTGATCGGGGATAACCGCCAAGGTCACAAAACCCGGCGCAAGCTCTTTTTCGATGTTCGTATGGGTTATACAGCGGGCTTTATAGATATTGGGGAAGTTTTCCAGCACCAGCCTCTCGTAATCGAAAATGGTGATAGCCCGACCTTTGTGCCTCAATCGCTCACTTACTCGGGTATAGAAATGGATGGGTTCTTCGGGAGGTCTTCCACCAAAAGAATCGTAAGGCTGCGCCACGCTTTTGATGGAAATATCGTTTTCCACAAACTTGGCAATGCTGCCCGCTTCCAAAGGTTGCTGCAAACGAGAATTATCAACCTCGCTAAGCACAAAACTCGCCTTGGCAACTTGCGTATGCACTTGCAGCGTTTGGGGAACAGCACCTGTTCGTTCTGCTGCCGATACCTTTAACCAAGAAAGCCCTTCACCAAAAACGGTATTTTCCCTGCCTATTTCTTTAGGAATCTCCAGTGTCACTACTCCCGACGCAATCAAGCCATTGCTTTCGTCTGAAAGGACGTTAATATTGGGAAATTTCACCCAATCATCTTTTTTTATTTCAGCACTATCACTTGACAGCACTACATCGTTTTCAAGGTAAGACCAACTCACTTTTGCCCTTGCCAACTCGGCATTTGCCGTGGCTTCTTCCACTTGGAACAGTAAGGGCAACACGCTTTGCGGAGGCAAATCTCGAAGCCCGATGTACAGACTTCCCTCTTCGTCGTACTGAGGCAACAAATAATTCTTTTTCTCATCACCCGTTTGCACTTTTTTATAGCCTCCAAAAGCATGGAGTTGGGTAAATTCTTTCAATTCGCTTGATGCGGTATAACCTAAGGTTAGTTTCTTTAGTACTGGGGTGTAGGGCGTGGCGGGAAGTGGAACTGGCCAAGTATCGTCAATAGCTGTAGTATCTTCATTTCCATCAAATTTGAGCACTCCTCCATCATCAGGGTTTTGATAATACGCACCTGTTAAAAGTTTTCTTGAACCTGTGGAATCTTGCAAAGCCAAAGCCATTGCCTGCCTTGCATAAATAGCGGCAAACTGATCGTGTCCGAAATCACCTTCCAAGCGCATTTCGAAAAATGCCCCCCCATTTATCGTATCCTCTTGGAAAAGAAGCTCAGCCAACCCATTTATTTCCCCATTTATAAAAATTACTTCCGAAGTTGAACCACCCGGGTTGATGGTAAAACTAGCGTTTGATGCTGGAACAGGGTCAGATTTTTCATACAAAGTATAATCCTCATCATTGGGAAGGGCTTCCCATTCAAAACCAAGACTTACCGTTTCAATTTCTTTGTTTTCAAACTCCTTGCTACCTACAAAAAAGCTTGATCCATTTTTAGGTTGTGCCCCAAAAGGCATAAATGGCTTTGTGGTGTCCAACAGTCCCAAATCACTCTTTGCCAAAATAGTTGACATCCCTTCCACGCTTACCAAAAGGTTTAGATCGGTAATTACTAGCTTTTTCAGAAAATGATAAGGACTGACATGGATAGAGCCATCGGTATCTAAAGGAATCTCAAGGTCTTTGTTCAATAAAACCTTGGCTACGGGCAAGCTGGTATCGTAAGATTCCTCTTCAATGACTTTGGGATCAAAAGGGAAAATAGCGGGAGCAGCATTTTCTAAAATAACCTTGAGTTCAATTGTATTCCCCTCGCATTTGTTCGCTTCAGTGGTAAATTGAAGCTCTTCCTTTTCAGAAAACCCTTCAATCCAGCCTTTTTCTCCCGTTAGGGAAATCTGGAATAGATCAGCATTCAAAAAGGGTTCAAGCTGCGAATCAAAAGTGCCTGCTTCGTAGGTAAAAGTGAAGGTAATCGTCCTTGTTCCTTCGCTCAACAGCAGCATTTCTGACGAAATCAAAAAACCGAGAGCGGGCTTTTCACCAACTCCGTTTCCCCCCAAGGTTTTCCAAGTTGGCACTTCTTCGTTTTCAAAATCGCCGCCAAGCCCATCGCCAGAATTGGCGACCGAAGCAGCATAAATATCTTTGATGTATTTTGTTCCATCATTACCTTCTACACGGTCAATATAGAGCGTTTGCAAAGATGCTACTTGCGTCTTATTGACGATTATCTCCTCGTCCAACCCGAACAATATTTCGTCCCCCGCATCATCTTTTCCTGCGGTAAAAAGTGTTCCTTTCGATACTTTGTGTTCTTCTATATGCTTTGCCAATTCAAAAATAAGATGGGCACTATCCGGAATAGCATCCTTCTCTTTGAGGCGCAGCACCTTTCGGTAAAAGAAATCTAAATGCTGCTGCGTAACCTTGTTAAAATCCGTTTGGACATTTTTAATTAGGATTTTTACAAAGGAAATAAACAAGGCAATGTGAGGGGGAAGGTCTTGGTAAGCAAGGCTTTCTTCTAGGTAATTGGGCGCAGAACCAGTCACATATACTAGCTCTTTGTAAATCACTTCTGCATTCCTTTGCAGCTCGACAATGAGGGTAGAAATATCGGCATTCTGAAACGAGTTGCCCGCAGGTTGCTCGGCAATAACCTTTAGCTCTGGCGTGCGAAATTTTGCATATTTTTCGGTTTGCTCTGGAAGGACAGCCCTATCAATAGCCTTTATTATTTGCAGTGCAGGTGCTAATTTGGCCTGTATGGACTGCCGCAACAAAAGCTTGAGCCCAGAGCGGGCAGCAATGGCCATATGCCAACTATCGACCAGCAAAGCCGCATCCAGCAATTTCCCAACAAGCCCATTAATAGCCTCCTTAGAAGGGTTTTGAAAAATTTTCGCTAACGATTCATCCAGTTCCCTTCGGAACAGATCCGTCTCTGTTTTCGAAATAATGGCAATCAGAAAAGAAGTTTCCTTTTCAAAAAAGGCTTGCCAATTGGGGGTAAAATCTTTGGGCAACTCGCCTGAGAGCGGGTAATATTTTACAAGATTGGCAAACCGATAGGCGAAATGCATAAAGTCAATAAGTTCACGGGAATCAGCCATCGCCTTTTCAGGTGCCAAAGCTTGGGGTTCACGTGAATTTTGGCTTTTTCCGTCCCTCACCAGTGGATTCGCTATATCGTCACAACAGTTGCTCATAACAGATTTTCGCCGCCTTCTTTTTGATAAAATGGATACACAAAATTGAACCGTGAGTTGGTCGCCCTTACCTGATAATCGACCGAAATCATGATTACACCTTCTAATTCTTGGCCAGGATACAACCGGACTTTCTCCACTTCAATCCGCGGTTCGTGGAATAAAATTGCATTGCGAACAAGGTCGGCTATATAGGTGCGAAGCGAGGAATTGACAGGTTCGAACACAAACTCGTTGAGATCGCAGCCGTATTCGGGTTGCATCACCCGTTCTCTCAAACTGGTAGAAAGAAGAATCGTCAAACTTTGCTGAATATCTTCTTCATTGGCTACCATTTCCGCCCCACTATCTGGGTCAAAGCTTGGGGGAAATGCCCAGCCTCTTCCTAAAAATGAATTTTCGTCCATGTTGTTTTTTGTAGAAATTAATTCGTACTCATCCTCCAATCATCACCGTGGGGCAGCCCAGTACGATTGAGCCTCCATGAGCTGTTGAGTCGCCCATCCGGGCGGCGGGCTTGCCGCCGATCATCACCGTCCCCGAGCCCATCACAATAGTATCGGGAGGGCCAACGCAAACTGCCATATCACCTAACACTGCCGCAGGCATTCCCCCGATCAGTACGGTAGGTACGCCTGGCCCTGTAATTGGTCCTCCTACGTGGGGAATGGGTACAGGTGCAGGCGTTTGCATGGGGCAAGTATGCATATCGGTAATTCTGGCTGCTAAGGGCATAATTGGGCTTCGTTTCAGGAGACGCAATGAATTGCGTCTCTACATTTATCTAATTTATCATCACCATTGCTCCTTTCAGTACGGCTTGTCCGCTGGAGGAAACTTCTGCGCCTGCCGAGCCTTCTGCTTTAAACTGGGCACTGGCTTTCAGGCTTACATTCATACCCTCGATGCTGGCATCTTGGGAAGCTTCTTGGGTGAGTTTTCCAGCTGCTTTCAATACAATGTCTTTTGCGCTATCGATGGTGATTCCATCAGCGTTCATTTGTATTTTATTTCCATGTTGGTCTTCCAAGGTGATTGCTTGCTCGTCGTCATCTACTACCATCTTGTTTCCCCCTGGAGTCTCTAGGGTGACAATACTTTTCTCATCGTCAAACAAAAACTTTATCTCACTCTTTGTCACAAACCCTTTTATAAAATTATCGTCGGTAGCTTCTAGCGGTGCAGGGTTCGCGCTACTGTGCACTGCCCCAATGATGATTGCATCGCGAGGGTCGTCGTTCAAAAAACCTATAATAACTTCGTCGCCTATTTCGGGCAAGAAATAACTTCCTCTTTCTGCTCCCGCATAGAGTGTGCTGAGCCTCGCCCAAATTCCTTCCGAACTCGCATCTACTATTGGAAGCTTCACCAGAATCCTATTTTCCCCATTGGGGTCTTCTTGCAACTGAGAAACCACGCCAATTTGCAAGCCTTTTACTGCGGGAATAAGCCCCGTTGCCGGACTGTCATTTACATCTGGGTTGGCAGCAATGAACCATTTGGGGGAAAGCCCAAATTGCACATCGGTGAGCCAATTCCCTTCTCGTACTTCATGCCTCACCCCCGATACAAATACATTTCCATTAAAGCGATCTCCAAGTCCATCCAATTCGATCATGTCGCCGGGCTTAACATCGGCACAACCTTGAAATTTGACCCGACCTCTCACCTTTGCCAAACGGCTTTTAAGCATTTGGGCATCTGCCCAGGCTTTTAGTTCGCTATCTTCCACTTGTCCAGAGTGGCGAAGCTCCAATTCTGATAAGCCGACCACATCTGCCAATTTCTTGCCTGTTAAATTTCCTGCACCATCGTAACTGGGTGCTTTTCCTGTTTTTTCCAGAAGAGCTTGACTTTTATAATCCCAACTTGTCGACTTTACTGCGGCATATTGGCTGGATGCATCTACCTCCCCTTCAAATTCGAGAATGGTATCGCCATACACCACCGAAAGCACAGCACTTCCTGACAAATCAGGCTTTTTGACAACCATTTTGCCGTCGTCGGTTGATACCAGCAATCCATTTACCTCTGCTCGGGAGACTACAAAATCCCAGTCTGTTACGTGGAATTGCACTACTTCGGCGTGTGTAACAGTAGTAGCATCCACATCTGAACTCAAGCTATAACCCCCAATAATTTCTTCGATTAATGCACTGTCTTTCTTTTCTTCAAACAGCTTATCTTTCCTTCCAACGGTCATTTTCACCGCCTTGTCTTTGCATTCTATGGTCAGATAAGAAGCACCACTTTTCTTTATTGAAATGTTGTTTTTGACCACTATTCCCTTAAAAATTGTTTTTTCCTGAGAACCGTATCCAGCCTTCACTTCTATTTCACTTCCGGGGATGAACAAGTCAGTATTGCTCACTTCAAAATCTTGCGTAGCCGAATCTCCATCCACTATCATCATTTTCAGAGAAGCAACCCGGTTTATTTCCTTGGTCACATAAATGCTGAGCACTTCCAGTTCAGCAGGAATTTGTGTTCCGTTTGAAAGGATTGTAAAGGTTACGAGCGTATCACCTAATGTACCCGGAATTGTTCTTTCAGCCATTTTATCAGTTTGTTTCTTCTACTATTGGTGGGAAAAACAACTTTTGCCCAACGGGGATATTCCGAAAGCTAGTCAGCCCATTCACCCTCGCTACTTCCAAGAAATAGGAATCGTCTTTGTAGATATCGAAGGTTTGTAAAGGCAACGTATCATCCTCTTTCACTACCCTTAAATGAGTAAGGTCAGGCGAGTTTTTCCCCTCTTCTCTTGTTCTTTTCTTGGGATGTTTGAATTCGAGGAGTTCCAGATGAATTTTCGCCCTAAGAGGCTTCGCTTCTGGTGAAAAAAGCGTGTAGGTAATGTTCATAGCAGAAAGCCTACACTCGAAAGCCTTGTCTTCTCCCAACATTTCTCCCCAAAGTATTTTCAGGTACTTAGGCTCGTGGGTGTCGCCTTCCAACTTGTAGACTACATCTCTAAGCACTTCAATTTGTTCGGGAACACTTTTCCCTTTCAGTGCTTCAGGAAGTTCAAGCACCCCTGTGCCGTCTAGCACAAAATCGAGTGCTAGCGTCTCAGGTTCGGTGCTATTGTACCTAGGGTTATTTCCTTGCGTACCTTGCGCTTGGGTAGTATTCAGCTTTACCGATAAGTTCTGGATGAACTCCTCGGGGTTGATAGGCAAATCAAATTCCTTCGATCCCTTTTGCTGAAACTTCGAGTCGGTAAACGATTTTATTTTTAGCTTGACTAATCCCATTTTACTACGTTCAGAAACGTTCTTTTACCTATCCGAATTACTTTTCATTAGCTCCATTACCTGATCTACACAAGCCGCAACAATGCTTTCCACATCCACAGCATTTTGCCTTCCTCCAGTAGAAGAAGCATTACTTTGATTACCACTCTCCTCGGTAATTTCGGCTTTTATCACCAATTCTTTTATTTCTAAAGGCATAGTTTGTAGTCTTTGAATCAAGTCTTTTTATGTATTTCATAGGCTATTTATACCTAATCAGCTCAAACTGCTGGTTTCTAGTTACTGGTTTCTTATTTTTTAACCTGAAACTCGTAACCATAATAAAGCACCAATAATGAGACAGACGATCGGCGGCAAAAAGCCCAAAACTCTTATTACAATATACTAATGAGTAGTGACGGTAAAATAGTTGTAATGCAGTTGCAGTGTTTCTATAAACACTTCCCCTTGCATTGCATTAAGATCGGAAAATGTCCACTTCTTAGGCCAAGCATGTACCACATCCCAAGTCACTAGCGGCTCATGCCCTTCGTTGAGCAATACCACTTGCAAATCGACAGGTTGGAATTCCATGTTTTGAAAAGCCTTGTTAATCCAATCGATCAAGCCCGAGCCTTTGTAAAACCCTCTTTTGAGGGTAAGCTCAGAGTAATTGGTACGGACAGGCAATTCGTGCTCGAAACGATTTTCCCCAGCCTCTTTGATACTTTCCGTCTGCATGGATACATCCAATCCACTTACAGACTGGAAATGGGCATCCCTGTCATCGGCTTTAAGCCCAGTAAAATTGACCTGAAAATGAAACCCGACAGGCGGGTAATAATTAGCCATCTGAAACTAGATTAAGAATTTACACACTAACCATTCGCTACAACAAGCCCTTCGTGAACCAGCTCTAGCGACTCAATTGCCACCTCGTTTCCATCTGCTTTCAGGTCTGTAGATTGGATTTTTATGGGCCAGGCATTTTTCACATTCCAAACTATCACAGGTTCATGGTTTTCGTTGAGCAACGAAATGGTAAGGTCTCTCCGGTACACTGAGCCAGTCGCCCCGCCTTCTTCAAAGAAAACAGTTGTTTTCCACCAGTCAAAATACTCGTTGTCTCCGGCGAATGT
This sequence comes from Flammeovirgaceae bacterium SG7u.111, assembly GCA_034044135.1. NCBI lineage: Bacteria > Pseudomonadati > Bacteroidota > Cytophagia > Cytophagales > Flammeovirgaceae > Flammeovirgaceae bacterium SG7u.111. The sequence continues at coordinate 824,828 of CP139021.1, read as the reverse complement.
CCCTCTTTTGAGCGTGATGTTACTGTACTTTTGCATGCCGGGCTGCTTGGTTTTGTGGTATTCTTTGCTTGCTCCGTGGCGGTACTCTATTGGCTCGGTTTCAAAGTCTAGCCCTGAAACTTCGGTAAAACCAATTTTTGTTCCTCCCCATTCTACTTGGAAATGAAACTTCGGCAATGGATAATCAGCCATAATTTTATTTTTTTAAGTTGAGAAAGTGATCGAAATGATTCATCAGAAAGTGCAGCGAAATGCTGAATGCCTAACTGAAAAACGAGGAGCCCAAGCGGATGCTTGAACTATTCATAAAATTTATGCTTCCTGCATTTTGTGAGAGAATTTGAGGATGATGAACTCGGCAGGACGTACGGCCGCCATTCCAATTTCCACAATCATTCTGCCTTCCAAAATATCGAGTGCAGTCATGGTCTCGCCCAAGCCTATGCTTACATAAAAAGCGGCTTCGGGAGTTGGACCCGCCAATGCGCCTGCCCTCCATTGCAATACCAAGAAGTTACTGATCATCCCCCGAACTTTCGTCCACGTGTTGGCATCGTTAGGTTCGAATACAAACTGCTCCGTTGCTTTTTTAACCGATTCTTCCACCATATTGAAGAACCTTCTTACAGGTATATATCTCCATTCGTTGTCGTTGCCAGCCAATGTCCTCGATCCCCAAACCAAAATTCCTTTCCCAGTAAATGGACGGATCACATTGATCGATTTGCCCGCAGTGGTATCCACATTGAGAAAATCTTGGATATCGTTGGTCACTTTGAACGTGAGACTTTCTACAGCATTTACGCCTACATTTGCCGGAGCTTTCCATACACCACGGTTGCTATCCACTTGGGCATAAATACCTGCCATAGTAGAGCTTGGAGGCAAGGTAATGGGCAAAGAATCGATCGCCAGCTTCATTTTGGAATACAACGCATCGTCTGTGCCCACCAACGAATCCATTGTTTGCCCATCTAAAGCACCTGCTGCCACTACACCATCCGCCGCAGTTACTTGATGCGCTATTGCTACCGTTGTTTCATCGTACGAGTAATTGAACACGGATTTAACATTGGGAAAATAAACCGCTCCATATTTCAAAAAGCTGCTGGTAACGCCATTTCTAAAGGCAGTAGCAGCATCCAATACTTCACCGCTGTTTGCCAAAGCTCCGCCATTGTTGTGCATATCCATAATGGCAAACCTGTCTTGCAATTTGTTACACTGCGCTAATGAATCATTTTGCAAGGTATAATAATCAGGCTCGGCCATTCCCTGCCCTTCCGGAAATACGATAAGGGTTGGCTCGTCTTCTTGGAGAAGTGTAGCAAGTCCATCTTGCAATGGCACCAAAGGAATAGCATCTCCAACGGCTAAATAAGCACCTACCGAAACTATGTAGCAAGGACCTCCTCCATTTGCAAAATACATTTGTAACGCATAGTACATCAAGTGTGCCGAAGGCGTAGCTCCAGACAAAGCACCGGTGAGCTCTTCTGCAATCACCACGTCTCCCGCATCTACTTCTTGAGCCAAAGTAACTACTATTGAATTTTCAGCTTGCGGCCCACCAAAGTAGGTTTCGTACTCCAGCAAAGAGGTGATTCGGGTAGGGTTCAGGGTTAAATCCTCTCCTTTGCTTATTGCCTTTTCGGTGTGCCCAATAAAAGCCGGAATTGCGGTTTCTACTTGTGCTACAGATGGGGGAAACTTAGGGATTTCCTTAATGTACACCCCGGGGGTTTTGTAATTAGCCATATTATTTAACGGTTAAAACTTAGAGATGAAAAGATTCTTTTTTCAGAATGACAGGAGCATCAAAAGTTATAAATACACTTCTGATACCACTTTTATTTTATCGGGGTTGCCCGCATCCCTTTCGGGGCGGAGTTGGGCAGCCGAGGGATTGGGGAGGGATACTTCCTCCCCGTCTTGTTCTAATGTAAGAGTGTTGTACGAGCTTGTTAAATGCTTAGCCTTTTTCGTAATAGCCTGCCTGTTCGAGCTTGCCTCTTCTTCTAGGTCTGCATCAGCTGGGAGCGTGATATCTTTGGTGAAAAAATACCTCCAGAAGGAAGCCCTGTTCTTGAGCCTAATTTCAAAACTGGGCATGGTCAGCGTATTTTCCGCATCGTCCAAAAGAGCGTAGTCTCCTAATCCAGCTTTATGGAAAAGCTCGATTATGGCAAAAGGTGGCTTTTCCGATTTGGTCCACAAGTAGGCCGAAAACTCATGCAAATAGCCGCTCTCTCCTTCAAACTTGAATTGGTAATAGCCAATAGGCAAGCTTTGCAAGTTCGCTTGTACCGTTTGTAAATCTTGGTTTTCCTCCCACTTCTCTTCATAAACCAACTGTTTACCCGCTTCGTCCACGTTCAAGTCTAACACGCTCAGGGTCAATTTTTGTACCCCAGCCGTCGTAAGCGTATGGCTGATAGCTGAGTTTACAAGCGTTACTTTATCGGCAGCCGAAACATATGGTTTTAGCGGTCTTTTTTCCCAATCGGCAGTGCCCAAACCTCTTTTGGTAGTCGTGGTTGCTTCGTATAGCTTGCTTCCATCTGCACTTGCTACCAAATCTCCCGGGAAATATGTTTTACCACTTTCTAGCTTTGCAAATGGCTTGGTAAGTGTTGGGAAACTACTTCCAGTTCCTCCCGCCAAGTTGCTGAAATAATAGATTGTATTTGCTTCTTGATGAATAGGCAAGTTGGTAAAGTTGTTGAAAACAGGGTTTTTTAAGGCTGCCAACACTGTGATTTTTTGATGACCGCCCAGTGGAGAAAAAGGCTGATAGGTAACAGGGATGGTTTCCCTTGGCTCTACCTTTAAGGCTATAAAAAAACCCACCGGAGTTTGCCTAAACACATACCTGCTAGTTGCTTTTTCGGGATAAAACAACAACTCTTTGTCCAAGGAATACGCAGCCATTTTGGCATCAAGAATTGCAGGGTCCAGCTCATCGAACGGGGTTTCACCTTGGTTGAGGTAATAATCGTGGAGAACCTTTACCTCAAACAGTCTTTTATATGTAATGCTAAAAGCCATTTTGTCTTACTTACTGCATTTTTTCCTTAGAATGAATTTCTTCGATCAGCGCGCCTGAACCCACTGGATCTTTCGCTTCTATGCTCACCACTCTACATTTATACAGCACAAATGGATATTGCTTTCCCCCAAGCGAGCCCCAGAGGTAGTTCACCTGCTCAAAAGTGATGGTGTGCAAGTCGAGCACCAACTGAAAATCGAGACCTTCAGGGCTTGTATTGTGAAGCGTAAAGGTGTTCGATCTTTGGAAAAACTCGATGGTTCGGGAAGTCATTGCCAGTGCATCGTTGTAGTTATTGGTAAAATTTGCACTAAACAACAGGTACAAGTTCAAATTAACAGGACGGTTCCGATACTCCACCGCATCGGCTCTTTTGCGGAAATAATGCCCATTTTTCATGGTAGATTCTTCGTCTATGTTCACCAAGCTCAGCACTATTTTATTTGCCAACGCCAGCCCTTCTTCCGAGCCTTCGGCAAAAGCAATGTTCCCTGCTACCACAAAGTCTTCCACTCCATCCGAAACAGCATCGTTGAGCTTCTCCACTATCAATTCAATCGCTTCATTAATCATTTAGAGTAAGTTTTTATTTTGTTATCCGGTAGGCACAAATAACTATTCGATGAAAGTACCCATCGAGCTAAAAGCCTAAATAGGTCAAATACAATTTCTGAATGGTTCTGTTTTTAGAAATGAATGCGGGTATTTTTTGCCTTTGTATAAAGCTCCGCCAATTAAGTCACATATAAGCGGCTTATTAAACTTGTAATGGAACTTGCGCAATTGCCATGCTTTGAGACATGAAAAACCAATACATGTTAGGTTCTGTATCGGCCTGCGAAAGTCATGCTTGAAGAAACAGTTTATACTATTTCAAACTTGAAGATTCGATAGGCACAAGGTAAAGGAAATCTTCTCCTAGTTCAATCCTCATTAATGGGGATATTTCAACTAAAGAAGTAATAAATTACTCATAAAGGGTTTTACTTAATTGGCTCAAGCTCATGCGCTCCTATTTCCACGGCAATGGATTGCTTGAGCGCATCTATGCCGATCATCAGCCTTGATGCTGTTTTAGTGCGAAGCAAATGACCTTCCATACCCGCAAATGGACCTGAAACCACTTTTACCCTTTCCCCTCTTTTGAAATGATGCTTCACCTCAAATTCCGCATTTCCACTCAGCAACCGCTGGATAGTTTCTATTTGGCACTCAGGAATGGACACGGGGCTGTGCTCGAAACTTACAAAACTCAATACGCCGTTGGTCTGCAAAACATCAAGCTTCTCCTTCAAATTGATCTTTACAAAAAGGTAGCAGCTGAAAAGAGGTTCTTCAACCCTCTTCTTGCGGTCGCTCCAATAGCGAAGAGTCGAATAAAGGGGCAAAAAACTATGTACGCCTTTGGCTTGTAAAAGCTTATGCACTTTTTTTTCGTGTTTGAAACGAGTGTTCACTGCATACCATTGGCAGGCACTCGCCTCGTGTTGAGGTTGGACAGAGGCAATCATGTTAGTGTTTTAGGTTTAGATTGAATGTGAGTACTTTTTGAACATACTAAAGTAGCAGCATGTTACTGGCTTTACTTATCAGTTGGGCTGTGTTTTTAACCCCCATTTTATTTATGAGGTTTTTCTTGTGTGTAATGACCGTACTGGTACTTATACAAAGCTTATCGGCTATTTCTTTGGCTATCATCCCTTGACCAAGCAGCGCTAATACTTCGCTCTCTCGCTTCGATACTTTTACCCGCTCTTTTTTCTCCCAAGACACAGCCTCCCTTTTCGCCTGTTTTCCAATTACAGAAAACTCATTATTTCCTGCCCTACTTTGAGCTTCAGTAAGCATTCCTACTTTGTGCCAACCTCTTATCTCTATAAAATAAGTAAAGGAATAAATAATAATCTCTTTCCAATGCCCGTCACGATGCTTCACCCTACACTTCATTTTATCGAGCAGCCATGCACGCTGATGTTTGTTGATTTTAGCCTTTTCTCCCTTGGGAAGCATATTGAAAAAGCCCAAAAACAGGTCCTCGTCATCGGCGTGAATATTCTTTTGAAAGAACTCTTTTTTCCCAACAATGCTTTGTTTTGGGTAGCCAAAGATTTCGGTAAAGGAAGAGCTTACATCTAAAAACTCCTTTTTTTCACAGAGGTAATCATAAGCCATAAAATTCTGAGAGTCGTCGAACAACCTGACAAATGCATCGGGTTCTCTATCAAACTGATTAAATATCAATTGAAATAATTCACTAGCAAATAGTATATCCATGAGTTGGTTTATGTTGAATTCACATTAATATCGAGTATTGGTTAGTGGCAATGCAGCGGCAAACAGCCACATTGTATGTGATAGTAAGGCAAAATCAGAAATAGTAATTTGTAGCTAGTTTTTTGTAGTTAGCAAGCTGATAGTCTAAAGCTCTTTCCTTAGAGGGAAAGAGGTGTACATATTTGTTGTGAATTGAGAATACTCTTTGCGGGTTGGTTAGTATGGCTCTATACTGAAGTAGAAAGAGTAAGTAAACAGAAAAAGTTATTTTGTGAGCTGGTAAGAGATAAAAATTTTCTGTATAACCTCAATCCACAAAAATCACGCTATAAATAATAACTTCAACAGACAATTTATCGACAATTGGCCTCTGCCTTTCTAAAGGCTATTCGGAGCTTGTTCTGCAGCAACACTTCTTTAGGCTTAAGCAACCTACAAAAGATTTTACATCTAAAAATCCTCAAAATTCTACGGTTTATATAACTTCACCATATTTAGTGAAGCTATGATGACATATTAGGTTATGGGAGTAATGACAAACGACATTAAAATAAATGAGTATCTCGAAAAAATTTTTGCTAGTGAAAGCTTTGGGTATTCCACCAAAAACAGAGAACTGCTTAAATTTTTGGTTGAAGCAGCGGTAAGGGGCAATTATTTACAAGAATATGCTATAGGGAGGGAAATATTTGGAGAGACTTATGACCCTGTCAAAAACGACACGAAGGTTAAAATGTATGTGTACAATCTCAGAAAGAAGCTGGATGAATATTACAAAGAAGAGGGCAAGTATGATAGCTTAAAGTTTCAGATAGAACAAGGAACATACAATGTAGAGTTTGTCAACAACAAAACAATTAACCCTCCCCTTATCGATAGCAATACCAAATCTATAGGCTACCTAACCTTCATTTTCCTATTTCTTATCTCCATCGGTTACATCTACTTGCTCACTTCCAAAGACCTGTTTTCCTACAACCTAGGTGGACGTTTTTGGATAGGCTACTTCCACTCCGAAAAGCCTAACCTGGTCTACATGGGCGATTACCATGGCTTGGGAACTATTGCTACTTCGGATAGCTCCCAAGCTATTTTACCACAACCAGAATCGGAAAATAATGATGTTGCTTACCTCACCAAATTGGGCCCATTTGCCACCTATTACCTCCTTCAGTGGTTCATCAAGAATAATAGCGAATTTGAGCTGAGGCTTGCCAACCAAACGAAGGAAGAAGAACTATTGAACAGCAACTGCATATTTGTGGGGCAGCCCAATACCATGGGGAAGTTTGAAAAAACATTTACGCAATACAATCCACAATACAAGCTTGGAGGAGGAAAGATAACCTACACCCATCCTAAAAGTGGAAAAAAAATCCTTTATCAATCAAAAGTTACCCCAACCCTCAATACCGACTACGCTCTGGTGTCGAGACTGCCCGGTAATAATGATGCGGTCTATACGTACTTCATGTCCCCACTAGATGTAGGAAGTATTTCTGTTATCCAATATTTTACAGAAAATGATTCGCTCAATAGCTTTTATGACGGAGTGCCCGAAGATATAGAGTTTTTCACGGCGCTCTTCAAAATAAGTGGTAAGGAAAAAGAAGCCATCAAATTCGAATTGCTGCACTTCGACCCAGTTGTAGCAAACTAATCGATATTCACTTGTTGGGTAATAATGGGTGGGCGGTCTTCTACGAGACTGAAAGTACCAGCTGTTAGCCAACCCATGCCCCTTCGGTTATACACGCAGCCCGTATCCAAATGATAGTTTTTTCCATCGAACAACCTGTCTTTTTCGGTAGGCTGGTGACCTATCACTTGTATAAATCCTGGTAAATCCACCAATTCCATTTTATTGAACAAGTAGGAGGTAGAGCGACGGATGTCCATATTGAGAACCTGAGGCAAGTTAAAATAATATTGCCGATAAACCTTTGGACTAATACCTCCGTGCGTAGCCAATAGCTTCTTCCCAAAACTAGTTTCCACTATAAGGTACGAAAGAGCACTTCGGAAGTAATAAGCCATTTCCGAAAGGACAATCTGTAGTTGACTGTCTCCTAAGTTTTCAAAGTGGTTGCGGATAGACTGAACCGTAGATCCACCCCCTTGCCTCAGCCAAGGAATTTGCCCGTGTTCATTATGCCTGTTTACACAATAATAATCATGGTTGCCCAGCAACTGCATGAAGCCCTGCCCCCTCACAAACTGGTACGTTTCATAAGACCTCTTGCCCTTATTGATCACATCCCCAAGCAGGACTACGACGTTATCTTCTTGGGGGATTTTTTCTAGTAAAGCCTTGAAGCTCCGGTAGCAACCATGCAGGTCTCCTACAAAAGTGATTTGTGAGGCTTTTATTGATTCAGCATTGACTATTAAGGATTCGTGCATCGTTGTTAAGTAATCAAAAAAAATAAAGACAACCTATTTCTCTATAAGGCACTAGTATCCTATACATGTTTTTTGTCCCTAAAAATTACCAAGGGCACAAGTGCTTAAAAAACATTTACTTGCCCATTTCTCCACGACTCTACCATTTCGTACCAAACTTTCTTGTACTCTGGAGAGCGAACAAGCTCATAATGATTGTCCGAAAACAAATTGTTTCGTTTTATGAACTCAAAGGTAACACGCTTCCTTTTTTTACCAATATAATATACCCAATGTTCTTTGCCCTGGAACTGATTTATTTCGGCAGGCTTCCCAAATACTATATGGATCATGCCTTTATCGGTTTTCCAGCCTTCTTTATAAGAGGTAAATTCTTGGTTGGCATAGGTCACCCCGTTATAATACGTTTTGATCAACCTTTTGGCCACATCTACGCTACCTCCAGCATTTATCCAAAAATTATCAAGTACCGCTTTTTTATTTTCCCCATTAATGATCGACTGAATTTCGTTGTCTGTTGAAATGTAGATCATAGAACGTGCGATATCCTCCACTTTTTTAAACTTCGGATAGCCTTGGGGCACTACCCTAAAACCAATTCCCTTGTTGGTTGTAGTATCGGACTGGGCGAAATAAAGCGCCTCTCCTTTAAGTACAATTGGCTGATTGGTGGTGAGCGAATACACAGTATCTACTTGCATGGTGGCAGGTCCTGCAGGCATATTATTACCCATAGGCGGTGCTGCTGGCATAAACTCTTGAGAAAACTTTATCACGTGCACCGGCCCTAAGCTATTCGCCATAAAGATAATTGTATCCCCCTCCACCGAATAGTTTTTGAACCTGTCCGTCAGGTTGCTCAAGAAAAACTCCACTGGAGAGCCTGGTTTTTCTAAAGGCACGGCCTGTGAAACCGATTTGTCAGTCTTCTCATCCGTGACAATAATTTTCAGGCTTACGTCGTCATCTACCACCGATCCTAGTTGGAAAAAACAGTAAAATGTATTGTTCACCTTTTGGACTTTCGCCTGCTCCAAATCAAGCGGACCTTCGCTCAATATTCCTTTAGCATTCGACTCTAGTACATACTCTACTTTTATATTATCGGGTTTCTTCTTGTTTTCAAGTCGCTGAGCCTCAAAAGAGACCTCAACCTGCTGCACCGCACCCTGAGGAGTCACTTTCAAGCCGCAACTCAGCTCTTGCCCCCCACTTGTACCCGTAGGCACTAGCGATTCTTGGGCCATCGCATGAAGCATGAAAAACAAGGTAAAGGATACGAGAATGGTTATTTTCTTATAAATCATAATATACTTTGGTAAAAACAGGTATTTACAAAATAATTGAATACCGTAATTATCAATCCATAAGCATTATCTTGTGTGATTTCAACTTATTTATATCGTTCTATTTCTATTATAGCGACACAGACGGTAAAACAACAATAATAGTACAAAATTCATCCCTCACAGATAATGACACAGAATTTTTAGAAAGAGATGGGGCAAAAGAAGCAGACCTGACAATATGGAAGAGGATGAGTTTGGCTAATCAGTTTTTTTGCAATCACGCTAAAGCTTTTTGCAAAAATTTATGATTTTTTTAAATAAATTCCCATTTATTAGTAAATCTGTTTAAGATTTTACAATTTTGCCTACGTTCCCGATGAAAATCATTAAATAAGGTTTTTGTTTAATGCAAACAGACACCAAAGAGTGACATAAATTAATTGCTCAAAAAGGGCAAAAAAAAAGTATGCAAAAATTTCGCATACCTTTTAACCTTAACCAATAAACAACACATAAAATAAACACATGCTTGCTACGATAGGGGACTCGAACCTCCTGCTAAACCCAAAAGCATAAAAATGATAAATGTACTATGCCTTTGTATTACTCGCAGTTTTTATTGCACTTATCTAACACAAATATAAAATTATTATTTCAAAATTGAAAATATCATAAAGATTTTAATAAAAAATTATATTTTTATCAACTATTAGTTTAAAATTTTAAGAATAACTTAATCTCGCAATAAAAAAATGAATAAAAATTTAGGAATTGACAATATAGATATCAAGATATTGTCAGAGCTAATGAAGGATGCTAAAACACCCTATACCGAGATTGCAGAACGCATTTTTGTATCGGGTGGTACGGTTCACGTACGAATGAAGAAGTTGGAAAAGATGGGTGTGGTGAGAGGCTCTACTCTTGATATAAACTTCAGCAAACTAGGCTATGATATCACTGCTTTTTTGGGTATTTACCTCGAAAAAAGCTCCATGTACGAAGAGGTTTCTGCCGAGCTGATGAAAATCCCTGAGATACTTACCCTTCACTACACTACGGGTAACTACAGTATTTTCGCAAAAATCGCTTGTACAGATACCAATCACCTTAGAGACATCCTCCACAATAAAGTACAGAGTGTGCAAGGAATTGACCGTACGGAAACGATGATTTCACTAGAGGAAAAAATAAACCGTCCGCTTCAATTGGACGTGATATAAGAAATAAGTTCTTTTAATGATACGCCAGCCTCTCTGCCTTTTCTTGGTAGAGAGGTTTGTTTTTTTTTTGAAAATGTACGCTTATGAACTCTGGACATATAGGAAGAGCCGGACTTCTAGTGATACTCATATTAATAGTGTCTTATCTATCGGATATTTTTAATTGGGACTCTTTATTTATGGGAGAAATAACTTATACCAAAGGGTACATTACCAACAAACAAGTTGTTCCCTTTGGGCGAAGTGCCTCTTACAAACTTTTTTATACATACACCATTGAGGGACAACTTTTTGAAGACAGCTATTACTCCAATAAAAGAATTTCAAAAGTAGAGATTTGGCGATAGTTTAAAACTTGAAGTCTTCATCAATTTCCCTTCTAAAAATAAAGTTGTTGGATATTACCAATTGAAGTAACAGCTTTCAAACCTGCCAAGCATCAACATTCCCATATGATTTTAGTCCAAAAGCAGTTTTCCCTCCCCATTTTTGTTTTGAATCTGAAAAAATCCTTTTAATTTGGACTTAAAATTGACTATTTGGCAAGTTTTTTTGTAACTACTTACTACATCTCAACTAAAAAGCTCTTGGTTGCTAGTTGCTTGTTTCTCGTTGCTTGTTCTTTATGAAAAGAAAATTTAACCTGACGATGATAAATGGTAAAAAATTATTTATCAATCCATTACAGTATAAACCAGTAACTAGCATCCAGTAACCACTGGAATGCCAGAAAAACTAAATGCCGAGCCATTGTAAAAGCAAAACACTAAATTGAACACTTTCCCCAACATATCGCCCCAAACATTGGTCTTTTCCCGCTGGTCGAGGAAGAGCTATGCGGTGTTTGCTTCGCTGGGGAAGAGCATCAAAATAGGAAAGCTTTCGGTGGAAATCTGCCGCCAAGCTACCAAAACCTTGGAGAGCTTTATCAGCCTACTGGGGCTTGGTGAGGCAAGTTGGGAAACGGGGGAAGAAGCGTCCGAATGGAAGGAGCTTTCCATCCAAGAACTAGAGCTATTACAACTTGTTACAGTAAACACAAACACAGGAGCGCCCAAGCTTGGGCATTCCCTCATCCATACATTTATCCACCGTAAGCCTTTACGCTGTTTCCGCAGCCTAAAGGCTTTTTTTATGTCTAAGCACGAGTGCTATTTTAATAAACCAACATTGCTGTTGACAATCGATGCTTTATTGAAAAACAGGTCGCACTTATTTGTTTATCAAACACTTAAATATTATGAACATCCAAGAACTTAAAGAAAAAGTAATTGCTGGCTACGAGCTTAGCTACGAAGAAGGGGTAGCCCTCACACAAGTAGAAAACAAGGAAGCACTTTACCAAGCCGCCGACGAAATCCGCCTGCATTTCTGCGGAACAAAAATGGACCTATGCTCCATCACCAACGCCAAATCGGGTAAGTGCCCGCAAGACTGCAAGTGGTGCAGCCAGTCGGGCCATTACGAAACAGGGGTGGAAACTTATGACCTCATTGCCAAGGAAAAAGTGATTGCACAGGTATTGGAAAGTGCTGCAAACGGCGTGAACCGTCATTCCCTAGTCACCAGCGGCAGAAAAGCATCTGACAGGACAATTGATAATATGATTGAGATTTACGACGAGATCAAAGAACAGTCGGACATCCATTTGTGCGCATCCATGGGCTTGTTGGAAGAAAAGCAACTCGAAAAGCTCCGCGACACGGGCATAGACCATTACCACTGCAACTTGGAAACTGCACCATCTTACTTCCCCGAAGTCTGCACCACGCACAGCATGGACGAGAAAATAGAGACCATCAAATCTGCACAATCACTTGGGTTAAAAGTGTGCTCAGGAGGCATCATTGGAATGGGCGAAAACATGAACCACCGAGTGGAGCTAGCTTGTACGCTAAGAGACCTTCGCATCATGTCTATCCCTCTCAACATCCTCACCCAAGTAGATGGCACTCCTTTGGAAAAAGTCTCTGACCTTACCGAAGAGGAAATTTTGACCACCATCGCTGTTTTCCGCTTCATCAACCCGAAAGCCAACCTGCGCTTTGCTGGCGGAAGGCTGAAAATCAAAGATTTCCAAGACAAGGCACTAAGAGCAGGAATCAACTCGGCACTTACGGGCGATTACCTCACCACTATAGGTTCCAACACCGCTGAAGATATCCGCGACTTTAAGGCAGCTGGATTTGATATTGGAAAATAACCAACGTAGAGACGCAATGCATTGCGTCTCTACCGAAATGTCCATTAAAATTCAACAAAAAAAAATGACGACGGACGAACTGCTTCGGTTTGATAGGGAACATATTTGGCATCCATATACATCGGCTACCGAACCGCTGCCTTGCTATGCGGTGGAGCGAGCCGATGGGGCAAAACTGTTCCTAAAAGACGGGCGTGCCTTGGTAGATGGGATGTCGAGCTGGTGGTGTGCCGTGCATGGCTACAACCATCCCGTGCTGAACGCTGCGGTACAGGAGCAGTTGGGAAAAATGGCGCATGTGATGTTTGGAGGGCTCACGCACGAACCTGCGGTGGAGCTTGCCCAAAAACTGGTCGAAATCACCCCAGAAGGCTTGGAACAGGTATTTTTCTGCGATTCGGGCTCGGTGGCGGTGGAGGTTGCCCTCAAAATGGCTTTGCAATATTGGCAGTCGGCGGGGAAGCCTTCCAAAAGTGCATTTGCCACCATCAAGGGCGGGTATCATGGTGATACATGGCATGCCATGTCGGTCTGCGATCCTGTGAACGGGATGCACCACATTTTCAATGGAAAACTTGGCATTCAGTATTTTGTGGAAAAACCTTCTTCTGTTTTCGGTAAAGAATTTGATGAAAATGACCTTTCTGAACTCAGGCAGCTTTTGGAAGAAAAACACGAAGAAATTGCCGCCCTCATCCTCGAGCCTATTGTCCAAGGAGCAGGTGGAATGCGGTTTTACCATCCCGAGTTTTTGAAAGGGGCAAAACAGCTTTGCGAGGAATTTGACATCCTGCTTATTGCCGATGAAATAGCTACGGGCTTTGGCAGAAGCGGAAAGCTTTTCGCTTGCGAACACGCCAATATTTCCCCCGATATCATGTGCTTGGGAAAAGCAATTACAGGAGGCTACATGAGCTTTGCCGCCACGCTTTGCAGCAAAAAAGTGGCTACCACCATTTCCAACGGAAACCCTGGGGTGTTCATGCACGGTCCTACTTTTATGGGAAATCCGCTCGCCTGTGCGGTGGCAAACGCAAGCATCGGTTTGCTGTTGGAAAGCGATTGGCAGGCAAGTGTTTCTCGCATAGAAAAGCATTTAAAAACGAACCTTTCCGAGCTGCAAAACTTGGATTCGGTTGCCGATGTGCGAGTGCTTGGGGCAATTGGTGTGGTGGAAATGAAAGAACCTGTTCAAATGGCTGAAATCCAAGCAGCATTTGTGGAAAACGGGGTTTGGATCCGACCTTTCGGGAAATTAATCTACACCATGCCGCCTTTCATGATTCCCGACAAAGACCTGCAAAAACTGACCGATGGGATGAGTGAGGTGGTTCGTGTTGCGAGTTGCGGGTTGACGTAATACCTTCGGCACGAGCGGATGCTCGCACTAGTTTTTAACAGAAAATATCATGGCTAATCTAAATATGTATAGGGCTGAATTGCAAGAGCTGGAAGCTAGGGGAAACCTTCGGAAACTTCCTCCGCCTGCGGGTGCGTTGGTTGATTTGAGTTCGAATGATTATTTGGGCTTGAACCAGAATCCGGCACTTTATAACAGGTTTTTGGAGGAAGTTCCTTTGGAAAGCCGAAAACCCAGTGCTGCTTCTTCACGGTTGCTGAGCGGAAACACGCAGGCACATATTGAGCTAGAGCAAACCATTGGTGAGCTATACGGGAACGAGGCACTGATTTACAACAGCGGCTACCATGCCAACACGGGAATCTTACCTGCCTTGGCAGGGAAGAATGACCTGATTCTCGCCGACAAACTGGTACACGCCAGCCTGATCGATGGCATGAAACTTTCCCAAGCCACCACCCTCCGCTTTGCCCATCTCAACTATGCACATTTGGAATCGCTTTTGGAACAAAATCGGGGGAAATTCGAGCAAGTATTCATCGTGAGCGAAAGCATTTTTAGCATGGACGGGGACGTGGCAGATTTGGAAAAACTCATTGAACTCAAACAGAAATTTGACACCTTCTTGTACCTCGATGAGGCCCATTCGGTGGGGCTTTTGGGCAAGCAAGGGCTTGGCATATCCGAAGAAAAAAACTGCTTGAAAGAGGTTGATTTTTTGGTGGGATGCATGGGAAAATCCTTGGCGTCCATAGGAGCATTTTTGGTCTGCAACGAGGTATTTAAAAGCTACCTTATCAATCGCTCTCGCACGCTGATTTTTAGCACCGCCCTCCCTCCTATCAACTTGGCTTGGAGCAAATTTGTGTTCGAACTTTTGCCCAGCCTAAACTTGGAAAGGCAACGCCTCCAATCACTTACGCAGCAATTTTCCACCGAACTTGGACAAGTGGCAGATAGCCATATCATTCCTTTTTTGGTGGGGGAAAACGATGCTGCCGTTCGGCTTTCCCAACAACTTCAGCAACTTGGCTTCAAGGTCTTGCCCATCCGCTACCCGACCGTTCCCAAAGGCACGGCTAGGCTGCGCTTTTCGCTCAATGCGAACATGAACTTCGACTCACTTCTTCCCATCATCCAACACCTAAAAAAACATGGACAAACGCTGGCTCAATAAAAAAGGAAACAAAAAATGTATCCTCTTTTTCAATGGATGGGGAATGGACGAAAACGCAATAAAACCACTTGGTTTTGAAGAGGTTAACCTTTGCCATTTCAACAAATACACTGAACTAGAAGAACTTGAAAACTGGCTAGATGAAACGATTGATTTGGCACCTACTCAACTTTATTTAGTCGCTTGGTCCATGGGCGTATGGGCTGCTGAGCAAGTGCTGAGCAACTCGAAATTAACCTTTGAAAAAAAGGTCGCCATCAACGGAACGGGGAAACCCGTGAGCAAAGAATTTGGCATTCCCGAGCCCATTTTTAGGGGAACGCTGGAGGGCTGGGACGAAGCCAACCGCACAAAATTCAACCTGCGGATGATGGGCGGAAGGGCAAATTATCAAGCATGGTCGGCACAGTTGCCACAACGAACACCCGAAGAGCAAAAAACTGAATTACAAGCTATTTACGAAAATTCGAAAGAAGCTAAGCCCAACGGTTTTGTATGGGACAAAGCAATCATCGGGACAAAAGATTTGATTTTCCCAAGTCAAAACCAACACTATTTTTGGGAAGGAAAATGTGAAATAGAAGAAAGGAATATCCCCCATTTTCCTTTTGGAGAAATTAAAGATTGGGAAGAGTTAATAATGTGATAATTAGGTGATGTGCCGATGAAAAAAATATAATTTTTTTCACATCGTAATGCGGCAAACCATCGGTAACAGCAACCCGCAACTCATTTTATATGAAAACAATTGATAAAGAAATAGTGAAAGCACGTTTTGGCAAAAATTTCCATACCTACCAAAACGAAGCTTCGGTGCAGAAAAACGTAGCCAAACGGCTAGCCGATACCCTGCACCATTTCCAAACCGAACCCATGACCCGAGCCTTGGAAATAGGCTGTGGAACAGGCTTTTTGACCGAAAACATGTGGTTCAGCTACGATATCGGCACCTATTACCTCAATGACTTGGTGAATCCCATGTCGGGGGAAATCTTGAAAATGGCAGTCGACCAGGCTTTTTACAATTATAGCTTTTTGCCCGGCGATGCAGAGCTGATTCAGTATCCCCAACACTTGGACACCATCGTGTCTAGCTCTACCGTCCAGTGGTTTGGAAGCTTGGAAAAATTCTCCAAAAAAGCTGCCCAAGCCCTCAAAACCGATGGTATTTTGGCTTTCAGCACGTTCGGTACACAGAATTTTAGAGAAATAAAAACCACACTTGGCGTAGGGCTAGACTATTCTTCACCAGAAGAACTGTCTAGCATTTTCTCCGAAAAGTTCGATCTCTTACACCAAGATCAATGGCGGCAAACCCTCTGGCTCGATTCCCCTTGGCAAGTCCTTCGCCATATCAAAACCACAGGTGTAAATGGATGCGGAAAAGATTTTTTGGGAAAGGAAAAATTAAAAAAGTTTGAAGAAAGCTATTATGCTAATTTCAGCAATAGCGAAGGGAAAGTTTCCCTCACCTATCAGCCGATTATTTGTGTGATGAAAGCTAGAAGATAGAAATCAGATTTTGTAAAACCAAGGCATACCGTGGTTCAAAACAGAGAATTAAAACCATGAATTTCAACGAAAAAACATATTTCATAAGCGGAATTGATACCGATTGTGGGAAGACCTATATCACAGGTTTGTTGGCTAAAAAGCTGAAGAATGATGGAAAAAACACTATCACCCAAAAGCTAGTGCAAACTGGTTGCGAAGGCATAGCCGAAGATATTTTGGCACATCGCTCTACCATGGAATGTACACTCTTTCCCGAAGATGCCACGGGGCTTACCCACCCGTATGTGTTCACCTACCCAGCTTCACCACACCTAGCCGCTCGGCTCGATGGGAAAAAGATTAGCAAGGAGAAGTTGGAAAATGCGATTACTGAACTTTCATCCCGCTACCAAATCAACTTGGTAGAAGGGGCGGGCGGGCTATTTGTCCCACTTTTCGACCAGTATTGCCTCATCGATTTTTTGGTGGAAAATCAATATCCGCTCATTTTGGTAAGCTCCTCAAAGCTCGGCAGCATCAACCACACCCTCCTCAGCCTCAACGCCTGCAAAAGCCACAAGCTCAACCTTCAGCTCCTCATCTACAACCAACTCCCCGATGCCGACCCGACCATTTCCGACGAGTCGTTTTCCTTCATCAAAAGCTATGTAGAAACAAACTTTGAAGGAGTGGAAGTTATGCATGGAAAGGAGTTGAGTTACTGAACCACCTCTTTTTTATAAGATTCCCTAAGCACATTTTTCTCTGTTACCACCCCATCTTTTCCAATCGTAAATTGGGTAATGGTTGAATCACAATCAAAAACCTCTTTCCGCTCATCCCATTCGTACACCTCGGCAAGCTCGTGGTTTACGGAGGTAAGTATGTAATTATTATAATCTATAAACTTACCCGTAGAATAAGCATACCAGCTTCCGTCTGCACCTTTCGATGCCACAGAAAACTTATCGATGAACTTGCCTTCTTTGTCATAGATCATGTACCAAAGGTTGGTACAGCAACCATCCGACTGAGTCAAAACAGTTATCTCCTTAAAATTGGTATTTCTGTTTTGTGTTGAGTAAAAATAATTGCTCAGGCTAGGGCTTTCGGAAAATACCTGAGTAGAATCTGCATGCCAAACCATGTTAAAAGCATCTTCATCTAGGCGAGTGTAATAGTTCGGTCTTTCCTCCCACTCCAAAGAGTCTATGTCAAACTTAGAGAGATTTTTATACTGAAAACTATCTGCATATTCTCCCAGTTTCAAGAGATTATCCTCTTCTTCCTTTACCTCAACAGGCACTTCTTTTTTATTGTTACCAGAACAGGAAGCCAGAGTTAGCAAACACAACAGTAGAAAATAGCTATATCTCATTTTTTTAAATGTCTTTAAAAGCAATTTTCTTAAATATTAAAACATCTACTACTCATAAGCAAATAATAAATCTTATCATATTTCCCGAATGACCTTGCGCAGCGGTAAACCGGGTCGGAATCCTGAAGCAACCCTCAACGAAAGTCCACTT
Source organism: Flammeovirgaceae bacterium SG7u.111 (assembly GCA_034044135.1). Taxonomy (NCBI): domain Bacteria; kingdom Pseudomonadati; phylum Bacteroidota; class Cytophagia; order Cytophagales; family Flammeovirgaceae; species Flammeovirgaceae bacterium SG7u.111. Next base: position 806,827 of record CP139021.1, on the reverse strand, counting down.
CAGTAACTCATAACAGTTAATATTATCCAGAAGCAAAAATAGATAATACATAGCGTTAAATATCTTTGGCACGCTTTATACGCCATGTTTCATAAATACCCAATAGACGTTGCCCTTTTACATATTAAGATTTTCACAAAAAAGCCATATTTCATTATTAGGATTTTATAAATGCTATTACTACCTTAATCACCAATTACTAGAAATATATGAAAATGATTAACCATAGCGATTTGCCTAAGGAGGTCTCTCTATATGCACTTCCACCTAATCCTGAGGCAAAAAAAAACAATCCATCTTTGCATGGAAATGAATTTTGGGAAGATTTCTGCAACGGCAAAGCTGAGGCAATCAACTTTATTTACCAAAGAAATATTGATTGGCTATTCAACTACGGATGCCAACTTTGCCGAGACCCCGAATTGGTAAAAGATTGCATTCAAGATGTATTTATCCAACTTATAAAGTACCAGAAAAATATCAAGCCTGTGGTATCGGGCAGGGCTTATCTATTGAAAGCATTGCAAAGGGAGGTTTTTAGGAAAAAGAAATCCTTGTCAAAAAAATCTACAACAACATTGGCTGAAGGAGTTGAATTTGGAATATCCCTTCCGCAAGAAATGAAAATTATAGAAGACCAGCTCACCAAAGAAAAAAAAGCGCTGATCAATTCTGGGTTAAAACAGCTTTCTAAAAAACAGCGAGAAGCAATTACCCTTTACTACATAGAAGGGTTCTCATATGAAGAGATAGCCTACATTATGGAGTTAAAACTCACAAAGTCTGCCAGAAAATTGATTTATAAGGCAATTGCCAGCTTAAAAGCATCAGTTAAAGAAACAAAAAGCAAGATGGTTTCACCGCTTTCTGCTCTTTATTCCATCTTATTTTAACCATTCTTTCATAAGCTTCCGCTCTTCCGAAAAGTTCTGCTTCTTGCCATGTGGTAAATTTTCGAAACATCATTTTCAATATTTTTTTTCTGAAAAAGGGGGCATCCAATTTTAGAGGCACTCTTATTAAATAAAGAGTTTTGGAATCCTGCAACAAATACTTGCCTTCCGACTACAGGCTTTCAGAGCTAGGCTAAACTACATGCAACAACAATCTTTACTACATACTTCTACAACCTACCGGCGTAGAAATCTACTTGTATAGAGAGATTAATACCAAACACTTATCAAAGCATACAAGTCAAAAAAAACATTAAATCTAATAACAAGTTTTTAACAACCCGAAGAACAGCACAAGGAGCAAAAAGAAAGATATTTTCTTTTGGTAAAATCTTGGCAAAACATATATGAAATATACATATTACACCTTGGAGGACTTTATTACCGATGAGTTTTTCATCAAATGGGCAAAAGACCCCGATGAGGAGAGCGATCGGTTTTGGCAACATTGGATAGCCAATAACCCTCAGAAAAAAAAGGACGTAACGGCTGCAATCCATTTTATACGCTCCTTGGCGTATGATGAGGAATATGTGCTTGAGGAAGACGACAGGAACAAGATGATTGCCAATATATTGGAAAGCTCAAAGAAGAAGAGTAAGATAATTCCAACACCCCAAAAAACCAACTTCCCATTTAGGAAAATGGCAGCTTCGCTTCTGATATTGTTAGTTGCGGGGCTATCTCTTGCTGTATTGAATAAACTCAACGATGACCCTGTTGTAGTTGAAAAAAAAATCCCCTTAGAGATAATTACAAAAAAGACGGTAGCTGGACAAAAACTCACACTCACCCTATCTGACGGCAGCAAGGTAAAACTCAACTCCAATACCGAAATATCCTTTCCCAAAGTATTTGGCGACTCTATAAGGTTCATGAAAGTAATTAAAGGAGAAGCCTTCTTTGATATAGCCAAAATGCCTAACAAACCCTTTATCATCAAAACTGGTGATTACTGCACCAAAGTACTGGGTACATCCTTTAATGTAACTTATGATGAAACTTCCAAAGCTTTTGATATAGCCTTAGTGACGGGCAAAGTAGAGGTAAAAGAAAATGACAGCTCTTATAGGCTACACCCTAATGAAAGGCTCAATTTGAACAATGGCAATGCGACTAAAACCCACTTTGATCCCTTCGAGGTAACTGCTTGGAAAGATGGGATTCTAATCATTAAAAAATTGAACTTCACTGAAACCATATCAGAACTAGAGAACTGGTATGGTGTCAAGTTTATTTGCAAAAAGCAGTACAAGGGCCTGTACAGTGGGATATTTGAAAACGAGACTCTTAACAACGTAATGAACGGTCTTCATTTCTCCGAAAATATGAATTTCAAAATAGTAGGTAACACCATAATCGTAAACTAGAAAATGAGAAATCTTTTTAATTCGAGCTAAAAAAGAAAAAACACTCCAATGAAGCCTTCACAATGGGGATTGTACACAGGGCAAACAATGGAGTGCTATTCTGGCAAAACAGTATTTTAACCAAAACATTTAAAGGTATGAAATTGAAAATAATACGACAACTATTCACCATGTCTAAATACTTACTCTATGCATTGTGCATTCAAGTTTTTTGCTCGAGTATGCTTTTGGCCAACGAAGGCATGTCTCAGAAAAGCATTTACGAGATGAAGTTAAGTGTTGACTTTGATAAGCAACACTTAGGGGAAGTCATATCGACTTTACACAAAAAAACAGGGTTCAACTTCACGTATAACCACTTAGTCATTGACACAAAGAAGAAAGTAACCTATAGCTGCAACGACAAACCTTTGGCAGAAGTGCTAGAGGTATTATCCTACGAAATGAACTTAGGTTTCAAGCGGATAAACAACAATATTTATATCAAGTCGGTCAAAAAAAACAAGCATGAGCAAGATTCATACACGGTGATAGAAGTGGTACAGCAGAAGGTTTCTGGTGTAGTAATCTCGTCCGATGATGGACAGCCTCTACCGGGTGTGAGTATATTGATAGTAGGCACTACTACGGGTACTACCACAGATATAGATGGAAAATACTCACTAGAAATTCCTTCTGGAACCAAGTTAAGGTTTAGCTATATAGGCTTTATTCCCCAAGATATAGATGTGGGAAGCCAAACAGAGATTAACGTAACTCTAGCCTCTGATCTGGAGCAATTAGATGAAGTAGTGGTAGTAGGTTATGGTACTCAGAAGAAGGAAACTGTTACAGGATCGGTAACGAGTGTGAGCGGTGAGGAAATAGAGCGTGTGCCAACTACCAACTTATCAAATGCATTTGCTGGTAGGCTGCCCGGTGTTTTCACCAGCCAATCGAGCGGTGAGCCTGGTTATGATGGTTCTGCCATCAGGATTAGAGGCACGAACACGCTTGGTAATACAGATGCTCTTGTAGTAATAGATGGTGTACCGGGCAGGGCTGGTGGCCTTGACCGCCTTAACCCACAGGATATCGAGAGCGTTTCTGTTTTGAAAGATGCAGCAGCGGCTATTTATGGCTCTAGGGCGGCAAATGGGGTAATCCTTATCACGACCAAAAGAGGTACTACAGGAAAACCAAAATTCTCGTACAATTTTAACCAAGGCTGGCAACAACCTACCAAACTTCCCGAGTTACTGGATGCTACCCAATATGCAATAGCTAGAAACGAATTAGGGCTGTACAAAAACGTAAATAAAAACGACTGGAATTCCGAATGGAACAATTATAAAAATGGACAGGACGTAAGCTGGAATCCATTTACTTTGGAAGATATTGAACTATACCAAAATGGCTCTGACCCTTGGGGACACCCTAACACAGACTGGTATGGCGCAACCATGAAAAACTGGGCACCACTTACCAAGCATAGCATTCAGGTAAATGGTGGAACTGAAAACGTAAAGTATTTAGCTTCTATTGGATACCAAAACCAAGATGGCTATTACAAAAATTCTGCAACGGGTTACAAACAATACGACTTCAGACTCAACCTCGATACAAAATTCAATGAATATGTGAGCATGGACTTTGGCGTAGTAGGAAGGAACGAGAGAAGAGAATTCCCTACAGAAAGTGCTGATGCTATTTTCAGGATGCTGATGAGAGGTAAGCCAGGTGATCCTGCTTATTGGCCAAATGGGTTGCCAGGCCCAGATATCGAAAATGGGCAAAACCCAGTCGTGATCACAACAAACGATACGGGTTTTGACCAAGACGACAGGTACTATATTCAGTCAAACGGGTCGTTGAAAATCAATATACCGGGAGTAGAAGGCTTAAAAGTCACATTAACTGGTGCAGTTGATAAATACCTAAGAAAAACCAAGCGCTGGCGTACTCCTTTCTACCTATATACATGGGATGGAACAAGCTACGAGGATGACGGTTCTACTCCTTTGCTAGTAGCTGGAATCAGAGGTGGTGGGCCAGGTTTCCAACCAGAACTCAACGAAGGTTTTGAAGAGCAACTTGATATCAACCTCATGTCTATAGTTTCTTATGATAAGACAATTAATGATGACCATACATTCGGTATAATGGTCGGTGCGCAAAAAGAGACCATCAATAATGCAAACTTTGGTGCTTACCGTAGGTACTACCTATCTAGTGCCATTGACCAAATATTTGCTGGTGCAGATTTGGAAAAAGATAATTCAGGCAGTGCATGGGAACGTGCCCGAATGAGCTATTTTGGAAGAGTAAATTACAACTACAAAGAAAAATACCTTCTCGAGTTTATGTGGAGATATGACGGTTCTTACAACTTCCCAGAAAATACTCGCTACGGTTTCTTCCCAGGTGTGTTGGCAGGCTGGACCATTTCTGAAGAGGATTTCTGGCAAGATAACATAGGCGCTGTATCCTACTTAAAAATAAGAGGTTCGTACGGAGAAATGGGTAACGACCAAATTTGGTATGATGATGATTATTTGGAATACCAATATTATGCTACTTATGGTTTCGATAGCTATATTTTGAATGATGAAGTAGCCAAATCATTGTATGAGACTAGAGTACCTAATGATCAAATTACATGGGAGATTGCCCGTAACTCCAATATTGGTATAGAAGGAGAGTTACTAGATGGGTTATTCACTTTCGAGGCTGACTATTTCAACAACAAAAGAACACAGATTCCTTGGATACGAAATGCTTCCATACCTCAAACTACCGGGTTAAGCCTTCCTGCTGAAAACATAGGCGAACTTCAAAACAAAGGGTTCGATTTCATGGTAGGCTTCAATAAACAAAGCGGTGAGTTTACCTATAAGATCAGTGCGAATGGTAGCTATGCCAAAAATAAGATCCTCTTCTGGGACGAGGCACCAGGTGCGCCAGAATGGCAGCAGTCCACCGGACACCCTATCAACACGGGGTTGTACTATCTAAACGATGGCGTATTTGCTACCCAAGCTGAAATCGATGCGGAAAACTTGGACTACAACGCTATTTCCAACAACCTAAGACCAGGTGACATGAAATATGTCGATTATGATGGTAATGGAATTATAGATGCTGATGACCGTGTAAGAATCGACAAAAACAATGTTCCTACTTTCCAAGGAGGATTGAATGCCTCTGTAATGTGGAAAAACTTTGACTTCTCAATCTTGTTCCAAGGTTCTGCCGGCGCACAGATCTGGGTAAAAACAGAGTCGGGAGAAATTGGCAACTACACACTTGAAAGGTATAACAACAGATGGTCGCCAGACAACCCAAGCTCAACCCACCCTCGCCTAGACAACAGAGATGATCAATACTGGTCTAGTGAAAATGATTATTTCCTCAGGTCAACCGACTATGTAAGGTTGAAAAATATGGAAATAGGCTACAACATACCAAGCCATATTTTGAGCAAGGCAAAAATATCCAACCTGAGAGTATATGCCAATGGATTAAACCTACTTACTTGGGATGGTTTAGATGTGTACGACCCTGAAGCTATAAACGGCAATGGCAGGTACTATCCTCAGGCTAGGGTATTGAGTATGGGATTAAATCTTTCATTCTAAAATTGATAAAAGATGAAAAAAACATTAAAAAACATATATAAAATAGGGTTGCTATTCATCATTTCATTAGGCTTACATTCTTGTAATGATGAGTTTTTGAATACCAAGCCTTTAGATGAAGTTTCCCAATCAGATGTTTGGACGGATCCAGCTTTGTTGGAAGCATATGTAAACGATATTTACAGAGGTGTATATGATGGCGGCTTTCATGAAGAAATGATTGCTTCCATGACAGACGAGGCCATGTTTATCCACGGCAGGGCTATTAGTCAAGTACCGCAGGCCAACGTAAACGACCAGTCTTCCCACTTTACCGAAACAGAGAAATGGATGTTTTCTTGGCCAGAGATGTACAAATACATCAGGGCATGTAACAACTTTTTTGAAAATGTAGCAGAATCTCCACTAAAAGACGAAGCCGATACAAAAAGGCTTATGGGAGAAGTGCATTTCATGAGAGCTTGGTTTTACCACGGGCTAGTCAAAAACTATGGTGGTGTACCGCTTATTTCCGAAACGTATAAGCTTGGAGCTGACGACTATTCTATTGCTAGAAATACCTATGAAGAGTCTATCAACTTTATCTTAAGCGATTTGGATGCTGCCGCTACCAACCTCAAAGGCAAAACAATGGACAAGGGAAGGACAAATTACGCAGCGGCTTTGGCTATGAAATCGGAGGTATTGTTGTATGCAGCAAGTGACCTACACGATATGCCTACTGCATCGAGTAAATCTACCTTGATTGGCGGCTTTTCAAACAAAGAATTGCTTGGCTACACTTCTGGGGACAGAACCGCAAGATGGACGGCAGCTAAAAATGCGGCTATGGAAGTAATGAACCTTGGTTTAAGCTTAGCGTTTCCAGACCCTACCTCGCAAGAAGAAGCTGCTGAAAACTTGTACAATATGTTCATGGATGACAATAGTGAGACTATTTGGAGCAGGTATTGGATAGGTGATAAAAACGAACGAGGCGACAGGTACCATCTAAATAACGGGCCAAACGGTTACCACAACTGGGCAGGAAACGTACCTCTCCAAACCTTGGTAGATGACTTTGAAATGATGGATGGAAGCAAATTTGACTGGGACAACCCTGATCACGCTGCCGCTCCTTTCGAAGATAGAGACCCTCGTTTCTACTCTACTGTTTTATATGATGGTGCAGACTGGAGAGAAAGACCAAGCGACGTAGCTTCAAGAGATCCTTACAACCAAATTCAAACAGGAACTTATGAAAAATGGGACCCAAATACCAATGCAGTGATCCCTCACTACGGACTCGATACAAGGCAATCGCCTATTGAGGACTGGAACGGGACTCGCTCTGGTTATTATGTAAAGAAATTTTACGACAAGCGTTTCAACGGCAGTGGAGAAAGGCAAGAAGTTCCTTATCCATTCTTCCGATACACCGAAATTCTCCTAAACTATGCAGAAGCTTGTATAGAACTAGGTCAGGATAACGAAGCAAAAACGGTATTGAACCAGATTAGGAAAAGGGCTGCCATGCCTGACATAACCGAGTCGGGAGATGCACTTAAAGAACGATACAGAAACGAAAGAAGAGTAGAGCTTGCCTACGAAGACCACCGCTTTTTCGATGGAAGAAGATGGATAATTGGGCCTACTTTGCACAGACCTGCGGTTGGTTTGGTGATAGAAGGAAAGCTGAAATCAGGAAAACAGGTAGAAATTTATAAGTATAGCAAAGAAGACTACGACTATACCTACACTCCTACCGAACTTGCCAACGAGGTTCGGGTCTGGGAAGACAAAATGTATTTTGTCCCTCTCCAACGAGACGAGCTAAACAGAAACCCACAACTGGTGCAAAACCCAGGCTTTGGAAGCGAATAAACAGCATACTCATACTACATCACATCTATCCCCATTTAGGGGATAGATGTTTTTATACTACAAAAACTTCACAAATCCCCTCACTTACCACTACACACAGGTTATTTACCTCAACCGACTCAAATCCAATTAATTACCACAACAATTATCCAACTACCCTGACTAAATTCATTTTTTATCCCGAGCTTATCGGGAGCATAGCTACATAACCCTATACAAAATTTCAATGGCACAACTTTACACCTTCATTCCCCGACCTATCGCCCAACTTTTGGGTATTTTCACCCTTTTATTGCTGTTGCAAAGTTGCACTACTGAAAAAAAGGAAGCTCCCCCCAGCGGACCAACACTTTTTGAGCTTCTTCCCCAATCCAAAACCAACATCACCTTTGCCAACCAACTGAAAGAAGGGCTCAACACCAACGTGGTGATGTACGAATATTTCTACAATGGAGCGGGGGTTGCAGCAGGAGACCTGAACAACGATGGGCTCGATGACCTGATGTTTTCAGGAAATATGGTAGACAATGCCCTCTACCTCAACCTAGGTGGGCTTAGTTTCAAAGACATTTCAGCTACTGCTGGAATTAAAGGTCGAAAAGGAGGGTGGAAAACAGGGGTAACTATGGCCGATGTAAACGGAGATGGCCTGTTGGATATTTATATCTGCTATTCGGGAAATGTGCAACCTAAGAGCAGAACCAACGAGCTATATATCAACCAAGGACCAGACGCAGAAGGAATACCTCATTTTGAAGAAAAAGCGAGAGAATATGGACTAAACAGCCCTGCTACAAGTACGCAAGCAGCATTTTTCGACTTTGACAAAGACGGCGACCTCGATTTATTCTTGCTTAACCATAGCCCATTTCCCCTACCCGTACTCGATGAAGTCACCACTGCGGAGCACCTCAAAAAAGATGACCCTATCTACGGTTCAAGGCTCTTCGAAAACACCGCTGCCCAAGGCGCTCAACCAACATTTGAAGATATCACGCAAAAAGCGGGAATCGTGAGTGCCTCCCTTTCCTACGGGCTGGGCATTGGCATAGCCGATTTCAACAACGATGGCTGGCAAGATATTTACGTGGGCAATGATTATTCTATTCCGGACTATCTGTACCTCAACAATCACGACGGCACATTTACCAACCAACTTAGCAGCTCTTTCGAGCATACTTCCCACTTTTCTATGGGCAACGATATTGCCGATGTGAACAATGATGGACTAATCGACCTCCTCACCCTCGATATGTTGCCCGAAAGCAACCGCAGACAAAAGCTGCTCTTTGCACCCGACAATTACGAACTTTTCAACCTGAACCTGAAAGTCGGTTTTCACTACCAGTACATGAGAAATATGCTCCAAATAAATAATGGAAACCTTACGGGAGAACAACCGAAATTCAGTGAAATAGGTCAGTTTGCAGGAATATCAAACACCGATTGGAGCTGGTCTGCCCTCTTTGCCGACTATGACAACGACGGCTGGAAAGACCTCTTCATCACCAACGGATACGTCCGCGACTATACCAACATGGACTTCCTAAAATACATGGGAAATTTCACCCATTCAAAACAAGGAAAACTCAAAAGGGAAGATGTGTTGGAATTGGTTCAAAAAATTCCTGCCTCTAATGTTTCCAACTATATCTACCAAAATAACAACGAACTAAAGTTCCAAAACAAACAAAGAGAGTGGGGCTTGGGCGAGGTTGCAAACAGCACGGGTGCAGTGTATTCGGACTTGGACAACGATGGCGACCTCGACTTGGTGATCAGCAATATCAACAAGGCGGCTTTTGTGTACCAAAACCACAGCAACGAAGCTAAAAACAACCATTTTCTACAACTAAAACTTGAGGGAGAAGGGCAAAACACCTTTGGGCTTGGGGCAAAAGTGACGGTGTACAGCAATGGGAAAAAGCAGTTTCTTGAGCAAATGCCAACCAGAGGTTTCCAGTCAAGCGTATCGCCCGTGCTGCACTTTGGCTTGGGAAAAACAGCTAAAATCGACTCAGTCAGAATAGATTGGCCAAGTGAAAAATCGCAGACGTTGACCAACCTCCAGCCCGACCAAACCATTGCGCTGAAGGAAACCGAAGCCCAACCTAAAGCAAGTCGAATGACGGTGGAAAAATCTATGTTCCAGAAAGAAGCTTCCCCTATTTCTTTCCAACATAAAAAAAATGCGGTCAACGATTTTAAAAGACAACCGCTTATAGTGAACCCACAATCGTTCGACGGGCCGTGTTTGGTGAAAGGAGATGTGAATAACGATGGGCTGGCAGATGTGTTTGTTGGAGGAAGCGAAGGGCAGGCAAGCCAATTGTTTGTCCAGCTTAGCAATGGGAAATTCCAAGCAAGCAGCGTAGGTGTTTTTGAAGAAAACAGCAAAAGCGAAGATATAAATGCCCTTTTCTTCGATGCCAATAACGATGGTTTTCAAGACTTGTACGTTTGCAGCGGAGGATACAACAATTTCTACCCAACAGACGAAGCGTTGCAAGATCGGTTTTACCTCAACAAAGGCAACGGCTCTTTTGAAATAGCTGCTGCTTTGCCCCAAATGCTTACCAGTTCCAGCTGCGTTGCCGCTTCCGATATCAACAAAGATGGTTTCCAAGACCTTTTTGTAGGAAGCAAAGTAATCCCCGGTGAGTATCCTGAGACTCCCGCTTCCTATATTTTGATGAACACTGGCAAAGGAACTTTTGAAATAAAAACCGACGAAGTAGCCCCTGCCCTAGCGCAAGCTGGCATGGTAACAGATGCTACTTGGGCAGATTTGAATGCTGATGGCAAGGAAGAGTTGATACTAGCAGGAAACTGGATGCCGATTCAGGTATTTGCCAATTCCGATGGTAAATTGGAGGAAAAAACAAGCGACTTTTTCAATAAAAACTACAGCGGTTGGTGGAATAAACTTTTGGTTGAAGACCTCAACAACGATGGCATTCTCGACATAGTAGCTGGAAACTTTGGGCTAAACTCACAATGTCAAGTGAGCGACGAACAACCCGGAGAATTGTATTACAAGGATTTTGATAACAACGGGGCTATCGACCCTATTTTCTGCTTCTACATCCAGGGAAAAAGCTACCCTTCTGTTACCCGCGACGAGCTTTTAGAGCAAATCACCAAGCTTAGAAGCCGCTTCCAAAACTACGATAGCTACGCCGATGCCCAAATAGGTGACATCTTTTCTGAAGAGGAACTAAAGGGAGCAAAACACCTCGAAATAAATGAGCTGAACACGGTCTATTTCCAAGGAAAAAAAGGCGGGAAATTTGAGCAAAAAACCTTGCCCAGCCAAGTGCAATATTCCCCTATTCATTCCATCACCGTGCTGGACTACGATGCAGATGGAATACAAGACCTCTTGCTCTGCGGAAATACTAACCAAGCTCGCCTACGGTTTGGCAAAACCGATGCAAACTTCGGTACGCTGCTAAAAGGCGATGCTAATGGAAACTTCTCTTACGTTCCCCAACATCGATCTGGTTTCCGTCTTTCAGGTGATGTCAGAAGTGTGATCAAACTAAACGAAATACTACTTTTCGGCATCAACCAATCTGAAATAAAAGCTTATTCGAAAACAGGAACTAATAACCCAACAAGCGTTGCCAGTAACTAAACGGACTTGTTTTTTCAATTCACCATCTCTTATACTATGAAGAAATTTCTAACTTATATTCTTTTCACCTCTTGCCTATTTTCACTCTTTGGCTGCCAAAAAGTGCAGGAAAGTGACTTATCGCTGAGCAATGAGGACATTAGCAGGACTATTACCAAGGTAACGGAAATCATGGTTCATGATGTGACCAATCCGCCACTTGCGGCACGTTTCTTTGCCTACACCTGTATTTCTGGCTACGAGGTAATTGCCCAAAACGATAGCAAATACGCTAGTTTTGAGGCACATTTGAACGGTTTTCCCAACATAAAAAAAACAGAAGTAGGCGGCTATTCTTCCTCGCTCAGTGCCGTTTTGGCCATGGTAGAAACTGCCATGAAGTTGCAGCCTTCGGGGGTGATGCTAGAAGAATACAAAAAAGCATTTTTAGATTCTTGCTTGCAGGCAGGCTATTCGCAAAGCGTGGTGGAAAATTCTGAAAAGTATGCCAAAGCCATTAGCCAACAAGTGTTGAGCTATGCCGCAACCGACAGGTACAACAAAACCACCAGCCTACCCAAATACACGCCCAAGGAGGGAAAAGGCTACTGGTACCCAACCCCTCCAGCTTACTTTGGGGCAGTAGAACCGCACTTCAATACACTTAGACCTTTGACCCTTGACTCTGTTCCCCAGTTCAAACCTGAGCCCCCTGCCCCATTCAGCGAAGACCCCGATTCACCTTTTTTTAAAATGCTAGAGGAGGTGTACAAAGAAGGAAGGGGAAGAACAGAAGAAACCCGCACCATCGCCTCTTTTTGGGATTGCAACCCTTTTGCCATGCAAACCACAGGTCACCTCATGGTTGCCCTCAAAAAAATATCTCCGGGCGCGCACTGGATGGGCATTACAGGAATAGCTTGTGAAACAGCCAACAAAGATTTCCACGAAACAATGAAAATCCATGCGGTCTTGTCCATCGGGCTAATGGATGCTTTTCTTTCCTGCTGGGATGAAAAATACCGCAGCAACCGAATTCGTCCCGAAACAGCCATTCGGAAGTACATCGACCCTACTTGGGAGCCATTGTTGCAAACCCCGCCCTTCCCCGAATATACCAGTGGGCATTCGACCGTTTCGGGCTCGGCGGGGCAAATCCTCACCTTTTACTTTGGTGATAATTTCAAATTCATAGATACAACTGAAAGGGCATATGGATTGGCTGACAGAACATTTCCTTCGTTTATGGACGCAGCCCAAGAAGCTGCTGTTTCTCGCCTTTACGGGGGTATCCACTACCGAGACGCCAATGAAAACGGGATAAAACAGGGAATAAATGTTGGCAGGTGGGTAATCAAAAGCATCGAAGGAAAAGAAGTCATGTAAATACTTGTTTCACAAATACCAACTTCATCAAAAGCGCAGACATTTTCTGTGCTTTTTTTATTTTCACGTTTTTGTAGAGAAGCCTATCTTATTGTGCGCTACTCCCATTCTTCTTTTGCCTACATAAGCCGCCCCGTTCATCCAACTCTTTTACAGCTCATATAAATTAGGTAGTTTGTTTCTTCCAAACTTTTTAAGTTGAATGGTATTCATTCTAGTGTCATTCAACTTACCAAGAAAATGTTCAAAAACTACCTACTGATCGCTTACCGCAACCTTTTCCGCAACAAGGTTTTTACCTTGATCAATGTGGTGGGGCTTGGAGTAGGGCTAGCCTGCTGCCTGCTCATTTTCCTTTTTGTGAAACACGAACTGAGCTTCGACAAGCACCAGAGCAAGTTTGATAGAATGTATCGCATTATCTACCATGCGACAAATGGTGCAGATTTCGCCCAGCTGCCCATCACGCTTGCCCCACTCATGGAAGAAACTCTTCCACAAATAGAGGCTACTTCTAGAGTTTTTCGCAGAAACGTGAGCGTAAAAGTCCCTTCTAAAGTAGCAGGGCAAGACGATCAGGAGTTTGAGGAAGAAAGGGTCTTTTTTGCCGATGAGAAGTTTGGTAAAATATTCGACTTGGAGGTGATTTCGGGTAGCTTAGATAATATGCTAAAAACGCCATTTACCTTGATGATAAACGAGGAAATAGCACAAAAATACTTCAGCGATGCCGACCCTGTAGGGCAAACACTTTACCTCCGAGGAGACTTTTCTTTTAAAATAGCTGGAGTGTTCAAAGACTTTCCTACCAATAGCCATTTCCACATGAACCTCTTGCTTCCCTACGAAAACATGTTCCACCTAGAAGGGGAAGAAGGGGCGGCTCGGATGAAGCAAAACCTTTCACAAAACTGGGTGATTTCCCACTCGCACGCTTACGTGCTGCTCAAGGAAAATGCCGATACCACGGGGCTTTATGCTGGCATGAACGATTTGGTTGACAAACATGCCCCCGAGCAACTCAGACTGGGGCAAAAATTCTCGCTAGAGCACCTCGGAAAAGTTCACCTGCACTCAGAGGCGTACTTACAGCCCGAGCCGCAGGGCGACATCCAATATGTGTATATTTTTGCCGCTATCGCCATCGTAACGCTCATAATCGCTATCATCAACTTTGTGAATATTTCAACGGCACAGTCGGTAAAAAGGGCGAAGGAAGTTGGGATGAGAAAAGTGCTTGGCGCAAGAAAAAAACAGCTTTTCTTGCAGTTTTTGGGAGAGTCGCTGTTGGTCTGCCTCGTCGCTTTTGTACTTGCTTTAGTGCTAGTTTCTTTTGGGCTTCCCGAACTAAATTTGCTCACCGATAGGCAACTGAACATGGGCATGATCCTCGAATGGGACACCTTACTTACCTTTGGAATGCTATTGATTACAGCCGCTTTTTTAGGCGGAAGCTACCCTGCTTTTTACATTACCCAAATCAAGGTTTTGACCACGCTCAAGGGCAAGGTTTCGGCAAAGGTGAACAGGCGATTTGGCTTTAGGCAAGTACTGGTTACGCTTCAATTTGCAACTTCCATTGCCCTTATTTCTGGATCAATCATCATTTTCCAACAGCTCAATTTTATGATGGACAGACCTATGGGCTTTCAACAAGAACTGATGGTAAATGTGCCGCTTTTCAGCCAAAACATGAACAATGTGTTTGGTGGGGTAAACGGGCAACTTCGTTCGCGTGCCAATGCTTTTGAAGAAGAACTTTTGCAAAATCCGCAGCTCGAAGCGGTTACTCTTTCTAACAATACTCCTGGCTTTGGCAGTGTTTCCCGCATGACCAAGCCTGAGGGAAAACTAGAAGATGAAATTACCTTTGTAGCCTCTTACTCGGTAGATTATGATTTCCTCAGCACCTTCGATATTGAACTAGCCGCAGGAAGGGATTTTGATAAAAATGCAGGTACCGACCATCAAAATGCATTCATAATTAATCAAACAGCTATAAATGTGTTTGACTGGGGCTCGGAAGAAGAGGCCTTGGGCAAAAAGGTAACCTTAGAAGGAAAAGAAGGAACAGTGATAGGCGTGGTAAAAGATTTCCACTACCTCCCGCTCCAAATGGCAATAGATGCGCTACTGATAGATGTAAACCCTCGCTTTTTCACTGCTTTTACCGTAAAAATAGCCGCAGGTGCTTCAGTCCCCGAAGCCTTGGCTTATTTGGAAAAAACATGGAGAAAACACTTCCCCGAAAAGGCATATGAATACAGCTTTTTGGACGAAAACTTGGTAGAAAGCTACCAATCGGAACAGCGCTTAGGAAAGATCATCAGCATTTTTGCCGCCATGGCGATTTTGGTGTCTTGCCTTGGCTCTTATGGGCTTATGCTCTTTACCGCCCGCCAACGAGAAAAGGAAATTGGGGTAAGGAAAGTATTGGGCGCATCTGTCACCAAAATAATTTTGATGATGGTGAAAGAGTTTACTTGGCTCTACCTTATCGCTTTTGTACTAGCCGTTCCTTTTGCTTTCTACATGATGGACAGTTGGCTAGAAGATTTCATTTACCGAATTGACATTGGAGCAGGAGTTTTCCTTATTTCAGGTTCAGTGGCTCTACTTATTATATGGTTCACCATTAGCTATCAATCCATCCGATCGGCACTCATCAACCCTATAGATTGCCTGAGGGATGAGTAAAAAACAACAGAGGCAAGCCCCAGTTTTCTGCTGGGCTTGCCTCTGAAATCATAATCCTTAAGTTAGTATCAAAACCCTAAATGGTTTACTCAAGCTTTAAGTATTGCATCGCTTTTTCCATAGGAATACAAAAAGAGATACCTTCAACACCAAACCCTGACAGCTTTGAGGTAACTATCCCGATGATCTCCCCTTCTTTGTTCACCAAAGGACCACCGCTATTCCCTGCGTTTACGCTTACATCAGTTTGGATCAACGAAGCACCTTCCTTTTCTCTAAGCCCTGAAATAATCCCCTTCGATAGGGTCTGCCCTAGCTCTATGGTTTGAGGAGTACCTATGGCAAAAATATCTTGCCCAACAGTGTACTTCGCGAAAGTTGTGATATCAAAACTATGACGCAATTCACTTGATACTTTCAATAATGCAACATCATGATCTTCACTCACTCTTAATATTTCCGCTTTATAAGAACTGTCATTTACAAGAACCGTAATTTCTGACTCGTCCTGCCCAGCAAATACGTGGTAATTAGTGATTATATGTCCATTGTTACTGATAACGCAACCGCTACCATGTCCTTCTTCCGTCTGGATAATTACAGTTGCTTTTTGGGCTTCTCCAAGGTTGTTTGCGTGCCTTTTGGACAAAGAAGATACGTTAAGAGCATTAAGCTCAACCGAGTTTTTCATCTTTTCAACCTTCATCAATTCCTTCACGTCACCGTGGTTCATAAAGTTGATAAATGCGCTCACGATGGCATCCTCGAGCGACTTTATTAGTAATTTTTTATAACGGCTTTCTGCAACTTCACCAAACCCCATTATATCTGCAGAAAACCTTCCTGATGAGGCAGTGATTCTTTTTGAATTTTTCACCACACCATAAACATCAGCCAATTCGACTTGAATGCTGACCTCGGTAACTAAAAAAGTAGGATCCATCGCTCCGTAATTGGCTACATCATGAAGCTTAAAATCCACTTGATCGACCTTACCGCTCAAGTACATAGTATTTGTCTTGCTTTTTAAGATTGACTTATCCTCGTTAGAAAAACCTTGATCTTCCAGAACCTTGTTAAAAGTTTCGGTAAAAATAGTATTGTCTATTTTTAGGTCTTCAACATTGGAAATTTCTTCTTTGAATTTTGATGTCCCGTTTCGTTTAAGATGCCTGTAACTAGATATTTTTATGTTTTTTTCCTGGATATCGAAAGAGGTTTTAGATAAAAACAAGTACTTATCGTCTTCCATTTTTACTGGAAGTTTTTGTTTGCAATTAAAAGCCACTTCTTTATCGTAGTTCCTAGACTTGGGACCATGGTCTAGCAATGGAGGGATCAAGTAAACCACCCCAAATGGTATCCATGAAATTCCATATAGAAATGACTTCCTTTTTTGGAACATTACATCATATTCAGGCTTGTACCCTTCTCGTTCAACCTTGATTTGCCTAGCATTCGCATCTCTTGCTAGTTTTACTTTTTGTGACTTAAGCTGGGGTAGCTTTCCATTATCTACATACAATGTGCTTTCAGAAGATGTATAAATTGTAACATTCTGATTTTTAGGATTTAATATTGATGCACATGAAGACGCAAATAATAGCACCCCGATGTACATCACGTTCAATAATCTGTTTTTCATAGCTGAAGGAAGTTTATTTATTAATGTTTGATAAAAAATCGTAATTAGGAATGGGCAAAAGCCCACCTTTTATAAATTAGGTTCGTAGGTAGTGGTAATAAACGACGTAATCTAAAAACAACTCACACAAATGTATTTATCAAAATACAAACCCCTAAATCATACTTGAAAAATTTAAATATGTTAAGATATAATTGTTTTTTTATGGAGAAACATAGGGTTTCTATTTGATAGTAATAAAAATAAAAGCCAAACCCACATGAACTAACCTTTGCTCATGTGGGCTTGGCTTTACAATGTTAAAATGGGCGGAAGCCTACCTTCCGCTAGGCTTGCCTCCATTATCTTCTTCATTTACTGGCATGCTCTGTCCACTTCTACCTAAACTGTACCTAAAGTCCTCCACCTGAAGTTTTACGTTTACATTTGTACCCAAAAAAATACCAGCTTTCGAACCCTTATACCTTATATTTTTGCTACCTACTTCTGTTCCATTTACATAAAAGCGCGTAACACTCCCAGTCTTTTTTACTTTAATAGTATTGGTTTTAAAGCCCTTGTTGATACTTGTATTCGTTGACCATGGAATAAGCGCCGTACTTTTTCCATTTACCACTTCCCACACGCTATATCCTTGGTCTCGGTCGGTAATCAAAAATTTCATATAATTCTGGTTGTCGCTGTAGTTCCAGATAATGCCATTGCCAACTGACCCCGAATGTAGCCTTTGAGTACTTTCAAATGTGAAATC
The DNA here is from genome assembly GCA_034044135.1 of Flammeovirgaceae bacterium SG7u.111. Lineage (NCBI taxonomy): Bacteria > Pseudomonadati > Bacteroidota > Cytophagia > Cytophagales > Flammeovirgaceae > Flammeovirgaceae bacterium SG7u.111. The sequence continues at coordinate 788,929 of CP139021.1, read as the reverse complement.
GCTGTATTGGTCGAAACTTCTACCGCAAAGCATACCATTATAATTCTTGTCAGAGTCCACACCAATATTAATCCACATGGAGCTTGAGGAAAAATGTGTTTTGTTCAGATCTGTGGTGCTGTACCAGCCATGAGAATTGCCATCCATGTCATCGTAAAATGACCCTTGGGCAAAAACTGACAAGGTCAAAAGTGTGAATAAAATGGAAAATATTGCTATCTTTTTCATTTCTGTATACATTTAAATTGGTGACTTCATAACGTAGCTCTCCAACTTTTTGTCAATTTTATTGCAATTCTTCACGCCTAAACGGACGGTAAAATTTGTATTTGGCAAGAGCAAGCATCTCTTTATCCCCGCTGCTATCGCCATAGGCGTAGACCGTTTTGTATTCTGAAATTTTTATCTTTTGTCTAATTCTAGCCACTTTTTCGGGTCCATAGCAATTTTTGCCTACTAGCTTTCCGGTAATTTTCCCATTTGCTACTTCCAACCTAGAGGCAAAGCATTCTATTTTTTGCTGTTTGCACCAGAAGCTCAGCCAATTTTCGGCAGAAGCGGAAACCAACACTACCCGGGTCTCATCCTGTTGATGTTGTTTTATTTTTTCCAAAGCCCTTGAGCGAACAAGCTGCGGGATTATTTTCTCGCCAAATTCATCGCAAGCTTGTTGGAAATCGGTCTCATCACTTCCGCCAAAAAAGTACCTCATGACCATTTCCTTGGCTTTCCAATTGGCAATAAGCTTCAGTTTGAAGAGAACTAAAACTGGTGAGAGGAGCAGAAAACCCAGATAAAACCGCGGTTTTCCTCTGTAGTATTTGATAAATTCGATAAAGGAATCTTTAGTGGTGATAGTACCATCAAAGTCGAAAAATGCAATAGCAGGTTTCACAATTAAGGTAAAGAGTTAGTTGGTCAATGTTTTTTGGAGAGCAATAGCCACGTAAAAAACTAGGCTACTTGTAAATGTAAAAAAATAAAGCGTCTTACACAGCTCTGCTACTTTTAAGTACGATGTTTTTCTTTATAGAAAATAAAAAAATAGGCATTTTTTTTAGCCCGTAAATAGTTTACGGCCTCAGAAGCCATCTTTACAGCATCATCAATTAAAAAAAGCACTAACCAACTGACTTCTCAGCGTAATTTATGTTAATCTAAAATTTTAAACCCATGAAAGCTTTAAAAATCATTTTCGGAATTGTAGCTGCCCTTGCCATAGCCATATTGGTAATAGCTGCTGTTTTGCCCTCAGAATACCACGTAGAGAGAAGTATCGAGATCAACAAGCCTGCTTCCGAGATTTTCCCACATGTGGTCGACTTGCACAACTGGGACGCTTGGAGCCCGTACAGAGCCGCCGATCTGGAGGCAAAATATGAGTACAGCGGTAACGGAGTAGGCTCAAAAATGTCGTGGGAAGGTGAAGTTGTGGGTGTGGGAAGTCTCACTATAAAAGAAATTACACCACACAAAGAAATGAAAACGCATTTGAAGTTTGTGGATCCTCAAATGACTGAATCGGACGGGACATGGACTTTTGAAGAAAGTGCTAATGGGACAAGGGTTACTTGGGCAAATGATGGAAAACTCGGTTACCCAATGGGAAGGGTTTTCGGTCTTTTTTTAGACGGAATGATAGGTACGGAATTCCAAAAAGGGTTGAATAATTTGAAAAAAACAGTGGAATAAGCACCAAAAAAGATATACGACTTAGGCTCAGTTCAGCCTAAAGTTGAAAAAGGTTTCTTTCATACTTTAATAAACTAAACTTCATGAGTTGATGCTTATTCTTCTAATTATTTGGTTTAATTGTTGCCAAAATCCTCTAGAATTTTTCTAGAGGATTTTTTATAAGCCACTGGTTCCCAAGTCTTATTCCAACACTATTTTAGCTGTGCCTACCTTATCTTTACTTTCCAACTTCAGTAAATATATTCCCGCAGAAAGATCGGGAAGCGAAACAGGAACTTCACCACCTGCAAAAGCAGTTTCGGAATATGAATAAACCACCTTTCCAGAGATATTAAACAGTTGAACTTGTAAAGCCCCTATCTGATCCGTTTCTATCTTAAAATTACCACTACTTGCAGGGTTGGGATACACTTTAAGTTTCACTACAGGCTTTTCATCCGTCAAATCTGTAACTATTTTTCCTTCGTAATTAATAGCCCTCAGTTTTTCTACCCCCGTGTTGGTAGGGTCAAGCCAGTTGCCTAGGGAACGATTTGAGGCAGTTCCATTTTGGTCCCAGTGGTAAGAAAATTTCCCATAAATGTCGGCTCTATCTAAGTCGGAGCAGGATGAGTTTCCTCCCGAAAGCGTTCCTATCACCATCACATCTTCGTTGAACAAAGGCGCACCCGAAGAACCGCCCTCGGTGATTCCATGTCCGTTGGCTGTTTCAGTCCAAATTACTCTCCAATGGGTGTCTAGTACATCATTGGTAAATTGGCTAGAGGTCAGCGTAGTTTTAAATGTAGAGATTTTCTTCACATCTCCATCGGGGTGATGGATACTTGCACCACTACTCGCCACTCTTTCTGTTCGGTCCCAACCGGCAAATACAGGCTTATAGTCTTGCGGAATACTCTCGTTCAACTGCAAAAGCAAAAAGTCAGAGCCAGAATCCCCACCTTCATCGTCACTTTCCGAAACGGGAGTTGCCCCCACCATCGTTTTTATTTCGATATCGTTAGGAGAAAAAACACCCGTGCAAATAGGAGATTCGTAGTTGAAATAAAATATCCATTGGGCAAAATCTGAGCTTTCGGTAAGAAAACCTGAAAAGCTATTGAGCCCACAATGCTGAGCCGTGAGGACATAAGGAGTGAGATCATTGTTCGTATTATTTACAATCACCCCGGAGCACCAACCAATCTGGTTTCCCAACCGCACCAAAATCCTCACAACAGAAGATTTTACTTGACTATAAAATTCGCCTTCCTCGCACTCCACGTTTACATTGCAAGAACCTGCCGCAGTTACCTGCTCTCCTGCCGATTCTGGCTGTACAATCCCATTTCCTTTCCGCACATAGCCCGCTTCCGCTATTTCAAAATGACCTTCACCAGAAACAGCTGCTGGTTCGTAATATTCTATTATGGCAGCTTCGCCTACCAAAAGTCGGGTGGAAAACAACCCTGTTGGCTGGTTATTGGCAGAGGTAAATGCTCCCAACACCATTGTTTTTTCCTTATTATAAATAAAAAGCTTTGCTCCCTCTGGAAGGTAAAAATCCCTGAAATACAAACCTAATGCTTCTGCGCCAGGAAGCTCCAACTGGAATTGCCAAAGTCGATTGCCATTGGGCAAGTCAGTCCATTTCCCATCTTTTTCAGGCCTCGCCCCTACTTCATACACCTCGCCAATGGAAGCTAGCTGCTGCTCTTCGACAGAAACCCGCTGGGCTGAAAAAATACTAACAAGAGGAACCTCAAACACTTCAACTTCTTCTAAAGGCAAATTAAATCCCAAGGGAATTCCTCCTTCTTCTATCTGACCAAATACCGCTGAGACCATTGAAACTGTCAAAAGAACAAGGAGACATATTTTTTTCAAATCCATTGTGCTGTTTAGTTTTTAAAGACTCTCTCTAAGTAAAGAAGAGGAGAGTTTTGCTTAAAAAGACGATACAAAGGAAAAATGAGCTTTTGCCCGTTTTCTAAAAGAATGACACTCCAAAATAGTAAAAAGTATGCAACTGCTCCAGGTTAATGACCTATCGTACAAAAAGACGAGGCTTGCTACCACCTCGCAAGACCATGTACCAGTTTTAATCTTAACAGAGACAAACAAGTAGGCAGGCAAAAACCAACACATCAATGCTTTCACGCTAAAGCTTTGGTTTCCAATAGCGGATTTGGCTACTGCTTACAATTATTTTGGTTTAACTTTGCAAACATAAATAGACAACAAATATATGAGACCCTATAAAAACCAAGGCTTTTCCAGACGCCCATCTACTCCTTCCAATGATAACTTCTGTTTTGGGCTTAGACCTGTGCAAGAAGCACTAGATGCAGGCAAAGAAATAGATAAGCTCTTGGTACAAACTGGATTAAAGAGTGAGGGAATACAAGAAGTATTGGAAAAAGCAGCAGCGGCTAATGTCCCTATTTCCAAAGTCCCCGTTGAAAAGCTCAACAACGTTACCCGCAAGCTCCACCAAGGAGTAATAGCATATCTTTCTGCTATTGAATATGCTTCGCTCGACAATGTAATTTCTGAGTGCTACCAAAAAGGGGAAATGCCCTTGATTTTATTGCTCGATAGGGTGACTGATGTGCGTAACTTCGGTGCTATTTCCCGTACAGCAGAATGCTTGGGCGTACATGCAATTGTCACTCCTGCCAAAGGTGGAGCCATGATCGGCCCTGATGCCCTCAAAACTTCTGCTGGTGCGCTAAACTACATCCCCGTTTGCCGAGTGCCCAACCTCAAGAAGACGGTGGAATTTTTACAAGATAGTGGCTTAAGGGCTGTAGCTTGTACCGAAAAAGCATCAAATACGCTTTTTGAAGTGGAGATGAAAGGACCACTCGCCATCATTATGGGCTCGGAAGAAGACGGTATTTCTGATGACCTTATCCGCATTACCGATGAAATGGTGAAAATCCCGATGGTGGGAAAAGTATCCTCTCTCAACGTGTCTGTGGCTACAGGGATGATACTTTCGGAAAGCATCCGCCAAAGGGTTTTGGAACAGTAGTTTAGGTAAAAATTAAACTCATAAAAAAAATGCACCCCAAATTTATCAGGATGCATTTTTTGGTTGTTTTTAGGGTATTTGTGCGGTCAGTTAAGAGCTTTCAAAACTGCCGGGTACGACAGTAGCAGGCGGAAAATCCACCTGCTACTTGCTTGTTAAGTTTAGCTAGCAATATGCTATATAGGGTATTTGTGAAAATGAAAGATAAACTAAAGTCTTGTGTTAACGGTGTTGTTAAACATTGCACCGAAATTGTACGCTAATCCTGCCGAAACTCCCATTTCATAGTCAGTTGCTACTTGAGTTTGAGACAGTAGCAAATCTTCTGTTGAAATTTCGCCTTGCGGCAGGTAAAGTTGGTCTCTAATTAAGTTATAATAACCGCTCATTCTAACCGAAAGTCCTTTTACGACCCTCACATTCATGTTGTAGTTAAAACTGAAACGGTTTTTTGTGAAGTCATGAAAATAATTTGAGGCTGTTACCCCCCCATTTACAGAGCCCCATGGCTGGCGATACCTTACTGACAGCACCAATGCCTGTCCCATCAAGTCCTCCGCCATTTTCTCATAAATAGTCGACTCTATGTATTGTTGCCTTGTTAGACCCACTTGGTATCTTACGGTAATTTCTCTTTTCATTACTTCTGTATAAGGAAAAAGACTGTATTCGAGAGCTGGGGTAAAGCTCGAACTCATATCAATATTTCGGTAAGAGTCCATATAAATATTGCTGTACATACCAGCTGACCAGTGGTCGGTCACACTTCTTGCTATTCTGCCAAAAAAACTATTTCTCTTTCTGAGCGTTGTGATTACCTCATCTTCGCCCTGAATCACTTGCTCACGGTAACTAAAATGCAAATCTGCAGTAACCCTCCAATCTTCTGTTATCCTATCTGCACCTGTACCATAATCAAGATTAACCTTCTTTCTTGACGATTCTTGGTTCAAACTCCCACTGCCGTACACCTCAAATATCCAATTGTTCCAATTCCATCCACTTGGCACGCTACTCTTTCCCTTCTTCTTTTTCTCTACATCCTTCACCTTTACTACCAAGTTATCAACCAAGTCTGTTTGAGAAATGTAGGGCACCATTCCTACGGCAATCATCTTTGTCAACCCACTTCTTACTTCGTCATAAGTATTATTAGCAGTGGTATTATATGATAGTATTTGTGAAGTTCCTTCAAATTCTTTTAAGCCAATAAAATTCAATTCATATGAATTTCCACCACTTCCGTTTGGCTGATTATTAACTAATACATGAACATCTGCCAACTCTCTATCTCTTACATAATTCAAATAATCTACCTCTTGCCTCAAAAAGTTGATATCACAGTGATTGCAATCAACAAAAACATTCAAAAAATCACTTTTAGATTCTTGATCTTGCGCTGAAATAGCACCTGCAACTAAAAGTAATAATGTAATTGTTAGTAATTTTATCAACCTAAAAGGTAGAGTAGAATTCTTTGACATAGCAGACATTTACTTATTTGTTAATCAGTGTTCGTTGATACAATTATGAGGTTTAAACCTTAAGATTGGAACCTGTTTCTGACCGAACGGGATATTGACTGCCCGAATCGGGATATTCGCCTACTGAGTTGGAGCATTAGCTTACCGAAACGGACAGCCTTTTCCCCATCATTATCTCATAAAAAACCTGCTTTATAGGTAATATACCTATATTTGCGCCTTTGGAAACTTTCGCTTTAGCTAAGTAGAGAAAGTATTTTTTCACATTTAGACCTGTTTCTCACATGGGTATTTAACCTGAGAAAAAGGTGGAATTTTAGAAGACAAGACAAATGAACAAATACAGATCAGTGATGTTTGTGGGCACGGGCTCCGATGTAGGGAAAAGTATTATCAATGCAGGCTTTTGCCGAATATTTAAGCAAGATGGCATGAACCCAGCTCCTTACAAAGCCCAAAATATGTCCCTCAACAGCTATGCAACTCCTGACGGGCTGGAAATAGGCAGGGCGCAGGCGGTACAAGCCGAGGCAGCTGGTGTTCCTTGTGCCACGGAAATGAACCCTGTGCTCCTCAAACCCACCAGCGACAAATCTTCGCAAGTAGTACTACATGGCAAGCCCTTTGGGAATCAGTCTGCATGGGATTATTTCATGGACAACAACAAGCAAAACCTATTTGAAGAAGTAAAAGGCGCTTACGATAAGCTAGCTCAAAAGTACAGCCCAATAGTGATGGAAGGAGCCGGGAGTATTTCTGAGCTGAACCTCAAAAAGCGGGACATCACCAATATGCGCATAGCCCAGCACGCCAATGCAGCTACTTTTCTGATTGCCGATATTGACAAAGGCGGCGTGTTTGGGAGCGTGTATGGCACCATCAAACTACTGGAAGAAGACGAACAGCGACTTATAAAAGGTATTATCATCAATAAATTCAGGGGAGACATCAAGCTTTTTGAAGATGGGAGGAAAATAATGGAAGAGATTACGGGAGTGCCCGTGGTGGGAGTTGTGCCCTATTTCCGAGATATACAGATAGAGGAAGAAGATTCGGTGGTGGTAGATAGAAAAATAAGGGAAGCTGTAAGTGGAAAAGTGAATGTGGCGGTGGTGCTCCTCCGAAGGATGTCAAACTTCACCGATTTCAATGCTTTGGAAAAAGACGACCGTGTAAACCTTTTTTATACCAACAACCCTAGCGAAATAGAAAAAGCTGATATCGTAATTATCCCCGGAAGCAAAAACACCATTGAAGACCTAATCGACCTTAAAAACAACGGGGCTGGAAAAGCGATTTACGATGCCCGAAAAAACGGGAAGACTGTGATTGGGATTTGCGGTGGCTACCAAATGCTGGGAATTTCCATAGAAGACCCGCTCCACACCGAAAGCAATTATTCTTTTATGACAGGGCTAGGTTTGCTCCCCGTGAAAACGACGCTGGAAGAGGAAAAAGTGACCGAACAGCAGACCTTCCAGTTCAAAGGAATTTCGGAAAAATGTTCGGGCTACGAAATCCATATGGGCACGAGTGAGTTGGAAAATAGCGCAGAACCACTGGCCACCCTCGCCGATGGCAGAAAAGACGGCTGCTGGGTAGATGAAAAATGCTGGGGAACCTACCTCCACGGCGTGCTGGACAACGATGAAATCATCAACCAACTAATAGCTCCTTATGTAAAAGGAGAGCTGAAAGCCCGCAAAGTCGATTACCAAACCTTCAAAGAAGAACAGTACGACAAACTCGCCGACATGCTCCGTGGCTGCATGGATATGGACTATATATATAAGGTGTTGCGAAACGAGGCGTGAGTTGATTATACAATTGTTTGATGATTAGATGATGTTCGCATACGTCGTGGTCGTTTTGACCGCCCACGACGTTTTGGGACTCTCCTTATCCACAGAGTTTCGCAAATTGGTAGATTTTCCCAATGCAAAATTCTTTGAGAGGATACTGCGCCAACTCTCAGAACAGCAGGCTATAGCTCTTGCAGTATTCTTTTTTTTATTATTTCTACGAGTTTTCTTATCTCTTGTTGATCACCGTATTCACAGCCTGCACAAGTCTGTGCGTACCCTTCTTTTCTGGAGACTTCTTTAATGATGCTGTGGGTCGCACTATCAAATGAATGTCCTTCATTCCCAAGTCTCAGAATCCCTTCTATTGCGTAAAGTTGTTTCTCGGCAACAGGTGAAAACAACCACTTATTGATGGTAGCCGTATCTTTTTCAACTATAGCTTTTTCTAAATAGTACCTATATTCAGGTGGGTTCCCATCCTGCCCGCAGGATTCACCAAAATAAATTTCGTACTGGAAAAGGTAATTATAATCAAAGTTTACCCCATAAAGTCTATTGAAGTCCTCCTGCATCTCTTTTGGATATAGCTGATCACTCTTTGAAAGTATATCCTCGAACTTTTCCCAATTTCCATCCACACCTTTTTCTAATCTTGGTTCTACTAAACGGTAAGCCTGTATCTTATCTGTTGAGTCAGTAATAAGGTATAGCTTATATTCATCGAGGGAGTACATTGATTTATTTTCCTTACTCTGGATATGCTCCTCCACTGTGATAACCTTTTCAGTGTAACCTGCAATAACTTCCCTGTCTAAGAAAACTCTAAATTCATAGTATTTAGCCTTTGTTGATGATTCTTTCAGTGAGGCCATTTTTTCGTACAAATCATTATATCTTCCAGCTTTACATAGGTCGATTAATTCTTCATCAAGGTTTTGGGTGCTGTTACAGCTAAAAATTATAACAAAAACTGATAAGTATATCCTTTTCATGGTTTAATTAACACAACATTCGTATATCACCACAGCACCTAATACTCGCCATATTTGGATGGGTATCAACTGCGATGGCACTGTTATTTTTCTTATAGGTTAAGTTCTTCTTTTTTGTTGTGAGAATAAAAAACACACCATAAATGTATAAAAACCTTTATTTGGAGGGATGAAGGCAGCCTTTTTTCTTCTTATCACCCCTTCTTTTCCCAGCCTTTTTTAAGCAAAAAACCTGTTTAGGGAAAAATGTACATCAAGTGGGGGAATCCGTCCATTTCTTCGCCTACCAAAACCCTGCACATTTGTATTGTCGATTGCAACGAACGGATAAGGCAAGCGGCAAAAAAACAAATGTTCAACATAAATCATAAAAAAGAAATGGCAAATTTTAATGTTCCAACCAGAGATGAAGTAAGTGCTGACAATAAAGCAATCTTCGACAATTTGAAAAGTGCAGTAGGTTTTGTTCCTAACCTTTACGCCACCTTGGCTCATTCGGAAACGGCTCTTGGAAACTATCTCCAATTCCAAAATGGAAAAACATCTTTCTCCAAAAAAGAAAAAGAAGTGATAAACCTAGTGGTGAGCCAAGAAAATGATTGCAGCTATTGCCAAAGTGCACACACGGCTATCGGGAAAATGAACGGGTTCACCGACGAGCAAATATTAGAGATCAGAAAAGGGAAAGTTTCATTCGATGCGAAGCTTGATGCGCTTGCGAAACTTACACTAGCCATCACCGCAAATAGAGGAAATGTAGACCAAAATGTGCTCGATGTATTTTATGCAGCAGGGTATACCAAAGGAAGCTTGATCGATTTGGTAGTAGCCATAGCCGACAAAGTGGTGATGAACTATGTACATAACCTTACCCAAATTCCAATAGACTTCCCAGTAGCTCCAGAGCTTGAAGCTGCGAACGTGTAGCTAAACAACCAAGTCAGCAACAAAGAAAAATTTCACATTATTGACTGACTAACATGAAAACCAAAGTCATCATCCACTTACTATACATCCTTTTGTACTTGGCGGTAACAGTGATATCCATCGCCTGAGCAGAAGGCACAAAAAAGCATTCTCATCTTAACCAAGATAAGAATGGTTACAATACAGAGAAGCCGCAACCCCTCACAACTCTTGGGATTATGACCTGTGCTGCTTCATGTGTTCAGAGGCTTCATTGCGAACTTGAAGAGCTTTCAGGAACCATTATTCCTAGTGAAACGAGCTGATGTAATGCAGCTCGAGGGGGCTTCTCTGTATTATTTCTTCCAATAGAAATAGTAATCGATAAAACCAATAATCATGGAAAAAAAATATCCCTTGCCGCCTTTCACATTGGAAACCGCCAAAGAAAAAATCCAACTGGCAGAAGATGCTTGGAACAGCCAAAATCCTGAAAAAGTATCACTAGCCTACACGCCCAACAGTGAATGGCGCAACCGCTCCACTTTTATAAATGGTAGAGAAGAAATTGTGAAATTCCTTAGCGGAAAATGGAAAAAAGAGCTGAACTACAAGCTCAAAAAAGAATACTGGGCGCATACCGAAAACCGAATTGCCGTAAGGTTTGAATACGAATACAGAAACAAAGAAGGACAATGGTTTAGGGCGTATGGAAACGAAAACTGGGAATTTGACGAAAACGGATTGATGGAGAAAAGATTCGCAAGCATAAACGATTTACCAATTACTGAACAAGAAAGACACTTATAAAAAAAATGAAACGAATAGCGATAAATGGAATGGGGCGCATAGGCCGTACTTCCTTGAAAATTATTTTAGATACTCCTGGGCTTGAGCTGGTCGCCGTAAATGACATTGCACCCATTGAAAATATAGCCTATCTTCTCAAATACGACAGCGTTCATGGTACTTTGGAAAAAGATATTGAAGCAAAAGAAGGCGAACTTTTCATTGATGGAAAACCGCTCTTGTTTTTGAATGAAAAAGATCCTGAAAAACTGCCTTGGAAAGAACTTGGCGTAGATGTGGTTATTGAAAGCACAGGTATTTTCACCAACGAAGACGATGCTGCAAAGCATGTAAAAGCTGGAGCGAAAACGGTAGTCCTTTCTGGCCCGACCAAGAGCCCGAACATACCCACTGTTGTCCATGGAGTAAACACTGAAGATGGAAAGGCAAGCATATTTTCTTGTGCCAGCTGTACCACCAACAACATCAGTCCCGTAATGGAGATTTTAGGTCGAAGGATTGGTATCAAGAAAGCCATCATGACAACAATTCACGCCGATACGGCCTCCAACAAAACCGTTGATTCCCCCGCCAAAGATTTCCGAATGGGAAGGTCGGGACTGAACAATTTGATCCCAACAACTACCGGTGCTGCAATAGCTACAGGAAAAGCATTGCCCCAATTTGTTGGCAAGTTCGATGGATTGTCTGTTCGCGTCCCAGTAGCCGTAGGTTCTATTTCCGATATCACTATCGTAACAGAAAGACCTACTTCTGCCGAGGAAGTAAATGAAATATTGGCCCAAGAAGCCGCCACGGAGAGGTACAAAAAGGTATTTGCCGTAAGCAAAGATCCTTTGGTTTCTTCCGATATCATCAAAAGTCCGTACGCTTCTATTGCCGACTTGCCCATGACCAAAGTGGTAGATGGCGACTTGCTAAAAGTATTGACCTGGTACGATAACGAATGGGGCTTCACCAACCAAATGATCCGCCAGATTTTGGGTCTGTAAGTAAGATTTACACACCTAGTTATTATGGTACACGGATCATTATCATTTTATATAAAGCTTTTAGAAGCAATGAATTATGCAAACCTAGCTTTCACTGAAAGTATTAAAAAGCTGCAAAGCCAATACGGAAGTAGGGAGAGTTACAAAAAGATGGAGCGGTTCACTTCCACCGAAGCATTGAGCCAGCGAGAAATACAATTTATAGAGGCAAGGGATAGCTTTTACATGGCATCTTATGGGGAGAACGAGTTCCCCTATGTGCAACATCGGGGCGGACCAAACGGGTTTTTGAAAGTATTGGATGGTAAAACCCTTGCCTTTTTGGACTTTACCGGAAACAAGCAATATATCTCCGTGGGAAATCTGAACCAAAACAATAAAGCTTCGCTGATTTTGGTCGATTACCCAAACCAAGCAAGGCTAAAAGTATACGCAGAGGTAGAAATCAAGGCTTTAGATGAAGCTCCTGAACTAGAAAAAGACGTCAGGCATCGGAACTATGCTTTTAAAGCAGAACGAATTATTTTGTTTCATATCAAAGCTTATGACTGGAACTGCTCGCAACACATCAAACAACGGTTCTCTTTAGATGAACTCGGAGACATCTTAACTTCCAAGGAAGAATATATAAAAACCTTAGAAGCAGAAGTGAAAAGATTGAGGGACGAACTGAACGATTAAGCCAATTTAGGGTTTTATTAATCGTACTATTTTCTCTATTAATTCCTTTCGATAATCTATGAATAACGAAACACTTGCCTCTGAACAGTTTCAACTCATCAACACCGATACCAACTTACTTGCCTTTAAAGTAGGGCAGTTTTCTTGCGACACATTTTCCGATCTACAGCGACTTCCCTATTATACGATTTTGTGGGTAAAAGAAGGTAAAGGAGTACTTAAAACTGAGTTTTCAGAAAAGGAAATAAAAAAGGGGCAAGCCTTGTTTTTCACCCCTTACCAGCCTTTCCAGCTCATTGAAGAGGAAAGCTTGAAAGGGGAATACTTCAATTTCCATTCAGACTTTTATTGTATTTACCAATACGACAAAGAGATAGGCTGCAATGGAGTTTTGTTCAATACCATTTACGGTCAAAACCTGATTCAGCTGAACGAACAATCTCAGCAAACTTTCGAAAATATATTCTCTTTGGTAAAGGACGAAATGCAGCATAGTAACATCTCCCAACATCATATGCTCACTACACAGCTCAAAATGTTGCTGATCTATGCCGTGAGGATAAAAGCTGAGCAAAATGACATAGATGTAAAGGGGGTAAAAGAGCAAAAAGAGCCTGCGGTGTTGCAAAAATTGAAAGATTTGATTGAGGAACATTACAAGGACAAGCACGCCCCAACCGAATATGCCGAATTGCTTCACATCACTCCAAAAAACTTGGGGAAACTCACCAAAAGTTATTTTGACAAAACCCCAACAGAACTCATTTCGGAGCGGATAGTAGTGGAAGCCAAGCGAGATTTGTACCTCACCGACAATCCTATCAAAGTAATTGCCTACGAGCTAGGCTTCAACGACGAGTATCACTTCAGCAAGTACTTCAAGAAACATACAGGAGTTAGCCCCCAAGGCTTTCGCGATAATGTAGGATTTAACGCTTTGGCAAGGGTGTAAGATTGCTTTTTCATAGTCGCTGCGATCGCCTACGATGTTCAAGTTTTGAGAAGTAACTTTTGAAATGGGGTTTGTGTAGTGTTTAACGGTAAATTGTATGGTGCTGTAGCGGATTACGTGAGATTTTCTTTCAAATAATCACTAATGCTCGGGCAAGTGATGATGCTCAAAATCAGCATCAAACCTGCTATTGTACTATACAAAGTGTTAACGGTTTGTTGTTTCTACTCCATTTCTCATTATTCTATTTTTATTTCTAAAAATTTGGCAAACCTGTAAGTTTCTCGCCTGTTGCAAGATAATGATTCATTGCTTTTTCCCAAGAATCCATCATGATATCATATTCAGATTTTGTAAACTCTTTCAGCACCTTGTCTCCAATATCACTTAAAGATGTTTTTGTATATGTAAGAACTGCCTTTGTGGTAGTTTCAGTTATTGGACTTATTTTAATGTTTAGTTTAGTAATCTGAATATTTGGAACGTGGTAATACATTTCTACAATACCTTTTTCAGTATCATATTCTGTTACAATCCAAACAACATCGTCCTCTCCGTGCGAAGTAATGAAGATACAATCTTTTTCAACTACTCCTGAATTTGAAACAACTGCCTTAGGATTCCAATTTTCACACCAGTCCAATTCCCTTACTGGGCAATACAGAGGCATTATCTCTTTCTTTGTCCCGTTTATTGTTTGTTCGTAAGTGTGTGATACTCTATTGGGCGTTGTAATTTTCATAGTACTTTCTCCTTTTAAAGGATGATTTGCTTTACTGTGTGAATGACCGTGTTTTTTCTCTCCGTGACTAAAATGACAAGAACAAAATGTCAAAGTCACCATTGTAATTGCTAATAAATTTAATTTAAATCTCATTTTTTACTTTTTATTGTTATCACAGCAAAAATAACTAGGCACTAAAAACATTTCATTTACATTTGTTGAGAAAACTGTTTGCGAGTTCTACTAAGTTGAGTTGGAGTCATTCCTAAGAAGTTTGCTATATAGTAATGAGGAATCCTGTTCAATAAATTTGGATATTCTTTTAAAAACCACTTGTATTTGGTCAATGAATCTCCTGTAATTAATGCTTCGATTCTTGAATTGTTCTGCTTATTCAATTTTTGAAAATTCGATAAAATTACATTAGTTAAGTAATTGTCTGAGTTCATATGAGAAAACACCTCTGTATAATTAGCAACACTTAACGCACAGTTTTCTAAAGCCTGAATTGTCATTGTTGCAGGAATATTCGGAACATAATTTCCAGAAACTAAATCATTTTCAACAAAAAAATGAGTTGTAATTTCCTCGCCTTCATTATTCAAAGTAAAACCTCTTAGTACTCCCTTCAACAATTGACCAATTCTAAAATTCTGCTGACCATTCTGTATGAAAAAATCGCCTTTCTTTAATATTAAACCTGAATGTATGGAATCATTTATCATAGTTTATTTTTCTGTTGTCGTCTCCTTTAAAGTGAAATAGCGAGGCTTCTTCCAGAACATCTTCGTTGCAAATTCTATTTTCTATAATATTCCTGTTAGAATTGTAGAGACGCTCAAATTGGGCGGCTCTACGGGAAGAATCCTAAATAATAAAATATGAATTTGAATTATACAAAACTCACTCTTTTTGGTATGCTTTTATTTGTGTTGGTTTCTTGCGGGGAATCTCACAAACACACCAACAAACTGGCTGGCGAGAGCAGCCCTTACCTACTCCAGCATGCGCACAACCCTGTAAATTGGTACCCCTGGGGAGAAGAAGCACTGAACAAGGCGAAGGCGGAAAATAAGCTCATTATTGTGAGTGTGGGCTATGCGGCTTGCCACTGGTGCCACGTAATGGAGCACGAGTCGTTTGAAAATGAGGAAGTTGCCAAACTGATGAACAACAACTTTGTCTCTATAAAAGTGGACAGGGAAGAACGCCCCGACATCGACCAGATTTACATGGAAGCTTCGCAGATAATGACAGGAAGCGGGGGCTGGCCACTCAACTGCGTGACCTTGCCCGACGGCAGGCCTATTTTTGCAGGAACGTATTTTGAAAAAGACCAGTGGATGGATCTGTTGCAGCAGATCATCGATGCCAAGAAAAATGACCCCGAAAGGCTCGAATCTATTGCCAAACAGGTGACTTCTGGCGTAGGGGAAAATTCCTTCAATGCGCATATAGCCGACGATTCTGAGTTTCTCCCTGATAGTGTTCATTCCACTTTTGCCAACTTCACCTCCGACCTCGACATGCAACTGGGCGGCTTCCAACGCACCCAAAAATTCCCTATGCCCAACCACTTGGAAGCCCTGCTTCAATTCCACCACCTCACCCAAAACGATACGGCAATGGACTACGTGAACCTCACGCTGGAGCGCATGGCAATGGGCGGTATTTACGACCAAGTGGGTGGCGGATTTGCCCGCTATTCCACCGATGCATTTTGGAAAGTGCCGCATTTTGAAAAGATGCTCTACGATAATGCCCAGCTTGTTTCGTTATACAGCCAAGCCTATAAAGTCACCAAAAACCCACTTTACAAAAAGGTGGTGGAAGAAACCTTGGCTTTTGTAGAAAGGGAATTGACTTCGCCAGATGGCGGTTTTTATTCTTCCCTCGATGCCGACAGCGAAGGGAAAGAAGGAAAGTTTTATACATGGACCAACGAAGAGTTGGAAGCTCTGCTGGACGAAGCAGAATACAAAGCGGTTTCGGCATATTACAACATAGAAAAAGAAGGGAATTGGGAAGACAGCATAAACATCTTATTCAATACCAAGGCGATAGAAGCGGTAGCCATAGAAGTGGAAATGAAAAAAGCAGCGCTGGAAAACTCCATTGCTTCTGCTAAAAGCAAGCTGATGGAAGCCCGAAGCAAACGAGTGCGCCCAGGCTTGGACGATAAAATCCTGACTTCGTGGAATGCGCTGATGGTGAAAGGCTACATCGATGCCTACTCCGCTTTTGGAAAACAGAAATATCTTGAAAAAGCTTTAACAGGGGCTGAATTTATCGTAAAAACTACTTTGCAGGAAGGCAACCGCCTCAATCGAAACTACAAGGATGGCAAGTCGAGCATCAATGCTTTTTTGGATGATTATGCCCTAACTGTCGATGCCTTCATCACGCTCTACCAAGTTACCTTCAACGAGCAATGGCTCTACAAAGCCCAAGATTTGACCAACTATGCCTTGGAACATTTTTACGATGAGGGCAGTGGCTATTTCTTCTATACTTCGGACCAAGACCCAGCGCTCATTGCCCGAAAAGTAGAGCTGACCGACAACGTAATCCCTTCTGCCAACTCGGTGATGGCGAAGAATTTATATTACTTGGGCAATTACTTTTTTGATGGGGAATTGAAAAAGAAAAGCACCAATATGCTACAAGGTGTGCTGGAGTTTGTACCCGCCAATACTGCTTATTTCACCAACTGGTTCCAGTTGCAGATGTACCTCACCTACCCTTTCTACGAAGTGGCAATAGTGGGCGACAATGCGGCGCAACTCCAAGCAGAATTCCTCCAAAGCTACCAGCCCAACGCTGTGCTGATGGGCGGCAAAACCGAAGGCTCGCTCGAACTCCTCAAAAATAAGCTGATGGAAGGGGAAACAATGATTTATGTCTGCAAAGAAAAAGCCTGCAAATTGCCTGTGATGGAAGTGGAAGCTGCTTTTGGACAGATGGTGGTTGCTGAATAAGAGATAAGGTAGAAATATGAAATGGTTAACTTATTTCTTTGAGGTTATTTTAATGTTTTGGTACTTTCTTTCAAAAAGGAGATTTGGAGAATCTTCAATTAGTAACGTAGCAACTATTCTATGGAGCTCTATTTCAATAATGTGGGGACTTATAATTTTTCACATTATATATCATAATATGGAGTATAAAATCGTAAGTGAATTTGATATTGAAGGTCTTATTATAACTCTTCTCTCTCTTGTCAGCTATATGATTTTTCTTTTTACTAAGAAAAAAGAGCTTCTGCTTGCGAAGTATGAAAAGAAAAGAGCTATGGTATTCTCATTTGCAATTTCTTACCATGTAGTCTGTTTTTTTAATAATAATATGGCTCGAATAGTGGATGAGAAATAGTAGGGCTGTCATAGCGCAAGAGTCTCTCTTGTGCTTTAAAATGATGTTCAGCGAGACACTGAACATGCCAAAATATTTTAAATTTAAGAAAATCGATTTTCTTAAATTTAAAAACAAGTCCATGAGCCGAAAATACAAAATCAACGACCAAGAGTTACCGTATTTTGTGACCTTCACCGTGGTGAATTGGATAGATGTTTTTATCCGAAGTGAATTTAAGGATATTCTGTTGCAAAGCATCAAATATTGCCAAGAGAACAAGGGACTGAAAGTACATGCGTGGGTCATCATGACCAGCCATGCCCATTTTATTTTAGGGACGTCTGGTGATAAAAAATTGGAAGAGATCATTCGCGACTTAAAATCATTTACCTCTAGGCATATACGGCTTTTGCTGGAAGACAAAAGGTTTGTGGGAGAAAGTAGAAGGGAATGGATGCTCTGGATGATGAAAAATGCGGGGTTGAAAAACAGTAACAATAAAGACTTCCAGCTTTGGCAGCAACACAACCATCCTATCGAAATTTCCTCAGAAGAGTTATTACATGAGAAATTGGAATACATTCACGATAATCCGGTCGCTATGGGTTTTGTGGAAAGTGGGGAACATTGGCTTTATAGCAGTGCAAGGGATTATTACGGAACGGGAAAGGGCTTGATTGATATTGAGTTCTTGAGTTGATTTTAAGCGAGACGCTTAAATTGTAGTAAGGCACAAGCGGGATGCTTGCGCCATAATGTTTGGCTAGTTCTCTCAATAGCGCAAGTGTCTCACTTGTGCTTTAAAATGATGTTCAGCGTCTCGCTGAACTTTCAGAATGTCCTTAAGTTAACAGCATTGAGCGAGACGCTTGCGCCATTGGTGTAAAAAATGAAATAAGGTTGAAATAAATGGAGAGTGGTTGCAAGCATCGACTTGGAATGGATCTCTATTTATTTCAATAAAATGAACCGCTTGTTATCACAAATATTATTATGAAAAACACACGAATTTCTCACAGTATTATTGGGCTTGTATGCATCCTTGGATTTCTGAGTTTGACGCAATGCAGCAACCCAAAAGAAACAATCGAGCATGAAGCAATCAGTTCTACCAAGTCTCTTTACCAGCTCAAAAGCGAGTTTATTGACCAACGATTTGGCATGTTCATTTGCTACAACGTTATGTCGTATGGGGCAAAATGGGGAGAAGCAAACTATCCCATCGATTCCTTTAACCCTCAAAAACTAGATTGCGCACAGTGGGCAGATGCAGCCGTTTCGGCCGGGATGAAATATGGGTTGCTCACCACAAAACACCACGAAGGATTCTGCCTTTGGGATAGTAAATTCACAGAGTATGACGTAGCATCCACTCCTTACCAAAAAGACATTGTCCGGCAATATGTGGATGCATTTAGAGTAAAAGGGTTAGGAATAGGCTTATATTATTCGATCTGGGACAGTACACACGGAGTAGAAAAGGATAGCATTGATGGCAACAAATTAGATTTTGTAAAGGGGCAAATAACCGAACTCCTCACCAACTACGGAAAGATCGACTACTTTGTAATGGACGGATGGTATTGGAAAATAGGGCATAAAGTGATTCCCTATCACGAAATCAGGAAATTGATCAGGCAACTTCAGCCAGAATGTTTGATCACCGACCATACGCATTTACAAGCTCCTTACCACATGGAAATCCCTTATTTCGAAGGACCTTTTGGGGCATTTCCCCCAGAAGGGAACACTATGGCATCGGCACTTGGGCACTGCAGTGTGAAAGGCAACGGCTGGTTTTGGAGTGAAGACACCCCTAACGGTATGAAACAAGACGATGGAATAGATACCGTGCTTCATAAATTGGTAGATTGCGAAGCACGGTATTGCAACTTCATGCTCAATTGCATGCCCAACCGAGAAGGACTTTTAGATGATATTTACATAGGAATGCTTACGGAAATCGGTCAAAAGTGGAAGCCTGACACTTCAAGGCCTGCTTTGCCCCCTCAAGGTCGCCAAATTGTCGAGTCAATCCCCTTTGCATCTGTGGTAGCAAGTAGTGGTAATGCAACTTACCTACACGATGCCCGCCAAATCCAAACGAACCATTTCCATTGGGAGTCGAGTGCAGAGTTTCCCCAAACTATTACTATGGATCTGGGAAAAATTGAAGAAGGAGTTGATGCACTGATGATTGTCCCCAACCATAGGTGCAAGCCTTATCCAGAAATGGCTTTGGCAGAAGGGAACATAATGAATATCAAACTTTTTTCAAGTACCGATGGTCTTAATTTTGAGGAGGTTTCCAGCCAAAGGTGGGGTGCTGACGCAACATACAAATCGCTCAATTTTGAAAAAACGAAAGCAAGGTATTTCAGACTAGATATACTGGAAGCCAATGGAGAAAAAGCAATAATTGCCGAGTTGGAAATAGGAAGATCGTCCTTATAACCGTATTCATTTGAACCAAAATAAAACTTCAGCTTGCCGCCTTCTTCCCAAAATGTACCCGTAACCAGATAGGGTTTTTGGGTAAGTACTTAATAGAGATTTTTCTTTTTTGAGTGCTAGGCGATGGAATACAAAATAAAACCGTCCCGATCGCTGCGAGCGATCGGGACGGTTAACAGGTTTGGTTAACCAGTAACAAGAAACTAGCAACCAGTAACAAGAAACCAACAACCAGTAACTAATCCACCTCCTTCAACAATTCATCTACCGCTTTTTTAAGCTGTTCGTCTTCCCCTTTGGCTTTGCTGTCGGGTGCATTTTCCACGGTGAATTGTGGAACGGCTGGACCTAGTTCCATGTTTTCTCCCGTCGCTTTCACGTACCAAGCCCTAAACGGCATCCGTACATACGAACCGTCCAACAAACCTTGTCCACCCGTGGAAATCACCGCGCCGAAGGTCGGTTGGCCTACTAGTTTTCCAATTTCCAACGTTTTGAACGCATGAGAGAAAATCTCCGCATTGGAATAACTGCTTTCGTTACAGATGGCAATAGAAGGTTTGGTCCAAGCTGCCAGTGGAAGCCTTTCCCCGTAAGGGTAATTATTTTTGTATTTCGGGTTTTCATTAAGGCTACCCGCCGCTCCTCTCGGAATGGTGTAGGCATGTTGACGTACGTTGAGCACCGCCATAAGGTAGTCGGTAGTGTAGCCGCCGCCGTTGTAGCGCACGTCTATCACAATTCCCTCTTTGCCCAAGCCTGCTGCGGTCAGCTCTCGCTCAAAGCGCTCGAAGCTGGGCCAGTTCATCCCTTGGATGTGGATGTAACCCAATTTTCCACCCGAATATTTTTCCGTAAGAGCTTTGCGTTCGTTCACCCACTCGTCGTAAAGCTGGTTACGGATACTGCTTGTGGGTCTGATTTCCACCTCCCGGCTTTTTCCGTTTGCATCTTCTACTTCCAGTAATATTTTCTTGCTGGCTTTGTTGGTGAGCAAACTGTAAAAACTCTCGTCAGAAGAAACCCCTTCGCCGTTCACGGCAACTATTACATCGCCAACTTCCAATTTGCTTGTTGTTTTATCCGCTGCGGTTTTCGGCACTACATGCGTAACTTCCACCCCGTTTTTCACAGGAATTACTTCTACGCCAAGCCTTCCGGTGCTTTCTCGTTGCGTTTCCTCAGGAGAACCTCCATAAATGCCCATGTGGCTGGCATTCACTTGCCCCAGCATCAGGTTGAACATGTAGCGGAAATCTTGATCGGTAGAGGCTTTGAGCGCAAGTGGTTTGAATTGTTTCTTGAGCGCATCCCAATCTTGCCCGTGGAAAGCAGGGTCGTAAAAACCTGCGTCCAAGGCTTTCCAAGCTTCTTCAAATACTTGCTCACGCTCTTTGCGGTGGTCAATTTTCATTTCTGCGCTAAATGGCAAACTCTCCGATTTGCCGTTGCTCAGCGTAATTCTTGAAAGCCTTCCTTTGGATACGTAGTACAAATGCTTGCCATCAGGACTAAGTTCCGCTCCATACGGGCGTTGTCCGCCCTTGGTGAGTTGCTTGGCTTCCGTTCCATCCCAGTTGATGCTGTACAGGTCGCTTCCTTTGGCGGTAGGGCCGCTGGTGCTGAAGTAGAAAGTCTCCCCATCTTTCGATACTGCTATGCCCGATTCGCTGCCTGGCAGAGCCGTAACTTGGCTGAGGCGGTAATGAATATCTTCAAAGTCGATAGTGATAGGCGTTTCCTCTTCTTCCTCATCTCCGTCTTTTTTGTCTTTCTTATCCTTTTTGCCCTTCTCATCATCGCCCTCGTCTTCTTCCCAGTCTTGCTTTGTTTTTTCCCAATCTTCTATGCTCAGCCAAGCGAACCATACATCGTAATCGCCATTGTTTCGGTCAGAAATGAAGGCTAGTTTCGATCCGTCGGAACTCCAAACAGGGCTGCGGTCGTTGCGGGGGTGCATGCTCACGTTCACAGGCTTGCGGCTGTTGTCCGCTGCGTGGATATACACCTCGTTGTTGAAATCGAGGTCGGGAATAGAATATGCCAACCATTTGCTATCTGGACTCCACGATACATCGTTCGCCGATTGCCAGCTATCCAGCAATACTATTTCATTATTGATTTTCCCTTCTGGATCAATATCGGCTACAATCATTTTCCCCTTTCCTCTCGACCCTTCCGCTCTTCTAAAAGCTATTTTTTTGCCGTTCGGCGAAACCAAAGGCATCATCTCGCTCTCGTCCGTTTTTGTCAGGCGGACGACTTCGTGCTTCAAGCTTTTGAACAAATCGGGTTTTTCAGGGTCGGCAGATTTGGCAAGGTACAAATCGTATTGCCCTTCGCGGTCGGAGGTGAAAATCACTGTAGAATCGTTGAGCCAGTTGGCGTTATCATCTCTCCAAGCATGCTTGCTCAAGTTCACCGTGCGGCTTTTTTCCTTGTCGTTCACCTTCACAAATACCTCCCCACGGGTTACCACCGTTGCTTTTTTACCGTTAGGGGAAATGCTGTACCAATCTATTCCTGAAGAAAGCGTTTTGCGCTCCATAGGATCGAAACGATAGTCCGCAGAAATAGAAATATTGATTTTTTGAGCTGAGCCTCCTGTTGCGCTTACTTGGTAAATATCACCCAATCGCTCAAATACCAAGGTATTTCCATTCGTGCTAGCATCCAGCCATTGGATACCAAAATCTGTGTACGATGTCACTTGAGTAGGCGAACCGGCTGCCGAGCCATCGTCGTTTATTTTCAGGCTGTAGGCATTGTACCTGCCCGTTTCCCCACCTATAAAAAAGAGGCTGTTGTCCTTTCCCCACTTGGGCATAAAATCGTTGCTCATAGAGGAAGTCACTTTCGTAAACGACTTGTTTTTGATGTGGTAAATCCATACATCTTTGTTAGCAGGGCCTTTGTAGGCTTCCCTTGCCGTGCGGCACGGTCCCTCAACAAAAGCAAGCAATTTGCCATCGGGCGACATGGCAGGCATATAGCCTGTGGCATCCAAAAAGCGCTGTGGAGTTCCACCCGTAGCCGAAACGCTCAAAATCTCAGAAGACCATTCTATTTGGCGAAATGCCCGTGCCGAGGTGAACAACACTTGGTTATCATCCGTCCAACCGCTGATTACATCGCTACCCGAGTAGAACGTAAGCCGCTTAGGCTCACCTCCAGTAGCAGGCATCACAAAAATATCATTTGCCCCATAGCGGGTGCTGGAAAAAGCAATTTGCTTGCCGTCGGGACTCCAAACAGGCGACGACTCGTAAGCTTCGTGGATAGTAAGCCTGCGGGCATCGCTACCATCGAGCTTCGAAGTCCAAATATCACCTTGGTAAGAGAAAGCGATCTGGCTGCCATCGGGGCTAATACCAGGCTGAACCACCAAAGGGCTTTCCTGAGCAAAAAGTTGTGGGGATATAATCATCACTGACCATATCAATAGTACGTGTCTTAGTTTTTTCATTGTGATTGTATAATTGTATAGGTTTAAAAAAGGCTTATTTTACAATGTTTCCCAAACTATAAATCAACTACCTTAAAGTCAAACCTGTTTTTGTTTTGCGAAGGAAAAAAGGGATGGGTGGTGAGTGTTTCCTTATAAAAAGGCATGGAATTGTGGATTGGATGCTAGCTTTGCGGTAAAGGTTTAAGTCGAACAAGAAAAAGATTCACTCCGACCGTCAGAGTGATTTAAAACAACCCCATTACAACCTAAGAACTACCATTATATTCAGTTTAAAGGCAATGAGAATAAATATGAAAGATAAAAATGTATTGTTAAGCGGAAGGACATCAAAAGTTACGCTCTTAAAAAACTTTGCTTTTTTGGGCTTACTGTTTAGCTATTTTTTATCGAAACTTCTTTTAATGCTGTTGGATTTTTCTGAAAATGCCGAGATTTATTTTACTATTATCTTCACAGCTGTTGTATCAAGCTTTCTAGTTGCTACTTCGTATAATGAATTTGAACTTACAACCAATAGTATTTTTATAAAAAGACTAGTTGAGAAACAAATCAAAAAAAGTGATATAACTATTATAAAAATTGGGTATTTAGGTTACAGAGGTAATAGCCAAATCATCATCCATTACATTGAAAATGAGTCCCAGCAAGAAATGAAAAATTCTATTTATGTTGATAGTAAACAGTATAAAGAAGTAAAGTCTAATTGTCAAAAATATGGCATCGAATTTTATCATGTTATGAAGTGAATTAGGTGGGCATCCCTACTGGGGCAAGTACCCGCCCTAAATAATGGTAGTAAATAACCCAAAAATCAACCAAAAAACGTCCCGATCGCTCCAAGTGATCGGGACGGTCTGGTGAATGAACTAAAAAAGGGATGCACAATCAAGTACATCCCTCCATCTCAAAAAAAATATTCTATAAAACTACAAAGAATACGGCTTGCGGTATTTTTTGCCCCTAAGCTTGTTCGCTTCCTTGTCGTCAAACTTCTCTTTTACAGGATCCCACTTCAGAGGTTTGTTGAGCCAGTAAGCTATATTGGCTATATTACAAACACTGGCTGCGCGGTGGCCAATTTCCACATCGCAGATTGGCTTTTTCCTGCTCTTCACTGCATCTACAAAATCTTGGTAGTGGTTGTCGCTAAAGTACAAGCGCTTATCGTTTCCACCAATTTCTTTTTTGGCAATGCTCTCCGACTTACTATCGAGGTATTTACGGCTCACATCAATTGTTCCTTCCGTACCTATGAAGCGAACGCCCCAGCCTCTTCCAAAATCTTCGTGCACCATTTCTATGCCGTTGGCATATTTCATTACCAAGCCACGGGTAGCTTTTGGGTCGGTTGGTGGGATGTACTCAACCGGGCCAGTATTATCCATGCCCAAGCCCCACTGAACGATATCAAACATATGCGCGCCCCAATCGCAGAGGATTCCACCACCAAATTCTTTATAATTTCTCCACATAGGCCATCCGCTAAAAGAAATAGGAGGAGCAATGATGCTGTTATACTCACGCATTTGTGCAGGGCCTAACCAGCGATCCCAATCCAGCTCTTTTGGAGCTTTTTCGGCAGGAAGGTCACAGTCAACGGCAGGGTCGCCCACATTTGCCAATACTTTTGTTACCTCGCCAATGTAGCCGTTTTGCACCAGCTCGCATGCTTGGCGGAAGTTGTAGCTAGAGCGTTGCATACTTCCTGTCTGGAAAACCTTATTGTATTTGCGGGTAGCATCTACCATTGCCCTGCCTTCTTCTAGTGTGTGAGAAAGCGGCTTTTCGCAATAAACATCTTTGCCAGCCTTGAGTGCATCTATAGCAGGAAGCGCATGCCAATGGTCAGGAGTAGCAATAATTACCGCATCTATGTCTTGGCGGGCGAGCAAGTCTTCGTACATTTTGTAAGACTCCAAGCCTTTATGCTCCTTGCCCGACTTTTCACTGTAAATACCATTGGCCATCTTTACGAACTTCTCCAACTTGGCCGAGTCGATGTCGCAAGCGGCTACCATTTGGATATCGTCTAGTTTCATAAAGCGAGAGGCAAGTCCCCCACTTTGCTTTCCACAGCCTATGAAGCCCATAGTTAGTTTGTCGCTGGGAGCAGTGTAACCCTTTCCGCCTAGCACTGAGCGAGGCACGATAGTGAATGCTGCGAAAGATAAGGCAGCTCCGCCAATAAACTTCCGCCTACTGATTTGTTTGCTTTTTGAACTTTTCATATTTACTAAAAATGTTTGAAATAGGGTATTTTGAAAAAATGAAGTTATCTGCCTTAAATATAAAGCATAGATAGTTTTAAATGAATGAAAACGTTTGATCATTGGTCTTTAGACCTCTAGAAAACTTTTCATTTTTCCCTTCCGACCAAAAAAACTACTTTTGCCCCAATCTCAACCACACGCATGCGATGAATCCGGTACTGAAAAAAATGAATTTTAAGGAGCACCAATCAATTTGCTTGCTCCATGCTCCACCTTCTTTTGAAGAGGTAGCGAAAGAATTGTCGGGCTTAGCAAGTGTGACCACCCAAGCAAAAGAAGGTGGCTCTTACGATTTTGTAATTGCTTTTGCCCTTTCCTGCGCCGAAATAGCAAGCATAGTAGATAGTATTGAAGGAAAATTGGCAGAAGATGCCGTGCTGTGGATAGCCTACTCAAAAAAGTCATCAAAAAAATATACCTCTGATATTTCGAGAGAAAATGGTTGGCAACCTTTGGGAGATATGGGCTTCGAAGGCGTGAGGCAAGTCGCCATAGACGAGGACTGGTCGGCGTTGCGCTTCAGAGATGCCAGGTTTATCAAAACCATGAAGCGGGAAAAGCTAAGGGCGATGTCGGAAGAAGGAAAGAAAAGGATAAAATAATGTGTTGATTTTTCGATGTGCTGATGTGCTAATTTGAAAAAGAAAAACGCTGATGCGGCACCTATCGTCCGTGCCGAAATTTTGTTATAAAGTATTCAATTGAAATGTCAGTTCAGTTAAAAACGTAGAGCCAATGCATGCGTTGGCTCTCTTTAAAATACAAAAAAAACACGCCCATTAAAGGCAATTAATAATAAGAATACATGATCGTAAGAAAGCTACTTTTTACCTTGCTAGGCTTCAAAAATTACTTGAAGTTCATCAGCTATATTTTTTTGAAAAGCTATGTGTCAAAATTCTATTTGGGCGAGCACTTCCAAGTCAGGTTTTTGGAAAAACTAGTGAAGCCCGGTTCGGTTTGCATAGATATCGGTGCCAATTTGGGTTATTTTACCATCCCACTTTCTCGCATTACAGGAAAAGAAGGAAAAGTATTTGCCGTAGAGCCTGTAAAGGATTTCAGGGAGACTTTGGAGTCGAATATTGCCAGTTTTGCCCTTGGAAATGTAGAGGTGTTGCCCTACGCCCTTGGGGAAACCGATAACCTGAAGGTACAGATGGGGACGCCACGGGTAGACGGCGTAGTGAGGCATGGCCGTACGGAGGTATTGGAAAGCGGGCAAGGCGATGCGGCTCTCACCCACGAGGCTACCATGATGAGTCCAAAAACGCTTTTTGCCGACCTCAAGCAGCTCGATTACATCAAATGCGATGTAGAAGGGTATGAGTTGCATATCATTCCACATTTCGTGTATTTGTGCAAGAAGTTTAAGCCTGTGTTGGAAATAGAAATCGATAGTCTTGAAAACAAGCGGGAGATGATTCAGCTTTTGGGAGGAATTGGCTACAGCATTTACTATTTGGAAAATGAAAAATTAAAGCCATTCAAGCTGGCTGAAAGTAAATTTATGAACGTTATCGAGTTATACTTTCTACCCGACGTGAAGCTCGAAGAGTTTAAGCATCTTTTATAAAACCAGCATTCAAACATATGAAGATCATCAAATTTTTGCATTTAGTATGGATGGCAATTGGAACAGTAATCGCCATGATATTTCTCTATCCAGCCTATTTGGTGATTATCCCTCGGGAAAAATGGCACAAATATGCATACCAACTTAATAAGATTTGGTCGTATGTGATCTTTGGCTTTGCCTTTATGCCTCCTTTCATTGAGCGAAGGGGCGAAAAAGTGCCCAAAGGAACTCCGGTGGTCTTCTGTGCCAACCACAATTCCTACTTGGATATCCCGCTGATGGGCGGGCTGGTAGATCGCTTTGCTGTGTTCGTAGGAAAAAGCGACCTTTCCAATGTACCGCTTTTTGGGTACATGTTCCGAAACATCCATATCCCTGTAGACCGAGGCAGCAGCCGAAGCCGCTACGAGACAGTTCACCGCTCAAGAGAAGCGATAGAGAAAGGCAAAAGCTTGGTCATGTTTCCCGAAGGAGGAATTAACATGAAAACCTATCCAAACCTCAAAAACTTTAAGGATGGCGCCTTCCGTATTGCCATTGAAAAGCAAGTGCCCATCGTACCCGTTACCTTGCCTTACAACTGGATCATTATGCACGATATCGGGCTACCTGTTTGGCACAAACAAAAAGTAATTTTCCACGAGCCCATCTACCCCACAGGACTTACGACTGATGATATTCCCAAACTTAGGGAACAAGTGCGGGGCATTATCCGAGAAGAAATGAAAGCCCACTTCCCCGAAAAATTTGAGGAAGAAACGGTAGGAGAGTTGAAAGATTCATAGTAACCCCCGTACTCAAAGTAGCCCTAGATTTGCCTTGGGGCTAAAATCAACTCTCTTTATAGCTAACCGAATGATCTTAGAAACCGAAAGGCTTACCATCCACCAGATAGACTTGGGTGATGCCCCGTATATTTACGAACTTATGAACTCTCCCAAATGGCTAGCCTATATCGGTGACAGAGGGATTCATACGCTCGAGAATGCCAAAAGCTATATCCAAAATAACATCTTTAGGGACTACAATATCTACGGGTTTAGCACCTACAAAGTCATTCTTAAAGCAACTGGAGAGATAGTAGGCACATGTGGCTTGCACAAAAGAGACTACCTCGACCATCCTGATATTGGCTATGCTACCCTGCCCCAGCACGAGGGCTTCGGCTACATTTCCGAAGCGGCAAAGGGAGTATTAGAATATGGAAAAAAGGTATTAAAACTAGAAGAAATCCTCGCCATCACCAATGTAGATAATGAAGGCTCACAAAAACTACTTACCAAAATAGGGCTGCATTTTCAGCGAAAAACCTTCTTCGAAGCGATCAATGCCGAAGTGTTGGTGTTTTCTACTGGGGGGAATGGGTAGCTTGCCAAAGTCTGAATTAGATTAAAATGAAACTTGAAGAAAAAATAGAATACTGCAAAATATGCTCTAACAAAGGTTTTGAATTACAAACAGGTACCTATTGCAAATTGACGAATCAAAAGCCTGAGTTTGATATTTCATGTCCTGATTTCAATGAAGATCCTGTTCAAAGGGAAGAAATGGAGGTGCGTTATCTTTCAAAGGTTAGAAATGAACAGCTTGAAAATTATTCTTATCCAACTAGTAGGAAGAAGATATTAGACGCTTTAAATATCCTTCCCAAAACAGTTGAGGTAAAAAGGTCTAAAGGACTATCAATTTTTCTCATACTTATTTTCGGTTCTTTATGAATTTACTTGAAACTGGTATTTTGCAAATACAAAGTAAATCATCTTGATGAAGTTGTCTTTAGACCGAAACCCTCTAGCAACCCGTTTAATGATTTGAATTTTAGAATTGAGCCCCTCTAAGATACCGTTATTAATCTTAGATTGAGCGTATTGAACAATTCCATCAAAATGGCTTTTAATCGATTTAGTGATCGGATTGGTTTCCATGGTTTCCTGGGCGAGGTCCATAATGAAGCACAGTTGGGCTTTTAGCTCTTGAAATTGATCTTGCCGATAAAAAGTACCTATCCTTTCCATTGATAGTTCAATTTGAGCTTGAAAGCAATAAGCCTTTTCCCCAAGTCGATCTAGATGTTTGTAGAGAAGTTTGATCACATGCCATTTGTCAAAAGTAACCTTAGCCTGTGGAAAACACTGTTTGGCCCCCTTGATGAAGGCAGGGGACATATCAATGGAAATTTCTTCTACTGCTTCTGGATAGGGATGATCTTGCTTAAATCGGGCAACACATTCAGAAGATCTACCTTCGTAACTACCGGGTAGTTGCCAAGTATCTAGATCAAAAAAGCTGGTGATGTATTCATGTCCCTTACGGGTAGAGGTTTCATCATAAGCAATCCTAGAGGCTGTATGCTGACTATAGTAGTCATCTTCAAGATGTTGGGTATAATGATGATAAATATGCTCAACCCGTTGGACTCGAATGCCAAGTGTCCTGGCTACTGCCGTAAAACAATGGTGGATATGCATCAAACGCATGACTTCTTGCCCAAACATAAGTGTGAACCGCGAATAATCTCTAGAAAAGGAAACCTCTGCCTTAGATAGTTTACCGGTATCCCTATCTTTGTATATAGGAAGCTTACAATGGATAAAACAGCGATATTGAAAAAGCTTTAAGTGTTCCCAGGTACGGTCGTAATAGCTATGAATAGAGCATTTTTTTGGGGTAGCTTCAGGTGGAACCTCTAAATATAGATGTACGGTGTTGCTAGGCTCGTCACGTTCTGCTAGAACTAACTCAAAAGGTGGTAGAACAGGAAGTAAGTCACTAAATTGAGATAGAAAATTCATCGTTTTTTGAATACAAAGATAAGCGTTCAAGTAAATTCATAAAGAGCCTTATTTTCCCTATGTTCCTTGCGTTTGTATTACATCTTTATTTTTTTGAACACAAAGAAGGTGCAATTTTAGCGATGTTAGTTTTGTTAATTATAGCTCTAATTCCTTCAATTTTTGGCATAAAATTACTGTCGAAAAAGAAAGTATATATCAACATAGATGACGAAGGTATTGAGTTTTGTGACGAAGATATTTTCATTCCGTGGGAAATGGTGATGCGGGTCTGTATTAAATGGAAAAGTTCTGGGAAGAGTGAAATATGTTATTTGGTTATAAAAATACTGGGAAGGGCTGAAGAGTATAAATACCATCTTTACTCAACTGACCTTTCTGAAAGCAAACTCATTACTTATATAGAGGCATTTAGAGAAAAATACAAAAATCAGTCTGAGAAGAAGTGACTTTTTATGCAACACCTAACGGCGTTGTTCTTTTTTCCCGTTCTCTTTCTACAATTATGCAACCTCTACGAGGTTCAGCATTTCTTTGACCTTCCAAGTAATACCCCGAAGGGGTTTCAGAATTGTAGTTAATGGGATTTGATATTTGTTTTCAACCCCGTGAGGGGTTGCACAAATGCTAGTTGCCCAAACCCAAAGAGGCAATCCTCTCATTAATCACCCCACTAATTTCCTCTGCTTTATCCACAATCATAAAATGTCCTCCTTGGGGAATAAGAATAGCATTTGTGCTTTTAGTTGGAGGAAGAAGCAAGTCATTTCCTCCTTCTATTTTTAGGCAGTTTGGAAGTCTCGTTTGGTTCTTCCATTGCATAAGCTCAGCCAATGCCCATTTTAGGAAGCCCAAGTCGGTATCTTGGATGATTTCAGCGAGAAGCTGTTTGTTTTTTGCTCCGAATAGCAAATTTGCTAGCCATGCGGGCATATTCAAAAAAGGCTTGGGAATGAAGCGGATTAAATTTAGTTTGCCAAAGAGGCGGTAAATAGACCGAAGCTCAGCAGCAGTTTCCGCAGAGGAAATAAGGATGGTCTGTTTGGGTGAAAGGAACTTGCCGATTTCCGTAGCGACCAAGCCGCCAAAACTTACCCCAAGTAAAATGAAATCTTTGGAAGTGTCAATGGATTGGGAAAGGCGGGCAGCGTAGCTCTCCAACGGCTCGTTTTTCTTCGGTTCTATCCAGTCCAACGGAACAAGTTGATACTTGAGAGTTAAAAACTGAAAGATCCGTTTGTCAGCTCCCAATCCACTTATGACGTAGATTTTCATTTTATCAATAATCTCTGAATTATCGGTCAGTCCTACAAAAGTGGGAATATCTCATACAAGCCTTTTCTGTGCATCGGAGGGAGACCCCACATCGGCCACGGAATGACAAATTAGGTGAGGTGGCACCTGGTTTATCAGCTAACTCCTTCGGTTAATGAATCGGTTTTTTCACCCATTCTAGCTTGCCTTTTCCTTTGTCGGCTTCTTTCCAATTAGCTATATCGAAGGAAATGAGGGCAGCATTTGCTGGGGAGAAATGGAGGTTTCCCTCACCGGTAATGTATTCTGTGAAGTAGGTAATGGTTGGGTTGTGTCCCAATATCAGCACCGTTTCTAGGTCTGAATCAAGGTTTTGGATAAACATTAGCAACTTGCCCAGAGAAATATTGTAAATATCTTCTTCAAAGAAAATATCATTTACATCGTAAGGTAGTTGTTCGGCAACTCGCTCAGCTGTTTCGGTTGCCCTTAGTGCCGAGCTGCTATAAAAGGCATCTATTTTCACTTGGGTTTCCCTTAGGGTTTTTCCCATTCTCGAAGCATCTTGTGCTCCTTGGGGGGTAAGCGGTCGGTCGAAATCTTTAATGGCAATATTGGGCTCAAGAGCTTCTGCATGCCTGAATAATATGATATTTTTTGCCATTTGGAATCTTGGTTAGTGGATTGGGGTTGCTAATTAATAAAGAATTTACGGTAAAAAAGGGGATTTCGCATTTATTTTTTCAAAACTCGTACTCCCAATACTTTCCTCCCGATATGTTGTCTTTGTTGCCAAAAATATAATTTCCTTGCAAACCAGCTATCACTACTTTTCCTTCCTTGGTAAAAACAGCCTCTCTGGCCATCACAGGTTTTTCGGAAAATAGCGGCTTTATTTCAGTAAGCTTTCCATGTTTATCGAAGAAGGCAAGCATCACATTGAACCCACCTCTTTCGAGTGCTTGGCTACTGACCTTCTTTCCCTTCTGGTCAACATATTCC
This sequence comes from Flammeovirgaceae bacterium SG7u.111, assembly GCA_034044135.1. NCBI lineage: Bacteria > Pseudomonadati > Bacteroidota > Cytophagia > Cytophagales > Flammeovirgaceae > Flammeovirgaceae bacterium SG7u.111. The sequence goes on along the minus strand of CP139021.1, from coordinate 756,698 downwards.
AAAAAATTCCCGACCATCACAAAGCCTTCATTGATCTTCACCAAATCGGTGAATACCCCCCTAAACCGCAGGCTATCGGTAATTTGCTCCCTGCCAAATGGATTCATTTGGTGTAAGTAACACGTTTCCAATTGTTCAAAGCGATCTTCCTTGCCCTTTCCTTTGGTTACATAATAAATCTTTTCTGCGTCCGAAGCATACAGGAGCTGTCGGGGGAATTTGTTGGGCGGCAGTTTTTTGTCGAGCAAGAGTTCGCCATCTAGCTCGGCCATTACTATTCGATGCTGGGAAAACTGGCCTGCATAGGATTCTACGCTCATGAGCATCACCTCGGTAGGCAGATTGAAAAGCTGCACTTTGTGGTCGCTGTAGTGGCCCTCGTGCTTGGTGATGAACCTTCTGAGCCAAAAAATCTGCCCATCTTTGTCGAGCTTGGCAATGAACGCATCGCGGTGCACTTTGTCGGGTGCGGGGCAAATACCTGCGACTAACTGCTCTTGCTCGGGCAAGGGAATTTGGTGTGTGGTGATGTAGCTGCCAAACGCCAAGAGCGAATCGGTATTCACGCCTTGCCCCAAGGGCAAGATGTGCGGAGTAGCACTTGGTTGCTTTCGCAAGGCGATTTGTTCATCTACCGAATTGGTTTCAAGTGCATCGCCGTTCAGGCTTTTCAGCTCATTATTTACATACCTCGTTTCTTGCTCCAAAAAGCGGTGCAGGTTATCCGCTCCGCCATAGGCCATGGAGATATATTGCTGGTACTTGCTTATCTCGCTATCCACCGCATTTATATGGTCGAGCACATCTTTGCACTCCAATATTTTTTTGGAAAGCCTATCGGTATCTACCAACACATCAAGCGTATTGAGGCTGTCCAGTGCCCTTGCTTTTAGGAAATAATATTCAGCTTTTAGCCTTTTATAAATCAAAAGTTTGGCTGCAAGAGAATTGTTATCGAGCCGAAAAAGATCGTAGATCAGTTCGTGGTCGCTATCGAGGAGTTCATTGGAATAGATTCCTTTTGCGGCTTCGCTCAGCACTCGGCTGAGGTTCTCGTCCACATCAAGGATGCGGCTTTTCATAGGAAAAATCTCTTGCCGAATAGTTTTGAGCACTTTTCTCGACCATTCCCCGTAGTTGGAAAGTACTACATTTTTCTCGTCAAAAATATGCTCGGGTACTCGGTGTTCGCTAAACTCCTCTATAATGTTGAGCAAATAATTCCGCTTATACTTTTCAAAATCTGTTGTTTTGGTAAGCCTATTTTGGATATTGATATAATGTTCCACCGTATCGAAGGCCTGGTAAATCGTTTCTAAGGTATCTACCAAATCACCGTCGGCTTTAAAGTAAAGATTGGGCAAGCTTTTGTAAGTATTCACCAGCCCGCCATACTTGTTCTCAGCTAAAGTATAATTCTCCTTCACTGTTTCCCAAGCATGTGTAATAGATTTTATACCCATAACATAGGTATTGAGGCTAGAAAGGTATTCTTGGAAATGATACTGTACCATTTCCAAACTGGGCTTGAAGGTGGCCAACTCTTGTTGGTAGTATTTTTTGTTCTTCCGAAAGTCTTTTTTGTTGGCAAAATAAATGGCGTACTCTGCATAGTGCATGGCAGAGTCGTAAGTAGGTGTGAGCAGCGCACTCTGTCCCAGCTCTATTTTTTTGAGGTCTTCGTAGTAAAGATAGCTCAACTTATAGTTAGCTAGCGCATTGCTTTGTTGGTCTTCTAGCATTGCCCAGAGCATTTTTTTAGCTATTTCGGGCTGATGCTGATTTATGGCTTCCTCTACCTGCTCATATTTCACTTTTTTGCCCAAACCAAAGGGCAATTTTTGGGCTTTTGCAGCTTGAGTGAGCAGCATAAGACCAATACTAAATAAAATGATTTTTGAGTTTTTCCGAAGCATCGCCAAAATTATAGTAATGAGAAGATATAAAGCAAAAAACTTGGGGATTTGTGGGATAGATAAGAGCGTGAGGAAATTGGTTATACAGATTCAACCCAGCATCCACGCTTTTTAACAAGCTGTATTTGTATAAATATTTGAAGAGAAATTTGTGTTCACAAAAAGCATTTGCTATGTTTATAGCTAATTAACACACACATAACCGCAGCAAAACTATCTATTTTTTTTAGCTATCCCAGGGCTACTTACTCTACTAGCTTAACTATTCTTTATTTCTCTTACGATAAGATGAAAAAAAAACTGCTAACCGTTAAGGGATACGAATATACCTATCATGTAAATAGTTTGCGCCTGAGCGTAGGAATCTGTTTTTAATGAAACCCATTCCCATTATGTTCACAAGAGTTCATGCCTATCAATTTCTTTTCTTGCTTATGCTCATACCTAGTATAAGTTGTGGTCAGAACAGCTACTTATCTATAGAATTAGGGCAGGTTTTAGTGCCTGGCGTAGGCTTTGACAACGGAGCCGTTATTGGTGGGGCGTATTCTTACAAATCTAAAAGTTGGCTTGGAGCTTCTTTGCAGACAAATTTGTTTTTGACAAGTTATGAAACAACTGAGTGGGATGATACTAAAGCTATTGGGTTAGAATCGGAAACATATGTAGGGCACAGGGTTCCTACTATATCTCTTGGGCCTGAGTTTTTTATTGAAACAGGAATTGATGTTTTTTTTGTAGCATCGCCAAGGGTGGGATATGCTTGGCAGCTAATGGAAATAAGCCATCATGTCTATGGCGACCCTCCAGCAAATGGAAATGGCTTTTGGGAAGTAAGTGATTCTTACCACTCTAAGCAAGCAAGTGGCTTTTTTTATTATGGCCTAGGCTTAGGGCTTAGGTTCTACGTGGACGAGGGGAAGAGAGCCATGGTTGGCAACATTGAATTACGATGCCATCGACTTAGGAAAGGCAATGGACGGGATTTTGCTCGATGGATATTCAAAGAAGCTTTCGTACGACGATAAAACCTTCTTTTTGGGCTATACGATTACGCTTGACTGGTCTTTGTCTTCAAAGAGTAAATAGACATTTTACAACTTATTTCGCTAAAAGATGAATCTTTGTGGCGTATATGAAACTTGACTTTTAAACTTTCCCACCAAATAAAATCATCCTCAAACCTGTTTTTTTTGACCTGCTATTCTTACTTTTAAACTAATAATGATAACGTTAACAAAAAAGTAAATAGAAATGAAAAAGAACTTCACAGTACTAGTTGTTTTGCTGCTGGTTTGGGGTGCAGCTTTTGCCCAAAAATATGAACCCACGCCCGAAAATCTAGAAGCGAGGGAATGGTTCCAAGATGCCCGCTTCGGCTTGTTTGTGCACTGGGGCGTGTACAGCGTGATGGGCGGCGGTGGCGACAAGGGAATTGCCGAGTGGATCATGAACCAAAAGAAAATCCCTATAAAGGAGTATGAGAAGCTTCCTTCGTTTTTCAATCCGGTTGATTTTGATGCGAAGGAATGGGTGCAGATGGTGAAAGATGCGGGGATGAAGTACATCACCATCACCAGCAAGCACCACGATGGCTTTGCCATGTACGACTCCAAAGTATCGGACTACAACATTGTTGATAAGACTTCTTACGGAAAAGATGTGCTGAAGCTACTGAAAGACGAGTGCGACAAACAGGGGATTAAGCTGTTTTTCTACTACTCGCAGCTCGACTGGCACCATCCAGATTATTACCCAAGGGGCAGAACAGGTCAAGGCTATACGGGCAGGCCCGACAGCGGTGACTGGAACAAGTATATAGACTACATGAATACCCAACTGACGGAACTACTTACCAACTATGGCGAGGTGGGCGGCATTTGGTTCGATGGCATGTGGGACAAGAAAAAAGCTAACTGGAGGCACGAGGAAACGTATCGTTTGATCCACAAACTACAACCTGCGGCTTTGGTAGGTAGCAACCACCACTTAGCTCCTTTCAATGGGGAGGATTTCCAGATGTTTGAAAAAGACTTGCCTGGGCACAATACCACAGGCTTCTCGGGCGACAGCAAAGTAGGCAGTCTTCCACTAGAAACCTGCGAAACGATCAACGGTTCTTGGGGTTTTAACATCAAAGATAGAAACGACAAGAGCTTAAAAACACTGGTGAGGTACTTGGTGAAAGCTTCTGGCTACAATGCAAACTTTTTGCTCAATGTAGGGCCTATGCCCAATGGGAAAATCCAGCCCGAACATGCAGCTTTGCTCAAAGAAATGGGCGAATGGAACAAGAAGTACGGAGAAACTATTTTTGGAACAAGAGGCGGCCCTATGCCCCCAAGAGACTGGGGCGTGAGTACTCAAAAGGATGGAAAAGTGTATTTGCACATTTTTGATCAACCCGACGAGAGTTTTTTAGTGCCTGGGTTAGAAGGCAAAAAAGTAAAATCGGTGAAGTTGTACGATGGGAAGGAAGGGCTGAAGTTCAAGCAAACTGAATTTGGACTTTCTGTGAGCTTGCCGTACGCTAAGCGCAACGAGATAGATACGATTTTGGAAGTGGAGTTTAAATAGTTATACCGAAGTCATTTAAACTATTGGTTATACCCAAAAGATTAAATTAGCTTGCTGCATATTACCTTCCCTATCTTTTCTCCGTATAGAATTGGTAGGGAAGTTTTTTTTTACCTTAAAAGAACATTTTTTTATGCTAAAAGACGTTTTCGGTCCATCGAAGGAAGAAATATGGCAGCAACTAAGCCAAGAAATCAATGCGGAGTTTGTAGACGGAAGCTTTTGGAAAGGTCGGTCGGACAGAGTGGAGGCGAAATTTAAGGAATGGGTGATCACGCTAGATACTTTCAACCGCTCTTCGGGGCAGACTACTATTCCATTTACAAGGCTGCGCGCACCTTTTATCAACAAAGATGGGTTTCGCTTCAAGATTTACAAGGGGAGCGTATTTAGTGGCTTGGGAAAGCTTTTTGGTATGCAAGACATTGAAATAGGCGATGTGGTGTTCGATGAGAAGTTCATTATTCAGGGGAACGACGAGGGCAAGGTAAAAAAGCTCTTTAAAAACCCGACTATCAAAAAGCTATTGTTGGAGGCGCCCAAGGTGAATTTTGAAATAAAAGACGATGAGGGTTTCTTCAAGAAAAATAAATATGAAAAAGAAGGGGCAGATTTGCTTTACTTTGAAACATATGGAACGCTCAAAAAACTAGAGGAGTTGAAGTTGCTTTATGCGCTTTTTGCCGCAGTACTCAACCAACTTTGCCACATGGACTCTGCGTATGAAATAGATCCGGGGATAGCGGTGTGAGGATGGGGGACTGGCTAAGCGCAGAACTACGGAGCTTTTTCGAGGATTAACTTCTTCATATTACCCATTAAAAAAGCCTATTGGTTTGAGATCAAAAAAATCGTACATTTGGTTTTAGTCATTTTCCTGCAACTAAGTTGGGGTGTTTTGTACTACTTCATATGCAGGCAAATACATGTTAATCATTTAAAAAACTCAATATTTGGTAGAAAAAGTAATTAAGCTAGAGAATGTTTCTTTGGTAGATTTTTTAGGCGTTGAAAACGAAAATATCAAAGAATTAGCTACGGCATTTCCCAAAAGTAAGATCATTTCTAGGGGGAATGAAATACGCATCCAAGGGGCTACCCCAGAGATACTAAAAATCAACAACACCTTCAACGATCTGTTGGAGCACTATTACAAATTTGGAAAAATCACCACAGATAATGTTGCCAATTATATAGAAAAAGACAAGGGCAGCGTCCAATCTCAGTTCAAAGAAGAGACGCTGATCTATGGAGCCAGAGGGGTTGCCATCCGTCCTCGTACTGAAAACCAGAAGAACTTGGTAGATGCGGTGAACGAGAATGATCTCTGTTTTGCCGTAGGGCCAGCAGGTACGGGAAAAACCTATGTATCGGTGGCAATGGCGGTGAGAGCGCTAAAAAACAAGGTAGTAAAGCGAATAATCATTACTCGACCTGCGGTAGAAGCTGGAGAAAACCTAGGTTTTTTGCCAGGCGACCTCAAAGACAAGGTTGACCCATATTTGCGCCCTATTTACGATGCACTCTACGACATGATCCCTGCCGAAAAGCTGAAATATTACTTGGAAAATGAGGTAATAGAAATTGCACCATTGGCCTACATGAGGGGACGTACGCTCAACCAAGCTTTTATCTTGCTCGATGAAGCACAAAACACCACCACAATGCAGATGAAGATGTTCCTCACGAGGATGGGGCCTGATTCTAAGATGATTATTACTGGCGATGTCTCTCAAATCGACTTGCCAAAAGGGATGAAATCGGGTATGGTGGAAGCTGTAAAGGTATTGGAAGAAGTAAAAGGGATTGGGATAATTAAGCTGAGCACAAAAGATGTAATTAGACATAGGCTTGTAAAGAGCATTATTGAAGCCTACAATAAACAATAAGGGCTCATCTTTACAAGTGAAATAAAAAGAAAAAGGCTGTCTCAAAAATTTGAGACAGCCTTTTTGCATATATCTAATGTATGTTGATCAAACTTTGATCTCTACGTCAACTCCACTTGGCAATTCTAGTTTCATCAATGCATCAACAGTTTTAGCTGAAGAAGAATAAATATCTACTAGTCTTTTGTAAGTACAAAGTTGGAATTGCTCCCTTGATTTTTTACTTACGTGTGGTGAACGCAATACGGTAAACTTGTCTTTCTCAGTAGGAAGTGGAATAGGACCACTTACAACCGCACCAGTAGCTTTAACAGCTCTTACTATCTTTTCAGATGACTTATCAACCAAGTTGTGGTCGTAAGATTTCAATTTGATTCTAATTTTCTGATTCATAGGATTGTTTATATTAGCCGTCTGCCAATAAATAAGTATGAAAAGCAGCCCCCACGTTTGAAGGCTGCATTAATTTTGAATATAATTAAGAGCCTTTTACTTCTGCAATTACACTTTCTGCAATATTTCTTGGCACCTCTGCATAATGAGAGAATGTCAATGAAGCAGAAGCCCTACCCGAAGTGATTGTTCTCAAAGAAGTAACATAACCGAACAATTCAGAAAGAGGTACATCAGCTTTGATTACTACAGCACCACCTTTTACTTCTTGTCCTTTAGGCATACCCCTTCTTCTGTTAAGGTCACCGATTACATTACCAGTGTACTCATCAGGAGAAACAACTTCCACGTCCATGATAGGCTCAAGCAATACAGGCTTCGCTTTTTTACCAGCTTCTTTGTAACCTATTTTAGCTGCAAGTTCGAAAGAAAGAGCATCTGAGTCAACGTCGTGGAAAGAACCAAAGAACAATCTTACCCTCATGCTATCAACAGGGAAACCTGCCAACACACCGTTAGCCATTGCATCTTTGAAGCCTTTCTGGATCGCAGGGATAAATTCTTTAGGAATTACACCACCCTTGATTTGGTCAACAAACTCAAGGCCTTCTTTATCTCCTTCCGCAGGACCTATTTCAAACTGAATATCCGCAAATTTACCACGACCACCAGTTTGTTTCTTATAAACTTCTCTGTGCTCAACGCTGCTAGTCAACGCTTCTTTGTAAGCAACTTGAGGAGCACCTTGGTTGATCTCTACTTTAAACTCTCTCTTCAACCTATCGATGATAATCTCCAAGTGAAGCTCACCCATACCTCTCAATACAGTCTGACCAGTTTCATGGTCAGTTTTTACTGAAAGTGTAGGATCTTCTTCTACTAGTTTGCCTAAAGCAGCTCCTAATTTATCAACGTCAGCTTGTTTCTTAGGCTCGATAGCATAACCAATTACTGGCTCAGGGAAAGTCATTTCTTCCAAAATGATTGGGCTACCCTCTGCTACTAGTGTATCACCTGTTTTGATGTCTTTAAAACCAACACCAGCACAAATATCACCTGCCTCTACTCTATCAATTGCATTTTGCTTGTTAGCATGCATTTGAAGAAGCCTAGAAATACGTTCCTTCTTACCAGTTCTCATATTTGTTATATAAGAACCTGACTCCAAGACACCTGAGTAAGATCTCATGAAACACAAACGACCTACATAAGGGTCAGTAGCAATTTTAAATGCTAGTGCAGCAAATGGGTCATCATTATCTGGTCTTCTTGTTTCTTCCTCTTCAGTATCTGGGTTAATACCTTTTACTGGAGGCAAGTCAAGCGGAGATGGCAAGTAGGCCGCAACTGCATCAAGAAGAGCTTGAACACCTTTGTTTTTGAAGGCAGATCCACAAAGCACAGGTGACATTGACATGTCGATTACAGCAGCCCTTACAGCAGCCATAGTTTCCTCTACAGTGATAGAATCTGGATCTTCGTCGTACTTCATGAACAATTCATCGTCATAAAGGGCAACATTCTCAATCAACTCATCTCTCCACTTCTGAGCCTCATCTTTAAGCTCAGCAGGGATATCGATAATTTGATAAGTCATACCTTGGTCAGCATCATTCCAGATGATACCTTTATTCAAAATCAAGTCAACCACACCTTTGAAACCTTCTTCAGCCCCAATTGGAATTTGAAGAGGTACTGGGTTAGCACCTAATTTTTCTTTAATATCTTTTACAGCATTAAAGAAATCTGCACCAGCTCTATCCATTTTGTTTACAAAACAGATACGTGGAACATGATACTTATCAGCTTGACGCCATACAGTTTCGGACTGAGGCTCAACACCAGACACAGCACAGAAAAGTGCCACAGCACCATCTAGCACCCTTAGTGAACGCTCTACCTCTACAGTAAAATCAACGTGACCCGGAGTATCAATTATGTTTACCTTAAAAGGCTTGGTATCTTTAGTAGGCTTACCTTGCTCTGTAGGGTAGTTCCACACAGTAGTAGTAGCAGCTGAAGTAATAGTAATACCTCTTTCTTGCTCCTGCTCCATCCAGTCCATTGTAGCCGCACCATCGTGCACCTCACCAATCTTGTGACTGATACCTGTGTAATAAAGAACCCTCTCAGTAGTTGTGGTTTTACCAGCATCGATGTGAGCCATGATACCGATATTCCGTTGGAATGCTAAATCTTTCTTTGCCACGATTGTTAGAATCTAAAATGTGAAAATGCTTTGTTTGCGTCAGCCATTCTGTGAGTATCATCTTTCTTCTTCACGGCAGAGCCTTCACCCTTCGCTGCTGCGATGATCTCGCCAGCTAACTTTTCCTTCATAGTCTTCTCATTTCTCTTGCGAGCAAAAAGAATCATCCATTTGATACCCAATGAAGTCTTCCTTTCAGGACGTACTTCAGTAGGAACTTGGAAAGTTGCACCACCTACCCTACGGCTTTTTACCTCTACATTAGGAGTGATATTGTTCAAAGCTTTTTTGAATACCTCAAGACCTTGAATCTCGTCGCCATCTTTTCCAAGCTTTTGCTCTACGATGTCTAACGCATCATAAAAGATACCATAAGCGGTACTTTTCTTTCCATCTAACATCAAGCTGTTAACAAACTTGGTCACCAAAGCATCACTGAACTTTGGATCTGGCAACACATATCTCTTGGCCGGTTTTCCCTTTCTCATTTTTGACTTAAATTATATATCTTAAATATTACTTCTTAGCGTCTTTAGGCCTCTTAGCACCGTATTTAGAACGCCTTTGCGTACGACCGCTCACACCAGCAGTGTCAAGCGCACCCCTCACGATGTGATACCTTACACCAGGTAAATCTTTTACCCTTCCACCTCTGATCAACACTATTGAGTGCTCTTGGAGGTTATGACCTTCACCTGGAATATAGGCATTCACCTCTTTTCCATTGGTCAACCTTACCCTAGCCACTTTTCTCATCGCTGAGTTTGGCTTTTTAGGAGTAGTGGTATATACCCTTGTGCATACTCCCCTTCTTTGCGGACATGAATCTAACGCTGGTGATTTTGACTTGGAAACCAGCTTCTTACGTCCCTTCTTTACTAATTGCTGTATAGTAGGCATTTATAAATATCTTTAAGTAACCCAAATTTTAGAACTGCAAAGGTAGAAATATTCAAATTGATTACAAAACCTCTATGTAAATTATTTATGATCTATTCTCCTTGTTACCAGTCTTTTCCGATTTAACCCTTGTTTTATGACTTAATAACCTCGTTTCTGAGCAAAAAATCGGCAATTACTAATGCCGACATTGCATCTACAATTGGTACCGCACGGGGCACTACGCAAGGGTCGTGACGTCCTTTTCCCGAAACCGTCACTTTATTCCCGTCTTTATCAAGGCTATCTTGGTCTTGCATGATAGTGGCCACTGGCTTAAATGCTACCCGGAAATATATATCTTCTCCATTCGATATCCCTCCTTGGATTCCGCCCGAATGATTGGTCTTGGTACGGAAGTTCCCATCCTCATCTTGGTAAAACTCATCGTTGTGAGCAGAACCTGTAAGCGCTACCCCATCGAAACCACTTCCATATTCAAATCCTTTCACCGCATTGATACCCAGCATAGCCTTGCCCAGCTCAGCATGAAGTTTATCAAACACAGGCTCGCCTAAGCCAGCAGGCACTCCTTTGATCACACCTGTTACCACCCCACCTATAGTATCTCGGTTTTTTCTGGTATCGTCTATCAAGGAAATCATCTCCTCAGCCATTTGCTCATCGGGGCAACGAACAATATTGTTTTCAATCTTGCCCATGTCCAACTCCGTGTAAGGCTTTTCAAGACGAAGCCCTCCTACCTGAGAAACATAGCTCATTACTTCTATGCTTTTTTGCTTCAAGAACTGCATTGCCAAAGCACCAGCGGCCACTCTCGCCAAGGTTTCCCTTGCCGAACTCCTTCCTCCGCCACGGTAATCCCTTACACCGTATTTTACCTGATAAGTATAATCTGCATGCGACGGGCGAAAATGGTCCTTAATATGCGAATAATCTTTGCTGCGCTGATCGGCATTGAAAACCACCATCATAATGGGAGTCCCTGTAGTTTTACCCTCAAATACGCCCGACAGAATCTCTACTTTATCGGCTTCTTTCCGCTGAGTAGTGATCTTAGATTGCCCAGGGCGACGCCTGTCCATTTGCAATTGGATAAACTCCTCGTCCACCTCTATTCCAGCTGGGCAGCCGTCTATCGTCACGCCTACTGCTTTTCCATGCGACTCGCCAAATGTGGTAATCCTAAAAATATGTCCGTATGTATTCATGTAAATATCTTCTCTTACTTATAAGTTTTCCTCTTCAGATTTTACACCTTTGTGCAAACCAAATTCTAATTTGGGGTTTCAAAATTACGATTTATAAGTTTAAGCCGCTTATACCCTCCTAAATAATTTGACTAACCTTAAATCATCCTTTTTGACGGCATGTCCTATCGGGATGGCAGTTGAAATAAAAAGCAGACCCCAAATCCTTTTCTTATAGTATAAATCTTTATCATTGAATATGCCCATCCTTTTACCCACTAGCACAACAAAAACCATAGCTTGAACCAACAATGGACATAACCCACAAGACCAGAAACTGCTTAAATTGCAACACCCCACTCTCGGAAGAGGAAAACTTTTGCCCTAACTGCGGGCAAAAAAATACCGATTACAAACTAACCGTATGGGAACTGCTCAAAGAGTTTGTGACCAATTACATAGATATTGATTCTAGGTTTGGAAGGAGCCTCATTCCATTTATGTTCAAACCTGGCTACCTCACCAATGCCTTCATCCATGGAAAAAGGATGAAATATGTCCATCCTGTACGCTTCTACCTAATCACCAGTTTGTTGTTCTTCATTACTTTGTCTTATGTATTTGAAATAAATGAAGCAAAGTGGCTGCCCAGAGAACCTGACCTGGATGCGAAGCTTAAGGAAGAGTACAAGAAAGATAGCCTCGATTATAGTTTGATAAAAATTATAGACGAGCACATAGATAATGGAGTACTGACCGAGGAAGATGGGAAAGCCATTGCCGCCAGAATGAACAAGGAAGACAAAATGCGTTTGCTTTCCCTCAAGCTAGACCAAGATTCTACCAATTTGGAAACGGACACACTTTTGGGAGCTAATTATCTTTACAATGAAGACAAAGTCTATTACATCTGGATTCGGCAAAAGGACATGACAGCCGATGCACTACTCGATTCCATACAAGCCTCTAATAAAAATATGATGAACCGCTTTGCGGCAAACAGGTTGATCAAACTAGGACAAAACGACCCCAATATCATACTGGTAGAAATGATAGAGAATATCCCTACGATGGTCTTCTTGCTCATCCCAATATTCGCATTTTTCCTCAAAATCTTGTACATCAGATCCAAAAGGCTTTACCTCGAACACCTCATTTTTGGGTTTCATCTTCATACCTTTATTTATTTTGCGCTCACTTGTTCCATGCTTTGGGCTCACTGGGTTGGGGATGGAGGACTTTTCTATGCCATAGTGCCACTTATTATTATCGTCTATACTTTTGCTATGTTCAAGAGGGTATTCAAGCAAGGTTGGATTAAAACTTTTTTCAAGCTGGGCATCCTCTCCTTTGTGTATTTTTTCACAATTTCATTCTTCTCTGTTTTCGAAGTAATTATTTCATTTCTAATTTTCTAAGAAACTGTTTGGGAATCATATTTAGAAATTGTTATCGCTTATTTTGAATGCAGAATGAGGTAAAGCTGACAAGGATAGCAGGGATATCTGTATTTTTGGGCAATCACTAAAAATCAATAAACATGTCGATCAACAATAAACTCATCCAATTTGGAATAGGTGGGATGATTCTTTTCTTTATTTCTTATGCTCTTTTAGGTGGCTTCTCAAGCATCCACGTGGAGAAAGAGAAAGCCGAGCCTTTTTACATAAAGGGGAAACATTACCATGGGCAAACCAACAAAAGGGAGTTCCAAGAATTAGTTTACAGCATGATGGAATTGAAAAAAAATGGCGAGCTGGCTGGCGAGTTCACCATTTGCTATTGGGGCGATCCCGACAGTGACGATTCTTTGAAAGTAATGGTAGGCGTGGCTAGCCCAACACTTCCCGAAGTTACTGATTCACTGGTAACTGAAAAAATAGTACTCGAAAATGTACTTGTCGGTAGTTTTGAAACTCATTTTTTGGGAGCGCCGAGTCCATCTAGGGTCAATGATAAGATTAAAGAAACTGTAGCAGAAATGGGCATAAAGACCGAGAAGCTTTATATTGAGCGATATTTGAAAGGAAATAATATAATTACCCTTGTGCCTATTACCCAATAAAACTGCAACAAGCATTAACATGGTAAATATTTATCAGAATAAAGAAAAGCTAAAATGGTTCATCGTCGGATTTGCCCTGCTAATCGGTACGTTTTCCATTTTTTATACCAACCAGTTAGTCAGAAGTCTGGCTGACCGAGAACTTGGGCAAGTTGATCTGTTGGCAAAAGGCTTGGCATTCCTTATTTCTGGGTCTGGCGGCGATCAAGAAATTCACTTCGTGCTTACCGAAATTGTGGATGCGGACAATACCATCCCGCTCATATGGACCGATGCCGACGGAGCTCCTCAGGACAAACGAAATCTTACTATACCCAACAAAATAAAGACGAAAGAAGAGGAAATTGCCTTTTTATACGAACAAATAGAGCTTCTAAAACAGGAATACGAACCTATCGTCATTCGCGTAGATGGAAAAATATTGGGATATATCTATTATTCAAATTCGTACCTCATTACCCAGCTCAAGTACTTTTCCTACATCCAATTATTCGTCATCGGCATCTTGTCCGTGTTGTCTTATTTCGTATTTAGCTCGGCGCGAAGGGCTGAGCAAAATAGGGTGTGGGTAGGGCTCAGCAAAGAAACTGCTCACCAGCTGGGTACACCTATTTCCTCGCTAATGGCTTGGGTAGAATATCTGAAAACTGCCGAAGGTGTAGACCAAAGCATTATTCCAGAGCTGTCAAAAGACATTCAGCGCTTGGAAATGATCACCGCCCGCTTCTCCAGCATAGGATCGGAGCCTACGCTCAAAGAAGAAGATATTTTGGATACCGTGGAAAACATAGTTGGTTACCTCCAAAAACGAATTTCCACCAAGGTAAAATTCACGATAACACCTAGATACGGGGAAGAATTGAGGGCTAAAATCAATGTTCCTCTTTTTGAATGGGTGATAGAAAACCTTTGCAAAAATGCAGTAGACGCAATGTCAGGCATTGGGAAAATCGAGATTTACCTAAAAACTTCTAAAGATGACCGCTATATAGAAATTGATGTGAGCGATACAGGCAAGGGAATTCCAAAATCGAAAATGAAAACTGTTTTCCAACCTGGCTATTCCACCAAAAAGCGAGGCTGGGGGCTAGGCCTCACGCTTGTGAAAAGGATAGTCGACAACTACCACAACGGGAAAATCTATGTGCTCAAATCGGAAAAGGATGCAGGAACTACGTTTAGGATTTTGATTCCTAGATATTAATCCCTACCAAAAAGTATCTTCAATATCAGGTTCGCCGCTGCCGTAGAGAATGGTAGCGATGAGGAAAACAATGGAGGCGATAATAAGCCCATACATGAAAATGGTGTAGGAAGTTCGGAGGTACTTGTACTTCTTGCCCAGCACCGATCCCAAAAAGTAAATATCGCGAATCATACTGCCGTAGAGGTATTCCGAATCGTTGATGAGTTCATTCATCCCCCACTCAAAATCTTTCAATTCCATTTTGTGGAAATTGCCGAAAAACAGCAGGTTTGCCTGTTTCTTTTTAATATCTTCTTTGGTGAACTTTCCTGTGGTGATGGAGGGGCGGGTGGCGAAAATGGCAAAAACGATAGCTGCAAGGCAGACAATCATTAGAATAACGGTGGGAATAATGAGGTGAGGGTTTGAGTCAAGCTTTCGCATCAAAACACCTATAACGATAGTGATGAGGATAGAGTTGACCGAGATCATGATGTTGGCTTTCGTATCAGCCATGGCACTGAGGTCTACATGATTTCGTGAGGTCACCCTAAACATAGTTTCAATCCCCCTTTCTGGTCTGCCCTCTACTTTTTGAAGCTTCTTTTTTAACTTTTTCAGTTCGCCCAAGTCTATATCAAGCTCATCAGACAGGATATCATCTTTTTGATTATTTATCTTATCTATTTTCTTGTTGAGCTTTTTAAGGTTTTTCTGCTTTTTAGCTTCTAAAACAGTTTTTCCATATTGCGTGAAATATTTATGTTTTCGAGCAAATTCAACTGTATTGGCATACCAATCTTCCTCCGAATGCTTCAGCGTACCCAATGAAGAACGCTCCCTCATGAGCGAGGTGGTTTTCTTCAAAAAACCCTTTCCTCCAAGATGTGCCAAGTCGGCATCACAAATCACTTGCTCCAATTTATTTTTTGGCTTTTGAGGCATCTTGGTCGCATCAATCGCACTTTTTACCTGATCAATTTTTTCTTGGGGATAGTCTATTTCCCGAAGGTAGTTCTCGGCAATATTTTTACTAGCCTCTTCGTGTTCATCTATCTTATCTTTATGCCCCGTATCGTGAAACCATGCTGCAATCAACAAAATTTCCATTTCCTCCTCAGAAAGATTGTTTTCCTTACCAATCTCATCGGCAGCATCTATCACATCCTGAGTATGGTTGAAATCATGGTACTCCAAATGGGAAGGAATTTCTTCCTTGAGTAAATTTCCTGCGTAATCTGCCACGCTTTCTAATACAGATTTCTCTGATTGAGTGGTTTGTTGTGAATGCTCCATTAGGATTTTAGTATCAAAATCAACTTCTCACTTAATGAGTGTATATCGTGAGAAATCGAACTATTTTGTAAAAGTCTGCCCGAAATTCAGTTGTATGTCCGTAAAACATATCTAGTTAAGTTCCTAAATCAACGTTCATAAAACTAGCCAATAGTGGAAACCCAACCAATAGCTAAATTAAAAATGGGCAATTGCAGTCTGAAAGTAAAATTTTGGCAAACCCCATGCCCAACAAATGTAAAAAAAATAGCATATACCTTTTACTTCCCTCCCAACTAATATGATAAATGTGAATGTAATCAACTATGAAACTTGGTTAGAACTTAACTAAAAGTTGATCATTTTGATTTTTTTTGGTATCGTTGCTTTTGAACCCAAGTCTATAGGGAACGTTTGAAATTGCTTTTTTAATTGTTTTTAATTAGACACTTAATTTTTTTATCCAGAAAGCATTTGACGACACCCACAAATCAATACTTCCCTGATAATACCTACCGACATAACTAACTGTAGGTATAACTCACGCATTAATTCGCATTTGAATTATAATGTTTTACACAACATACGATTAAATATGAACAAGAAAAGAAAACTACTCTTATTTGCCAGCTTTTTCATTTTTGCTGGAGCTGTCGGCTTTCAGGTAGTCGATGGAAATTTGCACTTGCTCCAAAGCCCAGGAGCTACCGTAAAGGGTTACCAAGAAAGTGATTATGGCTTGGGCAGCAGCTATGTGGACAGCCTCAAGCCTTACCCCGAACTAAAAGCAGGGGAACGAGCTCCTTTCAACATTTGGGAATATGCCGGAAGGGGCAAAAGCTCTTTTGGAAGTCCAGAACTCCCCATGAGCTGGGAAGAATGGATCGCTTTCCACAAAAAGCAAAAGCCCGAACTAATGAAAGATGTAGATGAATATATGGCTACTCGCTTCGATTTTAGCGGAGAAACAGTGGAAGGTCAGTATATGTCTGGTGGAAGAAAGGCGATTATGGCCGGACCAATAGCCAATTTACCTAAAGGGGTAAAGTCTTTTGAACAATTCAACCAACTGTCGGCAGAGGAAATAAAGCGTAAGAACTTGTTTCCATACAAGCCGCTGGCGCACCCCTTGCAGACTACGGCGCATATGGTTTTTCCAGACAATTGGAACAAATCCCATCCAGAGCATGAGCGAATTGATTTAGACCACGATTTCCCCGACGAGTATTTGCCTGAATTTCCTCCGCCAATGTTCCTTACTACACACAAAGAACTGGGAGATGTAACCAAAGGAAGGGAAGTAACGCTTGCGAATTACTACGAAATATTCGATGGAATTCTCACTCCTGAGCAAATGGAAGGATTGAAAGAATTATTAAAGCCCACGCCTACAACATGGTTCAACCATACTACCCATAGGGTAACCATAGAGCCGAGTGCTGGAGTATCTTGCTTCTCTTGCCACGTGAACGGCCATACAAATGGGGCATTTGAATTAGGGCCAGATAGCCGACCAAACCTCGCAAGGCTTAGGGTTGAAACTCCTTCTATGAGAGGAAACTATAACCTTATGCAACTCTCCAGCAAGCGTTCTATCCGAAGCATGGATCACTTTGCCGAAGTAGAAGAATATTTTGATGGCGACCCAGGAATGCAACAGGCTATAGGTGCAAGGTCGCAAAAAAGGGAAGTGACCAACCGAATGGGTGACCTCAACTCTATTCTCGATTTTCCTCCCGCACCGAAGCTTGGACCAATGGGCAAATTAATGAAGGATAAGGCTACCGAACAAGAGTTGCTTGGCGAAGCAATTTTTAATGGGAAAGGAAAATGCTCGGCTTGCCATTACGGCCCTGCTTTTGTAGACGATTATATGCACGACTTGCAGACTGAAAGGTTTTATGTGGGCAGACCTGAAGGTCCTATCAAAACCTTCCCACTCCGAGGTATCAAAGATTCGCCTCCTTATTTGCACGATGGCAGATGCCCTACTCTTGGCGATGCCGTTGAATTCTTCAATATCGTATTGGAACTCGATCTAGATAAAAAAGAAAAAGAGGCACTGGTAGCTTATATGCTTTGCCTCTAATGAGAAATTGATATCCTAATTTTTGCCACAAGTTTCCTTGTGGCATTTTTTTATTTCACGCCCCAAAAAACAATTGACCGCTACTTGGACTTTCTATAATGAGATACTATTTTTTCCCAGAACATAAACACCCATATTTTTTATAACACAAACCAACAAACATGTTAAAAGACACAAAACTAGCAGTGCTGATAGACGGCGACAATATTCCTTCCAAATATGTTTCCGAAATGATGGAAGAAATTACCAAGTACGGCACCCCTACCATTAAGCGGATTTATGGTGACTGGACGAAGCCCCACCTTACCAAATGGAAAACCATTCTGCTTGAAAATGCCATCAACCCTATCCAACAATACAGCTACACCACGGGGAAAAATGCCACCGACTCCGCCATGATCATCGATGCCATGGATATTCTCTATTCGGAGAAAGTAGATGGGTTTTGCCTCGTTTCATCTGACAGCGACTTTACCAAATTAGCCACCCGCCTGCGCGAAGCAGGGATGCAGGTATTTGGGATTGGCGAGAAGAAAACGCCCGACCCTTTTATAGTAGCCTGCGACAAGTTTATTTATCTCGAAATTTTGAAAAAAGATACGGACGAAAAATCGGAAGGGAAAGAAAGTTCGAAAAAGGCGAATGTGGACAAAATTACTCCTAAAGTGATGCGCTTGCTCAAAAACTCTGTAGACGATGCCGCTGAGGACGATGGTTGGGCATTTTTGGGCGATGTAGGCTCGCTCATCCTCAAGAAACAGCCCAACTTCGATGCCCGTAACTATGGTTTTGAAAAACTCACCCCTTTCTTCAATTCCATCCCCCAGTTTGAAATAGAACACCGAGAGCAAGGTAATGGAAAGTATAAATTGGTATTTGTGAGAAACAAGAGGTAGGCAGGGTTATAATACTCCTTCCACATCAAAGTATAATTCTTCAATAGAAATTTCGATACCGATTGACTGAAGTTGGACTCGTGAAGACAACCCTTCGTATCGGCTGATTTTCCACAGGTCTGACTTCGGTTTTTTGAAATAAACCTCTACTACCGCTTTATCTTGCTCTATAAGCACATACTCTTGCAAGCTTGGGATTTGGCGATACTGGTAAAATTTATCGCCCCTATCATAATCTGCTGTGGATTTTGAGAGTACTTCTACTACCAAAATGGGGTTTACCACTGCATTCTTGTCTTTCCTTGAGGGTGCTAACTTATCGCACACCACCATACAATCGGGATACAAAAAACTATTTTGAGTTTCAACATGCAGCTTTATCTCACTTGTAAGTGGCTTACAGTTTGAAGAAGCAGTTTTTAATCCATTCCTCAGTTCAGAATAAACATTTCCGCAAAGCAACCCATGGTTGAGAGAACCTCCCGCCAAAGCAAACACCTCCCCATCGTGAAATTCATATTTCACCCCAGTTTCCTGCTCTAAACTGACATAATCCGAAATGGTAAGAGAATGTTTATTGCTCACTTTCATTTGATTTTATAAGTTTTCACATGCCTAATATAATTCATGGATTACCTTTTCTTGCACTTATTCATAGAAATTTGGCTAACCTCTTGCTATATCTTATAAGACACTTTTCTCAAAAAATAGTTCACAAAAAGCCCATTTCCCGAACGATCCGAGAAATGGGCTTTGCTATTTTAGGGATGTATGCGCCTACCTCCCGCCTTTGTGTTTTCTTTCGAATTTATCTCCTTTCCAGTTGCCATCTAGCAGCACCTTGCCTTCCTCAGAATACACCACCCCTTTTCCTTCTCTCACACCATTTTTCCAGTTGCCCACATATTTTTCTTTTTCGTGGGAGGCAAATGTATAAGTACCATAGCCTTCAATCACACCATCCACAAATTCCCCTTCGTAAATATCCCCGTTAGCCCATGTGTATTTGCCATTACCGTGTCTATAGTTATTCTTCCAAGCCCCTTCATACACACCTTTCGACTCGAAAACCCCAATTCCATAGCCGTTTGCTTTTCCATCTTTCACCTCACCAAAGTATCTCACCTTTTTACCCCCTTCTTTTTCAAACTGGAGCGGACCGTAAGCATTTTGTACAGTTTCCAATTCCTCTTCCAGCTCTTGGCTTTTCAACACAGACTTATTGAGGGCAAGAATTTGCTTGTTCATTTCTTGTTTCAAAGAATCTACCTGCTGGGCTTGTGCCAATAGGCTCGTATTGAGGGAATCGATTTCCCCTGATTTCACCCCATTCACATAAGCCAACCTTTCAAGTGAGGTTTTGAGGCTGTCAGAAGCCATTTCCAACATTTGCTCCGAGGCAAAAAACTCTTCTACCAAACCCTCCCAGTCCATTCCATCTACTGCCCCAACCTTGCCATACCACTCCATAGCTTCGTCGTGGTTGTGCCGCAAGAGGTTTTCGTTTGCCTTCACAAGGCTCTCCAGTTGCGTTTTATACGCTTGCGCTTCGTCCATTTGCTCTTGGGGAGCATCTTGTGATTTCCCCATAAAAATCAAACTTCCTATAAGCAACACATTGGCTGCTAGGGAGACGGTCAACAATATAGCTCTCTTAGTTATCTTCATCTTTTTGTTGGTTTAAATTAGCATTACTGCTTGCTTAAATCACTTATAGTTTTACATGCTAGTATTTACTAGTACCCTATGTTAATTGGTGGTAATTTCTTTTCAATCTTTCTTGCATCGAACCCAAACAGTACGTTGAGCCTGATCACATGACTTTTACCGTATTCGTAGCCAGATTTATCCTGGCCGTATGTCCACATATGGCCAGCAAAAAAAGTGACATTCTTGTTCAGTACATACCCAAAGCCATTATAAGTTCTGAAGTCTTCAAAGGCATCGTACACCACCGACTTTCCCGAATGCATGAACAGCTCCACACTGGGAGAAAAGAAAAATGTTTTTTCTTTGATCTTTTTATTGTTGATTGGGATATAGGCAAAGAGCTTATACCTGTACCTATTTGTATAATTATAAGGCGAACCCACTTTGTTTTTCTTCTTCCAACGGTGTTCAAACCTAAATTGGTTATAGATTTTCACCCTGCCCATAGGCGGCATCATGAGCAACCATTGGTGCCAAATACGTGGTTCATAAGTTACTTTTTCGTACTCAGGATCTCCTGGATGTGGCGTAAAATTCAATACCAACGTAGGGCCTATAACTGCTTCAAAATACTCGTTGAAAAAAATATTTAAGCCCGCTCGGTTGTAGATTTGACGCACCATTCCCGTAAAATCGTGGAGATTTTCCTCACTATTTTTAAATCTTAGGTGGTGCTCCCCATAGTATCCAAGTTTCTTGCTAAGCTTCACCTTAATATAAGCTCCATACCACAATCCCGTCTCACGCAAATAGGACTCGGACTGGTCTTGGGAAACCGCTTTTTTTTCCATCAACAGCAAAATCAGCACAAAAAAGATCAGTGTTCTTTTGAGCATAGTTTTCAGTTTATCTTCATAATTTTTTAATCAATTGGCATACCTCTTCCTTGTTCTTTTCTGATAGGAAAAGAAACCATTGGTAGTTCATACAGTAGGTGTGGTAGTAGTGTATTTGCGATTGAACAGTATATAGCCCTTTGTCCAAAACATCATATTTGGATGCTAATCAAGCATTACTTTTCATTTTAAAATACTAGTGATTTGGTAGGCTGGTTTGTGAGTAGTTCTTGAAGTAGAGGCAATTAAATATTCTCACTTTAGTAGTAAATGCAGGTTCATTCTGACTGCAAGGATAAAAGGTTTTTAGTTGAATACAAAATCTTGATAAAGAAGGTTTGCTCTAAACGCTTTACAATACAAACCTCAAATACCTGCCGTTTCTAAGCCACCTTATTTCCTTCCATTCTCTAATATAGCAACGCTTACTTTCCCTTGCCAGATGCTAGAAAGGAAGAGATATCTTTAAAATTCAAATTCTCTACCCAAAAAAATAACCACTCATCTGATGTAACCATCCGCTAGTTCAAGAGTACATGGTTTAGAAGCTGTAACTGCTAACTTGTAGTATCGTTTATTTCAACCCCTCTGCACACATGATGTTCCGTAATTACTTGACCACTGCTTATCGTAACCTCAAAAAACGCTTTGGTTATTCGCTTATCAATATTTTAGGGCTAGCCACTGGTATGGCTGTCTGCCTGCTAATCCTTCAGTACGTAAGCTTTGAGCTGAGCTACGACAACTTTTTTCCCAACAAGGAAAACATTTATAGGGTAAGGCAAGACCGCTACGACAAGGGGGAGCTTTCTACCCAATGGGTTTCGGGCTGCGCCGCCGTGGGGCAGTTTGCCAAGGACAATTTTCCAGAAGTTGAAGAATTTGTAAGGCTGCGCCGCTCCAACGGTATCATGAGTTATGTGAATGCCAGTGGTCAAGAAAAGCGTTTAAAAGAAGAACGGATATATGCTGCCACACCTTCTGTTTTCGATGTTTTTTCTATCAACCTCTTACACGGAGATACTGCCACAGCACTGAAAGACCCTTATTTTATCATCATTTCAGAGAAAACCGCCAAAAAGTATTTTGGGGAGGAAGACCCGATTGGCAAGACCATGGCACTAAATAGGAACAATAAGTTTACCGTGTCGGGCATCTACCCAGATTTTCCAGAAAATAGTCATTTTAAGGGGGAAATGATCTTTTCTTATGCAACCGTGGTAGACTGGAACGGTGAAGGTGCGGAAAATGCTTGGGACTGGGACGGTTTCTACAACTATGTAAAGCTCAACCCTGGTGAAAATGCTGCTGAGGTAGAGGAAAAACTAACCAAAGCTGCCAACGAACACAACAAGGAAAACTGGGGTGAATACAATCATTCGGTTTCTTTCTATTTGCAACCACTCGAAAGCATCCACCTATATTCAGATTTTATTGGCGAGTTTGAGCCTGGAGGCAATGGGAATACGGTGTATTTTCTTCTTATTATCTCCTTTTTTGTAATCGTCATTGCCTGGATAAACTACATCAACCTCTCCACCGCCCGCTCCATAGACCGAGCTAGGGAAGTTGGGGTGCGAAAGGTAATGGGTTCTGATAAAAAGCATTTAGTCTATCAATTTATGATGGAAACGGCCCTGACCAATGGTCTAGCTATTTTGCTGGCTGGAATCATGGTCATACTCGCCTTACCTTTTTTTAGCGAGCTTATTGGCAGGGAATTGGGCTACTCACTCTTTTACGAGCCTAACTTTTGGATCACTCTTATTTCCATGTTCATATTAGGAACCGCCATTGCAGGGATGTACCCTTCTTTTGTACTGTCAGCTTTTAAACCTGTGGTGGTGCTCAAGGGAAAAATGAGGAATTCACGCCATGGGATTATGCTCCGCAAAGGGCTAGTCGTTTTCCAATTTGCTGCTTCCGTAGTACTGATGGTGGGTACAGCGGTGGTCTACCAGCAAATTCAATACATGCAGTCGCAAAATTTGGGAGTTGATATTGAGCAAACCTTGGTGCTAGACGTCCCCATGATTTGGGGCGACTCCACTTACCTCTCAAGAGCTGAAGCTTATAAACGAGAATTGCAGACGAACCCAAAAATATCGGGAGTGACCTTTTCGAGCGAAGTGCCAGGGCGCTCGCCAGGTTGGAATGCAGGAGGTATCCGTTTGGTTTCGGAAGATGAAAAAGAAAGTCGCCAATATAGGGTAATGGCTGTAGATTATGATTTTGTAGAGGTATTTGGGCTGGAGCTAGCCGAAGGCAGAAGTTTCTCGGAAGAATTTCCGAACGATAATGATGCAGTCCTTTTCAACGAAGCGGGGGCAAAATATTTGGGTTTTGAGGATTACAATGAAATGATGGGCGAACAGCTCTACTTTTGGGGCGATACATTCCAAATAGTTGGCGTACTCAAAAATTATCACCAAAGTTCGTTACAGCACGATTTTGAGCCGCTGATTTTCCGTATGACAGGCGATTATCACCGTTACTACTCGCTGAAAGTAAGCACTTCGGAGCTCGGCAACACCATTTCCAGTGTAGAAAACCTGTGGAAATCTTATTTCCCCGAAAAACCCTTTGAGTACTTTTTCCTCGACGAGCATTTCAATAAAAATTACGCAAGTGATATTCTATTTGGAAAAGTATTCTTGGTCTTTTCTTCCCTCGCCTTACTTATAGCCTGTATGGGACTATTTGGACTAGCATCCTTCACCACCTTGCAGCGTACCAAAGAAATAGGGATAAGGAAAATATTGGGAGCTTCTATTCCCAATATCCTGCTTCTGCTCTCCAAAGATTTTACCCAGCTTGTGGGGATAGGCTTCGTGCTCGGCGCACCCATCTCTTATTTTCTAATGAACCAATGGCTACAAGAATTTGCCTACAAAACACCCATGAGCTGGTGGCTTTTTGCCTTCCCAGGCATCCTTATCCTGCTCATTGCCCTACTCTCGGTAATTTCCCAAGCCTTGCGTGCAGCTTTTTCTAACCCAACAAAATCGCTGAGATATGAGTAGTTTATTCAAGACAAACCCCCTATCTTGTTAAGAATTGAAAGTTTAAAAATACTTTAGCTAAAGCCCAGTTACTATGACTACAAGTGTTTCAAAAACGAATAGACAAGGCGAAAATATCGCTTTGCTTCTCATTAGTTCAGTTCTCATCACCCTGTTTCTTTTCTTTATAGATGAGGGCTATTACAATTTCGATTGGATGCTTTCCGCCTTCAATTGGATTCCTTTTTTTATCTATGCTTTCTGTATTTTCACAGCCCAGCTTATCATTTCGGTGTTGATTTTGAGTAAATATGGAGGAAAGGGAAAAGAAGCAATTTCTGTAATTGTGGGAACAGCCCTCGCTTTGGCATTTCTTATTGGGGTGGTGTTCTAGATATTCAAGCTACTTTGCCATAGCATAACTGTAGAACATCATTATCTCCTCGCAACGGTTCTAAATATTTCACCCACTCAAAAACCTTTAAACCACTCCTCGGTTATACGTTGAAGATATTCTTCCAAAAAACTCTTGACCTACACTTTTTCAGAAGGATAGATTTCAAAATTGAACTAAGACGATAAATAAAGGTAGATGAACTACGAGGATATTCCACACGAACGTTTGTACAAAATAAAAACCTTGGGAGAGCTAAAAGCGGCCGGCTATGCTCCCAAAACTATAAAAGAGGAGTTGAGGCAAAACCTGATAAGTAAGCTTAAGAAAGGGGAAAATGTATTTGAGGGAATTCACGGATATGAAGAAACGGTAGTTCCTGACCTGCAAAGAGCAATCCTTTCGAAGCATGACATTAGTCTTTTGGGCTTAAGGGGGCAGGCAAAAACAAGACTTGCCCGCATGATGGTCAACTTATTAGACGAATACACTCCTGTGCTAGAAGGCTCGGAACTTAACGACGATCCTTTGCAGCCTCTTTCAAGATATGGAAGAGATCTGATTAAAGAGCATGGAGATCATACTCCGATCACTTGGATGCACCGCTCAGAACGTTACAATGAAAAATTGGCAACACCAGATGTTTCGGTAGCCGACCTTATAGGCGATGTGGATCCCATAAAAGCGGCAAGTTTGAAATTACCTTACTCTGATGAACGGGTGATTCACTACGGTCTTATTCCTCGTTCCAACCGTTGCTTATTCGTAATAAACGAATTGCCCGATTTGCAAGCAAGGATCCAGGTTGCTCTTTTCAATATTTTGCAAGAGGGAGATATCCAGATACGTGGGTTTAAGCTCAGGCTCCCGCTCGATATCCAATTTGTGTTTACCGCCAACCCAGAAGACTATACAAACAGGGGCAGTATTGTTACCCCGCTGAAAGATAGGATTGATAGTCAAATTATTACCCACTATCCAAAATCGATTGAAATAGGCAAGTTGATCACCAGCCAAGAAGCCGATATTAAGCCAGAGCAAAAGGAGATGGTTACGGTAAACGAAACTGCCAAAGACCTGATAGAGCAAATTGCGATAGAGGCGAGGGAAAGTGAGTATATTGATGAAAAAAGTGGGGTTTCTGCCAGATTAACTATTTCGGCTTTTGAAAACCTGATAAGCTCAGCGGAAAGGCGTTGCTTGGTAAATGCTGATAGTCAGACCCATTTGAGGGTTTCCGACTTTTGGGGAGTAGTTCCAGCCATTACCGGTAAGGTAGAATTGGTGTATGAGGGTGAGCAAGAGGGGGCGGGAATAGTTGCCCAAAACTTGGTAGGCAAAGCGATCCGAACTCAGTTTTTAAATTATTTCCCCGATCCAGAAAAAGAGAAAAAGGAGAAGAAAAATAGCTATAAAACTATTTTGGAGTGGTTTGGTGATGGCGAAGAATTGGATATAGTGAATGATGCTAAAAATCAGGAATATAAAACGGCTCTTTTTTCCGTACCTGGTTTGAAAGAAATGATACAAGAGAAGTTCCCTGATAAGCCAGAAGCCGAACAAGTATTCTTGATGGAGTTTGCCCTTCATGGCTTGGCAGAATATTCTATGCTCAGCAAGAAATTCCTCACAAGTAAAACACATTTTTCTGACTTGCTCAGCAGTATGTTCTCGCTCCCATCAGACTTTGATGACGACGAAGGGGACGATTATTAGTATTCACTCTCCTCATAAGTAAAAACCAAGCTTGAAGAAACTTGGTTTTTTACTGTATTTATAAAATAATGTTGTGCTATGAAATTAGCTTAACAGCCATTTTCAGCAACTTGCTCATCACTAGAGTAATTAACCGTAAACAGCTTTGGGTTTTCTTCCATCGTTTGCTCTATTGAAAGCTACGAAATGAGCTCTTCACTGGCAAATTCTTTGTTTATTTTAGGTTTTCACCTTCTTCATTTTTGCCCCCCGATGTACATGATTTCAATAAACTCGTCAGAAGCCAGCTCGATCGCAAGTGAAGTCTAGCTGGAGATACTATAAAATTCACAAACAAAGGCTACTACAAGTTTCTTAAGCAGTCCAAGAGGATAAAAATGATTCACTAGTTGCTTTTTGCGTAAGGGATACTGGCTCGAAATGGAAGAAAAGAAGGTTAAGAAGTTATTCCCTGAAAATAAAAAGGAATCCACATTTGGCATATCTTGCGAAAAAGAGGTAGGACTAGGTCTTCAATTGGTAAGAGAATATTTGGAAAAAAACAAGTAGAAAGCCAATCAGGACAAGGATCCTCATTTTTTTTACCTTATCTAAAAGTAGTAAATTGCAATTATACACGCCATAAGTGAAGTAGAAATTAAAACCTGTAGTAAGAGCATGTTTAAATTTTGAAAAGAGCCGGGCAGGCTAAAACTTTGTAGTGACGAAACAACAAAGTTTATGGAAACAGGATATACCCGCTTGACCTCCCGGCAATGGCAATATATAAAAGAATATCTTCCCGTGGAAAGGAAACGCAAATATGACCTCAGGGACGTGGTGGACTCGATCTTGTACTGCATGCGCAGCGGACAGCAGTGGCGCAGCCTCTCGGGCGAGGGACGCCCTCCTTGGAATGTGGTATACTATTATTTCCGCAAGTGGCAGGGGGACAACACGCTTTTTCGGCTGAACGCGGCACTCAACCAACTAGAGCGCAAGAGGAAGGGCAAGAAGGCGACCCCGAGCATGCTTTCCATTGATAGCCAGTCGGTAAAGTGCGCGCCTTTTATCGGGCAGGACACGGGGCTGGACGGCAACAAGAAGGTGAACGGGAGAAAAAGGCACGTCATCACCGATACGCTCGGGCTGGTATGGGGAGTGGTCGCCACTGGCGCCAACGAGCATGACGGCACGATAGGGCAACGGGTGGTGGAGCCCCTCTTGGGCTACCTGCACAGGATGGAAAAGATCCTGGCAGACCAGGCCTATAAAAAGAAGTTCACCGGATGGGTAGAGGACAACATAAGGGGCGTAGAGGTCGAGATATCCTCTTGTCCCCCAACCCCCAGGGGCTTTGTGCCCATCAAGTGGAGATGGGTCACCGAGAGGACATTCGGCACGTTCAATTTCTTCCGGAGGCTGTCCAAAGACTATGAAAAAACTACCAAAAGCCAAGAAGCTTGGGTTTTATGGCAAAACTGCCAAATAATACTTAATAGGATCAAAAAAATGCCTATTTAAAATTTTTAAACATGATCTAATTTAAATGTCCAAAAAAAGAAGATTAAAATTATTTTTTAGATTTATTTCAGCCCTACTTGTCATCCCTTTAATAGGCTTTGGAATTTTCTTTTATGCTAATGAAGCACCTATTACTCAAGGGAAAGTAGCCTATAATATCCCTTATTCAGCTAAGCATACGTTGGATATTTATTATCCCACTTCACACACAAATGAGAAGGCCCCTGTAGTACTATTTATTCATGGTGGAGCATGGATAGCTGGAAGAAAAGAAGCGATTAACGTTAATAGAATCAACGGTGCTATCAACCAACTTAGAAAGAATGGCTTCACTATTATTAGCCCATCTTATACATTGGCAAGAAACAACAAATCACCCTTTCCGCAATGTATTCAAGATGGCTTCGAGGCAATACAATGGATTTCCAACAATGCAGACAACTTGCAACTTGACTTAGATTATTTTGGAGTAATTGGTGAGTCTGCTGGTGCCCATATTGCCATGATGAATGCCTTTGCACAGCCTTCTGAATTTGACTTGCCCTATCCTAAAGTAGACCTAGATTTTGTAGTTGATATTTATGGACCTAACAACTTGGATGACCTCTATCACATGCAATTACTCGATAGTATTGATGCAGTACTCCAGCAGCTACCTCCTTCAGTACATGAGCACTTAGATTTACCTAAACTGCTATTTGGTTTTGATCCTCAGGAAAACCCAGCTCTCACCAAAGAGTTTACTGACCACTACTCACCTATTTATTATTTGAATAAAAACTGCCCTCCGGTTCTCATTATTCATGGAAATAACGACCAGGTAGTTCCATTTATGCAGAGTGAATTGCTCAAGAAAAAACTAGATAGTTTAGGAATCGAAAATGAATTTCACCTTTTAGAAAATGTAAACCATGCTTTTGCTGGAGCGAATGAGGTTCAAAAGTCCGAAATTCAAACTTGGATTACAGACTTTATTCTATCTCGGAAAAAATAATGATACGTGGGTAGTTTTTCTAACATTCACTCAGCGTAATGGTGAAGAATTCTTTATGGATACCTGAATTAGAATCAATTATGATTACCTCTGTCTTATAAAGATTATTTTCTAAAGAAACTCCTTCTAGTAAAGGACCTGTTGTAACACCTGCTGCGGCAAAAACAGCATACTCTGAGTTAATCAAATCATCAAGATACAATACCTTACTAAGGTCTATACCTGAATCAATAAGTTTTACTTTCTCATCATCTTTTTGTGGAACTAGTTTACCCTGCATACCTCCTCCTATCGCTTTCACAGCCGCAGCTGTTATTACCGCTTCAGGAGCTCCACCTATCCCCATCAGTGCATCAACTCCACCATTATCTATAAGAGCCAATACCGATCCTATTACATCGCCTTCATCATGTAATGCTACAATTGAACCAAGTGCTTCAATTTCTTCAATAAGCCCCTTATGCCGAGGTTTATTAAGTACGTAAATAGTTAGCTCATTTAGTCTTTTTCCTTTAGCTTTTGCTATTGCTCGTAAATTTTGATCAATAGAAGCATTAATATCAATAACCGCACTTGCCTCTTTTCCTACTACAATCTTATTCATATAGTAAGCATCTCCTGCATCCCAAAAAGCATTTTGCTCTGTTACAGCAATAACAGCTATCGCATTAGGTTTTCCAGCAGCCATCAAGCTCGTTCCTTCTATAGGATCAACGGCAATATCTAATTTCAATCCCGTTCCTACACCTAGTTTTTCTCCTACATAGAGCATAGGGGCTTCATCTTTTTCACCTTCTCCTACTCTAACTATGGCATCAATCTCAATTCCTTCAAAAGCAGCCCTCATAGCATCTACAGCAGCTTGATCCCCTTCCTCTTTCCCTCCTGTACCTATATGTGGGTATGCTGCAATAGCGGCATTTCCTACAATTTTTACTAGTGATTTCGCTACGTAATCCATATTTTAACTTTGATAAATTGAGAATAAAGACTAGTTATAAACCTTGAACTAGTCTTTATTCTCAAAGTTAGGATTTTTTAAGTATTGAAATGGCTCAACATCCCTTACTTTTAAGTAACTGGGCATAAGTAAACGTGTATTTGGACGAGTTTTTTTCGTTAGTCGAGCGCTATAGAATGATTTTTTATCGCGGATGGCTAGTCGAAACATAGCGGAAAAAGAAACAGTCGAAATACACGGACTTAAATAATAACTTTTTTGACTTTTACTCTATAAAATGGAGATTCTCTTGTTTATTATCTATAAATCATAAAGATTAAGAGCCTAAGAATCAAAACCGGAAGTTTTAAAAACAAAAAATCCCTCAGAACAAATGTTCTGAGGGATTTCTATTAAATCAGAGTCTTTTTTAAGAAAAATTAATTTGACCACAAGTCTGATTCGTACTCGAGAAGCTTATACTCAAACTCTTGAGATTTAGCTAAACCTAACTTAAGGTTACCATCGTAAATTTCATCGATGAATTTATTTTTCGGATTAGCAAACTTCACTATTTTGCCCATAAACTGACGCATTTCAAAAGCATCATAGTAATTCATGTGCATGGCTGTATTTTGAGGGTTAAACCAAGTTGCAGCTGGATTATCTACAAATACGTTAGAGACTAACTCTTTGTAACTGAATGTTGCGATTGGTTTTTCAATACCAGTAGGATAAAGATCACCAGGAATTACTACGGTTATAGATTGTATATCGTAATACATTCTACCTCTCTTCCTATCAAAGTACCTATTTTCTTTAATTTCAAGAATATACATGTCTTTGGCAAAGAACTCATCAGGTGCAGCATCAGCAGCGGCACCGCCACCTTCACCACCCCAATCATCTCCGCCACCCCAGGCATCACCACCCCAATCATCTCCGCCGCCAGCATCTCCGCCACCACCCCAATCATCTCCGCCGCCACCAAACATGGCTTCGTCTTCTTCAGACATATCTTCAACACCAGGAATTTTCAAGTTATCATTAAATTCCTGTGTTGACATTCTTGTAACTAACGAATCATTCTTGTAAGGTCTGATAATACCAGCTTTTACAGCATCAATAATGATTTTTGTAATGGGATTACCTTCTGTTTTGAATGGCTCATTCATTTTTTCCCTCAAATCGACTCTCAACCAAACTGACTGATTATACATCACATCAGCTTTTCTTACTTGACGAATAGAATGTGGGCTCAATGGTGCCTTATCATCATTAGCAAATTCAGCCTGTGAATAGCCTAAGCTCGTTAATAATACAAAAGCAATAACCAAAGAAACGTTTTTTATAAAAACTTTCATTAGAGTTTAGTTAATTGGTATAGTAATAATATCAGAAACACCCTTAACGTCTTCAACTTTATTTTGAAAGTTCATTCTAGCAACTTTCTTAATTTCAATAACAATACGATCTCCAGGTTTTGCTTTCGCAGCAAAATCATTGATGTTAACAGTTTCCGAAGTACCTTTTTTAACACCTATAGCCCTTCTACCTCTTGCGTGGCTAATTTCCCAGCTAGTTACTCTGTAACGAGCATCTTTAGGTAAGAACGCAGCAAAATCTTCATCAGGAATAGACTTAGCCGTCAATGACCTAGGCATGCCCGATGCATTTACTCCATTTTTCAAGTCTACAGGTCTTCCCTTGCTTAATAGTTTAATTGTAGGCTTAGGAACTCTCTTGACATTAAAGCTTTCCGTACCAATTTTGTTACCTCCACTTGAAACGCTTAAAGTAACTTTTCCTTTATTAGGCACAACTGTTACAGCTCCTTTCTTAGCTCCTTTGATAACCGAAGCTCCAGATGCTGCAAAAGAAGGAGCATAAGCATTGCCTAATGCAGGAACATTGATTTGAAGAACATTACCACAGTTCATATAAAGTGCCTGAACTGAACCAGATTGAACTTGAATTACAGGTTTTGCAACAATAAATTCCTCGTCAATCTGTAGTGTTGTATCTCCAGTAGGAGCCGCAATAGTAATTGAACCTTTCCACCTTTGTACTGACTTATTCTCCTTGTCATATGAGCCTGCATTTGCAGTAAATTCAATGATACCTTTACCATCCTCAACCTTAATTGCTTTGCCATTATAAGTCATTGTTGGTTTGGTAGTTGAAGAAGAAGCAGCCAAAAACATCTCTGCACGATATTTAGTACCAGCAGCAACAACTTTTGATTCAGGGCTAACTACAGCCATAATTTTATCAAAACGCAGTTCATCTGCCCCTACTTCACCAGCCAATACTTCTAAAGCTTTAGAGCCAGCGTTAGTGACCTCCGTTTGAAGTTGGCTAATAATCGCCAAACATGCTACAGCTGGAGTGTGGTCAAAGTTTAATTGAGCAAAATCCTTTTTCTTTTGATCAGGATCATTTTTGAAAATCTCAATTTCGTTTGCGTCAAGCGCTAATGGAGTCAAATTTAAATCGGCATGTAAAGCATTAATTTCCTTAACAAAGCCGTTTAATTTTTCTTTCATTTTGTAAGCTTCACCATTCTTCTTGCCTTCCACACCTAACGTGTAAAGCATCTGCTTGTCATAATCTTTAGCTCCAGTTAACTTTTTGGTCTCTGGATCTACGCCTCCACTTACCTCTGTAATTTTTTCACGAACACCCTCAAGGTAATCAACCATTTCTTGAGTTTTTGCTTGAACTAATTTAGCCTTTTTCAAAACCTCAACATCACGAGCCTTTTTACCTCGTTTATCTACTTGTTGTTCTATTGCCGATACACGACCGTCGTTATTTCGAGCAGACGATAATACCGACTGTTTCAAACTCTGGTCGATAAAGATGAACTTATCCAATACCGCATTACTTACTTGCAAAGCTAGTAGTGCTGTGAGGACAAGGTACATCATCCCTATCATTGCTTGCCTGGGGGTTTCTTTTCCGCCTCCTGCCATAATATTCTAGATTTAGATGATTAAATAATACCTTAAATTAGCCCTTCATAGCTGTTAGCATATTGCCATACACTTTATTAAGTGAAGACAAGTTATTTGTAAGCTGCGAAATTTGAGTTTTGAACTGCTGAGATTCTTTGCTAGCCTCAGACATGCTATCCATCGCAGTAGTAAGGTTACCGTAGAATTTGTTCATGGCTTTAAGATGACTATTTGCATCTTTCAATTCCATCTCATAAACAGCGTTCAATGCGCCTAAGTTCTTAGTGATAACTTGAACTTGGGCATGGTATTCTTTTGCGTTTTTAGATGAATCTGACATTTCGTTCATCGCAGAAACAGTTGTAGAGTATGCTTTATTAAGCTCTGTTATATTCTTAGTAGCTAACTGTAAGCTTCTTGCGTAATCATCTGAAGCTACTGCTACATTTGACACATCTTTGATTTTGCTAACAGTCTCGTTTAGGTTTTTCATTCCAGCACCAAAATTTTTGAATACGTCTGGACCTAAGCTTGACTCTTCTAGCATTTTATCAATAGCACCTAAAGCCACTACACCTTTACCAGGAGTTTCTTGCACTACACCTTTCTTTTTAGAAGGGAGACTTGCTGGAGCAGCTTCTTCAGCTAACTCTGGATAAACTTTTGACCAGTCGTAGTGAGCTTCTGGTGGAGGTGATGGCTGGAATACACCGAAAAGGAAGATAACTGATTCAGTGATCAAACCTACTGAGAGCATAATACCAGCACCAGGGTAGTGCATAATTTTAAATAAAGCTCCAATTACAACGACTGAAGCACCTACACTTGTTGCTTTAGGAATTACAACCCTATAAAACCATTCAAGTTTTGTTTCCTTGTGTTTACTCATTTTTCTTAAAAGTTACTAGTTGGTTAATATTCTTAATTAGGTATGAAGCCTTTTAATAGAAGACTAAGCAATATAATTTATTTCATTAACAGCATCAAAACTTATTTAGTATATAAGTTAATTACTAATGAATAAAATTTTTATTTGTATTTGCACCTACTATTGAAATAAATTGTACTGATAGTAGATGTATATTAAAAAGAAGCCTATCTTAAACCAGATATTACCTATATCCAATAGGCTTTATTTATTCAATTTAAAATTCTAGTCCAGATGAACGTCCTAAGTGCGTCATCACACATCTAAAGCCAATAAAAGAACGAGCCGTATCTCTGTACTCATATGACCTAGTACCTGTTTCTATGTAAAAAGATATATCTTTCCAAGAACCTCCTCTAACTACTTTTCTCAACTCCATATCATCGAAGTAAGTAGGGTTCAAATCCCAAACGATTGGGTAACTAGCAGGATGGAATGCATCTTCACACCATTCTGAAACATTACCAGCCATATCATAAAGACCAAATCCATTAGGGAAATATGCAGCTGTCGGTGCGGCGTAAGAAAAACCATCATCATAATAATTACCTCTACCAGGCTTAAAGTTAGCCAGTGCACAACCTTTACCATTTCTAACATATGGACCGCCCCAAGGATATTTAGCCATGTCAAGACCTCCTCTTGAAGCATATTCCCATTCTGCCTCAGATGGCAACCTAAAGTTAGGCATTGGGAACATCCCTTCTCCTTCTCTCCATTCGTTCAAATAATCAGTTCTCCATTCGCAAAACTCTTTTGCTGCCAACCATGATACACCTACAACTGGATAATCATCGAATGCAGGGTGTTGCCAGTAATATCTTACAAGCGGATCACCTAAGTGATAAGTAAAATCTTTTTCCCATACTAATGAATCTGGATAAAGAGAAGCCATCACATCTTGATAAGTCCAATCAGAACTAGTATCAGATGCTTCTAGCATAGTATTAATGAATTGACGATACTCATTATTTGTAATCTCAGTATCATCCATAAAGAAACCACCTATGGTTACTTGCTTGTTCAAGTTTATCTTAGAAGATGTGATATCTTCATCGGCTTGCCCCATGTGGAAAGTACCAGGACGAACGTAAGTCATTCCATAAGGGATAGTTTGTTCAAACCCTTCCCTATCAGGTACACCTACTAGTTCACCGTTATCACCTTTGCCCCCACCGAAAATACAGCTTTGTAGAAAAGGTAATACTACTAAAGCAAGGTAATAAAAAAGCTTTTTGGAATTAAACAGTTTGTTCATGATGATATTTAAATTAAGCTCTAATTCAACGAAAGTTATTGACTAAATGGCTAACAAAATTTTAATGATTTTATTATACCTGAATTGAAGTACATTTTTCATAATTTATAAAGACAGACATCTGGACTTATACAAAAATGAAACCAAATTATTTTTTACTCGTGCCTGAATCGAGGAGTTCTAATAATTGATGGTTGAAAAGGTGTGAACGCCTTAAGTCTATAGGTCAATAATATCTCATGTGAGGTTGTTTCTTTAGCATTTCTAGCCTCTAACGTGTAATCAAACGCATAACCTACTCTTAACTTATTATCTTTTAATAAATGTAAACCTACTAATGCGATGGCCGATTCCAGCTCACGCATAGATAATCCTGCATATATTTTTTGATTAAATGTTGCGATAGCACTTGCCTCAAAAGAAAATACATTCATATCCGATTTCACAATGAAGGATGGGGTTAAAACCACTGTTCTACTTAGATCCAAATTCACACCGCCAAATATATTCAAATGTTGTTTCAACGTGTTATATCCCTCGTCAGTATCAAAAGTAAATTCTGCTTCATTTAAATGGTTTACACCTACACCTAGATAAAACTTATTGTTATTGGGCTTAAAATAAAGACCTGCGGAAAAATCTGGTGTAAATTGGCTTTGCTTACCTGATTGATTATTAAAAGGATCATCTGGATCTACAAACCTTAACTTATCGAAATCAATGGAATAATTATACATACCCCCACTTACCCCGAGTGCCAAAACACCCTTCTTCAATTTTAATTGATAAGCCAATGAAAGCCTAAAGGTTTGATTGGTTTCAGCTCCGAGCTGATCGTTAACCATATTCAGGCCTAAGCCTAGATTATATTTTGTGAGAGGCATACTTGCACTTGCTACTTGAGTAGTTGGCGCGCCGCCATCATCAAAACTTGGTGAGTAGCCTAACCATTGAGATCTGTGAATTACAGTGAACTCAATATCTTCCGCATTAATTCCAGCGGCAGCTGGAGAAAGGTAAAGTTGGTTAAACATGTACTGACTAAACTGCGGGTCTTGTTGAGCATGTAGAGCAGTTAACGTAAGTAGAATGATTGGTAGTAACAGTAACTTTTTCATAGTTTAATTAATATTCCGCAATCAATATAGCCACATTTATTCAATATTTTAATCTAAAATGCGGCAAATTGTTTTTTAATATATATCCCATAACGCAAAAAAAAAATGCCATGTACTTTTATGACATGGCATTTATAAAAAAAGTGGGAATATACTTGAATATGTATAGAAACCTTATTTAATATTGTTCGCCTTTTTAATGTAAAGTTCGATAGCTCCAGTCATAGAAGGAGCATTAGGCATAGGTGCCTCAATATCTAAAAACAAGTCATTATCTCTTACCGCTTTAGCTGTAGTAGGTCCAAAGGCAGCTATTCGGGTGGCATTTTGTTTAAAATCGGGGAAGTTGGCAAAAAGCGAATTAATACCTGAAGGGCTGAAAAATGCGATTATATCATAATTCACATCAGCCAAGTCCGATAAGTCACTAGCTACTGTTCTGTATATAATTGCTTCGGAGAACTCACTTCCACTTTCCTTCAAAAAATCAGGAATATCGCTCTTCCTTATATTTGAGCAAGGGAAAAGGAACTTTTCGTTTTTATGTTTCTTTACTACTTCCAGAAGATCCTTAGCTGTCTTCTTCCCAGTAAATATCTTGCGCTTCCTTATTACAATATACTTTTGTAAGTAATGCGCTGTTTGTTCCGATATGCAGAAATATTTCATATCTGCTGGAACTTCTATCTTCATATCCTTGCAGATATTGAAAAAATGATCGATAGCATGCCTACTTGTAAAAATGATTGCCGTATGGTCTAAAATCGAGATCTTCTGTTTTCTAAACTCTCTAGTCGAAACAGCTTCTACTTCAATAAAGGGTCTAAAATCAACCTTGATATTGTATTTTTTACCAAGCTCATAATAAGGTGAATTAGGATTGTTGGGCTGGGGTTGCGAAACCAAAATAGACTTCACTGCTTTCTTCGCTCTACTTTCAAAATCCGTAAGTCCTGAATTTGCCATAAACTATATTCTTAGTTAATCGACTAAATTAAATGTTTATAAAAAACTTTAATGCAAAAAGTATTGGAATGAATTCCGTAATGCAAAAATATGAAAATAAATACACTTTTTTATAAGTAAGTAGCCTGTTGATTCGCATTACAATAAAAAGAGACTTAAAAAACACTACTACAAATAGCAAAGCTACAGCTACTTCCATGGGAATATCTACTGGTAACAAATTAAGCATTACCCCACCCAACAAAAAAATTGTAGTAAAAAAATGGGTGAAAGAGATATACTCAAACGTATGTATATCAGCCAATCCAGCAAAACCATAAAGGCTTGATAAAACCCTTATAATCAATAGCTTTAATAACATCAAAACAAATATCAATATAAATAGCTGAGTACTCACAAGGAACAGTGTACCTCCTAAGTAGTTACTGAGCACTAGGGAAGACTCTCTAAACAAATCGGAGCTTTCCCTCAAAAACACCAAAAGAAATGAAAAACTCAAACTGAAAAAAAACAAAAAATAGAGTACATATCTTGTAGAGTACTTTTCAGGCATTGATTTCGATTTCAACATCTTGGCTAAAATCGCACCTATCTCAATCAATCCCCCAAAAGGATTCTTTTTCTGTAAGACTACGCTAAACACAAACAAAATTCCCAAACTAAAAATCACTACAAATTCTTTATTGTAGTCAGATTGTATCTTGTTAGGTGTAAAAACAGCCCGATCTATACTCACAACAGAAGCATTGCTCTTTTCACTTACCACTCTAAGTGCAGGTATGTTATCAAAAGAAGTGGGAGAATAAATAGCAACCTGTATAAACCCTTGATTTTGAGCAGACAATAAACTATCTACAGAATAGTAAGTGAAGTCATCTCCTTCCATCAACTGTACCAGTTTGTTATTGAAGAAAAGGTGTGCTCCATCAATAGATGAAATACTCAGTAAATTCCCTCTATATTGATCCAGAGAAAGAGGCATATAAATACTCTTCACATTTCTATGAATATCAGAAAGGTAAGGAACAAATCCCTCCAAGCGAACATCATAAACAGACCAATCTTCTGACAAGTCTTCTATCACGCTCTGGTTCGCTTTTGCCTTGCCAACAACAAATAAGCAAAGCACCGTCACAAAAATTATAAATATTCTCTTTTGCCTTGTTTCTAGCAACTTTTCATCAATTTTAACTTCCTATTCAAAATCTATTTGTCAACCCAAAGTGAATTTTAGAGGCTGAAAAATTAAAAGATTCGCTCTTGGTTTGACCGATCGAATAAACTAAGGTAAATATACCTGATTTTGTCGAAAAAGCCATCCCTGCACCAATTCCCAACGGCTGATCAGTCTCATTCCCCTCGGTGGTCTTAGTAGTGATAAAAGCCTGATCTGCAAATAAGAAAAACAATGATTGCCTCTCGAAATGCGCCTGAAATTCTAATGTATTTACGGAATAAAAAGAAGTAAAAAACTGATTTTCGTTAAAACCTCTCAAGCTAGCCAACCCTCCTACTCTATACAAATCATTCAAAAAAAGCTGTTCATTAAGAAGCCCACCTGTTTTGTTTCTATACAAAACAGAAAAATACTTCCCCAGTCCAAAATATTTCTTCATCTCACCTTTAGCCCCAAGTTGAGTTGTATTTGGAATAAGACCTGCATACACACTATCGGCAAATTCGGGGTTTGGGATAATGTTTTTACTACCTAATTGCACTTCTAGGTCAACAGACAATCCTTTTTTTGGGAAATACAGATCATCCAACGAGGTATAAGCATAACTCACCCCATAAGAATTAATGGAGGTTTTAGTCCTTTGGGGAAGTAAAGCTCCCGCTACTTGAAAACCCTCTTCTTGCAATACGTTACTGGACAGTGATTCATAAAAAAAACGTACATATGCCCTATTACCAAGAGGATAACCTAAGCCAGCTGACCAAGCAATCGTATTGAAGGTAGAGTCTTCTTTCAGTGAATTTAGCTTAAATGAAACATCCACGCCAGTCCTCAGCAAATCCGGATGAAGATATTCAAGCTCGTACACAGGCGATGCCGCTTTCACATGCTGCCACCTAGCATAGATTTTTTTTCCAGTACCAAAAGGATTGTAAAGAGAAACCAAAAATTGCCCCGTGATTTTCAAGGAGTTATCATTTCCTGTATTTGGCAAAAGCCCTACCACTCCATCTATTTCACTGGCTTTTTCGTCTTCCAAGTATAATTTCACAAAAGCTTTTTGATGTTCAAAAATAACAGATGGCGGGGCTGTCATCTTCAAATAAGGTGTCAAAATGATCTTTTCCTCAACAGCATCTATCAAGTTTTGGTTGAATAATTTTGGACTTCTTTGCTTTCCCAAAAGGCTTTTTCTATTCATTTTAAGGTAAGAAGTCAGAAATTCCCTTTTCACTTTCACCTCACCAACCACTATCAAGCTATCGAAATAGATTTGAGAACCTGGAGTCATGAATAATGAAGCAGAAATATGCGATTCATCCAATTCAAACGAATCCAACACAACCGAAGCAAAGGGGTAACCATTGTTTTCAGCATATGTTATTAAGCCTTTTCTCATGTTATTCAACTCCTTCAAACTGACCTCTTTTCCATCAAAATACTTCTCTTTGAAACCAGCTCTATCCAGCATTGCATCTGGCACATTTCCTCTTCTCAACTTTACCCATTTGTACTGACTCCCCATAGTAACAAATGCACGAAAAATAGCATTATTCCTTGTTATACTATCTATATTTGCCAATAGAAACCCATCTTCTCTTATGATTTCCACCAGTATGTATAGCTCATCCATCAAGCTAGCCGAATCTTCAAATACATCATTATAGCTATACTTTTTAAGCAATTCAGCTTCGCTAGCATCCAATGCAAATTCCAACTTTAAAGATTGGCCTAAGCACTCTGCTTCAAAAACAACCATTATAGCAGTAAAAACCAATAAACAGAGAAAAATCTTTTTTTTCAAACCTTCAGATTTCAGTAGTTATCTTACCCGAAAAACCGGATATTTATTACGCTATGTAAAAAAAAAATTAACATGTACCTTTTAGATGCAAATGTTCATTTTTTAAAAGTACCGTATTAACATTTGACCTCCCTATTTTTTTAAAAATAAACCAAGTTTTATTGTCTAGCATGACTAAATTTATAGCTAATCACTTAATAAAATCGATAATGAAATGAAAAAAAAACAAGTTAAAATCAGCATTACTATCGCATTATTTGCACTCTTTGCTGCCTCATGCTCAAAACCTACACAAACAGAAGAGCATTCCGAAGAAGAAGTAGTTGCAACAGAAGAAGCAGAGCCAGAAGCTGAATGGATTCCCCTCCCCTTAAGCAAGTGGCGAAACTTCAAAAAAGAGGATGTTTCTCCTATTTGGGAAGAAGAAGATGGTGTAATCTCACTCACAGGCAAAGGTGCAGGTGACATTATTACCAAACAAAAGTTTGAAAACTTTGAACTTGAACTGGAATGGAAAATATCTGAGAATGGCAACAGTGGCATTATGTACCGAGTAGTGGAACACGATACGCTTGGTGCAACTTACCACTCTGGACCCGAAATGCAAGTACTTGACAACGAAGGTCATGCAGATGGAAAAATAAAGACACACCGTGCCGGAGATAACTACGATATGAAATCGTGCTCTGAAGAGACCGTAAAACCAGTGGGTGAATGGAACAAAGTGCGACTAGTGATAAACAATGGAAAAGTGGAACACTGGCTCAACGGAACAATGGTAGTTGATTACGAATTTGGTAGCCCTGAATGGGAAGAGCAATACCAAAACAGTAAATTCACTCAATGGCCTCAATATGGGCAAAATGCTGTTGGACACATTGCCCTCCAAGATCACGGAGACCCAGTTTGGTTCAGAAATATCAGAATCAGAGAATTATAAAGCTCCCGAAGACAGAAAATGAAAAAGCCCATTCTAGCTAACTAGAATAGGCTTTTTCTATAAATTGGTTCAAGCTTAATACTTCCTCAAAAGCTCTAACATTTTCCTATCTAACTTATGCCCTTTATAATTTTCATAGACCACATCTTTTCTTCCAGAGTCTAGAATTCCAAAATCACCCCGTAAATTCCAAAGCGCCTGCCCCCAGTCTGCCTCCTTCCAGAGGGAAAGTACGTCTTCCATCCAAGCAAGGGTTACATCATGCGGTGTGTTTTTATAAACTCCCCATTCGCCCACATGTACCTTCACTCCTTTTTCGGTCAAAGGCTTCCATTTTTCGATGAACTCACCCCTCAATTTCTCCTTATCCCAAGTATTTCCCTTGTCATCAAGCAAAGGCCAGATAGGTATTTCC
The DNA here is from genome assembly GCA_034044135.1 of Flammeovirgaceae bacterium SG7u.111. Lineage (NCBI taxonomy): Bacteria > Pseudomonadati > Bacteroidota > Cytophagia > Cytophagales > Flammeovirgaceae > Flammeovirgaceae bacterium SG7u.111. The sequence continues at coordinate 715,455 of CP139021.1, read as the reverse complement.
TTTGTCTCAAATTCATTTTCGGGTACCCACGTAGCTGTATAATGACTCACTGCCTTTGGCAAATACCCCCGTGTACTTTGCACCAATCCAACATCTGCCAAGCCCATCACAGGTGTTTGCCCCAAATCTAACCCATCTGCCACTATCAATCTTTCTGGATCTTCTTCCCTAATTACAGCAACCAACGCTTTAGCAACTTCAACATATATCGCCTCCGAATCTGAAAAAGGAGGTTCATTTAACAGATCGAAACTCAGTTCTCTATTAGGAATCCCCTTATATCGCCTGGCTAACATCCTCCAATGATATTTCGCAGCTTCTAAGGCTTTTTGCCTCCCACTTTTGTCCTCTCCAAACAAAAGATGCGGCTCCATATCAGCACGATTTACACAGTAGCCAGGCAACCTGTGCAAATTCAAGTTGATATGCACATTATATTGTTTTCCAAGCTCTACCACATCATCTATCCTCTTCAACTCATCTTCATCTATTTCCATCCAATTGTCTGGCTTGCTCCAGTTCCAATACGTCATGGGGATACGGGCAAAATCAAAACCTAAATCTACCATTATCTCAAAATCCTCTTCTCTAAAAGGGGAGTTGCCATGTTCGGTAAACATTTCCAAAAGGTTAAACCCTCTCCATCTAGGAATATTTGAGGCTGTGATGGACTGAAGCGAAGGTTGAGAATAAAGGGGAATTCCTGAGGCTACTATAGCTGAAGCAGCACCAGATATTTTAATAAAATCTCGTCTTTTCATTTTTTGTGGGTTATTTGTGATAAAAATCTGCCTTATGCAAAAAGCTCATACTAAAAAGAGTCACGGTTTGAAGAAATTTACCGCTTCACAAATAAAAGTTGTCTAAAGTAGAAAAAAACTCAAAATGAACAACTCAGGAAATTCTCACAATCTTAAGCCACTTATTCATTTTCATTTATGAGTGTATTAATCAACAAATAGAGTTACCCACATTATCATTTAAATCATTGAGCTAAAAAGAATTGCCTTGCATAAGAAAATCAATTATAATTGGGACACCATTCCTACTGATTACGAGGCATACTACTGACACTTCTTTAACCTAAAAACTTTTGTGAATGAAAATTCTAAAAGGATTACTATTTGTGATTTTCGGTGTTGTTGCACTAGTTCTCATTGCTGCTGCCGTTGTAAAAAAAGATTATTCAGTGGAGCGGGAGGTTACTGTTAACTTACCCAAAGCCGAAGTTTTTGACTACGTAAAATACTTGAAAAATCAAGACAAATACAGTACTTGGCAACTAATGGATCCCGACATGAAAAAGGAATTTAAAGGCACGGACGGTACAGTTGGTTTTGTAGCAACTTGGGATAGTGACCATCCCGAAGTTGGCAGAGGTGAACAAGAAATTATCAAAATCACCGAGGGAGAGAGAATCGATTTTGAGCTACGGTTCTTCGAGCCTTTTGAAGCGACCGAGCCCGCTTATATGATCACCGAGGCGGTTTCCCCTACCGAAACTAAAGTAAAATGGGGATTTCACGGCCATATGGACTACCCTATGAACCTCATGATTCCGCTGATGAACATGGAAGAAATGATTGGCAACGACTTGGAAAAAGGATTAACAAACTTGAAGGGAGTTTTAGAACAATAGTCTTTCTCAAATTCCAATTGCATTTTGGAAGCCATCAGAATACTGGTGGCTTTTATATTTACAATACCTTCAACGTTTCCTTGCTTTTCAAAACAGAAGCAAGATTATTGATGAACTGCTTCACTATGGACACATCGTCGATCAGTACATGAGCCGACACTTCACAATGCGTTCCTTTATACCTACAATTAGGCATTTCTTTAAAACTGTTAATCTTCACCTTCTCCAAAAAAATGAACTGGGTAGGAGTAAAATTGTAACTACAAAACACTAATAAGTTATCGACTATAATAAATTTTGAATGCCAATACTTATTCACATAATAAGCTGTATTAGGAGAAAAAGCTAATTCGGAAAAGAAAGCTTTGAAATGACTTGTATTCGCTGGCTTACGGTATTCCCCAAGCTTCTTTCCCACTGAGTCAACTTCATTTTCCGAGGCAAATGTTTGAGAAAGGCAGGTAACTTCCACTCCTTTTTTAGCCATCTGAATAGCTGCCCCCAATATTCCCCCTCGCAACTTTCCATGTTTATGGTCTCGGAAATTAAAGGCAGCCAAATGCTGGGCACACACGATGATCCTTCTCTTTGCTCTCGACAAAACAGAAAGCAACTCCTGCTCCATTTGTATCGCAGAATTTCTGTAAAATGGCGATGAAAAATGGGCAAGATAGTTGCTCTTAGGTGGCAAAAACCTAAAACTGTGAGAAGCACTCACTCCTTCCTGTTTATAGTTTTTAATATCTATGCTATTATTTTTTAGGTCGTCAAAAAACCGCTCAAAACTTTCCACGTACCGCTGCTCATTTTCCAATACTACCAAAGACTCGTACTTCACCAAATCCCTCACAGCCAAATTGGAAGAACTTAGCGCTAACAAGCTTCCATTTTTCTTCTTGATAAAAGCGGCCTTTGTATGTAAAGAATAAGGGAATGCGCCTCTGGAAAACTTTTTGACCCGCTCACTTCTGACGTACATGTGGGGGAAAAAGTAAATTCGATAATTTGAGGCGTATTCAGAATGGTAATACTCTTTAAAGATCTCTTTGGCCAAATCATATTTAGCATACGCTTCAGCAGATTTTTTTCCTGAATGCAAAGCTGTTAATTTTTGAGGCTTGCCCGCATCATAGCCTTCTAGTGGAATGGTGATCACATTTACTTTCACACCTTCTGAAGCTAGTTTTTTGAGGTACGAATGAAGAACTTGGTTATTGAACAAATACCAACACAAGTTGACCTCCAAAAGCTCATTTTTATTTACTTCTAGCAATTGAAGAAGCTTTTGGAGCAAGTGCGGAGAGCCTCCTTCTTTGTAAAACACGAACTGTTCATCGTATTTATCTGGACCATCAAAATAAGCTTGAAATGGCATAAACCTTTATTTGATAACACACTATAGCAACGACTACTATAAGCACTTGTTGCATCAGTAAAGCCGGAAGCACCTTGCATCATTTAGGCTTGCTCTTATTTTTATTTCCAAAATGAGCTTTAGTATTTTATTTTTGCCCAAAAAAGTTGGATATGAAGGTAGTTTCTTTTTTTGCGGGTGCAGGCGGGTTGGATTTAGGGTTTACCAAAGCTGGGTTTGATGTAGTGTGGGCAAATGAATACGACAAAGAAATTTGGGAAACGTATGCAAAGAACCATCCTCACACTCAATTGGACAGGAGGAGCATTACGCAAATAACCTCAGAAGAAGTACCTGAATGCGACGGGATAATCGGCGGACCTCCTTGCCAAAGCTGGAGCGAAGCAGGCGCTCTCCGGGGAATTTCCGACAAGCGAGGTCAGCTGTTTTTCGAGTTTATCCGAATACTTCAAGACAAGCAACCTAAGTTTTTTTTGGCAGAAAACGTTTCAGGAATGCTGGCAGGAAGGCACAATACAGCCTTGGAAAACATCAAAAACATGTTTAAAGAAGCTGGGTATACACTTTCTTTCCAATTGCTCAATGCCAAAGATTATGACGTGCCCCAAGAACGAAAAAGAGTGATTTTTGTGGGATACAGAGCCGATTTGGGCATAGAATTCAACTTCCCTCCTCCACTTTCCAAACAACCAAAACTTGGCGATGCGATTGCCGACCTACAAGAAAATGTTGTCCCTGCATTAGAAAAAAACTACACTAACGAGGCAAGCTGCCAAGTCCCAAACCACGAGTACATGACTGGAGGGTTCTCCTCCATCTTTTTATCAAGAAACAGGGTGAGAAGTTGGGATGAGCCTTCCTTCACTATTCAAGCAGGCGGAAGGCATGCTCCTTTGCACCCCCAAGCCCCTAAAATGGTGAAGGTGGAAAAGGACAAACAAAAGTTTAAAGAAGGAGCTGAGCACCTTTACCGCCGCCTAAGCGTGAGAGAATGCGCACGTATCCAAACTTTCCCCGATGACTTTATTTTTCACTACAAAAAACTTGCAGCAGGGTACAAAATGATTGGCAACGCTGTTCCCGTAAACCTAGGTTATCATCTGGGCAAAGCCATTTTCAAAGACTTGAAAGAAAAGTAGAAAGCTCTTATTTACTTGTCCACCGACTGAAGTTCTGTGAGCTTCTTGTACGTACCATTGTCTTTCAAGATCAGCTCCGAATGTAGCCCTCGCTCAATGATTTTCCCACCATCTAACACCAAAATCTCATCGGCATTTTGGATGGTACTGAGCCTATGGGCTATCACCAATGAGGTTCGGCTTTTCATCAGGTTTTCGAGGGCACTTTGCACCAATTTTTCAGATTCGGTATCGAGGGCAGAAGTAGCCTCATCGAGAATGAGGATAGGAGGATTTTTAAAAATAGCCCTTGCTATGCTTATTCGTTGGCGTTGCCCACCCGAAAGCTTCATACCTCGGTCACCTACCATTGTATCATAGCCATTTTCCATCTGCATAATGAACTCATGGGCATTGGCTACCTTTGCTGCCTGGATAACATCTTCAAGACTTGCATCTGGCGCAGCAAAAGCGATATTATTGAAAATAGTATCGTTAAACAGCACCGATTCTTGGGTAACTACTCCCATTTGCTCACGCAATGAATCCAAGCTGATATCTCGAATATCTTTCCCATCAATCAATATTTTTCCTTCCTGAATATCATAAAATCGTGGAATAAGGTCGGCAATGGTTGATTTTCCTCCTCCCGACTGACCTACCAACGCAATCGTTTTTCCTTTTTCTAAGGTAAAGTCAATTCCATCCAGCACCTTAGCAGTTTCGTAGGCAAAGCCAACTTTTTCAAACTTAATCGACGTATCAAAAGACTGGATTGTTTTCGCATTTGGGTTATCTACAATCTCATTTTCAGCATCTAATAGCTCAAAAGTTCTTCTTGCTGCCACCAAGCCTCGCTGGATTCTGCTTATAGCCGAAGTCATCGATTTAATGGGCCTGAGTACTTGTGAAAACAATGCGATATACACAAGGAACTGGCTGGCATCCAACCCCGATTCGTTGCTGATAATTAAGCTACCTGCATAAAAGGCAATACTAGCAACGGTAATAACTCCGAAAAACTCGGAAATTGGAGAGGTCAACTCCCTTTTGTAAGCAAGTGCGCGCGTCTTATTCGAGTAATACTCATTTTCTTTTAAAAATTTATTCTGCACATAATCAATCGCATTGAAAGCTTTGATTATGCGAACACCATCCAATGTTTCATCGATAATGCTAATAAGCCTCCCTAAACTTTCCTGACTATTTTCCGCATCTTTTTTCAGGAGTTTGATGATGTAGGCTATAACTCCCCCTGCAATAGGGATCACCAAGAAAGTAAACAGGGTAAGCTTAACCGAAATAATCAACATGGCTATAAAAAAAGTTGAGGCTGCCATGGGTTCTTTCAAAATCGCCTTAAAACTATCGGCTATGGATGATTCTACTTCGTAAGCGTCTGTAGAAACCCTCGATACGATATCCCCACGCTTATTTTTGGAAAAAAAGCCAATATTTAGGTTTGCGAGTTTAAAGTAAATCTCATTCCGAATATTTTGGATGGTATTGACCCTCAAATCTTCCAGTATCCTTATGGAAATATAGTTGAACACATTGGAAAGCAGTACTGAAACGATCATCACCAAGCATACAAATTTCAATGCATCGAGGGGCCCATTCTCGACCACAATGTTGCCCAGGTAAAAATTAAAAAGATCAATAAAGTAATCAATGCTCAATGAAAAAGCTGGCTTTTCCAATACTGCTACATCTACTTTCCCAATGATCATATCAAATAGCGGTTTCAACAGTGTAAAATTCAATACACTGAAAACTGTGGCTATAATGGAAAACAGAAAATAAGGTATAGCGTATTTCGCTACAGGCTTGGCAAAGGAAAATATCCTGAGATAGGTTTTCATAAAATTTCTTTTGATGTGTGGCAGAAGTAGTTGAAAATAAAGCCACAAGTCATAATTTGGTGTGAAGTTAGCAAATTCAGCTTTAGGCTATTGCCGCAAGAAAAAAATCATTAGAGGCAATGACATAACCAAAAGCTATTTTTCACCCTTCTTTTTGGTAGCATTTGAAGTTGATTCATCCTTTTCTTTTTCCTGCCCCTTTTTGTAGAGAAAGTAAAAAAAGCTACCTAAACTAAGCATATAAGCCCAATAGCTTTCCCGCAAACCATAATAAAACGTTTGGTGTACGCCTATGATAAAAAGCACTACCGCAATAGAGAAAAAAAAGAGTTGTGTATTCATTAGGAGCTTATTCGTCTTTGAGGGTAAAAATACCAGTTACTCCGCCTGTGATTTCATATTCGGAAAAATCTTGGTTGGCAGTTAGACCATTGGCATTTATAACGTCTTTCGGGGTAGTGATTACAACAGGTGTAAGCGTATCCGTATAGATGGTTTCACTTGCCTGATCCCAATTCAGCACCTCTGTTTCAAGTTTGGTTCCTTCTACAAAGTTAATCACAACCACATTCCCTTTCACCCTGAATTTATGTGACTTTACATCGTGCTTCCCTTGATCTGCCACCAACGAGGTTGTCTTTACTCCTAGGGAATCATAAATTTCAAGATATAATCCTTCTGGGTAATCCTCATCTTGGTTTTCGTACTGGTTTTGGATAGGAGCCTCAAGTTTGAGCCTTACCATAGAATTTTGGCTGTAGAGCATCGATACGTCGTTAAAAACCCTAACAGGTAGGCTATCTGATAACTCTTCAACTATCTCTTGCTTATCCACCGATTCTTCTTCACATGAAACCAAAAAGGCAAATACCATGAGGCAAAGCCAACTTATATTTTTCAAATTCAATCTTTTTCTCTTATTCATTTCTATCTACACAAATTCGATCTTTTAATTTATGGGGAACATCCATATATAGACTGCCTCAACGTATTATTTTAATTTATACGACTCCTTTAAACCGTTCGTCTGTTGTTCTTAGACAAATAATACAAGGAGAATGCAAAATTAGAAGAAGAAATTTGATTCTTACTATCGACAATATCCTTTTGGAAATACTTTATGCACTTCTTATAAAAACAACAAAGGCGCTTGGTGTAGTACCAAGCGCCTTTGTTAAATATTTAGAATCAGGACTATTCTTTTGGACGTTTCCTGATAGTAGTTGTAGTGTTAATCCAGCAACCAACTTCTATAGCATCACCTTCGCTCATAGTAGCAGTAAAGATTTCACCCATTGAAGGGAACTGGGCACGAGCTTGAGCCATTTTACTACTGTTACCAGCTTTTTGGTACATGTCGTATGCTGCCAAATAAACCGCTCTAGCTTTTACAGGGTTCATTTCTTTGCAGTCATTGCCACTAGTAAAGTACAAGTCACCTATATAAGAATAAACTTCTGATGCTAAGTTAGGATCAGCTTTCAATGCTTCATACGCTGCAGCTCTTGCTTGTGATTTTCTACCTTGAACACCGTAAACTTTAGCTATATCCATTTGAATCTCACCTTTCATAGCTGCATCATCACCAGCTAGCTCCAATGCTTTTTGCTTCCACTCGATAGACTTATCGTATTCTTTGTCTTTCAAGTATTTTTTAGAGAAATAGTTGGCAATACCCGCATCTGGCTCAGCATCGAAAATATTTTCTGCTGCTTTCAAAAACAAGGGATCGTCAGTACACCCATCAGCAAGCATGTATTTGAAAGCCCTTTTAGACGTTTTGATATCTTCTGGGTTGTTTTCAACCTTGTCTTTAAAGTTTGTTCTTACGAATTCGCAATCGATGGTAATAACCTTGCTAAGTAAACCATCAATTTTATCTTGAGTACTTTTCCAAGCATCAGGCTTAGGGTCATTTTTGATGTTGTACTCAATTATTTCACTCATTTTATCGTATTGCTCCAAAATCTCAGTTTCGGTCAAGTTCTTTTTGTTGTTCACCAACGCAAGCATCAAAAAGATCAAGTTATTACGATACACATCATTTCCCTTTAGCTCAACTGCTTTGCTATAAAGCTCAAGCATCCTTGGCCATCTTTCAGCATCGTCTTTTCTATCTTTCCAGTAGAAATAGGCAATCCTACCCATCCTGTCAGTAATATCAGCCTCTTCACCATAATACTTCATACGGTCTTCATAAAGCGACATAATTTTATCCTGATAAGCTCTAACTTTCTCCTCGTCTTTCGCTTTTTCTGCTTTATCAAGAAGTTCATTGTACAATTTCACTCCATTGATGTAGATCGCTTTATTGAGATCTGGGGTATTGGTCAACAACCATTCAAAGGGAGCAACGGCCCCTTCAAAGTCGCCCATTGTCATGGCATCGTTGTACAATACATTTTTTTCTTTGGCAGTGCCTGGGTCTGATCCCCAGTTCCATCCATCATCGGGACTCTGTGCCATGAGGTGGAATGAAAACAATAAAGCTCCTGCTAGGGCTAAAAAAGATTTGACTTTCATAATTGTGCTCGTTTTAATTTATTCTACGTCTTATAAACCAATTTGGATCGTTAATCGTGAGGCCAAAATTAAACCTCGCATATTGTTCTTTGATCGAAGTATTATCACCATTACCTAAAACACCATAAATAAGCGCAAGATTCAATGTAGAGTATCCTCTACCCATAGGAAAAGACATTCCCATGCTTGCACTATAATCATTCAATACCTTATCATTCCACTCATAAGGCAGCTCTTTATAAGCCCCTCCTATTCTATAAGACACTCTTTTGAGGTAACTGGACACTGATGTGTAGTCAGGTGTCCATTCTAAACCACTCCTCACTTCCATTGCATCTTTATAAGGATTAGCCCCATCCGTCTCTGTGAAGTCCGTCCATTTTTGAAGTGAAACATCTACTCCAAAAACAAATTTATAAGGTATTTCAATACTCACACCCATGTTCAGTGCCGAAGGCATTTTCACCTTACTTCTCACATCCATGAGCGTATCGGAAACTATTCGGGCATCTGAAGAAGCACTTCTTCTTTCAATGGCCTCAAAGTCTCTCACAGCATACTCAGTAGACATTTTGTACGTTCCTCCCAAATTTACAAAAAACTTTTCTCCTACTTGCGCTGCATATCGAATTCCTGGCAGAAAAGTAATTTGAGAGAAAGACCTTCTATTAAAAATACCTACTGTATATTCATTAGATCCATCGTCGAGGTTAGAGCGGGTTTGCCTATTTATAGAGCCAAAATTATAGGTCGCTTCTAATCCTACCGAAAGCCCTTTTACTAACATTATCCCGTTAGAAAAATAAGCTTGGGTAATTCCACCATCCCCCAAATACTCATATTCTACGAATGTTGGTGTATTAGGGAGCTTTTCATAAGTTGAAATCTCATAATTCACCAAAGTGACCGGCCTAAGCCCAAACCCCATAGTCCAGTTTCTAGTTACGGGAAAGCCAAATGACAAATGCATAAGATTGCCTCCAAAGTCAGTTTGTTTGCTGTCTCCACGCTCGGTTTGCCTAAACTCACCCATCATCGAAGCATCAAAATAAACAATTTTATTGCTCACCAAATTGGCAGGGTTTAATGTATTGCTTTGCAAAGCATGGCTATTGCTTACACCAATACCACCCATTCCATTATTGGCAATATTGCCCATGTGCTGTAAATGCCCTAGTCCTAAGATAGAGTAAGGTGAATTTGCCCCCTGAGCCAAAACTGACACAGAACCCCACAATACCAGTGAAATAATAACTATATTCTTTCTAATCATTTGTTTCTAAAATTCGATTCAGCCCGTGTAGTACTAAATGCTGATTTACAAAGATGCTTCGTTTTATCCTAGATTCAAAGAATTTTGCATCGCCCCCACACAAGATGACGTTAAAATCTCCAAATTCACTTTTAAAATCGGTTATGCAGGTTTCTATTTCTGCTCTTAGTCCGTTCACCACCCCGCTTATCATACACGACCTCGTATCGTTGCCTACATTCAACTCTGCCTCTGCATTTTCTATCATAGGCAACGTGCCTGTAAATTCATGCATAGACCTAAACCTCGATCGCATGCCTGGCGATATCCGCCCTCCTTTGTACACGCCTTGCTTTGTGATAAAATCATAGGTAACGCATGTCCCTAAATCGATTATAAGGTTTGATTGTGATTGGTATAATGAATATGCACCAACAGCAGCTGCTATTCGATCCATCCCCAACGTCTTAGGGCTAGCATAATCATTTTGGATAGGCAGGTGAGTCGTGTAATCCAAATAAGTGATTTGAAAATCATCTGCAATTTCTTCAAAAAAATTCAATTTTCCGCCCCCAACGTTGCAAATAATTACAAAATCTGGTCGAATATCTCTCACAAAACACAATAAATCGACTTTTCCTAACCTTTCTTTCACTTCCAAAAGCTCTTCGCCTTCAAATAAACCCGCTTTCGAAAATGTATTTCCAATATCAATTGCTAGTTTTTTAGCCATTTGGCAAAGTTATGCTAGAATATGTTCGACTGGAACTTTCGCCCCTCATTAATTAATCCTGAAAATCTACCCCTGGTCAACAGCCCGAGGCTTCATTAAAATCTCAAAACTGTTTCTTTCCTGATTTGCTACCTTTACAAAAAAAGAAAAGCAACCATGCCCCAAAAACACCTTCTCGTCATTTGTGGCCCTACTGCCAGCGGAAAAACTTCCCTGAGCATCCAGCTTGCCCAGCATTTCGATACGGAGATCGTAAATGCTGATTCGAGGCAAGTTTACCACGAAATGAACATTGGCACTGCCCGACCTACCCCCGAGGAGCTAGCCCAAGCCAAGCACCATCTGGTCGATTTTCTGCCAGTCTCTCAAGAATATAATGCAAAACAGTTTGAAAAGGATGCTTTGGTAGAGATCGACAAGCTATTCGAGAAGAAAAACTTTGCCATCCTAGCCGGAGGTTCGGGGTTGTATATAAGAGCAGTGTGTGAAGGATTTGACGAAATTCCAGACATTGATCCTAATATTCGGGCGCAGCTAAATGAGGAAATAAAAGAATTCGGCTTGGCGAAACTGCTAAAGGAACTAGAAACTACTGACCCTATATATTATGGCGAAGTTGATAAAAGCAATCCTCAGCGAGTTCTCAGAAGTTTGGAAGTGAAACGGGGAACGGGCAAGCCTTTTTCTTCCTACCGAAACAAAAAGAAGGCAGAACGCCCTTTCAACATTATAAAAATAGGGCTGGACCGACCTCGGGAAGAGCTGTATGAGCGCATAAACCTCCGCATGGACCTGATGCTGGAAGCGGGTTTGCTCGAAGAGGCAAAATCCCTTTATCCTTTCAAAGAGTTAAATGCCCTACAGACCGTAGGCTACTCCGAGATTTTTGATTTTCTAGATGGAAAACATGATTGGGAGGAAGCCGTACGGCTTTTGAAGCGAAACAGCCGACGCTATGCCAAGCGTCAAATGACTTGGTTCAGAAAAGAGGAGGGCATTCGCTGGTTCCACCCCGAACACTTGCCAGAAATAATTAGCTTTGTGGAAAATGAAATGAAAATTGATTGAAAATCATATTCAGTATCAAGGATATTTTATAATAAAGAAAACAGTAACCAATAACTAGAAACCAGCAACTGGGAAAACCTAAATAAATGGAAATGCAGGTCGATAGTAAAACAGGTGAGGCAACTTAATTTACATTGATGTCAGAAATAAAGATAAAAATAGGGACTCGAGGCAGCAAACTCGCCCTTTGGCAAGCCTATTATGTGGAAGAGCTTTTGCAAAAATCGGGTTTGGAAACAGAAATCATCACAATTGAAACCAAAGGAGACAAAATCCTCGACCGCACCTTGGCAAAAATTGGGAGCAAAGGCGTGTTCACCGAAGAGCTAGAAGATCAATTGATTAGCGGCGATATCGATATTGCGGTACACAGTGCCAAGGATGTTCAATCTAGCTTGGCAGAAGGCTTCGAACTTATTGCATTTTCCAAAAGGGAAAAAATACACGATGTACTGGTTTCTAAAACCACCTCTTTTAATCCAGAAAAACCACTCACCTTAGGGACTTCTTCCGTCCGCCGAGTGGCTATGTTGAAAAAATACCTCCCCAACATGAAGGTGGTAGATGTGCGAGGCAACCTCCAGACCAGAATCAAAAAAATGGAAGATGGCTTGTGTGATGCGTTGGTGCTCGCCTATGCCGGTGTTCACCGAATGGGTTACGAAGAAATGGTCATCCATGAATTCCCCACCAACAACTTCATCCCTGCCGTGGGACAAGGAACGGTGGCGATTGAAGCCCATACCAATTTATCTACCGAAGCGAAAGAGGCAATTAGAAAAGCTATCAACCATACCGAAACCGAATTCCAGCTCTTAGCCGAACGGGCATTTTTGAGAAAACTGGAAGGTGGATGCAGTATCCCCGCCTTTGCCCTCGCCCAAACCGATATGGAAACCAAGCGTATAAGCATTACCGGCGGACTCATTGCCACCGATGGCAGCCAACTTATCCAAAACACATTTGAAGGCACGTTGGAAGAAGCTGCTGATATTGGGGAAAAGCTAGCCAATTACGTATTGGAAAATGGCGGGGTGGAATTGTTGGCGGAAATTAAGGGTAATAAATAAGTCAGTCGCTTTTCTAAAAAAACTAGCAACAAGAAACTAGTAACCAGCAATCATTTTTTTATAGAAAATGAACATCAACAAAATTCATCACGTCGCTATTATTTGTACGGATTACCCTCGTTCCAAGGCATTTTATACCAAAGTGATGGGTTTTGAAGTGTTGGAAGAAACTTACCGAGAGAAAAGAGATTCGTGGAAGTTGGATTTGAAAGTGGGCGGGCTTTACCAAATCGAGCTCTTTTCCTTCCCCAGCCCTCCTGTCCGACCCTCTTACCCCGAAGCAGTAGGTTTGCGACACCTCGCCTTCGAGGTAGACGACATCGAAACAGCCATTGCCCACCTCACTCAACACGGAATCAACACCGAGCCTATCCGCACCGATGAACTCACGGGCAAGCGCTTTACTTTTTTTGAAGATCCAGATGGGCTACCGCTTGAACTGTATGAAATCTAGTAATATGTTGATAACACTATACCTAAAATTAGGGATTTATAAGTTATTAACTCAAAACAAAGTGGATTAAAAACTTTGACACAGTAAGTTTGTACAAATCAAAACCAGCTACAAACCCTATGAAAAAGTACATTACACTATTTTGCATCGTCAGCTCTCTGACTTTTTTAACATCGTTTTCCTACGCCCAAATAAATCTCCAACCGGCACAAATCATCACTGCAGAAGGAGATTCGTTAATGGGACAAATTGATTACCAAAACTGGGAGAAAAATCCGTCAGAAATCACTTTTGTTGATGAAAGTGGTACTTCACACCAATATTCCCCACTAGACATTAAGCGTTTTTTTGTTGCCAATGACCTTTACGAAGGTGCTATTGTACAAGCGAATAACGAGTCAAACAAACTTGAAAAACTTAGCCGAACACCAGAAATCAAGCTTAGGCAAGACACTACCTTTTTACAAGTTCTGCAAGAAGCGGTTAATAACAAAACATTGTACTATTACCTAGACTACCGCAGTGAGGTGCAGTTCTATTTTTTAGAAAAAGGGAAAATCAGGTTATTATACTATAAGAGGTATAAAAAAATGGGGAAGACAGGAGATGTAACAGCCGAGGTAAAGAGATTCCAAGGTCAACTATCTTTTTATTTACAGGACTGCGAGAAGATCAATTCATTGATCTCTACGCTTAAATACAACAAAAAATCATTAATAAAAGCTTTTACAGAATACAACAACTGTCTGGGTGGAGAAGTGAAATACACAAAAACAAAAGAGAAAGTAAAAGTAAACCTAGGTGTGCTAGCAGGGGTCACCTCTACCAAATTGAATTTTGAAGGAAATTCAGACAGGCACATTACTAATCATGATTACCCAGCCTCTATCAACTTTACTTTTGGTGGATTTGCAGATATTGTTTTACCAAGAAATAGAGGGAAATGGTCAATCAATAATGAACTGGTTTATACCTCTTACAAGTTCGAAAACACCTATGAAAATATTGAATCTGAAAATGAGTATAACATATACTATTCAAATATTGCTTACAGCTATCTAAACCTCAAAAACATGCTACGCTATCGAATAATTGGTAAGCGTGTATTATGGCATATAAACCTTGGAATTTCAAATGGGCTTGCTGTAAGTACTACTAACTCAACAAAAAAGGAAAGCAAGTTTTATTCTAGAGAATCGGTAGAATATAAGCCAGCAGTGGAATTTTCAAGAAAACATGAACAAGGCATATTTGTAGGACTTGGTGGTTCTATAAATAAAGCTTCTATCGAATTGAGATATGAACAATCTAATGGAATGTCGGAAAGTATCGCACTTAATTCCAAGGTAAACAGGTTATTCCTCATGTTTGCATACAGATTCGGACAATAAACCCTAAAACAACGCCGTCACCTGCATTCTTCCCAAATGCACCATCTGCTGATTGGGGGATTGCCTGCCGTTGTACGACACATTGAGTTGCAAGCCATTTGCCAAGCGCTGTAGCCAGCTCACCGACCATGTAAAGTTGGTACCTGGCCGCAGCGCTTCCAGCATGGCATAGCCCGAAGGCGTATTTTCCTTCCCCACAAACTGAATATCGCTCACTTTGATACTCCCCACTATGGAGCGTTTCACCGCTTTCGCCCAGCGTGCATTGAAGCCATACTCGTGAAAAGTAGCTTCCTCCGCAGTTTCTTCGGCTATAGCCAACGCATTGTCTTTTACCTTGTAGCTGTACTGGAAAGTGAACCTCAAATTATTTTCAGGTTGGTACGATGCCTCCCCCCCTATTTTTTGCTGGTCTATCTGGTAATTCCTGTTCTCCAAAAAATCGGAAATATTCCCCAACGAACCCGTTTCCACCTCCAGCTTCGTATTTACCTTTTTAGTGACGTTCCAGCGGTAGCTCAACGCATAGTTTTCGTTGGTGCGCTGCTCAAATCCATTGGTAAGTAATTGCTTATTGTCTGAATACAAAACCCTTCCCTCAAAACCATAAACTGGACTTTTTCTGTTGAAGAAAAGGGTGTTTCGGAAAATGGTATTATTTGCCAAAAGGCTCTCAGGAGGTATTTCTACCAAGAAAGGGAAAAGCCTCGCCAAAATATCGCTATCACTAATTCGGCTATTGATGGTAATAGATGAAACCGAGGAAAGCTTCGATACGAAGGATTTGAAACCACCTTTTTCTGCCCAGTTGCGAGGACCTTCCATATTGAGCCTATAATTGATTTGAGTGTGGAAAACAGCTATATATTCATCGGTAGGGGTGAAAAATTTTGCATAGTTTTTTTCATCAGGGTTGATGGCGAGGTAAAACTCGTTGAGGTCTTGGATGCCGTCACCGTTGTCGTCTCGCCAGGTGTGCGTGCCTTGCCCCGCATCTACCTGCACAAAAATAAACTCCCGCTTCAGCTCCCTTCCCGACCCTGTTACATAACTCAGCTCGCTGCGAATATGCCTATCCAAAAATTGCTGCGACCAGTCGAATCGCCCATTCAGAGTTTCCTCAATTGGATTACCTGCCAAGTTCAAATTCTCCAACTGCCTATACACCACCGAAAAGCGAAACTTCCCCTTTTTCCCATCCTTCCCTGCAGAAATATTTAGCGTACTTGCTTGGTTCGTTGCTTGTAACTCTCCCTGCTGAGGAGATTTATCTTCCCGCAAACTGTAATCTATCCGAAATTTCGTTTTCAAGCTGTCCCCGCTTTGTAGGTAAAAAAGGTGCTCTTCAAAGTTCATCGCCGTACTTACCACAGAGTCGGTTGCCGTTTGGTAAATCCTGTTCTTATCGAGCTGGTAAATATACCCCGGCACCAGTTTTTCCCCTCGGAAAGATAAATCAGCTTTTACCCTCGCCCACTCCGATTTTCTTCCTTCCAACTCCCCACCCAACTCGTTGTCTAGCAAAAAAGCGTTGGAAACCAATTGGAGCTTTCCCAGCTGCTTGTTAAGCACCAAACTTTGTTGCCAACCGTCGGCAGCAAGGTCACGCTGCCTGCGGGAAAAGCGGTAATCAATCGTATTTTGCTGGTCTTTTTTCAGCCCGAGGCGTACATTAAAAATCTTGTCCTCGGCTGGTCCCGTATCGTTCACCGACCAATCCCGATCATATTCGATGTAGCGAAATCGATCAATGGGACGAAAATATTCATTATCAAATTCAACATCTATCCCGCCCGTCCATTGGTAACCTTCCAAAAAGTGAACAGGTCGCCCTTGGTTTCGGTAGCCCATTTTCACCGCAAAACCCTTATTGTCTTCGGCATCTAAACTAGAAAATAGGTTTAGGTCGTGGTCGGAAAAAGCAGCTTCGGCAAACACATAATCGTTGCCCGTCAGATGCACTTTTGCCCCCGCCGTCAGGAGTTGTTTTTTATTGGGAGGAACAAGCGCCCTACCCGGCTCGTGCGTGCCCTGAGGTATTCCATTTAGCGGAACTACCCATTCAAACACTCGCCCGTTGGTAGGAGCTGTTGAAACCTGATAGTTCCCATTCCCTTGCCCCAAATCCAAGAAAGTAACCGTATAGAGTGAAGTATCACTCAAGGTTGCCCGTCTAAATACTTGAAAACTTTCCGTCCCGACCGTGGTATCAATTTGGGTATATAAAATCCGGCTTGGGTTAAACTCGCCCACGGTATCCGCACCGCCTGGGGCAATCACTATCGCCTGGTCGCCCGCCTCTTGCATCAGCCGTTGATTTTCTTCGGTAAGTTGGAAAAGCAAAGGGTTCTGCTTGCTGTCTTTTTCTTGGTAAGCTTGGGCATAAACCTCCACCTTCCCCACTTTCTGTCGGTGGTCAGCCTGTAAGATCGAACGGTTATAGTTTTGGTTCGAAAACTCAAAATCGACCCTGATTCGGGAAAACTTGGTAATCAGCACCGTATTCATAAACGTAATTTCTGCTGTATTGTAATCAATCACATAGTCGTAATTGAAGCCCCTTGTCAGTCGCCTTCCGTCCAAGAACACTTTTTCCGAATTGGCTATCACAATAATGAACCGCTCATTGTTTGGTCCAGTAAGTCGATAAGGGCCCATCACCCCTTCCAGCGGCTCAACTTGCTGAGAACGAAACTGCCCTTTCGCAATCGCCCCACCAATGCGGGTATTGGAAGAAATACGCTTGACAGTATCCTCAAAATTGAGCTGTAATTGCCCGCCTTGCACGTTTTTGTAATAGCGCATAAATTCCGAAGAATCATTCTGTAATACGATGTCTCCCGCTGCTAGCTTCCCATTTTTATGCTTCAATTCCATAAATACCTTGTCAAACTCCTGCAACTGCAAGGTATTTCCCTCGGGCTGAAAAGGCACATTTTGGTCGGAAAAAACTGCCTTAATATCCAGATCATCGGATAGCTTTCCTTCCAACTGTAGGTTTAAGGCAGAGTTCACAAAGGCATCTTGGGTGTTCCCCGCCGAAATCCCACGGGTGATACTCCCCGATTTGTTCAAGCCCTCCGTTGGGAAAAGTTCTTCACGAGGAGTGGCCACGGGCACATCTTGCAAGTCTTGGAATACATTTCTATACCCCCCCGTATCGTACACCGCTTGGGACCGGTTGAATATTTTTTCGGAGAAATTGATAGGAAAAACCCGGTAACATATCAGAATAGAATCAGGCAAAACTGAAGGAGAAACCCCTTCTTTCACCTTCAAAACCATTTCATTTTTCTGCGGATTGTAACTTGCGATAAAAAACTGCTCTGGGAAAGAGCTGGCTGGCTGTGTTGCTTTTATCACAATGCTTTCGGGAGCAATGGTGAGCGAATCGGGCTGGATAGCCTCCTGCTGAAAAGCCACCCACTGGCAGCGAAGGTTGTTCACCTGTGCCCAAGAGCCAGTAGCCATCAGTCCCAATAAGCTTAACAGTAGTAAAGCCTTTCGCATTCCGCAAGATAATCACTCGTATTTTTTAAGAGCAAAAAAAGGGGGTAGAAGTTGGGAAAGAGAAAAACAGAGCCATTTCAACTGCTGCCTGTAGAGTGTTTGTATGACTGAAAAACAAAGTCCCGAAGGGACGATATAATTATAGAAAATGGCAAAAACATAAACTAGCCCTGAAGGGGCGACATATTATTTCGCCCCTTCAGGGCTATGTTTTAGTCTTGTAGATAGCTATAATCATATCGCCTCTTCGAGGCTTTGGGCTGACCAAAATAAGACAGGGAAAATGCAAATAACCCTCTCTTCAATCTACTGTTTTACAAGGCTTTTCATTATACGGCAGCAATTATCCATGCACCAAATTATTGCAAATAATAGAACAGAGATTTCCATTTTCATGGGAATGACATGAATGGGCATCCAAACCAAAAAGAACTAATCCATCCAATTAACCCACCTCCAATCGTTACCTTTCTAAACTATTATTCAATTTATTCAATCAACCCTTTTACAATGGACGTACTGAACGAATTTCATTATTTGATAAGAATCAGCACCTATACTATTTTATATGCCACCTTATTTCTGCTGTGCCAAAAACACAACAACAAGCTACCAAACCAGCTCAAAAGTTATTTCCCCCTAGGTTTTTTGATGCTTGCACTTTCCAATATCACCAGTTTCCTTGCTGAAGGCTTGAGGCTGGCAAACGACACCAGCTACAACGCCCTTGGCATAGAGGAATTTTACAACAGCCTATATTACATAGTGCCTACCAACCTCTCTTCCGTTTTCTATTTGTTAGGAATGACTTTCATAGGGCTGAGCCTTATTTTATTTTTGGTAGAACCAAAAGAAAAAGGAATACGGGACAAGGGTTCTTTGTTCAGCATTTTCTTTTTCAACCTGCTCACTTTCGGATTTTATAATATCTACTGGATTTCGAACACTTTCAAAACCATAGGCGGAGAAGAAGGAGAACAATTGGGCAAGAAATATGGCAACTGGCTAATAGTTACTTGGTCGCTCCTCTTTTCCAGTTACGGTTTGTACCTAGGTTTTGGGAACGAGTCGCTTGCCGTGGTGAAGCCCATCGTCACGTATATCACAAGCTTGGCATTTGGCATCACCCTCTTGGTAGCCTCTTTCCACCTCAAAAAATACATAGTTGCCTACGACTCACGGTTCAGGATGACCGATTTCAGCGATTTGGGCATTTTCTTCTTCACCACCCTCGCCCTACAATACGGCATAAACGACAAGGCACTGATGAAGATTAAGAAGGAAGAATAGAACAAGCTGTTCCACTAGCGAGGCAGTTATTTTCTTAGCTAGTGGAACAATTTCCCATTCCCTGTCAGGAGCCATACTGACAATTTTTCAATTAAAACTGTCATTTTTTCTCATCGTCAGTATGTTTTTGCCCACATTTCCAACTGGCATAGCAATTGAAATATACTTTCAGTAACAAATCCATTTTTTGAGATTCATCCTATTTGGATTTTTGATGTGCCTCTCCTAGAGGCATCGATTTAGCTAATATCTTTTGTTGAATTGTTAAACATTAAAATTTGAAAAGCTATGGATATCATTAAAAGAAGTTTGTGGCAAGATTCATTTTTCGATGATTTCTTCAGAAGAAGTCTAAGCGGATGGCCCAACCGCTCTATCGAGGGCAACTACGTTCCTCCAGTAAATATTTACGAAACCAACGAGGAGTTCCACGTAGACATGGCAGCCCCAGGAATGAACAAAAAAGATTTTAAAATTGAACTCAACAACAGCACACTGAATATTCAGGTGGATATACCTGAAGAAGAGGGAACATTTGTACAAAGAGAGTTCTCCTACCATTCTTTTGTACGCTCTTTCTATTTACCCAACACTGTAGAAATTGACAAGGTAGCGGCAAAATATGAAAATGGTATCCTATCCATGATAATTCCTAAAAAAGAGGAGGCTAAGCGTAAACCTGTTAAGACCATATGCATCTCGTAACATGGTAAAAGCAGCACACACTACTGCCTGTACACTTTTCCATTGTTAGGCATGCCCACGGAAATTCCGTGAGCATGCCATTTAGCGGAGTACGCCCACTAACCTTTACCTTTTTGTTATAAGCAAGCTTGTATAACGTAAATTGTTGGATATGAGCAAATTTTCATTTTTGGAGTATTATAAGACTATTCTAAGCAAAGTAAGCTTTGACAAGGATATTTTTAACAAAGAGTACAAAAAAGCGATAAACTGCTTGAGCAGGTACGAAAAGGAGTGTTTGGACAAATGGCTTTGGGAAAATAAACTCGACAAGATACTCCACCCTTTTCCCAAACTTGAAGCCGCAAAACTTTACGATTCGCAACCCACAACCACCTTTAATTCACAATGGGTTGCATAACAAAACATATTTTTGGACTCTAATAGTATAAATAATGAAAATAGCACAAATAGCACCTTTATATGAATCGGTGCCACCGAAGATGTATGGAGGAACCGAGCGAGTAGTTTCATACCTTACAGAAGAGTTGGTAGCCCAAGGGCATGAAGTAACCTTGTTTGCCTCCAAAGACTCCAACACATCGGCAAAGCTGGTGAGCCACGTCCCCGAAGCCCTTCGGCTCAACCCAGAGGTAAAAGCCCCCCTAGCGCATCACATTATTCAAATGCAAGAGGTCATAGAAAAAGCCGAAGAGTTTGACATACTTCATTTCCATACAGACTACCTCCACTTCCCTTTTTCGGCGCAATGCCAAATGCCTACCGTTACTACCCTGCACGGTAGGCTAGACATACCCGACTTGGCGTATGTTTACAGGAAATTTTCCCAACAACCTTTGGTTTCTATTTCTAATGCCCAGCGAAAGCTCCTACCTGCAAAAGCCAATTGGACCAGGACGGTTTACCATGGCTTGCCTCTCGACCTTTACAAAAAAGGCAATGGAGACGGTGAGTATGCAGCTTTTATTGGTAGAATCTCCCCTGAAAAACGACCCGACCGAGCAATAGCCATCGCTATAAGAGCTGGCATAAAACTCAAAATTGCGGCAAAGGTGGATAAGGCTGACCAAGTATATTTTGAAGAAAAAATCAAACCCTTGCTGGAACACCCAAGCGTAGAGTTTATTGGTGAAATAGGAGAAGATAAAAAGGGGGCGTTTTTGGGTAATGCCAAAGCCCTACTTTTCCCTATAGACTGGCCTGAGCCTTTTGGAATGGTAATGATAGAAGCGATGGCATGCGGCACACCTGTGATAGCCTTTAAACACGGCTCTGTACCCGAAGTGATTGACAAAGGAGAAAGTGGGTTCATTGTAAAATCTGCGGACGAAGCCGTTACCGCTTTGGAAAACATCGACCTGATCGATAGAAACACTGTAAGAGAAACTTTTGAACGGAGGTTCTCTGCTTCGGTTATGGCAAGTAACTACCTAGTACTTTTTGAGGATTTGCTCTCGAAAAAAGCGAAACGCTTGCGCAAGGGAAACCATCGGGTACTTTCAAACGGCTATAGAATGAAGAAAGCAAACTGATCCACAAAAAAACCTATGGTCTGAGCTGTACCTCAGCTATTAACACACTAGTTAGAATGAACGAAGAAACAAACGATGACAAATACAGTAGAAAACCAACCTAAGCACTCGAAAAAAGAGTGGGCATTTGACCCTGGCTACATAGACGACAGGGTGCAGGTGCTCAATCACTGTGGCACATTCGGAATTTTTAGCCGAATGGGTGATATTTTGCCGCTTGGAAAGGCGGTGCATGGGCTTTACCACAAAGATACGCGGTACATCAACACATTGGCTTTGAAGCTGGAAGGAGAAGCTTTGACATTGCTCAGTTCCAACATAAAGGAAGAAAATGAGATTCTTTCGGTAGACCTTACCAACCCTGACTTGCTCCTAGCCGATGGTACTTTTTTAAGAAACGGAACCGCACATATACGCAGAAGCCAGTTTGTAAGAAATGGGGTTTACCTTGAAAAAATAGAACTTCAAAACTTTGGGGAAATAGCTGTTTCCCTAAAACTCTCCCTCACTTTTTCTGGCGATTTTAAGGATATTTTTGAGGTGAGGGGACTCAAAAGGGAAAAAAGAGGCATGCTAGATAGCAACAAGCAAATAGGCAACAAACAGGTAGTGATTTGCTACCACGGGCTGGACAATATCAGCAGAAAAGCCAATATCTCTTTTGGACAAGAGTTTCACCAGTTTGAAGGTGAAGAAGTATATTTTGACCTTTGCCTACCTCCAAAGCAAACCATTGCCCTCGATTATTCCATTGCGTTTGAGGAAGGAGAAGGCAATTTTGAAACCAAGGTCTACCAACATCTCCGACCGCAAGTAGAGCCTAGCTTGGAAGAAAACAAATCGTATTTCCCGACCATCGAAACTTCCAACGAACAGTTTTCGCACTGGCTCAACCGTTCCAAATCCGACCTTATCTCCCTCATGGCAGATACGCCTTTTGGGAAATATCCCTATGCGGGAGTTCCTTGGTACAACACAGCCTTTGGAAGAGACGGAATTATCACAGCACTTGAAACGCTTTGGGTAGCCCCCGATTTATCAAGGGATACACTGCTCTACCTTGCAGCCTGCCAGTCGGACAAGCTAGACGAGGAAAACGATGCAGAGCCAGGAAAAATACTCCACGAGACACGGGGCGGAGAAATGGTTAACTTAAACGAAGTACCCTTTCGCCAATACTACGGTACTATAGATGCTACACCACTATTCGTGATGCTGGCAGGGGAATATTACCAGCGCACTGCCGATTTGGGGACGCTCAAAAAAATTTGGTCCAACATAAAAAAAGCTTTAGAGTGGATTAACCTATACGGCGATCTTGACCAAGATGGGTTTGTGGAATATAAGCACAAGGCAAAAAACGGGCTGACCAACCAAGGCTGGAAAGATAGCCATGACTCCGTTTCCCACAGCAATGGACAACTTGCCGATCCTCCCATTGCCCTCTGCGAAGTGCAAGGCTATGTGTATGCAGCAAAAATCCATGGGGCAAACCTTGCTAAAACCTTTGGCGAACATGCCCTTGCCAACCAATGGAGAGATGAAGCAAAAAGACTAAAAGAAAAGTTCAACGAACGCTTTTGGGACAAAGAGCTAAATTGCTACGTACTTGCCCTAGATGGCAACAAACAGCCCTGCCGAGTGAAATCTTCTAATGCAGGTCATGTACTTTATACAGGCATAGCCGACCCTTCCAAAGCCAAGGCATTAGCAGCTACTTTGCTCAAGCCCGATATGTTCAACGGCTGGGGAATACGCACCCTATCTTCAGACGAAGTGAGGTACAACCCCATGTCGTATCACAACGGTTCGGTTTGGCCCCACGATGTTGCCTTGATAGCCTCA
Source organism: Flammeovirgaceae bacterium SG7u.111 (assembly GCA_034044135.1). NCBI lineage: Bacteria > Pseudomonadati > Bacteroidota > Cytophagia > Cytophagales > Flammeovirgaceae > Flammeovirgaceae bacterium SG7u.111. The sequence continues at coordinate 692,088 of CP139021.1, read as the reverse complement.
GGGCTTTCCCGCTATGGCTTTCAGCAACAGGCTCTCAGACTAATGACAGGGCTGTTCGATGCTTCGCTTTTTATTCCGCTTCAGCGCCTGCCCGAGCTCTTTTGTGGAATGGAAAGGAGAAAAGGGGAAGGACCTACATCGTACCCAGTGGCTTGTTCGCCGCAAGCTTGGTCAGTTGCCGCTGTGTTCATGCTACTTAAAGCCGTACTCCAAATCAAAATCTCCCCTCTTACCAAAGAAATATCCTTTCAAAAGCCCATTTTGCCTTCCTATTTAGAAGAAATCACCATCAAAAATTTGTTGGTAGGCAATGGGTTCGTGAACCTCCACTTGGTGAGGCACAACCACGACCAAATGGTAGGTGTGAACTGGGAAAACTCTCCCGAAGGGTGGAAACTGACTGTGGTTAAATAGATGGGCACAAAACACAAAAAAGGCAATTGGGTTACCCTAACTATCTTTTTTTGTTGCTGTCCCGTCCTAAAATAAGTTGACAGTATTTCGACTTATTTTAGGACGGAACAAAACCTTGATTTAAACCCTGCAAAACTCAACTCTTGGTATTCCATATTTTATACTTACCTTGAGCCTGTCCTAACAAAAAAAATCTACTTTTCAGAAAAGAAGTAACTATGGAAATAGTATCAAAAATCATGATTGGCTTTGTAGCTATTGAGCACTTATACATCCTTTACATGGAAATGTTTGCTTGGGAAACTTTGGGCAAGAAAACATTTAAAAAATTTCCCGAAGATTTGTTTGCTCCAACCAAAAGCATGGCCGCCAACCAAGGACTGTACAACGGTTTCCTTTCCGCTGGTCTGATTTGGACGTACTTTATTTCAGATCAGGCATGGAGTTCTAATGTCGCCATTTTCTTTTTGGGCTGCGTAATAGTTGCCGGAATTTACGGGGCACTCACCGCTTCCAAAAAAATATTTACCGTACAAGCAGTCCCTGCAATCATTGCGCTTGCAATTGTCCTTTTGGCGAGGTAGCTAAAGCCTAAAAAACCGATCAAAGGTTTCAAATTTACTTTTGAAACTAGCAGGAGCTTGACCACAATATTTTTTGAATTCTTTGATAAAATGAGACTGGTTGTAGTAGCCGTGCTTTACTACTATCCCTATCCAATCTTTTTTTTCCGACATCATCAACTCCTTCACACAAGAATTGAAACGAGTAATGCTGGCAAAAACCTTCGGGCTGACCCCCGTATGGTTCATAAACACCCTTCGGAGGTTCCGCTCACTAAGGTTCACTTCCAGTATCCTATCTGAGGCAGAGCTTTCTATTTTATGTAAAAAAGCACGAAGAAAGGACTCTATTCGAGCAATGCGGAGAACAATAGAATTAGTTTCCTTGAGGTAGTATAATAAAGCACATTCAAAGATTCTTTTATGTGGGACATCGCAGAGATCAACAATATCATCGGCAAAGTTCATGTAGTAATTTATCTTTCTTTATGAAAGATAAAAAAACCTAAAATCGATACTCCTATCTATCATTATATCGATACTTTTCCAAAAAACACCCCATGTAGGTATTAATACCTGCTTAAAAATGCCATAAAGCTTGGCATTGGCTCAGGGTATTGTAGAAATTTGAGCAAGGGCTATCCAATTCTTGTATCTTTGCTGTTCGTGCAACTATTTTATTTTTATAGACATGGCAAATTCAGTAGTAATATACACAGATGGTTCTTCTAGGGGCAACCCTGGACCCGGCGGATATGGGACAGTGCTCATTTCCGAAAAATTCAAAATGCGAAAAGAGCTTTCAGAAGGTTTCCGCAAGACCACCAATAACCGCATGGAACTTTTGGCAGTGATAAAAGGATTGGAGGCATTGAAGGTCGCCGGAGTTGATGTCCTCATCTATTCGGATTCGAAATACGTAGTGGATGCCGTGGAAAAAGGCTGGCTTTGGGGCTGGGTAAAAAAGGGATTTAAAGACAAAAAAAATCCCGACCTATGGCAAAAATTTATTCCTCTTTACAAAAAACACCGAGTGAAGTTCCAATGGGTGAAGGGTCATGCTGGCAACCCCGAAAATGAACGCTGCGATGAGCTGGCAGTAGATGCTGCCGAAGGTAGTGACTTAAAGGTTGATGTAGGTTTTGAAAATACTATTTAGCAGCCCAACCGCAAAAAGGGAAGGTCTCTTAACCCTTCGGGCAGAGTTACAAAGATGATGGAGAAATAGAATAAACGCCCTCCTTTTCAAATTTGTAGCGGTATATATAGCCGATTTTGTATTTTTGCTGTAGGGCTTGGTTCGCTGATTGTAATCAGCTTTACGTATCAGTATTAAGATATTGCCGTTAGAATGCAAAGCTCCTTTCAATATCTAGATTTTTGTAGTGTTTTTTAGTTAAAATGAGTGATAAAAAACAAAAAAAACAAAGACCGGAGAAACTTTCGATTAGCCTTTCCGAGCAGGAAAAAAGCTTTTTGAAGGCGTATAGGGAAAAGTTTAATGAAAAATACCAGGTCAAATTTTCTTATGGCGATATCATTTTGCACTTGTGCGACGAAAAAGCCACTAAACAAAAAATCAGGCCTTTTTTAAAGCAATTGTCGTTATTTGATAAAAAAGACCCTGAGAGCTTTTAGGTTAGAGCGAAGTAGTTGAATATGTATGTAATAGTTGATATAGAAAGTACTGGAAGTGTTTCAACAAAAGATAGAATTACTGAAATAGCCATTTACAAACACGATGGCAAGCAGATTGTTGACGAATTTGTGACCTTGGTCAATCCTCAAATCCGCATTCCAAAATTCGTTTCCAAGCTCACGGGCATCACCAACCGAATGGTAGAAGATGCCCCACTTTTCCACGAAGTAGCTAAAAAAATAGTAGAAATTACCGAAGGCTGTACTTTTGTGGCCCACAACAGCAATTTCGATTATAATTTTCTCAAAGCCGAGTTCAAAGCACTGGGCTACAATTTTTATAGAAATAGCCTTTGTACAGTAGACCTTAGCCGAAAGCTAATTCCAGGCATGCAATCATACAGCCTAGGAAAGCTCAGCAAAGAGCTGGGCATAGAGCTGAATGGCCGCCATAGGGCGGGAGGCGACGCGCTTGCCACCGTAAAGATTTTTGAGCTTATTCTCAAAAACAACTACGATGACATAGTGGAAAGCATGCTGAAAATAGATACTTACAGCAAGGAATATCACGCAAACATCCCACAGGAATCAATAGAAAACCTCGAAGACCAAACAGGTGTCTACTATATGCACGATAAGGACGGAAAAGTGCTGTATGTGGGGAAAAGTAAAAATATAAGGGCAAGGGTAATGTCCCACTTCAATGGATCTGGCTCTAAACTTTCCCAGTATCTCAAAAAAGAGGTATTCGATATTAGCTATGAAATAACAGGCAGCGAGCTGATTGCTCTTTTGCTAGAATCTGAAGAAATCAAAAAGTACCAGCCAATTTATAATTCGGGGCAAAAAAAGTCGAAATTCAAAATGGGTTTGTACGACTATACAGACCGTGATGGATACATTCGTTTTCATATTTCAGAAATATTGCCCGAACATGGCGAGCCTTTCACCAAGCTCTACTCAAAAAAGCATGGTATTGGGATAGTGGAAAGTGCGGTGAAAAAATTCTCACTCTGCGCGAAAAAAGCGGGATTATCTAATGAAAAAGGAGCTTGTTTTCAGTACTCGGTAAATGAATGTAATGGAGCTTGTATCGCAGAAGAGAAACCAGAAGAATACAACCAAAGAGCTATGCGCGCCATAACTTGGCTCCAACTTGGCCATGACAGCCTGTTCATTATAGACAAAGGGCGTGACCTTATGGAACGATCTGTAGTTCAAGTAAATAAAGGAAAATACATTGGCTTTGGCTACATCGATATTTCCGAAGGGGTGAATTCAAAAAAAGCACTAGAAGCAGTAATTACAGAATACCCCGAACATAAGGACAGCAAAAAAATTCTAAGCCAGTTTATCCGTAGCAGGAAAATGGAGAAAATTATCAGGTACTAACCGAGAAGAAACAACTCTTTTGATTTTAGAGCATGTTTAAATTTTAAGAATTTTAGCCCTACATCCTTTTTTGTGGACATTTATTCAGATATTACTTTCAGTTGAGTTTATATCTCTTTTTCTCAAAAAAGATTTTACCCATGTGGTTAGAAACAAGCTGTAAGTTATCGTTCGAAATTACCGTCCCCACACCTTTTGTATTAATGTTACGGCCTAGAAGCGGTGCTCAACAATGGGTCGCTCGTGAGGAATATAAAATTCTGCCAAGTGTCCCTGTCTTCGAATTTACAGACCTGTATGGCAATCTTTGCCAGCGATTGATTGCACCCAAAGGCACTTTTTCCATTCACACATCTGCAGAAGTACACATCTCCGATTATATCGACCAATTATTTGGAGGTCATTTTGTAGATATCAAGGACTTACCAGATTCGGTACTTAGTTACCTGCTTCCTAGCAGATACTGTGAGTCGGATAGATTGAGCAAATTAGCAAATGAAATTACAACAGGTTTCCAGCTAGGTTATAATCAAGTAGATGCCATTGAAGCATGGCTCCGCAACAATATCCGTTACGAACCAGGGCTTAACGATACACCTATTTCTGCCATAGAAGTCCATCAAAAGCAATCGGGTGTATGTCGTGACCTTTCGCATTTGGGCATAGCTCTCTGCCGAAGTCTCAGTATTCCTGCGCGCATTGTGGTAGGCTATTTACACAAGCTCGAACCTATGGATCTTCATGCATGGTTTGAAGCCTACATTGCTGATAGGTGGTATACTTTTGACGCAACCCAAACTGGAAAAAAAGGGGGATATGTAGCAATTGGATATGGTCGAGATGCTGCTGACGTCGCCATCTATAACCAATTTGGACCTGCTTCCTATCCTATCGGCCAAGAGGTTTTTGTCAATGAAATAATCAACAAAGCATAGTTAAAAGCACCCTTCAGTTCCTAGCCAATTTTTTCCTCCAAAAACCTCAATGCTTGCTGCTCGCTCCAGTAAAGCTTCTGCTTATTGAACTGTACGAAACCTACATGTCCGCCAAAACGAGGAGCCATTAAAAAGAAACTTTTATGCGCCTCAGCTTTTTGGAAAGGAAGGCAAGAAATTGAGAGAAATGGGTCGTCTATCGCACTTAAGAGAAAGGTAGGGACCTTTATTTTTTCTAGGTAAAACAAACTGCTCGATTGCTGATAATAGTCGTCTGCTCCTTCAAAACCGTGAACTGGCCCCGTGAAAATGTTGTCAAATTCCCAAATCGTTTTTGCTTTTCTGATTCTTTCCCTGTCAAAACCTACATTGTGCGTTTCAATTTTCTCCAATGCTTTGGGAATGAGTGTTTTCAAAAACATATTGGTATATAATTTCCCAATTGCTTTTTCCCCTCCTGCAAGGTCGCAGGGCACGGAAAAGGTCAGCGCAGCTTTTATTTCTTTAGGTAAAAACTCAGCTTCTTCGCCCACGTATTTCAACACTATATTTCCACCCAAGCTAAAGCCAGCGAGCACCAGTTCGCCGTACATGCCACTTTCCCGTGCTTGGGAAATAAGGAACTTTAAATCTTCCGTTTCCCCGCTGTGGTAGGAGCGCAACTTAAGGTTTACCTCACCACTACAGCTCCTAAAATTCATGACGGCAATGTCCCATCCTTGAGCCAAAAGAGCTTGGGACAAACCAGATATGTAACTTGATGCGGAACTTCCTTCCAAGCCATGCAGCAAAATTGCTAACTTTCGGTTTCCGCCTCTTAACCAATCCACGTCCAAAAAATCATCATCGGGCGTGGTGAACCGTTCCCGCTCAAATGGCAAGGGATCTAGCTTCCTAAAAAGGGCTGGATACACCGTATTGAGGTGCTTGTTTCTGAAAGGAATGGGTGGGGAATAATCCGTTGAGTTGATGATGGGCATGGGGTGAAAATAATAAAAGACAAAACTATAATGAAGATCAGTAACTAAATTTAGTTGCTTCAAGATTTTCTAAAATATTACTACATTTCCATTTTTCAACAAACTCTTTATACTTTATTCAGTTCACTCCATAAATAACTTAGAGCATCCCAATCATAAGTATGCAGATGAAAAATCACTGAATCTTGGGAAACAACTAAATAAAAGGTGTCCTTATGCCAGCCATCACTAAGAGAAGAAATCACACTCGACTGAAGCTCAAAACCTCTTATCAAATCTACATTTTGAGTAATATCTCTCCTCTTTCTCTTTTCAATAGAGTCAATTCTACTTTCAACCATTGGCACTAATGCGATGAAAGAAGAATCTTCTTTCCATATTTCAATCACATCTTCTTCACTTACATCTTCCAAACTCATTAAGTGTGAAAATCCAAATATTTGAAGTGTATCCCCTTCTTCAAGGTGATCCACCTTATACTCTTTCTGTTTATAAGACCTCAAATAATTTACAGTCAGATCTATTTCAATTTCGCACTTCACATGACTGTTCACTGTTAAAGGATACATAACGCTTTCCTTAAAAACATTGAAATAACATAAAACATAGCCACCTGTATTCACATCATTTAATTCCAATTTACCACCATCCAAATGATAAAATTCAAGCTCATTTGTTTCTAACTCCAATATAGAAACAGAACCATAGTAATTTGTTTCCTGATACTGATCCTTAAACTCAATTCGTAAATCTGATGTATTCTTTTGCCCGCATCCGATCAAAAAAACTGAGAAATACAAAAATGTAAACAAGCGTGTTTTCATCATCAAAATTCAGCTTATTGCTACTAAAGATGAAAGTAGCGATTTAGTTATAGTTCACGTTCCACAAACCTCAACACCTCTTCAAAGTATTCATCCCCTCCTACTTTCCAAACGTTCATGTGACCTGCTTTGGGGATTTCCAAGAACTCTTTTTTCTCGCTTTTTAGATTTTCAAAGTTTTGCCTTCCGTACGCAATGCTGATTCGTCGGTCTTCGATGCCGTGAACTACTAGTACTGGTTGGGTTATTGATTTTGCAGCAAGGGAGGGAACTGTTTTATCAGCCTCAAAATCACCTATAGATTCTGCCCGCCAGATGAGGTAATCGCAGAGCCAAGGGGCTTTTAACCCCAAATGATAATCTGCATAATCGTACACAATTTGCCTGAAACTGGAGAAGGTGCTTTCGATGATGCCAAACCGAATTCGCTGGTCGACAGCCATGGCTTGGAGGGATACCGCCGCACCCAGCGATTGTCCCCAAATACCGATATGCCGGCTTAGACCATCAATTTTGGTAAGGGAATCGACCAAGGTTTTGATGTCTTCTTTTTCTTTAAAACCAAAGGTGCAAAATTCTCCTTCGCTTCCCCCATGTGCCCTCAGGTCGATAAGTACTGAATTGTAACCCTGGGCAGAAAGGAATTGACAAGCGGGGAAAAATCGTTCTTTATAGGCTCTAATTCCATGCACAAAAATCACCGTTCCTTTCTGCACTGGGCTATCTGTTCGGATGAGCAATGTGCTTAAATTTAAGCCATCCTGCGATTGTATTTCCAGCTTTTCTGACTTCAGCCCATAGTCTTCTGCTTTTGGCAAGCCTTTGCTTTTTTTAGGTCGGAGGAGGGAATAGACCCCTCCATGGGTTTGGATAATAGCTCTCGGACCAAGGTAATCTGCCAAAAACAATCCTATGAAAAGGCATAGAGTTGAAAAAATCAGAAGTTTCTTTTTCATTTAAATCAATGCTTTTAGTTCAGTTTCCAAATTCTTTCTCGCTTGTTGATCATACTTATTTTGGAAAGGCGTGGTTTTGAAAATATGTTCCATTTCCAAAAAGTGTTTTACCACTTTTGCCCTGCCTTTTTTGTACAGGAAATCGGGGTAGATAGCGTATTCTTTACGAATGTTCTGTGTGTAGGCCTGATAAGCCACTGTATCTTCTCCCAAAATCCCCAAGTCGAAATTGAGCAACCAGTTGGTGTCCGAATCTTGGGAAGTTTCGTGTGCTTTTGTAGCAATAATTTGGGCTTGGCAAGCTGCAATTTTTTCGGGTGGGATGCCTAATAGTTCGAGTCTGTTTTTTGCAAATTCGGCACTTTTTCCCTCGTTATTTTTCTTTGAATTTTTGTAGATGATGTCGTGGTAAAAAATGGAAAAAGCAAGAATATCGAAATCTTCGATTTCCTTCTCAAATCCTAATGCTTTCCCAAACATATAAACCAAGTGGGAAAGGTTGTGGTAATCTCTTTTTTCCGAAGAATAATTTACTTCAATTTCTCTCCAAAGCTTTTCAACCAACAAAACATCGTCACAATACTTTGCAGCCAGCTCTTCCCATATATTTTGCAGATCTTTCATCTTATTATTTCTTACTCAAGTTTCCACCTATAACTTTTACCACAAACACTATGAATACAACTATTAGCACCACAAAATAGAGCGTGGAAAACCCGCTTTTTAGAATAGTGAAAACATTTGTAAGCGCAACCACGGCAGAGGAAATGTCGGGAAAGTTGATGAGGAGATTAATGATACCGAAGTTTTCCAAATAGTCGGAAACGCCTGCCAAAATGGGTAGCCAGCACAGGTAAATCAACTTACTTTCCAGCTTCCCTACTTTTTTGAGGAAATAGCCTAAGAGCAAACTATAAGAAATGGCGAATAACCCGGGGTAAATCATGTCGGTTGGGATTTGGCGGAAGAGGTAAAAGCTTCGTCCTTCTTGCCCCATTTTTCCAAGCAGTGCAGTTACATGGGCTAGGTCATACCCCGTGGGCATCATGTCCATTATAAGTATGCCGTTGGAATAAATAAGCAACTGGGGAATGGTCACTACCAACATAAAAGCATAAACAAAGTTGGTAAGCAGGAAAAGTAACAAGACTTTCTTTCCTTGAAGATTTCGTCTGGAGAATGCGTTCAAATTTTCAGCAGTTTTAAATACTTAGAAATGTAATGGCTAAACCTATCCAATTTCTTATTTAAAAGCGACTTTTTATTTTCTACTTTTTTCCCCAATAGTTTCTACTACTTTTTCACACCCAATTTTTTCCGTTCGAAAAAAAGCTTTGCCTGTTTTAAGGGTAAACCACATCTTCGTTGCCATATAGGCAAAAGGCGGTTTCAAAGAAAGGTTAGTCAAATTGAGTAATAGCGGAATAAGATCGTATCCGTACAGCTTTATTTAAATTAGTTTATGATGAAAAAATCAATCTTTTTAATGTTAATTGGCTTAGTGATGGTAATAGCTTCTTGCCACAATAATATAACCGGCGAGGGGGAAAAAATCACAAGAGATTATGGATTAACGGGTTTTTCAAGTATCAGTTCCGATATGTCGGCAGATGTGTATTACAGCCAATCGAACGATTATTTGGTTAAAATTACTGCTCAACCCAATATTTTGGATGTGATGGAAATAGAAGTAAAAGGCTCAGAGCTAAAAATAGGAATAAAAAATGGGTACAATATCAAAACACACGATGGTATTTACATAGAAACTGGTTCACCTGAGATTTTTGGGTTTAACCTCAACGGTTCTGGAAATATTACCAGTGCCGACAGTGTAAAAACATCAGACCTTAACCTTACAATAAACGGATCGGGAAACTTTACCTTCCCCACCATTAAAGCCGAAAAGGTTTCTTGCTCAATAGACGGGTCTGGCGATCTTTTCTTGGGTGGAGAAACAGGAACGAACGATATTAGAATTAATGGCTCGGGAAATATTAAAGCGTTCACGCTTTCTTCGGAAGCTTCAAGCATTATAATCAACGGATCGGGTGATTGCGAAATGTGGGTAGAAGAAGACCTAGATGTCGATATAAATGGAAGTGGGTCAGTATATTATAAAGGTGACCCTCAAATAAGAATCAATGCCAACGGAAGCGGGAAGGTTGTTAAGGTAGATTAATCAATTGCAACTTCATTTTTCAATATGGAAAGGCGGCCTTATTTAGCCGCCTTTTTTGTCGTTTTTTTAAGGGGCAAAAAGAGAAATATTCCTTTTACGAGCTATATGGACAGGATATTAGGATTATTTTTTAGTTGAAATGGGTATCTGGTACTTCCCACATTTCTTTAAAAAGATACTTCTTTCTTTTTGCGTGAAAAAACTTTATTTTACAGCCTTGGGAGGCTCTCCTTCTTTTTAAGCAAGAGACCTTAACCTTGATTACCAATGATTTATAGCTAAACGGTTTGTATTTCCACTTTGGCGAACATTGTTTTTAAACCATATAACATTTTTTCTTGCAATTTTGCTTGCCCATAACTGATTGGGCGAGAAAAACATCAAAGGCATGGACAAGAATTTCACTATCTTATATGTTGATGACGAACAACAAAACCTGATCTCGTTCAAGGCTGCGTTTAGGAGAGAATATAAGATATTAACCTCCCTGAGCGGCACTGAAGCAATAGAGCTGCTTAAAGAGCATGAAGTACACTTGATCATAAGCGACCAGCGAATGCCTGAAATGACGGGGGTTCAGTTTTTGGAAAAAACCCTTCCTATGTATCCGGAAGCTATTCGTATGGTACTCACAGGCTTTAGCGATGTTGAAGCTATTATTGATGCGATAAACAAAGGAAAAGTTTTTCGATACATCACCAAGCCATGGGATGAGAATGAGTTGAGAATGACCATTGAAAATGCACGCCAGCTCCACTCATTGCAACAGAAGAACAAAGGCTTGATCATGCAACTAAAAAGCAAGGTTGAAGAACAAGAAAAGACGCTTAAACTGTTCATGAAATATGTGCCCGAGCCCATTGTACAAAAGGCACTGAACGATACGGAAGAATCATTTTTTGAGGGCGAGCAGCGGGAAATCACTGTGCTTTTTTGTGATATAAGAGGCTTTACAAGTATGAGTGAGGAAATGTCTCCGAAGGAGGTGGTTTCTTTCCTCAATGCATACTATTCTATTATGACGGCGGTGATCAAGCGACACAACGGTGTGGTAAACCAGTTTGTAGGTGATGAGATTTTTGCCGTTTTTGGAGCACCGGTTTCGTACCCTAATAATGAAGAAAATGCGGTGATCTGTGCCATAGAGATGATGGAAAAACTCGAAACGCTCAATGCTTCGCACGAAAACCTACTTACCCGCCATGTAGATATGGGAATTGGCATCAACTCGGGAGAAGTGGTTGCGGGTAACCTTGGATCTGAAGATAAAATAGAATATTCGTTCACTGGTGACACCGTAAATACGGGAAAAAGGATTGAAATGCTTACGAAGGAATTTCCAAATACTATCTTGATAAGTGATGATGTATGGCAAAAAACCAAACAGTTGGTGGCAACCAAGACATGGGAACCTGTAGCGGTAAAAGGGAAAAAAGAAAAAATTCTTGTCCACGAGGTACTCAACAAGAAACTCTAAGGGCTGCTTACCATCCTTATATTAGAAATTGAGTATTTTAGCAGCCTGCTTTTTCAAGCAAAGGCTTAATCCCAAGACTTTTATTAAAAATAACACTTTTGCTTTATGGCAAAAATCACAGTTTTAGACCAGAAATTATTAGATATCACTATTGGTAGGCTTTGTGAAGAGCTTATTGAGAACTACGATGAGTTTGATAATGCCGCCATAATAGGCATGCAGCCTAGAGGAATATTTTTGGCTGAGCGGATCAAAAACAGACTTAACGACAGGCTAGGGCTTGAACTGCCCGTAGGTCAGCTCGATACTACTTTCTACCGCGATGACTTCAGAAGACGAGACGAGCCTTTGAACCCCAACTCGACGAATATTCCTTTCATTATAGAAGGAAAAAAAGTCATTTTAATTGATGATGTGCTTTACACAGGACGAAGCGTACGTGCTGCCATTAGTGCCATGCTCGCTTTTGGCAGGCCCCAAAAAGTAGAGTTGCTTACCTTGATAAACCGGAAATATAGCCGCGACCTGCCCATTGAGCCTAATTATGTGGGGAAACATGTAAATACCATTCAATCGCAACGAGTGATAGTAGAATGGAAAGAGCAAGGATTTGAGCAAGATTGCATCAGGATGGTAAACAAAGTTTAGACTGTAAAAAGGCTATATATCAATTTACCCAAGTCATTCTACCTCCCTTTTTTAAACTGCTAGCTGTAAATTGATATATGAATTTTACCAATCATTTTTGCAGAGTATAATTAACAAATAGTTCATTTTTATTAGCTTTGCGACCGTAAGTAAAAAACTTCATTCCTTCTATGGCAACAAGCTTAAGCGTTCGGCACTTGTTAGGAATTAAAGACCTCACCGAGAGTGACCTCCACCTGATTTTTGATACTGCCAGCCAATTCAAAGAAGTTATCAACCGATCTATCAAAAAAGTGCCTTCACTCAGAGATATTACGGTTGCCAACGTATTTTTCGAAAATTCTACTCGTACAAGGCTCTCTTTTGAACTTGCCGAGAAAAGGCTCTCAGCCGATGTCATCAATTTCTCATCTGCTTCTAGTTCGGTAAAAAAAGGGGAAACCTTGCTGGACACCGTACAGAATATTCTTTCCATGAAAGTGGATATGATTGTGATGAGACATTCGAGCCCTGGTGCCCCACATTTTCTTTCTTCAAGAGTAGATGCTAATATCATAAACGCAGGAGATGGTACGCATGAGCACCCTACCCAGGCTCTGTTAGATACTTTTTCTATCCACAACAAGTTAGGCGGGGTAGCTGGAAAAAAGGTAGTGATAGTGGGTGATATTTCTCACTCAAGGGTAGCTCTATCCAATATTTTTGCCCTACAAAAACTAGGTGCAGAAGTAATGGTATGTGGACCTATTACCCTCCTTCCAAAATATATTGGGGAACTTGGAATCAAGGTTGAAACTGATATTAGGAAAGCACTTCAATGGTGCGATATAGCCAATATTCTTCGTATTCAGCTAGAAAGGCAAAAAGCGAAACACTTTCCATCCCTTAGGGAGTATTCTATGTACTTTGGGGTAAATAAGGCATTGCTCGATAGCCTAGATAAGCAAATTACTATTATGCATCCAGGACCTATCAACCGTGGAGTGGAAATTACCAGCGATGTAGCTGATTCTGATCATTCCATTATATTAGAACAAGTGGAAAATGGTGTTGCGGTTAGAATGGCAGTCCTCTTCTTGTTAGCACAAAAAAGATAGCAAAGCCTTCAAAGCTTATTTTGCAAAAACATAAAAAAGCAGGTCATGTAATGTACATGACCTGCTTTTCTTTTATATAGAAACCAAACTTACTTTACTAGTTCTTTGGAGAAAGCTGGTAAGTATAAGGTTCTTCAGCTGTTTTATCTAAATCTTTTGGCGCTGTCCAGCTAAGTGTAAGCGTAGTCTCAGAAATTCCTGATACACTTACTACAGATTCCCCTGCACCACCTGCTTCAAACGTAATTTCTGTCTCACTTGCATTAAACTCCCAAGATCCAGAATTTGTAGTTGAATAATAATTTGGTTTCATACCTAAACCATCAAGACCAGCGGGAGTTACTGAATAAGTAGCAGGTAGCCCTGCATCATCAGTAGTAAAAGTGATCTCAAATCCAGTTGCATCTACAGGTGCACCAGAAGTAATAACCCAGGTTTTACTCATTTTCTGACCCGTGGTAAGCTCTGGATCATCACTACTACTACATGCAGCAGCAAACAATAATGAAGTTGCGCTTGCTAATAACAAGATATATCTTAAAAATTTCATTAGTAAATAAGTTATGGTTATAAATTCAAATATAAATTCGCCTCACTAAATTAAAGAAAATAAGTTCCTAAACAATGTTCTTCAATGCTTTGCTTTCTAAACGAAACCTAATTTTTAAAATTATTAAGGTTTATAACTTCATTACAAAAACCGTACTCATAAGTTTGGTTAGAACCGATGATAATTGTTTTATTTTTTTGTTGATCCATCATCTCCAAGTACCAATTTGTATTACTCTCATCAAAGTTAGAAGTAGGCTCGTCGAGTAAAAGTAAATCAGATTGGGTAAACAATGCTAAGCCTAACTTAACTTTTTGTTTCATCCCCGAAGAATAGTTTTTGATGTACCTATTTTTTACAGAATCGAAACCAAGCCTGTCTATCAACAGACCCTTCTCAATGGTCAAAGGTTTCAACTTAGCATAAAAATCAATTATTTCTACTAAGGAAAACTCTTCTATGAGCTCTGTATACGGTCCTACAAAGGTTAGGTACTTGAATACAGCTTCTGCTTCAATTGCAGTATTATTTTTAGAGTAACTTAATTTACCCTCTGATGATTGGGAAATGCCAGAAATCACTTTCAGCAGGGTAGTTTTCCCACTTCCGTTGTTACCTGTGATAGCATAAACTTGCCCACTTTCAAACTCAATACCGATATGTCTAAATATCCAATTTTTATTAAATCTCTTGCCAATATCTTCCAACAAGATGTTCATTTAAGCAAATAGATTTGATTAGTGATAGACTTAGAGAAGAGGAGTATGTAAAAAGTAGCGACTTCCAAACTGGGAGAGAGAAGTAGTAATAAAATATTAATGGTAACCTTTAATAATTCCTCGCTCTGAGGAGCGAATGAAGTCCAATATGTTCTTTTTTTCCTCACAATCATCCAGTTCTTCTATCATCTGAAGAGCTGCGGTCTTATTATTACCTTTGAGGAAATAAAGCCTATAAGCTTCTTGTATCAAATTAATTCTTTCAGGTGCAAAACCATGTCGCGAAAGACCTACAGAATTCACGCCACTGTAAATCAAGGGCTCCCTTGCCGCAATAATGTATGGAGGAACATCTTTTCTTACCAATGAACCACCACCTACCATGGTATGTGCTCCTATTTTTACAAATTGATGGACTGCAGTAGTACCTCCTATTCTGGCATGGTCGTGTAATTCTACATGCCCAGCAATTTGAACAGAGTTGGCTATTATGCAATGGTCTCCCAACAAACAGTCATGCGCAATATGCACATATGCCATAAGCAGGCAATTACTTCCCACCACAGTTTCCATCCGATCACTCGTCCCTTTATTTATAGTCACAAATTCTCTGATGACCGTATTATCTCCTATCCTGGTCAGGGTTTCTTCACCTTTATATTTTAGGTCTTGAGGCTTCCCTGAGATTACGGCACCCGAATGGATTTCGCAACTTTCCCCAATTCTACTCCCAGCTAAAATGCAGGCATTTGGACCTACCCATGTGCCATCTCCGATTTTAACGTCTTTTTCAACGGTAACGAAAGCCTCGATAGTCACATTTTCGCCAATCTTTGCTTCTGGATGTATATTTGAAAGTGGGTGGTGCATTATCTGAATTTAGTAAAATAAGCGGCTTGACTTTAGTTAGGTAACCGCTTAATAGAATAAAAAAAGGTAGATGAAAACAATTCGGCAATATTATAAAAAATTTGAGTTTTAAGCATCAGAGGCAATTAAATAATATTTTCTCAATTATTCAATAACTCTTCTTTTTATAATAAAATCAAGTTTTCACCTACCCTAAAGAGACTACATATCTTTTTTGACCAAGCAAGCAGAAAGCGTAGCCTCACATACCAGTTTACCTGCTACATAAGCACTTCCTTTCATCTTAGCTATTCCCCTCCTGATAGGAGCTAGCAAATCACACTTGATAATCATTGTATCACCTGGTGTTACCATTTTCTTGAACCTACAGCTATCAATCGCAATAAAGTAAGTCCAATATTGCTCTGGGTTATCCACTGTATTGAGCAACAAAATTCCACCTGTCTGAGCCATAGCTTCAATTTGAAGCACACCGGGCATCACTGGATTCCCTGGGAAATGACCTTGAAAAAATGGTTCGTTGATCGTTACATTTTTTATACCTGAAACCGAATTCTCGTCCAGGCTGATAATCCTATCAACCAAACGGAAAGGGTAATCGTGAGGAAGCACATGTGTGATCTGATTGATATCCAACACTGGTTCGGAAGTTGGGTCGTACACAGGTGTTTCTTGTTTATCGTTTTTCAGCATCAAACGCTTTAGCTTTTTAGCGAAAGCGATATTTGCCGCATGACCTGGGCGAGCTGCCAATATCTGACCTTTAAGTGGTCGACCTACTAATGCAAGGTCACCTATCAAATCTAGCAATTTGTGCCTTGCTGGCTCATTATTGTACCTCAATTCCACATTATTGAGAATACCTTCTGCTTTTACCTCCACCTTAGGGAGCTCAAATAGTTTTGCTAGCTCATCCAATTCCGACTGCTCCACTATTTTATCCACCACAACAATAGCATTGTGGAAATTCCCTCCTTTTATCAGATTGTTCTGACGCAAGAACTCTAGCTCGTGTAAGAAACAAAAAGTTCTAGAAGAAGCAATTTCTTCGGCAAATTGGCTTATGTGGTTAAGAGATGCGTGCTGACTTCCAAGTACGGGCGAGTTGTAATCAACCATCACCGTAACCCTATAGTCGCTGTTTGGCAAAGCTGCCAGCTCAACTTGGCGGTCGTCTTCTTTATAAAAAACGCTTTCAGGAATTTCGAAAAAATTCCTTGTAACATTCTGTTCTTCTAAACCTACTGCTTGTATGGCTTTGATAAATTCAATAGAACTACCATCCATAATTGGAGGCTCAGGACCATCAATTTCTATCAGTACATTATCTATTTGCAAGCCTACCAAGGCAGCCATTGTATGCTCCACAGTATTTACCCTTGCTCCATTTTCCTCAATGGTAGTTCCTCTCGATAGATCAACAACATTATCTACGTCGGCATCTACGGTCGGCTGACCATCCAAATCTACTCTCTTGAATTTGATACCATGATTTGGCTTCGCAGGCACAAAAGTCATGTTGGCATGAGCTCCTGTGTGAATTCCAACACCAGAAACCGTTACCCTATCCTTAATAGTATGTTGTTTCGTTTGCATAAAAATGTTCTAATAAATTTATTCCTTATTAAGCCCTGTCGAGCTTTAGTCTATGTGTTCTTTATTAAATCGAAGTGCGAAGTGCTTTATGAGTCCAACAGCGATCTTTCTAAAGCCTCTATTTTCTTCCTAAACTCTGGTAGTTTTTTGTAGACGGCAAATGAGCGCATATACTCTTTCAGCTCAAGTGCCGGAGAGCCGAAAACTGTAGAGTTTGGTTCTTCAATGGATTTCATAATTCCCGACTGAGCACCAATAGTAGTATTATCTGCAATAGAAATATGCCCTACAAATCCTACTTGACCAGCTATTCGACAGTTTTTTCCTACCTCAGTTGAACCAGAGATGCCAGTTTGTCCAGCAACCACTGTATTGCTTCCTACTTTAGCATTGTGTGCTACCTGTACGAGATTATCTATTTTCACACCATCTTCTATCACTGTTGAACCAGTAGTGGCACAGTCAATAGTCGTATTTGCCCCTATGCTCACATGATCGTTTAGCACAACATTTCCTATCTGCGGAACAGCTTTGTACGTACCATCTGCTTGAGGTGCAAATCCAAACCCATCGCTACCAATCACTGCACCGGGCTTAACGGTACAATAATTCCCAATCACGGTATCTTGCATAATTTTGGCACCTGGATAGATAATCGTATTATCACCGATCGTCACACCTTGACCAATATATACGTGAGGGTAGATTTTGCAATTGTTGCCGATCTTGGCATTGGCACCGATGTAGGCAAAGGCACCTAAGTAAATATTTTCGCCTATGGTAGATGACTCGTGGCGAAAGTGAGGGTCTTCAATTCCAATATTTGCCAATGAAGCCAACCTTTGGTACTCTTCGAGCAAAGCACTAAATGCAGAATAAGCATCGTCTACTCTAATAAGAGTGGTCAGATACTCTTTCTTGGCTTCAAAATCTTTGCTAACTATGACCGCAGAAGCCTTCGTTTCGTAAAGAAATTTTTCATATTTAAGGTTTGCTAAGAACGAAATGGAACCACTTTCCGCTTCTTGAATCTTGGCTACTGTCCTTACTTTTGCGGAACTATCTCCTTCGATTTGCCCGTTTAACAAGCCGGCTACTTCTTGTATGCTAAATTCCATCTATTCAGTCGCACAATTTTTTCTTACAAAACATGGATTAAGCACTAATGCTTTTATATAATCCCTATAAAGCTACAAAGATAAGACTTTAGGGTAGCATAAATAGTATTTTTTCACAATTTTGCTAAGTGCCTCTATATTGGGCAAGTCTGATGCTTTGGCCACATCTATTATTTCCCCTGACTTCATTTTTATCATAATATTTTGATTATCAGGAATGTAACCCGAATTAGAAATCACACCGTATGTACACAAAAATGGAATATCCTTTTCAGTGATATTGTAGTATTGCTGGATACTTTTCTCTATCCGAGCTACTTTTTCAGGAGATTGGCCCTCATTGGTAAGCTCCACCCTAAATGTCTTTCTATTGAGTAACATTTCACTTAATCCTGAAAGAACTATATCAGAATGTTTCACCCAATCTTTTATACTTCCCCAAATATCGAAATCATCGAGAGCGGCAAAAGCAGAAAGGTATTTATCCTTATTAAAATCTTCTACCCCAATATCTTTTTCTAAAAATAGCTTGAGGGTAGAAGTAGCAAAAACATCTTCTCCCTGTTGCACAAGATATTTTGCTCTACGGATTAATTGAATGAGCATTTGCTCCGTCCCAACTGTTGTTTTATGCAAATACACTTGCCAGTACATGAGGCGACGAGCATTCAAAAAGTTTTCAA
Organism: Flammeovirgaceae bacterium SG7u.111; assembly: GCA_034044135.1. Lineage (NCBI taxonomy): Bacteria > Pseudomonadati > Bacteroidota > Cytophagia > Cytophagales > Flammeovirgaceae > Flammeovirgaceae bacterium SG7u.111. Next base: position 673,449 of record CP139021.1, on the reverse strand, counting down.
CACTATAAATCCCTTTTTGCTCTATCACCACTTGGTCGTTGTTCACATCCATCATTTTGATAATCCTATCAAATGCGACCTTTCCCTCAATAACCCCGGTAAAAAAACAATCTCTTTGGAGGTAGTCTAGCCTGTCCATATCGAGCTGACTAGAGATCAATTGGTGGAAAAATTTTCTTGGGTAGGTATTATTGAACATTTGGATGGCGGTACTGAGCTTACCTCCAAATTCATTATTGAGATATTCCATTAGCAAAATGGACATTCTTTCATGGTGCACTCCTTTCAGAATACTCGACTCCAGCGCATGGGAAAAAGGACCATGGCCTATATCGTGTAGCAGAATTGCCAACAGCGCCGACTCATATTCATCTTCAGATATCTCACTTCCTTTTCGGCGAAGCTCTTCTAGGCAATTCCCCATTAGATGCATGGCTCCTAAAGCATGATGAAAACGGGTATGAAGCGCGCCTGGATACACAAAGTCTGTCAATCCAAGTTGCTTTATCCTCCTAAGCCTCTGAAAATAAGGATGTTGTATTACATCATAGATCAATGGGCTTTTGATACTTAAAAAACCATATACTGGATCATTGATGATTTTTTTCTTTTTCATAAGAATTTTTACCGTGCGATTTTCGCTAAGTTAAGGCAAATCTTGTTAAGAAAAAGTGATCATTTTTATAAAAAAAGAGGCTCGGAAGCACAAACACTCCTAAGTCTCTTTTTATAGCTTTTAGATTCCGTTTCTTGTGTCCTTTAGAAAAATACGCCAAAACTGAATAGCGCCCTTACTTTTGATAGTTTGGCAGATGCTGTAGGATTAGGACGAGTAAAAAGTGTATATGGTTCTCTTTCTTTCTTGAAAAAATCTCCCACTAAAGTAAAATCTGTGTAAAATTTTTGATTTCTAAAACCAATACCAGTTGTGAAATATTTGTGAGAGCTCGCTAATAAATTACTATCTGCTTGCGGATCACTATAATAGGCAAAACCTCCTCGTAGCCTTAAATGCTTTATCCTAAATTCTGTCCCTATTCTTAAATTAACAGTTTGTGCAAAATTTTTCTCAATCGTTCTATTGTCCGCATCAAAATTGAAACCAGCATCAGCGCCATCTATTTTGTAACGTGGCTTGTTTAAACTAGCAGAATTGTAAGCGACATACTCCCCATCAACTGAAACAAAGCCGATTTTTCCAAAAAAGAATGAAACCCCTGCATTTAACCTATAAGGTGTTTTCAATGAAAAAGTTAAGTCTTCGTAAGGAGGCGGGACAACATTCTCATTTGACAGCCTCTTAGTAATCACTTCACCATCCTCAAAGCCTACAGGAATAACTAAGTTATCGTAGCTCACATACATTTCTTCCGAATAGCTTTCGGTAATGCTATACCATGTAGGTGAAATAAAACTAACGCCTACCCTCACAGCATCTATCGGTCTGTAAATAACACCAGCCTTCAGGTTCACCCCAATTCCTGATTGACTTAATCTATCAATAAAAAGAAGGTCGGTCATATTTGGCTCTGTATCATTGATAGTCTCGGAATATTCACGATCCCTGCTATACCTCAAAGTTTGGATACCTAAACCTACACCATAATAAAAGGTATCATCAAGGTTTCCCCCATAAGAAATATTCCATTCATATTGGGCACCTTTTGATTTAATGGTTTCTTGTTGAGCAGTTGGCACTAGACCAATATACGTCACATATGAATCTTGCTCTCCTGGATCTTCAAAGTAATCGGGATTGATTAAATAGGTAAAATAAGCCAAGCCCAATGTTGTCAAATTACCAGATTCTCCTTGTTCATCCAAAACCGTCCAAGGCACTCCATCTGCTTGCTCCAAAAAGTAATCTACAATCTGGGTTTCGGTATTTACCCCTTGGTAAGTAATTTCATTATGGAAATCATTTATCCGGCTGAGGGAGATAGAAAAAGCGCCACCTTTATTTACACTCAAGCCATCTTTTGGGCTGGCAAATACAACTGCCAAATTGCTCAAATTCATATTGAACCTAGAGTCACTTGTAGTTTCTCCTAAATATTCGGTACTCGAATTGTTAAAGCCAAATGCTGGTGTAAAAGACAGCTCCGATTTTCGGAAAAAGCCCAAGCCTGCGGGATTAATTGCCGCACTTGAAACGTCCCCTCCTAAAGAGGCTGCTGCCCCCGCCAGTCCCTGAAAACGGGCCGTACCTGTAAAAGAAGTTTGAGAAAACCGTATAGCTTCGTTGTAATAGCCAAAAGCATTTATATCTATATTTTGGGCCTTTAGGTAGGTGAAGCTCGTTGAAAACAAGATGAAGGTGAATAAATAAACCTTATTCAAATATCTCATACTTACCTTAGTTGTTTTTATAAAAAGTTTAGCACAATGCTTTTCAGCAAACTCTTGATAATAATAACCAAGAGGTATTCGCAATCTAACTAAGCCTCCTAAACTAATGTTACTAACTGAAGGCTAAAAAATATCGACAGACCACAATCTGCCTTAATAGAACTCAAAATCAGTTAAGTTGGTAAAGAAAAGGCGAATTGGATCATGCCCAATTCGCCTCAAAAATAATATTTCTCTAATCTCTATTAATTTCTTCTAATACTTCTTGTAGCTCTACTTGGACTACTCTGTCCTGAGCTAGCAGGTCTGCTGTAGCTAGGAGAAGACGAAGTCGAACGATATGAAGGACTGCTTCCGCTATTTCCCCAGCTGCTGTTATTACCAGTAGATCTTCTCGTTGGAGTAGACCAACTATTGTTGCCATTGCTATTGTAAGAGGAGCGAGAATACCTTCCATTGGAAGCTGGAGTCGAACTAGCATTCCTAGCATCAAAATTCCTTATCCTCGAAGGGTATTTTCTTTGAGCATCTGGTGTCGCTGTTGCCTGAGCAATTGTTTTGCGTTGCATTGGAGCAGAAGTCATCCTTGTTTTTGCAGGAACTCTTGATACCTCCACAGGACGGTAAGCATATGAAACTGGATAGCCATAACCTCCAAATGCATAACCTGGGTAACCGCCATAACCAAATGAGTTCATACCTGTGTACAATCCCATTGACAAGCCAGAAGTAAGCATCCTACTATATCCCATTCCCATACTTGGTCCAAACATTGAGCTATAACCCATGTTCATGTTCCAACCAGAGCCCATTCCGTAGTATGGATTCATCATACTCCCATAATAAGGATTCATCATTCCCATTCCTCCATAATACGGGTTCATAGAACCATAAGGACTCATAAATGGATCGTAAAAAGGACTGTTCATTCCATACCTGTTCCAGTTATTCATACCTGGCTGATAATTGTCATTGTACAAAGGTCCATCTTGTGCAACAGACTCATCATAGTAGTTGTATGCTGGAGTATATGTATTTCCAACAGTAGCGCCGCCATTAAAGTCTGGGTTAGCATATTTTGAAGTGGGTTGGTTTTGCACACCAAAATCTGTACTTGGCTTCACTACCCTGGCAGTTAATTCCTGCATTTCTTTCCTATCTTTTTTGGAAAAATACAAGTCATCGTACTCCTGGGCTACAGCCACAGACCCTAGCATGAAAGTCGCAATTACTGATACTGATAGTAGTTTGATTTTCATTTTTTATAACTCTTTTAAATTGTAAATATCAATTTATATGGTTTTTCGTCAAATAACTCCAAGGCTTATCTAAATCAATTATATTTGCCCCTCATTTAATAAGACGCTCCTTAATACAATAAGGTTGGGACAAACCTTTAAGTTCAAACAAATATAAGAAAAATACTGGTTTAGAAAACCTGATTCTAATATAATAGGCATGTATAAACCTGTACTTCTTTTAAAAGTGAACCTGTATTATAGCAAAAAACCTTCATATAGCTGGATAAGGATAAATGAGGTTGATTTTTTATTGAAATGTTAAAAGCTAAAACAGCACAAGAATAATGGCGAAAGGAATACCTAAGCAAAGTGAAGATTACTCTCTGTGGTACAATGAACTGGTTAAAAGAGCCGACTTAGCGGAAAACTCTGCGGTGAGGGGTTGCATGGTCATCAAGCCGTATGGCTATGCTATTTGGGAAAAAATGCAAGCAACGCTTGACAAAATGTTCAAAGACACAGGCCATATGAACGCCTACTTCCCTCTTTTTATCCCAAAGTCTTACTTGAGTAAAGAAGAAGAACATATAGAAGGCTTTGCCAAGGAATGTGCTGTAGTAACCCATTACCGCCTAAAAGCCAGTGAAGATGGAAAAGGCGTGGTGGTTGACCCTGAAGCGAAATTGGAAGAAGAGTTGATCGTAAGGCCAACTTCTGAAACAGTAATCTGGAGCACATATAAGAACTGGATTCAGTCTTACCGTGACCTCCCTTTGCTTGTAAACCAATGGGCAAATGTGGTGAGATGGGAAATGCGGCCTCGTGTATTCTTACGTACAGCAGAGTTTTTATGGCAAGAAGGGCACACTGCCCATGCTACAGAGGCTGAGGCACGTGCAGAAACCGAGCAAATGCTAAACATCTATGCAAATTTTGCCGAAGAGCACATGGCACTTCCTGTGGTTAAAGGAACAAAAACCGCAACCGAGCGATTTGCAGGAGCAGTAGATACGCTTTGTATAGAAGCTCTTATGCAAGATGGAAAAGCTCTTCAAGCTGGAACTTCGCATTTCTTAGGGCAAAACTTTGCCAAAGCTTTTGATGTAAAATTCTTAGATAAAGAAAATAAACAACAACTAGTTTGGGGAACTTCTTGGGGTGTGAGTACCCGTTTGATGGGAGCGCTCATTATGGCTCATTCCGACGATGACGGCTTGGTGCTCCCTCCAAAACTTGCTCCTATTCATGTGGTAATCGTACCTATTTATAAGGGCGACGAACAATTTGCGAAGATCAGCGAAAAGGCAAACGCTATTAAAGAAGAGCTTCAGCAATTGGGCATTACCGTAAGGTACGATGACCGTGATACGTACAAACCAGGCTTCAAGTTTGCCGAGTGGGAACTGAAAGGTGTTCCTGTACGAATAGCCATTGGTCCTCGCGACCTTGAAAATGGTACGGTGGAGGTAGCCAGAAGAGATACAAAAGAAAAGAAAACGTATCAGATAGACGAGATCAAAAGCACCGTAGAGTTCTTGATGGAAGATATCCAAAAGAACATTTACGAGAAAGCATTGAATTTCCGTTCGGAGGTCACTACCAAAGTAGACGACTATGAGGAGTTCAAAGAAATAGTTTCTAAAAAGGGAGGGTTTGTATTAGCTCACTGGGACGGTACTGCCGAAACAGAGGAAAAGATAAAAACCGAAACAAAGGCCACCATTAGGTGTATCCCTTTCGATGCTCCTGAAGAAGAAGGTACTTGTATCTACTCTGGAAAACCTTCGAAACGCAGGGTTCTTTTCGCAATAGCATATTAAATACTATCTTCTATCCAAAATAGTATTAGCTCTTCAAACGCTCCTTTCCTTTGGGATAGGAGCGTTTTTTGCTCATACAGAAATGAAACCACATTTCTGCTAACACGTTATATCAGTTCTTAACACCTCTTAATCACCTAATTTTAAGCACCACACACTTTTTTTTTCGGTCAATTCATCGTCATTGCTTAGATTTATGGAAATGGTAAAAGCTCTTCGCAACATATTACTTTGCACCGTACTTATCTCCTCCATGCTTGGAGGAGGTGTTGCTGTTGCTCAAGATGCAAAAACCTTGGAACAACAAGCAAGCAAAGCCGAAGGAAGCGACAAACTTTCTTTGTTGATTTTAGCTGCACAGCGAAGTTTACAGGAGGATAAAGAGAAAAAATGCTTGCAACTGACAGAAGATGCAATCGAGCTTTCTGACGAGTTGCTTACTTCACAAAATAATTCAACCATTATCAGGCAAAAAGCGCTCGCTCTTCACTTGCAAGGCAAAGTGTATTCCCGACTTGGCAAAGACGAAGATGCCATTGAAAGCCTGTCCCAAAGCCTTGATCTTTATGACCAAGTAGATGATCTGCAAGGGCAAGAAAGTGTCCTAGAAAGCATAGAAGGCACACAAACTCCTCAAAAAGAGTCGCCCAAATGGTGGCAGGATATAAAAAACGAAATGAACTCTTGGGAACTAGGCAAAAAATACCAAGACAAAAAGCGAGATGTGATTATTGGATATTTTGAAAAAAATGCGCAGAAATACGAAGAAGAGGGAGACTTACTTCGCGCCACTGAATATTACCTCAAAACCATCCGCTGGTACGAAGACGTAGGCGATAGCCTAAAAGTGCTGGACACTTACCAGCACGTTGCCGAACTATTTTTGGAAATGGGAAACATAGAAGCCGCCGAAGCTACTCTACGCTATGTGGAATCCCTTGAGCCTAGGCTTTCCGATACTATAGACACCCCTATAATTATAGAGCAACCACCCGTTGAAATAAAGCTAGATACTCCCTTTGTAAAAAACAATAGCCTAATAACTATACCCGATACGCTTCCCAAGGCGCAAAAAAAGCCTCTCGAAACGACATCTGGCTATGGACAACAACTGTTAGAAGAAATAAAAAAAATACAACCAGACGAAAGCGAGCGAAAAGAACTGATAGCCAAACGAAATGAGTACCAAAAACTGGCTAACGACCTTACTAAAAAAGGAGATTATAAAACAGCATTAAAATACTACCAACTGTACATAGCCGCCCAAGAAAAGCTACTGGAACTTTCAAGAAAACGCCTGTTTGATTCATTGAGAGCCTCTTACCAAATAGAAGCAAAAGCCGAGCAAATAGGGGAATTACAGATGGAAAAAAGCAAGCAGTCCATCTTATTGCTCAACCAGCAAGCAGAGCTAGACAAGCAAACTCATGTACGAAGATTTCTACTCGCCATTACTATCATATTGCTTGTAGCCTCCACAGTTTCTTACAAGCTTTTTATCATAAAAAGGCGAGCGCACAAAGAACTTGGTAAAACGTACGAAGACCTCGACGAAGCCCACCACCAGCTCAAATCGGCACAAACGGCTATTGTCCAGTCTGAAAAAATGGCTTCGCTTGGTCAGCTTACCACGGGTATTGCACACGAACTAAACAACCCTATCAATTTTGTTTCAGCTAATGTGATACCGCTCCGCAGAGATATTGAAGAAATAAAAGAGCTTTTAGCCAAATATGGAAAACTGCTTTATTCGGATGACCCTAAAGCAGGGCTAGCAGAGGTAGAGGCTTATAAAAAAGAAATAGACCTCGAGTTTTTGACTGAAGAAATAGAAAGCTTATTGATGGGGATGGAAGAAGGGGCAAAAAGAACGAGGGAAATAGTAAATGGCCTAAGAAACTTCTCAAGGCTAGATGAAGAATCGCCCAAAACGGTTGACTTACACGAGGGGCTAGATTCCACCTTGATTTTGCTCAAAAACAAAATCAAAAACCATATCAACATTGAAAAAAAATACGACCCAGCACTTCAAACTATCGAATGCTTTCCTGGGCCTATCAACCAAGTATTTATGAATATTTTGGCAAATGCCATCCATGCTATAGAAGATAGCCGAAAGCAGCATGAAAGTGCTGGTAAGATTACGATAGAAACCATTAGCAATGACGCAAATGTGCTCATCAACATTAGCGATACAGGCTGTGGAATGAGCCAAAACACCCAGCAACGAATTTTTGAACCATTCTATACTACAAAAGATGTGGGCAGAGGAACAGGACTAGGACTTTCTATTGCCTACGGAATCATCAAAAACCACAATGGAGAAATTACAGTGGACAGCCACATTGGTGAAGGAACCACTTTCCGTATTTCCCTTCCCAAGCAGCAACCTTTAGAGGAAAACACCGCTTCGGGAAAAGTAACCCAAACATCAGAAGCTTAGGCAGCTACATAGCCCTACTCCTACCCGACTTCTTCTTACCCAAAATATTTTTCACTGCCATCAGCAAATAATAGCGGCGGCTCTCGTTCAAGCCTACTCCAAAAGAAATTCTCTTTTTGCCTTCTAGCCTAATTACCGTTCCGCTCGTTCTGTTTTTGAAGCCATTTTTCGCCGAATAACCCGATTGCGCTTCTGTAACCTTTGAGATATCTTCCCAAGCAAACCTTTTGGTAAGCCCTATTTGCCACAAACCTGTAAAGACCTTCCCTCCTCTTTTATCAAACGTCACTTCCACTTTTCCCCAAATAGACATAAGCGCCAAACTCCAAAAAATTACCGAACCAATCAAAAAGGGAATTCCAAATAGGGACATACAAGGATCAAACTCACCAGAAAGAACTTGTGAACCATATATTCCACACAAAGAATCTCCCGACTAGATGCACATGAAAGGGACTAGAAAAAAAGCCATTGGTGAGCGAGTTGTTGCCCCTACTACCATCTGATCCATATCTTTTCTTATCCAAGCTCCTTTTGGAGGGTTGTTTATATCAAACCCTGTAGCTACATCTGAAACTACGGCATCTGAAATTTTAAAAATATGGTTACAGCCGGGGCAATGCGCCAAATCCGTTTGAATATTGATATTCTCCCCACTCAAAACGGCATTACAACTTGGACAATTCATATACTAAAACCTTAAATTATCATATTATGGTCTGTTATAAGTTAACAACTCGTTTTTTATAAGTCTCATTTCTTATAAAAACTCAAGGAAGGGACGCAAATTGTTTTTACTAAAATGTCTCTAACATAAACTTTGGTTAGTAGTTAAAAAACAACTAATCTTATATTTTACAAGTGCTATTTTTGAGCTGTCACCTTTATGATCTCCAAACCAATCTATTTCTGGCTACCTTTTATTCCTACCTTAGTTTCTGTCATTACTATACTAACCATCACTGCTTCTTGTTCGAGGCAAGACCCGCAGCAAGCAAGACTTAGGGAAGGGGAAAAATTAGCCAAAACATATTGCGTTTTGTGCCACCAATTTCCTAAACCCAAGTTATTGCCTAAAAAAATATGGGAGGAGATATTGCCAAAAATGGGTGCAAGAATGGGGCTTTCATCTTCTGCTGCCGAAATGGAACACATGGTCATGCTAAAGGCAAATGGCCTGTTCCCCAGCCAATCTATGGTTACGCTTGAGGATTGGTTCAAAATCCAAGATTTTTACCTAAGCCTAAGTCCTGATTCTCTCAAAACTCCAAAAACCGAAATTGAGAGTGAACCTCTTGCTCTTTTTAACGAAAAAGCTATCCAATTTCCTCACATAGAAAAACCTTCTGGCTCATTGGTAAAATTTGGGGAAAAGCCCTTTGAACTTTGGTACGGTGACGCCTTAAAAAATCAGCTTTTTAAGTACAACCTGAAAAATAGCAGCTTCGAAGAATTTCAACTTGATGGAGCACCAAGCCACTTGAATATTATTTCAGATGGCTTCCAAGTGCTTACCATGGGCAACATCCACCCAAATGACTGGAAACGAGGAAAAATATTCCAACATACAAAAAGCGAACTTACTGCTATTCTTTCTCAACTTCCCCGCCCTGTTCATGCATCGTATGGAGACCTTAATGACGATGGCAGAGAAGACATTGTAGTTAGTGGCTTTGGCTACATGCAAGGCTCACTTGCTTGGTACGAAAACACTGAACAAGGCTACAATTTACATATGCTAAGAGCTCTTCCTGGAGCATTAAAAACCGATGTAGTTGACCTGGATAAAGATGGGTTTATGGATATTTTGGCATTGATGGCCCAAGGCGATGAAGGGTTCTTTTTCTATAAAGGAGATGGAAAAGGCAACTTTAAAGAAAGCAAAGTCTATGCATTTCCCCCTTCCCACGGTTCTTCTTATTACGAACTTGTTGATATGAACAAAGATGGGCTGGAAGATATTGTTTATGTAAATGGCGATAACGGTGATTATAGCGTACCTATTTTGAAGCCCTATCATGGCGTGAGCATTTTATTAAATAATGGAGATAAGGAAACCCCAACTTTTGAAGAGGAGTATTTCTACTCCATGAACGGACCATTCAAAGCCATGCCCGAAGATTATGACCTTGATGGGGACATAGATATTGCCTGCATCTCCTATTTCCCAGATTACGAAAACACTCCCGAAGAAAGCTTTATTTATTTGGAAAGAACTGATGAAGATAACTTTGAGTTTAAGGCTCAAACAATTGAAGGGGCTACCAAAGGTCGCTGGCTCATAGCGGACCGAAACGATTATGATGGAGATGGAGATATTGATATTGCATTAGGCAACAGTTTGGTCATGTCTTATTTTATGCCAGACCAAACAAAATACAACCTTAAAATCAGCCCTTTTTCAATTTTATTACTAGAAAATAACACAAAATAACCACTCCCTTTCAACAGTTTTCCAGCCATTAAATCTATACAAACAAGCATCAACAATGTTTATTTATTCTTAAACTCATTTTTTTTCTAAAAAAACATGCGTATAAACACATTTTCCACCCTTCTAACCGCATAAACCTTACTTCATCACGTTCTCAACTTACCTGCGAAACCGCAGCCCCTTACCCTAAAGATGGATGTTCTCGACAGGAACAAACAATTTGCCTACTCAACTAACCACATGACTTAATTTCTCAACCAAAAAATTTATGAAAACAGTTTTCCCCTTAACACTCAAAATTTTCTCATTGCTTTTGCTAATAGTATTCCTTTATATTCCAGCTATGGCAGGCTCTGAACCAACTCCCCATGAGGCTTCAATCACCTTAAACCTAGACCGGCTCTGGATATTAATATCTGCTGCGTTGGTCTTTTTTATGCAAGCGGGTTTCAAGTGCTTAGAGGTTGGGATGGTACGTACCCAACATAGCACCGTAGTTAGCATGAAAAACCTTGTTGACTGGGTGGTGGTAAGTGTCGCTTTTTTCTTAATTGGCTTTGGACTTATGTTTGGTCATTCTGCTGGAGGTTTTATAGGAACAGACCTGTTCATGGCCGATGGCGTAGAGGGTGCCGAAGGCGGTAGCCCACTTGGCATTACCTTCTTCTTGTTCCAGTTGGCTTTTGCAGGTACAGCACTTACCATAGTTTCAGGAGCAATGTCTGAAAGAACAGGCTTTGTGCCCTACCTCACTGCTTCTCTGGTAATGGGCTTGGTAATATATCCCGTATTTGGACATTGGGCCTGGGGCAACCTCTTTTTTGGAAATAACCCTGCTTGGCTAGCCGATCTAGGATTTATGGATTTTGCAGGCTCAACCGTGGTTCATTCGGTAGGAGCTTGGGTAGCATTAGTAGGGATTTGGATAGTTGGTCCAAGGCTTGGCAGGTATAGCAAAGATGGAAAAGTTAGAGATTTCAGACCCCATAGCTTCGCTTATTCTGCCCTCGGGGTAATTATACTTTGGCTAGGCTGGTGGGGATTCAATGGTGGTAGTACCCTTGCTTTAGATAGCAGCGTAGAAAAAATCATTCTCAATACAAACCTTGCCGCAGCTGCCGCAGGTATTTCGGCTTTTTTCCACAGTTACTTCTTCCAAAAGAAAGCCGACTTGTATGGAAAGCTAATGGGTGGAATTTTAACAGGTCTTGTTGCTATTACGGCAGGTGCAAATGTAGTAAGCTTTGGAAATGCTCTACTTATAGGTATTTTAGCTGGCTTAATACACAATTACACCTTCGATCTTCTTATAAAGAAATGGAAATTGGACGATCCGGTAGGTGCAATTCCCGTTCATGGATTTGGAGGAGTATTTGGCACATTGGCAGTAGCTATTTTTGGGAAAGAAGAGCTATTAGCTTTACCTAGATTTCAACAACTCGGAGTACAATTCTTGGGAGTTGCCGTTTGTTTCATTTTCACAAGTGCTATTGCCTTTGTGATGTTTAAAGCTCTTAAAGCTACTGTAGGCCTTCGAGTTTCTCCTATAGAAGAAAAAGAAGGGATAGACTATGGCAAAAAGTATGTAGACGAGATAGAAGAGGAAGCCCTCAGCGAACAGGAACTGCTCCACTTGATGGCAGGCCTAAACGAAGATGAGGTAAGTGAAATGCCACAAAAGGGAAGTGAAGAAAACTAACAAAAACTCTGCAGAAATGGACAAAAAAATTGATCAGATTTCGGTACAAAAAAGCAATGGGGGGCATAACTTGTTACACCTTGAGCAATTCCTAGCTATTTCGCCCTACGAACGTACCCAATTGGTACTTCAAAAAAAAGTAACCTTTATAGATGAAGACGGAGAGATCATCTCTCTTACAGACGGATTAAAAGCCTTGGTGAGGGAAGTGAACGAAAGAAAGACAAAATCACAAACACCACAAACTAGCAGCACTGATTCATCTGTAAAAGAAAAAATATCAAGCTGATCCTTCACTGGTTTTATAAACAAAAGAAAGCCCCACGCAACCAGCATGGGGCTTTCTTAATTTTGTCAAAGTGTAATGTGATGAATTTTAAATATTATTTATAACCAGGGTTTTGATCAGCATTAGACAATACTTCGTTCCTGTCTATTTCATTTTGAGGTATTGGAAATAACTCAGACTTTCCTGTTGTAAAACCGGTACCTGCTAAGAAATCTGCTGCTTTCCCCCACCTTAGGAGGTCATCAAAGCGAACTTGCTCACCACAAAGCTCTACTTGGCGCTCGTGAATGATTGCATCCATTACCTCCGCTTTGGTAGTTACTGGGTACATAGCATTCATTTCAGCAGTGCCATAGTTAGGCATGCTAGTAGAAGGTCTGTTACGCACTTCGTTTAGGTAATCAACTGCAGCAGCAATATTGCCCAATTCGTTTTCTACTTCAGCCATCATCAGCAATACATCAGCATAACGGATCACATTGAAGTTGATACCCGACTGCATATCAGAATTGGCTTGTTTGTAGTATTGAGAATATTTCTTCCATGCAGCTCTTCTTCCCCGAGGAATTTCAGCAACAACTGCCTCTCCATTAGGATCAAAGATATCTCCGTTTGACCAGAAACTGTCCGCATACCTTGGGTCACCATCTTCAAACTCGTCTAATGTCTTGTCAGCTGGGTACACATTGAACCAAGTAACGCCATACTCTTGCGCTCTAAAAGTTATTTCTTCTGTACCAGTACCTGTAGATCCCCAACTAGAACCACCAAAATTACCCGTAAAGTTTACTTGAAAAACAGTTTCACTATTCCACTCCGTTTCTTCCATAAAATTATCATAAAAATTATCGGTAAGCGCATACCCCGTCACTTTTGCAAATGCAGCCTTGGCTTCAGTATACTCCCCTAAGTAAAGGTGTACCTTGCCCAAAAAGGCATTTGCAGCTCCTGAAGTTGGTCTGCCAGCATCAGCCTCATCCCCTTTTGATCTCAAGTTCGCCGCAGCAAAAGACAAATCATCCTTAATTAACTGATACACTTCTGATTTCGGACTCCTTCCTTTTGGATCGGTTTCTATAGTCGTATATATAGGCACATCACCAAACCTTCTTACCAAGAAGAAATAATACAGACTCCTTAAAAACATCGCCTCTCCTTTGTATTTATTCCTCACTGCATCTGTTACATTTTCAGTGTTTTCGACATTGTCTAGCACAAAGTTAGCTTTATTAATACCTCTATAGCAATTGTCCCAATATTGGAATATAGCTCCATGATCTGTAGGAAAAGAAAAATCCAAGTATTGAACTTTATCAGCTTCTAATTGAGGATTTCCTGCGTTTTCATGTGACATATTGTCAAGCATAAAAAACATGTGTCTTGTATACAATCCCTGTGTTTGAAAGTTGGCATAGATTGCATTTACAGCTGACTGTAACTGTACTTCATTTTTAAAAAAAGTATCTGGTGACAGCTGATTTGGATCTACCAAATCCAAATCTGGTTTACATGAAACCATCAAAAGAATTGTTACAACAAATGGTGTTATATATTTTTTATATCTCATGATTATTCTCTGGTTTTAGTTAAAATGAAACTTGTATACCTCCTACAAAAGACTTAGGCAAAGGATAGTTACCACGATCAATACCTAACTGAAAGTTCCTTTCTCTTTGGTCTGTGGTAACATGTGTGCCAATTTCTGGATCTAAGCCAGTATAATCGGTAATGGTAAACAAGTTCTGTCCACTGATATAAACCCTAAGTTTAGAAATACTACCATTGAGGATATTATTAGTTGGAAGTGTATATCCTAATGAGATATTTCTTAGGCGTAAATAAGAACCTTTTTCAACAAAACGGCTAGAAACAGAAACGTTCTCTCCAGCACCAAGTACTCTTGGAATGGTATTAGAAGTCCCAGGAGCTGTCCATCTATCCAACACTTCTGTTCCTGCATTGAACAACCTTGTCATTCCCTGTAAGTCGTAGATATTGGTATTGTAAATATCATTACCAGAGACCCCTACAATGAACATACTGAAATCAAACCCTTTGTATTCTGCATTACCAGAAAAACCATAGTTCAGCTTAGGGAAGGGATTACCAATGATAGTTCTATCATCTGCCGTGATCTGCCCATCAGGCACACCTTCAGGACCACTTATATCTCTGAACTTCACGTCACCAGGTTGCGCATTTCCATGTGAGGGATTATTATCTACATCAGCTTGATCTTGGTAAATTCCTATCATTTCGTAACCATAGAAGTGGAACATTGGCTCTCCTACGATTGTTCTTGAAATATTTTGGTTTTCAAAACCACCACCTGCTAATTGGTCAACACCACCCAAATCAAGTACTTTATTGCTAGTAGTGGAAAGATTAAGATTTGCAGACCAAGTAAAGTCTCCCTCAATATCATTATAACCAAGCGTGATTTCAAAGCCTGAATTCTCAACTGAACCAACATTCTTAGGAAGATTAGCATTATGAAAACCCAAGGAAGGGGCAAGTGGCAAGTCCATTAATAAATCATCACTAGTATTATTAAAATATTCAACCGATACTGTTATTTGATCAGATAATAGCCCGAGGTCAATACCCAAATTGAGCATTGTAGTTTCCTCCCATTTTAGGTCAGGGCTAGCAGGTCCAGCACCTGTAGTACCGTTAGCCAATGAACCACCATCACCAAAATGATAGTTATAATCATTGGTAAGGTTTGATGCATACCTGTATTCATTTAAGTTATCGTTACCTACTTTACCCCAGCTACCTCTCAATTTTAAATTACTTACCATATCCACACCTGACATAAAAGATTCTTCACTCACTCTCCATCCGGCTGCTATAGATGGGAAAGAACCCCATCTATTATTAGGTCCGAACCTTGAAGAAGCATCACGTCTATAGGAAACAGCAAAAATGTATTTACCATCATAGTTATAGTTCAACCTACCAAGGTAACCATAACGAGCATACTCATACTTATTTGAACTTAAGCTAGCCTGGCTCAGATTCAACTGGTTTACTTCATCTGTCACATAATTTCTGCTATTAGCATCTATAGAAGAATATGTCTGTTCATAAGACTCCACAAGAGCCAAGACATTAAAATTATGTACATCATTAAATGTTTTGGAATAAGTCAAGCTATTAGTCCATATAACAGACTCAAATTTATTTGTGTTTTTTGTTACATCTGCCCAGTCTTGGAAATGCTGACCACCACCATCGTTCTGCGCATCATCAAAAGAAGGGATGAAATTATTGGTTCTTCCAGTAGTATAATTCAGACCGCCTTGTGTCCTGAACTTCAATCCATCAATAATTTCATATTCCGCAAATAAAGTACCCATAAGGTTCTCAGAATCATTCTCTCTTAAACCATGAACCAGAGATCTATGTGGATTTTCAGCATCTTGATTATCCAATGACGAAAGAGGTCCTTGATGCCCCCCCAAGTTATTTGGATTAAATACAGGGAGGTAAGGAGCCATTTTAATAGCATGTTCGATCATTGAACGACCGCCTTGATCAAAATAAGGGTTTGATTTATTGAAAGACAATGACATTGTCTCCCCTACTTTCAACCTTCCTATTTTAAAATCACTATTGGCTCTAAAATTAAACCTCTTAAATCCGGTAGAGGTGACTATTCCTTCTTGATCAGTATATCCAGTAGAAAACATATAATTACTGCTTTCTCCACCTCCTGACAAGCTTACATTATAGTTTTGCATTGCCCCGTCTTGGAAAATAGCATCTTGCCAGTCTGTATTATTTTGCAAATAAGAAGAGTACTGAGGGTCGGTAATACGAGCAGGAATAGCCACAGGATCTTGAAGATTTCCAATATCAGTTGCATATTGAATATATTGATCGGTACTCAATACATCGTAACGTTTCTTTTGAGTTTGAACACCTGCCCATGCTTCAAAGCTAACTTTTGCTTTGCCAGTCTTACCTTTTTTAGTAGTAATCATGATTACACCATTTGCTCCTTTAGCCCCATAAATAGCAGTGGTAGAAGCATCTTTCAACACTTCCATTGACTCTATGTCATTAGGGTTCAAGTCTTGTAAACTGGCGCCAACTATTCCATCAATTACTATCAAAGGATTGTTATCGTTTACCGTACCAAGCCCCCTAACCCTGATAGTTGGTGCAGAACCTGGCTGACCATTACTTACAACAGTTACACCAGCGGCCCTACCCTGCAAAGCTTGCTCAGCTGAAGTAATCGGTACTTCTTTGATAGCTTCCGCTCCAATTGAAGATATTGCCCCTGTTACTTCTGCACGTTTTTGTGTACCATAACCAACAACAACAACTTCTTCTAGTTGAGCCAAATCTGGCTCTAAGGTTATATTGATTTGAGATTGGCTACCGACCTCAATATCTTGGCTTATAAAACCAATGTAACTAAACTGCAAAGTTGATCCTGAAGGAGCATTCAATGTGTACTTTCCATCTATGTCAGTAGTAGTACCCGTAGCAGTACCTTTAATAAGGATACTTACGCCTGGCAATGGTCCGCCATCCTCTCCCGAAATAACCGTACCCGATACTGTTGATTGTAGAATGTCATTAGCAAGAAGAGTTTGCTCCTCTACCGAGGTCATAAAAATACTCTTTTTGTTCACATGAATATTTTCATCTACTCTTTTGAACTTCAAATTTGTCTCTTTCGATAAAAACCGAAGCAAATCACCTAGCGTCTCATTGTCCATACTTACCGTAATCCGTTTTTCCTTATCAATTACCCTACGGCTGTAGGCGAAAGAAAAATCCGTAATCTCTTCAATAGTATTGAAGGTCTCTACTAAGCTCCTATTCTCAAGATCGACAGAGACATAGATGTCATCTATACTCTTGTTTTGAGCGTTTCCATTGTTAGCGAGCAGCATTCCGCAAAATAATATTTGCAAGAAAATGCCATAAAAGGTGAATTTTGACATGGCAATTAGTTGTCGTATTACTTTCAATTTCATATTTTTAAGTGCTTTTGATAAATAAGTATTTATAAGGAAGCTCTTTCAATAGCTACACTTAGCAAGTCGGCAAACTTTTGGGGTATCTATATTGAAAGGATTATTGAGTTTTATGCCAGTTGCGTCCGAGCGGCTGGCATAGTTCTTTTTAAGAGGAGTCTATAACTTCTTTCATTTTCATATATAATTTTAGACTAAAAAAAATTTAGTTATTAGTATAAACTTAACAACCCTAATGTTCTTAGTTAAGTTTAGCCTGTTAGTCGTTAATAGCCAGTCGGTTAGTTGATCTCTACTACTTTTCCTTCGATTTTGTACTTAAAGCCCAAGCCGAAGCTAACACCTTCAAGTACATCTTCTAATGATTTATTAGTAAAATTACCTTTGTATTCTTTTTGGTAATCAGGCTTTTTATTGATGATAAAAGTCACTCCATACCAGCGCTCTAAGCGTTCCTGTACTTCCTTGAAGTCAGCATTTTTAAATACAATAACACCATCTTTCCAAGAAAGTAGCTCCTCAGCATCAAAAGAACCCTTCTCTAAGGTTTTGCGGCCTTTTTCATAAGTTGCCATTTCTGAAGGCAACAGCAAAACTTCATTGGCACTTTCAGCCCCTTTTTCTTTTACGGATACTTTACCTGAGGCAACAGCCACTTCTACTTTGTTACCGGTGTAATTTTTAATATTAAAAGAGGTACCGAGTACTTTTGTAACCACATCGCCGGTTGTAATCAAAAACGGTCTATTTTCATCTCTGGCAACTTCAAAAAATGCCTCACCTTCCAAAAACACTTCTCTTTTATCTTTGGCAAAATGATCGGGAAAAATCAGTTTACTACCAGAGTTCAATTTTATTTTAGATCCATCGCCTAGGGTTATCGTCATCTTAGCCCCCTTTTCAGCTACTCGCTCTATGTATTTAGCTTTGGCCACTAGCTCACCCTTCTTACTGTTTCCTATATTTTGATAGAAAAGCACTCCCATCGATAAAAATACAAAGCCAATTAAAACAGCTGCAACTTTCCTAGAAACTGTCCAAAAAGTAATTGTTCTTGATTTAGGTTCGTGAAATGTACTCAGATGCTTTTCTAAGCCTTTCCTCACCTTTTCTTTTGATTCTACTGTAGGCAATTCCTCATCAAATTTCAAAACAGCTAACAACTGCTTAGCCTCCAAAATCTCTTTCGATTTTTCAGGATGGGCAGAAACCCATTTCTCCCAAAAGTCCCTGTCCGATTCGCTCGTTCCATCTACATAAGCCTGAAAAGACTCATCAGAAGCGAAATCAGCAGCATTGTTATAATTTATAAATCCCATTTCGAAAAGTAGATGATTGTGAAGAAATGTCTAAGTTTTATCAATATAGTAATTGAAGACTAGGCTATACTTACCAAGCCCTTCACTTAGTTGATAGAAACAGAGTAAGGTTTTACCGAGTTTTTAATAAAAAAAATAAATTATTTTTTGAGGTTCTTGCGAAGGACAAGCAATGCTTCATGAACTACATTATATACTCGCCTGATAGATAAGGAAGTTATTTCGGCTATTTCATCGTAACTCAAGCCATTATTAAAGCGTAAAAAAATAATCTCTTTCTGTCTGTTAGTCAATTCATTAACCGCATTTTCTAACTGTTTTTTAGTCTGTTCAAAAGCCTGTTCTTTAATCAGTAAATCTTCATACGAAAACTCAAGACCAAATAAGAAATCACCTACGTCACCAGTTGTATTTTCTAACTTTGATTTTTTTAATTTTTGGAGCACTATATTTCTTGTGCAAGTAAAAAGATAAGCTCTTAAGTTTTTCACATGACCTAATTTCCCTCTTTTTTCCCATAAGTCCAGAAAGGTGTCATGAATGCAATCTTCTGCCAATTGCTTGTCCTTTGCTATTTTTTGGGCATACACAAACAGCACCTCGTAATTGGTGTCATAAAGCTCTAAAAAAGAAGATTTATCCCCTTTTTGAAAGCCCTCCCAATGAGCTAGTTCATCGCTTTTTCGTTGACCTTTTTGCATTCTACAATTCCATAGCTGCTTTCTACTCCTAACAAATGTAGTTTGGGTTTTCTGAATTAGCTAAAAGATTTTAGCTATATGGCTACCTAACCCAAAACTTAAAAAATTAAAGCAATCAATAATTAGACATGAAATACATAACTACAGCCCAAAATAATCATTATCACGTATAAAAAAACCTTGTATAATAAAGAATAGGATGGACTGGCGTATAAATGTGTGAAAAATAAATTATTTAAAGTGTAAACTTGAGAATTATTCTGAATCTAGGGGTAAAATCCAAGCTGCTACAGAGGAAAAATGAGGATCGATACAAGTAAATCAAATTATTTAGAAGCTATTTTGCGGTTTAGAGCATATTTAAATTATATCTGTTTCGCTGCAAAATTTCGATTAACGCAACACCAAACCACAAATAATAAAACCTACTGCTATGAAAAGAAGAAAAACAGCGGAGTACGAGCTTTTGATCCTACTGAAAAAGTGAAAGATAGTAAGGATCACTTGTATTATGATCAATTTGAAAGTTGGCTTAATATTGGTCTATAACAATAGAAAACGCCTAAATCTACTTGGATTTAGTAATTTTTTTCTGTTATCTTCGGTGTTGCAACATGCCTTAATCCAACCCAAAAGATTGTTTATCGTATCATAGGCACACAGTTTAAAAAGTACATTTTTCAAGCAAACGTATATATGAAACCAGCTACTCAATATACCAAGAGCGGTCGTATCAATATAGCCTACCAGGTATTTGGCTCAGGCTCAATTGATTTGGTTTATATTCCTGGGTGGGTATCTAATATCGATTGGATGTGGGCTTGCCCTGAATTAGTAAATTTCCTACAAGAACTGGGCAAAATAGCCCGTGTCATTCTGTTCGATAAGCGCGGTACGGGACTTTCCGACAGAATTGTAGAGCTTTCCACACTAGAAGAAAGAATGGACGACCTCCGAGCGGTAATGGACGCAGTTGGGTCTGAAAAAGCTGTTTTGTTCGGACATTCTGAAGGCGGATCAGTTTCTGCACTTTTTGCCGCTACCTACCCCAATCGGGTAATTTCCCTGATCACTTTTGGCGTATTTGCCAAACGCAGGTACGCTCCTGACTACCCTTGGGCACCTACCGACCAAGAGCGTCAGTTGGTGTATGATATGATCGAAAATAGCTGGGGAAGTGGCGATATGGGCCTAGAATCGCTTGCTCCTTCCAAAGCCCATGACAAGACATTTATGGATTGGTTGGCTAATTATTTTCGCTCGGGAGCTAGCCCAAGCGCTGCCATGGTACTTACCAAAATGAATACCCAAGTCGATATCATTGATATTTTGGGGTCTATAAAAGTCCCTACCCTATTGATGCAGCGTACGAATGATATTGATGTAAAAATAGAAGAAGGACGGTTTATTGCTGAACGTATCAAAGGCGCAAAATTTGTCGAGTTCGAGGGAAGTGACCACCTATTTTGGGCGGGAAACACGGAAAAGATACTGGAAGAAATGAGGACTTTTATTTTGAACACAAAGCCCAAAAGAAAATATGATGAGCAACTTTTCACCATTGTAGCTGCCCGCAATCTCTCGACAGGCGCAAGCAACGCCAGCTCTCAGGAACTTATCAACCAAATTGTCACCCAATACAGAGGCAAGGTTGTACAATTTGACAACCATTCTTTTACAGCCATTTTTGAAGGGCCAAGCAAAGCGGTTCATTGCAGTATAGAATTGGTTGAGATTTTAAAACGATTGAACCTGCAACTTGCCATAGGAATTCACATCAAAGAAAGCTCAGTGGATGAGTCTCACTTAATCAGTGGGGAAACACAAGATTTCATTGAGTCGATATTCCAGCAGGCAAAGCCCGACCAAATATTGATTACGCAAGCTGTCAAATTCCTGCTTTCGGGAGCAGGTTTACATATTGCCCAGCATAAAAATACTATTGCCCCTACTTCTGGGGAAATGCTTTCCTTGTTCAAAGTAACAGACCATTTGGATGCTGGCACCCAACCTGAACCCAGCACCCCAAAAATGCTTCCCAAAAATGATTCTTTTCTGGAAAATGTATTACAGTGTATTGATGCCCAAATAGATAATGAGTCTTTTGGAGTAGAAATGCTTTGCAGGGAAATGTGCATAAGCGAAAGGCAATTGCAACGAAAGCTCAAAGCCATCACCAACAAATCTCCTATCCAACTGATTTCTTCCGTTCGTTTGCACCGCGCCAAAGAACTCCTACTTGCAAGTGACTATAATATAGCTGATGTCGCTTTTCAAACAGGGTTCTCCAACCCTTCTTACTTCTCCAAATGCTTTAAAAAAGAATTCGGATTAAGCCCATCTGACTTGTAACACCTACCCTGCTACACCTCCTTTGTCGGAAATTTTGTAACCCTGTCGGGTTTCTACATCTCGTTGTCGGAAATGTTAATGGATTAGGCGTATTAATGCTAATCGCGAGGCTTATTTGCCCCCTACCTTTGTACAAACAAAACCAACAACCACTCCAAGCAGAGCAAATTGTTTTAGCATCCTGCTTGGGTACTATTTCCCCGAAAAAACATCACTAAATCAAGGGGTATCACCAAAACTAAATCAAACTTAGACAACAACTCAACATAATCCATTTAACACTTAAATTTTAAAAAGAATGAACACGTATTTTAAAAACCTCAAAACGTTAGCCTTAGTTTTTTTCCTACTGAGCCTACTTGTTAGTTGTAAAGAAGACGAAGTAGAAATCCCAGAGGATCAGGCAGTCAAAATTCAAATCATAAGCAATGGCAGCTTTGGAAATATTTTGGTAAACCAGAAAAACCAATCGCTATACTTTTTTGCCGGTGATGTAACTGGAACAAGCAATTGCAACGGTGGGTGTGCCGAAGTTTGGCCTCCGCTAGTAGGTGAAGTAAACGACATGGAATTCGGTGGAGGCTTGGACAAAAGTGATTTTAGTACCACTGTTCGTGAAGATGGTCAAAAACAAATCACATATAAAGGTTGGCCTCTCTACTATTTTTCACCTGAAGGGGATGGAGAACTTGAAACTCCCAACGAAATTTCAGGTGATGGCAAAAATGGGGTATTCTATGTTGGAAAGCCCGATTATACGGTAATGCTAGGGCGAAAATCTGTAACGGAAGGTGCAGATCCAGTAATCTATTTAATAGATAACCTCGGTGTAAGTTTGTACGAATCTGTAAAAGATGAAACCAACGTTAGCAATTGCAACGGTGGATGTGCCGAAGTTTGGCCTCCTTTTGCTGGACAAGAAAACCCTATAGTACCTTCTACGCTTAGCAAAACAGATTTTAAAATAATCAATAGAGAAGACGGCCTAGGTTACCAATTGACATATAAAGGCAGCCCATTATACCATTTCACTCCCGATGAGCAAACTAGAGGAAATGTAAAAGGTCAAGGCGGTGCTGGAGAAACTTTCTTCGTAAACGAACCTCTCTAACCCTACCAAAAAACTAGCTAAATAGATGATGAAAAGTAGTGCAGAACAAGGCTGTACTACTTTTTTTTGTATTCAACTAATGCAAGCACTCAGTAGTGAAGCCTTTCTACACTTTGATCCCCATCACGGTAATGTCATCTCGCTGCTCCACATTTTTTTGATAGCGCTCTATCAACTCTTCCAGTTCCTCTTTTTGAGTCTCTAAGGGGCTAGTCGCTATCTTTTGTAAGTACTTCAGTAATCTAACCCTACCCAACTTGTCCCCAGTACGGTTGTTTTGATCTACCAACCCGTCTGTGGTGAGGTAAAGGATATCTCCTTTTTTAATCACAAAATCTTCGTTTACATAAAACTTATTGTGGCGCTGTTTTCCACCAATCGACTTCCTGGCCCCTGGCAATACGGTGATTTTTTCTGTTGCTTTTTGATAAATAAATAGTGGGCGTTTAGCACCCGAAAACTTGATCAGGCTTTCGTTTTCATCTTTTTTCTCAATAGTCACCAAGCACATGTCCATTCCATCGGTATTGAGCTCATCTTCTTGCTTTAGCGATTTGTAGATTTTCTTGTTAAGCATATCCAAAATCTGCTTTCCATCCGTCACTTTGTTCTCGTTCACTATTTCGTTGAGGATGGCATTTCCTATCAGGCTCATGAAGGCTCCAGGCACGCCGTGCCCAGTACAATCGATCACTGCAGAGATAGAAACCTCTTTTCGGTTGCCTTGCTCATCGGTAGTATCCACTTTAGAGAACCAATAAAAATCTCCTGAAACGATATCTTTGGGTCGGTAAAGAACAAAAAACTCATCGAAAGCTTTTCGGATTTTATAGTCTTCGGGCAAGATGGCTTTTTGAATGGTCTCTGCATAACGAAGGCTATCCATGATCTTGATATTCCTATGCTCAAGCTCTTCTTTTTGCTCGCTTATCTCTTTGTTCTTAATCAATACTTCTTTGTTGTAGGCTTCTACCTTTTCCTTCTCTTCTCTTAGTTCTTTTGTTCGTACTTCCACCAAGCCTTCCAACTTCACTTTTTGCTTTTTGATGTTCTGCACTCGTAGTTTGTGTACCAAAATGACTAACAAGATAATGAGCAGAAGTACGAGAGTCCTAAACCAAGCGGTTTCCCAAAATGGAGGACTGATGGTTAGTTGTATGGCTTTCCCCTCTTCGTTCCAGACCAAATCATTGTTAGAAGCTTTTACTTTGAACACATATTCGCCAGGAGGTAGCCCGGTAAATGTAGCGGTGCGATCACTGCCCAGGTTATGCCAACGTTCATCAAAGCCCTCCATCTTATACGCGTAATGATTGTGCTCCGAATGACGGAAATTGAGTGCGGCAAACTCGAAAGTGAACACATCTTCATCGTAATTGAGAAGAATTTCTCTAGTCTGGTTGATATGCTTTTCCAATACAGGTAGCTTCCGCCCATCCATGTTTCCTATTGGCACCTTACTCCCAAAAAGCCTAAACTCTGTAAGTACAATGGGAGGAGCAAAGGTATTTTCTTTTACTTGACTGGGGTGGAAAGCACTCAGGCCACTAAGCCCACCAAAGTACATATTACCTTTTGCATCTTTATGATAAGCCCCTTGGTTAAACTCATTGGATTGCAAACCATCCTTAATACCATAAGTTCGGAAGGTCTTCTTTTTGGGGTTGAACTGGGCTAATTCTTTATTGGTAGAAATCCAAAGCAGCCCTTCTCCATCACTCAAAATCCCATAAATACTATTATTTGCCAAGCCTTCTTTTGTAGAAAAACGCTCGAATTGCGATACCCTTCCATCTGCCGAAACGGTTAGTTTGTTTAAGCCTCCACCGGCTGTTCCCACCCAAATATTTCCATCGCCATCTTCGTGGATCGTCCTCACATAATTGTAGCTTAGGCTATTGCTATCCCATGTTTTGTGTTGGAAATGTTTAATGGAGGGTTTGCCATTTTCCCCAAAAGAAAACTGGTTGAGTCCGTCGTACGTCCCTACCCAAAGCAGTCCACGGCTATCTTCAAAAATTGCCCTCACGTAGTTTCCCCTAAGCCCCAAGCTGTCGCTTTCATCATCCTGATATACTTCAAAGCTACCCGAAGCCTTATCGAACTTATTCAAACCTCCTAAGGTTCCAAGCCAAAGTTGCCCTTTTGTATCTTCAAAAATTTCGTGGACATGGTTGTTTTCTGCCCATAGTGGAGTCGATTTTGGTGACTGGAAAAAGGTAGCTCCACCCGATTGAGGATTTAGCAAGCAAAGCCCTGTTTGCAAACCAACCCAAATATTTCCTTCGCTATCGACAAAAACCGCCTCTGCCCTGTTGTCGGGCAGCCCTTCACTTCTCTTATATTTTTTAACTACTTCATCTCCCTTCAACACACTCACCCCCCCACCTCTGGTCGCTACCCAAGTTTTGCCCTCGGAGTCGGTAGTAATTCCTCTTACATTATCATTGGCTAGAGTTTTGTCATCCAAAGGGTCATGAAAATAAGCTTTGAAATAATGAACGGCTTCATCGTATTTATTGAGTCCATTGTACGTGCCTACCCACATCGTACCGCTATTATCTTTAAAAATAGTATAGATATGATTATGCGAAAGGCTATATACCTTTCCTTTTCTATTGGTGTAAACCTGCTTTTCCCCGGAGGGAATGTGGTAACTAATCAATCCATTCTCAGCAGTACCCAACCACATCCATTCCTTGGAATAAGCTGCAATAGAGGTTATAGAAAAGTCACCTTCAAGCGCTAGCTTTTCCCAAGTTTTATCTACTCTATCCAACAGAAACAGTCCCTGTTCTGTACCTGCCCAAAGCTTTTTCTCTTCCCCTTCATACAACACATTTACGCCTTCCTCTACACCGTTTACCTTTTCAAAAGAACCGCTCTCTACATCGAACAGGTAGCAGCCTCCTCCAGTACCAATTAACAACTTGCCTTTGCTAAGTTCCAAAATTGATCTTACAGAGTTTGCCGGGGTATCCTTATGGGCAGCGTTTAGAAAAAATCGCTCAAAAAGATCTTTTTCCTTATTGTACAAATTCAAACCGTGGGCAGTACCTATCCACAAACGCTTCTGAGAATCTTCATACAAGGTTTGCACTTGGTTATTG
This sequence comes from Flammeovirgaceae bacterium SG7u.111, assembly GCA_034044135.1. Classification (NCBI taxonomy): domain Bacteria; kingdom Pseudomonadati; phylum Bacteroidota; class Cytophagia; order Cytophagales; family Flammeovirgaceae; species Flammeovirgaceae bacterium SG7u.111. The sequence continues at coordinate 647,584 of CP139021.1, read as the reverse complement.
CTGATCGTGAATTTGCTCTCAGGCAAGTGTGTGTATGCTTTAAACTTTTCAGTAGCTACATCAAAAAAGTTAAGTCCTCCCCTTCTAGTACCTACCCAAATTCCCCCATCACAATCCTCCAGCAAGTCCATCACAAAATTATTGGAAAGTGTTCCGCTAATATTCGGGTCAAAATAATAATTGGTAAATTGATAACCATCGTATTTATTAAGCCCGTCTTGCGTAGCAACCCAAACAAACCCATTTTTATCTTGCATGAGCGAGCGAATGGTGCTTTGGGAAATTCCATTATCGATTGAAAAGTGCTCAAATTTCACTTGTTCGGTTTGGGAAAACACCCTTCCAGTTATAGCGAAAAGCAAGTAAAAGCCTATAATGTACTTTAGCATTGGGAGTAAAGTTTAAGTAGTTCTTTGCACTAAAAAGCGAACTCGGTTGCTTTGAGCTTAACGCTATATTGATAAAATATTTTTGAATACCTTACATGGAAAGTATTCACAGCTACTTTTAGCAGAAAATTTTGCTAGCGAGACATTTTCCCAAGTATTCTATTTGAAATGAAAGGTATTTTTTGAAAATTGGGAATTAGACATAATTTTTAGCCAAATGGACGTAAAAGACGTTGCACAAAATATCATAGTAGCAGTTGCTGTAAGTTGCCTCATTTTAGGACTGTTCTCTTATTATTACTATTCCAAGGATACAAATAGAAAAAATTTTAATAGCGCAATAGTAATCACCTGGCTTTTAATCGCCATCTTTCCTGCCTTCCTCATCTCCTTCTTTTTTCCAAGCGCCCAAGCAGATGGTTCATTTATGGGCTTCAAGGTAGGCGGCGCATTTGGTGCATTTATTCTTACATGGTATTATGGGGTAAAAGCCTCTACCAAAGGAATAGATACAGATAAACTAAGGGCTGACCTCGACAAACTCAAAAGAGAACGGGCACAGCAAACCATGATGGACAACAGCAAGGAAGGAAAGAGGATAGCAAAACCACTCGCCTTTAAAGACATCTACAGGTATAAAATAAAGCAGGTTCCTTCTAAAGAAATCCGGTTAATAACGGGAAATATCACACAAGTAGATGAAGTGGACATCTGGGTGAATTCGGAAAATACAAACATGCAGCTAGCCCGCTTTTACGACAACTCCATCTCGGGAATTATCCGCTATTTAGGAGCAAGTCGCCATAAAGTTTCCAAAATGGTAGACAAAGACACGATCTACGAAGAACTGAAAGCTAAACTTGTAGGCATACTGAGAGTGGAGTCTACAGCAGTAATATCCACCATTGCGGGGGAACTGGAAAGAAGCAATAATGTTAAACAGGTTTTTCATGTAGCCTCATCTAGGGGACAGCCAGGACATGGGTATTTGCCTATTGAAAATATTCAAGATTGCATAGTAAGCTGTCTAAAAGAAGCCGAACTTGCCGAATACAAGGAGCTTAATCCAAAAAGCATCCTATTTCCACTTATGGGCACGGGAACTGCGGGAAGAGACCTATTCCAAACCGCTGATTTACTCATAAACACAGCAGTAGCTTATATGGAAGACAACCCTGATTGCCAAATAGATCATGTTTACTTCCTAAACTATACTGACTTGGACCTTGGCTTATGTCAAAAGGTTCTGGATGAACAGGTTAGGGTAACCCCAATTAGGTGATATGTACGCTTTTGGCGACCTGTGTAAGAATCCGTACACATCAAGGATAAGAGTACTCGATATAAATAACTGATTTACAAATTATTAAACAAAAAAGATAGCAGATTTGCACAAAGGGTAAGTAGTGTCAAACTATAATTACAAAACATAAAACTTATCTAATTATGAAATCTGTAACAAGCTTATCCCAAAAAATCTCCTTATTTACCGCAGCACTTTTAATTATTTCTGGCAACCATCTATTTGCCTCTATAGGCGGAGAAAAAGTAGTTGAAAAAGCTAGAGCCTCTGTGGAAAAAGCAGCACCCGATGATTGGAAAACACTAGCTGAAGCAGCTCAACTGTGCATTAAAAAGAAGGTAAACATGAAAGAAGCCTCTGAATGGATTCACAAATCAATTGAAATAAAAAAGACCCAATTTAATACTGAAGTAATGGGTGATTATTACCGAGTGAATAACCTTCCAGAAAAAGCGGTAGCTTGGTACATGGAAAGCATGGCATTGGGCAAAAAATCGACAGATAGCTTTGATGCGTCTATGCTTCAAGCCAAAATGTTCGACTTAAGAAAACAATAACCTACCAAAGGTTCATAAGTGAAAAGCCCTGCAATGTGAAGTGCACCCCAAAAGTTATACATAACATTTGGGGCTTTTTTTATCTAAAAATCAATTCTATCCAATCCCAAGCCTTCGAAGGTTGATATTACAAAATCGGCTTTACCCAATACTTCTGGATCTCCTACACCTATACAATGCATATTGCCATTTTTAGCTGCCTCCACGCCAGCTATTGCATCTTCAAACACTACACATTCTGTAGGTTCTACTCCCAGCTCCTTAGCTCCTATCAAAAATACTTCAGGATCAGGTTTTGGTTTGCTCACATGCGTTCCATCCACTATGGCATCAAATGCGTCCAGCATCTTTATTTGCTCCAAAATAGTTTTCGCATTTTTACTCGCTGAGCCCAAAGCTATCTTAATCCCATTGTCTTTCAATAATGAAAGAAAGTCTGAGACCCCAGGAAGGATTTCCTCTGGCGTCATCTTATAGATATACTCTAAATACCACTTGTTCTTTTTATCCATTGCCTCCTGAAAAGCCTCTTCTGAGAGTTCTTTCCCTCCTATTTCAAGTATAATTTGGAAAGACCGAACCCTACTCACCCCTTTAAGGAGTTCATTATCTTCTTTTGTAAAATCAAAACCAAGCTCTTCTGCCAAGCGTTTCCAAGCTAAATAATGATACTTTGCCGTATCAACTACAACCCCATCAAGGTCAAAAATACAAGCCTTTGCTAATGCCATGTCTTTTATGTGTTAAGAGGAAAAATACTTTTGTACGAATGTAGCTTTCTGGATATTAAAGGCAAGAAAAAACACAAAAAAAGACCCCACCTCGAATCGAGATGGGGTCTCCTTAACAATTAAACCAAATAATCCTTAAAATATCCTACTTGAAATTGGATGTTTATTACCATCCAAACTTCACTAATACTAACGGGGCTATTTTCAGACTAGATGTCTGCATTCGACCAACCAGACCAATGGCTCGGTAAACATCAATTTACTTCGATGAACCCTTCGTCGAAGCCACTATTTCTACCTGTTTTTTCTCAAAATCATGAATTTCATGTAAACTCGTTCATTTTTTAAAGACAACTTTTAGTTTTTTACTAAAAATATCTATCTTTGCAAACTCAAAAAAGATAGCAGTAAAACAGAACATCCATGAAAAGGACATATCAACCATCGAACCGTAAGAGAAGAAACAAACATGGGTTTCGTTCAAGAATGACGACACCTGCTGGTAGAGCTGTCTTAGCCAAAAGAAGGGCTAAAGGCAGAAAAAAACTAAGCGTTTCTAGCGAACGTAGACACAAAGCGTAAGGATCTTCCATAGCCAAGTGCTATGTATTCATACTTATAAACAAGCAAATACTAATTCCACTTCTGCGTGGTATCTTTAGTGTTTGCTTGTTTTGTGTATGCAACAGATATCAAAACAAAGCAGTTCTGCCTATTCCCATCCAAGCTTTTTCACAGTATACTTGGCTTGTATTTTATGAGTGAATCCTCATATTCCCCTTCCCAAAATCACCTATTCACTTTTCCTAAGACCGAAAGGCTTTCTTCAAGAAAAGAGATCCAAAAGGTATTTACCTCAAAAAAGAGCCAATTTTCCCACCCTTTCAAGGTGTTGTTTGTCTTACTTTCAGAAACAGACGAATATGTTGCATTTCCGCAGGTTTTAATATCTGTCCCTAAGCGAATTTTCAAAAAGGCAGTAGATAGGAACTTGATTAAAAGACGAATACGGGAAGCTTATCGTTTGAATAAAAATACCGTTTGGGATAGTGAGAAAAAAAACACTATTAAGTCACTGGCAATCATTTATGTAGACAAGACCATATTGCCTTTTGACAAGATAGAAAAGCAACTAATAAAAGCACTTGAAAAGGTCGCATTAGCCTCCAACCCGAAAAATCAATCTTAAATAAACTAGCTACCTACAAACCTTTTATCGTAAAAGCGTTGTTAGTAAAAAACATTAACTCATCTGGATGCAGATCTCGTATTAGCTGAATAGAGCTTGGCTAATTTCAGATAATTAGCAAGGTTTGTTAAGCATACAGATTTTCAAAAACTATAAATCATTGCTATATTTAATACTAAAGTATTAGCAATACAAATGATAAATAAAGCCATTTGCTCATCTACAGAAACCCACATAACTTAAAAAGTTATTGGTTTTTTATAAAACTTGCATAAAATTGGCTTACATTAAATCTTAAAACATCTTTTTAAGTTACTATGGGAAAGTTGAAGTCGAGAAAATTCAAATTCGCAATTTTGATCATCGTTTCTGTCGCATCCCTGTTTGCGTTCAGACCTTCAGACAAATACTTCGAGATTGCCAAAAATCTTGACATTTTTACCACACTCTTCAAGGAGGTCAACCGCTATTATGTAGATGAAATCGACCCAACTGACTTGGTAAACACAGGTATTGCCTCTATGCTAGGCACACTAGATCCTTATACTAATTACATCCCCGAAGATCAAATAGATGATTACAGGACGATGACCACTGGTGAATATGGAGGGATTGGAGCCATTATAGGTAGAAAAGGCGACAAGATAAAAATCATCATGCCCAATGAAGGTTTTGCTGCCGACAAAGCAGGTATAAAAATAGGTGACGAGCTACTAGAAGTTGATGGCATAAATGTCAGTGAATTTTCTATCAATGAAATCAGCAAGCTTTTGAAAGGGCAGGCAGGTTCTGAAATAAACCTTAAGATCAAACGCCCCGATGAAATCTCTGCTTTTGACCTTACGTTAAAAAGGGAAAATATCCAGCTAAAAAATGTGCCCTATTATGGCATGGTACAAGAGAACATTGGCTTGATCAAGCTTACTGACTTTACTCAAAATGCTAGCAAAGAAGTAAAAAGTGCATTATTAGATCTTAAGAAACAAGGAGCTACTAGCATAGTGCTAGACCTAAGAGGCAACCCTGGTGGACTTTTAAGCGAAGCCATCAACATATCTAACTTATTCCTGCCAAAGTCTTCTGAAATAGTAAGCACAAGAGGTAAAATCAAGGATTGGAATAAGGTTCATAGAGCATTGAACAACCCTACTGATACAGAAATTCCTCTTGCCGTACTAATTGACAGGTCGAGTGCTTCAGCGTCAGAGATTGTTGCAGGCGTTATTCAAGATTATGACCGAGGAGTATTGATAGGAAAAAGATCTTTTGGAAAAGGTCTTGTACAAGCTACTCGTTCACTTTCATACAATGCCAAGCTTAAGGTAACAGTAGCTAAGTACCATATTCCTAGTGGAAGATGCATACAGGAAATTGACTATTCGCACCGCAATGAAAATGGACAAGCAGATAAAGTACCTGACTCTCTAAGGGTTGCTTTTAAGACTAAAGGCGGAAGAATTGTATTTGATGGAGGGGGAATTGACCCTGATTTAAGCACTGAATACGAAAGTGTAGCACCAATCACTCGTACTCTTATTAACAAGGGATTGATTTTCGATTACGCAACTGATTTTTACTACAACCACCCATCTATACCTGATGCAAAAGCTTTCTCATTAACAGACAGCCAGTATCAAGAATTTGCCAAGTGGTTGAGTGACAAGGAATATGACTACACTACAAAAGTAGAATATTTGTTGAATGAATTCGTGGCAAATGCAAAATCGGAAAAATACTACGATGATATACAAGCCCAAATAACTGATCTTGAAACCAAGATTTCCCACAACAAGGATTCGGATTTGTTCAAGTTCAAAGATGAAATAAAGAAGTTTATCGAAATTGAAATTGCCACTCGTTATTACTTGCAAAGGGGAGCGATTGAAGCAACTTTTGATTACGATAAGGATATCCAAACAGCAGTAGCGCTTCTAGGCGATTCCGATAATTACTCTACTGTTTTATCACCTGGAACTTTCAAAGACTAATTGAATTAGAAAGTAAGCTGCAAAAAATAAGAACTCATTTCTGAGTCCTTATTTTTTGTCCCAACCAAATTTTTAAATTTCATCCATATATTTGAATTCATTTTCAAATGCTATTCTTCGGTTATGATGGAAAAAAAGCCAGTAGAGTATTGGGTAAAAAAACTTGAGTTAATGCCACATCCTGAAGGAGGGTATTTCAAGCAAACTTACATTAGCAACGAAAAAATTGACAAAGAAGCATTACCCGATAGGTACGCTGGGAAAAGAGCTTTCTCCACTGCCATTTACTTTTTGATTGAATCCGGAAACTTCTCAGCTTTTCATAAAATAGCCTCCGATGAACTGTGGCATTTCTATTACGGGGACAGCATGGTAGTCCATATAATCCACCCAGATGGAGCTAGAGAAGACATACATTTGGGAAGCAATGCCGATGAAGGAGAAGTGTTCCAAGCAGTTGTCCCAGCAGGCACATGGTTTGGCTCAAGAATGAAAGAAGGGAATGAATATGCACTTGTAGGCTGCACTGTAGCACCTGGATTTGATTTTGAGGACTTTGAGTTGGCAAAATACAATGAACTCACTGCTACCTATCCAGAGCATGAAGCTTTAATCTCAAAGCTGACTAGACAATAGGTTTTGAGTTTTTTTATACAAAAAAATGCCCCTCCAAAAGCTGAAGAGGCATTGTAATTTAGTTGTGATATCGCAATTAAGCTATTTGTAATTTGAATCGTTTGCTGGTTAGGGTAAATACCGATACAAAAAGGCAGATTGCACAAAATACTGCACTTCCAAATACGGACTCTTTGAAATTTCTTGGGTAATTCTCCAAGTCAGCTAGAATTGCTGCTTGCTGAATATTTTCAGGGTTATATTTCACCTCAACAGTTTCACCTACTTCAACCTCTTCGTTTTCGAATGCCAAGAATGCTACTTTCTCACCTTCGCTTACCTTAAACTCGATAAAAGGACAAATTCCATCTTTCGTTATTTTTACGTCTTTAACTACAGCAGTAGTAGCAACTCCTTCTTGCTTAAGCTCTTCTATAAACTGGTGGTCTTTATAATTCTGTTTGAAGAACACCAAGCCCCCTAGGATATATACCGAGGCTATAAAGATTCTGATTGAACGGTTTACTGTCTTTTTCAATTTGTTTGTCAGTTTAATTAAAATCCATTTACTAAAGTGTTGTTAGTGAGGCGAGGAAAACCCCACCTATGCTCGTAAGCACTTTTATAACGACATACTTTGAATAAGTGCAGTCAATTTGCTTTCTTAAACAAACAAAATATTACGTATGTAATCAGAGAAGGAATTATCCTTAATAATTGTTAGTACATTTAGATTTAAATAAGGATCTTTTTCAGTGAATCCAAGCCCACAAAAACATAAAACCCTAGCTTTTTAAAAACCAAACACATACTCAGGGCTTTGTTTTTATCGCATACAAACATCCCCTTCTAAATAATCCAACTGCTCAATTGGTATTTTTACCAAAAAACACTTAGAGTTTTCAGCAGTAAATAGATACAAGTAAATACTTGATTAGCCGACATCTCAGGTTTTTTTTGGCAAAGAATCTGTCCTTTTGTGGATTTAATTACTTACTTAAGGGCTTTCTTATAATCTCCACTACTAGGCGGATCGAGTCTATTAAGCAGGTCAACAGCTTTTTGCCTTAGCTCCATATTGCCTTTGGAGAACACATTTACTAGCTCAGCAGCCTTGGCATCAAAAAAAGCATTAAGCATAACGGATGAGGGTGAAACGGTCTTCACTGCATTTATTTTTTCCAAGGAAGCATAAATTTGACTCCTGCTTTCATCTTGGTCTTCTAAGAAGGAATCCATCCCCAAACGATGATATATATATAGGGCATCCCTGAAATCTTGAAATAGTGGGCTATTTAAATTTTCAGATAACCAGTACCTATCTCTAACATCACCACGGGATGTCCATCCAGGTCCTCCGCCCTGTTGCTCGGAATTACTTACAATATTCAATGCTCTTTCATAGTATGGAGTTCCTCCACCTTTTTCAAAAGTATCGTAATCCATACCGATGATTACATAAGCATAAAATGCTAATAATGAAGTAAGCTCTGTTGTGAATGTGTTTTCAGCAAAAATCAATGGTTGGGAAACATTATACTCAAACTGCCACTTGCTATCAAAAAAATTGAGCAAAGGTGTTTCATAGTCAGTGCCATACACAGGGCGTAAAGATTGTATCTGGACGTCTGCTACAAACCTATTTACAGTAGAATTCTTCCCCAGAGTAATCAAGATATTACATTTTATCCGCTCTTCTTCCGACACATTATCGTTTGTCCACTTCGTCGTGTTCATGAACTGAGAGATCGCACTTTGCATATCGGCAAAAATCTGCCGCTCTTGCGTCTGTACCCGCTTGTCATTGATAATGACATTACAATTAAGTTCTTGAGCAAGTAATGATGTGCAAAAAAACATCACTAATACTCCAAGTAAAGACACCTTTATATAGATCAGTTTCTTCATTCAACTACTATTTATTTTTCAGACCTATCAAATTTACAATATGATTTGCGATATCTGCGGCTACTTCGGCTTTCGATTTCAAATCAAAAGCAACTTCTCTTTCTGTTTCTACAATTGTAATCCTATTGGTATCATGCCCAAAACCAGCTCCTTTATCTTGTAAAGAGTTCAGTACAATGAAATCAAAATTCTTTGTAGCTAGCTTATTTTTTGCATTTTCAAGCTCATTATCTGTTTCCAATGCAAAGCCTACAGAAATCTGTCCTTCTTTTTTTATTTTCCCCAGTTCCTTCGCAATGTCTTTGGTCTTTTTGAGCACCACATTCATTTCAGAATCATTTTTCTTGATCTTAGTAGGCGATTTTTCAACTGGAGTATAGTCGGCAACTGCCGCAGCAAAAATCGCTACATTTACTTGAGGGAAAATATCTAAAGAAGCAGTAAACATATCTTCAGCAGACACAACCTTCTTGATCTCTATATCACTTTTTACATCTATGCCTGAAACCGGACCGCTGACAATAGTAACTTCGGCACCCAAATTTGCCATTTTTTCTGCAATAGCGTAGCCCATTTTCCCACTAGAGCCATTCCCCATAAAGCGCACAGGGTCAATATACTCATAAGTTGGACCAGCGGTAATCATCACCTTTTTTCCTTTCAAGGGCTTATCTTCTTCAAAAAACTTCAGAATAATTTCCAAAATATTTTCAGGTTCTGCCATTCTCCCTTTCCCTACCAGCCCACTGGCTAACTCCCCAGTTTCCGCATCTATTATTTCATGTCCAAAACCCTTTAAGGTTTTGAGGTTTTGTTGAGTGGATGGATGTACAAACATATCCAAATCCATAGCAGGCGCTACAAAAACAGGACATCTTGCAGAAAGATACACCGCTGAAAGAAGGTTATCGCAAAGACCATTCGCCATTTTAGCCATAGTATTGGCACTAGCTGGAGCAACTACAAAAATGTCTGCCCATAAACCTAACTCAACATGGCTATGCCAAGTTCCATCTTCTTCTTTGGTGAAAACAGTATAAACAGGGTTTTCGGAAAGGGTTGCTAGAGTAAGGGGGCTTATAAAATCAGAAGCTGAAGCGGTCATAATGACTTTCACTTCAGCTCCTTGCTTTTTGAGTAACCTTATGAGCAAAGCTGCTTTATAAGCTGCAATACTACCAGTCACTCCGATAAGTATTTTTTTGTTTTTCAACATATTTCGCCTTTTGAATAATCCTAGGGCTAAACTAAAGGCTACACTGTTGAAAGTAAAATTATGGGTCGCTTTTTTAGGAGAATCACCTTAGTCTTCACCAAGTTCATCTTGACGACGGAAATAAACTTTTCCTTCCAAAAACTCCTCTATAGCCAAAGCTGTTGGTTTTGGCATTCTCTCATAGAATTTTGAGATTTCAATTTGCTCACGGTTTTCGAATACTTCTTCGAGGTTATCAACCGTGGTGGCAAATTCTGCCAATTTGCTATTGAGTTCTTCTTTGAGTTTAGTGCCTATTTGCCTTGCCCTCTTAGAAACTATAACTACAGCTTCGTAAACATTGCCAGTATCTTTAGTAAGTTCTGGTACGTCTCTGGTGATGATTGATGCGTTTGCCATATAATTATTTAATTAAAATATTTCAGGTTTAAGAATAAGCTTTCAGAAACATGACTAGACCTTGTCTTTCTCTTTTTTCTGAAGCTTTTTTTTGCTCGCTTTTTGAAGCGCATTAAGACTTGCTAGTTCTTTTTGGCAAGACTTATAAATAGATTCTGCTGGCTTCAAGTATTTGCTTTCAGGATATTTGTCCAAAAAGTAATAATAATATTCAACAGCTTCCTCATAACGCTCTTTTTGCAAAGATCGTAAACTAACCTTTGACATTTCGTACTGAGAAAGAACTTTCATGTAGGTTATTTCCTCTTTATAATCTGAATCGGGAAAATCCTTTTGGAAATTATCACAAGCAATTACAGCAGCTTTGTATCTCCTAAGTTTTTGATACTGCTTAGCTATATTGTAAGCTTTCACTTCTAAATTCTCTCTCAACTCCTTTATCAAGTCCTCGGCTTCAGATACATAGTTGCTAGTAGGATACATATTTAAGAAATCCTGCACAGCTTGGATAGCCTGTTCTGTATTCGACTGGTCAAGGTTATATTCAGGAGTTGCTTTATATAGCGAGTAGGCATGCATGTAAAGCGCTTCGTTAGCAAAATTGCTTCGCTGATACGTATCGTGGAAACTTTTGAAATAATGGGCACTCAACTCGAATTGAGACTGATAATAGTGACAATAAGCAAAGTAGAACTGAACTTGTTCTGCTTCTGGCTTACCAATCATGTTCGGCAACAAATCCTCAAAAAGTAACCCAGCACGATAATAATCACCACTTTCGTAGTATTTTATAGCTGCCTTGTACTTCTCATTGATATTATTGCTTTTCATTATTTTGGTCAGGTTACTACACGAGCCCAAAGTAAGTACCGCAATAGATAATATTATATATACAGATTTTTTCATCGAACCGCAAAGTTAAGGTGGTCAGTTGTTATTAGCAAGTCTATCGTATTCAATCAATTTTTTTTAACTACTTATTGGTCGCTTTTCCCTATAAAAATCGACATGTTGTCTTATTTTTGGCATTCATCTAATCAAAGAAAACCATATCATCTCCTTTTTCCGACTCTTGTTCATCTTATAATTGAATGAGAAAAAAAGCCAAAAGGATGTCTTGAGCCAAAAAATAAGCCGAAACAAATGAAAAGAGATATTGTACTTACCAAGCTTGAAAAGCAATTTGAAGGAGAGCTACATTACAGCGATACTATGAAAGTATTGTATGCAACTGATGCATCGGCTTATAGAGAACTTCCACTAGCCGTCGCTTTCCCTAAACATACAGCCGATATAAAAACTCTTATCGACTTTGCCAACACCGAAAACATATCGCTAATTCCTCGAACAGCAGGTACTTCCCTAGCGGGACAAGTAGTCGGCAGTGGGATAGTGGTCGACGTTTCTCGCACTTTCACCAAAATATTAGAAGTAAACAAGGAAGAGAGTTGGGTGAGGTTACAACCAGGTGTGGTAAGGGACGAACTGAACAGAGCAATCGCCTCTCAAGGATTATTTTTTGGACCAGAAACTTCCACTGCCAACCGCGCTATGGTTGGCGGAATGGTAGGCAACAACTCTTGTGGCTCAAACTCAGTAGTGTATGGAAGCACACGTGAACACCTCTTGGAAGTGGAAGCTATTCTGAGCGATGGCAGCGAAGTGACATTCAAAGCACTTACAAATGAGGAATTTGAAAAAAAATGTGCTGGAAAAAATATTGTAAGCCCCCTAGAGCAAGCTATATACAAGGAGCTACAAGAAATTTTATCTGATACATCCAACCAACAAGAAATAAGAGATGGTTTTCCCAAACCGTCTATCCCCAGAAGAAATACAGGCTACGCCATTGATCTTTTATTAGAAACAGCACCATTTACCGCTGGCAAAGAACCTTTCAACTTTTGCAAGTTAATCGCAGGCTCGGAAGGAACGCTGGCTTTTATCACCGAAATAAAAATTCATGTTGATAAAACGCCTCCAGCTTACAAAACGCTAGTTTGCGCTCATTTCGAAACTGTTGACGAATCGCTGCACGCCAACCTTGTTGCCCTAAAGCACAACCCCTCGGCTTGTGAGCTGATGGATCATTATGTATTGGAATGCACAAAAACAAATATCGAACACCGTCAAAACCGCTTTTTTGTAAACGGTGATCCTGGGGCAATTTTGGTGGTAGAAATTTCAAGGGATACTCCCAAAGCAATGGATGAATCGGTAAATGCACTCATAGCCGATTTGAAAAAAGAAGGTTACGGATACGATTACCCATTGGTGACAGGCGCCGACGTAAAAAAAGTATGGGGACTACGAAAAGCTGGGTTAGGACTTCTATCCAACCTTCCTGGCGATGCAAAACCTGCCCCAGTAATTGAAGATACGGCCGTAGATGTTGAAGACCTTCCGGCATTCATCGCAGATTTCAACAAAATACTTAAGAAAAATGACCTTTACTGTGTGCACTACGCCCATGCTGGTTCGGGCGAACTACACCTCCGCCCTATCATCGACCTCAAAACCCAAGAAGGACACCGACTTTTTAGGCTCATAGCAGAAGAAATTGCCAAGTTGGTAAAAAAATACAGAGGCTCGCTAAGTGGAGAACATGGCGATGGAAGGCTTAGAGGGGAGTTCATCCAATACATGGTAGGTGATAAGAATTATAAACTAATAGAGCGAGTAAAAGAAGTTTGGGATCCAAAAGGGATTTTCAACCCTGGAAAAATTGTAGGAACACCTCCTATGGACACTTCTTTAAGGTACGATGCTGGGCAAAAAACACCTAATTTCAAAACCTACTTTGACTTCAGCAACACTCAAGGATATCTCCGAGCTGCCGAAATGTGCAACGGCTCGGGCGATTGCCGCAAAAGTGAACTTACTGGAGGGACTATGTGCCCCAGCTACATGGCTACTCGCAACGAAAAGGATACAACAAGAGCCCGAGCCAATGTGTTACGTGAGTTTTTGACGCGCCCTACCGAAAGCAATCCATTTGCCCACGAAGAAGTAAAAGAAGTACTCGACCTCTGCCTTTCGTGCAAAGGCTGCAAGTCCGAATGCCCTTCCAATGTGGACATGGCTCGTCTAAAAGCAGAGTTCTACCAACATCACTATGAACAAAAAGGTGTTCCTTTCCGCTCAAAGATGATCGCAAATGTTGTCAAGGCAAATAATTTGGCATCTATTGCTCCGGGCATCTACAATTTCTTGATAAAAAACTCGCTTACCGGTAGTTTAATAAAGCAGGTAAACGGATTTGCACAAGAAAGACCAATTCCCCAACTTCATAGCACCACGCTAAAAAAATGGGCAAAAAAGAACATTAAACCTTTAAAAGGGGCTAATGGAAAAGTTTTGCTCTTTTGCGACGAGTTCACCAACTTCAATGATACGCCTATTGGAATAAAAGCTGTGCAGCTTCTAGAAAAGCTAAATTATGCTGTTGAAATCCCTAACCATATAGAAAGTGGAAGAGCTTCGCTTTCAAAAGGCTTGGTAAAAAACGCAAAAGAGATTGCGACTAAAAATGTAAAACTATTGGCTGGAAAAGTAACTCCAGAATCTCCTTTGGTGGGAATTGAGCCTTCGGCTATCCTTACGTTTAGAGATGAGTATCCCGACCTAGTTCCTGCTGAACTAAAAGAAGCCGCAAAAGAAATTGCCGCCAACACCTATTTAATAGATGAATTTATAGCCAACGAAGCCGATAAGAAAAAAATAGATGCTTCATATTTTACCACAGAAAAGCAGTTAGTAAAAGTTCATGGCCATTGCCACCAAAAAGCTTTATCATCATTAACATTTACAAAAAAAATGCTTACGTTGCCCGCAAACTACGAGGTTCATATGATTCCTTCTGGCTGTTGCGGCATGGCAGGCTCTTTTGGTTATGAAAAAGAGCATTACGAAGTTTCAATGAAAGTTGGCGAACTTGTGCTGTTCCCAACCGTAAGAAAGCAGCCTGATAATGTGATCATTGCGGCTCCTGGCACTAGCTGTAGGCATCAGATAAAAGATGGCACGGGCAGGAAAGCCATTCACACGCTTGAAGTTTTGTGGAATGCTCTTGTATAATTTGAAGATGAAGAAAGGTATATAACCTCAACTCATAACATAAATAAAAACAAGATTCCAAAGAGATAGCCGAGAAATATCCAATTCTAATTACTGGTTATTTTTTTTGAATATTTCTGATATTAAATAGGAGTATTCTTGTACAAAAACAGGATTTTTGGGTCGTTTCAGCCTGTTTTTAATTTTAAAAATATCATATTTACAACATAATTGTTGAAAAAATCGCAACCAGAACAGATTTTAGCGAGGTTTATTTCATAGAAATTTAACTTTTTATCAAAAAGTCAAAAAAAATTAATAAATACTCTTATTTTTGTAAAACCGATTAAGTGTAGATAGCATCCGCATACACAAATATTAGTCGTTTTTTTCCTCTCTTTATATAAAGAGGTATTTCTTTTGAAAAGCACTTTAATTTATCTTCCTAATGATGGATTATCAAAATACTTTTAAAGACAACTGTGGATGTGGCCTCATAGCCAATATCAACAATATGCCCTCAAGGCAAATGACCCTCGACGCAGTGGTTGCCCTTGAGCGAATGATTCACCGTGGAGCTATTGCCGCCGATGGAAAGAGTGGCGACGGTAGTGGCATCCTATTCTCCCTGCCCGATAAGTTCATGAAGAGAATAGCCGAAATGAACGGCTTTGACCTTCCTGATATTTATGCTGTAGCAATGTTGTTCATCACTGACGATAAACAACGTGAAGTATTCACAGAGATATGTGCAAAAAATGACTTAAAAGTTCTTTTCTATAGAAAGGTCTCTGTCAATGTAGAGGTATTAGGCGACCAAGCCAAAGAATCTCTTCCACAAATCACACAAGCGTTTGTAGTTCCTAACTCATTAATGGCTACTAAGCGCTTCAGTTCTTTGCTCTACCTAGCCCGCAAAGAATCGGAACATGCGCTAAAAGACGACAATGATTTTTACATAGCTTCATTTTCAGATAAGGTTGTTTCCTACAAAGGATTGGTGATGCCAACTTACCTTATCGATTTTTATACTGATCTTCAGGAAGACGATTTCGAAGTTAGCTTTGCGCTTTTCCACCAACGTTTTTCTACCAATACTTTGCCTCGCTGGCGACTGGCACAACCATTTAGATGTTTGGCACATAATGGAGAGATCAACTCAATAAAGGCCAACAGGTTTAATGTTAAGGTACTAAGCGAAGTAATCGACAGTAAAATATTTACCGAAGAAGAAATGGATCGCCTGCTTCCTATTTTGGAAGAAGGCTCCAGTGATAGTGCCTCAGTTGATAACATGTTTGAGTTCTTGACAGTCAACGGAATGGATTTCTTCAAAACAGCGAGGAGCATGGTGCCTGCGCCATGGCAAAACGCCCCGCATATGGATCCTAAACTAAGGGCATTCTACGAATATACTTCTACCAATTTTGAGGCATGGGATGGACCAGCAGCTCTCAACATCACCGATGGTAGATACTTAGGCTGTATTTTGGACAGAAACGGCTTGAGACCTTCTAAATACATCATCACTAACGATAGCCGAATCATAATCAGTAGTGAATATGGTGTACTTGATGTAGAAGATGAAAACATCCATGAGCAAGGCAAACTGAAAAGTGGGCAGATGATTGGCGTGGATCTTAAATACGGAAAAATTCTCAAGAACTTTGAGATCAACAATTACCTCAAAGATTCTTTCCCATATAGCAAGTGGCTGAATGAAAACAGTGCTTACTTAATGGAACATGCCGATAAGAACTTCTCAGACTTTGAGGATTACAAGTACGATAATCTGGTTGATATGCAGCGTTACCATAACTTCACCAACGAAGTAGTGGAAAACGTGATTGGCCCGATGACCATCAATGGAAAAGAGGAAACAGGTTCAATGGGTGACGATACTCCTTTGGCGTGTTTCAGTAAGCACCAAAGAAGTTTCTCAGAATTCTTTAGGCAAAAATTTGCACAGGTCACCAACCCTCCTATTGACCCAATTAGGGAGAAAATGGTCATGTCAACTAGTGTGAATTACGGTCCTAAAAACAATGTTTTGGAAGATGGTCCAGACAATGCTCACCGTCTCAAAACGATGAACCCGCTGCTTTCAAAAGAGAAATTGGACGTACTGAGAGCATTTGGTAGCGTAGGCAACCCACTTTACGATCCCGTTTACAAAAACAAAGTTTTCTATACCGATTTCAAAAAAGACCTAAAAGCTTCTCTTTATAAACTAGGAGAAAACGTGGTAGATGCGGTAAAAAATAACGAGGTTCACGTAGTATTTCTTGATGACAGGTCTCTATCAAAAGATAACTATCTAATCCCTATGCCTTTAGCTGTAGGTTACCTCAATAACTTACTCCTTAAGAAAGGGCTCAGAAGCAAAGTTTCCATCATCGCTATCACAGGTGAAGTTTATGACTCACACTCTTGTGCCGTAATGCTTGGTTTTGGAGCTATCTCAATCTATCCTTACCTAACTTATGCTTCTGTAATAGATAGGCTCAATAAAACAGGAGAGATCAAAAACTTTGAAGCAAAAAGAGCTCTTTCTAAAGTTCAGAAGTCAATTAACTCTGGATTGCTCAAAATCATGTCGAAGATGGGTATTGCAACTATCGAGAGTTACCACAACTCGGCATTGTTCGACACCATAGGTTTAAGCGAGGAAATTGTAGCGGAATGCTTCGACGGTTCGGAAGCGCTCATTCCCGGCCTTACCTACGACGATATTGAATTTAGAATAAACAAATACCATAAAAAAGCTTACGAGCGCCATTTCATCAAAAAACTATACCCTCTTGAAGTAGGTAGTTTTTATAAGTACATGGACAAAGGAGAATACCACGATTTTTCTCCTGACGTAGCTCGCTCGGTTTACAAATTTGCCAAAACAGGTAAGCAAGATGATTATAACGCTATTCGAGATAGGATTAACGGACGTGGTCTTAAAATGATCAGGGACTTCTTCGAATTCAAATCTGACCGTGAACCTGTTGATATTTCAAAAGTAGAACCTATAGATAAAATTACTTGGAGGTTCACTTCGGCTGCCATGAGTATGGGATCTATCTCCAAAGAAGCCCACGAGGCCATAGCGGAAGCAATGAACACCATTGGCGGCTATTCAAATTCAGGCGAAGGTGGCGAAGACAAACAACGGTATGGTACTATCAAAAATAGTAAGATAAAACAAATCGCTTCAGGTAGATTTGGAGTTACTCCAGAGTATTTAAGGAGCGCTAAGGAAGTACAAATTAAAGTAGCGCAAGGTGCAAAACCGGGCGAAGGAGGTCAACTTCCTGGAGCTAAAGTTTCTCCGTTAATTGCCTCGCTAAGATGTACCATCCCAGGTGTTACCTTGATCTCACCCCCTCCTCACCACGATATTTATTCTATTGAGGATTTGGCACAGTTGATTTTTGACTTGAAACAAATCAACCCTCAAGCAAGAGTGAGTGTGAAATTGGTTTCAACTGCAGGAGTAGGAACAATTGCGGTAGGAGTAGCTAAAGCATATGCTGATAAAATCATTATCTCAGGTGCAGAAGGCGGAACAGGTGCAGCACAGCTTGGATCTATCAAGTTTGCGGGTAACCCATGGGAACTTGGTTTAGCGGAAGCTCATAACTCGCTCAAAGCAAACCACCTCCGTAATATGGTTGAAGTTCAAACTGATGGAGGTCTTAAAACCGGGCTTGACATCGTGAAAGCGGCAATGCTTGGTGCAGAGTCATTTGCCTTCGGAACAGTACTCCTATCAGCTATTGGATGTAAAATATTGAGAGTATGTCACCTCAACAAATGCAGTGTTGGTATTGCTACGCAAGACGAAATGTTGCGCTCATACTACCGTGGTACAGTTGATGGTATCATCAATTACTTGCAGACAATGGCTGAAGAAGTAAGAGAAATTTTGGCTAAGCTTGGCTATACTAAAATGGATGACATCATCGGTCGCACAGACTTGCTTTCTGTTGTAAATGACGAATTTGCCAAAAAATTCAACTTCGACAGGGTTCTTGACAACCTTCCTGGCGAGAACATAAGAACTGCAGAAAGGAATGAACCCTTCGATTCAAATGAGTATGAGCAAAAAATCTTACAAGAACTTTTGCCTACCATCAAAGACCCTCAATTCCCAACGGTTGTTCATTATAAAATAAAAAACACCAACCGGAGTTTTGCAGCTCGCATAAGCGGAACTATTGCTGACTACTATGGCAACAAAGGCTTGCCGAAAGAAAGCGTGACGATCAACTTGAGTGGAACTGCTGGCCAGTCTTTGGGTGCATTCATGATCAACGGGCTGCTCATCCACCTCAAAGGAACTGCCAATGACTATGTAGGAAAAGGCATGAGCGGCGGTCATATCATCATCACACCAGAAAATATCGACAAACGCTATAGCTTGGCAGGTAACACATGTCTTTACGGTGCTACAGGTGGAAAGCTCTTTGTAGCTGGTAAAGTCGGTGAAAGGTTTGCCGTTCGTAACTCGGGCGCGCTGGCTGTAGTAGAAGAAACTGGTGACCACCCTTGTGAATACATGACGGGCGGTACCGTTGTTATCTTAGGTGAAACGGGTACAAACTTCGGTGCTGGTATGACTGGCGGCGTTGCCTTTGTTTACGATAAGAAACAAAACTTCATTGATAAAATGAACCAAGAGCTGATCAAGGCTGAGCGTATCGATACCGATGAAGGAGATGAAGGCCGTCATTACCTCAAGAAGATCCTAAGAAGCTACCACTTCAGAACCCAAAGTCCAGTTGCCAAATACATTTTGGAACACTTTAGGGAAGAGTTACGCTACTTCTACATGGTTACTTCTAAGGACATGAAAGCACCTTTGAACCCAATGGAAGGCAATTAATATAGGGATTTTAAAGAAATAACCTGCCTTTATCCGTACCTTAATGGGTAAAGGCAATAAAAAATCTAAGCATTTTGCTATGTACGAATTTACCAAATTAGAAAGAATTGACCCTGTAATCAAACCGTCAAACGAACGTATAACCAACTTCGGGGAGATCAGTGTTGTGTATACCCAAGAGGAAAGTGCGACCCAAGCCAGTAGGTGTGTCCAGTGTGGCAACCCTTACTGTAGCTCAACTGGTTGCCCTCTTAGTAACAACATCCCTCAATGGTTAAAGTTTGTTGCCGAAAAAGACCTCAAACTTGCTTTTGATATATCGAATGAGACTTCTCCTTTTCCCGAGATTTTGGGAAGGATTTGCCCTCACGATCGCCTTTGCGAAGGAGCTTGTACACTCAATGAAAATGAATTTGGTACAATGTCTAGCCACGGTGCCATCACCATTGGCTCTATTGAGGTAGCAATTTCAGAAAGAGGCTTCGAGAAAGGGTTTGTGCCCGAATATCCAGGCATCTCATCTGACAAAACAGTCGCTATAGTAGGTTCAGGACCTGCAGGTATAAGCTGTGCCACGTTCTTGCTAAGAGCAGGAGTAAAACCTGTGATGTACGAAGCTGCTGATCAGGCAGGAGGCTTGCTTATATACGGAATCCCTGGTTTCAAACTGGAAAAAGAGTCTGTTAAGCGTAGGATTGACCTTCTCAAAAAAGCAGGAATGGAGCTTTACCTCAACACCAAAATTGGAGAGGATGTGAAGTTAGAAGACCTTCGCAAAAAGCATGATGCTGTATTCTTGGGCATGGGCGCAACAGAAGGGCGTATGCTAGACGATGATACCTACAATGCCAATAACGTTTATATGGCTGTTCCTTTCCTTACCAATATCCAAAAGAAATTGATGGATATTGACTACGACCACCGCTACCAAGTAAAAGGAAAACACGTGATAGTAATTGGTGGTGGGGATACCGCGATGGACTGCGTAAGGACTTCCATAAGAGAAGGCGCTAGCAAAGTTCAGTGTGTGTACAGAAGGGATGAGGCAAACATGCCTGGTAGCCGTAAGGAAGTAAAATCAGCCAAAGAAGAAGGTGTCGAGTTCAGTTTCCAAACCTCGCCAAAAAATATTGTTGCCGATCAAGAAGGAAACGTGATTGGGGTGAAATTTGTGAAAACAGAGCTAGTAGAGCAAAAAGGTGGACGTGCCCAAATCCGTGAGATAGAAGGCTCTGAATATATCCTTTATGCTGACATCATCATCTTGGCATTAGGTTTCAACAACCAAAAAATGAAATTTTTGGCGGACAATGGCATAGAAACAAATGAGTGGGGAGCAGTAGTAATTGGCGACAACCAAGAAACCACACAAGACGGTGTGTTTGCCGGAGGCGATGGAGTAAGAGGTGCCGACTTGGTTGTGACCGCTGCACTAGATGGAAGAGAAGCCGCTATGGGCATTTTGGCAAAGCTGTTTGAAACAGAATCAAAGGCTATTAAAGCATAAAAACAACTCCTTTATAAAGAGAAAAACCGAGCCTTCAACAGCTCGGTTTTTTGTATCATTTTGCATAGGCAAATAGCTCAATACAACAAAAACTTCAATATGAGAACCGGAATACCTATGATTCCATTTCTTCCTCTACTTCTACTTCTTCATATTCATCCTCTTCGTCTTCTTCACTGTCGTCTGAGTCGTACTCTTCCATCATAGTTCTTAGCTGAACACTTACTTTTATCATATAAATGGTTTCATCCGTTTCCAAACGAATGGCGGAAATAGCGTCTCCTTTTGCATTTTTAAACCGAATGATGTCATTATCGGAATACCCATCAGGATATTTGGCTGCAATTGCCTCAAGCACATCAAGAGGCAAGGTTTTGTAATCTACGATGATCCTTTTTTTACTGTCCATCTTTCATAAAGAATTAAAATAAATTAGTAAGAAAATAATAAGTAAAGAGAATAAAACAATGCACTATCAAAGCATCTATCTCAGCCCTTCTCACACAATCCAATATTCCAATTCTGGATAGCTCGCAATAAACAGTTGGACAGCGATACCTTAAAAAAGGGAGCTTCCAACTTAAAAAAAACCGTTTGTTTTTTCGCATGAAACGAAGGACAAAGAAAAACTTATCTGTCGAATTTGAAATATTTTTCAGATATTTTTTTTGAAAGTTTATCAAAATATTTTCAGCTTAGAGCATGTTTAAAATTTAAGCTTTCAAGTGAAAGCGATCACCGCAGCGGCGGACCGCTTTGAGGCTCTCACGAAGAAAAAAAATTCAACTGCGCCGACACTCGGTAGTAGCACTATTGAAGAATTTCATTTTGAAATGAGGTTCTTGAATCGGACAGACGTTTCTGTGGTTGTTTGCTGCGAAACAGGTAAAATTTAAACATGCTCTTATTATCTTTCAATTCAATAAGAAGTGAAGTAAGGTTACCATGGAAGCACACCACCTAGTTTGGATTAACGATCAGAAGGAACTGGATACAATTAGCCCTGCGGCTCTTGACAAATCACTCGCCTTGGGCTGGCGGCATTTTGGAAGCTATTTTTTCAGATATAGCCTAAGTGTTTATGACGATCAACTTTGCAAAGTCCTTCCTCTCAGGGTTAGCTTGCCACATTATTCCCACTCTAAGAGCTTCCGTAAAATACGTTCGAAGAACAAAGTCTTCCAGACAAGTATAAACCCTATCCAAATTGATATTGATTCAATCCAGCTTTTTGAGCAACACAAAACAAAGTTTAAAGAAAGCGTACCCAACAGTATTTATAACTTTCTTTCGGAAGAACCAGCTACAAAACCCTGTGAGGCAAAAGAGGTTCGTGTTTATGATGGCGAAAAACTAATAGCCCAAAGCTTTTTCGATATTGGCAAAGGAAGTATTTCAAGCATTTATGGAATGTACGATCTGAATTACTCAACTTATAGCCTTGGAATTTACACTATGCTAGTAGAAATAGACTATGCACTTGAACTAGGTAAGCCTTTTTATTACCACGGCTACTGCTACGACACCCCTTCTTTTTACGACTATAAAAAGCGCTTCGCTGGAACTCAATATTACGACTGGAAAAACAATTGGTATTTTTTCATAAATAAATTGTAAAATACCAAGAACAGTCCCATATTTGCCAAACAACCAACAGACGAGAGGTCAAACTCTAATTTGTTATGGGAATCTGAAGCAGCAAGTAACTTTGTCTAAGAACAGAACTCCATCCAATTCCAGTATAAAAAAACACTAAAAACTAGCCTTTTAAACGTGTTTGGGTTGTTTTTGAAAAAATCAAAAATCTTCATCCTAGCATTCAACAGGTTTATCGATAATATCTGATGGTTAATCCAAAAGATTAGGCAGGTTCAAAAAACAAAAATATATTTGTATCGATGATTTAGATGAGTAAGATCATTTGAATCTTCAAGTAGGATATTTTAAGGATTATTTGGTTTAATTGTTAAATCAGAGAGCTCGTTCCAAAATTGGGGCGAGTTCTTTTCTTTTAAGGCTACTTGACTCCAAACAAAGGGTCTGTAGTTTCAAGCTACAGACCCTTTTTATTAAATGATCTGTTTACCACATCCTCGGCATATAACCTGCTCCTCTGGAACAATAAAGCAATGGCTTCAAACCCTCCTTAATATTACCATCTCCTGTTTGCCCTTACCCAAGTCTTCGCAAGCATTATCGCTTTACTTATAGGCATCTTCTATTTAACAGACCTTTCAAGTATCAAAACTGAGAAATGGGATATAAAAAAATCGCCCTCAATTCTTTACTTAGAATTGAGGGCGATTAATACCTTGAGTATAGGTGGATAAAAACCTTTAGGGAAGATTAATTGAAACTTTCAAACTTGAACTTGAAAGCCATGTTGCGCCTTAGCCTTTCTTCATGAACCATGATCTCATAGTTCTTAACAGCTGATTCGAATTTATTAAAATAAGAACGGTTGCCATTGTTTTCACTAATGTGCCTATAAATACCCTTTGGCTTGTTGTGATTAGATACGATCATAATATTCTATTTTTTATATACCTAGAGAGTGATTTCTATATTGGTAGGGTCTTTCCCCTGCATTAAAAGACAAGCGAATTAATATGCATGACAAATATTTTTATATTTTTTTAACCTTTTAACAAAACAGGCTGCAAAAACATAAAAATCGGAACTTTTGATCAAAAAATAAGCCCAGAATTTTCTGGGCTTATCATATATACCGCTTTACTTATGACTAAAATTGATCAATGGCAGACTTGATTTCATACATTTTTTTTGCCGAATAAGCCCCAGACGTTTTGTAAAGGACTTTCCCCGCTTTGTCTAACACAAAAAAGTAGGGAACATCTTTTTTACCTAAACCTAATTCCGATTTGTAGGAAGATATTTTCCCTTGGTACATCAAAATATTTTCATGATATTTCTTATCTATACCGTTCTCCATTTTTTGAACAATCGAACCAGTAGCAGCTTTTGTTATCCCTTTAAGCAAGGCTACAAAGTAGATATTCACATCGTATGGATCATCGCCGAAAAACGCCATTTGCGTAGGGTTGATGAAGTTTTTATAAATAGGATCGTACCATCCTTTGAGCAATTGATCCGATTTTTTAGAATAGGCGACACCCACCAAGGTAACCTTGCCTTGGGTGCTCGAAGGAATGCCCATGGTTTTGTTGGCGAGAGTCCAACCTGAAACTTCTGGAAAACGCTTACCTACTTGAGAAAAGGACTCGGTGCTGATTGATACTAATACTAGGCATGCTAGTGCTAATAAACTATTTTTCATCATGTTAAGTATTTAATTGAACTCTTGTTTATCCTTCCTAAAACTCATAGGCCAACGTTGTGGTATAGGGCAAACAATGTTAGTGTTGTTTAAAAAAAATGCGGATGGTAGTTGTTGTACGTACATTCGCATTATATTTGGGCTGGTGCAAGAACCTCACCAACAAGCCCATATCTATTCTAAAGTAAATCATTTTTTCATTATTCCATTAAGAAATTGGTTTATTAGTAGAACAATCTGGTTTTGATAATCCATCTGCATAAAAGCCTTTAGAAGAACTTGAGCGACCTAGAATTGATAACCCATTATAAGCAAACCCACAATGCGGAATATGTGGGCGAACTGTATGTTCGCTACACTCACTTGGTGTTTGGCGCTTGCTTCAAATACCTCAAAAACAGGGAAGAAAGCGAAGATGCTGTCACGAGAATTTTCGAAAAGCTACTGGAAGACCTCAAGCAATTTGAGGTACATAACTTCAAGGCTTGGCTCTTCCAAGTCTCCCGAAATTTTTGCCTGATGGAGCTTCGCAAAAGGCAGTCTGTAGATCAAAAAAACGATCTTTTCCAAAAAGAATTGGTTGCCGATATGGAATCAGACTCTTTTTCGCATCTTAATGATGAAGACGATATGGCGAAATGGCTAAAGAAACTACCTCTTGCACTCGATGAGCTTGGTCCTGAGCAGAAGCAATGCGTAGAGTTATTCTATATCCAAGAAAAGTCGTACCAAGAAATAGTAGACGAAACGGGCTTTAGTTTGAAACAGGTAAAAAGCTTTTTGCAAAATGGGCGTAGAAACCTGAAAATTCAACTATCGAAATTAGTGAGTGTTCTTTTAACCTTGTTCATAGGTTAGGAAAGAAGCGCAAAAACAACAATTATAATACTTTGGTGATTAAGTAAAAGAAATGGCAATCGAAGACAAAAATAGTAGCAACCAACAGCCGACTCTCCAAGAACTGCTCGACTATAGAGCCGGTAAATTGGAAGGGAAAGACCGCCACAAGGTGGAAAAATTCTTGCTGGAAAGTGAGCTGGCTACTGATGCCTTTGAAGGTTTTGATGAGTTTGGAAATGATGAAAGCCTACAAAATATTACGGATCAACTCAATCAAAAAATAACCAATAGAGCTAAGCAGAAGCCCAAACTAGTAGTATGGTATAGAAAACCAGCTTTCTCCATTGCCGCTTCTCTCATATTACTTTTCACCATTACTTCGGTATTCATTTGGCAACTCAACGAAGGTTCTAATGAGCTGGCTATGCAAAAAGAAATGCCAGCCGCAGAAGAACCTAGTGCTGCCAATGAGATGGAAATGGCTGATCAAAAACCTACGCTTGAAATGCCTACTGCCTCTTCGGCTGAAAGCCAAGAAGCAGCAGGTGAAGCAGAAACTTCAAAATCAACTTTTAAAGAAGAAAAAAGGATAGCTCTTAAAAAACAAGCGGTGCCGCAGGCAGCTCCTCCTGCTATTACAATGGAAAAAAATGTGATGGAGGTAGAAGAAATTGAGGAGGAAGACGATTTTGAAGTTGACGAAGAAGAGGAGATATTGGAAGATGTAATAGTTGTAGTTGAAGATGAAGTAGCTGCAGGAGCTTCAAATATGATTGATTCATCCATTGTTTCGGTCCAAAGGCTGGAAGCTGGAGAGATAAAAAAACTAGAAGAAGCGGTGGCTACTGGCAGGAGTATGAAAAGAGCCAAAGATGTTCGTAAAAAAACGTCTAGAGATCTAAAAAAAGCTAAAAACTTATTCATTGATGGAAAATACGTTGACGCTGCGCTTGCCTGTGATTCTGCACTTGAAGAAGACCCTTTAAATACAGATGCACTCATATTAAGTGGCTTGTCTTACTTAAAAGGAGAAATTTATGACACAGCCAAAAACAGACTTACTGTCGTAAAAACCTTCATCCCCCCTATTCTTCCCAAAGAGGAACTTGAGCAAGTACTTGAACTAATGGAAGAGGAAAAATACGAAGACGCCACTCGCAAGTTACAGCAAATTATGCCAGAAGGCTTTTTAGAATAAACTAGGCTATCCTGTCTCCCAATACGGATAATTTCCATTCTCTGCCAAGATATACCACTGGTCTGCCTATATTTGCGGGGATTTTTTGACGGAATCCACCGATTTTTTTCTACCATAAAATCTTAACGAAATAAATATAGTTATGAACGCATTCGTATTCCCTGGACAGGGCGCCCAATTCGTAGGAATGGGCAAAGACCTTTATGAAAATTCCGAAAAAGGCAAAAATCTCTTTGAAAAAGCCAATTCAATATTGGGTTTCCGAATTACCGATATCATGTTTGAAGGAACAGTTGAAGACCTCAAGCAAACCAATGTTACCCAACCTGCAATTTTCCTCCACTCTGTTATTTTGGCTCTTACCACGGAAGGTTTCACTCCCGATATGGTTGCCGGCCACTCGTTAGGCGAGTTTTCTGCGTTGGTAGCTAGCCAAGCTTTAAGTTTTGAAGATGCCCTCAAACTTGTGAGCCAGCGTGCCGAAGCTATGCAAAAAGCCTGTGAGGCAAACCCATCTACTATGGCAGCTATTTTAGGACTTGCCGATGAGCAGGTAGAAGAAATTTGTAAAAAAATAGAAGGCGTGGTAGTTCCTGCCAACTACAACTGCCCTGGTCAGTTGGTGATTTCTGGCTCAAACGAAGCCATAGCAGCAGCTTGCGAAGCAATGAAAGAAGCGGGTGCAAAACGTGCCCTTCCACTTCCAGTTGGTGGAGCATTCCACTCTCCGCTGATGGAACCAGCTCGCCAAGAGCTTGCCGAAGCTATTGCCCAAACAGACATCAAAGATCCAATTTGCCCCATCTACCAAAACGTAGACGCCAAACCCTACACCAAGGCTGAGGACATCAAAGCAAACTTGATTGCCCAACTTACCTCACCTGTAAGGTGGACACAAACCGTTCAGAACATGATGGCTGATGGTGCTACCAAATTCACTGAATGCGGACCAGGCAAAGTGTTGCAAGGCTTGGTGAAAAAAGTTGACCGAAAAATGGAAGTTGCTGGTTTGTAAGCAAAACTTCTAAGTCAGAATAAACTCAGCCCGCTCTTTTCATGAAAAGAGCGGGCTTTTATCTGCCCTTCCCCCAATCCATTTTCCGACCCCAAAAAAATAATCACGGAAACCCTTGACTCGTATCTGTTTTAAAGCGTTAATTGCATTATTTAATAGACTTATTAAATAAAATAATGAACACAGAGCAAAACATGGAGCAGGTTATTCTGGAAGCAGCAACAAAACTGTTTTTGGATAAGGGATTTAAGGCAACTTCTACCACGGAAATTGCCAAGGAAGCGGGATGTAACCAAGCTTTGGTACATTATTATTTCCGAACCAAAGACCGTTTGTTCGAAGCTATTTTCGAAAAAAAGATGAAGTACTTCATCAATAGTTTGCTACAAATAAACAATGAAGACCTGCCTTTTGAGGAAAAGCTAAAGAAGAGAATCGCCTCTCACTTCGATGTAGTTTCGGAAAATCCCAAGCTCCCCTTGATGCTTTTCCACGAAATAAATACCAACCCAAAGAGGATGGAAAGCATCAAAACGGCTTTGGGGGACATGCCCCAACTAGTTTTTCAGCACATGCAGAAAGAACTGGATATCGAAATTGAAAAGGGAACGGTGCGCCCAATGAATATCCACGATTTACTGATGACGATCGTCTCGCTGAACATCATTGTGTTTTTGGCTGAACCCATATTCAAAACCATTACGGGCATTTCAGACGAAACATTCAAAGAACTTCAACAGCGAAGGAAAAACGAAAATATCGCAATCATTATCCGAAGCATAAAACCCTGATTTCCTTTTATTAAAGAATAATAGCCAAACAAATGAGAATCATTTTAACATTACTTTTTACAGGTTATTTCCTCATTTCGGGGCTTGCTTTTGGGCAAATCACCTTGGACAGTTGCCAACAAAAAGCAAGGGCGAATTTCCCCCTCATCAAGCAATTTGCACTCATAGAGCAATCGAAGGAGTTTTCTTTATCAAATGCCAACAAGAATTTCCTACCCCAACTCGATATCACTCTCATTGGAGGGGTTATCAATGGCTTGCCAAGCCTTTCTCCCCCAAGCGGCGGTGAACCGTCTTCCTACACAGCTTTCAATATGATTTCCCTCGTGCAGCTCAACCAACCTCTTTGGGACGGAGGAATTACAAAAGCCAGCAAGGCAGTGATAGAAGCAAGTTCAAACATGGAAACTGCTGACCTCGAAGTATCTCTCTATAGTCTTGAAGAACGGGTAAATAACTTGTTTTTTGGGACACTCCTAATAGACGAACAAATAGCACAACTAGAAATACTGAAAGGAACACTCCAACGCAATATGCAGCGGGTGGAAGTGGCTGTGGAAAATGGAACGGCCTTCAAGTCTGACATTGATGAACTGAAAGTAGAGGTAATCAATACAGAACAGCGCATGGAAGAGCTGAACTTTAACAGAAGTGCTTATTTGAACATGCTTGCTGCAATGATTGGCGAGCCTATAGCTTCGGATGCCATGCTTGCACGCCCCGTGCTCGATAATTCTTTCTTGAACCAAGGAATCAACCGTCCTGAGCTTACGCTTTTCCAGAACCACGAAGCTCTCATAGAAGCCCAAAGCAAAATAGATAAAGCAATAATGTACCCCAAAGTGGGCATTATGGGAATTGGGACATTTATACAGCCAGGGGTAGATTTTGGAGCTTCAACCCTCAATAATATTTTGGTGGGCGGGCTGAGTGTTAACTGGAGTTTGAGCAGCCTTTACAGGAACAATAACAACAAAAAGCTAACAGGAATTAAGCTCCAACAAGTACAAAACCAACGAGAGACCTTTCTTTTTAACACTGACCTAATGCTCACGCAAACGAGACTTGAACTGGAAAAATATCAGAAACTGATAGCGCAAGACAAGGAGTTGCTGGAGCTAAAAAGCAGTATAAAAAAGTCGTACGATGTAAAGTATGAAAACGGGGTAAGCACCATGTCCCAACTGCTGGACAAAGTGAATGACGAAAGCCTTGCGAAGCAAAATTTGGTAGTGCATGAGCTGCAATATCTTATGAAAGCTTATCAATACAAAAACAAATCTGGCAATTGATTATTTGATAGGCTAGAAATTAGAGGTTGGGACTAAAACCAAAGCTTATTCAACATTACACAGAAATTCAAAAACGCATAAATAAATGAAAACCGCTCTTTCAGTTTTTACCTTGCTCTCCTTTCTTCTTCTTTCTTGTACCGAAGAAGAAAAGTTGACCGATGCCACAGGGGTATTCGAAGCTACGGAAATTATAGTCTCTTCAGAAGCCAATGGGAAACTCCTTTCCCTCCAGGTAGATGAAGGTGAAGAACTCAAAAAAGGGAAGTTGGTAGGGCAAATAGACACTACCCAATTGTATTTGCAAAAACTGCAACTAAAAGCTCAGCAAGCAACAGTGCAGGCAAGCCGACCCGATATCAGTGCGCAGATTGCAGCAACGGAAAGAGAAATCACTAAGCAGGAATATGAAGAAAAAAGGATAGAAAAACTGTTGGCAGGCGATGTGGCAACCCAAAAGCAATTGGATGATATTAAAGCTCAAATCCAGATTTTGAAGGCTAGGCTAGTTTCCCAAAAAAGTAGCCTTTACAAAAGCTCCAGCTCGATAGACGCACAAGTAAACACCATTGATGTGCAAATTGCCCAAGTGGAAGACCAGCTTGGAAAGTGCAAGGTCAAAAGTCCGATTGATGGAACCGTGTTGGTAAAATATGCCGAAGAAGGAGAAATGACCGCTACGGGGAAAGCTCTTTTCAAAATAGCCGACATGGATAATATGATTTTAAAAGCATATGTCACCTCCGATCAACTAACCAACTTAAAAATCGGTCAAGAAATCAAGGTACTCGCCGAATTTGGCAAGGAAGAAAATAAAGAATACCAAGGCAAGGTAACATGGATATCGAGCAAATCGGAATTTACCCCAAAAACAATCCAGACTCAAGACGAACGCGCCAATTTGGTTTATGCAGTAAAAGTTGCAGTTCCTAACGATGGCTACCTGAAAATAGGAATGTATGGTGGAGTGAAGTTTTAGAGGTTAGAAGCTGGAGGCTAGAAATTAGAAAAAATAGAATATATGAAGAACTCATTCTCAACCTCTAACTTCTTATAAAATTCTAACCTTATAAGAGCTAGTTCAAATTATTAAAGCATACGTGTATCAAAAAGACTGTTTCTAACCGCTACCAATGAAATCAGTAATAGTAAAAGACCTAAAGCGTACGTACGGCGAAGTGGAAGCCTTGAAGGGCATTAGCTTTGAGGTGGAGGAAGGTGAGATTTTTGGGATTATCGGACCAGATGGCGCTGGGAAATCTACTCTTTTCCGGATCCTTACCACGTTGCTGCTTGCAGACTCGGGTTCCGCAACTATTGATGGTGACGATGTAGTGAAAGACTTTAAAAGCATACGCCATAAAGTTGGGTACATGCCAGGGCGATTTTCACTCTACCAAGACCTCACGGTAGAAGAAAACCTAACAATTTTCGCTTCTATTTTCAATACGACCATAAAAGAAAACTATCACCTGATCAAAGATATTTATCAGCAAATAGAGCCATTCAAAACCCGAAGGGCAGGTGCTCTTTCTGGTGGGATGAAACAAAAGCTGGCCTTGAGCTGTGCACTTATCCACAAACCTGTAGTACTCTTTTTGGATGAACCTACTACAGGAGTGGACCCTGTTTCCCGAAAGGAATTTTGGGATATGCTCAGCAAGCTTAAGCAGCAGGGAATTACCATTTTGGTATCTACACCCTATATGGATGAAGCTAGCCTCTGCGATAGGATTGCACTCATCCAACATGGCGAATTCCTCAAAATAGACACCCCGCAAAACATCGTCAAACAATATAAAAACACACTTTGGGCAGTGCGTAGTGACAATATGTCCCAACTGCTGAAAGACTTGCGCAAGCATCCACATGTCCTTAGTTGCTTTGCCTTTGGGGATACTCACCATATCACGGTTAGTAAAAACAGCCTAACCGAAAAAGGAGATGATTTCAATGAAAAAGTATTAGAAAAAGAGCTAATAAACATGAATCATACGGATGTAAGCGTAATGAAAATTACCGCAGAAATAGAAGACTGTTTTATGGAATTGACTGATTAAAAATGAAGGTAATTGTAGCAGAGAATTTATCGAAAATATTTGGGCAATTCACCGCTGTGGACAACATCTCCCTTGAAGTGGAACAAGGAGAGATATTTGGTTTTTTGGGGGCAAACGGAGCGGGGAAAACTACGGCAATGCGTATGTTTTGCGGCTTGAGCAAACCAACCTCTGGCAAAGGCAAAGTATCTGGTTTTGATATAGAAAAGCAGTCGGAAAATGTAAAGAAAAACATTGGCTATATGAGCCAAAAATTCGCCCTGTACGAAGACCTGAAAGTATGGGAAAACCTGCGGCTCTACGGAGGCATCTATGGGATGAGCCGAAAGGAAATTGGAAAAAAAACGGATAAACTATTACAACAATTGGGTTTTGAGCAAGAGAAAAATACGATGGTAAAATCCTTGCCTTTGGGCTGGAAACAGAAACTTGCCTTTTCAGCTGCCATTTTCCACGAACCCAAAATTGTGTTTCTCGACGAGCCCACAGGAGGAGTTGACCCTGCTGCCAGAAGGCAATTTTGGGAACTGATCTACGATGCTGCCGACAGGGGAATCACCATCTTCGTGACCACCCACTACATGGACGAAGCCGAGTATTGCAACCGAGTTTCAATCATGGTTGATGGTCGCATAGAAGCCTTAGACAGCCCTAAAAACTTGAAAGAACAATTTGAGGCTAATAATATGGACGAGGTATTTCAAAAACTCGCCCGAAAAGCGGAACGATCTTAAGCACACATTTTCATGAAACAGTTTTTAGTCTTTACCCAAAAGGAATTTTACCACATCTTCCGCGATCGCTGGACAATGATGATACTCTTGGCACTCCCCGTTGCCATGATTATCCTTTTTGGCTTTGGCATTACCACCGAAATCAAGAACACGAAATTTGCTGTATATGACCCTTCACGAGACGACGCCACTCAAGGAATCACCAATAAGATGGAGCAAAATGAATACTTCACCCTCACAGGCTACCTCGACAAGCCCGAGCAAATAGAAACGGTTTTTAAAGAGGGGAAAATTGGGCTGCTGGTAGTCTTCAGCGAGCAATTCAATGAAAATATGCTGCGGACTGGAGATGCCCAAATACAGCTCATCGCCGACGGAACCGACCCAAATACAGCTTCTACACTTACTTCTTACGCATCCAATATTATCAGGGAATACCAGCAGGAAGCACTCAATATGCAAAATATTCCTTTTAGCATTCATCCTGAGGTAAAGTTACTCTACAACCCCACCATGAAAGGGGCTTACAACATAGTTCCGGGGGTAATCGGGATGATTTTGATGCTCATCTGTGCCATGATGACTTCCGTATCTATAGCCAGAGAAAAAGAAATGGGAACTATGGAAATTATTCTCGTATCGCCCATGCCTCCCGTACTTATCATACTTTCCAAGGTAGTTCCCTACTTTGTAATCTCGATTGTAAACCTCACAAACGTATTGTTACTCTCTGTTTTTGTATTGGAAGTACCTATTGTTGGCAGCCTTTGGCTTATCGTATTCGTTTCTCTTCTCTTTATTTTTGTAGCACTTGCACTCGGCTTGCTCATTTCCACCATGGTCGATACCCAATTGGTAGCTTTGCTCTTCTCCGTAATGGGATTACTGATGCCTGTAATATTACTTTCAGGCCTAATGTTCCCTATCGAAAACATGCCAATAGCACTTCAATATGTGGCGCAGATCATTCCCGCCAAGTGGTACATTACGGCCATGAGAAATGTGATGATAAAAGGACTGGGATTTGAGTCCATCATAAAGGAAATGATCATCCTTTCTATAATGGCTGTGGTGCTCATTACAGTTAGTTTGAAAAAATTTAAAATCAGGCTTGAGTAGTCTTCTGGTTGCTGGTTGCTTGTTTCTAATTACTGGTTACTGGTTTTCTTTACGTCCACTTTTCAATATACATTCTTCATAGAACTATTAGCCAAGCATTTACTACATCTTAGGATTTCAAATAAAACTAGCAACGAGTAACAAGCAACTACAAGATTCCATTAGATATTTTAAATGAGTGAATAAAAAAGACCATACCCTTAAACTCATAGAAAAGCCATGCTACGATTTTTATTAGAAAAGGAATTCAAGCAGTTTTTCAGGAACTCATTCGTACCCCGAATGGTAATTATGTTCCCGCTTACTGCCTTATTGATCTACCCCATGGTTACCAATTTTGAGGTGAAAAACATAAACCTAAGCTTGGTAGATCATGACAAGGGCTCATATACGAGAACGCTTGTCCAAAAAGTGATTGCTTCGGGCTATTTCAATATCACCGATGTTTCTTCCAACTATGAAGAAGCTTTGGCCTCCATAGAAGCAGACGAAGCAGATTTGATATTGGAAATCCCCGCCAACTTTGAGAAAAACTTGGTGAAAGAATCGGCAAGTACGCTCATGATTTCCGCCAACGCGGTCAATGGAAATAAGGGCGGACTTGGCACAGCCTACTTAGCGAGGATCATCTCCGACTACAATGCAGATATCCGAATGGAACTGATGGGAACACATGGTAGTTTCCAGTCCTCTTTTTTGAGTATCATCCCTTTGTATAGGTACAACCCCAGCTTGCTCTACTCGGTATTTATGGTTCCTGCAATTATGGTAATGGTACTCGCCATGATTTGTGGATTCTTGCCCGCGCTCAATATAGTGGGGGAAAAAGAAAATGGAACTATAGAGCAAATGAACGTGACTCCAGTTAAAAAACTCACATTCATCATCTCCAAACTTATTCCCTATTGGTTGGCGGGCTATGTGGTGCTCACCATCGGTATTGCCGTTGCTTATTTTGCATGGAACCTCATCCCCGTAGGCTTTGTGGGAACTTTATACCTATTTGTCACCATCTTCATCCTCGCGTTTTCAGGTTTTGGATTGGTCATTTCCAACTATGCCGTCACAGTACAGCAGGCCATGTTTATGATGTTCTTTTTTGTGCTCACCTTCATTTTTATGAGTGGGCTCTACACCCCAGTGGATAACATGCCCGACTGGGCGCAGTTTATTTCTCATTTCAGCCCCCTCAAATACATCATCCAAGTACTACGAATGGTTTACCTAAAAGGAAGCGGCTTCTATGATCTTCTCCCCCAATTCGCCGCCCTTTGTGGCTTTGCCATCTTTTTCAATGGCTGGGCGGTGATTAGTTATCGGAAGAGTAGTTAATTCGTTTTTTTTTGTAACATAAGATTGCTGACAAAATGCGATCTCTACTTTTCAGCCTCAACCTCTTTGTACTGACTTGGGGTCACTTTATAAAGTTGCTTGAAGCGTTTGCTAAAGGTTTTGGTGTCGTTGTAGCCTATCATAAAAGCAACTTCTGAAATATTATAATCAGATTCCAACAAGAATTTTGCGGCAATACTCATCCGTTTTTGTCGCAAAAACTCTATCGGCGTTAGCCCTGTCAGTGATTTTATTTTATGATAAAAAACAGTTCTGCTCACATAACTAAGCTCTACCAATTTGTCAATAGTGAACTCGGGGTCGGAATAATTTTCCATCACCACCTTTTCTATATCTTCCAAAAATTTTTCGTCCTTTGAGGAAATAACTACTTGGTCCAGCTCATTTTTTTCTTTCCCAAAAACTGACCTTCCTTTTATAATATCTCTTTGCTTCAGCAAATTGGAAATTACCGCTTTCACATATGTCATGTTGAACGGCTTCAAAATATAAGCTTCTGCACCAGATTCAATTCCTATAATCTGATCTTCCAACGTCGATTTTGCCGTCAGCATAATCACGGGAATGTGGGAAGTATCTATCGAATCTTTCAGGTGCTGAACCATTTCTAGCCCGCCCATTTCAGGCATCATCAAGTCAGTAATGATCAAATCTGGAAGTTGCTTTTCCACATAGTTCAACCCTTCTTTTCCATTCAGACAAGTAGAAATATTATACTCACTTGCGAGACTTTCTTTCAAATAGCTCAAAATTTGGTCATTATCTTCAACAATCAGAAGATTCAGCTTTTTGCTCTTTTCTTTTTCCGATGTCACTACTTCCTCTATCTCATCTTCTATGACTTTTCGGTGTTTTTGTTTCCATGAAGTTTTAACCTCATCCGATAATTCAAGTTCTTTGGCATCGAAATGGTCATTTCCCTTCAATAGTTTTACCGTAAACACCGAACCTTTGCTTACTTCCGAATTCACCAAAATTGCGCCTTGGTGCATCTTCATTATTTCTTGGGCATAAGCAAGCCCGATGCCCGTTCCTCCAAACTCATCGTCCTCTTGCGTGAGGGGCGTAAACCGCTGGAACAACTGGTGCATTTTAGACTTGGGAATCCCTTTCCCCTTATCCGAAACAGCAATCGATACCACTTTTGGGTCATCAACTTTCAAATTAACCTCTACTTTACCTCCTCTTGGGCTAAACTTGATGGCATTGGACAAAATATTAAAAATAACCGAGTCAAACTTTTGAGGGTCTACCCATGCTTCACACTCTTTACTTTCATGTTTATACTTAAGTTCCAAGTCTTTGTGCTCTGCTACCAGAGAAAAATTCTCAACAATTTCCTCTAAGAATTTCGTGAGGTCAACCTTATGGATGTGAAGGTTCATTTTATTTTGCTGGATCTTCCTGAAATCCAACAACTGATTGACCAAACGCAACATCCTCTGTCCATTTTTTTCAACCAAATGCAGTTTGGCAGCCACACTTTTCGAAATATCCATGGACTCTAAAATATCGTGGATAGGTCCGAGTATCAGGGTGAGAGGTGTCCTTATTTCATGAGAAATATTGGTAAAAAACTGTAGTTTGATCTCATTTACACGCTTTTCTACTTTCAAGTCATTCTGAAGTTTTAAGTAGTTAGAATACGATCGCTTGACCACTCCAAATACTACCAGTAAAAATAGTGCGTACAAGACATACATGATCGGCTTTTTCCACCATGGAGGATGGATAGTAATATGAAGGCTCGCGACCTGATCTCCCCAACGACTATTCCAATTTGCCGCCCTCACCTTAAACACATACTTCCCGGGAGAAAGGTTGGTGTAAGTAGCCTTGTTCTGGTTATCTACATCGTTCCAGTCAATATCAAAATTTTCCAGTATAAAGGAGTATTTTATTTTAGAAGGGGCAAAGTAACTTAAGGCTGCATATTCAATGCTAAAGCTCGATTGGAAATGTTCTAGCTCAATTTTGTCAAGCGTTTCTATCGTCTGCTTTATAGGCGAATCAGGATCACTGATATCTACATTTTTATTAAAAATAAGGAAATTGGTAAAGACAAGCGGGGGCTCAAAACTTTCTTTGGAAATACTTTTTGGAGTAACTACCAGCAGCCCGTCATTAGAACCAAAAAGCAGCTCACCACTCGATGTCTGCAGCAATGTGTTTTCATTAAAAGTATCGGTATCCAATCCACTACTTCTGTCATAGTTATCAAAAGTACTGTCTAAAGGGTTATACCTAGAAAGGCCATTGTCCGTGCTAAACCAAAGCTTTCCAGAAACATCTTCAATCACACCATACACCACATTATTTACCAATCCCTTTTGTTTATTAATATGCTCAAACACCAAGGAATCAGGATCCGAGTTTATTAGCCTACTAACCCCTCCACCCAGCGTTCCAAACCATAAACCATCTTGCGAATCTTCAAAAATATGGATAACATCATTGTACGATAAACTGGTTGTCCTATCAGGTTCATAAATATATGGGTGAACCTTAAAACTATGCCCTAGTTCTCCGCTTAAGTCAATCATATTCAACCCAAAAGAGGTCGCTATCCACAGGCGATCCTCACGATCTTGATACATATCCCTCACCAAATCACTGGTGAGGTCAGAATTTCCTGCATGAATCCTTATACAACTAAGCTGCTCATTATCTCTTTTTATTACCCTATTGACTCCTCCTTCATATGAACCTATCCAGATATTCCCTTTCTTGTCTTCTATAAGGGAATAAATAATATTACTACTCAAAGAGGCTGGATTATCAGGTTCGTGCACATAATTTATGAAGCGCAATTTTTGGTAGTTATAATCAATTTCGCCCAAGGTTTTCTCGCTCACAAACACACCTCCTCCTTTAGTACCTATCCAAATATAACCATGCCTATCAAGTAGCATCGTATATATATTTTGCCCAGGCTTTACTCCTTGTACAAGTGGTAGGTTTTCAAACTTGGCGAGGGTTTTATAACTAGAATCCAAAATGTACAAATCACCAGACTTTGTACCTGCCCATAGGTTATTGCGCTGATCTTGCATAAGAGAGCGCACTATATTTTCATGTTCATTGAAACTATTTTCTTCCAGCTCTACTTTCGTAAATGCTTTGCTCGAAGTAATCGCCTTGTTTACACCACCATCAGGATAGCCCGCACCTATCCAAAGCATTCCCGAATGATCTTCTGTAAGGCAATAAATATTGTCAGAGCTAATCGTCTTGCTATTTCGAGGGTTGTGGGTGTACACCTCAAATTCATCTTCCGCCCTGTTATATAAAGTCAACCCTCCTCCATGAGTGGCAATCCAGATCTGTTTTTGCGAGTCTTCGTACAGAAACTGGCGCTCATCCACCACTATTCTATGAAGCTCGTCGGGCATAAGCTCATAATGCTGGATATGCGCCAAAGAGGAATCTAGGCGATAGATGCCAAATTTTTCTGTATTTATCCATACGGAAGCATAAGAATCTTTATACACCTTTTTTATAGTCTCCTCTTCTAAAAAATGATTCTCCAACTTCTTGTACTTCAAATCATAAATATATAAACCATGATCTTTGGTTCCGATAAGTAAAAGCTGTGGGTTTAAAGCACTTATATGTGAAATCTCCTTTCCGTTAAACTCATCAAAGCTGCTATCCGAATTACCAAACCCACCTGTAGTGAGGTCATAAGTAATAATACCTTTTTGTCTTGTGCCAAAGTATAGGACAGAATTGAGCGAAAGGGCTACGGTGAAATGATAGTCTAACCAAAAGTGGGAAAAACTGGGTTCAGGCTTGAGGAGCTCGTTGCGGGAAATATGGTTGAGACCTTTAGGTGTACCTATCCAAATATCTTTGTGTACATCATGTACAATGAAATTAACCGTATTGCTACTGAGAGCCGTTTCACCACGGTTTAGGTACTGTGTGTCAGTATAGCGGCTAGTTGCAGAATCATATTCTAAAAAATACAGCCCTGAATTACTGGAGCCGAGAAGTATTTCATCTTGAGAAGTTTCGCTAAAGCAAGTAATGGTACTATTTTTCTCTTCAAGGGACTTTAAATAATAGGGAAAGGTCTCGAACTCGTAAAGTTCATCTATAAGGTAATGAATGTAGCCATCGTTCGTCTTCACCCATATTTTCTGATGGTGATCTTGCCAAATATCGATCACCCTATTATTGGTAAGGCTTTTCTTTTTTTGTGGATCAAACCTAAATACCTTGAACTCCCTTCCGTCATAGCGGTTCAGGCCACCCCATGTGCCAAACCACATAAACCCTCTAGTATCGCAAAATATGCTTTGAACATTTTTTTGGGACAATCCATCAACCGTTCCCAATTGCTCAAAGTGATATCTTCCCTGAGCATTTACATGCATAATACCCAGACACACGCTCACACATAAAACTAATAATAGTCTTATGTTTTTAAAAAATGAGACTAGCAAACACTTCTCATGCATTGGACTTTCCATTTTCTTTATTAAGAAGCCAAGTTTAAGCAACTCAGCCCATGCAAATCTAAAAAACAACCCCCAAAATACACACAGTGATAATTCACCCCCACATATCAAACAGTTCGCCCCCCTCCAAAAATAGACAAACCCTTTATAATTGCTAATACTAACTTAGTTAGACAAGCGAAGAAAATAATGCTTGTCTTATTCTCAAACTAAAATATGAAAATTATGAAAGACATTCTACCTCTAGCACAGGGGTTACAGCAATTTGCTAAGACATTATTTCTCGCCCTTGCAATTCAACTCTCCTTCTTAAGTTTTGCCTACGCACAAGATGAAGTAAAAGTAAGTGGAACAGTTACCTCTGACAGTGGCGAACCTCTTCCTGGTGTAAACATCTTGGAGAAAGGGACTTCACGAGGAGTTATCAGTGACATTGATGGAAATTTTGCGATTTCTATTTCGAAAAATGCAGTATTGACTTTTAGCTACATTGGTTTTAAAGCTCAAGAAGTAGCCATAGGTGACCAAACCTCTTTCAATATTATACTCGAAGCAGACCTCGAGCAGCTTGACGAAGTAGTAGTAATTGGTTACGGTACGCAAAAGAAAAGTGACCTTACTGGCTCTATTGTAGGCGTTGACTCAAAAACGGTTACTGAAAGAGGAGTTACTAACCCTGTCCAGTCGCTACAAGGTAGTGTTGCTGGTGTACAGGTTTCTAACTCTACTGGTCGTGTAGGTGATAGCTTTGATGTTACTATTCGAGGTAAGAGTACCCTAGGCTCAAACAACTCTCCTCTTTTTGTGGTAGACGGAGTAATTGTTGACAACATTGATTTCTTAAACCCACAAGACATTGCCAAGATGGATATTTTGAAAGATGCATCCTCCTCGGCTATCTATGGCTCTCGTGGCGCAAATGGTGTGATCATCATACAAACCAAAGGTGGTGTACATGTACCAAGCGGAACAAGTGTTTCATTTGATGCCTTTTATGGTTTTAAAGACCCAGCAAGGCTTCCTAAAATGATGAGCTATGAGAAGTGGAGAGATTACCATTTGTCAGCCTACGTTGCAACTGTAAACTCAAATACTGTAACCAACCCAGATGAATTTTACGATGCAGTTGTTTCTCCTAGCTCAAACAGGGTGCTTAGAAGGAGATTTGAAGAGCTGGATGGTTTTGACTGGTACGATGCTGTGTTGAAAACTGGGCATCAGTCTAATAACTATTTGACTATTAACCACAGAAAC
The DNA here is from genome assembly GCA_034044135.1 of Flammeovirgaceae bacterium SG7u.111. Taxonomy (NCBI): domain Bacteria; kingdom Pseudomonadati; phylum Bacteroidota; class Cytophagia; order Cytophagales; family Flammeovirgaceae; species Flammeovirgaceae bacterium SG7u.111. Next base: position 607,433 of record CP139021.1, on the reverse strand, counting down.
GGAGGGTCTTCTTATAATATAGGATTAGGTTACCAAAACGAAACTGGTAACATTGACAACGAAGGACTGGACAAATACACCTTCCGTACAAGCATTAACCAAGAGCTCAGCGATAAATTTATGACTGGTGGAACAGTTTCAGTTTCACAAAGTACAATAGAACGAGGTAGTTCAAACGGTATGCGCCAAGCATTTAGGCTGAGCCCTTTTTTACACCCTTGGTCAATTGACGAAAACGACGAGGACATTATTGGTGATCTTTTCCCCCAGCCTGGCAAATTGACTGACGTAGATGGTCAATTTGTAGTAAATAAAACAAGTACTTACAATCCATTGCTCGAGATTGCTAACTCAAGAGACGAGACCAAACAATGGAACGTGATTACCAATGCATTTTTAAAGTACCAACCACTCGAATGGCTCTCATTCAGAACAGCCTTCTCTGGTGGACTGAAAACATACAAAAGGGGTAAATCTTGGACTGCACTGACAGAAGTAGGAAGTAAAAATGAGAATAAAGCTTCTTCAGAAGTATCTAACTTTACGAACTTCAACTTCTCTTGGGATAACCAAGTGGATATCAACAAAGAGTTTGGTGATCATAAAATTAGCGCCTTGCTATTGCATAGTATTTTCGAAACTACAACTGAAACTTCATTTGCTTCTTCTAAGCAACAGCCATTCGACACTCAGTTTTATAATGTAGGTTCTGGTATTGCTTCTACTTACAATTTAGGTTCAAATTTTTATGATTCTAGGTTGCTTTCATTTGCAGCAAGGGTAAACTATGCTTTTAAAGGCAAATACTTAATTACGGTTTCAAACAGATGGGATGGCGCTTCTGTGCTTGCCGAAGGCCACAAGTGGGAATCTTTCCCTTCTGCAGCTATTGCATGGAAATTGAATGAAGAGGGTTTCTTATCAGGAACTACTGCTCTTACAGACTTGAAACTTAGGTTGAGTTATGGTACTACTGGTAACAATAGCGTAAGCCCTTATACCACTCTCAACACACTTAACCAACAAACCTATTACGATTTTGATGGTACAGCAGCTAATGGCTGGGTATCTTCTTCTATAGCAAACAAGGCTTTGACTTGGGAGAAAACTACTGAAACAAACATAGGTGTTGATTACGGTTTCCTTAACCACAGGATTGTAGGTAGTATCGATTACTACAACAGAATATCTAATGATTTGCTCGTAAGCCAAAAACTTCCATCAGAAACAGGTTTTTCTAGTATTACATCTAATGCAGCAAAGGTGAAAAACTCAGGTGTGGAACTGATGTTGACCACTGTAAACATAGATAAGCCTAATTTTCGTTGGGAAACGATCTTCACGTTCACTAAAAACAACAATGAAATCCAGGAAATCTATGGACAGTCTGAAAGTGATGATGTAGGAAATGGCTGGTTCATCGGACAACCTATAGATGTACACTACAACTACCAGTTTGATGGTATTTGGCAAGCATCTGAAGCTGCTGAAGCAGCAGAATATAACCAATCTGAAGGACAAGCAAAAGTGGTGGATGTGAACGATGATGGAAAAATCGACCCTAATGATGACCGTGTATTCTTAGGATCTCTTAACCCAGATTGGACAGGAGGTATCATTTCTCGTCTGCAAGTACATAACTTCGATTTCAATTTCACTATTACAAGCAACCAAGGTGTGCTAGCGTACAGTAACTTCCATGCAAACTTTACCGATATGCGTGACCGTGGTCGTCAAAAGTTAGATGTTGCAGATTGGTATGTTCCTGAAAACCCTTATGGACTTACCCCACAAGCCTCTAACAGTTATCCTCAGGGAAGAAACGGTGGTACTTACTGGAGAAATGATGGAGTAGGCTATTACAAAGATGCCTCTTATGTAAAAGTAAATAACATCTCCCTTGGCTATTCATTTGCCCAGCCAGTGCTTGACAAACTGAAAATGCAACAACTTAGAGTATATGTAAATGTGTTGAACCCAATAGTGTTCACTGATTATGAAGGATACGATCCTGAGTGGGCAGACGCCTCATTGGATAGAGGTGGTGTATCGAGTGTTATTACTCAATTTGGGCTAAGCTTGAAATTCTAAATTCAAGTTCAAATCACGTTTGTTATTCTCAAATTTAAAATATGATACAATGAAAAAATTAATAGTAATATTCAGTTTATTATTCTTTTTTACTAGCTGCAAAGATTATTTAGAAGAAGAAAACAAGTCAAATGTAGCAGCAGAAGCATTTTACCTAACTCCTGACGGATACGGATCTCTGGTAAACGCCAATTATTCTGCCTTCAGGGAAATTTATGGACAAGATCCTTGGCTATTCATGGCGGGAACAGACTTATATATGGAGGGTAGAAACCCTGAGCCAGTCGGTCTTAGCCAATATTCTGACCTTACTTCAGCTTCAGAAGGTGTAAACTTTCTTTACAACAAGTGTTTTGTTGCCATTCAGAGAGCTAATACAGCCCTTCACTTTGCAGAACTTACCGAGCAAACCGAGTACTTGCCTCAAAGAGTTGGAGAAATCAGGTTCTTAAGAGCAAATGCATATTTCTTGTTAGTTCAGACTTACGGTGGCGTAAGTTTGATTACGGAGATGATTGCTGAAGCAAAAACAAGTTTTGATAGAAACTCTGCTGAAGAAGTTTACTCCTTCATCATTTCAGAATTAGAGGCTATTGTAAATGTAGTAGAAAGCGGAGCGTTCTCTGGTCGTGTGAACAAAAGAGCAGTACAAGACATGCTTGCGAAAGTTTACTTAACTAGAGCTTATGAGCCTTTCGGTTCAAGCGATGATTTTTCAAAAGCGGCTTCTTATGCTGATGCTGCCATTGCCGGCCAGTCTTTGAACCTTTCTTTTGAAGAGCTTTGGACACCCGGCAATGAGATGAACGAAGAAGTATTGTTCTCTATCCAATTCGACGAAGCGTCAATCAGCACCGACCCTACAGACCTTGGTAGCCAACAACAGAAATGGTCTGGCTCTTACTTGGGTGGTAATGAAGTAGCAGGTGATGCTCCTTATAAATCATATAACCTATGCCCTACTCGTTTTTGCCTCGATCTTTTTGAAGAAGGTGATGAGCGTTGGGAAGGAACTTTCATGACTGAGGTTTACGAAAGGTACTACGATTATTTTGACGTAGAAGACAAAAGCGGACTTACAGTTGTCGAATTCTTTGAGCCATCTTGGTTTACCGATGCAGACAGTGCTGCTTATTCAGCCGCAAACCCTTCTGCTAACTACCACAAATATGGCACTCACGACCCTGAAGGTGGTGATATTTCTGATAACTTCAATACCATTATTGTGAAAAAATTTGATGATCCATCATCACTATTTAGCGAGGATAGATCAAGTGCAAGAGATGTAATTGTTTCAAGACTTGCAGAAACCTACTTGGTAGCTGCTGAAGCATACCTTGGTACTGGCGATGCTGGAACTGGTTTGGCTAGACTTAATACGGTAAGAAACCGTGCAAATGCTACTCCTGCCACTGCTGGCGAATTCGACCTTGATTACATCTTGGACGAAAGAGGCAGAGAGCTACTAGGCGAGTACAAAAGGTGGTTCGATTTGAAAAGAACTGGAAAGTTGGTAGAAAGAGCTTCTGCCCACAATCCTTTGATAAACCAGTCAAATTTTAATGGAGCGGGCAGTGAACTTAAAATCTTGAGACCAATTCCTCAAAGTGCATTGGACCTCAACCAAAACAAAGACTTCCCTCAAAACCCTGCTTACTAGATAGTTTATCTATTGAGTAATATATCATAAACACAAACTTCTATCCTAGGCACAGATGACCTAGGATAGAAGCCTTTACCAAAGCAGCATGGACTTCAAAATACTACTTATTGGACTAGCTTTTTTCACTTTCACATCGTACGGTGCGCTAACTTTTTCCCATAAAGGAGAGGATGCCGTATTGGCATTTCCCGAAGCAGAAGGTTTTGGCAAATACACTACCGGTGGAAGAGAAGGAAAAGTCTTGATAGTAAGCAACCTCAACGATAGTGGAAAAGGCAGCTTACGTGAAGCCATTAAGCAAAAATTTCCCAGAATAATAGTGTTCAACATATCGGGTACTATAGAGCTCAAATCTGAGCTTAAAATCAACCACGGCGACCTTACTATCGCTGGTCAATCAGCTCCAGGAGATGGTATTTGCCTCAAAAACTACCCTTTAAAAGTTAGCTCTTCAAACGTAATCATCCGATACCTAAGAATAAGAATGGGTGATTTGGAACAACAACAAGACGACTGCATCAGTGTGCTTCGTCAAAAAGACATTATAATCGACCACTGCTCCTTTAGCTGGGCTTCCGATGAAGTAGCCTCTTGCTATGACAATGAGAATTTCACCATGCAATGGTGCATCATTTCGGAAAGTATGAACCACTCTGTACATGAAAAAGGAGCACATGGCTACGGAGGAATTTGGGGCGGAAAAGGTGCTACGTTCCACCACAATTTATTGGCTCACCACAAAAGCAGGCTCCCTAGGTTTTGCGGAGCTAGATACCACAAATCCCCAGAAAATGAAGTTGTTGACTTCAGGAACAATGTAGTCTATAACTGGAAAGACAACAATTCATATGCAGGAGAAGAAGGCAACCATAACATAGTTGGGAATTATTATAAGCCCGGCCCTGCTACTTCTACCTCTAAAAAAGGAAGAATTTTAAACCCTTGGTCGCCCTACGGGAAATATTATTTGGAAGGAAACATATTGGACGGCAACTCTACTGTTACCACCGACAACTGGAAAGGCGTAGTAGCAGATGCCCCCGATTCAGCTAGAACTGACGAACCCATACTAGTTTTGGATATTGAAACTGAAACGGCTCAAGATGCCTACACGCACGTACTGCTACATGCTGGGGCAAGCTTGGTTAGGGACATAGTGGACAGCAGAGTTTTGAAGAATGTGAAAGAAGGTTTGGCAGAATTTGGCTTTGAACACAAAGGAATTATCGACTCCCAAACGGATGTTGGCGGATGGCCTGAGTTGAAAACATACAATTTTAACACTGATACTGATAAAGATGGAATGCCCGATAAATGGGAAGCAAAGCATGACCTAGACCCGAAAGACAACACCGATCATGCCTTGTATTCCATCAGTAAGAATTATACTAATATAGAGGTTTACTTAAATGAACTGATCAAAAAAAATTGATATATGAAAAAGCATATTACTATCCTATTTCTTTTTATTACCCTAGCCTCTTGCTCACAAAAGGTAAAAGAGACTGACAGCCAACCCGCTGTCGAAGAATCTCAAAAAGAGAGTCCTCTTTATGTACAAATGGCAGACTCTGAGCTGAAGAGAAACCCCGATCCTCGGCTGCTAGATTTCCGAGAAAAGCCCAAATGGGAATACTCAAACGGATTAGTTTGCTCGGCTGTGTGGAAAGTGTGGCAGAAAACAAAGAATCAGAAATATTACGATTATGTGCTGTTTTATGCTGACTCCATGATTATGGACGACGGTAAAATCCTAACCTACAGAAAATTGGATTACAACATAGACAGGGTGAATCCGGGAAAGTTTGTGATGGAGGTTTATAAGGAAACGAACAAAGATAAGTACAAACTAGCGATAGAAACATTAAGGGATCAAATGCGTGAACATCCACGCACTTCAGAGGGCGGTTTTTGGCACAAGAAAAGATACCCTTCGCAAATGTGGCTTGATGGATTGTATATGGGCTCACCATTCCTAGCCCAATATGCTACTGAATTTGGCGAGCATGCAATCTACGACGATGTAGCCAAGCAGATTTATCTTATTGACAAATACACCTGGGATGAAAATGTAGGCTTGTACTACCACGGTTGGGACGAGTCAAGGGAGCAAAAGTGGTCAAACCCTGAAACTGGTCGCTCACCTCATGCTTGGGGCAGGGCAATGGGCTGGTTTGCCATGGCTTTGGTAGACGTGCTGGACTTCTTCCCTGAAGACCACCCAAAACGTGCCGATATTCTTTCAATCCACAAAAAAATGGCTGATGCGATCATTGCCAATCAAGATGCTTCAGGACTGTGGTGGCAAGTGATGGACAGACCTGGCGATGAAGGAAACTATTTAGAAGGCTCGGCATCTAGCATGTTCAGCTACTTCTTACTAAAATCTGCCAACAAGGGCTATTTAGATGGAAAATACTTGGATGCAGGCAAAAAAGGATACGAAGCGATTGTAAGCGATCTCATCCAAAAGAATGATGATGGCACTATCAGCCTTACCCAAGTTTGCGGAGTAGCTGGTTTGGGCGGCAACCCATACAGAGACGGTAGCTACGAGTATTATGTGAATGAAATTATCAGAGACAACGACCCAAAAGGCGTAGGTCCTTTCATAATGGCTTCATTAGAATTTGAAAAAGCAGAAAAAAGTGATTTATAAAAGCAAAACATATCTATTATTTCTGTTCCTGGTTTCTATGCTCTTTTGTTACAATGCAGTCGCTCAAGATTACGACGTCATAGTTGACATCAATGGGAAAGGAGACTTCACCTCTGTGCAAGCTGCCATTGACCATGCTCCTCATTTGAGGAAAAACAGAACTACGATTTTTATAAAAAATGGAGTGTACAAGGAAAAACTTATCCTTCCCAAAACCAAAACAAACATTTCGTTCATTGGCGAAAGCGTAGAGAAGACCATACTGACTTTTGACGATTATAGTTCGAAAAAGAACCAGTTTGGAGAGACCTTGGGTACTTCTGGCTCTTCTAGCTTCTTTATTTATGGAAGTGGCTTTCAAGCGGAGAATATAACTTTCGAAAACTCATCGGGAGCTGTGGGGCAAGCAGTAGCCGTAAGGGTAGATGGCGATGAAGTTTTCTTTTCCAACTGCAAATTCCTAGGATTTCAAGATACGCTCTACCCCCACGGGCAAGGAAGCAGGCAATATTACCTCAATTGCTACATAGAAGGAACTACCGATTTCATATTTGGCTGGAGCACGGCTGTTTTCGAAAACTGTGAGATATTCTCCAAAACTGGGGGACAATATATCACGGCCGCCTCTACCCTTTTGGGCGAAGAATATGGGTTTGTATTTATCAACTGCAAACTTACGGGCGATGCTCCCGACCAGTCAGTTTACCTCGGCAGACCATGGCGCCCTTATGCGCAAACCGTCTTTTTAAAATGCCAACTGGGCAAGCATATACGCCCAGAAGGGTGGCATAATTGGAACAAGCCTGATGCTGAAAAAACATCTTTTTATGCAGAGTTCGAATCGGAAGGAGAAGGGGCTAGCCCTGCTTCAAGAGTTCCGTGGGCAAAGCAATTGACCAAAGAAGATCTTTCACATTACTCACTGCAAAAAATATTTGATGGATGGATTCCTAATAAAAACTCCGTCTTGAACTATGACCATTAATTTATTAACCAAGCTCTTTACTTAAAAAATTATTCATATGTCTAGGTATATACTTTTTCTTCTGTTATTCCCTCTCTTCTTTAGCCAGTGTGCAAAGAAGGAATTTAGCAATGAACCTACAAAGGAGGGCACTTTTAGCATAGCCAACTCAAGCGATATTTTGCTGAGAAACAGCTTAGTCAGTATTGATAAGGAGCAAATAGCCAACATACTAAACGATACAAGTGCAACAGAAATAGCTGTACTTTTTAACAATGAGGAAATAGCTTCTCAGACTATGGGCGAGGCTTTACTATTTATTATAGACAGCATTTCAGCCAAATCGGAACTTCAATTCCAACTAAAAAAAGTAGAGGGACAAAAACGAAAGGAGTTTGCTAAAAAAACGCAGGCTGAAATTTCGGTGAAAGAAGGTGGGGAATGGATAGAAGTGGTGAAAAAAAATGGTAATGAACAGTTTGAATATCAAGGTGGGACATTTCAGAACATAAATGAATTGAGAGTACCTGATAAGCACACCGACCATTCTTTTTACATCAGGTACGAAGGCCCTGGGTGGGAGTCCGACTTAGTAGGCTACCGCTTTTACCTCGACTGGCGAAATGCAACGGATATTTTTGGCAAAAGCACGCATGATGTTGTACTCCAAGACGTAGGACAAGATGGGTTTGACTCGTACCACGAACAAGAACCTTGGGGCATGGATGTGTTGAAAGTGGGCAAATCTTTGGGCATCGGAGCTTTTGGGGTATTTGAAGAAGACCATGCCACCAGAATTGACAAAACAGACAGCATAACCTGTAAAATAGCTGAAAATGGCAGTATTTATTCTTCTATCAAAACCAGCTATTTCGGCTGGAAAGTGGCAGGACTTTCCATAGACCTAGAATCAAACCTCAGTATCCATGCTGGTACTCGCCTTAGCCACCACCAGCTCCAAGTGAGCGAAGCCTTGGCAAATTACTGCACTGGAATAGTAAAAGATGACAACGCAACCCTTTTTACCCAACAAGGAGATGAGAGCCAATGGGGCTTCATTGCAACTTATGGAAAACAAAGTTTGAATAATGACAATTTAGGATTAGCTGTCTTTTTTGCAAGTAAAGATTTTAAAGGATTTAGAGAAGATGAGCATAGCCATATTGTAAAAATAAATTCGGGAACAAACGAGCTGGACTACTACTTCTTAGGAGCTTGGGAAGGTGAAAAAGGAGGAATAAAAAGTGAAGCTGAATTTATTGAATACATCAAACAAACAGCAAAAAAATTAGCTCAACCAGTAAAAGTTCAGCTATAAAAAATATACACCTTAATAAATTAATAGATCAGTAAAAGATACATGAAAATGAAAAACCCACTAAAAAAATGGAAAGGAAGAATGGTGATGGCAGGGCTTGCCTTGTACCTATTTTCCTGCAATACCTCCTCTCCAGTAAACGCACCTCAGTTAGTAGAAAAAGATAATATATATGCGGGCATAGAATTTGAAATGCCCAAGGTAAAAGAAGCTTCCTTTAAAGATTATTCTGTCAAAATAACTGATTTTGGTGCTGTGGGTGATGGCATCACCAATAATAAAGAGGCAATTACCTCTACAATAGAAATGGCTGCAAAAAAGGGTGGAGGAAAAGTGATAATCCCACGAGGTGTTTGGCTTACAGGCCCTATCCAGCTCAAAAGCAACATCAACCTTCATCTTGAAGATGGCGCGCTTCTCGTTTTTAGTAAAGATTTTGATGAATATCCACTTATAGAAACCAGTTTTGAAGGGCTTGACACCTACCGCTGCATCTCCCCTATTTATGGCAAAGACTTAACAAACATAGCCATTACAGGAAAAGGGATTATTGACGGTTCGGGCGATGCTTGGAGACCAGTGAAAAAAAGTAAGCTTACAGAAAACCAATGGAACAAATTGGTAAAGTCTGGTGGAGTACTGAGTGAAAACAAACAGACGTGGTATCCTTCAGAATCATCTAGAAAAGGAGACCAAAAGGATAATTTCAATGTCCCAAATTTTGACGACCCTAAAGAATTTGAGAAAGTAAAAGACTTTATGAGACCAGTACTCCTAAGCTTGGTCGATTGTAAAAAGGTATTGCTCGATGGCCCTACATTCCAAAATTCTCCTGCTTGGAACCTTCACCCACTGATGTGTGAAGACGTGATCATCAGAAACCTGACCGTCAAAAACCCTTGGTACTCGCAAAATGGCGATGGGCTGGATTTAGAATCTTGCAAAAATGCCCTGATTTACAACAATACATTTGATGTGGGCGATGACGCCATTTGCATCAAATCTGGGAAAAACGAGGATGGAAGAAAAAGAGGCATGCCTACAGAAAACGTAATCATCAAGAACAACATCGTTTTCCACGGTCACGGAGGTTTTACCATTGGTAGCGAGATGTCGGGTGGAGTGAAAAAAATGCATATCTCCAACTGTACGTTCATAGGAACTGACATAGGGCTACGGTTTAAAAGTACCAGAGGCAGAGGCGGGGTTGTAGAAGACATTTTCATCTCAAAAATTGATATGATGAATATTCCCGCAGAAGCCATCAAATTCAACTCTTTTTATGAAGGGAAATCTCCTGTAGACACAAAGGGCGGGAAGAATAATATAGAGGACACCGAAGAGGATCTCCCTCCTGTAACAGAAGAAACTCCTGCGTTCAAAAATATTTCCCTCAAGGAAATCCATGTTAGCAACTCCGAAATAGCCGCCTTTTTCCAAGGCTTGCCCGAAAAGCATTTGTCTAACATTAGCTTAGAAAATTCAACTTTTGAGGTAAACAAAGGAATGTTCCTCATCAATTCTGATGCTTTTACTATGAAAGGCATAGATATCAAACTACAGAAAGGAAAAGCATTGACAATATTCAACTGCAACGATGTCACTGTAGATGCATTAGCTGCTGATATTGTTGAGAACAAAGGGCAGCACGTAATCAGTATTGAAGGAAAAACCAACAAACATATCAATATCACAAATTCATCAATTGACCCATCGCTTATCAGCGGATTGGAAAAATAGAATAATACCACCCAACGAAAGTTGGAAACTCTGCATAAAAAAAGCGCTCTGTCCTACAGAGCGCTTTTATTTCGTTGAAATAAAAGAATTATTCTTTATCCGAAAACTCCTGTTGAAAGTAATAATACCCCCATTATTAAGAGTGTTCCTACAAGGATTGCAGATGAAATAACAGTTTCGTAAGACTTAGGATACCTAGGTTCTACATGACCGTAGTAATAATCCTCATCCTGCAATTGCTCTTTCACTTCAGCTTCCATAGTTTCTAATTTTTCTTCTGTTGACATGGCTGTATAAAGTTTAGTTTGAAATCATTTTTGCATAGCCTAACAAAATTGGATTTCAGTTAAAATATCCCTTTTCATTTACGCTATACAATTTAATTGTTATTAGTAAGAATTGAAACAAAAGTGCCATTTATTATTCGTTATACCTAGCTTGAGATCTAAACAAGGTTTAAGCCTTTGTTAACGATATTCAATAATCAGTCCTTTTTATTTCAAACATTACACCACCATAACGGCAACAGAAATCTCAATATTGCATCAAACAGCAAAATCACTCATTTTTTTTTATTTTTTTCTCAAATTCTTACATCACTTAGTTTACGATATACACCTCAAAACATATATGTAAGATAAATAGAGGAATGTGACTATTTATGAGGAATTTCGTTTTCGTACTTCTCCCAGTTGTCTGAAAGCTCAAAAACAACCTTGCTCCCCACTTTCCAAGCAGCCTCCAGCGAAGGAATAAAAGCAGAATACCCCACTTCACCTTCCAGCTTTTCACCTGCCAAGCTTTGAGCGGCCGTTAAGCCAGGGTACTGCATAGTGAAGTTGCTAGCGGTTCTTAGCACCAAGTAGCGCTGCGGGTCAACCTTTCCCGCCTTGCCCAAATAAAGCAATGCTCTCATTACACCAGTATCTTCCATTGCCGAGGTCACAAAATTACCTTGTCCTTCAGTCCAGTAATTCACCCAGTCATTCGCCCAGTCGTTCATCAACTCACCGTGCCAGTACGTCATAGCAGCAAGTTGATCGCCTTTCATTACTACTGGCGGCTTTTGAGCATTCGGGTGCTCCGTATACTTCTCCCTCATTTTCTTTATATCACCAGTATCTTCTAGCTTAATATCTTTTGTAAGGTCAAAAGCCCAATTGACCAAGCCCGAATCTAAACGGTAAGCCTCGCCTTCGTTATCAGCTCTTGCAGGAAGCTCATAGGGCTCCTTACGGCGAAGAGGGAGATAACCTGTCGTCCAGTCCTCAGGAATCTCCCTTGCATCTATCTCGTGAGCCAGATCGCCATCTACAAGCCACTCTGCCCAAGCAGCCGAGCCTGTAGATGCATCTTCTGGATCTACCCCCGATATTCCAGCTACTATAAAGTACGCCTTGCTTAGGTCAAATCTAGGATCCATCCCCAAGCCCATGATAGATGCGGTAGCCTTGGCAGTACCAATTCCCGCACAAATACCCAAAATCTGTTTCTCGCTATTGTACCGAAGGTTGCGATTGCCTTGCGGAAAAGGAATAGTTTCGGCAAGTGGGACTCTTTCCACCCAGTACTGAAACTCACCAGGCTTATCTCCCTCGTCTTCTCCTTGCTCAAACAAAGAAATCACTACCACCTTTACAGGGATTTTTGCAGGTATCTCTACCACCTTTTTTTCTTGGCAGGCTGCTACCAAGCCAAGTATCATAGTCAACAAAACTGCTTTTCTTAAAGTCATCTTTCAGTTGGTTAAAATGTGAATTAAATATTCCTGTCAAAAGTTGTTGCCTTCTTTTTGGCAAAGAAAGGGAAGTATAAGGAGAAATGAGAGCCTGCCTATGATTTTAGAAACAGGTCACCTGAAGTCGCCTCATTTCAGCACCAAACAAGCTCATGACCTCATCAATATTGGCAAAACATGCTAAAAATCATATTTTTTCCTCCACACAAGCCGAACAATAATTTTTTTTCAATAGTTATTATGGTGGAGAACAAAATAATTATATAACTTTTAATTATAGATATATAAAAATTATAATTTTTATATATAATCTCTACCTCCTATCTTTGTATTGTAATCAATAAGGCATAAACCTTTCACTAACAATAGCTGAACAATCGGCTATGTATTTTTTAACTATAAAAATTCAACAAAAATGAAAAACGCAGTTTTAACAGAAGGACTAAACGGACTTGACGCACAACAATCAGCAGTTGTAGTCGATAAATTAAATACATTATTGAGCAGCTATCAGTTTTACTACCAAAACCTGAGAGGCTTCCATTGGAACATCAAAGGAAAAGCATTTTTCTCTCTTCACGAGAAGTTTGAGGGCTTATACGATGAGGCGGCCGGCACTATAGACGAGCTTGCCGAACGCATTCTCACCTTGGGCGGAAGACCACTACATAGCTTTGCTGAGTATACAGAGCAGACGTATATCAAAGCACTCCTAGATATTTCGGATGGAGAAGAAGCCGTAAAAGCAGTGATAGATAACAATCAGGAACTTCTAGGTCAACTAAGAGGCTTACTCGAGCTTGCAGGCGAAAACAACGACGAAGGCACAGCTTCACTCGCCAGCGGACTGATAGAAGGTATAGAAAAAACAATTTGGATGTTTAGAGCTTGGCTGGCATAAGTTAAGCTTCAAAAAATAAATTTACTCAACTCGATCACTAAGCTCAGTACTTTATAGTATTGGGCTTTTTTATATGTTGTGTCTTTGGGCACACTCACGCAAGGCTCGTCCCGTGCAGCCAAGCCACCCCTCGCACCAGCCATTTCGGTCTTGGACTTTGCCCTCTTCCCCCAGTGTGCATCTCAAACTCCCATTTGCCAAAGCGAACTACAAACACTAGGTTTGGGCAAATCTATTTCTACCCTTTGCTATGGAAAAACAATTCAAACAAATAGTCTGCGTAGACAATACCAACTTGCAGCCTTGGGCTTTGGAAAAGCTCGCCCGCTATTCCGAGAAGCCCATCAAGCTTTTCAACGAACCGCCTGCTTCCGATGCAGAAATTGTTGAGCGGATTGGCGATGCCGATGCATTTTTGGTGAGCTGGGGGACTAAAATCTCCGCCAACGTAATAGAGCAAGCCCCTAACCTTCAATATATAGGTATGTGTTGCAGCCTTTACAGCAAGGAATCGGCAAATGTGGATATTGATGCGGCGGAAAAGCGGGGAATCACCGTAAAAGGCGTGCGGGACTATGGCGACGAGGGCGTGGTGGAGTTTGTATTCGCCCAACTCATCAACCTTGGCAAGGGAATGGGCAAGCACCAGTGGAAGCCCAAACAAACGGAGCTAAAGGGAAAAACCTTGGGAATTATAGGCATGGGGACGCTGGGCAGCATGGTCGCTCAAGTAGCCGTGGCTTTTGGGATGGACGTGCTCTATTTCAGTCGAACCAGAAAACCCGACCTAGAAACTGTCCACATTCGCTATGCTCCGCTCGAAGAATTGCTCCCCCAAGCCGATGCCATCACCACGCACCTGCCAAGAAACACACATTTGCTGGGCAAAAAAGAATTTGACCTAATGAAACCCAACTCGGTACTAATCAACACCTCCTTGGGTGCTACTTACGAGATAGATGCATTTAGCAAATGGGCAAGCCAAGCAGGCAACTTCGCCATAGTGGACATAGACGGCGCACTGGGCAACGAAGCAGCCCACCAAGCCCTCCCCAACGTGATCTGCATCGACCGTATCTCGGGCATGACCGATGCTGCCTTCCGAAGGCTTTCGGAAAAGGTATTGGCGAATGTTGAGGAGTATTTGACGCTTTAAAACACCGTTTATCCATCTATTTACTTCAAAGTTAATTGATGTTTTGAAGGTCATTGGTTTTTTATACTAAAAATCTTTAAATTGTTATAAAACAAAAAGAACCAATGAGTCAAATAGATAAACCTACACTTAGAGACCTATTCAGTCACAATAAGATAAAAGAATTATTTCATTATCTCAACCAATTAGAATACCCTGCATATACTGATTATCAGAATGATTATATGGAGATAAAGAGTCGTTGGAATAGGATGGAAAAGGAGAATAGGGCAGGAACTATTCGTAGAGAAGACTATGAACTGGAAAATAACAGATTAACAGCGTCATTAAGATTTTTTATAGATGATCTTCCCGATGACCTATTCAGTTCTCAAGCTCAATCACCCCAAGCCAATTCACCATCTCAAATACAAAGTTCTTCTACCAAAAAACTACCAGTTCCATTAATCATCATTGTTACCTTGGTGATCCTTATTGGTGGAGGAATAGTTACATGGGTTAACTTTTCTGATAAAAAGCCAGTTGCGAAAAATCCTGAGAACACAACTGACGATACAACCACGGTAGTAGTAGCATCACCTTCAACCATCTCAACTAGCAAAAAGGCAGAAATTATCGAAGAAAAAAAGACTGAGCCAGCTCCAGTAAAAAAAACACCTGTTTCCTATTTTAATCCATCGAGCAGCTACCCTATAGGGGTTGTCTATAAATCGAAAAATAAAGCCAACAGTCAATTTGCAAGCTCGGTAAGCCAGCTTATGAAAGCCAAAGGATTAAAAGCAAGTAATCAGGTAGTCAAATCATCCTTTATAAGCAGCGGAACTTTCGACAAGGTAATGGGCGGAGATTATTCCTCCATAAAACATGGAACTTCCCCAAAATACTTGATGCTTGTGAACCAAGGGGAAGTGGAAACCCAAGAAGGCAGCAGTTCTACATCTATCAGCGCCCCCTTCGAAGTTGTCATTATCAACCTAAGCTCTCAAGAAGTAGTATATAGTTGGACTCCAGTGCTTAAGGAAAGTGGAGCTATCAAAACTAACCCAGAAGCTATTTTGAACAAAAAACTCATCGGCTTTTTAAAAAGCAAAAAAATGGATCTTCCTTAGCTCCATAGTAGGTTTTGAACATCGTTGGTCAATAAAACAAAAGGGCTCACCTAATAATTAAATTAGGTGAGCCCCTTTGTTAATCCCGAAACACTTTATTCAGGCGCCTAATTTGTCAGATGAACTACGGTAACACCTCCTATCCTCTGCACTTTTGCGCTGATCGTTTCTTCAGGAAGGTCAGCAAACTTCACTTTGCTGATTATAAACCTGCGAAAATCTCTATTAAATTTTTCCACGTTATATACCCTTTTTGATTTGGAGTCAATAAGAGGCAAGCGAACTTCGTCAAACTTCATTAGCTGTGAAGTACTTCCTGTAGATTTGTAGAAAATCACGTTTTCATCTAGCCAAATTGACAAAATTTCCGCCAAAGCACCTTCTTCTTCCACGCCTTCTATATCAGCTTTTACGTTGTCGTTGAAATCGAAACTCACATTATCATCTATGGTAATACTATAAGCAACTGGTTGTCCCATAGTAGCCATATTATCAAGTGCTCGTTTCAAAGTAGCCGTGTATTCCTCTTCCATATCCATCACCGCCCGTTCCAACAAAATCATTTCATCTCCCACCCCCGAAAAGCAATTGGTATCGCCAGACTTATTCACGAGTAATTTGCCTGAACTGGTCATATAAGTTTTGAGGGAAAGTCTCGCTTTTTTCTGCCCACCACCACAATCGATAGCCTTGAATTCCAGTTCCGTATAAATATCAGGCTTGGAGAAATTAAGCAAGCCCGCTTTTGTATCATAACCTGTACTTTCTTGCAAGCCCTCCGTATCCCAGTAGGCTTCTAACCGGGCTGCAAAATCATATACTTGAAACCCTTTGGAAAGGTACATATCCTCAATCTGGGTGATGGCATGCCTCAACTTTGGCGATTCCTCTAGCTTTTTTTCAATCCTATCCCCCTCTACCGTGTAAGGTAAGACCATCATGGAAAAATACTGAAATTGAACACCTTGGTTTTCCTGCCCCATTGCGTCCGAACAGAGGAGGAAAAGACATATTACAAAAGGGCTAAATATTCGCATCTGCTTGTTATTTTTTCCCTTTGGTGAAACCAAATCCAAATACATCAGACTTAGGAATAAAGATCACTTTGAGCATATCGGGCTTTTGTTCATAGATACTCAGAACCAAATCAGAATCGTCTGTTATTTTGCAAACTACTAAATCTTGGCTCACACGTATCACCTTAAGCTTTCCCCTTTCCACTTCGTCGTGATATATCTTCTCTTTAATATGTCTTTCTACTATTTCTTTTATAATCAGGTTATCGCCTGTTCGCAGACCAGTTAACTTACCACCAAGGATAAATACTTCTGTTTGTGTCTTTTTCCCATGTTCAACTTCTTCAATTTTAGCAATCAACATTTCTAGAGGGAAAGTCTCATCCACAAATACTCTTATTTGCGTTTCCATTTTTTCCATGCTTTTTCTTAGTGCTTCTTCTGGAGAATCACTAAGTCCTCCTACATCAAAGATATTCCCTACTTTAGACGCATTTGCATCTAATTTTAATGTTTCTTCAAGTGCTCCCTCTACTGGAGTGACCCCTTTGGGGGTGATTACAGAAGTAGAAACCACCTCTCCTGTCTCTACACTAAGCACCCTTACAAATATGGACAAATTACCCTCATACCCCTTTAGTTCACCCTCCTTCGTTTTTATGGTAAGTACATTTGCCGTATTAACTTGAGTAAAAAAAACATAATCTGCCCCAAGTTGCTTACCTTGTTTTACCACATTCCCTAGGGCATGGGAAGAATTAGTTTGCTCAGAAAGCTCTGCAACTACATGCTTACCTCCCAATGGCCTATCAATTACTTTCAACCTATTGGTTTGCTGCATTGCATTGAGAATGTAATTGTACAATCGCAATGCATCATCTCTGTTAGATGTAGTTCTTGTATAAGCAACTGGCGTGATACCTACAACCTTTTCTATTACTTGGGCTTGAGAAGTAGAAATACAAAATAGCATAAAGAGAGCTATAAATAGTCTGATTTTAATCATGATTATTTGAGTTTATGTTAGAAAGTGAGTTGATCAAATACAGGAAGTCTCTCTATCCACTTACCACTATCATCAGCAGGGTACGGTGGTAGAATAGTAATTAATTTGGAAGGAGCAATTACACTTATAGCAACAAGTGTGTGAGTAGTTAAGCTATTTAGTAAAAATAAACCAAAGCTGATTCATTGTTCTATATTAAATATAAGGAAATAGAAAAGCTTAACCAAGGTTGAGAAGCAATTAAATGTTAACACATCTATTTCTACACAATAATTCAGTACGTTCCTTAAATTCAAAAGAAGGAATTCATTATTGCATAAAAGCTCTATTATCGAGGTTGGGCATAAGGTTGCTGCACCTTTTTTCGAGATTTGCAAACCCTTACTGATGTGTGGGAGAGAGATCCTGAATCAAGTTCAGGATGACTCAGGTATTTTTACACAAAAAAGTCCTTCCTGCTAGTAGCAGGAAGGACTTTTTACTATTTCTAAACTTGCTTACTCAGCACCAGTCTGAGCTACTGAAAGCTTGTTGGTGTAATCGTCCATCACTAGCATAGATTCGTAGAGGTACACGTTTTCTTTCAATTCTTTGTACCACCTTTCCATGTTAGTTTTTCTGATTTTGTCCAGCTCTGAGCTTTCGTCGAAAGTATCTACCGATACAACCTCCATATCTTCGTGAACCTTCTTCAAGTCGTTGAATTTCTTGGCTTCTTCTTCCAGTTTCTTTTGCTCCACCATAAATTCCTCAAAGTTGAGGGTTTGGCTCGTTTTATCACGCTGCTTTTGCAACCTCTTCGCATTCTCTACGGTCAGTTGGAAGATTTCATTGTCCTTCACTCTTTTCTGGCTTTTTGCCGAAAGGACAGTTTTGTCGATGTTATCGTTTAGTGCCGTGAATTTCTGAGGAACGATCTCGTCATATTCCAAGGCAAAATCTAAACTCTTTTCTCCAATATCGATGAAATCGTAAGTATCTGGCAAGATCACATCTGGGCGAACACCTTTCCATTGGGTAGACTTTCCTGTAATTCTGTAGAATTTTTGGATAGTCAGTTTCAACGAACCAAGTGGCTTCAAATGGCTGTAGCTAGAGTTAAGATAGTAATCCAATTCCAAGAAGCGCTGAACCGTTCCTTTTCCAAAAGTAGATTCGCTACCGATGATCACCGCACGGTTGTAATCTTGCAAAGCTGCGGCAAGAATCTCCGAAGCCGAAGCACTAAAGTGGTTCACCATCACGCCTAGCGGTCCATCATATACCACACCTCTCGATTTGTCTTTCAAAATAGTTGGCGCACCCAATTTGCTGTTTACTTGCACCACTGGCCCTTCGTCTATAAAGTAACCTGTCATATCTACCACATCTTGCAAAGAACCGCCACCGTTGAACCTCAGATCGATCAAAATCGCATCTGGGTTGTGCTTGGTCAATTTTTCAAGCTCTGCTTTTACATCCGTGCTAGAGCTTCTTCCGCCTTTCCCACTGAAATCGGCATAGAAACTTGGCAGATGGATCACTCCGATTTTTTTACCAGAAGTCTTATGGTTGATAATCGCCGATTTGGCATAGGACTCTTCCAACACCACTACATCTCTTATAATCGAATAAACAGTGATTCTTCCGTCTGGCTTTTTGATGGTCAGGCGAACTTCCGTTCCTTTCTTGCCCCTAATCATCTTCACCGCATCTTTCAACGGCATTCCCATTACCGAAATAGGCTCTTCGTCACCTTGCCCCACTTTCATTATCACGTCCTCCTCTTTCAACTCACCTTTCTTCCAAGATGGGCTACCGGGTACAATTCTCACGACTTTAACCTCTCCATCTATCAAACTCAGTTGAGCGCCTATGCCCTCTAGCTGACCTGACATGTCTATATCAAAATTGGCTTTTTCTTCTGGTGGGTAAAACTCGGTGTGAGGGCCATAAAGCGTAAGAATAGCATTGATGTACTCTGCTGCTTTATCGTCGTGATCCATTTTATTTAACCTATCGAAGTAGTTGTTATAGCTTTTTAGCAACTCTTCCCTTACGCTGGCCTCAAGTGCCTCATTGGTTTTTGGGGTAAATTCTTTCCCTTCCTTTTTTGCCGCTTCTGCTTCTTTTTCCTGGCCTTCTATTTTATTGTAATAACGAAGCAAAGCTTGGTATTTCAAGTATTTTCTCCACTCTTCTCTCAGTTCGTCTGTAGATGAAGCGTATTCTCTTTTTTCTCCATCCAATTCCACCTTTTCATCTTGGTCAAAGTCGAAAGGAGTAGCTAGGATTTCTTTATAATACTGCTCTGCTTCAGCAACACGCTGATCCCAAATGCCAATTGTTGTCACCAATAGAGGGTTTGGCTGGCCGTTCAGCTCATCATCAATTTTATCCTTGTATTGCTCCAGCTTCTTCACATCTTCTTTGATGAAAAAATGCTTGTTTCCATCAACCCTTTTTAGGTATTGGTCGAATGCCTTGCGGGAAAAATCATCATTCAGCTCTACGGTATTGAAATGAGCTTTGTTAATCAATCCCCTAAAGATAATATCCTTTAGTACTAGTGTTTTATCACTGCCATCTGGTCCGCTCTTAAAAATAGAAAAGCTAAAAATAAGAATGAGCACAGTAGGAACAGCGATAAATATCAGCTTCTTTTTCATGTGTATTTAGTTTTGATTTAATCAGCCACAGATCGTCAAACCCACGATAATAAGACTAAATAATGTTTTTTTTGTTCTTTTTACAACTCCGCAGATACCTTATGTAAGAAGGCGTTGGTCTTGTGTAACCAAGCAGAAAAGGTCAATAAGCTTGCCCTAAAGCTCCGTTGTTCGGGCATAAAAGGCAAATAGTATTTTAATATTGTCGATTTTACTATATTTTTATTAGGAAGTTTACGGAAAGAAATAGTATTCTATTTTTGATAAACGCTCAATTTAAAAAGAAAGATTTAATTTTTTATTTTTTTAACTTTTGCGTAAAACCTTACAAATGAACTATCAGATGAACATGCCTTTGTAAACAAGAGTTTAATCCTTAAAGATATTCAGATCATGAAGAAAAAAGTAATCCTCGGCTCCAACTCTCCCCGAAGAAAAGAATTGCTCAAATCGATCAACATTGATTTTGAGGTAAGGAAAAGAAAAATAGAGGAGATTTTTCCTAATACCCACCCTGTGAAAGAAGTGGCGGAGTACTTGGCAAGGATGAAAGCCTCAGCCTTTGAAGACGATATGAGTGCCGACGAAGTGGTGATCACAGCCGATACTATTGTGGTGCTAGGCAACAAACTCTACGGCAAAGCCAAAGACGAGACAGAAGCCTTGCAAATGCTCAAAGAACTTTCGGGCAACACCCACTCGGTGATCACGGCGGTTTGCCTCACCACCACCGAAAAGCAAACCCTTTTTAGCTCCGAAACATTAGTGACTTTTAAAAACCTTTCGGAAACCGAACTTAAATTTTACATCAAAAACTTCAAGCCTTTCGACAAAGCGGGCGCTTATGGCATCCAAGAATGGATTGGGATGGTTGGTGTAGAAAAAATTGAGGGCTCGTATTATAATGTGGTAGGCCTGCCGCTCGACAAATTATATACGGCTTTGAAGAAGTTTATATAGCATATCCAAAACAAGCTTTACTTGCCCAATTTAAGCAAAAGCATCGGCCTGCTTGGGTAGGAATATTTGCCTACAAAATCCCTGCTTATGCTAGCGCTGCTGTTGTGATCCTGGCTGTTGCCTTGGCTTTTCTTTTCGCACCCGAGAAAGAGCGAGTAGTGGAAAAAACTATTTACCTCACCTCCAACCCAAAAGAAGAAAAAATACTATCCAGAGGCTCTAAAATAATTACCAGCAAACCTATGCCGTAACAAGAGGAACTCAAAAGCTTTTTGGTGAAACCCGATTAGGAACTTGCAAAAGCACTAGAGTTAGCAACCTTTTTCGGCTTTTGTTGTATATATTTTATTTCTATAACTGATTTTTCTGTTCACGAATATTTCTATTTCCTAGCTCCAACCTCTAGCTTCTCCCAGCATTCCTAAAATGTTTTATTTTTGCATAAAATCAATCAGAAGAATAAAATGGCGAGGAGCAAAAAGAAGAAGTTCTCGGGGGTGAAAGCAAGCGACAATGTGCTTGAAGCAGGAAAGAAACTTTTCGAAAACATAAAGGGAAATTGGAACGAGTTATTTTTCCAAAATGACAACGATATCGTATTGGAGCTTGCCTGCGGGCGTGGGGAATACAGCGTAGGTCTTGGCGAGATTTATCCAAACAAAAACTTCATAGGAATAGATATAAAAGGTGATAGGCTTTGGTTTGGAAGCTCGCAGGCAGAGGAAAAAGGCTTAAAAAACGTGGGCTTTTTACGCACAAAAATCCACCATTTGGAAGATCTTTTTGCTGAAAATGAAGTAGCCGATATCTGGATCATCAACCCAGATCCGCGACCTCGGAAGAGGGATATTAGACGCCGCCTTACCAACCCTCGTTTCATGGGTATCTATCATCGAATAATGAAACCGGGTGGATGGATCCGCCTCAAAACCGATAGCCAACCTCTTTTTGAATATTCTTTGGAGGAAATAAAAAAACTTGAAGTACTAGAACTGGAAAAGACATTTGACCTATACGAATCACCACTTTATGCCGAGCACCATAACATAAAAACACGCTTTGAAAGTATCTTCACCAAAAAGGGACATAAAATTCATTATTTGAAAGCAAAACTTGCTGAAGAGCAGCCAAGCTTTGTTGTGCCAGAGAATAGTAAGGAAGAAATATGAGCGGGAAAGAAATAAACACATCGCTAATAGAATTGCATTATTTGCCCAATGTGGCATTTTTTACGGTAATGGCAAACAGCCAAAAAGTGATTTTAGAAGCGGAAGAAAACTTCCAGCGGCAAAGCCTTCGCAACAGAGCCTATATCCAAACAACCAACAAGGTGGATAGACTTACCGTGCCAGTAATTGGAGCAAGGAAGCCTCAAAAAATAAAGGATATACAAATAGATTATACCGAAAAGTGGCAAAATAGACATTGGAGAGCAATTACTTCCGCTTATGCCAACGCTCCATTTTTTGAACATTATGAAGGCGCTTTTTACAAAATTATTTACACAAACCACCGTTTCCTGTTTGAACTAAACCTAGACTTGCTGACACTTTGTCTGAAATACCTGAAGCTCGGCACAGAGCTTAGCCAAACTGACAGCTACCAAACAGACAAACCAGAAGGAATTCGTGACTTTAGGTCAGTGATAAGCGATAAATCCTCGGGTGGTATCATTCATGCAACCCCCTATCACCAGTTGTTCACTGATAACTTTATTGAAAACTTAAGTGTAATTGACTTGTTATTCAATGAAGGACCGAATTCGAAGGCGATTATAAAGTCGCAGAAACTATTCGTGTAATAGGCCTGTTTCGGTTAAGATCTTTTGATGAGGCGATTTTAGGTTATTTCTTAAAATAAGTAAGCAAAATTTGCAACATCATAGAAAAGTCCAATAATATATTCATAATCTTGAATTGGAAAGGCAGACTTTATAAAAACATTACGAATTATTTAAGATAAATCGTTTTGTATCCTTTTATTTGAATAGAGGTTAAATTAATTTTAACGACCATTATTATATCCAAAACCATACTATGGAGGCAAAATTTTCTAACCGAGTAAAAGAAGTGATTTCTTTGAGCAGGGAAGAGGCCTTGCGCTTGGGGCACGATTATATCGGCACCGAGCATTTATTGCTAGGCATGATCCGTGAGGGGGAAGGCATTGCTATCGCTTTGATAAAGAAGCTAGGCGTGTCACTCGAAGAAGTTCGTGAGACTATTGAGCAGGCCACAAGGGGCACTGCAAGTCATAATGTTAAAAACCTAGCAAACATTCCCCTTACTCGCCAATCGGAAAAAGTATTGAAGATAACATATCTGGAAGCGAAAATATTTAAAGCCCAACTGATAGGAACCGAGCATTTGCTGCTTTCTATCTTAAGGGATGAGGATAACCTTGCCACACAGATTTTGCATAAATTCGATATTACCTATGAGGTGATCAAAGAATTGCTAGAATACCACAGCGAAAACCCGATTTCTGGACCAGACACGGACGATCCTGATGACGACAGCAGTAGGATGTTCACTGGTAGCCCAGGAGGTGGCAGTGGAAGTAGAGGCGAAGGCGGTAGCAAAGCGGAGAAATCTCGTACCCCAGTGCTTGACAACTTTGGTAGAGACCTCACAAGGGTTGCCGAAGAAGGAAAGCTTGACCCAATTGTTGGTAGGGAAAATGAGATTGAGCGTGTTGCCCAAGTCTTGAGCCGCAGGAAAAAGAACAACCCTCTTTTAATAGGTGAGCCTGGCGTGGGTAAAACTGCCATTGCCGAAGGTCTTGCTTTGAGGATTGTACAGAAAAAAGTTTCTAGGGTGCTATTTGGCAAACGTGTAGTTACGCTTGATTTGGCTTCTTTGGTTGCGGGCACAAAATACCGTGGCCAGTTTGAAGAAAGGATGAAAGCGGTAATGAACGAGTTGGAAAAAGCTCCTGAAGTAATCTTATTTATTGATGAGATCCACACCATAGTTGGTGCGGGAGGCGCATCTGGATCACTAGACGCTTCTAACATGTTCAAGCCAGCCCTTGCAAGAGGAGAAATCCAATGCATAGGAGCTACTACACTGGACGAATATCGCCAGTATATAGAAAAAGATGGTGCTTTGGCGCGTAGGTTCCAAATGGTGATGGTAGATGCTACCACTCCTGAGGAAACTGTTGAGATCCTTAACAACATCAAAGGAAAATACGAAGAACACCACAGAGTTCAGTACACCGAAGAGGCAATACAAAACTGTGTAAAACTCTCGGATAGGTATATTAGCGATCGATTCTTACCAGATAAAGCCATCGATGTATTGGATGAAGCTGGAGCTAGAGTTCACATCAATAATATCCACGTTCCTGATAATATCTTGAAACTTGAAGAAGAAATAGAAGATATTAAAAAGGAGAAAAATAAGGTTGTAAAAAGCCAAAAGTACGAAGAGGCTGCACAGCTTAGAGATAAAGAGAAAAAGCTACTCGACCAACTGGAAGAAGCTAAAAAGAGCTGGGAAGTAGAAACCAACGAAAAGGTTTATCCTGTAGATGAGGAAAGTGTTGCCGAGGTAATTGGCATGATGACGGGCATTCCTGTTAGCAAGTTAGCACAAAATGAAAGTGTGAAGCTACTCGGCATGGGCGATGAGCTCATGGACAGGGTAATTGGTCAAGATGAAGCCATTAAAAAATTGGTTAAATCTATCCAACGTACCAGAGTTGGTCTGAAAGATCCTCAAAAGCCAATCGGCTCTTTCATATTCTTAGGACCTACTGGTGTTGGTAAAACAGAACTTGCCAAGGTACTAGCCTCTCATCTCTTCGACAAAGACGATTCTTTGGTAAGAATAGACATGAGTGAGTACATGGAAAAATTCTCTGTATCTCGCTTGGTAGGAGCGCCTCCGGGATATGTTGGATATGAAGAAGGTGGTCAGCTAACTGAGAAAATCAGAAGAAAACCTTATAGTGTAGTCCTTCTTGATGAGATTGAGAAAGCACATCCAGATGTATTCAACTTACTCTTACAAGTATTGGACGATGGTATTTTGACAGATGGATTAGGAAGGAGAGTTGATTTCCGAAATACTATCATTATCATGACCTCAAACATTGGTGTGAGAGACTTGAAAGACTTTGGTAGTGGAATCGGTTTTGCTTCAAAAGCCAAGATGGATCATCAGGATGATATGATGAAGTCTACTATCCAGAGTGCGCTTAAAAAAGCATTCTCTCCTGAGTTCTTGAACAGGCTTGATGATGTGATCGTATTCAACTCTTTGGAAAGAGAGCATATTCACAAAATCATCGATATTTCACTAGCCAAGTTGTTCAAACGCTTAAATAATTTAGGCTTTGAGCTAGAGCTAAGCGAAGAGGCAAAAGATTACCTAAGCGATAAAGGATACGATCCACAGTATGGAGCAAGACCTTTGAACAGGGCTATCCAAAAGTACTTGGAAGACCCTATAGCTGAGGAGCTTCTAAAGAACGAGATAACTGAGGGAGACACTCTTCTAGCAGACTATGACAAAGAGGCAAAAGAGCTCAAGGTGACGGTAAGAAAGAAGTCCGAAGCTAAGACTTAAAAATAAAATGTGAACAAATCACACATTTTTATAAACAATTCATCAAGACAGGCAGTTTTTTAACTGCCTGTTTTTTTATGCTGAAAAGCTTGAGTTTCATGCTAAAAAAACAAAACTTATCCCACTAATAAACTTACTTTCTAAAGTGCTCCTTAGTCATTCTCAGTATTAGGATCCATTTGTATTACTAATAACTTCATTGTATTTTTGCCAACCATACACCTAAGTCACCAAACAGGGACTATCCAATCAGACTACAACTAAACGTTCTTTCACATCATTGTTTTTGACTATCAAATAATCCAAATTATTGTGATTATCTACTAACTACAAATCAACCTTGAATTGATTTTAAATTAACTTTAGCTTCAAATTGTACATGAGGCCTTTGATAAGGATTAATTAACCATTTATAAACAGATCAATTATTTAAATTACAAACTTATGAAGCGAGTATTACTATTAGTCCTCGCCCTTGGGCTTATGCTACCTGCATGGGCACAAGATAGGACGATCACAGGTAAGGTGATTTCTGGAGAAGCGGACTCATCTCCGCTACCGGGCGTAAACGTCATAATTAAAGGTGATGCAACCTCTGGTACCATTACCGACATTGATGGCAACTTTAAGTTGACCGTCCCTGCCTCTGCCACTACCCTGATTTTCAGCTATATTGGGTTTCAAACCCAAGAAGTGGCCATCGGTTCAAATTCAGAACTAAACATAACCCTTCAGAGCGATGATGAAGTACTACAAGAAGTAATTGTAGTAGGTTATGGTACAGCAACCAAGCAGTCTTTTGCGGGATCACTAACACAAGTAGATGCGGAACTAGTGAACAGAAAGAGTATATCTAACATCTCTCAAGCTCTAGCTGGTGAAGTTGCAGGTGTGAATGTAATCAATACTACTGGTCAACCAGGTGCTTCTGCTACTGTTAGGATTCGTGGTATTGGCTCAATAAATGGTAATAGTGACCCATTATACGTTGTAGATGGTGTACCATATTATGGGAGTATCAACGCCATCAACCCTGCCGATATTGAAAGCATGACCGTTCTTAAAGATGCAACAGCAACTGCCATCTACGGATCAAGGGGGGCTAATGGCGTGATCTTAGTAAATACAAAGAAGGGCGCTAGTGGTCAGACTTATATTGAAGTAGACACAAAAATTGGACGTAACGTATCATCATTACCAAGATACAGCAAAATAACCTCTCCTGATGAATATATTGCCATTGGTTGGGACAATCTCAGACAACGTGGTATTCAAAACGAAGAAGCTGATCCTATTGCTTATGCGAACGCAGCTCTATTTGATGGAGGAACTGGTGTAGATCCCTTTTACAACATGTGGAATGTTGCTGATGGAGGCGAATTAATAGACCCAGCAACCGGTATGGTAAGACCTGGCGTTACAAGAAAGTATGACCCAGAAAACTGGGAAGATTATGCTTTCCAAAACTCTACTAGACAGGAGACAAACCTTAGAATTGGAGGTGGTGATGCAAAAACAAATTACTTCACTTCAGTTGGGTATTTGAAAGACATAGGTTACTCTATTAACTCTGATTTTGAAAGGTTATCTGCAAGAGTAAATGTAAATCACCAAGCAAAGGAGTGGTTATCGGGAGGGTTTAACGTAGGTTATTCAAGAGGAGAAACTAACAATGCAGGTCAAACAGAAGACTCAGGTAGTATTTTCTGGTTTGTGGATAACATCCCTTCTATTTATCCGCTCTTTTTAAGAGATGAAAACGGTGATAAAATCGACAACCAATATTATGGTGGGTCAGTGTATGACTATGGTGAAAAAAGAGGCTTTGGAGGTCTTACCAACGCTATCTCTGACGCAGAGATAAGTATCTTTAATAGAATTACTCACGATTTAAATGGGAATGCTAACATAAACATTGACTTCACTAAAAACTTGACTTTCGAATCTCGTTTTGGATGGCAGTTTAGACAAAGTGATTACCAGAATTTAGATTCACCATTCTTTGGTCCAGGACAGTCTGCAAATGGTACACTTTTCAAATCTTTCACACAGACAAATAGCTACAACTTTACTAACTTGCTAAGGTACAACAAAGACTTTGGTAGCCATTCATTGGAAGCTTTGGCAGCACATGAGAGCAACAAATGGACACGAGAATATTCTACTGCATCTATAGCACAACTTGTCGATCCATTTGGCACTGACCTCAACAATGGTGTAGCAAACCCACAAGTATCTGGCTATACAGAAGGTTATGCCATAGAAAGTTATTTCGGACAAGTTAACTATGACTACAACGATACTTACTACGTTACGGGAAGTATTAGAGCTGATGGTTCTTCTAGGTTTGTTAATGATAAGTGGGGAACATTTGGTTCTATTGGAGCAGCATGGGTTATTTCTAATGAAAGCTTTTTAGATGTCGATGCTATCAACTTCTTGAAATTAAAAACTAGTTACGGAATCACTGGTGATCAGGGACAAGAGTATTACCCTGGGTATGACTTGTTTGAAATAACAAACCTAAATGGCACCCCATCATTAACTTTTGACACCAAAGGTAATCCTGATTTGACTTGGGAAACTGCAAAAATGTTCCAAGCAGGTGTAGAAGGAAAAATAGGTAAATTCTTAGATTTTGGAATTGATTATTATAATAAATCTACTGACAACTTAATTTTTGATCGTAGAGTAGGTCCTTCATTGGGTTATGCTATCATTACTGTAAATGATGGAAAATTAGTAAACTCAGGTATAGAATTTGACTTCACAGGGCACATCTTAAATAAGACTGATTTTTACCTTGACCTAAGAGTAAATGGTGAAATCCTTTCTAATGAATTGACTCAAATGCCTATAGACCCTGCAACAGGAGAGCAAAAAACACTGGATATTTCTGGTAGTTATGGAAGAGCTGTAGGATATTCTATGTATGACTATTACATGCGAGAATGGGCTGGTGTTGATCCTGCCAACGGTGATGCTCTTTGGGTATTAAACTATGATGATTTGGACGGTGATGGAGCTTACACAGAAGGAGAAGAAATAAGTTCAATGACTGAATACTTAGCTGAAAAACCAAACGCTAATGTTTTAGCAACTACTACTAATGCTTATTCCACTGCCACTCAAAAGTTTGTTGGAAAATCTGCAATTCCTGATGTACGTGGAGGCCTAAACTTAAACGCTGGATATAAGGGTATTAATCTTCAAGTACTATTTAGATATCAACTTGGTGGATATGGTTATGACAACGCTTATGCCGATTTAATGAATAATCACCAAGTGGGACAAGGTAATTTTCATACCGATATTAGGAATAGATGGCAACAAGAAGGAGACATCACCGATGTTCCTAGATACGACAACGATTTGACCCAAAACTATTCTTCTAGATCAACTCGTTTCCTAACAAAAGCAGATTACTTTACGCTTTCTAACGTCCGTCTAGGATATACATTCCCACAAACTCTTACTCAAAAGTTAAGAATTCAAAGCTTCGATGTTTTTGTTGCGGGTGATAATCTATTCTTAACGACGAAAAGAGATGGGTTTAATCCAACAACAGATATCCAAGGCGATTCTAACCGCTATACTTACGACCCTCTTACAACCTTTACTTTAGGAGGAAAAATCAAATTTTAAAAAAGTTTTTACACGACTTATCTATTTAGTCTTTCGGGTTAACCGGTCATACATTTGACCTTTATACCTAGCTCATTAATATAATAGGTATCGAAAAGCAAAATGAATTATAAGTCTTTATAAATATAATATCATGAGTAAAAAAACCATTATTTCCATAATTGCATTCGCAATTTTTACGATAGGTTGCTCAGATGAATTTTTAGAAACTGAGCCATCGGAATTTATCTCTGCCAATAGGATAGAAGAGATTTCAGAGATAAACCCAGCTTTACAAGCATCTAACTTACAAGGTATATATGCAAACATGTATCTTCCTGAAACAGGAGGTACTACAGGTGCTGATGATTTCGGACAGAAGGGTTATGATATAATGAGTGATTTCCTTTCAGGAGATTTGGTACTAGGAAATACAATCTACGGATGGTATTCAACTTTTACCCAATATCAAATAACTGTAGATTATACTCAATTAGACAATTATCAGTTTTGGAGATACTATTACAGAATTATTTTTGGTGCAAATTTTGTCATAGACGGTCTTGGTGGAGAAGATGCAACTCCAGAAACAGTAGAGGGTCAGTATATTATGGGTCAAGCTAAAGCAATGCGTGCTTATGGCTATTTCTACCTAGCCCAGTATTTTGATGAGGAATATGATCAAAGCTCAATGTTACTCCCCATATACAGAAATACAAGTGTACCAAACCAACCACTTTCTCCTACTAGCGATGTTTACAACTTGATTGTATCAGACTTAACTGATGCTATCACCTTGTTAGATGGATTCTCAAGGGATGGTAAATTTGCAGTAAATCAAGATGTTGCTAGAGGGTTACTAGCATATACTTATGCAGCCATGGGAGATCACGCAAATGCTGCCGCACAAGCTGAGGCTGTAATCAATACAGGTAGCTATAGTATTAAGATCAAAGAAGAGCAAGGTACTTTCCTTGATTTAGACGATGTTGAAATACCACTAACAGATTTAACCAATGGCTTCAATGACGTAAGTGATCCAAGCTGGATGTGGGGGACTGATTTAACCTCTGATATGGGGCTCGGTCTTACCTCTTGGTGGGGTAAAATGGATTTATTCTCTTACAGCTATGCTTGGGCTGGTGATTATAAGAGTATCAACTTTGAGTTATACAATGCAATACCTGCAGATGATATCCGTAAATTTCAGTTCAATGCTTTTTCCGCTGACGATTATGTAGCTGTAAATAAATTTTACTCTCCTGAAAGACAAATTGGTGGAGCTTCTAGAGTAGTAACTTCTGACTTGGTTTATATGCGTATTGAGGAGATGTATTTGTTACATGCCGAATCTGCAGCAAAATCAGGAAATGAAGCTGGTGCAAGGACTTCTCTTAAGGCAGTAGTAGAGGAAAGAGTTCCTGATGCTTCGTATATAGATGGACTTTCTGGACAAGCATTATTGGATGAAATCATCTTACAAACTAGAATTGAGTTCTTTGCCGAAGGTAAGTCTTACCTTCTTAAAAAGCGTAATAAAATAGATATAGTGACAGGATCAAACCACATTCATATCCCAAACACAACTTTGGCTATCGATAGTGACGAGTTATCTGTAAAAATCCCCCAATCTGAAATTCAGAATAACCCTGAAATTTCACTGGGAGATATTTAATTGTAGTAACAATACAGTTAATTTATATTACGAAAATTTCAAAGTCCAACGAGTTTTACTCGTTGGACTTTTTTCTTTCTATCTACCCTTCTAATTACTTTCTAAATCAAACTTTGATTCTTTTATCCCCCCAAATACTTCCCCCAACACCCCCTCCGCGTCCTTCCCCTGCGGTGTAAATCCAGTTTCATAATTTCGCCCCTTCCGTTCGGTCAAATACCATTTCCAAAAAAATGCACCGGCATATACTTCTTCCTTTTGCCAAATCTCAAAAAAAGCTTGGTAGGCAATTGCCTGGGGAGATTCATTTGGCTCTTTGGGTTTGTCTTTTATCCAATGACCCGCAGTGTTATAATCGGTGCTTTCATAGCCTATTTCAGTAAAAAGCAAAAGCTTCTCATGTTTTTCAGCAAATGCTACCAGTTCGTTTTTAGGCTTTTCCCAGCCAGTTAAAAGCTCATCTAGCGTTGGCGATTTTTGCTCGCTCAGGGGGAAATACCCATCTACCCCTATATAATCGAGCTTATCCCAAAATCCTACGTTTTGGTAATTATCCCAATTGGAAGCGTAGGTTACCTTTCCTTTGAAACATCCCCTTACTTTATTGATTAACCCCTCCCAAAACTCCCGTCGAGCAACCACTGCCTTTCTGTACTCACAGCCAATGCAGAATAATTCTACCTCTAGCGAATCGGCGAGTTGGGCATATTTCAAAATATAACTTTCGTAATCCTTTTCCCACACTCCCCAATCTTCCTCAGTTTCCAACTCAAAATCACCAGGCCAACCCTGTCCCCTCACCCACACATGCGGCTTCAACATCACTTTCAGTCCCTTGGCCTTCGCCAGTTGGATTTGAGCAGTCGCTCCTTTACTATGCTCGCCCCACCACTGCCTTTCCGCATCGAAATGTACATTTGGCTTGCCTTTCATGCTAAAAGCATAGGGAATTACCGCAACCCATGAAGCACCCACCTCCACTACCGAACTGAAAGAAGTACTATCCACTGGCTGAGGAGGGGCAACAAGGCTCAAACCATTGATGGTTATTTTCTCAGGTTTTTGAGAGGAAGAAAAATGGAAAAGTAAAAACAGCAACAATGCTGAAGCAAAGATATAATATACAATTTTCATAAAGCGAGGTCGATGTCAGTACCTCGAAAGTACAGGATTTTGTGGAGTTTACTTTGAGTTATTAACCAAATTTTCTCACCCCCACCTCCGCTCTATGCTGCGAGGGCGTAGTGCCAAATTCTTTTTTGAAATTAGTCCGAAAATGGGCTTGGCTCTGGAAGCCTACCTCGAAGCAAACCGCAGAAACTGGAATATTCCCTTCTTGTAAAAGGGCTGATGCTTTTCGCAGGCGTTCTTTTTTGAGGTATTCGTTGGCAGAAAGTCCTGTCAAGCTCTTGAACTTTCGATAGAAAGTGGAGCGGCTCATGCCCAACTCATTTCCCATTTTTTCTATGGAAAAATCAGGATTGGAAAGGTTTTCTTTCACACAATTTTTCACACTTTCCAGAAATGCCTTATCGGTACTGCCAATTTTGAGGGTATCGGCTGCTTTGAGCAAATCATCTTCCGCCCAAGTTTTTACCGACTTGCGGTTATGAAGCAAGGCTTTCACCCTCGCTAGCAACAATGCAGGCTCAAAAGGCTTTTCTATAAAATCATCTGCCCCAGTGCCAAAGCCCTTTATCTTGGTTTCGGTATCGGTTTTGGCAGTAAGCAAAATAAGCGGAATATGAGCCGAAAGCGGGTTTTCTTTTATTTTTTTACCAAAAGTCAGACCATCCATCACAGGCATCATAAGGTCTGAAACCACCAATGCAGGGCTTTCATTGTCTACTATTTTCAGCGCCTCTGCTCCATTTGACGCTTCCTGCACGGCAAACTCCGCCGAAAGTACTTCCCGTATATATTCCCTTAGTTGAAAATTATCTTCCACCACCAGTACTTTCGCCCCTGAACTTGGCAACTCAAACGATGGCATAGGAGCTTTCTCTAATTTCGCAGGCTTTGCGCTAACTTGTCTTTTTCCATTCAGCACTTCAGCAGGGTAATGCTCTTTTCCTTTTTTAAAACTTACGCTAAAACAACTGCCATTTTCCAACTCACTTTCTACCTTCACATTCCCTTGCATTTGCTCGGCAAAAACTTTCACTAGCGTGAGCCCAATTCCATGCCCGGTTATCCCCTGCCCCGCTTCTGAGCGGTAAAAACTATCGAAGATATGGGGTAACTCTTTAGAAGAAATCCCAATTCCATCGTCTTCAAAATTGAGCAACACCTCTGCTTCACCTTCCTCTAACCTAAGGGTTACGTTCCCCCCTTTTCTACTGTATTTGATCGCGTTAGAAATCAAGTTATAGCAAATATGCTCCAGTTTGTCAGGGTCGAGCCAAACATCTTTTTTTTTCAAATAATCCAAGAAGTGAAGTCGGATATTTCGCTTACTAGCCAAAGGTTCAAAACTTTCAAATAGCTCTTTACAAAATTTACTAAGGTCGAAATGAGAAACATGCAGCCTAGATTTTCCTTGGTCAATTTTTCGCACTTCAATCAGTTGGTTCGTCAAGCGAAGTAGCCTTTTTGCATTGTCCTTCACCATAGAAAGGGACTTTGTAGGGTTTTTCGATTCCTTGGTAAGGAGCATTTCCAGATGCCCCATAATGAGCGTAAGAGGTGTACGGAACTCATGGGAAACCGTGGTAAATACATTCAGTTTGGCTTCATCCGCAGCGTGGACTTTCATGGCCAACTCTACCATTTCATCCTTTTGCCTCACTATTTCCTCGTTCTGCTTTTTCAGTTCCGAAGTTTGTAAATCCACCTGCTGTTTTAGCTCTTGGTTAGCCCTTTTTATCTGCGCCAAGCGCAAGTAATACAACAAAACAAGTATTCCTATTACAAAGGCTGAAACAAGTAGTTTGAACCAAAGTGTAGCCCAAAAAGGCGGATGGATTACAATGTCTATTTCCTTGTAAAATGCCCCCCAATCCGAATCGATGAGGGAAGTTTCAATCCGCAAAGTATAATTCCCAGGAGGTACGTTGGTGAAAGAAGCCTGTCGATTATCGGGGTTGGCATATATCCAGCGGTCTTCGTAATTGAGTAACTTGTAGCGATAACGAACTGGGTTGGGACTAAGCACAGGAACGGCATCAAACCCAAAGGAAAAAGTATTATTCGTATGCTTTAGCGAAAGCTTATCTAACTGATAAACTGGCTCATATATCATCACTTCTCCTTCAAACTCTTGC
This sequence comes from Flammeovirgaceae bacterium SG7u.111, assembly GCA_034044135.1. NCBI lineage: Bacteria > Pseudomonadati > Bacteroidota > Cytophagia > Cytophagales > Flammeovirgaceae > Flammeovirgaceae bacterium SG7u.111. The sequence continues at coordinate 573,328 of CP139021.1, read as the reverse complement.
CCAGGCAATATAAGCTGGTTGAACAACTTGAAGGAGTGAATGATGGGCTTAGGGCTTTCAGGTTTTTGCCCAAAATTCTTAGGGTGGAAAGAAACAAAACCTGTATACCCACCAAAATAAATACTTCCATCAGCCCCTTGGGTAAAAGCATCGTCCATAAAATAGAAATCGTGGAGGTAAGCATCTACTTCCAAGGTTTGAGAATTGATACGGTTCAAGCCCCTGCCTGTACTTATCCAAACATAGCCCTTTTCATCGGTAAAGATTCCATAGATTACATTATCCGTCAGCCCATTCGATTCATAAAGTCTCTCTATTTTTTTAGTTTTAAGATCAATAATATTCAAGCCATTATGCGTGCCTACCCACATTTTCCCATCAAGCTTCACCAGGCAATAAGCCTTGTTATCTGAAAGACCATTTTCTACATTATAAACTCGAATATTATCTGGATCAGTTTCCGAAAAAAACACTACTCCTCCCTGATCTGTCGCCAACCAAAAATTCCCTTCGCTGTCTTTTTCCACATCCCGGAAAGCAGAAAATTGCCTACCTTCTAGGTTAGGGTACAATGTAACCTCTTTAGTAGCTAAGTCTAAGGATATCATATAAGCCCCTACAATCACCAACTCCCCTGGTTCAAACTCGTTTAATACCCTTGCCCGAATATTTTCAGACCAGCGTTTAGTTACCTCATCGAGGGTAAGCGTTTGTTTTTCTTCATCGTACAAGTACAAACCTGCTCCGCCCCCTACCCAAATATTCCCTTGGCTATCTCTATACATCGATCGGAAAAAGGTCTCTATTTGCTCACTATAAACCTCAATAGGGGTAAAATGCTGCCCTGTGGCATCCATCAAACCCAATCCCGACCGGTCAAACGCTACCAAATAGCCATCTTTCTTTAAAGGTAGAATTGCCCGGATGGGGTCAGAGTATTCTTCATCAAAATTTTGAGGGACAAAATAATAGCCAAACCTATTTCTTGCTTTATTATAAATATTCACCCCATTTTTTAAGGTAACAATCCAAGTATTTCCAAGCGCATCGGTAAACAATTGCTGAATAAGTTCACCAACTATTGCCCCTCGTCTATTTGCATTTGGCTTGTGGCTCTCAAATTTAAAAACTCCTTCCTCCAAACTTACGCTGTACAAAGCCCTGCGAGAAATAAGCCAGTAGCGCTCCCCATCATAAGAAATGTCGGTCACTTTCCTTTCTGGCACTTGTGAAGCACTTAGTTCGTCCAACACAAATAGAAGTTCATTACTGCTAAAATCACTTTTCAGACGGTGCACGCCTGATCTAGAAGCGTAATAACACTCACTCTCATAAAAGTTAAAAGCAAATACCTTTTCCCCAACTTCGTAGACTTTTTTGAGGGTTAAAGGCTCTTCCCATTGGTAAAAAGCAAGGCTATTTTTGTGAGCTATACAAAGCATACCATTTGCTAAGCTTTGCACCGAGACTACAGGCAGGGGAAGGTAAACAGGCGTGATCGAACGTGTATCTGGATCAAAGACAATCAACTTGTTATCAGTTGCAATTAGCAGTTGACCATCTGCCAAGCCCTCCATTCCTTCAGAATTTTGCAAACCTCTAGGAAGGATAGAGTCAGGAAATACTTCAAAAGCTTGAGAAGCGGCGAGGTAACGGTTGAGCTGGCCTGTGTTAGTAACTATCCACATGTTCCCTTCAACTCCTTTTGCAAGCTTTCCTATATAATTGCTACTGATACTGCCTTCTTTACCTGGCTCGGGCTTAAATGTATTGAACTCATAACCATCGAAACGGTTCAGTCCGTTGAGCGTGCTGAGCCAGATATACCCCAAATCGTCTTGGGCAATATTGAATACAGAATTTTCCGAAAGACCATTGGAAGAATTGTAATGATGGAAATAAGCTGGCTGCGCAGAAGCCGCCAAACTTCCCACTACAAGAACTACCCATAAGAACAGTTTTCTACTTCTCACCTTCATATTTCTATTAACTCGCTAACCTATAATACTATGCCTTGAAGAAGACATAGTATACAAGCGGTAGATTTGTGTCTTGAAACAAAAAACAGCTGTTTCATAGCATAAATATAACATTTTGACACAAATCAGACGCTATATGAACCAAAACCATTCCCTACCTCCTAGCTCAGCTAGTACATTTGTAACCTCACAAATACCCTAATTTTTTACTAAAAATCGTACAAACTTAAATTTTGAAAATGAAAAACATTTCTTTACTCTCGCTCCTATTAATAATGGCAATAGGACTTCAAGCCCAAGATGGAAAATGGGAAGAACTATTCAACGGAAAAAATCTTAAAGGTTGGAAAGTCCTCAATGGTGATGCCGAATACCACATAGAAGACGGTCAGATTATTGGTACTAGTAAAATAAAAACTGCCAATACCTTTTTAACCACCAAAAAATATTACAGCGATTTCATCTTGGAATATGAGATGAAAATGGACAGAGGTCTAAACTCTGGCGTGCAGATAAGAAGCAACAGCCTCCCCGAATATAACAATGGGCGCGTGCATGGCTACCAAGTAGAATGCGACGATTCACAACGAAGCTGGTCTGGCGGCATATTCGATGAAGCCCGCCGAGGTTGGTTATACCCGCTCGAATACAACTTACCTGCTAAAAAAGCTTACAAAAATGGTGAGTGGAACAAATACAGAGTGGAAGCTGTAGGAAATTCTATCCGCACGTGGGTAAACGACGTTCCTGTATCAAATGTGATCGATGATCTTACCGCCGAAGGGTTCATTGGCTTACAAGTCCATAGTATTGGCAATGATGAAGAAAAAGCAGGAAAGGAAATCCGCTGGAGAAACATCCGAATCATGACTGAAGGCTTGGAAAAGAACCGCAAGCCTATGAAGGGAGTAAGGGAAGTGAGCTACCTAAAAAACCAACTTACTGATACTGAAAAAGCAGAAGGCTGGAAACTCCTTTGGGACGGAAAAACAAACAAAGGATGGAAAGGTGCTAAGCTCGGCGAATTCCCTAAAAAAGGATGGGAAATGAACGATGGTATCCTTACGGTTAAGGCAAGTGATGGTGCTGAATCTGAAAACGGTGGTGACATTGTAACTGAGAAAAAATACAAAAACTTCATTTTGGAAGTAGATTTTAGGCTGAGTGAAGGAGCTAATAGCGGTATCAAATACTTTGTAGATCCTGATCTCAACACGGGCAAAGGTTCGGCTATTGGCTGCGAGTTCCAGATCTTGGACGACAAAAAGCATCCGGATGCCAAAAAAGGTGTTTCTGGAAACAGGACGCTTGCTTCTCTATATGACCTCATTCCTGCCAACGGCACTCTTTTCGATCCACACCTAAGACAAAAAAGATCTAACGGAATAGGTTCTTGGAACAGGGCTCGCGTAGAAGTGAGAGGAAGCAAAGTAGCCCACTACCTTAATGGAATCAAAGTAATAGAATACGAAAGGGGCACTCAAATGTGGAAAGCATTGGTTGCTTACAGCAAATACAAAGATTGGCCAAACTTTGGCGAAGCAGAAACTGGCCACATTCTTCTCCAGGACCACGGCGACAAAGTAGATTTCAAAAACGTGAAAATCAAAGAATTATAATAAATATAAGCGCAAATACCCACCAAAAAAGGGTTAGCCTTAAATGGTTAACCCTTCATTATCAAACCCGACTTACTCAAAAAACATAAATATGAAAAACGATTCGAGAAGAAACTTCATAAAAAAAACAACGCTTGCATCAGGCGCGCTAGGCTTAGGCATGGTAGGGCTTTCAGCAAAAAGCTATGGTAGAATTTTAGGTGCAAACGATCGAGTAGCCGTTGCCCAAATTGGCTGTAAGAGGAGAGCTGGAGCCATGAAAGATGCTTTTGAGATGCTGAAAGATAAAGTAGATGTGAAATATGTGTGTGATATCTACCTCCCCCAAATGGACAAATTTGGCAAAGAGCTCAATGACGTATTGGGCTACACTCCTAAAAAAGAAAAAGACATTCGTAAAGTACTTGAAGACAAGGAAGTAGATGCGATTATCAACGCCACTCCTGACCACTGGCATGCACCGGGCACATGGATGGCTCTAGAAGCAGGAAAACACGTTTACGTAGAAAAGCCATGTAGCCACAACCCTCGCGAAGGTGAGCTTTTGGTAGCCTACCAAAAAAAGTACAGCGATAAGATTGTCCAGATGGGAAATCAGCAACGCTCTGCACCTGAGTCACAAGAAATAATAAAAGACATTCATAATGGCGTAATAGGCGAAGCATACCAAGCTATTGCTTTTTATTCTAATGATCGTCCTAGCTTATACAACACCAAAGCCGTTCCTGTTCCCAAAGGCTTCGACTGGGATTTATTCCAAGGACCTGCTCCAAGGGGTGAATATTTAGATGCTTTCTTCGACTACAACTGGCACTGGTTCTGGCAGTTTGGTACAGGTGAAACAGGCAACAACTCTGTACACGAAATAGATATTGCCCGCTGGGCATTGCAAGTAGACTTCCCTGACCATGTGTCTGTAAACGCTGACAAGTTTCATTATTCGGACGATGATTGGCAAATGTATGATACTATGGATGCTACGTTTAAATTTGGCAAGAAGATCATCCAATGGGACGGAAGGAGCCGTAACAGCTTCAAAACATACGGTGCCGGACGTGGAACTATCATCTACGGAACAGAAGGTTCTGTATTTGTAGATAGAAATGGCTACAAGTTGTATGACAGAAGTGGAAAAATGGAAAAAGAAGTGAAGGCGGGTTCTATAAGCTCAACTACTGGCCTAGGCGGCGGCGGTAATGCCACTAACTTGCATGTGAAAAACTTTCTAGAAGCTGTAAAAGGAACGGTAAAGCAAAACTCACCAATTGACGAAGGAGCTACAAGTACTTTAATGGGGCATTTGGCCAACATTTCTTACCGCACAAAATCTGACTTGATATGCGATCCTAAAAATGGACATATTCTTAAAAACAAAGCTGCTATGAAACTTTGGGGCAGAGAATACGAAAAAGGATGGGAACCAACTATTTAAGCAAAGCAACCTTTAGAAGTTGAACTCAATGCCTCCTTTAACAAATAACTTTAGTAAATTTATTCCCTCCCTTCTAAAAATAAGCAGGGAGGGAATTACTTCACAACCCAACTTCGAATAAAACATCAAGTAAGTATGAATGAAATTAATAGAAGAAAATTCATAGGTAAAAGTGGCTTAGCACTCACAGGTTTAGCCGTAGGTTTTCCAGCTATTGCCAAAAACTTCGCAAGCCATTCGGCTAACGATAAAGTGAACCTTGCGGTAATAGGCGCAGGCAGCAGAGGTCGTGGCTTAATGAAAATCATGCAAGATGTCCCGAGCATACAGATGGTAGCTGCTTGTGATGTAAGACAAAAGAACCTTGATAAAGCGAAGGAGCTTATTGGGAAAGGAGCGAAAGGCTACGTCGATTACCGAAAGCTATTAGAGGATAAAGATGTTGATGCCGTTCTTATCTCTACTCCGCTTTCCATGCATTCCCAAATGGCCATTGATGCCCTTGATGCTGGCAAGCATGTGTATTGCGAAAAAACTATGGCCTACGATGCCGCACAAGCATTGGCGATGGTCAGCAAGTCTAAAGAAAATAAGGATTTAATCTTCCAGACAGGCCACCAGTACCACAGCTCTAGGTTGTACACCAAAGTGGTCGATCTTATTAAAGAAGGGAACATAGGCAAGGTGATGGGCTTTGAATGCCAATGGAACAGAAACGGGGACTGGAGAAGAAAAGTTGATGATCCAAAAAATGAGCGATTGATAAATTGGAGGATGTACCGCGAGTACTCCAAAGGCTTACTAGCCGAGCTTTCATCTCACCAAATAGACTTTGCCAACTGGGTGACCGATTCGCATCCTGAAAGTGTAATAGGCTCGGGAGGAATAGACTACTGGAAAGATGGTAGAGAAACCTATGATAACACCCGTGTTATTTTCAATTACCCCGGAGGAGTAAAGGCCACCTATACTTGCCTCACCTTCAATTCATATTCCGATTACCGTATCAAAGTATTTGGAGATGAAGCGACCTTGTTCTTGGGCTACGACGATGCTAGAGCTTACTTAGAGGGCAAAAAGAAAAAAGAACTTGGCGTGGTAGATGGCGTGAGCGGAGCCACTATTAGGAAAATGATGGCTGAGGACGAGTCCATTGAAATAAAATCGGACAATATGGATCCTTCCAAGCAAGCCTTGGTCGATTTTGCCGACTCAATCCGAAACAACACCGAACCTATTTCCAACATCCAGACTGGAGCTAAAGCTTCATTTGCGGTTTCTATGGCACTAGATGCCATCATGACCGACAAAAGAGTTTATTGGAAGGATGAGTATAATGTATAACCTTCCATTGCCAACATCAAAAAAGCCCGACAAACCTAGTTTATCGGGCTTTTTTGATGTTGTACTCCATACCAATCAATTTCCTTGACCGTACTTTTCTAATAATTTCTTCCTAAACTGAGTCTCTGCATAATACAGAGCAGCTACTTGGCGTGGGGTCAATGTTTCCATAAACTTGTCGAGGAACTTTTTCTCTATAGCAAGCTCTTCTTCCTTCACGGCCATCATGGTTGATAGGTCAGCGGTAAGTTGCTCGTCCGATTTAGCCATAAAGCCTCTCTTAAGCTTATTGAGCTTCATCCTGTTCGTTCTTTTTTCCTCCTCGTAAGTATTATAAATTGGGAAAAACTTGGCTGCATCTTCATCCGTAAGTGCCAATGTTTCTCTTATATACTGCTCCTTGTATTGGTTCAGTTTCTCCCTAGTTTCTTTACTTTTGGGTTGGGCAAAAACTATAGTTCCTACTAACAGCAGGGGCAGTACACTTCCCAATCGGATAATATTCATTTTTTGCATGACTTTTTTTTCTCTATTTCAACTACAAATATTCATCTATATCTTCAATATCGATAAAATGCTCGATCACTTCGGGGGTAATTTCCAACTCTTCGCCCGGATAAAGCCCTACAGGGTCGTTAGTTTGCGAAGCTAATTCCACCAGTTCTTCAGGGCTGATATCTTCTTCCATCAAATACAATTTAATATCAGCCTTGCTCAAAGACGAGAAAATATCTTGCTCCTGCTCTACCTCCTTTGGAGTAAAATAAAACCAAGAAAAAAGTAGCAGACAAAAAGCGAGTGAAGGAAAGGCTATTTTAAAAATAGGTAAAGCCTGTTCCAACCTAGTATTTGATCGCTTTGCAGCCCTCGCCTGTATTTTGGTAGATAACTCCTCAAAATACCCTTCTGGAGTTTGAAAAATATTCCCTTTATCTATATCTTCTAATTTCATTTTTTCTCCTTTTTTATACTACTAAGATTAAGAAAAAAGCGAATGGTTTAATCGTCGCTTAACTGCGCCTCAATTTTTTTAACTGCCAAATGATAGGATGCTTTCAATGCTCCCACAGATGTCCCCAATACTTCCGAAATATCTTTGTAAGGCATATCCTCGAAGTATTTCATATTAAAAACTAGCCTCTGTTTGTCGGGTAGTTTCAGCAGGGCTTTTTGCAATTTTTTCTGCACCTCGTCCCCCGAAATATAAGCTCCGCTATCAATCTGGCTGGAAAGTTCAGCACCTACATCGTGGATTGGGATGAAGTATTTACGTTTTTTCTTAGTTAAAAAATTGAGGCACTCATTGGTAGCCACTCGGTAAATCCAAGTGTAAAGCTGCGAATTTCCTTTAAAAGAATCTAACTTGTTCCATAGCTTGATAAAAACCTCCTGAGTAAGGTCATCCGCATCCTCATGGTTTATCACCATCTTGCGCACTAGCCAATACACCCGCTCCTGATACTTCCTCACCAGCAAATTATAGGCATAGTGCTTCGTAGCAGGGTCACTGAATTTCTCTAGCAGTTCTTGATCTTCCAAGTAAAGTTTGATTTAAAGGTTTTGGCAACAGCGTTAGTTAGTTTTCCTCTTTTGACAAACTCCTCCACCAAAAGTTTAATCGCTAAAGAAAACTTGACTATTCTCCTTCGCGCTTTAGCCATATTAAGCTAAAACACCTTACTTTCAATGATTTTGAGCATAACCTTATTTTTTTAGGTTACTTTTTTCAATATTGCAATATGGAAGGTGCTAAGAAATATAAATAGTTTTTTAGTGATTTTTCGATTAATGCAGACTTGGTACTTTAGATTCCCCAAATGCTCACCAGAAATTTTAGTGATTACTTATGGCTACACCTGATAATTCTGCTGAGCAGTATTATTCCAGTAATTGTTATATACATAAGTATTCCTGCATTTGAAATCGTTTTTTATCGAACTATTGTTGCTACCCTATTTTTGGGAAGTATGCTTTATTTCAAAAAAGTAACTATCAGGCTCAACATAGAAGAGTCATTACGATTAATGTTGAGTGGTGTCCTTACTGCCATTTACTGGATTCTTCTCATTATTTCCGCCAAAATTTCCAACGCATCGGTCTGCCTCATTGGGATTTCGACATCACCACTTTGGACGAGCTTTATCACGCCTTTTGTCAACAAAGAAAAGTTTAGCTACCTCCAGATTATTACGGCACTGCTAGTTATTCTCGGTATAGTAGTGATTACCCGGCAAGGTTTTGAACATCCTATAGGACTTACAGTCAGTATAATAGCTGGTTTTTTTGGTGCGCTTGTTACCATTATAAATGCTCGGCTTAGTAGAAACTACAATCACTACATCATTAGCTTTTACCAAATGGCGGGAGCTTGGCTGGGAACTATTGCCCTTGCGCCTATCTACTATTTCGTATTCGACTCCAACTGGAACATAAACCTTAACCTTACGCCAAGAGATGCCTTGCTGATATTAGTACTGGTACTCATTTTTTCGGTGTACATGTACTCCAAGTTTATTCAGCTAATGCGATCGGTTTCGCCTTATATCGTAACGCTCACGGCTAACCTTTCTCCTGTGTACGGGATGATTATTGCCCTGATTTTTTTGGGTGAAAGCGAAAAAATGAGCCTAAGTTTTTACGAAGGCTCAGCTATTATTATTGGGGCAATTCTTTTTTACCACATTGCCAAAAAGTACGTTCCTACTCGCTAACAACCACCTCTGTTTCCAACACTTCCGAAAGCACATGCCCTTTTTCGTTGATTTCCCCTAGTTTCACCCTTCTTACTTGATTCACAAGCGATGGATCATAAGGAACTGCAACTCGGATGTAGTTTTCGGTGAAGCCATGGATAAGGTCGTTATCAATATCTTTTTCGAACAAAACCGTAGCAGTTTCCCCCAAGTATTTTTCATAAAAAGCCCTTCTCTTTTTCTCCGATAAAATCCTGAGCATTTTAGAGCGTTTGTTCCTCTCTGCCATTGGCACTACTCCACCCATTTCTACTGCCTCGGTATTGTTCCGTTCCGAGTAGGTGAACACGTGCAGGTATGAAATATCCAGCTCGTTGAGGTAATTATAGGTGTTCAGAAACTCCTCCTCTGTCTCCCCAGGAAAACCTACGATCACATCCACACCTATACAGCACTTAGGCATCAATTCTTTGATATTCCTCACCCTGTCTGTGTAAAGGTCGCGGCGATAGCGGCGGCGCATTTGTTCCAATAACTTATCTGAACCAGATTGCAACGGAATATGGAAATGCGGTACAAATCGTTCGGACTGCGCTACAAATTCGATAATCTCGTTAGCAAGCAAATTAGGTTCGATAGAAGAAATACGGAATCGTTCAATTCCCTCAACCTTGTCTAGTTCTTTGGCAAGTTCAAAAAAGCTCGTTTTTCTTCTTCCATCTATAATTCCAAAATCACCCAAATTCACCCCTGTGAGCACAATCTCATTCACATCGGTTTGGGAAATTTCCCTCGCATTTTTCAATACATTTTCAATGGTATCGCTGCGGCTCTTTCCCCTAGCCAGCGGAATAGTACAAAACGTACAGTTGTAATTGCAGCCATCTTGAACCTTTAGGAAAGTCCTCGTGCGGTCGTTGAGCGAATAGCCACTTACAAACGAATTTGCCTCACTCACTTCCGAAGCCAACACTTTTGGCGCATCTTCTTTCACAAATCCATCGAGCAATTCGATAAGCCTAAATTTCTCAGCTGCACCCAAAACAGCATCTACCCCAGGGATTTCTGAAATTTCTTTGGGCTTGAGCTGGGCAAAACAGCCGATGATAGCCACAAAACTATCGGGGGAAATCTTTTTGGCAGACTTCACCACTTGCTTACATTTCTTGTCGGCATTTTCCGTCACCGAGCAGGTGTTGATGATGAAGATGTCGGGCGTATCTTCAAATGCAACTTTTTGGTAGCCACTTTCCTCAAACTTGCGGGAAATGGTAGACGTTTCCGAAAAGTTGAGCTTGCAGCCCAATGTATAAAAAGCAACTTTCTTGTTCGTTTTCTCTGCAAAAGTACCCATCTGGATATCCTCTTTTTGAATAAATGATAGCTGTTTTTGTCCCCTACTCCAAACCAACTCAGTAGTTTATCAAGTTGATAGTGTCGGAAGAATTTGGATGAGTTTAGAAACAGAACGAGGCAAAAAACGCAGGCATAGCTGGAAGCTATGACGAGTATTTTTAACGACGTACTGTTTTAAAAATCGCCAAATTATTCGACAGAATTAACTGGATGAACTACTCAATATCAACAGCCTAAGAACCTGCAAAGGTAATGAAAATAGAGTTTAGAAACTAGAGCGGGAATAACCTGAAGGCTACAAGATAAAAGACTACGGGTTCAGCCCATCTAAAGAATGCCCTTTTGCTTTGACTGAATTCTCTTTTTTCAAGGTTTTTCGGAGAAGTCCCACCTTTTTTGCCCATTGGCTCAAGTCATTTTTAGGAAGGCTTTCGGCAGGGCTATGAAAAAGTGCTTGTTCTACTTTCTCTGTTTCTTTTTCAAGCTCATCTTCAGAGGAAGCATCACGCAGATTAGGCGCATATTTTCCAGCCCTAAACCGGTCGTACCAAGCATATAAGCTGTTCAAACTTGCCTTAGGGTCATCTGCCCCCACCGACTTTTCAAACTTATCGAACCAAAATTCTTCACTTTTCCTGTACGCTTCTCTTTTGGCTTTTTGCCACTTTATCACACGCAAAAAGAGCTTGATAAGAAGCCAAAGAACAACCAAACCAATCGCTAGCAAAACCAATAATTCCTTCAAGCTCAAACCAAAATAAGTTGCTTCGGCTTCTTCCTCTTCGGGGGCATTTGCCCTATTCAGGGCATCGAGCGAGTCCTTCAGCGAAGCTAGCACGTCTAAATCTGGATTAGGCTGAATGCTGATTTTCCGAGGTTTTGTTTCCCTAAAATAGTTTTTATTGAGGTATGGATTCCACCATTCCATCTTCACCGCAGGAACTTCAAACTCGCCTTCTTTTTCCAACAAATAGCTGTACCGCTCTATCCTCGTTCCGTTAGCATCTTTGTCGTCCCGTTGGTCTTTCAGCTCTGCGGTTTTAGGATAAATACTCCCAAATTCGGGTTTCTCAATGTCCAAGGGTTCAATAAAAGACGGAAGTGTTCCATTCGCTCGGATCGTAATGGTCCTTTCCACCACGTCGCCCACCTTCAGTTTATCCAATGGTTTATTCCATTTTTCATTGATAAAAACGCTTTTGGCTACCATCCAATGGTCAGCATCTTTTCCAGCAGGGACTTCGTTCACCTTAAACGTGACCGCTTTGGTGCGAATGGTGACGGGAACAGCCTTGTAATCGCCCTCGGGCGGTGAAGTGGTTTTTATTTCGAGGGGAGGGAAAGTAAACTCTCCTGCTTCGTAGGGAAAAACGATGTAGTAAAATTCCAGCCCAGCATATTTTTTTTTGTCAATGTAATGAATTCCGCTTTGGGTTCGCTGGAAAGGGATGGTGAAGGCATTTGTGATCTGTAAGTTCCCATAGTCGAGCGGTGAGGTAAACCAAGTAGCCGTCAGTACCGTGATGGTGATTTTCACCGGCTGCTTCACCACCACTTCCCGTGGTGAAACCTTTACCGTGGCAAAAGCTTCCACTTGTGCTTTGGCAATATTCCCCAGCAGTAATCCACACACCAACAAGCTTATTTGAACAAACCTTACCATCTATTTTTGGTCTTTACCGAATCTAACTTATACTTTTCTACCTGATATTTAAATTTCCTCTTCAAAAATTCTGAAGGGTCGTCCGAAATTTTGCGAAGCAGCACATTCGAAGCCTTTTCACCAGCTCCAGACTCAAAATCCTCGGGAGGCCGCTCCAATTCTTCCGCTTTTCGCACACCCGTTTCCACCTCATCGGTCACCCTATCACCCGTTTCGGGCAACTCATCTACTTGCGTGTCGGAAGTCAATTCTTCGTCTTCACCTTTGGCAGTCCGCTCGTTAAGTGGAGGTTGGTCTTCTTTTTTGTTCTCAGGTAGCCTCGTAGAAGTTGGGTCGATACTCCGCAGCGAATCGATCTCCATCATCCGATCTTCTGTCTGTTTCAGGCTTTTTTTAGCTGCGTCGAATTCTGGATGTGCTTCTGCCAATTCTTCAAAAACCTGTTGGGCTTCTTCAAAACGCTGGGCAGCCACCAAAGCCAAGCCTTTGTTGTACTGCGAGTTCAAAGAAGTGTCTTGTTCGAAGGCAAAAATTGCTGCATCGTAATTCCCCGCTTTGTAATAGGCTACGCCCTTGTTAAAAGGATCTTGGTAAAGTGCTGCCGCTTTTTCAAAGTCACCTTCATTGTAGCTTTTTTGCGCTTGATAGTCTTTGCTATACCACAGATCTTCCCACGTTTTTACCTCGCCGCAAGAAGGCAGCACCAAACAAAATACCAGGTTTGCCGCCACTACCCACCCTCTTCTGAACCAAAAAAGAATCAGTACCAACAGCGGAATGAGCAGGTAAAAACCAACATCTTTCCAAAGCTTTTCGTCTTTTTCATCTTCTTCTTGGAATGTCAAATTGTCCCGAACTTTCTTGGCAATAATCTCCATATCGGAGTTGTCGAGCGTAAGCGTATTTACATTAATTTTGGGATGGTTCTGTAATTGAAAAATCACTTCGGGGTCAAGTTTGGAAACTACTTTTTCTCCTGCCTTATCTTTAAAAAAAATTCTTTTCCCATACGAAGGAACAGCTCCGCCTTGCGGTGTAGCCATTGCCAAAAGTTCTATGCTGTGAGGTGTTTCGTTTACCAATTTTTCAAGATAAAAAACATCTTCTTGTTCAATATTATCGGTGATGAGCAGCAGCGTACTTGGGGCAACCGTCCTGCTCAATATCGTATCGGCAAGGCTTATTGCTTGCTCCATATTTGTCCCCAAAATGGGCATCATGGCAGGCGACAGTGTTTCGAGATGGTGTAAAATCAGTTTGGAATCGGTGCAAGGAGGAATGACGATATGGGCTGTCCCCGCAAAGGCAAACATTCCCGTTCTCGCCCTTGGTTTGGCATCTAGTAAGTCTTTTATCTTGAACTTTGCCCGCTCCAATCGGTTCGGCTGCATGTCTTCCACCAGCATCGAATTAGAAAGGTCTATCCCAATCAATAGCATGGCTTCTGTCTTTGCCCCAGGCACTTCCACCCGTTCCCAAGTAGGACCAGCTATGCCGAGAACCGCCAGCGAAACCACTAGCACGTAGGTGAAAATCGGCAGCACCACAGCCCATTTACTCCCTTTTTTGGTCATAAACTCCCGAAGGTGATCAGGAATCACTTTTAGCCATTTTTCATTTTCTCTTTGCGAGAAAAAAAGCAGTAACAGCACCACAAGCATAGGCACAAAAGCCCAAAGCCAATCTGGTCGGAGGAAATGAAATTCCGAGAAGTCAGTTTCTAGCCATCTATCCATTGCTCGAAAGTAATTTTTGCATAATGATATTCCGAAAGCTTATCACAAAAAAGAATACTAAGCTAAATACCAAGAAAGCCATCAACGGGTAATAATACAAAAGCGTAACAGGTTTGTAATCCTCTTCTTCATATTCTATCGGCTCTAGCTCGCCCAGTTCTTTATAAGCCATTTTGAGTTGTTCCTCATCAATTGCCCTAAAATATTTCCCATTGGTTAGGCTCGAAATTTCTTTCAACGTACCTTCATCCAAGTCCGAATTTAAAGAAGTAGGGTCACCTATGCCCAGTGTATAAACCACCACGCTGTCCCCCGCCGCCATGTTTGCCGCATCTAACGGAAGAATTTCACTGCCCGAATCTTGCCCGTCGGTAAGGAGTAAGATCACTTTTTGCTCCAAAGTATCCGCTTCAAAAAGCTGGAGGGAATAGGCAATAGCCTTTCCTATGCTGGTCATTTGCCCCGCCATTCCCACATCGGTTTGGTCGAGTTGCCATTTTACCACATCCAGTTCGGTAGTGAGCGGAGCTTGCAAATAGGCATTTGTTCCAAAGAAAATCAATGCCATCCTGTCCCCTTCTCTTTGGTCAATAAAATCGCCCAGCACCTTTTTCAGAGCCTCCCATCGGGTAACTTTTTTGCCATCTAGCTCCCAATCTTTGGTTGCCATGCTGAAGGAAATATCTGCCGTTATCACAAAGTTTCTGGAGGTTTTAACTTTCATTTCAGGCTCGCCAACCAGCTGTGGGGAAGATGCCGCCGCCAATAGCAACAACCACAGCACAAACAAAGAAACCCAGCGAAACCAGTTGCGAGGAGTTATCCACGCCCCCGACCGAGGTTTTTGCCCCGTTGCAGCGCCTGCCCTTTCCAAAAAAGGCACTACCAAGGCTTTTTTCCGCCTTTTGAGCGGAGGTATAAGCCAAATAACCAACAAGGGGAGCGGTGCCAAAAAGAACACCCACGGATACGCTATTTCAAAAGTTTCCTTCATCTAATCTAACTCCTATGGTTTTCAATCCATTTGACGGCATTGTGCTTCAGAAGTTCTTTTTCTTTCCCTTCCAAAAACCTGCTTTTCTGGTAATTTGCAATGGACAGAAAATCAGCCAATTCTTTCTCGAAAAATGCTTTTTTTGTTTTTTGGTTTAAAAAAGCCACCCACTCTCGCCCGTACAAAGCAGCCACTTTTTCTCTACCAAAAGTATGAACAGCTACCTGTTTCAAGATTTTATTCACTTGATTGATGGATAATTTTTCATCCTTCGCACAGTCATCTATTTGGGCAATAGCCTCTCTTCTATACTTGTTTTTTTTGTACGATGCCCACCTAACAGCCATCATTATCCCAAATATCAAAAAGCCCACAGCCATTAAAATATACCACCCAAGGGCATCAAAAGTAAATGCTACTGTTTGTGGCTCTATGAGCTGACCAATATCTTGGTTGGTTTCAAGCATATTTCTTATTTGTGTCTGTTGGCAAAAGTTGAAAAAACTGTTTTCAATTGCTCGTTTGCCGAACTAAGCGTATCGAGTGAAACTACAGGGATTTTGTAGGTAGTTAATTTCTTTTTGAAAAAACTGATATGATCTTCAAATTGCTCACGAAATGTTTCGTGGCTTTTTTGTTTTCCTTTTTTCCATAATACTTGTTTGTCCCCATCCGAAAACAAAAATGGGTTGTCGGGAATTGCCTCTTCCATAGGGTCGTTGATGACGGCTACAATTACATCGTTGTGCTGATCTAACTTGATAAGGTGCTGAACCGTTTTTTCATCGGCACTACTAAAGTCGCTGATCACTATTATCACATTATCATGACTAATAGATTTTATGGCTTGAAAAAGAGCCTTATTTAAGGTATTTCCTTCAGCATGGATCTTCTCTCGCTGGGCAGCTTTCTCATTTGCCTCTACCATTAGCTGCAAAAAGCGCAAGACTGATTTCCGGTTTCGCTTAGGGTTAACTAACTCGGTAGTATCATCTGAAATAATCATCCCGCCAAAGCGATCACCTTTGGAAAGTGCTTTGAAGCCTGAAAGTGACGCCAATTGAGCAGCTATCACCGATTTGGTAAACTCCACCGACCCAAAAAACATGGAGCTACTCTGATCTACTATGGTAAAATTTGGCCGTTCTTTTTCCTCGTTAAAAACCTTTGTATGTGTCTTTTTGGTCCGAGCCGTCACTTTCCAATCTATGTTCCGGATGTCGTCACCATTTACATACAGCCTCGCCTCTTCAAAATCCAATCCTCGCCCTCTCAACTTAGATGCATAGGGTCCCGCCAATACCGAATAAACAGGCTTTTTGGGCATAAGTCCCGCCCTGCTCACTAGGTACTCGAGCTTCATTAGCTCTGGCAAAGACGCGACTACTTGGGGTGGGTAATGCATAACAAAAGAATTTTCAAATGATATCTTCGAATAAAAAAGGGGGTAGGTATTAGTTAAAATGACAAGCTAACTTTGAAACCGTTCAAAGAACACTTGAGGCCAATTTTAAGGCACGAGCGAGACGCTCGCGCCAGCTTTCTTCTTTAAAAGATCTTTTATAAGTGGTTAGAAAATGATTCATAAGAGCAACTACTTCTTGCTTCTAACCTCTAAATAATATCAAGCAACAGCTACTACTTTCAATATTTCATCTATCACTTTTTCGGGAGTAATTCCCTCAGCGTTTGCCTCGTAGCTCAACATTAGCCTATGGCGAAGCACTTCGTAAATAATCTCCCGCACATCGTCTGGAGTTACATACTCCCGACCATTGAGCCAAGCGACTACCCTTGCGCATTTGTCCAAGGCTATTGTCCCTCTCGGGCTTGCGCCAAATTCAATCCACTTAGCCAGTTCTTCCCCGTATTTTTTTGGAAAACGGGTCGCATCTATCAAATCGACGATGTACTGCACAATGGCATCGGAAGTCTCCACATTTTTGATTTCCTCCCTCGCTTGCAAAATCACCTCTTTATCTATCGCTTCTTGCTTTACAGCATGCCCCTTGCTTTCGCTTCTCACCAGTTTCAAAATAGACTTTTCATCATTGCTACTCGGATATTCAATGACCACTTTCATCAGAAATCGGTCGAGTTGGGCTTCGGGAAGTGGATACGTCCCCTCCTGCTCTACTGGATTTTGCGTAGCCATTACCAGAAAAAGTTTATCCATAGGATAGGTTTTTCCTGCTACAGAAACTTGCCTTTCCTCCATAGCTTCTAGCAAAGCCGATTGTACTTTGGCTGGAGCTCGGTTAATTTCATCTGCCAGTACGAAGTTGGCGAAGATTGGCCCTTGTTGGAAAACAAAAGCTTCTTCTTTATTGTCAGGTTGGTAAATCTCTGTACCAGTAATATCCGAGGGAAGTAGATCGGGCGTGAACTGGATTCGGCTAAGCTTGGCATCTACATTTTTGGCAAGGCTCTTTATAGCTCGGGTTTTAGCCAAGCCGGGGAGGCCTTCCATCAATAAGTTTCCATCTGCCAAAAGCACCACCAAAATCTTCTCTACTACTTTTTCCTGCCCTATTATGGATTGGTTTATCCTCGATTTAAGTTCTTCTATTTTGGTTAATAATTCACTCATATTTTTTTTAATTACCGAAGTGGTTTGGGGTTGTTTTTTAGAAAAATCAGCTTGTAGTTTCTAGTGATAAAAGCCAAGACCTACCTCGACTCTACTTTTAGTTCGATAACTCAAAAGGGTAAACCAACTTCCAATCTTCTTGCATATCAATTACCGTCCAACCTTTTTCCCCTGCTTCGTCCAAGCCTTTATCAAGTCTTCCAATATGCGACTCTCGATCATACGCCCACTCCCTCACCGAGTCGGTGTGGTGCAGGTATAACTTAAAACTCGCTCCTTCGCCAGCATCTGTCCATTGAAGCATTTGCAAATCGCCATCGGAGTTGCCCGAGGCAAAAATAGGCCTCCGCCCAATGAACTTATGAATACCGACAGGCTTTCCTGCTTTATCGTCTATAAAATCGATTTCGGGCAGCCTCATTATTCTAGCACCGTTTTCGTCCATCACAAATTCTGTTTTGATGCTGCTCCCCACCACTTGGTCGTTCGGGATTCCATATACTTCTTCTACCCAAACACGCATAAAATCGACCCCTCCTCCTGAGACAATAAATGTTTTAAATTCATTGGCACTAAGGTAGTACAGCAGCTCCAACATGGGTTGGTACACAAGTTCGGTATAGGGTCTTTTAAAGCGAGGATGCGTGGCCGTTTCTAGCCAGTTTTTCACTGTTTGGGCAAACTCTTCGGTAGTCATTCCCGCATGAGTTGCCATCATCAGCTCCAATAATCCATGTTCGCCAGACTTCGCTACCGTTTCCATATCATTTTCCAGTACCGCTTTAAAAGGCTGCTTTTCTGCCCATTCGGGGTGCTCAGGGGCTAATTCTTTCACTCTGTCAATCACGAATAGCAACTGGAAATACATCGGCTGCTCAGACCAAAGGTTGCCGTCGTTGTCAAACGTAGCCACCCTATCCTTCGCATCTACAAAGCTAGGGTTATTAGAATCGGTTACTTTTTCTACAAAATCAACTATTGCCGCTTTGGCTTCTCCATCATTCCAAGAAGGAAGTGGGTCAATGGTTACTTCGGGTGGTGCTTCCGTAGGCTTGGTTTCGGAGCAAGCGGAAAAGAAAAAAAGAATTGCAATAAAAAGGATGAAGGGATGATTAGACTTGCCCATAATTGTAGCTAAATAAAAATAAGGAGAGAAAATATAAAAAAGATTGCGAGCCAGCACGGTTTGCCTACCCGCAACCTTCAGATCAAATCAATTTTTAGTTCCCATCATACCCAGCCTCTAGCTTTTCCATCACTTGATCCAGCGAGAAACTAGCAGCTTTTTGTCTTGGAGGATACTCTTTAAAAGTCATTAAAAATTTCCCAACATATTCTTGGGCAGGAACTAATAAGAACACATGATCCAACAACCAATCATAATAGGTGTTAGATGTTACAGTAGCAAACTCATACGGATCTCTTCTCAGGTTGAAAATTAACGGAACACGTAGAGGCACAAAAGGTTCTGCCCATACATCCAGTGTACCTTTAGATTTTTGTTCTAAAAAAACCATTTTCCAATCATTATACCTCAAAGAAGTAAGGTCTCCATCGTCCGAGAAATAGAAAATCTCGTTCCTAGGTCCTTCTTTTTCATCCCCTTTAAAATAAGGCATAAAGTTGTACCCATCTAGGTGCACCTTATAAGTCATATCCCCTCCTTTCTTTCCTTTTAGCAAGTCCTCTTTTAGGTTGGAGTCACCCGCAGCGGCCAAAAAAGTTGGCATCCAGTCCATGTGATGCATGATCTCGTTGCTGATAGAACCTGGCTTGATCACACCTGGCCATTTTACCATAGCAGGAACTCTCCAGCCACCTTCCCAGTTGGTATTTTTCTCCCCTCTGAAAGGGTTTACACCGGCATCTGGCCACGTATTTTTGTGAGGGCCGTTATCTGTGCTGTAAAAAACAATGGTGTTATCAGCAATCCCAAGCTCGTCGAGCACTTTCAGAAGCTCACCTACATGCATATCATGTTCTACCATTCCATCACCGTACCCATTCTGACCAGAAATCCCTCTGTGCTCTTCTTTTACGTGCGTTCTGAAGTGCATACGTGTGCCGTTCCACCAGCAGAACCATGGCGTACCTTCTTTTTCTTTTCTTTTTATGAAATCAATAGCCGCCGCCACAGTCTCATCGTCTATGGTCTCCATTCTCTTTTTGGTAAGAGGGCCTGTATCTTGGATAGGACCATCGGCCGAAGACTTTATTACCCCTCTTGGGCCAAACTTCTTGCGGAACTCAGGGTCTTTTGGATAATCTGGCAATTCTGGCTCTTCCTCGGCATTGAGGTGATAAAGATTACCCAAAAACTCGTCAAATCCATGGTTGGTCGGCAAGTGCTCATCCTTGTCCCCCAAGTGATTTTTACCAAACTGCCCCGTGGCATAGCCCTGTGTTTTGAGCATTTCTGCAATAGTGGGATCTTCTTTTCTCAAACCTAGATCTGCTCCTGGCAAACCAACTTTACTCAAACCTGTACGGAAAACGCTTTGCCCAGTGATGAATGATGACCTTCCCGCAGTACAGCTTTGTTCGCCATAATAATCGGTAAAGATCATTCCTTCTTTGGCAATCCGATCTATGTTAGGAGTTTGGTAACCTACTAGCCCCATAGTATAGGCACTAATGTTAGATTGGCCAATATCATCGCCCCAAAGCACGAGGATGTTAGGCTTTTTCTGCGCAAAAGCAACAGAAGTGCATACCGCTAGCAATAGCGTAAACAAATGTTTCATAGTTTCAGAAATATGTTATTAAAAATATGTAAAAGTGAGTTTACAATCCTTTCAAATGAGTAGTTGGGTATTTTTGAAAGATTTAGTCTGCTGGGAAAGTTCTTGAAGACTCTAGAAAAAATCAGTGTCTCTCAAAATTAGGTTGTTATGATATGTCTAAGTACTATTTGATCGTAAATGTTTAATTTTTTTTTACCAAAAACAAGTCTGAAACATGTTTCTTGTCCCAAGAAAGAAATTATTTTCTACAGATACAACACTTTACTTTTAGAATAACACAGTATTACTAATATGACAAGAAATTAGAACTTACCTATACCTCTTATCTTGAATGACCTTTACTTTTTGCCCCCTCGCAAGTAATTGGTCTGCTTTCATACCATTTAAAAAGGCTACTATTTCTGGTGAGGCTACACATGAAGTTCTTTTACATAGTTCTGTGAAAGTTTCGTTTTCTTTTGCTTCCACTATGTGCACAAACTGAACTACAATATCCTTCCTTTCTTCGGGAGAAAGTGGGTGTAAACTCTCAGCCGTTGCCTTTAGCTCTCCTTCCATTTCCTTTGGCGCAATCCCGATGACTTTGAACAAGTTATCGCCCACCTGAAGCCACAAAAATGGATAAATATCACTTCTTCTCCTGATGTATCGTCCACTGAAACCAAATAGCCTTTGTTCCCATTTTTCTCATAAGGGCGGGATTTCACCGACAGATTAGCATATTTTTCCGCTAAAACAGCCTCAAATTCCTTCGCATATTCCTCTGGAGTTTTTGAAGTGTCTATCAAACCTAAAAACACTCCAGCAGTCCCATCTTTGTTCAAGGCACTCACCGTGGTTGGTTGATTGTAGTTATTCCATCCTTTGGGGAAGGTGATGGCAAAACCCATTTCTGGATGCATAAATACATTTTCTTTGAAAATGCCCAATCGAGGACTCTCACCATAAATCAGGCCATCGATAGGTTTAGGAAAATCTAGTGACAAGTTTGGAGTCTCTTCCCAAGTAAGTTTTTCCACTGTTTTATTGATGTTGCTCACTCTTTTGGGCGTGAAAGGATGATCGTCAAAATAACTCTTTTTCTCTTGCTCATTTGTCATGAGCTCTACTGCCGCAGAAATTCTTGTCAAAATAGGCTTGAGTGCATTTGGATCGTAGCCAGCTTTGCTTGCAATAGCAACCCCATGTTCATCCGCTTCGTTTTCATGTTTTCTACTGTAAGAAGCTAAAAACAAACTGTTACCCGCTTTTATAGGTGCACTCAATATATTCCCCAAATCCTGATTGACCACTCCTACCACCCTGCCTGGTAATTCTAGTATTTGAGGAAGTATACTTTTTCTCATCTGCTTTATGGAGTGCCTCCGCAATACATGTACAATCTCATGAGCCATTACGCAAGCGAGCTCATCTTCTGTGGCTACAAGGGACAAAATCCCACGGGTCACATAAACATATCCTCCCGGGAGGGCAAAAGCATTGGGTACTGGGTCGTCCACTATATGAAAATGAAATTCGAACATTGGATCTACAAGAGCAGAAACCAACCGATTGCCCACAGAACTGACGTAAGCCGTCATGATAGAGTCATCTACAATCCCCATCTGTTCCTCTACTATCTTGGCATTTTCTATCCCTAGCTGCTTATCTAACTCTATACTTTGGGCAAAACCTTTAGGTACAAACAAAAAAGAGAATAAAACAAAAACTACCTTAATGCTAAAAGCAATTATTTTTTGAATGCTAGTGTGAAACATATGTATTAGAGTATGTTTAAAATTTAAGTTTTCCGAGTGTCGGCCCAAAACCGAAACGGCTCAGTTTGGGGCTCTCGCAAAGGAAGAAAATTTTGTATCGGACTGGCGTCCCAGTAGTAGCGCTACCGAGTGTCGAGCCAGTGGAAAATTTTATTTTGAACCGGGCAGACGCTTCTGCTACGCCCTATAAAATGTTCATTTCCAGTGAAATAGGTAAAATTTAAACATACTTTAGTTAAAATCCAAACCTATATTGTAACCCTCCTAAAAACTGTGTTCTAGTACCCAAAAATCCAGCTTCAGCTCTTATCATCCAGTGCTTGTTGATTTGCAACTGAGATCCTACCAAAAAATTCCACAAGCTCTTTTGCTTCTTATCGAGTGTGTATTCTACAGTAGAATCTTCTAAGCGGTCAACTGCATTGGAAACACCCGTGAGTAAACCTCCAACCTTTCCTATTGCTTCATTTCCCCTATCATACACTCCTTGATAAATTTTTTGCTCAACAGAAGTCAGCCCAGCCCACCAAGTATCAAGCTTCATTTGGGCCTCTTCTAACCTGATAAAACCATTGTCTAATTTTTCATTAATCCCTTCTGTTTCCAATACATCGCCCAAAGGAAGTTGACCATTTGTATCAGAATTGAGTTTTACCCTAAATCCCCCAACCCAAATAGCCACATTTCTTTCTGGCTTTTTAAGCTTAAACGACTTCCCCATCCGGGGGCCAAATACAAAGGAGAAAGCAGGTTTATCTAACGCATCGATATCGGTCCAGGTAAAGTTCATATCGAGAGCTATCCAGCCATTGCCCACACCCATTGTTGGCGTAAGGCCAAAACCGGCGGAAGTTCCATCAAACTTTGCTTCAGAGGTCAAGTTTATTATTTCTTCAAATCCATCACCAATAGGCGCATATATACTATAGTCAACAAAAGTACTTGAACTGGACTTTGCAAAAATCCCATATACATTCAAGAAAGGAAGTAACCATACATCAGGTCTAAAATTCACAATATTTGACCGAGAAGTTGCTTCATTAAACCTTACAATATCATCAAGAAGATACTTTTGACTTCCATTGAACCCAACATTTAAGTTGTTGATGACAAGTTCTGACTCTTGCCACAAATAATTGACCCCAAGCCCTGCAGAATAAGGCAGCGAAAATCCAGCTTTTGTAGCTTTATCGCCCCAAATTGGAAGCACGTAAGGGTATTCGGTATTTTTCAGGCTATCTATTAACTCGGTATTTTTCTTACCAACTTCTTTGTTCGTAAACACCTGGCAAAATGTATACGAAGTTATAAAACACAAGACAAGAGATAGGCAATATTTCATAGTTTAAGAATTTGAGTGTACACAAATCATTACGACCTATAATTGTTTCTATATTGTTTTGCTCAAATAAACGACAAATTGATGATTAATAAAAGTACATAATAATCATGAGGAAGCACCTACCATTTATCCGTAAAAATGCTCAGTGAAGCAGTACGACTTATTGTACTTTTGAGAGCTGAAACTAGCCCTGCTCTTACAGTTAAGCTACTGAATGATTGTTAAGTTATATGGCAAAATGTATAATATTCTGTAAATCAGGCGTAATAATCATCAAATAAGTTTTAGCAAAAATATAAACCTTATAATTTGAAAACTACCGAAATCTTAAACTCGTACGAAGTTAAACATCGATTTGCCATCCGCTCGGAGCATGGCGAAGGTCCGGTTTGGGACGAAAAAGCAAAAAAGTTTTATTGGGTCGATCTCCTGAGGGGAAAATACTACAAGGCAGATGCCAATACCGGCGTTGTGAAAGGCTACGAAATGGGCCAACCACTGGGCGTGATGGCTCTTTGCAACGAAGGAAGCGTAGTGGCAGCCTTGAAAGATGGATTTGCTTACTACAATGAAAAAGCTGATATCCTCGAGATTATGGAAAACCCTGAAAAGAGCTTGCCTGAAACTCGGTTTAACGATGGAGCGGTAGATCCAAAAGGAAGATTTTTGGCAGGTACTATGAAGCATGATGGCAGCAAACCTATTGGCAGCCTTTATAGCTTTGAAACCGGCAAGAAAGCAAAAAAATTAGAAGAAGATATTTACATTACCAGTGGGATGGACTGGAGCGTAGATGGAAAAACGTTTTTCCTTACCGATACCAACCGTCATGTGATCTGGGCTTATGATTATGACTTGGAAACCGGAAATATTTCCAACCGAAGAGACCATATAGTTTTTGGAAAAGATGAATATCCTGACGGGATGTGCATAGACAGCGAGGGTGGTTTCTGGGTAGCGATGTGGGAAGGAAGCAAATTGTCCCACTTTGATGCTGACGGAAATAAAATAGAGGACATTCCTTTGCCAGTTAAATACCCAACAAGCTGCTGCTTTGGTGGTGACGATATGAAAGAATTGTTTATCACCACTTCGCTGCTAGAACTAGACGACGAAGAAAGAGAAGAAACTAGAACCGCTGGAAAAGTGCTAAGTATCCGCACAAATGTGAAAGGAAAAAAGCAATATAGGTTTAGGAAGTAATGAATTGAACATTATCTTAGGGTCAAATAAACTAGCCCCAGTGTATTTTGCTACGGTAAAATGCACTGGGGCTTATTTTTTCGCAGTATCTTTGACAAAAACAACCTTGTAGACTAGAGTAATGACGCAGAAGAAGAAAGAAAGCCCGCTGATGAACCTCTTGCTGAACATCCTTATCCCAGTGATGATCTTGATGAAGTTCAGCTCCCCTGAAAAACTTGGCCCAGCTGTTGGACTAGTAGTTGCCCTTGCCTTCCCTATTGGCTATGGTATTTACGATTTCATCAAACAGAAAAAATTGAATGTATTTTCGGTAATTGGTCTGATAAGTATTTTACTCACTGGCGTGATTGGTTTGTTCCAACTCGACCCAAGCTGGGTGGCCGTAAAAGAAGCGGCAGTTCCATTGGTGTTGGGCATGGCAGTAATTATCTCCCTCTGGACCCCTTTTCCTTTGGTAAAAAAACTGATTTATAATGACCAGTTGATCAATGTAGAAAAAATAGATCAGATATTAGACGAACGAGATAGCAAACCTGTTTTTGAGAAAAAACTGGTACTTGCCACTTACCTCGTGGCTGCCTCCTTTTTAGTTTCGGCAGTACTTAATTATGTATTGGCCAAGGTTTTGGTAAAAAGCCCTGCTGGCACAGAAGCCTTCAACGAAGAGCTTGGGCAAATGACCTTCTGGAGTTTCCCCGTAATCGCCGTCCCTTCTACTCTTATTATGTTTCTAGCTTTGTGGATGCTGATCAAAAGCATTCAAAAACTCACTTCGCTGGAGCTAAACGATATTCTGAATGTCAAAGAGTAAGCTTTCCATAGTAGTTTTAGCTGCGGGACAATCTTCTCGAATGGGAAAACCAAAGCAGCTCTTGCCCGTCAATGGGCAGCCTATGCTTCGGCGTGTCGCAAAAACAGCTTTGAGCGCTGATAATACAAAAGTAACTGTGGTATTGGGAGCAAATGCCGAAGCTTGTACAGAGGTTTTGGCTAGCCTTCCTGTTCAAATTGTAGTAAACAAAAACTGGGAAAATGGCATGGGCAGTTCCATAAACTCAGGCTTAGCATCTGCCTTGAAGCAGAACCCTGAAACGGATGCCGTTTTGCTCCTGCTCGCAGACCAACCTTTTGTGACTTCGAAGCATATCAATGCTCTTCAAAAGCTTGCCTCAACAAGCAAGAAAAGTATTATCGCTTCTTCTTATTCGGAAATAGTGGGCGTGCCCATCTTACTAAAGAAAAAGTATTTCTCAGATTTGCTAAAGCTTAATGCGAACAAAGGAGCAAAGTTAATTGTAAAAGCAAACCCTGATGATATTCAAAGCATCCCTTTTCCTGAGGCGGCAAAGGATATCGATACCTTAGAAGACTTTCAAAATTACATTGAAAACAAAGCAGGCTGATCTATGGATCAGCCTGCTTTGTTTCACTTTCTAAGACTCCAATTGCTTGATAAGCACTACTAAAATGGTACTCACTACCAAGCCAAGCAATACCTTACCCAAGTCTTTAAGAACCATAATATACATGCCCTTCGATTCTCTATGCGCTAATCTAAAGGTAAGGGCGAACTCCCTACCTGCGAGCAAACCTACAAAAACCCAAGTGGTACTCATCGGGATGTTACTCATCTGCTTGAAAAACAAGAGAATAAAGCCATAGATAAAGTCGACGATGGTAGCCGAACGGATATCAGCCGTATTCGTTTTGGTGGTAATGATTTTTTGGATACTTCCCCCTCTGTTGTAAAATATATAAGCAAGCAACCCTAAAATAGCAGCTAAAGATGCCACTAAGTATTCGACAGGAAGTGGGCGAGGGAGGAATACATAGATATTGGCAAGGTCCTGAATAAGCCATTGACTCCACAAAAAACCCGTGGAAAGCCATTGAAGAACTGTCCAATATTTTTTACCGGTATTCATCTTATTGTCGATGAACCACTTTTCTACAAACCTTGCGATGATAAAGTAGATCACGATAGCCACGGCAAATGCCAGCAAATAGCCAATTACCGACTTTGTAATCATTTTGCCAATTACCGTAGAAGATGAAAATACACTCAGAATAAGGAAGGTGGTACTTACAGGCACTCCAAACCTGGTGATGACCATGAGCACCAAAGGAGGCAATACATACCACCAGTGGAACGGTACGGGCAAATTCACCTTAGAAAGGCGGGCATACGAAACATCCCCATTGTAATTCAACCAGCCATATACCAGCACAACCGTAAGAATACTTCCTGCAAAAAGCCAAAGAACCCACCATTTTTGTTTGCTATTGGAGCTAAGAAAAGTACCAAGGGTTTGGATTACGTCATTACCAACCACGGAGTATGCTGCCAACAGAAACCCGATGGCCATTAAGGTTTGTTCCATTCGAAAATGTTTGTTTTTAACAGATACTCAATAGCTAATTTTGTAAAAAAAATGAACAAAGAATGATTGTTTAACAAAACAGCTCATTTCAGTATTTGGTAAAAGTTGTGATTGCATAATACCTAAAAAGGTTTTCAAAACAATAGCAAAGGGCAGCTATTTGCAACTTTTGGTTTATCTAAAAGGCTACTGGGTGGGAAAAATTAATATTTACGTAATTCATAACACAAAAAGGCGATGGGGTTATCCCATCGTCTTTTGCATTTCATATAAAAGTTATACTATTCTTTTTCCTCAGGGACTGATTTCTTTCCTCCAAAATTCAACGGAATATTCAATCCAAAATAAGGGGTAACATGATCGGTAAGTTGATATGAACCATCTGCTACTTTTGCGAAAGTCCAGTGATAATCAACGCCTACAACTAATACTTTGTACAACCTATAAGCAGCTCTTACTGTCGCCAAAGAGCGATCATCTAGCACAAGTGCATCGTCAAGTGAAGTTAGATTACCTTTGATGTAACTTCCCTTCAAGATCAACTTTTCGAATAAATTTACCACCTCGGCATTTACTCGTACAGTAGCAGGGTTTTCTTCACTAATTTCATCAGGGTAAAGCAAGCTACCACCAATTCTTACCTTGTCAAGTAAATTGAAGGTCATATTTCCATAAATACCTTTCATGCTTTTGGCAAAGCCTAATTGTTGTACCTTGGCATCTTTATTCATTTCATACACCGCATCGAAAAACTGAGGAAGGTAATGATCAGAATACCACAACCTATCTACTCCAATATCCAAACTAAAAATATTGGCAATGAACCTCACCTTAGCATTAACGCCAATACTTAACCCCGTTCCCGACTGGTAACCATCTTCAAGTGGAGTTCCAATAATATCTTCCGAAGGAAGGCTGCCAAAGTAATTTGCCAGAGAGTCTGACTCGTTCTTGAGCAATTTTGAATATTGGATAGAACCCATAGCAGTAATAAAAGGGATTTTCAAGAATGTTACGCCCAAATCTGCACCCCAAGCTTTCATTCCATCTTTAATAAATGCATTGCCATAGGTTACTTGCATGCTATCTACCGTAGAAGAAATTTGAGTATTATCTTTATCGAGCATATAGGTTCCGCCTATCTCTAGCGAGCGAACAACAGGAATTGGCATTTTGGCAAATGGTCTTACATATGGTCTTATCCCCATTAGGTTGAAAGAAGATAAGTTAAGGTCGCTGTACATTCCTTCGATACCGGCTAGCTTTCCTATTTTGATATCGTAGTTCAGACCAATTTTTCTCTTATCGAAACTCACCGAATTTGTATAGTTATTCAGAAGAGAACCATAACCTAGGTAAACTCCCGTAAGGTCACCCGCTCTCAAATAAACCGGATCCCGCCTTTTTACACCGTACCTTGCATAGCGAACCATTCTCAATACACCTGTGCCATCCTTGAATTCATCTGTCCTGAACGAACCATCTTCCATATTGAACTGCACGGGAATATCTAAACCAAACCCTAGCTTGCCAAGGGCTATTTCTGGTTGGAGCCTCAGCCCGAAAAACTTCTGATCGCCCACCTGTGTGATACCAAAGTTAGTACGGAACACATTCATGCTATCCAAAGAGCTGAGTGCATATTCACCCATATCCTCGCCTTCTTCAGGTGCTCTTACCTTTTTTTTGGGCTCGTCATCGAAAAAAGAAGAAGCAAAATCTTCTGACCCTGTCTCGGTTTCTTGCGCAAAACTTGGAATGGAAACTGCCAAAACAAAGGCGGCAACCAACAGTGTTCTATAAAATGACAATTTGTTTTTGTTAGCCATAAACTTAAGTAGTTAATAGTAGTCCGCATTGCGGGCTGATTGATTACTCAAGAGTAACGCTAAAAAACAATGATCATTTTTTACAAGTGTTAACAAAAAGGGTTTATTTCGTTGAATTTTGGTCATTAAGGTACTTGCCTACCAGCATTGCAACCAAAACAGTAAGATACATCTGTCCTGTGACACTAAGCAAGATGGAAAGAGACTGTGCCACTTCCGCAGCGGGAGTTACATCGCCATAGCCTAATGTAGAAAGGGTAACAAAACTGAAGTACAAAAAATCATGAAAGCCAGGCTGATCTGTATAAGGAAAGTCGAGAGAATTTGGAGCTATGGTTGTCAAAACATCAAACAACATCGCCCCTATAAAACCCATAAGCAAATAACCACAAATAGCTCCATAGATGATATTTGCGGTTACATTTTTACTTTTTGCTACAAATTTAATGAGGCGATAATCGGCAATACCAAAAAACAAGATATTACAGCCGTATTGAAGCAGTCCAAAAATACGCATCTGAAGAACATCTTTCAATATGCTAAAAACAATGGTAAGAGCAACTAAAACGATGACAAAACTAAGCATTACCCTCCCATAGCCAATGCTATAAACTCCTAATACAAGCGATAGCATGATCAACGTATTGACTATGGGAAAACTAGTCTGGATTCCATCTAAAAACGGTTCAAACAAGATAATAAAGGCAAGAGCAATGGTAAAAGGCAAAAACTTGTTCTCTCGATTTGAGTGTAATAACTCATTAAATCTTTTCATCTAAAAAATTAATTGGTTCTCCTTTTAAAGAAACTTGAAGATAAGACAGGTTAGCTAAAAATTGTTTTCATGCGCTCCAAAATATCGACCAATCTTTTTTTATCGCCTCCCTTTACCTCGGCAGAAGCCCAACCTTCGGTATAACCTACTTTTTCTAGAGCATCAACCACTACTGCCCAATTGCAATCACCTTCCAAAATTGGCACTCCGAAGCCTTTCCAAATACCCTCTTCTTTTTGAATTTTCCTGCTGTATTCTTTGATATCGAGCTTCATTATCCGACTTCCCAAAGCCTGAATCCAGTGCTCTGGCCAACCATACCTCACTACATTTCCCACATCGAAATACCAGCCCACCATTGGGCTTTCTAGCTCATCCACAAACCTTGCTGCTTCTAGTGGGCTAAGCAAGAAATTGTTCCATACATTTTCTATGGCAATCTTGATCCCTGTTTCTTCAGCGATGGGAATCAGTTTTTTGATTTCTTCCTGAGAGCGATTATAAGCATCCTTGTAGGAAATATTCTCGTTGACCATTCCTGCTACCAACAAGACCGTAGTTCCGCCATAGGCTTTACAGTCGTGCAATGCTGTTATCATCGAATCTACGCATTTTTTTCTTACATCAGCATCAGGGTGAGAAAGCGGTGACTTCCAATGTTCAGAATTCACCACACCGGGTATTTCTAAGCCAGTTGCTGCTTTTGCTTCCAGTATTTCGTTCTTATCCAAGTCATTGGGTGAATCCAACTCTACGCCATCGTAGCCAATTTCTTTCAATAACTTGAACTTGTCCATCACAGAATCGCCTTCTTGCACCATTCCATATTTCAACGATTTCTTTATTTTTAACTTTCCTGCCAAAGGGCTAAACGCAGCCTTGTTTTCTTTAGCACAAACGGTAAGAGCAGTTGGAAAAAAAGGCAATGAAGCTGCTACAACTCCATACCTTAGAAAGGTTTTTCGAGAGATTTGAGGTTTCATTCTATTGGTATAAAGAAATTGAAAGGAAGAAAACCAATTGCCAGCTCTGTTGTTGAAGCTGGTATAAATAGGGGTAACGTTCTAGAAGAATTTGGTGACTCCAGGTACTGCCACTGGCGTAGTTGGCCACTCCAATTCCCAACTGTACTCGTCAATTTTGGGACCTAGCACTTCTGTCGACTTAATCGCGTCCTCCCAAGTGACAGTCTTGCCTGTGTAAGCTGCCATTCTTCCCATAATTCCCAGCATGGTGCTGTTCGCCATCCTCACTCCCTCATTCACCGCATCTCCTTTTCTTATTGAAGCAAAAAGCACATCATGCTCGGTTTGGTACATATTATTGGTTTCTCCTCTATAGTTCCACGTTTCTCCATTTTCAACCCTATGAATTCGTTTAATGCAATCGACAATTGCCCGACCTTTTGTCCCGTTCATATCCACGGCGTAGCTCCTGTCGCAGAACTTTTGCTGGCGGCTCATATGAAATCCTTTTGCACCATTTTCATATTCATAGGTAATTGCAAAATGGTCATAAATATGGCCAAACTTCTCTTCGGTTCGCTGCTGACGCCCTCCTGTTCCCGTACAGCTTACCGGAAGAATCTCGTCGCCCATCGCCCAACTCATCATATCTACGCTATGGATCGCCTGCTCTACTATATGATCTCCCGATAGCCAATTATAATACAACCAGTTACGCATTTTATATTCCATTTCACTCCAACCTTTTTCCATAGGTTTACTCCAAAGCTCACCTGTATTGTAGGTATTGTAAATACTCCTCACTTCACCTATTTCTCCATCAAGTACTCGTTTGAATGCCTCTTGTTTGGGGAAGTCATGCCTCCAACAAAACCCCGAAACGAGAGAAAGCTTTTTATCCTTCGCTTTTTGCACACTTTCCAGCACTTTCCTAAATCCTGGAGCATCTACTGCCATAGGTTTTTCACAGAAAATATGCTTTCTTGCTTCTACGGCAGCAGCCAAATGATCAGGCCTGAAGGCTGGAGGAGTTGCCAAAATGACCATATCAACATCACTTGCTAGTAATTTATTATAGGAATCGAAGCCCAAAAACTGATGGTCTTCATCGACTTTTACTTTCTTATCAAGCTCCTTTTTCAGGTTCTTCAAAGAGCTTTTCAGTTTATCTTCAAATATATCTGCCATGGCTGTGAGCACCACGTTATCATCTGCATTCAATGCTTGGCTTGCAGCTCCTGTACCTCTTCCCCCGCAGCCTATCAAACCTACTTTTATGGTATCGCTATTTCCAGCATACACAGTTTTAGATATAATAATATTGAAAGCCAAGGTTGAGCCCAAAGCTGCTGTACCTGTAGTTTTGATAAATGATCTTCGTGTTGATGTCCCGAGGTTATTTTTCTTTTTCATATTATTTATAAGTTGCGATGTTGGTATTAGGCAAAAAAATAGGAAAAGCCCCTTTCTAAAAAAGAAGCTTTTCCTACTAAATGTACTAAAAAAACTGAATAAGCACTAAGCAAATAGGCTTAGCTAAGCATCTATGCCGTATTGCTTAAGTTTATTGTAAAGAGTTTTTCTATCAATATTCAAAAGTCTAGCAGCTTTCGATTTATTATACTTCACTTGCTCAAGCGTTCGGACAATCGTTTCCCGCTCGTTTCGCTCTATCATCTCTTTCAGGTTCGTACCTGAGTTTGCAGAAGGGACAGCAGTCTCTTGCTCAGGAGCACTTGCAACTGATTCTGCTGGAGGGTTTATGATTTCAGCAGGTAAGCTTTCCAACATCACTAAATCACCTTGAGTGAGCAAAACAGCTCTTCTGATTACATTTTTAAACTCACGAAGGTTTCCAGGCCAGGTATACCCTAAGAACTTTTGCATTACCTCAAAGTCAAAACCTTTCACATCCTTCTCCAACTCCATATTTGAGCGCTCTAAGAAATGCTTGGCAAAAAGCCCTATATCATCCTTTCTTTTCCTCAGTGGCGAAACTATCACCATAAACTCGTTGAGCCTATGATAAAGATCTTCCCTAAAATCCCCTCTTTTTGCAGCTTCAGAAAGATCCTCGTTGGTCGCAGCTATAATCCTTACATCAACTGCGTCATCCTTGTTGCTGCCTATCCGCCTCACCATGCCTTCTTGGATAGCCCTCAGCAATTTCACTTGAATTTCATATGAAAGGTTACCAATTTCATCTAGGAACAAGGTACCGCCATTTGCAGCTTGAAATTGCCCTATTTTATCGTTGATAGCACCTGTAAACGAACCTTTCAAATGACCGAAAAGCTCACTTGCCGCAAGCTCT
This sequence comes from Flammeovirgaceae bacterium SG7u.111, assembly GCA_034044135.1. Lineage (NCBI taxonomy): Bacteria > Pseudomonadati > Bacteroidota > Cytophagia > Cytophagales > Flammeovirgaceae > Flammeovirgaceae bacterium SG7u.111. The sequence goes on along the minus strand of CP139021.1, from coordinate 540,609 downwards.
TCTGAAAGTGCCCCACAGTCAATAGCCACAAATGGCTTATCTGATCGGCGGCTATGCTGGTGGATCATACGAGAAACATACTCTTTTCCCGTCCCACTCTCTCCATGAATAATTACTGAAAGGTTAGTTGGGGCTACCAAATCAATATATTTCTTGATTTCGAGCGCCTCGGAACTGTTTCCTTCAATAAACTGGAATTTAGGAAGAGGGGGTCTTTTACTTGTGTTCGTATCTTTTGCCTTCCCCGCTTTGGCTGGTTCTGCTACTTCTTCAGTTCCAGTTTCCAGCGCCTCCCTTATGGAAATTAAAATTTCATCTGGGTTGATCGGCTTCGTTACATATTCAAAAGCCCCCATTTGCATTGCCTTTACCGCTGTGCGGATATTCGCATAGCTGGTCATCAAGATTACGGGAACTTGCGGTTTCTTTTTCTTTATTTCCTTGAGAAGTTCAAGGCCATTTAAATCGGGAAGCCTAAAATCTATAAGTATGATGTCAAAATCCCCATCTGTAATCAACAATTGCAGGCAACTCTTTGCCGTCAACACTTCCTTGGCATCGTACCCATTTTTCTCAAGAAACTTTTTGAGCATTAGGCAAAACGAAGGATCATCATCTACTATTAATACTTTGGGCATAATTTTCTTCTGATAGTAAGCACACCACTGCTTGTTTTGTAAAAAAATACACCTAAATCATTTTCAACAACTATCTAAAACAGGTGTTGTTTCTTCCACATTGGTAACTTATTAGGCGTAGTTTGGTTGGATTCACTTAATTTAATAAGAGCAAGTTAATTAAAAAACAAAAACAACAGGACAAAAAACACGAGGTCTTTTGTCCTGTTATTAAGTACCCAACAAAAATAGTAAATAAATGTTAAATAGCCCTTATCATTTGAATTGGACCAGCATTTTCAGGTCTTTCCCCAAACCTTAATCTTTTAATACCAGAAGGGTCACATACAATGTAGCTCTCACCTCTAAATTTTACGGCAGTCTGGTAAGGTCTTGGAACGCCTCTTACACCTATCAGCACATGGTTTGGCAAATAAATCACTACCAGTTTGAACACCTCACTATTCTTAAGTGCACTCGCAAAAATCATCGCTTTGGTGTCACAATCTCCCCAGCCTTTGGTCAAGCTTATTGATGGGGGAAATACTCCTTTTATCAACCTTCCATTGTAATTCTCTGGTGGCTCGCGGTAAGGCATGTCTTGGCAAAACTTGAGCAATGTCTCAATTTGATCCAACCTATTCCCACCTATTTCTTTTGCATATTCTTCCGAAAGAGTATAAAGAGGAGAGGCGACTATATTATGAACATCAGCTATTGCCTTATAATTTGGTTCTATTTTACCATCTGCTTCATAAAACAGACCTGTTTTGATAGCCATTTTTCTGTTCACGATATCTTGAGCAGAACCTCCAGCTTGAGCATCGGAAACAGGCACACCAAACGATTCACTCATTTCATCTACAAACTCTTTCCTAAGACTCCAGTCCCAAGTCACTAGGTTATCTTTATGGTCTTTGAATACATATTTGTATTCATATTCTCCGTCTTTTACTTTGATTTCTTGCTCTGTATAAGATCGAGTTTGGCTATTACCATATTTAGGAGTGCTTACATACGTAGCAATCTCACTGTTCAATTGAGAAATGGTATAAAAGCTCATCACCAAAAGAAGCGCAGGAGCAATAAGCAAGATCACCTTATTGATCCCCATCTTGTTGGCTTTTTCTCCTGTGATATTTAATTCTTTCTGATCCATGTCCATTAGTTTATTTTTGATCTCTATACCTTTTGTCAAAATAGCTCGATGTAATTTTTGAGCCCGTTTCGAATAAAAACAGTTCAAATTCCTTGCAAGAAGAAAAATAACTGGTGGATATTCATTTAATAAGTGTAAATGCAAGTGATGTACCGAAAAACGGCTTTTAGGCATTCAAATTCGATAGAAGACCTAAAACAACCCGATTAAAGTTGTTTTATTTTCGGTAAGTAGGATAAACAATGGATTGGTTTGGTAGGTAATTGTACTGTTATAACGCTCAAAACGGGATTTTATTCATATTTCTGGGACTGATCTATATTAATTGCATTTTACCAAATAGGGAATCCAATTGGGGAATTGGGAAAAGAAATACAAGACTTTCAGCTTTTTTTGAATAATGCATACTTCAACTATTTCTAATCCTTGTCAGAATTTTAGAAAAAAAACATTTTTTTTAAGCTCTTTTGCCCTAATCATCAAGCCTTTTTAGTCAAATGGCAGGTGGTAATTCAACTTTACCTAGTTGTATTAGCTAAATACTCGGACGAACACTGATACATTTTCTAATTGATCAACTACTCAAATACAAAAGCTCCATAACTAGATGGAGCTTTTGGTTTAATAAGTTATACAGATATTTTGAAAATCAATTATCCTTTTTCAATCTGAACTAGCGCTTCCACTACCCTATCTATGTCGGATTTGGTGTTGTAGATATTTGGAGATAAACGCAAGCCTCCAGTAGGTGCACAGGCAATACCAAAATCCTGATAAAGTTTGGCAAATACCTCTCTAGGTTCTTTGCCAAGAATTTTTAAGATAGTCACCCCTCCACTCAACTCTGAAGAAATAGGTGTTACAAATTCAATATTCTTCAGTTTTTGGACTAGTTTTCCCTTTAAATAGCTATTAAGTTCGCGTACCCGTTCCTCTACCTGTACTTTGCCTATGGACAAATGAAAATCCAAAATATCGCTTATGGCAGAAGCTGTGGTCTCGTTCCGCTGCCCAAGCTTACAAAATTTCTCATCAACGGTATTACTGTCAGGTTTCCAGCCAGCAGTGATGATACTAGGCCACACCTTATCAATCATTTCGGTTTTCATGTAAATAATGCCATTTTCCAATGGACCCATCAGCCATTTGTGGGTACTTCCCGTATAAAAATCACAGGCTAAATCTTTTACATCAATAGCCAACATACCAAACGACTGTGCACCATCTACCAAACTTAGCACTTCTTTTTCCCTTGCAAGGACACAAAGTTCCTTAGCTGGCAGTGCAATGCCCGACACATTTGATATATGTGAAAATGTAAGCACTCGTGTATTCTTATTGATCGCCTCGGCAAAAGGTTTAATCAGTTCTTCTTTCGATGATGGGTTGGAGGGTAACTTGACCCAAACTATTTTAAAACCAAACCTTTTCGCCTGTTCTTCCCAAGAAGTACCATTGGAAGGGTGGTTTTGTTCCCATAGCACCACCTCATCTCCTTTTCCCAAGTCCAAACCATGCACTACGATATTATTAGCCTCAGATGTATTTCTTGTGATGCCAACTTCAGGTTGAGTACAATTGAGATAGCTAGCCAACTTGGTCAAGGCTATTTCTCTCTCTTCACTAAAAACAGACCTGTTCTGGAATGAAACATTACTTTGTAATTTTTGCAGTAACGCCGTAGCCTTTTCACTTACAAAATAGGGGCTGGGGCATAAATTAGCTGCATTTACTACCGTCAGATTTTCATCTGTGGTAAATTGCTTTTTCACCATTTCCCAGTACTTTTCTTCGTTTGGGACAAAAGCAGATAATGCAGATTTAAACTCGGGTAAGCTAGTTGATTTTGAAGGAATTGAAGCTGCTGCTAATGTAGGCAAAGCAAGTGCGCTTGTTGTTCCTATCATAGCTTGTTTCAGAAATCTTCTCCGATTGCGAATTAAAGCTGGTTCTTTCATTGATTTTTTGTTAGAGGTAAATAGTAGTAATTGTAGCTGAATTATAGCTTAAATTAATAAAAATAACCCAGCTATCTACACGCAATAGCTGTTTTACCCCCTTTCTGCCAAATTTAAATGGCAATTCAATTCCACTTCATCTATTTCCGCACCTAGGTTTTTGTAAAAATCAATAGCTGCTTTGTTCCAATTCGAAACGCCCCAACGCATTTTCTTACACCTTTCCTGCTTAGCATATGAAATAACTTCGTTTATAAGCCTCGATCCTAGTCCATTTCCTCTGTTCTCTTGCGTCACATACAAATCGTCCATGTAAAGCACCTTGCCCGTCCACGATAAGTAAATGAAATAAAACGTAATAAATGCTATGATTTCTCCCTCTCTCTCCACCACAAAACCATTAATAAGTTCTTTGTCCTTCTTCATTTGCTCTACGGAATTCACCATTTTCTCAGGGCGTTTTTCAAGCGCCGCAAACTCCTTGAACAATTCAATGAGGGCGGGAAAGTCCCTTTCTTCTATTTTTCTTAATTGAATATTCACTTTCCTAAAAAAGATTGGCTAAAAAAAAGCTTTACCGATTAGTGAGGCCTCTTAAAGTTCACAAATACATGATAAAAAACACCTATCTATTCTCATTCCAACTCTTTTGAAACATCGAAGGGTTCTCAAATAAATGCCTACAACCTATAGCCCAATATAAACCCCGTGGATGTCAGTTTTGAAGCCCAATCGTTATAATTATCCAAAACACCTCTACTGTTCCTTCTCAACTCTATACTCAACTTATCGAAAGCAAAACCACACCCCCAAAAGAAACTTCCTTTTACCTCTGTTAAATCTAACTTCAAAGGTCTGCTTACTTCAACTTGGTTATCTCCGTTTAAAGTGAACCCTAAAACAGCACCACCCCTAAGAAACAACTTCGATTTTTCACTCAAATGAAAATAAGTATTCGGACCAAATGCCAAATCAAATGACTGGTACACTGCCTTTCCTTCAGAAGTCTGAAATTTCATACTCTTAAAAGCCGGCTCAACCAAAAGAGACCATTTATTTTTGTTAAAAGGCAATACCACTTCAAATTCACCTCCTAGCCACATACTTTCCGTACTCCCAAGGTCGTATAACTTATTTGGTACTAAATAACTATCTATCTTCAAGCTAGAATACTCTAGGCCAACCTTAACTTTGAAAGATGTCAAGGTCTTTTCAACCTCTTTTTCTACATACTCTCCACCAGTTTCTTCCCTATTATACTTATTGAATATCCTTATCAAATCATTTTCCTTATAGTCTAATTTCATGATCTCTACCTTCGAAATGTTGGCTGATGGCATATAGGCTATTAGTTGCTGTTTATATGCCTCATTTTCCCCTATATTACCCTCTTCCGCATAATACTGTTTGTACCTTAACTGCTCTATGCTTAAGCCATCCACACTAAAAAAGTACTTCCTAAACTTGGGCGCTTCGTACAGATAAAGATTCGCCATTCCCTCTACCAAAGGCTTTAAAAACAAGGTAGCTTTCTCAAACTTATAAGATCTATTTTGGTCTAGGTCGCTAAGTTGGCTTGGTGTTTTATCTATCTCCACAGTAAACCGTTGATATTTGATACGAGGTGCTACTCCAAACTCCTTCACTGTTTTAATAGAAGCATGTAGAATATCGCCAGTTGCCGCTAGTTTGTACTCAAATTTCGTAGGGTTATTCTTCCAGTCCAAATTTTTAATATAGCACTCTGTTTTCTTCCCGTCATTATCAATAAAATACCCTTGCTCGAATATTATTTGGGAGTAGGCAAGCCCCTGACCTAGATATGCTAAAAAAGTAATTAGAATTAGTTTTCTCATCTTCATAATTGTATAAAAGCTGATTGTGAATCAAAAAATACCTTACGGAAAGTATACCCTAAGCAAAAGGGAAGGAAGATTCCTATGGGTTGAGGAAGGTTAATATGATGTGGTTCTAATTGTCCAAAGATAGTTTGTAGTTTGTTGTATTCCAAACCTACTTTAATGCCTTACTTATACTCCTTTAATATGTTAATAAGCCATATTCGCTTATTGTTTCCCAAATAAACTTTCCCACCACACACCTCCCATCAAAAAAAATCCCCACTCGAAAAAGTTACTCTTGAATAGCAACAAGGGAAAGTCTAATTTGATAGTATTTGAAACAAGTGTCAACCCCAACTTACATAAACCATGTTGAAAAACTACTTCGTTACCGCTATTAGGCATCTCCGCCGCTCAGCCCAAACCTCCCTGCTCAATATCGTAGGGCTTTCCATCGGGATGGCTTGTTGCTTGCTCATCCTCCTGTATGTACTACACGAAACTTCGTACGACAAGCACCACCACAATTCTAAAAGGACATTTCGGGTGCTCACTATCGACGAGGCACTTGGCGTATCGAGCAACTTGGTGGGGATTACCCTCCCTGCTTTGGCGCCAACTATGCAAGACGAATTGCCCGAGGTAGAAAAAACGGTGAGGATCAACAGCAATGGGAGGACAATGCTACAGCACAAAGACAAAAAGTTCTTTGCCGAAAACTTGCTCTACGTAGAAGATGGCTTTTTCGATGTTTTCAATTATCAGTTGATAGAAGGCGACGAAAATACTGCTTTTGAAAAACCATACACCGCAGTAATGACCGAGGCTATGGCAAAAAAAACATTTGGAGATATTGCTACAGCCATGGGCAAAAGCTTCAGAATGAACGATGATAATGACTACGAAATAGTGGGTATTATGGCAGATTCTGACCTGCCTACTCACCTCACCATGGATGTAATGGTAGCCATGGTAGCTGCCGAGAGCGACACCAGCCTGATGCAATACCTCAACTCTTGGAACAACATCAGTATGAGTTCGTATGCAGTGCTGAACGATGCAAGCAGCGAAGAAGCAGTGGAAGCCAAAATGGAGGAAATTATCCGAGCGCACGAGGTGGGGAGCAACTTCAAAGTTACGCTGCAACCCCTCGCAGATACGCACCTCAAATCGGAAGGCGTTTTGTTTGATGGCATGAACAACAACAAAGGCAGCCTCGATTATGTATTTTCGCTAGGGGCAGTCGCCATTTTTGTGATCATCATCGCTGCATTTAACTTCATGAACCTCACTACAGCCCGCTCTGCCAAACGTGCACGGGAAGTAGGAATAAGGAAGGTGCTAGGCTCAAGGCGTGGCGAATTAATTTTCCAGCATTTGAGCGAAGCCATTCTTATGTGTCTGTTTTCCATGATCATCGCTTTGCTCACCGTTGGTATAGTGGATAGTTTTGTTGAGCTTCCCATCAACGGAACAGCTCTCAATTTCATCTTTTCCTCTCCCCTGATTGTGGGAGGAATTATCATTTTTGTTTTATTACTAGGTATTCTTGCCGGTATTTACCCCGCTTTTATGCTCACGGCTTTCCAACCTACCCAAGTGCTGAAAGGTAAATTTGCTACCAGCAGAAAGGGAGCTGCCTTGCGTAGGATCTTGGTGGTTTCCCAATTTGCCGTTTCTATCGTCATGATTATTGGTGCGCTTACGGTCTATAACCAGCTCGATTATATCAAATCGAAAAATAAAGGCTTTGACGAGGAACAGGTGCTCCAGTTCAGGTTCAACAACAGAGAAATGAGCGAAAAAGGGGAGGAATTTTTGACTGCTCTCAAAGCTTATCCTGAAATTTCCGACATCGGTAGGGCATCTTCACTTCCAGGCCAGGGCTTTGGCAGAACGAGGGTAATTCCCGAAGGTTACACTTCCGACGATGATCCGTGGATCTATAGCATCATGTCATGCGACGAACAATTCATCCCGACCATGAAAATGGAAATACTAGAAGGAAGAAACTTCTCCAAAGATTTCCAAACGGACGAGGATGCAGCCATGATCTTGAACCAAGCTGCTGCAAGTTCTTTTGATTGGGAAAATCCTGTGGGCAAAAAAGTGAACATTGGGCAAACGGAATATACCGTTGTTGGCTTGGTGCAAGACTTTCATTTTGCCTCCATGCGCCACAAGATTGAGCCACTAGTGATTGTGAACAACCCTAGCCCAAACAGAGTGGTGGCAAAAGTTGCGACCAATGGGATGGAAAATACTCTGGCAAAGATCGAAGAGACATGGAAAGAAGTCTATCCAACCGATCCTTTTGAATACACCTTTTTCGATGAAGAATTTGCCCAGCTTTACGAAAACGAAGTCCATTTTTCCAAGCTCATCACAGGCTTTGCCTGGCTGGCTGTGTTCATCGCCTGCCTAGGCTTGTTTGGCTTAGCTGCTTTCATAGCCGAGCAGCGCACAAGGGAAATTGGCATCCGAAAAGTATTGGGTTCCAGCATTCCCCGCATCATTCTAATGCTTTCTACCGAATTCATGAAACTTGTACTTATAGCTAATTTGTTGGCTTGGCCGCTTGCTTATTGGCTTACTAGCAACTGGTTGGAAAACTTTGAGTACAGAACAATTTTGACACCAACGGTATTTGTAGTAGCTGCGGTACTGGCAGCAGCCATCGCCCTGTTCACTATCAGCTTCCACTCTATACGGGCAGCATTGCTCAATCCTGTAGATTGCTTACGCGATGAGTAAAAAACAATTCTGGTCTGCTGTGGATTGCAACAGGCCAGAATTTATTCCCCTTATTCAAACACCACACTTTCCGCAATTTCTCTAAACCCGTCCACATCTTTTTGAACAGAATCTAATTTTGCCTGCAAAGTTCCTACAGCTATTTTTCCAAGCGGCAACCTCAGCGGAGGGTTTTCCAAACCAACCAAGTCAAAAATAGCTTGTGCTGCTTTTTTCGGATCACCTTCTTGCTTTCCGTCCACCCCTTTTATTTTTTGTCGAAAAACACCCGCAGTACCTGCATAATCTGCTATTTCCCTTGCTGCCAAGGCAAAACTCCTTCCAGCGAAATCAGTTCGGAACGGACCTGGCTCGACAATGGTTACCTTAATTCCCAGAGGAGCAGTTTCAATTGCCACAGCTTCGCTAAAACCTTCCAATGCAAACTTGCTCGCACTATAAATCCCAAATCCCGGGAATGATTTGAAACCTGAATGAGATGAAATTTGGATAATGTGTCCCGCCTTTTGCTTTCGCATAAGCGGTAAAATACCTTGAGTCATTCGCAAAGCGCCGTAAAAATTTGCTTCAAACACTTTTCTGGTTTCCTCCTCGCTGGTTTCTTCCACTGCCCCCGCTATTCCAAACCCAGCATTGTTCACCAATACATCTACCCTTCCGAACTTTTCCGTTATCAATTCTATAGCCTTTTGCACCTCATTGGCATCGGCCACATCCATTTTTATGGCAAAAGCACTACCATTATTTTCCTTGTTAAAAGCACTAACCTGTGAGGATTGGCGAAAAGTCCCAACCACAAAATCACCATTAAGCATTACTTTTTCAGCTATTTCTTTACCTAGCCCGCTCGAAATACCAGTTATTAACCAAATTCTCTTTTCCATGAATGTCTTTTATGTTCGTAAATAATTAGATGTCACAAAAGTGGATGGAAACTAAAAATCAGACTAGAACAAGCAATACTAGTTTCGGTATTTTTCGGACATTTCATTCCTAAAACCCTTCGGGGAGCTTCCTGTTTCTTTTTTAAATAACTTGGCAAAGTAAGAGCTATCGAAGTAACCCAATGAAGCCGAAACTTCTGTGATTGTAAGGTCGGTAAAGGTGAGTAACCGCTTGACTTCTAGCATACTTCTAGCCCGAATTATTTCGGTTGCCGTTTTGCCCGTTACCTCTTTCACTACCCGGTTTAGGTGATGTTGGGTGACATTGAGTTCCTCAGCATAATCACTCGCTGTCACGTTTTGCTCAAACTTTTCTTCTACCAATTGTCTAAACTGCTTGAACAGAATGAGCTGTCTTTTGGGAATCCGTCCCCCCGATAGCGTATCGATGCTTCGCTGAATTTGGTGCAACAACACTTTTAACAAAGACTGTAAAATTTGAAGACTTGGCTCTTGCCTGTTTTTCTCTTTAATCAACAATTCAATCGTACGTCGCACTTCTCCAAACTCCGTACTTGAAAGTTTTAGGCAAGGGTTTGTATACACATTGTCCAAAAAACTCAATTCAAACAGGGTATCCTTATTTTGCTGGTTGAGCAAGAAAAAATCTTCGGTAAATAGGATCGTCCCGCCTTTGAGCGGTTGCCATTCTTCAAATACATGCACCTGCCCAGGGGAAATAAAAAATAGGCTTTGCATACCCAATTCGTAGGTTTGGTAATCAATCGTTTGGGAACTGTTACCTTCATCTACCCACAAAATCTCATAAAATGTATGCTTGTGAACCCTATCAATTTCAGGTTCTTCCATTTCCTCAAAGCGAGTTATTTCAAACTCTGTACGGTTATCAGGCTGATTAATAAAATGCCCAATCGAATAATATGGGAAGGGAGTTTTTATAAGCTTAGAGGTTGGTGCAAAAAATAAGTGCCCAAGATAGCTCCTAAAATTGTCCTTTCAAAAAAACCATATCCGTTTTACTCCAGACATAAAAATCATCTTCCAGCAAAAGCCTTGTCCAATTTCTCCATAAAAGCCCTCCTTCTAAAATAAATATTCCTAAAATGCTTGATGAGCTTATCCACTAAGATATTACCACCTTCCATTTTGTCAATTGTCTTCATTATCCTAATAACATCATTATAAATGCTTTTACCTGTTTCTTGTGCGTAATACTTCAAGCTTTTCTCAAATATGCTAAATACTTCTTCTTTCGGTTTATAAGGGAATATGTTTTCGCCAAAAGTGAAAACCAACCTCAAGTCTTTAAAATTCTCTTGGAGCAGTTCAAACAATTGATCCCACAATTTTTCAGATGTATAAATGCTGGCAAGGGTCGGTAGAATCCTCTCCCGAATGACCCAAAACGGTTCTTTGTCCTCTGTCTTTTTGAGCAACTTACCGATAACCTCATCTCGCTTTGCAACCCATTCTTCTTTTGAATAAGCTCCTTTCAACGATTCATAATAACCCTCCAAAAAATTATCGTTGTAAAATAAAAACTCTGCCCATTTCCTTATAGTTGCCGTGTCTTTTTCCGCTTCGGCAATACGCAATAGAATGGATTCCCAATTGAAGTTTCTTCCCCAGCGATTATTTTTGCCCCTCTCTGCCTCAGCAATAACATCATTGCACCAAAATTTTGCCTTTGCAAAGTTTTTATTCTTGATAGCAAGATTGATCAACATTTCCTTGAATTCAGAAAAGCGTATATTCTCTTCCATCAATGCCAAAGCCTCTTTTTCCTTTTTAGCATTCATCAGATAAACCACTTTCAGCTTAACCAAAGGAATGATATAATGATCTATTTTCTCATTCGCTATTTCCTTGTCAAGGAGATCAAAAAATTTCTTTTCTTGAGAACTAGTGGTGATTAGGCCTTGCATAGAAACAAGAAGTGCTTGCCCAAAGCCAAGCTTCTTATACTTGGGCTTTGGATATTCTTCCAAGTAATAGCCAAAAAGCTCGTCTTTGAGCATAGCAGGAGCTTTTTCTCCAATATTCATCAACAAATTATGGGCATCGCCAAGTAACTGGCCCGTAGCCGATCCATAATCCATCTTACTTAGGATACCAGGGATTTCTTCCAACAACACCTTGCTGATTTCCAAAGCCTGAGGAAGGTCATTACTTGCAAAAGCCTTTTCCGCCTTCTTCAACAAGTCCTTCAGGCCTTTATTTATTTTGTTCTCCGCAGTTTGGTCAATATAACTTTTCCTCCCCTTCCCTCCTTTATAAATATTTTGAACTATGGTGCGGTACATTTCAGTTTGGTCGCTGGTAGTCAACTCGGCAAAATGTACCAAAAGAGAACTTTTAAGTCCTTTCGAACTCCTAAACTGTGCTTTTATAAAAGCTTGAAGTTCCTCTTTCGATGCTTTTTTAAAAATTTCTTCGACAGGGTCTTTTCCCTTCTTGGCAGCCTTCACCTCTTTTTTGCTCTTTGCTGCCACACCCATATTATCGCGGATAGCATAAAACACAGCCACCACATGCTTGCACACAGGTCCATGATCATACGGACATTCGCATTCCCATTCTTTTATTTGGGTCTGCCGGGTCTTCACTTCCACTTCATATTCATCAATGCCCTGAACGTTCGCCCACCAATTTCCCCTACCTGTATTTTCCAAATCCTCTACCGCCCCTTCCAAAAAATAAGCATACCCTCTTTCGAGTATCACTTGATCCACTTCGTTCTCAAAATCTTTTAAAGTCATGCTCCTGTATTTGTTAATATCCAACTACAAAAAAGCAAAACCATAGGTTAATTCAATAGTTTTCGAGATTTAATTTCAAAAAAGCACCTTTCTACAACCTCCCCAAAGCCTTGCCCTGCCAAATAGCCAAAGTAGCCACCACCATTGCCAACATCGCCACTATCACCAAGCCTTTGAGCGTGAAGTATAGCGGATCTATTAAAATGAGTAACATGCTCCCAATCACCCACCCCCAATCGAGGTAAGTAATTGCCTTTACTTGGCCAGGAATCAACCTTGGCTTAAAAAGCAACAGCAAAATAATAATAGCAAAACCTAGCAGGCCAACCCCAATAAAAACTAGCCAGTCTGGATAAGCCAAGCCCATAAGTTGGGCAAGTTCCTGAGGGAGAACCATAAACAATAGACCGCTTATAAAACTGAAAACAGCATTAGCTATCAAAGCTCCCCTCAAGTTTTTTTCTTCGTTTCTCATTACACTCTAAATTAAAATGTCGTCTTCATCTTATTAAAGCAACTCAATACAATCTGCGTCTACTGAAGGTTTTCATAAAACTAGAAACCCGTAACTGGTCGTAAAACCTGTTGAGAAAGTAAGAGTCTATAAACTAATTTGCAGGAATTCCTATGTTAGAATAAGCTGATTCCACACGTAGCTTCAATGCTTCATTCATTTGTTCAAAACCTTTTTGGGTACTTTCCCCCAACATATTAAGCAAAACGCCTGATATTACCCCGCTAAAGTTCTCCCCATGGATCAGCTTCGTTTTTTGTTCATCTATTTTTTCGAGTTTGAAAAAATGCTCTCCATCAAAAAGCCCTTTTACAAACAGTTTTCCCAACCAGCGAAATTCTTTATTTTTCTCATTTTTCAATACAATCGGGGTAAAATCCATCGCACTTTTCCCTTCAGGCTGGATCATCACCGCAATTTGATTTCCTTCAGCAACATTTCCACTTAGCTTTTTGATGAAAGGATTCCATTCAGGATATGCTTCGTGGTTCATCAGTACTTCCCACACTTTCGCTGCCGATGCTTCAATAACTATTTCTGACCGTAATGTTTTCATGATTTCCTTTTTAGAATTAATGTTCAATACTAAAATGGCGAAAATCTAGGATGGCAGGTTTGCTACAAGCGCCAAACAATTGGCATTTCGCGCCAGTTTTAAAAATATCATTAACTTCGGTCTTGTATGAAACTACAAGACCCTTACTAACTCCTAGCATCCAACCTCTAATTTCTAAACCCATGCATTTCAATGGAAGATTTGTGTTGAACCTTGCCCAATTTGCCGCGCAGCAAGGGGCTGATTTGGAAAAACTAATTGCCCTAAGTGGAAAGCCTGCCAAGGAACTTTACAAAGAAGATTGTAAGCTTAGTGCCGAAGAATATAATGAGGTGTTAAAAGCAGCGGTGGAAGAAACGAACGATGAACTTTTTGGGCTGCATGCTGGGGAAAGTTTGAACCTTTCGGCAGCGGGGCTGATTGTCCAAATTGCGCAAACGAGCCAAACAGTGAAGCAAGCTCTCGAATATTGTTGTGAGTTTGCAAACCTTGGTTGCAGTGCACTGCCCACTCTGCTTTCAGAAGAAAAAGACTATTTCAAACTTAGTTTGAAGCCCAATCCTCTTTGGGAAAAACAAGCGCCCATTAGCGTAATACATACTTTATATGGGTATTTGGCATTTACCATTCGGGAATTTCAGTCGCTTACTTTCCACAAACAAACGCCTAAAGAAATATGGCTGACATTTGAGCGCCCCACCAACTTAGCGGAGCTAGAAAGGGTGTTGGGCACTACTTCACTTAAGTTTGGACAAAAGGAAAATGCGCTGATTTTGAGCAAAAGGCAGGTGGAGGAAAAGGTAGTCACCAGCGATTATGAACTACTGAAAGTTCTTGTGAATCATGCACATGACAAGCAGGAAAAAATGCATTTGGAAAATGGATTTTACGAAGTGGTAAGGCGTTCGGTGGTTAACTTGATCAAACCACATTTCCCCACAGTGGAGCAAGTTGCTGGGCACTTGAACCTGAGCGTGAGAACCTTTCAGCGAAAGCTAAAAAACGAAGGATATTCTTACAAAAAACTGATTGACGAGCTTAGGAAAGATTTTGCGATCGACTACCTTGCAAATCCAGAACTGAGCATAGGCGACGTAGCCTACCTCCTTAGTTATGCCGATACGAGTACCTTCATCCGCTCTTTCAAACGCTGGACGGGGAAAACGCCTTCGGAATTCAGGAAGACTTGAGTTCTTTTTTTGCTGACAAGAAGCTTCAACTTTTCTTAATATGGAAAACCAATTTTCAACCTTCCTTTTCAGTAGCTTTAGTTTATTAGAATTTCTATTAATGCCAGATGAGATATACATTTACTGTTCATAATAAAAACTACATTTTCGCCGACCTCAAAACACTTTTGGCGAAAGCTAGCCCTTTCCGCACGGGCGATGCCTTGGCAGGAATTGCCGCAGAAAGCAACGAAGAACGAGTAGCTGCCCAATATGCCCTTGCCGATGCACCCCTCAAAAATTTCCTCGACGAAGCAATCATTCCCTACGAAACAGATGAAATCACTCGGCTAATTGTTGATTCGCACAACAAAGAAGCCTTTGAACCAATTTCCCACTTTACTGTAGGGCAATTCCGAGATTGGCTGCTCACCAACGAAGCCGATAACAAAACCCTCAAAGAACTAGCCTCAGGGCTTACACCAGAAATGGTTGCCGCAGTTTCTAAGCTTATGCGCAACCAAGATCTGATAGCCGTTGCCCAAAAATGTGTGGTGGAAAGTAAATTCCGAACAACGGTGGGGCAAGCAGGAAGGCTCTCGGTGCGGTTGCAGCCCAACAGCCCCGTGGACGATCCAAAAGCGATTGCCGCCAGTATTATTGATGGACTGATGTACGGTTGCGGAGACGCAGTCATTGGAATTAATCCCGCTACCGACAGTCCTGACGTAGTTGCTAATTTGCTGCACATGTTGGACGGTATCCGTCAAAAGTTCGACATCCCGACCCAAAGTTGTATTCTCAGTCATGTGACCACCACGCTGCAAATTATTGATAAAGCTCCGGTAGACCTTGTTTTCCAATCTATTGGCGGAACAGAACAAACCAATTCTTCTTTTGGAGTGAACCTTTCCTTGTTAGAAGAAGCGTACGAAGCAGCCATTTCCCTAAAGAGATGCGCTGAAGAAAAGCAAGTAATGTATTTTGAAACGGGGCAAGGCTCTTCCCTTTCTGCAAATGCCCACCAAGGAGTAGATCAGCAAACGTGTGAAGCCCGAGCCTATGCCGTGGCAAGAAAGTTCAACCCTTTTTTGGTCAATTCAGTAGTAGGTTTCATTGGTCCTGAGTATCTTTACGATGGAAAGCAAATTATCCGGGCGGCTTTGGAAGATCACTTTTGTGCCAAAACCCTTGGTTTGCCCATGGGAATGGACGTTTGCTATACCAACCACTCCGAAGCCGACCAAGACGATATGGATAACTTGATGACCCTTTTGGGGGTGGCCGGCTGCAATTTCATCATGGGCGTACCAGGCGCCGATGATATAATGCTCAACTACCAATCTACTTCTTTCCACGATGCTATGTACCTACGCAAAGCCTTGCACAAACGGCCTGCAGCTGAGTTTGAACAATGGCTTTTGACCATGGGAATTTTAGACGAAAACGGCAACAGACTTCCAATCGCAACTTCTCACTATCTACTCAATAGCTACTAAAACAATGAGTCTGAAACCAAAAAATCAGCACGCACAAGAAGACCCTTGGGCGAGCCTGAAAGAATTTACAAAAGCCCGAATTGCCTTAGGAAATGTAGGAGGAAGCCTCCCGCTCAACGAAGTACTCGCATTTAAACTGGCACATGCTCACGCCAAAGATGCCATCTATTCCAATTTGGACCTCGAACTATTTACCCAACAGTTCGCCCAGTCAGGTATCCCTATTTTTAAATTAAAGAGTAGAGTTTCGAATAGGCAAGAATATTTGAAAAGACCTGACTTGGGAAGAAAACTGGCTAAAACATCCATCATTAAGCTAAGAAAAGAAAACTCCACATTCGACATTGTTTTTGTCATTAGCGATGGACTTTCTGCCAATGGGGTAAACTACCACGCAATAGAGGTCTTAAAAAAAATGCTCCCCTCTTATGTTGAAACACATAAAATTGCCATCGCCTTGGTAGAGCAAGGAAGGGTAGCCATAGCCGATGAGATCGGAGAACTACTCCAAGCAAAATTCACTGCTGTAATGATTGGCGAAAGACCAGGACTTTCTTCACCGCAAAGTATGGGAATTTATACCACCTACGCCCCTAAGCCTGGGCTTACCGATGAAAAACGGAATTGCATTTCCAACATTCATGAAGATGGATTAAGCCATGAAGCTGCATCAAACATTCTATGCTATTTGATTGAACAATCATTTGCCCGAAAAATTAGTGGAGTAGAATTAAAAGTAGAGTTGGGCAGCTTGAAGAAATGAAAACAGTTTGTAGGTTTATGAAAAAATCAAAAATAGCTTTTCATGAACCAAGAATATTACATCTCAACAGACAAAAGCAAACTGGATATTTCGCTTATCCACAACTACCTCAGCAATGATTCTTATTGGGCAAAGGGAAGAACGATAGAAACCGTAAGGAAGTCTATTGAGCATTCCTTTTGCTTTGGGGTTTACCACGGAGAGCAACAAGTAGGCTTTGCCAGGGTAGCCACCGACTATGCTGTTTTTGCTTGGATAATGGATGTGTTTATTTTGGAAAAACACAGAAAAAAGGGCTTGAGCAAAATGCTGATGGACGCTATTATGAAACAAGAAGAACTTCAGGGCTTGTACCGCTGGGGCTTGGCTACCGCCGATGCCCACGGACTGTACGAGCAATACGGGTTTAAGATGATTGAAAAACCCGAACTTTTTATGGAAAAAGTGGCTGCAAAATAGGTATTGGATAATCTCGAGGCATTTTGTAGATTGGATGGCAAAACAATATGTTATCGGGAAGAAATAAACAAAAATGCGTATGCCCTCCATCCAAGAACTGAAACAACTCATAGCCAATGGTGAGCTTGAAAAAGCGGTGAAAGAGTTATTGGTTGCCACAGAAGGCACCGACATCCATAGCGATATTACTCATCAGTCGGCTAGGCTAAACAAAGCCTTAAAAGATGAGCGTATGGGCATTGCAAGAACCGATGATACTAATCGCACCAAAAATCAAATTACCTATGCCCTGCTAAGCTATTTGGATGATAACAGCGAGTTATTTGAACACCAACCTACCCAAACCTCTGCAATGCAACCTAGCTCTTCTTCCTCACAAGGAAAGCGAGTTTTTATTTCCTATAACCACAAGGATAAAGAAGTGGCGCAACAAGTAAAAGCCAAACTGGAAGAAGCTGGGCTAACCGTCACCATCGACTCGGAAGCGATGGGGGCTGGAGAAGACATCAAATCCTTCATAGAAAAATGCGTGCGGGAAAATGACGTGACCCTTTCTTTGGTCTCGCCCAATAGCCTACTCTCTGCTTGGGTAGCCATGGAAAGCCAACTAACTTTGACAGGGGAAAGAATTGCCAACAAAAAATTCATCGGTTGCGCCATTGATAATTCATTTTTCGGAAGAGGGTTTGTAGACGATGCGCTGGACAAGGTGGAAGATGAGCTCGCGGAAATAAGCCAACTTATGCAAAAAAGGCTGAACAGGGGACGTGGCGTAGAAGATTTGCAAAACGAGCTTTCCCGCTACAAACAATTGGAAAGCAACCTGCCAGAAATAGTAAGAAAGTTCAAAGAATCCCTCACCGTGGACATCAGCGGAGATAATTTTGAGGCTGGGATGGGGAAGGTGATTGGGACGATTGGGTGAGTTGAATACCAACGCCACCTTTAATAAAAAACTTAAAAAAGTGTCATAATTGGAACCTAGACATCAAATCATTGATATTTCCGTTCAGATCGAATACAACATTTCTATATTTCTAGCCGCGTGGTTAGGGATTGAAAGAGATACATCTCGTAGTTTAGGGACTAAAAGCAGTTCTCTTTCCTTAAACCAACAAATAAACTTGATTGTTGATATGAATATATTAGAGAAGAGCCAAGCTCAAAAGCTAGTATTATTTGCACAAATCAGAAACAAGTTTGCGCATGTTGCAGAAATTAACACCTACGATCAATGCCTTAAATCAAATAAGGACTTAAACAAGGGTATACGAAAACTATATCCTTTAACCAATTCAATAGATGATGAATTTGATAGTCAGCAGCGAATTATTTCTTTGTTAGCTGATATTACTGTTATTGGTGAACAGTTGATCAATAAGTTGAGGAATAAACAAGATGAATAGTTTTTTTGACATGAACTGATTTAAATTTTTGGCTAAAGTCTCTTTTAATTATATCGAAAATGTACGACCTAAAGGTCGCACCTATTTATAAAAAACAAACAATTAACTAGACTCTTTAAAGAAGCAGGTAATCACTGTATTACATCTATAACCAGTGAAAAAGTTTAAATAGCTTCCATACTTATTACTTTACCACACATACACTCATCAAAAAAATTGCAACTAAAATTTTAGGAATGTGTTGTTAGAGCAGGTTTCAACCAGTATTTACTTATTTGTACTTAGGTTTTCTTGCCAACTAAAAATAACCATACCGCTGTATTAATCTTTTCGCACACTCCCCACCAAGAGGCGAAAGAAAAAAGCTTTACCCAAAAAGTAAATACTCAAACGAACCGTACCATCGCATCCCATTTAGTTGAGCACACGAAAAAACTAGTTGCCCAAACGCCTTATCCAAGCTTTTGCATTAGCACGCCCGACCAAAAAGGAATTACGTTTGGAGAGCGATTCACCCATGCCATTCAATCCGTTTTTGCAAAAGGGTTTTCCCAAGTAATTGCTATCGGCAGCGACTGCCCTAGCCTCACAAGCCAAGATATTCAGAAAAGTGCCAAGGCTTTGGAACGGGGAAAAGTGGTGCTGGGTCCCGCAACTGATGGAGGCACGTATCTTATTGGGCTTCAGCAAGAATCGTTTGATCCCGAAGCTTTCAAAAACATCAGCTGGCAAACCAGTAGTGTTTTCCGGGAACTTCTGAGCCTTTGCTCTAGCCAACCTCAACTGGATATTGAAATACTTTCAAGCAAACAAGATATTGATTCGGCCGCCGATCTTGTAAAGGTGTTAAAAAGTAACCTGATCGCCCCTTACCTACAAAAACTGTTAGCGCAGCTGATCAAGTTTGCTACTACTTCTTTCTATCCAATAAGCACTTTTTTTCTTCTGAAAAATCTAGTCCTTAGCCTTTTTGGACTGAGAGCACCTCCTTCCTTTAGCTAAGTTTTATCTCTTTTCATTTTCTATATATCGTCAGGTGCTTTTTCCAAAGCAATTGGCTTAGGCGTGTTTTCTCAAAAGGAAAAATCCGTCTAGTTCCTATTTTCTAAAAATCACAAAAACACAACATATCATGGCTGAAAACAAAAGTTATTACAACCCAGAAGATCTTAAGAAATTTGGAAAAGTAACCGAGTTCCAAGAAGAAATGGGCAAAAAATTCTTCGATTACTACGGAAGCGTGTTCAAAGAAGGAGCGCTTACCGCGCGGGAAAAAGCGTTGATTGCCCTTGCAGTTTCACATACCGTGCAATGCCCCTACTGCATAGATGCCTACAGCAGCGATTGCCTAGAAAAAGGCGCTGACGAAGAGCAAATGATGGAAGCTGTACATGTAGCCGTAGCCATTAGAGGTGGGGCTTCCCTCGTGCACGGCACACAGATGATGAATAAGGTGAAAGACCTGACCATGTAGTTCCGTGAAAGGAAATGGTTTAAGTACCTGAACACAAAAAATCGTGAATTTGGACTATTTCTTTTTCCGTTATACTTCGACTAGCCGTCTGCGATAAAAAATCATTACGTAGCTCTGCTATGCGTAGATTTTTTGTCCCGGCGGGGAACCGCTCGCCTAACGAAAAAACAACCTCGTCCAACTATACGCTTTCTTATGTCCACGTACTTAAAATCTCACTGTTCAAAATTTAAACAACATGAAAACTGCAACTTTATCATTACAAAAAAGAGGGAACAAACTTGCTTCACCAAGTGCCCAAGTTGATTTCCTAAGCCATACATCCATTGGCGATTCTTTTGAAGAGAAACTTCAAAATACTGGCATTTTTCCACTAACCGCCACAGGAGTTGATATTTTCCAGGTGAATGTGGGAAAAATGTGTAACCAAGTTTGCAAGCATTGCCACGTAGATGCCGGGCCCGACCGAAAGGAAATAATGACTCGGGAAACCATGCAACTGTGCTTGGATGCACTCAAAGGCACAGACATCCCCACGGTGGACCTTACGGGTGGCGCACCCGAAATGAACCCGAATTTCAGGTGGTTTGTAGAAGAGCTTACCGCCATGGGGAAACATGTGTTGGTTCGCTGCAACCTCACTATTATTTTGGCTAACCCAAAGTATCATGATCTTCCTGAATTTTTCAAAAAGCACCAAGTAGAAGTGGTTTCTTCTCTCCCCTATTTCACTGCAAGACGCACCGATGCCCAGCGAGGCGAGGGCGTATTTGAACGCTCCATAAAAGCCTTGCAGATGCTCAATGAAGTAGGCTATGGAAAAGAAGGTAGCGGGTTAACACTCAATTTGGTCTACAACCCGACAGGCTCATTTCTTCCCGGCGACCAAGCGGGCTTGGAAACCGAGTTCAAGCGAAGGCTGAAAACCTACGATATTGAATTCAACAATTTATTCGCCATCACCAACCTACCTGTTAGTCGCTTTTTGGAATACTTGGTGGATAACGACCAGTATGAAAGCTATATGGAAAAACTGGTCAATGCGTTCAACCCCGCTGCGGCGATGGGTGTGATGTGCCGCAATACGCTCTCCATTGGCTGGGATGGCTATCTCTACGACTGTGATTTTAACCAAATGTTGGATCTCAAGCTAGAACCAAATGCTCCCAACCACATCAAAAACTTTGATTTGGGCAAAATAAACAACCGGGAAATAGTGATCAATCAACATTGCTTCGGATGTACGGCAGGTGCTGGTTCAAGTTGTGGAGGGGAAACTGCTTAATAATAAGACTTACGCAATAGCTAGTATTTCGGAGTAAAATTTCAATTGAAATGCATGGTTCACTGATATTTCTGAAGGGTTTGTCCCTGCATGCGTAAGTCGTGTAAAAATAATCCTAATTTTTAAAACTAAAGAAATGACAACGTATTTAGAAACTACCAAAGATGTTTATAAACAAGCGGCACTTACCCCAGAAGTAGGACTTTGCTGCACCACCACACCCGTTTGGAAATTGCCCGAATTGGATATTCCGAACATTATGCTGGAAATGAATTATGGCTGCGGCAGCACCGTTCACCCTCGTGATTTGGTCAACAATCCAACTATCTTGTATGTGGGTGTAGGCGGAGGCATGGAGCTGTTACAATTTGCCTATTTCAGCAGGAAAAAAGGAGGTGTAGTGGGGATAGACGTGGTGGATGAAATGCTAGATGCTTCCCGCCAAAACTTTAAAGAAGCCGAAGCCAAAAACCCTTGGTTCAAATCGGATTTTGTAGAGCTGCACAAAGGTGATGCCCTTGAACTGCCCGTGGAAGATAATTCCATAGATGTAGCCGCTCAAAACTGCTTGTTCAATATTTTCCACACCGAGGATTTGAAAAAAGCCTTGGCGGAAATGTACCGAGTGCTCAAACCCCATGGCAAACTTGTGATGTCAGATCCTATTTGCGAGCAGACCATGCCCGAAAACTTGAAGCAAGATGAAAAGCTACGGGCACTCTGCCTCAGCGGAGCTATTCCCATGAAAGACTATATCAAGCTTCTGACCGATATAGGATTTGGTACGATAGAAATCAGGGCAAAGCGACCTTACCGCATGCTCACTCCAAACCATTATGATACTACTGAAAATATTTTTATTGAAAGCTTAGAAGTTTGCGCTATTAAAGACCCTATGCCCAAAGATGGACCGTGTGTGTTTACTGGAAAAACTGCCATTTACTTTGGCAATGAGCGACAGTTTGATGATAAAAAGGGACATGTGTTGGTGCAAAACCAACCGCTAGCTGTTTGCGATAAAACTGCTGGTGCACTCGCTAGCCTTGGAAGAGAAGATATTTTCATCTCTGATTCTACTTATTTTTATGATGGTGGCGGGTGTTGTTAGGCAAAATGCCTTATGCGTCTCAACAAAACAAAAAAAGCTGTACCCTTTCGAGTACAGCTTTCTTCCCTTTTAATCTTATTGTGAGGAGGCTTGATTACATCATGCCGCCCATGCCGCCCATGCCACCTGGCATACCACCTGGCATTCCGCCACCAGCACCTTCTGCTTCTGGCTCGTCAGCTACTACACACTCGGTAGTAAGCAACAATGAAGCAATAGATGCAGCGTTTTCAAGCGCCAAACGAGTAACTTTAGTTGGGTCAATTACACCTTGCTCAACTAGGTCACCATATTCGTTAGAACGTGCGTTGTAACCGAAGTTACCTTCACCTTCTTGTACTTTCTGGATAATTACTGAAGGCTCAAGGCCTGCATTAGCTACGATAGTTCTCAATGGAGCTTCAATCGCTTTTCTTACGATGTTCACACCAGTTTGTTGGTCTTCGTTTTCTACTTCGATACCTTCAAGTGAAGCTACGGCACGTACCAAAGCAACACCACCACCAGTTACTACACCTTCTTCTACAGCAGCCCTTGTCGCGTGCAATGCATCGTCAACACGGTCTTTCTTTTCTTTCATCTCTACTTCAGTAGCAGCACCTATGTAAAGGATAGCCACACCACCAGAAAGCTTAGCAAGTCTTTCTTGTAGTTTTTCTTTGTCGTAGTCAGATGAAGTGTTGTCTATCTGAGATTTGATTTGGTTCACACGACCTTTGATGTCTTCTTCAGAACCAGCTCCGTTTACTACAGTAGTGTTGTCTTTGTCGATAAGTACTTTTTCAGCAGTACCCAACATATCGATAGTAGTGCTTTCTAGTTTGAAGCCTCTTTCTTCAGAAACTACAGTACCGCCAGTAAGGATAGCGATATCTTCTAGCATAGCTTTTCTTCTGTCGCCGAAACCTGGAGCTTTTACAGCAGCGATTTTCAGTGCGCCACGGATTTTGTTTACTACTAGCGTAGCAAGAGCTTCTCCGTCAACGTCTTCAGCGATGATCAACAATGGGCGGCCTGTTTGCGCAACTGCTTCTAGCACTGGCAAAAGGTCTTTCATTGTAGAAACTTTCTTATCGTAGATGAGAATGTATGGATTTTCAAGATCAGCTTCCATTTTCTCAGTGTCGGTTACGAAGTAAGGAGAAAGGTAACCTCTGTCAAACTGCATACCTTCTACAGTTTTTACTTCAGTTTCAGTTCCTTTAGCTTCTTCAACAGTGATCACACCATCTTTTCCAACTTTTTCCATCGCTTCAGCAATCATGTTACCGATTTCTGAGTCGTTGTTAGCTGAGATAGTAGCTACTTGAGAGATTTCTTTTGAATCGTTAACTGGCTTAGAGTTCTCGCGCAACTGAGCAACGATAGTGCTCACTGCTTTGTCGATACCTCTTTTAAGGTCCATTGGGTTAGCACCTGCAGTTACGTTTTTTAAGCCTTCTACAAAGATTGCTTGGGTAAGAACAGTTGCAGTAGTAGTACCGTCACCTGCTTGGTCGGCAGTTTTAGAAGCAACTTCTTTCACGAGCTGAGCGCCCATGTTTTCTACTGCGTCTTTCAATTCGATTTCTTTTGCTACAGAAACACCATCTTTGGTTACTGAAGGAGCACCGAATTTCTTGTCGATGATTACGTTTCTTCCTTTAGGACCAAGCGTTACTTTTACGGCTTCTGAAAGTGCGTCAACACCTTTTTTCAGTTTGGTCCTCGCTTCTGAATCAAACATTAATGTTTTTGCCATTTTGGTAATGTTTTAGTTTTTTTTCTAATTAAAATAATGATTGTGAAATCAGGATGAGGGAGGGTTTCCCTTAAACGATAGCGAAGATATCCGACTCTCTCATGATGAGGTAGTCAGTGCCATCCACGTTGATTTCAGTACCTGAGTACTTTCCGTAGAGCACAGAGTTGCCTACTTTAACTGTCAATGGCTCATCTTTTTTGCCTTGACCTACTGCCACTACTTCACCTTTTTGAGGTTTCTCTTTTGCAGTATCAGGAATGATAATACCTGATGCAGTTTTCTCTTCAGCTGGTGCTGGTAATACCAACACTCTGTCTGCTAGGGGTTGAATGTTTACGTTTGACATTTTCTGTTACCTAAATTTAAGGTTCAACAATAAAAACCAGTTCAAGTGATGAACAAGCAAGTTTCTAAACTTGTTTGCCACCACATTATTTCAATGATAAATTCAATCACCAACTAGCATTTCTCGTGCCACTGCACTTTCCTGCCATTTTGCATAAATTATACTGACAATATTACATGAGAGGACTGACAACCCTAAGCACAGTATGTCATAATTGATATTTGGAAGCCTCTACAGCTTAGTCGAAGCGGTAGCCAACGGTGAGGGCAAACTGTGTAAGCCGAGTGTTGAGGTCAAAACTTTCTCCTTCAACTATGGTCTCTTTTTCAATGTTCCCCATATTTTCATACCGCAAATCCAAGTACCATTCGTCAACATCTACTCCTAGCCCTATTTGGAAACCCAGCCCCGAAGAGTTGAACTTCCGCTCTACCTCTAAGTCGGTATCGGTATTGAGAGAAGAGCCCGAAGAAAGAAAATAACTAAACAAAGGACCACCGTAGACCTTCGCCCCAAAAAATTTGTAGCCTACTAAAACCGGGAAGTCTATTCGGCTATACTGCTCGCTTTGGATTGTGCGCTCGCCAGTTTGAACACCTAAAGAATCATAATATCCAACATTTCCTCCCAAAGAGCTGAAATAAAACTCGGGCTGAACAAATATATAATCGAAGCCTTGTAGGTCTTTCGTAAAATTGGCAAACAACCCAAATTGGGTGCTGAAGGTTGTAAATTTTGAACTTCTCGCCAAGGATTCGAAAGCGTGTTCGTCCGATGCCTTAATGTCGTCAATAAGCACGCTAGATGCTCCTATTCCTACCTTAGGACCATATGAAATTTCTATTTGCGCAAAAGAGAGTTGAGTAAGAAAAAGTAAAAACAAACAGGGTATAAGTTTCTTCATTTGTAGCTGAGCTTAGTGAATTGATGGGCAATTTACAGCGATTGTTTAAAACCTACACCTTCTTCCAAGTACAAATTCTACTTGTGCAGTTCATTTTTCTTTTATTGTGAACCAACTCTTGCTGTAGCATTTTTTAACCAGAAAGTGGAAAAACTGAACAAAGCGGAATAGAGGCTAAAAAAGTTGAAAATTGTTAAATGACCTTGAAATCAACAGCTAATGACTTAATTTTGAGCCAAGAAACATGCACACAAGCAAAAACACACTCTATAACTCTTATTATCAACCGGTTACATCTTTTATAAAGGTAAATACGAATAGAAAATAAATAACCAATCAAAATTGACGGAGGAAATGTCAGCAGAAGAAAACAAAAGTAATAACAACAAGAAAGTGCTAGTGATAGTAGTGCTGGCTATTTTGATCATTATCAATGGAGTTCAGTTCTTTTTGAGCAGGCAGAGCGAGCAGAAGAACAAAGAGATGCTTGAAAACAAGCAGATGGAATTACTTTCTACTTATGGCAAACTCGACTCTATAAGCACCCAACTCAACGATAAGATAGAAGAAATCAAACTTTTGGGGGGAAACGTAGACTCGTTGCTCACCATTAAAGATGAACTTGAAAAAGAGAAAGATGAACTACGCCGTTCTCGTGATATGGCTCAACAACGCTATATAGATATCAAAGATAAAATTGAAGGCTATGAGTTTTTGTTGAAAAGAAAGGATCAGGAGATCGCAAAATTCAAGGAAGTGAACGAAGAATTGCTCTCGGAAAACTACAACTTGAAGGAGCAAAAGAACAGCTTGAACCAAGAAATAAACAGCTTGAAAAAAGAGAAAGGGCAGATGGAAGAGAAAATCTCTGCTGCCGGTGCACTCAAGGCTGAAAACATAACTTTCTTAGCCGTAAACTCAAGGGGAAAGGCTAAAGAGGACACCGAGTTTAAAGCTAAATCGATAGATGTGCTTAGGGTTATTTTCAATCTAGCCGATAACAAACTTGCGGAATTAGGGGGCAAAACGATTATTATGCGTGTGATAGAGCCAGAAGGTTCTGCACTCTACAACGCCGCTGCGGGTTCGGGTACTTTTATGTACGATGGAGAGGAAATTTTCTACACCGCTTCGCAGGAAATACTTTTCGACAATAGCATGCAAAAAGTGACTTTTGACTACAACAAAGGGAGCGAGTTCAAAAAAGGAAGGCACAAAGCTGAATTTTATGCCGAAGGCGCCCAAATAGGTTCAAAATTCTTTATAGTTAAATAGAGAAGAAGGAAGGGTTAAAATTCTTCTTCAACGATGTTTTTAACCCTTCCCACTTCACCTGTTTCTAGCCGCACCTTTATTCCATGTGGATGATGTGCCGAGTTTGTTAGGATCTTTTCTACAAACCCCGAGGTCAATTCCCCTGTTCGCTGATCTTGTTTTTGAACTATTTCCACCTCTATTCCTATTTCTATATCCTTTCTTTTTCTTCCATCTGGCATGGTCAATCTGATTTAATACAACATATTCATAAAAATAAAAAAGTCCCTCCAGAAAGCAATCTGAAGGGACTTTTGGGTAAAGGGCATCTTAATGCTGGTGACCACCTGGTCCGTGCGCATGTCCGTGAGAAATCTCATCGGCAGTAGCCTCTCTTACTTCAAGGACGCTTCCAGTGAAGTATAAATCTTGTCCAGCTAAAGGATGGTTTGCATCCATAGTCACGGTATTTTCATTAATAGAAAGTACCCTTGCATGGTGTACATTTCCTTGGTTGTCTTGCAAAGGCAAAATGTTTCCAACTTGTACTTCATCTATCATTTTACCCTCGTTCATAAACATGTCCTGAGGAAGATCAAGCACTGCATCGTCAGATCTTTCACCGTATGCATTTGCAGACTTTATACCGAAAGAAAACTCTTCTCCTACAGCAAGCCCAACTACACTTGACTCAAATTCGGGGATCATTTGCCCCGCACCTGTCAAAAACACCAATGGTTCTTTGCCCTCGGTAGATTCGATCATTTCTCCATCGGCAGTATCTTTATAAAGATTGTATGTCAATGAAATCACTTTGTTGTTACCTTCAATCATAGTAATATGTGTGTTTTTTTGCAAAGCTACAATTCATTGGGCAGAGAACACAGGAAAAAAGTAATTAAGCCAATGAATACGAGCCACTTCTTCTATTCTTTGGCTCTAAAAAAAGGAAAACATGTGGAATAAGCTAAAGCTTGGCACAGCTCTATTTAATATTACAATAATTTGATAGATTGCGTTAAGAAGGTCTCTAAAGGAGGTCTTCTTCTAGTAAATCATTTTTTTATACTCACAAACCCTAAACATGAAAATGGATAATTCAAGAAGGAAGTTCTTAGAAAGATCTTCCCTATTAGCAGGTGCAGGGCTCGCCACCACTGTCCCCCTCGAAGCATTTGCCACCAACCGCAAAAAAGTTTCTGCCAATGAAAAGCTCAACTTCGCCGTAATAGGCTGCAAAGGAATGGGATGGTCGAACATGCGCGCACATTTCGCCATGGATGAAATTGAATGCGTAGCACTTTGCGATGTTGACCAAAACGTGCTAGAAGAGCGCGCTGCCGACGTAGAAAAAGCCCGGGGTAAAAAACCTAAGCTTTACGGTGATTACCGCAAACTACTTGAAGACAAAGACATTGATGCGGTAATTATAGGTACGCCCGACCATTGGCACTGTTTGCCCATGATTGAGGCTGTACAAGCAGGAAAGCACGTGTATGTAGAAAAACCACTTTCTAACTCTATAGGCGAGTGCAACCTAATGCTAAAAGCTGCCAAAGAATCGAAGCAAATGGTACAGGTGGGGCAATGGCAGCGAAGCGGGCTCCAATACCAAAAAGCGCATGAAATTGTGAATTCTGGTGTATTAGGCAACATACGCTTGGTGAAGGTTTGGGCTTACCAAGGCTGGATGAAATCTGTTCCTGTAAAACCAGATTCTGCTCCTCCAAAAGGTGTGGATTACGACATGTGGCTAGGGCCGTCCAAAAAGCGACCTTTTAACCCCAATAGGTTCCACTTCACGTTCCGTTGGTTTTGGGACTACGCAGGCGGACTTATGACCGACTGGGGCGTTCATGAAATTGACATAGCCCTTTACATAATGGGAGCTGTTGCCCCAAAATCGGTAATGGCTTCTGGCGGCAAGCTTGCTTACCCCGACGATGCTTCTGAAACTCCCGACACGCTCCAAGCCGTTTTTGAATACGATAACTTTTCTATGCTTTGGGAGCATGCGGTGGGAATAGATGGGGGAAACTACGGCTATACCGAGGGAATTGCTTTTATAGGCAACAAGGGTACGCTCGTGGTGAACAGAGGCGGCCTAGAGCTTATTCCTGAAAAGGAAACAAATGACAAAGGGATTCAGGTTTATAAAACTGATGCGATACCCAGACAAAACTTTAGAGGGCCAAGCGCCTTAGAAAGGCATGCGGCAAATTTCGTGGAATCTATTAAAGCAAATGACCGCTCTAAGCTAAAGTGTTGGATAGAATCGGGAAGTGTGGCGGCTATTAATGCCCATATGGGAAATATTGCTTACAAAACAGGCAGAAAAGTGTATTGGGACAAAGCAGCTGGCATGTTTAAAGATGACAAAGAAGCCAACGCTATGATTTCCCCTGAATACCACAATGGATGGAAATTACCTAAGCTGTAAAAACCTTCTTTGACTTTATGTAAAAGAGCCGCTTAGCGAAACTAATCGGCTCTTTTTATATATTTTTTCTTGAAAAATTAAACGTCAAAAGTTGCCTTCGGGTCAAATGAATTATGCTCTCCATATTCCACTAAGCCTAATTGGTTGGTGACCAACTTCGTTTGGTTCACCTGCACAGAAGGACGATTGCGATGGCTATGCCCATAAACCCAGTAATCGGCTCCACTAGCATAGATAAAATCATGAAGCTCCACACAGAAAGCATCATTTAACTCGTCATTTGCAGCAAATTCTTTCGTATTACAAAGCTTGGTAGGCATATGATGGGTAACTACCACTGTTTTTTCAGCTTCGTTCCTATCTACCGCCATTTCCAAAAACTTTAAAGACCTTTTGAAAAGAGAGTTGTAACCAACTACGGTCAGCGCTTTTCCCTTCGATTTTATGAATTTAAAATCAGGAACCATCTGCTTCACCATGCCTTCGTTACGAAGCTGGATCATAGACCAAAGAGTGGTAAAGAGAAAATTTGTATTCTTATAGACCACAGACATATTGTTGACCAAGGAAACATTTTTCCTGACCTTAATTTTCATGGGAATATTATAAGCATCTGGATCGGCGCCCCCATAAAACTCGTGGTTGCCTGGAATCATAAATACC
The DNA here is from genome assembly GCA_034044135.1 of Flammeovirgaceae bacterium SG7u.111. Lineage (NCBI taxonomy): Bacteria > Pseudomonadati > Bacteroidota > Cytophagia > Cytophagales > Flammeovirgaceae > Flammeovirgaceae bacterium SG7u.111. The sequence continues at coordinate 511,032 of CP139021.1, read as the reverse complement.
TGCTCAAACTTTTTAGAAATATCATCAAAAAAATGTTTGTAGGAATCGTTGTTGCTCCCAAGTTCAATAGTATCCCCTGCCAAAATAAGGACATCTCCTTCAGGCTGGATACCATTTTCTTTAATAAAATTGTAGTTGTCTGGGTTTTCCAAGTGTAGGTCGGAACAGTATTGAACCCTCATAGATATATAGTTTGAAAACTGGCACGAAGCTTTTTCCTTACCAGTAAGTTTATTGGTGAATAATTCTTAGACAATTTAATGTTAATGACTGACAAATAGAATTTTGTCGGAGGAAGTTTGTCTGGGTAGGTTTAGTCTTAAAGCTTGAAATCACACTGGGAACGAGCTTTCTTTTGGTTTATTTTGTAATAACCTATTTCTATTAAAGTTTCATCCGGGGCATGGGACTTACATCTTGCCCTACGAATTGTTTTTGTTCGTACAAATAATGCGCCGCCATTGCAATCATAGCAGCGTTATCTGTACAATACTCAAATTTTGGGACAAAGGTTGCCCACCCTTCTTCTTTTCCTATTTCTTCTAAGGCTTTTCTCAAACCCGAATTAGCTGAAACACCCCCAGCAATAGCCACTTCTTTCACACCATATTTCCGCGTAGCCTTTACTAACTGTTCCATCAAAATATTGATGAGCGTATACTGCACACTCGCACAGATATCGTGAAGGTTTTCTTGTATAAAATCAGGGTTCGTTTTTACATTATCTCTAAAAAAATAAAGGAACGCCGTTTTAATCCCACTAAAAGAGAAATTTAATTCTTTGTGCCTTACTTTAGAAAAAGAAAAAGCCAACGGGTTTCCTTGCTGTGCATATTTGTCTATCAAAGGGCCGCCTGGATAGGGCAAGCCCATTATTTTGGCTGTTTTGTCAAATGCTTCGCCCACGGCATCGTCTTGGGTTTCGCCCACTACCTCCATCTCCAAGTAGTTTTTTACTAATACAAGTTGTGTATGCCCGCCACTCACCGTCAGGCACATAAATGGAAAACTAGGTTGCGGTTCTTCTATGAAATGGGCAAGAATATGCGCCTGCATATGATTTACTTCTATGAGGGGAATTCCTAAAGCAAGTGCCAAACCTTTGGCAAAAGAAGTGCCTACCAAAAGCGACCCCAACAAACCTGGACCTCGGGTGAAAGCAATAGCATCCAACTCACTTTTTTTAATCTCAGCTTCTTTGATGGCTTTCTCTACCACAGGAACAATATTTTTCTGATGAGCCCTTGAAGCCAATTCTGGCACTACACCTCCGTATTCCTCATGTACCGATTGGGTAGCCACTACATTATTTTGAACCTTACCATCACTAATTACCGCTGCCGAGGTTTCGTCACAAGAAGATTCAATTGCCAGAATAATACTCATTTTTATTGCTGATTTTGATAAATTAATGCAAAGTTACACATTCAATAACTTTACATGGCCATTGCATAAGAGAATTGCACCGGTTAGAACCGACAACCACCCTTTTGGAGCTACACTTCTGTCAAAATTCTCTTTTCATCTGTCTTCATTTGCCTATGTGAAAATGTCGCATATTAAGAAAACAGGTCACATTTGAGAAAAAATTCTTTGTTATGAAAGCTGGCTCTTTCTGCAATATTCTGATAAAAAATAGCATTAAACCTTCATAAGGTATTTATTGTACAGTTTTGTCAGGCAATAGTTAAAATGGCGGGTTATTTGATGTAACATATATAGCAAACATCCAATAACTTAAGTACTATTGGGAACTTCAATTTACTTATTGAGCTTTAACAATGATGTTTGATAAATCGCTAATCTCTTCACAAATACTACGACCTACAAAAAAACTTATAGTGTGCCTATGAACAAGAAACTTACTATACCAGTAATCACGCTTTGCTTGAGCTTCTGTTTCAATACGGGCTTTACCCAAGGCGATGATGTGATCGCAAGCACCAAAACAGGCATGAAATCTGGCAGTGTCGAAACAATTAGCCAGTACTTCAACGATTTGGTAGAGATCAACTTCAACGATGAGAAATCGAGCTACAATAAACAGCAAGCTGAAGGTGTACTTAGTGACTTTTTTGCTAAATACCCAGCTACCGATTTTCAATATGTGCACCGCGGATCCTCGCCCGAAGGACTTCAATTTGCCATAGCTACTTACAGCTACCGAGGTGGGAAATTCAGGGTTTTTATGTTAATAAAGAAAAAACAGGGCAAGCACATCATAGATATGCTTGACATTGGTAACGAATAACAGGCTTATACGCCTGATGAACGAGGTTTATAAAACAATTAATTTATTGATGCAAAGAGAGACACTATTTTTAGTGTCTTTTTTTATTTTTGCACCGTGAAATACGAATATTTAACCGAAGAGGCCTGTATCGCATTCATAGAGGCCGCTCTAGCCGAGGACATCCAAGACGGCGATCACTCGACATTAGCAACAGTCCCTGATAAAATGGGGGAAAAGGCGAGTATGATGGTAAAATCAGACGGCATCATAGCTGGACTGGATTTAGCAAAACTCATTTTCTCCTATGTAGACGACCAATTGGAAGTTGAACTTTTTAACCAAGATGGCGATCAGGTGGAAAGAGGCCAAGTAGCTCTTTATGTAAAGGGCAAAGCAGCTTCCATCCTTACCGCAGAAAGGCTTGTGCTCAACTGCGCCCAACGTATGAGTGGCATAGCTACCTACACCAACCGCATGGTGAAACTTATAGAAGGTACTAATGCCAAAATACTGGATACAAGGAAAACTACTCCAAACTTCCGTTTGCTCGAAAAATGGGCAGTGAAAATTGGAGGGGGGACCAACCACCGTTACGGTCTTTTTGATATGGTGATGCTCAAGGATAACCATATTGACTTTGCAGGTGGAATTACCAAGGCTGTGGGCGATACGGTTGCTTATCTTAAAAAGCACAACCTCGACCTAAGAATAGAAGTAGAAACCCGTAACTTCAATGAGGTAAGGGAAGCTGCTGAAACAGGTCATGTGGATGTAATTATGCTCGACAACATGTCACCTGAGCGTATGAAAAAGGCTATAGACATCATAGACGGAAGGTGCCAGTCAGAAGCTTCGGGAGGAATTACCGAAAAAAGCCTTAGAGCAGTTGCTGAAACTGGTGTAGATTTCATTTCTATGGGGGCTCTTACACACTCTGCTGGTATTTTAGACATCAGTCTGAATGCATTCTAGAAAAAAACATTTTCTATTTGGATAACCCAACGCTATTGGCAGGCTTGGTTATCCTTTAATATTGTTAAAACACCTATAAATTAGATGATAGTAAAAACTAAAAAGTATCAGCTAGACAAAAACACCTACATTGGGCTGGCTTTTAAAAATGTGATGATAGAATGGTGGTGGGCTTGGCTCGTACCAGTAGCTATTATGCTAATCCCTATCTTTTATGCACCTGCATTTGGTTGGTGCCTTGGAATCACCATCACCGTCATAATCCTTTACATTCTTTTTTGGTTAGTCCAATTTGCTGGAGTAACCCAACTAGAACAAAACAAGGTTCTTTTTGAGCGCTTGACCTACGAGATAGACAGTAGGCAGATAATGATGAAGCTAAATGCTAAGCAAGGAATGCCTATCACTTGGGACAAAATCCAAGGAGCAAAAAAGACGAAAAAGGCTTTTCTACTTGTATTATCGAAGGCTCAATTTATTCATTTGCCGTTTACCATCTTGCGTTCTGAAAATGACATTCGCTTTTTGGAGACAATTCTGAAAAGAAAAAACCTCCTTAAGTAAAGTTAATTCCAGCAAGACCGAATTACGTAAAACTGATTCAATTTTGTTGGCGATATGTTATTACCAAAAATTGGGAAGTAGTAAATAATGAAACTGCTTCCCAATTTTATTTGGAATATTCTATGTATTTTAGAGCATGTTTAAAGGTTTATCCTACACTTTTGACCAAACAATTTCGATTTAGAACAGAATGAGCATAGAGCTGAAATTAGTTATTTTATCACTCATTTTTTCAGGGTTCTTTTCAGCAGTTGAAATCGCTTTCGTCTCTGCCAACCGCCTGCATATTGAAATCCAGCGGAAAAATGGCTTGCTAGCAGGGCGCTTGTTATCCAAATTTGTTGACAATCCTTCCTATTTTATTTCTACCACGCTACTTGGAAATACGATTTCACTTGTAGTATACGGCTATTTCTTTGCAAAGCTACTCGAACCTAGTATTGAGTTTTTCTTAACAGAACAACTTGGGATTAGTGGTACGTCAACTATTACTACGTTGGTGCTCATCATCCAAACATGCCTTTCTACTTCCTTAGTTCTCGCCACTGCCGAGTTCCTTCCCAAAAGCATAGCTCTAGTAGACCCTGATAAGCTTTTGAGCATAGCAGTTTTCCCCATGACGGTGGTCTACTACGTATTTTTCCCAATAGTCTGGGTAGTAGTTATTTTATCCAAACTACTCATCACCAAGCTGCTCAAGCTGGAATACAACGAGCAAAAACAAGCCTTCGGACTTACTGACCTCAACAATTACATCATGAACTTGAGGGAAGACCTTGGTAAAAATGATGAAAGCTCTCCTGATGTAGACCAACAAATTTTCAGCAATGCTCTTGAGTTCAAAAGGGTAAAAGTGAGGGATTGTATGATTCCTAGAAAGGAAATAGTGGCTATAGAAGATAACGAGCCTATAGAAGAGCTAAAGAAGATTTTTGTGGATACAGGGCTTTCTAAAGTACTTATCTACAAAGACTCAATTGACAATATTATTGGGTATTGCCACCATTTGGATCTTTTCAAAAAGCCTAAAAAGATAGCTGAAGTCACAAATGAGATAGTGATAGTTCCTGAAACTATGCTTGCCAATGAGTTGATGATCAAGTTCATTTCCGAAAGAAAAAGTATAGCCTTAGTGGTAGATGAATTTGGAGGAACTTCAGGCATAGTGACCATTGAGGACATCATGGAAGAAATATTCGGAGACATTGTGGATGAATATGACGATGAAGACCTTTTATTCAAAAAAATAGACGAAAACACCTTTTTGCTCAGTGCAAGAAATGAAATTGACGACCTAAACGAGGAGTATAAATTTATAATCCCTGAGGGAGATTACGATACTTTAGGAGGCTACATTTTGCATATAAACGAAGATATTCCCGAACTACAAGATGTAGTAGAAAATGACCAATTTAGCTTCGAGATTATCTCAAAAGATGGAGCTAGGATAGACAAAGTAAAAATGACAATCAAAAATCCCGAAACTAAATCGGACCAATAAAGAATAGTTATAATTTCTTAGTTGCTTGCTGCTCCCTTACGAATTATTTTTCTTTTCATCTTCAAGGCGCTCAAGTGCTATAGAATAAGCACGATCATAAGCCAAGGTCAAGTGATGCCAATCAAATAATTCGGAAGCTCTTTCCACCCTGTTTCTTTCCAAAATCCTATCTCTTCTATTTTGCTTCACGAAGTCTAGCATATAATCGCAAAGCTGGTTTGCTGCTTCATCATAATTACGGTATCTCCTATTTATCACGCTGATTCCGTTATTTTCATAATCTTCCATATTTTTGAGCACGTAGTCCCCAAAGCCAGAAAGGTCACTTGTTACCGTTGGAACACCACGGGCAATGCATTCGAGCGGAGTATAACCCCAAGGCTCGTAGTAACTTGGGAAAACACCAAGGTGGCAGCCACGAACGAACTCATCGTAATCAATTCCAAAAAGAGGGTTTGTATTTTGGATAAAATCTGGGTGATATACAATCTTCACCCTATCGTCATACTTATTTATCAGATCAGACTCTCTTACAAAATTCAGCAGAGGATCTTTTTGATCATCTACCAAGTTGTGGGTCACCACCAAAGGCAAGCTATTCGACTTCCAAGACTGTAACGTCCTTCTTAGGCGAAGCCTCCAGTAATCGTCCACAAACTCGTTGAGCGAAGGGAGCTTGAGATCTGGGCTAATGGCCGCAGCGTAAAAGAGCTTATCCCCTACTTGTTTTTCAATGGCCTCACAGGTGTCCCTAATCTTTTTCATCATCGCCCTTGATTGCAACGCAGAAGGATTGATAGAATGGAACGGTCTCTTGGTCACATAAAACATCACCACCGTAGTGTCAATGTTCTGCTCCTTCATTTTCCAGTTGAGCCTAGCCAAGGCTTCGAGGGTAAGATCAAAACCTTTGTTGTGATACTCAAACCTTCCTGAAGTAAAGAAATATAATGTATTATCAAGATCGAAAGCGTAGCTCTGAAAGAAGTGCCCCATCACAAACTCGTGGATCATTTCCTTAAAGTTTTGGTGGAGGTTTTGCACCTCATGCATTGCTGTGAACCGCTCTATATTCAAACCATTGGGGAGAATAACATCTATCTCCCTCCCAAGCAAATGCTTACATTCGGCAGCGGTAACTTCACTCACTGTCGTAAAAACATGGGAGCCATGAGCCGCAGCTCGCTCTATTTTTACATTTGCTTCAATATTGAAGTGTTTTGCTTCTTTTTGCCAATCGTAGAACCCTAAGTAATCATAGAACAAAGGATCGTTCATGGCCAAGTACCTGCCCAGTAAGGTTGCATGCGTGGTAAAAACCGTTGTGATAGGAATATTTTCCTTTCTAATATCTGGAATTGGCGTGCCCGCCATCCATTCGTGAAAATGGGCTATGATATTTTTTGTAGTAACCTCTTCATTGGCAAGCTCGGCAAGGTACAGCTTCACCATAAAGCCAAAAGTGAGCACATCATTGAGCATGAAATCACCATCTGGAGTTTCTATTCCATGGTTTTCCCATAGCCCAAATTTTATCTCCCCTAATTTATCTATGATGCTGTGTGGGTTTACTAAAATAGCTTTGGGACGCCCCGATACCAACCATCTTCCATAATAGACCTCAAAGCCTTTGTCTTGCATTCGCTTTGCAGCTACATAAAATGGATCATTGGGGTTTTCTTGGATTTCATATTCAATGTTTACACTACTGTTCACGTAAGGACCAATTAAACAATAGTTTTCTCCCCACAAATCAATCATACTGGGAACCTTAGATCTAATGACGGTATAAATGCCCCCTACCTGGTTACATACTTCCCATGCTATTTCGGTCAGTAAAGTTTTGGAAACATTTTTTTTAGTTATCTGCCTGCTACCAAGGCCTTTGCTAGAGTTTGGTTTTTTCACCGTCATAAGAGTTGAAGCTGTTGATTTTTTTTTCCCAGTAATCTATTTTCAGTTGTTTCTTTTACCTTCTTTCGTAAATATAGTAATCATAGCACATTTTTTTCCCAATTATGAAAAATGCTGTAAAATAAATTTGTTGGAAAAGAATAAGCCCACACATTATACATTATCGGCTTTCTGAAAAACACACAACAACTTGATTATCTGTTTTTTACATCTAAAAAACAGCATCCTCATTTTTTTCTAGCACCTCCCAAGTATGATCTGCCATTAGTTTTACTGTTGCCAAAAACTCAATTTTCTTTTGTTTTCTACCCCACTCGCCTGGAGCTACCATCGAAAGCATATCTTTTCCTTCCTCTTTTTTGTAAAGGTGGTACACATGGTTTATCAATGGTTCGAAAGACATTTCAGCCATATAAATCCGTTCGGAAATTCGCACTTTCGCTTTTATCTCATTGGCTTGGTCGGCAAGTAGCTTCATCTGCTGGTAAAGCTGCTCCATTTGGGCTTCCGTCTGTTGCTGCATCGCCATCATCGCTCTGCTTTTGATCTTGCCTTTATTTTCAGGCTTTATAACTGCGCCACCAACCGTATGTGCATAAGGTAATGTACTTGGCGTTTCGGTTGTTTTTAACTTTTCTTTCTCAAAATCGAAATCTGATATGTCAATTGCTTTTTTCTTCATGTCTTTACAATCTTCTATTCAATAAACTTGTTTGAGACAAGGTTAACTTTCACTGGATTTGTGCTCAATGGGGAGTGAAATAATAAATAAAGTCCCTTTTCCTTCTTCGCTCTCCACCTCTATGGAACCATCATGATCTTTGATAATACCTAGGCAAATAGAAAGCCCAAGCCCTACTCCTACCCCTACTTCTTTAGTGGTGAAAAATGGGTCAAACATTTTTCTTTTTATCTCTTCGCTCATTCCCTTTCCATTATCTGCAAACTTAATTTGAATGGTATTTCCCTCCAGTATTTCAGTGGAAATTACAATTTTCCCATGCTCGTTTACTGCCTGAATGGCATTGGAAAGTATATTCATAAATACTTGATTGAGCTTTCCAGGAAACGCTTCTATACGAGGTAAGTCACCATACTCCTTCTCTATCGCAACTTTATTTTTGTACTGCTTACGAAGCAAAACCAAGGTAGAATCAATATTTTCATGAATATCGATAAACTTCAACGCTGTCTCGTCGGAGCGGGAAAAAGTGCGAAGACCCTTTACAATTTCACTTGTTCGCTCAGCTCCGGTAGAAATATCTTTTATGCCCTGTTGGAGATCTTCTACTATGAAATCAAATTCTAGTTCTTCTTTCAGTGCTGCTACCTCTTCTAATCCCTGTGAAGCATTTTCCGGAGTGATCTCATTATATTTCCCAATTATCTCCAGCAAGTCTTCCAAATTATTTCTCACCCCTCTTATCCCCGACTGCACAAAGTTTACAGGGTTATTTATTTCATGGGCAATTCCTGCGGTAAGCACACCCAAAGAAGCCATTTTCTCAGCATTGATCAGTTTGGCTTGAGCAGTTTTCAATTGTGCAATAGTTTGTTCTAGCTCTACCTTTTGCGCTTCAAGCATCTCGTTTACTGTCAAAAGCTCCTCGCTTTGCTGGCGGAGTTCTTCTTCAGAAGCTCTCAATTCTTCGTTGGTCTCCTTTAGGTCGTCTTCAATTTTTTTCCTCTCAGTCAAATCCCGAAAAGTGGTCACCTGTGTGGTTTGCTGCTTGTATTCAATAAACTTACTCGAAACCTCTGCTGGGAAAATTGTTCCATCAGACCTTTTGCACATCAGGTCAATAGATTTGAATGACATTTTCTTTGCTTTAAATTTAGCGACCCCTTCTTCCAGTCCATCTTGTATAAGGTCCTCTTCCTGAAGTTGCTCAAGTTTATCTGGCTGTAACTTGAACATAGAGCAAAACACATCATTTACACCAAGTACTTTCCCCAAACTATGGATGATCACCCCTTCATTAGTTGAGTCAGCCAAGGCTTTAAAGCGCTCTTCACTATCTCTAATTGCAATTTCGGCCTGTTTGAGCTCAGTAATATCTGATGCTATTCCGAGTGAACAAACTTCACCTGCTTCATTTTTGATAGGAACTTTATTGATTAGCAGCCACTTTACACCCTTATCATCCCGTGTAAATGTTTCCTCCTTGACAATGGGCAAGCCAGTATCTATCACCTTGATGTCATCCGACGTATATTCGGCTACTTCCTGTTCATGAACATGGCTTTCTGCCAGTGTTTTATTTAGCAAGTCCTCTACAGAAGTATTGTAGGCAGTGGCAGTGGCTTTATTTACCAAGATAAACCTCCCTTCTCTATTTTTGACAAAAACTAAATTGGGATCATTGTCTATCACTCGCTGGATAAACTCTTTTTGTACTTTAAGTCCCTGCTCTGCTTTTCTTCTTTTTTTTATTTGTCGCTTAAGCGAAATAGTCCAAAAAGTGGCTACAACCAAAACTCCCAAAGTTATCAGCGATAACAACCGCATCCTCTGCCGAAACTCCCGCTCCTTTTTTTCAAAGTCTAATTCTACATCTAGCCATCGTTTCTTTATTGCCTGACTACTTTCTTCAGAAATACTATCCAATACTTTTTGTACGATACCCCTAAAAACCACCCAATCTTTTCGAATGCCCATGGCTGCTTCAAAATTATCGTATTGGGTAGGGGCGGCAACTTTAAGGTTTGAATATCCTGATTTTTTGATGACATAATCGGCTACAGCCAACTGACCAATGTACGCATCTGCTTCATTGACCGATACTTTCTTCAAGGCTGCCTCTGGGTTATCGGCTATAATTAGCTCAATCTCAGGAAAGTCATTTTCGAGATATTCTTTAATGTAATAATCTCGTGGAACAGCTATTATATAATCCTTCAAATCTTTTATTTCGCTTACAAAGCCAAAATCATTTCGGGTAATAATCACCATTGGGAAATGAATATACGGCTTGGTAAAAATCATCAGCTGACTTCTTTCTTCAGTGATTATCAATTCTGGCAAAATATCTACCTCGCCTTTTTTGAACAATTCCACCGAAGTACTCCAAGTCAACTCTGGAACAGGCTCAAATTTCACCCCTGTTTTCTCGGAAATTATTTGCAAGTAGTCTGCTGCCAGCCCTTTATAAACACCGTCTTCCATATATTCTATGGGCAGATAGTCAGGCGTATAGCCAAACTTGATCACAGGGTGGGCGGCTAGCCAAGCATTTTCTTCTTCGGTAAACTCAAGGCTTTTTAATCCAGAAAAAAGAGGCGTATTCTGTGAAAACACATCTCCCCCTCCCACCAAAATGATAGTAGCTATTACCAAAAAGAGTTTGACTATATTTTTCATTCCTTACAATGGAAAACTAAAAGAGCTAGCGACTATATAGCTTTTAAAGTAGCAATACATATTTGTGCGGCTTGGCAAATAGGTTAGTTGCATTGCCAAGAAACAGAATACATAAGTTGAGCAAATAGCAAAAGTGATTTTTCACAATGAAATTAAGTTCTTCTGCTAATTTATACAAAAGCATAGGATTGATAGCTAGCAAGCCATTATCTTAGGAAAAAAAATTGTGCAAATACCTTTTGGAAAACATGTCTTTGGAAAATAGTGAAAAGCAAAATACCCCCATTGGGATTTTTGATTCTGGAGTGGGAGGGCTCAGCGTTTGGCGAGAAATAAGAAGAATTTTGCCACATGAAAACACGATCTACTTTGCAGACTCGGCAAACTGCCCGTACGGGCCGCAACCAACTGCAAGCATCATTGCTCACTCGGAAAAGGTGGTAAATTTCCTGTTAGAAAAAAAATGCAAGCTCATAGTAGTAGCATGTAATACGGCAACTTCGGCGGCTATTAAGTATTTGAGAGAGAAATATCCAATCCAATTTGTAGGGATGGAGCCTGCCATAAAACCTGCTGCCCTCAGCACCCAAACAGGTAAAATTGGAGTCTTGGCTACGGAAGGGACGATAAAGGGACAACATTTCATCAACACGAAAGAAAAATTTGCCAGGGGGGTAGAAGTGCTAGAAACGATTGGGACGGGCTTGGTAGAGTTGGTAGAAAGTGGAGAATGGAACACTGAAAAGGGCAATAAACTAGTAGGAAGCTATGTGAACCCAATGATAGATTTTGGCGCTGACAGGATCGTTTTAGGCTGCACGCACTATCCCTTTCTGAAAGAGTTGATAGCCGAAATAGTAGGAGAAAAAGCTAAAATTCTGAACCCTGCTCCTGCCGTAGCCAAGCGTGTCCACTCCGTTTTGAAAGAACAAAATATATTAAGTAGAGCCTATACAAAGCCTTCTCATGAATTTTATGGAAGCGGAAGTTTAGAAAGCCTGAAAAAGCTGGTTTCATTGCTGGAAATTGAACCCTTTTCTTTTCCAAATAAAAATGGAAATTGAAAAAAAATGATGGATAAAGAAACCATTAATGCCGTAATTCAATTAGGTATGTAGCCAAATCAAAAAAGAGCTTTGTCTCTGTTTTTTGGGCAAAGGTAAACAAGAAGAAGCGGAAATTCACACCACTAGCGAATTTGCAAACTGAAGATCGAATGCTAACAACTTTACAAACAGTCTCCATATAATTCCCAATATGAACTTTTTCATACCAATATCTCTCTGAAACTATTTGACCTATGCGTATAGCCATTATTGGAAATGGTATTTCTGGGGTAACAGCTGCTCGGCACATTAGAAAAAAAGATAGCCAAGCGGAAATTACCATCATTTCAGCCGAAACCAAGCACTTTTTCTCAAGAACAGCCTTAATGTATATTTACATGGGGCACATGAAATTTGAAAATACCAAGCCTTACGAAGATTGGTTTTGGAAGAAAAATCGACTCAACCTGATCTATAACTATGTAGAAAAAGTTTCTCCTGAAGAAAAACAGCTCCGTTTTTCCGATGGCACTACCTTCGATTATGATAAGCTGGTGATTGCCTGCGGGTCTACACCCAATAAGTTTGGCTGGCCTGGGCAAGACCTCAAGGGCGTAGGGGGGATGTATAGTTTTCAAGATTTAGAAAACATTGAAAAATACTCGAAAGACTTAAAGAAGGCTGTGATTATTGGTGGAGGATTGATAGGAATAGAACTTGCCGAAATGTTCCACTCACGCCATATTCCAGTCACTTTTTTGGTGAGAGAAAAAAGCTTTTGGAACAAGATTTTACCTGCGGAAGAATCTGCCATGGTGAACAGGGAAATCCGCTCAAACGGAATAGACCTACGCTTGGGAACTGAGTTGAAAGAGATAAGGCCTGATGAAAATGGTAGGGTAAAATCTATCATAACTAGTAGTGGAGAAGAGATCTCATGCCAGTTTGTTGGACTTACCGCTGGTGTCCGCCCTAATATCTCCTTTTTGGAAGGGTCTGGGATAGCTACAGAAAGAGGCGTACTGATAAACCATCACTTTGAAACTAACCTACCCGATATTTATGCCATTGGCGATTGCGCCCAATTTACCAAACCCATTGAAGGCAGAAAGCCATTGGAGCAAGTTTGGTACACCGGAAGGATGCATGGGGAAGTCTTGGCTCAAGTAATTTTGGGAAATAGGAAAGTCTACCGACCAGGGCCTTGGTTCAACTCCGCCAAGTTTTTTGATATAGAGTACCAAACCTACGGCGATGTACCTGCAATCCTGTCTGACAAGGAAGAAAGCATTTATTGGGAGCATGAAAATAGGCAAAAGTCTATACGGCTAGTGTATGAAAAAGCTTCGGGTAAATTCCTTGGGGCAAATTTGATGGGTATCCGATTTAGACACGAGGTCTGTGACAAATGGCTCAGGGAAAAGCGGAATATAAAATATGTTTTGGCAAACCTTTCCGCTGCTAACTTCGATCCCGAGTTTTTCAAAACCCATGAACACGAAGTCGTTGCACTTTATAATTCCAAAAACGCCTCTGATCCTATCGAGCTCAAGCGAAGGAAAAGGCTTAGGGAGCTCATAGGACTTTAACCTTAAATGCCTCAACCAATTTATTCACTCTACTACAAAACTACTTTCCAATGCACAACCTGATTAAAACTGCTGGCTTACTCACTTTCATTACTGGGTTCTCCTTGTTTTTAGCCACTTTCTTTTGGGGCAGTTTCCAGTTAACCGAAAAAATAGTTTCTAAGCAAATTTCTGATGAGGCAAAAAAGAATTTGTTCTTAGAAATGGGAGGTAGCGATTTACTGGCACAAGAATCCCCTAGTAGTTTTTCATTTGTCAACTCACTTTCTTCTATTTTTGAATCAGCAAACAACAAGGCATTAGAGCAATACAGTCTAACTTCTCAAGAAGTTGAAAGTATAGCTGGAAAGATGGAAAGCGAAGAGAAATTGCTTTTCAAGATGGACGCCACAGCAAGTGCTTTTGGGGATGATGAGGCTGATGCTTTTAAAGCTAAAGCCCTCAAAGACTACGGTGGATGGCTCGATGGAAGGGAATATGAAACCAAGGAACAGCTGATTGCCGATTTGGAAAACGTTTCTCAAAGCATCAAACTTTATGGTGTAATCAATACAAAAGGCTTTGACAGGTATCAGCAAAAAGCATTAAAGTTTAGCCTCACAAAAGCATCGGGTACTGGACCTTCTTACACCAACCCATTATTGTTTATTTTTCTCACTTTTGGTCTTTCCATAATTGGAGCACTCATGTACATTTTGCCTAAAGCAAGTGAGGGCAACCCTGGCATCAAAAACAACCACATTTTCCACAAAGCCATGACCTCTAGGGGTTGGCTCGGAATCTTGACAGGGACTTTTCTGATAGCATTCTATATTTTCCTCTATTATTTCCCAGAATACATGACCAATTGGGTGGCAATGGTCGATCCTATCAGCCAGTTTTTGAGTGGAAACGATGCGGGCCAGTTCTTCCTTTACGGATTCATTTACACGCTCTGTATACTGGTAATGGGCATAAGGATGATGATAAAATATCGTCATAGTCCCTATCAAATTGTAAGAACTTTTTCGGTGATGTTCTTTCAGACAGCTTTTGCTTTTATCATCCCAGAAATACTGGTTCGGCTCAACCAGCCCTATTTTGATTTCAAAAACATGTGGCCTCTCGATTATGATTTTTTCTTTGGAAATGAGCTCGACAAGCTACAGTCTGGGGGAGGATTGGGAATTTTTATGCTTGTTTGGGGCATTGGCCTATTCATGATTGGAGTACCTATTTTTACTTATTTCTACGGTAAGCGCTGGTATTGCTCTTGGGTATGTGGCTGTGGTGGCTTGGCGGAAACCTTGGGCGACCCCTACCGTCAGCTTTCCGATAAATCAGTAAAAGCATGGAAAGTTGAAAGGTGGATGATTCATGGAGTATTAGGCTTTGCTATACTAATGACTATTGGGGTGCTTTATACCTACTTCACAGGTGCTTCGGAAATTTTGGGGCTCAGTACTTATAAAGTAAGGGAAACCTACGGGGCATGGATAGGAGCAGGTTTTGCAGGAGTAGTTGGGACAGGTTTTTACCCACTTATGGGCAATAGGGTTTGGTGTAGATTTGGCTGCCCCTTAGCTGCATATCTAGGTATAGTTCAGCGATTCAAGTCAAGATTTAGAATCACTACAAATGGTGGGCAATGTATTTCTTGTGGCAACTGCTCTACGTACTGTGAAATGGGGATAGATGTAAGATGGTATGCTCAAAGAGGACAAAACATTGTCAGGTCTTCCTGTGTAGGTTGTGGTGTTTGTTCGGCTGTATGCCCAAGAGGAGTCCTAAACTTGGAAAACTTGAATGAAGAAGGCAGAACCGATGTACCAGAAATTATTACAGGTCGGTTGGGTTAATTAGATGCGTATCCCCATCAAGGTAATGTCATCTCTTTGCTCTTGGCCATTCTGATGATCATCCAACGCTTCTTCGAGAATTTCTTTTTGCTCAGTTAGTGGACGAAATGCGTGCTCTTGGATTAGGTCGGCAAATTTCTGCTTACCAAACTTCTTGTTTTCAGTATTATGCTGGTCAACCATACCATCTGTGGAAAGATAAATAACATCTCCTTTTTGTAAAAACAGGCTTTCAGTCTCAAACTTCCTCTTTTTGTAAAGGACACCACCAATAGACTTATTAGTACCTTTCGAGTACTGTAAAGATTGTGTTTTTGAATTCACATAGTAAAGAGGTCGTTTTGCTCCACAAAAACTAACTCTTGTAACTTCTTCATTGAGTTTTTCAAGCTTGCACAGACAAATATCCATACCGTCATCATTCACTTTTTCTTTTTGCCTCAGGGCATCTATTACCCGTTCATTAAGCGTCTCAAGAATTTCCTCTGGCTCAAGTTTATTCTCACTTTCTTTTACTATTTCGCTAAGTAGTGTATTTCCTATCATAGTCATAAAGCCACCTGGTACTCCATGCCCTGTACAATCAATTACAGCTATTATAGCAGAATTTGTCCCTGTATATTCAGACGTATCCAAAAACCAATAAGCATCTCCAGAAACGATATCTTTTGGTCTGTAAATGATAAAATAATCCTTCAGGAAGGATTTAAGCTGGGTTTCAGAAGGAAGAATTGCCCTCTGTATTGTTTTAGCATAGCGAATACTGTCAATAGTCTTGGTAGAGTGTGATTTTAAGTCTATAAAAGCATCTTCCAAATTTTGCTTTACAGATGAAATCTCAACTTTTTGTTTTTTAAATTTTCTTGCAAAAAAGAGGGCTACAATAATAATAATAAGTAAACAGAGCAGAGCAATCACAGAATAAAACATCCGTGTTTTAAACTCGTTCGCCTGCCTTTCTTTCTCCTTTTCTAGCAATGCTAAGATCTCATCCTTTTCTAGTAAATTTTCTCTCAACCGTTTAATTAATGTCCGTGTTTCCTGACTTTCCTTGGACATCATATCTTTTTCCATGAGCAACTGATCCAACTCTGCCAAATAAGCCTTTAAGGTATCTCGAGCTGCAGTTGTTAGCTGAGCGTCATCTTCCTCAAGTTTATTAGCTACAATGATCATATCACCATTCAAACCTTGGGCACTTGCAGTGTCAGGCGCATTTATAATTTGTTGAAAGTCATTTTCAAGCGCACTTGTATCATTAAGCCTTCTGTTCTTATTTATGGTAAGCAACCTTTGGTATTCAACTCTAAACAATGAATCCTGCCTTCTTTGTTGCCTCAAGACTGAAGTAATATTTACTGTTATTTCCACCACATCCCCTTTTTGATTTGGGGTAATAGAAGTAACTTTGTAGCCCTCTACATCGAAACCATCATCTGGATTAACCACTACTGCTTTAAACTTACCATCCAGATTAGTGATATAAGAAATATTGCCAATCTCTACCCGTGCATTGGCAATAGAGCCTCCGTTGCTATTTTTGACTACACCAGTAAATACTCTGCCTGGCAACCTAAAATCAGGAATCGGTTTTATGGACAAATGATAGTTATAAGTTCCTTTGAACTCAAAGGTTTGGCCAACTACATCATGTTCCTTTATTTTGAAAGAGACTGAATTATCTAGGGGCACACTGGTAGGCAGTACCATTTTAAAGTGCCCTTTATCATCTGTTTCTACTAAAACGGGAGGTTCTGTTCCTGGTAAAAAGACACTGTAGTTAGCGGCAGGTGCTCCATCTGCTTTTGTTATATAGCCAAAAAGCAATTTGTACTTACTTTTTCGCATCACTAGTTGGAGTTTTTTATTATTCAAAAAACTCCAAGAAGCAGTTTCCCATCCCTCCTTTATTCCTAATACACTGAGAGGTAATTCTTCATTATTTTCTTGTGGAAGCTTAAATATTCCATCGTTGTCACTGACAAAAGAATCATCGCCATCTATTGATACTCGAACACCAGGAATCCCTCTGCCAGTCTCATCAACCACATGTCCATACCTCTCTTGGCCTTCTTGTGCCAAAGAAAGTGAGCAGTGAACCATTAAGAGATAACCCATCAAAAGTATGGACAAAATTTGTTTCATACTCAATTCAACATAGCTCTATTCATCGATAAACAAAGCCTTATTGATATATTCAAGTTTTATATTTTCATTGAGGCTTTACTCAATATAATTTAACTGTTCTCTCAACGCATAAAATGGTGTTTATGTATGCTAAAAATTGGCTGTTTTAAGATTGTTAATCAAAATAAAAGCTAGAGTAACTCTAAGATAAAAAAAGTATTTAGAGCCAACTTAGGTCACAATAACTTTACGCAAAGTTAAATTCTTGTTATTAAATAGCTAGCCGTAAGCCAATACAAGAAAGGAAAACATTAGGAATTAAAATAGGCTTATTGCTTAGTAGCAGCTCTATACCTTAGATAGGAAACCTCTTGTATATCCTTGAAGTCTTCTGCTTTATCTCTAAAAAAGACTAACTGGAAATTCCCTACAAAAGGTTTGTTATCAGGTATATTAAATTCTGAATTGTGTGTACCTATTCCTTTTTTTGAGGCTATCATGATAAAGTCTCCACTATAGGGTATAGTTACTTTAAACATACCTTTCTCATTAGTAACCCCTTCCCCTACAGGCTCTCGTGTCTGTTCATCGAGCACAATAACTTTTACACTATCGATTACACTTGGACTTGACTGGTCATAAGGAGTATTGTGTAGAATAGCCCTACCCGAAACGGTAAATAACTTTATATTCCCTAGTTTTTCATTCTTGATATACACGCTATATATATCATCATCAAACCCTCCACTTTTTCTATTTGAGCTAAAATATCCATTTACACCATTTTCTTCTAGTATGAAGCCAAAATCATCCTTGTTACTATTTACGGGATAACCTAAGTTCACTAGCTGGTCTGCTCTTTTTTCAATAATCCTCACTTTAAAAATATCAAGGCCACCAATTCCCCCATGTCCATCAGAGGCAAAATACAGTTCAAAATTCTTGAAAATAAAGGGGAACATTTCATCACCACTGGTATTTACTTCTTTACCAAGGTTTTCTGGCTTAGACCATTGACCATTGATCCATTTACTTCTATAAAGATCAGTGCCTCCAAAACCCCCAGCCATATCCGATATAAAATATAAGGTTTTCCCATCATTTGAGATAGATGGATGCCCTACCGAATGTTCAAGACTATTAAAAGGAAAGGCTACTGGCTCAACCCATTTCCCACCTACTTTTTGGGAAATAAAAATCCCGAGATGCTTTACTCCATCACCACCATTTTTTTTATTTGTACTAATATTTCTAGTGAGGAATAAGGTGTTTCCATCTTTTGAAATAGTAATTGGTCCTTCGTGTAGTTTTGCCTTTTTAATAAGGTTAAACTTAACAGGCTCTTTTAGCGTTTTCCTCCGAGATGAATTAGCCTCTTCTGCAAAATCACTGTAATAAAGATCAAGGTAAGACTGATCGCTTAACTGATTCCTATTTTTCACACCAATAGTTTTCTTCCTAGAAGACACGAAAACAAGCCCATTTTTATAAAAAGCTGGGCTAAACTCACTTCCTTCTGTATTAATAGAAACTGGATGCACCAAATAAGATAAAGAATCAATAAAAAAGCGTCTGATTTCCTTACTCGCATTTAGCATATTAGTTGCCCTAGCATCATTTTCATGAATCTCTAAATATTTTTCATACCATTTTTGAGCAACCTTATATCGCCCCTCTCCAGTGAGAGCCATTGCATAGTTTATGATATCTTTCGAGTTGAGAAGAGTCCCGTTTTCAAGAGCTGCAGCATACCAATGAATAGCATCCTTTGTATTATTCAAATTCAAATAACACGAAGCTATCTTAACCTTTAGAAGATCATCAGTTTTTTCTTCGTTTAGTTTTAAATAGAGATCAAGAGCCTTTTTGTAAAAAAAGTCAGCATATAAAGCATCGGCTCTTTTCATATCACTTCTCAATCCTGTCACAACATTCTCTTGAGCATTCACCCCAAGTGCAGTAGACAACAGCACGGTACTAATCAGAAATATTTTTACTAGAAAGCGGTACATCGGCAGATTATTAAAAATATCTAGGTATTATGACTTTAGACTTAAAGAAAGTGAAGTCATAACTCAACATAACTTCGTGTGAACCTCCAATAGCCTCAGAATATTTTCTAGTAGCACTATCGTAGGCATACCCAAAGCGAAGCTGAGAAGTAACTTGTACTTGGGCTAAAAAGCTAAAAGTGCTTAAAGTCCTATATGAAATCCCTAATGCTAGTACATCATTAAATACCACATTTGTATTTAAATCAATATTGATAGGAGCGTTTTCAACCATTTTTACTAAAGTACTTGGTTGTATCTTCACCACATCATTCAATTCGAATACGTATCCTCCATGTATATATATATGTCTATTATTGTTAATGTATTCAGGCATAAACATGTTTCCCGAAAGCTTTGGCATAGAGATACCTGCAAAAGCTGTTTTGGATAAGTAGTAAATCCCGAATCCAAATTCTGGAGAAGTGGTATTATAATTATCTTGGGTAAAA
The DNA here is from genome assembly GCA_034044135.1 of Flammeovirgaceae bacterium SG7u.111. Lineage (NCBI taxonomy): Bacteria > Pseudomonadati > Bacteroidota > Cytophagia > Cytophagales > Flammeovirgaceae > Flammeovirgaceae bacterium SG7u.111. Next base: position 491,384 of record CP139021.1, on the reverse strand, counting down.
GCTAAATCAGTATCCGAAGTTGCGTCGAAAATCCCAGTATAATCAGCCCTTTTGTTGATCATTCCAGCCTGCAAGCCAAAGGATAAGTTCTTCTCTTTATCAAAATTGATTTTGTAAGAAAATGAGGCTGAAATATTTAAATCTTGATGAACACCAACTTTATCATTTGCTATTAGTAGCCCTACACCTAAGTTCTCGTTCTTGAGAGGTGAATGAGCTGATAATAATTGAGTGTTTGGAGCTCCTTCTAGCCCAGCCCACTGTTTCCTGTAATGAGCAGCAACACTTAACGCATCATTGTTACCAGCAAAAGCAGGGTTTATCGCAAATTGATTAAACATATATTGCGTAAACTGATACTCTTGTTGTGAGTATCCGCTCCTGACCATTCCCAATAACACAATTATAGTAAGGTAATATTTAAGCATTTTCATCTTACGTTTATCGGCTTACCAAATGACAGCACCAATACAACTTATTACACTACAGTACTTTGTTTAAAACCCATATCTATAAATGGGAAAATCTCTAATAACCAGCAGTGTATATGTTATAAATGATTTTCATTTAACTAACAAGCACAAAAGGGTTGCATTGTATTGATATCAATAAATAGTATCACTTTACAATGATTAGTAGAGTAGGTAATAGACACAGTACTTCTTTACTAGTTTTTAAAGGAAACGAAATGATTCTTAATTGTAGGACAGTAAGATTGTAAATGATTCTTATCGAGAAGGAGCATTTAGCTATTTTTATTGCAAATGAATAATACGATAGCTAATGCATTAGCTATCGTATTTGACAAGAGCTTGACAGAATGACTCGACTGTACTTCCACGGTTCACATCACCCATAGAAATTCCTCCGAGCAGCTCCCACCCATCTTTTAAGTGCTTTTTCACTTCTTTTTCTACATATGAAGGGTTTGAGCTACTTATTAACTTATAATCAATGACTTTTCTATCCATTTCTTATCTAAATTGAATTAATTGATAATTAGATGCACTAGAAAGTAACGAGAGAATTAGAGCAAATGACACAAAAAGCGACTATTTCTTAAAAAATTTATCAGTTTTATTGTCATAACTTACATAATAAGTACCGCTTTTTAGCTTACTGCAGTCTACTTCCTGACCTATATCTTGGAGGACAATTTTACCATATACGTCGAGAATAGCATATTTGACGGGGCGGGAAAAATTCAAACGAGAAGAAACTCTCTTAGGGTAAAATGTTACTTCTTCAATATCCGACTCAAAGGCAATCACATTTGAAAAATAAACTTTGCCGGTGATTTCTAAATACCTTACTCTGTATTTATTTGTACCTGTGTGATAGCGGGGATTATATTCATAACTTTGAATACCGTCTTTTCCTTTGCAATCAACCACTTTTTCTGGAACCCAGTTATTATTTTCAAATTTCAATATAAAATACTTCCCGTAGGTTCTTTCCCCTCTAGCAGCCCACTTAAGCACATCAGCATCTATATCTACATAGGTAAACTGAAATTGCTTCTCAGCTTTGATCGCATTTGGATTTATGACTTTGGGTTTACAATTATCGGTATGGATGATTTTGATTTTGACAGGGTCATTATCCCTCAAAAAAGATAGGTCGATATCAAATGCAGTTGTCTGAGGGACATCCGTAAGCTTTTTATCATTTACAAAAATCTCGGATATACAATAATTTCCTTCACCATCGTGTGGGTTTTGAACATATAAATTAATACCTCTATATACCCCTTCAATGACAATTTCTCCTCCTATAGCTGGAGAGGAAAATAGGACCAATACTGTGAATAATAAATATAAAAAAAGCCTTTGCATTTGCAGGTGCTTTGTTTTCTTAATTTTCAAATATAAAATGGTTTGAGTTCTTCCAAAAGACCTTCAATTTACAATAGTCTTGAAGTAGCCTTATCATCCTGCGAAAATGCAATATCGGCAGAATAAGAATCAAATAAGATTTTCTGAAAGCCCCAAATAAGTATTTCTTACTGCTTTTAATCGATTTTAAAGTTAATTGAATAATAGGTTTGATTGCTAATCATAACCGAATTTTAAATCAAAATAATTGCTAACCAAACAGTTTTATTGCATTAAATTATAAATTTCTATCTAATCCTACCGAATTAACACACATAAACTGTTTACTTGATATGGGAAATAATTTTCTGGTATTAGCCACTGACTTTGGGTTGAAAGATCGCTTTGTAGCCAATATGAAAGGGGTAGCCTATTCTCTAGCTCCATCGCTCAACATAATTGACCTAACACACCAAATCACTCCTTTCGACATTCTGGGAGCTAGCGACATATTAGCCGGGACAATCCCCTTCTGGCCAGAAGGAACGATATTCGTAAGCGTGGTAGACCCAGGTGTAGGAACTTCTAGAAAACCGATAGCAGCTCTTACCAAAACCGGACATATTATTATCACTCCTAATAATGGAACCCTTACTTACGTCGCTGAGCACATCGGGATTGAAGCAGTCAGGATTATAGATGAAAAACTACACCGCAGAGAAGACTCCGAGCAGTTTCATACTTTTCATGGAAGGGACTTATTTGTACACTTGGGTGCTAAACTGGCCTCAAACAAAACACAATTTGATAAAGTTGGTCCATTACTCCCAAAAATTGAACTTGTTACGCTGCCTACCCCAATTGCCAAATACTCAGACCATGCCATAGAAGGTAATATTATGAGAATAGAAAGCCCCTTTGGCAACTTGGTGACCAATATTCATACATCTATGTTCAATAATGCAGGCTGGAACTATGAAGGACAGGTATTAGATACAAGTATCTGGAGTGGCGAAGTAGAGCTATTTAGAAGAAAGATTCCTTTTTGTAAAAGCTTTGGCTATGTAGAAAAAGGAGCTCCGCTTATTTATGAAGATTCTGTTGGTAAGATAGGACTTGCCTTAAGAGAAGCTGATTTTTCTATCCTGTTGGAAGATTTTTCGTTGACCAACAATATTTTGATTTTCTCTGAAAAATAAAAAGCACAGAATGCTATTTCATTCTGTGCTTTCTTAAAGAGTATTTACCTCTCTTCTATAGTTTATTGCTTTCCTTTGTTTTGATCGTAAATCTTGATAGCCTCGGGAAGCTGTTTGGTAAGGTCGCTAATTCGTGTATCGTGCGAAGGGTGAGTAGATAAAAACTCAGGAGGTGCTCCTCCACCCGACATTTCAGCCATTCGCTTCCAAAATTCAGGAGCTACTCGAGGATCATAACCAGCCATGGAAGAGAACACCAAACCGATTCTATCAGCCTCAGACTCGTGCTGCCTAGAAAAGCTTAACATACCAAGTTGGGTACCGGCTCCAAAAGCTGTATTAAAAATAGCTTGATATTCTGGAGACTTCGACATAGTTGCCACGCCAACTCCTTGGGCTAAACCTTGAGCAACAGTTTGCTGACTCATACGCTCTGCGCCATGTCTTGCAATGGCATGGGCAACTTCATGACCCATTACTATAGCAACCCCTTCTTCTCCTTTACAAACAGGCAATATTCCTGTATAAAAAACTACTTTGCCACCTGGCATACACCAAGCATTCACAAGATCATCTTCTACTAAATTAAACTCCCAGTTGAAACCAGCAAGTTTATCTGAAAGACCTTTTTCAGCCATATACGCCTCTACTGCTTTTTGGATTCTTGCTCCTACTTTTTTGATCATTTGGGCATCGGCAGTACCATTCACCACTTTATGCTCCTTCAAGAAATCGTCATATTGCTGGTAACTCATCGCCTGCATTTCTGACGATTCAAAAAGGATCAACTGGTTTCTTCCTGTAACAGGAACCGACGAACAACTAAATGTGAGCGTGACGGTAAAAACGAGAAAAAAAATGTTTCTGATCATAGTTATTGAATTTGAATACCTTCTTTTTAAAATCATTTTATCACTAAAAAACAGCTTAAAAAATAATGCCACAGCATTATACGCAAAACTACACCACGAAAAAAATGTTTGCGTCAAGCACAAGTGCTCAAAATATTGTTACAGACAAAGCTATCAAATGACTTTAGTCTCTTAAAACTTCTGGTTTTCTCATGAATAAAGGGAAGAAAAAGATCAACCAGCAAATAGCTAAAAACAATAATAAATATTGAACCCAGCTTATGCTAAAGTTATTTTCAGTGTTGGCATTAGCAATAAAGCCAAGAATGGTCATGATAAAAAAATTAATCAGCATTGCCAAGCCCCTTACCCATTCTTTCAATTTTTTATTGAGTTCTTTACGAGTATTGATATCCTGAGTCCACAGTTTTTTCCGTGGAACAATTAGCAACTCTTTGGAAATATAGGCAGGAATTTTCCCCAGTAAGCTCAGAAGTATATTTGCTATCAAAATGATCGCAAACGTGTAATAGAAAAAAAGCTCCTTCCCAATAAACATCTCAGGGTTTCCAGCTATATCAAAATAATAGCTTACTACTGGGGGAAAAGAAGCATAACACAACACATTGACAGCAAATGCACCAATGATAGAAATGAACCAAAATATCTTAACTAATTGCATATCTGTATCTCACAAAATTTAAATAATCCCCATTTAGGTTTGAAAAAATACAATGGGTCAAATTTTCAAGATGCAAATATAGCTTTTTTAATTACTCACCCCTTCCCTATAATAAATCTTCCTGAGGAACTCCAACAGCTTCTTCCATGAGGGCAATTTGGAAACAGCTCCCCTTCCCTTCTTGAGAAGTTACAGCTATAGAGCCACCCATTTTCTCCAAGGCTTCCTTAACTATGTAAAGCCCTAGCCCAGAACCATTCGAGTTATCAGAAGCTCGGCAGAACATCTTGAATATAGAAGGAAGAAGCTCTTCGGGAATTCCCAGTCCATTGTCCCTTACGGTAATAACAGGACCTCCTGGGGTAAGATCAAATAGGATATCTACTTTTGGTTGATCTACATATGGATTGTGATAATTAATGGCGTTAGAAAGCAAATTTCTCATCACAATTTTGAGGCGGTAAATATCTGAAGAAAACAATACATCTTTTTCCTTTGGATAATTGATAGTGACTTTACCATACCCATTTAGAAACTGCAATTCTTCCAGTAATTCGCTTACCATAAGTCCAAAATCAACTTCGTGCCATTTGGAAGGAATTCTGGAGTTTTGCGAATAATCCAAAATATCCTTCACAAACTTGTCGAGCTTATTGATGTTTTGCTCTATATAACCAAGGTAATTTTTAGACTCTTGTACAGAAGAACTATTATCGATTAGCTGGAGCAAACCCAGCATAGAAGATAAAGGGGCGCGGATATCATGTGATACCCTGTAAACAAAATTGTCAAGTTCCTTATGAGCTTTCTCTAGATTTTGTGTGCGGTGAGTTACCTTAGTATCCAACAACTCATTGGCTTTTTGCAACTCTTTATTCATTCGCTCTATGGCCTGCGAATAATCTTCTAAGGCTTTCGCCTGTGCTTTTATTTCTTTGTTTTTTTCTGCAAGTTCCACATTAGACCCCTGCAAAAAATCACGTTGCTTTTCCAGTTCTTCTTTCTGCAAACGAATTTCTTCATTTGCCCTCAAAAGGTCTGCAGTCCTTCGCTGAACAGTTACTTCTAATATTTTCTTCTGCTTTTTGTATATATATGTCCTATGTTTATAATAAGCTACCCCAATGCTTACTAGAAAAAGTGCCAGCAATAGTACAAACCACCAACTTTTCCACCACGGAGATGGTGCTGATATATCTTCAAAAGTTGGGTTTTCTATTAAAAAACTTGAAATGAATAAAAGGAGTGAATTACTTAATAGGGTAAAGGAAGCTCTTCTTGGCACAGGAAGCCAGAATACCTGATGGCTTTCAGGTTTCATCTCTTCATTCACTTCTAGCCATCCTTTTGAATTTTCCTTAGAAAAACCATTCAAAAAAGCCCTATCTAATTTGAACGTGAGGTTAGTTCCATTTCTTGAAACCGATTGAAATTCATTGGAGCTAATTGGTTGAATGAAGATGGTAAAAAGTATAAAACTTAACGCAGTCTTCATTTTCTGATTTAATTGCTTGCTACACTATATATTCTCCTATTATTTCTGCAAATAATACAAGTAACTGCTGTAAATATAAAAATTAGCCAAAACGAAACAATAATTGTGGAAATAAGCCAACAGCCTTACACAAGACAAACTAGGGGTTTTACATAAAAACAACGTAAAAAGAAATAAAAAACACTTAAAACCAAGATGTGAACATTTGCTAATGTTGCAAAACAGCAAGAAACCTACACCAACAACACCCAAATATGACAAGAAAAATAATGCAAAAGAGCCATTTCCCTGAAGTAAGGAAATGGCTCTTTTATCTATAAAAAAGAATATTAGCAGCTTAGATGATCACGGTGTAAGTATAAATAAAATAAAGAGAAAGTAGAATACTACCATGCAACCTACTCAGGCGTTTGCCCATAATCATGAGAGGGAATAAAAGCAAGGTAATGCCAAGCATCCAAGGAATATCGTATGCTTTAATTGCTTCGCTCACTTCAATGTCTTTAATAATACTGGTAATCCCCAAAATAGAAAGGACATTAAAAATATTTGAGCCCATCAAGTTTCCAATAGCCAAGTCTGTATTGTTTTTAAAAGCTGCAACTACTGAAGTAACCAACTCTGGTAAACTAGTCCCTATTGCCAGTACTACGATTCCTATTACACGCTCCTCAACGCCCATTGCCAAGAAAATATCTTTTGCTCCGGTAATGAACCAATCAGAACCATAATACAACCCTAAGCACCCCAAAGCAATCAGACCTAGATCTAGCATCCACCTGTAGGGCTTTCCATCCTCTTCTTTCAGTTCTTCTAGCTCATGCTCTTCCATCTGTACTGCTTTATTGTCCCTCCTTGACTGCCTAATTAGGAAGAATATATATATACTCAAAAGAAGTACAAACACAACACCTTCATACCTATTGAGGTGACCTTCCAACACAAGGATGTACAACAATAAACTACTACCCATTACCACAGGCCAATCTATTCGGATACTATTTTTATGGACATTAATAGGAGAGAAAAAAGCGGTAAGCCCTAGTACCAAAGCCAAATTACAGATATTTGAGCCAATTACATTGCCCATAGTCATGTCAGAGTTTCCTGACAGAGCTGTACTCACACTGATAAGCAATTCTGGTGAACTAGTCCCAAATGCTACAATGGTCAGCCCCACTACCAACGGGGAAATATTAAGCCTGAGCGCTATCCGTGATGCTCCCCTTACTAAAAACTCGCCTCCAGCTATCAACACCACCAAACCTACTACTAAAATCAAAAGCTTAATTCCCATCTATATTCTTTTTATTTTTACAATTTTTCGCCAAAACTCAAATCGCCAGCATCTCCAAGTCCTGGAACTATATAGCCCTTTTCATTGAGCAAAGGATCGAGTGCCCCAATCCAAAGCTCGCAATCAGGCAATTGCTCTTTCACATAATCAACGCCTGGTTGGCTCGCTATTGCCGATACTATACAAACTTTCGATGGTTTGCCCTGCTTCATAAGCGAATGGCATGCTTCTACCAGTGATTTTCCAGTTGCTAACATGGGATCGGCAACTATCAACACCGAATCTTCTAAGTTAGGCGTTGCCCTGTATTCCAAATTTATATGGATATCCTCCAAGCCTTCATGAGGAGCACGATAAGCACCTATAAATGCATGGGCTGCTCCATCGAACAACCGAGCAAGACCCTGATAAAACGGGAGGCCGGCTCTGAGTATTGTCGCCAACACCAACCTATCTGAGCATACTTTTACGCTAGAGCTTCCCAGTGGAGTCACAAAGTCCTTTTCTACATAATTTAATGACTTGGATAGTTCATAGGCAATAATCTCTCCTAATCGCTCCATGTTAAAACGAAACTGATAACGGTTTTTTTGCAGTTCAATATCTCTTAAGCCAGCTATTAAATTTCCGGCATAACTATTTTCTGATGAGATCAAATTCATTTATATCACTTTTTTGGTTCTTCAACTCTACTCTTTATGCTTACAAGATAAGCAAGAATAACAGAAAACTCCCGAGTTCAACCTGTCATAATCAACCTAACTCGATATCCCAATATTAATATATTAGAGGCAAAGGTTAAAAAATGATAAATCTTGAATTTTTTTTATCAGATCTTGTTCTTAACATATAGCTTTTTTAATAAGTGTTACTTTTGTTTAAAAACAATCAACCACTTTTAAACACGTAACGTTGCTTTTTATAAATACACCTATCTCATAGGTCCATATGGGATGCCCTAAAACCAGCAATACAAAATCATTTTTTTCAAAAAACATCATTTTTAAAAACAGGATTTAAACGATGTATAGACAGATATTCACTATAGACAGCTTTTGTTTATTATTTTTTTTTAAAAATTAAACAAAAAAAATTTGCATATTTTGTTCATCTAATAGTATATTTGTTTAAACAAAAACAGGAAACAGGACTTAAACTATAAAATTATGACCTCAATTGATTTTGGACAATCTCTCAAAGAAATGACATCTTCTCTAAAACCTTTTGCACTCAAACTAACAAAAGACGTAGAAGAAGCAAATGACTTGTTGCAAGAGACAATGCTTAAGGCCTATACCAATAGGGAAAAATTTGCCGAAGGCACAAACCTAAAGGCATGGTTATACACCATTATGAAAAACACCTTCATAACCAACTATCAGCGTTTGGTCAGAAGAAATACGTTCATTGATACTACAGATAACCTTCATTACATCAATTCCACTGAGAATATCACGCAAAACCTGGCATTTTCTCAGTTTGCACTTACAGACATGTACACTGCAATTGATAGGTTGGACGATGCATACAAAACACCTTTCATGATGCACTTCCGTGGCTTTAAATATCACGAAATAGCAGACAAACTTTCTATTCCGATAGGAACTGTAAAAAATAGGATTCACATTGCTCGTAAAGAGTTGAAAAGCAAATTGAGAGCTTACTCTTCTAACTAAGCAATTACATTCTTTGAGTCACTAAAGTCGATTTTGTTTAGTAATATATTACAAGCCATTAATAGGCTCGTGCAAAAATATATCATTTGCCATAAGCAAGTAATTACCAAAAGCCAGCAAGTTTTTTTGCTGGCTTTTGTATTTTATATTCTAAGGATCTTAATTTTAAACAAATTATATTTTTTCAAGTTTTTATTATCAGGAGCACATCCCACTCACTTCCTTTATTTTTTGAATTTTTAAACTACAACTACCTTGGCAAAGAAAGTCATAGTAATAGGCGCCGGCTTTTCGGGCTTGGCAGCAGCAACATCTCTAGCCCACAAAGGTTTAGACGTGACCCTTCTAGAGAAGCATGATATCCCAGGGGGAAGAGCCCGTTATTTTGAGACAGGAAACTACAAGTTTGATATGGGACCCAGTTGGTACTGGATGCCCGATGTTTTTGAAAGGTATTTCCAGCGTTTTGGGAAACAACCCTCCGACTATTACGAGCTCGTAAGACTAGACCCTTCCTATAGGGTGGTTTTTGGACAAGACGATTTCATGGATATCCCCGCCAATATGGGTGAGCTTGAAATGCTTTTCGAATCATTAGAGCCGGGAAGCTCTAAGCAGCTACGTAAATTTTTGCAACAAGCTGAATACAAATACCAAGTCGGCATTAACGATTTAGTGTACAAACCAAGCCGCTCACTCACCGAATTTGTAGACATGAAGCTCCTTACCGATATGGTGAGGATGAACATATTCCAATCTTTTCACAAGCATATAAGGCAGTACTTTAGGCATGAGAAAATACTGCAACTCATGGAATTCCCTATCCTTTTTTTAGGAGCTGTCCCTCAAAACACCCCAGCACTTTATAGTCTAATGAACTATGCTGATATTAGCCTCGGCACTTGGTACCCTAAAGGGGGAATGCACAAAATTATTGAGGGCATGGTAAAGCTTGCAGAGGAAAAAGGGGTGAAATTTGAGTTTGGGCAAGACGTTCAACAACTTGCCCTTACTGGAAATAAGGTTGATACCGTCATTACAAATAAAGGAGAATTTACTGCAGACTCTGTAATAGCAGGAGCAGATTATCACCACGTCGAACACAACTTGCTTCCCAAAAGCCACCAATCGTACAGCGACAGTTATTGGGACAAACGGGTTATGGCTCCCTCGTCCCTTATTTATTACCTGGGGGTCAAAAAAGAACTTGGTCAATTGCTTCATCACAACTTATTTTTTGACAGGGACTTTGGCCCTCATAGCAAAGAAATATACGAAGACCCAAAATGGCCAAGCGATCCATTGTTCTATGCATGTCTGGCATCCAAAACAGACAACACTATCGCTCCTATAGGCTCTGAAAACTTATTTTTACTTATGCCTGTTGCCCCCGCCTTACAAGATGGGGATGAGGTGAGAGAAAAATATTTTGATATTATGCTGGATAGGATGGAAAAAGTAACTGGACAAGAGGTACGAAGTTCTATAGAATACAAACGTAGCTACGCACACAAAGACTTCGTTTCAGACTACAATGCTTTTAAAGGAAATGCTTATGGTTTGGCAAATACGCTAATGCAAACAGCCATCCTCAAACCAAGCTTAAAAAGCAAAAAAGTAAAGAATTTGTATTACACAGGTCAACTTACAGTTCCTGGACCAGGAGTGCCGCCTTCCCTCATTTCTGGGCAGGTAGTCGCCAAAGAAGTTATCAAAGAATTTGGCAGATAGGCTAGAATTGGCTTTTTTAAAGTGGAAAACTATTACTGTTCTAAAATTACCATGGATCATATTAAACTCTACAACGATACCGCACTGGAATGCAGTAAGCTTATCACCAAAAGGTACAGCACTTCGTTCTCATTGGGCATAAAGACACTTGACCCTAAGCTGCATCTTCCCATTTATGCTATTTATGGCTTTGTGCGCTACGCCGATGAAATTGTAGACACCTTCCACGAACACGACAAAAAGAGACACCTAGAGCAGTTCAAGAAAGATACATACAAAGCTATAGAAGATAAGGTAAGTTTCAATCCAGTACTCCACTCCTTTCAGCTTGTTGTAAACCAATACAGCATCGACCACGAACTCATAGAGGCTTTCCTTGTGAGTATGGAAATGGACTTATACAAGCAAGATTATACTACAGAAGGGTATAAGAAATATATTTATGGCTCGGCAGAGGTAGTCGGACTAATGTGCCTCTATGTTTTTTGTAATGGTAACCAAAAACAATATGACGAACTGCTACCTGCAGCCAAAGCTCTCGGCTCAGCTTTTCAAAAAGTAAACTTTCTTCGTGATATGAAAAGTGACTTCGAAGACAGGGGAAGAGTCTATTTCCCCGGAGTAGACTTCAAGAACTTTTCCCAAGCGGACAGGGCAGCTATTGAAAAAGACATCCAATTAGATTTTGATAATGCTTACCAAGGTATCATGAAACTACCCGTTTCCGCTAGAGCTGGGGTCTACCTTGCTTATATTTATTACCTCCGACTTTTCGATAAGATCAAGTCCACTCCCACGGCAAAAATCCTAAATGAAAGAATTAGGATTCCTGATGCAAAAAAAGCGATACTTCTATTTTCTACTTACCTAAAATTCCGATTAGGATAGTGCTAAATCATTTTCCTGACCTTTATGAGGGGGGGAATAAACACAAAAAACACCACATATAATGCGTGGTGTTTTTGAATCTATTTTTTTAAGTACCTAGATGATAGTTATTGTGCTATTTTCTTTTTAAGGACTTCGTTTTCTGATTCTTTTTCTTGGAGCTGCTGCTTCAGGCGCTGAATTTCTTCTTCCATTTCGTCTACTCGTTCTCCTTGCTTTTTTGCTTCCTCCTGCTGGTTTTTTGCCTCTGTTATATCCCTAAATATTCCGAGTATGGCAAAAACACCTTCCTCATTTGCCAAAGGGATTTTACTAGTACGCAACCATGAGGTGGAGCCATCTTTTTGAGATTGGTGCTCGTCAAAGTCTATTTTACTTGAATTTGAGGTCATTACTTGCGCATCATCTTCTCTATACAGCTCAGCCTGTTCCTTCCAAGGTAAGTCATAATCAGATTTCCCAATTATATCTTCAGGAGAAGAAAAACCAGCCGTTTCGGCAAAATATTTATTACAACCCAAATAGTTAAGGTCTTTATCTTTCCAAAATACAGCACCAGGCATATTATCGATCACAGCCTGTAGCATTTTGTAAGAGTCGTTCAGGGCACCTTCCTTCTCCATCAGGGCTTGGGTCTGTTCATAAGCCTGCTCAAAAGCAGCTTCTGTCTCCTGTTGCTTCCTCGTCATTTCTTCTTGCGTCGCCTGCAACTCTTCCATGTTCTGCCGCATCTCTTCTTCTTGAGCCCTCATTTGCTCAGCCTGCATTTGAGAGTCTTCTAGCAATACTTGGGTTCTTTCGTTTATCTTAACCGTAGAAAGAGTAGAAGCTATATTTTCCCCTAGTTTTTCCAAGAACTCAATTTGATAAGGAGGAAATGCTTTGAAAGAAGCCAACTCCATCACCCCATATACGTTATCGTTTACCTTTAAGGGAACTATCAACAAACTTTTGGGATTTGACTTGCCCAAACCTGAGGTAATACTCATATATGCCTCAGGAAGATCAGTCATATAAATAGTGTCCTTTTCCAAATAAGCCTGCCCAAGCAAACCTTCGCCCACACCTACTTTTTTGTTCATGTGCTTTTTACGCTCATAAGCATAGCAAGCAACCATTTCGAGCACTACATCTTCTTCTTGAACTTGGTCTTCACTGATAGTGAATAAGCCTCCTTGGTTTGCTCCTAGGTATTTTACCACATGGGAAATAATCAGGTCACCCAGCTCATTTATATTCGTTGTATTATTTCTTAAGATATCAACAAACCTTGCCAATCCTTCTGTAGCCCAATTTCTCTCTCTTTCTTCTTCTGCTATCTTTTTGAGCTGGTCGCGCATGCTCAGCAAAGCTACTGTGAGTTGGCTATCAGTATTAATTTCATCATACTCTTTATCTAGCTTGCCTTCTTCTATACCTTTAATAAATTCAGTTGCCTGACTTATTTCTTCCGAAATACTTTCATAACGATTGTTTAAATCTATCAGCTCCTGTTTTTTAACAAGCTTAAATGGGAATCCTTTAGTTTTCATCTAAATTAATAGTAGGTGTTCAGTTCTAAACTGAATAAATTAGTTTATCAAATTCAAGGTCAGAACGGCCACAACCCTATAATAGTATTTATATACACATACCAAAAACAGCACTTTTGAGCTATTTTTGACATTAAAACATGTGTTTGATTCTCTAAATACAGGTGTATCTTGTCAAATCAAGCCCAACATCTAAAAAAGCAACCGATACGACTTTATAGATCTACTTAATCTTCTTTTTTAATAACAAGAAATTCTTTAGCTTGGATTTATGAAAACAGTTTATCGAATTATCAAGAATACCAAAGTCCTCAAAGGCTTTATAATCATCATTCTGTTTTTTGGGCTTTTCCTCGAAACAGCCTTGGGGCAAAGCACTCTTCAACCCATTTCAATTTCAATTCCCCACGTAGCATTTACCAATCCTAGCATTATAGGTGAGGGCAAAAAAGACCCTTCTCTTTTTGAAGAGATAAGCCAATTGATAAATGCCGTTCCTTCTGGAGAAACTATTCATGTGGCGGTGTTTAAACTCAATGAGCCCCTCATCATCAGAGCTCTTCTACAAGCAGAAAAAAGAGGGGTTAGTGTCAATGTAATTATAGATGAAGGCTCTACCAGCAATGAGACAAACCTGCCAACCATCCCCATGCTCGAAGAAAAAATCAATACATTTTATGCATTTGATAATGATATTTCTAAGAAATCCATCATCCATAATAAATTTTTGATTTGCTCTAAAATAGTGACTACCAAGGGGAAAATCCCAAACATAATTTTGCAAACAAGTGCAAATTTTCAGAAAAAAGATGCAGAAAAATTACAAGACCTGCTTATCATCCAAAACAAAAAAATATATGATGGCTATCTGAAATACTGGAAAATCATGGAAAAACTTGGAAAAAACAACAACTGGGACTCTTATGCTTTTTTCACAGCTTCAGATGATAAATCAGGCTATTCGGCGAATTTTTTACCACTACAAAAAAAAGATAAGAGCGAAAAAAAAGATGTGGTTTTAGATATATTGAAACAGATAGACAACCCTACAAAAACTAAAATTTTTGCATCGATTACGAAATGGGACGAAGGAAGAGACAAAGTGCTTGAAAAACTTGAACAACTACAAAAAAAGGGCACTGAGATGAAAATAATAATAAGTAAGTTGGACGATAAGGAAATGAGAGAATTGATAAAGGATGCGGCAGACGAAGTGAACGTACTCAATAAAAAAGAAGCCCGCATGCACACCCGTTATATCCTCATCGATGGAATAGTAAATGGGGAACAGACACAATTGATTCTGACGGGCTCGCCCAATCTTACCAAAAGGTCGTTGAGGTATAACTTTGAAGTACTACTCGTACTCGAAAACCACGAGCACATCTTCAAACAATACATTTCCCATTTTGAAGCATGCAAAGCATTAGATTGAGAAACCTTCACTTTTTAAACAAAAAACTTACTTCCTCATACTAAACCCTGTATACCTACACAAACAATCTTTTTTGCATAAGTTCATTTATTAAATGAACATACTTCATAGCTATAATGTACGACAAACTTCAAACTAACAAAACGAGAACAGAGGTGGGAGCAAAGAATTTAGAAAAGAAACCAGACGCAACTCTTCGAAGAAAAGAAATAGAGCTGGTACTAAAAATGATCAGCACAGATTACAAACTTGCCAAAAGCTTTTGGGGCGAGGGTTTCTCCCTTGATACATTCTATGAAATGCACCCTGAAAAACATCCGCTGAATAGGTATGTAAACCAATTGGTCAACGACTTGGAACATATTCGCAAAAACTATGTCCTCCCCGATCTATTAGAAAAACTTGGCTACTACGATAACGAGAATACACTTTCTTCTTTGCCTGCGGAAGAGGAAGAAGAATTCCTTGACGAGGAAAGTTTTTTTGAGGAAAAACTCATCGACACAACATTCGAAAACCTTATTGGGATTGAAAAAATAGCCTTTCCTCCAATGGAAAAACTTTGTGAAAGCCAAATCCAAAAGCTTTCATTCATTTTCCAGAAGCTCTTGAATAGCCTCGGAATCGATTTTATGGCACCTAGCTACCGCGACGATTATATTTATGTACTTCTTAGGAAACATTGGGACAACCGCCCAATCGCCATCAGTGACCTCGGAAACTATGTTACTTGGATGGATAAAATGGAAGAAAGCATGGAAAAAAAAGCAGGCTAGAACACAAAAACCAAAACTCAGACATATGCCCCTCGTAAAAAAATACGTGGGGGATTTTTATATAAAGAATAAAGCTATTAATTTCCTCCTTTGTATTTATAAACGAACCCCTCAGTTATCCTCTCTTTTCTTTAATCCTCAACTAGCTTCTACAATTATACAAACAATCAAAAGGGAAACATGGTAGAAAAAGATCAAAATACCGACAATTTAATCTCTACTGAAGAAACCAAACTCGTTCACCAAATGGTAAGCACCGACTTTGAACTATGGCGAGAATATTGGGGTAAAGAGTATACAATCGACATGTATTATTATGCACATCCAGAAAGGCATCCACTAGCTAGATATGTCAATCTTTTAATTGAAGATTTATATGAGCTGACCGAAAAGTACAAATTAGAAGACCTTCTTGATAGGTTTGGTTACTACCATGATTTAAACAATAGTGAAGAAGATGAGTTTTTCATCTCATTGGAAAAACTTACCAGTATAGATAAAGCTTGCTTTCCTCCCAAAGATAGGATTTGTCCCGACCATGTTGTAGACCTATCATCCGCATTAGATCGGTTTCTAGGCCATTTTGACGTTTTTATCTATACACCAAACTGCATTGCAGAATTCAACTACTTGGTTATAAGAGAAAATTGGGATAAGCCACTACCTATTGCAGATGGCTTTAATGATATTTTATTAGAAGACGAAATAGACGAGAATGTCGACAATTGGTAAGTCATAGAGCTTTAAATTTCTGGTTATAAATTATAAGGCAAAAACCCTTCATGTATTACATGAGGGGTTTTATTAATATGAAAAGTCAATCCTTGTCGTTACAAACATTATTACACCACCTATACTAGAATATGATTTTTTAACTGACCAGCTCAACCGAATCCGAACATTAAAACATTGAGAAAATGGCAGAAAAAGAAACCGAAGAAGAATATGTCCCATCATTTGAAGACATGCAACTGGTCTTCGATATGGTAAGTACAGACTTTGGGCTTTGGAAAGAATATTGGGGAGATGGAGAACACTATAACTTAGAGTTATATTATAGTGATTACCCAAAAAGACATCCTTTAGGAAAATATGTCTACCAATTTTGTGATGACCTAAATGAAATGTCGAAAAAATACACACTGGAAGATTTACTCGATAGGTTAGGATATTTTGACGACTACCATTTTAAAGAAAGCCTTGGTTGGGATTATTTCCATACGTATGACGACGACTTGTTGGAAAATTCCGATGAAGAAGATGATGATACACCTTTTACCACAAGTCTACAGGAACTAACAGGAATAGACAAGGCATACCTCCCACCTAAAGAAAAACTGATTCCAGAACATGTGATCGAACTCTCTCAAACTTTTGAGTTGTTTCTCATGCATTTGAATATTGACATAGAAGCACCAAACTATGGAGAATACTTAAGGTACTTGTTAATCAGGGACTATTGGGACAAGCCGCTCCCTTTCAATGAGGATCATAATATATTTACTTGGAAAGATGAAATGGACAACGAATTGAAGGAATGGTGGAATACCTAAACAGAGGTTCTAGCAGAAAGAAAAAATCCCCCACGCAGCAGCACGGGGGATTTTTTCTTGAATACTATTTCATCTAAACAAACCCTAAATTACTAAACTCTCCACCCAGCACATCATTGCTATTGGTTGCCAGCCACCCGTTAAGAATAGTGGCATACACACTTCGAAAATCTTCAGTATAAATAAGGTCATCATTATTCAGCTTTACCAAATCGGGAGCTGTATTTAATACACCGGCTTTCTTTAACTTACCCCCAATCAGCCATACGTTGTTTGCCGTACCATGATCCGTACCTTCGCTGCCGTTTTCCTCCACCCTTCTACCAAATTCGGAAAATACCATTACCAAGGAGTTTTCAAACTGCCCTCCAACTTTCAAATCGGTCACAAATGCATCCAAAGATTCAGCTACACTTTTCAGCAGATTACCTTGTTTACCTTTCTGTCTGGCGTGCGTATCGAAGCCAGAAATAGATGTATAGTAAATCTTACTCTCCGCACCTGCATTTATCAATTGGGCTACTCCTCTTAGCTCTTTTGCCAGTGGATTTTTAGGATAATCTATTTTAGAAGAATACAAACCTGACTTTTCCTTCAAATAAGCGGCAGAGCTTTTTACATCTTGCAGCGTTTTATACAGGTAATCTACCTGATGTTCATGATGTTCGTGAGCATGGCTAGCCCCTACCAAAAATTGATCTCTGGTGCTTTGGTACAAACGATTCACATCATCCACCGCCATTCCTTTCATGCGCTCTCCTTTCATGGCCAAGCTTAGTTGCTCACCAGCTTCCAAACCAAAATATGCTCCTGCATCAGATGGGCAAGTAGCATCCAACATCCGTCCTAGCCATCCTGTTTTTAAATACTTGTCCGAATCACTTGCCGACTGCCAAATATCCATGGAGCGGAAATGTGACCGGTCGGGGTTTGGGTAACCGACATTATTCAACACCGCCAATTCACCATTATCGTAGAACTTCTTCAAAGCTTTCAAGCTAGGGTTGAGGCCCAGTTCATCATTGAGTGGCAATACTTCCGAAGCAGGGATAGATAAATTTGGACGAAGCTTGTAGTAAATATCATTTCGGAAAGGCACTATCGTATTTAACCCATCATTCCCCCCTCCAAGCTGCACCACCACCAACTTTTTCCCTTGATAATTAGTACCCAACAGCATTTTACCTGCCGAAAGGAATTGGGGAGCCAGCAGCGACCCTGCTGTCACTAAAGCCGATCTTTTAAGAAAATCTCTTCTTTTATGCATGGTTAATATTTTTCATTTTGATGCCTTTGAAAAAGGCTAAGAACTAACACATTTGAAACTCGGGAAGCTTACTTATTTTGGCAACTGTCCTCAGTAATCTTTCCTCTTCAGGAAGGTCGCCTCTCACCCCAACTAATTTTTTTTTCTCGTCGGAAAGTGGGAGTTGGATGAAATAAGCGCAAAGTCTATCTATAAGGTCTTTTGCAGGGATGGTTCCAAATTGTCGTTGAAATGCCTCCAAATCGGAAGAAACATGCATTTTCTTCAACCGATTGCCCCATCCTTTTCCAGCCTTTTTATCCCAAAGCTCTTCGTTTCCACCAACTAAGGATGCAGCCAAAGAAGCTTCTGTGAGCTTTAGGCGAAACATCAATGTAGAAGCATCGATCCATTCTTCACCATTTGGCCAGCCTGCCACATTAGGCGGCTTGAACAGGATTTGCCCCAACATCCGCTGGATGCCAACCAAGGCTTTTTCATTCCCAAAATCCATGTAGAAATACTGCATATTGCCTACCAAAAGTTCTACAGGGCTTTTTATTTTCGAACCAATATTTTTGGGATCGTAGAACCAGTTTGAAGTAAAAACCTCTTTAAGCAAAGCACTTATGTCATAACCCGACGCGTAAAAACTATCCGCTAGCTTCTCCACTTTTGTCTCATCAACTTGATCATTCACAAAAAAGGCATATATCTTCCCTGTCAGATATTTCGCTGTTTGTTTTTGCTCCAAGAGTATGTCCAACACCTCATCTCCATCAAAATTTCCCGTTTTCCCTAAGACTGTTTTTTCTCCATAATCATGAATCCTTTTTCGAAAAAAGAACTCTCCTTCTTTGTTGAAACCCCAGCCCGTAAAAGCCCTAGCTGCTTCTTTTATATCATTTTCGGTATAATTGCCCCTGCCCAAGGTAAACAGCTCCATCACCTCGCGGGCGAAGTTTTCATTGGGTGCATTTTTCTTATTTTGCTGGTTATTGAGGTACTGCAACATCACCGCATCTTTCGAAACCGCTTTTAGCAGATCGCCAAAGCTGCCGAGCGCATGTTTCTTTATCAAGTTATGCTGCTGTTGTACCAGATAAGGGTTTTTGGCAGACGAGGCAAAATGCCCTTGCCAAAAGAAAGTCATTTTTTCCCGAAGGCTTCCCTCACTTGTAGCCATGCTTTTTAGCCAAGCAACATTCAACTTTATCACCATCTCTCTCGACTTTTTCTGAAAGACCTTCTTTGCTCCAGGGTCGCCGTTCATAGGTGGGCGAAAAGCCTCTTTTTCTGCCAAGTCGAGGTAAGTTGACTGCGCTGACTTTTCAAACAGCTTTTCCACAAGCACCTCTGCTTCAAGCCCATCATACTTTTGCAGCAAGTCATAGTTTATACCAAAACCTGCTCGCAAAAAAAGATGTTGGATTTGTTGTTGATTGAGTTTCATCAGTAAATTTGGTTATTTGCTCTGTTTGATGAGAAAAAGAAATGAAGGTTTAATTTGATATTAAAAATGAAAAAAAAAGATCTAATACAATGTGTTGAATGCGAAAGCTTGTTTTATTTGGGAACGTCTCAGATGAACGAACTTTGCCCCCAGTGCGCACAAGATTTATATGGATATGAAAACTGTGAGCATGTTTTTGTAGATGGCAGGTGCAAAAAGTGCTATTGGGACGGGAGCACATCAAGTTTCACCGAAAACCAATAAGCACAAAAAAAGGCGATTCTTTAGGGAATCGCCTTGAATATTTATCTTGAAAGTTAAGAATTACCCTACACTTCCTTCTAAGCTGATAGCCAATAGTTTTTGTGCCTCTACGGCAAATTCCATCGGGAGCTTGTTCAATACTTCTTTCGCATAGCCATTTACAATGAGTGCAACAGCAGCCTCTGTACCTATTCCTCGTTGGTTACAGTAGAAAATCTGATCCTCACCAATTTTTGAAGTAGTAGCCTCATGCTCCACAGTAGAAGATTTGTTCTCTACCTCTATATAAGGGAAAGTATGCGCTCCGCACCGGTCGCCCAAAAGCAACGAGTCACATTGCGAGAAGTTCCTTGCATTTTCAGCACGCTTCATCACTTTTACCAAGCCACGGTAGCTGTTTTGGCTCTTTCCTGCAGAAATACCTTTCGAAACGATCCTACTCTTGGTATTTTTACCAATGTGAATCATTTTTGTACCCGTATCGGCTTGTTGGTAATTATTAGTTACGGCTACCGAATAAAACTCGCCTATAGAGTTATCACCTTTCAATATACAGCTAGGGTATTTCCACGTAACTGCAGAACCTGTCTCCACCTGTGTCCAAGATATTTTTGAATTATCGCCAAAGCAAATCCCTCTTTTGGTCACGAAGTTGTAAATACCGCCCTTGCCATTTTCATCGCCAGGATACCAGTTTTGTACGGTAGAATATTTTACCTCTGCATCTTTAGCAGCGTAGATTTCTACTACCGCAGCATGCAATTGATTTTCATCACGCTGAGGAGCGGTGCAACCTTCGAGGTAGCTAACATACGAACCTTCTTCGGCTACGATCAACGTTCTTTCAAACTGACCTGTATTTGCCGCGTTTATCCTAAAATAGGTAGAAAGCTCCATAGGGCAACGAACGCCTTTGGGAATGTAACAGAACGATCCATCGCTAAACACAGCAGAGTTCAAGGCCGCAAAGTAGTTGTCCTTTACAGGAACTACCGAGCCTATGTATTGCCTCACTAGCTCAGGATGCTCCTTTACCGCCTCGCTAAACGAGCAAAAAATGATACCTAGCTCAGAAAGCGTCTCCTTAAAAGTAGTAGCCACAGAAACACTATCTATAACCGCATCTACTGCTACCCCTGTCAAACGCTTTTGCTCTGTAAGGGAAATTCCCAATTTTGCGAAAGTCTCCAACAGCTCGGGGTCAACCTCATCCAAAGACTTAGGAGTCACCTTTTGTTTAGGAGCAGAATAATATATAATGTCTTGATAGTTGATTTCTGGGAATTTGACATTGGCCCATTCAGGAGTCTCCATCTCTTGCCAAGTCTTAAAAGCCTCAAGCCTCCATTCCAGCAACCACGCTGGCTCGCCCTTCTTAGCAGAGATGAACCTTACTATATCTTCACTTAGCCCTTTTGGAGCTTCGTCTGCTTCAAAATCGACTGACCATCCATGCTCGTACTCTTTGGAGGTAACTTGTTCTAAGAACTCTGTTTCTTTGTCGGCACTCATTTATAAACTATTTTATTTAGAATAATACTAAATTACAAATATACAACATTTACACTTCCTATATGTTTTCTTCAACCTGTTTTTATTTCTGTTTATAAGAATAAATGCAAATCTTTTAGCTAGAATTCTTTTTCACCTTGTTTTCTTCAACTACCTGAGGCATCTTTCTTTTTTATGAAGTTCAGCTTAAGAAGCAATACCTATTCCCCACCTCCCTAGCAACACGTACCCGAATACACAAACCCTGTTATTATTCGCTAAAACAAATACATATCTATGTATATAAATAGAGCTTGTTAAAACTCATATTTGTAAATATCACGATTTCAAGTCGTTAATAAAGCATAACAGGAAGGCTAAAAAAATATATCTTCAAACAAACCAATGTTTTTTTAAAAAAAAGGAAACAAAACTAGAGTATTATTAAAATTTTACTAACTTTGATTACATAACCGATAAGAGAGGCACACTTCTAAGCCACTCCCCAATCAATAAACCGCACAGATACACAAACAAAAATTATCGAACCAGAGAGTTTTTCAACTCAAAATTTCACCCTTCACCTTACAAAACCCGCAAACACGGGTTAACATTTCCAAACCAAAGCAAAGATCGCTTTTAGGCGAATCAAAAGAATTTGCTATGTTATTGATTTTCAATACATAAACGTAATAAAACAGCAATATATATTAATTTGATTGATCAGCTTTTATAGCTAAGACCTATAAGTCATTAGTTCTCAGCAAAAAGTGATTAATAAGTATCTGAATATTTATGGTTTTTCAAAAAACCGACAAAAGTCGGGTGGCATTGTTTTGCCTTTTCTTAACACAGAACACCCACATTATTTATTTATAAACCTATAATTTACTATGAGTTCAAAACTACAATTGCTAATTGCATTAGTTTTTTTCTGGACAGCTGCTTCAGCCCAGGACAAAACTATTTCGGGCACCATTATTTCAGGCAGTGATAAGATGCCTCTTCCTGGTGTATCGGTAATCGTAAAAGGAACCACCATCGGTACTGTAACCGATTTGGATGGGCTTTACACACTTAAAGTACCTGCAGACCAAACAACTCTTGTGTTTTCCTACATCGGGTTTTCCCCTCAAGAAGTGGAAATTGGTTCTCAAACGTCTATCGATATCACTTTAGCAGAAGATGTAAGGCAGATCAGTGAAGTTGTAGTAACCGCTTTTGGTATTGAAAGAGAGAAAAAAGCATTGGGCTATGCAGTTCAGGGCGTAGATGCTCAGGCAATTGCAAATGCCCCTTCACCTAACGTTGTAAACTCTCTATCTGGTCGTGTTTCTGGCTTGCAAGTAACCAGTGCTGGAACACCAGGTGGTAGTCCTGAGTTTGTTATTAGAGGTTTTTCTTCTGTATCTGGAAATAACCAACCTCTTATAGTAGTGGATGGAGTTCCCATGCAGCAAACTACGAATGCTACATCTGGGGAGCGTTCAGACAACCAAACATATGGTGGCGGTCTTTCCGAAATAGACCCTAATAACATTGCTGAAGTAAACGTGCTGAAAGGACCGAATGCTGCCGCATTGTACGGATCTAGGGCTGCCAATGGTGTTATATTGATAACGACCAAAAATGGCTCTGGTCAAGAAGGCATTGGCGTAGAAATAAACTCTACTACTACTTTCGAAAGACCTGCCCTTAAGCCTAGCTTCCAAAACACATACGGAGGTGGAAACGGTTACACCACTTGGTATGCAGATGGCTTTAGTGGTACTGTAGATGGATATAAAGGTACTGCTGGTACTGATGAAAGCTGGGGAGCACCAATGGACGGCAGGTTAGTAAGACAATGGTGGACTGGCACTGAAACTGCTCCTTTGACTCCTAACCCTGACAACTGGGAAGAATACTGGGAAACTGGTTCCACTCTTAATAACAGTGTTGCAATTTCTGGATCTAACGACAAAGGTTCATTCCGCTTAGCGCTAGGAAGGGTAGACCAAAAAGGAATTATGCACAATAATGGGTACACAAGAAACAACTTCAGGTTGAATGCTACTCAAAAATTTACCGACAAGCTTACAATCACTGCAATGGGTGAGTATATCAAGTCTGGCTCTGACAACAGGGGCTATACAAGCTCTAGTAATTTCATCTGGCATCATCGCCACATCTCATGGGAACAACTAAAAAATTATGAAGCGTACGAGGATGTTCATATTTCTCCTGATGGAGACACTGAGCCACCTAACTGGCAGCATACTTATTTTACAAACCCATTCTTCATGGAAGATGTACTGACAAACTCGAACAGCAAAGACCGTCTATTGGGTAATATCTCACTAAACTATGAATTTAGTGACTGGTTAAGCCTAATGGTAAGAAGCGGTACTGATATGTGGACTGATACTAGGATAAATGTTACAGGGTACGAAAGAGTGAAAAGAGGTAACTTTGCACAAGGCAGCTACAATGAGGAGGTATTACGACGTCAGGAAACAAACTCCGATTTCATCTTCACAATAAACAAAGATATTTCTAAAGCATTCTCTTTCAATGCCCAAGTAGGTGGAATCAACCGCTCAAACTACCAAAAGAGAAACTATACTGATGTAAATCAACTTACTATTGACGGCGTCTATAATGCAGGAAACAATGCTAGCCCAAATACTGATGAAAGCTCTATTTATGAGAAAGAAACCAACAGTTTATTTGGAGCAGCTCAGTTTGGTTTCCAAAACATGTTATTTCTTGATATCACAGGTAGAAATGACTGGTCTAGTACTTTACCTGCAGCCAACAACTCCTTCTTCTACCCATCAGTATCGTTGAGTGCTGTTTTGACAGACATCATTCCAAACAGCTCTGGCAAAGTATTATCTTTTGCTAAAATCCGAGGTAGCTGGGCTGAAGTAGGTAACGACGCAGACCCTTACTTACTTGGTCAAACTTTTTCTCCTCAAGGCCTTTGGGATGGTAGCGTTCCAAAATTTGCTGAAAGTAGCGAAATCGCCAACTCTGCTCTTAAGCCTGAGAAAACAACTGGCTTAGAGATTGGGGCCGATATCAGGTTCTTCAACGGAAGGGTTAATTTGGACGTAACTTACTACGATCAGTCTACTGAAGATCAGATTTTGGCTGTAGATATATCAAGGGCTAGTGGATATGGATCTAGGGTGCTCAACGCAGGACAAATCACTAACAAAGGTATAGAAGCAATGTTAAATGCTACTATTCTTGAAACAAACGGTGGTTTTACTTGGGACTTAGGAATCAACTTTGCCAAAAACCAAAACGAAGTAGTTGAGTTGGCAGATGGTCTTACTTCACTGACATTGTGGTCAATCAGGGGAGCTTCGCTTGAAGCTAGAGTTGGCGAAGCTTATGGTAACCTATATGGAAATAAATTTGCCAGAACCGAAGATGGTGAGTTGATCTTTAAAGATGGATTGCCTTATAACATTGACGGTCAACATGTGATAGGAAATATCACTCCAGACTGGACTGGTGGTATAAGCAACAATTTCAGCTTTAAAGGCATCACCTTAAACGCTCTAATCGATATCAAAAAAGGTGGAGATGTTTACGACATGGGTACCAGTGTTGCTAGAATCACTGGTGTACTTGAAGAAACAGAAATTGGTCGTGAAGAAGGTGTGATTGGTCAAGGTGTCAAGAATATCGGCACAGATGAGAATCCAGAATATGTTACCAACGATGTGGTTGCTTCTGCAACTACTTTCTATGGAAGGTACAGTGGTCGCCAGTACCACGAAGCTGCAGTAATGGACGGAAGTTACATCAAACTAAGAGAACTATCCATTGGATATCAACTTCCATCTAGCTTGCTTTCTAACATATTCCTACAATCTGCTAGGATATCTGTAGTAGGCAGAAATCTTGCATTTTTACACAAAAACATGACCCATACAGATCCTGAGCTTAGTAGTTCAAGCTTAGGTTACAACTACGGTCAACTTCCAAGCTCAAGAAGCTTAGGTTTCAACCTAAATGTGAGCTTCTAATAAAACTTATTGAATGCATAGCGAAAGTTGGATTTCGCTATGCTATCTAGTCCTTCTTTATTTCAACAAAAGAATTGCTTTTATTATGAAACTAATAAGATATACATATTCATACATACTTGTACTGTCACTCTTGCTCAGCAGTGCATGTACAGATGGGTTTGAAGAAATGAATACAAACCCTAACGAACCAACAGTTGTAGGTCCTCAATATTTACTACCACAGGCATTGGAAACTACCCTCAACAATTACTGGGGTAACAAAACGCGTAACGAGCGTCTTAATTTCGACCACGGTATGTCTTGGGTAGGTTATCTAACAAGAAACATCTACGAGTCTGAGGGTGACAACTACAATGTGCAACCTTCTGTAAACATCTCAAACTGGGAAGTTTTCTATACTGACGGCTTAATCAACTTTGACAAAGTAGTTCAGTTTTCTGGCGAATTATCTGATGACCCAAACTCAAATTATGAAGGAATAGGGATGGGCATGAAAGCTTGGACATATTCTATTATGACCGATGTGTGGGGAGCTATTCCTTATTCACAAGCATTAGCGGGAACTGCCGAAGAGGCTATTTATTCTCCTGCATATGATTCACAAGAAGATGTTTATGCTGCAATTATTGAAGATTTGAAAATAGCAAACAGTAAACTTAGCGTAGACGGACCTTCAATCTCAGGTGACATTCTATTTGGTGGCGATATAATGATGTGGAAAAAATTTTTCAACTCTACTCGTTTCAAATTGCTAAACCGCCAAGCACACAAAGTAGCTTCTTCTGCTGCAGAAATGAAAGCGATGCTTGCCGACCCTGCTACCTATCCTATGATAGATAGTAACGATGAAATTGCTAAACTAACTTACGGAAGCCTTCCCAGCAACAACCCTTGGAATGACGTTTTGATTCAGCAAAGTAGAAGTGACTGGAATATCAGCAGCACACTTGTTGACAAAATGACGGAGCTAGATGACACAAGACTTGAAATTTATGCAACTCCTGGTAGCCTTTCAGGCGGAGAGTACTTAGGTCATCCAAACGGGCTTCCTGGTGAAATAGCAACTACTTATTTAGGTTACAGTGCTATCATCAATGTTGACAACTTTGCCCAATTAACTTCTCCGGCAATCTTAATGACATATGCAGAGCTTCTTTTCATCAAAGCAGAAGCTGCTCTCGAAGGCGATATCGACGGAGATGCGCAAGCTTTCTATGAAGCTGGTATCGAAGCGTCTTTCTCGCAATATGGCCTAGAAGTACCTGCTGGTTATGCAATGGGCACTGCTACCAAAGAAAACATCATGACTCAAAAATGGCTTGCTTTATTTGGGCAAGGTATTGAGGCATGGACTGAGCTTAGAAGAACTGGTTATCCTGTAATGCCAGAGCACGACCCAAGAGCTATCTTCATGAATGATGGTGTATTGCCAACTCGTATGGCTTACCCATCAACAGAGTATTCTTTGAATGGTGCTAACGTGAGTGCTGGTGCTGCACTAAACGGTGGCGCTGATGACATGAAAACCAAATTATGGTGGGTAGAATAAATTAAGTTTGAACATTAAAATTCAGAATAAGATGAAAAAAATAGCAAGATATATCATCATACCTTTATCATTATTTTTACTCTTCACTTCTTGCGAAGATGTATCGGACATGGCCATTGAAAGAACAGCCTCACCTGTACTAGCCTTGTTCGACGGAAGTGATTTTTCAGCAGCTGACAAGTTTACTGTAGAAGCTACTTTCTATGAGCTTGACAAAAGCGGAATTCTTGACCAAAACGTGGGTATCGACTCTATCCCATTGAGCGGAATGGAAATCAAAGTATTTATAAACAATATCACTGAAATTGGAACATTCACAACTGATGCCTCTGGAAAAATAATATTTGAGGACAGCAAAGATGTCTTAGAAGGTGCTAGCACACTAGAATGGTCTGGAACCCACAAGGATATCAGTTTTAGAGTTTTACAAAATTTCTAATTCTAGTTTTTAATATGCTAGAATAAAAATATCACAAGAACCATAATTACACCAGCTACAACGACAGCCCCGCCTTGGCGGGGCTGTTTTGTTTTTTGCCATGCATCATTTTTCCTCCCACATTTTCGTTATTTTGCAAAATGGAACTGACAATAGAGCTAAAAAAACAAGCCCATGCTGCTTGTTTGGAAATGGTAAATGAACGAGTAGATACGGCTAAGTCTGCTATGGATGCTGCCCAAGCTGCCGCTAATGAAGATACGAAAAGCAGTGCAGGCGATAAATACGAAACGGGCAGGGCTATGATGATGCTGGAAAAGGAAAAAAACGCTGCCCAGCTAGAAGAAGCTGCCAAGCTCAAAAAAGTATTGATACAACTCAATCCCGAAAAGATTTGTACCCAAATAAGCCCAGGATCCCTTTTTCAAACCACTACTGGTTTCTTTTACCTAGCTGTAGGTCTTGGAAAGATCGAAACGGAATCACTTAGTTTTTTTGCTATCTCCCCTGCCTCACCCATCGCCCAGCAACTAAGAGGCTTGAAAGTAGGCGAAAGCACATCTTTCAATGGGAACACGTTCAAAATCATTCAGGTGCTTTAGTTAAAATACAAAAAATAGAGAGGATCGGGGTATTGAAATTCATAACCTAAGTCTTTCACCACCTTCTTCCCACTCACTATTTTATAACCTACAGAGTTTTTTTTGTTAAAAGTTGGAAGCTCCATCCCTAGATCTATACAATTTTTCACGTACACATCTTCCCTAAAAGGATGCTCTGGGGCTACAAGGTTATAAATTTCACCCCACTTTTCCTGTTCCAGCACTTGTTCTATAATACCTATTACATCATCCCTATGGATATAATTGACAGGCACATGCCCTTTGGTCAAGTCCTTTTTCCCAGCAAAATATTTGGCTGGATAACGGTCATAACCCATTAGTCCTCCTGCCCTAAGCACTGTTACTCGAAGATCTGTTTGCGCCAACCAATGATTTTCCGCATCTATCAAAGGCTTATTTCTTTCCACAGGAGCAAGCGGTTCCTCTTCCGTCACTACCCTACTCGGATTGGAATAAACAGAGGTTGAGCTCACAAAAATTACTTTTTTACACGGAGATGAAGCCAAAGCAGCTGTGAGTACTTTCATCTGTTCAGGATAAAAACTAACCCCGCCAAACTTAGCCCTCGATGGAGGAATATCCACTA
This sequence comes from Flammeovirgaceae bacterium SG7u.111, assembly GCA_034044135.1. Classification (NCBI taxonomy): domain Bacteria; kingdom Pseudomonadati; phylum Bacteroidota; class Cytophagia; order Cytophagales; family Flammeovirgaceae; species Flammeovirgaceae bacterium SG7u.111. The sequence continues at coordinate 462,779 of CP139021.1, read as the reverse complement.
TCAATACATCCGTATCTAAAAAGTGAGCGAGCGAATCGCCCTCTGGTTTTGGGCTTAATTTTAACAAAAATGGCTCAATGTCATTTTCGTTCAAATTCTTTAATTTATGGGTACGAGTCACACTCCCCTTCACTTTTATGCCTTTGCTGCTTAAGTATGCCCCCAAAGGCAAACCTATCCAACCACAGCCCAAAATGCTGATCGTCATTTCTTCTTCCACGTTAAATAAATAAAATAAGTTCAGGTGCCATCAAACCTCCACAGATATCCAAAACCAACTAAATAGCTGGCTCTAAAAACGTTGCACCCTTAGCTCAAATAGGCAATGCTGTTTCTTGAGAAAACACTTTATTATAAGCCAAATAAAAATACTGGCAAAAATAAATCATACTCAAGCATTGATCCCTTAAATTTACACTATTTAGCGCCTAAGCCCAAACTGGAAATTATAGTTTCGAAGTTAATTCAAGGTTTATCGCCTTATTTTAAATAAAGAAGTTCTTAATCGGTTTCAAAAAACAACTTTCAAAGTAACCACTGACTCCGGATTATCTAATTTTTTTATACCCGATTACCATGTTCAAGCATTTTTCAACCTACTATGCAAAAGACATTACTCCTCCTATTATTTTTCAGCATTACACTTTCCTGCCAACCTCAAAAAGAGGGGTTGTTGATAGCTACGGCAGCAAATATGCAATTTGTCATGAAAGAACTCACCCAAGTTTTTGAGGCAGAAACAAGCATTCCTTGTCAAGTTTCTATTAGCTCTTCTGGAAAGCTCACTGCTCAAATAAAAGAAGGCGCACCCTTCGATATTTTCCTTTCCGCAGACATGAAGTTCCCTCAAGAACTACAAGAAAATAAGCTCAGCCTATCCGAGCCAAGCATCTATGCTTACGGTGAGTTGGTTCTTTGGGGCATGGGCAAGATACCTCCTAGCATCGAAAACTTATCGGATGAAAAAGTAAAACATATTGCTTTGGCAAATCCCAAGACTGCTCCTTATGGTTCAGCCGCAGAAGCGGTGTTGATGCATTTTTCACTATTGGAAAAAGTAAAAGACAAATTAGTTTTTGGGGAAAGTATCGCCCAAACCAACCAGTTTATTTCCACAGGAGCTGCCGAAATGGGTTTCACCGCCAAATCGGTGGTAGTCTCTCCGCAAATACTCGGAAAAGGGAAGTGGATAGCCATAGACCCGAGCCTTTATCCGCCCATAGCGCAAGGAATAGTACTCTTAAAAAATGGCAAAGCCTCAAAGGAACAAGCTCAAAAATTCTATGATTTTTTATTTTCCGCAAAGGGAAAGGAAATATTAAATAAATTCGGCTATTCGGTAGACAACTAAACTTCCCCTTCACTTTTGAACACGTTAAAAGGCAACATATCAGCAGTAAAAACCATCGGGAGTCTATCCCTCGTATCGGTGATGGTGGGGAAAACCAGGCTTTCTGCCATTGTAATAGACACTCCCGAAAATTCTCCTTATCTCCAAGAAGGAAGTTCCATTAATGTTATTTTCAAAGAAACAGAGGTGATTTTGGGCAAAGGAAATTCATTGACAATCAGCCTACAAAACAAAATAAATGGAACAGTGGAAAGCATAGAAAACGGTGAGCTGCTGAGCAGACTCACACTTCAAACCGAAGTGGGAAAACTCATTTCCATCATCACAAGCCGAGCGGTGGGGCAACTCGAATTAGCAATAGGCAGCGAGGTAGTTGCTATGGTAAAAACGAATGAAATAATGCTGGCAGAATGATGGATTGGCAACCGCTCATATTGACATTTCAGTTGGCATTCCTCACCACGGTGCTGCTGTTTTTTGTATCTATTCCCTTGGCAAATTGGTTGGCATTTTCCCGCTCTAAGCTCAAGCCCGTTGTAGAAACCTTGGTAAGCATGCCGTTGGTACTTCCCCCGACCGTATTGGGATTTTACCTGCTCATCGCATTCAGCCCTTCCAATGCATTTGGGCAATGGCTCGACCAGTGGCTCGGTCTTCAACTAGTGTTTTCCTTCGAGGGCTTGCTGCTCGCCTCGATTATTTATAGCCTGCCCTTCATGGTACACCCTATCCAGTCTGGCTTGGCCAATTTGCCCCCTTCTCTCTCCGAAGCCGCATTTATATTGGGGAAATCCAAAACTGAAACACTTTCCAAAGTCCTATTGCCCAACATCAAACCTTCACTACTCACCGGAATTGTACTCGCTTTTGCCCACACTGTCGGCGAATTTGGTGTGGTACTCATGATAGGTGGAAATATCCCTGGCAAAACCAAAGTAGCCTCCATCGCCATTTACGATGAGGTAGAATCTTTGAATTATGCCGCCGCCAATACCTATTCCCTAATTTTATTTGCCCTAACTTTTGCCATTTTATTACTCGTCTATTTGGTAAACGGAGGCTACTTCCGGAACAAAAAAACATGAACCCCTTCATAAAAATCGATATAGAAAAAAAACTAGGTGCGCCTTCCGGCGAAATGCTACTTCGGGCAAAGCTAGAAATACAAAAAGGCAGTCTTTTGACACTTTACGGCAATTCGGGAGCGGGAAAAACTTCCTTGCTAAGAATGCTGGCAGGCTTGCTCCATCCTGATGCTGGGCAAATTTCCGTAAACGATCAAACTTGGTTCAATTCCAAAAAACGCCTCAACCTTCCTCCTCAAAAGCGAGGAATCGGGTTTCTTTTCCAAGACTACGCCCTTTTCCCCAACATGACCGTAAGGGAAAACCTCCTGTTTGCTTTGGGTAAAAAGGGAAATAAAAAACCTATAGAGGAACTCATAGAAATCATGAAATTAGGCGAGTTGCAAAACCAAAGACCAGACACACTTTCGGGTGGACAAAAGCAGCGGGTTGCCCTCGCCCGTTCGCTGGTACAAAAGCCAGAAATATTGCTACTCGACGAACCTCTTTCCGCGCTCGACAACCAGATGCGGCATACCTTGCAGCAATATATTTTGCAAGTACATCGGGAATTTGAGCTCACCACAATGCTCGTCAGCCACGATATTTCAGAAATCCTAAAAATGTCGGATAGCTTGATGGAACTGGAAAATGGAGAAATCATAAAACAAGGCAGCCCAGCAAAGATATTTGGCCATCATGAAGTCAGCGGCAAGTTTCAATTCACAGGGGAAATAGTGGGGATAGAAAAACAAGATTTTATCTACATCCTAAGCATTTTGATAGGAAAAGAGGTGGTCAAAGTTGTAGCCGATGAAGCGGAAGCCCAAGCACTTTCCCTCGGCGACAAAGTCCTCGTAGCCTCCAAAGCTTTTAATCCAATTATTAAAAAATTATAAAAAGCACACAGCACATCAAGTATTGTTATCGCTCCAAAAATGTGGCCTTACACAAAAAGCGTTAAGAAATTCTAGAAGTGAAGCGGTTAAGAAAATCATACTGTTTGAGCATAGCGAGTTTATGATTTTCCAGCGTAACGGATAGAATTTTAGCTTTTTGGATACAGCCTTGACTTTTTTGGATACTTTTTGTGTCAAGACAAAAAGTATCAGCCCGTCTGGCTCAAAGACAAAAGCTAGACTTATTAAAGGATACTTTAAAAAAGACCTGTCCCCCTCTCCTACTTCAACCCCATCTTCTTCTTAAACGTTTCAAGCGCATCTTGCTTTTTGAGCTTATCTACTAACGATTCCATCTCTATATCTTTAAAAAACTCCTCGTCACTTTCCTTCTGCGATTTTTCTTCCACTGCTTCAGCTTCCCCAGAGTTTTCGCTTTCGGCAACTTCTTCTACATCCTTTATTTCCTTCTCATACAAACCCGAAAGAATTTCCTGTGCCTGAATTTTTTGTTGCATTCGCTCTAGCATACCCACTGCTTCTCGCTCCAGGTCAGAAACCAAACTTTCAGCTTTTGTGCTTTTCACCTTCTCAATCACCTCTTCATTTGCCCCAATCTGCTCCTTTGTAGCCTCCACCTGCTGGGCGACCTCCTCGCTTTCCTCTCCCAAACCCAGTTCACTTAACCTTGCCAAATCCTTTTTCAGCATCGTAGTTTGAGCTTCTAATACGCTTATCGCTTTCTGAAGCCTTTCTTTTATATTTTCTATTTCCGATTTTGCCATGATAATACAATCAATTTAAAGTTTAAACCCCAATGGACTGTGACTCACAGTCCATTTACTGTACAAAGCAATACTATTTCGTAAATTATTTTCAAAAATGCTCCTTTTAAAAAAGATAAAAAGGAATTTTATAAATAGCCCAACAGTCTGATTATTTTTGCCAGAAGAGCCAAACTTTCCATAAGTAAGCACCAATCACAAAATGAAAAAACAAATTCCTAACCTATTTACCCTCGGCAATTTAATTTCAGGCTGCATCGGTATCGATATGGTTTACCACGGCGACCTCATCATGGCAGCGTACATGATTGGCATCGGAGGCTTGTTCGATTTTGTAGATGGATTTGTTGCAAGGCTCTTGAAAGTCAGTTCGCCCATAGGCAAAGAACTCGATTCTCTTGCCGATATGGTCACTTTTGGCGTACTGCCTTCCATCATCATCATGAAATTGATGTACAATGGGCCCGAGCAAATGCCCGGGCTCTACCTAGCCTTTTTGTTGGCAGCAGCAGCAGCATTTAGGCTCGCCAAATTCAATATAGACACAAGGCAAAGCGATTCATTTTTGGGAATGCCCACACCAGCGATGGCCATTTTCATTGGTTCGTTGCCCCTCATCCAGCAACAAAACCCATTCGTTTCCAATCTTTTACTTTCCCTTCCCTCACTCATTACCATGATTTTTGTGCTTTCCATCCTCATGGTCGTCGAACTCCCTCTTTTTTCCCTCAAGTTCAAAAACATAAGCCTGCAAGACAACGCCATCCGCTATGTATTTTTGCTCGCTTCTTTGCTCTTGCTCATTTTCATAAAATTCACCGCCATTCCCGCCATCATTTTTCTCTATATCGCCCTCTCTCTCGTAAAAAAGATATTCAAGTTGCCGTAACCCTCAGTTTAATTTTACCTTTGCAGATTGATAGACTATATCACGGTTTTGACAACAAGAATTTTCTGAATATCAATTGACTAGAATATTTTGGCTAAAGCCGATTGGGTTTCGTACTAAACAACGGGCTAAAGCCCGTTGCTAGTGATAAAAAAATCAATAGGCGGGGCTTTTAAGCCCCGTTTGACACAACAGTTTTTTTGGCTTTAGCCTAAACTACAAACCTGTCTATACAAACTAAACCGTGATGAACTGTTTCTTATATCATCTAACACTTTTTACAAAAACCTGTAGATCAACACTTTGAATTTTCTACCTAGAAAATCGAACTACAGAAAAAGTTGTTAGCTAACGAGTTTTATAGCTCAGCTATAGGAAGACTAATTTCTAGCATCCAGCTTCTAACCTCTCTTTCTACTACATTATTGAGCTGTAGTAAAAAGGACTTTACAAAGAACTATTAATTTCTATATACAATGGGTTTAACCTTCAAATTAGAACATACCGATCCGCAATCGAAAGCGAGGGCTGGCGAGATAGAAACCGCTCACGGCAAAATCCAAACACCGATTTTTATGCCCGTAGGCACCGCTGGAACGGTAAAAGCAGTACACCAACGCGAGCTTCACGACGATGTGAAAGCACAAATCATCTTAGGAAACACCTACCACCTGTACCTCCGCCCCGGTTTGGAAATACTGGCAAAAGCAGGTGGGCTGCACAAGTTCAACGGCTGGGACAAACCTATCTTGACCGATAGCGGCGGCTATCAAGTTTATTCTCTTTCTGAAAGCAGAAAAATTGTACAAGAAGGTGTGACTTTCCGCTCTCACATTTCTGGGGAAAAGCTCTTTTTCACACCCGAAAACGTAATGGATATCCAGCGAACCATTGGCGCAGATATCATGATGGCTTTTGACGAATGCACCCCCTACCCTTGCGATTACAACTACGCAAAAGATTCGATGGAGCTGACCCACCGCTGGCTCAAGCGCTGCTGCGACCGCTTCGACAGCACCGAGGGGAAATACGGGTATTACCAAACGCTTTTCCCTATAGTGCAAGGAAGTACTTACGACGATTTGCGTACAAAATCAGCCGAGACCATTGCCAGTTTTGAGCGAGAAGGAAATGCCATAGGTGGGCTTTCCGTAGGCGAGCCTCACGAAGAAATGTACCGCTCCACCGAGCTGGTTTGCAACATTTTGCCACAAGACAAGCCCCGCTACCTCATGGGCGTGGGCACTCCTGAAAATATTTTGGAGTGCATAGCTTTGGGCATAGATATGTTCGACTGCGTGATGCCCACCCGCAACGCCCGCAACGGGATGCTGTTCACCACGCAGGGAATCATCAACATCAAAAATGCCAAATGGCAAGACGATTTCAGCCCGATAGATGAAGAGCTTGGCGGCTATGTTTCCACTTTTTACAGCAAGGCATACCTCAGGCACTTGACCGTGAGCAAAGAATACTTAGGTGGACAAATCTCCAGCGTGCACAACCTCAGCTTCTACCTCTGGCTAGTAAAACAAGCAAGGGAGCACATCATAGCAGGTGACTTCCGCCAATGGAAAGACAGCATGGTGAAGCAGGTGATGAGGAGGTTGTAAGCTGAAACTCCCAGCTTCTAAAAAAACACCCACCAAGCAATAAGCCCATACACCGCATAAAATACAGGGAACAGATACAGCGATAGGGTAAAGTGGAAGGTTCCGTAAAAATGGGGGTCTTTCACTTTCTTTTTTATGATGATGTTGATAAGCAATGAGGGCAGAAAATTGAAGGGGTAAAGCAATACGTGCAAGATGTCATAAACCCTCAGCCCTTTACTTTGTGCAGGTAGGCTTGGCTTTATTTCTTCGCCTTTTGCCAACTGGGAAATGATTTCCTGATCTACCGCAAGCTGTTCCATCAAGTCTCGGCGGTACACCCTTGCTGCCTTCCATTTTCGTTCTATTTCGCCATACTCATTTATGGGTATATCCACCATCAGCGGCTTCATCCTTGCCGACAGCTCTACCAAAATAGCATCGTAGGCTTCCCTTGCATTTTCCTCGTACATCTCTTGATATTCCTTCACCGAAATGGGCTCACCAAAGTTCACCAACGTTCGCTGCCCTCCTTTAAAGTGGTTTTCGTAATGAATGCCCACAGGTACTATTTTCAAGTTAGAAGCAAAACCTGTTTTTTCTTCTACATCAAAAGCAATTCGGGCTATACCTTTTTGCAGGGGGCGCAGGCGGTACTGGAGGTTGTGGTTGCCTTCGGGGAAAATCAAGAGCGAATTCCCATCTATCAGTTTTTGGATGGAAATCCCCATCGAATCGGAGTTCCTTTTCACATTCACCAGCCCGTCGCGAAAGCGGAAAATCGGCAGCATTTTCAACCCTCGCATAAAATCCCCAATCAACTTTTTTTCAAAAATATCGCCTCTGGTCAAGAAGTAAGGACAGCGGATGGTTGGCCCTCCTGCCACCAGTGGGTCTACCAAGGCATTTTGATGGTTGGGTGCAAAAAGAACGGGACAACCAGTAGGTACGTTTTTCATCCCACCTATCTGAAATTTTCGGTAGTAGAGCCTATAGCCAAAAAACAACCGTACTTTTAAAAAGTAATAAAAAATGCGTCCAATTAATTTCATTTACGGATTTCGGGTTACAAGTTCTAGGCTCTAAAAGCCTTGTGTTTCTCTATTTTATATCTAATTTCTAGCTTCCAATTACTAGCTTCTGCTCTTTAAGCGCTACTCGGTAGGCAAAAAACTGGGAGATGGCAAAACCTGAAATTATATGCCAAATTCCCCACCATGCCGTGATCAACGCCATCCCACCTTGCCCATCGAAAAAGGTGAAAATAATAACCAAGCCCAGCCCAGAATTTTGAATACCTGTTTCAATGGTAATGGAGCGGGTATCTTGGCTCGAATTTCCAACTATCTTGCTAAAAAGGTAGCCAGTGGCTAAAGCCAAACCGTTGTGGAACACTACAAGCATGATGATGTAATGATAATATTGCAAAAATAGATTGTAGTTCTTGGTAAAGGCGATGACAAGAATGGCTACCAATATCAGTACAGAAATATATTTTAAAGGTTTTTGGATAAGGGCTGAAATGCGTGGAAATTTCTCGTTAACAAATACTCCCAAAATCAAAGGAACGGCGATAATCATTGCCACAGTCTGGAACATTTCCACAAACTCGATATCTACCTTGCGGAGTAACGAATTGGTGCTACCGAGAATGCTTCCCCAAAACTGCAGATTGAGCGGGGTGAAAATTATAGCAGCAAGAGAAGCAACTGTGGTCAGGCTAATGGAAAGAGCCACATTTCCCTTTCCCAAAAAGGAAAAGAAGTTAGAAAGGTTACCTCCTGGACAAGCTGCCACCAAAATCATCCCCAAGGCGAGCCCTGGAAGTGGGTCGGAAAACCAAACGAGTAGAAAGGTGACAATGGGCAATAAAATAAACTGGGAAACAATTCCTGTCAAAACAGCTCGTGGATGTTTTACAACATCTAAGAAGTTTTCTTTTTTTAGGCTGAGCGCAACCCCAAACATAATGAGTGCAATACTCAAATTCAACAACAGCAAATTGCCATCATTGAATTCTAACCTAACTCCCTCCAACACATCTCCCTCTCTTTCCATATCTTATAAGCTAAATGATAAAAACGTACAAAAATAACACTTTTCGAGCAATTTGAGTACTAACCTATAAAAGCGACACCCCTGCCCGAGTTATTAACGCAGTATTTATACGCTACCTCACTTATCTTGTAGTTTTCTTATGCCAACAGCTAAAAGTGCATCACTTTTACCTTATCGGCAACGGCCTTGCCCAGCTTTAGCTGCATTTCTTCGTCCAAATGAACCCCATCTTTTTCGCTGCTATGGATATGTTTTCCCGCATCCAAAAAGTAGCAACCCAGCTCTTCAGCAACCTTGGAAAAAGCTTTTCCAAACAGCTTCGATTTTTTTTCTCCTCCTTCAAACATCTCTGCAAAGCCTGAAACCGTAGCCAATGGTGCAGGAGCTATCAGTAAAACTTTTGGAACTAAGCTTTCCGGTCCGCACTCTGAGCCGATGACCATTTCTACCAGTGTTTTTGCTCCATTGGCAATTTCAGAAGCAGTAAGGCAAAATTGCTTTTTCAGGTCATTTGTACCCAGTTTGATAATTACCACGTCGATTGGTTTATGACTATGCAGGCAAGGAATCAGGTATATTTTCCCATTTTTATAAGCTCCCATAGGGTCGTCCCAAACAGTTGTGCGTCCGTTGAGCCCCTCAGCTATTACCCGAAAAGAACTGCCCAAGCTTGCTTGCAAAACACTAGACCAGCGCTTCTCAAAAGAGTACCGTCCTTTGGTGTGAGGATTGTAACCCCATGTATTTGAATCGCCATAGCAAAGAATCGTTTTTGCCATCAGATTAATTTGTTTTTAGATCGAATTCCCAATTCTATTGATTTATTTCTATACTTTCCTTTTCATTATCCACAAGTTCACTTAAAATAGCTTAGGATTTCACTAAAAAGACTTTTAATGTTACTTGTAGCAGACATAGGAAACACCAATATAGTATTCGGAATTTATGATAATGAAAAATGGGCTCATGTATGGCGGTTTGAGACGCACCCAGTCCAGCAATCCGGTCGTTACGAGCTTTTTCTTAGGAATTCATTTTTGGAAAATGGACTAAAAACCAGTCAGCTCACAGCCTCTGCCATTAGCAGCGTGGTACCTTCCATCAATAAAAATTTAAAATATGCTCTTGAAAGCCTGCTAGGAGTAGAACCGCTTATGGTAGGTCCTAAAACCTATAAGGGCTTGACGATTAGCATAAACAATCCTAATGAAATAGGTGCAGATTTGGTGTGCAATGCTGTTGCAGCCCACCAGTACTGTAAAGACCAAACGGAGTTCGACTACTGCATTATCGTAGATTTTGGTACGGCACTGACCTTCACGCCCCTCACCAAAAAAGGAGAATTATTAGGAGTAGCCATCGCTCCGGGTATCCGCACCGCAATGAAAGCTCTTTCGAGCAATACCGCCAAGCTGCCTGAAATCCCCTTGGAAGTGCCCGAATCTGTTTTGGGAAAAAACACCATCCATGCCCTGCAAGCTGGAATTTTAGAGGGATACGTAGGGCTTGTGCGGCACATGTTAGATAAAATAAAGCAGGAAGTAGGGCAACCTTGTATGGTAATAGCCACCGGTGGACTTTCTTCGGTGCTTGACGACCTCCAACCAGAGTTTCATAAAATAGACCCCATGCTCACACTGGACGGACTCAGAATCATATGCGAACAAAACCTATAACCATGCACGATAATATCCAACTACACCCCGAACAAGAGGAAGAAATAAAACTCCTCGTCTTCCAAGGCAGGAAAATGGAGGCCATAGCCAAAATAATAGAATGGACAGGAGTAAGTCATATCATAGCCGAAGCGTATATCAGTCAGTTCATTAGCATTGCTTGATTTTTTATAGTAAAAACAAGAGAGTCTTTACACAAGTAAATGAAGGATGTTGGTACACTATTGTGCCCAATATCTCCATATTCATCGCTCTAATCACTATTCACATTTTAATGAAATCCGAAAAATGAAAAAAAATTTATTTCCTACAAAACTGACCTTTTTGCTTTTTGCCTTTGCCGTGGCAAGCTGCTCTGGGGCTAAAAAAGAATCATCAGGAAAAGCCCCTACAGCCAATATTTTAACAATTAGCAACGATACTGACCTAGTTCGCAGCGCCGAACCTATCTTGCTCAGCCGCGAAAAAGTAGTAAGCCTCATTGGTGAAATACCAGCGGGTACTGTGCCCAAGCTTACCGAGGCTGGCAAAGATATTCCAAGCCAAGCCGATGACCTCGATGGAGATGGCACTTGGGACGAACTTGCTTTTGTAGTAGAAATTGCCGCAAACAGGAAAATTGACATCACTGTTGACTACGCAAAACCAGAAGAGCTACCTTCTTACCCTGTTCGCTCTAACATCCGCTTTGCAAAAAGACCATTAAATAGCGAGGACAAAACTTTGGAAGAAGTACAGCATGAAATCAGACCAAAAGATCATTTTAAAGGTGCTGAAACTATTTATTACCAAATGGAAGGACCAGGTTGGGAAAATGACCTTGTAGCTTTTAGGATGTATTTTGATCCAAGAAACGGGAAAGATATTTTTGGCAAGCAAACAGCTGAAATAGCGCTTGATGTAGCCGGAGTTGATACTACCTACCATGAATTGCAATATTGGGGAATGGACATTCTAAAAGTAGGCAATTCACTTGGAGCAGGTGCTTTGGCCATAAAAGAAGGCGATAAATTGTACCGCCTATCTGGTTGCTCCGATGCAGAGTTCAAAACTATTATTGAAGGTCCGGTACGCTCCATTTTTGTACTCGATTATAAAAACTGGCCAGTGGGCGAAAATATGTATGACCTCCAAGAAGAAATCTCTATTTGGGCTGGGCAATATTGCTACGAAAGCAAGGTAACGGTAACAGGAATGGAAGGTGAAGCTGAGCTGGTAACAGGTATTGTAAATCTTCATAGCGAAGAAATGCATTTTGAAGAACATGCCCCTGGTTTTGTTTCTATAGCTACACACGATGCCCAAGCATTTGACGGGGAGAACTTAGGAATGGCGGTGATGGTGCCCCAAAGCACTTTTGGTGAAAATGGCCAAACTCCTGAAGAAGGCGAAGGAATTACCCAAACTTTCTACATCACCATGAAAACCACTAGTGGTGAGCCTGTAAATTTCAACTTTTACTCTGGTTGGGAAAAACAAGAAGCTGGCTTTGCCAAAAAGGATTATTTCCTCGACAAAATAAGAACTGAAGCTGCCAAAAGAAACACCCCAGTGACCATAAGCAAAGGGAAAGCTGAGGCATAATAAAAGCATATTGACCATTACCCATTAAACAGTATCTTTGCCTTCGCAGCAACTGTTTTAAACCCCTTCTGGTGTTGCATCAGGAGGGGTTTAAAGTTTAACACCAGCACTTTATGAAAAAAAGACATAAACTCCTTTTAATATTTGTCATCTCGCTTGTTCTCCTCACGGTTGTTTATTTCTATGAAGTAAATACTCCTGCTCCCAATGTCGATTTATCTTTAAAGGAAACAGTAACCCTTTCCTTTAAATCCGATACGCTGAACAGGTACAAACAGAACTGGCTCAAAAAAAATGAGAGTGGCTTGTGGGAAATGTACCTCGAAGGTGAACCCTTTGAGCGAGGGCTGGCTTTTGGTGCGCTCACCCAACAACTTCACCAACAAAAAGAAGCGGCTTTTGTAGCGGAAATAAACAACAGGGTTCCTTCCCCTAACTACATTTCCTTCTTAAAATACTTTGTAGGCTGGTTCAACCGCGACTTGGAAAAGTACATTCCCGAAGAGTACCTTAAAGAAATATATGGATCGGCTCAGTTCATGTCCGATGAGTTCGATTACATCGCTCCAAAATTTCATCGCTCACTCAACTACCACGCTGCCCACGACCTTGGTCATGCCCTCCAAAACATGAACTTGGTGGGCTGCACTTCTTTTGCTACCGTTGGAAAAAACAGCAAAAATGAACCCCAAATCATTGTCGGACGAAATTTCGACTTCTACTTTGGAGATGACTTTGCTAAAGATAAAATTGTCGCTTTCGTAGCTCCTCAAGAGGGCTACAAATTCATGTCCGTTACTTGGGCAGATTTCAGCGGAGTAGTTTCGGGAATGAACGAGCACGGGCTCACCGTTACGCTCAACTCTGCCAAAACAAGGATTCTGGCAAAGGCAAAAACACCTGTTTCCATCATTGCAAGGCACATTTTGCAATACGCTTCCACCATAGACGAAGCCTATGAAATTGCTTCTTCCTATGAATCTTTTGTGGCGGAAACCTACCTGATCAGCTCTGCCAAGGACAACAAAGTAGCGGTGATAGAAAAATCGCCCGACGCTACAGCAATCTATGTAAGCCCCAACCAACAAACCGTGGTCACCAACCATTTCCAAAGCAAAGAGCTAAAAAATAACGAACAAAACTTAGAGTATTTGGAAGAGGGAGTTTCTCAGTACAGGTACAAAAGAGTGGAAGAATTACTAGCTAAAGTCGATACCTTGACGCCCGAAAAAGCTGCCGGTATTTTGAGAGATAAAGACGGCTTAGGCGGAAAAGATATCGGGCTGGGAAATGAAAAAGCTGTCAACCAGCTCATCGCCCACCATGCGGTAATTTTCTCTCCTCACGAGCGAAAAGCATGGGTTTCCGCACCACCTTACCAGCTTGGAAAAATGATTTGCTACGACCTCGATAGTATATTTGCCCAAGCTAGAGAAACAAACCTCCCCCACGAATTGCACAACGACTCCCTAAGCATCCAGCCCGATGCCTTTTTGGGAACAAAAGCCTACGAAGAATACCGCTTTTTTGCCCAGACTACAGAGCGAATACGAACAATTTTGCATGCAGGTGTACCAGATGAGATTAGTGAAAGCGAAGCCGAACATTACGTAGCGTCTAACCCAAATAGCTACCTTCCTTACCTTTACTTAGGTGATTATTATTTGGAAAAAGAGCAATTTGCGAAAGCAAAGGATTTACTTGAAAAAGGACTTACCAAAGAGATTGCTCGAAACGCTGAAAAAGCACACATGGAAGAAGGCGTTTTGGAATGTACTAAACAGTTGGAAAAATGATTTTGGGAATAGGAGTTGACATAGTAGAAACAGCTCGTATAGAAAAATCTATAAAGAAAAAGGGCTTTGTGGAAAAGGTTTTTTCCGAAAAGGAAATTGCTTATTGCCAAGAAAAAGCCCGACCACATGAGCATTTTGCGGGAAGGTTTGCCGCCAAAGAGGCACTGGTAAAAGCCTTGGGCGAAGCCTATTATTTCCAAGTAGAACCTAGCCAAGTGGAAGTAACCAACAACGAGCAGGGCAAGCCCGAATTTACCGTGCCCACTTTACCCATTTTTGAAAACCTAACCATTCACTTATCCATTTCCCACTGCAGCTGCCATGCTGTGGCGATGGTAACGATAGAAAAAGAAGTATGAGAACGCATACATCGCTAGAAAAACAAACAGAACAAGAAATAGCCCGCTTTCAGAATGAAGCCTTGGGCGAGCAAATACAGTATGTGCTGGAACATTCAGCATTTTACCAACACCTTTTTAAGACCAATAACCTCGACCCGAAAAGCATCCGTACTACCGAGGATCTGAAAAAAATCCCTTTTACCCAAAAAGATGATTTACAAGAGTTTCACGATGAATTCATCTGCGCAAGCCCTCGGCAAATAGTCGATTATTCCACTACCTCGGGCACGCAGGGAAAACCTGTGGTTATCCCCCAAACAGAAGGTGACCTACAAAGATTAGCTTACAACGAAATGCGCTCGCTAGTCTGCACGGGAGGAACACCAGACGATATTTACCAACTCACCACCACCATGAACAAGCAATTTATGGCTGGGTTAGCGTATTTCTTAGGCGTCAGAGAATTGGGTGCAGGCATCATCCGGGTAGGCTCAGGGGCAATTCCTTTGCAATGGCAAAATATCATGTCGCTCAAGCCTACTGCACTGATCGTTGTCCCCTCTTTTTTGGTAAGAATGGTTGACTACGCCAAGGCAAATGGAATAGACTACAAAAATTCGGCAGTGAAAAAAGCGATTTGCATAGGCGAACCGCTCCGAAACAGCCAGTTGGATCTGAACATCTTGGGCAAAAGAATCAAAGAAGAATGGGACATTGAACTGTTTTCTACCTACGCCTCTACGGAAATGGCAACCGCTTTCACCGAGTGCGAAGCAGGGCAAGGCGCTCACCTCCAGCCCGACCTCATCGTAGCCGAAGTGGTGGATGAAGAAGGGAACGAAGTTGGAAATGGAGAAGCAGGCGAATTGGTAATCACTCCGCTGGGGCTCGAGGCCTTTCCCTTGCTCAGGTTCAAAACTGGGGATATTTGCATTAAATATACCGACAAATGTAGCTGTGGGAGAAATACTTTGCGCCTTGGACCTATTGTGGGCAGGAAAAACCAAATGATCAAGTTCAAAGGAACGACTATTTACCCCCCCGCCATTTTCGATATTTTGGACGGGTTTAGCTGGCTAAGCCTCTATCAAGTTCAGCTTCTGGCAGACGAGGTAGGCAACGATAAAATTGTATTGAACATTAACCTAAGTGAGGAAAATAAAATACAAGAACTGAAGGAGCAACTTGCTGCACTTTTGAGGGTTACGCCCGAAATAGTCCAACTTCAGCCTTCCGAACTAAACAAACTCATTTTCAAAGAAAGCCTTCGTAAGCCTATAAAATTTGCTGACTTAAGGTAAAAAAGAAAAAAATATGAGCTCCAATTTGCACTAATGCAAATCCTTTATAATTTGATTGAATAACCAACATCATTAACTGTAACTATTAGTTTAACCTAACTACATTTTAAAATGAAAAAGATTGCATTTCTTGCTTGTACATTGCTTTTTGCATCTCAAACCATCGCTCAAACGAACGTTCAGGTTTTGACTGCCCGCTCTATTACTTGGGGAGGCCTTGACTTTTCTAAAGCCAAAATGATCGGTTCTGAAGGCTTCAGCGACCCTGACGACATCACAGACAACTATTTTGACAAATGGAATAAATTGATAGTAAACGAAGCCAGCAAATATAATTTTGGGGAGGCATATAAGAAGGACAAAGTCGTCAATGATTTATCTGTTGCAACCGAACAAAATGCTACCGTAGATGCTTCTGAGCTAGTTACAGAAGAAGACTATAGTTTTTCAAGTGGTGAGCTGGAGGAAATAGTAAGCAAATACAAAGGAATAGGAGAAGGCGATGGTACAGGGCTCATCTATGTAATTGAGTCTTTTAACAAAACTGAGGAAGCCAGTAGTATTTATCTTGTATTCTTTGACTTGGCTACTGGCGAGATTCTTCACAGCAAAAAATACACAGAAGCACCTGGTGGTTTTGGATTAAGAAACTATTGGGCAGGAGCTATAGGAAGAACGATTAAAGTAAGCGAAAAAGACTATAAAAAAGCATTGAAATCAATGCGGAAATAATATCAAGACTTCTGCAAAACACTTAATTAAATCGCTGGCTTTCGATTATATTGAAAGCCAGCGATTTAATTTTGGAAGATCCCAGAATTAAAAGGGTAAATTAAGCTATATAAAAAGCTTTTTTATATTTAATGATACTGGATAAAAAATAAATTATGAATTTTAGAGCTTAATTTTTATCCATTACACATTCTTACCCCTTTTGCGGTCTATTATGAAAGAATTTGGCAGAGAAGATTTGAAGCTGGAAGATTATATATCAGTTGTGTTCGAGGGAGCTCCCCTGAATATTGCCGATAATGTATTTGACCGAGTGGATAAGAGTCATGCGTTTTTATCTAAATTCATCGAAAACAAGGTGATATACGGTGTAAATACGGGCTTTGGTCCCATGGCTCCTTACAAAATAAACGACAGTGACCGTTACGACCTTCAAGTGAACCTGATCAAAAGTCACTCATCGGGGATGGGCAAGCCGCTCGACCCTATCTATGTCAAATCATCGATGTTGGCTAGACTCAATACCTTAGCACTTGGCTATTCTGGCGTTCACCGTTCCGTAATTGATGTCCTCCAAAAACTCATCAACCACGATATCACACCTCTTATTTTTGAGCACGGTGGAGTTGGGGCAAGCGGTGATTTAGTACAGCTTGCCCACTTAGGTCTGGTTCTAATAGGCGAAGGAGAAGTTTTTTACCAAGGAGAAAGGCAGAAAACATGTGAGGTTTTCAAGAAATTGGATATTCAGCCTATCCAAATAAAAATAAGGGAAGGGCTGGCGATCATGAACGGTACCAGCGTGATGACGGGCATAGGAATCGTGAATACTGTTCATGCCCAAAGGCTTATCAAATGGTCAGTGACGGCATCTTCCATGATCTGCGAAATTGTTGGCGCTTACGACGATTATTTCTCCAAAGAGCTCAACCAATCGAAAAAGCACCGTGGGCAGCAGGAAGTAGCAGCCATGATTCGCAGCAATGTGGCAGGTAGCAAACATATAAGAAAGCGTGACCAACACCTTTACGGGAACAGTAATGACCTCCAAGGTGTGATAGATGATAAAGTGCAGGAATATTACTCTATCAGGTGCGTACCCCAGATAGTGGGCACTATCTTAGAAACAGTGGATGAGTGCATGCATTTACTTTTCGAAGAAGTCAATTCGGCAAATGATAACCCTATAGTTGATGTGGAAAACCAGAACGTGCTGCACGGAGGGAACTTCCATGGGGATTATGTTTCCTTTGAAATGGATAAACTCAAAATTGCCATCACCAAACTTTCTATGCTGGCCGAAAGGCAATTAAACTATCTTTTGAACCCAAATTTAAACAATTTGCTTCCACCCTTTGTAAACCTAGGCATCCTAGGTTTAAACTTTGGGATCCAAGGCATGCAGTTTACAGCTACTTCAACCACAGCAGAAAACCAGACTCTTTCAAACCCTATGTATGTCCACTCTATCCCTAACAACAATGACAACCAAGACATTGTAAGTATGGGAACAAATGCGGCGCTAATAACTAAAAAAGTAGTCGATAACACCTTTGAGGTGTTGGCTATCGAACTCATCACTATTGTGCAGGCAATAGACCATTTAAATAAGGTAGATGGGCTTTCAGAACAATTAAAAAAGGTATATTTCAACTTGAGGAAGATTGTTCCTAAATTTGAAAAAGATTACCCTATTTACAAGGATTTGGGGCGTGTTAAAGCACATCTATTTGAACACAACCCATAGAACTTATATTGAATTAATCCAATCATTATCATATATAAACACAAAAACTGAACTATCCATGAAGTATGCTTTAGTGACAGGAGGGTCAAGAGGAATAGGCCGAGCAGTTTGCATCGACTTAGCGAAAAGCGGTTATAACATCCTGATAAACTACAACAGCAATGAAGCCGCAGCCTTAGAAACCAAAGCTGAAGTAGAAGCAAATGGAGTTGTTGCCGAGTTGCTTCCTTTCAATGTTTCCGAAAGGGCTGAGTGCTCCCAAGCAATTTCTGGCTGGGTAGAGGCAAATCCTGATAAGCAAATAGCTGTGTTGGTAAACAATGCAGGAATCAGAAAAGATAATTTATTTATCTGGATGGAAGACAAGGATTGGGATGAAGTATTGAACATCAGTTTGGGTGGATTCTATAATGTAACCAAAGCCGTTTTGCCCACCATGGTGTCCAAAAAATGGGGTAGGATCATCAATATAGTTTCCCTTTCGGGGATAAAAGGCTTACCAGGGCAAACCAACTATTCTGCTTCAAAGGCAGCCGTAATAGGTGCTACCAAAGCACTCGCACAAGAAGTGGGGAGAAGGAAAATCACTGTAAATGCAGTTGCCCCCGGCTTCATAAAAACTGATATGACCCAAGATATTGACGAGAAAGAACATAAGTCGATTATTCCTCTCAAGCGATTTGGTGCTCCCGAAGAAGTTGCATCATTGGTCAGCTTCTTGGCTTCCGAAAATTCTGCATATATCACAGGAGAAGTGATAACCATAAGCGGAGGGTTATAATACTATTAACAAGATAAGGCGTTGCCCTTTATATACAACTACAAACTATTATGCAACACAGGGTAGTAATCACCGGATTAGGAATCTATTCGAGTATTGGCACCAATCTCGAAGAGGTAAAAAAATCATTGTACGAAGGAAAATCGGGCATCGGAATAGACCCAATAAGAAAGGAACTTGGTTTCAGATCTGCTCTTACAGCTATTTTACCTGAGGCAAGTCTCAAAGGGAAAATAAGCCGCAGGGCCAGAGTGGGCTTGCCCCAACAAGGTGAATTTGCCTACCTGTCCACCGTAGAAGCACTTGGAAATGCCAATATTTCGCAAGAGTACCTTGATGAAAACGAAGTAGGAATCATTTTTGGCAACGACAGCTCGGCAAAACCCGCCATAGATGCGGTGGATACCTTGCGCAAAAAACATGACACTACACTCATAGGCAGCGGTTCTATTTTCCAGTCGATGAACTCGACCGTGACCATGAACCTTTCTACCATTTTTAAGCTCAAAGGAGTCAATTACACCATTAGCGCAGCTTGTGCAAGCGGCTCACACGCCATAGGGAATGCCTATATGCTGATTAAAAATGGCTACCAAGATATGATTGTTTGTGGAGGAGCCCAAGAAGTAAACTTCGAGTCGATGGGTAGCTTTGATGGCTTGGGCACATTTTCCATAAGGGAAGGCGAGCCTACAAAAGCATCTAGGCCTTTTGATAGAGACAGAGATGGCCTTATCCCAAGCGGAGGAGCAGCCACGGTGATCATCGAAAGTCTAGAATCGGCACAGCGAAGAGGCGCACCTATTTTGGCGGAAATATTAGGTTATGGTTTTTCTTCAAATGGAGAACATATTTCATCACCTAACATTTCTGGCGCATCCAGATCACTCGAAATGGCTTTGAGACTGAGTGGGGTAAAAACCAGTGAAATCGACTATATTAATGCACATGCAACCTCTACACCTATAGGAGATGTGGTAGAAGGCATGGCTATCGACAGTGTATTTGGCGACTACAAACCTGAGGTAAGTTCCACCAAGTCAATGACAGGCCATGAGATGTGGATGGCAGGTGCTAGTGAAATTGTGTATTCTATTTTGATGATGCAAAACGATTTCATAGCCCAAAATTTAAATCTCGAAAATCCTGATGAAAAGATAAAAGGGTTAAATTTGCCCCAGAAAACAATCGAAAAGCGGATTGATACGTTCCTTTCTAATAGTTTTGGGTTTGGAGGAACAAATTCAACGTTAATTGTTCGGAAAATTTAAGCATACTTTTTAAGATGAGCAACGAAGAAATAATAGAAAAAATAAACGGGTTTATAGTAGACGAGTTTGAGGTAGATGAGGAAAAAATCAGCCCAGAAGCCGATCTAAAAACCACACTTGATCTTGATAGTTTAGACTATGTAGATTTGGTAGTAGAGATAGAAAACAACTTTGGTTTCAAGGTAAAGCCTGAAGATTTCACAGGCATCATTACCTTCGACGACTTCTATGTTTATATCATAAACAGGGTGAAAAGTAATCAGAATGCCTAAATGGAAAGGTAAAACGAGAGGCGGGCTTTTAGGCTATAAAATCTTCATTTTCATACTAAAGTCGCTTGGAATAAAGCCCGCATATTTCGTTCTTAGATTTGTTATTTTTTACTACATTTTTTTTGCTCCCAAGGCATCTCTTTCAATTTACCGCTACTTCAGAACTGCCCACAAGGCAAGTCCTTTGAAGGCTTTTTTCTCCATTTTCAAAAATTACTTCATTTTAGGGCAAATTCTTATCGATAAAATTGCCCTCATCTCTAGAGTGGAAACATCCTTCTCTTTCACGTTTACAGGTGAGGAACACTTGGTAGAAATGAAAAACCTCAACAAAGGAGGATTTCTTATCAGCGCACATGTGGGAAACTGGGAAGTGGCAGGACATTACCTCAAACGACTAGACACCAAGGTGAATATCGTGATGTTTGAAGCGGAGCATGAAAAAATAAAAGATCTTTTGGGCGAAGTGATGGGTGAAAAAAAATGGCAGGTAATCCCTATCAAAAATGATTTGAGCCACATTTTCCTCATCAATAGCGCACTGGCACGGAACGAGCTAATCTGTATTCATGGAGATAGGTTTGTAGAAGGGGCGAAGGCGCAAAGCAAGGAGTTTTTTGGGAATGATGCTTTTTTTCCCATTGGTCCTTTCACCATGGCGGCAAAATTACGAGTACCCTATTCTTTTGTCTATTGTGTAAAAAAGACTCCCGACCATTACCAACTCTACGCTACTCCATTGGAAAATACAGAGAAAAGTGTGAGCGAAATAATGGACGATTATGTAATTCGCTTGGAAGAAGTAGTAAAACAATACCCGGAACAATGGTTTAATTACTATGACTTTTGGGCTCAAGAAAATACCCCAAGTGGAAAAAGATAAACTCCCCATGCTAGACATTGACATTAGCGAATATATACCCCAGCGCCCGCCTTTTGTATTGATAACTGGCGTAACTGAAGTGGACGAGCAAAACATCACTACTATTTTTGAAGTGCCCGAAGGACATGTGTTGGAGGAAAATGGAACGCTAAAAGCAGGTGGGCTTATTGAAAATATAGCTCAATCGGCAGCATTTTATGCAGGTTATTCTTACAAAAAAAATGGACAAGAGATTCCCATTGGCTTTATTTCCTCGGTAAAAGGATTGGAAACAACTCGCTTGCCACTGGTGGGAGAAACCATTACAACCAAAGTGAGCCTCGTAAATGAAGTGATGGATTTTAAGATTTTTGAAGGGAAGGTTTGGGACGAAAAACAAGAGCTTTTGGCACGTTGTGAGCTGAGAGTTTTTACACAAAAAGGGTAACAACTATGCTGAAGAGCGAGAAAAAGATAGAAGTACAATTTCACGAAGTGGATAGCCTGCGCATTGTGTGGCACGGGCATTACATAAAGTATTTTGAAACCGGGAGAGAGGCTTTTGGGAAAGAGTTTGGGCTGAGCTACATGCAAGTGTATGCTCAAGGTTTTTTGATGCCCGTAGTAAAAGTTACTTGTGATTATAAACTTCCGGTACAGTACGAGGACAACATCGTAGTGGAAACTACTTTTCAAAACAGCCCTGCGGCAAAGGTTATTTTTACCTATATTATAAAAAACAAAGATACGGGGGCAATCAACGCTACGGGATATTCCGAGCAGGTTTTCCTCACCGAAGACAAACAGCTCCATCTCACCATTCCCCCATTTTTTGAGGAATGGAAAAAGAAGCATGGATTAAATTAGTGGTTGCTGGTTTCGAGTTGCTGGTTATCATATTTAATAAAGTCAGTACAGCAGAATTGACATACTTGCATCTTAAAACCATTGATACAAATTTATTCTAAAAGAAGCGTTTTTTGAAAACTAGTAACTAGAAACAAGCAACTAAAGGGTAATAAAAAATGGGATTAAATATTAAACCCAACAACAAAAAAGCTTAAAGTTGAATGATTAACCCAATAGCAAAAAAGTGAAGATTTATTCAGTAGCAGATTATATCATAAGCCCACTGGGGCTAGGAGCTGAGGAGAACTTGCACCAGTTGGAAAATGGCTGTACAGCTATCCAACAGCAAAATATCCCTGCTATTCCCGAAGAAAAATCAGTTTTTGCAGCTACTTTCCCCAACAACCTCGTTCAACCTTTTTTCACTTCAGAAGAATTAAAATCCTACACCTCACTGGAGCTTTGCTTCATTCTCGCTACTAAAAAAATACTGGAAGAAACACTGCTATCCGACTTTTCACGCTTGCTGTTGGTCATTTCTTCCACCAAAGGAAATATTGAATTACTTGGAGAGGAAAATCCGCATATCCCAAAAAAAAGATTGTTCATGCCTGAAATGGCAAAAGCTGTCAGCCAGTATTTTGATTTCCCCAATAGTCCCATGGTAGTTTCCAACGCCTGTATCTCGGGAATTTCAGGACTTTTGATTGGGCAAAAAATGATTAAAAAAGGTCATTACGACCATGCACTTGTATTGGGTGGCGATTCATTCAGCCATTTTGTCTATGCTGGTTTTCAGTCGTTCATGGCGCTGAGCAGCAGCTTTTGCGCTCCCTACGATAAAAATCGAGATGGAATTAATTTGGGCGAAGCCGTAACGGGCATTCTGTTGAGCAAAGACAAAAGTTTGTGCAAAGATAAAAATACCCTAGGCGAATTAGTAGGAGGTGGACAGGCAAACGATGCAAACCATATTTCAGGCCCTTCGAGGGAAGGAAAAGGGCTGAAAATAGCTGTGAGCAAAGCGATGGAACAGGCGGAAATCACTCCTGAAAAAATTGGCTACATCAATGCCCACGGAACTGCCACGCCTTATAATGATGAGATGGAAGCCATAGCCTTCAGCAGCCTTGGCTTGGAAAAAGCACCACTCAACAGCTTGAAAGGCTACTTTGGCCATACACTTGGCGCAGCAGGCGTACTGGAATCCTCTTTGGCTATTCGCCAGCTAAATAGTGGGATTTTACTTCAAAACAAAGGATTTGAGGAAATGGGGGTTTCGAAAAGCATCAACATATTAGAAGAAAACCTTCCCAAAGGAGGAATAGAATATATATTAAAGACCGCCTCTGGTTTTGGCGGGGGAAATGCAGCTGTAATTTTCAAAAAAGCATGAAACTGATCACCACAAGCAAAAGCAGCATTACGGCTGAGGGAGCATTTCACCAAGATAAAATGGTGGTGGCTAACGAATTTGAAACTTTCGGCAAGTACATGAAAGCTTGCTACCAGCAATTGGAGCTGGCTTACCCTAAATTTTTCAAAATGGATGGGCTGTGCAAATTATGTTTTATCGGGACGGAATTTTTGCTAAAACAACATTCCCTCTCAACTTATGCTCCTGAAAAAATTGCCATTATTCTACAAAATCAGCATTCTTCGCTGGTTTCCGACACCAAGCATTTCAACTCGATAAAAGACAAAGAAAATTACTTCCCAAGCCCTTCGGTATTTGTTTATACCCTGCCCAATATCATGATTGGCGAACTTTGCATCCGCCACGGCATCACGGGGGAAGGCACTTGCTTTTTGCCTTCCGACGATCCCGAGTTTATCGATAAGTACATCCAAGCTCTTTTTGAGGACGAAGGCTACCAAGCCTGCATCACCGGAAAAGTGGATTACACAGAGAAAGACTACCATGCAGAGTTGCAGTTGGTGGAAAGGGCTACCGAATAAACAGCAAACACTACTTTTTTACTAAATTTGAATTTTTAACACTTTACAAGCTATGTCAGCACTTATAGAAAAACTAAAAGGGGAGATTATAGAACAGCTCAATCTGGAAGATGTGAGCGTAGAAGACATCAAAGACGATGAGCAGCTATTTGGCGGAGGACTTGGACTCGATTCCATCGATGCCTTGGAACTGATCGTGCTTTTGGAAAGAGGCTATGGAATAAAAATAGCCAGTGCCGAAGAAGGAAAAAAGGTTTTTTATTCGGTAAAAACCATCAGCGAGTTTATTGAACAACACGCAGAGAAATAAATAATGGCAGAAAAGATAGTTGTCACAGGCATCGGCATCATTTCGGCTCTTGGGCTAGATACCCAAGAGAACCTTGCTGCGCTTTCCAACCAAAAAACGGGAATTGGGCATTCGGCTCGCTTAGTCGAAGGATTGCCTTCCGAATTCCTTTTTGGTGAAGTGAAAGCCAGCAATGAGCAACTTGCGGCAACACTTCTTTCTTCTCAACACCATAATTCAAGAACAGCACTTCTTGGGCTTAAAGCAGCCTCCGAGGCACTAAAATCCGCTTCGCTCAACTCAGAAATGCTTGGCAACTTTGGGTTGGTCAATGGAACGAGCGTAGGAGGTATGGATGTTTCCGAAATCCATTACAGCCAATTTGCCAAAGGAGAATCTATTGATTTCCAAGCTGCTTTCGGTACGCATGACTGCGGATTCAGTGCAGAACTAATAGCCGACACATTGGGGATAAAAAAACATATTTCCACCATCAGCACTGCTTGTTCCTCTTCGGCTAATTCCATCGCCTTTGCCGCCGACTTGATCAAACAAGGTAAGGTTGACGGAGCTTTGGCAGGAGGAACCGATGCCCTTTCTTACTTCACTTTCCACGGGTTCAACTCCCTCATGATCTTGGACAAAGAACGGTGCAAGCCCTTTGACGAGCAGCGAAAAGGCTTGAACCTAGGCGAAGGAGCTGCTTTTTTAGTGTTAGAATCTGAAAACTCTGCTTTGAAACGAGGGGCAACCATTTTGGCAGAAGTGGCAGGATATGCCAACGCCAGCGATGCCTATCACCAAACAGCATCTTCGCCCGAAGGCACAGGGGCAACCCTTGCTATTCGGCATGCGCTTGATATGGCAGGAATTTCTGCTGAGGATATTTCCTACATCAATGCGCATGGAACCGGCACGGAAAACAACGACCTTTCCGAAAGCATCGCCATCAAAAATATCTTTGGAGATACACTTCCACCTTATAGCTCCACCAAATCTTTTACGGGGCATACGTTGGGCGCTGCCGGAGGAATAGAAGCCGTTTTTAGCGTGTTGGCAATCAGCCAAGGAATTGCTTTTGCCAACCAAAAAATTACTCAACCAATGGAAGTATTGTCTGCTCCTCCGC
This sequence comes from Flammeovirgaceae bacterium SG7u.111, assembly GCA_034044135.1. Lineage (NCBI taxonomy): Bacteria > Pseudomonadati > Bacteroidota > Cytophagia > Cytophagales > Flammeovirgaceae > Flammeovirgaceae bacterium SG7u.111. The sequence continues at coordinate 437,552 of CP139021.1, read as the reverse complement.
TTCAACAAATACAGAAAAAAGCAGGCATCAAACATGTGCTTTCCAACTCTTTTGGGTTTGGGGGAAATTGCTCTTCTTTACTTTTTTCAAAAGCCTAATAAGCTAGCGCCATGAACGTATTTATAAACGGAACTTCCGCCATTTCTTCACAAGCAACTTTTGATGGTAATCAATACCTCTCGGAATGGGTTTCCCCAGAAAATGAGTACTTCAAATGCCTTGAACCAACCTACAAGGAAGTGATCAATGCCCGCTTGCTAAGAAGGATGTCGAGGATCATAAAGATGGGCGTAGCTACCTCGCTCAAAAGCTTGGAAGAAGCAGAGGTGGAAGACCCGAGTGCCATTTTGGTGGGAACAGGGCTTGGCTGCCTAGCCGATACCGAAAAATTCTTGGATGCCTTTTCGACAAACGATGGTGGGCTGCTCTCTCCTACTCCGTTCATCCAATCTACCCACAACACCATTGCAGGGCAGGTTTCCCTTTTGTTAAAATCTCATTCCTACGCTTTCACTTATTCACAGCGAGGACACTCATTTGAAAATGCTTTAGAAGATGCGATTGCGAAAACTTCGGAGGCAAACGCACAAGTTCTCGTAGGCGGTTTGGACGAAATTATCCCAACGAGCTTGAGTATTTTAAACAAATTAGCATGCACCCCAGCTTCTGCCAAAGCTCCTTTTTGGGGAGAAGGCTCGGCGTTTTTTATACTTTCAAACCAAGCTTCTGCCAGTTCTTATGCACAAATAAGTGCATTCGAAACACTTTATAACCCTGAAAGTGACGAAGAAGTAAAAGCTTGGATAAGCTCAAGCCTAGAAAAAGCAGAAATAACGCCTTCTGGGCTTGATGCTGTAGTAACAGGGGCTGATAAAAAGCTTAGTGAAGAACTTTTTGGAGAAATAGCCCTTGTCAGTTTTAAAAATATCAGTGGGGAATATTTTACCGCCAGTGCCTTGGGGTTAAACCTTGGGGCAAATATGGTGAAGAACCAACAGGTTTTCCAAAAAACACTTATTTTGGGGGATGGCCCAAGCAAGATTGACAACTTGTTGATCTACAACAACTTTAACAATAAGTATCATTCCCTGATCCTACTGAAAAAATGCTAAAATATTCTCATACAAAGCCCATGTTTTTTGTATTGCTTGCGGCTCTTGCCCTTAGCGACTTTTACTTCTTTACCCCTTTTTGGGCTTATCTCATCTTAGTGATTGTTTTTATGGCTGATATTGGCTTCGGCGCAGCCAACATGCAATGCAATTATTTCTTAGATGCAACAACGAGAGTAAACACACTTGAAAAAAAAATAGCCATCACGTTTGACGATGGGCCTTGTGAAAATACGCCAAAGCTGCTCGAAATTCTCCAAAAGCATAAGGCTAAGGCTACCTTCTTTTGTATAGGAAAAAATGTGGAAAAGCATCCTGAAATTGTAAAATCGATACACGAGCAGGGACATACGATTGGAAACCACTCCTTTTCCCATCACTTTTTCATTGATTTTTTTGGGAAGAAACGAATGATCAAAGAAATCAGCCATACGGATGAAGCGATCGAGAAAATCACAGGGGAAAAACCTGTATTTTTCCGCCCACCCTATGGCGTAACCAACCCGCCAATTGCTAAAGCTTTGAAAAAAACGGGGCATAAAGCCATCGGTTGGAACATTCGCTCGCTCGATACGTTGAGGAAAAAGGATGAGAAATTGGTAAAACAAATCAAGTCCAAAATCAGCCCAGGAGCGATTCTTCTATTTCACGACCACGTAGAAAAAAGCGATTGGTTGTTGGAAGAAATATTGACCATCGCTACCAAAAAAGGCTATACTTGTGTAGGGCTTGATGAATTAGTTTCCATTAAACACTAAGGCAGTTTTCATAGCCTAGGCTTTAAATTTGATCTAAACCTTATGAATAAACTTACGCTTTTACTGCTGATCTTTTCTTTCTCTTTCGCACTTCATGCGCAAGATGAAACACTAAAGCCTATGCAAAACCCTGAGGTGCTGAAAACCGGTATTACCAAGCTTTCCAAAGAAACCAGCAGCATTCAAGCAGATTTTGAGCAGGTGAAGCACATGGAAATCCTGTCGAGTGCATTGACTTCCAAAGGGAAAATCAAATTCAAAGCTCCTGATAAACTGAGGTGGGAATACAGCGAGCCATTTGAGTACATGATCGTACTAAACCAACAAAAAATGTTCATCAAAGACGAGGAAAAAACCAATACGTTTGATCTTGAATCGAGCAAAACCTTTAAGGAAATCAACAACATTATTGTCAATAGTGTGCAGGGAAATATCCTCGATAGCGAGCGGTTTGATATTTCGTATTTTGAATCAGCGGCAAACTACATGGCAAAGCTAAACAGCACCAACAGCCAGATGAAGGAAATCATCAATTCTATTGAAATTTACTTTGATAAAGCAGATTTTGGTGTTGTAAGCATCAAACTAATTGAGCCTACGGGCGACTATACAAGCCTCAATTTTCACAACAGAAAACTGAACAAACCGATTGATGACTCCTCGTTTATTCTTCATTAGCCTGCTTCTTTTTTGCGCCAGCTGCTCTACAAGCAAGCAGGTAAACACCCACAAAGTATTACCAAAAAGCTTTTTGGACGAAGCTTCGAAAGGGGTTATTTTTAGGACTACTGTCGATTTTAAAGACTACCATTTCAGTGGGCTTGTGGTGGTAAAACCCGACCAAAAAGGCATCCATATCCGCTTCATGAGCGAACTGGGGCCTACGGTGATGGCTTTCAGGCTCACCGAAGAGAAAATGGAAGCGATTAAGCTTTTGGAACAGCTTCAAAAAGATGTATTTTTAACCCAATTGGAAAATGACTTTAGGCTGCTACTTATGGCAAATAGGTACTACAATGGCGAAGTTATTTACAAAAAAAGAAAAAAAGAGGAAATGCATTTAGCGAAAGTAAAGGGCAAGGAAACTCACCGCTTTTGGCTAGATGAGACACGCAATAGAATTCTAAAAGCCGAAAGAAAAAGCACAGGAGTAGACAAAGTAATGGTCGATTATACTTACGAAGCAAGTGCGATTCCCAAAACTATTGTAGTAGAACATAAAATAGCTGGGCTTCGCTTGAAGCTGACAAATTTTAAATAGAAACTAAATGCTATTGGACGATTTGTACCAAATAAAAACTTGGAATGCCGAAGAGGGCAGTATTGAGGCGGAGCTAGCAATAAATGCCGAGCACAGCATTTTTGAAGGGCATTTCCCCGAAAACCCCGTGTTGCCAGGTGCATGCCAAGTAGAGATGGTTGGAGAGCTTTTAGGTAAAAACTACGGACAAAACTTCCGTTTAGACAAAGCTCAAAACATTAAGTTTTTATCAGTAGTTGACCCTACAAAAAGCAAACTTTTGAACTTCTCGCTCCAAGTGAAGGAGGATGGAAAAAACAAGGTGGTAAAAGCTATTGGAAAACTGGAAAGCGGCGAAGTTTGCATTAAGTTTAGCGGAATATTTTCAGAAGCTATTTGAACTATTTTAGTTTCTATTCAAATGGCTATTCTGCCCCAGAACTTCGTTATTTTTTCGGCAAATAGCTCTGCTATTCTTCTCAAAAATGCCTCGTTCAAGAACAAAACAACTCATTTTCTTTACGAAAAAAACAATTCAAATAGCTTCTATAATTATGGAGGAGACAAATTGGGGGGAAATAACAAAGGAATTGAAGTGCTGCGTGGTAATCCCCACCTACAATAATGAGCATAAAATTGGGAAAATCATCAAAGATGTCCTCCCCTACACTTCCGATTTACTAGTGGTAAACGATGGCTCTACCGATTCCACCTCAGAGATCCTCCAGTCCTTTGATGGGCAAATACACTGTATCAACTTTCCCAAAAACCAAGGAAAGGGAAAAGCCCTCCGCACTTCTTTCAAATGGGCGCTTTCCCACGGTTTCGACTATGTAGTTTCAATGGATAGCGATGGGCAACATTTCGCATCCGATATCCCACTTTTTTTGGAGCAGATAAAAGAGAATCCAAATTCTTTGGTGATAGGAGCTCGAAACATGAGCGAAACGAATGTGCCTGGAAAGAGCAATTTTGGGAATAATTTTTCCAACTTCTGGTTTTGGGTGGAAACGGGAATAAAACTCACCGACACCCAATCGGGCTTTCGGCTTTATCCCGTACAGGCGATGGAAAAAATCAAGTATTTCACCAACCGCTTCGAGTTTGAAGTAGAGGTAATTGTAAAAGCTGCGTGGAAAGATATTGATGTAGTGAACATTCCCATCCAAATCCACTACGACCCGCCCGAAGAACGGGTGACGCATTTCCGCCCCTTCCAAGATTTTTCGCGTATTAGCGTGCTGAATACTTACTTGGTCACACTCACTTTGCTGTATTACTTGCCCAAAAGGTTATTGAAAAACCTTACAAAAAAAAAAATAAAGAATTTTCTTAAGAAGAACTTGCTTGACCAAGAAGAGCCTACCCACATCAAAGCTCTTTCTATCGGATTTGGGGTGTTTATGGGTATTTTCCCCATTTGGGGCTACCAACTAATAGTAGGGATTTCCCTTGCTCACTTACTCAAGCTCAACAAGGCCATTTTCATTTTGGCAGCGCATATTTCCATCCCGCCCATGATTCCTCTGCTCATTTACATCAGCTTCAGGATGGGTGCTTTTTTTATGCCCGAGCACTTGGTTCAGGAGTTTGATTTGAACAAAAGCTTAGACTTGGACAGCATCTACCTCAACCTGAAACAATACCTTTTTGGCAGCATCGCTTTCTCTTTCTTAGCAGGAATTGTTACAACTGCGCTATCTTACCTTATCATCCATTTTACTCGAAAAAAGGCTATTGAAGCTGTGTAAAAAAAGCTTTCTATGCTTTTTGTAATTTGAGAATTGTATGATAGCTATGCCCTATTAGCGGATAAGATTCTACCAATTTTAATCCTGCTTTTTCGGTCAATTCCAGCATGCGCTCTTCCGTGTACATTTTGCTGTTACCATTGGCTACGGAGGTAAAATACAGGGAAGTTCCCGTAAGCGAATAAGCCGCCGCTGGGTAATCTTGGTTGTTGATAAACGGCTCTAAAATATATACATAGGCATTTTCATCGATGGCAGCATGAACATTTTGAAGGATGGCGACGATTTCCTCTTCGGAAAAGCAATCTAAAAACTGGCTCATCCAAACAGCGTCTGCACCTGCTGGAACTTGCTGTGAAGTATCGAGCAAGTTTATTTGGTGGAAGGAAATCCTGTTTTCAAAACCTCGTTTTTTAATATTTTCCTTCGCTACATTCAGCTGCCCTGCCAAGTCCAATATTTTTATATTCACACCTTCGTCAAAAGCGCAACATTCCATCGCCCATTTTCCCGTATTTCCACCAAGGTCGAACAAGAGCTTTGGCTTCTCTTTGAAAACAATTTTGAGAGCAGTCCCAAATGCTCCATCAGAGTAGAAATGGTCAAACTCAAACCAAGATTTTTGTACTTTGGGAGGCAACTGGCTCAAACCTTCGTACACCGTAGGCCATTCGCCAAATACTTTCAAGCCCTCTGGCTTTCCTTTTTTAATCGATTCTGTAGTAAACTTTGCCGCATCGTAGCAAACGTCGTTCACAAAATTGAGATTGACTTTGGTAAGCTCATCAGAATTGAGCATCACGCCAACTTTTGTCAAAATAACTGCACCATTTTCCAAAACCTCTACCACCCCAGCATTTGCCGCAGCTTCTATAAGCACCTCCACGCCATATAGGCTCACATCCAGCACTTTTGTAATTTCCTCAGGCGTAATCCCCTTTCTTTTTTTACTTATCAGCTCCATGATTCCCAATTCCCTCATAGTAATAACCGCTTGAAAATAGATAGGACCAAAAGCAAGTTTTTGGGCTTCGTACTTGGCTTCGATAATGGACAGTTCTTTAGACATCGAGATAAAATCGTTGGTTTTTTCTCAATATTACGCCATTTATCCAAAAGTGAAGAATAGAATTCTGATAATTTTGGCAGAAAGGAAAGGGATACAGATTTCTGAATATTTCTTTGATATCTTTGCCAAAAGAAGTAGCTGACCAAACATGACTTACACCGCTTCTTTTTACAAGCAATCCAATTTTTCCCTTTACAGTCTTAGATTGAATGTCATCATTTTTCTATAAAATATTTCTGTTTTGTTCGAAAAACAAAACGTTGTTTTTTGGGGTAACAACTACACTAGTTGCCATTTTGGGCTTCCAGACTTCGCAACTAAACTTCAGTGAAAACATCACAGATATTTTACCCGAAAGCGAATCGATAAGCCAAGTAGAAAAAATCCTAAACGACTCGAAGCTCAATAGCAACCTCGTTGTCCATTTTTACATAGGTGATAGCATTTCCATTTCAAACCAAGCTCTGCCCGACAGCATCATACAAGCAGGGCACTCAATCGATTCTTGCCTTCAAGCTCAATACGGCGACCTCATCCAACAGCGGATACTCGACTACCCCGATTCGCTTATCACCCAAGTCTATGATTTTTTTGGGCAATACCTCCCGCTCTATTTAGAAAACGAAGACTATTCCGAGATAGAAAGCAAGCTTAGCGAGGAAGCACTGAAGAACACGGTGAAGGGGAATTTCAAAACACTAATTTCACCTATTGGGATTTTTGGAGGGAAAATGGTCATGAAAGATCCTTTTGGCCTTACACAAATCCCGCTCAAAAACTTCCAAAAAAGTCAGTTTGACACCAATTTCCAACTGTACAAAAACCATCTTTTTTCCAAGGATAGAAAGCACATGCTCTACATCTTAGAGCTGGCAACCCAAGCCAACGAAACGGCAAAAAACGGAGAGTTGATCGACCATTTGGATGAGCTGATAATGCGCTACCAAAGCTCGGGAATGGACATCGAATACTTCGGTACACCCGCAATTGCTGTGGCAAATGCCAACCGTATAAAAGCAGATATCATCATTTCGGTTTCCCTCGCTATCCTGGTGATTTTTGCCCTTATTTTGCTGTATTTCAAGAACCTTAGCACATTTGCTTTGGTGTTACTTCCTGGAGTTTTTGGAGTCTTGGTTGTTTTAGGAATCATGGCTACTGTGGGTAAATCTATGTCCCTAATCTCGTTGGGAGTAGGCTCGATAATGGTAGGGATTACCGTGGATTTTGCCCTGCACCTACTTTCCCACTATCGCTCGGATTCATCCATAAAACAACTTTTCAAGAGCATTACCCAACCCTTGCTGATGAGTAGTTGTACCACCGCATCAGCATTTTTCGCCTTGGTATTCATCAACTCTAATGCTATGATGGACTTGGGTATTTTTGTGGGAGGAAGTGTACTTGCTTCGGCTTTATTTTCCTTGATAGTCCTTCCCCACCTTTTGCCTAAAAACCTTTCTGCAAAAGAAAAAGGAGTTTTTGAACGATCGTTTGAACGGATATCCTCGGTAAAACTCCATAAAAAAAAGTGGGCAGTTTTGCTTTTCATCGTGGTGACCAGTGGTGGTGTTTTCTACTGGGGAAACATGAACTTCAACAAGGACATGATGTCGCTAAACTACATGCCTGAGCACCTTGCGAAAGCAGAAATCCGACTCAACGAAGTACTAGGAAATACAGGAAAAGAAGTGTATGTCCTCTCGTCAGGTAAGGACTTTTGGGAAGCACTGGGCAAAAGCGAAGCAGCCTATAAGCGACTGGAAGAATTAAAAACTGAAGGTACTATTAACGGCTACAACTCGGTAAATGCACTTATCCCTAGCTTGGCTACGCAGCAGAAAAGGCTGGAAAAATGGCAACAGTTTTGGGCAGAAAAAGACACTACTTCCCTCAACAAAACCGTGAACGAAGCGGCAACCAAACTTGGGCTCAACACGAAAGTTTACACTGGACTGAACACCTATTTGGGCAAAAACTACCAAACACTCCAAGCTGCCGATATGCAAAAAATGATGGCTTTGGCGGGGGAAAAGTTCGTGGTAGAATCTGAAGATGAAATATCCCTTATCACCGTCATCAAATTTGAAAGTGAGAAAAAAGCTGCAGTTGTAGAAGAACTGCAAAAGATAAAAGGCATCCAACTTTTGGACAGGGGCTACATCACCAACCGACTGATAGAAATACTTTCGGAAGATTTCAACAAACTCATTAGTTGGTCTTTGCTCATCGTTTTTGCCATTTTGCTCATTATTTATGGCCGCATAGAAATGGCATTGACTACTATTGCCCCTATTGCCATTGGCTGGCTCTGGACGCTCGGAATCATGAGTATTTTCGATCTTTCGTTCAATATCGTAAACATCATTATTTGCTCTCTTATTTTTGGCTTGGGCGTAGATTATAGCATTTTCAACCTAAAAGGATTAAACGAGAAATATACTTACGGACGAGCAAATACTACATCGTTTAGGGTATCTATTTTCCTTTCGGGGATCACCACCATTGTGGGAATAGGCGTGTTGGTTTTTGCCCAGCATCCTGCACTAAAGTCCATTGCGCTACTCGCCATCATCGGGATTTCTTCGGTGATTTTCTTAACGTTTTTCATCCAAGATTTCCTTTTCAATCTTTTCGTGCAAAAAAGAAAAGACAAAGGGCTGATACCTTATAACTTGGCATCTTTTATCCGCTCCATCATTGCTTTTTCCATCTTCGTGATAGGCTGCTTTCTACTGATGGGGATACGAACCCTATTTTACATTCCTGTTTTCCCTAAGTGGAAAAAACGGACTTACCATTTACTGGTGATGGCCTATTGCCGATTTATCATCTACTTCATGCAGAACATTAAAAAAGAAGTAGTTGGGCGAGAAAATGCGGATTATAGCAAACCTTCTGTTATCATCAGCAATCACCATTCGTTTTTGGACATCCTCCTCATGCTCATGTTCAGCCCCAAAGTGGTGATGGTGACCAACGACTGGGTATACAACTCCCCTTTCTTTGGGTCAGTGGTTCGCTATGCCGATTTCATCTTAGCAACCGAAGGAATAGAAAATCAGATGGATAAAATAAAAGGCTTGGTAGCCCAAGGGTATTCCATAGTCATTTTTCCAGAAGGGACTCGCTCTGAGACGCCTGATTGTGGCAGGTTTCACAAAGGTGCTTTTTACCTTGCCGAAGAGCTTCAGTTGGATATTCAGCCTATCATTACACATGGCCCTCATTACCTTATGCCCAAAAAAGATGGGTTTTGTTTCCGAAAAGGAACTATCCATGTAAAGTTCTTACCCAAAATAGCTTTGGCAGACAAAAGCTTTGGTGAAGGCTACAGAGAAAGGACGAAAAAGATCAGCCGCTATTTCAAAGAAGAGTTTGCCAAAACGAGGTTGCAGCAAGAAACACCTAGTTTTTTCATGGAAACAATTCATAAAAACTACTTGTTTAAAGGACCTGTATTGGAGTGGTACATGCGGATAAAAATCAAGCTGGAAAATAACTACAAGCTATTTGATGAGCTGATTCCCAAGGAAGGAAATATAATAGATATTGGCTGCGGCTATGGATTTTTGGGCTATGCACTAGCTTTTAGCGGTTCGGGGCGAAAAATAACAGCGTTGGATTATGATGCCCACAAAATTGAAATAGCAAAAAACTGCCCTACTCAACTCAGAAATCTAAAATTCTTCCATCACGATGCACTTACGTTCGATTATCCTGATGCAAACGTCTTTATACTCAGCGATATTCTCCATTATTTGAAGAAAGAGGAGCAAGAAAAAATAGTAGGTTTGCTGATTAATAAACTTGAAGATGGTGGAAAAATAATCATCCGAGATGGGGATAGTTCTAAAAAACAGCGGCATACGGGCACGGTGCTTACCGAGGTATTCTCCACCAACTCGGGTTTCAATAAATCGAGAAATAAATTGAATTATATTTCGGGTGATTGGCTTGCCCAAATAGCAAAAAAACAAGGGTTAAGCTTTGAAGTTATTGATAATACCAAGCGGACATCCAACACTATTTTTATTCTGACAAAAGCATAAAATGAGCAAATACGATTTTGTGATAATAGGAAGCGGCCTAGGTGGCCTGATTTGCGCTTCAGTACTAAGCAAAGAAGGCCATAGTGTATGTGTGCTGGAAAAAAATCACCAAATAGGGGGAAACCTACAAATTTTCTCGCGAGACAAAACTATTTTCGATACGGGAATCCATTATATAGGTGGGCTGGACGAAGGGCAAAACCTTTATAAATATTTTAAGTATTTGGGGATAATGGATGAGCTCAAGCTCAAAAAGATGGATGAAAATGGTTTTGATATCATCACTTTTGACAACGACCCCAACGAGTACAAATATGCCCAATCGTACGAACGCTTTATCGATGAACTTTTAAAAAGTTTCCCCCAAGAAGAAGCCGCACTAAGACAATATTGCGCCAAAATAAAGGAAGTATGCGCCAGCTTTCCCATGTACAACCTGAAAGCCTCGGAAGGAACTACCGTAAGTTTTAAGTACCTCGATGTGAGCGCAAAAGAATTCATAGCTTCTTGCACCAGTAACCCAAAGCTCCAAAGTGTGCTGGCTGGCTCAAATGCTCTTTATGCCGGAGAAGGAGACAAAACGCCACTTTATGTGCATGCCCTAGTTACCAATACCTACATAGAAAGCTCGTGGCGCTGCGTAAACGGTGCTTCGCAAATTGCCATTTTGCTCAAAAGAAATATCTTGAAATATGGAGGAAAGGTTATCGGCCATGCGGAGGCTAAAAAATTCATTTTTGACAATGAGTCCGTCCGCTCTGTAGAACTAAAAGATGGTAGGCAGATAGAAGGAAAAAACTTTATTTCCAATATCCACCCTGCCGCAACAATGGATATGGTGGAGCAAGGAAAGGTAAGAAAAGCATACAGGCACCGGCTTCAAACCATAGAAAATTCTATCTCCATTTTTATTCTTTACATTGTGCTCAAACCCGAAGCCTTGCCTTATTTTAACCATAATTATTATCATTTCAAAGATCTTAATGTGTGGGACGGAGCTATTTACGATGATAAAAGCTGGCCAGCCAACTATGCCCTTTTCACGGGAATCACCTCCAAAAATGAGGATTATTCCGAAGGGCTTATCATGATGAGCTACATGCACTACGATGAAGTGAAACAATGGGAAAACACCTTCAATACCGCTGCGGAAAAGGATTTTAGGGGCGAAGCTTATGAGACGTTTAAAAAAGAGAAGGCGGAAAAGATGTTTGCCGAACTGGAAAAGAAAATATCTGGGATAAGAAGTATGACAAAATCGTACTATACCTCAAGTCCGCTCACCTTGCGCGACTACATTGGCACGGTAGAAGGTTCTATGTACGGTTATGCTAAAGACTATAAAAACCCTATCAAATCTTTCATTTCTGCCAAAACAAAAGTTCCTAACTTATTCCTAACAGGGCAAAACCTTAACTTGCACGGCGTGCTCGGAGTCACCATCAGCGCTATGGTAACCTGTTCGGAGTTTATGGATAGGGAAAAGATGATGAAAGATATTACGATGGCATAAAAAATCATCCGCAACTAGCCTTTGAAGAATTGCGGATGCTTACTTCTTTCAAGTTCTACAAGCTGCTAAAAATAACCATAATACCCTAGACGCAAGCCTATAAAAGACTGCTGCTCCATGTCCCCCATTCCTACAGAATAGTTATATTTTGCACTCACCATGATGTTGAGGTAATTATTGATAGGAAGGAAAAAACCGGCTTCGGGTGCTAAGGTTGGTTGCCAAGCACTTTTCTCTTCTTCCAAAGTCCCCAACTCTGTACGCTGGATACTGTAAATCACACCTGCATTTATGCCAGCAAAGGGTAAAAACTTGGCATTACCTTCTTCATCTTCCCGCTCTCCAAAATAATAATGAGCATTGGCCAAAATGGGGAAGAAGTTAAGGAAACGACGCTGATTTCCCGTAAGCACTACATTATTTACTTCATAGCTTTCCTCACGGCGCACTTGGTCGAGCACCTGCCAACTGGCCGTGCCCCCAACAGTAATATGTTCTTTTACATATTTCCTGAACTCTAACCCAAAACCTCTGAAGCTGGTCTTGTCTATATAATCGGCCGTATTTCCCATAGGGACAGCTACATCGTAAGAAATTCCCGAAAAATAATTATGCTGGGCAAAAGAAACGGATGCCAGCAAGAGCATCAATAAAATAGAATATATATATTTCATAGTTGAAATTCGGTGTAGGTAAGTTGACTAGTTGAGCTTAAGGTAAGGTGACTGGCGGAAACATTGGTCTATCCCTTTTGTAAGACGTTCTTCGGTGCTCAACCCAGTAGAAGTTTCAAATACTCCATCTATTCCCCCAAGCCAAACTACGGGGATCTCCTCCTCTCCAGAATCTATATTTTGATAATCGATCATGGCAAAATAGATAGTGCCTGTGGTGAAACTATACACTTGGCTTACACCGCCCCAAGGGTAAAACCAGTTGAAAGACGGACCGTATTCGGGGAAAGCCCAGCCCCAAGTGCCATACCATGGGTAATAGTTTGTAATGCCGGTATTTTGGCTTGCCGCAATAGAAATTAGCACAGCAATATCAAGGTTCGGATCGTCGGGGTCAGTTACCTCGGTATAGCCGTTGACCTCCATATTCCGCTTAAACTCCTGTATGATAAAATCATCGTTCTCACGAGAAATATCTACATTGGTTCCTACGTTGATCGTGTCTTTGATATGGATAATGGTATCGGGCACATAATAGGTCTTGAACGACTGGAAATCAACCGTTTCGTCATGAGTGGTAGCAGCCATGTCAAAATCATCGATCCTGTCCGAATAACTGGGGAAACAAGCGTACAAACCAGTTGCTATTCCCGCTAATAACAGGATTTGCCTTAGGTATCTAAAAAAATATTTTTTTGTATTCTTCATATGGTTTGTTGAGTAAGAGTTCTTTTGCAAATATGCCCCAAAGTAGTCGGAGATTTTTAAATTTAACAAGAGTTTTCCAACAGGACGGAATTAGATAGGACAACAGGCAATTGCTTGTTATTGACGGCTTCAACTATATTTTTTTATAACCAAAAAACAACCTTGTGAAGGCTATTTTTGTAATCAATCCTATAGCGGGTGGAGAGAAAAAAACTACTTTCCGAAGAAAGCTAGATTTTTATGCCCAAAAGTACAAATTCGTGTATAGGGTATACCTTACCATAGGCAGGCACGACAAAAGGAATATTAAAGAACTTGCCAAAGAATACAAGCCAGATGTGATAGTAGCCGTAGGTGGTGATGGCACATTGCGACTGGTTGCTAAAGTAGTGATGCATACCGACATGCAACTTGGGCTTGTCCCTTTTGGCTCGGCAAATGGGATGGCCGCAGAGTTGGAAGTCCCTATAAATAAGGACCAAGCTATGGAGGTTATTTTTAGGAAGGGAGTCGTTTTACCCATTGATAACCTGCGAATAAATAAAAAACACTGCTGTATGCATATTGGCGATGTGGGGTTCAATGCAAAACTGGTGAAGCACTTTGAAAGTGAGAAAAAAAGAGGTTTGCGCTCTTATGCAAAGCATTTTTTTAAAGAATTGAGATTTTCCCAAAGTTCTAAGTTCATCATCAAAACCGATACGCTCAAGCGCAAAACATCTGCCCATATGGTTGCTTTTGCCAATGCCCGTCGCTACGGAACAGGGGCTTTGCTCAATCCCGTAGGCAGGATCAACGATGGTTATTTTGAGCTTTGCATCATAAAAGACATTTCCTTTAAAGTACTACTACTTTCCATTCTTCTCCGCTTTTTTGCCCGCAGCCTGTACCACACTCGCTTTGCCAAAATCATCCGCTGCAGGTCGGCAACTATCAAATTGCGCCACAAGCAACGCCTTCCTCTCCAAGCCGATGGGGAAATACTGGGAGACAAGCATGCTGTACATATAGATATAGAGCCACAGTGTATAAATATGATCGTGCCCATGGATTTTGATCCTGCTTTACCTGCCAGGGCAACCAACGTGGTATTTGAAGGGAATTGAAAAAGCCTTCCCGTTGAGAGGAAGGCTATCGGTTAGTTGGAGGGTCAATAAAGCCGTTACAGGGCTTTATTCTTCATTTCCTGTAAGTTTATTCACCGTAGTCACAAGCTTGTCAAAATCTAACGGTTTAGGGATATATTCGTTTATGCCTACGGCTTTGAAATCTTCCATCGAATAATTTTTCGCATTTCCAGTAATGGCTATTATCGGTATGTTAGCTATTGCCGGACTAGCATTTGAACGAATAGCTTTAGCACATTCCATCCCATCCATCACAGGCATATTTATATCTAATAAAATAGCTGCATAGGTATCTTTTTCTATCTTATCCAACACTTGCTTTCCATTTTTTACAGAAACAATTTGATAGTTCTGAAACTGAAGAACCCTTTTGGTTATATTTTGTATTACCGAGCTATCTTCAGCAACTAGTATTTTTTTATTTCCCATGATATTAGTCTTAACTAAGGAGGATAGTTTATAATCAGGTATAGGTTAAAAGTGGTGCCCATCTACCCCAAAACAGGCAAATGAGCTAACCATAAATTAGCCCAATAAAATTAAATTTTCAAAATATTTTTGTAAACTTTTTTAAATTCCGTAAAATTTTCAGTCAGTTTTTTATGGTATTGCACAAGATCGACATATTCACCTGCCTTGAGTTTCCCCTCCACAAACGCCGCCATATTTGCTACCTTTTCTACTCCTAAAGTAGATGCATTTCCTTTCAGCGTATGCAGCTGGCTCAGCGTTTCTTTCCTGTCGGCCGAAAGAATAGCATCTACAAGGTCTCCCAATATTTCTTTGGTATTATGTTCAAATTCTTGGTAAGACTCAAGCAAAATTTCATCTCCTCCATACTTTCTCAGCTCGTTGGCGGTAGCTACGTTCAGCACCTCATTCCCCATGCCGTTTGTAGCAGGGATCTCCTCTTCATTTTCTGCGTGATTATTCCCACACCACTTGCTCACTTTTGACAGTAAAATACTTGCTTTAATTGGCTTGGAAATATAATCGTCCATACCCGACCCTAAAAATTCTTCACGCTCCTCTTGCATGCTAAAGGCTGTCATGGCGATAATCGGCAATTCATAGTCCAGTCCCAATCCACGAATTATATTAGAAGCCGCCACCCCATCCATTTCTGGCATCTGGATATCCATCAACACCAAGTCGTATTGCTTTGCCTTCACCATCTCAATGGCCTCTGCCCCATTAAGTGATACAGAAACATCACAACCTGCTTTTTTGAGGATTTTACCAGCTACACTTAGGTTCACCATATTGTCGTCTACCAACAAGATCTTAGGTATTACTTCAAAATTTACCTTGCCCGGCAACTCGAGGCTTTCCTGTTCTTTTTCCTCTACGTCGGACTCTTTACACTTATCTACTTTGATGGTAAACCAAAAAGTACTGCCTTTCCCTAATATCGACTCTACATGGATATCTCCGCCCATCATTACGCAAAGCTGCCTCGAAATAGCCAAGCCCAAGCCTGTTCCTCCATGCGATTTGGTATAGCTATTTTCTACTTGGCTAAACTGCTTAAATAGCAATTCGAGGTTTTCTTTTGAAATACCTATACCCGTATCTACCACCCAAAAACTCAGTTCTTGCTCATTTTCTTTCGTATCCACCAAATCTACACGGATGTGGATAGTACCGCCATGGGTAAACTTGATAGCATTCGAGGTGAGGTTGGATAGTACTTGCAGCAAGCGCGTCTCGTCAGCCTCTACAAACTTATGCACCCCTTCCGATATTTCGTAGGTAAGGCGCGTATCGTGTACCATGGCCTGTTGCACAAAAAGTGCATACAGCTTTTCAAGCAACTTTTCGAGGGATAGGGGCATCGGTCGAAGCTCCATTTTCCCTGCTTCTATTTTGGAAAGATCAAGAATATCATTGAGAATATTGAGCAGGGTTTCAGATGATTTTTTGATGGTGTGGACAAATTCAGACTGCTCATTATTAAGCCTAGTCTCGTTCAGCAGGTCAATCATCCCGATGATTCCGTTCATAGGAGTCCGAATTTCATGGCTCATATTTGACAAGAAGCGTTTTTTCACCTCCAACGACTTTTCAGCTATATCTTTGGCTTTCCTCAGCTCTTCCGTAGCATGCTTTAAACTGGTAATATCCCTTGCCACGCCCTCAACATAATGCGGATCGCCATTTTCAGGAGAGCGAATAAGTCGGAAGTTTGAAATGGTGATTTTCAGGTCACCTTTCTTCGTCCGAACACCACTTTCATAGTTCCTCACATTGCCTTTGTTCAGCAACTCTTTCATAAGGTAGTGGAGCTTAAAATCGCTCAACATATAATTGGTAATAGGCTTGCCCAATACCTCAATCTGCCCCTCTCCTATCAAATCAGAAATTGATGGGCTTATCATCGTAATGACCCCGCTCATATCTATCCTGAAATAGACATCTTGGAACGATTCAAAAATATTTCTGAACTTCTCTTCGCTTTCTGCCAAGCCAAGCTCGGTCACTTTTTTCTGGGTAATATCATGTGCTACTCCAGAAATTTCCACTATATCAAACTCAGAGCCGTAGACCGGGTTAAGGAATATCTCCCGCCAGTGTTCTTCACCGTTTTCGGTCAAAAATTTCATTTCAAATTGCTGGGCAATCCCTGAAAAAGCTTCGCTATATTTCTCATACCAAAACCTTAAAAACCCTTCGCCTTGCCCTCCAAAAGCCCTAAAAACAGGCACCCCTTGGATGGGCAAGAAATGGAAATATTGCCAAATAGTGTCGGTAAAGTTTTGGTTGAAACGTGTGACTTTGTAGCTCGTATCAATGGACCACATGAGGTGTGACCCACTTTCTAAAATAGCCTCTAATCTAGCTTTCTGACTTGTGATTTCAAGCTCATTTTGATACCTCAAAATGGCATCCGCCAGCTGCCCCGATACGAACGTAAGCAGTTCCAAATCACGCTTGTTGTACTGTTTTTTATTTTTGAATGATTGGATAATCAACATCCCCACTACCTTCTCTCTCAGCATTAGCGGAACGCCCAACCACACTTCGGGTATCATGCTATCTTTGGTAAGCCCTTTTTGCCCTACAATGTGCAATATATTATCGTTGTACAAAAACATGGGTCGTTCGAGGTGCCATGTTGCGTACTGAGCAAAATATTTGCAAGGAATCTCTTCTGTTTCCTTCCCACCCCTGTAAGAGGAGGCAAAGGTTACTTTATTACTTTTTTCTTCTCTCAGTACCACCACAAAACTATCCACTCCAATAGCCCTGTTCAATAACTCGTAGAAATTAAAATACAGTTCATCGAGCGGAGTTCCTTTCTCCACCAGCTTAGCCAACTGATAGTACAACTGTTCGGCTTTTTCTGCCCTCAGCCTATCGGTATAATCGTAGAGAATAGCTCGGTAGAGGTAAGGCTTGTCTGGCTCTCTATTGCAACTCAAACTACCTCTCAGGTTAATCTTCTTGCCACTCTTATTATTAAATACTGTATCAAACTGGCGTAGCTCACCAAATATTTTAGCCTTTTGTAGCTCGGCTAAAGTAGCCTCGTGGTTTTCAGCATCAATAATATCATCTATTCTGATTTTTTTTAAGTCTTCGTCATCAAATTCTAACTTCGATTTCCAAGAATTATTCACGAACAAAAACTTACCGCTCTCATCAAAAATCATGATAAGGTCATTGGCACTATCGAACAAATCTTGCAATAGTTGGTTCGTCTCGTGGAGCGCCTTCGTTACCTTCACCTGCTCACTAATATCTTCCCCCACAATGGTCATTGAGACGATGTCCCCCTTTTGGTCGTTGAGCACAATGGAGTTGAACCTTGTAGAGAGCTTGTCCCCATCTTTTGTTTTTAACTTTCCCTCAAAGGTTTCCAAAAAGCCGGGAGTTTTAAGCTTGCCGACATTTTCGAGAGAAGGGTTGAAAATATTGAACAAGCTTTTTCCTACCAGTTCTTCTTCTTGCCAACCTGTAATATCTTGAAGAAACTGGTTACAATACATCATCATACCGTGGTGGTCGATGGTAATGGCGAACATCAACGCATTTTTAAGGGCAAACTGAAGGCGTTCTTCCGAATACCGTACCATTTCTCGGTAGCTGTTTTCTTTCTCTCGCTCCTTCCTTATGGTAATATCAATAGCCGAAGCTACAAAGCCATCGAAAAGACCATAATCATCATAGTAAGGAGTTCCTGTTTCTAATATCCAGCTATACTGCCCATTGCTTTTACGCAACCTATAGCTCAGCTCAAACTTTTGTCGCCTTTTTAAAAAGTCATAGATTTTATTAGCCTTTTCTTTATCGAGCGGATGTACACTGTCAAGCCATCCATTTTTCAACTTTTCTGCATCTTTTTGCCCTGTAAACCGCATCCACTGATCGCTGTAAAACTCGAACTCTCCTTTGGAGGTAGCCATTCTCAACAATGCAGGAGCATTATTAGCCATGGTCTTGAACTTAATCTCACTTTGCGAAAGTTTATTCTTAAGCTTGGCCTGGCTAATGTGACTACTGATTTCCGTTACAAGTACCTGTAAGTGCAAATCAGCTCTATCGAGTGCATCTGTAAGTTGAAAGATGAAATAATAATTTATAGCACCTTCTATATTTACTGGGACAAACAATAAAGGAACTTCTTGGTGGTCTCCAAAGAAATTGGAAGGGACCTCAAAGGCCTCCTTTTTATCTATAGCCTCCTGATACTCTTCTAGCTTTGACTCTTTTATAAGTTGCGCTAGCGGCTGGGGGAAATTAAATTGGAATAAAAGTTCTGCTGCAGTTTCCTCAATAGTACAAAGCCCTACCGCTGCTACATACTTGAGCCTTGAAAGGATTTTTAAAGACTGAATAAGAATATGATTGATCTCATAACCACGCAATACGTTCCGGATAGCATCATTAAAAACCTTTAATTCTTCATACCTAGTCTTGTTGTCCGTTTCTGTTTTTTGCTGTTCGGTAATATCCCTTCCATACACCACAATGAGCCGATGATTCTCATAGAATTCATGCGAGCTCATGTATTCATGTACAAAATAGCGGTTGTTCTGCCTCACGCTTATACCTTCTACCCAGATCTTTCCTTTTTCCTTTATTACCTCTAAAAAACTTTCTTGCGGGTACTTTATTTTTATACCATACTTTTCAAGTACTTTGGCAATGTTTTGGCCAGCAACATCTGCCCTTTTTAGGTCAAATTGCTTCAGTACCGTTTCATTCACATCTATGATAGTCCCTGTTTCTTCCAGCAATAATATCATGTTGTTGTTGTGCTGGAAAAGCTTTTTATAAAAATCGTGGGAGGCCCTCAACCATTTTCTCGATTCAAAAAAAAAGGTCACATCCTTTCCTATCCCCCGAACATAGGCTTCACCAGTACCATCATCCACCAAAGAGCTTACAAACTCTATCACCTTTGATTCGCCTTCTTCTTCATTTGTTTTGAGATACCCTCTTTGCTGCTTGAACTTAAGTACTTTTTCTATGTGTTGCTTGAAAGTGTCTTTGCCTTTCTTAGAAATGACGTCCTTTACATTTTTGAGAGTTCCGTCTGTTTTTTCAAGCTGAAGAAGCTTCCTTGCCTCTTTGCTAGCGTAAAAAATCCTTCCGTCAAGGTGGTGTTTGTACACAAAATATTCGGACAAATCGATACCTTCCATATCGGGAAGTTGCCCACCTTTGCCGTGTTGCAATTCATGCTCTAGTACCGAAGCCTGTTGCCTAAGCTTCAGTACTTCTTCTATAAGCTCCTCTTTTGTTTTATTTAACAGGTCCACTGATAGTTCAAGCTAATGATATATTCAAAAAATGAGTACACTACACTCCATAAGTGGCTATATAACTCAGGTTTGAATATAATATATTTAAGGTTTGAATTTAAATTTACAAAACTTAGTCAAACAAGCACAGCCTTAAAGATGTTGTAAGGCTGATATAACTAACTATTCCCTCCCTTACACTAGATTTGTTCAGTCTAAAAAACTCCTTAAACAAAGTATGAATAATAAACAGCTAAAGCAGATAGCAAGTAAAATAGCAGAACTAATAAAACATGAGTATAAGGCGGAAAACTTAACCGATGTCTTCAACCAACATTTTGAAATAGAAGACCACCGCGATTTTTTACACAGACTGAGTGATTTTTCCCAAAAAATAGATTTGGCTATTGTTAAGCATACCATTGCTCAAGAGCAACTCGAGCGTTTTGTAAGAGCTTCCAATTATCCTATCCTCAGCTTTTGCTTGTACGAAGGAGCTATCTGCCCTGTGCTGATGGATGGTTCAAAGCCAGGGTTCAAACGCATATATCTTTTTACTCAAAACGGGGTAATAGAAACGGATGACCTAAAGCCTATTCTGGAAATAATCTATACTGATGGTGAAGGGCAGGTCACCTATGCCATCCCCTACTCGCTACACTCGATGGTGAGCGAAAATGATAACCAAGAAAAGAAATCTAATACACCTGTTTCTAGGTTGTTCAACCTATTGGGCGCGGAAAAGAAAGATATCTTCTATATCTATTTTTATGCAATAATTACTTCCCTCATCGGGCTTTCCTTACCTCTTGGAATCCAAGCTATCATTGGCTTGATCACTGGTGGGGTGATAT
Organism: Flammeovirgaceae bacterium SG7u.111; assembly: GCA_034044135.1. Lineage (NCBI taxonomy): Bacteria > Pseudomonadati > Bacteroidota > Cytophagia > Cytophagales > Flammeovirgaceae > Flammeovirgaceae bacterium SG7u.111. The sequence continues at coordinate 416,947 of CP139021.1, read as the reverse complement.
TTAATTCAATAGTATTGCTTATTGCCATAGTAATAGGCGGGGTAATCATAGTAGGAGCTTTGCAAGTAATGCAATACACTATTGTAGAGATTTTGCAGCGTAGAATATTTGTGAAAGCAGCTTTGGAGTTCACCTTTCGCTTACCCAAGATCAGGAACGAAGCGTTACAAAACTATTATCCACCAGAACTGATGAACCGCTTTTTTGATGTGCTTACCATCCAAAAAGGCTTACCCAAACTGTTGATCGACATAACAGGCTCAGGACTGCAAATATTCTTTGGCTTACTCTTACTTTCTCTTTATCACCCTTTCTTCGTTTTTTTTGGCATTTTCACCATCCTCACTCTTACGGTGGTACTTTACATAACAGGGCCGAAAGGATTGAAATCGAGCTTAGTAGAGTCTAAATACAAATACAAAGTGGTGCATTGGCTGGAAGAACTAGCCCGAACGCTTTATTCTTTCAAACTGGCTGGGCATACCTCGTTGCCCATGCAAAAAATGGATTCGTATGTGAACAACTACCTCCATTACCGCAAAAAGCACTTCCGTGTACTCATGATCCAATACATCAATTTTGTTGGTTTCAAAACCATCATTACGGGCGGGTTACTAATTATAGGCAGTTGGTTGGTGATAGATAGACAAATTACCTTAGGTCAGTTTGTTGCTACGGAGCTTGTCATCGTATTGGTGATGAATGCGGTGGAAAAACTGATTGTAAGCATGGCAGATATTTACGATGTACTTACCGCTGTGGAAAAAATTGGGTATGTGACCGATATGGACTTAGAGAAAAATGGGGGAATAAATGTCAGTAAAGAAAAAGGTTGCAAAGGCATGGATATTAGTATAAAGAACCTTACTTATCAATACAATGGCAGTAAATCCACTTCTATCAATAACTTGGACCTACATATACCGGCAGGCCAACGAATTTGTATCTCTGGATTTAATGACTCTGGCAAAAATACGCTAGTCAGCATTTTAACAGGCGTGCTCGACAACTTCAAAGGGTATTTGTCCTTAAACGATATTTCTATTAGAGACATGAATTTGAGCAGCTTGCGCGATAATATTGCCAAAAACGTATCGGAAGAAGAACTTTTTGACGGAAGTATCTACGACAACATCACCATGGGCAAGAGCAACGTGAGCTATGAAGACGTAACTTGGGCACTGAGAAACTTAGGGCTATTGGATAAGATAAACGCAATGCCTGAAGGGCTGATGACTGAAATAGTTGCAGGGGGAAAGGGGCTTTCTGGTAGCACTACTACCAAACTGATTCTGGCAAGGTGCATAGTAGATCGCCCACAAATGCTCATTCTCAACGATGTGTTGTTTAAACTAGAGAAAAAAGATAGGTTAAACGTGTTGGGCTTTATGGTAGACCACAGCAATCCATGGACACTTGTATGCGTGTCGAATGACCCCGTGGTGATGTCTGCTTGCGATAGGGTAATTATACTCAACGAGGGAAAAACAATGGCAGATGGTTCTTACGACTCTCTTATGGAAAATGAACATTTTAAAGATTTATTAATTTATCCCTACAAACAAGAGTTGAATTAGAAATAAAGGGCTAAGCATTTTAGTTTTTGGATAATTATAAAGTAACAAATATATGTTGAGGCTTTCTCCACAGAAAAGAATAGATAATAGTGCATATAAAGAACGGCTCAATACGCTGAAAACCTTGCATACACCCGATGCCAGTAGAATTTTGGCTTACTGGCTGATGGGGATCTTTTTCATTTTGCTTATTACCCTCTTTTTGCCTTGGCAACAAAACATTAGGGCTTATGGCAGCCTTACTGCCTTATCGCCTCAAGACCGCCCCCAAACGGTAGAAACAGCTATTGCGGGCAGGATAGAAGAATGGAGAGTAAAAGAGGGTGAAATGGTGCAGAAGGGTGACACATTGGTTCGCATATCTGAGATCAAGGAAAAGTTTTTTGACCCGGAGCTCTTGGTAAGGTTACGCGAACAAGTTGAAGCTAAGCGGGAAAACATCAAAAACAAGGAAGAAAAAGTAGCTGCCCTCAGAAGACAAGTAACAGCTCAAAAATCGGGGCTGGAAGTGAAGCTTAGGCAAACGGAAAACAAGATTGAGCAAAAAAAGCTAAAGGTTGAAATTGACAGCAATGGGCTAAATGCGGCAAAAGTTGATATAGCCGTAGCCGAACGCCAAATAAGCATGTACCAAAACCTATACGACAGCGGGTTGGTAGCGCTCACCAAGCTAGAAGCAGCCAGAATAAAAGCTCAGCAAGGTAAAGCAAAGCTAGTGGCTGCCCAAAATAAATGCGACGCAGCTAAATATGATCTATACATTACTATGCAAGATATGAACGGCATAAAAGCAGCAGCTTTGGATAAAATCTCGAAAGCAGAATCTGATATTAGCAACACCTTAGCGGAAATCTACGATTCGGAAGGAAGCCTTTCGAAGCTCAAAAATGAGCTTGCTAATATGGAAATCAGAAACCAACAATATCATATTGTAGCGCCACAAACTGGGTATATAGTTCAGGCTCTCAAAACAGGGCTTGGGCAAACAGTGAAAGAAGGCGAGGCACTGATGTCCATTATGCCCAACCAACCAGAAATGGCTGTGGCTCTTTATGTTAAAGCGATGGATGTCCCCCTCCTTTCGGAAGGTAGGCACGTTAGGCTTGAGTTTGATGGATGGCCAGCGCTACAGTTTTCAGGATGGCCTAGTGTTTCAGTAGGTACTTTTGGGGGAAAGGTTGAAGTGATTGACAAGGTGGATAGCAACGCTGGAAAGTACAGGGTACTGATCACCCCCGACCCTAAACGAGATGATGAAGGCTGGCCCGAGGAACTTCGCCTTGGTTCAGGAGTAAATGGTTGGGTGATGCTCGATGAAGTTCCTATTTACTTTGAGCTTTGGAGACAACTCAACGGCTTCCCACCAAGTCTCAACGCTTATGAAGGTGGAGCTGAAGCTTTGCAGGAAAAACCTAAAAAGTAGAAACCCTATATCTATTTTTATTACAAAACAAAACTTACCGAACAACTCACTTTTTATGCCATACCCAGGAAAACAGTTGACATTTCTAGTGATATTCTTATTACTACACCTATCCAACACCTTTGCCCAAAACGATAGCAGCACTGTATTTCATTTGGATGATTTATATGCCATTGTAGTTCAAAACCATCCATTGGCTAAGCAAGCTCGCCTACTTTCAGAAAATGCCCAGCAACAACTGAGACTTTCAAGAGGCTTTTTTGATCCCAAAATTTCTTCTTCCTACAACAGCAAGGTTTTTAAAGGGAAGGATTATTATAGCAAGTGGAAGTCAGAATTGAAAGTGCCCGTATGGTTTGCGGGAATGGACTTGAAAGCTGGCTATGAACGAAACGATGGCGATTACCTCAACCCTGAAGCAGATACCGATAGCGGAAATGGATTGGCATATGCCGGACTTAGCTTACCAATAGGCCAGGGGCTTTTTATAGACCAGCGAAGGGCTACACTACGCCAAGCGGAAATTTTCCAAAACCTTGCACAGGCCGAACAGGTCAAGCTGCTCAACAAACTTTTCTTACAAGTGGCAAAAGATTATTGGCAATGGTACTACAACTACCACCAAGAGCTTTTGCTACAAAATGGTTACCAACTAGCTCTTTTTAGGTTTGAAGCAGTACGCATAAGAGTCAACCAAGGCGACTTGGCCTCTATCGACTCAGTAGAAGCATTATCTATTTTGCAAGAGAGGGAAATAAATTTGAAACGCGCACAGGTACAAGCTAAAAATGCCCGCATTCTTCTTTCAAACCACCTATGGGGAGAAGAGGGCGAACCCCTTGAACTCTCAGCGCTTTTCACCCCAATGGAAATGCTTGATACTGAATTTGCAGATGCAACTTTGGCAGAGTTGTATGAGTTTGCCAACGAGAATCATCCTGAATTATTAAAGATCAATTATAAGCTAGACCAGCTCGATATCCAGAGAAGGCTAGCTAGGGAATATTTAAAACCTGTCCTCAACCTCAATTATAATTTTCTTTCCCGCACAGTAGATTCAGACAAACAAGAAATTAACTCTCAGTTCTTTACTGAAAACTATAAGTTCGGGGTAGACTTTGTCTTTCCAATTTTCCTAAGGAAAGAACGGGCAAAAGTCCAGCAAACGAATATAAAAATTGACCAAGCCAACCTCGATAGGTTTTACCTAAACCGAACAGTATTGAATGAAATCACGATGCAATACAATGAAGTACAAAACTTAAAAGAGCTGCTCCAACTTCAAGAAGACATGGTGAGCAATTACCAACGACTTTTGGATGGGGAAAGAGAAAAATTCAGAAATGGTGAAAGTTCTGTTTTTTATGTAAATGTACGGGAAGGGAAATTGCTCGACACTCAAATTAAGCTATTTAAAATGCGCTTCGAATATGCCAAGTCTTTGGCTACGCTCCGATGGTCGGCTGGTATGGGAATAGATGGATAATACTAAATGGGAAAGCTTAGCCAACTACGTTTTATGTAGTGTAGGTTACTGAATTATGTACCATTTATACCATTTCACAACATGAAAATTGACCTATAGTTTACTATGAAATAATTTATGTCAAGTTTTTTGTTAATTTTTTAGTATAGAAGCTTTTCCAAACAAAATCACCACTAATATATCCTATTGTATTTAAGCTACTTACATAATGGTATATCGATAACATTCTCACTTTTATCAATACTAATTCTTTAAATATTCATAGAGTTTAGTTGTTATTAGTGATTTTTTTTTTAAATTTGGCAAGGATTTAAAACGATTGCATATGTTAATAACACTACAATTTCAATTCGCAGAATACTTATCCTTAGTCTTCTAAATATGAAAATGGATTTATACTAGCTCTAATTCAAATTAAAACTTATATCTTAGATTGGTAAGATTTTATTAATGGATACGCAATAATGCGTATCCATTTTTTTATGCATTAAAAAAACTCTTTAGCCCCCAAAAGATCATATATTTGTGCCACTAGGAATTGCTTTTTTGACGTTAATAAGCTGAAAAGTTTTTCCTTTATTAAAGCATATGCATTTTATACTTCAGAAAAGCCTGCAAATATATAGGTGCTTTTATATAAACTAGTTTCCGTAAAATATCTAAAGATACTAATTCATGGATTTGTTAGCCGCCATTACTTGGGATGTTAAGCCCGAAATATTTCCTCTTGGCTTTGTCACCGTACGTTGGTACGGTTTGTTTTTTGCCCTCGCTTTTTTGATAGGGCAATGGATCTTTTTTAAGATTTTCAAAGCAGAAGACAAACCCGAACAGGATGTTGAAACCCTTACTATTTACATGGTATTGGCAACTATAATAGGTGCCCGACTTGGGCATTGCCTTTTTTACCAACCTGAGATCTACCTAAGCAACCCTATCCAGATTCTCAAAATATGGGAAGGCGGACTTGCAAGCCATGGAGGCGCTGTAGGAATCTTCACTGCTCTTTATATCTATGTAAATTACAATATCAAAGGCACATTTTTCCTTGGGGTAATCCCTTATAAATTTGATGTAAAGAAAGAAAAAAGACCTGGGCAAAGCTATTTGTGGTTATTAGACAGAATGGCGATCGTAGTTGCCCTTGGAGGCTTCTTCATCAGAATGGGCAACCTCATGAACTCGGAGATTGTAGGAGTGGAAACTGATATGCCATGGGGCTTTATCTTCACCAGACTAGGCGATGGTATTGTCCGCCACCCTGCTCAGCTTTATGAATCTCTTTCTTGTCTCGTCCTTTTCTTTTTGCTATTAAATACTTGGAACAAGAAGAAAGCTCAACTTCAAGAAGGCTTGATGTTAGGTATCTTCCTCATTTGGGTATTTGGCTTGAGGTTTCTTTATGAATTCATCAAAGTGAATCAAGTTAGGTTCGAAGATGACCTAACCCTTAACATGGGGCAAATATTGAGTATTCCATTGGTACTTGCAGGTATCTACTTGATATCGAGGGCTAAAAAAGCTACCACAAAAAAAGATACAATTACCAGTTAGAACATAATTTTTACGATTGGTGCTAAAAAGCCTCCTTTGCTTGATGCAAAGGAGGCTTTTTGGATTTATATGATTATCCAAGAATACTTCTTGCAACCATAAAATAAACTGCCAAGCCCAAAAGGTCATTTGCCGTAGTGATGAATGGACCAGAAGCTACTGCAGGATTAACCCCAAACCTGCTGAGCACCAAGGGGGTAATAGTCCCCATAAAAGAGGCTAAAAGCACCACAGAAAACAGAGCAATGGACACCACTATTGCCAAGGATAACTCCGAGAAAAATAAATTAAAGCAAAAAACCACGGCGGCAATCACAAGACCATTGATAATGGCAACCAAAAACACTTTGAAAAGCCTCTGGCTCATGCTGCTATTGAGCATAGCCGAACTATTCGCTAAAGTTTGTACAATAATGGTGGAAGACTGGATACCTACGTTCCCACCTGTTGCCGTGATAAGTGGGACAAAAAGAGCCATTGCGGGAATATTAGCCAAATCGCCCTCAAAAAAGCCCATTATTTGTGCCGCTAGCAAACCTCCCATCATCCCAATCAAAAGCCAAGGCAGCCTTGCTCTAGAAAGCATCCAAATATTATCATCTTCCTCTACATCTTCCGACAGACCAGACATAATCTGCTGATTGATCTCGGCTTGTTCGGTAATCACATCCACAATATCATCAATGGTAATCCTACCTACCAGCTTCCCTTGTAGACTTACAACAGGCACTGCTTCCAAATCATATTTCTGCATAATATCGGCAACTTCCTCCGCAGACTGAAAAGTCTGGACGCTATGAAGGTCGGACACGAAAATATCTTTGACCTTCGTATCGTCGTTGGAAAGGATTATTTTTTTGAGGGAAACCCTTCCCAAAAGGCGCCCTTCATTATCTACTACATAAACTGTCAGAATTTTCTCAACTTGTTGGGTTTGCCTTCTTATTTCCTCTATACATTGCTTAATTGTCCAGTTAATATTGGCCTTGATAAGCTCTTTTGCCATCAAACCACCAGCACAATCTTCATCATATTTTAGCAATTCAAGTACGTGCGCTACCTTTTCTTGATTTATCATTTGCGCAAGCACCTCTTCTTTTACTTTTGCCGGCTGCTCGTTCAATATATCGGCAGCATCATCCGAATCAGTATGCTCGATATAAGAAGCTAGTTCTTTTGGAGTAAAAATCTTCAAGAACTCTTCCCTCGTATCTTCTTCAAGATTACTGATAATATCAGCCCCCACCTCTTTATCGAGAAGCTCCAAAATGTGTTTACTCTCTTCTGAATCAAGTTGATCTAGCAAGACCGAAATATCGGCCTCGTGCATGGGGGAAAGGTTCTGTATGATAAATTCGTCATCTTTATCTGCCAGTGCCCGCTTTATTTCCTCTAAAAACTCTTTGGTAGGCTCTAAAGACATATAATATTCACGATTTAAAAGATGCTGAATTTATTTCCTGATGAACAGTTTACAAATTTAAAAAAGTGATACCAAGCCGAGCATAAAAAGGCAAAAAGAATTACCTCTAACTTGTTGTTTGGCGTAGCTTTTAAGCAAAAACTTTTATAACAACCAGCATAAAATATTGATTTTTAATTAATAAGCTTTTTCATTGAACTTACTGTTAATTTTTTTAGATTTAATTCAACATTAGGAGTTTCTTTTCAAAACCATTTTTTGTTTTTAATTACTTTGCCAAGAAACTTCTCATTTTTTAGGCTAAAAACTGGCTTCTTTTCACCATGGATTTTCACCAAGCAATAGTACTACTGGTACTAGCTTTTATCATATGCTCCCTTTTTTTTGAGTTGCTAAAGCCAGCAATTACTTTTTTTGTTGGAATAGCTCTCTTACTCCTATTTGGCACCATTACTCCTACCGAATTTTTAGTCAGCTGCTCTAACCAGCATATTGCCACTATCATCATGCTCATTTTAGTGACTGCGGCGGTCAGAAAAAACCTTGGGCTAGAATATATTTTTGATAGGATGTTTAGAAAGGCGGCAACTGGAAGAGGCTTTTTATGGCGAATGACAGGATATGTCGCTCTCCTTTCCTCTTGCATGAATAACACACCTGTCGTGTCTATGATGACTCCATACGTTTACCGCTGGGGGAAGAAAAACAATGTCTCTCCTTCCAAATTGCTAATCCCACTTTCATATGCTACTATTTTGGGAGGGATGCTGACCGCATTTGGCACTTCTACCAACCTTGTTCTCAATGGTTTTCTATCAAAAAATGGAATCACCAATCTAGTATTCTCCGATTTCTTCCATATAGGAATAGCTGTTTTGATAACAGGGCTGCTATATCTCTGTACTTTTGGCTACAACTTACTCCCTGCAAGGGTACCTACAAAAAAGCACGAAAAACAATCTGCTACAAGTATTGATGAGGAAATACAAGAGAATGATGCTATAATTAAAAATGAAACGTCCAATGTAAAAGTCAAGGAGACAAAAATCAGGAAAAAGAATAAACTTGATGAAGACTCTATGGTTGAAGGAGATCTTCTTTTACTTTCTATAGACGACCAATTTTTTGAATACCCCCATTTAGAAAGGAGAGAAAAACTTGTGAGAGGAATGCTTCGCAGGGAAATTTATCCTAAAAAATGGAAGTTTTCATTGCTAATAATAGGCATTTTATTAGCCACTGGCTATGCAATAGCAGGTGCTATTTCTTTATTTACTGCCCTCATTTTCATGATGGGGTTAATCTTTATTTTCAACTTATTTACCATCAGAGATATCTCCAAAACCTTGGATATAGAACTTGTAATTCTTTTGGTATCGGCAATTACATTGGGAAATGCGCTGATAACTACTGGAACTGCCGAACTCATTTCTAGCTTATTTATTAAGTCGGTTGCACCTCTTGGCAATATAGGGTTGTTAATTAGCCTATTCATTACCACAGCCTTGCTCACCTCCTTCATTACCAACGTTGCAGCCCTATCGATCACCTTTCCTGTAGCATATGCTATTACACAACAACTTGGGCTAGATGGAACGCCATTTTACCTTGCAATTGCCTTTGCCGCATCAGCTGCATTTATTTCACCTATTGGTTACCAAACCAACTGGATGGTTTATGCACCTGGTCGTTATGTCCCAAAAGATTATTCAAAGGCTGGATTTCCACTACTTCTGATCTATGGAATCACTTCCCTCACCATGATTATTATTCAGTTTGATATGCTAGGCTAAATCTAATAGCATAGTATAATGCTGAATACCACATTCGTCAAATGGCTCTCCTGTCTGTTTGAACCCAAATTTGGCATAAAAAGGAACAGCTTTTACCTGACTATTTAAGTAGGTAATTTTGTCACACATACGCTTGTGTTGAGCTACATCCTTGAGAACCTCTTCAACTAACGAAGCTCCTACTCCACTCCCTCTGTATGGCTTTAAAACTGCAAATCGCTCTAATTTCACCCCTTTATCGGTAAACCGCCACCTAGCGGTTCCTGCAGGTTTTCCTTCTACCAAAGCCAAAAAATGCCTCGCTTCTACTTCAAACTCATCTTTTTCATCTTCAGCTGGCACGCCCTGCTCATCTACAAATACCTCAAAACGAATCTTTAGGGCTGCTTCTACCTCTTGTTTTTCAGTTATATGTTTTGCGTCTATTTTCATTATTCTATGATTATACCATCAGAAAAAATAAAACTAAGGAAAGAATGGGGTAAAAAAAACAGCCTCAATATAGAGGCTGCTCATCATACAATATTTATAGGCTTTCAAAGAAACCTAAAGAATTATCTGCCAGTAGAAATACGAGCGAATTCTTTAACTGTCATACCACTTTGAACACTGTTCAAGTATTGCTTAACTGACTGCTTGTTGTCTTTAACAAAAGCTTGGCTAAGCAATGTGTTTTCTTGGAGAAATTTGCGAACAAATCCTTCAGCAATTTTCTCAAGAATATGCTCAGGTTTGCCTTCTTGGCGAGCCTTGTCCAATCCTATTTCTTTTTCTTTTTCAATAAGAGAAGTATCTACACCGCTCTGGTCAACTGCTACAGGTTTCATAGCTGCAATTTGCATAGCAACATCTTTACCAGCTTCTTCTACGTCAGCTCCACCAGTGTTTTCAAGGTTTACAAGCACAGCAATGCTCTTTCCGTGTAGGTATGAAACCACACGCTCACCTTTCATATAAGCATATTTAGAAACTTCTATTTTCTCACCAACTTTACCTGTAAGATCAGTGATTACTTCGTTTACTGTCTTTCCTCCTAATGGTAAAGAAAGCAATGCTTGCAAGTCAGCAGGCTTATTAGTAGTTGCCAATTCCAAAATGCTGTTACCAAGATTCCTGAAGTCATCGATGTTAGATACAGGCTCAGTCTCACAGTTAAGGGCAAAAGCCAATCCTTCGCTACCATCTTCGCTAGTGTAAGCGAGAGCGATACCTTCAGTTGCTTCTCTGTCTGCACGCTTAGCGGCAATTTTCTGACCTTTTTTTCTAAGAATATCGATAGCTGCTTCTAGGTCACCATCGGCTTCTACAAGTGCTTTTTTGCAATCCATCATGCCTGCACCTGTGATTTGTCTCAGTTCATTAACTTGCTTTGCTGTTATGGCCATTTCTAATAAAGTTATTATTTATAATTAATTATAAAACTCAGTATAAAAGAGTAAGTAGAAAAAAATGGTAATAGAAGACCCTTCGAAAAGTTGCCTTGTATTACCATTTCTGAACACGATGCTTAAACATCTAACTAAGAAAATTATTAAGCTACAACCTTCTTTACTTTGCTAAGTTCTTTAGCTTGTGCTTTTAGCTCATTGAGCTCTTTCCTAATTGCTGCCAAGGCATCTGCATCCCTATCGGCTTTTTTCTTTTTGAAAACATCAGACTGCTGAGCCTTTAGTTCTTTTAATTTGTTTTCAATTTCTAGCTTTGTCATTGTTATATATATTTTTTACCGCTCTCGGTAAATTAAGCTTTGATCTAAATATGAGCAGCTCAAATAACCCTGAACTGCTTTTGATAAAACTAAAGAAACAAACTAGCGAATTCCTTATTCTTTTTCAGGAGCATCGCTTGCCTCTTCTGTTGGTGCAGCTGGTGCTTCAGGAGCTTTTTCCGCTACAGCTTCAGGAGCTGCTGGCGCTGCTGCCTTAGCAGGTGCTTCATCAACTGCTCTTTTCTCGTTCTCAGCCTCTTTAAGTTTAGACTCGTCACGCTCTTTCTTTCTTTCCATGAGTCCTTCTTCTATAGCTTGTCCAATATATTGGGTGATGATAGCTACAGACTTAAACGCATCGTCATTTGCAGGGATTGAAAAATCAACAGATGTAGGATCTGAGTTTGTATCAACTATTGCAAATACAGGGATGTTAAGCTTATTAGCTTCTTTGATAGCAATATGCTCTCTTTTTACATCAACTACGAACAATGCAGCAGGTAGCCTATTTTGATCGGCAATACCTCCAAGTACACGCTCAAGCTTCTCTTTTTCACGAGTCTTCATCAACCTTTCCTTCTTAGCAAGGTTTTTAAAAGCCTCATCTTTCATCAATTTCTCAATTGACGACATTTTCTTGATTGATTTCCTTACTGTAGCAAAGTTGGTAAGCATACCGCCCAACCATCTTTCAGTTACAAAAGGCATTTTCAACCTAGCAGCTTCAGCAGCAACAACTTGTTTTGCTTGCTTTTTTGTAGCTACAAACATCACTTTCCTACCTGACTTAACGATGTTTTTCAACGCATTTGCAGCTGAGTCAAGGCTAACAAGTGTTTTGTTCAAATCAATAATGTGGATGCCATTTCGCTCCATAAATATATAGGGAGCCATCTTGGGATTCCATTTCCTTGTAAGGTGGCCAAAATGCACACCCGCATCCAAAAGGTCTTTGTATTCTAATTTTTGCATGGAATTATAGATAGATTAATATAAATACCAAATGACCAGCCAATGTGGCTGATCATGAATGGTTTCAACCTGAAAATATTAACGTTTACTGAATTGGAATTTCCTACGGGCTTTTCTTCTACCGTACTTCTTACGCTCAACCATACGTGGATCCCTAGTAAGGAAACCTTCTGGCTTAAGCATAGGACGAATTTCCGCATCAAATTCAACTAATGCTCTGGCAATCCCCAGTCTGATAGCTTCTGCTTGTCCAGTTGTACCACCACCTGTTACATTAACCTTAAGATCGAATTTACCAATGTTGTTACTTGTAGCAAACGGTTGATTTACGATTGTCCTTAAAATCTCAGAAGGAAAATATGTTTCGATATCCTTCTTGTTTACGGTAATATTACCTGAACCCTCTTGCATATAGATTCTTGCAATAGAGGTTTTTCTCCTGCCTACTGTGTTAATGACTGCCATTATAATTGTATTTCTTTAGGGTTTTGAGCTTGATGTGGGTGCTCCGCACCTTGATAAACATATAGGTTTTTGAACAATGCCCTACCCAAACGATTGCCTGGAAGCATGCCTTTCACCGCTTTTTCTATCAAAAATATTGAATTTTTAGCCTTAAGGTCTTTCGCCAAAATCATGCGTTGACCACCAGGATAACCAGTGTGAGAGATATACTCTTTCTTATTCCACTTATCTCCTGTTAACTTTACTTTGTCAGAATTGATCACAATCACGTTATCACCACAGTCTGTGTGAGGAGTGTAACCCGGCTTTCTCTTGCCTCTGATCAGCATGGCGATTTCGGTGCACAACCTGCCCAATACCATGTCTTCTGCATCTACGACAACCCACTCTTTACTTACGTTGCTCTTGTTAAGCGACTGGGTCTTATAACTTAATGTATCCAAAGCTTGACTTTATCTTAAAGATTAAACCATCTGGGTATCAACCCAAACTATTATAAAAAGGGCATAATAATTATCATGTCCCTCCAAAAAGGACTGCAAAAATATGGATATAATATTTCTTATGCAAAACTGAATACACTTTATCAGTGTTTTTTTTTAGATAGCAGCTTAAATCTACCCTATTTTGTTCTAAAAACTGTTTTTCTGCAAATCTTCATCTATTCACTGCTTATGGACAAAACAATTGCTTACTTGGGCAAAGCTGTATAATACATTCTTTAGCATACTGTAAACGAGAACCTTTCCCAGTTCAGCTTCTTATTAAGCTGCTATTATGCTAATTTGAGCCTGAAAATTATATTTTTGAGCCCCATATTTTAAAACCGACAAAACTTTTCACAAATGCTTCACCATAAACACCACCTTACCTATTGTACAAATATACACGCAGGCGAAAGCTGGCAAGATATAAAGAAAAGTCTAAAAGAATACTTGCCTTCCATTAAAAAAGACCTTGAACTAGATGCTCCCTTGGGAATAGGCTTGAGGCTTTCGGGAGAGGCGGGAAAGAAGCTAGCAAACCAAGAACAGTTGGATGAATTTAAAGCTTGGCTTATAAGTGAAAACCTGTATGTATTCACCATGAATGGCTTCCCCTATGGAGGTTTTCACCATCAAGTGGTGAAGGATGACGTACACAAGCCTGATTGGACTACGTCCGAAAGGCTTCGATATACCTTACAGCTTTTTGACATCCTCGCCGAGTTGCTCCCCGACGGCATGGACGGAGGAATTTCCACTTCCCCACTTTCTTATAAATATTGGCACAAAACAGATGCGGAAACCCAAAAGGCTTTTGATGAATCGAACAAGAATATTCTTAAAGTAGTGGCTCACTTGTACAAAATTGAGCAACAAACAGGGAAAATACTCCATCTCGATATTGAGCCCGAACCAGATGGGTTGATTGAAAACACGCCCGAAGTAATTGATTATTTCAACAACTGGCTTTTGCCCAAAGGAATTCCCTATTTGGAAAAAGAACTTGGAATAAGCGATGCCCAAGCCGAAGCAGCTATCCGAAAACATATCCAGCTTTGCTACGATGTTTGCCACTATGCCGTAGGCTACGAAGAACCTTCAGAGGTATTTCTTAAAATGAAAGAAGAGGGGATTGGGATTGGGAAAATCCAAATAAGTGCAGCCCTCAAAGCCCAGTTGCCCGAAAACCCTGCCGATAGGAAAGAGATAGAAAAAGAATTCAGCCCTTTTGTAGAGTCTACATATTTGCACCAAGTGGTGGCTCTTACCAAAGACAAAACTCTGCTTCATTATAATGATTTGCCCCCTGCCCTAGCCGACATTGGCAATACTGAGGTAACCGAGTGGCGAACGCATTTCCATGTCCCTGTTTTCCTCGAAAAATATTCCAAGCTTTATTCCACCCAAGAAGACATTAAAAAAGTGTTGGAATACATCAAACTGGAAGAAGTTACCAACCACTTGGAAGTGGAAACTTACACTTGGGAAGTACTGCCAAAAGATATTCGGCTCGACTTGAAGGACTCCATTGTGAGGGAATTGAAATGGGTAAAAGAGACTTTAGACAAGTAAGTAAATGCAAAAAACTGTTGTCATAAATGTGGTTGGGCTGACGAGTGCCCTTATAGGGAAACACACTCCTTTTCTGCAAAAATGGAGGGAGGGAAAGGAAAAAGCTACCGTTGAACCTGTACTGCCTGCAGTGACTTGCTCTGCACAAACCACCTACCTTACAGGAAAGTGGCCCACCGAACATGGGGTAGTAGCCAATGGTTGGTATTTCCGTGAGGAATGCGAAGTGAAGCTTTGGCGGCAATCGAACAAGCTGGTACAGGGCGAAAAGGTGTGGGATATGGCAAAAAAGAAAGACCCCAACTTCACCTGTTCCAACATGTTTTGGTGGTACAACATGTATTCTTCTGTCGATTTTTCGGTGACTCCCCGCCCCATGTACCCTGCCGATGGGCGCAAACTCCCCGATGTGTATGCACAGCCCGAAGCCTTGCGCCAACGGCTACAAAAAGAGCTTGGGCAATTTCCCCTCTTCAACTTTTGGGGGCCAAACACCAGCATCAAATCCAGCCGATGGATAGCCGATGCTTCCATAAAGGTAGATGAATGGCATGACCCGACCTTGACCTTGATTTACCTCCCCCACCTTGATTATAATCTCCAAAGGCACGGACTGAATTTTGACATCATTTCTAAGGATTTGAACGAAATAGACAAGGTGTGCGCCGACTTGGTTTCTTATTATGAAAATAAAGGTGCGGAAGTGATTTTCCTTTCAGAATATGGGATTACCGATGTGAACCAACCCATTCATATCAATAGGTTGCTAAGAGAAAATGGGCTTATTGCCGTGCGAGATGAAATGGGCTTGGAAGTGTTTGATGCCGGGGCAAGCAAAGCTTTTGCCCTCGCCGACCACCAACTGGCTCATATTTATATAAATGACCTTTCGGTAAAAGACAAAGTAAAATCCCTACTAGAAAACATGGAAGGAATTGAGCTGGTGTTGGATGAAGAGGGAAAAAAGCAACACCACATAGCCCATGAACGGGCGGGCGAACTGGTTGCGGTTGCCGATAAAGATTCTTGGTTCACCTACTATTATTGGCTAGACGATGACAAAGCGCCAGACTTTGCCCGAACAGTAGATATCCATAGAAAGCCTGGGTACGACCCCGTGGAAATGTTCATCGACCCAAAGATAAAAATGCCCATGCCGCTCATTGGTTACAAGCTGGTAAAGAAAAAGCTTGGTTTTAGGCAATTGCTCGACATCATTCCCCTAGACGCAAGTTTGGTAAAAGGCTCGCACGGAAGGCTGACTGAAGATATAGCCCATCATCCCATTTTCTATTCTTCTAAAAAAGGAGCTTTGGGGAAAGAGAATTACGAAGCAGTAGAGGTAGCCGACCTGATTTTGGGGCATGTGTTTGGGGAGGCTTAGATCCTAAACCCAACCCCCAGATCCAACATATCGGCTTTGCGGACATAGGCTTTGATGGTCCCATTGATGAAAATGTGGTCGGAGAGGTAGTACCTTAAGCCTACTCGTTGGTAGAATTTGCCCTCAAAGTTGTAGGGCAAATGCAAATGATACCCAGCAATCACCGCCAAGGAAAGGTCGCCTACCAGTAGTTCATGACCAAAGGAAATCCCGAATTGGCGAGTATCAATGTCATTTTCATCGTAAGGCATATTCGTAAACTCTAGCTCTTCTATCACTCCTTTTTCCTCAAAAAAATACCCGTCAAATCCCAAAACCAAGTTACTCACCCGACCGACTTGTTTGTTTATATAGGCAGAAACGACCCCAACCTTGTGCGAGCCGTCTTCCTCAGGGCGAACCTGGCGAATAGCCCCAGAAACAAGTAGATTAAAATGGATTTTCTTATCAAACTCCTGAGGCTCAACTTCTCTATTCAAGATCGGCTTTTTACTCGGAACATAACGAATCCCAGGGCCAAAAACCAAATAATTAATCCCGTTATTCGGAGTTTTCACCCGCCCATTGGAATGGTGCCGAAAGCCTGCCTTTGCCGTAAGCTGCCACTTTTCAGCTAACCAAAAATCATATTGGAGATCAAGTTCTCCCACAAAACTAATATGGCTACTTATCGCCACATTCGTTGGGTTGTCCACCGGATCGTAAATTGTAGGTGAGTAAGACGCTCCCATTCCTACAATTATTCGAAAATTCCGTTTGATTTTAAATGGAGTGAAATCCAAATAGGGAGCAAAGGAGATCACCTTGTCCAACTCCTCTCTTTGGTAATCGAAGTAGGAAAGGCGAAAGCCTACTTTGGGGTAATTGTAAATTTTCTCCCAATATTTTTTCCCTGTAGTTACCTTGGCAGTGTACAATTCAAAGCCGTAAGCATTATTATTTTGGACTTTTGGCTCATCGGGCTGATAGCGAAAAACCGCCCCATAGGTTGGCGTAAAGCCATATTCCAAAGGCTGTTGCTGGGTTTGTGCCAATGCAAAACGGTGAAGCAAGGCAAAAAACAATAAACTGATTGGATATCTTAGTTTCATATTTTTCTTGGAAATTCTCCTCAAAAACGGCTCGAATATGGGGAACATTTCGATGGTGGGCAAATAAAAAAACTTCAAAGGAATTTTGAACTAAGTATAATTCTTTATTTTAGCACATATCTTCATCATTAATTACAGGCAGTTAACCCGCCAAACTCCTTCACCCTTCCAATCCAAGCAATACATTCACAGTTAATGTTAGGCAATTTTCCATACATGCGCGGCTAGGCAACCTGACGAAGAAAAAGCAGAAACTTCTTAGAAAACAATCACATTATATGACTGAAATAGGCAATTATTTAGAAACAGCATTAGTAGCGTTTGGCAACTACGCATGGGGCATGCCCTTATTGATAATTCTCCTTGGAGGAGGGTTATTTTTCACACTTTTTTCAAGGCTGCTACCCTACCGATATTTTTTCCATGCTATAGATGTACTTAGAGGGAAATATGATGATCCTGATGCTCCTGGCGAGATTAATCAATACCAAGCACTCTCCAGTGCCATTGCCGCCACGGTGGGTATGGGTAATATTTCAGGGGTAGCGGTAGCCATTACCATGGGCGGACCTGGCGCACTCTTTTGGATGTGGGTGAGTGCTTTTTTAGGGATGACCACCAAATTTTTTACCTCTTCGCTTGCGGTGATGTACCGAGGAAAAGATTCGGCGGGCGATGTGCAAGGCGGCCCTATGTACGTCATCACCGAAGGATTGGGAAAAAAGTGGAAACCCTTAGCAATCATGTTTTGCGTCGCCTGTTTATTTGGGTGTTTACCTATTTTTCAGGCCAATCAGCTTACGCAAATAATACGGGATGTAATCTTAAGGCCTAACGGCTGGGTAGGTGAAACTTCCTCGTTCAACACCGATTTGGCTACAGGAATTATCACGGTGCTTATCGTTTCAACCGTCATTTTTGGAGGGATAAAGCGAATAGGAAATGTAGCGGGTAAAATGGTACCTGTAATGGTCGTTTTGTATGTTGCAGTAGTGGTGTATATCCTCATCGTCAATATAGAAAGTGTGCCAGCCTCTTTCCTCTTAATTTTTGAAGATGCCTTTACAGGAAATGCCGTAGTAGGTGGTTCTATAGGTGCGGTAATGGTAGCTGGTGCTAGAAGAGCTGCTTTCTCTAACGAAGCGGGCTTGGGAACTTCACCCATGATGCACGGCGCAGCCCAAACTAATGAGCCTATTAGAGAAGGGTTGGTAGCGATGCTCGAACCCGCAATCGATACTTTGGTTGTTTGTACAATGACAGCTCTCGCCATTCTAGTCTCTGGCGTGTGGACAACTGGAAGCGACAATGGAATTTCACTCACAGCACAAGCTTTCAACGATTCTATGCCTGGTGTAGGCGCTTATATCTTAGTGCTCTGTGTATTGGTATTTGCCTTTTCTACCCTATTTTCCTACTCTTATTACGGCACAAAATGTACAGGCTTCCTATTTGGTGCGAAGTACCAGAAATACTACAATTACTTCTACGTGAGTACCATCGTTTTTGGAGCTACGGCTTCACTTCCAGCGGTTATTGGTCTGATTGATGGAATGTACGCCATTATGGTAGTCCCAACGGTAACCTCGGCAGTACTGCTTTCTCCAAAAGTAGTAGCCGCTACCAAGGATTATATCAAGAGGATGAAAGAGAAGGAGTTGGTGAGGTAAGGGAGAGTTTCTGGTTGCTAGTTGAACTGACACGCTAACTTGGGGTCAAAAATATTTTCTCAATAAAAAGAAAAAACCTGGTGCGAGCGTCTGATCCACAATGGAATTGTCGTGCCGAAACATGCATTCAAGCGTCTCGCTTGAATTGACCCCAAGTTCAATTGTCAGTTCAGTTAGTGACTAAAAACCTTACTCCTCCGCAGCTCCTTCGTTCATCGGAAGCTGGGTAAATTTGAACAGGGCTTCTTTGAAACCTGCCGGGTCTATCCAGAACTGGCGACTGTAAAAACGACGAAACCTCCACCCTTTTTCTTTCAGCAAAACGGGAGCATAAGCATGTGCTTCTTTGGGAGAAATCCCTTGGAAATACTGGTTATCATCGGTAAGCACCAACCCTTCCCACGTCTCTTTTTTGAAGGTAAGATCAGAAAAAGGCAAAAACTCATCCATCTCCAGCTTCCCATCCATTTCCTCCTTCACTTTATCTTTGAGGTACTGAGTAGAGTTGGTGAGAGGCAAAGCTGGCAAATTGGGCTTGAAATTTCCTTCCGACACTTCCAGTGCATATTGCAAATACTGCTGGAGCAGCTTAGGTCCTTGGTTTTTGGTCTCTTCCACTCTGAGCTGGTGGGGCAAAATACTGCTTACCACATACACCGCAGAGCGAGCCCTCGTAACGGCAACATTCAACCGGTTTTCCCCCTTGGCTTGGCTCAGGCTACCAAACTGCACCCGCATTACGCCAGAAGGCGAAGGGGCGTAAGCAATGGAAAAGATGATGATATCCCGCTCATCTCCCTGCACGTTTTCAATGTTTTTCACGAATAAGCGAGGAGGAATAGCAATGCCACTTTCTTCCAACAAGTCCAAAATAAGGTCTTGTTGCTTGAAGTTGAAGGTAATGATACCAATATCGTCTTTTCCCTCTCCTATCAGTTTTTCAACCAATCTGACCACTTCCTGCGCTTCTAAGTAGTTTTGGTTTTTCTCCCAAACCCCATCTACTTTTAGGTACGAAATGGCAGGCCCGCTTCCCACAAAGTTTTGGAAGTCCGGAATAAGCTGCAAGCGATTATCGTAGAAGTGTCGGTTAGAGAAACCAATGAGATCGAGTGATTTACTACGATAGTGCCCCGTGAGGGGAATTTCTTGCAGATAATGTGCGCCAAGGTCGAGCAGCGAATCTACCTCTAGGGCAGTTTCCCCTTCCATGTCTTCTTCCCATCTAGGTTGGTACAAATCGAACGGGGCGAGCTGCTGGCTATCTCCCGCAATCACCACTTGCTTGCCACGGTACATAGCAGGAATCCCCTTCTCTGCAAAACACTGAGACGCTTCATCAAAAATGACCAGGTCAAAAAACTCTTCCATTGGGAAAATGGTAGAAACAGACTCGGGTGAAGCCATCCAACAAGGCACAAGGTTGAGCAGCTCATGAGAGAAGTTGGAAATCAACTTTCTGAGAGGCCAGATGCTGCGTTTTTTATTTACCTGATGCTTAAGATCACGGTAGGTGACCATGTTTTTGAGACGGTTGAACTCCACCTCTTGGTAAGTCCGCTCCCGCAACTTTATCAGAGCTATTTCCCTGCTAATATTCCTTTTTTCGCTCATTGCTTCTTGCAAATGGCTTTCCATATCGCTGAGCTTGAGCGATGAAACAATGCGAAGCACTGGATATTTCGATTCCAAATGGTTGAGCCAAGCCAAGCGAATGCTGTTATCTATCAGGTAAATTCCTTCCTCCACTTCAGGAACCTTCTCCACTTTTTCCTTCACTTTTTTGGCGACCACTAGCTCGTGGGGCATAAACGTATCTTTTAGCCTGTCAAACTCGCAAAGGGAATCGAAGTCTTTGTCGAGCGATTTTTCCAGTGTTTCGGGAAGTACATTTTTATCGAGCAAACTTTTGATTTGCTTGGTCGTAAGGTACTTTTTCCAAACTGCACTTTTGGCGGGAATATCTTGAAGCGTTTGGAGCAAGCTTGTTACTTTTTTGCTCAGCTCGTCGTAGCTCAGATCATCCAGCTTTATGTACTTTATGATATTCCGAAGCTTCTCATAAATATTTTTGGCATCGAGGGCTTTCAGGTGCAAGTCGAGCCAGTCACGCAACACTTCAGGATCGTAACTATTGGGTTGCTCGGTAATAAACGGGGACTTGGAAAGGATGGTAAGATGATGCTCTAGATTTAGCCTGTTGTCCAACTTTTGCAAAAGCATCATTAGCGGTTCTTCCTCGTTTTCCAGCCCATTTTTGGCTATCAGCTCATCTACAAAGGCTTTTTCTTTGGAAAAGTATTTCCACTTAAGCCGATGATACCAAACTTCATGAGCTTCAAGCGCCTCTTTCAAAATCTTTTGGCATTCGCCCAACTTCTCTTTCGGAATAGTTGATTCAACCCCCTCTACCCCATAGGCATTGAGCAAGTTTTTCTTTTTGTTGGCAAGCCACAAATAATCCGCTTCGCTGTGTGGCAAACTATTTTTGAAATACCTGAACACCGATTCCTCCCCCAACAACTCAAGAAACTTGTAAAACGCTTCTTCCCTGTCCAAAATCCACTCGCACTCGTCGTACGAAGGATGGAACCCCCACTGCTCGGCAATTTCCCTCGACACTTTCTCAAAATAAGGAATCACTTCCGCTACATTCCTCTTGGCTTCTTGCAGGTCCTCTATCCCAAAATCTTTGAAAGAAACTCGGCTAGCCCACGGATGCGAGGACTTGTCGAGCGAGTTGGCATATTTGAAATAGGATCGGAATTTTCGGAGCAAATCCTCGTGTTCACGAAAGTGGAAATGCTGGTATTCCTCTTTCAAGTTAAGCGCATCGTCAGAAAGTTTGCTGGAAAGGTACAATTCCTTGGCACTCAGCCCGCATTCTTGGTTATCATAAAGGGCAGTTTTGAACTCGGAAAGTTCCTCGGTAATTTGGTCGATTTCCCTACTCAGTTTCAGGAAACGCCTTTCCAAATAAATGGCATCCAAACTATTGTTTTCCCGCTGGAACGCCTCAATCCCATCAATTTGCTTGGCTATTTTATCATAAATTTCTTTTCTATCATTTTTGAAATCGTGCACCAATGCGGCAAAATTCTCAAAGTTCTTTTCGCCCAAGCGCTTATACACCACATCAAGCGCTGCCTTCTTCTGGCAGACCACCAGCACATTTTTCCCCCTCGCTATGTAATCGATGATCATGTTGCAGATCATCTGCGATTTACCACTGCCAGGAGGACCTTGCACCACCACAGAATTGCCACCTTTCACACTTTTTACCACCTTTTCTTGGGAAGCATCCAGGGCGTAGGGCGTGATCATTTCCTCCTCTTTTTCCGCCTTGGAAAGCACCGTGCTGTGCATGGTATCCTCTTCCGTTTCACTTGAACCAAAGAAACTTTCCAGCTCTCGGGTAGTTGGTCGGCTGAGCAAATACTCGTAGTCGGGCATGAGGTACGAACCCGCTTGCGGGAAAATTCCCAACACCGCTTCCCGAATAATTTTCAGCTCGCCCGTGGAGGTTTCTTCCGAAAAAGTGCTTCGATTGAACTCGGAAAAAGGCAACAGCGTATCTTCAAAAGTTTCTTGCCCAAAGTTGATTTCAAAAGGGGAAGCTTTCAGGAAATCATAAAGTTCGGTGCGAAACTCAAGGCTATCGGTGGGGAACTCGGAAAAATCTTGGTCGAGAAAAGCTTCTTCAAACTGAATACCATTGTAATGAGAATAAGCGAGCAAGAGTGTTTTGTTGAAAGAAACTCCAACATCTTGCCTCAGTTCCAGTTCCCATGTGTTATTGACAGCCGATAATTTTACTGGGAAAAACAACAGCGGACAGCGAATAGGCGTATCGTCCATCATCCTGCCTTGCACAAACGGGTAGCCTACGTACAAATCCCTTGCACCTTGCTCATCAAAAATAAACTTGTCCATTCGGGCTATTTTGCCCAATTGCTGGCTGGCTCGGTTGGTGTGCTCGTCTCGGCTATCGACCGTGTCGCAAAGAACCGTTTTAGGCTTTCTGGCAATCAAGTCCTCAATAATCCGAAAAGAAGGGTCTCCACTCAAATAATCAAGCTCGTGCAGGTCGATAAACTGTCGCTTTGCCAATTTGAGCAAGAGCAATGCCCTGTTTTTTGCCGTCAAGTTGGTCAGCCGTTTCTGATATATTTTAAGAGTATGCTGCACAGTAGCCGTTTAGGTTCGAAAATGCCATTGAACAAATATAAAATTACAATTTGTTAATGAAGGGCTAGGAGGGAAAAAATACGTGGGGAGGGAAATAACTATTGAAATTTTCCGCTAGTTTTTACTTGACTGAGCCTAAGAAGGCGATTCCAGCGTTCGCAGGAATGACTCGTTTTTTAAACTTTTCGCCACAAAACAATTTCCAAAAAAGAAATCTTCCGCTGTTATAAGCTTGGCGTTCCGCATGGAATATTCCTTTTTTCTTTTAACAAAAACATTGATTTTAGTTTGATAGAAAAAGAGGAATAGCAAATGAAAAGTGTCCGAAATTGCACAACTTTTTATAACTTTGGCTAGAGCCTGTGCAAAACACATAGCTTTGGATAACTCAAACAATTTAACCTGAGAGATAGATGGGCAAACCATTAGGTAAGATATTAGTAATTGACGATAATGAAGATATACTCTTAGCTGCAAAACTTTTACTTAAAAAGCATGCAGATTTGGTGCAGATTGAAAGCAATCCTAAAAAGATCCCTTTCCTTCTCAACAATGATTCGTATGATGTAATCTTGCTGGATATGAACTTCAGCAAGGATATCACAAGCGGCAAAGAGGGCTTCCATTGGCTAGAGCAAATTTTGGAGATCGACCCCGATGCGGTAGTGATCTTGATTACGGCTTATGGAGACGTGGAAATGGCAGTGAGGGCCTTACGCTCTGGGGCAACCGATTTTGTATTGAAACCTTGGCAAAATGAAAAATTAATTGCCACGCTTACAACTGCTGTACGGTTAAAGCAGGCTAAAAATGAGGTGAACACGCTAAAGCAACAGCGAAATAGCCTTGCTTCGGAAATAAATAAAAAAGGGCACTTTGGTGAGATAATAGGAAGTAGCCAACCTATGCAGGAAGTGTTCAAGATCATCGAAAAAGTCGCATCTACAGATGCTAACATCCTTATTCTGGGCGAGAACGGAACGGGAAAAGAAGTAATAGCCCGTGCCATTCACCAACAGTCGCTCAGAAACGATAATGTATTTATAGGAGTGGATATGGGTACGATTACCGAAAGCCTTTTTGAAAGCGAGCTTTTTGGGCACAAAAAAGGGGCTTTTACCGATGCCAAAGAAGACAGAGCTGGTCGATTTGAAGTTGCCAGTGGCGGTACGCTATTTTTGGATGAGATAGGAAACCTTTCCTTATCCTTACAATCGAAGCTGCTTACTGTGCTTCAACGGAGGGAAATTACACGGGTAGGTGCCAATAAATCGACCCCGATTGATATCCGCTTAGTTTGCGCTACCAATATGCCGCTTTACGAAATGGTGGGCGACAATGACTTTAGGCAAGATTTACTTTACAGGATAAATACGGTAGAAATCCACCTCCCTCCGCTACGAGACAGGGCTGAAGATTTACCAAAGCTTGCCGATCATTTTATTGAAATGTATTGCCAAAAGTATCGCAAACCGAAAAAACGCCTATCCCCCTCCACCCTCAAAAAATTTGAGAAATACCACTGGCCTGGCAATGTGCGGGAACTACAACATGCTCTGGAAAGAGCGGTGATCATGAGCGATGAAGATTTGCTCCAGCCTCATGATTTTCTCTTTCTGGTAGAAAAAAGCGAATCGGACGACATGGACTTTTCGGAATACGATTTGGACACTGTAGAAAAAATGATGATCCAAAAAGCGATCAGCAAACATTCGGGTAATATTTCGAAAGCAGCAAAATCATTGGGCCTTACAAGGGCATCACTTTATAGACGATTAGAAAAGCATGGGCTTTAAGGATTTTCGCCTAAAAGTCATTTCACGTGTATTGGGTTTAGGGTTTTCGATTTTCCTTTTTATGTACTTGCTACAATCGGAATCCTATTTCATTACTATGGGCTTTGTTGGCGGAGTAATCATTTATCAGGTGATTACCATGATCAACTTATTGGAAAATACTAACCGCGAACTGCTAGATTTTTTGGGGTCTATCCGCTACGATGATTTCTCCCAAACTTATAAGCTCAGCGGAAAAGGAGGAAGCTTTGATGAGCTTAGCAGCGAGTTCAACAAGGTAATCCAAAACTTTAAAAACATTCGCTCCGAAAAAGAAGCCGAATATCAATATCTCAAAAATATTATCCACCATATAGGGATCGGCATTGTTTCTTTCGATAGAAATGGTGATGTCCAAATTATCAACACGGCGGCAAAGCGGCTTTTTAAGGTAAACCGCCTCAAAAACATTTCCCGCTTAGCAGAATACAGCCCTGAATTAGTAGATCATTTGCACAAGCTACGCACGGGCGCAAAAGCTTTGGTGAGGGTGCGAGATAATGGAGAAGTAGTCCAAATAGCCATTTATGCCATTGAGCTTTACCTAAAGGGAGAAGAGTTTAAGTTGGTCACCGTTCAAAACATCCATTCGGAACTGGAAGACCAGGAAATGGAAGCTTGGCAAAACCTTATCAGGGTTCTTACCCACGAAATAATGAACTCCGTTGCCCCTATTTCTTCTTTAGCTTCTACTATAAAAGGGGAAGTAGATTATTACCAAGAGCAGGAGGGGGATACTGTCCCCAAAGAAGATTTGGAAGATATCAATTTAGCAGTGCAGACCATTATGAGGCGAAGTGATGCGCTGATCCACTTTGTGAACGATTTCCGAAACCTTACGCACATGCCCGAGCCTAACTTTGAGCATGTGAAAGTGAGCGAACTGTTCCAACACACAAAAATCTTGATGACGCACGAATGTGAGCAACATCAGGTAAAGTTGCTCACCAAGTTAGAGCCAGACTCATTGATTGTGACCGCCGACCAAGCACAAATTGAACAAGTACTGATCAATATGATCAAAAATGCGGTGCAGGCACTTCAAGAAATGAGCGAAGAGGAAAATTCGGATAAGGTAATTATTCTGTCTGGAGTCCAAAATAAGGACAACCGCCCTATGATTTCGGTAAAGGATAATGGTCCTGGTATTGACAAGGATGCTCTCGACAGGATTTTCATTCCTTTTTTCACCACCAAAAAATTGGGTTCTGGAATTGGATTAAGCCTTTCTAGGCAAATTATGCGTCAACACAAAGGGAGTATCACGGCTTCTTCAGCACCTGGGGAAGGCACCATTTTCAATTTAATTTTTTAAACCTTGTACCGCTCTTTGGTATTATTTTCCATTACAAAACTTTCCCCAAAAAGAGCAGAGGTTTCGCTATAATATTTGATTTCTATTCTGGATGGAGGCATTTTTTTCAACAAAAAGGTTAGTAATTCCTCCTTATTTCCATATTTCTGACCCACAAAAAAATAACTATCATCCTTATAATTATCTATTCTGAAAGATTGTACTAGCGACTCGTTTCCTTCCAATGCCGTGGGATCATCTTCTATTTCTGATTTATGTTCTTTTGAAATATAACACAACATCGCTATGCTATTAAATGGGAAAACAAGTTTTTCATCGATGATTAACTTTGATTTTTCCACAGAAACAATTGCCCCTTTGGAAAATAGCGCAAAAAGCAAAATAGGAATACTAACAACAAAAAAAGCAATGGGAAGTCTTGTGACTACTCCGCAAATCATGAGCGTGAGGGCAAACAGAAAAATATAGGCTTTATTCTTATTCGACAATTTAAATTGTTGCATTTTCTTGTTGGGTTATGGGCGACCCTTTCTCGCCCCCTCAAAAAAACTTGCCCCTTGTAGGGCTTTTTCCAATATTGAATACTAGAGCTTGCTTACATTTTAGCATTCTCTTAACGTAAAAACTCCTGATTTACTCTTTTCTTCTCTCCCAAATATCGTGCGTATGCTTTCCGAACAGAAAAAAATGCTTGAATAGCTTTTGGAAAAGCGCCAAAGTTAAATACCATTAGATGATCCCATCTTTCGAATAGACTTGGCGAAAGAAGCAGAAGTACTAAAAATGGATACTACTAGTATGACTATTTCTTTATCTAAACTTCAAAATAAGGGTTTCATTACATGTAGAGCAGAGAGGAAAGAAGATCTTTTTGGGTATGTCATCGAATTGCCAGACCTTCTCTGGCAGAACTTAGACCAGTAAGTGGTAAGACTGTTTTTATCTCTTACAATCACCAAGATAAAGAAGTTGTACACTTGATTAAAAACAAGTTAGTAGAAGCAGGTTTTTATGTAATGATAGATGCTGAAATAATGGTAGCAGGAAAAGATATTAAAAGCTTTATTGAGAAATGTGTGAGAAAAAGTGATTTTATCCTTTCGCTAGTTTCTCGGAATAGCTTGCTTTCTGCATGGGTAGCGATGGGATCGATGCTTTCCTTTTTTGATGAAAAGCTTAAGAAGACGAGGTTTACCCCTTGTACCATTGATTCCTCATTTTTTGAGAGATATTTTGTGTACAATGCACTCGACCATATAGGATAGGAGTTGGATTCCCTGATAAGCAGTGAGTAGCTAAAAGAAGGGGAATTGAGGACTTATAAAATGAACACTCTCACTATTCACAGTTGCAAAACAACCTTCTCGAAATAGTGAGGAGGTTGCGGGAATCGTTGACGTTGGACTTGAGTGGGGAAATTTTTGAAGTGAAATTCCCCAAAATACTAGAAGCCCTGAAAATTTAAAGTTTGCTTACAGCATTGGCTTGTACTTCTTTGTCCTCGTATTTGGAAGGACATTTCATTAGGATCTGGCTGGCTACAAACTTGCC
Organism: Flammeovirgaceae bacterium SG7u.111; assembly: GCA_034044135.1. Taxonomy (NCBI): domain Bacteria; kingdom Pseudomonadati; phylum Bacteroidota; class Cytophagia; order Cytophagales; family Flammeovirgaceae; species Flammeovirgaceae bacterium SG7u.111. Next base: position 389,455 of record CP139021.1, on the reverse strand, counting down.
TTCCTGTACATTTCCAATGATGACTACTTTTTCGGAATGCTCGAAGTCTCGCATAGACGCAGGAGGGTTAAAACACACCACTTCATGCTCTTCTTTATTATCATCTACCAACTTAAAAGACAAATAATTAGGGTCTTTCAACGGATTGTAATTCACTCCAACCACTTGGTTGCTTGCATCCTTTTTAAGTTCTCCAATCACATGGATTTTAGAATCATCGCCATTTTTTGCCATTTTGAAGGCTGTATCGAAGGTAACATATTGACTGGCATCTCCTGCTGTAGAAACAATGATTCCAATAGCTACGGCTATTACTACTATGCCTATTATATGTGTAGTTTTCATTAGTAAATATCGGTTTAGATAAATATCAACTAGTAATTATTATTTCTGGGCAAGTTCTTTTTCAACCTTCCCAAGTTTTTTTTCCAAGCTAAACAAATAGACAAAAACGCCTATCAACACTGCTGTAAGCGATCCAACTACTACATAAATCTTCCCATTTTCTCTTAGCTTGTCAGCCATTTCTACTTCACCATTATTGTAATCTTGTTCGGTAATAGCAATTTTGTCTTGTGCAAATATCTCACTTTTAGGTACTAAAATAATAGTACTGAAAGCGATTAAAAATGAGGCAACTGTTTTTTTAAATGACATTTTATAATTGAGCTTTAAATTTATTGCTACTGAACTTGCCCTACTTTATCGTTGGCAAATTGTATTTCATCAAGCTGGTCGTTCGAATTTTTCATCCGAGCATTTATATCTACTATCCATGCTCCCAAAAGAGTCCAGCCAATTACCGCTGGATAAAACACCATTCTCAACTTAGAATCAAGGTCATAGGCATTAAAACCAGGGTTTCCTCCATTACCTGGGTGCAAAGAATCGGTAAGCCTTGGTAAAATGAACATGAGGGGAATAAGCGTGGCGTAGGCAAAAATATTATATATAGCACTTATACGCTTTTTTTGAGAGTCGTCTTCAAAAAGACCTCTTAAAATACCATAAGCAAAGTAGATGAGCAAACCCACCGCAGCAGCATTTTGCTTAGGGTCACCACTCCAAAAATAGCCCCAAGTAAATTGAGCCCAAAACATTCCCGTAATCATTCCTAACACGCCAAACATCACTCCCACATTTACACAAGAAACCGCTAGGTTATCATATTTTGGCAACGGATTCTTGAGATACTTTATGGAGTAAACCACCGACGCTCCTAAAATAATAATCATCCCAAACCACATAGGAACATGGAAGTACAAGTTTCGGATAGTTTCTTGGAGCGGATACATACGAGGGACTTCTTGGAAAAAACCCCAAATAACCGTGAATAAGAGTAAAGCGATGGTCAACAATTTCCACCAAAGCCCTTTAATTTTTAAAGGCATAATAATTTATTAATTAGGCAATCGGTTATGTTCTCCACAAATAAGGGAACAGAATAATTGAAACAACAATTACGATTAAATTGATTGCAAATATCGTTAAAATTTCGTCATAACTCACAGTCCTATCAAGACCATCCATGGCATTTTTAGAAACTTTGATGAGCATAAGTAGCATGGGTAAAATTACAGGCAGCCCCAAGATCGACATTGCAGTTCCGCTATTACTTGCCTTGGCGGCAATTCCAGATACAAGCGTAAGCCCTGAGGAAAAGCCGATTGCCCCTAAAAAAAGCACCAAAATATAAAGTCCTAAATCTTGTACAGGATTACCCATTACAACTGAAAACACAAGGAGGCCGGCAAATGACACAGCCAACATAAGAATGGTATTATATATGATCTTAGAGCAAATGATAGCCTCTGGCCCTACTATTTGATAATAGAAAATATATCTTCCTTCCCGCTCTTGCTGAAAGCTTTTTGAAACACCATTGATTGCGGAAAAAAGGATGATGATCCAGAAAAGGGTATTCCACGTAATAGGTGTAAGCTCTCCCATACGAAGGTTAAAACTAAGATAACAGACAAAAACAACACCCACTACATAGAGCAAAATACCATTAAATGCGTATTTTTGCCGCCATTCTAGTTTGAACTCTTTTTGAACTAGCACCCAAACTTCTTTAAAAAACAACTGCATAGTTAAAAGCTAAGGCTACCAAAAAGTTATGGAAGCCAACTGAAATGGTAAAATTAAGACTACCATACCAGTATCCCTAATAAATGAAATAGAGTGTTCGAAAAGTTTTTAGCGAAACAGTGTAATCAGACAAGAATCTTGCGTTTTTTGAAGGGACTATATTCGCTACTATGCATTAGAAAACAAATAACCTTACTTTTAAACATACAGGATGCTGATTTATGTGCTATTTGTAATTGGGTTTGTAATATTGATCAAGGGAGCTGATCTTTTAGTAGAAGGGTCTTCTTCGCTTGCAAAGCGTTATAATATACCCGATTTAATTGTTGGACTTACCATTGTTTCTTTCGGCACATCTATGCCCGAGCTTATTGTCAATGTTTACTCAAGCTTACAAGGAAGTTCCGAAATAGCAGTAGGAAATATCATAGGTTCAAACATTTCCAATGTACTTCTTATTCTAGGCATTGCTGCAATTATTTACCCTCTCCCGATCCATAAAAACACTATGCTCTCTGAAATTCCCTTTTCACTAACTGGGGCAATTTTAGTCGGCTTTCTTGCTAATGCGGCACTATTTGACAAGTCTGAAAGCCAAATGCTCACTAGAGCCGATGGTGCTATACTCCTATTTTTCTTTATTCTTTTCATGGTTTACATCGTCAGAATTTCACAAGAAAGAAAAGATGTGGTTCCTATGGATGTTATTTCAATTATGCCTATGGGGAAATCCATATTATGGATATTAATAGGAATGACAGGACTTTTTTTGGGAGGAAAATGGGTAGTAGAAGGCGCTAAAGAAATGGCAGCATCTTTTGGGCTTTCCGAATCATTTATCGGTTTAACCGTAGTCGCTATAGGAACTTCTTTGCCTGAATTAGTTACTTCGGCAATAGCAGCTTATAAAAGAAATACAGACATTGCTGTTGGCAATGTAATAGGATCCAATATTTTCAATGTTCTTTGGATTTTAGGTCTGAGCTCTGTCATTAAACCTCTGCACTTCGACGTAATCAATAATACCGATATACTCGTTCTTATCTTCTCAAGCAGCCTCCTTATTTTTGCAATGGCTACAAGTAAAAGAAATACAGTTGAACGTTGGGACGGTTTTTTATTCGTCCTTTTATATATCGCTTATATGATTTACCTAATTTATAGAGGCTAAGTTTACTCTTTTTCTTTCTTCAACTTATTGATGTATCTACCTAATTGCTCTATCAAGTGATTAGAAATGCCCATGTCTTCTTCATTTTCTTCAAAATAAAAACGAGAGCTTTCAACATACTTTATAAAAGTATCTCTATCCTTTGTTTGAATTACATCAAACAACTTATCGACCTCCTCTTTAAAAATACCTAACACCTCTGGTACAAACTCATTGTACATTTGTATGTCTGCATATAATCCTGGGTCTTGCAATACATATCGGGAAAAAAATATCAAGAAAATACGATAAGGAGGCGAAGAATAATCTTTAATCTTTCCAATTTGGGGACTCATTCGAGCCAACGTCTTGGCACTTACGAAAATATTAAAATGATTTAGCCCTTGTACAACCCCCATTACTTTATCATGTGTAATATAATCGAGGTCATATAAAGTAGCTTCATTACTGGCAAATATATCCCACAATTCAGGCATCAATGAACCATCATCTTTACTTGCGTAATTAAATAAGATTACCTGTCCCTTTAATGTGCGTATTCTCTGAGAGAACATAGGGTGGATAGAATAAAAATGAGTATTAATATCAGGGTAATCTCCTTTTAAGGATTGATATTTATCCACTAAAAACTTTTTCACACTACAGACTTCCACTAAGTGTTTTCCATCAAGGTATGGGAATATCTCTTCCAATACCCCTTCCATGTTTTGGATTGGGACACTAAGAAAAATCAAGTCTGTTTTTTGGACAAGATCTATATTGTTTTTTATGATTGATGTATCGCTCCTTGAAGAAAAATATACTTCAAAACCTTTATCAGCAAAGTATTTTACAAGCCAGCTACCAAGACCCCTTCTACCTCCTATCACGCCTACTTTTAATTTTTCTAAATGCATTTTATATAAATTATTGAATGGGAGGTAAAGATAGTAAAGGCTGGGAAAAGGGGGGCGTGGACAGGTGCTTTTTATGCTTAAAACCATATCCGGTGTGCCTATGCAAGGCATATTATATTGTTAAAAAGCATATGTTCCGCCTGGAGCATTGCCTGCCTGTGGGGCGGTTTGGCAGGGGCAAAAAAAAGGGGGACGCCCTTCGGGCGCCCCCGCATGGTGGGCTGGCGATCTCCTACTCTCCCACGTGTTACCGCAGTACCATCGGCGCATCGGGTCTTAACTTCTCTGTTCGGAATGGGAAGAGGTGGGCACCCGCGCTGTCGTCGCCATTTTGTCTTTATATGTCTTTAGTCCTGGCATGTCTCAGATAAGAAAGGGTATCCCTCGGCCAACGGTCTGCCGGCGTGAAGGAAGCTGACGGGCAATTAGTACCGCTCGGCTTTGCCATCTCTGGCTTTACACCTGCGGCCTATCGACGTGGTCGTCTACCACGGCCCTTAAAAGAAGCCTCATCTCGAGACGGGTTTCGCACTTAGATGCTTTCAGTGCTTATCCCTTCCGAACATAGCTACCCTGCGGTGCGGCTGGCGCCACAACAGGTACACCAGAGGTTCGTCCAACCCGGTCCTCTCGTACTAAGGTCAGGATCTCTCAAGCTTCTAGCGCCCACAACAGATAGGGACCGAACTGTCTCACGACGTTCTGAACCCAGCTCGCGTGCCACTTTAATGGGCGAACAGCCCAACCCTTGGGACCTTCTCCAGCCCCAGGATGTGACGAGCCGACATCGAGGTGCCAAACCTCCCCGTCGATATGAGCTCTTGGGGGAGATCAGCCTGTTATCCCCAGAGTACCTTTTATCCTTTGAGCGATGGCCCTTCCATGCGGAACCACCGGATCACTATGTCCCAGTTTCCTGCCTGCTCGGCTTGTAGGCCTCACAGTCAAGCACCCTTGTGCCATTGCACTCCGCGCACGATTACCGACCGTGCTGAGGGTACCTTTGAAAGCCTCCGTTACTCTTTTGGAGGCGACCACCCCAGTCAAACTACCCACCAAACGCTGTCCCCGGCAAGGGGTTAGGCACCAGACAAACAAAGGGCGGTATTTCAACATTGGCTCCACGATGCCTGGCGACACCGCTTCAAAGCCTCCCGCCTATCCTACACATTATTTGCCCAATACCAACGTTAAGCTATAGTAAAGGTTCATGGGGTCTTTCCGTCCCGTTGCGGGTATCCGGCATCTTCACCGGAACTACAATTTCACCGGAGTCATGGCCGAGACAGTGCCCAGATCGTTGCACCATTCGTGCAGGTCGGAACTTACCCGACAAGGAATTTCGCTACCTTAGGACCGTTATAGTTACGGCCGCCGTTTACTGGGGCTTCGGTTCAACGCTTCGCCGAGGCTAACGTCCCCCCTTAACCTTCCAGCACCGGGCAGGTGTCAGGCCTTATACTTCCTCTTGCGAGTTCGCAAAGCCATGTGTTTTTGTTAAACAGTCGCCTGGGCCTTTTCACTGCGGCTTCCTCATAAATGAGGTAAGCACCCCTTCTCCCGAAGTTACGGGGTTATTTTGCCTAGTTCCTTAGCCATGAATCTTCCGAGCACCTCAGGATCCTCTCCTTGACTACCTGTGTCGGTTTGCGGTACGGGCCGCCATGGTTCGCTTTTCTCGGAAGGAGTCCAGGTCGCTATCCGCTCCGCCGTAGCTTCGCGGTACTCTCGCCCGAGGGCTTCAACGCACTATTCCGTCAGTGCGCGTACCTTAACCTCCTTCGTCACTTTTTAGCCCATGGCGGGTACTGGAATGTTGACCAGTTGTCCATCGACTGCCCCCTTCGGGTTCGCCTTAGGTCCCGACTGACCCCTGGATGATTAGCATTGCCAGGGAAACCTTAGTCTATCGGTGGGCGGGTTTCGCACCCGCCTTATCGTTACTTATGCCTACATTTGCTTTTCCAAGCGCTCCACCAGCCCTCGCGGGACGGCTTCGACGCCCTTGGAATGCTCCCCTACCACTCTTTCGAGTCCGTGGCTTCGGTGATATGCTTATGCCCGATTATCATCGATGCCCTGTCACTCGACCAGTGAGCTGTTACGCACTCTTTAAATGAATGGCTGCTTCCAAGCCAACATCCTGGCTGTCTCTGTGACTGGACCCCCTTAGTTCAACTTAGCATATACTTGGGGACCTTAGCCGACGGTCTGGGTTCTTTCCCTCTCGGACAAGGACCTTAGCACCCTTGCCCTCACTCCCGGACATCATTTGGCGGCATTCGGAGTTCGTCTGGATTCGGTAGGTTGTGACACCCCCTAGTCCAATCGGTAGCTCTACCTCCGCCAAACTCGCCCGAGGCTGTTCCTAAAAACATTTCGGGGAGTACGAGCTATTTCCTAGTTTGATTGGCCTTTCACCCCTACCCTCAGCTCATCCAAACACTTTTCAACGTATACTGGTTCGGTCCTCCATTGCGTGTTACCGCAACTTCAACCTGGCCAAGGGTAGATCACTAGGTTTCGCGTCTGCCCCCTCTGACTATGGCGCCCTGTTCGGACTCGCTTTCGCTACGGCTCCGTGGCTTGACCACTTAACCTTGCCAGATAAGGGCAACTCGTAGGCTCATTATGCAAAAGGCACGCCGTCACCCAACGTATGGGCTCCGACCGCTTGTAGGCGCACAGTTTCAGGTACTATTGCACCCTCCTGTTCGGAGTACTTTTCACCTTTCCCTCACGGTACTCGTACGCTATCGGTCTTCCAGGAGTATTTAGCCTTAGCGGATGGTGCCGC